>NZ_CP080030.1:7202357-7226716 GCF_019382755.1 Pseudomonas sp. Colony2 | reverse complement strand
GTACTTTCCAACCAAGCACCATCAAACGCGCCCGTACTCACGGCTTCCGTGCTCGCATGGCCACCAAGAACGGCCGTGCTGTCCTGTCGCGTCGCCGCGCCAAAGGTCGTGCGCGTCTGGCAGTTTGATAATCCGGTACTGGTGGTGAGTCAGGACTTCAGTCGGGAAAAGCGTCTGCTAACCCCCCGGCATTTCAAGGCAGTCTTTGACTCCCCCACCGGCAAGGTTCCGGGGAAAAATCTCCTGCTCCTTGCGCGTAACAACGATCTGGATCACCCCCGTCTCGGGTTGGTGATCGGCAAGAAGAGCGTAAAGCTCTCCGTTGAGCGCAATCGCCTCAAGCGTCTGATGCGCGAATCGTTTCGCCTCCACCAGGAGACTCTGGTTGGTTGGGATATTGTTATCGTCGCGCGCAAAGGCTTGGGGGACGTAGAAAACCCCGAATTGATTCAGCATTTCGGCAAGCTCTGGAAACGTTTGGCTCGTACCAACAAGCCAGCACCAGCTGTCAGCACCGAAACTGTAGGGGTAGACAGTACTGATGCGTAAACTGGCCCTCGTTCCGATCCAGTTTTACCGCTATGCCATTAGTCCCCTGATGGCAAACCACTGTCGTTTCTACCCCAGTTGTTCCTGCTACGCGTTGGAAGCCATAGAAAATCATGGCCTTCTGCGCGGTGGCTGGCTGACCTTTCGTCGTTTAGGTCGCTGTCATCCGTGGAATCCCGGTGGTTATGACCCGGTTCCGCCTATCCCTACCTCCCGTTCTTCTTCGATGGCCGAGTAATCATGGATATTAAACGCACGATCCTGATCGTCGCCCTGGCAATCGTGTCCTACTCTATGGTTCTTAAGTGGAACCAGGATTATGGCCAAGCTGCCCTGCCGACTCAGAATGTTGCTACCAATCAGTCGGCGCCGGCTATTCCGGATACGCCACTGGGTAACAATGCTGCCGCCAGTGCCGATGTACCCAGCGCGAATGCCGATACCAGTACCCCGGTAGAAACCCCGGTCGTCACCAATAAAGACCTCATCCATGTAAAAACGGATGTACTGGACCTGGCAATCGACCCACAGGGTGGTGATATCGCCCAGCTGAAGCTGCCGCTGTATCCACGTCGCCAAGACCATCCGGACGTTCCGTTCCAACTGTTCGATAACGGTGGCGAACGTGTATATCTGGCGCAAAGTGGCCTGACCGGTACTGACGGTCCGGATGCTCGTGCTACCGGTCGTCCGGTTTATTCGACCGAACAGAAGACTTATCAACTGGCCGATGGCCAGAACCAGTTGAACGTCGACCTGAAATTCAGTCACGACGGCGTCAACTACATCAAGCGTTTCAGCTTCACCCGCGGTTTGTACGATCTGAAAGTCACTTACCTGATCGACAACGAAAGCGCGAAGCCGTGGACGGGCAACCTGTTTGCCCAGCTCAAGCGTGACAACAGCGCCGATCCTTCTTCCAGCACCGCCACCGGCACCGCGACTTACCTGGGCGCAGCCCTGTGGACAAGTAGCGAGCCGTACAAAAAAGTGTCGATGAAAGATATCGACAAGGGCGCGCTGAAAGAAACCGTTCAAGGTGGCTGGGTTGCCTGGTTGCAACACTACTTCGTGACCGCATGGATCCCGAACAAAGGTGATGCCAACCTGGTTCAAACCCGCAAAGACAGCCAAGGCAACTACATCATTGGCTTTACTGGCCCGACGTTGACCGTCGCGCCGGGTGCCAAGGCTGAAGCCAGCGCCACGTTGTACGCCGGTCCGAAGAGCCAGGCAGTCCTCAAAGAGTTATCCCCAGGTCTGGAACTGACTGTGGATTACGGCATTCTGTGGTTCATTGCCCAGCCGATTTTCTGGCTGCTGCAACATATCCACAGCATTGTGGGTAACTGGGGCTTCTCGATTATCCTGCTGACCATGCTGATCAAGGGGATCTTCTTCCCACTGTCGGCCGCCAGCTACAAGTCGATGGCGCGTATGCGTGCCGTGGCCCCGAAACTGGCTGCGCTGAAAGAACAACATGGCGATGACCGGCAGAAAATGTCCCAGGCCATGATGGAGCTGTACAAGAAAGAGAAGATCAACCCGCTGGGTGGATGCTTGCCGATTCTGGTGCAGATGCCGGTGTTCCTGTCGCTGTACTGGGTGCTCCTGGAAAGCGTGGAAATGCGCCAGGCTCCGTTCATGCTGTGGATAACTGACCTGTCGATCAAAGACCCGTTCTTTATCCTGCCGATCATCATGGGCGCGACCATGTTCATCCAGCAGCGCCTGAACCCGACTCCGCCGGACCCGATGCAGGCCAAGGTAATGAAAATGATGCCAATCATCTTCACCTTCTTCTTCCTGTGGTTCCCGGCTGGTCTGGTGCTGTACTGGGTGGTCAACAACTGCCTGTCGATCTCCCAACAGTGGTACATCACACGTAAAATCGAAGCGGCTACCAAAAAAGCCGAGGCGTAATTTACTCTGTGGATAACACCACTCAAGACGCCCCCTAGTGGGGCGTTTTGCTTTCTGTCACTTTTATCCGGGTACCCGCCATGAGCGCTCCTCGTGAAACCATCGCCGCTGTCGCCACCGCTCAAGGTCGTGGTGGTGTCGGTATCGTTCGTATTTCCGGGCCGCTCGCCGGCGTGGCGGCCCAGGCCATCAGCGGGCGGGAACTGAAGCCGAGGTATGCGCATTACGGGCCGTTTTTAGGCGCTGATGAAGAAGTGCTGGATGAAGGTATCGCCCTTTATTTCCCGGGGCCGAACTCCTTTACCGGCGAAGACGTCCTGGAGCTGCAAGGCCACGGCGGCCCGATCGTTCTGGACATGCTGCTGCAGCGTTGCCTGCAGTTGGGTTGCCGCCTGGCACGTCCGGGTGAATTCAGCGAACGCGCGTTCCTCAACGACAAACTCGACCTGGCCCAGGCCGAGGCGATTGCCGACCTGATCGAAGCCAGCTCTGCACAAGCTGCGCGCAATGCGTTGCGCTCGTTGCAGGGCGCGTTTTCCCTGCGTGTGCATAACCTCACCGAGCAATTGATCAGCTTGCGCATCTACGTGGAGGCCGCGATTGATTTCCCGGAGGAAGAAATCGATTTCCTTGCCGATGGCCATGTCCTGGCTATGCTGGATAAGGTTCGTGACGAGTTATCCACAGTGCTGCGCGAAGCCGGGCAAGGTGCCTTGCTGCGTGACGGTATGACCGTGGTGATTGCCGGCCGTCCCAATGCCGGCAAGTCGAGCCTGCTCAATGCCCTGGCCGGGCGAGAGGCCGCGATCGTCACCGAGATCGCCGGCACCACGCGGGATATCCTGCGCGAACATATCCACATCGATGGCATGCCCCTGCATGTGGTGGACACCGCTGGACTGCGTGACACCGATGACCAGGTGGAAAAGATCGGGGTGGAACGCGCGTTGAAGGCCATCACGGAAGCTGACCGCGTGTTGCTGGTGGTGGATGCCACCGCGCCAGAGGCTGCAGACCCGTTCGCACTGTGGCCGGAATTCCTCGAACAACGGCCGGACCCGGCCAAGGTCACGCTGATTCGCAACAAGGCTGACCTGACGGGCGAGGCAATTGCCCTGGAAGTCAGTGAAGATGGCCACGTGACAATCAGCTTGAGTGCCAAGGCTGCAGGAGAAGGGCTGGAACTGCTGCGCGATCATCTGAAAGCGTGCATGGGCTACGAGCAGACTTCGGAAAGCAGCTTCAGCGCTCGTCGCAGGCACCTGGAGGCACTGCGGCATGCCAGCGCCGCCCTCGAGCATGGCCGTGCGCAACTGACGCTGGCAGGAGCCGGTGAGCTGCTGGCTGAGGATTTACGCCAGGCGCAGCAGCTGTTGGGTGAGATCACCGGCGCATTCAGCTCCGATGATTTGTTGGGGCGGATCTTTTCAAGCTTCTGTATCGGGAAATAGGCGGTTATCCACAGCTGGCTGGTTACCAGTTGTAGGAAACAGTTCCGAGTAGCGTCCGGCTTTCACCCCAGTAGCAGCGGCCCGCATCGTTGCAGCCGGACACATACTCCTTGTCGAACAGGTTCTTCGCATTCACGTCTACCGACCAGTGCTGGTCAATCTGGTAACCAATGGCTGCATCCACCAACGTCACGCTTCCAGCATCCAGCTTCCCGTATAGAGAAGGCGCGGTGTAAGCGAAAGTGCTGTCGAAGTAGCGCACGCCGCCGCCGACGGACAAGCCCTTGAGCTGGCCATCAAGAAAGCGGTATTTGCCCCAGACCGAAGCCTGATTACGCGGAACACCGGTCATCTGGTGACCTTCCACGAGCGACGTTGCCGAATCCTTGGTAACCCGAGCATCGGTGTAGGTGTAGGCCGCAGTCACGTTCAAATTAGGTGTGAGGTTGCTGTTGACCTCCACTTCCACACCCTTGGCCCGGCTTTCGCCGACCTGGCGGTAGGTATTGGTCGTGGCGTCGAGGTACGTGTCGTCCTGCTTGCGCAAGTCATAGACCGACAACGTCATCGCCGTGTCCCAGCCGATCGGCTCGTACTTGAGGCCTACTTCGTATTGACTGCTGGTGATCGGGTCCAGCGGTGTGCCGGCATTGGAGATCTGCTGTACCGGAACGAACGCGGTCGAGTAGCTGACATATGGCGTCAGGCCATTGTCGAACTGGTACATGATCCCGCCCTGATAGGTGAACTTGCGGTCTTCAGAGCTGATGTTGCCGGCCTTGGCCACCTTGTCGCGAAAATCACTGTCGACCCAGTCCTGCCGCCCGCCGAGCAAGAATAACCAGTGGTCATACTTGCTCTGAAGCTGTGCATAAACACCTTTCATCTGCTGTTCGAGCAACGTGTTTTGCACCGCGAGAGGCGTCAATGGGTCCCTCAGGTACACCGGGTTATACACATTGATCGTGCCTGCAAATCCGGCATTCCAATCCTGGCTGAACGAGGTACGGTCATAGCTGGCACCGAACAGCACGGTATTTTCCAGCCCGCCTACCTGGAATTTGCCTTCCAACTGGTTATCCAGCGAGTAGACCATCGATTTGTTGTAGCGGTCGTAGGCATTCATGTTCAGCTGTGTGCCGAACCCCGCATTATTCAGGTTGCCTGGCCAGGTTTCATGGCGGGTGATTCGCGACTGCATGTAGCGCGAGTTCTGCCGAAACTGCCAGTCGTCGTTGAAGCTGTGGCTGAACTCGTAGCCGGTGCTCCAGGTTTCCCGTTCGAAGGTGTTCCAATCCGGGTCACCGAGCATGGTGTGCTTTGAGAGCTTTCCGTTGGAGTTGGTCAGTAACGTGCCTGCTGCAGGTAGGCCAAGTTCAAGATTGGTGTGGTCTTTCTGGTAGTTGGCCAGCAGCGTCAGGGTGTTGTAGTCGTCGAAATTGAGGGTCAGGGACGGTGCGATATACAGGCGGTCATCGGGAACGTGATCGGTCTGGGTGTCGGACTTCCTGCCGAGCATCACCACCCGTCCAAGGATATTGCCGCTGTCGTCCAAGGGACCGGAGATATCCACACCCACCTGGCGCCGGTTATTAGAACCGTAGGTCAGCTGAACTTCGCCTTGTGGTGTAGCTGTCGGGTGTTTACTCACCAGGTTGACCAGGCCACCGGGTGCGTTTTCGCCGTAGAGCAGGGAAGAAGGGCCACGGAATATCTCCACCCGTTCCAGGCCATAAGGTTCGCTGGTGGTGTCATACCGGTTGCCTTGGACTCGCAAGCCATCGCGCAGCAGGCCGTAGCCATAATCCGTAGCGTTGAAACCGCGAATGAAGAACAAGTCACCGGCCAGCCCGTCGCCCGCAGCGAAGGGAGGGGCAAAGATTCCCGGCACATAGCCCAGCACTTCTGTGAGCGTCTGGGATTTTTGATCCTTGATGCGCTGGCCGGTCACCACCGACACCGAGCGCGGGGTTTCCGACAATGGTGTGCTGGTCTTGGTACCGATTCGGCTGTTTTGCGCTTTGTAACCTACGTCCCCGGCAATTTCCTGATTGAACCCAGTCTGTTGATACGTGCTGACAGTAGTGGGGGCCAGCATGAGCTGTTCCCCGCTCGCAGCCGGCTGCAGCGCGTAGCTGCCGGGGCCTTGAACCGCCGCCTGCAATCCCGAGTTTTGCAGCAATAACGCAAACCCTTGCTCCACCGAGTAGTCACCCTCCAGCCCAGGACTTTGCAGGCGCGCCGTCTGCTGCGGCGAGAATGACAGAATCACATTGGCCTTCGACGCGAATTGGCTCAAGGCATTGTCGAGTGGCCCGGAGGCGATCACGTAATGTTGCACTGGGCTGGCAGCAATGGCCCGAGTGCATAGCAAGGTGCTGGCAGTCGCTGCCGTGGCCAGCAGCAAGCCATACGTGATGCCGTGATGGGAGAGACGCTGGCGAAGTTTTGTAGGAAGGCGCATGTGTGAGTAAGCCCTGAAGGTAGCATCGTGATTACCTGTAGGGCCGCGCCAGGTAAAAAAAAGATAACCCCCGTTGAGAGTATTTTTTCAGTATCAAGCGGTAAGCGTGACGGAGACCCAATAGCGCGTGAAATACTTCACGTGGATCGGCAGCGTGACCTGCAGGTTGGCCAATACGGCGTCGGTGGAATCCAGACGGAAAGTGCCGGACACCCGCAGCCGCGCTGATGCGGCATCGCACTGCATAACGCCCGGCCGATAGCGCGCCAGTTCGTCGATGACATCCCCCAGTCGCGCATCCAGAACGATCAGTTGGCCGTCGACCCATGCGGCTTGGTTCCCGCGATAGATATGGCTGGGGCCTACGTCTTGCGTGCCGAAGTCGACACTCTCACCAGGTCCGAGCACTCGGCTATGGGCCGGCTGGTCGACGGGTTGCACGCTGACCCGGTCTTCCAGCACACCAACCCGCGTCGACCCTTGCAGTTGGCGAACAGTGAACCGCGTACCCAAGGCTTGAACACGACCCTCATGGGTTTCGACATAAAACGGTGTTTGCCGGCCCGACTTTCCGGTGTGGATAAGTACTTCCCCCTCACGCAAACGGACCAGTCGCTGCTGCCCATCGAAAAGTACGTCGATAGCCGTGTTCGTATTGAGGTCAATTTGAGTGCCGTCGGCCAACCCGATTCGCCGTCGTTCGCCGACCTTGGTCCGATAGTCAGCCCAGAGGTTGCCCAGGGATGTGTGTTGTTGAACGTTCCACCCCAAGTACCCGGCGGCACCGAGCATCAGCATCAGCTTGAGCACTTGCCGCCGTTGTTGACTGGCCGAGAGCGCACGACGGGTGAAGTCCTTGGGTAGCGCACCGAGGCCACGTTGCAACTGCTCCATCTGGTTCCAGGCCGCCTGATGGGAGGGGTCGCCGTTGAGCCATTGCTGCCAGGCACTTTGTTGCTCGGGTGTCGGTGGCTGCGATTGAAATTGCACGTACCAACTGGCGGCGGCTTCGAACGTCTTGCGATCCGGGGCAGCCATTACATGCCCGCCATGATCAAGGCGCATTCAGTCAGGGCCCGAACCATATGTTTCTTGACGGTGGTCAGCGAGACACGCAACTGATCGGCGATCTGTTGATAAGTCAGGCCTTCGACCTGGGACAGCATGAAAATTCGCCTGGCCCGCTCCCCCAGCCCACACAAGGCTTTATCCACAGCAACGAGGGTTTCAATGATGATGGCCTTGTCTTCTTCACTGATTGCGATCGCTTCGGGCCGGTCTGCCAGGGTTTGCAGATAGGCCTGCTCAATGGCGCGGCGACGATAGCGGTCAATCACCAGTCCCCGGGCAACTGTGGCCAGATAGTCCCTGGGCTCGAGGATCTGCGTCGCATTGCGGCCCCCCAGGATCCGCACGAACGTATCGTGTGCCACGTCAGCTGCATCGCAGGCGTTATGCAACTTTCCCTTGAGCCAGCTGTGCAACCACGAATGGTGCTGCTCATAGATGTGTTGGACTGCAACGGTATGCGAGGGAAGGGCCATGAGAGGTGACGAGGCAGGTTAATGATAATAACTATTATTAACTGCCGTGACGCTTTCTCACAATAGGCGTTCCATCAACCCGTTTCACAAATGCAAATGAACTGTTTCCTGCCTGACCGAGGATTTTCGGAGGCATCTGCCTGCCTGAAACTTATCGGGATCCGTATTTTCTGTGGATTAAGCCCTGTGAATAACCGCCCCTGTGCCCGGTTGATAACCAGGCTTGAAACCTGAGTAAAAACCCCTCTGTGGATAACCACCCGTTTAATCCACAGGCTTAAAGCACTTATCCAAGGGCCTCATTGGCACCTAACCACAGACTTTAGAATCTCTGTACATATCGTAAATAAAGGCCTGTAGAGATCTATCCACAGAAACATGCCTCAGTAGAAATAAACATAAAAACAAAGATTTAATAAATTTCTCTCTTTTAATTTCTATTGTTCGTGATTCATCCACAGCTGGTTAAATTTTGTGCAAAGGGTTCTTTAGGAAGGGCGGAGTCCCTATACTTGCCGACTCGTTCGAAAACCTGATCTCGAACGCTCATTCCTAATTACCTACAGAAGCAGGCACGAGGTGCGTGGTGGATTTCCCTTCCCGTTTTGAAGTGATCGTCATCGGCGGCGGTCATGCCGGTACCGAGGCAGCACTGGCGT
The DNA here is from genome assembly GCF_019382755.1 of Pseudomonas sp. Colony2. NCBI lineage: Bacteria > Pseudomonadati > Pseudomonadota > Gammaproteobacteria > Pseudomonadales > Pseudomonadaceae > Pseudomonas > Pseudomonas sp. Colony2. The sequence continues at coordinate 7,218,126 of NZ_CP080030.1, read as the reverse complement.
CAGCACGCATGGGGGCAAAAACCCTGTTGCTGACGCATAACGTGGAAACCCTCGGCGCCATGAGCTGCAACCCCGCGATTGGCGGGATTGGCAAAAGCCATCTGGTCAAGGAAATCGATGCCCTGGGCGGCGCGATGGCCATGGCTACCGACAAAGGTGGTATTCAATTTCGCGTATTGAACAGTCGCAAAGGTCCGGCCGTACGAGCCACACGTGCTCAAGCCGACCGCATCCTGTACAAGGCCGCTGTCCGCGAAACCCTGGAAAACCAGCCGAACCTGTGGATATTTCAACAGGCAGCCGATGACCTGATCGTCGAACAAGACCAGGTACGCGGTGTTGTCACGCAAATGGGCCTGCGTTTCTTCGCAGAATCCGTGGTGTTGACCACCGGTACCTTCCTCGGCGGACTTATCCACATCGGTATGCAGAACTATTCCGGTGGCCGCGCCGGTGATCCACCGTCAATCGCCTTGGCTCAGCGCCTTCGCGAACTGCCACTGCGTGTTGGTCGCCTGAAAACCGGCACGCCGCCGCGAATTGATGGCCGGTCTGTGGATTTCTCGGTGATGACCGAGCAAGCCGGCGATACACCGATCCCGGTGATGTCGTTCATGGGCTCCAAGGAACAGCATCCAAAGCAGGTCAGTTGCTGGATTACCCATACCAACGCCCGCACCCACGAAATCATTGCTGCGAACCTCGACCGTTCGCCGATGTATTCCGGGGTGATCGAAGGTATTGGCCCGCGCTACTGCCCGTCGATCGAAGACAAGATCCACCGCTTTGCCGACAAGGAAAGCCACCAGGTTTTTATCGAACCGGAAGGTCTGACTACCCACGAGCTGTACCCGAACGGGATTTCAACTTCCTTGCCGTTCGACGTGCAAATCCAGATCGTGCAGTCGATTCGCGGTATGGAAAATGCGCACATCGTGCGTCCTGGCTACGCCATCGAGTACGACTACTTCGACCCGCGTGACCTGAAATACAGCCTGGAAACCAAGGTCATCGGTGGTTTGTTCTTTGCAGGGCAAATCAACGGCACCACCGGTTACGAAGAAGCCGGCGCCCAGGGTTTGCTGGCCGGAACCAACGCGGCACTGCGTGCACAGGGCAAAGACAGCTGGTGCCCGCGTCGCGATGAGGCGTACATCGGTGTGTTGGTCGACGACCTGATCACCCTCGGAACCCAGGAACCGTACCGGATGTTTACGTCCCGGGCCGAATACCGCCTGATCCTGCGGGAAGACAACGCCGACCTGCGCTTGACCGAAAAAGGTCGCGAATTGGGCCTGGTCGACGACGTGCGTTGGGCGGCCTTCTGCAAAAAACGCGAGAGTATCGAGTTGGAAGAGCAACGTCTGAAAAGTACTTGGGTTCGCCCGGGCACCGAGCAAGGCGACGCGATTGCCGAAAAATTCGGCACGCCGCTGACTCACGAATACAACTTGCTGAACCTGCTGTCCCGTCCGGAAATCGACTACGCTGGTCTGATCTCGGTCACCGGCGGTGGCGCAGAAGATCCACAGGTTGCCGAGCAGGTCGAAATCAAGACCAAATACGCCGGTTACATAGACCGTCAGCAGGATGAGATCGCTCGTCTGCGGGCCAGCGAAGACACCAAGCTGCCTGTGGATATCGATTACACAAACATTTCCGGGCTGTCGAAAGAGATCCAAGGCAAGCTGGGGATAACTCGACCTGAGACCCTGGGCCAGGCGTCCCGTATCCCGGGCGTCACGCCGGCAGCCATCTCGCTGTTGATGATTCATTTGAAAAAACGCGGCGCGGGCCGTCAGTTGGAGCAAAGCGCTTGAGTTCGTTGGTCACCTCGCAACACGCCGAAGAGTTATCCACAGGTGCTCGCCAGCTCGGCGTCAACCTGACCGAAGCCCAGCACGAGTTGCTGCTGGGTTATCTGGCCCTGTTGATCAAATGGAACAAGGCTTACAACCTCACTGCGGTGCGTGACCCGGACGAAATGGTCTCCCGCCATCTGCTCGACAGTCTCAGTGTGATGCCGTTTATCGAAAACGGCCGCTGGCTCGACGTTGGCAGCGGCGGCGGCATGCCCGGCATCCCGCTGGCGATCCTGTTTCCGGAGTCGCAAGTGACCTGCCTGGACAGCAACGGCAAGAAAACCCGCTTCCTGACCCAGGTCAAACTCGAACTCAAGCTGGATAACCTGCAAGTTATCCACAGTCGCGTCGAAGCCTTTACGCCTGAACAGCCTTTCAACGGAATTGTTTCCCGGGCGTTCAGCAGCATGGAGAACTTCAGCAACTGGACCCGCCACCTCGGCGACCGCGATACCCGTTGGCTGGCAATGAAGGGCGTTCATCCAAGCGACGAGCTGTTAGCATTGCCGGCAGACTTCCACCTCGATAGCGAACACGCCTTGGCCGTACCCGGTTGCCAAGGCCAACGCCATCTGCTGATACTGCGCCGCACGGCATGATTGGGAACACAAGCAAGAATGGCTAAGGTATTCGCGATAGCGAACCAGAAAGGTGGCGTGGGCAAAACCACCACCTGCATCAACCTCGCAGCATCCCTGGTCGCTACCAAGCGTCGGGTGCTGTTGATCGATCTCGATCCACAGGGCAACGCCACCATGGGTAGCGGTGTGGATAAACACGGCCTGGAAAACTCGGTCTACGACTTGCTGATTGGCGAGTGCGACCTGGCCCAGGCCATGCACTTCTCCGAGCACGGCGGTTATCAACTGCTGCCGGCCAACCGCGATTTGACCGCGGCGGAAGTGGTGCTGCTGGAAATGCAGATGAAAGAAAGCCGTCTGCGCAGCGCTCTGGCGCCGATTCGCGAGAATTACGACTACATTTTGATCGACTGCCCGCCGTCGCTGTCGATGATGACGTTGAACGCACTGGTTGCGGCCGACGGGGTGATTATCCCCATGCAGTGCGAGTATTTCGCGCTCGAAGGCTTGAGCGACCTTGTGGATAACATCAAGCGTATCGCCGAGTTGCTCAACCCGAACCTGCAAATCGAAGGCCTGCTGCGGACCATGTATGACCCGCGCCTGAGCCTGATGAACGATGTGTCGGCACAGCTCAAGGAACACTTCGGCGATCAGCTCTACGACACCGTGATTCCACGCAACATCCGCCTGGCCGAAGCGCCAAGCTATGGCATGCCCGCGCTGGCGTACGACAAGTCTTCCCGCGGCGCCATTGCCTATCTGGCGCTGGCCGGCGAGATGGTTCGCCGTCAACGCCGCAATTCACGCACCGCTGCAGCCCAGCCAACTTAAGGAATCCCCATGGCCGTCAAGAAACGAGGTCTCGGACGTGGACTGGATGCACTGCTGAGTGGTCCGACTGTCACGACCCTTGAAGAACAGGCAGTGCAGGCCGACGAGCGCGAGCTGCAGCACCTGCCGCTGGACCTGATCCAGCGCGGCAAATACCAGCCGCGCCGGGACATGGACCCGCAGGCGCTGGAGGAATTGGCGAATTCGATCAAGGCCCAGGGCGTGATGCAGCCGATCGTGGTGCGCCCGATTGGTGCAGGCCGCTTTGAAATCATCGCCGGCGAGCGCCGCTGGCGCGCCAGCCAGCAGGCCGGCAAGGAAACCATTCCGGCAATGGTGCGCGATGTGCCGGATGAAACCGCCATCGCCATGGCGTTGATCGAGAACATCCAGCGTGAAGACCTCAATCCGATCGAGGAAGCGATCGCCCTGCAGCGTTTGCAGCAGGAATTCAAACTGACTCAGCAGGAAGTCGCGGATGCGGTGGGCAAGTCCCGGGTTACCGTGTCCAACCTGTTGCGCCTGATCGCGCTGCCAGAAGTCATCAAAACCATGCTTTCCCATGGCGACCTGGAAATGGGTCATGCCCGTGCTTTGCTCGGTTTGCCGGAAAATCAACAGGTTGAGGGGGCGCGACACGTTGTCGCACGAGGCCTCACCGTTCGTCAGACCGAGGCCCTGGTTCGCCAGTGGCTCAGTGGCAAACCTGCACCGGTCGAAACCGCCAAACCTGATCCGGATATTGCACGCCTGGAGCAGCGCCTGGCCGAACGCCTAGGCTCTGCGGTGCAAATTCGTCATGGCAAGAAAGGCAAAGGGCAATTGGTCATCGGATATAACTCATTGGATGAGCTTCAGGGCGTCCTTGCCCACATCCGCTGAAACAATTGCTTCTGTAGCGCGCAGTCGGAAATCACTACCCGGCAGTTGAATAGGGGCAGAACCGCCCCTATACTCTGCGCGCATTTTGTCGGCACAAATTATGCCAAGTTATTGATTTCCGGCAGCCGACCATTGAGGAGCAAGAGTGATGGAAACCCGCACGCCAAACACGTTGCCGTTCCATCGCTTGGCCGTTTTCCCGGTTTTAGTGGCTCAATTTGTCATTTTACTGATCGCCTCTTTGGCGCTCTGGTATTGGTATGGAGTCGTAGCCGGATACTCGGGACTCTGCGGAGGCCTGATAGCCTTGCTGCCCAATATGTATTTTGCTCACAGGGCCTTTCGGTTTTCCGGCGCCCGAGCAGCCCAGGCTATCGTCCGGTCTTTTTATGCCGGCGAGGCGGGGAAATTGATTTTGACGGCAGTGCTGTTTGCACTGACCTTTGCAGGTGTGAAGCCATTGGCGCCGCTGGCTGTATTCGGCGTCTTCGTGTTGACCCAACTGGTCAGCTGGTTCGCTCCCCTGCTAATGAAAACAAGACTTTCGAAACCTTAGGGCGTTTGAGGCAACCATGGCAGAAACAACCGCTTCGGGCTATATCCAGCACCACTTGCAGAACCTGACCTTCGGTCAGCTTCCCAACGGCGGCTGGGGCTTTGCCCACTCCGCAGCAGAAGCCAAAGAAATGGGCTTCTGGGCATTCCACCTGGATACTCTGGGCTGGTCTGTCGCATTGGGTCTGATCTTCGTCCTGATTTTCCGCATGGCGGCAAAGAAGGCGACTTCCGGTCAGCCAGGTGCTTTGCAGAACTTCGTTGAAGTATTGGTCGAATTCGTCGATGGCAGCGTGCGGGACAGCTTCCATGGTCGTAGCGCGGTGATTGCACCGTTGGCACTGACCATCTTCGTCTGGGTGTTCCTGATGAACGCCGTCGACCTGATCCCGGTCGACTGGATTCCTCAGCTGGCCATCCTGATCTCCGGCGATCACCACATTCCATTCCGTGCGGTTTCGACCACGGACCCTAACGCCACCCTGGGCATGGCCCTGTCGGTGTTCGCGTTGATCATTTTCTACAGCATCAAGATCAAGGGCATCGGCGGCTTCATCGGCGAACTGACCCTGCACCCGTTCGGCAGCAAGAACATCTTCGTTCAAGCGCTGCTGATCCCGGTGAACTTCCTGCTGGAGTTCGTGACCCTGGTCGCCAAGCCGATTTCCCTGGCCCTGCGACTGTTCGGCAACATGTATGCCGGCGAGCTGGTGTTCATTCTGATCGCTGTGATGTTCGGCAGTGGTCTGCTCTGGCTTAGCGGCCTGGGCATTGTTCTGCAGTGGGCGTGGGCTGTGTTCCACATCCTGATCATCACCCTGCAGGCGTTTATCTTCATGATGCTGACCATCGTCTACCTGTCGATGGCGCACGAAGAGAACCATTAAGACCAGTCTCGACTAGTCTGATGTCCCTCCCGGTCAAACGGGAGGGTAGCCCTGAAGGGCTATGAAACGATTTGTTTTACCGCTTTAAAATCTAAAAAACCTAAACCATACGACGTAAAAGTCGGGAGGAAAGATGGAAACTGTAGTTGGTCTAACCGCTATCGCTGTTGCACTGTTGATCGGCCTGGGCGCCCTGGGTACTGCCATTGGTTTCGGCCTGCTGGGCGGCAAGTTCCTGGAAGGCGCAGCGCGTCAGCCAGAAATGGTTCCAATGCTGCAAGTTAAAATGTTCATCGTCGCCGGCCTGCTCGACGCCGTGACCATGATCGGTGTTGGTATCGCTCTGTTCTTCACCTTCGCGAACCCCTTCGTTGGTCAACTCGCCGGTTAATCACTCGTTTTTTCGAGTGATTGGTGTGTTGTGCAACGAACGAGCGAGGTATTGGCGTGAACATTAATGCAACCATTATTGGTCAGTCCTTAGCGTTCTTGATTTTTGTAGTTTTCTGCATGAAGTTCGTATGGCCTCCGGTCATCGCGGCTTTGCACGAACGTCAGAAGAAGATCGCAGACGGACTGGACGCTGCCGCACGAGCAGCTCGCGACCTGGAGTTGGCCCAAGATAAAGCGGGTCAACAACTGCGCGAAGCGAAAGCTCAGGCAGCTGAAATCATTGAGCAAGCCAAGAAACGCGGTAACCAGATCGTTGAAGAGGCTGTTGAAAAAGCCCGTATCGACGCTGACCGTGTGAAGGTTCAGGCTCAAGCCGAGATCGAGCAGGAACTGAACGGTGTCAAAGATGCGCTGCGTGCCCAACTGGGTGCTCTGGCCGTCGGCGGTGCTGAGAAGATCCTGGGTGCCACAATCGATCAAAACGCGCACGCGGAGCTGGTAAACAAACTGGCTGCTGAAATTTAAGCGAGGGCGATCATGGCAGAATTGACCACGTTGGCCCGACCTTACGCTAAGGCAGCCTTCGAGCACGCCCAGGCCCACCAGCAGCTGGCCTCTTGGTCAGCCATGCTCGGCCTGGCTGCAGCAGTGTCGCAAGACGACACCATGCAGCGCGTGCTCAAGGCCCCGCGACTGACGAGCGCAGACAAGGCCGCCACGTTTATTGACGTGTGCGGCGACAAGTTTGATGTAAAAGTGCAGAACTTCATCCACGTCGTTGCCGAAAACGACCGTCTCCCGCTTCTGCCGGAGATCGCCGCTCTGTTTGACCTGTACAAGGCCGAACAAGAGAAATCGGTAGATGTTGAAGTGACCAGTGCTTTTGCATTGAACCAAGAACAGCAAGACAAACTCGCCAAGGTTCTCAGTGCACGACTCGACCGGGAAGTGCGCCTGCAAGTTGCGGAGGATGCCACCCTGATTGGTGGTGTCATCATTCGCGCCGGCGACCTGGTTATCGATGGCTCGATTCGCGGCAAACTCGCGAATCTTGCCGAAGCATTGAAATCTTGAGTTTGAAGGGGCAGCAGAGCAATGCAGCAACTCAATCCTTCCGAAATAAGTGAAATTATCAAGGGCCGCATCGACAAGCTCGATGTGACCTCCCAAGCCCGTAACGAAGGCACTGTCGTCAGCGTATCTGACGGCATCGTGCGGATTCACGGTCTGGCCGACGTAATGTATGGCGAGATGATCGAGTTTCCGGGCGGCGTCTACGGTATGGCCCTCAACCTGGAGCAAGACTCTGTAGGTGCCGTTGTATTGGGCTCCTACCAGACTCTGGCCGAAGGCATGAGCGCCAAGTGCACAGGCCGCATCCTGGAAGTTCCGGTTGGTAAGGAACTGCTGGGTCGCGTTGTCGACGCACTGGGTAACCCAGTTGACGGCAAAGGTCCGCTGAACAACACCGAGACCGATGCGGTCGAGAAAGTTGCTCCAGGCGTGATCTGGCGTAAGTCGGTAGACCAGCCTGTACAGACTGGCTACAAGGCTGTCGATGCCATGATTCCTGTCGGCCGTGGCCAGCGTGAGCTGATCATCGGTGACCGTCAGATCGGTAAAACCGCTCTGGCGATCGACGCGATCATCAACCAGAAAGACAGCGGGATTTTCTGCGTCTACGTAGCCATCGGTCAGAAACAATCGACCATCGCCAACGTGGTTCGCAAGCTGGAAGAAAACGGCGCCCTGGCTAACACCATCGTCGTGGCCGCCAGTGCTTCCGAATCCGCTGCACTTCAGTTCCTGGCACCGTACTCCGGTTGCACCATGGGCGAATACTTCCGCGACCGCGGTGAAGACGCGCTGATCGTTTATGACGATCTGTCCAAGCAAGCAGTGGCTTACCGCCAGATTTCCCTGCTGCTGCGCCGTCCACCAGGCCGTGAAGCTTACCCAGGCGACGTGTTCTATCTCCACTCCCGTCTGCTGGAGCGCGCATCCCGCGTTTCGGAAGAATACGTAGAGAAGTTCACCAACGGCGCAGTGACCGGCAAAACCGGTTCCCTGACCGCACTGCCGATCATCGAAACCCAGGCTGGCGACGTTTCCGCGTTCGTTCCGACCAACGTGATTTCCATCACCGACGGTCAGATCTTCCTGGAATCGGCCATGTTCAACTCCGGGATCCGTCCTGCAGTGAACGCCGGTGTTTCGGTATCCCGTGTGGGTGGTGCCGCTCAGACCAAGATCATCAAGAAGCTCTCCGGTGGTATCCGTACCGCTCTGGCTCAGTACCGTGAACTGGCGGCATTCGCTCAGTTCGCTTCTGACCTGGACGAAGCGACCCGTAAGCAACTTGAGCATGGTCAGCGCGTTACCGAGCTGATGAAGCAGAAGCAATACGCACCAATGTCGATCGCTGACATGGCGCTGTCGCTGTATGCCGCTGAGCGTGGGTTCCTGACCGACGTTGAAATCACCAAGGTCGGCAGCTTCGAACAAGCGCTGATTGCTTACTTCAACCGCGATCACGCCGAATTGATGGCGAAGATCAACGTGAAGGGTGACTTCAATGACGACATCGACGCTGGCATCAAAGCCGGTATCGAGAAGTTCAAGGCCACCCAAACCTGGTAAGCCGCAGCGGGGGCCGCGAGGCTCCCGCTTGCTAACCTGATAGGTGTTACATGGCAGGCGCAAAAGAGATTCGCAGTAAGATTGCGAGCATCAAAAGCACGCAAAAGATCACCAGCGCCATGGAAAAAGTGGCGGTCAGCAAAATGCGCAAGGCACAAATGCGCATGGCTGCTAGCCGTCCCTACGCGGAGCGTATCCGCCAGGTTATTGGTCATCTGGCCAACGCCAACCCGGAATATCGCCACCCGTTCATGATCGATCGCGAAGTAAAGCGCGTCGGTTATGTCGTGGTGAGCAGTGACCGTGGTTTGTGCGGTGGTTTGAATACCAACCTGTTCAAGGCCCTGGTCAAGGACATGGCGGTAAACCGCGAAAAAGGCGTCGAGATCGATCTGTGTGTGGTCGGTAGCAAGGGTGCGGCCTTTTTCCGCAACTTCGGCGGTAACGTCGTTGCAGCTATCAGCCACCTGGGTGAAGAACCGTCGATCAATGATTTGATCGGCAGCGTCAAGGTGATGCTGGATGCATACCTGGAAGGCCGGATTGACCGCCTCTCCGTGGTATCCAACAAGTTCATCAACACCATGACGCAACAGCCTACCGTGGAGCAGTTGATTCCATTGGTGGCCGCCCCGGAACAAGAACTCAAGCACCACTGGGACTACCTCTACGAACCAGACGCCAAAGAGCTGCTTGACGGCTTGATGGTGCGCTACGTGGAGTCGCAGGTGTACCAGGCGGTGGTCGAGAACAACGCGGCTGAACAAGCTGCGCGGATGATCGCGATGAAGAACGCTACCGACAACGCCGGTGATTTGATCAGCGATTTGCAGCTGATCTACAACAAGGCGCGTCAGGCTGCGATCACCCAAGAGATCTCGGAAATCGTCGGCGGCGCTGCCGCGGTTTAACGGTTCAAATATTCAGAGGATCCAGCTATGAGTAGCGGACGTATCGTTCAAATCATCGGCGCCGTTATCGACGTGGAATTCCCACGCGACAGCGTACCGAGCATCTACAACGCTTTGAAAGTCAAAAGCGATGCAGGCACCACCCTGGAAGTTCAGCAGCAGCTGGGCGACGGCGTGGTTCGTACCATTGCAATGGGTTCCACCGAAGGCTTGAAGCGCGGTCTGGAAGTCACTGACTCTGGCGCAGCCATCTCCGTACCGGTCGGTAAAGCGACCCTGGGCCGGATCATGGACGTCCTCGGTAACCCGATCGACGAAGCCGGTCCAATCGACACCGAAGAGCGCTGGGGCATTCACCGTCCTGCGCCTTCCTTCGCGGAACAAGCGGGCGGCAACGACCTGCTGGAAACCGGCATCAAGGTTATCGACCTGGTTTGCCCGTTCGCCAAGGGCGGTAAAGTCGGTCTGTTCGGTGGTGCCGGTGTAGGCAAAACCGTAAACATGATGGAACTGATCCGTAACATCGCCATCGAGCACAGCGGTTATTCCGTGTTCGCCGGTGTGGGTGAGCGTACTCGTGAGGGTAACGACTTCTACCACGAGATGAAGGATTCCAACGTTCTGGACAAAGTGGCACTGGTTTACGGTCAGATGAACGAGCCGCCGGGCAACCGTCTGCGCGTAGCACTGACCGGCCTGACCATGGCCGAGAAGTTCCGTGACGAAGGTAACGACGTTCTGCTGTTCGTCGACAACATCTATCGTTACACCCTGGCCGGTACTGAAGTATCCGCACTGCTGGGCCGTATGCCTTCCGCAGTAGGTTACCAGCCGACCCTGGCCGAAGAGATGGGTACTCTGCAAGAGCGTATCACTTCGACCAAAAACGGTTCGATCACCTCGATCCAAGCGGTATACGTACCTGCGGATGACTTGACTGACCCGTCGCCAGCGACCACGTTCGCCCACTTGGACGCCACCGTCGTACTGTCCCGTGACATCGCCTCCCTGGGTATCTACCCAGCGGTCGATCCACTGGACTCGACTTCGCGCCAGCTGGACCCGAACGTCATCGGCCAGGAACACTACGACACCGCTCGCGGCGTCCAGTACGTTCTGCAGCGTTACAAAGAACTGAAGGACATCATTGCGATCCTGGGTATGGACGAGCTGTCGGAAACCGACAAGCAGTTGGTATCCCGCGCTCGTAAGATCCAGCGCTTCTTGTCGCAGCCGTTCTTCGTGGCTGAAGTCTTCACCGGTGCCTCGGGTAAATACGTTTCCCTGAAAGACACCATTGCTGGCTTCAAAGGCATCCTCAACGGTGACTACGACCACCTGCCAGAACAAGCGTTCTACATGGTCGGCGGCATCGAAGAAGCGATCGAGAAAGCCAAGAAACTGTAATTCCGGCGCCCGGTAACGGGCGCTAATCAGGTTGAGGCAAGCAGATGGCTATGACATTCCATTGCGATATCGTCAGCGCGGAAGGGGAAATCTTCTCCGGTCAGATCGAGAGTGTGATTGCACACGGCGAACTGGGCGACCTGGGTATTAACTTTGGCCACGCGCCATTGATTACATCCTTGAAGCCTGGTCCGATCACTCTGACCAAGCTGGGCGGGGAACGGGAGGTGTTTTACATCTCCGGTGGTTTCCTCGAGGTTCAGCCGAACATGGTCAAGGTACTTGCCGACACCGTGCAACGTGCTGCCGACCTGGATGAAGCCTCCGCTCAGGAAGCCGTCAAGGCTGCCGAGAAGGCCCTGAACGAAAAAGGCGCAGATTTCGACTACGGTTCTGCTGCTGCACGTCTGGCCGAGGCCGCAGCTCAGCTGCGCACCGTCCAGCAGATCCGCAAGAAGTTTGGCGGCTAAGCCGTCAAGCCTCATGCGTGATTGATTAAAAAGGGTAGCCTCGGCTACCCTTTTTCTTTTTTTGCAAAACACTTCTTTGGTCTGAAGTCTGACCGCCCAGGATTGGTAGCCATTCATGTCTCTCGAAATCGTAATTCTTGCCGCAGGCCAGGGCACCCGCATGCGTTCGGCCCTGCCCAAGGTGCTGCACCCGGTTGCCGGCAACTCCATGCTTGGCCATGTTATCCACAGCGCCCGGCAGCTGGATCCACAGCGTATTCATGTGGTGATCGGCCACGGTGCCGATGTGGTGCGTGAGCGGCTGGCGGCGGATGACCTGAATTTCGTATTGCAGGACAAGCAATTGGGTACCGGCCATGCCACCGCGCAGGCCGTGCCGTTCATCAAGGCCGACACCGTGCTGATCCTCTACGGTGACGTGCCGCTGATCGAAGTGGAAACCTTGCAGCGCCTGCTCAAGCACGTGGTGCCAGGCCAGATGGGCTTGCTCACTGTCGAGTTGGACGACCCGACCGGCTACGGTCGCATCGTGCGCAACGCTGACGGCAAGGTCGCCGCCATCGTCGAGCATAAAGACGCCAGCGAAGCCCAGCGCGCCATCACTGAAGGCAACACCGGCATCCTCGCTGTGCCGGCTGACCGCCTGGCTGACTGGATGAGCCGCTTGTCCAACAACAACGCCCAGGGCGAGTACTACCTGACCGACGTCATCGAGATGGCCGTCAGCGATGGCCTGGTGGTCGCCACCGAACAGCCCCACGACCCGATGGAAGTGCAGGGCGCCAACGACCGCAAGCAACTGGCGGAACTGGAGCGTCACTACCAACTGCGTGAAGGCCGCCGCCTGATGGCGCTGGGCGTGACGCTGCGTGATCCGGCACGTTTCGATGTGCGGGGTGACGTCACCGTTGGCCGCGACGTGCTGATCGATATCAACGTGATCCTCGAAGGCCGCGTGGTCATTGAAGACGACGTGGTGATCGGGCCGAACTGCGTGATCAAGGACAGCACCCTGCGCAAGGGTGTGGTGATCAAGGCCAACAGCCATATCGACGGTGCGGTGATGGGCGAGGGCAGCGATGCCGGCCCGTTCGCGCGTTTGCGTCCGGGCAGCGTGTTGGGAGCCAGGGCCCACGTGGGTAACTTTGTCGAACTGAAAAACGCCCGGATGGGTGACGACGCCAAGGCCGGCCATCTGGCTTACCTCGGCGATGCAGTGATCGGTGCCCGCAGCAATATCGGCGCAGGCGCCATCACCTGCAATTACGACGGCGCCAACAAGTACCAGACGACCATTGGCGAAGACGTGTTTATCGGCTCCAACAACTCGCTGATCGCCCCCGTCACTATCGGTGATGGTTCAAACACCGCCGCAGGTTCCACCATCAACCAGGATGTGGATAAGTCCCAGTTGGCCGTCGCCCGCGCCCGCCAGCGCAACATCGACGGCTGGAAACGCCCGGTCAAAATCAAGAAGACCTGAGTTATCCACAACCCTGAAACACTGCGGTACTTATGTGGGAGCGGGCTTGCTCGCGAAGGCGGTCTTTCGGTTGATACATGCGCCGACTGACACACCGCCTTCGCGAGCAAGCCCGCTCCCACATTTTTATCTGTGTTGATTCAAAAAACTCAGTCGCATGCTTGACCATTTTGAATGAATAGGTTTTGATTGCCTTCGTTATCTTTCGAAACGAAACTTATCATCACCATGTCGAAACGAAATACACCCCAACGTCGCCACAACATCCTTGCCATGCTCACCGAGCAAGGTGAAGTCAGCGTGGACGAATTGGCCAAGCGTTTCGAAACCTCGGAAGTCACCATCCGCAAGGACCTGGCGGCCCTCGAAAGTAACGGCCTGTTGCTGCGTCGCTACGGTGGCGCCATCACCATGCCTCAGGAACTGGTCGGTGATCCGGCACAGCCCATTTCGGCCTACAAGCGCGCCATCGCCCGTGCGGCCGTCCGGCGTTTGCGGGAACACGCGCGCATCATCATCGACAGCGGCAGCACCACCGCCGCCATGATCCCCGAACTGGGGCACCAGCCCGGCCTGGTGGTGATGACCAACTCCCTGCACGTGGCCAGCGCCTTGAGCGACCTGGAACACGAGCCGGTATTGTTGATGACCGGCGGCACCTGGGACCCGCATTCGGACTCGTTCCAGGGCCAGGTCGCCGAACAGGTACTGCGTTCCTACGATTTCGACCAGCTCTTTATTGGTGCCGATGGCATCGACCTGGAGCGCGGCACCACCACCTTCAACGAATTACTGGGGCTGAGCCGCGTCATGGCCGAAGTCGCCCGCGAAGTGGTGGTGATGGTCGAGTCCGACAAGATTGGCCGCAAGATCCCCAACCTGGAACTGCCCTGGAGCAGCGTCCATACCCTTATTACCGATGATCGCCTGCCACTTGAGGCCCGCGACCAGATTCAAGCCCGCGGCATCACGCTGATTTGCGCGGCAGTCATCTAGGAGAGAAACCATGTGTGGAATTGTTGGCGCAGTCGCTGAACGAAACGTCACTGCCATTTTGCTCGAAGGCCTCAAACGCCTGGAATACCGTGGCTACGACAGCGCCGGTGTGGCGCTCTTTACCAACGCCGGCAAGCTTGAGCGCATGCGTCGCCCGGGCAAGGTCAGCGAACTCGAACAAGCGTTGGCCGGTGAGCCGCTGGTAGGCCGCCTGGGTATCGCCCACACCCGTTGGGCCACCCACGGCGCGCCGTGCGAACGCAATGCTCACCCGCACTTCTCCGGTGACCTGGCGGTTGTGCACAACGGCATCATCGAAAACCACGAAGTGCTGCGTGAACAACTCAAGGGCCAGGGTTATGTCTTCACCTCGGACACCGACACCGAAGTCATCGCCCACCTGCTGAACCACAAGCTCAAGGACATCGGCGACCTGACCAACGCCCTCAAGGCCACCGTCAAGGAACTGCATGGCGCCTATGGCCTGGCCGTGATCAGCGCCAGCCAGCCTGACCGCCTGGTCGCCGCCCGCAGTGGCAGCCCATTGGTGATCGGCCTGGGCCTGGGCGAGAACTTCCTCGCCTCCGACCAACTGGCCCTGCGCCAGGTGACTGACCGCTTCATGTACCTGGAAGAAGGCGACATCGCCGAAATCCGCCGTGAAAGCGTGCAGATCTGGGACGTTGACGGCCAGTCCGTGGAACGTGAGGCCGTGCAGTATCGTGACGGCGCCGAAGCCGCCGACAAGGGCGAGTTCCGCCACTTCATGCTCAAGGAAATCCACGAGCAACCGGCCGTGGTGCAACGCACCCTGGAAGGTCGCCTGAGCCAGAACCAGGTATTGGTGCAAGCCTTCGGCCCGCAAGCTGCCGAGCTGTTCGCCAAAGTGCGCAACGTGCAAATCGTCGCCTGCGGCACCAGCTACCACGCCGGTATGGTCGCCCGTTACTGGCTGGAAGAACTGGCCGGCATCCCGTGCCAGGTCGAAGTCGCCAGCGAATTCCGCTACCGCAAGGTGGTGGTGCAGCCCGACACTCTGTTCGTGACCATCTCCCAGTCCGGTGAAACCGCCGACACCCTGGCCGCCCTGCGCAACGCCAAGGAACTGGGCTTCCTCGGCAGCCTGGCGATCTGCAACGTCGGCATCAGCTCCCTGGTGCGCGAGTCCGACCTGACCCTGCTGACCCAGGCCGGTCGTGAAATCGGCGTGGCATCCACCAAGGCCTTCACCACCCAGTTGGTCGGCCTGTTGCTGCTGACCCTGTCCCTGGGCCAGGTTCGCGGCACGCTGGGCGAAGGCGTCGAGGCGCACCTGGTCGAAGAACTGCGCCGCCTGCCGGCCCGCCTGGGTGAAGCCCTGGCCATGGACAGCACTGTGGAGAAAGTCGCTGAGCTGTTCGCCGACAAACACCACACCCTGTTCCTCGGCCGTGGTGCGCAATACCCGGTGGCAATGGAAGGTTCGCTCAAACTCAAGGAAATCTCCTATATCCACGCCGAAGCCTACCCGGCCGGTGAGCTCAAGCACGGTCCGCTGGCCCTGGTGGATGACGACATGCCAGTCGTTACCGTCGCGCCGAACAACGAACTGCTGGAGAAGCTCAAGTCCAACCTGCAGGAAGTGCGCGCCCGTGGCGGCCAACTGATCGTGTTCGCGGACGAGAAGGCCGGCATGACCAATGGCGAAGGCACCCACGTCATCAACATGCCGCACATCCACGACACCCTGTCGCCGATCCTCTACACCATCCCGCTGCAGCTGCTGTCGTATTACGTCGCTGTGCTGAAGGGCACCGACGTTGACCAGCCGCGTAACCTGGCGAAGTCGGTGACGGTGGAATAAGCCGCACCCGAACCACCAAAACCCC
>NZ_CP080030.1:7070015-7123020 GCF_019382755.1 Pseudomonas sp. Colony2 | reverse complement strand
CAACCCCCGTTCTTCGGGGGGTTTGCTTTTTCAGGCTACCGGATATCGGGTCTTGCCGTTTCTGTGGACTAATTCCGGGAGTATTCCCCTGCTTTACCCCTAGAATGCGCCCTGTGGATAACTAGCCAGGGAATGCCGCCGCCATGAACATCGAACTGCTGATCGCCGGTATCGTCGTGCTGATCATTGTCGTCGGCCTGGTCGGCTGGCTGGTGGGGGTCTACAACGGCCTGGTGATGCGCCGCAACGATGTGGATAAAGCCTTCGCCAACATCGACGTGCTGCTCAAGCAGCGGGCAGACCAGATTCCCGACCTGATGCGCGTGGTGCAAACCGCCATGAACCATGAGAACGCGCTGTTCACCCGCCTCAGCGACGCCCGCACCGCGTACCTCAACGCCAGCAGCCTCACCGATAAAGTCGATGCCTCCAACCAGCTCAATACGGCGCTCAAGTCGGTGATTGCAGTGGCCGAGAATTATCCGACGCTGATCTCCGGCCCCAACATGGTCGAGTTGCAGCAGGCGATCTCGGCGGTGGAGGAACGCATCGCCGACCGTCGCGAGTTCTTCAATGAGTCGGTCAACCTCTACAACATCGCCATCGCGATTTTTCCTGATCTGTTCTTCGCCAAGATGCTCGGCTATCAGCGCATTCCGCTGCTGGCCATCAGCGCCGAAGAAACCCGCTACGACGGCGTGAAGCTTGAGGTGCCGGGGGCATGAAAACCACCCAGGCAGGGGTTGTCACAAAAAAACCAGTGTGGAAAACCCTGGTGGCACTGGTCTTTCTCGCCGGCTTTATTGGCCTGATGGTCTACGCCCCGACGATCCTGGTGGCGCTGTTTTTTCCTGTGTGCATCCTGATCGGGCTGCTGGCCAGCTTCGGCCCCAATTTCTATCGCACCGAACAGCGCCTGGCCACCAGCCAGATACGCTCATTGGCCATGGGGCTGGTGGAGGTGAACGGCAAGGTGATCGTCGACTCGCCGCTGATCTCCCCGGTCCACGGCAAGCCTTGCGCGGGTTACGTGTGGGTCATCGAAGAAGGCACCAAAGACAAGGATGGCGATTGGAGCTGGAGCCAGGTCTCGGCCGAGGCTCGCTGCAATGACTTCCGCCTGCAGGACGCCACCGGTGAAGTGACAGTGATTGCCGAGGGTATCGACCTGTTCGGCAAGAAGCGCCCTGACGACCATGAATGGATCAGCAGCTCCCGCCGCCAGGGCGAACTGCTCCTCACCCAGGATATGCAGGTGATGCTGATTGGCGACGCCTGCGAGCGTGCGGGCAAGACGGTGATTGCCCAGGGCCGGCAACCTGACGCGGTGTTCGGCCTGGCCGAGACCAAGGATGTGGAAAACCGCCGTGTGCTGGCGCCGCTGTGGCGCGCCGGTGGTTTCTACGCGGTGGTGGTGGGTTTGATCGGCGTCGGCATCATGGCCATGACGCCGGAACATTTTGCCCAACTGCATTTGCCGGGCCCTGCCACCTACCAGCAAATGGCAGAGCTGAATCCCGCCTATCGGTTTCTGGCCTGGTTGTACCGTGACAATGGCTTCGTGATTCCTTTCATGGCCGCGTTTGGCTTCTTGCTGACGATGTTTGTGGTGTTGCTCGCGCTGCGGCTCTTGCTGCCCACGGGCATGCGCCTGGCGGTAGGCCGCGTGCTGGGCGCCTGGATGGGCCTGGGCATGGTGATTGGCGGCGTAGTGACCTTGCTGCTGGTGGTGGCCCAGGTGGACACCATGAAGGTGTTCCTGGTGTGGATGATGATTCTGCTGGGCACCCTGGTGTTTTCGATCTTTGAGCAACGCAAGCTAGGGGTGGCGTACAAGCATTTCGCAAAAGATGCCGGCACTGCCGGTTTAGGCGACGAGGACGCCTGATCAGGGTACAAACTCAACCTTCAAGCCTCGGCTGGCGCTGCGGCCCTGATCGTCAGTCACCCGCAACCGGTACTCCCCCGACTTACCCGGCCGCCAGTTCAGCGTGGTTTGCGGCGGGCCCTGGCCGATCAGGGTCTGGTCGGCGAACCAATACAGCGTCAGTGCATCACTGGCCGCGTTGGCGTTCAGCGGGATGCTTTCCTGGGGCTGGGACAGGCGCAGGTGGTAGCTGACCTGGGTCAGCGGCGAGCGAATCTGTGGCGCTTCGCTTTGATCGCCGACACGGTTGGGTTGGCAGCTTTTCTGCACATTGGGCGGCGTACGCCGGGGCAGCCCGGCGGCGCGGAACAGCCGCTGCACATCGCTGGGCCAGAACTCGAAGACTTCTTCACGGGTGTACTGCGGGTCGAACGGCGGGCACGCGGCCTTGCCGGTGCGGGTGTCGATCAGCACCGGGCGGTGCAGGTTGGACACCCGAATCGGTGACACTCCGGGGATGTACCAGGTCTTGCGGGTACGTGGGCACCAACGGTTGGGCAAGTCACCAGAGGCCGCGCAGACGTCGATGCGGATCAGCCCGGCGGGCGGCTTGTCGGGTTTGATCACCACATTGGGCAAGGCCAGCGGCAGGGCGTCGGCGATACGGAAGAACAACGGTGCCGCAGTTTTCGCACCGATAAACTCAGGATTCGGACGGCCATCGAAGTTGCCCACCCACACCACCAGCACGTACGGGCCTACGAGGCCGGCGCTCCATGCATCATGAAAACCCCATGACGTGCCGGTCTTCCAGGCCGTACGCCAGTGGCGCCCCGGCAGCCCGTCCGGGCGCGGGTTGCGCCGCAGCATGTCGCGCACCATAAACGCGGCCTGCGGCGTGAGCAGCTGGGCGCCAGTGGTTTGCGGCTGTTCCTGCAAATAGCGCAGCGGCCGCAAATGCCCGTCACCAGCCAGCATCACATACAGCCGCGCCAACTCTTCGGGCGTCATCTCGCCGCCGCCCAAGGCCAGCGCCAAGCCGTAATGGCTTTCGCCGCGCAGGCCCTTGATCCCGGCCCGTTGCAGCAATCCGTAGAGTGACGGCGAGCGGGTTTGGCTGGCCAGCCAGACAGCCGGAATATTGCGGCTGCGAATCAGCGCGTCGCGGGCTGTCACCGGACCGACAAAACTGCCGTCGAAATTTTCCGGCTGGAAGTAGCCGAAGTTACTCGGCATGTCCTTGAGGATGCTCATGGGGTGGATCACCCCTTGGTCCAGCGCCAGCCCATACAGGAATGGCTTGAGGGTGGAGCCCGGCGAGCGCCGCGACAACACGCCGTTGACCTGGCCGTGGATGCTTGTGGATAAGTAGTCTGCCGAGCCCACCAGGGCTTTTACGCTCTGGTCGCGGCTGTCGATCAGGATCGCCGTGGCGTTTTCCACACCGCTGCTGCGGCGCTCGGCGATGAAGCCGGTGATCAGCCGTTCCAGCAATTGTTGCAGCGCCAGGTTGAGGGTGCTGTTCAACTCATTGCCGGTTTGCGAGGCCAGCAACTGTTCGCTCAGGTGCGGCGCGAGAAACGGGATCTGCTGGCGGTTGCGGGCTTCCAGCGGCAGGTCCAGCAAACTGTCGTTACGCGGGTCCTGTGGATAAGTTTCCCGCCAGTCGGCCATCAGCCGTTGCCGGGCGGTTTGCAGGGAAGGCCCAAAGCGCGCCCGACGACCCGGTTGCTGGGGAATCACGGCCAGCGCGAGGGCTTCAGACAAGGACAACTGCGCCGCTGACTTGCCAAAATAGATCCGGCTGGCCGCTTCGGCACCTTCGATATTGCCGCCCATGGGTGCCAGGTTGAGGTAGGCCTCAAGGATGTCGTGCTTGCTGTAACGCGCCTCCAGCCACAGTGCCAGGGCCATCTGCTGCAGCTTGCCGGGTACCTGGCGGGTATTGAGATCCCACAGGCGCCTGGCCAACTGCATGCTCAAGGTCGAGCCGCCTTGGCGCTGGCCGCCGCTATAGGTGGCCATGGCCGCCCGCAGCAACGCCGGGGGATTGATCCCCGGGTGCCAGTAGAAATTGCGGTCTTCCTTGAGCAGCAACGCCTCCACCAGTGACGGAGAAATCCGTTCCAGGGGAAGCCACAGGCGATATTGCCCGTCAGCCGCCAGGGTCATGCGCAGCAGCGAACCGTCATCGGCCAGCACCACCCGTGAGGAGGTGGCTGCCTGTTCCAGCGGCGCGTGGGGCCACAACCGTAGCCCCGCCAGAATCAACGCCGCTGCCAGCAGCGGCGTCAGGCTTTTAAGGCTTGGTAATTTCAAGCTGGCCTACTTTGCCGCGTCCTTGCAGGGTGGTTTCGTACATGCCCTCGGCGTAGGCCGGTGGCGTATTGAAGGTACCGGCGTTGGTGGCGCGCACGCGGTACACGAAGGTGCCTACATCCCGCAGCGCGGTGCCGTACAACACCACTCGGTCATCACGCACGTCGACGTAGTCCGGTTGCCAGTTGCTCAAGTCGGTCTCGCCAATCGGCGCCTGCCAGGCGTCGGCTTCTTCGGTGTCTTCGCCGGTTTCAACGTACTCCGAATCGTCGCCTTCGCTTTCCTCGGTGCTGGCCGCTTCCGGCTCCGGCGGCAAGTTATACACAGGCTCGACACCACCCGGCAGCAGGTCGACCACCGCCACTTGTTGCACCTGATCACGGTCGGTGGCGCGCAAGCGCAGGCGCACCAGGAACTCATCGCCTACCGCGACCTTGCTGACTGGATTGCCTTTGAGGTCGAGGTATTCGTGGATGATTTCCAGGCCGCTGTTGATCGGCTTGAGGTTGGCGCCCTTGTCATAGCCCGCTTCGCTCAGCATGTAGAACGCCGCCGGGCCGTCGGATTTTTCCATCTGCAGTTTTTGCGTAGCGGCAGGCACCGCCGCACGTGGCGGCTGGCCGGCCATCTGCAACAACTGTTGCTGCTTGTCGCTGAGCCATGCGGTGGCCTTGAGGGTCATGTCGCTTTGGGCGCGCTGGCCGTAATTGTCCAGGGCCCGCAGCAACAGTGCCGCCGACAGCGAGTTGTAGCGTTGCTCGTTGAGACGCTTGCCGAGTTTATCCAGCAGGCTTGTCGGCACATCGTCGAGCATTTCCGGGAAGTGCCGCGCGAGCAAATGCAGGTGCTCGGCGTCGTGCACCAGCGGGTCGTAATACAGGCCGTCGCTGTTCCATTTATCCGACAGGGAAAGCCACGGCACCTTGCGGAACAAGGTATCGGCCTGACGATCCTGCTTGAGCAGCTTGTAGCTGGCGGCCAGGTACGCCGCGCCAATGTCGTTCTGCCAGGTGTCCTTGAAGTAGCTTTCGTAGCGCTCGCGGATATCGCTCAAGGCGCCGCTCACCAGAATCCCCTGACGGCTCAGGAGGTAACTGGCGTAGGCGCGGTTGCGCAATTCCGACAGGCCTTCGCTCGGGCCGTTGGCCAGGTCGGTGAGGTACGCGTTGGAACGTTGCAGCAGGTCTTCCGGCACCGGCAGCCCGCGCTCCCTGGCTTCGATCAGGAAGTCGGTGGCGTACAGGCTGGCATACGGCGCCACATCCGGGTTGGCCGCCCACAAGCCGAAACCGCCGGCCTGGTTCTGCCGTTGACGCAGCATGCGCACCGCACCGCTGAAAGCCTGCTCGGCCTCCGGCGCGTTACCACCCCAGATCAACGCCGGCATGGCCTTGGACACCAATTGCTCGGTGCAGGCGTAGCCATAGTCATCCAGGTAATGCTTGAGGCCGTTGGCCCATACCAGCGGCGAAGCGGCGACGCCCAACTGCACATCGCGCAACTGGCTGAACAGCTCGCGGGTCGGTTTCAGCTCTTTGCTGGCGCTGTCGAAACGGCCCAGGCTCAGGGCCACCCGATGCTCGCTCAAGGGTCGGATCGACGTGGTTTCCGCCACCTGGATACGCTTGCCATCCGGCAGCACCGCGACGAAGCGCAAGTCGGCCGAGCCTAGGGTTTCCCCAACCTTGATCTTGAACTCGGCAACACCTTCCTTGCGCGGTTGCAGGGCCAGGGTGCTGGCCTTGTCGCCTTGCACCTGCAGGCCATCGCTGGTCTGCACTTCAAACTTCACGTCCGCCGCCGCGTCCAGGTTGCTGAACACCCCGGCGCTGACGCTGAACACATCCCCCGGTGCGACAAAGGCCGGCACGTTCGGCGTGATCACCAGCGGCCCGCGCACTTCGGTGTTGGCCTCGCTGACGCCCACGCTGTCGCTGTCCACGGCCACCGCAAACAGGTGCAGCTTGCCATTGAAGCTGTCCGGAACCTGGTAGTGCAGCACGGTTTCACCGGCCGGCAAGTCCACCAGGCCAGACCACCAGGCCACAGGCGGCTGATGTTTACGCTTGAACGGGTTGAGGTGGTTGGCCAGGGCGCCTTCCGTATCGCCACCCGGCGCTGCCCCACTGAGCAGGCGGCTGAATTCCGGCAGAATCAGGTCAAGAATCTGACTGGTACCGACCTCCAGCGCCCGCTTCTGGAAGAAGAAGCCCAACGGGTCCGGCGTCTGGTAGCGCGCCACTTGCAGGATGCCTTCGTCCACCGCGTAGACCACTGCGCGGCCAGGGCGGTCGGCGTTGACCTTGATATCCAGGGTCTGCCCCGGCTCGATCTTCGCCGGGCCTTCGACTTTCAGCGCCATGCGCCGCGCGTCGAGGTTGATACTGAACGGCACTACGCCGTAGGACAGCGGACTCATGTAGACCTCGGACGAACCAATGTCCCGTACGAACTGCACGTTGACGTAGGCATTGCCCTCAAGCCCCGCAGGAACGCGGATGTGTTGCACGCTGTTGGTGCTGTCGGCCTTGAACCACTGCTGGGTGTAGACCTTGTCCCGCTCGATGGTGATCAACCCGGCGCCGGTGTAAGGCGCGCGAATGCTGATGGCGATCTCATCACCGGTGGCGTAGCTGCGTTTATCCAGGCGCAGTTGCAGTTCGGCGTTGCGCTCCAGGGAGCGCGAGGTGTTGCCCCGGCCGGCGACGCTGTAGTCGATCTGGTTCAGCAGGTTGCCGTTGGCGTCCTTGAGTTGCAGGGTGAAATCGCCCGGGGTGCCGGTGTTCAGGGTTTGCTTGGCGCCGTCCTTGGTTATCACCAGCGGCGAGGCCGGCTGGCTGATGTTCTTGATGCGCGACTCGTATTTGTAGGTGCCGTTGGATTGCTTCACCAGCACCGAGACGTAGCGGTGCTCGACCACTTCACTGGTCAGGCCGTCGACTGCGACTGGCGTGAGGTCTGGCGCCACGGCCAGCCATTGCACTTCACGCGGAGCGTCCTTGGCGACGAAAGACAGCGAATCCTTGCTCTTCACACCCACCAGGTACGGCGCCGCCGACACCAGCAATGCGCTTTGTGCGGCGACGTTGCGACCGCCTTCGGCTTCGTACACCTGGGTCATCACTTGCAGGCGGTAGGTGCTGTTGGCGAAGCGTTGCAGGTTCAGGTCCAGCACCGCCTGGCCACTGTCGTCGACGGTGGTTTCGGCCAGGTCTTCGGAGCTGGCTTCTTCCAGCGAGTCATTCAGGCGGAAGCGGTAATCCGGGTAGCGATCAAAGGCCGCGAGCGTCGGGCTCAGGGACATTTTCGCCGTGACGCGGCGACCCGCCGCCGGAGCGCCGAACAAGTGCATCGCGGTGACCTTGGCCACCACCTGGTCCGGCGGGATCCAGCCCAGCACCGGTGTATCGTGCAGGCTCAGGCTGACTTTCATCCGGTCCGGTTCAAAGTCGCGGACCTTGAAGCTGACGCTGCCCAGATCGGTACGACGCTGCTTCTCACCGATCAGTTGCAGGGTCGCGGTGTAATCGCCGGATGGCGCTACTTCGCTGCTTGGGAAATCGAAGGTTTCAAAACCGCTGGCCGACAGTTTCAACGGCTGGCGAATCACCTCAAGGCCACGGGGGTCGGTGATCTGCAACTCAACCGGCAGGCCTTGCAGGGCGCCTTTCCAGTCGCCGCTGCGCACGATCATGCCCAGGTGCGCGGTCTCGCCGGGCCGGTACAGGCCGCGATCGGTAAACAGGTAGGCGCTGAGGCGATTGATCGCACCGTCCTCTTCCAGGCCGCCTACATCAAAGCGTGACAAATCCAGCTGTTGCGACTGACGGGCAATCGGCAGGAAGGATTGGTCATTGCCGCGACTGACCACATACATCAACGGCGTTTTCTCACGGCGCAATTCATCCAGCTTGGCGAAGTGCGCGTGACCTTCGGCGTCGGTATGGCCGCTGGCGACCGGCAAACCGTTGCGGCCGATGATATCGACCTGGGCGTCGGACACCGGCGAGCCGTTGCCGATGGACTGCACGTACACATCGTGGCTGCCATCACTGGAGCGCTTGGCGATGATGCCCAAGTCGGTGACCACGATGAAACGCAGGTCGCTGGTGGTGTTGCGCGAGTAGTCGAAGGTGCGATCAGCCGGGTCGTCCTGCGGGCTCAGCTTGAGCACAAAAATCCCCCGGCGGCCGCCGTTGGCCGTCAGGTAGCTGCTCAGGTCGACATTGTCGTAGACGGTTTTCGACGGGTCGCCAGCCGACAGCGGAATGTCCAGGCTCTGACGCTCCACCATCCGGTCGAAGTAGTCATTGGCAAAATTCGGTCGGGCAAAGCTGCCGCTGCTCTGGTCCACCAGGTGTTGCAACTGGTTGGGCAGCAGGCGCGCGATTTCCACATGGGCGCCGGGTACGCCACGGGCCATGAAGCCCAGGCGTTTTTCGCCGGTGAGGCTGAGCAGGGCGCCGTCGGACAGGAACTGCAGCGTGCGTGGATAAGCCGGCATGCTCACGAGAGAGGCTGTCGGATTTTTCGCCAGGTAGCCGCCGATGGCTTCCAGGTTGGCCGGCACCCGCACATACAGGGCGCGGCCCGGCGGGGCCTTGAACTTGAAGGCGTGCAGGGTATTCAGCGGTTCGACGCTCGGCACGTGGGTCAGCTTGACCTTGGTGCTGCTGGCCAGCAGTTTGTCGTCGATGTCTTGCAGGTTCCAGGGGCGGGTATCGTCCTCGGCTTTTTCCGGCAGCATCCAGGCCTGCACCTTGTTGGCGATGGTCTCGTCGGCCACGGCGCTGGAACTGCTGAACATCAACACCGGCTCGGGTTCGCCGCGCTCGTTGTCGACAAAGCTGACTTCGGCGCCGGTAAAGGTCAGGCGATAGCGGCCGGGCACGGTGACTTCGGCCACCAGCGGCGCCGAGCTGGGATTGCCGCCATCACGGGCCTTGAGGCCTTCATCGAGCTTGGCGCTGACCGGGGTGCTTTCCAGTGGGGTGGCCAGGGCGGCAGAGCGCACAAAGGCGTTGAGCTTGTGTTCGTCGAAGGTGATTTCCGGGCGATTGGGCAGTTGCGCATCGCGGTAGGCCAAGCCTTTGCCGAGGGCGACCGAGGCACGTTTGCGTACGCTGTCTTCGTCTACCGGGTGGGAAAAGTGGAAGGTCGCTACCAGCTGTTTTTGCGTCGGGTTGCTCGGGTCCTGGTACAGCTCGTTTTGCGTCAAGGTGGCGCGGAACGGCTGGGTGGAGAATTGGCTGGTGTATTGGCTGAGCAGTACGCCGTCGGCCAACAGGGTTTTCTTGGCCAGGTCGATGGTGTAGTGGGCGTCGACGGGCCAGTCTTTTTCCGGGGTGAACACCAGGCTGCGGTCATCCGCCCAGCGCCAGGCGCCGGCGATGGCAGGCTTGAGGGTGATGCCTTCGGTGACCGGCTTGCCGATGGCCGCCAGCGGGGCCACGGATTCGGCGAAGCGTACCTGCAAGTTATCCACAACCGGTTGCGGCTGGGTGTAATCCGTCAGGTTGGGCTTGTGCAGCGAATAACCCACGGTGTGGGGCTGTGGCAGGTGGGAATACCAGTGCCAGCCGTAAAAGCCCGCGGCCAGCACGAGTACCAGGGCCAGCGCGCCGCCCGCAGCCTGGCGCGGATAAGCCCGGGCCTTGTGGCCGACGTTGACCAGGCCGTTGCCTGTGGCTTGCAGCCAGCGCGGCGGCTGCCACTGGCCGAACAGGCTGCGCGCCAGCCATCGAACGGCGCTGAACAGAACACTCACCACTGAGATCAAGGCCCCGAAAAAACGGCGGCTGGTCGCTTTTAACGAATCAAACATGGTGAGCATCCCTGGCAATGTGTCGCGTATCTTACACGTCTCTTTGATACAAAAGATGACGGCAAATGCGCCGCAAAGCTCAGGCTTGCTGTACGAAGGTGAGGCGTATCGCAAAACCGATCAAAAGACTGCCAAACAGCCATTGCTGAAGGCGCTGGGCGGACGGGCTGCGTTCCAGCCAGCGGCCGATTCTTGCGCCGGCCAATCCATAGCAACTGTCGAATCCCAGGCCGACCGCCACCAGAATCGCCCCCAACAGCGCAAACTGCGCAGTCACCGATGCGCCATGTGGATCAATGAATTGCGGCAGCAGCACGGAGCAGAACAGCAGCGCCTTGGGGTTGAGCAGGTTGGTCAGCAAACCCCGCTGGAAGGCTTCGCGCCAGGCATGCGCCGGCGCCGTGCTGTGCTCGGCGTTCAGGTTGGGCAGCAGGTTTGAGCGCAGGCACTGCACGCCGATCCACAGCAGATACGCCGCACCGCCCAGGCGCACCACATCGAAGGTCCAGGGTGCGACCTTGAACAGGGTCGCCAGGCCCATCCCCGCCAGCGCCACGTGGCAGGCTCGCGCCAGGCCCAAGCCGCCTGCGGTTGCCAGTGCCATCGCCTTGCCCTGGCGGGCGCCGGTTTGCAGCAGCAGGATCATGTCCGGGCCGGGCAGCAGGTACACCACTGCCAACGCGACTAAAAACAACCAGAGTTCTGCCATGTGCCTGCCCCTTGCGGTAGGTGATTCGTAGGGCAATTTTAGGGGCGAAGGCCGGGGCAGGTGCTTGCGTAGTCAGATGGAAAAGCGTCTAGTCTTGGCACAATCTGCCACTTTTTTCGGGCGAAACATTTCACTTATGCCAAATCTGAAGCTGGACGCATTTGACCGCAAGATTCTTGAAGCCCTGCAACGGGATGGCCGGCTGAGCAACGTGCAACTGGCGGACGAGATTGGCCTGTCGGCCTCGCCCTGCTTGCGGCGTGTGCGGCTGCTGGAAGAGGCCGGGGTGATTCGTGGTTATCAGGCAAGCCTGGACCGGGATGAAGTCGGGTTGGGGCTGACGGTGTTTGTCGGGGTGAAAGTGGAGCGGCATAACGACGAACAGGCGGAGGCGTTTCGGTTGGCGGTGACGGCGCTGCCCCAGGTGATTTCGGCGTTTCTGGTGTCGGGGGAGTCGGATTTTCTGCTGCAAGTGGTGGTGCCGGACTTGCGCGGGTATGAACGGTTCCTGACCGGGAGCTTGTTGAAGTTGCCGGGGGTGAGTGATATCCGCAGCAACTTCGCGATTCAGACGGTGAAGACGCCCGGGGCATTGCCGCTGAGTCACCTTCCCGGCTAGATCGTTCCTATGCTCCGCGTGGGAATGCCGCCCTGGACGCTCCGCGTCCGCTCTAAAGTCGTGACGCGGAGCGTCACCGGATGCATTGCCACGCAGAGCGTGGGAACGATCAGATAAKGACGCTTGTTGTGGCGCGGGAGCTTGCTCCCGCTGGGCTGCGTAGCGGCCCCAAAATCCTGGGAGCGCTGCGCACTCCAGCGGGAGCAAGCTCCCTCGCCACTGGGGTTGTGTGGATTTGGGGAGGGAGGTGGTCGTCAGGTCCACCAGTAGCGCACGAGATGAAAGAAGATCGGCGCGGCAAAACACACCGAATCCAGCCGATCCAGCATCCCGCCGTGCCCTTCGATCATGTGCCCCCAATCCTTCACGCCCCGGTCGCGCTTGATCGCCGACATCACAATCCCGCCCGCAAACCCCAGCAGGTTGATCAACAGCGCAATCAGGAACGACTGCCAGGGATTGAACGGCGTGGTCCACCACAGCGCCGCGCCGATCAGGGATGACAGCAGGATCCCGCCGACAAACCCTTCCACGGTTTTCGATGGCGACAAGTTGGGCGCGATCTTGTGTTTGCCGAACAGCTTCCCGCACACGTACTGCAACACGTCCGACAGTTGCACCACGATCACCAGGTAGGCAATCAGCAGCAGGTTGCGGCCTTCGTAGCCCACGATATCCAGGGTCAGCAGCGCCGGCACGAAGGACACACAGAACACCGCGATCATCAGCCCCCATTGCACTTTCGATGCCCGTTCCAGGAAGTGCGTGCTGTCGCCGCCCAATGACGCGAGGATCGGCAACAGCAGGAACACGTACACCGGGATGAAGATCGAGAACAGCCCGTACCAGTCGAAGTAGATCAGCAGGTATTGCAGTGGCAGCGCCAGGTAGAAGGCCGCCACCAGCGCCGGGTAATCGCTTCGCCGGGTGGGTGTGAGCGTGAGGAATTCCCGCAGCGCATAGAACGACACGGCGTAAAACAGCAGGATCACCGCGCCGGTGCCGAGCCAGAACGCAATGCCAATCACCACCACCATCACCCACCACGCATTGATGCGGGCGTTGAGGTTGTCGATCACCGCGTTGGGTGTGCCACGGGTGCGCAGTTTGAGGATCAGGCCGATCAGCGAGGCGAGCACGAGGATCGCGCCGATCCCGCCGAACAACATCAGGGTTTGGCTATCCATCTCAGGAATGCTCCGGGGCAAGGGCGAGCAAGGCGTCGCGGGTGCGGGCGAGGAACAGCGCCTTGTCTTCGCCGTCCTCCAGTTGCAGCGGTGCGCCGAAGCTGGTGGTGCACAGTAAGGGCAGCGGCAGCACACGGCCCTTGGGCATGACCCGGTTGAGGTTGGCGATCCACACCGGGATCAATTCGGCTTGTGGATAACTCTTGGCCAGGTGATACAGCCCGCTTTTGAACGGCAACAGGCCGTCTTCCAGGTTGCGCGTGCCCTCGGGAAAGATGATCAGCGAGTCGCCGTTTTCCAAGGCCTGAAGCATCGGCGCCAGAGGGTTATCCACAGGGTCCTTGCGCTCGCGGTCGATCAGCACGCCGTTGAACACCCGGTTGATGATGTAGCGGCGCAGGGCGCTGGTGTTCCAGTAGTCGCTGCCGGCCACCGGGCGGGTGAATTTACGCAGGTTCTGCGGCAACGAGGCCCACAGCAGCACGAAATCGCCGTGGCTGCTGTGGTTGGCGTAGTAGATGCGTTGCACCGGCACCGGCGCGCAGCCAAGCCACAGGCTGCGGGCGCCGGTGACGGTGCGGGCCATGGAGGTAATCAGGGTGGCGACCACGGGTTCGAACATGAGGATTCCTTATCCGGCGAAGGGCAGCCAGGGGCTGGCCAGGATGACGGCCACGGTCAGCAGCACTTGCGCCGCCAGCAGGTAGGCTTGCTTGCGCAACAGTTTCAGGGCGCCGCGACGGCGCTCGGTCCAGGGGCGGCCTGCGCGTTTGGCGGATTGCAGGCCAAGGGTTTGCATGGCCTGGTCGAAGTCGGGCGTGCGGTCGGTGTCGCGGGCGAGCAGGGCGAACAGGTCGGCGTCGAAGGCCACCCGCAGCGCCCAATATTTTTCCAGCAGCCCGAGCACAATCATCCACAGGCTGAGGATCAGGCAGACCGGCGTGATGCTGGCCATCAGCAGTTGAGCGAGGCCGAACAGTACGCCGAGCAAGGTCAGGCCTGTGGATAACTGATCCAGGGAACGGCCCCGCCGCAGCAGGCTGGCGACGACCTGTAATTCCATATCAGCGGGCATGGGCTAAACCCTCCAGGGCTTCACGGTGCGCGGAATGCAGGACCACACGTGGGCGTGCTGTACGAATAATAGCCACCGCCTCGTCGACATTGCCTGCGCGCCCGGTATGTAGCAGCCATGCAGCCACGGCGGTGGCGCTGCGTGAGTAACTGAGGGCGCAGCACACCAGCAAGGGTCCGGCTGAGCGTAGCCGCTCTATCGCTTGGGCGGCTTCCACGCATTGCGCTGCAGTGGGCGCCGTCAGGTCGAGCACTGGCAGGCTGTAGTAGGCGCGACCCTGTGGATTAATCGGCAATTCGGCGCACAGATCGACCACCGCCTTGAATGATCCCAGCTCACCGCTGGTGGGAATTCGCCCCAGCCAAACGTTATCCACAACCTGATCGGGCTGTGGATGTCTACGTGTCCACAGGCGGGAATTGATCCAGGCGGCCACCAGATAAGGCGCCAACAACCAGCGCGCCGCCGGAGTGAGTCGTCCGTCGGCGCGTTTCTGAAATCCCGCAACGCCCAGTACCAGGTAATTCGCCTTCATCAAGCCAAGGGATACCGCCGGCCAAAGCAGCCACAACCAGCCGCCGCCAAGGGAAAACGCCAGGATCAAACACACCAGCGACCCGAAGCCATAGCGCAACCCCAGCCGCCAACGCTGGCGGTCCCTGGTCAGCTGGGCATTCAGCAGCGGGCTCGGATGTTCCAGCGGCCACAGCCACACGCACATCCAGCCGGCAAGGGCGCCTGTGGGTAAGTCAATAAAGTGATGTTGATAAGTGGTCAGCACCGAAAGGCCGATCAACGCGAACCAGCCATGCACCAGCCAGCGCCACAGGCCCTGGCTATGCCGCTGATACATTATCCACAGCACCACCAGCAGCGCGATGTGCAATGACGGCGCCTGGTTGAACGGCTTGTCGAACCCGGCGAGTACCGCAAACAGCCAGCCAAACACGCCGTCCAGCTCCGGTCTTTCGAAGGTGAAACGCAAGGGCCAGATCAGGAAGCAGGTGACGGCAATCACTTGGGCCGTCAGCAGGCGCAAGGCATGTTGTTTCAGTTCATGGCGGGTGCTTGGCAGTAACAGGGAGAAACCGTAGAGCAGGTCGATCGACCAGTAGGGCACGATGGTCCAGGCCCAGAACGGGATATGGGTTTCCCAGCCGAACACCATCGTGCCCACGTCGCTGCGCTGGCTGGTGACCCACGTGGCAAAGCCGTAGGTGCTGAAAAACAGCGGCGCCAACAGCAGCAGCCACAGCACCGCCGGTTTCAACAGGCCCGGTTCACGCATGGGTCAGGCTCGCTGTGCCAGGGACACGCTGAAAATCCCCCACTCATCCACACGCTGGGTGATCTTGCGGAAACCGGCGGCTGCCACCAGTTGATCCATTTCCGCCTGGCTGCGCCGGCGCATTACCCAGGCCTGGCCCTGGCGGTGGCTGGTGAGGGCGCGGGCGATCAGTTCCAGTTGCGGGTGCCACGGTTGGCCGGTGTACACCAGATAACCACCTGGCTCCACGGCTTCGGCCAAGCCGGCGAGCGAGCCACCGACCATCGCGTTATCCGCGAACAGTTCATATAGCCCGGACACCACCGCCAGCGTCGGCTTGGGTTCCAGCGCCGCAAGGTCCGCCCGGTCAAACGCATCGCCTTTGACGAACTGGGCGATATCCCCCAGCCCTTTTTCACGAATCAGCGCGCCACCGTCGCGCACGTTGATATCGCTGTAGTCCCGCAGCAGGATCGATTCCGGCAACGGCGAAACGCCCTGCAAGGCTTCCAGAATGTACCGACCATGCCCGGCGGCGATGTCGACGATGCGCACTTCCCGCTGCTCGTCCCGCAGCTTGGCCATCGCCAGGCGCAGCAGTTCTTCCACGTTCAACTTGCGCTGACGAATACCGCGCCAGCCGATGGAGTTCAGGTAGTTGGTGTCGATCATCCGCCCCAGCCCGCCTTTGCCGGTGGGTTTGTTGCGGTATACGTAGTCCAGGGTGCTGCCGGAGTCGAAGCCGGTGTCGAAACCGAGCTTCACGCCATCCGACAGTTTGCTGCCCAGGCCCATGCTGGCGCGGGTCATGCGCCAGTACAGGTCGCGCAGGGAGTTGCGTGGCAACGGCGCGGCGAGGGACTCGGATTCGGCGCAGGTCAGGCCAATCCTGTCGGCATCCAGCAAGGAGGCGCGGTCCAGCGGGTGTTCGAAGTTCTGCAGGATAAAGCGCCGGGCGCTGCTCAAGGCCACGGCACGATCACGTTCACCGAGGGTGTCGTGGAAGAAGCCGGGGAGGATGTGCAGCTCTTTCTTCAAGCTGCCGAGGCGGTCGAAAAACTGCTGCTGGGGTTTGCGGTGCACCACAAAGTCCGAGCCGGAGATCAGCAGTTGGGTCGGTACCTGAATTGCCTGGGCATCGGCTACAACCCGGTCGGCCGCTTCGTACAGGCCCAGCAGCACATTCACGGAAATGGCTTTGGTGATCAGCGGATCACTGTCGTAGGACGCCACGCGCTCCGGGTCATGGCTCAGGAACTTGGCCTTGACGTAGCTGTTGACGAAAAAGTTGCCGCGAAACTTGCGCATCAACGCCAGGCCCGGCCGGGCGAAGGGCACGTAAAGTTTGACCTTGAATGCGGGGGAGGCGAGTACCAGCGAGCGAATCTTCGGCGCGTAGTCGTGCACCCAGGTGGCCGCGATCACCGCGCCGACACTTTGGGCGATCACTGCGAGGTGTTCTTCCTCGATGTTGTAGGCGCTGCGGATATGGTCAACGAAAGTCTGCACGTCCCGCGCACTGGTGGCGAAGCTCGGGCTGTCGCCGCGCGCGCCGGGGGATTGGCCGTGGCCACGGGCGTCCCAGGCGAAGAAGTCGAACTCCGGCAGGTTCAGCTCGTCCACCAGGTGGGCGATACGACCGGAATGCTCGTGGCCGCGATGGAACAGCAAGATCGCCTTGCGCGGCGCAAAGCCCGCGGGTGCGGTGGCGGGCCAATGACGGTAGAAAAGCTCCACCCCGTCATGGGTGCTGAAGGTGTGCTCTTGCTGTTCACGCATCGCAAAATCCTTATGCAGAAGGGGAGGTGTTCGTTTCTTCTTTCAAGCCTTGGCGCACGCGGTTGACCAGGGTGTAGGCCAGCAACGCCGCGACCAGCCACATCACCGCTTCGACCCAACCGGCACCCAGCCAGCCCAGCGCTACGCCGGTGGCCAGCACCCCGAGCACAAATGCCCGATCGCTCTTGCCCATCGGGCCGTCGTAACGCCGGGAAGCCCCGACCATCGGCCCGAGCACGCCGGCGTATTCGCTGAACACCGCCAGCAGCGTCACCAGCAATACCGGCGCCAGGCTGACCTCGGGGATCAGCGCAAACGGCAGGATCAGTGCGCTGTCGGCGATCACGTCGCACAGTTCATTGAGGTAGGCGCCGAGTCGCGATTGCTGGCCGAACTCCCGGGCGAGCATGCCGTCGATGGCATTGAGGGCCATGCGCAGGATCATCCACAGCGGGATCAGCGCAAACAGCCACACATGTTGTGCGAAGCCGGCAATCAGCAATCCCACCAGCAGGGAAACCACCCCGGCCAGCACGGTGATCTGGTTGGCGGTGGTGCCGTTGTCGTAGAGGCGCTGCACCAGCGGGCGCAGCAGGTTCTGAAAACGCGGTTTAAGCTGATAGATCGAAATCATGGGGAGTGACGCTTCCTTGTCCGTAAGCCCGCGAAAAACTCTGGGGAGTGTGCCGATTTATCACCGCTGAAACCAGTGATGGCTCGTGTTTCTGGGGCTTTCGTCACTATCTGTGTGAAACCAAACAAAAATTTCACGCCCCGCGTTATAGGGTAACCAATTGTTTCTGGGTGGGCGTTTGGGGATGCGAGTGGATCTAGATGCTGATGACGTGGCCATTGAAGGGCTGCCGCGTTTTCAGCAGGGGTTGTTTCATGCCCGCCGGTTAAGGCAGGCCGGCATTGGCCTGACGGTGCTGGCGGTCGGCGGTTGGATGCTGGCGCTGTTTGTGGCGCTGTTCGCCCCGCTGTCGATCTGGCCGGTGGTGCTGATCAACTGCGCCTCGGCGTTGCTGGTGCTGGTGGCTGGCTTGCAATCGGCGTGGTGGGTCGCGGATTGGCGAGCCATGGCGCTGGAGGAGCCGGCTGCACGGCTGATCGAACCGCCGCTGCCACAAGAAGAACCTGGCTGGCTAAACCGGCAGTTCGGTCGCGTCGGTAACGGCTTGCTGGTGCAGATTGGCGCACCGGTGTTCTGGCTGTGCGGCTGGTCGTTGCTGGCATTCTTCAGCGTTCTGGAATTCTGGAGCTTGACCTTGCCCGCCGCGGCGCTGGGCCAGGCTGCCAGTGTGGGCGCCGCCATTGCCTTGGCACTGGCGTTCGGCTTGCTGGTGTTTGAACGGCGCATGGCCCAGGAAAGCACCGCCCAATGGCCGGAAGCGGTGCAACTGGCGCAACTGAGCCGGGTGGCGATTATCTGCCTGGTGATCAGTGCGATTTGTCTGCTGTTTGCCGGTGAAGAGTCCGTGTGGCCTCTGCGCCTGGCCGTGTTGATCGGCCTGTTGCCGGCCCTGGTGGCGCTGGAGTTTCTACTAAGAGGCCTGCTGTCGCTGTTCAGCCCGCGCCAGGGGCGGCTTGAACCGCGCCTGATGGCGCAAAGTTTTATCGCCGGGATGCTGCGCTGGCCGCCGCAACCGTTGCTCGCCTTGCAGCACGAACTGCACAACCGTTTCGGCATCGACCTGCGGCAGATCTGGGCCTTCACCTACATGCGCCGGGCATTCCTGCCAGTGCTGGTGGTGGTGCTGGCCGTAGGCTGGTTGCTGACCGGCGTGCATGAAGTCGCCCTGCAAAGCCGTGGGATTTATGAACGCTTTGGCAAGCCGGTGGAGGTCTTCGGGCCTGGCCTGCATGCCGGTTTGCCGTGGCCGCTGGGCCGCGTGCTGAACGTGGAGAACGGCGTGGTCCATGAGCTGGCCACCAGCGTTGGCGAAGCGGCAAACACCGACGTCGCTCCGGCCGAGGGCCCGGCGCCGCTGATCGCCAACCGCCTGTGGGACGCCAGCCATGTGAATGACAAATCCCAGGTGATCGCCAGCAGCAGCGGCGACAAGCAGAGCTTCCAGATCGTCAATATGGACGTGCGCTTTGTGTACCGCATCGGCTTGACCGACCAGGCCGCACTCGCCGCCACCTATAACAGCGCCGATGTGCCCACGCTGATCCGCAGCACCGCCAGCCGCATCCTCGTCCACGAGTTTGCCTCGCGAACCCTTGATGAATTGCTGGGTGAGGAACGCAACAGCCTCGCCGATGAAATTGGCCAGGCGGTGCAAGCGGACCTGAAGAAACTCGACAGCGGCGTGGAAATTCTCGCCACCGTGGTGGAAGCCATTCACCCGCCCTCCGGTGCGGCGAATGCCTACCACGCGGTGCAAGCTGCGCAGATCGGCGCCCAGGCGCTGATTTCCCGAGAGCGCGGCGCTGCCAGTGAGCAGACCAACCAGGCGTTGCTGCAAGCCAGTACCGCCCGTGACCAGGCCCAGGCCACGGCCCATGAAGTCAGCGCCGGCGCCCAAGCGGCGGACCTGCGCTTCAGCGCCGAACAAAAGGCCTATCAACAAGCCGGCCAGGCGTTCGTGCTGGAGCAGTACCTGAGCCAACTGAGCCAGGGCCTGGCTCACGCCAAGTTACTCATTCTTGATCATCGCCTGGGCGCCAGTGGCGCACCGACCATCGATCTGCGTTCCTTTACCTTACCGGCCGACCCTGCGGTGCCGCGTAAAGCCGTTCAATAAGGAGTTCATCTGTTGAGCGCTCATTCTCACGATCACGCAGGCCATGGTCACCACCACGGCCACCATCATCACCATCATGGCGATGAGCACGAAGCCGGCCCGTTCCCCTGGCGGCGTATGGGCTGGGCGGTGTTGCTGGTGCTGTTCGCGGTCGCCGCGGCGAGCCTGGTGCAGGTGCGTTCCGGTGAAGCCACGGTGATTACTCGCTTCGGCAACCCGTCGCGGGTATTGCTGGAGCCGGGCCTGGGATGGCGCTGGCCGGCGCCGTTCGAGGCGGCGATTCCGGTGGACCTGCGCCTGCGCACCACCTCCAGCGGTTTGCAGGATGTGGGCACCCGCGATGGCCTGCGGATCATCGTGCAGGCCTACGTGGCCTGGCAGGTGCAGGGCGACCCCGACAATGTGCAGCGCTTTATGCGCGCGGTGCAGAACCAGCCGGATGAAGCGGCGCGGCAGATTCGCACCTTTGTCGGCTCGGCGCTGGAAACCACTGCCGCCAGTTTCGACCTGGCCAACCTGGTGAACACCGATGCCAGCCAGGTGCGCATTGCCGATTTTGAAGCGCAGCTGCGCCAGCAGATTGATCAACAATTGCTCACCACCTATGGCGTGCGTGTGGTGCAGGTGGGCGTTGAACGGCTGACCTTGCCGTCGGTGACCCTGGCCGCCACCGTCGACCGCATGCGCGCCGAGCGCGAGACCATCGCCACGGAACGCACCGCCGTGGGCAAGCGTGAAGCGGCGCAGATTCGTTCGGCCGCCGAGCGTGATGCGCGGATCGTCCAGGCCGACGCCACGGTGAAAGCCGCCGACATCGAAGCGCAATCCCGGGTCGAAGCCGCGCAGATTTATGGCCGTGCCTACGCCGGCAATCCGCAGCTGTATAACCTGCTGCGTTCCCTTGACACCCTTGGCACAGTGGTCACGCCGGGCACCAAGATCATCCTGCGCACCGACGCCGCGCCTTTCCGCGCGCTGGTGGATGGGCCGAAGGATGTCCAGCCATGAGTGAGCGGGAAAGCCTCGACAGCCCGTGGATCCAGGCTGGACGGCTGACGTTCCTGGCGCTGTATGCGGTGACGGTATTGGCCGCGCTGGCGTGGGCGTTTTCCAACGTGCGCCAGATCGACCCGCAGAACCGTGCCGTGGTGTTGCACTTCGGCGCGCTGGACCGGATCCAGAATGCCGGGCTGCTGCTGGCCTGGCCGCGTCCGTTTGAACAAGTGGTGCTGTTGCCCGCCGCGGACCGGGTGATCGAGCGCCGGGTGGAAAACCTGCTGCGTTCCGATGCGGCCACCCAAGCCGATCGCGTGGCCAGTTTTGCCACGCCGCTGAGCGATGCCCTGGCCGGCTCCGGCTACCTGCTGACCGGCGATGCCGGCGTGGTGCAACTGGATGTGCGGGTCTTCTACAAGGTCACCGAACCCTATGCGTTTGTTTTGCAGGGCGATCACGTGCTGCCGGCGCTGGATCGACTGGTCACTCGCAGCGCTGTGGTGCTGACTGCGGCGCGGGATCTGGACACGATTCTGGTGGCGCGCCCCGAGTTGATCGGCGCCGACAACCAGGCCGCCGAACGCCGCGAACGGCTGCGTGGCGACCTGGTGCGCGGCATCAATCAACGCCTGGCTGACCTGGCGTCCACCGGCCTTGGCCTGGGCATCGAAGTCACCCGGGTCGACGTGCAATCGAGCTTGCCGGGCCCGGCGGTCAATGCCTTCAACGCAGTGCTGACCGCCAGCCAGCAAGCCGACAAGGCGGTGGCCAATGCGCGCACCGACGCCGAAAAACTTACCCAGACCGCCAACCAGGACGCCGACCGCGCCGTGCAAGTGGCTCACGCCCAGGCCAGCGAACGGCTGTCCAACGCCCAGGCGCAAACCGCTACCGTCGCCAGCCTGGCCCAGGTCCAAGACCCAGGCCTGTTGCTGCGCCTGTACCGCGAACGCCTGCCGAAGATTCTCGGGCAGGCCGGCTCCGTGACCACGGTTGACCCTAAAGACGATTCCCGCCTGATCATTCAGGGAGCCGAACAATGACCGCCCACGCCGCCCCGATGCTCTCGTCGGCCGAACAACGCAGCGCCGCCCGGCAACTGACCCTGGCGATGCTCGCCCTGGGCCTGCTCAGCCTGGGCCTGGTATGGCGCTGGCTGGCGCCGGACCAGACCGGCGTGAGCCAACTGCTGTTGGGCGTCGCCTCATTGCTGGTGGCCGTGCCCGTGATGCGCTCGGCCTGGTACAGCCTGCGGTATCCAAGTTTGCATGGCATCACCGACCAACTCATTGCGCTGGCGATGCTCGGCGCCTGGGCTACCGGTGACCTGCTGACCGCCGCGCTGCTGCCGATCATCATGATCTTCGGCCATGTGCTGGAAGAGCGCAGCGTCATCGGCTCCCAGGAAGCGATTCATGCCCTGGGCAAGCTGACCCGTAGCCACGCACGGTTGGTGCAGGCGGACGGGACGATCCTGGAAGTGGACAACGGCATCCTGAAGACCGGCGATATCGTCGAAGTGCGTGCCGGTGACCGCGTGCCCGCCGACGGCGTGGTGCTGTCGGGCCAGGCCAGCCTGGACACCGCGCCGATTACCGGTGAATCGGTGCCGCTGGAAGCGAGTATCGGCGTGCAGGTGTTTGGTGGCGCGATCAACCTCGACGGTTTGCTGCGCCTGGAAGTGACCCGCACCGGCAATGAGTCGACGCTGGGCAAAGTCATCGCCCTGATGCAGAGCGCCGAACGTTCGAAGCCGCCGATCACCCGATTGCTGGAGCGCTACGCCGGCAGCTACATGGTGCTGGTGCTGTTGCTGGCGGCGGTCACCTGGTTTGTCACCAATGACGCCCAGGCGATGCTCGCGGTGCTGGTGGCGGCGTGCCCGTGTGCTTTGGTGTTGTCGGCGCCGGCCACGGCGATTGCGGGCATTGCGGTGGCGGCGCGTCACGGCATTCTGATTCGCAGCTCGGCGTTTCTCGAAGAGCTGGCGGACCTGACGTCCCTGGTGGTCGACAAGACCGGCACCCTGACGTTTGGCACCCTGCGTTTGCAGTCCATCGACACCCGCGAGCCGGATCGGCAAGTGCTGCTCAACCTGGCGGCCAGCCTCGGCTCGGCCAGCAGCCACCCGGTCAGCCGGGCATTGGCGGGGCTGGCGACTCAGGAACAAATGCTGGTGCTGTCGGATATTCGCGAGCGCCAGGGCCTCGGTGTGGTCGCGCAGACCGGGCAGGGCGAAGCCGCCCTCGGCCGGCCGGAATTGTTTGAGCAACTGGGCATCACGACCACGGCGGTCCCCAATCACGACGGCCCGATTGCCGGGCTTGCGTTGAACGGGCAGTTCCTTGCCTGGCTGTTGCTGGCGGACAGCGTGAAACCTGAAGCGCGCCAGGCGATGAAAGAGCTGCGTGAATTGGGCCTGGGGCGCCAACTGCTACTGACCGGCGACCGCCAGAGCGTGGCCGACAGCCTGGCGTTGGAAGTGGGCATCAGCGACGTCGAAGCCCAGGCTTTGCCGGAGGACAAACTCAATCGCGTGCTGGGGGAAATCGGCAGCGGTTTCCGGCCGATGGTGGTGGGCGACGGGATCAACGATTCGTTGGCGCTCAAGGCGGGTGTGGTCGGTGTGGCGATGGGCGCGGGCGGGGCGGATATCGCGCTGGCATCGGCGGACGTGGTGCTGATCGGCAGCGACCTGCGGCGGCTGGGCACCTGTGTGCGCTTGAGTCGCCAGTGCCGGCACACGTTGCAGGTCAACGTGATCATCGGTCTGGGCTGGACGCTGGCGATCGTGGTGTTCGCCGCATTTGGCTGGCTGGGCGCGGCGGGCGCGATGATTGCGGCGGTGCTGCACAACCTCAGTACGCTGCTGGTGCTGGGGAATGCGGGGCGCTTGTTGCGGTTCCAGGAGCCGTTATTGAAACTCGAGGAATAAATTTTTCAGTCGTGCTGTAACGCCATGGGGGTACCTCACTCTAGTGCTATGTCGAGACTGAACAATCCGTTCAGACCGGCTCCACTACCGATCATGAGGAATACACAATGAACATCAAATCCGCTGCTGCTGGTGCCGCCCTCGCTATCGCCGCTGCTGGCATGTTTGCCGGTGTTGCCACTCAGGTACAGGCAGCAGACGCCCAGGTCCATTGCTATGGCGTCAACGCCTGCAAAGGCCAGAACGACTGCAAAACCAAAGACCACGCCTGCAAAGGCATGGGTTCTTGCAAAGGCCAGGGCTTCCTGTCGATGAGCAAGGCGATGTGCGATCAGAAAGGCGGCAAAGTCGGCGAATAACCGACAACCGAGTGCAACCGCAGCGGGCCCCCCTCCGCTGCGGACACTTTCCCCAGGAGTGTTTTTATGTCCGCTTCCCTTCCGAGTCTGGGTTACGGCCTGGGTTTACGCAGCGAGTACTACCAGCAGATCCTTGAACAATCGCCGGCCGTGGATTGGTTCGAAGTGATCTCCGAGAATTATCTGGTGCAGGGCGGCAAGGCTTTGTACTACCTGGATGCGATAGCCGAGCGTTATCCCCTGGTGATGCACGGTGTGTCCCTTTCAATCGGCGGGCCCCATGCCCTCGATACCGATTACCTGAAACAACTCAAGCAGCTCTCCGAGCGCATCCGGCCGGCGTGGATTTCCGATCACCTGTGCTGGAGCCGTGGCAACGCGCACCAGTTGCATGACTTGCTGCCGCTGCCCTACACCGAAGAAAGCCTGTACCACGTCGCCGCTCGCGTGCGGCAGGTGCAGGATGTGTTGCAGCGCCCGTTCGTGCTGGAAAACGTCTCCAGCTACGTGCGCTCCAAGGCGGATGAGTTTACCGAGTGGGAATTTCTCAACGCCCTGACCCATCTCACCGGCTGCCAGTTGCTGCTGGACGTGAATAACGTCTACGTCAGCTCGCGCAATCACGGGTTCGACGCCTGGGAATTTATCCGCAACCTGCCGCCCGAAAGCATCCGCCAACTGCACCTGGCCGGGCATATGGATTACGGCGACTACGTGATCGACACCCATGACCATCCGGTATGCGATCCGGTGTGGGCGCTGTATCAGCGGACCCTGGAGCACCTCGGGCCAGTCTCGACCTTGCTCGAACGCGATGACCATTTCCCGCCTTTCCAGGAGCTGCTCGACGAGTTGAACAAGGCCCGCGAACTGGGCGCGAGCGCGCTGGACAGGAGAGCGTTATGCGCCTGATCGATTGGCAATTGGCCTTTGAGCGGCATTTGCTGGCCGAGTCTTCCACTGCCAGCAACAGCTTCAGCGCCACCTTGATCGGCGGTCCGACCCTGGATGTCGAGACGGGCCTGGCGATTTACCACAACGCTTATCACGCCCGATTGCAGGAGGTGCTGCGCGATGACTTCAGCGCCGTCTGGTATTGGCTGGGGGACGAGGAGTTTGCAGCGTTGGGTTCGGCCTATACCCGCCGTTATCCCTCGGCCCATTACAGCTTGCGCTGGTTTGGCGAGCGGTTCCCCGGGTTTATCGTTGAGCATTATGGCGAGCAAGGTTTGGCGCCTGCCGAGCTGGCGCGGCTCGAATGGGCATTCACCCTGGCCTTTGATGCACCGCAGGGCGAGCCGTTGACCCTGCAAGACATGGCAACGCTGCCGCCCGAAGACTGGCCAGGGCTGCAGGTGCAGTTGGTGCCGTCGGTGCAGCAGGTGCTGTGTGATTTCAACAGCCTGGGCATCTGGCGTGCGAGCAAGGGCGAGTGGGACTTTCCCGGCAGCGAAGCCCTGCCGTTGGCGCAGGTGTGCCTGGTCTGGCGCCATCAGAATGTCTGCCAATACCGCAGCGTTGAACCGGCGCAAGCCAGCGCGCTGACAGGCATGGTCGCCAACGGTTGGAGTTTTTCCGAACTGTGTGCCGAGTTGGCAGTCACTTACCAGGAGGGCGCGCCATTGCAAGCGGTTACCTGGCTGAAACAGTGGGTCCAGGAGGGTTTGCTCCAGCGGCGGGCACCATAGAAAGGCGCTATTGTTTCGATAGCCTGCTAATTTTTCCGTGGATGGTCTACCCTCATTTCAGACGTCTGAAACAAGGGGGGACTACTCATGCTCGCGCAACTTCCACCGGCCTTACAGAATCTCAAGCTACCGCTGCGTCTTCGACTCTGGGACGGCCATGAATTCAACCTGGGCCCGGATCCCAGCGTCACCATTGTGGTCAAGGACCCCATGATGGTTTCAACGCTCAGCCATCCGACGCTGGACTCACTGGGCGAAGCTTTCGTCGAGGGCAAACTGGAGCTGGAAGGCTCCATTTCCGAAGTGATCAGGGTCGTTGACGAGTTGAGTCATGCCCTGGTTGATGACGACGAGGGGAGTCGTCCGGTGCGCTCGATCCACGACAAGGCCACCGACGCAGCGGCTATTTCCTACCATTACGACCTGTCCAACGAGTTCTACCAGCTGTGGCTGGACCGCGACATGGCCTATTCCTGCGGGTATTTCGAAACCGGCAGCGAATCCCTTGATCAAGCCCAACAAGACAAATTCCGCCACCTGTGCCGCAAATTGCGGCTGCAGCCGGGGGAGTACTTGCTCGACGTGGGCTGCGGTTGGGGTGGGCTAGCGCGGTATGCCGCGCGGGAATTCGGGGTCAAGGTGTTCGGTATCACCCTGAGCAAGGAACAGCTGGCGCTGGCCCAGGAGCGGGTGAAGGCCGAAGGCCTGGAAGACCAGGTAGAGCTGACGCTGCTCGACTACCGCGACTTGCCTCAGGATGGCCGGTTCGACAAGGTGGTGAGCGTGGGGATGTTTGAACACGTTGGCCACGCCAACCTGGCGGAGTACTGCAAGATTCTCTACGGCGCGGTGCGTGAGGGCGGCCTGGTGATGAACCACGGGATTACCGCCAAGCACATTGATGGCCGGCCCGTGGGCCGTGGCGCGGGGGATTTTATCGAGCGTTATGTGTTCCCCAACGGCGAGTTGCCGCATCTGTCGATGATGACCGCCGAGATCAGCGACGTGGGCCTGGAAGTCGTCGACGTCGAAAGCTTGCGCCTGCATTACGCGCGCACGCTGGATCACTGGAGCGAGCGCCTCGAAGACAACCTGGAAGCGGCGGGCAAGATGGTGCCGGAGCAAGCCTTGCGCATCTGGCGCCTGTACCTGGCCGGCTGTGCGTATGCGTTTGCCCGGGGCTGGATCAACCTGCATCAGATTCTGGCGGTGAAACCCCATGCCGATGGTAGCCATGAGCTGCCTTGGACGCGGGATGACCTGTACCAGTAAGCAATGGTACCGGTGATCTGAATGTGGGAGCGGGCTTGTGTGGGAGCGGGCTTGCTCGCGAAGGCGTTGGATCAGAAACACATTCAGTGACTGACACTCCGCTTTCGCGAGCAAGCCCGCTCCCACATTGGGTTCGGTGCAAGCCTTACAAGATTGGAGAAATCAGCCGCGCGATCCGCATGCCCAATTGTTGCAGGCGGTGGGTCTGGCGGTTTTCTTCCTGGCTGATTTCATGGGCCAGGGCGAAGTCTTCCAGCAGCATGTGCTCCACCTGGCTGGCGAAGGTGTCATCTACCGTCAGCAACATCACTTCGAAATTCAGCCGGAACGAGCGGTTATCCAGGTTCGCACTGCCGATGGCGCTGATTTCACGGTCGACCAACACCACTTTCTGATGCAGGAATCCTGGCGTATAGCGGAATACCCGCACCCCGGCGCGCACGGCTTCGATCGCATACAGGCTGGAAGCGGCGTAGACGATGCGGTGATCCGGCCGTGACGGCAGCAGCAGGCGCACGTCGACACCGCGCAATACCGCCAACCTCAAAGCCGCAAACACCGCCTCATCGGGAATGAAATACGGGCTGGTGATCCATACCCGCTCGGTGGCCGCATGAATGGCCTCGACGAAAAACAGCGAGCAGGTTTCATAAGGGTCCGCCGGGCCGCTGGCCAGCAACTGGCAGAGCACGCCGTCGTCCGGGTAGGTATCCGGCAGCAGCAGCGGCGGCAACTCCCGCGCGGCCCAGAACCAGTCCTCGGCAAACGACTCCTGCAAGCACGCCACCACTGGGCCGCTGACTTGCACATGGGTGTCACGCCATGGCGCCAGCGGCGGTTTCTTGCCCAGGTACTCATCGCCGACGTTATGCCCACCGACGAACCCGGTAATGCCATCCACCACCACGATCTTGCGGTGGTTGCGGAAGTTGACCTGGAAGCGGTTGAGCCAGCCACTGCGGGTGGCGAAGGCCTTGACCTGCACTCCGGCGTCCCGCAGTGACTGCACATAACGATGGGGCAGGGCATGGCTGCCGATACGGTCGTACAGCACGAAAATGGCTACGCCTTCGGCGGCTTTTTCCTTGAGCAAGGTGTGCAGTTGGCGGCCAAGTTCGTCGTCATGAATGATGAAGAACTGGAACAGCACGGCGGTCTTTGCCGAGC
This sequence comes from Pseudomonas sp. Colony2, assembly GCF_019382755.1. NCBI lineage: Bacteria > Pseudomonadati > Pseudomonadota > Gammaproteobacteria > Pseudomonadales > Pseudomonadaceae > Pseudomonas > Pseudomonas sp. Colony2. The sequence continues at coordinate 7,095,207 of NZ_CP080030.1, read as the reverse complement.
GAATCGCCTCGAAAATCGCGCTGAACGTAGCCTCGCCATTGATCAGCAAACGCACCTGATTATTCGCCAGGCACGGCATGCGCCCCAGCTTGGGCATGGCCCGCAGCGAAGCGTAGGCCTGGGAGTTGCGCGCGGCCAATGCCTCTTCAACCCATGGGCGCCAGTTCAGCTCGGTGATCGCCTTGTGCATTTCCTGGTTGGCCTGGCGCCGCGCCTGAATGTAGGCGTCGAAAGTGCTCCGGCCAAAGATCAGGTAGGGAATCAGCGTCAGGTAGGGGATGAACATCAGCGACAATGCCCAGGCAATCGAGCCTTGGGCGGTCCTGACGGTCAGCACCGCATGGATGGCGGCGAGGGTGCCCAGAAAATGCAGGGTGGCAATGAAATAGGCGAGCAGGTGCGGGCCAAAGAAATCCATGGACAACGGTACTCCTGACGAACAAGTGCCTAACAGACCATGTTCGGCCACGAATGTCGCTATTTTATTTGCTGTGCAACACTGGCGCTTTTGCGGCGTCTAACGCCGACAATTGCCCAGGAGTTACCCGATGAATGCTCGTCTGCTTGGTTTGGCCATGGTTGTTGGTTTGACGCTGCCTGTGGCGGCGCAAGCGCAGATGTTGGCGCCGGGCTTGTGGGAGTTGACCACCAGCAACATGAAGGTCGATAACCAGGACCTGCCGGACTTGTCGCTGATCCTCGGTCAGCTCAAGCAACAGATGACCCCGGAACAACGCGCGATGCTTGAGAAGCAAGGCATCACCATGGCCGGCAAAGGCGTGCAGGTGTGCCTGACTCCGGCCCAGGTGGCGTCCGATTCCATCCCGCTGACCGATCCGCAATCGGGCTGCAAGCAGGAAGTGACGGACAAGACCGGCAACCAATGGAAATTCCGCTTCAGTTGCCCGAAAGCCCAGGGCACTGGCGTGGCGACGTTCCAGAGCCAGCAGGAATTCACCACTACGGTTAACGGTACCTTCAACGCCACCGGCGTACAGCAGAAGGGCAGCCTGGACACCCATGCGCAGTGGTTGGGCAGCAACTGCGGCACGGTCAAACCCCGCGCTTAACCTAAGACATACCCCGATCAAAATGTGGGAGCGGGCTTGCTCGCGAATGCGGTGAATCAGTCACAGGTGTATTGGCTGACCCACCGCATTCGCGAGCAAGCCCGCTCCCACATTTGATTGGATTGCCAGGTACAGAGTCTCTTCAACGCTGGAAATGCAGCGGCAGCCCCTGGCAACTGTCGTGCACGCGCCCGTCGTGCCAGGCCAGGTGGCCGGACACAAGCGTGGTGCTGACGCTGTGCCGGAAGCTGCGCCCGGCAAAGGGCGTCCAGCCGCAGCGGGCCAGGATCGGCTGGCTGCTGACGGGTTTGCCGTGAGGCTCGGGTTGGATCAGCACCAGGTCGGCCCAATAGCCTTCGCGCAGGTAGCCACGGTCGGGGATCGCAAACAGGTCCGCGACCCGATGGCTGGTTTTCGCCACCAGCGTGGTCAGCGGCAGCAGTCCGTCGGCGACCAACTCCAGCAGCGCCGGCAGGGCGTGTTGCACCAGCGGCAAGCCTGACGGCGCCTCGCGATACGGCAGTTGTTTTTGCGCCCAGGTGTGCGGCGCATGGTCACTGCCAATTACATCCAGACGATCACTCAACAATGCCAGGCGCAAGGCGTTGCGGTCGGCGCGTGTCTTGATCGCCGGGTTGCATTTGATCTGGTGGCCGAGGCGGGCGTAGTCGCGGTCATCGAACAAGAGGTGATGCAGGCAGACTTCCGCCGTGATGTGTTTTTGCGCCAGGGGTTTGTCTTCGAACAGCACCAACTCCCGTGCGCTGGTGATGTGCAGCACATGCAGGCGCGTGCCGTGCCGCTTGGCCAGTTCCACCGCCAGGGACGAGGAGCGATAGCAGGCCTCGGCATCGCGGATCAGCGGGTGCGCCACGGCAAGAATGTGCTCACCGAAACGCTCGCGCATCCTTTGCTCGCGGGCCAGGATGCTGGGGGTGTGCTCGCAGTGGGCCAGGAGAATGGTCGGCACCTCGGCGAACAGACGCTCGAGGATCTTCGGATCATCCACCAGCATATTGCCGGTAGACGCACCCATGAACACTTTGACCCCGGCGACTTCCCGCGGGTCCAGCGCGGCGACGGTGTCGAGGTTGTCGTTGCTCACTCCGAAGTGAAAGCCATAGTTGGCCACCGAATGCAGCGCCGCGCGGCGCTTCTTGTCGGCCAGGGCATCCAGGTTCAGGGTCGCCGGGTTGGTGTTGGGCATGTCCATGAAACTGGTGATTCCACCCGCCACCGCCGCGCGGGACTCGCTGTAGAAGCTGCCTTTGTCCGGCGCGCCGGGTTCTCGGAAATGCACCTGGTCGTCGATCATTCCCGGCAGCAGCCACTGGCCTTGGGCGTCGATTTCCACGGTGGCGTTGGCGTTGTCGATGCTGCCGGCGATCTTCTCGATACGGCCATTGGCGACCAGCAGGTCAGCCTCGAATTCCTCGCCTTCGTTCACCAGGCGGGCGTTGCGGATAAGCAGGCGGCTCATGGTCAGAACTCGTTTTGCAGGGCTTTGTAACCCAGTACCAGGTCGACGTTGGTGCGCGCCACGTCTTCGGAAAACTCCGAAGCGCTGACACTCACCGGCGGGAACTGGGACAGGTCGGTGTTGGGGCCGATGCGGGTGGTGGAGGGCACGTAGAACGCGTCGGGCAAATCGCGGCCGTCGACTACAGAGTTGTGCCGCACCACGCAGCCATCGCCGACGACGCAATTGAACAGCACGCTGTTGAAGCCGATGAACACCCGGTCACCAACGGTGCAGGGCCCGTGGACGATGGAGCGGTGGGCGATGGAGGTGAACTCGCCGATGGTTACGGCGGCGCCGGATTTGGAGTGGATCACCACGCCGTCCTGGATATTCGAATTGGCCCCAATGGTGATCGGGTCCATGTCACCGTTGGCGTCGACTTCGTCGGCGCGGATCACCGCGTAAGGGCCGACAAATACGTTTTCGCCGATGACCACCTTGCCGCAGATGATTGCGGTTTTGTCGACGTAGGCCGATTCGGCAATCACGGGCAGATCGCCGGAAGGGTTCTTGCGGATCATGGGTCAGGTTCCTTGAGAGGCGCGGTGATGATGTTGACGTGATGGCCGTCGATGGCGTTGTAGAAACAGGTGGGCCGGCCGGTGTGGCAGGCCGGGCCTTGCTGGTCGACGATCAGCAATACCGCGTCGCCGTCGCAATCCAGGCGGGCCTCCACCAGCAGTTGCCAGTGGCCGGAGGTTTCGCCCTTGCGCCACAGTTGCTGGCGCGAGCGGGACCAGTAGCAGACGTGCCCGGTGGCCAGGGTTTCGTCGAGGGCCTGGCGGTTCATCCAGGCCAGCATCAACACTTCGCCGCTGCCGTGTTGCTGGGCGATGGCGGCGATCAGGCCATCGCTGTTCCACGGCAGGGCGTCGAGCACGCTATCGAGTGGAAAGCGGCTGCCGATGGCAGCCTCTTCCAGGTCAAGCATGCTCAGGCTCATGGCTTGCTCAGGGCCGCGCACAGGGTGTTGAGGTTGTATTCGAACAGGCCGGTAAAGGTGCTGGCCGGACCTTCTGCAGCCAGGGCGTCCGAATACAGCGTGCCGCCGATCTGCGCGCCGCTCTCGTCAGCGATCTGCTGGAGCAGACGCGAGTCCTTGATGTTTTCCATGAACACGGCCTTGACCTTGTCCTTGCGGATCTGGGTGATCAGCGTGGCGACTTCGGCGGCCGACGGTTCACGTTCGGTGGACAGGCCTTGAGGCGACAGGAACTCGATACCGTAGGCCTGGCCCAGGTAGCCGAAGGCGTCATGAGAGGTGACGATGCGACGGTTACCCGGTGGCAGCGCGCCAAACTTGGCCTTGGCTTCAGCCAGCAGTCGGTAGATTTCTTTCAGGTACACCTGGCTGTTGTGCTCGTAGTCGGCCTTGTTGGCCGGGTCGGCAGCGATCAGCGCCTTGGTGATGTTGTTCACGTAGATAACGGTGTTGGCCAGGTTGTGCCAGGCGTGCGGGTCGGGGATGGTTTCGCCGTCCTCTTCCATAGTGTGGGAGAGCACGCCTTTGCTCGCAGTGACCACAGTGGCCTTGGTCTCGGTGCTGGTGATCAGGCGATCCAGCCACGGCTCGAAGCCCAGGCCGTTCTTGATGATCACCTTGGCCTTGAGCAGGGCCTTGGCATCGTCCGGTGTTGGTTCGTAGGTGTGGGCGTCGGCGTCGGGGCCGACCATGTTGCTGATCTGGATATGATCGCCACCGACCTGGTGGGTCATGTCGTCAAGAATACTGAAGCTGGTAACCACCTGAAGCTTGTCGGCAGCCTGGGCCGTCGCGAACGACAGCGGCAGCAACACACTGAACAGCACGAGTAGAGCGCGCATCGGGAAACACCTCATTGGGATGTAAGCAAAGGCGGGCGGCGCAGCAAGCCGTGCACCGGACCGAAGACCACGGACAGCAGGTACCAGCCGCCAGCCACCAGCACAATTGCCGGGCCGCTGGGCAGCGAGTAGTAGAACGACAGCAACAAGCCAAGCCATACCGACAGGCATCCCAGCACCGCTGATATGGCGATCAACACCGGCAGGCGCCGGCTCCAGAAACGTGAAGCAATCGCCGGCAACATCATCAGGCCGACGACCATCAACGCGCCGATGGCCTGGAAACCGATCACCAGGTTCAGCACCACCAGGGTCAGGAACAGGCCGTGGGCCAGCGGGCCGAGGCGGCTGACGGTTTGCAGGAACAGCGGGTCGAGGGTGTCCAGCAGCAGCGGTTTGTAGATCACCACCATGGCGATCAGGCTGAAGCCCGAGACCCAGAGCATGCCGGTGAGGGTCGGGCCGTCTACCGCCAGGGCCGAGCCGAACAGCAGGTGCAGCAGGTCCAGGCGTTTGCCGGCGAGGCCAAGGATCAGCACGCCGCTGGCCAGGGAGATCGGGTAGATGGCGGCGAGGCTGGCGTCTTCCTTCAGCCCGGTGCGACGGGTAATCCAGGCGGCGAGGCCGGCCATGCTCAGGCCGGCGCCCAGGCCGCCGATGGTCAGCGCGGGCAAACTCAGTCCGGCAAACCAGAAGCCCAGTGCGGCGCCGGGCAGGATGCCGTGGGACACCGCGTCACCGATCAGGCTCATGCGGCGCAGGATCAGGAACACCCCGAGCGGCGCCGTGCTGCATGCCAATACCAGACCGCCGACGAGCGCGCGGCGCATGAAAACGAAATCGAGAAACGGCATCCACAGGTGGGCGGCGAAGTGCATCAGGCCACCTGCATTTGCGGCTGCGGGCGGATCAGTTCTTTGCTGGAGCCGAACACGCAGCCACTGCTTTTGATCTGCACCACTTGCTGGGTGTGTTGGCGTACGGAGCCGAGGTCATGGCACACCACGACCACCGTGCGGCCTGCGTCGTGCCAGGCGTGGATGTGTTTCCAGCACAGCGCCTGGCCGTCTTCGTCGAGGGCGGCGTGGGGTTCGTCCAGGAGCAGTATCGGCGACTCGGCCAAACTCATGCGTGCGAGCAGGGCGCGTTGCAGTTCGCCGCCCGACAAGGCCATCAACGGCCGATGCTCCAGGCCACTGAGGCACCAGTCTTCGAGCACGGCGCTCAGGCGTTCGGTACGTTGTTGCGGGGTTTGCTTGCTGCCCCAAAAACCGGCGGCCACCAATTCTTCGAGGCTGATAGGAAACTGGCGATCGAGGTTCTGTTGCTGGGGCAAAAACGACAGGCCACCTCGGCGTGGAACATCGATCGTCACTTTCCCCGCCAGTGGCTTCTGCAATCCGGCGATAACTTTCAACAGGCTGCTTTTGCCGGTGCCGTTGGCGCCGATGATGCCGGTAAGGCTGCCTTTTTCCAGGGTGAAATCCACGGCGGGGGTCAGTGGTTGGCCGGGGGCGCCCCAGCGCAAAGCGGTGCAGGTGATCATTCGGAAGGTCTCGTCCAGCGGCTTTCGGCCACGGCATCGTGCGCGTGAAGGCTTTCGGCGTGGATCACTTTCAAGTGGAAGGCATTGACCGCATCCGAGCGTTTCAAGGCGAGGTTCAGGCGGCGGGCGGCGTCTTCGCAGAACATCAGGTTCTGCCCGTTGGCCAGGGCGAAGGCTTGTTCGTCTGCACGCTTTACGGCGGTCTGCACGGCAGTGCCGAGGGCGGCTTCGGTTTCGTCGATCAACTGGGTCAGCGGCAGTGTTGGCTGATCGTCCTGAAGCCGGACCTGCAACAGCGCGCTGCTGCGCTGGCTGTGGGGCGTGGCGACGATGCCGTTTGCGCTGCCGAGCCAGGTCAGTACGTCTTCGTGCTGCAGCGGTGTGCCGGCAAAGTCCTCGATAAATTGCTGCTGAATCAATTGCCTGGCGAGGGCAGCGGAGCAAGGGCAGGTTGAAGAGTAAGTAACGTCAATTTTTAGTTCCACGTGGAACATCTGGTTTTCCAGGCGCGCCTCGATGCTCACCGGGTAGCTTTTCCAGCCGGCCAACGGGCTGACCAGCGCCGGACGTTTCAGCAGCAGACCTGCATGAATTCGCAGGTAGGCATTTGTGGATAAACCTTCATGACTGTCGAGAAAACGTTGCAATACACTGCGCAGCAGTGCTGGCGTAAGTGGTTGCTGTTCAAGCATTTCCAGCGCCAAGTAAAGCCGTGACATATGAATGCCACGGGCCTCGCCGTCGTCCAGGCTGACGCCGGCATCAGCCGTGGCGCTAAGGCTTTGGCCGTCGATCAGAATGGGCAGGGCAATGCCGCACATGCCCACCCAATCGAGCGGCAAGGCTTGGCGTGAAGCCTGCGCGGCGATATCGGGCAGAGTCAGCGCGTTCATGAGCAGGTCCATCGTTGGAAATAAAAAGACATGTTATATTATTACAATTGAAACGACGAAAGTTTTTCTGTTCTGTCTTTTATTCAGTCATGTCGAGTACGGAAGCTCCTTTATTTGCGGTGTAAGTCATGCACAGACGTCAACTCCTCAACCTGCTGCTGGCCAGTGCGGTGTTCACCTTGCCCTTGGGCGTGTCTGCCGCGCAGATCCGCAATGCACGGCTGTGGCGGTCGGATAACAAGCTGCGGCTGGTGCTGGACCTCAGCGGCCCGGTGCAATACAAGACCTTCACCCTGACCGCGCCGGAGCGGTTGATCATCGATTTGAGCGGCGCGAAGCTGACCGGTGATTTCAGCCAACTGGCCCTGACCAACAGCGGCATTACCTCGATTCGCTCGGGGCATTTCGGGCAGGGCGATACGCGGATCGTGCTGGATTTGAAGGCGCCGATGCAGCTCAACAGCTTTCTCCTGCCGCCGCAGGATGGCCAGGGCCACCGCCTCGTGCTGGACCTGACAAGCGCCACTCATGCGCCTATGCAAATCGCTGCGGCACCGGCCGCGTTGGCTGCACCCGTGCCGGCGCCGGTGGACAGGGCTCATCCAAAACGCGACATCATCGTGGTGGTCGACCCTGGGCACGGCGGCAAGGATCCCGGCGCGATTGGCTCAAAGGGCCAGCGCGAAAAAGACGTGGTGCTGTCCATCGCCCAGTTGCTGGCCAAGCGTCTGAAGCGCGAGAAGGGCTTCGATGTGAAGCTGGTGCGCAACGACGACTTCTTCGTGCCGCTGCGTAAACGTGTGGACATCGCCCGTCAGCACAAAGCCGACATGTTTATCTCGGTACACGCCGATGCCGCGCCACGGCTTACGGCGTCCGGCGCCTCTGTCTATGCGCTGTCTGAAGGCGGCGCCACCTCCGCCACCGCACGGTTCATGGCGCAGCGGGAAAACGGCGCCGACCTCTTGGGCGCCACCACCTTGCTCAATCTCAAGGACAAGGACCCGATGCTGGCCGGGGTGATTCTCGACATGTCGATGAACGCCACCATCGCCTCCAGCCTGCAACTGGGCAGCTCGGTACTGGGCAGCCTGCAAAGCATCACCACGCTGCATCAAAAACGCGTGGAACAGGCCGGCTTTGCGGTGCTCAAGTCGCCGGACGTGCCGTCGATCCTGGTGGAAACCGGGTTTATCTCCAACACCCAGGACGCCCAGCGACTGGTCACCGCACGCCATCAACAGGCGGTGGCAGACGGTTTATTTGAAGGGTTGAAGAACTACTTCCAGAAGAACCCGCCGATGAACAGCTACATGGCCTGGGTTCAGGAACAGAAAACCGGCCAGGTCTAACAGCCGGTGATTCGACTACAGGTGAACTTGGCGCTGGCACCACCGGAACTGGAAAACCGGTTGAGGGTGGTCCAGCCCACTCGCCGCGTGTAGCCCACCCACGCCTCACCATCGGAAGCCAACCCGGTAAAGAACGTCAGTTGCCCGTAGCGGCTGCTGGTTTGTGCCCAATAGCGTTTTCCGATCACTTCAAAGCCCCGCAAATACGTAGTGCTGCCTGCCGTCGCGACGCTGTAGGCATTGCCCTGGGCGTCGACGCACGCCAGCAGGTTGGCGCTGCGGGTGCAGTTGGCCAGCAGGCTGGGCACCTGGGCGTTGGCCAGGCTCGCCAGCATCAGCAACACAGCACACAGCAGGTATTTCATAGAGGCTCTCGGGGCGTTATTCGGCTGCCAGCATTGCGCCCTTCGTCGTCACGAGCAAGGGGGATTGGCTTATTTGCATTGTTATACTATAACATTAAAAAACAGCCTGACCCGTGAACCACCTCCGATGACCGAACAAGACCTTCTCGCCCAACCCTGCGCCGACTACATGAATGAAGCCCAGCAAGGTTTCTTCCGCGAGCTGCTGCTGGCCCAGCGCAACGAGCTGCAAGCGCGTATCGACGCTGAATTCATGGTGCTGCGCGAACAGGAGCCCAACAGCGATCCCGCCGATGTCGGCAGCGCCGAAGAACAGCGCCAATGGCAACTGCGCCTGCTGGAGCGCGAAAAAAAGCTGTTGGACAAGATCGACGAAGCCCTGGAACGCCTGGCCCGCGGTGAATACGGCTGGTGCCGTGAAACCTGCGAACCCATCGGCCTCAAGCGCCTGCTGCTGCGCCCCACGGCCACCCTGTGTATCGAAGCCAAAGAACGTGAAGAGCTGCGCGAACGCCATCAACGGGCGATTTGACCGGCCAACCCTGATGAGGAATACCTGATGCCCAATCGTCTCCCCGTTACTGTGCTGTCCGGATTCCTCGGCGCCGGCAAAAGCACGCTGCTCAACTACGTCCTGCGCAACCGCGAAAACCTGCGGGTGGCGGTGATCGTCAACGACATGAGCGAAATCAACATCGATGGCAGTGAGGTCCAGCGCGACGTCACCCTCAATCGCTCCGAAGAAAAACTGGTGGAGATGAGCAACGGCTGCATCTGCTGCACCTTGCGCGAAGACTTGCTGGAAGAAGTCGGAAAGCTCGCCAAGGAAGGTCGGTTCGATTACCTGTTGATCGAGTCCACTGGGATCTCCGAGCCGTTGCCGGTGGCCGAAACCTTCACGTTTCGCGACGAAGACGGCCAGAGCCTGGCGGACATTGCCCGGCTCGACACCATGGTTACCGTGGTCGACGGCATGAACTTCCTGCTCGACTACCAGGCTGCCGAAAGCCTGGCGTCCCGGGGCGAAACCCTCGGTGAAGAGGACGAGCGCTCGATCACCGACCTGCTGATCGAGCAGATCGAATTTGCGGATGTGATCCTCATCAGCAAGATCGACCTGATCAGCAGCAGTGAGCGCGAGGAGTTGATGGCGATCCTGGAGCGCTTGAACTCCCAGGCTGAAATCATCCCGATGGTCATGGGCGAAGTGCCGTTGGCGAAGATCCTCAACACCGGCCGTTTCGACTTCGAGCGTGCTTCCCAGGCGCCGGGCTGGTTGCAGGAACTGCGTGGCGAACACCTGCCGGAAACCGAAGAGTACGGCATCGCCTCCACCGCCTATCGCGCCCGCCGCCCGTTCCACCCGCAGCGGTTTTTCGACTTTATCGACCGGCCTTGGGTGAATGGAAAACTGCTGCGCTCCAAGGGCTTTTTCTGGCTGGCCAGCAAACACCAGGACGCCGGTAGCTGGTCCCAGGCTGGCGGCCTGATGCGCCATGGGTTTGCCGGGCGCTGGTGGCGTTTCGTGCCGAAAACCCAGTGGCCCCAGGACGAGGAAGGCATCGCCGCAATCATGAAAAACTGGCAACTGAGCACCGGCGATTGCCGGCAGGAGCTGGTGTTTATCGGCCAGAACATCGACTTCGCCCAGATGACCGCCGAGCTGGACGCTTGTTTGCTGACCGACGATGAAATGGCCACGGGTGTCGAAGGCTGGCGCTTGTTGGCCGATCCCTTTGGCCCTTGGTTCGAAGAGGCTGCCTGATGCTGGCACCGACCCTGAAACTGCGCCCGGTGGTACGCCAGACCCACGGCGAAACCCCGGCCGTGCTCACCGATATCCTTGAGGACGGCGTGAACCTAGCGGTGTGGCAGCGTCAGTTGCCCCTGCACATCGCCGAGTTCGGCGCATTACTGGTGGCACTCAATGAGCCATTGGCCGAGTCGCTGGTGGTTGAACTGAACAGCGAAGACGCCGAGCCAAACCTGCAGGAATTTGCATCAGGTTGCCGTGATCTTGAAGGCTACGAAGGCTTTATCGCCGATGTGTCGTGGCTGGTCAGCGCTTTTGCCTGTTTGCTGGGAGCCAAGCGTATCGGCGTGCGTTTGCGGCTATTGGACAAGGCCATGTGCCCGCGTTTTCATGTGGATCATGTGCCGGTGCGGCTGATCACGACCTACGCCGGCATCGGCAGCCAGTGGTTGCGCGAGGGGGTTATGGAGCGGCGACACCTGAGCCAGGCGAGTGCTGAGCCGGAAGAACGCATTGAGCAAATCCACTGCGGCGAAGTGGCGTTGCTCAAGGGCGAAAAATGGCACGGCAACGAAGGCTTTGGCCTGATCCACCGCTCGCCGCCGCTGCAAGCGGATCAACGACGGTTGATTCTGACGCTGGATTGGTTGGCGTAACCGGGTAGGATCGAACCTCTCTACACGGTCTGAATGATGTCCACCATGCTGCAGAACATTCCCACCCACGTGATTGCCGGGCCCCTGGGCGCCGGCAAGACCAGCCTGATCAAGCACCTGCTGGCCCAGCGCCCGGCCAACGAGCGTTGGGCGGTGTTGATCAATGAGTTCGGGCAGATTGGCCTGGATGCCGCGTTGCTCACCCGTGATGACGACGGGATTGCCCTCGGTGAAGTGGCGGGTGGCTGCCTGTGTTGCGTCAACGGGGCGCCGTTTCAGGTAGGACTGGGGCGTTTGTTGCGTAAGGCCAGGCCCGACCGGCTGTTTATCGAGCCGTCCGGGCTTGGGCACCCGGCTCAATTGCTCAAGCAGCTGCGGGAAGCACCCTGGCAGCAGGTACTGGCGGTGCAGCCGTGCGTACTCGTACTGGACGCCCAGACGTTGGCGGCGGGTAAACCTTTACCCAATGCCCAACGGGAGGCATTAGCCAGCGCCGGGCTGTTGGTATTGAACAAGAATGAAGCCTTAAGTGATGCGCAGCGCCTGTTGATTCAAGGACAACTGCCCGACCGGCCGATCTATTGGACGCAGCAGGCGCAACTGCCCTTGGCCCGGTTACCGGGTGTGAATGCTCAAGCGGCAGCGGCTGTGGATAACTTCGAGTTGCCCAAAGGCCTGGGGCAAATGCCGGCCATCTGGACGGATCCGGCATCGCCGATCTGCCTCAGCCAGGGCCAGGAGGATGGCTGGAGCATTGGCTGGCGCTGGCATCCGAGTCAGCGATTCGACGCGCGGCGCATTCAGCTATGGCTGGAATCGTTGGACTGGCGACGGGCAAAACTGGTTATCCACAGCCTGGATGGCTGGGTATCGGCCAACGCTGTGGATAACGCCGCGTTGGCGTGGCAGCCCAGCGAATGGCGGCGGGATTCGCGTATCGAATTGATCTTCAGCGAAGTGCAGGACGTTGCGCAGTTACAGGGTGGGTTAACCGCTTGCCGTCAGTGACGGGTCTTGCTGTTGCCATGCTCCTGGCGCCACTGGCTTAGCTCAATGATCTCGGCGCTGGGCAATGGCGTCTTGATCTCGAACGGGTAGGGCGCCAACTCGATTTGCGCGCTGTGGGCGCCGAATTGGGTGATGGTCCCCGGGTGCCGCGTTTCGCCGGTCACGGTGAATTCGAAGTTGTAGATCCGTGCCAGGCGCCGCCGCCCGCTGGCATCTTTCACAAAACCGATGCGCTTCAACGCCACGGCGCCATCGAGCAGCTCGATGTCGAGCTTGGCGCAGTGCTGCTTGACCCGTTCCAGCGCCCGCTCGCGCAGGCCGTGGTTGTGCCACAGCCAGGCGGCACCGGTCGCCAGCAGCATCAGCACGAAGATATTTCCGAGGGTCAGCATTCGATGAACTCCAACAAAGTAGGGCCAGCTTAACTGCGTCTCCGGTCTGTCGTACAGGCCGCGTTTAGTCGCATACTGCGCAGCCAGAATATCAACGGCTTTACGGAAATCCCCTGCATGAAACGTACGCCCCATCTGCTTGCGATCCAGTCTCATGTGGTCTTCGGCCACGCCGGAAACAGCGCCGCCGTGTTCCCCATGCAACGGGTCGGGGTGAACGTGTGGCCGCTCAATACGGTGCAGTTCTCCAACCACACTCAGTATGGTCAGTGGGCGGGAGAAGTGTTGGCGCCGCAGCAAATTCCTGCGCTGGTGGAAGGCATCGCGGCGATTGGCGAGCTGGGCAACTGTGATGCAGTGCTGTCGGGCTACCTGGGCAGTGCGGCCCAGGGCCGGGCGATCCTCACCGGCGTGGCGCGGATCAAGGCGATCAACCCCAAGGCTCTTTACCTGTGTGACCCGGTGATGGGGCATCCGGAAAAAGGCTGCATCGTCCCCCAGGAGGTCAGCGACTTCCTGCTGGAGGAAGCGGCGGCGATGGCCGACTTTCTGTGCCCCAACCAGCTGGAGCTGGACAGCTTTGCCGGGCGCAAGCCGCAGTCGCTGTTCGATTGCCTGGGGATGGCCCGTGCGTTACTGGCCCGCGGGCCGAAAGCGGTGTTGGTCAAGCACCTGGATTATCCCGGCAAGCTGCCGGACGGCTTCGAAATGCTGTTGGTGACGGCTGAAGGCAGCTGGCATCTGCGTCGGCCACTGCTGGCATTCCCGCGTCAGCCGGTGGGCGTGGGCGACCTGACGTCGGGCCTGTTCCTGGCGCGGGTGTTGTTGGGCGATAGCCTGGTGGCGGCCTTTGAGTTCACTGCTGCAGCGGTGCATGAAGTACTGCTGGAAACCCAGGCGTGCGCCAGCTATGAGCTGGAACTGGTGCGTGCCCAGGACCGGATTGCCCATCCGCGAGTTCGCTTCGAGGCAACCCCAATCGGGCTGTAGGAATATTCCTGATTGAGCGACGCAAAGGGCGTCCGTTACTATCGGCCGTCTTTTTGCCCTCTGCGTTCATCAAGGAAGATCATGTCGTTATCCCTGCTCCATTCGCCACGGGCATTTATCGCATTGGCCCTGGTTACGCTGCTCAGTGGTTGCAGCGTCCACGGTACCTATCCTGACGCAACCGAGCCCGATGCGGCGAAGCTGCGGTTCATCTCCAACACCACCAACAGCACCCTTTTTGTCTATGACGCACAGCACTGCATGGGTGAGACCACAGGCATTCTCAACAACATGTTCCTGGTGGACACCAAGCGGCGGGTAGACATGCTTGTGCCGCCACCGCCCACGGCTCGTGGGCTGCTGGAGATCAAGCTGGCGCCCGGAAAGGACACTATGTTGATGATCAACACCAACGGCAGCTCCTATGTCTGTGGCAAAGCGTTCAATCTAACGCCCAAGGCGGGTGAAGAGTATGAAGTGACCTTCGAATTGCAGGGCCGCCAATGCAGCACGCTGCTCCAGCGTCTTACGCGATTGGACGGCAAGGACGTGCGGATCCCGCAGCCGCTGTTCGAGACCGGCATGCCGTCTTGCGAGGGCAAAGGTCCGATATTCGGCAAGTTGTTACCGGATACTCCGCAGCGAATGGTGTTGATTGATCGCATTCTTGACGAGCGTGCGCAGTCGATCACGGCCATCGTGTCAGAGAATAAAGTCGACCGAATGCAAACCTCGCCTCAAGAGCTTGATGAGTTGATCAGCAAGCGCAAGGCGTTGATGGGCTCGTATACCTTGCCGCCGGATTATTGGAACCAGTTTCGGCAGAACTACGAACTGTCGAATCAAGAGTCTGCCGGTCGTCTGGCCCGGGCTCTGGGGTTTTACACTGAGGTGTACCGCCAGCGCCTGCGGGGAACTGAGGATGCCGTCCTGGAGCAATGGATGCAGCCTACGGACAGTGCGATCAAATCGCGCGTAGCGGAGAACGACAAGCTTATGGTGCAGTACTACGTGAATACCCGAAAGAGCGTGACGATGGAGGTGGTCAATCACCATATGGAGCGCATGGCCCAGTTGGACCAGCGCTTTGATGTGTGTGCGCACTTTGACAAGTGCTCGCGTTACTAAGCGGTCATCCAGAAACCTGGCGGGCTCTTACGGGCCGTCTGCCTTGATTTCCTGATAGCGCTTTTCCAGCTCCTGGCGAATCTGCCGGCGCTGTTGAGCCTGCACAAACCGTCGCTTGTCTTCGCTGTTCTGCGGTTGCAGCGGCGGCACGGCGGCCGGTTTGCGCTGGTCATCCACCGCGACCATCGTGAAGAAGCAGCTATTGGTGTGGCGTACCGAACGCTCACGGATGTTCTCGGTGACCACCTTGATCCCCACTTCCATCGACGTGTTGCCGGTGTAGTTGACCGAGGCCAGGAAGGTCACCAGCTCGCCGACATGGATCGGCTCGCGAAAAATCACCTGGTCCACCGACAACGTCACCACATAGCGCCCGGCATAACGGCTGGCGCAGGCGTAGGCCACTTCGTCGAGGTACTTGAGCAGCGTGCCGCCGTGCACATTGCCAGAGAAGTTGGCCATGTCAGGGGTCATCAATACTGTCATCGACAGCTGGGCGTTTCCGGGTTCCATAGCACACTCACGGGTTGTAGGCATTGGGTGGGGAGGCACCTCTGCGGGTGCTGGAATCTTTGCAGAGCCATTCATAACGGGACGCTGGCCCCCGGCTTGCCGTCACGCCCGGGGCGATCTGTTTCCATATATTGCACCGGCTTTCTGCCGCAAGTCGCGGTGTTACCCTTCAAAAGCCCGTCTCAAAGGCAATTCTTACGATCAAGGCAGACTTTTCTTTCCGTTCATTGCGACCTTTCGGGGTGCATGCGTGGAAATGGGAAAAGCGCCAGTACCCCTCAAGGAGCCCCTCGCCATGCACGCCATCAGCTTTATCCAGGACCTGGCCGTGATCATGCTGGTGGCCGGGGTGGTGACGATCCTGTTCCATCGGCTCAAGCAGCCGGTGGTGTTGGGGTATATCGTCGCCGGCTTCATCATCGGCCCGCACACCCCACCGTTTGGCCTGATCCACGACGAAGACACGATCAAGACCCTGGCCGAGCTTGGGGTGATCTTCCTGATGTTCTGCCTGGGCCTTGAGTTCAGCCTGCGCAAGCTGTTCAAGGTTGGCGCCACCGCATTTATCGCGGCGTTCCTCGAAATCATCCTGATGATCTGGATCGGCTACGAAATCGGCCGCTGGTTCGACTGGAACACCATGGACTCGCTGTTCCTGGGCGCGATCCTGGCGATTTCCTCGACCACCATCATCGTCAAGGCGCTCAATGACCTGAAGATGAAAAACCAGCGCTTTGCCCAGCTGATTTTTGGCGTGCTGATCGTCGAAGACATCCTCGGCATCGGCATCATCGCCTTGCTGTCGAGCATTGCTGTCAGCGGCACGGTCAGCTCCGGCGAGGTGTTCTCCACCGTCGGCAAGCTCTCGCTGTTCATGATTGTCGCGCTGGTGATCGGGATTTTGCTGGTGCCACGCCTGCTGGAGTACGTGGCCAAATTCGAAAGCAACGAGATGCTGCTGATCACCGTGCTGGGCCTGTGTTTCGGTTTCTGTCTGCTGGTGGTCAAGCTGGAATACAGCATGGTGCTGGGGGCATTCCTGATCGGCGCGATCATGGCTGAATCCCGGCAATTGCTGAAGATTGAGCGCCTG
This sequence comes from Pseudomonas sp. Colony2, assembly GCF_019382755.1. NCBI lineage: Bacteria > Pseudomonadati > Pseudomonadota > Gammaproteobacteria > Pseudomonadales > Pseudomonadaceae > Pseudomonas > Pseudomonas sp. Colony2. The sequence goes on along the minus strand of NZ_CP080030.1, from coordinate 7,079,102 downwards.
ATCGAACCGGTTCGCGACATGTTCAGCGCGATCTTCTTTGTCGCCATTGGCTTGATGATCGACCCGCAGATCCTCCTGCAATACGCCTGGCCGATTGCGGTGATTACCGTGGCCGTGGTGCTGGGCAAGATGTTGTCCTGTGGGTTGGGGGCGTTCATTGCGGGTAACGATGGCCGCACTTCATTGCGAGTGGGGATGGGGCTGTCACAGATCGGCGAATTTTCATTCATCATCGCCGCGCTGGGCATGACATTGCAGGTCACCAGCGACTTCCTGTATCCGGTGGCGGTGGCTGTTTCTGCGATTACCACACTGCTCACACCCTATCTGATCCGTGGCGCAGACCCGCTGTCGCTGAAGATTGCCGCAGTGATGCCCAAGCGCATGAGCCGGGTGTTCGGGATGTATGGCGAGTGGCTGCGCAGCATTCAGCCCCAGGGCGAGGGTGCGATGCTGGCGTCGATGATCCGCAAGATCATTCTGCAGGTGGGGGTGAACCTGGCGCTGGTGGTGGCAATCTTCTTTGCCGGCAGCTTTTTCGCGGCGCGTATTGGCAGCTACCTGGAAGGCTGGGTCAGCGATCCGAGCTGGCAGAAGGCATTGATCTGGGGTGGGGCGTTGCTGCTGTCGCTGCCGTTTTTGATTGCGGCGTACCGCAAGCTCAAGGCGCTGTCGATGCTGCTGGCGGAGATGAGCGTGAAGCCGGAAATGGCCGGGCGCCACACTCAGCGCGTGCGCCGGGTGATCGCCGAAGTGATCCCGATTCTTTCGCTGCTGGTGATTTTCCTGCTATTGGCAGCCTTGTCGGCCAGTATCCTGCCGACCAACAAGTTGCTGGTGCTGATCGCCGTGGTGACGGCCGCGGTGGCCGCCGTGCTGTGGCGCTGGTTCATCCGCGTGCATACGCGGATGCAGGTCGCCTTGCTGGAGACCCTGGATAACCATAAGGATACGCCGGAGCACTGAGTGGGTCGCAGAGGGCTGCTTCGCAGCCCAGCGCGAGCAAGCTCGCTCGCCACAACAAGCGCCCTCGGCACACAGGGGTCTCAGCTTTCCAGCCAGACGTCCCGTGCCCAGTGCCACACCGATTCCCAGGTTTCTTCGGTGACGAGTTCTTCTTCGCCGGACCACAGCACCACGGTGCCGTCTTCCTCGACGCAGTAGTAGTCGTCGCCGTCCTGGCAGATCGGGATCATGCTGCGGTCAACACCGGCATCCCAGGCGTTGGCGGCAACGTCCGGCAGGTAGGTGTGGGACTGTGGGTCGGTGACGGTCACCGGCTCCAGGCTGCCGTAGACCACATCGCTGACGGTCAGCAGAAATTCACGGAAGACGAACGGAATATCGATGAACAGTTGTTCCTCGATTTCCACCAGTTGATCTTCGTCAGGCAGCTCCAGAGGAACCGGTACCGGTTCGTTGGCTTCACGCAATTGTTCGATAACTTCTTCCACGGCCGGGATCCTCTTGCTAGATGGCGCGGTTTATAGGGGCGTTTTATACAGTAGCTCGCTATAAGTGCAACCGTGAAATAGAAAACCCCGGACAAGTCCGGGGTTTTTGTTACTGCGTACTCAAAGCGGGCAGGGATCAGCCGTTCTGGCGGATACCGGCGACCAGCCAAGGCTGGTTTTCGCCTTCTGGGCGCTCCATGTTCCAGCTTTCGCTGAACACTTCGCCCTGGTCGAAACGCGAGGTCTTCGACACACCGCTGAAGGTCAGGGTGGCGATGGTCTTGTCGGCGCGGTCATCTACACCTTCAAGCTGCACTTTCAGGTCGTCGATGTAGGTCGACTGGAAGCCGTCGCCCAGATCGGCACGTTCGCGCTTGAGGAACTCCAGGAGTTGCGGGGTCACGAACTCGGCGATCTTGTCCATTTCGTTGGCGTCCCAGTGTTGCTGCAGGGACTGGAAGTGGCTGCGGGCCGCTTCGACGAAGCGCTCTTCGTTGAACCAGGCGGGTGCGTTGATCACCGGACGAGCGGCAGCAGGAGCAGCCGAACCGCCGAAGATCGAACCCATGGCAGCAGGCTTTTGCTCGAACACTTCACGCTGCATCGGCGCGCCGGCTGGAGCCATGTGCTCCTGTTGCTTGCGGCGACGGGCGGCGATAAAACGGAAGATCAGGAAGGCGATGACCGCCATGATCAGGATGTCGAAGATCTGCATGCCCTGGAAGCCGCCGCCCATGAACATGGAGGCGAGCAGGCCGCCGGCCGCGATACCGGCCAGAGGGCCCAGCCAGCGCGAAGCACCGCCAGCCTTGGCAGCAGCGCCTGCGGCACCGGCAGCGCCAGCGGTCGCAGCTGCGCCGCCCATGCCGCCGCCGGATGGGGCCATTTGGCTGGTCTGGTGGCTCGGCGCCGAGCCCATGGATTTGCCGCCACCGAAGCGCTTGGCGTTGGCGTCGAGGCTCATCGTCAGGCCGATGCACAACGCCATGGCGATGCTAAGAAAACGTTTCATAAAGGGAATTCCCATTTGTGGATTGCACGCGCGCCATGTTGCACAGGTGTGATGTCAGTGGCTAGCGGCATAGTGTTTCGGGCTTTTGCGTAGGGCCAATACCGAATCGTCTGTAGGACTTATTACAGATATTGGCCCCACCGCTGCCAAATACAAGGGTGGGGCAACATCCTTCATGTTCTACAGTTGTTTCAGATTGCTTCGAGCTTGGCGTAGCCCATCATCAGCCACTTGCTGCCTTCGGCGAAGTTCACCTGCACCCTGGCCTGGGCACCAGCGCCTTCGAAGTTGAGGATCACGCCTTCGCCGAAGATCGCGTGCTTGACCTGTTGGCCAAGGCTGAACGGCGTCTCGGGGATTTCCGAACCAGCGAACATGCTGCTGGAGTTCTGCTGCTGGCCGCCGCCGAACGGTCGGCTGACGCTGTTGGACAAGCGCACTTCCTGAATCAGCCCTTTCGGCACCTCGCGTACGAAGCGCGACACCTTGTTGTAGGTCTCGCTGCCGTACAGGCGTCGGGTTTCGGCGTAGGTCATCACCAGGTTCTGCATCGCCCGGGTGATGCCCACGTAGGCCAGGCGGCGTTCCTCCTCAAGGCGGCCGGGTTCTTCCAGGCTCATCTTGTGGGGGAACAGGCCTTCTTCCATGCCCACCAGGAACACGTAGGGGAATTCCAGGCCCTTGGCACTGTGCAAGGTCATCAGCTGAATGCTGTCTTCATGCTCATCAGCCTGGGTGTCGCCGGCTTCCAGGGAAGCGTGGCCGAGGAATGCCGCCAGTGGCGTCAGGTCTTCGTCTTCTTCGGTGTTTTCGAACGCGCGGGCGGCGCTGACCAGTTCCTCAAGGTTTTCTACCCGGGCCTGGCCTTTCTCGCCTTTTTCCGCTTCGTGGTAGGCGATCAGGCCGGACTGCTCGATCACGGTCTGGGTCATCAGGTGCAGGGGCATTTCCATGCACTTGGCGGCCAGGTTCTCGATCAGCTCGACAAACACGCTCAAGGCACCGGCCGCACGGCCGGTCAGGCCCTTGTTGGCGATCAGCAGGCGCATCGCTTCCCACATCGACACATCGCTGTGGCGTGCGTGGTCGCGAATCGCCTCGACGGTCTTCTCGCCGATGCCACGGGCCGGAATGTTGATCACCCGTTCCAGCGCCGCATCGTTGCCGCGACCTTCCAGCAAGCGCAGGTAGGCCATGGCGTTCTTGATTTCGGCACGTTCGAAGAAGCGCTGGCCACCATAGATGCGATACGGAATGCGCTCGCGCAGCAGGGCCTCTTCCAATACCCGTGATTGGGCGTTGGAGCGGTAGAGAATCGCGATATCGCTGCGGGCCAGGCCGGTTTTCAGGGCGCTTTCGATGGTTTCCACCACGTAGCGCGCTTCATCGTGTTCGTTGAAGGCGGCGTACAGGTTGATCGCTTCGCCTTCGCCGCCGTCGGTCCACAGCTCTTTGCCCAGGCGCCCGGTGTTGTTGGCGATCAAGGCGTTGGCGGCCTTGAGGATCCCGGCGGTGGAGCGGTAGTTCTGTTCCAGGCGGATGGTTTCGGCGTCCGGGAAGTCGTCGCTGTACTGGTAGATGTTCTCGATTTTCGCGCCACGCCAGCCGTAGATCGACTGGTCGTCGTCGCCCACCACCATCAGGCTGTCGCCGCCCTTGGCCAGCAGGCGCAACCAGGCGTACTGCACGGCGTTGGTATCCTGGAACTCGTCCACCAGGATGTGGCGGAAGCGTTTCTGGTAGTGCGCCAGCAAGCCCGGGTTGTCGCGCCACAAGTCGAGGGCGCGCAGCAGCAGTTCGGAGAAGTCGATGACGCCGGCGCGCTGGCAGGCCACTTCATAGGCTTCATAAATGCTGCGCATGGTGGCCAGGAACAGGTCGCCGCTGGCCTGGATATGTTGCGGGCGCAGGCCTTCATCTTTCTGGCCATTGATGAACCACTGGGTCTGACGGACCGGCCAGCGTTGTTCATCCAGGCCCAGCTCGCGGATCACCCGCTTGACCAGGCGTTGCTGGTCGTCGCTGTCGAGAATCTGGAAGGTCTGGCTCAGGCCGGCTTCCTGCCAATGCGCCCGCAACAGGCGGTGCGCCAGGCCGTGGAAGGTGCCCACCCACATGCCGGCCGGGCTGATGCCCATCAACTGCTCGATGCGATGACGCATCTCGGCAGCGGCCTTGTTGGTGAAGGTCACCGACAGGATGGAATGCGGTGAGGCGTTCTCGACCTGGATCAACCAGGCGATACGGTGCACCAGCACTCGGGTTTTACCGGAGCCAGCACCGGCCAGGACCAACTGACGGCCAACGGGGGCCGCTACGGCCTGGCGTTGGGCATCGTTGAGGGAGTTCAGCAAAAGAGAGAGATCATCGCGCATCGGCGCATTCTAGGGTGCCCGGGGGAGTCGGGCAAATCCCAATGCCGGGTGGTCACGGGAAAACTTCTGCGTCGACACGGGATAAGGCAACAATCTATTCACGGTGATGACCGGTCGGTCATCGCCCACAGCCCGCGCCCTGTCTCACTCAAGCTGTCTGGCTCCAAGGTTTGCGCCTGATTGTCGCGCTGTTTTTATGACTTGGGGCAGTTTGGCCCGAGCGTTTGCTTGTGTATGCTCCGTCGACGTTTCGGGCTCACCATTATAAGAACACTGCCTATGACCCTTAGCATTGACCTGGCGGGACCCTCCGTGGCGCCGGCGCAGGTTATCCGCAAGCACTACGCCATGGAGATGGCGGTGGAGCGCACGCGCCTGCTTTACCAAGGCTCCCTGCTGCCTACTTTATTAATGCTGGTGAATGGACTGGTCTGCGCCTGGTTGCTCTGGAGCCCGCAGCGCTATCTGCTGGACAGCATTTGGCTGGTATGGCTGCTGGCGCTGGTGGCCTTGCGGGTAATTCAGGTGGCGGCGTTCGATTCCGCCATGCCCAGCCGCCAGGCGCAACCGATCTGGCGACGCATGTTCCTGCTGGGCTCGGCCGTCAGCGGCTTGACGCTGGCCAGTGCTGCCATCGCCCTGGTACCGGTGGACAGCTTTGCGCAGCAGGCCTGGGTGTTCGGCCTGCTCGGCGCGGCGACCTTGTCCGCCAGTGTGGCCTATGCCGTCAGCCTGCCGGCTTTCCTGTCGTTTGCCGCGCCCTGCCTGGTGCCGGCCATCCTCTATTTATTCTGGAGCGGCGACCCGCAACAGCAAGGCTGGGGTTGCCTGGGCCTGATTCTGCTGGCATCCCTGAGCCTGGTGGCATGGCAGGTCAATCGCCTGATCCAGCGCGGGCTGCTCAGGCGCTTCCAGAACCAGGCGTTGATCGAGCACCTGCAGCAAGCGCAGCAACGCAGCGAGCAACTGAACCAGGAACTGGTGCGTGAGGTGGAGCAGCGGCGCCAGGTCGAACAAGAGTTGCGCGAAGCACAGATCGGCCTGCAGCAACGCGTCGATCAGCGCAGTCAGGAACTGGACGCGGCCAGCCTGGCCCTGAGCAAAAGCGAGGCGCGTCTGGCCATGGCGCTGCAGGCCAGCGAACTGGGGCTGTGGGACTGGAACCTGCAAACCGATGAGGTCCACCATACCCAGCTCAAGGAGTTGTTCGGCCTGGAGCCGGAATACGTCACGGCGATGCTCAGCCACCTCAAGCCACGCCTGCATCCGGACGACTTGCCGCTGCTCAAGCGCGCGCTGGTGGAGCACCTTAAAGGCCGCAGCGAGGACTACCTGGTGGAATACCGGGTGCGCCATGGCGATGGCCATTGGGTATGGATCCAGGACCGTGGCCGCGCCGTGGAGCGCTCGGCAGGCGGGCGCGTCACGCGGATGCTCGGTACCCGCCGCGACATCAGCGCCGGCAAGGTCCTGGAAGAACAGCAGCGCCTGGCATCGACGGTGTTTGAGGCGGCCAGCGAAGGCATTGTGATCCTCGATCCGGACTACGTGCTGATAGCCGTCAACCAGGCATTCAGCCGCGTTACCGGCTTCGACATTGACGACATGATCGGGCGCAATGTCGTGGAGCTGCCCAGCAGCCGCGACGCACGGCGCCACTTCCCGGTGATCCGCCAGGCGTTGCTCAGCCACGGCACCTGGCAGGGCGAGCTCGTGGAAACCCGCAAGAACGGCGAACTCTACCCGCAATGGCTACAACTGAATGTAGTCCGGGATATTCGGGGAAATGTCAGCCATATCGTGGGTTTCTTCGCTGATCTGTCCGCGCGGCGCGAATCCGAGGAGCGCATGCGGTACCTCACGCACTACGACGAATTGACCGGGCTGGCCAACCGCTCGCTGTTCCGCGAGCGGTTGCGCGAAGCCCATCAGCGGGTGCGCCAGGGTGGCCGCAGCCTGGCTTTACTGCATATCAACCTGGACCGTTTCAAGCTGCTCAACGACAGCCTCGGGCATGAAGTGGCCGACCAGTTGTTGCAGAAAATGGCCCGCCGCTTGATCAACGCCTTGCCCGAAGCCGACACCATAGCGCGGCTCTCTGGCGATGAATTCGCCGTGCTGTTCGACGCCTACGGCAACCTGTCGAGCCTGGCGCGGGTGGCCACGCGGTTGCTGGCCAAGTTGCGGGTGCCGGTGACGGTGGAAGGGCACGAGCTGGTGGTCAGTGCCTCAATGGGCGTCAGCCTGTTGCCCGACAATGCGCGGGAAATATCCGCGCTGGTCAGCCAGTCGAACATGGCCATGCAGCACGCCAAGCACCTGGGCGGTAATAACTTCCAGTTCTACACCGACAGCCTGCAGGCCAGCACCCTGGAACGTTTGCAGCTGGAAAACCAGCTGCGCAAGGCGATTGATGAGCGCCAGCTTACGGTGTTCTACCAACCCAAACTGTGCCTGGCCAGTGGCAAGCTGAATGCGGCCGAAGCATTGATTCGTTGGGAACATCCGCAGTGGGGCATGGTGCCGCCCGGCGACTTTATCGGGCTGGCCGAAGAAACCGGCCTGATCGTGCCGCTGGGGGAGTTCGTGTTGCGCCAGGCGTGCTGGCAGGCTTGTGAATGGCAACGCCAGGGGCTGGCGCCGATTCGGGTGTCGGTCAACCTGTCGGTGCACCAACTGCGCCAGGGCAAGCTGATCAGCCTGGTGCGCCAGGTGCTGGAAGAAACCGGGCTTGATCCGCAATACCTGGAGCTGGAACTGACCGAAAGCCAGCTGCTCGACAGCGTCGAGCACATCATCTCGACCTTCCAGCAACTGCGCGACCTGGGGGTGAAGCTGGCGATTGATGATTTTGGCACCGGTTACTCATCCCTCAGTTACCTCAAGCGCATCCCCGTGGACTACGTGAAGATCGACCAGACGTTCATTCGCGGCCTGGGCCAGGGACGCGAAGATGCCTCGATCACCCGCGCAATCATTGCCATGGCCCACGGGCTGTCGCTCAAGGTGGTGGCCGAGGGTGTGGAAGATCAGCAGCAGCTGGACTTTTTGCGGGATGAGCAGTGCGACGAGGTGCAGGGCTATTTGATCAGTCGGCCGGTGGAAGCGGATGGCTTGGCGGATTTGTTACGAAAAAATGCCGATTTTCCATAGTTGAGCCCAAGCCGCACGCGGGGCTACATCGAGCCTGCCCGCTGAATCAGCGGGCAGCAGCGTGATTAAGTGATGCATCGAACGGGCAAATCGTTAATTCTTGTAGTATAACTACAAGCTTGCTACATCCCTGGCGTCTGCCAATAACAAGAGTCCAGCCCTTTGAACCTGTTGCAACATATCGCCCAGTCGCGCCACCTGTTACGCAAATCGGAACTCAAGGTTGCCGATCACGTGCTGCTTGACCCTGCGGCCGTGATGCACAGTTCCATGGCCGACCTGGCCCACAGCGTGGGCATCAGCGAGCCGACCATCGTGCGCTTCTGCCGCGCCATCGGTTGCTCCGGTTTCCAGGACTTGAAGCTCAAGCTGGCCCAGAGCCTGGCGGCCGGTGCGAGCTTTGGCCAGTTCGCGATCCACGAAGACGATTCCGTCGCCGACTACAGCCTGAAAATCTTCGACACCACCCTGCACACCCTGATGGAAGTGCGCGAAAAGCTCGACCCGGTGGAGCTGCAAAAAGCCGTGACCGCCATGTCCCAGGCCCAGCGCGTGGAGTTCTATGGTTTCGGCGCGTCCGGCGCGGTGGCGGCGGATGCCCAGCACAAGTTCTTCCGTTTGCTGCTGACGGCGGCGGCCTACAGCGACCCGCACATGCAGGCGATGTCGGCGGTGACGTTGAAGCCCAGCGACGTGGCGATCTGCATTTCCCAGTCCGGCCGCTCCAAGGATTTGCTGATCACCGCCAACCTGGTGCGTGAAAGCGGCGCGACCCTGATTACCCTGTGCCCGAGCCAGACGCCATTGGCAGAGCTGTCGACCGTCAACCTGGCGATCGATGTGCACGAGGACACCGAGATCTACACGCCGCTGACCTCGCGTATCGCCCACCTGGTGGTGATCGACGTGCTGGCCATGGGCGTGGCCATGGCGCGCGGCCCGAGCCTGGTCAACCACCTCAAGAGCGTGAAGCGCAGCTTGCGCAGCCTTCGGTTGTCACCCAAGTCCGTAAAAGCCCTCGACGACTGATAGTTTGTACGCGGACCAATTGTGGGAGCGGGCTTGCTCGCGAATGCGGAGTGTCAGTCACTGA
>NZ_CP080030.1:7048095-7069955 GCF_019382755.1 Pseudomonas sp. Colony2 | reverse complement strand
GCCCCGCAAGATTCATCGTCCTGTCATCCCCATGCCGCTAAACCGTCATTGCCCGAGCCCATCCTGAACTCCCCTTACTCGCATTGGGAGACTCGAAATGGCTCGGCAATACGAAGAAAGCAACAGCACCGTCAAGACCCGCCGCCAGCAGGAAGACCAGCGCCGCATGGCCTTCCGTCGCGCAATTGAAGACCGCTGCGATCAGCGTCAATTGCAACAGAGCATCAGTGACTATCCGGAACTCCACTGGCAGGCACCCGCGGCTGCCCAGCGAAGCGTTCAGCCAGCGCGCTGATCTGCAGTCGCTCGCTGCGGATAAAGCCCAGGAATGCATGGGCCACCGGTGACAGGCGCTTGGCCTTGGCCTGCACCAGGCACCAACTGCGGTACAGCGGCAGTTCTTCCACCGGCAGCTCCCTGAGCCCGCCGGTGGCCAGTTCCAGGTTGACCGCGTGGCGCGTCAGCAGCGCCACGCCCAACCCAGCGGTCACGCACTCGCGCTGCGCCTCGGCCGAAGACACTTCCACCGTCTGGGTGAAGTGCACGCGCTTTTCCTTGAAATACTCTTCGCACGCCATCCGCGTCCCGGACCCCGGCTCGCGCAACAGCAGCGTGTAAGGCTCAAGGTCCTGCAGGCGCAACGGCCCTTGATGGCTCAGCGGATGATCGTGGGGCGCCACCGCGACAATCGGGTTGTTCAGGAACGGCAGGAATTCCAGGCCCATGTCCTGGGGCACCATCGACATGATCACCAGGTCGTCGCGGTTGTCTGAAAGCCGGCGAATCACCTGGGCGCGGTTGACCACCGTCAGGTGCAGGTTGACCTCCGGATGCTGGCGCTTGAAGGCGGCAAACAGGTGCGGCACGAAGTACTTGGCGCTGGATTCCACCGCCAGTTTCAGCTGGCCCTGCAACGAGCCCTGCATGTCGGAGAGCTGCATATCGAGGTTTTCCAGGCGTCCGAAAATGTCCCGGCTGGCCCGTTGCAAGGCTTCAGCAGCTTCAGTCATATAGAGCTTTTTGCCGACGTAATCGAACAATGGCTGGCCCAGCAGCTCCTCCAGCTGCTTGATTTGTAGGCTAACGGCCGGTTGCGTGAGGGACATTTCCTCGGCTGCGCGGCTGTAGGAACGCAAATCACAGACTTCATTGAAAATCTGCAATTGACGCAATGTCATACGCATCAATGACTTACGCATAGTTCAACCACTCCCACCGACCCTTGATGCGACGACTATAAGTCTTTGCTTATACACAACCCAATAATTATTGATTTTTGTTAATCCCTGCAGGGGCATAGTGTGTGTCACGCGACTGCCATGAAACATTTGGTCACGCGCCGACCCGCTTCCAGGGTCGAAGTAGGTAGCAATCGGCTCAAGGGAATTTCCAAGTGATAAAAAAGATCCTGATCGCCAACCGTGGTGAGATTGCCGTACGTATCGTGCGTGCCTGCGCCGAGATGGGCATTCGTTCGGTCGCGGTCTATTCCGATGCCGATCGCCATGCCCTGCATGTAAAGCGTGCAGATGAAGCCCACAGCATCGGTGCCGAGCCATTGGCTGGTTACCTGAACCCGCGCAAGCTGGTGAACCTGGCGGTGGAAACCGGTTGCGACGCGCTGCACCCCGGCTACGGCTTCCTCTCGGAAAACGCCGAGCTGGCAGACATTTGCGCCGAACGTGGGATCAAGTTCATCGGCCCGTCCGCAGAAGTGATTCGCCGCATGGGCGACAAGACCGAAGCCCGCCGCAGCATGATCAAGGCCGGCGTACCGGTGACCCCGGGCACCGAAGGCAACGTTGCCGACATCGCTGAAGCCCTCACCGAAGGCGACCGCATTGGTTACCCGGTGATGCTCAAGGCCACCTCCGGTGGTGGCGGTCGCGGTATCCGTCGCTGCAACAGCCGTGAAGAACTCGAACAAGCCTTCCCCCGGGTAATTTCCGAAGCCACCAAGGCCTTCGGTTCGGCGGAAGTGTTCCTGGAAAAATGCATCGTCAATCCCAAGCACATCGAGGCGCAGATCCTCGGTGACAGCTTCGGCAATGTGGTGCACCTGTTCGAGCGCGATTGCTCGATCCAGCGCCGTAACCAGAAGCTGATCGAGATCGCCCCTAGCCCCCAGCTGACCCCTGAACAGCGCGCCTACATCGGCGACCTGTCGGTGCGCGCGGCCAAGGCCGTGGGCTACGAGAACGCCGGCACCGTGGAGTTCCTGCTCGCCGAGGGCGAGGTGTACTTCATGGAGATGAACACCCGGGTGCAGGTGGAACACACCATTACCGAAGAAATCACCGGCATCGACATTGTGCGTGAGCAGATCCGCATTGCGTCGGGCCTGCCGCTGTCGGTCAAGCAGGAAGACATTCAGCACCGGGGTTTTGCGTTGCAGTTCCGCATCAACGCCGAAGACCCGAAGAACAACTTCCTGCCCAGCTTCGGCAAGATCACCCGTTACTACGCACCCGGCGGTCCCGGCGTGCGTACCGACACGGCGATCTACACCGGCTACACCATCCCGCCGTTCTACGACTCGATGTGCCTGAAGCTGGTGGTGTGGGCGTTGACCTGGGAAGAAGCCATGGACCGCGGCCTGCGCGCCCTGGACGACATGCGCCTGCAAGGCGTGAAGACCACCGCCGCCTATTACCAGGAAATCCTGCGCAACCCGGAATTCCGCAGCGGCCAGTTCAACACCAGTTTTGTGGAAAGCCACCCTGAGCTGACCAACTACTCGATCAAGCGCAAACCCGAAGAGCTGGCCCTGGCCATCGCCGCCGCCATCGCCGCCCACGCAGGCCTGTGAGGAATATAAGAATGAGCAAGAAGATCTTCGTAACCGACACCATCCTGCGCGACGCCCACCAATCGTTGCTGGCGACCCGCATGCGCACCGACGACATGCTGCCGATCTGCGACAAGCTCGACAAAGTCGGCTACTGGTCCCTGGAAGTCTGGGGCGGCGCGACCTTCGACGCCTGCGTACGCTTCCTGAAAGAAGACCCGTGGGAGCGCCTGCGCAAACTGCGCGCGGCGTTGCCCAACACGCGCCTGCAAATGCTGCTGCGTGGCCAGAATCTGTTGGGCTACCGCCACTACAGCGACGATGTGGTCAAAGCCTTCGTCGCCAAGGCCGCTGTCAACGGTATCGACGTGTTCCGCATCTTCGACGCGATGAACGACGTGCGTAACCTGCGAGTGGCCATCGAAGCGGTAAAAGCCGCCGGCAAACATGCCCAGGGCACCATCGCCTATACCACCAGCCCGGTGCACACCATCGAGGCGTTCGTGGCCCAGGCCAAGCAAATGGAAGCCATGGGTTGCGACTCGGTGGCGATCAAGGACATGGCCGGCCTGCTGACACCATACGCCACCGGCGAGCTGGTCAAGGCGCTGAAGGCCGAGCAGAGCCTGCCGATCTTCATCCACTCCCACGACACTGCGGGCCTGGCTTCGATGTGCCAGCTCAAGGCCATCGAAAACGGTGCCGACCATATCGACACCGCCATTTCCAGCTTCGCCTGGGGCACCAGCCACCCGGGTACCGAGTCGATGGTCGCGGCCCTCAAAGGCAGCGAATTCGACACCGACCTCAGCCTGGAACTGCTGCAGGAAATCGGTTTGTACTTCTACGCCGTGCGCAAGAAGTACCATCAGTTCGAAAGCGAATTCACCGCCGTCGACACCCGCGTGCAAGTCAACCAGGTACCGGGCGGGATGATTTCCAACCTGGCCAACCAGCTGAAAGAGCAGGGCGCGCTGAACCGCATGAGCGAAGTGCTGGCCGAAATCCCGCGGGTTCGTGAAGACCTTGGCTTCCCGCCGCTGGTCACCCCGACTTCGCAGATCGTCGGTACCCAGGCGTTCTTCAACGTGCTGGCCGGCGAGCGCTACAAGACCATCACCAACGAAGTGAAGCTGTACCTGCAAGGCGGCTACGGCAAGGCGCCGGGCATCGTGAATGAAAAACTGCGGCGCCAGGCCATCGGCAGCGAAGAGGTGATCGACCATCGCCCGGCAGATCTGCTGAAGCCGGAAATGACCAAGTTGCGCGGCGAAATCGGCGCGTTGGCCAAGTCCGAAGAAGACGTACTGACCTACGCGATGTTCCCGGACATCGGGCGCAAATTCCTTGAAGAGCGCGACGCTGGCACCTTGAGCCCTGAAGTGCTGTTGCCGATTCCTGAAGCCGGCGGCGTGGCCCGTGCCGGTGGCGAAGGTGTGCCGACCGAGTTCGTGATCGACGTGCACGGCGAAAGCTATCGCGTGGACATCACCGGGGTGGGCGTCAAGGCCGAAGGCAAGCGCCACTTCTACCTGTCCATCGACGGCATGCCGGAAGAAGTGGTGTTCGAGCCGCTCAACGAGTTTGTCAGCAGTGGCGGCAGCAAGCGCAAGCACGCCACCGCGCCAGGCCATGTCAGCACGGCGATGCCGGGCAACATCGTCGACGTGCTGGTCAAGGAAGGCGACGTGGTGAAGGCCGGCCAGGCTGTGTTGATCACTGAAGCGATGAAGATGGAGACCGAAGTACAGGCGTCGATCGCCGGCAAGGTCACCGCCGTACACGTGGCCAAGGGCGACCGGGTCAACCCGGGTGAAATCCTGATTGAAATCGAAGGCTGATCAACAGCCTTCGAAACTACCGCTTAAACCTCGGGGGGGCATGTGCCCCCTTTTTTTTTGCCCGCAATAATCAGAACGCCAGGGTCCACTGGCCCAGCAAACCCTGGTTACGGCTGTGGGTGCCGACCTCGGCGGTATAGGCCAGGCCCACGGTGTGCCGGGTCGACAGCGCCAGGTCCACCCCGGTGTGCAGCGCCAGGCTGTCGCGGTCCAGGGAGGTGCCTTCGATGGTGAAGTCACTGTTGAAGCCCGGCCGTTTTACCCACGCGGAGGACTGGCGCACGGTGCTGCTCACGTCACCGTAGAGGTGCTTCCAGCCTGTGCTCAGGTGCGGCTTGAGGGCCATCTGGTTGTCCAGCGTAAAGGCACTGGCCAGGCGCAAGCCGAAGGTGCTGCTGAGGTTTTCCTGGGTCTGGGCGCCGACATTCAGCGCTGTAAAGCCGCCTTTTTCCTTGTAGCGGTCGCGGTGATAGCGCTGGTAGCCGATCCCCGCATAGGGTTCGACGCTGAAACTGCCCTTGTCCAGTTGATAGCCCAGCTCGGCGAAAGCGTTCTGGCTTTGGGCGTTGTATTTGCCTTTGGACTGCTCGCGGCGCTCAACGAAATCAAAGTCTACGGTGCGTTGGGTTTGGCCGGCATGGCTGCTGTAGATCGCCCCCAGGCGCAGTGCAAGGGGGCCGTCCTGACGCACGGCGTAACCGCCGAGGTGCCAGCTGTCCAGTTCGCCTTTGAAGCGTTTGGCGTTCAGGTCGCTGGCGGACTTGGCGCCCATCACACCCACCCGCCAGGCATCGTCCACTGCCCAGTCGCCGCCCAGCATCAGGCCTTGGGTGTGTTGCTGCAGGCCCACGCTACCGTGCTGTCCTTCAAGCTTGCCAGCGTTGCCAAGGGCCTGGAGCCATACGTGGCCATTGCCTTCGGCATCCGTAAGGTTGCGTTCGTCGCCTGTCCGGCGCATGACTGAAAGCAGGCTGCTGTTGAGCTGTTTCATGCTGTCTTGAGTGGCGGCGCCAAGGTTGGCGTTCTGGCTGCCTGCCAGTTGCTCCAGAACTGCACCCACACGGCCCGGTGCCAGCCTGCCAAGTTCCCGGGCGATATTGTCCAGTTCGTACTCCTCCCAGTCATTGAGTTCGCCCGACTTGATGAGGGTGTCCACGGCAGAGTCCAGTACGCGGGCAACCTGCTGGCCGTTACGGGTGGTGGCGTGGTCGGTAAAGTTAAAGTCGGGAGTGGGCTTGGGTGGCTTGGGGCGCTGGTGGCCTTGCTGGCCGGCCTCTGGCGCCGGGATGAACCACTCGCTGTCTGGATCGATGTCCCCTCGCGCCTGGACGAATTGAGCGTTGGTGGCACCCAGCGCGAAGGTGATGGCGAGTGCGAGTTGTTTCTGAAGGAGTGGCATGCAGGTCCGACCTCTTGATGTATGAGGTCGGGAAATCTAGCGGGGTAAAGGGCGGATAAATGTCAGGCCATCCACCCTTTGCCTGCCAGAGATGTCTCTAGTGGGCCGCGATTAAAAACTCATCTGCCATTGCCCGATCAGCCCGTGATTGCGGCTGTTACTGCCTATTTCGCCGCTGTAGCCCACGCCGAGGGTATGGCGTGCCGACAGGCCTACATCCAGCCCGGCTTCCAGCAACAGGCTGTCGCGGTCCAGGGCGCTGCCTTCGACGTTGAACGCGGTGCCGCCCATCAGGAAGGCCTGGCGGGTGCTGCTGTCCACGTCACCGTAGGTGTGTTTCCAGCCGGCGCTGACCCGCGGCGTGAGACTGATGCCGTTGTCCAGCTGGCTCAAGTGCGCCAGGCGCAGGCCGAAGGTGCTGCTGACATTGTCCTGGGTTTGCCCTTCGACATGCAGGGCGGCGCCGCCGCCTTTTTCGTTGTAGCTGTCGCGGTGGTAGCGCTGGTAGCCGAGGTTGGCGAACGGCTCGGCGCTCAGGCGCCCGCTGCCCATGGCATAACCCAGTTCGGCGAAGGCTTGTTGGCTGTCGGCGTCGTAGTCACCTTTGGGCCGATCGTTGAAACCGTCAAAGGCCACCGTACGTTTACTGTCTCCCTGGTGCCCGCTGTACGCAGCACCCAGGCGCAAGGCCAGCGGTCCGCTCTGGCGCATGGCGTAGACGCCGGCGTGCCAGCTATCGACGCTGCCGTCGACGCCGGTGGTGTCCAGGTCGGTCTTCGAATAACCGCCCAGCACGCCCACGCGCCAGTCCGAATCGAGCGCCCAATCGGCCCCCAGCACGCTGCCTTTGGTGCGCTGGGTCAGGCCATTGCTGCCGTGGTCGCCGTCGAGCTTGCCGTAGCTGCCGATACCTTGCAGCCACAGGCGGCCCCGGGCGTTGGGGTCGTTGAGGTTGCGGGCTTCGGCGGGTACGCCGGTGGCGGCCAGTACGGGGGTGTCTTTTTGATCAAGGCCCACCAGCAGTCCGGCACCGCCGCCCAGTTGGTGCATGGCGTTCAACATGCTGTTGCCGACCTGGGCGCTGGCGCCGAGGGTGGCACTGGTCAGGTTGGCGGTGCTGCTGCCGGCCAATTGCTCGATGGCGGCACCGGCGCTGCTGTTGGTGGTGTTGAGCAAGGCGTTGTACAACGCGTTGTTCTTGCCCAGGCTCGCCAGGGCGTTGGCGGCGCGGGTGCCGTTGCCGGTGTTGGCGAACTGATTGAACGCCACGTCATTGCGGGAATAGGTCAGGCCGACCTGGGTAGGGCTGTAATCCAGGGTGGGGGTGAGGAAGGCATAGTCGCTGGTGACCTTGCCGAACGTGCCATTGATGCTGCCGGCCTGCAGTACCGTGTAGTGGCTCTGCCACGGGTAGGTGCCGGTGCCGGGATTGACCGCCAGGGTCGCGCCATTCAGGTACGCGGTGCCGCCGACCTGGACCGGTGCGCTGCTGCCGTCGGCATTCACGCCATAGGCCAGGGTCGAGCCGCTGGTCATCGTCAGGTCGCGGGTGATGCTGGCGGTGCCGAGGGCGGTGTTGGTCTGCAAGGTGCCTTTGACCAACAGGCTGCCGACACTGCCGCCACCGGCATAAATACCGCCTTCATCGACGGTCAGGTTGCCAGCGATCCCGCCCTGGTTGATCAGCTTGGCGCCGCTGAAAATCTCGCCGCCGTCGCTGAAGTCGCCGCTGCCGGTGAGGGTCCAGGTGCCTTGCTTCACGTCCAGCCATTCGAAGTTGCGGCTGTCGCCGAAACTGCCGCCGGCGGCGTCGTCCATGATCACGCGGTCATATCCGGTGCCGCCATCCACCACGCCGACAAAGCGGCTGCCGCCGAGCAGGGTCAGCGTGTCATCGCCGCCGCCCAAATCCAGGGCCAGGCCGTTGCTGCCGCTGATCAAGCCAGCGTTGACCACCGTGTCGGCAAACTCGCCGACGAACTTCACGCCGAAGCCGTTCAGGCCCTGAATGGTGCCATGGTTGATCAGGGTGGTTGCAGCAAGTCCCGGGCCGTCGCTGCCGTCGTCCACCAGCACCGCGTTGTTGGCACCGCTTACCAATGCACCCACGCCGTTGAACACATAGCCACCACCGAGGGCGATGCCTTCGCTGCCGTTGGCAAAGCCGTTCTTGTCGACACCACCGGCGCCGACGCCCTGGATGATGCCGTAGTTTTCGATGTGGGCAATCTTGTCGATGTCCACGCCGTCACCATCGCCGTCCGGCTGCAGTCCGGAAAATGCGCCGGTAATAGTGCCGTGGTTGATCACCGTGCCATCGCCGTCGGAACCAAAACCCGAGCCGTTGCGGCCGATTACCGTGCCGTAGTTGGTCAGCGTGGCGCCCAGGTCGGTGGTGATGCCGTGGCGGCCGCCGGAGATGAGGCCGTAGTTGGTGACGGTCACGCCAGTAGCGGAGTCGATGTCGACGCCGTCGAATTTGTCATCACGCGAGTGGGTATCGCCGGTGGAAATCTCGCCGTAGTTGGTGATCGTAGCGTTGCCGCCGGTCTTCATGCCGTCGCTGGCGTCGCCGCGAATCAGCCCGCCTTGGCGGTTGATGATAGTGGTGGTGACGTTGGAGCTGCGGATCGCATCCAGGTCCAGCCCTTGGCCGGTGGTAGAGCGAATGGTGCCGCTGTTGTCGATCAGCAGGCTGCCGCTGGCGAAGTTGCTGTCGATGCGCAGCGCGTCGTTGGCGCCCTGGATCACACCGCCGGTTCGGTTGTAGATGCTGTAGTTGCGCGTACCGGTGAGGCTGCCGCTGCTGTCGATGGCCCGGCCACCCGTGGAGGTAATGCTGCCGGAGTTGTCGATCACCACGCCATTACCGGTGGTGCCGTCCTTCAAGGTCACCGCGACTTTGGAGGTGGTGATACTGCCCGGTGCCGAAATCGTCAACGAGTCACTGCCACCCAGGGTTTGCCCGGTGGTGGTGGGCGTGTCGATCTGCAGCGTCTTGGTTGGCGTGGGCGCCGCATCGACAAAACCGCTACTGACCAGCAGGCCGAGAGTGAGCGCAAGGCGCTGGGGCGAAGGGGGCATGGCGGGCGACCTTGTTTTTGGAAAAGAGTCGACCTATATAGCGGAGGTTTTTTACAGAATGATGGCGAGGAGGTGACGGGGATTGAAATGAGCCTGACGGTTGAAGAACGAACCCGGTTGATCGAAAGCATTCAGGATGCATTGGCCGAGGGAACGCTGGAAATAGCCGAGGCGGTACGCCGGCTGCGAACGGAAGTCACTGGGCTGCATCAGAGCCAGTTTGCCAAGATGTGCAAAATCTCCGTACGCACGCTGGTACATATCGAACATGGCGAGGGCAATCAGACGCTGAAGTCGTTGAACGCAGTGTTCAGGCCGTTTGGGTTGAAGATGGGAGTGGTGAAGGTTCGCAGAAGCTTGTAGGAAAAGGCGATGGCGTGGTGTTTGATCGTGAGCAAGTATTTCAAGGTATAGATGCTCGCCTATTCGCCTCGGCTGAGCACAAGGCCCGGATACGCTGAAGATACAATGTGGGAGCCGGGCTTGCCCGCGATGACGGTGGGTCAGTTGATACATTTGTGACTGATACGCCGCTTTCGCGAGCAAGCCCGCTCCCACATTTGTCAGGGGGGGGGGCAGGGTGGCTTAGGTACGGCATTCCACCAGCGTTTTCAACTGTCCCGAACCGGTCTGGTTTGCATCCGACAGCCACGCTTCAAACCCGGCCCCAATCGCCGGCCATTCCCCATCCAGGATCGAATACCACGCCGTATCCCGGTTCTTTCCCTTCACTACCGTGTGCTGGCGAAACACCCCTTCAAAACTGAAACCCAACCGCTCGGCGGCGTTTTTGGAGCGGGCGTTGGCGTTGTTGCACTTCCACTCCAGGCGACGATTGCCCAGCTCAAACGAGTGCCTGGCCAGCAGGTACACCGCCTCGGTGCTTTTCGGTGAACGTTGCATCGGGGCGCCGAAGGTCACGTGGCCGATTTCAATGCGGCCTTGCTCGGGCACGATGGACATCAGGCTGAGGATGCCTTGCACCTCGCCGCTGGCTTTGTCGATCACACTGAAGAAGTACGGGTCGCTGTGGGACGCGTGGTTGTTCAGCCAGGCATCGAAGGCGGCGCGCTCGGGGAATGGGCCGTAAGGCAAATAATCCCACAGCTTCGGATCCGCGCCGGGGCCTTGCAGGGCGTTGAACAGGTCATCGCCGTGGCGGGCCGGGTCGAGTTTTTCCAGGCGCACGAAGCGCCCTTCGATAAGGGTGACGGTGGGCGCCGAGACACCTTTCCAGTCGGCCAATGATGTCGTCATGCTGTGCTTCTCCTTAAAGACCTTTGCGAAACTGGATAAAACCAGGGCGTTCGGCGATGCGTTCGTACAGCTGGATGGCGGTGGCGTTGGTCTCGTGGGTCAGCCAGTGGACCTTGCAGCAACCGTCGGCCTTGGCGGTGGCGTAGACGAATTCGATCAGCTTGCGGCCGACGCCGGTGCCGCGCTGGGCCGGATCTACCAGCAAATCCTGCAGGTAGCAGGAGTTCTCGATGCTCCAGTTGGAACGGTGGTAGATGAAATTGACCATGCCTACGGCCTTGCCGTCCTGCCAGGCCAGGGCCGAGTGGGTCGGCTCATTGGCGTCGATCAAGCGTTGCCAGGTGTTCTGGCTGACGGCGTCGGGCAGCTCGGTGTTGTAGAAGCGCAGGTAGGCTTGCCACAGGGGCAACCAAGCGGCGTGGTCGGCGGCGCTGACCTGGCGGATTTCGATCTGGCTCATGTTGGCTCCTTGGGAATAAAGCGGGCGAGGGTCTGGTCGCGTACGTCGGTGCTGGCGGCCAGGCCGTCGCGAACGCCGGCGATGTCCGCCGGGCTGCGGTTCTGGCTGAGTTTGCGTTTGCCTTCCAGGCGTTGGATCGGCAGGGCAAAGCCGACAATGGCCTTGAGCATGCCGTCGATGTAGTCGGCCGGGGCGTCGCTGACTTTCCAGGGTTGGGCGCGATTGCCTTCATGGCGGTCGGTGAGGGCGCTGACCAATTCGAGCAGGCGCTCGGCGTCGGTGAACACTTCGCCGGTGCCGTAGGCGTGTACCGCGATGTAATTCCAGGTCGGCACCACTTTGCCGTGTTCGGCCTTGGCCGGGTAGAACGACGGACTGACGTAGGCCTCGGCGCCGGCAAAAATCACCAGGGACTCGCCGCCATTTTGCAGGTCCTGCCATTGGCGATTGGCCTTGGCCATGTGCCCGTAAAGGGTGCCGTTGGGCCCTTCATCCGGGTTGAGCAGCAGCGGCAAATGGCTGGCTTGCAGGCCTTGTTCGCCCAAGGTCACCAGTTGCGCCAGGCGCGTGTGCTGGATCAGTTGCTGGATTTCGGGCAAGTCATCGAGGGCAAAGGCGCGTGGTGTGTACATGAAGATTTTCCTTGGCGAATGCCTGCATCCTAGGCAGGCTATTGGTTCGTTGTAAGAGCCATCTACAGTCAATTTTATAGGTCCAATTCCATGCCTGCGTTAGAACCACCGCTCTCGTTCAACCCGGCGGGTATCGAGTTGGACCGCCGCCAGGGACTCACCCGCCAGCTCTATCAGGCGCTGCGCCAGCGGGTACTGGATGGCCGGTTGGTCAGTGGCACCCGGCTCCCCGCCAGCCGTGACCTGGCGGCGGCGCTATCGATCTCGCGCAACAGTGTGGTTCGCGCCTACGACCAACTGTACGCCGAAGGATTTATTGAGGGCCGCGTGGGTGATGGCACCTATGTGGCGCAATTGCCGCAGACGCCGACGCCCGCAAAAAAACTATCCACAAAAGTGTCCACAGGGTTATCAACAGGCTTATCCCCAGGTTTATCCACAAAGCGGCCGGATTTACCTGTGTTTTCGTCCAGTCAAGTTATCCACAACGGTGCGCTGGCGCGGGTGGAAAACAACCATTTGGCGCTTCCGCCCAGCGGTCCGCCGAGGGCCTTCCGGGTGGGCGTACCGGCTTTCGATCTGTTCCCGTTTGACGTGTGGGCCAAGCTGAATGCGGCTTTCTGGCGCAAGCCGGACTTGCAGCAGTTGTGTTACGGCGACCCGGCGGGCGACGCGCGCCTGCGTGGATTGATTGCGGCCTATCTACGCAGTTCTCGCGGTATGCAGTGCACGGCTGAGCAAATAGTGATCACCAGTGGCGCGCAGCAGGCAATAAGCCTTTGTGCACAGCTGCTGGTGGAGCCCGGCGATGAGGTTGCCATCGAGAATCCGGGGTATCGGGCAGCAGGCCATGCGTTCGCGGTGGCGGGCGGCCAATTGCATGGCGTGACGGTGGACAGCGAGGGCATCGACTGCGCTGCCTTGAACCGCCTCGGCGGTTGCCGCCTGGCCTACGTCACCCCGTCCCATCAATACCCCACCGGCGTGGTGATGAGCCTGGCCCGGCGCCTGGAACTGCTGGCCTGGGCCGAGCGTACGGGCGGCTGGATCGTCGAGGATGACTACGACGGTGAGTACCGCTACAGCGGCGCGCCCCTGGCGCCACTGGCGGCCCTCGATCGTACGGGGCGGGTGCTGTATGTCGGGACCTTCGGCAAGGTGGCCTTTCCGGCGCTGCGCCTGGGCTACCTGGTGTTGCCGGTCGGCCTGGTCCAGGCCTTTGCCCGGCGCCGCGCGGTGGATGTGCGCCACTCGGAAGTCAGCACCCAGGCGGTGATGGCGGAGTTCATGGCGACCGGGCATTTTCAGCGCCATGTACGCCGCATGCGCCGCGCCGCGCAGAGCCGGCTCAATGCGCTATTGGCCGAATGGCCCGCCGACATTGAAGGCGTTGGCCGCCTGCCGTCGGTGGCGGCCGGGCTGCACCTGACCGTGCGGGTCGACAGCCTGGCGCGGGAACAGGCGCTGATCCAACAGGCGGCGGCGGTGGGTGTGGAGATCAATGGCTTGAGCAGCTATTGGTTGCCGGACTCACTCACGCCGCAGGATCAGCGTGCCGGATTGGTGTTGGGGTTTGCTGCCGTGCCCGAGGCGCAGATCAGCCAGGCGTTGAAGCGCTTGGGCCAGGTTTGGCGCGCGCCGGTCGCGCACTGAGGCGCAACCGGCGGCAACCGATCAGGTGCCGGACTTGATCTTGGTCCAGGCGCGGGTCCTGGCTCGTTCGGCGTCACGTCCCAGGGGCTTGAGGGTATACAGCGTGGCCATGGCCGCCTCGGTCGGGTACAGGTTGGGATTGTTGCGAATCGCCGGATCCACCAACCCGGTGGCGTCCTTGTTGGGGTTGGGGTAACCGACAAAATCGCTGATCGGCGCGATCACGCCCGGTTGCAGCAGGTAGTTGATAAAGGCGTAGGCGTCTTCCGGGTCCTTGGCGCCTTTGGGGATCGCGAGCATGTCGAACCAGATCGGCGCGCCTTCTTTGGGTAGCCGCATGTCCACGGTCACACCGTTCTTGGCTTCCTTGGCGCGGTTGGCGGCCTGGGAGAAGCTGCCGGAATAGCCGACCGCCACGCAGATGTCGCCGTTGGCAATGTCAGCCATGTACTTGGACGAGTGGAAATAGGTGATGTACGGGCGGATCTTCATCAGCAATGCTTCGGCTTTGACATAGTCCGCCGGGTTGCTGCTGTTGGGATCCAGGCCCAGGTGTTGCAAGGCCAGCGGCAGGATTTCCGACGGCGAATCCAGCAGCGCCACGCCGCATTGCTTGAGCTTGCTGATGTTCTCGACGTTGAAGATCAGGTCCCAGCTGTCCACGGGGGCGTTGGCCCCCAGCGCGGCCTTGACCTTGTCCGGGTTGAAGCCGATCAGGATGGTGCCGTACATGTAGGGCACGGCGAATTTATTGCCGGGGTCGTTGGCCTCGATCAGCTTCATCAACTTGGGATCGAGGTGGTTCCAGTTGGGCAGTTTGCTGCGGTCCAGCGGCTGGAACACCGAGGCTTCGATCTGCTTGGCCAGGAACACGTTGGAGGGCACGACCACGTCATAGCCGGAGTTGCCGGTCAGCAGCTTGGCCTCCAGGGCTTCGTTGGTGTCGAAGATGTCGTAGACCAGCTTGACGCTGGGGTTCTGCGCCTTGAAATCTTCCAGGGCCTTGGGCGTGATGTAGTCGAACCAGTTGTAGACCCGCAGGGTTCTTTCTTCGGCGTGCGCGGCCCCGCTCAGCACGGCGGCGCAGAGGACGAGATGCTTGAGCATGTTCATTGGGCGAATCCCTCAAAACCTTCGAGAACGTTGACGGCATT
The DNA here is from genome assembly GCF_019382755.1 of Pseudomonas sp. Colony2. Classification (NCBI taxonomy): domain Bacteria; kingdom Pseudomonadati; phylum Pseudomonadota; class Gammaproteobacteria; order Pseudomonadales; family Pseudomonadaceae; genus Pseudomonas; species Pseudomonas sp. Colony2. The sequence continues at coordinate 7,055,687 of NZ_CP080030.1, read as the reverse complement.
GATGCCGATTTCTTCCACGGCGTAGCCGCCTTCCATCACAAACAGCGTCGGTTTGCCGAGGCGGGCGATTCGCGCACCCATCGCCAGGTAGTCGGGGCTGTCGAGCTTGAACTGGGAGATAGGGTCGTCCTTGAAGGTGTCGACGCCCAGCGAGACCACGATGATGTCGGCGCCGTAGCGCTCGATATCCCCGCAGGCCTGCTCCAGGGCGGCGCTCCAGCGGTCCCAGCCAGAACCTGCGGGCAACGGATAGTTGAAGTTGAAACCTTCGCCGGCGCCTTCGCCCAACTCGTCGGCGTAGCCCAGGAAGAACGGAAATTCCGCCTCCGGATGGCCGTGGATCGAGGTGAACAGCACATCGTCGCGCTCGTAGAAAATCGACTGGGTACCGTTGCCGTGGTGGTAGTCCACGTCGAGGATGGCCACCTTTGTGTGGCCCTGGTCGAGAAACGCCTGGGCTGCGATGGCCGCGTTGTTGAGGTAGCAATATCCGCCCATCAAGTCGCTGGCGGCGTGGTGCCCGGGCGGACGGCACAGGGCGAAGGCACTGCGGGCGCCTTGCTGGATCGCCTGTTGCGCGGTGAGAGCGACTTGCGCCGCGCTGTAGGCCGCTTGCCAGGTGCCGGCGGTGATCGGCGCGCCGCCGTCGAAACTGTAATAGCCGAGCTGGCCGTGCAGGCTGGTGGGGATGACCCGGCGCAAGGTGCGTGCGGGCCAGGTGTAGGGCAGCAAGTCTCCGTCCTGGCCAAATGCCGTCCAGCGTTGCCAGGCGCCTTTGAAGAAGTCCAGGTACGCGGGGCTGTGAATACGTTGCAGCGGCGCCAGGCCAAAATCCTCAGGCGCTTGCACCGGGCCCAGTTCGCGGTCCTTGACCCGTTGCAACACATGGTCGGCGCGCGAGGGCATTTCAAAACAGGGCATCAGTTGACCGTCCATCAACTCGCACCGGCCATGGTGCAGGTGGTGATCGTCCGAGTAGATCGTCAGCATATTGTTGTTCTCCGCAGGCTGAATCGGTGAGTCCAGTCTTGCGGCGGGTGGGATTAATGAGAATGGCAGGAGCGGCCAAAAGGGGATAAATATGGCCAAAGTGTGTGACCGCAATTCGCCCTGAAATGGCGCGGCCGTGCCCCAGCAAGTGGCTTCAGGGGCGGAACTGGCTGGGTGCGACGCCGCTCCAGCGGACAAAGGCGTGACGGAAACTCGCGGTTTCGCTGAAGCCCAGCGCCTCGGCAATTCGGTAAATGGGCAGCTCATCCTCGCCCAGCAATCGCTTGGCCCGCTCGAAGCGTAGCTCGTCCAGCAACTCCTGATAGCTGCAGCCCAAGTCATGCAGGTGCCGGCGTAGCGTGCGCGGGGAGCAGTTCATCTGCTCGGCCAGGCCGTCGAGGCCCGGCGCGGCGCTGAGTTGGCTGGCGAGCAGGTGGCGAATCTTGCCCAGCCAGGCCTGGCGCCCGGTGAACTCGGTGTTTTGCTTGCGGCAGCGCTCGGCCATGGCCTGGTGGGTGACGGCGTCGGCTAATGGCAGGGGCTGGTCCAGCCAGCTTCGGTCGAAGGCAAACGCGTTGGCGATGGCGCCGAATTGCAGCGGGCAGGCAAAGATTTCGGCGTACCGTGCGCGGTAATCCGGGGCGTCGTGTTCAAAGCGCGCCCCCAGCAGCGGCAGGGCATGCCCCAGCAGGTCGTCGCAGATCACCTTCAACGAGGCCAGGCAGAGTTCGACGTTGAACGTTTCCAGCGCCGGATTTTCCCGGTAATCCGCGGCGCTGAACCAGATGCGCGTGCCGTCTTCCTCAAGGTCCAGCTCGAAAAGTGTTCCCAGCAGCGCCGGATACCGCAGCGCCAGGCGCAAAGCGTCACCGAAGGTGGCACTGGTGAGCAGTGCGTAACCGAGCATGCCATAGGAAGAAACGTGCATTTGCCGGCCCAGCTCCAGGCCGATATCCCGGCGCAGGGCCACGGCGTTGGCACACACGCGCATCTCCTGGTTGGTGGTGATGCGGGTGTCGGCGCGGCTCAAGTCCGCCGCGCAAATACCGCTGCCGGCCAGCAAGGCCTCGGCGGGTTGGCCTTCGGCCTTGAAGGTATTGAGCACCAACGAGACGGCATTGAGGGTGGTGAGGTGGGAGTGCAACATGGGTGCTTCCAGCCAGGGGATGGCTGGAAGAGGAGCAAGTTATATGCCGGTCAGCTCAGTTCGCCGCACAGGTCGAGTTCGACCAGGCGGCGGATTTCGGCGGTGTCCAGCCCGGCGCCGATCAACGCATTGAGCTTGCCAAACGCGGCTTCACGGGTCATCCCGCCACCCGACAACACCCCGACGCCTCGCAAGCGGCTGCCGGCCTCGTACACGTCCAGCTCCACACCGCCTTCATGGCATTGGGTGATTGCCACCACGACCACGCCGTTATCCTGCGCGCGCTGGAGGCTGGCGAGGAACTGCGGGTTGTCGCTCGGCCCGGTGCCGCTGCCGAAGCATTCCAGCACCAGCGCCTGGATGCCGCTGTCGATCAACGCGTCCAATTGCGCGGCGGCGATGCCCGGCACCAGTGGCAGCACACCCACATTGGCCAGCGCCTTGGCCTGGCGGTAATGCAGCGCCGCCGGAACCAACTCGGCTTGGGCGACGCCGCCGTTACGCTGCAACGCGGCAAACGGGTGGCGACCAAAACTGCGGATCTTCGCGCAACGGGTCGGGGCCATCAGTGCACCGTGGAAGTACAGTTGCACGCCAGGCGCCAGGCCAGCGCCCAGGGCTGCCAGCGCACCGCTGACGTTTTCCCAGGCATCGCTGTCGGGTACACCGGCCGGCAGCATCGAGCCGGTAAACAGCACCGGCGCGGGCAGGCCCAGCAGTTGGAAACTCATGGCCGCGGCGCTGTAGGCCAGGGTGTCGGTGCCGTGCAGCACCAGTACGGCGTCGCAACCCTCGTCCACCGCCTCAACCACGGCGGCGCGCAGGCGCTGCCAGTAGGCGGGGGTCATGTTCGCACTGTCGATCAGCGGGGACATTTCCCGAAAGCGCCAGGCTGGCATATTCAGTTGGGCGAGGGCTTCGCTCATGCGCGCTTCAAACCCCGAAGCGGGGGCCAGGCCGTTGGCGCTGGCCTGCATGCCGATGGTGCCGCCGGTGTAGAGCACCATGACGTTGTTGGCTGGTTGCATTGAAGAATCTCCTGAACGAAAAACGCCGCCGGGCCCAGAGCATGCCCAAGGCCGGGCGGCGTGTCATCTATCTAGGTTTAGCGTTGCGCTTGAGCGTTCAGTTCTGCGGTCGCTTGAGCGGCTGGCTCAGGCTTCACCGGATTCGCCGGCCAGGCCTTGCGGTCCAGGTCCAGGTCCGGGAACTTGCTGGAATCAAACACCGGGGTCTTGATGCCCGCAGCACGCTGGCCGTCGTAGTCATTCAGGATGCGCATGGCGATCTTGAACAGGAACGCCAGGGCGAACAGGTTGACGAACGCCAGCATGGTCATGGTGATGTCGGCGAAGGCAAACACGGTGCTCAGGTTCTCGATGGAACCCCAGAAAATCAGCACCAGCACCAGCGCGCGGTAGCCCATCAGCACCTTGCGGTTGTCGCCCACGATGAAGCGCAGGTTGCTCTCGCCGAGGTAGTAGTTGTACATGATCGAGGTGAACACGAACAACGCCAGGGCCACCGAGATGAACATCCGGCCCCAGTCACCCACCACCGCCGCCAGGGAGTTCTGGGTCAGGGCAATGCCGTCGCCTTCAAAGCCCGGGGTGTAGAAGCCCGAGAGCAGGATCAGCAGCGCGGTGCAGGTGCAGATGACGAAGGTGTCGAGGAATACGCTGAACGCCTGAACCACGCCTTGGGCGATCGGGTGTTCAACCGAGGCGACTGCCGCCACGTTAGGCGCACTGCCCAGGCCGGCTTCGTTGGCGAACACGCCGCGTTTCACACCCATGATGATCGCGCTGCCCACCAGGCCACCGAAGGCCTGGTCGAGGCCGAAAGCGCTCTTGACGATGGTCGCGAGCATGGCCGGCACGTGGTCGAATTGCAGCACGATCACGTACAGGGTCACCGCGATGTAGACCAGGGTCTTGACCGGTACCAGCAGGTCGGCGATCGAGGCGATACGCTTGATCCCGCCGATGAACACCAAGCCCAGCAGCACCGCCAGGGCCAGGCCGGTGTAGGTGGTGTCGAGGCCAAACGCGTTGTTCAGCGAGTGGGTTACGGCGTGGGCTTGCAGGCCATTGAAGGCGAAACCGAAGGTCACCAGCAGCAGGAACGCCATCACCATGCCCAACCAGCGCTTGTGCAGGCCGTGCTGGATGTAATACGCCGGGCCGCCACGGTAGGTGCCTTCAGCGTCGGTGCGTTTGTAGAGCTGGCCGAGGGAGCACTCGATAAAGCTCGAAGACATGCCCACCAGTGCGGTGACCCACATCCAGAACACGGCGCCCGGGCCACCCAGGGTCACGGCAATGCCGACGCCTGCGATGTTGCCGGCACCTACGCGCCCGGCGAGGCTGAGCATCAGCGCCTGGAACGAACTGAGTTGGCCGGCGCTGCTTTTCAGGCTGTCGCGAAACACCGAAAACATGTGGAAAAAGTGACGCAACTGAACGAAACGCGAGCGGATCGTGAAGTAACCACCGAGCCCGACAATGAGCACGATCAATACTTTCCCTGAGAGGAAGTCGTTGATGACTTCTAGCATGGAGTGTTCCTCGCTGATTTTTCTAATGGCAAACGCAGGACGGTCCGACGCATCGCTCGGCACCAGGCAGTGCACGACGCTTCGACCCCAATCCTTTTGCGGGTGTTGTTATTCATGCGGTTTCGCGCTTCCCAGGGTCTCGTTACCGACGACCGCTGACGCGAAGAGGGGCGGCACTATACCTAGGAGTGGGTGATCCGTCTGCACGAGGCGATTAAAGGTTTCAGCCAAGGCGTTACGGGCAAGGCGGGTTTGTTGGGCGATCTTGGAGTTTTTATTGGCGTCATTTCACAACCTTGAGGCAAAAAAAAGGGCCTGAAGAACGAGCCTTCAGGCCCTCAAAAGGTGAGAGGTGTCTAGTCCCTCAACCTGGTGAGCGGTGCAACAAACGCTTAGGCCTTCAAGGGGACCAAACGTGGGGCAATCATGTTTTCGGGGCGCAGGATGTCGTCGAGCATGGCGTCGTCGAGCAAGCCTTCTTCGCGCACCAGTTCCAGCACGCCGCGGCCGCTTTCAAGGGCGATACGGGCGATGCGGGTGGCGTTTTCATAGCCGATGTACGGGTTCAGCGCGGTGACCAGGCCGATGGAGTGTTCCACCAGCTCGCGGCAGCGGGCTTCGTTGGCAGTGATGCCGACGATGCAGTGCTCGCGCAGCATGTCCATGGCGCGTTGCAGCAGGCGGATCGAGTCGAAGATCTTGTAGGCGATCAGCGGCTCCATCACGTTCAGTTGCAGCTGGCCGCCTTCGGCCGCGATGGTCAGCGCCAAATCGTTACCGATGATTTGGAACGCCACCTGGTTCACGGCTTCCGGGATCACCGGGTTGACCTTGCCGGGCATGATCGAGCTGCCTGGCTGACGCGCCGGCAGGTTGATTTCGTTGATGCCGGTGCGCGGGCCGCTGGACAGCAGGCGCAGGTCGTTGCAGATCTTCGACAGCTTCACCGCGGTACGCTTGAGCATGCCGGAGAACAGCACGAAAGCGCCCATGTCGGAGGTGGCTTCGATCAGGTCGGCAGCCGGTACCAGCGGCTGGCCGCTGATGGTCGCCAGGCGCTGGACGGCCAGGGCCTGGTAACGCGGGTCGGCGTTGATGCCGGTACCGATGGCGGTGCCGCCCAGGTTCACTTCGGTCAGCAGCTCAGGCGCCAGGGTCTTCAGGCGGGCCAGGTCTTCACCGAGGGTGGTGGCGAAGGCACGGAATTCCTGGCCGAGGGTCATCGGCACGGCGTCTTGCAGCTGGGTACGGCCCATTTTCAGGACGTGGCTGAATTCTTCACCCTTGGCAGCGAACGCCTGGATCAGGCTGTCGAGGCTGGCCAACAGCGCGTCGTGGCCCAGCAGCAGACCCAGGCGGATCGCGGTCGGGTAGGCGTCGTTGGTCGACTGCGCCATGTTCACGTCGTTGTTGGGGTGCAGGTATTGGTATTCGCCCTTGCTGTGGCCCATGGCCTCCAGCGCGATGTTGGCGATGACTTCGTTGGCATTCATGTTGGTTGAAGTGCCAGCGCCGCCTTGAATCATATCCACCACGAACTCTTCGTGGAAATCGCCGCGTATCAGACGGGCACAGGCTTCGCTGATGGCAGCGTGCTTGGCTTCGCTGAGTTGGCCCAGCTCGCGGTTGGCGTCAGCAGCTGCCTGCTTGACCATTGCCAGGCCGACCACCAATTTCGGGTAATGCGAAATCGGAACGCCCGAGAGACGGAAGTTGTTCACCGCTCGCAGGGTCTGGATGCCGTAATACGCTTGAGCGGGTACTTCGAGTACGCCAAGCAGGTCTTTTTCTGTGCGGAAAGATGCAGCGGAGGACATGACGGAAATCATCTCGATATGGACCCGGGCTAGGCCGGAACGCTGTGAATGCTAGGCTTGCAGGAGATTTTGGGCCAATGCTGTTAAACACTGGCCTATGCATAAACGGCATAATGTCGGTGTGACCCCGTTACCATGACGGACGTGTGTGCCAAAATGGTGCGTGCCCCGGGAGGATGTGATGAACCTTGAAAGCAAATGGCTGGAAGACTTTAGCGCCCTGGCTGCCACCCGCAGCTTCTCCCAGGCGGCTGAGCGGCGCTTCGTCACCCAGCCGGCGTTCAGTCGGCGCATCCGCAGCCTGGAGGCGGCGCTGGGGCTGACCCTGGTCAATCGCTCGCGCACGCCGGTCGAACTGACGGCGGCGGGGCAGTTGTTCCTGGTCACCGCGCGGACCGTGGTCGAGCAACTCGGCGAGGTGCTGCGCCACCTGCATCACCTGGAAGGCGGGCAGGGTGAAGTCATGCAAGTGGCGGCGGCGCACTCCCTGGCCTTGGGTTTCTTCCCGCGCTGGATCGCGCAGTTGCGCAACGAAGGGCTGAACATCGCCACGCGGTTGGTCGCCACCAACGTGGGCGACGCCGTGCATGCGCTGCGCGAAGGCGGCTGCGATTTGATGCTGGCGTTCTACGACCCGGATGCGGCGATGCAGATGGACCCGGAGATCTTCCCGTCGCTGCACCTGGGCAACACCGAGATGCTGCCGGTGTGCGCCGCCGATGCCGACGGCAAGCCGTTGTTCGACCTGGAAGGCGAGGGCAGCGTGCCGCTGCTGGCCTACAGCGCCGGAGCTTTCCTGGGGCGCTCGGTAAACCTGCTGCTGCGCCAGCGGGCGCTGCGCTTTACCACGATTTACGAAACGGCCATGGCCGACAGCCTGAAAAGCATGGCCCTTGAGGGCTTGGGCATTGCCTGGGTGCCGCAGTTGAGCGTGCGCGCCGAGCTGGCCCGGGGTGAACTGGTGGTGTGCGGCGGCCCGCAATGGCATGTGCCGCTGGAGATCCGGTTGTATCGCTGTGCATTGGTGCGCAAGGCGAACGTGCGGTTGTTGTGGCGCAAGCTGGAAGGCGGCGCGGCGCAG
>NZ_CP080030.1:7033673-7047999 GCF_019382755.1 Pseudomonas sp. Colony2 | reverse complement strand
GGCAAGCCCGCTCCCACATTATTTTCTGGTGTGTTCGCTGACCTGGAAGTCAATAAAACCGCCTGTTTGAGGTGTAAGACAGATGGTCATTCCAGGGGCTGTTTATCTGCGTTATTACGGTATACTGCGCGGCCTTCGGCCGGTCCAACCGGCCTTAATTCGTACAACAAGCCACGCTGGATTTCCCGCGTGGCTTGTTGTTTTTTGACGCGCCTGCGGGCGCCCAGAGAGAAGAGGCACGACGATGAGTGCATTGGTTGGCGTGATCATGGGCTCCAAGTCCGATTGGTCCACCCTTAGCCACACCGCCGATATGCTGGAAAAACTCGGCATTCCCTACGAAGTGAAGGTGGTTTCCGCCCACCGCACTCCGGATTTGCTGTTCCAGTATGCCGATGAAGCAGAATCCCGTGGCATCGAGGTAATCATCGCCGGTGCCGGCGGCGCAGCTCACCTGCCAGGCATGTGTGCGGCCAAGACTCACCTGCCAGTGCTGGGCGTACCGGTGCAGTCGTCGATGCTCTCGGGCGTGGATTCGCTGTTGTCCATCGTGCAGATGCCCGCCGGTATTCCGGTGGCTACCCTGGCGATCGGCAAGGCCGGCGCGATCAACGCTGCCTTGTTGTCCGCCAGCATCCTCGGCGCCAAGCACCCGCAGTTCCACGCGGCGCTGAAAAAATTCCGTGCTGAGCAGACAGACAGCGTCCTGGACAATCCAGACCCACGCATTGCCTGAGGTGGTTGATTGATGAAAATCGGTGTAATCGGTGGCGGCCAACTGGGCCGCATGCTGGCCCTGGCGGGTACGCCGCTGGGGATGAACTTCGCTTTCCTGGATCCGGCACCAGATGCCTGCGCGGCTGCGCTGGGTGAACACCTGCGTGCGGACTACAGCGACCCGGATCACCTGCGCCAGCTGGCCGATGAAGTCGACCTGGTGACCTTCGAGTTTGAAAGCGTCCCGGCTGAAACCGTGGCCTTCCTGTCGCAGTTCGTGCCGGTATACCCGAGCGCCGAAGCCTTGCGCATCGCTCGTGACCGCTGGTTCGAGAAGAGCATGTTCAAGGACCTGGGCATCCCGACACCGGCTTTCGCCGACATCCAGTCCCAGGCTGACCTGGACGCCGCAGTCGCCTCCATCGGCCTGCCGGCCGTGTTGAAGACCCGCACCCTGGGTTACGACGGCAAGGGCCAGAAAGTCCTGCGCACCGCCGCCGACGTGGTCGGTACCTTCGCCGAACTGGGCAGCGTCGGCTGCCTGCTGGAAGGCTTCGTGCCGTTCACCGGTGAAGTCTCGCTGATTGCCGTGCGTGCCCGCGATGGCGAAACGCGTTTCTACCCGCTGGTGCACAACACCCACGACAGCGGCATCCTCAAGCTGTCCGTGGCCAGCACCGATCACCCGCTGCAAGCCCTGGCCGAAGATTATTCGAGCCGTGTGCTGAAGCAACTGGATTACGTCGGCGTGATGGCGTTCGAGTTCTTTGAAGTCGACGGTGGCCTCAAGGCCAACGAAATCGCCCCGCGCGTGCACAACTCCGGGCACTGGACCACCGAAGGCGCCGAGTGCAGCCAGTTCGAAAACCACCTGCGGGCGGTAGCGGGCTTGCCATTGGGCTCCACGGCAAAAGTCGGCGAGAGCGCCATGCTCAACTTCATAGGCGTGGTGCCGCCGGTTGATCGCGTGATCGCGATTGATGACTGCCATCTGCATCACTACGGCAAGGCGTTCAAGGCCGGGCGCAAGGTCGGCCACGCCAACCTGCGCTGCAAGGATCGCGCGACGCTGCAAGCGCAGATCCTCAAGGTCGAAGCGCTGATCGCCGAGCAATAACCCAAGGCCGGGCGGAACCATTGGTACCCGCCACCCTCTGATTGCAGGAAGCCAAAGTCTGACTAGGCTTTGACTGAATTCACTTCAATCAGAGGGAAATGCCATGGGTATCATTGGGACCATCTTTATCGGTTTGATCGTCGGCCTGCTGGCGCGTTTCCTGAAGCCAGGCGACGATAGCATGGGCTGGATCATGACCATCCTGCTGGGTATCGCCGGTTCGCTGGTTGCGACTTATGGTGGCCAGGCACTGGGCATCTATCAGGCGGGCCAGGGCGCAGGCTTCATTGGTGCGCTGGTGGGTGCCGTGGTGCTGCTGGTGATCTACGGTCTGCTGAAAAAGAAGTAATTTAGCGACCAGGCCCTCTGCGCTGCGCAGGCGCAGAGGGCTAGAATGCCGGCACTGTAATCCTTGCCGAGCCTCTCCATGCGCCGTCTCCTGTTATCCCTTCTTCTATGCACCGGGTTGGCCCACGCTGGCGAACTGCCGGAAACCGACTGGCTGGAACTGATGCCCAAGTCGGACCAGAAAGCCCTCGAAGAAATGCCGGAAATCGACCACAACTCCCCGGAAGCCCAAGGCACGTTCACCGCAAAGGGTGGCCTGAAGCAGAGCAAGGGTTTGCCGGCGGTTATGTATTCCACCAAGACGGTGGCTGCCATGAACGGCAAGAATATTCGCATTGGCGGCTACCCCGTGCCGCTGGAAACCGACGCCAAGGGCCGCAGCACGCTGTTCTTCCTGGTGCCTTATCCGGGCGCCTGCATCCACGTGCCGCCACCGCCGCCCAACCAGTTGGTGCTGGTGCGTTATCCCAAGGGCTTGAAGCTGGATGACATCTACACGCCGCTGTGGGTGACGGGCACGCTGAAGGTGGAGAAGGTCAACAATGACCTGGCCGATGCGGCGTATGCGTTGGATGCGGGGAAGGTGCGGGCGGTCAAGGAATCGGATCTCTGATCTGATGCAGAACCTAATGTGGGAGCGGGCTTGCTCGCGAATGCGGTGTGTCAGTCAGCACATGCACTAACTGGAACACCGCATTCGCGAGCAAGCCCGCTCCCACATTTTTGATTGGGGTTACAGGGCGATACCGCTGATGCTCACGCCCAGGGTATGGCTTTCACCCGGCGCCAGCGTCACCACATCGTCCAGCACATTCGCGGTCTCGATGCACAACATGCCCTGCCAGCCGTCGTCGGCCATGTCGCTGAAAGCCTTGGCGCGTTCAGTCCACGGGTTCCAGATCACCGTCGAGCGCGAGCCTGTGCTGGTGAGCTGAACGCGGCGCTGCCAGTCTTTATCGACAATGTTCAGCTGAGCCGGGGTGTCGAGGTAGATGCGGTCGGTCTCGGCGGTGAAGTGCAGCAGCCCGGATTGCTGCTTTGGGGTCCAGCCGTCGGCGGTATCGATATAGTCCCGCCCGTCCAGGCCGTCGACCTGCACGTTGCGTACATCGCTGACCGCAAAATAGCTGTGCAGCGCCTGGCTGAGGCTGACGGTCTCGGCGCCGTGGTTGTGGCTGGTCAGGCGGATGTGCAGTTGATCATCCAGCAGGATGCTCATCTTCAGGTCGACCTGATGCGGCCAACCCGGGAAGCCACCTTCAGGCACCGGCAGTTCCAGCTCAACCCGCAACGCCGTGCCTTCAGCTTCCACGCCAGCCATCGTCCAGTCCGCGGTCCGTACGAAACCATGCGCCCCAGCCGGCTCGTCACCCTGGTACATCGCCTTGACGCTTTGCGGGTTGCGGTCGAACACGCCAAACCACGGCCAGCACACCGGCACGCCGGTACGAATGCCTTTGCCTTTCTTGAACAGCACCTGATCGTTGGGCCAGATGATTGGCTTCTCGCCAGCGCGCTGGTAGCTGACGATATGCGCACCTTGCTGGGCCACCACCAATTCGGCGCCGTTGTGGCGGATGCGCCAAGCGTTCAGCTCATCCAGTTTTACGGTTTCAACGTTGGGCGTAGACATAGGCGCGCGCTCTCAATGGCAGACAATGGGGCAATGGACCGTCAAAACGTCGCGATGTTTAACGCGCCCGCGACGGAACCGAGCGGGTGCGGCCGCTGCCATCGATGGCAACGAACACAAACACCGCCTCGGTGACTTTGCGCCATTCGCTGGACAGCGGGTCGTCGCTCCACACTTCGACCATCATCTGGATCGAGCTGCGGCCGATTTCCAGGGCCTGGGTATAGAAGGACAACTGCGCGCCGACGGCCACGGGCACCAGGAATGCCATGCGATCAATCGCCACGGTGGCTACGCGGCCACCGGCAACCTTGCTCGCCATGGCGGTGCCGGCCAGGTCCATCTGCGCAACCAGCCAGCCGCCGAAGATGTCGCCGAAACCGTTGGTTTCACGCGGGAGTGCGGTGATTTGCAGGGCGAGATCGCCTTGCGGGATAGGATCTTCTTGTTCGAGTTCGATCATGCCGGTGCCTCTGACCCGTGACGCTTCATGGGTATTTCAAGTGGATAGCCGTCTTCTGGAAAAACGTTTCAGCACCAACATACACCGCTCGATGCGTTTCTCGTAAGGCGTACTAAAGGGAAACTCTGCCAAATCGGCTGGTGTATAACCAACGGCGTTTTGGCACAGCAGCCCCTCAAGGATGCGGGTCTGGCGCTTGCAAGGGCCGAGTATATCGAGCCGTCGGCGCCACGACGACCTCCCGACGCTCATTTGGTCGGTAAATAGACGCTGTATCGCGGCTTTTTCCGGCAACTGTGCTCCTGCTCATATTAATTGCACGTCTGCTGCGGAAATATTTCGCGGATCTGAACTGTTAACGGCTCAACGCTGTGCTTTTTCAAGCGATTTGCTATCTTGCCAAGCCTGCCGCAAGTCCCGGGCTTGCCGTCCTGACTACTATAAGAGAAGCCTTGCCATGTCCTCCGTGCCCGCAAGCAGTGCGCAACCTTCGCGCCCGCTGACCCGCAACGACTACAAAACCCTGTCGCTGTCTGCCTTGGGCGGGGCGCTGGAGTTCTACGACTTCATCATCTTCGTGTTTTTTGCGACGGTAGTCGGGAAGCTGTTCTTCCCGGCGGACATGCCCGAATGGCTGCGCATGATGCAGACCTTCGGCATCTTCGCCGCCGGCTACCTGGCGCGGCCGCTGGGCGGGATCATCATGGCGCACTTCGGCGACCTGCTGGGGCGCAAGAAGATGTTCACCCTGAGCATCTTCATGATGGCCGTGCCGACCCTGATCATGGGCCTGCTGCCGACCTACGCGCAGATCGGCCTGTGGGCGCCGATCCTGTTGCTGCTGATGCGCGTGATCCAGGGCGCGGCGATTGGCGGTGAAGTGCCGGGCGCGTGGGTGTTCGTGTCCGAGCACGTGCCGCCCCGTCACATCGGTTATGCCTGCGGCACCCTGACCAGCGGCCTGACGGCCGGCATTCTGTTGGGTTCGCTGGTGGCCACCGCCATCAACACGCTCTACAGCCCGGAACAGGTGTCGGATTACGCCTGGCGCATTCCGTTCCTGCTGGGTGGCGTGTTCGGCCTGTTGTCGGTGTACCTGCGTCGCTGGCTGCACGAAACCCCGATCTTCGCCGAGATGCAGCAGCGCAAGACCCTGGCGGCCGAGCTGCCGTTGCGCGCGGTGTTGCGTGACCATCGTGGCGCCATCGTACTGTCGATGCTGTTGACCTGGCTGCTGTCGGCCGGTGTGGTCGTGGTTATCCTGATGACGCCGACCGTGCTGCAAACGATCTACCACTTCAGCCCAACGGTGGCGCTGCAGGCCAATAGCCTGGCCATCGTCACCCTGAGCCTGGGGTGTATTGCTTCCGGCGCCCTGGCCGACCGTTTTGGTGCCGGGCGCGTGCTGATCATCGGTTGTGCCTTGTTGCTGGCAACGTCCTGGACGCTCTATCACAGCCTGATGGCTCACCCGGACTGGCTGTTCCCGCTGTACGCCTTGACCGGCCTGTTTGTAGGCACCATTGGCGTGGTGCCCTATGTCATGGTGAAAGCGTTCCCGCCGGTGGTGCGTTTCAGCGGTTTGTCGTTCTCCTACAACGTCGCCTACGCCGTATTCGGTGGCCTGACGCCGTTAGCGGTGTCGCTGCTGATGAAGGAAAGCCCGATGGGCCCTGCTTACTACGTGGCGGCCCTGTGCGTGATGGGGATGGCGGTGGGTGGGTACCTGTGGAAGCGCGGGCGCTGACACGTTTTTGAAAACTGCCGGACAACCTTGTGGCGAGGGAGCTTGCTCCCGTTGAACTGCGCAGCGGTTCCATTCTGGGGGCCGCTACGCGACCCAACGGGAGCAAGCTCCCTCGCCACAGATTTTGCCTTACAACGATTACAGATTGTTTCCACGAAATCGCTCCAACCTCCTCGCAAGCCCCGGATTTATTGGTGTTTCTCCTTCCTGTCAGCTTTTTCATAAATGCTGGCCTTTCATCTAATTGTCATATTCCAGACATAGAGTGTTCACACGGCCTACCGATACTTGGCCCCGATCCAACTATCCCTATCTGCTAGGAGCAAGGCATGAAACTGAAACGTTTGATGGCGGCAATGACTTTTGTCGCTGCTGGCGTTGCGACCGCTAACGCGGTAGCCGCTGGTGTTGACCCGGCGATTCCGGCTTACGTGAAGACCACTGGTGTGTCGGGCAACCTGTCCAGCGTTGGTTCCGATACCCTGGCAAACCTGATGACCCTGTGGGCTGAGGGTTACAAAAAGGAATACCCGAACGTCAACATCCAGATTCAGGCCGCCGGCTCCGCCACTGCACCTCCTGCACTGACTGAAGGCACCTCCAACCTGGGCCCGATGAGCCGCAAGATGAAGGACACCGAACTGGCTGCCTTCGAGCAGAAGTACGGCTACAAGCCAACCGCGATCCCGGTTGCCGTGGATGCCCTGGCCGTGTTCGTGCACAAGGACAACCCGATCCAGCACCTGACCATGGAACAAGTCGACGCGATCTTCTCCTCGACTCGTCTGTGCGGCGCCAAGGCTGACGTCAAGACCTGGGGCGACCTGGGCGTGACCGGCGACCTGGCCAACAAGCCAGTGCAACTGTTCGGTCGCAACTCGGTATCCGGCACCTACGGCTACTTCAAGGAAGAAGCCCTGTGCAAAGGCGACTACAAGCCTAACGTGAACGAACAACCTGGTTCGGCGTCGGTTGTGCAGTCCATCAGCTCCTCGCTGAACGGCATCGGTTACTCGGGCATCGGTTACAAAACCGCCAGCGTGAAAACCGTGGCCCTGGCCAAGAAAGGCAGCACTGACTTCATCGAAGACAGTGAAGAAAACGCCCTGAACGGCAAATACCCGCTGTCGCGCTTCCTCTACGTCTACGTCAACAAAGCCCCGAACAAGCCTCTGGCCCCGCTGGAAGCCGAGTTCGTGAAGCTGGTTCTGTCCAAACAGGGCCAGGAAGTGGTAGTGAAAGACGGCTACATCCCGCTGCCAGCCAAAGTTGCCGCCAAGGCACTGGCTGACCTGGGCCTGAAAGAAGGTGGCAAATAAGCCGCCGGTAAACCTGCCTTGAACCGCGGTTTACCCACGGTTCAAGGCCCGGGCGGGGTCTGTAAGACCTGGACCTCGCCTCCCATTTTTTAATCCGCTGCCAGCCCTGCTACGCGGCGGATTTCTTGCGTCACTGCATTGTCATCTTTCTGTCATACAGGATCGCTAGGGTGTGCGCATGAATGATCTGGCCAATTCCACCATGACGACGACTTCTCCCCCCAAGCGCATTGATTTCAATACGCCTGAGCTGCAACGCAAGCGCCGCATCCGCGCGCTCAAGGATCGCCTGACCCGCTGGTACGTGCTGATTGGCGGCCTCGCCGTCCTGGGCGCGATCACCTTGATCTTCTTCTTCCTCGCCTACGTGGTCGCGCCGCTGTTCCACGGCGCCAACCTGACCAAGGAAGAGGCCCTCGCGCCTGCCTGGCTGCAGGACGCCGGCAAGCCGCTGATGATCTCCATGGAAGAACAGAACCAGGTCGCCATGCGGGTTTCCGACAAGGGCCAGGCGCTGTTCTTCAACGTTGACACGGGTGCCGAACTCAAGCGCGTTGACCTGCCGTTGCCTGCGGGCGTGACAGTCGCCTCCATTGGTGAAGACCAGCCCGGCAGCCCGCTGGTGATCCTCGGCCTGTCCAACGGCCAGTCCCTGGTGTTCCGTCACACCTATAAAGTGTCGTACCCGGACGGCAAGAAGACCATCTCGCCCGCCGTCGAATACCCTTACGGCGAAACACCAATCGTCCTCGACGAACAGGGCCGCTCCCTTGAGCATGTCGCCTTGAACGCGACCGACTCGACGCTGGTGGTGGCTGGTTCCAGTGGTGCCCATCTGAACGTGCTGTCCATCAGCCGTGAAGAAAACATGATGACCGAGGAAGTCACCACCGAGCAGAAACGCATCGAGCTGCCGCAAATGACCGAGCCGGTCAAAGCCATCTTCGTTGATCCGCGCCAGCAGTGGCTGTACGTGATCAACGGTCGCGCCCAGGCCGACGTTTTCAGCCTGCGGGACAACAGCCTCAACGGTCGCTACAAATTATTGGAAGACGGCGTGGCGCAAGTCACGGCCAGCACCCAACTGGTGGGCGGCATCTCGCTGATCATCGGTAACTCCAGCGGTGGCCTGGCGCAGTGGTTCATGGCCCGCGACCCGGACGGCGAACAACGCCTGAAGCAGATCCGTACCTTCCAGATGGGCACCGCGCCTATCGTTGAAATCACTGCTGAAGAACGTCGCAAAGGCTTCACCGCCCTCGACGCTTCCGGCAAGTTCGGCGTGTTCCACAGCACTGCCCACCGTACGTTGCTGGTGGACCAGGTGGTCGACGGCAACGGTATCTTCGGCATGTCGCCACGGGCCAACCGGGTGATCGTCGAGGCCGGCGGCAAGCTTCAACCGCTGCTGCTGGACAACCCGCACCCGGAAGTTTCCTGGAGCGCGCTGTGGAGCAAGGTCTGGTACGAAAACTACGACGAACCTAAATACGTCTGGCAATCGACCGCCGCCAACACCGATTTCGAACCCAAGATGAGCCTGGCGCCCCTGACCTTCGGTACCCTGAAGGCCGCGTTCTACGCCATGCTGCTGGCCGCACCACTGGCCGTTGCCGCTGCGATCTACACCGCTTACTTCATGGCCCCGAGCCTGCGCCGCAAGGTCAAGCCGGTGATCGAATTGATGGAAGCGATGCCGACGGTGATCCTCGGCTTCTTCGCCGGCCTGTTCCTGGCGCCGTATGTCGAAGGGCACCTGCCGGGGATTTTCAGCCTGCTGATGTTGCTGCCGATTGGCATCCTGGTGGCCGGCTTCGTCTTCAGCCGCCTGCCTGAGTCGATCCGCCTGCGGGTCCCGGATGGCTGGGAAAGCGCGATCCTGATCCCGGTCATCCTGTTTGTGGGCTGGCTCTCGTTGTACATGAGCCCGTACCTGGAAACCTGGTTCTTCGGCGGCGATATGCGCATGTGGATCTCCCACGACCTGGGCATCACCTACGACCAGCGCAACGCCCTGGTAGTCGGCCTGGCCATGGGTTTCGCGGTGATCCCGAACATCTACTCCATCGCCGAAGACGCCGTGTTCAGCGTGCCGCGCGGCCTGACCCTGGGCTCCCTGGCCCTGGGCGCCACGCCATGGCAGACCATGACCCGCGTCGTGATCCTGACCGCCAGCCCGGGCATCTTCTCGGCGCTGATGATCGGCATGGGCCGCGCGGTCGGTGAAACCATGATCGTGCTGATGGCCACCGGCAACACGCCGGTGATGGAGATGAACCTGTTTGAAGGCCTGCGAACCCTGGCAGCCAACGTCGCGGTGGAAATGCCCGAATCGGAAGTCGGCGGCAGCCACTACCGCGTGCTGTTCCTCTCGGCGCTGGTGCTGCTGCTGTTCACCTTCATCATGAACACCCTCGCCGAGCTGATTCGTCAGCGTCTGCGCAAGAAATACTCGTCGCTTTAAGAAAGGTAGAAGTCTGTGAAACAGAACTCCCTGAATGGATGGTTCAAGAGCGGCGCCCCGGGCGTCTGGATCAGCGGTGGCGCGGTGTCCATCGCGGTCATCATGACCATTGGTTTGCTGGCCGTGATTGCCGTGCGTGGCCTGGGCCACTTCTGGCCGGCCGACCTGATCCAGGCCAACTACAACGTGCCGGGCCAGGAAAATCACATCGTCGTCGGCGAAGTGGTGCAGAAAGAAGAAGTGCCCCGCGAGCGCCTGAAAAGCGCTGGCTTGCCGGTGCCGGACCAAGGCCCGGAGTTCATGACCCGCGAGCTGATCAAGGTCGGCAACCGTGACTTGAACGGCAATGACTTCACCTGGATCGTCGGCGAGTGGCTGACCAACCAGACCAAGCCGGTCGAGTTGATGGCCATCGAGCGTCGTGAGTGGGGCAACTTCTACGGCACCCTGGTCAACGTCAAGCAGGACGGCAAGGTGATCGCCGAAGGCGAGGCGGCCTGGCCGGAACTGCAAGCCCGCGTGGACCGCGTCAACAAGCTCGCGGCCCAGCTCAAGACCCTCGAGAAGTCTGACATCGGCGCCATCAACGCCGGCCTCGAACGCATCCGCCTGCACGGTCGCAAGCTGGAGCTGGAAGGCAAGCTGGACGCCACCGCCCAGGCCGACATGGACAGCGGCCGCGCCGAACTGAACAACCGCTACAAGGATATCGAAGCCCGCCTGGCCGACCTGCACACCCAGTTCAACCGCGACAGCCTGACCGCCCGCGATGCCAACGGCAAAGAAATCGAAATCGGCATTGGCAAGGTGGTGCACGCTTACCAGCCGAACGCCATGGGCTACATGACCAAGGTTGGCTTCTACTTCAGCAAGGTCTGGGAATTCCTCAGCGACGATCCACGGGAAGCCAACACCGAAGGCGGGATTTTCCCGGCGATCTTCGGCACCGTGATGATGACCCTGATCATGGCGATGATCGTGACCCCGTTCGGCGTGCTGGCGGCGGTGTACTTGCGTGAATACGCCAAGCAGAACACCCTGACGCGGATCATCCGCATCGCGGTGAACAACCTGGCCGGTGTACCCGCCATCGTTTACGGCGTGTTCGGCCTTGGTTTCTTTGTGTACGTACTGGGCGGCTCGGTTGACCGGCTGTTCTTCGCCGAGGCCTTGCCGGCACCGACCTTCGGTACGCCTGGCCTGCTCTGGGCATCCCTGACCCTGGCGCTGCTGGCAGTGCCGGTGGTGATCGTGGCCACTGAAGAAGGCCTGGCGCGGATTCCTCGCACCGTACGTGAAGGTTCTTTGGCACTGGGCGCGACCAAGGCGGAAACGCTGTGGAAGATCGTGCTGCCGATGGCCAGCCCGGCGATGATGACCGGCATGATCCTCGCCGTGGCCCGCGCCGCGGGTGAAGTGGCGCCACTGATGCTGGTGGGTGTGGTGAAACTGGCGCCGTCGCTGCCGGTGGACGGCAACTACCCGTACCTGCACCTGGACCAGAAGATCATGCACCTGGGCTTCCATATCTATGACGTCGGCTTTCAGAGCCCCAACGTCGAAGCCGCGCGGCCGCTGGTGTACGCCACCGCCTTGCTGCTGGTGCTGGTGATCGCCACGCTCAACTTGTCGGCGGTGTGGATTCGTAACCACCTGCGCGAAAAATACAAAGCGCTGGACAGTTAATTGAAATGAACGCGGACTAAATGTGGGAGCGGGCTTGCTCGCGAATGCGGTGTATCAGTCATACATGGGTCAACTGACCTGACGCCTTCGCGAGCAAGCCCGCTCCCACAAAACGAATTGGTAGCACAGGGAGCATCCCATGCAACATGAAACCCATTCCCACGGCATCAACATGTCAGCCCTGGGTCGCGACAAGCAGAGCCTGAGCCTGGCCCAGGAAACCGTGGCCATCGAAGTACCGGGCCTGAGCCTGTACTACGGCGACAAGCAGGCGCTGTACGACGTCAGCATGAACATTCCGAAGCAGCGCGTGACCGCCTTCATCGGCCCGTCCGGTTGCGGCAAGTCGACCCTGCTGCGCACCTTCAACCGGATGAACGATCTGGTGGACGGCTGCCGCGTCGAGGGCGCGATCAACCTGTACGGCACCAACATCTACCGCAAGGGCGAAGACGTGGCCGAGCTGCGGCGCCGGGTGGGCATGGTGTTCCAGAAGCCCAACCCGTTTCCCAAGACCATCTACGAAAACGTGGTCTACGGCCTGCGCATCCAGGGCATCAACAAAAAGCGCATCCTCGACGAAGCCGTTGAGTGGGCACTGAAAGGCGCGGCGCTGTGGGACGAGGTCAAGGACCGCCTGCACGAGTCGGCCCTCGGTTTGTCCGGCGGCCAGCAGCAACGTCTGGTGATCGCCCGCACCATCGCCGTGGAGCCGGAAGTGCTGCTGCTCGACGAACCGTGCTCGGCACTCGACCCCATCTCCACGTTGAAAGTCGAAGAGCTGATCTACGAACTCAAATCCAAGTTCACCATCGTCATCGTGACCCACAACATGCAACAGGCGGCGCGGGTTTCCGACTACACCGCGTTCATGTACATGGGCAAGCTGGTGGAATTTGGCGACACCGATACCCTGTTCACCAACCCGGCGAAGAAGCAGACCGAAGACTACATCACCGGTCGCTACGGCTAGCAGGTGGCTGGTTGCTCACTGAACTGATGCTGCGGTCGACCGCACCTTACTGGACGTTCCAAGGACGCCAACATGATTAGCAAAGAAGGCCTTACCCATCACATCTCCGCGCAGTTCAACGCCGAGCTTGAGGAGGTGCGCAGCCACCTCCTGGCCATGGGCGGGCTGGTGGAGAAGCAAGTCAACGACGCCGTCACCGCGCTGATCGAGGCCGACTCGGGCCTGGCCCAGCAAGTGCGCGAGATCGATGACCAGATCAACCAGATGGAACGCAACATCGACGAAGAATGCCTGCGCATCCTGGCCCGTCGTCAGCCGGCGGCGTCCGACCTGCGTTTGATCATCAGCATCTCCAAGTCGGTGATCGACCTGGAGCGCATCGGTGACGAAGCCACCAAGATCGCCCGCCGCGCCATCCAGTTGTGTGAGGAAGGCGAAGCGCCGCGTGGTTATGTCGAAGTGCGCCACATCGGTGACCAGGTGCGCAACATGGTTCGCGACGCCCTCGACGCGTTTGCCCGTTTCGACGCCGAGCTGGCGTTGTCGGTGGCCCAATACGACAAGACCATCGACCGCGAATACAAGACAGCGCTGCGCGAACTGGCGACCTACATGATGGAAGACCCGCGCTCTATCTCACGGGTACTGAGCATCATCTGGGTACTGCGTTCGCTGGAACGCATCGGCGACCACGCACGCAACATCTCGGAACTGGTGATTTACCTGGTGCGGGGTACCGACGTGCGGCACATGGGCCTCAAGCGGATGAAAGCAGAAGTTGAAGGTACGACCGATCAAATCCCTAATGTTCCGGGCGTTCCTGACGATAAGTAAGATTGCCCGAGAAATAAACGCCCGGCCTTTGGTCGGGCGTTTTCGTTTGTGGTGTTGGAATTTTTGGCAAAACGCCATCAGCGAAGCGTTATGCTTGCCGGGGTTTTTATAGGATGAAGGGTCGATGAGCAAAGTCAGTGTATTGGTGGTGGATGACGCCTCGTTTATTCGCGACCTGGTGAAGAAGTGCCTGCGTAACTACTTCCCGGGGATCAAGATCGAAGATGCGGTGAACGGCAAAAAGGCCCAGGCCATCCTGATGCGCGAAACCTTCGACATGGTGCTGTGCGACTGGGAAATGCCGGAAATGTCCGGCCTGGAACTGTTGACCTGGTGCCGTGAACAGCCTCATCTCAAAGCCATGCCTTTCGTCATGGTGACCAGCCGTGGCGACAAGGAAAACGTGGTGCAGGCGATCCAGGCCGGGGTTTCCGGCTACGTCAGCAAGCCATTCACCAACGAGCAGTTGCTGAACAAGGTCAAGCAGGCACTGAACAAGATTGGCCGCCTCGACGCGCTGATCGCCAGCGCACCGACCAAGATGAACTCGGCGTTCGGTAACGATTCCCTCAGCGCCCTCACTGGTGGCAAGCCTGACGCAGTCAAGCCGGCCCCGGTGGCCGCGCCCAGCAAAGGCCTGCTCAACAGCCCGCCGGTGCAGGTGGCTGCGGCAGCGTCGCCTGCCAGCGGTCGTGGCCAGGGCCAGCTGCGCTTGTCCAGTGGCACCCAGCAGTGTGTGATCAAGGCCCTGAGCATCAAGGAGGCGCTGCTGGTGGTGCGTCGTGGTGAAATCCTGCCTCAGGTACTGGAAAGCGCCGTGCTCGACCTGGAGCAGGGTGAGAACGCTGAAGTGGCGCGTCTCAATGGCTACCTGCATGCCGTCGTGGCCTACGAGCCCAAGCCCGACAGTGACTGGCTGCAACTGACCTTCCGGTTTATCGACCAGGATGCGCAGAAGCTTGACTACATTTCGCGGCTGATCGCCCGCGGGACCGCACAGAAGCATTTTGTGCCGGGTGCGTGAC
>NZ_CP080030.1:7025010-7033505 GCF_019382755.1 Pseudomonas sp. Colony2 | reverse complement strand
GGTTCACATAGCACTGTCATGATCCCTTGTTAGCCTGCCATTCAGTCGTCCCTGGCAGGCCAACCCGATGCTCGTGCGCTCACTGTTGTTGTGTGGACTGTTCGCCGTTGTCATGCCGGCGATGTCCATGACCCTCTACAAATCCATCGACGCCGACGGCGCTGTGGTCTTCAGCGACCGGTACACGCCCGGGGCACAGGCGTTTGTGTATCAGGAGCGGGTGATTCCCAAGCCTGTATATCCGTCGCAACCCGCTTCCTATCGTTATCCCTTGCCCTGGCGTGGCGGCCCGTTCCGTCTCACCCAAGGCCCCAACGGTACCTTCAGCCACTCCGAGCTCAAAAGCCGTTATGCGATGGACATTGCCATGCCTGAAGGCACGCCAATCATCGCGGCACGTGGCGGTGTCGTACTGAAAACCGAGAACGAGCAGAGCGGGCGCGGCAGCGATCCATCGGGCAATTTCGTGCGGGTGCAGCACGATGACGGCACGCAAGGCGTGTACCTGCACCTCAAGCAAAGGTCGGTCAGCGTCAGGGAAGGGCAGCGCGTGGCGGTGGGCAGCCCGCTGGCGCTGTCGGGCAATACCGGCAACAGCAGCGGGCCGCATCTGCATTTTGTGGTGCAGCGCACGACGGCGTCGGGGCTGGTGTCGATTCCCTATGAATTCAACCAACCGGTGCAGGCGTTGCCCAATTTTGCATTGGGCACGCGGTAAGGCTTTTGTAGGAGCGAGCTTGCTCGCGAAAAACCTGAGGGCGCTGCCGGGTGTCAGGATCCCAGCGTTATCGTTAACGTCCTTCGCGAGCAAGCTCGCTCCTACAGGGGGTGTGCCCTAGTCGAGCAACAGCACCTTGGCCAACACGATCTTCGGCCCTTTCATCTTCTTGATGATGATGCGCAGGCCTTCGACTTCCAGCACTTCTTCCTCTTCCGGCACCCGTTTCAGGGTGTCGTAGATCAGCCCGGCCAGGGTTTCGGCCTCGATGTGGTCCAGGTCGACGCCCAGCAGGCGCTCCACCTTGAACAGCGGCGTGTCGCCACGCACCAGCAATTTGCCCGGCTGGTAAGCGAGGATGCCGCGCTCGGCCTTGCGGTGTTCGTCCTGGATGTCGCCTACCAGTACTTCCAGCACGTCTTCCATGGTCAGGTAGCCGATGACCTTGCCGTCGGCCTCTTCCACCAGGGCGAAGTGCGCGCCGCCTTTACGGAACTGCTCGAGCAGTTGCGACAGCGGCATATGGCGCGATACGCGTTCCAGCGGGCGGGTCAGCTCGGCCAGGTTGAACGACTCGGGAATGTGGTCCAGGGCCGCCAGTTCCAGCAGCAGGTCCTTGATGTGCAGCAGGCCGACGAACTCGTTGCGCACGGCGTCGTACACCGGGTAGCGGCTGAACTTGTGGCGACGGAACAGCGCCAGGATTTCCTTGAGCGGTGCGTTGAAGTCCAGGGTCACCAGGTCTTCCCGGGAGTTGGCCCAGTCCACCACTTCCAGCTCGCCCATTTCCACGGCGGAGGCCAACACGCGCATGCCTTGGTCGCTCGGGTCCTGGCCACGGCTGGAGTGCAGGATCAGTTTCAGTTCTTCACGGCTGTAATGGTGCTCGTGGTGCGGGCCAGGCTCGCCTTGGCCGGCGATGCGCAGGATGGCGTTGGCACTGGCGTTGAGCAGGTAGATCGCCGGGTACATGGCCCAGTAGAACAGGTACAGCGGCACGGCGGTCCACAGCGACAGCAACTCGGGCTTGCGAATGGCCCAGGACTTGGGCGCCAGTTCACCGACCACGATGTGCAGGTACGAGATCACGAAGAAGGCGGCAAAGAACGACACGCCCTTGATCACTTCCGGCGACTGCACACCGATCGCCCCCAGCAACGGCTCGAGGATGTGCGCGAAGGCCGGCTCACCGACCCAGCCCAGGCCCAGGGAGGCGAGGGTGATACCCAACTGGCAGGCCGACAGATAGGCGTCGAGCTGGCTGTGTACGGTGCGCAGGATCTGCCCGCGCCAGCCGTTCTTGTGGGCGATGGCCTCGACCCGGGTCGAGCGCAGTTTGACCATGGCAAATTCCGCCGCAACGAAAAAGCCGTTGAGCAGTACCAGGATCAGTGCAAAAAGAATCATGCCGAAGTCGGCGAAGAGTGTCGCGAGGGTGATGCCAGGGGAAGGGTCCATGATGGGGTTTTGCGGGTTCCGTCTAATCGAAAAGGGTGAGCAGGTGGGCCTGAAAGGCAGGCGCAAGTCCGCCAATGTAGCGGCTGACGGGGCGCTTGCCTAGTGGCGGCTGCCGGGCGGAGGGTCACTCGTCCTGAGGAAGGACCCGGGAATGTGTCACCTGGGCCGGCGGGAAATGGCAGGTAAAGGTACTGCCGTGGCCGAGCACGCTACTGATTTCCAGCCGCGCGCGATGGCGCAGCAGCACATGTTTGACGATGGCCAGGCCGAGCCCGGTGCCGCCGGTGTTGGAGTTGCGGCTGGAGTCGACGCGGTAGAAACGCTCGGTGAGGCGCGGCAAATGCTTGGCGTCGATGCCCATCCCGGAGTCCTGCACGCTGAGGTGTGCGCCCTGGTCGTCGGCCCACCAGCGGATGCGGATGTTGCCTTTGTCCTGGGTGTATTTGACGGCGTTGAACACCAGGTTGGAAAACGCGCTGCGCAGCTCGCCCTCGCTGCCCTTGAGCAGGATCGACGGGTCGGCTTCGAGGGTAATCTGCTGCTCACGCTGCCCGGACAATGCCTGGGCGTCGCTCTTGATCGTCTGCAACAGGCTTTGCACCGGCACCGGATGGTTGTCCGAGGGGTAATCGGTGGCTTCGAGCTTGGCCAGCAACAGCAGGTCGTTAAGCAGGGTTTGCATGCGCGAGCCTTGCTGCTGCATCTGTTGCAGGGCACGGGTCCAGCGCGGGTTCACGTCTTCGACGTTATCGAGCAGCGTCTCCAGATAACCGCAGATCACTGTCAGCGGTGTGCGCAGTTCGTGGGAGACGTTGGCGACGAAGTCCTTGCGCATCTGTTCCAGCTGATGGATGCGTGTGACATCGCGCACCAGCATCAAGTGTTCGTTATTGCCGTAGCGCGTCAGGTACAGCTGGATACGCACGCGGTCGTTGGTCGGTGACGGGATTTCCAGGGCTTCTTCGTAGTTGTCCTGCTCGAAATACTCCTTGAAACGCGGGTGGCGCACCAGGTTGGTCACCGGCTGGCCGCTGTCCTGGGGCGTCTTGAGGCCCAGCAAGGTCTCTGCGGCGCGGTTCCACCATTCCAGGTTGCCGTCGCTGTCGAGCATGATCACCGCGTCTTTCAGTGCGGCGGTGGACTCCTGCACCCGGTCGATCACCGCTTGCAGGCGCCCGCGTACACGCTGGTCGCGGCGTTGCAAGTGGTAGATGCTGTCGAACACCTCGCCCCACAGGCCGTAGCCGTCGGGTGGTGCTTCGTCGGGTTTGTGCTGTCGCAGCCATTCGTGCAGGCGCAGCAGTTGCTTGAGGGTCCAGCCCAGGTAAAGGCCCAGGCCGACGGCCAGGCTCCAGCCGTAATAGCCGCTGACCAGGCCCACTAGCAGGCAGCCGGTGATCAACAGGAGCATGTGGCGGATCAGGGTGCCATGCCAGTTTTGGTTCACTTAAACACGCGTCCTTTCAGCTGTCTGGGCAGTTCGGGCTGGCTCAGCCTTTGGTGGAAAACCGGTAGCCGGTGCCGCGCACGGTTTGTACCAGATTCTCGTAAGCGTCGCCCAAGGCTTTGCGCAAGCGGCGGATATGCACGTCGACGGTGCGCTCTTCCACATACACATTGCCGCCCCAGACCTGGTCCAGCAGTTGGCCGCGGGTGTAGGCGCGCTCCTGGTGGGTCATGAAGAATTGCAGCAGGCGGTATTCGGTGGGGCCCATCTCGGCGGGTTTGCCGTCGATGGTCACGCGGTGGCTGATCGGGTCAAGGATCAGGCCGTCGACTTCGATAGGCGCTTCACCATCGGTGGGGCCGGCACGGCGCAGAACGGCTTTCAGACGGGCGACCAGTTCCCGTGGGGAAAAGGGCTTGGTGATGTAGTCATCGGCGCCGACTTCCAGGCCCTGGATCTTGTTGTCCTCTTCGCCCTTGGCGGTGAGCATGATGATCGGGATATCCCCGGTCAGCTCGTCACGCTTGAGGCGGCGGGCCAGTTCGATGCCGGAGGTGCCGGGCAGCATCCAGTCCAGCAGGATCAGGTCCGGCTTGCGGTCGACGATAATGGCATGGGCCTGCTGGGAGTTCTCCGCCTCCAGGCAGTCATAGCCGGCCATTTCCAACGCAACGGCGATCATCTCGCGAATGGGCGCTTCGTCGTCAACGATCAGAATGCTCCTGCCAACCATGCTAAATCCTCTTGTCATTTAACTGTCTTGCGCCGCATTAGATAACGGAATTATTGCAGTCGTGTGACAGTAATTTAGTCGCTTGGGCAATCCTTGCCTCTCTGGACTACGCTTTGGGTCCGAATCCTGACAACCACAAAAGGAAGGTTCCCATGACTCACAGTACTTTTTCCTGGAAAGCCCTGCTGGTAACGGCCGCGTTAACGCTGCCGACACTGGCGTTTGCGGCAGACCCGGCGATGACCAAGGACGGGATGCTGGTGGACCACAACGGCATGACCCTCTACACCTTTGCCAAGGACGCTGATGGCAAATCCATGTGCAACGACAAGTGCGCCACCAACTGGCCGCCGTTGATGGCCGAATCCACCGACAAGCCCATGGGCAAGTGGACCGTCATCACCCGTGACGACCAGAAAAGCCAGTGGGCCTACAGCGGCAAGCCGCTCTACACCTTCATCATGGACAAGAAGGCCGGTGACATGACCGGCGAAGGCAAAATGGACGGGGCGTGGAAGGTCGCCAAGCCTTGATGTGAGCCGGGTAAGGGTGAGGGGCCTGGCCTCTCACCGAAACCCGTAGTCCGCGACAATCCCGACAAAAATCGCCAACCCGGCCCAGTGGTTGTGCAAAAACGCCTTGAAGCATTTGAGCCGGTCCTTGTCCCGGGTGTACCTGAACTCCCAGGCAAAACACCCGGCCGCCGCCAGCAAGCCCAGGTGGAACCAGCCGCCCAGCTCAAAACGCATCCCCGCCAGCCACAGGCACACCAGTGCCAGGCCCTGCAGGGTCAGGATGATCACCCGGTCGGCATCGCCGAACAGAATCGCGGTGGATTTGACCCCGATTTTCAGGTCATCGTCGCGATCGGTCATGGCGTAGTACGTGTCGTATCCCACCGTCCACAACAGGTTGGCGATGTACAACAGCCATGCCGCGGCGGGCAGGCTGCCCGTCTCGGCGGTGAACGCCATCGGCATGCCCCACGAGAACGCCGCGCCCAATACCACCTGCGGGTAATAGGTGTAGCGCTTCATGAACGGGTAGCTGGCCGCCAGCGCGAGGCCGCCCAGAGACAGCCAGATCGTCATGGAGTTGGTCAGCAGCACCAGCAGGAAACTGATGACCATCAGCACCGCGAAGAACACCAGGGCCTCTTTCGAGCTGATCCTGCCGCTGACCAGCGGGCGCTGTTCGGTGCGCTTCACATGGCCGTCGACCTTGCGGTCGGCCCAGTCATTGATGACGCAACCGCCGGCCCGAGTGAGTATCACGCCGAGCACGAAGATCAGGATATTGAGCAGCGATGGCGAACCCTTGCCGGCAATCCACAGCGCCCACAGCGTGGGCCACAGCAGCAGGTAAATGCCGATGGGCTTGTCCATGCGGGTCAACTGGATGAAGTCCCAGGCCCTTGGGTTCAGGTGATTCAGGGATTTGAGCAGGCGCTGGTACATCAGAAACGCTCCGGATGGTCGTGCACGGCTTGCCACAGGGTGGGCAGGAAGATCTCGGCCACCAGCACGCTCAGCGGCCCGCGGTCGAAGCGCGAGCGGCGTGCCCACAGGTGATCGGCCTGGTCCGCCGGGGGCAGCCATTCCCGTGGGTAGCGGCACACCTCGATGGCCTGGCGCGTGAAGGCGTGGTCACAAAACAGCAATTCCCCGAGAGACCGGCTGCCCAACTCATCCATGTGCAAGCCGTCGCCCTGCAAGGCGCTGCGGGCCGCCACGCTGCGGGCAAACACCCACGGCTGGCCATGGCCACGCAAATACACCTCGCGCACCCAGCCGATGCTGGCGGCGGGCAAGTCCAGGGTGGCGCATTCGTCGTCTCGCAGTGGCTGCCAGCCTTCGAACAACGGCGTCACGCTGAAGCCATCGTCGGACAGGCGCGTCAGGCGCCGGGTCAGCGAACCTTCATCGAACAGCCAGTTGAGTGTCAGCGGCGTGGGCAGTGGGCTCAGAAGGCTCTGGGTCAGCCATCGGCAAGCATCGGGAAGGGCGTTTGAATGCGGCACGGAGGGTCATTATTGGCAGTTAATGAGGCGGCGAGCTTACCATGGTGCCCTGGACTTTTGCCGGAGTGCGCCAGGCCCATGCGTCGATCATGCTTGCATCTGCGCCTGCTGATCAGTACAAAACGCCCTGAGCCGCACGGCAAGGTTGCATCTATCGACCGTCGGCCAACGCGCCTGGACCTGAGGAAACAAGTAATGAAGAAGTGGCAATGTGTCGTCTGTGGCCTGATCTACGACGAGAAAGACGGATGGCCGGATGACGGCATCGCGCCGGGCACCCTGTGGCAGGACGTCCCCGAAGACTGGCTGTGCCCGGACTGCGGCGTGGGCAAAATGGATTTCGAAATGATCGAAATCGGCTGATTGCTGATTTAAATCGCAATTCAAGAAACGTACTACAAGGAGAAAGGAATGAACGCACCTGTCGTGATCGTCGGCACGGGTTTGGCCGGTTACAACCTGGCTCGGGAGTTTCGCAAGCTCGATAGCGAAACCCCGCTGTTGCTGATCACCGCAGATGACGGGCGCTCCTACTCCAAGCCCATGCTCTCCACAGGCTTTGGCAAGAACAAGGAAGCCGATGGCCTGAGCATGGCTGAACCGGGCGCCATGGCCGAGCAACTGAAGGCCGAAGTGCGTACCCACACCCGCATCAGTGGCATCGACCCGGGCCACAAGCGCTTGTGGATCGGTGAGGAAGCGGTGGCCTATCGCGACCTGATCCTGGCCTGGGGCGCAGAAACCGTGCGGGTGCCGGTACAGGGCGACGCCGCCGAGCTGATTTTCCCGATCAACGACCTCGAAGACTACGCACGCTTTCGTGCCGCTGCGGCCGGAAAACGCCGGGTGCTGTTGCTGGGGGCCGGGCTGATCGGCTGCGAGTTCGCCAACGACCTGATCCTCGGCGGCTACGAGATCGACCTGGTGGCGCCGTGCGAGCAAGTCATGCCGACCCTGCTGCACCCGGCAGCCGCCGCAGCGGTGCAGGCCGGTCTGGAAGGCCTGGGGGCGCGTTTCCACCTGGGCCCGGTGCTCAATCGCCTGCAGCGCACCGCTGACGGCCTGGAAGCCCACTTGTCTGATGGCGAAGTGATCCAGTGTGACCTGGTGGTGTCTGCTATCGGCCTGCGCCCGCGTGTCGACCTGGCCGCCGCCGCCGGGTTGCAGATCAACCGCGGGATCATGGTCGACCGCCACCTCAAGACCTCCCACGCCAACATCTACGCCCTGGGCGACTGCGCCGAGGTCGATGGCCTGAACCTTCTGTACGTGATGCCCCTGATGAGCTGCGCCCGCGCCCTGGCCCAGACCCTGGCGGGTAACGCGACGGCCGTCAGCTACGGCCCTATGCCCGTCACGGTAAAAACCCCGATCTGCCCGCTGGTCGTCTCGCCACCGCCACGGGGCAGCGAAGGTGTGTGGAGCGTCGAAGGGCAGGGCGGCGACATCAAGGCCCTGTGCCGCGACGCCAGCGGCCGACTGCTGGGTTATGCCCTGACCGGCACGGCCGTGATGGAAAAACTGGCCCTCAACAAAGAACTTCCGCCGCTGCTGGCGTAAATGCTGGTCGTTCTGTCGGAATAAGCATCATTTTGACCGTAGAAAGGTCGCCGTGAGACTGGCGCAGGCCCCGATGGCATGCCATCCTCACTCCCGTCTGCCGCAGAGTAGAGCCTGCGGCGCCTTGGGCGCTGCTCCGATAGAGAGCAGCACGGACATAACAACAAAAAACCGTCAAAGAGGCTTCACTTATGCGTAAACCAGAACTCGCAGCCGCTATTGCAGAAAAAGCAGACCTGACCAAAGAACAGGCCAACCGCGTACTCAACGCCGTACTTGAAGAAATCACCGGCGCGCTGCATCGCAAGGACAGCGTCACCCTGGTAGGCTTCGGCACCTTCCTGCAGCGCCACCGCGGCGCCCGCACAGGCAAAAACCCGCAAACCGGCGAGCCGGTGAAAATCAAGGCGAGCAACACCGTTGCGTTCAAGCCAGGCAAGTCGCTTAAAGACAGCGTCAATCCGTAAGTCATGTAGAACGCGCTACGCACATGCGAGTGTGAGCGCGGGATGAAAAATGGGCACGCCGACTGGGTCGGGTGCCCATTTTTTGTTGGGGG
>NZ_CP080030.1:7021443-7021567 GCF_019382755.1 Pseudomonas sp. Colony2 | reverse complement strand
CAATCGGATCCGGTGTCGTAAACCGTCCCACGTCCGGATCATAAAACCTGAAAGTATTGAAATGCAGCCCCGTCTCCCGGTCCAGATACTGCCCCTGAAAGCGCAGGTTCTGTTCTTCGATGTA
>NZ_CP080030.1:6898803-7016838 GCF_019382755.1 Pseudomonas sp. Colony2 | reverse complement strand
CCAATCGTCACCGTCTCGTCATGCCCGATGCTTTTGTTCCGGTCATGCCCCACCGAATGGCTTTCATCCACCTCTACCACGATGTCCTGATTACGCTCGGCATGGATGTACAGCTGCTCCAACCCCTTCTTGTCCTCCATGCGGATTTCATTGAAGTTGGCCGGCGTGCCGCCTTTGCTGGAGCGGCTTTTCATCCCGCTTTGGGTGGCGTTTTCCGGCAGGTCGTAAGGCACGGTCTGCTCGGCGTTGTACACCCGGCCGGTGATGATCGGCCGGTCGGGATCGCCTTCCAGGAAGCTCACAATCACTTCCTGGCCGATCCGCGGGACCTGCATCGAGCCCCAGTTTTTTCCGGCCCAGGACTGCGATACGCGAATCCAGCATGAGCTGTTTTCGTTGGACTGGTCGTGGCGGTCCCAATAGAAATGCACCTTGACCCGGCCATATTGGTCGGTCCAGATTTCTTCGCCCTTGGGGCCCACTACCAGCGCGGTCTGCGGGCCTTTGACGATGGGCCGGTAGGTGTTGGCCAGCGGGCGGAAACTCTGTTGTGCGTCGATGCAGGTGAGGGTGCTTTCGAACTGGGCCGAAGGCGCGCCACCGCCGCTTTCGAGGCTTTCCTGGGAGATGTAGTAGCGGGCGCCGACGATCAGGTATTCGCGGTTCTGGTCGCGGCGACTGAAGCCGGTGAGGCTGAACAGGTGGCCGGAACCCAGGCCGCGCGCATTGCCGCTGAACTCCACTTGTTCGTGCAGGGTTTGCAGGGCTTCGATGCGGGTGCGGGCGTAGTGTTCGCCGTCTTCGCTTTTGACGTAGGTGCCGGGGTAGTCGTACAGCGGGTAGTCGCCGGCGGTGTGCGGGCGCGGCATGGCCGAGCGCACGTCGATGCTCGCGCTGGGGCGCTGGAAGTCGTAGTCGTTGAGCTCAAGGGAGCCGGGCTGTACTTCCTGTGCCAGGTGCCAGTTGTGCATATGGTCGCGTTCGCGCTGCTGCTCGTCCTTGGGGTAGTAAGGCACCGAGGCGTAGCCGGGCACGTTGGCGTGGGCACCGTAGGCATCGGCCAGCACCAGCACGTGGCGGTCCTGCTCGTGGCGGAAGAAGTAGTAGATGCCTTCCTGTTCCATCAGGCGGCTGACGAAATCGAAGCTGGTCTCGCGGTACTGCACGCAGTATTCCCACTCGCGGTACGGCCGGCTCAGGGCGTCTTCGAAGTCGGAAAAGCCCAGGTCGCGAAACACCTGCTTGATGATCTGCGGGATGCTCAGGTTCTGGAAAATCCGGCAGTCGGAGGTGCGGCTCAGCAGCCACAACCACGGGCGCAAAGTCACCTGATAGCTGGCGAACTGGCCCTGGTCGATGTTCTGGCTGCAGCGGGCGACGATGCCGTGGAAGTGCCGCTCGCCACCGTCCGCCAGTTGCAGGTTCAGGCTCATGGGCTTGCCCAGCAACTGGTTGAGGTCGATGTTGGCGTCCAGCGAGGTCAGCTGCAGTTCGAAATTGAACAGCCGACCCAGCTCTTCGCCGCCACCCATTTCATTGAGCAGCAGCACATCCGGCCCCAGGGGGCTGGTGATCTTGGCCAGGCGTGAGGCTTGGTTGAATAACATCGGTTAACCCGTAAATAGCGTAATAACTGTAGGAACCGGCTCCAACTGTGGGAGCGGGCTTGCTCGCGAACGCGGTGAATCAGTCACCGGATGCATCAACTGATACGCCGTCTTCGCGAGCAAGCCCGCTCCCACAGTTTTGATCGCATTCCGTCAGGTCAATCGTTGAAGTCGTAGTGCAATTCGTTATCCCGTGTGCTGATCCGCACGCCCGCCAGCGCCTTGCCTTCGAGCATGCGGGTGAGGAATTCGCGGCTCATGTCCGGCAGCAGGCTGTTGGTGAGGATGGTGTCGATCATCCGCCCGCCGCTTTCGGTTTCGGTGCAGCGGGACACGATCAGGTCGACCACGTCGTCGTCGTAATCGAAGGCGACTTTGTGGGTGTTCTCCACACGCTTCTTGATGCGGTTGAGTTGCAGGCGGGTGATTGCCTTGAGCATCTCGTCGCTGAGCGGGTAGTACGGAATGGTCACCAGGCGGCCGAGCAGCGCCGGCGGGAAAATCTCCAGCAGCGGCTGGCGCAGGGCCTTGGCGATTTCCTCGGGCTCGGGGATGTTCGCCGGGTCTTTGCAGACCCGGGAAATCAGCTCGGTACCGGCGTTGGTGGTCAGCAGGATCAAGGTGTTCTTGAAGTCGATCACCCGGCCTTCGCCGTCTTCCATCACGCCTTTGTCGAACACTTGGAAGAAGATTTCATGCACGTCCGGGTGGGCTTTTTCCACCTCGTCCAGCAGCACCACGCTGTAGGGTTTGCGCCGCACGGCTTCGGTCAGCACGCCACCTTCGCCATAGCCAATGTAGCCCGGTGGCGCACCCTTGAGGGTGGACACGGTGTGGGCTTCCTGGAACTCGCTCATGTTGATGGTGATCACGTTCTGCTCACCGCCGTACATGGCTTCGGCCAGGGCCAGGGCGGTTTCGGTCTTGCCCACGCCGGAGGTGCCGGCGAGCATGAACACGCCAATCGGCTTGCTCGGGTTGTCGAGGCCGGCGCGGGAGGTCTGGATGCGCTTGGCGATCATCTGCAAGGCGTGGTCCTGGCCGATGATGCGTTTCTTCAGGTGCTGGTCGAGGTTGAGCACCGTCTCCAGTTCGTTGCGAGCCATGCGGCCCACCGGGATGCCGGTCCAGTCGGCGACCACCGAGGCCACCGCTTGGTAGTCTACGGTCGGCAGGATCAGTGGGGTTTCGCCTTGCAGGGTGCTGAGGCGTTGTTGCAGGTCTACCAATTGGGCACGCAATTGATCATCGCCGCTGTCCACGACACCGGATTTTTCACGCAACGTCGCACGGGTGGCGAGCAACTCATCCACCAGGGTTTTCTCTTCGGCCCAACGGGCTTCCAGGGTGGCCAGGCGCTCGCGTTCGGCGTTCAGCAGCGCTTCGCTGTTGGTCTGGCGCGCACCGATGGCGATGCCGATCGCGTGCTCGCGGGCGATGATTTGCAGCTCGGTTTCCAGTGCCTCGATACGGCGGCGGCTGTCGTCGACTTCTGCCGGCACCGCGTGCAGGCTGATGGCGACGCGGGCGCAGGCGGTGTCCAGCAGGCTCACGGATTTGTCCGGCAATTGACGCGCCGGAATGTAGCGGTGGGACAGCTTCACTGACGCTTCCAGCGCTTCGTCGAGGATCTGCACCTGATGGTGTTTTTCCATGGTCGAAGCCACGCCGCGCATCATCAGCAACGCCTTGTCTTCCGACGGCTCGGCCACTTGCACCACCTGGAAACGGCGGGTCAGGGCCGGGTCTTTTTCGATGTGCTTCTTGTACTCGGCCCAGGTGGTGGCGGCCACGGTACGCAAGGTGCCACGGGCCAGGGCAGGCTTGAGCAGGTTGGCCGCGTCACCGGTCCCGGCGGCGCCACCGGCACCTACCAGGGTGTGGGCTTCGTCGATAAACAGGATGATCGGTTTCGGCGAAGCCTGGACGTCTTCGATGACCTGTCGCAGGCGTTGTTCGAACTCGCCTTTCATGCTCGCGCCGGCTTGCAGCAGGCCGACATCGAGGCTGCGCAGTTCCACATCTTTCAGCGCGGGTGGTACGTCGCCGGCGACGATGCGCAGGGCGAAGCCTTCGACCACGGCGGTCTTGCCGACGCCGGCTTCACCGGTAAGGATCGGGTTGTTCTGGCGGCGACGCATGAGGATGTCCACCAGTTGGCGGATCTCTTCGTCACGCCCGACGATCGGGTCGAGCTTGCCGCTGCGGGCCTGTTCGGTCAGGTCGACGGTGAAGCGCTTGAGGGCTTCCTGCTTGCCCATCGCGCTCGGGGCCATGGCGCCGCTGGCCTCGCCCGGTACAGCACAGGCATTGAAGCCGTCGCTGGCACTCAGTGCATTCTCCGGCGAGTCGCCGACGTATTCGTCAAAGCGTTCGCTCAGGGCTTCGGCCTTGATCTTGTCGAACTCACCGGACAAGCCCAACAGCGCATGGCGCAGGCTCGGCGTCTTGAGAATTCCCAGCACCAGGTAACCGGTGCGCACCTGGCTTTCGCCAAACATCAGGCTGCCGTAGACCCAGCCACGCTCGACCGCTTCTTCCACATGGGACGACAAGTCAGTGATCGACGTCGAGCCACGGGGCAGGCGGTCCAGGGCTTCGGTCAGGTCGCGGGCCAGACGCGCCGGCTCGACATTGAACTGACGGATAATGCGATGCAGGTCAGAGTCCTGCAGTTGCAGCAACTGGTGAAACCAGTGGGCCAGTTCCACGTACGGGTTGCCCCGCAGCTTGCAGAACACGGTGGCGGCTTCGATGGCCTTGTAGGCCACGCTGTTGAGTTTGCCGAACAGTGCGGCGCGACTGATTTCACCCATGCTCTGGATTCCTTGAGGTGTTGGCGTGTTCGGCGTAATGCCGGGCCAGGATTAGGTCGTTGGCGTCATGCTCGGGTTGGCCGAGCCAGGTGTTGAAGCCCAG
Source organism: Pseudomonas sp. Colony2 (assembly GCF_019382755.1). Classification (NCBI taxonomy): domain Bacteria; kingdom Pseudomonadati; phylum Pseudomonadota; class Gammaproteobacteria; order Pseudomonadales; family Pseudomonadaceae; genus Pseudomonas; species Pseudomonas sp. Colony2. The sequence continues at coordinate 7,012,312 of NZ_CP080030.1, read as the reverse complement.
GCGGAACTGGCCGTTGAGTTGCAGGGCCGGCACTTCCGGTTGTTGCAGAACCAGGTTCAGGTCCCAGTCCATTTCGTGGCCCAGGTACTCGGCGACCCACGCCACCAGCTCGTTGAACGGCTGGCTACCGGGCAGCATGCCCATGTAGTCATCGAGCTTCAGCGGGCCCAGGCGAATGCGGAATTTATGCTGGCGGTCCCACACGTGGCTGCCCAGGCAAAAGTCCACGCCCAGCTGGTTGGCGCTGACACTCACGCGGCTGCGTTCGGGCAGCTCCAGCCATTGGCCGACGTACTCTTCGATCTCAACCGGCAGGCCGAAGTACTCGCCGAGAATCGCCTTCAGGCCGTCCGGATAGCGGGTTTGTGCCGACAGGTGGCCGCTGTAATGCAGCTTCGCCGTGTCGGGGATCAGGCCCTGGTTGAGCAGGCTCGGGGTGCCGCGACCGCTCAATGCGGCGAGGCGCGCCGACCAGTAGTCATCGTCCGGGCGGTCATGGCTGACGGTAGGCCGTGCCTCGGCCCAGGCACGATAAAACAGGGTCAGCAGGCGGTGGTGGAACACATCCAGGAAGCGCTTGCTGGTGCTGTCGGCGTTGTTGCGCTGGCGCTCACGCACGTACTCGGTGATGTGCAGCGGCAGCGGGCCGTTGGGGCCGCCGAGGCCGAAGAAGAACTGCTCCAGCCGTGCCGGCTGGCCTTCAGCCCCAGGTTCGACCGAGGCCAATGTGGCCGGCGCAAAGGTGCAATCGGCCTGCTGCCCGAGACGCAGCGGGTCATCCGCCAGGCGCAGGGAATGCCCCAGGCGTGGCAGGTCCGGCGATTCGCACTCGATACGCCGCAGCGCCTGGAAGAAGTCATATTCCCAGGGCTCCTGATGCATTGCATCCAGGGTACTCACAGGGTCGGACGGCGTCCGGGCTTGGCTTTCCATCGCATGATCTCGCCGCGTTCGGTGGTACGGATCACCGTCTCGGTAAAACTGTTGATCGACACGTAGCGTGCCAGGAACCGTTCAAACACCGCACCGAGCAGGAACACGCCGGTGCCGCGGAACGCGTTTTCATCAAATTCCAGAGTGATCTCAAGGCCGCGGCCAAACACGATCGGGCCGGGCATCGGCAGGCGCCGGGTCACCGCCTTGCTGCTGACTTCCCGCAGGCCTTCGATCTGCAATTGCAGGGCGGCGTCGTTGCTGTCGCCATACAGGCGCAGCAGTTCACGCAGCGCGGCGGCGCCCTGGCCTTGCTCGCTCAGCGACAGGTAGTTCAACGACAACTGGCTGATCAGACGCCAGGCCTTGGCGTCATGGGCATGGCTGGCGCGCGGGCGGCTTGGCCCGGCGACGCAGCGCACGGCCAATACCGGCGCACTGTCGGCCAGGGTGAAGTCGGTCTTGCCGTTGCCCACGCTCATGAACAGCGGCAAGTCGCGGTTAGTGCACAGTGCGGTCACGCCCAGTTGGCGCAGGTCATGGCGGTACGGGGCTTGCTGGGTGTCCACCAGGCTGACGAAGGTTTCGCTTCCCACATAGGTGGAGCGCGGCCCGTTGCGGCGCTGGTCGCTGGACAACACGCGGGGTTCGCGACGCACCGTGTAGTAAGCCTGGTCACGGCCATAGCGCGACGGATCGCGTACTGCATAGAACGGCAGGAACGGCTGCTCCGGTCCGGTGCCGTGGCCCGTGATGCCGCTCAAGGAGTGAATCTCGAAATCCATCGGTCGCGTGCGGTCGGCGATCACATGGTGTTCGTTGACCCGCTCGGACAAGTGAATCCGGTCCACACGCTTGGGAAACAGGTTGATTGCCGGGGTGCAGAACGGCACGAATTGCGCCTTGCCGACGCTGCCTTCCAGGCTTGGATCGTGACGGTCGAACAGCACGATCAGTTCCAGTTCCTGGCCGTCACAGCGTTTGACTGCACGGCTCAGTTCAGCGAATTCGACGAACAGAAAACGGTGGGGCAGGGCGAAGTATTCCTGGAGCAAGCGATAGCCCTGGAACGCCCGCGGCACCACCGGCATCGCCGCATCGGCGTCATCGAAACCCCGGGAGCGCAAGGCATCCGGCGGCAGGCGCTCAACCCAGTCACCACCGGGCTTGCGCGCGAACACCGCGCAGGCATTGCCCAGCAGTTGTTCGTAGAGGCGGAACGGTTGTTCGTCGGCACCGCTGAGGTACAGCGGCAAATTATCCAGCGCCAGGCTGTTGAACGGCAGCTCGGCGCCGGTACGCAAGGTCAGGCGCAGGCCGGCCTTGGCCTTGGGTTCGCTGGCAGCCAAACGCCCGAGCACGGCGGACGGGTTGCCGAAGTACTCGGCCTGGGCGACCTGCAACGGCCACAGCGTCACCGGGTGCGCGGTGCGGTACTCGCAGCAGGTCTGGGTTTCGCGGCCCAAGGCGGCGCGCAGGACGGTGTCGCGGGGCAGTGGAAAACCACTGGCCAGGGAGCCTTCATCGGGATCGGCCTGCAACTGCACCACGGTCATCGACGGGGTCGGCGCCAGGTAGTGCGGGTAGGCGATCTCCAGCAGGTTGTTGGTGAAGGTCGGGTACTCGGCGTCGAGCTTGAGCTGGACCCGGGCCGTTAGATACGCAAAGCCTTCGAGCAAGCGTTCGACGTACGGGTCGGCGCAGTCCATGCCGGACAGGGTCAGCCGACTGGCGATCTTCGGGTATTCCTTGGCGAACTCGGCGGCGCTTTCGCGCACGTGGTGCAGTTCCTGGTTGTACAGCTCCAGCAGGCGCGGGTTCATGGGCGTCTCCGCTGGTCGGCGTTGACCACACGCACATGGCCGGACTCCAGGTCCAGGTCGGTTTGCAGCAACAGGCGCAACGGCACCGGCTGCGCCCACAGGTCGCCTTCGATCTCGAAACTCAGGGCGTTGTGGTTCATCTCACCGTGGCCGACGCGTGCCTTGACCCGCAAGGTGTGGCGCAGGATGCGCGGCTCGAAGGTGGCGATGGCTTGTCGGATCAAGGCTTCCAGGGCGCTGATGTCGACACTGGAGACACTGTTGCCCGCCAGCGCCGGCAGCCCGTAATTGACCACCGACGTACCGGCAGGCGTGTGCAGCGTGGCATCGGCGTTGAGCAGTGAAGTGGTGTTGAGCAGCCACGTCAGGTCACGCAGCACCGAGGCTTTCAATTGGCTCAGGGACAGCACGCGTTTGTCGGCGCTTTCCTTAGGATTGGTCGGGTCATCGTCGGTCAACCGGTCCAGCAGGGACGGTTGCAGGCGATCGCGGGAAGCAATTTCAGTTACCACCAAAGCAGCTCCACGGACGGGTTGCGAGAGGAACAGGGGGCTTGCAGCCGCCACTTGGGGTGGCGGCTACAGGGGCAATCAGCGTTTGGTGTTGGAGCGAATGTTCCAGCCAAACTTGATCGCGCCGCCGTCTTTGGTGCCGTCGGCTTTCTGTGGCTGGTAGTCCACCATCACCTGGGCAAAGTTCAGGGTCACGTTTTCGGTCAGGCGATCATCGCTGCCCGAACCACCGGTGCTCAGGGAGGTGACCAGCACTTCTTCCAGGTTGATGATCATGTACTCGACCTGGCTTTCACCGCCGGCCTTGCGCACGGTCAGCGTGACCTTGTCGATGTGCTTGCCGCTCGCGCAGTGCATCATCAGGTTGGGCGAGGCCTTGTCGACGTACTTGGTCAGCGACAGGTCCTGGATGTTCACCTTGCCTGCGCCGCCACCACCGCCAACGTGCATGTTGCCGGACTGGGCCATGCCCCAGCTCCAGTTCAACACGTCGATTTCGTCCTTGTGGGCCTTGTCCATGGACTCGCCCTTGATGTCGCCGATCTTGATGAAAATATCAACAGCCATGTTTTCTCCCTGTGTGGTCTGAGCCACAGAATTTGTTAACGCTGATCGTTCCCACGCTCTGCGTGGTAACGCATCTTGTGACGCTCTGCGTCACTGGGACGCGGAGCGTCCCGGGCGGCATTCCCACGCGGAGCGTGGGAACGAGCGACGGTGTTACGCGCCTTTCGCCGAAGGCAGCTTCGATACCAGGCGCAGCGACACGGTCAGCCCTTCGAGCTGGTAGTGCGGGCGCAGGTAGAACCGGGCGTTGTAGTACCCCGGGTTGCCTTCGACGTCTTCCACGATCACTTCGGCGGCAGCCAATGGATGCTGGGCCTTGGTGGTTTCGGTGGAGTGCGCCGGGTCACCGTCGACGTAGTTGAGGATCCAGTCCTGCAACCAGCGTTGCATCTCGTCCTTCTCTTTGAAGGAACCGATCTTGTCGCGCACGATGCATTTCAAGTAGTGGGCGAAACGGCAGGTGGCGAACAGGTACGGCAGGCGCGCGGCCAGGTTGGCGTTGGCGGTGGCATCCGGGTCATCGTATTCGGCCGGTTTCTGCAGCGACTGGGCGCCGATGAAGGCAGCGAAGTCGGTGTTTTTCTTGTGCAGCAGCGGCATGAAACCGTTCTTCGCCAGTTCCGCTTCGCGGCGGTCGCTGATAGCGATTTCGGTCGGGCACTTCATGTCCACGCCACCGTCATCCGTCGGGAAGGTGTGGGCCGGCAGGTTCTCGACTTCACCGCCCGACTCCACGCCACGGATGCGCGAGCACCAGCCGAAGTGTTTGAACGAACGGTTGATGTTCACCGCCATCGCGTAAGCGGCGTTGGCCCAGGTGTACTTGGAGCTGTCGGCACCGTCGGTGTTTTCTTCGAAGGCGAAGGCTTCCACCGGATCGGTCTTGGCACCGTACGGCAGGCGCGCCAGGAAGCGCGGCATGGTCAGGCCGATGTAGCGCGAGTCTTCCGATTCACGCAGCGAGCGCCAGCCGGCGTATTCCGGGGTGGTGAAGATCTTGGTCAGGTCGCGCGGGTTCGACAGTTCCTGCCACGAGCCCATGCCCATCACGGTTGGCGAAGCGGCGGCAATGAACGGTGCGTGCATGGCGGCGCAGACTTTCGACAGCTCCCCCAGCAGCTCCACGTCGGGAGGCGACTGGTCGAAGTAGTAGTCGCCCACCAGGCAACCGTAAGGTTCGCCGCCGAACTGGCCGTATTCTTCTTCGTACATCTTCTTGAAGATCGGGCTCTGGTCCCACGCGGTGCCCTTGAATTTCTTCAGGGTCTTGTGCAGGTCCGGCTTGGAGATGTTGAGCACGCGAATCTTCAGCTGCTCATCGCTCTCGGTGTTGTTCACCAGGTAGTGCAGGCCACGCCAGGCGCTTTCCAGCTGCTGGAAATCCTGGTGATGGATGATCTGGTTGACCTGGGCGGTGAGCTTGGCGTCGATGGCGGCGATGATCGATTCGATCGACTTGATCGCGTCGTTGGACACCAGATCGGTCTGGGCCAGAGCCTGCTCGGCCAGGGTGCGCACAGCGGTTTCCACGGCTTCGCGGGCACGCTCGGTCTTGGGTTTGAATTCTTGCAGCAGCAGGTTCGCGAACTCGCTGGCTTCTTCGGTGGTACCCAGGATCTGGGTGCCTTCGCGGGCGGTATTGTCAGTCATGATTACTGCTCCCCTGCAGGCTTGGGCGCGCTGGCAAGTGCCTGAAGCAGTGCCGGGTCCTTGATCGCCTTCATGATGATTTCTTCAGCGCCGGTCTTGCCGTCCATGTAGGTCAGCAGGTTGGCCAGCTGGGTGCGGGCTTCGAGCAGTTGCTTGAGCGAATCGACCTTGCGCGCCACAGCGGCGGGGCTGAAGTCGTCCATGCTTTCGAAGGTGATGTCCAGGCTCAGGTTGCCTTCGCCGGTCAGCTCGTTGGGCACGTGGAACGCGACGCGTGGCTGCATGGCCTTGAGGCGCGAGTCGAAGTTGTCGACGTCCACTTCAAGGAACTTGCGGTCGGCCACAGGCGCCAGAGGCTCGGCGGGCTTGCCAGCGAGATCGGCCATCACGCCCATGACGAAGGGCAGCTGGACCTTTTTCTCGGCGCCGTAGAGCTCGACGTCGTACTCGATCTGCACCCGAGGCGCACGGTTGCGCGCGATGAATTTCTGAGAACTTTGCTTCGCCACGTTGCTGCTCCTGGTCGCTTGAGCGACGGTGTTGTAACTGCGCGATCCGTACGCTTATTCGCTGTCCGGCCCGCGCAGATTTTCAAATTGGGACATGCCGTCGGGAATCAGGTTGCGCACGATGGCCGCAAAGTCGGCGTGCACCAGATTCTTCGCTCGGTTCAACAGCACCGGCAGCGGGCTCGAAGGCTCGTGCCGGGTGTAGTACGCAAGGATCTTGTCGAGGCTGCGCAGCACTTCATCGCGGCTTGCGATGTCGCCGGTCGGGCGTGCTGCAACGGGCGCGGCGGCGTATTCAACCGAGGGGGCATTGTCGTCACTGACAACCTCGGGCTCGCTGGCGGCGCCGCTGTGCGGGGCGTATTGGTTAAGTATCTGCACGGCCTGCTTGAGCAGTTGCTTCAAGGGGCCGAGGTCCACGCCCTGGGCGGAACCGACCTGGTCGCTGACGTATTGTTCGATGGCCTCACAGGCGTCGCGGGCGGCGTTCAGCGCGTCGCGGGTGGCTTGCAGTTGCTCGGCATCGCTGTCGAGGAATGCGCCGTTAAGCTGTTCGGCACCGAGGTTTTCGCCGGGGAAACTCTGCAGCCCGCTGGCATTCAGCGCGGCGCGCAGGCTGACGGGCCCGAAGGTGCGCGAACGGGTGAGAATGGCCTCACGCAGCAGGCGGATGTTCGCGTCGCTGGCCACGCCGCTGAGGGCGTTGATGCGCACGGTGGGGTCGTTGTCGTCATCGGCATCCAGGCGCGGATGCAGGTCGGCCCAGTATTCGCGCAGCAGCGCGTTGATCAGCGCGAGTGCGTCGGCAAGCCCTGCAATGCCCTGGAGGGCGAGGGCGGCTTGCAACAGGAAATGGGTGATGCGCAGGTCTTTGCTGCGTTGCAGGAGGTCGAGACTTTGCTGCTGGATGCTGCGCCATTCCGGAGGTTCGGCAGGCAGGATCGAGTCGCCCATGCTGCGCTCGGGTTGACCCTGTGCGGCACGCTCAAGATGCAAGTAATCGGCGTCATATTCCAAGTCTTCGCCACAAGGCGAAGTCGCGGAAACGGCGGCGAGCAGCAGAGGCACATCCACTAAATTCGATCTCCCTATCAGCCCGTTAGATGACGGGCAACTCATGCATTAGTTGCGCGAGGAACTTTGCATGTTTTCTTGGTCTTATTTAGCGCTTTGACATCATGCCGATTTCAAAGTGCCATCATTGGTGTTCAAGAAGTTGTGCATTTTTGGTGTAGTACTTATGCCTTGTCAAGGTAAGCTATTCGCCCTCTATGACAGATGTGCGGTGCTTAACATCTTGTGCGACTGATCAGTCGAAGCAGGTGCCGAGGCAGGATTTTTGTCATACAGGCCGGTTAAGATCAGCAATTACGCGGGTTGAAGCAGGCTTTCAAGGTTTTGGAAGGATCTGTCGTGGATCTCTCGGAGCATTTCTCCCAGGGAACGGCCGCGCGCGAAGTATCAGCAAGGAGGCAAGATGTCGCTGTGCTTGACTATCACTAGTTATCACAAGATTACCCCTGGCCAGTGTTCTGAAAAGTCCCTGGACCAGGGAGTGATGGCTATTGGCCGCGGTTCCGAAAATGACTGGGTACTGCCTGATCCAGAACGTCTTGTTTCCACGCAACATTGCGTTATTCAGTACAAAGATGGTCGTTACTACTTAACTGATAACAGCACTAATGGAGTTGAGTTAGTGCATGCCGGTATTCGTTTGCGGCGGGGAAGCAGCGAGCCATTGCAGGACGGCGAACTGATCCGCATCGGCGATTACGAGATCCAGGCGCGTATCGATTTCAACCTGAAAGTGACAGATACCCCGTCTTTCACCGGTGACGCGTCCAACAGTTTCGAAGCCCTGATGGGCGCCGCCGTGAAGGCCCCGACGCCACCTCCGGTGATCGCGCCGCAGTTCCAGGGCGCCTCGTCGATGGACACCCTGCCGGACCTGTTCGACTTCCTCGCGCCCACCAGCGTACCGCCGGCCACCGTGCACGATCACGTGCCGGCCGAGCAGCACGACTTCCGCCCGCCGACACCGCTGCCCGTGGCTGAGCCGCCTGCGCCGGTGGTCTCGGGCTCAGTAATCCCCGAAGACTGGGATCTGTTCGGCGATGCCCCGGCACCCAGGCCTGTTGCACCGCCGCCGCCAACACCGCCACAGCCGCCGGTCATCGAGCCGCCCAAGGTCGAGCGCCCGCTCCCGGTGGCTGATGCCAGCCAGCCCGACCTGTTGCAAGCCTTCCTGCGTGGTGCGGGCCTCGATCAGTTGCGCCTGGACAAGGCCCAGGCCGAAGCCCAGATGGAAAGCATCGGCCGCAGTTACCGGCTGATGGTCGAAGGCCTGATCGACGTGTTGCGTGCCCGCAGCAGCCTCAAGGGCGAGTTCCGCATGCAGCAGACGGTGATTCAACCGGTGGAAAACAATCCGTTGAAATTCGCCCCGAATGCCGATGAAGCGCTACTGCTGCTCCTACGCCACAGCAATCAGGCGTTTATGGCACCGGACTTGGCCGTGCGCGACAGTTTCGACGATCTGCGCGCCCACCAACTGGCCGTCATGGCCGGGGTCGAAGCCGCCATCAAGCACCTGCTGACGCGCTTTGAACCGGCGCAGCTCGAAGAGCGCATGGGCAAGCCCGGCGGGCTATCGAGCATTTTCAACGGCTCGCGCCAGGCCCAGTACTGGCAGCAGTTCACCGAGCTCTACAGCAATATTTCCCGCGAGGCCCAGGAAGATTTCCAGGACCTGTTCGGGCGTGAATTCAGCCGTGCCTACGAAGCGCACAGCAGCCGACAGCGTCACTAACAACGCAGTACATGGAACAACGGATAGCTAAGTACGTCATTGAGGACGCAGGATGATTCCCAGGTTTTTACTCGCAGTCGCCACCGCGCTTCTGCTGACGGCGTGTGCCAAGGATGCGGCCAAGCCCGAGGCCGCCGAAGCTGAGGCAGACACCGCCGCCGTCGAGCTGCATTTCCATGCCATCGCCGGGCTCAACCCCGGCGCCAATGGCCAGGCAGCCCCGGTACGGGTGCGGATTTTCGAACTGAAAAACGCCGCCACCTTCAGCCGTTCCGACTACTTCGCCCTGGCCGATCGCGCACAGTCGACCCTCGGCCTCGACCTGCTCGACCAGGACGAAGTGGTGATCCTGCCCGGCCAGCAATTGAGCATCCAGCGCGACCTCGACCCGTCCACCCGCCAGATCGGCCTGCTGGTGGGCTATCGCGAACTGGACCGTGCCGAGTGGCGCACGGTGCTCAACGTGCCGGCACGCCAATACACCGAATACCAGATCAGCCTCGATGTGCATGCCGTGCGTGCCGACGTCGTGGTTCCCCCATCCAGCCCTGCCCAATAAGAATCGGAGCCCCCATGTCCTGGAACAATCGCGTGGTCTGGTCGGAAGGCATGTTCATCGGAACGCAGCACTTCCAGCAGCATGACCGTTACCTGGAAAACCTGATCGATGCGCGCAGCCGCCCGTTGTCGGCGGGGGCCTGGGGCTTTTCCGAACTGTTGATCGACCAGGGCCTGCTGGCGCAGGGCAAGCTGGCGATCGTCTCGGCACGCGGCCTGTTACCGGATGGCACGCCGTTCAATATCCCCCAGGACGACCTGGCGCCGAGCCCGCTGAATATCGACGACAACTTGCGCGATGGCCTGGTGTACCTGGCGTTGCCCCTCAAGCGTGCCGGCGCCCGCGACACCGTTGACGAAGGCGAGGCCCTGGAAGCCGCGCGCTATGTCAGCCAAGTGCGTGAAGTGCGCGACGACAACGCGCCCTTCGAAAACCGTGCGCCGGTGGCGGTCGGCTCCCGCGCCTTGCGCCTTTTGACCGCCCAGGATGGCATCAGCGATTACGCGGCCATTGGCCTGGTGCGCATCAAGGAAAAACGCGCCGACCGCGCCCTGGTGCTGGACGAGAGCTACATCCCGCCGGTCCTCGACGTGACGGCCAGCAAACCGCTGACCGCGTTTCGCAGCGAACTGCTGGGCCTGCTGCACCAGCGCGGCGAAGCGTTGGCCGGGCGCGTGGTGGCTTCGGGCGCCGGTGGTGCTTCGGAGATTGCCGACTTCATGCTGCTGCAACTGGTCAACCGCGCCCAGCCGCTGATCCAGCACCTGAGTCAGTTGAGCCCGCTGCACCCGGAGCGTTTCTTCAGTGAATTGGTGAGCCTGGCCGGCGAGTTCTCGACCTTCTCCACCACGGGTCGCCGCCCCCACGAATACCCGCAATACCAGCATGACGACCTGGCCTTGAGCTTCACCCCGGTGATGCAGGCCCTGCGCGAGGCGCTGTCGATGCTGATCGACAGCAAGGCCACGCCGATCCCGATTGTCGAGAAAGCCTACGGCGTGCACGTGGCGATGCTGGCCGACAAAACCCTGATCGACAGCGCCAGTTTCATCCTGGTGGTGCGCGCCGATGTGCCGGGCGAAACCCTGCGCGCGCGCTTCGGCCAGCAAAGCAAAGTTGGCTCGGTGGAACACATCCGCGACCTGGTCAACCTGCAACTGCCGGGCATCGGCCTGCTGCCGCTGCCGGTGGCGCCACGGCAGATTCCGTACCACGCAGGCTCCACCTACTACGAGCTGGACCGGGGCAGCGAGCACTGGCAGCAACTGGGTAATTCCGGTGGCTTTGCGTTCCACATCGCCGGCCAGTTCCCGGGGTTGAACCTGGCTTTCTGGGCCATCCGAGGGTAATCCGCGATGCATCCGAATGACGATGACCGCACCCAGTTCATGCCGCGTCCCGGTGGCCGCGCGCCGGAGCCTGTTCGCGCAGAGCCGGCGCCGCTGTCGATGCCCGCTGCGCCGATCCTGACCGGCAAGGCCCAGGGCCTGAACCCGCTGGAAAGCGCTGCCGGCCCGTTGTTGTCGCTGCTGACGCGCCTGCGCAACACGATCTCGCACCCTGCGCCAGCGAGCCTGCGTGCGCAGTTGCTGGCTTACCTGCGCCAGTTCGAAGAACGTGCCGAGGCGGCCGGCGTGGCCCGCAACGATGTGCTGCTGGCGCGTTACGCGCTGTGCACCGCCCTCGATGAAGCCGTGCTGAGTACGCCGTGGGGCAGTGCCAGTGACTGGGGCAAGCAGAGCCTGCTGATCACCGTGCACAACGAAGCCTGGGGCGGCGAAAAGGTCTTCCAATTGCTGGATCACTGCCTGCAAAGCCCGCGGGAACGCCTGTACCTGCTGGAACTGCTGTACCTGTGCCTGTGCCTGGGTTTCGAAGGTCGCTACCGCGTGATGAACGATGGCCGCAGCCAGCTGGAAGCCTTGCGCGAGCGTACCGCTGCGGCGATTCGCAGTGCCCGTGGCGAGCATGAGCGCGAGCTGTCACCCCATTGGCGCGGCGTGACCGTGGCCCGTGATCGCCTGGCGCAGTTCATGCCGCCATGGATCGCCGTGGCCATCGGCCTGGCACTGCTGTTGGCATTGCTGTTCGGGTTGCGGATGAAACTGGCGTCGGATGCCGAGCCGGTGTTCAAGAATATTCATGCCCTGGGGGAGATCCCGGTGCAGGCCATCGACCGTCCGGTGGCCCAGCCGAAAATCATTGAGCGACCGCGTCTGGCAGGCTTCCTGGTGGAAGACATCAAGGCCGGTCGCGTAGTCGTGGAAGATGCCGTCGACCGCTCCGTGGTGACCATCCGTGGTGATGAACTGTTCGCCTCGGCCAGCTCCAGCATCGTCGATGACTTCCAGCCGCTGATGCTGCGTATTGCCGACGCCATCCGCAAGGTCAAGGGCCAGGTGCGGGTCACCGGCCACAGCGATAACCGTCCGATTGCGACCCTGCGCTTTCCGTCCAACTGGGCGCTGTCCGAGGCGCGGGCCAAGTCGGTGCTGGAGATTCTCGCGGCCAAGACCGGCCAGCCGGAACGCTTCAGCGCCGAAGGCCGCAGCGACACCGAGCCGGTGGCGACCAACGCCACAGCCGAAGGCCGTGCGCGCAATCGCCGGGTAGAAATCACCGTATTGGCGGAGGGCGTCGAGTGAAGGCGTTTTTCAGTTTTGTGATTCGCTGGGTGATCCCGCTGCTGGGCCTGATCGCCTTGAGCCTGATCATCTGGTTTGTGGGCCCGTTGCTCGATGTGCTGGTGCCGGAAGGGCGCCGCTGGGCGCTGATCATCCTGGTGTTCGCGGTGTGGATTGCCTACCGCGTATTCCGGATTATCCAGGCCCGGCGCCAGGCCGCCGAAGTGATGCGCAGCCTCGCGGCGGAAACCCCGCCAGCCCCTGCCAGCGTCGCCACCGCCGAAGAGCTGGCGACCCTGCGCCAGCGCATGGACGAAGCCCTGGCCCTGTTGAAAAAGGCCAAGCTGGGCGGTGACGAGCGCCGCAACCTGTATGAGCTGCCGTGGTACGTGATCATCGGCCCGCCGGGCTCGGGCAAGACCACCGCGCTGGTCAATTCCGGGCTGCACTTTCCCTTGGCGGCGCAGTTGGGTGCCGGTGCGGTACGGGGCGTGGGCGGTACGCGCAATTGCGATTGGTGGTTTACCGACCAGGCCGTATTGCTCGACACCGCTGGCCGCTACACCACCCAGGACAGCAACTCCACGGTGGATAAAGCCGCCTGGCTGGGCTTTCTCGACCTGCTGAAAAAGCAGCGATCCCGGCGCCCGATTGACGGTGCGTTTATCGCCATCAGCCTCTCGGACCTGCTGCTGGGCAGCGATGCCGAGCGTGCCGCCCATGCCGCCGCGATCCGCCTGCGCATCCAGGAGCTGTACACCCAACTGGGCGTGCGCTTCCCGATCTACCTGATGCTCACCAAGCTCGACCTGGTGCCGGGCTTCATGGAGTTCTTCGACAACCTGAGCAAGGAAGAGCGCGCCCAAGTGTGGGGCATGACCTTCGCCCTGGACGACGGCAAGAACAGCGACAGCCCGCTGGCCCATCTGCAAAGCGAGTTCGCCGGCCTGGAACAGCGCCTCAACGAGCGCCTGGTGGAGCGCCTGCAACAGGAACGCGACCCGGCGCGGCGCGACCTGATCTACGGTTTCCCGCAGCAGTTCGGCGCGTTGAAGGATTGCCTGCAAGGCTTCCTCGAAGGCGTGTTCAAACCCAACGCCTTTGAAGAGCGCGTCTTGCTGCGCGGTGTGTACTTCACCAGCGGCACCCAGGAAGGCAGCCCGATTGACCGCTTGATCGGCGCCATGGCCCAGAGCATGAACCTGGACCGCCAGCACCTGGCGCGCCAGACCGGCACCGGGCGCAGTTACTTCATCGAAAAACTGTTCACCGCCGTGGCGTTTGCCGAGCGTGGCCTGGTGGGCGTCAACCCGAAGGTCGAGCGCCGTCGCAAGTGGATTGCCCGGGGTGTGCTGGCCGCAACCGTGGCGCTGGTACTGGTCGTCAGCACGTTGTGGTGGGTGAGTTATCGCGCCAACCAGGCCTACATCGCCCAGGTTGACCAGAAGGTCGCGCCGTTGGGCCAGACCGTGCAGAACCTGAGCCCGGCGCAGCGCGAAGTACTCGCGGTATTGCCGTTGCTCAATGCGGTGAAGAACCTGGCGGGCGACTCGCCGAGCTGGTCCGAAGGCTTGGGCCTGTATCAGGGCGACATGCTCGAAGCCGAATCCGCCAGCGTCTACCGCAAGCTGTTGATCGCCGTGTTCGCGCCCCGTTTGGTGACGCGCATCGAAGAGCAACTGCACGGCGGCGGCAATTCCGACTTCCTCTACGAAGGTTTGAAGGCCTACCTGATGCTCGCCGACAGCGAGCATTACGACCCGGACTTCATCAAGGCCTGGATCGCCCTCGACTGGGACCGCAACCTGCCGCGCGACCTGCCGGCAGACCAACGCCAGGCACTGATCGGGCACTTGCAGGCCTTGTTCGAGCGGCATCCGCCCAGCGCCCGTCTCGACCCGCGCTTGATCGACGACCTGCGTCGGCAACTGCAGCAACTGCCGGTGGCCCAGCGCGTCTACGACCGTATCAAGCGCCAGAAACTGCCGGAAGGCGTGCCGGACTTTCGCATCAACGAAGCGGCGGGCCGTGATGCCGCGCTGGTGTTCAGTCGCAAGAGCGGCAAGCCGTTGGGCGAACCGTTGAGCGGTTTCTTCACCGCCAAGGGTTATCGCCAGGGCTTCCTGCTGGCCAGCCTGAACCAGACTGGCACCCTCGCTGAAGAGCAATGGGTACTGGGCCACGAGCAGGCCGACCAACAAAACGTCGTCAGCCTCGCCGCCGATGTGCGCCGCCTGTACTTCCAGGACTATCAACGCCAGTGGGATGCGTTGCTGGCGGATATCGACTTTGTGCCGATCACCAGCGTGGCCCAGGCGGCCGACGTCTTGCGGGTGATTTCCGGGCCGACCTCGCCGCTGAAGAAGCTGCTGGTGGCGGTCTCCAAAGAGACCGACTTGCAAGCGGAAGAACGCTTGCTGGCCGCCAAGGGCGCGCCGGTGGAAGGTGGCGTGGACAAGCTCAAGGAACGCCTCGGCAGCCTGCTTGGCCAGGACCAGCCAACTGCGAATGCACCAGCGGCCAGTGAAGATCCGGTGACGGCGCACTTCGCCGAACTCAACAGCATCGTCAGCAAGAACGAAGGCGAACCGGCGGCCATCGATGGCCTGCTGGCGGACATGAATGCGCTGTATGTGCAGGTCAGCGCCATGGTCGGCGCCAGTGGCGATGCGTTGCTCGGCGAAGCGAAAAACCAGGCGGCGGCTGCGGCCACGCGGGTCAGCCTGAATGCCGAACGCCAGCCGCCGCTGGTGCAGGGCATGGTCAAGTCAGTGGTCAACTCCACCACCAACAGCATGATGGGCGGGGTGCGTAACCAGCTGAATGCGGCGTGGGTCAGCGAAGTGGTGAACGTGTATCGCCAGTCCCTGGCCGGGCGTTATCCGATGTCGCCCGGCAGTGCGCGGGACGCGACCCTGGATGACTTCGGCCAGTTCTTCGGGGTGGGCGGGGTGATGGACAATTACTTCCGCAAGTACCTGCAACCTTACGTCGACACCTCCACGCAAACCTGGCGCTGGCAGCCGGGCGCGGCGCAGAAGCTCGGCATCGCGCCGGGCGTGCTGCAAACCTTCCAGCGTGCGGCGACCATTCGGGATGCGTTTTTCCGTGCCGGTGGCACCCAGCCGATCGTGCGCTTTGAACTCAAACCGGTGGCGATGGACGCGACCATCACCCAGTTCCTGCTGGACCTGGACGGCCAGCAACTGAGCTATGACCACGGCCCGAGCCGGCCGGTCGCGATGCAGTGGCCGAATCCCGGCAGCATTGGCGTGGTGCGCATTTCCATCATGCCGCCGTCAGCCAGCGGGCGCTCCGGCGTGACGCTGGACGGCCCGTGGGCCTGGTTTCGTCTGCTGGAGCAATCGGACCTGACCGCCGGCAATTCGCCGGACCGCTTCAACCTGCGTCTGCGGGTCGACGGCGCGAGCATCTCCTACGAGTTGCGGGCCAACAGTGCCTTCAACCCGTTCAAGAGCCGCGTGCTTAACGGCTTCAGCCTGCCGGAGCGGCTATGACCACGCTGGGTTTCTACGGCAAGTTGGCGTGCCGCGGCGACTTTGTCAGCCGCGCGCTGCCCCAGAGTTTTATCGGCCCTTGGGACAGTTGGCTGGCGTCCGGATTGCTCGCCAGCCAGACCCGCCTCGGGGCTGACTGGCTGAATGCTTACCTGGTCAGCCCATTGTGGCGCTTCGTGTTGGCGCCGGGTGTGTGCGGGCCGGACGCGGCGGTGGGCGTGGTGATGCCGAGCATCGACCGGGTGGGGCGCTATTTCCCGCTGACGGTGGCTGCGCTGTTGGATCACGACACCGACCCGGCCTCCGTCGTTGGCGGCCCGGACACCTGGTTTGAACAGGTGGAAGAGCTGCTGCTGAGCACGCTGGATGCCGGCGCCAGCTTCGAAGGTTTCAGCGACGGCATCGAATCCCTCGGCGCTCCAGCCTGCCAATCTCGCACCTTGGGTAGTCGCTTTGCGGGCTTGCAGCGTGTCAACGCCACAGACCCGCAGGCGCGGATGAATGCGCTTGCCGAACAGGCTTGCGAAGGCGCGAGCCTGTGGTGGGGCCGTGGTTCGCAACAGATTTCTCCCGGTTTAATGCGGTGTCAGGGCTTGCCTGCTGCCGACGATTTTGCGCAATTTTTGCTCGGCCAAGAAGGTGTTGTGTAGATGCGGTCCACGTTCAAATCCGCCAGCAAAAGCCACGTCGGCATGGTTCGCCAAGTCAATGAAGACGCTTGCCTCGACCTGCCGGAAAACGGCCTGTGGGTGGTGGCCGACGGCATGGGCGGGCACGCGGCGGGGGATTACGTCAGCAGCCTGATTGTCGACAGCCTGCGCAGCATTCCCGTGGGCCGTTCCCTTGAGGAATACACGGCGGCGTTGCGCAGCGACCTGTTGCGAGTCAACGGCGCGGTGCGCGAAGAAACCGCCCACCGTGGCGTGACCATGATGGGCAGCACCGTGGTGTTGCTCGCCACCCGAGGCTTGCGCGGCGTGTGCCTGTGGGCCGGCGACAGCCGCCTGTATCGCCTGCGCGACGGCCTGCTGGAAAGCATTTCCCGCGACCACAGCTACGTGCAGGACTTGCAGGACAGCGGCCTGCTCAGCGAAGCCGATGCGCGGGTGCATCCACGGGCGAATATCGTCACCCGCGCGATTGGCGTGGAAGCACAGTTGGCGTTGTCGTCGGTCGACCTGTTGATCGCCCCCGGCGACAGTTACCTGCTGTGCAGCGACGGCCTGAACAAGACCGTCGAAGACCACGAGATCCGCGAAGTACTGAGCCATGCCGAGCCGGACGAAATCGTCCGCAGCCTGGTGCACCTGGGGCTCAATCGCGGCGCGCCGGACAACATCAGCGCCATCGTTGTGAAGGTGTCGACATGAACTTCATCATTCCCGGCTACGACATCGAAGGCGAAATTGGCGTTGGCGCCATGGCCAGCGTGTACCTGGCGACCCAGCGGTCCCTGGAGCGCAAGGTGGCGCTGAAGATCATGGCGGCGGCGCTGGCGGCCGACCCGAGCTTCTGCGAGCGCTTCCTGCGCGAAGGCAAGACCCTGGCGCGCCTGTCCCACCCGCACACCGTGACCATCCATGACATCGGCAATGTCGGTGAGCTGTACTACATGGCCATGGAATACCTGCCCAACGGCACGCTCAAGGAGCGCATCGCCGCGGGCCTGACGCCGGAGCAGGGGCTGACGTATATCCGGCAGATCGCCTCGGCGCTGGGTTATGCCCACGCCCAGGGCCTGGTACACCGCGATGTGAAGCCGGCGAACATTCTGTTCCGCGCGGATGGCACGGCGGTGTTGTCGGACTTTGGCATCGCCAAGTCCCTGGATGACCGCACGCAGTTCACCCAGGCCGGATTTGCCGTCGGCACGCCGAGCTACATGAGCCCGGAGCAGGCCCGGGGCCAGGAAATTGACGGGCGCGCCGACCTGTATGCGCTGGGCGTGGTGCTCTATGAAATCCTCGTGGGCAAGTTGCCTTACAACGGCACCGATGCGCTTTCCACAGCACTGGCACACCTGACTGAACCGCTGCCGGAATTGCCGGTGCACCACGGGCGCTATCAGGAGGTGCTGCGCAAGCTGCTGGCCAAGGACCCGGCGGAGCGTTTCCCGGATGCGGCGGCGTTGCTGCTGGCGCTGGATCAGTTGCCGAAGGAGGAGCAGGTAGAGGCGACGTTGATTCGGCCCCTGCCGATTCCGGTTGCGGTCTCCAATGACCTGGCCGGACTCACGCCGGTTTCCATCGAAATCCCGACCGAAAAGCCGCAGCCACAACCCGTGCGGCAACCGGTGGTGACGCCGACGCAACACTCGGCCGTGTCCGGACAAAACCGTGGGCCGGTGCTGGCGTTGGCGGCAGTTGCCGTGGCGGTCGCGCTGGCAATTGCGGGCGCAAGTTACTGGTGGTTGAAAGATGACGCGCCAGCCGCCGCGCAGCCGGTTGCCGAGGCGGCCAAGACCATCGCGCCGCCTGCCGCGCAACCGGTAGCGGCGCAGGTTGACGGCGGTCAACGCCCGTTGCTGATGGCCGGCAAGAAAACCCTGTTCCAGCGGGTACTGAGCAAGCCTGGCGCCAAGCTTTCCCACGAAGCGGGCGGGGCGCCTGGCGAAGGTTTGCCGGCGTTTTCCGTGCTCTATGTCTACCAACGCAAGGACGTCGACGGCAGCCCCTGGCTGCGGGTTGGCGCCGCCACCGACGGGCGCAGCGACGGTTGGCTGCCGGCGGCGCAAGCCAGCGACTGGAAGCAGAGCCTGGTGCTCAAGTTCACCGAGCGTTCGGGCCGGGCGCCGGTGATGTTCCTGCGTCAGTCCGCTGAAGTGGAGAAGCTTTTAGCCGATCCCGCAGCGGCGAAAAACCTGCTGCTCAAGGTGCAGAAAAACACCGAGGACAACCAGCAGGTTCTGGCCCTGGAGCCGACCGCCAGCGCCGTCCCGCAGAACCAGTTCTATTTGCTGCCGATCTTCGACTCCAAGGAGAGCTTCGACGAAAACGGCCAGCCGGTGCAGTTGCTCAACGTCGCCTCCATCGACCCTGGCAGCACACCTGATGTCATCGCCAAGGCTGTCGGTCGAACGCCGGTGATTGATGCCAATGCCGATGCCTTCCGCACGGCCGTGGTGCTGGTGGTCGACACCACGGTGTCGATGCAGCCCTACATCGACCAGGTTCGCGACGTGGTCCACGAGCTGCAAACCCGCATCGCCGAGCGTGGCGAACTGGACAGCGTGAGCTTTGGCCTGGTGGGTTTTCGCAACAGCATCAAGAAAACCCCCGGCCTGGAGTATGTGGCCAAGACCCTGATCACCCTCGACCAAGGGCGCGACCCGCAGCGCTTCCTCGACATGGCGCGGCAGGTCAAAGCGTCGACGGTGTCCAGCCACTCGTTCAACGAAGACGCGTTCGCCGGTGTCATGCAGGCGGTGGAAGGCATGGACTGGTCCGGCTACGGCGGGCGCTTGATCCTGCTGGTGACCGACGCCGGTGCGTTGCGCAAGAACGACCCGTTCGCCACCACCCAGATGAACGAAGCCGAAGTACGCCAGGCTGCATTGGGCAAGCAGATCAAGATCTACGCCTTGCACCTGCGCACCGACGCCGGGAAGAAAACCCACAGCGGCGCCGAAACCCAGTACCGCACCCTGACCGCCGACGCCAACCCGCAGATCGGCGACCTGTACACGCCGGTGCCCGGTGGCGATGTGCGCAAGTTCGGCGAGCGGGTCGACGAGATCGGCACGGTGTTCGCCAACCTGGTGCATCAGGTGCGCAGCAACACGCCGCAGCCGGTGCCGCTGCTCAGTGCCGCGCCGACCCTGGCGGACAAATCCGCCGCCGTCGGTTACGCGATGCACATGGATTTCCTTGGCCGCAAAACCGCGAGCCAGGCGCCGCAACTGGTGAGTGCCTGGACCGCCGACCGCGACCTGACCAACACCGCGTTGCCGGCCTTCCAGGTGTGCGTGATGTTGACCAAATTGCAGCTCAACGACTTGCAGCAGTCCTTGAAACTGATCGTCGACGCCGCGCGCAAAACCCAGACCTCACCGAAGGATTTCTTCCAGGAAATCGCCAGCGCCTCGGCCTATATGAGCCGTGATCCACAGGCCTTGAAAAAGGGCGGCAACCTGGCGGACGGCGGCATCCTTGGCGAATACCTGGAAGGCCTGCCGTACCGCAGCAAGTCGCTGAACATGACCCAGGATTTGTGGCTGTCGTTGAGCGTGGCCGAGCAGGAAGACTTTATCGACGAGCTGGATTCGAAGATCCGCCTCTACGAAACCTTCCATAACGATGTGGCCAACTGGGTCCGTTTCGGCGATGCCGAGCCGGGTGATGCGTTGTACCGCGTGCCGCTGTCGACGCTGCCGTAATGCTGAACCTGAGCGCAGTGCACAAGAGCCGGGGCGTTGGTGCCCAGCGCTACAGCCTGGTGATACCGGGCTTGCAACTGCGTGCGGGTGAACAGTTGGCGGTGGTCGGGCCGAGTGGCTGTGGCAAGAGCACCTTGCTGGATTTGCTCGCGCTGGTGTTGGCGCCGGACCAGGTCGGGCAGTTCGATTTCAACCGCGTCGACATTGCCGGGCTTTGGCGTGGTGACCAGCAAAGCGCGCTGGCGGAGCTACGCAGTCGGCACCTGGGTTACGTGCTGCAAACCGGCGGCCTGCTGGGCTTTCTCGATGTGCGCGGCAACATTGCGTTGTCGCGGCAACTCCTGGGTTTGAAAGACGACGGCAGCGTGGCGCGGTTGGCCGAGCAGTTGGAAATCACTGATCAGTTGGACAAGAAGCCGGCGGCGTTGTCCGTCGGCCAGCGTCAGCGGGTCAGTTGCGCAAGAGCCCTGGCCCACGGTCCGCAGCTGTTGCTGGCGGATGAGCCCACCGCTGCGCTCGACCCGTTGAACGCCGAGCGGGTGATGCAGGCGCTGTTGGCCCAGGCCCGGCATAACGGCGCGTGCTGCGTGATCGCCACCCATGATGAACCCCTGGCCCGGGCCAGCGGCTTGCAGGTGCGGCGCATCAGTTGCCGTCGCGACGCCGACGGCGGCGTCACCGCCACCCTTGGGGAGGCGTGCTGATGCGTATCGCCCTGGTGGCTTCCCTGGCCTGGCAGGATTACCGCAACGATGCGTGGCTGTCGGTGTGTTCGGTGCTGGCGCTGGTGGCGGTGATCGCGCCGTTGCTGGTGTTGTTCGGCCTGAAATTTGGACTGGTTAGCAGTTTGACCGAACGTTTGGAGAACGACCCGGCCACCCGGGAAATTATTCCGTTGGGCGGTGGTCGATTCAGCAGTGAATTTGTCGAGCAGCTCCGCCAGCGCAGCGACGTGGCGTTCGCCTTGCCGCGCACCCGGCAGATTGCGGCGACGGCGCAGTTGGGGGCGGTGACGGTGGAGATGCTGCCGACCGCCGCCAACGACCCATTGCTGGCCGGCCTGCCGATGCCCAAGGGCCTGGA
Source organism: Pseudomonas sp. Colony2 (assembly GCF_019382755.1). Classification (NCBI taxonomy): domain Bacteria; kingdom Pseudomonadati; phylum Pseudomonadota; class Gammaproteobacteria; order Pseudomonadales; family Pseudomonadaceae; genus Pseudomonas; species Pseudomonas sp. Colony2. The sequence continues at coordinate 6,991,350 of NZ_CP080030.1, read as the reverse complement.
TCAGATCGTGCTGAGCCACACCGCTGCCGAAAAGCTCGGGGCAAAGGCCGGGGATTGGCTGGAGGCGAGTTTTGGGCGCCAGGTGGCGGGGCGCATCGAGTCGCAACGCCTGCGGGTTCAAGTGCTGCAGGTAGCGCCGCTGGAAGCCTTCGCCCGGGATGGATTGTTTGCACCCTTGGGCTTGCTGGAAGCAGCGGAAGATTATCGCGATGGCCGCGCGGTGCCGGCGTTTGGCTGGGACGGCGATGCGGTGGGCGTCAGCGAGCAACGGGTATACCCGGCGTTCCGTTTGTATGCGCGGCGCCTGGTGGATGTGGAGCCGCTGCGGGTGTATTTCGCCGAGCAGAATCTGTTGGTGTCGACCCAGGCCCAGACCATCGCCCAGGTGCAGTCGTTGAGCCGCAACCTGTCGATCGTGTTCTGGATCATCGCCGGGCTGGCGTTGGCGGGCGCGTTTGCCGCGATCTTTGCCGGGGCGCTGGCGTCGGTTGCACGCAAGCGCCGGGAGCTGTCGGTATTGCGGCTGTTGGGGTTTTCCACCGCCGGGTTGTTGCTGTTTGTGGTGTTGCAGGCGCTCTACAGCGCGGGGTTTGCCGCTGTATTGAGTGGGCTTTTATATGGCTTGGCAGAGTCCGGCCTGAACCAATTATTCGTGCAGGTACCGGGCGAATACGCCAGTCACCTGCTGGCGCGTCATTACGGCCTGGCCCTGGCAGCTGTCCTCGGCGTCAGCGCCGTGGCGGCGGCGTGTGGTGGTTGGCGTGTGGCGCGTATCCAGGCTTCTGAAGGAATCAGAGATGTATAAGTTACTGGGCGCCGCCGTGGCGCTGACCCTGTCCTGTGTGGCCTGGGCCGATGAGGCGAGCGACAAGCTGGACAACCCCAAGCCGTTGCCGGACGACGTCAGCCTGCCGCTGCCCTGCGAAGGCAACATGGTGTTCCGCTATGCCTACGTGCTGGCCCAGGGCACCCTGGATGACCGCGAGATCAGCCTCGGCTACCCGTTCAGCGAAGGTGAAGCGGGCTATCAGCAGTCGTTCATTTCCGGTTATCGCCGCGACTTCATCAACGGCCAGTTCACCCTCAAGGACCTGCCCAAGGACTGGAACAAGGTCATCGCGCCGCTGATGCCGAAGACCGATGCCAAGACCCCGCTCAAGCCGATGCTGTACTTCATCGGCAAGTACGAAGTCACTGCGCGGCAATATGCGCAGGTCATGTCCCAGGCGCAATCCCTGGCCAGTGGCGAACCCGCCCCGGCGTGCGATGTACCTACCGGGATGGCGGCGCGCTTGCCGAAGGTCAAGCTGTCGCGCTTTGAAGCCGAACGTTTCTCGGCGGTGTACAGCGCCTGGTTGATGAAATATCACCGCGAGCTGCTGCCGGTGAGTGGTCGCGGTGCTTCGGCGGACGACGGCGGCCTGGGCTTTGTGCGCCTGCCTACCGAAGTGGAGTGGGAGTTCGCCGCTCGCGGTGGCCAGGCGGTCAGCCGTCAGGACCTGGAAGGCCGGCTGTTTCCACGGCGTACCGAGGGCAGCGAAAGCGACGGCCCCCTCGCCGATTATGCGGTGTTCAATCAGGTCGCGGGTGGCACCGGCCAGGCCGCACGGCTGATGCCCATCGGCACCAAGCTGCCCAACCCGATCGGCATGTTCGATGTGATCGGCAACGCAGCGGAAATGGTCCAGGAGTCCTTTCAACTGGTGCACGCCGGGCGTCGCCAGGGCACCTATGGTGGGTTCGTGGTCAAGGGCGGCAACTACCTGGAAGGCGAGGGCACGCTGTTCACCGGCATGCGCCGCGAGTACCCGTTGTTCGCCGCCGACGGTACCGAACAAAGCAACGAGACCACCGGCTTTCGCGTGGCGATTGGCGCCTTGTCGGCACCGCGTTCGCGCTACAAGGAACTGTTCGCCCAGTGGCAGAAGGAAGGTCGCCTGGCCTCGCTGACCGATGCCATCGACGACGCCCAGGACCCGACCAAGCGCCTGGACAGCATCATCGCCGCCAGCGTCGACCCGCGCCTGCAAGCGGAGCTCGGCCTGGTCAACGAAGAGCTCAAGCGCAACGTCTCGCTGATCGCCCAGCAGCGCGAAGAAGCGGCCGGCAACCTGATTCAGTCCGCGGCCCTGGTGGCCGAGACCATCAACAACTACAACATCCGCCTGATCAATTTGCAGAAGAGCCGCCAGCAGGCCATCGACGCCAAGGACGAGGCCAGCGCGCAGCTGTTCGCCACGGCGATCACCAATGGGCGCAGTGCGCTGGACGGCGCGGTGGCGATCTACATCGACAACCTGGCCACCGGCACGCGCTACACCGATGCGGTGATCCAGGCGCAGTTTCAACGGATCAAGGAAGAGTTGGATCGCAAGCCGGTACTGGGCAAGAGCCTGGTGACGCGTGCGACGTTATTCGTTCGCCATGTGGGCAACTACCGCAAGCAACAGCGGGCCGACCCGGCGACGATTTTGAAGGAATTGCTCGCAGCGAGCGGTCAGCGGTCTTGACCGCTGGTTGTACAGCGAGCTTGGAAGGGACTCAGGCGGCGGTGGGCCGTGCTGGGCAAGTCAAACTTAAAAGAGAACACAACGATGATTTTTTCCCGTAAGGCGGTTTCCAAGCGTCATCTGCTGCTGATTGCCGCAGGCTTCAGCACGGTGCTGACCGGTTGCGCAACGTCGCCGACCAACAAAGTCGCCTCGACCACCAAGGTCGAGTACTACCCGAACTGCTACGAGCCGGTGCAGCACCTGCGTGCTACCGATTCGGACCTGACCAAGTCGGTGGTCACCGGCGCCGCCCTGGGTGCGGCCGGTGGTGCTTTGCTGGGCGCCCTGACCGGCGACTCCGACAAGCGCGGCCGCAACGCTGCCATCGGTGCAGCGGGCGGCGCCCTGGCCGGTGGTGCTGCGGGTTACTACACCGAGCGCCAGAAGCAGATCACCGATGACAACCAGCGCATCGCCTCCTACGCCACTGACGTCAACAAGCGCGCTTCCGACATCGACCGCAGCACCGCGTATGCCAAGGCGTCCCAGCAGTGCTACCAGAGTGCGTTCACCAAGCTGGTGGCTGACCGCAAGGCCAAGACCGTCAACGACGTTGAAGGCCGCAAGCGCCTGGCAGAAATCGTCTCGGGCCTGAAAGAGTCCAACGACCTGATCGTCGCGGTGAACGGCAAGGCCAGCGAAGACCTGAACAACTACACCCAGGCGTACGAGCAGGATCTGCAACAAGTGGGCGTACAACGCTCCGACGTGGTCACTGTTGCGACTGCCGATACCACGCCGGTGGTGACGCCAACCAAAGGCAAGAAGCCGGTAAAAGTCGCGAAAAAGCCGGTACTGCCAACCGTGCCGAAAGAAGCCGTAGCCACCGAGAAAACCATCCAGACCGCCCAGACCAAGCAAGCTGAAAGCAAGCAGGTTGCCAGCGCCGGTAAAGCGCAGATCGAAGGCACTTGCCGTGATCCGAACCTGGCGGATTGGGCACCGGTTCCTTGCCCTAACGTCTGAGGAAAGTTGTTGCTATAAGCGTTAAACGCCAGCCGATCTCCTGCTAAAACGGGAGATCGGTAGCGTTATTTGCACAAATCGTTAAACTGCTGCGGCCACCCAATAATTACACTGAGGCCGTGTGCATGAAATTTCGTTTTCTTCTCTGGATGCTTGGCCTGTTGATGGGCAAAGCCAGCCGCACCAACCCTGCGTTCCAGCAGCAGTTGGGTGACAAGGACCTGGCGTTCCAGTTGCAGACCCTCGACGGCAAGGTTGCCCGTCACTTCATCGTCAAAGACCAGCGCATTACCAGCCGCTCGGGTGTTCATCCCGCGCCTGCGTTTGCCATCGCCTTCAAAGACGCCGCCTACGGCTTCGCCACGATGCAGGCGAAGAACAAGCAACTGGCGTTCATGACGGGGATTCAGGACAAGTCGATCCAGATCAAGGGCAACCCGGCGCTGGTGATCTGGTTCCAGGGGTTGACCAAGTATTTGAAGCCGAAGAAAAAGCCCAAAGGCTAGGGGGTTCTTCAGCAATACTGCGTCGCCTGCATTCGCGAGCAAGCCCGCTCCCACATTCAATCCCATTCCAAAGTTGGAACTCGGTCGAATGTGGGAGCGGGCTTGCTCGCGAATACGGTGTAACAGGCGCCCGATTTATCCCTGGCTGAACTGCGAAGCCAACTCGCGCAACAACGTCTCCGCATCCAGCACCTTGCTCACCACGTCCTCTGCCTTGTCCCGGGTCAGCCCCAGGCGCTCAAGCAGTTCGTCCGGGATGGATTCATCCGGCCCGGAGCCGATGCCGCGGCTGCGCAGCAAGCGCACCGCCAGGCACACCAGGTTCGGGTATTCCGCATATTGGCCGTCGTAGGTCGGGTCGTGCTGGAAGCGCAGGGCGGTGGACAGTTCGTCCGGCATGTCCCAATAGCGCATCAACCACGCACCAATCTGCTCGCGGCTGATGCCCAGCAGATGCTGCTCGATGTAGCTGTGGCACAGGTGCGGGTTGACCTCCAGGTGCCGGCAGATCAGTGAGAAGTGCGGCGGGAAGACGTGGGCCAGCAACAGGTAGCCGAAATTGTGCAGCAGGCCGGCGAGGTACGTCAGCCCGGCTTCCGGGCGCTGGGCGCGGGGCATGGCGCGGGTCAGGCCTTCGATGACGGCAGCGGTGTAGATCGACTGGTGCCAGTACGGCGTGGCCTGTTGCGGGTGGTCCTTGGGCAGGCTCAAGGTCTTGCCCAGGGCCAGGCCGAGTGCGAGGTTGATCACCAGGTCAAAGCCCAGCACGCGCACGATGGCGTCTTCCACCGAGCGGATCTTGCCCGGCGAGGCGTAGTAGGGCGACGCGGCCCAACTCACCACCTGGGCGGCCAGGGCCGGGTCGGTTTCGACCACGCCGGTGATGTCGTCGATGGTGGCGTTGGGGTCGACCCGCAGCTTGATGATCTTTTGCGCGGTATCGGCCAGCGGTGGAATTTCGATGGTGGCTTCCAGGCGCTGCTGGATACGGCGGGCGGTGAACGCCTGCATCGCCTGGGTGATTTCCTCGCGGTCGTCGTTGGGGCGATCCAGGTTTGGCCGGATGTTGCTCAGCGGCTCGCCGAAATGCGCGGCGCTGGCCTTGGTCAGCATGCTCTTGAACGCGTCGCTGGAAATCTCCAGCAGCAGCCCGGCTTCGCCCGAGTGCACCAGCACGGTCGGCTCACGCAACAGGCTTTCTTCGTACAGGCAGGGAGAACTGGTCAGCGGCGGCAGGCCGGGCAGCAGGCTCAGGCTGTGCTTGCCGAGCATGCGCTCCAGGCGCTCCGGCGACACGGCCGTGAGGCGCCGACCGGTGAGCTCGGCGAGGCGATTAAGGTCCAGCAACTGGTTCTGTGGAAACAGCACCATGAGTGCACCCACGGCATCATCGAGCAGTACGGCTTGAACCTTCTGCGCCGGGTTCAGGCCGGGGCGTTCGGCAACTTCCGTGTAGCTGATGGCGAGCTTTGCAAGCAGCGTCCGAATCACCGAGGGTGCAGTCGGTGGGGCTGTGGCGAGGGCAACTTCTGACATGGCCTGAATCCAATTTCCTACAGTCATTGGAGTATAACCAGCTTGATACAAGTGAGGGTTGTCTAAGTGAGTCAGCCGTCACACTTGGCCGTATTGCTGCCCATGTCTCAGCCAGCGATCCAGCAGCGGGCTGACGTGTTCCGGCCAACGCTCCAGTAACGCCTGGGCCGCGTCGCGCACGGCGGGCAGCAAGTCGGCATCGCGCATCAGGTCGGCGACCTTGAATTGCAGCAGGCCGGTCTGGCGGGTGCCGAGCATCTCGCCGGGGCCGCGCAGTTCGAGGTCTTTTTCGGCGATCACGAAGCCGTCGTTGGTTTCGCGCATGATCCCCAGGCGCTGGCGACCGATCTGCGACAGCGGCGGGTGGTACAGCAGCACACAGTGGCTGGCGGCGCTGCCCCGGCCGACGCGGCCGCGCAATTGATGCAGTTGCGCCAGGCCCAGGCGCTCGGGGTTCTCGATGATCATCAGGCTGGCGTTGGGGACGTCGACGCCGACTTCAATCACCGTGGTCGCCACCAGCAATTGCAGGTTGCCGGCCTTGAACTCGGCCATTACCGCGGCCTTTTCCACCGGCTTCATGCGACCGTGAATCAGCCCGACCTTGAGTTCACCCAAGGCGCTGGTGAGGTCTTCATAGGTTGTTTCGGCGGCCTGGCAGGTCAGCTCTTCGGATTCTTCGATCAGCGTGCACACCCAATACGCCTGACGGCCTTCGGCGCAGGCGCCGCGTACCCGTTCGATGACTTCGACGCGGCGGGTGTCGGTGACCAGCACGGTGTTGACCGGCGTTCGGCCCGGCGGCAGTTCGTCGAGGATCGAAGTGTCGAGGTCGGCGTAGGCGCTCATGGCCAGGGTGCGCGGGATCGGTGTGGCGGTCATGATCAACTGGTGCGGGCTCATGCGGCCGCCCACGCCTTTCTGGCGCAGGGCCAGGCGCTGCTGCACACCGAAGCGGTGCTGTTCGTCGATGATCACCAGCGCCAGATTCTTGAACTTCACTTCGTCCTGGAACAACGCGTGGGTGCCCACCACCATCGGGGCGCCGGCGGCGATCTGCTCCAGGGCGGCTACGCGGTTCTTGCCCTTGAGCTTGCCGGCCAGCCACGCGACTTCCAGGCCCAGCGGTTCGAGCCAGCGCTTGAAGGTGATGAAGTGCTGCTCGGCGAGAATCTCGGTGGGCGCCATCAGCGCCACCTGATAGCCGGCTTCGAGGGCCTGCAACGCGGCGAGGGCGGCGACCACGGTTTTACCCGCGCCCACGTCGCCCTGGATCAGCCGCAGCATCGGTTCTTTCTGGCTCAGGTCGTAGGCAATTTCGTTGCCGACCCGTTGCTGGGCGCCCGTCGGTGCAAACCCCAGGTTGGCCAGGTATTGCGCAGGCAGGCGCTTGGCCTTGGGCATGGCCGGCGCGCGCAGCGAACGCATGCTCTCGCGCAGGCGCTGCTGGGACAGTTGATGGGTCAGCAGTTCTTCGAACGCCAGGCGATGCTGGGCCCAGTGATGACCGAGAGCCAACTCGTCGACGTCGGCGTCGGCGGGTGGGTGATGCAGGTAGCGGATCGCATCATCCAGCGGCGCCAGTTGATAGTCGCGCGCCAGTTCCTGGGGCAGCCAGTCGGGCAGGCTTTTTGGCCCGAGCATCGTCAGAGTCTGCATGCACAGTTGGCGCAAGCGCTGCTGGGTCAGGCCTTCGGTGAGCGGGTAAATTGGCGTGAGGGTGGTGTCTACCGGCGGAGGTTCGTCGCCGGTAATCGCGCGGTATTCCGGGTGATAGATTTCCAGCCCCGAAGCACCGGGCCGGGCTTCGCCGTAGCAGCGCACGCGGGTACCACGCTTGAGGCCTTCCTTCTGGGCGTTGCTGAAGTGGTAGAAGCGCAGGCTCAGGCCGCCGGTGCCGTCTTGCAGGCGCACGACCAAACTGCGGCGCTTGCCCATGACCACGTCGGCGCCGCTGACGGTGCCTTCAACCACCGCGTCCTGCCCAGGGCGCAACTGGCCGATGGGCACCACGCGGGTGCGGTCCTGGTAACGCAGGGGCAGGTGGAACAGCACGTCCTGGAGATTTTCCAGCCCGACCTTGGCCAACTTCTCGGCCATGGCCTCCCCGACACCCTTGAGTGCCGTCACCGATACCTGCGACAGCTCAGTCATACCGTTACTTAGCTCGCAGCAGGCGGCTTGGCCACCGAACACAGGCGGATCGAGTCGGCGAGGATTTCAATCGCTTTCGGACGCGGGAAGCTCGCACGCCAGGCAATCGCCACGGTGCGGAACGGTACCGGCGGCGTCAGTGGGCGCACGGCGATCACGCCGGGGGCGTAGTGATGGCTGTCGACCGCCGACAGCGGCAGGATCGAGATACCCAGTCCGGAGGCGACCATATGGCGAATGGTTTCCAGGGAGCTGGACTCCACGGTGGTGTGCTTGGCGCCGTCGTTGCCCTTGGTCAGGGTCGGGCAGGCTTCCAGCACCTGGTCGCGGAAGCAATGGCCTTCGCCCAGCAACAGCAGGCTCTTGTCGTTGAGCAGGCCCGCGTCGATGGTGTCTTTCTGCGTCCATGGGTGGGACGCCGGCATCAGCACGTAGAACGGCTCATCGTAGAGCGGCAGCGTCAGCACATCCGCCTCGTTGAACGGCAGGGCGATGATGATCGCGTCCAGCTCGCCGTTGCGCAGTTTGTCGCGCAGCACGTGGGTGAAGTTTTCTTCGATATACAGCGGCATCTGCGGCGCGACGCGGTGCAGTTGCGGAATCAAATGCGGGAACAGGTACGGGCCGACGGTGTAGATGGCGCCGACTTTCAGCGGGGCGGTCAGCTGGTTCTTGCCGGCCTGGGCCAGCTCGCGAATGCTCTGGGCCTGCTCCAGAACCTTCTGGGCCTGGGCGACGATGCCCTCGCCGACGGGCGTCAGGCGCACGGCGCTTTTGCTGCGCTCGAAAATCAGCACACCGAGTTCGTCTTCAAGCTTCTTCACACCCACCGACAGCGTCGGCTGGCTGACGTGGCAACGCTCGGCCGCGTGGCCGAAGTGCTGCTCTTGGGCGAGGGTAACGATGTAGCGTAATTCTGTAAGAGTCATAGCGGGCGTCCATGAGGTTGCGGGCCAAGCATACCGGCTGCAATCGATAGACGCACGTTATCAGACAGCGTAGGGGCCGCGACACCGGTTAATCGGGTATCGCCGCCCCGTATTTCACTTTTGCGGGTACTTGAAGGTGAAGGTTTCGGTGAAGGGAGCCCACCATTCAGGCACGCCGGTTTCCTTGTCTACATGGTGGAAGAAGCCCTTGATCTGTGGGCTTTCATAGCGCAACACCACGGTGTAGGTGCCGGGGCCGTCCATTTTCACGTTGTTGGCGTAGTGGGCGCCGTCTTTGGCCACCATCGGCAACAGCGTGCCGATTTCCTTGTAGTCGGGCGAGCCCTCCTTGACCAGTGAGTAGCTGATGGTCAGGTACGGCACCCACTCACCGTTGGACAGGCCGTATTTGTTGTCGGCAGTGGCGTGCACATCGGTCTCAAGGTGTACCGAGTCCTTGCTCATCACCATGCCTGGCGGCATGGGCGCCATTTCGATGCCCACCAGGTACGAGGAGGCGATCTCCATGTCATTGATCTGCACCGGTCCGCCAATCGGGTATTCGCGGGCTTGGGCGAGGGCGGAAGCGGCCACGGCGCTGACGAGCAGCAGTGCGGCGGCGAAGGGGTTGCGCAGGTGTTTCATGGTGGGGCTCCTGGGGCGGTTAATGTGATTGTGTCGGGCGTGAATGCAGTAAACGGTTACCCAGCACCAGGAGCGAGAGGGTGACGAGCCACGCCACCAATTGAACGCCCAGAGGTCGGTCGGTGTAGCCCACCAGCGCGGTCAACGCGCGGCCGGTGAGGCTGCCATCGGAGACCAGCCAGGAGGTGTCCCAGAGCTGGTAGCCCCAGGCGGGAATCAGGTCGATACCGGCGAGGATCGCGGCGGCCCGGCCAGCCATGCCGGCGGCAAGCAAGGCGATCATCCAGCCGGTAATCGAGAACAGGCGCTTGAGGCTGATGGCGACCAGGCCGCGGTACATCAGCCAGGACAGCGCGGCGCCGGCGACGATGCCGAGCACGCCGCCGGCCAGCATCGACAGTGGGTCTGTCTGGCTGGAGGCGGCGATGCCATAGAGGAACAGCACGATTTCCGAGCCTTCGCGCAGCACGGCCACGGTGATGACCACGGCCAGGGCCCAGAGTGATTTTTCACCCTTGAGTACTGAATTGCCGGCGCTGCGCAGTTGGGTCGCCAGCTCGCGACCATGACTGGCCATCCATAAGTTGTGCCAGCCCAGCATGACCACGGCGACCACCAGGATGGCTGCGTTGAAAATCTCCTGGCCAAAGCCCTGCAGCGCCTGGGTAATTGCGCCGGTAAATAGTGCGAGGATGCCGGCACCGAGCACGCCGGCTGCGATTCCGCCGCCAATGAACAGCCCACGTCTTGCCAGGCCCTGGGTGGCGGCCATCACGATGCCCACCACAATCCCGGCTTCCAGCACTTCACGAAACACGATCAACACACAGGCCAGCATGGCTTACTCCTTGGCTGCGACGGCGGTGACCGTGCCTTTGGCCTGGTCGGGGTGGTAGTCATCGAAGAAGGTGTAGGTGCCGGGATGCAGCGGGCCGGCAAACACCGTGATGGTGTTGCCGGGGACGATGATTTTTTCGAATTTCATGTCGTAGCTTTCGAACTCGTCGACGCTTTCGTCGTGGCTGGTGAGTTGGATGCGAAAGCGCTCACCGGCCGGCACCTCGAACGTCGAGGGGCTGAAGGTGTGGTTCTGAATGACCAGGGTGACCAGCTGATCCGCCTGTGCAGCGACGGGTAAAGCCAGTAGGAGGAGAGCCAGCCGGGCAAGGTTGGGCATGCCGAATGTCCGCTAATGAGAACTATTCGCGGATAATTGGCGTTGTCTTTAAGTGTTACAAGTGAAGATCGAGTTAGGTGCCGACTCGTTCAAGCCTGGTTCAGGTTGCGGTGATGCGCGGGGAGGGAACAGCAGCCGTGGGCACCCGAGAGTGCCCACGGTGGGGGTTAGCGGCGACGTTTTTCGATGTTGTAAACGAACGGTGCAACGATCTCGATGCTTCCGCCTTTCAACATGTCGGCCGGTGGCTTGGGCAGCGGCTGGGCACGACGGATCATGTCGAGGGTGGCGCGGTCCAGGTCGGCGTTGCCGGAGCGGCCCACCAGTTCGTAGGACAGCACGTTGCCATCGGCATCCACCACGAAACGCAGGCGGTTCAGGCCTTCCTTGCCACGCGCCTGTGCGCCTGGCGGGTACTTCTTGTACTTCTGCAGGTGGCCCAGCAGGGTACTTTCCCAGGTGGCCTTGGCCGCGATCTGCTGCGGTGAAGGGCCCGGTTGTGGCTGGGCGGATTTTTCCGTAGGCGCGTTGTTCTGCGGAGTTTCGCTCGGCGGCTCTTCGGAAGGTTTTTCCTTGGGCGGATCGGGCTTCTTCTCCACAGGCTTGGGCGGCTGTGATTTTGGCTTGGGCTTGACCGGCTTTGGCACCTGGATCGTCGGCTTAGGTGCCTCGGCCAGTTTCGGCAATGGCAGCTCTTCGACTGGCGCAGGCGGCTGTGGCGGCGTGATCACCTTCGGCGGGGCCGGAGGTGGTGGCGCCGGCATCGGTGCCAGGTCGATGACCATGGCGGCCGGAGGCAGCTGGACCATATGTGGCGCCGACCACTGGAGCGCGATGATGATCGCGACGGCGTGGACGCCCAGCACGACGGCAAGGCTGGTGCCATAACGCGTCAGTTTGTGGCGCGTCGTGATCATTTCTTGGCTGCCGTCTCAAGTCCGACCAGGCCTACCTTGAGGTAGCCGGCCGCCCGCAGGGCATCCATCACGCTCATCAGGTCGCCGTAGTCCACGCCCTTGTCGGCCTGGAAGAAGATGGTCGTGTCTTTCTTGCCCTGGGTCTTGGCGTCGAGCACCGCGCCCAGGGTGTCGGATTTGACTTCTTCTTCGCCCAGGAACAGACGCTGGTCCGCCTTCACGCTGAGAAATATCGGTTTCTCCGGCCGCGGCGCAGGTTTCGCGCTGGAAGCGGGCAGGTCGACCTTGATATCCACGGTGGCCAACGGTGCAGCCACCATGAAGATGATCAGCAGCACCAGCATCACGTCGATAAACGGCGTGACGTTGATTTCGTGGTTCTCGACGAGCTCGTCGTCGCCTTGATTCAAATGCAGGCCCATGGCCGATTACCCCACTTTCACCATATGCGGTTGCGAGCTGCGCTCGGTAGGCAGGTGATCGAGGTCACGGCTGACCAGCAACAGGACTTCTGCCGAAGCGTCCGACACCTGCGCCTTGTAGCCGGCGATCGAACGGGCGAAGACGTTGTAGATGACTACCGCAGGAATCGCGGCAACCAGGCCCAGTGCGGTTGCCAGCAGGGCTTCGGCGATGCCGGGCGCCACGACGGCGAGGTTGGTGGTCTGGGTTTTGGCGATGCCGATGAAGCTGTTCATGATGCCCCACACGGTACCGAACAGGCCGACGAAGGGCGCGGTGGAACCGATGGTGGCCAGCACGCCGGTGCCGTTGCTCATGTTGCGACCGCAGGCGGCAACCAGGCGCTCAAGACGGAAACTCACGCGTTCCTTGATGCCTTCCTTTTCACGGGTGTTGGCAGACAGGCGCATCTCTTCGAGTGCGTCGTGAACCAGCAGGTGCGCCAGGGTGCCCTTCTTCGCCGCGCTTTCGCTGGCTTCTTTCAGGGTGGTGGCTTTTTTCAGGTGGACGATTTCAGTGCGCAGGCGACGCTTGGCACCCAGCAGTTCGAAGCCCTTGGCGATCCAGATGGTCCAGGTGATGATCGAAGCGATGGCCAGGCCGATCATCACGATCTTCACGATGATGTCAGCGTTCTGGTACATGCCCCAGGGCGACAGGTCGTGGGCCATGCCCAGGCTGTTGTCTTCTTCCAGCACGACGCCGGACTCGTCAGCCGGAGCACCTTCGGCGGCCAGGGCCGGGTCGGTCGCGGCCGGTGCGGCGGCTGGCGCAGGAGCGTTTTGCTCTGTAGCTGGCGCGCTCGCTGCAGGCGGGGCGGCCGGCGCGGTGTTGTCGGCGAACGCGGCGGTCGGTGCCAGCAGGACGCTGAACAGCACTGCAGCAATCGCACGCCAGGCGCGGGATGGGCTGTGAGGCTTGGTTGGCGAAGCGGGGGATGTATTGCGTGTCATGCTGGCCGGACCTGAGAGAAAAAAATGAGTGAGCGTCCTTCCAGACCGTAACGGGTCGAGGACAAATGGGCGGTTATTATTGCAAGTAATTCTTGTTAACAGAAGTAATACAGTTACTTTATTTGTCGTTTTGCTGGCCGCTGGTCATCTGCGGGGGCTAACCTTGACCTTTAAGAACGGAGTTTTGTGATGTCTGCGCCTTCTGTGGTGATTGCCGGTTGCGGCGATGTCGGTAGCCGTCTGGCCACCCAATTGCTGGCCCAGGGCTGGGAGGTTCATGGCCTGCGGCGGGATATTTCGCGCCTTCCCAAGGGTGTTTTCGGGATTGCCGGCGACCTGTTCAATGAAGACTGCCCCGATACCTGGCCGGTGGGCGGGGTGGATTACCTGGTGTATTGCGCGGCCGCCACCGATCACGACGAGGCGGGTTATCGTGCGGCATACCTGCAAGGGTTGCGGCATGTGCTGGAGTGGCTGAACGACTACGGCCAGGAGCCCAAGCACCTGCTGTTTGTGTCCAGCAGCAGTGTGTATGGGCAGCAGAACGGTGAGTGGGTCGACGAAAGCTCCGAGACCAAGGCAGGCGGTTATTCCGGACAAGTGATGCTGGAAGCCGAGCAAGTGGCGTTGAATAGCGGCATTCCCGCGAGCGTGGTGCGCCTCACCGGTATCTATGGCCCGGGCCGGGAATGGCTGCTGAGCCAGGTGCGCCAGGGTTATCGCGTGGCGATTGATCCGCCTTTATATGGCAACCGGATTCACGCCGATGACGCGGCGGGCTTGCTCGCGTTTTTGCTGCAGCACGTGGAGCAGGGCGGTGTGCTGGATCAGTGCTACATCGGCGTCGACGACGCTCCGGCCCCGCTGGCCGAGGTGGTTGCCTGGTTGCGCGAGTACCTTGGCGTGACCGAATGGGCCGAGAACGCCAGCGTGCGACGCGCCGGTAGCAAGCAGTGCAGCAACGCCCGGGCCAAGGCGTTGGGCTGGGTGCCGCGTTATCCGAGTTATCGCGAAGGGTATGCGGCGATCCTGGAGGGTTGATCGCGGCGTGAAGAAAAAGGAGCCTGAGGGCTCCTTTTTTGCGTCACTGTTTTTCCAGCAACCACTGTCGTGGCCCGGGGGTGAACGAGGGTACCTCGTCGGCCTGGGCGGTGTTGATCGCCTGGAAGATCTCCAGTTGCTTGCCCTTGCGCGCAAAGATCCACGGGTTGCCCTGGCCGTTCAACTGTAGCCAGATACTGTCGTAGCCGCCGCTCATGGAGGCGCAATCGCCCGCCAGGCACAGCGAGTACTGATCGGCGCCGGGCAAGCCGGTCACCTGGCCATTGGCCTGGAACTGTACGGTGGCGCCTTCGCCAGTGCCGCTGCTGATTTTCCAGGTGCCGCCCATGTAGGCGGCGTACAGGGTGCGTTCGAAGTTGGCACCCAGTGGCGCGCCTTCGGGGGCTGGATCCTTGGCACGGGCGAACAGTTGCTCGGGCTCGTTATCATTGGCCCCTTGCAGCAGCAGCTTGCCTTTACGCTTGAGTTCAGTGGCGGAGCTGCCGTAGAAATCGACACTCCAGGCGCCGGATTTTTCACCCAGCAATTTGCCTTCAGCTACTTCAAAACCGTTGTAGTAGCGGGCCTGGGACGCTTTGGTGTTCACCTCCCATTCGAGGTTCGGACCATAGCTCTGCAGGGCTTCACGCAAAGGGCCGCCCTTGGCTGCCGCGTCGATGGCGGCCTGGTTGATCCAGGTGCCGCTCACATCCAGGTCGGCGGGATTGCTGGCGCAGCCGCCGAGCAACAGGGCGAGCAACGAAGAGGCAACGAGCGCTTTGCGCATTACGAAATCCTTCCAAGAACCAATTCGGCGCAGCCTTCCCGTGGAAGCGCTGCGCCGGATGTTTTACTCGATGACCAGAATGGCGTCCATCTCAACCTGCGCGCCCTTTGGCAGGGCGGCAACGCCGATGGCGGCGCGGGCAGGGTACGGCTGTTCGAAGTATTTGCCCATGATCTCGTTGACCTTGGCGAAGTGGCTCAGGTCGGTGAGGAAGATGTTCAGTTTGACGATGTTCTTGAACGAACCGCCCGCAGCTTCGGCAACCGACTTCAGGTTTTCGAAGACCTGGATGGTCTGGGCTTCAAAGCCTTCAACCAGCTCCATGGTTTTTGGGTCCAGTGGAATCTGGCCGGACATGTAGACGGTATTGCCCGCCTTGATCGCCTGGGAATAAGTACCGATTGCTGCTGGTGCCTTGTCGCTGGTGATAACAGTCTTGGTCATGAATGACTCCTTGTAATGGATGGGCTAGGCGCGCATGCGGGTGATGCGGATGACCCCGGTCAGGGCGCGCAGTTTCTTGATCACGCGGGCCAGGTGCACGCGGTCGTGCACGCTGACCACCAGTTGGACCACGCTGATGCGGCCATCGCGTTCGTCCATGCTGATTTTCTCGATATTGCCGTCGGCCGCGTTCACGCTGCTGGCCAGCAGGGCGATCAGGCCGCGCTGGTGTTCCAGCTCGACCCGCAGCTCGACGTTGAATTCGCCAGTGACATCCTTTGCCCACGAAAGCTGGATGCATTTCTCGGGGTTGTGGCGGATTTCACTGATATTGCGGCAGTTGTCCAGGTGCACCACCATGCCTTTGCCGGCGGACAGGTGGCCGACAATCGGGTCGCCAGGGATCGGCGTGCAGCACTTGGCGTAGCTGAGCACCAGGCCTTCGGTGCCGCGAATCGCCAGCGGGCCTTCGGGGCTTGGCAACTGTTCGCCTTCGCCCAGCAGGCGGCGGGCGACCACATAGGCCATGCGGTTGCCCAGGCCGATGTCTTCCAGCAAGTCTTCGATCAGTTCCTGGCGGTACTCGTGGAGCATCGCCTGAACGCGTTCGGCCGGGATCTTGTCCAGAGAGCTGTCGAAGCCGTTGAGCACCTTGTTCAGCAGGCGTTCGCCCAGGCTGATGGACTCGGAACGGCGTTGCAGTTTCAGGGCGTGACGGATGTGGGTGCGAGCCTTGCCGGTGACCACGAAGTTGAGCCATGCCGGGTTCGGGCGCGCGCCCGGTGCGCTGACGATCTCCACCGTGGAGCCGCTTTGCAGCGGTTCCGACAGCGGGGCCAGTCGACGATTGATCCGACAGGCTATGCAGCTGTTACCCACGTCGGTGTGCACCGCGTAGGCAAAGTCGACCGCCGTGGAGCCTTTGGGCAGCTCCATGATCCGGCCTTTGGGCGTGAACACGTAGACCTCGTCCGGGAACAGGTCGATCTTCACGCTTTCGATAAATTCCAGGGAGTTGCCGGCACGTTGCTGCATTTCCAGCACGCCCTTGACCCACTGGCGGGCGCGGGCATGGGTGCCTTTTGGCTGCTCGTCGCCGGTGGATTTGTACAGCCAATGGGCGGCGATGCCGTTGTTGGCCATCTCTTCCATTTCGCGGGTGCGGATCTGGATCTCGATCGGCACCCCGTGCATACCGAACAGCGTGGTATGCAGCGACTGATAGCCGTTGGCCTTGGGAATCGCGATGTAATCCTTGAAGCGTCCCGGCAGGGGCTTGTACAAATTATGTACAGCACCCAGCACGCGGTAGCAGGTATCGACCTTGTCGACGATGATCCGGAACGCGTACACGTCCATGATCTCGTTGAAGGCCCGGCGCTTGCCGCGCATCTTCTTGTAGATGCCGTAGATGTGTTTCTGCCGGCCGCTGACTTCGCCCTCGATCTCATCGATCGCCAGGCAATGGCTCAGGGATTCTTCGATCTTGTTGACGATTTCCTTGCGATTGCCCCGGGCGCGTTTCACTGCCTGGTAGATGCGCGCGGAACGCATCGGGTGCATGGCCTTGAAGCCGAGGTCTTCGAACTCGATACGAATGGCGTGCATGCCCAGCCGGTTGGCGATGGGCGCGTAGATTTCCAGGGTTTCCTTGGCGATGCGCCGGCGTTTTTCACCGGACAGCACTTCCAGCGTGCGCATGTTGTGCAGCCGGTCGGCCAGCTTGACCAGGATCACCCGGATGTCCCGGGCCATGGCCATGGCCATCTTCTGGAAGTTTTCCGCCTGGGCTTCGGCCTTGGTCTCGAAGTTCATCTGGGTCAGTTTGCTGACCCCGTCGACCAGTTCGGCCACGGTTTCGCCAAATTGCGCACTGAGCGCTTCCTTGGCAATGCCGGTGTCTTCGATCACGTCATGCAGCATCGCGGCCATCAGGCTCTGATGGTCCATGTGCATGTCGGCAAGAATATTGGCCACGGCAAGAGGATGCGTGACATACGCCTCGCCACTGCGGCGGCGTTGGCCGTCGTGGGCTTGCTCGGCGTAGAAATACGCTCGGCGGACCAGGTTGACCTGGTCTGGGCCGAGGTAGGTCGATAAGCGATCGGCGAGGGCGTCTATGCTCGGCAAAGTATTAACTCCTGCCGTTGGCTGTGACCCCGCGCCGTGCTACGTCGACCAGGCATAGGCTTAGACGGCCTCGTTGGACTCGTCCTCGAACGCTGCAAACAGCGGTTCGTCTTCAACGATTTCGGCGTTGGCGATGAACTCGTAGCTCATCAGGCCTTCAGCGATTTCACGCAGGGCTACAACGGTAGGCTTGTCGTTTTCCCACTGGACCAGGGGCTCTTTGCCGCCAGTGGCCAGTTGACGGGCACGCTTGGTAGAGAGCATGACCAGCTCAAAGCGGTTATCCACGTGTTCTAGGCAGTCTTCAACGGTTACGCGGGCCATGGTATTCCTCGGAGCGAATGCAATATGCGCGCTGCCCGGTTGGGCGAGCGGACTGAACAGTTTAAAAAATCACCAGCGTTTAGGGAAGCGCTGATTTTTCGCAGGCCATCGCAAACGCGCTACAAGTGCCAATGTAAAGCCCCTGCAGCGGTTTTGGGAAGAGCCAATCAGCCGAGCAGTTCGGCCAATAATTTGCCGAAACGCTGCTGCTGACGCTTTTGCTGGAGCTGATTGGCGCGGAAAATCGCTTTCAGATCGTCCAGCGCGTGAGCGAAATCGTCGTTGATGATCAGGTAGTCGTAGTCGACGTAGTGGCTCATTTCACTGACGGCTTCACGCATGCGACCTTCGATGATCTCGTCGCTGTCCTGGCCGCGATTGGTCAGGCGCTGGTGCAACGCTTCCAGCGAAGGCGGCAGGATGAAGATCGAGCGAGCTTTGGGCATCAGCTGGCGCACTTGCTCGGCGCCCTGCCAGTCGATTTCCAGGATCAGGTCGTGGCCTTCGTCCAGGGTCTGCTGCAGGTGGCTTTGCGAGGTGCCGTAGAGGTTGCCGAAGACCTCGGCGCGCTCCAGGAAATCACCGTGCTCGATCATCTTGACGAACTCGGTGCGCTCGACGAAGTGGTAGTGCACGCCGTTCACTTCACCCGGGCGCATGGCGCGGGTGGTGTGGGATACCGAGATGCGGATCTGCTCGTCAGCGTCGGTCAGGGCCTTGACTAGGCTGCTTTTGCCCGCGCCCGATGGGGCGGAAATGATGTACAGGGTGCCGGTGCTGTGGGTCATGTCAGGGTGCCTTACTCGATATTCTGTACTTGTTCGCGCATTTGCTCGATCAACACTTTGAGGTTGACCGCCGCCTGGGTACTGCGCGGATCAAAGGCTTTGGAGCCCAGTGTATTGGCTTCGCGGTTGAGTTCCTGCATCAGGAAGTCCAGGCGCCGACCGGCGGCACCGGCAGACTTGAGCACGCGGCGCACTTCCAGGATGTGGGTGCTCAGGCGGTCGAGTTCTTCGGCCACGTCGCTTTTTTGCGCCAGCAGGACCATCTCTTGCTCCAGGCGCACCGGATCCAGTTCGGCCTGCATGTCGGCGAAGCGGTCCAGGACCTTCTGGCGCTGGGTGGCAAGCATCTGCGGCACCAGTTCGCGCAGGGTCACCACGTCTTCTTCAATGGAGGTCAGGCGGTCGCTGATCAGGCGGGCCAGTTCGGCCCCTTCACGCTCGCGGCCGGCCTTGAGTTCTTTCAAGCCCTGGTTGAACAGGGCCAGCGCCTCGGCGTTCAACGCCTGTGGGTCAGTGGCATCGGCCACCAGCACGCCGGGCCAGGCCAGGACTTCCAGCGGGTTGATGGCGGCAGGCTGCTTGATCAGGCCGGCGATGGTTTCGGCGGCGGCGACCAATTGGGCGGCGCGCTCGCGATCCACCTGCAACGGCTTGCCGGTGGTTTCCTCGGTAAAGCGCAGGGTACATTCCAGCTTGCCGCGGGAAATGCCCTGGCGCAGCGCTTCGCGGACCGCGCCTTCGAGGTCGCGAAACGATTCCGGCAGGCGCAGGTGCGGCTCCAGGTAGCGGCTGTTGACCGAGCGCAATTCCCAGCTCAGGGTGCCTTGGACGCCGGCTTTTTCGACGCGGGCGAAGGCGGTCATGCTGTGCACCATGGAGGTACCTCGCGATGCAGTCCCGCAAACAGGCGGGCTGATGGGTAGATTGAAGCCGACAGGCTGCGAAGGCGCAGGATTGTAGCTCAAGGGGACGGGTGGCCCCAAACAGTGGCTTCGGTGCCCGGGTTTGTAACAGGATTTTTTAGCCGTGCCGATCAGGGCTGGCGGCTCTATAATGCTCGGCAGTTTTTCGTCCTCCGTACAGGTATCCCCTATGAAACGTCCAAGTGGTCGCGCTGCCGATCAGCTCCGCTCGATCCGCATCACCCGCAACTACACCAAACACGCCGAGGGATCTGTACTGGTCGAGTTTGGCGATACCAAGGTTATCTGCACCGTCAGCGTCGAAAATGGCGTGCCGCGTTTCCTCAAGGGCCAGGGCCAGGGTTGGTTGACCGCCGAATACGGCATGCTGCCGCGCGCCACCGGCGAGCGTAACCAGCGTGAAGCCAGCCGTGGCAAGCAAGGCGGCCGCACCCTGGAAATCCAGCGCCTGATCGGTCGCTCCCTGCGTGCAGCCCTGGACATGTCCAAGCTGGGCGACGTGACCCTGTACGTCGACTGCGACGTGATCCAGGCCGACGGTGGCACCCGTACTGCCTCCATCACCGGCGCCATGGTTGCCCTGGTCGACGCGCTCAAAGTCATCAAGAAACGTGGCGGCCTGAAAGGCGGCGATCCGCTCAAGCAGATGATCGCGGCTGTATCGGTCGGCATGTATCAGGGCGAGCCGGTGCTGGATCTGGACTATCTTGAAGATTCGGCTGCCGAGACCGACCTGAACGTGGTGATGACCAGCACCGGTGGTTTCATTGAAGTGCAGGGCACCGCCGAAGGCGCGCCATTCCAGCCGGCGGACCTGAATGCCATGCTGGCCCTGGCCCAGAAGGGCATGACCGAAATCTTCGAACTGCAGAACGCCGCATTGGCCGACTGATTCAATCCCAAGGAGCGACGCCATGAGTGACAGCCAACTTCCACTGCCGACACCGTCCAAGGAAGTTCGCCAGTGGGCGATGCTCTGTCATTTTGCGGCGTTCTTCGGGCTGATGTTCCCGTTCGGCAGCCTGCTGGGGCCCTTGATTCTCTGGCAGGTGAAGAAGGATGCAGACCCGTTCATTGATGACCAGGGCAAGGAAGCGCTGAATTTCCAGATCACCGTGGGCATTGCCTGGGCGGTCTGCTTCCTGCTGGGTTTTATCGTGATAGGCTTTGTGTTGATGACCGTGCTGGTGATCGGCGCGGTGGTGATGACGATCATTGCGGGCATCAAGGCCAACAAGGGCGTGGCTTATCGTTATCCGTGGACATTGCGGTTGATCAAATAACCACCGCCCACAAAAAAACCGACAGCGATGTCGGTTTTTTTGTACCTGGAAAAAGACCTTAGATGGTCAAGGTCCAGTCGTAGTCCACGATCAGCGGCGCGTGCTGCGAGAAGCGCGGCTGGCGTGGCAGACGTGCGCTGCGCACGAAGCGACGCAAGCCTGGCGTCAGCAGCTGGTAGTCAAAACGCCAGCCGAGGTTGAGCATCTCGGCCTGTTCGTTATCCGGCCACCAGCTGTACTGGTCGCCTTCGCGGCTGACTTCCCGCAGGGCATCGACATAGCCCATGTTGCCGACAATCTCGTCCATCCAGGCCCGTTCCGGCGCCAGGAAGCCCGGGGATTGCTGGCTGTCGCGCCAGTTCTTGATATCCAGCTTCTGTTGCGCCACGTACAGCGAGCCACAGTAAATGTACTCGCGACGTTTGCGCCGCTGTTTATCCAGATAACGGGCGAAGTCGTCCATTAGCTTGAACTTCTGGTTCAAGTCTTCATCGCCATTCTGCCCTGATGGAAGCAGCAAGGTCGCAATGCTGACCTTATCGAAATCGGCTTGCAGGTAGCGCCCGTAGCGGTCGGCTGTCTCGAAGCCGAGGCCGCTGATGACCGCCTTGGGTTGCAACCGCGAATACAAAGCCACGCCGCCTTGGGCGGGAACTTCGGCATCACAGGCATAAAGGAAGTAGCCATCCAGTTGGAAGGCTGGGTCGTCCAGTTCAAAGGCGGAGGCGCGGGTGTCCTGCAGGCAGATGACGTCGGCATTCTGGGCTTGCAGCCAACTGAGCAAACCACGCTCGACTGCAGCCTGAATACCATTGACGTTCACACTGATGATCCGCATAAATGGCCCCAAAAATCGCGTGCGTGTATGATACACGCCGTCTACCTAATTAGCTAAATCCGTGGTATCTGAGGCTTTTTTCATGCAGGCGTATCAACGCGATTTTATTCGTT
Source organism: Pseudomonas sp. Colony2 (assembly GCF_019382755.1). Lineage (NCBI taxonomy): Bacteria > Pseudomonadati > Pseudomonadota > Gammaproteobacteria > Pseudomonadales > Pseudomonadaceae > Pseudomonas > Pseudomonas sp. Colony2. Next base: position 6,969,882 of record NZ_CP080030.1, on the reverse strand, counting down.
TTGCCATCGATCGCGGCGTATTGCGCTTCGGTGAGTTCACTTTGAAGTCCGGGCGCACCAGCCCTTACTTCTTCAATGCTGGCCTTTTCAACTCGGGTTCTGCCCTGGCGCAGCTGGGTCGTTTCTATGCGGCCGCCATCGTTGAAAGCGGTATTTCCTTCGACGTGCTGTTCGGCCCTGCCTACAAAGGCATTCCCCTGGCGGCCGCGACCGCCGTGGCGTTGGCTGAACATCACGAGCTGGATCTGCCTTGGTGCTTCAACCGCAAGGAAGCCAAGGCCCACGGCGAAGGCGGCAGCCTGGTGGGTGCGCCGCTCAAGGGCGACGTGCTGATCATCGACGACGTGATCACTGCCGGTACGGCGATTCGCGAAGTGATGCAGATCATCGCTTCCCAGGACGGCGCCAAGGCGGCCGGCGTGTTGATCGCGCTGAACCGCCAGGAGCGCGGCAACGGTGAATTGTCGGCGATCCAGGAAGTGGAACGTGATTTCGCGATTCCAGTGGTGAGCATCGTGTCCCTGAACCAGGTGTTGCAGTTCCTGGAAGATGACCCGCAGCTCAAGCAGCATTTGCCGGCGGTCAAGGCTTATCGCGAGCAGTTCGGCGTTTAGAAGATCCATGTGGGAGCGGGCTTGCTCGCGAATACGGCTTGTCAGTTGATATATGTGTCGACTGACCCGCCGCTTTCGCGAGCAAGCCCGCTCCCACATTTTTAGACCGAGTACATAGAAAAGGCCCCGTTCAATCGAATTGAACGGGGCCTTTTTGTTTACCAGCGCTTAGGGGCGCTTGCGGTTGCTGATCAGGGTACCCACACCGGTATCGGTGAAGATTTCCAGCAGGATCGCATTCGGCACCCGGCCATCCAGGATCAACGAGCTGCCAACGCCGCCTTGCACCGCTTCCAGCGCGCAGCGGATCTTCGGCAGCATGCCGCCGTAGATGGTGCCGTCGGCGATCAGGTCGTCCACTTGCTGGGTCGTCAGGCCGGTCAAGACCTTGCCTTCCTTGTCCATCAAGCCGGCGATGTTGGTGAGCAGCATCAGCTTCTCGGCCTTCAGCGCCTCGGCCACCTTGCCGGCCACGAGGTCGGCGTTGATGTTGTAGGACTCACCGTTGGCACCGACACCGATCGGCGCGATCACCGGAATGAAATCGCCTTTCACCAGCAGGTTCAGCAGGTCGGTGTTGATGCCGATCACTTCGCCCACCTGGCCGATGTCGATGATTTCCGGCTGGGTCATCTCCGGGGTCTTGCGGGTCACGGTGAGCTTCTTCGCCCGGATCAGTTCGGCGTCCTTGCCGGTCAGGCCGATGGCGCTGCCGCCATGGCGGTTGATCAGATTGACGATGTCTTTGTTCACCTGGCCGCCCAGGACCATCTCTACCACGTCCATGGTCTGGGCGTCGGTCACACGCATGCCGTCGATGAAGTGACTCTCGATGGACAGGCGCTTGAGCAGGTCACCGATTTGCGGGCCGCCACCGTGTACCACCACCGGGTTGATCCCGACGGCTTTCATCAACACGATGTCGCGGGCAAAGCCGGTTTTCAGCTCGTCGCTTTCCATGGCATTGCCGCCGTACTTGATCACCAGCGTCTTGCCGACGTAGCGTCGAATGTAAGGCAACGCTTCGGAAAGGACCTTGGCGGTATTGGCGGCGGCTTCGCGTTCGAGGGTCATTCAGGGCTCCGGTAAAAAATCAGAACGGTAATTGGAGATCAGGGGCAACACGTTTCAACTGGGCGTGGAACACGTCCTTGATGCGCTGCAACTCAGCCTCGGTATCCGCCTCGAAACGCAGCACCAGCACCGGTGTGGTGTTGGATGCGCGAACCAGGCCCCAGCCTTTGGCGTAATCGACTCGCACACCATCAATGCTGGTCAGGTCGGCGCCTTCGCCCCATTGCGCATCGTGCAGTGCGTCAATGATGCTGAATTTGCTCTCCTCGGTCACATGGATATTGATCTCTGGCGTAGAAATATCATTCGGGAAGGTCTGGAACAGCTCCTGCGCGGTCGATTTTTCCTTGCTGAGGATCTCCAGCAGACGAGCGGCGCTGTAAATGCCGTCGTCAAAGCCGAACCAGCGCTCCTTGAAGAACACATGGCCGCTCATTTCGCCGGCCAATAGCGCGCCGGTTTCTTTCATTTTCTTTTTGATCAACGAGTGGCCAGTCTTCCACATTAGCGGGCGACCGCCGTATTCCTTGATCAGCGGTGTGAGGCGGCGGGTGCACTTCACGTCGAAGATAATTTCGGCACCTGGGTTGCGCGCAACCACGTCGCGGGCAAACAGCATCAGCAGGCGGTCCGCAAACACGTTTTCGCCGGTGTCCGTCACCACGCCAACGCGGTCGCCGTCACCGTCGAAGGCCAGGCCGACGTCAGCCCCGGTCTCCTTGACCTTGGCGATCAGGTCTACCAGGTTCTCGGGCTTGCCTGGATCCGGGTGATGGTTCGGGAAGTTGCCGTCGACGTCACAGAACAGTGGGATCACTTCGCAGTTCAGGGCTTCGAGCAGTTGCGGGGCGATCACGCCGGCCGCGCCATTGCCGCAGTCCACCACCACTTTGAGGCGGCGCGCGAGTTTGACGTCGCCGGTGATTTGGTCAGAGTAGCGCTGCAGGATGTCGACTTTGGTGACGCTGCCTTCGCCGCTGGTCAGGTCGTTGGTCTTCAGGCGGGTGTGCAGGGCCTGGATCTGTTCGTTGGCGAGGGTATCGCCAGCGATGACGATCTTGAAGCCGTTGTAGTCCGACGGGTTATGGCTGCCGGTGAGCATCACGCCCGACTTGCCGGCCAGTACGTTGGCTGCGTAGTACAGCGCAGGCGTCGGCACCAGGCCCACGTCGCTGACGTGGCAACCGCTGTCGGCCAGGCCCTGGATCAGTTGCTCGACCAGCTCGGGGCCGGACAGGCGGCCATCACGGCCTACGGAAACGTTGGGCTCGCCCTGTGCCAGGCTCTGGGAGCCAATGGCGCGGCCGATCCAGTAGGCGGTCTCGGCGGTCAGGGTCTTGGGGACCACGCCACGAATGTCATAGGCGCGGAAAATGCTGTCGGGAAATGTCGGGGCGACTCGGGCTGGGTTGCTCATTGCGGGGGGGAACTCCATCGATAAGGGGCTGGGCTGGCCTCAAGGGTGCTGACCGGCAGGCTCAAACTGAAGGGTAAGACGGCGTTTTTGGCATAGAGTTCGTGGTGCAAAAGTGCCATCGGCGCCGAAGCTCCGCCCTTTTGCCCGCTTAATGCCCTGATTTCACTGGGGAAACCTTGCTGATAAGTTCCGCGCATTCTTCATCCTGAAAGGCCATGCGTTGGCATCAGGCCGGGTGAGGCACCCGGCTTGTTCGGCTAAGTCAATTCAGCTTAGTCAGTGGCTGCCGGAATGCCCGAAGCCACCTGCGCCGCGTTGTGTTTCGTCGAACTCTTCGACCAGATCGAAGTGCGCCTGCACCACCGGTACCAGCACGAGTTGGGCAATGCGCTCGCCGACGGCGATATTGAACGCGGTCTGGCCACGGTTCCAGCAGGACACCATCAACTCGCCCTGGTAGTCCGAGTCGATCAGCCCAACCAGGTTGCCGAGGACGATGCCGTGTTTGTGGCCCAGGCCGGAGCGCGGCAGGATCAGCGCCGCCAGGCCCGGGTCGCCCACGTAGATCGACAGGCCGGTCGGAATCAGAATGGTCTGGCCTGGCTCAAGCACGGTGTCCTGCTTGAGCATGGCGCGCAGGTCGAGGCCGGCGGAGCCTGGTGTGGCGTAGGCCGGCAGCGGGAATTCGTTGCCGATGCGGGGGTCGAGGATCTTGGCTTGCAAAGCGTGCATGGAAATTAAACCTGGTTCAGCCGTTGGGCGATAAAAGAGATCAGTTGGCGGGCAATCTTGCCCTTGCTGGTCTGGGCGAAAACGGTAGCGTGCAACTCGCGGTCGATCACGCTGATGGCATTTTCCTCGCTGTTGAAGCCTATGCTCGGGTTGGCGACATCGTTGGCGACAATCAGGTCGAGGTTTTTGTCTTTCAATTTGCGTGCGGCATAGTCCAGCAAATGCTCGGTTTCGGCGGCAAAACCGACGCTGAACGGGCGGTCCTCACGGGTGGCGATGGTCGCCAGGATGTCCGGGTTACGGACCATTTGCAGGAGCAGGCCGTCGCCGCTTGTAGGGTCTTTCTTGAGTTTCTGCGGCGCAACCACCTCGGGGCGGTAGTCCGCTACCGCAGCCGAAGCGATGAACAGGTCGCAGGGAATCGCCGCTTCACAGGCCGCCAGCATGTCGCGGGCGCTGACTACGTCGATTCGGGTGACGCGATCCGGGGTCGGCAGATGCACCGGGCCGGTGATCAACGTCACACGGGCGCCTGCCTCGACCGCCGCTTCCGCCAGGGCAAAGCCCATTTTTCCTGAGCTATGGTTGGTGATGTAGCGCACCGGGTCGATGTTTTCCTGGGTCGGGCCGGCGGTGATCAGCACGTGCTTGCCGGTCAGGGCCAGGTGCTGGAAGCAGTCGGCGGCGCAGTGGGCCAGGTCGGTGGCTTCGAGCATGCGGCCCATGCCCACGTCGCCGCAGGCCTGGCTGCCGGAGGCCGGGCCGAAAACCTTGAGGCCGCGGCTTTGCAGGAGTTGGGTGTTGGCCTGGGTGGCCGGGTCGCGCCACATGGCCTGGTTCATGGCCGGGGCGATCGCGACGGTGGCGTCGGTGGCCAGTACCAGGGTGGTCAGCAGGTCGTCGGCAATGCCTTGGGCCAGGCGGGCGATCAGGTCGGCGGTGGCCGGGGCGATCAGCACCAGGTCGGCCCACTTGGCCAGCTCGATGTGGCCCATGGCGGCTTCGGCCGCAGGGTCCAGCAGGTCGAGGTGAACCGGGTGGCCGGACAAGGCCTGCATGGTCAACGGGGTGATGAATTCACTGCCGCCACGGGTCATGACCACGCGCACTTCGGCGCCTTGGTCGAGAAGCCTGCGAACCAGCTCTGCGCTCTTGTAGGCGGCAATGCCGCCGCCGACGCCGAGAACGATGCGTTTCCGATACAGACGCTGCATTGGCTTGCCTTTCCAGTTCAGTGATGGCGTTGCGATGCCCCCTCCCCAGGTGAAATCGCACGCAAAAAGATGGCCTAAGATACCACAGCGTCCGCCATGCAACAGCGGCGCACATGCACACGGAGGTGCCATGAGTATTCGCGATTGGCCTGCGGCAGAGCGTCCGCGGGAGAAGCTGTTGGAGCTGGGAGCGGAGAACCTTTCCGACGCGGAATTGCTGGCGATTTTCCTGCGCACCGGGGTGTCAGGCAAAAGTGCCGTGGACCTGGCGCGCCATCTGCTGGCGCAATTTGGCAGCCTTCGGGCGCTGATGGAGGCGAGGCAGCCGGTGTTCAGCCAGCATTTGGGGTTGGGGCCGGCGAAGTTCGCCCAGCTTCAAGCCGTACTGGAGATGGCGCGCCGCCATTTGGCTGAACGCCTGCGCAACGATTCGGTGCTGGAAAGCCCGGAGGCCGTGCGCGACTACCTCAAGGCACTGCTGCGCCACGAGCCTCACGAGATATTCGGCTGCCTGTTTCTCGACGCCAAGCATCGAGTGCTGGGCTTCGAAAAGCTGTTTCAAGGCACCATCGACAACGCCATCGTCTACCCGCGACAAGTGGTGAAGCGCGCGCTGGACTACAACGCCGCGGCGCTGATCCTGTGCCACAACCATCCTTCCGGCAGCCCCGAGCCCAGCATCGCTGATCGAAAATTGACCAAGGTGCTGCAAAAGGCGCTGGAGATGGTGGACGTGCGTGTGCTGGACCACATCATTGTGGGGGAGGGTGACCCGCTGTCGATGGCGGAATTTGGGTGGATGTAGGGGCTGGCATGCCAGCCCCTGGCAGGGGTCAGGGCTTGACGCTGACCTTGGAGTAATCCTGGCGCCCGAACGGGCTCACCTGATACCCCTCGACATTCTTGCGGGTCAGCGCAAACGCGGTCGGGTGCGCCAGTGGCAGCCAGAGCGCCTGTTGCTGGATCTGTGCCTGGGCCTGCTGGTACAGCTTGCTGCGCACGCCTTGTTCGCTGGTGGTCTTGCCGGCGCTGATCAGCTTGTCCAGCGCCGGGTCGCAGTAGCGGGCAAAGTTGGTGCCGGACTTCACGGCCGCGCAGGAGAACTGCGGCGTCAGGAAGTTATCCGGGTCGCCGTTGTCACCGGCCCAGCCCATGAACAGCAAGTCGTGCTCGCCGGCCTTGGCGCGGCGGATCAGTTCGCCCCACTCGATCACACGGATTTCAGCCTGGATGCCGACCTTGGCCAGGTCCGCCTGCAGCAGTTGTGCGCCCAGGCTGGGGTTGGGGTTCAGCAGGCTGCCCGACGGCCGGGTCCAGATCGTGGTCTTGAAGCCATCCTTGAGCCCGGCGCGATCCAGCAGTTGCTTGGCCTTGGCAATGTCCTGCGGATAGCCCGGCAGGTCCTTGGCATAGCTCCAGGTATTGGGTGGGTAAGGGCCGTTGGCGGCTTCGGCGGTGCCTTCGAATACGGCCTTCAGATAGCTGGCCTTGTCGAAGGCCAGGTTGATCGCCTGGCGAACTTCCGGCTTGTCCAGTGGCGGATGCTGGCTGTTGATGGCGACAAACGCGGTCATGAAGGCCGCGGTTTTCTCGATCTTCAGGTCGGCGTCTTTTTGGGCGGCATCAATATCCAGGGGCTTGGGCGACAAGGCGATCTGGCACTCGTCGCGACGCAGTCTCTGCAGGCGCACGTTGGCGTCCGGGGTGATCGCAAAGATCAGGTTATCTACCGCAGGCTTGCCGGCGAAGTAATCCGGGTTGGCCTTGTAGCGAATCGTCGCGTCCTTCTGGAAACGCCCGAAAATGAACGGCCCGGTGCCGATAGGCTGGCTGTTGAGCTTCTCCGGGGTGCCGGCCTTGAGCAGTTTGTCGGCATATTCCGCCGGGTAGATCGAGGCAAAGCCCATGCTCAAGGCGGCGAGGAAGGTCGAATCGGCGTGGTCCAGGGTGAAGCGCACGGTCAGCGGGTCGAGGGCGTCGATCTTCTTGATCAGCGTGGGCAACTGCAGCGACTGGGCGTGGGGGAAGCCGCTCTGGGCGATCTTGTGCCAGGGGTTGGCCGGGTCGAGCATGCGCTCGAAGCTGAAGCGCACGTCTTCGGCGGTCAGGCTGCGGCTTGGCGTGAAGTAGTCAGTGCGGTGGAATTTAACGTCCGGGTGCAGCTTGAAGGTGTAGGTGAGGCCGTCCGGCGACACTTCCCAGCTGTCCGCGAGGCTCGGGACCAGCTTGCCGCTGGTGGCGTCGAAGTCCACCAGGCGGTTCATCAATACGTCTGCCGAGGCGTTGGTGGTGGTCAGCGAGTTGTATTGCACCACGTCGAAGCCTTCGGGGCTGGCTTCGGTGCAGACGCTCAGGGTAGTGGCCGCCTGGGCGTGTGCAGCAATAAAAAGAGGGGCTAGCAATAGCGGTAGGGCAGCGAGGCGCATATTCGGTTTCCTTTGCAGATCGAAGGCCCATCTGCGAGTGCAGTCTGGAAAAGTCCTACCGTAGTGGGCTGATTGACAAATGACTAGCCCATTTTTGCCTGTGCTTTTGCCGCAAATACTGTTTTGATGGCGCCTCAGGTCGTTTTGCCGAGCACTTTGCAGTGCGCGCGGGCGCTGTAAATCATTCTGTGCGACGAGCGGTTAGCTTCTATAGCGGCCCACCCTGGCAACGGTTCAGGCGTCCATGGCCTGGATTTACGCGTATAAAAGTACACGGCCTGTTGTTGCACTGGGGTCTTTCTGGTATAAAGCAGCGCTCTTTTCTAGGGGCCCGGTTCCTTCGCTAGTAGGTGTAGCCGGTAAGACCCTAAAGAAACGCGGCGCCTGGCGCCAAATGACTGAGAGATTAAGCGGCCAACCCATGCCGGGTTGGGCATGTGGTTTTAGAGGGCTGAGGCATGTCGAGAGTCTGTCAAGTTACCGGTAAGGGTCCGGTGACTGGGAATAACATTTCCCACGCAAACAACAAAACCCGTCGTCGTTTCCTGCCAAACCTGCAGCATCACCGCTTTTGGGTTGAAGAAGAGAAACGTTTTGTTCGTCTGCGCGTATCTGCCAAAGGCATGCGTGTTATCGACAAGCGCGGCATCACTGTCGTGCTGGCCGAACTGCGCCGCGACGGCAAAATCTAAGGAGCTAAATCATGCGTGAATTGATTCGAATGATCTCTAGCGCCGGTACTGGTCACTTCTACACTACCGACAAGAACAAGCGTACTACCCCGGACAAGCTCGAAAAGAAAATGTTCGACCCGCGCGTTCGCAAGCACGTGATCTACAAAGAAGGCAAAATCAAGTAATTGGTTTTCTTTCTTGTGAAAAAAAGCCCGTATCTCACGATGCGGGCTTTTTTTTGTGCCTGATAAATGATCAGGCCTTTTCTTCGAACACCACGTAGATCTTGCGGCAGGGTTCCAGCACTTCCCAGGTGCCGCTGAAGCCGGCCGGAATGACGAAGCGATCACCGGCCCGCAAGGTCTTGGCGTTGCCGTCGGCATCGCGCAACACCGAAACACCCTGCACGATCTCGCAATACTCATGCTCGGTGTAGTTGACCTTCCACTGTCCGACTTCACCTTCCCAGACCCCGGCGCTCATCTGGCCGCACGGACTGTTGTAGTGGTTGTAGACGGTTTGCTCCGGGTCGCCCTTGAGGATTTTCTCCGCAGCCGGACGGTAGCGATCAGGCTCGGTCCTGGCCTGGCTGAAGTCGACGATATTCTGGATGTTCATGGGCGTGTCCCGTCTGGCCTGCGGTTGGAGAGCTCAAAGTCTATGTTTATTAAAATGAACATCGCAAGGGCGTTTGCTGCCGTTATGTCAAATATATTGAAACATCCATCGCCGCTGGTTTAGGGTGGCAGCTGCCTTGAGCCGAACAGCTGGCTGGCCGGGCAAGAATTCTTCGAAGGTGCCTGGGTACATCGCCCGGCCCTTGTATTCAATAAGAGGAGGACACTCGCATGACCACCCTGACCCGTGCCGACTGGGAACAACGCGCCAAGGATCTGAAGATCGAAGGCCGCGCCTACATCAATGGCGAATACACCGCCGCCGTTTCCGGCGACACGTTCGAATGCCTGAGCCCAGTCGATGGCCGCCTGCTGGCAACCGTTGCCAGCTGTGACGTCGCCGACGCCCAGCGTGCCGTAGAAAACGCCCGTGCCACGTTCAATTCCGGTGCCTGGTCGCGCCTGGCGCCAGCCAAGCGCAAAGCCACCATGATCCGTTTCGCCGGCCTGCTCAAGGCCAACGCCGAAGAGCTGGCACTGCTTGAAACCCTGGACATGGGCAAGCCGATCAGCGACTCCCTGAACATCGACGTCCCAGGCGCGGCGCAAGCGCTGAGCTGGAGCGGCGAGGCCATCGACAAGATCTACGATGAAGTCGCAGCCACCCCTCACGACCAGCTGGGCCTTGTGACCCGTGAGCCCGTCGGCGTTGTCGCGGCCATCGTGCCGTGGAACTTCCCGCTGATGATGGCCTGCTGGAAACTCGGGCCGGCGTTGTCCACCGGTAACTCGGTGATCCTCAAGCCATCTGAAAAATCACCGCTGACTGCCATCCGCATCGCTGCCCTCGCGGTTGAAGCCGGCATCCCGAAAGGCGTGTTCAACGTGCTGCCGGGTTATGGCCACACCGTGGGTAACGCCCTGGCGCTGCACATGGACGTCGACACCCTGGTGTTCACCGGTTCCACCAAGATCGCCAAGCAACTGCTGATTCGCTCCGGCGAGTCGAACATGAAGCGCGTCTGGCTGGAAGCTGGCGGCAAGAGCCCGAACATCGTGTTTGCCGATGCCCCGGACCTGCAAGCCGCCGCCGAGTCCGCGGCCGGCGCCATCGCCTTCAACCAGGGCGAAGTGTGCACCGCCGGTTCGCGCCTGCTGGTGGAGCGTTCGATCAAGGATAAATTCCTGCCGCTGGTGATCGAGGCCCTCAAGGCCTGGAAGCCGGGCAACCCGCTCGACCCGGCCACCACGGTCGGTGCGCTGGTGGATACCCAGCAGATGAACACCGTGCTGTCGTACATCGAAGCCGGGCATGCCGATGGCGCCAAGCTGGTGGCCGGCGGCAAGCGCACGCTGCAGGAAAGCGGTGGCACCTATGTCGAGCCGACGATTTTCGACGGCGTGACCAACGCCATGAAGATCGCCCAGGAAGAAATCTTCGGCCCGGTGCTGTCGGTGATTGCCTTCGACAGCGTGGAAGAAGCCATTGCGATCGCCAACGACACCCAATACGGCCTGGCCGCTGCGGTGTGGACGTCGAACATCTCCAAGGCGCACCTGACTGCCAAGGCCCTGCGTGCCGGCAGCGTATGGGTCAACCAGTACGATGGCGGCGACATGACCGCACCGTTCGGTGGTTTCAAGCAGTCGGGTAACGGCCGCGACAAGTCGCTGCACGCGTTCGACAAGTACACCGAGCTGAAGGCGACCTGGATCAAGTTGTAAGCCTCCAGGAACACCGCTGTAAAAAATGTGGGAGCGGGCTTGCTCGCGAATGAGGTATCACAGTCGCTGATGTATTGACTGGTACACCGCATTCGCGAGCAAGCCCGCTCCCACACTGTTTTGTATGATCTCCAAGTAATCCACAGGAGCGTGGAAATGCGTTGGGCGACCTATTTCGCCGTGTTGGCGTCGGTCTTGAGCGTGGGCCTGGCCTTGGGCGTGAGCATGCCGCTGGTGTCCCTGCGCCTGGAAAGCTGGGGCTATGGCAGCTTCGCCATCGGAGTCATGGCGGCGATGCCGGCCTTCGGTGTGCTACTGGGTGCCAAGGTCTCCAGCGGCCTAGCCTCGCGCCTGGGCACGGCGAACCTGATGCGCCTGTGCCTGTGGGCGGGGGCGATTTCCATCGGCTTGCTGGCGGTATTGCCCAGCTACCCGGTATGGCTGGTGTTGCGGCTGATGATCGGGGTGATCCTGACCATCGTGTTTATCCTCGGCGAAAGCTGGATCAACCAACTGGTGATCGAACGCTGGCGCGGCCGTCTGGTGGCGCTGTATGGCTGCAGCTATGCCTTGAGCCAGCTGTCGGGCCCGTTGCTGCTGGGCGCGCTGGGTACGGACAACGATATTGGCTTCTGGGTGGGTGTCGGTCTGCTGACGTGCTCGCCGATCCTGCTGCTGGGCCGTTCCGGTGCGCCGACTGCCGAGTCTTTCAGCGTGACCTTTGGCGACCTGCTGCGCTTCTGCCAGGGCTTGCCGGCGATTGCCTGGGCGGTGGCGTTGTTCGCCGCATTCGAGGCGATGATTCTTACGTTGTTGCCGGTGTATTGCCTGCAACAGGGTTTCACCGCCGAGATTGCTCTGGCGATGGTCAGCACGGTGGTGGTCGGTGATGCGTTGCTGCAACTGCCGATTGGCGCGCTGGCGGACTACCTGCCTCGGCGCACGCTGTTTCTCGGCTGCGCGCTGATGCTGCTGGTGACGAGCCTGGCGATTCCGCTGTTGCTCGATACGCTGATGATCTGGCCGGTGTGGGTGCTGTTCGGGGCCAGCGCCGGCGGGTTATTCACCCTGTCGCTGATCCTGATTGGCGAGCGCTACCGCGACGACGCACTGGTGCGCGCCAATGCGCATATCGCGCAGCTGTGGGGCATTGGCTGCCTGATCGGCCCGCTGGTGGCCGGTGCCGGCAGCCAGTGGATCAGCGGGCATGCGTTGCCGTTGTTGATGGCGGCGGGGGCGTTGGGGTTGGTGATCCTGTTGCTGCGCCAAGGTGCGTTCGGCGCCGCACAACCCGCCTGAACTTGAAATGCGATCACCTGTGGGAGCCGGGCTTGCCCGCGATGGCGGAGTGTCAGCACCGGATACGTAAACTGACACTCCGCCATCGCAGGCAAGCCAGCTCCCACAGGTCCCGTCGCTGTTCTTAAAGCATGCGTTCCAGCCCGACGGATGTAGCAAACCAGGCATTGAACCGGCGCCACCAACTGCCGGGTTCGCGGGTCAGGGTGTGCAGTTGGCCGTTGTCTTCGGTCACCCATACCACCTGGCCATCCTGCAGCTTCGCCTGATAGCTCAACGGGGGCGCCATGCCCTCCAGTGCCAGGTTGCGCACGTGTTCCGCCAGTTCGGGACTGTCCACCAGCACCCCGACTTCGGTGTTCCACAGCACCGAGCGCGGGTCGAAGTTGAATGAGCCGATGAAGGATTTCTCCCGATCAAAGATGATCGCCTTGCTGTGCAGGCTGGAATCCGAACCGTGGAATGTACCTTTGCGGAACAGATGAGGTCCGCTGCCGCCACCGTCTCCCGGCTGGCGACGCAACTCGTATAGCTTCACCCCGTGTTCCAGCAGCGCCTTGCGATAGGGCGCATAACCGCCGTGCACGGCCGGTACGTCGGTGGCTTCCAGGGAATTGGTCAGCAGGCTTACCGATACACCGGCGTCCGCGCGACCGGTCAGGTATACCAGGCCAGGCTGGCCTGGAACGAAGTAAGCCGAAATCATCATCAGCTCATGGCTGACACCTTCCAGCTCGGGCGCCAGTTGGGTGGTCAGCAGCAGCCGTGGATCCGGATCGGCCTTGGCCAGCACCTTGCTCGGCGCATCCCACAGCGCCTGGTTCCAGGCCCAGATCAGCTCGCGACGCCAGATGTCCATGCGCGGCTGGGTCTTGTAGGTGCGCAGGCGGTTGTACAGGGCATGGTTTTGTTGGCGAGACTCGGCAAGGGAATCTTCCAGGCGTACGCGGGCACTGGCCAGGTCGCCTTTGGAAGCGCTGCTGACAAAGTCACCAATGGGTTTGCTCAGGGCACTGTTCCAGTACTGATCGAAACTGTGGCCGAGTTGCTCGGCCACCGGGCCCACGCTGAGCATGTCGATATCGGTGAAGTTGAGGTTGGGCTCGGCGTCGAAATACTCATCCCCCAGGTTGCGCCCGCCGACGATGGCCACGCTGTTGTCTGCCAGCCACAGCTTGTTGTGCATGCGCCGGTGTTGCAGCGACAGGTCGAACAGCCGCGCCATGGCCCGCGTCACGCCGGTGCTGCGGCCCAGGTGCAGCGGGTTGAACAGGCGAATCTGGATCTGCGGGTGGGCGGCGAGGGTGGCGATGATCTGGTCCAGGCCGTCGCTGGTGGTGTCGTCCAGCAGGATGCGCACGCGCACGCCACGGTCGGCGGCCTTGAGCAGTTCATCCACGAGCATGCGGGTGCTGATGCCGTCGTGGACGATGTAGTACTGCAAGTCGAGGCTGGTCTGGGCGTTGCGGATCAGTTCGGCGCGGGCCATGAAGGCTTCGCTGCTGTTGGGCAGCAGGCGGAACCCGGAGCGGCCTTTGTAGGGAGCGGCCTGGGCCTGGATCGAGCGGCCGAAGGAAGATTCGCTGGCCGGCAGCGCCTCGCTGGGTGTGCGTGGCGCGTCGATGGTGGCGCAGCCGCCCAGGGCCAGGATGCCCAGCAGGAAAAACGGTAATAGCCGGTGGGTCATCAATGACATGGGTTCCGAATCAGGGCGATTGTCCGCATATGACGGCTATTTCCCGTAAAAGGTCAGTCCATCGCTTCGGCCAGCAACCGGATGGCGGTCGCGCCGACCTTGCGTACAGCCTCTTCAATCTGCGGCGTTGGTTTGGCAGCGTAGTTCATGCGCAGGCAGTTCCTGTACTTGCCGGAGGCGGAAAAGATACTTCCCACTGCAATCTGTACACCTTCATCCACCAGCAGCCGGTTGAGTTTCAGGGTATCGAAGCCTTCCGGCAGTTCCACCCACAGCATGAAACTGCCCTGGGGGCGGCTGGCGCGGGTGCCCGCCGGGAAATAGCGGCTGACCCAATCGAGCATCAGGTCGCGATTGCGCTGGTATTGCGTGCGCATCCGCCGCAAATGTGGCTCGAAATGTCCACCTTTCAGAAACTCGGCAATTGCGATCTGCGGCTGGGTCGCGGTGGAGCCGGTGCTGATGTATTTCATGTGCAGCACACGCTCCAGATAGCGACCGGGTGCGACCCAGCCAATCCGCAGGCCGGGTGCGAGGGTCTTCGAGAAAGAGCTGCACAGTACGACGCGGCCATCCTCGTCGAAGGACTTGATGGTGCGTGGCCGCGGGTAGCTGTAGGCCAGTTCGCCATACACGTCGTCTTCGATGATCGCCACGTCAAAGCGCTGGGCCAGGGTCAGCAGTGCGCGTTTGCGCGACTCCGGCATGATGTAGCCCAGTGGGTTGTTGCAGTTGGGGGTCAACTGTATGACTTTGATCGGCCATTGTTCCAGTGCCAGTTCCAGCGCTTCCAGGCTGATACCGGTGAGTGGGTCGGTGGGGATTTCCAGGGCTTTCATGCCCAGGCCCTTCAGTGTTTGCATGGCGCCGTGGAAGCTTGGCGAGTCGACGGCAACGATGTCGCCGGGCTCGCAAATGGCGTGGATGCTGGCAGACAGGGCCTCGTGGCAGCCGGTCGTGATCACCAGGTCCTGGGGCGTCAGTTGGCAGCCTGAATCGAGCATCAGGCGGGCAATCTGTTCACGCAGGTCCAGGTTGCCGTGGATAGTGTCGTAATACAGCCCCGGCATGTCCTGGCGCCGACTGATCCGAGCGAGGCTGCGTAGCAGGGGTTTCATGGTCGGCGACAATACATCCGGCATGCCCCGGCCCAACTGTATGGCGTCTTTGCGTGGCACCGCGCGGATCAGCTCCAGCACTTGGTCCCACTGGGAAATTTCCACCGGGCGCTGGGCCGGGCGGCCTACGGCGGGCAATGCCGGCAAGTCGCGGCCCACCGGTACGAAGTAGCCGGATTTGGGTTTGGGCATCGCCAGGCCGTTGTCTTCCAGTACGCGGTAGGCCTGCTGCACGGTGCTCAGGCTGACCCCATGCTCCACACTCAAGGCCCGAACTGACGGCAATCTGTCGCCCGGGCGATAGAAGCCCTGCTCGATGCGCGTGCCCAACAGTTCGGCGAGGTTGACGTATAGGGTCATGGCGGTGCTTCCCGGTTACCAGTACAGATAGGCTGAAAATACAGGATTCAGCGGCCGATAGGCAGTATCTGTATGGATTTAATACAGGGTGGTTGAATCTGTCATGGTTTTACGCGCCGGCTCATCCTACGTACTCATGGCAACACGTTAATGAGGGGCAGGAAAATGAGCGGTATGAGCGATGTACGGTTGGCGTTACACAGTCAGGAACTGGAAGCCGGGCAGGAGCGGCGCATGGCGGCGCGTACCAAGGCCCCCACATTCAGTTCATGGGCGTTGTTCTGGCACCGCATGCATACGCGCAAAACCTTGCTGGAGCTGACCCCCGAGCAACTGCGAGACGTGGGCCTGAGTGCCGAGCAGGCGCGCCGGGAAGGCTTGAAGCCCTTCTGGCGCGGCTGATTCAGACCAGTTCTTTCAATCGGTGCCAGAGCATTCCCAGCGCCAGCAGCGGCGAGCGCAAATGCTTGCCGCCCGGGAAAGTGATGTGCGGCACCTTGGCAAACAGATCAAAGCGCCCGCTTTGCTGGCCGCTGATGGCTTCGCCCAACAGTTTGCCTGCCAGGTGGGTGGCGTTGAGGCCATGGCCGGCATAGGCCTGGGCGAAATACACATTGGGCTGGTCGGCCAGCCGGCCAATCTGCGGCAGGCGGTTGGCGCCAATGCCGATCATCCCGCCCCACTGGTAGTCGATTTTCACGTTGGCCAGTTGTGGGAACACCTGCAACATTTTCGGACGCATATAGGCACCGATGTCCTTCGGATCCCGTCCGGAGTAATGGCAGGCACCGCCGAACAGCAAGCGTCGGTCGGCGGACAGCCGGAAGTAATCCACCGTCACCCGCTGGTCACACACCGCCATGTTTTGCGGCAGCAACTCGGCTGCCTGGACTTCGCTCAAGGGCTCGGTGGCGATGATGTAGCTGCCGGCGGGCAGCACCTTGCCGCTCAGATGCGGGTTGAGGCCGTTCAAATAAGCATTGCAGCCCAGCACCAGGGTCTTGGCGCGCACATTGCCCTGGGCGGTGTGTACGTTGACCTCCGGGCCGTAATCGATCCGCACCGCCTCGGAATGCTCGAACAACTGGACGCCCAACTGCTGTGCAGCGGCTGCCTCGCCGAGAGCCAGGTTCAGCGGGTGCAGGTGGCCGGAGCCCATGTCGATCATGCCGCCAACATAGCGGTTGGAACCGATCACGCTGCGCATTTCGCCCGCTTGCAGCAGGCGCACTTCATGGCGATAGCCAAGGCCTTGCAGCTCTTCGGCGTCGGCGGCCAGGTGTTCCAGGTCGCGGGGTTTGTTGGCCAGGTCGCAGTAGCCCCAGGTCAGGTCGCAGGCGATCTGCGAACGTTCGACCCGCTGGCGCACGATTTCCACGGCTTCCAGGCCCATCAATTTCATCTGGCGCACGCCCTCGGTGCCGATGACGTTGGTGAACTGATCCAGGCCATGACCGACGCCACGAATCAGTTGCCCGCCATTGCGCCCGCTGGCGCCCCAGGCAATCTTGCGGGCTTCCAGCAGGACCACGCTGAAACCCCGTTCGGCCAGTTCCAGAGCGGTGTTGAGCCCCGAAAAGCCGCCGCCGACCACGCACACATCGGCCACGATTTCACCTGTCAGCACCGGATAATCAGGCTGCGGGAAACTGCTGGCGGCGTAGTAGGAATTGGCGTGCCGGGCGCTGGCGGTCATGGGGAGCATCCCTGTTTGGAAAATTTGACGCAGGATACAGCGGTCGGGCGAAGCTGTCTCACCGGGGGCTTTTAGGGCAGAATCCACGCCTATTCGCCGTTCGGTCCCTGTGTCGATGAGTTGCAACAGTCAGAAAGTCAACGCGCTGCGCCGGCAGATTCCCTCGTTCGAGTGCGTCCCGGGTTGCCACGACTGCTGTGGGCCGGTGACCACGTCCCCCGAGGAAATGTCGCGCCTGCCGCGCAAGACCGCTGCCGAGCAGGAAGCGGCGATGGACGAACTCAACTGCGTGCACCTTGGCCCCAATGGCTGCACCGTGTACGACGAGCGCCCGCTGATTTGCCGCTTGTTCGGCACCACGCCGACCTTGCCATGCCCCAACGACCGCCGCCCGGTGGAGTTGATCCACCCACGGGTGGAAAAGCAGATTCATGCGTACATGGCGTCGACGCGTCAGGTATTGGTCTAGCGGATGTCCCCGCTCCCACATTGGCCTGTGGTGCTGTCTTAATCCGGGATCGGCAGGTTCAGGCTCTCTTTCACCTCTTCCATCACGATATAGCTCTTGGACTCCCGTACGTGGGGCAGCTTGAGCAGGATATCGCCGAGCAATTTGCGGTACGACGCCATCTCCGAAATGCGCGCCTTCACCAGATAGTCGAAATCCCCCGACACCAGGTGGCACTCCAGCACGTGGGGCAGTTTCAGCACGGCGCGTCGGAATTCTTCAAAGGTGTCGCCGGACTTGTAGTCGAGGCTGATCTCGACAAACACCAGCAGGCTGCCCTTCAAATGCTGCGGGTTGAGCCGGGCGTTGTAGCCCATGATGATCCCTTCGCGCTCCAGGCGCCGGACCCGCTCGGTGCACGGCGTGGTCGACAGCCCGACCTTTTCCCCCAGTTCAGTAAACGAAATTCGCCCGTCGGCCTGCAGGATGCGCAGGATGTTGCGGTCGATCTTGTCCAGCTCCCGCTTGGTCTGAGTGTTGGTCCGCATAGGGGATGCTCCTCCGTGAAAAGGGTTTTTGCCGAGAATTGTCGCCAAATATAGGCAGTTATATAGTGAAATGCACTGGTGATTGCTTTTTATACTGCCCACATCTTTGTGCTGAACAACAAACGTCAGCGGTCAAGCCGTGATGAGGGAATAAAAATGCGCGTTCTGGTCTTGGGTAGCGGTGTCATTGGCGTGGCCAGTGCCTACTATTTGGCACGAGCTGGTTTTGAAGTGGTCGTGGTCGACCGTCAGCCGGATGTGGCCATGGAGACCAGTTTCGCCAACGCCGGGCAGATCTCGCCGGGCTACGCCTCGCCATGGGCTGCGCCGGGTGTGCCGCTCAAGGCTATCAAATGGTTGCTGGAGCGCCATGCGCCCCTGGCGATCAAGGCCACCGCCGATATCGACCAGTACCTGTGGATGGCGCAGATGCTGCGCAACTGCACCGCCAGCCGTTATGCGGTGAACAAGGAGCGTATGGTGCGCCTGTCCGAATACAGCCGCGATTGCATCGACGAGCTGCGTGCCGAGACCGGCATCGCCTACGAAGGGCGCACTTTGGGGACTACCCAACTGTTCCGTACGCAGGCTCAGCTGGACGGTGCTGCCAAGGACATCGCGGTATTGAAAGAGTCCGGTGTGCCTTACGAGCTGCTGGACCGCGCCGGGATTGCCCGCGTCGAGCCGGCCCTGGCGAGCGTCACCGATATTCTTGCCGGTGCCCTGCGCCTGCCGAACGACCAAACCGGCGACTGTCAGATGTTTACCACCCGCCTTGCCGACATGTGCAAGCAACTGGGTGTCGAATTCCGCTTCGAGCAAGATATCCAGCGCCTGGACTACGCCGGTGACCGGATCAACGGCGTGTGGATCGACGGCAAGCTGGAAACTGCCGACCGCTACGTGCTGGCCCTCGGCAGCTACTCGCCGAAATTGCTCAAGCCGCTGGGAATCAAGGCGCCGGTGTACCCGCTCAAGGGTTACTCGATGACCGTGCCGATCACCAACCCGGCGATGGCCCCGACCTCGACCATTCTCGATGAGACCTACAAGGTCGCGATCACCCGTTTCGACAACCGTATTCGCGTCGGTGGCATGGCTGAGATAGCCGGTTTTGACCTGTCGCTGAACCCGCGTCGGCGGGAAACCCTGGAGATGATCGTCAACGACCTTTATCCTCAGGGCGGTGATTTGAGCCAGGCCAGTTTCTGGACCGGCCTGCGCCCGACCACGCCAGACGGCACGCCGATTGTCGGTGCTACCCCGTTCAAAAACCTGTTCCTGAACACCGGCCACGGCACCCTCGGTTGGACCATGGCCTGTGGCTCTGGTCGTTTGCTGGCCGATTTGATGGCGAAGAAAACCCCGCAGATCAGTGCCGAAGGCCTCGATATTTCCCGTTATGGCAACCACCAGGAGTCCGCAAAACATGTCAATCCAGCGCCAGCTCACCAATGAGCGCATGAGCCAGATCGTTGTTCACAGCGGTACCGTGTATCTGGCAGGGCAGGTCGGCGACGACATGAGTGCCGGGATTGAACAGCAGACCCGCGAAACCCTCGTCAATATTGAGCGTTTGCTGGACCTGGCCGGTACCGACAAGACCAAGCTGCTGTCGGTGACCATCTACCTGAAAGACATTGACGCCGATTTCGCCGGGATGAACGCGGTATGGGACAAGTGGCTGCCAAAAGGCGTCGCGCCGGCCCGTGCCACGGTTGAAGCGAAACTCTGCGAACCGGAAATCCTGGTGGAGCTGTCGGTTGTGGCCGCTCTGCCGTAAGCAAAAAATCCTCTCCCGGTGCCTGCGTTGTCAGCGGGTACCGGTTTTTTCTTCCCACCGCCGCCTAGAAGCCTGCCGCCATGCGTCCTGCCCGTGCCCTGATCGACCTCCAAGCCCTGCGCCATAACTACCAACTGGCCCGTGAAGTCACGGGTGGGGCCAAGGCCCTCGCCGTGATCAAGGCCGATGCCTACGGCCACGGTGCCGTGCGCGTTGCCCAGGCGCTGGAAGCCGAGGCGGACGGGTTTGCCGTGGCCTGCATCGAGGAAGCGCTGGAGCTGCGGGCCGCCGGGATTCGCGGGCCGGTGCTGTTGCTCGAAGGTTTTTTCGAAGCCGACGAGCTGCCGCTGATCATCGAGCATGATTTCTGGTGCGTGGTGCATTCGCTGTGGCAGCTGGACGCGATTGAACAGGCGCAACTCAGCAAGCCGCTGACCGTCTGGCTCAAGCTAGATTCGGGCATGCACCGTGTTGGCTTGCACCCCAAGGATTATCACGACGCTTACCAGCGCCTGCTGGCCAGCGGCAAAGTCGCGAAGATCGTGCTGATGAGCCACTTCGCCCGCGCCGATGAGCTGGACAGCACCAGCAGCGAAGAGCAAGTAGCGGTGTTTGAAGCGGCGCGCCAGGGCTTGTCGGCCCAGGTCAGCCTGCGCAACTCGCCGTCGGTGCTGGGCTGGCCGAACGTTTCCAGTGACTGGGTACGCCCGGGCATCATGCTCTACGGCGCCACGCCGTTTGGCGAAGACCAGGCCATCGCCGCGCGTTTGCAGCCGGTGATGACCCTCGAATCGAAAGTCATCTGCGTACGTGAACTGCCGGCCGGCGAACCTGTGGGCTACGGCGCCAGGTTCATCACCCCGAAACCGATGCGCATCGGGGTAGTTGCCATGGGCTACGCCGACGGCTACCCGCGCCACGCACCCACCGGCACCCCGGTGCTGGTGGCCGGCCAGCGCAGCCAGTTGCTGGGCCGTGTGTCGATGGACATGCTGTGTGTCGACCTGACCGACGTGCCCCAGGCCGGGCTCGGTTCCACCGTCGAATTGTGGGGCAAAAACATCCTCGCCAGTGACGTTGCCACCGCCGCCGACACTATTCCGTACCAGATCTTCTGCAACCTGCGCCGAGTGCCACGGCTCTATTCCGGCGCTTGAGCGGCACCCACGAATGGCAGATCCCGGGATTTAGGCCAAAGTGTTGTAAATACTGAACGCTGTCGCCATGATAACGCTCAATTACAACAACGCCTGAATCCTAGGAGGCTCCTGCATTGGACGTCGGCGAACGACTGCAATCCATCCGTAAACTGAAAGGTCTTTCCCAGCGTGAGCTAGCCAAGCGCGCGGGCGTCACCAACAGCACCATTTCGATGATCGAAAAAAACAGTGTCAGCCCCTCCATCAGCTCCTTGCGCAAGGTGCTGGGCGGCATTCCCATGTCGATGGTGGAGTTCTTTTCCGAGGAGATCCTCCAGGAAAAACCGACCCAGATCGTCTATAAAGCCAATGAGCTGATCGATATCTCCGACGGCGCCGTCACCATGAAACTGGTGGGCCGCGCGCATCCGAGCCGGGCGATTGCGTTCCTCAACGAGATCTACCCGCCAGGTGCTGATACCGGCGAAGAGATGCTCACCCATGAGGGCGAGGAAACCGGGATCCTGGTGGAAGGTCGCCTGGAGCTGGTGGTCGGCCTTGAAACTTTTGTGCTCGAAGCCGGCGATAGCTACTACTTTGAAAGCACCAAGCCGCACCGTTTTCGCAATCCGTTCGAAGTGCCGGCGCGACTAATCAGCGCAGCCACACCCGCGAACTTTTAAGAAAAGAGGCGTCCTGCCTATGTCGCAGAGACGCCCGTAGCAGCATTCTGTCTTGCTGAATCTCCCCTTGGTTAATAGGGTTGTTTCGGCGGGGCGGGCTAACCGTTATACTTTCGCCGCCTGCGAAACCGTGGCCGCAGGCGTGAATAGCCACCATTGAGGGTGAACGCGTGAACCTAATTATGAAAATGCTGGCTGCACCAGCAACCGTACTGGCCCTATGGGCTGTCAGCGCTCAAGCTGCGACCAATGATGAAATTGCCAAGCGCCTGGAGCCTGTAGGCCAGGTGTGCGTCCAGGGGCAAGAGTGCAAGGGGATGGAAGTGGCAGTGGCTGCGGGCGGCGGCGGCGGTGCGAAATCGCCGGATGACGTAATCGCCAAGCACTGCAACGCTTGCCACGGTACCGGCCTGTTGGGCGCACCGAAAATCGGTGACACCGCCGCCTGGAAAGACCGCGCGGACCATCAGGGTGGCCTCGATGGCCTGCTGGCCAAGGCCATTACCGGTCTGAACGCCATGCCGCCAAAAGGCACCTGCGCCGATTGCTCGGATGCCGAGCTTAAAGGCGCGATCGAGAAGATGTCGGGTCTGAAATAAACCGATCTTCGCCAAAAGAGCCGCTGACCAGCGGCTTTTTTGTGCCCGCGATTTGCCTTTTGAGGCTGTTCTTTGCAGCAAAGACCCGGCAAGCTCGGTCCAACCCCAATTCATGGAATGTTCGGGAGAAGTCGGATGGTGCAGTTGTGTTCAATCGAGCAAGCAGTCGACGACGTACTGGCACGGCTGCCGGCGCATATTCACATGGGCATGCCCCTGGGCCTGGGCAAACCCAACCTGTTCGTCAACGCGCTGTACCGGCGTATCGCCAAGTTGCCGGACCGGGCGCTGACCATCTACACAGCCCTGGCCCTGGGTCGCCCTACCTTGGGCGATGGTTTGCAGAAGCGCTTTCTCGAGCCCTTTATCGAACGGGTCTTCGGTGACTATCCCGAGCTGGACTTCCTCGCCGCACTGCGCAAGGACAGCCTGCCGTCGAACATTCACGTGCAGCAGTTCTTCATGCAGCCCGGCAGTTTGCTTCACAGCCTTTCGGCGCAGCAGGATTACGTCAGCAGCAACTACAGCCACGCTGCCCGTGATATCAATGCCGCCGGCCTGAACCTCGTCGCGCAATTGGTGGCCAGCAGCGCTGAACATCCGGATCGCCTGAGCCTGAGCTGCAACCCCGACATCACCCTCGACCTGTTGCCGATGATCGCCAAGCGCCGCGAGGCCGGTGAAACCATCCTGGTGGTGGGCCAGGTTCACAGTGATTTGCCCTACATGCCCGGCGACGCCGAGCTGGGCATGGATGAGTTCGACTTCCTGATCGACGAGAAGGACAGCACCACGCTGTTCTCCACCCCGAACATGCCGGTGGGTTTCCAGGATCACTTTATCGGTTTGCACGCCAGCACCCTGGTGCGCGACGGCGGTACCTTGCAGATCGGCATCGGCTCCATGGGCGATGCACTGACTGCGGCCTTGCTGGCGCGCCAGGCCGATAACGAGGCGTATCGCCTGTTGCTCACCGACCTGGATGTGTACCAATGGGCACCGCTGATCAGCCACGAAGGCGGAGTCGCGCCGTTTGCCCGTGGGCTGTACGGTTGCAGCGAAATGTTCGTCAATGGCCTGCTGGTGCTGGCCGATGCCGGGATTGTGCGGCGCAAGGTATACCCGGACGTCGCGACCCAGGAGCGGGCCAACGCCGGCACCCTGGACGAAGCGGCACAGACCGACGGCATCTCTGTGCATGGCGGCTTCTTCCTCGGGCCTCGTAGCTTTTACGAGCGTTTGCGGGACTTGCCACAGAGCAAGCGCCTGGAATTCAACATGACCCGCATCAGCTACATCAACGAGCTGTACGGCCAGGAAGAACTCAAGCGTTTGCAGCGCCTGGATGCGCGCTTCATCAACAGCGCGTTTACCGTGACCCTGTTGGGCGCGGGCGTGGCCGACCAGTTGGAAGACGGCCGCGTGCTCAGCGGTGTTGGCGGGCAATACAACTTTGTCGCCCAGGGCCATGCGCTGGAAGGCGCGCGCTCGATCCTGATCCTGCGCAGCTGGCGCGAATCGGGCGGCGAGGTCAGTTCCAATATCGTCTGGGAATACGGGCACTGCACGATTCCCCGGCACCTGCGAGACATCGTCATCACCGAATACGGCATCGCGGATTTACGCGGGCAGACTGATGCCAGGGTGATCGAGGCGCTGCTGAATATCACCGACTCACGGTTCCAGGAAGACTTGATCGAGCAGGCGCAAAAGGCCGGGAAGTTGCCGAAGGATTTCCAGCTGGATCCGCGGTTTGCCGACAACACGCCGGAGCGTTTGCAGGGGATTCAGGCGCGGCATCCACGGCTGTTCCCGGAGTATCCGCTGGGCAGTGACTTCACGGATGAAGAGCGGGATTTGTTGCGGGCGTTGAACTGGCTCAAGAGCAAATTCAAGCTGACGGAGATTCTGGAGCTGGGCAAGGCGGCGCTGGATGCACCGGAGCCGGAAGCGTTTCCCGAGCATTTGGTACGGATGCGACTGGATAAGCCGGAGGGGTTGAAGGAGGACCTGTACCAGCGCCTGTTGCTAGCGGGCCTACAAGCTACCGCGCACTAGAAAACACAGGAGATCAAATGTGGGAGCGGGCTTGCTCGCGAAAGCGGTGGATCAGTCGACCTATCCGGTGACTGACACACCGCTTTCGCGAGCAAGCCCGCTCCCACATGTTTAACCGTGCCCGCACCGATTACTCGATAAAGGTCACAACCCCACCCGCCAACGACTGCACCCGCGCCAGCGACTCAACCCGGTAACCCTGGGCATCCAGCTCCGCACGGCCGCCCTGGAACGACTTCTCGATCACGATCCCCAAACCTGCAACGGTCGCGCCGGCCTGTTTGATGATCGAGATCAGCGCCTGGGACGCCTTACCGTTGGCCAGGAAGTCATCGATGATCAGCACGCGGTCGCTGCTGGTCAGGTGGCGCGGGGAAATCGCCACGGTGCTTTCGGTTTTCTTGGTGAAGGAATACACCGTCGCCGACAGCAGGTTTTCGGTCAGGGTCAGGGACTGTTGCTTGCGGGCGAAAATCACCGGCACGCCGAGGTTCAGGCCGGTCATGATCGCCGGTGCAATGCCCGAGGCTTCGATGGTGACGATCTTGGTGATCCCCGAATCCTTGAACAACGCAGCAAACTCGTCACCGATCAGTTTCATCAGCGCCGGGTCGATCTGGTGGTTCAGAAAGGCGTCGACCTTGAGTACCTGATCGGAAAGCACGATGCCTTCTTCGCGAATTTTCTTGTGCAGTGCTTCCACGAAAGCTTCCTCTGTTGGCGCAACACGCGCCGAAAGTAGATTAAAAAGTAGTCGATTCTAGCGCTTTAACATCGCGCGTATATCCGCCAGTGCGGTGTTGCCGCGAACGGCTTTGACTTCGGTCGGTGTGTCGTCGTTGCCTTCCCAGGCCAGGTCGTCCGGCGGCAGTTCGTCGAGGAACCGGCTGGGGGCACAATCGATGATCTCGCCGTACTGCTTGCGCTTGGCGGCAAAGGTGAAGGCCAATGTCTGACGCGCGCGGGTAATGCCCACGTAAGCCAGGCGCCGTTCTTCCTCGATGGTGTCGGCTTCGATGCTGGAGCGGTGCGGGAGGATTTCCTCTTCCATGCCCATGATGAACACGTAGGGGAATTCCAGGCCCTTGGACGCATGCAAGGTCATCATCTGCACGCCTTCGGCGCCGTCTTCCTCTTCCTGCTGGCGTTCAAGCATGTCCCGCAGCACAAGCTTGCCGATGGCGTCCTCGACGGTCATCTCGCCTTCTTCGTCCTTCTCCAGGGTATTTTTCAACGCCTCGATCAGGAACCACACGTTGCCCATGCGGTAATCGGCAGCCTTGTCGCTGGAGCTGTTGGTGCGCAGCCAGTTCTCGTAGTCGATGTCCATGACCATGCTGCGCAGGGCGCTGATCGGGTCTTCGCCGGCGCACTGCTCGCGCACCTTGTCCATGAAGCGCTTGAAGCGCGCCAGGCGGTCGGTGAAACGAGTGTCGAGGTGCTCGCCCAGGCCGATTTCGTCGGTGGCGGCGTACATCGAGATCTTGCGTTCGGTGGCGTAGTTGCCGAGCTTTTCCAGGGTAGTCGAACCGATTTCCCGGCGTGGGACGTTGATCACCCGCAGGAAGGCGTTGTCGTCGTCCGGGTTCACGATCAGCCGGAAGTAGGCCATCAGGTCTTTCACTTCCTGGCGTCCGAAAAAGCTGTTGCCGCCCGACAGGCGATAAGGAATCTGGTGGTGCTGCAGCTTCAGCTCGATCAGCTTGGCCTGGTAGTTGCCGCGGTACAGGATCGCGAAATCGCTGTAGGGCCGGTCGGTACGCAGGTGCAGGGTGAGCAGTTCGACGGCCACGCGCTCGGCTTCGGCGTCTTCGTTGCGGCAGCGGATCACGCGGATCTCGTCGCCGTGGCCCATCTCGCTCCACAGTTGCTTTTCAAACTCGTGGGGGTTGTTGGAGATCAGCACGTTGGCGCAACGCAGGATGCGGCTGGTGGAGCGGTAGTTCTGCTCCAGCATCACCACTTTCAGGGACGGGTAGTCGTCCTTGAGCAGCATCAGGTTTTCCGGGCGGGCGCCGCGCCAGGCGTAGATCGACTGGTCGTCATCGCCCACCACGGTGAACTGGTTGCGCTTGCCGATCAGCAGCTTCACCAGCAGGTATTGGCTGGCGTTGGTGTCCTGGTATTCGTCCACCAGCAGGTAGCGGACTTTGTTCTGCCACTTTTCGAGGATGTCGGCATGTTCCTGGAACAGCTTCACCGGCAGCAGGATCAGGTCGTCGAAGTCCACCGCGTTGAACGCCTTCAGCGTGCGCTGGTAGTGGGTGTAGACAATGGCGGCAGTCTGCTCCTTGGGGTTGCGCGCAGCTTCCAGGGCTTCGGCGGGCAGGATCAGGTCGTTTTTCCACGAGCCGATCATGTTCTTGATCTCGTCGACGCCGTCGTCGCCCGCGTATTCCTTCTGCATGATGTCGGTCATCAGCGCCTTGACGTCTGTCTCGTCAAAGATCGAGAAGCCCGGCTTGTAGCCCAACCGCACGTGTTCCTTGCGGATGATGTTCAGCCCCAGGTTGTGGAAGGTACACACGGTGAGGCCACGGCCTTCGCCACCCTTGAGCAGGGTGCCGACGCGCTCTTTCATTTCCCGCGCCGCCTTGTTGGTAAAGGTCATGGCGACGATGTACTGGGCACGGATGCCACAGCTCTGGATCAGGTGCGCGATCTTGCGGGTGATCACGCTGGTCTTGCCGGAACCGGCACCGGCGAGCACCAATAGAGGGCCGCCGACGTAGTTCACGGCTTCTTGCTGCCGGGGATTGAGTCGGGACATACGAAATTCAGGAGGTCATTGATCAAAAGGGCGGGCATTTTAACAGGCTGGCAAGATTCTGCTGCCTCTGAACGACAGTGTGACGTACCACTCGATCTAAATTTGCCGGTTTTGTTACTTTGCCGCAGGATGTGCAGGGTATTTAGGACTATTGTTCGGTCTAGAGCTGCACAGTGCGCATTTGATAACCCATATCATTGGTCATTATCGGGGCGCACGTCATAATGCCCGCCGCCAACGAAATTTTGCAGAGTCTAGGGAGCTAGCTTGTCTACGCCTGTCGAACCCTTGCGTTTGCTGCTACTGGCCGATGAGCCAGCGTGGGCAGCGTTATTGCGCGAGTGCCTGGCGCCGATGGGCGACGGAGCTGTGCTGATCAGCGCGCCAAACTGGGAGTCTGTGAGCAACCTGTTCGACGACGATCACAGCGCGGTGCTGTTGACCACGGCCAACCTTCAGCCCGGCCCCGGTCGCTGCAGCTTGCCAACGGTATTGCTGTTGGAAGAGGAACCCCTGGTTTCACCCCTCGGCGTCAGCGACTGGCTGATCCTGAATGCATTGGATGTCGATACATTGCGCCGTTGCCTGCGGCATGTGCGCGAGCGCGGTGTACTGGAAAACACCCTGCAACGCCTGGCCGAACAGGACCCGCTGACCGGTATCGCCAACCGCCAGGGCTTCCAGACCCTGCTGACCGCCCGCCTGGCGGAAAACGAAGGCCGTGGCGTTGCCCTCGGCCACCTCGACCTGGACAACTTCCGTCACGCCAACGACGCCCTCGGCCACCAGGCCGGCGACCGGCTGATCCTGCAAGTGGTCTCGCGGCTCAAGAGCCAGCTGGAGGCCGGCGATCAACTGGCGCGCCTGGGCAGCGACGAATTTGCCCTGCTGATCGACACCCGCCGTGCGCCCCAGCGCGCCGAATGGATGGCCGAGCGCATCGTCGAAGCCATGGCCGAACCCTATTGGGTCGATGGCGAAAGCCTGCTGATCGGTTGCAGCCTCGGCGTGGCCCATGCCCGCGCCAAGGCTGGCGCCGACCCGTTGATGTGGCACGCCCACATCGCCATGCAGCAAGCCAAAAGCACCCAGGGCTGCACCTTTCATATCTTCAACGAACGCATCAACCGCAATGCCCGCAGCCTCGCCGACCTTGAGAGCGAACTGCGCCGGGCGTTGCGCCGTGACGAACTGGAACTGCATTACCAGCCCCGCCTGGACCTCGACGATGGGCATATCGTCGGCCTGGAAGCACTGGTGCGCTGGCGCCACGGTGAGCGCGGCCTGTTGCCGCCGAGCGAGTTCGTGCCGCTGGCCGAGCAGAGCGGCTTGATCGTGCCGCTGGGCTACTGGGTGATTTCCCGGGCCCTGCGCGACATGCAGGACCTGCGCGAACGCGGGATTGCGCCGTTGCACATGGCGGTCAACCTGTCGTTCCGCCAGTTTCAGGACAGCCAACTGCTCAGCACCCTCAGCCGGCTGATTGCCGAGCGCGGCGTGGAAGCCCAGTGGCTGGAATTTGAGCTGACGGAAACCGCCGTGATGCGCCGCAGCGACCTGGTCAAGCAGACCATGGATGCGCTGGGCCGCCTGGGTGTGCGCTTTTCCCTGGATGACTTTGGCACCGGCTTTTCGTCGTTCGTGCACCTCAACAGCCTGCCGATTGCCTTGCTGAAGATCGACAAGAGCTTTGTCGGCGGCATGGAAGAGCGCGAAGAGAATCGCAAGCTGGTGCACGCCATGATCAACCTGGCTCATAACCTGAACCTGGAAGTGGTCGCCGAGGGCGTGGAAACCGCCGAGCAACTGGCGTTGCTGCGGTTGTTCGGCTGCGATCAGGCCCAGGGTTACCTGATCAGCAAGCCGTTGCCGTTGGCGGAACTGGTGGACTACCTGACGTTTGGTGACAGCCAGGAACTGGTGGGCGGCGTGATCTGATGTTGTGAACCCGATCAAAAATGTGGGAGCGGGCTTGCTCGCGAATGCGGTATTTCAGCCAACCAATTCATGGCTGACCCACCGCATTCGCGAGCAAGCCCGCTCCCACATTTGACCGAGTAGAGTCATTACTCCGGCTGCGCGGCTTGAAATCCTTGGTGGGTTTCAGGCTCCTGGCGAATCATCCGCTTCATCTTCCGTTCAAACGCCCAGGTCAGGCTGACTGCCGCGCACGCCAGGCCCAGGGCCAGGCCCCACCAAACGCCCGTCGGCCCCCAGCCGAGATTGAACGCCATCAACCATGCGGCCGGTGCGCCGATCAGCCAGTAGCAGCCCAGTCCGACCAGGAAGGTGGTCTTGGCATCCTTGAGTCCGCGAATACAGCCCATGGCGATGGTCTGCACGCCGTCGAACAGCTCAAACCATGCGGCCACCGCCAGCAGGCTGACGGCGAGGTTGATCACGTCGCGAAACGCCGGGTCATGCTGGTCGAGGAACAGGCTGATCAGTGGGTGCGAGAACAACCACAGCACCGCTGCAAAGCCCAGCATCACCACTGCGCCAAAGCCTATGCCAACTCGCCCGGCCAGCCGCGCTTCCAGCAACTGCCCGGCACCATAATGCTGGCCGATACGCATGGTGATCGCGTACGACATGCCCGCCGGCACCATGAACGCCACCGACACGATCTGCAGGGCGATCTGGTGCGCAGCCAGCTGCGTGCTGCCCATAGTGCCCATGCACAGCGCGGCGAACGCAAAGAGCCCGACTTCCACCGCATAGGTGCCACCAATCGGCAGGCCCAGGCGCCACAGTTCCCGCAGGTAGTGCAGGTTGGGCCGCAGCAAACCCTTGCGCAGCGGATACGCGTCGTAGGCACGGTTGTATTTGATGTACCAGATCAGCGCCAGGGCCATGCAGTTGGCAACGATGGCGGTGACCAGGCCAATGCCCACCAGCCCGAGTTTCGGCAGGCCGAACATGCCTTCGATCAACGCGTGGTTGAGCAGGTAGTTGATCACCGTGCCGCACAGGCTGATCACCATCACCGGCGTGGCCTTGCCGATAGCGCTGGTGAAGCCGCGTAGCGCCATGAACGTCAGGTAGCCGGGCAGGGCGAACGGCAGGATGGTCAGGAACTGGCCGGCGGACGCGACGTTGGTTTCGGTCTGGCCGAACATCAGCAGCACTGGCTTGAGGTTCCACAGCAGCAAACCAGCCACCAGCGCCATCAACCAGGCCAGCCACAGCCCGGCCTGGGTCAGGCGGGTGGCGCCCTCGATGTCGCCGGCGCCCTGGCGGATCGCGACCAGCGTGCCCACGGCAGCGATCACGCCGATGCAGAAAATCGACACGAACGAATAGCTCGCCGCACCCAGGCCTCCGCCGGCCAGGGCCTCGGGGCTCAGGCGGGCCATCATCAGGGTGTCGGTCAGCACCATCAGCATGTGGGCCAACTGTGAGGCAATCAGCGGCCCTGACAGCCGCAGAATGGCCCAGAGTTCGGTACGTGCCGGATGCTGCATGATCATCACGCTCAAAAAGTCAGGGAAGGGTGGAAGGGTTGATTCTCGGCGCCCACAGCACATTGCACAAAGGGATAAATCCGATGGTTCGCATGATTAAAACTCATGCCTGAATGATTCTGGTAGGGTTTCGATATTGCGCCGTCGGAGTTTTCGCCATGTCTCGTCGTCTTCCTCCTCTTTACGCCTTGCGCGCGTTTGAAGCTGCGTCCCGCTACAACTCGTTCACCCGGGCGGCGGAAGAGTTGTCGATTACCCAAAGTGCGGTGAGCCGGCACATTCGTACCCTGGAAGAGCATTTCGCCTGCCGCCTGTTCCAGCGCAGCGGCCGCACCTTGCAACTCACCGAGGCAGCGCGCCTGTTGCTGCCGGGCGTGCGTGAAGGCTTTGCGGCCCTGGAGCGCGCCTGCCATACCTTGAATGCCGAGGACGACATCCTGCGCATGAAGGCGCCGTCCACCCTGACCATGCGCTGGCTGCTGGCGCGGCTCAGTCGCTTCCGGCACCTGCAGCCGGGCAATGAAGTGCAACTGACCAGCGCCTGGATGAGCGTCGATGAGGTGGATTTCAACCAGGAACCATTCGATTGCGCGGTGTTGCTGAGCAACGGGCATTTCCCGCCGGACTGGGAAGCCAGCTACCTGTTTCCGGAGTTGCTGATTCCGGTGGGCGCGCCGAACCTGTTGAGCGACGGACCCTGGGACGTTGCACGCCTGGCCTCTGCCGAACTGCTGCACCCGACGCCGGACCGGCGTGACTGGCGCAACTGGCTGGAGCGCATGGGGCTGTCATCCCAGGTTTCGCTCAAGGGCGGGCAGGTGTTCGACACCTTGGAGTTGGGCATGATCGCCGCCGCCCGAGGGTACGGCGTGTCCATGGGCGACTTGCTGATGGTGGCCGAAGACGTGGCCCAGGGCCGCCTGAGTCTGCCATGGCCCACCGCTGTGGCCAGTGGGGAAAATTACTATCTGGTGTGGCCGAAGACCCGGCCGGGTGGCGAGCGTTTGCGACGGCTGGGTGACTTTCTCCAGGGCGAAGTGCAGGCCATGGAATTGCCCCAGGTCGAGCGCCTCGACTGAGTGGATTGCGCACCGGCCAGCAATCGTTTGCGCGATACCCCTGTGATTCGCTCAAGTATTGAGCCTGCCCGCCGAAGTAGGGTTGTTGGAACTACCGTTCTGCAACGTTTCCCCTATTAGAATTTTGCCGAGCAGCGCTATGAGATCAGGATGATCCTGGCCTCGGCCAGGAGCCTTCATGTCTCAACCTCGCGCCCGGATTGCCTCTCAACTGGGGCTTGCCCTCGCCGTGATACTGGCTGTCGTCATCAGCGGCAGCACGGTATTCGCGTTGCGTTCGCTGGATTCCGCCAACCTCGACACCCGCGAGGAGCACCTGGCCAGCGAGGCCCGCTTGCTGGCCGACCAGCTCAATACCTTCCACAGCACCTTGCGCGAAAGTACCCAGCGTTTGAGCGGGCTGTTTGAAAAGCGCTTCAGCGCCGGCTTGAGTACGCGCCCTGAGCAACCGGTGACGGTGGCGGGCGTGCAGACGCCGGGCCTGTACCTGGGCGAGGAAGTGCTCAACAACAACTTCGCTGAAGTCGATGAGTTCAAGCAGATGTCCGGCGGCGTGGCGACCTTGTTCGTACGCAGCGGCGAGGACTTTATCCGCGTCAGCACCTCCCTGACCAAGCAGGATGGCAGCCGCGCCATCGGTACGGCGCTGGATCACCAGCATCCGGCCTATCAACGCTTGCTGGGCGGACAGGGCTACGTTGGCCGCGCGGTGT
This sequence comes from Pseudomonas sp. Colony2, assembly GCF_019382755.1. Taxonomy (NCBI): domain Bacteria; kingdom Pseudomonadati; phylum Pseudomonadota; class Gammaproteobacteria; order Pseudomonadales; family Pseudomonadaceae; genus Pseudomonas; species Pseudomonas sp. Colony2. The sequence goes on along the minus strand of NZ_CP080030.1, from coordinate 6,937,936 downwards.
TGTTCGATCGCTCCTACATGACCCAGTACAGCCCGGTGCGGGACGCCAGCGGCAAAGTGATTGCGGTGCTGTTTGTCGGCTTCGACTACACCGATGCGCAGAACGCCCAGTTCGACAACCTCAAGCGTTTCCGCATCGGCCAGACCGGTTCCCTGGCGCTGCTGGACGAACAGAAGCACTGGCTGGTACCGCCCGCTGGCGTGCAGGCGCTGGATCAGTCGATTCCGGTGATGCTCGACCTGGCCGCCAAACCTGGAAAAGGCCGTTTCTGGAGCGACAAGAACGAAGACTTCTACAGCGTTGCCGTGCCGTTTGAAGGCGGCCCGTGGTCGGTGGTGGCGAGCATGCCGAAAGCCGAAATTCGCGCGGTGACCTGGTCGGTGGGGATTCGCCTGGCGATCGGCAGCTTGCTCGCGATGCTGCTGGCGGTGGGCGCGGCGGTCTGGTTGCTGCGCAGCAAGTTGCAGCCGTTGGGCGACCTGGTGCGTCAGGCCGAAGCCCTGGGCGCCGGTGATTTGAGCGCACGGCTGAACGTTTCCAGCCATGACGAAATCGGCCAGTTGGCCCGCAGTTTCAACCAGATGGGCGAAGCGCTGTCGACCATGGTGTCGCATATCCGCAAGGCGGCTGAAGACGTGAACAGCCGCGCCCAGGCACTGTCGGGGTTGTCCGGCGGTGCGTACGAAGGCATGGAGCAACAGTCCGGCGAGATCACCAGCATGGCCGGCGCGGTGGAAGAGTTCAGCGCCACCTCGCTGAATATTGCCGACAACATGGGCAACACCGAACGCCTGGCCCAGGACAATGCCCAGCAAACCAGGATCGGCCGCACCTCGATGCAGGAAGCTTCGTCGTCCTTGGAACACATCGCCACCGCGCTGAACAGCACGGCCACGGTGATCAACACTCTGGGCCAGCGCTCCCAGGAAATCGGCGGGATCGTCGGGGTGATTACCGCGATTGCCGAACAGACCAACCTGCTGGCGCTCAACGCCGCCATCGAAGCGGCGCGGGCCGGTGAGCAGGGGCGCGGGTTTGCGGTGGTGGCCGATGAAGTGCGCAACCTCGCATCGCGCACTCGTCAGGCCACGGATGAGATTTCCGGGATGATCCAGAGTATCCAGCAGGAAACCGGCAACGCCATCAGCACCATGGAACAAGGCAACGTGCTGATGCAGGAAGGCCTGGCTCGCAACGCTGACGTCGCCTCTGCGCTGGCGCGGATCGACGAGCAAAGCCGCTCGGCGGGCCAGCAGTTTGCGGCCATTACCACAGCGACCCAGGAGCAGAGCAGCACGGCGACCCTGCTGAGCAGCAACTTGCAGAGCATCGCCCTGGCCAACAGCGAGCAGCGTGAAGTGGTGTCCAACCTTGCGATCACCGCCAAGGAACTGGAGACCCTGGCGGCGGGCTTGCGGCATGAGGTTGACCGGTTTCGTTGATTGACTGTTCGGGCCTCATCGCGGGCAAGCCCGCTCCCACAGTTGACCGTGTTGTTCTGGAGTACGCGGTCCACTGTGGGAGCCGGGCTTGCCCGCGATGACGGCCGACCCGACGCGTCAAACGTCGGATCGGTCGCCCAGCCCCGGGTCCACACGCTTGCCAATGTCCTTGAGTCGCGCCAGTTGATCAACCATCCCTGGCGCTTCATCCAGGCTGCTGACAAAGGTCCACAGGTAAGTCATCACCGCATACACATGGCCGGCCTTGACCGCCGGCGACAGCGCCAACTGGCTGATGGCGACCACAAACAGCAGTGCCGCCAGCGTACCGATAAACAGGAACGCGGCAGCCTCGCGGTCCGACAGCCAGATCCGCAGGCGTGACAACACCTGGTAGTGGCGCCGCAAGGTCTGCGCGCCGACCTTTTCCACCAGGCCGATTTCCTTTTCCAGGCGGTCATTCAAGCGCTCATGCAGCTCCTGATTGCGCCGGGCGAAACGTGGCAACAAGGTTGTGCACAGCACCAGCGCCGTCAGGCAGGCCAGGCCGATCCACGGCTCGATCACCAACAGCATCACTGCCGCACCGACGATCGACACCAGCGCCGTCGCGATGATTGGCACGTGTTTTTCGAAAAAATCCACAAAGTCCCGCGCCAACACTACCCGCGCCGCTGCCCGTGAGGTGCTGTGGTTTTGCAGGCGCTGGTTGAGAATCACCGGCACCGCAAGGTCCGCGTAGATGCGGGTGAAGGTGCGCGTATCCAGCGCCCGTCGCGCCGCCCCGACCACCCAGAACGCCAGCACCACGGCGGCGTAGAACAGCGCGCTGCCGGCGTCGCCGCGGATAATTGAGTCCACCGCGAACCCGGCAAACAGCGGGTAGGCCAGCAGCAACGCGTTTTCCAGGGCTACCAGCGACAAGGTGCAGAACAGCTTGCCGGGATAAGCCCTGGCGATCGCCTTGAGGGTTTGGCTGGCGGATTGTTGCCCGATCTTTTTGCTCTCTTCGATCAGGATCTGGGGTGTTACGGATGACATGGGGTGCACCGAGAGTGAGATAAACGCTATTATTGAGCGACTGCTCAAGTATCCTTGAGCGACCGCTCAAAAAGCAAGCGCCGTCGATCTGCCGGTGCCTGAAGGAACAGCCTCATGTCGCGTATCGACCGTAAAGACCAGATCATCGCCGCCGCCCTGGAGCTGTTTCGCAGCAAAGGGTTTGCCGATGTTTCCACCCGCGACCTGGCGGAGCATGCCGGGCTGTCCCGCAGCCACGTCTATCACTACTTCAGCGACTGGAAAGAACTGCGCCGCGAAGCGTTCGTGCGGTTCGCCAACGAGCAACTGGACGAGGTGAGGGCGCCGCTGGTGGATCTGCCACCATTGGAAGCCCTCGAAGGGTTCCTGCGTGACTGCCTGCCCTCCACGGCAGGCGCCGGTTGGGCGCTGTGGCTGGATGCCTGGGACGAAGCCATGCATGACGAGCCATTGGCCCAGGCCTACCTGGTGATCAACGCTCAATGGCAAGCCATGCTCGCCGAGATCATCGAGCAAGGTGTGGCGGCCAAAGTGTTCCGCTGTGAGTCGCCCAAGCGCGCTGCGCGACAACTCTTCGCCGTAGCGATGGGCTATGCCGATGACTTGTTGCTCAAACCCTCCGTTGAGTCAGCTGAAGCGGTGATGGATGAGGTGATGGAAGTGGCGGGGCTGCTCCTGGCGTTGCCTAGGACGCGCTAGCAGGGCGGTACTGCAAGGCCTCCGCCAGATGATGGCGGGCGATGGCTTCCACTTGTTCCAGGTCGGCCAGGGTGCGGGCGACCTTGAGCAGGCGATGGGCTGCCCGCAACGACAGCGTCAGCCGTTCGCAGGCGCTTTCCAGCCAGCCTTCATCAGCCTTTTTCAGTTTGCAGTGCTGGCGTAGCCCCGGCAGGTCGAGAAACGCATTGGCGCAGCCCTGGCGCCGTTGTTGGCGGTCCCGGGCATCGGCGACGAGGACGGAGGCGCTGGCGGTGTCATCACCGGACTGTATGCCCGGGTTCAGCGCGGTGCTTTCCCGGGCGACGGTCACGTGCAGGTCAATCCGGTCCAGCAGCGGCCCCGAGAGTTTGTTGCGATAGCGCTGAATCTGCTCCGGCGTGCAGCGACAGCGCCCACTGGGCTCGCCCACATAGCCGCAAGGGCAGGGGTTCATTGCCGCCACCAACTGAAAGCGCGCCGGGAAACGCACCCGGTCGCGAGCGCGGGAAATCACGATATGCCCGGACTCGAGCGGCTCACGCAGCACCTCCAGGACCTTGCGATCAAACTCCGGCAACTCGTCGAGAAACAACACACCGTGATGGGCCAGGGTTATTTCCCCCGGCTGCGGTTTCGAGCCGCCGCCCACCAGCGCCGGGCCGGATGCCGAATGATGCGGCTGGCGAAATGGCCGGTGTGGCCAATGGCTCAGCGGCGCCAGGCTGACCACCGATTGAATCGCCGCCACCTCCAGCGCTTCCTGTTCACTCAAGGGCGGCAACAACCCCGGCAGACGGCTGGCGAGCAACGTCTTACCGGTGCCCGGTGGCCCGCTGAGCAACAGGTTGTGGGCGCCCGCCGCAGCGATCAACAGCGCACGCTTGGCTGCCAGTTGGCCCTGCACTTCACTCAGGTCCGGGTAGGGTTTGTTCAAGTACATCAGGCCGCTGGAGACGAAGGGCTCGATCGGCACGTGACCGTTCAGGTGCGCCACCACTTGCAGCAGATGATCCACCGCAATCACCTTCAACCCCGAAGCCAGGCAGGCTTCCTCGGCATTGGCCCGTGGCACGATCAAGGTGCGCCCGGCCTTGCGCGCCGCCAGGGCTGCCGGCAACACACCTTTCACCGGCCGCACCTCACCGGACAGCGCCAACTCGCCCAGGCATTCCACGTTATCGAGGGTCAGCGCGGGTACCTGCACGCTGGCGGCGAGAATCCCCAGGGCAATCGCCAAATCAAAACGCCCGCCGTCCTTGGGGAGGTCGGCGGGTGCGAGATTGAGGGTGATGCGGCGGGACGGGTATTGCAGCGCAGAATTGAGAATGGCGCTGCGCACGCGGTCTTTGCTTTCCTTGACGGCGGTTTCCGGCAGGCCCACCAGCGTCAGCGACGGCAAGCCGTTGGCCATGTGCACCTCGACAGTGACGGCGGGCGCTTCGACGCCTATCTGGGCGCGGCTGTGGACGATGGCGAGGGACATGCTGGTTCCTTGAAATGAGTGGCCGCTTCCTGCGGTTTTTCAAGGGTAGTTGAGTGATGGCGACGCGCGGCGGCGAGGTTTTACAGAACGTATCGCGCTAGCGGTCCGACGGCGGCACACACAGAAACTCTTTCGCCAGCGTCAACCACGCCTGCGCCGCAAACGACAACTTGCACTGCCGACGCCACGCCAGCATCAGCCTCCAGTTCAGCGCCGGCGACTGTATTTCCGCGATGCTGAACTGGCTCGCATCAAGGGTTTCGCAGAATGCCCGGGGCAGCAGGGTGATGCCCACGCCCAGTCGTACCAGGGAGGCGATAAAGTCCCATTGGCTGCTGCGGCCACTGATCCGCGGCTCAAAACCGGCTTGTGCACAGGCATCAAGTACGAATTGGTTCAGGGTGAAGGTGTCATCGTAAAAGATGAATTCGCAGGCTTGCAGTTCGCTCAACTCCACCGAGCTGCGGCCTTGCCAGGGCGAGTCATGGGGCGCGAGCAGGCACAGTGGCGATTCGAACAAGGGCATGGATTCGAATTCGGACCAGATATCCGCCACGCGCGGCGAGTCAAGGATGGTGCCGAACTCCAGCGTGCCCTGGCGCAGATCCTGGATGGTGATATTGCCGCCGCTTTCGAACAGTTTCAGTTCGATCTTCGGGTAACGGGCGTGATACTCCGCAAAGATCGGCGCCAGTGCGAGGTGGGTAGAGGGCGAAAGCCCCATGCGCAGGGCGCCGCGCCCGACATGCTGCAAGTCTTGCAGCTCTACCGTCATTTCATCGTGCAGCGCGATCATTTCCTTGGCGCGCTTGAGCACAATTTCCCCGGCGTCCGTCAGGGTGAAGCGTTTTCCCATGCGGTCGAGCAGCTTCAGGCCAAGGCTCGACTCCAATTGCTGCACCATCTTGCTGACTGTTGGCTGGGTCAGGTGCAGCTTCACAGCGGCTTTGGTAAAGCTCTGCTGGTCGACGACTTCTACGAAATAACGGAGCGCCCGAATGTCCATCTTGCATTCCAATTTTGCATGGTTTTCATAATATTAATTCATTATATCTTTAAAAAATGGCTGGATAAGATTTGTTACATCTGTTCCCAGCCAGCGCTTCCATGACGCCTTAAGGGCCTTGCCAGACGCTTCCATGGCCAGATTTCTCGCAGTGTATGAATCAAAGGCAACGCTATTTCTGGAGAGCAACTGTGCTTAACAAAACGCGTCATTCTTTTTCCGGTTCTGATGAGATGTCTCAGGGAGCGCGCTTCGTTAAGGAGTTGCTGGCGCAGGCGCAGATCGAGGTCAACGGGCCATCGGCTGCCGATATGCAACTGCACCACAGTGCCACATTTGATCTCGCCCTGGCCAAGGGCAATCTGGGCCTTGGCGAGGACTACATGGATGGCGGCTGGGACGCCGAGGCACTTGATGAGTTTTTTTACCGCCTCATGCGCTCCGGCGTGATCGACCAGGCCAACCCGGCCACCTTGTTGTTTCACGCGTTCAGCTCCCGCTGGCTGAACCTGCAAAACAAGAAACGCGCCTGGCAAGTCGGCGAAGCACATTACGACCTCGGCAATGACTTCTACGCACGCATGCTCGACTCGCGCATGACCTACACCTGTGGCTACTGGAAAGATGCCACCACCCTGGAGCAGGCGCAGTTCGCCAAGCTGGACCTGATCTGTAAAAAACTGGGGCTCAAGCCGGGCATGCGCGTGCTGGATATCGGCTGTGGCTGGGGCAGTTTCATGAGCCATGCGGCCGAGCACTATGGGGTCGAGTGTGTCGGCGTGACCATCTCCAAGGAGCAGGCGGAGTGGGGGCGGGCCAAGTATTCACATCTGCCGATCGAGTTTCGTCTGCAGGACTATCGGGATATCGACGAGCAGTTCGACCATATCGCCAGTGTCGGCATGTTCGAGCATGTGGGGCGCAAGAACCATCGGGCGTATATGGAGGTCGCCAACCGCTGCCTGAAAGACGATGGGTTGTTCCTGCTACACACTATCGGCAAGAACCAACGCAACAGCACGCCGGATCCGTGGATCGACAAATACATCTTTCCCAACGGTGATTTGCCCTCGATCGGGCAGATCGGCGACGCCATGGACGGGTTATTTGTTGCCGAGGATTTGCACAACTTTGGCGCCGACTACGACAAGACGCTGATGGCCTGGTGTGAAAACTTCGAACTGGCGTGGCCGGATTTCGCAGACACCTTTGGCCAGCGCTTCTACCGGATGTGGCGCTATTACCTGCTGTCGTGTGCAGGGGCGTTTCGCGCGCGGGATATCCAGCTGTGGCAGTGGGTATTGTCGAAGAAGGGGGTTGTCGGCGGGTATCAGCGGGTGAGCTGAGGGTTGCAACGGTTTAACGGGGACAGGTGAAACCTGCCCCGGTTGGGCCGGCTTATTCGGCGGCAGGCGTCAATCGCGCTTCCAGCTCCGCCACCTTGGCCTCAAGGCTTTCCAACCGCGCCCGAGTGCGCGCCAGCACCACCATCTGGCTATCAAACTCTTCCCGGCTTACCAGGTCCAGCTTGCTGAAACCGCTTTGCAGCAGTGCCTTGAACTGGCTTTCAATTTCATTGCGTGGCAGCGGCGTGTCGCTGCTGAACAGGCGGGAGGCGTGGCCGCTCAGGGCGTCGAGGAGGTCTTTGGGCGCGAGCATGGGAAATAGTCCGGAAAATCTGTTGGCCGGCAGTGTATCACGCAGCGTCTATAGTCTTTTCCAGCCCCTGCGGCGCACGCTTTTCGCGCATGAGGACGGGCGGTCGCGCACCGTTTTCGTGCGTATCTTCGCTGTCGTGGCGCCCGGTAGGTGGGCACAGGCGAACAAAGGACTGATTTCAGTGATTTTTACGGAGCTGGCAAGCTTTCTGCTTAGACGATCATGACCCATGCACTGATGCAGTCGCTGTGACGATGCAGTGCGCCGACGGACCAGCGGTACATGTTTCGTCACCAGTGGTTAGCGAGCGTCGCAATGGCAAATGCCAGGGCGACGAAGCGTTACAAAGCCAGGCACTGCGCTTAGACTTGAGACGGGTTTGTTTTCCTGGGGCAAGTCCACCAATTCGGGAGAGAGTTTTCATGAAGCTAGTCACTGCCATCATCAAGCCGTTCAAGTTGGACGATGTACGCGAGTCACTGTCCGAGATCGGCGTGCAGGGCATTACCGTTACTGAGGTCAAAGGCTTCGGTCGGCAGAAGGGTCACACCGAGCTGTATCGCGGCGCGGAATACGTGGTCGATTTCCTGCCAAAGGTGAAGATTGATGTCGCCATTGACGACAAGGATCTTGACCGGGTTATCGAGGCGATAACCAAGGCCGCCAACACCGGCAAGATCGGTGACGGCAAGATCTTCGTGGTCAATCTGGAACAGGCTATTCGCATCCGTACCGGCGAAACCGATACCGACGCAATCTAAGCCGCCAAACCCCAACGCCCCAGGAGAAAACAATATGACTCTGCGTAAATTCGCAGGGCTAGGAGCCCTGTTGTCCCTCGTAATGCCGGCCCTGGCCATGGCGGCGGACCCAGTACCTGCTCCAGTCCTCAATTCCGGCGACACCGCGTGGATGCTCACGTCCACCGCGCTGGTGCTGTTCATGACCATTCCAGGCCTCGCGCTGTTCTACGGCGGCATGGTTCGCTCCAAAAACATTCTTTCCGTGATGATGCAGTGCTTTGCCATCACCGGCCTGATCACCATCCTGTGGTTCGTGTACGGCTACAGCATGGCGTTCGACACCACCGGTATGGAAGCAGGCGTCGTCAACCTCAACTCGTTTGTGGGTGGCTTGTCCAAACTGTTCCTCTCGGGTGTGACCCCGGCCAGCATCACCGGCCCGGCGGCGTTGTTCCCTGAGGCCGTGTTCGTGACCTTCCAGATGACCTTCGCGATCATCACCCCGGCGCTGATCGTCGGTGCATTCGCCGAGCGGATGAAGTTCTCCGCGATGCTGATCTTCATGGGCGTCTGGTTCACCCTGGTCTACGCACCGATCGCCCACATGGTATGGGGCGGTCCGGGTTCGTTGCTGGGCGACTGGGGCGTGCTCGACTTCGCAGGCGGCACCGTGGTGCACATCAACGCCGGTGTGGCCGGCCTGGTAGCGTGCCTGGTACTCGGCAAGCGTAAAGGCTTCCCAACCACCCCAATGGCCCCGCACAACCTCGGTTACACCCTGGTGGGCGCGGCCATGCTGTGGGTCGGCTGGTTCGGCTTCAACGCCGGCTCCGCTGCTGCGGCCAACGGCACTGCCGGCATGGCGATGCTGGTGACCCAGATCGCTACCGCTGCTGCGGCCCTGGGCTGGATGTTCGCCGAGTGGGTCACCCACGGCAAACCGAGCGCACTGGGCATCGCCTCGGGTGTGGTTGCGGGCCTGGTGGCAATCACCCCAGCCGCTGGCACCGTGGGCCCTATGGGTGCCCTGGTGATCGGCCTGGCTGCCGGTGTGGTGTGCTTCTTCTGCGCCACTACCCTGAAACGCAAACTGGGCTACGACGACTCCCTGGACGCCTTCGGCGTGCACGGTATCGGCGGTATCCTCGGCGCGATCCTGACCGGCGTGTTCGCCGCACCGTCGATGGGTGGCTTCAACGCCGCTACTACCGACATTGCCGCACAGGTCTGGGTTCAGGCCAAAGGCGTCGGCTTCACCGTCATCTACACCGCTATCGTGACGTACATCATCCTCAAGGTGCTGGACGTGGTGATGGGCCTGCGGGTGACCGAAGAAGAAGAGGCGGTTGGCCTCGATCTGGCGCAACACAACGAGCGCGGCTACAACTTGTAAGTACGCGAAAAAAAGATGCCCGGCTTGCCGGGCATTTTTTTGCCTTGGGTTTGTCTGTGGCTAAAGGTGTATGGGTTTTTTTGCGACTTTGTGATGGGATCCGCACTGCACTTTTCAGTGTGCGAATGTCTTACAGGCATGTAGGCGTATTCGGCACTTTGTTTTTTCCCTGAGCGCGCTAGAATGCGCGCCGATAGGCGGAGAACTGTATGTGGCAACAGACCCTGATAACCCTGCGGGCCAAGCCCCGGGGCTTTCATCTGGTGACGGACGAGTTGCTCGCCGGCCTGCCTGAATTGAAGGCCTGTCGGGTGGGACTGTTGCATTTGTGGCTGCAGCACACCTCGGCCTCGTTGACGGTCAACGAGAATGCCGACCCGGCGGTTCGCCGTGACTTCGAGCGTTTTTTCAATGCGCTGGTGCCGCAAGGCACGGCGGGATATGAACACAACGACGAGGGTCCGGATGATCTGCCGGCGCACTTCAAGGCCAGTCTGCTGGGCTGTCAGCTGAGTTTGCCGGTAAGGGCCGGCCGCTTGGCGATGGGGACCTGGCAAGGTGTTTATCTGGGCGAGCACCGTGATCATGGCGGTGCTCGTAAAGTCCTCGCCACCTTGCACGGTGATGGGGCATAAGCCACTGGTTAACCGGTGGATGTTGATTTTTTTCCGGCGGCCGTCGACAGGCGGCGAAGCTGGGCTATAACTAATCTGCTTTTCGCAAGTCATGAGGTAGAACATGAGCGACGATGATCTGGAAAACGACGACCTCGAAGTAGGCGACGACGACGAAACCGAAGAAGGTCTTGAGGCGGCTGCCGAAGACGTGGCTGACGACGACGGTGGCGACGATGCACCGGTCCCGGCAGCCAAGGGCAAGGCCAAGGCTGCAGTGTCGGTTGACGAGTTGCCGAGCGTAGAAGCCAAGAACAAAGAGCGCGATGCGCTGGCCCGGGCGATGGAAGAATTCCTCGCCAAAGGCGGCAAAGTGCAGGAAGTCGAGGCTAACGTGGTGGCAGATCCACCGAAGAAGCCGGATAACAAGTACGGTAGCCGGCCTATCTAAGGCCTGCTGTTTGCTTGCTGAAAAAGCCCGCCGTCGCTGCGGGCTTTTTCATGGGCGCTACAAAATGGTCAGGGCCAACACCCATCCAAGGATGAAGAGCGTGTGTGGCGAGGGAGCTTGCTCCCGTTGGGGCGCGAAGCGGCCCCTGGTTGGGTCGACGCGGTCTTTCAGAAAGGCCGTCGTGGCTGGTTCAGGGGCCGCTTCGCAGCCCAGCGGGAGCAAGCTCCCTCGCCACAAAAGCCCGTCATCATCAGGTTATGCGTTCCAGCGGGCTAGCACGTCGGGTAGCTCGGTCAGGCTGCGAATCTCGGCATCCGGCAATTTCTCGGCCTCCCAGGCCTTGCCTGCCGGGTTGAACCACACCGCCCGCAGCCCCGCCTGCTGCGCACCGGCAATGTCATCCCCTGGATGGTCACCCACATGCACTGCCGCGCCCGGCGCTACGCCACCGCGCTGCAAAGCTTCCTGAAACAACCGCGCATCCGGCTTGGCAATACCAATGTCTTCAGCCCGGAGTGCAAAGTGGAAGTAGTCCGCCAACCCCACACGTTGCACATCGGCATTACCGTTGGTAATCACCCCCAGCAGATAGTCGCGGCGCAGTGCTTGAAGCATCGGTTCCGCTTCGGGGAATACTGTGAGTTGATGCCGGGCATGGATGAACGCTTCAAAGCACACATCCGCCATCTGCGCCGCTTCCGGCAGCGGGTACCCGGCTTCCTCGAAGGCGTATTGCAGCACCTTGTGACGCAACACGCTGATGCGATATTTCAGCTCGGGATGACGCTCCAGCACCTGCTGGCGCAGGCTGGCAAACTTCTCCAGGGGCAAGTCGCCCACCTTGGTGGCGTGGGTCGCCAGCCACTCGCGCATCGATGCCTCGGCGCTGATGATGACCGGCACGTTATCCCAGAGCGTATCGTCCAGGTCGAAGGTGATCAGCTTGATGCTCATGAGTCACTGCCCTTAATGCGTTTGGCCCGTGGATGGGCGCTGTCGTACACCGTTGCCAGGTGCTGGAAGTCCAGGTGGGTGTAGATCTGGGTGGTCTTGATGTCGGAGTGGCCCAGCAGTTCTTGCACCGCACGCAGGTCCTGGGAGGACTCCAGCAAGTGGCTGGCAAAGGAGTGCCGGAGCATGTGCGGGTGCAGGTTCTGCCCCAGCTCGCGCTCGCCGGCGGCCTTGACCCGCACTTGTATGGCCCGGGGCCCGAGGCGCCGGCCTTGCTGGCTGATAAACACCGCGTCGTCCGCCGGGTTGGCCAGGGCGCGCAGGGGCAGCCACAGCAGCAAGGCTTCGCGGGCCTTCTTGCCCACCGGCAATACGCGGGTCTTGCTGCCTTTGCCGAGCACTTGCACCAGGCCATCCGCCAGGTCCAGTTGATCGAGGTTAAGCCCGGTCAGCTCCGACAGGCGCAGGCCCGAGGAGTAGAAGAGTTCGAGGATTGCCTGGTCGCGATGGGCCAGGAAGTCGTCCTCCACGGCGCCATCGAGCAATTGCAGGGCGCGATCCGTGTCGAGGGTCTTGGGCAGGCGGCGTTCGCCCTTGGGCGGCGCCAGGCCGTTGGCCGGGTCGTGGTCGCACAGGCCTTCGCGGTTCAGGTAGTGATAGAGGCCGCGTACCGCCGACAGCAGGCGCGCCAGGCTGCGGGAGGATTGGCCTTGCTGGTGCAGGCGGGCGATCAGGCTGCGCAGACCCTGGATGTCCAGGGCCTTCCAGCTGCCGATGTGTTGTTTCTCGCAGAACGCCAGGACCTTGTTCAAGTCCCGCCGGTAGGCTTCCAGGGTATGCGGCGACACCTGGCGCTCGCTGCGCAGGTGAGCGCAGTAGGCGTCCAGTTGTCGTTCCATGGCTAGCGCACCGCGCGCAATGCGCTGGTGAAGCGTGGCAGGACGCGGCCCAGCACTTCGGCGATGTAGCTCAGGAACAGCGTGCCCACCGAGCTTTTGTAATGCTGCGGATCACGGCTGGCGATGGCCAGCACGCCATGCAAACCTTGATGACTGAGGGCAACCACGGCGGTGGAGCCGATCTGCTGGCGCTGCTCGGCGCCAAACAGGAAGTCCAGCTCATGCTCGCGCAAGGTGCCGCTGATGGTCTTGCCTTCGGACAGCAGGCCGCCAATCGCGGTCTGGGCATCGCTGCCGCTGACCCAGCGACCCACCGGCATCGGGTTGTCGCTGAACAGGATCAGGCTGACAAAGGGCACCTGGAAGTCCTGGCGCAGGCTGTCTTCGACGGCGATCACCGCTTCTTCCAGGCTGGCGGCGTCCATCAGGGTCAGGACCAGGCGGCGAGTCTTGTCGAACAGGCGGTCGTTGTCGCGGGCCACATCCATCAGCTGCGAGAGCCGATGGCGCATTTCGATATTGCGCTCGCGCAGGATCTTCATCTGCCGCTCCACCAGCGACACGGTATCGCCGCGCTGGTGGGGAATACGCAGGGCCGGCAGCAGTTCTTCGTGTTCGACGAAGAAGTCCGGGTTAGCCTCCAGATACGCCGCAACGGCTGCGGCCTCCAGACTTTCGCTTGGGGATGCTTGCGCGGGTACTTGAGGCTTATCAGTCATTAGATTTGCTCACTCATAGACGGACCTGTCCTTCGTAGACGCGGGTGGCCGGGCCGGTCATTTTCACCGGTTGGCCGGGGCCTGCCCATTCGATGGACAGGCGTCCACCGGGCAGGTCGATCAGCAGCGGCGAATCCATCCACCCCTGGCTGATCGCGGCTACGGCAGCGGCGCAGGCGCCGGTACCGCAAGCCTGGGTTTCGCCGGCCCCGCGTTCCCAGACGCGCAACTGCGCACGGGAACGGTCGATGACCTGCAGGAAGCCCACATTGACCCGCGCGGGAAAGCGCGGGTGGTTTTCGATCTTCGGCCCCAGTTCATGCACCGGCGCGTTGTTGATGTCATCCACCCGCAGCACGGCATGGGGGTTGCCCATGGACACGGCAGCCAGGTTGACGGTCTTGCCGTCCACGTCCACCGGGTAGCTCAGGGCTTGCTCGGTGGCCTGGAACGGAATGTCCGCCGGCACCAGCCGTGGCGCGCCCATGTTGACGCCGATCTGGCCGTCGCTGCGAATATCCAGCTCGATGATGCCGCTTTTGGTCTCGACGCGAATCTGCCGCTTGGCGGTCAGGCGCTTGTCCAGGACAAAACGGGCGAAACAGCGGGCACCATTGCCGCACTGTTCCACTTCGGAGCCATCGGAGTTGAAGATCCGGTAGCGGAAATCCACTTCCGGGTTACTCGGCGCTTCCACCAGCAACAATTGGTCGAAGCCGACACCGGTGTGCCGGTCGCCCCACAGCTTGGCGTGCTTGGGCAGGATGTGCGCGTGCTGGCTGACCAGGTCGAGGACCATGAAGTCATTGCCCAGCCCGTGCATCTTGGTAAAACGCAGCAACATGACCTTACTCCGGCAGCAGGCTTTCGCCAGCAAACAACTCGGCTACCGTCTCGCGGCGACGCACTTCAAACGCTTGATCACCGTCCACCAGCACCTCGGCGGTACGCCCGCGGGTGTTGTAGTTGGAGCTCATGACAAACCCATAGGCACCGGCCGAATGCACGGCCAGCAGGTCGCCTTCTTCCAGGGCCAGCTGACGTTCCTTGGCCAGGAAGTCGCCGGTCTCGCAGATCGGGCCGACGATATCGTAGCTGCGGCCTTCGCCTGCGCGTGGCTTGACGGCCGTCACATTCATCCAGGCCTGGTACAGCGCCGGACGGATCAGGTCGTTCATCGCCGCGTCGACGATGGCGAAATCCTTGTGCTCGGTGTGCTTGAGGTACTCGACCTGGGTCAGCAGCAGGCCGGCGTTGGCGACGATGTAGCGGCCCGGCTCGAACATCAGCGTCAGGTCGCGGCCTTCGAGGCGCTCGCGCACGGCCTTGATGTAGTCGGACACCAGCGGCGGCTCTTCATCGCGATAACGCACACCCACGCCGCCACCGAGGTCGATGTGGTGCAGGTAGATGCCGCACTCGCCGAGGCGGTCGACCAGCGCCAGCAGGCGGTCGAGGGCGTCGAGGAACGGTGGCAGGCTGGTCAGTTGCGAGCCGATATGGCAGTCGACACCCAAGACTTCCAGGTTCGGCAACTGCGCGGCGCGGATGTACACGTCCTCGGCGTCGGCAATGGCGATGCCGAACTTGTTCTCTTTGAGACCGGTGGAAATGTACGGGTGAGTGCCGGCGTCGACGTCCGGGTTGACCCGCAGGGAGATCGGCGCGCGAACGCCCATCTCGGCGGCCACCACTTGCAGGCGCTCCAGCTCGTCGGTGGATTCGACGTTGAAGCAGTGCACGCCAACTTCCAGGGCGCGGCGCATGTCTTCGCGGCTCTTGCCGACACCGGAGAACACAATTTTGTCAGCCTTGCCGCCGGCGGCCAGTACACGCTCAAGCTCGCCCCGGGACACGATGTCGAAACCGGCGCCCAGGCGCGCCAGGACATTGAGTACACCCAGGTTGGAGTTGGCTTTTACGGCGAAGCACACCAGGCTCGGCGTGCCTTCCAGCGCATCGGCAAAGGAGCGGTATTGCGCTTCGATGTGGGCACGGGAGTACACGTAGGTCGGGGTACCAAAGCGCTCGGCGATGGCGGACAGCGCGACACCTTCCGCGAACAGCTCGCCGTCCCGGTAGTTAAAAGCGTCCATGATGTTCCCTTAGTAGGTGTCGTGCTTGTGCGCTTTGGTTTGCGACGATTGCGCCTGTTCATTCGGGTCTTTGCTGTCATCGGGCAGATACAGCGGGCCTTTTTGACCACAGGCACTAACGAGGCAAGCGACCGCGACGAGCGCAGCAAGGGAAGAGATCAGGCGCTTCATGGCGAAATCCTTGAATATGCATTAATTGCGCCCGAGTATACCGACCACCCGCCGGATTGCCTATGCGCCGAAATACCCGTCCGGCGGGGCTTTGCCGAGTTTGTTGCGATTGTGCTTACACCAATCGAGGATAATTCACACGGCTGTGGGTAATGAAATCGGTATCCTTTGCAATCATGATGGCGCGTCCGTATTGTGCGGCGCTTGAGCGAGACCAGACACTTTTCGAGGTTCCCACAATGAGTTTGACCGAAGCGCGTTTTCACGACCTGGTGGATGCGACCCAGCAAGCGCTGGAGGATATTTTCGACGACAGCGGCCTGGATGTGGACCTGGAGAACTCGGCCGGTGTGCTCACCGTCAAGTTTGAAAATGGCACCCAATTGATTTTCAGCCGCCAGGAGCCACTGCGTCAGCTATGGCTGGCGGCGCGTTCCGGTGGTTTTCACTTCGATTACGATGAAGAAGAAAAACGCTGGACCCACGACACCACCGATGAGCTGCTGAGCGAAATGCTCGCGCGCCTCACCCAGGAACAAGCCGGCGTCGAGCTGGACTTCGACGAGATCTGATCGTGACGCAGCCCGTTCCCGTACGCCCGCCCAAGCCGCTGTTCAGCAATGTCAGCCCGGCGGTGCCGTCACCTTGTATCAGTTTATGTCGGCTGGATGAGCACAAAATCTGCCTCGGTTGCTTCCGTCATGTGGAAGACATCCGCGAATGGCGCTCTGCCGACGATGCGCGACGCCGCGTGATCGTCGCCCAGGCCGAGCAGCGCAGGACCTGCGCCTGAGGCCGTCTTGTTTATTTATTGTGCTGTGGTAGTGTCCGGATACACCTCAACTCATCGAGGTCCGTGAGAACCCCGCCTTTTCCTGGCGGGGTTTTGCTTTTTTGTGCAGAAAAAAGGAGTCTGCCTGAATCATGACCGCACCTTCCATCATCCTCACCCGTCTTGACGTGCAGCGTCTTGAGCAACTGATCGACCGTGTCGGCGAGGCGTCGCCGGGCGTTGAAGCCCTGCAACACGAACTCGACCGCGCCGAAGAAGTGGTTGGCCACGATGAAGTGCCTGCATCTGTCGTGACCATGAACTCCAGCGTGCATTGCCGTGAACAAGGCAGTGGCAAGGACTATCACCTGACCCTGGTCTACCCCAAGGACGCGAACGCCGACGAAGGCAAAATCTCGATCCTGGCGCCGGTGGGCAGTGCATTGCTGGGCCTGCAAGTCGGCCAGCACATCGACTGGCCAGCACCGGGTGGCAAGACCCTCAAGCTTGAATTGCTCAGCGTTGAAGGCCAGCCAAAAGACGGCGGCGCCTTTCCTCTCTAAACCTGGTTCAGCGCTTCATTGAGCGCCAGTTCCAGATCAGCCTTGTAGCGCAGGTACAGATTGCTCGGGCTTTGAACATCACCGAGCAGGCCGGACAGGTCCAGATCGGTGATGTAGCAGCGGTAACGCTCGGCTTCCCGGCGTTGCCCGACGATTTGCTGGGCGACCACCGCAAACAGTTGGTCGCCAAATTCCAGCTCGGAAAACTCCCGTTGATTGCAGTACAAGGTGATCCCCACCTGGCCCGGTGCTGCCTTGCCGATAATCGCCTGCACGTCGTAGAACGGCTTGTTGGCCGGGGTTTGCGGCGCTGGGCGCGGTTCGGCCCGCCGTGCACGGCCGCTGCCTGACGGCAACAGCTGGTAATACAGGATTTGCACCGCGCCGAAGGGCTGTTGCGGGTCCAGCGGCAGCAGCGCATCGCGGCGATAAATGATCGACTGCAGGAAGCGCTGCAACGGCACCAACAGGCTTTGCTCGTCGTGGAACGGCAGGCGCTGCTGCCAGAGCGCGTTGAACTCATCCAGCACGTACAGCTCGGCAACCCCGTCGTTGATCCGGTAGAACACCTGCACACAGTCGGGCAGGCCCATGGGCAGCAGCAGCGCCAGGTCGTGGTCTTCCAGGGCCATGGTGTCCAGGTGCAGCGGGCTGTAGCTGGCCAGTTCCTCACTGAGGTAGGCGATCAGCGCGTCCTGGGTCGCCAGTGACACATGGTTGGCCTGGCCGGGTGTCAGCTCCATCACGTGGTAGTGCTGTTGCACCTGCACCAGGTAGCGATGGTTTTCCTGGCCCAGCAGCAGGTTTTGCGCAGTGTCGAAGATTTCTTCCACGCGCTGGGCAATGAACTGCGCGCGGTTGTGGCAGAAACAGCGCACCCGCAAGCGCGGCAAGTGATTGGGCGGTAGCTGATTGAGGTAGTCGCGCAGGCAATCGAGCAGCGCGTGGGGGCCGTCATAGCGGCTGACCATCACCTCGTTCCAACTGTTGAGCGTGACCTGGTCCAGGGTCAGCACCAGGTTTTCCCGTACGCCCGCGTAACTCAGGGAGTCGGTGCGCTCGGTGGTCATCAGGATGTTCAGGTCGCGATGATGCTTGAGCGGGTCGACGCCGACGTTGATCAGCAGCAGCACTTCCTCGGGCACTGCCGAGCTCAGCAGGCGGTCTTCATCGACGCTGGCCAGGGGCAGGACGACAGTTTGTTGCAGGCTGCCCAGCAGGTTGAACAGCTCGAATTCGGTCATGTCACTGCTGCCGGGATGCAGCGCCAGGCGGGTACTGCTGTCGATCACGCCGTTGCGGTGGCACCAGGTGAGCATTTCCAGCAAATCGCGGCTGCGCTTGATCGGCGCGAAGTGTTCCCATTCCAGGGCGGTCAGGCTGCCGTTGTACAAGCCCCAATGATGCTGGCCGGGCTCTTTGCGGTTGGGCGACTGCACCAGGGTCAGGGTGTCTTCGGCAAGGTCGGGCGCAATGCCGGGGTTGATGAATTCGACCTTGCCGGCCTTGCGCTCGAAGGCGGCGTACAGGCGCCGGCCCAGCACATTGAGATCGCGCTTGTTGATCAGGCTGACGGTCTGTTCGGTGCGGGCAAACTGGGTCAGGAAGCGATAGCTGTAGTTCAGCTCGTTGACCAGCGCCCGGCGCTCGGAGGCCACCTGGCGGACTTTCCATTGGCTGCGGCTGTCCAGCAGGGCCAGTTGGCGCTGGTCCCAACCCCATTCGCTGGCCAGGCGCTCCAGCAGCAAACGCTGCCACCCGGTGCGCTGGCCCGCGCTGAGCTTGCGGTTGACCTTCAGGTACAGGCTGCGCCGCACCAGTTCCAGGCGTTCCGGCTCATTACGGGCCTTGAGGTACTCCTCGATCCGGCGGTAGACGACGATGTACGGGTCCAGTTCGTCCAGGTCCAGCTGATTGGCAAACACAGCGCGCTTGAAGCGCAGGCTCAGGCACTGCACCTTCGGGTGCTCGCTGGCGTAGACCTCGGTCAGCAGGAGTTTCAGTACTGATTTGTAGGGCGATTCGATGCCCTTGAACAACTGCCACAAGCCGGCACCGATAAATTCACCCGGCGGGATGTGCGCCAGGTGGCCCAGGTCGAGGGTTTCATCGGCGCGAATAAAGCGTTTGGAAATCAGCGCGTGGGTGAAGTCGGCATAGCGGGTTTCTTCGTACACCGGCACCAGCCACCAGATCGGCGTGCGCCCGGCCAGCCAGATGGCGGTGCGGTAGAACTCGTCCAGCAGCAGGTAATGCTGGCTGGTGCCGCAGTCTTCTGAACTCAGTTGGGTGTCGCGCTCGCCCTGGATAAACCGCGTCGGCTCGATCAGGAAGAAGTGCGCCTCGGCGCCCATGCTCAGGGCCCAGGTTTCGAGCAGTTGGCATTTCTTGCGCAACTCGGCCAGCTCGTTCTCGCTGAGATCGGCCGCATGGCAGACCCACACGTCCATATCACTTTGATCGGCCTGGGCCAGGGTTCCCAGGCTGCCCATCAGGAACAGGCCGTGAATCGGCCGCGGTGGGTTGCCGTGGCGGGGCTTGTAGGAAAACGTGCGGGTCAGGCGCTGGGCCTCGGCCAAGGCTTGCGCGTCGGGTTCAAAATTCGACAGGCCGGCCGGCGTGCTGCCCGACACATAGCCCGGCAACAGCGGGTGATTCACGTGGAAAAACAGCGGCAGCAGGGTCAATACGCTTTGCTGGCGTGGCGTCAGCCCCTCGACGGCCCGGGCCATGCGGCCTTCGTTCATGGCCAGAAACCGCGCGCGTAACTGGGCCAGCACCTTGCGGTCGATGCCTTCGTCCAGGTCGGGGCGGATTTCGTGGGTGCGGGTCATGTCGAACTCGGTGGCTCGCAGGGCCCGACGTGGGCGGCCGTGTGGGAGTTTACAGCCAGTAGCGTAGGAGGTTTAGAGGGAATTTGTTTTTGACGCCGGAATTTTATCCCGGGCGCGGGAATGCCCGCGGAATCCGTGAAGAGAGGATCCCGTGGGCGATACGAGGTGTCAGGCGGCTTCTTTGGCGGTCGTCAGAATAGTCAGCAGGCTTTGTGCGTGTTCGGCAGCGTCCCGGCCGAGGCTGGTGAGGTAACCACCGTCTGGCTGGTCGATCAGGTCTTTATCAAACAGGCGCCGGGCGGCGGCAATGGCAGTGGGAGCGGCAGTCTGATGAACTTTCAGACCTTCCTGGGAGCTGCCCAGGTTGAAGAGTGCAAGGATTTCCAGTTCGGCAACCAACTCAGGGGTATACGACATAAGGACTCCAGACTTTCTAGGAATTTTTAGACGTTAGCAGCCATAAGGTGAACGCACTTGGGCGAGCTGTCCAGTCGGAACTCATGCGGTGTTGATGTGGGGCAGGATTGTGGCCAGCAAGAGTTTGCTGGCCAGCGCGGTGTGAGGCTTATTGCTTCTCGGGCGGCAGCTCCGGCAGCGCACGCAACGCAGTTTCATACCATTCGGTATTGAAGGCGCGATCTTCTTCGAGCAGCGCGTCAATTTCGATGGCGAGGACGTGGGCCATCATTTGCAGGATGTCTTCGCGCTCGTAGCCCACCAGGGTCAGCTTGTTGAACGTGGCCTTGGCGGCGGGCGGGTTGTCGCTTTCGATCTGGTTTTCGATCGCTTCAATCAAGGTGGTCTCGGCGAACTCTTCTTCGTCGTTGTCGATATCGGTTGGCTCGCTCATGGCAGGCTCCTGGAGGAAAGGGCGCCAGTCTACCCCCATTCACTCGGCTGATGCTGCTGGCCAGGCGCGGCCTCCCGATCTATAACCACTGCTGCCAACCCCGTACACGGCCTGGAGGCTTTGTGATGCTCAAGCTTTATGGATTTTCGGTCAGCAACTACTACAACATGGTCAAACTGGCGCTGCTGGAGAAAGGGCTGCCCTTCGAAGAGGTGCCGTTCTACGCAGGCCAGACCCCTGAAGCCTTGGCCGTGAGCCCCCGGGGCAAGGTGCCGGTGCTGGGTGTCGAGCAAGGGTTTATCAACGAAACCAGCGTGATCCTCGAATACCTCGAACAGACCCAGGGCGGACGATCGCTGCTGCCGAGCGAGCCGTTCCAGCGCGCCCAGGTGCTGGCGTTGTGCAGGGAAATCGAGCTGTACATCGAGTTGCCGGCCCGGGCGTGTTTTGCCGAGGCGTTTTTCGGAATGCCGGTGCCGGAGGCGATCAAGGAAAAGTCCAGGGCGGAGTTATTGCTGGGGATCGCATCGCTGGGGCGGCACGGGAAGTTTGCGCCGTATGTGGCAGGAGACAGCTTCACGATTGCGGATTTGTATTTTGTGTACAGCGTGGACCTGGCCTGTGCCGTGGCCGGGAAGCTGTTCGGGCTGGATCTGTTGGCTGAGTTGCCGAAGGCCAAGGCGTTGCTGGAGCGCTTGCAGGCGCTGCCGAATGCCCAGCGGGTGGCGGCGGACAAGGAAGCGGCGATGCCGGCGTTTATGGCGATGATTGCTGCGAAGAAATAAAAACTGCTTTTGTGGCGAGGGAGCTTGCTCCCGATGGGCAGCGGAGCGGCCCCAAAATGGGACTGCTGCGCAGTCCAACGGGAGCAAGCTCCCTCGCCACAGGTTCAGTGTTTGCCCTTGTTTGCAGGGGTACTTACCTTTGGGTTAGCGGCTGGCGAGCAATGCCTGGCCGCGAACCACGGCAGCCTTCACCTGCGCCGGCGCAGTCCCGCCGATATGGTTACGGGCATTCACCGAGCCTTCCAGGGTCAGCACCGCAAACACGTCCTGCTCGATCTGGTCGCTGAACTGGCGCAGTTCTTCCAGGCTCATTTCCGCCAGGTCCTTGCCGGTGTCCACGCCGTACTTCACGGCATGCCCGACGATCTCGTGGCAGTCGCGGAACGGCAGGCCACGGCGTACCAGGTAGTCCGCCAGGTCTGTGGCGGTGGAGAAACCGCGCAGGGCCGCTTCACGCATGATGGCGTGCTTGGGCTTGATCGCCGGGATCATGTCGGCAAAGGCACGCAACGAGTCGCGCAGGGTATCGGCGGCGTCGAACAGCGGTTCCTTGTCTTCCTGGTTGTCCTTGTTGTAGGCCAGCGGTTGGCCTTTCATCAGGGTCAACAGGCCCATCAGCGCACCGAATACACGGCCGCTCTTGCCGCGTACCAGCTCCGGCACGTCGGGGTTTTTCTTTTGCGGCATGATCGAGCTGCCGGTGCAGAAGCGGTCCGGCAGGTCAATGAACTGGAATTGCGCGCTGGTCCACAGCACCAGCTCTTCGGAGAAGCGCGACAAGTGCATCATCGCAATGCTGGCCGCGGCGCAGAATTCGATGGCGAAGTCACGGTCCGACACGCCGTCCAGGGAGTTGCCGCCCACGGCGTCGAAACCCAGCAGATGCGCGGTGTATTCGCGGTCGATCGGGTAGGTGGTGCCAGCCAGTGCAGCGCTGCCCAGAGGCATGCGGTTGGCGCGCTTGCGGCAGTCCACCAGGCGCTCGTAGTCGCGGCTGAGCATTTCGAACCAGGCCAGCAGGTGGTGGCCGAAGGTCACAGGCTGTGCGGTCTGCAGGTGGGTGAAGCCGGGCATGATGGTGCCGGATTCACGCTCTGCCTGCTCCAGCAGGCCTTTTTGCAGGCGGGTGATTTCTGCCAGGATCAGGTCGATCTCGTCCCGCAGCCACAGGCGGATATCGGTAGCCACCTGGTCGTTACGGCTGCGACCGGTGTGCAGTTTCTTGCCGGTCACACCGATGCGGTCGGTGAGGCGGGCCTCGATGTTCATGTGCACGTCTTCCAGGTCGACGCGCCAGTCGAAGGTGCCGGCTTCGATCTCGCCACGGATGGTGGTCAGGCCGTCGATGATGCTGTCGCGCTCGGCGTCGGTCAGCACGCCGACCTTGGCCAGCATCGTGGCGTGGGCGATCGAGCCCATGATGTCGTGGCGGTAGAGGCGCTGGTCGAAAGTGACGGAGGCGGTGAAGCGCGCGACGAAGGCGTCGACGGGTTCACTGAAGCGGCCGCCCCAGGACTGGTTGGTCTTGTCGGTGCTCATGGATTCGCTCGTGATCTGCTGGAAAGAGGGCATGAAAGTGTGGCGCCGATAATAACAGGGTTGCCCCCGGAGGCGACGATGCCGGGGCGGGGCATTTTTATTTGTTTCCAAGATGGCTAAGTGCCTTGCCCCCGGACTCGCGCAGGACGAGACTGGAGCCAGGACCGATCGGGGGGGAAACTTGCGGTCCTTGGTCAAACAAAGCGTGTTTATTGAAACGATATTTGACGATTGAGCAATATCGTCTTCGCCAGCGTCTACAGTTGCACTGATAGAGCTTCGCGCTGACGGAAGGTGCACTGCACCAATGCCGGGCGATGAGGTCGAACTCCAGGCTATCCATTAGAGAGGGGGTGTTCGTATTGTGTATCAGCAAACCCTACGACGATGCCCGAAGGCAGCAGGCTTTGGGCGCGATTGAACAGGTCCGGGTAAATATTGGTGCCACTCTCGGGGCACTTTTTGCCGCTCGCGCTAGTCTTAGCGTGGATCGCCGTGACGGAAGTCACCGCACCTGTCTACGCTATCCTTGTGCGAGACTCACGCAGGAATCCAGCGCAATATGAATGTCCTGATCGTTGATGACGAACCCCAAGCCCGCGAGCGACTGAGCCGTTTGGTCAGTGAACTCGAGGGTTACAATGTCCTTGAGCCGAGCGCCACCAGTGGCGAGGAAGCCTTGGCCCTTATTGACAGCCTCAAGCCGGACGTCGTGTTGCTCGACATCCGCATGCCGGGCCTTGATGGCTTGCAGGTGGCTGCCCGCCTGAGCGAGCGAGAATCGCCGCCTTCGGTGGTGCTGTGCGCCTCCCAGGATGAGTTCTCTTCCGAGGCCCTGGATGCCAGCGGCGCCAGTTTCCTGGTCAAGCCGATCAATGCCGATGCGTTGCTTCGCGCCTTGAAAAAGGCCGAGCGTCCCAATCGTGTCCAACTGGCAGCCTTGACCCAGCCCGCAGCCCAGGGCGGCAATGGGCCACGCAGCCATATCAGCGCCCGTACCCGCAAGGGCATCGAGTTGATTCCCCTGGACCAGGTGGTCTACTTCATCGCCGATCACAAGTACGTGACCTTGCGTCACGAGGCTGGTGAAGTGCTGCTCGATGAGCCACTCAAGGCGCTGGAAGACGAATTTGGCGACCGCTTTGTGCGCATCCACCGCAATGCGCTGGTGGCACGGGAGCGCATCGAGCGCCTGCAGCGCACGCCGCTTGGGCATTTTCAGCTGTTCCTGAAGGGCCTCAACGGTGACGCGTTGATCGTCAGCCGGCGCCATGTCGCCGGCGTGCGCAAGATGATGCAGCAGCTTTAGCCCGAGGGCTGACGCGAGCTTCACCGCCCATATCCCGGTGCGACGCGGCCAGGGAGGCCCCGCACTTGCTGATTCAAATCAAAGCGCATTTGCCTGAGCTGTTATTATCTGCCGTATCTATTCAGTACGGATTGATCCATGTCCTCTCGCGAAATCCGCATCGCCACCCGTAAAAGCGCCCTGGCCTTATGGCAGGCCGAATACGTCAAAGCACGCCTTGAGCAGGCTCATCCTGGCCTGAAGGTGTCCCTGGTGCCCATGGTCAGTCGCGGCGACAAGCTGCTTGATTCGCCATTGTCGAAAATCGGCGGCAAGGGCCTGTTCGTCAAGGAACTGGAAACCGCGCTGCTGGAGAACGAAGCCGACATCGCCGTGCATTCTATGAAAGATGTGCCCATGGACTTCCCCGAAGGCCTGGGCCTTTTTTGCATCTGCGAGCGCGAAGACCCCCGCGATGCCTTCGTTTCCAATACCTACGCCTCCCTGGATGAGCTGCCGCTGGGCAGCGTCGTCGGCACCTCCAGCCTGCGTCGCCAGGCGCAGTTGCTGACCCGCCGCCCGGACCTGCAAATCCGCTTCCTGCGGGGCAACGTCAATACTCGCCTGGCCAAGCTCGACGCCGGTGAATATGACGCGATCATTCTCGCGGCAGCCGGCTTGATCCGCTTGGGCTTTGAAGACCGCATCACCTCGGCCATCAGCGTCGAAGACAGCTTGCCGGCCGGCGGGCAGGGCGCTGTGGGCATTGAATGCCGCACCGCCGACAGCGAAATTCATGCGCTGCTCAAGCCGCTGGATCACCAGGACACCGAAATTCGCGTCACCGCCGAACGTGCCCTGAACAAGCACCTCAATGGTGGCTGCCAGGTACCGATCGCTTGTTACGCCGTGCTTGAGGGCGAGAACCTCTGGCTGCGTGGCCTGGTGGGCGACCCGAGTGGTGGGTTGTTGCTCACCGCAGAGATTCGCGGGCCGCAAAGCGAGGCCACCAGCCTGGGTATCAAGGTCGCCGAGGAACTGCTGGAAAAAGGCGCCGGTGCCATTCTGCAAGCGGTGTACGGCGAGGCCGGGCCGCAGTGATGCAATGGCGTGTGCTGCTGACGCGGCCTGCCGAGGAGTCGGCGGCCCTGGCGGCGACGTTATCCGAAGAAGGTGTTTTCAGCAGCAGCCTGCCGTTGCTGGAGGTTGAAGCGCTGCCTGTCACGCCTGAACAACAGACTGTTTTTCGCGAGCTGGACCGCTATTGCGCGGTGATCGTGGTGAGCAAGCCGGCCGCGCGCCTGGGCTTGCAGTTGTTGGCTCAACACTGGCCGCAACCGCCGGCGTTACCGTGGTTCAGTGTCGGCGCTGCTACGGCGCAGGTGTTGGCCGAGCATGGCCTTGATGTCAGTTATCCCCACGACGGCGACGACAGTGAAGCCTTGCTTGAACTGGTCGCCTTGCGCGAGGCTATCTCGAAGCCCTGCGCCCGGGTGCTGATCCTGCGGGGCGAGGGCGGGCGAGAGCTGCTGGCTGAGCGTTTACGCGAGCAAGGTGCTAGTGTCGACTATCTGGAGTTGTATCGCCGTTTCCTGCCGGACTACGACCGTGCAACGCTGACCCAGCGCATAAACGTGGAACGCTTGAACGGCGTGGTGGTCAGCAGTGGGCAGGGTTTTTTACACCTGCAAGCGCTGGCCGGTACAGATTGGCCCCAGGTGGCACAGCTGCCGTTGTTCGTGCCCAGCCCGCGAGTCGCCGAGATGGCGCGTGCCGCTGGCGCGCAAGAAGTTGTGGATTGTCGTGGCGCCAGTGCCGCGGCTTTGTTAGTGGCGTTACGGAGTGTTTCCGTTCCCACTCTCTAATACGCAAAGGATGGATACGTGAGCGAAACAGCCTTGCCTAAAGATGAAGCTCAGCCCGCGCTTGATGCGCCTGTTGAGACACCGGTCACCACCGCCCCGCGCCGTGGCAACGGCCTGGCCATCGTGGCCTTGTTGCTCGGCGCCGCCGGCGTTGCCGCCGGTGGCTGGGGGATCTGGCAGGTCCGCGCACTGCAGGCGAGCAGCCAGCAACAGCTGGGCCAAGTGCAAACCCTGGACGACCAATCCCAGAGCCTCAAGCAGAGCCAGCAGCAGCTGTCGGCCCGTCTGGGGCAACTGCCCGGCGCCGATGAGCTGGAAGAGCGTCGCCGGCTGGTGGCGCAATTGCAGGGTGATCAACAACGCCTGAGCCAGCGCCTGGAAACCGTGCTGGGGGCCAGCCGCCAGGACTGGCGCCTGGCCGAGGCCGAGCACTTGATCCGCCTGGCCAGCCTGCGTCTTTCCGCCTTGCAGGACATCAACAGTGCCCAGGCACTGGTCCAGGGCGCTGACGAAATCCTCCGCGAACAAAGTGACCCTGGCTCCTACGCCGCCCGTGAGCAGTTGGCCAAGAGCCTCGCCGCGTTGCGCAATATCGAACAGCCCGACCGTACCGGGCTGTACCTGCAACTGGCGGCATTGCGCGATCAGGTCGTGCAGTTGGCGGCCATCGCGCCGGAATACCAACTCCCTGAAGCGGCCAATGATGGGCGTCCGACCACCGACACGGACAGCCGTTGGAGTCAGTGGTGGGCGCAGATCTCGCGGTATTTCCGCATCGACTTCAATCCTGATGACAACATTCGCCCGCTCCTGGCAGGGCAAGGCCTGAACCAGGTGCGCCTGGCCCTGAGCCTTGCACTTGAGCAGGCGCAATGGGCGGCGCTCAACGGCGAGCCGGCGGTGTACAGCCGATCCCTGGGCGAGGCTCGCAGCGTGTTGCAGGACAACTTCAATCAAGACAACCCGCAAAGCAAAGCCATGCTGGCCCGTATTGCCGAGCTTGAGCCCAAGGCCGTCTCGGTGGTCACGCCGGACCTGGCCGCGAGCCTGGCTGCCGTGCAGGCTTACCTTGACCGTCGCCACCTGTCTGCCGAGGAAGCCAAGGCTTCCGCTGGCAAGCCGGCGACCCAGGAGTAAAGCCGATGAAGCGCTTCTATGTGATCCTGGTGCTGGCGATTGCGATCGCCCTGGCACTGGCCGTGGGCATTTCGAAACATACCGGCTACGTGCTGATTACCTATCCCCATGTGCTGCATTACGAGTCCGGGCTGTGGTCGACGCTGGTGGCGTTGTTTGCCATCGGCCTGGTGATCTATTTGGCCAGGGTGCTGCTGGGCCTGGTGCTGACCTCGGGTGGCGTGGTCAATCCGTGGTCGCGGCGCAACCGCAGCCGTCGGGTCCAGGTTGCCATCGAGCAGGGCCAGATGGACCTCGCCGAAGGGCGCTGGGCCAGTGCCGAGCGCCACTTGCACCGTGCGGCCGAAGCCGAACGCCAGCCATTGCTCTACTACCTCGGCGCGGCCCGTGCGGCCAACGAACAGGGCCGTTATGAGGAAGCGGATGGCCTGCTGGAACGCGCGCTTGAGCGCCAGCCCCAGGCCGAACTCGCGGTAGCCTTGAGTCATGCGCAGTTGCAGATGGACCGCGGTGACACCGATGGCGCCCTGGTCACCCTGCAGGCCATGCATGAGCGTCATCCGCATAACGTCCAGGTATTGCGCCAACTGCAGCGGCTGTATCAACAGCGTGGCGACTGGTCTTCGGTAATCCGGCTGTTGCCGGAGTTGCGCAAGGACAAGGTGTTGCCGCCTGCCGAGTTGGCCGACCTGGAGCGACGCGCCTGGGGCGAGAACCTGACCCTGGCTGCCCAGCGCGAAGAGCAGGGCGAGGCCGGGCAGCAATCCCTGGAGCTGGCCTGGCAACAACTGACTTCGGCCCAGCGCCAGGAGCCGCAACTGGTGCTGGCGTACGCCGAACAACTGCGCCAGTTGGGCGCGGACGCCAAGGCCGAAGAAGTGCTGCGCGGTGCCCTCAAGCGCGAGTACGACAGTCATCTGATCCGGCTCTACGGGCTGCTGCGTGGCAGCGATCCGGCGAAGCAGTTGAAGTTCGCCGAAGGCTGGCTCAAGGACCATCCAGGCGATGCCAGCCTGCTGCTGACCCTGGGGCGCCTGTGCCTGCAAAACAGCTTGTGGGGCAAGGCGCGGGATTACCTTGAAAGCAGCCTGCAGGTGCAGCGCAACCCTGAGGCCTGCGCCGAGCTGGCACGCCTGCTGGCGCAGTTGGGCGACACCGAGCGCAGCAACCAGTTGTTCCAGGAAGGCCTGGGCTTGCTGGACAAGCGTTTGCTGGCGTCACCGCTGCCGGTACCGGCACGGGTTTGAAGTAGGAAACAGAGTAAGGGTTGCCTCAGAATTGTCTGGTGGCCAACCCTTCAATAACGCCCAATAGCTGTAGTCAATACGGCTTGTAGTAAACTCCTACGTAGACGCGCGTTTAATCGCTCGCCTTCTGACGGGATATCCCTACGCTCTCGCGGAATCGTCTGCTCTGGCGCGTATTGAAAGGGGTAAGGTCTTTCCTCTACCGTAACTACCTATCTCTTGCGTTGCGGATAAACAATGTCTTTGGCCCCCTCACGCTCCCTGTTCCTCCTGGCGTTCCTGGCTGGTGCGCTGACGCTGGGCGCGTCCTTTTACCTGGAATACGCCGCGCTTTTGCGGCCTTGTTTCCTGTGCCAGGTGCAACGAATTCTTGTGGCTGCCTTCACGCTGATCAATCTCGTGGCAGCGATTCATGGGCCGAAGCGGTCCGGGATCTACCTGTATTGGGCGGCGAGCATGGGGTGTGCAGTGCTGGGCGCCATTACCGCCGTACGCCAGGTGCTACTGCAAAATACGCCGCTGGAACAGTTGCCTGCCTGTTGGCCCGGCCTTCAATCCATGATCGAGAACCTGTCGCTGAGAGAGACGTTGGCCTTGATCTTCAAGGGCACCGTCGACTGCGTGGAAATCAACTGGACGCTGTTCGACTTGAGTATTCCCGAGTGGAGCCTGCTGTTCTTCGTAGCGATGCTGATCCTTGGCATCGCGCAGTTCTCGCGGTTGCTGCTGAGCCAGCGTTTTGGCCTTGCACGGCACTGACAGGTAACCGCAGGTTGTAGGAAGGGATTAAACACTTGTATGAACTTTCTCTCCTGCGTACCTTGATGACATAGTCGTGCGGGCATAATCTGGCCCGCACGCGTTATTGAAACAGACTGTTCGATGCACCTTTGCCCGGTTGCCGCTTTAACCTTGAAGTGTTGCGCGGGCAGCGTGCGGCGCCCCTATAGGGAAGAGAGATCATCATGCTGGAAAG
Organism: Pseudomonas sp. Colony2; assembly: GCF_019382755.1. Taxonomy (NCBI): domain Bacteria; kingdom Pseudomonadati; phylum Pseudomonadota; class Gammaproteobacteria; order Pseudomonadales; family Pseudomonadaceae; genus Pseudomonas; species Pseudomonas sp. Colony2. Next base: position 6,908,713 of record NZ_CP080030.1, on the reverse strand, counting down.
TTGTCAGAATGCTCAGGAACGCTGGGGTGGGGTGCACAAGCTGATCGATGGTTGGTTGAAAGCGCGTCACGAACTGGTTCGGGCCTTTGATGCTCTCGGTGCCAAGCCCGAAGCGCTCAGCGAGAACCGCAAGCCATTGCAGGAATTCTGCGGCGTATTGGTGGACTACGTATCGGCGGGGCACTTCGGTGTCTACGAGCAGTTGACCAAAGAGGCCGAGGCTTTCGACGATCAACGTGGCCTCGATTTGGCGGAGACGATTTACCCGCGCATCGATGTCATCACCGAGAAGCTGCTGGCGTTCAACGACCTGTGTGATGCCGGCCAGTGCGTTGCAGAAAAATTCAAAGAGCTGGGTGGTTTGCTTCACGAGCGTTTCGAGCTGGAAGATTGCCTGATCGAAGTGCTGCACAACGCTCACAAGGAAGAGTTGACGGCTAAGGCCTGACTCCCCCCGACACAAGAAAACGGTGCGCATTGCGCACCGTTTTTCGTTTGGGCTCAGGCGCCCGCCTTGAGCAATTCGATCTCGAATACCAGCGGCGTATAAGGCGGGATCAGTTCGCCTGCGCCATCAGCGCCATAGGCTTGGTCGGATGGAATCACCAGGCGCCACTTCGCGCCCACCGGCATCTGTTGCAACGCACTGCGCCAGCCACTGATCACACTGTCCAGGCGAAACCACTGAGGTTGTGTGCTCTTGTCGAAGACGGTCCCGTCGGGTAACCGCCCAACATAATTCACTTGCACGCGATCATCGGCCGCCGGTTTCTTCCCGCTGCCAGGGGTCAGTTCGGTCAGCAGGATGCCGTCTGCCAATTCACGCACACCACTTTTGGATTTTTCACTGGCTAAAAATTGTTGCTCGGCAGCGAGTGCCTTTTCACTTTGTGGTGCTCGATTGTCCGGCGCGTTTTGTGCTTCGTGCTGGGCAAGGATCTGTTCGATGCGTGTGTCGTCCAGGGCCAGTGGCTTACCTTGATAGGCCTGTTTGAGTCCGTCGATCAGCGCCTCTACCTGCAACCCAGGCATCTCCTGGCGCAGGCGCTCACCCAGGCTCGCGCCCAGGCTGTAGGCCAGGTCGTGGTCATCTTTGGAGGGGGATTTCTCGCTTGCGTTGGCCACGCAAAGCACCACGCTCAACACTAAAAAAAGGTAACGCGACATGGGCGTTCTCCAGCCGAAAGTGCGATGGATTATGCCAGTGTGAATGCTTAAAAAGTGGCGTGGATTTTCGTTATATCAATAAGAATTTTCGTGCGGTGCAACGCAAGCCAATCGATACTGTCAACATGCCCTAGCGGCGGTAAGAGCAGAGGGCTAGTATGAGCCGCACCCACGTCAGCCAGGAGGTAAACCATGTCGGCCAAACAGAAGCCTGTAAATACCCCGTTGCATTTGCTCCAACAACTTTCGGGCAGCCTGCTCGAACATTTGGAAAGCGCCTGTTCACAAGCCTTGGCTGATGCTGAGAAGTTGCTCGCCAAGCTTGAAAAACAACGCGGCAAAGCTCAGGAAAAACTGCACAAATCCCGCACCAAACTGCAAGGCGCAGCGACCGCTGGCAAAGCCAAGGCACAAGCCAAGGCCAAGGACGCCGTCAAAGAACTTGAGGACTTGCTCGACGCCCTCAAGGATCGTCAATCCGAAACCCGCACCTACATTTCCCAACTCAAGCGTGATGCTTCCGAGAGCCTGAAATTGGCCCAGGGTGTTGGTCGTGTGAAGGAAGCTGTAGGCAAAGTGCTGAGCACCCGTGCTCCGGCTAAGGCCGTTGCAGCCAGCGCAGCGAAGAAGCCAGCCAGCAAGGCACCTGCGAAAGCTGCGGCCAAGCCTGCGGCAAAAGCACCGGCTAAATCGGCTGCCAAACCAGCGGCTAAAACTGCTGCTGCAAAACCAGCTGCAAAACCAGCTGCTAAAACCGCTGCTGCAAAACCAGCTGCCAAACCAGCCGCTAAAACCGCTGCTGCAAAACCAGCTGCCAAGCCAGCAGCTAAAACYGCTGCTGCRAAACCAGCCGCGAAGCCAGCTGCTAAAACCGCTGCTGCGAAACCAGCCGCCAAGCCAGCTGCTAAAACTGCTGCTGCGAAACCAGCCGCGAAGCCAGCTGCTAAAACCGCTGCTGCGAAACCAGCCGCCAAGCCAGCTGCTAAAACTGCTGCTGCGAAACCAGCTGCGAAGCCAGCCGCTAAACCTGCTGCTGCAAAACCTGCCGCGAAGCCAGCCGCTAAAACTGCTGCTGCGAAACCAGCTGCGAAGCCAGCCGCTAAACCTGCTGCTGCAAAACCAGCTGCGAAGCCAGCCGCTAAACCTGCTGCTGCAAAACCTGCCGCGAAGCCAGCCGCTAAACCTGCTGCTGCAAAACCAGCCGCGAAGCCGGCCGCTAAGCCTGCTGCTGCGAAACCAGCTGCCAAGCCGGCCGCCAAACCTGCTGCTGCCAAACCAGCCGCTAAACCTGCCGCCGCCAAGCCAGCACCAGCCAAACCAGCTACTCCAGCTGCAAAGCCTGCGACCCCGGCTGCACCTGCTGCCAGTACCACAGCGCCAACCGCACCGGCCAGCAGCACGCCTGCACCGGCAGCGCCAAGCGTCACCCCAACCAGCGCTTCCTAAGTGCCGGTAACCGCGGCGCGCAGCTGATGCAGCGCGTCGTGGTCAAGGTTGGCGGCTTCGGCCGCCAGTCCTTCAACCCATGCTTGATGATTCACCTCGGCCATCGGCCAATGCTGCGCCACACCTTCCAGGCGTGATAGCAGCAGCCTTTCTGCATCCAATTCCAAAGCCTTGACCCGCTCCCGTAACGCTCCCAGCTCAGCATCCTGCTGCGCCATGGCCCGCCATTGCGTGCGTACTTGCCGCAGCGGCTCAACCACCTCCGCCTGCCACGGCCCGGCGATCTGTCGCAGTGCCTGCAAGCGCGACGGTTGCGGCGCCACACCCCGCTGCTCCAGCCACAACCCGCACAACACCAGGCACACATCAGCCCCTTGCGCCTGCAAGCGCAGGCACGCGTCCTCGACGCCCGAGCGGGCGTAGGTCGAGAGGGCAAAGCTCCACAGGTCAGCGCACATATTCACACCCAAGCCAGCGGCCAACGAAGCTGGTAGACTCCGCCGCCATTATGATCCGACTTCAAAGCCTAACATTACAGCGTGGCCCGCAACGTCTTCTCGAAGACGCCGAGCTGACCCTGCACGCCGGTCACAAAGCCGGCCTGATCGGTGCCAACGGCGCCGGCAAATCCACGTTGTTCGCCTTGCTGCTGGGTGAGCTGACTCCCGACTCCGGGGATTGTCTGCTGCCGGCCGACTGGCGCATCGCCCATATGCGCCAGGAGATCGACACCCTCGACCGCATTGCGATCGACTACGTGCTCGATGGCGACCTGCGCCTGCGCCAGGTGCAACACGACCTCGCCGAGGCCGAGAAAGCCCAGGACGGCGCCGCACAGGCCCGCCTGCACTCGGAACTGGACAGCGCCGACGGCTACACCGCCGACGCGCGTGCGCGCAAGATGCTTGCCGGCCTTGGCTTTACCAACGAACAGATGGACCGCCCGGTCGCCGACTTCTCCGGTGGCTGGCGCATGCGCCTGAACCTGGCCCAGGCGCTGATGTGCCCCTCGGACTTGTTGCTGCTCGATGAACCGACCAACCACCTGGACCTCGATGCGATCCTGTGGCTGGAAGACTTCCTGAAAAGCTACCCGGGCACCTTGCTGCTGATTTCCCACGACCGGGATTTCCTCGACGCCGTGGTGGACAACATTGCCCACGTCGACCAGAAGAAAATCACCCTGTACCGCGGCGGCTACAGCGCCTTCGAACGCGCCCGTGCCGAACGCCTGGCCCAGCAACAGCAGGCCTACGAGAAGCAGCAGGCGCAGCGCGCGCACATGGAAAGCTACATCGCCCGGTTCAAGGCCCAGGCCACCAAGGCCCGTCAGGCCCAGAGCCGGATCAAGGCCCTGGAGCGCATGGAAGAACTGTCGGCGGCCCACGTCGATTCACCGTTCGACTTTGTGTTCCGCGAATCGGTGAAAATCTCCAGCCCGCTGCTGGACCTTTCCGATGCCCGCCTGGGCTATGGCGACAAGACCATCCTCGAGAAGGTCAAGTTGCAGCTCACCCCTGGCGCGCGGATCGGCCTGCTCGGCCCCAACGGCGCGGGCAAGTCGACCTTGATCAAAAACCTCTCGGGCGAATTGCAGCCCCTGGCCGGTCGCCTGGTGCGCGGTGAGAACCTGGTGGTGGGCTACTTCGCCCAGCACCAGCTGGACTCCCTCGACGCCAAGGCCAGCCCGCTGCTGCACCTGCAGCGCCTGGCGCCGACCGAACGCGAACAGACCCTGCGGGACTTCCTCGGTGGTTTCGACTTCCGTGGTGCGCGCATTGACGAGCCGGTGCTGAATTTCTCCGGTGGCGAAAAGGCCCGCCTGGCCCTGGCCCTGATCGCCTGGGACCGGCCAAACCTGTTGCTGCTCGACGAACCGACCAACCACCTCGACCTGGAAATGCGCCTGGCGTTGACCATGGCCCTGCAGGAATTCAGCGGCGCGGTACTGGTGGTGTCTCACGATCGCCACCTGCTCAAGAGCACCACGGATAACTTCCTGCTGGTGGCTGATGGCAAGGTCGAGGAATTCGACGGCGACCTGGAAGACTATGCCCGTTGGCTGTCGGACTACCGCCTGCGCAACGCGCCGGTCAGCAACACGCCGGTCAACCCGGACAAGACCGACAAGAAGGCCCAGCGCCAGGCCGCGGCTGCATTGCGTCAGCAACTGGCCCCGCACAAGCGTGAAGCGGACAAGCTGGAAGCCGAATTGGGCAAGATCCACGAGAAGCTGGCGAAGATCGAAACCAGCCTGGGTGACAGCGCCGTCTACGAGCCGGCCCGCAAGGATGAATTGCGCGACCTGCTGGCCGAACAGGCCAAGCTCAAGGTACGTGAAGCGCAGTTGGAGGAGACCTGGATGGAAGCCCTCGAACTGCTGGAATCCTTGCAAGCGGAGCTGGAGGCGCTGTCCTGATGGAAGCGCTGCAACTGCCGCTGCCGGCCCAATGGATCGCGCCGATCTGGGTGGCCGTACAGATTCTGCTGATCCTGCTGGCCGGCTATCTCGCCCAGCGTTTCGTCGCCAAATGCCTGAACCGCCTGGGGGAACGTTATCCGTTCCCGCCGCAGTTGCTGATGCCGCTGCGCGGCGGCCTGCGCTGGCTGATCATGGGCAGCGCGCTGATCTTCGTGCTGGAGCGCCTGGGCGTCTCTGCCACGGTGTTGTGGACGGCGTTGTCGGGTTTTGTGGCGGTGGCCGCGGTGGCGTTCTTCGCCATGTGGTCGGTGTTGTCCAACCTGCTGTGCGCCATCCTGATCTTCACCGTCGGGCCGTTCCGCCTGGGCGATGTGGTCGAGTTGGTGGACACCGTCGACAAGCCCGGCGTCAAAGGCCGGGTGGTGGCGATCAACCTGCTCTACACCACGCTGATCGAAGTGGAAGAGGCCGGAACCGGCAGTGTCATGGTGCAAGTGCCCAACAGCCTGTTCTTCCAGCGCTCGGTGCGCCGTTGGCGCGGCAGCGACGTGCTGCCTTAACCTGTGGCGAGGGAGCTTGCTCCCGCTGGGCTGCGTAGCAGCCCCAAAAAAAGCCGGGAGCGCTACGCACTCCAGCGGGAGCAAGCTCCCTCGCCACAGCAAGCCCCCTCGCCACAAAGGCGCACCCCAAAATTTTTCTAGCCATTTCTCAGCCGGCAGCGTTAGTTTAGAAACATTCAGCAAACTAAGCTCTGAGGTGTGTAATGGCGCTCGACACATGGCTGGCCTTTTTCCTGGCCAGTTGGATCATCAGTCTTTCCCCTGGCGCCGGTGCCATTGCGTCGATGTCCAGCGGCCTGCAATACGGTTTCCTGCGCGGTTACTGGAACGCCCTGGGCCTGCAACTGGGCCTGGCGATGCAAATCGCCGTGGTCGCTGGCGGCCTGGGGGCGATTCTTGCCGCATCCTCCACCGCGTTTTATGCGATCAAATGGTTTGGCGTAGCGTACCTGGTGTACCTGGCCATCAAGCAATGGCGCGCGCTGCCAACCGACCTGAGCGATGACGCGGCGATTCGCCCGATCGGCAAGCCGATGGCGATGATGTTCCGCGGGTTCCTGGTCAACGCCAGCAACCCCAAGGCCCTGGTGTTCATGCTGGCGGTGCTGCCGCAGTTCGTGAACCCGCAGGCGCCGCTGCTGAACCAATACCTGATCCTGGGTGCGACAATGATCTGCGTGGACATGATCGTGATGGCCGGCTACACCGGGCTGGCGTCGAAAGTGTTGCGCCTGTTGCGCACACCGAAGCAGCAGAAACGCATGAACCGTACGTTTGCTGGCTTGTTCGTTGGGGCGGCGGGGTTCCTGGCCAGCTTGCATCGCGCAACGGCTTAACTGACGAAACCGGATCAAAAATGTGGGAGCGGGCTTGCTCGCGAATGCGCAGTGTCAGTCACCAGATGTATTGACTGATCCACCGCATTCGCGAGCAAGCCCGCTCCCACATTGGTTTTATGTCGGTAGCGGGATTTTCGTTCAGCGCAGGATCTTCGGCGCTTCATCCCGTGGCAGGTTATTGCGCAATGCAGGCTGTCCAGGTGCTTCCTGATAACCACCGCCGAGTTGTTCGGCCAACTGCCGCGCCACATCCTCGCCCAACGCCTTCGACACTTCCCGCACCACGCGAGGCCGGTTCAGGCTCACGCGCACGTCACGGTTGTTCACCAGCTTGGTGTCCTGGCCTTCGCCCATGGCGGTAAACGCCGAGGTGATCTCAAAGGTGCGGGTGTTGATCAGGCTGAAATCCGCCACCAGCGTCAGGCCCAGCACCGCCGAGTAGCTGTTGGTGTGGTCCAGCGCGTTGATGTCCTGGGTGAAGTCGATGTCCGACAAGGTGCCGAACAGCACGTAGTCCGCACCCTTGAAGTTACCGGCCTTGATCCGCTTGATCACGTCATACACATCGCCCTTGGCGTCCGCGGTGTAAGGCGTGCCCTGCACCAGCTGGAACTGCCGCGACTTGAGGATTTCCCCCTTGATGTCGCCGCTGAACTTGCGCAGCTCGGTCTGCTCGATGTAGCTGGTACGACTTTCGTATTCGCTGTAGCTCGAGGCGCCGCTGGCGTTGTAGGCGCTGGCCTGGAAATTATTGCTGGCCGCGACCTGGTGGATGTACTCCTCCACGCGAGCCTCGTAGGCCAGGTCGGTTACCGCGATCTTCGGTGCGGCCGAGGCGCCAAAGGCGCACAGCAGGCCGATCATGCCGATCCATGCACGCATTGCTTAGCGCTCCGTGGTCTTGCGGATTTCTTTTTCGTCCATCCATTCGGCCAGGCCGCTTTCGACGTCGACCAGTTGCAGGCTGAACTTGTAGAACACGTCCTTGTAGTCCGAGCTGCGCTTGACGATGGAGCTGATGGAGCCTTCCAGGCGGTACTTGGCGGCGACCATGTTGCCGGTCTTGCTGACGGTCGACTTCTTATACAGGCCGCTCTGGTTCTGCAGCTTCAGCTGGTCGACCTGGCTTTGCATGTCAGTGTTGTCGCTGGCGAAGCGGGCGGTGCCGGTCTTCATCAGCTGGGTCTTGATCGACGTGGTGATCTCGCGGGTATCGATGTACTCGCTGGTCTTGTTCTTCACGTCATACACCTGCACCACCGGGCGGCCTTGCAGGATGCCGGACTGGGCCAGGGAGCGGGTCATGCTTTCGGCGATCATCTGCAGGTCGGTGGAGCCGAACTCGTTGGTCACCAGTTCCACGGCCTTGCTGTCGCCGTAGCTGATGTTTTTACCGCCCAGGACTGGCGAGGTGTTGGCGCAGCCGCTGGCCAGGACGGCCACCACGGCGAGGAACGAGAAGCGTGCAAACATGGGGATGTCTCTCTGAAACTGAATGAGTGGGTGGATCAAGGCGTCTTCACTTCAAGGCGGAAGTCGGCAGCCTGGGGCAGGTTGGCGATGGCCGGCAGGAAGGTCGCCTGGTTTGCGTAGAGGTTCAGCACCTTCCAGGTCTCTTCATCACCCACCGGGAAACCGTCGGCACCCAGCCAGGCGAAGCGGTAATACATCATCTGGTTGCTGCTGGTGATGTTGCTCAACTGCACCTTGGCGGTCAGGAAACCGTTTTCCCGGGCGACACGGATGGCGCCGACGGCGATGCCCTTGAACTTGCCCATCACCACGATCTTGCTCGCGGCGCTTCCGGGTTCCGGCGGTGGCGGGGTGGCGCAACCGGCCAGCAGGACCAGCGCCAGGGCGCCGAGGATGAAATGACGCATAGCGTGCTCCTTAAGGTTGTTTGAGAGTGGCGACGGCCTGGGGCGGATTGTTCTGCACCACTTGGGCTGCAAGACCGCCGGCGAAGACCTGGTTGCCGACCACGCGCAGGGTGATCACCTGGTAGCGTTGATCGGCCTTGACCGTCACCAGCGTGCCGCCCAGGGCGTTGGGCAGGCTGACCTGATGCTCGCCGTGCTTGAGGCGCAGGCGTGTCACCTGGGTCATGTCCGGCAGGGTGCGCCAGGTGCGGGTGTCGGCGCCTTCGGTGACGGCCGAGGCAATACCGAGTACCAGGCCCGCCATCGGGTTGGTCTTGTTCAGGTTGTTCTGGGTGATGCCGCGAGTGACGGCGCGCACGGTGGTGCGCAGGATGATCCCCGGCATGTCATCCCGCAGGGCGCGGCGGGACATAGCGGTGGTGCTGTTGAGGGCAGTGAGGTTCTGTTGCCGGCCGTCGACACCGATCTGGGCGAAGGGCGCGGTCGAGGTGTCGGGCTTGATCACCGGGAACGACAGTGGCGTGATCACCAGGTGGCCGTCGATGGGGATCGGCAACGGCAGGCGAATCGAGTCGCGGGCCGGCGCCAGGCCGCTTTGCACCACGATCAGCACGTCAGTCTCGTCCGCACCGACCTTGGATTTGTCCAGGTCGAGCAGGGCCTGTTCCAGCAGCGGTGTGTTGGGGCGCAGTTCGGCGGCCTTGCGATAACCCGGTGCGGCCAGGTCTTTTTCGCCCAGGGCTTCGTAGACGAAGCCGGCCAGGTAGTGGCTGAACGCGCTCTGGTAGCTGTTCTTCAGGCCTACCACTTCAGGGGCGTTGAGGCTTTCCACCGGGTAGCCGCGCAGGTCCTTGAACTGTGTTGCGATGCCCTGGCGCTCGGCCTCGTTTTCGCTCTTGAGGTATTCCTTGTCCCGCAGGTCCGCAATCACCGCTTCGCGTTCGTGGGTCTTCTTGATCTCGGTGCGGGCACCGTCGAAGTCATTCAGCGCCAGCAGGTTGAGGGCCATCTGGGTGGTCAGCATGACCTTTTCGTAGTCGTAGCCTTCGTAACGGCGGACCTTGTCATTGACCAGGAAGGCGCCGAACTGCGCGAGGTACTTGTCGGTGTCGAACTTGACCGACTCTTCCCACTTGTAGACTTGCAGGTCGGCGCTGCGCCAGGCGACCTGGCTGCCGGTCAGGTCGCCCTTGGCACGCAGCAACTCACCCTTTTCGAAGTAGTAGAGAAGGTCCTTGTCGTCGCCGGTGTTGTTCTTCTCAAGCAGCGTCAGCGCGGCGTCGACGTTGCCGGTGGCCAACTGCTGATTGGTGGCTTGCAGCTCGGTGTCGTAGCTGCGAAACATCGAACAACCGGACAGCAAGGTCACTGCCGCGAGCGCGAGCGAGGTAAAGGCGCGAGATGCCATCGAAGAGCTTCTTCCCTGAACGTAATCGGCCGAATGTGCTGGTCGGGCCGAATCACCAATGGCAGGAACGAGTTGCGATCCGGCCAATTCCTCATAAAAAGAGGAGCTGAAATGCCATTTCGAAATAACGAAGGCGCGGCATTATAAGCCCGATTACTGGCAAAACAATGGCCTTTTGGATCCGATTT
>NZ_CP080030.1:6867526-6898748 GCF_019382755.1 Pseudomonas sp. Colony2 | reverse complement strand
CCTTGAGTCAAACCCCGTAAGGTTTGACAATGTGTTACTTCGTATTTCCATTTGAGATCCATTCATGATTGCCCCCTTCCGTTTTCTTGCCTGGCTGGTGCTGCCGGCGTTGATGTCGTGCAGTTTCAACCTGCTGGCTGCAACTGCCGAGGGCGCGCCCCAAGCCCTGCATTTACTGGACTACATCGGTGCGGACTACCCCCCGACAGTGGAGGCGGGCAAGGTTATCGATGATTCCGAATACCGTGAACAGGTAGAGTTTCTCGGGGTGTTGCAGGGGCTTGTGGCCGATCTGCCGGAAAAGCCCGAGCGTGCCGAGCTGATAAAAGGCGTGGATGAACTGTTGGCGGCGGTGACGGCTCATCAGGATGGCGCGGCAGTTGCGCACCAGGCCCGGCAATTGGGCGCCAAGTTGGCAGTGGCCTATGAAGTCAGCCAGGCCCCGGCCATTACCCCCGATCCGACGCGCGGTGCGCCGCTGTACGCGCAGAACTGCTCGGTGTGCCACGGCGCTACAGGCGCCGGCGATGGCCCCGCAAGCGTGGGCATGACGCCGCCGCCCGCCAACCTGCGGGACGCTGCACGCCTCGATCGCTTGAGCCTCTACGCGATCTACAACACCCTGGGTCTGGGCGTGGAAGGCACCGACATGCCGTCGTTTGCCGATCAACTGGACGACCGCCAGCGCTGGGACCTGGCGACCTATATCGCCGGCTTCACCGCCGACCCGGCTGCCGCGAACAGTGAAAAGTCCTTCAACCTCGCCGACCTCGCGCGCCAGACCCCCAACGAAGTGCTGGCTGCCGAAGGTCCCGGCGCAGTTGCCACCTTCCGCGCCCAGCGCGCCCAACCGCCGCAGGTCAAGCGTGGCCCGGCGCAGTTGCTTGATTACACCGCGGCCACCCTCGACAAAAGCCTCGCCGCGTTCCGCAATGGCGAGCACGAGCAGGCCTACGACCTGTCGGTAGCCGCCTACCTGGAAGGTTTCGAGCTGGTTGAAAGCTCCCTCGATAACGTTGATGCCAACGTGCGCAAGGACACCGAAAAGGCCCTGATGGCCTACCGGCAGTCATTGCAGGACGGCTTGCCGATCGAGCAAGTGCAGCAGCGCCTGGATGTGGCCAAGGGCAAGCTCACCGAGTCCGCCGGCCTGCTGGGCAGCGATGGCTTGAGCTGGTCCCTGAGCTACATCTCCGGTTTGCTGATCCTGCTGCGCGAAGGCCTGGAAGCGATCCTGGTGCTGGCGGCGATTCTCGCGTTCCTGCGCAACACCGGCCAGCAATCGGCGGTGCGCAGCGTCAACGTCGGCTGGGGCCTGGCGCTGTTGGCCGGCTTGGCGACGTGGGCGTTGGCGGCTTATGTGATCGACGTCAGCGGCGCCCAGCGCGAGTTGCTGGAAGGCTGCACGGCGCTGTTTGCCAGCGTGATGGTGCTGTGGCTCGGGGTGTGGATGCACGACCGCCGTCACGCGGCCGCCTGGCAGGACTACATCAAGAGCAGCCTGGTGGGCGGTGGCGGGCGCTTCGGTTTTGCGATGCTGGCGTTCTTCTCGGTGTACCGCGAGCTGTTCGAAGTGATCCTGTTCTACGAAACCCTGTGGTTGCAGGCCGGCCCTGCCGGGCACAACGCGGTATTGGCCGGTGGCGCCACGGCGCTGGTGCTGTTGGTGGGCCTGGCCTGGGTGATTCTGCGGGGCTCGGCGAAACTGCCGCTGGCGCTGTTCTTCGGCATAAACGCGGCGTTGCTGTGCGCGCTGTCGGTGGTATTCGCCGGGCATGGCGTCAAGGCGTTGCAGGAAGCCGGGATCTTCGGCACCCGGCCGGTCGCGTTCTTTGACTTCGACTGGCTGGGCATTCACGCCGATGCCTATTCCCTGAGCGCCCAGGCTGTGGCGATCCTGGCGATTGTGGTGCTGTACGGTCGCAGCCGGCTGGCTGAAAAGCGCCGGGTGGTGGCTTAACCATGCGCGTGTGGATCGATGCAGACGCCTGCCCCCGGGCAGCCAAGGATCAGGTGGTGAAGTTCGCCCTCAAGCGCCAGTTCGAAGTGGTGCTGGTGGCCGGGCAGAGCCAGATCAAGCCGAGCTTCTCGTGCGTGAAGTTGATCGTGGTGCCCAGCGGCCCGGACGCGGCCGATGACTACCTGGTGGAGCACGCCGTGCCCGGTGACCTGGTGATCTGCAGCGATGTGCCGTTGGCCGACCGCTTGGTGAAGAATGGCGTGGCTGCGCTCGACCCACGAGGCAAGGAGTTCAGCCCGCAGAACATGAGCGAGCGGCTGGCGGTGCGTAACCTGTTCACCGATCTGCGGGAGCAGGGGCAGATGGGCGGTGGCCCGCCGCCCCATGGGGACAAGGACAAGCAGGCGTTTGCCAATTCGCTGGATCGGATTCTGACCCGGCTGATGAAGGCCTAATCGTTCTCGTGGGTCAGTTCCAGCACCCGGTCCACCAGCTTGTTGATGCCTGACGCCACTTCGCTGATGCGTTTGCCCAGCATGTAGGCCGGGGTACTCACCAGCTTGCGCGCCTTGTCTTCGACGATGTCGTCGACCGCGCATTCCTGGTGGGTGGCGCCCATCTTGTCCATGGCGGCTGCGGTGTCGGCGTCATTGCCGATGGTGCAGGTCACGCCTGGGCCATAGATCTTCGCTGCCAGCGCCGGCGAGATGCAGATCAGCCCGACGGGCTTGCCCGCTTCGGCAAACGCCTCGGCCAGTTCCAGCACCTGCGGGTTGACGCTGCACCCGGCGCCTTCCACGGCAAAGTTCGACAGGTTCTTCGCCGCGCCAAACCCCCCGGGCACGATCAGTGCGTCGAAATCCTCGGCGTTGGCCTCACGAATGTCCTTCACCTCGCCACGGGCAATGCGCGCCGACTCCACCAGCACATTGCGCGACTCGGGCATCTCCTCGCCCGTCAGGTGGTTGATCACATGCAACTGGGCAATGTTCGGCGCAAAACACTGCACCTCGGCGCCGCGCTGGTCCAGGCGCAGCAGGGTGATCACGCTTTCATGAACCTCAGCCCCGTCGTACACGCCACAGCCGGAAAGGATCACTGCAATCTTTTTGCTCATGGGCATTTCTCCTGATTCATGGCGTTAAATGTCTACTCATTTGTCACTCATTGCCAATGGGATATCCAGCCGCTACACCTACTCTAGATGTAACAATAATTGACCGGACTTGCCCATGGACTTCGTCCCTTACGCGGTACCGTTTTTCATTGCCTTGATCGTGGTCGAGCTGCTGGCCGACTACCGGCGCGGCCAACGCAACTACCGGGTGGCTGACGCCATCAACAGCCTCAGCACCGGCGTGCTGTCCACCACCACAGGGCTGCTGACCAAAGGGGTGGGCATCCTCACCTATGCCTTCGCCCTCAAGCACCTGGCGATCATCGAGCTGTCGGCCCAGAGCGTCTGGACCTGGGTGTTCGCCTTTGTGTTCTATGACTTCTGCTACTACTGGCTGCATCGCATGGGCCATGAGCGCAACATCCTCTGGGCCGCGCATTCCGTGCATCACCAGAGCGAGGACTACAATCTCAGCACCGCCTTGCGCCAGACCAGCACCGGCTTCCTGCTGAGCTGGATCTTCTACTTGCCGCTGGCCGTGTTGGGCGTGCCGCTGGTGGTGTTTATCAGCGTGGCGTCCCTCAACCTGTTGTATCAATTCTGGGTGCATACGCGGCATGTGCCGAAGCTCGGCTGGTACGAGTGGTTCTTCGTCACGCCATCCAATCATCGGGCCCACCATGCACAGAACGCTCTCTACATGGATCGCAACTACGGCGGGGTGTTCATTATTTGGGACCGCCTGTTTGGCTCCTTCCAGGAAGAAGACGATAACGAGCCGGTAATCTTTGGCGTGACCACGCCCTTGGCCAGCTGGAACCCGCTGTGGGCCAACCTGCAGTTTTATGCGCAGCTGTGGAGTGATGCTCGGCGCACCGAAAGTGGGTGGGACAAGCTGCGGATCTGGTTCATGCGCACCGGTTGGCGCCCGGCGGATGTGGCGGCAAAGTACCCGATGGCCAAGCCGGACTTGAGCCAGTTCCGCAAGTTCGAGGTGCCGCTGGATGGGCGCCAACAGATTTACATCGCGCTGCAGTTTGCCGCGTACGTGGGTTTTGGCAGCTACCTGATGAATTTCGGCGAGGGCTTGCCGACCGCTGCCCTGGTGTTGGGCTGGAGCGCGATGGCATTGGGGTTGTTTACCCTGGGGGTGGCGCTGGAGAACCGCCCGTGGGCGTTGAAGGCTGAACTGCTGCGCCTGGCACTGAATGTGCCTTTGGTGTGGCTGGCGCCGCTGGTGGGGCTGTGGCCGGCCAGCGCGTTGGGCTGGCTGGGGCTGGTCAGTTACAGCTTGCTCAGCGGCATCGGCCTCTACTGTTGCAGAGACCGGCTTACTCGACTGGCGTCGTAGGCTTTTCGGCTTTTTCAGGTTCGCCGGCCGCCAGGCGAACCTTCTCGGCGGCACAGGCTTCGCGGGTCAGGCGGGCGTTCTTGACGCGCCGGCGAATCCACAAGCCCAGGCCCAGCACCAGCAGTGCGCCCAGCACCCACAGCTCGTATTTCTTGACGCTGCCCAGCATGCCTTCCAGTACCGCGCCGAAATGGTAAGCCGCAGCGCCCAGCGCAGCGGCCCACACGGCGGCGCCAATCCCGTTGAGCAACAGGTAGCGACCCGGCGGGTAGCCCGACAAACCAATGGCCACCGGCATCACCGTGCGCAAACCGTAGACAAACCGGAAGCTCAGCACCCAGATGTCCGGGTGCTTGCGAATATGCTCCAGGGCCTTGTCGCCCAGCAGTTGCCAGCGCGGCTTGCGCGCCAACAGTTTGCGGCCGTGCTTGCGTCCCAGGAAGTACCACAACTGGTCGCCGGCGTAGCTGCCGAAAAAGGCAACGACCACCACCAGGTTGATATCCATGTATCCACGGAACGCCAGGAAGCCTGCGAGAACCAGGATGGTTTCGCCTTCGAAGAAGGTGCCTAGGAACAGCGCAAAGTAGCCGAAGTCATGCAGAAATTGTTGAAGCATGGTCTGGGTGCTGGCGAAATGAACGCGCAGCCTACGCCTTCGTGAACATTCATGAAAGTATCGAGATGTGTCACGAAGTGAACAATTCCTACATAAACGACGAATGCGACTACAGGTCGCACGCCGGTTGCCTTACGGCGCATGAGCTAACCACAACTGTAATTCCTTCGTCATAATGGCCGCTTATAACTGTCACGCTCGCCCGTCAAGCCGGGCTCAGGAGTCTGCCGTGAGCTTTACCCCCGCCAACCGCCTGTTTCCCGCCACTCGTCTGCGTCGCAACCGTCGTGATGATTTTTCCCGGCGCCTGGTGCGTGAAAACGTGCTGACGGTGAATGATCTGATCCTGCCGGTGTTTGTGCTGGACGGTGAAAATCGTCGGGAAGCGGTGGCGTCGATGCCGGGCGTGGAGCGCTTGACCATTGATTTGCTGCTCAAAGAGGCCGCGAACTGGGTTGAACTGGGGATTCCGGCGCTGGCGCTGTTCCCGGTCACGCCGTCCGGGCTCAAGTCCCTGGACGCCGCCGAAGCCTGGAACCCCGACGGCATCGCCCAGCGCGCCACCCGCGCCTTGCGTGAACGCTTTCCGGAGCTGGGGGTGATTACCGATGTGGCGCTGGACCCGTTCACCACCCACGGGCAGGATGGCATTCTCGACGAAGAAGGCTATGTTCAGAACGACATCACCGTTGATGCGCTGGTAAAACAGGCCTTGTCCCACGCCGCAGCGGGCGCCCAGGTGGTGGCCCCCTCGGACATGATGGACGGTCGCATCCAGGCGATTCGCGAAGCCCTGGAGCTGGCCGGCCACGTCAACGTGCGCATCATGGCCTACTCGGCCAAGTACGCCAGCGCCTATTACGGCCCGTTCCGCGATGCGGTGGGTTCGGCGCTGAACCTGGGCAAGGCCAACAAGGCCTCGTACCAGATGGACCCGGCCAACAGCCACGAAGCCCTGCACGAAGTGGCCGCGGACCTGGCCGAAGGCGCCGACATGGTGATGGTCAAGCCCGGGATGCCGTACCTCGACATCCTTTATCGGGTCAAAGAGGAATTCAAGGTGCCGACCTTTGTCTATCAGGTCAGCGGTGAATACGCCATGCACATGGCCGCGATCCAGAATGGTTGGTTGAGTGAAGGGGTGATCCTTGAATCCCTGACTGCCTTTAAACGCGCGGGTGCCGATGGCATCCTGACTTACTTCGCCGCCCGCGCTGCCCAATTGCTTAGAGAGCAACACTAGCCCTCACAGGAACACTCGATGAATACCGAAGGACTCACAGAAGTTGCCGTAAAAGACGCTCACCCGGTGGTCGAACAAGCTACCGAGACCCCGCCGGAGCTGGAGCCGGCCCCGCCTGCCGTGGTGGCCGAAGCGCCCGCTGCCGCGCCGGTACCGGTGGTTGCGGTTACCAACCTGGATGACAGCAGCCTGTACATCCATCGCGAGCTGTCACAACTGCAATTCAACATCCGCGTGCTGGAACAGGCGCTGGATGAGTCCTACCCATTGCTGGAGCGGTTGAAATTCCTGCTGATCTTCTCCAGCAACCTGGACGAGTTCTTCGAGATCCGTGTCGCCGGCCTGAAGAAGCAGATCACGTTCGCCCGTGAACAAGCCGGTGCCGACGGCCTGCAACCGCATCAGGCCCTGGCCCGCATCAGCGAGCTGGTACACGGCCACGTGGACCGCCAATACGCGATCCTCAATGACATCCTGCTGCCGGAACTGGAAAAGCATCACGTGCGCTTCATCCGGCGCCGGCACTGGACCACCAAGATCAAGACCTGGGTGCGCCGCTACTTCCGCGACGAAATCTCGCCGATCATCACCCCCATCGGCCTCGACCCGACGCACCCGTTCCCGCTGCTGGTGAACAAGAGCCTGAACTTCATTGTCGAGCTGGAAGGTATCGATGCCTTCGGTCGCGACTCGGGCCTTGCGATCATTCCGGCACCGCGCCTGTTGCCACGGATCATCAAGGTACCGGAAGAGGTGGGGGGCGCTGGCGATAACTATGTATTCCTTTCGTCGATGATCCACGCCCACGCCGATGACCTGTTCCAGGGCATGAAGGTCAAGGGCTGCTACCAGTTCCGCCTGACCCGTAACGCCGACCTGGCGCTGGACTCCGAAGACGTCGAAGACTTGGCCCGCGCCCTGCGCGGCGAGCTGTTCTCCCGTCGCTACGGTGATGCGGTGCGCCTGGAAGTGGCGGACACATGTCCGAAACACCTGTCCGACTACCTGCTCAAGCAGTTCAACCTGAGCGAGACCGAGCTGTACCAGGTCAATGGCCCGGTGAACCTGACGCGCCTGTTCAGCATTACTGGTCTGGACAGCCACCCGGAGCTGCAATACACGCCGTTCACCCCGCAGATCCCGAAACTGCTGCAAAACAGCGAGAACATCTTCAGTGTGGTGAGCAAGCAGGACATTCTGCTGCTGCACCCGTTCGAGTCCTTCACCCCGGTGGTCGACCTGCTGCGCCAGGCCGCCAAGGACCCGCACGTGCTGGCTGTGCGCCAAACCCTGTACCGCTCCGGCGCCAACTCCGAAATCGTCGATGCGCTGGTAGACGCCGCGCGTAACGGCAAGGAAGTGACGGCGGTGATCGAACTGCGGGCGCGGTTCGACGAAGAGTCCAACCTGCAACTGGCCAGCCGTCTGCAAGCCGCCGGTGCGGTGGTGATCTACGGCGTGGTCGGCTTCAAGACCCACGCCAAGATGATGCTGATCCTGCGCCGCGAAGCCGGTGAGATCGTGCGCTACGCCCACTTGGGCACCGGCAACTACCACGCCGGCAACGCCAAGCTCTACACCGACTACAGCCTCCTGACCTCCGACGACGCCTTGTGTGAAGACGTCGGCAAGCTGTTCAGCCAGTTGATCGGCATGGGCAAGACCTTGCGCATGAAGAAACTGCTGCACGCGCCGTTCACCCTGAAGAAGGGCATGCTCGACATGATTGCCCGCGAGACCCAGTTCGCCCTCGAAGGCAAGCCGGCGCACATCATCGCCAAGTTCAACTCGCTGACCGATCCGAAGATCATCCGCGCGCTGTACAAGGCCAGCCAGTCGGGTGTGCGTATCGATTTGGTGGTGCGTGGCATGTGCTGCCTGCGGCCGGGCATCGCCGGGGTATCCCATAACATCCACGTGCGTTCGATCATCGGGCGCTTCCTGGAGCACACGCGGGTGTTCTACTTCCTCAATGGCGGCGAGGAGCAGATGTTCCTCTCCAGTGCCGACTGGATGGAGCGCAACCTCGACAAGCGTGTGGAGACCTGCTTCCCGGTGGAAGGCAAGAAACTGATCATGCGGGTCAAGAAGGAGCTGGAAAGTTATCTCACCGATAACACCCACAGCTGGAGCCTGCAGTCGGACGGGCGCTACGTGCGCAACACCCCGACCGGCAACCAGAACCCGCGCAGCGCCCAGGCGACGTTGCTGGAGAAGCTGGGCAGCCCGATTCTGACGGTGAACTAAAAACCGACGCGGTCAAAAATGTGGGAGCGGGCTTGCTCGCGAAAGCGGTGGATCAGTCGATGAATCTGTTGACTGACACTCCGCCTTCGCGAGCAAGCCCGCTCCCACATTTGTTTTGTGGCGTTGGATTGTTCCCACGCTCTGCGTGGGAATACATCCTGTGACGCTCCGCGTCACTCACTCATATCAGCGCACGTTCAGCGTGAACCCAACCCGCGTCAGCCACTCGGCTTCCTGGGCGAAATCCGCCTGGGTCAGCTGGTTTTCATCCAGCCAGTTCTTCGGGAATACCACGTCCAGGCTGTCGGCATTGGCCCGCAGGACCACTTGCGGCATTTCCTGGGTACCACGGATGTGGTGGAACAGGATCGCAAACCGCAGCAGCGCGCACAGGCGAATCAGCTTGATGCCCTCGGCACCGAACTCGGCAAACTTGTCCCGGGGGATGTTGCGGCGGTGGCCGCGTACCAGCAGCGCGAGCATCTGCTGGTCTTCACGGGAGAAACCCGCCAGGTCCGAGTGCTCGATCAGGTAGGCGCCGTGCTTGTGGTAATGGTAGTGGGCGATGTCCAGCCCCACTTCATGGACCTTGGCCGCCCAGCCCAGCAGTTCACGCCACACGCCGTCTTCCAGGTCCCAGTCCGCTGCGACCTGGTCGAAAGCATGCAGCGCCTTGCGTTCAACCCGCGCCGCCTGTTCCAGGTCGACGTGGTAACGCTCCATCAACGAGCTGAGGGTGCGCTCACGGACGTCTTCATGATGATGACGGCCCAGCAGGTCGTAGAGCACCCCTTCACGCAGGGCGCCATCGCAGTGGTCCATGCGTTGCAGTTCAAGGGCGTCGAAAATCGCTTCGAGAATCGCCAGGCCCGCCGGGAAAATGGTGCGGCGATCAGGCTTGATGCCTTCGAAGTCGATCTTCTCGGCATCCCCCAGCTTGAACAGCTTGCGCTTGAGCCAGGCCAGGCCTTCGGCGTTGACCTCGCCAGCGCCATGGCCGCCGGCCTTGAGGGCCAGGCCGATGGCGCGGATGGTGCCGGACGAACCGATGGCCTCATCCCAGGTCAGGCGGTGCAGGGCGTGCTCGATGCTCATGATCTCCAGCCGCGCCGCCGTATAAGCCTGGGCGTAGCGGGCCGGGGTGATCTTGCCGTCCTTGAAATAGCGCTGGGTGTAGCTGACGCAGCCCATTTGCAGGCTTTCGCGCAGCAGCGGCTCGAAGCGCTGGCCAATAATGAATTCGGTACTGCCACCGCCGATGTCGGCCACCAGGCGCTTGCCCGGAGTGTCGGCCAGGGTGTGGGACACGCCGAGGTAGATCAGGCGCGCTTCCTCGCGGCCGGAGATGACCTCTACCGGGTGCCCGAGGATCTCCTCGGCGCGGCGGATGAACTCGCCCCGGTTGCGGGCTTCGCGCAGGGCGTTGGTGCCGACGATCCGCACGGCGCCCGGGGGCATGCCGTTGATCAGTTGGGCAAAGCGCTTCAGGCAATCGAGCCCGCGCTGCATGGATTCTTCATTGAGCTGACGCTCGTCGTCGATCCCGGCAGCCAGCTGCACTTTCTCGCCGAGCCGCTCAAGGATGCGGATTTCGCCGTTCTGGGCCTTGGCCACGACCATGTGAAAGCTGTTGGAGCCCAGGTCGATGGCGGCGATCAGGGACAGATTCTTGGCTTGGGATTGCGGCATGGTTAAGGGGTCTCGGTCGATAACCTCGCCATCGTGCCACGATCAACCGCTGACGCCAACGCGTAGTGCTTCCGGAATTCGCTCATCGGTGTCTTGGAGGAAAATCTGCAGGATATGTAGGGCGATTCTTGATGCGCCTGGCGATTGTTCCGTAGGGCAAGTGGAGTAACGGAAATCTCCAGCTTTAATAGGCTTCCTGAATATGCCTACATGGCTGGGTTATTTGTTCCAGTCGATAATTAAGTCAGGACTACTGCAAGGATGATCTAAGGGGACATTGTTTTTTTACCGCTCTGACACTAGTTCAGGCGTCGTCTCATTCTTTCTTCGGGTGTTTACGAGAGAGACTGTCACTCGGCAATTAAGCCGTGGTGTTAACTATTTGTAGTTTGCCTATCAAGGTTGATAGCAGTTGGGCATGGAATAGCCCGGCGAACCACATGCACCTGAGAACTTCAGTGACAGGATGAACATGAACAGAACATTTGGTTTGGCAATAGTTGTCGTTGGCCTGGCGGTAAGCATGGGTACTCAAGCAAATACAAGTGGTGCCGGGAACCTGAGAGTCACCGGAACCATTAAACCAGCTGCATGCACGGTAAACCTCGGCGCCACAGGCGGCACCGTTGATTACGGTACGATCAATGCGTCGAGCATTCCGCTGACCTCTTTCTATCCTCTGCCGGAAAAGTCGCTGCCGTTAAACGTCAACTGTGGTGCGGCGGCTGCCCAGATGGCACTGTCCGTTACTGACTCACAAACAAACAGTGTCGTAAGGGGGATCCTGGGAACCGGCTTCACCGACAACCACAACTTTGGTCTTGGCGCGGTCGGAACCAGGAATACCGGTGGCTATTCGATCAGGCTCGCCACCTTGACCACTGTCGGCGCTACGCTGTACCCGCTTAGAAGGACAAGCTCCGGCGGTGCCTGGAGCACCAGTGACGGCAAGGTCGAAAAATCTCCTTACCAGCACTCCTGGAGCCGTAATAACAACACAACTCCAGCCGCGGTCTCTTCCGTTACCGGCACTCTCGTAGTCAAGGCTGTGATCAATCGCGGCGATGCACTGGATCTCAGCAGGGATATTCAATTGAATGGAGCTGCTACTTTGGTAGTAACTCGAATCTAACTCTATAAACATGGCCAGCATTTAGCAGGCGGTCGCGCACCGTGGCTTCGTGCTGGCTCTTTATATGCGTATAGGTATTTCGTGATTGTCAACGGTGCGTTATCTGGTTGCGGGTAGAGTTCGATGAGTCGTATTTTAAATACAGTTAATGCTCTGTTCTGGTGTGCGAATCTTTATTTTTTAGTTTCTGGCAGTGTAAGAGCGGATGGAATGGAGCCGGAAACATCCGTTGTTATTCTTTATGAAGAGAACGGTGAAGCGACGATCAACGTAAAAAATACGGACGCTGGCCCTGCTTTACTTCACACAGTCATTCAAAACGTCCCGGAAGATCCGGAGACACTCTTGATCGTTACGCCTCCTATCGCCCGTGTCGAACCGGGCGAAACACAACTTGTGCGGTTTATCAGTACCTTGAAGCAGCCGCTCAAGACTCAGCGATTGAAGCGCGTCACCTTTGAAGGTATTCCGCAGGCGCGCGCCGAAGGGCGCTCGACCATTGGAGTGACCATTCGACAGGACTTACCGCTGATCCTGCATCCCCAGGGCTTGCCGCGGCATCAGGAGCCATGGAAGTTGCTGAAGTGGAAGCTGCGGGGAAATCGGCTGACGGTTCATAACGACAGTGCCTACGTGGTCCGGATGGGGCTGGAGGTGCACCTGCTGCCGTCGAGGCACCCGGCGATATTGCCGCGCACCTATATCCTGCCTGGCGAAGTGTTATCAACCCGCATCGAAGAGGCGATGGCCCAGGTCAGCGGTGTCGAGATTCAACCGGCGACGGTCTACGGGTATTCGGCAACCGCCTACGAAGCCTCCGTTGTTGTCGAGGCGGGTTGAGCGGTCTATGAGAAATGCTACCCATGCAAACGATTGGAGCCTCTCTGTACGACCCATTCGAACCTCGGTTTCCCGGACTTGTATCGGCCTGGCAACGCTGTGGAGCCTTCCCGCCTACGCGCTGGAGCTCGGATCGGGTTTTGATCTGGCGGTCTTGTCGGCGAACGGGATCGACCCGAAGGTTGCCCATTATTTTCGCAGTGCTGCGCGATTCCGCGAGGGCGTGCACGTGGTGGGGCTGCAGGTCAACGGCACCTCATTGGGCCTGGTGGAGGCACGCTTCGACTACCAGGGGCAGTTGTGTTTTACCCCGGTCCTGCTGGACAAGGCCGGGTTGCGGTTGCCAGCCGCGATTATTCGGCCGGGTATCGCGCCCGATCAGGCGTGTCATGACTTTCTCGGTGCTTACCCCGCGACCATCGTCAAGTTGCGCCCCGGCAGCGATGAGGTATCGCTGGTGGTGCCTACTCAGTCAATGCGCGAGGCCGAATGGGATGTCGGCAGTTTCTCCCAGGGCGGCACGGCAGCCTTGTTCAATTACGATGTGCAGGGGTTCGAAGAGCGCTTCAACAGCGGCTCTTCCCGCTCGGTTTCGGCCTACACCGAGGCGGGATTCAATATCGGCAACTGGATCGTCCGAAGCCGCCAATTCTTCGTCTCCGATAACGGCAAGCGCAGCAGCGAGCATGTGAATGCCTACGCCCAGCGCGATTTCGCGCCCCTGAAGTCGACCTTCCAGGTCGGGCAGATTTCCAGCAACAACCCGGTGTTCGGTGGGTTACAGCTGTCGGGTTTCCAGCTCTCGCCGGATGGCCAATCGCGCAGTCCGGGTGGCAGCAGCGTGGTGGTCGAAGGTTTGGCCCAGAGCCCATCCCGGGTCGAGGTGCGCCAGGCCGGGGTGTTGATCCATACCACACTGGTACCGGAAGGCCCGTTCACGTTGACCGGATTACCCATACTCAATGGCACCAGCGATCTTGAGGTCAGTGTCATTGGCACTCGTGGTGGCAGGCATGGGTTCACCGTCCCTGCCGCGTCCTTTGCGGGGGCGGTACCGATAGAGCCCGGTTATTACTTCTCCCTGGGCAAGGTGCGCGGGGCAAATCCGGGTGCCGGGGAGCCTCCGGTCGTGGCGATGGGCAGTGGGACCTGGGGATTGGGGCGCAACTCGTCACTGGGATTCGGCCTGTTGAGTACAGACGAATACCAGGCGGCGGGTGGCGTGTGGAGCAGTGTTTTTTTCCAGCACCTTTCGGTTGGCGTGCGCCAGAACCTGTCTCGCGATGGCCGGGACGAAGTTACCGGGGCTCGCAGCTCAGTCACCGTGGGAAGTCCGCTGTTCGCCGGCATTGAAATGACGTCGAGTGCCACTACCCAGACGCGGGATTATCGCGAAGTACTGGAAGTGGGGCAGTCGACGCGGCGTGACCAGCGGGATGCCCGCTTCAAGGACCAATACACGGTAGGTTTGAGTTGGGTCGACCCGTCCCTGGGAGGCTTTTCCGTCAGTTATTCCCGCAGCTCGCAATTTGATGATCGCTCCGCCGAACACGTCTTTGCCTCATGGAACCAGCAGTTCAATGGCACCCAGGTGGCTTTGATTGCGGATTCCCGGGTGGGCGGCTCTCGACCGCGCAAGGTCAAGAACACCGTTCGAGATGAGCGCAGCGATGTGTCGGATAAGGGGCTTTCGCTTCGGTTGCAGGTCACCGTGCCGTTCGGTGGGGATCGCCGCGTCACCTCGTATGCCAGTCGGCGGGGCGACAGGTTCGATCTTGGGACCGCCTTCAGCGATCGGGTCAACGACTATGTGAACTATGAAGTGGGGGTTGCGCGTGAGCAGGCGAGCCGTACACAGGCTGTTCACGCCCGCGTGAATGCCATGCCGCGTTACACCCAGATAGGGTTGGGTGTGCGACATGATTCATTGAGCACCGGGTATACCGGCCAATTGCAGGGCGGCGTGGTGGCCCACGACAGAGGCATGACGTTCTCGCCCTATGCCGTCCAGGACACCTTTGGAATTGTCTCGGTGGGTAATGTCGGGGCAGCCAAGGTTTCGACGCCGCAGGGGCCGGTCTGGACTGACTACCGCGGGCAGGCGGTGATCGCCAGCCTGCCTGCCTACCGCAGCAGCAATGTCGAGGTGCAAACCCAATCCCTGCCCAAGCGCATCGACCTGAAAAACGGCACCAAGGTCCTTGCGGCCGGACGCGGTTCTTTCAACACGATCGATTTCGAAGTAGTGAAAGTGCGCCGTGTATTGCTTGAGGTCCGTGACGCGCACGGCCAACCCTTGCCCCAGGGAGCCTCGGTTCTCGACAGCAACAATGCTTTCCTGACCAGCGTCGTGGGCGAGGGCATGGTCTTCCTTAACAGCCTGGATGAGTCGCGAGCGCTGAACATCTCCTTGCCAGATTCAAGCACCTGCTTGTTGCAACTGAACCTTGAGCCAGAATCCAATGACGACAAATTCTATGAAACAGGTTCGGCGGTCTGCCGTACCCTCTGAGCCGGTGGGGCCTTTTGACGGTGTACGCCTGCGTCATGGGCTTATCCTTTACCTGCTGCTGTTTGTCGTGGTGTTGGCCAATGAGGCGCGGGCAGATAACTGCCAGGTGTCCTTGAGCCAGCCCCGGGTTGATTACGGTCTGGTTCGCCAAGCCGAGCGGGGCCACCCACAGATCGCGCTGGGCAAGCGCACGCTTCGCCTGAGCGTGGCCTGTGAGGTGCCGGTATCCATGGCGCTGCGCTTTACGGGCGTACCCGCCAACCAGCAGGGCTTTCGGTTTGGGCGCCAGGGGCATTTCACCCTGAGCCTGCAGTTCGCTCAAGTCGATGGAAAATCCGTTGAGCTGGTAATGCCGCACCTGTCTGAAGAGCCGGCGACCGGACGATTGCTGCCGGGCCATAGGCTTGTTGCACACGTAGCGGGTATGCCGGTGCATGGGCGCCGCTTCACCGCCCTGGTCAACGTCGAGACCTTCCTGCCTGCGGCTTTGCTGGCCGTCAGGGATGAAACGACATTTGAGGGGCAGGGCGGTTTTGAGTGGGCGCCCGGGGCCTGATGCCTCAGTCCGTGCGCTCCACCGAACCGATGAAGTTGGCCAGCTCGGCGGTCTGCGGATTGGCAAACAGGATTTTCGGGTCGCCCACTTCATGCACCTTGCCCTGGTGCATGAACACCAGCTTGTCACCCACTTCCCGGGCAAAACGCATCTCATGGGTGACCATGATCAGTGTCATGCCATCCTTGGCCAGTTGGCGCACTACGCTGAGCACTTCGTTGACCAGCTCCGGGTCCAGGGCCGAGGTGATTTCATCGCACAGCAGCACTTTGGGCGACATCGCCAGAGCCCGGGCGATTGCTACCCGCTGCTGCTGGCCGCCGGACAAACGATCGGGGAACGCGTCGAACTTCTCCCCCAGCCCAACGCGCTCGAGCATCTGTCGCGCCAATTGTGCGGCCTTGGCTTTCGGCACTTTCTGCACCACTTGCGGCGCAAGCATGACGTTTTCGCCCACCGTCAGGTGTGGGAACAGGTTGAACTGCTGGAACACCATGCCGACTTTCTGCCGCAGGGTGCGCAGGTCGGCGCGGGCGGCGTCGAGGTATTCGCCGTCGACCTCGATCACGCCGTCATTGATCGACTCCAGGCCATTGAGGGTGCGCAGCAGGGTGGATTTGCCCGAGCCGCTGCGACCGATGATCGCCACCACCTGGCCCTCTTCGACACTCAGGTCGATGCCCTTGAGTACGTGGTGATCGCCGTAATACTTATGCAGGGCGGAAATTCTAAGCAGAGGCATGCAGTCTCCTTTCCAGGTAGCGCGCACTGAGGGACAAGGGGTAGCAGAGCAGGAAGTAACCCAGCGCCACCAGGCCATAGACCATGAAGGGTTCGAAGGTAGCGTTGGCGAGCATGCCGCCGGTCTTGGTCAGCTCGGTGAAGCCGATGATCGAGGTCACGGCGGTGCCCTTGACCACTTGCACCGAGAAACCCACGGTTGGCGCCACGGCAATGCGCAGGGCCTGGGGCAGGATCACATAGCGCAATTGCTCCAGCGGGTTCAGGGCCAGGCTCGCGGACGCCTCCCATTGGCCGTGGGCGATGGAGTCGACGCAGCCACGCCAGATTTCGGCCAGGTAGGCGCTGGTGAACAGGGTCAAGGCAATCGCCGCCGCCAGCCAGGGCGAAATGTCCACGCCGAGCAAGGCGATGCCGAAGAACACCAGGAACAGTTGCATCAACAGTGGCGTGCCCTGGAACAGCTCGATATAGGTGCGGGCGACATTGCGCGGGAACGCCTTGGTGCTGATGCGCATAGTCATCACCAGCAAACCGATCACGCCGCCGCCGATGAACGCTACCAGCGACAGCAGCAAGGTCCACTGCAAACCGGTGAGCAGGTTGCGCACGATGTCCCAGAACGAAAAATCACTCATCGGGCGTTCCTCATGACATAGCGCCGGCCGATCCAGTTCAGCAATTGGCGGATCATCAGCGCCATGCACAGGTAGACCAGGGTCGTCAGCGCATAGGTTTCAAAGGCGCGGAAGTTGCGCGACTGGATAAAATTGGCGGCAAAGCTCAGTTCCTCGGTGGCGATCTGCGAGCAGACCGCCGAGCCGAGCATCACGATGATGATCTGGCTGCTCAGGGCCGGCCAGACCTTGCCCAGCGCGGGCAGCAACACCACATGGCGGAACGCCTCGAAACGTGTCATCGCCAGCGCGGCCGCCGCTTCCAGTTGCCCGCGGGGGATCGCCTGGATCCCGGCGCGGATGATCTCGGTGGAGTACGCCCCCAGGTTGATCACCATCGCCAGCACTGCCGCCTGCCATTCGGTGATTTTCAGGCCGAGGGACGGCAGGCCGAAGAAGATGAAAAACAACTGCACCAGAAACGGCGTGTTGCGGATCAACTCGACGTACACGCCGAAGATCCAACTGAACGGCTGGATCTTCCACGCCCGCACCACGGCGCCGACGATTCCCAGCGCCACACCCAGCACGGCGCCGATGGCGGTCAGTTCAAGTGTGAACAGCGCGCCGCGCAGCAACAGATCGGTATTGGCCAGGACCGGCACAAAGTCGAATTGATAGGCCATAGGCTAACCCTCGTTACCGCGCTCAGAGATCAGCCGGCAGCGGCTCTTTGAGCCACTGCAATGCATTCTTTTCCAGGCTGCCGTCGGCCTTGGCCGCGACCAGGATCTGGTTCACCTTGTCCAGCAGCGCCGGCTCGTTCTTATTCACGCCCACGTACACCGGCGAGTCCTTGAGCTTCACTTTCAGTGCCGGCACGCGCTTGGGGTTGCGTTCGCTGATGGCCACCATCACCACGTTGCCGCTGGCGATCAGGTCCACCTGGCCGGCGAGGTAGGCGGCGATGGTCGAGTTGTTGTCTTCAAAGCGCTTGATCGTCGCCTCTTTAGGCGCCACGGCGGTCAGCTCGATGTCTTCGATGGCGCCACGGGTCACGCTGATGGTTTTGCCCTTGAGGTCGTCAACGGTGCTGATCGGCGCATCGGGAGGGCCGAATACGGCGAGGTAGAAGGGCGCGTAGGCCTTGGAGAAGTCGATGACCTTCTCGCGCTCGGCGTTCTTGCCCAGGCTGGAAATCACCAGGTCGACCTTGCCGGTGGTGAGGAACGGGATGCGGTTGGTGCTGTTGACCGGGGTCAGTTCAAGCTTGACCTTGAGCTGGTCGGCCAAAAGCTTTGCGGTGTCGATGTCCAGGCCGCGGGGCTTCATGTCCGGGCCGACCGAGCCGAACGGCGGGAAATCCTGGGGCACGGCCACCTTGAGGGTGCCACGGGCGACGATATCGTCCAGACCGTTGGCCTGGGCGGGCGCCTGGCTCAGCATCAGGCTGGCAAACAGGGCAGTGAGCAGGGCGCTGCAACGCTTGGTCATGGCGACTCTCCGAAAAGGACGAAAGGTTTTTCCGGTTTTTGCCAGTGCACAGCCCATGCCAGCACCGCCGTATTTCGCGCCAGAGCCGGTGGCTGTTGAGTCTTGGCGGTCTTACTGGTCTGAACAGTTACTGGGTTTTCTGCACCCTTTTCGAGCGCCGTCAAAACCGCGCGAGCCCCTTTGGGGCGTGGCTTGCCGGGCGCTGCGAATAGCTTTACAACTAGCCGCTCAGTTGACTGGAAACCTGAGTTTCTTATGAATTCCATCGCCCAAGCCGTACCGGAAGTGGCGCTACAGGCCATCCGCAAATTGATCGCTGACGAGGGCTTCGGGCCGGGTGATGCGTTGCCCTCCCAGCGCGACCTGGCGCTGCAATTGGGCGTGAGCCGGGCCTCTTTGCGTGAAGCCTTGTCGTCCCTCAGTGCCTTGGGCGTGGTAAGTGTGCAGCCGGGCAAAGGCGTGTTCGTGCAAACGGCCGAAGAGCCGCCGGGGTTGGCCTGGCCGTTTACGGCACAGGCGACGCCGCTGGATATCTTTCAACTGCGCTACGCCCTGGAAGGTTTTGCGGCGGGGCTGGCGGCGGTGACGCTGACCACCGGGGAGTTGGACATCCTGGAAGATAACGTCGAGGCGATGCGCAAGGAGCTGAAGGCCGGTGATTTCGAGGCAGCCGCCCGGCTGGACTTCGAATTCCACCGGCGCATCCTGCTGGCCAGCGGCAATCAGGCGATGGTGAGCATCCTCAGCGCCAGTGCCGAGGTGTTCCTGGAGAGCCAGAAACTACCGTTCATCCGGCCGGAGCGGGCCATGGAGACCTGGCAGGAGCACCGCAAGGTCCTCCGTGCCCTGGCCCGACGCGCCAGCGGGGCGGCGCAGAAAAGCATGCAGGAACATGTGCGTAACGCGGCGTTGCGTACAGGGATTGCCTTCATCACTCCCGTAACCCCATGAGTTGGGCTATACCCAAACTCATGCGCCATCATAGGAAGAGTCAATCAGCTGCAGCTTCCTGAACGCGGGAAGGGCGGCTATGATGGGCAACGTTTTTTTTGCTTACAACCCGGAGACATCCATGAGCAACGATCTTATCAAGCACGTCACCGACGCGACCTTCGAGGCCGAAGTACTGAAGGCCCAGGGCCCGGTGCTGGTTGACTACTGGGCTGAGTGGTGCGGTCCTTGCAAAATGATCGCTCCGGTCCTGGACGACATTGCCACCACTTACGAAGGCAAGTTGACCATTGCCAAGCTGAACATCGATGACAACCAGGAAACTCCGGCCAAGCACGGCGTGCGTGGTATCCCGACCCTGATGCTGTTCAAGAACGGCAACGTCGAGGCCACCAAGGTCGGCGCGCTGTCGAAGTCCCAGCTGCAAGCTTTCCTCGACGCCAATATCTAAGCGTCCTCAAAAAGCCCCGCAATTTGCGGGGCTTTTTCGTGAAACAGGGCTAGACGCTCTGAAACTCAGGTGGTACATTCGGCCCCGCACTGGTTTCTCCACTGCCCCCTGCAAGCCGTCGCCGACGCTCTCCTTTTCGATTAGTACGCGATCCTGTCGCCTTCTCTGCGGCGCGGCCTCATTAAGCCAAAAGCTTAATTTCCCCCCCTCCATAAATGATTACGTCATTCCTATATGAATCTGACTGAACTCAAGCAAAAGCCGATTACCGAACTGCTCGAATTGGCCGAACAGATGGGCATAGAAAATATGGCCCGTTCGCGCAAGCAGGACGTGATTTTCTCCCTGCTGAAAAAGCACGCGAAAAGCGGCGAGGAAATCTCCGGTGATGGCGTGCTGGAGATTCTCCAGGACGGCTTCGGCTTCCTCCGCTCTGCAGACGCTTCCTATCTCGCCGGCCCAGACGATATCTACGTCTCGCCGAGCCAGATCCGTCGCTTCAACTTGCGCACCGGTGACACCATCGTTGGCAAGATCCGTCCTCCAAAGGAAGGCGAGCGTTATTTCGCCCTGCTCAAGGTCGACACGATCAACTACGATCGTCCCGAGAACGCGAAAAACAAGATTCTCTTCGAGAACCTGACGCCGCTGTTCCCGACCGTGCGCATGAAGATGGAAGCCGGCAACGGTTCCACCGAAGACTTGACCGGTCGTGTCATCGACCTGTGTGCCCCGATCGGCAAAGGCCAGCGCGGCCTGATCGTGGCCCCGCCGAAAGCCGGCAAGACCATCATGCTGCAGAACATCGCAGCGAACATCGCCCGTAATAACCCTGAAGTTCACCTGATCGTGTTGCTGATCGATGAGCGTCCGGAAGAAGTAACCGAAATGCAGCGCACCGTGCGCGGCGAAGTGGTTGCCTCGACGTTCGATGAGCCGCCAACCCGCCACGTGCAGGTTGCCGAAATGGTGATCGAGAAGGCCAAGCGCCTGGTCGAACACAAGAAAGACGTGGTGATCCTGCTCGACTCCATCACCCGTCTGGCCCGTGCCTACAACACCGTGATCCCAAGCTCCGGCAAGGTGCTCACCGGTGGTGTCGATGCCCACGCCCTGGAGAAACCGAAACGTTTCTTCGGCGCTGCGCGGAACATCGAAGAAGGCGGCTCGCTGACCATCATCGCCACCGCACTGGTTGAAACCGGTTCGAAGATGGATGAAGTGATCTACGAAGAGTTCAAAGGTACCGGCAACATGGAACTGCCTTTGGACCGTCGTATCGCCGAGAAGCGGGTGTTCCCTGCCATCAACATCAACCGTTCCGGCACGCGCCGCGAAGAGTTGCTGACCGCCGATGACGAACTGCAGCGCATGTGGATCCTGCGCAAGCTGCTGCACCCGATGGACGAAGTTGCGGCCATCGAGTTCCTGATCGACAAGCTGAAAACCACCAAGACCAACGACGAGTTCTTCCTGTCGATGAAGCGCAAGTAACACGACGCTTCGGTCAAAAAGGATGGCGCCCCATGGGGCGCCATTTTTTTTGTTTCTGGAAAAGGAGTTTTGGCTTTAGTGTGTGTCTGTTTAGAAACAAATTCGCGTGTGTGATTACACTCGCTGTCCATCCGATCAGGCAAATTACAAGATTTTATGACCATTCTCGCTTATCGCAGGGACATTGACGGCCTGCGTGCCATAGCTGTGCTCGCTGTTGTGCTGTTTCATTTTGGTGTACCGGGCTTTACCGGCGGCTTTGTCGGCGTCGACGTGTTTTTCGTGATCTCCGGCTACTTGATCACCTCGATCATCTGGCGCGAGCGTGAGGCCGGCCGTTTCAGTTTTGTCAGCTTCTGGGCCAGGCGAGCGCGGCGTATCCTGCCGGCACTGTTCGTGATGATGCTCGGCGCGCTGGTGGTGGGCTGGTTCCTGCTGGCGCCCAAGGATTACAGCGAGTTGGGGCGCTCGATACATAACCAGGTGGTGTTTATCTCCAACCTGTTTTTCATGCGTCAGGACGGTTACTTTGATGTGGCCTCCGATATCAAACCGTTGCTGCATACCTGGTCATTGTCGGTTGAAGAACAGTTCTACATCCTCTTCCCACTGCTTCTGACACTGCTGTCGAGCCGGCTCAAATATTGGCGCACGGCGCTGTTCGTGTTGTTGCTGGTGTCATTCGGCATGAGTACATGGGCGGTGGCCCACGCTCCGGAAAGAGCCTTTTTCCTGCTGCAGATGCGTGCCTGGGAGCTGTTGGCGGGCGCAATGCTGGCGGTAATGCCGGTACGCGAGTACCGCGCCAGCCCGGCGTTGGCGCAGGCCGTCAGCCTTGCCGGCCTCGGCCTGATCCTGCTGGCGGTCTTCGCGTATGACCCGAGCACGCCGTTTCCCGGCGCCGCAGCGCTGTTGCCGGTGGTGGGCGTGGTCTGCCTGATTTGGGCCAACGGCCAGCAAACTACCCTGACCAGCAAGCTGCTGGGTAGCCGCTTGCTGGTGGGGATTGGCCTGATCTCCTACTCCTGGTACCTGTGGCACTGGCCGGTGTACGTGTTTGGCAAGTACGCCAGTGTCGACGGGCTGGGCCCGTGGGAGCTTGGTGCACTGTTTGTGTTGAGCCTGGTGCTGGGTTATGCGTCCTGGCGGTTTGTCGAGGCGCCGTTCCGTGAACGTCGGCTGTTGGCAGGGCGCAAGCAAATCCTGGTGGCGGCGGGTATCGCGCTGCTTGGGGTGGGACTGCTCGGCAAAGGCCTGGTCATGACGAAGGGCTTGCCTTGGCGCCTGTCGCCCGAGGCGCTGCAATTTGCCCAGGCGCGCGAGTGGAGCCCGGACCTCATGGCCTGCCTGGTGGATGGTGGGAAAAATCGCCACCATGGATTTTGTCATTTCGGACCTCAGTCCGCGCCGACGCGCGCGCTGGTCTGGGGCGATAGCCATGCCACGGCGCTGGTTCCGGCGTTGCGAGACGGCGCCAGCAAGTACGGTGTCAGCGTCACGCAGGCAGGTTATGCCGGTTGCCTGCCGTTTAATCGCAAGGAAAGCGTTCCGGGCTGCCTGGCCTTTAACCAGCAGGTCACGCAGTTGCTCGGCAAGGAAACCTTTAGCGACGTGGTGCTGGTGGCGCGCTGGAGCCTGTATGTCTATGGGCAGCGCGATGGTGACACCGAGGCTTCGTTGCTGGACCCGGCGACCGGAACCTATGACCGCGCCTTCGCCGAGCGGCGCTTCGCTGAAAGTCTGGGCGCCCTTGTGCAGCAATTGCGCGCCAGCGGCCATCGGGTGTGGCTGGTCAAGGAAGTCCCCCTGCAGGAATTCAGTCCGCCTTACCGCCTGAGTCGCCTGGCGATGCTCGGCCGGCCCACCGACAAAGAAGGCATGCCCCTGGATGAGCACCTCCAGCGCCAGGCCTATATCAGCAGCGTATTCGAGCGCATGGCGGCGGCTGATCCCGGGGTAAAGGTAATGGATCCGGCGCCCAAGTTATGCAGTGCGAATGACTGGTGCCGGGTGGAACTGGACGGTCAGTCGCTGTACACCGACGACAATCACCTCTCGGCGGTTGGTTCGCGGTATGTCGAGGCGTTTCTTGAACCCTTGTTCAAAGCCTTGCGCGATGAAACCCAGGCATCGGCTCTTTGAGTCTGTGTCGTCGGCAATGCTGCTCAATAAGCTGCCAGCGACCGTAAGAGCAGGTAGGATGTACGCCTATTTTACGGGTGGCATGGTTAATGAAATTCAAGGATCTTCGGGATTTCGTGCAGCAACTTGAGCAGCGCGGAGAGTTGAAACGTATCCAGGTGCCGATTTCCCCGGTCCTGGAGATGACTGAGATTTGCGACCGCACCTTGCGCAACAAGGGCCCGGCGCTGCTGTTCGAAAACTCGGTGGGCTTTGATATCCCGGTGCTCGGCAACCTGTTCGGCACTCCCGACCGCGTGGCGTTTGGCATGGGCGCCGAGTCGGTCAGCGAACTGCGCGAGATCGGCAAGCTGCTGGCCTTCCTCAAGGAACCGGAGCCGCCCAAGGGTCTGAAGGACGCCTGGTCGAAGCTGCCCATCTTCCGCAAGATCATCGCCATGGCCCCCAAGGTCGTGAAAGACGCGGTTTGCCAGGAAGTGGTGATCGAAGGCGAGGATGTCGACCTCGGCATGCTCCCCGTGCAGACCTGCTGGCCTGGCGACGTCGGCCCGCTGATCACCTGGGGCCTGACCGTCACCAAGGGCCCGAACAAGGACCGCCAGAACCTCGGCATCTACCGTCAGCAAGTGATCGGCCGCAACAAGGTCATCATGCGCTGGCTGAGCCACCGTGGCGGCGCGCTGGATTTCCGTGAGTGGTGCGAAAAGCATCCCGGCCAGCCATTCCCTGTTTCCGTGGCCCTGGGCGCCGACCCGGCGACCATCCTCGGCGCCGTCACGCCGGTGCCCGACAGCCTGTCCGAGTACGCTTTCGCGGGCCTGTTGCGCGGCAATCGCACTGAGCTGGTGAAATGCCGCGGTAACGACCTGCAAGTGCCGGCCACCGCCGAAATCATCCTCGAAGGCGTGATTCACCCGGGCGAGATGGCCGATGAAGGCCCCTACGGCGACCACACCGGCTACTACAACGAAGTCGACAGCTTCCCGGTGTTCACCGTCGAGCGCATCACCCACCGGGTCAAGCCGATCTACCACAGCACCTACACCGGCCGCCCGCCGGATGAGCCGGCGATCCTCGGCGTGGCGTTGAACGAAGTGTTTGTGCCGATCCTGCAAAAGCAGTTTCCGGAAATCACTGACTTCTACCTGCCGCCCGAAGGCTGCTCGTATCGCATGGCCATCGTGACGATGAAGAAGTCGTACCCCGGCCACGCCAAGCGGGTAATGCTGGGTGTGTGGTCGTTTTTGCGACAGTTCATGTACACCAAGTTCGTTATTGTCACCGACGACGACATCAACGCCCGGGACTGGAACGACGTGATCTGGGCTATCACCACGCGCATGGACCCCAAGCGCGACACGGTGATGATCGACAATACGCCGATCGACTACCTCGACTTTGCTTCCCCGGTATCGGGCCTCGGCTCGAAAATGGGCCTGGACGCCACCCATAAATGGCCGGGTGAAACCACCCGCGAATGGGGCCGCGTGATCGTCAAGGACGAAGCGGTCACTGCCCGTGTCGATGCGCTCTGGAAAGAATTAGGAATAGATTGATGCGTGTAACCCTGCAGCCTTCCGGTGCGGTACTTGAACTGACGCCCGGCGAGCGGATCCTCGAGGGCGCGCGCCGCCTGGGCTACGATTGCCCCCAGGCCTGCCGCAATGGCGTGTGCCACGTGTGCGCGGCGCTGCTGGTGGAAGGCCGGGTGCAGCAAGCCGGTGAGGTGCGTGACCATGGCGAGTTCTATACCTGCATTGCCGAACCGCTGGAAGATTGCATTGTGTTGTGGGATGGCGTGCTGGCGCCGGGAGAATTGCCGGTGCGCAAACTGTCTTGCCAACTGAGTGAATGCGTCGAGGTGGGCGGTGACGTCTGGCGCGTGCGCCTGCGGGCTCCGGCCGGCAAGGCGGTACGCTACCACGCCGGGCAATACCTGATGATCGAGCGGGAAAACGGCGAGAAGTCGGCATTCTCCCTGGCCTCGGCGCCCCACGCCGGGCGCGAGCTGGAATTGCACGTGCTGGCCCGGGAAGACAGCGCCCGCAGCCTGCTGGAGCAGTTGCAGCGCAACCAGATGGCCCGCATCGAAATGCCGTTTGGCGACACCCACCTGGCGGAACTGCCCGACGGGCCGCTGGTGCTGATCGCCGCCGGCACCGGCATGGCCCAGATGCATAGCCTGATCGAACACTGTCGCGCCAGTGGCTTCAAGCACCCGGTGCATCTGTATTGGGGTGTACGTCGACCGGAAGACTTCTACGACATCGAGCACTGGGACCAGTGGCTGCAACTGCCCAACCTGTTCCTGCACAAAGTGGTCAGCGACCTGTGTGGCTGGGAAGGGCGCTGCGGGCTGTTGCATGAAGCGGTGTGCGAAGACATCAGCGACCTCAAGGCCGTGCATGTCTACGCCAGCGGTTCACCGGCGATGATCTACGGCACCCTGGATGCGCTGGTCGAGGCCGGCATGGATGCACACCAGATGCGTGCTGACGTATTTGCCTACGCACCCCGCCCGTAACGTGTGGCGAGGGAGCTTGCTCCCGCTGGGCTGCGCAGCGGCCCCGAAACAGTCGCTGGGTTCTATCTTTAAGATCGCATGAACTTCAGGGCCGCTTCGCGACCCAGCGGGAGCAAGCTCCCTCGCCACAGAAGCCCTTCAGTGGCTTGATCAGAAACGAACGCCCGTGGTCACCATCGCCGCATTGAACCCGAGCAACACCAGCTCGGCGGCGACCGGCCCGTAGTGAGTGCCCACCGAGGGGATGATCACCGGCGCCACCCCCAGTCCATTCAGCGGAATCTTGTCGCGGTACTTGCCGCGATAGCCCTGGATCACACCCCCTGTCAGCTTCAAGTACACCGGGTAATCGGGCATGTCGTAGCGTTTGCCGGCATAGGCGTAGTACGAACGCTGGCTGAACGAGTTGCGAAATGTCGCCCCGCCATACACCAGGCCTGACGCTTCATTGCGCTCCAGGCCGATCAGGTCCTGATTGTTGTTGTGGTCCTTGTCCGGCGCAAAATGCCGGGTGTAGACGCTCGTCTGGGCATACCAGAAGCCTTTTTCGTCCTGGGTCGGCACTTCCGCCGCCAGGGCGTTGGTGGCCTGTGCCAGGAACAACAGGCTGGGCAGTCGGTATTTCATGGAGTGACCTCGGTAGTCGATTCGGTTGGCGGCCAGGTGGGTCGTGACAGGCGCCTATTTTGAAGGCTCAGCGTGCCCCCAGGCTGAACCTGCGCTGAAACTACAGGGATTGAGGCAGCCAATCCTGATGAGCGGAGCGGCCTGGGCTTATGCATTCGCTTATTCTTTAAAGGTATTTAATTTGTTACATAAATATCATTAAGCTATATGTCAACGGACTACCGACTTTCTGCCAATAACCAATAAATGACCGCCACCGTCCGCCACACGGATCGATCGTACGAGCTCAGAGCATTGACGTTCTGGCTTTTGATTCCAAGGGGAGCGGTATGGGGAGCAACAAGCAGCACCTGCTGTACACGGCGATTTTGTCGGCTAATTTGCTGACCGCTGTGGGATTCAGTCCAGTGGCATCCGCCGAAACGGCCACTGCCGATGTACCCAAACTCGATACAGTCATTGTCACCGGCACCCGCGCCCAAGAGCGCACCGCCAGTGCCTCGTTGTCACCTATCGATGTGATTTCCGGCGACACCTTGCGCAGCACCGGCTCTGATGAGTTGGGCGCGGTGTTGGCCCGATTGATTCCTTCCATCAACTTTCCACGCCCGAGCCTGGTAGACGGTGCCGAACTGGTGCGCCCGGCGCAGCTGCGTGGCCTGTCACCTGACCAGGTGTTGGTGCTGGTCAACGGCAAGCGCCGCCACACCAGTGCCTTCGTCAATCTCGGCGGTGCGGTTGGGCGTGGCTCGGCGCCGGCGGATTTGAATGCGATCCCGTTGTCGGCGGTCGACCATATCGAGGTGCTGCGTGACGGCGCATCGGCCCGCTACGGCTCCGATGCGATTGCCGGGGTGATCAACGTGATCCTCAAGCATGACGACCACGGCGGCTCGATCACCAGCAAGTTTGGTGAGTACAAGAAGGGCGACGGTATCCAGCGCAACCTCAGCGGCAACACCGGTGTGGCACTGGGCGATAACGGGTTTATCAACATCTCTGCCGAAGGTGCCGACAACGATTACACCAACCGCGCCGGCAAGGACCTGCGTCCGGGCAGCGTTGGTTCGACGACCTACGGCCAGCGGGTGTTCCGCCAGGGCGAGCCGGCCACTGACCAGGGCAAGCTGTTTCTCAACTCGGAATATTCCTTCAGCGATGCGGCCGAGTTCTATGCGTTTGGCGGCTACAGCAAGACCCGCGGCGAGACGGCGGCGTTCTACCGGGCCAGTAACGCGAGCAACAACATTCCTGCGCTCAACCCCAATGGTTACCTGCCGTTGATTCGCGGTGACGTGGAAGACACGTCCCTGGCGGTCGGCCTGCGCGGCTTGTTGGCCTATGACTGGCACTACGATGTGTCGGTCAACTACGGCAAGAACCAGTACCAGATCGGTACCGAAACCATCAACACCTCGCTGGGCCTGGCCACGCCGCGCAAATTCGACAACGGCACGTTGGTCAATGACCAGAAGCAACTCAGCCTGGACCTGTCGCGGGAATTCAGCCTGGGCTGGTTGCCGTATCCAGTGTCGGTGGCGTTTGGCGGCGAATACCTGGACCAGGGTTACCAGATCAAGGCGGGCGACCCGGCGTCCTACTACCAGACCGGCAGCTCGGGCCTGGGCGGCTTCCGTGATTCCGACGCCGGCACCAGCACGCGCCATAACTGGGCGCAGTACCTGGACCTGGAAACCAACTTCACCGAAAAACTCAGTGCCTCCGCCGCCGTGCGTCACGAGGACTACAGTGATTTTGGCTCCAACGTCAGCGGCTCGCTCTCGGCGCGCTACGACTTCACCCCGCAAGTGGCCTTGCGCGGCAGTGTATCCAACGGTTTCCGTGCGCCGTCCCTGGCACAGCAAAACTTCGCCTACACCTCGTCGCAACTGATCGGCAACACCATCCAGGAAGCCGGCACCTTCCCGGCCAACAGCCAGGTGGCGCGCCTGCTCGGCGCTGAAGACCTGAAAGCCGAGAAGTCCCGCAACTACAGTCTCGGCCTGGTGCTGGAGCCGACCGACAACCTGACCGTGACCGCCGATGTCTACCGTATCGACATCAGCGACCGCATCAGCCTGTCCTCCAATCTGGACCTGAGCAAGAACCCGGCTGCGCTCGCGTATCTGCAGGCCAATGGCGTGGGCAACATCAACTACACCACCGTGCGCTACTTCACCAACGCCACCGACACCACCACCAATGGCGTCGACCTGGTGGCCAACTATCGCTACCAACTGGACAACGGTGTGCGCTGGAACAGCACCGTGGGCTACAACTACAACCACACCAAGGTCACCGACGTAAAAGCCAACCCGTCCGTACTGGATAGCCTGGGCGCGAGCCTGGTTCGGGTGGACCGTCGCGAGCGCATCGGCCTGCTGGGCGATACCACGCCACAGCACAAGCTGAGCCTGGGCAACGACCTGAGTTTCGGCAACTGGGCGCTGCACAGTAATTTGGTGCGCTATGGTTCATTCACCAGCTACCAGGCCGACCCGACCAACGACCAGCGCTTCAAGGCCGCCTGGCTGTTGGATCTGTCAGCCGACTACAAGCTGAAAAACTGGACCTTCACCGTTGGCGGCGACAACGTCACCGACAAATACCCGGAAAAACTCAATGCCTACGCCAGCAGTGGTGGCAATTTGGCCTATAGCACTTTTTCGCCGTACGGTTACAGCGGCGCGTTCTATTACGGTAAAGTTGCTTACAACTGGTAACAGCTTCTCGTAACAACAAAGGAGACCTAAGCGATCTGCCATGACCGCCATTGAATCTGATCTTTTGCAATTGGCTTACCCTCCGCGGCTCGATCTGGGGCCGCAACTCACTCACGAACAGTTGATGAGCTCGATGCAAGCCACCATGGCGCTGCACAAGGGTGGGCCGGTCTGGCTATTCGCTTACGGTTCGCTGATCTGGCGGCCTGAATGTTCGTCGACACAGCGGATGCGGGCGCGGGTCCACGGTTATCACCGGGGCTTGTACCTGTGGTCCCATGAGCACCGGGGCACGCCGGAAATACCGGGGTTGGTGTTTGGCCTGGATCGTGGCGGCTCGTGCAGCGGGTTTGCCTACCGCTTGCCGGAAGATCAACTGGAGGCCTCGCTGTATGCCCTGTGGCAGCGCGAGATGCCGTATCCCTCGTACCGGCCGCACTGGCTCAGCTGTCGTCTGGAAGATGGCAGCCAGGTGCAGGCATTGGGATTTGTCCTGGAACGGCACCTGCCCAGTTATGCCGGCAATTTGCCCGACATCGTGCTGAATCACGTGTTGCAAAGCGCTTGCGGGCGTTACGGCACTACGCGCGATTATGTCGAGCAGACCGTCAACGCCCTGCGTAGCCACGCCATGCCAGACAAGAATCTGGAGGCGCGGCTCAAGCGGTGTTCCAAAGGCTGTTCCGACGATTAACGTGCGGCACTGACGCTATTGGTGTGCCACAAGGTGGGGATCAGGAACGCGATGGCCAGCAGGCACGCGCCGATCAGCAATACGAAACCACCGTCCCAGCCGAAATGGTCAACGGTGTAGCCCATGGCCGCACTCGCTGCCACTGAACCACCCAGGTAACCGAACAAGCCCGTAAAGCCCGCTGCGGTACCGGCGGCTTTCTTCGGTGCCAGTTCCAGCGCCTGCAGGCCGATCAGCATCACCGGACCGTAGATCAGGAAGCCGATGGAGAACAGCGCGATCATGTCGATCATCGGGTTGCCCGGCGGGTTGAGCCAGTAAACCAGGGTCGCCACGGTGACCAGGCCCATGAACACAATGCCGGTCAGGCCACGGTTGCCACGGAAGATCTTGTCCGACATCCAGCCGCACAGCAGCGTGCCCGGAATGCCCGCCCACTCGTAGAAGAAGTACGCCCACGAGGTTTTATCCACGTCGAAGTGCTTGGCTTCCTTGAGGTACGTCGGTGCCCAGTCCAGCACGCCGTAGCGCAGCAGGTAGACGAAGACGTTGGCGAAGGCGATGTACCAGAGCATTTTGTTGCGCAGCACGTACTTGACGAAGATTTCCTTGGCGCTGAATTCGTCCTCGTGGCTGGCGTCGTAGCCTTCCGGGTAATCGTTCTTGTATTGCTCGATGGGCGGCAGGCCCACCGATTGCGGGGTGTCGCGCATGGTGATGAAGGCAAATGCCGCCACCAGCAGGGCCACGGTAGCCGGGACGTAGAACGCCGCGTGCCAGTCGTTGAACCAGGCCATGCCCAGCAGGAACAGCGGGCCGATCAAGCCGCCGCCGACGTTATGCGCCACGTTCCATACGGAAACCACACCGCCACGTTCTTTCTGCGACCACCAGTGCACCATGGTCCGCCCACTTGGCGGCCAGCCCATGCCCTGGGCCCAGCCGTTGATGAACAGCAGAATGAACATCATGGTCACGCTGGAGGTAGCCCAAGGTGCGAAACCGAAAATGAACATCACCCCGGCGGACACCAACAGGCCGAAGGGCAGGAAGTAGCGCGGGTTGGAGCGGTCGGACACCAGGCCCATGAGGAACTTGGACAGGCCGTAGGCAATTGCGATCGCCGACATTGCCAGGCCCAGCTGGCCACGGGTGTAACCCTCGTCGATCAGGTACGGCATGGCCAGGGAGAAGTTCTTGCGCAGCAGGTAGTACCCGGCGTAACCGAAGAAAATACCGGCGAAGATCTGCCAGCGCAGGCGTCGGTACGTGCTGTCTATTTTTTCTTCAGGCAGGGGCGCCTGATGTGCGGCAGGACGGAAGAAAGCAAACATTCAAGAGCTCCAGATTTCTTGTTTTGACTGCGGATGCGAATGTTACAGTTTCGTTACCGAAAATAGCACCGCCTCTTATCTGCGGGCATAGGAATTGAGTGCAATTGCATGTTCTTTTACGAACATGTCGCTTAGAGGCAAGTGAGGGACGTTTTCAGGAGGGG
>NZ_CP080030.1:6773428-6867515 GCF_019382755.1 Pseudomonas sp. Colony2 | reverse complement strand
TGTGGCGAGGGAGCTTGCTCCCGTTGGACTGCGCAGCAGTCCCATCTTTTGGGGCCGCTTCGCGCCCCAGCGGGAGCAAGCTCCCTCACCACAGGCAGTGATTCGGTTCAGTTGCCGTTGGCGGCTGCGATATCACCTGGAAGCAGGTGTTCCTGGATCTTCTGGCTGCGGGATTCCACCAGTTGACCCTGGTCGTCGAAGCGCAACACGATCAGCCAGTCATACACATTTTCCGGCCATTTCTTCATCCCGGTCAGCGCCGCGCCGTCACCGCCGAAGGCCTCGATCAACTTGTCGATATGCCCGTGATGCCAGGCGATCAACACGGTCTGCGCCTGGTTGGACTTGCGCAGGGACTTCACCAGCTTGCCGACTTGATCGTCTGAGTAGGGGGTTTCAAGCGGGAGCTGCAGGCGCTGGGCCAGGGGTGTCAGGGTCAGGCGCGGGCGAGAGCTTTCCTTGCTGTCGCTGGTAGCGATCAGCCGCTGGGGCACCACGGAGATGCCGTTCAACAGCAGTGGGTCGAAATAGCTGGCGTAGGCCGCCGCCCGCTGTTCGCCCTTGGGGCTCAGCAACGGACCTTCATCGGGTTTTTCCGCATGGCGCACGATCAGCACCGTCACGTTGTTCAGCCCGCGTACATCCTTGCCCTCTTTATGGGCAAAGGCGTGAGCCGACACCATCATCAACAACCCCAGAAACAGCGCGCGCAGCGGTGTGACCATTATTCATTCCTGCCAGTGAGTGAGTGCCTCGGCCGATCATGGGCCCAGGCACTCCGCGGACAAAATGAAACAATAGTCAGCGTAGCTGCACCACGACCTTGCCCACAGCCTTGCGCTGGCCGAGGTCGTTGATCGCCTGCGCCGCCTGCTCCAGCGGGTACACCTGGGACACCAGCGGCTTCAACTTGCCCTCGGCGAACCAGCCGAACAGTTGCTGGAAGTTGGCGGCATTGTCCTGCGGCTGGCGCTGGGCGAACGACCCCCAGAACACCCCGACCACCGCCGCGCCCTTGAGCAGCGCCAGGTTTACTGGCAACTCAGGAATGCGCCCGCTGGCAAAGCCCACCACCAGCAGCCGGCCATTCCAGGCGATGCCGCGAATGGCCTGGTCAAACAGGTCGCCGCCCACCGGATCGTAGATCACATCCACGCCGTTGCCGCCGGTAAGGCGTTTGATCTCGTCCTTGAGGCTGGCTTCGCTGTAGTTGATCAACTCATCGGCACCCGCCGCCTTGGCCACCGCCAGCTTGTCGGCGCTGCTGGCCGCGGCGATCACCCGGGCGCCCATGGCCTTGCCGATTTCCACCGCAGCCAGGCCGACGCCGCCGGAGGCACCGAGCACCAGCAGGGTTTCCCCGGGTTGCAGGTTGGCCCGTTGCTTCAGGGCGTGCATCGACGTGCCGTAGGTCATGCTGAAGGCGGCGGCGGTGTTGAAGTCCATGCTCGGCGGGATCGGCAGCACGTTGTAGCCCGGCACCGCGACCTGCTCGGCGAAGCTGCCCCAGCCGGTCAGGGCCATCACCCGGTCACCGACCTTCAGGTGGCTGACGTTCTCACCGACTTGGCTGATCACGCCTGCCGCTTCACCGCCTGGCGAAAATGGGAAGGGCGGCTTGAACTGGTACTTGCCCTCGATGATCAGGGTGTCCGGGAAATTGACCCCGGCCGCATGCACGTCCAACAGGATTTCGTTCTTCTTGATCGCCGGGCTTTCGACGTCTTCCAGCACCAGGTTTTCGGCGGGGCCGAAGGCTTTGCACAGCACAGCTTTCATCGGACTATTCCTTTTGGCGTGTTGGCCGATAAGTGTAGGTGGGCAGGGCGACGGGTCAACGAGCATGCCCAGGCCTGATAAGTCGCCATAAGCTTGTGCTCAGGGCTGCTAGCGTTATGCTACTGGGCAACCGAATTGAGGAATGAACTGTGAAAGCGTGGATCCTGTTGATGCTGGCCCTGACACTGCCGACGGCAGCCCTGGCCGAAGAAGCCAAAGAAGGCGAAGCGCCGAAGGTCAGCTATATCAGCCTGAGCCCGCCGTTTGTCGGTAACTACGGCCTGGATGGCACCGCGAAGCTGCGGGTGTTCAAGGCGGATATCGCCCTGCGGGTCACCGGTCCCGAGGCAGCCGCTGCCGTGAAAGCCAACGACGCGCTGATTCGCAACCAGTTGGTGGCGCTGTTTACCCAGCAGACCAACGACACCATGAGCAGCGTTGATGGGAAGGAAAAACTGCGCCAGGAAGCCCTGAAGCAGACCCAGCAAGTGATGAACGACGAAACCGGCAAGCCGCAGGTTGAGGATCTGTTGTTCAACAACCTGATCATCCAGTAAGCCGGTCGCTTCGCGCCCTTCGCGAGCAAGCCCGCTCCCACATTTAACCGCATTCTCATGTTAGAACTCGGTCAAGTGTGGGAGCGGGCTTGCTCGCGAAGAGGTCCTGACAGGCACCTCAGGAAGCCATGCTCTTCCTGAACCGCGCCAACGCCACCGCAAAGAACAGCAACCCAATCCCCGCCAGCGCCAGCAAGTCCGGCCACACCACA
The DNA here is from genome assembly GCF_019382755.1 of Pseudomonas sp. Colony2. Taxonomy (NCBI): domain Bacteria; kingdom Pseudomonadati; phylum Pseudomonadota; class Gammaproteobacteria; order Pseudomonadales; family Pseudomonadaceae; genus Pseudomonas; species Pseudomonas sp. Colony2. The sequence goes on along the minus strand of NZ_CP080030.1, from coordinate 6,864,967 downwards.
TTCACACCCGCATCCCGGAACAGAATCGCCGCACTCAGGCTCACAAAGTGCGTCGACGGCGAGCCCTGCATCACCCATTGCAACCACTGCGGCATGCTGTCCAGCGGCGTGCTGCCGCCGGACAACAGCAGCATCGGGATAATCACCGGGATCGCCAGCAGGCCAAACTGCGGCGTCGAGCGGGCGAGGGTGGCGAGGAAGATGCCGAGGGCAGTACTGGCAAACAGGTACAGCGCCGTCACCAGCAAAAACAAAGTCAGCGACCCGGCCAGCGGCACGCCGAGCAAGCCTTTCACCACCACTTCCAGCGACAGCCAGGTGCACAGCACCACCACCAGCATGTTGCTCCAGATTTTCGCCAGCATGATTTCCAGCGCAGTCAGCGGCAGCACCAGCAAATGGTCGAGGGTGCCGTGTTCGCGCTCACGCAGCAGCGCGGTGCCGGTCAGCACGATGGCGAGGATGGTGATGTTGTTGACGATCTGGATCACCGCCAGAAACCAGCCGCCTTCCAGGTTGGTATTGAACAGCGCCCGGGTGGTCAGCAGCGCCGGCGCCTTTTGGGCGGCATCGGCCTGGTTGCCATAGGTCAGCAATTCCCGCTGGAAAATCCGTCCGATATACCCGGCACCCATGAATGCCTGGCTCATGGCCGTGGCATCGACGTTGACCTGCACCCCCGGCTGGCGCCCGGCCAACAGGTCGGCCTGGAAATTCGCCGGTACGTTGATCACGAAGGTGTACTGGCCGCTGTCCATCACCTTGTCCAGTTGGTCGTACGGCAACGGCACCGCCGCCTGGAATTCCGGCGGTTGCAGTGCTTCGGCCAGTTGCCGGGAAAGCGCGCTGTGGTCTTCATCCACAAAGGCCACGCTGGCGTTGTGCACACCGATCACCGAGCCGGCGGCGGGCATATAGATGGCGACGGTAAAGGCGTAGAACAGGAACAGCAGCAACACGCTGTCGTGGCGCAGGCTGGTCAGTTCCTTGATGCCGAGGCGCAGGATATGGGCGAACTTGTGCATCTCAGGCCTCCTGCTTCTTGAGCATGATCAGGCTAAGCCCGGTGAACCCCAGGAAAAACCCGAACAGCGCCAGGCACTGTGGCCATAGCTGACGCAGGTCCAGGGCCTTGGTAAAGGTGCCCACCGCAATGTCGAGGAAGTAGCCCGCCGGGAACAACATGCCCATCAACGCGGCGGCGCCTTCCAGGGACGAGCGCGGCACGATCAGCCCGGAGAACTGGATGGTCGGCAGGCTGGTTATAATCATGGTGCCGAGGATCGCTGCGATCTGGGTGCGGGTGAACGCGGAAATCAGCAGGCCCATGCTGGTGGTGGCCAGCACATACAGCAGGCCGCCGAAAGCCAGGGTCACGCCGCTGCCCTTGAACGGGACGCCGAACAGCCAGCGGTTCATCGCCACCAGCAGGCCCAGGTTGATCAGGCTCACGGCCAGGTACGGCGCCTGCTTGCCCAACAGGAATTCCAGGCGGGTCAGGGGGGTGGCGTAGAAGTTGGTGATGGAGCCCAGTTCCTTCTCGCGCACGATCCCCAGGGCCGTGAGCATTGCCGGGATGAAGGCGAGGATCAGCGCCATCACGCCGGGACCGATAGCGTTCACGCTGACCACGTCCTGGTTGTAGCGAAAGCGGGTTTCCAGTTTGGCGGCGGCTTGCTGATTCAATGGTGTGCTGTTCAGTTCGGCCAGTTGTTGGAGGTTGGCCTGGTGCACGGCCTCGACATAATTGCGGCTGGTTTCCGCACGGAACGGCATGCCGCCATCGAGCCAGGCGGCCACGGCGGGTTGGCGGCCGGCGTAGAGATCGCGACCGAACCCTGGCGGAATCTCCAGCGCCAGTTTGATCTCCGAGCGCTGCAGGCGTTTGTGCAGTTCGTTGGAGTCAGTGATCGGCGGCTGTTCGGCGAAATAGCGCGAACTGCGAAAGGCCTCCAGATAGGCGCGGCTTTGCGGCGTCTGATCCTGGTCGTAGACGGCGAAGGCGAGCTTTTCCACGTCCAGGGAAATGCCGTAGCCGAAGATCACCATCATGAAAATCGCCCCCAACAGGGCGAAGGCCATGCGCACTTTGTCCCGCAGCAGTTCCTTGCCTTCGCGGCTGGCCACGGCCAACAGGCGGGCGACGCTGAACCCGCGTTTGCTGACGGGTGGGGCCATGGGTTCGCTGACGGTTTCGGAGGGCGCGGTGGCCGCTTCGGGCGCGCCTTGGGCCTGTTCGAGGCAGGTGACGAACGCCGCTTCCAGGGTTTCGCCGTGGAACTGCTGTTGCAGCGCGTCTGGCGTGTCGCAGGCCAGCACCTTGCCCGCGTGCATCAGCGAGATGCGGTCGCAGCGCTGGGCTTCGTTCATGAAGTGGGTGGACAGGAAGATCGTCACGCCCTGTTCCCGGGACAGTTCGATCAGCAGCCGCCAGAAGTCATCCCGCGCGGCCGGGTCGACGCCCGAGGTCGGCTCATCGAGGATCAGCACTTCCGGGCGGTGCAGCACCGCCACCGCCAGGGACAAGCGCTGGCGCAGGCCCAGCGGCAACTCGCCGGACGGCTGCTCGGCAACGTCGCTCAGGTCAAAACGCTTGATCAACTCGTCGATGCGCTGGCCGCTCTCGGCCTTGGGCAGGTCGAACAACTGCGCATGCAGCACCAGGTTCTGGCGCACGCTGAGTTCGCCGTACAGCGAGAAGCTTTGCGACATGAAACCCACGCGCTTGCGGGTGGCCAGGTCCTTGGCGTTGACCGGGTTGCCCAGCAGCGTGGCGGTGCCCTCGGTGGCGGGCATCAACCCGGTGAGGACTTTCATGGTGGTGGTCTTGCCGCAGCCGTTGGAGCCGAGGAAACCAAAGATCTCGCCCCGGCCAATCGCGAAGCTGACCTTGTTGACTGCTGTGAAGTCGCCGAATCGCAGGGTCAGGTCGTGGGCTTCGATGGCGATGTCGGTGTTGTCGCTTTGCCGGGGCGGAATCACCAGCGGTTCATTGTTATGGGCACTGTCGCCCTGGAAATGGGTGAAGGCTTCGTCCAGTTTGCCGCTGGGCGTCGCGGCGGCCAGTTCGCTGCTCAGGCCGTCGGCGATCAGCTTGCCGCGGTCGAGCATCAGGCAGTGTTCAAACTGCTCGGCCTCTTCCATGTAGGCGGTGGCCACCAGCAGTGTGAGCTGCGGGCGTTCGCTGCGTACGGTTTCCACCAGTTCCCAGAAGCGTCGACGGGACAGCGGGTCGACGCCGGTGGTGGGTTCGTCGAGGATCAACAGGTCCGGGTCGTGGATCAGCGCACAGCACAGGCCGAGTTTCTGCTTCATGCCGCCGGAGAGCTTGCCGGCGGGGCGCTCGGCGAAACGCGCGAGGTCGGTGGCGAGCAGCAGGTTGTGCATGCGCTGGTCGCAATCGGCTTTTGACAGGCCGAACAGCGTGGCAAAGAACCGGATGTTTTCGCTGATGGACAGCTCGGGGTACAGGTTGCCGCCCAGGCCTTGAGGCATGAAGGCGATACGCGGGTACAGGCTGTTGCGGTGGCGGCGGCCTTCGATGGCGCCACCGAGTACTTGCAGCTCGCCCTGTTGAAGCTTTTTGACCCCGGCGATCAAGCCCAGCAGGCTCGACTTGCCGGCGCCGTCCGGGCCGATCAGGCCGCAGCGTGTGCCGGCAGGCAGGCTGAAGGCGATGTCGATCAGCGCCTGTTGCTTGCCGTAGCGATGGTTGATCCCCGTGGCGTGCAGCGCCAGGCCGCTCATTGCAGGTTAGCCGGCCAGTCCAGGTCAGCGGTGCGCACATAGCCGGCGCCGGGCATGCCCGGTTTGGCTTGGGGCACGGCGCTTGGTTGGGTCAGCCGCAGCTTGACCCGGAACACCAGCTTCTGGCGTTCGTCGCGGGTTTCCACTTCCTTGGGGGTGAACTGCGACTTGGCGGCGACGAAGCTGATTTTCGCCGGCAGCGGTTGCTTCGGCAGGGCGTCGAGGACGATCCGCGCCTCACTGCCGACGGTCAGGGCGCCGGTTACCGAAGCGGGCAGATACAGGTTCATGTATTGGTCGTTGGGGTCGATCAGCAGCAACACGCGGCCACCCGCGCCGAGCACTTCGCCGGGTTCGGCCAGGCGTAGCTGGATGATGCCGTCGATAGGCGCCCGCAGGCTGCTGTCTTCGATTTCACTGGTGAGCTGGGCGACCTGAGCCTGGGCGGCGCCGATGGCGGCCTTTACCGAATTGACCTGGGCCTGGGCGGCGACCACGGCAGCGTTGCCGGTGTTTTGCCGGGCCTGCTGCTGGTCGATCAGCTGGCCGCTGGCGAAGCCGCGCTTGTACAGCTCCTGGGTGCGCTTGAGTTCCTGGCTGGCCAGCAGTTGTTCGCTCCGGCGCAGTTGCACATTGGCTTCGGCAGCAGCGAAATTCTCCCTGGCCCGCAGCACTTCAGCTTCGGCCTGGGCGCGCTGGGCTTCCAGGGTGCGGGTGTCCATGCGCGCCAGCAGTTGGCCCTTGAGCACCTTGTCGCCTTCGTCCACCCGCACTTCGGCGAGGCGCCCGGGGATCTTGGCGGCGATCTGCACTTCAGTCGATTCCAGCCGGCCATTGCCCATGCTCAAGCCTTCGGGCAGGCGGTCCTGGGTGGATTGCCAATAGCCGAAGCCGCCGGCGGCCAGCAGCAAGACAATCAATGGAATGGCGAAAAGATGGGAGGTACGGTGGTTCGTCGACATGGGTGCATCCTGCGGCGTTAGCGTCCTAGTTTGACCGATCCTGCCCGGAGGCCCTTGATGCGGGTCAAATGAAGCGCCAGCCTAACCCGGTTGGCGCGCAGATGCATGCGCCATGGGCGTGACCGCAGGGTTCTGCTGTTTCAGCGCAGGCCGAGTACGGCGGCCCATTGCTCGGCGGTGACCGGCATCACCGAAAGGCGGCTGCCTTTTTGCACCAGGGGCAACTCGGCGAGGGCAGTTTGCTGTTTCAGATAGCCCAGCCCCAGGACCTTCGCAAAGGTCTCGACGTGGGCAACATTGATCGCGCTCCACGGATTTTTTTCAGGGCTGGCCTTGGCGTCGAAATAATGACTGTCGGGCTCCAGCGCGGTCGGGTCCGGGTAGGCTGCCTCGACGATTTTACCGATGCCGGCAATCCCCGGTTCCGGGCAGCTGGAGTGGTAGAAGAAGAACTGGTCACCCACCGCCATCGCCCGCAGGAAGTTCCGCGCCTGGTAGTTGCGCACCCCGTCCCACCGGGCCTCGCCGAGCTTTTCCAGGCCCTTGATGGACAGTTCATCGGGCTCGGATTTCATCAGCCAATAGGCCATGTTTTCGCTCCTCAAAAGTCGATTGGGAAAGTTGTCCTGCAATTTTATGACAAACCGACAGTCGGTTGGCGTCAAGGTTTGCGTGTTGGTTCACGTTAACGCAGAATGCCGGGGTTTTGAGCTTGACGCAGCTGGCACGGACTACTAATGGAACGTTGCTGTCATCGTGTGCAAGATGCCTGAAGGGGGGCAATCGATGAAACGCAAACCGGATTTACTATGGATTTTGGTTATTTTGTTCGGCCTGGGCGTTGTGACCACCGGCTATGCGCAGAGCTTGTGGTCGAACAAGACTGACGCACCGATTGAACTCGCACAGCAACAGCCGCAACCGTTCAAACGCTGACCCGTCTTCAAGGCGCTGCTGATTCCAGTAGCGTCTCTGCTATATACCAATCCTTATCGGTGACTGTGCCCTCAAGCGGTACATCCCAGCTTGCCTGTGCCAATCGTTCGACCTTCTGGCATTCATGGGCCAGGCCCAACAGCGTCGGCTTGCGCCAGGATTTCCGGCGGGCCATGTAGGCCAGGCTGCGGTCATAAAACCCGCCGCCCATGCCCAACCGTCCGCCCTCATCATCAAAGCCAACCAGTGGCAGCAGCACCAGGTCCAGCGCCCAGACCTTGCGTTGCCGGCCGGCATTTACCTGGGGCTCGAGGATGCGAAAACGGTTGGGCCTCAGCTTTTCGCCGGGGCGCACTCGCTGGAACACCATCTTGGTTCGCGGCCATGCACTGAGCACCGGCAGGTACGTCGCCTTGCCCCGGCGCTGTGCAGCGCGCAGCAGCAGGCGCGGATCGATTTCACCGTCCGTCGGTAGATATAAGGATAGGTGTTTGGCCCGGCGAAACAGCGGGTGCTGTGCCAGTTGCCGATACAGGCCCAGGGCGGCCTGGCGTTGCTCGCTTGGCGTCAGGTCGCGGCGGGCTTTGCGCAGCATGCGTCGAAGTTGCGGGCGGGAAAGCGGCGCAGGTTCGGTCATGGTTTTCGGCTCATAAAACAATGCCAGTCCTGGGACTGGCATTGGATTTGGGAATCAGGCTCCCCGACAGAACCGCTGTCGACTTAGCCCTTGAACCCGAAAGTTCAAGGTGGAAGAAACAGTAGGCTTTAAGGCTTTCCGTCTAGCGGACATGCACACCAGCCCAACGTGTAACTTCCAGGGTAGTGCGAATCGGCTCAGGGACATCGCCGACTGGCAAGCACGCCAGGGAGTGGGGCGAGTATACCCGAAACCGACGCCGCAATCAGCCCTTGGGTGGCTCTGGATCGGTAGAAAGTACCAGATCGACCCGCTCCAGCAGGTCGCGCACCTGCTCGCGCGTCGAGCCGCTGGCCTGCACGTCAGGCCGTTCCTGCTTATGCAGCAGATCGTGGGTAATGTTCAGGGCGGCCATCACGGCGATGCGATCGGCGCCGATGACTTTGCCGCTGCTGCGGATTTCGCGCATCTTGCCGTCCAGGTAGCGGGCAGCGCTCACCAGGTTGCTGCGTTCTTCCTGGGGGCAGATGATCGAATATTCTTTGTCGAGAATCTGCACGGTGACGCTATTGCTTGAACTCATGAGTCTTGCTCCAGGGCCTTCAGGCGCGAAATCATCGATTCGACCTTACGCCGGGCGATTTCGTTTTTTTCAATGAGGTGAGCGCGTTCCTCGCGCCAGGTCTTTTCCTGAGCTAATAGGAGTCCGTTTTGGCTCTTAAGTTGCTCGACCCGGTTAATTAGCAGCTCGAGTCTGGCCATCAGCGCTTGCAGGTCGGTGTCTTCCATTGGGTTCCACTGGATTTTGTCTGATGAATGGCAACTGCTGGATAAACGATCTGACGCCCTCGATAGTCTTGGTACGTCTGCCGATGCTAGGATACAGCGCTTCATTCTAGACATTGCGCCGTCTGGCGCCTAGCTCACCATGCCCATTCAGAACTCCCCGTACGATGCTTTTTCCAAACTGCTGAGTTCCAGCGGTCATCCTTGCTCGCCTGCCGAACTGCACGGCGTGCTGCTGGGCCGCAGCTGCACCGGTGTCGGCTTTGATGCCGACAACTGGCTGGCCGACGTCGCCGAGCTGCTGGAAACCGAGCCTACCGAAAACGTGCGCAATGCGCTCATCGGCCTGCAAGAGATGGTTAAAGGCGAGCTGACCGGTGATGACGTCACCGTCGTCCTGCTGCTGCCTACCGATGACGCGCCGCTCACCGAGCGCGCCGCCGCGTTGGGCCAATGGTGCCAAGGCTTCCTCCACGGTTTCGGCGTGAACGCCGGCGGCCTCGACCTGAGCACCGATGCCCAGGAAGTGCTGCAGGACCTGGCCGCCATCTCCCAGGTGCAAGACGCCCTGGAAGAGTCCGAAGACGGCGAAAGCGACTACATGGAAGTCATGGAATACCTGCGCGTCGCGCCGCTGCTGCTGTTCACCGAGACCCGTAAATCGGCTGAGCCCGCTGCACCCAAGCCGTCGCTGCACTAAGAAAGGAAGCCCATCTGCCCATGATCCATATCCCCAAAGCGGAATACACCCGGCGCCGCAAGGCGCTCATGGCGCAGATGGAACCCAACAGCATCGCCATCCTGCCGGCGGCTGCGGTGGCCATCCGCAACCGTGACGTCGAGCACGTCTACCGCCAGGACAGCGACTTCCAGTACCTGAGCGGCTTCCCCGAACCGGAAGCGGTGATTGTGCTGATGCCCGGCCGCCAACACGGCGAGTACGTGCTGTTCTGCCGCGAACGCAACGCCGAGCGCGAACTGTGGGACGGCCTGCGGGCCGGCACCGAAGGCGCGATTCGCGAGTACGGCGCCGACGATGCGTTCCCGATTACCGATATCGACGACATCCTGCCCGGCCTGATCGAAGGCCGTGACCGGGTGTATTCGGCCATGGGCAGCAATGCCGAATTCGACCGGCACCTGATGGAGTGGATCAACGTGATCCGCTCCAAAGCGCACCTCGGCGCCCAGCCGCCGAACGAATTTGTTGCCCTGGATCATCTGCTTCACGACATGCGCCTGTATAAATCGGCGGCAGAAGTGAAGGTGATGCGCGAGGCGGCACGGATTTCCTGCGCGGCCCATGTACGGGCGATGCAGGCCAGCCGCGCCGGGTTGCATGAGTTCAGCCTGGAAGCGGAGCTCGACTACGAGTTTCGCAAGGGCGGGGCGAAGATGCCGGCCTATGGTTCCATCGTCGCCTCGGGGCGCAACAGCTGCATCCTGCATTACCAGCAGAATGACGCGCTGCTCAAGGACGGCGACCTGGTGCTGATCGACGCCGGCTGCGAGATCGACTGCTACGCCAGCGACATCACCCGCACCTGGCCGGTGAGCGGCAAGTTTTCCGCCGAGCAGAAGGCGATTTATGAAATCGTGCTGGCTTCCCAGGAAGCCGCCTTTGCCGAAATCGCCCCGAACAAGCATTGGAACCAGGCCCACGAGGCGACGGTGCAAGTGATCACTGCCGGGTTGGTGAAGCTGGGATTGTTGCAGGGTGACGTCGACGAATTGATCGCCAGTGAAGCTTATAAAGCCTTCTACATGCACCGCGCCGGCCACTGGCTGGGGATGGATGTGCACGATGTGGGCGAATACAAGGTCGGCGGCGAGTGGCGGGTGCTGGAAGTCGGCATGGCACTGACCGTGGAGCCGGGGATTTACATCTCGCCGGACAACCAGAGCGTGGCGAAGAAATGGCGTGGCATTGGCGTACGCATCGAGGACGACGTGGTGGTGACCAAGCAAGGCTGTGAAATTCTGACCGGTGGCGTGCCCAAGTCCGTCGCCGAGATCGAAGCATTGATGGCGAGCGCCCGATGAGCCGGGTCAACCTGGCGATTATCGGCGGCGGCCTGGTGGGTGCCAGCCTCGCATTGGCCTTGCAGGCCGGGGCCAAGGCCCGGGGCTGGAAGATCGTGCTGATCGAGCCGTTTGCCCCCGGCGACAGCTACCAGCCGAGCTATGACGCGCGTTCTTCAGCGCTGTCCTTTGGCGCGCGGCAGATCTATCAACGGTTGGGCGTGTGGCAGGAAATCTCTCGCCGCGCCGAGCCGATCAAACAGATTCATGTGTCGGACCGTGGCCGCTTCTCTACCGCGCGCCTGTCGGCCATGGAAGAGGGTGTGCCGGCGCTTGGCTACGTGGTGGAAAACGCCTGGCTGGGCCAATGCCTGTGGCAAGGGCTGGACAAGGACGTGGTCAGTTGGCGTTGCCCGGCGGAAGTTACGCGCATGGAGCCGCTTGCCGATGGCTACCGCCTGACCCTCAATGACGAAACCGTGCTGGAGTGCGACCTCGCGGTGCTGGCCGATGGCGGTCGCTCAGGTTTGCGCGAGCAACTGGGCATCGGCGTTAAAAAGCGGCCGTACAACCAGAGCGCGCTGATTGCCAACATCACCCCAAGCGAGGCCCACAACGGCGAGGCGTTCGAGCGGTTCACCGACGAAGGCCCGATGGCCTTGCTGCCGTTGCCGGACAACCGCTGCGCGCTGGTCTGGACCCGCGTCGGCATGGACGCCAAGCGCCTGGCCGAGCTGGACGAACGCAGCTTCCTGAGTGAACTGCAGGGCGTGTTCGGCTACCGCCTGGGCACCCTCAAGCAAGTCGGTGCGCGCCACCTGTACCCGCTGACGCTCGTGGAAGCGGAAGAACAAGTGCGCTCTCATCTGGCCGTACTTGGCAATGCCGCCCACAGCCTGCACCCGATTGCCGGTCAGGGCTTCAACCTGTCCCTGCGGGATGCCTACGCGTTGGCCGAGGCGCTGCTGGCCGGGCCGGCGATTCCGGGCGACCTGGCGACACTGCAGGCGTACCGCGAGCGTCAGCGCATGGACCAGAAACTCACCGTCGGCTTCTCCGATCAGGTCACCCGCCTGTTTGGCAGTGCGCAACCGTTGGTCGCGCTGGGCCGCAACATGGGCTTGCTGGGCCTCGACTTGCTGCCGCCGGCCAAGCGCTGGTTCGCGCGCCAGGCCATGGGCCTGGGCACCCGTCCCGATGCGTGAGTGGCTGACCCGACGCCTGGGCAAGGCGCGGCTGTTGCGCTGGATCATGACCCTGTACCCGCCGTACCTCGGGGCCGGAGTTCGGGTGTTGCACATCGGCAGCGATTTCCGCGAGGTCAAGGTGCGCATGGGCCTGGGCTGGTACAACCGCAACTACGTCGGCACGCAGTTTGGCGGCAGCCTGTATTCGATGGTCGACCCGTTCTACATGCTGATGCTGATGGAGAACCTGGGCCGCGACTACATTGTCTGGGACAAGGCTGCCGCTATCGACTTTATCTCGCCGGGCAAAGGCCCAGTGTTCGCCGAATTTTCCATCGACCAAGCGTTGCTGGACGAGATTCGCCAGCACACCGCCAGCGGCGACAAGTATTTACCGCAGCTCAAGGTACAGATTCATGACGGCTCCGGCACCCTGGTGGCGCGGGTCGACAAAACCCTTTACGTGCGGCGCAAGCTGCAATCGAGACAGGCTTAAAGCATGGACATGCGCGCAGATGTGCTGATTGTCGGGGCCGGAATGGTCGGAAGCGCCCTGGCGCTGGCGTTGCAGGGCAGTGGCCTGCAGGTGCTGCTGCTCGACGGCAGCCCGCTGAGCGTCAAGCCGTTCGACCCTCATGCTGCGTTCGAACCGCGGGTGAGCGCCTTGTCGGCCGCCAGCCAGCGCATCCTCGAGCGCCTTGGCGTGTGGGACGGGATTGTCGAGCGACGTGCTAGCCCGTACGGCGAGATGCAGGTGTGGGACGGCAGCGGCACCGGGCAGATCCACTTCTCGGCGGCCAGCGTGCATGCCGAGGTGCTGGGGCATATCGTCGAAAACCGTGTGGTCCAGGACGCCTTGCTCGACCGCCTGCACGACTGCGACCTCGGCCTGCTGGCCAATGCGCGCCTGGAACAGATGCGCCGCTCCGGCGATGACTGGCTGCTGACCCTCGCCGATGGCCGCACCTTGCGCGCGCCGCTGGTGGTCGCGGCGGACGGCGCCAACTCGGCAGTACGTCGCCTGACCGGCACCGCTACCCGTGAGTGGGATTATTTGCACAACGCCATCGTCACCAGTGTGCGCAGCAGCCAGGTGCATCAAAAGACGGCCTGGCAGCGTTTTACCGACAATGGCCCGCTGGCATTCCTGCCGCTGGTGCGGGACGGGCAGGAAGACTGGTGTTCGATCGTCTGGTCGACCACCCCGAGTGAGTCCGAGCGCTTGATGGCGCTGGACGATGAAAGCTTCTGCCGTGAACTGGAAAATGCCTTCGAAGGCCGCCTGGGCAGCGTGATAAGCGCCGATCTACGGCTGTGCGTGCCGTTGCGTCAGCGCCACGCCAAACGTTACGTGGCCGAAGGCCTGGCATTGATTGGCGACGCGGCCCACGTCATTCATCCGCTGGCGGGGCAGGGGGTGAACCTGGGCTTCCTCGATGCGGCGGTGCTCGCCGAGGTCCTGCTGGCGGCCAACGAGCGCGGCGAGCGCCTGGCGGATGTGAAGGTGCTCAGCCGTTACGAGCGTCGGCGCATGCCGCACAACCTGGCGCTGATGGCGGCGATGGAAGGCTTTGAGCGGTTGTTCCAGGCCGATCAACTGCCGTTGCGCTGGCTGCGTAATGCAGGGCTGAAGGTGGTTGAGCAGATGCCGGAGGCCAAGGCGTTGTTTGTGCGTCAGGCATTGGGTTTGACCGGGGATTTGCCGGAGCTGGCCAAGGCCTGAGGGTGCTGTGCAACATCTGGTAACGGCTCCGTTGAGCGTTACCAAATGTGAGTCCTTATCATTTGCGCTCTTTTTGCAAATGAGAGACCGCACCCATGCTGGCACCCAAGCGCCTCCTGACTGCCCTGGCACTCACTCTTATCGGCAGCACCACCGTGCAGGCGGCCGATGAGGTCGTGGTCTACTCCTCGCGCATCGACGAACTGATCAAGCCGGTGTTCGACGCCTACACCAAGAAGACCGGCGTGCAGGTGAAGTTCATCACCGACAAGGAAGCGCCGCTGATGCAGCGCATCAAGGCCGAAGGTGAAAACGCCACTGCCGACCTGCTGCTCACCGTCGACGCCGGCAACCTCTGGCAGGCCGAGCAGATGGGCATCCTGCAGCCGTTCACCTCTGCGGTGATCGACAAGAATATTCCCCTTCAATACCGTTCTTCGGCCCATGCCTGGACCGGCCTGAGCCTGCGAGCGCGGACCATCGCCTACTCCACCGATCGCGTGAAACCGGGCGACCTGACCACCTACGAAGCCCTGGCCGACAAACAGTGGGAAGGCCGCCTGTGCCTGCGCACCGCGAAGAAGGTCTACAACCAGTCGCTGACCGCCACCCTGATCGAAACCCACGGCGCGGCCAAGACCGAAGAAATCGTCAAGGGTTGGGTCAACAACCTGTCCACCGACGTGTTCTCCGATGACATTGCCGTGCTGGAAGCGATCAACGCCGGGCAGTGTGACGTGGGCATCGTGAACACCTACTACTACGGCCGCCTGCACAAGCAGAAGCCGGACCTGGCGGTGAAGTTGTTCTGGCCGAACCAGGGCGACCGCGGGGTGCACGTCAACCTGTCGGGCATCGGCCTGACCAAGCATGCACCGCACCCGGAAGCAGCCAAGGCGCTGGTGGAGTGGATGACCACGCCGGAAGCGCAGAAGATCTTTGCGGATGTGAACCAGGAATTTCCGGCCAACCCGGCGGTGCCGCCGTCGGCGGAAGTGGCGACCTGGGGCAAGTTTGTAGCTGACACATTGCCGGTGGAAGTGGCGGGCAAGCGTCAGGCTGAGGCGATTCGCTTAATGGATCGCGCTGGCTGGAACTAGATACAATTTGCAAGGCGCCGCCGATCTAAATGTGGGGGCGGGCTTGTGTGGCAGCGGGCTTGCTCGCGAAGAGGGTGTATCAGTCACATATGCGTTGACTGACACGCCGCTTTCGCGAGCAAGCCCGCTCCCACACAAGCCCGCTCCCACATTGGTTAGCGCTGGCTTCAAGCTATTCATTCTCTGAGAATTAACCTTTGGCCCATCCCGCCCAACGCCGCTGGTACCTGCCGGTCTTCACCGTTGCCGCCCTGGTGCTGCTGCCGTTGAGCGTGCTGTTGCTGTCGTGGCAGACCATCGACCATCAAATCTGGTCCCACCTGTGGGAAACCCAGATGCCACGTCTGCTGGGCAACACCTTGACCCTGGTGCTGGGCGTCGGTGTGGGCGTTACGCTGCTGGGCGTCAGCCTGGCCTGGCTGACCAGCCTCTGCGAATTCCCCGGCCGGCGCTGGCTGGACTGGGCGTTGATGCTGCCCTTCGCGATTCCCGCCTATGTGCTCGCCTTCGTCTTCGTCGGCCTGCTGGACTTCTCCGGCCCGGTGCAAACCCTGCTGCGCGAATGGTTTGGTACAGGCTTGCGCCTGCCGCGTGTGCGCTCGACGAGCGGTGTGATCATCGTGCTGGTGCTGGTGTTCTACCCCTACGTTTATCTGCTGGCACGCACCGCGTTCCTCGCCCAGGGCAAAGGCCTGATGGAAGCGGCGCGAGTCTTGGGGCAGTCGCCGTGGCAAGCGTTCTGGCGGGTGGCCCTGCCCATGGCGCGTCCCGCCATCGGTGCGGGCGTGGCCCTCGCGCTGATGGAAACCCTGGCGGATTTCGGTGCCGTCTCGGTGTTCAACTTCGACACCTTTACCACCGCCATCTACAAGACCTGGTACGGCTTTTTCAGCCTCTCCAGTGCCGCGCAACTGGCCAGCCTGTTGCTGTTGGTGGTGATGCTGGTGCTGTACGGCGAACGCCGTGCCCGGGGCGCCAGCCGGCCGAGCAACGAGCGACCTCGCGGCAAGGCGCTTTACCATCTGCGCGGGTTCAAGGCGGCGTTGGCCAGCGGTTGGTGCGGATTGGTGTTCGCCTGCGCGTTCGTGATCCCGATGCTGCAACTGGTGGCCTGGTTCTGGCAGCGTGGCCGTTTCGACCTGGACGAGCGCTACGCCGGTTTGATCGTCCATACCCTGTACCTGGGCGGTATGGCTGCCCTGATCACCGTCAGCGTGGCCCTGGTGCTCGCGTTCGCCCATCGCCTGGCGCCCACCCGGGCCATCCGCTCCGGCATCAGCCTGGCCAACGTAGGCTACGCGCTGCCCGGCTCGGTACTGGCGGTGTCGATCATGTTGGCGTTCAGCTACCTGGATCGTGAACTGGTGATCCCGGTCTCCGGCTGGCTGGGGGGCGCCGGCAAACCGCTGTTACTGGGCAGTTTGTCGGCCTTGCTGCTGGCGTATCTGGTGCGCTTCATTGCGGTGGCCTACGGGCCGCTGGAAAACAGCCTGGCGCGAATCCGTCCGTCCTTGCCGGAAGCCGCCCGCAGTCTTGGGGTCAGCGGGCCGCGACTGTTTTGCAAAGTGTATCTGCCACTTTTGCTGCCGGGCACCCTGAGCGCGGCGCTGCTGGTGTTTGTCGATGTGCTCAAGGAAATGCCGGCGACCCTGCTGATGCGCCCGTTCGGCTGGGACACGCTGGCGGTGCGGATTTTCGAGATGACCAGCGAAGGGGAGTGGGCGCGGGCTTCGCTGCCGGCCCTGACCCTGGTATTGGTGGGGCTGTTACCGGTCATCGGGTTGATCCGACGTTCGGCGCGACGAATCGGTTAGGTGCCAGTCCTACGGCTTGAGGCTACAATGCGCGGCATTCGGTGCGGTCGATCTTTCAGATCGGGTTGCTGAACGCGGCTACAGGCCTTGTATTTCAAGGCGTGCGGCCCGAACGGCGACCGTCCGCACCTTCGCCACGCCCGGAAGGAGAAACCCATGGGACAGCGCACGCCTCTGTATGACCTGCATCTCGCCCTTGGCGCGAAAATGGTCGATTTTGGCGGTTGGGATATGCCTTTGCACTACGGCTCGCAGGTTGAGGAGCACCATCAGGTGCGACGCGACTGCGGGGTGTTTGATGTATCCCATATGACCGTGATCGATATCACAGGCCCCCAGGCCAAGGAATGGCTCCAGCATTTGCTGGCCAATGATGTTGACCGATTGCACGGCTGCGGCCGCGCGTTATACAGCGCCATGCTCAACGAGCAGGGCGGCGTGGTGGACGACATGATCGTCTACCGTACCGAGGGCGGTTACCGGCTGGTGGTCAACGCCGCCACCCGTGACCAGGACATGGCCTGGATGCAGGCTCGGCTCGGCAGCTATCAGGCCCAGCTCCGCGAGCGGCCCGAATTGGCCATGCTCGCCATTCAAGGCCCCCATGCCCGGCAAAAGATCGCTGAACTGGTGACCCAGTCCCGCGCCACCCTGATCCATCAGCTCAAGCCCTTTGAAGGCCTGGCTGACGGCGACTGGTTTATCGCGCGCACCGGTTACACCGGCGAAGACGGTCTTGAAATTGTCCTGCCGGCCGATCAGGCCCCGGCGTTCTTCAACGACCTGGTAGGCGCAGGCATTTCGCCCATCGGCCTCGGCGCCCGCGACACGCTGCGCCTCGAGGCCGGCATGAACCTTTACGGTCAGGATATTCACCAGGACGTCTCGCCCCTGGCAGCCAACATGGCCTGGAGCATCGCCTGGGAGCCGGCCGAGCGGGATTTCATCGGCCGCGCCGCCCTGGAAGCCGAAAAGGCTGCGGGTGTGAAGTCCAAGCTGGTCGGCCTGGTGCTGGAAGAGCGCGGGGTTTTACGCGCTCACCAGGTGGTTCGTATCGCCAATGTTGGCGAAGGAGAGATCACCAGTGGTAGTTTCTCTCCTACGCTAAGCAAATCCATTGCCCTGGCGCGTGTGCCGTCGGCGACTGCTGACCGGGCCGAGGTGGAAATCCGCGGCAAGTGGTACCCGGTTCGGGTGGTCAAACCGACGTTCGTGCGCCATGGCAAAACATTGATCTAACTTTTCCGGCGGGCCAATGGCCGCTGACATTTTTCCTTGAGGACACAGACTATGAGCGATATCCCTGCCGACCTGCGTTTTGCCGAAAGTCACGAATGGGCCCGTCTGGAAGCTGACGGCACCGTGACCGTCGGGATCTCGGACCATGCCCAGGAAGCATTGGGGGATGTAGTGTTCGTTGAGTTGACCGAAGTCGGCAACGTGTTCAAGGCGGCTGACCAGGCCGGCGTGGTTGAATCGGTGAAGGCCGCTTCGGATATCTACTCGCCAATTGCTGGCGAAGTGATCGCGGTGAACGACGCCTTGAGCGGTGAGCCAGAGCTGTTGAACTCCGACCCTTACGGCGCCTGGATCTTCAAGCTCAAGCCAAGCAACCCGGATGAACTGAAAAAATTGCTGGACGCTGCCGGCTACAAGGCTGCCATCGGCGAGTGATCCCGCTGCGGGAGCCGGCAACCGGCTCCCGCAAAGGTTTTGTCAGCGCTTCAACACCGCTTTTACCGCCGCTACCGAACGCTCTACGTCCGCTTTCGTCATCGCCGTGAACATCGGCAACGACACAATCAAACGCCCCACTTTTTCCGCTACCGGGAACATGCCTTCCTTGAATCCCTGTGCCTTGTACAAGCTCAGCAGGTGGATCGGTGGGTAGTGATAGCCAATGCCGACGCCATGGGCCTGCATCTGCTCCATGAACGTGGCGCGTGCGGGCAGGCCGTCCTGGCGCTCCGGCAGTACCAGTTGGAACAGGTGCCAGTTGCTGTTTTCGAAGTCTGCCGGTGGCAATTGCGCACCGTACTGCGCTTCAAAATCACTGCCGAAGCATTCGAAATAGTGACGCGCCAGTTCCTGGCGGTGGGCAGTGATCTTCTCGATATGGGCAAACTGGCCCAGGCCGATGGCTGCTGCGATGTCGGTCATGTTGAACTTGCCGCCGAGTACATCCACGTCCAGGCCATCGAAGCCGGTGCGGGTCACGCCCTGCAGGCGATATTTTTCCGCCAGGCGCGCTTCTTCAGCGTTGTTCAATACCAGGCAGCCGCCTTCGGACGAGGTGATGTTCTTGTTCGCCTGGAAGCTGAACGATACGAAATCGCCGGTAGCGCCAATGCGTTGGCCATCCCAGCTGGAACCCAGGGCCTGGGCTGCATCTTCGACGATGCGCAGGTTGTACTTGTTGGCCAGCGCGTAGAGCAATGGCATGTCCAACGGCAGGCCCGCCAGGTATACCGGGATGATTGCCTTGGTGCGCGGTGTGATCGCGGCTTCCACCTTGGCCAGGTCGATATTGCGGGTCACCGGGTCGATGTCGGCGAACACCGGTGTGGCACCGACTTCCAGAATCACGTTGGCCGTGGCTACCCACGAAATCGGGGTGGTGATGACTTCGTCACCAGGCCCGATACCGGCGATGCGCAAGGCAATCTCCATGGTGCAGGTGCCCGAGTTGAAGGTACGCACCGGGCGCCCCCCAAAATATTCCGACAACTGCGCCTCGAACGCCTGCACTTTCGGCCCGCTGGTGATCCAGCCGGAGCGCAGTACGTCGCCTACCGCCGAGATGGTGGCTTCATCAATGGTGGGCTTGGAGAACGGCAGAAAGGGCAGTTGGCTCATGACGTTGAAGGCATCCGTTTCAGAAGGCGATGAGAAAAAAGCATATCAATGCCGGGCATGGTTGCACGGCTCGACTGAATATAGCCTGTCGTCTGTGAATGAATCGTCCCGCCTGAAACAAAAAATGCCGCCTCGAGAGCGGCATTTCAGCATCGGTGTCAGAAGGCAACGCGTGCCTCAAGAAACACGTTCTGCTCTTTGAGCTTGCCTTTGAGCTGTTCGTCCCGGGCGTTTATCCGATTGGCGAACGTGTTGTAGCCGGTCTCGATCCCGCCCATGTCCACGTAACGCCAGCCGGTACCCAGGGTCAGGGTTTCGCTGACCTTGGCATCCAGCCCCAGGCCAACGCTGTAGGCGAAGTTGTATTGGCGATTGCTGGCGAAACGGCGGGTGTCGTTGGTCTGGTAACCCTCGGCGTCAACCTGGGCCACGCCGACTCCCGCCATACCGTAGAACGACAGCCATTCATTGATCGGGATGTTTTTATAACCGTTGAGCATCAGGCGCTGGCTGTCGGTGCGCAGGCTGTTGACGTTGGCATTGAACGGTGCCCAATGGGATTTGAAGGTCGAGTGGCTGGGCATCGTGTATTCCCCCTCCAGGCGCCAGCCATCGGCAAAGGCATAGCCCACGGCGAATGAGCCGGTGAACGTCTTGCTGCTGTCGGGGGCTTCTACCCGGTGGGTTACGCGTGGGCTGGTCAGCAGTGAGCTTGAGAGATTCTGCCGGGCGCTGTTGAGCTTTGCCGACCCGTACCAGCTTTCTGCCTGGGCATAAGGCGTGGCAACCGCGGCGAGCAGCAGGGCGTAGGAGAGTTTTTGCATGGTCATCGATTCACTCAGTCTGAAGGGAATCGATAGCTTGTTGCCGGGCGCGCCTGCAACTCGACAGGACTTTTCCTGTTCAGATGCGGAATCGCCAGCGTCTGGCGTAGGAAATCAGGGCAAAAAAATGCCGCTCTCGAGGAACGGCATTTTTTATGCGGCGGTATTACTCGGAAGCAATGGCGTTTTTTGCCAGGATTGCGTTCGCCAGGTCCATATCCGTGGCCTTGAGGCCAGGGTTATCGGCGCGGACTTTCTGCATCGCAGCTTCCAGGTATGGGCCACGGATGTTGCCGTCACTGGCGACGAAGCTACCGGCGTCGTCCTGGGCGGCGACTACCATTTTGTGGTCCTTGAAGGTCAGGTACGTCGAGCCGGTCGTGGCACCCGATGAGATGACATTACGCCAGAAGCTGTCGGCCATGGCTGAACCGACAGGAAGGGAAAGCACAGCGAGGGTTGCGACAGCATATTTTAGACGCATGATGGGTGACTCCGACTGGGTTATCTGAACAGTTTGATTGTAGATAGCCCAGCCGAGTTCCATGGATGACTAAACAGTTTCAACCTGCAAAATCACGCCTTCCTGACCAATGACACGTACGTGTGCCCCAGCCGGCGCGTCCGGCCCGGATGCCATCCACACACCGTCACCCACCTTGATCTTGCCACGGCCCTCGACGATGGCCTGATGCACCACAAAGGTGCGACCGATCAACTCGGAGCCGCGCATGTTCAGCCCCGGCTGGTCGCTGACCTTGGCGCTGCTGCGCTGGCGTCGCCACCAGTACACCGCCGTGAGGATCGACAACACGGCGAACAGCAGCAGTTGCCACTCCAGCCCCAGGCTCGGCACCAGGAACTTGATCACGCCCACGGCTGCCGCGGCGATGCCCATCCACAGCAAATAACCACCGGCACCGAACACTTCAAGGATCAACAGCACCGTGCCCAGTGCCAGCCAGTCCCAAAACGACAGGTGCTGCAGGAATTCCCACATGGTGCGTGCCTCAGGCTTTCTTGTTGTCGAAGGTTGCCTTGACGATTTCGCCGATGCCGCCGACTGCGCCAATCACCTGGCTGGCTTCCAGCGGCATCAGGATCACCTTGCTGTTGTTGGCCGAGGCCAGCTTGCCCAATGCGTCGATGTATTTCTGGGCGACGAAGTAGTTGATGGCCTGCACGTTACCGGTGGCGATGGCTTCCGATACCACTTGAGTGGCGCGGGCTTCGGCCTCGGCCTGACGTTCGCGGGCTTCGGATTCCAGGAAGGCGGCCTGACGACCACCTTCGGCCTCCAGGATCTGCGCCTGCTTCTTGCCTTCGGCGGTCAGGATCGCGGAGGCTCGCAGGCCTTCGGCCTCGAGGATCTGCGCACGCTTGATCCGCTCGGCCTTCATCTGGCCGGACATGGCGGCCATCAGGTCGGCAGGCGGGCTGATGTCCTTGATCTCGATCCGGGTGATCTTGATGCCCCACGGTGCGGTAGCTTCGTCGACGGTGCGCAGCAGTTTTTCGTTGATGCCGTCACGCTGGCTGAGCATCGCATCCAGCTCCATGGAGCCGAGCACGGTACGGATGTTGGTTTGCAGCAGGTTGCGGATGGCGTGTTCGAGGTTGTTCACCTCGTAGGCAGCCTGGGCGGTATTGACCACCTGGAAGAAGCACACGGCGTCGATCTGCACCGTGGCGTTGTCAGCGGTGATGACTTCCTGGGGTGGGATATCCAGCACGCTTTCCATCACGTTGATCTTGCGACCGATGCGGTCCATGACCGGAATGATGATGTTCAGGCCGGGCTTGAGGGTGTTGGTGTAGCGGCCGAAGCGCTCGACTGTCCACTGGTAACCCTGCGGGACCACCTTGAAACCCATGAAGAGGATGGCGACGGCCAAGCCTACAAAAAGAAGCAGTACGGTTCCGATCTGCATAACGATTCCTTGTCTGGTGACGGTGAAGCGAGGTTTTTCCGATTGTAACGGTGTTGTCACGGATAAGGACGGATTACCGCGCCATCGATCAAAGGATTTGTTTCTGAATCCCCAGGCGTCACTCGCAGTACCTCTTCAAGTGTTGTCAGTCCTGCCATTACCTTGCGCATACCGGCGGACCGCAAGCTGCACATTCCCTGGTCAAGGGCCGCCAGACGCAGGGCCTGGAGGTCGGTGCCCGGGCTGACCAGGGCCTTGAGGCGATCGTTCATCAGCATGATCTCGTAGACCCCGGCTCGACCCCGATAGCCACTTTCCCGGCACTCGCCGCAACCCACTGCCTGATGGACCTGCCCGGCTTGCCGCTTGCAGTGCGGGCACAACAGCCTGACCAGGCGCTGGGCCATCACCCCCAGCAGCGTGGCATTGATCAGGTAATGGGGAATGCCCAGTTCCAGCAAGCGGCTGATGGCGCCGGGCGCATCGTTGGTGTGCAACGTCGACAGCACCAGATGCCCGGTCAGGGCGGCCTGGATCGCCATTTCTGCGGTTTCCAGGTCGCGAATCTCGCCGATCATGATGATGTCCGGGTCCTGGCGCATCAGGGCGCGGATGCCGCTGGCGAAGGTCAGGTCGATGTTGTGCTGCACCTGCATCTGGTTGAAGGCCGGCTCCACCATCTCGATCGGGTCTTCTACGGTGCACAGGTTGACCTCGCGAGTGGCCAATTGCTTGAGCGTGGTGTACAGCGTGCTGGTCTTGCCGGAACCGGTAGGGCCGGTGACCAGGATGATGCCGTTGGCCTGGCCGGTCATGGATTGCCAGCGTTGCAGGTCGTCGCTGGAAAGTCCCAGTTGCTGGAAATCCTTGTGCAGCACCTGCGGGTCAAAAATTCGCATCACCAGCTTTTCGCCGAAGGCTATGGGCAAGGTCGACAGGCGCAGCTCCACTTCCCCGCCCGTGGGGCTTTTGGTCTTCACCCGGCCGTCCTGGGGTTTGCGTTTTTCCGCCACGTTCATCCGGCCCAGGCTTTTCAGGCGGCTGACCACCGCCATCGTCACCTGGGATGGGAATTGATAGACGTCATGCAGCAGCCCGTCGATGCGAAAACGCACGCGCCCCTGATCGCGTCCGGGTTCGATATGGATATCACTGGCCCGCTGGCCAAAGGCGTACTGCAACAGCCAGTCGACGATGTTGACGATGTGCGCGTCGTTGGCGTCGGGCTCCTGGTCGCTGGCGCCGAGATTGAGCAGTTGTTCGATATTCGGCGCGCCGGAGGTTTTTTGATCAATGGCGCCGCTGACCGATTTCGCCAGTCGGTAAAACTCCACGGTGCAGCGCTGGATCTCCTGGGGATTGGCCAGCACCCGCTTGATGGAGCGCTTCAACACCTGAGCCAGGCCGGCTTCCCAACTGCACACGTAAGGCTGGGCACTGGCGACGGTAACGCTGTGGGCGTCGACCGCAACGGCCAGGATCTTGTGGCGCTGGGCAAAGGCATAGGACATCAGCGGCACCACCGCCGCGACGTCGATTTTCAACGGGTCGATACGCAGGTAGGGCTGGCCGCAGTGGCGGGCGAGCCATTCGGTCAGCATTTCCAGAGACGGCCCCTGGCTGGCAATGCATTCCAGGGGATGCAGCCCACTGTTCGCCGGTAGGGCCAGGTCGGCGGGCACCAGGCCCTGGTCGATCAGGGCAGGCAACAACTGATGGATTTCCAGCCAGCGATCCTGCGGATTTGGCGCAACGGACATGGTGACGTTCCTGGGCAACGATTAGGCGTAGTCCTCAGGCTAGTCACCCTTTGCGCTTCGGCCTCCGAGGTATATTGCAGGCTTTTACTGAGCGGCCGCCTGGACCGCCAGAGGCCGCGCAGCATCTGCCGGGCGCAGCTCCAGCGAGCACACACTGATCAGGTTACGAAGTTTTTCGCCGATCACCTGGGCCCGGTGCCAGCTCAGGCCATCCATCACGATATCGATCGCCAGCAGGTCGTCTTCACGCTGCACGCTCACCTGACGTGGCACCAGGAACTGCAGGGCAAAATAGTTGAGCACCCGGCACAGCACGTCGGGTTCAGCCTCGGCGAGCATTTGATAGTGCGCCTGGCAGTGGGCATTGCTGACGGCCCAGGCGTCAACGCGTTGGGCGGGGTGGGAGGCTTCGACGACGTGCATGATGATTCTCCGGATTCGACTGGAGAAATTTTTGCATTCGTCGCGGGAGATTTCTTATCTAAAACAGCCTGTATTGGCTTATAAGAGAATCATGTAATTCTTTAAGTCATGATTAATGGGTATTTTTATGCACGCTGAATTGGACGTGTACGACCGGCGCATTCTCGCGCTGTTGCAGGAAGACGCTTCGCTCTCCAGCGCGCAGATCGCCGAACAGGTCGGCCTGTCGCAGTCGCCGTGCTGGCGCCGGATTCAGCGGCTGAAAGAGGAGGGTGTGATTCGCGGCCAGGTCACCCTGCTGGATCGCAAGAAAATCGGCCTTAATACGCAGATTTTTGCCGAGGTGAAACTCAACGCCCACGGCCGTTCCAACTTCACTGAATTCACCGAGGCGATTCGCGGTTTTCCGCAAGTGCTGGAATGTTATGTGCTGATGGGCGCGGTGGACTTTTTACTGCGGATCGTCACGTCGGACATCGAGGCGTATGAGCGGTTTTTCTTTGAGAAGCTGTCGATGGTGCCGGGGATTCAGGAGGTCAACTCGATAGTGGCGTTGTCGGAGATCAAGTCCACCACGAGTTTGCCGGTGTTGCGCTGATAGTTGTCTTGGCCTGATTTTAGTGAAGAGGGAGCAAGCTCCCTCGCCACAAGGGTTTTACAGGCGCAGCAGGGTTTTCCAGGCGCGATTCTGATACACCGCAATCGCCTGATGCATCCGCGCATCCAGCGACTCATCGGTGATCGGCTGGTTGGCCAGGTGCGCCAGCTTGTTCAGCTCGCCATACAAACGGTCCAGCTCGGCGATATCCAGCACCTGGCGTGCATGGTGCAGCCAGGCCAGGATGCGTTCGATACGCGGCAGTTGCTCGGCCAGGTCTTCCGGCTGTTTCTGGTAGCGCGGCAGTTGCAGGGCAACAGCGTCATCGGCCAGCAGGCGCGGCAGCCAGTTGGCCAGCTGTGCAGCGCCCTGGCGATTGCCACGCACGTTGCGATCCGCGGCCCAGGTGCGGGCCAGCAGCCAGCGGGAAGTGGTCAGGGAGAACAAACCCCAGCGCACGTCTTCCAGTTCTTCGGCGAACTGCTCCGGCGCGGCCTTGCGGATGTCTTCATCGTCGTCACCGGCCTGGACCAGCGGACGCCAGTCCTCCAGCAAGGCGTCCAGTGCGGCGCGCAATTCGCTGGTGGACTGACGCGGTGCGGCCTGGCCGAGGCTGCCGAGCAGGGCCCGCAGTTCGCCGAGGTTTTCCACCCAGTCCTGCAGCAGGCGCCAGTGGCCGTTGAAACGGTATTGCTCGGCCAGGCGCTGGCTGCTGCCCAACAGATGCCACATGACGGCAGCAAATGCGTCGTCCAGCGGCATTTCGGCGTGCAGCAGCGGTGCCGGCAGGCTCAGGGAGTAGCTGTTGGCGTCGAACAGGCGATAGCCACGCTCGGCCTTGCTGATATCGCACGGCATCAGCGCCAGGGTCGCGGCCAGTTCAGCGGCCAGTTCCAGCAGGGCGGCCGGGTCGCCTTCGCGCAGTTCCAGTTCCAGCTCGCAGATTTCTTCTTTCTGCTTGCCGGCAACCACGTGGCCCAGGTCCAGGGCGGCTTCGATCACCACCTTGGCCTTGCCGCGGCCCCAGGCGATTTCAGCGCGTTCGCGGACGAAATCGGTGGTGAAGATCGGCTTGAGGGTCTTTTTGTCCAGCTCGGCCAGTTGCTCGGGCCAGCATTCGCCGTCGAGTTTCTTCACGTCGAGCTTGGCTTTGGCCAGGTCCCAGTTGTACTCATTGCGTTCCGACAAGCCGGCGACGCTCTGGCCACGGGTCTTGAGGGTCTGGATCACTTCGTCGCCGTCTTTGCGCAGGCGCAGGGCCACTTTGGCCTGGGCCAGGTCGCGTTCCGGGGTGTCGAAGTACTGGTTCATCAACTCACGGCGTTCCCAGCCACTTTTGTTGCGTTTTTTCAGTAACGGGTGCTCACGCAGCGCGGCGAGGGTTTCGCGGCTGACACGGAGCTTGATTTCGGTTTCTTTCTGCATGGCCGGAAAATCCAGGATCGGGAGCGCAGCCGGGGAAAAGAGTGGCTGCCAAGGTCGTGCAGTGTACAGGACTGAGCCTGGCAACGTGCCGCAACGGTTTATTGTGTCACTCAGATAGCTCTATGATGGGGTTCGTCCGGGAAGTTGAGAGACAGCGCATGCCTTTACCGTCCATGAAAGAACAATTCGCCGCGCTGATTGCCGCGCCTTCGGTCAGTTGTACCCAGGCCTCTCTCGACCAATCCAACCGCCCGGTCATCGATTTGCTCGCCACCTGGCTGGCAGACCTGGGCTTTGCCTGCGACATCCAGCAGGTCAGCCCAGGCAAATTCAACCTGTTGGCCAGTTTCGGCACCGGCCCTGGCGGCCTGGTGCTGGCGGGCCACAGTGACACCGTGCCGTACGACGGCGCCCTATGGCAGACCGATCCGCTCAAGCTGACGGAAGTCGACGGCCGCTGGGTAGGACTGGGCAGCTGTGACATGAAGGGCTTTTTCGCCCTGGTGATCGAAGCCGTCCAGCCGTTGCTCGACCAGCCTTTCAAGCAACCGCTGCTGATTCTTGCCACCTGCGATGAAGAAAGCTCCATGGCCGGCGCTCGGGCGCTGGCCGAGGCGGGCCGTCCTTTAGGCCGCGCGGCGGTGATCGGCGAGCCGACCGGCCTCAAACCCATCCGCCTGCACAAGGGCGTAATGATGGAGCGCATCGATATTCTCGGGCGCAGCGGCCATTCGTCGGATCCAAGCCTGGGCCACAGCGCCCTCGAAGCCATGCACGACGCCATCGGCGAGCTGCGTGGCCTGCGCCTGGCCTGGCAGCGCGAATACCGCAATCCGCAGTTCAGCGTGCCACAGCCGACCATGAACTTCGGCTGCATCCACGGTGGCGACAACCCCAACCGCATCTGCGGCCAATGCTCCCTGGAATTCGACCTGCGGCCCCTGCCGGGCATGGATCCCCAGGTGCTGCGCGCTGCCATCCGGCAGAAGCTTGAACCCTTGGCCGAGCGCCATCAGGTGAAGATCGACTATGCGCCGCTGTTCCCCGAAGTGCCGCCGTTCGAGCAGGCCGAGGATGCAGAGTTGGTGCGGGTAGCTGAACGACTTACCGGTCATCGCGCCGAAGCAGTGGCGTTCGGCACCGAAGCGCCTTATCTTCAGCGCCTTGGTTGCGAGACCCTGGTGCTTGGCCCTGGCGATATCGCCTGCGCCCACCAGCCAGGCGAGTACCTTGAAATGTCACGCTTGACGCCTACAGTGCGTCTATTGCGTGAACTGATTCAACATTACTGCCTGACACCTGCATAAATTAACCCCTGCCCATCCGTACATAGAAGGAGAGCGAGCGTGTCGCCAAGCCTGTTCCGACGATAACCAACAGCCCGCTGTGCGTTTTGCGATTCATCCATTTTTGGCTGCTTTTTATTACAGGCCCAGGTTTTTATGCCCGAATACGTCAATTGGCTTCGTCACGCTTCGCCTTACATCAATGCCCACCGGGATTGCACTTTTGTCGTCATGCTGCCGGGCGATGGTGTAGAGCACCCGAACTTCGGCAATATCGTCCACGACCTGGTGCTGCTCCACAGCCTGGGCGTGCGACTGGTGCTGGTCCACGGTTCGCGCCCGCAAATTGAAACCCGCCTCGCCGCCCGCGGCCTGACCCCGGCTTACCACGAAGGCTTGCGCATCACCGATGCCGCAACCCTGGAGTGCGTGATCGATGCGGTCGGCCATCTGCGTATCGCCATCGAAGCGCGGTTGTCGATGGACATGGCGTCCTCGCCGATGCAGGGCTCGCGCCTGCGTGTGGCCAGCGGCAACCTGGTGACGGCGCGCCCGATCGGTGTGCTTGAAGGCGTCGACTATCACCACACCGGCGAAGTGCGCCGGGTCGACCGCAAGGGCATCAACCGCCTGCTGGACGAGCGTTCCATCGTGCTGCTTTCGCCGCTGGGCTACTCGCCTACCGGCGAAATCTTCAACCTCGCCTGTGAAGACGTCGCCACCCGCGCGGCCATCGACCTGGGCGCGGACAAGTTGCTGCTGTTCGGTGCCGATCTCGGCCTGATCGACGAGCACGGCCGCCTGGTGCGTGAATTGCGGCCGCAACAGGTGCCCGCGCACCTGCAACGCCTGGGCAACAACTACCAGGCCGAATTGCTGGACGCGGCCGCCGAGGCTTGCCGTGGCGGCGTAGGGCGCAGCCACATTGTCAGTTATGCCGAAGATGGTGCCTTGCTGACCGAGCTGTTCACCCGGGATGGCGGCGGTACGCTGGTGGCCCAGGAACAGTTCGAACTGGTGCGCGAAGCGGCGATTGAAGACGTCGGCGGGTTGCTGGACCTGATCAGCCCGCTGGAAGAGCAGGGGATTCTGGTGCGTCGTTCCCGGGAAGTGCTGGAGCGGGAAATCGAGCAGTTCAGCGTGGTGGAACGTGAAGGCATGATCATCGCCTGTGCGGCGCTGTATCAGATAGCCGACTCCGACGCAGGCGAGCTGGCGTGCCTGGCCGTGAACCCGGAGTACCGCCATGGCGGTCGCGGTGACGAACTGCTGGAGCGCATCGAGACCCGTGCCCGGGCCCAGGGTTTGAAGACGCTCTTCGTGCTGACGACCCGTACCGCCCACTGGTTCCGCGAACGTGGTTTTGTGCCGAGCACGGTGGATCGCCTGCCGTCGGCGCGGGCGTCGTTATACAACTATCAGCGTAATTCGAAGATTTTCGAAAAGGCGTTGTAAGCCTGAAGGGGCGAGGGGGCAATCCTCTCGCCTGTCACTTCGGCGAGTCATGCTCCTCGGCGGATGCATCGGCCCTGAACACAGGGTTTGCCGATTTATACACATAACTGACATCAAAGTGACATTATCACCGGGTACGGTGAGGTGGATTGTTGGGACGGCAGAAAAGTTTCATCGATACAAAAACTGTAACAAATTGACGGAATGATGTGCGTTTGGCCATGATGGCGTCGCGTTTTTGATCGTGAGTGACGTATGACCCCGTTTGGTCAACACAAAACGATCTAAAAAAGCGCAAAGACATACTCTTTCGGAAAACGCTTATGGAGCGGCATCGCCTGTCGGCTTGACCGTCCCATGGAAAGCGATATTCCTGAATGGTATGAAAAAGGACGAAACAATTCTTTTTGGGTGTATGAAAAACTCATTACCCTGCAAGGACCAAATTAACTGCGGTTAGACGAAAGTAGTAGACACACAAGGTTACGATTGACTTGTCAGTCACTATCCGGTGCTAATCGCGCATCTGTGGATCGAGGGCGTCAGACCCGAGACCTAAGAAATACAAAAATTAGAAATGAGAGGAGCGGTACATGAAGAAGTCGACATTGGCGTTGGCTGTGACCCTGGGTGCAATCGCCCAGCAAGCAGGCGCCGCAGGTTTTATCGAAGACAGCAAGGCAACACTGGGTCTGCGTAACTTCTACATCAACACGGATAACCGTGATGGTGCTCCAACATCCAGCAGCCGCAGCAAAAACGCCGAATGGGGCCAAGGCTTCGATCTGCGTTTCATCTCGGGTTTCACCCAAGGCACTGTTCAGTTCGGTGTTGACGCTATTGGCCTGTATGGCCTGCGTCTGGACTCCAGCCGCGCAAATCACGGTAACTACAGCGGCACCGCTTCGGGCGGCACTGTGTTCCCGAGCGACGGCAATAAGGCAGTCAATGATTTCGCCAGCCTGGGTGTGACCGGCAAGGTCAAAATCTCCCAGACCGTGGCAAAATTGGGCACCCTGCAGCCAAACAACCCGGTGATCAAGACCAACGACGGTCGCCTGTTGCCTCAGACCTTCCAGGGCGGCGAGATCGTTTCTAACGAAATCAAAGACTTGACTCTGACTGCTGGCCAAATCGAGTCCGCCAAGGGCCGTAACTCCAGCAACAACGAAAACCTGTCGATTGCTGGCGCGAACAAAAGCTCCAACTATGACACCGGCAAATTCAGCAACAAGTTCTACTACGCCGGTGCTGACTACAAGATCACCAAGGATCTGACCGCTTCGTACTACTTTGGCGAGCTGAAAGACTTCTACTCCCAGAACTTCCTGGGTCTGGTACACAACTGGGCAATCGGCCCGGGCGTGCTGAAAAGCGATCTGCGTTACTACCGCAGCCGCGATAATGGCGCGAATGCCAATACCGCTGGCTACTACACCTCGGGTTACTACACCGACGGTGCCCGCCCTGCGACCAGCGGCAAGGTTGACAACGACCTGTACAGCTACCTGGCACTGTATTCGGTTAACGGCCACACTTTTGGTGGCGGTTACCAGTACACCAAGGGCGACAGTGACTTCCCTTGGCTGAACCAAGGTGACGGTTCGTCGAACAGCACCACCACCGACATGCAAATCCAGAAATTTGCCCGTGCTGGCGAACGCACCTGGCAAGCTCGTTACGCGTATGACTTCGCCAAAGTCGGCCTGCCAGGCCTGACCGCTGGTGTTGTCTACCTCAAGGGCAGCAACATCCAGACTACCACCGGTGACAAAACCGAGTGGGAGCGCGACTTGACTCTGGCTTACGTTGTTCCAGAAGGCCCGCTGAAAAACCTCGGCGTTGCGTGGAAAAACGCAATGTGGCGCACCGATGTTGCGACTCGTGACCAGGACGAAAACCGCCTGATCGTCAGCTACTCGATCCCGCTGTTGTAAGAGCGTAAAACCTTGCCCGGCGCAATGCCGGGCAGGGTGCTTTACTTTTCAAGCCGGGCTCAACCCCCGCAAGCCCGTCCTGAACCCCTCTTTGTACAGCGTCTCAAGGCCTTCTCGAACCTTGAAGCGGATGTTGATCCACGCCCGTTGCC
This sequence comes from Pseudomonas sp. Colony2, assembly GCF_019382755.1. Classification (NCBI taxonomy): domain Bacteria; kingdom Pseudomonadati; phylum Pseudomonadota; class Gammaproteobacteria; order Pseudomonadales; family Pseudomonadaceae; genus Pseudomonas; species Pseudomonas sp. Colony2. The sequence continues at coordinate 6,835,406 of NZ_CP080030.1, read as the reverse complement.
AAGTCCAATGAACAGATTTTTAATATTCCTTTATCGTCTAGATAAATCGATATTTATTCTTTTTAAATAATCCGCGACACAGGCACAGTGGGCTCCATAAGCACTCATCAGGAGCCACACCATGAGCCTCAGACTGGGCGACATCGCCCCCGACTTTGAACAGGATTCCAGCGCCGGCAAGATTCGCTTCCACGAGTGGCTGGGCGATAGCTGGGGTGTGCTTTTTTCCCACCCGGCGGACTTCACCCCGGTGTGCACCACCGAGCTGGGTTTCACCGCCAAGCTCAAGGATGAATTCGCCAAGCGGGGCGTCAAGGCCATTGCGCTGTCGGTGGACCCGGTGGACTCCCACCACAAGTGGATCGAAGACATCAACGAAACCCAGAACACCATCGTCAACTTCCCGATCCTGGCCGACGCTGACCGCAAGGTCTCCGACCTGTACGACCTGATCCACCCGAATGCCAGTGACACCCTTACCGTGCGTTCACTGTTCGTGATTGATCCGAACAAAAAGATTCGCCTGACCATCACCTACCCGGCCAGCACCGGTCGCAACTTCCACGAAATCCTGCGGGTGATCGACTCGCTGCAACTGACCGACAACCACAAAGTCGCGACCCCGGCCAACTGGCAGGACGGTGACGAAGTGGTGATCGTGCCGTCGCTCAAGGACGAGGAAGAGATCAAGAAACGCTTTCCGAAGGGTTACCGGGCGGTGAAGCCGTACCTGCGGCTCACCCCTCAACCGAATCGCTGACACACAACCACATGTGGGAGCGGGCTTGCTCGCGAATGCGCACTGTCAGTTGATGCATCTTTGAATGACACACCGCTTTCGCGAGCAAGCCCGCTCCCACACTTGCGCGCATTTCAAGTCTCACATAGCAGGGGTTTTACGGCCGTTTCGACGGCCTTTTTTTATGCCTGCGATTTAGTCGGCAGCATATGCATTTAAAGAATAAACAAATGAAAAAATAAGATTTATAGATATATAAATTGGCTGATATGGTCTGTCCCATCTTGGCGCCATCGCCACATAGCGAACCGCCGACACTTTCCAAAGGAATTTCCTACATGCTGGTCGTAACACTTGGTGGTAGCCCCAGCCAACGTTCCCGGTCCGGGGTCTTGCTGGATCACACCCGCAACTGGTTGCAGCAACAAGGCGTGGAAGTGGTGAGTTATCAGATACGGGACTTCCCGGCCGAAGACTTGCTGCACGCGCGGTTCGATAGCCCGAAAATCATCGACCTGTTGCAGCAAGTGGCGAACGCCGATGGCCTGGTGATTGCCACGCCGGTGTACAAGGCTTCGTTTTCCGGCGCGCTGAAAACCATCCTCGACCTGCTGCCTGAACGCGCCCTGGCCCACAAAATAGTGTTGCCGATGGCCACCGGCGGCAGCATCGCCCACATGCTCGCGGTGGACTACGCGCTGAAGCCGGTGCTGTCGGCATTGAAAGCCCAGGAATTGCTCCACGGGATTTTCGCCGAAGACAGCCAGATCGCCTACGGCGAAGGCAGCGCCCAGGCGCAACTGGTGCCGGTGCTGGAACAACGCTTGAGCGAGGCTTTGGAGACGTTCTACAGCGCCATGGCCCGCCGCCCGAAACCCCTTGACCCCAATGTGTTGAATGAACGTTTGTTGAGTGCTCGCTGGAGCATTTAAGCCTTACCCAGCTTTACCTGAATTCGACAAGTACTACTCACCTTACTCAGCCGCCAACGGCCAAGCAGGTGCAGCCAACCCCCTAATCGTATATTTGGAGAGAGCGCCATGCGCACTGTCATCTTGCGTCGTGGTCTGGTCGCACTGTTTGCTGCGGCTGTGTCCTTCGGTGCCATTGTTCAAGCCCAGGCCGCCGAAACCTTGCGGATCGGCTATCAGAAATACGGCACCCTGGTGCTGCTCAAGGCCAAGGGTTCGCTGGAAAAGCGCCTGGCCGAGCAGGGCGTGCAAGTGCAGTGGACCGAGTTTCCCGGCGGCCCGCAGCTGCTGGAAGGATTGAACGTAGGCTCCATCGACTTCGGCGTGACGGGTGAAACCCCGCCAGTGTTCGCCCAGGCTGCCGGTGCCGATCTGCTCTACGTCGCCTATGAACCGCCGGCGCCTACCAGCGAAGCGATCCTGGTACCGAAAGACTCGCCGATCAAATCGGTGCAAGACCTCAAGGGCAAGAAAGTCGTCCTCAATAAAGGCTCCAACGTGCATTACCTGCTGGTACGTGCCCTGGAAGATGCCGGCCTGAAATACACCGACGTGCAGACCGTGTTCCTGCCGCCCGCCGATGCCCGCGCCGCGTTCGAGCGTGGCAGCGTCGATGCCTGGGTGATCTGGGACCCGTACCAGGCAGCCGCCGAGAAGCAACTGCAAGCCCGCACCCTGCGTGACGGCACCGGCATTGCCGACAACCATCAGTTCTACCTGGCCACCAAGCCGTACGCCGAAAAACACCCTGAAGTGATCAAGACGCTGGTGGAAGAAGTCCGCGCCGTGGGCGAATGGTCCAAGGCCAACCCGGAACAAGTCACCGAACAAGTTGCTCCGCTGCTGGGCCTGCCGGCTGACATCACCCTGACCTCGGTAAAACGCCAGGGCTACGGTGCGCAGTTCCTGACGCCTGAAGTGATCGCGGCGCAGCAGAAAATCGCCGACAGCTTCTACCAACTCAAATTGATCCCCAAACCCTTGAGCATCAAGGACGTGATCTGGACACCACCTGCCGCCGTTGCCAAAGCGCCGTAATCCGACTTCTTCAGGAGACAACTCCATGAGCCTCAATATTTTCTGGTTTCTGCCTACCCACGGCGACGGCCATTACCTTGGCACCGCCGAAGGCGCTCGCGCCGTTGATCACGGTTACTTGCAGCAAGTGGCCCAGGCGGCCGACCGCCTTGGCTTCGGCGGGGTACTGATCCCCACCGGCCGCTCCTGCGAAGATTCGTGGCTGGTGGCGGCGTCGCTGATCCCGGTGACCCAACGCTTGAAATTCCTTGTCGCGCTGCGCCCCGGGATCATTTCCCCGACGGTGGCTGCGCGTCAGGCCGCGACCCTGGATCGTCTGTCCGGCGGCCGGGCGTTGTTCAACCTGGTGACCGGTGGAGACCCGGATGAATTGGCCGGCGACGGTTTGTTCCTGAGCCATGAAGAGCGTTACCAGGCGTCGGTGGAGTTCACCCGCATCTGGCGCCGCGTACTGGAAGGCGAGACCGTCGATTACGACGGCCAGCACATCAGCGTCAAAGGCGCCAAGTTGCTCTATCCGCCGATCCAGCAACCGCGCCCGCCGCTGTATTTCGGTGGCTCCTCCGAAGCGGCCCAGGACCTGGCAGCCGAACAAGTGGAAATGGTCCTGACCTGGGGCGAGCCACCGGCCGCGGTGGCGGAAAAGATTGCACAGGTTCGCGCCAAGGCCGCCAAGCTCGGGCGTACCCTGCGCTTCGGCATTCGCCTGCATGTGATCGTGCGTGAAACCAACGCCGAAGCCTGGCAGGCCGCCGACAAACTGATCTCCCACGTGGACGATGAAACCATCGCCCGCGCCCAGGCGTCGTTGTCGCGCTTTGATTCCGTAGGCCAGCAACGCATGGCCGCCTTGCACGGCGGCAGCCGCGACAACCTGGAAGTCAGCCCCAACCTGTGGGCGGGCGTAGGCCTGGTACGCGGTGGCGCCGGCACTGCACTCGTGGGCGATGGCCCGACCGTGGCCGCGCGGGTGAAGGAATACGCGGACCTCGGTATCGACACCTTTATCTTCTCCGGCTACCCACACCTGGAAGAGTCGTATCGCGTAGCGGAGTTGCTGTTCCCGCATCTCGACATCGAGCGTCCCGAGTTGCCGAAAGGCGCCGGCTACGTCAGCCCGTTCGGCGAAATGGTCGCCAACGACATTCTTCCCAAAGCTGCGTCCCAGAGCTGAGGCGCCGCCATGAACCTTGAAAAGTTAAGTCATCGATTGGCGCCCTGGGCGCTGCCGATCCTGTTGCTGGCGGTATGGCAGCTGTCCGTCTCGGCCGGCTGGTTGTCGACGCGCATTCTGCCGGCACCCAGCGCGGTGATCGAAGCGGGTGTCAGCCTGGTGCGTAGCGGCGAAATCTGGACCCACCTGGCCATCAGCGGCTGGCGTGCGGGCCTGGGCTTTGTGATCGGCGGCAGCATCGGCCTGACCCTGGGGTTTATCACCGGCCTGTCGACCTGGGGTGAACGCCTGCTGGACAGCTCGGTGCAGATGATCCGCAACGTGCCGCACCTGGCGCTGATCCCGCTGGTGATCCTGTGGTTCGGCATCGACGAGACGGCGAAGATATTCCTGGTCGCCCTCGGCACGCTGTTCCCGATCTATCTCAATACTTACCACGGCATCCGCAACGTCGACCCGGCGCTGGTGGAAATGGCCCGCAGTTATGGCCTGTCCGGTTTCAGCCTGTTTCGCCAAGTGATTTTGCCGGGCGCCTTGCCTTCGATTCTGGTGGGCGTGCGCTTCGCGCTGGGCTTTATGTGGCTGACGTTGATCGTCGCGGAAACCATCTCCGCCAGTTCCGGTATCGGCTACCTGGCGATGAACGCCCGGGAATTCCTGCAGACCGACGTGGTGGTTCTGGCGATCGTGCTTTACGCGGTCCTCGGCAAGCTGGCAGACCTGGCGGCGCGAGGCCTGGAGCGAGTCTGGCTGCGCTGGCACCCGGCTTATCAAGTGAATAAAGGAGGTGCGGCATGACCGCTCAACAACCTCCACGCCTGCTGCGGGGCATTCCCCTGGCAGTGCGCAAGTTGCGCAAGGCTTTCGGTTCGCGGGAAGTGCTGAAGGAAATCGACCTGCATATTCCTGCCGGTCAATTCGTGGCGGTCGTGGGCCGCAGTGGCTGCGGCAAAAGTACCTTGCTGCGCCTGCTGGCCGGGCTGGACAAAGCCAGCGGCGGCGAACTGCTCGCCGGCTCCGCGCCGCTGAGCGAAGCGATTGAAGACACGCGGTTGATGTTCCAGGAAGCGCGCCTGCTGCCGTGGAAAAAGATCATCGACAACGTGGGCCTTGGCCTCAAGGGCAACTGGCGCCCGCAGGCACTGGAAGCGCTGGAAGCGGTCGGCCTGGCCGAGCGCGCCAATGAGTGGCCGGCGGCGTTGTCCGGTGGCCAGAAGCAGCGCGTGGCCCTGGCCCGCGCCCTGATCCACCAACCGCGCCTGTTGCTGCTGGACGAACCGCTGGGAGCGCTGGATGCCCTGACCCGGATCGAGATGCAGCAACTGATCGAGAACCTCTGGCAGAAGCACGGCTTCACCGTGTTGCTGGTGACCCACGACGTCAGCGAAGCCGTGGCCATTGCCGATCGGGTGATTTTGATCGAAGACGGCGAAATCGGCCTCGACCTGCACGTGGAACTCCCACGTCCGCGGGTGCGTGGCTCCCACCGCCTGGCGGCGCTGGAAACCGAAGTGCTTAACCGTGTGTTGTCGCTGCCCGGCACCCCGCCGGAACCCGAACCTGTTTCACCGCTGCCTACGCAATTGCGTTGGGCTCAATAACTCACTTGTCTTACACAGGAAGAACGACCATGACTATCAAAGCCATCAACGTGCGTAACCAGTTCAAAGGCACCATCAAGGAAATCGTCGAAGGCGACGTGCTGTCGGAAATCGACGTACAGACCGCGTCCGGTATCGTCACTTCCGTGATCACCACCCGCTCGGTGAAAGAGCTGGAACTGGTGATCGGCAGTGAAGTGATTGCCTTCGTGAAATCCACCGAGGTGTCGATCGCCAAGTTGTGATCAATGGTTCGCACAAACCCCGAAGGTGAAAGCCTGTCGGGGTTTTTGTCGTTCTCAAGATTGCTTTCGCGAGCAAGCCCGCTCCCACATTTGACCGAGCTCTACCTTTGGAATACGGTCGAATGTGGGAGCGGGCTTGCTCGCGAAGAGGCCCGGACAGGCAACAAAAAATCAGAGCGCAGCCACCCGCTTGGGCAAGAACGCCGGCAGATAAAGCCCCACATACGCATCAAACACCCGCATGCCTTCCTCGGCCATGCGCGGGGTGATTTGCCCGTGCTGATGCACCGAGCGCGCGTAGACGCGGTCGCTCAGTTCCAGGGCCAGGGCAAACACGTCGACATCGGCGGGCAGGCTCGGCACCTCAAAGTGCCGGTTGAACACCTCAAACATCAGGTTTCCCAGCTCCAGGTCGTGCTGGCGGTCGGCCTGTGTCACTTCGGTCAACCCGTGCTGGGCCAGGATCAATTGGCGGGCGGCGGCGTCGTTGCTGTAGATGCTGAGCATGCGCTGCTCCACCACGCAGGACAGGTCGCGCCAGTGCTTGAGTGAATCATGATCGATGGGCGCCTGAATGGCCGCGCGAAAGGCCGCATGAACGTCAGCGGTCAGCGCCTCCAGCAACGCCGGCACGCTGGCGAAGAAGTGATACACCGATGACGGTGGAATCTGCGCCCGCTCGGCCACGCTGTAGATCGACAGGCTGGCCACGCCTTCGGCGGCCAGCAAGGTGCGGGCGGCATCGAGGATCGCGTCGATCCGGGCCTGGCTGCGGGCGCGGGGTTTGCGAGGAGTGGCAGGGCGATTCATTGAAGTCTCCTACAGGGCAGCGGGCATTGTACGCAGAGCCACTGGATGATCCATACCCTGTGGCGAGGGAGCTTGCTCCCGCTGGACTGCGCAGCAGGCCCAAGACCTGCACCTCGGTTCCGCCTGAAAGAACCCGGTGTTCTTATTGGGGCCGCTTCGCAGCCCGGCGGGAGCAAGCTCCCTCGCCACCACAGCCATAAAAAAACGCCGTAGGCCAAAGGCCTGCGGCGTTCTTTTTAGCCCGGCAACCGCTTACACGGTATGCAGGTACCAGTTGTACTCAAGGTCGGAGATGGAGTGTTCGAACTCCTCCAGCTCACTTTCCTTACAGGCGACGAAGATATCGATGTATTTAGGATCGATGTACTTGGCCATCACCTCGCTGTCGTCCAACTCGCGCAGGGCATCACGCAGGTTGTTCGGCAGGCTCTGTTCGTTCTGCTCGTAGCTGTTGCCTTCCACCGGTGCGCCAGGCTCGATCTTGTTGGTCAGGCCGTGATGCACGCCCGCCAATACCGAAGCCATCAGCAGGTAAGGGTTGGCATCAGCCCCGGCCACACGGTGTTCGATACGTACAGCGTCGGACGAGCCGGTCGGTACGCGAATCGCCACGGTGCGGTTATCCAGGCCCCAGCACGGCGAGTTCGGCACGTAAAACTGTGCGCCGAAACGACGGTAGGAGTTGACGTTAGGGCACAGGAACGCCATTTGGGCGGGTAGGGTCTCCAGCACACCGCCGATCGCGTGACGCAATGCGGCGTTCTGCTCGGGATCCTCGCTGGCAAAGATGTTCTTGCCGTCCTTGTCCAGGATCGAAATGTGCACGTGTAGGCCGTTGCCTGCCTGGCCCGGGTAAGGCTTGGCCATGAAGGTGGTGTCCATCTCATGGTCGTAGGCGATGTTCTTGATCAAGCGCTTGAGCAGTACCGCGTAGTCGCAGGCCTTTATAGGGTCGGCAACGTGGTGCAGGTTCACTTCGAACTGCGCCGGGGCACTTTCCTTGACGATGGCGTCGGCAGGGATGCCTTGCTCTTTTGCACCTTCCAGAATGTCCTGGAGGCAGTCGACATATTCGTCGAGGTCGTCGATCAGGTAGACCTGTGTCGAGTGCGGGCGTTTGCCGGAGATCGGCGAGCGGGGCGGTTGTGGCCGGCCATTCACGTTCTCCTGGTCAATCAGGTAGAACTCCAGCTCGAATGCGGCGCAGATGGTCAGACCGAGGTCGTCAAATTTGCTTACAACTTGGCGGAGTACTTCGCGAGGATCGGCGAAGAAAGGTTCACCTTCGAGTTCGTGCATGGTCATCAGCAGTTGCGCGGTTGGGCGCTTTTGCCAGGGTTCATTGCACAGGGTGTCGGGGATTGGATAACAGATTCGGTCAGCATCACCGATGTCCAGACCCAGGCCGGTGCTTTCCACCGTTGAGCCGTTGATATCCAGGGCAAATAGAGAGGCAGGCAGGTTAATGCCCTTCTCGTAAACCTTGTGGAGGCTGGTGCGTTCGATGCGCTTGCCGCGCACCACACCATTCATATCCGCAATTAGAAGGTCTACGTACAGAACCTCAGGATGATCCTTAAGGAACGCGTTCGCTTCGTTAAGCTGAACGGCACGCGGGGGTACCGACATGATGCAACACCTTTGTTGTTAAAAATATCAATCATTGATCTCTTCGGGTTTCAGTCAACCCGAACGGCATGCCGAAGTCAAGCGAGGCCTTTTTTGCCCTAAAAAAGCGCCGTGAGGGCTTTTTTGGGGCTTTTTGGGGCAATTTTTTGGGATTGGGGCTCTTGGAACCAGCACGTTTGAGCGGGCCGTGTTGTATTTTTTACGGGGGTGTTGTGTAAAAAAATGAACAAGGCTAAGCTCGATTCAAACCCATAACAGCAATAATACCGGGGTGCTTCATGTCTCGCCTGCCGTTAATCGGCGTCACCGCCTGCTCCAAACAGGTCGGTCTGCATGCTTATCACATCAGTGGCGACAAATACGTCCGTGCAGTGGCCACCGCTGCCAAGGGCTTGCCGTTGATTATTCCGTCCCTGGCGGATCTGCTCGACCCGGCCAATATTCTTGACGGCCTGGACGGCATTCTATTTACCGGCTCACCTTCCAATATCGAACCCTTTCACTACGACGGTCCGGCCAGCGCGCCCGGGACTGCTCATGATTCTGCACGGGACCAAACCACCCTGCCGCTGCTGCGTGCAGCCATAGCGGCCGGCGTTCCGGTACTTGGGATTTGCCGTGGCTTCCAGGAAATGAACGTGGCGTTTGGCGGCAGCCTGCACCAGAAGGTTCATGAAGTGCCGGGCATGATGGATCACCGCGAAGACGACACCCAGCCGCTGGACATCCAGTACGGTCCGGCACATCCGGTAACCATCTCCCCGAATGGGGTATTGGCAAGCCTGGGCTTGCCGTCGACGATCCAGGTCAACTCGATTCATTCACAGGGCATTGATCGCCTGGCGGCCGGTTTCCAGGTCGAGGCCACCGCGCCGGATGGCCTGATCGAAGGCTTTTCAGTGCCCGCGGGCAAGGCTTTTGCTTTAGGAGTGCAATGGCACCCCGAATGGCAGGTAAGCTCTAACCCGCACTACCTCGCAATCTTCCAGGCATTTGGCAATGCCTGTCGAAAGCGGGTGATGCAACGCGACGCGGATGCTGCGTCAACTTACGCCTGACCTTTAATGGATGTCAGGAAACACAGCCCAGAGGCATTTATGAGTAACAACCTCGACCAGCTCACCGATTGGTTGAAAGACCACAAGATCACAGAAGTCGAATGCATGATTGGCGACCTCACCGGCATCACCCGGGGCAAGATCTCGCCGACCAACAAGTTCATCGCCGAAAAAGGCATGCGCCTGCCCGAAAGCGTTCTGTTGCAGACCGTGACCGGCGACTATGTCGAAGACGACATCTATTACGAATTGCTCGACCCGGCCGACATCGACATGATCTGCCGCCCGGACGAGAACGCGGTGTACCTCGTGCCCTGGGCCATAGAGCCTACGGCCCAGGTGATCCACGACACCTACGACAAGCAAGGCAACCCGATCGAGCTGTCGCCGCGCAACGTGCTCAAGAAAGTCCTCAAGCTCTACGCCGACAAGGGCTGGCAGCCCATCGTGGCGCCGGAGATGGAGTTCTACCTGACCAAGCGCTGCGAAGACCCGGACTTCCCGCTGCAACCGCCGATTGGCCGTTCCGGTCGCCCGGAGACCGGCCGCCAGTCCTTCTCTATAGAAGCGGCCAACGAATTCGACCCGTTGTTCGAAGACGTCTACGACTGGTGCGAATTGCAGGAACTGGACCTCGACACGTTGATCCACGAAGACGGCACGGCGCAGATGGAAATCAACTTCCGTCACGGCGACGCACTGTCCCTGGCCGACCAGATCCTGGTGTTCAAGCGCACCATGCGCGAAGCGGCGCTCAAGCACGACGTGGCGGCCACCTTCATGGCCAAGCCCATGACCGGCGAGCCCGGCAGCGCGATGCACCTGCACCAGAGCATCATCGATATCGCCACCGGCAAGAACGTGTTCTCCAATGAAGACGGGACCAAGAGCGAGCTGTTTCTGCACCACATCGGCGGCCTGCAGAAGTTCATCCCCGAGCTGCTGCCGCTGTTCGCCCCTAACGTCAACTCGTTCCGCCGCTTCCTGCCCGACACCTCGGCGCCGGTCAACGTGGAGTGGGGCGAAGAGAACCGCACCGTAGGCCTGCGCGTACCGGACGCCGGCCCACAAAACCGTCGAGTGGAAAACCGCCTGCCGGGCGCCGACGCCAACCCGTACCTGGCGATTGCCGCCAGCTTGCTGTGTGGCTACATCGGCATGGTCGAAGGCATCAGCCCAAGCGCGCCGGTGGTGGGCCGTGGTTACGAGCGCCGCAACCTGCGCCTGCCGCTGACCATCGAAGACGCCCTGGAACGCATGGAAAACAGCAAGACCATCGAGAAATACCTGGGTCAAAAATTCATCACAGGCTACGTCGCGGTCAAGCGGGCCGAGCATGAAAACTTCAAGCGCGTGATCAGTTCGTGGGAGCGGGAATTCCTGCTCTTCGCCGTCTGATGCGCCGGGCGCGCCCTTCAAACGGCGCGTCCTCACCTGAAACATCTAGGAGATTGGTATGTCCAGCAACAACCCGCAAACCCGTGAATGGCAAGCCTTGAGCAGCGATCACCACCTGGCGCCGTTCAGCGACTTCAAGCAATTGAAAGAGAAAGGCCCACGGATCATCACCAAAGCCCACGGCGTTTACCTGTGGGACAGCGAAGGCAACAAGATTCTCGACGGCATGGCCGGCCTGTGGTGCGTGGCGATCGGTTACGGTCGCGATGAACTGGCTGATGCGGCCGCCAAGCAGATGAAAGAACTGCCTTACTACAACCTGTTCTTCCAGACCGCCCACCCGCCGGTGCTGGAACTGGCCAAAGCCATCTCCGATATCGCCCCGCAGGGCATGAACCACGTGTTCTTCACCGGCTCCGGCTCCGAAGGCAACGACACCATGCTGCGTATGGTCCGCCACTACTGGGCGATCAAAGGCCAGCCGAACAAGAAAACCATCATCAGCCGCAAGAATGGCTACCACGGTTCAACCGTGGCCGGCGCCAGCCTGGGCGGCATGACTTATATGCATGAACAAGGCGACTTGCCGATCCCGGGCATCGTCCACATCGCCCAGCCTTACTGGTTCGGCGAAGGCGGCGACATGAGCCCGGAAGAATTCGGCGTGTGGGCGGCCAACCAGTTGGAAGAGAAGATCCTGGAACTGGGCGTGGACAACGTCGGTGCCTTTATTGCCGAGCCGATCCAGGGTGCCGGTGGGGTGATCGTGCCGCCAGACAGCTACTGGCCGCGCATCAAGGAAATCCTCGCCAAGTACGACATCCTGTTCGTGGCTGACGAAGTGATCTGTGGGTTTGGCCGCACCGGTGAGTGGTTCGGTAGCGATTTCTACGGCCTCAAGCCCGACATGATGACCATCGCCAAGGGCCTGACCTCCGGCTACATCCCGATGGGCGGCCTGATCGTGCGCGACGAAGTGGTCGCCGTGCTGAACGAAGGCGGTGATTTCAACCACGGCTTCACCTATTCCGGTCACCCGGTGGCGGCAGCGGTAGCCCTGGAAAACATCCGCATCATGCGCGATGAACAAATTGTTAAGCACGTGCACGACGAAACGGCACCCTATTTGCAAAAGCGTTTGAGGGAACTGGCTGATCACCCGCTGGTGGGGGAAGTTCGCGGTGTGGGCATGCTCGGTGCCATCGAACTGGTTCAGGACAAGGCAACGCGCAAGCGTTATGAAGGCCGTGGTGTTGGCATGATCTGCCGCACGTTCTGCTTCGAGAATGGCCTGATCATGCGCGCCGTCGGCGACACCATGATCATTTCGCCACCGTTGGTGATCAGCAAGGCCGAGATAGACGAGTTGGTGACCAAGGCGCGGCACTGCCTGGACCTGACTTTGGCGGCATTGCAGGGCTAAATGCTAGGCTCAGAACGCAGCGCCTGTCGGGCGCTGCTTCTGGGGTGTTAGAAAAGCGGGGCATTGGTTGAAAGCCGGCCCCTGAACTTGCCAGACTGTCGCCCTGTTTTGTCGCCCTTAGACGGGCTGCGAAACACGTTGTAATTAAAGAACGAACGTGGCCCAAAAAAGAAAAAATTGGAGCATGACCGAATGAAGGCATTAGGTTTGAAGAACGCTGGCAAGACCCTCCTGGCCTTGTCCCTGATGGGGGCCATGGCAGGCGCGGCACACGCCGACGATAAAGTGCTGCACGTTTATAACTGGTCCGACTACATCGCACCGGACACCATCGCGAACTTTGAAAAAGAGTCCGGGATCAAGGTGGTCTATGACGTGTTCGACTCCAACGAAACCCTGGAAGCCAAGTTGTTGGCAGGCAAGTCCGGCTACGACATTGTCGTGCCGTCGAACAACTTCCTCGCCAAGCAGATCAAGGCCGGTGTTTACCAGGAACTGGACAAGTCCAAGCTGTCGAACTACGACAACCTGAACAAGTCCCTGCTTAAAGCCGTGTCCATCAGCGACCCGGACAACAAGCACGCCTTCCCGTACATGTGGGGCTCGATCGGCATCGGCTACAACCCGGAGAAGGTCAAGGCCGCACTGGGCATCGACAAGATCGACTCGTGGGACACCATCCTCAAGCCGGAAAACCTCGCCAAGCTCAAAGGCTGCGGTGTGAGCTTCCTCGATTCGCCAACCGAAATGCTGCCAGTGGCACTGCATTACCTGGGCCTGCCGACCGACACCCAGAAGAAGGAAGACCTCAAGCAAGCCGAGGCCCTGTTCCTCAAGCTGCGTCCTTCGATCGGCTACTTCCACTCGTCCAAGTACATTTCCGACCTGGCCAACGGCAACATCTGCGTAGCCGTGGGTTATTCGGGTGACGTGCAACAGGCCAAGTCCCGCGCGGCTGAAGCCGGTGGCAAGGTCAAGGTTGCCTATGACATTCCGAAAGAAGGTGCCGGCAGCTTCTATGACATGGTCGCCATCCCTAAAGATGCCGAGAACGTCGACGCTGCCTACAAGTTCATGAACTACCTGCTGAAGCCGGAAGTCATGGCGGGCATTACCAACAGCGTACGTTTCCCGAACGGTAACGAGAAAGCTACCGCGTTGGTCGACAAAGACATCACCAGCGACCCAGGCATTTATCCGCCAGCGGACGTGCAAGCCAAGCTGTATGCCATTGCTGACTTGCCGGCTGCTACTCAGCGGGAAATGACCCGCAGCTGGACCAAAATCAAATCGGGCAAGTAAAGCCGCTTTGATACCTGTTTTGCTAACTGCCGCGATGCGCGCGGTGGTTAGCGAAACAATTAAATGACAGAAAGTTTTGCCGGATCGGTTTATCGAGGGTAAGTTGCGCGCCGGTTTTGTTGCCGGGCAACAACTTCGGGCCCAACTATTTAAGAGGACCTCCACTTGCCAATTTCTTTATTTCGCAAAGCCTTGCTGGTGGGTGCAGGTATCACGCTGGCTGTCAGCGTGCAGGCCGCGCCGACTGTGCATATTTATAACTGGTCGGACTACATCGGCCCGGACACCCTGGCCAACTTTGAAAAGGCCACCGGCATCAAGCCGGTCTACGACGTGTTTGATTCCAACGAAACCCTGGAAGGCAAGTTGCTCGCCGGGCGTACCGGGTATGACGTGGTCGTGCCGTCGAACCACTTCCTCGGCAAGCAGATCAAGGCCGGCGCGTTCCAGAAGCTCGACAAGTCGCAACTGACCCACTACGCCAACCTCGACCCGGCGCTGCTCAAGCGTCTGGAAAAGAACGACCCGGGCAACCAGTACGCCGTGCCGTATCTGTGGGGCACCAACGGCATTGGCTACAACGTCGACAAGGTCAAGGAAGTATTGGGCGTCGACCATATCGACTCTTGGGCCGTGCTGTTCGAGCCGGAAAACATGAAGAAGCTGGCCACGTGCGGTGTGTCGTTCATGGACTCGGCGGATGAAATGCTGCCGGCGGTGCTCAACTACATGGGCCTCAACCCCAACAGCACCAACCCTGAAGACTACAAGAAGGCTGAAGAGAAACTCCTGAAAGTGCGTCCCTATGTGACCTACTTCCATTCTTCCAAATACATCTCGGACCTGGCCAACGGCAACATCTGCGTGGCGGCCGGCTTCTCCGGTGATGTGTTCCAGGCCAAGGCTCGTGCAGCCGAGGCGGGCAAGGGCGTGAACATCGCCTACGTGATTCCGAAAGAAGGCGGCAACCTGTGGTTCGACGTGCTGGCCATCCCCAAGGATGCCACCAACGTCAAAGAGGCCCTCGCCTTCATCAACTATTTGCTGAAACCTGAAGTGATCGCTCAGGTCAGTGATTACGTCGGTTACGCCAACCCTAACCCAGGGGCGGACAAACTGATGGAGCAATCGATACGCACCGACGAAGCGGTTTACCCACCGCAGGCGGTTCTCGACCGGACTTTTGTCAACTTCGAGCTACCCCCGAAAGTGCAACGTTTGATGACCCGTAGCTGGACCAAGGTCAAGACGGGCAAGTAAGGCTTAACGCTCAAACTATCCAAGGCTGGCCCGTATTGGGCGAGCTGCACTCTTTTTATTCTGGGAGTTTCGTAAATGGCAGTTGCCTCCGGCGCCTATAAGAAAGCCCTCGAGGGCGACCAGACACCGAAAAAGGTGCTGGTCAAAATCGACCGGGTCACGAAGAAGTTCGACGAGACGATTGCGGTGGACGATGTGTCCCTGGAAATCAAGAAAGGCGAAATCTTTGCCTTGCTCGGCGGATCGGGTTCGGGCAAATCCACCTTGCTGCGCATGCTCGCAGGCTTCGAGCGCCCAACGGAAGGACGCATTTACCTCGACGGTGTGGACATCACCGACATGCCGCCGTACGAGCGGCCGATCAACATGATGTTCCAGTCCTACGCCTTGTTCCCCCACATGACCGTGGCCCAGAACATCGCGTTTGGCCTGCAGCAGGACAAGATCCCCAAGGCCGAGGTCGACGCCCGTGTGGCCGAGATGCTCAAGCTGGTGCAGATGAGCCAGTACGCCAAGCGCAAGCCGCACCAGCTGTCCGGCGGCCAGCGTCAGCGGGTGGCGCTGGCGCGTTCCCTGGCCAAGCGTCCGAAACTGCTGCTGCTCGATGAGCCGATGGGCGCACTCGACAAGAAGCTGCGTTCGCAGATGCAACTGGAGCTGGTGGAGATCATCGAGCGCGTGGGCGTGACCTGCGTGATGGTGACCCACGACCAGGAAGAGGCCATGACCATGGCCGAGCGCATCGCGATCATGCACCTGGGCTGGATCGCCCAGATCGGCAGCCCGATCGACATCTATGAAACGCCGACCAGCCGCCTGGTGTGCGAGTTCATCGGCAACGTCAACATCTTCGACACCCAGGTGGTGGACGACGCCGAAGGCCACGCGGTACTCAAGTGCCCGGACCTGGACCGCGATATCTACGTCGGCTACGGCATCGCCACTTCGGTGGAAGACAAGTCGGTGACCTACGCCATCCGCCCTGAAAAGCTGCTGGTGACCACCGAAATGCCGACCTGCGAGCACAACTGGTCCAGCGGCAAGGTGCATGACATCGCCTACCTCGGCGGCCATTCGGTGTTCTACGTCGAATTGCCGAGCGGCAAGCTGGTGCAATCCTTCGTGGCCAACGCCGAACGCCGTGGCCAGCGCCCTACCTGGGGCGACCAGGTGTACGTGTGGTGGGAAGACGACAGCGGCGTGGTACTTCGCTCATGAACATGAAGAAGTTCAAACGCCAGCTGCAACGAATAACCCCCGGTGGCCGGCATGTGGTCATCGGGATCCCTTTCCTCTGGTTGTTCCTGTTCTTCATGCTGCCGTTCTTCATCGTCTTGAAGATCAGCTTTGCCGAAGCCGACGTAGCGATCCCGCCTTACACCGAGATCTACACCTTCGTTGAACAGAAACTGCAGTTGGTGCTGAACCTGGCCAACTACGGGATGCTGGGCGATGACGAGTTGTACATCGCGGCGTACCTGGGCTCGCTGAAGATGGCGTTTTTCAGCACCATCCTCTGCCTGCTGATCGGCTACCCGATGGCCTACGCCATTGCCAGCGCACGCAAGGAAATCCAGACCGTGCTGGTGCTGCTGATCATGATGCCGACCTGGACTGCGATCCTGATCCGGGTCTATGCGTGGATGGGCATCCTCAGCAATAACGGGTTGCTCAACGGCTTCCTGATGTCCATCGGGTTGATCAACGAACCGCTGCAGATCCTCAACACCAACATCGCGGTGTATATCGGCGTGGTCTATTCGTACCTGCCGTTCATGATCCTGCCGCTGTACGCCAACCTGGTGAAGCACGACCAGAGCCTGCTGGAGGCCGCATCGGACCTGGGTTCGAGTACCTTCAACAGCTTCTGGAAAATCACCGTGCCGCTGTCCAAGAACGGCATCATCGCCGGCTGCATGCTGGTGTTTATCCCGGTGGTGGGCGAGTTCGTGATCCCGGAACTTCTGGGCGGTCCGGAAACCCTGATGATCGGTAAAGTGTTGTGGCAAGAATTCTTCAACAACCGTGACTGGCCGGTGGCGTCTGCCCTGGCGGTGGTGATGCTGGCGATCCTGATCGTGCCGATCATCCTGTTCAACCGCAGCCAAGCCAAAGAGATGGAGGGCAAGATATGAAGCGCGTCAGTTTCTCAAGCTTCATGCTGGTGGCGGGGTTGCTGTTCATCTACCTGCCGATGCTGATCCTGGTGATCTACTCGTTCAACGAATCCAAACTGGTGACGGTGTGGGGCGGTTGGTCGATCAAGTGGTACGTCGGCCTGTTGGACAACACCCAGTTGATGGGCTCGGTCGGTCGCTCCCTGGAAATCGCCTGCTACACCGCGATTGCGGCGGTGGCACTCGGTACATTGGCGGCGTTCGTGCTGACGCGCATCAGCCAGTTCAAGGGCCGCACGCTGTTCGGCGGCCTGGTGACGGCGCCGCTGGTGATGCCGGAAGTGATCACCGGCCTGTCGCTGTTGCTGCTGTTCGTGGCCATGGCGCAGATGATCGGCTGGCCGCAGGAACGTGGCCTGGTGACCATCTGGATCGCCCACACCACGTTCTGTTCGGCGTATGTGGCGGTGGTGGTGTCGGCGCGCTTGCGTGAGCTGGACCTGTCGATTGAAGAGGCAGCCATGGACCTGGGTGCGCGGCCGTGGAAGGTGTTCTTCCTGATCACCATCCCGATGATCGCGCCGTCGCTGGCGGCGGGCGGCATGATGTCGTTCGCGCTGTCGCTGGATGACCTGGTGTTGGCCAGCTTCGTGTCGGGGCCGGGTTCGACCACGTTGCCGATGGAAGTATTCTCGGCGGTGCGCCTGGGGGTTAAACCCGAGATCAACGCCGTGGCCAGCCTGATTCTGTTGGCGGTGTCGATCGTGACCTTCCTGGTGTGGTTCTTCAGCCGTCGTGCGGAAGAGCACCGCAAGAAAGCGATCCAGCAGGCGATTGAAGAAGCGGCTGCGGATGGTTGGGAGAAGCCGGCGGATTCGCGTCGGGCTCCAGCACCGGTCTAATCAGGTAGCCCTGAAGAAACCGGATCAAAAATGTGGGAGCGGGCTTGCTCGCGAAAGCGCAGTGTCAGTCACCGGATGTATTGACTGATCCACTGCCTTCGCGAGCAAGCCCGCTCCCACATTTTGATTGCATTCCAATTCGGGTTAAGCAGTCCAAGGCGACTTGCGAATCACCTCGACGAAGTTCATCGGCTTGAACCCCGGCTCCTGATCCACCAGCACATCGGTCTTCACGTTGCCAAACGTGGTCTGCGGGCGATGGCGCAGGCCGTCGGCAAACGCGCAGATGATGCACTCCTTGAACCCTTCACCCCGTGGATGCGCATGCACCACCGCTTCGCGCTGCACGCTGGTAAACGCCGCGTACTCCATTCCCAGCACGTCCATTTCCACGCCCGCCGTCACCAACGCCACGGTTGGACGCAAGTGCTTGGGCACCCCCGGTGTGGTGTGCAGGGCGATGGACAACCACACCTGTTCGATGTCGTCATCGCTCAACCCGTAAGGCTTGAGAAAGTCCGCCGCCGCGTTGGCGCCGTCCACTTCAAAGCGTTCGTCGTCACTGCGGTGACCTTCCACCAGGCCCAGGTCGTGGAACATCGCGCCGACGTACAGCAACTCCGGGTTATAGGCCAACTGCTGGCGCTCGCCGCTCAATGCGCCGAACAGGAACACCCGGCGGGAGTGGTGGTAGAGCAGGTCGGATTCGATGTCGCGGATGTATTCGGTGGTGGCCTTGGCCAGGGCGCTGTCCGGGATCTTGATGCCGGCGATGGTGGTGCTCATGGTCGTTCTCCTCAAGAAAGCGCCGGGGTTGGCGCCGATGAGTCCAGTCTGGTCGCGCGCCCGCGAAGGGGCCATCGCGGCGAGGATGCGATCCCGGCCAATGTGCCGCGATATCGCGCCAAGGCTATGCGCGATCAAATGTAGGAGCTGGCTTGCCTGCGATAGCATCACCTCGGTATACCTGATGGACCGCGTCGCCTGTATCGCAGGCAAGCCAGCTCCCACAGGGGTTTTGTTTATTCAGTTGGAAAAAGGTGTTTCTATCCATGGGCAAAACCGTCGCCATCCTGATCTTCCCCGGCGTCCAGTCACTGGACGTGACCGGGCCCCTGGATGTGTTCTGCGAGGCCAACCGTTTTCTGCCGCCCGAGGCGCATTACCAGCTGGAGGTGATTGGCCTGGGGCACGGCAACATGGCCTGTTCCAACGGCTTGTCGTTGCAGGCACACCGGCATTTCAGCGAGGCCCTCGAGCCTTACGACTTGCTGTTGATGGCCGGCGGGCCGCAGCTGCCCTTCGAGGATTTCGGCCCGGTGTTCAATCAATGGCTGCGTGACGCCAGTGCGCGAGCCCGGCGCTTCGGCTCCATCTGCAACGGTGCCTTCATGCTCGCCCGCGCCGGGTTGCTGGACGGGCGCACCGTCACCACCCACTGGGGCGACGCTGCCGATCTGGCCAGCTTGTGCCCATCGGCCCAGGTCGAAGCCGACCGCCTCTATGTGCAGGACGGCAACCTCTACACCTCGGCCGGGGTGACGGCGGGCATCGACCTGTCGCTGTACCTGCTGGCCCAGGACCACGGCCCGGAAGTCGCCCTCAGCGTGGCCAAGCGCCTGGTGGTGTTCACCCAGCGTTCCGGCGGGCAGTCGCAGTTCAGCCCGTTCCTGACACCCCACGCGCAAGCCACCTCGGCGGTGGCGCTGGTGCAGCTGTATGTATTGGCCAACCTGACGGGCGACCTGACCATCGCCGACCTGGCCAAAGCCGCCAACATGAGCGCGCGCAACTTCTCGCGGGTATTTGCCCGGGAGGCGCAGATCACTCCGGCGGAGTTCGTCGAGCGGGCGCGGGTGGATGCGGCGCGGGTGATGCTCGAAAGCACCCACGCACCGCTCAAGACCGTGGCGTATCAATGCGGCTTTCGCGATGCCCAGCACATGCGCAGTGTGTTCAATCGCCGGCTGGGCGTGACGCCGCAACAATTCCGGCTTAACTTTGCGGCGCCGGTTTGAGCGTGTCATAGGCTTCCAGGGCGCGCAGCGAGTAGACATACGCCGCGCCGGCATTCAGCGAGATCGCGGTGGCCAGGGTCGCGGCCACTTCTTCGCGGGTGGCGCCGGCCTTGATCGCCGCGTCGGCATGCACGCCGATGCAGCCGTCACAGCGGGTGGTGATGGCCACGGCGATGGAAATCAGCTCACGGGTCTTGGCATCGAGGACGTCATTTTCCTCGGCTGCTTCCCCCAGCGCCATGTAGGCTTTGACCATCTTCGGGTTGCTCTTGCCCAGCGTGCCAAAGGCTTTCTTCACGGTAGGCAGCAAGTCGGACCAGTTATTGAACATCGTGTTAACTCCTGAACGGGTTGGGTGTGAAGCCAGTGTGCGCGGTTCAGGTTTGGCACTTTTGTTCGATCCACTCACCTTTTTGACCGATGCTCGCAAATGAACTCCATCGACACCTTCATCGCGTTGGCCAACCTGCGGGGCAGCCTGGACTTGCGTTGCCAGTTCCAGGGCGCCTGGGCCATGGACCACGAGCCCGAGCCGATGGGCGTGGCGCCGTATCACATTGTGCTGGCGGGCACGTGCCGCGCCGAATTGTCCGGCGGGCAGCAGGTGACGTTGGAGGAGGGCGACATCCTGTTAATGCCCGGTGGCGCGACGCACCTGGTGCGCAGCCAGGGCGCGCGGGTAAAGCCGGTGGCGCAGACCGTGATCGAAGGCGGCTTGCTGCCGATCCATCGCCTGGGCGGTGAGCAACCGGACGTGGACATGCTCTGCGGCAGTTTTCGCTACAACCGCCAGTCGTTGCTGTTCAGTGCGTTGCCGGACTACCTGGTGGTGTCCAGCCGGCAGTGGCAGGCCGATGGACAGTTGGCGGCATTGATCGCACTGCTGCGCAGCGAGGCGGACGGGCAGCGGCTGGGGGCGCGGTTTTTCATTGATGCGCTGTCGTCGGCGTTGTTCACCCTGATCCTGCGGGCATGGCTGACGCAGCAAGCGCCGGTGGCGGGCACCTTTGCCTTGTTGACCGACAAACGCCTGGGCAAGGCCTGGCGGGCGATGCTGGCGGATCCCGGGCATGAGTGGACCATCGACAGCCTGGCCAGCGCCGCGTCGATGTCCCGGGCGACGTTCATGCGTGGGTTTGTCAAAGTGGCGGGCGTGTCGCCGTGGGTATTGCTGACGCAGTTGCGCATGGAGCTGGCGTTCAACCTGCTGCATCAGTCGCGGCTGAGCCTGACGGATATTGCCGCTCGGGCGGGGTATCAATCCCAGGCGGCGTTCAGCAAGAAATTCAAGGAAACCTACGGTGAGGCGCCGGGGCGGCTGCGAGCACGGTAGACGCAACAACGCAGATCAAAATGTGGGAGCGGGCTTGCTCGCGAATGCGGAGTGTCAGTCACCAGATGTATTGACTGATCCACCGCATTCGCGAGCAAGCCCGCTCCCACATTGATTTTTTGTTTCTTCAGTTATTGCGGTGTCCGGGCCGGCAATAGCTTGAGCGTACTGCGGGTATTCGCCGTCACTTCCTCATCATTGAAATGCGCCTGCTCATACCCGCCTTCGATGTACGTTTCCGCCTGATCGGAATAGTGCTTGTCGAACGGCACTCCACTCTGCCCGACCGGGTTGATGGTCAGCCCATGTGCGGCATCGGCGAAATCAATCAGGCGCCGGGTCGACGGCCCGTACGTCACCGGCCACGGCGCCGGGCCGATCTGTGCGGATTGGTTGTTGGGCACTTCATGGGTGCCGGGAGCGGCAAACGGGCCCACGTTGACGATCTTGTCCAACGGCTTCTGCGAGCCCAGTGGATGGCCGTGGGTCAGGGTGTGGGCCTTGCCCCATTGCCACTGCGATGGATCCTCACCAAAGGTCGCCTTGAGGTGTTGCAGGCTGTTGTCCCAGGCAAGCTTGACGGTCTCGGCGCGGTGGCCATCCCACCACGGCGAATCCGCTGAAGCGGCCAGGCGCGGCAAGGCTGCGTCCACTACCCGAGTGGTGAGCAAGGTCTTGAACATCCCATCGCCCAGTTTCGGGTGGAACGCCGCGTCAGTGAGGTTGAACAGGAACTGGTTGAACAGCGTGGCACTGGTGGAGTCCAGCGGGTAATCGCCTTTCCAGGCTGCCAGTTGCTCCACCAGCTTCAACTGCGCCGGGTCCTTGACCACCTCACGCAGCACCGGCAGCAGCGGTGCCAGCAGCCGTGGGCCGTAGGCGGTGGTGGTGCCGAGCTGCAAGGCCTGGCTGTTTTCCACGTCCCATTTCACGCTGTTGTCGCTCAGTTGCGCGTTCAACTGCTGGCCACGGTCTGCCAGGTTGTAATACCCGGGGATCGGCATGCCGGTGGGTGACGCGGGCTGGGCATTGGCGGACACCACATAACCGCGGGCCGGGTTTTCTTCCTGGGGGTTGGCGCTGAATGGGTAGAAACCGAGCTTGTCCGCCTGGGCGGTACTGCCGTCGAGGATAAAGCCCGGGTTGACCCCGGCCGGGCGGATCGGCAATTGCGCCGCCGCCCACCAACCGATATCGCCCTTGGCATTGGCCCATACGATGTTCAAGCCAGGCGCCTGGACCTTGGCCGCCGCCGCACGCGCTTTGGCGAGGGTATCGGCACGGTTGAGCTGATAGAAACCGTCGAGGATCGGATTTTCGGTATCCAGGAATGCCCACCACATGGCAATCGGCGTCTTGCCGGCATTCTCGCCGAGCACGTCATTGATGATCGGACCGTGGGGCGAGGTGCGCAGCGTCAAGGTTACCGGGTCCTGGCCCTTGACCGCGATCTGTTGCTCGCTGCTGGTCATGTCCACCCACTTGTCGTGGTACCAGACCTGGTTGGGGTTGTCCGGGTTGACCTTCTCGGCGATCAGGTCGAGGTCATCGTTCTGGAACATGGTCAGGCTCCAGCCGAAATCCTTGTTGTGGCCCAGGAACGCCACCGGCACCAGCGCGTTGTGATAGCCGTAAAGCTCGAAGCTCGGCGCCGACAGCTGCGCCTCGTACCACACCGACGGCACCGAGAAACGGATGTGCGGGTCACCCGCCAGCAACGGCTTGCCGCTCTTGGTGCGGCTGCCGCTGATGGCCCAGGCGTTGCTGCCTTCGAACTGCGGCAGGCCGTTGTCGGCCATGGCCTGTTCGCTCAACTGGGCAATGGTGCCGAGGTCTTTCCAGTCACCGGCCGCCAGGTTCAGCGCGCCCTTGGGCTGCCAGTCGAGGTCGAAGACCTTCAGGTAGTCGTTGCCCAACTGATCGCGTACGTAGGTCAGCAAGGGTTCGGTGCGAAAGGCTGCGGCAAAGCTGTAGGCCAGGTAGCCGGCGACGCTGATGGTGTCTTCGGCGGTGAACGGGCGCTTGGGGATGCCCAGTACGTCGAACTCCATGGGTTTGGCGTGGCTGTCCTGATACTGGTTCACCCCGTCCAGGTAGGCTTGCAGGGCCTTCCAGGACGCAGACTCATGGTCCATGTGCTCGACGTAGCTCAAGGCGCGCTCGCGAATGCGCAGGCTGCGAAATAGCTTGTCGGTCTCCAGCAGCTTGGGTCCCAGCACCTCGGCCAGCTCGCCACGGGACAGGCGCCGCATGATTTCCATCTGGAACAACCGGTCCTGGGCATGCACGTAGCCGAGAGCACGGTACAGGTCGGTCTCGTTCTCGGCGCGGATATGCGGCACGCCTCGGTCGTCGTAGCGCACCGTGACCGAACCTTGCAGATGGGCCAGCTCCACCGTGCCCTGGCGGGTCGGCTGCTTGCTGTACACGTACCAGCCGGCGCCAACCATAAGGGCTACGAGCAGGATGGCCAGCGCGGTCAGGATGCGTTTCATGGGTTGTCCCTTATTAGTCGGTCACCGTGAAGATTCGGGCAGTTTAGTGGGTTTGGCGAGCGCTGCGGAAAATGCTCTCGGGTTCGTGCTCCCTGAACCTGAGCTGCATGAAGTGGGGGTTCTGAAGTGGGCCGCGGGTAGGCGGAGTATTATGTTTACTCTGTTACATGAAACCAGCGGCGCGATGATTCACCCCGTCATCCGGGCGCGCCTTTGCTATCACTTTCGGAATGCAATTTATGACAGATCCCAGCCGTGCACAGGTGCCTTATGCCTGCTGCATGGAAACGCCATCGCTGATCAGCAATTTTTTGCGATACCCGCCGGTGGGTTTCACTGCCCAGCTGTCAGCACAGGGACTGCCGTACTTTTTCACCCGGTTCGATCTGCAGACCACCGCCGACGATGAGCTGCGTACCCGCCTGCGCAGTTGGCCCGGGTACCGTTTGTGGCAGTCATGGCTGCATATCGACACCTGTTTTATCGGCACCACGGTCAGCGAATATTCCCCGTTCCCGCTGAGCGTACCGCCACAGGACATGGCGCGATGGCTGCAAGAGGAATGTGCACCGCAACGCAAACTCACCATCGTCAAGGACGTGCCACTGGATTCTCCGCTGCTCAGCATTGAGGACAATCGCTACGCACACGCGTTGATCGAGGCTTGCACCCAGCGCGGATTCATCAATGTAGAGGGCCAGGCGCTGGCCTATGTACCGATCGACTTCAGCTCGACCGATGAGTATCTGTCGCGGTTGTCCCACAGCCGTCGCCGCAATATCCGCCGCAAGCTGCGCAGCCGTGATGAGCTGCGCATCGAGATCCTGGACACCGGCGATGCCCGCTTCAGCGATGAGCAATGGCAGCAGGAACTGTATCGGCTGTACAAGGCGGTGTACGCACAGAGCGAAATCCACTTCGACTTGCTCACGCCCGAGTTCTTCATCCAGTTGCTCACCGATGCCGACAGCGGCGGGCATGTGTTCTGCTACTGGGACGAGGACGAACTGGTTGGCTATAACCTGTGCTACCAGCAAGACGGCAAGTTGCTCGACAAGTACATCGGCCTGAACTACCCGCTGGCGCTGGAGCACAACCTGTACTTCGTCAGCTGGTTTGTGAACCTGGAGTTCGCCCTGGAAAAGGGCCTGCAGTTTTATGTCGCGGGGTGGACCGATCCGCAGGTCAAATCCAGCCTCGGCGCCAAGTTCACGTTTACCCGCCATCTGGTGTGGGTGAGGAACCCGCTGCTGCGCAAAGTGATGAACCGTTTCCGGCACCATTTTGAAAGCGATACCCAGTGGCAGCAGGAGCAAACCGCATGAGCCAGGCCCGTCCCGCATTGATCCTCGATTTTGACGGGGCCGTGAATAACATTCCCGGCGCCCTTACCCTGCCGTTGCAAGCCTGGCAGGAGAAAATCCGTTTCGGCTGCCGCTGGGCGCAGTTCAAGGAGCTGGAGAGCGCCCTGCACGCGCAGATGCCCAGCGATTACGGCTGTGTGTTTACCGGCAGCGGTGATTATCACCACCTCAGCCAGCTGTTGTTGAACCGTCTTCCCACCCAGCAAAAGATCCAGCTGATCATTTGCGATAACCACCCGGACAACATGCGTTATCCGTTTGGTATCCATTGTGGGTCCTGGGTCTACTGGGCCAGCCGCCTGCCGCAGGTCGAGCACGTTCACGTGCTGGGCATTGGCTCGCCGGACATTTCCCTCAAGCACGCCTGGGAGAATCACTGGTCGCCGCTGGTGAAACGCAAGCTGACCTACTGGAACACCAACGTCGATACTCGTTGGTTGAACTGGATCGGCGCAGGCCGCAGCAATCGTGCATTCACCAGCGCGGACGAGTTGATGAGCGCGTTCCTGGCGCAGCTCGACCCTTCGCTGCCGGTGTATCTCTCCATCGACAAAGACGTGCTGAGCCCGCAGGTGGTGAATACCAACTGGGACCAGGGCGAGTTTCTGGAGAAGCATTTGAATGCGCTGATCGATGCCTGCCACGGCAGCATTATTGGCGCGGACATTACCGGCGACGTGTCCGCCTACCACTACCAGAGCAAGTTCAAGCGCTGGCTGAGTGCGTCGGATGGCCAGGAAGAGCTGCCGGAGAACCAGGTGGTGATCTGGCAACAGCAGCAGAATGAGCTGAATGCGCGCTTGTTGACCCGTATCGATCAAAGCTGGGCCTAGCGTTTGAGAATCCGCCGCAGATGATCCAGCACTTGCTCGAACAGCTCGTCCGTCAGCCAGTGGCTGTTGCTAATCGACAGTGTCTGGGCGGCGAAGCTTTGCGCGCGGGGGATATCGGCGCCTTGCTGTAACAGCGGGGTGAGTGCCGGGTAGCCCGGCAATACGTGGATGAACAGGCGGGTGACGCCCAGGCCTGCCGTCCACAGCTGCGCCA
Organism: Pseudomonas sp. Colony2; assembly: GCF_019382755.1. NCBI lineage: Bacteria > Pseudomonadati > Pseudomonadota > Gammaproteobacteria > Pseudomonadales > Pseudomonadaceae > Pseudomonas > Pseudomonas sp. Colony2. The sequence goes on along the minus strand of NZ_CP080030.1, from coordinate 6,809,482 downwards.
TCGCGGTATCGCGGGTTTGTGCGCTGGGCATCACCACCATCAAGAACGGCCAGGTGCCTTGCTGGCCCGGGCTGTCGGTCAACACCGACACGCCGGGCAAGCTGCTCAACTGCGCCACGCGACGCAAGGCCCGCAGGCGGCCTTGCTGCAAATGCTCGGGCAAGCGGGCCAGGGCTGCGGCGCCGACCTTCTGGCGATAGCCGCCGAGGCGGTGCAACGGAATATCGTTGACGGAAAAGTCGTCGCCTACCGCCGCCACTTCATCGCCCCGCGCCAACGCCGCCCGCAGCGGCTTGCCGTACACGTACTTCAGCCCGCGGGGCTGATACGCCGCGGCATAGCCCCACAGCTCGGCGCTGCGTTGCACTTCCCAGCGCAGGCTGAAGGGCAAGTCCTGCCGGCATTGCTGGTGCAACGCCTGATGCAGCGCCGGATCCCGGCTGAACAACACACCGCCTTCAGCCGTCGTCAGGCCTTTGCCCAGCGCCATGCTGAAAAAGCCGATGTCGCCTTTCAGTCCGACGCTTTTTTCATCATCCAGTGCGCCCATGGCTTGGGCGGCGTCTTCGATCACCGCAATGCCGAGTGGCTCGGCAATGCGCTTGGCAGCCTCCACATCCGCCACACGCCCGGCCAGGTGAGTGACGACGATCGCCAAGGTGTTTTGGTTGCACAGCTGCGCCAGCTGGTGTTCGTCCAGGTCGATGCTGCCGGGCTGCAGATCGCACGCCACCACGCGCAAAGGCGGGCAGTGATGGGCCGCCAGGGCCACCAGCGGGCAGGTATAGGCCGGCACGATAAGCTCGGTGCGCCCCGGCGTGCGCTGCTGCAACACCCGCAGCGCCATGATCAGCGCGGCGGTGCCGGAGCAGGGCAGGGCCGGCAGCGGGATGTCGAGCTGTCGGGCCAGGTCGCGGGCCAGGTCGCCCGAGCGGTTGAACAAGTCCTGCCAGCGCAGGGGAAGCCCCGCCGTTGGCGGAATCTCCCGCTGGCTGACAACGGGCGTCATGACGCCAGCGTCTGCGAGGGTTCGGCCTCGACGGTCTTGCTTTCTTTGTCTTCGCTGCGCGCCAGGCACAGTATGCCCGCGATAATCAGCGCGCCACCGACGATTTTGGGCAGGGTAAGGGTGTCGTTGAACAGCCAGACGGAGATCAGCGTCACGCTGATCAGCTCCAGGTGTGACGCCGCAAACGCCGGGCCCACCGGGGCGTATTTCAACAGCGTCATCCAGGTGAAAAACGCGCCGATGTAGCCCACGAATGCGCCGTAGATCCATGGCGCACCGAACACGCGGATCAACCAGGCGGCGTCCATCGTCAGCGGTTCGGCATGAATCGAGGCGAACTTGAAACTGACCTGCGCCAAGGTATCGAAAATGATCAGCGACAGAAAACCCAGGATATAAAACCGTTTCATTACTCGAACCCCACGACGGTCACGCCACAGGCGATCAGCATGATGCCGATCAACCGCCATTTGCTCAGGCTTTCCTTGAACAGGAAACGCCCGGCAATCATGATCACGACAATATTGATGGAGCCCAGCATCACCCCGACCGACAACGGCACCAGTGTCAGAAAGGCCAGCCACAGCACGAATTCGAACACATAGCAGATGATGCCCAGCCAGATCCACGGACGCTTGAGCATATGGCGCCAGTGGGCCATGCCGTCATGCTCGGCGCTGGCTGAGGCTGCGGCTTTGAACGCCAACTGGCCGGACGTATCAACGATGACGTTGAGTATCCAGAGGATGATGGTTAATTGGCTCATGTGTTCCCGTGTCGTCTGCTTGTACGGCTAGTTGCTTACGATACAGGAGCGTGCCGATACAGTTGTTCGAGTTTGTCGAACGAACAGCGTCTGTTCAGCTTGCCGAGTCAGGGTGGAGACGTTTCCCCGTTCCACTCGCAATAACAGCCGACCGCCAGGGTGTGGGTCGCATTGACCTCGCGTCCGCCTTCGAGGGCTTGCAGGATGGGCTCGATAAAGCTGTTGCTGGAGTTACACGTCAACCCTTCACTGTAGGGCCCGAAATACGCCAGCTTGCCGCTGCGGTCCCAGATGCCCACGGCAGGGCTGGCCGGCAGATGCTGGGCACCGGGCACGGCCTTGAGGGCCTTCATCGAGCCCAGGGTGGCGGGCAACTGGCCGTGGCTGCCGGCTTTCTGCAGGGAATAGAACTCCACGCCCTGGGGGGCGTACTGCTCGATCAACTCGCCAAGGTGCTGCTGGTTGCCGACATTGCACGGGCAGGCGGGGTCCCAGAAGTGCACCAGGCGGATCGGGCCCGGGCCGGCAAGCTCGGCCGGCAGGCTCAGGCTGTCACCGGAAAACACCGCCGTATGTTCACTGAATGCCCGCAGGTAGCGTCCCTGGAACCAGTCATACGCCGCCCACAACACCCCGGCGCAAATGATCACGATCAGGCTGGCGAAGAGGGTGGTGCGGTAGGGCTGTCGCATTTGGATCAATCCTCGGAGGACGCGTAGCTTGCCATGCTTGCCCTGACAGATGAATATCGCGGCTCGATATTCATCTGTTCAATGCGTTGAAGCCACAGTCTGGAAGTTCTTATGCCCGTTACGTTTGACCCTGATCATCTACGCGAAAGCTTGCGCCCACTGGTGGACGCGCAGCCGCTTTCAGCCGAGGCCCGGGTCTACCAGCGCTTCTACGGCCTGGACCTCGCTGCCCGCAAGGTGCCCGCGACAAGCCGCCTGGGGCGGTTTGCGGTGGATGGGTTCGACGTGGTCTGCCAGGTGTGGTGGCCACCGGTGCCGGTGGCGACGATGTTCCTGTTCCATGGCTTCTACGACCATATGGGCCTGTACCGGCATGCCGTGGACTGGGCGCTGGACCAGGGTTTTGTGGTGATCGCCTGCGACTTGCCGGGCCATGGCCTGTCCAGCGGCGAGCGGGCCAGCATTGATGACTTTGCGGTGTACCAGGACGTGGTGCAGGCGTTGTTTGAACAGGCCAGGGCGCTGCAATTGCCGCAGCCGTGGCACTTGTTCGGGCAAAGCACCGGCGGCGCGATTGTGGTGGATCACCTGCTTAGCCATGGCGTCGACAGCCCGGCCCAGGGCAAGACGTTCCTGTTGTCACCGCTGGTGCGGCCCCGCGCCTGGGGTTGGTCGCAGCTCAGCTATTACCTGCTCAGGCCTTTCGTCAAAGGCATTGCCCGGCGCTTCAGCGATAACACCAACGACCCGCAGTTCAAGCCGTTCCTGGAGGCCGACCCGTTGCAGCCACGGCAGTTGCCGACTGCCTGGGTGGGCGCCCTGGCGCGCTGGATCAAACGTGTTGAAGCGGCGCCACGCAGCACGCGGCGGCCGTTGATCGTGCAGGGTGAGGAAGACATGACGGTGGACTGGCAGCACAACCTGAAGGTGCTGCGCAGCAAGTTCGACCAACCGGAGGTGTTGATGCTGCCGCGCGGCAGGCATCACTTGGCGAATGAGATTCCGGAGATTCGGCAGCAATACTTCGGGTTTCTCACCGACCACCTGAAATAACGCAATCCAAATGTGGGAGCGGGCTTGCTCGCGAAGGCGGTCGATCAGTTAGCATAACCAGTGACTGGCACACCGTCTTCGCGAGCAAGCCCGCTCCCACAGGGTTACTGCGCCAGGCTCGAGGTGCTTTGGCCGACCGCCAGCCCGGCGCGAATCGCCGCCAGTGCCGCCTTGTAGTACGCCTTGCCCTCCGGCGACTCCGCGAACGTCGCGAACTCTTCCAGCTCCGGGTCGGACAAATCCCGGTAGACGTACAACAGCGTGTTGTTCAGATCATTGCCAATCTGCTGCATCAGGCGCTCACGCTGGCCGTTCAACATGCCCTGCGCCTGGCCGCCGCCCAACAGCCCGGGGATCATCTGGCTCAAGCTGTCGGCCGCCACGCCGGCAATCGCCAGGCTGACTTCAGCCCCGGCTTCCCGCGCAGGCAGGGCCTGGGCCAGGTGGCCGATGATCAGGCTGCGGGTGGCATCGGCTTCCATGTGCGGCAAGCCCTGGGCGTTCTTCGCCAGTTGATCGCGGCGGGTGGCCAGCAACTCGGCGGCGACAATCTTGCGGCCCAGCGGCGACTGGAAGAAGGCCAGTGCCGGCTTAGGGTCCGCCAAATTCTTGCGCAGTTGCGCTTCGGCGCGCTGGTCTACCGACTGGGGCGCGAAGCGTTTATTGCTGTTGTCCACCAGCGCCTGATACACCGCCGGCGGCAGGCTGTTGCGGTAGCGTTGCTGGGCGGCACTGAGGGCGTCATTAAAATGCGCGCGCTGGTCTGCCCAGCCGGCGACCTTGTACAACTGGTCATGGCTGTCTGCCCAGGCGGGCAAAACGCAGAACATCAGCAAGGAAAAAAACAAACGACGCATATGGACTCCTGTCAGTCGGCCACTATTGTCCGTGTCGGGCGTAGGATTTGTCGAGAAATCCTATCGGTCACCTGACTAAAGTGTATTCAGACGCTCGGCGGCTCTGTCGGATTCACAGGCGTATGGATACTATGCGCGCCATGCCCATACCCTCCGATCACCCGCTGCTGTTACGCATTGTCGATGACCTGGCCGCACAAGGCTGGTCGCAGCAGAATATCTTCCTGCCCGAGGCTCTGACCCTCGAACTGGCGGCTGAGTGCCAAAAACGCGCCGCCGAAGGTGAATTGGCGCCCGCGGCGGTCGGACGGGGGCCTTCCCAGGAGATTCGCGAGGGCATCCGGGGTGACCATATCCAGTGGCTGGAGCCGGGCGAGGTGGTGGCCTGCGATAACTACCTGGAGCTGATGGACAGCCTGCGGGTGGCGATGAACCGTGGCCTGTTCCTGGGCCTGGAAGACTTCGAAAGCCACTTCGCGATGTACCCGCCGGGGGCGTTTTACCTCAAGCATGTGGACCGTTTTCGCGATGACGACCGGCGCATGGTGTCGGCGGTGATCTACTTGAACAACGCCTGGCTGCCGGAACATGGCGGCCAGTTGCGCATGTACCTCAAGGGCGACGTCGAATACGATGTGGTGCCCACCGGCGGTTGCCTGGTGGTATTCCTGTCGGGGGAAATCCCCCATGAAGTCATGCCCGCCACCCGCGAACGCCTGTCCCTCACCGGCTGGTTTCGCCGGCGGGGCAACGAGCCGTTTTGATGATGCAAAAGATTCTGGTCAGCCGCTGCCTGCTGGGGCACCGGGTACGCTACGACGGAGGGGCCAGCGGGCCTTTCGACCAACTGGCCGCGTGGCAGGCCGAAGGCCGGGTGGTTGCCGTGTGCCCGGAAGTGGCGGGTGGCTTGCCGACGCCACGGCCGTCTGCCGAAATCCCGGGCGGGCAGGGGATTGACGTGTGGGAAGGCCGCGCCCAGGTGCTGACGGCCCAGGGGGAAGACTTCAGCGAAGCCTTCCTCGATGGCGCCCGCCAGGCATTGGCGCTGGTACAGCGTCACAATATCCGCGTCGCCGTACTCAAGGCCAACAGCCCGTCGTGCGGCAATCTGCTGACCTATGACGGTACCTTCACCGGCGTAAAGGTCACCGGCGAAGGCGTGACGGCGGCGTTGCTCAAGCGCCATGGGGTACTGGTGTTCAGTGAGCTGGAGTTGCCTGAAGCGGCAGTGGCCCTGGCAAAATGCTCAAGCCCGACATAGATCAACATGTGGGAGCGGGCTTGCTCGCGAAAGCGCAGTGTCAGTCACCCGATGCTCAAGCCGAGCCACCGCATTCGCGAGCAAGCCCGCTCCCACATTGACCGAGTCGTTTATTCGGCCTTTTTCACCGGCTTGCTCGCATCCATCCCGAACCACTTCTCCGACAGCGCCGCCAGCCGGCCATCGGCCTTCACTCGTTGCAGGGCCTTGTCCAGGCTGGCCTTGAACGCCGGGTTACCCTTCTGGAACGGAATCGCCAGGCTCAGCGTCGGGCCGACGTCTGCGCCTTCCTTCACTGGCAGCTGGCTGTCGCGAATCGCGTAGGGAATCAGCAGCCGATCACTGATGGCGGCATCGATCTGTTGATCGGCAACGTCCTTGATCGGCTGCCTGGCATCGGCATAGCTGCGCAAATCAACGCCCTCGGCGGTTCGCGCCTGCTCCACAAACTGGCTGCCCTGGGCCACGCCCAACGCCTTGCCCTTGAGCGCCGCAAAGCTGCCCAACGGGCGCTGTTCCTGCTTGCGCACGATCAGCTGTGCGCTGGAGTAGCTGTAGGGCTCGCTGAAGTCGAAACGATCCGCCAGTTCAGGAGTCATAGCGATATGGTTGATGGCCACGTCGTACTTGGCGCTTTCCACGCCGGGCAGCAACTCGGCGGCATCGACAGTGATAAAGGAGGGGCGTACGTCCATTTCCTTGGCCAGCAACTCACCCAGCTCCACTTCAAAACCGGTGAGTTTGTCGCCTTCCTTGAAGTTGAAGGGCGGGGTGTTGGCTTCCATTGCGATGCGCAGTTCCCCGCGGTCAAATACATCGTCGATCAGTTCGGCATGGGCCAAGGGACTTGCAAGGGGCAGTAAAAGTAACAGGCCAGGCAGGAAACGCATGGTCGCTCCTAAAGAATTCGAATGAGCGAAGCGTTGTTCAGGCTCGCTTTGCTATGGTGTTGAATGCCTTGGACAGCAATTTGTCGCGAAGTTGTCATAACCCTACAGATTTCCCGGAAAAACTGGAGAAGTGAATGAAAGCCTTTTTGACCCGTGCAACCCTGGCCAGCCTATTGCTGGGCGCTTCGATGCTGGCGACCGCTGCTGATGGCATCCCGCGCAGCGCTCCACCAGAAGGTGCCAAAGTGTTCATCGTGTCGCCCAAAGATGGCGCCACCGTCGATAAAACCTTCACCGTGAAATTCGGCATGGAAGGACTGAAACTGGCCCCGGCCACTAGCCAGGACCCGGGCACCGGCCACCACCACCTGCTGATCGACCAGAAAGAATTGCCGGATGCCAGCGTGCCGATCCCGGCCACCGATACCGTGATCCACTACGGCAAGGCACAGACCGAAACCGAGCTGACCCTCACCCCAGGCAAGCACACGCTGCAACTGGTAGCCGGCGACAAACTGCACATGCAGTTCAACCCGACTGTAGCCTCGAAAGTCATCACGGTTAACGTCAAGTAAGATTTGTTCAGACAAAAAAAGGGAGACCCGAGGGTCTCCCTTTTTTATGCGCGTTTAGCGATTAGAACAACACGCGGCTACGGATAGTGCCGTTGATGTGCTGCAGCTTCTCTTGCGCCAGGTCCGAATACTCGGCGTCTACGTCGATAACCACGTAGCCGACTTTCTCGTTGGTCTGCAGGAACTGACCGGAAATGTTGATGCCGTTTTCCGCGAAGACCTTGTTGATCTCCATCATCACGCCAGGGATGTTCTGGTGGATGTGCAGCAGACGGTGCTTGCCAGGGTGAGCCGGCAGAGCCACTTCCGGGAAGTTGACCGAGGACACCGACGTACCGTTGTCGCTGTACTTGACCAGTTTCTCCGACACTTCCAGGCCGATGTTGGCTTGGGCTTCAGCGGTGGAACCGCCGATGTGCGGGGTCAGGATCACGTTGTCCAGGCCACGCAGCGGGCTTTCGAAGATGTCGTCGTTAGAGCGCGGCTCTACCGGGAACACGTCGATGGCGGCGCCGATCAGGTGCTTGTCCTTGATCGCGTCGGCCAGGGCGTCCAGCTCGACCACGGTGCCGCGTGCAGCGTTGATCAGGATCCCGCCCTTCTTGATGGCGCGGATTTCCTTCTCGCCGATCATCCACTGGGTCTCAGCGGTTTCCGGTACGTGCAGGGTCACGATGTCGGACATGCCCAGCAGCTCGGTCAGGCTCGACACCTGAGTGGCGTTACCCAATGGCAGCTTGGTCAGGGTGTCGTAGAAGAACACCTGCATGCCCAGGCCTTCGGCCAGTACCGACAACTGCGTGCCGATCGAGCCGTAACCGACGATACCCAGCTTCTTGCCGCGGATTTCGAAGGAGTTGGCTGCGCTCTTGATCCAGCCGCCACGGTGGCAGGAAGCGTTCTTCTCGGGAATACCGCGCAGCAACAGGATCGCCTCGGCCAATACCAGCTCAGCAACGGAGCGGGTGTTGGAGTACGGTGCGTTGAACACCGCGATGCCGCGCTCGCGCGCTGCGTTGAGGTCGACCTGGTTGGTGCCGATGCAGAAACAGCCGACAGCTACCAACTTCTTGGCGTGATCGAAGATCTCTTCGGTCAGCTGAGTGCGGGAGCGAATGCCGATAAAGTGCGCGTCGGCGATCTTTTCCTTGAGCTGGGCTTCCGGCAGAGAACTGGTGATGTACTCAATGCTGGTGTACCCGGCGGCCTTCAGGACTTCGACGGCCGATGGGTGGACGCCTTCCAGAAGAAGGAACTTGATCTTGCTCTTATCGAGAGAAGTCTTGCTCATCTGCGTAAACCTGTATCCCGGAGAAAAATGGCAGGGAATCGGATCACGTAAGCTGACCCGGACGGCAGGAAAGCCGTCACCGCAGAACGCCCTTGGGCACTATCCTGCGGGGGCGGTATGCTAGCATACGTGCCCCGCTAAACACCCATTCCTGCGACGTGAAGCGTTCTCAGGATGACCATGAATTGTTCGAGAGTTCTGTCGATGACCCATCCTGCCCTGATTGATGAGCTGAAGACCCTGGTTGAGCCTGGCAAGGTCCTGACCGATGCTGACTCCCTTGAGGCTTATGGCAAGGACTGGACCAAGCATTTTGCGCCGGCCCCGGTGGCCATCGTCTTCCCGAAGACCACCGAGCAGGTGCAGGCCATCGTCCGTTGGGCCAATGAGCACAAGGTCGCGCTGGTGCCGTCCGGTGGTCGTACCGGCCTGTCGGCCGCTGCCGTCGCTGCGAATGGCGAAGTGGTTGTGTCGTTCGACTATATGAACCAGATTCTCGACGTGAACCTCACCGACCGCACCGCCGTGTGCCAGCCGGGTGTGGTCACCAAGCAATTGCAGAACGTCGCCGAAGAAAAAGGCCTGTACTACCCGGTGGATTTCGCCTCGTCGGGTTCCAGCCAGATTGGCGGCAATATCGGCACCAATGCCGGCGGGATCAAGGTCATTCGCTACGGCATGACCCGTAACTGGGTGGCCGGTATGAAAGTCGTCACCGGCAAGGGCGACCTGCTGGAGTTGAACAAAGACCTGATCAAGAACGCCACCGGCTACGACATGCGCCAGCTGTTCATCGGCGCTGAAGGCACCCTGGGCTTTGTGGTCGAAGCGACCATGCGCCTGGACCGTGCGCCGAAAAACCTTACCGCGATGGTGCTCGGCACCACCGACTTCGACTCGATCATGCCGGTGCTGCACGCCTTCCAGAGCAAGCTGGACCTGACCGCCTTCGAATTCTTTTCCGACAAGGCCCTGGCCAAAGTCCTCGGTCGTGGCGACGTGCCGGCGCCGTTCGAATCCGACTGCCCGTTCTACGCGCTGCTGGAATTTGAAGCGACCACCGAAGAAGTGGCCAACGATGCCCTGGCCACGTTCGAACACTGCGTCGAGCAGGGCTGGGTGCTGGACGGCGTGATGAGCCAGAGCGAAACCCAACTGCACAACCTGTGGAAGCTGCGCGAGTACATCTCCGAGACCATCTCCCACTGGACGCCGTACAAGAACGACATTTCGGTGACTGTGTCGAAAGTGCCAGCCTTCCTGAAGGAAATCGACGCGATTGTCGGCGAACACTACCCGGACTTCGAAATCGTCTGGTTCGGCCACATCGGCGACGGCAACCTGCACCTGAACATCCTCAAGCCGGAAAACCTGAGCAAGGACGAGTTCTTCGCCAAGTGCGCCACCGTCAACAAGTGGGTGTTCGAGACCGTACAGAAATATAACGGCTCGATCTCCGCCGAACACGGCGTGGGCATGACCAAGCGCGATTACCTGACCTACAGCCGCTCGCCGGTTGAAATTGAATACATGAAGGCAGTGAAAGCGGTGTTCGACCCGAACGGGATCATGAACCCGGGCAAGATTTTCGCTGTTTAACAGTCCCTGAAGGAGTCGGTCCATGAGCTACCAGCACAAGTATGTCGACGGCACCAATATTCACTTTCCCCTGGGGAAGGTGGTGTGCATCGGGCGTAACTACGCCGAACACGCCAAGGAACTGGATAACCCGGTACCGACCGAGCCGCTGCTGTTTATCAAGCCCGGCAGTTGCGTAGTGGCACTGGAAGGCGGTTTTGCCATCCCTACCGAGCGCGGTTCGGTGCATTACGAAGCGGAAATCGCGGTGTTGATCGGCAAGCCGTTGTCGGCCAAACCGAGCCGCGAGGAAGTGCTGGACGCCATCTCCGGCTTCGCCCCGGCCCTGGACCTGACCCTGCGGGACAAACAGGCCGAGCTGAAAGCCAAGGGCCTGCCGTGGGAAATCGCCAAGTCGTTTGACGGTGCGGCGGTGATTGCCCCGTTCGTGGTCGGCAGCACTTTCCCGGATGTGACGGATATCGGCATCCGCCTGACCATCAACGGCGAAGTGCGCCAGGACGGCAACAGCGCGATCATGCTCAACCCGATCATCCCGATGATCCAGTACATGGCCGGCTGCTTCTCGTTGCAGGCCGGGGATGTGATCCTCACCGGTACGCCGGCAGGCGTGGGCCCGCTGAATGTGGGTGACGAGCTGGTGCTGGAATTGCCGGGTGTGAGCCGCTTCGAAAGCAGCGTTCGCTGAATACCTGGCGAAACGCGGTCAAAAATGTGGGAGCGGGCTTGCTCGCGAAAGCGGTGTATCAGTGACAGATTCAGTGACTGATACTCCGCATTCGCGAGCAAGCCCGCTCCCACATTTGATCTGTGTACTGCCACCCAATCGTGTTTTTGCATTTTTTTCACACCCCATCCGGATAATCCTCAGCCTCCTGCGCGCGGACCTTTTGATCCTGTGCTATCCCCTAAAGCTGACTTTCTGGAAAGCGTAATGGCCGTGCCTCTCCCATCCGTAAAACCCACGTTTCGTTCACGCCTTGCCATGCGCTGGTATTCCTGGCTGTTCCTCGCCGGCGCGATCATTTACGGCGTGGCCTGGGCGATGCATTGGGACGACCGTGGCGTGCTGTGGGTGGCGGAGGGCTTCGAAACCCCGGCCGAGCGCCTGGAAAGCGTCTGGCTCCCGGACTACCACGCGGTGATCGACGCCAAGCTGCTGCCTGGCATGGAGAAGGACGAAGCCTCGGACCTCACCTACAACCCGCTGACCAAGACCCTGTTCTCGGTGATGGGCAAGAACCCGTTCCTGGTTGAACTGACCCTGCAAGGCGACGTGCTGCGCAAGATGCCGCTCAACGGCTGGAACAACCCGGAAGGCGTGACCATGATGGAAAACGGCCTGATGGCCGTGGTCGATGAGCGCCAGCACAGCCTGACCATCGTCAAGGTCGACCCGCAGACCCAGCAGTTGAACAAAGCCGACTTCCCGTCCTATGACCTGGGCCCGTCCAAGGACCAGAACAAAGCCTTTGAGGCGGTGACCTGGGACAAGCGCAACCAACAGCTGATCCTCGGCGAAGAACGCCCACCGGCCCTGTTCACCTGGAAAAGCGACGGCAGCCAGACCCTCTCCGGCGCCAAGCAAAAGCTCGCCAGCACTGAACTGGACATGCGTAACCTGTCGGCGCTGACCGTCGACCCACGTACCGGCCACCTGCTGGCGCTGTCGGCGGACTCCCATCTGTTGCTGGAACTGGACGAGAAGGGCGAGCAGGTCAGCTTCATGACCTTGCTGGGTGGCTTCAATGGCTTGAAAAAGACCATCCCGCGTGCCGAAGGCGTGACGATGGATGAGAACGGCACGCTGTACATGGTCAGCGAGCCGAACCTGTTCTATCGCTTCGAGAAGCAGGCGCAGTAGTTCGATTACGTCAGAATTCTCTCTATCTGCGGCATCCGCCAGACACCCGGGGCGTTTAAGTTTAAATTCAGGCGACCGTGATATTCATTCGCCAGTTTTTACTCTGAGCCCCGCCCGATGCGTCGACTTGCCCGCCCCAAACCTGCTTTTTTTATCCTGATCCTGATCGCCCTGGTGGCGTGCGGTGTGGTTGCCCAGCAATTGCGCCTGTTTGAGCGTGCCTGGTTCAACTGGCAATCCTGGCGCAATCCCGCCGGGGAGCACTCCATTGGCCTTGGGGATTACCGGGTGGCCCTGGAGGCGCAGGTGATCGACGGCCTCAACGATGATGTCTCGGCACTGACCTTTGATCCGGTGCGCAACAGCCTGTTTACCGTGACCAACAAGAACGCTGAGCTGGTCGAACTGTCCCTGGACGGCAAAATCCTGCGGCGCATTGCGCTGGTGGGGTTTGGCGATGCCGAGGCCGTGGAGTACATCAGCGACAACACCTACGTGATCAGCGACGAACGCCAGCAGCGGCTGATCAAGGTCCACGTGGATGACGACACCCAATTCCTCGATGCCGCCGACGCCGAGCAAATGACCCTCGGCGTGCACCTGGGCGGCAACAAGGGCTTCGAAGGCCTGGCCTATGACTCGGTGGGCAAGCGCCTGTTTGTGGCCAAGGAACGCGACCCGATGCTGATCTACGAGGTCCACGGCTTTCCGCATTTCAAACCGGAAAAAACCTACTCGGTGCACGTGATCAACAACCCCAAGCGCGATGCCGGGTTGTTTGTGCGCGACCTGTCGAGCCTGCAATACGACGAGCGTAGCGGTCATCTGCTGGCGCTGTCGGATGAGTCATTTTTGGTGCTGGAACTGGATATCGACGGTCGCCCCCTGAGCAGCCTGTCGCTGCTCAAGGGGCGCCATGGCCTGAAGCAGCGCGTGCCTCAGGCCGAGGGGATCGCCATGGACAACGACGGCACGTTGTACATGGTCAGTGAGCCCAATCTTTTCTATGTATTCAAAAAAACCAAGTCTTGAGTCATGTGCAGAACAAATGTGGGAGCGGGCTTGCTCGCGAATGCGGTGTATCAGGCGCCATATTCAGTGACTGACACTGCGCATTCGCGAGCAAGCCCGCTCCCACACGGGTTTTGCATTACGCCTTAAGCGTTTTTACGCCTTCCGGGGTGCCCAGCAGCAGTACGTCAGCCGGACGGGCCGCAAACAAACCGTTGGTGACGACGCCGACGATCGCGTTGATCTGGCGCTCCAGTTCCACAGGGTTGGTGATCTGCATGTTGAACACGTCGATGATGATGTTGCCGTTGTCGGTCAGCACACCTTCGCGGTACACCGGGTCGCCGCCCAGTTTCACCAGTTCGCGGGCCACGTGGCTGCGGGCCATCGGGATCACTTCCACCGGCAGCGGGAACGCGCCGAGTACCGGCACCAGTTTGCTGGCGTCGGCGATGCAGATGAAGGTCTTGGCCACGGCCGCGACGATCTTCTCGCGGGTCAGGGCTGCGCCGCCACCCTTGATCAGGTTCAGATGTGCGTCGCTTTCATCGGCGCCGTCGACGTAGAACTCCAGGTCGCTGACGGTGTTCAGCTCGTACACCGGAATACCGTGGCCCTTGAGCCGCGCAGCGGTGGCTTCGGAGCTGGCAACCGCGCCGTCGAACGCGCCCTTGTGCAGGGCCAGCGCATCGATAAAGCAATTGGCGGTGGAACCGGTGCCGACACCGACGATGCTTTTATCGTCGAGTTTAGGAAGGATTAAATCGACGGCGGCCTGGGCCACTGCCTGTTTGAGTTGATCCTGGGTCATGCGGGCTCCGGAACGGGCGGGGAGTAAAGAGGGGCGCGAGTATAACCCAACAAAACCTCGGTTTTCGTGTGGTCGCCCGGCCAAACGCTGGGTTAGACTCCTTGGCCCTGCCCAACCCGCCCAGTGATGCTTTCCGATGCTTGAACAGTACGTCAAAAAGATCCTCACCTCGCGCGTTTACGACGTTGCCGTAGAAACCCCGCTGCAGACCGCCCGCCAGCTCTCCGAGCGGCTGGGCAACAAGGTCTGGCTCAAGCGCGAAGACTTGCAGCCGGTGTTCTCGTTCAAGATTCGCGGTGCCTACAACAAGCTGACCCAACTGAGCGCCGAAGAACGGGCGCGCGGCGTGGTCACCGCCTCGGCGGGCAACCATGCCCAGGGCCTGGCCCTGGCGGCCAAGGTGCTGGGGGTCAAGGCCACCATCGTGATGCCCAAGACCACCCCCGAGATCAAGGTCGAAGGCGTGCGTTCCCGTGGCGGCAAAGTGGTGCTGCACGGGGATTCTTTCCCGGAAGCCCTGGCGTATTCGCTGAAGCTGGTCGACGAAAAAGGCTACGTCTACATTCACCCCTACGATGATCCGCACACCATTGCCGGGCAGGGCACCGTGGCGATGGAGATCCTGCGCCAGCACCCGGGGCCGCTGGACGCGATTTTCGTCCCGGTGGGCGGCGGCGGCCTGATTGCCGGTATCGCGGCCTACGTGAAATACCTGCGGCCCGAGATCAAGATCATCGGCGTCGAGCCGGACGACTCCAACTGCCTGCAAGCCGCCATGGCGGCGGGCGAGCGCGTGGTACTGCCGACCGTGGGCATCTTCGCCGACGGCGTGGCGGTGGCACAGATCGGCCAGCACACCTTCGACATCTGCAAGGATTACGTGGATGAAGTGATTACCGTCAGCACCGATGAAATCTGCGCGGCGATCAAGGACATCTACGACGACACCCGCTCCATCACGGAGCCGGCTGGCGCCCTGGGCGTGGCGGGTATCAAGAAATACGTCGAGACCCGTGGCATCACCGGGCAAACCCTGGTGGCCATCGATTCCGGGGCCAACGTCAACTTCGACCGCCTGCGCCATGTGGCCGAGCGCGCCGAGCTGGGGGAAGGCCGCGAAGCCATCATTGCCGTGACCATCCCCGAGAAACCGGGCAGCTTCAAGGCCTTTTGCGAAGCCGTGGGCAAGCGCCAGATTACCGAATTCAACTACCGCTACCACTCAGGCCGCGAGGCGCACATCTTTGTCGGCGTGCAGACCCACCCGGAAAACGACCCGCGCAGCGCGCTGATCGCCAGCCTCACCAGCCAGGGTTTCCCGGTGCTGGACCTGACGGAAAACGAACTGGCCAAGCTGCACATCCGCCATATGGTCGGCGGCCATGCGGCGCACGTCAGCGACGAGGTGGTGTTCCGCTTCGAATTCCCGGAACGTCCGGGGGCACTGTTCAACTTCCTTAACAAATTGGGCGGGCGCTGGAACATCTCGATGTTCCACTATCGCAACCACGGCGCCGCCGATGGGCGCGTGGTGGCGGGCCTGCAAGTACCGGCGGACGAGCGTCACCTGGTGCCGGCGGCGCTGGAGGCCATTGGCTACCCGTACTGGGATGAAAGTGATAACCCGGCCTACCAGCTGTTCCTCGGTTGAGCGACTACGCTGACTGGGCGGCCTTCAAGGAATCGAGAACATGGAAACGCTAACCACCCTTAAAGTTATCCACATCGCGGCCACGGTGTTGCTGCTGCTCAGCGGCCTCGCCCTGGCAGTGCTGGCCTGGCGCAAACGCAGCGCGGGGCCGGCCCATACCGTGCAGCGGCCGTGGGTGTTTGTGTGGTTGTTGATGGGCATTTGCGTGGTGAGCATGCCGTTCACCGGCTGGTGGCTGGCGCACCTGATCGGCTGGCCGCTGGGGCAAACCTGGATCCTGGGTTCCAGCGTGATCTACACCGTGGCGGCGCTGAGCTGGTTCTGGCTGGTGGTGCGGCTTAATCGGCTGCGGCTGGGCGGGGCGGGGAGTTTGAACTTTACTGTGGCGCTGGCGGTGGTGAGCCTGGTGGGGTTTGTGGCGATTGCCGGGTTGATGGGGGCCAAGCCGGTTTAAGGCTTGAGACCGAGTTGCCTCCATTCGCGAGCAAGCCCGCTCCCACATTTGACTGCATTCCAAAGGTGGAACTCGAGCAAATGTGGGAGCGGGCTTGCTCGCGAAAGCTTTATCAGCCGCGCAGGCTAATCACCGGCCAACCACGCTTCTCAGCCTCAGCCCGCAGATTCGGATCCGGATCCACTGCCACTGCATGCGTCACCTGCTCCAGCAGCGGCAGGTCATTCATCGAATCGCTATAGAAGTAACTGTCCTCCAGGCTAAACCCGGTCTCTTCCAGCCAGCGATTCAAGCGCGTCACCTTGCCTTCGCGAAAGCACGGGATATCCGTACTGCGCCCGGTGTAACGGCCATCCTGCATCTCGCATTCCGTCGCAATCAGGGTTTCAACCCCCAGTCGCTCGGCAATCGGCGCGGTCACAAAACGGTTGGTCGCGGTGATGATCACCAGCTTGTCGCCCGCCGCCCGGTGCTTGGCCAGCAACTCAACTGCCTTGGGCAGCATGATCGGCTCGATGCAGTCGCGCATGTAGTCGCGGTGCCATTCATCCAGCTGGGCCATCTCGGTGCGGCCGAGGATTTCCAGGCAGAAGTTCAGGTACTCGGCGTTATCCAGCTTGCCGGCCAGGTAGTCCTGGTAGAACTCGTCGTTGCGGGCCTTGTAGGCCACCGCGTCGAGAATCCCGCGTTCACAGAGGTAATCGCCCCAGGCGTGATCGCTGTCACCCCCCAAAAGCGTGTTGTCCAAGTCGAATAAAGCCAGGCGCATTGCAGTTACTCGCTGAAAAGTCTGTAAAAAGGCGTCCAGAATACGGTCTTTTCACAAGAGTGCACATAAGGTAAGCAGCCTCGTTGCCGCTGTATCAATCTTTGTGGAACAATGCGGTGACATGCGTTTGCGAGGTTGTTGCCGTGATCGACCCCGATGGTTTCCGTCCTAATGTCGGGATTATTCTTACGAATGATGCCGGACAGGTGCTATGGGCTCGCCGTATCAACCAAGATGCCTGGCAGTTTCCTCAAGGCGGAATCAACCCCGACGAAACCCCTGAAGACGCCTTGTACCGTGAGTTGAACGAAGAAGTAGGCCTTGAACGTGAAGATGTGCAAATTCTGGCCTGCACCCGAGGCTGGTTGCGCTATCGTTTGCCGCAACGTCTGGTGCGTACCCACAGCCAACCGCTGTGCATCGGCCAGAAACAGAAATGGTTTCTCCTGCGCCTGATCTCCAACGAGCAGCGGGTGCGGATGGATTTGACCGGTAAACCGGAGTTCGATGGCTGGCGCTGGGTCAGTTATTGGTATCCGTTGGGCCAGGTGGTGACATTCAAGCGCGAGGTTTATCGTCGCGCTCTTAAAGAGCTTGCCCCGCGCCTTTTAGCGCGCGACTGACGACGGAGTTCGACCCCGAGCCATGCTCAATACGCTGCGCAAGATCGTCCAGGAAGTTAACTCCGCCAAGGATCTCAAGGCGGCGTTGGGGATTATTGTGTTGCGCGTCAAGGAAGCCATGGGCAGCCAGGTCTGCTCGGTTTACCTGCTGGACCCCGAGACCAACCGTTTTGTCCTGATGGCCACCGAGGGCTTGAACAAGCGCTCCATCGGCAAGGTCAGCATGGCGCCCAATGAAGGTCTGGTGGGCCTGGTGGGGACGCGTGAAGAACCCCTGAACCTCGAAAACGCGGCCGATCACCCGCGTTATCGCTACTTTGCCGAAACCGGTGAAGAGCGCTACGCCTCGTTCCTCGGTGCGCCGATCATTCACCACCGCCGCGTTGTCGGCGTGTTGGTCATCCAGCAGAAAGAACGCCGCCAGTTCGACGAAGGTGAAGAAGCCTTCCTTGTGACCATGAGCGCGCAGCTCGCCGGGGTTATCGCCCACGCCGAGGCCACCGGTTCGATTCGCGGCCTGGGGCGCCAGGGCAAGGGCATCCAGGAAGCCAAGTTCGTCGGCGTGCCGGGTTCGCCGGGTGCTGCTGTCGGTACCGCCGTGGTCATGCTGCCGCCCGCCGACCTGGACGTGGTGCCGGACAAGACCGTCACCGACATCGACGCTGAAATCATCCTGTTCAAGACCGCCCTCGAAGGCGTACGCAATGACATGCGCACCCTCTCGACCAAGCTGGCCACCCAGCTGCGGCCTGAAGAGCGGGCGTTGTTCGACGTGTACCTGATGATGCTCGACGACGCGTCCCTGGGCAGCGAAGTCAAGGACGTGATCAAGACCGGCCAGTGGGCCCAGGGCGCGCTGCGCCAGGTGGTCACCGATCACGTCAACCGTTTTGAATTGATGGACGACGCCTACCTGCGCGAGCGCGCCTCGGACGTGAAGGACCTCGGTCGCCGTCTGCTGGCCTACCTGCAGGAAGAACGCTCGACCACCCTGGTGTACCCCGACAACACCATCCTGATCAGTGAAGAACTCACCGCCACCATGCTCGGCGAAGTGCCGGAAGGCAAATTGGTGGGCCTGGTCTCGGTACTGGGTTCGGGCAACTCCCACGTCGCGATCCTGGCTCGGGCCATGGGCATTCCGACGGTGATGGGTCTGGTGGACCTGCCGTATTCCAAGGTCGACGGCATCGAAATGATCGTCGACGGCTACCACGGCGAGGTCTACACCAACCCCAGCGAAGTGCTGCGCAAGCAATACGCCGAAGTGGTGGAAGAAGAACGCCAGCTGTCCCAGGGCCTCGACGCCCTGCGGGAACTGCCGTGCGTGACCCTCGACGGCCACCGCGTACCGCTGCTGGTCAACACCGGCCTGCTGGCGGACGTGGCACGTGCACAACAGCGCGGCGCCGAAGGGGTGGGCCTGTATCGCACCGAAGTGCCGTTCATGATCAACCAGCGTTTTCCGAGTGAGAAGGAGCAGCTGGCGATTTATCGCGAGCAACTGTCCGCCTTCCATCCGTTACCGGTGACCATGCGCAGCCTTGACATTGGCGGCGACAAGTCACTGTCGTATTTCCCCATCAAGGAAGACAACCCCTTCCTTGGCTGGCGCGGTATTCGCGTTACCCTCGACCATCCTGAAATCTTCCTCGTCCAGACCCGCGCGATGCTCAAGGCCAGCGAAGGCCTGAACAACCTGCGCATCCTGCTTCCGATGATCTCCGGCACCCACGAGCTGGAGGAAGCCCTGCACCTGATCCACCGGGCCTGGGGCGAAGTGCGCGACGAAGGCGCCGACGTGCCGATGCCGCCGATTGGCGTGATGATCGAGATTCCGGCGGCGGTGTACCAGGCTAAAGAGCTGGCGCGGCAGGTGGACTTCCTGTCGGTGGGCTCCAACGACCTGACCCAGTACCTGCTGGCCGTGGACCGCAACAACCCGCGGGTGGCCGACCTCTACGACTACCTGCACCCGGCGGTGCTGCAAGCCTTGCAGAACGTGGTGCGCGATGCCCATGCCGAAGGCAAGCAGGTGAGTATCTGCGGCGAGATGGCCGGTGACCCGGCGGCGGCCGTACTGTTGATGGCGATGGGCTTTGACAGCCTGTCGATGAACGCCACCAACTTGCCGAAGGTGAAATGGATGCTGCGCCAGATCAACCTGAGCCGGGCCAAGGAGCTGCTGGCGGAGTTGATGACTATCGACAACCCGCAAGTTATCCACAGCTCGCTGCAATTGGCGCTGAAGAACCTTGGGTTGGCGCGGATGATCAACCCGGCGTCTGCAAAGAGCCTCTAACCGGATTTCAGAGCCTGTGCCCAATCGAAATGTGGGAGCGGGCTTGCTCGCGAAAGCGGTGCATCAGTCAGCTTATGTATTGGCTGACACGCCGCCTTCGCGAGCAAGCCCGCTCCCACATTTGATTTGCGTGAGGTTCAGATTTTGAGTTCAACTTCACCCAACTGCCCACCATACGGCCCAAAACTGCGCTCCACGATATGCCGCGTACCGTCGGCATTCACAATCAGCGCCGTGCTCGCCCGCGTCCCATAACTGGGGCTGGCAATAAACACACTCGACAGCAAACTCTCCGTCGCCAAGCCCACGCCGGTGTCCGGCAAGTCAGCAAACGGCGCGGTCTGCGGGTCGCTCAAAATCCCCAGCAAGGCTTCAGGCTGCGGATCGTCCAGCACTTCTGTCAGCGCCGCCTTGGCCTTCAACAACTTCGGCCACGGCGTATCCAGCCCTGCATTGGATAACCCATAAACCCCCGCCACCAATGGTGTCGGCGCAGATTCCTTGGCGTTGTAATGCCAAAGCTCGTCCCGCGTCCCGACCAGCAGGTTAAACCCGGCATATTCAATCGATCTGCCATTAACGTCGGCCAAATAGTCGTCAATCGACAGCGAACCGCTGAGAAAGCGCGCCACCAACTCACCCCGCGACTTGCGCGCCGGCGGCTGGTGCGGGTCACGGATATTGGTCAGCGCCGCAAAGCGCCCGTCTGCGCCAACTCCCAGCCAGGTCCCGCCCGCTTCCTGGTCCCTGCCCGCGTAAACATGGGGCGCATCCAGCCACTGGGCCAACGGCAAACTGGGCCGGGCATAAAATTCATCACGGTTGGCCGCGACGATCAGCGGCTGGGCGTGGCCCGGCCGCCAGGCGAAAACAATCAGGCACATAAGGCGATCCCTTTGTGTTTTGCCCACTCTACCCATAGAACCCTGTGCTTTGCATCCGTTAACATGCCGGTCTGTTTTCGGGGGCTCCCATGGAATTTCTGCTGTATTTGCTGCTGGGATCCTGCGCGGGCATGCTCGCCGGGCTGTTCGGCGTGGGCGGCGGCATCATTATTGTGCCGGTGCTGGTGTTCAGCTTCACCTTGCAGGGCTTCGATCCCGCGGTGCTGACCCACCTCGCTGTCGGCACGTCCCTGGCGTCTATTATCTTCACGTCGGTGAATGCGGTGCGTGAGCATCATCGGCGCGGCGCCGTGCGCTGGCCGATCTTCGTATGGATGGCCGTGGGTATCCTGCTGGGCGCGGGCGTTGGCGCGCTGACCGCCGAGGCGATCTCCGGGCCGCATCTACAGAAGATCATCGGTGTGTTCGCCCTGGTGATCGCCGTGCAGATGACTCTGGAGCTCAAGCCCAAGGCCAGCCGCCAGGTGCCGGGCAAGCTTGGCCTGACCCTGGCGGGTGGCGTGATCGGCTGGTCGTCGGCAATTTTCGGCACCGGCGGCGGTTCGTTGACCGTGCCGTTCCTGACCTGGCGCAGCGTGCCGATGCAGCAGGCAGTGGCCACTTCGTCGGCCTGCGGCTTGCCGATCGCCCTGGCCAGTGCGTTAAGTTTCATGATTCTGGGCTGGCATGATCCGCTGCTGCCCGATCATAGTCTCGGCTTTGTGTACTTGCCGGCGCTGCTGGGCATCGCCCTGACCAGCATGGTGGCGGCCCGTTTCGGCGCGCGCCTGGCGCACCGGTTGTCGCCGCGCTTGCTCAAGCGGCTGTTCGCCGGGCTGCTGTTTTGCGTAGGGCTGAATTTTTTGCTGTAACGCAGGCTTAATCGCGCACCGGCATGGTCCGATGCGCCATGACTATTGATTTAACGAGGAGTCGCAATGCTGCCTTACCCGCAGATCAACCCGGTGGCCGTGGCCATCGGTCCGCTGCAAATCCACTGGTACGGGTTGATGTACCTGATCGGCATCGGCGGTGCCTGGCTGCTGGCTTCCCGGCGCCTGAACCGTTTCGACCCGACCTGGACCAAGGAGAAGCTCTCCGACATGGTGTTCTGGATGTCGATGGGGGTCATCGTCGGCGGACGCCTGGGGTATGTGCTGTTCTACGACCTGCCAGCCTACATCGCCAACCCGACGCTGATCTTCGAGGTGTGGAAGGGCGGCATGGCGTTCCACGGCGGGTTTGTGGGGGTGATGATCGCCGCCTGGTGGTTTGGCCGGCGTAACGGCAAGTCGTTCTTCCAGTTGATGGACTTCGTCGCGCCGTTCGTGCCGATTGGCCTGGGTGCCGGGCGCATCGGCAACTTCATCAACGCTGAATTGTGGGGCAAGCCGACTGACGTGCCGTGGGCCATGGTGTTCCCGCCGTTCAGCGACCCGGCGCAATTGCCGCGCCACCCGTCGCAGCTGTACCAGTTCGCCCTGGAAGGCGTGGCGCTGTTCCTGATCCTCTACATCTTCTCGCGCAAGCCACGCCCAACCATGGCCGTTTCGGGGATGTTCGCGTTGTTCTACGGGATCTTCCGCTTTATCGTCGAGTTCGTACGGGTGCCGGATGCGCAACTGGGCTACCTGGCGTGGGGCTGGGTGACCATGGGTCAGATTCTCAGCCTGCCGATGATCATCGCCGGCCTGGGCCTGCTGTGGTGGGCTTACAATCGCCCGCAAGGCATCAAGAACACCGCGCTTTAAATTCGAACGCCGGGGCCCGAGGGTCCCGGCTTCAACGATACAGGTATACACATGAAGCAATATCTCGAACTACTGAACGATGTCGTGACCAATGGCCTGACCAAGGGCGACCGCACCGGCACCGGCACCAAGGCCGTGTTTGCCCGTCAGTTTCGGCATAGCTTGGCCGACGGCTTCCCGCTGCTGACCACCAAGAAGCTTCACTTCAAAAGCATCGCCAACGAATTGATCTGGATGTTGAGTGGCAACACCAACATCAAGTGGCTGAACGAAAATGGCGTGCGTATCTGGGACGAATGGGCCACCGAAGACGGCGACCTGGGCCCGGTTTACGGCGAGCAGTGGACCGCGTGGCCCACCAAGGACGGCGGCAAGATCAACCAGATCGACTACATGGTCGAGACGTTGAAGACCAACCCCAACAGCCGCCGCATCCTGTTTCACGGCTGGAACGTCGAGTACCTGCCGGACGAGACCAAAAGCCCGCAGCAGAACGCCCGGGACGGCAAGCAAGCGCTGCCACCTTGCCACCTGCTGTACCAGGCGTTTGTGCATGACGGTCATCTGTCGATGCAGTTGTACATCCGCAGCTCAGATGTATTCCTCGGCCTGCCGTACAACACCGCGGCCCTGGCGTTGCTCACCCATATGCTGGCCCAGCAGTGCGACCTGATCCCTCACGAGATCATCGTCACCACGGGCGACACCCACGCCTACAGCAACCACATGGAACAGATCCAGACCCAGCTGGCGCGCACGCCGAAGAAGCTGCCGGAACTGGTGATCAAGCGCAAACCCGCGTCGATCTACGATTACAAATTCGAAGATTTTGAAATCGTGGGCTATGACGCTGATCCAAGCATCAAGGCCGATGTAGCGATCTAAAAGCGATCTCGGTCCAAATGTGGGAGCGGGCTTGCTCGCGAATACGGTGTMTCAGAAACACATTMAGTGRCTGACACTCCGCTTTCGCGAGCAAGCCCGCTCCCACATTTTTTTGTGTACACATTCAATGCCCGTGGCTTCTGCCCACATGTGAGGGCTCAGCCTCGCTGGCCGCGACACTCCCGCTGACTTCCAACCGCTGCAAAATCCCGCACTGATCCAGATCCGGCCCGCCGCCACAGCGCTGGCGCAGGTCGAGCAACTGTTCCTGCAACGCCAGCAGCCCGTCGATCCGCGCCTTGACGTGGTGGATATGCTCGTCGATCAATGCGTTCACGCTTTCGCACTGGTCCTGAGGACTGTCACGCAGGCCCAGCAGGCTGCGAATTTCCTCAAGGGTCATGTCCAGGCTACGGCAGTTGCGGATAAACACCAGCCGTTCGGTGTGCGCCTGGGTGTACAGCCGGTAATTACCGTCACTGCGCGCAGGCGGCGGCAGCAGGCCTTCTTTCTCGTAATAACGGATGGTTTCCACCTGGCAATCCGTCAATTTTGCCAATTCGCCGATCTTCATCGCAGCAATCTCCAAAAGGATGCTTGACCCTATAGTGGCTACAGGGTCTTTACTTGGCAACAGGCACCTTTACGGACGCGACAGAATGAGCGATTCCCTCCACACCCCGCACAAGCACGACCATGATCATGACCACGCGCACGATCACGGCCCCAAGCTCAAACCTGTGCAGAAGCACGACCATGGCAGCCGTGGCGATTCCTGCTGTTCCAGCAAGGCCGCGCCGGCGCTGGTGAAGCTGACCGAAGCCCCGACAGCGGGCTCGCGGCTGAGCACCTTCCGCATCGAAGCCATGGACTGCCCCACCGAGCAGACGCTGATCCAGAACAAACTGGGCAAGCTTGCGGGTGTGCAGCAGCTGGAATTCAACCTGATCAACCGCATTCTCGGCGTCACTCACGACCTGCCGACGACCGCGCCGATCATCGACGCCATCAAGTCCCTGGGCATGCAGGCGGACCCCATTGAAGAAGGCGTCGCCCCGGCTGAGCCGCCGGCGAAGAAGCACTGGTGGCCGCTGGCTGTGTCCGGCGTGGGTGCGCTAGGTGCTGAAGTGCTGCACTTCACCAATGCAGCCCCGACGTGGGTGATTGCCCTGGTCGCGCTGATCTCGATCTTCAGCGGCGGCCTCACCACCTACAAAAAGGGCTGGATCGCCCTGAAAAACCTCAACCTGAACATCAACGCCCTGATGAGCATCGCCGTCACCGGCGCGATCCTGATCGGCCAGTGGCCGGAAGCGGCGATGGTGATGTTCCTGTTCACCGTGGCCGAGTTGATCGAGGCCAAGTCCCTGGACCGCGCACGTAACGCCATCAGCGGCTTGATGCAGATGACGCCGGAACAGGCCACGGTCCGTCAGGCAGATGGCAGTTGGGTTGAACAGGAGGTTAAAGTCATTGAACTGGGCGCCATCGTGCGGGTTCGTCCCGGCGAGCGCATTGGCCTGGACGGTGAAGTCACCTCCGGCCAGTCCACCATCGACCAGGCGCCGATTACCGGTGAAAGCCTGCCAATCGAAAAGACCGTGGGCGACAAAGTCTTCGCCGGCACCATCAACCAGGCCGGCTCCCTGGAATACAAAGTCACTGCAGCCGCCAACAACTCCACCCTGGCGCGGATCATCCACGCCGTGGAACAGGCCCAGGGCGCCCGCGCGCCAACCCAGCGTTTTGTCGACACCTTCGCCAAGGTCTACACCCCGGCGGTGTTCATCTTTGCCCTGGGTGTGGCGTTGATCCCGCCGCTGTTCATGGGCGGTGTGTGGTTTGAATGGGTCTACCGCGCACTGGTATTGCTGGTGGTCGCGTGCCCATGTGCACTGGTGATTTCCACCCCGGTGACCATCGTCAGCGGCCTGGCCGCCGCGGCGCGCAAAGGCATCCTGATCAAGGGCGGTGTGTACCTGGAGGGTGGCTACAAACTCGACTACCTGGCCCTCGACAAGACGGGCACCATCACCCACGGCAAGCCGGTGCAAACCGATTACCTGGCGCTGTTCCCGAACATGGAAGACAGCGCACCGGCTTTGGCTGCAAGCCTGGCCGGGCGCTCCGATCACCCGGTGTCCCTGGCCATCGCGAACGCGGCTGTGGACAAAAACCTCACCGTGCACACTGTGGATAACTTCGAGGCCCTGACCGGGCGCGGTGTGAAGGGCGAGATCAATGGAGAGGTCTATTACCTGGGCAACCACCGTCTGGTGGAAGAGCTGAACCTGTGCTCGCCGGCCCTGGAGAAGAAGCTCTTCGCCCTGGAAAAACAAGGCAAGTCCGTGGTCCTGCTGCTGGACAAGTCCGGCCCGCTGGCGCTGTTCGCCGTGGCCGACACCGTGAAGGACACCAGCCGCGAAGCCATCCAGCAGTTGCATGACCTGGGCATCAAGACCCTGATGCTGACCGGCGACAACACCCACACGGCCAAGGCGATCGCCGATCAGGTGGGCATCGACCAGGCCCAGGGCGACTTGTTGCCCACCGACAAACTGCAAGCCATCGAAGCGCTCTACGCCAAGGGCCACCGGGTCGGCATGGTCGGCGACGGCATCAACGACGCCCCGGCGCTGGCCCGTTCCGAGATCGGGTTTGCCATGGCTGCTGCGGGTACCGATACCGCCATCGAGACCGCCGACGTGGCCCTGATGGACGACGACCTGCGCAAGATTCCAGCATTCATTCGGCTGTCGCGGCAAACGTCGAGTATCCTCAAGCAGAACATCGCCCTGGCCCTGGTGATCAAGGCGATCTTCCTCGCGGTGACCTTCCTTGGGATGGCCACCATGTGGATGGCGGTGTTCGCCGACATGGGCGTGAGCCTGCTGGTGGTATTCAATGGTCTGCGCCTGCTGCGCAAATAGTCGATGAGAGGGTGGTGTGCTGAGTGCCGAGCTGAAGGCGTTTTACATGGTCGCCCGCCTGGGCAGCATTACCCAGGCGGCGAAAAAGCTCGGGCTCAGCCAGCCCACGGTGACCACCCAGATTCGTCACCTGGAAAGCCAGTACTCGGTGGAATTGTTCTACCGTGGCGGGCGCCGCCTGACCGTCAGCGACGAAGGCGCGCGGCTGTTGCCGATGGTCAAGGCGCTGCTGCAGCAGGAAGCGGACATCGAGTTTTTCCTGCGCAACAGTGGCCAGGTACAAGGGGCCTTGAGGATTGCCGCGACGGCACCTTATTACATCCTCGACCTGGTCAAGACCTTCCGCGAGCGGCTGCCGCAGGTCGAGGTTTCGGTGGAGATCGGCAACTCCCAGCAGGTGCTGGAAGCGCTGGATGACTACCGCGTCGACGTCGCCGCCTCGTCCCAATTGCTTGAAGACCCGCGCCTGATCCGGCGGGTACTGGGCATGGACCCGCTGGTGCTGGCGGTGCATCGCAATCATCCGCTGGCGGTACTTGAACATGTACCGCTGACCGCGCTGGCCGGGCATACCTTGCTGATGCGCGAGCCGGGGTCGACCACCCGTCGATTGACCGAAGAGATGTTGCAGGGCGCCGGCGTGAGTTACGGGCCGTTGCTGGAGATCGGCAGCCGGGAATCGATCCGTGAGGCAGTGCTGCGCAATATCGGCATCAGCATCATTGCCCGCCAGGAAGTGCCCCACGACCCGCAATTGCGCGTGCTGACCATCGAAAATGCGCCGCAGATTCCCGAGTATTTGTACTGCCTCAAAGAGCGAAAGGGCGCCCGATTGCCGGCGGCGTTCCTGGGGTTGGCGCAGGAAATGTCGCCGCTCTAAAGCTGATCGTTCCCACGCTCTGCGTGGGAATGCTGGCCTGGACGCTCCGCGTCCGCTCTTAAGGTCGTGACGCGGAGCGTCACAGGATGTATTCCCACGCAGAGCGTAGGAACAATCTGTCGGCACAACCCAAATCCACCAATACCACTATCGCCACGTTTTGCCTTTCTGCCACAAGAGGGACGCATTGCCTGCCTAGGATGACCTTCATCAGTTTGATGAGGTGCCTCCATGAACACCGCCATGACAAACCCCGGCGCGCCAATGAAGGTGCGCGGTGTACAGAAACGCTTCGGCGCCTTCACCGCGCTGGATAACGTGTCCCTGGACGTCGCCGCTGGCGAACTGGTGTGCCTGCTGGGCCCGTCGGGCTGCGGCAAGACCACCTTGCTACGCTGCATCGCCGGCCTGGAGCGCCAGGACAGCGGCGAGTTGTACCTCGGCGACCGCGATGTTTCCCTACTGGCACCCCAGGCTCGGGACTACGGCATTCTGTTCCAGTCCTACGCGCTGTTTCCCAATCTCACCGTGGAAGCGAACATCGGCTACGGCCTCACCGGCAGTGGCCGCGATGAAGTGCGCAAGCGCGTCGGGCAGATGCTGGAACTCGTAGGCCTGGTGGGCAGCGAAAAGAAATACCCCGGCCAACTTTCCGGCGGCCAACAACAGCGTGTGGCACTGGCTCGCGCCCTGGCGCCGGCGCCGTCCTTGTTGTTGCTGGACGAACCCATGTCGGCCCTCGACGCCCGGGTACGCGAGCATCTGTGCACCGAGCTGCGCCAACTGCAACGTCGCCTGGGCATCACCACCCTGATGGTCACCCACAACCAGGACGAGGCCATGCTGATGGCCGACCGCATTGCCGTGATGAACAACGGCAAGGTCGAGCAGTACGCCACGCCCCAGGAAATCTACGACCGCCCGGCCACACCGTTCGTGGCCGAGTTTGTCGGCCAGGGCAACTGGCTGCCGTTCAGTCGCAACAGCGCCAGCCACGCCCAGGTTGGCGGCATGAATATGCGCCTGGCGGACAACGCAGGCGTCGCGAAATCGGGCCGTCTGTTCTGCCGCCCGGAAGCCATCAGCGTCAACCCGCCGGTGCATGAAGAAAACCTGTTCCCGGCCAAGGTCCGCGAGATCACTTTCCTCGGCAACCGCTGCCGCATGAGCTTCGAGCTGGACCAACTGCCCGGCCATCCGCTGCTGGCCGAGCTGGCCCCGGAAGCCATGCCGCGCCTCGGCGCCCAGGACATCTGGGTCGCGCTGCCCCCGCGCAGCCTGCAGGTGTTTGCCTGAGATGGCCCGCGATATGACTCTGCCGATACCCGATAACGTGGCTCGTCAGGTTTCCCGTGCCGAAGTCGGCGACCGTATTTTTGTGGTCGGCGGCAAGCTGTTATGGCTGTGCCTACTGGGCGTTGCGGTACTGCTGCCGCTGCTGGCGATCTTCTGGCGCGGCTTCAGCAGTGAAGCCGGGCAGGGCGGTGGCCTGGTGGCGGCGCGGGAGTTGGTCACCAGCGACAATTTCCACTGGTTGCTCGGTAACAGCCTGAAGGTTTCCGGCAGCGTTGCCGCCATCGTCGTACCACTGGCTTATCTGTTTGCCTACGCTTTGCAACGCACGCTTATTCCGGGCAAGGCGATCTGGCGCGGCATGTCGCTGCTGCCGTTGATGGCGCCGTCGATGTTGCCCGGGATTGCGCTGGTCTACCTGTTCGGTAACCAGGGCATGCTGCGCGGGCTGCTGTCGGACAACATCTATGGCTTCTGGGGCATTGTCCTTGGTGAAGTGATCTACACCTTTCCCCATGCCTTGATGATCCTGTTGTCGGCGCTTTCCCTGGCGGATGCACGTTTGTTTGACGCCGCATCGAGCATGGGCGCGAGTCCCGCCCGGGCGTTTCGCAGCATCACCTGGCCGGCGACGCGCCAGGCCGTGTTTGCCGCGTTTTGCCTGGTGTTCACTCTGACCATCACTGACTTTGGCGTGCCCGTGGTAGTCGGTGGCGACTATCAAGTACTGGCGCTGGAAGCCTACAAAGCTGTGGTCGGCCAGCAGCAATTCGGCCGCGGTGCCTTGATCGGCATGGTCCTGCTGCTGCCGGCACTGTTCAGCTTCGGTGTCGACGCCTGGCTACGCCGTCGTCACGGCGACTCCATGAGCGGCCGCGCCCAGGTGTTCCAGCCGGCACCGTCGAAGCTGCGGGACGGCTGCTACCTGGCCATCGTCCTGCTGATCTGCGCGATCCTGCTGCTGGTGTTCGGCATGGCGGTCTACTCATCCCTGGTGAAATTCTGGCCCTACAACCTGTCGCTGTCCCTGGCCCACTACCAGTTTGAAGACACGGCCGGCGGCGGCTGGCTGGCCTACCGCAACAGCATCACCATGGCCCTGTGCACCGCGTTGATCGGCAGCGTGCTGATCTTCACCGGCGCCTACCTGATGGAAAAGACCAGGGGCCAGAAGGGCCTGAACCTGGCGCTGCGCATGCTCAGCTTCGTGCCGATGGCGGTGCCGGGGTTGGTGCTCGGCCTGGGCTACGTGTTCTTTTTCAACCTCAACGGCAACCCGCTGCATGTGCTCTACGGCACCATGACGTTGCTGGTGGTGTGCACCATTGCTCACTATTTGACCACCGCCCAAATGACCGCCACCACGGCCCTGCGCCAACTGGACGCGGAATTCGAAGCCGCCGCGCTGTCGCTGAAGGCGCCGCTGTACCGCCATTACCTGCGGGTCACCGTGCCGATCTGCCTGCCGGCGCTGCTGGACATCGTGCGCTACCTGTTCGTCTCGGCGATGACCACCGTTTCCGCCGCGATCTTCCTTTACAGCCCCGACACCATTCTCGCCGCCGTCGCCGTGCTGAACATGGACGACGCCGGCAACGTCGGCGGTGCGGCGGCCATGTCGACCCTGATCCTGTTCACCTCGGCGGGCGTGTCCTTGCTGCTGGCGTGGGCCTCACGCGGCTTGTTGCGCCGCTCCCAGGCCTGGCGCCAAACCGCGCCCGGTCAATAAATCATCCATAAAGGAACTGCACCATGTTCAAGCCCCTGGCGTTAGCCGCTGCTGTGCTCACTGCGTTCAGCCTGAATGCCTTTGCCGCCAAGACCGAGTTGACCGTGTACACGGCCCTCGAAGCCGAGCAATTGAAGACCTACAAACAGGCCTTTGAAAAGGTTAACCCGGACATCGAGATCAAATGGGTGCGCGATTCCACCGGCATCATCACCGCCAAGCTGCTTGCCGAAAAAGCCCGCCCGCAGGCTGATGTGGTCTGGGGCCTGGCCGCTTCCAGCCTGGCGATTCTCGATCAGCAGGGCATGCTGCAAAACTACGCACCGGCAGATTTGAGCAAGATCGGTGCGAACTACCGCGACGCCGCCAACCCGCCGGCCTGGGTCGGCATGGACGTGTGGGCTGCGACCATCTGCTTCAACACCGTCGAAGCCGAAAAGCAGGGCCTGAGCAAGCCGGTGAGCTGGCAGGACCTGACCAAGCCTGAATACAAGGGCAAGATCGTGATGCCCAACCCGGCCTCGTCCGGCACCGGTTTCCTGGATGTGAGTGCCTGGTTGCAGACCTTCGGCGAGAAGCAGGGCTGGCAGTACATGGACGACCTGCACCAGAACATCGGCCAGTACGTTCACTCCGGTTCCAAACCCTGCAAGCTGGCGGCCTCGGGTGAATTCCCGATCGGCATTTCCTTCGAATACCCGGCCGTTCAGCTGAAGCGCCAGGGCGCACCGCTGGACATCATCCTGCCGAAAGAAGGCCTGGGCTGGGATATCGAGGCCACTGCCGTGATCAAGGGCACTGCCCACGCAGACGCGGCACAGAAACTCGCCGACTTCTCCGCCAGCCCCGCGGCGATGGAGCTGTACAAGGAAAACTTCGCGGTACTGGCCCAGCCGGGCATCGCCAAGCCGCAGACCGAGTTGCCGGCGGACTACGAGCAGCGGTTGATCAAGAATGACTTTGCCTGGGCGTCGAAAAACCGCGACAGCATCCTGACCGAATGGCGCAAGCGCTATGACGGCAAGTCGGAAAAACAATAACCATCGATCGTTCCCACGCTCTGCGTGGGAACGCTGCTCTGGACGCTCTGCGTCCGCTTTTGTAGTCGTGACGCGGAGCGTCACAGGATGCATTCCCACGCGGAGCGTGGGAACGAGAGGTCTTCATGACACAACTGCTGATCATCGGCGCCGGCATCCTCGGCCTGTCCCACGCTTATGCGGCCGCCAAACGCGGCCTCAAGGTCAAGGTCTTCGAGCGCAGCGCCACACCGCTAGGTGCTTCCGTGCGCAACTTCGGCCAGGCACTGGTCACCGGCCAGCCGCCGGGGCCGATGCTCGACCTGGCGCGGGAAAGCCGCGAAATCTGGGGCCAGTGGGCGCAACTCGCCGGCATCCAGCTCAAGCGCAACGGCTCTTATTTGTTCGCCCGCACCGAAGCCGAAGAACACTTGCTTGAAGCCTTCTGCGCCGGTCGCGCGCAAGAACACGGTTATCGCGTCAAGTTGCTGCAAGGCGCCGCCCTGCACGAGCTGTACGGTGGCCAGTTCGCCCATCACCGCGCTGCGCTTCACGGCCTGGATGATCAACAACTGTATTCCCGCGAAGCCATCCCGGCGCTGATCAACTACCTGAGCCGCGAACTGAACGTGGAGTTTCATTTCTCTACGCTGGTCCGCGACATCGAGCCCGGCCAGGTACACACCACGGCCGGCTCCTTTCGCGGCGAGCAGATCATTGTCTGCTCCGGTCACGACTACCAGACGCTGCTGGCCGAGGAGATTGCCGAACTCAACCCGCAAATCTGCCGCCTGCAAATGCTGCGCGCCCGGCCAGTGGTGGAGTTGAACCTGCAACACGCGCTGCTGACCGGCCTCAGCTGCGTGCACTACGGCGCCTTCGCCGACTTGCCGGAAGCCGCGCCGGTACAGGCCGAAATCCTGCGGGACGTGCCGCACCTGCATGAAAACGGTATTCACCTGCTGATCAGCCCGACACCCTATGGCGAACTGATCATCGGAGATTCCCACCATTACGGCAGCGATCCTTCACCGTTCAACGCCGAACAGGTGGACAACTGGATGATCGAACTGGCCGAACATACCCTGGGCTGCAAGATCCAGGTCGTGGAGCGCTGGCAGGGCGTCTATGGTTCCCGTGGGCCGGGGCCGTTCTCGTTCCTGCGGGCGGCGCCGGGGGTGAGCGCGGCGTTGATGCACACCGGCGTGGGCATGAGCGTCGGGCCGGCGATGGCCGAGCGCAATATCAATGAGCTGTGGGGGAGTGCGTGATGACAGCAGAGCAGGCAATCGCCGAGGTCTTTGGCCTGTACGAACAACACGGCACCGCCGATTACATTGGCGAGCCGGTCTCGCAGATCGAACACATGTCCCAGGCCGCGCAGTTGGCCATGGCTGAGGGCTTCGATGATGAAGTGGTGCTGGCAGCGTTCTTCCACGATATCGGGCATATCTGCGGCCAAGGTGGCGAGAACATGGGCGGTTATGGTGTGGTCAGCCATGAACGGCTGGGCGCCGATTATCTGCGCCGGGCGGGCTTCAGCGAGCGCCTGGCAAAACTGGTGGAATACCACGTGCAGGCCAAGCGTTACCTGACCTTCAGCCAGCCGGACTACTATGCGCGGTTGAGCGAGGCCAGCCGCCGCACCCTGGGTTACCAGGGCGGCGTGATGACCGCCGAGGAAGCCCGGGCGTTTGAGCAGGACCCGTTGTGTGCCGTCAGCCTGCGCATGCGTCACTGGGATGAACAAGCCAAGGAAATGCACGTGCCGGTGCTGGACCTTGAAGTGTTGAAATCCAAGGCCCGGCAGTTGTTGGCGGCTTAGGTCTCGTCCAGGCGCTGGGCCAGGGCTTCGATCTGTTCCTGGCGTTCGGCCTGGCTCAACCTGGGGTGCGGGTTGAGGGACGACCATTGCGGATGGGCGCGGGCCTTGTTCAGGGCTTCGGGCAATTTGCCTTCGCGCCAGGTCTTGTCCTGGGGTGTGTCGACCTTGATGCTGTGGATCGCCGCATGCCCCCGCAGGTTCAGGGCCTTGAGCAGTTGCCGCTGGCGCAGGGCCAACAGGCGCAGCACGCTGTCGTCGACGGTCAGCTCGCGCTGGCCCTTGATCTTGCCCAGCAGGCGGCTGCCATAACTGCGGGCAGTTTGCAGCGCGCCTC
Source organism: Pseudomonas sp. Colony2 (assembly GCF_019382755.1). NCBI lineage: Bacteria > Pseudomonadati > Pseudomonadota > Gammaproteobacteria > Pseudomonadales > Pseudomonadaceae > Pseudomonas > Pseudomonas sp. Colony2. The sequence continues at coordinate 6,776,474 of NZ_CP080030.1, read as the reverse complement.
CCGCGATGGCTCCGGCGAGGGCGGCGGCGCCGAGGGTCAGGCCGCCTACGAGTAGATCCACACCTGCACCGGCCGCCGCGCCGGCTGCGATACCGCCACCGACCCGCACGCCCAGTTGCTTGAGGGTCTCGGGGTTGAACAGGTCATCGCCCCAGCGCCCGTCCAGCAGCGGTAAATCGCTGGCGGCGGCGTCCTGCGGGCGGAAGCCGAACAGCTTGAGCAAGGCTTCCACGCAACGCTGTTCGCGCTGGCGCACGGCTTTGCGCAGTTCGCTGATGGCTTGCTGTTCTACCTCGGCTTCGCTGACCACGCTGCGGCGGCAGGCGGCGCAGTCGATCAGCAGTTCGGCGATCAGCCGCGCCGCACTTTGCTGGCGGGCCTGGCGCTGGGCTTCCTGATCAAGGATCAGCCGTTCCAGTTGCCCACGGGAGTTTTCCAGCAGCAGGGCGAGGCTTTCATAGAGCCGGCGCTCGCCGTCTTCCGGCGGCGCGACGCTGTCGAAACGCACCAGCGCGTGCAGGCCGAGGCGGGCGAGGGCTTCGCGCCAGTCCGGCTCGCGGTGGTCGGCGCTGCTGACAAAATTGAGCACCGGCAGCAACGGCTTGCCACAGCTGGCCAGCACTTGCAGCTCATCGCGGTACTTGGCCAGCACCGGCTCCCGGGCGTCTATCACATACAGCCCGGCGTCGGAGGCGAGCAGTTGGCGCAGCACCTTGGCTTCCTGTTCGAAGCGTTGCCGGGCCTCGCTGCCTTCCAGAAAACGCGCCAGCCGTGCCGGGCCGTCGAGGCGTTCGCCGGGGCGGTCCAGGCGTTCGAGGTAATCGAGCAGGGCGATGGCATCTTCCAGGCCCGGCGTGTCGTACAGCTCCAGCAAGGCTTCGCCGTCCACCGACAAGCGCGCACCTTCGACATGCCGGGTGGTGCTGGGACGATGGGAGACTTCACCAAAGCCGACGTCTCGCGTGAGCGTGCGCAGCAACGAGGTCTTGCCGACGTTGGTGTGGCCGACCACCGCAAGTTTCAGGGGCTTAGTCATGACCGGTCTCCAGCCAGGTGAGCGGCGCGCAATCGGCGAACGGTATCTCCAGTTGTTGCAAGGCCGTGTGCCAATCACCCAGGCGCTCAGCATCCAGGGCTTGGCCGGCGGGCGCTTGCAGCAGCCAGACCCGAGTGGCGGTGGCGCTGCGGGCCAGTTCGGCAATCAGCGCAAGGCTGCCGCGATCCGGCGAGCGGCGTGGGTCGCAGGCGATGGCCAGGCGCGCGGGCGGGAAGCGGGTGAGTTGCTCCAGCAGCTTGTTGCGGGATTCACGGCTGTCGAGGATGCCGGCGTCCTTGACGCTGGCCGGGAGCTTCGGCGGCCATGGGCGCTGGTCGTCCAGCTCGATGGCCACCAGCAGGGCGCCGTCGCTTTCCAGTTCACTGACGCCGCCGGTTACGTGGTGCAACTGTTCGGGCGCCGCATCGTTGACCCCAAGCCGTTCGCTGCTGGGCATCAGCCGTTCACGCAGTTGGCTGTAGCCGGGCAGGTTAAGGTCGAGGCTCAAGGCGGCGCGCCCACGTTTCCAACGCCACAGGCACAGCAACGCAAGGATCAGCCGCGGCAGGATGCCGTACACCAGCAGCACGCCCACCAGCCAGGCGGCCCAGGCCTGGCGGGCGCTTTCGATATTCAGGGCGGCATCGCCGCTGGCGCGGATCATCTCGACAGTGGGCACATTGAAGCCGAGCAAGGCGGGCAGGGCGCCGAGGGTTTGGGTCACGGCGACAAAGGTGTCCGCCCGCAGGATGGTGGTTTCCCACACAAAACCGTAGCGCCGGGTGGCCAACAGCGTCAGCAGGATCACCAGGGCGCTGAGCAGGGCCAGCAGCCACAGGCTGTTGACCAGCACACCGACGGCCCAGCGATTGAGCTTGCGCCGTTGCAGCAACAGCAGCAGGGCGGGCGCCAGTTGCGCGGCCTTGGCGTCGCGGGCGAGTTTTTCGCTGAGCCATAACCACAGGCGGCCAAGACTGGCGCCGTGTTCACCGGCAAACAGCAGGCCCAGGGCCCAGCTCAACAACAGGATCAGGTTCAAACCCAGCAGGCTGCCCAGGGCCCAGAACACATTAACCGGCGCCAACCCGTTGCCCAGCGCGGCAAACGCCAGGCCGGCGCCGCTGATAATGGCGACTACCGCCAGCAGGATCAGCGCCAGGCGCGCGCCTTGCAGCCAGCGGGTCAGGGCGGCGGTCAGGCCATCGCGTTCGGCCAGCCACAGCGCGCGGTTTTGAATGCGCGTGGGCAGGTCGCCGCCGGTGCTGCGGGCCAGGCGATTGGCTTCCTGGTCTTCCAGGGCGCCCGCGTGTTCCTCGCGCAGGCGCACGGTCTCGGTCAGCCAGAGTGTTTGCAGGGGGTTCAGAGCTGTCACGCGCCGTCCTGTTGAGCCAGTGAGTCTGGAGCATAACCGCTGGAACGCCGGTTGGGGTATGCCGCGCGCGGCTCTGGTATTCTCGTCGCCATGAAAAAAACTCTCCCTTTAAGCCTGATCGCAGCCCTCGGTGAAAACCGTGTGATCGGCGTCGACAACAGCATGCCCTGGCATTTGCCGGGGGATTTCAAATATTTCAAGGCCACCACCTTGGGCAAGCCGATCATCATGGGGCGCAAGACCTGGGATTCCCTGGGGCGACCGTTGCCGGGCCGGTTGAACATTGTGGTCAGCCGTCAGACCGATCTGGCGCTGGAAGGTGCGGAAGTTTTTCCGTCACTGGACGCGGCCGTGGAGCGGGCTGAGGAATGGGCCAAGGCGCAGGGCGTGGATGAGCTGATGCTGATCGGCGGCGCGCAGTTGTATGCCCAGGGGCTGGAGCAGGCGGATCGCCTGTATTTGACGCGGGTGGCGTTGAGCCCGGACGGGGATGCGTGGTTTCCCGAGTTTGATTTGAACCAGTGGAAGCTGGTGTCGAATGTCGAGAATGCGGCTGAGGGTGACAAGCCGGCGTACAACTTCGAAGTTTGGGAAAAAGCCTAAGAGCATCGCAGGCAAGCCAGCTCCCACAGTTGACC
>NZ_CP080030.1:6736569-6773404 GCF_019382755.1 Pseudomonas sp. Colony2 | reverse complement strand
AATGTGGGAGCTGGCTTGCCTGCGATAGCGGTCGGTCAGGCCTGCGCCAATTCCGCATGCTCATCCGCATTCAACAGCTCTTTATCCGTCTGCTGCATGATCTGGCTGGTAATCGCCCCCGCCGTCATCGAACCGTTCACGTTCAATGCCGTACGACCCATGTCGATCAGCGGCTCAACCGAAATCAGCAGCGCCACCAGTGACACCGGCAAGCCCATCGCCGGCAGCACGATCAGCGCGGCAAACGTCGCACCGCCGCCCACGCCCGCCACACCGGCCGAACTCAAGGTCACAATCGCCACCAGGGTCGCGATCCACAGCGGGTCCAGCGGGTTGATACCCACGGTCGGCGCAACCATCACCGCCAGCATCGCCGGATAAAGGCCGGCACAACCGTTCTGGCCAATCGTCGCGCCAAACGAGGCGGCAAAGCCGGCGATGGACTGCGGGATCCCCAAACGACGGGTCTGCGCTTCAATGCTCAGCGGAATGCTCGCGGCGCTGGAGCGGCTGGTGAAGGCGAACGTCAGCACCGGCCAGACCTTGCGGAAGAACCGCAGCGGGTTGATCCCGGCCAGCGACAGCAGCAGGCCATGCACCACAAACATCAGGCCCAGGGCCAGGTACGACACCACCACAAAACTGCCGAGCTTGATGATGTCTTGCAGGTTGGAGCTGGCGACCACTTTGGTCATCAGCGCCAATACGCCGTACGGGGTCAGCTTCATCACCAGGCGCACCAGGCGCATCACCCAGGCTTGCAGGGTGTCGATGGCGTTGAGGACTTTCTGGCCTTTTTCCACGTCATCCTTGAGCAGTTGCAGCGCGGCAACCCCAAGGAATGCAGCGAAGATCACCACACTGATGATCGACGTCGGCTTGGCCCGGGCCAGGTCGGCGAACGGGTTCTGCGGGATGAACGACAGCAGCAGTTGCGGGATATTCAGGTCGGCGACCTTGCCCGCGTAATCACTCTGGATCACTTGCAGGCGCGCCATTTCCTGGGTGCCGGCCACCAGGCCTTCGGCGGTGAGGCCGAACAGGTTGGTCAGGCCGATACCGATCAGCGCCGCGATTGCCGTGGTGAACAGCAGCGTGCCGATGGTCAGGAAGCTGATCTTGCCCAGGGACGAGGCGTTATGCAGACGGGCCACGGCGCTGAGGATCGAGGCAAACACCAGCGGGATCACGATCATTTGCAGCAACTGCACGTAACCGTTGCCGACCAGGTCGAACCAGCCGATCGAGGCCTTGAGCACCGGGTTGCCGGCACCGTAGATCGCGTGCAGCACCACACCGAAGATCACGCCGAGTACCAACGCAAACAAGACCTTCTTGGCGAGGCTCCAGTTGGTTCGGCGGGTTTGTGCCAGGCCCAGCAGCAGGGCCACGAACACCAGTAAGTTGAGAATCAGGGGCAGATTCATTGAAGCTCCGTTGAGAAGGCAGCCAATCGCAGGAGCCTGCGATTGCGAACCGGCAAGCCTAACAGCTTGAAATATATTGATTTAATAACGTTATCGCATGGTGACTGTCGTTTTTGGAATAAGCGAATGACGCGCAGGCGTATGGCATTGGCGCGATCACGACGAAAGCGGTCGCGCTCGGGCGATAACTGTCATACAGATTTGTTAGCGTCGATGTCTTTCACTCAGGGAGAAAACGCACATGAAGCTAGCGCCGAAACTGTTTGCCGCCGCGCTGTGCCTGGGCCTCGCGAGCCAGGCCTTTGCCGCCACCGAGTTGAAACACTGGCCGGCGGCTGCCGCCAAGCAACTGGACACGATGATTGCTGCCAATGCCAACAAGGGCAACTTCGCGGTGTTCGACATGGACAACACCAGTTACCGCTACGACCTTGAAGAGTCATTGCTGCCGTACCTGGAAAACAAGGGCCTGATTACCCGCGACACCATGGACCCTTCCCTGAAGCTGATCCCGTTCAAAGACACCGCTGACCACAAGGAAAGCCTCTTCAGCTACTACTACCGCCTCTGCGAAGTCGACGACATGGTCTGCTACCCGTGGGTCGCGCAGATTTTCTCCGGCTTCACCCTCAAGGAACTCAAGGGCTACGTCGACGAGATGATGGCGTCGGGCAAGCCGGTACCGGTCACCTATTACGACGGTGACGTGGTCAAGAACATGGAAGTGCAGCCGCCGAAGGTCTTCACCGGCCAGGCTGAGCTGTTCAACAAGCTGATGGAAAACGGCATCGAGGTCTACGTGATGACCGCCGCGTCCGAGGAACTGGTGCGCATGGTCGCGGCCGATCCGAAGTACGGCTACAACGTCAAACCCGAGAATGTCATCGGCGTGAGCACCTTGCTCAAGGACCGCAAGACCGGCGAGCTGACCACCGCCCGCAAGCAGATTGCCGCCGGCAAGTATGACGAGAAGGCCAACCTCGGCCTGGAGCTGACCCCGTACCTGTGGACCCCGGCCACCTGGATGGCCGGCAAGCACGCGGCGATCCTGACCTACATCGACGAGTGGAAAAAACCGGTGATCGTCGGTGGCGACACGCCAACCAGTGACGGCTACATGCTGTTCCATGACGTGGACGTGGCCAAGGGCGGCATCCACCTGTGGATCAACCGCAAGGACAAATACATGACCCAGTTGAACGGCATGATGGCCAAGCACGCTGCGGCCCAGGCCAAGGAAGGGTTGCCGGTGACGGCGGATAAAAACTGGGTGATCGTCAAGCCGGACGAGATTCAGTAATTACGGCTGGACTCGGTCGAAAATGTGGGAGCGGGCTTGCTCGCGAAGGCGGTGGATCAGCCAGCTTATTCAGTAACTGGCACACCGCAATTCGCGAGCAAGCCCGCTCCCACAGTTGATCTTCTTTGTTTGGGGAATTATCTCCAGACAAAAAAATGCCCCGCACATGGCGGGGCATTTTTATGGGCGAGGTTTACAGACCGTCAAGCATCGCCTTGTTACGCACAGCACCTTTGTCGGCACTGGTGGCCAGCAGGGCATAAGCCTTCAAGGCGGTGGTGACTTTGCGCGGACGCTTCTCCACCGGCTTCCAGCCTTTCTTGTCCTGCTCGACCCGGCGTGCCGCCAGTTCTTCATCGCTGATCAACAGGTTGATCGAGCGGTTCGGAATGTCGATCAGCACCTTGTCGCCATCCTGCACCAGGCCGATGGCGCCGCCCGCAGCAGCTTCCGGCGAAGCGTGGCCGATGGACAGGCCCGAGGTCCCGCCGGAGAAACGGCCGTCGGTGAGCAAGGCGCAGGCTTTGCCCAGGCCCTTGGATTTCAGGTACGACGTCGGGTACAGCATCTCTTGCATGCCCGGGCCGCCTTTCGGGCCTTCGTAACGGATGATGACGATGTCGCCTTCCTTCACTTCGTCAGCGAGGATGCCGCGTACCGAGCTATCCTGGCTTTCGTAGATCTTGGCGCGGCCTTCGAACACGTGGATCGACTCGTCGACACCGGCGGTTTTCACGACGCAGCCATCCAGCGCGATGTTGCCGTACAGCACGGCCAGGCCGCCCTCTTTCGAATAGGCATGCTCGACACTGCGGATGCAGCCGTTTTCACGGTCGTCGTCGAGGGTTTCCCAACGGGTCGACTGGCTGAACGCGGTCTGCGTCGGGATGCCGGCCGGGCCGGCCTTGAAGAAGTGATGCACGGCTTCGTCAGTGGTTTGGGTGATGTCCCACTTGGCGATGCCTTCGGCCAGGGATTTGCTGTGCACGGTCGGCAGGTCGGTGTGCAACAGGCCGCCACGGGCCAGGGAGCCGAGGATCGAGAAGATCCCGCCGGCGCGGTGCACGTCTTCCATGTGGTACTTCTGGATGTTCGGCGCGACTTTGCACAGTTGCGGCACGTGGCGCGACAGGCGGTCGATGTCCCGCAGGTCGAAGTCGATCTCGGCTTCTTGCGCGGCGGCCAGCAAGTGCAGGATGGTGTTGGTGGAACCGCCCATGGCGATGTCCAGGGTCATGGCGTTTTCGAACGCCTTGAAGTTGGCGATGTTGCGCGGCAACACCGACTCATCGTTCTCGGTGTAGTAGCGCTTGCACAGCTCGACGATGGTGCGGCCGGCCTGCAGGAACAGTTGCTCGCGGTCGCTGTGGGTGGCCAGTGTCGAGCCGTTGCCCGGCAAGGCCAGGCCCAGGGCTTCCACCAGGCAGTTCATCGAGTTGGCGGTGAACATGCCGGAGCACGAACCGCAGGTAGGGCAGGCGCTGCGCTCGTATTCCGCAACCTTCTCGTCAGAAGCGCTGGAATCGGCGGCGATGACCATGGCGTCCACCAGGTCGAGGCCGTGGGAGGCGAGCTTGGTCTTGCCGGCTTCCATCGGGCCGCCGGAGACGAAGATCACCGGGATGTTCAGGCGCAGGGCGGCCATCAGCATGCCGGGGGTGATCTTGTCGCAGTTGGAGATGCACACGATGGCGTCGGCGCAGTGGGCGTTGACCATGTATTCCACGGAGTCGGCGATGATCTCGCGGCTCGGCAGGGAATACAGCATGCCGTCATGGCCCATGGCGATGCCGTCATCCACGGCGATGGTGTTGAATTCTTTCGCTACACCGCCGGCGCGTTCGATCTCGCGGGCGACCAGTTGGCCCAGGTCCTTGAGGTGGACGTGGCCGGGTACGAACTGGGTGAACGAGTTGGCAATCGCGATGATCGGCTTCTTGAAGTCGTCATCTTTCATCCCCGTGGCGCGCCACAGTGCGCGGGCGCCGGCCATGTTGCGGCCGTGGGTGGATGTTTTCGAGCGGTAATCAGGCATTGGAGCACTCCGGGCGGCTAATCAAGTACTAAAGGGGAGTGAGCTTCTAATTGACGACTGGAACACCCGAAAAATGGCCGTGTGTCCGGAAGTTGCCACTCGCGTCGCGGGATCGCCGCTTGCTTGGGCCTCGAGCTCATAAACCCGCCGGGGGATGACTGGCGATGAATAGGTCCGATTCTACACCGCTGGCGGCCGGAGGGAATGGCCGTCTACCTGTAGGAGCGAGCTTGCTCGCGAAAAACGTCAACGGTAACGCAGCGCTATCAGGTGGTCCGTGTCGTCTGTTGGTTTTTCGCGAGCAAGCTCGCTCCTACAGGGTTGCGTATTTCACAGCCACATGGCGTCCCAGAGCGGATAGTCGCCGATACGCTCAACCAGCCCTGCTCTTAATGGATTGGCGACGATGTATCGAGCTGTTGCTTTCAGGTCATCTTCCCGGCGTAGCGCCCGATCAAAGTAGCCCTTTTGCCAAAGTGTCCCGTGGCAACTCCTCGCTTTGTTAATGGCGTGGGCACTTCGCGACTTGGTAATCCGCATCAGTCTCGGCAAATCGCCGTTGTGCAATTCCACCAGCCAATGGAAATGGTCCGGCATCACGACCCAGGCCAGTGAGGTCGCCTCGCCGTCGTCCTGAGCCTTTCTGAATTCGCGAACAAGCAGGCGACCAATGCGCCAGTCCTGGAAGACCAGCTGTCGTTGATGGGTGACGGCGGTGAGCAGGTAAATGCGGCCGGATTCCGAATAGCGGCCTTTACGCAGCCGATGGGCGTTTTGCTGGGTGGACATTCCTTCGTCCTCTTCGTGTGGGTAGAAGAGAGACGGTAGGAGGCAACAGTGTCTATTGGCGTTTAAACACTGGTTCTGAATATGTCATGCCTTCTGTAGGAGCGAGCTTGCTCGCGAAGAACGTCAACGATAACGCAGCGCTATCAGGTGGCCCGTGTCGCCTATATGTTTTTCGCGAGCAAGCTCGCTCCTACAGTGGGAGTGGGAGAGCGTTAGCGTCCGACTCTGATGTTCGTCACTACGCCCCAAACGCTGAGCACGATGAAGCTGATGGCGATGGTCATCAGCAAGTTGTCTCCGGCTTGGGCGAGCGCGGCGCTGCTGACGGCGGCGGTGATGAACATGATGCTGTTGCCGGCCGACGCGGCGGTGCCGGCGCTGCTGGAGAACAGCAACATGGCCGCGGAAATCGCGGCGGGGCGAACCAGGGTCACGGCCAGGGCGCTGATCAGCATCGGGATCAGCAGGGTGATGGTGGTCATGGCCTCATAGCTGATCACCAGCGTCAGCAATACGCCTGCGATCCCCAGCAGGCCCAGCCCGAGGTTGATTTGTCGCGTGAGGGAGATATGTTTCTGCAGTGCAGTTGCTGCAACGCCGCCCAGCAGGTAGGCAACGCCATACACCATCAGCACTACCGCGTACTGGTATTCGGACAGCTTCAACTCATCCATGAAAATCAGCGGTGTCACGCTGATCAAGGCGAAGTAACACGCGAATACCAACGCGGCGATCCACCAGTAACGGATGAAGTCCCGGTTGCTTGCGATGGATTTCAGCGTGGCGATGATCGAAACAGGGGCTCTTTCAGGGCTGGCCGCCTTGGACGGCAATATCAGCCAGGCATGGATAAACATGCCTAGCGCCATCACCGCAAATCCATAAAAGCTGCCCTGCCAATCAAATGTGGTTTGCAGCCAGGAGCCGAGCAGCGGCGACAGCGCAACGAACGATCCGCTCAGGGTCATGTAGTAGATGCGGATGCGGGCGCGATCCTGCTCTTCGAAAAGGTCTTCAACCAGCGCATGGCCGAGCACAAAAAAGCCACAGCCGATGGCCTGGACGGCGCGAAACAGCAGGAAACTCGGGTAATTCGCCGCCAGTGCGCAGCCGATCGAGCCTAGGGTGGAAACCACGATGCACCCCAGCAGCACTTCCTTGCGCCCGAATTTATCTGAAAGCGGGCCGGCGATCAGTTGGGAAATCGCAAAAACCAGAGTGAACAGGCTGATGGATAAGGCGACCTCAGCAGTTGAGGTATCGAACTTCGCGGCCAGGGCTGGAAAGGAGGGCAGCAGGATATTGATCGGGAAGAAGCTGATCAGCGAGATGCAGGTGATGAGGATGAAGCGCGAGCGTTGTTGGCGTTTTAAGTCGCCATGGGGTGGCGAATAAGAGGACTCAGACATTGTTTTTATTTTCCGGAGTAAAACCAGAAACCGATACTAGTCTGCGAAACGGGGAATTCAATCAAAAGTGTTGTGGGAGGCCAAGCCCATGATGGTGTGTGTTGCCGCTGTAGGAGCGAGCTTGCTCGCGAAGAACGTCAACGATAACGCAGCGCTATCAGGTAGCCCGTGTTGTCTATTCGTCTTTCGCGAGCAAGCTCGCTCCTACAGTTGATCCGGTTCCAATTGGGCGTTAGCTATTCGGCAACAACCGGCAAGTAATGCTCTTGATATACCGGGTCTCGGCAATCGCCGGGTGCACCGGGTGGTCCGGGCCCTGGCCGCCGCGTTCCAGCATCTGGATATTGCGATCCAGGTGACGGGCGCTGGTCAGCAGGATGTTTTGCAGGTCGTCTTCCGGCAAGTGCATCGAGCACGAAGCGCTGACCAGGATGCCGTCCTTGCTGAGCAGGCGCATGGCTTGCTCGTTCAGGCGGCGGTAGGCGCCTTCGCCGTTTTTCATGTCTTTCTTGCGCTTGATGAAGGCAGGCGGGTCGGCCACGATCACGTCGAAACGCTCTTCGCTGGCTTTCAGCTCTTTGAGGGCTTCGAACACGTCGCCTTCGATGCAGGTCATTTTCTCGGCAACGCCGTTCAGTGCCGCGTTGCGCTCCACGCCGTCGAGGGCGAAGGCGGAGGCGTCGACGCAGAACACTTCACTGGCACCGAAGGCGGCCGCTTGCACGCCCCAGCCGCCGATGTAGCTGTACAGGTCGAGTACGCGTTTGCCTTTGGCATACGGAGCCAGGCGAGCGCGGTTCATGCGGTGGTCGTAGAACCAGCCGGTCTTCTGGCCCTGGATCACCGGCGCTTCGAACTTCACGCCGTTTTCTTCCAGTGCCACCCACTCCGGCACCAGGCCGAACACGGTTTCGACGTAGCGGTTGAGGCCTTCGGCATCACGCGCGGCGGAGTCGTTCTTGAACAGGATGCCGCTTGGCTTGAGCACTTGGGTCAGTGCGGCAATCACGTCTTCCTTGTGGGCTTCCATGGTCGCCGAAGCGATCTGCACCACCAGGATGTCGCCGAAACGGTCGACCACCAGGCCTGGCAACAAGTCGGAATCGCCGTACACCAGGCGGTAGAACGGCTTGTCGAACAGGCGGTCACGCAGGGACAGGGCGACGTTGATGCGGTGCACCAGCAGCGACTTGTCCAGCGGCAACTTGATGTCGCGGGACAGCAGGCGGGCGCAGATCAGGTTGTTCGGGCTCATGGCCACGATGCCGAGGGTCTTGCCGCCGGCTGCTTCCAGGATCGCCTGGTCGCCTGCCTGGAAGCCGTGAAGAGGTGTGGCGGCCACATCGATTTCGTTGCTGTAGACCCACAGGTGGCCGTTGCGCAAACGACGATCGGCGTTGGCTTTGAGACGCAGGCTTGGCAGGGACATGACGTCGCTCCGGAAAAAAGAGCGGGAGTATACCGTGTTGTGCAGTACTTGGCGGTGCCGCCGGACATGTGGNNNNGGTTCAGTTCGGGTTTTTGAGGTGTCAGCCTGGTTGCCATAAAGGTTAGAATCGCCGCCTAGTCCAGAGTGTGCCCCCTATGTCCCAAGAGCTATCCGCCGAACAGATCCAACAGAGCCTCCAAGGCATCAGTGTGCCGCCTCAACCGCAAATCATGGTGGATTTGCAGATGGAGCAGTACATGCCCGATCCGGACCTGGAAGTGATCGCCCGGTTGATCGCCCAGGACCCGGGCCTCTCCGGCTCGCTGCTGAAGATCGTCAATTCGCCGTATTACGGTCTGAGCAACAAGATCGTCTCGATACAGCGCGCGGTGAACCTGCTGGGCAGCCGCTCCATCGTCAACCTGATCAACGCGCAGTCGATCAAGGGCGAGATGAGCGACGACACGATCGTCACCCTCAACCGTTTCTGGGACACCGCCCAGGACGTGGCCATGACCTGCCTGGCCCTCGCCAAGCGCACCGGCAGCCAGGCGGTCGATGAAGCCTACGCATTGGGGCTGTTCCACGATTGCGGCGTGCCGTTGATGCTCAAGCGTTTCCCGAACTACATGAGTGTGCTGGAAGAGGCCTATGCCAACGCCGGCCCGGAGTGCCGTGTGGTCGACACCGAGAACCAGGCGTTCAACACCAACCATGCCGTGGTGGGTTACTACACCGCCAAATCCTGGCGCCTGCCGGAACATGTGACCGATGCCATCGCCAATCACCACAATGCCCTGGCGATTTTCAGCGACGAGTCCAACCAGAAGCCGCAGCTGAAAAACCTGCTGGCGATCCTGAAGATGGCCGAGCACATTTGTGCGTCGTACCGCGTGCTGGGCAACCAGGTGGATGACCATGAGTGGAACGCCATCGGCCCGCTGGTGCTGGACCATATCGGCCTGTCGGACTACGACTTCGAGAGCTTGAAGTTGTCGATCCGCGAGCTGGGCGCGCACTAATCCTTTTTCCAAGAGGTACACATGCCCGAGTTACCGGAAGTCGAAACCACCCGGCGCGGAATTGCGCCGCACCTGGAAGGCCAGCGGGTCAGCCGTGTGGTGGTGCGTGAGCGGCGCCTGCGCTGGCCGATCCCGGAAGACCTGGATGTGCGGCTGTCCGGGCAACGCATCGTGCTGGTGGAGCGGCGGGCCAAGTATTTGTTGATCAATGCCGAGGTCGGCACGCTGATCAGCCACTTGGGCATGTCGGGCAATTTGCGCCTGGTGGAAGCCGGCAGCCCGGCGGCCAAGCATGAGCATGTGGATATAGAACTGGAGTCGGGCCTGGCCCTGCGCTACACCGACCCGCGACGCTTTGGCGCGATGCTCTGGAGCCTCGACCCGCTGAACCACGAGCTGCTGATCCGCCTGGGGCCGGAGCCGTTGACCGACCTGTTCGACGGCGAGCGGCTATTCCAGCTGTCCCGTGGACGCTCGATGGCGGTGAAGCCGTTCATCATGGATAACGCAGTGGTGGTGGGCGTAGGCAATATCTATGCGACGGAAGCGCTGTTTGCCGCCGGGATTGATCCGCGTCGGGAAGCCAAGGGCATTTCCCGTGGGCGTTACCTGAAGCTGGCGATTGAGATCAAACGCATCCTGGCGGCGGCCATCGAGCGCGGCGGCACCACGTTGCGTGACTTTATCGGCGGCGACGGGCAGCCGGGGTATTTCCAGCAGGAATTGTTCGTCTATGGCCGTGGTGGAGAGGCGTGCAAGGTCTGTGGGGCTGAGTTGCGCAACGTAATACTGGGGCAGCGGGCGAGTGTGTTTTGCCCGAAGTGTCAGAGCTGACAATTTGTGGTGCTGCTGATGGCCTATTCGCGAGCAAGCCTGCTCCCACATTCGACTGCATTCCAAAGGTGGAACTCGGTCGAATGTGGGAGCGGGCTTGCTCGCGAAGGGGCTTAATGAAGCGCCAAGGGACTTAGGCCTTCCCGGTAATCAACCGGTACTTCTCCATCAGTTGCTCTTCCGTTTCCGGATGAGCCTCGTCCAGCGGAATGCAATCCACCGGGCAAACCTGCTGGCACTGGGGTTCGTCGTAGTGGCCGACACACTGGGTGCACAGGTTGGGGTCGATCACATAGATCTCTTCACCCTGGGAAATGGCAGCGTTCGGGCACTCGGGTTCGCAGACGTCGCAGTTGATGCAATCGTCGGTGATGATCAGGGACATGGAAACTCCTGCCAGGGCTGTCAGCCAAGGCATCTGAAAACTAATGCGCGCAATTGTGCCGCATTGGCGCCCGCAGTGCGAGTCACAGCGATGGACAGTAGGAGCCGGCTTGCCGGCGATGGCGATGGGTCAGTTGCACCGTGGCGCCTGGATCGCTGGCAAGCCAGCTCCTACTGTCCGGGATTATTTCTTGAATCGCAGGGTGAGAGCATCCGCCACAGCCGGGTGCACGAACTTGGTGATATCCCCGCCCAACGCCGCGATTTCCCGGACCAACGTCGAGGAAATGAACGAATAACGTTCCGAAGGCGTAAGAAACAGGCTTTCCACGTCCGGCGCCAGTTGGCGGTTCATGTTGGCCAGTTGGAATTCGTATTCGAAGTCCGACACCGCCCGCAGGCCGCGCAGGAACACATTGGCGTTCTGTTCCTTGGCGAAGTGCGCCAGCAGCGTCGAGAAGCCGACCACTTCAACGTTGGGCAGATGCTTGGTGACCTCACGGGCCAGCTCCACGCGCTGTTCCAGGGGAAACAGCGGGTTTTTCTTGGGGCTGGCAGCGACCGCGATAATCACATGGTCGAACAAGCGCGAGGCGCGTTCGACCAGATCGCCATGGCCCTTGGTGATTGGGTCGAAGGTACCTGGGTACAACACTCGGTTCATCGCGTCGTCCTGGCGGAGTCCGTTGGGGAACCGGATGGTATCGCAGCCATCCCGGTCGGCCAAGTCAACTTATTCAGAAGAAAGCACTATAGACACCGCGAATACCCGGTTTTTTCAGGCCGTTTTCAGACGTTCGGCCAATGCCGTCGCCAGTTGCGCCGTCAATCCATACACCGATAACTGCGGGTTAGCGCCAATGCTGGTGGGGAATAGCGAGCCATCGTGGATCGACAAGTTGCGCAGTTGATGATGGCGCCCAAGGCTGTCGGCCACGGCGTTTTTCGGTTCTTCCCCCATCGCGCAACCGCCCATTACATGAGCGCTGCCGAGCCGGGTTCGGTGCAATTCGAGGTTCAACCCGTCGATCATGCTGCGGGCTTCAGCCAAGGTGTTCACGTAGCGCGCATCGCCGTGCAGCGGCATCACCGACTTGGCGCCGCCGGCAAACTGAATCTCCGCCATGCTGTGGAATGCCCGGCGCAGGCCGTCCCAGGCGTAGGGCGAAACCTGATAATCGAGCACCGGTGTGCCATCGCCGCGTAATTCGACTGTGCCACCCGGGCTGTCGGGGTGGAAACCGTCGCGCAAGAGGGCAAGCATTGCGTGGGTCTTGGGCAGTTGGCCCATATCCAGCGCGTTCTGCGTGCCGTAGCCGCCGAGCAAGGTGCTGGCCAGGCCCGGATGCAGTGGCGGTACTTCGAGCTTGTAGGACATTTTGCCGGTAGTGCCGTCCTGCCATTGGAAGTGATCGGAATAAATCGACTGCGGCGCGCCGTAGAACGGGTTGATCACCTCGTCGAACAACCCGGCGGAAAAATTCACCAGGTGTAAAAAGGTTCGCTTGCCCAGGCGCGAGTGGGGATCGGGCGCGTCCGAGCGCAGCAGCAGTGCCGGGCTGTTGATGCCGCCGCCGGCCAATACGTAATGCTTGGCTTTGACTGTGATCTTGCGGCCGGTGGGTGCCACGCAATACTGATCCATGGCCACGCATTCGAGGCTGGTGATGGTGTCGCCGCGGAACTTCAGGCGTTCGGCGCGGGCCAGGTACAGCAGCTCGCCGCCTTTCTCCAGGGTGGACGGAATGGTGGTCACCAGCATTGATTGCTTGGCGTTGACCGGGCAACCCATGCCGCAATACCCCAGGTTGAAACAGCCGCGCACATTGCGCGGGATCACGTGCCAGCTGTAGCCAAGCTTTTCGCAGCCCTTGCGGATCACGTCATTGTTGGCATTCGGTGGCATGGCCCAAGGCGCGATGCCCAGGCGTTGTTCCATTTTTTCGAACCAGGGCGCCATCTCGGCGCTGCTGTGGCCCTTGACCGCGTATTCGCTGGCCCAGTGGGCGAGGGTCGGGTCCGGGGTGCGGAAGCTGGAGGTCCAGTTGATCAGCGTGGTGCCGCCGACCGCTCGGCCCTGCAGGATGGTGATGGCGCCGTCCTTGCTCATGCGCCCGATGCCTTCCTGGTACAGGGTGGCGTAGGCCTCGTCCTCCAGCAGCTTGAAGTCGTTGCTGGTTTTCAGCGGGCCTTCTTCGATCAACAGCACCTTGTAGCCGGCGGCGCTGAGGATTTCGGCGGTGGTGCCGCCGCCGGCACCGCTGCCGATGATTGCGACGTCAGCCTCCAGGGTCAGGTCCTGGTCGAGGGCGGCGCCATTGTGGGTTTTCCAGCCGCGGGCCATGCCATCGCGGAACAGATCAGGTACGGGCATCAGGGTCGTCTCTTGTTTTTATCGGGATGCGAATCAGATTTTCGGTGGGCCGGGGTAGCCGCAATGCGCCCAGGACTCGGGGCGGAAATACCAGGCCATGATCACCAGTTTGAGCAACGAGCCCTGGCCCATGCGCAGCAGGTTCAGGTAGCTGTTTTCCCAACGGTGCAGGAAGTTGCGGATCTGTTCGCCGCTGGCGTTTTCCCAGCTGCCCCACACCCCGGTCAGCGGCCCACGGGTGACGGCCATGCCCAATACGTCGAACAGTTGCTGGGTCAGCTTGAACATCTCGGGCGACAGGTGTTGCAGGCTGAAGTCGAGCTTTTTCAGGGTGTCGTCGATGCCGGCCACCACTACCTCGGCGCTGGCCACGCCCTCCAGCAGCACCGGAATCACTGCCCGCAAAAACGGCAGGTCACTGCTGCGCAACATCGCAAAGCCGCTGGCCGGGGTGCTGCTGGAGCAGCCGCTGAGGCTGGCGCCCAGCCCGGCGGTGGCCAGGAAGGCGCTGGCGCACAGGCCGAGTTTCAAGACGCCGCGCCGTGACAGCGCGGGTGATTCAGTCAGGCTAGGGTTCATTCTTATTGTTATCCCGGTGATGGGTTTGTTAGCGGACGAACAGCTTCTGGATCAACTTCTGAATGGATTTGCCATAGGGCGGGTAAATCAGCTTGGCCGCGTTCAGGCGTTGCTTGATCAGCACGCCCTTGGCCTTGCTGAAGGTCAAGAAACCTTCATGGCCGTGGTAATGGCCCATGCCCGACGGGCCGATTCCGCCGAAGGGCATGTCGTCCTGGGCTACGTGCAGCAACGTGTCGTTCAGGCACACGCCGCCGGAATGGGTTTCGTGCAGTACGCGGTTCTGTTCCGCCTTGTTGTAGCCGAAGTAATACAGCGCCAGTGGGCGAGGGCGCTGATTGATGTAGGCGAAAGCCTGGTCGAGGCCGCGATACGGCACGATCGGCAGCACCGGGCCGAAGATTTCGTCCTGCATCACGGTCATCTCGTCGCTGACATTCAGCAGCAGGCTGTGGGCCATGCGGCGGTCCTGGCCCTGGTCGTACAGCGGGACCAGGGTGGCACCCTTGTCAGTGGCGTCTTTCACGTAGCCGTTGAGCCGGGCCAACTGTCGTTCGTTGATGATGGCGGTGTAGTCCGGGTTGTCGGCCAGGGTCGGATAGAACCCGCGAACCGCCTTGCTGTAGGCCTCGACGAAGCCGTCTACACGGTCTTCCGGCACCAGCACGTAGTCCGGCGCCACGCAGGTTTGCCCGGCATTCAGCGCCTTGCCGAAGGCGATGCGTTCGGCGGCGTCCTTGAGCGGCACGTCGGCGGAAACAATCGCCGGTGATTTGCCGCCCAGTTCCAGGGTGACCGGCGTCAGGTGTTCGGCCGCCGCGCGCATCACGTGCTTGCCGATGCTGGTGGCGCCGGTGAACAGCAGGTGGTCGAAGCGCAGCTTGGAAAACGCCATGCCCACTTCAGCCTCGCCGAGCACCACGCACACCAGGTCCTCGGGGAAGATCTTCGCCAGCAGCGTCTTGAGCAACTGGCCGGTGGCGGGGGTGGATTCGCTGAGCTTGAGCATCACCCGGTTGCCGGCCGCCAATGCACCCACCAGCGGGCCGATGGCCAGGTACAACGGGTAGTTCCAGGGCACGATCACCCCGACCACACCCAGGGGTTGATAGATGACCTTGGCGGACGCGGGCTGGAAGGCAATGCCTACAGCGCGGCGGGAAGGTTTCATCCAACCCTTGAGGTGTTTGCTGGCGTAGTGAATGCCATGCAGGCTGGGCATCAGTTCGGCGAACAGGGTTTCGTCGGCGCTGCGGTGGCTGAAATCACTGCTGATGGCGTTGATCAGCGCCTGGCGTTCGTCACTCAGCAGCTCGCGCAAGGCCTTGAGCCATTGCTGGCGCTGGGCGGCCGGCGGCATCGGGTTGGCGGCGTAGGCCCGACGCTGGGCGTCGAACAGTTCGTGGAGCTGGTCCAGCGCCTGGGAATCTTGCAGGTAGGCAACGTTGGCAGACATGGCGAAGTTCCCGATTGTTATTGGAATGCTTCAGTTTTTAGAGTCATTGCTCTAAATTGTCAAATAACATTGCACAACGTGCCGATTTATCCGGACAAGGATAGTCCGTAAGATGCCGCCATCACGGGTCTAGAAGTTGATTTCCCATGGCACCACGAGTAAAGACCAGCGAGCGCATTGTGCAAACCAGCCTGGAGCTGTTTAACCAGCAGGGCGAGCGCAGTGTCAGCACCAACCATATCGCCGCCCATATGGAAATTTCCCCGGGCAACCTGTACTACCACTTCCCCAACAAGCAGGCGATTATCGCAGTGCTGTTTCGTGAGTACGAAGCGTTGGTGGACAGCTTCCTGCGCCCGCCCCAGGGCCGTGCGGTGACCGTGGAAGATAAGCGCTTCTACCTGCAGGCGGTGCTGGCCGGCATGTGGCGCTACCGCTTCCTGCACCGTGACCTCGAACACCTGCTGGAAAGCGACCCGGAGCTGGCCACCGGCTACCGGCGGTTCTCCCAGCGCTGCCTGATCCAGGGCGCAGCCATCTACCAGGGGTTTGTCGATGCCGGCATCCTGAACATGGACCCGGTGCAAACCGAAGCCCTGACCCTCAACGCCTGGATCATCCTCACCTCGTGGGTGCGCTTCCTGTGCACCACCAATGAAAAGTCCACGCACCTGAGCGCCGAGGCGATCAAGCGCGGGGTGTATCAGGTGCTGGTGCTGGAAGCCGGGTTTATCACCCCCAAGGCCAAGGACGCGGTGGATGCACTGTTCAAAGAGTTTTACGTGCCGTTGAATCAGGCGCTGGAAGAAGTGAAGTAGGATGTTTCCCGAACGCTAACCTAGCCACAGGAGTCAGTCATGCCGCTTGCCCAACTGATCAGCCCCCAGCAACTGGCCGAGCGCCAGAAGTCCGGCGGGCTGGTGATCCTCGATTGCCGCTTTGCCCTGGAAGACCCGGACTACGGCCTGTGCAGCTACGCCGAAGGGCATATCGAAGGGGCGCAGTATGCCGATCTGGAGCGCCACCTCAGCGGGCCGATAATCAAGGGCGTGACCGGTCGCCATCCGTTGCCGGCGCCGGATGCGTTTATCCGGCAACTGCGGGCATGGGGCGTTAACGCCGACAGCGATATCGTTTTGTATGACGACGGCCCGGGTGCCTATGCCGCCCGTGCCTGGTGGCTGCTGGCCTGGCTGGGCAAGCGCGACGGTGTGTTCATCCTCGATGGCGGCCTGAAAGCCTGGCACGCGGCGGGCTTCCCGTTGAGCCTGGATGCGCCGGTGATCGAGCCCGGCACCTTCAGCGGCACGCCGGACAACCACTTGCAACTGGACGCCGAACACCTGCAGAAACGCCTTGGCCAGCCCGGCCTGACCCTGATCGACGCCCGCGCCCAGCCGCGTTTTCGTGGTGAAGTGGAGCCGATCGACCCGGTTGCCGGGCATATCCCCGGCGCGCAATGTGCCGCATTCAATGAAAACCTGGGCAGCGACGGCCGTTTCCTGCCGGCGGACCAGCTCAAGCAACGCTTCGCCGCCAAGCTGCAAGACCGCTCGCCGGATGACCTGGTGGCCTACTGCGGCTCCGGCGTGACTGCCTGCCACAACCTGTTTGCGCTGTGCCTGGCGGGTTACCCGTTGGGCAAGTTGTACGCGGGGTCGTGGAGCGAGTGGATCACTGATCCAAAGCGGGAAGTTGCAACAGGAGACTGAGGTCTGCCTGACCCGGTCTGAGCCAAAGTGTGGGAGCTCCCACATTTTTATCGGCGTTGTGTCAGTAGCCACTCCGGGATTCTTCGTTCCAGGTAGTAAGTTGGCTGTTTCAGCGAGCCATCCACAAACCCGACATGCCCGCCCTTGGCCAGCAGTTCGAACTCGGTGCAATCCGACAGTTCGCTGGCCTCGGGCAGGCTGTGGGCGAACACGAACGGGTCGTCCGCGGCCTGGATGATCAGGGTTGGTGTGCGAATGCCCCCGAGGTAGTAGCGGCTGGAGGCGCGGCGGTAGTAGTCCTCGGCACTGAGGAACCCGTGCAGCGGCGCGGTGACGCGGCCGTCAAAGTCCCAGAACGTGCGCATCTTCTCCAGCGAGCCCAGGTCGGCGAGGGTTTTCAGGCCTGCCTCGCGGCCATCCTTGAGAAACCGGCTTTGTTTGACGCGGATATAGGCCAGCATTTCGCGCATGAAATGCTTCTGATAAACCCGAGAAAAGCCCAGGCCAATGCGATCGGCGCACTGATCCAGGCGAAACGGTACCGACACGGCTGCCGCACCTTGCAGCCCGCAGGCTTCGCCGGTTTCGCCCAAGTACTTGAGCAGCACATTGCCGCCCAGTGAATACCCCGCCGCATACAGCGGCGCCAACGGGCGCTTGGCCCGCAGGTGAGCGATGGTTTCGGCCAGGTCTTCACTGGCGCCGGAATGGTAGCTGCGGGCAAGCAGGTTGGGTTCGCCGGAGCAGCCACGCCAGTTCAGCGCGACGCTGGTCCAGCCTTGGGTTGCTAGGGCTTTTTGCAGGCCGGCTACATAGGGCGAGTTGGACGAGCCGGTCAGCCCGTGCAGTACCAGCACCAGCGGGGTGGTTGCGTCATGCGGCCCATGCCAGTCGAGGTCGAGAAAGTCGCCGTCTGCCAGCCACAGCCGTTCGCGCTGGCGTTCGATGTGCGTGGTTTTGCGCCACAGCGGTCCCCACAACGTTTGCAGGTGCGGGTTGCCGAGGCCGAAGGCGGGGGTAAAGCGGTCGAGGGGCGGAGTCATGAAATTCTCGGTGCCGAATGGGCTTGCTCCAATCATTGTAGGAGCGAGCTTGCTCGCGAAAAACTCAAGATCACCGCGTTCCCCTGGTTTCCCGCGTCATCGTTAACGATCTTCGCGAGCAAGCTCGCTCCTACACGGTGCGTTGCCACAACGCGTAATACACCCGCCCGGATTTCTGCTCGCGGTGCAGGCGCCAGGTGCCCGGCAGACCGAGTGTGGACGGTGCGGTTTCGCTTTCAGTGTAGATCCAGGCATCCGGTGCCAACCACTGGCGCTCTTCCAGCAACGCGCAAACGGTCGGCAGCAGGTTCTGATTAAACGGCGGATCGAGGAACACCACGTCAAACTCGCGGGCTTCCTGGGTTTCCAGGTAGCGCAGCGCATCAGCCGTCTGCACTTGCCCCGTGGTGCAACGCAGGGTGCCCAGGTGTTCCTTGAGGCTGGCAACCGCCACGTTGCTGGCATCCAGCGCCTGGCCCAAGGCAGCGCCACGGGACAGGCTTTCAAGGAACAACGCGCCGCTGCCCGCGAACGGGTCCAGCACCTTGGCCCCGGCGATATACGGCGCGAGCCAGTTGAACAGGGTTTCACGCACGCGGTCTGGCGTCGGGCGCAGGCCCACGACATCGGGGAAGCTCAGCTTACGGCTGCCCCACTCTCCGCCGATGATGCGCAGTTGGCCCACACCGTTGTGAACGTTGTGGACAGGTTTTTTGGGACGGGATGGACGGGCCATTAATGCTCCGGAACCCCGAGCGGTTGCTCGGCGGGTTTATCAGTGGGGGGCGGTAGTGGCTTTTGCGCAATCGTCGGGCCGGCGGTCACGATGACCATCTTGTCGGCACTCAAATGTTTGTTCAAAGCAGCTTTGACCTGGTCAACGGTCAGCGCCTGGGATTGTTTCATGAAATCTTCCAGGTAGCTCAGCGGCAGGTTGTAGAAACCCATGGCGCCCAACTGCCCGACGATATCGGCGTTGCTCGCGGTGGACAGCGGGAAGCTGCCGGCCAGTTCGCGCTTGGCGTCATCGAGTTCTTTCTGTGTCGGGCCGGTCTTGAGGTAGTCGGCGAGTACGTCCTGCACCAATCGCAGCGTGCCGGCGCTCATTTCGGCGCGGGTTTGCAGGTTGATCATGAACGGACCGCGTACCTGCATCGGCGAGAAGCCGGAGTATACGCCGTAGGTCAGGCCGCGTTTCTCGCGCACTTCGCTCATCAAACGGGTGCCGAAGCCACCGCCGCCGAGAATCTGGTTACCCAGGGACAGCGCGGCGTAATCCGGGTCGGCACGGTCGATACCCAGTTGCGCCAGCAGCAGGGTTGTCTGCTTGGACGGGAACTCGATGTGGGTGGTGCCAGCCTTGGGCTCGACCGGTTGGGCGATTTTCGCCAGCGCCGGGCCTTTTGGCAGGGACGCGGAAACCTTGGCGGTCATGGCTTCGGCTTCGGCGCGGGTCAGATCGCCGACTACAGAAATCACTGCGTTGCCGGCGGCGTAGGCCTTGGCGTGGAAGTCCTTCAATTGCGCGAGAGTCACCTTCGGCACGCTCTCGGCGTTGCCTTCGCTCGGATGGGCGTAAGGGTGGTCGCCATAGAGCTGCTTGAACAGCTCGATGCTCGCCAGTTTGCCGGGGTTCTGTTTCTGGTATTCAAAGCCGGCCAGCAGCTGGTTCTTGATCCGCGCCAGAGAGTCTGCCGGGAAGGTCGGCTTGCCGATCACGTCGTCAAACAGTGACAGGGCGGCGTCACGCTTGTCGCTGGCGCTCAGGCTGCGCAGGGAAACCAGCGCCATGTCGCGGTAGGCGCCATTGCTGAAATCAGCACCCAGGCCGTCGAAACCGGCGGCAATCTGGCTGACGTCCTTGCCCGGCACGCCTTCGTTGAGCATTGCGTTGGTCAACAGCGCCAGGCCTGGTGTTGCGCCGTCCTGGCTGCTGCCGGCGGCGAACAGGATGCGCATGTCGAACATCGGCAGTTCATGGGCTTCGACGAACAGCACCTTGGCGCCTTCGGCGGTGGTCCAGGTTTGCACGTCGAGCTTGCGGTTGGTCGGCGCCTTGTCGTCCAGCTCGGCCAGGGATTGCAGCTTGTTGGCGGACTTGGCCTGCTCCAGCGCCTGGCTGGCGACGGATTCGCTGGGGCGCAGCAAGTACACCGCGCAGGCCGCAGCCAAAGTCACCACGATCAGGCCGGGCAGCACCAGGCGGTTGTTTTTACGTTCACTCATGAGCGGTCTCCTCAGGCAAGACATGGGCGACGCTGAGACGTTCGCGGGTGAAATAGGTGCGTGCAGCTTTCTGGATATCTTCGGCGGTGACGCTTTGCAGCTCGGCCAGCTCGGTGTCCATGAGTTTCCAGGACAGGCCCACCGTCTCCAGGGAGCCGATGGCAGTGGCCTGGCTGGTAATCGAGTCGCGCTGGTAAACCACGCCGGCGATGACCTGGGCGCGGATACGCTCCAGTTCTTCAGCGCTCGGTGGCTTGGCCTTCAGCTCATCCAGCAGGCGCCAAAGGCCGGCTTCAGCCTGGGCCACGGTCTTTTTCTTTTGCAGGTTCGGTGTGGCAGTCAGGGTGAACAGGCTGTCACCGCGGGTGTAGGCGTCGTAGCTCGACGAGCCGCCGGACACCAGCTCTTCGCCGCGCTCCAGTTGTGTCGAGATGCGCGCGCTATAGCCGCCGTCCAGCAGGGCCGAGATCAGGCGCAGGGCGTTGACCGAGCGTTTGTCTTCAGCGGTGGCCAGGCTCGGCACGTTGAAACCAAGGATCACGCTCGGCAGTTTGGTCTGTACATGCATAGTCAGCAGGCGTTCACCGGGCTCGGCCAGCTCCAGCGGGATTTTCGCCGGGGGGACGTCGCGCTTGGGGATCGGGCCGAAATAGCGCTGGGCCAGGGTTTTGACTTCATCCGGGGTTACGTCGCCCACCACTACCAGGGTGGCGTTGTTCGGCACGTACCAGGATTGGTACCAGTGGCGCAGCTCTTCAACCTTCATGCGGTCCAGGTCGGCCATCCAGCCGATGGTCGGCGTGTGGTAGCCGCTGGCCGGGTAGGCCATGGCCTTGAAGCGCTCATAGGCCTTGGACATCGGGTTGTCGTCGGTGCGCATCCGGCGCTCTTCCTTGATCACCTCGATCTCGCGGCTGAACTCGTCGGCCGGCAGGCGCAGGCTGGCCATGCGGTCGGCTTCCAGCTCGAAGGCGACACCCAGGCGGTCACGGGCCAGCACTTGGTAGTAAGCGGTGTAGTCGTCGCTGGTGAAGGCGTTTTCTTCGGCGCCCAGGTCACGCAGGATCAACGAAGCCTCGCCGGGGCCGACCTTGGCGCTGCCCTTGAACATCATGTGTTCCAGGGCGTGGGACAAACCGGTCTGGCCCGGGGTTTCGTAGCTGGAGCCCACCTTGTACCAGACCTGGGAAACCACCACCGGGGCGCGATGGTCTTCGCGCACGACGACCTTGAGGCCGTTGTCCAGGGTGAATTCGTGGGTGGGTTGTGGGTCGGCAGCCAAAGCTGAAAGGGGCAGACAAACTGTGCTGAGCAGCAGGCCTGCGGCGCGGCGGGCTAGAGCATTCATTCGTTTTTAAACCTGTTGGGCTGCCCGCTTGGTCTTAGCGTCGGCGGGCGAGGAGGTGCTAGGATACTGGTCCGACCTAGGGACGGCCACTATGGCTGTCTTGTTAAGGCTCTATTTAGGCCTTACAAAATGTTGCGCATGAACGAGCTGGCTAAAAAACAGTCTGTTACGCATCGAATTTTATTTACCGGCACGCCCCCTGGCGCGTCGCTACCTTGAGATAGCCGTCTCCATGTTTGGTTCCAACGACGACAAGAAGACCCCAGCTGCGGCTGGCGAGAAAAAAGGCCTGTTCGGATGGCTGCGCAAAAAGCCGCAGGAAACCGTCGTCGAACAGCCGCAGGTTCAAGCTGAACCGATCCCCGAATCCATAGTAGAAGCCGAACCGGTTGCCGAAACACCGGCCCCGGTGGTGTTGCCGATGGCCGAGCCGGTGTTGCAGCCGGTGGTTGAGCCAGAACCTGCGCCAGAGCCAGAGCACAAGCCATGGCTGGTGTTGCCGGTGGCAGAAGAGCCTGTAGCACTGGTTGAAGACGAGCTGGCCGAGCATGTGGCTCCGCCGATTCCGGCCCTCGTGGAGCCTGCGCCCGTTGTGGTCCAAGCGCCGCCAGTGGTTGAGGTGCTTGCACCGGTGGTCGCCAAACCTGTTCCGGTCGCCGTCGCCGCGCCAGCAGTCATCGAAGAGCCTGCTGTTCCTGCCGAAACCGGCAAGACCGGTTTCTTTGCCCGCCTCAAGCAAGGCCTGAGCAAGACCAGCGCCAGCATCGGCGAAGGCATGGCCAGCCTGTTCCTCGGCAAAAAGACCATCGATGACGAGCTGCTGGAGGACATCGAAACCCGCCTGCTGACCGCCGACGTGGGCGTCGAAGCCACCGCCGTGATCATCCAGAGCCTGACCCAGAAGGTCGCGCGCAAGCAGCTGACCGACGCCGATGCGCTCTACAAGTCGCTGCAGGCCGAGCTGGCCAACATGCTCAAGCCGGTGGAAGCGCCGCTGATCATCAATACGCAGAAAAAGCCGTTTGTGATCCTGGTGGTTGGCGTCAACGGCGCCGGCAAGACCACCACCATCGGCAAGCTGGCGAAGAAGCTGCAACTGGAAGGCAAGAAAGTCATGCTCGCCGCCGGTGACACCTTCCGTGCCGCCGCCGTGGAGCAATTGCAGGTCTGGGGCGAGCGCAACAAGATCCCGGTCATCGCCCAGCACACCGGTGCCGATTCGGCTTCGGTGATCTTCGATGCGGTGCAGGCCGCCAAAGCGCGCAACATTGATGTGCTGATCGCCGATACCGCCGGTCGCTTGCACACCAAAGACAACCTGATGGAAGAGCTGAAGAAAGTTCGCCGCGTGATCGGCAAGCTCGACGCCGACGCGCCCCACGAGGTGTTGCTGGTGCTGGACGCCGGTACCGGCCAGAACGCCATCAGCCAGGCCAAACAATTCCACCAGACGGTCCAGCTGACCGGCCTGGCATTGACTAAGCTCGACGGCACGGCCAAGGGCGGTGTGATCTTCGCCCTGGCGAAGCAGTTCGGGTTGCCGATTCGTTACATCGGCGTCGGTGAAGGCATCGACGAC
Organism: Pseudomonas sp. Colony2; assembly: GCF_019382755.1. Taxonomy (NCBI): domain Bacteria; kingdom Pseudomonadati; phylum Pseudomonadota; class Gammaproteobacteria; order Pseudomonadales; family Pseudomonadaceae; genus Pseudomonas; species Pseudomonas sp. Colony2. The sequence continues at coordinate 6,750,458 of NZ_CP080030.1, read as the reverse complement.
CTGCGCACTTTTGAAGCCGAACCCTTTGTACAGGCACTGTTTGCCGAGCGGGAGCGTTCATGATTCGTTTCGAACAGGTCGGTAAACGCTACGCCAACGGGCATGTCGGCTTGCATGAGCTGAGTTTCCGGGTGCGTCGCGGCGAATTCTTGTTTGTGACCGGCCATTCGGGTGCCGGTAAAAGTACCTTGTTGCGCCTGCTGCTGGCCATGGAACGCCCAACCACCGGCAAACTGCTGCTGGCGGGCCAGGACCTGGCAACCATCAGCAACGCACAGATTCCATTCCTGCGTCGCCAGATCGGCGTGGTGTTCCAGAACCACCAGTTGCTGTTCGATCGCACGGTGTTCAACAACATCGCCTTGCCGTTGCAGATTCTCGGTCTGTCCAAGGCCGAAATCGTCAAGCGCGTTGATTCGGCCCTGGAGCGCGTGGCGCTGTCGGACAAGACCGACCTGTACCCAGGCGACCTGTCCACCGGCCAGCAACAGCGCGTCGGCATCGCCCGCGCCATCGTCCATCGCCCGGCCTTGCTGCTGGCGGACGAACCCACCGGTAACCTCGACCCGCGCCTGGCCGCAGAAATCATGGGCGTGTTCGAAGACATCAACCGCCTGGGCACCAGCGTGCTGATCGCCAGTCACGACCTGGCGCTGATCGCCCGCATGCGCCACCGCATGCTGACCCTGCAACGCGGCCGCCTGATCGGTGACGGGGAGGCTGGGGTATGAGTGCAACACGCAGCCCGAAGGTTTCCGAGCGCGTCGCGCCAAAGGCGGCCGACCCGCAGCCACAGAAGAAAAAGCGCGACGAAGACGATGGCCCGGATTTCGGCACCCTGGTGCATGCCTGGATCGAAAGCCACCGTGCCAGCCTGGTAGACAGCCTGCGCCGCCTCGGCAAGCAGCCGATCGGCAGCTTTTTTACCTGCCTGGTCATGGCCGTGGCCTTGAGCCTGCCCATGGGCTTGTCATTGCTGCTGAACAATGTCGAGCGCCTTGGCGGTTCGTGGCAGCGGGCGGCGCAGATTTCCCTGTACCTGAACCTGGATGCCAGCGCCCAGGACGGTGAGTCCCTGCGCGACCAGATCAAGGGCATTCCGGGTGTGGCCGAGGCTGAGTACATCAGCCGCGATCAAGCCCTGGAAGAGTTCCAGCAACAGTCCGGCCTGGGCGAGGCGCTCAAGGAGTTGCCGCAAAACCCGCTGCCGGGCGTGGTGCTGGTCACCCCGAACGAGGTCGACAAGACCACCCTGGAAGCCCTGCGACAAAAACTCGCAGAGCTGCCGAAGGTCCAACAGGCACAACTTGATCTAGTCTGGGTAGAGCGGTTGGCCGCGATTCTCAAGCTGGGCGACCGGTTTGTGTTCGGCCTGACGGTGTTGCTGGTGTCTGCATTACTTTTGGTGATAGGCAATACCATTCGTCTTCATATTGAAAACCGCCGCACCGAGATAGAAGTGATTAAACTCGTCGGCGGCACGGACAGCTATGTGCGTCGGCCTTTTCTGTACATGGGCGCGCTGTATGGCTTCGGTGCGGGAATTTTGTCCTGGGGCGTACTGGCTTTTGGCCTGAACTGGCTGAACGACGCGGTGGTGGGGCTTGCCGGTTTGTACGGCAGCGATTTTGCCCTGGCCGGCGTGCCGGCAGCCGATGGTCTGTCATTGTTGCTTGGGGCAGTGCTCTTGGGGTATATCGGTGCTTGGATTGCGGTCGCACGGCATTTACGTGAGCTGGCACCGAAGTAGTTAATGTCAGGGTAATGTGGTTTCGTTTGTATTGACCGTATCAGTGGTTTAGGGAACTTGTCCTACGGTTCCCGGTCAATTTTCGCAGTGCTGAACTGCACGAGTTATGTGAGTCGGAGGTTTTTTCGTATGACCACTTCTTTGCAACCTGCTTATGCTCTGGTCCCGGGTGCGAACCTGGAGGCCTATGTGCACACGGTCAACAGCATTCCATTGCTGACGCCCGAGCAGGAGCGTGAACTGGCCGAGAGTCTCTACTATGAGCAGGATTTGGGGGCGGCTCGGCAGATGGTGCTCGCCCACCTGCGTTTTGTCGTACATATCGCCCGTAGCTATAGCGGCTACGGCCTGGCCCAGGCTGACCTGATTCAGGAAGGCAACGTTGGCCTGATGAAAGCCGTGAAGCGCTTCAACCCGGAAATGGGTGTGCGCCTGGTGTCGTTTGCTGTGCACTGGATCAAGGCGGAAATTCACGAATTCATCCTGCGCAACTGGCGCATCGTAAAAGTCGCGACCACCAAGGCCCAGCGCAAACTGTTCTTCAACCTGCGCAGCCAGAAGAAACGCCTGGCGTGGCTGAACAACGAAGAAGTGCATCGCGTGGCCGAAAGCCTCGGCGTAGAGCCACGTGAAGTGCGCGAGATGGAAAGTCGCCTGACCGGCCATGATATGGCCTTCGACCCGGCCGCCGAAGCGGACGACGACAGCGCCTTCCAATCGCCGGCCAACTACCTGGAAGACCACCGGTACGACCCGGCGCGTCAGCTGGAAGATGCCGACTGGAGCGACAACTCCAATCACAACCTGCACGAAGCGCTGGAAGTGCTGGACGACCGCAGCCGTGACATTCTCTACCAGCGCTGGTTGGCAGAAGAAAAAGCCACGCTGCACGACCTGGCGCAGAAGTACAACGTGTCGGCCGAGCGGATTCGTCAGCTCGAGAAGAGTGCGATGAACAAGCTGAAACTGTCGATCGCCGCCTGACACAGGTAGCTAGGACAGCGCGATCGAAATGTGGGAGCGGGCTTGCTCGCGAAAGCGGTGGATCAGTCACCTAAGGTATTGACTGGCACACCGCTTTCGCGAGCAAGCCCGCTCCCACTTTTGTTTTGTGGGGTGTCAGTCAGCCCAAGGCGCCTTGCGCGAGTTGTTCAGCTCATTCAAATAGCTGTCGCCACCCAACTGACTCATCTGCTGCCGAATCCACGCCGCCCGTCGCGCGACATACGACGTTGGATGGCTGGCACTCCACACCCGCGGGTTAGGCAACACCGCCGCCAGGTAGCTGGCCTGCTGGCGGGTCAGCGCCTTGGCGCTCACCCCAAAGTGATGCCGCGCCGCCGCTTCGGCGCCGAACACGCCTTCATCCCACTCCACGCTGTTGAGGTACACCTCAAGAATTCGCTGCTTGGGCCAGAGAATCTCGATCAGCCCGGTAAACCAGGCTTCCAGGCCCTTGCGGAAATAGCTGCGGCCGGTCCATAAAAACAGGTTCTTCGATACCTGCTGGCTCAAGGTGCTGGCGCCACGAATCGAACCGCCGCGCTCGTTATGCTGCAATGCCGCCTGGATCGCGCCGAAATCAAAACCCCAATGTTGCGGGAAGCGCTGGTCTTCGCCGGCCATCACCGCCACTTTAAGTTCGTCGGAGATCTGATCCCACGGCACCCACGTGCGCTGTGCGTCAATCGGCTCGCCGTCGACCCAGGACTCGACCTTGCGCTCAACCATCAGCGCAGTGCCCGGTGGTGGCACGAAACGGAACAGCAGCACCAGCAGCACGCTGCCGATGGCAAACCACTTGATGGCTTTGAGAAAACGCTTGAAGAGGAGACGCAGCATAGAGATGGCTTGGCCGAACCCGTTGAGCGGGCCATTATACAGACCCTGCCCCCTGAGTCTGACTGGAGTTCCTCATGTTGCGTGGCTTTCTGATGCTGGCTGCCTTTTTCGGTTTCACCGGCGTCGCCCTGGGCGCGTTTGCCGCCCACGGCCTGAAAAACCGCCTGAGCGCCGAGTACCTGGCGATTTTCCACACCGGCGTGACCTACCAGTTGGTGCACACCCTGGCGCTGTTCGGCGTGGCACTGTTGGCGGCGCACATCCCGGGCAGGCTGGTGACGTGGGCGGGGGTGTCCTTTGCCGTGGGCATCCTGCTGTTCTCCGGCAGCCTGTATGTGCTGACCATGACCGGCATCAGCAAGCTCGGCATCATCACCCCGTTTGGTGGCCTGGCGTTCCTGCTGGGCTGGTTCTTCCTCGGTTTGGCGGCGTGGCGTCTACAGGCTGCCTGACCAAGGGGCTTGGGCCAGCAACGTCAATCACGCTAGAATGCTGGCCCCTAAAAACGATGGCGGCCCGTGGCATGCGCATTCAGTTGAACGGCGAACCCTTTGAACTGCCCGACGGTGAAACCGTTGCGGCCCTGCTGACCCGTCTGGACTTGACCGGACGCCGCGTCGCAGTGGAGCTCAACCAGGATATCGTCCCGCGTAGCCAGCACGTCGAGACCGCGCTCACCGAGGGTGACCAGGTCGAAGTGGTCCACGCCATCGGCGGCGGCTAGCCGTCCGGCGCTCCAGGGCGCCAACCCGCATTCTGCAGAACCTCACCCCAACTCGAGGATTTCCCATGAGCATCGTTCGTAGCGACAAGCCTTTCGTCCTGGCCGGTCGTACCTTCCAGTCGCGTCTGCTGGTCGGCACCGGCAAGTACCGCGACATGGAAGAAACCCGCCTGGCCATCGAAGCCTCGGGCGCCGAGATCGTTACTTTCGCCGTGCGCCGCACCAACCTCGGCCAGATCGAGGGCGAGCCGAACCTGCTCGAAGTGCTGTCGCCGGATCGCTACACCTTCCTGCCGAACACCGCCGGTTGCTACGACGCCATCGAAGCCGTGCGCACCTGCCGCCTGGCCCGTGAGCTGCTCGACGGCCACAACCTGGTGAAGCTGGAAGTGCTGGCCGACCAGAAAACCCTGTTCCCCAACGTGATCGAAACCCTCAAGGCCGCCGAGACCCTGGTCAAGGAAGGCTTCGACGTGATGGTCTACACCAGCGACGACCCGATCATCGCCCGCCAACTGGCCGAAATCGGCTGCATCGCGGTGATGCCGCTGGCCGGTCTGATCGGTTCCGGCCTGGGTATCTGCAATCCGTACAACCTGCAGATCATCCTTGAAGAAGCCAAGATCCCGGTGCTGGTGGATGCGGGCGTGGGCACTGCCTCCGACGCCACCATCGCCATGGAACTGGGTTGCGATGCGGTGCTGATGAACTCGGCCATCGCCCATGCCCAGCAGCCGGTCCTGATGGCTGAAGCCATGAACCACGCAATTGTCGCCGGCCGCCTGGCGTACCTCGCCGGGCGCATGCCGAAAAAACTTTACGCCAGCGCCTCCTCGCCGCTGGATGGTCTGATCAAGTAAGAGCCATTGATGACTGAATCAAACGAAACGCCGAACACCCTGGAAGAAGGCGACGAGTCCAAGCACCGCCGCATCAAGAGTTTTGTGATGCGCGCCGGTCGCATGACCGAGGGCCAGCAAAAGGGCCTGGAGCAGGGCACGCCGCTGTTCGTCCTGCCGCTGGCAGACGCGCCGGTGGATTACGACCAGGTGTTTGGCCGCTCGGCACCACGCTCCCTGGAGATTGGCTTCGGCATGGGCCATTCCCTGCTGGAAATGGCCGCGGCTTCGCCGGAGCAGGATTTTATCGGGGTTGAAGTACACCGTCCGGGTGTTGGCGCGCTGCTGAACGGCGTGCTGACTCAGGGCCTGACCAACCTGCGGGTCTACGACTGCGACGCGATCGAAGTGCTCAACCGCTGCATCGCCGACAACAGCCTCGACCGCCTGATGCTGTTCTTCCCGGACCCATGGCACAAGAGCCGCCACCACAAGCGCCGCATCGTCCAGGCTTCCTTCGCGGAACTGGTGCGCAGCAAGCTGAAAGTGGGCGGCATCCTGCACATGGCCACCGACTGGGAACCGTATGCCGAGTACATGCTGGAAGTAATGAACGTCGCCCCTGGCTACCGCAACCTGGCGGAAGACGGCAAATGCGTCCCGCGCCCGGCCGAGCGGCCGATCACCAAGTTCGAACGTCGCGGCGAGCGACTCGGGCATGGGGTTTGGGATTTGAAGTTCGAGAAAGTGGACTGATAAGTCCCAGGCTTGAAATGCAGTAAAAAATGTGGGAGCGGGCTTGCTCGCGAATGCGGTAGATCAGTCGACATTTACGCTGACTGACACACCGCATTCGCGAGCAAGCCCGCTCCCACATTTGTTTTGTGCCGCGCTTAAGGTCAGCGGCGATCCGCCACCACCCCAATCAACACCAGCACCACCAACAACACCGGCGCCAGGCTGTAGTTGTTGAACTGGCTCAGCCCGCGAACAATCCACGGCGTGGCATAGATCAGCGCAGCACCGCTGCCGATCATGCACACCAGCGCCATCAGCGGCACGCGCAGCGCACCCGCGATGCTGCCCAGCCGTGCTTCGACCCAGCCCTTGATGTCGGCGCCAAACAGCACCAGCAGGCAACCTACCAACGCCAGGGAGATTTCCGACAGGTTGCTACGGCTCCAGCGGGATACGGTGGCGAGCAGGTCGAGTACCAGATCCATTTGATTTCCTTAAGAGCAATCAGCTCAAAAACTTCTGCAGCAGGTCATTGAGAAAGAGTTGCCCGCGGTCGGTGGCCGCCAGGCGTGACGGTTCGACCTGCATTAAGCCACTTTGTTCTGCCTCACGACGGGCCTCATCGAGACTCGCCAGCTCAAGGCCGGTGCGCTCGGCATAAAGCCTGGCTTCGACGCCGTCGGTGAGGCGCAGGGCGTTCATCAGGAACTCGAACGGTAACTCTTCGTTGGTCAGTTCTTTCGCGCCGGCCTGGTAGTTTTTCGCCGGGTTGAGGTAGTCCTTCGGCGCCCGGGTTTTCCAGGTGCGCACGATGCGCCCGTCCGGATGGCTGAGCTTGCCGTGGGCGCCGGCACCGATGCCGATAAAGTCGCCAAAGCTCCAGTAATTCAGGTTATGCCGCGCCGGCCGTCCCGGTTGGGCGTAGGCCGAGACTTCGTACTGGGCGTAACCGTGTTCGGCGAGCAGCGCCTGGCCGGCTTCCTGGATGTCCCACAGGGTGTCGTCTTCCGGCAGCACGGGCGGCTGGTTCCAGAACACGGTGTTGGGTTCCAGGGTCAGTTGATACCAGGACAGATGCGTGGGCTTGAGGGCAATGGCCTGGCGCAGGTCGCCCAGGGCGTCCTCCAGGGACTGATCGGGCAAACCGTGCATCAAGTCCAGGTTGAAGTTGTCGAACCCGGCCTGGCGCGCCATGCCGGCGGCACGCACGGCTTCGTCACCGTTGTGGATGCGGCCCAGGGCTTCGAGTTTTTCCTGCTGGAAACTCTGGATGCCAATCGACAGCCGATTGATCCCCAGCTTGCGGTACGCCACGAACTTCTCTTGCTCGAAGGTACCGGGGTTGGCTTCCAGGGTGATCTCGATATCGCCGGCAAACGGGATGCGCGCTTCCACGCCCTTGAGCAACCGGCCCAGGGCAGCGGCGCTGAACAGGCTTGGGGTGCCGCCGCCGAAAAAGATCGAACTCAGCTCACGGCCGTACACCGCGTGCAGGTCCTGATCGAGGTCGGCCAGCAACGCGTCGACGTACTCTTCCTCCGGCAGCACCTTGCTGGCGGTGTGGGAGTTGAAGTCGCAATAGGGGCATTTGCGCACGCACCACGGGATGTGGATATACAGCGCCAGGGGCGGCAGGTGAGGCAGGGCCGCCCGAGGTGTTTGCGCGCCACCGAGAATCAGTGGCTGCGCGGAGGTGTTCTGGGTCATTTCAGGCCCAGACGCTGGCGCAGCAAATCCATTGCGCGGGCGCGGTGGCTGATCTGGTTCTTGTCGGCCGGGCTCAATTCGGCGCTGGAGACATTGCGCTCCGGCACCCAGAACAACGGGTCGTAGCCAAACCCGTGCTCGCCGCTGGCCGCATGCAGGATGCGACCGTGCCACAAGCCTTCGCAGAGGATCGGCAATGGATCATCGGCGTGACGCACCAGGGCCAGCACGCAGACGAACTGCGCGCCGCGCATCGCGTCGGGCACGTCCTTGAGGGCGTCCAGCAGCTTGGCGTTGTTGGCCGCATCGCCTTTACCGTCGGCGTAACGTGCCGAGTAGATGCCAGGCGCGCCGCCCAGGAAGTCCACGGCCAGGCCCGAATCGTCAGCCAGTGCCGGCAGGCCGGAAATACGCGCGGCGTTGCGGGCCTTGAGGATGGCGTTCTCGACAAACGACAGGCCGGTCTCTTCCGGCTCTACCTGGCTGAACTCGCCAATCGAGCGCAGTTGCACCGAGTCGCCGAGCATGGCCTGGAGTTCTTTGAGCTTGCCGGCGTTATGGCTGGCCAGTACGAGTTGAGTAAGGTTCATCATTGCGCCGGAAACAGTTCCTGGTTGAAACTGAAACCGTGGGCTTTGCCACCGGTTTCAACGTTGATGGTGAAAATCTTGGTTTCCTGCTGCGGCACCGGGTACTGGGCGACGTAAAGCGTAGAACCTTTCTGGGTAATTTTCTTGAACGTCAGCATCTCGCTCTTGCCGCCCAGATCCTTGATTGTGCCGGTAACGGTGGCGTCTATCGATTCGACGCCCTTGTTTACGAACACATTGATCATGCCCAGCTCTTTGCTGCGTACGATCCCGGCTTCCTGAGCCATTTCCGGCGTCAGGAAGCTGGTGGTCAGGGTGTTGTAGTGCACCGTGATATCGCCGAATTCTTTCTGACGATTACCATCGATAACATCCGCCGCCATAGCGCTGACGCTCAGGCACGCGGTGAGTAGAAAAACAGCCAGGCGACTCATGATCGTCCTCCTTGAAAATGGTTAGACGGCAATCTGGTGGTCCGTCAGGCCCGGGCTGCTGACCCGGTAGATCCCGATCTCACCCAGCAGGTTGGGCCATAGCTTACTCGCCCAGCCGTGACGATGCTGTTGATCGACGGCAAGGCGGTTGATGACTTTGGCTTCGCGCTCGCCACACAGCGCTTCGAAGTCTTCAAAGGTGCAGAAGTGGATGTTGGGCGTGTTGTACCAGGTGTACGGCAGGAAGTCCGACACCGGCATGCGGCCCTTGGTGGCCAGGTACCAGCGGCAACGCCAGTGGCCGAAATTGGGGAAGGTGATAATGCACTGGCGGCCGACCCGCAACATTTCGTCGAGGATCCGGTCCGGGTAGTGCACGGCTTGCAGCGCCTGGGTCATGACCACGATGTCGAAGCTGTTGCTGGCAAAGTTGCCGAGGCCCTTGTCCAGGTCCTGCTCGATCACGTTGATGCCCTTGGCCACGCACTGGGCGATGTTGTCCGGGTCGTTTTCCAGGCCATAGCCGGTGACTTGCTTGTTGTCGCGCAGCCAGCTCAGCAGTTCGCCATCGCCGCAACCCAAGTCGAGCACGCGGCTGCCGGCGGGGATCCAGTCTTGGATGATTTCCAGGTCGGCTCTCATGGCGTTCTCACAGTGCTATTCGGTTCATGTAATTGCTAAAAGCCTGCAAGTAACGCGGGATCGGGATCAGGAAGGCGTCGTGGCCTTGCGGTGCGTCGATCTCCAGGTAGCAGACGTCTTTCTTGGCGGCCATCAGCGCATCCACCAATTCCCGCGAGCGGGCCGGGGAGAAGCGCCAGTCGGTGGTGAACGACATCACGCAGAACTTGGCGGTGGCCGCCTCGAAGGTGCGCGCCAGGTCATCGTCGAAATTCGCCGCCGGGTCGAAGTAGTCCAGGGCCTTGGTCATCAGCAGGTAGGTGTTGGCGTCGAAACGCCCGGAAAACTCCTCGCCCTGATAACGCAGGTAGCTCTCGACCTGGAATTCGACGCTGTGGAAGTCGTAGTTGAGCTTCTCGCTCTTGAGGCCACGGCCGAATTTCTCGCCCATGGAGTCATCCGACAGGTAGGTGATGTGCCCGACCATGCGCGCGAGCATCAGCCCGCGCTTGGGGATCACGCCCGCTTCCTGGAACGAACCGCCGTGGAACTCGGGGTCGGTCAGGATCGCCTGGCGCGCCACTTCGTTGAAGGCGATGTTCTGCGCCGACAGCTTGGGGGCCGAGGCGATGGCCAGGCAATGGCGCACGCGGTCCGGGTAGGTGATGGTCCATTGCAGGGCCTGCATGCCGCCCAGGCTGCCGCCGATCACGGCGGCCCATTGGGCGATGCCCAGTAGGTCGGCCAGGCGCGCCTGGCTGTGCACCCAGTCTTCCACGGTCAGCACCGGGAAATCGGCGCCAAACGGCTTGCCGGTTTCCGGGTTGAGGCTGCTGGGGCCGGTGGAGCCGTTGCAGCCGCCGAGGTTGTTCAGGCTGACCACGAAGAACTTGTTGGTGTCGATGGGCTTGCCGGGGCCGATGCAGCTGTCCCACCAGCCGGGCTTGCGCTCGTCCATGCTGTGGAAGCCCGCAGCGTGGTGGTGGCCGGACAGGGCGTGGCAGATCAGCACGGCGTTGCTGGCCGTAGCGTTCAGTTGGCCGTAGGTTTCATAGATCAGGTCGTAGGCGGGCAGCGAACGGCCGCAGGCCAGGGCCAGCGGTTCGCTGAAGTGCGCCACTTGGGGCACGACCAGTCCAACAGAATCGGGGGGGAAGGCAGTTGGCATCGACCCTGCTCTCGTTTAAATGAGGCGTAAGTCTAAAGACCGCTGCACCCAGCGGCAAGCAAAGGCCTGCGGCTGGTGTTTTTAAGGCTTTTTGTGGCGAGGAAGCTTGCTCCCGCTGGAGCGCGAAGCGGTCCCGGTCCGGTTGCCGCGATTTTGCATATGCAACGCGGTCGGCCGTTTTGGGGCTGCTGCGCAGCCCAGCGGGAGCAAGCTCCCTCGCCACATTGTCGTCAGATCAGACCGAACAGTTCTTTGGGCATGAATGCATAGAACGCCAAACGTGGAATCACCCAGCTTTGCAGCAACTGGATCGCGATAAACGCGAAGATCGGCGAGATGTCCAGGCCACCCAGGTTAGGTACCAGGCGACGGAACGGTGCCAGCACCGGCTCAGTGATCTGTGCCACCAGTTCGGCACCCGGGCTGCGGCTGCCCGGAGCGACCCAGGACAGGATCACGCTGATGATCATCGACCAGAAAATGATCTTCAGGAACAGCGAGAAGATCCCGATCAAGGCCCACGGCAGCAACAGCAGCGTGGTGGCCTGATAGCCATTGAGCAGCAGGATGACCGCGAACAGCAGGATCTGCAGCAGCAGCGCCAATACCAGCGACGACATGTCCAGGCCGAACAGGCTCGGGATCACCCGGCGCAGAGGCTTGAGCAGCGGCTGCGTGGCCTTTACCACGAACTGGCACAGCGGGTTGTAGAAGTTCGCCCGCACCAGTTGCAGGATAAAACGCATCAGCACGATCAGCAGGTACAGGCTGCCCAGGGTCTGGATGATGAAAATGGCAGCGTCATTGATTCCGAGCATGTTTGATTCCTATGTGGGGGACGACTATTTGCCCAGCTGCTCGGCCATTTCGGCCGAACGATGTGCTGCGGCACCCAGTGCTTTTTCCACCAGGGCTTCAAAGCCCCCGGCCTGGAATGATTCGATTGCCGCCTGGGTCGTGCCGCCCGGCGAGGTCACGCGACGGCGCAACTCGGCCGCGTCGACATCGCTGGTCACGGCCATCTGCGCGGCGCCCAGTGCGGTCTGCTCGGCCAGTTGCTCGGCGACTTCCTGCGGCAGGCCGAGTTTCACGCCAGCGGCGGTCATGGCCTCGATCAGCAGGAAGAAATACGCCGGGCCACTGCCGGAGACGGCGGTGACGGCGTCCAGTTGCTGCTCTTGTTCCAGCCACACGGCGAGACCTACGGCGGACAGCAGCTCTTGTGCCTGGTCGCGCTGTTGGGCAGTGACTTCGGATGTGGCGTACAAGCCGCTCACGCCCTTGCGCAGCAGCGCCGGGGTGTTGGGCATGCAACGCACAATCGGCTGGGCGCCGAGCCAGTGGGTCATGCTGGCGCAAGTGATGCCGGCGGCGATGGACACCACCAGTTGATGGGGCTTGAGGCTTGGGCGCAGGCTTTCGCACACGGCTTTCATGGCTTGTGGCTTGACCGCCAGCACTACCACGTCCACGCCTTCAATCGCTTCTGCGTTGTCGGCGAAGGTGTCGATGCCGTGCTCGGCGCTGACGCGGGAGCGGGTGTCGGCGCCCGGGTCGCTGGCGCGAATCTGTTGTGCTTCCAGGCCCTTGGCCCGCAGGCCGCCGATCAGGCTGGCCGCCATGTTGCCGGCGCCGATAAAGGCAATACGCGTGTTGCTCATGACAGGTCCTTACTCAGATGGAAGTCAGCCATTCACGGCTGGCCATAGTCGCGGGCACCAAACAGGGCGGTACCGATCCGCACCCAGGTGGCCCCTTGGGCGATGGCCGACTCAAGGTCATGGCTCATGCCCATGGAAAGTGTGTCGAGCCCCAGGTCGAGGCTCGCTTGCAGGTCGCGCACGGTGGCGAAGGCTGCGTCTTGCTCTGCACGGTCGTCGGTCGGCTCGGGAATCGCCATCAGGCCGCGCAGCTTCAGGCGCGGCAGGGCGCTGATGGCTTCGGCCAGGGCGGGCAGGTCGGCGGGTGTACAGCCGGACTTGCTGGCTTCGCCACTGACGTTGACCTGGATGCAGATATTCAGCGGCGGCAGGTCAGCCGGGCGTTGTTCGGACAGGCGTTGTGCGATTTTCAGGCGGTCCACGGAATGCACCCAGGCGAAATTCTCGGCGATCGCACGAGTCTTGTTCGATTGAATGGGGCCGATGAAGTGCCAACTCAAGGGCAGGTCGGTTAATTCGGCCTGTTTGCCCAGGGCTTCCTGCAGATAGTTCTCGCCAAAGTCACGCATCCCGGCGGCATAGGCTTCGCGCACGGCCTGTGCGGGTTTGGTCTTGCTCACGGCCAGCAGGTGCACGCTGCCTGCGTCGCGCTGCGCGGCCTCGGCGGCTGCCCGGATCCGCTCGGAAACCAGGCCGATGTTGTCTGCTATGGTCGACATTCAAGTTGCGCCCGTGGATATGGAGTCCGCGGCATTCTACTGGAAATGGAAAGCCCTATGGATATCACTGAACTGCTGGCCGCCGGCGTACGCCTGCGGGCCTCGGACCTGCATCTGTCGGCGGGGCTGGCGCCGATGCTGCGAGTGGATGGCGAGGTCTGGCCACTCGATTGGCCTGTACTTGCGCCGGTGCAAGTGGCGGCGTTGCTCAGCCCTTTGCTGAACAATCACCAGCAAAAGGATTTCGAAACATCTCTTGAAACGGATTTTGCCTTCGAGTTGCCCGAGGTGGCGCGGTTTCGGGTGAATGTGTTCCAGCAGCACCGGGGCATGGGCGCGGTGTTTCGTACCATCCCCTCAACGGTGCAGAGCCTGGAACACCTGGGGTTGGGCGAGGTGTTCCGGCGCATCGCAGACTTGCCCCGGGGGCTGGTGCTGGTCACCGGGCCGACCGGTTCCGGCAAGTCCACCACCCTGGCAGCGATGATCGACTACCTCAACACCCATCGTCGCCAGCACATCCTCACCCTTGAAGACCCGATCGAGTTTATCCACCAACCGAAAAATGCCCTGATCAACCAGCGACAGGTGCATCGCGATACCCACAGCTTCTCGGCGGCCCTGCGTTCGGCATTGCGGGAGGACCCGGATGTGATCCTGGTGGGCGAATTGCGGGACCTGGAAACCATTCGGCTCGCACTGACGGCGGCGGAAACCGGGCACCTGGTGTTTGGCACGTTGCACACCACGTCGGCGGCTAAAACCGTGGACCGGGTGGTGGATGTGTTTCCGGCGGGGGAAAAGACCATGGTCCGCTCGATGCTCTCGGAGTCATTGCAGGCGGTGGTGTCCCAGGTGCTGGTGAAGAAGGTCGGCGGCGGGCGGGTGGCGGCTCACGAAATCATGCTCGGCACACCGGCGATTCGTAATTTGATCCGCGAGGACAAGGTGGCGCAGATGTATTCGGCGATTCAGACCGGCGGGGCGTTGGGGATGACGACGCTGGACATGAGTTTGAAGGCGTTGGTCAGCCAGGGGCTGATCAGCCGGGAACATGCCCGGGAGAAGGCGAGGGTGCCCGGGGATATTTAAGGTC
>NZ_CP080030.1:6718969-6736433 GCF_019382755.1 Pseudomonas sp. Colony2 | reverse complement strand
ATCAGCGCTGCACAATCCGCAGATTGTTCTGCTCTTTAGGCAGGACACGCTTGGCAATCACGTAGTTCTTGTCCCAGAACGGCTTCTTCAGCGTATCGATGCTCACGGACTTGCCACGACGCGGTGCGTGGATGAAACGGTCGTTGCCCAGGTAGATGGCAACGTGGTTCACCTGGCGGCTCTTCAGTTTGAAGAACAGCAGGTCACCCGGTTTCAAATCCTTGCGCTCAACCTTCAGCCCGTGGCCGGCGGCCATGGCGTTGGAAGTGCGCGGCAAATCCACGGCTTTTACGTCGTTAAACGCATATTTCACCAAACCACTGCAGTCGAACCCTTTACTTGGGCTGCTGCCGCCCCAACGATAAGGAGTACCGAGCACGTTGACGGCACGGCTGAGGACGTTGCTGCTTTGCTTGGTGTTGACGGCCATCAGCCCTGGCGCCGCATTACCGTGGGCCTTGCTCAGTTGAGTCGGGCGCTTCACGGTCAGCTTTACCGATTTGGCGGAGCTGGTGGTGGCGTGAACTTTAGGGGTGAAACCGTTAACGTTGGGAAGTCGTTGCTCACGATTGGTGGCGTGGGCGGCCAGTGGCATTAATAGGCAAATGGTTAGCCATGTCTTGAAAAATGGTCGCATTAGGCGTGGCTCTTTTTGGTTTGCGCGCAACTTTATAACAGCTTTTTGTGTCGTGCTAAGGCCGTTTGTCGACTGAACCCTGGGGTCAAATTCAGGAAAACCGTGACGAATTGCCGCGATTGTCCTACACAAGTCAGGCGGTATAAGGCTTTGAGGGAAGCGAAGATACCATTTGCCGCATGTCGGGCGCCCGTAAAAAAGTCACAAAGAAACCAGAAATATTTATCTATCGAGGCTAAAGAGGTACTCCATGAACACCTATCGACAGGATGTTTCGCAACAAGACACCCACAGCAAGGTGATCGGCTACCTGCTTTGGATTTTCGGTTTTACCGGTGCTCACCGCTTTTATTACGGCAAGCCGGTGACCGGGACGATCTGGTTTTTCACCTTCGGTTTGTTCGGGATTGGCTGGTTGATCGACTTGTTCCTGATTCCGGCAATGGACCGCGAAGCGGACCTGCGATTTACCGCCGGGCCGATCGAGTACAACGTGGCCTGGATTCTGTTGGCGTTCCTGGGTGTGTTCGGTTTGCACCGCATGTATCAGGGCAAATGGATCAGCGGGATCATTTACCTGCTGACCGGGGGCTTGTTCCTGATCGGGGTGCTGTATGACTTCTGGACGCTGAATACGCAGATTTCGATCCGCAATGCCGAGCGCAACGGCGGCCGATAAGATTTGTGAAGATCCAAATGTGGGAGCGGGCTTGCTTGCGAATGCGATGTGTCAGTCGACATCTCTATTGACTGACCCACCGCTTTCGCGAGCAAGCCCGCTCCCACATTTACTGTGCCCACTCCGGATTGGATTTAAGCCTGGTAGCTGATCCGCCCATCCACCAGCGTGTACCGCACAGTCGCCGGCAGGCTATGGCCGATGAATGGGCAGTTTTCACCCTTGGACAGCCAGTGTTCCCCGGCAATCGTGGAGCTGGCCGGATCAAACAGCACCAGGTCCGCCGCCGAGCCCACCGCCAGCTTGCCCGCCGGCAGGCGCAGCGCCTCGGCAGGGCCCGCACTGAGACGCGCCAGCAGGGTCGGCAGGTCCAGCAAACCATCTTCCACCAACGTCATTGCCAGCGGCAGCAACAGCTCGACGCTGCTGATGCCTGGCTCCGTCGCGCCGAACGGCGCCAGCTTGGCATCCCGCTCGTGGGGTTGGTGATGGCTGGAAATCGCCGAAACCACCCCGGACTTCACCGCCGCCCGCAAACCGTCACGGTCAGCGCGGGTACGCAGTGGCGGCTGCACGTGATACAGGCTGGAGAAGTCGATCAGCGCCTCATCCGTCAGAATCAGCTGATACAGCGCCACATCCGCCGTCACCGGCAATCCGCGGGCTTGGGCCTGAGCGATCAGGGCCACGCCGCGAGCGCTGGTCAGCTGGCTGAAGTGCGCGCGTACGCCGCTTTGTTCCACCAGCAGCAGGTCGCGGGCCAGGGCCACGGTCTCGGCGGTTTCCGGGATGCCCGGCAGGCCGAGGAAGCTCGCGGTGGCGCCTTCGTGGGCCAGGCCGCCTTCGGCCAGGTCACGGTCCTGGGAGTGGAAAATCACGGTCAGGTCGAAAGTCGCCGCATATTCCAGCGCACGGCACAGGGTGCGGGTGCTGCGAAAGCTCTCCAGGCCGTTGCCGAAGGCCACGCAGCCTGCGTCGCGCAGGGCGATCAGCTCGGCCAGTTGTTCGCCGTCCAGGCCTTTGCTCAGGGCGCCGATGGGGAACACTTTGCAGTTGCCGGCTTCGCGGGCGCGGTCGAGGATCAGTTCGGTCACCGCCGAGGTGTCCAGCACCGGTTTGGTGTGGGGCGGGCAGCACAGGCTGGTCACGCCACCGGCAGCGGCGGCGCGGGTTTCGCTGGTAATGTTGCCCTTGCGGCTGTAGCCCGGCTCACGCAGGGCGACGTTCAGGTCAACCAGGCCAGGCGCGGCGATCAGGCCTTTGGCGTCGATAGTTTCGCTGGCGCTGAAGCCTGCGGGTGCGGCGCCGATGGCAATGATCTTGCCGGCTTCCAGGTGCAGATCGGTGACTTGATCCAGGCCGCTGGCCGGATCGATGACTCGGGCGCCGAGAATGCTGAGCTTCACTGGGCGTTCTCCTGCTCGAATTGACGTTGCGCGGTTTGCCCGCTCATGGCCATGGACAACACCGCCATGCGGATGGCGATGCCGTACGTGACCTGGTTGAGAATCACCGACTGCGCGCCATCGGCCACCGCCGACTCAATCTCCACGCCACGGTTGATTGGCCCCGGGTGCATCACGATGGCGTCCGGCTTGGCGCCGGCCAGGCGTGCGGTGGTCAGGCCGAACAGGCGATAGAACTCGCCTTCGCTCGGCAGCAGGCCGCCCGCCATACGCTCGCGCTGCAAGCGCAGCATGATCACCACGTCCACATCCTTCAGGCCTTCGGCCATGTCGGTGTAGACCTTCACGCCGTACTGCTCGATACCGATCGGCAGCAGGGTCTTGGGGGCGATCACGCGGATGTCCGGGCAACCCAGGGTTTTCAGGGCCAGCATGTTCGAGCGCGCAACCCGCGAGTGCAGGATGTCGCCGACAATGGCCACCGAGAGGTTTTCAAAGCTGCCCTTGTGCCGCCGGATGGTCAGCATGTCGAGCATGCCCTGGGTCGGGTGGGCGTGACGGCCGTCGCCGCCGTTGATGATCGCCACATTCGGGCACACGTGCTCGGCGATGAAGTGCGCAGCACCGGAATCGCCGTGGCGCACCACGAACATGTCGGCGGCCATGGCTTCCAGGTTGCGCAGGGTGTCGAGCAGGGTTTCGCCCTTGCTCGCCGACGAGGTGGACACGTTCAGCGTGATCACGTCAGCCGACAGGCGTTGGGCCGCCAGTTCAAAGGTGGTGCGGGTGCGGGTCGAGTTCTCGAAGAACACGTTGCAGATGGTCTTGCCGCGCAGCAACGGGACTTTCTTCACCGCCCGGCCGCCGACTTCGAGAAACGAGTCGGCCGTGTCGAGGATTTCGGTGAGCAGTTCGCGGGGCAAGCCGTCGAGGGACAGGAAGTGTTGCAGCTGGCCCTGAGCATTGAGCTGCAGCGGGCGCTTGGCATCTAGAGGCGTCATCGCGGGGACTCTTTACAAGGCGGTTTAAAGGGCAAGGTCTTGCAGTTCGAGTTCGAGCGGCGTGGGACCGGACAATTTTACCCGCTGGTGGGCTTCCAGGGACAGGGTGGCGCCGACCACGTCCGGGCTGATCGGCAATTCGCCGGCGTCCAGGTCCAGCAGGCAGACCAGGGTCACGCTGGCCGGGCGGCCGTAGTCGAACAGTTCGTTCATCGCGGCACGTATGGTGCGACCGCTCATCAGCACGTCATCGATCAGCACCAGGTGCTGGCCTTCGATCTCGAAGGGCAGGGCCGAGGGGCGCACTTGCGGGTGCAGGCCGTTCTGGCTGAAGTCGTCACGATAGAAAGACACGTCCAGGGTGCCCAGGGGCGAGTCGCTGCCCAGTTCTTCCAGCAGCGCCTGGGCCACCCACACGCCACCGGTGCGGATGCCGATAAAGCGCGGTTCGCTGATGGCACGGTGTTCCAGGTGCGCCTTGAGGCGGATCGCCATCTGGCTGATCAGGTCGGCGGGATTGGGCAGGCTCATGGGTGCTCCTTCTAGGCCTCGCGCAGGCAAGGTCCGGGCTCAAACGTAAGAAGACGCGGCAAGCCGCGTCAGTCAGGATTCAAATAAAGCGGTGTTTTCATCCAGCCAGCCCTGCAACAGCAGGGCCGCGGCGATGGCATCCACCGGGTTGTCGCGGTAACTGCCTTTCTGCCCGCCACGGTCACGGCGCTCGCCCTTGGCTTCGAACGTGGTCAGGCGTTCGTCGTGGGTATAGAAGGGCAGGTTGTAGCGGCCGTTCAGGCGGCGGGCGAACTTTTCGGCCCGCAGGCACATCTCGCTCGGGGTGCCGTCCATGTTCAGCGGCAGGCCGACCACCACGGCGTCGGGCTTCCACTCCTTGATCAGGGCTTCGACCTGGTTCCAGTCCGGCACGCCGTTCTGGGCCTTCAGGGTGCACAGCTCGCGGGCCTGGCCGGTAATCACCTGGCCGACGGCGACGCCGATCTGTTTGGTGCCGTAGTCGAAACCGAGGATCAGACGCAAGGCCATCAGGCGTGCCCCGCCTGGCTGGTCAGCAGGCTGAGGTTGATCCGCAGCTTGGCGGCGGCCGCTTCCAGGCGCAGTTCGCTGGGGGTGTTGAACAGGATGTCGGCATCGAACGGGCAGGTCAGCCAGGCATTGCTCGCCAGCTCCGCCTCCAGTTGCCCGGCTTCCCAGCCGGCGTAGCCGAGGGTGATCACACTTTGATCAGGCCCCACGCCGTCGGCAATCGCGAACAGGACGTCCTGGGACGTGGACAGGGACAACCCTTCAAGGTCCACGGTCGCCTGGAATTTCGGCCCGGTGGGGTGCAGCACAAAACCCCGGTCCGTCTGCACCGGCCCGCCGATGTAGATCGGTACGTGCTGGCAGCTGGCGGGTGGGTCGATGTCCGGGCGCAGTTGCTCGAGGATATCGGCCAGGTTCAGGTCTTGCGGGCGGTTGACCACCAACCCCATCGCACCATTGGCGGTGTGCTCGACGATGTAGGTCAAGGTCTGCGCAAAGTTCGGGTCGGCCATATGGGGCATGGCGATCAGGAATTGGTGCTTGAGGTAGGTCGGGCTGACATTTTTCATGTCCGCTAGTGTGGCGTTGGAGGGGCGAACTGACAAGCTGAGGATGCGCAGGAAATCACCGCCAGCATCAATTGCTCGACAGCCGATCACCCTTGGCAAAGCGCCAGGTGCGAATGATTTCCAGGCGGTCGATGTCGTTCAGGTCCCCGGTAAACGGCGCAAAAGGCGCCGCCAGGCGCACGATGCGTTGCGCTGCCTGGTCCAGCAGCGGTTGGCCGGAGGACTCCAGCACCTGCACCTCGTACAAGGTGCCGTCGCGGTTGATCGACACCAGCAGTCGCAAATTGCCGTAGATCTGCTGGCGACGGGCTTCGTCCGGGTAGTTCAGGTTGCCGATGCGCTCGACCTTCTTGCGCCACTCATCCTTATACCAGGCGCCTTTGTCGCGCATGGTGGAGGCGGCGTTGAGGCGGTAGATCCGCGGGCGCTTGGCGTACAGCTGTTGTTCGTGGGCCAGTTCGGCTTCCAGGCTGGAGATCTCACTGGAGAGTTGCGAGCTGTCAAAAGTCGGGGCCGGCGGGGCAGGCGTGGGTTCGGTCTTGGCCTTTTCGCGCTGGGTCGGGGCTTTTTGCGGCTTGGGCGCCACGGTGGTGACCGCCGCCTTGGGGGCGGCCTGTTTCACCTCCGGCTTGGGCGCCGGCGGTGGCGTGACCTTATTGACCTTGTTGTCCTGGAATGGCGCGACTTCAGTGGTCTTGGGCACGGCCTTCTTGTCGAGGGTGCCGCTGCCTTGCTGGTTGTCCTGGGCGAGAAAGTCGGCTTTTTCGGGCTTTTTTTCGCTTTTGAACGTGGCGAGGGTGATTTCCAGGGTCTTGGTGATCTGCTTGGGTTCGGCAAAGGTGAAGCCCAGGCCGAGGATCAGCGCCAGGTGAATCAACGCCGCCAGAAACAGGGTAAATCCGAGCCGATCAGCCGGGCGCACGCCGCTGTGGGAGAGTTCGGGGGGCAGATCGGACGGGAGCGTCATGACAAGAAAACCAACATCGCGCGTTTCACAGGTGGCGCATGATAACGCAATGTTGGTTTGTGTCCGGCTGTTCTATGTCACTTGGCTTGTAGCTTGGCGGCAATCGCAGCCATCAGCATTTCGCCGATGTTCGTGCCAAATGCGTTGTCGATCTCGCGAATACAGGTCGGGCTGGTGACGTTGATTTCGGTGAGGTTCTCGCCGATTACGTCCAGGCCTACGAACAGCAGGCCTTTTTCGCGCAGGCTCGGGCCGACTTGGGCTGCAATCCAGCGATCCTTGTCCGTCAGCGGGCGGGCTTCACCCCGGCCACCGGCGGCCAGGTTGCCGCGGGTCTCGCCGGCGGCCGGAATGCGCGCCAGGCAGTAAGGCACCGGCTCGCCGTCGATCATCAGGATGCGCTTGTCGCCGTCCTTGATCGCCGGAATGTAGGCCTGGCCCATGATCTGCTGGGTGCCCAGCGCAGTCAGGGTCTCCAGGATCACCGACAGGTTCGGGTCGCCGGCGCGGTGGCGGAAGATCGAGGTACCGCCCATGCCGTCCAGCGGCTTGAGGATCACATCGCCGTGCTTGGCGGCGAATTCACGCAGCACATCGGCGCGGCGGCTGACCACGGTCGGCGGCGTGCACTGCGGGAACAGCGTGGCGAACAGCTTTTCATTGCAGTCGCGCAGGCTCTGGGGCTTGTTGACGATCAGCACGCCCGCGCGCTCGGCCTGCTCCAGCAGGTAGGTGGAGTAGACGAACTCCATGTCGAACGGCGGATCCTTGCGCATCAGGATCACGTCGAGGTCGCTCAGGGGGCTGTCGATTTCGTCTTGCAGCTCGAACCACTTCTCGGGGTTGGCAAACACCTGCAGGGGGCGCATCCGCGCCCGCGCTTCACCGTCGCCCTGGTAAAGGTCCGGCTGCTCCATATAGAACAGGCTCCAGCCGCGGGCCTGGGCGGCCAGCAGCATGGCCAGCGAGCTGTCCTTTTTATAGGAAATGCTGGCGATAGGGTCCATGACAATGCCGACGCGAACGCTCATGGGGGATTTCCTCTAGCAAATAAGGGCGCATAAAAGTGGCGTCAGAGTGGCGCTGCGGCTGTTGTGGGTCAAGGAAAAACCACCACGCGGGTCGGCCGATAGATTGCGTTCTGAGACTGTGCTAAAAAGGCTGCCATGGCACATCAGCCCTTGAATTCCGAGGCTTTTGGCGCTCGTCCTGTGCAACATCAGGCAGTACACACCGAAAACCTATTCGCTGTGGCGATGGTAGAGCAGATATGGAACAGCATTCCAACGCCTTGAAAGTGATGGTGATCGACGATTCGAAAACGATTCGCCGCACGGCCGAAACACTGTTGAAGAACGTAGGGTGCGACGTCATCACGGCCATCGACGGTTTCGATGCCCTGGCCAAGATTGTTGACCATCATCCACACATTATCTTTGTCGACATCATGATGCCGCGCCTGGATGGCTATCAGACCTGCGCGCTGGTGAAGAACAACCCGGCGTTCAAGTCGATCCCGGTAATCATGCTGTCCTCCAAGGATGGTCTGTTCGACAAGGCCAAGGGGCGCATCGTCGGCTCTGATCAGTTTTTGACCAA
This sequence comes from Pseudomonas sp. Colony2, assembly GCF_019382755.1. Taxonomy (NCBI): domain Bacteria; kingdom Pseudomonadati; phylum Pseudomonadota; class Gammaproteobacteria; order Pseudomonadales; family Pseudomonadaceae; genus Pseudomonas; species Pseudomonas sp. Colony2. The sequence goes on along the minus strand of NZ_CP080030.1, from coordinate 6,728,534 downwards.
GCCTTTCAGCAAGGAAGAACTGCTGAGCGCGATCAAGGCCTATGTACCGGGCTTCGCCGCAGTAGAACAAGCACACTGACGGGGGCCCCACGAGGGCTTGCGTCTACTAGATAAGTGGGGAAAACCATGGCACGTGTTCTGATCGTCGACGATTCGCCGACTGAAATGTACAAACTGACCGAAATGCTCGAAAAGCACGGTCACACCGTCCTCAAGGCCCAGAACGGCGGCGATGGCGTTGCGCTGGCCCGTCAGGAAAAGCCGGATGCGGTGCTGATGGATATCGTGATGCCGGGCCTCAATGGCTTCCAGGCCACCCGTCAGTTGACCAAAGATGCCGAGACCAGCCACATCCCGGTGATCATCATCACCACCAAGGATCAGGAAACCGACAAGATCTGGGGCGAGCGCCAGGGCGCCAAGGATTACCTGACCAAGCCGGTAGACGAAGAAACCCTGATCGCCACCCTGAACAAGGTGCTGGCCGGCTGACGGCACGTTCCCATGACCGAGTCGCAAACCGCCTTCGAGCTGCTGCTGGACATCGACCGCCGCTGCCGCTTGCTGGCTGCCGACCTGCCGTCCCAGGAAACCCGGCTGCTCAGCTGGAGCGGGATCGGGTTTCGCCTGGGCGAACACTGGTACGTGGCGCCCATGGGCGAGGTGGCGGAAGTGCTGCACGAACCGCGCTGTACCTTGATGCCCGGGGTCAAGCCGTGGATCAAGGGCGTGGCCAACCTGCGCGGGCGCTTGCTGCCGGTGATGGACCTGGGCGGTTTCCTTGGCCTTGAGCTGTCAGTGGCGCGCAAACAACGGCGGGTGCTGGTGGTGGAGTATCAGGACGTGTTTGTCGGCCTGTTGGTGGACGAGGTGGTGGGCATGCAGCATTTCGCACAAGACGCGTTGTCGACGAGCACCGCAGGCGGCGCGCCGTTTATCCAGGGCCAGTTCAACGGCGACCAGCTGTGGCAGGTCTTCAGCCCCTTCGCCCTGGCCCAGGCTCCAGGTTTCATGGATGTCGCCGCATGAGTACCGTCACCCCGGTCAAACCCCAGGAAGCCTCCCGCAGCCGCTCGCAGATCATCGTGCTGTTTATCGCGCTGATCGTGTTCATCATGCTGCTGTTCGCCAACTTCGCGTACCTCAACACCCAGTCCACCTACGACAAACAGTACATCGGCCACGCCGGTGAGCTGCGGGTGCTGTCCCAGCGCATCGCCAAGAACGCCACCGAGGCTGCCGCCGGCAAGGCGGCGGCGTTCAAGCTGCTGGGGGATGCGCGCAACGATTTTGCCCAGCGCTGGGGTTACCTGAAAAAAGGCGACCCGGCCACCGGCCTGCCCGCTGCACCCACCGCCGTGCGTGCAGAAATGCGCGCCGTGCAGACCGACTGGGAAGCGCTGCTGAAAAACGCCGATGCGATTCTGGCCAGCGAGCAAACGGTGCTGTCGTTGCATCAAGTGGCCGCGACCCTGGCGGAAACCGTTCCGCAGTTGCAGATGGAGTCGGAAAAGGTTGTCGATATCCTGCTGCAACGCGGCGCACCGGCCAGCCAGGTAGCGTTGGCCCAGCGCCAGTCATTGCTGGCCGAACGCATCCTGGGGGCGGTGAACACCGTGCTGGCGGGGGACGAGACTGCCGTGCAGGCCGCCGATGCCTTCGGCCGCGATGCCAACCGTTTTGGCGTGGTGCTCAGTGGCATGCTCAACGGCAATCCCGGGCTGCGCATCACCCAGGTTGAAGACCACGACGCCCGCGCCCGGTTGGCGGAGATTTCCGAGCTGTTCGAATTCGTCTCCGGTTCCGTGGACGAAATCCTCGAGACCTCGCCGCAGCTGTTCCAGGTGCGCGCCTCGGCGAGCAATATCTTCAACCTGTCGCAAACCCTGCTGGACGAAGCCTCGCACCTGGCCACCGGCTTTGAAAACCTGGCGGACGGGCGCACTTTCGACACCATCGGCGGCTACGTGCTGGGCTTGCTGGCGCTGGCCTCGATCATCCTGATCGGCCTGGTGATGGTCCGCGAGACCAACCGCCAGTTGCGGGAAACCGCCGAGAAGAACGAGCGCAACCAGAACGCGATCATGCGCCTGCTGGATGAGATTGAAGACTTGGCCGACGGCGACCTGACCGTCACCGCCTCGGTCACCGAAGACTTCACCGGCACCATTGCCGACTCCATCAACTATTCCGTGGACCAACTGCGCGACCTGGTGGCCACCATCAACCTCACTGCCGGCCAGGTGGCTGGTGCGGTGCAGGACACCCAGGCCACCGCCATGCACCTGGCCCAAGCGTCGGAGCATCAGGCACAGCAGATTGCCGAAGCGTCCACGGCGATCAACCAGATGGCCCAGTCCATCGACCAGGTGTCGGCCAACGCCGCCGAATCTTCGGCAGTGGCCGAGCGTTCGGTAGAGATTGCCAACAAGGGCAACGAGGTGGTGCACAACACCATCCACGGCATGGACAACATTCGCGAACAGATCCAGGACACCGCCAAGCGCATCAAGCGCCTGGGGGAATCGTCCCAGGAAATTGGCGACATCGTCAGCCTGATCGATGACATCGCCGAGCAGACCAACATCCTCGCGCTCAACGCCGCGATCCAGGCGAGCATGGCCGGTGATGCCGGGCGTGGTTTTGCGGTGGTGGCCGATGAGGTACAGCGCCTTGCCGAGCGTTCTTCGGCGGCGACCCGGCAGATCGAAACCCTGGTGCGAGCGATCCAGACGGATACCAACGAAGCCGTGATTTCCATGGAGCAGACCACCACCGAAGTGGTGCGCGGTGCGCGGCTGGCCCAGGACGCCGGGGTTGCGCTGGAAGAGATCGAAGGCGTGTCGAAAACCCTGGCGGCGCTGATCCAGAGTATCTCCAACGCGGCGCAGCAGCAGACGTCGTCGGCGGGGCAGATTTCCCTGACGATGAACGTGATCCAGCAGATCACCACTCAGACTTCGTCGGGCTCTACGGCCACTGCCGAGAGCATCGGCAACCTGGCAAAAATGGCCAGTCAGTTGCGGCGGTCGGTGTCGGGGTTCACCTTGCCGGCGGCGAAGCGGGTGGATGAGTGAAATGCGCCCTCGAAAACACCGAAAAGCAAATGTGGGAGCGGGCTTGCTCGCGAATGCGGTGTGTCAGTCGCCGACGCTTTGTCTGACCCACCGCATTCGCGAGCAAGCCCGCTCCCACAGTTGATCTCCTTTGTTTTGAGATCGGTGTACGCATGACCCAGCACTACCAGCAACTCATGAATTCAGACGGGAGCGGTTATGGTTGATCGGCACGACTACGTGGCCCTCGAATGGGTCAAGGGCGAAATTGCCGAAACCCTGAAACAGGCCCGCTCGGCGCTGGACGCCTATGTTGAAGAAAGCAGCAGCGAGGCCATCGGCCAGTGCCTGGAATGCATCCATCAGGTGCATGGCAGCCTGTTGATGGTCGAGTTCTACGGCGCGGCCCTGTTCGCTGAAGAAATGGAACAACTGGCCCTCGCCCTGCAAGGCGCGCGCGTCAGCCAGCGCGACGAAGGCATTCGCCTGCTGCAACAGGGCCTTGGCCAACTGCCGCTGTACCTCGACCGCGTACACAGCGCCCGGCGCGACCTGCCCCTGGTGGTGCTGCCGCTGCTCAACGACCTGCGCAGCGTGCGCGGCGAAAGCCTGCTCTCGGAAACCAGCCTGTTCAGCCCGCAACTGCTGGTGATCCCGCCGCTGCCCGAAGACGCCCTGGCCCAGCGCACGCCAGAGGATTTCCCCGAACTGCTGCGCCAGTGGCGGCAGATGCTGCAACAGGCGCTGGTCGGTTTGCTGCGCGAAGACCACGGCCCCAGCAACCTGGAAGACATGGCGCGGGTCTTCGCCCGCCTCGAAGCCCTGTGCCATGGTGCGCCGCTGTTACCGTTGTGGCAGGTCACCTCGGCGCTGGTGGAAGGCATGCTCATTGGCGTGGTTGCCAACAGCCCGGCGTTGCGCAGTTTGCTCAAGGCCTGCGACAAGCAACTCAAGCGCCTGCTGATCCAGGGCATCAACGGCGTCAACACCCCGGCCCCGGATGAGCTGCTCAAGAGCCTGTTGTTCTACGTCGCCAAAGTCACCCGACCGACTCCACGGATGCAAAGTTTGAAAGAACGATATGGCCTCGATGAAGCTTTGCCCGACAGCGCCGTGGTGGACGCCGAACGCGCCCGCCTGGCCGGCCCGGACCGCGACGCGATGGGCTCGGTGCTCGGCGCGTTGTGCGAGGAGCTGGTGAGGGTCAAGGAACGCCTGGACCTGTTCGTACGCAGCGACCGTCAGCACGCCTCGGACCTTGAGGCGTTGCTGGCGCCGCTGCGGCAGATCGCCGATACCCTCGCCGTATTGGGCTTCGGCCAGCCGCGCAAAGTGATCATCGACCAACTGGCGGTGGTACTCGGCCTGGCCCAGGGGCAGCGCGAACCCAACGATGCGGTATTGATGGACGTTGCCGGTGCGTTGCTCTACGTCGAGGCCACGCTGGCCGGGATGGTCGGCACTGTCGAGCCGGAGCGCCGCGAAGAAAGCCGCCTGCCTACCACCGACCTGACGCAGATCCACCACCTCGTCATCCGCGAATCCTGCCAGTGCCTGACACAGGCCAAAGAGCTGGTGATCGACTGCATCGAGGCCCATTGGGACCGCCAGCGCCTGGAGTCGCTGCCCGAGTTGCTGACCCAGGTGCGCGGCGCGCTGGCGATGATTCCGCTGCCCCGTGCGGCGAGCCTGATGCGTGGCTGCAATGACTACGTCAACGAGCAACTGATGGTCGGCGATGCCGCGCCTTCCGAGGCGCAGCTTGAGCATTTTGCCGATGTGCTCACCAGCCTCGAGTACTACCTGGAACGCATGCTTCAGGACCACGACGCCCCGGGCGAACGGGTGCTGGAAGTCGCCGCTGAAGGCCTGGCCGCGCTGGGCTATTTGCCGGCCGAAAAACCCTGGCGCCAGGCACTGCTTGAGCAGGGTGACACGCCCACGGAGCAAACCCCGTTCCTCGCCGATGCGTTGGCCAGCCCCACCTCGCGCCTCAACCCGCCGGCACTCCAGCGTCCCGGCAGCCTGCTGCCGCCGCCCGCCGGTGAAGAGGCCATCGATGATGAACTGCGGGAAGTATTCCTCGAAGAAACCGCCGAAGTTCTCGACGTGCTGCATCGCTATGTGCCTGCCGGCACCGCCAGCCTGGAAGACAAGGCCACCCTGAGCGAAATGCGCCGCGCCTTCCACACCTTGAAAGGCAGTGGCCGCATGGTGCGCGCCCTGGTGTTGGCAGAGCTGGCCTGGGCCGTGGAAAACCTGCTCAACCGCGTGCTGGAGCGCAGCGTCGCGCCGGGCCCGGATGTGCAAGCAGTGCTGGATGACGTGTTGGAATTGCTGCCGGAACTGATCACCGATTTTGCCAACGATGCCCAGCGCCAGCGCGATGACGTAGACGAACTGGCGGCGCGGGCGCACGCCCTGGCCAGCCGTGTCGAACCGTCGGCCACAGACCCGGCCGCCCTGGACCCGCAGTTGCTGGAAATCTTCCGCAACGAAGCCCAGAGCCACCTCGACAGCCTCAACCGCTTCCTGCAACAGGCCACCGAGCACCTGCCGCTGCAAGTCAGTGATGAACTGCAACGCGCACTGCACACCCTCAAAGGCAGCGCCTATATGGCCGGTGTGTTGCCCATCGCCGAACTGGCGCGCCCGCTGGATCACCTGACCCGCGAATACAAGGCCCACCGCCTGCCGCTGGACCTGGATGAAATCGAATTGCTGCTGGAGGCCGAAGCGTTGTTCCAGCGCGGCGTGCGCCAGCTGGACAGTGACCCTCACGCGGCCATCAATGGTGCAGCAGGGCTGATCGAGCGCACGCAAAACCTGCTGAACAGCCAGCTTGAAGCCTTGCTGAATGCGCCCAACACCGGCCTGCGGATCAAGCGCGACCCGCAGTTGATCGCCAACTTCCTGGCCCAGGGCATGGACATCCTGCTGGACGCCGAAAGCCTGCTGCGCCGCTGGCAACAGCACCCCGGCGAACGCCAGGAACTGAGCGCGCTGCTGGACGAACTGACCACCCTCGGCGAAGGCGCGCACCTCGCCGACCTGCACCCGATGGACGAATTGTGCGAAGCCTTGCTCGACCTCTACGGCGCAGTGGAAGAAAGCAGCCTGGCGGTCAGCGAGCGCTTCTTCCACGAGGCCGAACAGGCCCACGAAGCCCTGATCAACATGCTCGACCAACTGGCCGCCGGCCAGGAAATCAGCGCGGCGCCGGCCCGGGTACGCGCCCTGCGCGAGCTGCTGGATGAAGGCCTCGACCCGTCCGCCACCGGCTTGATCAAGACCGATGGCAGCCGCGCGCTGAGCATCTCCGAGCTGGGCGCCGCTACGGCGAAGCTCGATCAGGGTTTTGCGGTGGATGACGAGATCGTCGAGATCTTCCTTGAGGAAGCGGTGGACATCCTCGACAGCGCCGGCCAGTCCTTGAAACGCTGGCTGCTGGACCCGGATAACGCAGCGCCGCTGTCATCGTTGCAGCGGGATTTGCACACCCTCAAGGGTGGCGCGCGCATGGCTGAAATCGGCGCGGTGGGCGACCTGGCCCTTGAGCTGGAAAACCTTTACGAAGGTTTGGTGGACCGGCGCTACAGCTATTCCAGCGAGCTGGCCAATGTGTTGATGGCCAGTCATGAGCGGCTGGCGCTGTTGCTTGAGCAACTGCAACACCAGCAACCGTTGAGCGACTCCTCCGACCTGATCAGCCACTTGCGTGAGTTGCGCCAAGGCACCGGACAAGCGGCGCCCGCAGCGGCCGCCGAAGTCGAGACGCCGGGCAGTGATCCCGAGCTGCTGGATATCTTTCTCGAAGAGGCCGCCGACATCCTCGACAGCTCCGGCGCCGCGCTGTTGCGCTGGCAGGCCGAGCCGAAAAATCGCCAGGAAGTCGAGACACTGCTGCGCGACCTGCACACCCTCAAGGGCGGCGCTCGCATGGTCGAGATCGGCCCGATTGGCGACCTGGCCCATGAGCTGGAGTTTCTCTATGAGGGCTTGTCGGCAGGTTTGCTGGCGCCCTCGGCGGAGCTGTTCGCCTTGCTGCAAGGCTGCCACGACCGCCTGGCGCAGATGATCGATGCGGTGGCGGCGGGCATGCCGGTGGGCTCGGTGGACCTGCTGATCGAGCGCATCAAGGGCCTGGTGCGTCCGGCTGAAGTGACGGACGCACCGCTGGCGTTGACGGCAACCAAAACCGAGGCGGTGCCGGCCAGCGATCCGGCCGCCGACATGGTGAAGATCTCTGCCGACTTGCTGGATGACCTGGTCAACCTGGCGGGTGAAACTTCGATCTTCCGTGGGCGTATCGAGCAGCAGGTCAACGATGCGAGCATCGCCCTCAACGAGGTGGAAACCACCATCGAGCGTATGCGCGATCAACTGCGCCGCCTCGACACCGAGACCCAGGGCCGCATCCTCAGCCGCCAGCAGGCCGAGGCCGAACGCCTGGGCTACGAAGAATTCGACCCGCTGGAAATGGACCGCCATTCCCAGTTGCAACAACTGTCCCGGGCCCTGTTCGAATCGGCTTCCGACCTGCTCGACCTCAAGGAAACCCTCGACCGCCGCAACCAGGACGCCCACAACCTGTTGCAGCAACAGGCGCGCATCAACACCGAGTTGCAGGAAGGCCTGATGCGCACGCGCATGGTGCCCTTCGAACGCATGCTGCCACGGCTTAAACGCATCGTGCGGCAGGTGGCGGGCGAGCTGGGCAAGGACGTGGAATTTATCGTCGGCAATGCCGAAGGCGAGATGGACCGCAACGTGCTGGAGCGCATGGTCGCGCCGCTGGAACACATGCTGCGCAACGCCGTCGACCACGGCCTGGAATCCCGCGATGCACGATTGCTGGCCGGTAAACCCGAGAAAGGCCGCATCACCCTGGACCTGACCCACGAAGGCGGCGACATCGTTTTCGACATGCGCGACGACGGCGCCGGCGTGCCGCTTGAAGCCGTGCGGCGCAAGGCGATCAAGCGTGGCTTGCTCGACCCCAACCTGGAAATCAGCGACCGCGACGTGTTGCAGTTCATCCTGCAACCGGGGTTTTCCACTGCCGAAAAAATCACCCAGATTTCCGGGCGTGGCGTGGGCATGGACGTGGTGCATGAAGAAGTGCGCCAGCTGGGCGGCTCGATGGTCATCGACTCGACGCCGGGAGAGGGCGTGCACTTTCGCATTCGCCTGCCGTTCACCGTGTCGGTCAACCGGGCGATGATGGTGCAGTGTGCCGACGATCAATACGCGATCCCGCTGAACACCATCGAAGGGCTGGTGCGGGTCATGCCCCATGAGCTGGAAGGGCACTATCAGCAGGACCCGCCGCGCTACGAATACGCCGGCCAACGCTACGAACTGTTCTACCTCGGCGACCTGCTGCACACCGTCGGCCGGCCGAACCTGCTGGGCCAGTACCAGCCGCTGCCGGTGCTGCTGGTGCAATGCAACGAACGGCGCGTGGCGGTGCAAGTGGACGCCATGGCCGGCACCCGGGAGATCGTAGTCAAGGGCCTGGGGCCGCAGTTTGCCGGGGTGAAGGGCGTGTCTGGCGCAACCATCCTTGGCGATGGCCGCGTGGTGCTGATCATCGACCTGATGGCGCATATCCGCGCCCGGCCACCGGCGTTGCCGGCCCAGGCGGCGGACGCTCCGTTGATCCTCAACGACCCGCTGAAAAAGCGCCCGCTGCTGGTGCTGGTGGTGGACGACTCGGTCACCGTGCGCAAAGTCACCAGCCGCCTGCTGGAGCGCAACGGCATGAACGTGCTCACCGCCAAGGACGGCATCGACGCCATGGCCGTGCTGGAAGAGCACACCCCGGACCTGATGCTGCTCGACATCGAAATGCCGCGCATGGACGGCTTCGAAGTGGCCATCCAGGTGCGCGACGACCCGCGGCTGATGCGCATGCCCATCATCATGATCACCTCCCGCACCGGGCAAAAACACCGTGATCGTGCGATGGCGATTGGCGTCAACGACTACCTCGGCAAGCCTTATCAAGAGTCGGTGCTGCTGGAAAGCATCGCTTACTGGAGCAAGTCCCGTGCTTGATCACCGCGCAACTCAACTCACCGGCTTGCTGCTGCCATTGGCCGACCGTCAGCTGTTGTTGCCCAACGTCGCCGTGGCCGAGCTGATCGACTTCCAGCGCGGCGAACCGGCCAGTGATGCGCCGCCGTGGTATTTGCGGCAGGTTACCTGGCGGGATCGGCAGTTACCGTTGATCAGCTTTGAGGCCGCGTGTGGCGAGTCGGGCGTGGTGGGAGAGCGCGCGCGGATTGTGGTGTTGAACACCCTCGGAGGACGGCCGACGTTGAAGTTTATTGCGTTGGTGATCCAGGGGATTCCGCGTTCGTACAAGCTCGATAGCCAGTTGAGTTATGTGGACGTGCCGTTGTGCCCGCTGGAGTTGGCGGCGGTGCAGGTGGGGGAGCATGTGGCCAGGGTGCCGGACTTGATGGGATTGGAGGCGTTGTTGGTCGAGGCCGGATTGGCCTGAG
>NZ_CP080030.1:6718820-6718956 GCF_019382755.1 Pseudomonas sp. Colony2 | reverse complement strand
TGATCGTTCCCACGCTCCGCGTGGGAATGCCGCCTCGGACGCTCTGCGTCCAGCTGGCGATGCAAGGCTCAAGTCTTGCGCAGTGGTGACGCGGAGCGTCACGGGATGCATTCCCACGCAGAGCGAGGGAACGATC
>NZ_CP080030.1:6718176-6718810 GCF_019382755.1 Pseudomonas sp. Colony2 | reverse complement strand
GCGCTTTACGATCGGATTTTTCCTGCAACCTCTCGCGCTGTGCATGAACTTGTTGTGCCCTGCGATCGCGCCTAGTCTTCGTGCGTCATCGCAAAAAACGGTGACACGGACGTGCAAGTCCGACGAAACTGTTTAGGCGTACAAACGCCCAGCCATCCAACGGGCGTTTTTTGTGCTCGCTGCTTTATGGCGGCTGCGCGCAGGAGGTCTTCGGACCTGCTGGGTGTCCTAAACAGGCCCGGTCTTGCACACCTGCGTACGGTCGCCACCCTTATTCGCGTGCAAGCGAACGGTGGCGCTCCTTACTCATCTGTTTAGGAGTTTCATCATGTTCAAACCTACCCCCAATCCGCCCCACAACGCTGAAATCGAACACCGCAAACTCCAGGCCGCCGCCGAGCGTGCGATGGATCATTACTTTCCGACTTCGGCTTCATCTTCACTCTTTACCGTCACCCCCTCTCAATCCACCGAAGCCCTGCTGGCCAACGCTTCTGAAACCTTTGCCTCACTCAACGCCCTGACTTCCAACCTGGCCTTTGAATTGGAAGGTTCCCAGCGCGGCGTGGTGCTGGCCATTCAGCAGATGAGTGAGCTGGGGCAGTTACTGGTTGATCAGGCACTGGAGCAGGTG
>NZ_CP080030.1:6704821-6718145 GCF_019382755.1 Pseudomonas sp. Colony2 | reverse complement strand
GTCCCAAAAAGGGACTGATCGTTCCCATTTTGGGACTTCTGCGCACGTTCTCCCGAACAGCGCTGAGCAAATGTGGGAGCGGGCTTGCTCGCGAATGCGGTGTGTCAGTACCCGATTTATCAACTGACCCACCGCATTCGCGAGCAAGCCCGCTCCCACATTTGAACTGTGTTGAGCCCGAGCCTCAGCGTTTGCTAATGAACCATTACTCCAATCGTAACGGTTCACCGCCCAGCTTGATTGATGCCCCCCCAATACCCTCCTAAGGTACAGCCCACGACAGCAAATCCCGTGGAGCGACCATGACAACAACAACTTCCCCCGACTCGCGCTGGACGCGGAGGCGCGATGAGAAGCAGCGCCGCCTCGCATTGGTGCGATCCTTCGCCGATGGCGCCGTGCTCCCCAGCGAGCGCATTGTCGAAGCCCTGGAAGCCCTGATCCTCCCCGGCGACCGCGTGGTGCTGGAAGGCAACAACCAGAAGCAGGCCGATTTCCTCTCGCGCTCCCTGGCCAAGGCCGACCCCGCCAAGCTCCACGACTTGCACATGATCATGCCCAGCGTCGGCCGTTCCGAGCACCTGGACCTGTTTGAAAAGGGCATCGCCCGCAAGCTGGATTTCTCCTTCGCCGGCACCCAGTCCCTGCGCATCAGCCAATTGCTGGAAGACGGCCTGCTGGAAATTGGCGCGATTCATACCTACATCGAACTCTACGCGCGGCTGGTGGTGGACCTGATCCCCAACGTGGTCCTGTCGGCCGGCTTCATGGCCGACCGCGCCGGCAATATCTACACCGGCCCGAGCACCGAAGACACACCCGCGCTGATCGAGCCGGCCGCCTTCAGCGATGGCATCGTCATCGTCCAGGTCAACCAACTGGTAGATGACGTCACCGACCTGCCGCGCGTCGACATCCCCGCGAGCTGGGTCGATTTCGTGGTGGTCGCTGACAAGCCCTTCTACATCGAACCGCTGTTCACCCGCGACCCACGCCACATCAAGCCCGTGCATGTGTTGATGGCGATGATGGCGATCCGCGGCATCTATGAAAAACACAACGTTCAATCGCTGAACCACGGCATCGGTTTCAACACCGCCGCCATCGAATTGATCCTGCCGACCTACGGTGAATCCCTGGGCCTGAAGGGCAAGATCTGTCGCAACTGGACCCTCAACCCGCACCCAACCCTGATCCCGGCCATCGAAAGCGGCTGGGTCGAAAGCGTGCATTGCTTCGGCACCGAACTGGGCATGGAGAACTACATCGCCGCCCGGCCGGATGTGTTCTTCACGGGTCGCGACGGCTCGCTGCGCTCCAACCGAATGTTCTGCCAGCTGGCCGGCCAGTACGCGGTGGACCTGTTTATCGGCGCCACCTTGCAGGTCGATGGCGACGGGCATTCCTCCACCGTTACCCGTGGCCGCCTCGCCGGTTTTGGTGGTGCGCCGAACATGGGCCACGACCCGCGCGGTCGCCGCCATGGCACACCCGCCTGGCTCGACATGCGCCACGACGACGCTCCCGAGGCCTTGCTCGAACGCGGCAAAAAGCTCGTGGTGCAGATGGTCGAGACCTTCCAGGAAGGCGGCAAACCCACCTTTGTCGAAACCCTCGACGCGGTGGAAGTCGCCCGCAAAAGCGGCATGCCCCTGGCGCCGATCATGATCTACGGCGACGACGTCACGCACCTGCTCACCGAAGAAGGCATCGCCTACCTGTACAAGGCCCGTTCCCTGGAAGAGCGCCAGGCGATGATCGCCGCCGTGGCCGGGGTGACCGCCATCGGCTTGCGCCACAACCCCAAGGACACCGCACGCATGCGTCGCGAAGGCTTGATTGCGCTGCCCGAAGACCTCGGCATCCGCCGCACCGATGCCACCCGCGAGCTGCTGGCCGCCAAGAGCGTGGCCGATCTGGTGGAGTGGTCCGGTGGCTTGTACAACCCGCCCGCCAAGTTCAGGAGCTGGTAAATGCACGCACTCAAACTGCACGACCTGACACTGGCCGAACGCCTGGCCGACATGGCCGTCGACGCCTTGATCGATGAGGCGGACCTGTCGCCGAAACCCGCCCTGGTAGACCGTCGCGGCAACGGCGCCCATACCGATTTGCACCTCGGCTTGATGCACGCCTCGGCGCTGTCGCTGTGGCCGGCGTTCAAGGAAATGGCCGAGGCCGCTGTCGAATTTGGCGAAGTCGGTTTGCCCCTGCGTGAAGCCCTCGGGCGCATCGGTCGCGAAGGTGAACAGGCGATGCTCGTCACCACCAGCGGCGTAAATACCCATCGCGGCGCGATCTGGGCGCTCGGCCTGTTAGTCGCCGCCGCCGCACTGCAACCGGAATCCTGCACTGCCAGCGCGGTGACGTTGCGCGCCGCCCGCCTGGCCTTGCTCAACGACCGTTACGCACCGCAACCGCTGAGCCACGGCGCCCAGGTCGCACAACGCTACGGCGCACGCGGTGCTCGCGAAGAGGCGCAACTGGGCTTCCCGTCGGTGCTGCAACGCGGCCTGCCCCAACTGAAGAAAAGCCGCCTGCAGCAACACGGCGAACAGAACGCGCGCCTCGACGCCTTGCTGGCGATCATGACCGACCTGGCCGACACCTGCGTGCTCTACCGCGCCGGTCCTGAAGGCTTGCAGGCCATGCAGCAGGGCGCCCAAGCCGTACTGGACGCCGGCGGCAGCGCAAGCCTCGCCGGCCGCCGCCAACTGCATGAGCTGGACCAGCAACTGCTGGCGCTGAATGCCTCCCCCGGTGGCGCCGCCGACCTGTTGGCCGCCTGCCTGTTTATCGACCGCCTCGACGGAGCGCTGTGATGGAAACCTTATCCTTTGAATTCCCCGCCGGGCAGCCTGCCAAGGGCCGCGCGCTGGTGGGTTGCGTCGGCTCCGGTGACCTCGAAGTGCTGCTGGAACCGGGCACCGCCGGCACCTTGACGATTCAGGTGCAAACCTCGGTCAATGGTGCGCAGCTACGTTGGCAGCACCTGTTTGAACGGATCTTCCAGGAGCAGACGCCCCCCGCATTGAACATCGATATCCACGACTTCGGCGCCACACCCGGCGTGGTGCGCTTGCGCCTGGAGCAAGGCTTCGAGGAGATCGGTCATGACTGACTTGCTGAACAAACACAGCTTCGTCGAACTCGGCGCCCGGCAACGGGCCAAGGCCTTGCTCGACGCGGGCAGCTATCGCGAACTGATCGACCCGTTCCAGCGCGTCATGTCGCCGTGGCTGAGCCGCCAGGGCGTGGTGCCGCAGGCAGATGACGGCGTGGTGATCGCCAAGGGCAGCATCGCCGGCTTGCCGGTGGTCATCGCGGCCATCGAAGGCAATTTCCAGGGCGGCAGTCTCGGTGAAGTCGGCGGCGCAAAGATGGCCGGAGCACTGGAGTTGGCTGCTGAAGACAACCGCAACGGCATCCCGACGCGCGCCATCCTGCTGCTGGAAACCGGCGGCGTGCGCTTGCAGGAAGCCAACCTGGGCTTGGCTGCCATCGCCGATATCCACGCAGCGATTGTCGACCTGCGCCAGTACCAGCCGGTAATCGGCGTGGTGGCCGGCAGCGTCGGTTGCTTTGGTGGCATGTCCATCGCGGCGGGCCTGTGCAGTTATCTGCTGGTGACCCGCGAGGCGCGCCTTGGCCTGAACGGCCCGCAGGTGATCGAACAGGAAGCCGGGCTTGAGGAATACGACTCCCGCGACCGGCCCTTCATCTGGAGCCTGACCGGCGGTGAGCAACGCTTTAACAGCGGCTTGGCCGACCGGTATGTGGCCGACGACGTGGCGCAGATTCAGCAGCAAATCACTGAGCTGCTGCAACAAGGCTTGCCGGAAAAACAGCGCAGCCGTCAGGTTGATCACTATCTGGAACGCCTGGCCGCACTGAACGCCGAACCGCAAATCGACCCGGCGACGGTTCGCGATCTGTATCAGGGAGAACGCTCATGAGAGGTTTGCAGTGGTTCAACTCATTGAGCGGCGACGCAGCGCCAGTGAGCGGTTTGCCGAACTCGCTGAAAGTTGCCGACGGTGTGCTCGGTGATCAGCCAGTGCGCTTTATCGCGGTGGTCACCGACCCACAAAACCGCTTCCCTCGCGCTCGCAACGGTGAAGTCGGTTTGCTGGAAGGCTGGGGCTTGGCCAAGGCCGTTGATGAGGCGATCAACACCGGCGACAAGCGTCCGCTGATTGCCATCGTGGATGTGCCGAGCCAGGCCTACGGTCGTCGCGAAGAGGCCTTGGGCATTCACCAGGCATTGGCCGCCGCTGCCGACAGCTACGCTCGTGCCCGCCTGGCCGGTCACCCAGTGATCGCGCTGCTGGTGGGCAAGGCGATGTCCGGCGCCTTCCTCGCCCATGGTTACCAGGCCAACCGCCTGATTGCCCTGCGCGACCCCGGCGTGATGGTGCATGCCATGGGCAAGGCTTCGGCGGCGCGGGTAACCCTGCGCAGTGTTGAAGAGCTGGAAACCCTGGCCGCCAGCGTGCCGCCGATGGCCTATGACATCGACAGCTATGCCAGCCTCGGCTTGCTCTGGGAGACCTTGTCGGTCAGCCAGATCGAGCAGCCCACCACCGAAGATGTGGCGCGGGTCAGCGATTGCCTGGTGCAGGCGATCAAGGATGTGCAGGCCGGCGGTCGGGACCTGAGCGGTCGCCTGGGCGCCACTAACCGCGAGGCCTCCAGCCACGTGCGCCAACTGCTGCGGGAGCAATGGTGAACGCTCACGACTTGCTCTGGGGCATGACCCCGGCGCATGCGCCCGCTGATGCGCCGGCCTGGGTGCTGGAAGCATTGGCCGCTGGGCATCCGGTGGTGGTGCGGCGGGCGATTGCGCCGCCGGGCCAGGTAGCGGTGGGGGTACGCGGGCGCTTGCGCGAGCAGCGCTTCGCCGCCGTGATGCCGATGGCGGCCGTGCAGCGGCGCGTGGTGCCGGAAGACCTGCGCGGTGTGATCTCGCCAAGGGATTTGCCGGCGTTGCAGGCCCTCGCTCAGTTGCGACCGGTGCTGGCGGGAGAGAGTTGGGGCGTCACCGGCAGTGCGGGTTTCGAGTTGGCCAGCGGCGTCGAAGCGTTGCATGCCAAGAGCGATCTGGATTTGATTCTGCGCACGCCCGAGCGCCTTGAACGCAGCGATGCAGAGGACCTGCTGGCGATACTGGATACGGCGGTGTGCGCCGTGGACCTGCAACTGCAAACGCCTTTTGGCGCGGTCGCGTTGCGTGAATGGGCCGGTGGTTCGCGTCGCGTGCTGCTGAAGAACGCCAGCGGCGCGCAGTTGGTGCTCGATCCTTGGCAGACCGTGGCATGAGTAGCCTCCTGGCATTCCCGGGGCAGGGCGCCCAGCGTCCCGGCATGCTCCAGCAACTGCCGCGTGCGGTGCTGGACGAAGCCAGTGCTGCCCTCAATGAGGATGTGCTTACCCTGGATTCTGCCGAAGCGCTGGCCTCGACCCGTGCCGTGCAGCTCTGCCTGTTGATTGCCGGTGTGGCCAGTGCGCGTTTGCTGGAACACACCCCCGATTACGTCGCCGGCCTGTCCATTGGTGCCTATCCGGCCGCCGTGATCGCCGGCTCGCTGGACTTTGCCGACGCGTTGAAACTCGTCAGCCTGCGCGGCGAATTGATGCAACACGCGTATCCCCACGGCTACGGCATGACCGCCCTTATCGGCCCGGACCTGTCCACCGTCGAAGCCTTGCTTGCTCAGGTCCACAGCCCGCAAACCCCGGTTTACCTGGCCAATATCAATGCCGACAACCAGACGGTCATCGCCGGCAGCGATGAGGCCATGAAGGCGGTCGCCAATCTGGTGCGCGGCAACGGCGTCGCCAAACGCCTGGCCGTCAGCGTGCCGTCTCATTGCGTACTGCTGGAAAAACCCGCCGAGGCCCTGGCCGAAGCATTCGCCCAAGTGACACTGAAACCGCCGAGCATCACCTACCTGAGCAGCACCCGCGCCCGGCCGATCCACAACACCGAACACCTGCGCGACGACCTCGCCTTCAACATGTGCCGCATCGTCGACTGGCGCGGCACCGTGCAAAGCGCCTTCGAGCGCGGTGTGCGCCTGCATATCGAACTGCCTCCCGGTGCCGTGCTTACGGGCCTCGCGCGCCGGGTGTTCGAGCAAGGCACCGCCATCGCCTTCGAAGGCGCCCGCCTGGACACCTTGCAGGCCTTGCTGCGAGAGGAGGGAAACCATCACCGATAGAGCTCCACCAAGGCTGATGCTGGTCGGTCAAGAGATAGAGCGGGTCACCAATGACCTGTGGCGAGGGAGCTTGCTCCCGTTGGAGTGCGCAGCGCTCCGAGGATTTCAGGGCCGCTACGCAGCCCAACGGGAGCAAGCTCCCTCGCCACAGGTACGGTATTCATCTTTATCGGATCGGCATTGCCGCCCAAGGCTTTCGAAGCACAAAAACAACAATTTCGATGAAGCACTTTGAGGACAACCATCATGATTATTTACGGTGTGGCGTTGCTGGCGATCTGCATGTTGGCCGGCGTGATTCTGGGCGACATGCTCGGCGTGTTGCTGGGAGTCAAATCCAACGTGGGCGGGGTGGGGATCGCGATGATCCTGCTGATCTGCGCACGGTTGTGGATGCACAAACACGGCGGCATGACCAAGGAATGCGAGATGGGTGTCGGCTTCTGGGGTGCCATGTACATCCCGGTGGTGGTGGCGATGGCGGCGCAACAGAACGTGGTCACCGCGCTGCACGGCGGCCCGGTGGCGGTGCTGGCGGCGATTGGTTCGGTGGTGGTGTGCGGTTGCACGATTGCCTTGATCAGCCGCACGCACAAGGGCGAACCGCTGCCCGATGAAGAGCCGCTGATTGCGGCTGCCCCTGTCGCGGGAGGTCGCTGATATGTGGGAACTCATCGAGAAAGGCCTGGCAAATAACGGCTTGGTCACCGCCTTTGCATTTGTCGGCGTGGTGATGTGGATTTCGGTGGTGCTGTCCAAGCGCCTGACCTTCGGACGCATCCACGGGTCGGCCATCGCGATTGTGATCGGGCTGGTGCTGGCCTGGGTGGGCGGTACCTTGACCGGCGGGCAGAAAGGCCTGGCGGATGTGGCACTGTTTTCCGGGATCGGCTTGATGGGCGGCGCCATGCTGCGGGACTTTGCCATCGTGGCCACGGCGTTTGAAGTACAGGCCACCGAGGCGCGCAAGGCCGGCTTGATTGGTGCGATTGCCTTGCTGCTGGGCACGGTGCTGCCGTTTATTGTGGGCGCGAGTATCGCCTGGGCGTTTGGTTATCGCGATGCGATCAGCATGACCACCATCGGCGCGGGCGCGGTGACTTACATCGTCGGGCCGGTGACCGGGGCGGCGTTGGGTGCAAGCTCGGATGTGGTGGCGCTGTCCATTGCGACTGGGTTGATCAAGGCGATCCTGGTGATGGTGGGCACGCCCATGGCGGCACGCTGGATGGGCTTGGATAACCCGCGCTCGGCGATGGTGTTCGGTGGTTTGGCCGGCACGGTGAGCGGTGTGACGGCAGGCCTGGCGGCGACGGACCGGCGGTTGGTGCCGTATGGCGCACTGACCGCCACCTTTCACACCGGGCTTGGGTGCTTGCTGGGGCCGTCGGTGCTGTACTTCATCGTGCGCGGGATCGTCGGCTGACCCGAGATGTGTCGACCGCTTTTGTGGCGAGGGAGCTTGCTCCCGCTGGAGCGCGAAGCGGTCCCAATGCATTCTTCCTGAAACAACGCGGGCGCTGATTTTACGACTGCTGCGCAGCCGAGCGGGAGCAAGCTCCCTCGCCACAGGGGATCATTGTCAGGTTTGGCGGTTCGCATACATCCGGCACTCCGCCAACAGCGCGAGCAGGTTCGGGTCGCGCTCCTTGGCTTTCAGAAACACCACGCCAATGTGCTGCTGCAAACGGTAGCGCGGTTGCAGGGGAATCAGCTTCACCCGGTTCTCATACACCGCCGCAATCCGCCCCGGCAGCAGCGCATAACCCACCCCCGAACTGACCATGCTCAGCAGGGTGAAGATGTCGTTGACCTGCATCGCCACCTTCGGCTCGAACCCTGCCTGCTTGAATACGCGGTTGCCATCCTGATGGGTGGCGAAGCCTTGGGTGAGGGTGATGAAGGTGGCGTCGCGCACGTCCGCCAGGTCGATTTCCTGCTCGCGGTCGAAGGGTGAATCGGCCGGGGTGGCGAGGAAGATGTCGTCGGAAAACAGCGCGATCTGCTCGCAGTCCGGATCGTTGGCGTGCTCGTCGAGGGAGATCAGGATCGCGTCGACTTCCATGTTCTTCAGCTTGTACAGCAGGTCGAAATTGGAGCCGAGGATCAGGTCGATATTCAGCTCGCTGCGGCGAATCTTCAGCCCCATGATCAACTGCGGCACGGTCTTCACCGTCAGCGAATACAGCGAGCCCAGCTTGAAGCGCTCGGCGGAAAAGCCGGCGGCCTCGCGGGTGACCCGCACGCTGTCGACCACATCCTGCACCAGCTTCTGCGCACGCTCTTCCAGCACATAGGCGCTTTCCAGCGGCGTGAGGTTGCGGCCTTCGTGCTTGAACAGCGGGCAGCGCAGGGCGTTTTCCAGGGAGTGGATCGCCCGGTGCACGCTGACGTTGCTGGTCTGCAATTCAGCCGCCGCCCGCGCCAGGTTGCCGGTGCGCATGAACGCCAGGAAGATTTCCAGCTTCTTGAGGGTGAACTCTTCGTCGATCAGCATGGGCGTGACTCTTGTTCGAATGCCGTCGATTGTGCCCCTAAAACCAGTTCACTCCCAGCCATGCACTGCACAGGCCCAACACTACGCCGAGGATGATCAGCCAGATCGCGTTGAGTCTTGTGTAATACACCACGGCAGCGCTGGCCAGGGTCAGTACCAGGCTGGTGGCGTTGTTTTCCAGGCTGTTCATCAGGATGTAGCTGGCGGCCAGGATCAGCCCGATAGAGATCGGCAGCAGGCTGCCTTTGACCCGCTGCACCCACGGGGTTTTGGTGTGTTTTTCCAGCCAGCCGGCGCCGAAGTAGGTGAGCACCGAGCAGGGCACCAGCTTGGCGGTCAGGGCCACCAGGGCGCCGGGCAACCCGGCGGCTTGCTGGCCGATAAATACCAGGAACATGCCATTGGGCCCCGGCAAGGCCTGGGACAAGGCGAAGAAGGCGACGAACTGGGCGTCGGTGATCCAGTTCATGTCGGTGACGGTGTAGCGGTGGATATCGCTCAGGGCCACGGTGTTGCCGCCAATCGCCATCAGCGACCACAGCGCGCATTGGATCATCAGGTGAAACAGCACGCTCTGCATCAGCCGGCCACCTTCTGCTTGCCCATGAAGCTCAAGGCCAACGAGCTGGGAATGCAGATCAGCAGGACCATCCACAACGGCAGCACCAGCACCGCCATCAACACGAAGGTCAGGACGAACGCGCTGTAATTCGCCAGGGTCC
Source organism: Pseudomonas sp. Colony2 (assembly GCF_019382755.1). NCBI lineage: Bacteria > Pseudomonadati > Pseudomonadota > Gammaproteobacteria > Pseudomonadales > Pseudomonadaceae > Pseudomonas > Pseudomonas sp. Colony2. The sequence continues at coordinate 6,708,705 of NZ_CP080030.1, read as the reverse complement.
TGGGCATGGCCTTGAGCAGGCGCAAGGTGGTGCCGAGCATCAGCCCGGTGGCGATCGGCATCACCGCGCCGAAGATCTGCTGCACCACGTCATGGCTCCACCATTTGGCATAGGCGAAGCCGGCCAGTACGGTGATCAGCGAGGGGAACAGATACAAGCCGACCACGGTCACAACCGCACCCGGCAAGCCGTGCAGGCGCCGACCGTAGATGATGCCGACGTTGGCGATATTCGGCCCGGGGAAAAATTGGCCGGTGGTCAGCAACTCGTTGAAGCCTTGTTCGCTGACCCACTGCCTGCGGTCGACCATCATCTGCCGCGCCCAAGGCATCACGCCGCCAAAGCCGAACAGGCCGACCATGGCGAAGTTGTAAAACAATTGCCACAGACTCGGGTGGGGCTGGGCAGGTTCGAGGTCGGGCATGGGCGTTACCGATGAGGGGCTTTTATGTAGGAGCTGGCTTGCCGGCGATAGCGGTGGGTCAGACATGCATCTGCTGCTGATACACCGCTATCGCCGGCAAGCCAGCTCCCACAGGATGAAGCGAATCATCCATCGGCATGTGTATTTGGGCAAATGAAGAAAGGTTGTTACCTGATATTGGGTGGGTGACGTCAGAATGGTCGAGGTGATAACCGTTATTCGAGGTGAGTGACACATGTATCACGGGGAACGATTCAACGCCTGGAGCCACTTGCTCGGGGCGATTGCGGCTTTTGTGGGTGCGGTATGGATGTTGGTGGTGGCCAGTATGGACGGCAACCCCTGGAAGATTGTCAGCGTGGCCATTTACGGTTTCACGTTGCTGGTGCTGTACAGCGCGTCGACCGTGTACCACAGCGTGCGCGGGCGCAAGAAAGCGATCATGCAGAAGGTCGATCACTTTTCGATCTACCTGCTGATTGCCGGCAGCTACACGCCGTTTTGCCTGGTGACGCTGCGCGGGCCGTGGGGCTGGACGCTGTTCGGGATTGTGTGGGGGCTGGCGGTGATCGGCATCCTGCAGGAGATCAAGCCACGCTCCGAGGCGCGGATTTTGTCGATCGTGATCTATGCGGTGATGGGCTGGATTGTGCTGGTGGCGGTCAAGCCGCTGATTGCTGCGCTGGGGCCTACCGGGTTTGCCTGGCTGGCGTCGGGCGGGGTGCTGTATACCGTGGGCATTATTTTCTTTGCCTTGGAGGACCGCTTGCGGCACTCCCACGGGATCTGGCATTTGTTCGTGATTGGCGGCAGCCTGCTGCATTTCGTGGCGATCATGGGGTACGTGTTATAGCCGGTCCAATTGCTCATGGGCCCGGCTGCCGAAGATCTCCAACAGGCTCGCCAGCATATGCGGCGGCGGTTCGTCGGCGCGGGTCAGGGCGTACAAGGTGATTGGCAGCGGCGGCGCAAGGGGGCGAATGCAAGTAGTGGCCGGTGATGCGCCGAGGGCGGTGAACGGATCAATCACCGCCAGCCCGGCGCCGGATTCGACCATGGCCCTGGCCAGGGAATAGGTCTGCACTGCGATGCTGACCCGTGGCGGTGGATCGACCGCTTCCAGGTAGCTGTCCAGCTTCGCCGACAACGGGTCGGCGCTGGACAGGCCAATCAACGGCGCGCCCGCCAGGGCCATCAGCGGCAACGGTTTGCCTAGCTCGTTTTCCTTCCAGTAACCCTGCGGCGCCAGCGCCACCAGCACGCCGTGGGCCAACGGCTGGGCGTTCAGCCCTGGGTGATCGGGCGGTTGCAGGGTCAGCGCCACGTCGACCTCACGCATCAACAGGTTTTGCACCAGCTCGCGGCTGTGGGCGCTGGACAGCTCGCAGGCGATGTCCGGGTAGCGTTGGGTCCATTCGCGGATGGCCGGCGGCAGCAACGACAAGGCCAGCGCGGGTGTTGCGCCGATACGCAGGCTCTGGCCCGGCTCGCGGCGCAGGTTCTGTGCCAGGCGCCGCACGCCTTGCAGGCTTTCGGTGACCTTGTCGACTTCGCGCTCCAGCGCCAACGCTTCCGGCGTCGGCTGCAACTTGCCACGTATACGCAGGAACAGCGGGAACCCCAACTGCAACTCGGCGTGCTGCAGCACCTTGCTCACCGCCGGCTGCGAGACATGCAGCAACTGGGCGGCGGCGCTGATGGAACCGGTCTGGCGGATGGCCTGGAAGATTTCGATATGACGCAAGCGCATGGGCAGTCCATAACCTTTGTTTATGGGTGACCCATCTTTATTCATTGTCCCGCCGCTGTCACCTGCCTCTAACCTTCAAGCCTGACATCGCACGGTTAAGGGACGCACATGGCTCAGCAGGTTTGCATCATCGGTGGCGGGGTTATCGGCCTGACGAGTGCCTACGCGCTGGTGCGTGCCGGCATGCAGGTGACGGTGGTCGAAGCCCGGGAAACCCTGGGCAGCGAGACCAGCTTCGCCAACGGCGGGCAACTGTCCTACCGCTATGTCGCGCCGTTGGCCGACAAGGGCGTACCGTTGCAAGCCATCGGCTGGATGCTGCGCGGTGACTCGCCGCTGAAGCTGCGCCCGCGCATGGACCCGGCGCAGTGGCGCTGGATGGCCTCGTTCCTGGGCGCCTGCCGTGGCTCGGTGAACCAGCGCAATGCGGCCCACCTGCTGCGCCTGGCGTCCTTGAGCCAGGGCACCCTGCAACGCTGGCGTGAAGAAGACCAACTGGGCGGTTTCCACTGGCGGCGCAACGGCAAGCTGGTGACCTTTCGCAGCCTCGACAGCTATGAACGCGCCTTGAATAAAGTGACCGACCCGCTGCAACAGCAAGTGCTCTCGGCGGCGGACTGCGCACGGCTGGAACCGACCCTGGACAGCGCCAGTTTTGCCGGCGGCATCTATACGCCCAATGAGGAGGTCGGCGACTGCCATGGGTTCTGCCAACAACTGGCGGCGCGCCTTGAAGCGTCGGGGCGTTGCACGTTCCTGTTGGGGCGCAAGGTGACGGCGATTCGTCACCGCGCAGGCGCCGTGCAGGCTATCGAAATGGGCAGTGAAGTCTTGCCGGTGCAGCACCTGGTGCTGGCCGCCGGGCACCGCAGCCCCGAGCTGGCCTTGCCGGGTATGTCACTGCCGCTGTATCCCCTCAAGGGTTACAGCCTGAGCGTGCCGATTGGCGCGCAGCATCAGGCGCCGAACATCAGCATCACCGATTACGACCGCAAGATCGTCTACGCGCGCATCGGTGAGCAACTGCGGGTGGCGGCGATGGTGGATATTGTCGGCTTCGACACCCGCCTGGAACCCAAGCGCCTGGCGCTGATTAAACGCCAGGCACTTGAGACGTTCCCGCTGGCCGGTGACTACCAGCACGCGGTCGAATGGGCCGGTATGCGCCCGGCCACGCCGACCGGCGTGCCGTTGATTGGTGCCAGCGCCTACAGCAACCTGTGGCTTAACCTCGGCCACGGCGCCCTCGGGTTTACCCTGGCTTGCGGCAGCGGCCAGGTACTGGCCGAGTTGATTGGCCGGCACACCACTTCCATTGATATGCAGGGCTTCGCGCCCCGTGCCGCTTGAGGATATTTCGATGACCATCACCCGAATCAACAGCAACAGCCGCTTGTCTGGCGCCGTGGTTTTTCAGAATTTGGTGTTCCTGTCCGGCCAGGTGCCGGGCGAAGGCCGCGATGTGAAGACCCAGACCGAACAGGTGCTGGCCAGGATTGATGCGCTGCTGGCCGAGGCCGGCAGCGACAAGGATCATCTGCTGAATGCGACCATCTACCTGAACAATATCCAGGAGGGTTTTGCGCCGATGAATGAAGTCTGGTCCGCCTGGCTATCGCCGGGGCAGGCACCAACGCGTACCACGTTGCAGGCGCAGTTGGCGCGACCGGACGTGCTGGTCGAGATCAGTGTCATTGCAGTGCGCCGTCC
>NZ_CP080030.1:6692701-6704708 GCF_019382755.1 Pseudomonas sp. Colony2 | reverse complement strand
AGACCCAGGCCACCGAGGCCCCCTTGGACGGCACGCTGAGCAAGATCGCCAATGCCAGGAGCATCACCCTCGGCTACCGCGATGCCTCGGTGCCGTTTTCCTATGTGGGGGATCACAGCGGCAAGCCCATGGGCTATTCGGTGGAGCTGGCGAACAAGATCGTCGAGCGTATCCAGCAGAAAACCGGTGTGCCGAAGCTCAACGTGAAGTACAACCTGGTGACTTCCCAGACCCGCATAGCCCTGGTGCAAAACGGCACCGTGGACCTGGAATGCGGTTCCACCGGCGTGACCGCCGAGCGGCAGAAGCAGGTGGCGTTTTCCTACGGGTTTATCTACGTGAAGGGCCAGTTGCTGACCGCCAACGACAGCGGCATCAAAAGCTTCGCCGACCTGCAAGGCAAGAACGTGGTAACCACCGCCGGCACCACCAACGAGCGGTTCCTCAAGAGCTACAACGTTGATCACAAACTGAACATGTCGGTGATCAGCGCCAAGGACCACGGCGAAGCCTTCCAGATGCTGCAATCCGGACGGGCGGCGGCGTTTTACATGGATGACGCGTTGCTCTACGGGGAGCGCGCCAAGGCCAGGGACCCGCACAAGTGGGTGGTGGTTGGGGAAGAACAGTCGCGGGAAATCTACAGCTGCATGGTGCGCAAGGACGACCCGCAGTTTCTCGCGGTGGTCAATGAGACCCTGGCCGGGCTGTACAGCTCGGGGGAGATCAACGGCATTTACCAGCGCTGGTTTGAGCAGCCGATTCCGCCCAAGGGCCTGAACCTGGAATTCCCGATGACCAGTGAGTTGAAGGCGATTATTGCGACGCCTGTGAGTGACCCAGTGGAGTAGCGGAGTGCAAACCCGATCCAAATGTGGGAGCGGGCTTGCTCGCGAAAGCGGAGTGCCAGTCAATACATGTGTGACTGATCCACCGCATTCGCGAGCAAGCCCGCTCCCACATTTGATGGGGTTTGCAAAACGGGTTTAGAAGTCGCCCCAGAGTTGTTGAGCCACCGCCAGCGCCACGACTGGCGCAGTTTCGGTACGCAGCACCCGTGGGCCCAACCGTGCGGCATGAAACCCCGCACCTTGTGCCGTTTCGACTTCGCCATCAGTCAATCCACCCTCCGGCCCGATCAGGAAGGCCAGGCTCCCAGGCTTGGCGTGGCTCACCAGGGGCTCGGCCACCGGGTGCAGCACCAGCTTCAAATCCGCTTCGGCCTGTTTCAACCAATCCGCCAGCAACAGCGGTGGGTGAATCACCGGCACTCGCGAGCGACCGCACTGCTCGCACGCGCTGATCGCCACCTGGCGCCAGTGCTGCAGGCGTTTGTCGGCGCGTTCGTCCTTGAGGCGCACTTCGCAGCGGTCGCTGAAGATCGGGGTGATTTCATTCACCCCAAGCTCGGTGGCTTTCTGGATCGCCCAGTCCATTCGCTCGCCACGGGACAGGCCCTGGCCGAGGTGAATCTGCAACGGCGACTCGACCTGCCCGGCGAAGGTTTCGGTGACTTGCACCACCACGCGTTTTTTGCCGACTTCCAGCAAGCTGGCGCGAAACTCCTGGCCGGAACCGTCGAACAACTGCACGGGGTCGCCTTCGCTCATGCGCAATACGCGGCTGATGTAGTGCGCCTGGGCTTCCGGCAACTCGTGGTCGCCAAGGCTCAGGGGGGCGTCGACAAAAAAGCGGGACAGTCTCATTTCTGTTCTCTGGAAATAGTGTGCAGGGCGGACGCGGAGCGTCCATGGCTGCATTCCCACGCGGAGCGTGGGAACGATCAACTCAATCAGCCCGGATCACGAAACCCCGGGTGGAAATCCTTGGGCACCGCCACGCTGACCTTGCTGTTGGTGGCAATGTCGATCCCTTCGCTGGCCACTTCAGCCAGGAAGTCGATCTGCTCCGGGGTGATCACATACGGCGGCAGGAAGTACACCACGCTGCCCAACGGCCGCAGCAACGCGCCTCGCTCCAGCGCATGTTCGAACACCTTCAGGCCACGGCGTTCCTGCCACGGGTAGGCGGTCTTGGTGGCCTTGTCCTGCACCATCTCGATGGCCAGCACCATGCCGGTCTGGCGCACTTCCGAGACGTGCGGATGGTCCACCAGGTGCGCGGTGGCGGTGGCCATGCGCTGGGCCAGGGCCTTGTTGTTTTCGATGACGTTGTCTTCTTCGAAGATATCCAGGGTCGCCAGGGCCGCCGCACAGGCCAGCGGGTTACCGGTGTAGCTGTGGGAGTGCAGGAAGGCTCGCAGGGTCGGGTAGTCGTCGTAGAAGGCGTCGTACACATCGTCGGTGGTGACCACCGCGGCGAGCGGCAGGTAGCCGCCGGTCAGGGCCTTGGACAGGCACAGGAAGTCCGGGCGGATGCCGGCCTGTTCACAGGCGAACATCGTACCGGTGCGGCCAAAGCCCACGGCGATTTCGTCGTGGATCAGGTGCACGCCATAACGGTCGCAGGCTTCGCGCAGCAGCTTGAGGTACACCGGGTGGTACATGCGCATGCCGCCGGCGCCCTGGATCAGCGGCTCGACGATCACGGCGGCCACGGTGTCGTGGTTTTCGGCCAGGGTCTGCTCCATGGCCAGGAACATGTTCCGGGAATGTTCTTCCCAGCTCATGCCGTCGGGGCGCAGGTAGCAGTCGGGGCTCGGCACCTTGATGGTGTCCAGCAGCAGGGCTTTATAGGTCTCGGTGAACAGCGGCACATCGCCAACCGACATCGCGGCGATGGTTTCGCCGTGGTAGCTGTTGGTCAGGGTGACAAAGCGCTTCTTGTTCGGCAGGCCGCGGTTGAGCCAATAGTGAAAGCTCATCTTCAGCGCGACTTCGATGCACGACGAGCCGTTGTCGGCGTAGAAGCAGCGGGTCAGGCCTTCGGGGGTCATCTTCACCAGGCGCTCGGACAGCTCGATTACCGGCTGGTGACTGAAACCGGCGAGGATCACGTGTTCCAGCTGGTCGACCTGGTCCTTGATGCGCTGGTTGATGCGCGGGTTGGCGTGGCCAAACACGTTGACCCACCAGGAACTGACGGCGTCGAGGTAGCGTTTGCCTTCGAAGTCTTCCAGCCAGATGCCTTCACCGCGCTTGATCGGGATAAGCGGCAGTTGCTGGTGGTCTTTCATCTGGGTGCAGGGATGCCACAGCACCGCAAGGTCGCGTTGCATCCACTGGTTATTCAAACCCATGTTCATTCTCCTCGAAGCGGCTCGCGACGTGCGCGGGCGAAACAATCGCGCAAGCCTATGCAATGCAGGCCTGTGTCACAACCCATTGCGAGTCTGAAGCGTAAATTGGTGGTAAACGCAGGACAGTCCGTCACGTTTCTTCTGGATAGTCCTTAATCTCTTGTTAACTTACTCTGCATACGCTCTTGATCGTATTTCTCGATATTTCAAAGCGAAATTTTCCGCTTTAATTCGATAGGTAAATCGATAGTCTTGCCACAGCTCTTACGGGATTTGGGACATGCAACTACGTAATTCACCGGCCCGCTATGGCTGGGTCAGCATCGTTTTGCACTGGGGCGTGGCCCTGGTGGTGTTCGGTCTGTTCGCATTGGGCCTGTGGATGGTCGGTCTCGACTACTACAGTGCCTGGCGCAAAGACGCCCCGGACCTGCACAAGAGCATCGGCATTACGCTGTTCGCCATCATGCTCGTGCGGATCGTCTGGCGCCTGGTCAGCCCGCCGCCGCCACCGCTTGCCAGCTATAGCCGCATGACGCGTCTGGGGGCTGCGTTTGGCCACGCGTTCCTGTATCTCGGGCTGTTTGCCGTGATGATTGCCGGTTACCTGATTTCCACCGCAGACGGTGTCGGGATCCCGGTGTTTGGCCTGTTTGAGATTCCTGCACTGGTTTCCGGGCTACCGGACCAGGCAGACACCGCAGGCGTGGTGCATTTGTACCTGGCCTGGGTATTGGTGGTGTTCGCCGGCCTGCATGGCGTGGCCGCGCTGAAACACCATTTCATTGATCGTGATGTGACCCTGGTTCGTATGCTGGGGCGCAAAGCCTGATGTTCAACCTCGACTCACAAGGAATAGAAAGCATGTTGAAAAAGACTCTCGCCGCTCTGGCCATCGGTTCTGCCCTGCTGACTGCCGGTCAGGCGATGGCAGCTGACTACGTTGTCGACAAGGAAGGCCAGCACGCCTTCGTTGACTTCAAGATCAGCCACTTGGGCTACAGCTTCATCACCGGTACCTTCAAGGACCTGGACGGCAAGTTCAGCTTCGATGCTGCCAAGCCTGAAGACAGCAAGATTGAGTTCAACGTCCGCACCGCCAGCGTGTTCACCAACCACGCCGAACGTGACAAGCACATCGCCAGCAAAGACTTCCTGGACGTTGGCAAGTTTGCCGATGCCAAGTTCGTCTCCACCAGCGTCAAGACCACTGGCAAGAATGCCGCTGGCCAAGTCACTGCTGACGTGACCGGCGACCTGACCTTTCACGGCGTGACCAAGCCGATCGTCGTCAAGGCGACCTTCCTGGGTGAAGGCAAGGATCCATGGGGCGGCTACCGTGCCGGCTTTGAAGGTACTACCTCCTTCAATCGCCAGGACTTCGGCAAGCAGATGGACCTGGGTCCAGCGTCCAACAACGTTGAGCTGTACGTGACGTTTGAAGGTGTGAAAGCGAAGTAATTTTCGCCGGCCACACAAAAATGCCCCGGATCTCGCGATCCGGGGCATTTTTTATGGCGCGTTGAAAACTCAGCGGTTGCGGGTCAGCAACGCCGGTTTTTCGCCACGTGGACGGCCCGGCAGTTGATCCAGCTGCTCAGGTGTCAGCGTGCGATCGCTTTTCGACTCTTTGTGGATGATCTTCGGTGCCGGGCCGCCGCGCGGGTTTTGTACCGCTGGCTCAGACAGGCGAGGTTGATCATCACGGGCCGGGCGACGGTTGCGGGACTCTTCGCGACGGGCCTGGCCGTCACGGGGTGCACCGTTGCGTGGGCCGCTGCGCTTGGCCGGCGGGGTGCCGGTGGTGGCGCCGTTGCTGCTGCGCGGACCGTTCTGGCGACCTTGTGGCTGGCCGCCGGTGCGTGGAGAACCTGCGCCTGCGCCCTGGGCGGGAGCGCCCGGACGACGACCGCGACCCTGGGCCGGCTTGGCCTGGGGCACGTAGTCAACGCGGTTACCGAAGTTGTCCACGTCGTCGTCCAGGAACTCGTCCGGAGCACGGTCGGCAGCAGCACGTGGCGGTTGGCTCGGCTGGCGCTGTTCGCGGGCCGGGGTGCCTTCACGGGGCTTTTGCTCACGGGCCGGGCGTTCGCCACGGCCATTGGTCGCAGCCTTGTCCTTGCCGCCCTTGTCCTTGCCCTTGTCTTTACGACCGCCACCACCGCCGCCGCCGTTCGGGCCATCGCCCTTCGGACCGCGTGGGTTGTTGCGCGGGTTACGCACGTCCGGACGCTCGCGCACTTCAGGCTTCTCAGCCTCAACGGCGCTGGAGTCGAAGCCCATCAGGTCGCCATCGGCGATTTTCTGCTTGGTCATGCGCTCGATGCTTTTCAGCAGCTTTTCTTCGTCCGGTGCGACCAGGGAAATGGCCTCGCCCGAACGACCGGCCCGGCCGGTACGGCCGATACGGTGCACGTAGTCTTCGTCGACGTTTGGCAGCTCGAAGTTGACCACGTGGGGCAGTTGGTCGATGTCCAGGCCGCGAGCGGCGATGTCGGTGGCGACCAGGATGCGCACTTCACCGGCCTTGAAGTCTGCCAGGGCTTTGGTGCGGGCGTTCTGGCTCTTGTTGCCGTGGATCGCGACGGCGGTGAGGCCGTGCTTGTCCAGGTACTCGGCCAGGCGGTTGGCGCCGTGCTTGGTGCGGGTGAAGACCAACACCTGTTCCCACGCGCCGGCGGTGATCAGGTGGGCCAGCAGCGAACGCTTGTGAGCGGTCGGCAGGCGGAATACGCGCTGCTCGATACGCTCGACCGTGGTGTTCGGCGGTGTGACTTCAATACGCTCCGGGTTGTGCAACAACTTGCCCGCCAAAGCGGTGATGTCGTTGGAGAACGTGGCCGAGAACAGCAGGTTCTGGCGTTTGGCCGGCAGGCGCGCGAGGACCTTTTTCACGTCATGGACAAAGCCCATGTCGAGCATACGGTCGGCTTCGTCCAGCACGAGTATTTCCACGTGGGACAAATCGACGCTGCCTTGGCCGCACAGGTCAAGCAAACGACCCGGGCAGGCAACCAGCACGTCGACACCACGGGACATGGCCTGAACCTGTGGGTTCATGCCGACGCCGCCGAAGATGCAGGCGCTGACGAACTTCAAGTCGCGGGCATACAGCTTGAAGCTGTCATGCACTTGGGCGGCGAGTTCGCGGGTAGGGGTCAGGACCAATACGCGCGGTTGGCGCGGGCCGTGACGCTGGGATTTGTCCGGGTGACCGTTGGGGAACAACCGCTCCAGGATCGGAAGGGCGAAGCCGCCGGTTTTACCAGTACCTGTCTGAGCCGCAACCATCAGGTCGCGGCCTTGCAACACGGCGGGAATGGCCCGCTGTTGCACCGGAGTAGGCTCGGTATAGCCCGCTGCCTCGATGGCGCGGACTAAAGCCTCGGAGAGACCGAGGGAAGCAAAGGACATGAGTAATCCTGTTTTAGTTAGGGCTTGGCCCAGAGGGATAGTCTTGCCTGGCGTGAATGGCGTTTAGATGAACGCAATCCCGTCCGGTCCTGCTGGGGCTGGCAGGCACTCAGACGGCTCGCGCGGGCTTGAAAGCTGCGCTGTAGCGGGGTCGGGTGCCTTTTGCAAGACCGAAGCGTCCGGGCGTAAGCCTGGCGGAAAGGCCGGAGTATAACAGAGCAATCACTTCGCGCTGCTTTCCTGCTGCTCAACGGTGCTTGCAGGCAGGGCTGATGCGCTGGTCTGGAGGCTGCTGCCGGCATATTTGGCGCTCAAGGCCGCGTAGGCCGGCTCTTGCTTGAAGCGTTTGAGTTCGGCGGCAAAGCGTTGCACCAGCAAGTCCATGCCGGCACCCCGGCGCACGGCCAGGAACTGTGGCTGGCTGCTGACCACCTGGGGCGCCTGGGTGATCTGGTGCTCAAGTCCGAGGGCCTTGAGCACATACTGGCCGACCCGGCGGTCCGTGATGACCAGGTCGATCCGGCCAAGGGCCAGCTTGCCGAAGTTGGCCTCGTGGCTGGCGGCCGGTTCCTGCTTGAACAGGGTGGACTCGCTGAATTCGGCGCCATAGAGGTAGCCCGGTGAAGTGCCGATGGTCAGGCCGCGCAGGTCTTCGAAGGACTGGAAGGGATGCGGGCGCTCGTTGGCATAGAACAGCACGAACTCCACCTCGGACAGCGGCTCGCTGGGGTACAGCAGCACCGCATCGCGTTCGTGGCTGTGGAAAATATCCAGCGCGCCATCGGCCTGGCCCTGGTCGAGCATCGCCAGGCAGCGCTTCCAGGGCAAGAATTGCCAATCCACGTCGATGCCCAGGCGCTGGAACACAATCACCGTGGTCTCGTAGTCGAGCCCGCGCATGGTGCCGTGGTCGTCATACACGTAAGGCGCCCAGGGCTCGGTGACAATACGCAATTTCTCGCCATGGGCGCCGAGGCTCAGGCAAGCGAAAAGAACAGCAGTCAACAACCGGAAAGTGACAGGCATGCCCTGAGATTACGACTGTGGCGGGCTAAAGAGAAGCTCTGGCACAGCGATCTGCGGGCACCTGCAGGTTTTACTTGCCCGGAGATTTGATCAAGTGTTCGTAGATCGCCTCGCGCCGCTCACCGAGAATCAGCCGCACCACGGGATTGGCAAACCAGTGCTCCAGCAGGTGGGCATCCACGGGTCGACCCTGGCGCTCTTCCTGATTTTGTCGGGCCTTGTCCCACCAAACCGGGCCACACGCCTGGTCGAATTCGTTCTCATGTTCATAGCAACCGTAGAGAATTTCCCGGATGAACTGCTGCTGGTGCTTGGGCAATGCCAGGGTGATCAGCTTGTACATCAGTCGTTGCAGGCGCGGCGGGCGGGGCAGGTGAGCGGAGACCTGGCGGGTATCGTCCAAGGCCGTGGCGCTGGTGGGGTTAGCCCCGTGCTTGGTGATCCACGCCTTGACCTTGGCGCGGAACAGCTGCTTGCGGCTCCAGTAGTGGTGGATCAGGTCTGGGCATTCGCGCACATTGAGGGTGCGATAGGCGGCGATCGACAGGCAGAACTCTTCCAGGGTGTAGGCGCCCTGGGCATGGGGAAACAGTTCGTCCATCAACTCGATCGAGCGGTCGAGGATGTGCGCGTCCTGCTGCGTCAGGCCCATGACCCCTGAATTGAGGGTCATCATGTCATCGTCGGCCACGCCCATGTCCAGCAGGCGCTGGTACAGGGCGCTGTACAGAATGCTTTCGTGGTTGTCGCCGTATTTGGTGTAGAAGGCGTTGCACAGCAGGGTGCCCGGCTGCACGCGTTCAAACAGCGCCAGGGGCGAATGATGGAAAAACGTATCGGTGTCGATCAGCAGCGCCACTTCGGATTCTTGCAACACTTGCCGCAGCACCACGTGCTTGGTGCGAAAGTGGTAGCCGTGAGGCTCGCTCCAGCGTTTGCGCGTGGCTTCGTCCAGCGGGCGTACCCGTACTGGCAGCAGGCGGTAGGGCTCGGGGTTGTCGGTGAAGACCTGGATGTCGATGCCTGTGTCCGGCTCGTCCCGCAGGAACGACAGGGCGCTGGCGATGCTGAATACCGCTTCCTGATGGTAAGTCTCTGCGCCGAACACCAGGTAGACCAGTTGCGGGCGGGACGTCGGGGCGGATGTATTCATGGACTGCAGAATTCCGTGGGCGTTTAGAACGGCAAAGGCCCTCATTATGAGGGCCTTTGCATTTCGGAACAGACCTTAGCGTGGCAGCTTCAGGTTGTTCCAGACAGCGAGGCTTGGCTCAGCCTGGTTCAGGGTATAGAAGTGCAACCCTGGCGCGCCACCTTGCAACAATTGTTCACACATTTCGCTGATGACCTGTTCGCCGAACGCCTGGATGCTCTTGACGTCGTCGCCGTAGGCTTCCAGTTGTTTACGAATCCAGCGTGGGATTTCCGCGCCGCAGGCGTCAGAGAAGCGCGCCAGTTTGCTGTAGTTGGTGATCGGCATGATGCCCGGCACGATCGGGATGTTCACGCCCATCGCTTGTACACGCTCAACGAAGTAGAAGTAGCTCTCTGCGTTGAAGAAGTACTGGGTGATCGCGCTGTTGGCGCCGGCGTTGGCCTTGCGCACGAAATTCTGCAGATCGTCTTCGAAATTGCGCGCCTGGGGGTGCATCTCCGGATAAGCGGCCACTTCGATGTGGAAGTGATCGCCGGTTTCTTCGCGAATGAAGCTCACCAGGTCATTGGCGTAGCGCAGCTCGCCGCTGGCCATGCCCATCCCGGACGGCAGGTCACCGCGCAGGGCGACGATGCGCTTGATGCCGGCTTGCTTGTATTGGGTCAGCAGGCTGCGCAGGTCGGCCTTGCTGTCGCCCACGCAGGACAAATGCGGAGCTGCAGGTACTTTGACTTGGCTTTCCAGCTGCAGCACGGTGTTGATCGTGCGATCGCGGGTGGAGCCACCGGCACCGTAGGTGCAGGAGAAGAAATCGGGGTGGTAGCTGGCCAACTGCTTGGCAGTTGCCATCAGTTTTTCATGCCCAGCATCGGTCTTGGTCGGGAAGAACTCGAAGCTGTAGCGACGGTCTTGGGACATGGTCATACCTATGGAAACTCATAAAGCCAGAAGGTGCACACCGTCAATGTGGGAGCGGGCTTGCTCGCGAAGGCGGTATGTCAGTAGTAGATAAGTCGACTGACACACCGCCTTCGCGAGCAAGCCCGCTCCCACAAAAGCCTGCCCCCACATGGGGAGCAGGCAGCAGGCAAATCAGTAGCGGTAAGCGTGCGGCTTGAACGGGCCTTCGACCGTCACGCCGATGTAGTCGGCCTGGGTCTTGGTCAGTTGAGTCACTACGCCGCCGAAGCCGCGGACCATTTCCAGGGCCACTTCTTCGTCGAGTTTCTTCGGCAGTACTTCCACGGTCAGGCGCTCGGCTTTCTGGGCGGGCGACAGGTCGGCGTATTTCTGGCCGAACAGGAAGATCTGCGCCAGTACCTGGTTGGCGAACGAGCCATCCATGATGCGGCTTGGGTGGCCAGTGGCGTTGCCCAGGTTGACCAGACGGCCTTCGGCCAGCAGGATCAGGTAGTCATCGTTCTGCGGGTCGAAATCGCCAGCACCGGTACGGTGAACCTTGTGTACCTGTGGCTTCACTTCTTCCCATGCCCAGTTCTTGCGCATGAAAGCGGTGTCGATTTCGTTGTCGAAGTGACCGATGTTGCACACCACGGCGCGCTTTTTCAGGGCCTTGAGCATGTTCGAGTCGCACACGTTCACGTTGCCGGTGGTGGTCACGATCAGGTCGATCTTGCCCAGCAGGGCCTTGTCGATGCTGGCTTCGGTGCCGTCGTTCTGGCCGTTGATGAACGGCGAAACCACTTCGAAACCGTCCATGCAGGCTTGCATGGCGCAGATCGGGTCGACTTCGGAGACTTTAACGATCATGCCTTCCTGACGCAGGGACTGGGACGAACCCTTGCCCACGTCACCGTAGCCGATCACCAGCGCTTGCTTGCCGGACAACAGGTGGTCGGTGCCGCGCTTGATCGCATCGTTCAGGCTGTGACGGCAGCCGTACTTGTTGTCGTTCTTGCTCTTGGTCACCGAGTCGTTGACGTTGATGGCCGGGATTTTCAGCTCGCCCTTGGCCAGCATGTCCAGCAGGCGGTGAACGCCGGTGGTGGTTTCTTCGGTCACGCCGTGGACGCGGTCGAGGATCTGCGGGTATTTCTTGTGCAGCAGCTCGGTCAGGTCGCCGCCGTCGTCGAGGATCATGTTGGCGTCCCATGGCTTGCCATCCTTGAGGATGGTTTGCTCCAGGCACCACTCGTACTCTTCTTCGGTTTCGCCTTTCCAGGCGAACACGGCGATACCGGCAGCAGCGATAGCGGCAGCGGCCTGGTCTTGAGTCGAGAAAATGTTGCAGGACGACCAGCGTACTTCGGCACCCAGGGCAACCAGGGTTTCGATCAGCACGGCAGTCTGAATGGTCATGTGGATGCAGCCGAGAATCTTCGCGCCCTTGAGCGGCTGCTCAGCGGCGTACTTGCGACGCAGGCCCATCAGGGCTGGCATTTCGGATTCGGCGATAAAGGTTTCGCGACGGCCCCAGGCAGCGAGGGACATGTCGGCGACTTTGTAGTCGGTAAAACCTGCAGGCGTGATTACAGCGCTCATGAAGAGCCTCCATTCGTAGTGTGCGAATGGGCGCCGTTGTGCGTTTAGTATCCAGCTGGCTAACCAGGCCGGACAACGCCCCATCCGAGCCTGACAGGTCGAGCCTGCTGCAGCGCCCCTCGGACAGGTGGCGGGAGAACGGTATCAATCGAAGATGACCGTTTTGAAGCGGAGGCGATTATAGCCGCCTGCGCCTGACTTCTAAAGCCTTTCTGTCGGCGGCATGAAGATCGCTCATGGGGTTGATAGGCAATGGCTCATAGAGCTTGGGCCCGGCCTCTGCCATGATGTTGCCCATCATTTCGCAACACGCTTTGGAGTGAACATGAACTTCCACACCCGCAAATGGGTAAAACCCGAAGACCTCAACCCCAACGGCACGCTGTTCGGTGGCAGCCTGCTGCGCTGGATCGACGAAGAAGCGGCCATCTACGCGATTGTCCAGTTGGGCAACCAGCGGGTGGTGACCAAGTACATCTCCGAAATCAACTTCGTCAGCGCCTCGCGCCAGGGCGACATCATCGAACTGGGCATCACCGCCACCGAGTTCGGTCGCACCTCCATCACCCTGACCTGTGAAGTGCGCAACAAGATCACGCGCAAGAGCATTCTGACGGTGGAAAAAATGGTCTTCGTGAACCTGGGTGAAGACGGGTTGCCGGCGCCCCACGGCCGTACCGAGATCAAGTACGTGAAGGATCAGTTCCAGT
>NZ_CP080030.1:6691764-6692594 GCF_019382755.1 Pseudomonas sp. Colony2 | reverse complement strand
AGAAGACGGCAAGACCCCCAACCTGTCGCAGGAAGAGCAGCACGATGTCGACAAGAACCAACCGCCTCGCGCGGCGGTTCTGCATGAAATCATCCGCACTCAAGGCGACCAGGAACTGGAGCGCAACGTCGCCGCGTTGTGGTGGTCGGCGCTGGCCGCCGGCCTGACCATGGGCCTGTCGCTGATGGGCATGGGCTTGCTCAACTCGCGCCTGCCGGATGGCGAAGAGTTCAAGGTGATCGCCAGTTTTGGTTACTGCGCCGGCTTTCTTGCCGTGATCCTCGCCCGTCAGCAGTTATTCACCGAAAACACCCTGACCGCGGTGTTGCCGGTGATGAGCAAACCCACGCTGAAGAATTTCGCACGCCTGCTGCGTTTATGGGCCGTGGTGTTGGTGGGCAACCTGTGCGGCACCTTGCTGGTGGCGTACGTGATGCTGCACTTGCCGATCTTTGACACCAAGACCGACCTGGCCTTCCTGGAAATCGGGCACAAGGTCATGGAAAACGACGCCTACCAGATGTTCGCCAAGGGCATCGTGTCGGGCTGGATGATCGCCACCATGGTGTGGATGATCCCATCCATGGAAAGCGCCAAGATCTGGATCATCATCCTGATCACCTACCTGATGGCACTGGGAGACTTCACCCACATCGTGGTGGGCTCGGCGGAAGTGTCGTACCTGGTATTTGCCGGCGAGCTGCCGTGGAAAGACTTCTGGCTGGTGTTCGCCGGGCCGACGCTGGCGGGCAATATCATCGGCGGCAGCTTTATCTTTGCGCTGATCAGCCATGCGCAGATTCGCAGCGAAAGTAGCTTGCCGGGCAAAG
>NZ_CP080030.1:6680097-6691693 GCF_019382755.1 Pseudomonas sp. Colony2 | reverse complement strand
GGCTCATCCTTGGTCACATGCTTGACCAGCTTGCCGATGCTCAAGCCCTGCAAAAGGATCGAGGACAGCACCACGATGTAGGTGATGCTCAGCAGCAAGTCACGCTCCGGGCCCAGTGGCAGGGCCAGGGCCAGTGCCACGGAAACCCCGCCGCGCAAGCCGCCCCATGTGAGGATGCGGATAGTGCCGCGGGGCACCGTGCGCCAGCGGCGCAGCAGCAGGATCGCCGGGGCCACCGTCAGCAGGCGTGACAACAGGATTGCCACGGCCAGCAAACTGGCGGCCAACACGTGCAGCCAGTTGAACGGCAACAGCAGCAGTTCCATGCCGATCAGCGCAAACAGCAGGGCGTTGAGCATGTCATCGAGCAGTTCCCAGAAGCCGTCCAGGTAGCGCCGGGTCATGTCGTTCATCGCCAGCTTGCGGCCGAGGTTGCCGATGATCAGGCCCGCCACCACCATCGCAATGGGTGCCGAGACGTGCAGTTCAGTGGCCATCGCCGAGCCGCCGATCACCAGGGCCAGGGTCAGCATCACTTCGATCTGATACTGCTCGATGCTCTTGATCATCAGGTACACGATGTAGCCGATCAGCCCGCCAAACACCACGCCGCCAATCGCTTCATGGGCAAACAGCATGGCCGTGGCGCCGACCGTAGGCGTCTCGCCCAGTTGCGCGATGCCCAGCAACACGGTGAACACCACCACCGCGGTGCCGTCGTTGAACAGCGATTCGCCGACGATGGTGGTTTTCAGCGGTTTCGACGCATTGGCGGTCCGCAGCACACCGAGTACGGCAATCGGGTCGGTGGGGGAAATCAGCGCGCCGAACAGCAGGCAGTACAGGAAACTCACGTGCCAGCCGAACAGGGCAAAGATGTAGAAGGCCAGGCTGCCGATCACCACCGTGGCAATCAATACGCCGAAGGTGGCGAGCAGGCCGATGGGCCAGCGGTAGCTGCGCAGGTCGCTCAGGTTGACGTGCAAGGCGCCGGCGAACAGCAGGAACGAGAGCATCCAGTTCATCAGCAGGTCGCCGAAGTCGATCTGGCCGATCAACTGCTGGATGCGCTCTTCAAGGCCGGGGTAGCCGATAAAGCTCAAGCCTTGCAGCAGCAGGGAAAACATCAGTGCCGTGACCATCACACCGATGGTGGGCGGCAGGCCGATGAAGCGGTAGTTCACATACGTGAGCAGGGTGGTGAGGCAAATAAACGCAGCGACAAGTTCAAGCATCCGGGGTCCTTGGATGGAGGAGTGAGTAGAGATCATATGTGGGAGCTGTCGAGCCCCAGCGAGGCTGCGATGGCATCACCTGGGTGAGGCTGCAAGACCGCAGCGCCTGTATCGCAGCCTCGCTAAAGCTCGACAGCTCCCACACAGAACACATTTATCAGTTGGCTACGTTGACCGCAGCAAGGCGACGACGTTGCAGGTCGATGAACAAAAGTGCCGCCGCCACCATCCCGCCGATCCAGGCGCCGAGCGGCAGGCGAGGATCTCCTTCGGTAATCGCGGCGCTCTGATCAGGCATACGCATGCCGACGCCCGGATCGGCGAAGATCGGGCAGCGGCAAAAATTTATTGGTCCAGGTCTTTGCGCAACTGAGTGCGGCGTGGTCGGCTTTAGTATAAACAGGTGCTGAAATATGGCGAATCAATTCCGCTTTTTATGACTGGGGAGTCACCGTGATCGCAACAGCTCTGGTACTGGTAGCGGCGTTGTTGCATGCGACGTGGAACACCTTGATCAAATTCAGCGGCGAGCGCCTGTTGGTCATCGCGTGCATGGACACGGTGGCATTGCTGTTTGTGGTGCTGGCGGTGGGGTTTGTATCGTTTCCGCCACTGGAAATCTGGCCGTGGATCATCGCCTCGGCGTTGTTTGAGTTGCTCTACCGCTACCTGCTGATCCAGGCCTATCGCGTGGGTGACCTGGGCCTGGTGTACCCATTGATGCGCGGCTTGTCGCCTTTGGTGGTGCTGGCGCTGACGCTGGTGTTTGCCGGTGAGGTGCTCAGTACCCAGCAGATTCTCGGCATTCTGCTGATCCCGTTCGGCATGCTATGCCTGTTGTGGCAGGGCGGCGGTGGCGACCGGTTGCCCTGGTCGATGCTGCCGGTGGTGGCGTTGATCGGCCTGTGTATCGGTTGCTACACCTTCCTCGATGGCCAGGCATTGCGCCGTTGGTCACACCCGCTGGACTACCTGGTGTGGCTGACGCTGATAAGCGCATGGCCGTTTCCTTTGCTGGCGATGGTGCGCAAACGGGCGGCGTTCGGGCTGTTCTGGCGCACGCAGTGGAGGCTGGGGCTGAGTGTCGGGTTGTGCGTGTTGTTGAGCTACGCTCTGGTGCTTTGGGCCATGCAGTTGGGCTCGATTGCCGAAGCCGCTGCGCTGCGGGAAGTCAGCGTGATCCTGGTGGTGCTGTTCGGCATGCGTTACCTGAAAGAACCTTTCGGCCGCCCACGGCTCATAGCCTGTGGGTTGGTGCTGATCGGCATGTTCGTGATGAAACTCTAACCGTCGGATAAAACTAAAAAAGGAATGGGTTATGACAGTCGCTTTCTGGTGTGTGTTGATCGCAATTTTTCTGCCGTACCTGTGCACGGGCGTGGCCAAGTTCAGCGGCGGCAAGTTCGGGCCCCGGCAGAACCATGACCCGCGGGCGTTCCTCGACACCCTCGAGGGGTTTGCCAAGCGCGCCCACAGTGCGCAACTCAACAGCTTCGAAGTGACCCCGGCCTTTGCGGCGGCGGTGATCATTGCCCATCTGGCTGGCGTTGCGTCGCTGGTGACGATCAACGTCCTGGCGGTGCTGTTCATCACCAGCCGGTTGCTCTACATCATCTGCTACCTGGCGGACTGGGCGATGCTGCGGTCGGTGGTGTGGGCGGTAGGGATGGCGTTGATTGCGAGCTTCTTCTTCGTCTCGATCTGAAGCCTGACACTGTTCAAGTGTGGGAGCGGGCTTGCTCGCGAATGCGGTGTGTCAGTCACCGGATGTATCGACTGATCCACCGCATTCGCGAGCAAGCCCGCTCCCACACAAGCCCGCTCCCACATAGACCTTGGTGTTCTTCAGGTGCCTGTCGGCGCGTCCGGCACTTTTGGCAACGCTGCGCCTTTGGGCCACAGCATCCAGATCTGGCCCTGCTGCTTCATGTTGCCCGCCAACTCACCAGCGGCATCACCGGTTCCCCAGAACAGGTCGGCCCGCACTTCGCCGGTAATTGCACCGCCGGTGTCCTGCGCGGCCACCGGGCGGGCAATCGGCGCACCATCCGGTCGGGTAGTCGACAGCCACAACAGGCTGCCCAGCGGAATCACCTTGCGATCCACCGCAACGCTATACCCCGCAGTCAGCGGCACGTTCAGCGAGCCACGGGGGCCTTCGTTGCTGTCGGGGCGGGCACTGAAGAACACGTAGCTGGGGTTGCTTGCCAGCAATTCAGGAATACGCTGCGGATGCGCCTTGGCCCAGGCCGCGATGGCGCCCATGGTCACGTCTTCTTTTTTCAGCTCGCCCTGCTCCACCAGCCAGCGGCCGATGGGGCGGTACGGGTAACCGTTCTGGTCGCCGTAACCCACCCGCAATTGGCGGCCGTCGGCCAGTTGGATACGACCCGAACCCTGGATCTGCAGGAATTGCAGGTCCATCGGGTTGGTCAGCCAGGCGATGGGCTTGGCGGTGGAGCCTTGGTGGTTGATGGTGCTGGCGTCGTCATAGGGTTTGAGTACCCGGCCTTCCAGGCGACCGCGCAGGCGCTTGCCCTTGAGCTCCGGGTAGATGCTTTCCAGGTTGACGATGATCAGGTCATCCGGCACGCCGAACACCGGTACATGGGCGGTTGCGGTTTCGGTGAGGCTGCCGGGGTAAACCGGTTCGTAGTAGCCTGTGATCAGGCCGTTGGGGCTGTTGTCTGCCGAGCGCAGGCCGTAGACGTCGAGGTTGGCCTTGAGGAAGTCACGAATCGCCACTGCGGTCGACGGCACGGTGGCCGATGCCGCGCACGTCGCGCCCCATACCGGGTCAGCCTTGAGGCGTTGACAGGCACTGCGCCAGGATTCGAAGCCGGCTTGCAGGTCGCTGTCCGACACGGCCGGCAGGTTTTCCCAGGTGGCGCCGACGTAGGTAGCAATGGCGTGGGGCTTGGCTTTTTCGTCCTTGCCGGTGTCGCAACCGGCCAGCAGCGCGATCATTGGCAGGGCCCACACGAGGCGGCGCCAAGGCTTAAAACGGGTATTCATACACAAAATTCCTGAAGCGATTGCTCGTATCGGCTGGCGTTCGAGCAACCCTTATTATTAATAGGGGTATTGGTCTTTGCGGGCGGGGCGAGGATACTGGCCGCCGTTTCCCGTGACCTTGAGCCATCATGACTTTTAAAAGACTGACCGTTGTATTGCTGGCCTGCCTGACACTGTCCGCCTGCGGCGGGGTTGATCCGAATTCGCCCCTTGGCCAGCGCAAGGCCATTTTCAAGCAGATGCTCAAGACCGGCGAAGACCTGGGCGGCATGTTGCGTGGGCGCATTCCATTCGACGGCGGCAAATTTGCCGAAGGCGCGGTCAAGCTTGATGCGTTGTCCCACGAACCGTGGAAACATTTCCCGAGCGTGCGTGAAGAAGACCACACCAGCGCCAAGGACGACGTGTGGCAGCAGCAGGCACGTTTCCAGGAAATGGCTCGAAACCTTGAAACGGCCACCGGTGAACTGGTGATCGCCAGCCAGGTCCAGCCCTACAAGGCCAGCAACCTCGGGCCGGCGGTGCAGAAAGTCGAAGATGCCTGCACCGCGTGCCATAAACAGTTCCGCGATCACTGAGGCCGTCTTACTTGTCCAGTTCGTCCAGGGCTTCCTGCAAGTCCTTGCGTGACTGGGCCAGCTTGTCCTTGCGCTTGTTGATCTTGTCGGAGTCACCCTTCTTCATGGCCTTGTCGAGGTCAGCCTGACGGCGGCTGACTTCGTGCTTGGCGTCGAGCACCTTGTTTTCCCGCTCCTTTTTCAAGGAGGCATCGGTGCAGTTGGCGGTGACTTCACTCAAGGCTTTTTCCAGGCCGGCTTGTTGCTCACTGTTGCCGTGGGCCTTGGCTTGTTCGATCTGGGTGTTGATGGACTCGCGCTTGGCGGCGCAGCCTGTGAGTGGCGCAGCTTCCTCGGCTGCCAGCAATGGCGCGGACATAAGGGTAGCGACGGTCAACAGGGCAAAAGGTGCAAGAAATTTCATAAAGGCTCCAAGGCAAACAAGGTCGCAATCAGGTGGGCAGGATGAATTCTGCCGGCACCGGTTAATGCCGTCGGGCAGAGGTCAAAAACCATCTATCCCGGCAGCCCGTAATGTTTCACTCAAGGCCAGCACCTGCGGGTCGCGAAAAAAGGCGCTCAGTTGCGCCGCGCGACCCGGGCCTATGCCGTCTTCGGCCAGCCAGGCTTGAGTGTCTCTGGCGGCCAGGGTTTGCCAGCCGCCTTGTAGATTGTTGCGGGCCGTGGGCGGTACTCCCAGGGCCATCAGCCATTGCGCGAACGGTCGCTGCCGGGCGCTGCGCAAGCTGTCGAGTAAACGCGCACTGCTGCGTTCGCCGAAGCCATCAATGTTAGCAAGCTCTGCCTCATCCAGGGTTAACCAATCGAGCAGGCCGTCGATCAGGCCGGCCTGGATCAAGGTGTTCCAGGTTTCGCGGCCGATGTGTGGCAGGGCCAGGCCCTGGGCGCCGCTCAGCCAGGTCAGGCGCGCGAGCAGCTGTTCTTCGCAACCCGGGGCCAGTTGCCAGCAACTCAAGGGGTGGAAGTCCCTGGCCTGCGGGACCTGCAACTCGGCCCGTGGCTGGCTGCGCAGGATGACGCGGTCAAGGCGTGGGATGACGTGCCCGGCGAGGCTGATGGAGACCTGGTCGCCAGTACGGATATCCAGTTCCCGCCAGCGTTTCAGCGAACCGACACTGACCCGGCTGATCTTCCGGTCATCGAGCAGTACCGGTTCCAACTCCAGGATGGAGGTGATGCGCCCGGTGCGGCCAATCTTGAAGTGCACCTTGCGCACATGGGCCAATGCCTTGGCCACCGGGTACTTCCAGGCAACCGCCCAGTAGGGCGCGCTGACCCGCCAGCGCTCGGCCGGGACCCGCTGGCCTTGATGCAATACCACGCCGTCGCTGGCGAAGGGCAGCGGGTGGCTGTACCAATAGCTGCGCCAGTGCGCCGCTTCGGTAATGTCCTTGATCGGGTGGCTGTAGCGCCCGCTGTCGGTGAAGCCCCATTGCGCCAGTTGGCTCAGCCGCTCGGAAAAGTCATCAGGGCCCTGGGGCCAGGCCCAGACAAACAGACCGATATTGGCGGCCTCGGCGTCGCTCAACTGCCGGCGATTCATCAGCCCGGCCACTTTGCCGCGGGCGCCGAGGCCACCTTTGGCAGCTTGCACATGGTCATTCAGTCGCCAATAGAGTTCGCCCTGCAACAGCAGGTCAACGGGCTCGGGCAGTTGCTGCACGATCCCCGGAATCCGGCGGGCGGAGGCTGACCAATCCTGGCCCAGCCGGCCATCGCCGCGACTGATGACCCGGCTCAACCGGCCCTTGCGGTAAACCAGCGTGACGGCGACGCCATCGACCTTGGGCTGGATCCACACGTCCTGGCGAGTCCCCAGCCAGGTTTGCACGGCGTTATCGTCCAGCAGTTTTTCCAGGCCGGTGTGGGGCGTCGGGTGGGCGGTCGTGCCCCGCGAGCTGCCCAGCGGGTCGTCCGTGACTGGGGCGGAGGGAGTGAAACACCTGCGCCATTGGGCAAGGCGCTGGCTGGCCTGGTCATACAGCTCATCGCTGATCAATGACTGGCCGAGCCGGTGGTAGCTGTCATCCCACAAGCGGATTTGTTGCGTCAGGGTGCTGATCTGGGCCCGGGCGTGATCGGCCTCCCAGTCGGGGCACTCCTGCGACCACGCAGTGAGCGGCGAGAAGCTGAGTAAAAGGAAAAACAGCCAGCGCATAAGTGACGTCATCATGAGCATCCTTGCTCTGAAAAGGGCGCCCAGCCTAAGCCATCCCTGCGGGCATAAAAAAGCCCCGCAACCGCGAGGCTTTTTACCCGATGTTTCTGCTCGTTTGAACAGAACGCCGGGGCTTTGTGTACACCGTAGGACGATTACAGGCCGGCGGCAGTACGCAGGTCGTTGGCACGGTCGGTCTTTTCCCAGGTGAACGTAGTGAACGTGTCGTTGCCGACAGTCTTCTGCTCAGGGGTACGACCGAAGTGGCCGTAGGCCGCAGTTTCCTGGTACATCGGGTGCAGCAGGTCGAGCATGGTGGTGATTGCGTAAGGACGCAGGTCGAAGATCTCACGCACCAGCTTGACGATCTTGTCGTCGCTGATCTTGCCGGTACCGAAGGTGTTCAGCGAGATCGACGTGGGCTGGGCCACACCGATTGCGTAGGACACCTGAATCTCGCAACGCTCGGCCAGGCCGGCGGCCACGATGTTCTTGGCCACGTAACGACCGGCGTAGGCCGCCGAACGGTCAACCTTGGATGGATCCTTGCCGGAGAACGCGCCACCGCCGTGACGGGCCATGCCGCCGTAGCTGTCGACGATGATCTTGCGACCGGTCAAGCCGCAGTCGCCCACCGGGCCACCGATGATGAACTGGCCGGTCGGGTTGATGTGGAACTGGGTGTCCTTGGTCAGCAGTTCGGCAGGCAGCACGTGCTTGACGATCAGCTCCATGACGCCTTCGCGCAGGTCGGCGTAGGAAACGTCCGGGTTGTGCTGGGTCGACAGTACCACCGCGTCGATGGCGACGACTTTGCCGCCTTCATAACGGCAGGTCACCTGGGACTTGGCGTCCGGGCGCAGCCATGGCAATGCACCGGATTTACGGGCTTCGGCCTGGCGCTTCACCAGCTGGTGGGAGAAGGTGATCGGTGCCGGCATCAGCACGTCGGTTTCGTTGCTGGCATAGCCGAACATCAGGCCCTGGTCGCCGGCGCCCTGATCTTCAGGCTTGGCACGGTCGACACCCTGGTTGATGTCAGGGGACTGCTTGCCGATGATGTTCATCACGCCGCAGGTCGCACCGTCGAAGCCGACGTCGGAGCTGTTGTAGCCGATGTCGATGATCACATCACGCACGATCTGCTCCAGGTCTACCCAGGCAGAGGTGGTGACTTCGCCGGCGATGATCGCCACGCCCGTTTTCACCAGAGTCTCGCACGCCACTCGGGCGAACTTGTCTTCAGCGATGATGGCGTCCAGCACCGCGTCAGAGATCTGGTCGGCGATTTTGTCCGGATGCCCTTCAGACACGGACTCGGAGGTGAAAAGGGAGTATTCGCTCATCTCGATGTTTTCCTGATATTTACCGATGGTGAGTGTCGCCAGCCGGCCGCTGAAAATGGCGGACCTGAATCTGGAAACCATTACGTAAACCTACATAGAGGCTTTCCCCGGGAACGAGTCCCGCAGCGGTGGCCCAACGGGCCAGATCGTCCTGTTCAAAACCCAGCCAGAGATCACCGCAGGCTTCCCTGGCCCAACTCTGGTTGTGGCTGCATAAATCCGTGACCAACAGGCTGCCGCCTGGTTGCAGCAAGTTCGCCATCTGCCTGAGGGCGTCTGCCGGGGCGGCGAAATGGTGCAGGACCATGTTCAGCACCACGCAATCGGCCCGCAGGCTGGTGTCATTCAGGGCGTCCGCCAACTGCAGGTGGACATTGCCCAGCGCTTCGCGCTCACACAATTGGCGGGCCAGCTCCAGCATCGCCGGGCTGTTGTCCAGCGCCGTGACCTGATGAAAGCGCCGCGCCAGCTCCGGCAGGAAGCCGCCGTCACCCGGGCCCACTTCAACCGCCGTAGCCTCATCACTGAAGCTCAGCTTGTCCAAAAGTGCCAGCACGCTTTCGCGGTATTGCGCCAAGCCGGCGATCAGATCCTGCTGGGCGCGAAACTTCTCGGCTACCCGTGAGAAAAAGTCCTGGCTGGCGGCAGCACGTTGCCCGTGCACCTGGCTGATGCGCGACTGCACGTCAGCCGGCAGCGCCAGGCTGTCTATTTCTTCGAGCAGCGCGGCGTGCAGCTTGCCGCCCAGTTGCTCGGTGTGGGGCAGGGCGCGACGGTAAAAAATCGCATTGCCCTCGCGGCGGGTCGCCACCAGGTCGGCCTGGGCCAGTACCTTCAAGTGGTGGCTCATGCCGGATTGGCCGATGGCGAAGATCTGCGCCAGCTCCAGCACCCCGAACGAATCGTTGGTCAGCGCGCGCAACACATTCAGGCGCAACGGATCGCCACCGGCCTTGCACAGGGCCGCCAGCTCGTCGCTGTCGTCGGGTCGAATGGAAGGTGCGCTCAGGTTCATAAGGCCAGCAGTCTAGTGACGGTGGGAAAACCCCGCAAGGGCAATATCAAAAAGTTTTGATATTGGTCGATAATCGGTGGTTATAAGCAGCCGCTATAACCCATGGACGAAGCGGGGGGCGGTTTCTCCAGGCAATCCGCAGGAAAAACACCCCCAAGTGACTATCTGTCATTGCCCCGAGGGCCGTGGCTGAGGGAAAATGCCGATCCTTTTTTCCGTTTCTTTTATTCAACCTCCAGGAGATCAGCGATGCCCAGCCGTCGTGAGCGTGCCAACGCCATTCGTGCCCTCAGCATGGATGCCGTGCAAAAAGCCAACAGCGGCCATCCCGGTGCCCCGATGGGCATGGCGGATATCGCCGAGGTACTTTGGCGTGACTACCTGAAACACAACCCGAGCAACCCGTCGTTCGCCGACCGTGACCGGTTCATCCTGTCCAACGGCCACGGCTCGATGCTGATCTACTCGTTGCTGCACCTGACCGGCTACGACGTCACCATCGACGACCTGAAAAACTTCCGCCAGATCCACAGCCGCACCCCGGGCCACCCGGAATACGGCTACACCCCTGGCGTTGAGACCACCACCGGTCCACTGGGCCAGGGCCTGGCCAACGCCGTGGGTTTTGCCCTGGCTGAAAAAGTGCTGGCTGCGCAGTTCAACCGCCCGAACCACAACATTGTCGACCACCACACCTACGTGTTCCTCGGTGATGGCTGCATGATGGAAGGCATTTCCCACGAAGTCGCCTCCCTGGCCGGTACCCTGGGCCTGGGCAAGCTGATCGCCTTCTACGATGACAACGGCATCTCCATCGACGGCGAAGTCGAAGGCTGGTTCACCGACGACACGCCTAAGCGTTTCGAAGCCTACAACTGGCAGGTGATCCGCAACGTCGACGGCCACGATCCTGAAGAGATCAAGACCGCCATCGACACCGCCCGCAAGAGCGAGCAGCCAACCCTGATCTGCTGCAAGACCACCATCGGTTTCGGTTCGCCGAACAAGCAAGGCAAGGAAGATTGCCACGGCGCCCCACTGGGTGACGCGGAAATCGCCCTGACCCGCGCTGCGCTGAAGTGGAACCACGGCCCGTTCGAAATCCCGGCTGACATCTACGCCGAGTGGAACGCCAAGGAAGCCGGCCTGGCGGTCGAAGCCGAGTGGGACCAGCGTTTCGCGGCCTACTCCGCCGAATTCCCTGAGTTGGCCAACGAACTGGTTCGCCGCCTGGCCGGTGACCTGCCTGCCGACTTCGCTGAAAAGGCCTCGGCCTACATCGCCGAAGTGGCGGCCAAGGGCGAAACCATCGCCAGCCGTAAAGCCAGCCAGAACACCCTGAACGCGTTCGGCCCGCTGCTGCCTGAGTTCCTCGGCGGTTCGGCTGACCTGGCCGGTTCCAACCTGACCCTGTGGAAAGGTTGCAAAGGTGTCTCGGCGGAAGACGCCAGCGGCAACTACATGTACTACGGCGTGCGCGAGTTCGGCATGAGCGCCATCATGAACGGCGTTGCCCTGCACGGCGGCCTGGTGCCTTACGGCGCGACCTTCCTGATGTTCATGGAATACGCCCGCAACGCCGTACGCATGGCGTCGTTGATGAAAAAGCGTGTGATCTTCGTCTACACCCACGACTCCATCGGCCTGGGCGAAGACGGCCCGACGCACCAGCCGGTCGAGCAATTGACCAGCCTGCGCACCACGCCGAACCTGGACACCTGGCGCCCATCGGACGCGGTCGAATCGGCTGTGGCCTGGAAGCACGCGATCGAGCGCAAGGACGGCCCTTCGGCGCTGATCTTCTCCCGTCAGAACCTGCAGCACCAAACCCGCGACGCGGCGCAGATCGAAGGCATCAGCCGTGGTGGCTACGTGCTGAAAGACTGCATCGGCGAGCCGGAGCTGATCCTGATCTCCACCGGTTCGGAAGTGGGCCTGGCGGTTCAGGCGTACGACAAGTTGACGGCCGCAGGTCGCAACGTGCGCGTGGTTTCCATGCCGTGCACCAGCGTCTTCGAAGCCCAGGACGCCGACTACAAGCAATCGGTGTTGCCGTTGCAGGTCAGCGCACGTATCGCCATCGAAGCGGCTCACGCCGACTACTGGTACAAGTACGTGGGCCTGGAAGGTCGCGTGATCGGCATGACCACCTACGGTGAGTCGGCGCCGGCGCCAGCGTTGTTCGAAGAGTTCGGTTTCACCCTGGAAAATATCCTGGGTCAGGCTGAAGAGCTGCTGGAAGACTAAAA
>NZ_CP080030.1:6675420-6679967 GCF_019382755.1 Pseudomonas sp. Colony2 | reverse complement strand
CCTGCAAAGGTTTGTGTCGCCCACAATGCGAGAACCCCATGCCTCAACCGCGTCCCTACAAAGTTGCACTCAACGGCTACGGCCGGATTGGTCGTTGCGTCTTGCGTGCTCTGTTCGAGCGAGGGTCGGCGGCCGGGTTTGAAATTGTCGCGATCAACGATCTGGCGGACATGGCCAGCATCGAATACCTGACACGCTTTGACTCCACCCACGGCCGGTTCCCCGGCGAAGTGCGGGTCGAGGACGATTGTCTGCATATTAATGGCAACTGCGTGAAGGTCCTGCGCAGTGCCACCCCTGAGGGCATCGACTGGGCGGCGCTGGACGTCGACCTGGTGCTGGAATGCTCCGGTGCCTATCACACCCGTGCCGACGGCCAGCGGTTTCTCGACGCCGGCGCACCACGGGTCCTGTTTTCCCAGCCGATGGCCAGCGAGGCGGATGTCGACGCCACCATCGTCTACGGCGTGAACCAGGATTGCCTGACCGGTGCCGAATTGCTGGTGTCCAACGCCTCCTGCACCACCAACTGCGGCGTGCCGCTGTTGCGCCTGCTGGACCAGGCGATTGGCCTGGAATACGTGTCGATCACAACCATTCACTCGGCAATGAACGATCAGCCGGTGATTGACGCTTACCACCATGAAGACCTGCGCCGTACGCGTTCGGCGTTTCAGTCGGTGATTCCGGTGTCCACCGGCCTGGCGCGCGGTATCGAGCGACTGTTGCCGGAACTTGCCGGGCGAATCCAGGCCAAAGCCGTACGGGTACCGACGGTGAATGTGTCTTGTCTGGACATCACCATGCAAACCGTCAGCGACACCGACGCCGGCGAAGTCAACCGGATCCTGCGCGACGCCGCCACCAGCGGCCCGCTCAAAGGCCTGTTGGCCTACACCGAGTTGCCGCACGCCAGCTGTGATTTCAACCACGACCCGCATTCGGCCATCGTCGATGCCAGCCAGACCCGCGTTTCCGGCCCACGGCTGGTGAACATCCTGGCTTGGTTCGACAACGAATGGGGTTTTGCCAACCGAATGCTGGACGTTGCAGAACACTATCTGCAAACAGCCTCTCCACAACTTTAGCTCTCAGGAATTGCCCCCCATGACCGTGTTGAAGATGACCGACCTCGATCTGCAAGGTAAGCGCGTACTGATCCGCGAAGACCTCAACGTCCCAGTCAAGGACGGTGTTGTCACCAGCGATGCGCGAATCCTGGCCTCGCTGCCGACCATCAAGCTGGCCCTGGAAAAAGGTGCGGCCGTGATGGTCTGCTCCCACTTGGGTCGTCCGACCGAAGGTGAATTCTCGGCAGAAAACAGCCTCAAGCCTGTAGCTGAATATTTGAGCAAGGCCCTGGGCCGCGACGTGCCGCTGGTTGCCGACTACCTGAACGGTGTGGACGTGAAGGCTGGCGACATCGTGCTGTTCGAAAACGTGCGCTTCAACAAGGGCGAGAAAAAGAACAGCGACGAACTGGCCCAGCAATACGCTGCCCTGTGCGACGTGTTCGTGATGGACGCCTTCGGCACCGCGCACCGTGCCGAGGGTTCGACCCACGGCGTGGCCAAGTTTGCCAAAGTTGCCGCAGCTGGCCCGTTGCTGGCGGCTGAACTGGACGCACTGGGCAAGGCCCTCGGCGCTCCGGCCCAACCGATGGCCGCCATCGTTGCCGGCTCCAAGGTGTCCACCAAGCTCGACGTGCTGAACAGCCTGAGCCAGATCTGCAACCAGCTGATCGTCGGCGGCGGCATTGCCAACACGTTCCTGGCGGCTGCCGGTCACCCGGTGGGCAAATCGCTGTACGAGCCGGACCTGCTGGACACTGCCCGCGCCATTGCCGCCAAGGTCAGCGTGCCGCTGCCGGTAGACGTGGTGGTGGCCAAGGAATTCGCTGAAAGCGCCGAAGCCACCGTCAAGCTGATCGCTGACGTTGCCGCTGACGACATGATCCTGGACATCGGCCCGCAAACGGCAGCCAACTTCGCTGAACTGCTGAAGTCGTCCAAGACCATCCTGTGGAACGGCCCGGTCGGCGTGTTCGAGTTCGACCAGTTCGGCAACGGCACCAAAGTGCTGGCCCACGCCATCGCTGAAAGCTCGGCATTTTCCATCGCTGGCGGTGGCGACACCCTGGCGGCCATCGATAAATATGGCGTTGCTGACCAGATCTCCTACATTTCTACGGGGGGTGGTGCGTTCCTCGAATTCGTTGAAGGCAAGGTACTGCCGGCTGTCGAAGTGCTGGAAAGCCGGGCCAAGGGATAAGGCACTTGCTGAGGAAAAGGAGCATTCCGATGATCAGGTCGTTGGCACTGGTGATTGCAGCGGGCCTGCTGGCCGGCTGCGGCAGCACGCCGAAAGCGGCGCCCGAGTCTGAAAAGGCCGGGGCGGCTCGGCAAAAGAGTTGCTATCAGGCTGACTGGCAAGCCGAAACCATGCCGGTGATCAACAAGCGCATCGGGCCGGACGGGTTGGAGAAATACGACTCTGCGCCCAACGGTCAGGAACAGGGTTGCCCTTGACGGGTCTGATTCACTAACCGACAGCAGCGGTGGCCGCAGGTCGCCGCTTGAGGACTGGCAATGAAAGGCGTTTTCGCCCTGGCGGCACTGGCGTTATTGGCCGGATGCACCAACCTGAACATGTTCGACAAGAAGGCAGAGCCGGCAGACAAGTGGACCACCTGGACGTGTGACAGCCAGGCGCAAGTCAACTGGCGGTTTGCCGACCAGGCCCGCACCCAGGTGGATGTGCGCCTCGGCGGCTCGGACCAGGTGTATCGCCTCAAGCAGGATGTGGCGGCCTCGGGCGTGCTGTACAGCGACGGCCAGTTGGCGTTTCACACAAAAGGTGAGGAAGGCCTGGTTTACTGGGTTGCCACCGATGATTTGATCGGGCGTGGCTGTAAAGCGCAATAACACGCCGCGATCACCTGTAGGCGCCGGCTTGCCGGCGATAGCGTCAGCCGCCATCGCCGGCAAGCCGGGTCCTACAGACAGGTTTAACGATTAAGCAGGGCAGGCTTTGAAAGCCTGACCTTCAATAACTTGAATAGCAGCCGCCGCTACGGCAGGCTTGCACGATTAACGACCCTCGACCGGGAGAGAGACTCACAATGGCACTTATCAGCATGCGCCAGATGTTGGACCACGCAGCCGAATTCGGCTATGGCGTTCCAGCCTTCAACGTCAACAACCTTGAGCAGATGCGCGCCATCATGGAAGCCGCTGACAAGACTGACTCTCCAGTGATCGTCCAGGCTTCGGCCGGCGCACGCAAATACGCCGGCGCTCCGTTCCTGCGTCACCTGATCCTCGCTGCGATCGAAGAATTCCCGCACATCCCGGTGTGCATGCACCAGGACCACGGCACCAGCCCTGACGTGTGCCAGCGCTCCATCCAGCTGGGCTTCAGCTCGGTAATGATGGACGGTTCCCTGGGCGAAGACGGCAAGACCCCGACCGACTACGAATACAACGTACGCGTCACCCAACAAACCGTGGCCATGGCTCACGCCTGTGGCGTTTCGGTTGAAGGCGAACTGGGCTGCCTGGGTTCCCTGGAAACCGGCATGGCCGGTGAAGAAGACGGTATCGGCGCCGAAGGCGTACTGGATCACAGCCAAATGCTGACCGATCCGGAAGAAGCCGCAGACTTCGTGAAAAAGACCCAGGTTGACGCCCTGGCCATCGCCATCGGCACCAGCCACGGCGCCTACAAATTCACCAAGCCACCTACCGGCGACGTGTTGGCCATCGACCGCATCAAGGAAATCCACAAGCGCATCCCGAACACCCACCTGGTGATGCACGGTTCTTCCTCGGTACCGCAAGAGTGGCTGGCGATCATCAACCAGTACGGCGGCGACATCAAAGAAACCTACGGCGTGCCGGTTGAAGAAATCGTCGAAGGCATCAAGTACGGCGTGCGCAAGGTCAACATCGACACCGACCTGCGCCTGGCCTCCACCGGTGCAATGCGTCGCCTGATGGCCACCAACCCGAGCGAATTTGACCCACGTAAATTCTTCGGCGCTACCGTGACTGCCATGCGTGATGTATGTATCGCACGTTATGAAGCCTTTGGTACTGCGGGCAATGCTTCGAAGATCAAGCCGATCTCCCTGGAAGCGATGTACCAGCGTTATTTGAAAGGTGAGTTGAACGCTAAGGTCAACTAAGCCTTACGCGTTAATGAAAAGCCCGCAGCGATGCGGGCTTTTTTGTGGCTGAAATTTGATCAGGCGGCTGCGGGGGTGTCGAAGCCGCGGTATTCGATGACGCGGAATACGTCGCTTACGTCCTGCACCAGGATGCGGGCGGTGTTGGCTACGTGGTTCAGGTCACGCTCCGCAAAATCGGGCAGGCTGGAGCAGGCCATCAGGTTGAGGTGTTCGAGGGCGGCGTTGAGGCGTTCACGCAGGCAGGCGTGCAGGTCCGTGAGTGGTGCATCGCTGTCGATCAGGAGTACCGGGTATTCGGTGGCTGTTTCGGTGCAGGGGGTGAAACGGCGGGGCGGGAGTTCTGGCGTCATGGCAAATC
>NZ_CP080030.1:6675308-6675393 GCF_019382755.1 Pseudomonas sp. Colony2 | reverse complement strand
TTTGCTGCGAAACAAATAGGGTGGCAGCTGTACGCGGGTTCGCAGACCGAGGAGTTAAGACCCGGCAGACCCGAAGGTCTCCCAC
>NZ_CP080030.1:6645768-6675233 GCF_019382755.1 Pseudomonas sp. Colony2 | reverse complement strand
TAGGGCTGCGAAACCCTATCGCCGTTCAATGCCGGCGACGGGGCGAACTATAAGCGGCGCTCCGGTTCACCGCAACGGCCCTGTAGGACACAGAACCCCTGTGGGAGCCGGGCTTGCCCGCGATGGCGGTGTGCCAGTCGAGGAATAAGTTGGCTGATACACCGCCATCGCGGGCAAGTCGAATCGTCGCACCGCCRGCTCCCACAGGGATAAGTGTTGTTTAAGTGATTGTGTTAATCACCGAATGATCCTTGGGTCCATAGGACAATGCCTACGAGATGTGAGGAGACTTAGTTCTCCACCAGCACCTTCGGATTCGAGTTACCCCACACCGTATACAGATCCGCCAGCAACGCACCGTTGATGTCTTCAACCTCCGCCTGGCTGGTCTCCACCGCGCCCTGCTTGCCGAACAACACCACCTCATCGCCGCTCTTCACGGTCGGCACGTCGGTGACATCGACCATCAGGGTGTTCATCGACACCTTGCCCACCACCGGCACCCGGTGCCCGTTGATCAGCACGATGCCTTTGTTGGTAAACGCCCGGCGATAGCCGTCGGAATAACCCACGGTGATGTTCGCCAGTTTCGAATCCCGCGCCAGGGTGTAGGTGCGGTCGTAGCCTACGGTGTTGCCTTTCGGGTAGCTGTTGACGGACGCCACGTGGGATTTGAACTGCATCACCCGCTTGTATTCGGTGAACGACGGTACGGTATCGCCAAACAGCAGGCCGCCCGGACGAACCATGTCCAGCCGCGACTCGGGCACTTCCAGGGTGGCGAAGGAGTTGGCGGCGTGCAGGGTGATTTTGCTGCGGTCGAGCTGGGCGACGTTGATCAGCCAGTTGGCTTGTTCGTTGAACGCCTTGAGGCCAGTGCGCACGTCGGCGGCGTCTTCAACGGCGAAGTGGGTCATGATCGCCGTCACCTGCAGGTTTGGCACCTTGGTAATGGCTACGGCGTCGCGGCGGCCCTGGGCGGTGGTCATTTCCACACCGTTGCGGCTCATGCGGCTGGAGTTCAGGCCCAGGTGCACGACCAGTGGGCGGCCGTGGTTTTCGGCGATCAGGCTGGCGCGCACGGCGAAGTCCAGATTGCCCACCAGCTCTTCGACGTTATACGGCAACGCAGCTTCCAGCTCGCTCAGGGCGGCGGTGCGTACGCGGATCAGTTGGCCCTTGAAGCCGCTTTCACGGACCACGCGGGCTTCTTCGTTGCTGGCGATGCCGACGCAGGGCACGCCCAGTTTGATCACCGAGGGCATCAGTAAACCGATGCCGTGACCGTAGGCATCCGCCTTGAGCACGGCGCAGATTTTCGACTTGTCAGCGAGGCTGGCTTGGAGGGTGCGGATATTGTTTTCGAAGGCGACCTTGTTGATTTCGACCCAGGCGTTGCTGTCCTGGATATTGACCTGGGCCACCCCGTCGGCCATCGAGAGGGGCGGGGCGGCAAAGGCCGGGTTTTGCAGCAGTGCCATGCCCATAGAGAGGGCTAGCAGGGTGCGGGAAAAGGGCATTGGGCAGTCTCCATGACTTTCTTGTAGGGGGTAGTGCGCGTGCGCGGCGCCATACTCGGATTGTCCTACAAGAAAGTCGAGACCCTGGGTCGCGGTTCTGTCCTAAAGCGTCGTGGGACCGGTCGCTGAAGCGAATCAGCTTCAGTCGTGGTCAATGTCCAGCTTGGCAAACGTCACGCGGGCGCCTTCCTTGCTGTTGCCGCTGTTGTCCTGCACGTAGGCACCGGCCTTGAAGTACAGCGGCTGTTTGCCCCACGCAGCGCCGATGCGTTCGTTCCATTGCCCATTGGCAGCGTCGACGCTCAACAATCCGGCCTTGTTCAGGTGGATGACATAGGTGAAGTCGCGGTCCAGCGGTACGTTCTCGGCGACGATGATCACCCGGCCTTCCGACTCGTCAGGGCGCATGCGCACCTTGGCGACGATGTTGCCGGTCTGGGTTTTTTCCTTGTATTGGTATTCGACCTTGATCAGTGGCTTCTGGCTTTCGTAGGCGTGGATTTGACCGATCACCACCTTGCCGGACGACGGCACCTTGTTGACCGCCAACGTGGCACGCAGGAAATTGTCGGCGTCGCTGTACAGCCAGTTACGCAGGCGGCCGTCGGCGTAGGTTTCCCGCAGTTCGCTGCGAGGGTAAACGGCGTTCTCGGTACGCGTGCCGGTTACCGGGGTCCAGAATTGCACGCTGCTGCCTTCGGCCTGGAAGTATTGGTCCTTGAACCCGCTGAGCAGCTTCGGCGTGTCGATGGTCGAGGGCGGGGAGCCGACGGGGATGCTCAGGTTCCAGGTGGACAGATCAATCATTGAATACGCCTTTAACGGGGAAAGAAGGCCTTGGCTCGGGAGCCGGCACTTTCTTTATAGGTGGCTCGAAATGGATTGTTAATGGCTTTGTGGCGGATTGTTGGCGCCAATGAAATGTCAAAAAGCCATATTTCCCGTAAATCGCGGGCTGTAGACACTGACCGTTAGTCGGTTGTCTGGGCTTTGGCGCAATGATGGCACCGTCGTGGCTTCTGCTTTATGGGATCCAGGGCTAGAGTGAGCCCTTATTGTTTATCCGGTTTTGTCGCAAAAATGACCGGAATGACTCCGACGAAAGAGAAGCAGCAATGGAATGCGCTCCAATCAAGCCTCGCGATGGTTGTTCAGTGCTTTTGGTGGTCGATGACTATCCCGAAAACCTGATCAGCATGCGTGCGTTATTGCAGCGTGAAGATTGGCATGTGGTGACGGCGGCCTCCGGGGTTGAAGCCTTGGGATTGCTGCTCGAACACGACGTCGACCTGGTGTTGCTGGATGTGATGATGCCCGGCATGGACGGGTTCGAGGTGGCCCGGCTGATGCGCGGCAGCCAGCGCACGCAACTGACCCCGATCATCTTTCTCAGCGCTCACGCCCAATCGCCAGCGGCGATGCTGGAAGGCTATGCCAGCGGCGCGATCGACTACCTGCTGAAACCCTTCGACCCGAATATCCTCAAGCCCAAGGTCCAGGCCCTGCTGGAGCACCAGCGCAACCGCCGTGCCTTGCAGCGCCTGAGTCACGATCTGGAATCGGCCCGGGCCTTCAATGCCTCGGTGCTCGACAATGCCGCCGAAGGCATCCTGGTGGTGGGCGAAGACGGCGTGATCAGCTACGCCAACCCGGCGATTTCGCGGCTGATCAATGCGCCGGTCGCCGAGATCCAGGGTGCCGAGTTCCTGGGCTTCCTACAGAAGCCCCATGTGCCTGGGTGGTCCGATTCTGCCTTGTATGAAGGCTACAAACGTGGCGAAACCTGGCGCCTGCACGACGCCATCTTGCGCACCGCACCCGGCCAGCAGTTGCCCGTGGCGATGTCGTGCGCCCCGCTGCCGGCCGAGCAGAAAGCCATGGTGGTCACGGTGCTGGACATGTCCGAGGTGCGCCATCTGCATCAGCAACTGGAGTTCCAGGCCGTCACCGACCCGCTGACGGGCCTGCTCAATCGGCGTGGGTTTCACCAGTCGGTGGAGAATGTGCTGTTGCGCAGCGAGCGTAACGAGCAGTCGCTGGTGCTGCTGTACCTGGACCTGGACGGGTTCAAGCGGGTCAACGATTCCCTCGGCCACGACGCCGGAGACCGCGTGCTGCGCTGGGTCTCGGAACAGTTGAAGGCGTGCCTGCGCTCCTACGACATTCTCGGGCGCATGGGCGGGGATGAATTCACCGCGCTGCTGGAGCTGGAATTTCCGGAGCAGGCGGCCAAGATTGCGGAAAAACTGATCGAACGGGTGTCGATCTGTCAGCAGGTCGACGGTCTGGATGTGATGCTGGGCGTCAGTATCGGCATCGCCACTTTCCCGGACTGCGGCTCGGACCTCAACGGCCTGCTGCGCGCGGCGGACGTCGCGATGTACGAGGCCAAGCGCGCCGGGCGTCAGCAATATCGCTACTACGACCAGGAAATGAACGGCCGGGCCCGCTCGCGCCTGATGCTCGAAGACAGCGTACGCAGCGCCATCGACAGCAAGGATTTCACCCTGGTGTACCAGCCGCAGGTGTCGTTGCACGACGGCCATCTGCGGGGCGTCGAAGCGCTGCTGCGCTGGCAGCACCCGAGTGTCGGCGATGTGCCGCCGGGGCTGTTTCTGCCGTTGCTCGAAGAGGCGCGGCTGATCAGCCAGTTGAGCACCTGGATCTACCAGCAGGTGGCCGCCCATCGGCAGGCATGGGCAGGGGTGTTCAGCGATGAGTTGGTCCTGAGCGTGAGCTTGAGCAGCAGCCAGTTCAATATGCCGAACCTGGCCAGCCAGCTGCAGCAGGTGCTGGAGCGACATGGGTTGCAAGGCCGGCAGCTTGAGGTGGAGATCAGTGAAGAAAGCCTGATGCACAATCTGGATGAGTCCACCAAGCAGCTCAAGCTGTTGCGCCGGGCCGGCGTGCGGATTGCCCTGGATGATTTCGGCGCGGGCAACTGCTCCCTGGCCCACCTGCGGGACCTGGAATTCGACACCCTCAAGCTCGACCCGAAGCTGATCGCCCGCCTGCCGGGTTCATCCCGGGACGCGGCGATGGCGCGCAGCATTATCGAATTGTGCCGGCATTTTGATCTGCTGGTGATTGCCGAAGGCGTCGAGACCCAGGAACAAGTTGAGTGGCTCAAGGCCAACGGCTGCCAGTTCATCCAGGGCCCGCAGGTGGCGCCGCCGTTGATCGCGGATGAAATTGCCGACTGGCGCCTGCGCGCAGCCGCCCGCTGAATTCGCTACACTGGCGCCCATTCAAATACCCGTTGTTGACCCCATGACCGCGCTGAAATACCTCCAGGCCTACCCTCCAGCATTGCAGGAGCAAGTGCGCCAGTTGATTGCCAAGGACCAACTCGGCGACTACCTGACCCAGCGCTACCCCGAACGTCATGGCGTGCAGAGCGACAAAGCGCTGTACAGCTACGCCCAGGCCCTGAAGCAGGAACACCTGCGCAACGCCCCGGCCATCGACAAGGTGTTGTTCGATAACCGCCTGGACCTGACCCACCGAGCCCTCGGCCTGCACACCACCATCTCTCGGGTGCAGGGTGGCAACCTCAAGTCGAAGAAAGAAATCCGTATCGCCTCGCTGTTCAAGGAAGCCGCGCCGGAATTTCTGCGCATGATCGTGGTACACGAACTGGCGCACTTCAAGGAATCGGACCACAACAAGGCGTTCTACAAACTCTGTGAATACATGTTGCCGGGCTACCATCAGGTGGAATTCGACCTGCGGGTGTACCTGACCTGGCGGGACCTGCAGGGCAAGCCCTGACCTTCAAAGGCGATCGAGCATGGATGTGAGCAAGACCAAAAGCAGCTTCTACCGGCGCCTGTATGTGGCGTACCTGATTGATAGCCAGCTGGCCAGCAGCGTCCCGGCACTGACCGAGGTGACGGGCATGCCCCGGCGTACTGCACAGGACACGATTGCGGCGTTGGCGGACCTGGATATCGTGTGTGAGTTTGAACAGGAAGACGGCGCCCGCAACCATGCCGGGCGCTATCGGATTCGTGATTGGGGCGCGATTGATCGGCGCTGGATCGAGGCGAACCTGGCGAGCATTAAACAGGTGTTGGGTTACCCCTGAAAGCTTGGGGTGACCGGGCATGAGGGCCTCTTCGCGAGCAAGCCCGCTCCCACATTCGACCGCATTCCAAAGGTGGAACTCGGTCAAATGTGGGAGCGGGCTTGCTCGCGAAGAGGCCCTCATGCCCGACGCATGCCTATATGTGGAATGTCATCCTCAAGGTATTCCTCACCCGCCGCCACAAACCCGTACCGCCCGTAATACCCCTGCAAATGCGCCTGGGCCGACAGATAGATCGGCACGTCGGGCCACTGTTTCTCTGCCTGCCTGAGGGCCTCATCCATCATCTGGTGGCCCAGCCCGGTACCCCGCGCGCTCGGCGCAACGATCACCCGGCCGATCACCACATCACCACCTTGTGATTCAGGATCCAGCAGGCGCAGGTAGGCCTGCAGTTGACCATCATCCCAGGCCATCAGGTGATGGGTGTCACCGTCCAGGTCCTGGCCGTCGATGTCCTGGTACACGCATTTCTGCTCGACCACGAAGACCTCCGAGCGCAGGCGCAAAATGGCGTACAGCTGCTCCTTGCCCAGGTCACTGTGGTGTTTGCAGACCCATTCGACTGTCATGGTGTTCTCTCGGCTGATTGTCTGGTCAGGATAGTAAGCGCGCGGGAGGCGAGTGTCTAAATTGCGGTTTTTTTGTGAGTGAGATCAATTTGCCATCATTCTCTGCGTGCGACGCTGCCGTCTTTGTGTAATCTGCAGTACAGGCTCATTGATGAGCTACTGTTAAATCCTCGGGTTGCCCCAGAGGTCAGGCCATAGAATGCCCGCCAAGGACTTGAGCATGCCGCGATTTTCTCGTGCCGTTGCTTTGATCGGTTTGTTGTTGCTGGCCCAGGCGGCGGCGGCAGAACGCTTGCGACTGGTGGCGGATGCCTGGCCGCCGTTCACTGACGCCACCCTGGTCAATGGTGGTTTGGCCACCGACATCGTGACCACCGCCCTGGCCCGTGCCGGCTATGCCAGTGAGTTTGAACAGGTGCCCTGGGCGCGGGCGCTGATGGGCGTGGGCGATGGGCGTTACGACGTATTGGTGAACGCCTGGTACGACGATGCGCGTACTCAGTTGGGGCAGTTTTCCGGCGAATACCTGCTCAACCGGGTGCTGTTTCTCAAGCGCCGCGACGATCCCATCGACTACCAGAACCTGGAGCAGTTGCACGACTACCCCGTCGCGGTGGTGCGTGGCTATGCCTATTCAGCGGCGTTCGATGCCGATCCGCAATTGCAGAAAGTCCCGGTGCATAACTTCGCCATGGCCGTGCGCATGCTGGCGGCGCAGCGGGTGCGGCTGACGTTGGAGGACGAATTTGTCGCCCGCTACTACCTGGCTCGGGAGTCCGCCACCGTGCGCAACGCGGTGGAGTTTTTGCCGGTGCCGCTGAGCGAAAACAGCCTGCACATTCTGGTTAGCCTGAAAAATCCTCAGCATCAGCAGATTGTTGCCGGGTTTGATCGGGAGATTGCCAGGATGAAAGTGGATGGCAGTTATGCGCGGTTGATGAAGCAGCACGGGATGTAGTGAGGCTAATGGCCCCTTCGCGAGCAAGCCCGCTCCCACATTCGACCGCATTCCAAAGGTGGAACTCGGCCGAATGTGGGAGCGGGCTTGCTCGCGAAGAGGGTTCAGGCTTCGCTGGTATCTTTGATCAGGTGAGCCGCCAACGTGCGCAACGGCCCCAGTTGCCGGCAGATCAGCGCCAATTGCGTCTGCACCAGCCGCTGCCCTTCGTCAATTTCATCCGGCATCTGCTCCAGGTCCACTGCCAAGGCTTCCTCGGCATCACTCTGAATCGCAATTGGCTGCTTGTTCGCCAGCCCCGTGGCGATCTCGTCGATGCTCGCCGCCAGCGTCTTCCCGGCGCCTTCGATCAAGTGCTCGCGCACTTCCGCCGGCAGTTGGGTTTCCCTGTGGGCGCCCAGCCCCGACAGGTAGCTGAGCAGCGTGTGGGACAGCACCAGGAACCTGAACCCCACGTCCGCTTCCTTACGGAAGTGCCCCGGCTCCATCAGCATGTTCGCCAGGGTGGTGGACAGCGCGGCGTCGGCGTTGTGGGCATTGCGCCGGGCGAGGCGGTAAGCCAGGTCGTCGCTTTTGCCCGCGGCGTACTGCTGCATGATCTGGCGCAGGTAGATGCTGTTGCAGGTCAGGGTATTGGCCAGCACCTTGTTCAGGCGCCGGCCCTGCCAGTCCGGCAGGAACAGGAACACCGCCAGCCCGGCGATCAGGCTGCCGAGCAAGGTATCGAACAGCCGTGGCAGGAACAGCCCGTAGCCGTCGCCCACCTGGTTGAAGCAGAACAGCACCATCAGCGTGATCGCGGCGGTCGCCAGGGTGTAGCGCGTGGTACGGTTGATAAAGAACACCAGGCCGGCGGCGATGGCGAACATCGACTGGATCAGCGGGTTGGGGAACAGGTCGAACAGCGCCCAGGCGATGGTCAGGCCGATGGCGGTGCCGATGATCCGCTGGCCCAGCTTGCGCCGGGTGGCGCCGTAGTTTGGCTGGCACACGAACAGCGTGGTGAGGATGATCCAATAGCCTTGGGACGGGTGAATCAAGTGCACCATCCAGTAGCCGATACTCAGCGCCAGGGGCAGGCGCAGGGCATGGCGGAACAGCAAGGAGGTTGGTGTCAGCTGCGTGCGCAGGCGCGTCCACATTTCCTTGAGGTTGCGCGGCGCACGGTCCAGCAGGCTGCTGTCGGTGGCATCGGCCAGGCTGTCTGGGTTGGCGGCGTCGCCGAGCAGGCGGTCCAGGGTCGACAGGTTGGCGGCCAGGGCGCGCAGGGAGCGCAGCAGGCCGCGCCAGGCCGGGTTGCTCTGGATGCGCAGGTGTTCCAGGGAGGCGTTGAGGTCGCCCAGGGCTTCGGCGAAGCTGGCGTCATAAACGAACGGCTGGCGCATCTGGATCGATTCGGCCAGGGTCTGGCAGGCCTTGCCTTGCTGGCGCAACAGGCGCTGGCAGCGGAACAGCACGTCGCTGTGGAAGAAGGCTTCGGCGAGGGCGTTGTAAGGGTAGTGCGAGGAGCTGGCGCGCTCGTGGATGTCCTGGGCCAGGAAGTACAGCTTGAGGTAGCGGCTGACCTTGGAGCCCGGGCGACCATTGCCGACCCGGTGCAGGATGATCTCTTTGGCGGCGTTCAGTGCTGCCACCACCCGGCCGTTCTGCTGCGCCAGTTCCAGGCGCCGCGCTTCCACATCCAGTTGGCGGATCGGTTCGAACAGTGACGACTTGAGCTTGAGGTAGCGTCCCAGCTCGCGAAACAGTCGCGCCAGGCTCTGCTGCACCGGCTGGTTGGAAAACAGCACCTGCCACAACACCGACAGCGCGCCATACCACGCGGCGCCGGCCACCAGCAGCAAGGGTTCATGCCAGAAGTCGGTGACGGCGCCACCGCGCTGGTCCACGCCGATCATGGTGTAGACCGAGAGAATCAGGGTGGCCGAAGCGATCGCCCCATAACGCTCGCCGAGGGCACCGAGCATGGTCAGGCCGAAGCTGGATAGAGCCAGGAAGATCGCGAAGATCCAGGGATAAGGGAAAAGCAGTTCGACGGACAGTGCCGCAGTGCTGAAGCACACCAGTGTCACGGCCAGGGCGTTGAGCCGGCCTTGCCAGTTGTCATCGGTCTCGGCCAGGGCGCTGGCGATAATCCCCAGGAACAGCGGGATCAGCAGCGCCATTTCATTCTGGTACCAGCACAGCGCCATGCTGCCGGTCAGGGCGATGAATACCCGTACGCTGTAACTGAACTTATCCAGTGCCCAAAGGCGCCGCATGGACTGCTTGAAGGAGGTCGATGACATGAAGTCTGGGGTCTTCCGGGACGATGCCGCTAAATTGAGCCAGTAATGACGCCACGGCAAGCGTGGCGATCACATCTGAGAGCAAAATTTATTCCAGTCATTACTTCCAAGCACACCACGAACCAAATGTGGGAGCGGGCTTGCTCGCGAAGGCGGTGTATCAGTCACTGATGTATTAGCTGACACTCCGCCTTCGCGAGCAAGCCCGCTCCCACATTTTTTTACCGGGTTCCGTCAGGCAAATTGGGCAGCGGCATAACCGGAGGCCCACGCCCACTGGAAATTGAACCCGCCCAGGTGACCGGTCACATCCAACACTTCGCCGATGAAGTACAAACCGGGGCTTTTCAGGGATTCCATGGTCTTGGACGAGACTTCCCGGGTGTCCACGCCACCCAGGGTGACCTCGGCGGTGCGATAGCCTTCAGTACCCGCCGGCACCAGTTGCCAGCTCCCCAGTTTGCCGGCGATGTCGGCAATCTCGGCGTGGGTGTACTGCTTCATCGGCTTGGAAACGAACCAGGTTTCGGCCAGCAGGTTGGCCATCTTCTTGGTGAAGATCTCACCCAGCAGGGTTTTCAGCTCGCTGTTCGGGCGCTCCACCTGTTGCGCTTGCAGCCAGGTGTGGGCGTCGTGGTCGGGCAGCAGGTTGATTTCCACCGTGTCGCCGGGTTCCCAGTAGGAGGAAATCTGCAGGATCGCCGGCCCGCTCAGGCCGCGGTGGGTAAACAGGATGTTCTCGCGAAAGCTTTGGTCGTTGCAGCTCACCAGGCAATCCACGGACGTACCGGACAGCTCGCCGCACAATTCCTTGAGCTGGTCGGTGATGGTGAACGGCACCAGCCCGGCGCGGGTTGGCAGCAGTTCATGGCCGAACTGCTTGGCCACTTGATAACCAAAGCCGGTGGCCCCCAGGGTCGGGATCGACAGCCCGCCGGTGGCGATCACCAGTGATTCGCAGCGCAACTCACCCAGGGTGGTTTGCAACTGATAGCCGCCATCGACCTTGGCAATCTCCTGCACCGAGGTGTCCAGGTGCATGCTCACGCCGACCTGGATGCACTCATCCAGCAGCATCCCGAGGATGTCGCTGGACTTGTTGTCGCAGAACAGCTGGCCGAGTTTTTTCTCGTGGTACGGCACGCCGTGCTTGGCCACCAGCCCGATGAAATCCCACTGGGTGTAGCGGGCCAGGGCGGACTTGCAGAAGTGCGCGTTGTGGGAGAGGAAGTTGGCAGGCTCCGTGTACATATTGGTGAAGTTGCAGCGGCCACCGCCGGACATCAGGATCTTTTTGCCGGCCTTGTTCGCGTGGTCGATCAACATCACCTTGCGCCCACGCCCGGCGGCGGTCAGCGCACACATCAAGCCTGCGGCGCCGGCGCCAATGATCACAACTTCGGTCGAGCGCACAGCCATGTCCTCATACAAATTCTGAATTGGAATACAGTCAAATGTGGGAGCGGGCTTGCTCGCGAATGCGGTATATCAGTCGACAGATTCGGTGACTGGCACT
Source organism: Pseudomonas sp. Colony2 (assembly GCF_019382755.1). Classification (NCBI taxonomy): domain Bacteria; kingdom Pseudomonadati; phylum Pseudomonadota; class Gammaproteobacteria; order Pseudomonadales; family Pseudomonadaceae; genus Pseudomonas; species Pseudomonas sp. Colony2. The sequence goes on along the minus strand of NZ_CP080030.1, from coordinate 6,664,292 downwards.
SCGCATTCGCGAGCAAGCCCGCTCCCACATTTTTGATCTCGGTATAGCTTGAGATCTTTACAGGATACGCACGCGCAACGAACGGCCTTTGATCTTGCCGTCATTCAAACGCTGCAGCGCCTGCTTGGCGATCCCGCGTTCAACGGCCACGAACGCCTGGAAATCAAAGATCGCGATCTTGCCGACCTGGGCCCCCGGAATCCCGGCTTCACCGGTCAGTGCGCCAAGGATATCGCCCGGGCGAACCTTGTCCTTACGGCCTGCGGCAATGCACAGGGTGCTCATCACCGGCAGCAACGGGCCGCCGCTCTGAGGCTTGAGGTTGTCCAACTGGTCCCAGTTCAGCGGCGACTTCTGCAACTGCTCGATGGCCTGGGCGCGGTGGGCTTCGGACGGTGCGACGAGGCTGATAGCAATGCCCGTCTCACCCGCGCGACCGGTACGGCCCACGCGGTGGATGTGGATTTCCGAGTCGCGGGCCAGTTCGACGTTGATCACCATGTCCAGTGCATCAATGTCCAGGCCACGGGCAGCCACGTCGGTGGCGACCAGTACCGACGTACTGCGGTTGGCGAACATCGCCAGTACCTGGTCACGGTCGCGCTGTTCCAGGTCGCCATGCAGGCCAACGGCGGAGATGCCCTTGGCGGTCAGGTGATCCACGGTTTCCTGCACTTGCTGCTTGGTGAAGCAGAAGGCTACGCAAGACGCCGGGCGGAAATGCGCCAGGACCTTGGTCACCGCGTCCATGCGCTCTTCCGGGGAGATCTCGTAGAAGCGTTGCTCGATCTGGTCGTCCGAGTGGAACGCTTCGGCCTTGACCTGTTGCGGCGCGCGCATGAATTTCGAGGCCAGCTGCTTGATGCTCACCGGGTAGGTGGCCGAGAACAGCAGGGTCTGGCGGCGGGCCGGGGTCTTGCTGATGATGTCTTCGATGGCGTCGTAGAAGCCCATGTCGAGCATGCGGTCGGCTTCATCGAGGATCAGCGTGTTCAAGCCGTCCAAAACCAGCGAACCCTTGCGCAGGTGCTGCTGGATGCGGCCCGGGGTGCCGACGATGACGTGGGCGCCGTGCTCCAGGGAGGCGATCTGCGGGCCGAGGGACACGCCGCCGCACAGGGTCAGCACCTTGATGTTGTCTTCGGCGCGGGCCAGGCGGCGGATTTCCTTGGCCACCTGGTCAGCCAGCTCGCGGGTCGGGCACATGACCAGTGCCTGGCAACCGAAGTAGCGCGGGTTGATCGGGTTCAACAGGCCGATGCCGAAGGCTGCGGTCTTGCCGCTGCCGGTCTTGGCCTGGGCAATCAGGTCCAGCCCTTTGAGGATCACCGGCAAGCTTTGCGCCTGGATCTGCGTCATCTCGACATAACCCAGCGAGTCGAGGTTAGCCAGCATGGCGGCGGACAGGGGCAAAGTATTAAAAGCGGTGGCGATGGTAGTCACGGGACTGGCTCTGCAAAACAAAATGTCGCGCAGTGTACCAGCCTCGTGGGATTTTCCCTGCAAGTTCTAGACGAGAAGCCTGTTAATGCTCAATGTCGTGCTCACGGCTGACCACGCGTTTGCCGTCTTTTGGCGACAATTGCAGGAAGATCGCCGCCGCCAGCATCGCCATGATGCCCACGGTGACGAAGGTCAACTGGAACGCGCCGAGCACGGTGTCGACCCCGTCGTTGCCCACTTCGGCGGTAAAACCACCCAGCAGCGCACCGGCGCAGGCCACCCCAAGGCTCAGGGACAACTGCGCCACCACCGACAGCAAACTGTTGCCGCTGCTGGCCTGGGCGTCGTCGAGGTCGATCAGGGTCACGGTGTTCATCGCGGTGAATTGCAGCGAGTTGATCGCCCCGAGGATCGCCAGCATGCTCAGCAGCAGCGGGTAGGGCGTGTGTTCGCTGACCAGGCCCATGCTTGCCAGCATGATGCCCAGCGCCAGGGTGTTGCCGGTCAGCACCACGCGGTAGCCCAGGCGCTCGATCAGCGGCCGGGCGATGGACTTGGCAAACATCGCCGCCGCCGCCAGGGGCAGCATGCTCATCCCGGCTTCGGACGGTGAGTAACCGAGCGCCACCTGCAGCAACAGCGGCACCAGGAACGGCAACGCGCCGCTGCCCAGGCGAGCGAACAGGTTGCCGAGGATGCCCACCGCAAAGGTCCGGGTCTTGAACAGCACCGGCGAGAACAGCGGGTTGTCGATATGCCCGGCGCGCAGCCAGTAAGCCGCCAGGCACGCGAGGCCGCCGAACAGCAGCAACATCACCCGCAGGTGCGGCAGGTGCAATTCGCCGAGGCCTTCCATGGCGATAGTGATCAGCACCATCGCCGCGCCGAACAGCAGGAAACCCACGCCGTCGAACCGCGTACGTTCGCTGCCGCGCAGGTCGGGGATGAATTTCCAGACGGCGTAGCAGCCGATGATGCCCACCGGCAGGTTGATCAGGAAGATCCAGTGCCAGGTCAGGTATTGCACCATCCAGCCGCCCATGGTCGGGCCGAGCAGTGGGCCGAGCAGCCCGGGAATGGTGATGAAACCCATGATGCGCACCAGCTCCGAGCGCGGGTAGGCGCGCAGCACCACCAGCCTGCCCACCGGCAACATCAACGCACCGCCCAGGCCCTGGATCACCCGGGCGCCCACCAGCATGGTCAGCGTGCTGGAGAGCGCGCAGAGCAACGAGCCAATGCTGAACAGCATGATCGCGCCGAAGAAGATCTTCTTGGTGCCGAAGCGGTCGGCCACCCAGCCCGAGGCGGGAATCAGCAAGGCCACGGTGAGCATGTAGGCAATCACTACGCCTTGCATGCGCAAGGGGTTCTCCGCCAGGTCTCGAGCCATGGCCGGCAAGGCGGTGTTGAGAATCGTCCCATCCAGCGACTGCATGAAGAAGGCAATCGCTACCACCCAGGGTAGCCAGCGGGCGGTCTTGGCATCGAGAGGGGCGCGATTCGGCATGAGTTACCTTTTTGTTAGCAGCCTATGTGTCGGCGATTATGCGCCATCGGCAGCTCCTTTTCCCACTGGCCCTTCGTCTATATCTGACAACTCCACGTGTTTGCCCACCAGGAAATCAATCAGCGCGCGGTGCACGGCCAGGGCCGCTTCGCGGGATTCCAGGTCGAGCAAATGGCCGGTGTGTTCGGCGGTGGCGAAGCTGCTGCGGCCTACGTATTTCTTGAACAGTTGGGCTTCGTCTGCCGGGGTGTACTCGTCCAGCACGCCGTTGAGGAAGTGCACCGGGGTTTCGATCCGGGTCAGTTGCGGCAGGTAGTTGCCGTCACCCAGCGCCAGCACCTGATGGATATGGAAGCGTGCCTGGCGATACTCGGTGGTGGCCATGGTCGACAGGTGCCGGTGGTTGTTGCGCTTGAGCCGGGGCGACAGGTATTTGCCCACGGTTTCATTCAGCAGATGGCCGACGGCGGATTTGTCATCGGCCTCGATCAGCACGCGCACCCGCTCTACGTATTCGAGCATGGCCTGGTTGAGGTTGGGCGCCAGTGCCATCACCACCGAGCTTTCAATCGACGGCGGGTTGTGGGCGAGGGTCAGCAGCGTGGAAATCCCCCCCCATGAGGCAGACACCAGGTGGTTGACCTGAAAGCGTTCCACCAGAGCGCGCAGGATCTGCACTTCATCGTCCTTGGTCACAAGGTCGAGGTCGGTGTTGTGCGGGCGTGAATAGCCGGAGAACGGCAGGTCGAACATCAGCACATTGAAGTGCTCGGACAGGCACTTGCTGGTGCGTGCAAACGAGCGGGTGGTGGACAGCGCGCCGTTGACCAACAGCACGGTTTTCTTCTCTGGGTTGTTACCAAGCTGCTCTACGTGAACGTTGTAGTGCTTGAACAGCTTTTCAATGACAAAACTTCCATGGTTCATGTCAACGCTCCAGCTTGCCCTATCCCGGGCAAGGTCGTGCATCACTTGCGTGCAAGTGGGTTGAGGACGGCGGGGTGTTGTTTGAGTTTTTTTACCGCGCGGACGTGGCTAGGTGCCACCAACCTTTATAACGAGGTTTTTCGCGAGCGACAACTGGCCGGACGGCCAGGTGCCTGGAGTGGGGCTTTGAGGATGAACCGAATCAAAATGTGGAATGCGATCAACTGTGGGAGCGGGCTTGCTCGCGAATGCGGTGCCTCAGTCACAGATGTAGTGGCTGACACGCCGCATTCGCGAGCAAGCCCGCTCCCACATGGGTTTTGCGTTGCTTATAAGGTCAGGGTCAGGCGTTTTACCAGCGCCCCCGGCAGCAGATTGGATGACGTATTGCGCTGGCTATACGTACTCGCCGACAGCAGCAATTCCCGATCAGCGGTCAGCGCTTCCAGTTGCGAGCCCAGCAGGCTGTACACGCTGTCATCAAAACGCATGGTGCTGACCGGCGCCTTGATCTCGCCGTCTTCGACCCAGAACGTGGCGAAGCGGGTCATGCCGGTCAGGCGCGCGGCGGGCTGGTCGGAGTAGTTCAGGTACCACAGGTTGCTGATGTACAAGCCGGTGCCCAATTGCTTGAGGATATCGGCCTGGGCGAGGTCGCCGGCCGCCATCTGCAGGGCGCTTGGAGATTCATCGCCGCTGGCGCCATTGGTGCTCAAGCCGTATTCGGCGGCACTGCGGGAGTTCACCAATTGGCCTTCAGCCTTGCCGGCATTGATCAGCTTCACATCACTGCGCGGATAGCCGTCACGGGAAAACGCCGAACTCAGGGAGCCGCTGACCTGTTCGTCCAGGGTCACCAGCGGGCTCAAGGACTGATCACCGCCATACAACCGTTGCAACGGGCTGCCTTTGCTGGCTATGGCCTGGGCGGAAAACCCGCCCCAGGTGAGCATGCTGATGATTTCTTCCATGGCCGCCGGGGCAAGGTAGGCGCGATATTGCCCCGGTGCCAGCGGGTGCAGCGGGCGACCAAGGTATTCCAGTTGCTCACGGGCCTGCTTGAAACGCTGGGCGAAGGCCACGCTGTCCCAATCGTTGCCGGCGTAGCTGGCTTTCACCGCTTCACCGTTGGCGTGGAACAGGCTGAAGTCGAAGTTGAAACTGTTGGCCTGGTGCCATCCGAAGGCGCCTGATGAACTGGCGAAACCACGGCTGATAGGGCCGGCGGCGTAGAAGCCGACCATGTCCACACCTTCAGCGGCCAGGCTGACTGCTTCCAGCACCTGGGCCAGGTCCGGCAGTGGTCGGTCCTGCTGGTCCTTGTTTTGCCAGGCGTTGTGGTTGAGCAGCAGGTACGGATCCTGGGGCAACAACGGCAAGGTCTCGCGCAGTTGTTGCAGGCCGTTGGCCAGACGCTGGCGATCCAGTTCAGGCTCGCCCGCCAGAGTGATACCGAGGTCGGCGTGGCGCCCGTCGTTGATCAGCTTCAGGTTCAGGCTGGCCTGTTGCACCTGGCCGGCCTGGCGCACTTTGCCGTGGTTGAAACGCACAAACTCGGAGGACTCGTCGGCGTAGCCGAGGTGGAATTGTTCGTGGTCGGTGATGGCCTGCTTGAGCCAATCCACCAGGGCTTTGAAATTATTCATCAGGCGTCTCCCCCGAACACGTCCACGTTGCTGAACACACAGGCCGGCGACGCATGGCCGACGCGGATCACCTGGTTGGGTTCGCCCTTGCCGCAGTTCGGCGTGCCCAGCACCTTGAAGGTGCTGGCGTCGCCGACGGCGCTGAGGTTGCGCCAGAACTGCGCGGAAATCGCCCGGTAGTTGGGGTTCTTCACCACGCCTTTGAGCTCGCCGTTTTCAATCAACTGGCCCCACTCGCAGCCAAACTGGAATTTGTTGCGTGCATCGTCAATCGACCACGAACGGTTGGTGGACATCAGGATGCCGTTCTCGATGCCGCCAATCAGCTGCGCCATGTTCTGGTCGCCGGCCTCGATATTCAGGTTGGCCATGCGGTCGATCGGCGCGCGGTTCCAGCTGCAGGCACGGCTGTTGGCCACGCCTTGCATGCCGGCGCGGTATTGCGACAACGCACCGCCCAACGGCTTGAGCAGCAAGCCTTCGCGGATCAGGAATTGTTTGCTGGCCTTCGTGCCGTCGTCGTCATGCCCGTAGCTGGCGAGCTGCTCGGGAATGTCCGGGTCGAAGGTCACGTTCAGCAGGTTGGAGCCGTATTGCAGGTGACCGAAATCGCTGGCCTTGACGAAGCTGGTGCCGGCGTAATTGCGCTCGTCGCCCAGGATGCGGTCGAGTTCCAGCGGGTGGCCGATGGATTCGTGGATCTGCAGGATCATCTGGTCGGGCATCAGCAGCAGGTCGCGCGGGCCCTGGGGCGTGTTCGGGGCCAGCAGCAGTTGCAGCGCCTGGTCGGCAATCTGCGGCGCGGCGCCCACCAGGCCGAAGCGGCTGATCACGTCAAAGCCGCCTTGCTGGCCGAAGTTGGTACCGCCCAGGGTGCGGGTCTGGCTGTCATTGCCGTCGTAGGCCGTGACGTTGACACCCGGGAACACAAACCGCTGGGCCTGGCGCAGTTCGGCGCCGGCGCTGTTGAGGTAGATCTGTTCGACGTGGGTGGTGCCCAGGCTGACTTCCCAGTTCACCAGGCGCTCGTCCTTGGGCACGGCGGCCGATTCGGCGCCGAGCAGTTGGTAGCAGTCGCTCAGGGACGGGAAGGGCTGGTCGAGGCTCGGCGACAGGTAGTCGGCAGTGTCGCTGGAAACTGGCTGGTCGCGCAGGTCGAGCAGGGCGTGGGGCTTGATGAGGCGGGCTTGCTGTTCGGCGCGCTCAAGGGCGGCTTGCAGGCCGGGCAGGGAAATGTCGTGGGTGGCGGCGTAGGCTTCGACGCCATTGAGGCGCACGGTGAGCATCGCGCCTTCGTCCTGGCTGAGGTGTGGTGGCTCGGCGACGTTCTTGCGTACCGACAGGTACTGGCCGGACTCGCGGACGTAGCGCAGGGAAAAGAATTCGGCGGTAGTGCGCAGGGCACTGAACTGCTTTTTGAGTGTGGCGTGGTGTTCGAACATGGGGCCTTCCTTGTGGGCGGCTCGGCGCGGGCAGGCAAACAGAGTAGGCCTGGGCTGGGAGCTGATCAAGGAAAGTGTAGGCGGGCGGGAGGTCTTGCGGTGTCAGATCGGGCCTCTTCGGGAGCAAGCCCCCTCCCACATTTGATCGGGTTCACACGGTCAAAAATGTGGGAGCGGGCTTGCTCGCGAAGGGAGCACCTCGGTCCATCAGTTACTGCGCAGTAGGACCCACTTCACGCATCGGCTTGCCACGCACCGGCGCATCGCCTGCCACGTAGTAATCCGCAGTGCTGCGCGGCAGTGGCTTGCGGCCACGGATCTTGTCGGCGATTTTCTCGGCGATCATGATCGTCGGCGCGTTCAGGTTGCCGGTGGTGATGATCGGCATGATCGACGCGTCAACTACGCGCAGACCCTGCATGCCATGCACACGGCCTTCGGCGTCAACCACGGCCATCTCGTCGGTGCCCATCTTGCACGAGCAGGACGGGTGGAACGCCGTCTCGGCGTGCTCACGGATAAATTTATCCAGTTGCTCGTCGGTCTGTACGTCGATGCCCGGGCTGATTTCGCGGCCACGGTATTGGTCGAGTGCCGGCTGTTGCATGATTTCACGGGTCAGGCGGATGCCGTCGCGGAATTCCTGCCAGTCCTGTTCGGTAGACATGTAGTTGAAGAGGATGCTTGGGTATTCCCGTGGGTTCTTCGACTTCAGCTGCACGCGGCCGCGGCTCGGCGAACGCATGGAACCCATGTGCGCCTGGAAACCGTGCTCTTTCACACCGTTGCTGCCGTTGTAGTTAATCGCTACCGGCAGGAAGTGGTACTGGATGTTCGGCCAATCGAAGTCTTCACGGGTACGGATGAAACCGCCCGCTTCGAACTGGTTGCTGGCGCCGATGCCGGTGCCGTTGAACAGCCACTCGGCACCAATGGCCGGCTGGTTGTACCAGAGCAGCGACGGGTACAGCGAGACCGGTTGGGTGCAGGCGTATTGCAGGTACAGCTCAAGGTGATCCTGCAGGTTTTCGCCGACGCCTGGCAGGTCGTGGACCACCGGGATGTCGAGGCTTTCCAGCAGCTTCGCCGGGCCGACGCCGGAGCGTTGCAGCAGTTGCGGCGAAGCGATTGCGCCGCTGCACACCAGGACTTCCTTGCGGGCACGGGCTTCAACGCGTTCTTCGGCAGCACCGATCAGGTAGCGAACGCCAACGGCGCGCTTGCCTTCGAACAGGACTTTGTCGGTCAGGGCATGGGTGACGATGGTCAGCGTCGAGCGCTTCTTGGCCGTGTCCAGGTAACCGCGAGCGGTGCTGGCGCGACGACCGTTTGGCGTCACGGTACGGTCCATCGGGCCGAAGCCTTCCTGCTGGTAGCCGTTCAAGTCGGAGGTAGCGGGGTAACCGGCCTGTACACCGGCTTCAACCATCGCGTGGAACAGCGGGTTGTTGCCGGTCTTTGGCGTGGTCACGCTGACCGGGCCGTCGCCACCGTGGTAGTCGTTCGGGCCGATGTCGCGGGTTTCGGCTTTACGGAAATACGGCAGGCAGTCCAGGTAGGTCCAGTCTTCCAGGCCCGGCAGTTTCGACCAGTTGTCGTAGTCCATCGCGTTGCCGCGGATGTAGCACATGCCGTTGATCAGCGAGGAGCCGCCGAGGCCCTTGCCGCGACCGCACTCCATCCGGCGGCCGTCCATGTGTGGCTCTGGATCGGTTTCGTAGGCCCAGTTATAGCGGCGGCCTTGCAGCGGGAACGCCAGGGCGGCTGGCATCTGGGTACGGAAATCGAAACGGTAGTCCGGGCCGCCGGCTTCCAGCAGCAGGACGGTGACGCCTTCGTCTTCGGTCAGACGGGTCGCCAGGGTGTTACCGGCGGAGCCGGCACCCACAATGATGTAGTCGTATTCTTGGGACATTGAATGCACCCTCGTGAAAGTTGGTTCAGGCTGCTTTTGTGGCGAGGGAGCTTGCTCCCGTTCGACTGCGCAGCAGTCGCAAAGTCAGCGCTCGAGTTCTGTCTGAAAGAACTGCGGTACCTGGCATGGGGCTGCTTCGCGGCCCGACGGGAGCAAGCCCCCTCGCCACATGGGCCATGCCAGGCTCAATCAGGTTTTAGAACACCGAGGCGTAGTCGCCCAGCTCAACCTGTACCGATTTGATGCGAGTGAAGTTGTTCAGCGAGGTGATCCCGTTTTCACGGCCCACGCCCGACTGCTTGTAGCCGCCCACCGGCATCTTCGCGTCGGACTCGCCCCAGGCGTTGATCCAGCAGATACCGGCTTCCAGCTGATGAATCACGCGGTGGGCGCGGTTCAGGTCCTTGGTCACCAGGCCAGCGGCCAGGCCGAAGTCGGTGTCGTTGGCGCGGCGGATCACTTCTTCTTCGGTGTCGTAGGTGAGGATGCTCATCACCGGGCCGAAGATTTCTTCACGGACGATGGTCATTTCGTCGGTGCAGTCAGTGAACACGGTCGGGGCCACGTAGGCACCCTTGGCGAATTCACCGTCGGTCAGACGGTCGCCGCCGCACAGCACGCGGGCGCCTTCTTCTTTACCTTTGGCGATGTAGCCGAGCACGCTTTCCATGTGGGCGAAGCTGACCAGCGGGCCGAAGTTGGTGTTTTCATCTTCCGGGTTGCCGATGCGGATGCGCGCAACGCGCTCGGCTATCTTGGCTTCGAACGCGCCTTTGAGGGCGGTCGGAACGAACACGCGGGTGCCGTTGGTGCAGACCTGGCCCGAGCTGTAGAAGTTGGCCATCATCGCGATGTCGGCGGCGCGGTCGAGGTCGGCGTCGTCGAAAATGATCAGCGGGGATTTGCCGCCCAGTTCCATGGTGACTTCCTTGAGCGAAGAGCTCGAAGCGCTGGCCATGACTTTCTTGCCGGTGTCGGTGCCGCCGGTGAAGGAGACTTTCTCGATGCGCGGGTGTTCGGTCAGCCAGGTGCCGACTTCACGGCCGCTGCCGGTCAGGACGTTGAACACGCCATCCGGAACGCCGGCGGCGGTGTAGATTTCAGCCAGTTTCAGGGTGGTCAGCGAGGTGACTTCGCTTGGCTTGAAGATCATCGCGTTACCGGCCGCCAGGGCAGGTGCGGATTTCCACAGGGCGATCTGGATCGGGTAGTTCCACGCGCCGATACCGGCCACGACGCCCAGTGGCTCGCGACGGGTGTAGACGAACGAGGTGTCACGCAGCGGGATCTGCTCGCCTTCGATGGCGGGCACCAGGCCTGCGTAGTATTCCAGCACGTCAGCGCCGGTGACGATGTCGACGTATTGGGTTTCGGAGTACGGCTTGCCGGTGTCCAGGGTTTCCAGGGCGGCCAGTTCGTCGTTGCGCTCACGCAGGATATCGACGGCACGACGCAGGATGCGCGAACGCTCCATGGCAGTCATGGCGGCCCAGATTTTCTGGCCCTTTTCGGCGCTGACCACAGCGCGCTCGACGTCTTCTTTGGTAGCGCGTTGCACGTTGGCGAGAACTTCACCGTTAGCCGGGTTGATGGCTTCGAAAGTGGCATCGCTGCCAGCGTCGGAGTAGCCGCCGTCAATGTAGAGTTTTTGCAGTTCGAAACGGGCCATAAAGTCCTCGCAAGTGCATTAGTGGTTGGCGCGGTTCGGGAGTTGAGCGTTTATGTGTGCTCTAACTCACCTGCTTGGCCAATTGGAAATCCATGTATTCGTAAGCGATCCGTTGCGCCTGCTCCGTGTCGAAAGCGTCTCCCGACAGGGCGCCGCGCAACCACAAACCGTCGATCAGGGCCGCCAGGCCTCGGGCTGCGCTGCGTGCCTCGGGCAACGGCAACGCTCGGCGGAACTGGCAACACAGGTTGGAATACAGACGGTGATCGTTGATCCGCTGCAGCCTGTGCAATGACGGGTGGTGCATGCTGGTGGCCCAGAAGGCCAGCCAGGTTTTCATAGCCGGGCCGTTGACTTGGCTGGCGTCGAAGTTGCCTTCGATGATCACCTGAAGATGGGCCCGCGGGCTGTCATCTTTCAGCGCCAACCGGCGCTCGGTGACGTTCTCGATCAGCACGTTCATCAGGTACCGCATCGTGGCGGCGATCAGGCCATTCTTGTCCTGAAAATAGTGACTGATGATGCCATTCGAGACACCGGCCAGACGGGCGATCAGCGCAATGCTGGCATCCCCCATTCCGACCTGATCGACGGCCGTCAATGTGGCTTCGATCAACTGCTGGCGGCGTATGGGTTGCATACCGACCTTGGGCATCGTGCACCTCTCCTTAGGCCTGCCAACGGGCGATAAACGTCCGTCGGCTTGAGGGCCAGTCTATTTTGTTTTGATTGAACGTTCAATCAACAAAGAATAAGATCTGCGACAAATGGTCGCTGCCTACAGGTATTTCCTACGTGCATGTGGCGCCACCTGACATCGGGAAAACCCATGAAACAGCCCGGCACAGCGGTTCGCCGGGGGTTTATGGTTTTTCGGGGTGTCTTTATACACCCGTCCGTCGACTGCCGAAAAATCGATGGCTCGGGTCAAGCGTTGCCTTGTGTTTCTCTGCACTGCCCGGAGCATCTGTGCCATGAGTTCTGCCTCTCTTATAAAGACCCCGCCAGAAAAGGTGCGGGTCAACGGTTGGGTGTTCTACACCTCCACCGCGCTGATTCTGTTGTTGACCGCGATTCTGATCATCGCCCCGCAGGAAGCCGGCAGGATGCTCGGTGTGGCCCAAGCCTGGTTGTCGAAAAGCTTTGGCTGGTACTACATGGTCGTGATCGCCGCCTACCTGGTGTTTGTGGTGGGCCTGGCGTTTTCGTCCTATGGCAAATTGAAACTGGGCAGCAAGGACGACACCCCGGACTTCAGCTACGGCGCCTGGGCCGGCATGCTCTTCTCGTCGGGCATCGGCATCTCGCTGCTGTACTTCGGCGCCTCCGAGCCGCTGGACCACTACTTCAACCCGCCTGAAGGCGCATCGGCCACCGGCGAAGCTGCACGCCAGGCGTTGCAGTTGACGTTCCTGCACTGGGGCCTGCACGGCTGGGCGATCTACGCACTGGTCGGCCTGGCCGTGGCGTACTTTGCCTACCGTCATAACCAGCCGCTGGCCCTGCGCTCGGCGCTGTACCCGCTGGTGGGCGAGCGTTGGGTCAAAGGCGCGGCCGGTCACGCGGTGGACGGCTTCGGCATGTTCGTGACCCTGCTGGGCCTGGTGACGAACCTGGGGATTGGCTCGATGCAAGTGTCGTCCGGGCTGGAAAACCTGTTCGGCATGCAGCACAGCAACACCAACCTGCTGATCGTGATCATCGTGATGAGCACCGTGGCGACCATTGCTGCGGTGTCGGGTGTGGAGAACGGCATTCGCCGCCTGTCCAACCTGAACATCGTGCTGTTCAGCGGCCTGCTGATTTTCGTATTGCTGTTTGGCCCGACTTTGCACTTGCTCAACGGCTTCGTGCAGAACATCGGCGACTACATGAACGGCATCGTGCTGAAGACCTTCGACCTGTACGTGTACGAAGGCGACGCCGACAAGACCGAACGCTGGATGGGCCTGTGGACCCTGTTCTACTGGGCCTGGTGGATTTCCTGGGCGCCATTCGTGGGCATGTTCATCGCGCGTATTTCCCGTGGTCGCACGGTGCGTGAACTGGTGGCCGGCGTGCTGCTGATCCCGCTGGGCTTCACCCTGGCGTGGCTGTCGATCTTCGGCAACTCGGCCCTGGACCTGGTGGTGAACCATGGCGCGGTGGAGTTGGGCAAGACGGCGCTGGAACAGCCGTCCATGGCGATCTACCAACTGCTTGAGCATTACCCGGCGTCGAAAATCGTCATCGGTGTGTCGATCTTCGTGGGCTTCGTACTGTTCCTGACCCCGGCGGATTCCGGCGCGGTAATGATGGCGAACCTGTCCTGCAAGGGCGGCAACGTTGACGAAGATGCGCCGCACTGGCTGCGGATTTTCTGGTCGGCGGTGATCACCCTGGTGACCATCGGCCTGCTGTTCGCCGGTAACTTCGAAGCCATGCAAACCATGGTGGTGCTGGCGGGCTTGCCGTTCTCGGTGGTGCTGGTGTTCTTCATGTTCGGCCTGCACAAGGCGATGCGCCAGGACGTGGCGATCGAGTTGGAGCAGGCGCAGTTGGCCGAGCGTGGTCGGCGTGGTTTCAGCGAGCGTTTGACTGCCCTGGACCTGCAACCGAGCCAGGGTACCGTGCAACGCTTTATGGACAAGCACGTCACGCCGGCGCTGGAAGAAGCGGCGACTGCGTTGCGTGACCAGGGGCTGGAAGTGCAGACCCTGCTGGGCAAATCCAAGCGCTGCATTGGTGTGCGCATCGAGATGCAAGAGGGCAATCCGTTTGTCTACGAGGTCAGCCTGGATGCTTATTCGTCGGCACCGAACGACTTGCCCGAGGAAGAACGCACGCGCTACTACCGCGCCGAGGTTTACCTGCACAACGGGCCTCAGGAATACGACCTGATGGGCTTCACCCAGGAGCAGATCACCCGGGACGTGCTCGATCAGTTTGAAAGCCATCGGCAGCTCCTTGGCCGTGTCTATAGCTGAGTGTTGAAAGGACAGGTGGTGTCGTTACTGACACCACCTGAGCAAAATGTGGGAGCGGGCTTGCTCGCGAATGCGCAGTGTCAGTCAGTACATCTGACACTGATACACCGCATTCGCGAGCAAGCCCGCTCCCACATTTTTTTTGCGGTGTCTGTTAGCCCAGGTTCTTGCCCAAGAGGGCGTGATAGAGCTCGCTGTCACCCAGAATCCCCACCACCTTGTTGTTGTCCTGCAGCACCAGCTTGTTCCCTGTCTGATACCGAATCTGCAACGCCTCACGCATCCCGATATTCGAATCCACCAGCGTCGGCATCCGGCCCAGGCCCTCCACCGATTGCCCCGGTGCCCAGTTCTGCAGGTTCAGCACCGAACCGTTCTGCCGCGCGCCCTTGATGGTGTTGCCTTCGGCCAGGTCCAGCCACGAGTCACCGCCCGGGTCCAGGCTGATGGAGCCGTTGACGTGGGTGCAGTTATCCACCGTGCGCATCAGGCTGCGGCCACACAGCACATTCAGCGGGTTGGTGTGGGCCACGAAGGTCCGCACATAGTCATCCGCCGGGTTCAGCACGATCTCTTCCGGCACGCTGTACTGGATGATCCGGCCGTCTTTCATGATCGCGATGCGGCTGCCGAGTTTCAGCGCCTCATCCAGGTCGTGGCTCACGAATACGATGGTCTTGCTCAGCTTGCGTTGCAGCTCCAGCAACTCATCCTGCAAGCCCTGGCGGATCAGCGGGTCGAGTGCCGAGAAGGGTTCGTCCATCAACAGGATATCGGCGTCCATCGCCAATGCGCGGGCCAGGCCGACACGCTGCTGCATGCCACCGGAAAGCTCGTCGGGCTTCTTGTTGCGCCACTGCGACAGGCCCACCAGTTCCAGCTTGTCGTCCACCAGCTTGCGTCGTTCTTTCTCCGGGCGGCCCTGCATCTCCAGGCCGAAGCTGATGTTCTCGCGCACCGTCAGCCAGGGCATCAGGGCGAACTTCTGGAACACCATGGCGATGCGCTGGGTGCGCATCATTTTCAGCTCGGCGGGGGTGCAGGATGCGATGTCGATCTGGCGACCTTCATGCTCCACAAACAGCTTGCCGCGGCTGACGGTGTTCAAGCCGTTGATGCAGCGCAACAAGCTCGACTTGCCCGAGCCGGACAGGCCCATCAGCACGCAGATCTCGCCTTTCTCGACATCCAGGCTGGCGTTTTCAACGCCGACAATCTGCCCGGTCTTTTTCAGGATCTCGTTGCGCGTCATGCCCTGGTCCAGCAGCTTGAGCGCCTCGCGTGGGTCTTTGGAGAAGATCACGTCGACATTTTCGAATCGGATAATGCTCATGCATCACCCCCTACTTTGGCGTCGGGTTGTTTGCAGATGCGGTCGAGCATGATGGCCAGCAATACGATCGCCAGGCCGGCTTCAAAGCCCAGGGCGATGTCGGCGGTGTTCAGCGCGTTGACCACCGGTTTGCCGAGGCCGTCGGCGCCCACCAGGGCCGCGATCACCACCATCGACAACGACAGCATGATGCATTGGGTAATGCCGGCGGCGATGCTCGGCATGGCGTGGGGCAGTTCGATCCGCGAGAGCAACTGACGGCGCGAGCAGCCAAAGGCCTTGCCGGCGTCCATCAACTCTTGCGGCACATCACGGATACCCAGGTAAGTCAGACGGATAGGCGCGGCAATCGCAAACACCACCGTGGAAATCAGCCCGGGCACCACACCCAGCCCGAAGAGGGTCAGGGTAGGGATGAGGTAGACGAAGGTCGGTACGGTCTGCATCAGATCGAGCACCGGCCGCATCAGGGTGTAGAACATCGGTTTGTGCGCGGCAACAATGCCCAGCGGCACGCCGATCACCACGCAGACCAGGGTGGCGAACAGCACTTGCGCCAGGGTCTCCATGGTTTCCTGCCAGTACCCAAGATTCAGGATCAGCAGGAAGGAGGCGATGACAAACACCGTCAGGCCCCATTTGCGTTGAATGAAGTGAGCGAGCAGCGCAATCAGACCGATCAATGCCAGTGGATTGAACCAGGTCAGCGCGAACGTCACGCCGTGGATCATCGTTTCCAGGGTCGATGCGATTGCGTCGAAGTAGGCGGCCCCGTGTTGGGTCAACCACTCAACGAAGGCAGCGATGTACTGGCCTAGCGGGATTTTATGTTCAGTCAGCATGGTAGTGAATGTCCACATGCGAAGAGGAAAAACATCCCGGGCCAGCGTACCGGCCCGGGGTCAGCGGTTACTTGGCGAGGTAAGCTTTGACGGCCTCCAGTCCTGGTTTGCCATCGACCGTGGTGACACCGGCGAGCCAGGTGTCGAGCACTTGCGGGTTCTTCTTCAGCCACGCCTTGGCGGCGGCGTCAGGCTTCATTTTGTCGTCCAGGACGTTACCCATCAGGGTGCTTTCCATGTTCAGGGTGAACGACAGGTTTTTCAGCAACTGGCCCACGTTGCTGCATTCCTGGGTGTAGCCCTTGCGGACGTTGGTGTAGATGGTGGCCTGGCCGTAGTTGGGGCCGAATGAATCATCACCCCCGGTCAGGTACTTCATCTTGAAGCGGGTGTTCATCGGGTGCGGTTCCCAGCCGAGGAACACGATGGCCTGGTCGCGCTTGGTGGCGCGTTCCACCTGCGAAAGCATCCCGGCTTCGCTGGATTCGACCACTTTGAAACCGGCGGTTTTCAGGCCGAAAGCGTCCTTGTCGATGAGGGTCTGGATGGTCCGGTTGCCGTCGTTGCCCGGCTCGATCCCGTAGATCTTGCCGCCCAGCTCATCCTTGAATTTGACGATGTCGGCGAAGTCTTTCAGGCCCTTGTTGTACAGCGCTTCCGGTACGGCCAGGGTGTACTTGGCGTTTTCCAGGTTGGCGCGCACGGTTTCCACGGTGCCGGCATCACGGTACTGCTTGATGTCGTTTTCCATGGTCGGCATCCAGTTGCCGAGGAAGATGTCCATGTTCTTGCCGTCGGCCAGGGACTTGTAGGTCACTGGTACTGAAATCATCGTGGTGCGGGGTTTGTAGCCGAGGCCCTTGAGGACTTCGCTGGTGGTGGCCGTGGTGACGGTGATGTCGGTCCAGCCGACATCGGAGAAGTTGACGGTCTGGCATTGCGCCGGTTCTGCAGCGTGAGCCACGACTGGCAGACTCAGCATGGCGGCCAACAACAACGACGGGGAACCTTTCATGGGGGTGGACTCCTGGTGTTTTTCTGGCGGCAATAACACCGCGCTTATAGGTGTTGCGGTTGGGCGTGCGGCACAGCTCTGCCACGCAACTGTGCAAACGAGTCGAGACTGATCATGTACCAGTGAAAATCTGACGCCTACAGGGGGCGTCGTATCCAGTACAGGGATGGTCGTATCCAGTGTCGGTGACGTCGCTTACAGATTTTTTCCACGGCAAAACTGCACTTTTTACCGATCTGCACCGCAAAAAACGGCCAAAACGTCGCCTTCCACAACAGCGGCGCTGATGAGCATGGGTACGTCGGTGTGAGACGCCGTGAGCGCCAGCAAAAGCTTGATGATGGCCGCATCTGGGCGGATTGCGACATGAGCGTAGCAGCTCCGTCACCAGGCGTTATGTGCGCCTGGCCTGTGCTCATCGAGGAGTTTCACGGCAATGGCTATCAGCGTTTTCGACCTGTTCAAGATCGGCATTGGGCCTTCGAGTTCTCACACCGTCGGCCCCATGCGCGCCGCGGCGTTGTTCGTTCAAGGATTACGTGAACGTGATGTGTTGGAACAAGTCAGGCGCGTCGAAGTTCAGCTGTATGGCTCCTTATCGGCCACGGGCATCGGTCACGGCAGCGACAACGCGGTGATCATGGGCCTGATGGGCGAGTGGCCGGACGCGATCGATCCGTCACAGATCGGCATCCGCATCGAAACCCTGCGCGAGACCAACACCCTGCTGCTGGACGCACGTTTGCCGGTGCCTTTCTTATGGGCGCGGGACATGCGCCTGATCGACGAAAACCTGCCGTTCCACCCCAATGCCATGACCCTGGTGGTATTCGGTGATAACGGCGAGCTGCACCGCGACACCTACTACTCGGTGGGCGGCGGATTCGTGGTGGATGAAGCCCAGGCCAACAGCGGCGTGGCGGACATGGACCGCACCGAGCTGCCCTATGATTTTTCCAGTGCGGTGGAACTGCTGCAGCTGTGCAAGACCCACAACCTGCGCGTCGCTGAGCTGATGTTGGCGAACGAAAAAACCTGGCGCTCGGAAGAAGAAATCCGCAGCGGCCTGATGAAGCTTTGGCGCGCCATGCAGGATTGCGTGGAGCAAGGCCTAAAGCACGAAGGCATCCTTCCCGGCGGCCTCAATGTAAGGCGCCGTGCAGCCAAGTTGCACCGCAGCTTGCAGGAGCTGGGCAAGCCGAACGTGATCGGCTCGACCTTGAGCGCGATGGAGTGGGTCAACCTGTTCGCTCTGGCGGTGAATGAAGAAAACGCCGCCGGCGGGCGCATGGTCACGGCACCGACCAACGGCGCGGCGGGGATCATCCCGGCGGTGCTGCACTACTTCATGAAGTTCAGCGAAGAAGTGACCGAGGCCAACGTGGTCGACTATTTCCTCGGCGCGGCGGCGGTGGGCATCCTGTGTAAGAAGAACGCGTCGATCTCGGGTGCCGAAGTCGGCTGCCAGGGTGAAGTCGGCTCGGCGTGCGCCATGGCGGCGGCGGGTTTGGCGGAGATCCTCGGGGCTACGCCGGAGCAATTGTGCAACGCGGCGGAGATCGGGCTGGAGCACAACCTCGGCCTGACCTGCGACCCGGTAGGCGGGCTGGTGCAGGTGCCGTGCATCGAGCGTAATGCGATTGCCGCGGTGAAGGCGATCAACGCGGCGCAGATGGCGCTGCGGGGGGATGGCCAGCACTTCATCTCGCTGGACCGGGTGATCCGCACCATGCGCGATACCGGGGCGGATATGCATGACAAGTACAAGGAAACATCGCGGGGTGGGTTGGCGGTGAGTGCGGTGGAGTGTTGATCC
>NZ_CP080030.1:6641729-6645653 GCF_019382755.1 Pseudomonas sp. Colony2 | reverse complement strand
GGGCAACACTGCTCATAAAGTGAACACCAGAACCAAAAGCGCCACCTTTTAGCGCGTCGCAATTAGATAAGTAGCTCCCGAACGATTTCCCCTCATGACCATCGGTCACCCGTGCTTGTGGTGACAGACTTTTCCCACGTCGTTTCTCTCCCTTCCCACAAGTGCTACCGATCTGCTCACACACCTTGAGCCTGCGTTCTCTCACGTCTTTTCTGGGTCATATCCCCCACTCCATGCGCGGGCTTATATAGACACGTCATGAGGTCGTTTTCAGGAGTTATTGAATACGCATTCAACTTTAGGCATGGCATTTGCTCTATCAATACAAAGCCTCTCGCCATAGGAGTTTCCTTAAGGCGATGAGCGCAATAACAAGAGCCTCGCCTGAGGCCATCACCCGCTTTGTGTGAGGAGATACCGCGATGACGTCGTTCAACTCCGGGGCTCAACCCCAGAACCGTGCGCCTCAATCCATCGGCTTTTTGCTGCTGGACAATTTCACGCTGATTTCCCTGGCTTCCGCAGTCGAACCCCTGCGCATGGCCAACCAACTCTCCGGCCGCGAGCTGTATCGCTGGACGACGTTGAGTGTGGACGGAAACCAGGTGTGGGCCAGCGACGGTCTGCAAATCACCCCCGATGCTTCCATGCACAAAGCCCCGGCCCTGGACACCGTGATCGTCTGTGGCGGCGTGGGTATCCAGCGCACCGTGACCCGTGAACATGTGTCGTGGCTGCAAAGCCAGGCGCGCCAATCCCGTCGCCTTGGCGCGGTGTGCACCGGCAGCTGGGCCCTGGCCTGCGCCGGCCTGCTGGACGGGTTTGATTGCAGCGTGCACTGGGAATGCCTGGCGTCGATGCAGGAAGCCTTTCCCCGCGTGGCCATGAGCACACGCCTGTTCACCCTCGACCGCAACCGCTTCACCAGCTCCGGCGGCACCGCGCCGCTGGACATGATGCTGCACCTGATCAGCCGTGACCACGGCCGTGAGTTGTCGGCGGCGATCTCCGAGATGTTTGTGTACGAGCGAATCCGCAACGAACAGGATCACCAGCGTGTGCCGCTCAAGCACATGCTTGGCACCAACCAGCCGAAGTTGCAGGAAATCGTCGCGCTGATGGAGGCCAACCTGGAAGAGCCGATCGACCTCGATGAACTGGCGGTGTACGTCGCGGTGTCCCGGCGTCAACTGGAGCGGTTGTTCCAGAAATACCTGCACTGTTCGCCGTCGCGCTACTACCTCAAGTTGCGCCTGATCCGTGCGCGGCAGTTGCTCAAGCAAACGCCGATGTCGATCATCGAAGTGGCGTCGGTGTGCGGGTTTGTCTCCACGCCGCACTTCTCCAAGTGCTACCGCGAATACTTCGGCATTCCGCCGCGGGATGAGCGTGTGGGTTCCAACACCACGCAGCAGGTGGCGATGATGCCGATTCCGCAGGCGCTGGTGTTGTCACCGTTGTCCGGGCCGTTGTCGGCGTTGAGCCAGGCCAGGAATGAGTCGACTTTCGCGAGTGTAAGGCTTTAGACCGAGTCGCCTGCATTCGCGAGCAAGCCCGCTCCCACACTTGACCGCGTTTTTTCAGTAGGAACGCGGTCGAATGTGGGAGCGGGCTTGCTCGCGAATGCGGTATATCAGGCGCCAGAGTTCTGCCGAAATTGCACCAGCGCCGGCAACAACTGCTTGTCGATCGCCTGCCTCACCGCCGGCAAGATCGTCGCGCTGCCGGTGTACATCTGCTCAACCATACCCTTGAGCGCCTTGGCCCGCGCCGCGCTCAAGCCGCGCACCGCACACTCGCAAGCCTGCTCGGCGGTAGCGCCGCTGGACACCTCGAAACCCAACGACCGCAGCTGGCCCAGCAGGTCATCCTGGTCAATCAAATCCGCGTGCATCATGACGTTAATCCTTGTTAGGGGAGCGGGGGATTGAAGTCGATTCTGGTAGGCCATCACCGAGTCGGCAAGGCCTGAATGCATGAATGTCCGGCACACCTATGAACAGGTCGTTTTCGGCTAACTCGCAAGGCAGGGGAGTGTGCACACTGGCATCAAGCAAGCAGCTTGAAGGTTTGGTCACCCTCGGGATGCGCCGCTCACACAAAGCACTCTGCCCCGATCCTGTCACGGCTGGATCGGGGCTTTTTTTGAGCTGAAATTTGAGGTGAAGCTGCTGGCCCCTTCGCGAGCAAGCCCGCTCCCACAGTTGACCGCGTTTTTTCAGGAGGAACTCGGTCAACTGTGGGAGCGGGCTTGCTCGCGAAGGGCGCGCCTCGGTCTACCGCTGCAACACCAATATCCGCGACAACAACTCATCGCGGTCGATATAGCAGCCCTGGAAATGCCGCGCGCCGGACGCCGGATCAAACGCATTGCGCGCATGCAGGGTCCGGCGATTATCAAAGCACCACAGCTCGCCCGGATTCAGACGTTTGACCAGTCGAAAACGCTCCTCCCGGGTCATCGCAATAAACCGGCGATAGGCGCGATAGAGCAACGGCATCTGCTCTGCAGGCGCCTCAAACGGCCCGCGCAGAAAGTTGGCCATGCGAATCTCGGCGACTTCACCCAAGGCATCCAGAGCGATGATCGGCGCCAGCCGGCGATAGTCGCTGTGACGGTCCTTGTTGCGAAACTCCACCGGAATCTCGCACAACGCGCGAAAGGCTTCCGGATCTTCGTCCCGCAGCGCCCGGGCAATCGCAAAACCGTCGACAAAAATACTCTCGCCCCCGTCGGCGTCGTTCACCAGGCAATGCAAGAACTGCAGCCCGGGTTGCAGCTCCCGCGTCGGCAAATCACTGTGCAGCGGCAGGTTGAATGCCGTGTAGGCGTTGCTGTCGGCATCGGCCTTGGACTGCACGTTGAACAGCACGCCGAAGTTGCTCTCGCGGATGAACGAAATGCGCTTGGCGATCAGCGCCAGCGAGCCAGGTTCGGTGGGCACACCGCGCACTTGGGTGAGGCCGCTGTCACGCAGGGCCAGCAGCCATTGCAGCAGGGCTTTCGGGTCTTCCATCAGCGCTGCGTAGTCGAATACGGGCAGCTCGAACGTACGGTCCCACAGCAGGGATTTCGGTTTGGCAGCCCGGCGTTCGGCGCGGGACTCATCGTCGTAGGCGTGCGCCCGCAACCATCCGGGATCGTATTGGCTGCAATGGCCGCCACTCCATTCCACTGTCAGCAGACCCTGGTCGATACGCGCACTGAGGGCCGTGAGGTGTTCGTCCACATCGACGATTTCCAGCACCTGTTCACGGGTCACGCTGTAGACGCAAACAGGGCACGGGCAGTTGTCCCGCAACCACTGGTGATGAAACGGGCTGACCCGCCCATCGGCCCATCGCACACTGAGGTGATCGCCGTGCACCTGCACATCGGCCAGGTCACTGATCAGTGGGTAAGTACGGAAGTCGGCAACAGCGGCGGCGGTTTGCATGGCGATTCCTTATTTTTGGGGGGGCAGTCCAATCACGCGGCCGAGCAGGGCGGGCTTCGGCAGGTCGGTTTGTTCGGCGCTGATGCTGGCAAGCTTGCCCAGCACCGCTTCACTGAATGGCGCCGAGTGCGGCCCGGCGAGGTCGACGTGGAGCAGCATCTGTTCGTTGCCCGCCAGCTCCTTTTCGTCGCCCACCAGGTGCAGGCTGTGATAGAGGTGCAGGCGCTTGCGGTCGTGGGCGATGAGTTGGGTGTGCACCTCGACGGCGGCGCCCAGTTTCACTTCGTGCAGGTAGTTGAGGTGCAACTCCAGGGTGAACAGCGAGTGGCCGCTGGCTTCGCGGTTTTCGCTGTCCAGGCCCAGGGTGTCCATCAGCGCATCGGTGGCGTAGCTGAAAATCAGCAGGTAGAACGCATCGCGCAGGTGGCCGTTGTAGTCGACCCACTCGGGGAGGATTTTGGTGGTGTAGGTGGTGAGTGCGGGCATG
>NZ_CP080030.1:6624829-6641683 GCF_019382755.1 Pseudomonas sp. Colony2 | reverse complement strand
AACGCCTCCTGTGACGCTCTGCGTCACGCGTTGGGACGCAGAGCGTCCTGGGCTGCATTCCCACGCAGAGCGTGGGAACGATCTNNACAGCGGTTATTCGGCGAAGGTCATACCGTGTTTTTCCTTGGTGGTCTTCACCGCCTCCAGCACCGCCAGCAGGCAATCATCACGATAGCGCTCCAGCGCCGAAATGCTGTGTTTGCCCAACTGATCGCTGGTGCCGTCCACCACGTCGTCAATCAATTTGTCGGTCAATTCCGGCGCCGGCAGATAGGTCCACGGCAGCTGCAAGGCCGGGCCGAACTGCGCCATGAAATGCCGCATCCCGGCATCACCGCCCGCCAGTGTGTAGGTCAGGAACGTGCCCATGAACGACCAGCGCAAACCGGCGCCAAAGCGAATCGCATCATCGATCTCGCCGGTGGTTGCCACACCATCGTTCACCAGGTGCAACGCCTCACGCCACAGGGCTTCCAGCAGCCGGTCAGCGATAAAACCGGGCACTTCCTTACGCACATGCAAAGGGCGCATACCGAGGGATTCGTACACCTTGATTGCTGCCTGAATCGCTTCCGGCGCAGTGTTTTTGCCGCCTACCACTTCCACCAGCGGCAACAGGTAAACCGGGTTGAACGGATGCCCCACCACGCAACGTTCCGGGTGCGTGGAGCCTTCATAAAACTCGCTCGGCAACAACCCCGAAGTACTCGAACCAATCAACGCATTCGGCTTGGCCGCCGCGCTGATCTTGCTGTGCAATTCCAGCTTCAATTCCAGGCGTTCCGGGGCACTTTCCTGGATGAAGTCGGCGTCTTTCACGCACTCTTCAATCGTGGCCACAAAGCGCAGGCGGTCTTGCGAGGCACCCGGTGCACGGCCTTGTTTTTCCAGGGCGCCCCAAGCATTCGCGACACGTTTGCGCAGGGCCGCTTCGGCGCCGGGCGCAGGGTCCCAGGCCACCACGTCCAGGCCGTGGGCCAGGGCGCGGGATACCCAGCCGCTGCCGATAACACCGCTGCCCAGCGCGGCGAAGGTTTTGATTTCAGTGATAAAGCTCATGGCAAATTCCTAAAGAGTTCGGTGATTCTGTGTGAGAGCCAAGATCAAAATGTGGGAGCGGGCTTGCTCGCGAAAGCGGTCTGTCAGTTGATGCATTCGGTGGCTGATCCACCGCATTCGCGAGCAAGCCCGCTCCCACATTTGATTCGGTTCCTGCAGGGCGTCGTGCGGTGTGTCTTAGCCGCGCTTGGTCAGGCCCATCTTCACGCGGCCTTCGGCCGGGGTCATGACCCGCGCACCCAGGCGGCTGAGGATCTCGCTGGCGCGTTCCACCAACTGGCCGTTGGTCGCCAGCACGCCCTTGTCCAGCCACAGGTTGTCTTCCAGGCCGACCCGCACGTTGCCGCCCAGCAGCACTGCTTGCGCCGCCATCGGCATCTGCATGCGACCAATCCCGAAGCCGGCCCACACCGCGTCAGCCGGCAGGTTGTCGACCATGGCTTTCATGGTGGTGGTGTCGGCCGGCGCGCCCCACGGGATGCCCAGGCACAGCTGGAACAACGGGTTGTCGAGCAAGCCTTCCTTGATCATCTGCTTGGCGAACCACAGGTGGCCGGTGTCGAAAATCTCCAGCTCGGCTTTAACGCCCAGCTCTTGAATACGTTTGGCGCCAGCCCGCAGCTGGGCCGGGGTGGAGACGTAAATGGTGTCGCCGTCGCCAAAGTTCAGGGTGCCGCAGTCCAGGGTGCAGATTTCCGGCAGCAGCTCTTCCACGTGGGCCAGGCGGGTCAGCGGGCCCACCAGGTCGGTGTTGGGCCCGAATTCCATGGGGTTCTCGCCGCCACCGATTTCCAGGTCGCCACCCATGCCGGCGGTGAGGTTGACGATGATGTCGACGTCCGCCTCGCGGATGCGCTCCATCACTTCGCGGTACAGCGCCACGTCGCGGCTGAACTTGCCGGTCTCGGGGTCACGTACGTGGCAATGCACCACGGTGGCACCGGCCTTGGCTGCTTCCACCGCCGCGGCAGCGATTTGTTTCGGAGTGACCGGCACGTGAGGGCTTCTGGCGGTCGTGTCGCCAGCACCGGTGAGTGCGCAGGTGATGATGACGTCGTGGTTCATGAGGCAGGTTCCTTACAGGCGTGATTTTCAGGCGTAGTCATACCGTTCGCAGTCGGGAGCGGCTGCGAAACGGTGATTCAAGACAGGTTATTTGCTGGTCAATTGCAGGTTGGCTGCGGCGGGTTTGCCGTCGAAGGTGGTCACGCCTTCCAGCCAGCGCTGCTGGTCTTGCGGGTGATCCTTGAGCCATTGCTTGGCCGACTCGAAAGCGTCCTTGTGATCCAGCAGCGGCTGCATCATTCGGCTCTCGTCGGCGGCGGTGAAGGTCAGGTTGCTCAGCAACTTGTGCACGTTGGGGCATTGCTCGGCGTAGGTCGGCGAGGTGACGGACCACACGGTGGCCATGCCTTCGTTCGGGCCCAGCGCGTCATCACTGCCGGTGAGGTAAGTCATCGCCACGTTGACGTTCATCGGGTGCGGCGCCCAGCCGAAGAACACCACGGCCTCCTTGCGGCGCACGGCGCGGTCGACGGCGGCGAGCATGCCGGCCTCGCTGGATTCCACCAGTTGGAACTTGCCCAGGCCAAACTGATTCTTGGCGATCATCGCCTTGATCTGGGTGTTGGCGCCCGAGCCCGGTTCAATGCCGTAGATCTTGCCGCCCAGTTCTTTTTCAAACCTGGCGATGTCGGCGAAGGTCTTCAGGCCCTTGTCGGCCAGGTAAGTCGGCACCGCCAGGGTCGCGCGGGCGTCTTCCAGGGACGGCTTGTCGAGCACCTTGACCTGCTTGGCGTCGACAAACGGGGTGATGGTCTGGGTCATCAGCGGGTTCCAGTAGCCCAGGAACATGTCCAGGCGCTGGTCGCGAATACCGGCAAAGATGATTTGCTGGGACGCGCTGGTCTGTTTGGTCTTGTAGCCGAGGCCGTCGAGCAACACTTGAGTCATGGCACTGGTGGCGATTACGTCGGTCCAGTTCACCACGCCCATGCGCACGTTCTGGCAAGAAGCCGCATCGGCTGCCATGACGTTGGTGCTCAAAATGGCGCTGGCGCTGAGTGCGAGCACACAGCGGCTGATCAGTCGGTTCATGGTGGTTCCCTCGGCAGGTTGTTATTGTGGGTTCCGGCGTCTTTGTGCACCGTGCAGCCAAGTTACGCAGCTTGGTCCCCGACAAAACGCACGGCGGCGACCAGCTCTTGCACTGCAGCGACCTGCCCCCTTGAATGACCGATTGAACTGGCGTATCACAGTGACCACGCTGTCCGTCCTACGAGAGCGCTCCATGTCCCAGGATTTCTACTTTCTGCTGATGCCGGGCTTCTCCGCCATCGGCTTTATCTCCGCGATCGAACCTTTACGTGTCGCCAATCGTTTTCGCGGCGAGCTGTACCGCTGGCACGTCTTGAGCGCCGACGGCGGCGCGGTGCTGGCGAGCAATGGCATGTCGGTCAACGCCGACGCCGCGCTGGAGCCGCTGAAAAAAGGCTCGACCTTATTGGTGGTGGCCGGCTTCGAACCGCTGAAGTTCGCCACGCCCGCACTGGAACACTGGCTGCGTCGCCTTGATCACGAAGGCGTGACCCTCGGCGCCATCGACACTGGCGCCTGCGTACTCGCCGAAGCCGGCCTGCTCGACGGCCACCGCCTGACCCTGCACTGGGAAGCCATCGACGCCTTCAAGGAATCTTATCCACAGCTGACGGTAACCCAGGAGCTGTTCGAGATCGACCGCCGGCGCATCACCTCGGCGGGCGGCACCGCGTCCATCGACCTGATGCTCGACCTGATCAGCCAGGCTCACGGGCCAGAGTTGGCGATCCAGGTGTCCGAGCAATTCGTGCTCGGCCGCATCCGCCCGCGCAAAGACCACCAACGCATGCAGATCGCCACGCGCTACGGCATCAACAACAAGAAGTTGGTGCAGGTGATTGGGGAGATGGAACAGCACACGGAACCGCCGTTGAGCACACTGGCGCTGGCGGAGGCGATCAAGGTCACGCGGCGGCAGTTGGAGCGCTTGTTTCGGCTGCACCTGAACGACACACCGAGCAACTTCTACCTGGGTTTACGCCTGGAAAAGGCTCGGCAGTTGTTGCGCCAGAGCGACCTGAGCGTGCTGGAGGTGAGCATCGCCTGCGGGTTTGAGTCGCCGTCGTATTTCACCCGCAGCTACCGGGCAAGGTTTGCCAAGTGCCCAAGGGAAGATCGGCGCCGGGAAGCGGTATGAACACCGCTCTTGAGAACAATGCAGATCAAATGTGGGAGCGGGCTTGCTCGCGAAAGCGGTGGATCAGTCGGTACATGTATTGACTGACACACCGCATTCGCGAGCAAGCCCGCTCCCACGGGGGATGTGCGATGTAGCTTATTTCTTCAGCAGGGCTGAACACGCGGCCTTGTAAGCCTCATGCTGATACTTGTTCAGCGTCGCCGGCAGGGCAAAGTCGTGTTTCTTGTTCTGCGCATTGATGGTCTGCGGCGACAGCAGCGTCACTTCAACGCCGTCCAGCAACTGAAACACACCTTCAATCTTGAACGTAGTCGGGCCACCGGCGAATTCGCCTTTCTTGCTGCGCTTCTTGATGGCGATGCGGCTGATGCCGTTTTCCCGCACAAACGCGCTGACCTGAGCGGCGAAGGCCTTGACGTTGGCCGCCTCATCATCGTCTTCAAGGGCGATTTTCTTGGTGGCCAGGGCTACATGGCTCAATGCCTGACCGTCGAGCGAGGCGACAGCAATAATGGCTTCGCTGCCTTTGATTTCGATGCCGCAGATTGTCATGAATAGCCTTGATTCTGAGTAAAGAGTGGAGGGGATTGTCGCTTATTCCTGCCCAATCGACTCCAAAAACTCCGACCGTTCATCACTCATCCGCGCCAGACAATCATTCTGCTGGATCGCATATGCCTTGCTTCCCGCCACTGCCGGAAAGGTATCTACGGCGCAATCCGCATCACGTAACTTTTCCCACTTCTGCTGGGCATCCTTCAGACGAGCGGTAATGTCCGCCAGCTGCGTCTTGTTGCTGCCATAGGTCGAACCCATGCGTTCCAGCAAGCCCTGGTAGTTATCCTTGAGCAGTTGTTCGGCGGTGGTTTTGTTGTAGGTGGCGCATTCCAGGGTTTGCTTGTCGTTCTCGATGCCATCGCAGGGCGTGCTGTCGGTGTCTTCAGCAGCGTGTACGCCGGTTGCGATGAGTGCCAAAGCCAGGAAAATCGATTTCATTGCGCCGTCTCATATCAGTTGATGAGCAAATTCTGGCTCAAGCGTAAGACAAAGAACAGACACCCGTCAGAGATGTCATGTTGGCCTTTGTCGCGGATTGACGCTTTCGGCAATTCCCTTGTCGTTTTTGCACCCGGCTCCTTCTGCCCCGGGGCATATGCTGGCCCCAAAGCGCCGGCAGACGATTCGGCGCATGAATCGCCAATAAGGGGACGCCTGATGAGCCCAGCCGAATTGCACGCCGACAGCATCGTTATCGACGGGCTGATCATTGCCAAGTGGAACCGCGACCTGTTCGAAGACATGCGCAAGGGTGGCCTCACCGCTGCCAACTGCACCGTGTCGGTATGGGAAGGGTTCCAGGCCACCATTAACAACATCGTGGCCAGCCAGACCCTGATTCGCGAAAACAGCGACCTGGTGATCCCGGTGAAAACCACCGCCGATATCCGTCGCGCCAAGGAACAGGGCAAGACCGGCATCATCTTCGGCTTCCAGAACGCCCACGCGTTTGAAGACCAGCTCGGCTACGTCGAGATCTTCAAGCAGCTCGGGGTTGGCGTGGTGCAGATGTGCTACAACACCCAGAACCTGGTGGGCACCGGCTGCTATGAGCGCGATGGCGGCCTGTCGGGCTTCGGTCGCGAGGTCGTCGCCGAGATGAACCGCGTCGGCATCATGTGCGACCTGTCACACGTGGGCTCCAAGACCTCCGAAGAAGTCATCCTCGAATCGAAAAAGCCGGTGTGCTACTCCCACTGCCTGCCTTCAGGCCTCAAAGAGCACCCGCGCAACAAGTCCGATGAAGAGCTGAAGTTCATCGCCGACCACGGTGGCTTTGTCGGCGTGACCATGTTCGCGCCGTTCCTGGCCAAGGGCATCGACTCGACCATCGACGACTACGCCGAAGCCATCGAATACACCATGAACATCGTGGGCGAAGACGCCATCGGCATCGGCACCGACTTCACCCAGGGCCATGGCCAGGATTTCTTCGAAATGCTGACCCACGACAAGGGCTACGCCCGCCGCCTGACCAGCTTCGGCAAGATCATCAACCCGCTGGGCATCCGCACCGTGGGCGAGTTCCCGAACCTCACCGAGACCCTGCTCAAGCGCGGCCATCCCGAGCGCGTGGTGCGCAAGATCATGGGCGAAAACTGGGTCAACGTCCTGAAGGACGTCTGGGGCGAATAAGCCACCACTCACGCCTCTTTTCCCCCAACCTTATGCGTTGGGGGCTTATCAAAGCATTTTCCGGAGTTAAGTTTCCATGGCCAAGATCGCCCCTCAATTGCCTATCGAAGTCGACAGCGAAACCGGTGTCTGGACCTCCGACGCCCTGCCGATGCTGTACGTGCCGCGCCATTTCTTCGTCAATAATCACATGGGGATCGAAGAAGTCCTGGGCAGCGAGGCCTACGCCGAAATCCTCTACAAGGCCGGCTACAAATCCGCCTGGCACTGGTGTGAAAAAGAAGCTGAATGCCACGGCCTGGAAGGCGTCGCAGTGTTCGAGCACTACATGAAGCGCCTGTCGCAGCGCGGCTGGGGCCTGTTCAAGATCCAGGACATCGACCTCGATAAAGGCACCGCCAGCGTCAAGCTCGAGCACTCGGCGTTTGTCTACGTGTACGGCAAGGTCGGGCGCAAGGTCGACTACATGTTCACCGGCTGGTTTGCCGGCGCGATGGACCAGATTCTCGAAGCCCGCGGCAGCAAGATCCGCACCGTTGCGGAACAGGTATACGGCGGCTCCGAAGAGGGCCACGACGACGGCCTGTTCACCGTCAAGCCGTTGTAAGTCGAGGACCCTGCCATGGCTTTCGAAGCAATGTTTGCGCCGATCCAGATCGGCAAACTGACCATCCGCAACCGCGTGCTCAGTACCGCCCACGCTGAGGTGTATGCCACCGACGGCGGCATGACCACCGACCGCTATGTGAAGTACTACGAAGAGAAAGCCAAGGGCGGGATCGGCCTGGCGATCTGCGGCGGTTCTTCCAGTGTCGCCATCGACAGCCCGCAAGGCTGGTGGAAGTCGGTGAACCTGGCGGATGACCGGATCATCCCGCACTTCCAGAACCTGGCCGACGCCATGCACAAGCATGGCGCCAAGATCATGATCCAGATTACCCACATGGGCCGTCGCTCGCGCTGGGACGGCGAGCATTGGCCCACGCTGCTGTCGCCCTCGGGCATCCGCGAGCCGGTGCACCGCGCCACCTGCAAGACCATCGAGCCTGAAGAAATCTGGCGGGTGATCGGCAACTACGCTACCGCTGCGGCACGGGCCAAGGCCGGTGGCCTGGACGGTGTGGAGCTGTCGGCGGTGCACCAGCACATGATCGACCAGTTCTGGAGCCCTCGGGTCAACAAACGTACTGACGAATGGGGCGGCAGCTTCGAAAACCGCATGCGTTTCGGCCTTGAGGTGTTGAAGGCGGTGCGCAAGGAAGTCGGCCCGGATTTCTGCGTCGGCATCCGTTTGTGCGGCGACGAATTCCATCCGGACGGCCTGTCCCACGAGGACATGAAACAGATCGCCAAGTACTACGACGACACCGGCATGCTCGACTTCATCGGCGTGGTCGGCTCGGGGTGCGACACCCACAACACCCTGGCCAACGTTATCCCGAACATGAGTTATCCACCGGAGCCGTTCCTGCACCTGGCGGCCGGCATCAAGGAAGTGGTCAAGGCCCCGGTGCTGCACGCGCAGAACATCAAGGACCCGAACCAGGCCACGCGCATCCTGGAAGGCGGCTACGTGGACATGGTCGGCATGACCCGCGCCCACATCGCCGACCCGCACCTGATCGCCAAGATCAAGATGGGCCAGATCGACCAGATCAAACAGTGCGTCGGCGCCAACTACTGCATCGACCGCCAGTACCAGGGCCTGGATGTGCTGTGCATCCAGAACGCCGCCACTTCCCGTGAATACATGGGCGTGCCGCACATCATCGAGAAATCCACCGGGCCAAAACGCAAAGTCGTGGTGGTGGGTGCCGGCCCGGCCGGGATGGAAGCGGCGCGGGTGGCTGCCGAACGTGGCCACGACGTGACGCTGTTCGAGAAGAAAGAATTTATCGGCGGGCAAATCACCACTGCATCGAAAGCCCCGCAGCGTGACCAGATTGCCGGGATCACCCGCTGGTTCCAGTTGGAACTGGCGCGCCTGAACGTCGACCTGCGCCTGGGCGTGGCGGCGGACGCGGCGACCATCCTCGACCTGCGCCCGGACGTGGTGGTGCTGGCGGTGGGCGGTCATCCGTTCCTGGAGCAAAACGAACACTGGGGCGCGGCTGAAGGCCTGGTGGTCAGCAGCTGGGACGTGCTCGACGGCAAGGTTCTACCTGGCAAGAACGTGCTGGTGTACGACACCATCTGCGAGTTCACCGGCATGTCGGTGGCCGACTTCCTCGCGGACAAGGGCAGCCAGGTCGAGATCGTCACCGACGACATCAAGCCGGGCGTGGCCGTGGGCGGTACGTCGTTCCCGACGTACTACCGCAGCATGTACCCCAAGGAAGTGATCATGACCGGCGACATGATGCTGGAAAAGGTCTACCGCGAAGGCGACAAGCTGGTGGCGGTGCTGGAGAACGAATACACCGGGGCCAGGGAAGAGCGGGTGGTGGACCAGGTGGTGGTCGAGAACGGCGTGCGTCCGGACGAAGAGCTCTACTACGGGCTCAAGGCAGGCTCGCGCAACAAGGGCCAGATGGACATCGAGGCCCTGTTCGCGATCAAGCCGCAGCCGTGCCTGAGCGAGCCGGGCGAGGGGTACTTGCTGTTCCGCATTGGTGACTGCGTGGCCCAGCGTAATACCCACGCGGCCATCTATGACGCCCTGCGCCTGTGCAAGGATTTCTGACGAGGTGTACTCGGTCAAATGTGGGAGCGGGCTTGCTCGCGAAAGCGGTGTGTCAGCCACTGGATGCATCGACTGACACGCTGCCTTCGCGAGCAAGCCCGCTCCCACATTTTGGGCCAGTTTCACAGTAGACCTGTGTGGTCTTCGGGAGCTTCACCATGTTGAACACCCTTCTTCCCATCCTGCTCTTCGCCGCCCTGGGCCTTGCCGTCCTCGGCGCGCTGCGCCGGGTGAACATGTGGCGCCGCGGCCGGTCCTCCAAGGTCGACTTGCTCGGCGGCCTGTTGGCCATGCCCAAGCGCTACATGGTCGACCTGCACCATGTGGTCGCCCGCGACAAATACATCGCCAACACCCACGTCGCCACCGCCCTGGGCTTTGTGCTCTCGGCGCTGCTGGCGATCCTGGTGCACGGTTTCGGCCTGCATAACCGCATCCTCGGCTACGCCTTGCTGTTGGCTTCGGTGCTGATGTTTGTCGGCGCCACCTTCGTCTACCTGCGCCGTTGCAACCCGCCTGCACGCCTGTCGAAAGGCCCGTGGATGCGCCTGCCGAAAAGCCTGATGGCGTTCTCGGTGAGCTTCTTCCTGGTGACCTTGCCGGTGGCCGGGATTCTGCCGGCGGACTTCGGCGGCTGGCTGCTCGCCGCGCTGCTGAGCCTGGGCGTGTTGTGGGGCGTGTCGGAAATGTTCTTCGGCATGACCTGGGGCGGGCCGATGAAACACGCCTTCGCTGGTGCCCTGCACCTGGCCTGGCACCGCCGCGCCGAACGCTTCGGCGGCGGCCGTTCCACCGGTTTGAAACCCCTGGACCTCGCGGATAAAAGCGCGCCCCTGGGCGTGGAAAAACCGGTGGATTTCACCTGGAACCAACTGCTCGGCTTCGACGCCTGCGTGCAGTGCGGCAAGTGCGAAGCCGCGTGCCCGGCGTTCGCCGCCGGCCAGCCACTGAACCCGAAAAAACTTATCCAGGACATGGTCGTCGGCCTGGCCGGTGGCACCGACGCCAAGTTCGCCGGCAGCCCGTATCCGGGCAAAGCCATCGGCGAACACGCCGGCAACCCGCACCAGCCAATCGTCAATGGCCTGGTGGACGCCGAGACCCTGTGGTCGTGCACCACTTGCCGCGCCTGCGTGGAAGAGTGCCCGATGATGATCGAGCACGTGGACGCCATCGTCGACATGCGCCGCCACCTCACCCTGGAAAAAGGCGCGACCCCGAACAAGGGCGCCGAAGTCCTGGAAAACCTGATCGCCACCGACAACCCGGGCGGTTTCGCACCGGGCGGGCGGATGAACTGGGCGGCGGATTTGAACCTGCCCTTGCTCAGCGACAGGAAAACCGTCGAGGTGCTGTTCTGGGTCGGCGACGGTGCCTTCGACATGCGCAACCAGCGCACCCTGCGCTCGTTCGTCAAAGTGCTGAAAGCCGCCAAGGTCGACTTCGCCGTACTGGGCCTTGAAGAGCGCGACAGCGGCGACGTGGCGCGGCGCCTGGGCGATGAAGCCACTTTCCAGCTGCTGGCCGCACGCAATATCCAGACCCTGGCCAAGTACAGCTTCAAGCGCATCGTCACCTGCGACCCCCACAGTTTCCACGTGCTGAAAAACGAATACGGCGCCTTCGATGGCAACTACCTGGTGCAGCACCACAGCACCTACATGGCCGAACTAATCGACGCCGGCGCCCTGAACCTGGGCCAGCACAAAGGCAACAGCGTGACCTATCACGACCCGTGCTACCTGGGCCGCTACAACGGTGAGTACGAGGCACCGCGCCAAGTGCTGCGGGCGCTGGGGATCGAGGTCAAGGAAATGCAGCGCTCCGGTTTCCGCTCGCGCTGCTGCGGTGGCGGTGGCGGGGCGCCGATCACCGATATTCCCGGCAAGCAGCGGATTCCCGACATGCGCATGGAAGACATCCGCGAGACCGGCGCCGAACTGGTGGCCGTGGGCTGTCCACAGTGCACGGCGATGCTGGAAGGCGTGGTCGAACCGCGTCCGTTGATCAAAGACATTGCCGAACTGGTAGCTGACGCGTTGCTTGAAGACGCGGCACCGGCCAAGGCGCCGAAGCGCGAACCTGCGGAGGTGCATTGATGAGCGACATTATCCGCCGCGACCCACGGGCCGAATGGATCGCCCGTAACCGCCTGCACCCGCTGCACGCGGCGATGCAGCCGGTGCAACACAGCTGGATGGGGCCCAATGGGGTCATCCGCAAGAACGTGCACGGTGTCGGTTTTATCGGCCCCAACGGCATCAAGCGTATTGACCGCAGCGGCGCCCAGCAGGGCGGCGCGGCCAAGCGTACGGCAGCGGTGGAAGTGCAGTTGCCGCTGCATCAGGTACCGGCGCCCGCTTTCTACATCAACGTGGTGCCGGACATGGTCGGCGGCCGCCTGAGCAGCCACGACCGCGACTTGCTGGGCCTGGCCCGGCAACTGGCCGGCGACGACGGTGCGGTATTGGCCGTGGTGTTCGGCGAACACAAGGAAAACGCCTTCGCCACTGCCGGTGTGGATCGGCTGCTGGTGTTGGACGGGCATGAATTCGACGGTTATTCACCGGAGCAACGGGTTCACGGCCTGCGGGCTGTGGATAACCAGTTCAACCCGCGCCACTGGTTGCTGCCGGACAGCCGCAGCGGCGGTGGTGAATTGGGCCGGCGCTTTGCCGCAAGCCTCAAGGAGCGCCCGGCCACGCGGGTCTGGCAGATCAAGGGCCAGGAATGTATTGGCCGTGCAGGCGCGGGTCAGGAGGATCTTGCCCGCCCACTGCCACGGATGATCCTGGCTGCGGCGGAGTGCGCCGATCCCGTCAGCGAAACCCGTCACGAAGTGCTGCCGGTGGAGTTATCCACAAGCCTGGCCCGCAGCCTTGCGCGTATCGAAGATTTGGGTGCGGTGGCCGTGGACCCGGCGGCGATTCCCATGGCCGAAGCCGAATTTATTTTCTCCGGTGGCAACGGGGTCAAGGACTGGGCACTGTTCCACCAGACCGCTGCCGCGTTGGGCGCCACCGAAGGTGCTTCGCGGGTGGCGGTGGATGACGGCTTCATGGCGCGCGATCGCCAGGTCGGCGCCAGCGGTACCTGGGTCACCGCGCGGGTTTACGTGGCGGTGGGGATTTCCGGGGCGATCCAGCACCTTCAAGGCATTGGTGCCTGCGACAAGGTGGTGGCGATCAACCTCGACCCAGGCTGCGACATGATCAAGCGTGCCGACCTGTCGGTGATCGGCGAAAGCGCCGCGATACTGCAAGCCTTGATCGTTGCGGTCGAGGCCTACCGCCACGGTGCCAAGCGCGATGCAGCTTAAGGAAATGGCCATGACGACGAATGTAATCAGCCTGGTGTCCATCGGTGCCCACCCGACTTCCGGCCGTCCACGCCGGGCGGAGCAAGACGCGCGCGCTGTGGAACTGGGCCTGCAACTGGCTGGGGATAACCTGCAAGTGCTGCACGCCGGCGACATCGGCGAACCCACCCTGCGCGCTTACCTGGGCATGGGCTTGCCGCAGTTGCACGTGCTTGAACAACCGGCCGGGGCAGACGCCTTGCCGGTGCTCGGCGACTATCTGCGGGACGCGGGCGCCCAAGTGGTGCTCACCGGCAGCCAGGCGGAAACCGGCGAAGGCTCGGGGATGTTGCCGTTCCTGCTGGCCGAGCAACTGGGTTGGCCGTTGATTGTCGGCCTGGCCCAGGTGGAATCCATCGAAGGCGGTGTGGCCCATGTGCTGCAGGCCTTGCCTCGCGGCCAACGGCGGCGGCTGAAGGTGCGCCTGCCGTTTATGGCCACGGTGGATAACGCGGCGCCCAAGCCACGGCAAAGCGCCTACGGCCCGGCGCAACGCGGTGAGCTGACGGCCCATGACGTCGAGGTGTTGGAGGATGAGTTATTCACAGGCGCTGTATTGCAGCCGGCCAAGCCTCGGCCCAAGCGCCTCAAGGTGATCAAGGCCAAAAGCGGTGCCGACCGGATGAAGGCTGCAACGGCCAAGGCCAGCGGCGGCGGTGGGCAGGTGCTCAAAGGCGTGAGCCCGGAAGCGGGCGCTGAAGCCATTCTTAAATTGCTTATAGAAGAAGGTGTAGTGCGCTGATCTACTGTGGGAGCGGGCTTGCTCGCGAAGGCGGTGTGTCAGGTAACTCATGTACCGACTGATCCGCCGCTTTCGCGAGCAAGCCCGCTCCCACACTGTTTTGCGGCGATTGTGGCTTTACCCACAATCCCTGTTAACCCACCTGTGGATAACCTGTTCGCGGCTGTCCACACCCCATGCAAATCAAGCCCTCCAGCTCGCTGTACGAAAAATAACCAACCTAACTGACGGTTTTTCCTTGGGTTTTTCTGTGGATAAGGAAAATACCCGGCGCAGACTTGCCCCCAAAGTCTGTTGGTGCTTCTGTGGATAAGATGTTCGCTATCCGCTGTAGGCCATATAAAACGTGACTTACAGTGTGCTGGTTAAAATATAACCAATATCGCCGTTCCAGCTGAGTTTTGCTCTCAAAGCCGCGATTTTCCTCGGTTTAAGCCGGTTTTCCACAGATGGCCCAAAGTTGCCCCCAAAGTCTGTTGGCGCTTCTGTGGATAAGGTGTTTGCGTTCCTCTGTAGCCCATGCAGGACGTGGCTTTCAGGCTTTAGTTCAAAAAATGATCAATGTGGGATAAAACCGGTACCTTTGAATAAGTCACGGATTTTCTTGGTTTTATTTCGACGGGAAAGCGCAGTTGTCCACAATTGCTGTGGGTGGCTTTGTGGATAAGTTGTTGGGCAATGGCTGGAAGTAAGGCGGGCAGCGGTCTGTCACGGTGTTGGATGAATTTTGTACAGTCACAAACCAGTGTGGGGGCCGGGCAAGCCCGGCTCCCACATTTTGATCGGCGGCGTGTCAGCCGGTTACTCGTGTACGGCGACGCCTTTCAGATACGGCGCTGGCGCCGCCCCCAGGTTGCTCAGCATCCGCTCGCTGTACCAGTCCACAAAGTTGACCACACCAAACTCATAGGTCTTGGAGTACGGACCTGGCTGATACGCGGTGGAGTTGATGCCGCGCTGGTTCTCTTCGGCCAGGCGACGGTCCTGGTCATTGGTGGCGTCCCACACTTTGCGCATGCGCTCGACGTCGTAGTCCACACCCTCCACGGCGTCCTTGTGCACGATCCACTTGGTGGTGACCATGGTTTCCTGGGCACTGATCGGCCACACGGTGAACACAATGATGTGGTCGCCCATGCAGTGGTTCCACGAGTGAGGCAGGTGCAGGATGCGCATCGAGCCCAGGTCCGGGTTCTTGATGCGGCCCATCAGCTTGTTGCAGCCTTGCTTGCCGTCGAGGGTCATCGACACGGTGCCCTTGAGCAGCGGCATGCGCACGATGCGGTTACGCAGGCCGAAGCTGGCGTGGGCGTAAGGGATCTTTTCGGCATCCCAGGCGGCGGCGGAGGCGGCCACGTGGTCCTTGAAGGCCTGGTCGGCCCGCGGGTCGGTAACGTCGTCCCATTCCAGCAGGGTTTTCAACAGTTCCGGGTGCGACGCGTTGCAGTGGTAGCACTCGCGGTTGTTTTCCAGCACCAGCTTCCAGTTGGCTTTTTCAAACAAGGTGGTCTGGATCGCCACCTTGGTGTTCTCCATGTCGTAGGGTTCCATGTAGTGGCTCAAGGTCGACAGGAAGTCGTCGATGGCCGGCGGGTTCTCCGACAGGCTGATAAAGATGTAGCCACCGGCGGTCTTCACATTCACCGGCTTGAGGCCGTATTGCTTCATGTCGAAGTCGGCGCCCATTTCGGTACCGGCGAACAGCAGGCGGCCGTCCAGTTCATAGGTCCACTGGTGGTAATGGCACACCAGCTTGGCGACCTTGCCCTTGTCGCTGGTGCACAGGCGCGAACCGCGGTGGCGACACACGTTATGGAACGCGTGCACCACGCCGTCGGCGCCACGGATCACGATGATCGGGTTCTTGCCCACTTGCAGGGTGATGTAGTTGCCCTTGGCGGGGATCTCGCAGGTCATGCCGGCGATCAACCACTCTTTCTGGAAAATTTCCTGCATGTCGATATCGAACAGCCGCTCATCAGAGTAAAACGGCTGCGGCAGCGAAAAGGTCCGCTCGCGTTCTTGCAGCATTTGCGCAGTGGCCTTGCGTGCGGGTTCCAGCGGATCGCCCAAGCTTAAGGTTGCGGTGACGTCCATCGTGTGTGTCCTCATGGCCATTCTGTGTGGCCGGCGAATAGTGGCTAGGTTTTGCAGCAAGGCGTAAAGAAAGCGTCTTTGTTGGGAGCGAGTGTGGGCCCCACAACGGCCAGAACCTTATCCATGAACGACATGGCCCACTCTGTTCCCGACGCGCAACCCCCGTGGTATGGGGGCTGGTCGCGATAAGTATGTGAATGTCGCAGATAGGTAAATGGGTGGTTCTCGCGTTACGCAGAATCGCCACCATAAGGCCGATCACACGGCTATGGAGAACAGCATGTCCAACAGCTTCCTGAACCCGGTAACAACCCAGACCTGGGCCAATGGTCGGCACATCGTCCGTTGCGTCAAAGTCATCCAGGAAACCTGGGACGTGCGCACCTTCTGTTTTATGGCCGACCAGCCGATCCTGTTCTTTTTCAAGCCCGGGCAGTTCGTCACCCTGGAGCTGGAAATCGACGGCCAGCCGATCATGCGTTCGTACACTATTTCCAGTTCGCCGTCGGTGCCTTACAGCTTTTCGGTGACCATCAAGCGCGTGCCGGGCGGCAAGGTGTCCAACTGGTTGCATGACACGCTGCACGAAGGCCAGGAGCTGGCGGTGCACGGGCCGGTGGGGCTGTTCAATGCCATCGACTTCCCGAGCCCGAAAGTGCTGTACCTCAGTGGTGGTGTCGGTATTACCCCGGTGATGTCCATGGCGCGCTGGTTCTACGACACCAACGCCAACGTCGACATGACGTTTATCCACAGCGCCCGCTCGCCAAAGGACATCATTTACCACCGCGAGCTGGAGCATATGGCGTCGCGGATTGATAACTTCAGCCTGCACCTGATTTGCGAGAAACACGGCCTGGGTGAACCCTGGGCCGGTTATCGCGGTTACCTGAACCACAAGATGCTCGAACTGATGGTGCCGGACTTCCTGGAGCGGGAAGTCTTCTGTTGCGGCCCGACGCCTTACATGAACGCGGTAAAGCGCCTGCTGGAAGCCGCCGGCTTCGACATGGCGCGTTATCACGAAGAATCCTTCGGCGCGACGCCACCGGAAGCCCGGGCCGACGCGGTGGAACAAGCCGAACAAGCGGCGGATGCACCGGAGATCGACCTGGCGGACCTGCATCAGGTGGAATTCATTGCCTCTGGCAAGAGCATCCGCGTGGCACCGGGCGAGACCGTGCACGCAGCGGCGGCCAAGCTTGGCCTGCTGATTCCGAAAGCTTGCGGCATGGGGATCTGTGGGACGTGCAAGGTGCTGAAGCTGGGCGGGGAGGTCGAGATGGACCACAACGGCGGGATCACCGAGGAAGACGAAGCCGAGGGTTACATCCTGTCGTGCTGCAGCGTGCCGAAGGGTGATGTGCGCATCGAGTTCTAATGATCGTTCCCACGCTCCGCGTGGGAATGCCTCCTTGGACGCTCCGCTGTGTGACGCGGAGCGTCACGGGCTGCATTCCCACGCAGAGCGTGGGAACGATCAG
>NZ_CP080030.1:6624617-6624726 GCF_019382755.1 Pseudomonas sp. Colony2 | reverse complement strand
GATCGTTCCCACGCTCCGCGTGGGAATGCCTCCTTGGACGCTCTGCGTCCCGCTGTGTGACGCGGAGCGTCACGGGCTGCATTCCCACGCAGAGCGTGGGAACGATCAG
>NZ_CP080030.1:6624397-6624512 GCF_019382755.1 Pseudomonas sp. Colony2 | reverse complement strand
GATCGTTCCCACGCTCCGCGTGGGAATGCCTCCTTGGACGCTCCGCGTCCCGTCCCGCTGTGTGACGCGGAGCGTCACGGGCTGCATTCCCACGCAGAGCGTGGGAACGATCAGG
>NZ_CP080030.1:6621512-6623818 GCF_019382755.1 Pseudomonas sp. Colony2 | reverse complement strand
GCGTTCCCACGCAGAGCGTGGGAACGATCAGTTAGAGGTTATTGGGCATAGATATGCACGACGAAGTGCTGGCCGGATGCTGTCAGTTCATAGACCTTGTCAGTGATCCGCAATGTCCTCGTCGGTTCGCTGATGGTGTCGCCGATTTTCGCGGATTTTCTGAATTCGTCCCAGTCGATGACGGTGGTGCTGATAGTGCCTTCGCCTAGCAAGTTGTTTCCGTAGCGTTGCGCTTCCATGGTATTGCCCTCTGCTGGATTTCCGTTTCCGGCCGATTATTCGGCTGGCGGTTAGTCCCGAAAGGCGGCCTTTTCCTTCCGGGTTCCAAGAGGCTAGTCAATGAAAACGGAGTTTGTTGCTGTCAGAAATATCAAAAAACAGTCTCGGCCTTTCGCCATTATCTGAGGCGCTGATGCCTACTTCAGGCGCTCATCACTTCCCGAATATCTGCGGCTAATTCTCTTACACGCTCTTCCTCGGTATCCCACGCGCACATGAACCGCGCGCCGCCTTTACCGATGAAGGTGTAGAAGCGCCAGCCCTTGGCCGTCAGCGCGGCAATTGCCGGTTCCGAGAGTTGCAGGAACACGCCGTTGGCCTGTACCGGGAACATCAACTCCACACCCGGAATATCCGCCACCAGGCTGCTGAGCAATTGTGCACAGTGGTTGGCGTGGCGGGCGTGTTTGAGCCAGGCGTCGTTTTCCAGCAGGCCCACCCACGGGGCGGAGAGGAAGCGCATCTTTGAGGCAAGCTGCCCGGCTTGTTTGCAGCGGTAGTCGAAGTCTTCGGCCAGCTTGTGGTTGAAGAACAGGATCGCTTCACCCACGGCCATGCCGTTCTTGGTGCCACCAAAGCACAGCACGTCGACCCCGGCTTTCCAGGTCAGGTCGGCCGGCGAGCAGCCGAGGAATGCGCAGGCGTTGGAGAACCGTGCGCCGTCCATGTGCAGGTTCAACCCCAGTTCCTTGCAGGTGACGCTGATGGCGCGGATTTCTTTCGGGGTGTAGACGCTGCCGACTTCGGTGGCCTGGGTCAGGGTCACGACGCGGGGTTTCGGGTAGTGAATGTCCTGGCGCTTGAGGGCGATCTCGCGGATCGACTCCGGGGTCAGCTTGCCGTTTTCGGTGCGGGCGGTGAGCAGCTTGGAGCCGTTGGAGAAAAACTCCGGCGCGCCGCATTCGTCGGTTTCGACGTGGGCGGTTTCCGAGCAGATCACGCTATGGTAGCTCTGGCACAAGGAGGACAGCGCCAGGGAGTTGGCTGCGGTACCGTTGAAGGCGAAGAACACTTCGCAGTCGGTTTCGAACAGTCTGCGGAAACCGTCGGCGGCGCGGTGGGTCCATTCATCATCGCCATAGGCGCGTTGATGGCCCTGGTTGGCGAGTTCCATGGCGGCCCAGGCTTCCGGGCAGATGCCGGAATAGTTGTCGCTGGCGAATTGTTGGCTCTTGTCGGTCATGGCCCAGTCCTGTGGTCGATGTTGGTGCGCACTTTACCCAAGATTGTCGGGCGGGCGCACGCACTGTTAATGCAAAGTCATTGGGGAATTATGCACGGTTCTGAAAGCGTTCCTGTAAGCCGCGTCCGCGATGGCGCCCTGGACCTGCTCAAGTGGCTGGCGCTGCTGAGTATGGTGCTGGACCACCTGCGGTATGTCGGTTTGAGCCTGGACGGGCTGTATGTGCCGGGGCGCCTGGCGTTCCCGTGGTTTTGCCTGGCGATCGCGGCGAATTTGCATCGGGTCAAGGACGCGCCGGTGACGGGGCAGTGGCGCTATCTGGGCTGGTTGCTGCTGTTCAGTGTGATCAGTGAGGTGCCGTACCGGATGTTCATCGACGACGCCGACACGCTGAACGTACTGCCGACCCTGGCGCTGGGTTTGCTGGTTGCCCGGGGATGGCAGCAGAAGACGGTTATTGATCGAGGATTGGCGTTGATCGCGCTGGTTTTGGCGGGGTTGTTTTCGGCTCAGTTGATGTTCGGGTTTTTTGGTGTGCTGCTGCCGTTGGCGATGCTGCTGGTGTTTCGCCGGCCGTGGTACTTCAGCGTGCTGCCGGGTGTGGTGTGCCTGGCTGCCAATCAATGGCAGATCCTGCTCAATAGCGGCACGCTGGTGGCGATGCTGGGATTGGCGACATGCCTGATTGCGCCGCTGGCCGGATTGGTCTTGTTGCGACATGCCGGGCAGGTATCGCCACCGGCCATGCGGCGCTGGGCGTATGCGCTTTATCCGGCGCATTTCCTGCTGCTGCTACTCCTTCGAAAGATCATCGCCTAACCCCTGTGGAAGCGAGCTTGCTCGC
>NZ_CP080030.1:6604599-6621488 GCF_019382755.1 Pseudomonas sp. Colony2 | reverse complement strand
CGGCCATGTCGTAAACGCACCTTTGCGTGGCGTCCATAGGCATTTGACCTCTCTGCGCCAGCCCTACCATCGCATCAAAGGGCCCCTCCGTCGTGCGGCGGCCCCAACAATACGATTGGCGCACCGCCGCCGCTGGGAGAGACGCGATGTTCAGCAAGCAAGACCAGATCCAGGGTTATGACGATGCACTGCTGGCGGCCATGAATGCCGAGGAGCAGCGCCAGGAAGATCATATCGAGCTGATCGCGTCAGAGAACTACACCAGCAAGCGTGTCATGGAAGCCCAGGGCAGCGGCCTCACCAACAAGTACGCCGAAGGTTACCCGGGCAAGCGCTACTACGGCGGCTGCGAACATGTGGACAAGGTTGAAGTGCTGGCCATCGAGCGCGCCAAGCAACTGTTCGGCGCCGACTATGCCAACGTGCAGCCGCACTCCGGTTCGTCCGCCAACAGTGCGGTGTACCTGGCGCTGTTGAACGCCGGCGACACCATCCTCGGCATGAGCCTGGCCCACGGCGGCCACCTGACCCACGGCGCCAAAGTGTCGTCCTCGGGCAAGCTGTACAACGCGGTGCAATACGGCATCGACACCAACACCGGGCTGATCGACTACGACGAAGTCGAGCGCCTGGCCGTGGAGCACAAGCCGAAGATGATCGTGGCGGGTTTTTCCGCCTACTCCAAGACCCTGGATTTCCCGCGCTTTCGCCAGATCGCCGACAAGGTCGGTGCGCTGCTGTTCGTCGACATGGCCCACGTCGCCGGCCTGGTGGCCGCCGGTCTGTACCCGAACCCGCTGCCCTACGCCGATGTGGTCACCACCACCACCCACAAGACCCTGCGCGGTCCACGTGGCGGGTTGATCCTGGCCAAATCCAACGAAGAAATTGAAAAGAAACTCAACTCTGCGGTATTCCCAGGCGCCCAGGGCGGCCCGCTGATGCACGTGATCGCCGGCAAGGCGGTGTGCTTCAAGGAAGCCCAGGAGCCAGGTTTCAAGGCCTATCAACAGCAAGTGATCGAAAACGCCCAGGCCATGGCCGGCGTGTTTATCAAGCGCGGCTACGATGTAGTGTCCGGCGGCACCGATAACCACCTGTTCCTGGTCAGCCTGATCCGTCAGGGCCTCACCGGCAAGGACGCGGATGCCGCCCTCGGTCGCGCTCACATCACCGTCAACAAGAACGCCGTGCCCAACGACCCGCAGTCGCCCTTCGTGACCTCGGGCCTGCGTATCGGCACGCCGGCGGTGACCACACGCGGCTTCAAAGTGACCCAATGCCTGGAGTTGGCCGGCTGGATCTGCGACATCCTCGACAACCTCGGCGACG
The DNA here is from genome assembly GCF_019382755.1 of Pseudomonas sp. Colony2. Classification (NCBI taxonomy): domain Bacteria; kingdom Pseudomonadati; phylum Pseudomonadota; class Gammaproteobacteria; order Pseudomonadales; family Pseudomonadaceae; genus Pseudomonas; species Pseudomonas sp. Colony2. The sequence goes on along the minus strand of NZ_CP080030.1, from coordinate 6,620,156 downwards.
CCGATGTGGAGGCCAACGTCGCCAAGCATGTGGCCGCCCTGTGCGCTGATTTCCCGGTTTATCGCTGAGCGCGGTTTTGGAGTAATGACTATGCAACGCTACTCGGGCTTCGGCCTCTTCAAGCACTCACTCAGCCACCACGAAAGCTGGCAGAAGATGTGGCGCACGCCCACCCCGAAAAAGGTCTACGACGTGGTCATCGTCGGCGGCGGCGGGCATGGTCTGGCGACGGCTTACTACCTGGCCAAGGAGCACGGCATCACCAACGTGGCGGTGGTCGAGAAAGGCTGGCTGGGCGGCGGTAACACCGCGCGCAACACCACCATCGTGCGGTCCAACTACCTGTGGGACGAGTCGGCGCACCTGTACGAACACGCGATGAAACTCTGGGAAGGTTTGTCCCAGGATTTGAACTACAACGTGATGTTCTCCCAGCGTGGCGTCTACAACCTGTGCCACACCCTGCAGGATATCCGTGACTCCGAGCGTCGCGTCAGCGCCAACCGCCTCAACGGTGTGGACGGCGAACTGCTCAACGCCAAACAAGTGGCCGATGAGATTCCGTACCTCGACTGCTCCAAGAACACTCGCTACCCGGTAATGGGCGCCACCGTGCAACGGCGCGGCGGCGTGGCCCGTCACGATGCCGTGGCCTGGGGCTTTGCCCGCGCCGCTGACGCACTGGGCGTGGACCTGATCCAGCAGACCGAAGTCATCGGTTTCCGCAAGGAAAACGGTGTGTGCATCGGCGTGGAAACCAACAAAGGCTTCATCGGCGCCAAGCGCGTCGGCGTGGTGACGGCGGGTAACTCCGGCCACATGGCTTCGCTCGCGGGCTTCCGCCTGCCGATCGAATCCCACCCGCTGCAAGCACTGGTGTCGGAGCCGATCAAACCGATTATCGACAGCGTGATCATGTCCAACGCCGTGCACGGTTACATCAGCCAGTCCGACAAGGGCGACCTGGTGATCGGCGCCGGTATCGACGGCTACAACGGCTATGGCCAGCGCGGCTCGTACCCGGTGATCGAGCACACCATCCAGGCCATCGTCGAGATGTTCCCGGTGCTGTCCCGCGTGCGCATGAACCGCCAGTGGGGCGGCATCGTCGACACCACGCCGGATGCCTGCCCGATCATCTCCAAGACCCCGGTCCCGAACATGTTCTTCAACTGCGGTTGGGGCACCGGTGGTTTTAAAGCGACTCCAGGCTCAGGCAACGTATTTGCCGCCAGCCTGGCCAAGGGTGAAATGCACCCATTGGCAGCTCCATTCTCCATCGACCGTTTCCACAACGGTGCGCTGATCGACGAACACGGCGCTGCGGCCGTCGCCCACTAACAGGAGAAATTCCCTATGTTGCATATCTTCTGTCCTCACTGTGGCGAACTGCGCTCCGAAGAGGAATTCCACGCCTCCGGCCAAGCGCACATCCCGCGCCCACTGGACCCGAACACCTGCACCGACGAGGAGTGGGGCGACTACATGTTCTTCCGCGACAACCCGCGCGGCCTGCACCACGAACTGTGGATTCACGCTGCCGGTTGCCGCCAGTATTTCAACGCGACCCGCGACACCGTGACCTACGAAATTCTTGAAACCTACAAGATAGGCACCAAGCCGCAATTCACCGCCAAGGCTTCTGGAGAGAAGGTATGAGCCAGATCAATCGCCTGTCCAACGGTGGCCGGATCGACCGCAACAAAGCCCTGAGCTTCACCTTCAACGGCCAGAGCTACAAAGGCTTTGAAGGCGACACATTGGCCGCTGCGCTGCTGGCCAACGGCGTCGACATCATCGGTCGCAGCTTCAAGTATTCCCGCCCGCGCGGCATCTTCGCCGCCGGTGCCGAAGAGCCGAACGCGGTGCTGCAGATCGGCGCCACCGAAGCCACGCAAATCCCCAACGTGCGCGCCACGCAACAGGCGCTGTACCAGGGTTTGGTCGCCACCAGCACCAACGGCTGGCCGAGCGTGAACAACGACATGATGGGCATTCTCGGCAAGGTCGGCGGCAAGCTGATGCCGCCGGGTTTCTACTACAAAACCTTCATGTACCCGCAATCGTTCTGGATGACTTACGAGAAGTACATCCGTAAGGCAGCCGGTCTTGGCCGCTCGCCGACCGAGAACGATCCGGACACCTACGACTACATGAACCGTCATTGCGACGTGCTGATTGTGGGCGCGGGCCCTGCCGGCCTGGCGGCTGCGTTGGCGGCTGCCCGCAGTGGCGCCCGGGTGATCATCGCGGACGAGCAGGAAGAATTCGGCGGCTCCCTGCTGGACTCCCGCGAAAGCCTCGATGGCAAGCCGGCGGCTGAATGGGTCGCCAGTGTTATTGCGGAACTGAAATCCCTGCCGGACGTGGTGCTGCTGCCTCGCGCCACCGTCAACGGTTACCACGACCATAACTTCCTGACCATTCACGAGCGCCTCACCGACCACCTCGGTGACCGTGCGCCGATCGGCCAGGTGCGTCAGCGTATCCACCGGGTTCGCGCCAAGCGCGTGGTGTTGGCCACTGGTGCGTGCGAGCGTCCGCTGGTGTACGGCAACAACGACGTACCGGGCAACATGCTGGCGGGAGCGGTCTCCACTTACGTGCGTCGCTACGGCGTGGCACCGGGCAAGAAGCTGGTGCTGTCCACCAACAACGATCACGCCTACCGCGTGGCGCTGGACTGGTTCGACGCCGGCCTCAGCGTTGTCGCCGTAGCCGATGCCCGCCACAATCCACGGGGCGCGCTGGTTGAAGAGGCGCGTGCCAAAGGCATTCGCATCCTCACCGGCAGCGCCGTGATCGAGGCCCGTGGCAGCAAGCACGTCACTGGTGCCCGTGTTGCGGCCATCGATGTCAAAGCTCATAAAGTCACCAGCCCCGGCGAGTGGCTGGAGTGCGACCTGGTCGCCAGCTCCGGCGGCTACAGCCCGGTGGTCCACCTGGCCTCGCACCTGGGCGGCAAGCCGACCTGGCGTGAAGACATCCTCGGTTTTGTACCGGGCGAAGCACCGCAGAAACGCGTGTGCGTCGGTGGCATCAATGGCGTCTACGGCCTCGGCGATTCCCTGGCCGACGGTTTTGAAGGTGGCGTGCGCGCTGCCAGCGAAGCCGGGTTTGCGCCGGTGGAAGGTACGCTGCCCAAAGCCTTGAGCCGTCTGGAAGAACCGACCCTGGCGCTGTTCCAGGTACCTCACGAGAAAGCTACCGCACGGGCGCCGAAGCAATTTGTCGACCTGCAGAATGACGTCACCGCGGCCGCCATCGAACTCGCCACCCGCGAGGGTTTCGAGTCGGTGGAGCACGTCAAGCGCTACACCGCACTGGGATTCGGCACTGACCAGGGCAAGCTCGGCAACGTCAACGGCCTGGCCATCGCGGCCCGTTCGCTGAATGTGACCATCCCGCAGATGGGCACTACCATGTTCCGTCCCAACTACACGCCGGTAACCTTCGGCGCGGTAGCAGGCCGGCACTGTGGGCACATCTTCGAGCCGGTGCGCTACACCGCGCTGCAAGCCTGGCACGTGAAAAACGGCGCCGAGTTTGAGGACGTCGGCCAGTGGAAACGCCCATGGTATTTCCCGCGCAACGGTGAAGACCTGCACGCCGCAGTGAAGCGCGAATGCCTGGCCGTGCGTGACAGCGTCGGCCTGCTGGACGCGTCCACCCTCGGCAAGATCGACATCCAGGGCCCGGATGCCCGCGAGTTCCTCAACCGCATCTACAGCAACGCCTGGACCAAGCTCGACGTGGGCAAGGCCCGCTACGGCCTGATGTGCAAGGAAGACGGCATGGTCTTCGACGACGGCGTGACTGCCTGCCTCGCCGACAACCACTTCCTGATGACCACCACCACCGGCGGCGCAGCACGCGTACTCCAGTGGCTGGAAATCTACCAGCAGACCGAATGGCCGGACCTCAAGGTGTACTTCACCTCGGTCACCGACCATTGGGCAACCATGACTTTGTCCGGCCCCAACAGCCGCAAGCTGCTGAGCGAAGTCACCGACATCGACCTGGACAAGGACGGCTTCCCGTTCATGACCTGGAAAGAAGGCCTGGTAGGCGGCGTGCCGGCACGGGTGTTCCGGATTTCGTTTACCGGTGAGCTGTCGTACGAAGTCAACGTGCAGGCCGACTACGCCATGGGTGTGCTCGAGAAAATCGTCGAGGCCGGCAAGCAGTACAACCTGACCCCGTACGGCACCGAAACCATGCACGTGCTGCGGGCCGAGAAGGGTTTCATCATCGTCGGCCAGGATACCGACGGCTCGATGACCCCGGACGACCTGAACATGGGCTGGTGTGTAGGCCGTACCAAACCGTTCTCGTGGCTCGGCTGGCGCGGGATGAATCGCGAGGATTGCGTGCGTGAAGACCGCAAGCAGCTTGTCGGACTCAAGCCGATCGACCCGAACGTGTGGCTGCCGGAAGGCGCGCAGTTGGTGTTCGACGCCAAGCAGACGATCCCGATGAAGATGGTCGGCCATGTCACCTCCAGTTATGCCCACAACTCCCTCGGGTATTCGTTTGCCATGGGCGTGGTGAAGGGCGGCTTGAAGCGCATCGGCGAGCGGGTGTTTGCACCGCTGGCGGATGGCAGCGTGATCGAGGCGGAGATTGTTTCTTCGGTGTTCTTTGATCCTAAAGGCGATCGTCAGAACATCTGACACCTGATCGTTCCCACGCTCCGCGTGGGAATGCATCCCGGGGCGCTCTGCGCCCCAAGAGCGGACGCAGAGCGTCCATGGCGGCATTCCCACGCAGAGCGTGGGAACGATCAAATTCAACACAGGTGCTTTATGACAGCAGCCAATGTTTACCAACAACGCCCCACCTCCGGAGCCAAGGCCGAGTCGTCGCTGCACCATGCCGACCTCGCCAGCCTGGTAGGCAAGGGCCGCAAGAACGCCGGCGTGACCGTGCGTGAAAAGAAACTGCTGGGCCACCTGACCATTCGTGGCGATGGCCATGACGCAGCCTTCGCCGCCGGTGTGCACAAAGCCTTGGGTATCGAATTGCCCGGTGCCCTGCAAGTCATCGTCAAGGGTGAGACCAGCCTGCAATGGCTCGGTCCGGATGAGTGGTTGCTGGTAGTGCCAGGCGGTGAGGAATTCGCCGCCGAGAAAAGCTTGCGTGAGGCGCTGGGTGATTTGCATATCCAGGTCGTCAACGTCAGCGGCGGCCAGCAGATTCTCGAACTCAGCGGCCCCAACGTGCGCGATGTGCTGATGAAATCCACCAGCTACGACGTGCACCCCAACAGCTTCCCGGTGGGCAAGGCGGTGGGCACGGTGTTTGCCAAGTCGCAATTGGTGATTCGCCATACTGCTGAAGACACCTGGGAGCTGGTGATTCGTCGCAGCTTCTCGGATTACTGGTGGCTGTGGTTGCAGGATGCGGCGGCTGAGTATGGTTTAAGCGTCCAGGCCTGATCGTTCCCACGCTCCGCGTGGGAATGCATCCCGGGACGCTCCGCGTCCCAAGAGCGGACGCAGAGCGTCCATTGCGGCGTTCCCACGCAGAGCGTGGGAACGCTCAAGGAGTCACGAATAATGAGCCGCGTACCCGATACATGGATTTTGACCGCCGACTGCCCCAGCGTGCTCGGCACGGTGGACGCGGTCACTCGCTACCTGTTCGAGCAGGGCTGCTACGTCACTGAGCACCACTCCTTCGATGACCGGCTCTCGGGCCGGTTCTTCATCCGCGTGGAGTTCCGCCAGCCTGACGGTTTTGACGAACAAGCCTTCCGCGATGGCCTGGCCACCCGTGGCGAAGCCTTCGGCATGATCTTCGAACTGACCGCGCCGAACTACCGGCCGAAAGTGGTGATCATGGTCTCCAAGGCCGATCACTGCCTCAACGATTTGCTCTACCGCCAGCGCATCGGCCAACTGTCGATGGACGTGGTCGCCGTAGTCTCCAACCACCCGGACCTCAAGCCCCTGGCCGACTGGCACCAGATTCCCTATTACCACTTTCCCCTGGACCCCAACGACAAGCCGTCGCAGGAGCGCCAGGTGTGGCAGGTGATCGAAGAGTCCGGCGCCGAGCTGGTGATCCTTGCGCGCTACATGCAAGTGCTGTCGCCGGAGCTGTGCCGCAAGCTCGACGGTAAAGCCATCAACATCCACCACTCCCTGCTGCCCGGTTTCAAGGGCGCCAAGCCGTATCACCAGGCCTACAACAAGGGGGTGAAACTGGTGGGCGCTACTGCGCATTACATCAATAACGATTTGGACGAAGGCCCGATCATCGCCCAGGGCGTGGAGGTGGTGGACCACAGTCACTATCCGGAAGATTTGATTGCCAAGGGACGGGATATCGAAGGCCTGACCCTGGCCCGGGCCGTGGGGTATCACATTGAGCGGCGGGTGTTCTTGAACGCCAATCGGACAGTGGTGCTCTGATGGACGCCTTCGCGAGCAAGCCCGCTCCCACATTCGACCGCATTTCAAAGGTAGGACTCGGTCAACTGTGGGAGCGGGCTTGCTCGCGAAGAGGCCCTTACTAACAACGCAAAAACAGCATCTGTACCCGAGCACTTAAACGCGCTGCCTGCCTGGGCAACGCGGTTCCATAAAAACAACAGCGAGGTGAAAGCATGTCTGGTAATCGTGGTGTCGTGTATCTCGGCAACGGCAAGGTCGAAGTACAGAAAATCGACTATCCCAAAATGCAGGACCCCCGTGGCAGGAAGATTGAGCACGGCGTCATCCTGCGCGTGGTCTCCACCAACATCTGCGGCTCCGACCAACACATGGTGCGCGGCCGCACCACTGCCCAGACCGGTCTGGTCCTGGGCCACGAAATCACTGGCGAAGTGATCGAGAAGGGCAGCGACGTCGAGAACCTGAAAATCGGCGACCTGGTGTCGGTGCCGTTCAACGTTGCGTGTGGCCGTTGCCGTTCCTGCAAGGAGCAGCACACCGGCGTGTGCCTGACCGTCAACCCGGCCCGTGCCGGTGGCGCCTACGGCTATGTCGACATGGGCGACTGGACCGGTGGCCAGGCCGAATACGTGCTGGTGCCTTACGCCGACTTCAACCTGTTGAAACTGCCGGACCGCGACAAGGCCATGGAGAAAATCCGCGACCTGACTTGCCTCTCCGACATCCTGCCCACTGGCTACCACGGTGCAGTCACTGCGGGCGTTGGCCCGGGCAGCACGGTCTACATCGCCGGTGCCGGGCCTGTGGGCCTGGCAGCTGCCGCCTCCGCTCGCCTGCTGGGCGCTGCGGTGGTGATCATCGGTGACGTCAACCCGATCCGCCTGGCCCACGCCAAGGCCCAGGGTTTTGAAATTGCCGACCTGTCGAAAGACACCCCGCTGCACGAACAGATTGCTGCGTTGCTGGGCGAGCCGGAAGTGGATTGCGCCGTCGATGCCGTGGGTTTCGAAGCGCGTGGCCATGGTCATGAAGGGGCCAAGGCAGAGGCTCCGGCCACCGTGCTCAACTCGTTGATGGGCGTGGTGCGGGTGGCTGGCAAAATCGGTATTCCGGGCCTGTACGTGACAGAAGACCCGGGTGCCGTGGATGCCGCTGCAAAAATGGGCAGCCTGAGCATTCGTTTCGGCCTGGGCTGGGCCAAGTCCCACAGCTTCCACACCGGGCAAACCCCTGTGATGAAGTACAACCGCCAACTGATGCAGGCGATCATGTGGGACCGTATCAACATTGCCGACATCGTCGGTGTGGAAGTCATCAGCCTGGATGACGCGCCACGCGGGTACGGTGAGTTCGATGCGGGCGTGCCGAAGAAGTTTGTGATTGATCCGCACAAGTTGTTCAGCGCGGCTTAAATCGCGGGCAAATAAAAAGGCGACCTCAGGGTCGCCTTTTTTGCATCTGCGGTTGGGTGGGAGAATCAGCGAATCGCCAAAGCCCCCTGATACACCGTTGGCCCCGTCGGCTGCTTGCTCACCGAGCCACCCTTGGTTTCCGAACTGACCATCAGTGTCACCGGCTTGCTGATCGACTCCTGCTGGCGAGGGTTGATGCCGATAATGCCTTTGCCGTCTTCCGGCAGCAGGCCCAGCGACACTGGCGTGCCGTCAGCCGGGACGGCCCACAGTTCCAGGCTTTGATCCGGAGCCGGTGCGGTGGCGGCAATCGGCTGCACTTCGAGGTAATCCTTGTGGGCCACGATTTGCGTGGCCGGTTGCTGGGTGGTGTTCACCAGCAATGCGGCAGCCTTGACGCTGTCCTGGGTGTAGAGGGCGCCGCCGACGCCTGCCACTATCACCAAACAGGCGCCGACGAACAGGCGTGGGCGGTTCCAGAATGAAGGCTTGTGCTCAATCACTTGGGGGTTGATCGCAGTCATTAGGCTCTTCCTGACATGTTTTGTAGTCTTTCATGGACCCAGTTAACGGCGATCGGTTCCTCATCCGTCGTATTGAGCCTCGGATCAGAGTGATGCCAATTGGCCCTGATACAGCACCGGCCCGGTGGGTTGTCCGGTCGGCGAGCCCCCCTGAGGCTCAAGGCTCACTGCCAGGGTCAGCGGCGCCGTCAGCAGCGCCTGGTGTTCTTTGCTCAACTGGATTCGGCCGTTACCCGACACCGGCAACAACCCCAGGGAGATGGGTTTGCCGCCCGCCGGGATTGCCCACAGTTCCAACGCGCGGGCCGGCTCCACAGCCGCCAGGGTCAGCGGTTCCACTTGCAGATGATCCGCATAGGCCTGGATCTTCAGCGCGGGCTGTTGATTGGCCGCCACCAGCGTGGCGTTGTACTCCACCCCAAGGTCGCGCTGGTACAACACGCCCACCAACACCGCGATCACCACCCCGCACGCCGCTACCAGCAAGCGCAGGTTCATCCAGAACGGTTTCTTCGCCGGCATATGCAGCACTTGCGGCTCAATGCGCGCCTTGATCCCTTCCCATACGTGGTCCGGCACCGGCCGTTCAGGCAGCGGCCCGGTGAGGCTGGCGAGGGCATCCTGCCAGTGCCCGAGTTCGACGCGCAGCGCCGCGTCATCCCGCAGCAGCGCTTCAAAGCGCCGGCGGGCGGTGGCAGGCATCAGCCCGATGGCGTAGTCAGCCGCCAGGGCGCGGCGCAGGGCGGTGGTCTGGTAGTTCATGATTCAAGGCACCTGCGCAAGCGCTCCATGCCGCGGCGAATCCAGGATTTGACCGAGCCCAGGGGCGCGGCCAGATGTTCGGCCAATTCCGAGCACGACAAGCCCTGGAAGTAAGCCACGGTGATCGACTGGCGCTGCATGCCTTCGAGGCTGTCGAGGCAGCGGTTCAGGGCGAGGGCTTCACGCTCGCTGTCGAGCTGTTCATGGGCGCTGGGGCTTTCGTCGGCCGTGGCGTCCTCCTGGCCTTCGTTCAAGGGTTGTTCGCGGTGTTTGCGCAACTGGTCGATCGCCAGGTTGCGGGTGATATTGACCATCCAGGTCATGGGCGCCGACAGATGGGCCTCATAGCGTGACGCGTTGTACCAGATGCGCACGAAGCTTTCCTGCAACACCTCCTCGGCCAGATCCTTGCGACCCATGAAACGCAAGGCAACACCGTGCAAACGCGGGGAAACGCTGCGATAGAGCGTTTCGAACGCCTGGCGATTACCCAGTGAACACTGGGCCAGCAATTGCCGTAGCTGATCTGCATCGTGGGTCGAAATGGGGCTTCTCCAGGCGCTTGCAACAGGGCGATGGGGCGGCACACGGTAAAGAGGGCAGGCTGAGGTTAGTCCAGCTTGGGCATTCATTCCATCTACCTCCGTGCGGCTCGTGGTGGATATACGCAGCGCAAGGCGCATCGGATGCAGTGGTTTTCTGAACTAATCTGCAGGGAGGGAACAATCCTTCGGCGTACCCAGTCAAACTCCTGCTTTTTGCGCTTACTTTCAGAGGTTGTCTTGATGAAGATTTCACGCGGTTTTGCCCTGTCCTGCCTGTTGACCGTGGCGGCCAGCCCGGTATTTGCGGCAGGTTTCAGCCTCGGCGACGTGGCCAATGCCGTGTCCGGTGCACAAGGTGGCGACAAGGCAGCAGCGGCTGCACCCACTTCACAGACCGCTGGTCTGCTGCAGGCACTGACCTCGCAATTGAACGTGACCCCTGAGCAGGCCGTTGGTGGTACCGGCGCAATGCTGGGCCTGGCCAAGAATAAATTGGGCGGCGGTGATTACTCGCAACTGACCCAAAGCGTACCGGGCCTGGACAAGCTCTCCGGCAGCAACTCCCTGGGCAGCCTCGGCGCCCTGAGCGGCATGCTCGGCCAGAGCGGCGGCAGCAAGACCTCGGGCCTGGACGGCGTGTTGGGTAACGTGAAGAACACCAACGACCTGAACACCGCGTTCAGCGCGCTGGGCATGGACAGTGGGATGGTGGGCCAGTTTGCGCCGGTTATCCTGAAATACCTGGGCGGCCAGGGCGCCAGCGAATCGGTGCTGGGCAAACTGGCTTCGGCCTGGGGCACTGGCGGCTAAGGCCGCTCCGCGCGCAGTTGGGCGATGCGCGCATCCTTCTCCATCCAGAGCTGGTTGACCCAGTTCTGGACGGTCTGGCGAAACGCCGGATCGTTCTCGTAATCCCCCTGCCACAACGCCGGATCCAGCTCTCGGGTACGGATATCCACGATCACCTTCGGCACCGCACCACTGATCAAGTCCCAGAAGCCCGGAATGTTTTCCTGTGGATAAACCACGGTGACGTCGAGCACCGCATCCAGCTGTTCACCCAACGCCGCGAGCACGAACGCCACGCCACCCGCCTTGGGCTTGAGCAGGCGCTCGAAGGGTGAAGCCTGCTGTTTGCGCTTGGCCGGGGTGAACCGCGTGCCTTCCAGGTAATTCACCACGGTGACCGGTTGGCGCTTGAACAACTCGCAGGCCTCTTTGGTGATTTTCAGGTCCTGGCCTGCCAGTTCCGGGTGTTTGGCCAGGAATGCCTTGCTGTAGCGCTTCATGAACGGGTAATCGAGTGCCCACCAGGCCAGGCCCAGGAAGGGTACCCAGATCAGTTCCTTTTTCAGGAAGAACTTGAAGAACGGCGTGCGCCGGTTGAGGGCCTGGATCAGTGCGGGGATGTCGACCCAGGATTGATGGTTGCTGATCACCAGATAAGAAGTGTCCCCCCGCAGGTCGCCGCCGCCGCGAATGTCCCATTGGGTAGGGATGCACAGGGCGAAGATCAGCTTGTCGATCTCGGCCCAGGTTTCGGCGATCCACATGACGGCCCAGGAGGCATAGTCACGAAAGCGACCGGGGGCCACCAGCTTGAGCAGGGCAAACACCATCAGCGGCCCGAACAGCACCAGGGTGTTGAGCAACAGCAGCAATGTGACGAAACAGCCGGTGAGCAGGCGGCGCATAAGTAACTCTTGGAATCATTTTTGGCCCGCCATGATAAGCAGCTTGGGCCTGGAGACCAAATCGCAAATAAGCTTACGAATGTTTCACAGCGGGCTGGGTATGCTCTGTGATCTAACTAAGCAGCGAATTTGCAGTCTAGAATTGGCCCACTTATTTCAAGGAAACCTCCCACGTGAAATCCATCCTTGCCCTGCTAACGCTGGTGGCCTTGCCTGTCATGGCCGCTGAGCCGACCCTTTACGGTCGCTACGAATACATCCAACTGCCGGAAATCGGTGAGACCTTCAAGGCCAAGATGGACACCGGCGCGCTGACTGCCTCGCTGTCGGCCCGGGACATCGAGACGTTCACCCGTGATGGCGACGACTGGGTACGCTTCCGCCTCGGCGGCAAGGACGCCACCAACAAGGTGTACGAGCACAAGGTTTCGCGCATCAGCAAAATCAAGAGCCGCGCCGACGAAGATGACGACAAGGACGAAGCCACCGTGGCCAAGCGCCCGGTGATCGACCTGGAAATGTGCCTGGGCAACGTCAAGCGCACCGTCGAGGTCAACCTCACCGACCGCAGCAGCTTCAACTACCCGCTGCTGATCGGCGCCAAGGCCCTGCGTGAATTCGGCGCTGCGGTAAACCCGGCCCGCCGTTACACTGCGGACAAACCGGACTGCTGACGGAACACCATGGCGCATATCCTGATTGTCGAAGACGAAGCGGCTATCGCTGACACGCTGATTTTCGCCCTGCAAGGCGAGGGCTTCACCACCACCTGGTTGAGCCTCGGCCAGGCGGCGCTGGCCCATCAGCGGCAAACCCCGGCGGACCTGGTCATCCTCGACATCGGCCTGCCGGACATCACCGGCTTTGAAACCTGCAAGCAACTGCGGCGTTTCAGCGAAGTACCGGTGATGTTCCTCAGCGCCCGGGACGGTGAGATCGACCGCGTGGTGGGTCTTGAGATCGGCGCTGACGACTATGTAGTCAAGCCGTTCAGCCCGCGGGAAGTGGCAGCGCGGGTACGGGCCATTCTCAAGCGCGTGGGCCCCGGTGCTGCTCCGGCGGTGTTCCAGGTGGACCTGGAGCGCATGCAGATCAGTTATCGCGGCCAGCCCCTGAGCCTCACTCGCCATGAATTCCGTCTGCTGCACAGCCTGTTGGAGCAACCCGAGCGCGTGTTCAGCCGCGAGCAACTGCTGGATGCGGTGGGCGTGGCGGCGGACGCAGGCTACGAGCGCAATATCGACAGCCACATCAAAAGCGTGCGCAGCAAATTGCGCGCGGTGGCGCCCGAGGCGGAGCCCATCCAGACCCACCGTGGCCTTGGCTACAGCTACAGCCCGGGCAACAGCTGATGCGCCTGGGGATTCGGTTCTTCCTGGTGTACGCATTGTTTATCGGCCTGACCGGCTACTTCGTACTCAGCACCGTGATGAAGGAAATCCGCCCCGGCGTGCGCCAGTCCACCGAAGAAACCCTGGTAGACACCGCCAACCTGCTGGCGGAAATCCTGCGCGACGATGTGAAGAACGGCACCCTCGGCCAGAGCCACTGGCCCGAACTGCTCAAGGCCTACGGTGAGCGTCAGCCCGGCGCGAATATCTGGGGCCTGCCGAAAAACCAGGTCAACCACCGCATCTACGTCACCGACGCCAAGGGCATCGTGTTGCTGGACTCCAGCGGCGAGGCGGTGGGCGAGGACTATTCGAAGTGGAACGATGTGTACCTGACCCTGCGCGGCGAATACGGTGCGCGCTCGACCCGCAGCGAACTGGATGACCCCGCTTCGTCGGTGATGCACGTCGGCGCGCCGATCCGCGATAGCGGGCAGATCATCGGCGTGGTCACTGTGGCCAAGCCCAACAGTTCACTGCAACCCTATGTGGACCGCACCGAAGACCGGTTGCTGTGGTACGGCGCCGGGCTGGTCGCCCTGGGCTTGCTGTTTGGTGCGCTGTTGTCGTGGTGGTTGAGTGTCGCACTGCGCCGGCTGACGGCGTATGCCCAGGCGGTGAGTGAAGGCCGGCGTGCCGAGTTGCCGCACTATCGCGGCGGTGAACTGGAGCAGTTGTCCACCGCCGTGGAGCACATGCGCACCCAGCTGGAAGGCAAGGCGTACGTCGAACGTTATGTGCACACCCTGACCCACGAATTGAAAAGCCCGCTGGCGGCGATTCGTGGTGCGGCGGAGCTGTTGCAGGGCGACATGTCCCGTGACCAGCAGCAGCGTTTCGTGAGCAATATCGACAGTGAAAGTGCGCGCTTGCAGCAGTTGATCGAACGCTTGCTGAACCTGGCGCAGGTGGAGCAGCGCCAGGGCCTTGAGGACCAGGCCAGCCTGTCGTTGGCGGCGCTGGTGGACGAAGTGCTCAGGGCTCAATGTGCGCGCATTGAAGGCGCCGGGTTGCAGGTCGAGCAGGCGATTGCCGCGGATCTGCAGGTGTATGGCGAGCCGTTCCTGCTGCGCCAGGCGCTGGGTAACCTGCTGGAAAACGCGCTGGATTTCACACCGCCCGGTGGCACATTGCGGTTCAGCGCCAAGGCCTTGGATGACGGGATCGAATTCACCCTGTTCAACCAGGCCGACGCCATTCCCGAGTATGCGTTGCCGCGCCTGAGCGAGCGCTTCTATTCCCTGCCGCGCCCGGCCAGCGGGCGCAAGAGCACCGGCCTTGGGCTGAATTTTGTCGAAGAGGTGATGAAGCTGCACGGCGGCTCATTGCAGATCGGCAACGTGCCCGGCGGCGTGCAGGTAAAACTGCATCTCCACACAGTCTCCACATTCCCTTCATAAATCCCCCTTAAGCGCCCGCCAGACTCTCCCCCATCAAAACAGGGAGAGCTTCATGAACCGCAATCTGCTTTTCAAATTGGGCGCCATCGCGCTGCTGATCGTGCTGTTGTTGATTCCGTTGCTGATGATCCACGGGGTGATTACCGACCGTCAGCAACTGCGCGACGACGTCTTGCAGGATATCGCCCGCAGTTCCAGCTACAGCCAGCGCCTCAATGGCCCGGTGCTGGTGGTGCCTTATCGCAAGACCGTCCGGGAGTGGAAGCTCAATGAAAAGCTCAACGAACGCTACGAAGAAACCCGCGAGGTGCGTGGTCATCTGTATTTCCTGCCGGAGCAATTTGCCCTCGACGGGCAGGTGCAAACCGAAGTGCGCGCACGGGGCATCTACCAGGCGCGGTTGTTCCACGCCGACAGCCGTATCAGTGGGCGGTTTGTGTTGCCGGAGCAGTGGGGCATCACGGAAAACTTTGCCGATTACCGCTTTGACCCGGCGTATCTGGCAGTGGGTATCAGCGACATTCGCGGCATCGAAAATGCGTTGAAGCTGGAGCTGGGCAGCCAGCAACTGGCGTTTTCCCCGGGTACTCAAGTGGCTTGGCTGGGGGAGGGTGTGCACGTGATGCTGCCCGAGCAGGACAGCCAGAATCCGTCACCTTTTGACTTCGCCTTTGACCTGCGCCTGCAAGGCACCGAGCAGTTGCAAGTGGTGCCGGTGGGCAAGACCAGCCAGGTCAAGCTCGCGTCCAACTGGCCGCACCCCAGCTTTATCGGCAACTTCCTGCCGACCCAGCGCGAGGTTACCGCCCAAGGCTTCAGCGCCAATTGGCAGACCACATTCTTTTCCACCAACCTGGAAGAAGCACTGCGCGGTTGCCTGGCCGAGCGCGGCTGTGACGACTTCAACAGCCGCAGCTTCGGCGTAAGCTTTATCGACCCGGTGGACCAGTACCTCAAGAGCGATCGGGCGATCAAATATGCGCTGCTGTTCATTGCCCTGACGTTTGCCGGTTTCTTCCTGTTCGAGGTGCTCAAGAGCCTGGCGGTGCACCCGATCCAGTACGCGTTGGTGGGGGTTGCCCTGGCGTTTTTCTATTTGCTGTTGTTGTCATTGTCCGAGCACATCGGGTTTGGCCCGGCGTACCTGATATCGGCGGCGGCCTGTGTGTTGCTGATCGGGTTTTACGTCTGCCATGTGCTGTGCAGTGTCGCCCATGGCCTGGGGTTTTCAGCAGGGTTGGCGGCGTTGTATGGCTTGCTGTACGGGTTGCTGAGTGCCGAGGATTACGCGTTGTTGATGGGCTCGTTGCTGCTGTTCGGGTTGCTGGGCACGGTGATGGTGCTGACCCGCAAGCTGGATTGGTATGGGGTGGGCAAGCGCAAGGAGATGGGTGATGAGTAGGTCGTTGGGGTTGCGGGAAGATCAGCAAG
>NZ_CP080030.1:6519190-6604555 GCF_019382755.1 Pseudomonas sp. Colony2 | reverse complement strand
GCCCGGGAGCTTKYTGTGGCGAGGGAGCTTGCTCCCGCTGGGCTGCGCAGCGGCCCCAAAAATCCTGGGAGCGCTTCGCACTCCAGCGGGAGCAAGCTCCCTCACCACAAAAGAACCCTTGCAGCAGGTTAGGCCGGTGGCTGGGTCTGGAGCATCGACGGCCGCTGACTCACCTCGGCATACCACGCCGCCAGCTTCGGATGGCTCGACCGCCACTGCATGTCCGGGTGGCGGAAGTCCAGATAAGCCAGTGCACACGCCACGCTGATCGCGGCCACGTCAAACGGCCCGGCCAGTTCGGCGATGGCGTCCTGTTCGAGCATGTCGAGGGCGCGGCGGATCTTGTCGCGCTGGCCTTCCAGCCACAGGTCCCAATGTTTTTCCTCGGGGCGCATGGCGGTTTCATAACGCACCAGTACGGCGGCATCCATGATGCCGTCGGCGGTCGAGGCCAGGGTCAGGCGCCGCCAGCGGGCCGGGCCGTTACGGGGGATCAGTGGAGTCCCGGTGTGTTGGTAGTCGAGGTAATCGAGGATCACCCGGCTGTCGTGCAGCGCATTGCCGTCGGCCAGGCGCAGGGCGGGGATCTTGCCCAGCGCGTTGTCCTGGATCACGTCGGCGTCAGGCTTGACAGGCGTCGGCACGCAGGCGTGCAAGGTCACGCGGTCCAGTTGACCGGTCTCGTGCAACAACACCCGTACTTTGCGCACAAACGGCGAGGCAGGGTTGTGGAACAACGTCATGCTGGGGGTGGACATGGGCATTCCTCGGAAAAGGGCAGCGCTAATCTATCTCAACGCTTGAGCAACGCCCAGCTACCTATGGCGGCCGGAATGCCCAGCCCCACCCAGCTCAGCGAATCCCACAAGCCGTCCCCCAGCAATGCCGCAAACAATCCGGCAGCACTCAACAACCCGATGGCCAGCGGAATGCCGAATACCTTCCAGAAACTCGATTGCCTCGGCTTCATGACTTGGCCGCCTTGCGCCGCACCAGCCACAGGTACACGCCACTGCCCAGGACGATGATGGTCAGCACATCCAGCACCGCCCACAGGATCTTCATCGGCATGCCGCCGTAGTCACCGAAGTGCAGCGGCTGGGACATGCCCATGGCGTCCATGTACCACGGCCGTTCGGCGATGGCGGTGACGTGCAGGTTGCTGGCGTCGATCAATACCGGCGTCAGCAGGTGTGAAGTCAGGTGGGTGCTGCCTTTCATGAACACCGCGTAGTGATGCTCGCTGGAGAAACGCGTGCCGGGGAACGCGATAAAGTCCGGCTCCATCCCGGGCGCGGCCTTGGCGGCAATCGTCAGCAGGTCGGTGGCGGGGGCGCGCAGGGTCAGCGGCGGGGCGTTTTTGTAAGGCTCGATCATTGCGCTGAGGCTGTCGGTGCGCCACGCGGCGATGATCAGGTCGGCGCAGGCGCTGATCACGCCGGTCACGCCCACTACCAGCGCCCAGGTCAGGGTGACCACGCCGATCAGGTTGTGCAGGTCGAGCCAGCGCAGGCGCGTGGATTTGTCCTGGCGCACGGTGGCGAATTTCAGCCGGCGCATGAACGGCAGGTACAACACCGTGCCGGAGATGATCGCCAGCACAAACAGAATGCCCATGAACGCCAGCAGCAACTTGCCCGGCAGCCCGGCGAACATATCGACGTGCAGGCGCAGCAGGAACATCGTCAGCCCGCCGTTGGCCGAAGGCGTTTCCACGGCCTCGCCGGTGCGGGCGTCGAGCATGAAGGTGTGGGAGGAATTGGGTTCGGTGCCGGCGGTGGCGGCCATGATCGCGATCACGCCGTTCTTGTCGTCTTCGTCCCAGGCCAGGTATTGCATGGCTTCGCCGGGGCGATGGGCCTGGGCTTTGGCAACAAGCTGTTCGAGGTTCAGCTGTGGGGTATCGGCGGGCATCTGTGCCAGCTCGGGTTCGTTGCCCAGCAGGTGGTCGATCTCGTGGTGAAAGATCAACGGCAGGCCGGTGAGGGCGAGCAGCAGCAGGAATACGGTGCAGACGAGGCTGGTCCAGGTGTGGATGAAGGACCAGCGGCGGATGGTTTTGCTTTTCATTTTCTAGCCTTCAGACACACCGAAGCCGCCCACGGGGGCGGCCCGGTTGTTAACTCAGCCGATTACCACTGGTAGGTGGCACTGGCGACGACGCTGCGTTGGTCGCCGTAGTAGCAGTAGGAAGCATCGCAGGTGGAAATGTAGTCCTTGTCGAACAGGTTGGTGGCATTCAGTTTCACCGAAGCCCCCTTGAGGCTGTTGTCCAGGCGGCCGAGGTCGTAATGCACGGAGGCATCGAACACGGTGTAGGCATTGGCCTTGCCCAGCCAGGTGTTGCCCTGGTCGCCATAGGTATTGCCGGTGTAGCGGGCACCCGCGCCAATGCCGAAACCGTCGAGCACACCGGCGTGCCAGGTGTAGTCGGTCCACAGTGAGGCTTGCTGGTTTGGCATCAGTTGCAGGCGGTTGCCTTTGTATTGGCCTTTTTGCACTTCGGATTTGGCCAGGGTGTATGCAGCGATGACCTTAAGGTTCTCGGTCACGTCAGAGACGGCTTCCAATTCCAGGCCCTTGACCTTCACTTCGCCGGTCTGGTCGGTGATCGACTGGCCACCGGCACCGAAGCTGGTAACCAGCACGTTCTTTTGGGTCAGGTCATAGACCGCAGCGCTCAGCAGGGTATTTGAGCCGGGTGGCTGGTACTTGACCCCCAGCTCCCATTGCTTGCCCTCGGTGGGTTTGTACGACTCGGTTGGCGAGACGCTGGCGTTACTCGCTGGCTGGAACGATTCGGCGTAGGAGAGGTACGGAACGAAGCCCGAATCGAACACATAGCTCAGCGCGGCGTTGCCACTGAAGTTCTTGCTGCGGTCGGTATTGGTTGCATCGTTTTTGTTGAAGTAGGTGGTGCCTTGGTGCACCCAGTCTTCACGCCCGCCGAGGGTCAGGCGCCACTTGTCCAGGGCCATCTGGTCCTGGGCGTAAAGGCCAGTCTGGATGGTTTTCTGGTTGTAGTCGTAATAAGCGGTGGAGCGCGCCGGACGCACCACCGGCTTGGTGTTGACGGGGTTGTAGAGGTTGACTGTGCCGCCGTCACCGAAGATCGACAGGTACGAGGTGTCGGTGCGCTGGTGATCCAGGCCGAGCAACAGCGTGTGGGTGATATCACCGGTGGCGAAGTCAGCCTGGAAATTGTTGTCGACGGCGAACTGGCCGATGTTTTCGTCCACGTTGGTCGACGAGCGGCTGGTATTGCCCTCGGCATCAATGGTCGAGTAACCGTAGGAACCCACGGTCAGTTGCTGGAAAGCCAGCTCCGACTTGGTGTAACGCAGGTTCTGCTTGAACTGCCAGGTATCGTTGAAGCGATGCTCGAAGGCGTAGCCCAGCGCGTAGTAGGTGCGGTCGTAGTACTCGTAGTCCGGGTCGCCGAGGTTCTTGTGATGAGAGATGTCCCCCAGCGGCGATTTGATCTTGGTGCCGACAATGGGCAGGAACTGACTGGTGGCGCCGGTATCGTCGCGGGTGAACTGCGACAGGAACGTCAGCTTGGTGTCGGTATCAATATTCCAGGTCAGGCTGGGGGCGATGTTGTAGCGCTTGTTGTCGATGTGATCGACCTGGGTGCCGGCGTCGCGCACCACACCGCTGAGGCCGTAGAGAAACTGGCCTTCATCATCGATCTTGCCGGTGCTGGCGAAGTTGATCTGGCGGTAGTTGTCGCTGCCGTACTGCACCTGGATGGCATTGCTCGACTCGGCACTTGGACGTCGGCTGACCATATCCAGCAGGCCACCCGGTGGCGTCTGGCCGTAGACCGACGAGGCCGGCCCACGCAGCAGCGCAAGGCGGTCGAGGTTCCAGGTTTCGGCTTTCGGGTTGGCATACACGCCGCGTGGCAGCGGCAGGCCGTCGAGGAACTGGGTGGGTTCGAAGCCGCGTACACGCATCCAGTCGTAGCGGGTGTCACTGCCGTAGCTGGCGGACACGATACCGGGCATGTATTTGACGGCGTCATCCAGGTTCTGGACGTTGCGGTCCTGCATTTGCTGGCGAGTGGCGACGGAGATCGAACGCGGGGCTTCGACCAGTGCGGTATCGGTCTTGGTGCCGGCAGCGGTGCGGGTCGCCAGGTAACCATCAACCGGCCCCCATGCGCTTTCCGCGTCGGCCTGGCCGGTAATGCTGGTCTCCGGCAATGCCACGACCCCATCCGGGATCGCTACCAG
Organism: Pseudomonas sp. Colony2; assembly: GCF_019382755.1. Taxonomy (NCBI): domain Bacteria; kingdom Pseudomonadati; phylum Pseudomonadota; class Gammaproteobacteria; order Pseudomonadales; family Pseudomonadaceae; genus Pseudomonas; species Pseudomonas sp. Colony2. The sequence continues at coordinate 6,600,317 of NZ_CP080030.1, read as the reverse complement.
GCTGAACGTGCCTGCACTGCTTTGCTCCAGTTGCAGCCCGGTCCCGCGCAACGCTTCACGCAATGCGCCTTGTGCATCGAATTGCCCTTTTACCGGCGCGGAAGTCTTGCCCGCTGCCAACCCCGGGTTCAGCGTCAGCGCCAAACCGGCCTGGCTGGCGATCTGGTTCAGGGTGGTGGCCAGCGACGCTGCCGGCAGATTGTAGGCGCGCACACTGGACGCTTGTTCGGCGGCGAGCAACTGGGTGCTGGCCAGCGGGGCGCTGAGGGCAATGGCCACGGCCAACAGGCTGGGGCGCAACAAGGTGTCTAGCGTGCGGGACATAGGGCGGCTCCTGAATGGAAATATTTCTCAATTGCCTATGTGCCGAGCGAGATGCAAAAAGTGATAGGGCTCGATGAAAATAATTTCTATTAGTGGGTGAGTGCTGTTTTTGAGGGCCTCATCGCAGGCAAGCCAGCTCCCACAGGGGAACGCATTCCACCTGTGGGAGCTGGCTTGCCTGCGATGACAATGGCCTATGCACCACAGGAGCCTACGGCTTGGGCGCCACCGTCACCCACCACGGCGTGTGTTGTTGAATCTGCACCGGCAAGGTCGGCAGCAGCGCGTTCAGTGCCAGGTTGGTGTCGTGCAACGGAAAGCTGCCGGTAATCCGCAGGTCGGCCACCTGTTTATCCACACCCAGGTAACCGGTGCGGTAGCGGCTCAGTTCGGCAACCACATCGCCGAGCCGCGCGTTGTCCACCACCAGCATGCCGCGCGTCCAGGCGTCGGTGCCGGGGCTGACGGCAAGCATCGGGCCGAGGCTGTCGCGGCGCATCAGCACTTGCTGGCCTTCCTTGAAGATCTGCTCTTGATGCAGCGCTTCAGGCTGTGCGCCGACGGCAGACTGCAACACGCTGAGGCGGGTGCCATCTTCCTCGCGCTTGACGATAAACCGTGTGCCCAGGGCGCGCAGGCTGCCTTCGCGGGTTTCGACAAAAAATGGGCGGGCGTCGTTGTGGCCGGTTTCGACAAGGATCTCGCCTTCCTGCAATACGATCAGCCGACGTTTCTCGTCAAAGCGCACGTCAATGGCGCTGTGGGTGTTGAGGTTGATCACGGTGCCATCCGCCAGCTTCAGGGTGCGCTGTTCACCGGTGGCGGTGCGCTGGTCGGCCAGCCAATAGTTGAGCGGCACGTAGCGCTGGCCGACGAACAATGCCAGGCCGCACACCAGCACCACACTGGCCAGGCCGCTGCCGAGCTTGCGCACGCGGCGGCGAATGCCTTCGCGCGACTGCAGCAATGCCGCACGGGCCGGGCCCGAGGCCACACTGAAACGCTGATCGAGCATGCCCAACTGGCGCCAGGCGCGGGCGTGTTCTTCGTTGCTGGCCAGCCATTTGGCGAATTCTTCCTGCTCCACGGCGCTGCCGTCGCCCGAACCGAGGGACAGTTGCCAGGCAATGGCCGCGTCGAGCACCCGCGCCGACACCGGCTTGGAACTGACCGGGCTCACAGCGGCTCGCCATACAGGGCGATGTAGCACTGGCGGATACCCTGGGCCAGGTATTGCCGCACCCGCGGCACGGAAACCCCCAGGCGCTGGGCGATTTCGGCGTGGCCCATGCCGTCGAGGCGGTTGTAGAGGAAGGCCGCGCGGGCCTTGCTCGAGAGTTTGCCCAGCAGGCGGTCGATGGCCTTGAGGTCTTCGAGGATCAGTTGCTGTTCTTCCGGGGACGGGTGCTCACTTTCCGGGATCAGCATCAGTTCGGTGAGGTAAGCCTGTTCCAGCGCGGCGCGGCGGAAATAATCGAACAGCAGGCCCTTGGCGATGGCCACCAGAAACGCCCGCGGCTCGCGGGGTTCACGCAGTTCTTCACGGCCCAGCAGGCGCATGAAGGTGTCCTGGCTGAGGTCTTCGGCGCGGCTGGGGCAGGCCACGTTGCGTCGCAGCCACGCCAACAGCCAGCTGCGATGGTCGCGGTACAACGCGCCAACAAGCTCACTGTGGGGACTTTGGATTGACGACAAGGCGACACCGATCGGAAAGTTTAAACTAACGAGAATTATTCGCGATTGTGGCAGAGGTGTAAGGCGGGTGCAATTGGCGTTGGTCGGGCGGCGGCGTAATGCTATCTATCATGATGATGCCGCTTACTGTGGCGAGGGAGCTTGCTCCCGCTCGGCTGCGCAGCAGTCGTAAGCCAGGCAGTGCATTTATTCAGTTGGAAATGGGTTGGCTGATTTGGGGGCGCTTCGCACCCCAGCGGGAGCAGCTCCCTCGCCACCATTAGAATGAGGGCGCCTGCTTGCGGCGTTTCCATTGGCCCAGGCGCTGTTGTAACGCGTGCGGGCTGTCGATCTGCTGCTGCCGTGCGCGGCTGAACAAAATCAGCATCAGTTCCGCCGTTGCCAGCGCATCCGCACTGGCATGGTGACGCTCGCCCACTTGCAGCTTGAAATGCGTGATCCAGTCATCCAGCCCGGCCTCGCGGATGTTCGCGTCGGGGCACAGCAGCGGGGCGATGTCGGCCACGTCCAGGAACGGGTGGTTCAAGCGATAGCCCAGGCTGTCCTTGAGTGCCCGGCACAGCATGTGTTGATCGAAGGGCGCATGAAACGCCAGCAGCGGGCTGTCGCCGACAAACTCCATGAAGTCCATCAGCGCTTCTGCCGGGTCACTGCCCGCTGCAATGGCGCTGGGCCCCAGGCCATGGATCAGCACGCTGGGGCTGAGCTTGGTCTCGGCCCGGTGCAGGGTGCGCTCGAATAATTGCGAGAAGTCCACTGCGCCGTCCTCGATCACCACGGCGCCAATCGAAAGCACCTGGTCACGATTGAGGTTCAGGCCGCTGGTTTCCAGGTCCACCACCACCCAGCGCTGGGCCCGCAGCGATCCGTCCCCCAGCTCCCCAGGTGTGGGCAATTGCTCGACGCGCCGTTGTTGCGCCGCATCCAGGCCAGGTTTGGGTTTGCGCAACCAGCCAAACCAGCTCACAGCTGATACCGCAACGTCAGGCTGCCTTGCAGGCGTTGGGCCTGGCGCAGGGATTCGCGCAGGATGCGCCGGTCGAGGTGGTTGAGGCTGTCGGGATCGACGCGGTTGGAGTAGGGCAGGTTCTCGCGGGTTTGCAGTTGGTGTTGTTGCATGCGGGTTTGCTGGATGAAGTGATAGGCCTCTTCATAGGCGGCGCCATCAAGGCGTTCGATGACTTCCCTGGCCACCAGTTGGCGCAAGCGCTCCAGGGTGTTGATGGCGCTGATGCCGTTGGCCAATGCCAGCAGCCGGGCACCGTCGACAAATGGCGTGAGGCCTTGCACCTTGAGGTCGAGGGTTGCCTTGTCGGCGCCTTTGCGCGTCAACACAAAATCCCGGAAGCGCCCCACCGGCGGGCGCTGGCGCAACGCGTTCTCGGCCAGCATGCGCTGGAACAAACGGTTGTCTGCCACCTGGTCGAGAATGCCCTGGCGCAATTGCTCGCACCCTTGCTCATCGCCCCACACCACCCGCAAATCAAAATAGATGCTCGAACCCAGCAGATTCTCCGGCGTCGCCTCACGGATAAACCCGGCAAAGCGCCGCGCCCATTCCGCCCGGGACAGGCACAGCTCCGGGTTACCGGCCATGATATTGCCCTTGCACAGGCTGAAGCCGCACAGCGCCAGGCTCTGGTTGATCTGTTGTGCCAGCGGCAGCAGGCGCCCGCGAATCTCGGCGGCTTCGGCGGCGTCCCGGGCTTCGAACAGGATGCCGTTGTCCTGGTCGGTATACAGCGTCTGCTCGCGGCGGCCCTCGCTGCCGAAACACAGCCAGCTGAATGGCACGCCCGGGTCGCCCTTGTCGGCCAGGGTCAACTCGATGACACGGCACACCGTGTGATCGTTGAGCAAGGTGATGATGTGGGTGATCTGCGTAGACGACGCGCCGTGGGCGAGCATGCGCTCCACCAACTGGCCGATTTCGCCGCGAATCGCCACCAGGTTTTCGACCCTGGGCGCATTGCGGATGGTGCGCGCCAGGTGCACCAGGTCCACCCGCTGCAGGGAAAACAGGTCACGCTCGGACACCACGCCACACAGGCGCTGATCCTTGACCAGGCACACGTGGGCGATATGCCGCTCGGTCATCGCAATCGCCGCGTCGAAGGCGCTGTGGTCCGGCGTGAGGAAAAACGGCGCCTGGGTCATATGGCGCTCGATGCCCTGGTTGAAATCACTGGTGCCGTCGGCCACCACCTGGCGCAGGTCCCGCAGGGTGAAAATCCCCAGGGGCGCCTTGTGCTCATCCACGATCACTATGCTGCCCACTTGCTGCTCGTGCATCTGCGTGACCGCTTCACGCAGCGGCGTCAGCGGGCTGCAGGTGACCGGGTGACGCATGGCCAATTCGCCCAGGCGGGTGTTCAGCGAATATTGGGTGCCGAGGGTTTCCACGGCCTTTTGCTGGACTTGCTGGTTGACCTGGTCCAGCAAGCTGCTCACGCCGCGCAAGGCAAAGTCGCGAAACGCGCTGGAAAGGGCGAACAGCTTGATAAAGGCCGGCTTGTTCAGTTGCAGGCAGAAGGTGTCTTCGGCGGCTTTGTGCTCGGTACGGGTGGCCCGCTCCCCCAGCAGCGCCGCCAGCGGAAAACATTCACCGGTGGTGATTTCAAAGGTGGTTTCTGTCGAGTCCGGCCGCTCGCCGACTACGCGCCCCTGCTTGACGATATAGAAGTGTTCCACCGGCCCGCCCGAGGGCTTGAGGATGCTCTCGCCGGGGCCGTAGAAGCGCAATTGACACTGCTCTACCAGAAATCCCAGGTGGGCGTTTTCCATTTGGTTGAACGGCGGGAAACGTTGCAGGAATTGCAGGGTGCCGTGGATGTTCTGCAACACAGCGGTTTTCCCCGCTTGTGTGAAAGCATCAGCTTTACTCATACCTATGACCGCAGTTTTTTTGTCGTTATCGTGCCCCATGGTCGACTCCTGCGCTGCGGGTGCCCATTGGACGTAAGTCTAGGTAGCGATTCGCCCTCACTTACTAGGGAAAAACCTTACATGAATATCGTCCAAACCCCGTAGAACGCCCACTAGGCAAACTTTCCGACGAAGTGCACATTGTTCGCCCTTCCGGCGATGTCTGACTTCTGTGCTGGGAGATTGAATAGAACTGCCGAGAAACGTATGTCCGACCACGATATTTTGAGTGATGCCGAGCGCGAGGCCCTGAGTGCTGTTATGCAGGAGCCGGATTTGCCGCCACAACGGGTTTTGATCGTGGATGACGACAAGGACGCGCGCGAACTGTTGGCAGAAATTCTTGGCCTGGACGGCATTCGTTGCATGACCGCCGACAGCGGCGAGGCTGCATGGGACTTGTTGAGTTCCAGCAGCTCCATCGGCTTGCTGATCACCGACCTGCGCATGACGCCGAGCAACGGGCTGCAATTGATTCGCCAGGTGCGCGAATCCACCCGGGCGGCGCTGCCGATCATCATCATGTCGGGTGACGCCGAAGCGCCGGATGTGATTGATGCGATGCATTTGAGCGTGGTGGACTTTTTGCTCAAGCCGATTGATAGCGTGAAGCTGGCGAAAATGGTGAAGCGGGAGTTGGGGATGGCGTCCTAGACGGTGCCATTGGTCTGATATCGCGAAGAACTGTCAATTCTGACAGTAGGAATAGCTTGAGAGCGTCTGTTTACTGGTTTGGGGTGTGCTGATCGTCGATCAGCGCCTCATAAAGCCATGAACAGGAGTTCGCTATGAGCACCAAACTTTTTCGAGTTGAAGATGAGGCCTTGCAGGACGCAAGGGTGAGGGCACTATCCGGGGATGCTTTTGTTCTTGTGCTTGCTCCCGGCAAGTTTCGGTTTTTCAGCACCAAGGAAGTCCTCGGGTTCCTGTCATGGACAGCGGTGCTTGGGGCAGGTCAAGAGCGTATTGACCTGGATTATGGGCACGATGTGCCGAACGGCCTTCATGAATTCGAGGCAAGGGGCAGGCGCGTGACTTACCGGGCGCCGGACGGTAAGGATTATTTCGGACCCACTGAAGGGACGATCTTTCTTGAAGTTGAACGCCCCCCGACCGGTACCGCTTTCACGCACAAGGGTAACTTTAGAAATGTGCGGTTCGAGTCGGATGGTAATACGGTCGTTCTCAATGGCGGTTATAAACTCAGCTCTTCTTAAACTGCTGCAAAAAAGCCCTGATCTCTCGACCAGGGCTTATTTATTTACAGGCCGTTTTTAGCCTTGAACTCCCGACGCCGACGGTGCAACACCGGCTCGGTATAGCCGTTCGGCTGCTTCGTCCCCTCAATCACCAACTCCACCGCTGCCTGGAACGCGATGTTGCTGTCGAAATCCGGAGCCAGCGGACGGTACAGCGCATCCCCGGCGTTCTGACGGTCCACCACCGGCGCCATGCGCTTGAGGCTTTCCATCACCTGGGCTTCATTGACGATGCCGTGGCGCAACCAGTTGGCAATGTGCTGGCTGGAGATACGCAGGGTGGCGCGGTCTTCCATCAGGCCGACGTCGTTGATGTCCGGGACTTTCGAGCAACCCACGCCCTGGTCGATCCAGCGCACCACGTAACCGAGGATGCCCTGGGCGTTGTTGTCCAGCTCGTTGCGGATTTCTTCGTCGGACCAATCGGTATTCTGGGCCAGGGGAATGGTCAGGATATCGTCTACCGAAGCACGTTCGCGCTTGGCCAGTTCGGCCTGGCGGGCGAACACGTCAACCTTGTGGTAGTGCAGCGCATGCAGCGCAGCCGCCGTCGGCGAAGGAACCCACGCCGTGTTGGCGCCGGCCAGCGGGTGAGCAATCTTCTGCTCCAGCATGGCGGCCATCAGGTCGGGCATCGCCCACATGCCTTTACCGATTTGTGCGCGGCCTTGCAGGCCGGTGCTCAAACCGATGTCCACGTTCCAGTTTTCGTAGGCGCCGATCCACTTCTCGGCCTTCATGGCGGCCTTGCGCACCATCGCGCCGGCTTCCATGGAGGTGTGGATCTCGTCGCCGGTACGGTCGAGGAAGCCGGTGTTGATAAACACCACGCGCTCGCTGGCGGCCTTGATGCAGGCCTTGAGGTTGACCGTGGTACGGCGCTCCTCGTCCATGATCCCGACTTTGAGCGTATTGCGCGGCAGCTTCAGCACGTCTTCGATGCGACCGAACAGCTCGTTGGTGAACGCAGCTTCTTCCGGGCCGTGCATTTTCGGTTTAACGATGTAGACCGAACCGGTGCGGCTGTTCTTGCGGCGGGTGTTGCCGTTAAGGCTGTGGATCGCCGACAGGCTGGTGAGCAGGCCATCGAGAATGCCTTCCGGCACTTCGTTGCCATCCTTGTCGAGGATCGCGTCGATGGTCATCAAGTGGCCAACGTTACGCACGAACAGCAGCGAACGACCGTGCAGGGTCACTTCCTTGCCGTCGGCACCGGTGTAGACGCGGTCGGCGTTCATGGTGCGGGTAAAGGTCTTGCCACCCTTGGCGACTTCTTCCGACAGGTCGCCCTTCATCAGGCCGAGCCAGTTGCGGTAGATCACCACCTTGTCATCGGCATCGACGGCGGCGACGGAGTCTTCGCAGTCCATGATGGTGGTCAGGGCGGCTTCCATCAGCACGTCTTTCACGCCGGCGGCGTCGGTCTGGCCGACCGGGGTGCTGGCGTCGACCTGGATTTCGAAGTGCAGGCCGTTGTGCTTCAGCAGGATGGCAGTCGGCTTGGCTGCGTCGCCCTGGTAGCCGATCAACTGGGCATCGCTGCGCAGGCCGCTGTTGCTGCCGCCCTTGAGGCTGACCACGAGCTTGCCGTCGACGATCTTGTAGCCAGTGGAGTCCACGTGGCTGCCGGCAGCCAATGGCGCGGCTTCGTCAAGGAAGGCGCGGGCGAAGGCGATGACCTTGTCGCCACGCACCTTGTTGTAGCCTTTGCCTTTCTCGGCGCCGTCGGCTTCGCTGATGGCATCGGTGCCATAGAGCGCGTCATACAGCGAACCCCAGCGCGCATTCGAGGCGTTGAGGGCGAAACGGGCGTTCATCACCGGCACTACCAGCTGCGGGCCGGCCATGTGGGCAATTTCTTCATCGACGTTTTGGGTCGAGGCCTGGAAATCCGCGGCTTCTGGCAGCAGGTATCCGATATCTTGAAGGAAGGCTTTGTAGGCCACGGCGTCGTGTGCCTGGCCGGCGTGTGCCTGGTGCCAGGTGTCGATCCGCACTTGAAAATCGTCGCGTTTGGCGAGTAGGGCTTTGTTCTTCGGCGCCAGGTCGTGGATGACCTTGTCGGCACCGGCCCAGAACTGGTCGGCGGTAATGCCGGTACCAGGAATGGCTTCGTTGTTCACGAAGTCGAACAGGACTTTGGCGACCTGCAGGCCACCGACTTGAACGTGTTCAGTCATTGCTTGCCTCACTCTGCGGAGCTTATGCGCTTTTCAGCTTTTCAATTTACCAATGAAGCCTCTGGCCATGTAAACCGTGAACACGCTGCACCAGTACATGCCGTAGAAGGCGGCTGGGCGGGCTGCGTCGCGGTGCGTGGTTGCCTTGGCAGACATCGACCTAACGTTATGTAGTGCGCGATTGGGCATACTACATGATGAGTTGCGGTTGTGAAAATTAGACTAAATACGTCGTTTAGCGACCCACTTTGGTCGTACGGTCACAGTGGGGTACGGGATGCTCTCAAAAAACTATTGGATTGTTCCATATAAATATAAAAATGGTACACGATTTGTTTTCGTGGCTACCTGAGTCCACCTTGGTAGGTACGAGGGGAACGCCTGGTTCCTACCTGATTTTCATAAGAAGAGGACGACACCATGGACCATCTCGTACTGACTGTCATCGCCCCGGACAAACCCGGTGTGGTCGAACGCATCGCCCAATGCATCGCCGCCCATGGCGGCAACTGGCTGGAAAGCCGCATGGCGCACATGGCCGGGCAGTTTGCCGGGATTTTGCGGGTGAGCGTGCCGGCGGAAAATCGGCTGGACTTGATTGGCGCGCTGGAAGACTTGTCCACCCACGGCATTCGCGTGCTGCTGGGCGAAAGCAGTTCGCTCGCCCCCAGCGAGTCGCAACCCATCGCGATGGAACTGGTCGGTAACGACCGGCCGGGGATTGTTCGCGACATCACCGCGCTGCTCAGCAAGCAGGGTGTCAACCTGGAGCGCTTGATCACCGACGTGCGCCCGGCGCCCATGAGCAGCGACCTGCTGTTCCACGCCGAAGCCTTGCTGGCGGTGCCGTTGACGCTGCCGCTGGAAACCTTGCAGGCGGCGCTGGAAACCCTGGCCGACGACTTGATGGTGGAACTGGAACTACGCAGCGAGGAATAGTTGCCCGCAAGGTTATGCATCGAAATCTTGCATGGGCCTGTGGATAACCTGTAGAGACCCGCGTCCGGCCCAGGCGGGCCATGGCTCTTCGCCGGCTGGCTAAAAAACGAACAGTTTCAAGGGCTTGTGCACAAACGCCGGGGACCAGGCTGTGGATAACCTTGGGGTGAATGCCTGCAAGCCACACCAGCTGTGGCTTGCAGAGGTTTGTACGTTATTTGATCAGTTTTTCCGCACAGTCATCCAGGCGTCGATGCTGTAAACCACCAGGCCGGCCCAGATAAAGCAGAAGGCGATCAGCGTGGCGGGTGCCAGGTGTTCGTTGAATAACAGCACGGCTTCCAGCAGCACCAGGGTGGGCGCCACGTATTGCAGGAAGCCCAGGGCGGTGTAGGGCAAATGCCGTGCGGCGGCGTTGAAACACACCAGCGGGATCAGCGTCACCGGGCCTGCGGCCACCAGCCACCACGCTTCGGAGGTGCTCCAGAATTCCATCTGTGCGCTGTGGGCCGAGGGGTTGAACAGCAACCATGCGATGGCAATCGGCACCAGCATCCAGGTTTCCACCACCAGCCCGGGCAATGCCTTGACCGGCGCCTGCTTGCGGATCAACCCGTAGAAACCAAAGGTCGCCGCCAGGACCAGGGATACCCACGGCAGGCTGCCGACTTGCCATACCTGTTGCGCCACACCTACCGCTGCCAGGCCCACGGCCACCCATTGCAGGCGGCGCAGGCGCTCGCCGAGGATCACCATGCCCAGCAGCACGTTCACCAGCGGGTTGATGTAGTAACCCAGGCTGGCCTCCAGCATGCGGCCACTGTTCACCGACCACACATAGGTCAGCCAGTTGGCCGCGATCAAGGTGCCGCTCAGGGCCAGGATCGCCAGGCGCCTGGGGTTGTCCCGCAGTTCTCGGAGCCAGCCCGGGTGTTTCCAGACTATCAGCAGCAGACTGCCGAACAGCGCCGACCACAGCACGCGGTTGACGATGATTTCTGCGGCGGGAACGCTGGCGATGGCCTTGAAGTAGATCGGGAACAGGCCCCAGATGACGTAGGCGCTCAGGCCCAATATGTACCCGCGACGGGGGTTGGCGGCTTGCATGCAGAATCCTTGCTTAGGCAGCTAACAAAGCCGCGATTGTAAGGATATTTGTCAGTCAGTGGGATGTGCTTTTCTGTAGGCGCTGGCTTGCCGGCGATGGCTTCACCTCGGTTCCACTGATACACCGAGGCGCTTGCATCGCCGGCAAGCCAGCTCCTACAGGGGATTGTGGTGTGCGTTAGAACAGTTTCAAGGGTTCTTCATTGAGCGCCGACAACTGCTCGCGCAACGCCAGCACCTGGTCGCCCCAGTAACGTTCGCTGCCAAACCAGGGAAAGCTGTGGGGGAACGCCGGGTCGTCCCAGCGCCGTGCAAGCCAGGCGCTGTAGTGCATCAGGCGCAGGGCACGCAGGGGTTCGATCAGGGCCAGTTCGCGCGGGTCGAAGTCGTGGAATTCCTGGTAGCCGTCCATCAATTCCGACAGTTGCCCCAGGCATTCCTGACGATCACCGGCGAGCATCATCCACAGGTCCTGAACGGCGGGGCCCATGCGGCAGTCATCGAGGTCGACGATATGGAACATCTCGTCGCGGCACATCATGTTGCCGGGGTGGCAATCGCCGTGCATGCGGATGTTCTTGTGGGGCGTGGCCTTGTAGACCTCCTCCACACGCTTGAGCAGGTCGCGGGCCACGGACTCGTAGGCTGGCAGCAGGCTGCGAGGAATGAAGTTGCCTTCCAGCAGGGTGTTCAGGGAATCGTGACCGAAATTCTTCACGCCCAGGGCTTCGCGGTGTTCGAAGGGGCGGGTGGAACCGACCGCATGCAGGCGGCCGAGCAATTGGCCGAGGCGATACAACTGGTCGAGGTTGCCCGGCTCCGGTGCGCGTCCGCCACGGCGCGGGAACAGGGTGAAGCGGAAACCCGCGTGCTCGAACAGGCTTTCACCGTTGTGAATCATCGGCGCCACCACCGGCACTTCGCACTCGGCCAGTTCGAAGGTGAAGCTGTGTTCTTCGAGGATCGCTTCGTTGGTCCAGCGTTGCGGCCGATAGAACTTGGCGATCAAGGGCTCGGAGTCTTCGATGCCGACCTGGTAGACACGGTTTTCGTAGCTGTTGAGCGCGAGGATGCGGGCGTCGCTGAGGAAACCGATGCTTTCGACTGCGTCGAGCACCAGGTCAGGGGTCAGTGTTTCAAACGGGTGTGCCATGCGAACTCCTGCGCGCAGCAGGGCGCCGCGTCCGGCCGGGTATGGTAACGCACCCAGGGGTGGATAGGTGGTGACTGTTCTGACGCCTTCGCGAGCAAGTCGAATCGTCGCACCGCCGCTCCCACATTAAACCGAGTCCTGGCTTTGGAATGCGGTCAAATGTGGGAGCGGGCTTGCTCGCGAAGAGGCCTTATCAGGCGCCGACGATCCCGCCATCATCCCGACGAATCGCCATCACCGAGGACCGTGGCTTGCCATTTGGCAGATGCTCCGGCCAGGTCGACCCACCGGTTTCCCCCGGATGCTGAATCCCCACAAACAGGGTTTTCTGGTCCGGCGAGAAGCTGATCCCGGTCACTTCACAGGCCACCGGCCCCACCATGAACCGCCGAATTTCACCGGTCGACGGGTCGGCACACAGCATCTGGTTATTGCCCATCCCGGCAAAGTCGCCGCCGTTGCTGTAGTCGCCATCGGTGAGGATCCACAACCGCCCGGCCTTGTCGAAGCCCAGGCCGTCCGGGCTGTTGAACATGTTCTGCGGGTTGATGTTGGACGAGCCGCCTTTTGGCGTGCCGGCATGCACGGTCGGGTTGCCGGCCACCACGAACAGGTCCCAGCTGAAGTCCGGCGCGCCATGGTCGTTGGCGTTGGCCTTCCAGCGCAGGATCTGCCCGTAGACGTTTTTCTCCCGCGGGTTCGGGCCGCCCACCGGCTGGCCGTCTTCGCCGCGCTTGGCGTTGTTGGTCAGGGTGCAATACACCTGGCCGTCGGTGGGGCTGACCACGATCCATTCCGGGCGGTCCATGCGGGTGGCTTTCACCACGCTGGCGGCCAGGCGCGCGTGGATCAGCACTTCGGCCTGGCTGGTAAAACCGCTGTTGGCGTCGATGCCGTTCTTGCCGTAGGTCAGTTCGACCCATTGGCCCTGGCCCTTGGGATGGTCGGCATTGCCGTCGCCCGCGTCGAAAATCGCCACATACAAAGTGCCGTGGTCCAGCAGGTCCTTGTTGGCCTTGGGATTCTTGTGATTGATCTTGTCGCGGCTGATGAACTTGTAGATGAACTCGCCGCGCTCGTCGTCGCCCATGTACACCACGGCGCGGCCGTCGCGGGTTTCCGCCAGCGCAGCATTTTCATGCTTGAAGCGGCCGAGGGCGGTGCGCTTGACCGGTGTGGATTGCGGGTCGAACGGGTCGATTTCCACCACCCAGCCATGGCGGTTGAGTTCGTTGGGATTCTTGGCCATGTCGAATCGGGGGTCGTGGGGGTGCCAGTTGATGTCTTTGCTGGCGGCGACCACGCCATAGCGTTTCTGCCCGGCGTCGAAGGTGTGTTGCGGGTTGCTGCTGCCGAAGCAGTCGGTGAAGTTCTCTTCGCAGGTGAGATACGTGCCCCACGGGGTCTTGCCGTTGGCGCAGTTCTGGAAGGTGCCGAGGACTTTTTTGCCGGTTTTGTCGGCGCTGGTTTTCAGCCAGGCATGGCCCGCCGCAGGGCCACCGAAGCGGATTGGCGAGTTGCCGTGGATGCGCCGGTTGTAGCGCGAGTCCTGGACGAACTGCCAGGTGTCGCCTTTGCGCCGTACTTCGATCACCGACACCCCTTCGCTGGCCAACGCCTTGCGCACGTCTTCCGCCGATTGCGGCGCGCCACCGTGGGCGTAGAGGTAGCGGTAGTTGGTGTATTCGTTGTTGATCGCCATCAGCGCGCGGTTGTCGTCACCGGGGAAGGCGAACAGGCTCATGCCGTCGTTGTTGTCGCCGAACTGCTGTTCCTGGGCCTTGGCCGTGCCGTTGCCGCTGGGGTCGAAGGCCGGCGCGTTCTTGTGCAGCGGCTGGCCCCAGCTGATCAGTACCGAGGCGCTGTAGCCGGGCGGCAGGGTGATGGTGTCGCTGGTGGCCGAGGCGATGCTGGCAAAGCCCAGAAGCGGGCTGTTCGACGCGGCGTTGACCGCCAGGGCGCTGCGGGTCAGCAGGTTGCCGCCGAGGAACATCGCGGCACCGCACAGGGCGCCGGCGCCGATAAAACGCCGGCGGCTGAGGCCGACCATCTGTTCCAGGTCGGTGGCTTGGTTTTCTTCTAATAGGCTCATTTCAGGCTCCCTGCGGGTTTTTGCAGCCACCTTAGGGAGCAGTCGTGACGAAATTGTTGCAGTTTGAAGCGCTACACCGGAGTGCCCAGCAGCACGTTGCTGGGGGAGAACTGCACCTTCACCTGCAGGCCTTCGGCGGCATGGATCTGCGCAAGCGCGTCGGGCCGGGCCAGGGCGCAGAGAACCTGGCCGTTGGGCAAGGTGATCCGCACCTCGCTGGGGCCGTCTTCGGCATCGAGAATGGCGTCGATTTTTCCTTCCAGGCAATTGTGTCCAGGTGTTGCTGCCTGCGTGACGGCCAGTACTTCAAGCCAGCCGGCCTTGATCAGGGCGACGACTTCGGTGCCGATCTCCACCTCCAGGCGCAAGGTGCTGTCGTGGGTGATCTGCGCATCCAGGCGCAGCCCGGCTGCCAGCTCCAGGCGAATCAGGTCATTGCGGCCGTGGCTGTCGATGGCGATCACCCGGCCGTGCAACTGGTTACGTGCGCTGGTGCGCAGCATCAGGCGGCCCAGCAGGTTGAAGTCGCTGGCGTCTTCGGCGCAATCCAGCACCTGGGCTTGCAGTACCTGCAGGCGTTGGTAAAGGCGTAATACCCGCTCACCCTCGGCCGTCAACCTGGCGCCGCCACCGCCCTTGCCGCCGACGCTGCGTTCCACCAGGGGCTTTTGCGCCAGGTTGTTCAGTTCGTCGATGGCGTCCCAGGCCGCCTTGTAGCTCAGCCCCGCACTCTTTGCGGCGCGGGTGATGGAGCCTTGTTCGGCAATATGTTGCAGCAGTGCAATGCGCTGCGGGCGACGGACGATGTGTTGGCTCAAGAGGGTTGGCAGGGACATGGTTACACGCTTCGATGGAATGGGCTGACGTTGCGGGCAGGGCGCCCGCGAGTCAAGTCATGTGCCGGGCTTGGGCGTACGCGCCAGGCAATACACATCCACCTGTCGGGCGCCGGCATCCATCAACAGGCGGGCGAGACTGCTGGCGGTGGCGCCGGTGGTCAGTACGTCGTCGATCAGCGCCAAGTGCCGGCCTTTGACTTGCGCGCCGTCGGTCAGGGCGAAGGCCTGGTGCAGGTTGCGCTTGCGGGTCCTGGCGTCCAGGTCTTGCTGCGCCACGGTTTCACGCGGCCGTGACAGCAGGTGCTCATCCCAGGGAATGTTCAAGTCCTCACTCAGCCAGCGGGCGAGCATCGCCGCCTGGTTGAAGCCCCGTTCCCGCAGGCGTTTGCGGGCCAGGGGCACGGGCAGCAGGCAGTCGGGGCGAGCCAGCGCGGCATCTTCATAGCGGTGTTGCAGGAATTGTCCCAACAGGTGCGCAAGCAGGTGCCCCAGCGGCCAGCGGGCCTGATGCTTGAAACGGCTGATCAGGCTGTCGATGGGGAAGCTGTAGGTCCACGGCGCGACGACCTGCTTGAACGCCTGAGGTTGCTTCAAGCACTGGCCGCACACCAGGCCCGTCGCCGGCAACGGCAGTGCGCACACCTCGCAATGTTCCATCAGCCAGGGCAGCTCGGTTTCGCAGGCGCTGCAGACAGGATCGGCCGTTCCGCTGCTTTCATCGCAGATTAAACAGGTTTGGTTGCTTTTTAACCAGATGTAAACCTCGTGTTTGTTCTCAAGTTGACAGTGCATGAATCTTCCTTAAATATGCCGAGCATCCGTGTCGTACCTGTGGGTATTACTCCCACAGGGCTTGCCAAAGCATAATCAAGGAATCGCCCATGAGCGCCAGCATCACTGCCAACCTGCGTCACGATTGGTCTTTAGCCGAAGTCAAAGCGCTGTTCGTGCAGCCCTTCAACGACCTGTTGTTCCAGGCGCAGACCGTGCACCGCGCGCATTTCGACGCTAACCGCGTCCAGGTTTCCACGCTGCTGTCGATCAAGACCGGCGCCTGCCCGGAAGATTGCAAATATTGTCCGCAGTCGGGCCACTACAACACCGGCCTGGAAAAAGAGAAGCTGATGGAAGTGCAGAAGGTCCTCGAAGAGGCCGCTCGCGCCAAGGCCATCGGTTCGACCCGTTTCTGCATGGGCGCCGCCTGGAAGCATCCGTCAGCCAAAGACATGCCCTACGTGCTGGAGATGGTCAAAGGCGTGAAGGCCATGGGCCTGGAAACCTGCATGACCCTCGGCCGTCTCGATCAGGACCAGACCGAAGCCCTGGCCCAGGCCGGCCTCGATTACTACAACCACAACCTCGACACGTCGCCGGAGTTCTACGGTTCGATCATCACCACCCGCACCTACGGTGAGCGCTTGCAAACCCTGGCGTACGTGCGTGATTCGGGGATGAAGATCTGCTCCGGCGGCATCCTCGGCATGGGCGAGTCCCTGGACGACCGCGCCAACCTGCTGATCCAGTTGGCCAACCTGCCGGAGCATCCGGAATCGGTGCCGATCAACATGCTGGTGAAAGTTGCCGGCACGCCGCTGGAAAACGCCGACGACATCGACCCGTTCGACTTCATCCGCATGCTGGCGGTGGCGCGCATCCTGATGCCGCAGTCCCATGTGCGGCTGTCGGCCGGGCGTGAGGCGATGAACGAGCAGATGCAGGCCCTGGCGTTTTTTGCCGGCGCCAACTCGATTTTCTACGGCGACAAACTGCTGACCACCGCCAACCCGCAGGCGGACAAGGACATGCAACTGTTCTCGCGCCTGGGCATCCTGCCGGAAGCTCGTGAAGAGCACGCCGATGAAGTGCACCAGGCGGCGATCGAGCAGGCGCTGGTGGAGCAGAAGAGCAGCGAGCAGTTCTATAACGCGGCTGTTTGATACGTCCACTTTGGAATGCCATCCAAATGTGGGAGCGGGCTTGCTCGCGAAGGCGGTGTGTCAGCCAATACATAAGCTGACTGATCCACTGCTTTCGCGAGCAAGCCCGCTCCCACATTTTTGACTGCGTTCAACCTGATCTACCGAGGTCTCATGTCTTTCGATCTCGCCGCGCGTCTTGCGGCTCGTCGTGCCGAACACCTGTATCGCCAACGTCCACTGCTGCAGAGCCCGCAAGGCCCTGAAGTGGTGGTCGATGGCCAACCGTTGCTGGCGTTCTGCAACAACGATTACCTGGGCCTGGCCAATCACCCGCAAGTGATTGAAGCCTGGCGTGCGGGCGCGGCGCGTTGGGGTGTCGGTGGCGGCGCTTCGCATCTGGTCATCGGACACAGCACGCCGCACCATGAACTGGAAGAAGCCCTGGCCGACCTGACCGGTCGCCCGCGAGCGCTGTTGTTCACCACCGGTTACATGGCCAACCTCGGCGCCGTCACGGCGCTGGTGGGGCAGGGCGATACGGTGCTGGAAGACCGCCTTAACCACGCCTCGTTGCTGGATGCCGGTTTGCTCTCGGGTGCGCGCTTCAATCGTTACCTGCACAACGATGCTGAAAGCCTGGCCAAGCGCCTGGAGAAAGCCACCGGCAATACGCTGGTGGTGACCGACGGCGTGTTCAGCATGGACGGTGACCTGGCCGACTTGCCGGCGCTGGCCCGTGAAACCCGGGCCAGGGGCGCATGGTTGATGGTGGATGACGCCCATGGCTTCGGGCCTTTGGGCGCCAACGGTGGCGGGATCGTCGAGCATTTCGGTTTGAGCCAGGAAGACGTTCCGGTGTTGGTGGGCACTCTGGGCAAAGCCTTCGGTACTGCCGGCGCGTTTGTCGCGGGCAGCGAAGAGCTGATCGAAAGCCTGATCCAGTTCGCCCGCCCGTATATCTACACCACCAGCCAACCGCCGGCATTGGCCTGCGCCACGCTGAAAAGCCTGGAATTGCTGCGCACCGAGCATTGGCGGCGGGAGCATCTCAATGGGCTGATCCGCCAGTTCCGCCAGGGCGCAGAGCAGATTGGCCTGGAACTGATGGACAGTTTCACGCCGATCCAGCCGATCATGATTGGCGACAGTGCCCGCGCCGTGCGTTTGTCGCAGATGCTGCGCGAGCGCGGGCTGATGGTCACCGCGATCCGCCCACCGACCGTGCCCGCCGGCAGTGCCCGTCTGCGGGTGACTCTCACGGCGGCCCACAGTGAAGCCCAGGTGCAGCTATTGTTAAGCGCATTGGAAGAGTGTTTCTGCTTGTTAGGCCAGGAGCCCGACCATGCGTGATCGACTGATATTGCTGCCTGGCTGGGGCCTCGGCGTTTCGCCGCTGGAACCGCTGGCGGCGGCGTTGCAGGGGCTGGATGAACACTTGCAGGTGCAGATCGAACCGTTGCCGGACGTGGAGTCGGACGACCTTCAAGAGTGGCTCGATGAGCTGGATTCGACCTTGCCCCAAGACGTCTGGCTGGGTGGTTGGTCCCTCGGCGGCATGCTTGCTGCCGAGTTGGCCGCCCGGCGCGGTGATCATTGTTGCGGTTTGCTCACCTTTGCCAGCAACGCAAGCTTCGTGGCCTGGTCTCGCTGGGACCATGGCATGCACGAAGAGGATTTTATTGCGTTTCTTAACGGTTGCCGCCTTGATCCGGTTGCGACGTTAAAACGCTTCAGTCTGCTTTGCGCCCGGGGCTCCAGCGATCCCCGATCACTTGCTCGGCTATTGCTGGCGGGTGCCCCTAAAACCTCCGCGCAGACCTTGCTCAGTGGTCTGGAGCTGTTGGGCCGATTGGACACCCGCCAGGCGCTGGTCGACTTTCAAGGGCCGCAGTTGCATCTGTTTGCCGGGCTGGACGGGCTGGTTCCGGCTGAAGTGGCGAGTGAGTTGTTCGCCTTGTTGCCTGACGTTGAAATCGGCCTGATTGAACAGGCCGGTCACGCTTTTCTACTGGAGGACCCCCACGGTGTGGCGGGGGCCATCCAGGCTTTTTTGCATGAGTGCGGTGATGACTGATTTGTCCCATGTGCTGCCCGGCGGCTTGCCAGACAAGCGCCAGGTAGCGGCCTCCTTTTCCCGCGCAGCCGCCAGTTACGACAGCGTTGCCGAGTTGCAGCGTGCGGTGGGCAGCGAGCTGTTGCGGCGTTTGCCCGAAGGTCTTTCTCCACAACGCTGGCTGGACCTGGGCAGTGGCACGGGCTATTTCAGTCGTGTGCTGGGCCAGTCATTTGCGGGTAGCCAGGGTTTGGCCCTGGATATCGCCGAGGGCATGCTCAAACACGCCCGGCCGCTGGGCGGTGCACAACATTTCATCGCTGGCGATGCCGAGCGCTTGCCCTTGCAGGACGCCAGTTGCGGGCTGATCTACTCCAGTTTGGCGGTGCAGTGGTGCTCGGATTTTGCCGCAGTGCTCAGCGAAGCGCGGCGGGTATTGCAGCCCGGCGGCGTGCTGGCGTTTGCCAGCCTCTGCGTGGGAACGCTGGATGAGTTGCGCGAAAGCTGGCGCGCAGCGGATGGCATGGTTCATGTGAACCGCTTCCGGCCGTTCAGTGCTTATGAGCAACTGTGCGCAGCCAGTGGTTTGCGGGTGCGCAGCCTGGAGCAGTGTCCCCACGTGTTGCATTACCCCGACGTGCGCAGCCTGACCCACGAACTGAAAGCGTTGGGTGCGCACAATCTGAACCCGGGGCGCCCAGGAGGGTTGACGGGCCGGGCGCGGATTGTTGCACTGGTGCAAGCCTACGAGCAGTTCCGCCAGGCCCAGGGCCTGCCGGCAACTTATCAAGTGGTGTACGCCGTCCTGGAGAAACCTCTATGAATGCCGCTTACTTCATCACGGGGACCGACACCGACGTCGGCAAGACCACCGTCGCTGCCGGCCTGCTGCATGCCGCGCGGCAAGCCGGCAAAAGTACGGCGGCGGGCAAGCCGGTAGCCTCTGGGTGCCAGCTGACGCCCAAGGGCCTGCGCAATTCGGACGCCCTGGCGTTGCTGGCCGAGTGTTCGTTGCCGTTGAGTTATGCCGAGGTCAACCCGGTGGCCTTCGAGCCGGCCATCGCGCCGCATCTGGCGGCCCGTGAAGCCGGCGTGGCGCTGACGGTGCAGTCGTTGTTGAAGCCCATGCAGCACGTTCTCGCCAAGCAGGCGGACTTCACCTTGATCGAAGGTGCGGGCGGCTGGCGTGTGCCATTGGCGGACCAGGACAATTTGTCGGACCTGGCCCAGGCGCTGAAGCTGCCGGTGATCCTGGTGGTGGGTGTGCGGCTGGGGTGTATCAGTCACGCGTTGTTGACCGCAGAAGCCATCGCCCGGGACGGGTTGCCGCTGGCGGGCTGGGTGGCCAATATCATCGACCCCAAGACCTCTCGTCTGGAAGAAAACCTCGCGACCCTGGCTGAACGACTCCCCGCGCCATGCCTGGGAAGGGTGCCCAAGCTCAAGCATCCCAGCGCCGAAGCGGTCGCCGCGTACTTGCAACTGGACCTGCTTGACTAGTTTTGCCTATCGAGAAGGCATTATGCCATTAGTGTTTTTGACGAGCGTTTTGCCGGTAGGTCTGCTTCAATAACAGTTCACGATTCTCTTATAGGCAGGTTCACGCCATGGAAATCTCTGGTAGCAGCGCGTTTTACTCGGGACTGAGCGCGATTCAGACCGGGCAGAACCGTGTCGACCAGGCCGCCGGCAAGATTGCCAGCGCCGCCACTTCCCAGCCTTCGGACGCGCAAAGTGATCGTTTGCGTTCGGTAGACGCCAATCAGGCCAGCAACTCGGCGAGCAACATGGTCGAGATGGCCCAAGGCAAGTTCCAGGTTGAACTGGGCGCCAAAGTCGCCAAGGCTTCCGACGAAATGCTCGGCACCTTGATCGATACTTACGCATAACCCCCCTCTTATCGTGCGAGCTGGCTTCTCTGTGGGAGCTGGCTTGCCTGCGATAGCGTCACCTCGATCCTCCTGATACACCGCGGCGCCCGCATCGCAGGCAAGCCAGCTCCCACACTGATCTTCACCGCTCAATAATCTTTTTCCCCCTGAATCGTCATGCGGCATTTCGCTGCAGGCCTTGCCGTGCCTGACGTTGACCTGCGTCATGACAAACGGCGTTTGCGCGACGCTTGACAAGGATTGGTCGTAAACGTATGTTTCAAACAACTGTTTGACCGCCACAACACATCCATGCGGTTGTTCATCCCAGATACATCAGCAGAGGTTTATCGCTATGCCTGACTACAAGGCCCCCTTGCGTGATATTCGCTTCGTTCGTGACGAACTGCTTGGCTATGAAGCGCACTATCAGAGCCTGCCGGCTTGCCAGGACGCTACCCCGGACATGGTTGACGCCATTCTCGAAGAAGGCGCCAAGTTCTGTGAGCAGGTACTGGCACCGCTGAACCGCGTGGGTGATATCGAAGGTTGCACCTGGAGCGAGTCAGGCGTTAAGACCCCTACCGGTTTCAAAGAAGCCTACAAACAGTTCGTTGAAGGCGGCTGGCCAAGCCTGGCCCACGACGTGGCGCACGGTGGCCAGGGCCTGCCGGAATCCCTGGGCCTGGCGGTCAGCGAAATGGTCGGCGAAGCCAACTGGTCGTGGGGCATGTACCCGGGCCTGTCCCATGGCGCGATGAACACCATTTCCGAGCACGGCACCCCCGAGCAGCAAGAGGCTTACCTGACCAAACTGGTGTCGGGCGAGTGGACCGGCACCATGTGCCTGACCGAACCGCACTGCGGCACCGACCTGGGCATGCTGCGCACCAAGGCCGAGCCTCAGGCTGATGGTTCCTACAAGGTTTCCGGTACCAAGATCTTCATCTCGGCCGGCGAACACGACATGGCCGACAACATCGTCCACATCGTGCTGGCTCGCCTGCCGGACGCACCGGCTGGCACCAAAGGCATTTCGCTGTTCATCGTTCCCAAGTTCGTACCGAACGCCGACGGTTCGATTGGCGAACGCAACGCGGTGTCCTGTGGTTCCCTGGAACACAAGATGGGTATCCACGGCAACGCCACCTGCGTGATGAACTTCGACGCGGCCACCGGTTTCCTGATCGGCCCGGCGAACAAAGGCCTGAACTGCATGTTCACCTTTATGAACACCGCTCGCCTGGGCACCGCGCTGCAAGGCCTGTCCCACGCTGAAATCGGCTTCCAGGGCGGCCTCAAATACGCTCGCGACCGCCTGCAAATGCGCTCCCTGACTGGCCCGAAAGCGCCGGACAAGGCCGCCGACCCGATCATCGTGCACCCAGACGTGCGCCGCATGCTGCTGACCATGAAAGCCTTCGCCGAAGGCAACCGCGCGATGGTGTACTTCACCGCCAAGCAGGTTGATGTGGTCAAGTACGGCACTGACGACGAAGCCAAGAAACAGGCTGACGCACTGCTGGCCTTCATGACCCCGATCGCCAAGGCGTTCATGACCGAAGTCGGTTTTGAATCCGCCAACCACGGCGTGCAAATCTACGGCGGCCATGGCTTCATCGCCGAGTGGGGCATGGAGCAGAACGTTCGCGACAGCCGCATTTCGATGCTGTACGAAGGCACCACCGGCATCCAGGCCCTCGACCTGCTGGGCCGTAAAGTGCTGATGACCCAGGGCGAAGCGCTGAAGGGCTTCACCAAGATCGTCCACAAGTTCTGCCAGGCCAACGAAGGCAACGAAGCCGTACAGGAATTCGTTGCACCGCTGGCGGCACTGAACAAAGAGTGGGGCGAGTTGACCATGAAGGTCGGCATGGCGGCCATGAAAGACCGCGAAGAAGTCGGTGCCGCTTCGGTGGATTACCTGATGTACTCCGGTTATGCCTGCCTGGCTTACTTCTGGGCCGACATGGCCCGCCTGGCCGCCGAGAAACTGGCTGCCGGCACCACCGAAGAAGGCTTCTACACCGCCAAGCTGCAGACTGCGCGCTTCTACTTCCAGCGCATCCTGCCGCGTACCCGCACCCACGTTGCAACCATGCTGTCGGGCGCCAACAACCTGATGGACATGAAAGAAGAGAACTTCGACCTGGGCTACTAAGCCTCGGCCAGTTCGCTTCAAAAGCCGCCGCTCCTTCGGGAGCGGCGGTTTTTTTTGCGCGATAAAAAACCACAGTACCGCACTCAGGGATTGCTCCGAGCGGCCGTTACAGTGATGGCAATGTGATACGCATCACATCGAATGTGCTTAACTGTGATCAGTGAAGGCACTGTGCCATCTTTTTTTGTGGGTCGGAGCTTTACCCTTGTCGCGCGCGTCTGCTGTACGTTTCAGTCATTTTTTACCTTCACTGCTTTTACTGCTGGCGGGGCTCTCGGCTGCGTATGTGAAGGATCTCAATGTGTTCTTCACTTCACTGTTCAATGTGCTGCCGACCCTCGTGCTGCTGCTGGGCGGCTCGTACTGCGCGGTCTACCGGCGCCAGCGAGAGCTGTTCCTGATGATCACGGTGTATGTGGTCTATTTCCTGCTGGATACCCAGACCGATTACTACCGCGATAACGGTCGCGTGCGGGACGACGCGGCCGTGGTCTTCCATCTGTGTTGCCTGCTGTTACCGTTGCTGTTCGGCATCTACGCGGTCTGGCAAGAAAAAACCCACCTGTTTCGTGACTTCGTCGCACGCTGCGCGGTGCTGTTTGCGGTAGGCAGCGTGGCGCTTGCCCTTGAACAAAGTTTCCCCCATGCCTTGTTGAGCTGGTTGGCCGAAATTCGCTGGCCCGCCTTGCATGGCCGCTGGATGAGCCTGATCCAGCTGTCGTACCCGATGTTCCTGATTGGTTTTGTGACCCTGGCCGCGCAGTACTGGTATCAACCAAGACCGCTGCACGCCGCGCAGCTGGTAGGGTTGCTGGGGTTGTTCTGGATGTTGCCGCAGACGTTCATCCTGCCGTTCACCCTGAACATCATGTGCAGCCAGGTGATGCTGATGATCGCTGCCGGGGTGGCCCACGAGGCTTATCAAATGGCCTTCCGTGACGAGCTGACCGGGTTGCCGGGCCGCCGCGCGCTCAATGAGCGCATGCAGCGCCTGGGGCGCAATTATGTGCTGGCCATGGGCGACGTCGATCACTTCAAGCGTTTCAACGATACCCATGGCCACGACGTGGGCGACCAGGTACTGCGCCTGGTGGCCAGCAAGTTGTCCAAGGTCAACGGCGGCGGCCGGGCCTACCGCTATGGCGGTGAGGAATTTGCCGTGGTATTCGCCGGCAAGACCCTGGATGAATGCCTGCCGCACCTGGAAGAGATCCGCGAAATCATCGCCAACTACGACATCAAACTGCGTAACCCGGACCGTCCCCACGACGACCAGCAGGGGCGCCAGCGTCGTGTGGGCAATGGCGCTTCCAGCGTGTCGGTGACCGTCAGCATCGGTGTGGCCGAACGCCAGGCCGAGCAGCGCAGCCCTGAAGAAGTGCTCAAATCCGCCGACCAGGCGCTGTACAACGCCAAGGGCGCGGGGCGTAACTGCGTGGTCGCTGCGGGGCAGACCCGCCGCGGCGCGGTCCGCATGGACAGCGCTGCCGGTTGAGTGATGGTGGTGTATTCAGCGGCCCTACAGTGATTGTCCGGTGGGCCGTGCGGCAGTAGGTTGAAGGCATCTGCTGCCGGAGACATTGCCATGCCTGACTATAAAGCTCCCCTGCGCGACATGCGCTTTCTGATCGATCACGTCTTTGACTTCCACGGCCACTACGCCGCGCTGGGTGCAAGCGATGCCAGCCCGGACATGGTCGGCGCGATCCTCGAGGAAGGTGCGAAGTTCTGCGAAAACGTCCTGGCGCCGTTGAACCGCTCCGGCGATGAAGAAGGCTGCCATTTCGACAACGGTGTGGTGACCACGCCCAAGGGCTTCAAGGAAGCCTTCGCGCAGTACGTGGAAGGCGGCTGGCACGGTTTGGCGGCTGACCCGGCCTACGGCGGGCAGGGCTTGCCAATGTCCCTGGGCCTGGTGCTCGCGGAGATGATCTCCTCCAGCAATACGTCCTGGGGCATGTACCCCGGCCTGACCCACGGTGCGATGTCGGCGATCCGTGCCCACGGCACTGAAGAGCAGAAAAACACCTACCTGAGCAAACTCACCGCGGGCCAGTGGACCGGCACCATGTGCCTGACTGAAGCCCATTGCGGCACCGACCTTGGCCTGATCAAGACCCGCGCCGTACCGCAGGCCGACGGCAGTTATGCAGTCACCGGCAGCAAGATTTTCATCTCGGCCGGCGAGCATGACATGAGTGACAACATCATCCACCTGGTGCTGGCCAAGCTGCCGGATGCGCCGGCCGGCACCAAGGGAATCTCGCTGTTTATCGTGCCCAAGTTCCATGCCGACTCGGGCGAGCGCAACACGATGAGTTGCGGCTCCATCGAGCACAAGATGGGCATCAAGGCGTCGGCCACCTGTGTGCTGAACTTCGATGGCGCCCGGGGTTTCCTGATCGGTGAGGCGGACAAGGGCCTCAACTGCATGTTCACCATGATGAACCATGCGCGCCTGGGCACCGGCATGCAGGGCCTTTGCCTGGGGGAAGCGAGCTTCCAGGGTGCGATCAAGTACGCCAACGACCGCTTGCAGATGCGCTCGCTGACCGGCGCCAAGGCACCCGAAAAAGCCGCTGATCCGATCATCGTCCACCCGGATGTGCGGCGCATGTTGCTGACCATGAAAGCCTTCAATGAAGGCAACCGCGCATTGACCTACTTCTCGGCACAGTTGCTCGATACCGCACACCTGAGTGGCGACGAGGGGCAACGCCAGGAAGCCGAAGACCTGTTGGCCTTCCTTACGCCGATCTGCAAGGCGTTCATGACCGAAACCGGGCTGGAGGTGACCAACCACGGCATGCAGGTGTTCGGTGGCCATGGCTTCATTCGTGAATGGGGCATGGAGCAACTGGTTCGCGATTGCCGGATTGCGCCGATCTATGAAGGGACCAACGGCATCCAGGCCCTGGATTTGCTCGGGCGCAAGGTGCTCGGCAGCCAGGGCAAGCTGCTGCGCGGCTTTACCAAAATCGTCCACAAGTTTTGCGCGGCCAACGCCGAACATCCGCAACTCAAGGCCCATGTGGCTCAGCTCAACCAGTTGAATCAGCAGTGGGGTGAGCTGACGGTCAAGGTAGGCATGGCAGCCATGAAAAACCCGGATGAAGTCGGCGCTGCAGCCCTGGATTACCTGATGTACAGCGGCTACATAATCCTTGCCTACTTGTGGCTGCGCATGGCGCTGGTGGCGCAGGAGCAGTTGGACAGCGGTAGCGGTGATGCCGATTACGCCCGAGGCAAGCTGGCGACCTGCGAGTTCTACTTCAAGCGCCTGCTACCGCGCACGGCCGCGCACCGGGCGGCGGTGGAGGCGGGCAGTGAGTGCCTGATGAGTCTGCCGGCGGAGCTGTTTGCGCTTTAGTGACCGTAAAATACTTGTTGGTCACAAGCAGACCCTATGTGTCACAAAAGTTGTTCGGTTACACTCGGGGTCTGTAAAACCGACCCCACCCGAATAACGTTAAAGTTCTCACGAGGTTTGCCATGGCTGACTACAAAGCGCCGCTGCGCGATATGCGCTTCGTCCTCAACGAAGTTTTCGAGGTCGCCAAACTCTGGGCCCAACTGCCCGCGCTGGCAGAAACCGTCGACGCCGAGACCGTTGAGGCAATCCTCGAAGAAGCCGGCAAAGTCACCTCCAAGACCGTCGCCCCGCTCAGCCGCGGCGGCGACGAAGAAGGCTGCCGCTGGGAGAATGGCGCGGTCTTCACCCCGGCTGGCTTCAAGGACGCCTACAAAACCTACGCTGAAGGCGGTTGGGTAGGTGTTGGCGGCGACCCGGCGTACGGCGGCATGGGCATGCCCAAGGCAGTGTCGGCCCAGGTAGAAGAGATGATCAACTCCTCGGGCCTGGCCTTCGGCCTCTACCCGATGCTGACCTCCGGCGCCTGCGTGTCGATCAACACCCACGCCAGTGAAGAGCTCAAGGCCACTTATCTGCCGAATATGTACTCCGGCGTGTGGGCCGGTTCCATGTGCCTGACCGAACCTCATGCCGGCACTGACCTTGGGATAATTCGGACCAAGGCCGAGCCTCAGGCAGACGGTTCCTACAAGGTCAGCGGCACCAAGATCTTCATCACCGGTGGCGAGCACGACCTCACCGAGAACATCATCCACCTGGTGCTGGCCAAGCTGCCGGACGCACCGGCGGGTCCCAAGGGTATTTCGCTGTTCCTGGTGCCCAAGTTCATGGTCAATGCCGACGGCAGCCTGGGGGCGCGCAATCCGGTGACCTGCGGCTCCATCGAACACAAGATGGGCATCCAGGCGTCTGCGACCTGCGTGATGAACTTCGACGAAGCCGTGGGCTACCTCGTGGGCGAGCCTAACCGTGGCCTGGCCGCGATGTTCACCATGATGAACTACGAGCGCCTGGGTGTGGGCATCCAGGGCCTGGCCTCCGGTGAGCGCTCTTATCAGAACGCTATCGAATATGCGCGCGACCGCCTGCAAAGCCGTTCGCCAACCGGTCCGAAAGCCAAGGACAAGGTCGCTGACCCAATCATCGTCCACCCGGACGTGCGGCGCATGCTGCTGACCATGAAAGCCTCGAACGAAGGTGGCCGTGCGTTCTCCACCTATGTGGCGATGCAGCTCGACACCGCCAAGTTCAGCGAAGACGCCACCGTCCGCAAACGCGCGGACGATCTGGTTGCTCTGCTGACCCCGGTTGCCAAGGCGTTCCTGACCGACCTGGGCCTGGAAACCACCGTGCACGGCCAGCAGATTTTCGGCGGCCACGGCTACATTCGCGAATGGGGCCAGGAGCAACTGGTGCGTGATGTGCGCATCACTCAGATCTACGAAGGCACCAACGGCATTCAGGCCCTGGACCTGGTGGGACGCAAGATCGTCGGCAGCGGTGGGGCGTTCTACAAGCTGTTCGCTGATGAGATCCGCCATTTCACCGCCACTGCCGGCGCCGAACTGGCCGAATTCACCAAGCCGCTGAACGCGGCCGTGGATGACCTGGACGAACTGACCGCCTGGCTGCTGGACCGCGCCAAATCCAACCCGAATGAAATCGGCGCGGCATCCGTGGAATACCTGCACGCGTTCGGCTATATGGCTTATGCCTACATGTGGACCCTGATGGCCAAGGCGGCTCTGGGTAAAGAGGCTCAGGAAGACTTCTACGCCAGCAAGCTGGGCACTGCGCGTTTCTACTTTGCACGCTTGCTGCCGCGGATCGCGTCCCTCAGCGCCTCGGTAAAAGCCGGTAGCGAATCGCTGTTCTTGCTGGATGAAGCACTGTTCTAAGGACTTGGAGGGCGTGTAAGCATTCTCTTACATGACGTGCTGCTATTCGTCCTCTATCGCCAAATTGGATCCACGGATAATCTACTTCACATGGACGTCGCGCAGGAAGCGCAAAGCAACAACACGGACACGTAGGATTCTGCCAGGAAGGCGGAGTGAAATGGATGTCAGGGAAACAGTCTGCAAAGCCCCGCTTCGGCGGGGTTTTCTTTTGCCTGCGAAAAAGTCAGGCGGGCGCGTTCATCACGTCTTCCAGCAGCGTGCGCAACAATTCCAGCGTCGCCTGCTGGCGCTGCACATCCCGGCACACCAACCCCACTTTCAACGGCACCCGTGGTTCGCTCAAGGGTTTCCACAGCAACGCCTTGCTGTTGTGTTCATCCTGGGAGCGTCCGGGAAGCACCGTCGCCAGCTTGGTGTGGGGCAGGCTGTCGAGAATCCCCGCCATCGTATTCAACTCGGCCTGCACTTGCGGGCGTCGGCCCAGGTTGGCCAATTGACCTTGCCATATCTGGCGCACCTGAAACTCTTCCCCCAGCAGCAACATGGGTAACTCGGCGGCTTGCTTCAGGGAGACTTTCTTGAATTCCCGCAGCGGGTGATCAGCCGGGATGACCACCTTCAGTTCATCTTCATACAGCAGCACGCCGTGCAGCCCCGGCTGGCGTGGCGGCAGGTAGCTGATGCCGATATCCAGCGAGCCGTTGAGCAGCCGGCGTTCGATTTCCATCCCGGTCAGCTCGTAGATCTGTACGACCAGGTGCGGCTGGGCCTTGCGCACCCGTTCGAGCATCTGCGGCACCAGGCTGGTGTGCACGGTTTGCAGAACGCCGATCGCCAAGGTGCGCAGTGCCTGGCCCTTGAAGTTGCGCAGTGCTTCCACCGCGTGCTGCATACCGTCGAGCAAGGGCAGGGCGTGGTTATACAAAGTGTGGGCGGCGAGGGTCGGCAGCAGGCGCTTGCTGCTGCGTTCGAACAGGCTCACATCAAGGTTTTGCTCGAGCTGGCGAATCTGCTGCGACAAAGCTGGCTGGGAGATCGACAGGCGCTCCGCTGCCCGCCCCACATGGCCTTCTTCGTACACCGCGACGAAATAACGCAGTTGCTTGAAATCCATAAGTAATGCTTATCGAAAATGCTGGAAAATCGAAATGGCCGAGTGCCCCCGAGGCGCCTAGTCTAGCGCCTATTCACAGGGCTTACAGGGCCGGAAAGCAAGATGAGTAGTGTTTATGTTGACGGTGTTTGCATAGGCAAGGCAAAAAACCTCCGCCATGGGTTTATCGGTAATACCGACCAAGGTGCGATTGCCAAAGAGGTTCATCCATGAACCTGTTCAACCTGCGTCGCCCCGCCCCCAGCCTGGATGATCTGATCCTCGAGGCGAAGACCCCGGCTCTGCGAGACGATCTTTCCAGCGATTGCCTGATGCCCAGCGTGGCCCGCCCGCCCCAGGTGTTTGTACGCGGCCAGGGCTCCTGGCTGTGGGACAGCGAAGACCGCGCCTATCTCGACTTCAGCCAGGGTGGCGGCGCCAACAGCCTGGGCCATAGCCCACAGGCAGTGACCAAGGCGCTGGCCGATCAGGCCCAATCGCTGATCAATCCCGGTAACAGCCTGCACAACCGCGTTCAACTGAACCTCGCCGACCGCCTGTGCCATCGCACCGGCAGCGACCACGCCTACCTGCTCAACAGCGGCGCGGAAGCCTGCGAAGCGGCCATCAAGCTGGCGCGCAAATGGGGCCAACTGCACCGTGGTGGCGCCTATCGCATCATCACCGCGAGCAACGGTTGCCATGGCCGCAGCTTTGCCGCGATGTCGGCCTCGGCAGCCGCCAGTGAAAACCGTTTTGAGCCCCAGTTGCCAGGCTTCAGCCACGTGCCGTTCAACGACCTGCCGGCGCTGCACGCGGCGGTGGATGCGCAAACCGTGGCAATCATGCTGGAACCGATCCAGAACGATGCCGGCGTCATTCCCGCGACCGAGCATTACCTCAAGGGTGTCGAACGTCTGTGCCGTGAGCTGGGAATTCTGTTGATCCTCGATGAAGTGCAAACCGGCACCGGCCGTTGTGGCACGTTGCTCGCCGAACAGTACTACGGCGTACGTGCCGACATCATCTGCCTGGGCAAGGGCTTGGGTGGTGGTGTGCCACTGGCGGCGTTGCTCGCGCGGGGCAAGGCGTGTTGTTTTGAAATCGGTGAGCTGGAAGGCACCCACCATGGCAACGCGCTGATGGCTTCCGCTGGTATAGCGGTGCTCGATACCGTACTGAGTCACGAATTTCTGGAGCACGTTTGCGAGGTTGGCGCTTATCTGGGCGAAGGGCTTGCCCGCCTGGCGCATCGCTATGACCAGGGTGAACTGCGCGGCCAGGGCCTGATGTGGGGACTGACTCTGTCGGAGGATTCGGCAGATGCGGTGGTAAACGCCGCGCTCAGTGAAGGCCTGATCCTGAGCGCGCCGCAACCCGATTGCCTGCGCTTTACCCCGGCGCTCACATTGAGCAAAAGCAACGTCGACGAAATGCTCCTGCGTCTGGCCCGTACCTTCTCCCGGGTGCGCACTGCACAGCTGCAATGCCGCAAGGGCATTGCCGTTTAAGCCCCATATTTCCTGAACCGTCTCGCGGTATACGCGGCGCCTCCAGCCTGATTCTTTTGGCTGGGGGCGTTTTTTTGTCCGCGAATTAGACGATGGCTGAGTGCCAGATCCCACTGAACCCTTACCAACGGCCAAGGTCGATTAGCTTGTACGGCTCACACGAGCCGATTTTCTGGAGCTGAACCCATGGATATCATTCGCATCATCATCGCTATTCTGCTGCCGCCACTGGGTGTGTTCCTGCAAGTGGGTTTCGCTGGCGCGTTCTGGCTGAACATCCTGCTGACCTTGTGCGGTTACATTCCCGGCATCGTGCACGCGGTGTACATCATCGCCAAACGCTAAAAAGACCTCAGCCTTTCGCGATCAGCCGTGAGTTGCGCTCATTGCGAAAGGCCAGTTGCTCGATGGTCTGGGTGGCGTGCTCCGCTTCTTCGCGGGCCTGGAGGATCATGCCGTGGTGCTCCGATTTGCTGCACACCGGGTCGGCGTTGCTGGCATCCCCGGTCAGCATGAACGCCTGGCAGCGGCACCCACCGAAGTCCTTTTCCTTCTCGTCACATGAACGGCACGGCTCGGGCATCCAGTCGTAGCCGCGAAAGCGGTTGAAGCCAAACGAGTCGTACCAGATGTGTTGCATGCTGTGGTCGCGCACATTGGGAAATTGCACCGGCATCTGTCGGGCTCCGTGGCACGGCAGGGCAGTACCGTCCGGCGTTACTGTCAGAAAGATGCTGCCCCAGCCATTCATGCAGGCTTTCGGGCGTTCCTCGTAGTAATCCGGCGTGACGAATATCAGCTTGCACGGGTGGCCTTCGGCTTCGAGCTTGGCGCGGTATTCGTTGGTGATGCGTTCGGCGCGCACCAGCTGTTCCTGGGTCGGCAACAGGCCGACACGATTGAGCTGGGCCCAGCCGTAGAACTGGCAGGTGGCAAGCTCGACAAAGTCCGCTTCCAGGGCAATGCACAGCTCAATGATGCGGTCGATCTTGTCGATATTGTGCCGATGGGTGACGAAGTTCAGCACCATCGGGTAGCCATGGGCTTTCACTGCCCGGGCCATTTCGAGTTTTTGCGCGAAGGCTTTTTTCGAGCCGGCCAGCAAGTTGTTCACTTGCTCGTCACTGGCCTGGAAACTGATCTGGATATGGTCCAGGCCGGCCTTCTTGAAGTCGCTGATCTTCTGCTCGGTGAGGCCGATGCCGGATGTGATCAGGTTGGTATAGAAACCCAGCTTGCGCGCCTCGGCGATCAGTTCGGCGAGGTCCTGGCGCACCAGCGGCTCACCGCCGGAAAACCCCAGTTGCGCAGCGCCCATTTCCCGGGCTTCACGAAATACCTTGATCCACTGTTCCGTGCTCAGTTCCTTGCCCTGCTCGGCGAAATCCAGCGGATTGGAGCAGTACGGGCATTGCAGCGGGCAGCGGTAGGTCAGCTCGGCCAGCAACCAGAGCGGCAGGCCGATTTCCGGCTTGGGTGGCAGGTCAGGCAAGTTCGATCCAGTGCTGAGCACGGGCAACCTCCATGAATTGCTCGATGTCTTCACCGAGCTCGGGCACGCCAGGGAACTGCTTGTCCAACTCGGCGATGATTGCGCTGACATCGCGCTCGCCGTCGATCAAGCCACCGATCAACGCGGCGCTGTCGTTGAGCTTGATCATGCCTTCCGGGTACAGCAGCACATGGCCTTTTTGCGCCGGTTCGTACTGGAAACGATAGCCCTGGCGCCAGGTCGGTTTTTTGCTGCGATCGAAGCTCATAGGGTGATCCCCTTATGCCATACACGCTGGTCGGTCACGCTGTGATACGGCGGGCGTTTCAGTTCATAAGCCATGCTCATTGCATCGAGCATGCTCCAAAGAATGTCCAGTTTGAACTGGAGAATTTCCAGCATGCGCTCCTGGCCTTCGCGGGTGGTGTAGTGCTGCAGGGTGATGGCCAGACCGTGCTCCACATCCCGGCGAGCCTGGCCCAGGCGGGTGCGGAAATACTCGTAGCCGGCGGGGTCGATCCATGGGTAATGCTGGGGCCAGCTGTCGAGGCGCGACTGGTGGATCTGCGGGGCGAACAACTCGGTCAGGGAACTGCTGGCGGCTTCCTGCCAGCTGGCCCGGCGGGCGAAGTTGACGTAGGCGTCTACCGCAAATCGTACGCCCGGCAGTACCAACTCCTGGGAGCGCAGTTGATCCGGGTCGAGGCCGACGGCCTGTCCCAGGCGCAACCAGGCTTCAATGCCGCCGTCTTCGCCGGGAGCGCCGTCGTGATCCAGCAGGCGCTGGATCCACTCACGACGAATCTCCCGGTCCGGGCAGTTGGCCAGGATCGCGGCGTCCTTGAGGGGAATGTTCACCTGGTAATAAAAACGGTTGGCGACCCAGCCCTGGATCTGCTCGCGGGTGGCGCGGCCTTCGTACATCGCCACGTGATACGGGTGATGGATATGGTAGAAGGCGCCCTTGGCGCGCAGGGCCTGTTCGAACTCGGCGGTGGTCAGCGGTGTGTCAGTCATTTGGCTCGCTCCTACAATTCAATGCTCATGCCGTCGTACGCCACTTCCACATTGCGTCGCAGCAGCTCGGCTCGCTCGGGCGAGTCTTCATCCAGGATCGGGTTGGTGTTGTTGATGTGGATAAGCACCTTGCGCTGCTTGGGCAACTGCTCCAGCACTTCCAGCATGCCGCCGGGGCCGTTTTGTGCCAGGTGGCCCATCTCGCGACCGGTGCGGGTGCCGACGCCACGGCGCTGCATTTCGTCGTCGTCCCACATCGTGCCGTCCACCAGCAGGCAATCGCTGCCGGCCATTATTTCCAGCAACGGTGCGTCAACCTTGCCCAGGCCCGGCGCATAGAACAGCTTGCCGCCGGTGCGCAGGTCTTCGACGATCAGGCCGATGTTGTCGCCCGGGTGTGGGTCGAATCGGTGAGGCGAGTAGGGCGGTGCCGCGCTACGCAGCGGCAATGGTGTGAAGCGCAGGTTGGGGCAGGCGGGGATCGTGAAGCTGGCGTCCAGCTCGATGCGGTTCCAGGCCAGGCCGCCGTTCCAGTGGGTCAGCATGGTGAACAGCGGGAAGCCGGTGCTCAGGTCCTCATGGACCATGTCGGTGCACCACACCTGGTGCGGGCAGCCTTCGCGCAGGCTGAGCAGGCCGGTGGTGTGGTCGATCTGGCTGTCCATCAGGATGATCGCGCTGATGCCGGTATCCCGCAGCGCGCGGCCCGGTTGCATCGGGGCGAAGCCTTGAAGCTGGGCGCGAATATCTGGCGAGGCGTTGCACAGCACCCAGTTCACGCCGTCATCGGAAATCGCGATGGACGACTGGGTACGCGCCTCGGCCCGCAGGCTGCCGTCGCGAAAACCTGCACAGTTCACGCAGTTGCAGTTCCATTGCGGGAAACCACCGCCCGCGGCGGAACCTAGAATCTGGACAAACATGGCCGCTCCATTACACACAACTCAAAAATAAAAACGCCCCGGGCGAGCCGAGGCGTTGCATTGCGATACAAAGCCAATCAGCGGCTGGCAAAGTACATGGTGACTTCAAAGCCGATACGCAGATCAGTGTAAGCAGGTTTGGACCAGGTCATGTTCTTACTCCTACGAAGGGAAGGGACGTTTACTACCAAGTAATACATATAGTCCACCTCCAAGCGGAGATGTTCAGATGTGTGCATGTGAATGTTACGTACTTCTTTTGAAGATAGCGCTGTCCTGCGGGAAAAAGCCTTTTACCGAAGCGGCAATGATCAGCCAGGTCGTTGCCAGGAGCCGGCGGCACAAGCGCCATTGGCCACACAGCACCATCCGCCTGCAGCAGCATTGAGTTGCTGTGCAGATACCATTAAATCCTCACGGGTGCGGGTCTGGATGAAATCTTGCAGCTGCTGGATGTAATCCGACGGGTGGCCTGCCAAGTGCGCGTGCCAGAGCAGTTCAGCGGCTTGGGAAGTGGGTAGGGCGTCGAGGGAAAATTGCCGAGCCAGATCGTTCGGCAGTTCGCTGGCGTTGATCAGCGCGGGCAGTTGCTTCAGGAACGCCTGCAGGTGATCAAGTATTTGCGCAAGAGACGCGCTTGGGGATTGCACCCCAAACAGCAGGCCGGTTTGCCCGCTGTACTGTCGGATGCCGCTGAACACCGCGTAGCCCAATTGAAGCTCAACACGCAGTTGCTGGTAGAACGGCGCTTGCACCAGATGTGCGAGTAGACGCCAGCAAGCCTCGTCCGCCAGGGAGCGTGTGGCTGTCGGGCAGAACAGCAGCAACGCGGCGTCGCTGGAATCGGTCCTGACTTCGTGCCAACGATGCTGGCTGCTGATTGACGGCAGTTCGCTGATAGCCGCTTGCGGTTGGCCGGGCAGTTTCCCGGCTGCACGTTTTATCGCCGTCTCGCAGGCGGCGGGCAGCCCCACGGCGAGCCCTTGCCAGCGAGCGGTTGACCATCGGTCTCGCCCAGCAACCTGCTGTGCAGCTTGGATGTCGGCGCAATACCCGGGCAATGCCTTGAGTAACTGCCGGATCGCCATTGCCGGCGCCGGGGAGGATGACGCTCCGGCATTTTCGTCGAGCCGGGTCAGCTTGCGTGCCACTTCCTCCAATATCGCGGGCATGGGTTCGTGCAGCCCTACCATCTTCAGCTGCCAGTGACCGCCGATTGTCTCGAAAGACAACTGAACGCCAGCCTGGCTGGCGTTCTCACGCAGCCGTGGGAAAAGCTCTGCATCCAGCGGCGAATCCAGATGCCAGCGCAGGTAGAGCGCGCCTTCATCTGTGTCGCCTGGCAAGGCCTGGCTGAAGGTCAGCGCCGAAAGGTCCTTCCGCCCACGGGAGCGATCCTGGGCGAACGTGCGCAGGCCGCGATGGGCGCTGGTTTGCCCGCGAATCAGCCCCGGGCGCTCTTCCCTGGCTGCCGGCTGCAGGAACGGATTGGTGGGCGGCAGTTGCCAGGCGTGCCGGGACGGCGGCAATTGCAGCGAGTCCAGCAGGGTCTTGAGGGAGCTGGCGCTTTGCTCGGACAGGACCAGTTCGTTGTCCTGCCGGGCCAATGCCAGGGCACCACTGACCTGTTGTTTGCGAGCAAGCAGCAAGGCGTACTCTTCCCGCAGGGGCGCCCAGTCACTGTGTGCGAAAAAGCTCAGCCAGTCGTGCAGCAGTTCTTCGATCAGTGTCGTCTGCTGCGCACCCTGAGTGTCCAGGGTGAACTTGATATCCAGCAACGCCTGTCCGGCAAATTGATACAGCGCCGTTGCGTTAATGGCGCTGACTAACTGCCGCGACTGCAACTCGGCGAGCAACCCGCCGGGCGCCGAAGTGTTCAGCCACAGGCAGAGGAAATCCAGCGCCTCAGGGGAAGCCTCGCTCACAACCACCTGATGCCAGTGGTGTTCATCGGTGTGTTGATAAGTACGTTGATTGCCGGCCAGCAACGCTGGCGCCGGCGTCTGTCGCCGCAGAGGTGCAGTCTTCAGCGCAGCGCCAAACTGATGCGCCAATGCCTCCAGCTCCACCAGCGACTGAGGGCCCGCAAGGCTCAAGGTCATCTGCCCGCAATGATAGAAACCTTCATAAAAATCCCGCAAGGCCTGCTGAAAATCCTCACGCTCTACCGGCAAGCTATCCCGGTTGCCCGCATGAAACGCGCGCAACGGATGACCCGCCGCAACCCCTCCCAGCAACGCTTGTTGCTGTTGCGCCGTGGCATCTTGCGACCAGGCAATAAACTCCGCCTGCAATACTTCGCGCTCACGCAACTGGTCTTCCAGGGCCAGGCGCGGATGGGCGAGCCTGTCCCCCAGGCGCTCCAGTGCGGCTTCAAATGCCGTAACAGGCACCTCAAAGAAAAAGTCGGTAGTGCGCTCGCGGGTGCTGGCATTCACCTGTCCACCCTGGCGCTGGACGTAGGCCATCAGCCCGTCGCTTGCAGGAAAACGCTCGGTGCCCAGGAACAATAAATGCTCAAGAAAATGCGCCAGTCCCGGCCACGCCAGGGGTACATCGTGGCTGCCCGCTGCAACGCGCAAGGCAGCCGCGGCGCGCTTCAAGCGCGGCGCATGATGCAAGGAAACCCGCAGGCCGCTGGCCAGGGTCAATTGAAGGTGATGAGGGTGGGCCGGCGCAGGCATGAGCACTTCCGAAACGTAGGAAGTGCCTATGCTAGCGCAAAGCAGCCGGGATCAGTGCTTGTGCAACGCCCCATAAAGCTCGGGACGACGGTCCAGCAGGTAGCGATTGGCCGCGCGTGAGTCGACCATCAACTGCCGATCGAGTGTGCCCACGATCAGCGCTTCATCCAGACCTGCCTGGGCAATCCGCTGGCCATCCGGTGCGGCGATGCTGCTTTGCCCGCAATACTGGATCTCGCCTTCCTGCCCACAGTAATTGGCGTAGGCCACATAACACTGGTTTTCAAACGCCCGCGCCCGCACGGTCACATCGGCGACGAAATCGAAGGGCACCATATTGGCCGTCGGTACCAGGATCAACTCCGCGCCGGCCAGCGCCAGGCGCCGGGTGTTCTCCGGGAACTCCAGGTCATAGCAAATCAGGAAACCCAGCTTCCAGCCGTTCAATTCCACCAGCGGAAAATCATCGTCCCCGGCGCTGAACATCGAGTTGTCGAGGTCGCCAAACAGGTGGGTCTTGCGGTAGTTGCACAGGCGCTGGCCATTGGCGTCGATCAGCTGCACGGCGTTGTAGATCTGCCCGTCTGCACCGCGCTCCGGATAGCCATAGAGGATCGCCACGCCCGAGTTTCTCGCCAGCGCGGCGATGGATTGGGCAGCGGGACCGTCCTGGGTTTCAGCCAAGGCGCCGACCGCTTCCACGCCGATGTTATAGCCGGTGAGAAACATCTCCGGCAGTACCAGCAGGTCGGCGTCGGTGGCCTCTTGCGCCAACTGATGCAGGCGCTTGAGATTACCGGCCACGTCCAGCGGCAAAGGCGGGCATTGATACAGGGCAACACGCATGGGCAACTCCTTACTCGGGCAGTGCGATCGGCCCGATCTCGTCGAACACATCCCCCGGCCCCGGGTTCTGCGGGTGAGTGCTGCCACCGAAGTGAGTCATGATGCCCCACACCGCGTTCAGCGAGGTTTGCACGGCGCCTTCAACCCACGCCGGGGTCCAGGACACGTCGTCACCGGCGATGAAAATACCGCGTTGCTCCGCCGGCATGTCCTTCTGCATGAAGTGCGCGTACATCCGCTGGTTATAGCGATAGTGGCCGGGAAGTGCGCCTTTGAAAGCACCGAGGAAATGCGGGTCTGCTTCCCATGACACGGTGATCGGATCGCCGATGATCCGCGCGGCGATGTCGACTTTCGGGTAGATCTTCTTCAGCGCATCCAGAGCCAGTTTCACGCGTTTCTCGATGGGTTGCGGAAGCATTTTCAGCGCATCGCTCATCCAGGAGTAGGACAGGCAGATCACCCCCGGCTTGTCGTCGCCGTTGTCGAACAGATAGGTGCCGCGGGTCAGGCGATCCGTCAGCGTCATGCTCATCAGGTCGCGGCCGGTTTCCGGATCCTTGTCCTTCCAGAATGGCCGGTCGACCATCACGAAGGTCTTCGACGACTGCATGTAGCGGGTGCGGTCCAGGGCCATCCACATCTTTTGCGAGAACAGGGTTTCGTCGCACTCGATCTGGGTGGTCAGCAGCCAGCTCTGGCAGGTGGTCAGCACGGCGGCGTATTCGCGGGTGTCACCGTAGTTGTCGGTGACGGCGAAACAGCCGTCCGGCGCGTGGGCAATGCGCTTGACCCCGGCCCGTGGCGCACCGTTGTGCAGGGAACTGAGGCTGGTGCCTTCGGGCCAGTGGGCGCAACGCTCCGGCACATGGCGCCAGATGCCCATGGGCACTTGGGCGACGCCGCCGACCACCAGATGCTGGTGATCGTCGCAGTTGGTCATCACCACGCGGAAGATTTCCAGCATCGAGTTGGGGAAGTCCGAGTCCCAGCCGCCGGTGCCGAAACCGACCTGGCCGAACACTTCGCGGTGATGAAAGGACAACTTGGCGAACGCTTTGGAGGTCGCCACGAAGTCGTAGAAGGTGCGGTCGTCCCACAACGGAACCAGCGTATTCCACAGCTCTTTCAGGCGCGGTACGTCACGGTCGCGGATGGCTTGCTGGATATCGGCGAACTGCGAGCCGGCTTCCAGGGCGTCGGCCCAGGCGTCAGCCACTTCCTGGAACAGTGCAGGAAGGTCAGCGAGTTTCTGTGCGTAGTGCGTCTGGCCTTCGAGGTCGATGACCGTGCTGCCGGAAGCCGGCGTCAGCGGGTTGGGGAAGGGTTTGGTCTCCAGCCCGAGCTTGTCCACATAGTGGTAGAACGCGGTGGAGGACACCGGGAAGCGCATGCCACCCAGTTCCGCAATGATGCCTTCGGCGCCTTCAAACGCCTGGGAGCGCA
This sequence comes from Pseudomonas sp. Colony2, assembly GCF_019382755.1. Lineage (NCBI taxonomy): Bacteria > Pseudomonadati > Pseudomonadota > Gammaproteobacteria > Pseudomonadales > Pseudomonadaceae > Pseudomonas > Pseudomonas sp. Colony2. The sequence continues at coordinate 6,561,514 of NZ_CP080030.1, read as the reverse complement.
GGCGGCCACCCATTTTCGAGGCTTCATACACCACGGGTTTAAGGCCCAGCTTCATCAACTCATAGGCGGCTACCAGCCCGGCAATCCCGGCGCCGACGATCGCCACTTCGGCGCCGTGGTTGGCCGCCGGAATGCTACCCAGGCCCGCCGGGTGTTCGATCCAGTCATCAAAGGCAAACGGGAAGTCCGGGCCAAAGATAGTGATGGGCTTCTTGCCGTTTGCCGGGTGGCGATTGGTCTTGCTGATGGTGCTGGAAGGAATGCTCATGGCTGACCTTGCTGGCGGCTCGGCGGGGCGCGACCCGCTGAGTATAGGAAAAGATGGCAGCCATTCTAGGGAGCGTAGCGTTCGTTAATAAGACGCAATGTGTCGTCGGATTGAATTGTTTTTAGTCAGAGTGACGATCTTGCTGGTCAGATTGGTTGGCCGCGATCCAGTTTGTTACTGAGGATGATCGAGGTGGTGGTCTTCTCCACGCCGTCGACGCTGCCGATCTGGTCCAGCAGTTGATCCAGCTGTTCCGGCGAATCGGTGCGCAGCCAGGCCACGTAATCGAACTCGCCGCTTACCGCACATAACTGCTGAACCTGCGCCATGGCACTGATCCGGCGCAGCACTTCCTTGCCGGAGCGCGGTTGCACGGTGATCCCCACGTAGGCCTGCAAACCACCGTCCACCACCCGCTGGCTGAGGCGCACGCCATAGCCGGTAATCACCTGGGTTTTTTCCAGGCGCGCCAGGCGTGAGGTGACGGTGGTGCGCGCGATGCCCAGTTGCCGGGCAAGCATGGCCACGCTTTCACGCGCGTTGATCTGCAAGGCGGCGATCAACTGGCGATCGATTTCATCGAGGACGGGAGGGTGAGAGGCGGGCAAGGTGTTCTCCGGCGCGGGCATCAATGGGCGAGCATGTTACAGGCTCGGTCCTGGCGATACTGCCCGCCCCGCCGGGAATTTATTTTCGCCGCTGATCGAACACATTATTTTGTGCCAGATTGTGAAAAGTAACTGTTTGGTACATTATTTTGCGTTAGGTATACAGGAAGGACGTTTGCGCGATGAATAACTTTGGGGCTGCCACCGGCAGCAGATGGTTGCTGGTTGGGCTGGGCCTGCTGATCGCCTTGATCGGCCTGGGTTTGGCAGGCGGTGGCGGTTACCTCGTAGTGCTGGGCGGCAGTTGGTATTTCCTGCTGATGGGCCTGGCGATGCTGGTCTCTGGTGTGCTGATCGCCAAGCGCCGGCCTCAGGGCGCATGGCTGTACGCCGTGGCATTGGTGCTGACTGCGATCTGGGCGGTGTGGGATACCGGTCTGGAATACTGGCCGTTGGTTTCGCGAGTCCTGACCTTCGCCGTCATCGGCCTGGTAGTCGCGCTGATTTATCCACAGCTCGCCCGCGCTTCCGGATCGACACCCGGGCGCGGCGCCTATGGCGTTGCCGGGCTGCTGGGCCTGGGCGTGGTCGCCACCCTGGCGTACATGTTTGTACCGACCCACCTGGTCAAGGCCAGCAGTGAGCCTGCGGTGACTGCGGTAACGCCGGGCACCGAGCAAAAAGACTGGGCCCACTGGGGCAACACCACCGCCGGCAATCGGTTTGCCGCGCTGGACCAGATCAACAAAGGCAACATCGACAAGTTGCAGGTGGCCTGGACCTTCCACACCGGCGACATCCCCGAGAGCAATGGCGCCGGTGCCGAAGACCAGAACACCCCGCTGCAGATCGGTGACAGCGTTTACGTGTGCACCGCCTACGGCAAAGTGTTTTCCCTGGACGCCGATACCGGTGCCCAACGCTGGAAATTCGACCCCCAGGGCAGCGGCCCCAACTGGCAGCGTTGCCGTGGCCTGGGTTATTTCGACAGCAGTGCCAGCGAGCAACCCGCCGGCGCCAAAGCCTGTGTGAAACGTCTGTTTCTGCCGACCGGCGATGCCCGGTTGATTGCGATCAATGCTGAAACCGGCGCGCCCTGCGAAGACTTCGGCGACCACGGCACCGTCGACCTGAAGACCGACATGGGCGAAGTGAAGCCCGGTTATTACCAGCAAACCTCGACGCCACTGGCGGCGGGCGATGTGGTGATCGTGGGCGGGCGTGTGGCAGACAACTTCTCCACCGGTGAACCGCCAGGCGTGGTGCGCGCATTTGACGTTCACAGCGGCGAACTGGTGTGGGCCTGGGACCCGGGTAACCCGAACACCACCAAACGCCCACCTGCAGGAGAGACCTACACCCGCGGCACGCCGAACGTATGGTCGGCCATGTCCTACGACGCCAAGCTCGGCCTGGTCTACCTGCCCACCGGTAACGCCACCCCGGACTTCTTCGCCGGTGAACGTACCGCCTATGACGACAAGTGGAGCTCCTCCATCGTCGCCATCGACGTGAAGACCGGCCAGGTGCGCTGGCACTTCCAGACCACTCACCACGACCTGTGGGACTTTGACCTGCCGGCACAGCCGCTGCTCTACGACATTCCGGATGGCAACGGCGGCGTGCAACCGGCACTGGCCCAAGTCACCAAGCAAGGTGAAATCTTCCTGCTCAACCGCGAAACCGGCGTGCCCATCGCCCGGGTAGAAGAGCGCCCGGTGCCCCAGGGCAATGTGCCCGGCGAACGTTATTCGCCGACCCAGCCGTTCTCGGTGGACATGCCTTCGATCGGCAATCAGCAACTGACCGAATCCGACATGTGGGGCGCCACGCCGTTTGACCAGTTGATGTGCCGCATCCAGTTCAAGGGCATGCGCCACCAGGGCGTCTATACGCCGCCAGGCCTGGACCGCGCGCTACAATTCCCGGGCTCCCTGGGCGGAATGAACTGGGGCAGCGTGTCAGTGGACCCGAACACCCACTACATGTTCGTCAACGACATGCGCCTGGGTTTGGCCAACTACATGATCCCGCGCGACAAGATTGCCGCCGGTGCCAGTGGCATCGAAATGGGCGTGGTGCCGCAAGAAGGTACGCCGTTCGGTGCGATGCGCGAGCGCTTCCTCTCGGCGGCGGGCATTCCGTGTCAGAAGCCGCCGTTCGGCACCCTGTCGGCCATCGACCTGAAAACCCACAAGCTGATGTGGCAAGTGCCGGTGGGTACGGTTGAAGACACCGGGCCGCTGGGCATCCGCATGCACATGCCGATTCCGATCGGCATGCCGACCCTTGGCGCGTCCCTGGCCACCCAGTCCGGCTTGCTGTTTTTCGCCGGCACCCAGGACTTCTACCTGCGCGCCTTCGATACCGGCAACGGCAATGAGATCTGGAAATCCCGCCTGCCTGTGGGTAGCCAATCGGGGCCGATGACCTATGTGTCGCCCAAGACTGGCACCCAGTACATCGTGCTAACCGCCGGCGGCGCGCGACAGTCGCCGGACCGTGGGGACTATGTGATTGCCTACGCGTTGCCCAAGAAATAGGGCCTGAAAAAGCCGCACGGATGTGCGGCTTTTTTTTTGCGTCTTAGATCGTGTCTGCCAGCAGGCATCGGGCAAAGAGTTGTGGCACCGGAAGGTTGCGCTGGCTGTAGCGGCTCAGCAAGATGATTTCCCGGTTAAAGGTCAGCTCGCCCAGCGGGATGACACGCACCTGCGGGGATCGGTCCAGCCATAGTCCGGCGTGGGGAACCAGTGAAACGCCCAGGCCGCATTCGACCATTTTGACCAGCGCCTCGATCTCGTCCAGTTCCAGCGCCACTTGCACGTCCAGCCGCTGATCCCGCAGAAAGCGACTGACCAGCCGCCCGCCAAACGAAGCCCGGTCGTAGCGCACGTGAGGATGAGCGGCGAGCAGTCGCAGCGGGTCATCCCCCTCGACCGTCAACGGCGCGATCAACACAAACGGCTCCCTGCGCAGCAGTTGCACGTGCAGTTCCTTGGGCAAGTCAAAGGGTGGGCGAATGATGATCGCCGAGTCGAGTTCGCCTGCATCCACCTGGCTGAGCAGCTCCAGGGAAACTCCCGGCACCAACTTGCACTCCACCGTCGGCGCCGCCTGGCGCAAACGCACCAGGGCCTGGGGCAGCAGGCCGGTCTGGGCGGTGGTGATGGCGCCGACCTTCAACTCGCCCCTGTACTCATTGGCATCCACCGGCACAGCCATGCGGTTGAACGTCTCGAGAATCTCCCTGGCCAGCGGCAGCGCGCGGATCCCCGCCGCGTTCAGCGTGGCCTGGCGCCCGGTTCGCTCGAACAACTGCACGCCGAGCACCTGCTCCAACTGACGGATCTGCGCACTCACCGCCGATTGCGTCAGCCCGATATGCATGCCCGCTGCGGCGAACGTGCCATGGCGGGTAACGGCGATAAAGGTTTTCAGTTCCCGCAGCATGGGCGTCTCGATTGATCAAAATAATTTGAGCTCGCTGCGAAAACTATCGTCTTTCCATCGGTTACGGCAAGGCTAGACTCGCAAGGACTTAATACCCATAGAGGTTAAACCTGATGGCACTGGCTCCTTTTCACCTGGCAATTCCGGTATTCGACCTAGCGGCAGCGCGGCAGTTTTATGGCGAGGTGTTTGGGTTGGAGGAGGGACGAGCCAGTGATCACTGGGTCGACTTCGACTTCTTCGGGCATCAATTGGTGATTCATGAGCATCCGAAAACCGCTTCTCAAGAGGCGGCGCACACCAATGCGGTAGACGGTCACGACGTGCCGGTGCCGCATTTTGGCGTGGTGTTGAGTTGGGATGATTGGCATGCGTTGGCGGAGCGCTTGCAGGCGCGCAATACCCAGTTTGTGTTGGAACCGCATATTCGTTTCAAAGGCCAGGTGGGCGAGCAGGCGACGTTGTTTCTGTTTGACCCGTGCGGCAACGCGTTGGAGTTCAAGGCGTTCAAGGACATTGGGCAGTTGTTTGCTAAATGAGGGCGCATTGATGAATGGCCTGGATGCAACGGGCATCGCCGTGGCGGTGGGTTCGGGGGCGATTACGCCGGCTTTGGTTGCTGAACACTTTCTTGCGCGCATAGGTGCCGACGAGCCAGATATCCAGGCGTTTGTATCCTTCGACGCTGAGGCGGTGAGCAAGCAAGCGTGGCAGCTTGAGGGCTGCGCCGGTCTGCTCGCCGGCGTGCCCGTGGGGGTCAAGGACATCTTTGATACCGCCGACCACCCAACGGAATTCTATTCGCCGATTTACCTGGGTAATCGTCCATCGCGGGATGCCCATGTGGTGACGCTGCTACGCCAGGCGGGCGCGATCATCATGGGCAAGACCCACACCACCGAATTTGCCTACATGAACACCGGGCCGACGCGTAATCCGCTGGATTTGTCCTGCACTCCGGGTAGCTCCAGCGCGGGTTCTGCTGCGGGGATGGCGGCCGGGTTTTTCCCGTTGGCGTTGGGTACCCAAACGGCGGGGTCGTTGCTCAAGCCTGCGGCTTATTGCGGGTTGTTTGCCTTCAAACCGTCGTTTGGACTGGTCTCGCTGGAAGGCGTGAAACCCCTGGCGCCGAGCTTCGATACCGTGGGTTGGTATGGCCGTTCGGTGCGTGATCTTGAGCGGGTGGCGCGGGTGTTGATCCCGGGGTTTCCGGCTGTTGAGGCGGGGCGTCGGCCCTTGCGGCTTGGTTTCTGCCGTACCTCTCGCTGGTCGGATGTGCAGCCGTTGGTGGCCGAGGCAATTGAACGAGCGGTTGCCCGGTTGGGGCCTCTTGTCAGTGAAGTCGTGTTGCCTGAGGCGTTCGACGGAGTATTCGACGATCACCAGTTGATCAACGATTGCGAAGGTGCCCGTTCATTGGCCAAGGAGTTTCAGTCTCATCCTGAGTTACTCAGTGATTCGACGTTGGCCATGATTGAGCGTGCGAAGGCTACAAGCTGGGAACAGGAGTCGGCTGCGAAGGCACGCCTCGCACAACTCGCCCCGCAGCTCGCGCAAATCTGCCAGCCGTTTGATGCGATGTTGAGTGTTTCCTGCGGGATGCTGGCGCCGGTGGGGTTGGCGACCACGGGCCCGTCGGACTTCATCAAGTTCTGGGGCGCGTTTGGATTGCCGCAGGTGAATGTGCCGGTGATGCGTGGGGAAGGGGAGTTGCCGGTGGGGTTGCAGGTAATTGGGGCGTTTAGAGGGGATGCGCCGTTGCTAGGTACGGCGCAAGTCATTGTTAATGCGTTGGTAAGCTGAGAGTCAGTCAAGGCACAAAAACTGACATTAGTTCGCTGGCGAAGCGGCGATAGGCGTAGTCATCATATTCTTCGCATGAGCCCGTTCAGAAATGAGCGGGCTTTTTTCATTGGTGTGTCCTGTGTGTATAAAAGATGCTGCAGGATACCTTCGGTGTGTAAGATACACACTGTGGAGCGGGCGCGATGAGAAGCAGAGAGGTAATTGACTTGCTGATGGCGGATGGATGGTTTGAGGTGGCGGCGAAAGGCAGTCACCATCAATTCAAGCACTCAACCAAGCCCGGCCGGGTGACGGTTCCTCATCCTAAATCAGAGATAGCCAAGGGGACCTTGCACAGCATTTTGAAATCAGCAGGCCTGAAGTGATGACCGTAGGTTATGTGGTGAATGATCCCGCTGCGGCTCATTCAAAGGAGGAAAAATGAAATTTCCAGTGGTGATACACAAAGACGCTGATTCAGATTACAGCGTGACCGTCCCGGACGTGCCAGGTTGCTTTTCTGCGGGCACAACCTTTTCCGAAGCTCTGGATAATGTCCGCGAAGCTTTAGCGCTGCACCTCGAGGGATTGGTTGCTGATGAGGAGCGGCTTCCTCAGGCTAGAGAGGTCGACGTCCATTTGGAGAATCCGGACTTTGCGGGTGGCGTGTGGGCGGTGATCGACTTTGATCTCACTCCTTACCTGGGCAAGTCAGTCAGGTTCAACGCCTCACTGCCTGAGCAACTTTTGAATCGTATCGATGAGCGAGTGCAAAAAGACCATCGCTATGCCTCGCGCTCTGGGTTCCTGGCGACGGCGGCTTTGCGCGAACTTTCCGTTTGATAACGGGCCGGTAGAGCACGCAGTACAAAAAAGGCTTACGCCGCAAAGCGTAAGTCTTTCTTTTATTCGAGGAGGTGTGATCAGCGAGACTACGACCCCTTGCACACCTTCGCAGCGGCAGCATCGTTCGGGATAAATGAATCCGGCGCGCCCGGCTTCAGCACCACGTACCCTCGCCGCCACGGTTGATCGTCCACCAGATTCCAGCGATGCCCTGTGCCGGTGTTGTCTTCGGCGATCAGTACTTCACCCGGATGCAACGTGAACTTCTCACCGCCGCGTGTCACGAACGCCAGGGTGCCGGACAGCGTCATGACGTACTGTGGCTCCGGGTCGTTATGCCAGCTATACGAGGAATGCGCCGCCGTTTGCTTGAAGTGAATGGCGGTCACGTCATTGCGCATGCTCTGGTCGATGGTGCCTTCCAGTACGTGCGAATTGTTGTCGGCGCCGGTGCAGAGCTTGAATGCCTTGATGGAGTCAGTGGCGGCGGGGGCGGCTTGTGCGCCGCTCAAGGTTGCGAGGGTGATTGCGACGGCGGCTGTGGCACGTATGCCCAGGCCGTGGATTGCGTTGCGCGGCGAGCGTTTCTTCTGATGCATTGAACAATTTTCCCTCGTGCTGGAGTGACGTTGACTGGGAATCATGGTCTTCGCCGTAGCCGTTCGGGACAACTAACTAATGTTTCATTGCTGCACGACTCACGCGCCAGAAACGACAAAGCCGCGCAATGCGCGGCTTTCAAGATGGTGGGCCCAGTAGGACTCGAACCTACGACCAAGGGATTATGAGTCCCCTGCTCTAACCAACTGAGCTATAGGCCCTCAGTAGGCCGCGGATTATAGCGATGGTTTCTTCGCTGTGCCATCCGAAAAGTCCGAAACACTCATACGAAGGAACGTAGCGGCGAAAAGGTCCGGCGGCAGCGGCAGGCTGACGATATAGCCTTGCATCTGCTCACAACCTTCAGCCGCCAGAAACGCTTGCTGGGCCGGCGTTTCCACACCTTCGGCAATGATGGTGAATTGCATGCTGTGCCCCAGGGCAATAATGGCGCGCACGATCGCCGCATCGTGTGGGTCGTCGGGCAGGCCACGGACGAAGGATTGGTCGATCTTCAGGAAGTCCAGCGGCAGGCGTTTCAGGTAGCTGAGGGACGAATAGCCGGTGCCGAAGTCATCAATGGCCAGTTGCACGCCCAGATGCTTGAGCTGGTGCAGCACCTCCAGCGCTTCTTCGGCCTGGCTCATGATGAAGTTTTCGGTGATCTCCAGTTGCAGGCAGCCAGGCTCCAGGCGGTTGTCCCGCAGCAGTTGCTCGATGCGCGCCAGCAGGTTGGGGTGGCGCAGTTGCGCGCCGGCGAGGTTGACGGACAGCGGGCCGAAGTCATCAAAAATTTCTCGCCAGTCGTGCATCTGTCGGCAGGCCTGCTCCAGTACCCAGTCGCCAATCTGCAGGATCATGCCGTTCTCTTCGGCCAGGGCAATGAAGTGCTCGGGCGGCACTTCGCCGAAGGTGGGGTGGCGCCAGCGAATCAGGGCTTCGGCGCCGATCAGTTGTTGGGTGTCGAGGCTGAGTTTCGGCTGGTAATAGAGAGACAATTCGTCGCGCTCGATCGCTCGGCGCAGTTCGTGTTCCAGGGCCACGCGCTCGTTGGCCTGGGCGGTGAGGTCCTGGGTGTAGCTTTCGACGCGGTTGCGGCCCTTGGCCTTGGAGCGGTACATGGCGGCGTCGGCGTTTTTGACCAGGGTGGCGACGTCGTTGCCGTCCCGTGGGTACAGGCTGGTGCCGATGCTGGCGCTGATGAAGAACTCATGCTCGCCCGCCTGGAATGGTGGAGTGAAGCAGGCCAGCAGCTTATTGGCCAGGTGTTCGGCGTCGCTGGCTTGTTGCAGGCCGGGCAGCAGGATGATGAATTCGTCGCCACCCAGGCGCGCGACGGTGTCGACGTCTCGCAGTTGGTCCTTGAGGCGAACGGCGATGTCCTTGAGCAGCAGGTCGCCAATCGGGTGGCCGAGGCTGTCGTTGATGTGTTTGAAGCGGTCGAGGTCGAGGAACAGCACGGCGCCCTGGCTGCCGGTTTCCTGTTGGTTGTTGAGGGCGGCTTGCAGGCGGCTTTCAAACAGGGTGCGGTTGGGCAGGCCGGTCAGCGGGTCGTGGTGGGCCTGGTAATCGAGGCGCGCCTGGGCGTGCTTGAGGCTGGAGATGTCGGCAAACACGGCGACGAAGTGGGTGATCGACTCCTCGCGGTTGCGCACGGCGCTGATGGTCAGCCAGCTGGGGTACAGCTCGCCGTTCTTGCGCCGGTTGGAGATCTCGCCTTGCCAGTGGCCGTTGGCCGTCAGTTGGTGCCACATGGCCGCGTAGAAGGCGCTGTCGTGCAGGCCCGAGGCAAGCAGGCGCGGGGTTTGGCCAAGGGCCTCGGCTTCGCTGTAGCCGGTGATCTCGCTGAAGGCGCGGTTCACGGCGCTGATATTTTGTCGGGTGTCGGTGATCAGTACGCCTTCGGCCGTGCTCTCGAACACGGTGGCGGCCTGTTGCAGTTTTTCCTGCATCAGTTGGCGTTCGGTGATGTCCCGGGCGATGGTCAGCATGCAGTCGTCGTCGCCGATGGGCAGCGGGCGGCTGGAGACTTCACACAGGCGAATTTCGCCGTCACTGCGGCGGATGTGGCAGACAAAGTCGCGGACAAATCCATCCCGTTGCAGCCGCTCCAACATATCTTTGCGTTCGTTCAGGTCGACCCAGATCCCGAGGTCCAGGGTTGACTGGTCCAGTGACATCACGCTGTTAAAGCCGGTAATTCGACTGAATCCTTCGTTGACCTCAATCAGCAAACCGTCGCTTTGGCGGGACAACAGCAGGCCGTCGGGAGAGGCATGAAAGGCCTTGGCGAATTTCTCTTCGGAGGTCTGCAGTCGCTGCTGGGTTTCTTTCAGCTGGGTGATGTCACGCACCACCACGACCAGGGCTTCGGTGGTATCCAGTTGAAAGGGTTCGGCGGAGATCAGTCCGGTGAAGGCCTGGCCGTTGCTGCGCAGGAAGGGCATTTCCAGGTTGCGGATGCTGGTGGTCTGTACCCGTTGCAGCAGGCCGGGGCCTACGCCCTGGATGCCCCAGATATTCAGTTCAGTGGCGGTTTTTCCTACGACTGCTTCGGCGCTCAGGCCGATCTGGTCTTCGAATGCCTTATTGACCTCCATCAGGCAGCCGTCCGACAGCCGGGCGATGACCAGGATGTCCGGGCATTGCTGGAACACAGAGGCGAATTTCTGTTCCGAAAGCTGCAACGCTTCCTCGGTGCGCTTGGCCTCGCTGATGTCGATCATCAGGCCGCGCAGCACGGGCTCGTGGCCGTGTTCGATCAGGCTGACGATGTCCCGCACCCACAGGCAGCGTCCATCGGCGGTGATCACCCGGTAGTCGACACTGTGGTCGCGGTTGGCCCGGGTTTCGGCGTAGCAATAGGATTCGGTGCGGGTCAGGTCCGCGGGGTGGATGATGTTGCGCCAGAAGCCCGGGATCAGCCAGTGGGCACGGGGGTAACCCAGCAGTTCCTCGGCGTGGGGCGACACGTAGCTGTAGGTGAAATCGCTGATGCTGGCTTCCCAGGCGATCGCGGAAAGGCTCTCCACCAGGCCGCGATAGTGGTATTCGCTGCTGCGCAGTTCCTGTTCGAGGGCGACCCGGCGGGAAATTTCCGAGCTGAGCCGACGATTGATCCGGATAACCACGGCCAGCACGATGCTCAGCAACAGCACGGCAGGCAACCCGTAGAGCAGCACATCCGTCCAGAGCGTGCGGTGGTCGATGACGTTGCCGACCCAGCGCTGCTGGATGGCCTCGGTCTCAGCCGGGCTGATGTCGGCCAGGACTTTATCGAGGATGCCCACCAGCATCTTGTCGTCCTTCGGCACGCCCATGGCCAATTGATAGCGGTAAGGCGTTTCGCCGCTGATGTACAGGCCTTCCAGCTTGAGTTGGCGCAGGCTCCACACGCTGGACGCCAGATCGCCCACTACGGCGTCGACCTTGTCGGTGGCCAGGGCCTGCAGCGTAGCGCTGACATTGGGCATGGCCACCAGGTTGAGGTCCGGGTGGTGAGTGCGCAGCAGTTCATGGGGCGCGTAGTTTTCCACCACGGCCACCTTCAACCCGTACAGGTCTTTGAGGCTGCGTGGTTGCGGGCCGCCTTCGTGGGCGAGGATGACGATGGGGAAGTCGAGATAAGGCCGGGTAAACGACAGGAAACCCTGGCGTTCCGGTGTGGACATGATGCCCGGCAGCAGGTCGAGCTGGTTGTTGCGGGCCTGTTCCAGCACGGCGCTCCAGTTCACCGGCTCGATCAGTTTGATCCTGACGCCAAGGCGATCCTGCATCAGCCGCACATAATCAGCGGCCAGGCCCTGGTAGCGACCGTCTTCATCGCGGTATTCAAAGGGTGGCCAAGAGGCGTCGACGCCCAGGCGCAACTCTTGGTGGTCCGCCAGCCAGCCACGCTCTTCATCGGTGAGAGTCAACGCGCCAGCCGTTGCGGTCCAGGTCAGCAGCGACAGCAGTAACACGGTCGGCAATCTGGGCATAACGGTCTCGTTATGGCACGGGGAATGTTTCGAGTGTAGACGGGCATTGCGGGGGAGGGGAGGCAGCGAGGATTTAATCTGTAGAAGCAAAAACCCCGGCCTGGGCCGGGGTTTTTGTGATCACTCGTCGAGGAAGGAGCGCAAATGCTCGCTTCTCGTCGGGTGGCGCAGCTTGCGCAGCGCCTTGGCTTCGATCTGACGAATCCGCTCACGGGTAACGTCGAACTGCTTACCAACCTCCTCAAGGGTGTGGTCGGTATTCATGTCGATGCCGAAGCGCATGCGCAGTACCTTGGCTTCACGGGCAGTGAGGCCGGACAGTACGTCGCGAGTCGCTTCTTTCAGGCTCTCAACGGTAGCAACATCGATTGGCGACTGCATGGTCGAGTCTTCGATGAAGTCACCCAGATGGGAGTCTTCGTCATCACCGATCGGGGTTTCCATGGAGATCGGCTCTTTAGCGATCTTCAATACCTTGCGGATTTTATCCTCAGGCATTTCCATGCGTTCGCCCAACTCTTCCGGGGTCGGTTCGCGACCCATTTCCTGCAACATCTGCCGGGAAATACGGTTGAGCTTGTTGATCGTCTCGATCATGTGCACCGGAATACGGATGGTGCGGGCCTGGTCGGCGATCGAGCGAGTGATCGCCTGACGGATCCACCAGGTGGCATAAGTCGAGAACTTGTAGCCGCGACGGTATTCGAACTTGTCCACCGCTTTCATCAAGCCGATGTTGCCTTCCTGGATCAGATCGAGGAATTGCAGGCCACGGTTGGTGTACTTCTTGGCGATGGAGATCACCAGACGCAAGTTCGCTTCAACCATCTCTTTCTTCGCGCGGCGGGCCTTGGCCTCACCGATCGACATGCGACGGTTGATGTCCTTGATCTCGGCAATCGTCAGACCGGTTTCGGTCTGCAATGCAGTCAGCTTCTGCTGGCAACGAACGATGTCGGCCTGGAAGCGACCAATGGCTTCAGCGTATTTGCTTTTGCCTTTGGCCAGTGCGTCGGTCCAGCTTTCGTCGACTTCGTTGCCCGGGAACTGGCGCAGGAAGTCGGCACGCGGCATGCGCGCATCACGGACACAGAGCTGCATGATCGCACGCTCTTGTGCACGCAGACGCTCAAGGGCGCTACGAACCCGCTCAACCAGGCCTTCGAATTGCTTCGGTACCAGTTTGATCGGCATGAAGAGTTCAGCCAGGGCCAGCAATTCAGCAGTTGCCTGCTTGCTGCCGCGACCGTGCTTCTTCAGGGCCTTGCGAGCCAGTTCCATCTGATCGGAGACCGCGCCAAAGCGCTGCGCTGCGATGATCGGATCCGGACCGCTTTCGACTTCTTCTTCGTCATCAGTGCTGGCTTCAGCTTCGTCGTCGTCGGTGTCGTCGTCTGCTTTCGCAGCCTTGGCATCGATCGGTGGCGGAATTTCAGCCGCAGGTGGCGCAATGCCGTCGTCCGGGTCGATATAACCGCTCAGGACGTCGGACAGGCGGCCACCTTCGGTGGTGACGCGAGTGTACTCGGAGAGAATGTGGTCAACCGTGCCTGGGAAGTGCGCGATTGCGCCCATCACTTCACGGATGCCCTCTTCGATACGCTTGGCGATTTCGATTTCGCCTTCGCGTGTCAGCAGCTCTACCGTACCCATTTCGCGCATATACATGCGCACAGGGTCAGTCGTGCGACCGATGTCGGTCTCGACCGCTGCCAACGCGGCGGCTGCTTCTTCAGCGGCTGCCTCGTCGGTATCGGCGTCGGCCAACATAAGGGCGTCCGCATCCGGAGCACTCTCGTGTACGGGGATCCCCATGTCATTAATCATGCGGATGATGTCTTCCACCTGCTCTGGATCTGAAATATCCTCAGGCAGGTGGTCGTTGACCTCTGCGTAAGTCAGATACTTCTGCTCACGACCAAGGGTGATCAACTCTTTGATACGAGACTGCTGTTGCGCTTTTCCGGACATAACACCCTATCCACTGAAGGTCTTGGCGGGCAAAAAACAAGCCGAGGATTATACCCGAGCTATGACCTCACACGCCAGCTGAGGTCGGGTTTGATGCGGAAACATTGCGACTTAAAAGGTCGCGCAGTTGATTTTTCTCTTCGGCGGTCAATTCACTCTGACGCGCTTTTCGAAGAAGTTGTTCCAGGTTTCGCTCGCGTTGACGAGCTACCAAGCTAGTAATGGTGTCGAAAAACTGTTGTTCAAGGTTATCGCCATCAATCAGCCATTCCTTTTCTGCCAATGCCTTCAGCAAACGGCCCTGTTCGGTGCCGTGCCAGCGTGCAATCAGCTGGAATGAGTTTAGCTTAGGATTCTTCTGTACGGCTTCGAGCAGGGCCACCAACAGTTGCGTATTGGTGTGGTCTTCGGCCGCAAAGTGCCCCGCATCCTCGACTTTTTGTGCCAGTTGCGGGTGGTGCAAAAGTGTACGCAGGGCTGCCATGGTGGGCGGCTCTACTGCTGCTGGGACGCGTGGGCCGCGCGGTTCGTCACGGTCACCGCCACGTTTGCCGTTTTTGTCCCAGGGTTTCTTGTCCCATTTCTTGCCGCCGGCGCCGGGTTTCTTCGGTGTCCACTCCTGCTGGGGCGTGTAGGCCTCCTGCGGTTGGTGGAAGTCGGAATAGTCCGGCATGGCGTCGTAATCCATGCCCGGGTCGTAGGCCGGCGGCGCCTCTTGCGGCGCGCTGCGGGCCAGCTGGCTGACGGCCTCGCCACTCAAGCCGGTGATTTCCAGCAGGCGCTGGCGCATCAGGGTGCGCAGGTTGGCGCCCGGAACCTTGTCGATTAGCGGGGCCGCGAGGGTGACCATGTGGGCCTTGCCTTCGAGGGAGCGCGGGTCGGACTCTTCGGTCAGTTGCTGGAAAAAGTAATCGGCCAGCGGTTGTGCGTGTTGGTTGATGCGCGCGCGGAACGCGTCGGTGCCTTCGGAGCGGACCAGGGTGTCCGGGTCTTCACCTTCGGGCAGGAACAGGAAGCGTGCGCGCCGCCCGTCCTGCAGGCTCGACAGGGTCGACTCAAGGGCACGCCACGCTGCGTTGCGGCCGGCCTGGTCGCCGTCGAAGCAGAACAGTACGTTGGGCACCACGCGAAACAGGCGCTTCAAGTGCTCTTCGCTGGTCGCGGTGCCCAGGGTCGCCACGGCGTTGCGCAAACCTTGCTGGGCCAGGGCAATCACGTCCATATAGCCTTCAACCACGATGATTTCGTCGAGGTTGCGGTTGTTCTTGCGCGCCTCAAACAGGCCGTAGAGTTCCTGGCCTTTATGAAACACCGGGGTTTCCGGTGAGTTCAGGTATTTGGGCTTGTCGTCCCCCAGCACCCGGCCGCCGAACGCGATGATGCGGCCGCGGCTGTCGCGGATCGGGAACATCACGCGGTCGCGGAAACGGTCATAACGCTTGCCGGTCTCGGCGTTTTCCACCAACAGGCCGGCGTCGATCATGGCTTTTTGCTGCAGGGTGTCGCTGCTCAGGTGCTTGTACAGGTTGTCCCAGCCCGGCGGGGCGAAGCCGAGGCCGAAGTCGCGGGCGATTTCACCGGTCAGGCCGCGGCCCTTGAGGTAATCGACGGCGGCTTTGCGCTGCGGGTGGCTTTTCAGTGCCTGGCGGTAAAAGTCGGCAGCAGCGGTAAGCAGCGGGTACAGCGGCGAATCGGTGGGTTGCCGCGGTTTGTGCGGGCGGCCACTTTCTTCGCGGGGGATTTCCATGCCGGCGGCTTTCGCCAGTTCCTCGACGGCCTGGGGGAAGTCCAGGTTGTCGTGGTCCATGATGAAGCCGAGGGCGTTGCCGCCAGCGCCGCAGCCGAAGCAGTAGTAGAACTGCTTGTCGGGGCTGACGCTGAACGACGGGGTCTTTTCCTTGTGGAACGGGCAGCAGGCGGTGTAGTTCTTGCCGGCCTTTTTCATCTGCAGGCGCGAGCTGACAACATCGACGATGTCGGTGCGGTTCAGAAGGTCGTCAATAAAGCTCTGGGGAATTAGCCCGGCCATGGCGTTCTCGTCATCACTGCGTGTAAAAGAGGGCCCGCAAAGTGCTCAAGGCGCGCGTGTTGTGCGGCTCGATCTACTGTCGTCTGCTTGGTCTGTCAGGAAGTGTATCTGCCGAACATTCACTGACGTTAGTTCCGATCAGTGCCCGGCGTAGAAATGTTGCCCGGGAGTCCGGTCTTGGCCATGTGGGGGCCTCGGAAGCTCATCGGTGGGCGCAGCCGACCTGTTGATCGCCTGTTAAAAAATAAGTGTGCTCGTCAGTAGCCTTGTTAGGCTCGTCAGAAGAGACGTGCACCGCTGGCAAAAGAGCCAGTCCTGACGTGTGAAGCAGTTCGTTTCAGTCGCGTGTGCGGCGTCAACGGTGAAGCATCAAGCGATATCCGCAAATGCCAACAGCCCGGCTGAGGGCCGGGCTTGGCAGAAGCTTGCTACGAACGTCTGTGTATTAGTACAGACGAACGGCGCGGCGCTGCTCGCGCTGAACTTTCTTGGCGTGACGCTTAACAGCGGCTGCTGCTTTACGCTTACGCTCAGAAGTTGGCTTCTCGTAAAATTCGCGGCTACGAACTTCAGCCAGAACACCGGCTTTTTCGCAGGAGCGCTTGAAACGACGCAGAGCTACGTCGAAGGGTTCGTTCTCTTTTACTTTGACGGCTGGCATCCAGAGCTACCTTCTTTCATTACCGGGAATCAACGTTCTCGTCGCAAAAAATTCGCGGCTGAGGTCGTCGGTTTTTAAGGGTTGCGGATGTTAACCCCTCATTGCCCGGAATGCAAAGCCTCTGATCGAAAACCGCTAGTCGGGAGGGGGAGTGGCGACTATTATGCGCGCCTTCGAATTCAGCCTCTACAAGGCGCAAACCCATGCTAGTTCTGGGATTAGAAACCTCGTGCGATGAAACTGGTGTCGCACTTTACGACAGTGAACGCGGGCTTTTGGCCGACGCACTGTTCAGTCAGATCGACCTGCATCGCGCCTATGGCGGCGTGGTGCCGGAGCTGGCCAGCCGTGATCATGTGAAACGCATGCTGCCATTGATTCGCCAGGTGCTGGACGAGGCCGGCTGCGTGCCGACCGAGATCGACGCCATTGCCTATACCGCCGGCCCCGGATTGGTCGGAGCCCTGCTGGTTGGGGCCTCTTGCGCCCAGGCGCTGGCATTTGCCTGGGGCATTCCGGCCCTTGGTGTGCACCACATGGAAGGCCATTTACTGGCACCGATGCTGGAAGAAAACCCGCCAGCGTTCCCGTTCGTCGCTTTGTTGGTTTCAGGCGGCCATACGCAGCTGGTTCAGGTCGACGGAATCGGTCAATACACGCTGCTGGGCGAAAGCCTGGACGACGCTGCCGGTGAAGCTTTCGACAAGACTGCGAAGATGATGGGCCTTAATTATCCGGGCGGCCCGGAAATCGCCCGCTTGGCAGAAAAAGGCGTTCCGGGGCGCTATACCTTCCCGCGCCCGATGTGCGATCGCCCTGGCCTGATGTTCAGCTTCAGCGGCTTGAAAACCTCTGCCCTGAACACCTGGCAGCAGAGCGTCAGCGCCGGAGACGACAGTGAGCAAGCCCGTTGCGACATCTCGCTGGCGTTCCAGCAGGCCGTGGTGGAGACTTTGACCATCAAGTGCAAGCGGGCCCTGAAGCAGGCGGGCATGAAGCGCCTGGTGATCGCGGGCGGCGTCAGCGCGAACAAGGCGCTGCGCAGCTCCCTGGAGAAAATGCTCGGCGACATGAAGGGCGACGTGTTTTATGCGCGTCCCGAATTCTGCACCGATAACGGTGCGATGATCGCCTATGCCGGTTGCCAGCGTTTGCAGGCCGGGCAGCATGAAAGCCTGGCAATCAGCGTGCAGGCGCGCTGGCCGATGGAGCAGTTGCCGCCGCTGTAACGGGCGAACGTGAGCCGGGTTCACCGGGCGTATTTAAAAATGCCGTTCGCGCCCGGCAAACAGGTCGCGTAAATTGCCCCGGTGGCGCCAGACGATCAGCAGCGTGAGCACGCTCATCGGCACCAGCGCCTCCGGTTCCTGCCACGCCAGCAACGGCAGGGTCAGGGGCGTGGCGATGAGGGCGGCCAGCGAGCTGGTGCGTGTCAGGTAGAACGTCAGCAGCCAGGCCAGGATGGCCAGCAGCGCCGCCGGTGGGTAGATCCCCAGCAGCATGCCGGCCGCCGTCGCAACGCCTTTGCCGCCGCGAAAGCGAAAGTACAGCGGGAACAGGTGGCCGAGCACCGCGCAGACGCCGATCCAGGCTTGCTGTTGCAGCGAGAGCCCGGCGAGATCGGCGATCAGCACCGGCAGCAGGCCCTTGCAGACGTCGCCGAACAGCGTGAGTACGGCGAGTTTCTTGCCGGCCAGGCGCAACATATTGGTGGCGCCGGCATTGCCTGAGCCACTCATTCGCGGGTCGGGATTTCCCGTCAGGCGGCTGAGCAAAATGGCGAAGGACAGCGAGCCGAGCAGGTAGGCGAGAGTCGCCAGTAACCAAAACATGCTAACTATTCCGGGCGAGGACGCCCTGATTCTAACGGGGCATCGCGCCCTTGTCGTGCAGCGGAGAAGAGTGCTTGGACAGAGTGTTTATCGAAGGCCTGGAAGTCGACACCGTGATCGGGGCCTACGACTGGGAGCGCGGTATCCGGCAATGCCTGCGTCTGGACCTGAGCTTCGCCTGGGATAACCGCCCGGCCGCTGCCGGTGATGACCTGACCCTGGCGCTGGATTACGCGAGCGTGTCCGCGCGGATCCAGGCCTTTGCCGAGCAGGCGCAATTCCAGCTGGTGGAAACCTTCGCCGAGCGCCTGGCTGAAGTGTTGATGAGTGAGTTCCAGATTCCCTGGCTGCACCTCAAACTGACCAAGCCCGGCGCCGTACCGGCCGCCAAGGGCGTGGGCGTGGAGATCGAGCGCGGATGTCGCTAACTCAGGTTTACCTTGGTCTTGGCAGTAACATCGAGCGTGAGGCCCATTTGCACGCTGGCCTTGATGCGCTGGCGGGTTTCCTGACGCAGATGCGCTGTTCGCCGGTGTTTGAAAGCCAGCCTGTGGGCATAAAGAGCGGGCCATTCTTCAATCTGGTGGTGTCGGCGTATACCGACCTGCCGTTGATGGAACTGGACCGCCGGCTGAAATTCATCGAGGCCGACAATGGCCGCTACGCCCCGGATCGCAAGGGCTTGCCGCTGGACATCGACGTGCTGCTGTATGGCGAGCTGGTGGGTAACTTCGATGGCCTGATCCTGCCCCGGGCCGAAATCCTGAAGAACGCGTTTGTGCTGTGGCCGCTGTCGTTGATGGCGCCGCAGCGTGTGCATCCTGAGGTGGGCAAGTCATTTGCCGCGCTGTGGCAGGATGCACACATTGACCAGGTACTGGCGCCGGTCGCGTTCGAATGGCGGGATCAGCCGTTGACGCCGGACTCGCTCTTGTAGGCTTTTAGCGCCTTGAGTCGTTCGCGTTTCAGCGCTTCGCCCAGTTCGGGACCTTTGTAGCCTTGTTCCAGTAGCGGCGCGACGGCCACACCTCTGGCCGCCAGCGCCGCACCGCGCAAATAATCGGCTTGTGGATAACTTCTCTGCTCAAGGCCCTTGCGCCCGCGGGCGTCCATCTCGCATGCCACCACAAACTCTTCAAAGCGTTGCGGGCGACGGTAAACGTCGAAGCTTTGCAGCAACTCCAGCAATGTCGAGGGCCTCAGCTCCAGTGCGCGGTGGCCGTGGGTGTGATATTCGCCCACCAGCAACGCCAACTCCTGGCAATCCCTTGGCACCTTGAAGCGTTCGTTCATCGCCTTGATCAGCTTCACGCCGCGTTGCTCATGAGCGATGTGCTGCGGCAACTTATCCACAGGCGTGAGCCCCTTGCCCAGATCGTGCAGCAGGCAGGCCCAGCGGACGGTCAACGGTTGGGCATGGATGGCTGCCTGTTCCAGCACGCTCAATGTGTGCACGCCGGTATCGATTTCGGGGTGATGGGCCTCGGGTTGCGGCACGCCAAACAGTGCGTCGATTTCCGGCATCAGGGTTTTCAGGGCGCCGCAATCGCGCAGCACCTGGATAAACACCTGTGGCTGGTTTTCCATCAATGCGCGGGAAATCTCCTTCCAGCTGCGTTCGGGCGTCAAGGCTTCCAGTTCGCCCGACGCGCTGAGTTCGCGCATCAGTTCCAGGGTTTCGGGCGCTACCGTAAAGCCGAGGCCGGCATAGCGCGCGGCAAAGCGGGCAACGCGCAGGACACGCAGTGGATCTTCGGCAAACGCCGGGGAAACGTGACGCAGAATGCGTGCGTCCAGATCCTGCTGGCCGTGATAAGGGTCGGTCAGGTGGCCCGCGTCATCCTCGGCCATGGCGTTGATGGTCAGGTCGCGGCGGATCAGGTCTTCTTCCAGGGTAACTTCGGGGCTGGCGTGAAACACAAAGCCGCCATAACCCCGGCCGCTCTTGCGCTCCGTGCGGGCGAGGGCGTACTCGTCACCATTTTTCGGGTCAAGAAATACCGGGAAGTCCGAACCCACAGGCTTGTAGCCCAGGGCGAGCATTTCTTCAGTGGTAGCGCCGACTACGACACGGTCGATATCGGTAACGGGGATGCCCAGCAGGCGATCACGTACCGCACCACCGACTTTGTAGATTTGCATGAAAAGCCTCCATTAGCGGCACAGGATAACGCCTGCGGCCCGCCAATGGAGGCTTTGCCGTTTCACAGATGTACGACTGCCAGGTCCAGGCGGCCGTAATCGTTATCGCCGTGTTCGTTGCGGGGCGGAACGTGGTGGGTTTTCATGACCTGGTCGCCTTGCAGCGTCTCCAGGTGGATATCGAACCCCCACAGCCGGTGCAGGTGCTTGAGAACCTCCTCAGTGGACTCTCCCAGCGGTTTGCGGTCGTGCTGCTGGTGGCGCAGGGTCAGCGAGCGGTCGCCGCGTACGTCGATGCTGTAGATCTGCACATTGGGTTCGCGGTTGCCCAGGTTGTACTGCGCCGCGAGGGTTTCGCGGATGGTGCGATAGCCCGGCTCGTCATGAATGGCGGGCACCAGCAGATCGTCCTTGAGGTCGTCGTCCATGATGCTGAACAGCTTGAGGTCTCGAATCACCTGGGGGGACAGGTACTGCAGGATGAAGCTCTCATCCTTGAAGCTGCTCATGGCGAACTTGATGGTCGACAACCAATCGCTGCCGGCAATCTCCGGGAACCAGCGGCGGTCTTCTTCGGTGGGGTGCTCGCACATGCGCCGGATATCGCGGTACATCGCAAAGCCCAATGCATACGGGTTGATACCGCTGTAGTAGGGGCTGTCGAAGCCCGGCTGGAAGACCACGCTGGTGTGGGACGTCAGAAACTCCATCATGAAACCGTCGGTGACCAGGCCTTCGTCATACAGGTCGTTCATCAGGGTGTAGTGCCAGAACGTGGCCCAGCCTTCGTTCATCACCTGGGTCTGGCGTTGTGGGTAGAAATACTGGGCAATCTTGCGCACGATCCGCACGATTTCCCGCTGCCAGGGCTCCAGCAATGGCGCGTGCTTTTCGATGAAATACAGGATGTTTTCCTGAGGTTCGGCGGGGAAGCGCGCATTGTCCTTGTCGTTGTTCTTGCCGGCGCGTTTGGGAATGGTGCGCCACAGGTCGTTGATCTGCTTTTGCAGATGCTCTTCACGGTCCTTCTGGCGCAGCCGTTCTTCTTCGGCGGAAATCGGATACGGGCGTTTGTAGCGGTCGACGCCGTAGTTCATCAGCGCATGGCAGGAGTCCAGCAGGTCTTCCACCGCATCGATGCCGTGGCGCTCCTCGCACTGCATGATGTACTGCTTGGCAAATACCAGGTAATCGATGATCGAGCTGGCATCGGTCCAGGTGCGGAACAGGTAGTTACCCTTGAAGAAGCTGTTATGCCCGTAGCACGCGTGGGCCACCACCAGCGCCTGCATGCAGATGGTGTTTTCTTCCATCAGGTAGGCGATGCACGGGTCGGAGTTGATGACGATTTCGTAGGCCAGGCCCATCTGGCCGCGGGTGTAGGACTTTTCAGTGCTGAGGAAGTGTTTGCCGTAGGACCAGTGGTGATAGCCCAGGGGCATGCCCACGGACGCATAGGCATCCATCATCTGTTCGGCGGTGATCACTTCGATCTGGTTGGGGTAGGTATCCAGGGCATAACCCGCCGCGATGCGGCTGATTTCCCGGTCATAGGCCTGGATCAGTTCGAAGGTCCATTCGGACCCCGTGGATATGGGTTGGCGCTTATGCTCTTTGGCGGTCATGTCACTAACCTGCGCTGGAAGAGTTCACGGAAGACCGGATAGATATCGCCGGCCGAGACCAATTGTTGCTGGGCGAAGGTGTCAGCGAAGGCTTCGCTGATGCGCTCGTATTCGAACCACAGGGCCTGATGCTCGCGCGGGGTGATTTCGACGTAGGTGTAGTACTGCACGAACGGCATGATCTGGTTGATCAGGATGTCGCGGCAGATCGGCGAGTCGTCGTTCCAGTTGTCGCCGTCGGAAGCCTGGGCGGCGTAGATGTTCCACTCGTTGGCCGGATAGCGTTCGGCCATGATTTCCTGCATCAGCTTCAAGGCGCTGGAGACGATGGTGCCGCCGGTTTCCCGCGAGTAGAAGAATTCCTCCTCGTCGACTTCCCTGGCGCTGGTGTGATGGCGGATGAACACCACATCGATCTTGTCGTAGTTACGCTTGAGAAACAGGTACAGCAGGATGAAGAAGCGCTTGGCGATGTCCTTGGTCGCCTGGGTCATGGAGCCGGACACGTCCATCAGGCAGAACATCACCGCCTTGGAACTGGGATTGGGTTGCTTGACCAGCAGGTTGTACTTCAGGTCGAAGGTGTCGAGAAACGGCACGCGATGGATTCGCGCGCTGAGTTTGGCGATTTCGGCTTCAATTTCCTGGATATCGCCGAAGTTGTCCGGCTCTTCGCGTTTCAGGCGTTCCAGTTCCGCCTTGGCATCCCGCAGTTTTGCCCGGCTGCTGCCAGATAGGGCGATACGTCGCGCATGGGCCGAGCGCAGGGTGCGGATGATGTTGATCCGCGACGGATTGCCTTCGTTGCTGATCCCGGCGCGCACGGTCTTGAAGGTGTCGGTACCGGTCAGGTTGCGTTTGACCAGGTTGGGCAGTTCCAGGTCTTCGAACATGAACTCCAGGAACTCTTCCTGGGTGATCTGGAACACGAACTCATCCATGCCTTCGCCGGAGTTACCGGCCTTGCCCGGGCCTTTGCCGCCCGCGCCGCCCTGGGGCCGCTGGATATGTTCGCCGCTGGTGAATTCCTTGTTACCGGGATGCACGACGGTCTGTTTGCCGCCCCGGCCGTGGTGCAGCACCGGTTCATCGATGTCGCGTCCGGGGATGCTGATCTGTTCGCCATGCTCCATATCGGTGATGGAACGGCGGCTGACGGCCTCTTCGACGGCCTTTTTGATGTGGTCACGGTAACGCCGCAGGAACCGCTGGCGGTTTACCGTGCTCTTGTTCTTGCCATTGAGACGTCGGTCGATCACATAGCTCATGCAGGAGCCCTCCGGGCAGCTTCAAGTTACAAGCTTCAAGCGGCAAGCTGGAAGCTTAAAGACAAGCGGTCGATTGCCAGGCTGACCGGCGCACCGGGAGCCTGGCATTGCACGCTTGTCGCTGCCTTACTGCGATTTGCGGACCCGCAAGTACCACTCGGAGAGCAGTCGTACCTGTTTGTCGGTGTAGCCACGCTCGACCATGCGAGTGACGAAGTCGTTGTGTTTTTGCTGATCCTCCTTGCTGGCCTTGGCGTTGAAGCTGATGACCGGCAGCAGATCCTCGGTGTTGGAGAACATTTTCTTCTCGATGACCACCCGCAGCTTCTCGTAGCTGAGCCAGGTAGGGTTCTTGCCGTTGTTGTTGGCCCGGGCGCGCAGCACGAAGTTGACGATTTCGTTGCGGAAATCCTTCGGATTGCTGATGCCGGCGGGTTTTTCGATCTTTTCCAGTTCCTCGTTGAGGGCTACGCGGTTGAGAATCTCGCCGGTTTCCGGGTCGCGGTATTCCTGGTCCTGGATCCAGAAGTCTGCGTACAGCACGTAGCGGTCGAAGATGTTCTGGCCGTATTCGCTGTAGGACTCCAGGTACGCGGTCTGGATTTCCTTGCCGATGAACTCGATGTAGCGCGGTGCCAGGTATTCCTTGAGGAAGCGCAGATAGCGCTCGCGGGTTTCAGCCTGGAATTGTTCCTGTTCGATCTGCTGTTCCAGCACGTAGAGCAGGTGCACCGGGTTGGCGGCGATTTCGTGCGGGTCGAAGTTGAAGACCTTGGACAGGATCTTGAACGCAAAACGTGTCGACAGGCCGTTCATGCCCTCATCCACGCCGGCGGTGTCGCGGTATTCCTGGATCGACTTGGCCTTCGGATCGGTGTCCTTGAGGTTTTCGCCGTCATACACCCGCATCTTCGAGTAGATGTTGGAGTTTTCCGGCTCCTTGAGGCGCGACAACACGGTGAACTGGGCCAGCATCTTCAGGGTGTCAGGCGCGCAATGGGCCTTGGCCAGGGAGCTGTTGAACAGCAGCTTGTCGTAAATCTTGATTTCATCGCTGACCCGCAGGCAGTACGGCACCTTGACGATGTAGATCCGGTCGATGAAGGCTTCGTTGTTCTTGTTGTTGCGGAAGGTGTGCCATTCCGATTCGTTGGAGTGGGCCAGCAGGATCCCGGTGAATGGAATCGCCCCCAGGCCTTCGGTGCTGTTGTAGTTACCTTCCTGGGTGGCGGTAAGCAGTGGGTGCAGAACCTTGATCGGTGCCTTGAACATCTCCACGAACTCCATCAGACCCTGGTTGGCCCGGCACAGTGCGCCCGAGTAGCTGTAGGCATCGGCGTCGTTCTGCGGGAATTCTTCGAGTTTGCGGATATCGACCTTGCCCACCAGTGCCGAGATGTCCTGGTTGTTCTCGTCACCCGGTTCGGTCTTGGCCACGGCAATCTGGTTGAGGATCGAGGGATAGAGCTTCACCACCCGGAACTGGCTGATGTCGCCGCCGAACTCGGCCAGGCGCTTGGTCGCCCAGGGCGACATGATGGTATTGAGATAGCGCCGTGGAATGCCGAAGTCTTCTTCGAGGATCGCGCCATCTTCCGTGGCATTGAACAGCCCCAGGGGCGACTCGAACACCGGTGAGCCTTTGATGGCGTAGAACGGCACCTTCTCGATCAGTTGTTTGAGCTTCTCGGCCAGGGACGACTTGCCGCCGCCGACGGGGCCGAGCAGGTAGAGGATCTGTTTCTTCTCTTCCAGGCCTTGGGCGGCATGGCGGAAATACGAGACGATCTGGTCAATGCATTCTTCCATACCGTGGAAGTCTTCAAAGGCCGGGTAGCGACGGATCACCTTGTTCGAGAAAATCCGCGACAAGCGCGAATTGGCTGCGGTGTCCACCAGCTCCGGCTCGCCGATCGCCAACAGCAGGCGTTCAGCGGCAGACGCGTAGGCGCTGCGGTCCTTTTTGCACAGTTCGAGATACTCCTGAAGCGAGAGCTCTTCCTGGCGGGTGGACTCGAAGCGTTGTTGGAAGTGGCTAAAAATACTCATGACGTCGTCACCTCGCTCGATACGTGGAGCCGACGCCGGATCAATCAGTCGATGCTGGCAGCCATTGGTGGACACCAATGGCCGTTTTCCCCCCAGAACACCCTGAAACGCTACCGATGACCCGCACGCCGGTGTACCGGCTCTCCCCTGTTTTGGATGGCCTGCGCTTAAGGATAGTTCGGAATCCGGGAGGTCAAGGCGCGATACGAAATTAGTTTGGCCGCGCCGTTCGTCAGAAACGGCGCGAGGCCAAGCGTCACGCGGGATAGCGGGGTTTGAAAAAAATTATTGCGCGTCGCCTGCGGCAATTTCTGCAGGATAGGTCGCACGCCATAGCTCAAAGCCACCGTCGAGGCTATAGACATCGGAGAAGCCCTGGCTCACCAGGTAGGCGGCGGCGCTTTGGCTGGAGTTGCCGTGGTAGCACGCGACGATGACCGGCGCGTCGAGGTCGGCGGCGCGGATGAAGTCGGCGATGTTGTGGTTGTCCAGGTGCTGGGCACCACTGATGTGGGCAGCGTTGTAGGTCGGCTGGTCGCGGATGTCGACAACCACCGCGCCTTGCTCGCGCAGGGCCTGGGCTTGCTCGGGAGGGATACGTTTGAATTCAGTCATGGCGGGCTCCTTTGGCCTGTATGAAAGCGCGGCTCAGCGCTTTGCCGCGGCCTGCAGTTGTTCGGGAACGGGGGAGTCGCACTGGCAGCTCGAGCGCTCGCCGGTGTCGATGTTCATCAGGGTCATGGCGCCGCCCCATACGCAGCCGGTGTCGAGGGCGAACACGCCAGGTTCATCACACTTGCCTTCCAGGGCTGCCCAGTGGCCGAAGATGATCTTCGTTTCACGGGTCTTGCGCTCCTTGTGGGCGAACCAGGGCTTGTAGCCGGGGAGGGCGGTGTCGGCGCCTTCCTTGCTCTTGAGGTCCAGCTTGCCTTCGGCGGTGCAGAAACGCATGCGGGTGAAGTAGTTGGTGATCACCCGCAGCCGCGCGACGCCGGTCAGTTCGTTGTCCCACTTAACGGGTTCGTTGCCGTACATGCCATCCAGGTAAGCGGTGTACAGGTTGTCATCGGCCAGGGCTGCTTCGACTTCACTCGCGCACTTGAGGGCTTTCTTCAGCGTCCACTGGGGTGGAATGCCGGCATGCACCAAGGCGGTGTCGCGGCTCTCGTCGTAGTGCATGAGTTTTTGCCGGCGCAGCCAGTCAAGCAGCTCGGTGCGATCCGGCGCTTCGAGGATTTCCCGCAGGGTATCGCCCTTTTTCAGGCGCTCGATGTTATTGCCGGCGGCCAGCAAGTGCAGGTCATGGTTGCCCAGTACGCACACCAGGGAGTCGCGCATGCCATAAAGGAAGCGCAGGGTTTCCAGGGATTGCGGGCCACGGTTGACCAGGTCGCCCACCAGCCACAGGCGATCCTTGGCCGGGTCAAAGGCCACACGCTCGAGCAGGCACTTGAGCGGTTCCAGGCAGCCTTGCAGGTCGCCGACGGCATACGTCGCCATCAGTGCAGGGCTCCAGGCACCGCGAGGCGGAACGGGGCGATGATGGCGTCGAAGTGTTTGCCGTCGTCGGCGAGCATCTGGTAGCTGCCTTGCATGTTGCCGACGCGGGAGGTCATGACAGTGCCGCTGCTGTAGGTGTGGCTCTTGCCTGGGGCGATCAGCGGTTGTTGGCCGACCACGCCGGCGCCGCGGACTTCCTCGACCTGGCCGTCACCGTCGGTGATGACCCAGTGGCGCGACAGCAGCTTGGCAGGCAGCTCGCCGTTGTTTTGCACGGTAATGGTGTAGGCGAACGCAAAGCGGTTCTGCTCGGGTTGCGATTGTTCCGCCAGAAAGCGGGTGACGACGCTGACGTCGATCTGATAACGAGGATCGGACATGCAAGAGGCCTTAAAAGCAAAAGCGGGGGAACAGCGGATGCCGGTCAGTCTAGGCCCGTAGGCGCTGGCTTGCCAGCGATGGCGATCGTGAGTGCGCCATCGCCGGCAAGCCGGCGCCTACTATTTATTCAGCCACTGGCGCAGGCTGAATGGCGAGCTGGTCAGCCAGGCGCACGAAGGCGGCCAGGTCCAGCTGCTCGGGGCGCAGGCTGCCGTCGACGCCGGCGGCCTCGATTTCAGCGTTGCTGAGCAAGGCCTTCAGCGTATTGCGCAAGGTCTTGCGGCGCTGGTTGAAGGCTTCGCGCACCACGCGCTCCAGTAACTTGTGATCTTTGGCCGGGTGTGGCAACACCGCGTGAGGCACCAGGCGCACGATGGCGGAGTCGACTTTCGGCGGGGGGTTGAACGCGCCAGGTCCGACGTTGAACAGGTGCTCTACGCGGCAATGGTACTGAACCATGATCGACAGGCGACCCCAGTCACCGCCTCCAGGACCCGCTGCCAGGCGCTCGACCACTTCCTTTTGCAGCATGAAGTGCATGTCGCGGATGATGCCGGCGTTGTTCAGCAGGTGAAAAATCAGCGGGGTGGAGATGTTGTACGGCAGGTTGCCGACCACCCGCAGGCTGTTGGGCGCTGCATTGAGGCTGGTGAAGTCGAACTTCAGCGCATCACCCTGGTGCAGGTTGAAATTGGGCATGCCGGCGAACTGCTGGTTGAGGATCGGGATCAGGTCCTTGTCCAACTCAACCACGTCCAGCTGGCCGCCGCTTTTCAGCAGGCCTTGGGTCAGGGCGCCCTGGCCCGGGCCGATTTCCAGCAGGCGGTCTTCGGGCTTGGCATGGATGGAACGCAGGATGCGATCGATCACGCCAGCGTCGTGCAGGAAGTTTTGCCCGAAACGCTTGCGCGCCCGGTGTTGGTAATGCTCGGTCATATACGGGTCTCGGCCATCTGATAGGCGGTTTCCAGGGCCACGTGCAGGCTGCCGGTATCGATCTTGCCGCTGCCTGCGAGGTCCAGGGCGGTGCCATGGTCGACGGAGGTGCGGATGATCGGCAGGCCCAGTGTCACGTTGACCGCGGCGCCGAAGCCTTTGTACTTCAGCACGGGCAGGCCCTGGTCATGGTACATCGCCAGCACTGCGTCGCAGTGCTCCAGATATTTGGGGGTAAACAGAGTGTCGGCAGGCAATGGGCCGCGCAGGTCCATGCCTTCAAGGCGCAGACGCTCCAGGGTTGGTTCGATGATGTCGATTTCTTCATGGCCCAGGTGGCCACCTTCACCGGCGTGGGGGTTGAGCCCACAGACCAGGATGCGTGGTTGGGCGATGCCGAACTTCTGTTGCAGGTCGGCGTGCAGGATGCGTGTTACACGCTCCAGTCGCTCGGGGGTAATGGCGTCGGCAATCTCGCGCAGGGGCAAGTGAGTGGTCACCAGCGCCACCCGCAGGTCACCGGTTGCCAGCATCATCACCACTTGTTCGGTATGGGTCAGCTCAGCGAGGAATTCGGTATGCCCGGAAAAGGCGATGCCTGATTCGTTGATCACACCCTTGTGTACCGGGGCGGTGATCATCCCGGCAAAATCCCCGTCGATGCAGCCCTGGCCGGCACGGGTCAGGGTTTCCAGGACGAAGGCAGCGTTGGCCTTGTCCAGTTGCCCGGCCACGACCTTGGTCGCCAGCGGGGTATCCCATACGTACAGGCTGTTGGCCGGTGCCGGCAGATCAGGCCAGTTGCCCGGGCCCACCGGCAGCAGATCGACAACCACACCCAGCTGCGCGGCCCGCTCAATGAGCAGGTCGCGGCTGGTAATGGCAATCAGGGGGTGTGGCTGGGGGTGCGAGGCGAGCAGCAGGCACAGGTCAGGACCAATGCCGGCCGGCTCGCCGGGTGTCAGTGCGAAACGCTTGGGTGTCACTGGGCTGCCTGGTCGGTGCCTGTTTGGTCGGCACCAGGAAGCTTGTTCTCTACGTAGGCTTCGTCACGGATCTGACGCAACCAGGTTTGCAGCTCTTCGTCGTATTTGCGGTTACGCAGTACGGTCAGGGCTTGCTGCTCGCGGGCCTGGGTGGTGTTGTCAGTGGCGCGACGGCCAAGGACTTCCAGCACATGCCAGCCGTATTGGGTCTTGAACGGCTTGGACAGAACGCCTTGCGGGGTCTTGGCCATGACGTCCTGGAACTCTGGAACCAGTGCCTTCGGATCGATCCAGTTCAGATCGCCGCCGTTAAGCGCCGAACCCGGGTCTTCGGAATAGCTCTTCGCCAATTCGCCGAAGTCTTCGCCCGCTTCGATGCGGTCATAGAGCTTCTGGGCCAGTTCCTTGGTTTGGGCTTCGGTACGGATCTCGCTTGGCTTGACCAGGATGTGACGAACGTGAACTTCGTCCTTCATCTGCGCTTCTTCGCCACCGCGCTTGCCGAGCAACTTGAGGATGATGAAACCGCCAGGCGTACGGGCAGGCTGGGTGATGCCACCGACTTCCATGGCACTCAGCTCGCGGTCGAACGGTGGTGGCAGTTGCGCGGCTTTACGCCAGCCCATGTCACCGCCTTCGAGGGCGTTGTCGCTGCCGGACTGGGCAATGGCCATCTGGGCAAAGTCGGCACCTTGCTTGAGACGGTCATAGATAGCCTGGGTTTTCGCTGCGGCAGCATTGAGCTGTTCAGCGTTGGCGCTGTCTGGCGTAGGCACCAGGATGTTCGCCAGGTGCAGTTCTTCGGAAAGCTGCATCTTGCCAAGGTCGGAGGCGAGGAAGTTCTTCACTTCCTGCTCGGACACCTGAATCCGTTCGGCCACGCGACGCTGACGTACACGGCTGATGATCATTTCCCGGCGAATCTGGTCACGGGCGTCCTCATAGGACAGGCCGTCGTGAGCCAGGGCTGCGCGGAACTGATCAACACTCATGTTGTTGCGCTGGGCGATGGTGCCGACAGCCTGGTTCAATTCTTCGTCGCTGATACGGATACCGGAGCGATCGCCGATCTGCAGTTGCAGGTTTTCAACGATCAGGCGTTCAAGCACCTGCTGGTCCAGCACGCTGGTCGGCGGTACGCCGCCGCCACGCTTGGCGATGGTTTGCTGAACTTCCTTGACCCGTTGGTCCAGTTGGCTCTGCATGATCACGTCGTTATCGACGATGGCCACTACCTTGTCCAGCGGTTGAACCGCAGCGTGAGCTGCGGCGGTACCCAGGAACAGCGCGCCCAGCATCAGCGGGCGCAGACAATCAGAAAGCTTGGTCTTCACGTTCACGATAACCTTCAATGCCTTTGTCGAGGAAGCTCTCTACCTTGGCGCCGGTCAGGCCGCCGAGTCCTTTGAGGACAACTTGGAAGAAGAGCCCGTGGTCACCCTTTTCGTTCAGCGGGGCAGCCTGGGTGTATTCGTCGTTGGAGACCCAGTAACGGTTGATCACACGCAGTTTCCAACAGCAGTTGTCGTACTCGAAACCACCAAAGGCTTCCAGGGTGCGGTTGCGGGCATAGTCATACTGCCAGCGGGTGATCAGGTTCCACTGCGGAATGATCGGCCACATCATCGAGAAGTCGTGTTGCTGGATTTTGTAGTAATCCTTCACGAAGTTGTCGGTGCCCGGAGTGCCATAGTCGCCGCCGAACTGCCACTTGCCGGTCGACTGGTTGTAGACGACCTGGTCATTGCGATAGCGGTAGCCGACGTTGATAACCTTGTTCGGGTTGTCTTCCGGCTGATAGTGGAACATCGCGCTGCCGGAGCGTGGGCTGTGGCTGTCGGTGTCCCAGTTATAGTCTGCAGTAGCGCGCCAGTCGCGGTTGAAGCGGAACTCGTAATCCAGTGCGATAGGCGAGACGTTCGAATGCGCATCGTCGCGGGTCTTGGCATCAATACCTGGCAACTGGACTTCGCGATCCTTGAAGTACAGGGCCTGGCCGATGGAGACGCGTTGACGCTCGAAACCGTTGTCCTGAATCCAGCGGCTGGTCACGCCGAGGGACAGTTTGTTCTCGTCGCCGATACGGTCGCTTCCGACGAAGCGGTTGTCGCGGAACAGCGATGAGTAGTTAAACGTTGTCTCGCTGGTGTCGAATACCGGAATGTCGGTTTGATCTTTCTCAGGTACATAGAGGTAGAACAAGCGTGGTTCCAGGGTTTGGCGATAGTTGTCGCCGAACCATTGGGTATTGCGGTCAAAGTAAAGGCCGCTATCGATACTGGCAATCGGTACTGCACGGTCCTCAGAGCTTTTGAAGCTCTCGCCAAGCGAGGAGGAGCCAAGGCGATTGGTGACCAGGTCATTCTTGCCGATGCTGTCCAAGTCCAGATCGTACTTGGTGTAAACGTACTTCAATTTCGGCGTGATGAAACCGTAGGTCCAGTTCAGTGGCAGCGAGACGCTAGGTGCCAGGTTCAGGCGGTTACCGTTCGCACGGTTCAGGCCGGCTACGTTTTTATCGAGTCGGTCAGATGTAAGGCCGTCCTCGTCGGTAAACGTGCCGTTCTCAAGGTCTCGTTCGAACCTGACTGCCTCAGTCTCGTAGGCAAACTCCAGACCGGCTGGATGATATGGCAGCGTGCCGTTGAACGTGAGCTGGGGCAGCCTGTTGTAAGGCGTAATATTGGAGATAGTCGCCAGCTGATAAGCTTGGACGTTCAATCGCGCCGTATAGCTGTCGCCGCGATAGCTTACGGAACCCTGTTGGTTGACGTATTCCTGGCTCTGAACGCCAATCTGGTACGACTTCAGGTCCTGGAAGTAATACGGGTCGCTGATCTTGGTGTAGTCGACCTGTGTCAGCAGGCGTGAATCCAGACCGCCCTTGTGCTGCCAGTTGAGCATGTAGCGGGTTTTTTCGTAGTCGGTCTGGTTTTTGCGCTCGTCGTTATCATCGTTCAGGTACGCGCCGCCGAACTGGCCTTCGCTGGACTTGGTGAGGTAGCGGAATTCGCCTTCCATCAACAGGCCGCGCTTGGTCATGTATTGCGGGTACAACGTGGCGTCGTAGTTCGGCGCCAGGTTGAAGTAGTACGGCGTAACCAGGGTAAAGCCAGTCTCGCTACCGGTGCTGAAGCTCGGCGGCAGGAAGCCGGATTGACGACGGTTGTCGATCGGGAAATAGATATACGGGGTGTAAAGGATCGGAATGTCCTTGACCCGCAACGTCACGTTGGTCGCGGTACCGAAACCGGTGGCCGGGTTGAGCGTGATGTTGTTGCCCTTGAGCTGCCAGGCGTTGCTGTTCGGCTCGCAGGTGGTGTACGTACCGTCCTTGAGACGGATGATCGCGTTCTCGGCACGCTTGGCGTACAGCGCGTTACCGCGGATGCGCGATTTGTGCATCACGTATTCGGCGTTGTCGACCTTGGCGGCGCCGGTGTCCAGCTGGACTTCAGCGTGGTCGCCCACCAGCAGGGCACCGTTGTCGCGCAGACGGACGTTGCCGTTCAGCTCGCCACGGTTCTCGGCCTGGTACAGGTTGGCCTCGTCGGCCTCGACCTGCATGCTGCCCTGGCGCATGACGACGTCACCGGCCAGGGAAGCAACTTGTTGTTCCTGCTCGTAACGAGAGACCTTGGCGCCGATGAAGGTCGGCGCGTCGCTCTTGTTCGTCTTGTCGTTCATGCCAGGACGGATCGGCTCGATGTACGCGCCGGAGCAGTACGGGCCGGTTTCGGCCAGTTGTGCGGCGGTGAGCTTCTCGCGAGGGACCCAGTCCAGGTGGCTGTAGTCGGCGCTGCGCGAACGCAGGCCGCGGCCCTTGGCTTCGGTGACCAGAGCGGTCTGCGGCACGGCCTCGGCGGTGCCGCCGGACTCGCCTTGCGGCGTGCCACTGGCAGAGCTGACGGCACTGCCGTCATGCACCGGGCGCGGTGGCAGCGGGGCTGCGGCCGTTTTCGGCGCGCAATCCCAGGCACCCGAAGCAGAGACTGAGCAGTCATACTGTTCCGCGGCGACCACGAATGAGGTGGCGAAAGGTTGCATGGCCAGCAGACTGCCGGTTACCAGCAACGGAAATTTTCTACGAAACGCGGGGGATTTCAATGCCATCTTATTAGTCCGGGCTTCCTGCGTGCCATCTGCCCGCGGTGTGGGCCGCACGCCTCTCGATGGTCTGAAAAAGATGCGTGATAATAAAGCATGACCCGCTTGACGGCTAGCGCCGTCGGAGACCCTTGTAATGCCCGACCAAGATCTACGTTTGCAACAGCTGAAAGTCTGGCTTGATGAGCAATTGCCAGGCCTCTTTACCACCCAGGGCTGGGGTGTCGTACCCCCGGCCACGTTGACTGCGGCCAGCAGTGACGCGAGTTTCAGGCGTTACTTCCGGTGGGAGGGAGGAGGTCGCAGTTTTGTCGTGATGGACGCTCCCCCCCCCCAGGAAAACTGCAAACCTTTCGTCGATATCGCTCATTTACTCGGTCAATCGGGAATAAATGTTCCGAAAATTTATGCGCAAGATCTGCTTCGCGGCTTTCTTTTGCTGAACGACCTGGGGAAAAAAACCTATCTGGACGTGATTACGGCTGAAAATGCCGATCAATTGTTCGCCGATGCCATCGACGCATTGCTGGCTTTCCAGCAATTGCCGATGGAAGCCTCGTTGCCCAGTTATGACGTCGCGCTGTTGCGTCGGGAGCTGGAATTGTTTCCTGAATGGTACGTTCGCCGGGAGCTGGGCATCGAGTTTGACGCCCGGCAGCTTGGCCTGTGGCAACGCGTCAGCGAACACCTGATTGACAGCGCCCTGGCCCAGCCCAAGGTCCTGGTGCATCGCGACTATATGCCGCGCAACCTGATGATCAGCGAGCCGAATCCCGGCGTGCTGGACTTCCAGGACGCAGTCTACGGCCCGGTGACCTACGACATCACGTGCCTGTTCAAGGACGCCTTTCTCAGTTGGCCGCAGGCCCGCGTGCGGGAATGGCAGCGCGGCTACTGGCAACGCGCCGGCGCGCTGGGTATCCCGGTGCAGGCGGACTTCGAGGAGTTCCTGCGGGCCAGCGACCTGATGGGCGTGCAGCGTCACCTCAAGGTGATCGGCATCTTTGCGCGCATCTGCCACCGCGATGGCAAGCCGCGCTACCTGGCGGACGTGCCGCGCTTCTTCGCTTATATAGAGGCGGTGCTCGCGGACCGACCAGAATTGAGCGAACTGGGTGAATTGCTGGCGAGCCTGCGCGTCGAGGCGGTGGTATGAAGGCCATGATCCTGGCCGCCGGCAAAGGTGAGCGGATGCGCCCGCTGACCTTGCACACGCCCAAGCCGCTGATCCAGGCCGGCGGCAAGCGCCTGATCGAGTACCACCTCGAGGCGCTGGCGAAAGCGGGCTTTACCGATATCGTCATCAACCATGCGTGGCTCGGCCAGCAGATCGAAGGCTATCTGGGCGATGGCTCGCAGTACGGCGTACGCATCCACTACTCGGCCGAAGGCGAGCCGCTGGAAACCGGTGGCGGGATCTTCAAGGCCTTGCCGCTGTTGGGGGACGAACCGTTCCTGGTGGTCAATGGCGACATCTGGACCGACTACGACTTCGCCAGCCTCCACCAGCCACTGGATGGGCTGGCCCACCTGGTGATGGTCGACAACCCGCCGCACCATCCGTCCGGTGGTGATTTCTACCTGAAGGACGGCGCGCTTCATGATGCCGCCGCCGGTGCCGATAACCTGACCTTCAGTGGCATTTCCGTACTCCACCCCCAGCTGTTCGCGGGTTGCAGTGCGGGTGCCTTCAAGCTGGCGCCGCTGTTGCGTGACGCCATGGCGAAAGGGTTGGTGACGGGGGAACACATGAACGGACGCTGGATCGATGTCGGGACGCTGGAGCGTCTGGCGCAAGTCGAAACCCTGCTGACAGCGGGGCACTAGGATGTTGTGGCCAGGGACTCTGATCGGAGCCGGGGCGGGCTTTGCCATTGCCAGCATTCCGGGGGCCATGTTGGGCGCACTGCTGGGCCAGGCGCTGGACCGGCGCCTGGAACTGCAAAGCTGGGCCCAGTTACGCGAGCGCCTTGGCGGCCGGCCGGCGTTGCGCAATGACGAACTGCTGTTCGTGTTGCTCGGTCGCCTGGCCAAGAGCAACGGCCGGGTGGTGGACGGGCATATCCAGCAGGCGCGCCAGGAAATGCGCTCGCTGGACATGGCCGAGCCGGCCCAGCGCCGTGCGATTGCCGCGTTCAATCGAGGTAAATCCGGCTCGGACCGGGTACGCAGTTACCTGGGCGTGCTCAAGGCCCAGCCCCATGCGGCGGAAGGTGTGCTGCGTGCCTGTTGGCGCATGGCCTGGGCGGACGGCAAGGCCAGTACGGCCGAGCGCGAGTTGATTGAACAATGGGGCAAATGGCTGGGTTGGACGGTCCAGCAGATCCAGGCGCTGGCGGCTGACTATGAGCCGGAGCGCAAGCCGTTGGCCAATCGTGGCGGGGCTTATCAGGAGGCGTTGCGGATTCTGGGGGTGACGTCGACGACGGAGCCCGCGGTGATCAAGCGTGCCTACCGGCGCCTGCTCAGCCGGCACCACCCGGACAAGATTGCCGGCAGTGGCGCCAGTCCAGCCCAGGTGCGGGAGGCGACCGAACGTACCCGCGAGCTGCACAACGCCTACGCGCTGATTCGCGAAAGGCGAGACTTTCGCTAACAGAATTATCAGGCGCTGCTTTTTTATGGCGTAAACCGGATCAACTGTGGGAGTGGCGGTGCGACGATTCGACTTGCTCGCGAATGCGGTGGATCAGTAACAGATGCAGTGACTGACTCACCGCATTCGCGAGCAAGCCCGCTCCCACATTTTGTTCTCCAGTGTTTTTGAGATTATACGATCAGTCTCCGGGATTTTGCGGGCTCAACCACCCGCGAATCCGCCGGTACAGCTGCTCTTGTCCGGCCTGGCTGTTATCGGGGAAGGCCTTCAACGACACCTGCTTGTAGCTGTCATTCTTCAAACGCTTGCTGGCCTGGGAACGTTCCTGGGCCGCTTTGCGTGCCTGGGCGTTGTCCTGGTAGAAAAAGTCTGCCGTGGCCAGCTTCAGTTTCGGTGCCAGTTGTTGCAGGTCCGGGGCACGGCCCGCCGGGGTCTGCGCGGCCACCATGACAAATTTCTGCACCTGCGCCGGTTGTTTTTCACTCAGGTAACGCGCGGCCCACCAGGCGCCGGTGCCGTGGCCGAGCAATACGACGCTGCGGGCATTTTGGGTCTGGGCGAAGGCGAGGGCGGCGTCAATGCGCGCGAAGATTCGCGTGGCGTCGGTCTTGTCTTGTTCATCGGTGCCGGGAACCACGGCCGGGTCAGTGCCTTCCGCTTCGGCGCTGGCGGCTTGCTCCACGGGTTTGGCGACGGTGCTGGCGTCTTTGCTGCTGGTCTCCACGGTCGCCTTGGGCGATTCGATGACGCGGGGTGGCAAGGTGTCCAGGGT
Organism: Pseudomonas sp. Colony2; assembly: GCF_019382755.1. Lineage (NCBI taxonomy): Bacteria > Pseudomonadati > Pseudomonadota > Gammaproteobacteria > Pseudomonadales > Pseudomonadaceae > Pseudomonas > Pseudomonas sp. Colony2. The sequence goes on along the minus strand of NZ_CP080030.1, from coordinate 6,525,116 downwards.
CAGGTCCGGCAGCGACAAGCTCAGGGAGCCCCAGGAAGCGTCCGGCAATTTCTTGCGCAACGGCGCGATTGCTTGAGGCCAGTCAGCACTTTCGCCGTTGCCCGGGACGATAATCACCACGCCTTCAGGCTCACCGCTGTTGGCCGGCTTCCACAAAGCCAGGAAAGAATCGCTGCCTGCCTGCAACTGTTGTTGTTCCTGCTGCGGGATTTGTCGTTCCAGGGCGTTGGCTTCTTCCTGGCTGCGCTCCAGCAAGGGCTGGCGCACCACTGGCTTTTCCGGGGCGGGAGCGGGAGTGTCGGCGGCCTCGACACAAAAGGCGCTGGTAAACAGCAGCGACAGGCACAATGCTGGCAGTGCCGAGCGGTGGGAAAGTGGCATCGTTGATTTCCGGCCAGAAGTGATTCCGGCAGCCTAATGGGTTGGTCAGTATTTGTCAGTGATATGAGACGTGGATCATGGGTTTTCGCTACCTGCTGGTTATCGGCTGTATATGCTTTCCCTTGATCGCGGGCGCCGTGCCTGCGCCTGCCACTCACCAGGCGCAGCTCGATGCCGGCCAGCGCGAATGGCTCGAACAGCATCCCGACCTGCGGGTCGGGCTGGTGTTACAGGCGCCTTATGCCCAATACGATCGGCGCTTGCAGCGGCTGTCCGGGGCCAATGTCGAATTGATGCAGTGGTTGGCCAAGGCGCTGAATATCGAACTGACCTGGCGCAACTTTCCCAATCAGGAGCAACTGGAGGCGGCGGTGCGTGACGGCGAGGTCGACCTCGCCCCCGGCCTGCTGCAAACCCCGGCCGGCCTGCGCCTGTGGTTATTCTCCGATCCGTATATGCGGGTGCCCCAGCACATTGTCGGGGTTCGTGATGGCAGCACCGCAGTCGACCTGGAGAAACTCGACGATCAATCCCGCGTCGCCGTGCGCATGCCCAGCGCAGTGGCGGATTACCTGCGCAGCACCTACCCGAGTCTCAACCTGCAAGGCGTGCCCATGGAGCGCCAGGCCCTGCAATTACTGGTGAGCCAGCAGGCGCGGTATGCGGTGGTGGATGAGGCGCAATTGAGCCGGTTGTCGGGCGAAACCGAGTTCGCCGGCCTTGCCGTGGTCGGCGATATCGGCCTGCCGCAATTGCTGCGGGTGGCCACGCGGCGCGACTGGCCCGAGCTGGCCGATATCATGCAAAGCGCCTTGCGCGCGATTCCCGCTCGTGATCTGGACCAGTTGCACAGCCGCTGGCTGCAGCCCAAATACCCACGGGTGACCGAGTCCCCCGGCTTCTGGCAAAACCTCACGTTGCTGCTGGGCCTGCTATTGCTCGCCAGCCTGGCCGTGGTGTTCTGGCAGCGCCGCCAGCAACGCGGCCTGGAGCATAATCTGCTGGCCGCCCGCGAAGAAAGCGCCGCCCGCGCCGCGGGTGCCGAAGCCTTGCGCCTGACCCAGTTCTCCATCGACCAAAGCACCGTCGGTATCCTCTGGGTCAATTGGGACAGCCATGTGCGCTACGCCAATCAGGCGGCGGAAACCATGCTCGGCTACGGCCCCGGCGCCCTGATCGAACGACCGCTGATCGAATTCGACCCGACGCTGACCATGGACCGCTGGCTCAACCTGTGGAAGCGCGCCCGGGCCAGCGAAGACGGGCCACAGAGTTTTGCCACCAATTGCCTGCGCGCCGATGGCAGCGTATTGCCAGCCGATGTGTCCCTGAGTTTCCTGCGCTTTGCCGACGGCGAATACCTGGTGGTCTACCTCAACGATGTCACCGAGCGTCGCCGGGCCCTCGCGGCCTTGCAGGAAAGTGAGGCGCGGCTGCAAGGGATCGCCGCCAATGTGCCGGGGCTGGTGTTTCGCCTGGAGCGCTTGCCGCGCAGCGAGGCGATCGAGTTCGCCTACATCAGCCAGGGCAGCGAGGGCCTGGTGGGGTACGCGCCGGAAGTGCTCAGCCATCCGGCCATGGGCATTCGCAGCCTGGTGCATCCCGACGACCGCGCCAGTTATCACCGCACCCAGGACCAGGCCATCGAGACCGAGAGCAACTGGGCCTGGCAGGGCCGCATCCTGACCCGCCTGGGCGAGCAGCGCTGGGCCGATATCAAGGCCGTGACCCGGCGCCTGGAAGACGGCGCCGTGGTTTGGGACGGAATTGTCTGGGACATCAGCGAGAGCAAGCGCATCGAGCTGGAGCTGGACGCGTCCCGCGCGCAATTGCGGGAATTGTCGGCCCACCTGGAAACCGTGCGCGAGGAAGAGAAGGCCCGCATCGCCCGGGAAGTGCACGACGAGTTGGGGCAGATGCTCACCGTGCTCAAGCTGGAGACCTCGATGTGCGAGCTGACCTACGCCCAACTGGATCCCGGCCTGCACGAGCGGCTGAACAGCATGAAGCGCCTGATCGCCCAACTGTTCCAACTGGTGCGCGACGTGGCTACTGCCCTGCGCCCGCCGATTCTCGACGCCGGGATTGCCTCGGCAATCGAATGGCAAGCCCGGCGTTTCGAGGCCCGCACGCAGATTCCGTGCCTGGTGCAGGTGCCGGATAATCTGCCGGCGCTGAGCGACGCCAAGGCCATCGGCCTGTTCCGCATCCTGCAAGAGGCACTGACCAATGTGATGCGCCATGCCCAGGCGCATACTGTCGAGCTGACGCTGGTGGTGGAGGGCGCGCACTTGCGCCTGACCATCAGCGACGACGGTGCAGGTTTCGTCCAGGCTCCCGGGCGCCCGGTATCGTTTGGCCTGGTGGGCATGCGCGAGCGGGTGCTGATCATGGGCGGGCAGTTGAGCCTGGACAGCACATTGGGCGAAGGCACCACCCTGAGTGTGACGGTGCCGCTGGATTGATAACCAAAAGAAGAGGACATCCACAGTGATCCGTGTACTGGTAGCTGAAGACCACACCATCGTTCGCGAAGGCATCAAGCAACTGATCGGCCTGGCCAAGGACCTGCTGGTGGTGGGCGAGGCGAGCAATGGCGAGCAGTTGCTGGAGACTCTGCGCCACGTGCCTTGCGAGGTGGTGTTGCTGGACATCTCGATGCCTGGCGTCAACGGCCTGGAAGCCATCCCGCGGATCCGTGCGCTGAACAATCCCCCGGCGATCCTGGTGCTGTCGATGCACGACGAAGCGCAAATGGCCGCCCGTGCGCTGAAGGTCGGTGCCGCCGGCTATGCCACCAAGGACAGCGACCCGGCGCTGCTGCTGACCGCGATCCGCAAGGTCGCGGCGGGCGGACGGTACATCGACCCGGACCTGGCCGACCGCATGGTCTTCGAAGTCGGCCTCACCGATTCCCGCCCATTGCACTCGTTGTTGTCGGAGCGCGAGTTCTCGGTATTCGAGCGCCTGGCCCAGGGCGCCAACGTCAACGACATCGCCCAGCAGTTGGCGTTGAGCAGCAAAACCATCAGTACCCACAAGGCGCGCCTGATGCAAAAGCTCAATATCACCTCCCTGGCGGAACTGGTGAAGTACGCCATGGAGCACAAACTCCTATAGCGGCATACCTGTTTGCGACTGCCTGCCGAGCGCCGCGCTGCCCGGTCTTGCTGCTTGTAGCGTGGGGTTTGTAACTGCTCTGTTCTATCCCCGCCATCCGTGTAGGGCAATCCCTACCCCAAACCTTCCATCCTGCTGATGCCAATCTCTCCGGGCCCCCGATTTGCGCGGCCTTGCCCTGGGACTACGCTTGTTCCACGGCAGTCCAAAACAAAAAGGTGCGGGTATGAGCGAGGTGGATTCAAATGATGTGCTGGTCAGCTTTCGTGGCGTGCAGAAGAGCTACGACGGCGAGAACCTGATCGTCAAAGACCTCAACCTGGAGATTCGCAAGGGCGAGTTCCTGACCCTGCTCGGGCCGTCCGGGTCTGGCAAGACCACCAGCCTGATGATGCTCGCCGGTTTCGAAACCCCCACCGCCGGCGAGATCCAGCTGGCCGGCCGCTCCATCAACAAYGTKCCGCCSCACAARCGCGACATCGGCATGGTGTTCCAGAACTACGCGCTGTTCCCGCACATGACCGTCTCCGAGAACCTGGCGTTTCCGCTCTCTGTACGCGGCCTGAGCAAGACCGACATCAGCGAGCGGGTCAAGCGTGTACTGAGCATGGTCCAGCTCGATGCCTTCGCCCAGCGCTACCCGGCGCAACTCTCCGGTGGCCAGCAGCAGCGGGTGGCCCTGGCCCGGGCGCTGGTGTTCGAGCCACAGCTGGTGCTGATGGACGAACCCCTCGGCGCCCTCGACAAGCAACTGCGCGAACACATGCAGATGGAGATCAAGCACCTGCACCAGCGCCTCGGCGTGACGGTGGTGTACGTGACCCACGACCAGGGCGAAGCACTGACCATGTCCGACCGGGTGGCGGTGTTCCACCAGGGCGAGATCCAGCAGATCGCTGCCCCGCGTACCTTGTACGAAGAACCGAAAAACACCTTCGTCGCCAACTTCATCGGCGAGAACAACCGCCTCAATGGCCGCCTGCACAGCCACACCGGCGACCGCTGCGTGGTCGAACTGGCGCGCGGCGAAAAGGTCGAGGCGCTGGCGGTGAACGTCGGCCAGGTCGGCGGCCCGGTGACCCTGTCGGTGCGCCCCGAGCGCGTCAGCCTGAATGGCTCCAGTGAAAGCTGCGTCAACCGATTCTCCGGGCGCGTGGCCGAGTTCATCTACCTGGGCGACCACGTGCGGGTGCGCCTGGAAGTCTGCGGCAAGACCGATTTTTTTGTGAAACAACCGATCGCCGAGCTGGACACAGCCCTGGCGGTCGGCGACGTGGTACCGATTGGCTGGCAAGTCGAGCACGTTCGCGCACTCGACCCACTTCTAGAGGCGAATTGATCGCCCCCTTGCTTCACCAACCTCGCACGTGGAGAGAACAACAATGTTGAGATCCCTGAAATATTCCGCCCTGGCTCTGAGCTTGATGGGCGCGACACAGGCCATGGCAGGCCCTGATTTGACGGTGGTGTCCTTTGGTGGCGCGAACAAGGCGGCGCAGGTCAAGGCCTTCTATGCACCGTGGGAAAGCGCGGGCAACGGCAAGATCGTCGCCGGCGAATACAACGGTGAAATGGCCAAGGTCAAGGCCATGGTCGACACCAAGAGCGTGTCCTGGGACCTGGTGGAAGTGGAGTCGCCGGAACTGTCCCGTGGCTGTGACGAAGACATGTTCGAGCCCCTGGACCCGAAACTGTTCGGCAACCCGGGCGACTACGTGAAGGGCGCGATCCAGCCGTGCGGCGTGGGTTTCTTCGTGTGGTCCACGGTGCTGGCCTACAACGCCGACAAACTGAAAGCACCGCCAGGCGGCTGGGCCGATTTCTGGGACACCAAGAAATTCCCGGGCAAACGCGGCCTGCGCAAGGGCGCCAAGTACACCCTGGAATTCGCCTTGATGGCTGACGGTGTGGCGCCGAAGGATGTGTACAAGGTGCTGGCCGGCAAAGATGGCCAGGACCGTGCGTTCAAGAAGCTCGATGAGCTCAAGCCGTATATCCAGTGGTGGGAAGCGGGCGCCCAACCGCCGCAGTACCTCGCTTCTGGCGACGTGGTGATGAGTTCTGCCTACAACGGCCGGATCGCTGCCGTGCAGAAAGAAAGCAATTTGAAAGTGGTGTGGAACGGCGGGATCTACGATTTCGACGCCTGGGCCATTCCAAAAGGCCTGGCCAAGGACCGTGCTGACGCGGCGAAGAAGTTCATCGCCTTCTCGGTGCAGCCGCAGCAGCAGAAGACCTATTCGGAAAACATCGCCTACGGCCCGGCCAATACCCAGGCGGTACCGTTGCTGGCGAAGGACATCCTGAAGGATATGCCGACTACCCCGGAAAACATCGCCAACCAGGTGCAGATCGACGTGAGCTTCTGGGCGGATAACGGTGAGCAACTGGAGCAGCGCTTTAACGCGTGGGCGGCCAAGTAACC
>NZ_CP080030.1:6491764-6518992 GCF_019382755.1 Pseudomonas sp. Colony2 | reverse complement strand
CCGGAGTTCGCCATGGCCCTCGCCATTCCCAGCCCCACCCTGAAACAGCGCCTGGCGCGTGCCGAGCGGCTCAACCGCTGGAAGGCCCAGGCCCTGATCGCGCCATTGGTGGTGTTTTTGCTGCTGGTGTTCCTGGTACCGATTGTGGCGCTGCTCTACAAAAGCGTCGGCAACCCGGAAGTGGTGGGCGGCCTGCCGCGCACGGTGGTGGCGGTGACGGCCTGGGACGGTCGTGGCTTGCCGGGCGAGCCGGTGTACCAGGCCATCAGCGAGGACCTGGGCGAAGCCCGGAAAAACTCGACCCTGGGCGACCTCTCCAAACGCTTGAACATGGAGCTGGCGGGCTATCGCAGCCTGCTGACAAAAACCGCGCGGGCGCTGCCGTTCACCGAAGCGCCTGCCTCCTATAAAGAAGCGCTGGAAAACCTCGACGAACGCTGGGGCGACCCGGCGTACTGGCAGGCGATCCGGCGCAACACCAGCAGCCTCACGCCATACTACTTGCTGGCCGCCGTCGATCACCGCATCGACGACCTCGGCGAAATCGCCCCGGCCACCCCGGACCAGGCGATCTACCTCGATATCTTCACCCGTACGTTCTGGATGGGCCTGGTCATCACCGTGTGCTGCCTGCTGCTGGCCTATCCGTTGGCTTACCTGCTGGCCAACTTGCCGGCGCGGCAAAGCAATTTGCTGATGATCCTGGTGCTGCTGCCGTTCTGGACCTCGGTGCTGGTGCGCGTGGCGGCCTGGATCGTATTGCTGCAGTCCGGCGGCTTGATCAACAGCGCGCTGATGGGCATGGGGCTGATCGATAAACCCGTCGAGTTGGTGTTCAACCGGCTGGGGGTCTACATCTCCATGGTGCACATTCTGTTGCCGTTCATGATTTTGCCGATCTACAGCGTGATGAAAGGCATCTCGCCCACCTACATGCGGGCGGCAATCTCCCTGGGCTGCCACCCATTCGCCAGCTTCTGGCGCGTGTACTTCCCGCAGACCTACGCAGGCGTTGGTGCCGGCTGCTTGTTGGTGTTCATTTTGGCGATTGGCTACTACATCACCCCGGCCTTGCTGGGCAGCCCGAACGACCAGATGGTCAGCTACTTCGTGGCCTTCTACACCAACACCAGCATCAACTGGGGCATGGCCACGGCCTTGGGCGGCTTGTTGCTGCTGGCCACCGTGGTGCTGTACCTGATCTACAACTGGCTGGTGGGCGCCAGCCGCCTGCGCCTGAGCTAAGGAGACCGTTGCGATGCTGAGCCCTTATATGTCGCCCGTGGAACGGGTCTGGTTCTACAGCTTGCGGATCCTCTGCGGCCTGATCCTGTTGTTCCTGATCTTGCCGGTGCTGGTGATCATCCCGCTGTCGTTCAACAGTGGAAGTTTCCTGGTCTACCCGCTGCAAGGTTTCTCGCTGCACTGGTACCAGGATTTCTTCGGTTCGGCGGAATGGATGCGCGCCCTGAAGAACAGCATCATCGTGGCTCCGGCGGCTACAGTGCTGGCGATGGTGTTCGGCACGCTGGCGGCGATTGGCCTGACCCGGGGGCACTTTCCCGGCAAGGCGCTGGTGATGGCCCTGGTGATTTCGCCGATGGTAGTGCCCGTGGTGATTATCGGTGTGGCCAGTTACCTGTTCTTCGCGCCGCTGGGCCTGGGCAACAGCTTCTTCTCGCTGATCGTGGTGCACGCGGTGCTGGGCGTGCCGTTTGTGATCATCACCGTGTCGGCGACCTTGCAGGGGTTCAACCATAACCTGGTGCGGGCGGCGGCCAGCCTGGGCGCGTCACCGCTGACGGCGTTTCGTCGGGTGACCTTGCCATTGATTGCCCCGGGGGTGATCTCCGGGGCGCTGTTCGCCTTTGCCACCTCGTTCGATGAAGTGGTGGTGACGCTGTTCCTCGCCGGGCCCGAGCAGGCAACCTTGCCACGGCAGATGTTCAGCGGCATCCGTGAAAACCTCAGCCCGACGATTGCGGCGGCGGCGACCTTGCTGATCGCCTTCTCGGTGGTGCTGTTGCTGACCCTGGAATGGCTGCGCGGGCGCAGCGAGAAACTGCGTACGGCCCAGGTCTAAAGCCAAACAGAGATCAAAATGTGGGAGCGGGCTTGCTCGCGAAGGCGGTGTGTCAGTCAACAGAGATATCGACTGGCCTACCGCCTTCGCGAGCAAGCCCGCTCCCACATTGGGTTTGTGTCTATTCAGTAGCTGAATGCAAGACAACCAGCCCAAGTCAGCTAATCTTGTGCCAGCCCATAACTGATAAGAGGCCGCGCACATGAGTACTTCCTCATTCAAGATCGCCCACAAACTGCTCACCGGCACAGGCGCCATCGAGCAACTGGCCGCCGAGCTGACGCGGCTGGATGTCGACAACCCGCTGATTGTCACCGATGCGGCACTGGTCAAATCCGGCACCGTGGCGCTGGCGCTGGAACACCTGGGCGAACGGACCTACGAGATTTTCGACCGCGTGCTGCCCGACCCGGAAATCGCCATCGTCGAGGACTGCATGCGCGTCTACCGCGAAGGCGGGCATGACGGCCTGATCGGCGTCGGCGGCGGCAGTGCCATCGACATCGCCAAGAGCGTGGCGGCCTACGCCGGTTACCACGGCGCCCTGGCCGACCTGTTCGGCGTGGACCAGGTGCCGCGCAAAGGCCCGCCGCTGATCGCGATTCCCACCACCGCCGGCACCGGTTCGGAGGTGACCAACGTGGCGATTCTGTCGGACAAGGTCGCGCAACTGAAAAAAGGCATCGTCAGTGATTACCTGCTGCCGGACGTGGCCCTGATCAGCCCGCAGATGACCCTGACTTGCCCCCGCAGCGTCACCGCCGCCAGTGGGGTGGACGCATTGGTGCACGCCATCGAATCCTACCTGTCGCTGAATGCCTCGCCGATCACCGATGCACTGGCCATCGGGGCGATCAAACTGATTGCCAAGGCGTTGCCCAAGGCCTACGCCAACCCCGCCAACCTTGAGGCCCGGGACGACATGGCCACCGCCAGCCTGATGGCCGGGATGGCGTTCGGGAATGCCGGCGTGGGCGCGGTGCATGCGTTGGCCTACCCGTTGGGCGGGCGTTTCAACATCGCCCACGGCGTAAGCAATGCCTTGCTGCTGCCCTACGTGATGCACTGGAACAAGCTGGCGTGTGTGGAGCGCATGCAGGAGATAGCCGAGGCCATGGGCGTGAATATCACGGGGTTGAGTGCGGTGGATGCCGCCGACCAGGCCGTCGATGCGATGACGCGACTGTGTGCCGCAGTCGAGATTCCGTCCGGCCTGCGCAGCTTCGGTGTGCCTGAAGATGCGATCCCGGCCATGGCGGTAGAAGCGGCGGGGATCGAGCGCCTGATGCGCAACAATCCGCGCAAGCTCAGCGCCGCTGATATCGAGAAAATCTACCGGGCAGCTTATTAACCATTGAGCGAGGTCACGGTGCGCGCGGCAAAGCATGAGGTATACAATGCGCGCCATCGTGATTTAGCTCAAAAAGGTGCGTCATGCAGCCCTTCGTCATTGCTCCATCGATTCTCTCCGCCGACTTCGCCCGCCTGGGCGAGGAAGTGGACAAGGTGTTGGCCGCCGGTGCCGACTTCGTTCACTTCGATGTCATGGACAACCACTATGTGCCGAACCTGACCATTGGTCCGATGGTCTGCGCCGCCCTGCGTAAATACGGCGTGACCGCGCCTATCGATGCGCACTTGATGGTCAGCCCGGTGGACCGCATCGTCGGTGACTTCATCGAAGCCGGCGCGACCTACATCACCTTCCACCCGGAAGCTACGTTGCACGTGGACCGCACCCTGCAACTGATCCGCGAGGGCGGTTGCAAGGCGGGCCTGGTGTTCAACCCGGCCACTCCGCTGAGCGTGCTTGAGTACGTGATGGACAAAGTCGACATGGTGTTGCTGATGAGCGTCAACCCGGGCTTCGGCGGGCAGAAGTTTATCCCCGGCACCCTCAACAAGCTGCGTGAAGCGCGGGCGCTGATCGATGCGTCGGGCCGTGATATCCGCCTGGAGATCGACGGTGGCGTCAACGTCAACAACATCCGCGAAATCGCCGCGGCGGGTGCTGACACCTTTGTGGCCGGTTCGGCAATCTTCAATGCCCCGGACTATCAGGAAGTGATCGCCAAGATGCGTGCAGAACTGGCGCTGGCGCGTCCATGAGTGGCTTTGAGCAACTGTTCCCCGGCAAACTGCCACGGCTGGTGATGTTCGATCTGGACGGTACGTTGATCGATTCAGTGCCGGACCTGGCCGCGGCGGTGGACCAGATGCTGCTCAAGCTGGGGCGCAAGCCGGCGGGTATCGAGTCGGTGCGCGAGTGGGTCGGCAATGGCGCGCAGATGCTGGTGCGTCGGGCCTTGGCCAACAACATCGAGGCCGAGGGTGTCGATGATGTGGAAGCCGAGCATGCGCTTGAGCTGTTCAACGTGGCCTACGAAAACGGCCACGAACTGACCGTGGTTTATCCCGGCGTGCGCGACACCCTGAAATGGCTGCACAAGCAGGGCGTGGAAATGGCCCTGATCACCAACAAGCCGGAGCGCTTCGTCGCGCCGCTGTTGGACCAGATGAAGATCGGCCGGTATTTCCGCTGGATCATCGGCGGCGATACCTTGCCGCAGAAGAAGCCCGACCCGGCCGCGCTGTTCTTCGTGATGAAAATGGCCAATATCCCGGCGTCCCAATCGCTGTTTGTCGGCGATTCGCGCAGTGATGTGCTGGCGGCGAAAGCGGCGGGGGTCAAGTGTGTGGCCTTGAGTTACGGCTACAACCATGGCCGGCCGATTGCCGAAGAATCCCCGGCGCTGGTGATTGATGACCTGCGCCTGTTAATCCCCGGTTGCTTGGGAACGGGCGCTGAGATAACGTTGCCCGACGCTGTTCCATCCCCTTCTGGAAATCCCATCGTGGTGGTCACTCGCAAACTCTGGATGAAAGTCATCAAGGCCCTGGCCCGCTGGCGTTGGCGCGCCTGACTGATCCTCGCCGCGCTGCGGCACGTTTGCACACCTGACCGTTAGACCCTCAAGCCACGAGGCACCTCATGATCCGCGAAGAATTCCTGCGTTTGGCCGCTGCCGGCTACAACCGTATCCCCATGGCCTGCGAAACCCTGGCCGACTTCGACACGCCATTGTCGATCTACCTGAAACTGGCCGACGAGCCCAACTCCTATCTGCTGGAGTCGGTGCAGGGCGGCGAGAAATGGGGCCGTTATTCGATCATCGGCCTGCCGTGCCGCACGGTGTTGCGGGTACATGATCACCATGTGAGCATCACCCTGGACGGCGTCGAGATCGAAAGTCACGATGTGGAAGACCCGCTGGCCTTCGTCGAGGAATTCAAGGCGCGCTACAACGTGCCGACCATCGCCGGCCTGCCGCGCTTCAACGGCGGCCTGGTGGGTTACTTCGGCTACGACTGCGTGCGCTACGTGGAAAAACGCCTGGGCAAATCCCCGAACCCCGATCCGTTGGGTGTGCCGGACATTCTGCTGATGGTTTCCGACGCGGTGGTGGTGTTCGACAACCTCGCGGGCAAGATGCACGCTATCGTGTTGGCGGATCCTTCCCAGGCCGATGCGTTCGAGCAAGGCCAGGCGAGCCTGGAAGCGCTGCTGGAAAAACTGCGCCAGCCGATCACCCCGCGTCGCGGCCTGGACCTCAGCCGTCCACCGGCGGCTGACCCGGTGTTCCGCTCCAGCTTTACCCAGGATGACTACGAGCGTGCGGTCGATACCATCAAGGAATATATCCTTGCCGGTGACTGCATGCAGGTGGTGCCGTCGCAACGCATGTCCATCGACTTCAAGGCCGCGCCGATTGATTTGTACCGGGCGCTGCGCTGTTTCAACCCGACGCCGTACATGTACTTCTTCAACTTTGGCGACTTCCACGTCGTGGGCAGTTCGCCGGAAGTGCTGGTGCGGGTCGAAGACAACCTGATCACCGTGCGCCCGATTGCCGGCACGCGCCCTCGCGGTGCGACCGAAGAGGCGGACCTGGCGCTGGAACAGGACCTGTTGAGCGACGACAAGGAAATCGCCGAGCACTTGATGCTGATCGACCTGGGCCGCAACGACACCGGGCGTGTCTCGGAAATCGGTTCGGTGAAGCTCACCGAGAAGATGGTGATCGAGCGTTACTCCAACGTGATGCACATCGTGTCCAACGTCACCGGCGAGCTGAAGGCCGGGTTAACGGCGATGGATGCACTGCGGGCGATCCTGCCGGCGGGCACCTTGTCGGGCGCACCGAAGATTCGCGCGATGGAAATCATCGACGAGCTGGAGCCGGTCAAGCGTGGTGTGTATGGCGGCGCGGTGGGGTATTTCGCCTGGAACGGCAATATGGACACTGCGATCGCGATCCGTACGGCGGTGATCAAGGACGGCGAACTGCACGTGCAGGCGGGCGGCGGGATCGTGGCCGACTCGGTACCGGCCCTGGAATGGGAAGAGACGCTGAACAAGCGCCGGGCGATGTTCCGTGCGGTGGCGTTGGCTGAGCAGACCCCGCAGGGCTGAAGTCAGACGTAGATCAAAAATGTGGGAGCGGGCTTGCTCGCGAAGGCGGTGTATCAGTCGATATATAAGGTGACTGTCGCACCGCTTTCGCGAGCAAGCCCGCTCCCACATTTGGTATTTGTCAGTTTCAAGTCCGAGTCAGAAATCCAGACTCACCCCGACACTCAGCCCTTGCTGGGTAAAGTTGTCATCCTTTCTCACGTTATAGGCCGCGTTCAACGCCAGGTCCTTGGTCACCTTGTGGGTAATCCCCAGGTTCAAGCGATCCGAATTGCTGCGTGGCGTGTAGCCGTCCAGTTTGAAATCAATCCCCGGCACGCTGTTGAGGGACATGCCCACTCGCTGCGTATCGTTTTCAAACTCGTGCTCGTGGGCCACTTCGCCAAACACCAGGGTTTGCGGGGTGAAGCGGTAGTTGGCTTGTAATCCGATTCCCAAACGCTTGGAGTCGCGCTGTTGGTCATCAAACGTCAGCGCGGTGGAACGGGCATCTTTCTCCGAATAACCATTCACCTCGACCCGCGAATAGTCAGCGCTGATAAAGGGTGAGAAGTGCCACTCGCTGTTCGGCTCGGCGATGTCATACCCAACCCGTGCGCTCAATGCCCATAGCCAGCCGTCGGTGTCGCCTTTCTCGGTGCCTTCGCTGATGCCCAGGGCGAACTTGCGCTTGAGGTTGTCGAAGTCCAGTTTGCCGCCGGTCAATGCGGCGTCGGCCCACCAGTGATCTTCCTGATATTGGGCGAACGCGGTGCCCAGGTAGCTGTTGAGCTTGTAGTCCGAATCGCTGGCGCCGGCCTCAAGACTCTGGCGATAGAAGCCTGCTACCACACCCACGCGCCACTCGTCATTGAGCCTGTAGCTGCCACCGATGTTCAGGTTATAGCCGCTGCCGTCACCGCTGGCCGAGCTGTTCTGATCATCGAAGTCCAGGTGCTGGCCGCCAGCGTCGACGATCGCCCGCCATTGGCCCACGGCCTGCCAGCTACGGGAGTCGGCTTGCCATTGGTTGCGCAATGAATCCTGATGGGCGCGCAAGGTGCCTTGGGCCATTTCCGGAAGCAGGGTGATTTCCCAGGGCGCTGCCAGCAGTGAATACGCGTAGTCGGCGATCAGTACCTGGCCGGCCTCGGTCGGGTGCACGGTGTCGTTGTAAATCAGCTTGGTCGGGTCCGGATTGGTGCCGCCGACGCCATACACCGGATTCCTGCAGGTGGTGCCACTGAAGCACGTCTGGTTGAGGTTCTGGTCGGTGGCAAAACCAAAACGCCCGGGATCGGCAAAGGTTTCCTTGAGCAGCAACGGAATGTTCAGCGGGATGATCTGCGCATCGATTTGCGACAGGCGCTGTACCAGGGTCTGGTTGAACGCGCCGGCCAGGGTGCTGACGGCCCCTTGGAGCGGGGTGCCATTGACGGCAGGTGTCAGGCCCAGGTCCGGCAGCATCCATACCATTACATAACGGGCGCCAGCCTGTTGCAGCGCCTGGGCGCTGTCGGCCAGGCGCCCGGCTGCGGCCGAGGCCTGGTCGGGGCTGAGGACCAGGCCGTCGAGGAAGTCATTGCCGCCGCCGGAGAGAAAGTACAACGCGTTGGGGTCGGCTCGGCCCCCCGTTGATGCCAGGTATCCGGGACGTGTACGCAATACCTGCCCGGTGTCGCTGTCGGTGACGGTGGAGTTACCGGTGATGGCATCGTAGATCTGTTGGGTGGTGTAGCCGCCGACGGCCCAGTTATTGCCGTCTGGCTGGCCCAGCGCGGCGCGCTCCGGCGAGGTCGAGGCATTCAGGTCGCCCGGGGCAACCCCCAGCTTGCCGCCCAATAACGTCGAGGAGATCAACGATGTGCTTTCGCCGCTGCCGTCGAAGTATTGCGGGCCGGTGCGGTTGGTGAAGCGATAGGTTGAGCCCGGTGCGCCAGGGTCGGCAAATGTACCGGCGTCGGCCAGGCTGTCACCGAAAACGACCATCGTCGAATAAGGCGAGGGCGCGGCGAAGGCTTGCGAGCATGCCAGCGCCAAGAGGCAGCCGACGATGGGGGTGAAATAGGGCATCTTGGTCATGAGTCCGTCCATGATTTTGTTTTTTTGTCAGCACTGTGACTGTAGCGCCCTTGGAAGGGTTCTGAAAAGTTTGACGCCAATTATCAGTCGGGCAGTTTCCCCCGTATTTGCGGCTCGATATTGCACCGTTGGCGAGGCTACGTTACTGTGCCTGAACGTATGAATGAGACCCTCCCCGTGTTGATCATCAGCAAACTCTTGATGCGAGTAGTCAAGGCACACGCCCGTTGGCGTTGGCGCGCCTAACTTTTCTCTACCGGCCCCGCCGGACCTGTACCGATTTGCCTTCTTCACCCTCTGTTAAACGCCCCTTGCCGGCCAACCCCGGCAACCGGAAAGTGCGTCTGGCAGCGGGTCACTCCCTTGGAAGGCCGTCATTAGAAGTCAGTGAATTCAAGAGGTTTTAACCCACATGTTGCTGATGATTGATAACTACGACTCCTTTACCTACAACGTTGTGCAGTACCTGGGCGAGCTCGGCGCCGAGGTCAAGGTGGTGCGCAACGACGAATTGACCGTGGCCCAGATCGCCGCGTTGAACCCTGAACGCATCGTCGTCTCCCCAGGCCCGTGTACGCCGACCGAAGCGGGCATCTCCCTCGAAGCCATCCAATACTTTGCCGGCAAGCTGCCGATCCTGGGCGTGTGCCTGGGCCATCAGTCCATCGGCCAGGCCTTCGGTGGCGACGTCGTCCGCGCTCGCCAGGTAATGCACGGCAAGACCAGCCCGGTATTTCACAAGGACCAGGGCGTATTCCAGGGTTTGAACCTGCCGGTAACGGTAACCCGCTACCACTCGCTGGTGGTCAAGCGTGAAACCCTGCCCGAGTGCCTTGAGCTGACGGCCTGGACCCAGCTGGAAGACGGCTCGGTCGACGAGATCATGGGCCTGCGTCATAAGACACTGAACGTCGAAGGGGTGCAATTTCACCCGGAATCGATTTTGACCGAGCAGGGCTTCGAGCTGTTCGCTAACTTTCTCAAGCAGAGCGGCGGCACGCGCTAAGGACTTTTCATGGATATCAAGACTGCCCTGAGCCGTATCGTCGGCCATCTGGACCTGAGCACCGCTGAAATGAGCGATGTGATGCGCGAGATCATGACCGGTCAATGCACCGACGCGCAGATCGGCGCGTTCATGATGGCCATGCGCATGAAGAGCGAGAGCATCGACGAAATCGTTGGCGCTGTGTCGGTCATGCGTGAGCTGGCCGACAAGGTTGAACTCAAGACCCTCGACGGCGTGGTCGACGTGGTCGGCACCGGCGGCGACGGTGCGAACATTTTCAACGTGTCGACGGCTTCTTCCTTTGTGGTGGCCGCTGCCGGCTGCACCGTGGCCAAGCACGGTAACCGCGCGGTGTCGGGTAAAAGCGGCAGCGCCGATTTGCTGGAAGCAGCAGGCATCTACCTGAACCTGACCCCGGTACAAGTGGCGCGCTGCATCGATCATGTCGGTATCGGCTTCATGTTTGCCCAGTCCCATCACGGCGCGATGAAACACGCCGCCGGCCCGCGCAAGGACTTGGGCCTGCGTACCCTGTTCAACATGCTCGGCCCGCTTACGAATCCGGCCGGTGTGAAGCATCAGGTAGTGGGCGTGTTCAGCCAGGCGCTGTGCCGGCCATTGGCTGAAGTCCTGCAGCGCCTGGGCAGCAAGCACGTGCTGGTGGTGCACTCCAAGGATGGCCTCGACGAGTTCAGCCTGGCGGCACCGACCTTCGTGGCGGAGTTGAAGAACGACCAGGTCACCGAGTATTGGGTCGAGCCAGAAGACCTCGGCATGAAAAGCCAGAGCCTGCACGGCCTGGCCGTAGAAAGCCCGGCAGCCTCCCTTGAACTGATTCGCGATGCCCTGGGACGCCGCAAGACCGAAAACGGCCAGAAAGCCGCAGAAATGATTGTGCTCAACGCCGGTGCGGCGCTGTACGCCGCGGATCACGCCTACAGTCTTAAAGAGGGTGTTGCCCTCGCTCATGATGCATTGCATACCGGGCTGGCGCGCGAAAAGCTCGAAGAACTGGGTGCGTTTACTGCGGTGTTCAAAGTGGAGAATGAAGGATGAGTGTTCCGACCGTTCTGGAAAAAATCCTGGCCCGCAAGGCAGAAGAAGTCGCCGAGCGCCGTGCCCGGGTCAGCCTGGCTGAGCTGGAAGGCCTGGCGAAAACCGCTGATGCACCGCGTGGGTTCGCCAATGCGCTGATCAAGCAGGCCAAGGAAAAACAGCCGGCCGTTATCGCTGAAATCAAGAAGGCTTCGCCGAGTAAGGGCGTGATCCGCGAGATCTTCATCCCTGAAGACATTGCCAAGAGCTATGAAAAGGGCGGCGCGACGTGCCTCTCGGTGTTGACTGATATCGACTTCTTCCAGGGTTCCGACCTGTACTTGCAGCAAGCACGTGCCGCGTGCTCGCTGCCGGTGATCCGCAAGGACTTCATGGTCGACCCCTACCAGATCGTCGAAGCCCGTGCCTTGGGCGCCGATTGCGTGCTGTTGATCGTCTCCGCACTGGATGACGTGAAGATGGCCGAACTGGCAGCCGTGGCCAAAAGTGTTGGCCTCGATGTGCTGGTGGAAGTGCACGACGGTGATGAACTGGAACGCGCGTTGAAAACCCTCGACACACCGTTGGTGGGCGTCAACAACCGCAACCTGCACACCTTCGAAGTCAGCCTGGAAAACACCCTCGACCTGTTACCGCGCATCCCGCGCGACCGGTTGGTGATCACCGAAAGCGGCATCGTCAATCGCGCCGATGTGGAACTGATGGAAATCAGCGGCGTGTACTCGTTCCTCGTCGGCGAAACCTTCATGCGTGCCGAGAACCCGGGGGCTGAGTTGCAGCGCCTGTTCTTCCCGGAGCGTGGCGTTGCCGTCAGTGGCTCGACCCTGGATTGATCATGACCCAGCCGGCGGCGATGACGGTCGAGGCAGGCCTTAAGGCCGAGCAGGATTTGCTTGCCGCGGTCTGTGCCGGCGAGCAACCGTTCGGCCTGCTGTTCTGGCAGCCCAGCGATCAAGCGTTGGTGATGCCTCGTCGTTTGAGCCGCCTTCCGGCATTCGAGACCGCCAGCCAGGTGTCGGCAGATGCCGGTTGGCCGGTGCTGCTGCGGGAAACGGGCGGTGAGCCGGTTCCGCAATCGGCAGCCACGGTCAATATCGCGTTAGTCTACGCGCCACCACGCAGTGAAGGTGACCAGGGCCGTATCGAAACCGGCTACCAGCGTCTGTGCCAGCCGATTTGCGACCTGCTGATCGAGTTGGGTGGCAACGCGTCGGTGGGCGAGATCGACGGTGCGTTTTGCGACGGTCGCTACAACGTCAACCTTGATGGTCGCAAAATGGTCGGTACCGCCCAGCGCTGGCGCCAGAGTGGCGGGTGCCCGGTGGGGTTGGTGCATGGTGCGTTGCTGCTGGATGACGATCGCGTCGAGTTGATCGCCGCGGTCAATCGCTTCAATGAAGCATGCGGCCTGGAACAACGGGTGCGCGCCGAAAGCCACATCGCCCTGCACGAGGCCTTTGTGGCGCCAGATGCGATTGCCCGGCTTGATACGTTGTACCGTCAGATGCTTGCGAGTTTCCTGCCGGTTTAACGCGTACCGAAGACCACCATGGTCTTGCCTTTGACATGCACCAGGTTGCGTTCCTCCAGGTCCTTGAGCACGCGGCCAACCATTTCCCTTGAGCAACCGACGATCCGCCCGATTTCCTGGCGGGTGATCTTGATCTGCATCCCGTCGGGATGGGTCATGGCGTCCGGTTGCTTGCACAACTCCAGCAGGCAGCGGGCAACCCGGCCGGTGACGTCGAAGAACGCCAGGTCGCCGACTTTGCGCGTGGTGTCTCTCAGGCGCTGTGCGATCTGGCCGCTCAGGGCGTACAGAATGTCGGGATCCTGCTGGGCCAGTTCGCGAAATTTCGTATAGCTGATCTCGGCGACTTCGCATTCGACTTTGGCCCGCACCCAGGCACTGCGTTGCTGTTCCTTGCCGGCTTGTTCGAAAAGCCCGAGTTCACCGAAGAAATCACCGGTATTGAGGTAGGCGATGATCATTTCGCGACCATCGTCATCCTCGATCAGGATGGTGACCGAGCCTTTGATAATGAAGAACAGGGATTCCGAGCGCTCGCCCGCGCAGATGATGTTGTGCTTGGCTGGATGACGCCGGCGCTGACAATGCATGAGCAGTTTGTCGAGGTTCTTGATTTTGGGTGTGGGAGTAATAGCAACCATGGTTGTATCCCGAAAAGACTGCACGGTGTTGGTGAGCTTGTTTTTTTATCCAGCGCGATCAACGGCTAAGCTACATCATCCAATGGATGGCAATGCGCCATTGATTTGGCGCCAGCTTAACAGACACATTCTGACTTCATTAGGGAATTTACCCAGCAAACCCTGCTGTTGATCGCTTTCATGGGAAACGCTGCCGGCCCAAAGTGCTGTGCTAAGCTGGCGACCCTTTTTTAGCAGTGGAGTCTGGGCGATGAAGGCACGCATCCAATGGGCGGGCGAAGCCATGTTCCTCGGTGAGTCGGGCAGTGGCCACGTGGTGGTCATGGACGGCCCGCCGGAGGCCGGTGGCCGCAACCTGGGCGTACGCCCGATGGAAATGCTCCTGCTCGGTGTAGGCGGTTGCAGCAATTTCGATGTGGTGAGCATCCTGAAGAAGTCCCGCCAGGCGGTGGAAAGCTGCGAAGCATTCCTGGAAGCCGAGCGTGCCACCGAAGACCCGAAGGTGTTTACCAGGATCCACATGCACTTTGTCGTCAAGGGCCGGGCGTTGAAAGAAGCCCAGGTCAAGCGGGCCATCGAGTTGTCGGCGGAGAAGTACTGCTCGGCCTCGATCATGCTGGGCGCTGCGGGCGTTGCCATCACTCATGATTACGAGATCATTGAGTTGGGCTGATTCTTCAATCGGCAGGCAAAAAGAAAGGGCGCTTGATAGCGCCCTTTTTTGTTTTCTGCTGAAACTAGATGCGGTACGTGCTTTTGGTCATGACCTTGGCCAGCAGGCTCATGCCAAATTTCACCGGTGCCGGGAAGCGGAAGCCGCCCGCGTCCAGCGCGCTTTCGGCGTGATGTTCTTCATCAATGCGCATCTGCTCAAGAATCGCCCGGGACTTTTCGTCTTCAGCCGGCAGTTGCTCGAGGTGTTCATTGAGGTGTTTGCACACCTGATGCTCGGTGGCGGCCACAAAACCCAGGCTGACTTTGTCGCTGATCAGCCCGGCCACCGCACCAATGCCAAACGATAAGCCGTAGAACAGCGGGTTCAGCACGCTCGGATGGCTGTTCAACTGGCGAATGCGTTGTTCGCACCAGGCCAGGTGATCGATTTCTTCTTCGGCGGCATGTTCCATCGCGGCGCGCACTTGCGGCAGCTTGGCGGTCAGGGCCTGGCCCTGGTACAGCGCCTGGGCACAGACCTCGCCGGTATGGTTGATACGCATCAGGCCGGCGACGTGGCGGGTGTCGGTCTCGCTCATCTGCGCTTCGGGCCGCACGATGGCGGGCGACGGGCGGTGCGGTTGGCCGCTGAATGGCAGCAGCGTGCGCATGGCCGTATCGGCTTGCAGCAACAGACGATCAATCGGCGAGTAGTGACGTTGGGTAGTCATGCTGACCTCCGGGAAGAATCTCGGCGGCCAGTTTACCGCAAGAGAGGGGGAAGCGTTTGCGCTGGGTCAAATTGCTTGTGTGGCGAGGGAGCTTGCTCGCGCTGGAGTACGCAGCGCTCTCGTTTTTGGGGCTGCTACGCAGCCCAGCGGGAGCAAGCTCCCTCGCCACAGCAAGCTCCCTCGCCACAGGTATTGCTCAGCCCGGCGGCCAGTTCATCTGGCGTTGACCCAGAACATGCATGTGGATGTGATAAACGGTCTGTCCGCCATCTTCGTTGCAGTTCATCACCACACGGAAGCCCTTCTCACAGCCTTGCTCAACCGCCAGGCGCTGGGCGGTGAACAGGATATGCCCGGCCAGCGCCTTGTCTTCCTCGGTGAGGTCGTTGAGGGTGCGGATCGGCTTTTTCGGAATCACCAGGAAATGCACGGGTGCCATTGGCGCGATGTCGTGGAAGGCCAGGACCTGGTCATCCTCGTAGATGATCTTCGCGGGTATTTCTCTGTTGATGATCTTGGTGAACAGAGTATCCACAGCTGTTTCTCCATTGTGAAAGTGCAGGGTGAGTGTACTCAGGCGATCAGCGCGGGCAATAGGCCTTGTTGATCGCGCCGGCAATCTTGCGGGTCAGCCAGCGCGGGCTCAGGCGCGGGCTGAACGCCAGCCAGCGATTACGCCGGCCGGGAATGATGATGGCTTTGTTCTTGGCCAGCGCACGCACGGTGTAGAGCGCGACTTCTTCCGGGCTCATCAACTGTTGGCTGCGATCCAGCTTGGCGGTGTCCATTTGGGCGGTGCCGAAGAATGCGGTGCGGGTCGGGCCGGGGCAAAGAACGGAAACCTTGATGCCGCAGGTCTTCAGTTCCTCGCGCAAGCCTTCGGAAAAGTGCAGCACGTAGGCCTTGCTGGCGTAGTAAGTGCTCATCCACGGGCCGGGTTGGAACGCGGCAATCGACGCGACGTTGAGAATCTGCCCGCCGCCGTGCAGGGCCATGGCGTTGCCGAGGGCGTGGCACATGCGGGTCAGGGCGAGGATGTTGACCTCCATCAGGTCCTGCTCGGTCATCCAGTCCTGCGCCAGGAACGGGCCGCTGGTACCGATGCCGGCGCAGTTGACCAGCAGGTCGATCTGCCGCTCGCCTTCTTCCAGTTCCAGCAGGAACCCGGAGAGCCGCAGGGGCTCGCCCAGGTCACAGGCACGGAACAGCACCTCGACGCCGAAGCGCTGAGTCAATTCAATTGCAATGCTTTCCAACTGATCACGCTGGCGGGCCACCAGAATCAAGCTGCGGCCGCGACGGGCCAGTGCTTCGGCCAAGGCCAGGCCGATGCCGCTGGAGGCACCGGTGATCAGAGCGTAACGGGTCATGCGTTTCTCCATCGCAACGCTACCGGGCCTGTGACAGAGGCGTCACAGGCGTCGGGCGTTTTTCACTGTTGCGTAGAGTCTACAGGTTCGGCTGTGTCGTCAGCACTTTGCACATCGACTTCATCGACGGTGGTGGCCTGGTCGCTGTCGTCATCGGAGTTGATGGAGCTGCTTTCGTAGCTGCCACCTACATCGCTTTCCAGTTGATCCAGGTAGCCGCTCATGCCAACCAACACCGCGCCGGCAAATACCAGCGGAATGAATGCGAGCCACAATGCGGAGAGGATTTTCACCGCAGTGGAGTTACGCGGTGGTGGCGCGCCGTACTGGTTTGCGCCCGTGTTACCGGGGAGGACCATCAGCAGGATCGGGAAGATGCTGCCAACGAAGGGCACCAGGTGCAGGAACCACAGCCAGCCGGACCAGCCCAGGTCATGCAGGCGCTGCACGGTGATCTGTACGCTGACCCACACAGCGGCCACGAGTATGGCAATCCCCACCAAGAAGCCAATGACCATGGCAATCGTCGGAGAGACCGCAGCGATACCAAGTCCGACGGTGAAGAACACGCTTGAGACGAGGAGGATCACCACGCTCAGCACCAGCGTCCACGCCAGGAAGCGCAGGCGTCCGATCCGGCCGTTGACGGTGAATACCTTAAGGGTGGAAAACTCCGGCAGGTTCTCGCCAACCGCGGCTCGGGGCGGGGCGTAAGGCGATGCGGCGGGGCGGGTGTAGTCAGTCGCGCTGCCGGAGTCCGTTTCATGGGTTTCGGCAAGGCTGAAGGCGACCGGCTGCTCTTCTTCTATCCGCGCATCCACCCCGGCGTTTTTCAGCGCTTGCAGATAGGTCTCGGCATCGGCGCGGGAAAGGTCGCGTTTCAGCGCGACCGGGCGGCCGGTGAAAAGCTTTTCGATCGCGTCGACATCACTTTTGAACAACTCGGCGAGGTTCAGCTTGGCGGTGGTGCTTTCGACACCCGGGAGCAATGCGCCATCAAACACAATCTTGAAACGGTTGTCGCTCATGCGGGCATCCTTGTCACTTGAATAGGGGAGGCCTGCCTTGATCAGCAGGCTTTGAATCGCGGATCAGCGTGGCCAGCGTTCAGGCAATTGTGCCGCATGCTCGAGCGCCTTGCGGTATTCGGCATCCAGGCGGGCCACGAGTTCATCGACGCTGGGCAAATCATCAATCTCTCCGACGCCCTGGCCGGCGGACCACACGGTCTTCCAGGCTTTGGCTTCGTCGTTGAGTGGCTTGAGCTTGGAGCCAAAATTGACTTCACCCTTGCCTTGCAGCGCGGCGAGGTCGAAACCGGCATTTTCCAGGCTCTGGCGCATGAAGCTTGCGGGAACACCGGAGACGGCTGGAGTGTGCACGATGTCGGCGGCGCGCGATGTGAGCAGCATCTCTTTATAGGCATCCGGGGCTTGGCTTTCGGTGGTGCCGATAAAACGCGTGCCGAAATAGGCCAGGTCGGCGCCGAGCAGTTGCGCGGCGAGGATTTCGTGGCCGTGGTTCAGGCAACCGGCGAGCAGCAGGGTTTTGTCGAAGAACTGACGGATTTCTGCGATCAGCGAGAACGGGCTCCAGGTGCCGGCGTGGCCACCTGCGCCCGCCGCAACGGCGATCAGGCCATCGACGCCGGCTTCAGCGGCCTTTTCGGCGTGGCGCCGGGTCGTGACATCGTGGAATACCAGGCCGCCGTAGCTATGCACCGCGTCTACCAATTCTTTCACCGCGCCCAGGCTGGTGATGACGATCGGCACCTTGTGCTCGACGCAGATCGCCAGGTCAGCTTCCACCCGCGGGTTACTGTTGTGCACGATCAGGTTGACCGCATAGGGCGCCGGGTTATCCAGCAGCGCCAGGCCCGCTTCGATTTCTTCCAGCCACGCCTTGAAGCCGCTGCTTTCCCGCTGGTTGAGGGCAGGGAAGCTGCCGACGATCCCGTTGCGGCAGCAGGCCAGCACCAGTTGCGGGTTGGAGATCAGAAACATCGGCGCAGCCACGACGGGCAGGCGCAGATTTTGTTCGAGCGAAGCGGGCAGCGACATTGGAAGTACCCCGAGTAATAGAGATTAGAACGGTTTGACCACGACCAAAATTACGATAGCCAGCAATATCAGAACTGGCACTTCATTGAACCAGCGATAAAAGACATGGCTGCGGGTGTTTTCGCCACGGGCGAAACGTTTTACCTGCGCGCCGCACATATGGTGGTAGCCGATGAGCAGTACTACCAGAGTCAACTTGGCGTGGATCCACCCGCCGGATTGAAAGATGGCCGGGTTGAGGTAGATCAGCCAGCCGCCGAACACCAGGCTGGCGATCATCGCCGGGCCCATGATGCCGCGGTACAGCTTGCGCTCCATCACGCTGAAGCGTTCCTTGCTGATGGTGTCCTCGCTTTGGGCGTGGTAGACGAACAGGCGCGGAAGGTAGAACAGCGCGGCAAACCAGCAGACGATGCTGACGATATGAAAGGCTTTGACCCATAGATAAAGCATTTTTAGTTATTCCCAGGTTCACGGTAGCTGAAGATAGTAGTGGCTCTTGCGTCTACACGTCATGTTGAAGGTTGTCGCAGGACGATACGAACCCTATTATCGACGGCTTTCCAGTGGGTTCGTTGAGGGCAGGTTTATGGTCAAGGTCGGTATCGTCGGCGGCACGGGTTACACCGGTGTCGAATTGCTGCGTCTGTTGGCTCAGCATCCGCAAGCTGAGGTGGTGGTGATCACTTCCCGATCCGAGGCCGGCCTGGCTGTGGCCGATATGTACCCGAACCTGCGAGGCCACTATGACGGCCTGGCGTTCAGCGTTCCGGATATCAAGACCCTGGGCGCGTGTGATGTGGTGTTCTTTGCCACGCCTCACGGTGTGGCCCATGCCCTGGCGGGCGAGTTGCTGGCCGCCGGCACCAAGGTGATCGACTTGTCGGCAGACTTCCGCCTGCAGGACGCCGATGAGTGGGCCAAGTGGTACGGCCAGCCTCACGGTGCACCGCAGTTGCTGGAAGAGGCGGTGTACGGCCTGCCGGAAGTCAATCGTGAGCAGATCAAGCAAGCACGCCTGATCGCTGTGCCGGGTTGCTATCCGACCGCTACGCAGTTGGGTTTCCTGCCATTGCTGGAAGCCGGGCTGGCGGATGCATCGCGGCTGATTGCTGACTGCAAGTCGGGCGTCAGTGGTGCTGGTCGTGGGGCCGCTGTAGGTTCGCTTTACTCCGAGACGTCGGAAAGCATGAAAGCCTATGCAGTCAAAGGCCATCGTCACTTGCCGGAAATTCGCCAGGGGCTGCGTCGTGCTGCGGGCAAGGATGTCGGCCTGACGTTTGTGCCGCACCTGACACCGATGATCCGCGGGATCCACTCCACACTGTATGCGACGGTCGTTGATCGCTCGGTAGACCTGCAGGCGCTGTTTGAAAAGCGCTATGCCAATGAGCCGTTCGTCGATGTGATGCCGGCGGGCAGCCACCCGGAGACCCGCAGCGTGCGCGGTGCCAACGTGTGCCGTATCGCAGTGCATCGTCCACAGGATGGTGACCTGGTGGTGGTATTGTCGGTCATCGACAACCTGGTCAAGGGCGCTTCGGGCCAGGCTGTGCAGAACATGAACATCCTGTTTGGCCTGGATGAGAAGCTGGGCCTGTCCCACGCGGGCATGCTGCCGTAAATTTTCTGCTGTTGCGCAAAGGCCCGTTGATCGGGCCTTTCGTGTTTTTAATGGCCGCTGCGCAGATTGATATACCGTAACAATAGTTGACCGCTTTTCTAGGAGAAGCGGATAATGCCCGCCATCACGCATATGGCGGCGCTACGCCGGGAGATTATCAGCATGAGCGTTGAATCCTTCACCCCCACGGCTTTGCAATTCACCCACGGTGCTGCGCACAAGGTGAAGAGCCTGGTCGATGAAGAGGGTAATGATCGCTTGAAGCTGCGCGTATTTGTTACGGGCGGCGGTTGTTCAGGGTTTCAGTACGGTTTTACCTTCGATGAAGACGTGGCCGATGACGACACCATCGTTGAGCGCGAGGGCGTCAGCCTGGTTGTCGATCCGATGAGCTTCCAGTACCTGGCAGGAGCCGAGGTGGACTATCAGGAAGGTCTGGAAGGTTCGCGCTTCGTGATCAAGAACCCGAATGCCACCACCACTTGTGGTTGCGGGTCTTCGTTCTCGATCTGATCGACAGCGGATATAAAAACGCCGCTTGGCCTTGATAGGGCCAAGCGGCGTTTTGCTGTGTGGGATTCAGGCGGGGTAGATCGCGCCGAGTACACGAAGGCCGCGGGCGCCGGTGACGCTGGGGCGGTTGGCGGCGATGCCTTCCAGGCAGCAATGGGCCAGCCAGGCGAACGCCATGGCTTCGACCCAGTCAGGGTCTACGCCGCAGGTGGCGGTGCTGCTGACCTGGGTCGCCGGCAGCAGGGCGCTCAGGCGGCTCATCAAGGTTGCGTTGTGGGCGCCGCCGCCGCAGAGCAGCAGGGTTTCGGTCTGTGGTTGGGCGGTTTGCAGGGATTCGACGATGGTCAGGGCAGTCAGCTCGAGCAATGTGGCTTGCACGTCCTGGGCTGCGAATGGCGGCAATCGTCCCAGGTGATGCTCAAGCCATCCCAGGTTGAAGACTTCGCGACCGGTGCTTTTTGGCCCTTTGGTCACAAAGAACGGATCGCTGAGCAATGCCTTGAGTAGCTGGGGTTCAACCTTCCCGCTGGCAGCCCACTGGCCATCGCGGTCGAAGTTCTCGCCGCGTTGCTGGTGAATCCAGGCATCCAGCAGGACATTCCCCGGGCCGCAGTCGAAGCCCGCAACCGGTTTGCCGGTCTCGATCAGGCTGAGGTTGCTGAAGCCGCCTACATTCAGTACGGCGCGGTTGCCCGTACGCTCGCCAAACAGTGCCTCATGAAATGCAGGCACCAGCGGGGCGCCTTGGCCTCCGGCGGCGACATCGCGGCTACGGAAATCACTGACGACGGTGATTCCGGTCAATTCGGTGAGCAGCGCCGGGTTGCCGATCTGCACGGTAAAACCCCGTGCAGGTTCGTGACGAATGGTTTGGCCGTGGCTGCCAATCGCTCGAATGTCCTGGGGCTTGAGGTTCTGCTGATCGAGTAGGGCGTGAATACCTTGGGCGGCAAGCGTCACCCAGTTCTGCTGCGCGAGCGCCGAACGGGCAATCTCGTCCGGGCCGCTGGCGCACAGGCCAAGCAGCTCGGAACGCAGGGATTCAGGCATGGGGATGTAGTGGGTGGCGATCAGCTTGATCGCCGGGCCTTGCTCGATCAGCGCAATGTCCAGGCCATCAAGGCTGGTCCCGGACATCACACCTATATAGAGCGACATGGCTTAGCGCTTCGCCGAAGCCAGGAGAGTAGAGCGCTCCTGGTCCATGCGGGCCATCAATGGCTGGCTCTGCTGCAGGAAGCGGGCGCGCTCGGCCTTGGCGATCGGGTCGGCCATGGGCAGCTTCTGGCCCAGTGGGTCGACGTGCACGCCGTTGACCTGGAACTCGTAGTGCAAGTGCGGGCCGGTGGACAGCCCGGTAGTGCCGATGTAACCGATCACCTGGCCCTGCTTGACGTTGCCGCCGGTCTGGATGCCCTTGGCGAAACCTTGCATGTGGCCATACAGCGTACGGTAGGTGGCCCCGTGCTGGATGATCACGGTGTTGCCGTAGCCGCCACGGCGACCGGCCAGCAAGACCTTGCCGTCACCGGCAGCCTTGATCGGCGTGCCACGCGGGGCGGCGTAGTCGACGCCTTTGTGAGCGCGAATTTTGTTCAGAATTGGATGCTTGCGACCCATCGAGAAACGCGAGCTAATACGGGCGAAGTCAACCGGGGTACGGATGAACGCCTTGCGCATGCTGTTGCCGTCGGCGGTGTAGTAGCTGCTGTTGCCTTGTTTGTTGGTGTAGCGCACGGCGGTGTAGGTCTTGCCACGGTTGGTAAATCGCGCAGAGAGGATGTTGCCGGTGCCGACGACCTTGCCGTTGGCGACCTTCTGTTCGTAGATCACGTCGAATTCGTCACCCTGGCGAATGTCCTGGGCGAAGTCGATGTCGTAGCCAAACACGCTGGCCATGTCCATGGTCATGCTGTGGGACAGGCCGGCGCGGGCGGCGGACTGCGACAGCGAGCTGTTGATCACGCCGTGTACATAGGCGGAGCGCATGACCGGCTTGGTGGTGATGCGGTTGAACGCAAAGCCCTTGGCGCCTTTGGTCAGGGTGATGCTTTCCAGGTCGCTGACGTTGCTGTGCAGGTTGGTCAGCTGGCCGTCGGGCGCCAGTTCGAATTCAAGCTTCTGGCCATGCTTGAGTTGGGTGAATTGCTTGGCCTGCTTGTCGCTTGCCAGTACATCGTTGACCGTCGCGGCGGGGAGGCCGACCTTTTCGAACAGGGTCGAAAGGGTGTCGCCCTTGGCAACAATGACTTCCCGGTGCAGCGGGTTCTTGGGTGCCTCTACTACCGCAGGTTCGGCCTGCGCGGTTTCCTTGGTGTCTTCGGCGCTGCTTTCGATCTGGGCAAACGGCGATTCGGCTGCGCCATTTGTGGCTTGAAGTGCGTCGGAAGCGTCTTGATCTTGTGTCAATTGCTCAACCGGACTTTCAAGGTCAAGGCTTAGGGTCGTTCGTTTGGCTTCTACGTCGCTGGAAGGAAATACCAGGAGTGCCAGGCTCAGAAGGGCGGCGATCCCACTTGCGGCGAGCAGGTGGGTCTTCGGGTAAAGCGGCGGCGCTTTAGACGGTTCTGTGGTCATAAGTAATTTTGACTTTGAAAAGATGAATTGGAAAAGATGAATGACATGATGAAGATGAAATAACTGTATAAAATATAACCAAATCATCTGTGGTGCAAGCTTGCGAACGCTGGGCTTGCTGAACGGTGTCCGTGCGCAGGGCAAAACTTGTAATTAGTCCCTGATCTTGTATGGTTGGTTCCCTTTTGAATCTGAGCCTTGCGGGTCTGTTATGAAGTCGGTTGAAGAGCAGCTAGCGCTGATCAAACGTGGTGCGGAAGAACTGTTGGTCGAAGCTGAGCTGATCGAAAAGCTCAAGCGTGGCCAGCCCCTGCGTATTAAGGCCGGCTTTGATCCGACGGCGCCGGATCTGCACCTTGGGCATACGGTGCTTATTAATAAGCTGCGCCAGTTCCAGGAACTGGGGCATCAGGTAATCTTCCTTATAGGTGACTTCACCGGGATGATCGGCGATCCGAGCGGCAAGAGCGCTACGCGTCCGCCGCTGACCCGTGAGCAGGTTCTCGATAACGCCGAGACCTACAAGACCCAGGTCTTCAAGATTCTTGATCCGGCCAAGACCGAGGTGGCCTTCAACTCCACCTGGATGGATCAGATGGGGCCGGCGGATTTCATTCGTCTTACGTCCCAGTACACCGTTGCTCGCATGCTCGAGCGCGATGACTTCGATAAGCGCTACTCCACTAATCAGCCGATCGCTATCCATGAGTTCCTGTACCCATTGGTTCAAGGGTATGACTCGGTGGCGTTGCGTGCCGATGTCGAGCTGGGCGGTACTGATCAGAAGTTCAACCTGCTGATGGGGCGTGAGCTGCAGCGTGCGTATGGGCAAGAGGCTCAGTGCATTCTGACGATGCCGTTGCTGGAAGGGCTGGATGGCGTCAAGAAGATGTCCAAGTCCCTGGGTAACTATGTCGGTATCCAGGAAGCGCCGGGTGTGATGTACGGCAAGCTGGTTTCGATTCCGGATGCGCTGATGTGGCGTTACTTCGAACTGTTGAGTTTCCGCTCGATGGATGAGATCAATGCATTGCGTGCTGAAGTGGAAGCTGGGGCTAACCCGCGGGATGTGAAGATCAAGCTGGCTGAAGAGATTGTTGCGCGCTTCCATGGTGAAGAGGCTGCGGCCAGTGCTCACCGTGCTGCGGGTAACCGTATGAAGGATGGCGAGCTGCCGGATGATCTGCCTGAGATTGAATTGACTGCTGGCGAGGCAATGCCGATCGCTGCCGTCCTTAATAAGGCGGGCCTGGTGAAGAACTCGGCGGTGGCGCGCGACCTTCTGGGGTCTGGCGGTGTACGTATAGATGGTGAGGTTGTCGATCGCACCTTTATATACGAACTGGGCGCGACCCACGTTTGCCAGGCCGGCAAGAAGGCATTTGCGCGTATTACGCTTAAATCCGAATAAACCTGAAATTAACTGTTGACGGCGTTTTATATCTGTCTATAATTCGCCCCACTTCCGGCGCAGTCGAAACGGAAAACTCCTTGGTAAACAAAGAGTTATGTAGGTTTCGACAGCGAGCTGCTTCAGATCATCGAGGCCCAGAAGGAGTTAGTAAGGCGGTGTTGTTTGGCCCTATTAACGGTTCGATCTCTCGGTCGAAAGCGGAGAAAAAGAGGTGTTGACAGCAGCGTGTAACGCTGTAGAATTCGCCTCCCGCTAACGAGAGATCGGAAGCGCAAGTGGTTGAAGTTACAAAGGAAACTTTGAAAACTTCTGAAAATAATCACTTGACAGCAAATGAGGCTGCTGTAGAATGCGCGCCTCGGTTGAGACGAAAGATCTTAACCAACCGCTCTTTAACAACTGAATCAAGCAATTCGTGTGGGTGCTTGTGGGGTCAGACTGATAGTCAACAAGATTATCAGCATCACAAGTTACTCCGCGAGAAATCAAAGATGTAACCAACGATTGCTGAGCCAAGTTTAGGGTTTCTTAAAAACCCAAAGATGTTTGAACTGAAGAGTTTGATCATGGCTCAGATTGAACGCTGGCGGCAGGCCTAACACATGCAAGTCGAGCGGTAGAGAGAAGCTTGCTTCTCTTGAGAGCGGCGGACGGGTGAGTAATGCCTAGGAATCTGCCTGGTAGTGGGGGATAACGTCCGGAAACGGACGCTAATACCGCATACGTCCTACGGGAGAAAGCAGGGGACCTTCGGGCCTTGCGCTATCAGATGAGCCTAGGTCGGATTAGCTAGTTGGTGGGGTAATGGCTCACCAAGGCGACGATCCGTAACTGGTCTGAGAGGATGATCAGTCACACTGGAACTGAGACACGGTCCAGACTCCTACGGGAGGCAGCAGTGGGGAATATTGGACAATGGGCGAAAGCCTGATCCAGCCATGCCGCGTGTGTGAAGAAGGTCTTCGGATTGTAAAGCACTTTAAGTTGGGAGGAAGGGCAGTAAATTAATACTTTGCTGTTTTGACGTTACCGACAGAATAAGCACCGGCTAACTCTGTGCCAGCAGCCGCGGTAATACAGAGGGTGCAAGCGTTAATCGGAATTACTGGGCGTAAAGCGCGCGTAGGTGGTTCGTTAAGTTGGATGTGAAATCCCCGGGCTCAACCTGGGAACTGCATTCAAAACTGACGAGCTAGAGTATGGTAGAGGGTGGTGGAATTTCCTGTGTAGCGGTGAAATGCGTAGATATAGGAAGGAACACCAGTGGCGAAGGCGACCACCTGGACTGATACTGACACTGAGGTGCGAAAGCGTGGGGAGCAAACAGGATTAGATACCCTGGTAGTCCACGCCGTAAACGATGTCAACTAGCCGTTGGGAGCCTTGAGCTCTTAGTGGCGCAGCTAACGCATTAAGTTGACCGCCTGGGGAGTACGGCCGCAAGGTTAAAACTCAAATGAATTGACGGGGGCCCGCACAAGCGGTGGAGCATGTGGTTTAATTCGAAGCAACGCGAAGAACCTTACCAGGCCTTGACATCCAATGAACTTTCTAGAGATAGATTGGTGCCTTCGGGAACATTGAGACAGGTGCTGCATGGCTGTCGTCAGCTCGTGTCGTGAGATGTTGGGTTAAGTCCCGTAACGAGCGCAACCCTTGTCCTTAGTTACCAGCACGTAATGGTGGGCACTCTAAGGAGACTGCCGGTGACAAACCGGAGGAAGGTGGGGATGACGTCAAGTCATCATGGCCCTTACGGCCTGGGCTACACACGTGCTACAATGGTCGGTACAGAGGGTTGCCAAGCCGCGAGGTGGAGCTAATCCCAGAAAACCGATCGTAGTCCGGATCGCAGTCTGCAACTCGACTGCGTGAAGTCGGAATCGCTAGTAATCGCGAATCAGAATGTCGCGGTGAATACGTTCCCGGGCCTTGTACACACCGCCCGTCACACCATGGGAGTGGGTTGCACCAGAAGTAGCTAGTCTAACCTTCGGGGGGACGGTTACCACGGTGTGATTCATGACTGGGGTGAAGTCGTAACAAGGTAGCCGTAGGGGAACCTGCGGCTGGATCACCTCCTTAATCGACGACATCAGCTGCTCCATAAGTTCCCACACGAATTGCTTGATTCATTGAAGAAGACGATAAAGAAGCAGCCCGAAATTGGGTCTGTAGCTCAGTTGGTTAGAGCGCACCCCTGATAAGGGTGAGGTCGGCAGTTCGAATCTGCCCAGACCCACCAATTTTGTGTGGGAAACGCCTGTAGAAATACGGGGCCATAGCTCAGCTGGGAGAGCGCCTGCCTTGCACGCAGGAGGTCAACGGTTCGATCCCGTTTGGCTCCACCACTACTGCTTCTGTCTTGAAAGCTTAGAAATGAGCATTCCATCGATGTGATGGTGAATGTTGATTTCTAGTCTTTGATTAGATCGTTCTTTAAAAATTTGGGTATGTGATAGAAAGATAGACTGAACGTTACTTTCACTGGTAACGGATCAGGCTAAGGTAAAATTTGTAAGTAATTGCGAATTTTCGGCGAATGTCGTCTTCACAGTATAACCAGATTGCTTGGGGTTATATGGTCAAGTGAAGAAGCGCATACGGTGGATGCCTTGGCAGTCAGAGGCGATGAAAGACGTGGTAGCCTGCGAAAAGCTTCGGGGAGTCGGCAAACAGACTTTGATCCGGAGATGTCTGAATGGGGGAACCCAGCCATCATAAGATGGTTACCTTACACTGAATACATAGGTGTATGGAGCGAACCAGGGGAACTGAAACATCTAAGTACCCTGAGGAAAAGAAATCAACCGAGATTCCCTTAGTAGTGGCGAGCGAACGGGGACTAGCCCTTAAGTGGCTTTGAGATTAGCGGAACGCTCTGGAAAGTGCGGCCATAGTGGGTGATAGCCCTGTACGCGAAAATCTCTTAGTCATGAAATCGAGTAGGACGGAGCACGAGAAACTTTGTCTGAATATGGGGGGACCATCCTCCAAGGCTAAATACTACTGACTGACCGATAGTGAACTAGTACCGTGAGGGAAAGGCGAAAAGAACCCGGAGAGGGGAGTGAAATAGATCCTGAAACCGTATGCGTACAAGCAGTGGGAGCAGACTTTGTTCTGTGACTGCGTACCTTTTGTATAATGGGTCAGCGACTTATTTTCAGTGGCGAGCTTAACCGAATAGGGGAGGCGTAGCGAAAGCGAGTCTTAATAGGGCGTCTAGTCGCTGGGAATAGACCCGAAACCGGGCGATCTATCCATGGGCAGGTTGAAGGTTGGGTAACACTAACTGGAGGACCGAACCGACTACCGTTGAAAAGTTAGCGGATGACCTGTGGATCGGAGTGAAAGGCTAATCAAGCTCGGAGATAGCTGGTTCTCCTCGAAAGCTATTTAGGTAGCGCCTCATGTATCACTGTAGGGG
>NZ_CP080030.1:6402507-6490007 GCF_019382755.1 Pseudomonas sp. Colony2 | reverse complement strand
CCGTGGACGTTTGAGATTTGAGAGGGGCTGCTCCTAGTACGAGAGGACCGGAGTGGACGAACCTCTGGTGTTCCGGTTGTCACGCCAGTGGCATTGCCGGGTAGCTATGTTCGGAATAGATAACCGCTGAAAGCATCTAAGCGGGAAACTAGCCTCAAGATGAGATCTCACTGGAACCTTGAGTTCCCTGAAGGGCCGTCGAAGACTACGACGTTGATAGGTTGGGTGTGTAAGCGCTGTGAGGCGTTGAGCTAACCAATACTAATTGCCCGTGAGGCTTGACCATATAACACCCAAGCAATTTGCGTCGAAGAGACCAGATTGCGGTGTGTGAAGACGAAACGAACCGAAAGTTCGAGATCTTACAAACACCTAGCTATCACATACCCAATTTGCTGAAGCGAGGCCAGCTGGCCACGACTCAGTACCCGAATTTCTTGACGACCATAGAGCATTGGAACCACCTGATCCCATCCCGAACTCAGCAGTGAAACGATGCATCGCCGATGGTAGTGTGGGGTTTCCCCATGTGAGAGTAGGTCATCGTCAAGATTAAATTCCAGAACCCCTGATTGCTTATGCAGTCAGGGGTTTTGTTTTGCGCAGTCGGAAAATTTGGGCGGTCGAATTTCAAGCATCTTCAATGCTAACGTCCTGCCTTTCTATGCAATGGCCTAATGCATGGCTATCATGCGTGCCTCATTGTGAGGCGAGACCTGCATGCTGACGTTGTTGAAACTTCTAAAAGATGGTCGATTCCACTCCGGGGAGGCGCTCGGTGCTGCCTTGGGTGTCAGTCGCAGTGCTGTATGGAAGCAGCTTCAGCATCTCGAGGCGGAATTGGGTCTACCTATCCATAAAGTGCGCGGCAGGGGGTATCAGTTGGCTGCGCCCCTGATACTGTTAAGTGCCGATGAAATAGCTCGGCATGTACCTGTTCCTGCATGGCCTGTTCATATCTCTGACTCCATTGACTCTACCAATGCCGAGGCATTGCGGCTGATTGAATCGGGTCGCACTGCGCCATTTCTTGTGCTTTCAGAACAGCAAACTGCAGGCAGGGGAAGGCGCGGACGAAAGTGGGTCAGTCCTTTCGCTCAAAACGTCTACTACAGCCTTGTGATGCGGATCGAAGGCGGCATGCGTCAGTTGGAAGGGCTAAGCCTGGTGGTCGGACTTGCAGTTATGCAGGCGCTGCGCGACGCGGGTGTTCGTGGTGCAGGGTTGAAGTGGCCAAATGACGTTTTGGTCGGGCAGAAAAAGATCGCCGGAATTCTCCTGGAACTGGTCGGGGATCCCGCTGACGTCTGTCACGTCGTTATTGGTATCGGCATCAACGTGAACATGCAGAAGGCGGATGAGGTCGATCAGCAATGGAGCTCCGTACAGTTGGAGAGCGGCAGTGCTGTTGATCGCAACTACCTGGTAGCGCGTCTTGGAGTGCAGCTGCAGGCTTATCTTGAGCGTCACCAGGCATCTGGCTTTTCGGCAATCCAGGGTGAGTGGGAGCAAAGCCATTTATGGCAGGACCGGCCTGTATCGCTCATCGCGGGCGTGAACCGGATTGACGGCGTGGTGCTGGGGGTCGATGGGCAAGGTGCATTGCGGTTGAGCGTGGATGGTGTTGAGAAAGTATATAGCGGTGGTGAGCTAAGCCTGAGGTTGCGTGATGATTCTTGAGCTCGACTGTGGGAATAGCTTTATCAAATGGCGGGTACTTGAGTCGGATAAGGCTCGTATCTTTGCCGAAGGTGTCGTTGGGTCGGATGCCTCGCTGATCGACAGCCTGTTCGCGCTCACGGGGCTCGCGTTAAAAGACTGCCGGCTGGTGAGTGTTCGCGCTTCGGATGAGACGAGTCAACTGGTCGCTACCCTGGTCGAGGCATTTGGCGTCAAGGTGCTGTGTGCTGCTTCGGCGAGGCAGATGGGTGGGGTGCGGAACGGGTACGAAGATTTCGAGCGCCTGGGACTGGATCGTTGGCTCGCGATGCTGGGTGGGTTTCAGCTGGCGTCGGGCGCGTGCCTGGTGCTCGATTTTGGCACTGCCGCAACAGCAGACTTCATTTCCGCAGACGGTGAGCATCTCGGCGGTTTCATTTGTCCGGGGATGCCGCTGATGCGTAATCAGCTTCGAACACATACCCGCAAAATACGCTATGACGATATCGCCGCTGAGCGGGCTCTTGAGGCGCTGTCTCCAGGGCGCACAACTGTGGAGGCGGTAGAGCGCGGCTGTACGCTCATGCTGAGGGGCTTTGTGTTGACCCAGCTGGAGTTGGCTCGAAGCTATTGGGGGAGCGATTTTACCGTCTTCCTTACCGGTGGGGACGCTGAGCTCGTGGCTGACGCTGTGCCTCACGGTAGGCTTGTCCCTGATCTGGTTTTTGTTGGCTTGGCGATGGCGTGCCCTTTGTCCTGAGGTTTTTATGCGTTGGCTGTTTCTGCTTTTGCTGGTCCTCAATGTCTTCTATTACATCTGGCATCAGCAGGAGGCCCCTCTGCGCGCTAAAGATGTCACGCCTTTGGCTCTCTATCGTGGTTCTCAGCAAGATATCCGCCTGTTGAGCGAATCGGCTGATGCGATGGTTCGGCGAGACAGGGCAAAAGCGCCTGATGCGCAGGCGATGTGCTTGTATATCGGCGGTTTGCCTGATCAGAAAGAGGCTCAATCCGTTGAGCAGCGCCTCACGAGCCTGGATATCAAGGTCAGGCTGCAGTCTCTGAACCTGCCTGATGCGTCGGGATACTGGCTGCGAGTGGCCCCTGAAAGCAGGCGTCTGGCCGATGATCTGCCCTTTGAAAACCTTGCTAATGAATTCAATGAGTTAAAACATAAAATAATGCCGTGCGAAGGCATTGCAACCTTCGAATAGTTTGCATAGAATGGCGCCCGCTTCGCAGTGAAGACCTTCTAGGTCGACAGGGTGAAGTGAAGGTCAACGCAGCTAACCTCATATTTTTTAATGAGAAAATGCTTGACAGAAGGCTGGCATGATGTAGAATGCCGGCTCGCTTAGGAGGGGTTCCCGAGCGGCCAAAGGGATCAGACTGTAAATCTGACGTCTACGACTTCGAAGGTTCGAATCCTTCCCCCTCCACCATTTTAGCGTGAGCTGCAAGCTCCGCGGGTATAGTTTAGTGGTAGAACCTCAGCCTTCCAAGCTGATGATGCGGGTTCGATTCCCGCTACCCGCTCCAAGTTTGCAGGTTGTGCAAGTTGTTTCGCTCTTGTAGCTCAGTTGGTAGAGCACACCCTTGGTAAGGGTGAGGTCAGCGGTTCAAATCCGCTCAAGAGCTCCATATAACAAGGCAGATATGAAAATATCTGCCTTTGTTTTAACAGCTACCTCCGGTTGAATATGCCCTCTCTCGCTGTTTTGTTTGGGTGGGTTTCAGGTCTGCAGGGGTTTGTTGTTGTAAAGTCTTTTTCAGATCGGCATAATTGTCGGCCTGATTTTGTTTTAGGTCAGTAGCTCAATTGGCAGAGCGACGGTCTCCAAAACCGTAGGTTGGGGGTTCGATTCCCTCCTGACCTGCCAGATTCACTTGGTGTGTCTGGCTTTCTTTTCACAGGATCTTCATAGATGACTCCTAAGGCTGAAGCTCAAGGCTCTCGCTTCGATCTGCTCAAGTGGCTTGTAGTAGTCGCTGTTGTGGTTGTAGGCGTTGTTGGCAACCAGTACTACTCTGGGTCGCCAATCCTGTACCGTGTCCTCGCATTGCTCGCCCTTGCTGCTGTTGCTGCCTTTGTTGGCCTGCAGACTGCAAAAGGCAAGTCGTTTGCGGTCCTGGTGAAGGAAGCTCGTACCGAGATCCGTAAAGTCGTTTGGCCGACTCGCCAAGAAACCACGCAGACCACGTTGATCGTGGTAGCTGTTGTTCTGGTTATGGCGTTGCTGTTGTGGGGGCTTGATTCCCTGCTCGGCTGGCTTGTTTCCTTGATTGTTGGCTAAGGGTGTCCCGTGGCTAAGCGTTGGTACGTTGTGCATGCTTACTCGGGTTACGAGAAGCATGTCATGCGCTCTTTGCTAGAGCGCGTAAAGCTGGCAGGCATGGAAGATGGCTTCGGCGAAATTCTGGTTCCCACTGAAGAAGTGGTTGAAATGCGTAATGGCCAGAAACGCAAAAGCGAACGTAAGTTCTTCCCTGGCTACGTGCTGGTTCAAATGGACATGAATGAGGGTACTTGGCACTTGGTCAAGGACACTCCTCGCGTCATGGGTTTCATCGGCGGTACCGCTGATAAGCCTGCTCCGATCACTGACAAAGAAGCAGAAGCAATTCTGCGTCGCGTTGCTGATGGTAGCGACAAGCCCAAGCCGAAGACGTTGTTCGAGCCGGGTGAGGTTGTTCGTGTCACAGATGGTCCGTTCGCTGATTTTAACGGCACCGTCGAAGAAGTTAACTACGAAAAGAGCCGGATCCAAGTGGCAGTGCTCATTTTCGGTCGCTCTACTCCGGTAGAGCTAGAGTTCAGCCAGGTCGAAAAAGTCTAGCTGAGCAAGCATCCCAACCCCGCAGCCTTAGGCTGTGGGGTTTTGTCGTCACTGGGATAAACGCGCAAGTAACCGGGGAGCCTTTCGAGGCGTTCGAACCCGTAATTGGAGTGCCTCATGGCCAAGAAGATTACCGCTTACATCAAGCTGCAAGTGAAGGCCGCTCAGGCCAACCCAAGCCCACCTGTTGGTCCAGCTCTGGGTCAGCACGGCGTGAACATCATGGAATTCTGCAAGGCCTTCAACGCCCGTACTCAGGGTATTGAGCCAGGTCTGCCGACTCCAGTGATCATCACTGTATACAGCGACCGTAGCTTCACCTTCGAAACCAAGTCGACCCCGGCTTCGGTTCTGTTGAAGAAAGCTGCTGGTCTGACTAGCGGTTCCGCTCGTCCTAACACCGTTAAGGTTGGCACCGTGACCCGTGCTCAGCTGGAAGAAATCGCGAAAACCAAAAACGCGGATCTGACTGCAGCTGATATGGATGCAGCCGTGCGTACCATCGCCGGTTCTGCTCGTAGCATGGGCCTTAACGTGGAGGGTGTGTAATGGCTAAGCTGACCAAGCGCCAAAAGGCTATCGCCGGCAAAATCGAAGCGGGCAAGTCCTACAATTTTGTAGACGCTGCTGCTCTGCTGACCGAGCTGTCGACTGTCAAGTTCAGCGAGTCTGTTGACGTTGCTGTAAACCTGGGCGTTGACCCACGTAAATCCGACCAGGTCGTTCGTAGCGCTACTGTGCTGCCACACGGTACTGGCAAGACCGTACGTGTAGCTGTCTTCACCCAAGGCCCAGCAGCTGAAGCTGCTCTGGCCGCCGGCGCCGATCGCGTTGGCATGGACGACCTGGCTGCCGAAATGAAAGGCGGCGACCTGAACTATGACGTCGTAATTGCTTCCCCGGATGCAATGCGCGTTGTAGGTCAGCTGGGTCAGATCCTTGGTCCACGTGGTCTGATGCCTAACCCTAAAGTCGGCACCGTGACTCCAGACGTAGCTACCGCGGTTAAAAACGCCAAGGCTGGTCAGGTTCGTTATCGCACCGACAAAAACGGCATCATTCACACCTCCGTTGGCAAAGTCGGCTTTGATGCCGTCAAGCTGAAGGAAAACGTTGAAGCCCTGATCGCTGATCTGAAGCGTATCAAGCCAGCTTCCTCGAAAGGTATCTACGTCAAGCGCGTTACCCTGAGCACCACTATGGGCCCAGGTCTGGTCATCGACCAAGGCTCGCTGGACGTATAAGACACAAATTGGCGCAAGTAATTGCGCCAATTGAAAGATTGGGGTCCCTGCCTGGCGGGGGCTATCCAAGACCGTAGGCGACGCAAGTCTTAAACCACAAGCCTACGCAGATGGTGCTCCCGGTTCCTTACCGAATCAGACACCAAAACGACATCCGGCCTAGGCCAGATGAAACGGTAACAAGCAGGAGTTAAACCCGTGGCAATTAATCTCGAAGACAAGAAGGCCATCGTCGCTGAAGTCAACGAGGCTGCCAAAGCTGCTCTGTCCGCTGTCGTGGCTGATGCCCGTGGTGTGACAGTAAGCGCTATGACCGGACTCCGTAAAGAGGCTCGTGAAGCTGGCGTATACGTACGTGTTGTACGTAACACCCTGCTCAAGCGCGCTGTTGCTGACACTGAATACAGTGTCCTCAACGACGTGTTCACTGGCCCGACCCTGATTGCGTTCTCCAAGGAACATCCTGGCGCTGCTGCCCGTTTGTTCAAGGAATTCGCCAAGGGTCAGGATAAGTTCGAGATCAAGGCAGCTGCGTTCGAGGGCAAGTTCCTCGCAGCTAACCAAATCGACGTACTGGCAACACTGCCGACCCGTAACGAAGCAATTTCTCAGCTGATGAGCGTGATTCAAGGCGCTACCAGCAAGTTGGCTCGTACTCTGGCCGCAGTTCGCGAGCAAAAAGAAGCTGCCGCAGCCTAAGGCTGAGCATCTCCTCTCGCGTATTTTTGTTTATTTCGATGGCCGCGTAGGCCGTCCCCCAATTCAGGAATTACAGCAATGTCTATCTCCCAAGACGATATCCTCAACGCCGTAGCTGAAATGTCGGTTCTGCAGGTTGTTGAGCTGATCAAAGCTTTCGAAGAAAAATTCGGTGTTTCCGCTGCCGCTGCTTCGGCTGGCCCAGCTGTTGCCGCTGTTGCTGCTGAAGAGCAAACCGAATTCAACGTCATGCTGCTGGAAGCTGGCGAGAAGAAAGTAAACGTGATCAAGGCAGTACGTGAACTGACCGGTCTGGGCCTGAAAGAAGCCAAGGCAGTAGTTGACGGCGCCCCTGCCCAGGTTCTGGAAGCAGTGTCGAAAGACGCAGCTGACAAAGCTAAAGCAGTGCTGGAAGAAGCAGGCGCTAAAGTCGAGCTGAAGTAAGCATCGACCTTGCGTCTCCAGCCCAAGCGTTAAGCTGAAGGCTGATGGCTGGTGGCTCTTGCCACCGGCCTTTTTCCGTTATTGGCAATCGACTCGGTCGTCGCCTATAACGCGCTGTAACCACCCGATGCGGTGGCGCAAACCATGGGGTTTGCAAGATTTTCTGGCTGCTCCCGTCGGGAGGGGCCAAACAAGCAGGTGACCAAGCTGGGGAACGCTGATGGCTTACTCATATACTGAGAAAAAACGTATCCGCAAGGACTTTAGCAAGTTGCCGGACGTCATGGATGTCCCGTACCTTCTGGCTATCCAGCTGGATTCGTATCGTGAATTCTTGCAGGCGGGAGCGACCAAAGATCAGTTCCGCGACGTGGGCCTGCATGCGGCCTTCAAATCCGTTTTCCCGATCATCAGCTACTCCGGCAATGCTGCGCTGGAGTACGTCGGTTATCGCCTGGGCGAACCGGCATTTGATGTCAAAGAATGCGTGTTGCGCGGTGTTACGTACGCCGTACCTTTGCGGGTAAAAGTCCGTCTGATCATCTTCGACAAAGAGTCGTCGAACAAAGCGATCAAGGACATCAAAGAGCAAGAAGTCTACATGGGTGAAATCCCCCTGATGACTGAGAACGGTACCTTCGTTATCAACGGTACCGAGCGCGTTATCGTTTCCCAGCTGCACCGTTCCCCGGGCGTGTTCTTTGACCACGACCGCGGCAAGACGCACAGCTCCGGCAAGCTCCTGTACTCCGCGCGGATCATTCCGTACCGCGGTTCGTGGTTGGACTTCGAGTTCGACCCGAAAGACTGCGTGTTCGTGCGTATCGACCGTCGTCGCAAGCTGCCGGCCTCGGTACTGCTGCGCGCGCTCGGCTATACCACTGAGCAAGTGCTGGACGCTTTCTACACCACTAACGTATTCCACCTGAGCGGCGAAACCCTCAGCCTGGAGTTGGTGCCTCAGCGCCTGCGTGGTGAGATTGCCGTTCTGGACATCCAGGACGAAAAAGGCAAGGTCATCGTTGAAGCCGGCCGCCGTATTACCGCGCGCCACATCAACCAGATCGAAAAAGCCGGTATCAAGACGCTGGAAGTGCCTCTGGACTACGTCCTGGGTCGCACCACCGCCAAGGTCATCGTGCACCCGGCCACCGGCGAAATCCTGGCTGAATGCAACACCGAGCTGAACACCGAGATCCTGGCGAAAATCGCCAAGTCCCAGGTTGTTCGCATCGAGACCCTGTACACCAATGACATCGACTGCGGCCCGTTCGTCTCCGACACCCTGAAGATCGACTCCACCAGCAACCAATTGGAAGCGCTGGTCGAGATCTATCGCATGATGCGTCCTGGCGAGCCACCAACCAAAGACGCTGCCGAGACCCTGTTCAACAACCTGTTCTTCAGCCCTGAGCGCTATGACCTGTCTGCGGTCGGCCGGATGAAGTTCAACCGTCGTATCGGTCGTACCGAGATCGAAGGTTCGGGCGTGCTGTGCAAGGAAGACATCGTCGCGGTACTGAAGACCCTGGTCGACATCCGTAACGGCAAAGGCATCGTCGATGACATCGACCACCTGGGTAACCGTCGTGTTCGCTGCGTAGGCGAAATGGCCGAGAACCAGTTCCGCGTTGGCCTGGTACGTGTTGAGCGTGCGGTCAAAGAGCGTCTGTCGATGGCCGAAAGCGAAGGCCTGATGCCGCAAGACCTGATCAACGCCAAGCCAGTGGCTGCGGCGGTGAAAGAGTTCTTCGGTTCCAGCCAGCTCTCGCAGTTCATGGACCAGAACAACCCGCTCTCCGAGATCACCCACAAGCGCCGTGTTTCCGCACTGGGCCCGGGCGGTCTGACTCGTGAGCGTGCAGGCTTTGAAGTCCGTGACGTACACCCGACTCACTACGGTCGTGTATGCCCGATTGAAACGCCGGAAGGTCCGAACATCGGCCTGATCAACTCCCTGGCTGCCTATGCGCGCACCAACCAGTACGGCTTCCTCGAGAGCCCGTACCGCGTGGTGAAAGACGCACTGGTCACCGACGAGATCGTGTTCCTGTCCGCCATCGAAGAAGCTGATCACGTGATCGCTCAGGCTTCGGCCACGATGAACGACAAGAAAATGCTGATCGACGAGCTGGTAGCTGTTCGTCACTTGAACGAGTTCACCGTCAAGGCGCCGGAAGACGTCACCTTGATGGACGTATCGCCGAAGCAGGTAGTTTCGGTTGCAGCGTCGCTGATCCCGTTCCTGGAACACGATGACGCCAACCGTGCGTTGATGGGTTCCAACATGCAGCGTCAAGCTGTACCGACCCTGCGCGCCGACAAGCCGCTGGTAGGTACCGGCATGGAGCGTAACGTAGCCCGTGACTCCGGCGTTTGCGTCGTGGCTCGTCGTGGCGGCGTGATCGACTCCGTTGATGCCAGCCGTATCGTGGTTCGTGTTGCCGATGACGAAGTTGAAACTGGCGAAGCCGGTGTCGACATCTACAACCTGACCAAATACACCCGCTCCAACCAGAACACCTGCATCAACCAGCGTCCGCTGGTCAGCAAGGGTGATCGGGTTCAGCGCAGCGACATCATGGCAGACGGTCCGTCCACCGATATGGGTGAGCTGGCACTGGGTCAGAACATGCGCATCGCGTTCATGGCCTGGAACGGTTACAACTTCGAAGACTCCATCTGCCTGTCCGAGCGTGTGGTTCAGGAAGATCGCTTCACCACGATCCACATTCAGGAACTGACCTGTGTGGCGCGTGACACCAAGCTTGGGCCAGAGGAAATCACTGCAGACATCCCGAACGTGGGTGAAGCTGCACTGAACAAGCTGGACGAAGCCGGTATCGTTTACGTAGGTGCTGAAGTTGGCGCAGGCGACATTCTGGTAGGTAAGGTCACTCCGAAAGGCGAGACCCAACTGACTCCGGAAGAGAAGCTGTTGCGTGCCATCTTCGGTGAAAAAGCCAGCGACGTTAAAGACACTTCCCTGCGTGTACCTACCGGTACCAAGGGCACTGTCATCGACGTACAGGTCTTCACCCGTGACGGCGTTGAGCGTGATGCTCGTGCGCTGTCCATCGAGAAGACCCAACTCGACGAGATCCGCAAGGATCTGAACGAAGAGTTCCGTATCGTTGAAGGCGCGACCTTCGAACGTCTGCGTTCCGCCCTGGTAGGCCACAAGGCTGAAGGCGGCGCAGGTCTGAAGAAAGGTCAGGACATCACCGACGAAGTACTCGACGGTCTTGAGCACGGGCAGTGGTTCAAACTGCGCATGGCTGAAGATGCTCTGAACGAGCAGCTCGAGAAGGCCCAGGCCTACATCGTCGATCGTCGCCGTCTGCTGGACGACAAGTTCGAAGACAAGAAGCGCAAACTGCAGCAGGGCGATGACCTGGCTCCAGGCGTGCTGAAAATCGTCAAGGTTTACCTGGCAATCCGTCGCCGCATCCAGCCGGGCGACAAGATGGCCGGTCGTCACGGTAACAAAGGTGTGGTCTCCGTGATCATGCCGGTTGAAGACATGCCGCACGATGCCAATGGCACCCCGGTAGACGTCGTCCTCAACCCGTTGGGCGTACCTTCGCGTATGAACGTTGGTCAGATCCTTGAAACCCACCTGGGCCTCGCGGCCAAAGGTCTGGGCGAGAAGATCAACCGTATGATCGAAGAGCAGCGCAAGGTCGCAGACCTGCGTAAGTTCCTGCACGAGATCTACAACGAGATCGGCGGTCGCAACGAAGAGCTGGACACCTTCTCCGACCAGGAAATCCTGGATCTGGCGAAGAACCTGCGCGGCGGCGTTCCAATGGCTACCCCGGTGTTCGACGGTGCCAAGGAAAGCGAAATCAAGGCCATGCTGAAACTGGCAGACCTGCCAGAAAGCGGCCAGATGCAGCTGTTCGACGGCCGTACCGGCAACAAGTTTGAGCGCCCGGTTACTGTTGGCTACATGTACATGCTGAAGCTGAACCACTTGGTAGACGACAAGATGCACGCTCGTTCTACCGGTTCGTACAGCCTGGTTACCCAGCAGCCGCTGGGTGGTAAGGCTCAGTTCGGTGGTCAGCGTTTCGGGGAGATGGAGGTCTGGGCACTGGAAGCATACGGTGCTGCTTACACTCTGCAAGAAATGCTCACAGTGAAGTCGGACGATGTGAACGGTCGGACCAAGATGTACAAAAACATCGTGGACGGCGATCACCGTATGGAGCCGGGCATGCCCGAGTCTTTCAACGTGTTGATCAAAGAAATTCGTTCCCTCGGCATCGATATCGATCTGGAAACCGAATAACACGTGACGCGAATCGAGAGCGGGGCTGTTTAGCCCGCTCTCTGC
The DNA here is from genome assembly GCF_019382755.1 of Pseudomonas sp. Colony2. NCBI lineage: Bacteria > Pseudomonadati > Pseudomonadota > Gammaproteobacteria > Pseudomonadales > Pseudomonadaceae > Pseudomonas > Pseudomonas sp. Colony2. The sequence continues at coordinate 6,478,785 of NZ_CP080030.1, read as the reverse complement.
TCCGCCAGGAGGAAAGGCCTTGAAAGACCTACTGAATTTGCTGAAAAACCAGGGTCAAGTCGAAGAGTTCGACGCCATCCGTATTGGGTTGGCATCGCCTGAGATGATCCGTTCGTGGTCGTTCGGTGAAGTTAAAAAGCCGGAAACCATCAACTACCGTACGTTCAAACCAGAGCGTGACGGCCTGTTCTGCGCCAAGATCTTTGGCCCGGTAAAGGATTACGAGTGCCTGTGCGGTAAGTACAAGCGCTTGAAGCACCGTGGTGTGATCTGCGAGAAGTGCGGCGTTGAAGTTGCACTGGCCAAGGTTCGTCGTGAGCGCATGGCGCACATCGAGCTGGCTTCGCCGGTTGCCCACATCTGGTTCCTGAAATCATTGCCGTCCCGTATCGGCTTGCTGATGGACATGACCCTGCGTGATATCGAACGCGTTCTCTACTTCGAGAGCTATGTCGTTATCGATCCAGGCATGACCACCCTTGAAAAGGGTCAGCTGCTGAACGACGAGCAGTACTTCGAAGCGCTGGAAGAGTTCGGCGACGATTTCGATGCCCGCATGGGTGCCGAAGCTGTCCGCGAACTGCTGCACGCTATCGACCTGGAACACGAGATTGGCCGTCTGCGTGAAGAAATTCCGCAAACCAACTCCGAAACCAAGATCAAGAAACTGTCCAAGCGTCTGAAGTTGATGGAAGCCTTCCAGGGTTCCGGCAACTTGCCAGAGTGGATGGTGCTGACCGTTCTGCCGGTTCTGCCGCCAGACCTGCGTCCGCTGGTACCGTTGGATGGTGGTCGCTTCGCGACTTCCGACCTCAACGACCTGTACCGTCGCGTGATCAACCGTAACAACCGCTTGAAGCGTCTGCTCGACCTGTCCGCTCCGGACATCATCGTGCGCAACGAAAAGCGTATGTTGCAGGAAGCTGTCGATGCCCTGCTCGACAACGGTCGTCGTGGCCGCGCTATCACCGGTTCGAACAAGCGTCCTCTGAAATCCCTGGCTGACATGATCAAGGGTAAGCAGGGTCGTTTCCGTCAGAACTTGCTCGGTAAGCGTGTTGACTACTCCGGTCGTTCGGTAATTACCGTAGGCCCGACCCTGCGTCTGCACCAGTGCGGTCTGCCGAAGAAGATGGCTCTCGAGCTGTTCAAGCCGTTCATTTTCGGCAAGCTGGAAATGCGTGGTCTCGCGACCACCATCAAAGCTGCCAAGAAAATGGTCGAGCGCGAGCTGCCAGAGGTTTGGGACGTTCTCGCTGAAGTGATCCGTGAACACCCGGTTCTCCTCAACCGTGCACCGACCCTTCACCGTCTGGGTATCCAGGCGTTTGAACCAGTACTGATCGAAGGTAAGGCTATCCAGCTGCACCCGCTGGTCTGTGCTGCGTACAACGCCGACTTCGACGGCGACCAAATGGCCGTGCACGTACCGCTGACGCTGGAAGCCCAGCTGGAAGCGCGTGCGTTGATGATGTCGACCAACAACATTCTGTCGCCAGCCAACGGTGAGCCAATCATCGTTCCGTCGCAGGACGTTGTATTGGGTCTGTACTACATGACTCGTGAAGCGATCAACGCCAAGGGCGAAGGTCGTGTGTTCGCGGATCTGCAGGAAGTTGACCGTGTGTTCCGTGCCGGCGAAGCCGCACTGCACGCCAAGGTTAAAGTCCGCATCCACGAAACCATCAACGATCGTGACGGTGGCAGCGTCAAGAACACCCGTATCGTCGACACCACTGTCGGCCGTGCGCTGCTGTTCCAGGTTGTTCCACCTGGCCTGTCGTACGACGTGGTCAACCAGCCAATGAAGAAAAAGGCGATCTCCAAGCTGATCAACCAGTGCTACCGCGTGGTTGGTTTGAAAGAGACCGTTATCTTCGCTGACCAGTTGATGTACACCGGTTTTGCTTATTCGACCATTTCCGGCGTTTCCATCGGTGTTAACGACTTCGTTATCCCGGACGAGAAAGCCGCCATCATCGGTGCTGCCACCGATGAAGTGAAAGAGATCGAAAGCCAGTACGCCTCCGGCCTGGTAACCCAGGGCGAGAAGTACAACAAAGTGATCGACCTTTGGTCCAAGGCCAACGACGAAGTGTCGAAGGCGATGATGTCGAACCTCTCGAAAGAGCGTGTTATCGACCGTCATGGCGTGGAAGTCGATCAAGAGTCGTTCAACTCGATGTACATGATGGCCGACTCGGGCGCACGGGGTTCTGCTGCGCAGATCCGTCAGCTCGCCGGTATGCGTGGCCTGATGGCCAAGCCGGACGGTTCCATCATCGAAACGCCGATTACTGCGAACTTCCGTGAAGGTTTGAGCGTACTTCAGTACTTCATCTCGACTCACGGTGCTCGTAAAGGTCTGGCGGATACCGCGTTGAAAACCGCTAACTCCGGTTACCTGACTCGTCGTCTGGTAGACGTTGCGCAAGACTTGGTTGTGACTGAAGTTGACTGCGGCACCGAACACGGTCTGCTGATGACTCCGCACATCGAAGGCGGCGACGTTGTAGAACCGTTGGGTGAGCGCGTACTGGGTCGAGTAATCGCCCGTGACGTATTCAAGCCAGGTACCGAGGAAGTCATCGTTCCTGCCGGCACCCTGGTAGACGAGAAGTGGGTCGAGTTCATCGAACTCAACAGCATCGACGAAGTGATTGTTCGCTCGCCGATCAGCTGCGAAACCCGCTACGGCATTTGCGCCAAGTGCTACGGCCGTGACTTGGCTCGTGGTCACCAGGTGAACATCGGTGAAGCGGTCGGCGTTATCGCTGCCCAGTCCATCGGTGAGCCGGGTACCCAGCTGACCATGCGTACGTTCCACATCGGTGGTGCGGCAAGCCGGACCTCCGCCGCCGACAGCGTTCAGGTGAAGAATGGCGGTACCGTCCGTCTGCACAACCTGAAGCACGTTGAGCGAGTGGATGGCCACCTGGTTGCTGTGTCCCGTTCCGGTGAGCTGGCAATCGCTGATGACTACGGTCGTGAGCGCGAGCGTTACAAGCTGCCGTACGGTGCTGTGATTTCGGTTAAAGAAGGTGACAAGGTCGACGCTGGCGCAATCGTGGCCAAGTGGGATCCACACACTCACCCAATCGTTACCGAAATGAAAGGTACCGTGACCTACGTGGGCATGGAAGAAGGCATCACGATCAAGCGTCAGACTGACGAATTGACCGGTATGACCAACATTGAAGTACTCGACGCCAAAGACCGTCCAGCTGCAGGCAAAGATATCCGTCCTGCCGTGAAGATGGTTGATGACAACGGCAAGGATCTGTTGCTGCCAGGCACTGACGTTATCGCTCAGTACTTCCTGCCAGCCAACGCCCTGGTCGGTGTTGCGGATGGTGCGAAGATCGCGATCGGTGATGTTATCGCTCGTATCCCGCAAGAAACTTCGAAGACCCGTGACATCACCGGTGGTCTGCCGCGTGTTGCCGACTTGTTCGAAGCTCGTCGTCCGAAAGAAGCGTCGATTCTGGCTGAAGTCAGCGGCACCATCGCGTTCGGTAAAGAGACCAAGGGCAAGCGCCGCCTGGTTATCACCCCGAACGACGGTAGCGATCCGTACGAAGAGCTGATTCCGAAGTGGCGTCACCTGAACGTTTTCGAAGGCGAACAGGTAAACCGCGGCGAAGTTATCTCAGACGGCCCGAGCGATCCACACGACATCCTGCGTCTGCTGGGTGTGAGTGCGCTGGCCAAGTACATCGTTAACGAGATCCAGGACGTTTACCGTCTGCAAGGCGTGAAGATCAACGATAAGCACATCGAGACCATCCTGCGTCAGATGCTGCGTAAAGTTGAAATCGCTGAATCCGGCGATTCGAGTTTCATCAAGGGCGACCAGATGGAACTGACTCACGTACTGGTAGAGAACGAGCGCCTGGCGAACGACGAGAAATTCGTTTCCAAGTTCACTCGTGTGTTGCTGGGTATCACCAAGGCGTCGTTGTCCACTGAGTCGTTCATCTCGGCGGCCTCCTTCCAGGAGACCACTCGCGTACTGACCGAAGCAGCGGTAACCGGCAAGCGCGATTACCTGCGCGGCCTGAAAGAAAACGTGGTTGTGGGTCGTCTGATCCCGGCCGGTACCGGTTTGGCCTACCACAGCGAGCGTAAGCGTCGCCGTGAACTCGACAAGCCGTTGCGCGTAAGCGCCAGTGAAGTGGAAGCTGCACTGACCGAAGCGCTGAACTCAAGCGGTAACTGAGTTCTGCGGTAAATAAGACCGGGCCCTGGCAGCCCCGTTCGTCGGATCGAGACAGATTTGTCCCGGTTCGATGGAAGGGGAGGTCGGGGCCTTGCCTTGACTGGGGACAAGATCCTCTTTAGACTCTTGTACCCCTAAATTTGGCGGGAATTCGTTCCTGCCATTTTGCTTTTCTTGCAAGACAATAGCGTCGCAAGACAACAGTGGAGCTAGTAGATGGCAACTATCAACCAGCTGGTACGTCAGCCGCGTAAGCGTATCGTCGAGAAATCCGACGTGCCTGCGCTGCAGAACTGCCCGCAACGTCGTGGCGTATGCACTCGCGTGTATACCACTACGCCGAAAAAACCTAACTCGGCACTGCGTAAAGTATGCCGTGTGCGCCTGACCAACGGTTTCGAGGTTTCCTCGTACATCGGCGGTGAAGGTCACAACCTGCAAGAGCACAGCGTGGTACTGATCCGCGGCGGTCGTGTAAAAGACTTGCCAGGTGTTCGTTACCACACCGTACGCGGCTCCTTGGATACTTCCGGCGTTAAAGGTCGTAACCAGGGTCGTTCGAAGTACGGTACCAAGAAGCCTAAGTAGTAGCGGCTTTTTGTAAAACTGAATCATCTTATTTTCTGAGTCGATAAGAGTAAGGTCGGAGGCGTCCCGAAAGGGCACCGATTCCGAGCGAACCTGAAGACCGTTTGAGGGCTTATCCATGCCAAGAAGACGCGTAGCAGCCAAGCGCGAAGTGCTTGACGATCCAAAATACGGAAGCCAAATCCTGGCCAAGTTCATGAACCACGTAATGGAAAGCGGCAAGAAAGCCGTTGCCGAGCGTATCGTTTATGGCGCGCTGGAAAAGGTTAAAGAACGCAAGAACAGCGACCCCCTGGAAATCTTCGAGAAAGCTCTCGACGCCATCGCTCCGCTGGTCGAAGTGAAGTCGCGCCGTGTAGGCGGTGCTACTTACCAGGTTCCGGTTGAAGTTCGCCCGTCCCGTCGTAACGCTTTGGCAATGCGCTGGTTGGTAGACTTCGCCCGTAAGCGCGGCGAGAAGTCTATGGCCCTGCGTTTGGCTGGCGAACTGTTGGACGCTGCTGAAGGTAAAGGTGCTGCTGTTAAGAAGCGTGAAGACGTGCACCGTATGGCTGAAGCCAACAAAGCTTTCTCGCACTACCGCTTCTAATTCTAGCTTCACTAATTTTGCGAGGGCTTTATGGCTCGTACTACTCCGATTAGCCGCTACCGTAACATCGGTATCGTTGCTCACGTGGATGCTGGTAAAACCACCACCACCGAGCGCGTACTGTTTTACACCGGCAAAAGTCACAAAATGGGCGAGGTGCATGACGGCGCCGCGACCACAGACTGGATGGTTCAGGAGCAGGAGCGTGGTATTACCATTACTTCTGCTGCTATTACCGCCTTCTGGAAAGGTTCCGAGAAGCAGTACAAGGACGAGCACCGCTTCAACGTAATCGATACCCCGGGCCACGTAGACTTCACCATTGAAGTTGAGCGTTCCCTGCGCGTACTCGACGGCGCTGTCGTTGTGTTCTGCGGTACTTCGGGTGTTGAGCCTCAGTCGGAAACCGTATGGCGTCAGGCCAACAAGTACGGCGTTCCACGTCTTGTTTACGTAAACAAGATGGACCGTGCTGGTGCCAACTTCCTGCGCGTGATCGGTCAGATCAAACAGCGTCTGGGTCACACTCCGGTGCCAATCCAGTTGGCTATCGGTTCCGAAGACAACTTCCAGGGTCAGATCGATCTGATCAACATGGAAGCTGTTTACTGGAATGACGCTGACAAAGGCATGGTTCCTGTTCGTAAGCCTATCCCTGCAGAACTGCAGGAGCTGGCTGACGAGTGGCGTAACAACATGGTTGAGGCTGCTGCTGAAGCCAGCGAAGAGCTGATGAACAAGTACCTCGAAGGTGAAGAACTCACCAACGTGGAAATCAAGGCCGCTCTGCGTCAGCGTACTATCGCTGGTGAGATCGTTCTGGCTGTTTGCGGTTCTTCCTTCAAGAACAAGGGTGTTCCCCTGGTTCTCGACGCCGTTATCGACTACCTGCCTGCTCCAACCGACATTCCTGCTATCAAGGGTACCAACCCTGATAACGAGGAAGAAGAGATGGAGCGTCACGCCGATGACAGCGAGCCGTTCTCGGCTTTGGCGTTCAAGATCGCTACTGACCCATTCGTGGGTACTTTGACCTTCGTCCGCGTTTACTCGGGCGTGTTGGCCTCCGGCGACGGCGTGATCAACTCGGTTAAAGGCAAGAAAGAGCGTGTGGGTCGTATGGTGCAAATGCACGCAAACGCCCGTGAAGAGATCAAGGAAGTACGCGCTGGTGACATCGCGGCCCTGATCGGCATGAAGGACGTCACCACTGGTGAGACCTTGTGCGACGCTGCCAAGCCAATCATCCTGGTTCGCATGGACTTCCCGGAGCCGGTTATTTCGGTTGCCGTTGAGCCTAAGACCAAGGATGACCAGGAAAAAATGGGTATCGCTCTGGGCAAGCTTGCTCAGGAAGATCCATCTTTCCGCGTCAAGACTGATGAAGAGACTGGTCAAACGATCATCTCCGGCATGGGCGAGCTTCACCTGGACATCCTGGTTGACCGGATGCGCCGTGAGTTCAACGTCGAAGCCAACATCGGTAAGCCTCAGGTTTCCTATCGTGAGCGCATCACGAAGAACTGCGAAATCGAAGGCAAATTCGTTCGTCAGTCCGGCGGTCGTGGCCAGTTCGGCCATTGCTGGATCCGTTTTGCTCCTGCTGATGAAGGTCAGGAAGGTCTGCAATTCGTGAACGAAGTAGTGGGCGGTGTTGTTCCTAAGGAATACATCCCGGCTATCCAGAAGGGTATCGAAGAGCAGATGAAGAACGGTGTTGTTGCCGGCTATCCGCTCATCGGCCTGAAGGCGACCGTTTTTGACGGTTCTTACCACGACGTCGACTCCAACGAGATGGCGTTTAAGGTGGCTGCTTCCATGGCTACCAAGCAACTGGCCCAGAAGGGCGGTGGTGAGTTGCTTGAGCCAATCATGGCAGTAGAAGTCGTTACGCCTGAAGACTACATGGGTGACGTGATGGGCGACCTTAACCGTCGTCGCGGCATGATCTTGGGTATGGAAGATACGGTTTCCGGCAAAGTGATTCGTGCCGAGGTTCCGTTGGGCGAGATGTTCGGTTATGCGACCGACGTTCGTTCCATGTCTCAGGGTCGCGCAAGCTACTCTATGGAATTCAAAAAATACAACACAGCTCCGGCGCACATCGCTGAAACTGTATCCAAAAAACAAGGCTGATTCAGTCCTTTAGGCAAGGAGTTAATTGTCGTGGCTAAAGAAAAATTTGATCGTTCCCTACCGCACGTAAACGTTGGCACTATCGGCCACGTTGACCACGGTAAAACCACTCTGACCGCTGCTCTGACTCGCGTCTGCTCCGAAGTTTTCGGTTCGGCTCGTGTTGACTTCGACAAGATCGACAGCGCACCAGAAGAAAAAGCTCGTGGTATCACCATCAACACCGCGCACGTTGAATACAACTCGCTGATCCGTCACTACGCTCACGTTGACTGCCCAGGTCACGCTGACTATGTGAAGAACATGATCACCGGTGCTGCCCAGATGGACGGCGCGATCCTGGTTTGCTCGGCCGCTGATGGTCCGATGCCACAAACCCGTGAGCACATCCTGCTGTCCCGTCAGGTAGGCGTTCCGTACATCGTGGTTTTCCTGAACAAGGCTGACCTGGTAGACGACGCTGAGCTGCTGGAACTGGTTGAGATGGAAGTGCGCGATCTGCTGAGCACTTACGACTTCCCGGGCGACGACACTCCGATCATCATCGGTTCTGCTCGTATGGCTCTGGACGGTCTTGACGACAACGAAATGGGCACCACTGCCGTTCGTAAACTGGTTGAGACTCTGGACAGCTACATCCCAGATCCAGTTCGTGTTATCGACAAGCCGTTCCTGATGCCAATCGAAGACGTATTCTCGATCTCCGGTCGTGGTACTGTTGTGACTGGTCGTATCGAGCGCGGTATCGTTAAGGTTCAAGATCCACTGGAAATCGTTGGTCTGCGTGACACTACCGTCACCACCTGCACCGGTGTTGAAATGTTCCGTAAACTGCTCGACGAAGGTCGTGCAGGCGAGAACTGCGGCGTTCTGCTGCGTGGTACCAAGCGTGACGACGTTGAGCGTGGCCAGGTTCTGGTCAAGCCAGGTTCGGTTAAGCCGCACACTACCTTCGAAGCTGAAGTGTACGTGTTGAGCAAAGAAGAAGGCGGTCGTCACACTCCGTTCTTCAAAGGCTACCGTCCACAGTTCTACTTCCGGACCACTGACGTGACCGGTAACTGCGAACTGCCGGAAGGCGTTGAAATGGTAATGCCAGGTGACAACATCAAAATGGTTGTCACCCTGATCAAAACCATCGCAATGGAAGATGGTCTGCGTTTCGCTATCCGTGAAGGCGGTCGTACCGTCGGCGCTGGCGTCGTAGCCAAAATCATCGCTTAATAAGTGATGACTTGAAAAAGCCCCCGCTCAGCGGGGGCTTTTTTATTGAGTTGACACCCATATGGGGCGTCTATAGAATTGCGCCTCCTTTTAACGGGCGTGTTGCGCTCGCTGGGAATAGCAGCCGGAGTCTGAAATCCAATGGCAAATCAGCAAATTCGTATCAGGTTGAAGGCTTTTGACCACAAACTGATCGACCAATCCACCCAGGAAATCGTGGAAACCGCGAAACGTACTGGTGCTCAAGTGCGTGGTCCAATTCCACTGCCTACCCGTAAAGAGCGGTTCACCGTTCTGGTCTCCCCGCACGTCAACAAAGACGCGCGTGACCAGTACGAGATCCGTACTCATAAGCGCGTGCTGGACATCGTCCTGCCAACGGATAAAACCGTTGATGCACTTATGAAGCTTGATCTGGCGGCCGGTGTGGAAGTACAGATCAGCCTCGGCTAAGACTTGGGTCTTAGTCGTGTAACGCTCTGAAATGGGCGGCCATAGCGGGTGAAAGCCCCGTACACTCATGAGGTTTACAACATGACTATTGGTGTAGTCGGTCGTAAATGCGGTATGACCCGTATTTTCACCGAAGAAGGTGTCTCCATTCCGGTCACGGTCATTGAGATCGAACCGAATCGCGTCACCCAGTTTAAAACTGAAGAAACCGATGGCTATCGTGCAGTGCAAGTCACTGTCGGCGAGCGTCGTGCTTCGCGTGTGACTGCTGCTCAAGCAGGTCACTTCGCTAAAGCAAACGTTGCAGCTGGTCGTACTGTCATGGAGTTCCGTCTTGAAGACGGCGACTACCAGGCTGGCGATCTGATCAACGCTGAAATCTTCGCCGCTGGTCAACTGGTTGATGTAACCGGTCAGTCCAAGGGTAAAGGCTTCCAGGGTACGATCAAGCGTTGGAATTTCCGTGGCCAAGACAACACTCACGGTAACTCCGTTTCCCACCGCGTCCCGGGCTCTATTGGCCAGTGCCAGACTCCTGGTCGTGTATTCAAGGGCAAAAAAATGTCCGGTCATATGGGCGCTGAGCGCGTGACCGTGCAGTCCCTCGAAGTAGTGCGCGTCGACGCTGAACGCAATCTGTTGTTGGTCAAGGGTGCTGTTCCTGGCGCTACTGGCGGCAACCTGGTTGTACGTCCAGCGGCCAAGGCTCGCGGTTAAGGGGAAGCTGACATGCAATTAAACGTAAATGACGCTCAAGCGATCGAAGTTTCCGAACTGACATTTGGCGGCGAATTCAACGAGACGCTGGTTCACCAAGCAGTCGTGGCCTACATGGCCGGCGGCCGTCAAGGTAGCAAGCAGCAAAAGACCCGTTCCGACGTTCGTGGTGGCGGTAAGCGCCCTTGGCGTCAGAAAGGTACTGGCCGCGCTCGTGCCGGTACTATCCGTAGCCCAATCTGGCGTGGCGGCGGTACCACTTTCGCAGCACGTCCACAGGATCACACCCAGAAGCTCAACAAGAAGATGTATCGCGCAGCACTGCGCTCCATCCTTGCTGAACTCGTGCGTACTGATCGTCTGGTCGTGGTTCAGGACTTCGCTGTTGAAGCGCCGAAAACCAAAGATCTGCTGAACAAGCTGAACGGCATGGGCCTGACTGACGTCCTGATCGTGTCTGAAGCTGTTGATCAGAACCTGTACCTGGCTGCTCGCAACCTGCCACACGTTGATGTACGTGACGTGCAAGGTTCCGATCCAGTTAGTCTGATCGCATACGACAAGGTGTTGATCACCGTGTCGGCCGTGAAGAAATTCGAGGAGCTGCTGGGATGAACCAGGAACGCGTATTTAAAGTTCTGCTTGGCCCGCACGTTTCCGAAAAGGCTACGGTTCTGGCTGACAAGAAAGGCCAGTTCGTTTTCAAGGTTGCAACTGACGCAACCAAGCTGGAAATCAAGAAGGCCGTCGAAAGCCTGTTCAGCGTGAAAGTAGAGCGTGTTACTACCCTGAATGTTCTGGGTAAGAGCAAGCGCACTGCTCGCGGTCTGGGCAAGCGTAATGACTGGAAGAAGGCAGTTATCTCCCTTCAGCCAGGCCAAGATCTCGATTTCAGCAGCAGTGCTGAGTAAGGAAGGGGTGCATCATGGCAATCGTTAAATGCAAACCGACTTCCCCTGGCCGCCGTTTTGTGGTCAAGGTGGTCAACCAGGAGCTGCATAAAGGCGCTCCTCACGCACCGCTGCTCGAGAAGAAATCGAAGACTGGTGGTCGTAACAACAATGGTCGTATTACCACTCGTCACATCGGTGGTGGCCATAAGCAGCATTATCGTCTGGTCGACTTCCGTCGCAACGACAAAGATGGCATCGCTGCCACTGTCGAGCGTATCGAATACGATCCAAACCGTACTGCTCACATCGCTCTGCTGCTGTACGCAGATGGCGAGCGTCGCTACATCATCGCCCCTAAAGGCGTGAGTGCTGGTGACCAGCTGATCGCAGGTGCTTTGGCACCGATCAAGCCGGGCAACGCTCTGCAACTGCGCAACATTCCAGTTGGTAGCACCGTACACGGCATCGAATTGAAGCCGGGTAAAGGCGCGCAAATCGCTCGTTCCGCTGGTGCTTCGGCTCAGCTGATCGCTCGTGAAGGTGTCTACGTGACCCTGCGTCTGCGCTCTGGTGAAATGCGTAAAGTATTGGCTGAATGCCGTGCGACCCTGGGCGAAGTCTCGAACTCCGAGCACAGCCTGCGTTCGCTGGGTAAAGCTGGTGCCAAACGCTGGCGTGGCGTTCGCCCAACCGTTCGTGGTGTTGCCATGAACCCGGTTGACCACCCACACGGTGGTGGTGAAGGTCGTACCTCTGGTGGTCGTCATCCGGTATCGCCATGGGGCTTCCCGACTAAGGGCGCGAAGACTCGTGGTAATAAGCGTACCGACAAAATGATCGTCCGTCGTCGCAAGTAAATAGAGGGATACGACAGTGCCACGTTCTCTGAAAAAAGGTCCTTTTATTGATCTTCACCTACTGAAGAAGATCGAAGTGGCGGCGGAAAAGAACGATCGCAAACCGGTGAAAACCTGGTCGCGTCGTTCGATGATCCTGCCACAAATGGTCGGTCTGACCATTGCAGTGCATAACGGTCGTCAACATGTTCCAGTTCTCGTGAACGAAGACATGGTCGGCCACAAACTAGGCGAGTTTGCCGGTACCCGCACATATCGTGGGCACGTGGCAGACAAGAAAGCCAAGCGTTAAGGGGTAAGGAACGATGGAAGTAGCCGCTAAGTTGTCGGGCGCTCGAATCTCCGCCCAGAAAGCCCGCTTGGTCGCCGACCAGATCCGCGGGAAGAAGGTGGGCGAAGCGCTCAACCTGTTGGCTTTCAGCAGTAAGAAAGCCGCCGAGATCATCAAGAAAGTGCTGGAGTCGGCCGTAGCCAACGCCGAGCACAACGAAGGCGCAGACGTTGATGACCTGAAGGTCAGCACCGTTTTCGTCAACGAAGGGCGTTCGCTGAAGCGCATCATGCCTCGTGCCAAAGGCCGAGCTGATCGCATCGTCAAGCGGTCTTGCCATATCACTGTCAAGGTTGCTGACAAGTAACGGAGTCGAAGAGATGGGTCAGAAAGTACATCCCATTGGCATTCGCCTGGGAATCGTCAAGGAGCACACCTCCGTCTGGTACGCAGACGGTCGGACTTATGCGGACTACTTGTTCGCTGATCTGAAGGTGCGTGAGTATCTCCAAGACAAACTAAAAAGCGCGTCCGTGAGCCGTATCGATATCCATCGTCCTGCTCAAACTGCACGTATCACCATCCACACCGCTCGTCCAGGTATCGTTATCGGGAAGAAAGGTGAAGATGTTGAGAAACTGCGTCAGGACCTGACCAAGCAAATGGGTGTGCCTGTGCACATCAATATCGAAGAGATCCGCAAGCCGGAGCTCGACGGTATGCTGGTTGCGCAGAGCGTAGCTCAGCAGCTGGAGCGTCGCGTTATGTTCCGTCGCGCTATGAAGCGCGCAGTACAGAACGCCATGCGCATTGGTGCCAAAGGCATCAAAATCCAAGTGAGCGGTCGTCTCGGCGGTGCTGAAATCGCACGTACTGAATGGTATCGCGAAGGTCGTGTGCCACTGCACACCCTGCGTGCCGACATCGACTATGCCAACTACGAAGCTCACACCACCTACGGTGTGATCGGTGTAAAGGTTTGGATCTTCAAAGGCGAAGTAATTGGTGGTCGCCAAGAAGAACTGAAACCACAAGCACCAGCGCCTCGTAAAAAAGCTGCTAAGTAAGGGGTACGCCAAATGTTGCAACCAAAGCGTACGAAGTTCCGCAAGCAGATGACAGGCCACAACCGTGGTCTGGCTCAGCGCGGTAGCAAAGTCAGCTTCGGCGAATATGCGCTGAAGTCTGTAGCTCGTGGTCGTCTCACCGCTCGTCAGATCGAGTCAGCGCGTCGTGCACTGACCCGTCACGTTAAACGTGGCGGCAAGATCTGGATCCGTGTATTCCCGGACAAGCCTATCTCCAAAAAGCCCCTCGAAGTTCGGATGGGTAAAGGTAAGGGTAACGTGGAATATTGGGTTGCCCAGATTCAGCCAGGCAAAGTCCTGTATGAAATCGAGGGTGTTACTGAAGAGCTGGCGCGTGAGGCTTTCGCCCTGGCTGCTGCAAAGCTGCCGCTCGCCACCTCCTTTGTTAAACGGACGGTGATGTGATGAAAGCGAATGAACTTCGTGAAAAATCCGCACAGCAGCTGAACGAGCAACTGCTCGGCCTGCTGCGCGACCAGTTCAATCTGCGTATGCAGAAAGCAACTGGCCAGTTGGGGCAGTCTCATCTGCTCTCGCAAGTTAAGCGTGACATTGCTCGCGTGAAGACTGTGCTCAACCAGCAGGCAGGTAAGTGATCATGGCTGAAGCCGAAAAGACTGTCCGTACGCTGACTGGCCGTGTTGTCAGCGACAAGATGGACAAAACCATCACCGTTTTGATCGAGCGTCGCGTTAAGCACCCGATCTACGGTAAATACGTTAAGCGTTCGACTAAGCTGCACGCGCACGACGAAACCAACCAGTGCCACATCGGCGACAAAGTCACTATTCGTGAAACTCGTCCGTTGGCCAAGACCAAGTCTTGGGCCCTGGTTGATGTTCTCGAACGCGCTGTGGAAGTCTAAGGACTAGGGGTCGGAGAAATTATATGATTCAGACTCAATCCATGCTCGATGTGGCCGATAACAGCGGCGCACGCCGCGTTATGTGCATCAAGGTGCTGGGTGGCTCCCATCGTCGTTACGCTGGTATCGGTGACATCATCAAAGTTACCGTGAAGGAAGCAATTCCTCGCGGTAAAGTGAAAAAAGGCCAAGTGATGACTGCTGTTGTAGTCCGCACTCGTCACGGCGTACGCCGTGCAGATGGCTCCATTATCCGCTTTGATGGCAACGCTGCTGTTCTTCTGAACAACAAGCAAGAGCCGATCGGCACCCGTATCTTTGGGCCAGTGACCCGTGAACTTCGTACTGAGAAGTTCATGAAGATCGTCTCGCTCGCCCCAGAAGTGCTGTAAGGAGATCCGACATGCAAAAGATTCGTCGTGACGACGAGATCATCGTGATCGCCGGCAAAGACAAAGGTAAGCGCGGTAAGGTGCTGAAGGTTCTTGCTGATGACCGTCTGGTCGTTAGTGGTCTGAACCTGGTCAAGCGTCATACCAAGCCTAACCCGATGTCGGGCGTACAAGGCGGTATCGTCGAGAAAGAAGCGCCACTGCACGCTTCTAACGTCGCCATCTTCAACGGCGAAACCAACAAGGCTGACCGCGTTGGTTTCAAAGTAGAAGAAGGTAAGAAAATTCGTGTCTTCAAGTCGACCCAAAAAGCGGTTGATGCTTGAACACTGCTAGGTAGAAGACCATGGCACGACTAAAAGAGATTTACCGGAAGGAAATCGCACCGAAACTTAAGGAAGAACTTAAGCTTTCGAACGTGATGGAAGTTCCGCGCGTTACCAAAATCACCCTGAACATGGGTCTGGGCGAAGCGATCGGCGACAAAAAAGTCATCGAGCACGCTGTTGCTGACCTGGAAAAGATCACCGGCCAAAAAGTCGTTGTGACCTACGCTCGTAAATCCATCGCTGGCTTTAAAGTCCGTGAAGGATGGCCGATCGGCGTCAAAGTGACTCTGCGCCGTGAGCGTATGTACGAATTCCTGGATCGTCTGCTGTCGATCTCCCTGCCTCGGGTCCGCGACTTCCGCGGCCTGAATGCCAAGTCCTTCGATGGTCGTGGTAACTACAGCATGGGCGTTAAAGAGCAGATCATCTTCCCGGAAATCGACTACGACAAGATCGATGCTCTCCGCGGTCTGGACATCACCCTGACCACCACTGCCAAGAACGATGATGAAGGCCGCGCTCTGCTGCGTGCGTTCAAATTCCCGTTCCGCAACTGATTGGAGTAGGACCATGGCCAAGATGAGCATGAAAAACCGCGAGCTGAAACGTCAGCTCACGGTTGCCAAGTACGCCAAGAAGCGTGCAGCACTGAAAGCAATCATCGTTGATCTGAACGCAAGTCCAGAAGCACGTTGGGAAGCTACAGTTGCTCTGCAGAAGCAGCCACGTGACGCAAGCGCTTCGCGCATGCGTAACCGCTGCCGCCTGACCGGTCGTCCACACGGCGTTTACCGCAAGTTCGGCCTCGGCCGTAACAAACTGCGTGAAGCGGCAATGCGTGGTGACGTACCAGGTCTGGTTAAAGCCAGCTGGTAAGTACGTTCGAAGTCTCGGTGGCCAGAATCGTAAGATACTGACCGCCGGTGGCCTAGAATCTGGAACAAGCCCCTTTTGGGGCTTGTTTCATTTCCGGAGTGTGTCTAAAATACGCGGCTCGCCTGAGCCCGTGTGTTTTGTGCTCGGAGATTCTCGGCGACACGTAATGGCCGCAAGGCTAATTTTTTTGTATTAGGAGCGTCTAGCCATGAGTATGCAGGACCCGTTAGCGGACATGCTAACTCGTATCCGTAATGCCCAGATGGCTGAAAAGTCCGTCGTAAGCATGCCATCTTCCACGTTGAAGGTTGCTGTTGCCAAAGTCCTGAAAGACGAAGGCTACATTGCGGGTTATCAGATCAGCAGCGAAATCAAACCACTGCTGTCCATCGAGCTGAAGTACTTCGAAGGCCGTCCGGTCATCGAAGAAGTGAAGCGCGTTAGCCGTCCAGGCCTGCGTCAGTACAAGTCCGTTGATGATCTGCCAAAAGTTCGTGGCGGTCTCGGTGTGTCTATCGTCTCCACCAACAAAGGTGTGATGACGGATCGTGCTGCGCGCGCTGCCGGTGTCGGCGGCGAAGTTCTTTGCACTGTGTTCTAAGGGGGGATAAGCATGTCACGCGTCGCTAAGAACCCCGTTAAGCTGCCAGCCGGTGTCGAAGTAAAATTCGCAGGCCAACAGCTTTCGGTGAAGGGTGCCAAGGGCACTCTGGAACTGAACATCCATTCGTCCGTTGAGATCGTTGAAGAAGCTGGTGAGCTGCGTTTCGCTGCTCGCAATGGCGATCAACAAACTCGCGCAATGGCCGGTACCACTCGTGCGTTGGTAAACAACATGGTCCAAGGCGTAAGCCAAGGCTTCGAGCGCAAGCTCCAGCTGGTCGGTGTTGGTTACAAAGCGCAAGCAAAAGGCACGGTTCTGAACCTGGCCCTTGGCTTCTCGCACCCAGTGGATTACGAACTGCCGGAAGGCATCACCGCTGAGACCCCTAGCCAAACCGATATCCTGATCAAGGGTATTGATAAGCAGCTGGTAGGTCAGGTGGCCGCTGAGATCCGCGACTTCCGTCCACCAGAGCCGTACAAAGGCAAAGGTGTGCGCTACGCGGACGAAGTCGTCCGTCGTAAAGAAGCCAAGAAGAAGTAGGGCATAGCAAATGACCGACAAAAAAGTTACTCGACTGCGTCGCGCTCGCAAAGCACGCCTGAAAATGCACGAACTCGAAGTCGTGCGTCTCTGCGTGTTCCGCTCGTCGCAGCACATCTACGCCCAGGTCATCTCGGCCGACGGCAACAAAGTCCTGGCAAGCGCCTCGACTTTGGATAAAGAACTGCGTGATGGTGCCACTGGCAACATCGACGCGGCCACTAAGGTTGGCCAGCTGGTCGCTACGCGTGCTAAGGCCGCCGGCGTCTCGCAAGTGGCTTTCGACCGCTCTGGCTTCAAGTACCACGGCCGCGTGAAAGCGCTGGCTGATGCTGCTCGTGAAGCTGGGCTGGAGTTCTAAGTTATGTCAAATAACGACCAAAAGCGCGACGAAGGCTACATTGAGAAGCTGGTTCAAGTTAACCGCGTAGCCAAAACCGTTAAAGGCGGCCGTATCTTCACTTTCACCGCGTTGACCGTGGTAGGTGATGGTAAAGGGCGCGTTGGCTTCGGCCGTGGCAAGTCACGTGAAGTGCCTGCTGCGATCCAGAAGGCAATGGAAGCTGCTCGTCGCAACATGATCCAAGTTGATCTGAACGGCACTACTCTGCAGTACGCAATGAAGTCCGCTCACGGCGCTTCGAAGGTGTACATGCAGCCTGCCTCTGAAGGTACCGGTATCATCGCTGGCGGCGCTATGCGTGCTGTCCTCGAAGTTGCTGGCGTTCAGAACGTTCTGGCCAAGTGCTACGGCTCGACTAACCCGGTAAACGTGGTTCACGCCACTTTCAAGGGTTTGAAAGCAATGCAGTCTCCTGAATCCATTGCCGCCAAGCGTGGCAAAAGCGTCAAGGAGATCTTCTGATCATGGCTACCGTTAAAGTAACGCTGATCAAAAGCATGACCGGCCGCATCCCTAACCACAAATTGTGCGTTAAGGGTTTGGGTCTGCGTCGCATCGGTCACACTGTAGAAGTACTTGATACTCCCGAGAATCGCGGGATGATCAACAAGGCTTACTACATGCTGCGTGTCGAGGGTTAATTCGATGAAACTCAATGATCTGAGTCCAGCGCCGGGTTCCCGTCGCGAAAAGCATCGTCCGGGCCGTGGTATCGGTAGTGGTTTGGGCAAGACCGGTGGCCGTGGCCACAAAGGTCAGTCCTCCCGCTCCGGTGGCACCATCGCTCCAGGCTTTGAAGGCGGTCAACAGCCGCTGCATCGTCGCCTGCCGAAGTTCGGTTTCGTTTCCCTGAAAGCCATGGACCGCGCAGAAGTGCGTCTGTCCGAGCTGGCCAAAGTGGAAGGCGACATCGTTACCGTGCAGACCCTGAAAGATGCCAACGTGATCAACGTCAACGTACAGCGTGTGAAAATCATGCTGTCCGGTGAAGTGACTCGCGCTGTCACTATCGGCAAGGGAATCGGCGCCACCAAAGGTGCGCGTTCGGCTATCGAAGCAGCTGGCGGCAAGTTCGAGGAATAAATGGCTAAGCAAGGTGCTCTCTCAGCGCTCGGCAAAGGCGGTATGTCTGAACTTTGGGCTCGTCTGCGTTTTCTGTTCCTGGCGATTATCGTCTACCGAATAGGCGCACACATCCCGGTTCCAGGTATCAACCCGGACCGACTCGCAGACCTGTTTCGACAGAATGAGGGGACCATTCTTAGCTTGTTCAACATGTTTTCCGGCGGCGCGCTGGAACGGATGAGCATCTTTGCACTGGGGATCATGCCGTACATCTCGGCATCGATCATCATGCAACTGATGACCGCCGTCAGTCCGCAGTTGGAGCAGTTGAAGAAGGAAGGTGAAGCTGGCCGTCGCAAGATAAGCCAGTACACCCGCTACGGCACTGTCATCCTCGCCCTGGTCCAGGCTATCGGCATGTCCGTTGGCCTGGCCGGGCAGGGTGTTGCGTTCACTGGTGACTTTGGCTTCCATTTCGTCGCGGTATCCACATTTGTGGCTGGTGCGATGTTCATGATGTGGCTGGGTGAGCAGATTACTGAGCGTGGTGTTGGTAACGGTATCTCGATGTTGATTTTCGCAGGTATCGTTGCCGGTCTTCCGAGAGCGATTGGGCAGTCTTTCGAGTCTGCACGTCAGGGTGATATCAATATCTTCGCCCTGGTTGCCATCGGTTTGTTGGCAGTAGCGATTATCGGTTTTGTGGTGTTCATTGAGCGTGGCCAGCGTCGTATTGCTGTTCACTACGCCAAGCGTCAGCAGGGCCGCAAGGTCTTTGCCGCGCAGACCAGCCACCTGCCGCTGAAAGTGAACATGGCCGGGGTTATTCCTG
This sequence comes from Pseudomonas sp. Colony2, assembly GCF_019382755.1. Taxonomy (NCBI): domain Bacteria; kingdom Pseudomonadati; phylum Pseudomonadota; class Gammaproteobacteria; order Pseudomonadales; family Pseudomonadaceae; genus Pseudomonas; species Pseudomonas sp. Colony2. The sequence continues at coordinate 6,459,841 of NZ_CP080030.1, read as the reverse complement.
CCATTTTCGCGAGCAGCATTTTGCTGTTTCCGGCTTCGTTGGGTGCCTGGTTCGGTCAGTCTGAAGGTATGGGCTGGTTGCAGGACATCTCGCAGTCGATCGCTCCTGGTCAGCCGTTGAATATTCTGCTGTTTAGTGCAGGGATTATTTTCTTCTGCTTCTTCTATACGGCGTTGATGTTCAATCCGAAAGACGTAGCGGAAAACCTGAAGAAGTCCGGTGCCTTTATTCCGGGTATTCGTCCAGGTGAGCAGTCTGCGCGCTACATTGATGGCGTTCTGACTCGCTTGACCATGTTCGGTGCTCTATATATGACGGCCGTCTGCCTGTTGCCCCAGTTCCTGGTGGTTGCAGCAAACGTTCCGTTCTACCTTGGCGGGACCTCGTTGCTGATCGTCGTCGTGGTTGTGATGGACTTCATGTCCCAAGTACAATCGCACCTCGTTTCGCACCAGTACGAATCCCTGATGAAGAAAGCCAACCTGAAGGGTTACGGCAGCGGCATGTTGCGCTGAGTACCCATAAGGTTCGAGGAGTTGGTGATGAAAGTTCGTGCATCGGTGAAAAAGCTGTGCCGTAACTGCAAGATTATTCGCCGCGAAGGTGTTGTTCGAGTAATTTGCAGCGCGGAACCGCGTCACAAACAGCGCCAAGGCTGAGTGTGATCCGCTTGAAGCCCGGCAGCTAGTGCGCTGCCGGGTTGATTATTTGTTATTACAGCGATATTATCTCGCGCCCTATTTCTTGGCTTCCGGGGCGTAGGTAGCTGTCAATTGGAGTCCCACTGAATGGCCCGTATTGCAGGCGTTAACATTCCAGATAACAAGCACACTGTTATCTCGCTGACCTACATCTATGGTGTTGGTCGCACTACTGCGCAGAAAATTTGCGCAGATACTGGGGTAAACCCAGCCGCAAAGATCAAGGATCTGAGCGACGAGCAGATTGAGCTGTTGCGTGGCGAAGTGGCGAAGTTCACCACTGAAGGTGACCTGCGTCGCGAAATCAACATGAAAATCAAGCGTTTGATGGACCTCGGTTGCTACCGTGGTCTGCGTCATCGTCGTGGTCTTCCAGTACGCGGTCAGCGTACCAAGACTAACGCGCGTACCCGTAAAGGTCCGCGTAAGCCGATCCGCAAGTAATCGCCCACGCGAATCGACAGGAAATTAATCATGGCAAAACCTGCTGCTCGTCCTCGTAAAAAAGTTAAAAAGACAGTGGTTGATGGCATCGCCCACATCCATGCATCTTTTAACAACACAATCGTGACCATCACCGACCGTCAAGGTAACGCGCTTTCTTGGGCTACCTCCGGTGGTTCGGGTTTCCGCGGTTCCCGCAAGTCCACCCCGTTTGCTGCTCAAGTAGCTGCTGAACGTGCTGGTCAAGCTGCGCTGGAATATGGCCTGAAAAACCTCGACGTCAACGTCAAAGGTCCAGGTCCAGGTCGTGAGTCTGCTGTCCGTGCATTGAACGGCTGTGGCTATAAGATCGCCAGCATCACCGACGTGACGCCAATCCCGCACAACGGGTGCCGTCCGCCGAAGAAGCGCCGCGTGTAATCCAGGAGATTGTAAAGAATGGCTCGTTACATTGGTCCAAAATGCAAACTCGCTCGTCGTGAAGGCACCGATCTCTTTCTGAAGAGCGGCGTGCGCGCGATCGAATCGAAGTGCAACATTGAAGCAGCACCTGGTATCCACGGCCAACGCCGCGGTCGCCAGTCCGATTACGGCACCCAACTGCGTGAAAAGCAGAAGGTCCGTCGTATCTACGGCGTTCTCGAGCGTCAGTTCAGCGGCTACTACAAAGAAGCTGCTGGCAAGAAAGGTGCAACCGGTGAAAACCTGCTGCAACTGCTCGAATGCCGTCTGGACAACGTTGTATACCGTATGGGCTTTGGTTCGACTCGTGCCGAATCCCGTCAGCTGGTATCGCACAAATCCGTCAGCGTAAACGGCCAAACCGTTAACGTCCCGTCGTACCAGGTTCGTGCTGGTGACGTGGTCGCGATTCGCGAGAAAGCAAAAAATCAACTTCGCATTGTCCAAGCTCTCGATCTGTGTGCCCAACGTGGCCGCGTAGAATGGGTAGAAGTAGACACTGAGAAGAAGTCGGGCGTTTTCAAGAACGTTCCTGCTCGCAGTGATCTGTCCGCCGACATCAACGAAAGCCTGATTGTCGAGCTCTACTCCAAGTAAGGGCTAGAAAATAGGTGCATCCATGCAGATTTCGGTAAATGAGTTCCTGACACCCCGTCACATTGATGTGCAGGTTGTCAGTCCAACCCGCGCCAAGATCACTCTCGAGCCTCTCGAGCGTGGTTTTGGCCACACCCTGGGCAACGCGCTGCGCCGCATCCTGTTGTCCTCAATGCCCGGCTGTGCAGTAGTCGAGGCCGAGATTGACGGTGTGCTCCACGAGTACAGCGCCATCGAAGGTGTACAGGAAGACGTAATTGAAATCCTGTTGAACCTTAAAGGTCTGGCTATCAAGCTGCACGGCCGTGACGAAGTTACGCTGACCTTGTCGAAGAAGGGTTCGGGGGTGGTTACCGCTGCCGATATTCAGCTGGATCATGATGTCGAGATCGTTAATCCCGATCACGTAATCGCTAACCTGGCGTCTAACGGCGCCCTGAACATGAAGCTCACCGTAGCTCGTGGTCGTGGTTATGAACCGGCCGACTCGCGTCAGAGCGATGAAGACGAAAGCCGCAGCATTGGTCGCTTGCAGCTCGACTCTTCGTTCAGCCCGGTTCGCCGTATCGCATACGTGGTGGAAAACGCCCGTGTCGAACAGCGTACTAACCTGGACAAGCTGGTTATTGATCTGGAAACCAACGGTACTCTGGATCCTGAAGAGGCTATCCGCCGCGCTGCAACCATTCTGCAACAGCAGTTGGCTGCGTTCGTCGACCTCAAGGGTGACAGCGAACCAGTGGTAATCGAGCAGGAAGACGAGATCGATCCGATCCTGCTTCGCCCGGTTGACGATCTGGAACTGACTGTACGTTCGGCTAACTGCCTTAAGGCGGAAAACATTTACTACATCGGTGATCTGATTCAGCGCACCGAAGTAGAACTGTTGAAGACTCCGAACCTGGGCAAGAAATCCTTGACTGAAATCAAGGACGTTCTGGCCTCCCGCGGTCTGTCCCTCGGCATGCGCCTCGACAACTGGCCGCCTGCAAGTCTTAAGAAGGACGACAAGGCGACTGCCTGATCGTCGTAATCACCGAACGTGAGTTTGGTAAGGAATGAACCATGCGTCATCGTAAAAGTGGTCGTCACCTGAGCCGTACCAGCTCGCACCGTAAGGCTATGTTCCAGAACATGGCGGTGTCGCTGTTCGAGCACGAGCTGATCAAAACTACACTGCCGAAAGCTAAAGAACTGCGTCGCGTTGCTGAGCCGCTGATTACTTTGGCCAAGACAGACAGCCTGGCTAACCGCCGTCTGGCTTTCGACCGTACTCGTTCGAAAGCTATCGTTGGTAAGCTCTTCAACGACCTGGGCAAGCGTTACGCTACCCGTGAGGGTGGCTACCTGCGCATCCTCAAGTGCGGTTTCCGCGCTGGTGACAACGCGCCTATGGCGTACGTTGAGCTGATCGATCGTCCAGTTGGCGGTGAAGCTGTATCCGCTGAGTAAGACGTCAGTCTGTAACGAAGAACCGGGCCTAGTGCCCGGTTTTTTGTGCGCGTTGAAAACTGGAATTACCTCGAGCGAATACACGTTCAGCCCGTGCAGCTACTTCTGATATCCGTTCGGATGGATCGTTAGTTAATTTCTATCGGTGGGTATGATTTAATAAATTTGATGGTGTCATCTTCCTGATCAATAATCGCTCCAAGCCGATTAGCCGGCAGTTCCAAGACTGACCTGAGGAAGATTGAGCATGAGCCAGAATAAAACCCTTACTACCGCCAGCGGCGCACCTGTCGCGGATAACCAGAATTCCCGTTCCGCCGGCCCACGCGGCCCGCTGCTGCTCGACGACTTTCACCTGATCGAGAAGCTCGCTCACTTCAACCGTGAAAACATTCCTGAGCGTCGTGTACACGCCAAAGGCTCGGGCGCTTACGGTACCTTCACCGTCACTCAAGACATCACGCAGTACACCAGCGCCAAGCTGTTCGATTCTGTGGGCAAGCAAACTCCGACTTTCCTGCGCTTCTCCACGGTGGGTGGCGAGCGTGGTTCGGCTGATACTGAGCGCGACCCGCGTGGTTTCGCGTTGAAGTTCTACACCGAAGAAGGCAACTGGGACATCGTTGGTAACAACACCCCGGTGTTCTTCATCCGCGACCCGCTGAAGTTTCCCGACTTTATCCACACCCAAAAGCGCCTGCCGCAAAGCAACCTGAAAAGTGCACAGATGATGTGGGACTTCTGGTCGCACTCCCCTGAGGCGCTGCACCAGGTCACCATCCTGTTTTCGGACCGTGGCATCCCGGACGGCTACCGTCACATGCACGGCTTCGGCAGTCACACCTACAGCTTGATTAACGCCGAAGGCGAGCGTCACTGGGTGAAGTGGCACTACAAGACCAAGCAAGGTATCAAGAACCTGGCGCCGGCTGACGCTGCACGCCTGGCCGGTACCGACCCTGATTACGCTCAGCGCGATCTGTTCGGTGCTATTGAGCGTGGTGACTTCCCGAAATGGCGCGTGTGCATTCAGATCATGACTGAGGCCCAGGCCAACGCTCACTACGAAAACCCGTTCGACGTGACCAAGACCTGGTCGCAGAAAGAGTTCCCGCTGATCGAAGTGGGTGAGCTGGAACTGAACCGCAACCCGCTGAACTACTTCGCTGAAGTTGAACAGGCGGCTTTCGGTCCAAGCAACATGGTCCCGGGTGTTGGCCTGTCGCCAGACCGCATGCTGCAAGGGCGCGTGTTCGCTTACGCCGATGCCCATCGCTACCGCGTAGGTACCAATCACCAGCAACTGCCGGTGAATGCGCCACGCAGCCCAGTCAACAGCTACCAGCGTGATGGTTCGATGGCATTCGGCTCCAATGGTGGTGCGGCCCCCAATTACGAGCCAAACAGCTACGCCGATGCGCCGAAGCAGGCTCCTCAGTACGCCGAGCCAGCCTTGGCCCTGAGCGGTGCGGCTGATCGTTACGATCACCGCGAAGATACCGACTACTACAGCCATGCCGGTGCGCTGTTCCGCCTGATGAACGATGAGCAGAAAGCCCTGCTGATCAACAATATCGCCGGCGCAATGGCGGGTGTTTCCAGCGACGTGGTGCAGCGCCAGTTGCAGTACTTCTTCAAGGCCGACCCGGCTTATGGAGAAGGGATCGCATCTGCACTGGGTGTATCGCTGAACTGACTCTAAACGATAAGCAGAACCGCCCTCATTTGGGCGGTTTTTGCGTTATTTAAGCTACTTTTCACCGGAAATCTTCACTTTTCTGCCGTTGGTCCCGTGACCTCCGGGTCATCATGGTTCAAACTACAGACTTTCAAGCAGGGAGATGTAGGGCGATGCAAGGTCACCCCGACGTAATCGATTACCTCAACACGTTGCTGACGGGCGAACTGGCAGCTCGTGACCAATATTTCATTCACTCGCGGATGTACGAAGACTGGGGCTTTACCGAGCTCTACGAGCGTATCAACCATGAAATGGAAGAAGAGGCACAGCACGCCGACGCACTGATGCGCCGTATCCTGATGCTCGAAGGCACGCCCCGTATGCGTCCCGACGACCTGGATACCGGCACCACGGTGCCTGAGATGCTCGCCAGCGACTTGCGCCTTGAGTACAAGGTCCGTGCCGCGCTCTGCAAGGGCATTGAGCTCTGCGAGCAGCACAACGACTACGTCACGCGGGAAATCCTGCGGGTGCAGTTGAATGACACCGAAGAAGATCACACCTACTGGCTGGAAAAGCAGTTGGGCCTGATCAAGCTGATTGGCCTGGAGAATTACCTGCAATCGCAGTTCTGATTCCTCCAGCTACTAAAAAGCCCCTGTCACTTACACGGTGACAGGGGCTTTTTCGTGGGGCTGAACAATCAGTCCTTGTCGCGAGCCAGCAGAGGCTTGAGGTAGAAGCCGGTGTGAGACTGCTTCATCTCCGAGACTTGCTCCGGTGTGCCGACCGCAATGATCTGCCCACCTTTGGAACCGCCTTCCGGCCCCAGGTCCACCAGCCAGTCGGCGGTCTTGATCACATCCAGATTGTGCTCGATCACTACCACCGTGTTGCCGTGGTCACGCAGGCGATGCAGCACGTCCAGCAATTGCTGAATATCCGCGAAGTGCAGGCCTGTGGTCGGCTCGTCGAGGATGTACAGCGTCTTGCCGGTGTCACGCTTGGACAGCTCGCGAGACAGCTTGACCCGCTGGGCCTCGCCGCCCGACAGCGTCGTCGCCGACTGCCCCAGCTTGATGTACGACAGGCCAACATCCATCAGTGTCTGCAGCTTGCGCGCCAGGGCCGGTACCGCGTCGAAGAACACCCGCGCTTCCTCGATCGTCATCTCGAGGGTTTCGTGGATGCTCTTGCCCTTGTACTTGATCTCCAGGGTTTCGCGGTTATAGCGTTTGCTCTTGCACACGTCGCACGGCACGTAGATGTCCGGCAGGAAGTGCATCTCCACCTTGATCAAGCCATCGCCCTGGCACGCTTCGCAGCGGCCGCCCTTGACGTTGAACGAGAACCGGCCAGGCCCGTAGCCACGGGAGCGCGATTCCGGCACGCCGGCGAACAGCTCGCGAATCGGCGTGAACAGCCCGGTGTAGGTCGCCGGGTTGGAGCGCGGTGTGCGGCCAATCGGGCTTTGGTCGATATCGACCACCTTGTCCAGGTTTTCCAGGCCCTTGATGCTGTCGTGAGCGGCGGCTTCCAGGGTGGTCGCGCCGTTCAGTGCAGTGGCACTCAACGGAAACAGCGTGTTGTTGATCAGCGTTGATTTGCCCGAACCGGATACACCGGTCACACAGGTCAGCAGGCCCAGCGGGATCTCCAGGTCGACATTGCGCAGGTTGTTGCCGCGCGCGCCCTTGAGGTGCAGTGCCATCTTCTTGTTGCGCGGGGTGCGTTTGGCCGGCACGGCGATCTTCACGCGACCCGACAGGTACTTACCGGTCAGCGAGTCAGGATGCGCCATCACTTCAGCCGGCGTGCCCTCGGCGACAATGTGCCCACCGTGAACACCCGCTCCCGGGCCGATATCGACCACATAATCGGCCAGGCGAATCGCGTCTTCATCGTGCTCGACCACGATCACCGTATTGCCGATGTCCCGCAGGTGCTTCAGCGTGCCCAGCAAGCGGTCGTTGTCCCGTTGATGCAATCCAATCGACGGTTCATCGAGGATGTACAACACGCCCACCAGGCCGGCACCGATCTGGCTGGCCAAGCGAATCCGCTGGGCTTCACCGCCGGAAAGCGTGTCGGCACTGCGGTCCAGCGACAGGTAGTCCAGGCCCACGTTGACCAGGAACTGCAGCCGTTCACGAATCTCCTTGAGGATCTTGTCGGCAATTTCCCCGCGGCGGCCCGTCAGTTTCAGCGTGCCGAAGTATTCGCAGGCATCGCCAATCGGCAGGTTGGTCACTGCCGGCAGGGTCTTCTCGCCAACCCACACATGCCGCGCCTCACGGCGCAGGCGTGTGCCACGGCAATCCGGGCAAGGCTGGGTGCTGAGGAACTTGGCCAGTTCCTCGCGCACGCTGGCGGACTCCGTCTCGCGGTAGCGCCGCTCCAGGTTCGGCACGATGCCTTCGAACGGGTGCGAGCGTTTGACGATATCGCCACGGTCATTCAAATACTTGAAGTCGACGTTCTGCGAACCGCTGCCATGCAGGATGAATTTCTGCTGTTCGGCGGGCAGTTCGTTGAACGGCACTTCCAGGCTGAACTTGTAGTGCGAAGCCAACGACCCCAGCATCTGGAAGTAATAGACGTTACGCCTGTCCCAGCCACGTATCGCACCCTCCGCCAGTGTGAGGTCACCGTTGACCAGGCGCTTGATGTCGAAGAATTGCTTAACCCCCAGGCCATCACAGGTCGGGCAAGCGCCGGCCGGGTTGTTGAAGGAAAACAGCTTCGGTTCCAGCTCGCTGATGGCATGGCCGCAGATCGGGCAGGCGAAGCGCGCGGAGAAGATGATTTCTTCCCCGGGCTCGTCGTCCATCGGTGCTACCAGGGCAATGCCGTCTGCCAGCTTCAGCGCGGTTTCGAAAGACTCCGCCAGGCGCTGCTGCAAATCGGCACGCACCTTGAAACGGTCGACGACCACATCAATCGAGTGCTTTTTCTGTTTATCCAGCTTCGGCGCTTCGTCCAGCTCGTAGAGCTTGCCGTTGATGCGGGCACGCACGAAACCCTGGGCACGCAGTTCTTCAAAGACCGAAAGGTGTTCACCCTTGCGCTCGCGAATCACCGGTGCCAGCAGCATCAGCTTGGCGCCTTCCGGCTGGGCCAGCACCAGGTCGACCATCTGGCTGACGGTCTGGGCTTCCAGGGGAATGTCGTGGTCCGGGCAGCGGGGAATACCCACGCGGGCATACAGCAGGCGCAGGTAGTCGTAGATCTCGGTGATGGTGCCCACGGTGGAACGCGGGTTGTGGGAGGTGGATTTCTGTTCGATGGAAATCGCAGGCGACAGGCCTTCAATGGTGTCGACGTCGGGCTTTTCCATCATCGACAGGAACTGGCGGGCATAGGCCGACAGGGATTCCACGTAGCGGCGCTGGCCTTCGGCGTACAGCGTGTCAAACGCCAGGGACGACTTGCCGGACCCGGACAAGCCGGTGATGACGATCAGTTTGTCCCGTGGCAGGGTCAGGTCGATGTTCTTCAGGTTGTGGGTTCGAGCCCCACGAATCAGGATCTTGTCCAAGATGGCCTCGCACGGCGGGCGTAAATAATGCAGGAGTATACGGCTAAAGACTGGATGAATATACACTGTCAAAGTGCCGGGTGCAGCCTTACATGAAAGCTGCGCGGCAAAGCGCCGCATATACCCTCTCAATCGATGGGACTGGTAGAATCGCCGCCGGTTCACACGAGGTTTATCCATGCACGATCCCCACAGCGAACGCATGAGTGGCAGCGAGACCCGCGCAGCAAGCGGTCTGGCCCTGGTGTTCGCATTCCGTATGCTTGGCATGTTTATGGTGTTGCCGGTGCTGGCGACCTATGGAATGGATCTCGCAGGAGCGACCCCGGCCCTGATCGGCCTGGCGATTGGCGCCTATGGCCTGACCCAGGCGCTGTTTCAGATTCCGTTCGGCGTCATTTCCGACCGCATCGGCCGCCGGCCGGTGATCTACCTCGGCCTGATCGTCTTCGCCCTGGGCAGTGTGCTTGCGGCCAATGCCGACTCTATCTGGGGCGTGATCGCCGGACGCGTCCTGCAAGGCGCCGGCGCGATTTCCGCCGCCGTCATGGCACTGCTCTCCGACCTGACCCGCGAACAACACCGTACCAAGGCCATGGCGATGATCGGCATGACCATCGGTCTTTCGTTCGCCGTGGCGATGGTAGTCGGCCCGCTGCTGACCCGCGCGTTCGGCTTGCACGGTCTGTTCCTGGCCACCGGTGGCATGGCGCTGTTCGGCATCGTGATTGTCGCCTTCATGGTTCCGCATTCCACGGGGCCGTTGCAGCACCGTGAGTCGGGCGTCGCCAAGCAGGCATTGCTGCCGACACTCAAGCACCCGGACCTGTTGCGCCTGGATTTGGGTATCTTCGTATTACACGCGATGCTGATGTGCAGCTTCGTCGCCTTGCCCCTGGCCCTGGTGCAAAAAGCCGGGTTGCCCAAGGAGCAGCACTGGTGGGTCTATCTCACCGCGCTGCTGATTTCGTTCTTCGCCATGATCCCGTTCATCATCTACGGCGAGAAGAAACGCAAAATGAAACGAGTTCTGTTGGGCGCCGTCGCGACACTGATGCTCACTGAGCTATTCTTCTGGCAGTTCGGCGACAGCCTGCGGGCGCTGGTGATCGGCACGGTGGTGTTCTTCACCGCGTTCAACCTGCTGGAGGCTTCACTGCCTTCGCTGATCAGTAAGGTTTCACCGGCCGGCGGCAAAGGCACGGCGATGGGCGTGTATTCAACCAGCCAGTTCCTCGGTTCTGCACTGGGCGGGATCATGGGTGGCTGGATGTTCCAGCATGGCGGTTTGTCGGTTGTGTTCCTGGGATGCGCAGGTCTGGCTGCCCTCTGGCTAGCCTTTGCTGTTACCATGCGCGAACCTCCCTATGTGACGAGCCTGCGCTTGCCGTTATCGCCCGAAGCGATCCGCGAAGCCGGTCTGGTCGAGCGCCTTAAGGCCGTTGTTGGGGTTACGGATGCTGTGGTTGTTACTGAAGAAGCCGCCATCTACATCAAATTGGACACCGAATTATTGGATCGCGCGACGCTCGAGCAACTGGTCAACCCAGTGCCGACAGCGCGCCCAGCCTAGGAGAACGTTATGGCCCGTGGGGTTAACAAAGTCATATTGGTCGGTACATGCGGCCAGGATCCCGAAGTTCGCTACTTGCCGAACGGTAACGCCGTGACCAACCTGAGTCTGGCGACCAGCGAACAGTGGACCGACAAGCAAACCGGCCAGAAGGTCGAGAAAACCGAATGGCACCGTGTGTCGATGTTCGGCAAGGTTGCAGAGATCGCCGGTGAATACCTGCGCAAAGGTTCGCAGGTCTACATCGAAGGCAAGCTGCAAACCCGCGAGTGGGAAAAAGACGGCATCAAGCGTTACACCACTGAAATCGTGGTCGACATGCAAGGCACCATGCAACTGCTGGGCGGCCGTCCACAGGGCGACCAACAGGGCCAGGGCGGCATGTCCAACTCGGCGCCGCGTCCACAGCAGCAGTCCCGTCCGCAGCCAACCCAGCAGCCACAGCGTGAGTCGCGTCCAGCGCCACAGCAGGCCGCTCCTCAGCCGGCAGCCGACTTCGACAGCTTTGATGACGATATTCCGTTCTAAGGTCGCTTGAGACCCAGAACTGTCGCGTAACACCAGAAAACCCCCGGTGGCCTTGGCCCCGGGGGTTTTTCATTGCGGACACGGCAATCCGCTAAACGTCAGTAGAAGCGGCGCCCACCACCAACTCCCGAAACCTCTCCAATACCGACGACGTATCACCTACCCGGGTAGCCAGGTGCAACGGCGCCACCAGGCTCCGGCACTCCGAAAGCTCGCGATAAACAATCCCGTCGCCCCGCAACCGTTGCATTGAGGCAGGCACAATCGAAACCCCAAGCCCCGCAGCCACCAGGCTCAACGTCGCCGTCATGCGCGGCGCCTCTTGCACAACCTGCGGGCTGAAACCCGCTTCTCGACACGCCACCAGAATCGCGTCATACAACCCAAGCCCCACCCGGCGGCGATACAGCACAAACGCCTCGGTGGCCAATGCCGCCAATGGCAGCGGCGTCGACGGGTTGATAGCCAGTGGATGATCGGTAGGCAGCGCCAGCAACATTGGCTCTACCAGAATTGGCTGGTCCTGCAACGCCTGCGTCCCGCTCAGCGGCGAGCGAATGAACGCCGCGTCGAGCTTTTCGTGCAGCAACGCGTCCAGCAGTTCACCGGTACCGGCTTCTTCCAGTACCACTGAAACGCCGACAAAGGTTTCCCGAAACAGGCGCAGTACGCTGGGCACAAACGGATGCAAGGCGGCGGAGCTGGTGAAACCAATCGCCAGGCGTCCGCGTTCACCTCGGGCGGCGCGGCGCACAATGTCGGCCACACCATCGACGCTGGCCAAGATATGCCGCGCCTCCTCCAGCAAGGCCAGCCCCGCAGTGGTCGGGCGCACGCCTCGTGGCAGGCGCTCCATCAGCACCACACCCAACTCGGCTTCAAGACTTTGCAACAGGCGGGTCAGCGGCGGTTGCTGCATGCCCAGTCGTTCTGCCGCGCGGGTGATATAGCCTTCTTCGGCAATCGCGACGAAGGCCCTGAGCTGCCTGAGCTCCAGCATAGGAATACTTTTCAGGTATGGGAGATGATCAATCGTGGCATTTGTTCTCATGGATCACAAGATTTAGGCTGTCCTCACTCCTCACAGAAGAAGGAATGCCGCAATGACCTGGTCAGCCAAGCAATACTCGATGTTCGAACAACAGCGCACTCGTCCCGTCCGGGATCTGGTAGCGGCCATCCCTGAGGGTGATGTGCGCACCGCCGTCGACCTGGGTTGCGGCCCGGGCAATTCGACTGAAGTCCTGGCTGATCGCTTTCCGCAGGCAGTGGTCACCGGCATGGACAGTTCCGATGACATGCTGGTCGACGCCCGCAAGCGCCTGCCCGCGTTGAACTTCGAATTGGCTGATATTGGCGCCTGGAACCCGGCGCAGAAATTCGACGTCATCCTCGCCAATGCGTCGCTGCAATGGCTGCCTGATCACGCCACGCTGTATCCGCATTTAGTCAATCAACTGACCTCCGGCGGCACCCTGGCGGTGCAGACGCCCGACAATCTTGACGAGCCGGCCCACAAGCTGGCGCGGGAAGTCGCGGCGGACGGCCCGTGGGCCGCAAAGATCGGCAGCGTCAAACACAATGAACGCCATACCGCGAGCTACTACTTTGAGTTGCTGAGCCAACACTGTTCCACCGTGGATGTGTGGCGCACCACTTACCACCATCCGCTGGCAGGTTCCGCCGCGGTGGTGGAGTGGTTCAAGGGTTCGGCGTTGCGTCCATTCCTGGCGCCCCTGACCGAGTCAGAAAGGAACGCCTTCCTCGACGAGTACCTGGCGCGGATCACCAAGGCTTATCCAGCGCTGGCCGATGGCACTGTGTTGCTGCCGTTTCCGCGCCTGTTCATCATCGCTACCCGGTAAGCGCGGAGAAGGTCAATCGGCGGACAAGAACTGTTCCGCCGATACCACGCTCGCATAAGCAAACCCCAGCGACGACATAAACGCCGCATGCACCTGGGCTGCCGGCACGACGCTGCCATTGAATTCCAGGTCCCGCGTGGCGCAGGCATCGTGGATCACGGTCACGCTGTAGCCCAGGTCCGACGCGGCGCGCACCACGCCGTCGATGCACATATGGCTCATGCTGCCCACCACCACCAGTTCGGTGATGCTGCATTGTTCCAGCAGGGCCCGCAGGTTGGTTTCGCGGAACGCATTGACGAAATGCTTGAGCACCACGGGCTCGTCGGCCTGGTTCAGCACCTTGGGGTGCAGGTGTGCACCTTCCGAGCCCGGGGTGAAGAAGGGGGCATCGTCGGAGGTGAATTCGTGGCGTACGTGAATCACCGTATCGCCTGCCTGGCGAAATGCCTGTAGCACTTGCTGCGCCTTGTCTGCCGCCGCGTCCACTCCGTCTAGCGGCCACTTGCCCTGGGGGAAGTAGTCGTTCTGGATATCGATTAGGATGAGCGCTTGCTTGGCCATGTTGGTTTCCTTGTGAGGGTTGATGCGTCCAGTATCCTGGCTGGCGTGACGCCTGGGGATTGGCCGCACCGACAATAACAGAGGGAAAACTGACAATGGCGATCGTCGAACTCGGCGTGCTGATCTACAGCGGTGCGCAAATGGCCGCCGTGCATGGCTTGACCGACCTGTTCGCGGTCGCCAACCGGATTGCGACCGAGCATCAGTCCGAGCAACTGCCGTCCCTGCGCATCAGCCATTGGCAGGCTGAAACAGGCGGTGCGCCGACCCGTGTATTCGATAGCGAGCCCGGTAGCGGGGATAGGTTGACGGCCTTGCTGATTCCACCCTCCATTGCCGGCTTTTCCGAGGGCCAGGCGTCCGCCGAATTGCTGGATTGGCTGCGCCAGCAACATCGCTCCGGGACCATTCTGGGCGGCGTGTGCGTAGGTTCGATCCTGATGGCGGAAAGCGGCCTGTTGGACGGTCGCAGCGCCACCACGCACTGGACGTCGGCGAAAACCTTCGCCGCCCGTTATCCGGCGATTCGCCTGGAAGCCGACAAACCCATCGTCGACGACGGCGACTTGATCACCACCGCCGGCCTCATGGCCTGGTCCGAATTGGGCCTGCGCCTGGTGGACCGTTTGCTCGGCCCGAGCATCGCTGCCAGCACCGCGCGTTTCCTGGTGATCGAACACAGTGACAGCGCCAGTGAGTGCGGCAGTAACTTTGCGCCGATCCTTGCCCATGGCGACGCTGCGATTCTCAAGGTGCAACATTGGCTGCAGGCCAGCGGTGCGGTGGATGTTTCGTTGGCTGCCATGGCGCAGGAGGCGGGACTTGAGGAACGCACCTTCCTGCGACGGTTCCGCGCCGCCACCGGTTTGAAACCCACCGAATATTGCCAGCACCTGCGTGTCGGCAAGGCGCGCCAGATGCTCGAGTTCACCAACGGCACCATTGATCACATCGCCTGGACCGTGGGGTATCAGGACCCCGGCGCCTTCCGCGCCACCTTCAAGAAAATCACCGGGCTGGCGCCAAGTGATTACCGCAGCCGTTTCGGCGTGACGCCCTCCAAGGCGCAAGCCTGAATCGTGCAGAACGCCGCGACACCTTGAGCATTTCGTGCAGAATAAAACAGGCCAAGTGCTATCGCTTTTCCCGCAACTGATTGATTCCCCGCGCGTTTAAACAAACGCCGCCTTGGCTTGATCCCTGCTACCTTTTCCTTACACACATGGCAGCAGAGCCAAGGGGGACGCATGACCCCGACAAATCGCAAAAAAATCGTGGTGGCGCATTCAATCCGTCCGCAAGCGCCATTGCACGAAGTGGAGACCAACCGCGCCCTGGCCCGTTGGCTGGCGCACGTCCTTGGGCTCAAATATGGCGGCAGCTATAACCCTGAGCTGCACAGTGGGCGCGACCTCTATCTATTGCCCACTCAGACGCTGGTCGGCGCGGCCCAGGCGCGGCAATTCGGCGTCAAAGGCCCTGAGGATTTGTGGGGCGGCTACGTCGATCACGATTTCATCTGCACCAAGGCCATCAGCCACGGTTTGCTGAATAAAAACGCGGTTGCGCCCGAAGGCTGGTCGCCGCTGTTTTCCGAGCGCATCCGCAATGTGGTGCTGGATGGGTTGAGTGTGCACGCCCTGGAAGATGCGCGGCCGGCGGCGACCCATTTGCTGTACACCGGCCCGATCCGTCTCAAGCCCGTGCATGCCTGCGCCGGTCGCGGCCAGGAAGTGATCCGCAGCCTCGACGAGTTCGACGCCATCCTCGCGCGCCCTGATGCGGCGCAATTGTTCAGCGACGGCGTGGTGCTGGAGCAGGACCTGCGCGACGTGGTCACCCACAGTGTCGGCCAGAGCTTTATCGGCGATCACGTCATCAGCTACTGCGGCGATCAATACCTGACCCGGGACGGGCAGGGCGAAGAGGTCTATGGTGGTTCCAACCTGTTGGTGGTCCAGGGCTACTACGAAGACCTGCTCAAGCTCGACCTGCCCGCTGACGTGCGCCTGGCCATCCAGCAAGCGCAGGTCTTCGATAACGCGGCGGATGAGGCCTATCCCGGGTTCTACGCCTCGCGGCGCAATTACGACATCGCCCAGGGCCTGGACAGCGACGGCCAACGCCGCAGCGGCGTGCTCGAGCAATCCTGGCGCATGGGCGGGGCCAGCAGCGCGGAAGTCGCGGCGCTGCAAAGCTTCGTCAACAATCCCGGGCTGCGGGCGATTTATGTCTCGTCGGTAGAAACCTACGTCGACCAGCCACTGCCGGCTGACGCGATCGAGGTGTACCGGGGCCCGGCAGAAAACAGCGACTTTCTTCTCAAGTACGTGACGGTCAAATCCTATGACGGCTAGAAGCGAAACCATTGCCATTGATATCGACGACGAACAGATGAGCGGGACCTTCCTCAGTCCCAAATCGAAAGTACCGGGGGTGTTGTTTGTGCACGGCTGGGGCGGGAGCCAGGAGCGTGACCTGGAACGCGCCAAGGGTATCGCCGGGCTCGGTTGTGTATGCCTTACATTCGACCTGCGCGGCCATGCCGGCAACGGCATTCCGTTATCCCGCGTCACCCGCGAAGACAACCTGCGCGACCTGCTCGCGGCCTACGACCGCCTGTTGTCACACCCGGCCATCGACACCTCGGCGGTGGCGGTGGTTGGCACCAGCTACGGCGGTTACCTGGCCGCCATCCTCACTTCACTGCGCCCCGTGCGCTGGCTGGCTTTGCGGGTGCCGGCGCTGTACCGCGACCAGGAATGGCTCAAGCCCAAGCGCGACCTCGATAAAGCCGACCTGATGGATTATCGCGGCACCTTTGTGCACGCCGAAACCAATCGTGCCCTGCATGCTTGCGCGGCGTTTACCGGTGATGTGTTGATCGTGGAGTCGGAGACCGACGACCACGTGCCCCACGCCACCATCATGAGCTACCGCGCCGCCTGCCAGCAGACGCATTCGCTGACTCACCGGATTATCGACGGTGCGGATCATTCCCTGAGTGATCCGGTTTCCCAGCAGGCCTACACCTCGATCCTGGTGGACTGGATTACCGAGATGGTGGTGGGCGAGCGCTTGAGCATCATCCAGTCGTAGGCGTTTTCTTCACGCGCAATGCCTTGGCCTTGGCTTCGACCGCGAGGTACATCACCAGGGCCACCAGCAACGGCAGGATGAAGTAGATCGCGCGGTAGGCGATCAGCCCCGCGAGCAGACTGCCGCGGGACGCTTCGTGCTGCAGCAAGGCAATGAACACTGCCTCCAGCACACCCAGCCCTGCCGGGATATGCGTGACCACCCCGGCAATGCTGCTGATCAGCAACACCCCGAGCACCACGGGGTAATCCAGCTGCTTGGGCAGCAGGGTAAAAATCACTGCTGCCATCAGCGACCAGTTCAGCGCGCCGAGCGCCAACTGCAACACTGCCATGCGCAGCGACGGCAGGCTGATTTCAATCCCGCGTATCGACCATGCGCGCTTTTTCGACAAGCGACAGGCCAGCAGGTAACCCAGGCTCGCCAGTACCAACAGCACGCCGACGCCTTGCAACGCACCGCTGCTGAGCTTCCACCCCGGCGGCAATGTCACCAGCCCGCTGCTGAATACCGCGCCGGCAATCGCCATGTAGCCGAACCAGTTGGTGGCCAGGCTCAAGCCGAGGATCTTCGCGATGTTCCCGTTGCTCACCCCGAGTCGGGAATACAACCGATAGCGCATGGCGATGCCCCCAACCCACGCGCTCAGGTTGAGGTTGAACGCATAGCTGATGATGCCCACCGGCAAAATCTGCTTCCAGCCCAACGGCTGGCGGATGTAGGTGCGGCCGATCAGGTCGAAGCACGAATACACCAGGAAACTGCACAACGTCAGCCCACCCGCGATGAGCAGCGTGCGCAGCTTGAAGTCGCCCAGGGTGTCGAGCACTTCGCTCCAGTCGATACGCCGGGCGAGCAGGGTGAACAACACGATCAGCACCAGGAAAAACACCACCGTCAGCGGTTTTTTCCAGCGTTTCAAGAAGCCGGGGCGAGCGCTTTCTTCAGCAGTGCGAGCTTGGGTCATGATCCGCACGCTCCTCAAGAACGAAGGGTTTCAACCTCGGCTTGTGGGCCGGCAACCAGCCGGTCCACGACGGAAAATGCCGCAGCACATGGAACACCACGAAACCCACGGTCACCCGCCAGAACCAGCCGCGAGGCGCGCGGTTTTCCGGCATGGTCTTGCAGTGGTTCTGGCTCAGATATTCCAGGCGCTCGAACAACTGCTGGTTGAAGGCACGATCACGAACCAGCACATTCGCCTCCAGGTTCAGCGACAGGCTCAGCGGGTCGAGATTGCTCGAACCCACCGTGCTCCACTCTTCATCCACCAGCGCCACCTTGCCGTGCAACGGACGCTGGCAGTACTCGTGGATCACCACGCCCTCCTTGAGCAAATAGTCATAGAGCATGCGTGCCGCCAGCTTGGCCAGCAGCACATCCGGCTGGCCCTGCATGATCAACTGCACGTGCACGCCGCGCCGCGCGGCATTACGAATTTCCCGCAGCAGGCGGTAGCCGGGAAAGAAATAGGCGTTGGCGATCACCGCCCGCCGCTCGGCCTTGCGCAGGGCGTGCAGGTAGGCCTCTTCGATATCGGTACGGTGTTGCAGATTGTCCCGGTAGATCAGCCGTACCAGGCCATCGCCTTCGCCGGTAGCCCATGGCGACGGGCGTTGCTCGCGCCGCCAGCCGCGCCGCTTGCGCACACGCCGGCCACTTTGTGCGAGGGCGAAATGATGCAGGTCGGCGACTGCCGGGCCCTGCACCTGCACGGCATAATCCTGCTTGGCCTCGGGGCCGAAATCCCCCAGGTGATCCGCCGAGAAATTGATCCCGCCGATAAACGCCACACTGGCATCCACCACCACAATCTTGCGGTGCAAGCGGCGAAACCAGTTGGTGCGAAAACCCAATGTCTTGCTCGCCGGGTCGAACATCTGCACGGTCACGCCGGCCTGGCTCAATTCGCTGAGAAACCCCGGTGTCAGCTCGCCACAACCAAAGCCATCGAGGCTGGCGACGACCTTGACGCCACGCTGCGCCGCCTCGATCAAAATGCCTTTGAGCTCGTGGCCGACCTTGTCTTCGAAAAGGATAAAGGTCTCCAGCAAGATCTCCCGCTGGGCCTGGCGCATCGCCTCGAACACTTTGGGAAAGTAGGCCTCGCCGTTCTCCAGCAACTCGATCTGGTTACCGCTTTGCCAGCCGTAATCCAGGTCCCGGGCCACGGCATCGTCCGGCGGTTGGTCGGTCGCGATGTGTTCCACCGCGACCTTTTCCAGTGGTGCGCTGTTCATAACTCGATCTCCACCGACAGCGGCGCATGGTCCGACAAGTGTGACCACGGGCGGCTGGTCAGGACTTGGGGCTGATGCACCTTGAGGTTGCGCACATAGATGCGGTCCAGCGGCAGCAGCGGCAGGCGCGCCGGGAAGGTGCGGGCCGGCTTGCCGTGGGTTTCGATAAACACTTCCCGCAGCCCGCAGTGGGCGAGATCGGCGCGCTGGCGCCAGTCATTGAAATCACCGGCGACAATCACCGGCGCGTCGGCGGGAATCTCGGCGACCCGCTGCGCGATCAGGCGCAGTTGCTGCTGGCGATGGACTTCCCGCAGCCCCAGGTGCACGCAGATGGCATGCACGTCCTGCACGTTGCCCGGCAAGCGCAGCACGCAATGCAGCAGCCCGCGACTTTCGTGGCCGCTCTGGGAGATGTCGAGATTGTCGTAGCGGATGATCTGGAATTTCGACAGCAGCGCATTACCGTGGTCGCCATGGGGATACACCGCGTTGCGACCGTAGGCGTATTGCGGCCAGATACTGTCGGCGAGGAACTCGTATTGCGGCATGCTCGGCCAGTTACTGTAGCGCTTGGGGTGGCGTTCATGGGTGCCGTGGATTTCCTGAAGGAACACCACGTCGGCGGCCACGCTGCGAATCGCCTCCCGCAACTCGGGCAATATGAAGCGCCGGTTGAGCGCGGTGAAGCCCTTGTGGGTATTGACCGTCAGCACCCTGAAGCGGGTGATGGTTTCGGTGGGCGTGGTTGGCATCAGTTCCGGATGGGTCATGGCAACACTCCCGTGTCCGGCAACTTGCCGGGTTCGGTGGCCAGTGCCTGGTCCAGGCCAAAACGCTGCAGTAATTGGCGCGCATCGAAGGGCGCGCGCACCTTGATGTCGTTATCGAAGTAGCAAAACACCTCGCGCTGCTTGCGGGCGCGGGGTTTGTGCTTCGGGTCGATCAACTGTGCATCGGCGGGTTGTTTGCCGTGGCTCCAGCGTTCGATGCGATCGCCCCAGCGCTTGAGCGCTTCGGACGTATAGCCGCTGGCATACAGCGCTTTGTCCCCATGCAGACGCAGGTACACAAAGTTGGCCGTGACGTCTTCCAGGTAAGGCCACTTGCCGGCTGTGTCCGCTACCACCAGGGCCACGCCGTGCTTGTCGAGCATCTCGACAAACTCCGGCACGGCGAAACTCTTGTGGCGAATCTCCACCGCATGGCGCAGCGGCTTTTTACCGTGGGCTTGCAGGCTCGCCTTGCCGTTCAGGCGCGGCTCATGCTCGCGGGCGAGGGCGGCGGCCTGCTGGGTAGTGGTGGGTAATTCGGCGAGAAAGGCTTCAAACAACGGCGGGTCGAATTTGAAACTGGGCGGGAACTGCCAGAGGATCGGCCCGAGCTTTTCCTTGAGTTCCAGCACCCCGGAGGCGAAGAAATTCGCCATCGGCTTGTGCACCTCCCGCAGCCGCAGGATATGCGTGATATAGCGCGGCGCCTTGACGCTGAACACAAACCCTTCAGGCGTGTCGCCATACCACTCGGCGTAGCGCTTGGGTGTTTGCAGCGCGTAGAACGAGCCGTTGATCTCGATGCTGTTGACCGCCCGTGAGGCAAACTGCAGCTCGCGCTTCTGGGTCAGGCCCTCGGGGTAGAAATCCCCCCGCCAGGGCGTGTAGCGCCAGCCGGAAATGCCGATATGAATCGCGGCCATGGTGACTCCCGTGGGTTAACTGTGTGGTGACCTCCGTTTTTGGATGACTGTGAGGATCGGGAGAAAGTTTCGATGGTCCTACAGACGGCACCTCTCAAAATGTGGGAGCGGGCTTGCTCGCGAAGACGGTGGGTCAGTCGATATCTCTGTTGACTGACACACCGCTTTCGCGAGCAAGCCCGCTCCCACATTGGGTTCTTTATCGCTGCGGGATCAGTGCCCGCCAACCACCCGGGTCGAGCTCTCGGCATACACCGGCCCCAGCCGGTCAAGGCGCCCGCTCCAGGCCGTCAGCGCCAAGGCCACCAACACCACCGAACCGCCAATCCACGCCGTGTGGATCAAGCCCATGTGGGCGACGATCAGGCCGCCGGCCCACGCGCCACCGGCAATCCCCAAGTTGAACGCCGCGATGTTCAGGCCCGAGGCCACGTCCACCGCATTCGGCGTGTGATGTTCCGCCTGGCGCACCACATACACCTGCAAGCCCGGCACGTTGCCGAAAGCGACCGCGCCCCACACCAGCACAGTGGCCAGGGCCAGCCATGGGTTGCCTGCGGTAAAGGTCAGTACAAACAACACGGCAGCGAGCAGGGCAAAGATGATTTTCAGGGCGCTGATCGGGCCGCGTTTGTCGGCCAGCTTGCCGCCCCAGATATTACCGATGGCCACCGAGATGCCATACACCAGCAACACCAGGCTGACGGTGCCGGCGCTGAACCCGGAGATGTCCTGAAGGATTGGCGCCAGGTAGGTGAACGCGATGAACGAGCCGCCGTAACCCACCGCCGTCATGGCGTACACCAGCAGCAGCCGTGGTTGTTTCAACACTTGCAGTTGCTGCAACAGCGACGCGGGTTTGCTGTGGGCGATGTTTTTCGGTACGTAGAGCAGGCTGCCGATAAACGCGATCAAGCCCAGGGCCGAGACGGCGAGGAAGGTTTCGCGCCAGCCGAAGTGCTGGCCGATAAACGTCCCCAGTGGCACACCGGTCACCAACGCGACGGTCAGGCCGGTAAACATGATGGCAATCGCGCTGGCGGCTTTTTCCTTGGGCACCAGGCTTGTGGCGATCGTGGAGCCAATCGAGAAGAACACCCCGTGGGCCAGGCCGGTGACGATCCGTGCCAGTACCAGGGACTCATAACTCGGCGCTTGCCAGGCCAGCAGGTTGCCGAGGGTGAACAGCACCATCAGCGACAACAGCAGCAGTTTGCGTGGCACTTTGCCGGTGAGGGCGGTGAGTACCGGCGCGCCGATGGCCACGCCCAGGGCGTAGAGGCTGACCAGCAGGCCGGCGGACGGCAGGCTGACGCCAAGGTCGGCGCCGATGGTGGGTAACAGGCCAACGATGACGAACTCGGTCGTCCCGATGGCAAAAGCGCTGAGGGTCAGCGCGAGCAAGGCAATGGGCATGGCTGCAACTCCGGTGGGTTTCAATCAGGAGCGCAGTCTCGGGGCTCGGCTTGTGCGGAAAAAGCCAGGTATTGGCATTTGATATTTGCCTGGGGCGCACGGATCGAAGTACTGGGGGAACGATCAGGCGTCAAACCCGTCAGTTCCTTACAGACCCTTCTGAAGGAGCCCGGTGTTTTGTTGAATTTAAAGACTGTGCTACTGCTCGGCACGCTGCTGTTCTGCGGCAGCGGTGCGCTGCAAGCGGCCACTGCCCCCGCGGCTCCTGCGCCTGCCGCCCCGGCCCAGCCGGAACTTTTGGTAGAAGGCGGCCTGCTCGGCGCCATCAGCTCCAGCATCGATGATGTGCAGGACAAACTCGACCTCAACCAGAACCTGGTCGACGCCTGGCGGCTGCGGGCCGACCGGGCGGCGGATGAGGTGGACAAGCTGGTCAACCAGCCGTCCGAACGTTCCTCGTGGAGCGTAGCCGGGGATTTCCTGTTGTTGTCCGGGGTGTGGATCGGCGCGTTCGCCGCGCTGACCCTGCTGGGGCGCTTTATCGTCAAGCGCCTGAGCCTGCAGCGGCATATCGCACCTCGCCAGCGCCTCCAGGCGTTGCTGGGTTACCTGATTCCCTACACGATACCGGCGCTTATCTGCCTGCCATTGACTCTCTACGTCAGCCACTTCCTGCCCTCCTCGGTGGGCCGTGCGCTGGCGCTGTGTTTTGCCTACGCCACCAGCAGCGGCATTTTCTCCACCTCGATCCTGTTGTGCGTGATCGTCATGTTCAACGTCGGCCACAAGCGCCCTGCGGTGAAGATTATTCGGGACTACTGCCCCAAGCCGCTGTTCCTGATCGGCTTCCTTGCCGCCCTCAGCGATGCGTTGACCAGCCCACAGATCGCCCGCCAACTGGGGGGGAATATCACCGCCAGTGTCGCGATCTTCACCGGGCTGTTTGCCTCGGTGATCTTCGGCATGCTGGTGATTCGCCTGCGCCGTCCGGTGGCGCATTTGATCCGCAACCGGCCCCTGGCCCAGCGCCTGAAACACCCGGCGGTGCAGCAATCACTGCGGGTGTTTTCCGGCCTGTGGTATTGGCCGATCCTGCTGATGGTGCTGGTGTCGGCGATCAACCTGATCGGCGCCGGCGACGACAGCCAGAAAGCCCTGCGCTGTGCGCTGTTCACCACGATCCTGCTGATCGGCACGGTGTTCCTCAGCACGGTGTTGCAGCACCTGTTCCAGTCCCGCAGCACGGTGGCGGTGCAGCGCAGCAGCGCCTACAAAGAGCGTTTCCTCAGCCTGCTGCACGCGCTGTTGCGCATCGTGATGGCCATCGCCTTTATCGAAATCCTCGGGCGTATCTGGGGCGTTTCGCTGTTTGAGTTTGCCCAGCGCAACTCCGTGGGGCGGGCCATCAGTGATTCCCTGAGCAGCATCGGTTTGATCCTGCTGGTGACCTGGCTGTTCTGGGTGGTGCTCGACACGGCGATTCAGGAAGCATTGAAACCCCCGGTCAACAAACGCTCCAGCCGCCAGCCCAGCACGCGGGTGAAAACCATCCTGCCGCTGCTGCGCAACGCGGTGAAAATCGTCCTGGTGGTGATCTGCGCGATCACCACCATGGCCAACCTGGGGATCAACGTCGCACCGCTGCTGGCGGGCGCCGGGGTGGTGGGCCTGGCCATTGGTTTTGGCTCCCAGCAACTGGTGCAGGATGTAATCACCGGGCTGTTCATCATCATCGAAGACACCCTGTCGATTGGCGATTGGGTGGTGCTCGACTCCGGCCACGCCGGCACCGTGGAGGGCCTGACCATCCGCACCCTGCGCCTGCGGGACGGCAAGGGGTTTGTGCATTCGGTGCCGTTCGGGCAGATCAAGGCCGTCACCAACCAATCGCGGCAGTTCGCCTATGCGTTCTTCTCGGTGCAGTTCACCTACGACACCGATGTCGACAAGGCCGTGGAACTGATTCGCGAGGCGGGGCAGTCGATCCGCGACGACGTATTCCTCAAGTACAACCTGCAAGGGCCGCTGGAGGTATTTGGCGTCGACAAGATGGACCTCAACGGCGTGGTGCTGACGGCGCAGTTCCGCACGGTGTCGGGTGGGCAATATGCGGTGAGCCGCGCGTTTAACCAGCGCTTGAAAAAGCTTGTGGATAACTGTGCCTTTGTTCACTTCGCGCAAACTTATCCACAGCAGGTGATGCTGCCGCAGCGGGTCGGGCAGCAGGTGGATGAGCCGGAGGAAGAAGTGCCTTCGTCGGTGGTGCTTACCGAGCAGCCTAGAACCCAATAGTTTTGTGTTGAGGCCGCCGGCCTCTTCGCGAGCAAGCCCGCTCCCACATTCGATCCGGTTCCACCCTTGGAATGCGGTCAAAAGTGGGAGCGGGCTTGCTCGCGAAGGCGTCATTACGGGCGCTGCACGAGTCAGCGCCTGATCAGTTTTTCCCGCACCAACCCGGCCTCCTGCTGATCCAACTCCAGCAACACCTGCTGCTTGCCGGCAATCTCCACCGCCGCTGGCAAACCATCCCGGTACACCAGCCGATTACCGCTCAATGCCGGCACCTTGCTACCCGGCAGCAGCGTACCGACCAGGTTCAGCGGATCCGCCCCACACACGGCAATCAAGCTTCCATCGTGAGGCCGCCGCCGAACTTCCCGCAGCAGCGGAATCGCTTCCGGCAACGCAAACTGTTCCCCCGCCAAACCACTCACAAACCGCCCGCCACGAATCTCGCCCCGGGCCTCCAGCCGGTGGAACGTACGCAGCAATTCGCGCCAACTGGGCAGCCAGTCCGCCTCGCGCTCCAGCAGGCGCCAGAACACCACCCCGTAGCGGCGCAGCAAGGTCATCGCGACATGCTCCAGTGTCTCGGCCGAGTGAGCCCCCGGACGTGTGCCATCCGCCACCGGCGCCCGCCGTACCAGGGCCCAACGCCCGGCATCGTCCATCCCGCCGACAAACGCGCCACGCCCGCGCCGACTGCTGCGGGCCTGACGTTTGCTCGCCGGCGTGGTCAGGGCGCGCAGGCCGGCAAAACTGTCGGCGTTCGCCAGCCCCGCGCCCACCAGTTCCTGCAACGCGGTTTCCAGTTCGCTGCGCAGCAGATGGGCTTCGTGGATCAATTCATCGAAAAACAGCGCGCCGTTTTCCCGCAGCGCCTGATGGACTTTCTGTGCCTTGGGCGACAGCTCGGTGCTGTCCGGCGCTTCGGTCAGTCCACTCCATAATGGCACCTGGCTGCGGGGCAACAGCACCACTGGCGTGCTGCGCAGGGCCGTCGCGCCGGCCTTGTTGCTCAGGCGCGTCCACACCACTTTGCCGCTGCGGCACAAATCGTCCAGCCAGTGGGGCGCGTAATCCTTGATTCGTGCGCTGAGCAAATCGCTGTCCCAGGCCGAAGTGGCTGCGGCGTACCCTTCCAACTGCGCGACGATCTGCGGCAACACGGCGCTGCCCTGGCCGCGGGTACCGTTCGACAGGTGCTGCCAGTCGAACAGAAAACGCATGAAATCCTGCAACGCCACCGGCTCGATTTCCCGGCGCAGGCGCTTGACCGTGTAGCGGTGAATGCGCGCCAGCAGGTGGCGTTCGCACCATTGTTCGGCGCTGGCGCCGGGGCTGAAACGGCCGCGCAGCACGTAGCCTTCGCTCTCCAGCCGCGCGAGTGCCTGTGATACGTCGGCCACCGGCAAGGCCAGGGGCGCGGCGATCTCGATCAGCGTCAATGGGCCGAAGCCGCTCAGGCGCGCCCGCAGCACTTCCACCAAGGCTTCATCGAAGGTCCAGGGCCCATCGAAACCGGGCAACAGCGGCAGCTCGTTCGGGTAGATCGCCGTCAAACAGCTCAAGCGCTCCAGAGCGACCCAAACGGCCTGGTCGGTACCGCTCTGCAATCGGCTGGCGCGCCCACCGTCGGCCAGGACTTGCAGCCATTCGGCCCACTGCGCCGTGACCTCCGATTCGGCAATGCACGCCAAACTCATCAGCGCTTCATGCATCTCGTCCAGGCCATTGGGCGCCGGCCAGGCTTCCTCGCACACACCGGCAATCGCTTCGGCATCCAGCGCGCCAAGGTCATCGGTGCTTTGCGGATCGCTCCAGCGCCGGTTGAGCACGGCCTGGGTGCGGCGCTCCTCCAGCGGAGCGTCGTCGAGAAAGGTGTAGGGGCGGGCGCTGAGAATCTCTGCTGCCAGTGGCGACGGCGCCGGCAGATCACGGCTGATCAGGCGGATTTCGCCGCGCTCCATGCGCCGCAACAGGGCCAGCCAGCCTTCGCTGTCCATGGCCTCGTGCAGGCAGTCGTCGAGGGTTTGCTCCACCAGCGGATGCTCGGGCACTTCGCGCTCGCCGGCGAGGTTTTCCAGGCAGGCGATCTGGTCGGGGAACACACTGGCGATCAGGTCTTCACTCTTCATGCGCTGGATCTGCGGCGCCACCTTGCGCCCACCGGTGTAGCGCGGCAATGCCAGGGCCACCCCGGCATTCCAGCGCCAGCGTACGCCGAACAGCGGTGCATCCAGTACCGCCTGGATCAGGATGTGCTCGGCCGTGTTGCTGTTCAGGTAGCGCCACACCTCATCCAGCTCAAAGCTGTGACTGGTGGACAGCGACAACACGATTGCGTCCTCGCTGGCGGCGGCTTGCAGTTCGAAATTGAAGGTGCGGCAAAACCGCTTGCGCAGCGCCAAGCCCCAGGCGCGGTTGATGCGACTGCCGAACGGCGTGTGGATGATCAATTGGGTGCCGCCGGACTCGTCGAAAAACCGTTCCATGATCAACGTGTCCTGGGACGGCAGCGCGCTCAGCGCCAGCCGCGCCCGCGCCAGGTAATCCAGCAGTTGTTCGGCGCTGGCCAGGTTCAGGCCGAGGGTGCCGGTGAGCCAATCGAGCGCCGGTTGCAGGTTACCCGGCGTGGCGCCCAGCAGCGCGTCCAGTTGCCCCTGAAAACGCGCCACGGCAAACGACAACTCCGCGCTGCGCCCCGGTGCTTCGCCGAGCCAGAACGGAATGGTCGGCGGCTGGCCGTGGGCATCCTCGACCCGCACCTTGCCGGGTTCCACTCGCAGGATGCGGTAGGAGGTGTTGCCCAGCTGGAAGATATCGCCGGCGATGCTTTCCACCGCGAAGTCTTCGTTGACGCTGCCGATGTTCAGGCTTTGCGGCTCAAGCAGCACGCTGTAGTCGGCGTTGTCGGGGATGGTGCCGCCGCTGGTCACGGCGGTGAGCTTGGCGCCCCGCCGGCCACGCAGGGTGCGGGTGATGGCGTCGCGGTGCAGGTAGGCGCTGCGCAGGCCCTGGCGCCCGTTGTAGCCTTCGGCGAGCATTTGCAGCAGTGCCTGATAGTGACGCTCATCCAGCTCGGCGTAGGGCGAGGCGCGGCGGATCAGCGTCAGCAGGGCCTGTTCCTGCCATTCCTGGCAGCTGACTTCGGCGATGATCTGCTGGGCCAGCACATCCAGCGGCGCAACCGGAATCAGCAAGGTGTCCAGCTCGCCCCGGCGCACGCAGTCGAGCAGGGCGGCGCATTCGATCAGGTCGTCACGGGTGGTGGCGAACAACCGGCCCTTGGGCGTGCCGCCGACCTGATGCCCGGAGCGTCCGACCCGTTGCAGAAAACCGTTGATCGAGCCGGGCGAGCTGATCTGGCACACCAGGTCGACATCGCCGATATCAATCCCCAGTTCCAGCGACGCAGTGGCGATCAACACCTGCAGCTCACCGGCCTTGAGCCGTTGTTCGGCGTCCAGGCGCATTTCCTTCGCGAGGCTGCCGTGGTGGGCGGCGACGGCGGTTTTGCCCAGGCGCTCGCTCAAGTGCCGGGCCAGGCGTTCGGCCAGGCGCCGGGTGTTGACGAAAATCAGCGTGGTGCGGTGTTGCCTGGCCAGTTCGGCGAGGCGGTCGTAGACCAGCTCCCACACGTCGTTGGCCATGACGGCCGACAGCGGCACCGGCGGCACTTCGATATCCAGGTCCCGTGGGCGTGCGTGGCCGATATCGACGATCTCGCAAGGCCGGTCGGTGCCCACCAGAAAGCGCGACACCGCCTCGATGGGCTTTTGCGTGGCGGACAGGCCGATGCGGGTCAGCGGTTCGCTGCACAAACCCTGCAGGCGCTCCAGTGTCAGGGCCATGTGGCTGCCGCGCTTGCTGGCGGCGATGGCGTGGATCTCATCGACGATCACCGTGCGGGTGCTGGCAAGCATCTGCCGGCCCGAGTCCGAGCCGAGCAGCACGTAGAGCGATTCCGGGGTGGTGACCAGGATGTGCGGCGGGTGCTTGCGCATCAGGGCGCGGTCTTTCTGTGGGGTGTCGCCGGTACGCACGGCGGTGCGGATCGCCAGCGGTGGCAGGTCGAGGCGCTGCAAGTGCTCGGTGATGCCGGCCAGCGGGGTTTGCAGGTTGATCTGGATGTCGTTGGAAAGAGCCTTCAGGGGCGAGACGTAGACCACCAGCGTTTGGTCTGGCAGTTGGCCGCCATTGGCCAGGCCTTGGTGCACGAGATCGTCCAGCACCGCGAGAAAGGCAGTCAGGGTCTTGCCGGAGCCGGTGGGTGCGGCGATCAGTGTGGAGCGGCGCTGGCGGATCAGCGGCCACGCCTGGGCCTGGGCGGCGGTCACCGACGGGAACGTGCTGCGGAACCAGGTGCTGACGGCGGGGTGGAAACCGTTCAAGACCGTGTCCGTTGATTCTGGAAGGTTCATCCCCAATTTATGCGGCCGGCCCTGGCAACTTGCAACCCCGGGATGCATTCCCTGTGGTGAGGGATCTTGCTGCGGTAAGGGAGCTTGGTGTGGCCAGGGAGCTTGCAGTGGCGAGGGAGCTTGCTCCCGCTGGAGTGCGCAGCGCTCCCGCTTTTTTGGGGCCGCTACGCAGCCCAGCGGGAGCAAGCTCCCTCGCCACAAGAAGCTCCCTGGCCACAGCAAGCTCCCTGGCCACAGCAAGCTCCCTGGCCACAGCATGCTCCCTAGCCATAAAAAGGCTCTCTCTACTTAAAGCCCCCCCCCGGCCGCAATCGGCGGCGCACTTTATAAGTGACGGTTGCGCTACAAACCCGCAAAATGCAACGATTCTGGCAAATGCCAACGGCATGGCTCACAAGCCTGTCGATAATAACCATCGTTCCAAACAGACCGGGCCTGCTCAATCTATGCGAATGCGCCTTATGTTACTGGGCGGCGGGAATGCCCTCGGGCAGGCGCTGATTCGCCTCGGTGCGGAGGAAGACATCGGTTTCCTCGCCCCGCGCCCGCCCCAAGACGGCTGGGATGCCGCGAGCCTCACGCAACTGCTCGACGACACCCGTCCCGATGCCTTGATCAATCTCGCCTATTACTTCGACTGGTTTCAGGCGGAGACGGTCAGCGAGACACGCCTGGCCGCCCAGGAATATGCGATCGAGCGCCTGGCTGAACTGTGCCAGCACCACAGCATCACCCTGCTGCAACCGTCCAGCTACCGGGTGTTCGACGGCTCCCGCGCCACCGCCTACAGCGAGAAAGACGAACCCGTGCCCTTGGGCCTGCGAGGCCAGGCGTTGTGGCGCATCGAGCAGAGCGTACGCGCCACCTGCCCGCAGCACGTGCTGTTGCGTTTCGGCTGGCTGCTGGATGACAGCGTCGACGGCACCCTCGGGCGCTTCCTGGCCCGTGCCGAAAAACCTGACGAACTGCTGATGGCCGACGACCGCCGGGGCAACCCGACGCCGGTGGACGATGCCGCGCGGGTGATCATTTCGGTGCTTAAGCAACTGGATTGCGCCGCGCCGTTGTGGGGCACTTATCACTATGCCGGCCACGAAGCGACTACCCCGCTGGCGCTGGGGCAGGCGATCCTGACCGAAGCGCGCAACTTCCACCCGCTGGCCGTGGAAGCGCCGACCGCCCAGGCCCACGCCGCCCGTCCGGATGCAGCCGACGAGCCGCAACACGCGGTGCTGGCCTGCAAGAAAATCCTCCACACCTTCGGCATCAAGCCACGGGCATGGCGGGCCGGGCTGCCGGCGTTGCTCGACCGGTTCTATCGACACGGTCAAACATAAAAAAGGCGCCTGAAACAGGCGCCTTTTTTTGTGGCGGTGCGCGGACGGTTAAAAGTGATATGTGTTGGCAAGTCGGATGCGCCACGGCATACGAAAAATTTGAAACCTTTGGTGCGCCCGGTCATCCATGCCAATAGGGATTGATTGTGCTTACGGCTCGTTCAGCAAAAGCAAAAGTCTGCATTCAGAAGAAGACTTCGCCCATCCAGCCATGGGCAGCCTAAAAGAGGAGCCCCACCCATCATGGCAACACATTCTCCGGTGAATGGTTCGCCGCCGCCTCACGATGATGTGTATGAGGAAGCGCACGACCTGCAGTTCGCTTTGAGTGCCGCCGGGCTTGGTATATGGCGCCTGGATTTGACGACGGGCGAGCTGAAGACCTCGGCCACTTGCCGCCTCAACTTCGGACTCGAACCTCACGTACCGTTCAGCTATGAACACATGCAGCGCTTGGTGCACGCCGAAGACAAGCGTCGAGTGGCCGAAGCGTGGGATCGCTCAATCGCTCAACGTGGCGACTACGACGTTCGCTACCGCGTCATCACGCCAATCGGTGAAACTCGCTGGCTGCACGTGTGCGCAAGACCCCGTTATGCCGATGATGGTCTACCCGTCACGATGACGGGAACCGTTCAGGATGTGAGCCAAGAGCAGTCACTTCAGTCGCAGAAGATGGACGCGCTGGGGCGGGTAACAGGCCGAGTGGCTCATGACTTTAATAATCTGCTGACGGTGATACGTTCTTCAGCGGATCTTTTGAAGCGTCCTTCCGTATCGGAAGAGCGGCGGCTGCGCCTGGTGGAAGCCATTTCCGAGGCGGTGGAGCGTGGTTCTCATTTCACCAGTCAATTGCTGTCCTTCGCTGGCAGGCAAGCCCTGCATCCCGCACCGCTGGACGTCAATTCAAGCACGTTGGCCATGGCCGATACGATTGCTGTGCGGGTTGGCACAGGCATCCACGTACGCATCGAGTCCGCAGAATTACCCTGCGTTGTTCACGTCGACCCAGGACAGTTTGAAGCGGCCATTCTCAATATGGTCATGAACGCCCGCGACGCCATGATGGATAAGGGGGAGCTGGTCATCCGTGTTGAGTCGATGGACCTTATCCCTGCGTCCGATGGCTATCCCCTTATCAAGGGGCGTTTTGTTGCCGTGTCCATCACAGACAATGGCTCGGGTATCGCTCCGTTCAGCCTCGATAGAATCTTTGAACCGTTTTTCTCCACCCAAGGCAAAGGCCAGAGAAGTGGGCTGGGGCTCAGTCAGGTATTGGGTTTTGCCAAACAGTCGGGGGGAGAGGTCAGGGTCGAGAGTCGTCTGGGGCAGGGAAGTACGTTCACGCTTTATTTGCCCCGCGCTTGAACGGGATGAGTGGATAGCCCGATTGCACAAATGGAGTTAGCATCGTAAACCTTCGGCTCAAGAGCCTGTTGTTCACATCAGGGTTGCATTGTGGAAAAGCTAAATCGCCTTCAAAGCGGAATAGAAGGGCTGGATGCTCTGCTCAAGGGCGGGCTAGTCGCAGGTGCCTCCTACATTATCCAGGGGCGCCCAGGATCGGGTAAAACCATCCTCGCCAATCAACTGGGATTCAATCATGCGCGCAACGGGGGCCGAGTACTGGTGGCCACGTTGCTGGCCGAGTCCCACGACCGTTTATTTCAGTTCCTCTCGACCCTGAACTTCTTTGATGTTTCCCGGGTGGGGGCCGAAATTCAGTTCGTCAGTGCATTTGACACCCTTGAGAACGACGGTCTCGATGAAGTGGTCAAGCTGCTTCGGCGTGAGATCAGTCGCCAGAAGGCCACCGTGTTAGTGGTCGACGGCTTGCTCAATGCACGCTCCAAGGCTGACTCGCCCATCGACACCAAGAAATTCATTTCCGAGCTGCAAGGGCACGCTGCGTTCGCCGGTTGTACGGTGCTGTTTCTCACCAGTTCCCGGTTGGACGACGGCAGTCCTGAGCACACCATGGTTGATGGTGTGATCGAGATGGGTGAAGAGCTTCACGGCAGCCGTTCAGTGCGCCGTATTCAACTGCGCAAGACTCGCGGCAGTGGTGCACTGACCGGATTGCACGAGTGTGAAATCACCGACGATGGCCTGGTAGTTTATCCGCGTCTGGAAAGCCTCTACAGCCATCCGTCTTTACCTGACAGTGCTGATCTGACGCGTATCACCAGCGGCATCGGTTCGCTGGACGCCATCATCGGCGGTGGCCTGCACAGTTCCTCCGTTACCCTCGTCATGGGGCCTTCCGGCGTCGGGAAAACCACATTGGGGCTCCGGTTCCTCGCTGAGTCGACAGTGGAAGCGCCGGGCCTGCATTTCGGTTTTTATGAAAGCCCGCAGCGGTTACGCCTCAAAGGCCAATCGCTGGGGATTGATATCAAGGGTATGGAAGAAAGTGGTGCGCTGAGTCTTGCCTGGCAACCCACGACAGAAGGCCTGCTCGACGGTCTCGGCGCACGTCTGCTGAAAATAGTTGAGGAAAAGGGCATCAAGCGCCTGTTCATCGACAGCTTGAGCGGCATGACCCGAGTGTCGACAAACCCGGCACGTATCACTGATTTCTACAGCGCCCTGATGAGCGAGCTTCGTGCCCGTGGCGTAACGGTGTTTGCCTCATGGGAGATGCGTGACGTTTTTGGTTCGGAGGTCAGCTCTCCAACCCCGGACCTGTCCAGTATTGTCGATAACCTGCTGCTGATGCGTTTCTTCGAGATTCAATCTGAACTAAGAAGAATGCTTTCGATTCTTAAGGTACGAGATAGCTTCTACGATCCTTCGCTTCTTGAAGTGGTAATCCATGAAAACGGCGTTGACCTGAAGAAGGCATCAAGAAATGCATTGGCTGTCCCTAATGATTCTTCGCTGCCGGGCTCAACGTCCTAAGTCTCTGATTCGGGTTGAATTGACATGACCACCATCCTGGTCGTCGACGACGAGTATTTGATCGCTGACATTCTCGGCTATGCGCTGGAGGATGAGGGGTACATGGTCGTAAAAGCGAGCAATGGCCAGAAAGCACTCGAGGTCCTGGAGCGCGAGCGGCCAGCGTTGATCATCACCGACTTCATGATGCCGGTCATGGATGGCCAGGAGTTTGCCGAAGCGGTTCGTGCTCTGCCGGCAGTCAAACACTTGCCCATCATTCTGATCAGCGGAGCCCAGGCACATATTGGTATGGAGCGGTCGGACTTGTTCAATGCGGTGTTGAAAAAGCCGTTCAACATTGACTTGGTCATAGCTGAAGTGCACCAGCTCCTGGCTGACGCCTGATTCGCAGCACACGGGCGTGTGCCTGGCCTCTGATTGGCGCTTGCCTCCAGGGGAAGCCTCACAAAAAAGGCCCTGTACAACAGGGCCTTGGGTAGAACCTAGAACTTGTAGCCAATACCGACCATGTACACCATCGGGTCAACATCCACATTGACCTTGGCCCGAGTGCCCTGGCCCAGGGCGTTGTTATCCACGGTGGCCTTGGTGCTGATGTCGATGTAGCGCGCCTGGGCGTTGATCATCCACTTGTCGTTGATCATGTAGTCCGCACCGATCTGCGCGGCCCAACCCCAGGAGTTTTCCGCCTTGAAGTTGCTGAAGCCGGCCTGCTCGGCGCGGCTGCCGACGTGCTCGTCGTAGATCCAGGTGTAGTTGATACCGGCGCCGATGTACGGTTGGAATACCGACTTGCTGTCGAGCGGGTAGTACACGACGCTCAGGGTCGGTGGCAGGTGCTTCAGCGTACCGAGCTTGCCGTTGGCAGCGCCCAGGGCGGTGTTCTTGATCTTCACATCATGTTCGAACGGCGTGGCCGCCAGCAGTTCGATACCCCAGTGGCTGGTGAACATGTAGGCGAAGTTCAAACCCAGTTGAGTGTCGCTGCTCATGGTCGCCTTGCCGCCCAGGTTGGTCCCGGCCAGCGGGCCCTGGTCAACCTTGACACTGCTGCTGTCCGCTTTCGGGTTGACGGTGATGGCACCGGCGCGAATCAGGATGTCACCCGCTTCGTGAGCGTGGGCAACAGGGGCGACGAGGGCGAGCGCGACAAGCGACGCGCCGAGCAGGGACTTGTTCATGGGAGCTCCAAAGGACGTTATTAATTGCTTGTGTCCAATGGTAAAGATCGTAACGTTCGAGCTTTTGACTCAGCTCAATGAAAGCGCAATCACGGGTTATTCCTGCAACTCGTACACATAGATCTTGTCGGCATCCATCTGGTAGCCGGCATCGGCCAGTTCACTGCTGGACGGTTTGACCTGCATCTGGCCTTCGATCCAGTACGGTTGATACAACTCGTCGAGCTTCACGCCGACTTCGCTTTTCACATGCACGATCTGGTTCGACGGCGGTGGCGGTACATGGATGCACGCGCCGAAATACGGCACCAGCAGGAACTCCGTGGTGCGACCTTCTTCGCTGACTTCCAGCGGCACGATATAACCCGGCAGGCGGATGTGCTTACCGTCCAGGCTTTGTACGACCGGCGCGTTGGGCAGGTCCTGCTTGGCGGCCGGCGCTGACTCCACCGACAACGCATCGGCCATGCCCGACAAGTCGTGCAGCGGTTTCATGTTGGGGATTTCCGGCGGCGCGTCCGGCGGGATCATCTCCTGCCACGACAGGTCCTTGGGCT
This sequence comes from Pseudomonas sp. Colony2, assembly GCF_019382755.1. Taxonomy (NCBI): domain Bacteria; kingdom Pseudomonadati; phylum Pseudomonadota; class Gammaproteobacteria; order Pseudomonadales; family Pseudomonadaceae; genus Pseudomonas; species Pseudomonas sp. Colony2. The sequence continues at coordinate 6,425,299 of NZ_CP080030.1, read as the reverse complement.
GGTCTTCAGCCCACACGGGCAGGGCCACCAGCAGTAACAGTGCGAGCACGACGCGACGCATCAACAGCTTCCTCATAAACGTATCGACAGGCCGTCGGCCAACGATTGCCGGTAGGCGCGCCAGGCCGGCACGCTGCCCATCAGCAGGGCTGCGACGAGAATACCGCCCAACAAAGTCCATTCATATTCGCTCGGCAACGACAGCGGCAGGTCCAGGCCGTAATTGGCCTGCAAATACCGGCGCGACGCGGCGATGCACACATACAGCAGCCCGACGCCGGCGATCACGCCCGACAATGCCAGGGCGAAGGCTTCGAAGATCAGCAAGGTCGCAATATGCCAGGGCCGTGCGCCCACCGAACGCAGGATTGCCATTTCCCGGCGGCGCTCGTTGAGGCTGGTGAGGATCGCGGTGAGCATGCCGATCAAGCCGGTCAGCACCACGAACAGCGAGATCACGAACAGCGCTTTTTCAGCGGTGCCCATCATGCTCCACAGCTCTTGCAGCGCCACGCCCGGCAGGATCGCCAGCATCGGCTCGCCACGGAACTCGTTGATCTCCCGTTGCAGGGCGAAGGTGGAAATCTTGTTGTTCAAACCGAGCATGAACGCGGTGATGGCTTGTGGCGTCAGGTCCATGTTGCGGGCCTGATCGGCGCTGATCCGACCTTTGCCCTGGGCCGGTACGCCGTTGTGCCAGTCGATGTGAATCGCTTCCATGCCGCCGAGGCTGATATGCAGTGTGCGGTCCACCGGAGTGCCGGTGCGCTTGAGAATGCCGACCACGGTGAACGGCTTGTCATCGTGCTTGACCAGGCTGACCACCGCCACGCCGTGGGCCAGCACCAGCTTGTCGCCGAGCTTGTAATGCAGCGCGTCGGCCACTTCGGCGCCGAGCACCACTTCGAATGGATCGGTGGCGAAGGCGCGACCGCTGGCCAGTTCCAGGTTCTGCCGGCGGCCGTATTGATAGTGTTCGAAATAGGATTCGTTGGTGCCCATCACGCGGTAGCCACGGTGGGAGTCGCCGAGGGAAATCGGGATCGCCCATTTTACCTGCGGGTTGGCCGCGAAGTGTTCGTAGCTGTCCCAGCGAATGTTGTTGGTGGCGTTGCCGATGCGGAACACTGAATACAGCAGCAAATTCACCGAGCCGGAGCGCGCGCCGACGATCAGGTCGGTACCGCTGATGGTGCTGGCGAAGCTGGCGCGGGCTTCGGTGCGTACCCGTTCCACCGCCAGCAACAGGCACACCGACAGGGCGATGGCGAAGGCGGTGAGGATCGCGGTAAAGCGGCGGTTAGCCAGGCTGGCCATGGCTAGTCGAAACAAATACATCTCAAACCTCTGCGGGCGTGGCGGCGCGATTGAGTTCGGCCAGCGACAGGTTGCTGTCGAACAGCGGCGCCAGGCTCTGGTCATGGCTGACGAACAACAGGCTGGCGCCTGCTTCGCGGCATTCGGCGAACAGCAACTGAATGAAGGCTTCCCGGGCGTCGTAGTCCAGGGCCGAGGTCGGCTCGTCGGCGATCACCAGCTCCGGCTGGCCGATCAGCGCACGGGCAGCGGCCACCCGTTGTTGTTGGCCGATGGACAGGGAGTCGGCGCGGCGCTCCAGCAGGCTCTTGTCCTTCAGGCCCAGGTGGGCGAGCAAGGTCGCGGCAGCCTGGTCGACGCTGCCGTGCCGCTGGATTGCCCGCTGTGCCCGTAACGTTGAAAAGTGGCAGGGCAATTCGACGTTCTCGCGCACCGAGAGAAACGGCAGCAGGTTGAACTGCTGGAAGATGTAGCCGGTGTGGTCGACCCGGAAACGGTCGCGGGCGCCGGCCGAGAGTTCCGTCAGTTCCTGGCCCAGCAGGCGAATACTGCCGCGGCTGGGCTTTTGCACACCGCCCAACAGGCCCAGCAGGGTGGTCTTGCCACTGCCGCTGGGGCCCTTGAGGAACAGGGTTTCCCCCGGCTCCAGGCGGAACGTGGGGATGTCCAGCAACTGTGGGTGACCGGGCCAATTGAAGCCCAGGTCAGACAGTTCGATAAGTGCTTGGGTCATAGGGAGGTCAGTGGTCTGGCTCGATTTGGATGATGACACCGATCAACTGTAGGAGCTGGCTTGCCTGCGATGGCATCACCGCGGTGTTTCTGGAGCACCGCGGCGTCTGCATCGCAGGCAAGCCAGCTCCTACAGTGTGGTGTTTACATCAGAATTTCAGGGTGGCTGCTGTGGCCGTCGCTTCCACACCCTGCTGGCCGCTCGGGCCAATGAGTTGTACCTGAATTTTCTGGGTGGCGGGGAAGGTCTTGAACACATGGGTCAGGTCAAGGTTGCTCAGGGCGGTCGGCGTGGCGCAAGTGAACTGGTAGTGAGCGTGGATTTCGCTGTGGTCGTGGTGATGTTCGTGGGCGGCGGCGCCTTTGCCATCGGTGGCGTGGTCGTCATCGTCTTCATCGTGGTCGGCTTCAGGCTTGTCGCCGAACAGCGGGCTGTTCAGTTCCTGGGTGCTGATCACGCAACCGGCGGCCTTGGGCAGGCTGAACAGCACCAAAGGTTGTTCAAGTTGTTTGCGGGCAGCGGCGACCTTGGCTTTATCGGCAGGGGTGGTGGCGAGATGTTCGAAGCCCACCAGGTTCATCGCCGGGCTGTCCAGTTCCAGCTCCAGGGCCTGGCCGTCGAGCACCGCATTGAGGCGACCCACGCCGTGTTCGTGGGCACCGAGGCTGCCGTGCTCGTGATCATGGTCGTGCTCGTCGGCAGCCTGGGCGATGGCCAGTGGCAACAGGGCAAACGGCAAAGCGAGCAGCAAACGGCGCATGGTGGAGCTCCCGGACAAAGATGAAAGTTTTGTTATGTGATCTTATAACAATTTTGCGAGGAGTTTGACCGCCCGCTTGGCGTAGCGCAAGACGCGTGGGAGCATGCTCGTCAGAAAAGTGCGGGAGTAAGTGCGATGTTGAGAATTCGTGGAACCGTCGGTGACCTGCCGGTGGACTTGACCCTGGAGCTGGATGACGGCGATTGGGCCCGGCTGGGCGCGCAGTTGCAGGCCAGCAAAACCCCGAGTGCGGAACCGGTAGTGACGCCGGCGGCGGGTAACCTGGACGAGAGCCTGTGGCAGGCCGCCCAGGATTTACTGCGCAAGGCCGGGCAACTCAACGGCCTGGAATTGCTTGATCAGCTGGAAGGCCTGGCCGGCAGCGCCTCGGCGGGCAAGCGCCTGCTGGTGCGCCTGCGCCATAGCGCCAAGGTCAAGGTAGCCAGCGGCGGGGATACGCCGCTGTACAGTTGGATCGAGTAAGGCTTAATACAGCGCGGCGAACAGCTTGCGGCGGTACACGGTGACCAGCGGATGATCGTTGCCGAGCAGTTCGAACACCTGCAACAGCGTCTTGTGGGGCAGGCCTTCGCTGTAGCTGCGGTTGCGGATGAACAGCTTGAGCAAGCCATCCAGCGCGGCGTCGTATTGCTGGCGCGCCAGTTGTTGCACGGCCAGTTGGTACACCGCCTCGTCATCCTGCGGGTTTTGCGCCAGGCGGGCTTTCAGGTCTGCGGCGTCCGGCAGGTCGGCGGCCTGGCGCAGGAAAGTGATCTGCGCCTTGGCGCCGGCCAGTGCGGCCTTGTGATCATCGCTCTTGACGGCGTCGAGCACGGTTTGCGCTTCGCCCAGTTCACCGCGCTCGGCCAGGCAGCGTGCGTACAGGATCAGCGCGGCGGCGTTGGTGTTGTCTTCGCCAAGCAGGGTGACCAGCACGGCCTCGGCGTCGGTGATACGGCCTTCGGCAAACAACGCCTGGGCCTGCTCCAGTGGATCGGCAGCCGCCGGTGGTGGCATCTGCACATGGGGCTCCAGCATCGCGCGCACGGCGGATTCAGGCTGCGCACCGGCAAACCCATCCACTGGCTGGCCATCCTTGAACAGCACCACGGTCGGCAGGCTGCGAATGCCAAAGCGCGAGACCACGTCCGGCTCGGCATCGCAATCGACCTTGGCCAGCAGCAACTCACCCTGATAACTCTCGGCAATCTGCGCGAGCATCGGCATCAACGCCTTGCACGGCGCGCACCACTCGGCCCAGAAATCCACCAGCACGGGTTTTTCGAAGGAGTTCTGGATCACCGCCTGATCGAAGGTGGCGGTGGTGGCATCGAAGATGTACGGCGTGGGCTCACTCATGGGGAATCTCGAAGAAAGCAGGAATGGGGCAACTATAAAGACTGGAGGAGGCGACCGGAAGCTATGCCGCGATTAAGCGCGTACAGGATGCCAGAAAGGGTCTTGGTACCAGTCTTGAGGAAAACCCATCGCTTTGAGGCTGACATCGGGAAAGTCTTCAGTCAGTTGATGCAGGCGCCGGTCCCAGTGAGCGTGTGGACACACTTTATGCATTAGGTGATTAAGAATGCAGAGTGCTGCAAACATACGGGTATGAGTGCCAGGATGAAGAAGGTGCCTGGGCCATGGGAAGTTGGCTTTTTTGGGCAGTTCTGGGCGAATGCCCAATTCTCGATTCCACATTCGCGCATGGTGTGCGCAGATGTTACGAATAGTGGTCAGCGTGTGCAGCCAGGATTGCATCAAAGGGGCGGGGAGTTCCAAGCGTCTGGCGATAGCCTTCTTGTCCGAATCCCTGGCCAAGCCTTTGTAGAGATGGGACAGGTCACCGAGTGTGAGTTCTTCCAGCATTGCCCAGCCGGGCATGAGTGGTGGTTGGTCATAGGTGGTGGGGTAGTGTCGGGCGTAACTCTCTTTTGCTCTTTGGCATTTGAGATGCGCTTTGCGACCGCTATCGGCTTGCAGTCGATCTATTCGCAGGCATTCGCGCTCATAGTCTCGGATAGCGGCACATTGCTTGGACTGCAATGTTGCAAGTAGGCGTTGGTGGTCAAATGCCTGTTGAAACATTCCGATATCGGTATACCAATGGCTGCCATAGTTGGGCCCCATATGGTTACTGATCATCGAGCGGGTCGCTATTTCCACGCGTTCAATGGCATCCATGCTCAACAATCGAAGCCTGCGGTCAAAATCGTAGAGTCGAGTTAACTGACGAAAACCTGTGCCATCGCGAAATCGATGATCGACATCCCCCGATTGCTGAAAAGGGCGCATGTAGGGGCTCAATCGGAAAAAACTGACGGACTGCAAGAAACACTGCGCACGGGCTTCATCTTGAATGAGCAAGCCACGTTGTTTGAGCAGTTCTATCTGGGAGGGAACATCAATGGCAGGTTTGTCGAACGTTCTCATGCCCAAAAAACGCCAGGCATAAAAAACCCGCACAATTTGTGCTTAGTCACTTGCGCGACCAGAGGCATGGCGGGTGTATTGCGGCAAAGATTAGGCAGTAGCGGTAACGTTTGCAAGCTTTTTGAGCAAGAGGCGACGGATGCAAATCGGGGGTTTGGCATACCGTTTGGTCGTCCAGGTAGCGTGCGAGAGGCGGCCATTTTCCACGCTACGCTGAAGACTGTCTTAGCCCATCTGTTACTGGAGATTTGCGGGTTTGATAGGCGCGACTATCGCTGCGAATGGTACAGGCTCACCTTGCGAAACTCCCACGGCTCGGCCAGGTCGGGCAGTGTCAGGGCGTCGAGGATACCCAGGCGCTGATACTCCGGGTGCTGGAAGTCCCGAACCCGGGAATCGGCGACCAGCGCTTCGCGGCCGCGTGTCAGGAATTGATCCAGCAGCGGCAGGTTCGCCCGGTCGTACAGCACATCGGCGACCAGGATCAGGTCAAACCGGTCGGCTTCGGTGAAGAAGTCTTCTGAATAGCCCAGTGTTACGCCGTTGAGTTCGGCATTCGCCCGGCAGGCAGCCAGGGCCAGCGGATCCAGGTCGCACGCCACCACTTCCAGCGCTCCGGCCTTTACCGCGGCAATCCCGGCAACACCCGAACCTGCGCCGAAATCCAGCACCCGCTTACCCGCGACCCACTCGGGGTTGGCCGCCAGGTATCGCGCCAGCGCCAGGCCACTGGCCCAGCAAAAGCTCCAGTACGGCGGCTCATGCAGGATGCGCCGGGTTTCTTCGGGGCTGAAGGCGCGGTCCATGTTGTCGGCGTCCAGTAACCACAGCGACAACTCGGTGCCCGGCAGCGGGCAGGGCACCAGTTGGGCGTCGCCGATCAGTTCGCTCAGTGCGCGTTGCAGGTCCAGCGGTGGCGTCATGGTGCGGGAACGAGTTGCAGCGGCCCGGTGGTCTGGGTGATCGCCTGGGTGATGCGCACCGGCGGCAGGTGCAGGATCAACTGGCCGGACTGGCTGGCGCGACCACGCAATTCAACGCGCCCGCCCGCCGGGAACGCTTGCGGGTTGAAGCGCAGGCGGAAGGCCAGGGGCTTGTTGTTGCCGATCAGCACGCTGCTTGCCAGCAGTTGTTGCGGGCGCGAACGGTCGTCGATCACCAGCAGCGCCAGTTCGACTTCCGCACCCGCCGGTATACCGTTCAATTGGCCGCTGACTTCACGCTGATAAGCGGGCAACGGGCCGAGATCTTCTTCCACACCCGGCAGTTTTTTCTCTTGTTGCGGTGCCGGAGCCGGCGCCGCAGGTTTTGGGGCATGGCTGCTGCAGGCGACCAGAAAACCGAGCAACGTGAGCAAAACAAGTGGTCGTAACTGCATGTACGGCTCCAGAAAGGACAAAATCCGTGGCTTAAAAAATATGAAACATAATAGTCAGCCTATATACCGTAAAGGCTATGGCTTGTCTTGCCACAGGGATGCGCTACCATGGCCCTCCCATTTTTTGTTGCCTGCCACCATGCACTGTCCCTTCTGCGGTGCCAACGACACCAAGGTCATTGACTCGCGTCTGGTCGCCGAGGGCGAACAGGTGCGTCGCCGGCGTGAATGCCTGGCCTCTGGCTGCGGTGAACGTTTCACCACCTTCGAAACCGCCGAACTGGTATTGCCACGTCTGATCAAGACCGACGGCAGTCGCCAGCCTTTCGACGAAGAAAAACTGCGCGCCGGAATGCAGCGCGCCCTGGAAAAACGCCCGGTGAGTGTCGAGCGGCTGGAAGCGGCACTGGTGCATATCAAGCACAAGCTGCGCGCCACCGGCGAGCGCGAAGTCAAATCCCTGGTGGTTGGAGAACTGGTGATGGGCGAGCTGCAAAAGCTCGACGAAGTCGCCTATATCCGTTTCGCCTCGGTGTATCGACGCTTCCAGGACCTCAACGAGTTCCGCGAAGAGATCGACCGCCTGGCCCGTGAGCCGGTAAAAGAATGAACCCACCTTCGGCAGAACAAGCGGTACTCGACGCCCATTACATGGCCCGTGCCCTGGAACTGGCGCGCAAGGGCCTGTACACCACCCACCCCAACCCCCGGGTTGGCTGCGTGATCGTGCGTGACGGGCAGGTTGTCGGCGAAGGCTGGCACGTGCGCACCGGCGAACCCCATGCGGAAGTCCATGCCCTGCGGGCAGCGGGCGACAAAGCCCGGGGCGCCACGGCCTACGTGACCCTTGAGCCGTGCAGCCACCACGGGCACACACCGCCGTGCGCCGATGCCTTGGTGAATGCCGGCCTGGCCCGTGTGGTGGCAGCGATGCAGGACCCGAATCCGGAAGTCGCCGGGCGTGGCATGCGCCGCCTGGCCCAGGCCGGGATCGAGACCCACAGCGGCTTGCTGGAAAACGAAGCGCGGGCGCTTAACCCGGGCTTTCTCAAGCGCATGGAGCATGGCCTGCCGTTTGTGCGGGTCAAGTTGGCCATGAGCCTGGACGGTCGCACCGCGATGGCCAACGGCGAAAGCCAATGGATCACCGGCCCGGCCGCCCGTGCCGCTGTGCAGCGCCTGCGTGCCCAGGCCAGTGTGGTGCTGACCGGCGCCGACACGGTGCTGGCCGATGGTGCTCGCCTGACCGTGCGCGCCGCCGAACTGGGCCTGGATGAAGAAACCACCGCCCTGGCGATGTCCCGTCCGCCGCTGCGTGTGCTGATCGACGGCCGCCTGCGGGTGCCGCTGAATGCGCCGTTCTTCAAGGCTGGCCCCGCGCTGGTCATCACCTGCGTGACGCCGGACAACCAGTACCCCACAGGCCCCGAGTGCCTGGTGGTGCCGGGTGTCGACGGCCAGGTCGACCTGCGTTCCGCGCTGGTGGCCCTGGCGGCCCGTGGTGTCAACGAAGTGTTGGTGGAAGCCGGCCCAAGCCTGGCGGGTGCCTTCGCCCAGCAAGGGCTGGTGGACGAGTACGTGATATTCGTCGCCGGCAAGTTTCTTGGCTCTGCCGCCCGGCCTTTGCTGGACTGGCCGCTTGAGAAACTGGCCGACGCCCCCCAACTCAAGATCACTGAAATGCGCGCTGTGGGAGATGACTGGCGAGTCACTGCCATCCCTCTGCCATCAGCGAGCGTATAATTCCCGGCCTGCGCCACGTCTTCAGGAGAACGGCATGTTCACCGGCATTATCGAATCCATCGGCAGCATCCGTGCAATGACCCCAAAAGGCGGCGATGTACGCCTGCTGGTTGAAACCGGCAAGCTCGACCTGAGCGACGTCAAACTGGGCGACAGCATCGCCGTCAGCGGTGTGTGCCTGACCGTTATCGAGTTGCCTGGCAACGGCTTTGCCGCCGATGTCAGTCGGGAAACCCTGGACTGCACCGCGATGAACGACCTCAAGAGCGGCAGCCCGGTGAACCTGGAAAAAGCCCTGACCCCGACCACCCGCCTCGGTGGGCACCTGGTCAGCGGCCACGTCGACGGTGTCGGCGAAGTGGTTGCCCGCAGCGAAAACGCGCGTGCCGTGGAATTTCGCATTCGCGCACCGAAAGAGCTGGCCAAGTACATCGCCCACAAAGGCTCGATCACCGTCGACGGCACGAGCCTGACGGTGAACGCCGTGAATGGCGCCGAATTTGAACTGACCATCATTCCCCACACCCTGAGCGAAACCATCATGGCGTCGTACCAGCCGGGTCGCCGGGTGAACCTGGAAGTGGACTTGCTTGCCCGTTACCTGGAGCGCCTGTTGTTGGGCGATAAGGCCGCAGAGTCTGACTCTCTTCAAGGGCCCGCCGGGAACATCACTGAAAGTTTTTTAGCCGCTAACGGCTACCTTAAATCCTGACCCAAGGGGGTGCCGCGTGGCGCTCAACAGCATCGAAGAACTGGTTGAAGACATCCGCCAAGGCAAGATGGTCATCCTCATGGATGACGAAGACCGCGAGAACGAAGGCGACCTGATCATGGCCGCCGAGTGCTGCCAGCCGGAACACATCAACTTCATGGCCAAGCACGCCCGTGGCCTGATCTGCATGCCGATGAGCCGCGAGCGCTGCGAGCTGCTGAAGCTGCCGTTGATGGCGCCGCGCAATGGTTCCGGGTTTGGCACCAAGTTCACCGTGTCCATCGAAGCCACTACCGGTGTCACCACCGGTATCTCCGCTGCTGACCGCGCCCGCACCGTACAAGCCGCTGCCGCGAAAGACGCCAAGGCCGAAGATATCGTCAGCCCTGGCCACATCTTCCCGCTGATGGCCCAGCCGGGTGGCACCCTGGCTCGCGCCGGCCACACCGAAGCGGCCTGCGACCTGGCGCGCATGGCCGGTTTCGAGCCGAGCGGTGTGATCTGCGAAGTGATGAACGACGACGGCACCATGTCCCGTCGCGCCGAGCTGGAAGAATTTGCCGCGCTGCACAACATCAAGATCGGCACCATTGCCGACCTGATCCACTACCGGATGATCCACGAACGTACCGTTCAGCGGATTGCCGAGCAGCCGCTGGACAGCGAACTGGGCCAGTTCAACCTGGTGACCTATCGTGATTCCGTGGAAGGCGACGTGCACATGGCCCTGACCCTGGGCACCATCTGCGCTGAAGAGCCGACCCTGGTGCGGGTGCACAACATGGACCCGCTGCGGGACCTGCTGATGGTCAAGCAACCGGGGCGCTGGAGCCTGCGGGCCGCGATGTCCGCGGTGTCCGAGGCCGGCAGCGGTGTGGTGTTGCTGCTGGGCCATCCGCTGGACGGCGACGTGCTGCTGGCGCATATCCGCGAAACCGCCGACCACGCGCCGGTGAAAAAACCGACCACCTACAGCATCGTCGGTGCCGGTTCGCAGATCCTGCGGGACCTGGGCGTACGCAAAATGCGCCTGATGAGTGCGCCAATGAAATTTAATGCCATATCCGGTTTCGACCTGGAAGTAGTAGAATACGTGCCCTCCGAATAAAGGCCGGCGTTGTTTGCCCCTTGTTCGCGGTTCAAATATCACTGAGGGGCGCGCACTAAGCGCGTCCCGGCTCTTTAAGAGATTTGTCGAATGACCCTGAAGACCATCGAAGGTACCTTCATCGCCCCCAAAGGCCGCTATGCCCTGGTGGTTGGCCGCTTCAACAGCTTCGTGGTTGAAAGCCTGGTAAGCGGTGCCGTGGATGCCCTGGTTCGCCACGGTGTGAGCGAAAGCGACATCACTATCATCCGCGCTCCTGGCGCCTTCGAAATTCCACTGGTTGCGCAGAAAGTTGCACAGCAGGGTGAATACGCGGCGATCATCGCCCTGGGCGCGGTCATTCGTGGCGGCACTCCGCACTTCGAATACGTGGCTGGCGAATGCACCAAGGGCCTGGCCCAGGTGTCCATGGAGTTCGGCGTGCCGGTCGCCTTTGGCGTGCTGACCGTTGATTCCATCGAACAAGCCATCGAGCGTTCCGGCACCAAGGCCGGCAACAAAGGTGCTGAAGCTGCCCTGTCCGCCCTGGAAATGGTCAGCCTGCTGGCGCAGTTGGAGGCCAAGTGATTAGCGACGACAGCGATCAGTTCAACCCCCAGGACCCGCGCCCGGCAGACGCCGGCAAGCCATCGAAAAGCGAAAAGCGTCGTTCGGCCCGCCAGCTCGCGACCCAGGCTTTGTACCAGCGCCACATGGCGAAAACCTCGCTGAACGAAATCGAGGCGCAGTTTCGCGTCGACAACGATTTCAGCGCGGCCGATGCCAGCTACTTCCACGACATCCTGCACGGTGTTCCGGCCAACCTGGCGGAGATCGACGCTGCACTGACGCCGTGCCTGGACCTGGCGATCGAAGAGCTGGACCCGGTTGAACTGGCCGTACTGCGCCTGTCCACCTGGGAACTGCTCAAGCGCGTCGACGTGCCTTACCGCGTTGTGATCAACGAAGGGATCGAACTGGCGAAAGTCTACGGTTCCACCGACGGTCACAAGTTCGTCAACGGCGTGCTCGACAAGCTGGCCCCGCGCCTGCGTGAAGCCGAAGTGAAGGCGTACAAGCGCTAACTGGCGCTTGCTGACTCAATGGGCGAGTTTGAGCTGATCCGCAACTACTTCGCCGCCGCGCCCTGTGCGCAGGGCGGCGAAGGCATTGCACTGGGGATTGGCGACGACTGTGCCTTGCTGGCTGTTCCTCCCGGGGAACAGCTGGCGATTTCTACCGATACCCTGGTGGCCGGCGTGCATTTTGCCGACCCCTGCGATCCGTTTCTGCTCGGCCAGCGCTCGCTGGCCGTAGCAGTCAGCGATCTGGCGGCCATGGGCGCCAATCCCCTCGCGTTTACCCTTGCCCTCACCACCCCGACGGTTGATGCCGATTGGCTACAACGCTATGCCCAGGGCTTGAACGCCATGGCGCAGGTTTGTGGCGTGGTTCTGGTAGGTGGCGACACCACCCGTGGGCCGCTGAGCCTGACCATGACCGTGTTTGGCCGGGTGCCGGCGGGCCAGGCCTTGACCCGCAGCGGCGCGCGGCCCGGCGACTTGCTGTGTGTGGGCGGTGAGCTGGGTAACGCAGCGGGCGCCTTGCCGCTGGTCCTGGGGCAGCGCACGGCGGAGGCGGCTATCGCCGAGCCGCTGCTGGCCCATTACTGGTCGCCGCAACCGCAGTTGGCGCTGGGCTTGGCGTTGCGGGGCAAGGCCACGTCTGCCATGGATATTTCCGACGGCCTTTTGGCTGATTGCGGGCATATCGCCAAGGCGTCGGCTGTCAGCTTGTTGATCGAGCAGCAAAAACTGCCGTTGTCCGCCGCCTTGCTGGCGTTCGTCGGTGAAGCGGATGCCCGGGTGGCCGCGTTGAGCGGGGGGGACGACTACGTACTGGCGTTCACCTTGCCGCCCGCCGAACTGGCGCCGCTGTTGGCCGCCGGTGTGCCGGTGCATGTAATCGGCCGGGTCGAGGCGGGGCAGGGCGTTACCCTGCTGGATGCGTCTGGCCAGGACGTCACGCCGGCCATTCGTGGCTATCAACATTTCTGAAAGGCATAGAACCAAGCTGAAGGCCAATCGAACCTATTGATCTTTATCAGCGATAATTCAGCTTAAGCGTCTGTAGGAACCTACTGTTACAATCCCTCCCCTGTGAAATCTGAAATCAGGAGCACAAGGTGCCCGTCGTTTTCGTCGCCGCTTCCAAGCTGCCAACCCCTTTTGCCACGTTCACCATGAATGGCTTTCTTGAAGAAGCCACCGGGCGCGAACACGTTGTTCTCAGCCTCGGTGACGTGGCGGACGGTGCCCCGGTCCTCGGTCGCGTGCACTCCGAGTGCCTGACCGGTGATGCGCTGTTCAGCCAGCGCTGTGACTGCGGCTCGCAACTGGAAGCCGCCCTGCAGGCCATCGCCCGTGAAGGCCGTGGCGTGTTGCTGTACCTGCGTCAGGAAGGCCGTGGCATTGGCCTGCTGAACAAGATCCGCGCCTATGAGCTGCAAGATGGCGGCGCCGACACTGTGGAAGCCAACGAGCGCCTCGGTTTTGCCGCTGACCAGCGCGACTATGGAATCTGCCTGCCGATGCTCCAGCACCTGGGCGTTAAATCCCTGCGGCTGATGACCAACAACCCGCGCAAGGTCAAAGCCTTGACCGACATGGGCATCACCGTCGCCGAGCGCGTGCCGCTGCACACCGGCCACAACCCGCACAACAAGCTCTACCTGGCCACCAAGGCCAGCAAGCTCGACCACATGATGGGCAACGAGCACCAGGGCGAGGCCGATCGGGCGTGACGCGCGGCCAGGTCAAGCGGCGGCTGTCGTTTAACTGGTGGCAATACCTGGCGTTGGCGCTGGCGCCGTTGTTTGTGATCAACCTCGTGTTTGGCAAGGCCGAGCCCTTGCTGCCGGTGCTGGCGATGCCGTTTTTTATCGCCGGCGTAGCCTCGATGTTTGTCAGCCTGCGTTACTTTCACGGCTATAAACACGCGCTGATCGCCACCGGCAAAGCCCTCGATACCCCTGAAGAGCCGGCTGCCTGGATCACCCTCGCGGCCCGCCGTCGTGTGGCGTTGCTGGTGGCTGCACTGCCGGCCTGGGTCGGCGCGCTGGCAGTGTTTGTCGGGCTGGAAGCGGTGCCGCTGTTTCTGTTGGCACTGTCGACCCTGGTGCTGTTCTACCTCTACCGCATCCCGCGCCAGTTGGGTTGATGCGCGTCTGGCTGGCGGTGTGGCTGCTGGTTGTCGCGGCCCAGGCTGCGGCGGTCGAGCGGGTGGTCAGCCTTGCGCCTTCGTTGTCTGAAATCGTCGTTGAACTGGGCGCCGCCGATTTGCTGGTGGGCGTGCTGGATGGCGGCGAGCGGCCACAGGCGTTGGCGAACGTGCCGTCTGTGGGCAACTACGGGCAGTTGGACATGGAGCGGCTGCTCAGCCTCAAGCCCGACCTGATCCTGCTTTGGCCCGGCAGCGTCGGCCCGGGCCAGCGTGAACAGCTGCAACGCCTGAACATCCCGGTATTTGTCGCCGAACCCCACAGCCTCGAACAACTCACCTCACAGGTCGAAACCATTGCCCGGCAACTAGGGCGGGATGACGCCGGCCGGCAATTGGCAGCGCAGTTGCGTCAGCGCTTGGCCGAGTTGCGCTCGCGCTATCACCGGGCCGAGCCGTTGCGGGTGTTTTATCAGGTGTGGAACCAGCCGCTGTACACCGTGGGTGGCGGGCAGATCATCAGCGATGCGCTGAGTGTGTGCGGCGCGCGCAATGTGTTCGATGACCTGAAATTACCGGCACCGCAGGTCAGCGTTGAGTCGGTGTTGCAGCGTAATCCCGAGGTGATTCTGGCGGGCGACCAAGCGCAGCTGGATGCCTGGAAGGCCTGGCCCCAGGTGGCGGCGGTGGCTGGCGGGCGTTTGCTGGTGGTGCCTGACAAGGGCCTGGAACGGCCCAGCGGGCAGATGCTGCAGGCGGTGGCGCGGTTGTGTCAGGTGATTGCACCGGGGCTGTGAGACCGCTATCGCAGGCAAGCCAGCTCCCACATTTGACCGAGTCGTCTGGATAAGCACGGTCCCCTGTGGGAGCCGGGCTTGCCCGCGATGAGGCCGGTGCAGGCGACTTAGAGTTCCGGCGTCCAGGTCACCCCGAACATCAGTGCCCGGCCTTCTTCCCGATAGCCATATTGCTGGCCTTGATACTGATACAGCGCCCGGCTGTAGTCCTTGTTCAGCAGGTTATCGAGCTTCATTTCCAGCGTGACTTCATGGTTCACCGCCCAACTGCCCCGTAGCCCCAGCAAGCCATACCCGCCCAGGCGTTGCTGGTTCGCCGCATCGTCGTAGCTGCTGCTCACCGCTTGCCAGCTGGCGCCGACGCCGAATTGATCGAATTGGCGATCCAGGTCCAGGCTCAGGGTGCGCCGGGCTCGACGCGCCAGTGTGCGCCCGGTGTCGCGGTCGCGTGGGTCGATCAATGCAACGGCGAGGCTGCTTTGCCAGCCGAACAGTTCTTGCTTGAGCGCCGCCTCGAAGCCGTTGATGCGTGCGGCGCTGACGTTTTGCGGGCCGTTGCTGGCAAACACGATCGCATCCTGAATATCGGTGCGGTACAGCGAGGCTTCCAGTCGGCTGCTGTCGCTCAGCTGGCTGCGCCATTGCACTTCGTAGCTTTTCGATGTCTCGGGCTTGAGGTTCGGGTTACTGTTTTTGAAGCCGAATTCGTCCGGGTAGTAGAGGTCGTTGAACGTAGGCGCGCGGAAGCCTTCGCTGTAGCTCAGCAACAGATCATTGTCCGGGTTCAGCGGCAGGGTGAAGGTGCCGCTCCAACTGTTGTGGCCGCCGAACTGTTGGTTATCGTCGCGACGCAGGCCCAGTTCAGTGGAAAAGGACTGGGCTTGAAAACGGTGCTGGATAAACGCCGCTCGATTCCAGCGACTGTCTTCGGCGAACGCTGTGCTGCTGTTGACCTGGTCCTCGTACCAGTCGCCGCCCAGTATCAGGCTGTTCTGCTCATTGAGGGTCAGGTCGTTCTGCCAGTTCAGTGAGTTGCGGTAAGTGTTGAACACGCTGCGTTCGGTGCTGAGCTTGTCCCGGGTTTCTTCGCGGTTTTCGCTGTGGCCCGCTTCCAGCCGGGACTTCCACGTGTCATTGATACGCGCGTCAACATAGGTGCTGACACTGCTCACGGTGAAGTGGGTGTAGGGCTTTTGCTGGAAGCTTTGGAAGGTGGTCGAATCGAAGCGACCGAACGGGTTGTCGAATTCGCTTTTGCCGCGGTTATCCAGCACGTTCACACCCGCTTCGAGGTCATCGTTGAAGGCATGGCTCAGGCTGAAACTGATGGCCTGGTTGCGATAGGCGTCATGGTCACGGTCGCTGGGATAGGAGTCGTACGTGCGATTGATTCCGGCCGTGTCATCCAGGCTGGCGCCGAGGTTGAAGCGGGTTTGCGCATCGCCGCCGGACAAGCCCAGGCTGCGTTCCCACGTCTGGTTGCTGCCAAATCCCACATGCAGGCGGGGTTGCAGGCCGGACTCGTTACCACGCCGGGTGAAAATCTGGATCACCCCGCCAATCGCATCGCTGCCGTAGATCACCGAGCGCGAACCACGCAGGACTTCCACGCGTTCGATCTGCTGGATGTTCAGGTGCTGCAGGTTGCTGTCGCCGGAAGTCGAGTTGCCGATGCGCTGGCCGTCGACCAGCACCAGGCTCTGGGCCGACTTGGTGCCACGAATGTAGACGCTTGCCAGACTGCCACGGCCACCGGCCTGTGAAACCTGCACGCCGGGCACGCGGCTGAGCAAGTCGGTCACGCTGGTGGGTTGCAGGCGGTCGATGTCGTCGCGGGTGAAGACGGTGTTGGCGGCGCTGCTGTCGTTGCGCGCCTGGACCTGGCGGTTGGCGCTGATCACCACGTCGGGCAGCTTGAGGGCTTGGTCGCGTTCGAAACTGTCGGCGAGCAGGTCGGCGGTTGGCAATAACAGAAGGGGCAGGGCAAGGCGAAGGCGGTTCATGGGCTGTCCGTAGCATTTGAAGTTGGCATAAAACAAATGTGGGAGCGGGCTTGCTCGCGAAGGCGCNGTGTCAGTCAATGCATCTGTCGACTGACCCAGCGCTTTCGCGAGCAAGCCCGCTCCCACATTTTTAATCGCGTTTCTACAGGCCCAGCAGGGCCATGCGCTGACGAACCGAAGCTTCAATCCCGGATTCATCCAGCCCGCACTCAGCCAGCATCTGCGCCGGCTTGGCATGCTCGACATACACATCTGGCAAGCCCAGGTGCAGCACCGACTTGAGGATATTCTCCCGCGCCAGGAACTCACTGACTGCCGCACCGGCGCCGCCCATGATGGCGTTTTCTTCGATGGTCACCAGCAGCTCATGGCTGCCGGCGATCTCGCGCACCAAGGCCTCGTCCAGTGGCTTGACGAAACGCATGTCTACCACCGTGGCGTCGATCTTCTCGGCCACTTTCAAGGCTTCAGCCAATTGCACGCCGAACACCAGCAAGGCAACGCCGCTGCCCTGGCGGCGGACGATACCCTTGCCGATTTCGATAGGCTCAAGGTCCTTTTCGATCACTGCATTCGGACCATTCCCACGCGGATAGCGCACAGCCGCCGGGCCGTTGTACAGGTGGCCGGTGCTGAGCATCTTGCGCAGTTCGTTCTCGTCGCTCGGGGTCATCACCAGCATGCCGGGGATGCAGCGCAGGTACGAGAGGTCGAAGCTGCCGGCATGGGTCGGGCCGTCTTCGCCCACCAGGCCCGCACGGTCGATGGCGAACAGTACGTCGAGGTTCTGCACCGCGACGTCATGAATCAACTGGTCATAACCGCGTTGCAGGAACGTAGAGTAGATCGCGACTACCGGCTTGGCGCCTTCACAGGCCATGCCCGCGGCGAAGGTCACCGCGTGTTGCTCGGCGATGGCCACGTCGAAATAGCGCAGCGGGAAACGCTCGCTGAACGCCACCAGGTCGGAACCTTCCTTCATCGCCGGGGTGATGCCCACCAGGCGCGGGTCGGCGGCGGCCATGTCACACAGCCATTCGCCGAACACACCGGAATACTTTGGCCCGCTGGGCTTCTTCGGCGCGGCGGCCGGGGCGTTCAGCGGTTCCAGCTTGGTGATCGCGTGGTAACCAATCGGGTCGACTTCCGCCGGGGCGAAGCCTTTGCCTTTCTTGGTCACGATATGCAGGAACTGCGGGCCTTTAAGGTCACGCATGTTGCGCAGGGTGGCGATCAGGGTTGGCAGGTCATGGCCGTCGATCGGGCCGATGTAGTTCCAGCCCAGCTCTTCGAACAGGGTGCCGGGAACCAGCATGCCCTTGGCATATTCTTCGGTACGACGGGCAATTTCCCACGCGCCGGGCAGACGCGAGAGCACCTTCTTGCTGCCTTCACGCATGCTGGCGTAAGTGCGGCTGGAAAGGATTTTTGCCAGGTAATTCGACAGGCCACCGACATTGCGCGAGATCGACATGTCGTTGTCGTTGAGGATCACCAGCATATTGGCATCCACTTCCGGCGCGTGGTTCAGCGCCTCGAAGGCCATGCCGGCGGTCAACGCGCCATCACCGATCACCGCAATCGCCTTGCGATCGCTGTTTTGCAGGCGGGCGGCAATGGCCATGCCCAGCGCTGCACTGATAGAGGTGCTGGAGTGGCCGACGCCAAAGGTGTCGTACTCGCTCTCGGAGCGGCGCGGGAAGGCGGCGATGCCGTCCTTCTGGCGCAGGCTGGCCATGCGCTCGCGGCGTCCGGTGAGAATCTTGTGCGGATAGGCCTGATGACCCACGTCCCACACCAGCCGGTCGTCCGGGGTGTCGAATACGTAATGCAGCGCAATGGTCAGCTCGATGACGCCCAGGCCGGCACCGAAATGCCCACCGGTCTGGCCGACCGTGTAGAGCAATTCCAGGCGCAACTCATCGGCCAGGGTTTCCAGCTCGGCTTCACCCAGGCGGCGCAGGCCGGCTGGCGTGTTGGCACGGTCCAGCAGGGGCGTGGCCGGGCGCTTGCGGGGAATCTCTTGAAACGTCGTGGGCATCAGGCGAATCGTTATAGGTATAGAAGAGGCGGCAGTTTACCTCAAGCATCGCAAACTGCCCACGCAGAGCGCCGAACTTGGCTGATATGCGGTGGAAAAGGCCGCTGTTGTCAGTGGCGACGTTCGACGATATACCGCGCCAGGTCACGCAGTGGCTCGGCAGCCGCGTCGAAAGGTCGCAGGGCATCCAGGGCCTGATCCCGCAGCTCCAGGGCGTACGCCTTGGCGGCTTCCAGCCCGAGAAGCGAAGGATAAGTCGGCTTGTCCCGTGCGATATCAGCACCCTGGCGCTTGCCGAGGGTCGCGGTATCGCTTTCAACGTCGAGAATATCGTCCTGCACCTGGAACGCCAGGCCGATGGCCCGCGCGTAGGTTTGCAGCGCCGCCAGTTGCGCCGCTTCGGCACGGCCACTGGCCAGGGCGCCGAGGTGCACGGCGGCCTCGATCAGCGCGCCGGTCTTGTGGCGGTGCATGTATTCCAGGGCTTGTTGATCGAGCTTCAAACCGACCGAGCCCAGGTCAATCGCCTGGCCGCCGACCATGCCGGCAGGCCCTGCGGCCAGCGCCAGCGCGGTAACCATGCGCAGACGGATCTCGGCGTTGACGCTGCTCAGGCGCGGGTCCAGCAGGGCGCTGAACGCCAGGCTTTGCAGGCCGTCACCGGCGAGAATCGCGCAGGCTTCATCAAAGGCTTTATGGGTAGTGGGTTGGCCGCGACGCAGATCGTCGTCGTCCATCGCCGGCAAATCGTCGTGTACCAGGGAGTAAGCGTGGATCAACTCCACCGCACAGGCGGCGCCGTTGGCTTCCTCGGCCTGGGCGCCGAGTGCTTCGCAGGCCGCATAGGCGAGCAAGGGGCGAACGCGTTTGCCACCGTTCATCACGCTGTAGCGCATAGCCTCATACAGACGGTTCAGCTCGGGGCTGGGCGCAATAAACAGCGGTTCCAGCGCAGCATTGACCCGGGCCTGGCTGCCGGCCTGATAAGCGTCGATCATTCAGGCTGTTCCGCATCGAAAGGTTCTTCGGCCAACTCCCCATCGCGTTCCAGCAACACCTGGACCTTCTGCTCCGCCTGCGCCAGGGCGCTCTGGCAGTCGCGGGTCAGGCCGATGCCTTGCTCGAATGCGGTCAACGAGTCTTCCAGCGACAACTCGCCGTTCTCCATCCGCTCGACCAGGGTTTGCAGGTCGGCGAGGGATTGTTCGAAATCGAGTGCAACTTTTTTGCGGGCCATGGCGGCTATTCCGGTAGACGGTAAACCGGCGCGACACTAGCAGACATGGGGGATTGGGGCAAATGAGTGGGGGGATTTGCCTTGTAAATCAATCGCCTTGGGTGTTGATTTGATAGCGGGTGCTGCGGCCGCCGCCGGGTAGCCGAACCAGGCAGTTTTTTTCCAGAAGATCGGCCAGATGTCGGGTCGCCGTTGCCTTGGACACTTTGGCCACCGCCTGATATTGGGCCGCGCTGATCCCGTGCTCAAAGCCCTTCTCGCCGCCGTCGAGCAAGCGATTCAAGACTTTTGTCTGCTCGGCGCTGAGTGCGTGGTCTCGATGCCGTTGCCAGAAGCGAGTTTTACCCAGCACCCGGTCGATCCGCGCCATCGCCTGCTGCAGGCTACGAAGCAGGGTTTGCAGGAACCACTCTAGCCAATCGGTGACATCCAGCGTGGCTTTTTGACTGGTTTCCAGTGCACGGTAATAGCCTGCCCGGTCTTCAAGGATGCTTGCCGACATGGCGTAGAAGCGGATCGCCTGGTTCTCCGCCTGGGCAAGCGCGAGGTCAGTAATAGCCCGCGTCAGACGACCGTTGCCATCATCGAAGGGGTGCAGGGTGACGAACCAGAAATGCGCCAGGCCTGCGCGGAGCAATGGGTCAAGGGCCGCATGATTCCGGCTGGCTTCAAACCATTCGATGAAATCGTCCAGCGACTGCTCCAGTCCTTGGCGGGGTGGGGCCTCGAAATGCACAGTGGGTCGGTCCAGTCTTCCCGATACAACCTGCATAGGCTCATCCCCCCTTAACGCGCCTACGTTCAAGCCGTGGGTGGAAAAGCGGGCTTCCTCGGCGGGAAACAACCATCGATGCCATTTGAATAGACGGGTGAGGGTAAACGGTTGAGCAAACTGTTGCGTGGCGTCCAGCATCAAGTCAGCCAGACCCTCGCTACGTCGGCTCACGGAGCCGTCTTGCAATTGCTCCAGGCCCAGGCGTCGGGCCAAAGAGGAACGTACCGAGCCCACATTCAGCTGCTCACCCTCGATTGCCGAAGAGGTCAGAATGTTTTGCAGCAACGCATCCAGTTCATTCTCTGAATTCTGTGCCTGGCTTACCGAACCGAGCATGCCCAGCAACTTTCCTTGCGCCTGCGTGCACTCTCGCAATAACGCTGCGAGGCGCTCAGGTTGCCAGTGAAAGTGCGGCCAGTCGGGTTGTTGCCAGATCCAGTTCGGGTGATCCATTGGGGCATGCTCGGTGTGTGAGCCGAATAGAAGGCTTAATCGGCTCATTTGGTGAGCCGATTGTGCAAGCTATTCGGCTCATCGTCCAGTCAGATGCGCACATCAGGTACAGCGCCGCCTCATCACTGGCCAGCAGCATCGCTTGTTCCATAACTTTTGGCGCAGTGCGAGCCAGCTCCATCAATTCGCTGGCTTTCGCCCCGAGGCTTTCAAACAGCTGCCGGGGTCCTTGAAGATCTCCTGCACCTGCTTGATGGCGTCCCACACCCCGCTGATCGCCGCCCAACTTCCCGCCAGCACGCCATTGCCAATCGCGCTTGAAGTGGACCTTTCCCAGTGCGGCCGGAAACCACCCCATTGCTTGCGAAGCTTTTTCCGTACCGAGCGGCTGCCCGGCACTACGTAAAACAGCGATTCAGCTCATTGACTGCAGCGAGGTTTTCAGTGGTGCGCTGCATTGACCCTGAGCGTCCTTGAGGTTGGCTTCAAATTCGACCAATCCCCTGTGCATCTTCTGCAGCGCTTCGATTTGCCTCATCAGTTCTTGCTTTTTGTTGGTGATTGCCATGTCCGCCAGCTCCCAAGGCAATCCATCACCAGGATGCCCACCCAGAATCACCTGCAACTCCTTGAGCTTGAAACCCAACTGCTGGGCGCACTTGATAAAACTCAGCAGCTCGACGCTCTGGGGGGAATAAATGCGATAACGACCTTCCCGTTGTGGCGCTGGCAACAGGCCGATGGCCTCATAGTGACGAATCGCCTTGATGGTTGTGCCCGACAGTTGCGCGGCTTTGCCGATGTACATGAAAAATCCTTTTCCCAAAGAGTGCGCCGGCCTGTTTCAGCCACTGTTCCCGCTGTGCTGGCGTAGAGCCAAGCACCGGCCCGAACTGCAACGTCTTGATCGGCTGGATGCCACAAAACTCCAGCGTCGTCTTGCGTATCTGGTGCAGCGCGGGCATGCGGTAGAACCACCTGTAATACCACGGCGGCGTGTCCAGGGTCACCAGCAAGTGCGCGGTTCTGCCCTTCAGGAGTTTGTCGGGGAAGGCCTTTCCCTTGCGGTATTTGAAGGCGAAACCGGATAGGAAAATTCGGTCGATAAAACCTTTCATCAACGCAGGGATTCCACCCCACCAGATGGGGAAAACAAACGTCAGGTGATTGGCCCACAGGATGTCGGATTGAGCGTTGAGCAGGTCGGGTTCCAGAGGCTGGGCCTGGTTGTAGCCGTTGTGGAGGATAGGGTCGAAGGCCAGTTCACCCAGACGCAGGATGCGTACTTCGTGGCCGGCGTTTTTGGCGCTGGTGATGTAGGTGTCGGTGAGGGCAGAGCAGAAGCTGGTGCTGGAAGGGTGGCCGAGGATGACCAGGATGCGTTGGCTCATGGTGGTGGGGTCCTGAAAGTTGGGGATTCAGGGTGAGGTGTGACCTTAGGGGGAGAGTCAAGAAGAGGCGGTGATTGGGAATGGCCAGGAAGACTGATCCCTTTCATTTGCAGGACGTTTCCTAGAGAATTCCAGGCGCTTGCGCCAGCAAAATCCCGCGACTAGTCTGCGTTCCGTCACTGCATATTCAGTGATCGGGTTTAGTCGCCCGGATTCGATTGGCGCACGATCAGTTCATGAGTCAGGCCGTTTTTCGCCTGCACTTTTATGGTGGCTGTGCGCAGGGCGCCCTCGGGCGCGCCGGGTTTCCAATCGACCGGTCGACTAACCTGCGTACAGCTGCCACCTTCGTTTAGTCGCGAGGCGTGGTGGCTCCAAATGTTTGATTGGAGATTTACCATGGTCAAAGTTACCCCCGATCCACCCACTTTCCGTAAAGCCTTACTGAGCGACAATGACGCCACTCGGCGCGCTATCGATCACTACCTCAAAGCGCCGGACGCGCAGCCTTCACCCAACCCGTTTACCGTTGATGACGAACTGAGTTTCGAAGATGCCCTGGCCCATGCTGCCGAGTTATTGCATTGCGCCGTGGCGACCGCCCAGGCGTCGACCGAGCCGCTGAATGGCGCACAGCGGGCGGTGATGCATTTGGTGGAAATGTCGAAGGTGGTGGTGGATCGAGCGCTGGACTGTTTGCAGCCGAGGTGAGG
>NZ_CP080030.1:6381930-6382048 GCF_019382755.1 Pseudomonas sp. Colony2 | reverse complement strand
TTGAGCGCTGCTGTCCCAGCGCCTTACTCGGACTCGGGATTTTGACGTACTGATCACCGCGCAGCGCGGCCATCGTTCGGTTCACGCTGGACAGTCGGTTCTGCGCGGTGGCAATGCT
>NZ_CP080030.1:6379170-6379552 GCF_019382755.1 Pseudomonas sp. Colony2 | reverse complement strand
GGGCTGCAGCAGTGGTACGAGCRCCCGTCTCTTTCCAGGAGAAAGAGACGGGCACAGATTGGCGCAGCTAAGTGTGCCGAGAGATGAAGTTGCTGCAGTGCAGCGAGGAAGGTCTATCGTCCGCCGCAGTGGGCAGATAAGTCGAGTAGGCATCCATCACTTTTGCGGAGTGACCGTGCGAGCCGCCGGACGCTAATCGCACTTCGGGAGAACCACCACGCAAGTGGCGTAGCCTTAAAGGTTTTGGCTACCTGGGCAGGTGCTGTCAACGACAGCGGTCCGTGCGCCAATTTTTATACCCACTCCAAAAGGCGGTCAAGCGTCACGGCCAAAACGTGCAAAAGCGGCGACTGTCGCCACTTTTGTCGCCATGCTCCAGACC
>NZ_CP080030.1:6378695-6378975 GCF_019382755.1 Pseudomonas sp. Colony2 | reverse complement strand
CAAGTGAACCCTCCAATCGGCGCGATCAAAGATCGCTTGATCCGAGGGTTTGGCGGGAAAAGCAAAGTCTCAAACGTCAAATACAGCCTCAGGCATCAAAGCGGGTTGATTGGGAAGTGACGGCCTCACATCGCGTGATCAGCGTCTGCTGCAACCGCAGCAGAAAACCTGCTTCAAATGCCTCTTGTGGATCACCTGGACGATGACGTTTTCGGTTCTGAGACAGCGCCCACCATAACAGTAATGATGAGCCTTCAAGCCAAGTCTCTGCGCAACGAAC
>NZ_CP080030.1:6326680-6375880 GCF_019382755.1 Pseudomonas sp. Colony2 | reverse complement strand
GGTATTAAAAAGCCGGCTTGTGGCCGGCTTCTCGGGGACTGGTTCAGCTTATTTTTGGTAAACCTCACCAGCCTTCAAATCGTTCACCCAGGCTCACACTCAGGTGATAAGGGGCATCAGCGGGAACTCCTCCGCATCGCCAGGCAGGGCGGACCGGCTTCACGCCAACCCCCTGCCAAATGTGCGGCGGATAATACCCACATTCGCCTCAATTTCCCAGCTCCGGATCCGATTTAGAGCCTTCGTAGCCCAATAAATGCTCATCCAGCGGCACCGGCGGGCGGCGGTTATTCAGTGTCGCCCACCAGAACACCCAACCCAGAATCTCAAAGTTCTGCTCATGCCGCTGCTCATAGGTCAAAAACTCGTCCGGATGCTCGGCGCTGTTGTGGCTGCGCATCCGCAGGCCACCTCCTGGACGGTTGTAGAGGTATTTGATCCGCAGCATTCCGTCGTGCTCTACCGCGTAGATTTCGCCATCGATGATCTGTTTGCGACCACAGTCGATGGCAAGGGTACTTCCGTCCTGGATGATGTCGATCATGCTGTTGCCGACCATGTAGGCCCCGAGTGCCCGCTCCGGGCTTACACCGATGGCTTCAAGGGTGTGCAGGGAGAGGCGGATGCTTTCGGTCGAGGTGAAGGTGGGGTGGAGGGGGATCTCCACGTCGATTTTTACCGGGCCCGAGACCGGGTGGGTGATGTAGTTGCCGCTGGTCTCGCGGGCGATACGGTGGGAGGTGTCTGCATCGGATCCTTCCAGCAGGTAGTTGGCGGGTGGATGTTTGGGGCCTTCGCCTGTGCGCAGCCAACGGCTGGTGACGCACAACAATTCTGCGAACTCGTTGAGCCGGCCCATGGGGACGCCGCGTTTGAACCAGTTGTTTACGTGTTGAGGCGTAACATCGCGGTTCTTGGCGAAGTCGGAAGCGGAAAGATGAACTTCCCGTAATAGCGCTCTTAAGCGATCACCTGATGTATTCATAAACGCAGAGTTTACTGGCCGTAAAATCAGATCAAATAAACCATGCGTTGAGTTGCTGTATGTAGGTGTTTCCTTATCGCAGGACTATTCTGCTAGTTGATTAAGCTAGTTAAACAATTGCTGTAAATATGTTTATTAAAGTAGCCGGATGTTTATATTTTTCCCACAAAAAAAGCCCCGTTTAATCGGGGCTTTTTCAGAGCGAATAGCGGTATCAGCCTTTGTAGGCAGCGACCGACTTCAGGATCTCGGCGCGGGCGGCGTCTGCATTGCCCCAACCGTCGATCTTCACCCATTTGCCTTTTTCGAGGTCTTTGTAGTTCTCGAAGAAGTGTTTGATCTGTTCCAGCAGCAGTGGCGGCAGATCGGTGTATTCCTTCACGTCGACATACAGCTGGGACAGCTTGTCGTGTGGTACTGCGATAACTTTGGCATCGCCGCCGCCGTCGTCAGTCATGTTCAGGATGCCGACCGGGCGGGCGCGGATAACCGAGCCTGGGGTAACCGGGTAAGGGGTCACGACCAGCACGTCGAGGGGGTCACCGTCGTCTGCCAGGGTGTTGGGGATGAAACCGTAGTTGGCCGGGTAGAACATCGGGGTGGCCATGAAACGGTCAACGAACAGGCAGTCGCTGTCTTTGTCGATTTCGTATTTGATCGGCGCGTGGTTGGCCGGAATCTCGATGGCGACGTAGATGTCGTTCGGCAGGTCTTTGCCAGCCGGAATCTTGCTGTAGCTCATTGGGCGTTGCCCCCGTAGTTGGCCATGGAACATGGCCGGATTGGCCTAAAAGTGGCGGCGATTATAGGCATATTCTGACGCCGATGCCATGTGTCAGACGTCGTAGTGCGCTTGGCGTTCCGTCTGATACCGCACGTCGCCGGCCTGCAGTTGGTGCAGGCGCGCCAGGGGATCCTGACGGTAGAAGTGGCTCAGTTGCTCGTACACCTGTGGATAACTGCTGACCAGTAAATCCGGGGCACTGAAGAAATATTCGCTGGTGACGGCAAAGAACTCGGCCGGGTTTTCCGCGGCGTAGGGGTCGATGGCCGTTTCGGCGTCAGGGTTGCGGTCGAGCTGGCGGTTGAGGTCGTCGAAGGCGCTTTGCATGACGCTGGCCCATTCCTGCACGCGCATGTCGTGGTGCAGGGGTGGCAGGCCGTTGGCGTCGCCGTTGAGCATGTCCAGCTTGTGGGCCAGTTCGTGAATGACCAGGTTGTAGCCTTCCCAGTTGCCGCTGGCCAGTACGCCGGGCCACGCAAGGATCACCGGGCCCTGTTGCCAGGCTTCGCCGCTGTGCTCGCCGTCCCACTCGTGTTCCACGCCGCTGGCGTCGCGATGGCGCTGCGGGCTGAGGAAGTCGTCGGGGTACAGCACGATCTCGTGGAAGCCCTGGTACCAGTCGAGGTCGCCAAGGTTCATCAGCGGCAGCTGTGCCTGGGCGGCGAGCAGCAGGCGCTGTTCCTGGTGCAGTTCGACGCCGGGCAGGGCGGTGAGGTGTTTTTCGGCGAGGAACACCACGCAGGCTTCCCGCAGCCACTGGTCTTGCTCGGCAGTGATGCCGTCGAGGAACGTCAGGTGATGGCGCACCCGCTGCCACGTTTCATCGGCAATCGGGTGCTTGGCCAGCAGGCGCCGGCGACGCCAGGCGCTGAGGGACCACATCGCAGGTTACTGCGGCTTGGCTTCGGTGGAATTGCGGCCAAAGCGGCTGCGGAACACACCGATGATCATCGGTACCAGCGACAGCAGGATGATGAACACCACCAGCAGCGACAGGTTTTTCTTGATGAACGGCACGTTGCCGAAGAAGTAGCCCAGGGTTACCAGGCCGCCGACCCAGAGGACGGTGCCGAACACGCTGAAACCGAAGAAGCGCGGGTAAGGCATCTTGGCGATGCCGGCGACGAACGGTGCGAAGGTCCGCAGGATCGGCAGGAAGCGCGCCAGGGTCACGGTTTTGCCGCCATGCTTGTCGTAGAAATCGTGGGTTTTTTGCAGGTAGTCGCGGCGGAAGATCTTCGAGTTGGGGTTGCTGAACAAGCGTTCCCCGGCCGTTCGTCCGATCACGTAGTTGGTACTGTCACCCAGGATGGCCGCGAGCATAAGCAGGCCGCCCAGCAATATCGGGTCCATGCCGCCGCCCGCTGCAACAGCGCCGGCGATGAACAGTAAGGAATCACCCGGCAGAAACGGCATGACCACCAGGCCGGTTTCGCAAAAGATAACCAGGAACAGAATGGCGTAGATCCACACTCCGTAGTTTCTCACCAGCATGTCGAGGTACACGTCGAGATGCAGGATAAGGTCGAGCGGGTTGAAATCCATGGAGGGCACCTGTGTGAATGGCCTGGCTCAGCGGGCCTGTGCGGAGGCTTCGGGTAATAAGGGCTACAAGGTAGTGGCGTATTTCTTACGACCCTGAAAGGTCCGCATTATACGGATAGAGTTGTGAAAAGCGTGCTGGTTTTGTAGCGGGGAATGTCGCGACTTCGATCTGATTGTAGACACAGCGTCAGTGTGGGAGGGGGCTCCCACAACAGATGTATGAGGTTTGGTTAATAGTTGTCAGTCATCGCTGATCGCAAGCACGTAATTCTTGAACTCGGTGTCTTCCCGAAAACCGATGGACTCATAGGTTTTCTGCGCCACCTGGTTGTCGCTGCTGGTGGACACACGCAGGCGCACGGCTTGAGTTTCCTTGGCCATCTTCTTCGCGGTACGCATCAGGTTGTCGGCCACCAACTGCCGGCGTGCGTCTTCGGCGACGTAGATGTCGTTGAGGATCCACACCCGCTTGAGGGACAACGATGAAAAGCTTGGATACAGCTGGCAAAAGCCAAGCAGTTTCTTGTCGTCATCGTCGGCCAGCGCCAGGTAGATCACGGACTCCTTGCGGCGCAGGCGTTTTTCCAGGAAGGCGCGGCTCGAATCAGGAAACGGCAGCGCGCCGTAAAACTCGCGGTATTTGACGAAAAGCGGGGTCAACAGGTCCAGGTGTTCCAGGGTCGCTTGAGTAATCCGCATGCCAGGCCTCAACTTCCAAATGGGGTATGACCACACAAGCGGCCGTGTCTCGATGCTGCCTAAAGCAGAGAAAAAGCGCAATCGTGCAGGGATCAGTCCTTCGGTGGGCTGAGCAGGAAGTTTCCTTTCATCAGGTCGGGATCATCCGACTCGAGGGTTTGTACCTGGGCTTCATCCTTGAGGTTGACCCCCGACAACTGCCGGCGACAGGCCTCCCGCATCAAGTAAAGCAGGCGGTGAGCGGCCATGCCGTAGCTCAAGCCTTCCAGGCGCACATTGGAGATGCAGTTGCGGTAGGCGTCAGTGAGACCGACCTTGGGGTTGTAGGTGAAATACAGCCCCAGGCTGTCCGGCGAGCTGAGCCCCGGCCGCTCGCCGATCAGGATCACCACCATTTTTGCCCCGAGCAAATGGCCGACTTCATCCGCGACGGCGACACGGCCCTGCTCCACCAGAATCACCGGTGACAGCGACCAGCCTTCAGCGTGGGTTTGTTCCTCCATGCGTGTAAGAAAAGGCAACGTATGTTTATGCACCGCCAGGGCCGACAAGCCATCGGCCACCACCACCGCCAAGTCCACGCCGCCGGGGTTGGCTTCGGCATAGTCCCGCAGGGCCTGGGCGGATTCATCACTGAGGCGGCGCCCAAGGTCCGGGCGTTGCAGGTAGCTGTGACGGTCGACGGCGGCGCTGTGCAGCAGCAGGCTGTCGCGGCCACGCTCCGCCAATTGGCTGCTGAGTCCTGCATGATCAAACGGCAGGTGTACCGCGTCGCGGGCCTGGGCGTGGGCGAACTGGAAATCCAGCTGCGCGCCGGTAGGCATGCTGGTGCCGGTGCGGCCCAGGGCAATCCGCGCCGGGGTCAGGCGCCGCAGCTCAAGCCACGGGTTGTCCACGTTGTTTTCCGGGGTGTCGATGTGCACGGGCGGTTCCTTCTTCATCCCAGTTGCGCCAAGGCGTGGCGGAATGCCGGTGGCAGGCTGTTGCCGAAGTGCACCTTGCCGTCGGCTTGCGTGAAGATGCCCATTTTCGCCAGCCACTGTTCAAACTCCGGTGCCGGCTTTAAACCCAATGTTTGGCGGGCGTACAGCGCGTCGTGAAATGAAGTGGTCTGGTAGTTGAGCATGATGTCGTCGGAGCCTGGGATGCCCATGATGAAGTTGATTCCGGCCACGCCCAGCAGGGTGAGCAGGGTGTCCATGTCGTCCTGGTCGGCTTCGGCATGGTTGGTGTAGCAGATGTCGCACCCCATGGGCACGCCCAGCAGCTTGCCGCAGAAGTGGTCTTCGAGGCCGGCGCGGATGATCTGCTTGCCGTTGTACAGGTACTCGGGGCCGATAAATCCTACGACCGTGTTCACCAAAAACGGCTTGAAATGCCGGGCAACGGCATAGGCGCGGGTTTCGCAGGTTTGCTGGTCGACGCCAAAGTGTGCGTTGGCCGACAAGGCGCTGCCCTGGCCGGTTTCGAAATACATCAGGTTTTGCCCGAGGGTGCCGCGGTTCAGGCTCAGGCCCGCGTCGTAGCCTTCCTGCAGCACGCTCAGGCTGATGCCGAAGCTGGCATTGGCCGCCTCGGTGCCGGCGATCGACTGGAACACCAGGTCCAGCGGCACGCCACGGTTGATGGCTTCGATGGAGGTGGTGACGTGGGTCAGCACGCAGGCCTGGGTCGGGATTTCATAACGCTGGATGATGGCGTCGAGCATTTCCAGCATCGCGCAGATCGAGGCGATGCTGTCGGTGGCCGGGTTGATGCCGATCATGGCGTCGCCGTTGCCGTAGAGCAGGCCGTCAAGAATGCTCGCGGCGATACCGGCCGGCTCATCGGTGGGATGGTTGGGCTGCAGGCGGGTGGACAGGCGCCCGCGCAGGCCCATCGTGCCGCGGAACTGTGTGACGACGCGGATTTTCTGCGCCACCAGTACCAGGTCCTGCACGCGCATGATCTTCGATACGGCGGCGGCCATTTCCGGTGTCAGCCCGGGCGCCAGGGCGCGCAGGCTCTGTTCGTCGGCCGCGTCGCTGAGCAGCCAATCCCGCAAACCCCCGACGGTCAGGTGGCTGACCACGGAAAACGCCTGTTTATCGTGGGTGTCGATAATCAGCCGGGTGACTTCGTCGCTTTCGTACGGGATCAACACTTCTTCGAGAAAGTGCTTCAACGGAATGTTGGCCAGGGCCATTTGCGCCGCGACCCGCTCGCCATCGTTCTGGGCGGCAACACCCGCCAAAAAATCCCCGGAGCGGGCCGGGCTGGCCTTGGCCATCACGTCCTTGAGGCTGTCGAAGCGGTAGGTCAATGCACCGACCGCGTGGGAAAAGCTTGCCATACAGAGTCTCCTTGTCGACGCGGGCTGAATGTGAGTAAAGCGCCCGCGTCGAGGTTTATGGCAGTTAGTGCAAGGCGGCCTCTGCGGCCTGGATCGCCGCAAATTCTTCTTCCGGCGTGCCTGCTACCAAGTGATGCCGACTGTAGAAAGCAAAGTAAGCAATTAATACTCCATAGATGATCGCGGCGCCAATCACCACGCGCGGATCCACCAGAAAGCCCGCCACAACAGCGATGCAGGCCAGTACCAGGGCGACGCCCGAGGTGAAGATGCCGCCCGGAGTACGGTAAGGGCGGTCCATTTTGGGGCGGCGGATGCGCAACGTGATGTGCGCGGCCATCATCAGCACGTAGGAAATGGTTGCGCCGAATACGGCGACCAGGATCAGCAAATCGCCTTGGCCGGTCAGCGACAGGCCGAACCCGATGATGCCGGGGATCACCAGGGCCAGTACCGGTGCCTTGCTTTTGTTGGTCTGCGACAGCTTGCGCGGCAGGTAGCCGGCCCGGGAGAGGGCGAAGATCTGCCGGGAGTAGGCGTAGATGATCGAGAAGAAGCTCGCGATCAGCCCGGCCAGGCCCACCAGATTGACGAAGTGGCCCATCCACGTGGAGCCGCCGTAGGCTTTGGACAAGGCTTCCACCAGCGGATTGCCCGATGCCATCAACGCGTAGGCGCCAGCACCGCCGGGGGCGATCACCAAAATCAGCAGGGCGAAGCTGGTCAGTACCACAATGGCGCCGATCAGGCCGCGAGGCAGGTCGCGTTTGGGGTTCTTGGTTTCTTCGGCGGCCAGGGGCACGCCTTCGACCGCAAGGAAAAACCAGATCGCATAGGGAATCGCCGCCCACACGCCGACATAACCGAAGGGCAGGAAAGAGCTGGCGCCCTTGGCCTCGGTCACCGGGATGTCCAGCAGGTTGGCGACACTGAAGTGCGGCACCATCGACACCAGGAACACACCCAGGGCAATCGCGGCGACGGCGGTAATCACAAACATCAGCTTCAGCGCTTCACCCACGCCGAAGATGTGGATGCCGATAAAGATGATGTAGAACGCCAGGTAGATCATCCAGCCGCCAATGCCGAACAGCGACTCGCAATAGGCGCCGATAAACACCGCGATGGCGGCGGGGGCGATGGCGTATTCGATAAGGATCGCGGTGCCGGTGAGGAACCCGCCCCAGGGGCCGAACGCGCTGCGGGCAAAGCCGTAGCCGCCGCCGGCGGTAGGAATCATGGAAGACAGTTCGGCCAGGGAGAAACACATGCACAGGTACATGGTGGCCATCAGCAGTGTGGCGAGGAACATACCGCCCCAGCCACCCTGGGCCAGGCCGAAGTTCCAGCCGGCGTAGTCGCCGGAGATGACGTAGGCAACACCGAGACCGACTAATAGTACCCAGCCGGCAGCGCCTTTTTTCAGTTCCCGTTGTTGGAAGTATTCGGTGCCGACCTTTTCAAAGTCGACGGAAGACCCGGACGCCGGAGCGCCATTCGGTTCGCTGGGCATGATGGAATCCCTTTCTTATTGTTTTATCCCGGCTTACTTAAGTAAGCCGAATGAGTAGCAAGGTCTTGTGAAGATCAAGTGTGGGAGCGGGCTTGCTCGCGAATGCGGTAGTCAGTTGAAAATTCAGTCACTGATACACCGCATTCGCGAGCAAGCCCGCTCCCACATTTTTATTGCATTTTAAATGTGGGAGCGGGTTGTGAGTTAGAAGAAGCCCAGTGGGTTGATGTCGTAGCTCACCAGCAGGTTTTTGGTCTGCTGATAGTGATCAAGCATCATCTTGTGAGTCTCACGGCCCACACCGGACTTCTTGTAACCACCGAACGCGGCATGCGCCGGGTACAGGTGGTAGCAGTTGGTCCATACACGCCCGGCCTTGATCGCCCGGCCCATGCGGTACGCGCGGTTGATGTCGCGGGTCCACAGGCCGGCACCCAGGCCGAACTCGGTGTCGTTGGCAATCGCCAGGGCTTCGGCTTCATCCTTGAACGTGGTGATGCTCACCACCGGGCCAAAGATTTCTTCCTGGAACACCCGCATCTTGTTGGTGCCCTTGAGCAGGGTCGGCTGGATGTAATAGCCGGTGGCCAGATCGCCGGTCAGCTTCTCGACCTTGCCGCCGGTGAGCAGCTCGGCGCCTTCGCCCTTGGCGATTTCGAGGTAGGACAAAATCTTGTCGAATTGCTGCTCGGACGCCTGGGCGCCGACCATGGTGTCGGTGTCCAGCGGGTCGCCACGTTTGATCGACTCGACCTTTTTCATCACCACTTTCATGAAGTCGTCGTAGATCGACTCTTCCACCAGCGCGCGGGAAGGGCAGGTGCACACTTCGCCCTGGTTGAAGAACGCCAGCACCAAACCTTCGGCGGCCTTCTCGATGAATTGCGGTTCGGCTTTCATGATGTCGGCGAAGAAGATGTTCGGCGACTTGCCGCCCAGCTCAACGGTGGACGGAATGATGTTCTCGGCGGCTGCGTGCATGATGTGCGAGCCCACCGGCGTGGAGCCGGTGAAGGCGATCTTGGCGATGCGCTTGCTGGTGGCCAGGGCTTCGCCGGCTTCTTTGCCGTAGCCGTGCACCACGTTCAGCACGCCCGGCGGCAGCAGGTCGCCGATCAGTTCCATCAGCACGTTGATGCCCAGCGGGGTTTGCTCGGCAGGCTTGAGCACCACGCAGTTACCGGCGGCCAGGGCTGGCGCGAGTTTCCAGGCGGCCATCAGCAGCGGGAAGTTCCACGGGATGATCTGGCCGACCACGCCCAGCGGTTCGTGGAAGTGGTAAGCGGCGGTGTGTTCGTTGATCTCGGCGCTGCTGCCTTCCTGGGCGCGGATGCAGCCGGCGAAGTAGCGGAAGTGATCCGCGGCCAGCGGGATGTCGGCGTTCAGGGTTTCGCGCACGGCCTTGCCGTTGTCCCAGGTTTCGGTGATGGCTAGCAGTTCGAGGTTCTGTTCGATGCGGTCGGCGATTTTCAGCAGCACCAGCGAGCGGTCCTGGGCCGAGGTCTTGCCCCAGGCGTCAGCGGCGGCGTGGGCGGCGTCCAGGGCCTTGTCGATATCCTTGGCAGTGGAGCGCGGGAATTCGGCGATGGGCTTGCCGTTGACCGGCGAGGTGTTGGTGAAATAGTTGCCATCGACCGGCGCGACAAACTCACCGCCGATGTAGTTGCCGTACTTGGCCTTGAACGAAACGATCGCGCCTTCAGTACCGGGGTGTGCGTAACGCATGGTGGGTATCTCCTGGCTTTTTGTGTTTATTGGAGGACGCACGGTTGTGCTTGTTAAAGCGTAGAGCAAAGGTCGGGCCAGTGCCTTGCAACCCCCGTAAATCAAGGCTTATGCGATTGTTGCAAGTGGTTGCTGTGGCAGGGTTGATACAGCCATGGTGACATTTTGTGCCACAAACGGTACAGGCTGTGACCGGTGGGTCTTCCCGGGATTGCATTGGTTGGGAGCCTGGAGGATGCTGGACACTCGCGCGCGGTGTACTTCACGCAGGGAGAATAATAAGAACATGCAAAACGATCATTTCAGTCGCCATGCCCAACAAGTCCTGACGGTCACCCGTGGGCAGGACCCGCTGCATGGCCCCGGCAGCGATCCGTCCATCGCCCGCTCCTGGCTGCGTTGTCTTGAGGACTATCACCTCGACCCCGCACTGACCATCGCGCCCACGGTGCTCGAACATGGCCGCCTGCTGGAAAGCCGCGAACGCCTGCAACAAGTGCTGAGCATCGCCGGCAATGAAATGAACAGCCTGCATCAACAGCTCTCCGGCGCCGGCCATGCGGTGCTGCTGACCGACGCCCGTGGGGTGATCCTCAACTGCGTCACCGCCCCCAGCGAGCGCAAGATCTTCGAGGGTGCCGGGCTGTGGCTGGGTGCCGATTGGAGCGAGGCCTGCGAAGGCACCAACGGCATCGGCACCTGCCTGGTGGAGCGCCAGTCCCTGACGATTCATCGCGATGAACATTTTCGTGGCCGACATACCGGCCTGACCTGCTCGGCCAGCCCGGTGTTCGACCCTCATGGCGAACTGCTGGCGGTGCTGGATGTGTCTTCGGCCCGGGAGGCGGTGTCGCGCCAGAGCCAGTTCCACACCATGGCGCTGGTCAATCTTTCGGCGAAGATGATCGAGAGCTGTTACTTCCTGCGCCATTTTGAGCACCACTGGTTGCTGCGCTTTCATTTGCAGGCAGAGTCTGTGGGCCTGTTCAGCGAAGGGCTGCTGGCGTTCGATGGTGAAGGGCGCATTTGTGCGGTTAACCAGAGTGCGCTGAACCTGCTCGGGCAAATCCGTGGCGGGTTGTTGGGGCAGCCGGTCGAGGCGTTTTTCGATTGTTCGCTCGATGAGTTGCTCGGGCGTGCCAGCGCGAACGCCAGCGCCAGTTGGCCCCTGCGTACCCGCGATGGCCGTGGCTTGTTCGCGGTGTTGCGCGGCCAGCCACGCAGCGTACCGGTGCCGGTGGCCCACGCCTTGCCGGAGCGGCCGCGATTGCCGGGCATTTGCCTTGGAGACGCGGCGCTGCAAAACGATTTCCGCAGAGCCTTGCGGGTGTTCGAGCGTGATGTGCCTTTGCTGATCCAGGGGGAAACCGGGTCTGGCAAAGAGGCGTTTGCCAAGGCCGTGCACCATGCAAGCCTGCGCGCAGATAAAGCCTTTGTGGCCCTCAACTGCGCAGCCATCCCGGAAAGCCTCATCGAAAGCGAGCTGTTCGGTTATCGCGGCGGCAGTTTTACCGGCGCCCGCAAGGAAGGCATGCGCGGCAAGCTGCAGCAGGCAGATGGTGGCACGTTGTTTCTGGATGAAATCGGCGATATGCCGCTGGCTTTGCAAACCCGGCTATTAAGGGTGCTTGAAGACCGCTTGGTAGTGCCCATCGGCGGTGAACCGCAAGCGGTGGACGTCAGAATTATCAGCGCTACCCACCGTAATCTGCTTGATCGGGTGCAGGACGGTAGTTTTCGTGAAGACCTGTATTACCGGCTCAATGGCCTGGAAGTGGCCTTGCCGCCGTTGCGCGAGCGCAGTGACAAGTTGCAACTGCTGGACTTCCTGTTGGCCGAAGAAGCGGGAGATCAGGCGGTGCAGCTTGACGGAGAGGCCCGCCAGGCCCTGTTGGCGTTCGCGTGGCCGGGCAACGTGCGGCAGTTGCGCACGGTGTTGCGCACCCTTGCCGCACTGTGTGAGGACGGGCGGGTGAGGCTTGATGACCTGCCTGCACAGATTCGTGCCGTGCAAACCCTGCCGGTGGCGATGAGTGAACCGGCAAACTCATTGCTGGATGCTGCCGAGCGCCAGGCATTGCTGGCAACATTGGTGCAGCAACGCTGGCATATGACGCACGTGGCGACCGTGCTTGGAGTCAGTAGAAATACGCTTTATAGAAAGTTACGTAAGTATGGTATAGCGCGTCAGGTTTAATGATGACGTTACCTGTTCTGGCTGTGAGTGATCAATCTGTGTTGTGGGCGACTGTGCGTTAAATAATTGGCGTCGCACCGTATTAATGTTTTGTCATGTATTTTCGTGTGTGGGTGACTGTCTTCTGGAACGTTCATTATCTGTTTAGTTACTAAGTTGGCGGTTGTCGATTGTCTCGATAACTCGCTAATAGCGCTTATGCGTAAATAGTAACAACAAGTGAGATAATAATCATGAATAGTATTAGAATTCGGCCCAACACGGTCAATCTACCTCCAGTGAATACACCACCGGCCCCGCGCAATGGCGGTGTAACGCCTCTGATAGTACGTCCCGGTGGCCAGGGCAGCTCCCCTCCAATAGCTCCCCAACCTAAACCCCGGTTAGGGAAAAATCCGGCCACAGATACCTCCACAACGCTACCCAAGCCCGAGAAACCCAATAATTTTCAAACGCTGACACAACAAAAATTGATGAACCAAGGGCCTGCCAACCGGCCGTTCAAGCCTCAGGCCAGCGCAGATCCTAAAGATTTGGCACAGGTGACTCAAAACCTGATGGTTGCTGATCGGCTGGTCAAGGCCGGGGTGTTCAACACCTCGCCCCAGGCGGCAACGGTAGCCCGCGACGCCTTTGTCAGTGCGGGTATAAGCGGATTGGTCAGCGCTCCCCTGAGTATTGGTACCTACGCAGGCTCGGTTTGGTCTGGCGAGACAATCAAGGCGCAGTTTACAAACAATACGCCACTGCTCCCTCCGGCTCACCAGCCGGCTCCAAGCACGCAGGTGCCTGCCGCGAAAACCGACGGGACAACATCGGTCGTCGCCACGCAGGACACCGACACGGGTGCCACGACCGCGCGCTTGGGCCTGGCCGAGTTGCGCATGGAAGTCATTGCCAACAATATTATGGCAATGCGTCAAGGAACGAATGCTCCGGCACTTAAAATGAGCGACTCCTCGTCGCGTACGCCAAGCGAGCGCCTCGAAACGCTTGAGGCCTTGTATAAAACTGCGGAGGAACAGCTTAAAAAACTGGGGGACGAAAACGACATGGTATTCCGGCCTTACATTGCCACTCCCGCAGACGGCACCGATGACAAAGGCCGTCTGGATGTTATTGATAAAAAATTCGACGCATTAAACAAGTTCATAGGGAAGTTGTTGCACATGGGCACGATGTCATTACCGGCAGAGTCTGCCGAAACAAAAGTCGTGTGACATAACCCCGCGTAAACTTTCGAGTCATGGATGATGTTCAGTCAAACTGGCGATGGGTCCGATGCCATGCATGCATCCTGTGGTACCGGACTTATCGAATATTCCCCTACGCTCTGACAAATAATGGCGGCTACCCCCCAAGGCCTGCGTGCTACAGCTAAAGAGTGCGATTTTCCATTCCCTGCGCTAACCTGCCTCGATGTTTTACGAGGTCGACTATG
This sequence comes from Pseudomonas sp. Colony2, assembly GCF_019382755.1. Lineage (NCBI taxonomy): Bacteria > Pseudomonadati > Pseudomonadota > Gammaproteobacteria > Pseudomonadales > Pseudomonadaceae > Pseudomonas > Pseudomonas sp. Colony2. The sequence continues at coordinate 6,362,659 of NZ_CP080030.1, read as the reverse complement.
CACATTCATATTCTCGGTATTTGCGGCACGTTCATGGGCTCGATGGCGGTGCTCGCCAAAGAACTGGGCCATCATGTTACTGGCTCCGATGCCAACGTTTACCCACCCATGAGCACGCAACTGCAGGCCCAGGGCATTGAGCTGACCCAAGGTTATGACCCGGCGCAATTCGACCCGGTCCCGGACCTTGTCGTGATCGGCAATGCCATGGTGCGCGGTAACCCGGCAGTCGAATATGTACTGAATAAAGGTTTGCCGTACGTGTCTGGCCCGCAATGGCTAGCCGACCATGTGTTGCAAGGCCGTTGGGTACTCGCCGTTGCCGGTACCCATGGCAAGACCACCACCAGCAGCATGCTGGCCTGGGTGCTGGAGCATGCGGGCATGAGCCCGGGCTTCCTGATTGGTGGCGTGCCGCAGAATTTCTCGGTGTCGGCGCGCCTCGGCGACACCCCGTTTTTTGTCATCGAAGCCGATGAATACGACAGCGCGTTCTTCGACAAACGCTCCAAGTTCGTTCACTACCGCCCGCGTACGGCGATCCTGAACAACCTGGAGTTCGATCACGCGGACATCTTCCCTGATCTGGCGGCCATCGAGCGGCAGTTCCACCACTTGGTGCGCACCATTCCCAGCGAAGGCCTGGTGATTCACCCCACCACCGAACCTGCCCTGCAGCGAGTTATCGAGATGGGCTGCTGGACCCCGGTACAAACCACCGGTGCTGGCGGCCAATGGCAGGTCAAACTGCTGAGCGAAGATGGCTCCAAATTTGAAGTACTGTTCGAAGGCGTCGCCCAAGGCATCGTCGATTGGGACATGACCGGCCAGCACAACGTCGCCAATGCCTTGGTCACCCTGGCGGCTGCGCGGCATGTCGGCGTGGTGCCGTCCATGGGCATTGCGGCCTTGAGCGCGTTCAAAAGCGTCAAGCGCCGGATGGAAAAGGTCGCCGAAGTGAATGGGATTACCATCTATGACGACTTTGCCCACCACCCGACGGCCATCGCCACCACCCTGGATGGCTTGCGCAAGCGTGTGGGTGATGCCCAGGTGATCGCGATTATCGAGCCGCGCTCCAACTCCATGAAGCTGGGCGCCCACCGTGATGGTTTGCCGGAAAGCGTCAACGATGCCGACCAGGTTGTGTGGTACGCGCCGGCCAACCTCGGTTGGGACCTGCCTGCCATCGCCGCGTTGTGCACGGTGCCGTCGATTTGCCGCGACTCACTGGAAGGCATCATCGAGCACGTGAAACACCAGGCCAGGCCCGGCACTCACGTGGTGATCATGAGCAACGGCGGCTTTGGCGGCCTGCATGGCAAACTCGCCGAGGCCCTGAAGTGAGCGGCCCGGAACGCGTCACCCTGGCGATGACCGGTGCGTCCGGCGCGCCCTATGGCTTGCGCCTGCTGGACTGCCTGGTGCGCGAAGACCGCGAGGTGCACTTCCTGATCTCCAAGGCCGCGCAACTGGTGCTGGCCACCGAGACCGATGTGGCGTTGCCGCCCAAAGTGCAGATGATGCAGGCCTTCCTCACCGAGTACACCGGTGCGGCGGCGGGGCAGATCAAGGTCTATGGCAAGGAAGACTGGATGTCACCGGTGGCGTCGGGCTCCGGTGCACCGGCCGCGATGGTGGTGGTGCCGTGTTCCACCGGGACCCTGTCGGCGATTGCCACGGGCGCCTGCAACAATCTGATCGAGCGCGCGGCGGACGTGACCTTGAAGGAGCGTCGCCAGTTGATTCTGGTGCCGCGCGAAGCGCCGTATTCGAGCATCCATCTGGAGCACATGCTCAAGCTGTCGAACATGGGCGTGACTATCTTGCCGGCGTCGCCGGGCTTCTATCACCAGCCGCAGACCATCGATGACCTGGTGGACTTTGTGGTGGCGCGGATTCTCAACCTGCTGAACATTCCCCAGGACATGCTGCCGCGCTGGGGCGAGCACCATTTGAGCAGTGATGAATAAACTATTGATGGTGCTGCTGGCGCTGCAACTGACCGGGTGTGCGACTGCGCGAACCCTGGACGCCGCCCAGCCCGGCGCGCCGGTGGTGTATGCCGGCACGCGGCTGGACATGTATGCGATTCAGGGCGGGTGCTGCGCGATGGACCGTTTTGGGGCCGAGGCGCCGAGCTATCCCCATGTCGACCTGCCGGCCAGTGCCTTGCTCGACACGCTGCTGTTGCCGCTGTCGGTGCTGACGGTGCTGGGGGTTGGGTTCAATGCGACGGGCGGGCTGTAGTACTTATCCCAGTATTAACAGAAATCCAATGTGGGAGCGGGCTTGCTCGCGAATGCGGTGGATCAGTCACTGTATCATTGACTGATCCACCGCATTCGCGAGCAAGCCCGCTCCCACATTTTGATTGTGTTCGGCCTGGAATTACGGGTTACTTGCCGAGCTTGCGCAGCTCGTCCGACTCTATAACCCGCACCCCATCCTGCTCTTCCAGCGCCAGTCGCCACATCGCCCGCGCCAGTTCGCACACTTCAATGCCGTGGTACTTGCCCGGAATCAGCCGCGACAATGGCCCGGCCAGTTGCTCGGCCAGCCGCGGTTCCAATCGCTCACCCAACAACAGCGAAGGTCGGACGATGGTCAACTGCGGCCAATCCTGGGCTTTCAACGCCTGTTCCATCTCGCCCTTGACGCGGTTGTAGAAGATCGAGGATTTCGGGTCGGCGCCGATTGCGCTGATCACGATCAGGTGCCGCGCCCCCATTTCCCGGGCGCGCTTGGCAAAGGCCACGACCATGTCCAGGTCGACGGCGCGGAACGCTTCTTCGGAGCCGGCCTGCTTGATGGTGGTGCCCAGGCAGCAGAAGGCGATGTCCACCTGGCCGCTCAGTTGCGGCAGGAATACTGCCGGGTCGCCCACCGGGTTTTCCAGGTGTGGATGCTCGGCCAGAGGCTTGCGGCTGGGTGCCAGCACGCGGGTCACGGTCGGCTCGTTGAGCAGGCGGTCCAGCAGGTGCTCCCCGGTCAAGCCGGAGGCTCCGGCGAGCAAGATATGCTGAGGCGTCAGGTACATGATGTTTCCCCCTTGATACAGATTCAGCTTAGTTGCTCTTGGCTTCCTTGCTATTCATTGAGACGCTTTCGAGCGCCTTTCGTGCCTGCTGTTTGCGTAATAATTGCCAATGGGCGATTACGCCTTTGGGGGCCCAGATCTGCGGTTCGGAGGCTTCGAAGTTGTCCGCCTGTTCGCGTTCGGCCACGTGGGTCTGTGCCAGCTTGAAGGCTTGCTGCAAGTCGTCGGTCTGGTTGAAGGCCTGGGCGAAGAGGGCGTCGCCGAAGTAGGTGAAGTCGGCCTCTTCGGAGCAGCCGAACGACACCCGATCGGCCCGTGAGGCGGTCATGATCAGGGTGTGTTCGTCCTTCAGGGCCGGGATGAACCCGCCGGAGTAGCAGGCCGAAATCACGATGATCTTGTCGCGGTTCTTCAGCGGTGCCAGCACGGCGGCCAGCTCATCGGCCGGCAGGTCGGCCAGCTCCATGCGCGGCTGGTCGAGCACCAGTTCGTGCTCGTGGGTGCCGTGGCTGGTCAGGTAGATAAACACCAGGTCTTGCGGGCCACTGCGTTCGGCCAAGGTCTGGACTGCGCGGCGCAGGCTTTCGCGAGTGGCCATCGGGCGGTCGGCAATATGGTCGCGATGGTTCACCAGGCGGATCTGGCCGTAGGCGCCGAAGCGCGTGGCGAGCATGTTGCTGACGTAGTCGGCTTCGCGCAGGAACACGCTTTGTTTGCCGTCGCCGGCCACCACCAGGGTGTACAGCTCCACCCCCGATTTGGACGCGGGCACGGCGGCGAGGGCGGCATCCAGCAAGTGGCCCTGGGCAAACAGGCCGATTTCCAGCGGGTCAGGCAACAATTTGCCCTCGGCGTCGCGCACGCGCATGCCGTTGACCCAGGTGCCGGCCTGCACGGTGCCGTCGGTGAGCACCAAAGTGCCACGACCTTGATAGCTGTCGCTGTCGAAGCCGCCAATATAGAAGCTGCCGTCGGTGAGGTTCAGGCGGCCTGTGCCTGTGAAGCGCCAGTCGACGAACTGGCCGACGTAGTGGCTGCCATCGACGCCGATCAGTTCGCCCTTGCCGCTGAGGGCGCCTTCCTTGAATTCGCCGATCCATACGTCGCCGTCGGCGTTTTCGTAGCGGCCCTTGCCGTTGAGCTGGTTTTGTTTGAAATGGCCGATGTACATGTCGCCGTCGGCGCTGTTGAAGGTGCCGTTGCCCTCCAGTTGGCCATCGACGAAGCGGCCGCTGAACTGGTTGCCGCTGTCGTCGTTGCGCTGGCCTTCGCCGTTGGGCTTGCCGTGGGCGAACTGGCCCTGGTACTGGCTGCCGTCGGCCAACTCGAGGCGGCCGAGGCCGGAATACTGGTCGTCCTTGAATTCGCCGCGATAGGTCATCTGCCCCTCTTTGAGGGTGCCTTCGCCGTTGCGCTTACCTTGTTTGAAACCGCCGACGTAGCTGTTGCCCGACGTGGTCAGGCTGCCCTGGCCGTCGAACAGGCCCTGCTGGAACTGGCCTTTATAGACCTCGCCGTTGCTGCCATGCCATTCGCCCTGGCCGTGCCACTGGCCTTTATCGAACTGGCCCGCGTACCAGCTGCCATTGGGGTAATCCACCCGGCCCTGGCCTTGCAGCAAGCCATTGACCACGTCGCCACGGTAACGACCGCCATCGGGCAGCCGCGCATCGGGCGGCAACAGCGATTCGCCGTCGCCGCACGCGGTGAGCAACAGGACAAGAGCAAGGGGAGCGAGTGGGCGCATAGCGGGATCCGGATAATTGAGCGCCGAGTATGCCGCAGCTGCGAGATCTATACATAAATTTACATGAATTGTGGTGAGCGGACGCGCTCACCACAGCCAAGCTTCAGACGAAGCAGAGTGACAACGATTCTGCAATGTAGGCCGGTTTTTCCTGGCCATCGATTTCCAGGGTGCAGGTGGCTTTAAGCAACCATTGCCCAGGTTTTTTCTCGGTGGCGTCGGTCAGGGTCACGGCCAGGCGCACCCTGGAGTCGACCTTCACGGGCTGGATGAAACGCACGCTGTCCAGGCCATAGTTGACCGCCATCTTCAGGCCTTCGGGCATGATCAGGATGTCTTCGATCAGCTTGGGTATCAGCGACAGCGACAGGAAACCGTGGGCGATGGTGCCGCCAAACGGGGTCTGGGCGGCTTTCACCGGGTCGACGTGGATGAACTGAAAATCGCCGGTGGCTTCCGCGAACAGGTTGATACGTTCCTGGTCGATGGTGAGCCATGCAGAACGTCCCAGTTCCTTGCCGACATATTCTTTGAGTTGCGCTACGGGTACTGAGGGCATTGCGACTCTCCTTCTTTGCTCGGTTGGCTTCATCGTTTTTGTAGTTTTGGACAGGTCCAGAGAACCAATGTAGATCATCACGGGCACTTGGCCCGGTCAACCCACCATGCTTTTGGCGAATGCCGCTCCATAGAGGCAGCGTGCTTATAATGCCGACACGCTTTTGGGGGGAAGAACGGATGCTGTTACGCGGTCTGACATGGCTGGTGCTGTTTCAATTACTCGGCACGGCGATCAATCATTTGTTTGTCCCGGTGCTGCCGGGGCCGATTATCGGGCTGCTGCTGATGCTGGCCTTCCTGGTGTGGCGCGGCGAAGTCGGTGAACCCCTGAGCCTGGCGGCCAGCAGCCTGCTGCGTTATTTGCCATTGCTGCTGGTGCCGCCTGCGGTCGGCGTGATGGTGTATGCCAAGGACATTGCCGCCGACTTCTGGGCCATCGTCGGCGCGCTGGTGTTGTCGCTGGTGATCGCCATGGGCTTTGTCGGCGTGCTGATGCAGAAACTGGTCAAGCGCCAGGCGCAGCGGGAGGACGGCCAATGACACTGGACTGGCAGGGCGCCTGGGCCGCCGTGATTCATCACCCGTTGTTCGGCATCGGCATCACCCTCGGCGCCTATCAGCTGGTGCTGGCCGGTTTCGAGAAAACCCGCTGGATTTTCCTGCAACCGGTGCTGGTGTCGATGCTGTTGGTGATCGGCGTGTTGCTCGGCTGTGGCCTGACGTACGTCGAGTACCGCAAGAGCACCGAGATCATGAGCATCCTGCTGGGCCCGGCGACGGTAGCCCTGGCGGTGCCGCTTTACCTGAATCTGCGACGAATTCGCCAATTGTTCTGGCCGATTTTTACTACGCTGGTGGTGGGAGGCGTATTGGCCACCGGCCTGTGCGTGCTGTTGGGCTGGTGGTTTGGCGCCGAACACATGATGCTGATGACCATGGCACCCAAGTCCGTGACCTCACCGATTGCGATGCTGGTGGCCGAGCAGATCGGCGGCGTGGCGGCATTGGCGGCGGTGTTCGTGCTGATCACCGGGGTGATCGGCGCGATGATCGGTCCGGCGTATCTGTCACGGTTGGGCGTGCACAGCCCCGAAGCGCGCGGTATGGCGCTGGGCATGACCGCCCACGCCGTAGGTACGTCGGTGGCCTTGCAGGAAAGCGAAGAGACCGGCGCCTTTGCGGCGCTGGCCATGAGTCTGATGGGCGTGGCCACGGCGGTGCTCCTGCCGTTGGCTGTGTCGCTGGTTATTTAAGTCGGGTTTAAGGAAACCTTTATGAGTCTGGCGCTTTTCCCGCTCAATACCGTGCTGTTTCCCGGGTGCACCCTCGACCTGCAGCTGTTCGAGGCGCGTTACCTGGACATGATCAGCCGCTGCATGAAAAAGGGCGAAAGCTTTGGCGTGGTGTGCATCCTCGACGGCAAGGAAGTGGGGCTGGCGCCGGATGGCTATGCGTTGATTGGCTGCGAGGCGCTGATCCGCGACTTCAAGCAGCAGGACAATGGCCTGCTGGGGATTCGGGTCGAGGGTGGCCGGCGTTTCCGCGTGCGTGATGCCGGTGTGCAGAAGGACCAGTTACTGGTGGCCGAGGTGCAATGGCTGCACGAGCATCCCGAGCAACCGCTGGAAGAGGAAGACGCTGACTTGCTGGCGTTGCTTCATGCCCTGGCCGAGCATCCGATGGTGGCGTCTTTGGATATGGGCACCCACGCCGATGGCCAGCAAGCCCTGGGCAATCAGTTGGCCTATCTGCTGCCCTTTACCGAGGCCGACAAGATCGACCTGTTGCAACTCGATGACCCGCAACAGCGCCTGGACGCGATCCAGTTGCTGCTGGATGAGTTGCAGGGCGAGCTGTTCACCTGACCCGCGAGTGTCACTCGGACTTGTCCTTCCCGGTCTTCAGATTTTCCGTGGTTGTCCTGATCCCGTTGCCTGAAATAGTTGGCAGTCACGTAACGATGATCAGGGGGAAAGGATGATTCGGCTTTCGCAATCGGAGCAAGTCGTGTGGGATGCGTTTTTTATGGCCGTCACCACGCAAATTCTTCATATGAACGACGGTCGCGGCGCGGAGTACATCGCCGAACGCGCCGCGGAGATGGCTGACGAAATGCTTCTGGAGCGGCGCGAGCGCAGCGTCGAACGCCGCGCTGCACCCCTGGATTGGCTGGGGCCTGCCTAGTAGGCATACCTCAGCAGCGCGTGGGAAGTGCCGGTAAACGCAATGAACCCGAGCACCGCGCCACACACCGGCAGGATCAGCCACCAGACTCTCGGCGGCATCGGTGGCAACAGGCTGCGGTGCTGGCTTAACGTCAGGCTGAAGGCGCACACCGTCATTGCCAGCAGGGTGCCGGCCAGGATGTCCGTCGGCCAGTGTGCACCCAGGTACACCCGGGAAATCGCGATGGTGGCGGCGGGAATGCAGCCAAGCATCAGCCAGGTCAGGCGCAGTCGTGTCGGTTGACCGCGACCGGCAAGCACTGCCAAGGCCAGGAAGAATGCAAACGAGCCGGACGCATGGCCGCTGGGCATGCTGAAGCTGGTGAGTGGGTCGGTCAGCACTTCGGGGCGCATCCGCGCAAAAAACAGCTTGGTCCCGGTATTGATCAGCGCCGCGCCCAGCAGGGTGGCGCCGACAAAGATTGCCTGGCGCCATTGCCGCGCCACCACCAGCAGGCCGGTCAGCACCGCGCTGGCGACAAACATCTTCTTGAACTCGCCGAGCTGGGTCACCATCACCATTGCCCGGTCGATCGCCGGGCCGCGGTGTTCCTGCATCAGTGCCATCAAGCCCTGGTCAAAGTCGTTGAGGTAGGGATAGCCGATAAACAACGCGATCAACAGTGTGCCGCCGATGCAGCCAATCCATAGGGTGGCGCGCCGATGGCCGCGCAGGCTGCTGTTGAGGCTTACGCCGATCAACACTGCGAGACAGGCGGCGACAATCCCGGCCTCTGGCCAGAAGCCTTCGGGCAATGGCAGGCGGAAGGCCGCGCCGGTGGCCCAGCCCGGCAACAGATACGCCACCGACCAGCCTGCACCGGCCAGCAGGCTCACGGCGGCAAAACGCGGGAAGGGCATGTCGCACATGCCCGCAACCATCGGCAACATCGGCCGCAGCGGGCCAATGAAGCGGCCTACCAACAGGCTGGCGATGCCGTACTTCTGGAAGTAAGCCTCGGCGCCGCTCATCCATTCCGGGTGATGCCGCAGGCCGGGAAGGCGCCGGATGTTCTGGTGGAAATGGCGACCGAGGAAGTAGGAAACAACATCGCCCAACACGCCGCCGAGGAAGCCCAGCAACAGGGTTTCTCCCAGGGACAGTGCGCCGCTGCCGGCCAGGGCGGCGATGGCAAACAGCAATACCGTGCCAGGTACGATCAGGCCGGCAATGGCCAGACACTCCACGCACGCCACGATAAACACCGCCACGGCCAGCCATTGCGGGTTCAGGGTCAGCCAGCCGGTAATGCTATCGAGCCATGGGCCCATACAATCAACTCCCTTTTGTAGATCGTCCTTGTGGGAGCCCGGCTTGCCGGCGATGGCGTCCTTGAGTCCGCTATCGCCGGGCAAGCCGGGCTCCTACAGGTTTATGTATGTTTTCAAATCAAAAAATAGTCGCGGCCTTCGACCTGGCCCCGGCGCAGCGGGTTCCGTGTGCAATACGGCGCATAACCGGCATCGACGAAGCGGTACATCAGGTGTTCATCGCGCCCACCGGGAATGCCCAGGCGGGTGGTCTGGATGATCTGCGCTGGCGCCAGCCCTACGTCTTCCACGTAGAGCAGTTCCTGGTCAAAGCGCTTGGCGTCCCACATCGGCACCTTCAAACCCAGCGCCTTGCACAGCAAGGTCTGGCCGGCGCACAGCTTTTGCGAGGGTCGTGGCCTGCCGCTGGCGTCCGGGTTATTCAGCAGCATCTGCGCCAGGCTGGCCGGGCCGGAGACTTCGTCGACCCACGGATAGGCTGATTTGATCAGCACCGCATTGCCCGGACCGTGGGCGCTGAAGTTCAGCGAATCACCGCCGCGGGCGTAGTACATACAGATGTGCCCGCCATCCAGAAACAAAGCCTTACGCTTTTCTGTGTAGCCCAAGGACGCGTGGCTGCCTTTTTCGGCGAGGTAATACGCTTCGGTTTCGATAATTCGTGCCGACAGCCACAAATCACCAACACGATGGCGAATGACTTTTCCGAGCAATTCGCGCGCGAGCAGTTGCGCGTCGCGGTCGAAAAAGCCGTCGGGCAGGGCGTTGGCGGGGATCAGCGGCGAGAAACTGGACATGGCGATCAAAGGTAATACGGCTAAATGTGACAGGATGATAACAACTCCAGCCTTAATTCCCGCTGAACGTCGGGTTTTTACAGTTCATTTCGACCATCCGCCCCTCACCGCTGTCCGTAGGACGGCGTCACAGCTATAATCTGCCGCTTTCCTCTTTGCCAAGACCCCACCAGACCATGACTGAGTCCGTTCTTGACTACATGACCCGCCTGGGTCGCGCTGCCCGTCAGGCCTCGCGGTTGATCGCCCGTGCGAGCACTGCGCAGAAGAACCGCGCCTTGCTGGCGGCCGCCGACGCTCTGGATGCTTCGCGCTCCGAGCTGAGCGCCGCCAATGAACAGGATTTGGCCAACGGTCGCGCCAATGGCCTGGAGCCTGCATTGCTGGATCGCCTGGCGCTGACGCCGGCGCGGATCGACGACATGATCGAAGGCTTGCGTCAGGTGGCCAAGCTGCCTGACCCCATCGGTGAAATCCGCGACATGCGCTACCTGCCCTCCGGCATTCAAGTCGGCAAGATGCGCGTGCCCCTGGGCGTGATCGGCATCATCTATGAGTCACGCCCGAACGTGACCATCGACGCCGCGAGCCTGTGCCTCAAGTCGGGCAACGCCACCATCCTGCGGGGCGGTTCCGAGGCCATCAATTCCAACCGTGCCATCGCCGCGTGCATTCAGCAGGGCCTGGCCGTGGCTGAACTGCCGGCCGAAGTGGTGCAAGTGGTCGAGACCACTGACCGCGCTGCCGTTGGTGCGCTTATCACCATGCCTGAGTTCGTCGACGTGATCGTGCCACGGGGTGGCAAGAGCCTGATCGAACGCGTGAGCCGTGATGCCAAGGTGCCAGTTATCAAGCACCTGGACGGCGTCTGCCACGTGTTCATCGACATCGCCGCCGACCTCGACAAGGCGATCCGCATTGCCGACAACGCCAAGACTCACCGCTACGCCCCGTGCAACACCATGGAAACCCTGCTGGTGCACGTCGGCATTGCCGATCGCGTGCTGCCGCCGCTGGCTGCCATCTACCGCGACAAGGGCGTTGAACTGCGTGGTTGCGAGCGTACCCGGGCGATCCTCGGCAGCGACGTGATCGAGGCCACCGAGCAGGACTGGTACACCGAATACACGGCGCCGATCCTGTCGATCCGCATCGTCGACGACCTGGACCAGGCCATCGAACACATCAATCAATACGGCTCCAAGCACACCGACGCCATTGTCACCGAGCATTTCAGTGATGCCCGGCGTTTCCTCAACGAAGTGGATTCCGCTTCGGTGATGGTCAACGCCTCGACGCGCTTTGCCGACGGCTTCGAGTACGGCCTGGGGGCGGAGATCGGTATCTCCACCGACAAGCTCCACGCACGCGGCCCGGTTGGCCTGGAAGGGCTGACCAGCGAGAAGTACGTGGTGTTCGGTGACGGTCATGTGCGCACTTGATGGGTAAACGCATCGGGCTGCTCGGCGGCACCTTCGACCCCGTGCACATCGGCCATTTGCGCAGTGCACTGGAAGTCGCGGACGCCCTCGGGCTGGATGAACTGCGCCTGGCACCGAATGCCCGGCCGCCGCATCGCGATACGCCGCAGGTGTCTGCGCAGCAGCGCCTGGAGATGGTCCGCCTTGCTGTGGCCGGCATTGCACCGCTGGTGGTGGACGACCGCGAACTCAAGCGCGACAAACCGTCCTACACTGTCGACACCCTGGAACTGATGCGGGCCGAGTTGGCCGCGGATGACCAGTTATTTCTACTTTTGGGCTGGGACGCGTTTTGCGGCCTGCCCACTTGGCATCGCTGGGAAGAGTTGCTCCAGCATTGCCACATCCTGGTGCTGCAACGCCCGGATGCCGACGCAGAATCGCCGGATGCCTTGCGCAACCTGCTGGCGGCGCGGTCGGTAAGTGACCCTTTGGCCCTGACCGGGCCGAGCGGGAATATTGCATTCGTCTGGCAAACCCCGCTTGCGGTGTCTGCCACCCAGATCCGTCAACTGCTGGCCAGCGGGAAGTCGGTACGTTTCCTGGTGCCTGACGCGGTCCTGGCCTACATCGATGCGCACGGGCTTTACCGTGCGTCGAACTGAAAAGGCGCGCTTGAACGCACGAACAGTCGTGCAGCGAGCGCCCGAACATACGAGCAAAACGAGTTTTATATGACGAACAAAGACGTAAGCAAAGTTAAGCGCAAAGGCACGTTCAAGAGCGCTCCTCTGCCAGTAGAAGCCCACACCGGCCCTGAGCTGGCCGGCGAAGAGCTGGTGAAGGTTGCCGTGGCTGCCCTGGAAGACGTGAAGGCCCAGGACATCCAGGTCCTGGACGTGCGCGACAAGCAGAGCATCACCGACTTCATGATCATCGCCACCGGTACCTCCAACCGCCAGATCGGCGCGATGCTGGACAAGGTTCGCGAAGCGGTCAAAGCCCAGGGCGTCAAGCCATTGGGTGAAGAAGGCAAGGGCGACAGCGACTGGGTACTGCTGGACATGGACGACGTGATCGTTCACATGATGACCAGCAACGCCCGTCAGTTCTACGACCTGGAGCGTCTGTGGAAAGGCGCCGAGCAGAGCCGTGCCGCCGATGGCAAGCACCACAGCCCTGAAGTCGGCCACGCGCACTTCGACAAGCTCAACAAAGACCAGGAATAAGGAACGGCTGTGCGCCTGCGTCTGATCGCTGTCGGTTCACGCATGCCCAAGTGGGTGGAAGAAGGCTGGCATGAATATGCCAAGCGCCTGCCATCCGAATTGGCGCTGGAACTGGTGGAAATACCGCTCAACACCCGGGGCAAGAACGCCGACGTGGCCCGCTTTATCCGTCAGGAAGGCGAAGCCATGCTGGCCAAGGTCGGACCCAACGAGCGGATCGTGACCCTCGAAGTGCACGGCAAGCCTTGGAGCACCGAGCAGTTGGCGGTGGAACTGGATCGCTGGCGCCTGGATTCGCGCACGGTCAACTTCATGGTCGGCGGCCCCGAGGGGCTGGCGCCGGAAGTGTGCGCGCGGGCGGACCAGCGCTGGTCGCTGTCGCCCCTGACACTGCCGCACCCGCTGGTAAGAATTCTGATCGGTGAACAGCTGTATCGCGCCTGGACAGTTCTGTCCGGGCACCCTTACCACAAATAATCTGCGCCCTGCCTGATGACCCAGCCGATCCGCATCAAGGACCACGAGAAAGACGCACGTCTTGTACGCGCGCGGGTGGTCTTTGGCGCGATTTTGGTGGTGGCATTGCTGGGGGTGCTGATTGCGCGCCTGTATTTCCTGCAGGTGATCCAGTACGACTATCACTCCACATTGTCGGAAAACAACCGGGTGCACGTGCAGCCGATTCCGCCGACCCGTGGGCTGATTTTCGACCGCAATGGCGTGGTGGTAGCGGATAACCGGCCCAGCTTCAGCCTGAGCATGACCCGCGAACGCTCCGGGGACTGGCAGCAGATCCTCAATGTGATCGTCGAGGTGCTGCAACTGACGCCGGAAGACCGGGTGATTTTCGAAAAGCGCATGAAACAGGGGCGCCGGCCGTTTGAGCCGGTGCCGATCCTGTTCGAGCTGACCGAAGAGCAGATCGCCCGGATCGCGGTGAACCAGTTCCGGCTGCCAGGTGTGGAAGTGGTGGCGCAGTTGGTGCGGCACTACCCGCAAGGGGCGCACTTCGCGCATTCGGTCGGCTACATGGGCCGGATCAACGAGAAAGAGCTGAAGACCCTCGACCCGGTCAACTACAGCGGCACCCACCATATCGGCAAGACCGGCATCGAGCGTTTCTACGAGCCGGAACTGCACGGCCAGGTGGGTTATGAGGAAGTCGAGACCAACGCCCGTGGCCGCGTGCTACGGGTGCTCAAGCGTACAGACCCGGTGCCGGGCAAGGACATCGTGCTGAGCCTGGACATCAAGTTGCAGGAAGCGGCGGAGATGGCCCTGGGCGGTCGCCGGGGTGCCGTGGTGGCACTGGACCCGAGCACTGGCGAAGTGCTGGCGATGGTCAGCCAGCCAAGTTTTGACCCCAACCTGTTTGTCACCGGGATCAGCTTCAAGGCCTACGCCGAGCTGCGTGATTCCATCGACCGGCCGCTGTTCAACCGCGTATTGCGCGGCCTGTATCCGCCGGGCTCGACCATCAAGCCGGCGGTGGCGATTGCCGGCCTGGACTCGGGCGTGGTCACGGCATCGAGCCGGGTGTTCGACCCCGGCTACTACATGCTGCCCAACTACGATCACAAATACCGTAACTGGAACCGCACCGGCGACGGTTATGTGGACCTGGATACGGCGATCATGCGTTCCAACGACACCTACTTCTATGACCTGGCCCACAAGCTGGGGATTGATCGGCTGTCGGCCTACATGGGCAAGTTCGGCCTTGGTCAGAAAGTCTCCCTGGACATGTTCGAAGAATCCCCGGGACTGATGCCGTCCCGCGAGTGGAAGCGTGCGACGCGGCGCCAGGCTTGGTTCCCGGGCGAAACCCTGATCCTGGGGATCGGCCAGGGCTACATGCAGGCCACGCCGCTGCAACTGGCCCAGGCCACCGCGCTGGTGGCCAACAAGGGTGTGTGGAACCGCCCGCACCTGGCCAAGACCATCGAGGGCGAACGCCCGGTGGACGAAAACCCGATTCCCGACATTGTGCTGCGCGACCCGTCCGACTGGACCAAGGTCAACCACGGCATGCAGCAAGTGATGCACGGCGCCCGGGGTACTGCTCGTAAAGCGGCAGCCGGCGCGCAATACCGGATTGCCGGCAAGAGCGGTACGGCCCAGGTGGTCGCGATCAAGCAGGGCGAGAAATACGACCGCTCCAAGGTTCAGGAGCGCCACCGTGACCACGCCTTGTTCGTCGGCTTTGCCCCGGCCGACAACCCGAAGATCGTCGTGGCGGTGATGGTCGAGAACGGTGAATCCGGTTCCGGCGTAGCAGCGCCCGTGGTGCGGCAGATCATGGATGCCTGGCTGTTGACCGAAGACGGCAAGCTCAAGCCCGAATATGGCGGCACCCCATCCAGTGTGGAGGCTACGGCCCTTGAAGAGTAATTTTGACCGCATCCTCTCCAGCGAGGATGTGATGCGCCGCCGCGCCACTTTGCTGCAGCGCATGCACATTGATGGCCCGTTGCTGATCCTGCTGCTGACCCTGGCCGCCGGCAGCCTGTTCGTGTTGTATTCGGCCAGTGGCAAGAACTGGGACTTGCTGATCAAACAGGCGTCGTCGTTTGGCCTGGGCCTGTTGTCGATGGTGGTGATCGCCCAGCTGGAGCCGCGCTTCATGGCGCGCTGGGTGCCGCTGGGGTATGTCGCCGGCGTGTTGCTGCTGGTGGTGGTGGATGTCATGGGTCACAACGCCATGGGCGCGACGCGCTGGATCAACATCCCGGGGGTGATTCGCTTCCAGCCGTCGGAATTCATGAAGATTTTGATGCCTGCGACCATCGCCTGGTACCTGTCAAAACGCACACTGCCGCCCCAGCTCAAGCACGTGGGCATCAGCCTGATATTGATCGGCGTGCCGTTCATCCTGATCGTGCGCCAGCCCGACCTCGGCACCTCGCTGCTGATCCTGGCGGGCGGCGCGTTCGTGCTGTTCATGGGGGGGCTGCGCTGGCGCTGGATCCTCAGCGTGCTGGCCGCGGCCGTGCCGGTGGCCGTGGCCATGTGGTTCTTCTTCATGCACGACTACCAGAAGCAGCGAATCCTCACGTTCCTCGACCCGGAGAGCGATCCGCTGGGCACCGGCTGGAACATCATCCAGTCCAAGGCGGCCATCGGTTCCGGCGGCGTATTCGGCAAGGGCTGGCTGCTGGGCACCCAGTCGCACCTGGACTTTTTGCCGGAAAGCCACACCGACTTCATTATCGCGGTGATGGGCGAGGAGTTCGGCCTGGTGGGCATCTGCGCACTGTTGCTGATTTACTTGCTGCTGATCGGGCGCGGCCTGGTGATTACTGCCCAGGCGCAAACCCTGTTTGGCAAATTGCTCGCCGGCAGCCTCACCATGACGTTTTTTGTTTACGTTTTCGTCAACATCGGTATGGTCAGTGGCCTGTTGCCGGTGGTTGGGGTGCCGTTGCCGTTCATTAGCTACGGCGGAACTTCGCTGGTGACATTGCTGTCAGCGTTTGGGGTTTTGATGTCGATCCATACCCATCGTAAGTGGATCGCACAGGTTTGAATAAGGTGAAGATGTCAATGCAAGTAATGCGCGGCTGGGCTGCCCGGCACGTGTCCTGGATGGGCCTGTTGGGCCTGCTGGGAGCCGCTGTGCAGGAAGCGCAGGCCGGCGACTACGACGGTTCGCCCCAGGTCGCCGAGTTTGTCGGTGAGATGACCCGTGACTATGGTTTCGCCGGTGAACAGCTGATGGGCGTGTTCCGCGAGGCCCAGCGCAAGCAGGCGATCCTCGACGCCATCTCCCGGCCCGCCGAGCGCGTGAAGCAGTGGAAGGAATATCGCCCGATGTTCCTGACCGACGCCCGCGTGGCGCGGGGCGTGGACTTCTGGCGCCAGCACGAAGCGGTGCTGGCCCGCGCCGAGCAGGAATACGGCGTACCGGCCCAGGTGATCGTGGCAATCATCGGCATCGAAACCTTCTACGGCCGCAACACCGGCAGCTACCGGGTGATCGACGCCTTGTCGACCCTGGGCTTTGACTACCCGCCACGCGCCGAATTCTTCCGCAAAGAGCTGCGCGAGTTCCTGTTGTTGGCCCGTGAAGAGCAGGTCGACCCGTTGACCCTCAAGGGCTCCTACGCCGGGGCCATGGGCTTGCCGCAGTTCATGCCGAGCAGCTTTCGCGCCTACGCCGTGGATTTTGACGGCGACGGCCATATCAATATCTGGAGCAACCCCGATGACGCTATCGGCAGCGTCGCCAGCTATTTCAAGCGCCACGGCTGGGTAGCCGGCGAGCCGGTGGTGATTCGCGCCGATGTGACCGGTGAGCGCGCCGATGAAGGCCTGACCCAGGGTATCGAGCCGGTCAAGACGGTCGGGGAGTTGCGGGCGCTGGGCTGGTCGAGTCAGAATGCGCCACGCGATGATATGCCGGTGACGGCGTTCCGCCTCGAAGGCGAAAATGGCCCCGAATACTGGATGGGCCTGAAGAATTTCTACGCAATCACGCGTTATAACCGCAGTGTGATGTACGCCATGGCCGTGCATCAACTGTCAGACATGCTGGTCCAAGCACGGGGCGTCAAGTAATGCCGGTATCACCGATGTACAAACCCCTGAAGCTGTTGGCGTACGCCGCATTGTCGTTATTGGTGGTCAGTTGCTCCACCAGTCGTGCACCGGTGCAAAAAACCGCTGGCACGGCGATCCGCTCCCAGCCGGGGCTGGATATCAACCGCGCCCACAAAGACGGCGCGCCGTGGTGGGATGTGGATGTTTCGAAGATCCCGGATGCCACGCCGACCCTGCACACCGGCCCTTACAAGGCCAATCCCTATACCGTGCTGGGCAAAAACTACTTCCCGCTGCAAGACTCCAAGACCTACGTGCAATCAGGTACGGCGTCCTGGTACGGGACCAAGTTCCACGGCCAGAACACCGCCAACGGCGAAGTCTATGACCTGTACGGCATGAGCGCGGCGCACAAGACCCTGCCGCTGCCCAGCTATGTACGCGTGACCAACCTGGACAACAACCGCTCGGTAATCCTGCGGGTCAATGACCGTGGGCCGTTCTATTCGGACCGGATCATCGACTTGTCCTACGCCGCCGCCAAGAAACTCGGGTATGCCGAAATCGGCACCGCCCGGGTGAAGGTCGAAGGTATCGACCCGGCCCAGTACTGGGCCCAGCGTGGCAAGCCGGCGCCGTTGATGCTCAACGAACCGCAAACCCCGCAACCGCAAGTCACGGCCTCGGCCGGCAAGATCGAACAGTGGACCCCGCCGCCGGCGCAGCACGCCCCGGACACGGTGGTCATTCCGCATGCAGCACCGGGAGCCTCTACCGTGGGCGGCCAGTACCTGCAAGTCGGCGCTTTCGCCAACCCGGACGCGGCAGAGCTGCTAAGGTCCAAGCTCAGCGGGATGGTCAGCGCGCCAGTCTTTATCAGCTCTATTGTGCGTAACCAGCAGACCCTGCACCGTGTGCGCATGGGGCCGATCGGCTCGCCGAGTGAAGTTGCGCAAGTGCAGAACAGCGTGCGCCTGGCCAACCTGGGGCAACCCAGCGTGGTCACCGCCGAGTAAGCAGTACAAAGGATTGATGGCTCAGGCTCGCATGCGGGTTTGAGCCCTGGTTGTTGGCTCGTTGAACAATAAAAACCCAGGGGCAAGGGGTGGGCATGCAACCGAACACGCGACAGTCTGGCGACGGGCTGTCTGAATAGTTTTGCCCGCGAGGGCAAGTTTCCATAAGCAATTTCGAGAGACGGATGAACATCACCACCTTAGCCAAACGCACGTGCCTGCTTCTTTCGCTGATCATCACCCCGGCCGCCTGGGCGGTTGAAATGGTGCCAGCTTCCCCGCAACTGGCTGCCAAGGCCTGGGTCCTGATGGACGCCGCCAGCGGCAACGTGCTGGTGGAGAACAACGGTGACCAGCGCCTGCCCCCAGCCAGCCTGACCAAGCTGATGACCGCCTACATCGCGACCCTGGAAATCCGTCGCGGCCAGATCGGCGAAAACGATCCGGTGACCGTCAGCGAAAACGCCTGGCGCACCGGCGGTTCGCGGATGTTCATCAAGGTCGGATCGCAAGTGACCGTCAGCGACCTGCTGCACGGCATCATCATCCAGTCGGGTAACGACGCCAGCGTAGCCCTGTCCGAGCACATCGCCGGCAGCGAAGATGCGTTCGCCGACATGATGAACAAAACTGTGGCCGACCTGGGCATGACCAACAGCCACTTCATGAACCCGACCGGCCTGCCGAACCCTGAGCACTACTCGTCGGCTCACGACATGGCGATCCTGGCTCGCGCGATCATTCGTGTCGACCCGGTGCACTACGCGATCTACTCCCAGAAAGAGTTCTTCTGGAACAACATCAAGCAGCCTAACCGCAACCTGTTGCTGTGGCGTGACAAGACCGTCGATGGCCTGAAAACCGGCCACACCGAAGAAGCCGGCTACTGCATGGTGTCGTCCGCTGTCCGTGACGGCCAGCGCCTGATTGCCGTGGTATTCGGTACCAACAGCGAGCAGGCCCGTGCGGCCGAGACGCAAAAGCTGCTGACCTATGGCTTCCGTTTCTTCGAAACCCAGACCTTCTACCAGAAAGGCACCGAGCTGGCTCAAGCCCCTGTGTGGAAAGGCGCGACCCATCAAGTCAAGGCTGGCCTGGCTGAAGACCTGACCCTGACCATGCCTAAAGGCCAGCTCAAGAAGCTGGTGGCCAGCATGACCATGAACCCGCAACTGGTCGCACCGATCGCCAAGGGCGACGTGATTGGTAAAGTCGAAGTGAAGCTGGACGACAAGGTGGTGCACAGCGCCGATCTGATCGCTCTGGACGCCGTCGACGAAGGTGGTATCTTCCGACGCGTGTGGGATAGCATCCGTCTATTCTTCTACAGCTTGTTCAACTGATAGTGTGCACCTGCATGACCCCGCGCTGATCCGGCGCGGGGTTATGCCCGTCGCCACGGCTTACGCTTACGAGGCCGTTACGCCATGACCGATACCGAAGTAAAGGCGCCAAAGATCGAATTCCCAAACGTGGACTATCCCGTCAAGGTGATCAGCGATACGGGTGTGGGCAACAAGGACAAGATCATCGAGATCGTCAAGAAACACGCAACGATCAACCATGACCGTGTGGATGAGCGTCAAAGCACCAACGGCAAGTACACCACTATTCAGTTGCACATCGTGGCGACTGACCAGGACCAGCTCTACAACATCAACAGCGAACTGCGGGCTACCGGCTTCGTGCACATGGTGTTGTGATGTCACAGACCCTGGGCTTTCGCGAGCTCGGCCAAATGGCTTACGAACCGGTGTGGCTCGCCATGCAGCGGTTCACCAACGAGCGCGGCACTGAAGCCCCGGATGAAATCTGGCTGGTGGAGCACCCGCCGGTTTTCACCCAGGGCCAGGCCGGCAAGGCCGAGCATTTGCTGCTGCCGGGAGAAATCCCGGTGGTGCAGGTCGACCGCGGCGGGCAGGTGACTTACCATGGCCCAGGTCAATTGGTGGCTTATCTGTTGCTGGACGTGCGCAGGCTGGGTTTTGGCGTACGTGAGCTGGTCAGTCGCATGGAGTCATGCCTGATCGAGCTGCTGGCCAGCTACGGTGTGACCGCCGCGGCCAAGCCGGATGCACCGGGGGTTTATGTTGATGGCGCGAAAATCGCCTCCCTGGGCTTGCGGATTCGCCACGGTTGTTCCTTTCATGGCCTGGCCTTGAATGTGGACATGGACCTGGCGCCGTTTCGACGGATCAATCCCTGCGGCTACGCCGGTTTGGCGATGACCCAGTTGAGCGATCACGCAACACCACTAGAATTTGCCGAGGTAAGTGCCCGGCTGCGCGCGCAGCTCGTCAAACACCTCGACTATGCTGAGCAGACGACCCTAACGGGCGGAATCGACTGATTATGACTACTGATGCAGTGCAAACCATGATCCCGACGCTGGATGTTACCGAGCGTCCGGCCCCGCGTGCCAAGGTAGAAGCCGGCGTCAAGCTGCGCGGCGCCGAGAAGGTTGCACGCATCCCGGTGAAGATCATTCCGACCACCGAACTGCCGAAAAAGCCTGACTGGATTCGCGTGCGTATCCCGGTTTCGCCGGAAGTCGACCGCATCAAGGCCCTGCTGCGCAAACACAAGCTGCACAGCGTGTGCGAAGAGGCGTCCTGCCCGAACCTGGGCGAGTGCTTCTCCGGTGGCACCGCGACCTTCATGATCATGGGTGACATCTGCACCCGTCGTTGCCCGTTCTGCGACGTTGGTCACGGCCGGCCGAAGCCACTGGACGTCAACGAGCCGGAAAGCCTGGCCATCGCCATCGCCGACCTGAAACTCAAGTATGTCGTGATTACCTCGGTAGACCGCGACGACCTGCGTGACGGCGGTGCCCAGCACTTTGCCGACTGCATCCGCGAGATCCGCAAGCTGTCGCCGAACGTGATGCTTGAGACCCTGGTGCCGGACTACCGTGGCCGTATGGACGTGGCGCTGGAAATCACCGCCGCCGAGCCGCCTGACGTGTTCAACCACAACCTGGAAACCGTACCGCGCCTGTACAAGGCTGCGCGTCCGGGTTCGGACTACCAGTGGTCGCTGACCCTGCTGCAGAAATTCAAGCAGATGATGCCGCACATTCCGACCAAATCCGGCCTGATGCTGGGCCTGGGCGAAACCGACGAAGAAGTCATCGAAGTCATGAAGCGCATGCGCGAACACGACATCGACATGCTGACCCTCGGCCAGTACCTGCAGCCGTCCCGCAGCCACTTGCCGGTACAGCGCTTCGTGCACCCGGATGTGTTCGCCTGGTTTGCCGAAGAAGGCTACAAGATGGGCTTCAAGAACGTCGCTTCCGGCCCGCTGGTACGTTCCTCGTACCACGCCGACGAGCAGGCGAAACTGGTCAAGGCCAGCCTGGTGTCCTGATACGCGGAACGCCGGACACTGCAGGACCCATGTGGGAGCCGGCTTGAGTGGGAGCGGGCTTGTTCGCGAATGCGTTGGATCAGTTGACCTGTCCGGTGACTGACTGACCGTCTTCGCGAGCAAGCCCGCTCCCACCCAGGCCCGCTCCCACATTTGCTACTGACTCTTCCTCTTCTGTTTGCAACCATTGCTGTTTAGAGTGCCTTGGGCAATCCACGCGAGGAGAACCATGGATGACGACTCAATTGACCACTTGTGCGGTACCTGCGCTGCGCGCCGAAGGCGTGATCGGGCTGATTGCCCCTGCCGGGCCGGCCGAGCTGGATATCGACACGGCCACGCAATGGATGCGCGCCCGGGGCTACACACTGCGGATCTTTCCGGGCGTGAGCCAGCGGGATGGCTATCTGGCCGGCAGTGATGAGGTACGCCTTGATGACCTGCACGCTGCGTTCGCCGATTCGACCATCGACGCGATTTTCTGCCTGCGCGGCGGCTACGGCACGCCACGCCTGCTGGACCGCCTGGACTTTGACCTGCTCCGGGCCAACCCCAAGCCATTCGTAGGCTACAGCGATATCACCGCCCTGCACCTGGCGATCAACCGGTACGCCGGTTTCGTCACCTTCCATGGTCCGATGTTCAACGCTGACCTGTTAGGTGAAAAGCAACAGCCTACCGAGTCGTCGCTGTTCAGCATGCTGCGTGGGCAAGTGAAAGCCGGTAGCCAGCTGGCTCACCCTGTGGCCTACCCGCTGACCACCGTCGAGCCAGGCATCGCCTGTGGGCGGCTGCTGGGCGGCAATCTATCGATGATCGCAGCAGTGATGGGCACGGCTTACGAGATTGATGCCGAGGGCATCATTCTGTTTATCGAAGACGTGAACGAGCCGTTGTACCGCATTGACCGGTTGCTCACCCATTTGCGCCTGGCGGGCAAGCTGGCCCAGGTGGCGGGCGTGGTGGTGGGGGATGTGGCTGGGGTTGATAGCCTTGCGCTTGAGCGCTTGCTGAAGCAGACCTTCGAGCCGTTGTGCATTCCTGTGCTGTCCGGCTGGCGCAGCGGGCACTGCAACCCGAACCTGACCTTGCCGTTGGGCGCCAGGGTGCGGCTGGATGCGGGGGAGAAGCGGTTGGTGTTGGAACAGGATGTGGTGTTTAAGGCCTGAACTTTGTAGCGCCGATAAAGGCCTCTTCGCGAGCAAGCCCGCTCCCACATTTCGATCGCGTTCCTTCAGGAAGTGCACGGTCAAAATGTGGGAGCGGGCTTGCTCGCGAATGCGGTAGCAGCCATACGCCGATCTATCGGCTTTGCAGCGACTCCAGCAACTTCACCGTCGGATACCCATCCGCCGGCCAGCCCAGGGACTGCTGCGCGGCACGAATCGCCTTGCGGGTATTCGCACCGATGATCCCGTCCGGGTTGCCCGCGTCGTAACCATTGGCACTGAGCACCGTCTGCAAGTCAATTCGCTGCGAGCGAGTCAACGGCAGTTCATCTTTCGGCCAGCTCCCACGAATCAAGCCACCGCCCCCGAAGCGTTCCGACAACAAGCCAACTGCCAACGCGTAGGACGACGAGTTGTTGTACTTGAGGATCGCGCGGAAGTTATCCAGCACCAGGAACGCCGGGCCACGATAGCCGGCCGGCAGCAACAGGGCGGCGGAAAGCTGGTCGACGTTGGCCGGGACACTGGCGCCCGGCGGCACCTGGATTCCCAGTTTCAGCCACTCGCCAACGGTCTTGCGTACGCTGCCATCGGCCAGGGCGTAATCAAAATTCAACGGCAGTTGCTGCACCTCGAAGCCCCAGGGCTGGCCTTTCTGCCAGCCGGAGCTTTGCAGGTAGTGCGCGGTGGAGGCGAGGGCGTCGGCCGGGCTGTTCCAGATATCGCGGCGGCCGTCACCGTCGAAGTCTACGGCGTGGGTGTTATAGGTGGTCGGGATGAACTGGGTCTGGCCCATGGCCCCGGCCCAGGAGCCTTTCATCTGGTCGGCGGCGATATCGCCATGCTGGATGATTTGCAGCGCCGCCAGCAGCTGCGCCTGGGCGAAGGCCGGGCGACGGCCTTCATAGGCCAGGGTCGCCAGTGAGCGGATCACCGAGTTGTTGCCCTGGAACTGGCCGAAGTTACTCTCCATGCCCCACACCGAGACCAGCGCCTGGCGGTCGACGCCGTAACGGTCCTCAATGCGTTGCAGAATGTCGGCGTACTTCACCAGCAGCGACTGGCCATTGCGCACCCGCAGCGGCGACAGCGCGCCGTCGAGGTATTCCCATACCGGGCGGGAGAACTCCGGCTGGCTGCGGTCGGCGCGGATCACCGCCATGTCGGGTACGACATTGGCAAAGGCCGTGTCGAAAACCTGCGGCGTGATACCGGCCTTCAAGGCTTCCACGCGAAACCCCGCCTGCCATTCGGCAAAGGTCTGGGTCGGCTGGATATCAAGATTGTCTGCCACCAGTGGCGCAACGACGGCAGGCGCAGCTACCGGTGCAGTCTGGAGCGGGGGCAGGGGTTGGGCATCGGCAGCGGTGGGTTTTTCCGCGCAGGCGACTAACAGAATGAGGCTGGAGGCAGCGATCAGTTGGCGAAGGTGCCAACGACGGGAAAGACTAGAGGGCATGCACAGGTCCAGGGAATACGAATCAGGTACAGACCTTATCATGCCGGAGGGGCGCTTGCCTTCAGGCAGCCAGAAAGTAAGAAGCCTCCCAGCTATTAGACTGGAAGGCTTCGCGGCGGTAGCTGCCTTTGCCTTTGCCGGCTCGTTCCTGGCGACTGCGGAACAACGGCTGGGCGATGATGGATTTGGCCTTGTTGGGGCCATGCTTGGATGGCTTTTTGCTCATGATGGGTACTCTCTGGCGGGTTGATGATGCGGTGCGAATCATCTGCCGAAGTTTGGATTCTGTCCAGCCCAGCGATACGTAGGACTATTCAGCAGGCAGCGCCAAGCGCTGTCCTGACATCAAAAGTGACAAACGACTCAGGCTCATCCACGGCGATCCAGCCGCCTGGCCCTTGATCTGCGCGTCAATGCGCTGGGCCTCCAGCAGCAGTTGCGCCCAGCGTTGCGCCGAGTGCCGTTGCAGGGCTTTGCTGATCAGTGGTTTGCGCTTGTCCCATACCGGTGGCCGCGCCTGGCTGAAGGCCTTGTCCAGTGGGATGCCCTGGCTGTACTGCAGGGCAATATTGGCCAGCAGCCGTAATTCTCGCGCCAGGGCCCAGAGAATCACCGGCGGCTCGACGCCTTCGCCGCGCAGCCCTTCGAGCATGCGCAGGGCGTGGGCGGGTTCGCCGTTGAGGATCGCATCCACCAGGCCAAATACGTCAAAGCGCGCGCTGTCCGCCACGGCGCCTTGTACGGTTTCGACGGTGATCTGGCCACCCTCGGCCATCAGCTTGAGCTTTTCGATTTCCTGGGCGGCGGCCAGCAGGTTGCCTTCCACCCGCGCCGCGATCAGCTCCACCGCATCCTGGCTGGCACTCAGCCCGGATTGCGACAGGCGCTGACGAATCCACTGCGGCAGTTGGCTGCTGTCCACCGGCCAGATCTGTATGAACTGAGTCTGGCCACCTTCCACCAGCGCCTTGCCCCACTTGGTTTTCTGCGCACTGCCATCGAGCTTGGGCAGGCTGATCAGCAGCAGCGTGTCTTCGGCAGGGCGTGCGCAGTATTCCATCAAAGCCGCCGCGCCTTTGTCGCCGGGCTTGCCCGAAGGCAGGCGCAGTTCCAGCAGGCGTTTTTCGGCGAACAGCGACATGCTCGCCCCGGCTTGCAGCAGCGTACCCCAGTCGAAACTGGCGTCGGCGCTGAATACCTGGCGTTCATCGAAGCCCTGTTGGCGGGCGGCGGTGCGAATTGCGTCCGCAGCCTCCTGGCACAGCAGCGGGTCATCACCGCTGACGATGTAGACGGGCGCAAGGCTGCCTTGCAGGTGCTTGGCGAGTTGGGCGGGGGCGAGTTTCATAGGCAGGGTGAACGGGGCGCCTGGGGCGCCCCGTCTGGCTTACTCGACAGGAACTTCGACAGGCGACTGTTTAGGTTGGCTGTCTTCATACTCTTGCGCCGCTTTCAGCGCATCGGCATCTGCCTTGGCCTTGGCATCCGCGGTTTGCTGCAGCTTATCCAGTTGCTCCGGCGTGATCAGTTGCAGGCGCAGGACCATGCGCTGCACCAGTTCACGACGCATTTCCTTGCGCACCTGGATGGTTTCGGAGTCCGAACCCACCAGGTTGTTGCCGTCGTGGCTCACGACTTTCTGTATCTGGATCTTGTCGCCCATCAACGGCAGGTGGTCGTGGCCCTGGATTTCGAAGAAGAGCGTGGTGCTCAGCTCAATGTCCGAAGCACGCCCGGCGCTGGCGTAGCTGAGGCTGCGCTGCTCTTCTTTCTCATCCACCAGGTTCAGTTTGTAAGCCGCGCCTGAATAGACTTTGACGCCACTGTTTTCCAGGACCTGGCGCAGCTGTTGCACTGTCTCGCCGTAGGAGTTGCGGGCGGTGACGTCCAGTTCCTTGATCGCCAGTTCGGTGGTGCCGGTGCCGCGCAGCTGGAAGCCGCAAGCGCTCAGCAGCACGGCAAGGCCCATAACCAGCAGATTGCGTTTGATCATTTTGATGCTCCCCTTGAAACCATGTGGGCCTTATCGAGGCCCTGGAGGTTTTGTTCGGCGCCAGGGTTATTCCCTCGGCGCCCGATCCGATTAGCTAGCGACGATATTGACCAGTTTGCCGGGCACCACGATCACTTTGCGGATCGTCAGGCCTTCGGTGAAGCGCAGCACGTTCTCATTGATACGGGCGGCGGCTTCGACGTCTTCACGGCTGGCGCTGGCCGGCATGTCGATCTGGCCACGCAGCTTGCCGTTGACCTGAATCACCAGTTGCAGCGTGTCCTGTACCAGGGCGCTGTCATCCTGTACCGGCCAGCCGGCATCGATGACGGCACCGCTGTGGCCCAACTGGTTCCACAGTTCGTGGCTGATGTGTGGCGTGATCGGCGCCAGCAGCAGGGTGACCGTTTCCAGGCCTTCCTGTACCAGTGCGCGGTCCTGTTCGGTGGCCTGCGGCGCTTTCTCCAGCACGTTCATCAGCGTCATCACCTGGGCGATGGCGGTGTTGAATTTGTGGTGCTGGCCCACGTCCTGGCTGGCGTGCTTGATGGCCAGGTGGGTGCTGCGGCGAATGACTTTTTGCTCATCGCTCAGGGCCGCCACGTCCAGCTTGCCCGGCAAGCCTTGGCTGACATGGGCGTGCGCCAGGCGCCAGACGCGCTTGAGGAAGCGATGCGAACCTTCGACGCCGGAGTCCGACCATTCCGCGCTCATGTCAGGCGGCGAGGCGAACATCATGAACAGGCGGCAGGTGTCCGCGCCGAACTGGTCGATCATCGACTGTGGGTCGACGCCGTTGTTTTTCGACTTGGCCATCTTCTCGGTGCCGCCGATTTCCACCGGCAGGCCGTCGGATTTCAGCTTGGCGCTGATCACCTTGGCCTTGCTGTCACGCTCCAGCTCGACATCTGCCGGGTTGAACCAGGTGTAGGCGCCATTGGCTTCGCGGCGGTAATAAGTCTCGGCAATCACCATGCCCTGGGTCAGCAGGTTCTTGAACGGCTCGTCGGAACTCACCAGGCCTTCATCACGCATCAGCTTGTGGAAGAAGCGCGCGTACAGCAGGTGAAGGATGGCGTGTTCGATACCGCCGATGTACTGGTCTACCGGCAGCCAGTGGTCGGCCGCGGATTTTTCCACCAGGCCGCCTTCATAGTGCGGCGAGGCGTAGCGGGCGTAGTACCACGAAGACTCCACGAAGGTGTCCATGGTGTCGGTTTCGCGTTTGGCCGGGGCACCGC
The DNA here is from genome assembly GCF_019382755.1 of Pseudomonas sp. Colony2. Classification (NCBI taxonomy): domain Bacteria; kingdom Pseudomonadati; phylum Pseudomonadota; class Gammaproteobacteria; order Pseudomonadales; family Pseudomonadaceae; genus Pseudomonas; species Pseudomonas sp. Colony2. The sequence continues at coordinate 6,335,578 of NZ_CP080030.1, read as the reverse complement.
AGTTCGGGCAGGTGCACTCGTAAAATTCGGGCATGCGCGCCAATGGCGAGCCAGCACCGTCCGGCACCACGTCTTCGGGCAATACGACCGGCAGTTGGTCTTCCGGTACCGGCACGTCACCGCAGGTTTCGCAGTGGATGATCGGGATCGGGCAGCCCCAGTAGCGCTGGCGGCTGATGCCCCAGTCACGCAGACGGAACTGGGTGCGCGAGGCACCGAGGTTTTTCTTGATCAGCGCGACTTCGATGGCGTCGAAGGCGCCTTCGAAATCCAGGCCGTCGAACTCGCCGGAATTGATCAGTGTGCCGTGTTCGTTGTACGCGTCCTGCCACGGAGCCGGGTTGGTGTCGCCCGAACTGGTGCGCACCACGGACTTGATCGGCAGGTTGTACTTGACGGCGAATTCGAAATCGCGCTCGTCGTGGGCCGGCACAGCCATTACTGCGCCATCACCGTAGTGCATCAGCACGTAGTTGGCGACCCACACCGGCAGCTTCTCGCCGGTCAATGGGTGCTCGACGAGCAACGAGGTCGGCAGGCCTTTTTTCTCCTGGGTGGCGACGTCGGCTTCGGCGACGCTGCCGCCCTTGCATTCGGCGATGAACGCCTGCAGCTCAGGGTTGTTCTGTGCGGCCTGGGTGGCCAGCGGGTGTTCGGCGGCCACGGCGACGTAGGTCGCGCCCATCAGGGTGTCCGGACGGGTGGTGAAGACTTTCAGTACACCTTCTGCGCCGATGGAGTCGACGTTGTAGGGGAACTGCACTTCCATGCCACGGGACTTGCCGATCCAGTTGCGTTGCATGGTCTTGACCTGCTCGGGCCAGCCCGGCAAATCATCGAGGCTCGACAGGAGTTCATCCGCGTAGGCGGTGATCTTGAAGTAGTACATCGGGATTTCGCGCTTTTCGATCAGCGCGCCGGAACGCCAGCCGCGGCCGTCGATCACTTGTTCGTTGGCCAGTACGGTCTGGTCCACCGGGTCCCAGTTCACGGTGCCGCTCTTCTTGTAGATCACGCCTTTTTCGAACAGGCGAGTGAACAGCCATTGTTCCCAGCGGTAGTAATCAGGCTTGCAGGTGGTCACCTCGCGGGACCAGTCCACCGCCAGGCCCAGGCTGCGCAGCTGGGTCTTCATGTAGGCGATGTTTTCGTAGGTCCACTTGGCGGGCGCTACGTTGTTCTTCATCGCGGCGTTTTCCGCCGGCATGCCGAAGGCGTCCCAACCCATGGGTTGCAGGACGTTCTTGCCCAGCATGCGCTGGTAGCGGGAGATGACGTCGCCGATGGTGTAGTTGCGCACATGCCCCATGTGTAGCTTGCCGCTGGGGTAAGGGAACATCGATAGGCAATAGAAAGTCTCCTTGCCTGGCTGTTCACTGACTTCAAAGGACTTTTGCTCATCCCAGAACGACTGGGCGGCATTTTCTATTTCACGGGGCTGATATTGTTCGTGCATGGCTACTTTTGAACTGAATAGGGGTGGCCTAATCCTCTTCGGTGCAACGTTCAGGTTGATCGACACCAAAAAGCGGCGCGTCCGTGCCCAAACCCTGCGGGAAGTGGAGTTACAGGAAGCGCCGTAGCATACATGACCCCACTCTATCGAGGGAAACCCTGATTGCGCCGCCGAGGCCGTTGGTCGCGGCGCCAGGCAGGCAGGGCAAGCAGGACTACGCTGTTTAGTGGGGAGTGAGTCTTATCTTCAATGAGGTGAGGGATGGTTGATTCGCAGCGAACTTTAACGAAACCGCAGGTGTACGAAGGACTGATCGACCGTTTGGGTCGAGCACTGGATGCAGCAAAAACCGCAGGCCGATTGTGTGATGAACGGCCTCTGGAGTTGGAACTGCGTGGCTTGAGCCAGGCAGAGCTGGACGTGATCAGGGTGTATCTGGAGTTGAATGAGCATCGCGCGTCCCATGGCATGGCCTCCCCGCCAGCCCAGGAGTTTTCGCGATCGGCCAAGGTGGTATGGCTCAAGGATTTTTCGGCCGGTCGCAGCCCGGAAAAACTCCGGTCCGTGCGTTTCAAGTGAAGTACCGCGTTAGTGATCTGTAGCCTTCTCAGCGTCTGTTCCTGTAAAGATTGTCGCTTAACCCCGTTACACCTTAGGCTTCGGGCATCTTTGGAGATGCCCGATGCCTATTCGCTATTTCATTAAACAATTGTTGTTGCCGCCCGGCATCCTGTTGCTGTTGCTGGCCCTTGCCTGGTGGTTTCGTCGCAGCCGACCGCGGCTTGCGGCCGTGTGCTTTGCCCTGGGATTTGGCGGGATGTTGCTGATGAGCCTGCCGGTGGCGGTTCAATGGGGCGCAAAGGCCCTGGAGACCGAGCCGCCTCTGGCCCGTGATGAACGGGCGACCCTGGCGCAGCGGGCTGATGCCATCGTGGTGTTGGGCTCGGGGCGTGAGCGCGGGGATCCGGCGTGGGGCTCCGATCAGCCGACGGGTATCGGCCTTGAGCGCCAGCGCTATGCAGCCCGCCTGGCCAAGGCTTCGGGCTTGCCGGTGCTGACCACCGGCGGCTTGCACTACGGCACACCGCCCAGCGAGGCGGAGTTGATGGCGGTATCGATGCAGGATGACTTTGGCGTGAGCGTGCGCTGGAAGGAAGAGCGCAGCCGTACCACGTGGGAAAACGCGCAGATGAGTGCCGAGATTCTGCTGCCGCAGGGGATCAAGCGTGTGGTGGTCGTGACTCAGGCCTGGCATATGCCGCGCTCGCGCTGGAGCTTCGAAAAGGCCGGGTTCACGGTTGTTCCGGCGCCAGTGGGGTTTCTTGGTTTGGACAATGCCCGGCCATTGGGGGGCTGGATGCCGGAGTTCAAGTCGGTATGGCAGAGCGGGCAGTTGCTGAATGAGGCGGTGGGGCAGGTGGGTTACCGGATGTTTTACAGGTAATACCGCAGGTCAAATGTGGGAGCGGGCTTGCTCGCGAATACAGTGTGTCAGTCACTGGTGCTTTAACTGACAGATCGCATTCGCGAGCAAGCCCGCTCCCACATTGTCGTCCGAGTATTTCTTTTAAACCGTTTTCGACATCCGGCCCGCCAACAGCGCCCAGCCAAACAGGCCAAGGCACAGGATGATCAACGGCCAGGAACGCCATTCCAAGTACGGGGTGAGGTTGTGCATCGGCACGACCTCGCCGTAGAGAATCCCGCGTTCAAACTGCGGGATCTGCACGGTGATCTGCCCGTACGGGTTGATCAGGCCAGTGACGCCGTTGTTGGTGGCGCGGATCATCCAGCGCCCGGCTTCCAGGGCGCGCATCTGGGCCATCTGCAAATGTTGCAGCGGGCCGATGGAGCGGCCGAACCAGGTGTCGTTGCTGATGGTCAGCAACAAATCGCTGCGGGCCGACAGGCCGGCGGCGAACTCCGGGTACACCACTTCATAGCAAATGAACGGCGCAATCTGATAGCCCTTGGCTTGCAGCAAAGCCTGGTCGGACGGCCCGCGGGCGAAGTCCGACATCGGCAGGTCAAAGAACGCGATCAAGCCGCGCAACATGTCCTGCAGCGGCACGTACTCGCCAAACGGCACCAGCTTCTGCTTCAGGTAGGTGCCGTCGCCTTCGCCCACCACCGTGATGCCGTTGAAGAAGCGCTTGTGGTGATGCACTTCCTGGCGGATCGGTACACCGGTGATCAGCGCAGTGTGCCGGTCAGCGGCGAACTTGCCCATCATGCCCAGGTAACCCTCCACGGATTCCTTGAGCACCGGCACGGCGGTTTCCGGCCATACCAGCAGGTCGACAGGCTTGGAGCTGAAGCTCATGTCGCGGTACAGCGCGAGCTGCGCATTGAGCTGCTCCGGGTCCCACTTCATGCTTTGTTCGACGTTGCCCTGGACGGCTGCCACGGTCAGCGGCGCGCCGGCGGGGGTGGTCCATGCATGATGCTTGAGTGCCAGGCCGATGGCCCATGGCGCCAACAACAACAGCAAGCCGGCACCGATGAACAGGTTGCGCTTAGCCGCCAGCAGACGCGGCAGGTTGCAGATCAGTGCGGCGGTCAGCGCCAGGGCAAAGGATATCAGCCACATCCCGCCCAGCGGCGCGAGGCCGGTGAGAGGACCGTCGAGCTGGCTGTAACCGGAATAGAGCCAGGGAAAACCGGTGAGGAACCAGCCGCGAAACGCTTCCTGGCCAACCCACAAGGCCGCGAAGGCCAGGGCATCGGCCAGTGGCGCTTCGTTGCGGCGCAGCCAGCGCGCCCACAGCCAGGCGGGCAGGGCAAAGAACCAGGCAATGGCCGCCGTAAACGCCAGCATCAGCATGCCCGCCAGCAACACCGAAGCGCCGCCGAAGTGGTGAATGCTGTAGTAGATCCAGCTGGTACCGGCACCAAACAGGCCGAAACCGAAACACCAGCCGCGCCACAAGGCCTGGCGCGGTGTCAGTTCACGCAATCCCGCATAAAAGAACCCGGCCGCCACCAGCGCAAACGGCCAGAGGTCGAACGGCGCCAGCGCCAGGGTGGTGATGGCGCCGGCCACCACGGCCAGCAAGTTACCGGGCCAGCCGGGTGCAATCATACGGCGCATGTCAGTCCTTAGCGGGCAATAGGTGTCAAACGGATCAAGTGAATACGGCGGCTGTCGGCATTCAGGATGCGGAAGCGATAGGCACCGATCTCGGTGGTCTCGTTACGCTTGGGCAGGTGCCCGAACGCACTCATCACCAGGCCGCCAACCGTGTCGAATTCATCGTCGGAGAATTCGCTGTCGAAGAACTCGTTGAAGTTCTCGATCGGCGTCAGGGCCTTGACTAGGAAATCACCGCTGGGCAGCGGCTTGATGTAGCTGTCTTCTTCCACATCGTGTTCGTCTTCGATGTCACCGACGATCTGTTCCAGCACGTCTTCGATGGTCACGAGGCCGGCCACACCGCCGTATTCGTCAATGACGATGGCCATGTGATTGTGGTTCGCACGAAATTCGCGCAGCAGCACATTCAGGCGCTTGGATTCGGGGACGAAAGTGGCAGGACGCAGCAGGTCCTTGATGTTGAAGCTGTCGCCGTTCTCCTTGAGGATCAGCGGCAGCAGGTCCTTGGCCAGCAGGACGCCCATGACGTCGTCATGGCTTTCGCCGATCACCGGGTAGCGCGAGTGCGCCGAATCGATGACGGCCGGGAGGAATTCCCGTGGGGTCTGGGTCGCCTTGATGCTGACCATCTGCGAGCGCGGAACCATGATGTCCCGCACTTGCAAGTCAGCGACCTGGATAGCGCCTTCGACGATGGCCAGCGCTTCGCTGTCCAGCAACTTGTTCTGATGCGCCTCGCGCAGCAGCTCCAGCAGCTCCTGACGGTTTTTCGGCTCGTGGGCAAAGGCCTGGGTGAGTTTCCCCAGCCATGACTTTTGCCCGTTGCTCGATCGGTCTTCGCTCATAGCGATTACTCTAAATCCTTTATTGTTTCAGTTAGGTGTAGTTGCAATTTCGTCGTCTGCATACGGGTCACGATGACCCAGTTCTGCAAGCAACGTTCGTTCCAGTGCTTCCATTTCTTCGGCTTCGTCATCGTCTATATGGTCGTAACCCAAGAGATGCAAGCAGCCGTGGATGACTAGATGGGCCCAATGGGCCTCAAGTTCCTTGCCCTGTTCCTTTGCTTCACGCTCGACCACTTCGACGCAGATCACCAGGTCGCCCAGCAACGGGATATCCAGCAGCTCATCGGGTACGTCGGCGGGAAACGACAGCACGTTGGTCGCGTAGTCTTTTTGTCGCCAGGTGTGATTCAGTTCACGGCCTTCGGGCTCGTCCACCAGGCGAATGGTCAGCTCCGAGTCGGCGGTGCGCTGGCGCAGGGCCAGGGTGCACCACTGGCGGAACTGTTCTTCGCTGGGGGCGGGCGCTTCGGTGGCCAACTGCAGGTCAAGCTCAAGCATCGCGGCGAGTGTCCTTGGCCGGTTGGTCGTCGCGGTGTTCGAAGCGCTCGTAGGCTTCGACAATGCGCTGCACCAACGGGTGACGTACCACGTCTTTGGGCATGAAGTGCGTGAAGCTGATCCCCGGCACGTCCTTGAGTACGTCGATCACCTGGGCCAGGCCCGACTTGGTGCCTTTGGGCAGGTCGACCTGGGTGACGTCGCCGGTGATCACGGCGGTGGAGCCGAAACCGATCCGGGTCAGGAACATCTTCATCTGCTCGACGGTGGTGTTCTGGCTTTCGTCGAGAATGATGAAGCTGTTGTTCAGCGTACGGCCACGCATGTAGGCCAGCGGGGCGATCTCGATCACCTGGCGCTCGATCAGCTTGGCCACGTATTCGAAGCCGAGCATCTCGTAGAGCGCGTCGTAGAGCGGGCGCAGGTACGGGTCGATCTTCTGGGCCAGGTCGCCGGGCAAAAAGCCCAGCTTCTCGCCGGCTTCCACCGCCGGACGCACCAGCAGGATGCGTCGCACCTGCTCGCGCTCCAGGGCGTCGACCGCGCAGGCCACGGCCAGGTAGGTCTTGCCGGTACCGGCAGGGCCGATGCCGAAGTTGATGTCGTTGCCCAGGATCTCTTTGACGTAGCGCTGCTGGTTCAAGCCGCGAGGGCGAATCATGCCTTTCTTGGTGCGCAACGCGACGCTGGCTTCGGCTACCGGGTTATTGGCCAGGTCCTCCACGGCGGATTCCTGCAGGTACAGGTGCACCGTTTCCGGCGACAGCTCGCTACCTTTGGTTTCCCGGTAGAGGCGGCGCAGAAGGTTTTCTGCCGAGGTGGTGTGCTGGGGTTCACCAATCAGCTCGAATTGATTGCCGCGGTTGCGGATCTCGATGCTCAGGCGTTGTTCGATCAGGCGCAGGTGCTCGTCGAACTGTCCGCACAGATTGGCGAAACGGCGAGCCTCAAAGGGCTCGAGGAGAAAACGATGTGGTTCTATGGGTGCGTTCAAGGTCGTTTTTAGCCGCCCTGGGGCAATTAAGATGAAATCAAGGATAACGCCAGCAGGCTGCGTGCGAAAGCACTTATATATCCCGAAGCTGGCACCGTTCTAATGTGGGAGCGGGCTTGCTCGCGAATGCGATGGGGCAGTCAGCCTGTTCGTTGCCTGATACACCGCCTTCGCGAGCAAGCCCGCTCCCACATTGGTTCCCGGTGGCCGAATTATTGTTACACCAGCGAACCGCGCAGCGAGTGCGGTTGTGCCGCGTCGATGTGCACGTCGGCGAACTGCCCGATCAGCGTCGGATTATCACAGCGGAAGTTGACGATCCGGTTGTTCTCGGTCCGGCCCTGCAATTCGCCAGGGTCTTTTTTCGAGTAGTCGGTCACCAGGATGCGCTGGGTCGAGCCCACCATCTGTCGGCTGATCTCGAAACCCTGCTGGTTGAGGCGATGTTGCAGGGCGTTCAAACGCTCCTTCTTCAACGCTTCCGGGGTTTCGTCGAGCAGGTCTGCCGCCGGGGTGCCCGGGCGCTGGCTGTAGACGAAGGAGTAGGAGAAGTCGAAGCCTACGTCTTCGATCAACTTCATGGTCTGCTGGAAATCTTTCTCGGTTTCCCCTGGGAAGCCGACGATAAAGTCCGAGCTGATGCAGATCCCCGGCACCGCCGCACGCAATTTGCGCAATTTGGATTTGTATTCCAGGGCGGTGTGGTTGCGCTTCATGGCCGAGAGAATGCGGTCCGAGCCCGATTGCACCGGCAAGTGCAGGTGCTTGACCAGCTCCGGCACTTCGGCGTGGGCCTGGATCAGGCTGTCGGAGAACTCCAGCGGGTGCGAGGTGGTGTAGCGAATCCGCTCGATCCCGTCGACGGCAGCCACTACGCGGATCAACTCCGCGAGGTCCGCCAGGCGCCCGTCGTGGGTCTGGCCACGGTAGCCGTTGACGTTCTGCCCCAGCAGGGTCACTTCACGCACGCCGTTCTCGGCCAGGTGAATGATCTCTGCCAGCACGTCGTCGAACGGGCGGCTGACTTCTTCGCCGCGGGTGTATGGCACCACGCAGAAGGTGCAGTACTTGCTGCAGCCTTCCATTACCGACACATAAGCGCTTGGGCCGTCGATGCGCGGTTCGGGCAAATGGTCGAATTTTTCGATTTCCGGGAACGAGACGTCGACTTGCGGCAGCTTGGTGATGCGCGCGGCGTCGATCATTTCCGGCAGGCGGTGCAGGGTCTGCGGGCCGAAGACCACGTCGACGTACGGTGCACGGTCGCGAATGGCGGCGCCTTCCTGGCTGGCCACGCAACCGCCGACGGCGATCACCATGTCCGGGTTGGCCAGTTTCAGTTCACGCCAGCGGCCCAGCTGCGAGTAGACCCGGTCCTGGGCCCGCTCGCGGATCGAGCAGGTATTGAGCAGGATCACGTCGGCGTCTTCAGCGCGAGCGGTGACTTCCAGGGCCTGATGTTCACCCAGCAGATCGACCATGCGCGAGCTGTCGTACTCGTTCATCTGGCAACCGTGGGTTTCGATGTAAAGCTTCTTGGCCATGGGGATCGTCAACTGGTGGTAAAGAACCGCGCATTATAGGGGGCATGCCGATAGGTTCCTAGCACTGTGCATCGGACGCCATGCTATAGTTCGCGCCCTCTTTTAAATCCCCCGATGTGTTACCCGCCCACCATGACCAAACGTGAAGCTCCAATCTACAAGGTGATTTTCCTTAACCAGGGCCAGGTGTTCGAAATGTACGCCAAGCAGATCTATCAAAGTGATCTGTGGGGCTTCCTGGAAGTGGAAGAGTTCGTCTTTGGCGAGCGCACGCAGCTGGTCGTCGACCCGGGCGAGGAAAAACTCAAGGCTCAGTTCGAAGGCGTAGTGCGCAGTTTTGTGCCGATGCATTCGATCGTGCGCATCGACGAAGTCGAGCGCCTGGGCACGCCGAAAATCAGCGAGGCCCGGGGCATGAGCAATGTCATGCCGTTTCCGATGCCGATGCCTGAGAAGTAAGGCTT
>NZ_CP080030.1:6305585-6326552 GCF_019382755.1 Pseudomonas sp. Colony2 | reverse complement strand
GGCAGCGGCGAAAACGGCGAGCTGCCATCTGCGCTCTGCAGTTCCTGCAGGTAGTTGCGGAAAATCTGTCCCAGCACTTGGGTAGCCACTTCCAGTTCGTCGCGCTGCATGTGTTCGGCCACTTCGTCGGCCGTGTCCAGTGCATCTTCGGCGCCGTTCACCGCCGCCATTTTCAGCACGATGTACGCCTGGACGTTATTGGCCGGTACGCCTTCGCCGTGGAAAAACATGGTGCCCAGCTGGAATTGCGCCTGCGCGTGGCCCTGCAACGAGGCTTTCTCGAAGTAGCTCAAGGCTTTGTTGAGGTCGCGTGCGGGGTTTTTACTGTCGTAGAAGTACTCGCCCAACTCGTATTGCGCCTGCGCATCCCCGCCTTCGGCCTGTTTCTGGCACGCGCTCAGGGCTTCGGCCTGGCTTTCCGGCTGGGTATTGAGGGTGCAACGACCCATCGCTGGGATTAACAACGAGTTGCCGCCTGCCTGGGCATACGCCAGCAGCGGCTGAAGGAGCAACAGGCAGCCCAGAACCAGGGTGCGGCCGGTGCGTTTCATGGGAATCGACTTACCTCTGACGGGGCGCGGGACCCACGGGGGGATCCAATAAGCGCGCATTATGAAATAAGCAGGCACCTGCTTACAAAGTCTTTACTCGTTTTTCTGCTGCGTGGGCAAGTTATCTGCCGGATTGCAGGTGAATTCTCGAAAAAAGACGGAAATGCCTGTAAGCAAAGTAGCAAATCTGACGCCGCCAGGGGCGACGTCGGATTTTTGCGCCGCTTATTTCAAGGCGGCGAAGGCGCGCTCGGCGGCATCGAGGGTCAGTTTCAGCTCGGCATCACCATGGGCGATCGAGGTGAAGCCGGCTTCAAAAGCGCTCGGGGCGAGGTACACGCCACCTTCCAGCATCAGATGGAAGAAGCGCTTGAACAGGTCGGCATCGCTGCCCATCACATCGTCGAAGGTGACGATGTCGTCAGCGCCGCTGAAGTACAGGCCGAACATGCCGCCCGCCTGGGTGGTCACGAACGGAATGCCGGCGGCATCGGCGCGCTGTTGCAGGCCGTCCAGCAGGCGAGTGGTGTAGTCGGTCAGCTCGGCGTGGAAGCCCGGGCGGCTGATCAGGCGAAGGGTGGTCAGGCCGGCGGCCATGGCCAGCGGGTTACCCGACAGGGTGCCTGCCTGGTACACCGGGCCCAGCGGCGCGATGTGTTGCATGATTTCGCGCTTGCCTCCGAAGCAGCCCACCGGCATGCCGCCGCCGATGATCTTGCCGAAGGTGCTCAGGTCCGGCGTGACGCCGTAGTAAGCCTGGGCGCCGCCGAGGGCAACGCGGAAGCCGGTCATCACTTCATCAAAAATCAGCACCACGCCGTGCTTGTCGCACTGTTCCCGCAGGCCTTCCAGGAAGCCCGGCGCCGGCGGCACGCAGTTCATGTTGCCGGCCACCGGCTCGACGATGATGCACGCCACTTCCTGGCCGACTTCGCTGAGCATCTGCTCGACGGCAGCGATGTCGTTGAACGGCAGGGTCAGGGTGTGTTTGGCGAACGCGGCCGGCACCCCGGCGGAGCTCGGTACGCCCTGGGTCAGCGCACCGGAACCGGCCTTGACCAGCAGGCTGTCGGAGTGGCCGTGGTAGCAGCCTTCGAACTTGATGATGCTGTCGCGGCCGGTAAACCCACGGGCCAGGCGAATCGCGCTCATGGTGGCTTCGGTGCCGGAGCTGACCATCCGCACCATCTCCATGGAGGGCACGATGGAGCACACCAGGTCAGCCATCTCGGTTTCCATGGCGGTCGGTGCGCCATAGGAAAGGCCGTGTTGCAGCTGCTGGCGCACCGCGTCCAGTACTTCCGGATGGCTGTGGCCGAGGATCATCGGGCCCCACGAACCCACGTAGTCGACGTAGCGCTTGTCATCTTCGTCGGTGACGTAGGCGCCTTCGGCATGCTTGAAGAACAGTGGGGTGCCGCCAACGCTCTTGAACGCTCGCACGGGAGAGTTCACACCGCCGGGGATGTGTTTCTGGGCATTGGCAAACAGGGTTTCGGAACGGGACATGATCGTGTTCTCTGAATTCAAGATTTTAGAAGATCGTTGAAAGCGCGGGCGCGGCGCGTGACTTCCTGGGGGCTGTCGGCACCAAACAGGCCGTGGACCACTGCCAGCAAGTCGGCACCGTGGGCCACCAGCGGCTCGGCGTTTTCCAGGGTGATGCCGCCGATCACGCAGATCGGCAGGTGCAACCGCGCGCGGGCCTGGGCCAGCAGTTCAACGGTGGCTGCCGGCGCGCCGGGCTTGGTGTTGGAATTGAAGAAGCGGCCGAAGGCTACATAACTTGCACCTTCGCGGGCAGCCTGCTCGGCCAGTTCGATCTGGCTGTGGCAGGTGGAGCCGATGATCGCCTTGGAACCGAGCAGCGCACGGGCCGGGGTCAGCGGGCCGTCGGTCTGGCCCAGATGCACGCCGACGCCGAGGCGTGCGGCCAGTTCGGCGTCATCGTTGATGATCAGTTGGGTCTTGTAGCGCGAGCACAGCTCCCGCAGTTTTTCGGCTTCCCGCAGGCGGCGCGCTTCGTCGCTGCTTTTATCGCGGTATTGCAGCAGGGTCACGCCACCGTCCAACGCCGCTTCGACGTAGGCCAGGAACTTGCCGGCCAACAGTTGGCTGTCGGTAATGGCATAAAGGCCACGTAGTTTCATCGGGCAGGCCTCTTGGTGTTACGAGCAGAAATCCAACGGCAGACGACGAGGCACGAATTGCCCCTGGCCGAGTTGTTCAGCGTCACGCAGGGTGCGCCAAGTGTAGTTGAGGGCCGATTGCACCGCGCTGACCAACCCTTCGCCTTGTGCCAACCGACCGGCCAGCGCGCTGGCCAGGGTGCAGCCCGAACCGTGATAGCTGCCGGGCAGGCGCTGGCAGGTAAAGGTCTGGTGCGTGCCGTCGCGGCTGTAGAGGCGGTTGTGCACTTCGTGCTCGTCGCCATGGCCGCCGGTGATCAGCAGGTGCTTGATGAACGGCAGCAGTTTCGCTGCGCATTCGTCCGCCGTGCCCTCGGGCAATTCGGCGAGGATGCGTGCTTCAGGCAGGTTGGGGGTGGCGATCATCGACAGCGGCAACAGCCGCTCGCGCATGGCGTAGCCGACCTCGTCCTTGCCCAGGCTGCCGCCGCCGCCGGCGCGCAGCACCGGGTCGCAGACCACCGGCAAATGCGCGTGCGCCTTGAGCAGTTCGACCACGGTGTCGACCATCTCCAGGGAACCGAGCATGCCCAGTTTCACCGCGGCCACTTCGGAGTCACCGAGCACGGCGTTGGCCTGGGCCAGCACCCACTCGCGATCCAGCACGCGGAAATCGCTGACGTTGACGGTGTTCTGCACAGTCAGCGCGGTGACGGCCGGGGCCGCATGACAGCCCTGGGCGAGCAGGGCTTCGATATCTGCCTGCAAGCCGGCGCCACCACTGGGATCATGGCCGGAGAGACAGAGGACAACGGGGCGAGAGCTGTAGATATTCATGGTGCGCGAGCTTACCACCAAACGCTTTTTGGGTGGCTGTCGGGCGATGGTTGAATTTTTAGCGGAGGGGACGGCGGAAGTGGCTGTTTGCTATCATCGTGAAATACAGGTCAAATGCCCTGTAATGCCCGCTCTAGAGCCTTTCAAAAAATTATTTCAATGGTGTCTTTTGGCCTGTAATGGCTATGCTAGAGTGGATTCAAACCAATAACTGTATCGCCGGTTTACGTCTGCTCAAAAGGAATGGAGGCTTTTGACATAACCGGACAGGTCACGCTGGGGCTCTATGCGCTATTTGCTGATGTTACTGTTGACCGGGCTGCCGATGCTGGCCGGCGCAGTCGAGTTCAACGAGACCACCACGCGGTTGCCCCTGGGCCAAGTGATGCAAGTCCTTGAGGACCCCAGTGGCGCCCTGACCATTGGCGATATCAGCTCGCCGGTCCTCGCCAGTCGTTTCAAGACCCACGACAAAGCCACATTGAATGCCGGCTATTCGCGCTCGGTGTTCTGGCTCAAGGTCGATTTGCATTACCGCGCACAGCGCCCGGATGCCCCGCGCCGCTGGCTGCTGGAACTGGCTTACCCTCCGCTGAACCAACTGGAGCTCTACGAGCCTGACAGTGTCGGCAACTATCGACTGGTGTCGCGCACCGGCAGTATCCTGCCGTTTTCCAGCCGCGAAATCCGCCAGAGCAACTACCTGTTCAAGCTCGACTTCGTCCCTGGCCAGCAGGAAACCCTGTACCTGCGCCTGCAAAGCCAGGGCTCGATCCAGGCACCGCTGACCCTCTGGTCCACCACCGCGTACCTCGAAGAACAGCCATTGCGCCTGTACGTGCTGGGTGTGATCTACGGCGTGTTGCTCGGCATGCTGATCTACAACCTGTTCATCTACCTGAGCGTGCGCGACACCAGCTACCTCTATTACATCCTCTATATCGCCTCGTTCGGCCTGTATCAGCTGTCGGTGAACGGCGTCGCCGTGCAGTATTTCTGGCCGAATAACCCGTGGTGGGCGAACGCGGCGGTGCCCTTCCTGATCGGTTCGGCGGCGCTGTTCGGCAGCCTGTTTGCCCGCAGTTTCCTGCACACCGCGCTTTACAGTCGCTGGATCAACCGGCTGTTGCTGGCCCTGGCGGTCAGCGGCGGGGTGGTGATGGTGCTGGCATTGTTCACCAGTTATGCGCTGGCGCTGCGCCTGGCCACCGCCCTGGCGCTGGTCTTTACCGTGACCATCTTCGTCGCGGCCATCAAGGCCTGGTATTGCGGCCAGCGCATGGCGCGCTACTTCATCATCGCCTGGACCGCGTTCCTGCTGGGCGGTGTAGTCAATACGATGATGGTGCTGGGCTACCTGCCCAATGTGTTCCTCACGATGTACGCCAGCCAGATCGGCTCGGCACTGGAAGTGGCCTTGCTGTCCCTGGCGCTGGCCGACCGGATCAATTCGATGCGCGAGCAACAGGCGCAAATCCTGTTCGACGCCAGCCAGAAACTCGAAGTGCTCAACACGCAACTGGCCCACAGCAACCAGCTCAAGGATGAATTCCTCGCCACCTTGACCCACGAGCTGCGCACGCCGATGAACGGTGTGATCGGCTCCCTGGAATTGATGCAGACCGAGCCGCTGCCAGGCGACCTCGCGCAGTACCATCAAACCGCCTCCGGTGCGGCCCGCGAGATGATGCGCATGGTCAACGGCATCCTCACCCTCACCGAATTGCAGGCCGGGCGCCTCAGCCCGCAACCCCAAGTGTTCAGCCTGCGTGGGCTGCTCGACACCTTGCGCCAGCAGTTCGCGGCCAGCGCCCAGAACAAAGGGTTGGCGTTCTCCATTGATCTGGCAGAAGACCTGCCGGACCGCATCAACGGTGATCCCGGCAAGCTGGCGCAGTGCCTGGATTGCCTGTTGGACAATGCCTTCAAGTTCACCCACGAGGGCTCGGTGCGTGTGCGGGTGGTCGGTGTGCCCCAGGCGGACGGAACGCTGCGCCTGACCTTCATTGTCACTGACACCGGCATCGGCTTCGCCTACCTCGATGAGGCGACCCTGTATCAGCGCTTCTTCCAGCTCGATGGCTCGACCACTCGCCAATACGGCGGCATGGGCATTGGCCTGGCGATCTGCCGGCAATTGATCGAGTTGCTCGGTGGGCGCCTCACCCACAATTCCGAGCCGCGGCGCGGCAGTCGCTTCCAGCTGGAACTTGCAGTCAGCCCCGTCCAGCCAGAACCGGCTGCCGTGCGGCGAGTACCGCAGGCGCAACGCACGCCGCAGGAGTGCACGGTGCTGCTGGTGGACGACAACAGCGTGGCGCAACTGGTGGTGCGCGGCATGTTGCTCAAGCTCGGTTATCGGGTGAAAACCGTCGACAATGGGCCGGCCGCCCTGGCGTTGCTGCAGAGCCAAACCTTCGACGCAGTGTTGCTGGATGTGCCCGAGGGCGGCTTTTCGCTGTGCTGCCAGATCCGTGCGTTGCCCGGCTGTGGTGAGCTGCCGGTGATCGCCTTGAGCACCTCGTTACAAGCCCCGGAACGCGAGCGCTGCCACGGCGTGGGTATCACCGACCGAGTGGCCAAACCGGTACGTTTCGAGGCCCTGCAACGGGTGCTGCAACTGCGGTTGTTGCATATGGTTGAGGGTGAAAGCGCCGCCAATTAGGCGTTTATGCCACTTTTTTAACCCGGGTGACGGTGCTTAACTGAAATTCAGGCCTCAATGAACGTGGCCTTTTTTCAGGAGGCCCGTCATGCACCTGCACCAGTTCGCCGAAACCCACGACGTCACCAACCAGCCACCGTCCCTGGACGGCACCAACCTGTACCGTATCGACTTGCCGCTGCAAGACTGGTCCCGGCGCTTCGGCGCCGGCTGGGCCGAGCAGCGCATCGACACCTATGGTGCGCTGGCGGGCGGGCCGCTGATGGAAGCCGGGTTCCTGGCCAACCAGAACAAACCGGTGTTCAACAGCCATGACCGGTTTGGCCATCGCATCGACCTGGTGGAGTTTCATCCGGCCTACCACGAGCTGATGCGCACCGCCGTCGAACACGGCCTGCCGTCGTTGCCGTGGGCCCATCCGCAATCCGGCGCCCATGTGGCCCGCGCGGCGATGACCTACCTGCACAGCCAGGCCGAAGCCGGCACCGGCTGCCCGCTGACCATGACGTTCGCCTGCGTCCCGGCCCTGCGCCTGCAGCCAGACCTGGCTGAAACCTGGCTGCCGAAAATCCTCGCCACCGAATACGACCCGCGCAACGTCGGCATCGCCCACAAGGCCGGCGCCACCATCGGCATGGCCATGACCGAGAAACAGGGTGGCACCGACGTGCGCGCCAACACCACCCGCGCTTACCCGGTGGGCGCCGGCGGCCCGGGCCAGGCGTATGAGCTGGTGGGGCACAAGTGGTTCTGTTCGGCGCCGATGTGCGATGGCTTCCTCACCCTGGCCCAGACCGACAAGGGCCTGACCTGTTTCCTGCTGCCCCGGCACCGCCCGGATGACACCCGCAACGAGTTCTACATCCAGCGCCTGAAAAACAAGCTCGGCAACTGCTCCAACGCTTCCAGCGAAGTGGAGTTTCGTGGCGCGCTGGCCTGGATGATCGGTGAAGAAGGGCGCGGCGTACCGACCATCATCGAGATGGTGGCGATGACCCGCTTCGATTGCATGGTCGGCTCCAGCGCCCTGATGCGCCAGGCGCTGACCCAGGCCAGCCATCATTGCGCTCACCGCCTGATAGGTGGCCGGGTGCTAAGCGAGCAACCGTTGATGCAGAACGTACTGGCCGACCTGGCCCTGGAAAGCGAGGCGTCCCTGGCCTTGAGCATGCGCATGGGGCGCGCGCTGGACCATCTGGATAACGAACAGGAAGCCAAATTCGCCCGGCTGGTGACGGCGGTGGGCAAGTACTGGATCTGCAAGCGCGCTCCCGCGATGATCAACGAAGCCGCCGAGTGCATGGGCGGTGCGGGGTATGTCGAGGACAGTATCCTGCCGCGCTTGTACCGTGAGGCGCCGGTCAACTCGACGTGGGAAGGTTCCGGCAATGTGCAGTGCCTGGATGTGCTGCGGGCCCTGTCCAAAGAACCGGGCGTATTGGAGGCGCTGTTTGTCGAGCTGGGGGATGGTCATGGCCACAAGCACCTGGCGCGGCATATCGAGCAGTTGAAGTCGGCGTTCATGGACACCCAGGACATCCAATACCGTGCCCGGCAATTGACCGAGGACATCGCGGTGGCGTTGCAGGCCAAGCTGCTGCTGGAGGCGGGCAATGCCAGTGTGAGTGATGGCTTTATCGCCAGCCGACTGGGCGAGTCGTCGGGCCGGGTCTATGGCACCTTGCCGCGCGGTGTGGATGTGGAGGCCATCGTCGCCCGGTCGACACCTCCTTTTTCCTGAATGAAYRCGGKCAAAATGTGCGAGCGGGCTTGCTCGCGAAGGCGGTGGATCAGCCAATACATGTGCTGACTGACCTAGCGCTTTCGCGAGCAAGTCGAATCGTCGCACCGCCGCTCCCACATTATTGATCGCATTCCAATTCCGGTGTTCCAGTGCGCCAGGGATACAGGCAAGATGAAGGCCTGCAAGTCAGAACACAGGATGCTTACCGTGACCGAAGCTTTTGTTGTCGTTCAAACCGCCGAAGAAGCCGTGGATCGGCTGGCGGCTCTCCATGAGCGTGCCACTGGCGCGCTCAATCAAGCCCTCAAGCGCTACCTCAAAGACCGCGTCGAACCCGACGCTGAACAACGTGCGATGTTTCGCTACCCGGAACTGCGCCTGACCTACCTGGTGCAGGGCGAAGTCCCACAGACCACCCGGGCGTATGCCAAGGTTCAGTTGCCGGGGACCTACAGCGTCACCGTCACCCATCCGTCGGCCTTCCGCAAATACCTGCTGGAGCAACTGGTGCCGTTGATGCACGACTTCACCGTGACGGTGGAAGTGGGCGTCAGCCAGCAGAACATTCCCTACCCGTACGTGGTGGAGCAGGGTGACGAACTGGCCGGCTCCGGTGTGACTGCCGCCACGCTGGCGCGGGTGTTCCCGAGTACCGACCTGTCTGCCGCCACCGATGGCATCGCCGACGGCCTGTACGACTGGGAAAACACCGACCCGCTGCCATTGGCATTGTTCGATGCCGCCCGCGTCGACTTCTCCCTGCGCCGCCTGGTGCACTACACCGGCAGCGACTGGCGCCATGTGCAGCCGTGGATTTTGCTGACCAACTACCACCGCTACGTTGACCAGTTCATCGTGCATGGCCTGGAACAGTTGCGCAGCGACCCGCGCTTTATCCGCATGGTGCTGCCGGGCAATGTGATCATCGACAAGAGCATGGACCACGGCGAAGCGTCTGCCATTGCTGCCGGCGTGGTCTGGCACCGTTATCAGATGCCGGCCTACCACTTGCAGGCGAGCGACGGCCATGGTGTGACCCTGGTGAACATCGGCGTTGGCCCGTCCAATGCCAAGAACATCACCGACCACCTCGCCGTATTGCGTCCGCATTGCTGGCTGATGATTGGTCACTGCGGCGGGCTGCGCCAATCCCAGACCATCGGTGACTACGTGCTGGCTCACGCCTACATGCGTCGCGACGGGATTCTCGACCGGGTAGTGCCGCCGAACATTCCGATCCCGGCCCTGGCCGAAGTGCAGATGGCCTTGCAGCAAGCCGCGGCCAACGTCACCGGCGAGAAAGGCGAAGAGCTGAAAAAGCGCCTGCGCACCGGCACCGTGCTGACCTACGACGACCGCAACTGGGAGCTGCGCTGGGCCCAGGAACGTCCGCTGATCAACCTGTCCCGCGCCGTGGCCGTGGACATGGAAAGCGGCACCATCGCCGCCCAGGGCTACCGCCTGCGGGTGCCGTACGGCACGTTGTTATGTGTGTCGGATAAACCGCTGCACAGTGAGATCAAGCTGCCGGGATCGGCCAACGCGTTCTACGAGCGTGCGGTCAGCCAGCACTTGAAGATCGGCATCGAGGCGGTGGATCTGTTGCGCACCGAACTCAACTCGTTGCACTCGCGCAAACTGCGCAGCTTCGACGAGCCGCCGTTCCGCTAAACGGTTGGGATGGTTATTTAACGGTCAGGCCACTAGCATTGTCGGTCCTGACCGTTAGATGTTTCTTTGCCATGTCCCGTCCTGCCCGTCCTGTTTCCCGCCGCCCTGGTGTGAAAAGTCCGCAAACTTCGTCAGCCCCGCGTCGTGTCGCCAAGGCGCCACCGGCCGAGCCCAAGTTGATCCTGTTCAATAAACCCTTCGATGTGCTGACCCAGTTCAGCGATGAAGGCGGGCGGGCGACCCTCAAGGATTTCATCGACATCCCCGGCATTTACCCGGCCGGGCGCCTGGACCGTGACAGTGAAGGCCTGTTGCTGCTGACCAACGACGGCCAATTGCAGGCGCGCATCGCGGACCCCAAGCACAAATTAGCCAAAACCTATTGGGTGCAGGTGGAAGGCGAGCCGACCGAGGAACAGCTGCAACGCCTGCGCGACGGCGTGGAACTCAACGACGGCATGACCCTGCCCGCCGAAGCCCGGCAACTGGACGAGCCGCAGTTGTGGCCGCGCAATCCGCCGGTGCGGTTTCGCAAAAGCGTGCCGACCCATTGGCTGGAGTTGGTGATTCGTGAAGGGCGTAACCGCCAGGTGCGGCGCATGACGGCCGCCGTAGGCTTGCCGACGTTGCGTCTGGTGCGGGTGCGGATTGGTGACTGGTCGATCGACGGCCTGGACCAAGGCCAATGGAAAGAAGTGCCGGCGCGCTTATAAGGCGCCGGACTCGATCAGGCCGATCACCACGCTCTTGATGATGAACGCGGCAACGCCCAGGCCCAGCACGAAGAACAGGATCATCGAGCCAAAGCGCCCGGCCTTGGATTTCTTCGCCAGGTCCCAGACGATAAAGCCCATGAAAATGATCAGGATGCTGACCAGGCCGGTCATCATCCATTCTTCAAACACGGCGGGATCAATCGAGTTCATCGGGTTGTTTCCGGCTGGGGCAGGGCGCCGATTATACGCCAGGGCAATCGGCGCGACATTGACCTGCGTCGGTCTGCCGCAGACTTACCACCCTGCGGGAACACAGTCAAAATGTGGGAGCGGGCTTGCTCGCGAATGCGGTGGATCAGTCAGCACATTCGGTGCCTGGCACACCGCATTCGCGAGCAAGCCCGCTCCCACATTTGTTCCGCGCTGGTCTTAAGTGCGCAGGTGGGTCAGCGGCAGCTCGGTGCTGTTGAGCACCTGGTTCAGCACAAAGCTTGAACGCACGCTGGTGACGCCTTCGATGCGGGTCAGGTGGCCCAGCAGCAACTTCTGGTAGTGATCCATGTCTGGCACCACCACTTTCAGCTGATAGTCGGCGTCCATCCCGGTCACCAGGCTGCATTCCAGCACTTGCGGCAAGGTGCGGATGGCCGCTTCGAAGTTCTCGAAACGTTCGGGGGTGTGTCGGTCCATGCCGATCAGCACGTAGGCCGTGAGACTCAGGCCGAGCATCTTGCGGTCGAGCAAGGCGACCTGGCGGGCGATGTAGCCGTCGTCTTCGAGTTGCTTGACCCGGCGTGAGCACGGCGAAGGCGACAGGCCGATGCGCTCGGCCAACTCCTGGTTGGAGATCCTCGCGTCGCGCTGCAATTCCGCCAAAATACTCAGGTCGTATCGGTCAAGTTTGCTCATGGGGCTGGCCTTTGTCGTAACTATTGCGGTGAATTATCTATCCAGGGTTAAAAATTGCGCAAGCACTGTTTATTGACGCAATCTTCGCAATCATCTGCCCGAGGCCGAGGCGTAGAGTTATCAACAGAATCACTGCCCGGACATACAGTCCACTGCAGCCCGCCAATAAGGCCGGCTGCGGCCGCCAACCCCACAGGGTTGCCCCGGCCCCCGGGCTGCACACTGTCCACAAGACGGCGTGAGGTGAGCCAACGTCAAAAGCGTTGAGCCAGGACGAAGTTCTCAAGGGGCGACCGACGGGTCGCCCCTTTTTATTGCCTGCGAAAATACTTCTCGTGACTGATAACCTCTCGCAGAACCGGGCCCCGGTTTTCCAGTCTTACGTGTAGGCCCTAATCCGCAGTGAGGAATAGCATGAAGCGCATCTGGCGTTTGGCAGGTGTTGGTTTGCTGATGATGAGCGTTGGTGCGCAAGTGATGGCCGACGACCCGCCACGCCAGGAAGGCGGTGGTCAGCATGAAAGAGGCCCGGAAGGGCATCCAGGCAATAATCAGCCTCGGCCGCAGAACAACCAACCGCGACCACAAAATAATCAACCGCGTCCTGAAGCCCCTCGGCCCGAGAACAATCAGCCGCGTCCGCAGAATCAGCATTTCGAAAACAATCAGCCACGGCCGCAGAACCAGAATGTCGAGCGCCCGAATGGGGGTGGCCAGTGGCAAGGTCGTCCACAAGGCAACCAGCAGCAACCGCCGCACCCGGCGCCGCAGCCGGCCAATAACCTGCCGATCCAGGGTCGCCCGGATACCGTGCGCCAGACCCAGGAACCGCGTCAGGGCAATTACCAGGACATCCCGCGTCGCAACGACGGCAACCAGCATTGGCAGGCCGGCAATGGCGGCCAGGGTGGCCCGGGCCGGCCCGGCTTCAACGGGGGTAACGGCGGTGGCAATAACCACCCCAACGATCACCGCTGGCCAGGCCGCCCTGACGGGCACGGCAATGGCTGGGGCCCAGGCCCGCAATACCGTCCGGGTTACATCGTCGACCGCTTCCCCGACCGCAATTACCGCGTGCCGTATCGCGGCCAGGACTACTTCTTCTCGGGTGGCTACTGGTATCGCCCACAAGGCCCGCGCTATGTCGTCGTGACGCCGCCTTACGGGATTCGCGTGCAATACCTGCCCGACTACGCGCGGGAAGTGTGGGTGGGCAGTGCGCTGTTCTTCCTCGCCGCCGGTGCCTATTACACCTACGAAGAAAGCAGCCAGCAGTACGTTGTGGTGCAGCCGCCACCCGCCGCGCCAGCGCCGCAACCCGTGCCCCAGGGCAATGGTTATGACGTGGTGGCTTACCCGGCCAACGGCCAGTCACCGGCGCAGGTCCAGCAGGACGGTTACGACTGCTATCGCTGGGCGGTGCAGCAAAGTGGTTTTGACCCAAGGACCGTCACCTACGCCCCCGACCCGGCCGTGGTGCAAACCTACCGCCAGGCCCAGGGCAACTGCCTGAGCAGTCGCGGGTATCAGGTGCAGTACTAGGCCTTCTCGCCCTTGACCACTTCCTGCGGGTCTGCGTGCACCAGCACTTCGGCTCGCGGGTAGGCTTTGTGGATGGCATCGGCGGCTTGATCGCTGATGCCGTGGGCTACGGACAAACTCAATTCCCCCGGTAACTCCAGGTGCAACTGCACGAACCAGTGGCTGCCGGAAATCCGCGTGCGCAGGTCATGGGCACCCAATACACCGGGCACGCTGCACGCCAGTTCCAGCATGTGCTGGCTGACATCCGGCGGCAGTTCCTCGTCCATCAGCACCGAAAAACTCTCCCGGGCGATCTGGATGGCGCTCCACAAAATGTAGGCCGCGATGCCCAGGCCGAACCAGGCGTCCACCTGATGAAAACCAAACGCCGCCAGCACCAGCGCCACCAGGATGCTGCCGTTGAGCATCATGTCTGAGCGATAGTGCAGCGAGTCGGCGCGGATGGCGTTGGAGCCGGTTTCGCGGATCACCCGGTATTGCAGGATCAGCAGCGCCGCCGTCAACGCCAGGGACAGAACGATCACGCCAATACTCAGCCATGGCGCGCCCACAGGTTCCGGATGCTGCAAACGCTGGAACGCCTGGAAGGCGATCAACACCGCACTGCCGGCGATGAACAGCGCCTGGGCCATGCCCGACAGGGATTCCGCCTTGCCATGGCCATAACGATGATCGTCATCGGCCGGGCGCAACGCGTAGTGCACGGCCAGCAAGTTGAGCAACGAGGTAACGCCGTCGAGCAGCGAGTCGGTCAACCCGGCGAGCATGCTCACCGAGCCGCTGAGCCACCAGGCGATGGCCTTGGTCACAATCAGCACACAGGCCACGCCGACGGAAGCGCGGGTGGCCAGGCGCAACAGCCGGGCGTGTTCGGGACTGGTGGTCATGGGGCGGGTCAGTCCTTAAGCGGCGGGTTGCAGGCCCAGGGTGGCGAGTTGTTGCACGCTGCCCTTGAACTGGATCATGCGCGGGTCGTCCAGCGGCAGGTTATGCCCGGTTTCTTTCTGGATGATGGTTTGCAGCTTGGCGTTGTCGACATTGCCGTCGGCGCCGATGGCTTGCTGGAGTTTTTCCGGGGCCACCTGGGCGGTCTTGCCAGGCTCGAAGTAAATCGCGCCGGTGGCGAAGTCGACACCAAAGGCGATCAGGCCCGGGATCACGTAGAACAGCAGGCCGACCGCGTCGAGCACGGCAATTGCCGGGTCGATCTTGCCGTCGATCTGGCCCCGGCGGTCGGGGTAGAAAATCGAGCCGCAGGCCGTCAACTGGCTCAGCAGGGTGACGGCCAGAACACCGCCGATGACACGGGAAGCAACACGCATGGGACTCTCCTTGAACATAATGAAAGTGACTATAAGCCAGTCTACAAGGCGACGATGATCAAATGTGGGAGCTGGCTTGCCTGCGATGGCGGTGGTCCAGTGTCAGGTGTGTTGGCTGACACTCCGCTATCGCAGGCAAGCCCGCTCCCACCGTTGACCGCATTCCAGTCAGTACGGGGCCGTGTCGTTGAGACCACCACCGACACCCGGCAGTTCGCCGTTATACTCGCCGCTCTGCTTTGGAGCCAGTATGAATTCGTTGCCAATCGATGATGTTTTACCTGCCCTGCGTGACGCCCTGGCGACGCGCCATGAAGCCGTGCTCGAAGCACCGCCCGGCGCCGGTAAAACCACACGGGTGCCATTGGCGCTGTTGAATGAACCCTGGCTGGCCGGGCAAACCATCCTGATGCTCGAGCCCCGCCGCCTGGCCGCCCGTGCAGCGGCAGAAAGGCTGGCCAGCGAGTTGGGAGAAAAGGTCGGCGAAACCGTCGGCTACCGCATTCGCCTGGACAGTAAGGTCGGCCCCAACACCCGTATTGAAGTAGTCACCGAAGGCATCCTCACCCGTCGCCTGCAGGATGACCCGGCACTCGACGGCGTGGGTTTGTTGATCTTCGACGAGTTCCACGAACGCAGCCTGGACGCCGACCTGGCGCTGGCCCTTAGTCTCAATGGTCGAGACCTGTTTCGCGACGAGCAGCCACTGAAGATCCTGCTGATGTCCGCCACCCTGGAAGGCGAACGCCTGGCCGGGTTGCTGGACGACGCGCCGATCCTGCGCAGCGAAGGGCGCATGTACCCGGTGCAGATGCGCTGGGGCCGGCCATTCCAGCCCGGTGAATTTATCGAACCGCGGTTGGTGCAGACCATCCTTGAAGCCCTGCATGATGAAACCGGCAGCGTGCTGGTGTTCCTGCCGGGGCAGGCCGAGATTCGTCGGGTTAATCAGCAATTGGCTGACGCGCTGGGCGATAACCCCGAGGTGCTGCTATGCCCGCTGCACGGCGAACTGGACCTGGCCGCCCAGCGCGCCGCCATCGACCCGGCGCCCGCCGGCCAGCGCAAAGTGGTGCTGGCCACCAACATTGCCGAGACCAGCCTGACCATCAACGGCGTGCGCGTGGTGATCGACGCCGGGTTGGCGCGGGTCCCGCGTTTCGACCCGGGCAGCGGCATGACCCGTCTCGACACCCAGCGCATCTCTCGCGCCAGCGCCACCCAGCGTGCCGGCCGGGCAGGGCGACTGGAGCCGGGGGTGTGTTATCGGTTGTGGTCCGAGGACCAGCATGAAGGGCTGGCGGCGTATTCCAGTGCGGAAATTCTCTCGGCGGATCTTTCCGGTTTGGCCCTGCAATTGGGCCGCTGGGGCGTGGCGCCTACTCAGTTGGTATGGCTCGACGTTCCGCCCACCGCGGCTTATGCACAGGCCCAGGATTTGCTCGAGCGCCTCGGAGCGTTGAGCGATACCAAGCTGACCGCCCACGGCCAGAAAATGGCCGGGTTGCCGGCGCACCCGCGAATCGCTCATTTGCTGCTGCGTGGTCAGGATCTGGGCCTGGCGAGCATGGCCTGTGACGTGGCGGCACTGTTGGGTGAGCGCGATATCCTGCGTGGTGCCGGTGCGGATTTGCACAGCCGCCTGGCCCTGTTATCCGGTGAAGAAAAGGCCCGTGGCACCCAGGGCGGCGTGCAGCGTGCCCGGCAACTGGCGCGGCAATACCGTGGCTATTTAAGAGGCAAGGCAGAGCAGCCGGTGGCTGATCCCGATCATCCGCGCTGGCTCGGAGCCTTGCTGGCGCTGGCCTACCCGGACCGCGTCGCCCAGCAACGGCGGGCGGGCGGTGCCGAATACCGCCTCGCCAACGGCCGTGCCGCGTTGTTCGCCGAAGCCGACAGCCTGATGAAACAACCCTGGCTGGTGATTGCCGATCTGGGCAGCCGCCAGGGCCAGCGTGAAGAACGGATTTACCTCGCGGCGGATTTTGATCCGGCGCTGTTCGACTCGGTGTTGGCCGAGCAGGTGCGTAATGTCGACCAGCTTGACTGGGATGAGCGCGAAGGCGTGCTGCGGGCCGAACGCCAGCGCAAGGTCGGCGAACTGGTGCTCAGCCGCGAGCCGCTGACCGGCCTCGACGAATCCGCCCGCAGCCAGGCGCTGGTCAACCTGGTGCGGCGCAAAGGCCTGGAACTGCTGCCCTGGACCCCGGATCTGCGCCAATGGCAGGCGCGGGTGATGCTGCTGCGTGGTCTGGATAGCGGCAAGGCCAGTGAATGGCCGGATGTCAGCGACAGCGCCTTGCTTGCCAGCCTGGAACACTGGTTGATGCCTTACCTGGGCAAGGTGTCGCGCCTGAGCCATTTCGCCAATCTGGATATTTCCAGCTTCCTGCATAACCTGCTGCCGTGGCCGTTGCCTGCGCGGTTGGACGACTTGGCGCCGCACCATCTGAAGGTGCCGTCGGGCTCGTCGGTGCGGCTGGACTACAGCGAGCAGCCGCCGATTCTGGCGGTGCGCTTGCAGGAATTGTTCGGGCTGGCGGACACCCCACGGATTGCCGGCGGGCGGCAGGTGGTCAAGCTGCACCTGTTGTCGCCGGCCAGACGGCCCGTGCAGGTGACGCAGGACCTGGCGAACTTCTGGCGCAGTACTTACGCCGAGGTGAAGAAGGATTTGAAGGGGCGGTATCCGAAGCATTACTGGCCGGATGATCCGTTGATTGCTGAACCGACTGCCCGGATCAAGCCGAGAAAGTAAGTACATCGCAGATCTAATGTGGGAGCTGGCTTGCCTGCGATGGCATCACCTCGGTCTGTCGGATAGACCGAGGYGCCTGCATCGCGGGCAAGCCCGGCTCCCACACAAGCCAGCTCCCACACTGTTTCGCCGCGTGGCTTACTGCGCGGCGGGCAACAGGAACCGCGCAATCACCGGCAAATGATTGGAGATACGCACCGTATCGCTCTGGCGCACCTTGCTCTCAACCTTCTTGATGCGCGAGCTGTGGAACAGGTAATCCAGCGTACGGTCCGGCCCCTCTACGGTTGGGTCATTCGGGAAATACGTCAGCCACTGGTCCCGGTCAATCCCGCTGGATTGGCTGTTGCTCGGGATCATCGGGTACTTTTCCCACAGCAGGTGCAGCTCACTGTCCGGCGAGTATTGCCCGCGCTTGCCGGGGTCCAGGCGCAGGAACTGTCCCAGCGGCAGCAGGTTGAAATCCCCACCCATCAGCCATGGCGTGCCACGGCTCTCGAATTTATCCACCAGCTTGACGGTCGCCTGCACCTGTTCCAGCACGGCGTTGTGCCCGGGGGCCGCGCCGTCCAGGCGAGTATTGAGCACGGCCAACTGGCCGCCATCGCTCAACGGCAGGTAGGTCAGCAATAACGCGGGCTTGGGCTGGAACTGACGGCTGATCAGGTCGGCGCGTGCCACCGGCAATTGCAGGCGCTCGGCGTGTTCGATCTGGTAGCGGCTCATGGTCACCAGCTTGCGGCCGACGCTGCCGAAGATATGCAGGTCGGGCACGAAGTCGGCTTTCCAGTCGAAGGCCTGGGCGCTGCACGGGTAGAGGTCGGCCAGGCGCTCCTGGAGCAAGGCCAGTTGGTCCTGGTAGCTGGAAGGCTTGGCGCCTTCGTCGACTTCCTGCAACAGCAGGATGTCGGGCTGCTCGTCGCGGATCACCCGCGCCACTTCGTCGAGGCTTGAAGCCATGTCTTCAACGGTCGGGCGGTCGTCCGGGCCGCTGCCGTCCGGGGTGTCGTACCAGAACACGTAGTTCTTGCCCGCCAGGTACTGCACGTTCCAGGTCATGACCTTTAGCGCCTGCCCAGGCAGCAGGGTCGGCGCACGGGGCGCGACGCAGCGGATGGGCAGGGTTTCCTTGTCGGCAGGGCGCCAGGTCAGGCTGTAGATCAAGCCGGTCAGCAGGGCCGCGAGGATCAGCAGGCCCAGCAAGGTAATGCGCAGTAGTCGGGTCATCGGCTCGGCTTATGGCGTTGCAGGACAGGCCCGGAGCATATCACCGCGCGTCGGCGTCGCCACCAATCAACATGAACAGGCGGAACAACACCACGCTGGTGAACAGTTGCAGGAAGCTCTGTGCGCTGTCGATCAGCAGGCCCAGCAGCGGGTTCGGGTCCGGATAGACCGCCACGCTGGCGCCCTTGAGCAACCACAGCGGGGTCATCACGCACAGCAGGCACACCAGGATCCGCCAGAAATGCCCACGGGTCAGGCGCAGGCTTTCCTTCATGGCCGACAGCGCCGACATGCCCCGCAGCACCAGCAGGTATTCGGCGAAAGCCAGCACCACCATCAGCCACAGGCCGGGCAGGAAATACAGCGACAGGCCCAGCAGGATCAGCAGCGTGCTGATTGCCGTCAGCAGGGCAAAGCGCGGCCACAGGGTCAGGGCCATGGCCAGCACATCCAGGGTGCGCGGCGATTCACCCCGGGTGCGGGCGTCGAGGAACAGGATCAGTGCGCCGGTGTACAACGGGTACACCAGCAGCCCGATCACCACGCTGTAACCGGGAAACGCGTCTGGGCCGAGCGTGTGGTCGAGCACCTGTTGCAGCAGGGCTTCGAGGATCACCAGTGGCAGGCACAACTGCACGATGGCGCCCAGGTTGCGCTTGAAAAAGAAGAAGGAGTCGCGCAATACGTCTAACGGATTCATCAGGGTCTTCACAGGCCGAAAAGCAAGGGCGTTACTTTAACCGATCATGAGCAGATGCAAGCAAACGTAAACCTTGCGTAAAGACCATTGAAACAATCAGCAACAGCCCCATAACTGGGTTGTACCTTGCACATCGTGCGCAAGGCGAAGATTTCTACCGGCAATCTAACGAGGTCGCCATGAACAGCGAAGAACAAACCCTGATCGACGGACTGTTTTCACGGTTGCAGCAAGCCGAAACGGACTCAGCCCCCCGCGACGCCCAGGCTGAAGCGCGGATCAAGGAACACGTCACTCGCCAACCGGCCGCTGCGTACTACATGACCCAGTCGATTCTGGTGCAAGAGCACGCGATCAAGAGCCTCGATGCGCAGAACAAGCAGCAGGCCCAGCAGATCCAGGAGTTGCAGGACCAACTGCAACAGGCCAGGTCCCAGGCGGCGCAGCCTGCACCGAGCAGTGGCGGTTTCCTGTCGAGCATTTTCGGCGGCGGTTCCCGTGACCCGCAGCCGACCCAGAGCGCACCTGCGTCGTCGGGCGGTGGCTGGCGTGAACCAGCGCGTCCGTCGTTTGGCGGGCAACCTGCGCCGCAGCAGAACTACGGTGCTCCCCAGCAGAACTATCAGCAGCCCCAACAGGCACCCGCAGCGCCGATTGGCAGCGGTTTCCTCGGCGGCGCCCTGAAAACCGCAGCTGGCGTGGCCGGTGGTGTGATGCTGGCAGAAGGCATCAGCAGCCTGTTCAGCCACAACTCGCAACAACCGCAAGTGGTTGAAGAGATCATCCGCGAAGAGCCGGCACCGGCCAGCGACAACGGCAACTGGGGCAACGACGACCAGAAATATGCCGGCAACGACAGCTGGGGCAGCGACAACGCCTCCGACAGCTTCGCCGACAACGACTATTCCGACGACTCCTCCTCCTTTGGCGACGACGATTCCTTCGTCTGACCCACACTCAACCGGGGCGCTTCGTCGCCCCGGGCTGATTTTTCTCGGAAACTCCCTTGTGGCTGGCATACTGGCAACCTTTCCGGGCCCTTGAGTCCGGGGTCCATGCGCGTGTCATGAGGATTTGCGGTGAAAAAGATAGCCGTGTTCGCCGATGTACAAAACCTCTACTACACCGTGCGCCAGGCGTACGGCTGTCACTTCAACTACGCCGCCCTGTGGGCTGATATCAGCCAGCGCGGGCAGATTGTCGAGGCGTATGCCTATGCCATCGACCGTGGCGACAGCAAGCAACAGCAGTTCCAGCAGATCCTGCGCAACCTGGGTTTTACCGTGAAGCTCAAGCCTTACATCCAGCGCAGCGACGGCTCGGCCAAGGGCGACTGGGACGTGGGCATCACCATCGACATCATGGACGCCGCCGCCCATGTCGACGAAGTGGTGCTGGCCTCCGGCGACGGTGATTTCGACATGCTGCTGGACCGCATCATCAGCAAGCACGGCGTCGAAGCCGTGGCCTACGGCGTGCCGGGGCTGACGGCCAACTCATTGATACGCGCCGCCAGCCGCTACGTGCCGATTGAAGGCGCGTTGCTGCTTAAATAGATTTTTGACGGAGTTGGAACAGGTTTGGAACGTATAGCGGTCATCGACTTTGAAACCACCGGCATCCAGCCGAGCAGCAGCTGCCGGGCCACGGAAATCGCCGTGGTCATCCTGGAGCAGGGCCAGATCGTGGACCGCTACCAGAGCCTGATGAACGCTGGTGTGCGTGTGCCGGGGTTTATTGAGCAACTGACCGGCATCAGCAACGCCATGTTGCGCACCGCACCGTCGGCGGAGCGGGTGATGAACGAGGTGAACGAGTTTGTCGGCACCACGCCGCTGCTGGCCCACAACGCCGCGTTTGACCAGAAGTTCTGGGATTTCGAGCTGGGGTTGATCCGGCGTACGCGTTTGCAGAAGTTTGCCTGTTCGCTATTGCTGGCGCGACGCTTGATGCCGGCGGCGCCGAACCACAAGCTGGGTACCCTGACCTCGTTTGCCCAACTGCCCCACACCGGCAAGGCTCACCGGGCGATGGCGGACGCGGAGATGGCGGCGAACCTTACCGCTCACCTGGCCGAGGAACTGCGGCGCACCCACGGGTTGCGGGAGTTGTCACACGAATTGCTGTGCAGCTTGCAGAAGGTTCCGGCGGCGAAGATCAATGATCATCTGAAGAAGCATCGCGCGTTCTAAC
>NZ_CP080030.1:6287230-6305466 GCF_019382755.1 Pseudomonas sp. Colony2 | reverse complement strand
GTTGCGGTGGTTATCGAGGCTGTAAGCAGTCCAGCGACCGATCCACCACCACCTTCGCCATCTCCACTAAATGCATCACCGCCCGTTGCTGCCCGTTCATCGGCTCGCCGGGTATCTGTGCGGTTGCCACGGCGCAATGCAGTAAGTCGGCCGCCCGTGCCAGGGCGTCTTCGAAACTCATGTTGTCGTTGAGCACGAAGGGTGCGCCGTCCGGTGCGCAGGCTTTGAGGTAGTAATCGATGGCGCGGCGGGTGAGCGGGCTGTCGCTGCAAAATTCTGGTGGATCGGGGGTGACTTTGACCATGGTGGAACTCCTTTGAGGTAAGAAGCTATCACCGTTCGCTTGCACGCGAATGAAGGTGGCAGCTGTACGCAGGTGTGCAAGACCGGGGCAAAGGAAAACCCGGCAGATCCGAGGACCTCCCGCGCACAGCCGCCATAACAGATAACGTCGGACGTTGAGGAGTAGGGCGTCTGTATATCCTTGCCAGTCGGACTTGCACGTCCGGTCGTCGATTGTTCGATGACCGAGCGAGACTAGCTACCTGATCCGGCCGAAACAAGGCGGTTGGATTTTCTAGGAAAGGTCCTGCAAATGAAAGGGATCCGTCTTGCTGGCCCTAAAAAGTGTGCCCGTGGCGATCGTTCCCACGCTCCGCGTGGGAATGCCGCCCTGGACGCTCTGCGTCCGCTCTTCAAGTCGTGACGCAGAGCGTCACCGGATGCGTTCCCACGCAGAGCGTGGGAACGAGCTGCAGAGCGGCGTGTTCAGTTGCCACTCTTCCCATTCCCCTCCAACTGCCCCAACGGCACCCGCCGCTCTATCGCGCTCGACAAGATGATCGAGGTCTTGCTGAACCCGAATTTCGCCACCCGATTGATCAGGTTCTCCAGCTCCGGCATCGAGCCCACCGCCGCCTGCATGATCACGCACGGATCGCCCGTCACCCGATGGCATTCAGTCAACTCGGGAATTTCCGACAGCGCGTCGTAAACCTTCTGGCTCCCATGATTGGTCAACCGCAACTCAATCACGCACTGGATCGGCAACCCCACCTTCGACAGGTCGACCTTGGCCTGATACCCGGTAATCACACCACTGGCTTCCAGTTTCGCCACTCGCTCAGCCACGGCGGGCGCGGACAGGTTCACGGTGCGCGCCAGTTGCGCGTAGGACGCGCGGCCGTCTTCCAGCAGGGCGCTGAGAAGCATACGGTCGTATTTGTCCATGATAAGGCTCCGGGAATGCATAGCTTTCGAAAGCACGGTTTATAGCCTTGATAACCATGTTTTGAAAAGTGTACTGGCGCTTTAAACAGGTTTTGTAACTTATGTTTAAGGCCGGGGATTTCTAAAATAACGCTCCCTTGTCCTGCCACAGAGCTGCCCAATGCCTGGCCCACGTCGCTTTCCCTTACCGTTGATCGCCGCCTTTTTTGCGTTGTATGTGATCTGGGGGTCTACCTACCTGGTGATTCGCATTGGTGTGGAGTACTGGCCGCCGCTGTTGCTGGCGGGGATTCGCTTTATGACAGCGGGTGCGCTGATGTATGCCTTCCTGCGCTGGCGCGGGGCGCCGGCGCCGACGTGGGTGCAGTGGAAGGCTGCCGCGAAGATCGGCATTTTGCTGCTGACCTTCGGCAACGGTGCGGTCAGTGTGGCCGAACATACGGGCGTGGCGTCCGGGGTTGCCGCGTTGGCGGTGGCGACGGTGCCGTTGTTCACCTTGCTCTGTGGTTATTTCTGGGGCGCGCGTAATACCCGTCTGGAATGGGCCGGGGTGGTGCTGGGGATTATCGGTATCGCCATGCTCAATATGGGCTCCAACCTGCAATCGAGCCCCACCGGTGCGGCCTTGCTGATTTTTGCGGCGGCGGCCTGGGCCTTTGGTTCGGTGTGGAGCAAGCATTTGCCGCTGCCTCAAGGCGCGATGGCCAGTGCGGCGGAGATGCTGATCGCAGGTTTCGTGCTGCTGTTGCTCAGTGCCGTCAGCGGCGAACACCTGCAAGCCATGCCGCCGCTGGAAGGCTGGCTGGCCCTGGCGTACTTGACCGTGTTCGGCTCGATCATCGCCTTCAATGCCTATATGTACCTGCTCAAGCACGTACGCCCCGCGGCGGCCACCAGCTATGCCTACGTCAACCCGGCGGTGGCGGTGTTGCTCGGGATTGTGTTTGTCGGCGAGACCATCGGCACGGAAGAAGCCCTGGCGATGCTGGTGATTATCAGCGCGGTGCTGCTGATCAGCCTGCCACAGTGGCGAAAGCCAAAACCGGAAATAAGGTAAACTGCCGCGCATTGCGACCCTGCGCTGACTTTTTCCTACGGTATTTCCATGACTTTCGCCACACTTGGCCTGATCGAACCCTTGCTGCGCGCCCTTGAGACGCTTGGCTACCAGACCCCGACG
The DNA here is from genome assembly GCF_019382755.1 of Pseudomonas sp. Colony2. NCBI lineage: Bacteria > Pseudomonadati > Pseudomonadota > Gammaproteobacteria > Pseudomonadales > Pseudomonadaceae > Pseudomonas > Pseudomonas sp. Colony2. The sequence goes on along the minus strand of NZ_CP080030.1, from coordinate 6,303,056 downwards.
CCGGTGCAGGCGCAAGCCATTCCGGCGGTGCTGGCAGGCCGTGACCTGATGGCTGCGGCCCAGACCGGCACCGGCAAGACCGCCGGTTTCGCCGTGCCGCTGCTGCAACTGCTGACCATGGAAGGGCCGAAAGTCAGCGCCAACTCGGTGCGCGCGCTGATCCTGTGCCCGACCCGCGAACTGGCCGAGCAGGTTCATGCGAGCGTCGCCGAGTACGCCCAAAACGTGCCGCTGACCACTTACGCCGTGTACGGCGGCGTGAGCATCAACCCGCAGATGATGAAGCTGCGCAAAGGCGTTGATGTGCTGGTCGCCACCCCTGGCCGCCTGATCGACCTGCTCCGCCAGAACGCGCTGAAGCTCAACCAGCTGCAAACCCTGGTGCTGGATGAAGCCGACCGCATGCTCGACCTGGGCTTCTCCGAAGAACTGGCGAACATCTACCGCATGCTGCCGAAAAAGCGCCAGACCTTGCTGTTCTCCGCAACCTTCTCCGACGAGATCCGCCAGTTGGCCGGGCAGATGCTCAACGACCCGCTGACCGTCGAAGTCAGCCCGCGCAACGTCGCTGCCAACACCGTCAAGCAATGGGTGGTGCCGGTGGACAAGAAGCGCAAGGCCGAGCTGTTTGTGCACCTGATGCGCAAGGGCCGCTGGAAGCAGGTGCTGGTGTTCGCCAAGACCCGTAACGGTGTGGACGCGCTGGTGGAAAAACTCCAGGGCCTGGGCATCAACGCCGACGGGATTCACGGCGACAAGCCACAAGCCACGCGCCAGCGTGCGCTGGATCGCTTCAAGAGCAGCGACGTGCAGATCCTGGTGGCCACCGACGTGGCGGCCCGTGGCCTGGATATCGAAGACTTGCCGCTGGTGGTCAACTTTGACCTGCCGATCGTGGCCGAGGACTACATCCACCGCATCGGCCGTACCGGTCGTGCGGGCAACACCGGTGAGGCGATTTCCCTGGTGTGCGCCGATGAAGTGAACATGCTGTCGGCCATCGAGATGCTGACCCGTCAGACGTTGACCCGGAAGATGGAGCAGGACTTCGAACCGGAGCACCGTGTGCCGGATACCGATGCCACTGGTCAGGTGGTGAAGAAGCCGAAAAAGCCGAAGAAACCCAAGGCTTCGGGCGGCGGTGGTGGCAAGCGCAACCTGGGCAAGTGGGTGGACAGCGGGGAGGCGACGCCGGTCGAGCCTTCGATCAAGCCAGTGCGTAAGGTGCCCGTGTTTAACACCGGGCCGCGGAAAAAGAAGTAGGGCTTGTTGGTTATCAAGTAAACGCATAGTGACTACCGTGAGCGGAGCAATTCCGCTCGCGTCAAGTTGTGCCTCGTCATCCTTGATGAGTTATTGCTTGTGATTTGGATATTTTTTGTAATTGTCGCCGTGTTTAAGTGCTGGAACTTAAAATGCTTCATTTCCACTGAGGTTGAGTCAGAAACTGATTTCTGAATGACGAACTTAGATGGAGATGTAGATATGGCTGTGTTTTTAGTACCTTTTGTTTTGCCGGTCCTGGCGGCGGCGGGCATTATCGGCGGCGTTGTTGTAGACGGCGAAATCAAGAAAGGCAAGGCCGCTGACGAGAAAGCTTTCAAGCAGGTAGAGTTGCGTGTGGCCGAATTAAGGTCCCGGGTTGAAGACCATGCGGCGCGCGGCGAGTATGGGCAGGCAATCCATTCGTTCAGAGAGTTGATGTCGTTGTATGAGGCTAATTATTCGATCAGTCCTGAGATAAGGGCGCCATTGGATAAGTATCTACAGGATATGCTTTATACCAGTCAGGAAGAGGGCCAGAAACTCAGCTACGCCTTCAAGCAGGAATGGAACGATTTGAAACACGGCGATCCTTCCAGACTCTTCAGTGCGTATTCAGGTTATATAGAAAATCTGAAAATTTTACTGCCTGAAGAGGATGCTTTCCTGCAGAAGCAAGTAACAGCTTTTAAACGTGCCTATCCCGATCTAACAGCCAGTTGAGTCAGAGGTAACTTTGCTGCCGGGCGGTGATGGGGTGAGTGGGTCATGCCGGGGTGGCCGGCCTCAACCACTCAAGAACACCGCGCCCTGCCGCCTGCCCGCTGGCAAAACACCCCGTCAGCAAATACCCGCCCGTCGGCGCTTCCCAGTCCAGCATCTCGCCTGCGCAAAAAACGCCCGGCAATTGCTTGATCATCAAGCGTTCATCCAGCGCCTCAAACGGCACGCCGCCTGCGGTACTGATGGCTTCATCCATTGGCCGGGTTTTCACCAGCGTCAGCGGCAGCGCCTTGATATCCACCGCCAGCTGCGCCGGATCATTGAAGTGCTCCGCCGGTGACAGCTCGCGCAAAAGCGCCGCCTTCACCCCATCCAATCCCAACTGACTGTGCAAATGCTTGCTCATCGAGCGTGAGCCGCGCGGCTTGCTCAGCGCTGCGATCACCTTGTCCAGTGGCTTACTCGGCAACAGGTCAATGTGCACCGTGGCCGATCCATCCCGGTTGATCGCCTCACGAATCGGTGCCGACAACGCATAGATCAGGCTGCCTTCGATGCCCGTGGCGGTGACCACACATTCCCCCAGCCGTGGCTTGTCGTCTGCCAGGCCAATGGCGACGTTTTTCAGCGGTGCCCCGGCGAATTTGCTGACCATCAACTCGCTCCAGGCCGACACCTCGAAGCCACAGTTGCTCGGTTGCAACGCCGCGTAAGGCACGCCTTTGTCTTCCAGCAACTTCAGCCACGCCCCATCCGAGCCCAAGCGCGACCAACTGCCGCCGCCCAAGGCCAGCAACACTGCATCACCGCGTACGCTTTTGTCGCCCTCGGGGCTGTGGATAAGCAGGCTGCCATCGGCATTCCAACCCAGCCAGCGATGGCGGGTGTGGATAACTACGCCCTGGTCGCGCAGGCGCTTGAGCCAGGCCCGCAGCAGCGGGGCGGCTTTCATGTCAGTAGGAAACACCCGGCCGGAGCTGCCGATAAAGGTTTCAATCCCCAACCCGTGTATCCATTCGCACAACGCTTCGGCACCGAACTGACGCAGCAACGGCGCCATGCACGGCGCCCGCTCGGCATAGCGCGCCAGAAACTGCGGGTACGGTTCGGAATGGGTGATGTTCATGCCGCCCACGCCCGCCAGCAGGAACTTGCGGCCTACCGAGGGCATGCCGTCGTAGAGGTCGACCCGGATCCCGGCCTGGCTCAACACTTCGGCGGCCATCAGCCCGGCCGGGCCGCCGCCGATGATGATGACGTGTTGAGATGGGGTTTGAGTCTGGGGCATGGGGATAACTGCGGTTCGGCAAAGTAGGCCGAGCATTCTACCCGAGGATGCTCATGCTGCCTGATCAAAAAACATACAGCCTTCTGCAGGCCAGGCGGCTTATGGCCTGCAGGGGCTTTCACTCAGGTTATCCACAGGCAGTTCCACAGCGATTGTGGGTAACGCGCATAACTCAATGACAGCCTGATGACGTCCAGACGCGCTGCGCGCTGTGGTGCAGGATCCCGTGGCGACGGGCCAGGGCAGGGCGGTCTTTGCTGTAGCCGCCGCCGATCACCCCGACCACCGGAATATCGCGGCCCAGGCAGTGCCGCATCACGCTTTCATCGCGGGCGGCGACGCCTTGGTCTGTCAGCTTGAGGTAGCCGAGGGCGTCGTCCTTGTGTACATCCACGCCGGCGTCATACAGCACCAGGTCGGGCTGATACAGCGGCAGCAGGTAGTTGAGGGCATCGTCGACCACCTTGAGGTAGTCCGCGTCGCCCATGCCCATGGGCAGCGGGATGTCCCAGTCGCTTCGCGCCTTGCGCGCGGGGAAGTTCTTTTCGCAGTGCAGGGACACGGTGATTGCATCCGGGGTGTCGTGGAGGATGCGTGCGGTGCCGTCGCCCTGGTGCACGTCGCAGTCGAAGATCAGCACCCGGTTGACCCGCCCGCTGGCCAGCAGGTAATGGCTGATCACGGCCAGGTCATTGAAGATGCAGAAACCCGCCGGGTAATCGTAGTGGGCGTGGTGGGTGCCGCCGGCCAGGTGGCAGGCCAGGCCGTGCTCCAGGGCCTGCTCGGCGGCCAGCAACGAGCCGCCCACCGCGCGCACGGTGCGCCGGGCCAGGGCTTCGCTCCAAGGCAGGCCAAGGCGCCGTTGGTCTTCGCGCGACAACTCGCCGCTCATGTAGCGTTCGATATACCCAGGTTCATGGGCCAGGGCCAGAATCTCGGCGGGGCAGAGTTCCGGGCGCAGCAGTTGGCTGTCCCGTATCAGGCCGCTCTCCACCAGATGGTCACGCAACAGGCGGAATTTATCCATGGGGAAGCGGTGGTCTGCCGGGAACTCGGGGCTGTAGTCGTCGTGGTAGATCAATGGCAAGGGCATGGCGATTTCTGACGGGAACCAGCGACGGATCTTAACAGCGCGTTACACTCACGCACATGGCAAGGGAGGGGGACCAATGGAGCCGATACTGCAATTGGAAAGCGCACGCCTGGTGCTGCGCCAATGGAGCGATGCCGACTTGCCGGAGTTTGCGCGCATGTGCGCCGACCCGCAGGTGATGCGGTATTTCCCGGCCACCTTGAGCCGCCTGGAAAGTGCTGCGCTGATCGGGCGTATTCGCGGCCATTTTGCCGAGTACGGTTTTGGCCTGTGGGCCTTGCAGCGCAAGGACAGCGGCGAGTTCATCGGCCTCACCGGCTTGCTGAATGTGAGCTTCGAGGCCCCGTTCACTCCGGCGGTGGAGATCGGCTGGCGCCTGGCCAGGGAACACTGGGGCCTGGGTTACGCCAGCGAAGCCGCCTGGACTGCCCTGCGCTGTGGTTTCGACCGGCTGAAGCTGGACGAAATCGTTTCGTTTACCACTGAAGCCAATCTGCCATCACAAAAAGTCATGCAGGCCATCGGTATGCATTACGATCCCCTGGCAGATTTTGAACACCCTAAGGTCGCAGCCGATGACCCCTTGCGGCATCATGTGTTGTATCGCATCACCCGCGCCCAATGGTTGGACACGCTGCACGGATAAGCAGCCCGGAATGCCCAATAGATTGTTGTAGGAGATGCTCTATGAGCCAAGTGTTGGAAGATCTGGTGGACCTGCTGACCCTGGAACCGATCGAGGAAAACCTCTTTCGCGGCCGCAGCCAGGACCTGGGCTTTCGCCAGCTGTTCGGCGGCCAGGTGCTCGGCCAGTCGCTGTCGGCGGCCAGCCAGACCGTTGAAGAGGCGCGGCATGTGCATTCGTTGCACGGTTACTTCCTGCGCCCCGGCGATGCGGCGTTGCCGGTGGTGTATTCGGTTGACCGGGTGCGCGATGGCGGCAGTTTCAGCACGCGCCGGGTGACGGCGATCCAGAAGGGCAACCCGATCTTCACCTGCAGCGCTTCGTTCCAGTACGACGAAGAAGGCTTCGAGCACCAGACCACCATGCCTGTGGTGGTTGGTCCGGAAAACCTGCCCTCGGAGCTGGAACTGACCCAGCAGCGTGCGCACCTGATTCCCGAGCACATGCGCGAAAAGCTGCTGTGCCCCAAGCCAATCGAAGTAAGGCCGGTGACCGAGAAAGACCCGTACAACCCGCAGCCGTCCGACCCGGTCAAATACGTGTGGTTTCGTGCGGACGGCGCCCTGGCCGACTCGCCGGCGCTGCACAAATACCTGCTGGCCTACGCTTCGGACTTCGGCCTGCTGACCACCTCGCTGCTGCCCCACGGCAAGACCGTGTGGCAGAAAGACATGCAAGTCGCCAGCCTCGACCACGCGCTGTGGTTCCACGCCGACCTGCGTGCCGATGACTGGTTGCTCTACGCCATGGACAGCCCATGGGCCGGCAATTCCCGTGGGTTCTCCCGGGGCAGCGTGTACAACCGCGCCGGGCAACTGGTGGCATCGGTTACCCAGGAAGGCTTGATTCGTCATCGCAAGGATTGGGCATGAGCCTCAGTGATGTGAAGCACTGGGTGTTCGACATGGATGGCACCCTGACGGTGGCCGTGCATGATTTTGCGGCGATCCGCGTGGCCCTGGATATTCCGGCGACTGACGACATTCTTACGCACCTGGCGGCGTTGCCCGCCGATGAAGCAGCGGCCAAGCATGCGTGGTTGCTCGCGCATGAGCGTGAGCTGGCGCTGGGTTCGGTAGCCGCTACCGGTGCCGTGGAGTTGGTGCGGGAATTGGCCGGGCGGGGTTATCGCCTGGGCATCCTGACGCGCAATGCGCGGGAGCTGGCCCATGTGACATTGCAGGCGATCGGCCTGGCGGACTGCTTTGCGGCCGAGGATGTGTTGGGGCGTGATGATGCGCCGCCCAAGCCTGACCCGGGTGGTTTGTTGAAGCTGGCGCGAGCGTGGGAAGTGGCGCCGCAAGAGATGGTGATGGTCGGTGATTACCGGTTTGATCTGGATTGCGGGCGGGCGGCGGGGACGAAGACTGTGCTGGTCAATCTGCCGGAAAACCCGTGGCCGGAGCTGGCGGATTGGCATGCTGAAGATTGCGCGGTATTGCGCCGGATGATTTAGTCCGGTCGATGAAAATCCAATGTGGGAGCGGGCTTGCTCGCGAACGCGGTGTGTCAGTCAATACATAGGCTGACTGATCCACCGCATTCGCGAGCAAGCCCGCTCCCACATTTTTGATCCGGTTTCTTCAGTGGTTATTGGAACAGTACTTTCTGCCCTTCAGGCGACGTAAACATCTTGTCCCCGTCATGCCCAACCCCCGGCACTTCCACCAGCTTGTGGCCCAACTGCGGGTGCCGCTGCTTGAGGTAGTCAAAATAATTGTGCCCGCGAATCAAGCGATACGCACCCTGGGTTTCAGCGCCGCAGCTCTTGTCCAGCGCCGGGTGATTCGGGTCGGTGTCCTGCTGGCCCAGCAAGTAAGTGACATTACGCGAAACGTAAGCCTGCTCCAGCTGCTCGGCACTTTGCCCCTTGGCGTAGGCCGGCAGGTTTTGCATGCCGTACTTCCAGTCGTTGAAGCCCGGGCAACTGGCAACATCGAATTTCACCGGACGCTGTGGGCTGAAGTACGCGTAGGACGACGGGTTGGCCACCACATAACGCAGGCTGATGCCCTCGGTTTGCAGCAGCGGGTGATCATGCCCGGTCAGCGCAAAACGCTGCACCACCTGGCCGCCACCGGAATGGCCGGCCACCACGATTTCCTTCAGGTTCGGGAACAGCTTGCGGTTGCCCAGGTGCTTGATGATCTGGTCCAGCGCGCCGTAGGAGCTGATCTGGCCCGGGCCTGTGGACGGCTCGCCGGCCATCCAGTCGTTACTGTTCCAGCGCAGGGTCTGGCTGTCGATCTGGTTGCGCTTGAGGTCGGTCTGGTTGAGGAACTGTGGCGCAATCACCAGGGTATTGGCGTTTTGTCCTGCGGCTTCGGCCGCTTTTTCGCCGCTGTCCAGGTAGGTCATCGCGTTGCGCAAACGGCCATGCACGATGATCAGCGCGCGGGTAACTTGAGGCAGCGGCTGGCGCCAGTCCTGGCTCAAGCCGACGCTCAGGTCGCCGGCATCCAGGTGAAAACGATCGGGACTGACCACCTTGACGCCATGTTCGGCAGCCCAGGTGGAGGAGGAACAGGTGATCAACAAACCTAACAGCAGACCCAGTCGTTTATTCATTTAAAGGCTCTTGGCGGTAAAGGTGTCGCATTGAGTGATCTGGCCCTGGGCGAAGCCGGTCTTGAACCAGCGAACCCGCTGTGCCGAGGTGCCGTGGGTAAACGAGTCAGGCACCACGCGGCCCTGGCCCTGTTGCTGCAAGCGGTCATCGCCAATCGCGTTGGCCGCATTCAGTGCTTCTTCAATGTCGCCGGGCTCCAGCCAGTTCAGGCGCTTTTGCGCCCGGTTGGCCCACACCCCGGCGAAGCAGTCGGCTTGCAGCTCCTGGCGCACCAGCAGGCCGCCGTCGCCTTGCATCTGCCGGCCTTGCTGGCGGGCTGCCTGAATCTTCGCCGAGATGCCCAGCAGCGTCTGCACGTGATGTCCGACTTCATGAGCGATCACGTAGGCCTGGGCGAAGTCGCCGGCGGCCTTGAAGCGCTGGGACATTTCCCGGAAGAAATCCAGGTCCAGGTATACCTGTTGGTCTGCCGGGCAATAGAACGGCCCGCTGGCGGACGTGGCGCCACCGCAGGCGGAGTTCACCCGGCCACGGAACAGGATCAGTTTGGGGTTCTTGTAGGTCAGGCCGTTTTCCTGGAACACCTGGGCCCAGGTGTCTTCGGTGTCGCCGAGGACGGCGCGCACGAAGTCGGCTTGTTCATCATTGGCCGGCGGCGCCTGACGGGTTTGCGGGCTGACGGAGGGCGCTTGCTCGGTGAGCTGGCCGCTGAGTTGCCCGAGGATCTGCATCGGGTCCTGGCCGGTCAGCCAGCCGATGCCGACGATCAGCACGATGGCCGTCAGGCTCAGGCCCTTGCCGCCCCCAAAACGCATGCCACCGCCGCCGCTGTCATCGCGGGCGTCTACCACGTTGTCGCTGCGTCGGCCTTTTTTCCATAGCATGTGGCAATCCTCTTTGTGAACCTGCAGCTCAGTGTTGTTGGTGTGTAGGGTTGGCGCCAGTCCGGCTGTCTGACGATGCTAAACGCTGTGTCGTCCGACCTGTATGAAGCTTGTGTCAGTCGCGGCAATACCCTTCGCCGGTGTCGACGATCAGGCAGTCCTTCTTGTCGGCCAGCCATTTCAGGCCAGTGGCTTCGCCGTCGCCAGCGCTCAGGATCTGCGGCCCGTCCGGGCGTTCAAAGGTGATGCCGTCTTCGGATGCCTGGCCCTTGAAGGTGCCGGAATCGTCGTCATCCAGGCCGTATTTCATGGTCAGTACATAGTGGCCGCGGCCGATGCTGTCGTCCTTGGCGATGGTCAGGTTCAGGCCTTCGACGCCAATCCACTTGCCGACCCATTTGTCGGTGGGCAGCACTTGCGGTACCAACGTTGCCTGGACAGACGGCGGGGCGGGCGTCTTGGCGGTCTCGGCTTGCTTGTCGCAGGCGCTGAGCAGCGTCAGGGTCGAAAGAATCAACAGGGTTTTTTTCATGGTGAGAAAGCCTTGGTTAAAAAACGCGCAGTGGGCGGGGCGGCGTGAAGCGTTGGACTGGAAAACCGCAATTTAGTGCGCTGTTCGAACAGTGTTTGGTTATGCTCTTGAGCGAGGCGCGTCACCCGTTCTAGATTATGCCGCGGTATGCGGCGGTCATTTCAGCCTGCCACTCAAGAGAATGCAATGACCCTCAGCACCCCACTTTCCGGCGTCAACCACCCGCTCAAAGGCATTTTGCTGATTGTGGTGGCAACCTTTCTGTTTTCCAGCCACGACGCGCTGTCCAAATACCTGGCCGGGTTCTACCCGATCGTGATGGTGGTGTGGGCTCGCTACCTGGTGCACACGCTGTTGATGGCCGGGATCTTCCTGCCGCAATCGGGCCTGCGGGTACTGCGCAGCAAACGCCCTTTACTGCAAGTGGCGCGGGCCTTGTGCCTGCTGGGCACTAGCCTGTTCTTTACGGCGGCGCTGCACTTTATCCCGTTGGCCGAGGCCACGGCGGTCAACTTTCTTGCGCCGATCCTGGTCACCGCGTTGTCGGTGCCGCTGTTGGGCGAACACGTGACCCGCGGCCAATGGCTGGCGGTGATTTGCGGGTTTATCGGGGTGCTGATCATTGTGCACCCGGGTGGTGAGCTGTTCACCCCGGCGGTGTTGTTGCCGCTGACGTCGGCGTTGTTCTTCTGCTTCTACCAACTGCTCACCCGCATCCTCAGCAAGTACGACACGCCCACCACCAGCAACTTCTTCGCCGGGTTGTGCAACACCTTGGTGATGAGTGCGCTGGTGCCGTTCTTCTGGCAGGTGCCGAGCCTGTGGCACGGGGTGCTGATGCTGGCGCTGGGCACGTGCGGGATGACCGCACACTTGATGCTGACCCAGGCCTTCCGCTTCGCAGCGCCGGCCCTGCTGGCGCCGTTCGGCTATTGCCAGATCGTGTTTGCGGGGTTGTTGGGCTGGCTGGTGTTCAACCACACCCCGGACCTGACCACCGTGGTCGGGATCGGGGTGATTTGCCTGAGCGGGTTGGCCGCTGCCTGGCAGCAGCGGCGCAGGTAGGAAACTCAGACCTCGACGGTCGGAATCTTGCGCGGCGCCATGAAGTACATCCAGATCAGCGCGATGAAGTACATCGCCGGAATCAGGGTGAACAGCACGGTGTAGTTGTTGTTGGTCACGGTCAGGATATGGCCGACGATTTGGGTCATGAACATCCCGCCGATGGCCGCGCACATGCCGCCAAAACCAAACACCGTACTCATCATGTGCTTGGGCGTGTAGTCCATCACCAGGCTCCAGATGTTGGCGGTCCAGGCCTGGTGCGCGCCGATGGCCAGGGAAATCGCAAACACCGCGACCCACAGGTGGCTGGAGCCGGCGGCCATGATCACTCCGACGATGCAGCAGGCAAACAGCAACATCGACAGCAGCCGCGCCTTGATCGGGTTCATCCCGCGTCCGATCAGGAACGAAGACAGGATCCCGCCGCCGATGCTGCCGAAGTCCGCCGTCAGGTAAATGATGATCAGCGGGATGCCCATCTGGGTCACGTTGATGCCCAGGTTGTATTGCTGATTCAGGAACGGCGGCAGCCAGTACAGGTAGAACCAGAACACCGGCGCGGTCATCGAGTAGGCGAGGGCGAAGGCCCAGGTGCCGCGCATCCGCAGGATCCGGCTGAACGGTACGCGGGGTTGTTCCGGTTCGACTTCCTGTTGTACGTAGTCCAGTTCCGATTGCTTCACGCTTGGATGGTCTTCCGGGTTGTAGTACTTCAAGCCCCAGAGCACCAGCCAGATCCCGCCCAGTGCCGACATGCACAGGAACGCCGCCTGCCAGCCCCACACGTGGAGGATCAGCGGCAGCAGCATCGGCGTCATCATCGCGCCGACGTTGGTGCCGGCGTTGAAGATCCCGGTGGCCACGGCACGCTCGCCAGCGGGGAACCACAGGCGGGTGGTCTTGACGCAGGCCGGGTAGTTGGCGGCTTCGGTCAGCCCGAGAATGAACCGGCAGACCATAAAGCCCACCGCCGAGGTGGCCAGGCCATGGGCGCCGGTGGCCAGGCTCCACAGCAGCACCGCGCAGAAGAACACGCGCTTGACGCCGACCCGGTCGATCAACCGGCCTTGCAGCACAAAGCCGATGGCGTAACCCACCTGGAACCAGAAGTTGATGTTGGCGTAGTCCATCGCCGTCCAGCTCATTTCCTTGGCCAGGATCGGTTGCATCACGCCGAGGGCGGCGCGGTCGATGTAGTTCAGGGTGGTGGCAAAAAACACCAGGGCCAGCATGCCCCAGCGGGTTTTACCGACAGCCATGGCGCCACGGATTTTGTCACCGATGCCGCTATGGGGATTGCTGTGGCCCACGGCCACGGCGGGATTTTGCGAAGGCATGAGGAAGTACCCGTTTTTTTGAAATTTTTATGGTGTGTTCAGGGTCTTGGTTAACCGAGGCCGCTCAATGGAAGCGGGGCTCAATGTGCTGTCGATGGTGCGCAGCGGCTAAAAAATCGTCAATTCGCCGATTGCCATTCTGTTCGATAATCGCCCATAAAACTAACCGGTTCGTACATTTCAATTGCTGTGATGAACCTGGCGGCCAATAATTTGCCGTAAACAAGACATGCCTCAATGCCGGGAGTCGCCCCATGCAACGCTCCATCGCCACCGTTTCCTTGAGCGGAACCTTGCCGGAAAAACTCGAAGCCATCGCGGCTGCCGGGTTTGATGGCGTGGAAATCTTCGAAAACGATCTGCTGTATTACGACGGCAGCCCGCGTGAAGTTAGGCAAATGTGCGCCGACCTCGGCATTGCCATCACCTTGTTCCAGCCGTTCCGGGACTTTGAGGGCTGCCGCCGCGACCGTCTGGCACGCAACCTGGAGCGGGCCGAGCGCAAGTTCGACTTGATGCAGGAGCTGGGCACCGACCTGGTGTTGGTGTGCAGTAACGCGTCAGCCGATTCCGTGGGCGATGAAAGCATTCTGCTGGATGACTTGAGCCTGCTGGCCGAACACGCTGGCCGCCGGGGCTTGCGCATCGGCTATGAAGCGCTGGCCTGGGGCCGGCACGTCAACACCTGGCAGCAGGTGTGGAACCTGGTGCGCAAGATCGATCATCCGAGCCTGGGCGTGTTGCTCGACAGCTTCCACACCCTGTCTCTCAAGGGCGACCCGAGTGCGATTGCCGAGATTCCCGGCGACAAGATTTTCTTTGTGCAGATGGCCGATGCACCGATCCTCGCTATGGATGTACTGGAATGGAGCCGGCATTTCCGCTGCTTCCCAGGCCAGGGCGAGTTCGACCTGGCGGGCTTTCTCGCCCCGATCATCAAGAGCGGCTACACCGGGCCGTTGTCCCTGGAAGTCTTCAACGATGGCTTCCGCGCCGCACCGACCCGGGCGAATGCCGCCGACGGCCTGCGCTCGCTGCTGTACCTCGAAGAGAAAACCCGCCAGCGATTGGAGCAAGAAGCGACGCAGGTCCCCGAGATCCTGTTTGAAACCCCGGCCGCCAGCGAATACGACGGCATCGAATTCCTGGAATTTGCCGTGGATGAAAACCTCGGTGCCAAGCTCACTTCATGGCTGGAGCGCCTGGGCTTCGTCAAGGCCGGGCAGCATCGATCCAAGAGCGTCAGCCTGTTGCGCCAGGGCGATATCAACCTGATCCTCAATTGCGAACCCTATTCCTTCGCCCATAACTTCTTCGAGGCCCACGGCCCGTCGTTGTGCGCCACGGCGATCCGCGTCAAGGACAGCGCCAAGGCCCTGGAGCGGGCGGTGGCCTACAAGGGCCAGCCGTATCGTGGGCTGGTCGGCCCCAACGAGCTGGAGCTGGCAGCGGTGCGCGCACCGGATGGCAGCCTGATCTACCTGGTGGACCAGCACGAAGGCGGCCTCTACGACACCGACTTCAACCTGCAACCGGCGAACGCCGCCAGCGGCGGCCTGCTGCGCATCGACCACATGGCCATGGCCTTGCCCGCCGACAGCCTCGACAGTTGGGTGTTGTTCTACAAAAGCTTGCTGGATTTCGAAGCCGACGACGAAGTGGTGCTGCCCGACCCCTACGGCCTGGTGAAAAGCCGGGCACTGCGCAGCCGTTGCAGCTCGATTCGCCTGCCGCTGAATATTTCCGAGAACCGCAACACCGCGATTTCCCACGCGCTGTCGAGCTATCGCGGCTCGGGCGTGCACCACATTGCCTTCGACTGCGCGGACATTTTCGCCGAGGTCAGCCGGGCCAAGGATGCGGGCGTGCCGCTGCTGGATATCCCGCTGAACTATTACGATGACCTGGCGGCGCGGTTTGATTTCGATGACGAGTTCCTCAGCCAGCTCGCGTATTACAACGTCCTCTACGACCGCGATGCCCAGGGCGGTGAACTGTTTCACGTTTATACCGAACCGTTCGAGGGCCGGTTTTTCTTCGAGATCATCCAGCGCAAGAACGGTTACGCCGGCTACGGTGCGGCCAACGTGGCGGTGCGCCTGGCGGCCATGGCCAAGTCCCGCAGCGGTGCGGTGCGCCAGGCCAGGTTGTAAGGTGTCGGCGCTTCCTTCGGCGTGCGGCGCGGCCCATAATCAGCGCCTGCACCTAAGGCCGTGAGCGCACCATGACCCTGATCTCCGAGCTTCCCGCCGCGGCCACCGCACCGCGCAAGAGCCGCAAGAACAACCCGGAAAAGACCCGCGAGAACATTCTCCAGGAAGCCATCGTCGAGTTTGTCACCCAGGGCCTTTCCGGCGCCCGGGTGGACGCGATCGCGGAGCGTATCCAGACCTCCAAGCGCATGATCTATTACTACTTCGGCAGCAAGGAGCAGCTCTACGTCGAGGTGCTGGAGAAACTCTACGGCGACATTCGCAACACCGAGACACGGATGAACCTGACGGCCCTGGAGCCCCGGGAAGCGATCCGCCGGCTGGTGGAATTCACCTTTGATCACCACGATCAGAACGTGGATTTTGTGCGCATCGTGAGCATCGAGAACATCCACAACGCCGAGTATGTAAAGCAGTCGACGTCGATCAAGGCGATGAACAGCAACATCCTCGAAGCCCTTGGCACCACGTTGCGCCGGGGCGCCGAGTTGGGGTTGTTCCGGGAAGGGCTGGAGCCGCTGGACGTGCACTTGCTGATCAACTCGTTCAGTTTTTACCGGGTGTCGAACCGCCACACCTTCAGCGAGATCTTTCAGATCGAGTTGTCGGATGAGGCGGTCAAGCAGCGGCATCGGGCGATGATCTGCGAGTCGGTGTTGCGCTACCTGCAGGCTTGAGTTCAACACCGAGCAAAATGTGGGAGCGGGCTTGCTCGCGAATGCGGTGGGTCAGTCGCCGGATGTTTGGCTGATCCACCGCATTCGCGAGCAAGCCCGCTCCCACATTTCTAATCCGGTTTCTACAGTTGGGTGGTCATGCTCTGGAAGTGCGCGAGCATGCGCTCTGCATCCGCCACTTCGCCAGTGAACAACTCAAACGCCTTCACCGCCTGAAACACCGCCATGTTGCCGCCATCCAGGGTGCGGCAACCCAGGGCGCGGGCGTTGCGCAGCAGTTCGGTTTCCAGTGGGAAGTACACGATCTCCGCTACCCACAAGTCGGCGCGCAAGGTGCCCAACGGCACGGGCATGCCCGGCAGCTTGGCCATGCCCATCGGCGTGGTATTCACCAGGCCATCGGCCTCGGCCATGGCGCTTTCCAGGTCATTGCCGGCCTGCGCCCGGCCGGTACCAAAATGCTGGTTGAGGTTGTTCGCCAGGCTGCGGGCACGTTCGGCGTCCATGTCGAAAATACTCAAGCGTTCCACGCCTTCACCCAGCAGCGCATGGGCGACTGCCGCCCCGGCGCCGCCCGCGCCCATCTGCACCACGAACTTTCGAGCCACATCACTCAAGCCCCGGCGAAAGCCTTCGGCAAAGCCCAGGCAGTCGGTGTTGTGGCCGATGCGTTTACCGTCGCAAAGCACCACGGTGTTCACCGCGCCGATGCCCCGTGCTTCGGGTGACAGGTCATCCAGCAGCGGCAGGATCGCCTGCTTGCACGGGTAGGTGATGTTCAAGCCGGTGAAGTTCATCTGTTCGGCCGCCATCAACAGGTCGGGCAGGGCGCGGGTATCCACCTGTAGCTGGTCGAGGTCGACCAGGCGATAGAGGTAACGCAGGCCCTGGGCATCGCCTTCATGCTCATGCAGGGCCGGGGTGCGGGAAGCCTGGATGCCGACGCCGATCAGGCCGGCCAGAATTCGACGTTTGGACACCGCGCTCATCCCTTCAAGTTCTTGCTGAAATGTTCGAGGGCGAGGTGATAACCGTGGCTGCCAAACCCGGCCAGCACCGCCTTGGCAATCGGCGACACGAACGAGTGATGACGGAACGCTTCCCGGGCATGCACGTTGGACAAATGCACTTCGATCACCGGTACTTCACTGGCCACCAGCGCGTCGCGGATCGCCACCGAAGTGTGGGTCCAGGCTGCCGGGTTGATCACGATGCCGGCGCAACGGGCGCGGGCGCCGTGGATCCAGTCCAGCAATTCGCCTTCGTGGTTGGTCTGGCGGAATTCGACTTTCAGGCCCAGTTGCTCGGCGCTGCGGCCACACAGGGCAGCAAGGTCGGCCAGGGTTTCATGGCCATAAGTGGCGGGCTCGCGAGTGCCGAGCAGGTTGAGGTTGGGGCCGTTGAGCACCAGCACGATGGGCGGCATAGAGGGTTCTCCACTGTTGTTTTTATGTATGCCGATAAAATGTACTGAATGGTTAATTTGGTCAATCG
>NZ_CP080030.1:6268621-6277177 GCF_019382755.1 Pseudomonas sp. Colony2 | reverse complement strand
CTGGGGATTTAACGCCGGGTCAGTAACACACCCGATTCCATGTGGTGCGTCCACGGGAACTGGTCAAACATCGCGCACTGGGTAATCCGGTGCGTGTCATGCAGTTGCGCAATGTTCGCCGCCAACGTCTCCGGGTTGCAGGAGATGTACAGGATGTTCTCGAAGCGCCGGGTCAGCTCGCAGGTGTCCGGGTCCATGCCGGCACGCGGCGGGTCGACGAACACGCTGCCAAACTCGTAGCTCTTGAGGTCGATGCCGTGCAGGCGGCGGAACGGCCGCACTTCATTCAAGGCCTCGGTCAGCTCTTCGGCAGACAAACGCACCAGGGTGACGTTATCCACCGCGTTTTCATCGAGGTTGCTCAGTGCCGCGTTCACCGAAGTCTTGCTGATCTCGGTGGCCAGCACTTTGCGCACGCGAGTGGCCAGAGGCAGGGTGAAGTTGCCGTTGCCGCAGTACAGCTCCAGCAGGTCATCACTGCGATCGCCCAGGGCTTCGAATGCCCAGTTGAGCATCTTCTGGTTCACCGTGCCGTTGGGCTGGGTGAACGCGCCTTCAGGCTGGCGATAGCTGAAGGTGCGACCGCCGACGTCGAGTTTCTCGACCACGTAATCGCGGCCGATCACATCGCGCTTGCCCTTGGAGCGGCCGATGATGCTGACGTTCAGGTCCGCCGCCAGCTTGTTCGCCGCCGTATGCCAATGCTCATCCAGCGGGCGGTGATAGCACAGGGTAATCATCGCGTCGCCGGCCAGAGTGGTGAGGAACTCCACCTGGAACAGCTTGTGGCTCAGGGCGGCGCTGGCTTGCCAGGCGGCCTTGAGTTGCGGCATCAACTGGTTGATGCGCAGGCTGGCAATCGGAAACTCTTCAATGAGGATCGGTGTGCGCTTGTCCTCCTGGGAGAACATTGCGTAGTGGCGCTGACCCTCTTCGCGCCACAGGCGGAACTCCGCCCGCAGGCGGAAGTTCTGCAACGGCGAGTCGAAAACCTGAGGCTCTGGCGCGTCGAACGGCGCCAGCAGGTCACGCAGGCGCGTGACCTTTTCTTCCAGTTGAACGGTGTAGCTTGCGGCGTCAAAAGTCATGCGTTGAACCAGCCCAGCTTGATTACAAACAGAATCGACAGGATCACCAGCGCCGGGTTCAGCTCACGGTAGCGGCCCGAAAGCAGCTTGATGGCGGTCCAGGCGATGAAACCGAAGGCAATGCCGTTGGCGATGGAATAAGTGAATGGCATCGCCAGGGCGGTGATCACCACCGGTGCGGCGACGGTGATGTCGTCCCAGTCGATTTCGGCCAGGCCCGAGGTCATCAGTACGGCGACGAACAGCAGCGCCGGTGCGGTGGCGAAGGCCGGGACGCTGGCCGCCAGTGGCGAGAAGAACAGCGCCAGCAGGAACAGGATCGCGACCACGACGGCGGTCAAACCGGTACGGCCACCGGCGCTCACGCCCGCCGCCGATTCGATGTAGCTGGTGGTGGTCGAGGTGCCCAGCAGCGAGCCGGCCATGGCCGCCGTACTGTCAGCGATCAGCGCACGGCCCATTTTCGGCATGTGGCCGTCCTTGCCCATGAGACCCGCGCGCTTGGCGACGCCGATCAGGGTGCCGGAGTTGTCGAACAGGTCGACGAACAGGAACGCGAAAATCACGCTCACCAGGCCGATGTCCAGGGCGCCCTTGATGTCCAGTTGCAGGAAGGTCGGGGCCAGCGAAGGTGGCATCGACATCACGCCGCCGAACGGGGTGAAGCCCAGCACGATGGAGGCGATGGTCACCACCAGGATGCCGATCAATACCGCGCCGCGCACTTTCAGGGCTTCCAGCGCAACGATCAGCGCGAAGCCGAGGGTGGCGAGGATCGGCGCGGGTTGTTTCAGGTCGCCCAGGCCCACCATGGTGGCCGGGTTGCTGACCACGATGCCGGCGTTGTGCAGGGCGATCAGCGCCAGGAACAGGCCGATACCCGCCGCAATCGCCGAGCGCAGGGGCAGCGGGATGCTGTTGATGATCCATTCGCGGATGCGGAAGATCGACAGCAGGAAGAACAGCACTGCCGAGATGAACACCGCGCCCAGCGCCACTTGCCAGGTGTGGCCCATGTGCAGGACCACGGTGTAGGTGAAGAATGCGTTGAGGCCCATGCCCGGTGCCAGGGCAATCGGGTAGTTGGCGATCAGGCCCATCACGGTGGAACCGATGGCCGCCGCGAGGCAGGTCGCGACAAAGACCGCGCCCTTGTCCATGCCGGTCTCGCCGAGAATGCTCGGGTTGACGAACAGGATGTAGGCCATGGCCAGGAAGGTGGTGACGCCCGCGAGAATCTCGGTGCGCACATTCGTGTTGTGTGCCTTGAGTTGAAACAGCTTTTCCAGCATGCCTGCTCCCTGTGACGCTATCTTGCGTCGTTATTTGTTGACCTCTAAGTCAAAGCACAAACTGCGCCAAGCGCCTGTGGTTCCAGAGAGGATCGGAAAAAGCGGCGCATCATACCAGCAGCCGAGGGCCAGTGGCGCATAGGCTTGATCATGGCCTTGAGGCATACTGCGCCGACGTTTATTACAGGGTCATCGACAGCATGAAAAAAGCCAGCGCCTGGAGTCTAGCTCTGTTCGGTTGCATCGGCCTGTGGCTCGGTGCGGCACCGGCGTGGGGCGCGCCTGCACCGGCGTTGAGCGAGGTGCGGGTATTCAAGGTTCAGTCGGCCAAGTGCACTGAAACCATTCCCGAGCGGGCCGACAGCACCCAGATGTGCACGCACCGCGGGCAGACACTGGTGTACGTGATGGAAGTCGGCCTGGGCAACAGCTCCCAGGCATTTTTCGACGGCGCGTCGGTGTCCGGCACCAGCATGGCCATCTGCCAGGTGGGTTCCATCAGCCAGCCATGCAGCGGCGCGGGAACGTTGATGGGCTACATCTATACGTTCCAGCTGGATATCGAAGCCGGCGGCACGTTCCAGTACAGCAACACCTCGATCAACCCACCGCGCAACCAGTTGGTCACCACCCTCGGCATTCGCTGATCGCCACCCATCAATTGCCTTGAACGCTCATAACCCCGGGAAGTCGTACCGCTAAGACGGCGACTTCCCAGAACGCCGCGATTGCACACCAATCCGTGAGGTGTTTATGAGCGCAACCCCCAATGGCGCGGCGGCCAAGCCGTTCGTCAGTCATCCGATACGCCTGACCCTCAATCGGGACCCCATTCAACTGGATGTATTGCCCTGGACCACCCTGCTGGACCTGCTGCGCGAGCAACTGGACCTGACGGGCACCAAGAAGGGCTGCGACCACGGCCAGTGCGGTGCCTGCACCGTGTTGCTCAACGGTAAGCGGGTGAACGCCTGCCTGACCCTGGCGGTGATGTGCGACGGTGCCGAGTTGATCACCATCGAAGGCCTGGCCTCGGGCGACGACCTGCACCCGATGCAACAGGCCTTTATCAAGCACGATGCCTTCCAGTGTGGCTACTGCACGCCGGGGCAAATCTGCTCGGCGGTGGGCCTGGCCCGTGAAGGCCGCGCCCACGACACCGCGCAAATCCAGGAACTGATGAGCGGCAACCTTTGCCGCTGCGGCGCCTACAACAACATCCGCGATGCCATCGAAGAAGCCTTGCCGGCGTGCCGCGTGCAGGGAGGTGAGCAATGAATCCCTTCCATTACAGCAAGCCGGCCGACGTGCAGGAGGCGGTGCACCTGGTCAGCCCGGCGTCGCGGTTTATCGCCGGTGGCACCAACCTGCTAGACCTGATGAAAGAGAACATCAGCCGCCCGGAGCACCTGATTGATATCACCGGGCTGCCACTTCGCGACGTGGAAGAAACTCCCGGGGGCGGCTTGATGATCGGTGCCCTGGTGAGCAACGCCGACCTGGCCTGGCACCCGCTGATCGAGGAACGTTACCCGCTGCTGTCCCAGGCCATCCTCGCCGGCGCCTCGCCGCAATTGCGCAATATGGCCAGTACCGGCGGCAACCTGCTGCAACGCACCCGTTGCTACTACTTCTATGACGCCGCCGTGCCCTGCAATAAACGCGAGCCCGGCAGTGGCTGCCCGGCGCGGGTCGGTTTGAACCGCATCCACGCGATCCTCGGCGCCAGCGACCAGTGCGTCGCCACCCATCCTTCGGACATGTGCGTGGCCCTGGCCGCCCTGGATGCGCGGGTGCATGTGCAGGGCCGGGGTGGTGCGCGGGTCATCGAGTTCGCCGACTTTCACCGGCTGCCGGGCGATGCACCCCAGCGGGATAACCAGTTGGCCGACGACGAACTGATCACCGCCATCGAGTTGCCTGCCGACCACCTGGCTGCCCACAGTCACTATCTTAAAATCCGTGACCGGGCTTCCTACGCCTTCGCCCTGGTATCCGTCGCGGCGGCGCTGGAGCTGGATGGCGATGTGATCGTCGACGCCCGCCTGGCCCTGGGCGGCGTCGCCCACAAGCCATGGCGTGATCGCGCGGTGGAAGCCGCGCTGATCGGCCAGTCCGTCAGCCGCGAAACTTTCAGCACTGCCGCCGAAACCCTGCTCCTAGACGCCGAGCCGCTGGAGCACAACGGCTTCAAGATCAAACTGGCACGCCGCGCGATCATTCGCGCCCTGAGCGATGCCGCTGTTGCAGGAGCCACGTCATGAGCGCAATCGGCAAACCGTTGGACCGGGTCGACGGTCTGCTCAAGGTCACCGGGCAAGCGCGCTATGCCGGTGAGTTTCCCGAGGATGGCTTGCTGCACGGCAGCGTGGTGTCGAGCAACATCGCCAAGGGCCGGGTCATCCGCATTGATGCGTCCCAAGCCCTGGCGCTGCCCGGTGTGGTGATGGTGCTTGATCACCTCAACCGCCCGAAACTGGCCAGCTACGACGACAGCTACGCCGATGCCGATGCTGCCGACGGCTCGCCGTTTCGCCCGCTGTACAACGACCGCGTGCTCTACAGCGGCCAGCCGTTGGCATTGGTGATTGCCGACAACCTGGAGCTGGCGCGCCACGCCGGTTCCCTGGTGCAGATCGAATACGCCGCCGAGCCTGCCGAGACCGATCTGCTGGCCTTGCAGGAGCAGGCGCACCCGTCGCCGCAAACACCGCCCAAGCCGCGCGGCAACTTCCAGGCCGAATGGACCGGCGCCGCCACGAGCCTGGATCTGCACTACAGCACGCCCATCGAACACCATAACCCCATGGAACCCCACGCCAGTACCGTGCTGTATCAGCCGGACGGCACCCTGCATATCCACGACAAGACCCAGGGCCCGCAGAACTGCCAGGCCTATGTGCAGAAAGTCTTCGGCCTGGATAAAAGCCAGGTGCGGATCTTCGCCGCGTTCGTCGGCGGCGCCTTTGGTTCCGGTCTGCGCCCGCAGTACCAGTTGCCGCTGGCAGTGATGGCATCGCTGGCCCTGAAGCGTTCGGTGCGCGTCACCCTCACGCGCCAGCAGATGTTCACCTTCGGTTATCGCCCGCGCACCTTGCAGCGCCTGCAACTGGGTGCTGCCGCCAATGGCCGCTTGCTTGCCCTGGGCCACACCGCCATCGGCCAGACCTCGCGCTTCGAGGACTTCAGCGAACACGTGGTGGAATGGAGCGGCATGCTTTATCACTGCGATAACGTGCTGCTGACCTACAAGCTGGTGCCGCTGGACGTGTTCACACCGCTGGACATGCGCGCCCCCGGCGCAGCGCTGGGGGTGATCGGCCTGGAATGCGCGATGGATGAACTGGCCTGCGCCCTGGGCATCGACCCGGTGCAATTGCGGCTGATCAACTATGCCGAGCGCAATCAGAACGAAGACAAGCCCTGGTCCAGCAAAGCGTTGCGCGAATGCTACAGCGAAGGTGCCGAGCGTTTTGGCTGGAGCCAGCGCAACCCGGAGCCGCGAAGCATGCGCGATGGTCGCCAACTGGTTGGTTGGGGCATGGCCGGCGGGGTGTGGGAGGCCCTGCAAATGAAAGCCAGCGCCAAGGCGCGGATCGACCATCTGGGCAAGCTCACGGTCAGCAGCGCCACCACCGATATCGGCACCGGCACCTACACGGTCATGGCGCAGATCGCCGCCCAGGCCAGCGGCGTGCCGGTAGGCGATGTGACGTTCCTGCTGGGGGATTCATCGCTGCCGACGGCGCCGTTGCAGGGCGGCTCGTTTACCGTGTCGTCGGTGGGCAGCGCGGTGCAACAGGCCTGTGAAGCGTTGAACGCCAAGCTGTTGGACATTGCGCGCAAGACGTACCCGGCGTTCAAAGACGCTGAGTCGGCACGGTTTGAGAACGGCCAGATGCACGCCGGTGACCAGCGCATCTCCCTGGCGCAATTGGTGCAAGACAGCGGCGAGCAGGCGCTGGAAGTGCAGGTGGATTGCGAGCCGGGCAAACAGCGCGAAGGCTATGCCTCTGCCACGCATTCGGCGGTGTTTGTCGAAGTGCGGGTGGATGAGGACCTGGGCACCATCAAGGTCAGCCGGGTGGTCAGTGCGATTGCGGCCGGGCGGGTGGTCAATCCGAAGATGGCCCGTAGCCAGATTCTCGGCGGTGTGGTCTGGGGCATCGGCATGGCGTTGCATGAGGAGACCCAGGTCGATCACGCATTGGGTCGCTCCATGAACCACAGCCTGGCCGAATACCACATTCCGGTAAACGCGGATATCGGCGAGATTGATGTGCTGTTTGTCGAAGAACACGACGAGATCGTCAACGCCCTTGGGTCCAAGGGCGTCGGCGAGATCGGGATAGTCGGGGTGGCGGCGGCGGTGGCCAACGCGGTGTATCACGCCACCGGCAAGCGGGTGCGGGACTTTCCCGTCACCCTCGACAAGGTCTTCTAAACCTTGGCGGGCTCTTCCACCGGCACATGCATGCGGTCGCGGTTGGCCAGGGTCGGGAACAGTTTGATCCAGACCCCGGTCACCACCAGCGTGCCGATGCCGCCCATGACCACGGCGGGCACGGTGCCGAACCAGTGGGCGGTGATCCCGGACTCGAACTCGCCCAACTGATTCGACGCGCCGATAAACAGCCCGTTGACCGCGCTGACCCGGCCGCGCATTTCGTCCGGGGTTTCCAGTTGCACGAACGAGGCGCGGATCACCATGCTGATCATGTCCGCTGCGCCCAATACCACCAGCACCGCCAGGGAGAACCAGAACGAGGTCGACAGGCCGAACGCGATGGTGGCTACGCCAAACACCCCGACCGCCGTAAACATGATCCGCCCCACATGCCGGTCGACGGCAAACCGCGCCAGCCACAACGACATCAACAACGCCCCGACCGCTGGCGCCGAGCGCAGCAGCCCAAGGCCCCACGGCCCGGTCAGCAAAATGTCCTTGGCGAACACCGGCAGCAAGGCCGTGGCGCCGCCCAGCAATACGGCGAACAGGTCCAGGGAAATCGCGCCGAGGATGTCCGGCCGACTGCGGATAAAACGAATCCCGGCCAGCAACGAATCCATGGTCGCCTTGGCCTTGTTCAGCGGCGTCTGGCGCGCGGGCAGGTTGAGGGTCAGCACGCAGGCGATCAGGTACAGCACCACCGTGGGGCCGTAGACCCAGACACTGCCAAAGGCGTACAGCAGACCGCCCAGCGCCGGCGCCACGATGGTGGCCAATTGCTGCGCCGACTGCGACGACGCCACCGCGCGGGGGAACAGCGCCGTGGGCACGATGCTCGGAAGCAGGGCCTGGGTGGTGGGCATTTCAAACGAGCGGGCTGCGCCCAGCAGGAACGCCAGGATAAAAATCATCTCGCGGGTGACATTGCCGGTCAGTCCGCCGATTGCCAGGGATAGCGCGATCAACGCTTGAACGGTCTGGCAGATGGCTGCGACCTTGCGCCGTTCATAGCGGTCGGCCACATGGCCGGTGTGCAGCATGAACAGTACCCGCGGTACGAACTCCACCAGGCCGACCAAACCCAGGTCCAGCACGTTGTCGGTCAGTTGGTAGAGGTTCCAGCCGATGGCCACGGTGAGCATCTGGAAACCGCTGGCGGTGAAGATCCGCGCCAGCCAGAACGCGATGAAAGGGCGGTGGTGACGTAACAGCAGCGCGGGTTCACTGGGCATCGGGGAGACGGGTCTGGGTGGGGGAACGGTGAGGTTATCACCAACTTGTAACCAATAGTTGCGTGGTGGGTTGGGGGGTATGAGATATGTTCAGTCTGGCTGAGTACATATCCGTTTCTTCGGTAACGGCCACTTATGGTTCCGCTCTTACAGCGGGTCACTTTTGGCAAACGCCCCAAAAGTAACCAAAAGGTCTTTGCCCCACCACTCGGTGCCTCGCTTAGGCTCGGCATGCCCGCACTCCGGCCCGATTCCGCGGGCCGCCGCGACGGGCCATCCATGGCCCGGCGCGGCTAAATCGGCATCCTTGCCGATTTACCCGCTCCACCGTGCCTRCTTGCGGCCATCGTGGTTGACGGGGCCCGCAGATCAAAATCAAAAGCAGATCAAAAGCAGAGCACAGCGGCCTACCGGCCGGCTTGAGTGTTAAAAGCAAAAGCAAAGACCAGAGCGAAAACAGAKCTGCTTTTCTGTGGGAGCTGGCTTGCCTGCGA
>NZ_CP080030.1:6263245-6268508 GCF_019382755.1 Pseudomonas sp. Colony2 | reverse complement strand
TTCAACACTCAAGCCGGCCGGGAGGCCGCTGTGCTTTTGCTTTTGATCTTGATTTTGATCTTAGGCGCCCCGTTAAACCACGCTGGCCGAACGCAGGCTTTGGAGCGTGGGTAACCTGGCAGGACGCCAGGTTAGCCGTCCTGGGCCAAGGATGGCCCATGACGGCGGCCCACGGTCCAAAGCCGGAGTGAGGGCACTCCGAGCCTARGCGAGGAGCCGAGTGGTGGGGCAAGAGCGTTTTGCTTACTTTTGCGCTTTTCAAAAGTGAGCCGCTGTAAGAGCGGAACCAATACCAGCCATCACCCAAATAACGGATATACACCCAAAACACGCCCAATCTCACCAAAGACAACACCCAGTGACCACTGAGGCAACCTGTCACGCGGCAAAAGACCACGCCTTGCTCTCGCGAAAATGGGACTACTCTTTCAGCAATGCTTGATCCAGATCAAAACCTTCGCCGGGATTGCTCTGGCGGCCGCAAGGCCAGAATCCCTGCGTGGTTGGTTATAAAAAGAAACGAATTTGAATTCGCCACACTCCATATCCGTGGGGGCAGTGGGTGCAGGCCTCCAGCCAGCATTCGGTATTACCTGACAGAGGAAGACTTATGTTCGGTTTGGAGGCGCTAGATCTCGCCCGAATTCAATTCGCGTTCACCATCTCATTCCATATCCTGTTCCCGGCCATCACCATCGGCCTGGCCAGTTACCTTGCGGTGCTGGAAGGCCTGTGGCTCAAGACCCACAACGACACCTACCGTGACCTCTACCATTTCTGGTCGAAGATCTTTGCCGTCAACTTCGGCATGGGCGTGGTCTCCGGCCTGGTCATGGCCTATCAGTTCGGCACCAACTGGAGCCGCTTCTCGGACTTCGCCGGTGCCGTCACCGGGCCGTTGCTGACCTATGAGGTGCTCACGGCATTCTTCCTCGAAGCCGGCTTCCTTGGGGTCATGCTGTTCGGCTGGAACAAGGTCGGACGCAAGCTGCACTTCTTTGCCACGGTGATGGTGGCCGTCGGCACGCTGATCTCGACCTTCTGGATTCTTGCCTCCAACAGCTGGATGCAGACGCCACAGGGCTTTGAAATCATTGATGGCCGGGTGATTCCAACCGACTGGCTGGCCGTGATCTTCAACCCGTCGTTCCCCTACCGCCTGATGCACATGGCCACGGCCGCGTTCGTCGCTACCGCGTTCTTCGTCGGTTCCTCGGCGGCCTGGCACTTGCTGCGTGGCAAGGACAACCCGGCGATCCGCACCATGCTGTCGATGGCAATGTGGATGGCGCTGATCGTTGCGCCGATCCAGGCGGTCATCGGTGACTTCCACGGCCTGAATACTCTCAAGCATCAACCGGCGAAGATCGCCGCGATTGAAGGCCACTGGGAAAATATCGGCAATGAGCCTACGCCGCTGATCCTGTTCGGCTGGCCGGACATGAAGGCCGAGAAAACCAGATTTGCGGTGGAAATCCCATACCTGGGCAGCCTGATCCTGACCCACTCCCTGGACAAGCAGGTGCCGGCCCTCAAGGAGTTTCCGCCTGAGGACCGTCCCAACTCGACCATCGTGTTCTGGTCGTTCCGGGTCATGGTTGGCCTGGGCTTCCTGATGATCTTCACCGGCCTGTTCAGCCTCTGGCTGCGCCGTGGCGACAAGATGTACACGTCCAAGCCGTTCCTGTACCTGGCGCTGTGGATGGGCCCGTCCGGCCTGGTCGCGATTCTCGCCGGCTGGTTCACCACCGAGATCGGCCGACAGCCGTGGGTGGTCTACGGGCTGATGCGCACGGCGGACGCCTCGTCCAACCACAGTTTTTCGCAGATGAGCATTACGTTGGTGTTGTTTGTGGTGGTGTACTTCGCGCTGTTCGGCGCGGGCCTGGGCTACATGATGCGCCTGGTGCGCAAAGGGCCTGTGACCCACGAAAGCACCGAGCCCACCCACGGTGGCCCTGGGCAGAAACGCACACCGGCGCGTCCGTTGTCGGCGGCCGATGACAGTGCCGATGCCGATCACGGCGACACCTTGAACAAGGGGAATTGAGCCATGGGTATTGATCTTCCGCTGATCTGGGCCGTGATCATCATCTTCGGCATCATGATGTACGTGGTCATGGACGGCTTTGACCTGGGGATCGGCATTCTCTTCCCGTTCATCCCGGGCAAGACCGACCGTGACGTGATGATGAACACCGTCGCCCCCGTGTGGGACGGCAACGAAACCTGGCTGGTACTCGGCGGCGCGGCGTTGTTTGGCGCGTTCCCGCTGGCCTATTCGGTGGTGCTCTCGGCGCTTTACCTGCCACTGATGCTGATGCTGATCGGGCTGATCTTTCGCGGCGTGGCGTTTGAGTTCCGCTTCAAGGCCAAGGACGACAAGCGTCACCTGTGGGACAAGGCCTTCATCGGCGGCTCGCTGGCAGCGACGTTCTTCCAGGGCGTGGCGCTGGGGGCGTTCATTGATGGCATACCGGTGGTCGACCGCCAATTTGCCGGTGGCTCACTGGACTGGCTGACGCCGTTCACGATGTTCTGCGGCGTGGCCCTGATCGTGGCGTATGCGCTGCTGGGCTGCACCTGGCTGATCATGAAGACCGAAGGCAGCTTGCAGGAGAAGATGCACAACCTGGCCCGGCCCCTGGCGTTCGTGGTGCTGGCGGTGATCGGTATCGTCAGCCTCTGGACGCCGCTGGCCCACCCGGAAATCGCCTCGCGCTGGTTCACCCTGCCGAACCTGTTCTGGTTCCTGCCGGTGCCGATCCTCGTGCTGGTGACCATGTACGGCCTGATTCGCGCCGTGGCCCGCAATGCGCACTACACGCCGTTCCTGCTGACGCTGGTGCTGATCTTCCTTGGCTACAGTGGCTTGGGGATCAGCCTGTGGCCGAACATCATCCCGCCGTCAGTTTCGATCTGGGACGCCGCCGCACCGCCGCAAAGCCAGGGCTTCATGCTGGTGGGCACCTTGTTCATCATTCCGTTCATCCTGGGCTACACCTTCTGGAGCTACTACGTGTTCCGCGGCAAGGTCACCCACGAAGACGGTTATCACTAGGAGGATTGACTCATGTCCGGCAAACCTTCGTTGCACGACATCGAACAGGCCGAGAAAAAGCCGCTCTGGCAGCGCCTGGGCTGGCTGGCGATGATCTGGACCGGCAGCGTCCTGGCCCTGTTCGTAGTGGCCAGCCTGATGCGCATGTTCATGAATGCCGCGGGCCTGACCACCCACTGACATCCCGTTGTAACTATTGCCCTCCTTCATGGAGGGCTTTTTTATTTGCGCGCCTTGAGGACCACGAACTTCGGCGTGGTCGCCACTTGCTCGACGCCACGGAACAACCGCGCCAACTTGGTGTGATAACCCAAGTGACGGTTGCCGACGATGTACAGGGCGCCGCCCACCACCAACGCTTCCCGCGCTTGCTGGAACATGCGCCAGGCGAGGAAGTCTCCCACCACTTGCTGCTGGTGGAACGGCGGGTTGCACAGCACCACATCCAGTGACTGCGCTTCCTGATCGGCCAGGCCGTCGCCGGGGCGAATCAGCACTTCACGTTCGCTCAGCGCCGCGCGCCAGTTCTCGGCCGCCGATTGCACCGCCATATAAGACTCGTCGACCAGCGTGTACTGCGCCTCGGGGTTTTGCAGCGCGCTGGCAATCGCCAGGACGCCATTACCGCAACCCAGGTCGGCTACGCGGGCGCCGCCCAGGTTTTGTGGCAGGTGCGGCAGGAAGGCCCGGGTGCCGATGTCCAGGCCTTCGCGGCAGAACACGTTGGCGTGGTTGAGCAGTTCGATGGCCGGGGTTTCCAGGCTGTAGCGCGTAGGGTAGGGCGATACGGCGTGTGGCCGATCGGCCAGGGTGGCGATCAGCAGCCGGGCCTTTTTTACCGCCAGTGACGCGTGCATCGGGCCGACATAGCGCTCCAGCAGTTCGCCGGCAGCCCGTGGCAGGTGCTTGACCATCGCCCCAGCAATCACTTCGGCGCCGGGTGCCAGTTGGCCTTGCAGACGAATCAGTTGTTCTTCGAGCAGGGCCAGGGTTTTTGGCACGCGGATCAGCACGCGGTCGAACGGCCCGGCAGGTGTCTGGCTGGCGGGCAGGAACGTTACCGCGTCGAAGGCCTTGCCATTGCGCGCCAGGTTTTTTTCCAGGCCCAGGGCGCCGAGGAACGAGTCGCCGCTGGAGGTGACCTGCACATGCCCTTCGAGGCTGGCCGCCAGGGCGCCGAAACTGTCGTTGAGCACCAGCACGCGGGTCGTAGGCGTCGGCTGTTGTTCCGCCAGGTAGCTGAGCAAATACTCATCGGCTGCATCAAATGCTTGCAGCGGGTCGTTGTGCTGTTCTGGCTGACGGATCAGGTCGAGTTGGGCGAAGGGGCTGTCGAGCAGGGGCATGTAGGGGGGAACTCTGGGTAAGCGAACCATCGGGGTGAGCGCCGACGTAAGGCTCATCAGGAGCTTGCGTCATCACCCGGAACTGGCTGCAAATGTTACGTTTTTTTGCCCTGGATTACATTCGGTGTTTAAAACAACCCGCATTTTACTGCCGTGATCACGGCGGCAATCTTGTTACTGACCCCCAGTTTCTTCATCGCACTGCTGATATGGAAGCCGACCGTGCGTTCGGACAGGCACAGGATGGTGGCGATGTCCGAGGCGGTCTTGCCCATTGCCGACCATTGCAGGATTTCGGTTTCCCGCGGGGTCAATTTGCTGGGTGCTTGCGGGCTGGGCTTGTCTGCGTATTTTTTTGCCACCACCGCGTGCATGGCGTGGCAAATCCAGAGCACTTGCCCGGCTTTTTCATAGAGTTCTTCAGGGCCCACTGGGCCGGTGGCACGCCCCAGGCTCAACATGCTGAAAACACCCTGGAAGTCATGAACCGATTGGGTCCATCCGAAATTCAGTCCGTTGGACTGGGCATGAACCCACAAGTCCGGTACCGAGGAAAAGGTTTTCTCGTCCCATACGATCGGGAGCACCGAGCGTTTGCAATGCGCAACGACAGGGTCCAGATCAAAGTAGTGTTCTTGCTTGTACAGCGTATTCCACTCATTCGAGTAGTTGTTGATATTGATGGTCTTCGATTGGCTGTTGGTTTGATGTGAACTGAGGGTGAATGCGCAGTATTGGAAATCTAGCTCGTAGGTCAGGTTTAGGGCGGCTTCGTACATGCTGGTTATTTCGTTCTCGCCCTCCAGTTTGGGTAAGCGAGTGTTGCGCCAGTTAACCATGTTTAACTCTCCATGCG
>NZ_CP080030.1:6243353-6262938 GCF_019382755.1 Pseudomonas sp. Colony2 | reverse complement strand
GCGGCAATGCCAGCACAAACCATCGGTGTTTCCAGGCGCCGCTTTGAGGGACACTAGGGGCCTCTGCAAATGGAGTTTCCCATGACGGCCAGTGCTGAAAAATACACCCGCCAGACCCTGCTCGACGTGAAATCGCTGACTCCCAGCCTGTTTACCCTGCGCACCACCCGCGACCCGGGTTTTCGCTTTCGCGCCGGACAATTCGTGCGCCTGGGGGTGACCAAGGCTGATGGCAGCATTGTTTGGCGTGCTTATTCGGTGGTGTCCTCGCCCTTTGATGAATACCTGGACTTCTTTTCCATCGTGGTGCCGGGCGGTGAGTTCACCAGTGAGCTGAGCCGCCTGCGGGAAGGCGATACCTTGCTGGTGGAGCGCCAGGCCACGGGCTTTTTGACCCTGGACCGGTTTGTGGATGGTCGTGATCTGTGGCTGTTGGGCACCGGGACCGGTATTGCGCCGTTTCTCTCGATCCTGCAGGACTTCGAAGTGTGGGAGAAATTCGAGCGGATTATCCTCGTCTATAGTGCCCGCGAAGCAAGGGAGCTGGCTTACCAGTCGTTGATCCATGAACTGGGCGAACGTGAGTACTTGGCAGAATACGCCCACAAGCTCACCTACATTCCCATTGTCACCCGCGAGCAACATCCGGGCGCGCTGAATGGGCGGATTACCACCCTGATCGAGAACGGCGAATTGGAGCGCGCCGCAGGCATCGAGCTGACCCCCGAGCATTCCAGGGTGATGATTTGCGGCAATCCGCAGATGATCGACGACACGCGCCAGTTGCTGAAACAGCGCGACATGCAACTGAGCCTGACCCGCCGTCCGGGGCAGGTCGCGGTAGAAAACTACTGGTAAAACAAAGGCGCCCTGCAGGCGCCTTTACTTTTTGCCGAGCTTACTCGGGCTTGCTGTTCTGTGCCTTGAGCAGATCGCGGATCTCCCCCAGCAGCACTTCTTCCTTGGTCGGGACCGGCGGCAGGCTAGGTGCCACGGCCTCTTCACGCTTCAGGCGGTTGATGGCCTTCACGCCCATGAAGATCGCAAACGCAACGATCACAAAGTCGATCACGCTCTGGATGAACTTGCCGTACGCCAGTACGACCGCCGGCGCATCGCCCTGGGCGGCTTTAAGCGTTACGGCCAGGTCGCCGAAGTCGACACCCCCGATCAACAGGCCGATAGGTGGCATCACCACGTCGCCTACAAAGGATGAAACAATTTTGCCGAAGGCGGCGCCGATGATAATACCGACCGCCATGTCGACCACATTACCTTTGACCGCGAAGGCCTTGAACTCACTTAACACGCCCATAGGTTATTCCTTGTTACAGATGAGGAGGTAGAAGCCAGTGTAAGACAGTGTGGCGAGGCTTGCTCGACACAACTGCTAACAGTGTCCGTTTTTATCGACACATTAAATCGCAAATAGTTTGCAAAGTGCCACCAATCGCGCGCGGAATACCCGCTATTTCAGTGGGTTACCACACTATTTTCTTTATCGGGGTGGTACGGCTTTTCTATTTATCTTCTGACTCGCGGGTCACTAGCCTCTGGCAAGCACAACTCAATGTGCACTAAAAAAACCAGAGGATACCTCGATGAAAAACCCTATTAGCCGCGGGCCTATTTCTGCGCGACAGGTGCTGTTTGCAGTGAGCGCCAGTCTTCTTTCGCTGTCCGTACACGCCGCCAACCTCACGCGCGATAATGGCGCGGCGGTCGGTGACAATCAAAACTCGCAAACCGCCGGTGCGAATGGCCCGGTCCTGTTGCAAGACGTGCAACTGATCCAGAAGTTGCAGCGCTTTGATCGCGAGCGTATTCCGGAGCGCGTTGTGCACGCCCGTGGCACCGGCGCTCACGGTACTTTCACCGTCACCGATAACCTCAGCGACCTGACCAAGGCCAAGGTGTTTGCCGCCGGCGAAGCCACGCCGGTATTTGTGCGCTTCTCTGCGGTCGTTCACGGCAACCATTCGCCGGAAACCCTGCGTGACCCGCGCGGCTTCGCCACCAAGTTCTACACCGCCGAAGGTAATTGGGACCTGGTCGGTAATAACTTCCCGACGTTCTTTATTCGCGATGCGATCAAGTTTCCGGACATGGTTCACGCCTTTAAACCAGATCCGCGCACTAACCTGGACGATGATTCCCGTCGCTTTGACTTCTTCTCCCATGTTCCGGAGTCCACTCGTACGTTGACCGAGTTGTACTCGGACTCCGGTACTCCAGCCAGTTACCGGGAAATGGACGGTAACGGTGTACATGCCTACAAGTTGATTAACGCCAAGGGCGAAGTGCACTACGTCAAGTTCCACTGGAAGAGCCTGCAAGGCATCAAGAACCTCGATCCTAAACAAGTGACTGAAGTACAGGGCCGTGACTACAGCCATATGACCAATGATTTGGTCACGCACATCAATAAGGGCGACTTCCCCAAGTGGGACCTGTATGTGCAAGTGCTGAAACCGGAAGACCTGGCCAAGTTTGATTTCGACCCGTTGGATGCCACCAAGATCTGGCCGGACGTACCGGAGCGCAAAGTCGGGCAGATGGTGCTGAACCGCAACCCGGCCAACGTCTTCCAGGAAACCGAGCAAGTCGCCATGGCGCCGGCCAACCTGGTGCCGGGCATCGAGCCGTCGGAAGACCGCCTGCTGCAAGGCCGGGTGTTCTCCTACGCCGATACGCAAATGTACCGCCTGGGGCCAAACGCCCTGCAACTGCCGATCAACGCACCCCGGGTGACCGTCAACAACGGTAACCAGGACGGCGCGATGAACTTCGGCAAGACCACCACTGGCGTGAACTACCAGCCAAGCCGCCTGCTGCCACGGGAAGAGCCGCAAACCGCGCGGTACAGCCAGTCGGCCCTGTCGGGCAGTACGCAGCAAGCGAAGATCCAGCGTGAGCAGAACTTCAAGCAGGCCGGCGACCTGTACCGCTCGTTCAACAAGAAAGAGCGTCAGGACTTGATCGACAACTTCGGCGGCTCCCTGGCC
Organism: Pseudomonas sp. Colony2; assembly: GCF_019382755.1. Classification (NCBI taxonomy): domain Bacteria; kingdom Pseudomonadati; phylum Pseudomonadota; class Gammaproteobacteria; order Pseudomonadales; family Pseudomonadaceae; genus Pseudomonas; species Pseudomonas sp. Colony2. The sequence goes on along the minus strand of NZ_CP080030.1, from coordinate 6,259,933 downwards.
ACCACCGATGACGAGAGCAAGCACATCATCCTGTCGTTCCTCTACAAGGCTGATCCGGAGTACGGCACTGGCGTGACCAAAGTTGCCAAGGGCGACCTGGCCCGCGTCAAAGCACTGGCCGAAAAGCTGACCGACTAACCGCCCACGCTCCCTGTAGGAGCCGGCTTGCCGGCGATAGCGCCCACAAGTACGCCATCGCCGGCAAGCCGGCTCCTACAGGTGGCACATCACTGAGAATTTGCCATGCGAATCTTTATAGGCGCTGTCCTTGCGTGTTTGTCGTTCAGCGTATTGGCCGAACAAGCTGACCCGGCCGCGCTTAAGGCACAACTGCAGGATTACTACTTCGACGCCGCCCGCCGTGGCGACGTGGAAATGCTCAACACCTTCATCGAATCCGGCTATCCGCTGAACACCCAGGATGAAAAAGGCTACACGGCGCTGATTCTCGCCGCCTATCACGGCGAAAGTGCCTACGTGGACCGATTGCTCGCCGCCGGCGCCGATGCCTGCGTGCAGGACAAACGCGGCAACACCGCGTTGATGGGCGCGATCTTCAAGGGTGAGCTGAAAATCGCCCAGCGCCTGCTCGCCACCGACTGCAACCCCGACCAGCGCAACGGCGCCGGACAAACGGCGGCCATGTATGCCGGGCTGTTCAAGCGCGTGGAACTGCTGGATGAACTGAAAGCCAAGGGCGCCGATCTGAATGCCGAAGACCCGATCGGTAACAGCGCTTCACGTTTGGCCAGCGGTGAAATCCGTACCCCGGCGCCGCGCTGAGCTATCATCGCGGTTTTTCGGTTGGAGGTTCTCAAATGGCAAAGGCCAAGCGCATGTATGGCTGCACGGAGTGCGGCGCGACCTTTCCCAAGTGGGCCGGCCAGTGCACGGAATGCGGTGCGTGGAACACCCTGACCGAAACCATGATCGAGAGCGGCGGCGCCGTGGCCCCCAGTGGCCGTTCCGGCTGGACCGGGCAACAAACCCAGATCAAGACCCTGGCGGAAGTCAGCGTCGAAGAAATCCCGCGTTTCTCCACCGCTTCCGGTGAACTGGACCGGGTGCTGGGCGGCGGCCTGGTGGATGGTTCGGTGGTACTGATCGGCGGTGACCCGGGCATCGGTAAATCCACGATCCTGCTGCAAACCCTGTGCAGCATCGCCAGCCGCATGCCGGCGCTGTATGTCACCGGCGAAGAATCCCAGCAGCAGGTGGCCATGCGTGCGCGCCGCCTGGGCTTGCCTCAGGACCAGCTGCGGGTGATGACCGAAACCTGCATCGAAAGCATCATCGCCACCGCGCGCCTGGAAAAGCCCAAGGTGATGGTGATCGATTCGATCCAGACGATTTTCACCGAACAACTGCAATCGGCGCCGGGTGGCGTGTCCCAGGTGCGGGAAAGCGCCGCGCTGCTGGTGCGCTATGCGAAACAGAGCGGCACGGCGATTTTCCTGGTGGGCCACGTGACGAAAGAAGGCGCACTGGCCGGCCCACGGGTGCTGGAACACATGGTCGACACCGTGCTGTATTTCGAAGGCGAGTCAGACGGGCGGTTGCGCTTGCTGCGGGCGGTGAAGAACCGTTTTGGCGCAGTCAACGAGCTGGGTGTGTTCGCCATGACTGACCGGGGCTTGAAAGAGGTCTCCAACCCGTCAGCGATTTTTCTTACCCGCGCCCAGGAAGAAGTCCCAGGCAGTGTGGTGATGGCGACGTGGGAAGGCACCCGGCCGATGCTGGTGGAAGTCCAGGCGCTGGTGGACGACAGCCACTTGGCCAACCCGCGCCGCGTCACCCTGGGCCTGGACCAGAACCGTTTGGCGATGTTGCTGGCGGTATTGCACCGCCACGGCGGCATTCCCACCCATGACCAGGATGTATTCCTCAACGTGGTGGGCGGGGTCAAGGTGCTGGAAACCGCGTCTGACTTGGCGTTGATGGCGGCGGTGATGTCCAGCCTGCGCAACCGGCCGTTGCCCCATGACTTGCTGGTGTTTGGCGAGGTGGGCCTGTCGGGTGAAGTGCGCCCGGTGCCCAGCGGCCAGGAGCGCCTGAAGGAAGCGGCCAAGCACGGCTTCAAGCGCGCCATCGTGCCCAAGGGCAATGCGCCGAAAGAAATGCCACCGGGGCTGCAAGTGATCGGGGTGACGCGCCTGGAGCAGGCGCTGGATGCCCTGTTCGAATAGTCGCCAGCCACCCATCACCCCTGTAGGAGCCGGGCTTGCCCGCGATGGCGGTGTATCAGCTGATTGATATGCAAACTGACACACCGCCATCGCAGGCAAGCCAGCTCCCACATGTTCAGGTCTCCAGCAAGGCGGCGAATTCCCGCTCTAGCTCTGCCTGATCACCGAGGTTCAGCTCGATTATCCGCCGCAGGTGGCTGATGGAGTCGAGGTCGATGTGTTCGCACACAAAGCCGAGCTGCCCATGATCGTCGTGGGTTAGCCGCACCTGCATCTTCACGTCGGTCTCGGCGTCGAGATGAATGTCCACATCGAACGATTCGTAGCGATGGCCGTGCCATTCTTGCGGCCGTTGCACCAGCAAGCCCTTGAGCGACAAATCTACCAATTGCACCGACCAGACATGGCCGTCTTGCGTGAGCTCGGTCCTGGCGTCGAAGGCAATGCGTCGGAAACGGCGTCGGTCTGAAGGCTGTTCGCTCATGGTGAAACCCTCTGTGGATAAAGGAATTGTAGCCGTGCGCCATCATGGGACGGTTTTTTCTGCTTTTTTCGCTCCGGCAAGGCTCTAGACCAACGTAGGGGGGTGGCCTTTAAGGCCAGTAGCGCTAAACTCGGGATGGCTGTCTTTCTGTCCACCCTGGCTGGAATATAAAAATGAAAAATAATAATAGCCTGCTACGCCATCTACCCTGGCTGCTGCTGGCAATCGTAGGAGCGTGCGCCCTGGGCGTAGTGGCCTTGCGCCGCGGCGAGGCGATCAACGCCTTGTGGATCGTGGTCGCAGCAGTGGCCATTTATCTGGTTGCTTACCGTTACTACAGTCTGTTCATCGCTAACCATGTGATGCAGCTCGATCCACTGCGGGCTACCCCCGCTGTGCTGAACAACGACGGTCTGGACTATGTGCCGACCAACAAACACATCCTTTTTGGTCACCACTTCGCGGCAATCGCCGGCGCAGGGCCTTTGGTCGGCCCGGTACTGGCGGCGCAGATGGGCTACCTGCCCGGCACGTTGTGGCTGATCGCCGGCGTGGTGCTGGCCGGGGCGGTGCAGGACTTCATGGTCCTGTTCCTGTCCACTCGTCGCAACGGCCGTTCCCTGGGGGACATGGTCCGCGAAGAAATGGGCCGTGTGCCCGGGACCATCGCGCTGTTCGGCTGCTTCCTGATCATGATCATCATCCTCGCGGTGCTGGCGCTGATCGTGGTCAAGGCCCTGGCCGAAAGCCCGTGGGGCATCTTCACGGTGATGGCAACCATTCCGATCGCGATGTTCATGGGCATTTACATGCGCTACATCCGCCCGGGCCGCATCGGTGAAATCTCGATTGTCGGCGTGCTGTTGCTGCTGGGTTCGATCTGGCTGGGCGGGCAGATTGCCGCTGACCCGGTGTGGGCCAAGGCCTTCAGCTTCACCGGCATCCAGATCACCTGGATGCTGGTGGGTTATGGCTTCGTGGCTGCCGTGTTGCCGGTGTGGCTGATCCTCGCGCCACGGGACTACCTGTCTACGTTCCTGAAAATCGGCACCATCATCGCCCTGGCGATTGGCATCCTGGTGACCATGCCCGACCTGAAAATGCCGGCGCTGACCCAGTTCATCGATGGCACCGGCCCGGTGTGGAAGGGCGGCCTGTTCCCGTTCCTGTTCATCACCATCGCCTGTGGCGCGGTCTCGGGTTTCCACGCACTGATCTCCTCGGGCACCACGCCCAAGTTGCTGGCCAGTGAAGGGCACGCTCGTTACATCGGCTACGGCGGCATGTTGATGGAGTCGTTCGTGGCCATCATGGCGATGGTTGCCGCTTCGGTGATCGAGCCAGGGGTGTACTTCGCCATGAACAGCCCGGCCGCGATTGTCGGCGGTGACGTGGTGGCTGTGGCGCAAACCGTCAGCAGCTGGGGTTTTGCAATTACCCCGGAAGCGTTGCAGGCGGTGGCCCATGACATTGGTGAGTCCACCATCCTGGCCCGTGCCGGTGGTGCGCCGACCCTGGCGGTGGGTATCGCGCAGATCCTGCACAGCGTCCTGCCGGGTGAAAACACCATGGCGTTCTGGTACCACTTTGCGATCCTGTTCGAAGCGCTGTTCATCCTGACTGCGGTCGACGCCGGTACCCGTGCCGGTCGCTTCATGCTGCAGGATTTGCTCGGCTCCTTCGTGCCGGCGCTCAAGCGTACCGAGTCCTGGACGGCCAACCTGATCGCCACCGCAGGTTGCGTGGCGATGTGGGGTTACCTGCTGTACCAGGGCGTGATCGACCCACTGGGCGGCATCAACACCTTGTGGCCGCTGTTCGGTATCTCCAACCAGATGCTGGCCGGTATCGCGCTGATGCTCGCCACGGTTGTGCTGATCAAAATGAAACGCCAGCGCTACATCTGGGTGACCATGCTGCCAGCCGTATGGCTGCTGATCTGCACCGTGACCGCAGGCTTCATCAAGCTGTTCGACGCCAACCCGGCGATCGGCTTCCTGTCGCTGGCCAAGAAATACAGCGATGCCCTGGCCGGCGGCCAGATCCTCGCACCGGCCAAGAGCATCGACCAGATGCAACACGTGATCTGGAACGCCTACACCAACGCAACGCTGACGGCGCTGTTCCTGTTCGTGGTCTTCAGCATCCTGTTCTATGCGCTCAAGGTCGGCATTGCTGCCTGGGGCAAAAAGGAACGTACGGATAAAGAAGCGCCATACCAGGCCATCCCGGACGCTTGATAGAGGATTGCAATCATGTTCAATGACATCAGTCGCCTCGGTAAATACCTCGGTCAGGCCGCGCGCCTGATGGTCGGCATGCCCGACTACGACACCTACGTCGAGCATATGCAAACCAAACACCCGGACAAACCGATGATGGACTACAAGGCGTTCTTCCGGGAACGCCAGGAAGCCCGTTACGGCGGCAAGGGTGGGCCCAAGTGCTGCTAGCCCGGTAGTTCGGGCTGCGGTAATCCCTTGTGGGAGCGGGCTTGCTCGCGAAGGCGGTCTTTCAGTGATGCATGTGCTGACTGACACGCCGCCTTCGCGAGCAAGCCCGCTCCCACATTTGTTTTGTGTTTCTTCAAGGAGAATTCTTTGTCCTCTCCCATCCCCGTCACCGTCCTCAGCGGCTTCCTCGGCGCTGGCAAGACCACCTTGTTGCGTCACCTGCTCAAGGCCGAGCACGGCTTGAAAATCGCCGTGATCGAAAATGAATTCAGCGACGCCGGTATCGACACCCAACTGTTGGGCAGCGAGCCGGTGCAAGTCATGACCCTGTCCAATGGCTGCGTGTGCTGCACCATCCACACTGACCTGACCAAGGCCCTGTACCTGTTGCTGGAGCGCCTGGACAGCGGCGAGATCGCCTTCGACCGCCTGGTGATCGAGTGCACCGGCCTGGCCGACCCGGCCCCTGTGGCCCAGACCTTTTTCATCGATGAAGAACTGCGCGAGCGCTACATCCTCGACGGCATCATCACCCTGGTGGACGCGGCCCACGCCGAGCACCACCTGACCCAGACCATCGCCCAGGCGCAGATCGGGTTTGCCGACCGCCTGCTGGTGAGCAAGCGCGACCTGGTGGACGATGCCACCTTCGACGCCCTCAGCGAGCGCCTGACTCGTATCAACCGCCGGGCGCCGATTCGTGTGGTGGAACACGGCAAGATCGACCTCGCCGAACTGCTGGATGTGCGCGGCTTCAACCTCAACGCCGGCATGAGCCTGCGCCCGGTGAGCCAGGCGCCGTCCATCGACCGTATTTCCAGCCTGGTGCTGCGCACTGACCAGCCGCTGGATATCGACAAACTCAGCGAGTTCATGAACGAGCTGCTGGAAGACCACGGCAAGCAATTGCTGCGCTACAAAGGCGTGCTGAACATTGCCGGGGAAGACCGGCGCATGGTGTTCCAGGGCGTGCTGAAGCTCTACGGGTTCGATTGGGACACCGAATGGGCCGAAGGCGAAGCGCGGGAAAGTGTGATTGTGTTTATTGCTGACGAGTTGCCGGAAGAGAAGATTCGCGAAGGCTTTGCGCGGGTTTACCAATCCTGACTTGAAACGCAGTCAAAATGTGGGAGCGGGCTTGCTCGCGAAAGCGGTGTATCAGTCAGCCCATGCATCAACTGACACAGCGCTTTCGCGAGCAAGCCCGCTCCCACATTTGATGTCATTTCAAATTGAGAAAGCAGCGTTTTCAGGCATAAAAAAGCCCGGCTCAAGAGCCGGGCTTTTCATTCAAGCAACTGCAATCAAGCGCCGTATACCGGCAGCTTCTTGCAGATGGCCTTGACCTTCTCACGCACAGCGTCAATTACTGCTTCGTTGTTCAGGTCAGCCAGGATGTCGCAGATCCAGCCAGCCAGTTCCTTGCACTCTGCTTCCTTGAAGCCACGAGTGGTCACAGCCGGGGTGCCGAAGCGCAGGCCGGAGGTGACGAACGGCGAACGTGGGTCGTTCGGCACCGAGTTCTTGTTCACGGTGATGAAGGCTTTGCCCAGAGCGGCGTCAGCGTCTTTACCGGAGATGTCCTGCTTGATCAGCGACAGCAGGAACAGGTGGTTCTCAGTACCGCCGGACACCACGTCAAAACCACGCTCGATGAACACGCCGGCCATGGCCTTGGCGTTTTTCACCACTTGCTGCTGGTAGGTCTTGAACTCAGGCTGCAGCGCTTCCTTGAAGCAGATTGCTTTGGCGGCGATCACGTGCTCCAGCGGGCCACCCTGGCCGCCTGGGAATACGGCGGAGTTCAGCTTCTTCTCGATCTCGGCGTTGGCGCGGGCCAGGATCAGGCCGCCACGTGGACCGCGCAGGGTCTTGTGGGTGGTGGTGGTCACGACGTCAGCGAACGGAACCGGGTTCGGGTAGACGCCAGCGGCGACCAGACCGGCCACGTGGGCCATGTCGACGAACAGGTAGGCGCCGACCTTGTCAGCGATTTCGCGGAAGCGTGGGAAATCCAGGATCTGCGAGTAGGCAGAGAAACCAGCCACGATCATTTTTGGCTTGTGCTCAACGGCCAGGCGCTCGACTTCGTCGTAGTCGATCAGGCCGTTGCCGTCGATGCCGTACTGAACGGCGTTGTACAGCTTGCCGGAGGAGGAAACGCTGGCGCCGTGGGTCAGGTGACCGCCGTGGGCCAGGCTCATGCCCAGGATGGTGTCGCCCGCTTGCAGCAGGGCTAGGTACACGGCGCTGTTGGCTTGGGAGCCGGCGTGTGGCTGGACGTTGGCGTAATCGGCGCCGAACAGTTCCTTGGCGCGGTCGATGGCCAGTTGCTCAACGATGTCGACGAACTCGCAACCGCCGTAGTAGCGCTTGCCCGGGTAGCCTTCGGCGTACTTGTTGGTCAGAACCGAACCTTGAGCCTCCATCACGGCGGGGCTGGTGTAGTTTTCCGAAGCGATCAGCTCAATGTGCTCTTCCTGGCGCTGAGCTTCTTGCTCCATGGCGGCAAAGAGATCGGCGTCGTACTTGGCAATAGTCAAATCACGGCTGAACATGGCGGTCCTCAAGGATCGGGGGCAGAAAAGAAGCGCATTCTAACCCAATGGGTTTTAGATGGCATATGAAAGGACATCATGTCGCGGACAAGCGGGGCTCATCTGGGGATAGGTGGTGTTTGTTCGGGCCCCTTCGCGAGCAAGCCCGCTCCCACATTCAATCGGGTTCCTTCAGGTGGAATACGGTCGAATGTGGGAGCGGGCTTGCTCGCGAAGAGGCCATCAGCATCACCTGAGGATTTCAGTCGAACATGAACAGCGCATCATTGCTGAACTGCGCCTCAAACCGGTTCGCCGGCATCGGTCGCCCGAACAGGTAGCCCTGCACCTCATCGCAACCGTGCTCCCGCAGGAAGTCCAGCTGCTCATGGGTTTCCACACCCTCGGCGATCACCGCCAGGTTCAGGCTGTGGGCCATGGCGATAATCGCCCGGGCAATCTGCGCATCCTGCTCACCCGACGGCAGGCCGTCGACAAAGGTGCGGTCGATCTTCAGCACGTCGATGGGGAACTGCTTGAGGTAGTTCAGCGATGAATAACCGGTGCCGAAGTCATCTACCGCGATGCTCAGGCCGAGGTTTTTCAGGCTGGCGAGGATCTGCATCGCTTCGTTGACCTCGCGCATCAGGATACTTTCGGTCAGCTCCAGCTCCAGGCACGCCGGCGGCAGGCCGGTGTCCTTGAGGATGGTGGCGATGCGCTCGCCCAGTTGCCCGTCGGAGAACTGCCGGGCCGAAATGTTGACCGAGACCTTGGGTACCCGCACCTTGTTCTGGTGCCAGGTCTTGAGTTGGCGGCAGGCTTCGCTGATCACCCAGTCACCCACGTCCACCACCAGCCCCAACTCCTCCAACACCGGGATGAAGTCCCCCGGCGGCACTAGCCCGCGACGCGGATGGCGCCAGCGCAGCAGGGCTTCGGCGCCGGTCAAACGTTTGCCGTCGCCGCTGAACTGCGGCTGGTAATACAGCACGAATTCGTTCTGTTCCAAGGCGTGGCGCAGGTCGCTTTCCAGCTCCAGGCGTTCCAGGGCGCTGGCGTTCATGTCGGCCTGGTAGAACTGGAAGTTGTTCTTGCCCCGCTCCTTGGCGTGGTACATCGCCGTGTCGGCGTTTTTCATCAACTGGCTGAGTTCGTTGCCGTCCTGCGGGCTCAGGGCGATGCCGATACTGGCGGTGACGAAGAACTCGCGGCCCTCCAGCACAAACGGCTTCACCAGGCTGGCCAGAATCTGCTCGGCCACGTGAATCGCCCGGTTCAGCGCCATCTCACGGTTGACCCGCGGTTGCAGCAGCAAGGTGAACTCGTCGCCGCCCATGCGTGCCACGGTGTCGTCTTCGGCGACGCAGCCCAGCAGGCGGGTCGCCATTTCCTTGAGCATGCGGTCGCCGGCGGCGTGGCCCAGGGAGTCGTTGATCGGCTTGAAGCGGTCGAGGTCAAGGAACATCAGCACCACCCACGACTTCTGCCGTTCCGCCGATTGCAGCGCGGTGTGCAGGCGGTCCTGGAACAGCGTGCGGTTGGGCAGGTGGGTCAGGGCGTCGTAGTAGGCCAGGCGGTGGATGCGCTGCTCGCTGGCCTTGCGCTCGCTGATGTCGCTGAAGAAGCACACGTAGCTGGCCAGGTCGCCTTCGTCATCGAACACGGCAGTAATTCCGACCCAGGCCGGGTAGTGCTCGCCGTTGCGGCGCTTGAGCCACACTTCGCCTTCCCAGGTGCTGTGCTGGTGCAATTGCTTGAGCACGTAGCGCAGGTGGGCTTCCTGCTGTTCGTCGACGGTGAGCATGTTCGGCAACTGGTCGAGCACGTCCGCCACCGCATAACCGCTGACCCGGCTGAACGCCTCGTTGGCCTGCACGATGTAGCCGGCCGGGTCGGTGATCAGGATCGCCGAGGTGGAGTGTTCGAATACCGTGGCCGCCATGCGCAGGTCTTTTTCCGCACGGCGCTGCTGGCTGATATCGCGACCCACGCCAAGGATGCCCTCGAACGCGCCGTGTTCGTCCCACACCAGCACCAGGCGCAGTTCGATGGGGATCTTGCGCCCGTCGGCCCGCAGGCAGTCGAACAGGAACAGCTGGGTCTGCACGTCGTTGCGCAAGGCCGCGAGGGATTCGGGTTGGTCCAGGGCGCGGCTGACTTGCTCCACCAGGGAGTAGATACCGGTCAGTTGCTGCGGGTTGGCGATGGTCGATTGCCAGCCGTTTTCGAAGATCCAGTCGACGTCATAGCCCAGCACCGCGTTCACCGAAGGGCTGACGTAGTTGAGGGCCAGCTTGCTGTCGGTGGAGAAGATTACGTCGCTGATGCTTTCCGCCAGCATGCGGTAGCGCTGTTCGCTGTCACGCAGGGATTCACTGGCTTCGATCTGGTCGGTGATGTCCTTGGCCACGCCGATGATGCGCGTCACCTGGTCAGTCTTGTCACGGGCCAGGGCCTGTTCGCGGATGTCGAAGCGCCGCCATTGGTTGTTGCGGTGGCGAAAGCGCAACTGGCACTGCAACTGGCTCAGGTAGCCGGCCTGGCGCTGTTGCAGGCGCAGGTCGTGGTAGCGCTCGGCGTCTTCGGGGTGCAGCAGGATCTCCCAGAAGTACTCGCCCATCTGCTGCAGCTCGGGCTTGTTGTAGCCCAGGGTGTGGCCCAGGTGGTGGTTGCTGAAAATCATCCGCTGGCTGATCACGTCCTGCACATACAGGTGATCGGGCACGGTGCGCACCACGTCCGACCAGAAACCCTCGCGCTCCACCAGTGACAACTCGATCAGCTTGCGGCTGGTGATGTCACTGATGCTCAGGATCACGGCCTTGAAGTCGTCCTGCTGTTCCGGCAGGCGCATCACCAGCCACAGGTATTGGTCGTTGCCTTCGATATCGCTGAGCTGGATTTCCAGTTCAAGCTGCTTCTGCTGGGTCAGCACCGCGTCGATCACCTGGTTGCCGATGGCGGTCGGGCTCGACGGGCAGGCGTCGATCAGGCGCTCCCAGGCTTGCTCGCAAGAAGCGACATTCAGCAGGCGCACCGCCACCTGGTTGACCTCGGTGATGCGCAGTTCCTTGAGCAGTTGCTGGCGCTGTTCCGGGTTGTCTTGCAGCAACTGTTGCAACTGCTCGCGGGTTTGCAGTCGGGCTCTATCGAAGAACGCGCGCAGGCCCGACAGGTCGAGCACGCACAGCGCCACGCCGGTGCCTTCGAAAATATCCTGGTAGCGCCGGCGCCCCTCGTGCACCTGGCGCTGGCGGCGGCGCATGTTCAGCAGCACGATCACCGGGATCAGCGAGAAGGCCAGGCCCAACAGGCATTTGCCGATAAAGGCTGGCAGCAGTTGCTCCAGCACGGCGGCGCGGTCGAACAGGCCGCGCAGTTGCCAGTCGCTCTTGCTCAGGGGCGTGACCAGTACACTTTTGTTCAACTCGTCCGGGGTCAACGCGGTGGCCCATTGGGCCGGCATCCCGCTGTCACGGCTGACCACCCGGTGGTTCAGGCGGTTTTCGATGACCCACATCGGGCGCTGGCCCTGGCCATCCTGGCGGGTCAGGTTGGCCAGGTAATTGGGGGCCAGGCGCAAGGCCCAGTACATCTTGGTGCCGCCGCTGGGCTGGTGCAGCAGCAGGTAGATGACGGTGCCGTCGTTGTTGTTGCTCAGGTAATAGGACTGGGCGTGGCTGCGCTTGACCAGTTCTTCGAGCCAGGCGCTGTCCTGGCTGTCGCTGGCGCTGTCACTGATCATCGCGCCGCTGGGGGCGAGCAGGGCGACGCTGCGCAACTCCGGCAAGGAGCGTTGCAAGGTGCGCATCAGGATTTGTTGCTGTTCGGCGTCCCGCGGCGGTTCGACGATCGGCAGCAGGTTCAGCGCAATCTGCGCACTGAGGGCCATGTTCAGGCTGATCTGTTCGGCCAGGTCGGCGCTGTAGTCGATGGTGTATTGCTGCTGGTTTTTCTGGTTTTGCTGCAACTGGTCCAGCAGTTGCCAGAACAATAACGCGAGCAGCAACAGGACCAGCGTCGCCAATGCGCCCTTCAGGGTTCCGTGCAGGGGCGCTCCCGGCGCTATATGAGCGGCGCGCAGGGGAGTTGGCGGCGTTACGTTGGACAAACTGTGATCCTGCGGTTTGGCTGGACTGGCGCGCGACGTGCACTATAAGCCGGACGCCCGGAGGGCGGCTAGCATGCCTTGTGTTGTGGCAAAGTGCCAGCCCCGCCTGGCTGGACTGCCCACCCGCATTCAGGTAGCTTTGCCGGTTACGCGAGGGCGTTCCAGCCCCAGACAATCAGGCATCTACCGCACGCAGGCATTGATAGACATCAACGGCCCGCGCGGCGCATGGCCTGGCACGGGTTTCGCCCGCTTAATTCATCAGTCACTGACGCTAGGTTCACCATGGCTCAATACGTCTTCACCATGCATCGGCTGGGAAAAGTTGTTCCGCCGAAGCGGGAAATCCTGAAAAACATTTCTCTGTCCTTCTTCCCGGGCGCCAAGATCGGCGTGCTCGGACTCAACGGTTCGGGTAAATCCACCCTGTTGAAAATCATGGCCGGCGTCGACACCGAGTTCGACGGCGAAGCCCGCCCGATGCCCGACCTGAACATCGGCTACCTGCCACAGGAACCTATCCTGGACCCGACCAAGACCGTGCGTGAAGTGGTCGAGGAAGCGGTCAGCGTGATCAAGAACGCCCAGGCCCGCCTGGACGAGGTCTACGCGGCCTACGCTGAAGAAGACGCTGACTTCGACAAACTGGCGGCAGAACAGGCCAAGCTCGAAGCCATCCTGCAAGCCGCCGACGGTCACAACCTGGACCGCCAGCTGGAAGTCGCCGCCGACGCGCTGCGCCTGCCGGCGTGGGACGCCAAGGTTGAACACCTGTCCGGTGGTGAAAAGCGTCGTGTGGCCCTGTGCCGCCTGCTGCTGTCGGCCCCCGACATGCTGCTGCTCGACGAACCGACCAACCACCTGGACGCCGATTCCGTCGCCTGGCTGGAGCATTTCCTGCACGACTTCCCGGGCACCGTGGTTGCGATCACGCACGACCGGTACTTCCTGGACAACGTTGCTGGCTGGATCCTCGAGCTCGACCGTGGCGCCGGTATCCCTTACGAGGGCAACTACTCCGGTTGGCTGGAAGCCAAGTCCGACCGTCTGGCCGCCGAATCCAAGCAGCAATCGGCCCATGAAAAGGCCATGAAAGACGAGCTGGAATGGGTGCGTAAAGGCGCCAAGGCGCGTCAGTCGAAATCCAAGGCCCGTCTGGCGCGTTTCGAAGAGATGCAGTCCCAGGAATTCCAGAAGCGTTCCGAGACCAACGAAATCTACATCCCGGCCGGTCCGCGCCTGGGTGACAAGGTCATCGAGTTCAAGAACGTCTGCAAGGGCTACGGCGACCGCGTGTTGATCGACAACCTGTCGTTCTCCATGCCAAAAGGCGCCATCGTTGGCGTGATCGGCGGTAACGGTGCGGGTAAATCCACACTGTTCCGCATGCTGATGGGCAAGGAACAACCGGACTCGGGCACCATCGAAGTCGGCGAAACCGTGCAGCTGGCTTGCGTTGACCAGAGCCGCGACGACCTCGACGGCAGCAAGACGGTGTTCCAGCAGATTTCCGACGGTTCCGACCAGATCCGTATCGGCAACTACGAAATCCCGTCGCGCACCTACGTGGGTCGCTTCAACTTCAAGGGCGGCGACCAGCAGAAGTTCGTCAAGGACCTGTCCGGTGGTGAGCGCGGTCGCTTGCACCTGGCCCTGACCCTGAAAGAAGGCGGCAACGTATTGCTGCTCGACGAACCGTCAAACGACCTCGACGTTGAAACCCTGCGTTCCCTGGAAGAAGCCCTGCTGGACTTCCCGGGCGCCGCCATTGTGATCTCTCACGATCGGTGGTTCCTTGACCGCGTGGCCACTCACATCCTGGCGTACGAAGACGACTCCCAGGCGGTGTTCTTCGAAGGCAACTACACCGAATACGAAGCCGATCGCAAGAAACGCCTCGGCGAAGCTGCTGCCCAGCCGCATCGTGTACGGCACAAGAAACTGGCCTGATTCGGGTTGGTGGTTTGAACAAGCGGGGCCTTCGGGTTCCGCTTTTTTTTGCGTGTTTCCAGGTGGACCGCGTCGTCTGCATCGCAGGCAAGCCAGCTCCCACAGTTGACCGCATTGTCATGGATGTACTGGATCAAATGTAGGAGCTGGCTTGCCTGTGATAGCGGATTAACTGTTGGTGCAAGGCCTGGATTGAAATCCTCATTAAGGTGCAAAAAAACGCCTGTATTTATATCTAATGCACCATTTAAATTCACAAAAGCGACATTTTGCCCTGTCGCGGTGCGACATGAATTGATAAAGTCCGGGACAAATCTCCTTTAACGACAATAAATTTGCCGAGACTTTTCATGATCGAATCCGTTGAATCCTTCCTTGCCCGCCTCAAGAAACGCGACCCCGACCAGCCGGAATTCCACCAGGCCGTGGAAGAAGTCCTGCGCAGTTTGTGGCCGTTTCTTGAAGCCAATCCCCACTACCTGAACTCGGGCATCCTGGAGCGCATCTGCGAGCCGGAGCGTGCGATTGTGTTCCGGGTGTCGTGGGAAGATGACCAGGGCAAAGTACGGGTCAACCGCGGGTTCCGGATCCAGATGAACAGCGCCATCGGCCCTTATAAAGGTGGCCTGCGCTTCCACCCGTCGGTGAACCTGGGCGTGCTGAAATTTCTCGCCTTCGAACAAACCTTCAAGAACTCCCTGACCTCGCTGCCCATGGGCGGCGGCAAGGGCGGCTCGGACTTCGATCCCAAGGGCAAGAGCGACGCCGAGGTGATGCGTTTCTGCCAGGCGTTCATGAGCGAGCTGTATCGCCATATCGGCTCGGACGTGGACGTGCCCGCCGGTGATATTGGCGTGGGCGCCCGGGAGATCGGCTTCCTGTTCGGCCAGTACAAGCGCCTGAGCAACCAGTTCACCTCGGTGCTGACCGGCAAGGGCATGAGCTACGGCGGCAGCCTGATTCGCCCGGAGGCCACCGGTTTTGGCTGCGTGTACTTCGCTGAAGAAATGCTCAAGCGCAACGGCGAGCGGGTCGAAGGCAAGCGCGTGGCCATCTCCGGCTCCGGCAACGTCGCCCAGTACGCGGCGCGCAAGGTCATGGATCTGGGCGGCAAGGTGATTTCCTTGTCCGACTCCGAAGGCACTCTGTACTGCGAAAGCGGTTTGACCGAAGAACAATGGTCGGCACTGCTTGAACTGAAAAACGTACAGCGCGGGCGCATCAGCGAACTGGCATCGCGTTTCGGCCTGGAATTCCGCGCCGGCAAAGCACCATGGGAACTGGCCTGCGACATCGCGTTGCCCTGCGCCACCCAGAATGAACTGGACGCCGAAGCGGCGCGCACTCTGTTGCGCAATGGCTGCGTCTGCGTGGCCGAAGGCGCCAACATGCCGACCACCCTGGAGGCGGTGGATATCTTTATCGAGGCCGGCATCCTGTTCGCGCCGGGCAAGGCGTCCAATGCCGGCGGGGTGGCGGTGAGCGGGCTGGAGATGTCGCAGAACGCCATGCGCCTGCTGTGGACCGCCGGTGAAGTGGACAGCAAGCTGCACAACATCATGCAGTCGATTCACCATGCGTGCGTGCACTACGGCGAAGAGAACGGCCGGGTCAACTACGTGAAGGGCGCCAACATTGCAGGCTTCGTGAAGGTTGCGGATGCAATGCTGGCCCAGGGCATCGTTTAACCCTCGGGTTCGATGCGCAGGATTTCGATCAACTGATCACCGACGGGGCGCTTCCACAGCACCTCGTCGCCCACCTGTGCACCCAGCAGAGCGCGGCCCAGTGGCGAACCCCAGTTGATCAGGCCCACCGTGGCGTTGGCCTGGTCTTCGCCCACTAACTGAATGCGCTGCTCTTCGTCCTGTTCGTTGGCAAAGGTCACCCAGCTGCCGATTTGCACCTTGTCGGTGGAGGTTGCCGGCGCCACCACCTGTGCGCTTTGCAGGCGCTGGTTGAAGTAACGCAAATCCCGCTCAAGGTCGGCCTGGCGCTGTTTATCGGCCTGCTCGCCCTTGGCGGATTCTTCGCTGTGCTCATGCTGCAACTGCGCGACCCTGGCCTGCAATTGTGCAAGTCCGCGGGCAGTGAGGTGATTGGGTTGCGCGCTGACCTGGCGTTCCACCGGTTGGCTGGCCTGGGCAGCGGCGCTGTCTTCGTTGACGAAAGCTCGACTCATGACGTTCTCCTGCTATGGAGTTTGGGCCATGGTCGCAGGGGTTAAGTTTCGCTGGATGTCTGGAAGCGACCTATTGCGAGCGAAAGGCCCTGGCAGCGTCGCGGTCTTTTTCCTGTTGCCAGGCGCGTTCGCGGTCGTCCCAGTGGCGATTCTTGTAGTCGTTCAGGTCTTCGTTCTCGCGCATGGCCTTGCATTGGCGAAAGCCATCATCCCAGCCTTCGGCGTAGGTGCGGTCTTTCAGGTAGCGCGGGACGTTCTTGCGAAATTCCCCGGTGATCACCCCGGCAGCCTGGCGGCCGCTGCTGCAACCGTCGTCATAGCCATCGGCGAAGGCGGGTGGATAACCCTTTGCCAGCAAATCCTCATGGGTTGATTGGCAACCCGACAGCAGGGCCAACAGGCCCAGCACTCCAGCGTACCGCCACATCGCTTGCTCCCTGGCCGTTGAACGGCTGATGGGGGAAGTGTAGGAGTGGATTCGTTCGGGGTATGTGAAACGGATGTGAGAAATCCGTGTGACGCTGCGGCTTCGGGCGATCACGCGCCCCCTGTGGCGAGGGAGCTTGCTCCCGCTGGGGCGCGAAGCGGCCCCTGTTCAGGGTATTGAGATATTCCAGAGAGGGTGAGGTGTCTGGTTTTGGGGCTGCTGCGCAGCCCAGCGGGAGCAAGCTCCT
>NZ_CP080030.1:6206079-6243342 GCF_019382755.1 Pseudomonas sp. Colony2 | reverse complement strand
TAGTGATCGTTCCCACGCTCTGCGTGGGAATGCCGCCCTGGACGCTCTGCGTCCGCTTTTAAAGGTCGTGACGCATAGCGTCACAGGATGCATTCCCACGCGGAGCGTGGGAACGATCTACGGCTCAGGGATTAATAGTGATACCACTTCACTTCCAGCATCACTTCGTTCACCGGTGTCGCGAGGTGGCTGTATTCCCGCTGCGCACTCAGTCTCAGCCCCAGGTTGCGCGACAATTCCCACTGTTGATTCAGGCTGATACTGCGCCGCACCTCGCCATTGGTGAAGAAGTCACCCTTGGCTTCCAGGCTCAGGTTGCCCAGCGGGTTGCGCCACAACACACCTGTATTGAACCCGGCAGCCGGGGAGATGGCTTCACCGAAGTCGCTGTTGTGCTCCACGCGCACGGTGCCGAGGGCGAAGCCAAGCATGTCGTCGCGCAGTTGCCAGGTGCCGCCCGCGCCACCGTTGACGTGGCTGACGAGTGTCTCGTCGTCATGCTTGCCCGGTACGCGCTCCAGGCCGCCGGTGACTTGCCACGACCAGGGCTGCAGCAGCTCGTTGCGTGGGGTCAGTGAGCGGATGGTTGCCAGATCCAGTTGCTGCAATTGCCAGTGGTTGCCTTCGTACTGGCGCAGTTTCATTTGCAGGATTTCAATCTGCGCGCCCAAGGGGAAGCCTTCGGCGTTGTCGTTCAGGTCGTGGTAGGCCATGCGCAGGCCGTATTCGCCGAAAGCCTTGTCGCCCCGGGTGCCGATGCCGGCTTGCCAGGTGCGGGATTCGTGGCCGTCTTCGGGCAGGCCGGGGCGTTCGATCTTCAGGTCCGGCGCCGGGTTCTGGTTGATCGCCCGCAGCAGTTCGAAGCTGCGCTGGGAACGTTCGGTGTCGCGCTCCAGGCCGTTGGCGCGGTAGCGGCCAAGGCGGTAGGCGGCGTCGATGATCAGGGCCTGGCGGTCTTTGGCGATGGCCTTGAACGCCGGGTCCTGCAGTTGTTTCTGGTCGTCGCTGATCTTCAGCACCCATTGCTGCTCGTCGCTGTCCAGCGGCTTGGCGCGTTCCAGCAGCTCCCGTTCACGGGAAGGGCGGTAATCGATTTTCTCCACCAGGCCGGCTTCTTTCACGGCTTTTACCGTGTCGGTAGGGATCGCGGTCAGCGGGAATTGTTCGGTTAACCGCAGGCTTGGGCGGGCCACTTGCAGCAGTTCCAGCAGGCGATAGGAGCAGTTTTCGTCGAAGAAGAAATAGTCGAATTGGATCTGCTTGAGTTCCCACACGTGCTCGACCATGCGCTCGGTCTCGACCTGGGTCAGGTTCAGGCGGTATTCCCACAGGTCGCGGTTCTCCAGGCTACGGTATTCCGAGAGTTTTTCCTGGTAGGGCACCAGCGCGAACAGGCCCGGGTAGCCGCCCATCAGGCCCTTCCAGGCGTAGAGGATGCTGTTGTCCGAGCCTTCGATATAGGCGCCAAAGTTGATCGCGTAGCTGAGCAGGGCGGTGTTGTTGCTCTGCACGTCAGCCTGGTCGATGCGCAGCAGGGTATGGCCGAACATTGATGATGGGCTGTTGAGGTAGGCCGCCGGGAAGATCATCACCGCGCTGTGGGGGGCGACGTCCTTGAACCATTGCTTGAACTCCTTGCAGTCCAGCGCCGGCAAGTCGCTCAGGTGCAACTGGTCCTTGAGCCAGCGTGTACGTGCCGGGTAAACGCATTGGGCGTGCTTTTCGCCGAGGCTGGCCGGGGCATACAGCGCCTCGACAGTGGCCTTCAGCTCCTGGTCCGGATGGTGGGCGCCATCGGGAGCGAGGAAGAATTTCTTGTCGCTGACATAGCTGCGCCAGCCTTTGAACTTACCGGATTCGTAGTGCCCCAGCGAAAGCCAGAACGGGTCGTTGGCCAGCTGCTGCAAACGTTGATCATCAAGGTGCGGCGCCGCATAAAGCGGGGCGCAGGCGAAGAGTGCCAGGTAGGCAAGGCGTTTGAGCATGTGGGCAACTTAAGTCGAGATAAAAAGACCCAAAGGGGAGGCAGGTCCAAAAATAATAAAACCCGTGCCTCGAAAGGCACGGGCGGGTCGAGCTTAAGCCTGGGTAGCGTATTTCGCCAGACGGGTGTCGCTTTTCAGTACAGCCAGGGTGTTGTTGTGCACGTCATCAGCGGTTACGTCAGCCTTGCTGAAGATTTGCTGGAAGTGCTCGTGAGTCACAGCGGCAAAGTGCTCGCGATCTTCAGGAGCAACGCCCAGTACTACAGCGTAGGTAGTCAGCGCTTCGCCGTTACCCTTGGCCATGTCTTCGGACAGCTCGTTCATCATGCCATTCATGGCAATCCACGATTTGCCACCGTAGGTCAGTGCGCTGTTGGTGCTGCAGCCGTTGGTGCCCGAGGTCATGCCGAACGTGGCGTTACCCGAGGTACCGTTGGTGGTGGAGGCCAGGAAGTGAGCCGGAGTGCCGCGTTGGCCTTCGAACAACATGTTGCCCCAACCGCAGTTCGGGCCACCTGGCGCTTCTGCCATTGCATTGAGGGAGACGACGGTGAAGAGAGTACCGAGAAGGATCCGTTTCATAGCTTTGTTCTCTTTGTGTGCAAACCAATGGACAAGGGTTCAGGTGCCTGACAGCACCCTAGGGGTCGGTTATTAGTCCAACCCGCAGCAGGTTGGAGTTTAGGCATGATCCAAGGGTTCCGTGACTTTTTATGAAACAAGCCGGAAACACTCGGTTTTTTTACAGCCCCGAACACGGGTCTATGCTTTCCCCAAGCCGTCCTTGCCAGCCGGCCCAACCCGGCGCCAGAATGCCGTCATCTGCCCCGCCTGATGTAAGGAAGCCCGATGCCTGATCCTGTTGCTGCCAGCTTGCGTCTAGCGCCCGAAGCGCTGACTCGTCCTTTTTCCGCTGAACAGTTCAGCTTCTCGACCACCAATGATTTGGAGCCCTTTCGCGGTGTGCTTGGCCAGGAACGTGCGGTCGAAGCCTTGCAGTTTGGTGTGGCCATGCCACGCCCCGGTTACAACGTATTTGTGATGGGCGAGCCCGGTACCGGGCGCTTTTCGTTCGTCAAACGCTACCTCAAGGCCGAAGGCAAGCGCCTGCAGACCCCGGCCGACTGGGTCTACGTCAATAATTTCGATGAGCCTCGCGAACCCCGCGCGCTGGAACTGCCTGCGGGCGGTGCTGCCGCGTTCATCTCCGATATCAACGGCCTGATCGACAACCTGGTCGCGACCTTCCCGGCGGTGTTTGAACACCCGACGTATCAACAGCGCAAAAGCGCCATCGACCGTGCCTTCAACCAGCGTTACGACCGTGCCCTGGACGTCATCGAGCGCCTGGCCCTGGAAAAAGACGTGGCGCTGTACCGTGACAGCACCAACATAGCGTTTACCCCGATGCTCGACGGCAAGGCCCTGGACGAGGCCGAGTTCTCGCAGTTGCCCGAAGCCGACCGCGAGCGTTTCCACACCGATATTTCCGAACTGGAAGAACGCCTCAACGAAGAACTCGCCAGCCTGCCCCAGTGGAAGCGCGAGTCCAATAACCAGATGCGCCAGTTCAACGAAGAAACCATCACGCTGGCCTTGCAGCCACTGCTGGCGCCGTTGTCCGAAAAATATGCGGAGAACGCGGCCGTCTGCGGCTACTTGCAGGCGATGCAGGTCTACCTGCTGAAAACCGTGGTCGAGCAGTTGGTGGACGACGCGAAAACCGACGCCCAGGCTCGCAAGTTGCTGGAAGAACAGTACTGCCCGAGCCTGGTGGTGGGGCATCCGATCAACGGTGGCGCGCCGGTGGTCTTCGAGCCGCATCCGACCTACGACAACCTGTTCGGTCGTATTGAATACAGCACCGACCAGGGCGCGCTCTACACCACCTATCGCCAATTGCGCCCGGGTGCGCTGCATCGTGCCAACGGTGGTTTCCTGATCCTTGAAGCCGAGAAGATGCTCAGCGAGCCGTTTGTATGGGACGCCCTCAAGCGTGCCTTGCAATCGCGCAAGCTGAAGATGGAATCACCGCTGGGCGAACTGGGCCGCCTGGCCACGGTGACCCTCAACCCGCAAGTGATCCCGTTGCAGCTCAAGGTGATCATCATCGGCTCCCGCCAGTTGTACTACGCGTTGCAGGACGCGGATCCGGACTTCCAGGAGATGTTCCGGGTACTGGTGGATTTTGACGAAGACATCCCGATGGTGGATGAAAGCCTGGAGCAGTTCGCCCAGTTGCTGAAAACCCGCACCTCGGAAGAAGGCATGGCGCCGTTGACCTCCGATGCGGTGGCGCGGCTGGCGACCTACAGCGCGCGGTTGGCGGAGAACCAGGGCCGCTTGTCGGCGCGTATCGGTGATTTGTTCCAGCTGGTCAGCGAGGCGGACTTCATTCGTCACCTGGCCGGTGATGAGCGCACCGACTCCGGGCACATCGAGCGCGCACTCAAGGCCAAGGCCACGCGCACCGGGCGGGTGTCGGCGCGGATTCTCGACGACATGCTCGCCGGGGTGATCCTGATCGACACCGCCGGCGCGGCGGTGGGCAAGTGCAACGGGCTGACGGTGCTGGAGGTGGGTGACTCCGCGTTCGGTGTGCCGGCGCGGATTTCTGCCACGGTGTACCCGGGCGGCAGCGGCATCGTCGATATCGAGCGTGAAGTTAACCTCGGCCAGCCGATTCACTCCAAGGGCGTGATGATCCTCACCGGTTACCTGGGCAGCCGTTATGCCCAGGAATTCCCGTTGGCGATCTCGGCGAGTATCGCCCTTGAGCAGTCCTACGGCTATGTCGACGGCGACAGCGCGTCCCTGGGCGAAGCCTGCACCTTGATCTCGGCCCTGTCGAAGACGCCGCTCAAGCAGTGCTTTGCCATCACCGGCTCGATCAACCAGTTTGGTGAGGTGCAGGCGGTCGGCGGGGTCAACGAGAAGATCGAAGGTTTCTTCCGTCTTTGCGAGGCCCGCGGGCTGACCGGCGAGCAGGGGGCGATCATTCCCCAGGCCAACGTCGCGACACTGATGCTCGATGAGAAGGTGTTGCAGGCCGTGCGGCAGGGGCAATTCCACGTCTATGCCGTGCGTCAGGCCGACGAGGCCTTGAGCCTGCTGGTGGGTGAGCCTGCGGGTTCGCCCGACGAAGAGGGGCAATTCCCCGAAGGCAGCGTCAATGCGCGGGTGGTGGAGCGTCTGCGGGCAATCGCCGAGATGATCAGTGAAGATGACCTGAAGGAAGCCGAGAAGGAGTTGGCGCAGGAAGCACTGGCTGAGACCAAGCCGGTGTAATCAATGCCGAAGGGGCCTGGTTCCAGGTCCCTTCGGCATATTTTTGACGCCGTCGTGACGGCAGTCATCCGTTGGTCCCCCAGCCTTGGTTTGTACCGGGTTTCTTCTATTCTCAGCTCAAGGGATAGCCACAGGAGTCGCTGGATAGAAACAGTCTTGCCTTGCGAGGCTGAATACCGGATCTACCGAGGGTCGCCGCCATGTCGCGCAACCTCTGCCTCACCCGCCAGTGCCTGGGCCTGGTCACCCGTATCGAATGTTCCATTCGCCCTCTCGCGGGGGATACCGGGATGTGGACCTTGTTGTTTGCCGCCGGAATGACCGGCGAACAACCCTCCACCATCAAGTCCCAAGGCCCGTTCCACGGACCTTTCGTGGCACAAACCATCCTCGATTCGATTGTTGAAAGCCTGACCCTGCACGGGTACGAGCTGGCTGACGACCCGCAGATCTGGTGCCTGCACCTGCAGGCGCACTTGCGACAACTCAACGGTGGACGGCAGACGGTGCTAAGCGATATCCGCTGACCGCACTCCCCCCGTAGCAGCTGGTGCTCGACAGCTGCTACGGGGGCGGGGGAGGGGCTAGGGCTTGGGGGCAGGGGCCGCCTCGGGTTTGTCCAGCTTCACCTCAAACCCATACTGCACCGTGTCCAGGCCGGTGCGCTGGTAGGTTTCCAATGTCGTCGGCTGGCCGTAGAAGTAATGCACGTCGAACAGCGCCGTGCCGTATTCCTCGGCGCGGTGGCTGACGCCGAGAATTTCCTTCAGGTAGTTGCCGCTGGCGTCCTTGGCATAGAACCGCCAGCTGTCAGAGGGGAACAGCTTCTGGTCGACAATCAGCGCGTTGTCCTTCAGCTCAAGGCCCTTGGGCAGTTGCCCGGCAGTGAGGCTGCCTTTCTCGATGGTCGCCAGGAACAGCGGCATCGATCCGACGGCAAACCCCGGGTTTTCAGGGAACAGGTTCAGGTCATAGGTGATGGTGCCGCGCCCTGGGTCGACCTCGTAGGCTTCGGCGGGCAGTTCGATCGGCTCGCCAAGCTTGCCTTCGTCGTTGGCGGTGAGGAACGTCACCGGGGCATCGCCGCCGCCGCGGTCCTCGCCCAGCAGGTCGTCGTTGAAGGTGTAGGGGTGATCGAACTCAACGTGCGCCGCACTGGCGTCATCCACCGACTGGTTGATGGTGACGCTTTTCTTCAGTTGGTCTTCGGACAGGGTGGCGTCCTTGAGCCAATCCGCAGCCTGGTCGTCATACACCGTGACGGGCATCGGCAACGGCTGTACGGTTTTTTCCAGGCTGTTCTTGTCGAAGCGCCGTACGGGCAGGTCCAGGTCCTTGCGGGTCACCGTGGCCTGGGAAAAGTCGAGCACGCTGACTTGCACATTGTCGATCAGGCCATTGAAGTACACCTTGGTGTAATGGCTATTCTGCTTGAGCTCGAAGGCTTTCTGCTCGTCTTCCAGCTGTTTCTCGAAGGCGTCGGACCAGGCCTTCTGCTTCTGCATTTCGGCCAGTTGCTTCTCGTAGAACGCCAGTTGCGCGGCGTTTTCGTTGATCGAGCCCGAGCGCGAGAGAAATTGCCCGGTGGTGTCACGAGCCTGCACCAGCAACGGGTTCGGCGATTCGTCCGCGACTTCCGGCGCCAGCGGGGCGCTGTTGGTCAGTTCGATCTCGGCGTAGTTCTTTTCCAGGGCCAGCAGGGTGACGGTGACGTTTTCTTCGGTGCGCTTGCGGCCCACGTCCTTTTTCGACAAGTCGAAGGTGAAGACTTTACGCGGGGCAATCACTTCCACCTTGCCCTTGAGGGTGACGGGCTGCGGCTGGCTTTTGTTCTCCGTCTCGACGCCTTCGACGAATGGGTAGGTCACCGTCAGGTCATCGGGGTTGGTCAGGTTGGAACTGGTGGGGCTCAACTGGATGCCCGGGTCGGTTTCCGACCATTCCGGCTGGAACGGGATGACCTTGCTGTTGCTCAGGGTCACCGACTGCCATTCCAGGCCGTGAGGGAAGGGGAACTGGTCGGGCATGTTGAAGTTGAACGGGAAGATCGGCTGCAGGTCCGTCAGGTAGTCCGAATGGGACGCCTTGCGCAGGACAAACAGGCCATTGATGTAGGTATCGACCAGGGCCTGCGGCGTAGGGTAATGCTTGAGCAGCGCCAGGGCGTCTTCGCTGTACTCGGCCTCGATGGGCTTGGTGGCGAGCTTGGCGCGCGCCCGTTCCAGCAACAGCAGCGAGCCTCCGAGCTCGGACACGGCGTCCTTGAGCTTGGGGTCCTGGATGGCGTCCAGGGATTGTTCGAACTTGGCGGTTTTCTCTTCGAGACTGGCTTGCTTGTGTTCATCGCTTGGGGAACAACCGCTGCCCATCAGCAACGCCGCACACAGGCCAAGGCTGGCCAAAGGGGATCGCACATCCATTATCTGAGTTTTCCTGTCCGACATCATCGAGCCGAGTTGATGAGCTCGACACTAGCAGAAAAATTCCTTAACAGATGCCGTACAGATCAGTTTTCTCGACGGTTTCTGGGGTTTGGGTGCGGCTGGTATACTCGTCGCCATTTTTAGCCAAGCTGTGTGAGATTCAATGGAACGCTTTATCGAAAATGCAATGTATGCCTCACGCTGGCTGTTGGCGCCGATCTATTTCGGGCTGTCCCTGGGGCTGCTGGCGCTGGGCCTGAAGTTCTTCCAGGAAGTGTTTCATGTGATTCCCATCGTGTTCACCATGAGCGAGTCGGATGTGATCCTGGTGCTGCTGTCGTTGATCGACATGGCCCTGGTGGGCGGCCTGCTGGTGATGGTGATGATCAGCGGCTACGAGAACTTCGTCTCCCAGCTGGACATCGACGAAAGCAAGGAGAAGCTCAACTGGCTGGGGACCATGGACTCCTCGTCGCTGAAGATGAAGGTCGCGGCGTCCATCGTGGCGATTTCGTCGATCCATCTGCTGCGGGTCTTCATGGACGCCAAGAACGTCGATCCCGAGCACCTGAAATGGTACGTGATCATTCACATGACCTTCGTGGTGTCGGCGTTTGCCATGGGCTACCTGGACAAGGTTACCAAGCATTAATCAGCCCCTGGCGCTCTCCTGCGCGGGGCTCATCAAGGGCGTGGCTTGTGTGCTAGTCTGCTCGCCCTTTTAGTTTGGACGGCACCTGTGTCGTCCTACAGCGGAGCCTTTCCATGTCCGAAGTTAATCTGTCCACCGACGAAACCCGCGTGAGCTACGGCATTGGCCGTCAGTTGGGCGACCAGCTGCGCGACAACCCGCCACCGGGCGTGAGCCTGGACGCGATCCTGGCTGGCCTGACCGACGCTTTTGCCGGCAAGCCTAGCCGTGTGGACCAGGAGCAAATGGCCGCCAGCTTCAAGGTCATCCGCGAAATCATGCAAGCCGAAGCCGCTGCAAAGGCTGAAGCTGCTGCTGGCGAAGGCCTGGCTTTCCTGGCTGAAAACGCCAAGCGTGACGGCATCACCACCCTGGCTTCCGGCCTGCAATTTGAAGTGCTGACTGCAGGTAGCGGCGCCAAGCCGACCCGTGAAGACCAGGTGCGTACTCACTACCACGGCACCCTGATCGACGGCACTGTGTTCGACAGCTCCTACGAGCGCGGCCAGCCTGCGGAATTCCCGGTTGGCGGAGTGATCGCCGGCTGGACCGAAGCCCTGCAACTGATGAATGCCGGCAGCAAATGGCGCCTGTACGTGCCGAGCGAACTGGCTTACGGCGCTCAAGGCGTTGGCAGCATCCCGCCGCACAGCGTTCTGGTGTTTGACGTCGAGCTGCTCGACGTTCTGTAAGACCTTACCTGCAGGAGCGAGCCTGCTCGCTCCTGCATTGTTTTGCGCGGTTGCTCATGGATGAAACTTGCCATTGAGATCCGTCACCGGGCGCAACGCTCGGGCATAGCAGAACAGAAACAGATTTCTCACCACTTCCTTCAGCACCCCGGGCTCACTGGAACTCAGGCCATTGACGTCCAGGTCGCCCTGATCCTGCAGTTCGCTTAACGCCTCTTCTTCCAGCACCGCGCAGACTTCCCCGGTTTCCCGATGGAGGATTCGCAGGTAAGGGTGTGGACGGTCCAGCCAGGCATCGATCAAATAAGTCATGGGAAGTATCTCCTTGATGGGTTTCAATGAGAATAATTCTTATTCGTAGAATAGCAAGTCCCTATTGGCCATTTCCGGACTTTTCTGTGTGGATATTGTTTTTGATCAAAAGGCCTGGCCTTTTGCCGCCAGTGCGGAACTGACGCGGGGAGGGTGAAGCGCCATCCCGTGCAGGGCACGGGATGGAGGCAGCATATTCAGACCTTGCGGACGAACTCGGACTTGAGTTTCATCGGGCCGATACCGTCGATCTTGCAGTCGATATCGTGGTCGCCATCGCACAGGCGGATGTTCTTGACCTTGGTGCCGACCTTGACCACCAGGGACGTGCCCTTGACCTTGAGGTCCTTGATCACGGTGATGGTGTCGCCGTCCTGCAGGACGTTGCCCACAGAGTCTTTCTTCACGGATTCATCGCTGGCCGCCTCGGCTTCGCCGCCGACGGCCCACTCATGGGCGCATTCCGGGCAAATCAGCTGGGCGCCATCTTCGTAGGTGTATTCGGAATTGCATTTCGGGCAGGATGGCAACGTGCTCACTAAAGCTCCTTGGTTTCAGGATGGCTAAAAAGCGCACATTGTATAGGGTTTTAGCCGGGCAGGGGGCAGCAACGCCAGAGAACGCTGTGGGAGCTGGCTTGCCTGCGATGCAGGCACCTCGGTTTGTCWGTTACACCRMGGTGATGCWATCGCAGGCAAGCCAGCTCCTRCATGGAGCAGAGCAGAATCAGTGAGTACGGGCGACCGCGAACTCACTCAGCTCAACCAGGGCGTCCCGGTATTCGCTGGCTGGAAGGGCTTCCAGGCATTGGATCGCGCGAGCCACGTAGTCACGGGCCAGTTGCGCGGTGTATTCAAGGGAACCCGAGGCTTCCACGGCTTCGCGGATGCTTTCCAGGTCTTCGATCCCGCCTTTCTGGATCGCCTTGCGCACCAGGGCGGCCTGTTCCGGCGTGCCTTCGCGCATGGTGTAGATCAGTGGCAAGGTCGGCTTGCCCTCGGCCAGGTCGTCACCGACGTTCTTGCCCAGGGTTTCGGCGTCGCCGCGATAGTCCAGCAGGTCGTCCACGAGCTGGAAGGCCACGCCCAGGTGATCGCCGAAGGTGCGCAGGGCTTCGCTCTGCTCGGGCGTCGCTTCGCACAGGGCGGCGGCGCTGTGGGTCGAGGCTTCGAAGAGCATCGCGGTTTTGCCGCGAATCACTTCCATGTAGGTTTCTTCGGTGGTGCTGGCGTCGCGAACCTTCGACAGCTGCAACACTTCGCCTTCGGCGATGATGCGCGTGGCCTGTGAAAGAATCTTCATCACCGGCATCGAGCCCAGCTCGACCATCATTTCGAACGAGCGCGAGTACAGGAAGTCGCCCACCAGCACGCTCGGCGCGTTGCCCCACATCGCGTTGGCCGTCTCGCGACCACGGCGCATGCCGGACATGTCGACCACGTCGTCGTGCAGCAGGGTGGCGGTGTGCAGGAACTCGATGGTCGCGGCCAGCAGGCGCAGGTCATCGCCTTCGCGGCCCAGGGCCTTGCCACACAGCAACACTAATAAAGGACGCAGGCGTTTACCGCCGGCCGACGTAATGTAGTCGCCAATTTTGGAGACCAGCGGCACTTTAGAAGTCAGCTGCTTCTTGATGATGCCGTCGACGGCGCTAAAATCGTCCGCCACCGCGCGGTAGAAAGCTTGGGGTTGCATCAGCGACAGTCGCTCCAGAAGGGTTGCGCGGCATGCTAGGACCCACGTCCCGTAGTGTCAAGGCGCGATAGACGGCTACTTGCAACACCTCCATAGCTTGCGTACAATCGCGCACCCTGAACTTCCTGGGCAGCACCTGCCTTACGCAATTGCATTCGGGACGTCCATCCCATGCAGCCATGCCAGCCAATACCTCTTCTTATAAAGCGCTGGGTGAGCAGGATTATCGGAGAAATACCATGTCGTACGCAGTAATTGTTACTGGTGGCAAGCAATACAAGGTCGCCCCAGGTGAATACCTGAAGATCGAGAAGCTGGAAATCGCTACTGGCGAATCCGTTACTTTTGATCGCGTTCTGTTGGTCGCCAATGGCGATGACGTGAACATCGGCGCTCCAGTTGTTGCAGGCGCTACCGTTGTGGCTGAAGTGATCTCCCAAGGTCGTCACGATAAAGTCCGCATCATCAAGTTCCGTCGTCGTAAGCACCACATGAAGCGTATGGGCCACCGCCAGTGGTACACCGAGATCAAAATCACCGGTATTCAGGCTTAATTTCAGCCTAATTCCTCACTAGGAGAATTGACTCATGGCACACAAAAAAGCTGGTGGTAGTACCCGTAACGGTCGCGACTCAGAAGCCAAACGCCTTGGCGTGAAGATGTATGGCGGCCAGGTTATCATTCCGGGCAACATCATCGTGCGTCAGCGCGGCACCCAATTCCACGCCGGTTACGGTGTTGGCATGGGTAAAGATCACACTCTGTTCGCTAAAATCGACGGCGTGATCAAGTTTGAAGTAAAAGGCGCTTTCAACCGCCGTTACGTGAGCATTGTCCCGAAGACTGAAGTCGTCGCGGCATAATTACGTAGTTGCTGGAAAAGCCCTGTCTCGCGACGGGGCTTTTTCGTTTGTGGGGTGAGTCTCTTGCAAAGCTGTTTGTGATGGGCGAAAGCAGTGGATTTGCGGTCGTTGCTTGAGGTCGCTGCGCTCATTTTTGCAAGAGTCTTATGTCTTGGTTTCTTAAGCTCGTCCGTGCGACGAGAGGCGTTTTGTTATGAAGTTCGTTGATGAAGTTTCGATCCGAGTAAAAGCTGGCGACGGCGGTAACGGTTGCATGAGTTTCCGTCGGGAAAAATTCATCGAAAACGGTGGTCCTAACGGTGGTGATGGTGGTGATGGCGGCTCGGTCTACATGATCGCCGACGAAAACCTCAACACCCTGGTGGACTACCGTTACACCCGGCACTTTGATGCCGAGCGTGGCTCCAACGGCGGCAGCACTGACTGCACCGGTAAAAAAGGCGAAGAGTTGGTACTGCGGGTTCCGGTCGGCACCACCGTGATCGACTCCGCAACCCAGGAAGTCATTGGTGACCTGACCAAAGCCGGTCAGCGCCTGCTGGTGGCTCATGGCGGCTGGCACGGTCTGGGCAACACCCGTTTCAAGTCCAGTACCAACCGTGCGCCACGCCAGACCACGCCGGGCAAGCCAGGCGAGCAGCGTGACCTCAAGCTGGAAATGAAGGTACTGGCTGATGTGGGCCTGCTGGGCTTGCCGAACGCCGGCAAAAGTACGTTCATTCGCTCGGTGTCTGCTGCCAAGCCGAAAGTCGCCGATTACCCGTTCACTACCCTGGTGCCGAACCTGGGTGTGGTCAGCGTCGACCGCTGGAAAAGCTTCGTGGTTGCGGACATTCCGGGCCTGATCGAAGGCGCTTCCGACGGCGCAGGCCTGGGGATCCGTTTCCTCAAGCACTTGTCCCGCACCCGTTTGCTGCTGCACCTCGTCGACATGGCGCCGCTGGATGACACCAGTGCACCGGACGCTGCTGAAGTGATCGTCAGCGAGCTGACCAAGTTCAGCCCGTCCCTGGCTGAGCGTGATCGCTGGTTGGTGCTGAACAAGTGCGACCAGATCCTCGAGGAAGAGCACGAAGAGCGCGTCAAGGAGATCGTTGATCGCCTGGAATGGACCGGTCCGGTCTACGTGATCTCGGCCATTGCCAAAGAAGGCACTGAGCGCCTGACTCGCGACATCATGCGTTACCTCGAAGACCGTGCCGATCGCCTGGCCGCCGACCCTGTCTACAAGGCCGAGCTGGCTGAACTGGATCAGCGCATCGAAGACGAGGCTCGTGCCCAGTTGCAGGCGCTGGATGATCAGCGTGCCCTGCGTCGCAGTGGCGTCAAGTCGGTCCATGATATCGGTGACGATGATTGGGACGAGGAAGACGTGGATGATGAAGATGGTCCGGAAATCATTTACGTGCGCGACTGATTCGTTGCAGTAAACTTAAGCGCCGCTCAATCGAGCGGCGTTTTGGTATCTGGAAATCGGTAGTCACGAATAACGTTATGGGCGGCGCTGGGTCGCGCGGCCCTCTATCTAAGGTTGAAGATGATGCGGAGCAAGGTGACAGGTGCGCAGCGTTGGGTCGTTAAGATCGGTAGCGCGCTGCTGACGGCGGATGGCAAGGGGCTGGATCGTGCGGCCATGAGTGTCTGGGTGGACCAGATGGTGGCCTTGCATGAGGCCGGCGTCGAGTTGGTGTTGGTGTCGTCCGGGGCGGTTGCCGCCGGCATGAGCCGCCTCGGCTGGACCGCGCGACCCAGCGCGATGCATGAGCTGCAGGCTGCCGCCGCGATTGGTCAGATGGGCCTGGTACAGGCCTGGGAATCCAGCTTTGCCGAGCACGGGCGCCACACGGCGCAGATTCTGCTGACCCATGACGACTTGTCCGACCGCAAGCGCTACCTGAATGCCCGCAGCACCCTGCGTGCCCTGGTTGAACTCAAGGTGATCCCGGTGATCAACGAGAATGACACCGTGGTGACCGACGAGATTCGCTTCGGTGACAACGACACCCTGGCAGCGCTGGTGGCCAACCTGGTTGAGGCTGATTTGCTGGTGATCCTCACGGATCGTGACGGCATGTTCGACGCTGACCCGCGCAATAACCCTGAGGCCCAGCTGATTTATGAGGCGCGTGCCGATGATCCGGCGCTGGATGCGGTGGCTGGCAGTGTCGGCGGTGCCCTGGGGCGTGGCGGCATGCAGACCAAGCTGCGTGCGGCACGGCTGGCTGCGCGGTCTGGTGCGCATACCATCATCGTCGGTGGCCGGATTGAGCGGGTGCTGGATCGCCTCAAGGCGGGCGAGCGCATCGGTACGCTGCTGTCGCCTGAGCGTGGCATGCTGGCGGCGCGCAAGCAGTGGCTGGCGGGGCATCTTCAGACGCGCGGTACTCTGGTGTTGGATGCTGGTGCGGTTTCAGCGTTGTCCCAAGGCAACAAAAGCTTGCTGCCGGTGGGTGTAAAACTGGTCCAGGGCAGCTTCCGCCGTGGCGAAATGGTGGTGTGTGTGGCGCCGGATGGTCGTGAGATTGCCCGTGGCCTTGCCAACTACAGCGCCCTTGAGGCGCAGAAAATCATCGGGCAGTCGTCTGAGGCGATTGTCGGTCTGTTGGGTTACATGGCTGAGCCGGAGCTGGTTCACCGGGATAACCTGATTCTGGTTTAAGTAAAAAAGGAAGTCTCGATGCGCGTAATGAAGGGATTGCTCGGTTTGCTGCTGGCGATGCCGTTGCTGGCGTCAGCCGAAGAGATTGGCCAGGTGTCGACAGTGTTCAAGTTTGTCGGCCCCAATGACCGGATCGTGGTCGAGGCCTTTGATGACCCGAAGGTGGATGGCGTGACCTGCTACCTGTCTCGCGCCAAGACGGGCGGGGTAAAGGGTGGGTTGGGTCTGGCGGAGGATCGCGCCGAGGCGTCGATTGCCTGTCGCCAGGTGGGCGCGATTCGCTTCAAGGGCGAGCTGAAGGATGGGGATGAGGTGTTCAAGGAGCGCACGTCGTTGGTGTTCAAGACCATGCAGGTGGTGCGTTTCCTCGACAAGAAGCGCAATACCCTGGTGTATCTGGTCTACAGTGACCGCTTGATCGAAGGCAGCCCGCAGAATGCGGTGACGGCGATTCCGATCTTGCCGTGGCCCACAGCGCAATAAATCTGAAGTAGAGCCGGCATGCCGGCTCTTTTTTTGGCTTTCCCAAATCGCAGGCAATAAAAAACCGACCCTGGGGTCGGTTTTTTAACAAGCTTATCGCTTAGGCTGCAGCAGCAAGGTTCAGAGCCTTGATGTGGCCATTCAGACGACCTTTATGGCGAGCAGCTTTGTTCTTGTGGATGATGCCTTTATCGGCCATACGGTCGATAACTGGCACGGCCAGAACGTAAGCAGCTTGAGCTTTTTCAGCGTCTTTTGCGTCAATGGCTTTAACTACATTCTTGATGTAGGTACGAACCATGGAACGCAGGCTGGCGTTGTGGCTGCGACGCTTCTCAGCCTGTTTTGCACGTTTTTTGGCGGAAGGTGTGTTGGCCACCGTCGAGCTCCTCGAAAGACTTTTTAGGAAATAGCAAACAAAATAGGCCGCGAATCATGCCGATGAGTTGAAGTCTTGTCAAGGGCGTGTGATGCGAACTGCTGAGTGGTCGATCTTAAGAGGCGGGTGATTTATTTCCGGCGCTTGACCTGTAAACTCGCGAGCTTTGGCTCTGTGCTTGTTGCAGGCGCGGAGTATCGCATATGTGGGCCGTTTGTTCGCCTGCTCTTTATCTATAGGCAAAAACTCTTTCAATGAATCTGCTCAAATCGTTGGCCGCTGTCAGCTCTATCACTATGATTTCCCGGGTTCTGGGGTTTGTGCGTGACACGTTGCTGGCGCGTATTTTTGGCGCCAGCATGGCCACGGATGCCTTCTTCATTGCCTTTAAACTGCCCAACCTGCTGCGGCGGATCTTCGCCGAGGGGGCTTTTTCCCAGGCATTCGTGCCGATTCTGGCGGAGTACAAGGCCCAGCAAGGCGAGGAGGCGACCCGCACCTTTATTGCCTATGTTTCGGGTTTGCTGACGTTGGTGCTGACGCTGGTGACGATCGCCGGGATGCTCGCCGCGCCCTGGGTGATCTGGGCCACGGCCCCCGGTTTTGCCAATACACCGGAAAAATTCGCCCTGACCACTGATCTGTTGCGGGTGACCTTTCCTTATATATTGCTGATTTCCCTGTCGTCCCTGGCCGGGGCGATCCTCAATACCTGGAACCGTTTCTCGGTGCCGGCCTTCGTGCCGACCCTGCTTAACGTCAGCATGATTATTTTTGCGCTGTTCCTGACACCGTATTTCGATCCGCCTGTGATGGCCCTCGGCTGGGCGGTCCTGGCTGGTGGCCTGGCACAACTGCTGTACCAGCTGCCGCACCTGAAGAAAATCGGCATGCTCGTGCTGCCGCGTTTGAATCTCAAGGACACCGGCGTCTGGCGGGTGATGCGCAACATGCTGCCGGCCATCCTCGGGGTTTCCGTCAGCCAGATTTCCCTGATCATCAACACCGCCTTCGCCTCGCTGCTGGTCTCGGGTTCGGTGTCGTGGATGTACTACGCCGACCGTCTGATGGAATTGCCGTCCGGCGTGCTCGGCGTGGCACTCGGCACCATCCTGCTGCCAACGCTGTCGCGCACCTATGCCAGCAAAGACCGCCACGAATATTCGCGGATTCTCGACTGGGGCCTGCGCCTGTGCTTCGTGCTGGTGCTGCCGTGTGCCGTGGCCCTGGGGTTGCTCGCCGAGCCACTGACGGTCGCGCTGTTCCAGTACGGCCAGTTCACTGCGTTTGACGCCTCGATGACCCAGCGTGCGCTGATCGCCTATTCCGTCGGCCTGCTGGGCATTATCGTGATCAAGGTGCTGGCCCCCGGCTTTTATGCTCAACAAAACATCCGTACCCCGGTAAAGATCGCGATCTTCACCCTGGTGGTTACCCAACTGCTCAACCTGGCGTTCATCGGTCCGCTGAAGCATGCCGGGCTGGCGCTGGCGATCAGTGTGGGGGCCTGCATCAACGCCGGGCTGCTGTTTTATCAGCTGCGTAAACAGAAAATGTTCCAGCCTCAGGCGGGCTGGGGCTTGTTTGCGCTCAAGTTGGTGGTGGCAGTGGGGACGATGGCAGCGGTACTGCTGGGCCTGATGCACTTCATGCCGGCCTGGGAGCAGGGCCATATGCTCGAGCGCTTCATGCGCCTGGGAGCGTTGGTGGCGGCTGGTGTGCTGGTGTACTTCGGCATGTTGCTGCTGATGGGCTTCCGCTTGCGGGATTTCAATCGCAAGTCGCTGAGCTAGAGACTTTTCGTCGATAAGACGGTTGTTTTATCGATTCGCGCAAATGGCCTGCGCTGTTGCCTGTCGTCCGGGGCCGGGTGTGGTTATAATCGACCACTTTATGAGCAAGAAGCGCGTTATGCAGCTGGTTCGAGGTCTCCACAACCTGCGCCCCCAGCATCGGGGCTGCGTCGCCACTATTGGCAACTTTGACGGTGTTCACCGTGGCCACCAGGCTATCCTGGCCCGCCTGCGTGAGCGTGCGGTTGAGTTGGGCGTGCCCAGCTGCGTGGTGATTTTTGAACCACAGCCGCGAGAATTCTTTACCCCGCAGACGGCGCCGGCGCGTCTGGCCCGCCTGCGGGACAAGCTGCAACTGCTGGCTGAAGAAGGTGTGGACCGCGTCCTCTGCCTGGCTTTCAACCAGCGCTTGCGCAGCCTCAGCGCCGCCGAGTTCGTCGACCGTATCCTGGTGGACGGCCTCGGCGTGCAGCATCTGGAGGTCGGCGACGACTTCCGTTTCGGTTGCGACCGGGTAGGGGATTTCGATTTCCTGCAGCAGGCCGGCGTCACCCAGGGTTTTACCGTCGAAGCCGCGCAAACCGTCGAACTGGACGGCCTGCGCGTGAGCAGTACCCAGGTGCGTAACGCCCTGGCCGCTGCCGACTTCGCCTCGGCCGAGCGTTTGCTCGGTCGCCCGTTCCGGATTGCCGGGCGGGTGCTGCACGGCCAGAAGCTGGCGCGCCAACTGGGCACGCCAACCGCCAACGTGCAGCTCAAGCGCCGTCGTGTGCCACTG
Organism: Pseudomonas sp. Colony2; assembly: GCF_019382755.1. Taxonomy (NCBI): domain Bacteria; kingdom Pseudomonadati; phylum Pseudomonadota; class Gammaproteobacteria; order Pseudomonadales; family Pseudomonadaceae; genus Pseudomonas; species Pseudomonas sp. Colony2. The sequence continues at coordinate 6,225,300 of NZ_CP080030.1, read as the reverse complement.
ACCGGGGTTTACCTGGTGAGTGTCGACATCGACGGCCAATCGTGGCCCGGAGTCGCCAACATAGGCGTCAGGCCCACGGTTGCAGGTGATGGCAAAGCCCACCTGGAAGTTCACCTTTTGGATTTTGCCGGTGATTTGTATGACCGGCGTTTGACGGTGGCTTTCCACCAAAAGCTGCGTGAAGAGCAGCGTTTCGCCTCCCTGGAGGCGTTGAAAACGGCGATCAATGCGGATGTCGCCGCCGCCCGTGCACTAGCCGCACCTAGCGCCCATCGCTAATGAAGAGCCTTAAATGACCGACTATAAAGCCACGCTAAACCTTCCGGACACCGCCTTCCCAATGAAGGCCGGCCTGCCACAGCGCGAACCGCAGATCCTGCAGCGCTGGGACAGTATTGGCCTGTACGGAAAGTTGCGCGAGATTGGCAAGGATCGTCCGAAATTCGTCCTGCACGACGGCCCTCCTTATGCCAACGGCACGATTCACATCGGTCATGCGCTGAACAAGATTCTCAAGGACATGATCATCCGCTCGAAAACCCTTTCGGGTTTCGACGCGCCTTATGTCCCGGGCTGGGACTGCCACGGCCTGCCGATTGAACACAAGGTCGAAGTGACCTACGGCAAGAACCTGGGCGCGGATAAAACCCGCGAACTGTGCCGTGCCTACGCCACCGAGCAGATCGAAGGGCAGAAGTCCGAATTCATCCGCCTGGGGGTGTTGGGCGACTGGGCCAACCCGTACAAGACCATGAACTTCAAGAACGAGGCCGGTGAAATCCGCGCCTTGGCCGAAATCGTCAAGGGCGGTTTCGTGTTCAAGGGCCTCAAGCCCGTGAACTGGTGCTTTGATTGCGGCTCGGCCCTGGCTGAAGCCGAAGTCGAGTACGAAGACAAGAAGTCCTCGACCATCGACGTGGCCTTCCCGATCGCCGACGAAGCCAAACTGGCGCAAGCCTTCGGTCTGGCGAGCCTGGCCAAGCCAGCCTCCATCGTGATCTGGACCACCACCCCGTGGACCATCCCGGCCAACCAGGCGCTGAACGTGCACCCGGAATTCACCTACGCCCTGGTGGACGTCGGTGACAAACTGCTGGTGCTGGCTGAAGAGCTGGTGGAGGCGTGCCTGGCCCGCTATAACCTGCAAGGCTCGGTGATCGCGACCACTACCGGGTCCGCGCTGGAACTGATCAACTTCCGTCACCCGTTCTACGACCGCCTGTCGCCAATCTACCTGGCCGAGTACGTTGAGCTGGGCGCCGGCACCGGCGTGGTTCACTGTTCGCCTGCCTATGGCGTTGACGACTTCGTGATCTGCAAGCAGTACGGCCTGGTCAACGACGACATCATCAATCCCGTGCAAAGCAACGGCGTGTACGTGCCGTCCCTGGAATTCTTCGGTGGCCAGTTCATCTTCAAGGCCAACCCGGCGATCGTCGACAAGCTGGCGGAAGTCGGTGCGCTGCTGCACACCGAAACCATCACCCACAGCTATATGCACTGCTGGCGTCACAAGACCCCGCTGATCTACCGCGCCACTGCGCAGTGGTTTATCGGCATGGACAAGGAGCCTACCCGCGGCGAAACCCTGCGCAAGCGTGCGATCAAGGCGATCGAAGACACCAAGTTCGTTCCGGCCTGGGGCCAGGCGCGCCTGCACTCGATGATCGCCAACCGTCCGGACTGGTGCATCTCCCGCCAGCGCAACTGGGGCGTGCCGATTCCGTTCTTCCTGAACAAGGAAAGCGGCGAGTTGCACCCACGTACCGTCGAGCTGATGGAAGAGGTTGCCCAGCGCGTTGAACAAGAGGGCATCGAAGCCTGGTTCAAGCTGGACGCCGCCGAGTTGCTGGGCGACGAAGCGCCGCTGTACGACAAGATCAGCGACACCCTCGACGTCTGGTTCGACTCGGGTACCACCCACTGGCACGTACTGCGCGGCTCGCACCCGATGGGCCACGAGACCGGCCCGCGTGCCGACCTGTACCTGGAAGGTTCGGACCAACACCGTGGCTGGTTCCACTCCTCGTTGCTGACCGGTTGCGCGATCGACGATCACGCCCCGTACCGCGAGCTGCTGACCCACGGTTTCACCGTCGACGAGAACGGTCGCAAGATGTCCAAGTCCTTGGGCAACGTGATCGCGCCGCAAAAGGTCAACGACACCCTGGGCGCCGACATCATGCGCCTGTGGGTTGCCTCTACCGATTACTCGGGCGAGATGGCCGTTTCCGAGCAGATCCTGCAGCGCAGCGCCGATGCCTACCGCCGGATCCGTAATACCGCACGCTTCATGCTGTCGAACCTGACCGGTTTCAACCCGGCCACCGACATCCTGCCGGCCGAGGAAATGCTCGCCCTGGACCGTTGGGCCGTGGACCGTACCCTGTTGCTGCAGCGCGAGCTGCAAGAGCACTACGGCGAATACCGCTTCTGGAACGTCTACTCGAAGATCCACAACTTCTGCGTGCAGGAGCTGGGTGGTTTCTACCTCGACATCATCAAGGACCGCCAGTACACCACCGGCGCCAACAGCAAGGCCCGCCGTTCGGCGCAGACCGCGCTGTACCACATCTCTGAAGCGCTGGTGCGCTGGATCGCCCCGATCCTGGCATTCACCGCCGACGAACTGTGGGAATACCTGCCGGGCGAGCGGAACGAGTCCGTGATGCTCAACACCTGGTACGAAGGCCTGACCGAATTGCCGGCCGACTTCGAGCTGGGCCGCGAGTACTGGGAAGGCGTAATGGCCGTCAAGGTTGCCGTGAACAAGGAGCTGGAAGTGCAGCGCGCGGCGAAGGCCGTTGGCGGCAACCTGCAGGCCGAAGTCACGCTGTTTGCCGAAGAAGGCCTGACTGCCGACCTGGCCAAGCTGAGCAACGAACTGCGCTTCGTCCTGATCACCTCGACCGCCAGCCTGGCGCCGTTTGCCCAGGCGCCTGCAGACGCAGTCGCGACCGAAGTCCCGGGTCTCAAGCTCAAGGTGGTCAAGTCGTCCTTCGCCAAGTGCGCCCGTTGCTGGCACTGCCGTGAAGATGTCGGCGTGAACCCCGAGCATCCGGAAATCTGCGGTCGCTGTGTCGACAACATCTCTGGCGCTGGCGAGGTTCGTCACTATGCCTGAAGCCAGTCGTTTTGGACGCCTGGGCTTGCTCGTGTTGAGCGTGCTGGTGCTGGTCATTGACCAGCTCAGCAAGGCTCACTTCGAAGGCGCCCTGGAGATGTACCAGCAGATCGTGGTGATTCCCGACTACTTCAGCTGGACCCTGGCCTACAACACCGGCGCTGCGTTCAGCTTCCTGGCTGACAGCTCCGGCTGGCAGCGCTGGCTGTTTGCCCTGATCGCCGTGGTGGTCAGTGCCGTGCTGGTAGTCTGGCTCAAGCGCCTGGGGCGTAACGACACCTGGCTGGCCGTTGCGTTGGCGCTGGTGCTGGGTGGCGCATTGGGCAACCTGTACGACCGCATTGCCCTGGGCCATGTGATCGACTTTATTCTGGTGCATTGGCAGAACCGCTGGTACTTCCCGGCGTTCAACTTTGCCGACAGCGCCATCACCGTCGGTGCAATCATGCTGGCGTTGGATATGTTCAAAAGCAAGAAAACCGGAGAGACCGTTCATGACTGAACAGGTATTGGCTGAGCAACGCATTGGCCAGAACACGGAAGTCACCTTGCATTTCGCATTGCGCCTGGAGAATGGCGACACGGTCGACAGCACGTTCGACAAGGCCCCGGCGACCTTCAAGGTCGGCGACGGCAACCTGCTGCCGGGTTTCGAAGCGGCACTGTTCGGTTTCAAGGCCGGCGACAAGCGCAACCTGCAGATCCTGCCGGAAAACGCCTTTGGCCAGCCCAACCCGCAAAACGTGCAGATCATCCCGCGTTCGCAGTTCCAGGACATGGAGCTGTCGGAAGGCTTGCTGGTGATCTTCAACGATGCGGCGAATACCGAGCTGCCGGGTGTGGTGAAAGCCTTTGATGACGCGCAAGTGACCATCGACTTCAACCACCCGTTGGCCGGGAAAACCTTGACCTTTGATGTTGAAATCATCGACGTTAAAGCGCTGTAACTAACGAAATCGGCCTACTGCAGGGGCGAGCTTGTTGGGGCTGCTTCGCAGCCCAGCGGGAGCAAGCGCCCTCGCCACACAAGCTCGATCCTACAGGGCAAGACACGAGGCACAGCATGCAAATCAAACTCGCCAACCCCCGTGGCTTCTGCGCCGGCGTGGACCGGGCGATTGAAATCGTCAACCGCGCCCTGGAAGTTTTCGGGCCGCCGATTTACGTGCGCCATGAAGTCGTCCACAACAAGTTTGTGGTCGAAGACCTGCGCAGCCGCGGGGCCATCTTCGTTGAAGAACTGGACCAGGTGCCGGACGACGTTATCGTCATCTTCAGCGCTCACGGCGTTTCCCAGGCGGTACGCACCGAAGCAGCAGGCCGTGGCCTGAAAGTGTTCGACGCCACCTGCCCGCTGGTGACCAAGGTGCACATCGAGGTCGCGCGCTACAGCCGTGATGGTCGTGAATGCATCCTGATCGGCCACGCCGGTCACCCGGAAGTCGAAGGCACCATGGGCCAGTACGATGGCAGCAATGGTGGTGCGATCTACCTGGTGGAAGACGAAAAAGACGTCGCTGCATTGCAGGTGCACAACCCTGAAAAGCTGGCTTTCGTTACCCAGACCACCTTGTCCATGGACGACACCAGCCGCGTCATCGATGCCTTGCGCTCGCGCTTCCCGGCCATCGGCGGTCCACGCAAGGATGACATCTGCTACGCCACCCAGAACCGCCAGGATGCGGTCAAGCAATTGGCCGACGAATGCGATGTTGTGCTGGTGGTGGGGAGCCCCAACAGCTCCAACTCCAACCGCCTGCGCGAACTGGCCGAGCGCATGGCCACCCCGGCCTACCTGATCGATGGTGCCGAAGACATGCAGCGCAGCTGGTTCGACGGTGTCGAACGCATTGGCATCACTGCCGGGGCGTCGGCCCCGGAAGTCCTGGTGCGTGGCGTTATTCAGCAACTGCAGGCCTGGGGCGCCACGGGCGCTGATGAACTGGCTGGCCGTGAAGAGAACATCACTTTCTCCATGCCCAAGGAGCTGCGGGTTCGTTCGCTGCTCTGAGGCCCAGAGTGCCGGCATAGCCCCGGCACAAAGCCTGCTCGGTCTTGTTACTGCGCAGGCTGATACGCCCGCTGGCGGCCAGCACTATTTGATACAGGCTCAGTTGCTGGTCCGTCGCACACACGTGGACGGTGCCGGCGCTGAATGCCCCTGCTGACAGCAGCGGTTCGCCCAGGCTGCTGAAGCGTATCTGGGTTCTCACCGGCGTATTCCCCACAATCGGTATCTGCCCACTGTCCTGGCGCTCCAGCAGCACCGGGTTTTTGTCGTCCAGATGGCCGCGACCGTTCAGGTCCAGTATCACCCTCCAACCCCGGCTCCAGTCATCGTCCAATGCATGGATAACCACCGTGCGATTGCGTGCGATGGCTTCTGTACGGGCATAACGCAGTCCGCCGGCAAGGGATTCGGCGGCGCTCTGGCGACGTTGCGATTCAAGCAGCCCCTTGAGACTCGGCACTGCCAGATTGGCCAGGATGCCGCTCAGGAACAGGCCCAGAACCAGCTCAATCAGCGAGAAACCTCGTTGTTTCATGTGCCGTCCCTCCGTGGACGCGGTGTGCTTTTCAGTCGGTGCCGGATGGCAGACATAGTTATAGCGCCCAGTCCGGCGGGTCGAATGGTGGCCATTCTGTCCAAAGTATTTCGCTTTGTTCCGGGGGGCAGCGCTCAGGCAATACCGGCGCTAGTCTTGCGTCGCACAGCAGGTTTGCGCTGCTTTCTGATGACCTTCGACATGGATGGCGATGGTAATGAACGCTTTCCCCGTAACGCCCCACCCGCAACTGACCCAGGCCGGAATGACCCTGATCGAGGTTCTGGTATCTGTGCTGATCCTCGCTGTCGGCCTGCTAGGGGCGGCAGTCATTCAGCTCAATGCATTGAAATACACCGACAGTTCCAGGATGACCAGTCAGGCCAGTTTCATTGCCTACGACATGCTCGACCGGATCCGCGCCAATTCGGGTGCTGATTACGCCTGGGGCCAGGGTGAACGCGCGCCCTCCAGCACCTCGGTCGCGAGTGTGCGTGATCTGGACCTGCACGACTTTGAAGCGAATATCGTCGGGTTTGCCGGGGAAAGCGCCAAGGGGTCGGTTGCGGTCAATCAGCGAGAGGTGACCATCAGCATCAGTTGGGACGACTCCCGTGGAGCGAAGGCTCAAGGCACCCGGGAAACATTCACCCTGACCAGCCGGGTTGCAGTCGACCCGAGGGTGTTGCCATGAGAGGTCCAGTGTGCGGTTTCAGCCTGGTAGAGATGCTGCTGGCATTGGCCCTCGGCCTGATGTTGATCCTGGGGGTGACCCAGATTGCACTCAGCTCCCGAACCACTTATGCCAGCCAGAGTGCGGCTTCGCTGTTGCAGGATGATGCACGGTTCGCCCTTGGCAAGCTGATACAGGAAATACGCCAGGCGGGCATGTTTGGCTGCTTGTCCGCTGCATCAATCAGCAACGCTCCCGCAGGTTTTGATCGTCCCATTGGATGGAGTACCACCGGCAGTTCCCGGTCCCTGACGCTGGTGACCGCCGACGTCGGGGAGGGTGGCAGCAAGCCGGACTGGACGGTGCTTTCCGATTGCACCGGCTCTGCCCACGCCTATGTTGGAAGCCCGCCGGCAGCGACGCCCGGGCAAATCCACTTCCCACTGCGCAAGCTGACCTACACCTTTGAGGGCGGGCAGCTGAAGTTCAGCACGCTGGCGGCCCCGAGCAAAGCGGTGCTGGTGGATAACGTGGGGGCATTCGATATCAGTTTCGGCGTGGCCGAGAAGCCAGGCTCAACGGTTGTCAGCCGATATGACCCCAACCCCGGCGATGAGTCGCTCATCCGCAGCGTGCGGATTCTGCTGACACTTCAGGATCCAAATGGGTTGGTGAAAGACCAGGCCTACAGCGTGGTCGCGGCACTACGTAATCGCCTGGAGTAGCGTGCCCATGGGTTATTACCTCTCCCGTTCGAGGCAGGCAGGCATGGTTTTGCTGATCAGCCTGGTATTCCTGCTGCTGTTGGCACTCCTCGGAGTGTCTTCGATGCAGGGAGCAATCTCGCAAGAAAAAATTACCGGCAGCCTTCGGCAGCGCAACCAGTCGTTTCAGCAGGCCGAAAGCGGCCTCAGGCTTGGCGAGTCTTTGGTGCAGGCGTCAAGTTTCGCCCTGCGCCCTTGCCACTCGACGGCTGCGTGCGCGCCACCTGCCGAATCGGTTTCGGTAGTGGGGCCGGGGACGAATCCCGTATCGACTGTGACCTGGATAGGGATGAAAGATGGCGTCTACGGTATTCAAAACCTGGGGCCGGGAACGGGTTTGGCTCAGCTCCCGGCAGAGGCCCAGGCCACGGTCTATCGCGTGACATCAGTGGGCGTCAGTGGGCACTCACGCTCCGTCCTGGAGTCTGTGTATGCCCGTGTGGGCAGCGGGCCCGGCGAGCGTTTTCGACGAATCATGTGGCGACAACTTCAATAGGTGAGCAGCACGATGGGCAAGGATTGCACAGGCTTCACCCTGATCGAATTACTGATCGCCGTGGCGATCGTCGGACTCCTGGCGGGCGTCGCCTATCCCGGGTATCTCAGCCATATGAAAAAGGTCTATCGCGCGGAAATTGCCGGGTTGCTGAGTGAGCAGGCACAGTACCTTGAGCGCTATTACGCGAGGAACGGCACTTTTATTGATGCAACTGGCGTCATCGCCGGCAATGATCGCTATAGAATCACCCCTGCATTGAACCCTCAGGATTTCGTTCTGCTTGCCACGCCGGCAATTGACTCGGTGATGGCGGGCGATCCCTGTGCCGCCTTCAGCCTGAGCAGTACCGGTGCGCGAAGCAACCCGGGAGCCGCGCCTGATATGACGCGCAAGGCGTGCTGGGGGCAATGATGAGGAAGCTGGACGATTGGGCGCCGGGCGTGCCTTTTTCTTTTTATCGGCTGGATCGAACAATGGCTAAGCAACAGCAAGTAGTGGTTGTGGGTGGTGGGGTAATCGGGTTGTTGACGGCGTTCAACCTGGCGACCCAAGGGCAAGCGGTTGTGTTGCTGGATCGTTCGGCGGTCGGTCAGGAGTCTTCCTGGGCCGGCGGCGGCATTGTCTCCCCGCTCTACCCGTGGCGCTACAGCCCGGCCGTGACGGCCCTGGCGCACTGGTCCCAGGATTTTTACCCGCAACTGGCAGAGCGTCTGTTCGCGGCTACTGGCATTGACCCGGAAGTTCACACCACCGGCCTGTATTGGCTGGACCTGGATGATGAAACCGAGGCGCTTGCCTGGGCAGCCCGCGAAGGGCGCCCGCTGAGCAAGGTGGATGTTTCAGCTGCCCATGACGCTGTGCCGGTGCTGGGTGCCGGGTTTTCCCAGGCGATCTATATGGCGGATGTGGCCAATGTGCGTAATCCGCGGTTGGTCAAATCCCTCAAGGCGGCCTTGTTGGCCCTGCCGGGCGTGACCATTCACGAGCAGTGTGCGGTTGATGGGTTTATTCAGCAGGGCGGCAAGGTTGTTGGGGTGAATACGGCGCTCGGGCCGATCCATGGCGATCAGGTAGTGCTGGCCGCCGGCGCCTGGAGCGGTGAGCTGCTGGGCCGCCTGGGGCTGGAGTTGCCCGTGGAGCCGGTCAAGGGTCAGATGATTTTGTACAAGTGTGCGTCGGACTTCTTGTCGTGCATGGTCCTGGCCAAGGGGCGTTATGCGATTCCCCGGCGAGACGGACACATTCTGATCGGTAGCACGCTGGAGCACGAAGGGTTCGACAAGACGCCCACCGACTCTGCACTGGAAAGCCTGAAAGCCTCTGCCGTCGAGTTGATTCCGGCCCTGGCCGATGCCGAAGTGGTGGGGCATTGGGCCGGCTTGCGGCCTGGCTCGCCGGAGGGCATTCCGTATATTGGCAAGGTGCCAGGTTTCGACGGGCTGTGGCTCAACTGCGGGCACTACCGCAACGGCCTGGTGCTGGCGCCGGCGTCCTGCCAGTTGTTTGCCGATTTGTTGCTGGGACATGAGCCGATCATTGATCCGGCCCCGTATGCGCCGGCAGGCCGAATCAACGCTGGATAGATTTCGGCCCTTGCTCCAGATGCGCCTGGGTGCAATACCATTCCTGGCGCAGGCTCAAGGCTCGATCCTGTGGCAGGTGAAGGCCACAGTGGGCGCAACGAACCATCTGGATCGGGCCCTGTTCGCTGGGCCGCTGCTGTTTGGCGGCCGGACTTTTGAATTTGCGCCAAAACCATACCGCGGCAGCAATAACGGCGATCCAGAACAGTAGACGAACCATGGTGGGCAGCTTCTCGACAAGGAATCCCGCAGTTTAGCCAAGGACGTGATGGGCGCACAGCGCAATTATGCAGCGCAATAAAAAAGGGAGCTCCGAAGAGCTCCCTTTTTGCATCGCGGCGAACAATCAGTCAAAGATACCGAAAGTCATGTAGCTGAACCACGAGCGATCTTCGTTATTGCCCAGGGCTTGAGGCCCTTGCTCTTCGATGATGTCGCCGTTTTCGTCACGCGGCTTGAGGTCCGATGGAATCGAATCCTTGGCGTCCTGGTATTGCTTGATGATGTCCTGGTTGGCGCGGGTTTCGCCCGGCGGCAGCGGTGGACGGGACTCGATCAGGCCCAGGGTGTACTTGCTCAACCACGAACGGTTGTCGGCTTCGGCAACCTGCGGTACGAACTGGCCGTCCTTCAGGCTTGGGTGGTCCGGGTAGTTGAGCTTCAGGGTTTCCAGGCTGGTGGCCGCCAGGGCGTCCAGGTGCAGGCGCTGGTAAGCCTCGGTCATCACGGCCAGGCCGTCACCCACCGATGGGGTTTCCTGGAAGTTTTCCACTACGTAACGGCCACGGTTGGCGGCAGCGACATACGCCTGGCGGGTCAGGTAGTAGTCGGCTACGTGGATCTCGTAGGAAGCCAGCAGGTTGCGCAGGTAGATCATGCGCTGCTTGGCGTCCGGCGCGTAGCGGCTGTTGGGGTAGCGGCTGGTGAGCTGGGCGAACTCGTTGTAGGAGTCGCGGGCAGCGCCCGGGTCACGCTTGGTCATGTCCAGCGGCAGGAAGCGCGCCAGCAGGCCAACGTCCTGGTCAAACGAGGTCAGGCCCTTGAGGTAGTAGGCGTAGTCCACGTTCGGATGCTGCGGGTGCAGGCGGATAAAACGCTCGGCGGCGGACTTGGCAGCTTCCGGCTCGGCGTTCTTGTAGTTGGCGTAGATCAGCTCGAGCTGGGCCTGGTCGGCGTAACGCCCGAACGGATACCGCGACTCCAGTGCCTTCAGTTTTGCCGTGGCGCTGGTGTAGCTGTGGTTGTTCAGGTCGGTCTGAGCTTGTTGGTACAGCTCGACCTCGCTCAGGTTTTCGTCGACGACTTCCTTTGTTGACGAGCAAGCAGCAGTCATGGCGAGGATGGCGATCAGCAGCAGGTGTTTCACTTGCATGGCGGCTTGCGTCCCTATGACGGCCGCTGTCTTGGGCGGGGCCGTCCTGTTATGATGAGCGCCCCTTGGAAAGCCTCGGGGCAAAAGACGCCGTATTTAACCACAAGCGCGCAGCCGAAACCAAAGGCTGTGCCACGCCTAGTCTGAGCATGTCCGATAAAATTGAACTTCGCGCAGAGGTGCCGTCCGAATTGGGCGGCCAACGCCTCGATCAAGTCGCCGCACAATTATTCGCTGAGCACTCGCGCTCGCGCCTTTCCGCCTGGATCAAAGACGGCCGCCTGACTGTGGATGGAGCGGTTATCCGCCCGCGAGACATAGTCCATGGTGGTGCGATTCTTGAGCTGACTGCCGAGCAGGAAGCCCAGGGAGAATGGATCGCCCAGGACATTGAACTGGACATCGTCTATGAAGACGACGACATCCTGGTGATCAACAAACCTGCCGGCCTGGTGGTTCACCCGGCCGCCGGGCACGCTGATGGCACGCTGCTCAATGCCTTGTTGCACCACGTGCCGGACATCATCAATGTCCCGCGCTGCGGCATCGTGCACCGCCTGGACAAGGACACCACCGGCCTCATGGTGGTAGCCAAGACCATTCAGGCGCAGACGCAGCTGGTCACACAACTGCAGAGCCGCAGCGTCAGCCGGATCTACGAATGCATCGTGATCGGCGTGGTAACCGCCGGTGGCAAAATCAATGCCCCGATCGGCCGCCACGGCCAGCAGCGCCAGCGCATGGCGGTGATGGAAGGCGGCAAGCAAGCCGTCAGCCACTACCGCGTGCTTGAGCGTTTCCGCTCCCACACTCACGTGCGGGTAAAGCTGGAAACCGGTCGTACCCACCAGATTCGGGTGCACATGGCGCACATCAACTTCCCGTTGGTCGGAGATCCGGCCTACGGTGGCCGCTTCCGCATTCCGCCGGCGGCCAGTGCAACCATGGTTGATTCGCTGAAAACCTTCCCGCGCCAGGCGCTGCATGCACGCTTCCTGGAGCTGGATCATCCGACGAGCGGTAAACGGATGAGCTGGGAATCGCCACTCCCAGACGATTTTGTCTGGTTGTTGTCGCTGCTCAAGCAGGATCGCGAGGCGTTTATCGGATGAGTGACTGGCTGATTCCTGACTGGCCCGCGCCGGCCGGGGTGAAAGCCTGCGTTACCACCCGTGCGGGCGGCGTCAGCGTGGCGCCGTTCGACAGCCTAAATCTCGGCGATCATGTCGAGGACAGCCTCGATGCCGTGCTCGAAAATCGCCGTCGTCTCTGCGCTGCCTTCAATATCCAGCCCGCCTGGTTGCGCCAGGTTCACGGTGTGGTTGTCGTTGAGGCGGATCCCGGCCGGACTGCCGAAGCCGATGGCAGTTGGACCAGCACTCCGGGCATCGCCTGCACTTCGATGACGGCTGATTGCCTGCCTGCCTTGTTTTGCAATCGCGCCGGTACCCGCGTCGCGGCAGCCCATGCCGGCTGGCGTGGCCTGGCCGCTGGCGTATTGGAAGCGACCGTTGAAAGCCTGGATACCGAGCCTGCCGACGTACTGGTGTGGCTGGGGCCGGCCATCGGTCCGCAAGCCTTTGAAGTCGGCCCGGAAGTGCGTGAAGCCTTTATGCAGCAACTTCCGGAAACGATTGAGGCGTTCGTGCCCAGTCAGAACCCGGGCAAGTTCATGGCCGACATTTATCAGCTGGCCCGCCTGCGGCTTGCCGCCCGCGGCGTCACTGCCGTGTACGGTGGCGGCTTGTGCACCGTGACGGATCCCCGCTTCTATTCCTACCGTCGCAGCCCGCGCACCGGTCGGTTTGCCTCCCTTGTCTGGCTTGAACGCTAGACTCCTTTGACTTGGGTCAATCCTGACGCAAGTCAGCGGTCGCCCGCTTGAATCTTCCAGAATCCACCCCATCTATAAGGGTATCTGGCAGGTTTCTTCATTCAGGATGTGTTTGTTCATAGCTCCGGCCTGCTCAAAAGGAAGGTGACTAATGCGTATTGATCGTTTAACCAGCAAATTGCAGTTGGCTTTATCTGACGCCCAATCTCTGGCGGTTGGCCTGGATCATCCGGCCATCGAGCCTGCGCACTTGATGCAAGCGCTCCTGGAGCAGCAAGGCGGTTCCATCAAACCCTTGCTGATGCAGGTGGGCTTCGACGTCAACAGCCTGCGCAAGGAGTTGAGCAAAGAGCTCGACCAACTGCCGAAAATCCAAAACCCGACTGGCGACGTGAACATGTCCCAGGATCTGGCGCGTCTGCTTAACCAGGCGGATCGACTGGCGCAGCAAAAGGGTGACCAGTTCATCTCCAGTGAAGTGGTGCTGCTCGCCGCGATGGACGACAACAGCAAACTCGGCAAATTGTTGCTGGGCCAGGGCGTGAGCAAAAAAGCCCTGGAAAACGCCATCAACAACCTGCGCGGCGGCGAGGCGGTAAATGACCCTAACCACGAGGAGTCCCGCCAGGCGCTGGACAAATACACCGTCGACCTGACCAAGCGCGCCGAAGAAGGCAAGCTTGACCCGGTGATCGGTCGTGACGACGAAATTCGTCGCACCATCCAGGTCCTGCAGCGTCGCACCAAGAACAACCCGGTGCTGATCGGTGAACCTGGCGTGGGTAAAACCGCGATTGCCGAAGGCCTGGCCCAGCGCATCATCAATGGTGAAGTGCCGGACGGCCTTAAAGGCAAGCGCCTGCTGTCCCTGGACATGGGGTCGCTGATTGCCGGCGCCAAGTTCCGTGGCGAGTTCGAAGAGCGCCTCAAATCCCTGCTGAACGAACTGTCGAAGCAGGAAGGGCAGATCATTCTGTTTATCGACGAACTGCACACCATGGTCGGCGCCGGTAAAGGTGAAGGCTCGATGGACGCGGGCAACATGCTCAAGCCGGCACTGGCGCGGGGCGAGTTGCATTGCGTGGGTGCGACCACGCTGAACGAATACCGTCAGTACATCGAGAAGGACGCGGCCCTTGAGCGTCGCTTCCAGAAAGTATTGGTGGAAGAACCGAGCGAAGAAGACACCATCGCGATCCTGCGTGGCTTGAAAGAGCGGTATGAGGTCCACCATAAAGTCGCGATCACCGACGGTGCGATCATCGCGGCGGCGAAACTGAGCCATCGCTACATCACTGATCGGCAGTTGCCGGACAAGGCCATCGACTTGATCGACGAAGCGGCCAGCCGCATTCGGATGGAGATCGATTCGAAGCCCGAAGTGCTGGACCGTCTGGATCGGCGCCTGATTCAGCTGAAAGTTGAATCCCAGGCCCTGAAGAAAGAAGAAGACGAGCCGGCGAAGAAACGCCTGGAAAAACTCCAGGAAGAAATTGTTCGCCTGGAACGCGAGTATTCGGACCTCGAAGAAATCTGGACCTCGGAAAAAGCCGAAGTGCAGGGTTCTGCGCAGATCCAGCAAAAGATCGAGCAGTCCCGTCAGGAACTGGAAGCAGCCCGCCGTAAAGGCGACCTGAACCGCATGGCCGAGTTGCAGTACGGGGTGATACCGGACCTGGAGCGTAGCCTGCAGATGGTCGACCAGCACGGCAAGCCTGAGAACCAGCTGCTGCGCAGTAAGGTGACCGAGGAAGAAATCGCCGAAGTCGTCTCGAAGTGGACCGGTATCCCGGTGTCGAAAATGCTCGAAGGCGAGCGCGACAAGCTGCTGAAGATGGAAAGCCTGTTGCACCAGCGCGTCATCGGCCAGGAAGAGGCGGTGGTCGCGGTGTCCAACGCGGTGCGGCGTTCGCGGGCCGGGTTGTCCGATCCGAACCGTCCGAGCGGCTCGTTCATGTTCCTCGGCCCGACCGGCGTGGGCAAGACCGAGTTGTGCAAGGCCCTGGCTGAATTCCTCTTCGATACCGAAGAGGCGATGGTGCGGATCGATATGTCCGAGTTCATGGAGAAACATTCCGTGGCTCGCCTGATCGGGGCGCCACCAGGCTATGTAGGGTACGAGGAAGGCGGTTACCTGACTGAAGCGGTACGGCGCAAGCCTTACTCGGTGATCCTCCTGGACGAGGTCGAGAAGGCCCACCCGGATGTGTTCAACGTGTTGCTGCAAGTGCTGGAAGATGGCCGCCTGACGGACAGTCACGGGCGCACCGTGGACTTCCGCAATACGGTGATCGTGATGACCTCCAACCTGGGCTCGGTACAGATTCAGGAGCTGGTGGGTGATCGTGAGGCCCAGCGTGCAGCGGTAATGGACGCGCTGACCAGCCACTTCCGGCCGGAGTTCATCAACCGGGTCGATGAAGTGGTGATCTTCGAGCCTCTGGCGCGGGATCAGATCGCGGGCATTACCGAGATCCAGTTGGGCCGCCTGCGCAGCCGTCTGGCGGAGCGCGAGTTGTCCCTGGTGCTGAGCCGCGAGGCGTTGGACAAGCTGATCGCGGTTGGTTACGACCCGGTTTATGGCGCACGGCCGTTGAAACGTGCGATCCAGCGCTGGATCGAGAACCCGTTGGCGCAGCTGATCCTGTCGGGCAGCTTTATGCCGGGCACCAGCGTCGAGGCGACGGTGGAGAACGACGAAATCGTCTTCCACTAAGCCCAAGCGGTACTGCTATAAGAAGAGGCCCCGCATTGCGGGGCCTTTTTTTTCGATAGGGCGTTGAACTGTAAGGCAAAGGCTTGTAAAGTGCGCCCCGCAGCAACGTCAGCCCAACGGTTTCTTCTCCCCAAGGAGAAATCAGAAAGAAGCGCAAATCATTGTCTTAAAAGCAATTTAAAGGGTTGACAGGGGTTTTTAAGATTGTAGAATAGCGCGCCTCAGAGACACTAACGTAGCGATACGGAAGCGTCGAAGAGAAGGTAACATGCAACAACGTAACACTTTGAAATACGTAGTTCCGTGATAGCTCAGTCGGTAGAGCAAATGACTGTTAATCATTGGGTCCCAGGTTCGAGTCCTGGTCACGGAGCCAATTTCAAAACCGGGGTATAGCGCAGTCCGGTAGCGCGCCTGCTTTGGGAGCAGGATGTCAGGAGTTCGAATCCCCTTACCCCGACCATATTTGGGTCGTTAGCTCAGTTGGTAGAGCAGTTGGCTTTTAACCAATTGGTCGTAGGTTCGAATCCCACACGACCCACCATTTTTGAGACCAGTTAACGCTGGAATCGAATCTTAAGATCAGAGGCCAAAAGCGCTGATCGAAGAAGGCGACTGAGAGGTCGCCTTTTTTTTACCGGGGTATAGCGCAGTCCGGTAGCGCGCCTGCTTTGGGAGCAGGATGTCAGGAGTTCGAATCCCCTTACCCCGACCATATTAAAAATCCTCGTATCGAAAGATACGGGGATTTTTTTTGTGCGCGGAATCCTGTCCGCACCACAAAACAAATGTGGGAGCGGGCTTGCTCGCGAAAGCGGTGTGTCAGTCAGTGCATCTGGCACTGAACCACCGCTTTCGCGAGCAAGCCCGCTCCCACACTCACCGAGTCCTATCCCGGAACGTGCTGTCAGTGCAGTTTCAGGCGCGGCTCGGTCCCTCGCCCGATCTTGCTCCCCAGCATCAGCATCGCCGTGCGGAAGAAGCCATACAGCGCCATCTGGTGCATGCGATACAGCGACACATAGAACATCCGCGCCAGCCAGCCTTCCAGCATCACGCTGCCCGTCAGGTTGCCCATCAAGTTACCCACCGCCGAGAAGCGCGACAGCGAGATCAGCGAGCCGTAGTCGGTGTACTTGTACGACGGCAGGTCCTTGCCCTCGATTCGCAGTTTCAGCGACTTGGCCAGCAACGATGCCTGCTGGTGAGCTGCCTGGGCCCGTGGCGGCACATTGCGATCGGTGCCGGGTTGCGGGCAAGCGGCGCAATCACCGAAGGCGAAGATATTTTCGTCGCGAGTGGTTTGCAGGGTCGGCAGCACCTGCAGTTGGTTGATACGGTTGGTTTCCAGGCCGTCGATGTCCTTGAGGAAACCCGGCGCGCGAATCCCGGCGGCCCAGACCTTGAGGCTGGCCGGGATTACCTGGCCGCTGCTGGTGATCAGGGCGTCGGCCGTCACTTCACTGACGGCGGAGTTGGTCAGGACGGTCACCCCGAGTTTCTCCAGGGTTTTATGCACAGGCCCGCCGATCCGCTCCGGCAGGGCAGGCAACACCCGTGGGCCGGCTTCGATCAGGGTGATGTGCATGTTTTCCGGCTTGATCTTGTCCAGGCCATAGGCGGCCAGTTCATGTGCGGCGTTATGCAGCTCGGCGGCCAGCTCGACGCCGGTGGCACCGGCGCCGACGATGGCGACGCTGATCTGCTCTACCACGTCCGTCTGCCCGGCATGGGCGCGCAGATAGTGATTGAGCAATTGCTGGTGGAAACGCTCAGCCTGCTTGCGGGTGTCGAGGAACAGGCAGTGTTGCGCCGCGCCTTCGGTGCCGAAGTCATTGGTGGTGCTGCCGACGGCGATCACCAGGCTGTCGTAGCCCAGCACGCGCGCGGGCACCAGTTCCCGGCCTTCTTCGTCGAGGGTGGCGGCCAGCTGGATTTTTTTCTGCTCGCGATCAAGCCCGCTCATGCGCCCCAGCTGGAACTCGAAGTGGTTCCATTTTGCTTGGGCAACATAATTGAGTTCGTCTTCCGAAGAGTTCAGCGAGCCGGCCGCCACCTCGTGGAGCAAGGGTTTCCAGATGTGGGTGAGGTTGGCATCCACCAGGGTGACGCTGGCGATGCCGCGCTTGCCCAGAGTCTTACCCAGGCGGGTAGCCAACTCCAGGCCGCCGGCGCCGCCGCCGACGATAATAATACGATGGGTCATGGGGATATCTCGCAAGGCTAAAGGAAATCGGTGCAGTTACCCGAGCGAGCGCCAGGCAGCTCATAGCGTCAGGTAACTCAAAAGGCGGCTCAGCAAACCCAGGCCGATCACTGCAACCAGCACCACGGCAAGGAGCAGCCAGGGCCGGAAAGGCTTGCGCTCGACTTGGTTCTGGGACAGTTGCAGGTACTCTTCGACATGCTGTTGGTCGTCGGGGTTCAGGCGGCTGGTCATAAAGGCCTCGTCAGGTAGACGTTGCTGAAGGGCGCCACGTTACAGTCGGGTGATTGGCGGCATTGCCTGAAGCATAGTCGCCAACCCGATCACAGGCTGATGCCCACATCGAACACTATGCTGCGCCCCAGATTGTTGCGCAAGAAGTCCGGTGCGTCCGGGTGCGCGAACAGTACGCGGGCGAAGGTCGGCCCCACGAGGGACAGCGAGCGCCAGCCCTGGCGCAGGTACTCGGTGGGAGGAGGGAAGTGACTGTTGAGGTCCAGTACTTCGCGCTTGAGGCTGGCGAAGGCGATGAGGTCCAGCTCCCCCAGGTCCATCCCGCGCTCTTTATAGTTGTGGGCCTTCTTGCGCAGGGTGGGCGCCAGGCGCAACAGGAATTCGTGGGCGGGAATGCGCCGGGGCTTTGCTTCTCGCCGAACCAGTTGGCTCAGGGAAAACGCGCTGCGCCGCCGCAGCAGTTCGTCGCGCCATTCATCGTTCAGGCGCCGGCCTTCATCGAGTACGAAAAACACTTCGAAACTGGCGTCGCGAAACAGCACGTCCGGCGGTTCTTGCCCGGCGGCGTGGAATTCTTCGGCGCGGTAGGGCACGTTCAAGCCTTGCAACAGGCGCTGGCAGACCCAACGCTCACGCTCCCATTTGCGGGCATTGGACAGGAACGCGTTGGCTTGTTCGGCCGCTACGGTGAGCAGGCGCAAATAATCTGAGTCATCCATGTCACCAGCTTAGCGTCCAAATGATGACCGCAGGAAGTCCTGCGTCAAAAGGTCGGTGTAGACTGGCCACTCGACAGTTTCCCGTGGCATGAGGAGTATGCAGTGAAGGGTTTTGTGGTGCTGTTCTTGAGTCTTTTGCCCGTGTGGGCCCACGCCGTCGAAGTGGGTGAGCGCGTTGCACCCTGGACGTTGCTTGATCAGTTCGACCAGGCCTACACCCTGGATGACCAGGCGCAAACCTTGCTCGTAGCGCGCAGCATGGACGCCGCCAAGATCGTCGATGCGGCGCTGCAAGGCCAGCCCAAGGGTTACCTGGAGGCTCGGCATGCGGTGTTTCTCGCCGATATCCAGCGCATGCCCCGGCTGATCGCGAAGATGTTCGCGGTGCCGGCGATGCAGGCCTACAACTATCGCGTCATGCTCGACCGCGATGCCCGTGTAAGCCCGCGCTATCCCGCACCTGTGGATAAAGTGCTGTGGCTGCAACTGGATCACGGAACGCTGGTGGCGCAGCACGAATACGATTCCGCCGCTGAACTGCGCGAGGCCCTGGAGCAGGTGCAGCCGTGATCAGCGCAGCGGTGTTGGCGCCGGAAACCCTCAGCATCGGCTGGCTGCTGTATGCGCCGGTGGTGATGTGGGCGCTCCTGCGTTCGCCGTGGGTCGAGCTGTTTGCCGACCGCCGACGCCAGCACTTGCTGTTCGGCACCGTATTCGCACTGTTCATGTTGTGGTTGGTGCGCCGGGATTTCGACACCGGGGTGTCCTACCACTTCATCGGCATGACCGCCGTGACCTTGTTGCTCGATTGGCCCCTGGCGATCGTCGGAGGCTTTGCCGCGCAAATCGGCCTGGTGTTGCTCGGCCGCCAGGACCTGGCCGCCGTGGGGATCAACGGCATGCTGCTGATCCTGTTGCCGGTGCTGGTCACCGAAGGATGTGCGCTGCTGG
>NZ_CP080030.1:6169628-6206001 GCF_019382755.1 Pseudomonas sp. Colony2 | reverse complement strand
TGTGCCTGCTGGCAGGCCTGGGSYTGCTGTGGTTCGATGGCCGTTTTGCGATGCCGGAATGGATCGAGGATTTTGTCGGCTACTTGTGGCTGATCATTTTCCCCGAGGCCTTTATCAACGGCATGGTGATCAGCGCCCTGGTGGTGTTCTGCCCCGAGTGGCTGGAGACATTCAACCGCACTCGCTACCTCTCGGCGCCCTGGAAGGATGACGATCCGCGGCCTTGATCCAGGTCAAATGCCGCACGCGCAAGTGGTCGCATGCTCTGCAAAATTTCCAGGAGCACGGAATCATGAGTGTGTACGAGTGGGCACGGCAGGAGTTACGCAGAAGCCAGGACGCGGCGCAGGAAATCGGCTTTGACCCGGGCTTGACCCTGCGCGCCATGCTCAGTGCGGTGGTGCAGCAGAGCAAGGGCGTGCGCAGTTTTGAAGACCTGGCCGACGAGCTGCAGTACCTTGCAGAGAATCTCGACGACCAGCAGGACTATGGCTTTATGCGGCCTTAGTGTTTGGGCTGAAAGTCTTCGGAGAACAGGTCGTCCTCGGCGTCCGGGCTGACCGGGATCTTGTGTTCCTCGGACGCCCAGGCGCCCAGGTCGATCAGTTTGCAACGGTCCGAACAGAAGGGACGGTTGACGTTTTCTGCTTTCCATTCCACAGGTGCGCCGCAGGTTGGGCATTCGACGTTCAAGGGTTGGCTCATGATCGGCCTCCACGCAAAGTAAGGTAAAAGTGGTGCAGTCGCTCGACCTCGGCGTGCAGCCGGGCCAGGTCCTGGTCATTGACCAGCACGTCATCGGCATGGCGCAGGCGGTCTTCACGCGTGGCCTGGGCCTTGAGAATCGCCTGCACCTGCGCTTCGCTGATGCCATCGCGTTGCAGGGTACGCTGTATCTGCAACGATTGCGGCACGTCGATCACCAGCACCCGCTGGGTCATGGTGTACTGGCCGGACTCGATCAGCAGTGGTGACACCAGGATCGCGTAAGGCGATTGTGCACGCGCCAGGTGGCTGCGAATCTCCTCGGCTATCAGCGGGTGCAGCAACGCCTCCAGCCAGCGGCGCTCGTCGGGCACTTCGAAGATCAGCTTGCGCAACGCGCCGCGGTCCAGTTGCCCGTCAGGCTGCAGCACACCCGCACCGAAATGCCCGGCAATCTGCGCCAGGGCAGGGCGCCCGGGTTCGACTACCCAGCGCGCGGCGTGGTCGGCGTCAATCAAGTCCACGCCAAGCCGGACGAAGTGTTCGGCGGCGGCGCTTTTGCCACTGCCGATGCCGCCAGTGAGGCCAAGAATCCAGGGTGTTGCGACAGAAGTGGTCATCTGAAACCGACAGACTGCAAATAGAAGTCGGTTATTTGACCACCCCAGAGCAATGCAATCCAGCCGGCAATTGCCAGATACGGACCAAAAGGCATTGGAGTGGATGCCTGGGCTTTGCGCAGGCGCAATAGAATCAGGCCTCCCATCACACCCACCAGGGAAGACAGCAACAGCGTCATCGGCAGGATCTGCCAGCCGCCCCAGGCCCCGAGCATGGCCAGCAGCTTGAAATCCCCGTGCCCCATCCCGTCCTTGCCGGTGATCAGCTTGAACAACCAGAACACCGACCACAGGCTCATGTAGCCGGCTACCGCGCCCCACAACGCATCGGGCAATGAAACAAAAACGCCAAAGCTGTTGAGGATCAACCCCAGCCAGAGCAACGGTAGCACCAACGCATCCGGCAGCAGTTGGTGGTCTGCATCGATCAGGCTCATCGCCAGCAAGCCCCAACTCAACAACAACGCCGCTCCGGCTGCCCAGCCAAAACCGAAATGCCAGGCGGCAACCGCCGAGATCAACCCGCACGCCAGTTCGGTGATGGGATAACGCGCGCCAATAGGTTGATGGCAACTTGAGCAACGTCCCTTGAGCAGTACATAACTGAGCAGCGGAATATTCTCCCAGGGGCGAATCGGGTGGTTGCAACGCGGGCAGCAGGAGTTTGGGTGCATCAGGTTATAGGGCGCGGCGACAGGCTCGGCGGGAAGGCCCAGTACTTCATGGGCCTGGGCTCGCCATTCGCGCTCCAGCATCTTCGGCAGGCGCCATACCAGCACGTTGATAAAACTGCCGACAATCATGCCCAGCAGCAACGCGCCTGACACAAACACCCACGGCTGATAAACGAGGATCTCAGTCAATGGCGTGCTCAAAAGGCTGTACCGAGTTGAAAGATCGGCAGGTACATGGCCAGCACCAATGCCCCGACGATGCCGCCGAGTACCACCATGATCAGCGGCTCCATGAGGCTGGTAAGGTTGTCCACCAGGTTATCGACGTCAGCCTCGTAGTGGCAGGCGACTTTTTCCAGCATGTTATCGAGGGTGCCCGACTCCTCGCCGATAGCCGTCATCTGGATCGCCATGCCTGGAAACAGGCCGCTTATGGCCATGGATTCATTCAGCTGGATTCCGGTTGCAACGTCGTGCCGCATACGATTGATTGCCTGTTTGAACTGCCCGTTACCCGTGGCGCCGGCCACGGAATCCAATGCCTGCACTAATGGAACGCCCGCCGCAAAGGTGGTCGAGAGCGTGCGAGCATAGCGGGCGACCGCCGATTTTTTCAGCAGTGTGCCTGCCACGGGAGCTTTCAACAAACTGGCATCGAGCCAGTGGCGAAAGCCTGTGGACGAGCGATAGGCTTTGCGCAGTCCTGCGAAACCGGCACCCGCGGCCAGGATCAGCATCCACCAGCTTTGCTGCATGAACTCCGACAGGCTGATGACGCCCAGGGTAAAGCCCGGCAGTTGTGCATCGACGCCGGCAAACAACCCCTGAAACTGCGGCACCACATGAATCAGCAGGATTGCGCTGACAGCGGTGGCGACTGCCAGTACCGTCACGGGATAGGTCATGGCCTTCTTGATTCTGGCTTTCAGCTGTTCGCTTTTTTCCAGGTGAATGGCCACCCTTTCCAGCAGCGCTTCGAGTGCGCCCGCCTGTTCACCCGCCGCAACCAGGTTGCAGTACAGATCATCGAAGTAGCGTGGGTATTTCTGCAAGGCGACAGCCAGGCTGCTGCCGGCGGCGATCTCCTGCTTCAAGCCTTGTACCAGCGCCCCCATATGCCGGTTGTCGAAGCCCTCGGCGATGATATCCAGCGCCTGTAAAAGTGCGATACCAGCCTTCAGCAGCGTCGCCAATTGGCGGGTGAAGAGGGCGATCTCTGCCGGTTTGACCGGCAGGGCGAGGCTCGGCCAACCGGCGAATTTCTTGCGTACGCGCCCAGGATTGATACCTTGCTGGCGCAGCAGTGCCTTGATCAGGGCGGGATTGTGACCACGGGTTTCTCCGGATACCTTGCGCCCTTTGCGGTTGACGCCTTCCCAGGCATAGATCGCTGAAACATCATTCATTTCACGGTTCCGCACACAGACAGTGGAAGATTTATAGCTTAGTCAGGTGACGGATTCGGGCAGGCTCGCCGTGAGCGAAAAAATGTCAGTTTGTGCGTCTTGTTCAGCATTGGCTGCGCGGGGGTGAGTACACTGGCGCGGTTGCCGAGACGGGGTGCAGGATGCGCCTCGCGAAAGGTTTTATTCTGGAGAGTGAATGTGATGCGTCAGAAAGGTTTTACCTTGATCGAATTGTTGATCGTCGTGGCAATCATCGGCATTTTGGCCACCATCGGCCTGCCCATGTATACCAAGCACCAGGCCAAGGCCAAGTTCACCGCAGGGCTGGCCGAAGTCTCCGCGTTGAAGGCGGGCTTTGAAGACACGCTGAACCAGGGGACGCCACCGACCCTGGCATTGATCGGCGGGACCAGCCCCACGGCCAACTGCAGGATTGAGGTGACTGGCGACGTTGCCACGGGGGCGGGCACGATCGCCTGCGAAATCCTCGACGCACCCGCGCCGGTCCTGGGCAAGATCATCACCTTGACCCGTAGCGCCACAACCGGCTGGAAGTGCACCACCACGGCAGAAGACCAATACGCCGCTAAAGGTTGTGCTTCCGGCGGCGCCTGATCATCAGGTCGTCTACTGTTTACGCAGCAATGGAGAGCGTGTGTGTAAACCGCTCTACACCCACCACAAGGAAGTAGAGGTTGCCGATGACGTTGTCTGTCCAGCAGCGGGGGAACATATTCCTCGTCGTGGTTATGTGTCTGCTGATGCTGGCTATCTGCGCGCCGTTCAGTAGCCATGACTGGCAACGTGCGGTGCAGATATCGGTGGGGCTGTGTGCGGTGGTGTATGGGCTGTGCTTGCCGCGGGCAGAGCGATGCGTCGACAGGTCGACAGCGCTCGGGGTGTCGCTGATTGGAGGCGCTGGGCTGGTTTCGGCCATGTTGGCCCACCAGCCACTCTGGGCGTTGACCGAGCTGGCGCTGCTCATCAGTTGCTGCGCCATTGCCGCGGCTTTCAGCCGGGCCAGGCGCAATGGGGATGAGTCCCTGGATCGTGTATTGGTCCTGTTCGTATTGCTGCTGTGCATGGTTAAAAGTATTCAATATCTGCACGCCGGGGTCCTCGCCTTCACCAGCGGCGAAGCAATCGTGAATACCGATTTGCTGTTGTCCGGGTTCTCCAATAAACGTTTCTACGGTCAGTTCCAGACCTTCACCCTGCCGCTGCTGGCGCTTCCGTTGCTGGTTTCAAACGTTGCTCGTCCAGCGCGGGGCGCAGTGTTCGCCCTGCTGTGTGTCTGGTGGTTGATCGCGATCGGTGGCGGTACCCGCGGCACCTGGCTCGGTATGGGCGCTGCCGGCTGCGTCCTGATGTTCCTGGGGCCGCAGGGGCGTCGCTGGCTGGCCTGGCAGTTGGCGGCACTGGCCTGTGGGTTAGTGTTGTATTGGTTGGTCTTCACGGTGCTGGCAGGGTACTTGGGGATTGTAATTTCCAATGGTGCCGTAGATCGACTGACCACCAACCTTTCGGGGCGTGGGCCGATATGGTTGCAGGCCTGGAGCATGATTATCGAGCGGCCTTGGCTGGGTTTCGGGCCGATGCATTTTGCCGACATCGCCAATGACATTGCCGCGCATCCCCACCAGGCGATTCTGCAGTGGGCCAGCGAATGGGGCGTACCGTCGACGCTGTGCGTGATCGCGTTGGTCGCGTGGGCGGGTTGGTCAACCTTGGACGTGTTGCGTAAGCGTGCGTTGTCATTGGCGCCCGTGGACCTGCTGCGCCTGTGCCTGTTTGCCTCTCTGATCGGTGCACTGACCCAGGCACAGGTGGATGGGGTAATCGTGATGCCGGTGTCGCAACTCTGGCTGGCGCTGGTGGTTGGCTGGCTGATGGGATTGCATGTGTGGCGCGTTCCATCGGTCGCCCCGGTACCGGCGTTGTACAGGGTGTGGATGGCAGCGAGTGTCGTGGCCGTCGGCTTGCTGGTGTTCGTCGCGATTCGTGACGTGCCCCGACTCACGGAGCGCAGCGAGCACTACATGGGCCTGAGTAACGGTCACCTGCAGCCACGCTTTTGGGTGCAAGGTGTGATTGCCCTCGAAATGCAGTGAGTTGCCGGACGTCCAAGGCAGTGCTAGCTTTAGCCCACCGCCCGTGTAGCTCAGCCGGTAGAGCAGCGCACTCGTAACGCGAAGGTCGCAGGTTCGATTCCTGTCTCGGGCACAAAGGCAACACAGTTTTCAGATGATCCCAGAATGGTTCTGAAGGCCAGACGAACCGGTATTCATGCCTGTTCTTTTGTATCTGCGCGACCTTGATGACCCAGATGCATCCCCATTCCTCGATCTAAGAGAACGACATGACCACACAAGAAATGACCCAGGAAGCGCGGCACGAAGCAGCCCTCAAAAAGTACGTCGCGGAATCGCCGGAACTGCTGGATGAGATCAAGGACCTGAGCGCCGATGATCAAAGGGACCAGATCCAATGGGCGTTTGAGGATGAGGCCGAGGCCCAGGGCCTGCAGCCATGGGAACTGACCCTGAAGTACACCTCCACCCCCGAAGCGTTCGAGGCGGCGCGCCTGGCTTTGCACAAGGAAGCGGCCGAGGTGTTGGGTGTCGACTGGAACGAGTATTGCGGGATGAACAATCTCGCGATCTGACACAAGTTTAATGTGGCGAGGGGGCTTGCTCCCGCTGGGTTGCCAAGCGACCCCAAAAACCTTTGGAGCGCTGCGCACTCCAGCGGGAGCAAGCTCCCTCGCCACAAAAGCAGGCGCTTACATTCAAGGGCGTTTCAGAGACTAAGCCGCATCGACAAATCCACCGCCTTCACATCCTTGGTCATCGCCCCGATGGAGATGTAGTCCACGCCGGTTTCAGCGATGGGCAGCAGGGTGCTTTCGTTGATCCCGCCACTGGCCTCCAGCTTGGCTTTGCCGTTGTTCAGGCGCACCGCTTCGCGCATGTCATCCAGGCTCAGCTCATCCAGCATGATGATATCGGCGCCCGCCGCCAGTGCCTCACGCAGTTCCTCCAGGCTTTCCACTTCGATTTCCACCGGCTTGCCCGGGGCGATCTTGTGGGCGGCGCTGATCGCCTGGGCAATGCCGCCGCAGGCTGCGATATGGTTTTCCTTGATCAGGAACGCGTCATACAGGCCGATGCGGTGGTTGTGGCAACCACCGCAGGTCACTGCATATTTTTGCGCCAGGCGCAGGCCGGGCAGGGTCTTGCGGGTATCCAGCAGCTTGACCTGGGTGGACGCGACAAAGTCCGCCAGGTATTGGGCGCGGGTGGCAACGCCTGACAACAGTTGCAGGAAATTCAGCGCGCAACGCTCGCCACTGAGCAGCGAGCGGGCCGGGCCTTCAAGGTGAAACAGCGCCTGGTTGGGGCTGACACGTTCGCCGTCGCGCACCTGCCAATGCACCGCGACGCGTGGGTCCAATTGGCGAAACACCGCTTCCACCCAGGCCGTGCCGCTGATGACGGCGGCGTCGCGCGTGATGATCGTGGCCTTGGCCAGGCGTTCGGCGGGGATCAGTTGTGCGGTGATATCCCCGCTGCCGATGTCTTCCAGCAATGCGCGACGCACGTTGGCTTCGATTTCGGCGGTCAGGTCGGCTAGACGAAGATTGGGCATAACAGGCTCCACAAACAAAGTGCCTGGATTATAGGGGCAGGGCGGGCCTGAACCCAAGGCAACTGGCACCACGGGTGCGGTGCGCGATGTTCATTTACACGGCAATCACAGAGTTCGCTGGCGCAACAACCCTCATTTGCAAGATAATCTCGCGCCTTGCAATTGGCGTCATAGCTTTGACGTCACGGTGATAGCCCGATTTTCGCAGTGCCCCGGCGTGCTTCGCGCCGTTGCTGCACCGATCCTTCACACAATCGAATACCGCCGTTTCAGGAGGCCAGGATGCACAATGACGGGAAGGTGGTGCCGATCAATAAGGCACGGGCGACGCCATCGCCGCTCGCCCGCCTGCCGGTGGTGTTGCTCCAGGTCCGTGACAAGGCGGCGCAGCAACTCAGGCAGGGACTGCAGGAGCTGTTTGATAACGCCGACGACACCCTGTTCGAAATGGCCGACAAGACCCGCAGTAACGTCGACCACGGTATTTTCTTTGAAGCCATGCGCGACCTGCGCCTCAAGCGCAAGAATTTCGAGCGTGGCTTCATGGAGCAACTCTACGAAGCGTTTGCCAATCTTGGCAACGTGGAGCGCGGTGAGCTGCAACTGATTCCGGTGGTGTCCTACACCGCGGCGCCCGGGGTCTCGGGCGATGAGCTGGAAAAAGCCGTCGCGCTCGAGGCCATGCTGGGCAAGGTGCTGCGCCGTGACGGGCTCGCCCTTGGGCAATTGACAGCCCGGCTCAATGCCTTGCTCGACAAACGCCTGGATGATCGGGACAACCCCCTGGGCCCGGCAATGCTGTGCGCGTTTTTTCTGCAAGCAGGACGCAGCCTTGGCGTGGAAATCCGGGTCAAGCTGATCATTCTCAAGCTGTTTGAGAAATACGTGCTCAGTGACGCTGATCTGTTGTACGGCGAAGCCAATCAGTTGCTGATCGCCACCGGCGTATTGCCCGAACTCAAGGCCGTGCCATCGCGGCGCGCCGTCGCCACGGCCGAGTTGCCTGAAGACACCCCGCCGATTGCCGGCCACCCGGCAGACGACAGCGGCCAGGAAGTTTTCGCGGCGTTGCAGGAATTGCTGTCGGCAGTGCGCGGCAGCGTGGCACCCACGCTGGAAGCCAGCGCCGAGACCCAGCCCATCTCCACCCGTGACCTGCTGCGCCTGCTCTCCCATTTGCAGCAATATGTGCCTGAGCCTGAGGTCGAGGACGATTTCGACCTGCGCAACCAGCTTGAACAATTGCTGACCCGGGTCAGCGTCAAGAGCGGCAAGTCGCGGGTGGTGGAGGATGCGGACGAGGATGTGATCAACCTGATCGCCATGCTGTTCGAGTTCATCCTCAATGACGGTACGGTGCCCGAGTCCCTCAAGGCGCTGATCGCCCGCCTGCAGATCCCGATGCTGAAAGTGGCGGTGCTGGACAAGAGTTTTTTCAGCCGCACCAATCACCCGGCGCGACGCTTGCTCAATGAAATCGCTTCGGCGGCCATGGGCTGGAGCCAGCGCGACGATTATCAGCGCGACAGCCTGTACCTGCACATCGAGCAGGTAGTGCAGCGGTTGTTGAATGATTTTGTGGATGATCCGGCAATCTTTTCCCAGTTACTGACCGAGTTCACCGCGTTTACCCATGACGAGCGACGCCGCAGCGAATTGCTGGAGCAACGTACCCGCGATGCGGAAGAAGGGCGCGCCCGTACCGAAATCGCTCGTCAGCGTGTAGCCGAAGCCCTCAATCTGCGGTTGCTGGGCAAAGTACTGCCCGAGGTCGTGGTGCAGTTCCTGCAACAGGCCTGGAGCCAGGTGCTGTTGCTGGCGTGCCTGAAGCATGGCGAGCACTCGCCACAATGGCTGGCCGGGTTGCGCACCATGGACGAGTTGATCTGGAGTGTCGGCCTCAGCGAAGACACCGAAGCCGGCCGGCACCTGCTGGAGCAGTTGCCAGGCTTGCTGAAAGCCTTGCGCGATGGGTTGAGCGGCGCGGCATTCGATCCCTTCATTACCCGGGAATTTTTCACCCGCTTGCAAACCCTGCATGTCCAGTCGTTCCGGGGCAGTGCCGAGGAACAACCGTCGCTGTCGCAAGTCGAGGTGCGCGAGGCATTCGTCCTCAGTCCCGCGGCACCGGCCATCGAGGCGAGCCTGCCGGAAGATGATCCCGACCTGCTCAAGGTTCGCCAACTGCGGATCGGTTGCTGGGTGGAATTTCAGGAAGACGCCGAAAACACCCTGCGTTGCAAGCTGACGGCGATTATTGCGCCGGGCAATACCTGTATTTTCGTCAATCGAACCGGCCTCAAGGTATTGGAAAAAAATCCGCTTGAACTGGCCCTGGAGTTCAAGCGCGGCGCGGTGCGAACCCTGGATGATGCGCTGTTGTTCGACCGCGCCCTGGCTTCGGTGATTGGCAACCTGCGCCAACTTCATCGCGCCAAGTGATCGCAACCAGACAGCGGAACGCGGCATACTGAGTCACCCCAGCCTCGTTCAAGGAACCAGTATGCAGTTGGACCCCGCCAGCGGTTGGTGCCAGGGCATTCGCCATTGCCCCTCGCCCAACTTCAACGAGCGCCCCGGTGGCGAGATTTCCCTGTTGGTGGTGCACAACATCAGCCTGCCACCGGCGCAATTCGCCACCGGCAAGGTGCACGAGTTTTTCCAGAATCGCCTGGATGTCACGGAACATCCCTACTTTGAAGGTATTGCCGACCTACGGGTTTCTGCGCATTTTCTGATTGAGCGTGATGGCGCGGTGACGCAGTTTGTCTCGTGTCGGGACCGGGCCTGGCATGCCGGGGTATCGAGCTTCGAGGGGCGTGAGACGTGTAACGACTTTTCCCTGGGGATCGAGTTGGAGGGCACTGATGACCTGCCCTTCACCGATGCCCAGTATCAATCCCTGATCGCCCTGACGCGCCAGTTGCTGGCGGCGTACACGGGCATTACCCGCCAGCGCATTTGTGGCCATAGCGATATCGCCCCGGGACGCAAGACCGACCCCGGACCCGAATTTGATTGGGCGCGCTTTCGCAGCGCCTTGCAGGATGGAGGACACGCACAATGAGTTTTCTGGTGTTGGTGCTGGCGGTATGGATCGAGAAGTTCTCGGCCCTGCGTCACCGAATACAACGTGATGGCGGTTGGTTGCGGGAACTGGCCAAGCTGGAGTCGAGCGCCAGCCTGGGCAAGCAGCCGTGGCTGATCCTCACATTGCTGGTGCTGCTGCCGGTGGCCTTGCTTGCGTTGTTGTTGCTGGTGCTGGAGCCAGTGGCCTATGGCCTGTTGGCGCTGCCGGTGCACTTGCTGGTGGTGATCTACAGCCTGGGCCGTGGCGATCTCCTGGCCGGATTGGGCCCGTTCCGTGATGCCTGGCGCCGGGGTGACCTGCAAGCGGCCGAACATGTGGCCGAACGTGACTTGAGCATCAGTGCCGACAGTGGTGAGCAGTTGCTGGAGCGGGTCCAGGGCCATCTGTTGTGGCAGGCCTACCAAAGCTTCTTCGCGGTGATTTTCTGGTACTTCCTCCTCGGGCCGGTGGCCGCCCTGGCCTACCGTCTGCTGGCGCTGGCGACCGAGAACAGCAAGAACCCACTGGTGGCCGAGCGTGCCGGGCAATTGCGCCATGCCTTCGACTGGTTGCCGGTACGTTTGCTGGCGGCGAGTTTCGCCCTGGTCGGCAACTTTGTGGCGGTCGGCCGGGTGATGCTGCATGAGCTGCTGAGCTGGGACATCAGTGCTGCGCAACTGGTGGAGAAGGTGGGCCTGGTGGCCGCGGAGATCCCGCCACCGGTGGTAGGCGCCGAGGGCATCAACAGCCTTGATCGTATCTGGGAGTTGCTGCTGCGTGCCGCCGTGCTGTGGTACGCCGGCTTTGCCATCTGGACCGTGCTGCCCTGATTTGCCCCCCCTGTAGGAGCGGGCAAGCTCGCTCCTACCTCGTTAACCTTAAGTTACAAACCTCCTTTTCGAATTGAGCTATACAGACAGAGCGCCAAATAGTGGCTATCTGCCGCCGCCCTGCGCCCTCAATAAAAATAAAAGAAAAGGGAGTTCACCTGTGAAGAGCTTGCTCTATCCCGCCGTCGCGTTCATGAACCGCCTGACCTTCGGCATGAAGTTCAGCCTTATCAGCGTGCTGTTCCTGTTGCCGATGCTGGCCACCAACTACTACCTGGTGCGCGATTCCTGGCGTGAATTCCAGGGCACTCGCATCGAGCTGCAAAGCCTCGACCTGCTGGGCAGCAGCCTGGCCCTGCGCCGCGACCTGGAAACCCTGAACAACCAGGTACAGATCAACGCAACCCTCGGCCAATCAGGCAAAGCCGGTGATATCGAAAACAAAATTACCGCCCTCGAAGACAGCCTGCTGCAGCGCCTGCAAAGCTTCCACGCCCTGTCCGCCGACCCAGAACAGGCCGCCGCCTTCGAAGCCAAGCGCGATGAAATGATCGCCGCCTTCAAGGCCCAGCAACAGGAAACTTCACTGCTCAGCAAAAGCGCGCTGATCGGCAAACTCCTCAACAAGGCGCAGATGCTCAGCCAGATCATCGCCAGCCAGTCGGGTTTGAGCCGTGACCCCCAGGGCGACCTGCGCCAACTCAGTGAACTGATCACCAGCGTTACCCCACAAGTCACCCAGACCCTGGGTGAAGGCCGGGCCATGGGGGCTTATTCGTTGGGCCAGGGTTTTCTCAATTCGTCGTCCAGCACTCGTTTTGACGAGCTGCTGCAGCAACTGGAAAAGCTCCAGGCGGAATACGGCCTGAAACTGCAGGATGCCCTCGGCTCCAGCAAGCCCGCCCACGCAGCATTGGCGAGCCTGGCGGACGCGAGCAAGGCCAGCCTCAAGCAAGGCAGTGAGTTGTTCGAAGAGCAGGTCGTGGTGGCCGAAACCCTCGACGCCCCATGGCAAGACTTCTACGACGACGTCAGCACGTTGATGGCCAAGACCTATCAGCTCGACGAAGCCACCCTGACCTTTCTCGAGCAGCAACTGGAGCAACGCCTGTCGGAAAACCGCACGCACATGATCGGATTGGTGGCGGCACTGGCGTCGGTGTTTTTGCTGATCTTCTATTTGTATGCCGGTTTCTACGCCTCCACCCGCACCACCTTGCGCCGCCTGGGGGCGACGATGGACAAGGTGGCGGCCGGTGACATGACCGTCACCTTCATCGCCCACAGCCGCGACGAACTGGGGGATTTGGGCCAGGTGTTCAACGCCACCGTGGCCAAGATCCATGACCTGATCGAGCGGGTAGGGCACACCGTCAACCAGGTCGAACACCAGGCCGGACAAGTGGAGTCAGTCTCGGCCAGCAGCAACCAGGCCGTGTCCGGCCAACGCAGCCAGATCGAGCAGGTGGCGACCGCCATGAACCAGATGTCCTCCACTGCCCAGGAAGTGGCGCGCAGCGCGGCGGCGGCGGTCAGCAGCGCTCACAGCGTCAACGATGAAACCGTCAGCGGACGCGGCCTGGTGCAGTCCCAGCAAGGCAGTATCGCGGCGTTGGCTTCGGAGATCGATCAATCGGTACGGGTCATCAACCAATTGGCCATCGACAGCCAATCCATCAGTCGCGTGCTGGAAGTGATCAAGAGCATTGCCGAACAGACCAATCTGCTGGCGTTGAATGCCGCCATCGAGGCCGCGCGCGCCGGTGAGCAAGGACGCGGTTTCGCCGTGGTGGCCGATGAAGTGCGCACTTTGGCCCGGCGCACCCAGCACTCCACCGAAGAGATCGAGCAGATGATTGCCAAGCTCCACAGCGGTGTCGGCGCTGCGGTGAAGGCCATGGGCACCAGCCACGAGATGGCCAATGGCACGGTGGGGCAGTCGGAAAAAGTCCAGCAGGCCCTCGAAAACATCCTCGGCGCGGTAGGCATGATCGTCGACCAGAACCAGCAGATTGCCGCCGCCGTCGAACAGCAGACTGCCGTGGCCCATGACATCGATCAGAACATCGTCGAGATCAATCGCGCCGGTGAACATGCAGCGCAGGGCGCGCACCAGACTGAAGAGGCCAGCCGGCAGTTGTCCTTGCAAGTGATCGAGCTGAAGCAGTTGATCGGGGCCTTTCGAGTGTGAGGCATGGCCAGGCATGCATCGGGGATGGGCGCCTACCAGTTGAACAGCTCGCAGGCATTGCGGGTGCTCGCCTCGGCCAGCGCTGAGGAACTGATGCCCATGCGCTCCGCCAGGGCGGCACAGATGTCTGGCAGGTGTTCGGGGCTGTTGCGCTGGCCGGGGTACATCACGGGGGCCATGTCCGGTGAGTCGGTTTCCAGCACCACGCTTTCCGGCGGCAGCCGGGCGATCACCTTGTGCATGCGCAGGGCTTGCGGCCACGTGGCCGCGCCGCCCAGGCCCAGTTTGAAGCCGAGCTTGATGTACTCGCGGGCCTCTTCCTGGCTGCCGGCAAATGCGTGGATGATTCCGCCCCGTGGCAGCCGAATGCGCTTGAGAGTGGCGATCACGGCAGCGTGGCTGCGGCGCACATGCAGCAGCGCCGGCAGTTGGAAGTCCACCGCCAGCTTCAGTTGCGCTTCAAACAGGCTTTGCTGGCGTTCGCGGTCCAGCTGTTCGAGGAAATAATCCAGGCCGATTTCGCCCACCGCGCACAGTTGCCGGTGGCCGTTCAGGCGGGTCAGCCAGTCGCCCAGTTCCGTCAGGTCGGCGGGGCGATGGTCGTCGAGATACACCGGGTGCAGGCCGAAGGCGGCGAATAAATCCGCGTCGGTTTGCACCAGGTCCCACAACCGTTGCCAATTCTGCTGATAGACCCCGAGCACCACCATCCTGCGCACGCCCAGGCGGCGACTGCGGCTCAGGACTTCGCGGCGGTCCGTATCGAAGTCCGGAAAATCCAGATGGGTGTGGCTGTCGATCAGCTCCACACCGCTTACTCCGAGTGAATCCGCTGCTTGAACGTACGGCCGATGGCATGCACGCCGGGTTCGTAGTGCTGTTCTTCAATGGCCGCCAGCGCCAGGCGCAGCGCGGTGTCGGCAATCAACTGATGCTGCTGGGCCATGGCATTCACCGGCAGCGGCAGGAAATCCAGCAGTTGGGTGTCGCCAAACGTCCCCAGTCGCAGTGGCCGGGATTTGAGCGGGAAGTCATGCAGCGCGTCAAACACCCCTTGCAGCAGGACGTAGGACGTAGTCACCAGTGCGTCAGGCAAATGCCCCAGGCTTTGCAGCAACTGCTCCATCAGCTGTCGGCCACAGTCGCGGCTGAACGACTCGCCTTGTTCGATCAGCACTTCGCCGCTGAAGTCTTTCAGCGCTTGCTTGAAACCGGCGGTACGTTCCTGGCTGATGCTCAGCTCTGGCCGCGCGCCGATCAACACGATCTGCTTGGGCAGCGGGTGCAGCAGGCTGCTGGTCAATTGCTGGCAGGCCTGGCGATCATCGCTGACCACCGAGCAAAACTGCGTAGACTCCATCACCCGGTCGATGGCGATCACCGGCAAACCCTTGGCTTGCAGTTCGCGGTAGCTGTCGTCGGTGGCCGGCAGGCAGCTGGCGACAAACAGCGCATCGCAACGGCGGGCGCGGAACAATTGCAGCAGTTGCCGCTCACTGTTGGCGTCGTCGTCGGAGCTGGCGATCAGCAATTGATAGCCGCGGGCACGGGCGCCTTGTTCGAGCAGCTTGGCGATGCGTGCGTAACTGGGGTTTTCCAGGTCCGGCAGGATAAAACCCAGGGTACGGGTGTGCCGGCTGCGCAGCCCGGCGGCCTGGGGGTTGGGCGTAAAGCCATGTTCTTCAACCACGGCGCGCACCCGTTCGACGGTTGCGGTGCTGATCCGTTGCTGTTCGGCCTTGCCATTGATGACGTAGCTGGCGGTGGTCACAGACACACCGGCAATGCGCGCGATATCACTGAGTTTCAAACCGGGATTTCCTTGTTTTTTAGAGCTTGCCCCGACATTTTGTCCAATCGTAACCGATTACTGCAGGCGACCATTGTCGCAACTCAACAGCCGAGTGGCTCTTCAATCATGGGAAATTAACGCGTAATCTGCCATAAATTCTAGATTAAACGTTTCAGCAAGCGTATTTTTACGATTATCGCGACGAGTGTGGTCCTGCCAACTGACCACTCAGTCAATTTTATTCGAACGCTTTTGCACTGATTTATTCAAAATAATACCTAGTGCGCCCGCCGCACTAACTAGGAGAACGGCATGCTTGAGCTCACCCACGAGCAGATATCCATGGGCCAGACGGCTGTGGATAAGTCTGCTGCCTTGCAACTGCTCGCTGAAAAACTGGTGGCCGATGGCCTGGTCGCCGAGGGTTACCTCAGTGGCTTGCAAGCGCGTGAAGCCCAAGGTTCGACCTTTCTCGGCCAGGGTATCGCCATCCCCCACGGCACCCCCGAAACCCGCGACCAAGTGTTCGCCACCGGCGTGCGCCTGCTGCAATTTCCCGACGGCGTGGATTGGGGCGATGGCCAGATCGTCTACCTGGCGATCGGCATTGCCGCCAAATCCGACGAACACCTGCGCCTGCTGCAACTGCTGACCCGTGCCCTCGGCGAGACCGACCTGGGCCAGGCCCTGCGTCGCGCCAGTTCTGCCGAGGCCTTGCTGAAACTGCTACAAGGTGCGCCGCAGGAGCTGGCGCTGGACGCACAGATGATTGGCCTGGGCGTGTCGGCTGATGATTTCGAAGAACTGGTGTGGAGAGGCGCACGCCTGCTGCGCCAGGCCGATTGCGTGAGCAATGGCTTTGCCGCCGTGCTGCAACAAGTCGACGCGCTGCCCCTGGGCGATGGCCTGTGGTGGTTGCACAGCGAGCAGACGGTGAAGCGCCCGGGCCTGGCTTTTGTCACCCCGGATAAACCGATGCGTTACCTGGGCCAGCCCTTGAGCGGCCTGTTCTGCCTGGCCAGCCTCGGCGAGGCCCACCAGACCTTGCTCGAACGCCTGTGTGCCTTGCTGATCGAAGGCCGTGGCCAGGAACTCGGCCGCGCCACCAGCAGCCGGGCCGTACTGGAAGTGCTCGGCGGTGAACTGCCAGCCGACTGGCCAAGCGTGCGCATTGCCCTGGCCAACGCCCACGGGCTGCATGCGCGCCCGGCGAAGATCCTCGCGCAATTGGCGAAAAGTTTTGCCGGTGAAATCCGTGTGCGCATCGTCGATGGAGACGTCGGCGCGGTATCGGTAAAAAGCCTGAGCAAGTTGCTCAGCCTCGGTGCGCGTCGCGGCCAGGTATTGGAGTTTGTCGCTGAGCCAACCATTGCCGGTGACGCCTTGCCCGCCTTGCTGGCGGCAGTGGAAGACGGCCTCGGCGAAGAAGTCGAGCCGTTGCCGGCAGTCAGCGCCCAACAAGCCGTGGCCGAGATCGAACCGGTCATCAGCGCGCCAGTGTCCGGCAGCCTGATCCAGGCCATTGCCGCCGCCCCCGGCATTGCGATTGGCCCGGCGCATATCCAGGTGCTGCAACCTTTCGAATACCCGCTGCGCGGCGAGTCGCCGGTGATCGAGCGCCAGCGCCTGCACGCGGCATTGACCGACGTGCGCCGGGACATCCAGGGCCTGATCGAGCGCAGCAAATCCAAGGCCATCCGCGAGATCTTCATCACCCACCAGGAGATGCTCGACGACCCGGAACTGACCGACGAAGTCGAGACGCGCCTCAAGCAGGGCGAAAGCGCCGAGGCCGCGTGGATGAGCGTGATCGAAGCCGCCGCCAAACAGCAGGAATCGTTGCAGGACGCCTTGCTCGCCGAGCGCGCTGCCGATCTGCGTGACATTGGCCGCCGCGTGCTGGCACAACTGTGCGGCGTCGAAACCGCCCAGGAGCCGGACGAACCCTACATCCTGGTGATGGACGAAGTGGGTCCCTCGGACGTGGCGCGCCTGGACCCGGTGCGTGTCGCCGGCATCCTCACTGCCCGTGGCGGCGCCACCGCCCACAGCGCCATCGTCGCCCGTGCTTTGGGCATTCCCGCGCTGGTGGGTGCAGGCCCTGCTGTATTGCTGTTGGCTTCGGGCACGCCGTTGTTGCTGGATGGCCAGCGCGGTCGCCTGCATGTGGACGCCGACGCCGCCACCTTGCAGCGCGCCACCGTCGAACGCGACACCCGCGAACAACGCCTGCAAGCCGCCGCTGCGCAACGCCATGAACCGGCCCTGACCCGCGATGGCCATGCTGTCGAAGTGTTCGCCAATATCGGCGAAAGCGCCGGGGTTGCCGGCGCGGTGGAGCAGGGCGCCGAAGGCATCGGCCTGTTGCGCACCGAACTGATTTTCATGGCCCACAAACAAGCGCCCGACGAAGCCACCCAGGAAGCCGAATACCGCCGCGTGCTCGACGGCCTCGGCGGCCGGCCGCTGGTGGTGCGCACCCTTGATGTGGGCGGCGACAAACCGCTGCCGTACTGGCCGATCGCCAAGGAAGAAAACCCCTTCCTCGGCGTGCGCGGCATTCGCCTGACCCTGCAACGCCCGCAGATCATGGAAGCGCAATTGCGCGCGCTGTTGCGTTCGGCGGACAACCGTCCACTGCGCATCATGTTCCCCATGGTCGGCAGCGTGGACGAGTGGCGCCAGGCCCGGGACATGACCGAGCGCCTGCGCCTGGAAATCCCGGTGGCCGACCTGCAACTGGGGATCATGATCGAAGTGCCGTCGGCCGCGTTGCTGGCGCCGGTACTGGCCAAGGAAGTGGACTTCTTCAGCGTCGGCACCAACGACCTGACCCAATACACCTTGGCCATCGACCGTGGCCATCCGACGCTGTCGGCCCAGGCGGATGGCCTGCATCCGGCGGTGTTGCAACTGATCGACATCACCGTGCGCGCCGCCCATGCCCATGGCAAATGGGTCGGCGTGTGCGGCGAGCTGGCAGCCGACCCGTTGGCAGTTCCGGTGCTGATCGGCCTGGGAGTGGATGAGCTGAGTGTGTCTGCGCGCAGCATCCCCGAGGTCAAGGCACGGGTGCGTGAATTCAGTCTGAGCGAGGCCCAAGGCCTGGCACAAAAAGCCCTGGCGGTGGGTTCTCCCGCCGAAGTGCGTGCGCTTGTGGAGGCCGTGTAAATGGCAAGGATTTTAAGCCTGACGCTGAACCCGGCGTTGGACCTGACGGTGCGCCTGGCGCGCCTGGAGCCGGGCGAGGTCAACCGCAGCGAAGCGATGATCACCCACGCTGCCGGCAAGGGCGTGAACGTCGCGCAGGTGCTGGCGGACCTTGGTCATCAGGTGACCGTGGGCGGCTTTCTTGGAGAGGACAATCCCCAGGCATTCGAGATGCTGATTGCCCGTCGCGGTTTTACCGATGCCTTTATTCGCGTGCCGGGCGAAACCCGCAGCAATATCAAGATCGCCGAGCAGGACGGGCGGGTCACGGATGTCAATGCGCCGGGCCCGTTGGTCAGCGAGCAGGCGCAACACGCACTGCTTGAGCAACTGGCGCGGATTGCTCCGGGCTACGACGCCGTCGTCGTGGCCGGCAGCCTGCCACGCGGCATCACCCCTCAGTGGTTCCAGGGCCTGCTGCAGCAACTGAAAAACCTCGGCTTGAAAGTCGCCCTGGACACCAGCGGCGAAGCGCTGCGCGCTGGATTGAACGCCGGCCCGTGGTTGGTCAAACCCAATACCGAAGAGCTGGCCGATGCCCTTGGTCATTCCACAGATGCCATCCGCCAACTGCATCGGCAAGGTGTTGAGCATGTGGTGGTCTCCGACGGTGCCGCAGGCGTGAGCTGGTACAGCCCGGATACCGCGCTGCACGCCACGCCGCCCAAGGTAACCGTGGCCAGTACCGTAGGCGCCGGCGACTCGCTGCTGGCCGGGATGCTTCACGGTCTGCTCAGTGGCGATACGCCGGAGCAGACCCTGGGCCGCGCCACCGCCATTGCCGCGATGGCGGTCACGCAGATCGGCTTTGGCATCACCGACGAAGCGCAGCTTGAGACTTTGCAGAGCGGCGTCCACGTGCGCCCGCTGACAGAACAATAAGAGGGTTGGTCATGAAGTTAGCCATTGTTACTGCCTGCCCAAACGGCATGGTCACCAGTGTGCTGTGCGCCCGCTTGCTGGATGCCGCCGCGCAACGCCAGGGCTGGAGCACCAGCGTCGAAGTGGTCGACGTGCAGCATCCGGAACGCCAATTGTCGGCGGCCACCATTGAAGCCGCCGAGTGGGTATTGCTGGTCAGCAGCACGCCGGTGGACATGCAGCGTTTTGTCGGCAAACGCGTATTCCGCAGCACGCCGGCCCAGGCGTTGCAGGATGTGGACGCGGTGTTGCGTCGCGGAGCCGAGGAGGCCCAGGTGCAGGTAGCTGACGCGGCACCGGCGAAAAGCACGCCGCGTATCGTCGCGATCACCGCGTGCCCGACCGGCGTCGCCCACACCTTCATGGCTGCCGAAGCGTTGCAGCAAACCGCCAAGCGCCTCGGTTATGACTTGCAGGTGGAAACCCAGGGCTCCGTGGGCGCCCGCACGCCGCTGAGTCCCGAGGCGATTCGTGACGCCGACGTGGTGCTGCTCGCCGCCGACATCGAAGTCGCCACCGAGCGCTTTGCCGGCAAGAAAATCTATCGCTGCGGCACCGGGATCGCGCTCAAGCAATCCGAGGCGACCCTCAACAAGGCGCTGGCCGAAGGCAAGCAGGAATCCGCTGCCAGTGGTGCCGCTGCCAAACCGGAGAAGACCGGTGTCTACAAACACTTGCTCACCGGCGTGTCGTTCATGCTGCCGATGGTGGTGGCGGGCGGTCTGCTGATCGCCCTGTCATTCGTGTTCGGCATTCATGCCTTTGAAGAAAAAGGCACTCTTGCCGCCGCGCTGAAAACCGTCGGCGACCAGGCGTTCATGCTGATGGTGCCGCTGCTGGCGGGTTACATCGCCTACTCGATTGCCGACCGTCCTGGATTGGCCCCCGGCATGATCGGTGGCCTGCTGGCCAGCACCTTGGGCGCGGGGTTTATCGGCGGTATCTTCGCCGGCTTTCTCGCCGGCTACTGCGTCAAATTCATCAGCCGCGCGATCCGTTTGCCCCAGAGCCTGGAAGCCCTCAAGCCGATCCTGATCATCCCGTTGCTGGCGAGTCTGTTCACGGGTCTTGCGATGATTTACCTGGTAGGGCCGCCGGTGGCGAAGATGCTCACCGGCCTCACGGATTTTCTCAGCACCATGGGCACCACCAACGCCGTGCTGCTGGGCATCTTGCTGGGCGGCATGATGTGCGTCGATCTCGGTGGCCCGATCAACAAGGCGGCCTACGCGTTTTCCGTCGGCCTGCTGGCAGCGCAAAGCGGTGCACCCATGGCCGCGACCATGGCTGCCGGCATGGTGCCGCCGATTGGCATGGGCATCGCCACCTTCCTGGCGCGGCGCAAGTTCGCCCAGACCGAGCGTGAAGCCGGCAAGGCCGCGTTGATTCTCGGCATGTGCTTTATCTCTGAAGGCGCGATTCCGTTTGCTGCCAAGGACCCGCTGCGGGTAATCCCGGCAAGCATCGCCGGCGGTGCGCTGACCGGTGCGCTGTCGATGTATTTCGGCTGCAAGCTGATGGCGCCCCATGGTGGATTGTTTGTGATGCTGATCCCGAATGCGATCAACCATGCGCTGCTGTACCTGCTGGCGATCGTGGCGGGCAGTTTGTTGACTGCCGTGGTGTATGCATTCCTCAAGCGCCCTGAGACCGTAGAACTTTCTGTCGCACCCGCCCAGGCATAACGCGGTTCATGTAGGAGCTTGCTTGCCTGCGATGCAGGCACCTCGGTGTATCAGCGCAACCGAGTTGAGGCTATCGCAGGCAAGCCAGCTCCCACATTTGACCTCCGTGAGCAATAAGGCCGGTGTCATAACTCGTTCATCCCGTCATGCTTAAGTTTCCCTTTTGCTGCTCGAGAGGGAACCCGCATGAGCCACTTCAATCTCGGCCGCCGCCGCGTGATGCAAGCCGTCGGCGCCGGCCTGTTGCTGCCGGGCCTCGCGCCTGCGGTGATCGCCTCGGTCAAGGATCGCCCGCAACTCACCGACGGCGTGCAGTCCGGCGACCTGCTGGGCGACCGCGCGATGATCTGGAGCCGCAGCGACCGCCCGGCCCGGATGGTGGTGGAGTGGGACACCCGCAGCGTATTCAGCAACCCGCGCAAATTCGTCTCGCCCCTGGCCGACAGCCGCACCGATTTCACCGCCCGTGTCGAACTCACCGGCCTGCCCGTCGACCAGGCGATCTTCTACCGTGTGCACTTTGAAGATGCCCAGACCGGCGTGGCCAGCGAGCCCTGGTTCGGTCACCTGCGCAGCGTGCCGCAGCAGCGCCGGGATATCCGCTTTGTGTGGAGCGGCGACACCGTCGGTCAGGGCTTCGGCATCAACCCGGACATCGGCGGCATGCGCATCTACGAAGCCATGCGCCTGCGCCTGCCGGACTTCTTCATTCACAGCGGCGACACCATCTACGCCGACGGCCCGGTGCCCGCGCAACTGACCACCGAGGACGGACGCATCTGGCGCAACATCACCACTGAAGCCAAAAGCAAAGTCGCTGAAACCCTGAATGAATACCGGGGCAACTACCGCTACAACCTGATGGACGAGAACGTACGTCGCTTCAACGCCGAAGTGCCGCAGATCTGGCAGTGGGACGACCACGAGGTGATCAACAACTGGTCGCCGAGCAAGCAACTGGATGAACGCTACAAGACTCGCGACATCAATACCCTGGTAGGCCGTGCGCGCCAGGCCTGGCTGGAATATTCACCGATGCGCCGGCAAAGCGCCGACCAGGGCGGGCGGATTTATCGCAAGCTCGGCTACGGCCCGTTGCTGGATGTGTTTGTGCTGGACATGCGCAGCTATCGCGGGCCGAACGATGACAACCTTGGCGGTGAAAAACCGTTCCTTGGGCGTGAGCAACTGGACTGGCTGAAGCGCGAATTGAAGGCCTCCCAGGCGCAGTGGAAAGTCATCGCCGCCGACATGCCCATTGGCCTGGGAGTGCCCGACGGTGAGGTCAGCCCCGGCGTGCCGCGTTGGGAAGCGATCGCCAACGGCGACCCGGGCCCGGCCAAGGGGCGCGAGTTGGAAATTGCCGAATTGCTCGCGTTTCTGCGGGCGCAGCAGGTGCGTAATCACGTGTGGCTGACGGCGGATGTGCATTACTGCGCGGCCCATCATTACCATCCGGATCGGGCGGCGTTTCAGGATTTTGAGCCGTTCTGGGAGTTTGTCGCCGGGCCGTTGAATGCCGGGAGTTTCGGGCCTAATCCGCTGGATAAAACCTTTGGCCCGGAAGTGGTGTTCGAGAAGGCGCCGACGGTGCAGAACAGCTCGCCGTTTGCCGGGTTCCAGTTTTTTGGCGAGGTGCAGATTGATGGGCAGACGGCGGAGCTGACGGTGATTTTGCGGGACCTGGATGGGGTTTCGGTGTTTGAACAGAAACTGGCGCCAGTGTGATTGCAATGCAATCTAGCTACTGAAGAAGAGCCAATGTGGGAGCGGGCTTGCTCGCGAAGGCGGTGTGTCAGTCAACAGATGTATCGACTGATCCACTGCCTTCGCGAGCAAGCCCGCTCCCACATTTTGATCGGTGTATCTTCAGGGGGTCAGTAAACATCCCGGCGGTA
This sequence comes from Pseudomonas sp. Colony2, assembly GCF_019382755.1. Classification (NCBI taxonomy): domain Bacteria; kingdom Pseudomonadati; phylum Pseudomonadota; class Gammaproteobacteria; order Pseudomonadales; family Pseudomonadaceae; genus Pseudomonas; species Pseudomonas sp. Colony2. The sequence continues at coordinate 6,183,351 of NZ_CP080030.1, read as the reverse complement.
GCGGCCCTGCTCGATCAAACGTTCGACGGCTTCACTGCCCAGCACCTCATGCAGCACCTGATCCACACCCGCCGCCATCCCCTGCAAACTGCCGCAGACGTAAATCGCGGCGCCATCGGCCACCCATTTACGCAGCACATCCGCTGATTCGCGCAGGCGATCCTGCACGTAGATTTTCTCTGCCTGGTCCCGGGAAAAGGCCAGGTCCAGTAGCGCCAGGTCACCGCTGGCCAGCCAGCCTTGCAGCTCGTCCTGGCAGTGGTAGTCATGGGCGATATTGCGTTCGCCAAACAGCAGCCAGTTGCGCTGCTGGCCGTCGGCAACCCGCGCCTTGAGCAGGCTGCGCAACCCGGCAAGGCCGGTGCCGTTGCCCAGCAGGATCATCGGGAGCGGCTCGGTCGGCAGATGGAAACCACTGTTGCGCCGCACTCGCAGGCTGATGGTCGAACCCAGCGGTGCATGTTCGGTCAACCAGCCGGAACCCACGCCCACGCTGCCATCGGGGTGACGCTCCTGGCGCACGATCAGCTCCAGCACACCGTCGCTGGCAATCGAGGCGATGGAGTATTCGCGCATGCCCAGCGGCACCAGTGCATTGACCAGCGCCTGGGCATGCAGGCCCACCAGGTGTGCGCGATTGTCCGGCAGTTGGCGGCCGGCCATGGCCTGGTCGAGGGTGTGTGCAAGGCCGTCGACTACCACACCTTCGCTGCCGGCCCGTCCCAGGCCTTCCAGGAAGTGTTCGATGGCCCATGGGCAATTGCGTGGCAGCACTTCCACCAGGTCGCCGGCCAGCCAGTCCCGGGGGGCTGGCGGGGTGAGCCCGAGCAAATAGACGCCGGAGCCACTGCTGTGCGGGTTGAGCAGGGTGCGTTGCTTCAGGGTCCAGTTTTCATAGGTCGCGCTGGCCCATGCCGCAGCGGGTGCATGGCCGGTCAGTTGGCCCAGTTGTTGTTGCCAGTGCAGCAACGCATCGGTGTCGCCGCTGTCGACTTCCACCGGGGCGAACAGCGGGTTGCCGCCCTGGTTGGTCAGCCAGAAATGCAGGCGCCGGGCGAAGCCGCAGAAGTGTTGGTACTGGCGATCACCCAGGGCCAACACCGAGTAGTTCAGGCCCTTGAGGGACAGGTCCTGGCCGAGCACGCTGCGCTCGAAACCGCGGGCGCTGTCTGGTGCCTCGCCGTCGCCGAAGGTGCTGACCACGAACAGCGCATGGCTCGATTGGCGCAAATCCTCTTCGCTGACGCTGCCCAGCGACTGCACGTTCACTGGCACGCCGGCGGCCTGCAACTGCCCGGCGGTCTGCCAGGCCAGTTGCTCGGCAAAGCCGCTCTGGCTGGCAAAGCCGATCAGCCAGGCCGGCGCGTCGCTGTGGTTGCCGGTCAGGCCTTTGCGGGCATCGCGCACCTGGCGTTTCTTGCGGCGGCGGTCCAGATACAGCAGCCAGCCGGTGATGAAGAACAGCGGCATCAGCAGCGCGCTGAACGTCAGGATGATCCGGCCGGGCAGGCCGAAGTAGCTGCCGGTGTGCAGCGCATAGATACTGGTCAGGATCTGCGCCTTGAAGCTTTTGCCGGCGTAGGTGTCATGGGATTTGACTTCACCGGTGCCCGGGTCGAGGTTGATCTGGTTCAGTGCGCGGTCGTGGGGCGAGGTCTTCAGCAGGTAGTAGACGGTGGCGGGTTGGCCGGCGACCGCGGGCATGCGGATGTTGTAGCCGCTCAAGCCGGGGCCGGCGTTGCTGTAGATGCTGCTCCAGATCGCGGCGTAATTGGCCACCGGCGCAGGCCCTTCGGGGGCCGGGCCGCGCTTGCGTACGCGTTCGTTCTGCGGCGCGTCGGACAGCAGTCTGGTCATGCCGTTGCTGTACCACTCGTAGGACCAGAACAGTCCGGTCAGTGCCGCCAGAAGATAGAACAGCAGGCACCAAGTGCCGAATACCGAGTGCAGGTCCCAGTTGAAACTGCGGCCTTTCTTGCGCCAGTCCACCGCCAGCCATGCACGCCAGCTTGCCACCTGGCGCGGCCAGCGCAGGTACAGGCCCGAAAGGCAGAAGAACACCAGGATCAGCGTGCAGGCGCCGGTGATTTGCCGGCCGGTGTCGCCGATGGCGAGGAAACGGTGCAGTTGCAGCACGAAGCCGAAGAAGTCCTGGCCGACGGCATCGCCCAGGTAGTCGCCGGTGTACGGGTCGAAGTAGCGCATCTGCCCGCGACGTTCACCGGGCGGTGGGGTGAACCAGACCTTGGCCGCGTTGGTGCTGTCGGGCTGCACCGTGAGCATCGACACGACTTTGCCTTCGCGGGCTTCCAGCAGGTGCACCAGTTCAGCGGGCGGCAGTACCCCGGCCGGACGCTTTTCCACCGTCAACACCGTCGGGTTCAGCAACTCGATGATTTCATCCTGGAACGACACCGTTGCGCCGGTGATCCCCATCAAGGCCAACACCAGCCCGGCGGTAATGCCGAAGAACCAATGCAACTGGAACAGGGTTTTCTTCAACACGTCGTACGGCCTCGTCATCAGGTTAGGTGTTTCACGGCGCGCATTATGCCGCGAGTTGTCGAGAAACATTCTTTTTTACACGCAAAAACCCCACGCATCCGATGCGTGGGGTTTCGTGCAGTCATTTGTATCGGTTTAGAAATGGAAACTGGTGGTCAGCAGGGCCGTACGACCGGCTGCCTGGTTGGCAAAATGCGAGGCATAGGCCTTGTCGTAGTAGGTCTTGTCGGTGAGGTTCTGCACGTTCAACTGCAGGTCGACGTTCTTGGTCAGCTTGTAGCTGGCCATGGCGTCGTAGCGGGTGTAGGACGGCACGTAGACGGTGTTGCCCGCATCGCCGTAGACCTCGTCGACATAGAACGCGCCGCCGCCGATGGTGAGCTTGGGTGTCACGTCATACGTCGTCCACAGGCTGAAGGTGTTCTTCGGCGTGTTGGGCATCTGGTTGCCTTTGTTCGAGCCGGCACTGACGACACCGTTACGACCGTTCAGGCCCGGGTCCACCAGTTCGCTTTTCAGGTAGCTGTAGCCGGCGAACACTTGCCATTGATCGGTCAGCTTGCCGCTGGCGGAAAGCTCCAGGCCGTCGACGCGGGATTCGCCACCGTTTTCATAGGTCAGCGCGTCCACCAGGATCCGCGTGTTTTTCTTCTCGGTGCGGAACACCGCGGCGGTCAGGGACAGGCGGTCGTGGAACATGTCCCACTTGGTGCCCAGCTCGTAGTTGACGGTCTCTTCCGGTTTCAGGTCGCTGGTGGCGGCGCCGGCAGACAGCGGGTTGCCGTCGGCGCCTTCACCTACCAGGCCGCCGGCCGGTGAGGCTGAGGTGGCGTAGGAGGCATAGATGCTGCCGTTTTCAACCGGCTTCCAGACCAGGCCCGCCTGCCAGTTGAAGAACTGGCTGTCGTTCTTGATCTTGCTGCGGGCCTTGACGGTGGCGGTCGGCACCGCATTGGTGTTGGCCACGGTGTCGAAGGTGTCGTAGCGCAGGCCGACGTTCAGCAGCCATTTCGGGTCCAGCTCGATGGTGTCGAACACATAGGCGGCACGGCTGGTGGCCTTGGTGTTGGTGCCGTTGTAGTTGCGCGCAATGCTGCCGGTCCAGGCATCGTCCGGGTTCGGGTTGCCCAGCGAGGTGCACTGGCCGCCTTTGCCGGGCGCCGGGCAACCGGGGTTGCTGTTCGGGCTGACGGTGTAGCCGCTGTAGCGGGTTTCTTCGCCGGTGAATTCCAGCCCGGTGGAGTAGGTGTTCTTGAAGCCCAGCGCCTGGAAGCTGCCAAACAGATCGGTCTGGTTGGTGGTGGTCTCGGTGGTGGACACGCGGGTGTTCGCTCGGCGCCACACGGTGCCGAACTGGTTGACGTTGTGCTGGCTGTCGTCGGGTTGGGTGACGATATAGTCCTGGCCGGTGTTGCCGTGGCGCAGGGTGTTTTTCAGCGTCATGTTGTCGTTCAGGTCGTGCTCGATGGAGAACGTGCTGATGTCGGCGCGGGTCTTGCGGAAGTCGCGATCCTTGAGGCCGTAGAAGTTGTTGCTGTCGCCGCCGTCGGTTGGCTTGTCATGCACGTGGGCGGCTCTTGCGCCGCTGTTGCTGTAGCCATACGGAATGCCCGAATCCGGCAGGTCGTTGCTTTCCATGTGGTAGTAGCTGAGGTTGACGCGAGTCGGGGTGCCCAGGCCGAAGGTCAGCGACGGCGCCACGCCCCAGCGGTCGTAGTTGACGGCATCACGCCCGGCGACGTTCTGTTCGTGGCTCATCAGGTTCAGGCGGAAGGCCGCGCTGTCGAGGAACTGACGGTTGACGTCGAGCACATAGCGGCGGGTCTGGTCGGAGCCGTAGGTGAAGCCACCGTTGGTGAAGTCCCGCGCCTGTGGCGTCTTGCTCACCAGGTTGAGACTGCCGCCGGCCGAGCCGCGGCCGCCGAATGACGAGTTGGGGCCTTTGCTGACTTCGATGGATTCGATGTCGAAGATCTCGCGGCTCTGGCCGCCCGTGTCGCGCACGCCGTCGAGGTAGGTATCGCCCTGGGCGTCGAAGCCGCGAATGAACGGACGGTCGCCCTGCGGGTTGCCGCCTTCACCGGCGCCGAAGGTAATCCCCGGCACGGTGCGCAAGGCGTCCTGCAACGAAGTGGCGGCGGTGTCCTTGAGCACTTGCTGCGGCACCACGGTGACCGAGCGCGGAGTATCTACCAGCGGCGCGGTGTACTTCTGCGAGGAGGCTTTTTCGACCTGGTAGGACGTGCTGTCCTGTTCCTGGCCGGTGATGCTGGTGGCTCCCAGGGAAATGCTGTTGCGCTCGCCTTTCTGCTCGGTGTCTTCAGCAGCTTGCGCCATTTGGGCGGCAGAGCTGGCGCTGATGGCAACGCCGATGGCCGAGGCCAGCAAACGTGGTGAACTGGCAGGTGTTTTTATCGAAGTGCGCGGCATGAGTGTGTCCTTTCCCCAAGGAGGTGAGGCCGCGGAATATAGGGAGAACAAGACTTCATATCAATTGCGATACATTACTATTCGCACTGAATTTACGTTCTTTACACTTTTTGCTTACGGTTTTGACGATCTCGTTCGTCCTTTGGGCGGGAGTAGGGTTGTACACAGTCAATAAGAATCACTATCATTGGCGCCTCACTGTTTTCAGGTAATGCCTCCATGTTGCTGCACATTCCCGGCCTGTTCTCTCGCGAGGAAGTGCTGCGCATCCGCGAAGCCCTGGCGCACACCGAGTGGGCCGACGGCAAAATCACTGCCGGGCACCAATCGGCCAAGGCCAAACACAACCTGCAACTGCCGGAAGGCCACCCGCTGGCAAAGGAAATCGGCGCGGCGATCCTCGATCGCTTGTGGAAAAATCCGCTGTTCATGTCAGCGGCGTTACCGCACAAGGTCTTCCCGCCATTGCTCAACTGTTACACCGCCGGCGGCAGTTTCGACTTCCATATCGACAACGCCGTGCGCCAGTCCAAGGGCAGCCACGAGCGGGTGCGCACTGACCTTTCCTCCACCGTATTTTTCAGCGACCCCGACGACTACGACGGCGGCGAGCTGGAAATCCAGGACACCTTCGGCCTGCAGCGGGTCAAGTTGCCGGCGGGCGACATGGTGCTGTACCCCGGCTCCAGCCTGCACAAGGTCAACGCCGTTACCCGTGGCGCGCGCTACGCCTCGTTTTTCTGGACCCAAAGCCTGGTGCGCGAGGACAGCCAGCGCACCTTGCTGTTCGAGATGGACGGGGCGATCCAGCAACTGAGCCGCGACGTGCCCGACCACCCCGCGCTGATCCAGCTCACCGGCACCTATCACAACCTGCTGCGCCGCTGGGTTGAGGTCTGACCGTGGGCTTTTTATTGCGCCGTGAAGAAGTACTCAACGTTGAGCAATTGCAGAGCATGCTCGACGACTCCCCGGTGCGCGCCGCCCAGGCGATTTTGATCGCCGCGAAGGAGGGCGTGGTGGATGCCCAGGCGCTGCTCGGGCAAATCCTGCTGGAAGGGCGCGGCATCGAGCGCGATGAAGCACTGGCGATGCGCTGGTTCCGCATTGCCGCCCAGGGCGGCCATTTGATGGCGCGCAATATGCTCGGGCGTTGCCTGGAGCATGGCTGGGGTTGCGAGGCGGATGCCGTGGCGGCGGCCCGGGAATATCGTCGGGCGGCCGAGGCCGGGCTGGATTGGGGTTTGTACAACTACGCCAACCTGCTGGCGACCGGGCGCGGGGTTGCCGAGGATCAAGCCCAGGCGCTGGCGTGTTATCGACAGGCGGCGGAACTGGGCCATGCCAAGTCGATGAACCTGCTGGGGCGTTATCTGGAAGAAGGGCAGTACTGCCCGAGGGATCTGGAGGCGGCGGTGGCGTGGTATCGCCAGTCAGCAGAAGGCGGGGATTTTCGCGGGCAGTTCAGTTATGCGGCGGTGTTGGCGGACCGGGGCGAGATAGAAACGGCACTGGAATGGTTGCGCAAGGCACTGGCGGGCGGGAATTTGAAGTTCTTGCGGGTGGCGCACAAGGCGTTGTGTGCCGCCAATGATCCGCAGATACGGGCAATGGCCGAGATCTATCAAGAGCATGCGATTGAACTTGATCGTTCCTACGCGCTGCGTGGAAATGCCGCCCTGGACGCCCTGCGTCCGCTCTAACGGCGTGACGCAGAGCGTCACCGGATGCGTTCCCACGCAGAGCGTGGGAACGATCAGGGCGTGCGTTTACAGGTAGAACGATTTCAATGGCGGGAAGCCATTGAATTCAACTGCGCTGTAGCTGGTGGTGTACGCACCGGTGGACAACCAGTACATCCGGTCGCCAATCGCCAGGTTCAGCGGCAGGCCGTACTTGTAGTTCTCGTACATGATGTCGGCGCTGTCGCAGGTCGGGCCGGCGATAACCACTTCTTCCATCTCGCCTTTCTTCTCGGTCCAGATCGGGAACTTGATGGCTTCGTCCATGGTTTCGATCAGGCCGGAGAATTTGCCCACGTCGGTGTATACCCAACGCTCGACGGCGGTGCGGGATTTACGCGCAACCAGTACCACTTCGCTGACCAGGATCCCGGCGTTGGCGATCAACGAACGGCCCGGCTCCAGGATGATTTCCGGCAGATCGTCACCGAAGTCTTCCTTGAGGAAGCGGATGATTTCCTCGGCGTAGGTTTCCAGGCTGTTGGTGCGGGTGATGTAGTTGGCCGGGAAGCCGCCGCCCATGTTGATCAGCTTCAGGTGGATGCCGTCTTCTTCCTTCAGGCGCTCGAAGATCACTTTGACCTTGGCAATCGCCGCGTCCCACACGCTGATGTCACGCTGCTGCGAGCCGACGTGGAAGGAGATGCCGTAAGGCACCAGGCCCAGGTCGCGAGCGAGAATCAGCAGGTCCATGGCCATGTCGGTCTGGCAGCCGAATTTGCGCGACAGCGGCCAGTCGGCCGTGGTCGAGCCTTCGGTGAGGATACGTACATACACTTTCGAACCCGGGGCGGCCTTGGCGATATTGCGCAGGTCGGCTTCGGAGTCGGTGGAGAACAGGCGCACGCCCTTCTCGTAGAAGTAGCGGATGTCCTTGGATTTCTTGATGGTGTTGCCGTAGCTGATACGGTCGGGGCTGACGCCGCGGTCCATGACCTTGTCCAGCTCGTAGATCGACGCGATGTCGAAGCTCGAACCCTTGTCCTTGAGCAGGTCGATGATCTCGACGGCCGGGTTGGCCTTGACGGCGTAATACACCTTGGCGAATTCGAAACCGGCGCGCAGGTCATCGTAGGCCTGGCTGATCATCGCGGTGTCGATCACCACGAACGGGGTTTCCTGGGTGTCGGCGAACGCCTTCATTTTGTCAAAAGTGGCGCGCGCGAAATAGTCTTCGACCTGGATCGACATGCTGGGAACTCCTACTGGCAAACTAGATTGATCAATGGGTGCAAATGAACGTCCTCCGTATCCCCACTTTGGTTCGCCTACTTCCCAAGGCATGTCGCCGAAAGCAAAAAGGCCATGGGATCAACCGCTTCCCTTGGCCTTGCTGTCTCGTCGTCAGTACTTGAGCCGGATGGATCGTTTCCAGCATGGACGTTCGGCGCGAACTTTAGGACGTGAGGGGCTATAGATCAACTAAAAATGTCGCGTTTTTGCACGCGTTCGTCGTGCGGCCGCGTGCAGCTACTTATGTAACCGACCGGTATGACGGATTGATGTTCCCCGGGAGGGGCAATTTGAGGTGTTGCAGGTACAGTGAAGATCCAATGTGGGAGCGGGCTTGCTCGCGAAGGCGGTGTATCAGCCAATGCATCCGGTGACTGACACTCCGCCTTCGCGAGCAAGCCCGCTCCCACATTTTGACCGCTGTGTGTCAGGTCAGGCCAGTGCTGTCTCGGCAGGCGACACAATGCTGGTCTTGCCCCCACGGGACTTACCGGAACTCAGGTACTCGGCAATCGACTCCTGGGTCACTTCCCCGAGGAACACCCGCTCCGCATCCATCACCGGCAACCACGAGCGGTTGAACTCGTACATCCGCGACAGCAGGATGCGCAAATGCTCGTCATACGCCGCCGTGGCGTTGAATTCCCGCAGGTACTGGCCGCAGGTACCGGTCTGACGATGCAGGTCGCGACGTCGCACATAACCCAGGGCCTTGTTCTCGGCATCGGTGACCACCACGTAGCGACGGTCCAGCTCATCCATCTGCTCCAGGGCATCCGCCACCGGCGTTTCCGGGCTGACCGACGGCGCGTTGTCCGCCGCATCTTCAGCCTTCACCAGCAGCAGGCGCTTGAGGGTGCTGTCCTGGCCAACAAAGTTGCTGACGAATTCGTCGGCAGGGTGGGCCAGCAGGGTGTCCGGGTGGTCGATCTGCAGCAGCTTGCCGGCGCGGAAGATCGCGATCTTGTCACCCAGCTTGATGGCTTCGTCGATGTCGTGGCTGACCATGATCACGGTCTTGTTCAGCGCGCGCTGCATCTCGAAAAACTCGTTCTGGATCATCTCGCGGTTGATCGGGTCGACCGCGCCGAACGGCTCATCCATCAGCAGCAACGGCGCATCCGCCGCCAGGGCGCGGATCACGCCGATCCGCTGTTGCTGGCCGCCGGACAGTTCACGCGGGTAGCGATGCAGGTACTGCTTGGGTTCGAGCTTGATCATGCTCATCAACTCGCGGGCGCGGTCGTGGCATTTCTGCTTGTCCCAGCCCAGCAGCTTGGGCACCACCACGATGTTCTCTTCGATGGTCATGTTCGGGAACAGACCGATCTGCTGGATCACGTAGCCGATGTTGCGACGCAGGGTCACTTCGTCAAGGTCGGTGGTGTCTTCGCCGTTGATCAGGATCTTGCCGGAGGTCGGCTTGATCAGGCGGTTGATCATCTTCAGCGTGGTGCTCTTGCCGCAGCCCGAGGGGCCGAGGAATACGCAAATTTCGCCTTCGTTGACGGTCAGGCTTACGGAATCAACGGCGGTGATGGTCTTGCCGTTGCTTTGGAAGGTCTTGGTCAGGTTTTGAAGTTCGATCATTTGAGCAGTCCTTTTGGAGTCAGCGTGCGTTGTAGCCATTGCAGAAGCAGGTCGGCGAAGATGGCCAGGAGACTGACCAGCACGGCGCCAACGATCAGCATCGACATGTCGCTGCGGCTGATGGAAGCCAGAATAAGTACACCCAGGCCACCGGCGCCGATGGTGGCGGCGATGGTCATCACACCAATGTTCATGACGACGGCGGTGCGCACACCGGCGAGGATCACCGGTACGGCAATCGGCAGCTCGACCATGCGCAAGCGCTGGCCGAAGGTCATGCCGATGCCTTTGGCGGCCTCGCGAATGCCCGGCTCAACGCCGGTGAGGGCGAGGTAGGTGTTACGCATGATGGGCAACAGGGAATAGAGGAACACGGCGGTGATCGCCGGCATCGGCCCCAGGCCCTGGCCGAACTTGGAGTAGAACGGCAGCAGCAGGCCGAACAGCGCAATCGACGGCACGGTCAGCAACACCGTGGCACTGGCTTGCAATGGGCCGGCGAGCGTCGGGAAGCGGGTCATCAGCACGCCCAGGGGCACGCCGACGACGATTGCGAGGATCACTGCAATGCCGACCAGGGTGATGTGCTGCCAGGTCAGGTGCAGGACTTGGGCCCAATCAAGATGGGAAAAGGCGTTCAGGAATTCCATGTCTTCTCCTCTTAGTTGATCGGATGCTGGCGCAGGAAATCTGCGGCCACGGCGGACGGGCTTTCGTGGTCGACGTCGACCCGCGCGTTCAGCTGGCGCATGGTTTCGTCGTCGAACAGCGCAGCCAGTGGCTTGAGATCAGCGGCCAGTTGCGGATGGGCATCGAGGTAAACCTGACGCACCACCGGCGCGGCGGTGTAGTCCGGGAAGTAGTGCTTGTCGTCTTCCAGCAGCTTCAATTTGAAGGCGTTCAGGCGACCGTCGGTGGTGTAGACCAAGCCGGCAAACACCTGGCCATTACGCAGCGCGGTGTACACCAGGCCGGCGTCCATCTGCCGGGTGTTCTTGCGGGTCAGGTTCATGTCGTACAGCTTGACCATGCCGGCCATGCCGTCGGAACGGTTGGCGAACTCGGTGTCCAGGGCCACCAGGCGGTTTTCCTTGGTTTTCTCGGCCAGTGCCGCGGTCAGGTCGCTGATGCTGTTGACCTGCGGGAATTCCTTGGCCACGTTCTCTGGCAGGGCCAGGGCGTAGGTGTTGCTGAATTTCGACGGGGAGAGCCAGACCAGGCCTTTTTTCGCGTCGAGTTCTTTCACTCGGGCGTAGGACTGTTCGCTGTCGAGCTTCTCGTCGACGTGGTTGTAGGCCACCAGCGACACGCCGGTGTATTCCCAGATCAGGTCCAGTTGCCCGCTTTCCTGGGCACTGCGCGCCAGGTTGCTGCCCAGGCCGCCGGTCACACGGGTGTCGTAGCCCTTGGTGCGCAGGTACTGGGAGGTGATTTCGGCGAGCAGGGTCTGTTCAGTGAACACCCGGGCGCCGATGCGGATGACCGGTTTTTCAGCGGCTTGCGCAAACCCTGCGAACAGCAGGACGCAGCTCAATATCAATGTCAGTTTTTTCATGTGAATTCCTGTTTCAGGCCCAAGACGGGGCCAAAGCCTTAAGACGGACGCAACCCGCGTTCCAGCCAAAGGCGGCTGGCCATGGTCACCAGACCGTCGAGCAGCAAGGCCAGCAGCGCGGTGCATGCGGCGCCGAGCAGCAGTTGCGGCTGATTGTTCAGGGCGATGCCGGGGAAGATCAGGCTGCCCAGGCTGTTGGCGCCAATCAGGAACGCCAGGGGCGCGGTACCGACGTTGATCGCCAGGGCCACGCGCACACCGCCGATGATGATCGGCACGGCGTTGGGCAATTCCACGCGAAACAGCACCTGGCGCGGCGTCATGCCGATGCCGACGGCGGCTTCTTTCAGGGAACCTTGAACGTTTTTCAGGCCTTCATAGGTGTTGCGCACGATGGGCAGCAACGAGGCGAGGAACAGCGCGAAGATCGCGGGGCCGCTGCCGATGCCAAGGACACCGAGGGCGATGGCCAGTACGGCCAGGGGAGGGACGGTATTGCCGATGTTGAAGATCTGCATGAAGCGTTCTGCGCGCCCGACCATGTTGGGTCGGCTCAGCAGGATACCGGCGGGAATCCCTACGATCAGGGCGGCCAGCATCGAAACAAGGACGAGGATCAAGTGAGCTTGCAGGTAAAACAACAAATCGTCGCGGTACAGTTCGATCGTGTTGATGCCGATCCAGTGGACCAGCAGGGCCAGGAGAGCGACGACAACCGCTCCTCCTATCAGCCCTTTGCCATAGCGAATAGCCACAGGCGGACTCCTTTTTTCTTTTGTCGGCGAACACATTTCCGAGCGGCAATGCCATTCCTGGCTGTCGGCGAATGTGGTCGCGAATAGCAGCTCGCCCCTACCGGCAACGCGGTATGCGGTCGAGCCATGAGCGCAGCCTCGTCAGGCTAACTTGCTGATTTTTCAGCCCCTGTTACGAGTGCGATAGCAGGGGAGTGGACGTCTCTACCTTTTAAAAGGTTCCATACTTGGCAGCAATTAGCCACCCCCAATGGGGTGAACGGTGGTCCGTCACCCCGGGTTTGCGCTATACTCGCCGCCCTTTTTTGACTCACCTGCCAGGCGATTTCCCATGACCCACCAGGCCGCCGAAGTCGCGAAACGCCGCACTTTCGCCATTATTTCCCACCCCGATGCCGGTAAAACCACCATCACCGAAAAGCTGTTGCTGATGGGCAAGGCGATCGCGGTGGCCGGCACGGTGAAATCCCGTAAATCCGACCGCCATGCCACCTCCGACTGGATGGAAATGGAAAAGCAGCGTGGTATTTCCATTACCACGTCGGTCATGCAGTTCCCGTATCGCGACCACATGATCAACCTGCTCGACACCCCGGGCCACGAAGACTTCTCCGAAGACACCTACCGCACCCTGACGGCGGTGGACTCGGCGCTGATGGTCCTCGACGGCGGTAAAGGCGTCGAGCCCCGCACCATCGCGCTGATGGACGTGTGCCGCCTGCGGGATACGCCGATTGTCAGCTTTATCAACAAACTCGACCGTGACATCCGCGACCCGATCGAACTGCTGGACGAAATCGAAGCCGTCCTGAAGATCAAGGCCGCGCCGATCACCTGGCCGATTGGTTGCTACCGCGACTTCAAGGGCGTGTACCACCTGGCCGACGACTACATCATTGTGTACACCGCCGGCCACGGCCACGAACGTACCGATGTGAAAATCATCGAGAAGCTCGACTCCGACGAAGCCCGCGCCCACCTGGGTGACGAGTACGACCGGTTTGTCGACCAGCTGGAACTGGTGCAGGGCGCCTGCCACGAGTTCAACCAGCAGGAATTCCTCGACGGCCAGCTGACGCCGGTGTTCTTCGGTACCGCCCTGGGCAACTTCGGTGTCGACCACGTGCTGGATGCCGTGGTCAATTGGGCCCCCAAGCCGCTGGCCCGGGTTGCCAACGAGCGTACCGTGGAGCCTGTGGAAGAGAAATTCGCCGGCTTCGTGTTCAAGATCCAGGCGAACATGGACCCCAAGCACCGCGACCGTATCGCCTTCATGCGTATCTGCTCCGGCAAATACGAAAAAGGCATGAAAATGCGCCACGTGCGTACCGGCAAGGACGTGCGCATCGGCGACGCCCTGACCTTCTTCTCCTCCGAGCGTGAGCAGCTGGAAGAAGCGTATGCTGGCGACATCATCGGCTTGCACAACCACGGCACCATCCAGATCGGTGACACCTTCACCGAAGGCGAAGTGCTGGGCTTCACCGGTATCCCGCACTTCGCCCCGGAACTGTTCCGCCGCGTACGCCTGCGTGACCCGCTGAAATCCAAGCAACTGCGCCAGGGTTTGCAGCAGTTGGCGGAAGAGGGTGCCACCCAGGTGTTCTTCCCGGAACGCAGCAACGACATCATCCTCGGCGCCGTCGGTGTGCTGCAGTTCGATGTAGTGGCCAGTCGCCTGAAAGAGGAATACAAGGTGGAATGCTCCTATGAGCCGATCACCGTGTACTCCGCGCGCTGGATCGACTGCAGCGATAAGAAGAAGCTGGAAGAGTTCAAGATCAAGGCCGTGGAAAACCTCGCGATCGACGGCGGTGGTCACCTGACCTACCTGGCCCCGACTCGGGTCAACCTGGCGCTGATGGAAGAGCGCTGGCCGGATGTGAAATTCCGCGCGACCCGTGAGCATCACT
>NZ_CP080030.1:6153590-6169501 GCF_019382755.1 Pseudomonas sp. Colony2 | reverse complement strand
GCTGTCGTGCGCAATTCATCTTCTGACTGGGCGGAATTCGACCATGAGTATCTTTCAACGTGTGGTGCTGTTGCTCAAAGTGCTGGTGATGATGTCATTGGGCATGTCTGCCGCGTGGGCCAATACGGCTGTGCAAAGCCATGGCACGGGGTTTGTGGCGGCGAAGACGGTGCAGGCGGGTGGCTTGCAGTTGGCCAAGAGTGAATCCGAGCCCGGTGACGAAAACCAGGGCGGTTCCAAGGACGATGACGATGCCGAGAACCCGGACAATGATGGCGAAGACAGCGACACCTACAACGATGGCGACAGCGATACATAAGTAACGCAGGAAAAAGAAAGCCCCGCTTGCCGAACAGATGCGCTATCCGACAAGCAGGGCTGTAGAACACTGGAATGCTCTGGACTCACCCTCCAGAGCATTTTTTTTGCACGTCAGACCACAAATTGCTCCGCGTAGTGGCAAGCCACCTGGCGGTTGTCCAGAGGTCGCAGCACCGGTTCATCGGTGCTGCACAGCTGGGTCGCGTACGGGCAGCGCTTGTGGAAGGCGCAGCCGGATGGCGGGTTCAACGGGTTGGGCAACTCCCCGACGATTTTGATCTTCGGTTTGTTCGGGTCCGGATGAATGGTCGGGGTTGCCGACAGCAACGCCTGGGTGTACGGGTGCAGCGGGCGTGCGTAGATGTCTTCCTTCGGGCCCACTTCCACCGGGCGGCCGAGGTACATCACCATTACGTCGTCGGCGACGTGCTGCACCACCGCGAGGTTGTGGGAGATGAACACGTAGGCGGTGTTGAATTCCTGCTGCAAATCCATGAACAGGTTCAGCACCTGGGCCTGGATCGATACGTCCAGCGCCGAGGTCGGTTCATCCGCCACCAGCACCTTGGGTTGCAGCATCATCGCCCGCGCCAGTGCGATTCGCTGGCGCTGGCCGCCGGAGAACATGTGCGGGTAGCGCTGATAATGCTCAGGGCGCAGGCCCACTTGCTTCATCATCGCCTGGACCTTTTCCCGGCGCTCGGCGGCAGACAGGTTGGTGTTGATCAGCAGCGGCTCGCCCAGTTGGTCGCCGACCTTCTGGCGCGGGTTCAGCGAGGCGTAAGGGCTCTGGAACACCATCTGCACGTCTTTGCGCAGTTGCTTGCGCTGGGCCTTGTCGGCACCGGCGACTTCTTGCCCGGCGATTTTCAGCGAGCCGGAAGACGGCTCTTCAATCAAGGTCAGGGCGCGGGCCAGGGTGGATTTGCCGCAACCGGACTCGCCTACGACCGCGAGGGTCTTGCCGGCTTCGAGCTCGAACGACACACCGTTGAGTGCGCGCACCAGGGCATGGCCCTTGAACAGGCCACGGGACACTTCGTAGTGACGGGTCAGGTCGCGGGCGGTAAGTACGACGGCCATTACGCCACCTCCTGATTCAGCGGGTAGAAGCAGCGGGCAAGGCTGTGGCTTTTCGGGTCAAGGCCCGGGCGTTGGGCGCGGCAGGACTCCTGCACATACGGGCACCGCGGCGACAGCAGGCAACCCTGCGGGCGGTCATAACGGCCGGGAACGATACCCGGCAGCGTGGCCAGGCGCGTGGCGCCGAGGCTGTGCTCGGGGATCGCCTTGAGCAACGCTTCGCTGTACGGGTGCGCCGGGATGTCGAACAACTGCGGCACCTGGCCAACTTCCACGGCTTGGCCTGCGTACATCACGCACACGCGCTGGGCGGTTTCGGCCACTACCGCGAGGTCGTGGGTGATCAGCACCAGGCCCATGTTCTGCTCTTTCTGCAAGGCCAGCAGCAGGTCCATGATCTGGGCCTGGATGGTTACGTCGAGGGCGGTGGTCGGTTCATCGGCGATCAGCAGTTTCGGCTCGCCGGCAATCGCCATGGCGATGGCCACACGCTGGCTCATACCACCGGACAACTGGTGCGGGTAGGCATCCATACGGCTGGCTGCGCCCGGGATTTCCACCTTTTCGAGCAGTTCGATGGCACGCTTGCGCGCTTGCTTGCCGGACATTTTCAAATGCAGGCGCAGCACTTCTTCGATCTGGAAACCCACGGTGTAGCTGGGGTTCAGGGCGGTCATCGGGTCCTGGAACACCATCGCCAGGTCTTTGCCGACGATCTGCCGACGCTGGCGGTTGCTCAGCTTGAGCATGTCCTTGCCGTCGAAGTTCAGGGCGTCGGCAGTGACGATGCCGGGGTGCTCGATCAGGCCCATCAGCGCCATCATGGTCACGGATTTACCCGAACCCGACTCGCCAACGATCGCCAGTACTTCACCTTTGTCGACGGAGATGTCGAGGCCATCGACCACCGGCACGGCGGTCTTGTCGCCGAAGCGGACATTGAGATTCTTGATTTCTAGCAGTGACATGGGAATCTCCTCAGGCGGCGTTCTTGAGTTTCGGGTCCAGCGCATCGCGCAGGCCGTCGCCCATCAGGTTGATTGCCAGCACGCTGAGCAAAATGGTCAAGCCAGGCAGGCTCACGACCCACCAGGCGCGTTCGATGTAGTCGCGGGCCGAGGCCAGCATGGTGCCCCACTCAGGGGTTGGCGGTTGTACGCCAAGGCCCAGGAAGCCCAGGGCTGCAGCATCGAGAATCGCCGAGGAGAAACTCAGGGTGGCCTGAACGATCAGCGGCGCCATGCAGTTCGGCAGCACGGTGACGAACATCAGGCGCGGCAGGCCGGCGCCAGCAAGGCGTGCGGCGGTCACGTAGTCACGGTTCAGTTCGCCCATCACCGCAGCGCGGGTCAGGCGGACATAGGACGGCAGCGACACGATCGCGATGGCGATCACGGTGTTGATCAGGCCAGGGCCGAGGATCGCGACAATCGCCACAGCCAGCAGCAGCGACGGCAGGGCCAGCATGATGTCCATCAGGCGCATGATGGTCGGGCCGAGCAGGCGCGGGAAGAAACCGGCGAACAGGCCCAGCAGGATCCCCGGGATCAGTGACATCACCACCGACGACAAGCCGATCAGCAACGACAGGCGCGAACCCTGGATCAGGCGCGACAGCAGGTCACGGCCCAGTTCATCGGTGCCCAGCAGGAACTGGATCTGCCCACCTTCCAGCCAGGCCGGAGGGGTCAGCAGGAAGTCACGGTATTGCTCGCTCGGGTTATGCGGGGCCACCCAAGGGGCGAAGAGCGCGCAAAACACCACCAGCAACATGAACAGCAGGCCGGCAACGGCGCCCTTGTTCTTGGAAAAGGCTTGCCAGAATTCTTTGTACGGGGACGGGTACAGCAGGCTTTGATCGACTGCTACCGCGGGAGTAGGTGTGGTCATGGTCATGATCTCAGCGCTGGTGACGGATGCGTGGGTTGGCGAAGCCGTAGAGGATATCCACCACGAAGTTCACCAGAATCACCAGGCAGGCGATTAACAGGATGCCGTTTTGCACCACGGGATAATCCCGTGCGCCAATGGCTTCGATCAGCCATTTGCCGATGCCGGGCCACGAGAAGATGGTTTCGGTCAGGACCGCACCCGCCAGCAATGTGCCGACTTGCAGGCCGACCACGGTGAGTACCGGGATCAAGGCGTTACGCAGGCCGTGGACGAACACCACGCGTGCCGGCGACAGGCCCTTGGCCTTGGCGGTGCGGATGTAGTCTTCGCGCAGTACTTCGAGCATCGACGAACGGGTCATCCGCGCGATAACGGCCAGCGGGATGGTGCCGAGCACGATGGCCGGCAGGATCAGGTGATGCAACGCGTCCCAGAATGCGTCCGGCTCGTCGGCCAGCAGGGTGTCGATCAGCATGAAGCCGGTGCGCGGCTCGATGTCGTAGAGCAGGTCGATCCGTCCGGAGACTGGCGTCCAGCCCAGGCTGACGGAGAAGAACATGATCAGGATCAGGCCCCACCAGAAGATCGGCATCGAATATCCCGCCAGGGAGATGCCCATCACCCCATGGTCGAACAGGGATCCTCGCTTCAAGGCCGCGATCACCCCGGCTAACAGCCCCAGGATGCCGGCGAACAACAGGGCGGCCATGGACAGTTCCAGGGTCGCAGGGAAAAGGGCGGTGAATTCAGTCCACACGCTGGTACGGGTGCGCAGGGATTCGCCGAGGTCGCCGTGGGCGAGCTTGCCGACATAATCCAGGTATTGCGCGTAGAGCGGTTTATTCAGACCAAGGCGTTCCATTGCCTGAGCGTGCATCTCGGGGTCGACTCGTCGTTCGCCCATCATGACTTCGACGGGGTCGCCAGGGATCATGCGAATCAACGCGAAGGTCAGCAAGGTGATGCCGAAAAACGTGGGGATCAATAACCCCAATCGGCGGGCAATAAAACTAAACATCTTGTTGTGTACCTCAATCAGCCGGTTAGGCAGGTTCGGCACCGTCAATGTCGACGGTGCCGAGCGTCTCTTATCTACTTCACCTGGGTGGTGGCGAAGTTATTTGTGGTCAGAGGGCTTTGGGTATAACCCTCGACGTTTTTACGCATGGCGGTGAACATTTTCGGGTAAGCCATGGGAATCCATGGTTGGTCCTTGTCGAAAACGTCCATTGCTTGTTCATAGAGTGCAGCGCGCTGGGTGGGTTCAGCGATGGCGCGCGCCTTGTCGATCAAGTCTTGAAACTCCTTGTTACACCAGCGGGCGTAGTTTTCGCCGTTTTTCGCTGCATCGCAACTCAAGTTCGGGGTGAGGAAGTTATCCGGGTCCCCGTTATCCCCCGCCCAGCCGGCGGAGACCATGTCATGTTCGCCATTCTTGGCGCGCTTGAGCATTTCGCCCCATTCCATGACCTTGATGTTCACTTTCAGGCCGATCTGCGCCAGATCCGCCTGCATGCGCTGGGCGCCGAGCATTGGGTTGGGGTTGGTCGGGCCGCCGCCGTTGCGGGTAAACAGGGTGAACTCGGTGCCTTCCGGTACGCCGGCTTCCTTGAGCAGGGCGCGGGCCTTGTCGAGGTCGCGGGGCGGGTTTTTCAGCTTGTCGCTGAAACCCAGCAGGGTTGGCGGGTACGGGCCGGTGGCGTCGACCGCGTTGCCTTTGCCGTACAGGGATTCGTTGTAGCCCTTCTTGTCGAACGCGATGTTGATCGCGTGACGCACCCGCGCGTCGCTCATGTACTTGTGGGTGGTGTTCATGGCGGTGTAGGCGGTGGTCATCGCCGCCAGTTCCGCCACCTTCAGGTTCGGGTCGGCCTTCATGCTCGGCACGTCATCCGGTTTCGGATACAGCGCGATCTGGCATTCGTTGGCCTTGAGCTTTTGCAGGCGCACGTTGTTGTCGGTGGTGATGGCCAGGATCAGCGGGTCAGCCGGCGGCTTGCCACGGAAGTACTCCGGGTTGGCCTTGAAGCGCACTTGGGCGTCTTTGGCGTAGCGGGTGAAGATGAACGGGCCGGTGCCGATGGGCTTGGCGTTCAGGTCGTCGGTCTTGCCGGACTTGAGCAACTGGTCGGCGTATTCGGCGGAGTGAATCGAGGAAAACGCCATGGCCAGGTCGGCCAGGAACGGTGCTTCAGGGCGGGTCAGGGTGAAGACCACGGTGTGGTCATCGGTCTTCTCTACGCTCTTGAGCAGTTCCTTGAAGCCCATGCTTTCAAAGTATGGGTAGCCCACGTTGGACTTTTTGTGCCACGGGTGATTCGGGTCCAGCTGGCGCTGGAAGCTCCAAAGCACGTCGTCGGCGTTCATGTTGCGCGTGGGTTTGAAGTAGTCGGTGGTGTGGAACTTGATGTCGTCACGCAGGTGAAAGGTGTAGGTCAGGCCATCGGCACTGATCTCGGGCAGGTCTTTGGCCAGCGCCGGGATCACTTCGGTGGTGCCGGGCTTGAAGTCCACCAGGCGGTTGAAGATGGTTTCGGCCGCGGCGTCGGCGGTGACAGCCGTGGTGTACAGGACCGGATCGAAGCCTTCCGGGCTGGCTTCGGTGCAGACGACCAACGGTTTGGCCGAGATGCCGACAGCGACGCTCAACAGCGCAGCGGCAATGGCAGCTTGTAACGGGAGCATTTTCATCTAAGAGCCCTCTGCAATCGATTGGACCAGACAAGCGTAGGCGGCGGGCCCGTCCTGAGCCCGCCGCCGACCTGGCGCTGATTAAAGAATGTTGAACGGGATGGTGGTCACCAGGCGGAACTCACGCAGGTTGCCGTCAGCCTGGTTGGCGCTGGCACGGTGAGTCACGTAGGTACCACGAATGGTGGTGGCCTTGAGTGCGCCGCTCTGGATCGCGTAAGCCGCGCCTACACCGTATTCCTGGTGCTTCTCGCCGTCCTGGGCCTGAATGCCGTTGTAGGCAAAGCCAGCGCGGCCGCCGTCGCCGGTGTAGTGAGTACCGTCGATACCCCAGCCACGTGCCGAGTAGACGTTGAACTTCAGGCCCGGCACGCCGTATTCGGCCATGTTGATGCCGTAGGCGATCTGGAAGGACTTCTCGTTCGGACCGTTGAAGTCGGACGTCAGGGAGTTGGCCAGGTAGATGCCGTTGGTTTCGTGCAGGTAGTCGAAGTACTCGTCGCCGTTCACGGCCTGGTAGGAGAAGGTCAGGCTGTGAGCCTGGTGGGTCAGGCCGAACGATAGCGAGTAGGTGTCGTTGTCGATCTTGCCCATCAACTTTTTGCCTTCGTCGACGGTCTTGTAGTAGTTCAGGCCCGTGGTCAGGGACAGGGTCTGGCTGTCACCCAGTTCGTGGGTAGCACCGAAGTAGTACTGGTTCCAGAAGTCTTCCACGTTAGCGGCGAACAGGCTGGTCTTCAGGCTCTTGAACGGCTGGTAGTTGACGCCCAGGGTGTTGACCTTGTCGGTTTCCTGGCGACCATTGCCGTATTCAGTACGGAATTTCGACAGGCTCTGCTCGGTCCGTGGCGAAACGCGGTCGAACACGCCGCCCTGGAAGGACAGGTTGCTGAACTCTTCGCTGTTGAAGCTCACACCTTCGAAGCTCGAAGGCAGCGCACGGTTACCGATGGTGTCGATGATGCCGCTGCTGAAGTTCTGGCGACCGGCGGTCAAGGTGGTGTTCGAGACACGGAACTTGACGTTGGCCAGGCCCAGTTTGCTCCACTGGTCTACAGCGTCGCCGTCGGAGTCGGCCAGGGTACGGTTGGAGCCGCCCTTGATGTCGCGCTTGCTGCGGTCCAGGACCAGAGCGTTGTAAACCGCCACTTCAGTGCTCACGCCAACGGTGCCTTGGGTGAAACCCGAGGTAGCGTTGAGGATGGTGCCTTGCACCCAGTTGGTACGGTAGTTGTCAGTACGGGCTTCGCCGTGCTTCTGGTAAGTGAACTTGCTGCCACGGAAGCGTTGTTCGTTGGAGAACCAGTTACGGGTTGTACCGCCCAGGCTTGCGCCATCGATAAAGCCTTTGGCCTCGCTTTGGGCGCTGGTGCCGGCCAGTGTGGTTGGAACGAAGTCCTGGCTTGCAGGATCAGCGTAGGCGTTAGCCGTGATGCTGCTGATGGCCAGGGCCAGTAGCGCGGTGCTGCTCAGTTTCATGGGTGAAGCTCCTTTGGTTCTCTTTTTAATGCCGGTCTTTTTAGGTGAACCGGCTATTGGGTGTGTAACTCGTTCAAGCCTTTGCAAACGTTTGCCCATGGGTAAAACCCGAAATAAGGCTGCACGTTTGCGGCAAGGCGAATGCTCGCCCTGCGCAATCCGGTTATCTTTTTATGGGTTGATGCTGACGCCCGAGAACACGTTGCGGCCGAAGGGGCTCACTTTGAAACCTTCGACTTTGGCGCTTAACGGCTGGTTGACCGTCGAGTGGGCGACTGGCGTGATCGGCACCTGCTGCTTGAGCAGTTGCTGCGCCTGTTTGTATAGAACAGTCCTTTGTTCGCGGTCGGTGACGACCTTGGCTTGCTTGATCAGCTTGTCGTACGCCGGGTCACACCACATGGAGTAGTTGTTCCCGCCGATGGCGTCGCAGCTGTAGAGGGTGCCCAGCCAGTTGTCCGGGTCACCGTTGTCGCCGGTCCAGCCGATCAGGCTGATGTCATGCTCGCCATTCTTGGTGCGCTTGATGTACTCGCCCCATTCATAGCTGACGATCTTGACCTTGAGGCCAATCTTTGCCCAATCGCTTTGCAGCATTTCGGCCATCAGCTTGGCGTTGGGGTTGTACGGCCGTTGTACCGGCATCGCCCACAGGGTGATCTCGGTGCCTTCCTTCACGCCGGCAGCCTTGAGCAATTCCTTGGCTTTTTCCGGGTTGTAGGCGGCGTCCTTGATGGTGTCGTCGTAAGACCACTGGGTCGGCGGCATGGCGTTGACCGCCAGTTGCCCCGCGCCCTGGTACACGGCGTTGAGGATGCTCTGCTTGTTCACCGCCATGTCCAGGGCCTGGCGCACTTCGAGCTGGTCGAAGGGCTTGTGCCGCACGTTATAGGCGATGTAGCCCAGGTTGAAACCCGGCTTGGTCAGCAGTTGCAGGTTCGGGTCGGCCTTCAGGGCTTCGACGTCGGCCGGGCGCGGGTGCAGGGTGATCTGGCATTCGCCGGCCTTGAGCTTTTGCACCCGTACCGAGGCGTCGGTGTTGATCGCAAAAATCAGCTGGTCGAGCTTCACGCGGCTCGGGTCCCAGTACTGTTTGTTGCCGGTGTAGCGAATCTGCGAGTCTTTCTGGTAGCGCTGGAACACGAACGGCCCGGTGCCGATCGGCTTCTGGTTGATGTCGCTGGGCTTGCCGACCTTGAGCAAATGGTCGGCGTATTCGGCCGACAGGATCGAGGCGAAGCTCATGGCGATGTTCTGGATAAACGCGGCGTCGACCGTGTTCAGGGTCATCACCACGGTGTGCGGGTCGGTTTTCTCGACCTTGGCGATATTCTTGTTCAGGCTCATCCCGTTGAAGTACGGAAACTCGGTGGGGTAGGCCTTGCGGAACGGGTGTTCGGGGTCAAGCATGCGATTGAAGGTGAACAGCACGTCGTCGGCGTTGAAGTCGCGCGTCGGCTTGAAGTCCTTGTTGCCGTGGAATTTCACCCCTTCACGCAGGTGGAAGGTATAGGTCAGGCCGTCTTCGGAAATATCCCAACGGGTTGCCAGGCCCGGTACGACATTGGTCGCGCCTTTTTCAAACTCGGCCAAGCGGTTGTAGATAGGCTCGGCGGCGTCGTTATCGGTGGCCGTCGTGTATTGCGCGGTGTCGAAGCCCGCCGGGCTGCCTTCGGAGCAAAACACCAGGCTCTTTTTCTCGGCAGCCTGGCCCATCGAGGCCACAGCCAGCAGGCTGGTGCCAAATATCGCGGATAGAACGGTGGTATGGCGCATAACAATCCCGATCCTTGTTTGTTGTTTTCGTCAGTGAGCAATCGCAAGGTCATTCTTGACCTTGCGACAACACTGATCCCACAACGGCAGTTGCCCTACAGAGACGATGCGTCTGCCGTACCACGACGTTATGGGTCGGGAGCCAGGCAGTAAATGCAACGAATCTGACAGACCTTGTAGGTAACGGAGCCGCGATTCGCAGTTAGCTGCCGTAGGACGGCAGCGTGTGCGGAGGTGGTCTGTTTCCTACGGTCTTGGCGGATGCAATAACGGCGACGTTATGAAACGTCGCCGCCAGAGATCCTTACTTGCCGCTTACGCTCACGCCGTAGAAGGAGTTCAAGCCAAATGGGCTGATCTTGAAGTCCTGCACGTTGTTGCGCATGGGTTGATACACCGTCGAGTGCGCGATAGGTGTCATCGGGACTGCATCTTTGAGGATATGTTGCGCCTGCTTGTACAGCTCGGTGCGTTTGGCTACGTCGGAAGTCGCCTTGGCTTCTTTCACGATGCCGTCGAATTTCTTGTCGCACCACTTGGAGAAGTTGTTGCCGGCCAGGGAATCGCAGCCGAACAGCACGTTCAGCCAGTTGTCCGGGTCACCATTGTCGCCGCTCCAGCCAATGATCATGGCTTGGTTCTCGCCGCCTTTGGAACGCTTGATGTACTCGCCCCACTCATAGCTGACGATGTTCACTTTCAGGCCGATCTGTTTCCAGTCGTTCTGCAGCATCTCGGCCATCAGCTTGGCGTTCGGGTTGTACGGACGCTGGACCGGCATCGCCCACAGGGTGATCTCGGTGCCTTCCTTGACGCCGGCTTCCTTGAGCAGAGCCTTGGCTTTGGTCACATCAAACGGCGCATCCTTGATGGTGGTGTCATAGGACCACTGGGTTGGCGGCATGGCGTTGACAGCCAGTTGGCCTGCGCCCTGGTACACCGAGTCGATGATCTGCTGCTTGTTCACCGACATGTCCAGGGCCTCACGCACGCGCAGGTCGGACAGCGGGTTAGGCGCGGTCTGGCCCTTGAGGACCGGCATTACGTTGTAGGCGATGTAGCCCAGGTTGAAACCGGCTTGGTGCGGCAGTTTCAGGTCCTTGTCTTCACCCAGCGCCTTGAGGTCGGCCGGACGTGGGAACAGGGTCACCTGGCATTCGTTTTTCTTCAGCTTCTGGATACGCACCGACGGGTCGGTAGTGATGGCGAAGATCAGGTTGTCGATCTTCACGTCTTCAGGTTTCCAGTAATCTTTGTTGCCGGTGTAACGGATGTTGGAGTCTTTCTGGTAGCTCTTGAACACGAACGGGCCAGTGCCGATTGGCTTCTGGTTGATGTCCTGTGCCTTGCCTTCCTTCAACAGCTGGGCGGCGTATTCAGCCGACTGGATGGAGGCGAAGCTCATTGCCAGGTTCTGGATGAAGGCGGCGTCCACGGTGCCAAGGGTGAACTTGACGGTGTGGTCATCGACTTTCTCAATGTTCTTGATGTTGGTGTCCATACCCATGTCCGTGAAGTACGGGAACTCGGTCGGGTAGGCTTTACGGAACGGATCGTCTTTATTGATCATCCGGTTGAAGGTGAACAGTACGTCGTCAGCCGTGAATTCACGAGTTGGCTTGAAGTACGGGGTGGTGTGGAACTTGACGCCTTCACGCAGGTGGAAGGTGTACGTCAGGCCATCCGGGGAAACGTCCCAGGTCGTGGCGAGCCCAGGAACAACAGCGGTGCCGCCGCGCTCGAACTGGGTCAGACGGTTGAACATGGTTTCGGCCGAAGCATCGAAGTCTGTTCCGGTGGTGTACTGGCCTGGATCAAAACCGGCCGGGCTCCCTTCGGAGCAGAACACCAGGTTGCTCGCCGCTTGGGCGAAAGGTGCAGCAGCCATTAAACCGGCGCTGACTAATAACGGAATGACTGCGTGTTTAAGCATGTTGGCCTCATGATTTGTTGTCATTTTTGGTAGTGAGGGCGACCTCGTGAGTCGACCTGCGGATACTTATGCAGGGCCCATACCCAATGCAAGATGTTGAGAGCCTACAACGGCTAAACAGTGGTACGAACGTACACGAATGTCGCATATGTGTAAGTTCAGACACATTTACGCACTTTTGAGGGTTTTTTTCGGTGCGAGGGCTGCACCAGGAATGCCCAACCGAGGCGTCTGGCGCACTCGGTTGGGGCGCGGCTGTTACTTATTCAGACTGACGCCGTAGAAGGGAGTGAGTCCAAAAGGACTGATCTTGAAGTCCTGCACTTCCTTTCGCAGGGGCTGGAAAACCGTCGAGTTTGCGATAGGCGTTATAGGTACTTGTTCCTTAAGGATTTTTTGTGCCTGTTGATACCACTTGATGCGCTGCTCGCGGTCGCTGCTGACCTTGGCCTGCTGTACCAGTTTGTCGTAGGCCGGGTTACACCATTTTGCATAGTTGCTGCCCTTCACCGCGGCACAACTGTAGAGCACGCCGAGCCAGTTATCCGGGTCGCCGTTGTCGCCGGTCCAGCCGTAGATCATCACGTCGTGCTCGCCGGCTTTGGCGCGTTTGATGTACTCGCCCCACTCATAGCTGACGATATTGGCCTTGATGCCAATCTTTTCCCAATCCTGCTGGATCATCTGCGCCGACATCCGGGCATTGGGATTCGACGCGCGTTGTACGGTCATCGCCCACAGGTTGAGGGTGGTACCTGGTGCAACCCCTGCTTCTTTTAGTAGCGCCCGCGCCTTGGCCGGATCGTAGGGCGCGTCCTTGATTGTCGGGTCATAAGACCACTGGGCCGGAGGCAGGGCGTTCTGCGCCAATTGTCCGGCGCTCTGGTACACCGCCTTGATAATTGCCGGCTTGTCGATGGCCATGTCCAGCGCCTGGCGCACCTTGAGCTGGTCCAGGGGCGGGTGGGTCACGTTGTAGGCGAGAAAGCCCAGGTTGAAGCCGGCTTGCTGAAGAACCCGCAGGTTGGGGTCTTGCTTCATCACTTCGATGTCGGAAGGGCGCGGGTAACCGCTGACCTGGCACTCGCCGGCCTTGAGCTTTTGCAGGCGCACGGCGGCGTCCGGGGTGATCGAGAACACCAGGTTGTCGAGCTTCACATCTTCGGGCTTCCAATACTGTTTATTGGCGCTGTAGCGAATCTGCGAATCCTTCTGGTAACGCTTGAACACAAATGGCCCGGTGCCCACCGGCTTCTGATTGATGTCCGCGGCCTTGCCTTCCTTGAGCAACTGCGCGGCATATTCGGCGGACTGCACCGAGGCGAAGCTCATGGCCAGGTTCTGCACGAAGGAGGCGTCAACGTTGTTCAGGTTGAAGCGCACGGTGTGCTCGTCGAGTTTTTCGACGCTCTTGATCGTGGTGTTCAAGCCCATGTCGGTGAAGTAGGGCGACTCCGATGGATAGGCCTTGCGGAACGGGGTCTCGGGATCCAGCAGGCGCTGGAAGGTGAAGAGCACGTCGTCGGCGTTGAAATCACGGGTCGGGGTGAAATAGTCGGTGGTGTGGAACTTGACGCCATCGCGCAGGTGGAAGGTATACATCAGGCCGTCTTTGGACACGTCCCAATTGGTTGCCAGGCCGGGTTCGACTTCAGTGCCGCCACGCTTGAACTGGGTCAGGCGGTTGAACACGGTTTCGGCGGAGGCATCGAAATCGGTGCCGCTGGTGTACTGGCTGGGGTCGAAGCCGGCGGGGCTGGCTTCGGAGCAGTAGACCAGGGTGCCGGCTGCCTGGGCCATGGGCATGAATGCCAGCAGGCCGGCAGCAAGGAGCAGCGGTTTTAAGGTGATTCTTTCCATGGAGACCCCTGAAGTGGCAGGCAAATAGTGCCCGAACGAAAACGGCAGTCACCGAGGTTACCGCCGTTCTTGTCACTCAGGTAGAGATAAGCATGCGAGGCCCCAGTGTCTCCGGGATTCGGCTATTCCAGGTCGCTACGATTTAGCCGGAAAGTGTTCGGGTTTATAAGTGAACGCCCACCACTTGAACGGACTCCAGTACGGGTTGTTCTTTGACGGCTTGAATTTCTTGATTCGCGCCATTTCTTCGCTGACATACTGTTCAGCCTCAGCTCTTACTGCGGTACGGACGTTATCGGTGATCTGAATATTTTGTGCGGATAAGTTCTCCAGGTAGATTTTTTCTACCTTGTCAATGGCAGCTTTTATCTCTTCAGGGGCCAGGTTGGCACTCAAGGTGCCGCTATAACCTTTGACAGGGCGGCCAATCAACTTTTGGAATTGAGCGGCAAACGAAGCATCCCCACCGGTTGCGGAATCACATGACAGCAGGCGCACGTTGTCGAACTCTTCCGGATGGATCCCTTTGCTGTGAAGCGTATCCAGCAATTCTTCCGGACTATTGAGCTTTCCATCGTAAGAAACTTTTGCGACCCCGGTAGTCTCATCGACTTTACCGTGTACCAGTATGTTCAATCGCTGGGCCGAACCTTGTTTGTTCACATCCACGAACGTGTAAAGTTTATCGTTGATAGTGTTCAGGCTATCTATTTCTCCACTGAGAATACTGGTTTTTTCAGCAGTAGAAAAAAGGGCCTCGCCGACCGGCAGATTTTTAACCGTTTTCAGGGGCGGCAGTTCGACGCCGTCTACGTTGATAGATGCCGGGGGGACCTCTGGTCCACTCGACTCAATTTCATTTAACGACGGGTCCGGATGACTATCGCCGGATACTTTCGAAACGCGTGTCAG
Organism: Pseudomonas sp. Colony2; assembly: GCF_019382755.1. NCBI lineage: Bacteria > Pseudomonadati > Pseudomonadota > Gammaproteobacteria > Pseudomonadales > Pseudomonadaceae > Pseudomonas > Pseudomonas sp. Colony2. Next base: position 6,155,553 of record NZ_CP080030.1, on the reverse strand, counting down.
CTCAAATTCGCTCTTCTGCGAATTATAGTTCCAGCGGTAGTCTTCAGTAACGGTGGAGTTGAACGTGATCGGAGTTTCACCCAGGCTCGCCTCGACCAAACCGGGTGCAACTTCGTGTGCCAGCATCAGGCTTGAGATGACGGCCGCAGCAGTTCCCCCTGTGCGCTCGCCTGCGGTCTTGCCATAGAGGCTGTCATGCACGCCAAACACGATATTGCCTATATTGCCAACAATGGGCAGATTACCAAAGCTTCTGCCCCAGGTGTCTTTCACCGACTTCCAGGCTTGCTGCGAGGCACCAAACACATCCGTCTGGTCGGCCCACACCGCATTGTTGGCGTTCTGCTCCTGATAGTGGGGGGCGATACCTTTGTTCAGATCGCCAAATTGCAGCCCATAACCTGCTTTTCGCGATTCGGTGTAGTTGAATAGCTCTCGTACCGGCACGGATTTATCTTTGTACCAGTGTTCGTACCCCGGATATCGCGACCGATTATCCTGGATCAGGCTGTCGAGCACCGCCCCGGCCGGTGGCCAGTGGGCATTGTGTCGCCCTTGCATATCACCGGTATTGAAACGGCGCATCAATTCATCACGATTGTCTTTGGCCCAGCTCGCAAATTCGTCATCGCCTTTTATCTCGCGGACAGCGCCGTTCTTCAAGTCGATCATGACTCCCTGATTGGGGCGATTGGCGGGATTGCCATCGTAAGGCGTGTAGGGGATAAAGGCATACCCGCTCATGGGGTAGCCGTAAATATTGGGGATAATCACTTGCCCATTCTTGTCCAGCGTGCGATTCACCGCTTCCTGGCCGGCAGGGCTTAACCTTGCGAAATTTTCCGTGTCACTACGAAGGCTCAGCAACGTGCCCCGTGTTACATAGGCGTCTGCTTTTCCCGATCGCTCTGCTATTGTTCCGGAGCCCTCGCGCATCGGCGCGGCTATGTCTTTCTCCCAGCGAGCTTGAAGTTGTCGGCCGAACGCTTCCAAATCATTGATTTTTGTCCGGTCTTTTTTTTCTATTTCCATTTCAGGAAAATTTAAAACCCCACCACGTGCGGGTCTGTCGTGCGCTAGAGCACCCGCTGCAATTTCCCATGCGAAATAAGTGTGTGTCTGGGTATCAGAGAGATTTTGTGCTGTGCCCATACCGACATAGGTATTGAACGTTACCGTGAACTTTTCATGCGGGTCGAACCCGGCTGCCAATAAACCCCCACTGAAGTATCCTGCGGGGTCCATGAACAGGCGCACGTTCTGGAACTTGACGTTTCGTTCGCCTTCAGTGCCACTTTCTATATTTTCGATCTGCGTCTTTACACGATTGGCATAGGCATCGATATGAGCCTCTCGCTCATTGTAGATATACCCATCGCCTGGCGCGTGGACAAAGTCGGGTCCGTAAATGGTTGCCTTGTAGATATCAGACTCGTTCCTGGCGGCAGTGCCAACGTTGTCCGTTTCATAAATATCCGTACTCTTCAATGGCGTTGGCGGTATTCGTTCCAGCGCCTCGGTACGTTGTTCTTGAGTCGTACCGGGTAGCGGTGTTTTTGGGTAATGGACAATGTTAAGTTGAGCTGAGCTTGTCATTTCAGATTACCTGGCTGGATGTTGATTGCACGCATCTGCGCCGCCATAAACTGTGGATGAGGAGTACGGTGATCTACGCCATGAGTGGTGCAGCGTCCAGGCGTGTTCCGCTCGTTGAGGGTGAGGATGTAGTTGTCCATTGCACGGGTTATAAGTTGAAAAGATTTATCACCAACGCACTTCAATGTGTCCGGACCAGCACACGCCCGGCGATTAAGCATTTTCTGAAGCTGGTAACCGGTTATTACCGCTGAAACTTCTTGAATGAAGTGCCAGGCAAAAAAAATGCTGCCCGAAGGCAGCGGCATTGCAGTCCTGCTCCTTGAAATGGCAGGTGAACGTTGCGCGAGCGAAAACGGCGGTCACC
>NZ_CP080030.1:6124656-6149939 GCF_019382755.1 Pseudomonas sp. Colony2 | reverse complement strand
CAGGCAAAAAAAAACGCTGCCCGTGGGCAGCGTCATTGCAACTGGGGTACCGCTCGATCAAGGCATCTGGACTTCGATCACGCCATCTGCGGTCATGTTGACCTGGCTGGTGCCGGCTTCGACTTCCGGCGTCGGTGCCGAATCCATCGCTGCGGCTTTCATCATCATCCCGCCACGTGCATACGGCTGTGGATAACCGTTGGTGTTGAAGTTCAGGTTGACGATCTTGTAGCCCTTGCCGCCCAGCGCATCGGTGGCCAGTTGGGCACGGGCCTTGAATGCGGTGACCGCTTCTTTAAGCAGGGCATCTTCGCTGGCCTTGCGGGTCGGGTTGGCGATGGCGAAGTCCATGCTGTCCATTTTCAGGTTGGTCAGCATGTCGCCGGTGAGCTTGGACAGGGCGGCGAAGTCGGCACTTTCCATGCGCAGCTCAGCGCGTTCACGCCAGCCGGTGATTTTCTGGTTCTTGTTGTCGTAGATCGGGTAGCTGTTGCGGCTACCCTGGCGCAGGGTCACGCCTTTGACTTCGCGGGCCTGGGCCAGCGCCTTGTTCATGGTGGTGGTGATTTCGGCGGCAAGCTTGGCCGGGTCGGTGTTCTGCGACTCGGTGTACAGGGTGACGATCATCTGGTCGCGCGCCACTTCCTGGCTGACTTCGGCACGCAGGGAAATCTGGTTGTAATGCAGTTCGTCAGCGGCCATGGCCGGCAGGCTGGCGAGGGTAGCGGCGCCGAGGGTGAGGGTGGCTGCACTGCGAATGAAACGAGACATGTAAGCTCCTTGAGATGTTCGTGTTCGGTAAGACTGTAGACGCAAGGTTTCAGTTCTTCGGGTTTACACATTCGCTACAAGTTGGCGGATGCCGACGAACGGTCATGATCCTGACCCCTGCGTCAAAGAGCCACACACGCCGTGCCAGCGCTGTCGCTTCGTTTATACTCCGTGCGATCCGCCTGCAGCGCTCATCGGGAGAGCTCATGCTCGCCGCCGTAAAACTGACTTCCGCCACCCGCCAGAACCTTTGGCGCCTGACGTTCATCCGCACCCTGGTGCTGGCCGCACAGGCCGGTTCGGTGGGGCTCGCCTATTGGTTCAAACTGCTGCCGCTGCCCTGGTTGCAGTTGGCCGTGACCCTCGGCTTCTCCACGGTGCTGTGTGTATTTACCGTCATCCGGCTGCGCACCACGTGGCCTGTGACCGAGCTGGAATACGCCCTGCAACTGGCCTGCGACCTGTTTATCCACAGCGTGTTGCTGTACTTCTCCGGCGGCTCCACCAACCCGTTCGTGTCCTATTACCTGGTGCCACTGACCATCGCGGCGGTGACCTTGCCGTGGCGTTATTCGGTGGTGCTGTCGGGTATTGCCCTGACCCTGTACACCCTGCTGCTGGCACAGTTCTACCCGTTGCAGACCTTCCCCATCGCCCGGGAAAACCTGCAGATCTACGGCATGTGGCTGAGCTTTGCCCTGTCGGCGGCGGTCATCACCTTTTTTGCCGCACGAATGGCGGAAGAGCTGCGCCGCCAGGAAGAGCTGCGCGCCATTCGCCGTGAAGAAGGCCTGCGGGACCAGCAGCTGCTGGCCGTCGCCACCCAGGCCGCCGGCGCGGCCCACGAATTGGGCACGCCGCTGGCGACCATGAGCGTACTGCTCAAGGAAATGACCCAGGACCACCACGACCCGGCCCTGCAAGACGACCTGAGTGTGCTGCAGGAACAGGTCAAGCAGTGCAAGCTGACCTTGCAGCAGCTGGTGCGCGCCGCCGAGGCCAATCGCCGCCTGGCGGTGGAGATGCAAGACGTCACCCAGTGGCTGGACGAAGCCCTGAACCGCTGGCACCTGATGCGTCCCGAAGCCAGTTACCGGTTCCACCTGCTGGGCCAGGGCACGGTGCCGCGCATGGCGCCGCCGCCGGACCTGACCCAGGCGCTGCTGAACCTGCTGAACAACGCCGCCGATGCCTGCCCGGAAGGGTTGGAAGTGACCCTGGACTGGGATGCGGAAGACTTCACCATCAGCATTCGCGACCACGGCGCCGGTGTGCCGCTGGCGATTGCCGAGCAGATCGGCAAGCCCTTCTTTACCACCAAGGGCAAAGGCTTCGGCCTGGGCCTGTTTTTGAGCAAGGCCAGCGTGACCCGCGCGGGCGGCTCAGTGAAACTCTATAGTCATGAGGAAGGCGGTACGCTCACCGAGCTGCGCCTGCCCCGTGTCGCACGAGGAGACATCGATGAGTGACGAGATCCAAGTCGAAGGCGAAGAACTGCCGCACCTGCTGCTGGTAGATGACGACGCCACCTTTACCCGCGTGATGGCCCGCGCCATGAGCCGTCGTGGCTTTCGCGTCAGCACCGCAGGTTCCGCCGAGGAAGGCCTGGCCATCGCCACGGCCGACCTGCCGGAATACGCGGCCCTGGACCTGAAAATGGACGGCGACTCCGGCCTGGTGCTGCTGCCCAAGCTGCTGGAGCTGGACCCGGAAATGCGCGTGGTGATCCTCACCGGCTATTCCAGCATTGCCACCGCCGTCGAGGCGATCAAGCGTGGCGCCTGCAACTACCTGTGCAAGCCGGCAGATGCCGACGACGTGCTGGCCGCCTTGCTCTCCGAGCACGCTGACCTCGACACCCTGGTGCCGGAAAACCCGATGTCGGTGGACCGCCTGCAGTGGGAACACATCCAGCGGGTGTTGACCGAGCACGAAGGCAACATCTCCGCCACGGCCCGCGCCCTGGGCATGCATCGTCGAACGTTGCAGCGCAAGTTGCAGAAACGCCCGGTTCGACGTTGAACGGCGACTGAACAATCTGCTTCAGGCCGCACGGAGCCCTGAACCGATCGTCTATGATCGGTTCAAACGCCTGTTATTTTTTTCCTACCGAGCCTGAACAATGAATCAGAACGCTGAGTATTCCGCGGTCAATGACGCGGTGCGTGGGCAATTTTTAAGGAAAGTCTGGGCGCTGATCACCCCCTACTGGCGCAGTGAGGAGAAGTTCAAGGCCTGGCTGTTGTTGCTGGTGGTGCTGGGGCTTTCGCTGTTCAGTGTGGCCGTGTCGGTGTGGTTCAACAGCTGGAACCGCGACTTCTATAACGCCCTGGAAAAGAAGGACTACGACGCCTTCACCCACCTGCTGATGTATTTCAGCGTGATCGCCGTGGTGGCGATCGTCACCGGGGTGTTCACTTCCTATTTGCAGCAAATGCTCACCATCCGCTGGCGGCGCTGGCTGACTGAAACCTACTTCGCCAAGTGGCTGAGCGAGAAGAACTACTACCACCTGGAATATGGCGGCTACACCGATAACCCCGACCAACGTATCTCCGAAGACCTCAACGCCTTTACCAGCAGCACCCTGAGCCTGGGCCTGGGGTTTATCAGTAACCTGGTGAGCCTGGTGTCGTTCTCGGTGATCCTGTGGGGCGTGTCCGGCAGTATCGAGGTTTGGGGCATCACGATTCCCGGCTATATGTTCTGGGCGGCACTGGTATATGCCGTGCTGGGCAGTTGGTTGACCCACTTGATTGGTCGAAAACTGATCGGCTTGAGCAACCGCCAGCAACGCTTCGAGGCCGACTTGCGTTTCAGCCTGGTGCGGGTGCGCGAGAACGCGGAAAGCATCGCGCTGTTCAATGGCGAGCCGAATGAACACCAGCAACTGAGTGCACGTTTCGGGCGGGTGTGGAGCAACTTCTGGAGCATCATGCAGCTCAAGAAGCGCCTGAACTTTTTCACCAGTGGTTACTCGCAGATCGCGATCATCTTCCCGTTTGTGGTGGCAGCGCCGCGTTACTTTTCCGGCCAGATAGAGCTGGGCGTGCTGATGCAAGTAGCCAGTGCGTTTGGCAGCGTGCAGGGCAGCCTGAGCTGGTTTGTCGACGCGTACACCGTGTTGGCCAGCTGGCGTGCGACCTGTGATCGTCTGCTGAGCTTTGGCGAGGCGATGGAAGAAAACGAAGGCCGCAACACGGGCATCGAGTTGCAACGCCAGGGCGGCGATTTGCAGATGAGCAACCTCAGCCTCGATCTGGCGGATGGTCGTCACCTGCTGGATGGCGCCAACCTGACGGTTGCCGAGGGTGAGCGATTGATGCTCAGCGGGCGTTCCGGCAGCGGCAAGTCAACCTTGCTGCGGGCCATGGGCAATCTCTGGCCAAACGGCCACGGCAACATCCGCTTGCCGGCCGAGCGTTATCTGTTTCTGCCGCAAAAGCCGTACCTGCCGATTGGTACCTTGCGGGGTGTGTTGAGTTATCCACAGGAGGAGGGCGCGTACCCGGCGCAACGTTATGCACAGGTCCTGGAAACCTGCCGCCTGGCGCATCTGATTCCACGCTTGGACGAAGCCAATCACTGGCAGCGCATGCTGTCGCCGGGTGAGCAACAGCGCCTGGCGTTTGCGCGGGCGTTGTTGTTTGAACCGCAATGGCTGTACATGGACGAGGCCACCTCGGCGATGGACGAGGAAGATGAGGCGGCGCTGTATCAGGCGTTGATCGATGAGTTGCCGGGGTTGAGCATCGTCAGCGTCGGGCACCGCAGCAGCCTCAAGCGTTTCCATGGGCGGCACGTGCGGATACAGGACGGGCAGCTACAAGAACAGCCAGTGTCCTGAAGTCGGACTCGGTCAATGTGGGAGCGGGCTTGCTCGCGAATACGGTGGGTCAGTTAATACATAGGGTGACTGATAGACCGCATTCGCGAGCAAGCCCGCTCGCACATTGGATCAGTGTCGTCTGGTCGACCTGATTCCAACAAAAAAGCCCGGCTGATCATCGATCAGCCGGGCTTTTTCATGCCGCTTGAAAAGCTATTACTTCTTCAAGCCGTAATGCTCATCCAGCATCCCCGGGGCATTTGGCGTTTTTGGCGCGTAATCCCGTGGCGGTTCCTGATTTTCCCGCGGAGGGGTCAGGCGTTCCCGTGGAGCGTGCGGTGCATCGGAATGCAGCGCGGCCAGCAGGCGCTGGCGGGTGATGTCGTCCAGGGCCAGGCGGTTGGCACCCTCGGCGAGATGATCCTGTACTTCCTGATAGCTCTGAGTGAGCTTTTTCACCAGGGTCGCGGTGCTGTTGAAGTGGGTAACAACCTCGTTCTGATAACTGTCAAAACGTTCCTGAATGTCATCCAGCTGACGCTGCGTGCGGTTAGGCGCGGCATTCGGCAGCAGGCGGGCAACCAGGAATCCAATGGCGACACCGGCAACCAAGGCGAGAGTCGGCAACAACCAAACTAAGAGCGAGTGTTCCACGAGTCCTTCCTCTATAAACGGCTTTGCTTTACGTTAACGGCTCGGACCTGCGCTGTATACCGCGATTAAGCTCGCAATGATGCCATGCACAGACTTTTAGCTAGACGAGTCGACCCCTTGAGAGGTCACGGAGTTCCTTCCTTGCTGATGCGTGAAACCCCCGTTTTGATCGATGGCCCGGTAGGCCAACTGGACGCCCTGTATCTGGATCACCCCGAGCCACGTGGCCTGGCGCTGATCTGTCACCCGAACCCGGTGCAGGGCGGCACCATGCTCAACAAAGTCGTATCGACCCTGCAACGCACCGCGCGCGATGCCGGCTTGATCACGTTACGTTTCAATTATCGCGGTGTCGGCACCAGTGCCGGTACGCACGATATGGGCACCGGTGAAGTCGACGACGCCGAAGCGGCAGCCACCTGGCTGCGTGAAAAGCATCCCGACCTGCCGATCACCCTGCTGGGTTTTTCCTTCGGCGGGTTTGTCGCGGCCACCCTCGGCGGCCGCCTGGAAGCCAAGGGCGAAAAACTCGCGCACCTGTTCATGGTGGCCGCGGCCGTGATGCGCCTGCGGGATAACGACGTGTTGCCACAAGGCTGCCCATTGACCGTGATCCAGCCGGAAACCGACGAAGTGGTCGACCCGCAACTCGTCTACGACTGGTCCGCGGCCCTGAATCGCCCCCATGAGCTGCTGAAAGTGGCAGAATGCGGACACTTTTTTCATGGCAAGCTGACCGATCTCAAGGATCTTGTGCTGCCACGTCTTTCGAATTGATGACAAGCGATCACCCATGACGACCCGTACCCGCATCCTCACCGGCATCACCACCACCGGCACGCCGCACCTGGGCAACTACGCCGGCGCGATTCGCCCGGCGATCCTTGCCAGCCAGGACGCCAACGCCGACTCCTTCTACTTCCTGGCCGACTACCACGCCCTGATCAAGTGCGATGACCCGCAGCGCATCCAGCGCTCGCGCATGGAAATCGCCGCGACCTGGCTGGCCGGTGGCCTGGATGTGAACCGGGTAACCTTCTACCGCCAGTCCGACATCCCGGAAATCCCCGAGCTGACCTGGTTGCTGACCTGCGTGGCGGCCAAGGGCCTGCTCAACCGTGCGCACGCCTACAAGGCCTCGGTGGACAAGAACCTGGAGAACGGCGAAGACCCGGATGCGGGGATCACCATGGGCCTGTACAGCTACCCGGTGCTGATGGCCGCGGACATCCTGATGTTCAACGCCCACAAGGTGCCGGTCGGTCGTGACCAGATCCAGCACGTGGAAATGGCTCGCGACATCGGCCAGCGCTTCAACCACCTGTTCGGCAAGGGTAAAGAATTCTTCACCATGCCCGAAGCGCTGATCGAAGAAAGCGTCGCCACCTTGCCGGGCCTGGATGGCCGCAAGATGTCGAAGAGCTACGACAACACCATCCCGTTGTTCACCAGCGCCAAGGACATGAAGGACGCAATCTCGCGGATCGTCACCGACTCCCGCGCGCCGGGCGAAGCCAAGGATCCGGACAACTCGCACCTGTTCACCCTGTACCAGGCGTTTGCCACCCAGGCCCAGGAAGAAGAGTTCCGCGGCGAACTGCTGCAGGGCCTGGGCTGGGGTGAGGCGAAGAACCGTCTGTTCCAACTGCTGGACGGCCAGTTGGGTGAAGCGCGCGAGCGTTATCACCAGCTGATGTCGCGCCCGTCGGACATGGAAGACCTGCTGCTGGTCGGCGCCCGCAAAGCCCGCGCCGTGGCTGCACCGTTCCTGGCCGAACTGCGTGAAGCGGTGGGCCTGCGCTCGTTCGTCAACCCGGTCGCCGTGGCTGCCACCACCAAGAAGAAAGCTGCGAAAGCCGCGCGCTTTGTCAGCTTCCGCGAAGACGACGGCAGCTTCCGCTTCCGTTTGCTGGCGGCCGAAGGCGAGCAACTGCTGCTGTCGCGCAACTTTGCCGACGGTAAAACCGCAGGCGCCGTAACCAAGCAGCTGCAATCGGGGCAGGCGCTGGATGTCCGCAGTGAAGCCTCGAGCTTCAGCGTGTGGCTGGACGGTGAAGTCGTCGCCGATAGCCCGGCGTTCGCCGACAGCGTCTCGCGGGATGCGGCGATCGAAGCCTTGCGCGTTGCGTTGACCCCAATCGAGGATTGACCCGACCAAGGGTTGATTGCCATTCTTCAGGGCCGTCGTTACAGTGGCGGCCCGTTTTTGTTGCCTTGCTAACGAATTATGACGCCCCTAGAACGATATCAAGCTGATCTGAAACGCCCTGAATTCTTCCATGACGCTGCCCAGGAAACTGCGGTGCGCCATTTGCAGCGCCTGTACGACGACCTGGTCCAGGCCTCGCAGAACAAGCCGGGCATGTTCAGCAAGCTGTTTGGCAAGAAAGACCATACGCCGGTCAAGGGCCTGTATTTCTGGGGTGGTGTTGGCCGGGGCAAGACTTACCTGGTGGACACCTTCTTCGAAGCGCTGCCGTTCAAGGAAAAGGTCCGCACCCACTTCCACCGCTTCATGAAGCGCGTGCATGAAGAGATGAAGACCCTGCCGGGCGAAAAGAACCCGCTGACCATCATCGCCAAGCGCTTCTCGGAAGAAGCCCGGGTGATCTGTTTCGATGAGTTCTTCGTGTCCGACATCACCGACGCGATGATCCTCGGCACCCTGATGGAAGAGTTGTTCAAGAACGGCGTGACCCTTGTCGCCACCTCGAACATCGTGCCCGACGGCCTGTACAAGGACGGCCTGCAACGCGCGCGTTTCCTGCCGGCCATCGCCCTGATCAAGCAGAACACCGACATCGTCAACGTCGACAGCGGCGTCGACTACCGCCTGCGTCACCTTGAACAAGCCGAACTGTTCCACTACCCGCTCAACGAAGTGGCCCAGGAAAGCCTGCGCAAGAGTTTCCGCGCGCTGACGCCGGAATGCACCCAGGCGATTGAAAACGACAAGCTGATCATCGAAAACCGCGAAATCATCGCACTGCGCACCTGCGATGACGTGGCCTGGTTCGAATTCCGCGAACTGTGCGACGGCCCTCGCAGCCAGAACGACTACATCGAACTGGGCAAGATCTTCCACGCGGTGATCCTGAGCGGTGTCGAGCAGATGAGCGTCACCACCGACGACATCGCGCGGCGCTTTATCAACATGGTCGACGAATTCTACGACCGCAACGTCAAGCTGATCATCTCGGCGGAAGTCGAGCTCAAGGACCTCTACACCGGCGGCCGCTTGAACTTCGAATTCCAGCGCACCTTGAGCCGCTTGCTGGAAATGCAGTCCCACGAGTTTCTGTCGCGGGCGCACAAGCCGTAAGCGATGTGCTTGAAATGAAAAAGGCCCGCAGCGATGCGGGCCTTTTTTTATGCAAATTTCCAGGTCAACAGAAAGCAACTGTGGGAGCCGGGCTTGCCCGCGATAGCGGTCTGTCGGTTGATGCCGCTGGTGCCTGGCACGCCGCCATCGCAGGCAAGCCAGCTCCCACATTTTTACTGCGTATACCCTTTGGTTACGCGGCCTGCTGGAACTGCTGGCGATACTGGTTGGGCGACAGCTCGGTATGCTGGCGGAACAGCCTCGCAAAGAAGCTCGCGTCGTCGTAGCCCACCTCGTAACTGATGGTCTTGATGCTTTTGCGGCTGCCGGACAGCAGGCCCTTGGCTGTCTCGATGCGCAACCGTTGCAGGTAGTGCAGCGGCTTGTCACCGGTGGCGGTCTGGAAGCGGCGCATGAAGTTGCGGATGCTCATGCCGTGTTCCCGGGCCACGTCTTCGAAGCGGAACTTGTCGGCGAAGTGCTCTTCGAGCCAATGCTGGATCTGCAGGATGATCACGTCCTGGTGCAGCTTCTGCCCGCCAAAACCGATGCGCCCGGGGGCGTAGCTGCGTTGCACTTCGTAGAGGATGTCGCGGGCCACGGCCTGGGCGATGTTGGCGCCGCAGAAGCGTTCGATCAGGTAGATGTAGAGGTCGCAGGCTGAAGTGGTGCCGCCGGCGCAGTAGAGGTTGTCGGCGTCGGTCAGGTGCTTGTCCTGGTTCAGTTGCACCTTGGGAAAGCGTTCGGTGAAAGCGTTGAAGAAGCGCCAATAGGTGGTCGCTTCCTTGCCATCCAGCAGGCCGGCTTCGGCGAGCCAGAACACCCCGGTGGCTTCGCCGCACAACACCGCGCCACGGGCGTGTTGTTCGCGCAGCCAGGGCAGCACTTGGGGGTAGCGTTGGCACAACGAGTCGAAATCGTCCCAGAAGGCCGGGAGCACGATGATGTCGGCGTTTTCGAGGCCGCCGTCCACCGGCATGATCACATCGCTGAAGCTGCGCACCGACTGCCCGTCGGGGCTGACCAGGCGGGTTTCGAAGGCGGGAGTGAGGCCCTGGCCCAGCTGTTTGCCGTAGCGCAGGCTCGCGAGGTGGAAGAAATCCTTGGCTTGCATTAGGGTTGAAGCGAATACCCGATCAATGGCCAAAATGCTGACGCGCCGCAAGGGCGTGGAGATTTGGTTAGACATAATTTCATTTATTCTTATAGGGGAAAGTGGTCACCAGACGGCTGGATCGTCTTATTTTTTGTCGCATGTGTCCAGTGTCCTGTGACGCCTTCGCGGCTTAGGCTCTGTGATCCCGGTCTTGTCCGACAATTCACACAGGTGACCCATGATTCCCAGAACCTTGTTCAGCTCGGAGCACGAACTCTTCCGCCAGAGCGTGCGCACCTTCCTCGAAAAAGACGCGGCGCCGTTCCACGGGCAATGGGAAAAGCAGGGCTACATCGACCGCAACCTGTGGAACAAGGCGGGGGAGGCGGGGATGCTCTGCTCGCATTTGCCGGAAGAGTACGGCGGCCTCGGGGCGGACTTTCTCTACAGCGCGGTGGTGATCGAGGAGATCAGCCGCCTGGGATTGACCGGGATTGGTTTCTCCCTGCATTCGGACATTGTTGCGCCCTACATCCTGCATTACGGCAGTGAGGCGCTGAAGCACAAGTACCTGCCCAAGCTGATCTCCGGGGAAATGGTCACGGCGATTGCCATGACCGAGCCGGGGGCCGGGTCCGACCTGCAAGGGGTCAAGACCACGGCGGTGCTGGATGGCGATGAATACGTGATCAACGGCTCCAAGACGTTCATCACCAATGGCTTCCTGGCTGATCTGGTGATCGTCGTGGCCAAGACCGATCCCAAGGCCGGCGCCAAGGGCACCAGCCTGTTTCTGGTGGAGGCCAACACGCCGGGTTTCGACAAGGGCAAGCGCCTGGAGAAGGTCGGGATGAAGGCCCAGGATACATCGGAGCTGTTCTTCCAGGATGTGCGGGTGCCCAAGGAGAATCTGCTGGGCCAGGCGGGGATGGGCTTTGCCTACCTGATGCAGGAGTTGCCGCAGGAGCGTTTGACGGTGGCGATTGGTGCGCTGTCGTCAGCTGAGGCGGCGTTGCAATGGACGCTGGAATACACCCGGGACCGCAAGGCGTTCGGCAAGGCGATCATCGACTTCCAGAACACCCGATTCAAACTGGCGGAGATTGCCACTGAAACCCAGATCGGCCGGGTGTTTGTCGACAAGTGCATGGAGTTGCACCTGGAAGGCAAGCTCGATGTGCCCACGGCAGCGATGGCCAAATACTGGGCCACGGACCTGCAGTGCAAGGTGCTGGATGAGTGTGTGCAACTGCACGGCGGGTATGGGTTTATGTGGGAATACCCGATTGCGCGGGCGTGGGCAGATGCGCGGGTGCAGCGGATTTATGCGGGGACGAATGAGATCATGAAGGAGATTATTGCGCGGGCGCTTTGAATTCTTGGTGTTTTTGAGGGCCTCTTCGCGAGCAAGCCCGCTCCCACATTCGACTGCATTCCAAAGGTGGAACTCGGTGGAATGTGGGAGCGGGCTTGCTCGCGAAGGCGGTCTAGAGATCAATCAAGGCGCAGGATTCGGATGATCCTTCTGGATCGCCTCAATCCCCGCCAGCACCTCATCCGACAGTTTCAGGTCGGCGCTGGCGATGTTGCTGTCCAGCTGCTCCAGGGTCGTGGCGCCAATGATGTTGCTGGTCACGAACGGTTGTTGGGTTACAAACGCCAATGCCATCTGCGCCGGGTCCAGGCCGTGCTCACGGGCCAGTGCCAAATAACGGCTGCATGCAGCTTCCGACTGCGGGTTGAAGTAGCGGCTGAAGCGGCTATAGAGGCTCAGGCGGCCCTTGGCCGGGCGTGCGCCACCTTCGTACTTGCCGCTGAGCATGCCGAACGCCAGCGGTGAATACGCCAGCAAACCGCACTGTTCACGGATGGCGATTTCCGCCAGGCCCACTTCAAAGCTGCGGTTGAGCAGGTTGTAGGGGTTCTGGATCGACACCGCGCGGGTCCAGCCACGGGCTTCGGCCAGGGCCAGGAACTTCATGGTGCCCCACGGGGTTTCGTTGGACAGGCCGATGTGGCGGATCTTGCCGGCCTTGACCTGCTCATCCAGGGCTTCGAGGGTTTCTTCCAGCGGCGTCAGGTCTTCTTCGGCCTTGTGCTTGTAGCCCAGTTGGCCGAAAAAGTTGGTGCTGCGTTCCGGCCAGTGCAGCTGGTAGAGGTCGATCCAGTCGGTTTGCAGGCGCTTGAGGCTCGCGTCCAGGGCTTCGGCGATGTGCTTGCGGTTGTGCTTGAGGCTGCCATCGCGGATGTAGTCGATGGTGTTGCCGGGGCCGGCGATCTTGCTGGCGAGGATCCAGTCGGCACGGTCGCCGCGGCTTTTGAAGTAATTACCGATGTAGCGCTCGGTGGTGGCGTAGGTGTCGGCCTTGGGCGGCACCGGGTACATTTCCGCGGTGTCGAGGAAGTTGATCCCCGCGGCCTTGGCCCGTTCGATCTGTGCGAAGGCCTCTGCCTCGCTGTTCTGCTCGCCCCAGGTCATGGTGCCCAAGGCTATCGCGCTCACGTTCAGATCGGTTCGGCCCAGCTGTCGATAGTCCATCGGGTACTCCTTCGGGGAAAACAATCATAAAAGCAGGTTGAAATTTTTTTGGCAATCTGCATAATTGCCCACCTCTTTCTGCAGTGGAAGTGATGCGCCGCCTGCCGAAGAATCTTGCCGTTGAACGGACGCGCCGACCCGAGCCCCCGATAGCGTCTGTATCCGGCTGCCTTTGACTTGTCAAAGTACGCACTATTCAGTAAGATCCGCCGTCTAATTTACAGGGCGGCCCCTGAGGCTATTAAAGAATGACAACTTTTACTGCAAAACCAGAAACAGTTCAGCGCGACTGGTTTGTCGTCGACGCCGCTGGTCAGACCCTGGGTCGTCTGGCCACTGAAGTCGCCAGCCGTCTGCGTGGCAAGCACAAGCCTGAGTACACCCCTCACGTTGATACCGGTGACTACATTGTCATCATCAACGCCGAGCAGGTACGTGTTACCGGCAACAAAGCGCAAGACAAAATGTACTACCGTCACTCCGGTTTCCCAGGCGGTATCAAGTCTTCGAACTTCGAAGGCCTGATCTCCAAAAAGCCTGAAGCCCCGATTGAAATCGCGGTCAAAGGTATGCTGCCGAAGGGCCCACTGGGTCGCGACATGTATCGCAAGCTGAAAGTCTATGCGGGCGCTGCTCACCCTCATGCTGCTCAGCAGCCCCAAGAACTGAAGTTTTAACGGAATAGTTCATTATGTCGGCGACTCAAAATTACGGCACTGGCCGTCGCAAAACCGCTACCGCTCGCGTTTTCCTGCGTCCGGGTACTGGTAACATCTCGATCAACAACCGCACTCTGGAAAATTTCTTCGGTCGCGAAACTGCCCGCATGGTAGTTCGTCAGCCGCTGGAATTGACCGAGACCGTTGAAAAGTTCGACATCTACGTCACCGTTATCGGTGGCGGTGTAAGTGGTCAAGCTGGCGCAATCCGCCACGGTATCACTCGCGCTCTGATGCAGTACGACGAAACCCTGCGTGGCGCTCTGCGCAAAGCTGGCTTCGTGACTCGCGATGCTCGTGAAGTTGAACGTAAGAAAGTTGGTCTGCGTAAAGCGCGTAAGCGTCCGCAGTACTCGAAGCGTTAATTCGCTTTTACGTTCCAGAAAACGCCCAGCCTCCTCACGGAGCTGGGCGTTTTTTATTGCCTGCTATTTATGTAAAAAAATCTGTGTGACAACTTGCCACATCCGTAGAGCCCCTATACTCAAAGGCTTGGAGCCAGTGCCGGGGGTAATTACCTTGTCAGACGTGGGGCTTTTCATTACCATTCGGCAAAATTTTTATAAGTTCAGATTTAACACTTAGTAGACGCCTGATTTAACAGGCCACAAAGCTGATGGGAGAGGACTGAATGAGCAATGACGGCGTGAATGCAGGCCGGCGTCGCTTCTTGGTAGCAGCCACATCCGTGGTGGGTGCTGCAGGAGCGGTGGGGGCTGCGGTCCCGTTCGTGGGGTCATGGTTTCCCAGTGCCAAGGCGAAAGCCGCAGGTGCACCGGTGAAGGTGAATGTCAGCAAGATCGATCCAGGCCAGCAAATGATTGCTGAATGGCGCGGTCAGCCAGTGTTCATCGTTCGTCGTACCGAGGAAATCCTGGGAAATCTGAAGAAGATCGAGGGCCAGCTGTCCGACCCCGACTCGAAGAATTCCGACCAACCCGCTTACGTCGATAAGGAAATTCGCTCGATCAAGCCGGAAATTCTGCTGCTGATCGGTATCTGCACCCACTTGGGTTGCTCTCCCACCTTCCGCCCGGAAGTGGCGCCCGCGGACCTGGGCAAGGACTGGGTCGGGGGCTATTTCTGCCCGTGCCACGGTTCTCACTACGACCTCGCTGGCCGCGTCTACAAGTCACAACCTGCACCACTGAACCTGCCAGTTCCGCCACATCACTACGAGACTGACAGTGTCATTGTCATTGGCGTCGACGAGGGGGAGAAAGCCTGATGAGCAAGTTCATGGATTGGGTGGATGCGCGCTTCCCCGCGACCAAGATGTGGGAAGACCACCTCAGCAAGTACTACGCACCGAAGAATTTCAACTTCTTCTATTTCTTTGGCTCCCTGGCACTTCTGGTACTGGTCAATCAGATCGTTACCGGTGTCTGGCTGACGATGAGCTACACCCCGTCGGCCGAAGAAGCCTTCGCCTCCGTCGAATACATCATGCGCGACGTCGAGTACGGCTCGATCCTGCGTCTGCTGCACTCCACCGGCGCCTCGGCGTTCTTCATCGTCGTCTACATGCACATGTTCCGTGGCCTGCTCTACGGTTCGTACCAGAAGCCCCGCGAGCTGGTATGGGTGTTCGGCATGCTGATCTACCTGGCGCTGATGGCCGAGGCCTTCATGGGCTACCTGCTGCCGTGGGGCCAGATGTCCTATTGGGGTGCCCAGGTGATCATCTCGCTGTTCGGTGCGATCCCGGTCATCGGCAACGACCTGACCCAGTGGATTCGCGGTGACTACCTGATCTCCGGGATCACCCTGAACCGCTTCTTCGCCTTGCACGTGGTGGCCTTGCCGATCGTGATCCTGGGCCTGGTAGTGCTGCACATCCTGGCGTTGCACGAAGTGGGTTCGAACAACCCCGACGGCGTGGATATCAAGAAGCACAAGGACGAAAACGGCGTACCACTGGACGGCATTCCGTTCCACCCGTACTACACCGTGAAAGATATCGTCGGTGTGGTGGTGTTCCTGTTCATCTTCTGCTCGATCGTGTTCTTTTTCCCGGAGATGGGCGGTTATTTCCTCGAGAAACCGAACTTCGAACAGGCGAACGCCTTCAAGACCCCGGAACACATTGCCCCGGTCTGGTACTTCACTCCGTTCTACGCGATCTTGCGGGCGATTCCCGACAAACTCATGGGCGTTATCGCCATGGGCGCAGCGATTGCGGTGCTGTTCGTGCTGCCGTGGCTCGACCGTAGCCCGGTCAAGTCCATGCGCTACAAGGGCTGGCTGAGCAAGATCTGGCTGTGGGTGTTCTGCATTGCGTTCGTGATCCTGGGTGTACTGGGCGTATTGGCGCCGACCCCGGAGCGTACGTTGCTGTCGCAGGTCTGCACCTTCCTGTACTTCGCCTACTTCATTCTGATGCCGTTCTATACCCGGCTCGAGAAGACCAAACCGGTACCGGAAAGGGTGACTGGCTGATGAAAAAATTATTCGTTGCATTCATTCTTGCGGCCCTGCCGCTGCTGTCTTTCGCCGCTGAACACGGCCCAGAACTGGAAAAAGTCGACATCGATGTGTCGGACAAAGCCGCGATGCAGGACGGGCTGCGTACGTTCACCAACTACTGCATGGGCTGCCACAGCGCCAAGTTCCAGCGTTACGAGCGCGTGGCCGACGACCTGGGCATTCCCCATGACGTGATGCTGAGCCACTCGGTGTTCACCGGGGCGAAGATCGGCGACCACATGACCATCGGCATGCAACCGGCCGACGCCAAGACCTGGTTCGGGGCTGCACCGCCCGACCTGACCCTGGTGGCCCGTGTGCGTGGCACCGATTGGCTCTATGGCTACCTGAAATCCTTCTATGAAGACCCGACGCGTCCCTACGGCGTGAACAACAAAGTGTTCCCGAACGTCGGTATGCCTAACGTTCTGGTCGGCCTGCAAGGTCGCCAAGTGGTAGGATGCAAGCAAGTACAAATCGTCGAAGACGGCAAGAAGCAGTATGATCCGCTCACCGGTACGCCTCTGACTCATGAAGCGTGCGATCAGCTGACCATAGTGCCGAAGACCGGCACGCTGAACGAAGAGCAGTTCGACGAGAAGGTCAAGAATCTGGTGACCTTCCTGGCCTACTCGGCCAACCCAGTGAAGCTGCAGCATCAGCGCATTGGTACCTATGTGTTGCTGTACCTGGCCTTCTTCTTCGTGTTCGCCTATCTGCTGAAACGCGAATACTGGAAGGATGTGCATTGATCCAACCGTAAGTAATTGCTGTTAATCTTGCGCGCCCAGCGGCATCTCTGAAGGTAAGTCTGGTTTATCCAGGCGTCACGGAGATGCTCACTGGGCGCGCTCGTTTTTGAGCTTCCGATAATTTCAACAAGCGAGGAGGACCGCCATGGGCGTGACCAATCGGTTGGCCTGTTACTCCGACCCCGCCGACCACTATTCCCACCGAGTACGCATCGTGCTCGCAGAGAAGGGTGTCAGCGCAGAGATCATCAGTGTGGAGGTGGGACGTCACCCGCCGAAACTGATCGAAGTGAACCCTTACGGCAGCTTGCCCACCCTGGTCGATCGTGACCTGGCGTTGTGGGAGTCAACCGTGGTGATGGAATACCTGGATGAGCGTTATCCCCATCCACCGTTGCTGCCGGTGTATCCGGTGGCGCGTGCCAACAGCCGCCTGCTGATCCATCGGATCCAGCGTGACTGGTGTGGCCTGGTGGACCTGATTCTGGATTCACGCAGCAAGGAAGCGGCCCGGGTTCAGGCGCGCAAGGAATTGCGCGAGAGCCTGACCGGTGTTTCGCCGTTGTTTGCCGACAAACCTTTTTTCCTCAGCGAGGAACAAAGTCTGGTGGATTGCTGCCTATTACCCATACTCTGGCGCTTGCCGATTTTGGGCATAGAACTGCCGCGGCCTGCCAAGCCGCTGCTTGACTACATGGAGCGCCAGTTTGCGCGTGAGGCTTTCCAGGCGAGTCTGTCTGGTGTCGAACGCGATATGCGCTAAGGCTTAAGGAGCCGTTGATGAACTCCAGTCGACCTTACCTGGTCCGCGCGCTCTATGAGTGGATAGTGGACAACGATTGCACCCCGCACATGCTGGTCAATTCCGAGTTTCCCGCGGTTCAGGTACCGCAAGGTTTTGCCAGTGACGGACAAATCGTCCTGAACGTTTCACCCAGTGCCGTGCGACACCTGCACATGGACAATGAAGCGGTCAGCTTTGAAGGGCGTTTCGGCGGTGTGCCGCATACGCTGTTCGTGCCCATCGGTGCCATCCTCGGGATCTACGCCCGGGAAAATGGCCAGGGCATGGTGTTTGATCTGGAGTCTTCCCTTGAGGATGACGAAGCGATCGAGCTCGAAGGCGAAGATGATGTGCCGCCGCCGGATTCCGAGCCACCGCGTCCAAGCGGTCGGCCGAGTCTGAAAGTGGTGAAGTAACAAGGCGCGGGCCCTCGGGCCAGCGTTGAAAATGCCTCGGCGATGCCGGGGCATTTTTTTGCCTGGCGAAAACCCCGGCGGTTATAGATGAAAGTCATGACAGGACGGTGATCGTACAACCGCCATGGGCTATCATGCGTGCTTCAGATCGCCGAGATAGATGATTCATCATGGAAAACTCCAGCGCCGCCCCTCGTCTTCCCCGCAAGCGCCGCAGCCTTGCCCAGGAATTGGTCACGGTGTTGTCCGAGCAGATCCGCGACGGCCAACTCAAACGTGGCGACAAACTGCCCACCGAGTCGGCGATCATGGACGCCCATGGGGTCAGCCGCACCGTGGTGCGTGAAGCCATCTCGCGATTGCAGGCCGCCGGGCAGGTAGAAACCCGCCATGGCATCGGTACCTTTGTGCTGGATACGCCAAGCCCCAGCGGTTTCCGGATTGATCCGGCCACTGTTGTCACCCTGCGTGATGTGCTGGCCATCCTTGAACTGCGGATCAGCCTGGAAGTGGAGTCTGCCGGGCTTGCTGCCCAGCGCCGTAGCGACGAGCAATTGGCCGGCATGCGTGCTGCCCTCGATGCGCTGAACGAAAGTGCGGCCCACGCCGGTGATGCGGTGGCGTCGGACTTCCAGTTCCACCTGCAGATTGCCCTGTCCACCGGCAACCGCTACTTCACCGACATCATGACCCACCTGGGCACCAGCATCATTCCGCGCACGCGGCTGAACTCGGCACGCCTGGCCCATGATGACCAGCAGCACTACATGAGCCGCCTGAGCCGCGAACACGAAGAGATCTATGAGGCGATCGCGCGCCAGGATTCGGATGCGGCGCGGGCGGCCATGCGGTTGCACCTGACCAACAGCCGTGAGCGGCTGCGCCATGCCCATGAAGAGGCGGAAGCGCAGCGCGGTTGATTCCAGGCTGGACGTAAGCGTGTGGCTTGAAAGCTCATTGTGGCGAGGGAGCTTGCTCCCGTTGGGCCGCGCAGCGGCCCCAAAATCCATTGCCCCGAGTTCTGTCTGAAAGAACCCCGTGTTCTTGCTGGGGCTGCTTCGCAGCCCAACGGGAGCAAGCTCCCTCGCCACAGGTTAATGCGCGAGGCTTAACTCACGTCTTTCAGGCCGGCTGATTCGGCTTGTAGTCCTTGAGCAGCAGATACGTGCTCCAACCCCACCAGTCATTGGTCCACTGCTTGTCGTTCAGGTTGTTGACGTCCTTGCGTCGCAGCACCTTGTCGCCTTCAGCCTTGAACAGCGGTGAGAAGTTGTTCACCGGGTTCTGCGCGGCGTTCAGGTCCGGCACATACAGCGGTGCCTTGAAGTTGGCCGGGGAGGGCGCCATGCCGCTGATAAACGTTTCGAAGATCTCATCGGCCGAGGCCTGCACGGCGCGTTTGACCATGGCGCGGTTGGCCGCATCGTTGCTGTCGAAATAGCGTTTATCACCGTAGGCATGCCACTGCTCGCCCAGGGCGTTGCGCACATTGAGCCCGAACTTGCTGTCTTCATCGTGCATGAAGCGGCTGATCAGCGAGCCCAGTTCACCCGGTGTCACCACCGCCGCCAGTTGCTTGCGCGGTACCCGCAGGTGCCCGGCGGAAAATAGATCGGTCAAAAAGTGATCAGCAAAGCTGTTCATGGCATAGGCCAGTTCCAGCGCCTGGTCGGTGCCGGTCTGATGCGCCACGACGGCTTGTTGCAAGGCTGCCGTATGCCCCGCCAAATAGGCCGCCAAAGCCCATTCGCCAAAGTGGTCGGCATTGTCTGCCGCCAGTTTCAGGTAGCGCCCCAGTGGAATCAGTGCCGAGACAGCACTGCCGCCGCCGGTGATGCGGTTCCATTCCTCGGACAAGGTGTCACCCAGCGCGTCATACGCTTCATGGGGTTGCTTGCCATCCTTGATCGCCTGGTTGACCGCATTGATCTCCTTTTGCATCACCGCGAGGATCTTGCCCGCTTCTTCCCGTGATGCTGGCAATACCGCCAGCGAGTTGAACGCATCGGTAAAGCGCTGCACACGATCAGCGGGCGATGTGCCTTCGTTGATGGGGCGTCCGGGGATGCCATAGAAATCACCGCCCAGGGCGATGATCTGGCCGTAGCTCAGCGCAAGGCCATTGGGCAGGTGCAATTCGACCTGCCGGGCGGGAATCGGCGGGGCGTCCTTGACGAAACGCAACAGGGTGTCGTCGCCGATGGCGGTGTGTTCGCCGCCTTCAAAACGCAGGGTTGGCGGGGTTTTCACAGGTGTGGCGAGTTCAAGATCTGACATGTTAGCTCCTTGCTATGTCGTAGGAATCTTCCGTAATAACTGTACGTATATACAGTTATTCAGAGCATAGAGGAAAAACTTCATACGTCAAGAAAGCAGCAATCGAGAAGGGCGGCGATGAATTGCAGTTGACGAATATTTTTATAGTTGTACGATGACGTACGACATCAAGATAATCATCCGTAATCTCACAACAGAAAGTCTTCGCCCAGGGTGTTCGAATAATGAATCCACAAGAACTGAAGTCCATCCTCTCTCACGGTCTGCTGTCTTTCCCGGTGACCGATTTCAATGCCCAGGGTGATTTCCACCAGGCGGGCTACATCAAGCGTCTGGAATGGCTGGCCCCTTATGGCGCTACCGCCTTGTTCGCCGCTGGCGGCACCGGTGAGTTTTTCTCCCTGGCGGCCAGCGAATATTCGCAAGTGGTGAAAACCGCCGTTGATACCTGCGCCACCAGCGTGCCGATTCTTGCCGGTGTCGGCGGTGCCACCCGCCAGGCCATCGAGTACGCCCAGGAAGCCGAGCGTCTTGGCGCCAAAGGCTTGCTGCTGCTGCCGCACTACCTGACCGAAGCCAGCCAGGATGGGGTTGCCGCCCACGTTGAAGCGGTGTGCAAGTCGGTCAAGATCGGTGTAGTGGTCTACAACCGTAACGTCTGCCGCCTGACCGCGCCGCTGCTGGAACGCCTGGCCGAGCGCTGCCCGAACCTGATCGGTTACAAGGACGGCCTGGGTGACATTGAATTGATGGTGTCGATCCGTCGTCGCCTCGGTGACCGTTTCAGCTACCTGGGCGGCTTGCCGACTGCAGAGGTTTACGCCGCTGCCTACAAGGCCCTGGGCGTGCCGGTGTACTCCTCGGCGGTGTTCAACTTCATTCCAAAAACCGCGATGGATTTCTATCACGCCATTGCCCGGGAAGATCACGCCACCGTCGGCAAGATCATCGACGACTTCTTCCTGCCGTACCTCGACATCCGTAACCGCAAGGCCGGTTACGCGGTGAGCATCGTCAAGGCCGGGGCGAAAATCGTCGGCTACGACGCAGGCCCCGTGCGTACCCCGCTGACCGATCTGCTGCCGGAAGAATACGAAGCCCTGGCCGCGTTGATCGACAAGCAAGGCGCGCAATAACCCATCACCAAGGCCGCTGAGTAATCAGCGGCTTTTTGCGTCAGGAGAGAATTCGTGTCCCAAGCCAAGCGTTTTGAAAACTACATCGGTGGCCAGTGGGTTGCCGGCGCCGACTACTCGGCCAACATCAATCCGTCGGAGTTGTCTGATGTCATTGGCGAATACGCCAAGGCTGACCTCGCCCAGGTTCACGCGGCCATCGACGCTGCGCGCGCTGCTTTTCCGGCGTGGTCCACTTCCGGGATCCAGGCGCGTCATGATTCGCTGGATAAAGTCGGTACCGAAATCCTCGCCCGTCGCGAAGAACTCGGCACCCTGCTGGCCCGGGAAGAGGGCAAGACCCTGCCGGAAGCCGTCGGCGAAGTGACCCGCGCCGGTAACATTTTCAAATTCTTCGCCGGTGAATGCCTGCGCCTGTCCGGCGACTACCTGCCGTCGGTGCGTCCGGGCGTCAACG
Organism: Pseudomonas sp. Colony2; assembly: GCF_019382755.1. Classification (NCBI taxonomy): domain Bacteria; kingdom Pseudomonadati; phylum Pseudomonadota; class Gammaproteobacteria; order Pseudomonadales; family Pseudomonadaceae; genus Pseudomonas; species Pseudomonas sp. Colony2. Next base: position 6,128,721 of record NZ_CP080030.1, on the reverse strand, counting down.
TTGAAGTGACCCGTGAGGCGTTGGGCGTGGTTGGCCTGATCACGCCGTGGAACTTCCCGATTGCCATCCCGGCCTGGAAGATCGCCCCGGCCCTGGCCTACGGCAACTGCGTGGTGCTCAAACCGGCTGAACTGGTACCGGGCTGCGCCTGGGCCCTGGCCGAAATCATCTCCCGCGCCGGCTTCCCTGCCGGTGTGTTCAACCTGGTGATGGGCAGCGGCCGTGTGGTCGGCGATGCCATGGTCAACAGCCCGAAAGTCGACGGCATCAGCTTCACCGGCTCGGTGGGCGTGGGTCGTCAGATCGCCGTCAGCTGCGTGTCGCGCCAGGCCAAGGTGCAGTTGGAAATGGGCGGCAAGAACCCGCAGATCATTCTCGACGACGCCGATCTCAAGCAAGCCGTCGAGCTGTCGGTACAGAGCGCGTTCTACTCCACCGGCCAGCGTTGCACCGCGTCCAGCCGCTTTATCGTCACCGCCGGGATTCACGACCAGTTCGTCGCGGCCATGGCCGAGCGGATGAAGTCGATCAAGGTCGGCCACGCCCTGAAAACCGGCACCGACATCGGCCCGGTGGTTTCCCAGGCCCAACTGGACCAGGACTTGAAGTACATCGACATCGGCCAGAGCGAAGGCGCCCGGCTGGTCAGCGGCGGTGAGCTGGTGACCTGCGACACCGAAGGCTACTTCCTCGCGCCGACGCTGTTTGCCGACAGCGAAGCCGCGATGCGCATCAGCCGTGAAGAGATCTTCGGCCCGGTGGCCAACGTGGTGCGCGTGGCGGATTACGAGGCGGCGCTGGCGATGGCCAACGACACCGAGTTCGGCCTCTCGGCCGGTATCGCCACCACCTCGCTGAAATACGCCAACCACTTCAAGCGTCATTCCCAGGCCGGGATGGTGATGGTCAATCTGCCGACTGCCGGTGTGGATTACCACGTTCCATTCGGCGGCCGTAAGGGTTCATCCTACGGTTCGCGTGAGCAGGGTCGCTATGCGCAAGAGTTCTACACCGTGGTGAAAACCAGCTACATCGGTTCGTAACGGCTGCACCCTGTGGCGGGTCCGTGCCCGCCACAGGCTTACAATTTGATTACCCGCAAAAAAAATAATTAGTGGGAGTACATCTTCATGCAAGCGACCAAGCCGACCCATGTCCGTTATTTGATCCTGCTCATGCTGTTCCTGGTGACCACGATCAACTACGCCGACCGGGCCACCATCGCCATTGCCGGCTCCAGCCTGCAAAAAGACCTCGGCATCGACGCGGTCACCCTTGGCTATATCTTCTCCGCATTCGGTTGGGCCTACGTGGCCGGGCAAATTCCCGGCGGCTGGCTGCTGGACCGCTTCGGTTCGAAAAAAGTCTACGCCCTGAGTATCTTCACCTGGTCACTGTTCACCGTGCTGCAAGGCTATGTCGGTGAGTTCGGTGTTTCCACGGCCATCGTTGCGCTGTTCATGTTGCGCTTCCTGGTGGGCCTGGCTGAAGCGCCATCCTTCCCCGGAAATGCGCGCATCGTGGCGGCGTGGTTTCCTACGGCTGAACGCGGGACTGCCTCGGCGATCTTCAACTCGGCGCAGTACTTCGCGACTGTGTTGTTCGCACCGCTGATGGGTTGGATCGTCTACACCTTCGGCTGGCGGCACGTGTTCGTGGTGATGGGCGGCATCGGTATCGTGTTCTCGCTGATCTGGCTGAAAGTTATCCACAGCCCGCGCCAGCACCCGATGATCAACGAGGCCGAGTTCCAGCACATCGCTGCCAACGGGGCCATGGTCGACATGGACCAGGACAAGGGCAGAGGCAAGAAAACCGACGGCCCGAAGTGGGATTACATCCGTCAGTTGCTGACCAACCGCATGATGCTCGGCGTGTACCTGGGCCAGTACTGCATCAATGGCATCACCTATTTCTTCCTGACGTGGTTCCCGGTGTACCTGGTTCAAGAACGCGGCATGACGATTCTCAAGGCTGGCTTCATCGCGTCCTTGCCGGCGATCTGCGGCTTTATCGGCGGCGTGTTGGGCGGGGTGATTTCCGACTACCTGCTGCGCAAGGGCCATTCGCTGACCTTCGCCCGCAAGGCGCCGATCATTGGTGGCTTGCTGATTTCCAGCAGCATTGTCGCGTGCAACTACGTGGACATCGAATGGATGGTGGTGGGCTTCATGGCCCTGGCCTTCTTCGGTAAAGGCGTTGGCGCACTGGGCTGGGCGGTTGTGTCCGACACCTCGCCGAAACAAATCGCTGGCTTGAGTGGCGGTTTGTTCAACATGTTCGGCAACCTGGCCTCCATCAGCACCCCGATCGTGATCGGCTACATCATCAGCACCACAGGCTCCTTCAAGTGGGCGCTGGTGTTTGTCGGTGCCAACGCATTGCTGGCGGTGTTCAGCTACCTGGTAATCGTTGGCCCGATCAAGCGTGTAGTGCTCAAAGAGCCGCCGGCCAAAGGCCCCGAGATGACTAAACTTTCCCAAGCGCATTCCTGAAGGGGCCCGCGTCATGCAGTTGATTGAACATGCCGATTCGCCACGCTCCATCCGTTTGCACGCACTGGATAACGTGGTGATTGTGGTCAACGACCAGGGCGTACCGGCGGGGACCGAGTTTCCCGACGGCCTGGTGACGGTGGATTTCATTCCCCAAAGCCACAAGGTGACGCTGGAAGACATCCCCGAAGGCGGCCGCATCATTCGCTACGGCCAGACCATCGGTTATGCCCTGCGCCCGATTCCCCGCGGCAGTTGGGTGCAGGAAGATCAACTGCGCATGCCCACGGCGCCGCCGCTGGACAGCTTGCCGCTGTCCACTGAAGTGCCCGAGGCCCAGGCGCCCCTGGAAGGTTTTACCTTCGAGGGTTATCGCAATGCCGACGGCACCGTGGGCACGCGCAATATCCTCGGGATTACCACCACGGTGCAGTGCGTCACGGGCGTGCTGGACCATGCGGTGAAGCGCATCAAGGACGAGTTGCTGCCCAAGTACCCGAACGTCGATGACGTGGTGGCGCTGACCCACAGCTACGGCTGCGGCGTGGCGATCACGGCCACCGACGCCTACATCCCGATCCGCACCGTGCGTAACCTGGCGCGCAATCCGAACCTGGGCGGTGAAGCCCTGGTGATCAGCCTGGGTTGCGAGAAGTTGCAGGCCGGGCAGGTGATGCATGAAAACGACAGCTCGGTAGACCTGAGCGAGCCATGGCTGTATCGGTTGCAGGACTCCAGCCACGGCTTTACCGAAATGATCGAACAGATCATGGAACTGGCCGAAACCCGCCTGAAGAAACTCGACCTGCGCCGGCGGGAAACCGTACCGGCGTCGGAGTTGATCCTCGGCATGCAGTGCGGCGGCAGTGATGCGTTCTCGGGGATTACCGCGAACCCGGCGCTGGGTTATGCCTCGGATTTGCTGCTGCGGGCGGGCGCGACGGTGATGTTTTCCGAAGTGACCGAAGTGCGCGATGCGATCTACCTGCTGACTTCCCGTGCCGAGAACCAGGACGTGGCCCGGGAACTGGTGCGGGAAATGGACTGGTACGACCGCTACCTGGCCAAGGGCGAGGCAGATCGCAGCGCCAACACTACGCCGGGGAACAAGAAGGGTGGGTTGTCGAATATTGTCGAGAAGTCGTTGGGTTCCATCGTCAAGTCGGGCAGTAGTGCGATCAATGGCGTGCTTGGCCCGGGCGAGCGGTTCAATCGCAAGGGCCTGATCTTTTGCGCCACGCCGGCGAGTGATTTTGTGTGCGGCACGTTGCAGTTGGCGGCGGGGATGAATTTGCATGTGTTCACCACCGGGCGTGGCACGCCCTATGGGCTGGCGATGGCGCCGGTGGTGAAGGTCTCGACCCGGACGGAGCTGGCACAGCGTTGGCCTGACCTGATTGACATCGACGCCGGGCGGATCGCCACCGGCCGGGCGACGATTGAGGAGCTGGGTTGGGAGTTGTTCCACTTCTACCTGGATGTGGCCAGCGGCAAGAAGCAGACATGGGCGGAGCAGCACAAGCTGCATAACGACATTACGTTGTTCAATCCCGCGCCGATTACTTAAGAC
>NZ_CP080030.1:6062954-6124519 GCF_019382755.1 Pseudomonas sp. Colony2 | reverse complement strand
TGGCTTATCATTAGCCACCTACCGACGCCCACCCAAGGTTCTCTCCGGCATGCTGGCAATCTTCCTACAAACCCTGAACATCACCGCGCCGGTGTTTGCCATGCTGTTCCTGGGCGTCCTGCTCAAGCGCATCAACTGGATCAACGACAACTTTATCCACATCGCTTCGGCCCTGGTGTTCAACGTCACTATGCCGGCGTTGCTGTTCCTCGGGATTCTCCATGCCGACCTGCATTCAGCCCTCAAGCCCGGCCTGCTGATCTACTTCGCCGTCGCCACGCTGGTGAGCTTCGCCCTGGCCTGGGGCTGGGCGATCTTTCGGTGCCCGCGGGAAGATCGCGGCATCTATGCCCAAGGCGCGTTTCGCGGTAACAACGGGGTGATCGGCCTGGCCCTGGCCGCCAGTATGTACGGCGACTACGGGATTTCCCTTGGCGCGGTGCTCGCGGCGCTGGTGATCCTGTTCTACAACACCCTGTCGACCATTGTGCTGGCGGTGTACAGCCCGGTGATCAAGTCCGACCCGTGGAGCATTTTCAAAAGCGTGCTGGCCAACCCGTTGATCATCAGCGTGATCGCGGCGGCGCCCTTCGCGTACTTCCAGATTGGCTTGCCTGGCTGGCTGGAATCCTCCGGGCAGTACCTGGCGGACATGACGTTGCCATTGGCGTTGATCTGTATCGGTGGCACGTTGTCGTTGGCGGCGCTGCGCAAAAGCGGCGATATGGCCCTGAGTGCCAGCTTGATGAAGATGGTCTGGCTGCCGGTGATCGCGACCCTGGGGGCGTGGCTGCTGGGGTTTCGCGGGCCGGAGTTGGGGATTCTGTTCCTGTACTTCGGCGCGCCCACGGCGGCGGCCAGTTTTGTCATGGCGCGGGCGGCGGAGGGCAATCATGAACTGGCGGCCGCGATTATCGTGATCACCACCCTGATGGCGGCGGTGACCACGAATATCGGGATTTTCGTGTTGCAGGCGGGTGGCTGGATCTAGGCGTCTTTCTGGTAGCTGTCGATCACTTCCTGCGCGGCGCGGAAGGCGTCAATCGCCGCCGGCACACCGGCATACACCGCACAATGCAGCAGCGCCTCGCGAATCTCCTCCACGGTGCAACCGTTGTTCAGCGCGCCGCGCACGTGGCCCTTGAGCTCTTGCGGGCACTTCAGCGCGGTGAGCGCGGCGAGGGTGATCAGGCTGCGGGTTTTCAGCGGCAAGCCTTCGCGGTTCCACACGCTGCCCCAGGCATGTTCGTTGACGAAATCCTGCAGCGGCTGGCTGAACTCGGTGGCATTGCCCAGCGCCCGATCGACAAACACATCACCCATCACCTGGCGGCGCACTTCAACGCCGGGCTTTTTCTGTTCGGTCATTGCGATTCCCTCTTGTGTTGGCGGCGCCAGGCTTGCAGCGAGGTGAACAACAGGAAAGCCACCAGCGCTGGCAGGACGTAATACAGCATCAGTTGTTCAAGCTTGTTGGCCAGCGGCATGCCGAAGGTGAACGACACCACGTGCAGCCCGTACACCAGGTACAGGCCCAGGAATACCAGGCCTTCGGCCCGGGTGACGCGGTAGCCCGAATAAAACACCGGCAGGCACAGGGCGACCACGCCGAGCATTACCGGCAGGTCGAAATCCAGGGCATTGGGCGACACCGACAACGGCGAGGGCGCCACGAGGGCGGTAAAGCCCAGCACCCCAAGCAGGTTGAACAGGTTGCTGCCGATCACGTTGCCCACGGCAATTTCCCGCTGGCCGCGCAGGGCGGCGATCAGTGAGGTGGCCAGGCAGGGCAGGGAAGTGCCGACGCCAATCAGCGTCAGGCCGATGATGCGTTCCGACAGGCCCAGGTCAGAGGCCACGTCCACCGCCGCGCCCAGCAGCAGGTGCCCGGCCAGTACGAGGATCAACAGTCCACCGAGCATCAGCAGCACGCTGCTCAGCCACGGCGCCTGCACCACAGTGTCCCGGGTGCGCGGGCGGCGGGAGTGGCGGGTCTGGTAGAGCAGCACGCCGAGGTAGGCCACCAGGGCCACCAGCAGTAACAGGCCATCGATCGGCGTGAGTTCTTCATTGGCGGCTAGCACAAACACCAGCAGGCTGGCGATGATCATCATCGGGATATCCAGGCGTACCAGTTGCCGGGAGACCCGCAGCGGAATGATCAGGGCTGCCAGGCCAAGGGTCACGAGGGTGTTGAAGATGCTGCTGCCGATCACACTGCCCACGGCGATGTCGGTGTTGTCCGCCAGGGTCGCTTGCAAGCTGATCGCCATCTGCGGCGCGCTGCTGCCGAAGGCGACGATGCTCAGGCCGATGATCAGCGGGCGCACCTTGAGGCTGGCCGCCAGGCGCACGGCGGCGCGCACTAATACTTCTGCGCCGAAGATCAACAGCAGCAGGCCGCTGATCAGTTCGATCAGGCTAAAGGGCGAGAGGGCGGTTAATGCGGAAATGGCCTGGGCTCCGTCGGTCAGTTGCTGAGGGCTTGCACGCGAACGCGCGCGGTGCCGCTGCCGATCATACCGATCTGTTCGGCGGCCTTGCGTGAAAGGTCGATCAGGCGCCCACGGGTATGCGGGCCGCGATCATTGATGCGGACAACGACGCTTTTGTTGTTGTCGAGATTGGTGACCTTCACCTGCGTGCCGAAGGGCAGGCGACGATGGGCGGCGGTCAGGGCATTCTGGTTGAACGGTTCACCGCTGGCAGTGCGGTTGCCGTGGTGTTTGGCGCCGTAGTAGGACGCGGAGCCGGTTTCGTCATAGCCGTTGGGGTCGATGAGGCCGCTGGCGCAGCCGGCGAGCAGAGAGAACAGGGCCAACAGGCCGAGTAGACGCTTCATTTTCAAGGTTTCCCCCTTACAGATGTGGGAGCGGGCTTGGGTGGGAGCGGGCTTGCTCGCGAATGCAGTGTGTCAGGCAACGAATAGGCTGACTGATCCACCGCTTTCGCGAGCAAGCCCGCTCCCACACAAGCCCGCTCCCACAAGGGGTCAGAGTTGGACGTGAGGTCCTGCTCCGACCATTTCACCGCGTTTAGCCTTCGAGTTTGCTTTTCAGCAGTTCGTTGACCTGTTGCGGGTTGGCCTTGCCTTTGGAGGCTTTCATCGCCTGGCCGACAAAGAAGCCGAACATCTTGCCCCGCTTGGCTTCATCCGCCGCACGGTACTGCTCAACCTGCTCGGCATTGGCTGCCAGCATCTCGTCGAGCACGGCCGAAATCGCGCCGCTGTCGGTGACTTGCTTCAGGCCGCGCTTTTCGATGATCTCGTCAGCGTTGCCTTCGCCGGCGGCCATGGCTTCAAACACGGTCTTGGCGATTTTGCCGGAGATGGTGTTGTCCTTGATCCGCAGCAACATGCCGCCCAACTGTTCTGCCGACACCGGTGCTTCGTCGATTTCCAGGCCCTGTTTGTTCAACAGGCTGCCCAGCTCAACCATCACCCAGTTGGCCGCCAGTTTGGCGTCGCCGGCAATGCTCACGACTTTTTCGAAGTAGTTGGCTTGCTCGCGGCTCGACGCCAGCACGCTTGCGTCATATACCGAAAGACCGAACTGCGCCTGGAAACGCTCGCGTTTCTGCGGTGGCAGTTCCGGCAGCGTGGCGCGCACGTCAGCCAGGAACGAGTCCTCGATGACCACCGGCAGCAGGTCCGGATCGGGGAAGTAACGGTAGTCGTTGGCTTCCTCCTTGCTGCGCATGGCGCGGGTTTCGTCTTTGTTCGGGTCGTACAGGCGGGTCTGCTGGATCACCTTGCCGCCGTCTTCGATCAGCTCGATCTGGCGACGTACTTCGGTGTTGATCGCCTTCTCGATGAAACGGAACGAGTTGACGTTCTTGATCTCGCAGCGGGTGCCGTATTCGGCCTGGCCCTTTGGCCGCACCGACACGTTGCAGTCGCAACGCAGGGAGCCTTCGGCCATGTTGCCGTCGCAGATCCCGAGGTAACGCACCAGCGCGTGGATCGTCTTGACGTAGGCCACGGCTTCCTTGGCGCTGCGCATGTCCGGCTCGGAAACGATTTCCAGCAGCGGGGTGCCGGCGCGGTTCAGGTCGATGCCGGTGGCGCCGTTGAATTCTTCATGCAGGCTCTTGCCGGCATCTTCTTCCAGGTGCGCACGGGTCACGCCGACACGTTTGATGGTGCCGTCTTCCAGCGGGATGTCCAGGTAGCCCTTGCCGACGATCGGCAATTCCATCTGGCTGATCTGGTAGCCCTTGGGCAGGTCCGGGTAGAAGTAGTTCTTGCGGGCGAACACGTTGTGCTGGCCGATCTCGGCATCGATGGCGAGGCCGAACATCACCGCCATGCGCACCGCTTCCTGGTTCAGCACCGGCAGCACGCCGGGCATGCCCAGGTCTACCAGGCTGGCCTGGGTGTTGGGTTCTGCGCCGAACGTGGTGGCGCTACCGGAGAAAATCTTCGATTGGGTGGCGAGCTGGGTATGAATCTCCAGCCCGATCACGACTTCCCATTGCATAGTGTTCTCCTCAGAAGCCGGTAGGGGTGCGAGTGTGCCAGTCAGTGTTCAACTGGTACTGGTGCGCCACATTGAGCAGGCGGCCTTCCTGGAAATACGGGGCGAGCAGTTGCACGCCCACCGGCAAGCCATCGACGAAACCTGCAGGCATGGACAAGCCCGGCAGACCGGCGAGGTTGGCGGTGATGGTGTACAGGTCTTCCAGGTACTCGGCGATCGGGTCGCCGGTCTTGGCGCCGATCTTCCAGGCCGGGTTCGGCGTGGTTGGGCCGAGGATCACGTCGACTTCATTAAAGGCAGCCATGAAGTCGTTCTTGATCAGGCGACGGATCTTTTGCGCCTTGAGGTAGTACGCGTCGTAGTAGCCGGCCGACAGGGCGTAGGCACCGACCATGATCCGGCGTTGTACTTCCGCGCCGAAACCTTCGCCACGGGAGCGCTTGTACAGGTCGGTGAGGTCTTTCGGGTTTTCGCAGCGGTAGCCGAAGCGCACGCCGTCGAACCGCGACAGGTTGGAGGACGCTTCTGCCGGGGCGATCACGTAGTAGGCCGGAATCGCGTGCTGGTTGTTCGGCAGGCTGATTTCCTTGATCACGGCGCCGAGCTTTTCCAGCTCCTTGACGCTGTTGTGCACCAGTTCGGCGATGCGTGGGTCGAGGCCGGCGCTGAAATACTCTTTCGGCACGCCGATGCGCAGGCCTTTGATCGAGGTATTCAGGCTGGCGCTGTAGTCCGGCACGGGTTCATCAATGCTGGTGGAGTCCTGCGGATCGAAGCCTGCCATGCCTTGTAACAAAATTGCGCAGTCTTCAGCGGTGCGTGCCAGGGGGCCGCCCTGGTCGAGACTGGAGGCGTAGGCAATCATGCCCCAGCGGGAAACGCGACCGTAGGTCGGTTTCAGACCGGTGAGGTTGGTGAAAGCGGCCGGTTGGCGGATCGAGCCGCCAGTGTCGGTGGCCGTGGCGGCAGGTAACAGACGAGCGGCAACCGCGGCCGCCGAACCACCGGACGAACCGCCGGGCACGTGCTCGAGGTTCCACGGGTTTTTCACCGCGCCGTAGTGGCTCGACTCGTTGGCCGAGCCCATGGCGAATTCGTCCATGTTGGTCTTGCCCAGGGTCACGGCCCCGGCAGCGGCCAGCTTGGCGACCACAGTGGCGTCGTAGGGCGCCTTGAAATTGTCGAGCATCTTCGAGCCGCAGCTGGTGCGAATGCCCTGGGTGCAGAACAGGTCCTTGTGGGCAATCGGCGCACCCAACAGGGCGCCGTTCTCACCGTTGGCGCGACGTGTGTCGGCGGCCTTGGCCTGGCTCAGGGCCAGCTCTTCGGTGATGCTGATGAAGCTGTTGACCTTAGGGTCCAGCTCGGCGATACGCGCCAGCAGGGTCGTGGTCAGCTCTTCGGAAGAAAACTTTTTGTCGGCGAGACCGCGGGCGATCTCGGCCAGAGTCAATTGATGCATTGCAGGCTCTTTCCCTTTAGTCGATGACTTTCGGAACCAGGTACAGGCCGTTTTCGACCGCTGGCGCGATGGACTGGTAAGCCTCGCGATTATTGCGCTCGGTCACGACGTCGGCGCGCAGGCGCTGGCTGGCTTCCAGCGGGTGAGCCAGGGGCTCGATGCCGTCGGTATTCACGGCTTGCATTTGGTCGACCAGCCCGAGAATGCTGTTCAGGGCTGCGGTGGTCTGTGGAAGATCGGCTTCATTGAGGCCCAGGCAGGCCAAATGAGCGATTTTTTCCACGTCGGAGCGTTCAAGCGCCATGGGATTCTCCAGTGGAAAACAGAACGGAAGCTATCCGTGTGTTAGATTGTAGGAACACTACCGCATTTCTACGGTCATATGGCCGCGATTGTGGGGGTTGGTGCACAGAAAGTCGGCCAATTTAGCACATTGGCGCCTTGCCCAAAATCCCTGTCGTTGTTAGAGTTTGCCGCACTTTTTTACCCACGCGTTGCCTAGGGTCCCTTTCCCATGTTCAAGAAACTGCGTGGCATGTTTTCCAGCGATCTTTCCATCGACCTGGGCACTGCCAACACCCTTATTTACGTGCGCGAGCGCGGTATCGTCCTGAATGAGCCATCGGTTGTGGCCATTCGGACCCATGGTAATCAGAAAAGTGTCGTTGCCGTTGGCACCGAGGCCAAGCGCATGTTGGGCCGAACACCGGGCAACATTGCTGCCATTCGTCCGATGAAGGATGGCGTGATTGCTGACTTCAGTGTCTGCGAAAAGATGCTGCAGTACTTCATCAACAAGGTTCACGAAAACAGTTTCCTGCAGCCCAGCCCTCGTGTGCTGATCTGCGTTCCGTGCAAATCCACCCAGGTGGAACGTCGTGCCATCCGTGAGTCGGCCCTTGGCGCCGGTGCCCGTGAAGTGTTCCTGATTGAAGAGCCAATGGCCGCTGCGATCGGTGCCGGCCTGCCGGTTGAAGAAGCGCGCGGTTCGATGGTGGTGGATATCGGTGGTGGTACCACTGAAATCGCCCTGATCTCCCTCAATGGTGTGGTGTATGCCGAATCCGTACGGGTTGGCGGCGACCGCTTCGACGAAGCGATCATCACCTACGTGCGTCGCAACTACGGCAGCCTGATCGGCGAATCCACCGCCGAGCGCATCAAGCAGGAAATCGGTACTGCTTACCCGGGCGGCGAAGTTCGCGAAGTCGATGTTCGCGGTCGCAACCTGGCCGAAGGCGTTCCACGTGCCTTCACCCTGAACTCCAATGAAGTGCTGGAAGCTCTGCAAGAGTCCCTGGCCACCATCGTTCAGGCGGTGAAGAGCGCCCTGGAGCAATCGCCTCCGGAACTGGCTTCCGATATCGCCGAGCGTGGCCTGGTACTGACCGGTGGTGGCGCCTTGCTGCGCGATCTCGACAAGTTGCTGGCCCAGGAAACCGGTTTGCCAGTGATCGTCGCTGAAGACCCGTTGACCTGCGTCGCCCGTGGCGGTGGCCGTGCACTGGAAATGATGGATAAACACACCATGGACCTGCTCTCCAGCGAATAAGAATTTGCTGGTTTGCCCATGTTTCGCTCACAGGCAGCACTTTGCAGTGCTGCCTGTTGGCGTTTATCTTCTTCAATCTGCATCCAGGCCGGTTTGATGCCGTATGAATAAAGAAAACATTTGCCTGGGAGGAGCGGCTTATTAAACCGCTTTTTTCCAAAGGCCCCTCATTGGGCGTGCGCCTGTTGGTGCTGGTCGTGCTATCGGTTGCGCTGATGGTGGTCGATGCCCGCTTCACACTGCTCAAGCCAGTGCGTAGCCAGATGTCGCTGGTCCTGATGCAGACGTACTGGATCACTGACCTGCCGCAGCGTCTCTATCAGGGTGTCGCCAGTCAATTTGGCAGCCGCACCGAACTGGTGGCGGAGAACGAAAAACTCAAGACCGAAAACCTGCTGCTGCAGGGGCGCATGCAAAAGCTCGCGGCCCTCACCGAGCAGAACGTTCGGCTGCGCGAGTTGCTCAATTCCTCTGCGCTGGTCAATGAGAAGGTCGAAGTGGCCGAGTTGATCGGTATGGATCCGAACCCCTTCACCCATCGCATCATCATCAACAAGGGTGAGCGCGACGGCGTAGTCCTCGGCCAGCCGGTGCTCGATGCCCGTGGCTTGATGGGCCAGGTGGTGGAGTTGATGCCTTATACCTCTCGCGTGCTGTTGCTGACCGACACCACCCACAGCATCCCGGTGCAAGTCAACCGCAACGGCCTGCGGGCGATTGCCAGCGGTACCGGTAACCCGGAACGCCTGGAGTTGCGTCACGTCGCAGACACCGCCGACATCAAGGAAGGCGACCTGCTGGTCAGCTCCGGCCTGGGTCAGCGGTTCCCGGCAGGCTACCCGGTCGCGACGGTCAAGGAAGTGATCCACGATTCCGGCCAGCCGTTCGCCATTGTGCGTGCCGTGCCGACCGCCGCATTGAACCGCAGCCGTTACCTGTTGCTGGTGTTCAGTGACAACCGCACCCCGGAAGAGCGTGCCAACGAAGCCGCCCAGGCCCAGGAAGCGGAAGACAAGCAAAACGGCACCGCGCCGATCATTCCGGCCACCGTGCCAAAACCGGCGGCACCTGCTGCCCCGGCAGCCGCTCCGGCAACGCCAGCCGCGCCGGTTGCGACACCGGTCAAGCCTGTGGCCCATAGCGCGCGTCCGGCCAAGCCTGCGGCTGCAACACCTGCCGCTGCCAAACCGCCCGCCGCCGCCAAACCACCGGCCGCGGCCCCGGCAACCACTCGGCAGAGGGAAGAATAATGGCCGGTACTCATTCGCGTAACGGCTGGATCGTCTGGCTGACCTTTGCCATCGGCTTGCTGCTCAGCGTTTCGCCGCTGCCGCAATTCATGGAGATCCTGCGCCCGCTGTGGCTCGCCTTGCTGCTGGCGTTCTGGGCCCTGGCGCTGCCGCACAAGGTCGGGATGGTCACGGCCATGTGCCTGGGGCTGATGGAGGATGTGCTCTACGGCACCCTGCTCGGGCAGAACGCGTTGATCCTGACCCTGATTACCTTCCTGGTGCTGTCATTGCAGCAGCGCCTGCGGATGTTCCCGATGTGGCAACAGTGCCTGGTGATCCTGGTGATCTTCGGCCTGGCGCAGTTGGTACAGCTGTGGCTCAGCGCCTTGACCGGCAACCGCCAACCGACCCTGGCGCTGGTGTTGCCCGCGCTGGTCAGCGCGCTGTTGTGGCCCTGGGTCAGTTTTGGCCTGCGTGGATTGCGTCGTCGCTATAAAATCAATTGAATGGATCGCGAGGCTCTGCCTGGTTATCGAACCCTACAGGGAGAGTCTGCATGAATTCGCTTTATCTGGCCTCGGGCTCCCCGAGGCGGCGTGAGCTGCTGACACAGATCGGCGTGCCGTTCACCGTCGTCAGCGCCGCCATTGATGAAACTCCCCTTACAAATGAATCGCCCGCGTCCTACGTAGAACGCCTGGCGCGCGGCAAGGCTGCGGCCGGTCGAGCGACCTTGGCCGATGCCACCGGCGCCTGTGTGCTGGGCGCGGACACAGCCGTGATCCTCGACGGCCGGATCCTCGGTAAACCCGTGGATCAAGCCGACGCCCTGGCCATGTTGCTGGCCCTTTCCGAGCGTGAACACGAAGTCTTGACCGCCATTGCCCTGATTGACGGCCAGCGTTGCGAAACGCAGCTGGTCAGCAGTCGCGTGCGCTTTCGCAGGATTTCAGCGGACGAAGCCACCACTTATTGGCACAGCGGCGAGCCCCAGGACAAAGCGGGCGGCTATGCTATCCAAGGCTTGGCGGCGGTGTTCGTCGCCGGACTCAATGGCAGCTACTCTGCCGTCGTTGGCCTGCCGGTCTGCGAAACCGCAGAACTGCTGGGCCAATTCGGCATACCCTGTTGGCAAAACCTTACCGTGCGCTAAACGCCTTATTCCAGCGCCAAGCCTTAAGCGATCGGTCACTATTGTGAAAACGCCTGAACGAGACCCAGCCATGAGTGAAGAGATTCTGATCAATATCACGCCGATGGAATCGCGCGTGGCGGTGGTAGAGAACGGTGTTCTGCAAGAAGTGCACGTCGAGCGCACCCAAAAGCGCGGGATCGTCGGCAATATTTATAAAGGCAAGGTCGTGCGTGTGTTACCGGGGATGCAAGCGGCGTTCGTCGACATCGGCCTGGACCGCGCTGCGTTTATCCATGCTTCGGAAATCTCCCTGCGCGAAGGCCCGGCGGTCGAAAGCATCAGCGCCCTGGTGCACGAAGGGCAGAGCCTGGTGGTGCAAGTCACCAAGGATCCGATTGGCTCAAAGGGCGCACGCCTGACCACGCAACTGTCGATTCCTTCGCGCTACCTGGTGTACATGCCGCGCACGGCCCACGTCGGTATTTCCCTGAAAATCGAAGATGAAGCCGAGCGCGAGCGCCTGAAAAAGGTGGTCAGTGACTGCGTGGCGCTGGAAGGTATCAAGGAGGCCGGCGGCTTTATCCTGCGTACTGCCGCAGAAGGTGCCGGTGCCGATGAAATCCTCATGGACATCCGCTACCTGCGCCGCCTCTGGGACCAGATCGGCGCGCAGATCAAGACCATTGGCGCCCCCAGCGTGATCTACGAAGATCTCGGCCTGGCCCTGCGCACCTTGCGCGACCTGGTCAGCCCGAAGATCGAGAAAATTCGCATCGACTCGCGGGAAACCTTCCAGCGCACTACGCAATTTGTTGCCGAGCTGATGCCGGAAATCGCCGATCGCCTGGAGCATTACCCGGGCGAGCGGCCGATTTTCGACCTGTATGGCGTCGAAGACGAAATCCAGAAAGCCCTTGAGCGCAAAGTGCCGCTCAAGTCCGGCGGTTACCTGGTGGTGGACCCGGCGGAAGCCATGAGCACTATCGACGTGAATACCGGTGCCTTTGTGGGCCATCGCAATCTCGAAGAAACCATCTTCAAGACCAACCTCGAAGCGGCCACCGCGATCGCCCGCCAGCTGCGCCTGCGCAACCTGGGCGGGATCATCATCATCGACTTCATCGACATGGAAGACGAAGAGCACCAGCGCCAGGTGCTGCGTACCCTGGAGAAGCAACTGGAGCGCGATCACGCCAAGACCAACATCATCGGCATCACCGAGCTGGGCCTGGTGCAGATGACCCGCAAGCGCACCCGCGAAAGCCTGGAACAAGTGCTGTGCGAGCCGTGCAGCAGTTGCCAGGGGCGCGGTAAGTTGAAGACCCCGGAAACGGTTTGCTACGAGATTTTCCGGGAAATCTTACGGGAGGCACGCGCCTACCAGGCCGAGGGCTATAGAGTCCTGGCTAACCAGAAGGTGGTCGACCGTCTGCTGGATGAAGAATCCGGCAACGTAGCCGAGCTGGAGGGTTTTATCGGGCGCACCATTCGCTTCCAGGTCGAAACCATGTATTCCCAGGAACAATATGACGTGGTGCTGCTCTGATTCGCGTTAGTTCTTATCAACGAGACGGGCAGGCCTTGATCTGCCGTCCGACTATTGCCTTTGAGGGTCGCCTGACATGGAGCGTCTGATACGCTTTTTTGCCGCACTGACCCGCTGGGGCCTCGGCCTGTGCGCCTTGCTGCTGGTATTGGCGGCGGTGTACGTGAGCCTGGGCCGTGAATTGACGCCGTTGGTGGCGGAATACCGTGGCGAAATCGAGGCCAAGGCGCGTACTGCGCTGGATATGCCCGTGAACATCGGCAGCCTGGAAGGGCGCTGGAGTGGCTTCGCGCCGGTATTGTTGGCTCACGACGTGATGGTCGGCGAGGGCAGCAGCGCCCTGCGCCTGGACCAGGTGCAAGTGGTGCCGGATATCTGGGCCAGCCTGCTGGCGCGTGAAGTGCGCATTGCCCACCTGGAAGTCAGCGGCCTGCAAGTCAGCGTGAAGGAAGACCAGGACGGCCACTGGGCGCTGCAAGGCCTGCCGGTGCAGGATGACCAGCCGCTGGATCCCGAACAACTGCTGACGCGCATGCAAATGGTCGGGCAGGTTTCATTGCTCGACAGCCAGGTGACGCTGCAGCCGTTCGACCAGGCTCCGCTGACCTTGACCTATGTCGGCGTGAGCCTGCAGACCGGCGCCAACCGCCAGCGCCTGGACGCGCGCCTGACCCTGCCCGACGGCCAGCCCCTGGCGTTGAACCTGCGCACCCGAATCCGCGCCAGCCAGTGGAAAGACGGCGAAGCCGAGGCTTACCTGAGCTTGCCCCAGAGTGACTGGGCAAAATGGATCCCGGCAAAACTGACCCAGCAATGGAAACTTTCCGAACTCAAGGCTGGCGGCGAATTCTGGCTGACCTGGGCCAAGGGCACCGTGCAAAGCGCCGCCGTGCGCCTCAACGCCCCGCAGCTCAAGGGCAGCTATGCCGATCGCAAGCCGACTCATATTGAGAACCTGGCCCTCACTGCGTACCTGCAACGCAGTGACAGCGGCCTCAAGGTGCTGTTTGACTCGCTCGCAATGAACCTCGGCGACACTCGCTGGGAATCGCGCCTGCAACTGCAACAAACCCTGGCCACCGACAAGGCCCAGGAAGTCTGGAACCTGCAGGCCGATCGCCTCGACCTGACGCCGATCACGCCATTGCTGCACGCCTTGGCACCCTTGCCGGAAGCCGTGGCCACCACCCTGGATCATCTGAAGGCCACTGGCACGCTGCGGAACGTGTTGCTGGATTATCGGCCTCAAGACACCACCGACCAGCGCGTGAGCTTCGCGGCCAACCTCGACCGTATTGGTTTCGACGCTTACTTCGGCGCGCCGGCCGCCCGCAATGTCAGCGGCAGCATCAGCGGTGACCTGGGCAAGGGTGAGCTGCGCATGGACAGCAAGGATTTCTCCTTGCACCTGTTTCCGATCTTCGCCAAGCCCTGGCAGTACATCCAGGCCAACGCCCGCCTGACGTGGAAGCTCGACAAGGAAGGCTTCACCCTGATCGCGCCGTATATCAAGGTGCTGGGCGAGGAGGGCAAGGTCGCCGCCGACTTCCTGATTCGCCTGCATTTCGACCATAGCCAGGAAGACTACATGGACCTGCGGGTCGGTATGGTCGACGGCGATGGGCGCTTCACCCCCAAATACCTGCCGGCGGTGTTGAGCCCGGCACTCGATGAGTGGCTGCGCACTGCGATTCTCAAGGGTGCAGTGGACGAGGGCTTCTTCCAGTACCAAGGCTCGCTGAACCACGACGCACTGCCTGCCTCGCGCAATATCAGCCTGTTCTTCAAGGTGCATGATGCCGAGCTGGCATTCCAGCCGGGCTGGCCGCACGTGAGCAAGGTCAAGGGTGAAGTGTTTGTCGAGGAAAGCGGCGTGCGCATCCTGGCCAGCAAGGGCCAGCTGCTCGACACCAAGGTCAATGATATCTACGTCAACATTCCCCACGCCCCCGAAGGCAAGGACAGCCACCTGCTGCTCACCGGCAACTTTGCCGGTGGCCTGGGCGATGGCCTGAAAATCCTTCAGGAAGCGCCGATCGGCACCGCCTCGACCTTCGCCGGCTGGAAAGGCGAGGGCGACCTGCAAGGCAAGCTGGACCTGGATATTCCCTTGGCCAAGGGCGCCGATCCCAAGATCGTGGTGGATTTCAAGACCGACAAGTCCCGCCTGCAACTGGCCGAGCCTACGCTGGACCTGAGCCAGCTCAAGGGTGATTTCCGCTTCGACAGCGCCAAGGGCCTGAGTGGCCAGAACATCAGCGCCCAGGCCTTCGACCGACCGATCACCGCGCAGATTTTCGCCGATGGCAAGCCAGGCGACCTCAACACCCGCGTCACCGCGAAAGGGCAGGTGACCGTCAAGCGGCTGACTGACTGGCTGAAGGTCAGCCAGCCGTTGCCGGTGTCCGGCGATATCCCCTACCAATTGCAGCTCAACCTCGATGGCGCCGACAGCCAGTTGATGGTCAGCTCCAACCTCAAGGGCGTGGCCGTGGACCTGCCGGCGCCGTTCGGTATGCCGGCGAGCCAGGGCCGCGACAGTGTGTTCCGCATGACCTTGCAGGGTAAGGAGCGCCGTTACTGGTTCGATTATGGCGAGTTGGGCAGCTTCACCTTCGCCGCCCCGGCGGACAATTTCGCCGACGGCCGGGGTGAGCTGTTCCTGGGAGATGGCGATGCGGTGTTGCCGGCCGGCAAGGGCTTGCGAATCCGCGGCGTGTTGTCGGAGCTGGATATCGACCCCTGGAAAAAGCTCGTGGACCGCTACGCCGGCAACGACCCGGGTGGCAGTGCCAAGCAGTTGTTGAGCGGGGCCGATTTCAAGGTCGGCAAGCTGACCGGTTTCGGCACCCAGTTCGACCAGGTCAGCTTGCAGCTGGACCGCAAACCCGCTGCCTGGGGCTTGCAGTTCGACAGCCAGCAGGCCAAGGGTACCGTGGGGTTGCCGGACGCCAAGGGCGCGCCGATTGCAGTCAACCTGCAATACGTGAAGCTGCCTGCGGTGGATCCGACCGTGCAGGCGGATGAAAATGCGCCGGACCCATTGGCTGATGTTGATCCCAAGGATATTCCCGCGCTGGATATCTCGATTGCCCAGTTGTTCCAGGGCCCGGACCTGGTAGGTGCCTGGTCTCTGAAAGTTCGCCCGACCACCAGGGGCATGGCGTTCAACAGCCTGAACCTGGGGCTCAAGGGCATGGTGCTCCAGGGCGCCGGCGGTTGGGAAGGTGCACCCGGTGCCAGCAGCAGTTGGTACAAGGGCCGCCTCGATGGCAAGAACATTGGCGACGTGCTCAAGGGCTGGGGATTTGCGCCGAGCGTGACCAGCGAAGATTTTCACGTGGACGTGGACGGCCGCTGGCCGGGTTCGCCGGCCTGGGTAGGTCCCAAGCGTTTCTCCGGCAGCCTGGACGCCAGTTTCCGCAAAGGCCAGTTTGTTGAAGTGGACGGCGGTGCGCAGGCCCTGCGGGTGTTTGGCTTGCTGAACTTCAACTCCATCGGTCGCCGGCTGCGCCTGGACTTCTCGGACTTGCTTGGCAAGGGCTTGAGTTATGACCGGGTCAAGGGCTTGCTGGCCGCCAGTAACGGCGTGTTTGTAACCCGTGAGCCGATCACCATGACGGGCCCGTCGAGTAATCTGGAGATCAACGGCACCCTGGACCTGGTGGCTGATCGCGTCGATGCCAAGTTGCTGGTGACGCTGCCGGTCACCAACAACCTGCCGATTGCTGCATTGATCGTCGGCGCGCCGGCCATTGGCGGGGCGCTGTTCCTGATCGACAAGCTGATTGGCGACCGTGTTTCGCGTTTCGCCAGCGTGCAGTACAAGGTAGAAGGCCCGTGGAAGGACCCGAAAATCACCTTCGACAAGCCATTTGAAAAGCCAAACTGAGTACCTGTGGAGTAGCATGGCCGCATGCCTTTTCTGGAGTGTGGGCCCATGTCCTTTGCGGTAATTCAAATGGTCAGCCAAAGCGATGTGCTGGCCAATCTGGCTCAGGCCCGGCGCCTGCTTGAGCAAGCGGCGGCGGGCGGTGCAAGGCTTGCGGTACTCCCGGAAAACTTCGCCGCCATGGGCCGTCGCGATGTGGCCGATATCGGTCGCGCCGAGGCCTTGGGCGAAGGTCCGATCCTGCCATGGTTGAAACAGACCGCTCGCGACCTCACCTTATGGATAGTGGCCGGCACTTTGCCGCTGCCCCCAAAGGATCAGCCGAACGCCAAGTCCAATGCCTGCTCGCTGCTGATCGATGATCAGGGCGAAATCGTTGCCCGCTACGACAAGCTGCACCTGTTCGATGTCGATGTGGCCGATGCCCGGGGTCGTTATCGTGAATCCGATGACTATGCTCATGGTAGCCAGGTGGTCGTGGCGGATACGCCGGTCGGCCGCCTGGGGCTGACGGTGTGTTACGACTTGCGCTTCCCGGAGCTATACAGCGAATTGCGCGCTGCGGGTGCCGAGTTGATCACCGCGCCCTCGGCCTTTACAGCGGTAACCGGCGCCGCGCACTGGGATGTGCTGATCCGTGCGCGTGCCATCGAGACCCAGTGCTACCTGCTGGCGGCCGCCCAGGGTGGCGTGCATCCGGGGCCCAGGGAAACCTTCGGGCATGCAGCGATCATCGACCCATGGGGGCGCGTGCTGGCACAACAGGATCAAGGCGAGGCGGTGTTGTTGGCCGAACGCGATAGCAGCGAACAGGCGTCGATACGGACGCGCATGCCGGTGGCGGGCCACCGGCGCTTTTTCTCGCAGGGCGCACAGCGACCTGCTTCAGAACGATGAATTTAAGGCCAAACCTATGAGCGAGTTGTTGTCCTCAGTCAGTGAACACCTCCTGGCGCCTGGTGGCGTGACCATCGAAAGCTTGCAAACGGTCCTCGGCGATCTGGCCGGGCCAGGCATCGACGCGGCCGACCTGTATTTCCAGGGGCAGATTTCCGAGTCCTGGGCCCTGGAAGACGGGATCGTCAAGGAAGGCAGCTTCAACCTCGACCAAGGCGTGGGTGTGCGTGCGCAGTCCGGTGAAAAAACCGGCTTTGCCTACAGCAACGCCATCACCCTGGAAGCCCTGGGGCTGGCGGCTCGTGCAGCGCGTTCGATCTCCCGTGCCGGGCAAAACGGCACGGTGCAGGCGTTCAGCACCCAGGACGTGGCCCAGCTGTATGCCCCGGATAACCCATTGGAAGTGATCAGCCGCGCCGAAAAGGTCGAGCTGCTCAAGCGTGTGGACGCGGCGACCCGCGCCCTGGATCCGCGTATCCAGCAAGTCACCGTAAGCATGGCCGGGGTGTGGGAACGCATCCTCGTGGCCTCCACCGATGGCGGCCTGGCGGCGGATGTGCGGCCGCTGGTGCGCTTCAATGTCAGCGTGATCGTTGAACAGAATGGCCGTCGCGAGCGCGGTGGCCATGGCGGCGGTGGGCGTACCGACTACCGTTATTTCCTCACCGAAGACCGCGCCATGGGGTATGCCCGTGAAGCGTTGCGCCAGGCCCTGGTCAATCTGGAAGCAATTCCGGCCCCGGCGGGTACGTTGCCGGTGGTATTGGGCTCTGGCTGGTCCGGCGTGCTGCTGCATGAAGCGGTGGGCCACGGCCTGGAAGGTGATTTCAACCGCAAGGGCAGTTCCGCCTACAGCGGGCGCATGGGCGAGATGGTTGCGTCCAGGCTCTGCACCATCGTCGATGACGGTACCCTGGCCGGGCGTCGCGGTTCGTTGAGCGTCGATGACGAAGGCACCCCGACCGAGTGCACCACACTGATCGAAAACGGTGTGCTCAAGGGCTACATGCAAGACAAGCTCAACGCGCGCCTGATGGGCGTGGCCCGCACCGGTAACGGTCGTCGCGAGTCCTACGCGCACCTGCCGATGCCGCGCATGACCAACACCTACATGCTCGGCGGCAAAAGCGATCCGGCCGAAATCATCGCCTCGGTGAAACGCGGCATCTACTGCGCCAACCTCGGTGGTGGGCAGGTGGACATCACCAGCGGCAAGTTCGTGTTCTCCACCAGCGAGGCGTATTTGATCGAAGACGGCAAGATCACCGCGCCGGTCAAGGGTGCAACGTTGATTGGCAACGGCCCGGAAGCCATGAGCAAGGTGTCGATGGTCGGTAACGACCTGTCGCTGGACAGCGGTGTGGGGACGTGCGGCAAGGATGGTCAGTCGGTGCCGGTGGGTGTCGGCCAGCCAACCTTGAAAATCGATGCGATCACCGTGGGGGGCACGGGGTCGTAAGAACGGGAGCTTCGGGTGGCGAAGGCCGCCACCCGGGGAAGAGGGTCAGCGCAGGCCGCGTTGACTATCGTCCAGCTCACGGATGTATTTGAAGATTTTTCGGCTGGAGGCCGGTGGCTTGCTTTGCGCCAGTTCGTGCTGGGCCTGACGGATCAGGGAGCGCAATTGTTGGCGATCGGCATCCGGGTACTCGATGACGAACTTCTCCAGTACCGCGTCATCGCCAGCGATCAGGCGATCACGCCAGCGTTCCAGGTTATGGAAGCGCTCGTTGTACTGGCGAGTGGAGGCATCGAGTTGATCGAGCAACGTCAGAATGGCGTCAGTGTCCTGGTCGCGCATCAGTTTGCCGATGAACATGAGGTGCCGTTTACGCGCGATATTCGCGGTGTGCTTGGGCGCATCGTTCAGAGCCCGGCGCAGGGCGTCGGTCAATGGCAGTTTTGCACACAAGTCAGGCTTGAGTGTTGTAAGGCGCTCGCCGAGGTCAACCAGAGCATGCAGCTCGCGTTTGACCTGAGATTTGCTTTTCTCCCCATCGAGGGAGTCGTCGTAAGAATCAACCATGGTGGCAGTCCGCAAAGAAACGCCGCCATGATAACCAGTCGGGGGCCGCTTGTCCGGCCCGGTCGCTAGAAGGCCTTAACCGAAAGCAGAATTTGAGTGGAGAAAACCATGAGTGCAGCCCAAAGCGTCGGTCCGCAAGCGTTACCGGCACTGCAGGAACAAGTCGAGCAGATCATTGCCGAGGCCAAGCGCCAGGGGGCCAGTGCCTGTGAAGTGGCGGTGTCCCTGGAGCAGGGGTTGTCGACTTCGGTGCGCCAGCGGGAAGTGGAAACCGTCGAATTCAACCGCGACCAGGGGTTTGGCATCACCTTGTACGTGGGCCAGCGCAAGGGCTCGGCCAGCACTTCTGCCAGCGGCCCGGAAGCGATTCGCGAAACCGTTGCAGCAGCACTGGCGATTGCCAAGCACACCTCCGAAGATGAAAGCTCCGGCCTGGCTGATGCAGCCCTGATGGCTCGGGACTTGAAGGATTTTGACCTGTTCCATGCCTGGGACATCACCCCGGAACAGGCTATTGAACAGGCTTTGACCTGTGAAGCGGCGGCATTCGATGCCGACAGCCGGATCAAGAACGCCGATGGCACCACCTTGAGTACTCATCAGGGTTGCCGCGTATACGGCAACAGCCACGGTTTTATCGGCGGTTATGCCTCGACGCGTCACAGCCTGAGTTGCGTGATGATCGCCGAAGCCAACGGCCAGATGCAGCGTGATTACTGGTACGACGTGAACCGCCAGGGCGAATTGCTGATGGACCCGGTACTCATCGGCCAGCGTGCCGCGCAGCGTGCTGCCAGCCGCCTGGGCGCGCGCCCGGTGCCGACCTGTGAAGTGCCGGTGTTGTTCTCGGCGGAACTGGCCGGTGGTTTGTTCGGTAGTTTCCTTGGGGCGATTTCCGGTGGCAACCTGTACCGCAAGTCGTCGTTCCTGGAAGGCGCGATTGGCCAGAAGCTGTTCCCGGAATGGCTGACCATCGATGAGCGCCCGCACCTGATGCGCGCCATGGGCAGTTCGTCGTTTGACGGTGATGGCCTGGCCACCTATGCCAAGCCATTCGTCGAGAACGGTGAGCTGGTGTCCTATGTGCTGGGCACCTACGCCGGTCGCAAACTCGGCCTGCCAAGCACCGCCAACTCCGGTGGCGTACACAACCTGTTCATCACCCATGGCGATGAAGACCAGGCGGCGCTGTTGCGGCGCATGGGCCGTGGCTTGCTGGTCACCGAGTTGATGGGCCATGGCCTGAATATGGTCACGGGTGATTACTCCCGTGGTGCGGCGGGTTTCTGGGTGGAAAACGGCGAAATCCAGTTCGCCGTGCAGGAAGTGACCATCGCGGGCAACATGCGTGACATGTTCAAGCAGATTGTCGCGGTGGGTAATGACCTGGAACTGCGCAGCAACATCCGCACCGGTTCGGTGTTGATCGAAAAGATGACCGTCGCCGGCAGCTAATCCGCCGACAGACGCCATAAAGAAGGCGCGCCACCCATTGGGTGGCGCGCCTTTTTTTGTGCCTGGAATTCCGAGTGATTCCCTCAGGCTCTTGTTTTGATTCTCAATATCATTTAATAATAAATATCATTACCGAATGAGTGTGGATCATGAGTTCTGTCCTGCATGAGGATCCCTACCTGGAAAGCTGGCGTTGGATGAGTCGTCAGATTCGTTGCGGCCTTGCTCCCGACGAGCCCCGCCTGATCGAACATTACCTGGCCGAAGGCCGGTACCTCGCCTGTTGCACTGCGACCCACCCGTGGACCATCGGCGAAACCTCATTCCGCCTGCTGCTGGACACCGCCTCCGACATCGCCTTGCCCTGGCACTGGCGGTCCATGTGCCTGGACCAGGCCTGGCGCCCGTTGCGCGACCTGGAAAAACTTTCCCACTGTGCCTGCCGCCTCAAGCGCTGGCAGACCTTTGCCTGGCAATTGGCGACCTGCGAATTGCTGCCTTCCATTTCTGTTTCTGACCTGGTGCAAGGATCTTCCGATGAGTAACACCCGTATCGAACGCGACAGCATGGGCGAACTGCAAGTGCCCGCCGAGGCCCTGTATGGCGCACAAACCCAGCGTGCGGTGAACAACTTTCCCATCAGCCACCAGCGCATGCCGGCGCAGTTCATTCGTGCGTTGATCCTGGCCAAGGCTGCCGCCGCTAAAGCCAACGTCGAGCTGAAACAACTGAGCGAAGCCCAGGGCAAGGCCATCGTTGATGCCGCCCAAGGCTTGCTGGAAGGCGATTTCATGCAGCATTTTCCGGTGGATATCTTCCAGACCGGTTCCGGCACCAGCTCCAACATGAACGCCAACGAAGTGATTGCGACCCTCGCCAGCCGCTTGCTGGGCGAGCCGGTCAACCCTAACGATCACGTCAACTGCGGCCAGAGCAGCAATGACATCATCCCCACCACCATTCACGTCAGCGCGGCACTGGTGCTGCACGAACAGACCCTGCCGGCGCTGCTGCACCTGGTCCAGGTGATCGAGCACAAGGCCGAGGAGGTGCACCGTTTCGTCAAGACCGGTCGGACGCATCTGATGGACGCCATGCCGGTGCGCATGAGCCAGGTGCTCAATGGCTGGGCGCAGCAGCTCAAGGCCAATATCGGTCATCTGCAAGACCTGCTGCCGAGTTTGCAGGCGCTGGCCCAGGGTGGCACTGCAGTCGGCACCGGGATCAATGCGCATCCGGAGTTTGCAGCGCGTTTCAGCCAGCAACTGAGCAGCCTGACCCACGTCCAGTTCACCCCAGGCAAGAACCTGTTCGCGCTGATCGGCTCCCAGGACACGGCCGTCGCGGTCTCCGGGCAGCTCAAGACCACCGCCGTGTCCCTGATGAAAATCGCCAACGACCTGCGCTGGATGAACTCCGGCCCATTGGCGGGCCTTGGTGAAATCGAGCTGGAAGGCCTGCAGCCGGGCTCTTCGATCATGCCCGGCAAGGTCAACCCGGTGATCCCGGAAGCCACCGCCATGGTTGCCGCACAA
This sequence comes from Pseudomonas sp. Colony2, assembly GCF_019382755.1. Lineage (NCBI taxonomy): Bacteria > Pseudomonadati > Pseudomonadota > Gammaproteobacteria > Pseudomonadales > Pseudomonadaceae > Pseudomonas > Pseudomonas sp. Colony2. The sequence continues at coordinate 6,103,305 of NZ_CP080030.1, read as the reverse complement.
GTCATCGGCAACGACACGGTGATTACCATCGCCGGCCAGTCCGGCAACTTCGAACTCAACGTGATGCTGCCGATCATTGCCCAGAACCTGCTCGGCAGCCTGGAGTTGCTGGCCAACTCCAGCCGACTGCTGGCCGACAAGGCCATCGCCAGCTTCAAGGTCAACGAAGCCAAGCTCAAGGAAGCGCTGTCGCGCAATCCGATCCTGGTGACCGCACTGAACCCGATCATCGGTTACCAAAAGGCCGCCGAAATCGCCAAGAGGGCCTATCAACAAGGCCGTCCGGTGATTGATGTGGCGCTTGAACATACCGACTTGCCCCGCAGCCAACTGGAAATCCTGCTGGATCCGGAAAAGCTCACGGCCGGCGGCGTGTAATCACCGACCCTGCTTTGGAGGCTCACCATGGAGCACTGGAAACGCACGATCGAACGGGCCAATCGCTGCTTTATGGCGGGCGAGCTGGTAGATGCCCGCGAGGCCTACCTGCAAGCCCTGGCCCTGGCTCAAGTGTTGTTTGAGCGCTGGGCGGATGCCGACGAAGCGGTGGCGGCTTGCGTCATTTCCCATCACAACCTGGCCGACCTGCACTTGCGCCTGAACCAGCCGGAAGAAAGCGCGGAATACCTCTGCGCCATTCACCAGCGCCTGTTGCAGACCATGCAAGACACCCGTCTTAACCCGCTATTGCGGGAAGCGGCCCTGCGTCAGAGCAGCAAGACCTACGTCGAACTGCTGAATTTCATCAGCGATCACGGTGAGTACCCACGTACCCACCGCCTGCTGGGCAGCAACGTGGCGCCATCGGATGCGTCGACCCGCAACAGCCCTTTTTATGGAGCTCATTGATATGTCCTACACCTTGCCGGCCTTGCCTTACGCCTACGATGCCCTTGAACCGCATATCGACGCGCAAACCATGGAGATCCACTACACCAAGCACCACCAGACCTACATCAACAACCTCAACGCAGCCGTCGAAGGCACCGAGTTTGCCGCTTGGCCGGTGGAGAAACTGGTGTCCAGCGTCCAGCAACTGCCGGAAAAGCTGCGGGCGGCGGTGATCAACCAGGGCGGCGGCCACGCCAACCACTCATTGTTCTGGGCTGTCATGTCGCCCAAGGGCGGCGGCAAGCCAGGCGGCGCGCTGGGTAACGCCATCGACGAGCAGTTGGGCGGTTTCGACGCCTTCAAAGAGGCCTTCACCAAAGCTGCCTTGACCCGTTTCGGCAGCGGCTGGGCGTGGTTGAGCGTGACGCCGCAAAAGACCCTGGTGGTGGAAAGCAGCGGCAACCAGGACAGCCCGTTGATGAACGGCAATACGCCAATCCTCGGTCTGGACGTCTGGGAACACGCTTATTACCTGCTGTACCAGAACCGTCGTCCGGAATACATCAATGCGTTCTACAGCGTCATCAACTGGCCGGAAGTTGCCGGCCGCTACCAGGCTGCGCTGGGCTGAAACTCCTCTATAACAAGATCTAAGGCCGACTATGGGCACTGAAACACTGGCGATCAGCAGCGTGCGAATGTTTCGTTATGCGTTTGGCTCGCTGCTGCTATTGGCAGGAACTGCATTGCTGGTGGCCCAAGGGCTGGCCTGGCTTGACCTGGAACCGCGCATCCTGCGTGCCTTGCAGGGCGGGGCCATCTGCGCGCTCGGCACCGCCCTGGGTGCCGTGCCGGTACTGGTGATCCGCCGGATGCCATTGGCGGTGAGCGACACGCTGCTCGGCTTCGGTGCCGGGGTGATGTTGGCCGCTACGGCGTTTTCGCTGATCGTGCCGGGTATTGCGGCTGCCCAAAGCCTGGGGCTGACGCCATGGGCTGCCAGTGGATTGATCAGTTTCGGCATCATGCTGGGCGCGTTCGGGCTGTATCTGGTGGATCGCAAGGTCTCCGGCGCGAGCCCGGAAATGCTCGTGGGCAGTCCGGATCATCCGGTGATACCGCCGCGTATCTGGCTGTTTGTGTTCGCCATCATTGCCCACAACATTCCCGAAGGCATGGCCGTGGGTGTCTCGGCAGGCGGCGGCATGCCGGATGCCGACAGCCTCGCCATGGGTATCGCCTTGCAGGATGTGCCGGAGGGACTGGTGATTGCGTTGGTGCTGGCCGGGGCAGGGATGTCACGGGTCAAGGCGTTCCTGATCGGCGCGGCGTCAGGGCTGGTGGAGCCGGTGTTTGCGGTGCTGTGTGCCTGGCTGGTGAGCCTGGCTCAGGTGCTGTTGCCGCTGGGGCTGGCGCTGGCGGCCGGGGCCATGCTGCTGGTGGTGACTCACGAAGTCATTCCCGAGTCGCGGCGCAATGGCCATGACAAGCTCGCCAGCCTGGGGCTGTGTATCGGGTTTTGCTTGATGATGGTGATGGATACGGCGTTGGGCTGAGGCTGTCGCGCTTCTACAAGAAGCGCTTGCGGTAGTCGCTGGGGGTAACGCCCAGGCGGCGAACGAAGGCGCGCCGGAACCCATCAACATTGGCATAGCCGACCTGATCGGCCAGGCGTTTGAGCGAGACATTCGAGCCTTCGATCAGCCGCCGTGCCTGGTCGATACGTGCCAGCTCCACGAACTCGGCAGGGGTGAATCCACCCTCGGCCTTGAATACCCGGGCAAAGTTGCGTTCGCTCATGTCAGCGCGCTGGGCCAGCAATGCCACGCTCAGGTCTGCGGCCAGGTTGTCGACGATATAGGTCTGTATCTGGCGAATGTTCGTGCGCTCTGCGGTCTGTGCCGCCAGTTGGGCGCTGAACTGTGACTGGCCGCCCGGCCGTTTGAAGTACATCACCATTTCCCTGGCCACACTGAGCGCCAAATCCCGGCCGTGGTCCTCCTCGACTAACGCGAGCGCCAGATCCATACCGGCCGTCACACCGGCGGAGGTGTACAGGTTACCGTCGCGGATAAAAATGCTGTCCGGTTCGACCACGGCATCAGGGTATTGCCTGGCCAGCAATGCACTGGAATTCCAGTGCGTGGTGACGCGTCGCCCGACCAGCAAGCCAGCAGCCCCCAGCACAAAAGCGCCACTGCAAACCGAGCCTATCCGCCGCACGCGCGTGGCCTGGTAGCGCACCCAGTCCCGCAGGTGGGCGTCGTGTGTCACGTCATTCACGCTGGGGCTTCCTGCGATCAGCAGCGTATCAATAGCCCCCTTGAACGTATCGATAGAGTCATCCGTGGCCAGGCGAAGCCCATTGGTTCCCTTGATCTGCCCCGCGACGGTACCGATGACCGAGATCCGGTATGCACGGGAATTGCCCAATTGCCTGGCCGCTTCAGCGAACACATCGGCAGGGCCCACGACATCCAGCATTTGCACACGGGGAAACGCCAGGAGGGCAATTCGCATGGTGTCGGTCTCCGTAGTGGAAATGGCTGAAATCGTCGTTAAGCGACACTATAGGACAGAGGGGAGGTAGGCGACACTGTCCGTCACGTGCTTTATCGTCAACCGGAGACCCGCATGAGCATCTGTAACGCGCCACTTCCCCCCTTCGCTGTCGAATCGAGCGAGCGGTCGGGGTCCATCAAGAACCTTCCCATCAATTTGTTTGGCGCCGTGATGGGGTTGGCCGGCCTGAGCCTGGCCTGGCAGTCCGCCAGTGAATATGTGGCTTACGCGCAAATGATCGGAGCGGTCATTGGTGGGTTTGCCATTCTGGTGTTTATCGCACTGGTGGCGGGGTATCTCACCAAATGGGTTAAATACCCTGCGGCGGTCAAAGCCGAGTTCAATCACCCGATATCAGGAAATTTCTTTGGCACGGTGACGATCGCGTTGCTGCTGCTGTCGGCAGTCGTAGGTTCAGCTAGCACCCTGATCAGCCAGGGGCTTTGGATGTTGGGTAGCCTGCTGACCATGATCCTGGCGGCAATTGTGCTCTCGCGACTGTTGTCCGGTAATCAGGAGTCGCAATATGCGGTGCCTGCCTGGCTGATCCCGGGGGTGGCGGCGCTCGACATCGCGGTGACAGGTGCCCACATGCCCATGGCGTGGGCATACGAGTTCAATCTGTTCGCGATGGCGGTAGGGAGTGTGATTGCGCTGGTGTTCTTCACGCGAATTTTTTCACGTCTGGTTCACGAGCCGGTGATGGCCAAAGGTATGACACCTTCGCTGATGATACTTATCGCCCCCTTTGAAGTCGGCTTTCTGGCTTACACCAACTTCTTTGGCAGCGTCGACTATTTTGCCAGCGTGCTCTTCTACTTTGGCCTGTTCCTGTTTGGGGTGCTGGCATTCAAAGTATTCCGTCAGGCCGCGCCTTTTTCTCCTGCCTGGTGGGCAATCAGCTTTCCGATTGCGGCATTGAGCAACGCTGCGTTGAAATATGCCGATGCCAAAGGAAGCGTGATCCTGGAAGCGATTGCCTATCTGATCCTGGCTTTCCTGTCGATCGCCCTGGCCGTACTGACGGTCAAGACGTTGAAGATTCTGTTCAACGGCAAACTGCTGTCCAACTGACGCAGGGGAGGGGCGATTACCTACTCGCCCTCATCAAAGAAATTATTGATCAACGCTACCAGGGCATCCATCGCTTCCTGCTCTTGCTCGCCTTCGGTCTTCAAATGAATCTTCGTGCCCTTGCCCGCAGCCAGCATCATCATGGCCATGATGCTTTTGCCGTCGACCATGGATTCCGGGGTGCGCCCGGCGCGGATCTGGCAAGGGAACTGCCCGGCGACGCCGACGAACTTGGCCGAGGCCCGGGCGTGCAGGCCCAGCTTGTTGATGATTTCAATTTCCAGAGCGGGCATCGCGGGGGTGTTCCTTTCAGCTGAGGTCGCGGTGGCGAACCTGGACGTTCTTGAGGGTTTGTTGCAGCACCTTGCCCAGGCGTTCGGTCAGGTAGACGGATCGGTGGTGGCCGCCGGTGCAGCCAATGGCGATGGTGACATAAGCCCGATTGCTGGCCGCAAAACGCGGCAGCCATTTGAGCAGATAGCTGGAGATGTCCTGGTACATTTCCTCGACATCCGGTTGCGCCGCCAGGTACTCGGCCACAGGTTGGTCCAGCCCCGACTGATCGCGCAGTTCCGGCTTCCAGTACGGGTTGGGCAGGCAGCGCACATCGAACACCAGGTCGGCATCTACCGGCATGCCGCGCTTGAAACCGAACGACTCGACAAGGAACGCCGTGCCTGGCTCCGGCTGGTTCAGCAGACGCAGCTTGATCGCATCCCGCAGTTGATACAGGTTCAGGCTGGTGGTGTTGATCTTGAGGTCGGCCAGGTCAATGATCGGCCCCAGCAGTTTGGTCTCGTCCTCGATGGCTTCGGCCAGGGAGCGATGAGGGCTGCTCAACGGGTGGCGGCGACGGGTTTCGGAGAAGCGCTTGAGCAGGGTCTCTTCGTCGGCGTCCAGGTACAGCACATCGCAATGGATATGCTTGGCCCGCACTTCTTCGAGCAGTTCAGGAAAGCGTGTGAGGTGGCTGGGCAGGTTGCGGGCGTCGATCGACACGGCGACCAGCGGTTGCGCCAGCTCGGTATGAATCAGCGCGCGTTCCGCCAGTTCCGGTAGCAGGCCAGCGGGCAGGTTGTCGATGCAATAGAAGCCGTTGTCCTCAAGAACATTGAGGGCCGTGCTTTTACCTGAGCCGGAACGGCCGCTGACGATGATCAAACGCATGATTAATGCCCGTTTTGTTCATCCAGGACAACCTGGTAGAGCGCCTCATTGCTTGAGGCACTACGCAGTTTGTCGCGTACGTCCTTGCGGTCGAGCATGCTGGCGATCTGCCGAAGCAGTTCCAGGTGCGCATCGGTGGCAGCTTGCGGGACCAGCAGCACGAACAGCAGGTCGACCGGCGCGCCGTCGATGGCGTCGAAATCGATAGGGGCGTCCAGGTGCAGCAGGGCGCTGACTGGAGACTCACAGCCTTGCAGGCGGCAGTGAGGAATGGCGATGCCGTTGCCAAAGCCGGTGGAGCCGAGCTTTTCACGGGCGATCAGGGCCTCGTACACAGCTTGCGTATCCAGTTCGGGCACTTCGCGGCCGATCAGGTTGGCAATTTGTTCGAGGGCGCGCTTTTTACTGCCGCCCGGCACGTTCACGAGGGAACGGCCGGGGGTCAGGATGGTTTCAAGTCGGATCATGGGTGGGGAGTGTTAGCGGCCAGTGCCTTGAAGAAGGCTCTGCTGCTTTTCCTTATGCTTTTTAAGTTGGCGGTCAAGCTTGTCTGTGAGCAAGTCGATTGATGCATACATGTCTTCATGTTCGGCATTGGCGACCACTTCGCCACCGGGTATCTGAAGTGTCGCTTCGATTTTCTGCTGAAGCTTGTCGACCTTCATGATGACCTGCACGTTGGTGATCTTGTCGAAATGGCCCTCAAGCTTCTTCAGCTTCAGCTCGACGTATTCGCGCAATGGAGGGGTGACTTCTACATGGTGTCCACTGATGTTGACTTGCATACAGCTTCTCCTTCGTTGCCAGTGCATAAAGCGGCGGGTAGGAATACCCGCCACTGGAACGCTATGGCCCGCCCGTCACATCAAACGCTTACGCTCGCTGGAAGGCGCGATCCCTAGGGACTCGCGGTACTTGGCGACGGTTCGACGGGCGACCTGAATGCCTTGTGCCTCCAGTAAACCAGCGATCTTGCTGTCACTCAACGGCTTTTTCTGATTTTCCGCGGCAACCAGTTTTTTGATGATCGCGCGGATCGCCGTGGACGAGCATTCGCCGCCTTCGGAGGTGCTGACGTGGCTGGAGAAAAAGTATTTCAGCTCATATATACCCCGTGGGGTATGCATGAATTTTTGCGTGGTCACCCGGGAAATCGTTGACTCGTGCATGCCCACCGCCTCGGCGATGTCGTGCAGTACCAGCGGCTTCATTGCTTCATCGCCGTATTCCAGGAAGCCGCGCTGGTGCTCGACGATCTGGGTGGCGACTTTCATCAGGGTTTCGTTGCGGCTTTGCAGGCTCTTGATGAACCAGCGGGCTTCCTGCAGTTGGTTACGCATGAAGGTGTTATCGGCGCTGGTGTCGGCGCGGCGCACAAAACCTGCGTATTGCGGATTGACCCGCAGGCGCGGCACCGATTCCTGGTTCAGCTCCACCAGCCACCGCTCATTGTCCTTGCGCACAATCACGTCGGGCACGACATATTCGGCTTCGCTGGACTCGATCTGCGAGCCCGGGCGTGGGTTGAGGCTCTGCACCAGCTCGATGATCTGGCGCAGGTCATCTTCCTTGAGCTTCATGCGGCGCATCAGCTGGCTGTAGTCGCGGCTGCCCAGCAGGTCGATGTAGTCGGTGACCAGGCGCTGCGCTTCGCTCAGCCAAGGCGTCTTGGCCGGCAATTGGCGCAGTTGCAGCAGCAGGCACTCGCTGAGGTTGCGGGCGCCGATGCCGGCCGGCTCGAATTGCTGGATGCGGTGCAGGACGGCTTCGATTTCGTCCAGTTCGATGTCCAGTTCCGGGTCGAACGCCTCGAGGATCTCCTCAAGGGTCTCGTCCAGGTAGCCCTGGTTGTTGATGCAATCGATCAGGGTCACGGCGATCAGGCGATCGGTATCGGACATCGGTGCCAGGTTCAGCTGCCAGAGCAAATGGCTTTGCAGGCTCTCGCCGGCTGATGTGCGGGTGGTGAAGTCCCACTCGTCGTCATCGTTGCTGGGCAGGCTGCTGGCGCTGGTCTGGTAGACGTCTTCCCAGGCGGTATCCACGGGAAGTTCGTTGGGAATGCGTTCGTTCCATTCGCCTTCCTCAAGGTTATCCACCGTGGGGGCGGTTTCCTGGTAGGAGGGTTCCTGTACGTCGGGGTTGGGCTTTTGCTCGATGTTGTCGGCCAGCGGGTCTGCATTATCGAAGTCGTCGCCTTCTTCCTGGCGTTCGAGCATCGGATTGGACTCCAGGGCCTCCTGGATTTCCTGTTGCAGGTCCAGGGTCGACAATTGGAGCAGGCGGATGGCCTGTTGCAGCTGCGGTGTCATCGTCAGCTGCTGGCCCATTCTCAGGACTAGCGATGGTTTCATGGCAGGGGCTTAACACCTTATTCGCCGGCGCAATGCGCCATCCACGACAGGGCGCGTGAGCGCCAAACATAAGCAAATTATATGCCTGATATCGGGGGCTTTGCCTAGAGCGCGGTAACAATAAAAATACTGAGGTTTTTATTGACTACCGCGCTCCATGGCGAATGGCCTGATACCACCGTGTTTACAGGCGGAACTCGTGACCCAGATACACTTCCTTGACCAGTTCGTTGGCCAGGATAGTGGCAGAGTCACCTTCGGCAATCAGCTGTCCATCGTTGACGATGTAGGCGGTTTCGCAGATATCGAGTGTCTCACGGACGTTGTGGTCGGTGATCAACACACCGATGCCCTTGGCCTTGAGATGATGGATGATCTGCTTGATGTCGCCGACCGAGATCGGGTCGACACCGGCGAAAGGTTCGTCCAGCAGGATGAACTTGGGCGCCGTGGCCAGCGCGCGGGCGATTTCCACACGACGACGCTCGCCGCCGGAAAGGCTCATGCCGAGGTTGTCGCGAATGTGGTTGATGTGGAATTCCTGCAGCAGGCTTTCCAGCTCTTTCTTGCGCCCGGCGCGGTCGAGTTCCTTGCGGGTCTCGAGGATGGCCATGATGTTGTCGGAAACCGACAGTTTGCGGAAGATCGATGCTTCCTGGGGAAGATAGCCGATACCCGCTTGCGCACGGCCGTGCATAGGCTGGTGGCTCACGTCCAGGTCGTCGATCAGGACGCGGCCTTGATCGGCCTGCACCAGGCCGACGATCATGTAGAAGCAGGTGGTCTTGCCGGCACCGTTGGGGCCGAGCAAGCCGACGATCTGGCCGCTGTCGATCGACAGGCTGACGTCACGCACGACCTGACGGCTTTTATAAGCCTTGGCCAGATGCTGGGCTTTCAGGGTTGCCATTAATTCGCCTTCTTCGCGTCGGGTTTCGGCGCCGGCTGGGCTGCGCCCGGTTTCTGCTTCGGCTGGATAACCATGTCGATACGCGGCTTCGGCGTGCTGATTTTCGAGCCGGTAGCACGGCCGGCCTGGGCGATCTGCTTCACCGTGTCGTAGACGATTTTTTCGCCGTCGGTGGTGTTGCCGTCATTGATGACCCGGGCCTGGTCGATCAGCACGATGCGGTTTTGCTGGGCGTGGTACTGGATCGTCTTGCCATAGCCTTTGACCGGCGTAGGGTCGCCCACTTTCTGCAGTTGTTCGAAATACGCCAGGTTGCCCACCGAAGTGACCACGTCGATATCGCCCGCCGGGGTACGAGTCAGTGTCACGGTGTTACCCGTCACTTTCATCGAGCCCTGGGTGATGATCACGCTGCCCGTGTAGGTCGCGATACCTTGCTTGTCATCCAACTGCGCATCGTCAGCCTGAATGTGGATCGGTTGCTGGCTATCGTTCGGCAGAGCCCAGGCGCTCACGCTTCCCAGTGCTGCGCCCAGGCCGAGCAAAATAGGGAGGGTTTTAACGAGCCTCATACTGTCCTCTTACGTTCGATAGCAGGTGTATCCTGCTTTCTTTCAAATACGCTTTCATTCCCTTGCCAGTCGATACACCGCCAGCGCCGTCAATTCTAACGTCTTGCTCGGTCTGCGCATATTGCTTCTGTGGGAATACGGTCATGCGACTGCTGGTAATAATGGTGTCGCGGTTCTTGGCGTCAGTGCGGGCTACCCGCACCGAGTCAATCAGTTCCACTTGGGTGCCGTCCGGGTTGACCTCGCCACGCTCGCTGGTGACGTGCCACGGAAATTCGGCGCCGCGGTACAGGTTCATGTCCGGCTTGGTCAGCAAAGTGACCTCGGATGCCTTCAAGTGTTCGACCTTGTCGGAGGTCATTTCATACTGGACCTTGCCATCGGGCAGGTACTGGATGCTGTGGGCGTTGATGGCGTAATAGTCGATAGCACTCTCGTCAACCTGTGCAACCGGCTTGTCGAGGAAGCGCTCCGGGCTGATATTCCAGTAGCCGACCGCGAGGAAAACCGCGGCGATGACTGCAAGTATCAGGAAATTGCGAATCTTTTTACTCAGCATAAAACGCTCTATAGGTAGGCGGCGTGGGCCGCTTCAAGGCTGCCTTGGGCGCGCAGAATCAACTCGCAGAACTCGCGGGCGGCGCCTTCGCCGCCGCGGGCGGTGGTTACACCATGGGCGTGTTCGCGAACGAACGCCGCCGCATTGGCCACGGCCATGCCCAGGCCGACCCGGCGAATCACCGGCAGGTCGGGTAAATCGTCACCCAGGTACGCAACCTGCTCATAGCTTAGGTTGAGTTGGCCAAGAAGCTCGTCCAGAACCACCAGTTTATCCTCGCGGCCCTGATACAGGTGAGGAATACCCAGGTTTTGTGCGCGGCGTTCCACAACCGGGGTCTTGCGACCGCTGATGATGCCGGTTTGCACGCCCGCCGCCATCAGCATCTTGATGCCCTGGCCGTCGAGGGTGTTGAACGTCTTGAATTCGCTGCCGTCTTCCAGAAAGTACAGGCGGCCATCCGTCAGCACACCGTCGACGTCGAAAATCGCCAGCTTGATGTGCTTGCCCCGTTGCATCAGGTCGGTGGTCATTTACATCACTCCCGCACGCAGCAAGTCGTGCATGTTCAGGGCGCCAACCGGACGGTCGTCGCTGTCGACCACCACCAGCGCCAGGATCTTGTGGTCTTCCATGATCTTCAGTGCTTCGGCCGCGAGCATGTCAGGGCGTGCGGTCTTGCCGTGAGGCGTCATGACTTCGTCGATGGTGGCGGTCTGGATGTCGAGGTTGCGGTCCAGGGTGCGGCGCAGGTCGCCGTCGGTGAAGACCCCGGCCAGCCGCCCGTCGGACTCCAGGATTACGGTCATGCCCAGGCGCTTGAGGGTCATTTCCATCAAGGCATCTTTCAGCAAGGTGCCGCGTGGCACTTGTGGCAGCTCGTCGCCGGCGTGCATGACGTTTTCCACTTTCAGCAGCAGGCGACGGCCAAGGGCGCCGCCCGGGTGGGAAAACGCGAAGTCTTCGGCGGTAAACCCGCGGGCCTCCAGCAGTGCCACGGCCAGCGCATCACCCATGACCAGGGCTGCGGTGGTGGAGGAGGTCGGTGCCAGGTTCAGCGGGCAGGCCTCGTGGGCAACGTGCACGTTCAAATTCACTTCGGCGGCTTTTGCCAGCGTCGAGTCCGGGTTGCCGGTCACGCTGATCAGCTGGATACCCAGGCGCTTGATCAGCGGCAGCAGGGTCACGATTTCGTTGGTGGTGCCGGAGTTGGACAGTGCCAGGATGATGTCGTCCCGGGTGATCATGCCCATGTCGCCGTGGCTGGCTTCGGCCGGATGCACGAAGAACGCGGTGGTCCCGGTGCTCGCCAGGGTGGCGGCGATCTTGTTGCCGACATGCCCGGATTTGCCCATGCCGACCACCACTACGCGGCCCTTGCTGGCCAGAATCATCTCGCAGGCGCGTACGAAATCCGCGTCGATATGGGCCAGCAAGCCTTCTACGGCTTCAAGCTCGAGGCGGATGGTGCGTTGTGCGGATTGAATAAGGTCGCTGGATTGGCTCATGTCTGAAATCGTATAGCCTGACGAAAAGTCGGCGATTATAACGGTAATGATCAATTCCCTCACACAAGTTCGTCAGGCTTTATTCAATCCACCTGTGGTTGAGATTGAACCTCAGCCAGGATTTTTTAGCTGTCCTGTTTCTGAACAAGCTCTGTTCCGGCCTTGGGGGCGCTGTACCAGCAGTGATATAGTTCGCGGCCAGTTCGGTCCGCACGGCCTTTTTGTCTATTCGGCGCAAGCATTTGTCGAAAACAAAGTGTCTGAGTGAAAGGCTGCATCCCAAGGAGTTTAGATGAGTGCCGATAACGCCTACGCGGTCGAGCTGAAGGGCCTTTCCTTCAAGCGCGGTACGCGCAGCATCTTCAATAATGTGGATATTCGCATTCCCCGCGGCAAAGTCACGGGCATCATGGGGCCTTCCGGCTGCGGCAAGACTACGCTGCTGCGCCTGATGGGCATGCAATTGCGCCCCTCCGCCGGTGAAGTCTGGGTCAATGGCCAGAACCTGCCGACCCTTTCGCGCAGTGACCTGTTCGATGCCCGCAAACATATGGGCGTCCTGTTCCAGAGCGGCGCGTTGTTTACCGATCTAGATGTTTTCGAAAACGTGGCGTTCCCGCTGCGGGTGCATACACAGCTGTCCGATGAAATGATTCGTGACATTGTGTTGCTGAAATTGCAGGCCGTCGGGCTGCGCGGTGCTATCGATTTGATGCCCGACGAGTTGTCCGGAGGCATGAAGCGTCGTGTCGCCCTGGCGCGTGCCATCGCCCTCGACCCGCAGATTCTCATGTACGACGAGCCTTTCGTTGGCCAGGACCCGATTGCCATGGGGGTGCTGGTACGCCTGATCCGCCTGCTCAATGATGCGTTGGGTATCACCAGTATCGTGGTTTCCCACGACCTGGCCGAGACCGCGAGCATTGCCGACTACCTATATGTAGTGGGCGATGGCCAGGTGCTGGGGCAGGGCACGCCTGAAGAACTGATGAACGCAGACAACCCGCGCATTCGCCAATTCATGACCGGCGATCCCGATGGCCCGGTGCCTTTTCACTTTCCGGCAGCGGACTACCGCTCAGATCTTCTGGGGAAGCGCTGATGCGCAAGACATCATTACTCGAAAAGGTTCGCCTTTTCGGTCGCTCCGGCATCGATATCATCGGTGTGCTGGGGCGTTCGACGATTTTCCTGTTTCATGCCTTGCTCGGCCGCGGCGGTATTGGCGGCGGTTTCGGCCTGCTGATCAAGCAACTGCACTCCGTGGGCGTGATGTCTCTGGTGATCATCGTGGTCTCCGGGGTGTTCATCGGCATGGTGCTGGCGCTGCAAGGCTTCAATATCCTCTCCAGCTACGGGTCCGAGCAGGCTGTTGGGCAGATGGTTGCCCTGACGCTGTTGCGTGAGTTGGGCCCGGTGGTGACCGCTCTCCTGTTTGCCGGGCGTGCCGGTTCGGCACTGACGGCCGAAATCGGCAACATGAAGGCCACCGAACAGCTGTCCAGCCTGGAAATGATCGGTGTCGATCCGCTCAAGTACATTGTTGCCCCGCGTCTGTGGGCCGGCTTCATTTCCCTGCCACTGCTGGCGATGGTGTTCAGCGTGGTGGGAATCTGGGGCGGTTCCTGGGTCGCGGTTGACTGGCTGGGGGTCTACGACGGCTCCTACTGGGGCAACATGCAAAACAGCGTGACCTTCAGCGGCGACGTGCTCAATGGCATCATTAAAAGCATCGTCTTCGCCTTTGTAGTGACCTGGATCGCCGTATTCCAAGGCTATGACTGTGAGCCCACCTCAGAAGGGATCAGTCGCGCCACCACCAAGACCGTTGTGTACGCCTCGCTGGCGGTACTGGGCCTTGACTTCATTTTGACCGCCTTGATGTTTGGAGATTTCTGATGCAAAACCGCACTGTGGAAATCGGTGTCGGCCTTTTCTTGCTGGCTGGCATCCTGGCTTTACTGTTGCTCGCCCTGCGAGTCAGCGGCCTATCGGCCAGCCCCACCGCCGATACTTATAAACTTTACGCCTACTTCGACAATATCGCCGGTTTGACTGTCAGAGCTAAAGTGACCATGGCGGGTGTAACCATCGGCAAGGTCACGGCAATCGATCTGGACCGCGACAGCTTCACCGGCCGTGTGACCATGCAGGTGGACAAGAAGGTAGATAATCTGCCGACTGACTCCACTGCGTCTATCCTCACCGCTGGCCTGCTGGGCGAGAAGTACATCGGCATCAGCGTCGGCGGGGAATCTGCCCTGCTCAAGGATGGTTCGACCATTCATGACACACAGTCGTCGTTGGTGCTGGAGGACTTGATCGGTAAATTCCTGCTCAATACCGTCAATAAAGACGCCAAATGAGGAATGTGTTCATGATCTCTACTTTGCGACGTGGCCTGTTGGTACTGCTCGCGGCACTGCCGTTGATGGCTAACGCCGCTGCCGGCGGTTCTGCGCATGACCTGGTGCAGGACACCACCAACAAGATGTTGGCTGACCTGAGTGCCAACAAGGAAAAGTACAAGCAGGACCCGAGTCAGTTCTATAACGCGCTGAACACGATTGTCGGGCCTGTTGTTGATGCTGAAGGTATTTCCAAAAGCATCATGACCGTCAAGTATTCGCGCAAGGCTACGCCTGCGCAGATGCAGACATTCCAGGAAAACTTCAAGAAGGGCTTGTTCCAGTTCTACGGCAACGCCCTGCTGGAGTACAACAACCAGGGGATTACCGTCGCCCCTGCCGGGGATGAGTCGGGTGACCGCACCAGCGTCAACATGAGCGTCAAGGGCAACAACGGCGCGGTCTACCCTGTGCAGTACACGCTCGAGAAGGTCAATGGCGAGTGGAAACTGCGTAACGTGATCATCAACGGCATCAACATTGGCAAGCTGTTCCGTGACCAGTTCGCGGATGCCATGCAGCGCAATGGCAACGACCTGGACAAAACCATCAACGGTTGGGCCGGTGAAGTGGCCAAGGCCAAGGAAGAAACCGACAAAGCTGCCGGGAAGCCTGCCCAATGATCGAGTCGGCCATTCGCCTTGGCGAGTCCGGTGAGCTGTTGCTCAGCGGCGTGCTGGATTACAGCACTGGGCCCGCCCTGCGCAAGCAGGGCCAGGCGCTGATCAATGCCAGTACCGCTCCTGCGCTGGTGCTGGATTGCTCGGCGGTGGTGAAGTCCAGCAGCGTCGGCTTGTCGTTGCTGCTGTGTTTCATGCGCGATGCGCAGGCCGTCAAAAAGCCGGTGAGCATTCGTGCATTGCCCGAAGACATGCGTGAAATCGCTGAGGTTTCCGGTCTGACCGAGCTGTTGGCGCATCCTTAATACACATTATTAAAGAAGCCCCCCGTCAGAGTCCTGCTATGCGGGGTTCGCAGGCGCGGGGCTTTTTTGTATGATGTGCGACCCGCGCGCACTGGGCGCCCATAGAGGTTGATCATGCAGGCCCTAGAAGTTAAAAGCTTCCTTGAAGGAAAGCTGCCCGAAACTAATGTTGAAGTTGAGGGCGAAGGCTGCAATTTCCAGCTGAACGTGATTAGCGATGAACTGGCGGCATTGAGCCCGGTCAAGCGTCAGCAGCAGATCTATGCCCATTTGAACCCGTGGATCACCGATGGCAGCATCCATGCGGTCACTATGAAATTTTTCAGCCGCGCGGCCTGGGCCGAGCGCACCTGAGCCCCCAAGGCGTCGAGATTCTTATGGATAAATTGATTATTACCGGCGGTGCTCGTCTTGATGGCGAGATCCGTATTTCCGGGGCGAAGAACTCCGCCCTGCCGATCCTGGCAGCGACCTTGCTGTGCGATGGCCCGGTTACCGTGGCCAACCTGCCGCACCTGCATGACATCACCACCATGATCGAGTTGTTCGGTCGCATGGGCATCGAGCCGGTGATCGACGAGAAACTCAGCGTCGAAATCGACCCGCGCACCATCAAGACCCTGATCGCACCGTACGAGCTGGTGAAAACCATGCGCGCCTCGATCCTGGTACTGGGCCCGATGGTTGCCCGGTTCGGCGAAGCCGAAGTCGCACTGCCTGGCGGTTGCGCCATCGGTTCGCGTCCGGTGGACCTGCACATCCGTGGCCTCGAAGCCATGGGTGCAACCATTGACGTCGAAGGCGGCTACATCAAGGCCAAGGCGCCGGAAGGCGGCCTGCGTGGCGCAAACTTCTTCTTTGATACCGTCAGTGTGACCGGTACCGAGAACATCATGATGGCCGCTGCCCTGGCCAATGGCCGCAGCGTGCTGCAAAACGCCGCGCGCGAGCCGGAAGTGGTCGACCTGGCCAACTTCCTGATCGCCATGGGTGCCAACATCACCGGCGCCGGCACCGACACCATCACCATTGATGGCGTGAAACGCCTGCATTCGGCTACCTACAAGGTGATGCCGGACCGCATCGAGACCGGTACCTACCTGGTCGCGGCTGCCGTCACCGGTGGCCGTGTCAAGGTCAAGGACACTGATCCGACCATCCTCGAAGCCGTCCTGGAAAAACTCAAGGAAGCCGGCGCCGAGATCACCACCGGTGAAGACTGGATCGAGCTGAACATGCATGGCAAGCGGCCAAAAGCCGTTAACGTGCGTACCGCTCCGTACCCGGCGTTCCCGACCGACATGCAGGCGCAGTTCATTTCCCTGAACGCGATTGCCGAAGGCACCGGTGCCGTGATCGAGACCATCTTCGAAAACCGCTTCATGCACGTGTACGAGCTGCACCGCATGGGCGCCAAGATCCAGGTCGAAGGCAACACCGCCATCGTGACCGGTATCGAGAAGCTCAAGGGCGCGCCAGTGATGGCTACCGACCTGCGTGCCTCCGCCAGCCTGGTGATCTCGGCGTTGTGCGCTGACGGCGACACCCTCATCGACCGCATCTACCACATAGACCGTGGTTACGAGTGCATCGAAGAGAAGCTGCAGATGCTCGGCGCGAAAATCCGCCGCGTACCGGGCTAGTTCCAGGAACTGCAAACACGTTCATTGTGGCGAGGGAGCTTGCTCCCGCTGGACTGCGCAGCAGTCCCAGTCTTTTTAAACAAAGATCAGGGCCGCTTCGCGCCCCAGCGGGAGCAAGCTCCCTCGCCACACGACGATGTATGCTGTTAGCTGATTTGTTTCAAGTCGAGGCTGTAATGGCCTCGATCTGTGTCTGGCGCCGATTGCGACCGGACAGCAATAGCCTGATGAAGGACTGACGTTTCCCATGTTGACCATCGCACTGTCCAAGGGCCGCATCCTTGACGACACTTTGCCGCTTCTGGCTGAAGCGGGCATCGTGCCGACCGAGAATCCGGACAAGAGCCGCAAGCTGATCATCCCCACGACCCAGGACGACGTTCGCCTGCTGATCGTGCGTGCCACCGATGTGCCAACTTACGTTGAACATGGCGCGGCCGACCTCGGCGTCGCGGGCAAAGACGTGTTGATGGAATACGGCGGCCAGGGCCTGTACGAGCCGCTGGACCTGCGTATCGCCCTGTGCAAGCTGATGACCGCCGGCCGTGTCGGTGACGTCGAGCCTAAAGGCCGCCTGCGCGTGGCGACCAAGTTCGTCAACGTTGCCAAGCGTTACTACGCCGAGCAAGGCCGCCAGGTCGACATCATCAAGCTTTACGGCTCGATGGAGTTGGCACCGCTGATCGGCCTGGCCGACAAGATCATCGACGTGGTCGACACCGGCAACACCCTGCGCGCCAACGGCCTGGAGCCCCAGGACTTTATCGCCGACATCAGCTCCCGGCTGATCGTCAACAAAGCTTCGATGAAAATGCAGCACGCCCGTATCCAGGCGTTGATCGACACCCTGCGCAAGGCAGTGGAGTCTCGACACCGCGGTTGACTCACCCGCGCGGCCCCAAGCCGCGCCCGTCTATCCGCCTCATAGCCAGAATTCTCAGGTGCCCAAGCGGATCGACTGCTAACTTTCGGCGCCTGAGCATTTTTGCCATTCCTATGAGGCCCTCGCTATGACCACGTCCACTGCAATTGCCCGACTCAACGCTGCCGACCCGGATTTCGCCCATCATCTGGATCATCTGCTGAGCTGGGAAAGCGTGTCCGACGATTCGGTCAACCAGCGGGTGCTCGACATCATAAAGGCCGTGCGCGAGCGCGGTGACGCGGCGCTGGTTGATTTTACCCGGCAGTTCGATGGCCTGGATGTCGCCTCCATGGCCGACCTGATCCTGCCCCGCGAACGCCTGGAACTGGCCTTGACCCGCATCACCGCGCCCCAGCGCGAAGCCCTGGAAGTGGCGGCCGCGCGGGTGCGCAGCTACCACGAGAAACAGAAACAGGATTCCTGGAGCTACACCGAGGCCGACGGCACCGTACTGGGCCAGAAGGTCACGCCGCTGGACCGTGCCGGCCTGTACGTGCCGGGCGGCAAAGCGTCGTACCCGTCCTCGGTACTGATGAACGCGATTCCGGCCAAGGTGGCCGGCGTGACCGAAGTGGTCATGGTGGTGCCTACGCCGCGCGGCGAAATCAACGAACTGGTGCTGGCAGCGGCCTGCATCGCGGGCGTTGATCGCGTGTTCACCATCGGTGGCGCCCAAGCGGTAGCGGCCCTGGCCTACGGCACCGAAAGCGTGCCGAAGGTCGACAAGGTGGTTGGCCCGGGCAACATCTACGTGGCCACGGCCAAGCGCCATGTATTTGGCCAGGTCGGCATCGACATGATCGCCGGCCCGTCGGAAATCCTCGTGGTGTGTGACGGCCAGACCGACCCGGACTGGATCGCCATGGACCTGTTCTCCCAGGCCGAGCACGACGAAGACGCCCAGGCGATCCTCGTCAGCCCGGATGCCGAATTCCTGGACAAGGTCGCCGCCAGCATCGCCAAGCTGCTGCCGACCATGGAGCGCGCCGAGATCATCGAGAAGTCGATCAATGGCCGTGGCGCCCTGATCCTGGTCCGCGACATGGAGCAGGCCATCGAAGTGGCCAACCGTATCGCCCCGGAACACCTGGAGTTGTCCGTCGCCGACCCACAAGCCTGGCTGCCGCTGATTCGCCACGCCGGCGCGATCTTCATGGGCCGCCACACCAGCGAAGCCCTGGGCGACTACTGCGCAGGTCCCAATCACGTGCTGCCCACGTCGGGCACTGCGCGGTTCTCCTCGCCGCTGGGCGTATATGACTTCCAGAAGCGCTCGTCGATCATCTTCTGCTCGCCAGAGGGCGCGTCGGAGTTGGGCAAGACCGCTTCCGTGCTGGCCCGTGGCGAGTCGCTGACCGCCCACGCCCGCAGCGCCGAATACCGCATCGTTGACGATAAGCAGGGGAACTGAAACATGAGCAAATTCTGGAGCCCGCTCGTCAAGGATCTCGTGCCTTACGTGCCCGGTGAGCAACCGAAGCTGACCAAGCTGGTAAAACTCAACACCAATGAAAACCCCTACGGCCCATCGCCCAAGGCGCTGGCTGCCATGCAGGCCGAGCTGAACGACAATCTGCGTTTGTACCCGGACCCCAACAGCGACCTGCTCAAGCAGGCGGTGGCCAAGTACTACGGGATCGACGCGGGCAAGGTGTTCCTCGGCAACGGCTCCGATGAAGTCCTGGCGCACATCTTCCACGGTTTGTTCCAGCACGACCTGCCGCTGCTGTTCCCGGACATCAGCTACAGCTTCTACCCGGTGTACTGCGGCCTGTACCGCATTGCCTTCGACGCAGTGCCGCTGGATGAACAGTTCCAGATCCGCGTGTCGGACTACGCCAGGCCCAACGGCGGGATCATCTTCCCGAACCCGAACGCGCCGACCGGTTGCGTGATGGCGCTGGACGCCGTGGAGCAAATCCTCAAGGCCAGCCCGGACTCGGTGGTGGTGGTCGATGAAGCCTATATCGACTTCGGCGGCGAGACCGCCATCAGCCTGGTGGACCGTTACCCGAACCTGCTGGTGACCCAGACCCTCTCCAAGTCGCGCTCCCTGGCCGGTTTGCGGGTGGGCCTGGCCGTGGGCCACCCGGACCTGATCGAGGCGCTGGAGCGGGTCAAGAACAGCTTCAACTCCTACCCGCTGGACCGTCTGGCGATTGTCGGCGCGGCCGCCGCTTTTGAAGACCGCGAATACTTCCGGAACACCTGCAAGTTGGTGATCGATAGCCGTGAAAAGCTGGTGGCGCAACTGCAGGCCAAGGGGTTTGAAGTACTGCCGTCGGCGGCCAACTTCATCTTTGCCCGGCATCCAGGGCACGACGCTGCCGGGCTGGCGGCCAAGGTGCGGGAGCAGGGGGTGATTGTGCGGCACTTCAAGCAGGAGCGGATTGCCCAGTTCCTGCGGATCAGTATTGGCACGCCTGAGCAGAACCAGGCGCTGATCGATGCGTTGGGTGAGCTGTAAGCCACACTGAAACTCAAAAAATGTGGGAGCGGGCTTGCTCGCGAATGCGGTGGTTCAGTCACTGATGTGCTGAATGACACACTGCATTCGCGAGCAAGCCCGCTCCCACATTGGTTTTGCGTTGGCAGTTAGATCAGCGGCTCATCCGGCTTCCTGTTCTTCCAGCCGTCATTGCCCGGCAGCAGCAGATTCAACGCAATCGCTACCACCGCACACAGGGCGATACCCTTCAGGCCAAAGTCATCCGGGCCAGTGCCGGTGCCTACCAGCACACCGCCAATCCCGAACACCAGGGTCACCGACACAATCACCAGGTTGCGCGCTTCGCCAAGGTCGATCTTGTGGCGGATCAGGGTGTTCATCCCCACTGCGGCAATCGAGCCGAACAGCAGGCACAGAATACCGCCCATCACCGGGACTGGAATGCTCTGCAGCAGCGCGCCGAACTTGCCGATAAACGCCAGGCTGATGGCAAACACCGCCGCCCAGGTCATGATCTTCGGGTTGTAGTTCTTGGTCAGCATCACCGCGCCCGTCACTTCCGCGTAGGTCGTGTTGGGCGGGCCGCCGAACAGGCCGGCAGCGGTGGTGGCGATCCCGTCACCCAGCAGGGTGCGGTGCAGGCCAGGCTTCTTCAGGTAGTCGCGACCGGTCACGCTGCCCACCGCAATCACACCACCGATGTGTTCGATCGCCGGGGCCAGGGCCACCGGGACGATAAACAGGATCGCCTGCCAGTTGAATTCCGGCGCGGTGAAGTGGGGCAGGGCGAACCACGGTGCGGCGGCGATCTTCGCGGTGTCGACTACGCCGAAGTAGAACGACATAGCGAAACCCACCAGCACGCCGGAGATGATCGGCACCAGGCGGAAAATGCCTTTGCCGAACACCGCCACGATCAACGTGGTCAGCAGCGCCGGCATCGAGATCAGCATGGCGGTCTGGTAGTGGATCAACTCGCTGCCGTCACCGGCCTTGCCCATCGCCATATTGGCCGCAATCGGCGCCATGGCCAGGCCAATGGAAATGATCACCGGCCCGATCACCACCGGCGGCAGCAGCCGGTCGATGAAACCGGTGCCCTTGATCTTCACGGCCAGGCCCAGGAAGGTGTAAACGAAGCCGGCCGCCATCACGCCACCCATGGTCGCCGCGAGGCCGAACTGGCCCTTGGCGAGAATGATCGGGGTGATAAACGCAAAGCTCGACGCCAGGAACACCGGTACCTGGCGCCCGGTAACCACCTGGAACAACAAGGTGCCCAAGCCTGCGGTAAACAGGGCGACGTTTGGATCGAGACCGGTGATCAGCGGCATCAACACCAGCGCGCCAAATGCTACGAAGAGCATCTGTGCGCCAGACAGGATCTGGCGCCAAAGCGGGTCGTTGAACTCATCCTGCATGGTCACGCGTCCTTCTGCTTGGTACCGAAGATCTTGTCGCCGGCATCGCCCAGGCCCGGGATGATGTAGCCATGTTCATTCAGGCGTTCATCGATGGATGCGGTGTAGATCAATACGTCCGGGTGGGCTTTCTCGACGGCGGCGATGCCTTCGGGAGCGGCCACCAGCACCATGGCGCGGATGTCCTTGCAACCGGCTTTTTTCAGCAGGTCGATGGTGGCAACCATGGAGCTGCCGGTGGCGAGCATCGGGTCGATGATCATCGCCAGGCGCTCGTCGATTTCCGGTACCAGTTTTTCCAGGTAGGTGTGGGCCTGCAGCGTCTCTTCGTTGCGGGCCACGCCTACGGCGCTGACCTTGGCACCCGGGATCAGGCTGAGCACGCCTTCGAGCATGCCGATACCGGCACGCAGGATCGGCACCACGGTAATCTTCTTGCCGGCGATTTTCTCGACCTGGACGGGACCACACCAACCGGCGATCTCGTAGTTTTCCAGGGGCAGGTCTTTGGTCGCCTCGTAGGTGAGCAGCGCTCCGACTTCCTGAGCAAGCTCACGGAAGTTCTTCGTGCTAATGTCGGCGCGGCGCATAAGGCCGAGTTTATGTCGGATCAGCGGATGGCGGATCTCACGGATGGGCATGGGGAAAGGCTCCGGCGGCGGGCAAAAAAACCGGCCTAGATTAATCTATCCGAGGGTGTTGTCCTATAGACATCTAGTACGTTAGTCCATTAAGGCTTGAACGTTGGGCCTCACATGCGTACCTTTGCCCGCTTTTCTTGCCACAGCACCCCCTTGGAGAGCGCCATGTCCGCTGATCTCGAGCATATCCGTCAAATCATGCGCGAGGCTGACTGCCTGTACACCGAAGCGCAAGTCGAAGAGGCCATCGCCAAGGTCGGCGCGCACATCTCCCGTGAAATGGCCGACACCAACCCGGTGGTCTTTTGCGTGATGAACGGTGGCCTGATTTTCGCCGGTAAATTGCTCACCCACCTGCAATTCCCGCTGGAAGCGTCCTACCTGCACGCCACTCGCTATCGCAATGAAACCAGTGGCGGCGACCTGTTCTGGAAAGCCAAGCCGGAAGTCTCGTTCATCGACCGCGACGTGCTGATCATCGACGACATCCTCGACGAAGGTCACACCCTGGGCGCGATCATCGACTTCTGCAAACACGCCGGCGCGCGCAAGGTGCACACTGCCGTGCTGATCGACAAGGACCACGACCGCAAGGCCCGTCCGGACCTGAAAGCCGATTACGTGGGCCTGCCGTGCATTGACCGTTACATCTTCGGTTACGGCATGGACTACAAAGGCTACTGGCGCAACGCCAATGGGATTTACGCCGTTAAGGGGATGTAATCAATGGCCAGCTTTCTTGATCAAACGCTGTTTGCGGAGCTGGCCGAGAAAGCGGCTGGCAGCCCTCGTGGCCGGCATCACCACAACTTTCATCAGATGGAAGAGCCATGCCATCGCATGGCTGTCGGCATGCAGCCCAGCACCTATGTGCCGCCTCATCGTCATTTGAGTGCCGATAAGGCGGAAACCTTGCTGGTGCTGAAGGGCAGCCTGGGCTTGTTGATCTTCAGCGAGACCGGCGAGGTGCTGGCCAAGCGCGTGATGCAGGCGGGCGGTGAGTGCCAGGGCGTCGATTTGCCGCCCGGGGTGTTTCACGGCCTGGTGGTGCTGGAGCCAGATACTTTGATGTTCGAATGCAAAGCCGGACCGTATCGACCGGTGGGAGAGGGTGAGCTGGCCAGTTGGGCTCCCCGTGAAGGCGACGCTGAAGTGGCTGAGTATCAGCGCTGGATGCTTGCCCAGTTCGATTGAGCTAAAGTGCTGGGCCATCTTCCACGGAGCGGCCCATGCGCCTGTTGATTCGCACCTGCGCCGCCCTGGCGCTGACCCTCAGTTTGCCCCTGGCGGCTGCTCCGGCGCCGCTGCACAGCCAATTCCTGCCGCCCGACGACCTGACCCTGCGCGCCGAAACCCCGGACCAGCAGCAATTGCTGCAAGTCACCGAGTATTCGGTGGTGGTGGGTAACCAGCGCCAATCCACCCAGCAGCCGATCCCGGTGACCTCGCCGTTGATGATCCGCCTCAAGGGCAAGTCCCTGAACAAAGGCGCGACCATCGCCCAGGTGATCCTCAACTTTGATGCTGAAAGCAAAAGCCTGAAAAAGCCGGTGTTCGACGACAAAAGCAAAACCCTGACCTTGTCGTATCCGGTGACCCAGTATCGGGTGATCGTCGACTTGTTGCGCAATGACACGGTCTATGTGCAATTCCTCACTTACGCCAACGGCCATATCTGGGCCGATTTGCACACCGGGGCGGTGCGCGCCAAATAATCCAGCCGACGCGCATTCGGCGGTGTAAATACAGTCAATGTGGGAGCTGGCTTGCCTGCGATAGCGGTGGGTCCGTTGGCCCATCTGTTACTGATGCACCGCTATCGCAGGCAAGCCGGCTCCCACATTGGTTCGCGTAGCTTTCGAAGCCGCGGTGCCGCAGGTAAACTGCTTTTCCCGTGTAAATGTCTGCAGGCTGGAGTCGGTAATGCGTAAAGATAAGAAACAGGTGATTGGTGATGAAATCGGCGACGAGCAAATCAAGCTGTTCCTGGATTTCGAGCCGGTAGACGCCACTTCGCCGTCCCTGCACAAACTGATCAAGGCCTACCGCGGCCTGCGTATCGACGACTTCGAACGCTTCCTGGTTTTCTTCAAGGAAGCCGGCCTGGACCTCGATGGCAAGGACGAGCATGGCCTGACCTTCGTTGAAGTGATCAAGGACCAGCGCAACGCCGCCGAGTACATCGAGCTGATCGAACAAGCTCGCGGCTGATTGTTGCGGACGAAAAAAAACGCCCCGTTGGGGCGTTTTTCGTTCCCACGCTCTGCGTGGGAATGCATCAACTGACGCTCTGCGTCACGACGCTCAAGCGTAGCTTTCGGTCTCGCTGCTCTGCTCAACCAGTTCCAGGCTGATGTTGTTCTGCGTGTTGATCTTGCGATACAGCTCGGCATCGGTCTCCAGGACCTTTTCCCGAGCCGGGAAGATCTCGTGCAGCTTGGCGGCCCACTCACCGGCCGCTTTCGTCGGGAAGCAGCGTTCGATCAGTTCCAGCATGATCGACACGGTCACCGAAGCACCTGGAGACGCGCCGAGCAGGGCGGCCAGCGAACCGTCCTTGGCCGCAACCAGTTCGGTACCGAATTGCAGCACGCCGCCTTTCTTCGGGTCTTTCTTGATGATCTGCACCCGTTGGCCGGCCACTTCCAGGCGCCAGTCTTCGGCTTTTGCCTCAGGGTAGAAGCGACGCAGGGATTCCAGGCGCTGCTCCATGGACTGGCGCACCTCGCTGACCAGGTACTTGGTCAGGTCCATGTTGTCCCGGGCCACGGCCAGCATCGGGCCGATGTTGCCGGCACGAATCGACATGGGCAGGTCAAGGAACGAGCCGTGTTTGAGGAACTTGGTGGTGAAACCGGCGTATGGCCCGAACAGCAGGGATTTCTTGCCGTCGACCACACGGGTGTCGAGGTGCGGCACCGACATCGGTGGCGAACCCACGGCTGCCTGGCTGTAGACCTTGGCCTGGTGGTGCTTGACCACTTCCGGGTTGTCGCAACGCAGCCACTGGCCGCTGACCGGGAAGCCGCCGAAGCCCTTGCTTTCCTCGATGCCCGAGGCTTGCAACAGCGGCAGGGCCGCGCCACCGGCGCCGAGGAACACGAACTTGGCGTCCACATCACGGGAATTGCCGCTGTTGACGTCCTTGATGCTCACTGTCCAGCCGGCGCCGTTGCGCTTGAGGCCGGTGACGCGCTTGCTGTACTTGACCTGGGCATCCGGGGCGCTGGTCAGGTGCGAGAGCAACTGGTTGGTCAGGGCGCCGAAGTTGACGTCGGTGCCGTTCATCACGCGGGTGGCGGCGATTTTTTCGTCCAGTGGGCGGCCGGGCATCATCAGCGGCATCCACTCGGCCATCTCGCTGCGGTCTTCGGTGTAGTGCATGTCCGAGAACGCGTGGTGCTGGCTGAGGGTTTCAAAACGCTTCTTGAGGAACGACACGCCTTTCTCGCCCTGTACGAAGCTCAGGTGCGGCACGGGGCTGATAAAGGATTTGGACGAGCCAAAGGTGCCTTTCTTGGTCAGGTACGCCCAGAACTGCTTCGACACCTCGAATTGGGTGTTGATGTGCACGGCTTTCTTGATGTCGATGGAGCCGTCGGCGGCCTGCGGTGTGTAGTTCAGCTCACACAGCCCGGCGTGGCCGGTACCGGCGTTGTTCCACGGGTTGGAACTTTCCGCGGCACCCGAATCCATCAGCTCAACGACTTCCAGCTTGAGGCCGGGGTCGAGCTCTTTGAGCAGTACGGCGAGGGTGGCACTCATGATGCCCGCACCTACCAGTACTACGTCGACTGCTTCGTTATGCGCCATTTAACGCGTCTCCAAAATCTGCAGCACCAAATTGACGGCATGGCTGCCAGGAGTGACGGGGCGGTTCACGTGATGCCCCAGGTTACCCATGGCCAGGATCGCCATGTCCGATTCTTCGCAATTTATCGCAAGCGGACGCTGCCGACCGGGCCTGATCTGCGTATGAACGCATTTAAGGGCGCCTGTGGCAATTCGACTTATGGTCAAGCTCGTCCGATCGTGCAACCAAATCCGTAGCGGACAGGCTTCAAGCTCCGGTTCTTGAGGAGTGCTCGGTCCTGTGTGGTGGGGCTGTTCCAGACGCTGATGGTGCTTGTACAAACGCAAAACTATTCATTTGCTCGCCACACTCTTGTGAAGTTGTGAAAACCCGTTTTTTTCACGCTCTTTTGAAGACGTGAACCTCAAAAAAGGGCTGCCCCAGCCTGGCACCTGGCCCGAAATCACTGCCGGCAAGCGGCAAAACGGGCAAACAACTCAAGTGGCCGAGCGCATGGCAGCTCTGGCAGATTCGGGTAAAGACGATGGTTTGCAGAGAAAACAGCAAGCTCGCCAGCTTCACACGATCTGTGTGGGCGGCTCTCTGTGGGCGGTGCGGGGGAGCTAATACAAGTGCATTAGCGATGCTGCGAGGCCCGATCAGGAGACGTCCTTATAATCGGGGGGAGATTGTAGCGAAGAAATGCGCGCAAATGGACGTGTTTAATGACTTTTATTAGCAGTCTGGTCAGGAGGCCAACGCGTGCCGTGCCTGTGGCTGCGAAACCCGGGGGCTGACGCGCGCGCTGGCGGGCAGCGGACGGTGCATCCAGCTCAGGCGCGTCTCTTCGACTTCGACCCAGCCTTCACCGACGGGCGGCAGGCTGCACTGCTTGAAAGCCTGGCAGCAGCCTTGGGCGTCGAGCAGGGCAAAGTGGCGATGGCTGGCGTGGGAAAAGAACAAAGATTTGAGAAGGCGCATGGCTGTGTACCCGGTTCGTTACATGCTGCGAAGGTTGGCAGTCTGGCATGACATTGAGGTGACGGTTCTGTGTGAAAATTGTAATTTCGCCGACAGTTCAGGCGCCGTTCAGGAATTCTGGTGAGTGGCGAGCGCTCACCGTTATACTGGCGCCCTGTTTGCATCTAGTCCTGGAGAAATGAGTATGTTGCAACGCCTGTTGTTCGGTTTGATCACTGTGACCAGTTTGACCCTGGTTGGCTGCGCCCACAGCCCGCAACAACTCAGCCCGCAACCGAAAATCACCACCCAGCTGGCGCCTGTCGGCCATGGCCAGCCGGTGTCGGTGCGTGTGGTTGACGGTCGTCCGTCGCCGACCCTCGGCACCCGTGGCGGCCTGTACCCGGAAACCAGCGCCATTACGGTGACCGGTGCGGACGTGCTGCCCAAGCTGCAAGCCCAGGCCGAAGCGGCCGTGCGCCTGTTGGGCTTCACCCCTTCCAACTCGCCAGGTGCGCCACAACTGACCATCACCCTGGCCGAGCTGAAGTATCAGTCGCCCAAGGAAGGCCTGTACGTGACTGAAGCCACCATCGGCGCGACCTTCAAGTCCGACGTGACTGCCGGTACCCGTCGCTACAGCGGCCGTTACGGCGCATCCCTGGACCAGCGCTTCGGCATGGCGCCGAACCAGGAAACCAACACCAAGCTGGTCAGCGACGTGTTGAGCGATGCCCTGACGCGCCTGTTCAAGGACCCGAGCATCGGTTCGCTGCTCAGCTCGCAGTAACCGTCAGGCGGGCGCGGAGCGCCCCAGTCGGCATTCCTTTGCGGCGCGTGGGAACGATCAAAAAACCGGGCTCAGCGATGAGCCCGGTTTTTTTACGCCTGCCGTTTTCATGCAGCCGTTTCGACATAAAAGTCCAGCACACTCACGCCAGTGAGCAAGTCCAGCTCCGGCAGGTCGGCATGTTGATGCCCGCCGAGGGCGCAATACACCAGCCAGTGGCGGTCCTGCACATTGAACGCGAGGCCGCCCACCAGGGCCTCTTGCTCATCGCTTGGGGCAATCAGATACAGCCGATCCTGGTTCTGCGCGTGCAACATGACAAGCTCCCGGGCTTTCGAAGGGCAACAGAGTGGCTTGTTAAGGTGACGTTCAGGTGACGCTGTAAATTACTGGATACATTAGCCGTCAATGGGGAAGGAGTAATGACGCGCAGGCGGCGCATATCATTCAGGTTTGTAT
Organism: Pseudomonas sp. Colony2; assembly: GCF_019382755.1. Classification (NCBI taxonomy): domain Bacteria; kingdom Pseudomonadati; phylum Pseudomonadota; class Gammaproteobacteria; order Pseudomonadales; family Pseudomonadaceae; genus Pseudomonas; species Pseudomonas sp. Colony2. The sequence continues at coordinate 6,075,354 of NZ_CP080030.1, read as the reverse complement.
CTGGATTGATACCAAGACACTGATACATCGAGGTTTGCGATGTCGCTGACCGCACTACTGCTCAATTCCCTTGCCCTGTTACTGGCCTGCCCGGCGGCATGGCTGCTGTTTGTCACGCGCCTGCATGAACAGCGCGCGATGGCCCGCCTTGCCGCGCAAAGCGAACTGCGTGCCATTGATCAGCCGATGCTGTATCTGGACGTGTTGACGCAGCGTACCTATCGCCTGTTCTACCGGTTGGGGTTTGTCTGTCTGGGGCTGGCGTTGCTGGTGTCCTTTCTTAGTACCCGATTGTAGGAACACCCTAAAAACAACTGTGGGAGCGGGCTTGCTCGCGAAAGCGCGGTGTCAGTCAATACATGATTGGCTGATCCACCGCCTTCGCGAGCAAGCCCGCTCCCACATTGGGTTTGCGCTGTTGCTGGTACCGGGTTACAGGGCAATCCCGGCCTTGACCCGGTACTGATTCCTCACCGGCGTCGCGTATTGCAACACCAGATACGGCCGATGCTCGGCCGGGCACGCATTCAAGCGCCGCTCCCACTCTGCCTTCGCCTTGGCCAACTCGTCCGCCGGGAATACCTCGGCTGCGGTCGGTACCTGCAATTGCGGATCGGCATCGCTCCATTGGGCGTACGCCAGGTAATGCACCGGGAACAACCGATAACCGCCCAGGATCTGCCGGTCCATTTCGATCGCCAACAGCTTGGTGTCTTCGAACGCCTCGGTGATCGGCGGCGCGAAGTTGACGTGTACCCGGCCCTTGTAGCCGGTGATGCCCAGGGCAATGCTCACGTCATCTTCCCCCGGCGCCTTGCTGTAGGTGCCGGTGGTGGCGCGGATGTACAGCTCGCGGGCCTTGGCTGCGTCGCACGGGTCGTATTCGTAGCTGATGGACACCGGCGTCAGGTTCAGTGACTGGATGACTTCGGCGAACGGCTCGTCCTTGCGGCTCATGTGGAACATCTTGAGGATCGCCGACTCGGTGCGATCATCCCCATCCTTGGCGCGGCCTTCGGCCTGGGCGATCCAGATCGACTGGCAGTCGTTGCGAATCGAATGGTTGATGTAGGCCGACAGCAACTGGTAGGCCGCCATCTTCTCTTTGCGCCCGGTGATCGAGCGGTGCACGATGAAACTCTTGTTCAGGCGCATCAGGTCGCTGACAAACGGCTTTTGCAGCAGGTTGTCGCCGATGGCGATGCGTGGCGTCGGCAGGCCGGCGTGGTACACGGCGTAGTTGACGAAGGCCGGGTCCATCACGATGTCGCGGTGGTTGGCCAGGAACAGGTAGGCGCTGCCGGACTTGAACTGCTCCACGCCGGTATAGGTCACGCCGTCGGTTGCCCGCTCGATGGTGTGGTCGACGTAAAACTCGACTTTGTCCTGCAGCGTGGCCACGGTGGTGACGCCGGCGAACTCACGGCGCAGTTTATGAGCGATCATCGGCTTGAGCAGCCAGCCGAAGGCGCCGGCAAAGCGCGGGAAGCGAAAGTGGGTCAGGATGTCCAGAAAGGCCTTGTCACTGAACAGTCGGGCCAGCACTGCCGGGACTTCGCTGTCGTTGTAAGGTCGGATGGTATCGAATTCGCCCATCATGCTCTCTTGTTAGAAACGGCTAGGGTAAGTAAAGGTTTGGAACAATAAATATCAGGGCGTGGTCCGGGCAATTGGCCGGGACGAAAAATAGCCCTGTAAATAGACCGGCGATTATACGCACAAGTCACCTTGGAGACCGCGATGGAAGAGGAGTCGTACGAATGTCCTTATTGTGGAGAGGTAGTCACGGCGCTACTGGACCTGTCGGCGGGCGATCAGGAATATATTGAGGACTGCCCGGTGTGCTGCCGGCCCATTGTTTTCGAGCTGCAGGTTCATGACGACGAATGGATGCTCAACGTGCGCAGCGAGAACGAATAAAGGTACGCCCATGCAGCGAATCTACGAGCCGGAAAACCTGATGGAAGGCGAGCTGCTGCAAGGCATGCTCGAAAGCGAGGGCATCACCGCGCACCTGGTGGGGCGCGATTTGCTCGGGGGTACCGGCGAACTGCCGATCTATGGCCTGCTGGCGCTGGCGGTGGAGAACGACCAGGCCGCCTACGCCCGCGAGCTGATCACCGCCTACAACGGTGCGCAACCACTGCCCGGTGATGAACCCGACAGCTTTCCCGACGTGCTGGTCTGTTAGGCTGTCGGCCAGTTTCTCCAAGAGTCGTGTTGCCCCATGTGTGGACGTTATGCCCTGTTTCGCTGGAACCCCGCGTTTGCTGCCTTGCCGGGCTTCCCGGCCGACCAGCAGGCCCAGTGGAACATCTCTCCCAATGACTCGGTGCTGATCCAGCGCCTGAGTGACGGCCAGCACACCCTGGCGCGGGCGCGCTGGGGCCTGACGCCGCCCTGGCTGACCGATCTCTCTCGTACACCGGCCCATGCCCGGGCGGAAACCCTTGCCGAACAGCCGATGTTTCGCGAAGCGTTTCGCCAGCGCCGCTGCCTGCTTCCGGCCAATGGTTTCTACGAATGGCGCGGCACCCAGCGCAAGCGCCCGTACTGGCTGACGCCGGGGGAGGGCAGCACGCTGTTCTTTGCGGCGATCTGGGAGGCGTATCCGGTGCAGGAGCAGGTTTGGTTGAGTACGGCGGTGGTGACCCAGGCGGCGCAGAGTCAGCGCCGACCGTTGATTCTGGATGCGGCGGGGCAGGCAGCCTGGCTGAACCCCGAGACCCCGCTGCACACCTTGCAGGCCTTGTTGGCCAGTGAACCCACCGCGTTGCGCGAGCGGGTGCTGGCCAATATGGTCAACGATCCGAAGCTGAATGGACCGGAGTGCCTGACGCCGGGTTGAGCGTTGTGTTGAATCGGCCGGCCTCTTCGCGAGCAAGCCCGCTCCCACATTTGATTGCATTTCAACTGAAGGAATGCGATCAAATGTGGGAGCGGGCTTGCTCGCGAAGGCGCCCGAAAGGGCGCCGCTTGACTCAAACCTTGAACTGATTGATCAACCGCCGCTGCTGTTCCGCCAGCTTGGTCAGGTCTGCGCTGGCCGCGCTCGACTCATCCGCTCCGCCGGCCACTTCATTGGCCACCTGTCCGATATTGATCACGTTACGGTTAATGTCCTCGGCCACCGCGCTCTGTTCCTCGGCGGCGCTGGCGATCTGGGTGTTCATGTCGTTGATCACCGACACCGCCCGGGTAATGGTCTCCAGCGCCTGAGCCGCCTTGGCCGCGTGCTGCACGCTTTCATCGGTGCGGTTCTGGCTGTCTTCCATCACTCGCACCACGTCGCGGGTGCCCTGCTGCAGTTGCTGGATCATGGCCTGGATTTCTTCGGTGGCCTTCTGGGTCTTCTGCGCCAGGTTGCGCACCTCGTCGGCCACCACCGCAAACCCGCGTCCCTGTTCTCCGGCCCGTGCGGCTTCAATTGCTGCGTTGAGCGCCAGCAGGTTGGTCTGCTCGGCAATCCCGCGAATCGCCGTGAGGATGGCATTGATGTTCTCGCTGTCCTTGGCCAGCGCCTGCACCACACCGACCGCCTTGCCGATTTCCTCGGCGAGGGCGCCGATGGAGGTGGAGGTGTCGCGCACAATCTGCATGCCCTGGCTCGCCGCTTGATCAGCGTGGCTGGCGGCCTGTGCGGCCTGAGTGGCGTTGCGCGCCACGTCCTGTGCGGTCGCGGTCATCTCGTGCACGGCGGTAGCCACCTGGTCGATCTCGACCATTTGCTTGTGCACGCCCTGGTTGGTGCGAATCGCAATGTCGGCGGTGTGCTCCGACGAGTCGCTGACCTTCTGCACCGAACTCACCACCTGGGTAATCATCCCCTGCAACTTGGCCAGGAATGTATTGAAGCCGCTGGCAATCGCCCCCAGTTCGTCGGCGCGATCACTGGTCAGGCGCCGGGTCAGGTCGCCTTCGCCCTGGGCGATGTCATTGAGCATCGCCACCATTTGCTTGAGCGGCCGGGCAATGCCGTGGCCCACCAGCCAGATCACCAGCAAGCCGATGCCGGCGATCAGCAGCCCGGCCACGGCCATGCCGAAAATATCGGTTTTGCGCTGGGCGTCGAGGTCGTGCTGCATCGCCTGCAGGTCGGCCATTACCGCACTCAGGGGCAGTTGCAGGAGCAGGGTCCAGCGGGCATCGGTCTGGCCGATGTTGAACGGCAGGAACAGCTCGATATGCCCGTGTTGCTTGTCCACGTCGTAGCGCACTTCGCCGATCTTCAGTTGGCCGAGGTTAGCCAGTTCGTTGCTGTCCAGCAGGTCGCTGGCTTTTTCCCCGAGCTTGCTGGCGTCCTTGGTGTAGGCCACCAGGCGACCGTTGCTGGAAATCAGTGCCAGTTCACCAGCACCGTTGTACAAATTCTGATCGGCCTTGGTGAGCATTTCCTGGATGAAGTTCACCGACAAGTCGGCGCCGACGATGCCCTGGAAGGTGCCGTCGATCATGATTGGTTCGATAAACGAGGCGAGCATCACCATCGCATTCCCGACTTTATAAGGGGCCGGATCGATGGCGCAGGGCTTTTTGCTTTCCTTGGAACACAGGTAGTACTCACTGGCGCGCACGCCGGTGGACAGGATGGTCTGGTCGGCTACGTCAGCCAGTTTATCCAGGCCCAGGCTGCCGTCGGCATTGCGGAACCACCACGGCAGGAAGCGGCCGTTGGTTTCGATGCCGACCACCGGGCTGTTGACGTAGGCAGCATCGTTGTGGTCGATGGCGTTGGCTTCCCAGCCTATATAGGCGCCAAGAATCTTCGGGTTACGCACCACGGTTTCGTGGATCAGGTTGATCAGCTGTTCGCGGGAGACCGCCAGTTGTGGGTTGTCGTTGGCGTCTTTCATGCCCATCAGGGCGTTGGCGGTGGCCAGGCCCTTGGCCGTCACCAGCGGCGCTTCGAGTTCGCGCTGGATCAGCGTCGCCTGGGTTTGCGCCAGGGCGGTCAGGCGCTGCTCGATGATTTGTTCGAATTGACCCTGGGTGCGTTCCCGCACCATCTCCTGGGTGCGCGCCCCGGCGAACAAGGCATACAGCACCAACACCGCCACCACGCTCAGGACAATGGCCCCGGCCAGTGCCGCGACAGAAAATTGAATCGACTTGAACTTCATGACGGCTCCGAACGCAGGGGGAGATTGGCTGCTTGTGTATATCGGCCGCGGGCGGGGGAGACATGAGGGCCATTACCTCAAAATGGCTGTGCCGGATGGGCGAATGTCGTAAATGGAATGGTTGCCAGCGTTTGTGAATTTTTTGCGGCAGTGTGGGATGTATCTGAAATCAGGTGGCTATACGTCTGTTGTATCTGGCGTCGATACAATTGGCCGACTACGATACGCGCCATGTTTTCAGGGAGCAGGTTGATGAAAAAGACAGTGGCGGTATGTGCGTTGGGCGCGGCTTTGTTGCTCGCCGGTTGTCAGTCGGTCAACACCACCAGCGGCGGCGCCGTGGGCGTTGAGCGCAAGCAGTACATGTTCAGCATGTTGTCGAGCCAGGAAGTCGACCAGATGTATGCGCAGTCCTACCAGCAGACCCTGGGTGAAGCCAGCGGCAAGGGCCTGGTGGACAAGACCAGCGCCAACGCCAAGCGCGTGCAGGCGATTGCCAACCGCCTGATCGCCCAGGCGCCCACCTTCCGCCCGGATGCGGCGCAGTGGAAGTGGGAAGTGAACCTGATCAAAAGTGACGAGATGAACGCCAACTGCGGGCCTGGCGGCAAGATCTTTGTCTACAGCGCGTTGATCGACAATCTCAAGTTGACCGACGACGAACTCGCCGCCGTGATGGGCCATGAAATTGCCCACGCCTTGCGTGAGCACGGCCGCGAAGCCATGTCCAAGGCCTACGGTATCGAAATGGCGAAGCAGGGGGCCGGTGCGTTGTTCGGCCTCGGTCAGGACAGCTTGGCGCTGGCCGATACCGTGGCCAACTACGGCATGACCTTGCCCAACAGCCGCAGCAATGAAAACGAAGCGGACCTGATCGGCCTGGAGTTGTCGGCGCGTGCCGGTTACAACCCGAACGCGGCGATTACCCTGTGGAACAAAATGGCCAAGGCTTCGGAAGGCTCGCCACCTGAATTCATGAGCACCCACCCTGCCTCCGACAGCCGGATCGCCTCGTTGCAGGCGGCTATTCCGAAGGTGATGCCGTTGTATCAGCAGGCGAAAAAATCCTGATTTATAAGGCTGAAATGCAAATCTGACTGTGGGGGCCCGGCTTGTGTGGGAGTCGGGCTTACCCGCGATGCAGGCACCTCGGTGCGTCAGTTGCACCGAGGTGATGCTATCGCAGGCAAGCCAGCTCCCACCAAAGCCCAGCCCTCATAGGGGGTTGCGTTTAGATCCAGCCGCTGCTCTGCATGGCCTTGTACACCGCAACAATGGCCAGGATGAAGAATGCCGTAGCCGCCAGTCGACGAATCAGCGTCAGCGGCAATTTGTCCGCGGCAAAATTACCCGCCAGCACCACCGGCACGTTGGCAATCAACATGCCCAGGGTCGTGCCGATAATTACCAGCCACAGTTCCGGGTATTGCGCCGCGAGCATCACGGTAGCGATCTGGGTCTTGTCGCCGATTTCCGCGAGGAAGAATGCGATCAGCGTGGTCAGGAAGGGCCCGAACTTGCGGGAAGTGCTGGCTTCGTCATCGTCGAGCTTGTCGGGCACCAGGGTCCACAGCGCCGTGGCGCAGAAGCTCGCCGCGAGTATCCAGTGCAGCACCGCATCCGAGAAGAAACTCCCGAACCAGGCCCCCACGGCACCGGCGGCCGCATGGTTGGCCAGGGTCGCGGCAACGATGCCGGCGATGATCGGCCAGGGTTTGCGAAAGCGTGCAGCGAGAATGAGCGCGAGCAGTTGCGTCTTGTCGCCAATTTCGGCCAAGGCAACGATTGCGGTAGGGACGAGCAGAGAATCCAGCATCAGGTAAGTTCCAGGGGCGGGTCGACACGGCTATGACACGTACAGCCTTCCCGCCCCGGGTAAGGTGTTCGTGTCATAGGTCTTGTCAAACCCCGGTCCGTCTGTGCGGACTCCTGGGTCGCATACGCCATGGCCTGTTGACCAAGTATGTTGACGTATGCCGGACGAGCGTGGCGCTCGTGGGAGACTACTCCCCTAGGACGGAGCGGATTCTGCCTAGGCAAAATCCATTCGGCAAGCCTTCTTTTGGAAAAAGATCTCAGCCGCGCTTGGCACGGTAAATGCGAAAACCCTGACCTTCTGCCTTGATTGCGCACACGCCAAGATGCTCTTCAATCAGCGGCTGATACTTCAGGAAGCTGTTCGCGACCAAGCGAAGTTCGCCGCCTTTTGCCAGATGTTTGGCCGCTTTTCGCAGCAGGTTCTCGGTGGCGAAATAATCGGTGTGCACCCCGACGTGGAACGGCGGGTTGCTCAGAATCGCGTTCAGATTCATCGGAGCAGCGTCGATGCCATCACCGGTCAACACCTCGGCTTCCAGGCCATTGGCCGCCAGTGTCAGGCGACTGCTGGCAGCGGCAAAGGCATCCACGTCGAGCATTGTCACCGTGTTATGCGGGTAGCGACGCTTGACCGCTGCCCCGAGCACACCCGCGCCACAACCGAAATCCAGCAAGTGACCGCTCGGCAACTTGTCCAGATGCTCCAGCAGCAATGCGGTACCGCGATCCAGCCGACCGTGGCTGAACACGCCCGGCAGGCTCACCACCTTGAGCGGGCCCTCAGCCAGCGGCACCTCGAACACCTGCGCCAGGCTCTCCAGTTCTACCGGCTCGGGGGCGTTGGCCACCGTCACCAGCCACAACTGGCAGTGCCGCGCGTTGTCGAGCTTGCGCGGCTTGCCGAACGGATTCAGTTGCTTGGCCGCGCTTTCGATGCCGCCTTTCTTCTCCCCCACCAGGTACAACTCCTTGCCGGGCAAACGCGCCGCCACGGCATTGAGCAGGTAATCGGTGAGGTCCTTGGACTTGGGCAGGAACACCACCGCGGTCTCGAACGAACGCTCGGGCACGTTCACACCGAACTGGCTGCGCTCGGCAAAACGTGCGTCCAGCGCGGCCTGGTCGCCGGCGTGCCAGCTCCAGCCATGGGCATTGGGCAGGCGGCCCAGCAGGTCGTCGGCGGGCAAGCCCACCAGCAGCACGTCGCCTTGAAAAAGTTCGGCCTGGCGAAGCAGTACTTCACTGCGCGGATCCATGGTCTGCTCCTTGAAAAGGGGCGCAGTTTATCAACTGACGACACGCAGCGGGGCGCCGCTGAAAAAGCCCTGAGCGTTTTCGATCAATTGGCCGACGATCCGCTGCCGCGCTTCGCGACTGCCCCATGCATTGTGTGGCGTAACGATCAACCGCGGGATATCGCCAGCCAGCAGCGGGTTGCCGTTCACCGGCGGTTCCACGCTCAATACATCGGTCGCCGCGCCGCCCAGGTGCCCACTGCGCAAGGCATCGGCCAGGGCCTGTTCGTTGATCAAGCCACCACGGGCCGTGTTGACGATAAACGCGCCGGGCTTGAGCAGCGCCAGTTCGCGGGCACCGATAAAGTCGCGGGTGTGTTCGTTGAGCGGGCAGTGCAGGGTCAGCGCGTCGACCTGCGCCAGCAACTCGTCCAGCGGCACGCGATCGGCGCGGGCCGGGCGGCCTGGAATCGCACCCAGGATCACGCGCATGCCAAAGGCTTCAGCCAGGCGCGCAACGGCACCGCCCAATTCACCATGGCCCAGCAGCCCGAGGGTTTTGCCTTCCAGTTCGACGATCGGGTAGTCCAGCAGGCAGAACTGCTTGGCTTGTTGCCAGTGCCCCGCCTGCACATCCCGTTGATAGTCGTTCAGGCGCGTCGCCAGGTTCAGCAGCAGCATGATCGTATGCTGCGCCACCGATGGCGTGCCGTAACCCTGGCAATTGCTCACGGTAACGCCGTGGGCGCGGGCGGCGGCGAGGTCGACGTTGTTGGTGCCGGTGGCGGTCACCAGGATCAGCTTCAGCTCGGGGCAGGCCGCCAGGGTCTCGGCATTCAGCGCGATCTTGTTGCTGATCGCCACCTGCGCGCCTTGCAGGCGTTCGATAATGTTTTCGGGTGTGGTCTGCTGGTGCAGGCTCAGTTCGCTGAAGAGTGCCTGCAACCCGCTGAGGTCCAGGTCCCCGAGGTCCAGGGAAGGGTGATCAAGGAAGACGGCGCGGCGATTGTTCGTCATCAACTGTACCTTTTGCGGCGGGATTCGAAGGCGTAATCTGCCGAGCCTATCAGATGAAATAATCAGTTACTTCCTGGAGTGTGCATGTACCTCACCGAGTTCTTGACCGTGGCACTGATTCACCTGTTGGCGGTGGCCAGCCCTGGCCCGGATTTCGCCGTGGTGGTACGTGAAAGCGTGACCCATGGCCGACGGGCCGGCACCTGGACGGCGTTGGGCGTCGGTTCGGCGATTTTCCTGCACGTGGGGTATTCGCTGCTGGGCATCGGCTTGATCGTGTCCCAGTCCATCGTGCTGTTCAATGCGCTGAAATGGGCGGCGGCGGCCTACCTGCTGTACATCGGCTTCAAGGCCCTGCGCGCCCAGCCGGCCAAGCCTGCCAGTGAAGAAGACCTGCACCTGGAAGCGGGCGAGCGCACCGCCCGTGGTGCGTTTACCTCAGGGTTTGTCACCAATGGCTTGAACCCCAAGGCCACGCTGTTCTTCCTGTCGCTGTTCACCGTGGTGATCAATCCCCACACGCCGTTGGCGGTCCAGGCCGGTTACGGCGTGTACCTGGCCGTGGCGACCGCGATCTGGTTTTGCCTGGTGGCCATGCTGTTCAGCCAGCAACGCGTACGCGCCGGTTTTGCACGCATGGGCCACTGGTTCGACCGCACCATGGGCGCGGTGCTGATTGCCATCGGTGTGAAGCTGGCCTTTACCAGCATGAAATAAGCCGGATGCTGGCTCAAAGCTAGCATTCATTGGGTTCTGCAAATCATTCCTTTGGCTGATTTGGCTGAAACATAAGCGCTCTAAAGTGCAGATGTTTCAGCCAAGACCGTGCAGTCAGATAAGGGATTCGTATGTTGCAGACTCGTGTTATCCCGCCCGCCGAAGGCGCCTACCAATACCCGCTGTTGATCAAACGCCTGTTGATGTCCGGGACACGCTACGAGAAGACCCGGGAAATCGTCTACCGCGACCAGTTGCGCTACACCTATCCGACCCTGATCGAGCGCGTCGCCCGCCTGGCCAATGTGCTGACCGAGGCCGGGGTCAAGGCCGGTGATACCGTGGCCGTGATGGACTGGGACAGCCATCGCTACCTGGAATGCATGTTTGCCATTCCGATGATTGGTGCGGTAATCCACACCATCAACGTGCGCCTGTCCCCGGAACAGATTCTGTACACCATGAACCACGCCGAGGACCGCTTTGTGCTGGTCAACAGCGAGTTCGTGGGGCTCTACCAGGCCATCGCCGGCCACCTCACCACCGTCGACAAAACCCTGCTGCTCACCGACGGCGCGGACAAAACCGCCGAGCTGCCCAACCTCGTGGGTGAGTACGAAACGTTGCTGGCGGCGGCGAGCCCCCGCTATGACTTCGAGGATTTCGACGAAAACTCCGTCGCCACCACCTTCTACACCACCGGCACCACGGGCAATCCCAAGGGCGTGTACTTCACCCACCGCCAACTGGTGCTGCACACCATGGGCGTGGCGACCATCATGGGCAGCGTCGACAGCGTGCGGCTGTTGGGCACCAACGACGTCTACATGCCGATCACTCCGATGTTCCACGTCCACGCCTGGGGCCTGCCGTATGTGGCGACCATGCTCGGCCTGAAGCAGGTTTATCCAGGCCGCTACGACCCCGAATACCTGGTGGAGCTGTGGCGCAAGGAGAAGGTCACCTTCTCCCATTGTGTGCCGACCATCCTGCAAATGGTGCTCAACGCCAAGGCCGGGCAGGGCGTGGATTTCGGCGGCTGGAAAATCGTCATCGGTGGCAGCGCCCTCAATCGTTCGCTGTATGAAGCCTCCAAGGCCCGCGGGATTCAGCTGACGGCGGCGTACGGCATGTCCGAGACCGGGCCGCTGGTGTCCTGCGCCCACCTCAATGAAGAACTGATGGCGGGTACCGAAGACGAGCGCACCACCTACCGCATCAAGGCCGGCGTGCCCGGGCCATTGGTGGAAGCGGCGATCATCGATGGCGAGGGCAACTTCCTGCCCGCCGACGGTGAATCCCAGGGCGAGCTGGTGCTGCGCGCGCCATGGCTCAGCGAAGGCTATTTCAACGAGCCGCAGAAGGGCGCCGAGCTGTGGGCCGGCGGCTGGATGCACACCGGCGATGTGGCCACCCTCGATGCCTTCGGCGTGATCGATATTCGCGACCGCATCAAGGACGTGATCAAGACCGGCGGTGAGTGGATCTCCTCGCTGGCCCTTGAGGACCTGGTCAGCCGCCACCCGGCGGTACGCGAAGTAGCGGTGGTGGGGATTGCCGACCCGCAGTGGGGCGAGCGCCCGTTTGCGTTGCTGGTGGTGCGTGATGGCCATGTGATAGGGGCCAAAGAGCTGAAGGAACATCTCAAGCCGTTTGTGGAATTGGGCCACCTGAGCAAGTGGGCGATTCCAAGCCAAATCGCCGTTGTTACGGAAATTCCCAAGACCAGCGTCGGCAAGCTCGACAAAAAACGTATCCGTGTCGACATCATTGAATGGCAGGCCAACAACAGCACCTTCCTTTCCACTCTCTGACGCTGCTTGCCGTGCCCTCGCGGGCACGGCAGCGCTCTAGTCCAAGCCTTCACTTGTGATTTGCCAATTTTCAGCCATCCTTGCGGCGCTGGCTATCGCCGGCATGGCGAAAAGGACTGTGGCAGACGGGTTGGTGATGCAAATCACACTTTAGAGGGATCAAGCGCTACCCCCTGCTGGCTATAGTCCATCCCAGAGTTTTTCAAGGTGCGGTGCTGTGAACCTGGCGGGTTCATCTGTTCGCCCGGCATTGGAATCGTTGTATTCCGGCCGTTACAAGCCCTTAGAAACGACTCACTGCCATAACAATAATGCACATGGAGTAGCGTCGATGATCTCAGCACACCAGTTCTGGCGCCGGGCAAAACTGCCTTTGGCCGTCAGCCTCGCCTCTACGCTCGCCGGGCCCGCATTCGGCGTCAGTTTCAACATCGGTGAAATCGAAGGCAGCTTTGACTCGTCCCTGTCGGTCGGGGCCAGTTGGTCGACGGCGGGTCGCAATAAAGACCTGATCGGTGCCAACAACGGTGGCAGGGGGTTGTCGCAAACCTCGGATGACGGTCACCTGAACTTCGACAAAGGTGATTCCTTCTCGAAGATCTTCAAAGGCATTCATGACCTTGAGTTGAAATACGGCGACACCGGCGTGTTTGTCCGGGGCAAGTACTGGTATGACTTC
>NZ_CP080030.1:6062623-6062820 GCF_019382755.1 Pseudomonas sp. Colony2 | reverse complement strand
CGTACGGTTGGGCAAGCAGGTAGTGAGCTGGGGTGAGAGCACGTTCATTGGTGGCGGTATCAACGCCATCAACCCGATCGACGTGGCTGCATTCCGTCGTCCGGGGGCCGAGATCAAGGAGGGCCTGATTCCGGTCAACATGTTCTACCTGTCGCAAACGCTGACCGACAACCTGTCGGCTGAAGGCTTCTATCAGT
>NZ_CP080030.1:6062310-6062448 GCF_019382755.1 Pseudomonas sp. Colony2 | reverse complement strand
GGTGCGCCGCGGTCCGAACCGTAACGCACGTGACGGCGGCCAATACGGCGTCGCATTGCACTACAACTTTGAGCCGCTGGACACCGAGTTCGGCGCCTACTACATGAACTACCACAGCCGTGCGCCGATTTTCAGTGC
>NZ_CP080030.1:6062121-6062190 GCF_019382755.1 Pseudomonas sp. Colony2 | reverse complement strand
CGGCTTGAGCTTCTCCACCACGTTGCCTACCGGCACGGCATGGAGCGGCGAGTTGAGCTACCGGCCAAA
>NZ_CP080030.1:6057002-6061559 GCF_019382755.1 Pseudomonas sp. Colony2 | reverse complement strand
GCCGAGTACCAGAACACTTACACCGCGAGCCTGGCCTACACCAACTTCTTTGGTGGCGACTACAGCACCGTGGACGACCGCGACTTTGTCGCCTTGAGCGTTGGCGTGAACTTCTAAGCACACTCTCTTTAAGCAGTATGTTTTAAGGAAGAACCAGAACATGAAAATAACTAAAAATCTGTTGCAGGTGGGTGTGCTGGGGCTGTCGATCATGGCGGGTAGCGTCATGGCGGCGGTCTCGGCGGATGAAGCCGCCAAGCTCGGCACGACCCTGACCCCGATGGGCGCCGAAATGGCCGGTAACGCGGCCGGCACCATCCCTAAATGGTCGCCGCTGCCAACCAACGCCGGCGCCGTGGATGCCCGTGGCTTCCTCGCCAACCCATACGCCAACGAACAACCGCAATTCACCATCACCGCGCAGAACGTCGAGCAGTACAAGGACAAGCTGGCACCGGGGCAGTACGCGATGTTCAAGCGCTACCCCGACACCTTCAAGATGCCGGTCTACCCGACCCATCGCGGCGCCACGGTGCCAGCTGATGTGTTCGCCGCCATCAAGAAAAACGCCACCAGCACCAACCTGGTGTCCGGCGGCAACGGCCTGGAAAACTTTGAAACCGCCGTACCGTTCCCGATTCCGAAAAGCGGCGTTGAAGTGATCTGGAACCACATCACCCGCTATCGCGGCGGCAGCGTGACCCGCCTGGTGACCCAGGCCACGCCGCAAACCAACGGCTCCTTCAGCCTGGTGTATTTCCGTGATCAGTTCGTGTTCCGCGACAAGATGAAGGACTACGACCCGAAAAACCCGGGCAACATCCTGTTCTACTTCAAGCAGCAAGTGACTGCGCCGGCACGTCTGGCCGGTGGTGTGCTGCTGGTGCACGAAACCCTCGACCAGGTGAAAGAGCCGCGTTCGGCGTGGGTCTACAACGCCGGCCAGCGTCGCGTGCGCCGGGCGCCGCAAGTATCGTATGACGGCCCGGGTACCGCCGCCGACGGCCTGCGTACCTCCGACAACCTCGACATGTTCAACGGTGCACCGGACCGCTACGACTGGAAACTGGAAGGCAAGAAGGAACTGTACATCGCCGAAAACAGCTACAAACTCGACGATCCGAAGCTCAAGTATGTCGACATCATCAAGGCCGGCCACATCAACCAGGACCTGGCTCGCTACGAGCTGCGCCGTGTGTGGCATGTGGTTGCAACCCTGAAGGAAGGCCAGCGCCACATTTATGCCAAGCGTGACTTCTTCATCGACGAAGACACCTGGCAAGCCGCGGTCATCGACCACTACGACGGTCGTGGCCAGCTGTGGCGCGTGGCTGAAGCCCATGCCGAGAACTACTACGACAAGCAAGTGCCGTGGTACGCCCTCGAAACCCTCTACGACCTGCAGTCCGGCCGCTACCTGGCACTGGGCATGAAGAACGAAGAGAAACAGGCCTATGACTTCGGCTTCACCGCCACCACCAGCGACTTCACCCCGGCGGCCCTGCGCCAGGATGGTGTTCGCTAACTTGCTGTAAACGAGGCCGCATCCTCGAAGAAGCCCCGACTGGTTCGGGGCTTTTTTTTGCGCGACCACTGTGGCGAGGGAGCTTGCTCCCGCAGGGATGCGTAGCAGCCCCAAAAACGGGAGCGCTGCGCACTCCGGCGGGAGCAAGCTCCCTCGCCACAGAGTGTCGGTCGTTACAGAAGAAGTCCGGATATTTTTTGTTGTAGTCTTTTTCAGACAAATGTTGCAAAGATCTACAAAGCTGCCGCTTTTACCGCTAGTCTGCGGACATCTGCAATGCCGACAACAGCCTTCTACAAGAGCCCGGCGATGACTGATCTGTCCCGAATTCAAGGGCCTGCCAGCGCGGTGATTCCGACCCTGGAAGGGCGCTTCTATCGACCCCCACTGCCTGACGGCTATGTGTTGCGACCGCGCCTGTGCGAACGGCTGAGTGAAGGTTTGGCCGGGCGTCTGTTGCTGGTCAGCGCCCCGGCCGGGTTCGGCAAGAGTTCGCTGGCGGTGGAGTTCTGCCAGAGCCTGCCGGCCCACTGGCAAAGCCTGTGGCTGGGGCTCAGTCCTCGCGATAATGACCCGGGACGTTTCCTTGAACGCCTGCTCGACGGCTTGCAGCAATACTTCCCGCAGTTGGGCGCCCAATCCCTGGGCCTGCTGAAAATGCGCCAGCGTCACCAACCCTTCGCCTTTGAAGAATGGCTCGACGGCCTGCTGGATGAACTGACGGTGCACCTGTCGACCCAGGCGCCGCTGTTGCTGGTGCTGGATGACTACCATCTGGCCCAGGGCCCGGTACTCGACCGCTGCCTGCAATTTTTCCTCAATCACCTGCCCGACGGCCTGCTGGTGCTGGTCACCAGCCGCCAGCGTCCCGACTGGCACCTGGCCCGACTGCGCCTGTCCCGGCATTTGCTGGAACTGCACGAGCAGGACCTGCGCCTGACTCACGGCGAATCCCTGGCGCTGCTGGATCGCCACAGCAGTTCATTGCGTGGTGAAGCCCTGGATAACCTGATCCGGCGCAGCGAAGGCTGGGTGGCCGGCCTGCGTTTCTGGCTGCTGGCGGCTTCCGAGGCCGGCAGCGAAGGTACGCTGCCCCAGGGTTTGCACGGCGGGGAAGGGCTGATCCGCGATTACCTGCTCGAAGAAGTCATCGACTGCCTGCCCTCGGAAGTCCAGGCGTTCCTCTACGACACCGCGTCCCAGGAGCGCTTTTGCAGCGAGCTGTGCGACGCCGTGCGCGAGGCCCACGACAGCACGGAAATCCTGCGCTACCTGCAAGCCCACCAGGTATTCCTGGTGCCGCTGGACGAGCAGGGCCATTGGTACCGTTATCACCATCTGTTTTCCGACCTGCTGCGCACCCGGCGCTCGAGCAATGCCGTGTTGCCGGCAGCCAGCCTGCACCTGCGGGCCTGCCGCTGGTTCAATGCCCAGGGCTTGATCGACGAGGCAGTGGAGCAGGCGCTGCGTGCGGGCCACCTGGATGTGGCGGCAAACCTGGTGCAGAACCTGTCCGAAGAGCAACTGCTGGCGGAGCAGAATGTCGGCATGCTGCTGCGCTGGAAAATGGACTTGCCCGACAGTTTGCTGATGAGTACGCCACGCCTGATCGTGCTCTACAGCTGGGCGTTGGGCCTGGCCTGCCAGCTGGATGCGGCGCAGGAACTGGCCAGCCACCTCAGCCGTTTTTTACCGGCCCCGTCGGCCACCGCGCAAAAGTCGATGCTGGCGCAATGGCTGGCCCTCAGCGGGATTATTGCCAGGGGCCGTGGTGATCGTGAGCTGACCCAGTCGTATTGCAGCGAGGCCCTGGAAAGCCTGCCGCACAAACGCTATGGCCAGCGGTTGATGTGCCTGTCGACCCTGTCCAACCTGGCCATTGTCGACGCCGACCTGTGGCGCGCCCGCGGCCTGAACCGCGAATCCCTGGAGTTGGCGCAGCGGGTCGGCAATCCATTGTTTGAAGCGCTGGCCCATTACGACCGAGCGCGTGTACTGCAGGCCCGTGGCGAGATCCTGCGGTCGCTGGATGAAGTGCGCCAGGGCCTGCAACGTTTGCAAGGCCTGGCGCCGCAACGCCTGTACGCAGTGCGCGCGCGCCTGGCGTTGTACGAAGGCTATTTGCTGCTGATGCGCTGCCAGCCTGAAGCCGGGCTCGCTCGGCTGCGTGCCGGATTGACGGAGGCGCGAGCCTGTCGGGATATCAGCGTGTTGATCGGCCACTGTGTGATCGCCAGCTTCGAAGGTCGCCGTGGCGACTTCTCCGTGGCCTTTGCCGAACTGGCCGAGGCCGAGCGCTTGATGCATATCTGGGACGTGCCGCCGATTTTCTATCTGGCGATGATCACCCTGGTCAAATGCGAGCTTTGGCTGGCTCAGGGCCGCACCGACCTGGCCGATGCCTGGCTGACGCGGCTGGGGCAAACCTACAACGGTGAACAGGCCGCTGCCGCACCGGAGTTCCACCCGCACCTGCCGCAACATATCGAGTTGCAACAGGCGGCACTCGACGCCATCCGTCATCAGCCGGCGGCTTCACTGCAACGGCTCGATGAACTGGCACGCCAGGCCCATAACAGCGGCCGGCAGATGATCAGCCTGATGGCGCTGACCCAGCAGGCACTGTTACTGCTGGACGGTGGCCAGGAAGCCCAGGCCCGCCCGGTGTTTGCCCGCGCGCTTGAAGCGGCTGCCGGTGGCGCGATGCAACCTTTCCAGCGCCTGTTGGAACGCTATCCCGAGTGGACGCGGGAGCAGCTGTCTCGGGATCCCCATGGACTGATGAACCAGGGCCTGCTGGCACTCTTGCCGGATGTTGCAGTAGTTGAAACCCCACACACACTGGAGACCCTGAGCACCCGTGAACTGGCGGTGCTGCACCTGATCGCACAGGGTTGTTCAAACCAGGAGATCAGCAATCAGCTGTTTATCTCCCTGCACACCGTGAAAACCCACGCCAGCCATATCAACAGCAAGCTCGGGGTGGAGCGGCGCACACAAGCGGTGGCGCGGGCGCAGGAGATGGGGTTGTT
>NZ_CP080030.1:5995505-6056985 GCF_019382755.1 Pseudomonas sp. Colony2 | reverse complement strand
GGGCACTCACTCGATGACTTGTCGGCGGCCTGGCTGAGCAGCGCGGCAAACCGCTTGACGTTGTTTTGCTGCGCGATCACCAGGTCGTCAATGGTCGGGCCGGAAGGCGACTGCACCACCGTGCGACACGTCAGCGGCGTGCGTTCGTCCGTGCCCGTCTGGCGAAGCCGCCATTTGACGTCGAGCAGGGCGTACTGCCCGGGGATCGAGTCAAAGCGCTGGACCTCAATGCGCACCGCCAGGTTTTTCCGGCTGCTGGCGAGTTGATCCACCAGCGCGCTGCGCAACTCATCCACCAGGCTGGCAGCCCACCATTGCGTCTCGAGAATGGCCACGCCGCTGTCACCCTGGCGGATGACAATCTGCGGCCGGTCGACCTGTGGCGGGACCGTGATGCTTTCAATCCGGATCTCGCCCCCCGCGGTCAATGACGCATTGCTGCGCTGCACCGGCGTCAGGGTATGAAATTGAATGGGCTCACTGCGGCACGCCGTCAGCAGCAGCAACCCGGTGAGCAGCGTGATCTTCAGCGGCAAAGCCATGGTGGTTGCTCCTGTGGTCATTTGCGCGGTGGCCCTTGCAGGTCGGAGGGCGCGGCGTTGTCGGGGCGACCGCGAATCAGCGATTCGGGATGGCGTGCCAGGTAGTCCGACAGCTCTCGCAGGGAGCGCGACATGCGGCTCAGTTCGTCCAGGGTCTGGGTCAACTGTTCCCGTTGCGGCGAATCCTCGGCCAGGGTCGAACTGGCGGATTGCAGGGTTTTACTCACGTCGGCCAGCGTGTTTTGCACCCCCGGCAGTGTCTTGGCGTTGAACTGGCCGAGACCCTTGCGCAGTTCCACCAGGCTGCCGTCGAGGTTGCCGGCAATTCGCTCGATCGGCAGCTGGTTGATCTTGTTGACAATGCCTTCGAGTTTTTCCTGCAGTTGTTCCAGGTTGCCGGGGATGGTCGGAATACTGACGGGGCGCAGGTTCGGGTCAAACACGACTTTGTCGGCCTTGGGGAAGAAGTCCAGGGCGATATAGAGCTGGCCAGTGAGCAGGTTGCCGCTGCGGGCCTGGGCGCGCAGGCCGTGTTCGATGAAGCTGCCTATCAGGCGCACACCGCCGGCTTCGTCGTTGGGGTCATGCTTCAAGACCGTGAGCATTTTGGTGTTGGCTTCGCCGAGGCGCTGCGGGTAGATCACGATGCCGACGTTGACCGGGAAGCTGCGTTTTTTCTCGTCGAAATCCAGGTTGATCGACACCACTTTGCCGAATTCGATACCCAGGAATTCCACTGGCGCACCCACCGTAAGCCCGCGCAAGGCCTGGTCGAACCGCAGGTTCAGGTATTGCGCCTTGCCATTGGGCGGGGCCAGCGCGGTTTGCTGGTCGGCGAACAGTTCGTAGGAGTGTTCTTCGTCGGCCGGCTTGTCGTTTGGGCTGTAGGGCGGGGCGAGGAAGGCGATGCCGCCCACCAGCATGGACGACAAGGATTCGGTTTTCAGCGCAAACCCGTTGGCGCCGACACTCACATCAATCCCGCTGGCGTTCCAGAACCGGGTGTTCTCGGTGACGTAGGCGTCATTGGGTGCATGCACGAACACGTCGATGTTCACGCCCTTGCCGTCAGCGTCCAGGGCATAGGCCACCACCTGGCCAACGGGAATCTTGCGGTAGTACACGGGGGAGCCGATATCCAGCGAACCCAGATCCTGGGTGTGCAGCGTGAAGCGCTTGCCCGGTTCGCCATAGGTAATGGGCGGTGGGTTTTCCAGGCCGGTGAACCGGTTGGCGCGGGTATCGGACTGGCCGATATCGGCGCCGATATAATCCCCGGAGAGGAGCGTGTCGATACCGGAAACGCCGCCGGCGCCGATACGTGGGCGCACCACCCAGAACTGCGAGTCTTCACGGGTGAAGCTTTCAGCCTGCTTGGACAGTTTGATCGTGGCGTTGACGCTTTTCTGATCGTCGCTCAACTCCACATCAGTCACCTGGCCGATCACCACGTTGCGGTATTTCACGTCGGTCTTGTTGGCGGTCAGGCCGCTGCCGGTCTTGAAGGTAATGGTAATGCTCGGCCCTTGCTGAAGGATGCTGTGCACCACCAGCGAAATGCCCACCAGCACCGCGACAATCGGCACGATCCACACCAGCGAGACGCTGAAGCGCCGCGTCTTGATCGCAGGCGAGCCCGCAGGCTGCGGTTTGTCAGTGGTTTGCGACGCCATCCGGCATCTCCTCGTTGTGTGGGTTTTCCCAGATCAGGCGCGGGTCGAAACTCATTGCCGAGAGCATGGTGAAGACCACCACCAGGCCAAAGAACAGAATGCCCGGGCGCGGCTCGATGGTGCCCAGGGCCTGGAACCGCACCAGGGCGGCCACCAAGGCCACCACGATCACATCCAGCATCGACCAGTAGCCAATCACTTCGACGAAGCGAAACAGCTTCGAGCGCTCCTTGCGCGCCCACTGGTTATTGCGCTGCACGGTGACCAGCAGCAACGTCAATGCGACGAACTTGATACCCGGCACCGCGATGCTGGCGATGAAAATGATCAGGGCGATGTCCCAGGCGCCGTGCTGCCAGAACTCCAGCACGCCGCTCATGATGGTGCTGTCGGCGCCCGAGCCGAGCATCGAGGTGTTCATCACCGGCAGTAAGTTGGCGGGCACGTAAAACGCCAGCGCCGTCAGCATATAGGCCCAGGTACGGGTCAGCGAATGGACCTTGCGCCGGTGCAGCGGCGCGCCGCAACGCTCGCATTCGTCGGGCGCGGTGCTGACGTCGCAAGCCTGGCCGCAGCTGTGGCACAGGCACAGGTTCAGCTCGCTGGCGGTCGGTGGACGGCTCATAAAATGTCCCACAGGTCGCGAATATCACGCCCCGCAATGCGGATCAGCAACAGGCTGAGGGCGGCCAGGGCAAACAGGCCGGTGCCGGGCAATACATCCAGCATGCCGGCGAGTTTGAACACCGCCACCATGGCGCCCAGCAGGCAGACTTCGAGCATACTCCAGGGCCGAAGCGCTTCGAGCCAGCGCATGCACAGCTTGAACGCCGGCGAGCGTTGGCCCTTCATCGCAAAGCCCAGCACCCAGATCAACAGCAGCAACTGGAACACCGGCGCGATGATGATGGAAATCGCCGCCACCAGCGCGATGAAGGTGATCGGGCCCTGGGCCAGTGCGACCACCGAATCCCATAACGTGGCGCTGCTTTTCAGGCCTTGCAGGCTGATGCTCATCACCGGGTAGAAGTTGGCGAAAATCCACAGCACGGTGGCGGTCAGGGTCAGGGCCAGGCGTTGTTCCACCGACAGCCCGTTATAACGCTGGAGTACGCCTGCGCAGCGGGTGCAAAGGGTCTTCTGATGTTTGGCGAGCGTGACTTTTTCGTACACGCAATCGCAGTGTTCGCAGATGATCAATGGGCTGAGGGTCGCCATAAGTCCCACTCCATGCGCTATACGTTGCGCGTTGTATGACTGGCGCCAGAGTAGCTTAGCAGTTGCCGGGTTTGACAGCCGTGCGCTCGCGAGCGCTTTCGGATCGGGTGCAGGGTCGAACATACTGTGCGCCGGAATGCAGTACAAAAGAGTGTGCCTTTGAATTTGCAGGAATACCCATGAATATTCAGTCTCCCGCGCTGATCCGCGAAACGTTCCCGGTAGGCCCGTTGCAGTGCAACTGCACGATCATCGGCGACCCCGTCACCAAAAAAGCCATCGTCGTCGACCCGGGCGGCAACCATGAGCTGATCCTGGCGCGCCTCGATGCGCTGGGCCTGAAAGTGGTCAGCATTATTCACACCCACGCCCATCTCGATCACTTCCTGGCCTCCGGGCAGTTGAAGGAAAAAACCGGCGCTACCCTGCACTTGCACAAGGACGACCAGTTTCTGTGGGACAACCTGGAAATGCAGTGCCAGATGTTCCGCGTGCCTTACACGCCAGTGCCGTCGCCGGATCGTTGGCTGGAGGATGAAGAAGAGCTGGCCTGTGGTTGCGGGGTTGCCTTGCATACACCTGGACACACACCCGGCTCGATGAGTTTCTGGTTCGCCGACGCGAAGTTGCTGATTGCCGGCGATACCCTGTTTCGGCGCGGCGTGGGCCGTACGGATTTGTGGGGCGGTGACCAGGCGACCATCGTGCGCTCGATCAAGCAACGGCTCTACACCCTGGATGAGGCGGCGGTGGTGGTGACAGGGCACGGTCCGGACACGCGCCTGGGAGATGAAATGCGTGAGAATCCGTTTGTCCGCGCGTGAAGCACAATGTGGGTAGTTTTTCGGATACCAAGTGGCAACTATCAGACGAAACATATAGAGAAAATGACAATCACCGTTCAGGAAGTCTCTGCTAGGGTTTGAGTGTGGCCGGGCTTGTGTGGAGATGGAATTTTTACCGTTTGTCGTGTTCCAAGCTCGGCACAGGTCCAATGCCAATGTCCTCTGCATCACCGAATGCAAAAGTAGGAGCTTCCTTCATGTTCACTTCTCGTCGTCTGCTTGTTGTTGCTACTGCCGTAGCCCTGTTGTCGGGCTGCGCTTCACCTAATCCTTATGACGGCAGCCAGGCACAGGGTGGTGGCTCTTCCGGTGTGAGCAACACCGCCAAGTATGGTGGCCTGGGCGCCCTGGCCGGTGCGTTGGCGGGTGCAGCCATCGACCACAACAACCGCGGCAAGGGTGCGCTGATCGGCGCTGCCGTCGCCGGTATCGGTGGTGCGGGCTACGGTTACTACGCCGACCAGCAGGAAAAGAAACTGCGCGCCAGCATGGCCAACACCGGTGTCGAAGTGCAGCGCCAGGGCGACCAGATCAAGCTGATCATGCCGGGTAACATCACCTTCGCCACCAACTCGGATGCGATCTCCAGCAGCTTCTACACGCCGCTGAACAACCTGGCGAACTCGCTGAAGCAGTTCAACCAGAACACCATCCAGATCGTTGGCTACACCGACAGCACCGGCAGCCGTCAGCTCAACATGGACCTGTCCCAGCGTCGTGCGCAGAGCGTGGCCAATTACCTGACCTCCCAAGGTGTCAGCCCGACCAACCTGAGTGCCCGCGGTGCCGGCCCGGATAACCCGATCGCCAGCAACGCCGATGTCAATGGCCGTGCCCAGAACCGTCGTGTGGAGGTCAACCTGGGCCCGATCCCGGGCCAGCAGTACGGTCAGCCTGCCGCCCAGCAGCAACAGGCGCCGCAGCAGAACAACCAGTTCCAGGGCAACCCGTACCAGCAGTAAGAGTAACCTGTAGTCAATAAAAAGGGC
Organism: Pseudomonas sp. Colony2; assembly: GCF_019382755.1. Classification (NCBI taxonomy): domain Bacteria; kingdom Pseudomonadati; phylum Pseudomonadota; class Gammaproteobacteria; order Pseudomonadales; family Pseudomonadaceae; genus Pseudomonas; species Pseudomonas sp. Colony2. The sequence goes on along the minus strand of NZ_CP080030.1, from coordinate 6,051,718 downwards.
GCCGTGCAATCCATGCATGGCGCCCTTTTTTGTGGCTGACGATAAATCAGTCGATGTATTCGAACAGCTTCACGATCTTCTGTACGCCGGACACACTTTGTACCAGGTTGGCGGCGCGGGTGGCTTCTGCCTGGGTCAGCAGGCCCATCATGTAGACGATGCCGTTGTCGGTGACGATCTTGATCCGAGAGCCGGGAATGGCGCTGTCGGTCAGCATCTGGGTCTTGATCTTGGTGGTCAGCAGGGCGTCGTTGCTGATTGCCAGCAGGGTGATCGGGTCCATCACCTGCAGTTCGTTGTGAACCTTCTTGACCCGCTGCACAGTGGCGGCAGCTTGTTCAGCCTGGGCCTTCAAGTCGGCGCGCGGGGTTTGGCCGGTGAGCAGCACCACGCCGTTGAAGCTGACGACCACGATGCGCGACGCGCCGTTGCCCAGGTCTGGAGCGGCCTTGGACACGTTGACGGAAACCTTGGTCTCGATCAGTGAGTCATCGATTTTGCTGCCGAAAGTGCGGGTGCCTTTATCGTCCTGGATGGGCGTGTCGCGGCTCGCTTCGATTACCGAGCTGCAGCCGCTGATGCCTAGGCACAGCGTGATTGCCAATAGGCTAAGGCGTTTAACGGTCATTCTTCACTCCCGAACAGTTGGCTGTCGATCAGATCGCACAGGCAGTGGATCGCCAGCAGGTGGACTTCCTGGATACGTGCGGTGACATTGGCCGGGACGCGGATTTCCACGTCTTCGGGCAACAGCAGCGAGGCCATGCCGCCGCCGTCGCGTCCGGTCAATGCTACGACAATCATTTCACGATCATGTGCGGCCTGGATTGCTTGAATAATATTCGCCGAGTTACCGCTGGTGGAGATCGCCAGCAGGACGTCCCCCGGCTGGCCAAGGGCGCGGATCTGTTTGGAGAAGATTTCGTTGTAGCTGTAGTCGTTGGCGATCGAGGTGATCGTCGAGGTGTCGGTGGTCAGGGCGATGGCCGGCAGGCTCGGGCGCTCACGCTCGAAGCGGTTGAGCAGCTCGGAGGAGAAATGCTGGGCATCGCCGGCCGAACCGCCGTTGCCGCACGAAAGCATTTTGCCCTCGTTGAGCAAGGCGTTGACCATGACCTGACTAGCTTGCTCGATGTGCGGTGCAAGTACGTCCATCGCCTGTTGCTTGGTATCGATACTGGCCTGGAAAAGCTGGCGAATTCGGGATTGCATGTCCATCTGTGTGACCTTAAGTAGCGCGGCTGTTTGGCACAGGAATGTGCAGCCCGCAAAGCAAAGAGCAAAAGTGTGCGGTGTAGATGTCCGGCGAATCAGCTGTCAAAGGCATCTTGCAGCCAGTTCAGGTCGGCTGTTCCCCGGGGAGTGCTTTCTATGGCAACCACATCGAAACGGCAGGGATGATCGGCCCAGCGACGCTCCTTGAGCAGGAAAAACTGCGCGGCGAGTATCAACTTCTGGCGCTTGCGCCCGTCGATACTGGCGAGCGCGCCACCCCATTGTGCGTGTTTTCTGTAGCGGACTTCGACAAATACTACTGTATCGCCGTCAAGCATGACCAGATCAAGCTCGCCGCGTTTGCATAACCAGTTCTGCGCCAGAAGGCGCAGACCTTGTTGTTGCAGGTACTCGAGAGCTTGAAGTTCGGCGTCCTTGCCGCTTTGTGCGCTTGACCGCTCGGGCATCAGCGCGGGGTATCAGGCAGGCGCTGGATCTCGCCACCGACGAACTTCGCCCATGGCATCTGGCGGTCGACACGCTGGCTGGCGCTGACGCCCAGGTTGCCCGACAGGCCGTCGACACGAGTGTCCGGCAGTGCCTTGAGCTGCCCCAGGCGCGGCGCCAGGCGGTAGGCATCCACACCCATCGCGTACAGGCGGCCAAGGCTGCCGTTGGCTTGTGGCCATTGGGCAGCGACCTGGTTGCGCAGCGGGTCGGTGGTGTTCAGCAGCCAAGGGGTTTCGCAGAACATCACGTTGGTCATGTCCAGGTACTGGTTCTTGTCGCCACTGGCGCTGAATACGTGGGACGTCGCATACACCGGCACGTCGCCAGCGTATTGGAAGTTCAGGGTCGGCTTGATCTGCTGGGCCAGTTGCGGAGTCACGGCCAGGAAGATGAACTCGATGTCCTGGCGGCGCGATGGCTGGGCGGAAACATCCGAACCTACCGTGCTTTGCAGGCTCTTGGCGCGGCCTTCGCTCTTGCGCAGCTGGAACAGGTCGGCAATCTGCTGGGCCAGGGCTACTGGCTGGTCAACGTACTCGACGCCCACCACGGTGCCGCCATTGGCTTCCCAATCCTGACGGAATGCCTTGTAGACGCGCTCGCCCCATTCGCCTTTCGGCACCATGGCGGCAGCGCGGTGCAGGCCATCGGCGCGAGCACGACGGGACACTTCACGGGCTTCGTCTTCAGCGGCCAGGCCAAACTGGAACAGTTGCGCCGGGTTCTGGTCGGCTTCGCTGTAGTTCAGGGCCAGGGTGGTGATCGGCAATTGCGGGCGTGCGCTGAGTTGCTTGACCAGCGGTTTCTCCAGCGGGCCGACCACCAGTTGTACGCCGGCGGCCTGGGCCTTGGCGTAGAAGTCGTCGATGGAGGTCAGGCGCGAGCTGTCGTAGAACTCGATCACCGGCGGCTTCTGCCCGGCTTGTTCAGCCTGGTAGTGCGCGGCCATGAAGCCTTCGCGCAGCGCCTTGGCAACGCCGGCCAGCGGACCTTCCTGCGGCAGCAGCAGGGCGATCTTGTTCAGCGGCTGGCTGGCCAGTTCCTTGAGCTTGGTCAGCGGCTGCGGCAATTGCGAAGCTGCCGGGTGGCCAGGGTTCTGGGCGCGCCAGGTGTCGATGGCCGCCTGCTGTTGCTCCAGAGTACCGGCGCCCTTGACTGCCTGGGCCAGGCTGATCCAGCCGTCCAGCGTCGGGTTGCCGCTGGCTTGCAGTTGATCGGCAGGCAAGGCGGCAATCAGTGCCCAGATGGCTTCGTGGTTGCTGTTGTAGGCATCGCCCGTCAGCAGCGGGGCCATGGCGACGCGCTCGCGGGCGGCGGCCAGGGTCTGGCCGTCGGCCTCATAGGCGCGGGCATGCACGGTGCCCGTGCGGATCTGCTGTTCAGGCGGCAGTTCCTTGAGGCTTTGCAGGCTCGGGTGATTCAAGGCCGTCAACGCTGCCTTGGGCTGGTTGCGGGCCATCGCCAGTTCAGCCGACAGGGTGCTGGCAAATACCTGCGCCGCCGGTTTCAGGACGTCCAGTGGCACCTGGGCAAGAATCTGCGCCGAGCGTCCCGGATTGTTTTGGTGGAACGCCAGGTCAGCCGCACTCAAGCGCAACAGCGCGGCTTTTTCCGGAGTCTTGGCCGAAGTCGCCTGTTCGAGCAGTTGCTCGATGCTGGCATCCGGAGTCCGGGGGAGGTCGCCAAGGCTGGACGAGGGCGAGCTGGCGCAAGCCGCCAACAGGGCAGCGAGGCAGAGGGCAGAGAACAGCCGCAGGCAAGCGATCATGTAAGTGTTCCTGATACCGATCAAATTAGCGTGGAATTGTACCCAAGCACTGGCCGGGGCGCGATGTTACTGGCGTGAAACCGTCTATTTAGGTCGTGTAAATGTTGCAGGACCCAATACGCGGCTGAAATCGAACCCGCCCCGAGGGCATATATTCAAGGCGTCTACGCGCTACAATGTGGCTTTTGCCAACCATCGAGGTGTGCGTTTTGACTGCTCCAGGTCCTTTGAATTCCACTGCAGGCTCGCTTTTTGTCGTGGCGACGCCCATTGGCAACCTGGACGACATCAGTGCGCGTGCGCTGAAAGTGTTGCGCGACGTAAAACTGATCGCGGCTGAAGACACTCGGCACTCCCAGCGGTTGATGCAGCATTTCGGTATTCCGACCCCCTTGGCCGCCTGTCACGAACACAACGAGCGTGAAGAAGGCAGTCGTTTTATCACTCGTTTGTTGGCGGGTGATGACGTGGCGTTGATCTCGGATGCGGGTACGCCGCTGATTTCCGACCCTGGCTATCATCTGGTTCGCCAGGCGCGGGCGGCTGGTATCAATGTAGTGCCTGTTCCGGGAGCGTGCGCGCTGATTGCTGCATTGTCTGCTGCCGGCTTGCCGTCGGACCGGTTTATCTTCGAAGGCTTCCTGCCTGCCAAGGCCGTCGGGCGCCGGGCGCGCCTGGAACTGGTAAAGGAAGAGCCACGCACGCTGATCTTCTACGAAGCCCCGCACCGCATCCTTGAGTGCCTGCAAGATATGGAGCTGGTGTTCGGCGGCGATCGCCTGGCACTGCTGGCGCGGGAAATCACCAAGACCTTCGAAACCCTCAAGGGCTTGCCGCTGCAGGAACTGCGCGAATTTGTCGAGGGCGACAGCAATCAGCAGCGCGGCGAGTGCGTGGTGCTGGTAGCCGGCTGGTCGGCGCCGGAAAGCGAAGATGCCGTGGGCAGCGAGGCAATGCGCATTCTTGACCTGCTGCTCAAGGAGATGCCATTGAAGCGCGCCGCTGCATTGGCCGCGGAAATAACCGGCGTACGCAAGAACGTCCTGTATCAAGTGGCGCTGGATAAACAAAAGGGCGAATAGTTCCGGGTTCTAACCTGCACTCCGTCTGAACATGATGGCATTAGTGTCTTTTAATACTTGTTCTAACGCCGCCGTGCCGTTAACCTGCGCGGCGGAGAGTCGATTGGACAGTCGCTGCCTTCTATGAAAATTAGAGGGGGGAGGAAAGTCCGGGCTCCATAGGGCGAAGTGCCAGGTAATGCCTGGGAGGCGTGAGCCTACGGAAAGTGCCACAGAAAATAACCGCCTAAGTACTTCGGTACCGGTAAGGGTGAAAAGGTGCGGTAAGAGCGCACCGCACGACTGGCAACAGTTCGTGGCTAGGTAAACCCCACTTGGAGCAAGACCAAATAGGGTCCCAAGGCGTGGCCCGCGCTGGGACCGGGTAGGTTGCTAAAGATGTCCAGTGATGGCCATCGTAGACGAATGACTGTTCAAGACAGAACCCGGCTTACAGATCGACTCTCCACCTTTTTTCCTTCTGTCCGAATCTCGGGCAGGAACCTGGTAGTAACGCGAGAATCCCTCCCTGCTGAATCGTCAGCAGATGCGTCTTCGTAATACCGAAAAAATCTTACTCTTAATAAATTACTTTAACTTTAAGCCTTAGCTCTTTGAGCTATTTGGTGTTGTTGAGTCAAAATCGCCGTCAAACTCTCGTTTCTCCTCCCTTTACCTTCCTAAATCTCCGTTCTGTAAGGCTTTTCCTTGAATCCGCGCCTTGACGGTGTGGTGGGCGCATTCCTATAGTGTGCGCAAGTGGCGGAAAGTGGCACAAAGTGGGTTTTTTGAACGTAAAACGCTAAAATTTGGAGAAACGCATCTGTGTTTCGCGGAGCTAACGCTATCAGTCTCGATGCAAAAGGCCGTCTCGCCATGCCGAGCCGGTATCGTGACGAGCTCATTTCGCGAAGTTCCGGGCAATTAATCATCACCATCGATGCCGTTGATCCCTGTTTATGTGTGTACCCGCTCGATGAGTGGGAGCTGATTGAAACCAAGTTGCGTGCACTGCCTTCACTGCGTGAAGAGAACCGCCGCCTGCAACGCTTGCTGATTGGTAATGCCGTCGACCTCGAACTCGATGGCAGTGGTCGTTTCCTGGTTCCACCGCGTCTGCGCGAATACGCCAAATTGGACAAGCGCGCGATGCTGGTAGGCCAACTGAACAAGTTCCAATTGTGGGACGAAGATGCCTGGGATGCTGTTTCTGCAGCTGACCTGGCTGCTATTCAACAACCGGGCGCCATGCCTGATGAACTGCGTGATTTGATCCTGTGACTATTGATAGCGGCTTTAACCACATCACCGTACTGCTTGACGAAGCCGTTGAGGCTCTCGCCGTACGCGCGGATGGCTGCTATTTGGATGGCACCTTCGGCAGGGGCGGGCACAGTCGGCTGATCCTCAGCCAGCTGGGTCCGGACGGTAAGCTCCTCGGGTTCGACAAAGACCCTCAAGCGATTGCCACCGGGCAAGCGCTAGCGGCCGAAGACGGCCGCTTTGTCGTTGTGCAGCGCAGCTTTGCCGAGCTCGGTGCAGAAGTCGCCGAACGTGGCATGGCGGGCAAGGTGGCCGGGGTTCTGCTGGACCTGGGCGTGTCTTCCCCACAGCTGGACGACCCTGAGCGTGGCTTCAGTTTCATGAACGACGGCCCGCTGGACATGCGCATGGACCCAAGCCGTGGCATCAGCGCCGCGCAGTTCATCGCTACCGCTCCCCACGAAGAAATCACCCGTGTGTTCAAGGAATACGGCGAAGAGCGCTTCGCTGGCCGCATGGCGCGTGCCGTGGTCGAACGCCGGGAAATCCAGCCGTTCGAGCGCACGGCCGACCTGGCTGAGGTGCTGAAAGTCGCCAACCCTGCATGGGAAAAGGGCAAGAACCCGGCAACCCGTGCGTTCCAGGGCCTGCGTATTCACGTCAACAACGAATTGGGCGACCTGGAAGCCGGCCTCGAAGCCGCCCTGGAAGCTCTGGAAGTGGGCGGTCGCCTGGTGGTGATCAGCTTCCACTCCCTGGAAGACCGCATCGTCAAATTGTTCATGCGTCGCCTGGTCAAGGGCGAGTCCGACAACCTGCCGCGCAACCTGCCGGTGCGTTACGAAGCTTTTGTGCCGAAAATCAAAATCCATGGCAAAGCGCAGTTCGCTTCCGAAGCCGAACTCAAGGCCAACCCACGTGCCCGTAGCGCTGTCATGCGCGTTGCGGAGAAGTTGCGGTGAGCAAGCTTTTCGCCAAGCCCCTCCCGGGCGGCAGCTTCTTTATGTTGCTGCTATTTGTTGGCGTGCTGGTGTCCGCGATTGCGGTGTCCTACAGCGCCCATTACAACCGCCAACTGCTCAATACCCTGTACGGGGAGTTGAGCGTGCGCGACAAGGCGCAGGCGGAGTGGGGCCGGTTGATCCTCGAGCAAAGTACCTGGACGGCCCACAGCCGCATCGAAGTGCTGGCCACTGAACAACTGAAGATGCACATCCCGGGCGCTGCAGAAGTTCGCATGGTGGCGCCATGATGAAACTCGAGGGCGCACTCTACCCGTGGCGTTTCCGCGTAGTGCTGGGGTTGCTGGCACTGATGGTGGGCGCGATTGCCTGGCGGATTATCGACCTGCAAGTGGTGGACCGTGACTTCCTGATCGGCCAGGGCGATGCCCGTAGCCTGCGGCATATCCCGATTCCTGCACACCGCGGCCTGATCACCGACCGTAACGGCGAGCCCCTGGCCGTCAGTACCCCGGTGACCACCCTGTGGGCCAATGCCAAGGAAATGCAGACCGCCAAGGACAAATGGCCGGAACTGGCTGCCGCCCTGGGCCAGGACCCGAAAGCCCTGAGCGAACGCCTCGAAGCCCAGGCCAATAAAGAATTCATCTACCTGGTTCGCGGGCTCACCCCCGAACAAGGCCAGCAAGTACTCGACCTTAAAGTCCCCGGTGTCTACGGCATCGAGGAATTTCGGCGTTTCTACCCGGCCGGCGAAACCACCGCCCATATGGTGGGTTTCACCGACATTGATGATCACGGTCGCGAAGGTGTGGAACTCGCCTACGACGAATGGCTGGCCGGGGTTCCCGGCAAACGACAGGTCATCAAGGATCGGCGCGGCAGACTGATCAAGGATGTCCAGGTCACCAAAAACGCCAAGGCCGGTAAGCCCTTGGCGTTGTCGATTGACCTGCGCCTGCAATACCTGGCCAACCGTGAGCTGCGTAACGCGATCATCGAGAACGGTGCGAAAGCCGGCAGCCTGGTGATCATGGACGTGAAGACCGGCGAGATTCTCGCCATGGTCAACCAGCCGACCTACAACCCGAATAACCGTCGCAACCTGCAGCCGGCGATGATGCGCAACCGCGCCATGATCGACGTGTTCGAGCCGGGTTCGACCATGAAAGCCATTTCCATGAGTGCCGCCCTGGAAACCGGGCGCTGGAAACCGGCCGATAAGGTCGAGGTTTACCCGGGCACATTGCAGCTGGGCAAATACACCATTCGTGACGTGTCGCGCACCGAAGGTCCGGTGCTGGATTTGACAGGTATCCTGATCAACTCCAGTAACGTGGGCATGAGTAAAGTCGCCTTCGATATCGGCGGCGAAGCCATCTACCACCTCGCGCAGAAAGTCGGCCTGGGGCAACCCACCGGCCTGGACTTCCCGGGCGAACGTGTGGGCAACCTGCCGAACTACCGTGACTGGAAAAAAGCCGAGACCGCCACGCTTTCCTACGGTTATGGCCTGTCGGTAACAGCCATCCAACTGGCCCACGCCTTCTCGGTGCTGGCCAACAACGGCCGCATGGTGCCGCTGAGCCTGATCCACCTGGACGAGGCGCCGCCTGCGACCCAGGTGATCCCGGAAAACGTCGCGAAGACCATGCAAGGCATGCTGCAACAAGTGATCGAAGCACCACGTGGCGTGTTCCGTGCCCAGGTGCCGGCGTATCACGTGGCAGGCAAGTCCGGTACCGCGCGTAAAACCGCCGTGGGTACCAAGGGCTACGCCGAAAACTCCTACCGCTCGCTGTTCGCAGGCTTCGGCCCGATGAGCGATCCGCGCTACGCCATCGTCGTGGTGATCGATGAGCCGAGCAAAGCCGGTTACTTCGGTGGCCTGGTATCGGCGCCGGTGTTCAGCAAGGTGATGTCCGGGACGTTGCGCCTGATGAACATCACGCCGGACAACCTGCCGGCTACCCAACAAGCGAACGCCGGCCCGCCGGCCGCTGCTGTAAAAGCCAATGGAGGGCGCGGCTGATGTCTCTGAGCCTGAACAAGATTTTTGCCCACGCCGGCCGCGATCTGCTGATTCGCGAGTTGACCCTGGACAGCCGTAATGTGCGTGCCGGCGACCTGTTCCTGGCAGTGCCGGGTGGCAAGTTCGACGGCCGTGACCATATCGCCGACGCGCTGCAACGCGGCGCTGCGGCAGTAGCCTATGAAGTGGAAGGCGCCACCGTGCTGCCGATCACCGACGTGCCTTTGATTCCGGTCAAGGGCCTGGCTGCGCAATTGTCGGACATCGCCGGGCGCTTTTATGGCGACCCGAGCCGCACCCTGAACCTGGTGGGCGTGACCGGTACCAACGGCAAGACCAGCGTGACCCAACTGGTCGCCCAGGCGCTTGACCTGCTGGGTCAGCATTGCGGCATCGTGGGCACCCTGGGCACCGGTTTCTACGGAGCGCTGCAAAGCGGGCTGCACACCACGCCTAACCCGATTGCCGTGCAAGCGACCCTGGCCGACCTGAAAAAGGCCGGTGCCAAGGCGGTTGCCATGGAAGTCTCGTCCCACGGTCTGGACCAGGGGCGCGTGACTGCCCTGGCGTTCGACGTGGCGGTGATGACCAACCTGTCCCGCGATCACCTGGATTACCACGGGACCATGGAGGCCTACGCCGCCACCAAGGCCCGGCTGTTTGCCTGGAATGACCTGAAGTGCCGGGTGGTCAACCTGGACGACGAATTCGGTCGCCAACTGGCCGCCGCCCAAGGCGACGGCCGCCTGATCAGCTACAGCCTGGAAGACTCCAGCGCCTACCTGTATTGCCGTGAAGCCACCTTTGATGACGAAGGCGTGCGCGCCACGCTGGTTACGCCACAGGGCGAGCACCATTTGCGCAGCACCTTGCTCGGGCGTTTCAACCTGAGCAACGTGTTGGCCGCTGTGGGTGCCTTGCTCGGCCTGGATTACGCCCTCGACGAAATCCTGCGGGTGTTGCCGAAGCTGGAAGGCCCGGCCGGTCGCATGCAGCGTCTTGGCGGCGGCTCCCAGCCGCTGGTGGTGGTCGATTACGCCCACACGCCGGACGCCCTGGAAAAAATCCTGCAGGCCCTGCGCCCCCACGCCAAAGGTAAATTGCTGTGCCTGTTCGGCTGTGGCGGTGACCGCGATCGTGGCAAGCGCCCGCTGATGGCGGAAATCGTCGAGCGACTGGCCGACGGTGTGCTTGTCACTGACGACAACCCGCGCAGCGAAGACCCAAGCCAGATTTTCGATGACATTCGTGTCGGCTTTAAAGATGCGTCCAAGGCGACGTTCGTTGCCGGTCGCGGTGCAGCCATCGCCCAATTGATCGCCGGCGCAAGTGCTGACGACGTGGTGGTGCTGGCCGGTAAAGGCCACGAGGACTATCAGGAAATCAACGGCGAACGCCACGCCTTCTCCGATCTGGTCGAGGCTGATCACGCCCTGACCGCGTGGGAGGTGGCCCATGCTTAAGCCGCTTAAATTCAGCGAACTGACCCAGGCCTTGTCGGCCCGCGTGCTGTCGGCTGATTGCAGCTTTGATGGCGTCAGCATCGACAGCCGGACGATCAAGCCCGGGCAACTGTTTGTCGCCTTGGCCGGCCCGAGTTTCGATGGCCATGACTACCTGAATGACGTCGCTGCCAAAGGCGCTGTCGGCGCTCTGGTGCAGCGCGAAGTCGCTGACTCGACGCTGCCACAATTGCTGGTCGCCGACACCCGCCTGGCCCTCGGCCAACTGGGGGCGCTGAACCGTGCCGCCTTCACCAAGCCTGTTGCGGCGATCACCGGTTCCAGCGGCAAGACCACGGTCAAGGAGCTGCTGGCCGGCATCCTGCGCACGCGCGGCCCGGTCCTGGCGACCCGTGGCAACCTGAACAATGACTTCGGCGCTCCGCTGACCCTGCTCGAACTGGCCCCGGAACACACGGCGGCCGTCATTGAGCTGGGTGCTTCGCGCATCGGCGAAATCGCCTACACCGTGGCCATGACCAAGCCTCATGTCGCGGTGATCAGCAACGCCGGTACTGCCCACGTCGGCGAGTTTGGCGGCCCTGAAAAGATCGTCGAAGCCAAGGGCGAAATCATCGAAGGCCTCGACGCATCCGGCACTGCCGTGCTGAACCTCGATGACAAGGCCTTCGAAACCTGGCGTGTACGTGCCGCCGGTCGCAAGGTGTTGAGCTTCGCGGTGCACAACGCCGCTGCCGATTTCCATGCCTCGAATATCAAGGCCGACGCCCGTGGCTGCCCGTCCTTCACCCTGCATACCCCGCAAGGTGACGAGCACGTACAACTGAACCTGCTGGGCAACCACAACGTCGCCAATGCCCTGGCTGCCGCCGCCGCCGCCCACGTGCTGGGCGTGTCGTTGTTTGGCATCGCCACCGGCCTTGGCGCCGTGCAACCGGTCAAGGGCCGCACCGTCGCGCAACTGGCCAGCAACGGCATGCGCGTGATTGATGACACCTACAACGCCAACCAGTCCTCGATCTGTGCCGCCATCGACCTGCTGACCAGCTTCGACGGTCGCAAGGTGCTGGTGCTGGGGGATATCGCCGAGCTGGGCGAGTGGGCCGAACAGTCTCACCGTGAAGTCGGCGCGTACGCAACTGGCAAGGTCGATGCCCTGTACGCCGTTGGCCCGAACATGCTGCACGCCGTGGACACCTTCGGGCCGGGCGCCAGGCATTTCGCCAGCCAGGCCGAACTGATCCAGGCACTGAGTGCGGCTGAACAAGACAAACACACCACTATTTTGATCAAGGGATCGCGCAGCGCGGTGATGGAAAACGTCGTCGCGGCCTTGTGTGGCTCAAGTACGGAGAAACATTAATGCTGCTGCTGCTGGCTGAGTATCTGCAACAGTTCCACAAAGGCTTCGCGGTCTTTCAGTACCTGACCCTGCGCGGGATCCTGGGTGTGCTGACCGCGCTGTCGTTGTCGCTGTTCCTCGGGCCATGGATGATCCGTACCCTGCAAAACCTGCAAATCGGCCAGTCCGTGCGCAACGACGGCCCGCAGTCGCACCTGTCCAAGTCCGGCACCCCGACCATGGGCGGTGCGTTGATCCTGTCGTCCATCGGCATCAGTACGCTGCTGTGGGCTGACCTGCATAACCGTTATGTCTGGACCGTGCTGCTGGTGACCCTGCTGTTCGGCGCCATCGGTTGGGTAGATGACTACCGCAAGGTGATCGAGAAGAACTCCAAGGGGCTGCCTAGCCGCTGGAAGTATTTCTGGCAGTCGGTGTTCGGCCTCGGCGCGGCGATCTTCCTGTTCATGACTGCGCCAAGCGCGGTGGAAACCACCCTGATCATCCCGATGCTCAAGGACGCCAGCATTCCACTGGGCGTCGGCTTCGTGGTGCTGACCTACTTCGTGATCGTCGGCTCCAGCAACGCGGTCAACCTGACGGACGGCCTCGACGGCCTGGCGATCATGCCGACGGTGATGGTGGGCGGCGCCCTCGGCATCTTCTGCTACCTGTCGGGTAACGTGAAATTCGCTGAATACCTGCTGATCCCGTATGTACCGGGCGCGGGCGAACTGATTGTGTTCTGCGGTGCGTTGATCGGTGCGGGCCTGGGCTTCCTGTGGTTCAACACCTACCCCGCACAAGTCTTCATGGGCGACGTCGGGGCACTGGCGCTGGGCGCGGCCCTGGGCACCATCGCGGTGATCGTCCGCCAGGAAATCGTCCTGTTCATCATGGGCGGTGTGTTCGTGATGGAAACCCTGTCGGTGGTGATCCAGGTTGCCTCCTTCAAATTGACCGGGCGCCGCGTATTCCGCATGGCGCCGATTCACCACCACTTTGAACTCAAGGGCTGGCCTGAGCCGCGGGTGATTGTCCGTTTCTGGATTATCACCGTGATTCTGGTTCTGTTCGGCCTTGCCACCCTGAAACTGAGGTAGAAACGAGTGTCCCTGATCGCTTCAGACCACTTCCGCATCGTTGTCGGCCTCGGCAAGAGCGGCATGTCCCTGGTTCGCTTCCTGGCGAACCGGGGCACGTCGTTTGCCGTGGCCGATACGCGGGAAAATCCACCGGAGCTGGTCACGCTGCGCCGTGACTACCCGCACGTGGAAGTGCGTTGTGGCGAGCTGGATGTCGAGTTTCTGTGCCGTGCCGATGAGCTCTACGTGAGCCCCGGCCTGGCCCTGGCGACCCCGGCCCTGCAAGCGGCGGCGGCCCGTGGCGTGAAGTTGTCCGGCGATATCGAGCTGTTCGCGCGTAACGCGAAGGCGCCGATCGTGGCTATCAGCGGTTCCAATGCAAAAAGCACCGTGACCACCCTGGTGGGCGAGATGGCGGCTGCGGCCGGCAAGCGCGTGGCCGTGGGCGGCAACCTCGGCACGCCGGCGCTGGACCTGCTCAACGACGACGTCGAGCTGTACGTGATGGAGCTGTCGAGCTTCCAGCTGGAAACCACTGACCAGCTCAACGCCGAGGTGGCCACCGTGCTCAACGTCAGCGAGGACCACATGGACCGCTACAGCGGCCTGCCGGCGTATCACCTGGCCAAGCACCGGATCTTCCGTGGCGCGCGGCAAGTGGTGGTGAACCGTCAGGATGCCCTGAGCCGTCCGCTGATCGGCGAAGGTCTGCCGTGCTGGACCTTCGGCCTGAACAAGCCTGACTTCAAGGCCTTCGGCCTTCGGGAAGAGAACGGCGAGAAATACCTGGCCTTCGAATTCCAGAACCTGATGCCGGTGCGCGAACTGAAAATCCGTGGTGCCCACAACCAGGCCAACGCCCTGGCGGCGCTGGCGCTCGGTCACGCAGTTGGCTTGCCGTTCGACGCCATGCTCTCGGCCCTGCGCAGCTTTGCCGGCCTTGAGCATCGCTGCCAATGGGTTCGCGAGCTGGCTGGTGTTGGCTATTACAACGATTCCAAGGCCACCAACGTCGGTGCGGCACTCGCTGCCATCGAAGGCTTGGGTGCCGACATTCAGGGCAAGGTCGTGCTGATCGCCGGTGGCGACGGCAAGGGTGCCGACTTCAAGGACCTTAAAGGCCCGGTCGCCGCCAACTGCCGCGCCGTGGTGTTGATGGGCCGTGATTCCGGCCTGATCGCCGATGCCCTGGGCGACGCCGTACCGCAGGTGCGCGCGCAGTCCCTGGACGATGCCATCGCCCAATCCAAAGTCTTGGCTCAGCCGGGCGACGTGGTGCTGCTGTCGCCTGCCTGCGCCAGTTTCGACATGTTCAAGAACTACGAAGAGCGCGGCCAGCTGTTCGCCCGCGCCGTGGAGGCCTTGGCATGAGTATCAATTTCCGTAACATCATCAAGCCGTACCCGTCGCCGATCATTACCGGGCGCGGTATCGACCTGGACTTCCCGATGCTCGCCGGTTGCCTCGCGCTGCTGGGCCTGGGCCTGGTGATGATCACCTCGGCCTCCTCGGAAGTGGCTGCGGTGCAATCGGGCAACACCCTGTACATGATGATCCGTCACCTGGTGTACCTGGTGATTGGCCTTGGCGCATGCATCGTCACCATGATGATCCCGATCGCCACCTGGCAGCGCCTGGGTTGGCTGATGCTGGTGGGCGCCTTCGGCCTGTTGGTGATGGTGATCCTGCCCGGCATCGGGCGTGAGGTGAACGGTTCGATGCGCTGGATCGGCTTCGGTGCGTTCAACGTGCAGCCGTCGGAAATCGCCAAGGTGTTCGTGGTGATCTACCTCGCCGGCTACCTGGTGCGGCGCCAGAAAGAAGTACGCGAAAGCTGGATGGGCTTCTTCAAGCCGTTCATCGTGCTGCTGCCCATGGCCGGCCTGTTGCTGATGGAGCCGGACTTCGGTGCCACCGTTGTAATGATGGGCGCGGCGGCGGCGATGCTGTTCCTCGGTGGCGTCGGCCTGTTCCGCTTCACCCTGATGGTGGTGCTGGCGGTGGCCGCCGTGACCATTCTGGTGCAGGCGCAACCCTACCGGATGGCCCGTCTGATTACCTTTACCGACCCGTGGTCCGATCAGTTCGGTTCCGGCTACCAGTTGACCCAGGCGTTGATCGCCTTCGGTCGCGGTGAGTGGCTGGGCGTGGGCCTGGGCAACAGCGTGCAGAAGCAGTTCTACCTGCCGGAAGCCCACACCGACTTCGTGTTCTCGGTACTCGCCGAAGAGCTGGGCGTGGTCGGTTCGCTGTGCACCGTCGCGCTGTTCGTGTTCGTGTGTGTTCGCGGCATGTACATCGGCTTGTGGGCCGAAAAGGCCAAGCAATATTTCGCCGCCTACGTGGCGTACGGCTTGTCGTTCCTGTGGATCGGCCAGTTCCTGATCAACATCGGGGTGAACGTCGGCCTGCTGCCGACCAAGGGCCTGACCTTGCCGTTCCTCAGTTACGGCGGCAGCTCGTTGGTGATTTGCTGCGCCTGTCTCGGGTTGTTGCTGCGCATCGAGTGGGAGAGTCGGACCCACCTGGGCAGCGAAGAGATGGAGTTCAGCGAAAGCGACTTCGCCGAGGAGCCGAACCATGGGCGCTAACGTGCTGATCATGGCAGGCGGCACCGGTGGCCACGTGTTCCCGGCGCTGGCCTGTGCCCGTGAGTTCCAGAACCGTGGCTACACCGTGCATTGGCTCGGTACGCCGCGCGGCATCGAAAACGATCTGGTACCGAATGCCGGCTTGCCGCTGCATTTGATCAACGTCACCGGCTTGCGTGGCAAGGGCAAATTGTCCCTGCTGAAGGCGCCGTTCGTGTTGCTCAAGGCCGTGTGGCAAGCGCGCAAGGTGATCCGTGAAGTGAAGCCGGTATGCGTGCTGGGCTTTGGTGGCTACGTGACCGGCCCGGGCGGTGTTGCGGCAAGACTCGCCGGCGTGCCAGTGATCGTCCACGAGCAGAATGCCGTGGCCGGCACTGCCAATCGCCTGCTGGTGCCCTTGGCTGCACGGGTATGCGAGGCGTTTCCGAAGACCTTTGGTGCCGCGGACAAGTTGCGTACCACCGGCAACCCGGTGCGTACCGAACTGTTCATGGACATCGCCCGCCAGCCATTGGCCGGTCGCAAGGCGCACCTGTTGATCCTGGGCGGAAGCCTGGGCGCCGAACCGTTGAACAAATTGCTGCCTGAAGCGGTGTCGCAACTCCCCGTGGAGCTGCGCCCCGAGATCTTTCATCAGGCCGGCAAGAACCACGATGAAGTGACCGCCACGCGCTACCGCGAAGCGGGTGTGGAGGCGAATGTGCAGCCCTTCATCAAAGACATGGCCCAAGCCTATGGTTGGGCCGACCTGGTGGTCTGTCGCGCAGGTGCGTTGACCGTCAGTGAACTGGCTGCCGCCGGTCTGCCGTCCTTGCTGGTGCCTTTGCCCCACGCGATCGACGATCACCAGACCCGCAACGCCGAATATTTGGCCGGGGAGGGCGCT
This sequence comes from Pseudomonas sp. Colony2, assembly GCF_019382755.1. Lineage (NCBI taxonomy): Bacteria > Pseudomonadati > Pseudomonadota > Gammaproteobacteria > Pseudomonadales > Pseudomonadaceae > Pseudomonas > Pseudomonas sp. Colony2. The sequence continues at coordinate 6,035,540 of NZ_CP080030.1, read as the reverse complement.
GCCTTCCTGCTGCCGCAAAGAACGACTGGCGCCGCCGATTTGGCCGCACGCCTGACCGAGGTTTTGATGCAACCGGAACGACTGAACAGCATGGCGAGCACCGCAAGCCGCCTGGCCAAACCTGACGCAACCCGCACCGTGGTCGATATCTGCCTGGAGGTGGCCCATGGTTGAGAATCAGAAAGCCATGCCGCAACCGGAAATGCGCCGCATCCGTCGCATCCACTTCGTCGGTATCGGCGGCGTGGGCATGTGCGGGATCGCCGAAGTGTTGCTGAACCTGGGTTACCAGGTGTCCGGCTCCGACCTGAAAATGTCGCCGGTCACCGAGCGCCTGGAATCGTTTGGCGCAAAAATCTTTATCGGCCACCGCGCCGAGAACGCTGCCGAAGCCGACGTGCTGGTGGTCTCCAGCGCTGTGAACACCTCCAACCCGGAAGTGGCCACCGCCCTTGAACGCCGCATTCCCGTAGTGCCGCGTGCCGAAATGCTGGCTGAGCTGATGCGCTACCGCCACGGCATCGCCGTCGCCGGTACCCACGGCAAGACCACCACCACCAGCCTGATCGCCTCGGTGTTCGCCGCCGGTCGCCTGGACCCGACTTTCGTCATCGGTGGCCGCCTGAATGCAGCCGGCACCAATGCACAACTGGGGACCAGCCGTTACCTGATCGCCGAAGCCGATGAAAGCGACGCCAGCTTCCTGCACCTGCAACCGCTGGTGGCCGTGGTGACCAACATCGACGCCGACCACATGGCGACCTACGACGGTGACTTCAACAAACTGAAGAAAACCTTCGTCGAGTTCCTGCACAACCTGCCGTTCTACGGTCTGGCCGTGGTGTGCCTGGACGATCCGGTGGTGCGCGAAATCCTGCCGCTGGTGAAGCGTCCGACCGTGACCTACGGCTTCAGCGAAGACTGTGACGTGCGCGCGATCAATGTGCGCCAGCAAGGCATGCAGACTTTCTTCACCGTGCTGCGTCCTGACCGCGAGCCGCTGGATGTCTCGGTGAACATGCCGGGCAACCACAACGTACTCAACTCCCTGGCGACCATCTGCATCGCCTCCGACGAAGGCGTCAGCGATGAAGCCATCGTCGAAGGCCTGTCGGGTTTTGCCGGCGTGGGTCGTCGCTTCCAGGTCTACGGCGAACTGCCGGTGGACGGCGGCAACGTGATGCTGGTGGACGACTACGGTCACCACCCGACCGAAGTGGCAGCGGTGATCAAGGCCGTACGCGGTGGCTGGCCGGAACGCCGCCTGGTGATGGTGTACCAGCCGCACCGCTACAGCCGTACCCGCGACCTGTACGACGATTTCGTCAATGTACTGGCGGATGCCAACGTGTTGCTGCTCATGGAAGTCTACCCGGCCGGTGAAGAACCGATCCCGGGTGCCGACAGCCGCAAGCTGTGCAACAGCATCCGTCAACGCGGCCAGTTGGACCCGATCTACATCGAGCGTGGTGTGGACCTGGCGCCGATCGTCAAGCCGCTGCTGCGTGCCGGCGACATCCTGCTGTGCCAGGGTGCCGGTGACATCGGTGGCCTCGCCCCTAAATTGCTGGCAAGCCCGCTGTTTGCCGCCGCACAGGGGAAGTCGAAATGACCACTGACTACGGCTCCCTGTTCTCGACCATTCAACCTGCCGACTTCGGCCGGGTTGCGGTGCTGTTCGGTGGCAAGAGCGCTGAGCGTGAAGTGTCGCTGAAGTCCGGCAATGCCGTGCTGGAAGCGCTGCAAAGTGCCGGTGTGAATGCGTTCGGCATCGACGTGGGTGATGACTTCCTGTCGCGCCTGCAGGCCGAGAAGATCGACCGCGCCTTCATCATTCTTCACGGCCGTGGCGGTGAAGACGGCAGCATGCAGGGCCTGCTGGAGTGCCTGGGCATTCCGTATACCGGCAGCGGCATCCTCGCTTCGGCCCTGGCCATGGACAAGTTGCGCACCAAGCAGGTGTGGCACAGCCTGGGTATTCCGACCCCGCGTCACAGCGTGCTGTGCAGCGAAGACGATTGTATTTCTGCAGCCAAGGAACTGGGCCTGCCTTTGATCGTCAAACCAGCCCATGAAGGCTCCAGTATCGGCATGGCTAAAGTGAACTCAGCCGCCGAATTGATTGACGCATGGAAAGCGGCCAGTACCTACGATTCGCAAGTGTTGGTGGAACAGTGGATTCAAGGTCCCGAGTTCACCATCGCTACTCTGCGTGGCCAGGTATTGCCGCCCATCGCATTGGGCACGCCCCACACCTTTTACGACTACGACGCCAAGTATGTGGCCTCCGATACCCAGTACCGGATCCCGTGCGGCCTCGACGCAGCCAAGGAACAGGAATTGATGGACCTCACGGCGAAAGCCTGTGAGGCGCTGGGTATCGCCGGTTGGGCGCGGGCAGACGTGATGCAGGATGACCAGGGGAACTTCTGGTTCCTGGAAGTCAACACTGCACCCGGGATGACCGACCACAGCCTGGTACCCATGGCCGCTCGTGCCGCCGGCCTGGATTTCCAGCAGTTGGTGCTGGCGATCCTGGCAGCAAGCATAGAGCCACGAGGCTAAGACCATGAACGGCGCATCGCTTCGTCATCAGCAACCCGCTCCCGGCCGCAAGCCGGTGCCGCGTGGTGCCAGCCGAATGGTGGCTAAAGAGCCGATGTCGGCGCGCATGCCGAAAGCCAACTTTGGTTTTCTCAAGGCGCTGTTCTGGCCGGTGATCCTGGTGGCCCTGGGGTTCGGTACGTATGAAGGCGCCCAGCGCCTGCTGCCGTATGCCGACCGGCCGATAACCAAGATCAGCGTGCAGGGCGACTTGAGCTACATCAGCCAGCAAGCCGTGCAGCAGCGAATCGCCCCGTTTGTGGCGTCGAGCTTCTTCACCATCGACCTGGCAGGCATGCGCTCCGAGCTGGAACAGATGCCATGGATTGCCCACGCCGAAGTACGTCGCGTGTGGCCGGATCAAGTGACGATCCGCCTGGAAGAACAACTGCCCGTGGCCCGTTGGGGTGATGGTGCGCTGTTGAACAACCAGGGCCAGGCGTTTGCACCTCGCGAAGTGGCGAATTACGAGCACCTGCCGCAGTTGTTCGGACCGCAGCGGGCGCAGCAGCAAGTGATGCAGCAGTACCAGGCGTTGAGCCAGATGCTGCGGCCGTTGGGCTTCTCGATTGCGCGACTGGAATTGCGCGAGCGGGGCAGCTGGTTTTTGACCACGGGTGCAGGCAGTTCCGGCCCGGGCATCGAGTTGTTGCTGGGACGCGGCAACCTGGTGGAAAAGATGCGCCGTTTTATCGCCATCTATGAAAAGACCTTGAAAGAACAGATTACGAACATTGCGAGCATCGACCTGCGTTACGCCAACGGCCTTGCCGTCGGCTGGCGGGCCCCTGCGGCGCCCACGGCAGCGCAACCTGCTGTCGCGAAGAATTAAGAAGAGGCAGGACCCATGGCAAACGTGCAAAGCGGCAAAATGATCGTCGGTCTGGATATCGGCACCTCCAAGGTGGTGGCGCTGGTAGGCGAGGTCGCGGACGACGGCACGCTGGAAATCGTCGGAATCGGCACGCATCCGTCCCGGGGCCTGAAGAAGGGCGTGGTGGTGAATATTGAATCCACCGTGCAATCGATCCAGCGCGCCATCGAAGAAGCGCAGCTGATGGCCGGTTGCCGGATTCACTCGGCATTTGTCGGCGTTGCCGGCAACCACATCCGCAGCCTGAATTCCCACGGCATCGTGGCGATTCGCGACCGCGAAGTCAGCTCGGCCGACCTGGAGCGGGTACTCGACGCAGCGCAAGCCGTGGCGATCCCGGCTGACCAGCGCGTGCTGCACACCCTGCCGCAGGACTACGTGATCGATAACCAGGAAGGCGTTCGCGAGCCCCTGGGCATGTCGGGCGTACGTCTGGAAGCCAAGGTTCACGTAGTGACCTGCGCCGTCAACGCTGCACAGAACATTGAAAAATGCGTGCGCCGCTGCGGGCTGGAAATCGACGACATCATTCTCGAGCAGTTGGCTTCGGCTTACTCGGTACTGACCGACGACGAAAAAGAACTGGGCGTGTGCCTGGTGGACATCGGCGGCGGCACCACGGACATCGCGATCTTCACCGAGGGTGCGATTCGTCACACCGCCGTGATCCCGATTGCCGGTGACCAGGTGACCAACGACATCGCCATGGCGTTGCGCACACCGACCCAGTACGCCGAAGAAATCAAGATCCGTTACGCCTGCGCCCTGGCCAAGCTGGCCGGTGCCGGTGAAACCATCAAGGTGCCAAGCGTGGGCGACCGTCCACCGCGCGAACTGTCGCGCCAGGCATTGGCCGAAGTGGTCGAGCCGCGCTACGACGAACTGTTCACCCTGATCCAGGCTGAACTGCGCCGCAGCGGCTACGAAGATTTGATTCCGGCCGGCATCGTGCTGACCGGTGGCACCTCGAAGATGGAAGGCGCGGTCGAACTGGCCGAGGAAATCTTCCACATGCCGGTCCGCCTGGGCGTGCCCCATGGCGTGAAAGGCCTGGGCGACGTAGTGCGCAACCCGATTTATTCCACCGGTGTGGGCTTGCTGTTGTACGGGCTGCAAAAGCAGACCGACGGCATTTCCCTGTCGGGCCCGAGCAACCGCGACAGCTACAGAAGCGACGACGAAGCGAAAGCGCCGTTGTTCGAGCGGTTGCAGGCTTGGGTGAAAGGCAATTTCTAAAGATTTACCGCAACACCGTTTCAAGTAGTAGGCGAAAAAACTAGAGAAATGAAAGGAGAGGGAAAATGTTCGAACTCGTAGACAACATCCCCGCAAGCCCGGTCATCAAAGTGATCGGCGTCGGCGGTGGCGGCGGCAACGCTGTCAACCACATGGTCAAGAGCAACATTGAAGGCGTTGAATTCATCTGCGCCAACACTGACGCCCAGGCCCTCAAAAGCATCGGTGCACGCACCATCCTGCAATTGGGCACAGCCGTGACCAAGGGCCTGGGTGCCGGCGCGAATCCGGAAGTCGGCCGTCAAGCCGCCCTGGAAGACCGCGAGCGCATCGCTGAAGTGTTGCAAGGCACCAACATGGTGTTCATCACCACGGGCATGGGCGGTGGTACCGGTACCGGTGCTGCGCCGATCATTGCCGAAGTGGCCAAGGAAATGGGGATCCTGACGGTTGCCGTCGTGACCCGTCCATTCCCGTTCGAAGGTCGCAAGCGCATGCAGATCGCCGATGAAGGCATCCGTCTGCTGTCCGAAAGCGTCGACTCGTTGATCACCATTCCCAACGAGAAGCTGCTGACCATCCTCGGCAAGGACGCAAGCCTGCTGTCTGCGTTTGCCAAGGCTGACGATGTACTGGCCGGTGCCGTTCGCGGTATCTCCGACATCATCAAGCGTCCGGGCATGATCAACGTCGACTTTGCCGACGTACGTACCGTGATGAGCGAAATGGGCATGGCGATGATGGGCACTGGCTGCGCCAGCGGTCCGAACCGTGCACGTGAAGCTACCGAAGCGGCCATCCGCAACCCATTGCTGGAAGACGTGAACCTGCAAGGCGCACGCGGCATCCTGGTGAACATCACCGCCGGTCCTGACCTGTCCCTGGGTGAGTACTCCGACGTGGGTAGCATCATCGAAGCCTTCGCTTCCGAGCACGCCATGGTCAAGGTCGGTACCGTTATCGATCCGGACATGCGCGACGAACTGCACGTGACCGTTGTTGCGACCGGCCTGGGTGCGAAAATCGAGAAGCCTGTAAAGGTCATCGACAACACCGTCCATACCAGCCACGCCAGCCAGCAAGCTGCCGCTCCAGCGCCTTCGCGCCAGGAACTGCCGTCTGTGAACTATCGTGACCTGGATCGTCCGACCGTGATGCGCAACCAGGCTCAGGCCGGTGCTGCTGCATCCCGCAGCCCGAATCCGCAAGATGACCTGGACTACCTGGACATCCCGGCTTTCCTGCGTCGTCAGGCCGATTAATGGAATGTATCAGGGCTATGAAGGTGATTGGTGTTCAGCAAAGGTCTGGTCTGCTATTATCGCCAGCCTTTGTTGATACCAGTTCGCAATTTGCGCTGAAGCGGTCCAAGCCATGATTAAACAACGCACCCTGAAGAATATTATCCGTGCCACAGGTGTAGGTCTGCACTCCGGGGAGAAGGTATACCTGACCCTCAAGCCCGCACCTGTCGACACCGGCATCGTGTTTGTTCGTGCCGACCTGGACCCTGTGGTGCAGATACCTGCTCGCGCGGAAAATGTTGGCGAAACCACGATGTCGACCACGTTGGTCAACGGTGACGTCAAAGTGGACACGGTGGAGCACTTGCTCTCGGCCATGGCCGGTCTGGGCATCGATAACGCCTACGTCGAGCTCTCCGCGTCCGAAGTCCCGATCATGGATGGCAGCGCCGGACCCTTCGTATTCTTGATTCAATCTGCCGGCCTGGAAGAACAGGACGCAGCCAAGAAGTTCATTCGCATTCTGCGGGAAGTGACAGTAGAAGACGGCGACAAGCGCGCCACCTTCGTCCCGTTCGAAGGCTTTAAAGTGAGCTTTGAGATCGATTTTGATCACCCGGTATTCCGTGACCGCACCCAAAGTGCAAGCGTGGATTTTTCCAGCACTTCGTTCGTAAAAGAAGTCAGCCGCGCCCGTACCTTTGGTTTCATGAGTGACATCGAGTACCTGCGCAAGCACAACCTCGCACTCGGCGGCAGCGTTGAAAACGCCATTGTGGTCGACGCGGATGGTGTACTGAACGAAGACGGCCTTCGCTATGAAGACGAATTCGTGAAGCACAAGATCCTCGATGCAATCGGTGACCTCTACCTGCTGGGCAATAGCCTGATAGGCGAGTTCAAAGGCTTCAAGTCTGGCCACGCCCTGAACAACCAACTGCTGCGCAAGCTGATTGCACAGACAGATGCCTGGGAAGTCGTGACCTTCGAAGATGCCAGCACCGCACCGATCTCTTACATGCGTCCCGTCGCGGCGGTGTAAGTAACAACTCTCTTTCCTTTTGTTTTTAAAGGCTGCCTTCGGGTGGCCTTTTTTTTGATCGTTCCCACGCTCTGCGTGGTAACGCCTCCTGTGACGCTTTGCGTCACGGCTTTAAAGCGCCGGCATCAACAACGCGATTACGCCCGGTATGCTTGGCCTCATACAGCGCCTGGTCGGCGTTGAGCAGTAATTCCTCCAGCGTGGTGCGGCTGTTTTTGGTCCAGGTACTGAGGCCGATGCTGACGGTAATCGGCACCGTATCCCCGCTCACTCGCGGCAGGTGTTCGACACTGCTGCGGATATGTTCAGCAATCACGCGTGCACCCTGGCTGTCGGTATGCGGCAGCACCACTGCAAATTCTTCCCCGCCATAGCGAGCAGCGAGGTCAGCCGGGCGGCGGATATTGCCCTCGATCACCTGCGCCACCGTGCGCAGTGCCTCGTCGCCACCTTGATGGCCATGTCGGTCGTTGAACGCCTTGAAGTGGTCCACGTCAATCATCAGCACCGTCAACGGCTCGGCCGAACGCTGGGCGCGGTCCCATTCCAGGCGCAGGCGCTGGTCCAGGGTGCGGCGGTTGGCCAGGCCGGTGAGCGCGTCGGTGGCTGCCAGTTCTGACAGCACCTGTTCGGCACGGTGGCGCCTGCGCAGTTCCATGCAGAGCATCCAGGTCAGCCACAAAAGGCCGATGCACAAAATCCCGGTAGCGCCGCTGATCACCAGTGCTGCGCGCTTCCAGGGGGCGAATATGTCATTCGTGGACAGCCCCACGACGACGATCAGCGGTAAATCGCCCACCGTTGAGAAGGTATACAGGCGGTGCTCCTCATCCACACTGGAGGTGCCGCGAAAGTTGCCGTCGCGCTCGTGCAATATGCGCGCGACGTTGGGCCGCTGGCTGAGGTCCTTGTCGATCATGTCCCGTTCCAGCAACGGCTGCTGGGCCAGCAGGATGCCTTGTTGGTTGATCAGGTTGATGGTGCTGTCGCTGCCGATATTCAGGCTGCGGAACAGTTGCTGAAAGTACGACAGGCGCATGGTTGCCACGGCCACGCCGAGGAATCGCCCATCCGGCCCGGAAACCCGGCGGCTGAAAGCGATACGCCATTGGTCATCACACACGCAGCGCGCCATGAAGGGCCGGCTGATGAACAGCCCCAGGTCGGGATTCTGCCGATGGGCCTGGAAGTAGTCGCGGTCGGCGAAGTTGGCGGATTTGGGCGTCTGCAGGGCTGAGTCGGCGATCACGTTGCCATCCTTGTCCAGCAACAGGATGTCGCCTTTGTAGGGCGCCGCTTCCGAACGGTCGAACAGCACCAGGTGACGGATGCCGGCCGATACCCCAGCCAAATCAGTGCGTTCGGTGGCGGCGATCAGGCCTTTGATCGACAAGTCGTACAGCTCGACGTTGCGCAGCACGTCGGCGTCGATCAGTTGGGTGATGTTATTGGCCGTGCGCTGGGCCGCCTGCAACGTGTTGGCGTGTTCGCGAATCAGCAGCACCGCGACCACCAGCATGATCAGCAGCACCGTGACGCAACTGCCGATGATCAGCAGCAGCTCCGGGCGGTGGGTGGGGCGGGGCGGGCGGGTAGTGCCTGGGCTCATCGGGCGTACTTCTGCTTCGAGGATGCCCTTAGCGTAGTTGCTGATAACGGCTTATGTGGCCTGGCTGTGAACGATGCGGTTGCGCCCGGAATGCTTGGCGTCATACAGCGCCCGATCGGCACTCAGCAGCAGCTCTTCCAGCGAGCCACGGCTGCGTTTGTCCCAGGTACTGAGCCCGACGCTGACGGTGACCGACAGCGCGTCGCCGTCCGCCGGTGGCAAGTGCTCCACCGCACTGCGGATATGTTCGGCGATGGTGCTCGCACCCTCGCCGTCGGTATCCGGCAGGATCACCGCGAACTCTTCGCCGCCGTAGCGCGCAGCCAGGTCGGCGGGGCGACGAATATTGCTGCCGATGACCCGGGCCACGTTGCGCAAGGCCTCGTCGCCACCCTGGTGACCATGGCGGTCGTTGAAGGCCTTGAAGTGGTCGACATCAATCATCAGCAAGGCCAGTGGCTCGCCTGAGCGTTGCGCGCGCTCCCATTCCAGGCGCAGGCGCTGGTCGAGGGTGCGGCGGTTGGCCAGGCCGGTGAGGCCGTCGGTGGCCGCCAGTTCCGACAACACCTTCTCGGCGCGATAGCGGCGGCGCAGTTCCAGGCGCAGCATCCAGGTCAGCCACAACAGCCCCACACACAGCACGCCGGTGGCGCCACTGATCAGCAGGGCGGCGCGCTTCCAGGCGGCAAACACGTCATCGCTCGACAACGCTACCACCACAATCAGCGGCAGCGCGCCGACGCTGGTGAAGGTGTACAGCCGTTGCGCGCTACTGATGGCGGAGATGGCGCTGAAACTGCCGCTGCCTTCGCGCAGCATTCGCTTGAAGTTGGGCCGCGCGCTCAGGTCCTTGTTGATCATGTCTCTTTCGAGCAGCGGCTGCTGGGCCAACAGGATGCCGTCGTTATTCAGCAGGTTGATGCTGCTGCCGCTGCCGATGGTCAGGCTGTTGAACAACTGGTCGAAATACGCCAGGCGCATGGTTGCCACCGCCACACCGGTAAACTCGCCATTGGGTCCGGGCACCCGGCGGCTGAAGGCGATGCGCCAGACTTGATCGCAGTCGCAACGAATCCTGAAGGGACGGCTGATGAACAGCCCGGCATCGGGGTTTTGCTGGTGCACCTGGAAATAATCGCGATTGGCGAAGTTGCGGGGTGTGGGTGTCAGCGTGGAAGAGTCGGCGGTGACCGCGCCGGTTTTGTCCAGCAGCAGGACTTCGCCTTTGAAAGGGGCGGCCGTGGACTGGTCGAACTGCACCATATGCAGGACTTCGGCGGAAACCTGGGGCAGGTCATCGCGAGTGGTTGCGGTGATCAGGCCGTTCAGCGCCAGGTCGTAGAGCTCGACGTTGCGCAGCACATCGGCATTGATCAGTTGGGTGATATTGCTGGTGGAACGCTTGGCTGCCTGCAAGGCGCTGGCGTGTTCGCGGATCAGCAGTACGGCAACGATGACCACGATCAGCACGACAGTAAGGCCACTGCCCAGAATCAGCAAAAGCTCCGGGCGTGCAGGCAGGGTGAAGGCGCGGCGTTGACTCATGGGACTGGCTTCGGCACTCAAGATGCTGGCAGTTTAGTTCCATGCTGTGAAAAATAAGTCGTCGCCGCTAAAAGAAAGCCTGAAGGTTAAAAAACGTCAATCGGATAGTCGACGATCACGCGGTACTCATCCACGTCCCGGTCCACTGCCGCGTAGCCATTGCCGCCACGATTGGTCGCCCATTGCAGGCGCACGGCCAGATCCTTGGCCTTGCCGCCTTGCACCACGTACTTGAGGTCGATGTCCCGTTCCCAGTGCTTGGCGTTCTTGCCGTCGGCACTGTACCAGGATGAGTAACCACGGCTGTCCGGATCGACCGTGGTCAGGTCGGTCTTGCCGCTGATGTAAGACACTGCCGAGTTCAGGCCCGGCAGGCCCAGCCCGACGAAGTCATAGGCGTACTTGAGCTTCCACGAGCGCTCGTTGGGGCCGTTGAAGTCGGAGTATTGCTGGGAGTTGTCCAGGTAGATGCTGTCGCCCTGGCTGATGTAGTCGAACGGCGTGTTGCCGTTGACCCGCTGGTAGGCGGCGGTAACGCTGTGATTGCCCACGCCCACGGTGAAATGCAGGCTGTAGGTGTTGTTGTCGATGTTGCCCAGCAAGGCTTTGCCGGTCTCCTGGGTGTGGTAGTAGTGCAGGCCCGGGTTCAGGCTGACCAGCTCGTTCAACTGCCAGGTGTAGTCGAGGTCGTAGTAGTACTGGTTCCAGATGTCCTTGAGTTCGGACGCGTACAGGTTGCTGGTCAGCCCCGGCACGCCGCTGAAGGACACGCCGGCCCAGTCCAGGTGGCGGCTGTCTTCGCCATTGGGCAATGCGCCGTAGCTGGTGCCGATGCGGCGACGGCCGCTCTGGTTGTAGAGCTTGGTGAAGCTGGCCTGGCCGCCCTCGAACATCCAGCCGTCCAGGCTGTGGTTGGTCAGGCTCACGCCGCGGAAGGTCTGGGGCAGCATGCGGGTCATGCCGCCGGCAATCACCGGGTTGTTGAGGAACAGGTCGCCGGCTTTCAGTTCGGTGTCGAAGGCGCGCATTTTCAGGGTGGCGCCGGCGGTGGAGAACGAGCCGGGCGCTTTGCCGTTGCCGGAGCTTACCGGCAGGATGCTCGAGCCGTCGGTGCCGCCACCGCCGTCGAGCTTGAGGCCGAGCATGGCGTTGGCGTCCAGGCCGAAGCCGACGATGCCGGGGGTGTAGCCGGATTCGAAGATGCCGATGAAGCCCTGGCCCCATTCCTTGCTGTCATCGGTGTGAATGTCGCGACGGTCGCGGTTCATGTAGTAGTTGCGGGTGTTGATCTTGAAGCTGGAACCTTCGACGAAGCCGTCGGTGGCCGGGGTGTCTGCCGCGTGGGCAAGGGGAACGATCGTTGCAGCAATCGCGAGGAATAACGGGGTGAACGTCAGCGAGGTTTTCACCGGTGGAGCTCCTTTGGGTCAATCGAAACCGGCCAGTGTTGTTGGGGTTCCTGGCCTTTTTTCAGCGCAAAAAAAAGCCGCTGAACTCAGCGGCTTTAAGACAGATTCCCAGTGTAGAGCCCTGGAAATAAGTCGAGGGAAATCGGGGGAGAGCGGGTCGGTCTTAACCGCTGCGCTCATCGATGCGACAAATTAGCGCAGGTGAGCGGTGCGATACAGAGTGTAACAAGATAATGACTGTTGCCCAAATCGCAACAGTCTGGCTGTGGGGTGTGAGGGCCGGCCTGACAAGCCCTACCCAAGAATGTTAGCGTGCTTGCCATTCCCACGTAGTCGATGAGCCTGCCTTCCATGAAAAAGACCGTCCTCGCCTTCAGCCGCGTCACCCCGGAAATGATCGAACGCCTGCAACAGGATTTCGATGTCATCGCCCCCAACCCCAAGCAGGGCGACATCAACGCCCAGTTCAACGAAGCCTTGCCCCATGCCCACGGCCTGATCGGCGTAGGCCGCAAACTGGGCCGCGCGCAACTGGAAGGTGCGAGCAAACTGGAAGTGGTTTCCAGCGTGTCGGTGGGCTACGACAACTACGACCTGGCGTACTTCAATGAGCGCGGGATCATGCTCACCAACACCCCGGATCTGCTCACCGAAAGCACCGCCGACCTGGCCTTCGCCCTGCTGATGAGCAGCGCCCGCCGCGTCGCCGAACTGGACGCCTGGACCAAGGCCGGCCAGTGGAAAGCCAGCGTCGGCGCGCCGTTGTTTGGCTGTGATGTACACGGCAAGACCCTGGGTATCGTCGGCATGGGCAACATCGGCGCGGCCGTCGCGCGTCGGGGTCGCCTGGGTTTCAATATGCCGATTCTGTACAGCGGCAACAGCCGCAAGACCGAACTGGAACAGGAACTCGGCGCGCAGTTTCGCAGCCTCGACCAGTTGCTGGCCGAAGCCGACTTCGTCTGCCTGGTGGTGCCACTGAGCGAGAAAACCCGCCACCTGATCAGCCATCGCGAGCTGGGCCTGATGAAATCCAGTGCGATCCTGGTGAACATCTCCCGTGGCCCGGTGGTGGATGAGCCGGCGCTGATCCAGGCCCTGCAAAACCACACAATCCGTGGTGCCGGCCTGGATGTGTACGAGCAGGAGCCGCTGTCCGAGTCGCCGCTGTTCCAACTGAGCAATGCGGTGACCCTGCCGCACATCGGCTCGGCCACCAACGAGACCCGCGAAGCCATGGCCAACCGCGCCCTGGAAAACCTGCGCAGCGCCTTGCTGGGCGAGCGTCCGCAGGATCTGGTAAACCCGCAGGTGTGGAAGGGCTGACGACTGCTTGTTGTAGGTAGGAGCGAGCTTGCTCGCGAAACGCGTCAACGATAACGCGGGCAGCCTGGATAAACACAGCGCCCTCAGGTTTTTCGCGAGCAAGCTCGCTCCTACAGTTTTTCGCGTGCAAGTCGATAACGGTCTATAGATCGTTATCCCTGATCCACAGAAGGTTTTTATGTCCACCACCAAAGCCCGCGCAGATTCACTCTCGCTTCTGCTCTTTACCTTGCGCAGCGGCAAGCTGATGGCGATCAACCTGCTGAAAGTCAGTGAAATCATTCCCTGCCCACCGCTGACCAAGCTGCCGGAGTCGCACCCCCACGTCAAAGGCATCGCCACCTTGCGCGGCACCGCGTTGTCGGTGATCGACCTGAGCCGCGCCCTGGGGGAGATGCCCCTGCAAGACCCGGACGGCGGCTGCCTGATCGTCACCGACGTGAGCCGTTCCAAGCAGGGCCTGCATGTGCAGGCGGTGAGCAAGATCGTGCACTGCCTGACCACCGACATTCGCCCGCCGCCGTTTGGTTCCGGCGGTACGCGTTCGTTTATCACCGGCGTGACCCAGGTCGAAGGCGCCCTGGTGCAAGTGCTGGACATCGAGAAAGTCATCCACGGCATCGCCCCGGCGCAGATCGAAGCGGCGCCCACCGACCTGACCATGGAAGAGGCCGAAGTGCTGGGCAACGCCCGAATCCTGGTGGTGGACGACAGCCAGGTGGCCCTGCAGCAATCGGTGCACACCCTGCGCAACCTCGGCCTCACGTGCCACACCGCCCGCAGCGCCAAGGAAGCCATTGACCGTTTGCTGGAGCTGCAAGGCACCGTCGAGCAAATCAACGTGGTGGTCTCGGACATCGAAATGTCCGAAATGGACGGCTACGCCTTTACCCGCACCCTGCGGGAAACCCCGGACTTCCAGGACCTCTATGTGCTGCTGCACACCTCCCTGGACAGTGCGATGAACAGCGAAAAAGCCCGCCTGGCCGGTGCCAATGCGGTACTCACCAAGTTTTCTTCGCCGGAACTGACCAAGTGCCTGGTGGTAGCCGCCCAGACCGTGGCGCAACAGGGCCTGTGACCGATGGGTGAATATTTCCAGCTGCTGCGCCGCGACCTCACCGGCAGCCTGCCCGCCCCGCAATGGCCGGCGGATATCCAGCTGGATCATTACCGCGAAGCCATGGCCCCGGCGATCCACGCGGTATTGAGCCTGGCCCAGGAACAAGGCGGCGGACGCGTCGGCTCCCTTGAGCACTGGCGCCAGCAGTTCGTTACCGATGCCGAGTTCGACCCAAAACTGTGCCTGGTGGCGAGTAACGCCAGCGGCATTCTGGGTGTGTCCCAATGCTGGACCAGCGCCTACATCAAGAACCTGGCCATTCACCCCTGTGCCCAGGGCATGGGGTTGGGCCGTGCGTTATTGCTGCACACCTTCCAGGTGTTCAAGCAACGCGGCGAAGCGTTTGTCGACCTCAAGGTGCTGGAGTCCAACTTGCGGGCACGGCGGCTGTATGAACGTGTGGGCATGGTGTTTGTGCTTCGCGACCTTGTCCCCGAGGACTGACGGCGCTGGCGCATAACTTGCTTTGCACAGAGGCAGAACGGTGAACAGAGGCAAAAACCCGCCACCGTTCATGAGTGCCTTCTGACCTTGCCTGGTGACAGATCCTCCATGAATACCCATTTTTCCTGCGTCGGTTGCGGCAAATGCTGCACCGACCACCATGTGCCCTTGACCCTCGAAGAAGCCCGCAGCTGGGCGGCTGACGGCGGTAATGTCATCGTGCTGGTGGAAGGTTTCCTGGGCAGTGGCCTGGGGCTGCCCGAGTTGCAACGTGACCACGCACAACGCCGTTCCGCCATCGTGCCCAGCGGCAATACCGAGGCGTATGTGGCAATCACCTTTGCCGCCTATAACGCCGGGCGCTGCCGGAATCTTGACGAAGACGACCGTTGCCGCATTTACGAGCGGCGGCCGTTGGTGTGCCGCATCTACCCGATGGAGATCAATCCGCACATCCCGTTGAACCCGGCAGCCAAGGACTGCCCGCCGGAATCCTGGGAGCAGGGGCCGGCGCTGATCGTGGGGGGCGAGTTGATGGACAAGGAGCTGGCCGAGTTGATCCGCCGCTCACGCCAGGCTGACCGCGATGATATCCAGGCCAAGGAAGCCGTGTGCGGGTTGCTGGGCATCCATACCACGGCGCTCAAGGGCGATGGGTTTACCGCGTACTTGCCCGACATGGGCCTGTTTGCCCAGGCGATCGAGTTGGCGACGCAAGAAGTCGTGCAGGCCAATGAGTGGGTGTTTCATGTGTCCGGGATGGACATTGCCGAGCAACTGCTGGATGCCGGCGCCCGGATTGCCACCGAGGTGCCGGCCAACTACGCCTTCATTTCATTGCGGGCGGCTTAAGCGCTAGCGGCGCTTGCCCCAGAATTCCTCCGCCAACCGCCGCAAGTCATCCGCTAGCCCCGCCACGTCCCCTGAGCTGAGCTGGCTCTGCTGGCCAGCGCTGACCGTCACTTCCCCGGCATTGCGAATGCCGATGATGTTGCGATTGATGTCTTCGCTCACCGCACTCTGTTCTTCCACCGCCGCCGCGATCTGCTGGCTCATGGCGGTAATTCGGGTCACTCGCTGGCTGATCCCATCCAGTGCGGCAGCGGCGCGCTGGGCCTGATCGACGCTGGCCTCCACATGCTGGCTGCTTTGCGCCATCGCCTGCACCGCATCCCGGGCGCCGCCTTGCAGGGTGCTGATCATGCGCTGGATCTCATTGGTCGAATCCTGCGTACGCTGGGCCAGGCCTCGTACCTCATCGGCCACCACAGCAAACCCGCGTCCTTGCTCCCCGGCCCGCGCCGCTTCGATGGCGGCATTCAGCGCCAGCAGGTTGGTCTGTTCGGCAATCGCCCGGATCACTTCCAGCACCCCGGAAATATCGCCGCTGTGGCTTTCCAGTTGATGGATCACTGCGGTGGCCCGCGCCAGTTCCTCGGACAAACGCAGCACCGCGTCGCGGCTTTCATCCACTCGTTGATGGCCCTCGCGGGTTTCGCTGCCGGCCTGGTCTGCGGCCCTGGACGCCTGCAACGCGTGCTCGGCGACTTGCGCCACGCTGGCGGCCATTTGATTGATCGCAGCGGCGACCTGATCCGTCTGGGTCTGTTGGCCGAGGCTGCTGGTGTGGCTGCTGTCCAGTTGTTGCACCAGCGCCGCGGCATGGCCGGACAGACGTTGCGATGCATCGCCAATCCGGCCGACCACCGCGCCCACCTGGGCCTCCAGCATCTGCATGGCAAACTCGATACGCCCGAACTCGTCCTTGCGCCCGGTGTAGATCCCCTGGCTCAGCGGGTTATCGGCAATCAGCCGTGCCCGCTGGTTCAACTGTGCCAGGGGCCGTAACAAGCCATGCACACCCGCTACCCCCACGGCGCAGGCCGCCGTTCCCGCCAGCAGTTGCCAGGTCAGCGAATAAGGCGCGAGCCCAAGGCCCAATGCCCAGGTTGTGGCGCAAGCCCCCAGGACCCATGCCGACAGCTTGAAGGTCATGCCCACCACGGGCCGTGCTCGCCGAGTGCCGGCACGCAGGCGGGCATAGGCCCGTTCGGCCCGATGCACCCGCCGTGCATCGGGCTTGGTGCGCACCGATTGATACTCCACCGTCACGCCGTCCCGGGTGACCGGCGTGGCATAGGCACTGACCCAATAGTGATCGCCGTTCTTGCAGCGATTTTTCACCATGCCCATCCACGAGCGACCGCTTTTCAATACCTGCCACATGTGCGCAAACGCCGCGGCCGGCATGTCCGGGTGACGCAGCAGGTTGTGCGGCGTGCCCAGCAGCTCCTCGCGGGTGTAGCCGCTGATATCGATGAAGTCCTGGTTGGCGTAGGTAATTGCGCTGGTCAGGTCGGTGGTCGAGAGGATATTGGCGTCGGGGGCAAAATCCACATTTCGACCGGTGACCGGCAGATTGATCTTCATGGAAAAGCGCGCTCGTGATTGTTGGAGGAGTCGGCAGGGCGTCGACTCTAAGCGCACCGGTTGGGCAAATACTGATCCAGCTCATGTTCCGCGCAATTAATTGGCCATTACGGTCTGGAGAGCGGCGCGTCCAGCCGGTAGGGCTCGATGATGCGTTGGTATTCGCCGCTCTGCTTCAGTTGCTCGAGGGCGTGATTGAGGGCGCTGCGCAAAGCGGTGTCGGGCTTGCGCAGTGCGATTGCCACGCCGTTACCCAGCAGTTCGGTGGAGACGTGAGGGCCGAGGAAGTCGAAAACCTGACCATCAGCGGTGTCGAGCAGCGCCTCACGGATTTCCACGGTACCTTGCAATGTTGCATCGATGTCGCCTGCCAGCAGGCTGCGGATCAACTCGTCATTGCGCCAGAATGCCTTGACGATGACCCCCTTGGGCGCCCACTTCGACAGGGCGAAGGCTTCGCGGTTGCTGCCCACCAGAACGCCCACGCGCTTGCCCTTCAGTGACCGTGGGGTCGGCTTCAACCCCGATGTCTTGCGGGCCACCAGGCGCGTGGTGATCGGATAAAGGTTATCGGTGAAATTCACCCGCTGGCGCCGTTTCAGTGTAGGGGCCATGCCCATGATCGCGTCGAATTGCCTGGCTTCAAGGGCGGGGAAGTTTTCCACAAGGACCTGGTCGACCCAGGTACACCGCACATTGAGCTGTATGCACAGGGCATTGCCCAGCTCGATGTTCAGCCCTGCAAGCTGGCCATGTTGATTGCGGCTTTGGAAGGGTGGAAATTGCGCAGCAACGGCGAAACGAATTTCATGCCGTGGTTGACCGCTGGCCGCAGTGGTGGAGAAAACGCTGGCCATCAGCGACAACAACAGCACGACACAGGTGCGTATCAGAACCACAGGGGACGTCCTTTTCCAGAAAACCAGCTTTACCACGTCCAGCCCCGAGCGAAAGAGTCGGGGCAAGCGGGTGTCATGCAAGCTTTCAAGAATTGGCCGCAGGCCTACAAGGCGAAACGTCAGTAACTGTTGTAGGCATAAATCTCCATTACGGAGGATTTATTACCGGTCAGCGCTTGCCCATCGAGCGACGGGTGCCGGGAGGCGCCATGCCCGGGCTCTTGGTGTGGCCGTTCTTGGCGCCGTTTTTGTACCACGGCTGGCTGGCGTTTTTCGCCCCGGCCAGTTCGCCCGGCTTGAACGGAAACTTGAACGCCGGGATCTCGGCCTTGGTTTCGCCTTCGACGCTGTCAGGGTTGGCCTGTTGGTCGATGTCGACCGCTTCAACAGCGGGTTGTGTCGGGGAATTCATGGAAGCTCCGGGGAGTACTGAAAATGACGCGGGCCCGACTTGCAGGCCACACCGCCGCGCAGTATACCTGCGCGCCTCGGATCTTTAACCACTGCTCGTACGAATGGTCGGACTTTACTGACGGCGCTGTCAGTTAGCAGTCACTTTGCTGACCCGGTTGGCGGGCTATAAAGAGCCTTCATTCTTCCGATCCTTTGCCCTGGCGCCTCACCCCATGCACATTCAACGAAAACCTGCCTTGATCGTGGGCGTCCTTGTGGTACTGGCCGTAGTTGCCTGGGTGGTGACCCGCCCGGCCAAGACCAAACTGACCGCATCGTCGGCGATCCCGGTGCGGGTGATCAGCGTCAAACAGCAGGACATCCCGCGGTTTGTCAGCGGCATCGGCTCGGTGCTGTCGTTGCACAGTGTGGTGATTCGCCCGCAGATCGACGGCATCCTTACCAAATTGCTGGTCAAGGAAGGTCAACTGGTGAAGGCCGGCGACCTGCTGGCGACCATTGATGACCGCTCGATCCGCGCCAGCCTGGACCAGGCCAAGGCGCAACTCGGGGAAAGCCAGGCGCAACTGCAAGTCGCGCTGGTCAACCTCAAGCGCTACAAGGAACTGAGCATCGACGACGGCGTGTCCAAGCAGACCTATGACCAGCAACAAGCCCTGGTCAACCAGCTCAAGGCCACGGCCCAAGGCAACCAGGCCGCGATTGATTCGGCGCAGGTGCAGCTTTCGTACACCCAGATTCGCTCGCCGGTTACCGGTCGCGTCGGGATTCGCACAGTGGATGAAGGCAACTTCCTGCGCATGAGCGACACCCAGGGCTTGTTCTCCGTGACCCAGATCGACCCGATTGCCGTCGAGTTCTCCCTGCCGCAACAGATGCTTCCGACCCTGCAAGGCCTGATCGCCGCGCAACTGCCCGCCGACGTCAACGCCTACATGGGCGCCGACACCGACGGCCAGACCGGCGACCTGCTGGGGGAGGGCCGCCTGAGCCTGATCGACAACCAGATCAGCGGCACCACCGGCACCATCCGCGCCAAGGCCGAGTTCAGCAACGGCGCTCAGAAACTCTGGCCGGGGCAGTTGGTGACGATCCGCATCCAGACCGCCCTGCACAAGAATGCCCTGGTGGTGCCGCCTACCGTGGTGCAACGCGGCCTGGATTCGCACTTCGTGTACCGGCTCAAGGGTGACAAGGTAGAGGTGGTGCCGGTGCAGGTGCTGTACCAGAACAGCGACATGAACATCCTCCAGGGTGTGCAGGCCGGCGATGTGCTGGTCAGCGACGGCCAGTCACGGCTCAAGGCGGGCGCCCAGGTCGATGTGCTCAAGGAGCCGCCGCAGGTGATCCAGACCGTTGATGCCAAGGTGCAGCCATGAGTGGCAGTCGTTCGCCGTCGGCCTGGTGCGTCGACCACCCGGTCGCCACCTTGCTGCTGACCTTCGCTTTGGTATTGCTCGGGATGATTGCCTTTCCACGCCTGGCCATCGCCCCACTGCCGGAAGCGGAATTTCCGACGATCCAGGTCAGTGCCACGCTGCCCGGCGCCAGCCCGGACACCATGGCTTCATCCGTGGCAACGCCGCTGGAGGTGCAATTCAGCGCCATCCCCGGCATGACCCAGATGACCTCCAGCAGTGCCTTGGGCTCCAGCCTGCTGACCCTGCAATTCACCCTCACCAAGAGCATCGACACCGCCGCCCAGGAAGTGCAGGCGGCGATCAACACCGCGTCCGGCAAACTGCCCAGCGACATGCCTAGCCTGCCGACCTGGAAGAAGGTCAACCCGGCGGACAGCCCGGTGCTGATCCTCAGCGTCAGCTCCGACAGCATGCCCAGCACCGAGCTGAGCGACTACGTGGAAACCCTGCTGGCCCGGCAGATCAGCCAGATCGACGGGGTCGGCCAGATCAACATTACCGGCCAGCAACGCCCGGCCATCCGGGTGCAGGCGTCGGCCGATAAACTCGCGGCCATCGGCCTGACCCTGGCGGACGTGCGCCTGGCGATCCAGCAATCGAGCCTGAACCTGGCCAAGGGCGCGATCTACGGCGAGAACAGCGTGTCGACCCTCT
Organism: Pseudomonas sp. Colony2; assembly: GCF_019382755.1. NCBI lineage: Bacteria > Pseudomonadati > Pseudomonadota > Gammaproteobacteria > Pseudomonadales > Pseudomonadaceae > Pseudomonas > Pseudomonas sp. Colony2. The sequence goes on along the minus strand of NZ_CP080030.1, from coordinate 6,015,266 downwards.
CGACCAACGACCAGTTGTTCCACCCCGAGGATTACGCCCAACTGATCGTGTCCTACAAGGACGGGGCACCTGTACAGCTGCGGGATATCGCCAAAGTCATCAACGGCTCGGAAAACGCCTACGTGCAGGCCTGGTCCGGCGACACCCCAGGCGTCAACCTGGTGATCTCCCGCCAGCCCGGCGCGAATATCGTCGAGACCGTGGACCGCATTCAAGCCGAACTGCCGCGCCTGCAAGCCATGCTGCCGGCCTCGGTGCAGGTCAGCGTGTTGACCGACCGCACCAAGACCATCCGCGCGTCCCTGCATGAAGTGGAAGTGACCCTGCTGATCGCCATCCTGCTGGTGGTGGCGGTGATGGCGCTGTTCCTGCGCCAGCTGTCGGCCACGTTGATCGTGTCCAGCGTGCTCGGCGTGTCGCTGGTAGCCAGTTTTGCCCTGATGTACCTGATGGGCTTCAGCCTGAACAACCTGACCCTGGTGGCGATCGTGATCGCCGTGGGGTTTGTGGTGGACGATGCGATCGTGGTGGTGGAGAACATTCACCGCCACCTGGAAGCGGGCCTCGACAAGCGCGAAGCCGCGATCAAGGGCGCGGGTGAAATCGGTTTTACCGTGGTCTCCATCAGCTTCTCGCTGGTGGCGGCGTTTATCCCGCTGCTGTTCATGGGCGGTGTCGTGGGGCGGTTGTTCAAGGAGTTTGCCTTGACAGCCACCTCGACCATCCTGATTTCGGTGGTGGTCTCGCTGACCCTGGCGCCGACCCTGGCCGCATTGTTCATGCGCGCACCAACCCATCATGCCCACGACAAACCCGGTTTCAGCGAACGCCTGCTGGCCGGCTATGCGCGCAATCTGCGCCGCGCCCTGGCCCATCAACGCACCATGGCCGCGATCTTCATGGTGACCCTGGCCCTGGCCGTGGTCGGCTACGTGTTTATCCCCAAGGGTTTCTTTCCGGTACAAGACACCGGCTTCGTCCTCGGCACCAGCGAAGCGGCGGCCGACGTGTCGTTCCCGGACATGGTCGCCAAGCACAAGGCAATCGCCGAGATCGTCAAGGATGACCCGGCGGTGGAAGCGTTCTCCCATTCGGTGGGCGTGACCGGCAGCAACCAGACCATCGCCAACGGCCGGTTCTGGATTGCCTTGAAAGATCGCGGGGATCGCGACGTGTCGGCCAGCCAGTTTATCGACCGGATCCGCCCGAAACTGGCGAAAGTGCCGGGCATCGTCCTGTACCTGCGGGCCGGCCAGGACATCAACTTGAGCTCCGGCCCCAGCCGCGCCCAGTACCAGTACGTGCTCAAGAGCAATGACGGCCCGACCCTGAATACCTGGACCCAGCGCCTCACCGAAAAACTGCGGGCCAACCCGGCGTTCCGCGACCTGTCCAACGACTTGCAACTGGGCGGCAGCATCACCCACATCAGCATCGACCGTCAGGCCGCCGCGCGGTTTGGCCTCACCGCCACCGATGTGGACCAGGCGCTGTACGACGCCTTCGGCCAGCGCCAGATCAACGAGTTCCAGACCGAGATCAACCAGTACCAGGTGGTGCTGGAACTGGACACCCAGCAACGCGGCAAGGCCGAAAGCCTGAACTACTTCTACCTGCGCTCGCCGCTGACCAACGAGATGGTGCCGCTGTCGGCGGTGGCCAAGGTCGACCCGCCCACCGTCGGGCCCTTGTCCATCAGCCATGACGGCATGTTCCCGGCGGCCAACCTGTCGTTCAACCTGGCACCCGGCGTCGCGTTGGGCGATGCGGTGATCCTGCTCAACCAGGCGAAGAATGAAATCGGCATGCCGACCACTATCATCGGCAACTTCCAGGGCGCGGCCCAGGCGTTCCAGAGTTCATTGGCCAGCCAGCCCTGGCTGATCCTCGCGGCACTGGTGGCGGTCTACATTATCCTGGGTGTGCTGTACGAGAGCTTCGTGCACCCGCTGACGATCATCTCCACCTTGCCATCGGCGGGGTTGGGGGCGCTGATCATGTTGTCACTGATGGGCCAGGACTTTTCGATCATGGCGTTGATCGGCCTGGTGCTGCTGATCGGGATCGTGAAGAAGAACGGTATCCTGATGATCGACTTCGCCCTGGACGCCCAGCGCGTACGCGGCCTGCCGCCCGAGGAAGCGATTTATGAGGCGTGTGTCACGCGGTTCCGGCCGATCATCATGACCACCCTGGCTGCCCTGCTGGGTGCGGTGCCGCTGATGCTGGGCTCCGGCCCCGGCGCGGAAATGCGCCAGCCGCTGGGTATCGCTGTGGTGGGCGGGTTGCTGGTGAGCCAGGCGCTGACGCTGTTCACCACACCGGTCATATACTTGTACCTCGAGAAGTTTTTCCACAGACCCAAACCAGCTCCCCAGCTGGCAATCACACACTGAGGCTGAGGCCCCGTCCTGGAACAAAAGGCTCATGCGTGTACTGATTATTGAAGACGAAGAAAAAACCGCCGACTACCTGCACCGCGGCCTGACGGAGCAAGGCTATACCGTCGACGTCGCCCGTGAAGGCGTCGAAGGGTTGCACCTGGCCCTGGAGAACGATTACGCGGTCATCGTGCTCGACGTGATGCTGCCCGGCCTGGATGGCTTTGGCGTATTGCGCGCGCTGCGGGCGCGCAAGCAGACGCCGGTGATCATGCTCACCGCCCGCGAGCGCGTGGAAGACCGTATTCGCGGCCTGCGCGAAGGCGCGGATGATTACCTCGGCAAGCCGTTCTCGTTCCTCGAACTGGTGGCGCGCCTGCAAGCGCTGACCCGTCGCAGCGGCGGGCATGAGCCGGTGCAGGTGACCATCGCCGACCTGTGGATCGACCTGATCAGCCGCAAGGCCAGTCGCAATGGCGTTCGCCTGGACCTGACCGCCAAGGAGTTCTCGCTGCTCAGCGTATTGGCCCGGCGCCAGGGTGAAATCCTGTCCAAGACCTCGATTGCGGAAATGGTCTGGGACATCAATTTCGACAGTGACGCCAATGTGGTGGAAGTAGCGATCAAACGCCTGCGGGCCAAGCTCGACGGGCCGTTCGAACAGAAACTGCTGCACACCATCCGTGGCATGGGTTACGTGCTGGAGAACCGCAGTGTCGGCTAACTCCATCGCCCTGCGCCTGAGCGGCATGTTCACCCTGGTGGCGCTGCTGATCTTCCTGTTGATCGGCGGCGCGCTGTACCAGCAGGTGGACAAAGGCCTGGGCCTGCTGCCCGGGGCCGAGCTGGATGCGCGCTACAGCGTGCTGGAGTCTTCGGTCAATCGCTTCGGTACGCCGGACCATTGGGCGAAGATCACCGCCAAGCTCAAGTTGTTGGGAGAGGAAGACAAGCGCATTCGCTTCTGGGTGGTGAGCAGCGACCCGACCTACGAATACGGCAACCCGGACGCGCAGATTCGCGCCTTCGCCGCCGGCCCGACCGGCAAGCGCGACTTGCGCCTGCCGGGCCATGCCTACCCGTTCAAAGTATTGGTCAGCCAGTTTCCAGCCAAGGAGCAGCGCCCGCCGCTGCGTTTCCTGATCGCGGTCGACACCGAGAACTTCCGCGCCACCCAGCATCAACTGCTGGTGGCGCTGATCGGCCTGGCGTTTGTCGGCGTGCTGCTGGCCTCGCTGCTGGGGTTCTGGGTGGCGCGCATCGGTCTCAAGCCGCTGATCAAGCTGTCGGACGAGGCGCAGAAACTTGCACCGCCGAAACTCTCCGGGCGCCTGCAATTGTCGCCATTGCCGCCGGAGCTGAAGCAGTTCGTCAACTCCTTCAACTCGACCCTCGACCGGGTGGAACAGGCCTATTCGCGCCTGGAGTCATTCAACGCCGATGTGGCCCATGAGCTGCGCTCGCCGCTGACCAACCTGATCGGCCAGACCCAGGTGGCGCTGACCCGTGGGCGTTCGGCCGAGCATTATTTCGAGGTGCTGCAATCGAACCTCGAAGAGCTGGAACGGCTGCGCTCGATCATCAATGACATGCTGTTCCTGGCCAGTGCAGACCAGGGCAGCAAGGCCACCAAGCTGATCACCAGTTCGCTGGCGGATGAAGTGGCGACCACCCTGGATTACCTGGACTTTATCCTCGAGGACGCCCAGGTGCAGGTGCGTGTGACCGGCGATGCCCAGGTGCAGATCGAGAAGGCGCACTTGCGCCGGGCGTTGATCAACCTGTTGAGCAATGCGGTGCAGCATACGGCGCCTGGCCAGGTGATCGAGGTGAAGATCGAAGTGCTGGAGGACCACGTGGCGATCGGGGTGACCAACCCGGGCGATGAGATTGCCAGCGAGCACCTGCCCCGGTTGTTCGAGCGGTTCTATCGGGTGGACGCGTCCCGCAGCAATAGTGGGGCGAATCACGGGTTGGGACTGGCGATCGTCAAGGCGATCGCGTTGATGCACGGCGGAGATGTGTTTGTGCGCAGCGAGGGCGGCGGCAACACCTTTGGCATTACGCTGCCGGTGTAGCGCCTGCCCCCCCCTCAGTTACTCAGTCGTACCCCGCCCAAACTGCCACTTAGCTCATAGGCCGCCAGTTCCGCCTGATGCGCGGCCATGATTTCCGGCAGGGAGCTGCGCAGGTATTCCACCCACGTCTTGATCTTCGCATCCAGGTATTGGCGCGACGGGTAGATGGCGTACAGGTTGAGCTCCTGGGAGCGGTAGTTGGGCATCACCCGCACCAGGGTGCCGTTGCGCAGCCCTTCAATCGCCGCATACACCGGCAACAGGCCAACGCCCATGCCGCTGGTGATCGCGGTCTTCATCGCATCCGCCGAGTTCACCAGGAACGGTGAGCTGTTGATCGCCACACTTTCCTGGCCTTCAGGGCCATTGAACGACCATTTATCCAGCTGAATCACCGGGCTGACCAGGCGCAGGCACGCGTGGTTGAGCAGGTCGCTGGGCCGTTGCGCGCAGCCGTTGGCCTTGACGTAGGCCGGCGAGGCACAGGCGATGCTGTAAGTTATCCCCAGGCGCTGCGAGACAAACCCCGAATCCGGCAACTCGCTGGCGAGCACGATGGACACGTCGTAACCCTCATCCAGCAGGTCCGGCACGCGGTTGGCCATGGTCAGGTCAAAGGTCACGTCCGGGTGGGTGCGGCGGTAGCGGGCAATCGCATCGATCACGAAGTGCTGGCCGATGCCGGTCATGGTGTGCACTTTCAGCTGCCCGGCGGGGCGGGCGTGGGCGTCGCTGGCTTCGGCTTCCGCTTCCTCGACATACGCCAGGATCTGCTCGCAACGCAGCAAATAGCGCTTGCCGGCCTCGGTCAGGGCGATGCGGCGGGTGGTGCGGTTGAGCAAACGGGTTTGCAGATGGGCCTCAAGGTTGGAGACCGCGCGCGAGACGTTGGCCGTGGTGGTATCCAGTTGCACGGCGGCGGCGGTGAAGCTGCCGGCTTCGGCCACACAACTGAAGGCGCGCATGTTTTGCAAGGTGTCCATTAAGGTGCTCTCAGGGGAGATGGCAAATTGTGACACGAAGTTGCAGGATCCAGTGATCCCTACGAACGGATTATCGCCTGAACGGTAACAAAGATTCACAAGAATCCCACCTTATCGCCATCCGGCCCGCCCCTTAGAATTGCGCCACCTTCCCCGCAACACCCTCTCAGGAATTCGCAGCAGTGCCGCGTCGCATCAGCAGAGAGCTGAAGACTCTCAGTGTTTGGGCCTTATCGTTAGCAATCAGCGGCTGCATCGGAACCGGAGGAATCGCCCCTCAAGGCCAGTCACTCGTCGCCAATACATTGGCCACCGACGAAGCGATCAAAAGCGCCGCCCAGGACGCCCACTGGCCCACCGCGCAATGGTGGCAAGCCTACGGCGACCCGCAACTCAACCACTGGATCGACCTCGCCGTGCAAGGCAGCCCGAGCATGGCCATGGCCGCTGCACGTGTGCGTGAAGCCCGGGCCATGGCCGGGATCGCCGAGTCGGCCGAGTCGTTGCAGATCAATGGCGACGCCGCGCTCAAGCGCCATAACTGGCCGAGCGACCAATTCTACGGCCCAGGCGCGCTAGACAATTCCACCACCTGGGACAACAACGCGTCCCTGGGCTTGAGCTATGCCCTCGACCTCTGGGGCCGCGAAAGCAACGCCACCGAGCGCGCCGTGGACATGGCCCACATGAGCGCCGCCGAAGCGCGCCAGGCGCAGCTCGAATTGCAGAACAACGTGGTGCGCGCCTATATCCAGCTGTCGTTGCACTTCGCCCAGCGCGATATCGTGGCCGCCACCCTGGCCCAGCAACAACAGATTCTCGACCTTGCGCAAAAGCGTTTGAATGGTGGGATCGGCACCCACTTCGAAGTCAGCCAGGCTGAGACGCCGCTGCCGGAAACCCATCGGCAGCTGGACGCCCTGGATGAACAGATCGCCCTGAGTCGCAACCAGTTGGCCGCGCTGGCGGGCAAAGGGCCGGGGGCGGGCGCGCAGTTGCAGCGGCCCACCTTGTCCCTGGCCGCGCCGCTGAAACTGCCGTCGAGCTTGCCCGCCGAACTGCTCGGCCAGCGCCCGGACGTGGTCGCCAGCCGCTGGCAAGTGGCGGCCCAGGCCCGTGGCATTGATGTGGCCCACGCCGGTTTCTACCCCAACGTCGACCTGGTGGGCAGCCTCGGCTACGTCGCCACCGGCGGCGGAATGCTGAGTTTCCTGACCGGCAAGAAACTCAACTACACCGCCGGCCCTGCCATCAGCCTGCCGATCTTCGACGGTGGCCGCCTGCGCTCGCAACTGGGTGAAGCCAGCGCCGGCTACGACATCGCCGTCGCGCACTACAACCAGACCCTGGTCAACGCGCTCAAGGGCATCAGCGACCAGTTGATCCGCCGCGAGTCGATGGACAAGCAGCAAGCCTTCGCCGCCGAATCCGTGGCCTCGGCGCAGAAAACCTATGACATCGCGATGATCGCCTACCAGCGCGGCCTCACCGACTACCTCAACGTGCTGAATGCCCAGAGCCTGTTGTTCCGCCAGCAGCAGGTGCAGCAGCAGGTCCAGGCTGCACGCCTGAGTGCCCACGCCGAACTGGTGACCGCGTTGGGCGGTGGCCTCGGTGCCGGCAGCGATGTGCCTCAGGACAGCCAGACCTTACCGAGCAAGACCCCGGCGGCCCTCGCCGTGTTTGATCACTGAGTAGGATGCGATGACTCCCTTGCCTGCACCGCTGCGCTGGTTGCACTCGCTTGAGTGGCGCCGTGGTTTCTTCGATTGGGCACGCAGTGATGGCGTGACCTGGGTCTATATCTTCAAGGTGCTGATCGCGGCCTTCCTGACGCTGTGGCTGGCGATGCGCCTGGAATTGCCGCAACCGCGTACCGCGATGATCACCGTCTTTATCGTGATGCAACCGCAAAGCGGCCAGGTGTTCGCCAAGAGTTTCTACCGCTTCCTGGGCACCCTGGCGGGCTCGGCGGTGATGGTGTTCCTGATCGCGTTGTTTGCGCAGAACACTGAACTGTTCCTCGGTTCGCTGGCGATCTGGGTCGGCATCTGCACTGCTGGCGCGACCCGCAATCGCAACTTTCGCGCCTACGGTTTTGTGCTGGCCGGCTACACCGCGGCGATGGTTGGCTTGCCGGCCCTGGCCCATCCCGACGGCGCGTTTATGGCGGCGGTGTGGCGAGTCCTGGAAATCTCGTTGGGGATTGTCTGCTCCACGCTGGTCAGCGCCGCGATCCTGCCGCAAACCTCCAGCGCTGCGATGCGCAACGCCCTGTACCAGCGCTTCGGTGTGTTCGCGCTGTTCGTCACCGACGGCCTGCGCGGTCGCAGCGAGCGCGAAGGCTTTGAACGCAGCAACGTGCGCTTTATCGCCGAAGCCGTGGGCCTGGAAGGGCTGCGCAGCATCACCGTGTTCGAAGACCCGCACATGCGTCGGCGCAATGGCCGGCTGACGCGCTTGAACAGCGAGTTCATGGGCATCACCACGCGCTTCAACGCCTTGCACCAATTGCTCGAGCGCCTGCGCAGCCAGGAGGCCGATCACGTGGTGGCTGCGATCAAGCCGGGCCTGCAAGACCTGGCGGAACTGCTCGACGGTTTCTCCGGCCGTGCGCTCACCAGCCCCGATGCGGCGCGCCTGGCCAATCAGTTGAACGCCTACAAGGAAGGCCTGCCCGCCAAGGTGCGCAGCCTGCGCACCCGCTTCCAGGAAAGCGCCCCCAGCGACGCCGAACTGTTGGACTTTCACACCGCCTATGAGCTGCTGTACCGCTTCGTCGACGACTTGCACAACTACGCCCAGACCCATGCATCCCTGGCGGATCACAGCCACGAGCGCGAACACTGGGACGAACCCTACACCCCAAAAACCAACTGGCTGGCCTGCGCCGCCTCGGGGATTCGCGCCTCGTTTATCCTGATCGTGCTCGGCAGTTACTGGGTGGCCACGGCCTGGCCCAGTGGCGCCACCATGACCCTGATCGCCGCGGCGACGGTGGGTTTGTCGGCCGCCACCCCCAACCCCAAGCGCATGGCCTTTCAAATGGCTTGCGGTACCTTGATCGGGGCGCTGGTGGGCTTTGTCGAAATGTTCTTCGTGTTTCCCTGGATCGACGGTTTCCCGTTGCTGTGCGTGATGCTCGCGCCGGTGATCATCTTCGGTTCGTTCCTGGCTTCACGCCCGCAGTACGCGGGAGTCGGCGTCGGGTTGCTGATCTTCTTCAGCACCGGCTCGGTGCCGGACAACCTCACGATCTACAACCCCTACACCTTCATCAACGACTACATCGCCATGGTCATCGGCATGCTGGTGTGTGCGGCGGCGGGCGCGATCATCCTGCCGCCCAACAGCCGCTGGTTGTGGCGTCGGCTGGAGCAGGACTTGCGCGAGCAAGTGGTGTTCGCCATCAGCGGCAAACTCAAGGGCCTGGCGTCGGGTTTCGAAAGCCGCACCCGCGACCTGCTGCACCAGGCCTACGGCTTTGCCGCCGGGCAACCCCAGGTGCAACGCAACCTGCTGCGCTGGATGTTCGTGGTGCTGGAAGTCGGCCACGCGATCATCGAGTTGCGCAAGGAACAGGCGATCCTGCCGGTGCACCCGGCGTATGCCGAGTCCCAGCCGTGGCGCCAGGCGATCCGGGTGATGGGCCGTTCGTTGGTGCGGCTGTTCCTGCAACCCAGCGCCAGCAACCTGGAGCGCAGCCTGATCGCCGTGGACCACGCCATCAGCCGCGTGCAGGCCACCGACGAACCGTTCGCCCCGCACTTCGACACCTCGGCCCTGCGCCGGGTGAAAAGCTACCTGCACTTTATCCGCACCTCATTGCTGGACCCGCAATCACCCCTGGCTGCCCTCAAGCCCGAAGGACCCGCCCATGCCTCGTGAAATCGCCTTCCACGGCGTCTACATGCCCACCATGACCCTGATGTTTCTGATCGCGGCGGGCCTGGCCTGGGCCCTCGACCGGTTTCTGGCCGGCTTTGACCTGTACCGTTTTTTCTGGCACCCGGCGCTGCTGCGCCTGAGCCTGTTCGCTTGCTTGTTCGGCGCCCTGGCGCTGACCGTCTACCGTTGAGAATGCCCCGATGAAAAAGTTTTTCAGCCTGCTCGCGACCTTGCTGGTACTGGCCCTGGCGATCTGGATTGGCCGCACGTTGTGGGTGCACTACATGGAAACTCCCTGGACCCGCGATGGCCGGGTGCGCGCCGACATCATCAACGTCGCCGCCGACGTCACCGGCGAAGTGGTCAACGTTCCGGTGCGTGACAACCAGTTGGTGAAAAAGGGCGACCTGCTGATGCAGATCGACCCCGAGCATTACCAGATTGCGGTCAAGCAGGCGCAATCCCTGGTGGCTTCCCGCAAGGCCACCTGGGAGATGCGCAAGGTCAACGCCCACCGCCGCGCCGACCTCGACGCCCTGGTGATCTCCAAGGAAAACCGCGACGACGCCAGCAATATCGCCGACTCGGCCCTGGCGGATTACCAGCATGCGCTGGCGCAACTGGAAGCGGCCGAACTCAACCTCAAGCGCACCCAGGTGGTGGCGGCGGTGGACGGCTACGTCACCAACCTCAACGTGCACCGCGGCGACTATGCACGCATCGGCGAGGCGAAGATGGCGGTGGTGGATATGAACTCGTTCTGGGTGTACGGCTTCTTCGAAGAAACCAAGCTGCCCCACGTCAAAGTCGGGGACAAGGCCGACATGCAGTTGATGAGCGGCGAAACCCTCAAGGGCCACGTGGAAAGCATTTCGCGCGGCATCTACGACCGGGACAACCCGGAGAGCCGCGAGTTGATCGCCGATGTGAACCCGACGTTCAACTGGGTGCGCCTGGCCCAGCGGGTGCCGGTGCGGATTCATATCGATGAAGTGCCGGAAGGTGTGCTGTTGGCGGCGGGGATCACCTGCACCGTGATCGTCAACCAAACACAGAACTGAATGTGGGAGCGGGCTTGCTCGCGAAGGCAGTGTGTCAGTCAACGAAAATATCGACTGATCCACCGCATTCGCGAGCAAGCCCGCTCCCACATTTTTACCGTGTCAGGCCTGTAGAAACGTCTCGTGCAAATGGCGCCACAGCAGGGCGCCACTGGCCTGCTTTTCAAACACCACGGTCGATCGCCGATCGGTTTGGGCACCGCTGCCATCCACCTGCTGTTCGCGATAACTTACCGTCGCGCCACGGGCGTGTCGGTCAATCCCGGCAAACTCGCTGAGGCTGATCCTGAACCCGGGCCGCTTGCCGCCAGCCTGGCTGAACAGCTGGTTGAGCAGTGCAAAATCCAGTTGTTTGCCCGCCGGGGTGATCATGGAAAAGTCCGGCGAAAAACGCTTCAGCAAAACCTCCAGTGTTCCCTCGGGGGCTGTGCCGGCAAACCATTGTTCGATCTCGACATGGGCCTGGATCACTTCATCAAAAAAATCGCGGTAGTCAATCATCGTGTGGGCTCGCTGGCAGGGTGAAGCAGTGTCCGTACCTTGGACGCATCCAGGCACAGTACGGCAAATAACGGAAACAGGGTCAAGGCTGCGGCAATCGCGAAGGTGACGGTGAACGAGTCCAGCGCAGCCAGCACCCCACTGAGCACGGCGGCACCGAGGCAAAAACTCAATTGCCGATTGATGTTCCACAAGGCGCTGGCATGCCCCATGCGCTCGGCCGGAATGTCGAGAAAGGCCAGGGTTTGCGCGGTGCTGCTGCACAGGCTGCCACCCAGGCCCATCAGGAGGAAGGCGAGCACCACGACAACCGGGTGCGGCTCGATCAGCAACAGGATGCCGAGGGCTTGCAGCAGCATGCCCGCCAGCAGCAGCGGCCTCGGCCCGCAGCGATTGAACAGTTTTTTGCTCAAGGCAATCGCCAGCCCCGAGGCCAGCGCCCACGGCAGCATCAGCGCGCCGATGAGGCTGGCGGTAAAGCCAAGACCGTGCAGATAAAGAATCGCCACCAGGCTGGTGCCGATAAACACCCCCGGGATGAACAGGTAAACCAGCATCGCGACCCGCAGCATCGGGCGGCGAGCCTGGCCCAATACGTGACCGAGCTCCAGCGCCGGGCGTGTGGACGCGGGCGTGTCTGCCACCAGCCAGCGCAAGGTCAGCATCACGGTGATCAGCGCCAGCGGCAGGTTGGCGAAAAAGATCCAGCGCCACGACACGCTGTCCACCACCAGGCCGCCCAATGCTGGCGACAACGCCGGAATCAGCAGCGCCACCAGCATGACCCTGGCTGTCAGTTGGCTGCGTTCTGCCGGCGGAAAATGCCGATAGGCCAAGGCTTGCCCCACCGGAATCAACAAGCCGCCACCCAAGCCCTGCAACAGGCGCCAGCCGATCAGCGCTTCAATCGAGGCGGCCTGGCCCACCAGCACCGAGGCTACGCCGAACAGCAACAGGCTGACGGCAATCAACCGGCGCTCACCCAGCAGCGCCGCCAGCCAAACACTCAGGGGAATGACGACGGTCAGGCCGAGCATGTAGGCGTTGCCGATCCATGCCAGTTGCGTGACCGAGGCGTGCAACTCGCGGGCGATGTCCGGGTAAGCGATGGTGGCGACAAACATGTTCACCAGGTCGAGGGCGAAGCCCAGTAGAAAGATCCAGGTGACTTTCGAGCGATAGGTCATTGCGCGGTTCCTGCTGTGGATGGCGGCAGGGTAGGCGGGTGCGGGCACTTGGGAAACAGCGGTTTGACTGTTAGTTTGTCAAAAATATTTTGACAAAGGAGCGCGTGGCATATGGTCAGCCTGGATCGTTTCGACACCTTCAAGGCCGTGGTCGAGGCCGGATCGTTGACGGCAGCCGCTGATGTCCTCGGGCAGACGCGAGCGGTGGTGAGCTTCAACCTCAAGCGCCTGGAAGCCGAGCTGGGCGTGACCCTGCTGACCCGCAGTACTCGGCAACTGGCACTGACCGATGCGGGCGAACGCTTTTACCTGCGCTGCACGCGCATGCTGGAAGAAGCGCGCCTGGCGGTGGAAGAAGCCCGTTCGGAGCACAGCCAGCTCAAGGGCACATTGCGGATCACCACCACCGTCGAATACGGATTGGCGGTGGTGGTGCCGGCAGTGGAAACCTTTCGCGGCCTGCACCCGGAATTGAACATCCAGTTATCCACCTCCTCCAGCCACGCCGACCTGATCTCCGAGCGCTTCGATGTGGCTATTCGATTGGGGCGGATGCTCGACTCCAATCATCGGGCGGTGCAGCTGTCGAGCTACGAAATCCTCGCCGTGGCTGCACCGGGGTTTGCCGGGGTCGCCACGCTGGAAGAACTGGAGCAACTGCCCAAGCTGGGGCACGGGCGGCTGACGGAGTTGACGGTGCTCGACCCGGCCGGCCATGAGCACCTGTACCGTCCAGGCCCCGGCAAGGCTTCACTGGTTGCCGACAGTGCCGCGATTCTCCAGGCGTTTGCCGTGCGCGGGCATGGCGTGGCGATCCTGCCCCAGTGGCTGGTGCAGGAAGACCTGGATGCGGGGCGTTTGGTGCGGTTGCTGCCGGGGTATCGATTTGCGCCGCAGGGGGTGTACGCGTTGTACCCGGATACCCGGCATTTGCCCCTGAAAGTGCGGGCCTTCATTGATTTCATGAAAGGCTGATCAGCCGAGAAACCGTGTGGCGAGGGCGCTTGCTCCCGCTGGGGGGCGAAGCACCCCTGAAAAGGTCAGCGCATTCTTTCAGGAAACTTGGATGGGTGGTTTTGGGGCTGCTGCGCAGCCCAGCGGGAGCAAGCTCCCTCGCCACGGGGAGGCGGGGGCTCTTAGAGCTGGCCGCTCAGGCCAAAGCGTTTTTTCAAGACAGTCTCCAGCAAGCCCTTGGGCAACAGCGCCGCCATCCACGGCAGTGCCCGGCAACCATTACCCGAGCGCAACAGGCGCGGCGGCGTGCCCTGTTGCACGGCCTTGAGCACGTCTGCCGCAAACTGGCTGGCGGGCGTAGGCCGATCCTGGGAGGCCTTGGCCCGGGCGCGGATGCTTTCGCGCAGTGGCCACCAGGGCGACTTTTCATTGATCAACAGTTCGGCCTGGGTGCCGGCGTTTTTTGCAAAACTTGTATCGATGGCGCCTGGCTGCACTTCCATCACCCGCACGTCAAACGGTGCGAGCTCCATGCGCAACGCATCACTCAAGGCATGCACTGCGGCTTTCGAGGCGCAATACGCACCGGCGAACGGTGTGACCAACACGCCGGACACGCTGCCGATATTCACCACCAACCCTTTACGGCGACGCAGGGCCGGGAACAGCGCCTGAGTCACGCCGACCACTGAGAATACGTTGGTCTCGAATTGCTGCTGCATCGCCTGGGTGCCGCCGTCGAGCAACGGACCCATGGCGCCATAGCCGGCGTTGTTGATCAGCACATCCAGCTCGCCCACCTGCCCGGCCAACTGCGCCAGTGCAGCGCTGTCGTTGACGTCCAGTTGCACCGCGTTAAAGCCGGCGCTGGCAAGTGCCGCCACATCCTCGCTGCGCCGGGCGCTGGCCCACACGTCAAAGCCGGCTTGCTTGAAGGCGTCCGCCAGGGCACGGCCAATGCCACTGGAGCACCCGGTGATCAGTACGTTGGGCATGGATCAGTCCTTTGTTGTTATCAGTCAGAGAAGCTGCCTTGCAAATGCTCGGCACGAAATTCCAGGGTTTGCGGGCGGTAGCCGGGGCGCAGCGGCGGCACTGGCAGGCAGTCTTCCCAGGTGGCGCCGGCCTGCAGTTCGCCGGGGCCGCGATAGCGCGGGGCAGCGTACACGTTGTCTGACAGGTTGACCGTATCGCCCGGCGCATACGCGGCGATGCGCCAACGCAGTTCGGTCAGCGGTACGTTGTTGCCGTTGTTCAAGGTGAGCTTGAGCGGGCGGTCTGCGGGGCATTCTTTCGGCGCGTAGACGGTACGCAGTTCCAGGCGTGCCAATTGCTGGGCCTCGCGGTTGTCCAGCCACACCACCCATACCGCCACCAGGCCCAGGCCGACGGCGGCCGCGAGGGAAACCGGCAACGCCCTGGCGGGGTAGCGCAGCAAGAGGATCAGCCAGGTGATAATCAGCAAGACACCAAAGAACATGGCAACAACCTCGAAAACGGAACGGGCATCCTAACCAAGCGTAGGTGGAGTTGACCATCTTCGGGTTCCCCGGCCCCAAAGAAAAAGCCCCCGGCCCACCGGCTGCGGATAGGGGACGCAGTCGGTGGGGCGGGGGCTTGTTGTGCTGCTCTGTTTACTGCGCGATGGTTTTCACCGAAACGCCACGCTCGATTGGCGTGGATCGACCGTAGATATCTTCAAAGCGTTCGATATCGTCTTCACCCAGGTAGCTGCCGGACTGCACCTCGATAATCTCCAATGGAATCTTGCCCGGGTTACGCAAACGGTGCACCGAGGCAATCGGGATGTAGGTGGACTGGTTTTCGGTGAGCAGGAACACGTTCTCGTCACAGGTGACTTCGGCGGTGCCGCTGACCACGATCCAGTGTTCGGCGCGGTGGTGGTGCATCTGCAACGACAGGCACGCGCCCGGTTTCACCGAGATGTGCTTGACCTGGAAGCGCCCGCCCATATCCACCGAGTCGTACGAGCCCCATGGACGGTACACCTCGCAGTGGTTCTGGGTTTCGCTGCGGCCCTGCTCGTTGAGGGTGTTGACCATCTGCTTGACGCCCTGGACCTTGTCCTTGTGGGCAATCATCATCGCGTCCTTGGTTTCCACCACCACGATGTTTTCCAGGCCAATCACCGACACCAGCTTGCCGTTGCCGTGGATCATGCAGTTCTTGCTGTCCTGGATCACCACGTCGCCCTTGCTGACGTTACCGTTGGCGTCTTTTTCATTCACGTCCCACAGCGATGCCCAGCAACCCACGTCGCTCCAGCCGGCAGTCAACGGCACCACGCAGGCCAGTTGGGTTTTTTCCATCACGGCGTAGTCGATGGAGTTGTCCGGGCAGCAGGCGAAGGTGGATTCGTCGATGTCGATGGTGTCGGCGGTTTGGTTGCTGCGTTCCAGGGTCAGCAGGCAGGTGTCGTAGATGTCCGGGTCGTGTTTTTTCAGCTCTTCGAGGAAGCGGCTGGCACGGAACAGGAACATGCCGCTGTTCCAGAAATAACCACCGCTCTTGACGAATTCGGCGGCGCGTTTTTCATCGGGTTTTTCCACGAACTGTTGCACGCGGCTGACGCCTTCGGGCAGCAGCGAATCGTTGGTCGACTTGATATAGCCGTAGCCGGTCTCCGGACGGGTGGCCGGCACACCGAACAGCACCATTTCGCCACGCTCAGCCGCCACAGTGGCCAGGGCCAGGGCGCGTTGCAGGGCTTTCTGGTCATCCAGCACATGGTCGGCGGGCAGCACCAGCATCAGCTCGTCGCGGCCTTCGTTGACCAGCATCATCGCCGTCAGGGCCACGGCCGGCGCGGTATTGCGGCCGAACGGCTCCATCAGGATGCGCTGGGTTTCCAGTTTGCGGGCAGCCAGTTGCTCGTTGACGATAAAGCGGTGGTCCTTGTTGCACACCACGATGGGCGCGTCCATGCCGTCGAACACCAGGCGCTCCAGGGTTTGCTGGAACAAGGTGTGCTCGCCGGTCAGGGCCAGGAACTGCTTGGGAAACTGTTTACGCGAAAGCGGCCAAAGACGTGAGCCGCTACCACCGGAAAGGATTACTGGGATCATGGTGTTTCTCCTTGAATCAAATTTGGTTAGAGCCTGTGGGAGCGGGGCTTGCCCGCGATGGCATCACCTCGGTGTACCTGATACACCGAGTTGTCCGCATCGCAGGCAAGCCAGCTCCCACAGGGGGCAGCGTCAATCTGAAAATCTAATCAGCGGGTCGACACAGGGCGTTTCACCCACACTGGCGACAGGTTGGCGCCGGTGCCGGTGACGTACAGCACTGCGGCCTCACCGCGTTCCAGAGCTACCGGCTTCACGTCGCCGACTTTTTTATCGCCTTCATACAGCGCCAGGCTGACCTTCACCGGGTTGATCTCGCGCTCGCCACGGCCCTTGGCGGCCACGGCCTGGACCACGTCGGTCTTGCCATCGGCGGTTTTCAGGGTCAGCGACTTGTCACTGAGGTTCTGCACGCGCACCAGGGATTTCTGCTTGTTCTTGAACGGCGGTTCTTCGATCAGTTGCGGTTGGCCGCCGCCGCTGCTGACCAGGGTGTAGTAGTGGTCGGCGGCGAGCTTGACCGGCAGGGTCTGGCTGCCGACCTTGGCGCTGTAGTC
This sequence comes from Pseudomonas sp. Colony2, assembly GCF_019382755.1. Classification (NCBI taxonomy): domain Bacteria; kingdom Pseudomonadati; phylum Pseudomonadota; class Gammaproteobacteria; order Pseudomonadales; family Pseudomonadaceae; genus Pseudomonas; species Pseudomonas sp. Colony2. Next base: position 5,998,590 of record NZ_CP080030.1, on the reverse strand, counting down.
ACCGCCCGGCATGAAGCTGAAGTCACTGCTGGCCAGCGGTGCAACCTCGTTGAGGTTGGTGCTGCCGACGGTGGCGCTGACTTCCTGGTTGCTGGCGTTGTACACCCGCACAAAGCTCGAGCCTTTTGGCGCGACGGGACCGTAGAGGGCGGCGTCGCCACCGGCGAAGGCGGACATCGAAACAACGCTCATGCCGGCGACGAGGGCAAAAGTTTTTGCGAGGTGAGTAGTGAAAGTCATGTGAGTTACCTCTCTTTCAGTTTTGCGCCCGGTCGGGCGTCTCGGAGTTCATGTTTTTAACGGTGGGGGTGTTGATAGCCATGTTCTGTTGGCGCATACCGGCTTGTTTGAGCTGCGCAACCCACTGCGGGTCGGCATCACCGATTTCGTTGTTCACAGGCAGATAACGCTCGGGAAACTCCCAGATCAGCACCTGTGGCGGGCTGTTCTTGAAGTCGTCGCTTTTCAGGTAGCTGAGCATCGGCAGGATCGGGCCGTGGCCGTCTTCGGAGTAGTTGATGACGTCGCTGCCCAGGGCTTGCTTCAGCGCGCCGACAAAGTTCCAGTTCGGGTTGGCGCTGTAACTGGTGCCCACCAGGGCCACCGGGGTTTCACTGTCGGTGAACAGCGCATCGTCGCCTTTGGTTTCAGCCAGGTGCGTCACGCGTTTTTGCAGTGGCTCCTTGGGCGGCATCAGGTTTTCGAACAGAGGGTCCAGCGGCAGGAACAGGCGCAGGTCGCCCTTGTGTGGCTCGGTCTTCTCGGCTTCGGTGACAAAGCGTTGAGGCTCGCCGCTCAGGGGCGTTTTGTTGGCAATTGTCTTGGCCAATTCTTTGGCCGCCACTTCAGCGCCGTCCGGGGTCCAGTGGGTGTCGGTGCGCAGGAACACTTGTTGGCCGTGCAGCTTGGCCTGTTGCAGCGGACCCATCAGGTCAGGGGCGACGATCTTGTCGGCGGCCATGCGGGCATGGAAGTCCTGGTACAGACCGGCGCGGATGCTCGCCGGCTGCACTTCACCCAGGTGTTCCGGGTACAGCCGCACCTTGGCTGGCACGATCGCCATCACCAGTTGGATACCCTGGGCCTTGAGCTTCTGGCGCACGCCTTCCACCAAGGCGTAGTTGCCTTGCAGGTTCTGGTCTTCGTTGACGATGGGGTTGAATTCCTCGTCGCTGTACAACCAGTGGTCGCGGCCAATCACCACGCCAGGGCGGCCTTCGTTGAACAGCTTGTAGTCCAGCGCTGCCCAGAGGTTGGTGCCCAGGCGCTTGATCGGGAACTGGTCGTCGTAGTGGGTCTCGACGGCCTTGGTCCAGCGGCCGTTGAGCACGGTGGCGTCGGCGTTGGTGGTGAAGCCCAGGAAACTGCGCATCGACCAGGCGCCCAACGCCAGCAGCACGGCGAGGAACAAGGCAATGTAGAGGACGCGTAATGAACGGGTCATGGTCGGCTCCCTCAGAACTGGAAGTAAAGGAACGGCGAGAAGCTCTGCGCCGAAAGTTTGAGAATCGACGCCACGAACAGCAGCAGTACTGCGGCGCGCATGGCGTAGCGTGGCCAGGTGGCGCTCCAGTAGGCCGGTTGCACGGTGGCCTCGGTGCCCACGGTGTAGCCGGGCTCATGGATGCTGCCCGGGTTGTCGCCCGGTACGGCCTTGATCAAGCCCGGTTGCGCAGTCGCCGGGCCGTCGGCCTGGGTGTTCACCGCAGGCTTGGTTTTTTCCGGTGGGCGGTTGCTGTAGAAGTCCCGCAGGCCGAAGAACGCCAGGGTTGCGTACGCCACCACCAGGGTTGCCACTTGCAGGCCGGTGAGGCTGGCGCGGTTGAGTTCCGACAGCGACCACTCGCCGAAGCTGAACATCGCGCCGTACATACGGCCGGCGACGTGCAGGTTTTCCGAGCGGAAGATCACCCAGCCCATCACCACCAGCAGGAAGGTGAAGGCCCAGCGCACAACGTTGAAACTGCGCGGTGCGGTGTTGAGGCCGATGGCTTTTTCAATCGCCAGCCACATGCCGTGCCAGGCGCCCCACACGATGTAGGTGATGTTCGCACCGTGCCACAGGCCACCGAGGAGCATGGTCAGGAACAGGTTGCGGTAGGTGGTCAGCGTGCCTTTACGGTTGCCGCCCAGGGTGATGTACAGGTAGTCACGCAGCCAGGTGGACAGGCTGATGTGCCAGCGCCGCCAGAACTCGGTGATCGACTGGCTGATGTACGGCTGCTTGAAGTTTTCCATGAAGCGAAAACCCATCATCAAGCCCAGGCCGATGGCCATGTCGCTGTAGCCGGAGAAGTCGAAGTACAGCTGCGCGGTGTACGCCAGTGCGCCGAGCCAGGCGTCACCCGTCGTAGGGTTTTGCAGGGCGAAGCAATGATCGGCGACCACCGCCAGGGTGTCGGCGATAAACACCTTCTTGATGAAACCCTGCATGAACCGCGTGCAGCCCTCGGAGAATTTATCGAGGGTGTGGGTGCGGTTGTTGAACTGGTCGGCCAGGTCGCGAAAGCGCAACACCGGGCCGGCAATCAGGTGCGGGAAGATCGCCACGAACGCCGCAAAGTCGATCAGGTTGCGGGTGGCCGGGGTGTCGCCGCGGTACACGTCGATGATGTAGCTGATGGACTCGAAGATGTAGAACGAGATCCCGATCGGCAACAGCACGTGGGTCAGGATGAAAGGCTCAAGGCCGGCCGACTTCATCATCAGGTTGATGCTGTCGACACCGAAGTTGGCGTACTTGAAGTAGCCGAGGATGCACAGATCGACCGCCACGCCCAGCAGCAGCCAGCGCTGGGCCGGCCTGGTGCGCACGCCTGCCGCACCGACCTTGAGGCCGATCCAGTAGTTCCACAGCGTCACGGCGGCGAACAGCGCCAGGAAGTCCACTCGCCACCAGGCGTAGAACACATAACTGGCAACCAGCAGCAGCAGATTGCGATAGCGTTGCCCGCTCAGGTAGTACAAGCCGAGGAAGATCGGCAAGAACAGGAACAGGAACACATTGGACGAGAAAACCATCCCGATCTCTCCATGTTTAACCAACAGTCAAGGGCCAACGGCCCCCCCAAACCCCCCACCGAAA
>NZ_CP080030.1:5995382-5995493 GCF_019382755.1 Pseudomonas sp. Colony2 | reverse complement strand
GTGATCGTTCCCACGCTCTGCGTGGGAATGCCTCACTGGACGCTCTGCGTCCGCTTTTGGGACGCGGAGCGTCCCTGGCTGCATTCCCACGCGGAGCGTGGGAACGATCAG
>NZ_CP080030.1:5979339-5995377 GCF_019382755.1 Pseudomonas sp. Colony2 | reverse complement strand
AGCTGCCTTTGTTGCCTTTCTCATGCGCCGGGTCGAAGACCTTGGTGAGGTCACCCCCCAGGCGGAACGTCTTGAACGGCTGCATCCCGTGCTTGCGCTCGATCACATCCGGGGCGCAGGTGTAGAGGGTGCAGAAGGGCTCAAGCCAGGCAAATTTCATGTCTTCCTTGAGGTCCTTCATGTCCTGTTCCTTGCCGTTCTTCTGCTCGAAGATCTCCGGGTCTTTCACCCCGGCCAGCACCTTGTCACCCAAACGTTTCAACGCGCCGTTGTTTTCCTGGCGCAGGTCCACACCGTTCACCAAGGCAAAACTGGCGATCATCGCCAGCGGCGGCAGGGCGTAGTTGTGGTACGACAGGGCTCGTTGCTGACGCTTCAATTCGTTGGGCAGGAAGCCTTGGGCATCCACCTGGTTGGCGCCGACCTTGTATTCCTTCACGGCCCAGTCAAACAGGTCGCGGCGGTTCACGGCGACGGAGGTCGCCATCACCGACCAGGCAGCCCAGTAGGAGTGGTTGTTGGTTTTATCCAGCGGCAGGTTGTCCCAGTCGCTCACCACCTGGTCGGCCATTTTGCTGAACCAGGCTTCGATCAACTGCGACTCCTGCTGGTGGTTGGCCAGCGGATGAGAGTCGGAGAACTTCAGGCGCACATAGGCTGACGCCATGCTGCCCAGTGCCCATTTGCGCATGGACTTGCCGGTGTGGTTGAAGTCCTTGGACATCAATGCATCGGCCTTGGCCCAGCTCGTGAGCCAGTTCAGCGTGCATTCCAGCTGCTCCGGACGACCGTCGCGCATGAATTGCATCACGCGCTTGCTGGTGTCTTTTTCCAGCTTGGTGATGTCGGCGGTGCTGTCGCGAAAGGCTTTTTCGGACTGCACATTCAGGGTGGAACGAGCCTTGTCCGAACCTTCGTACTTGCTGCGAAATTGCAGCGAGCCGGTGTACGGCGCCGGCATGGCGTCGCAGTCATTCTTGAAGTCGCCGGTCTTGAACGCCTCGATCGGCGCAAAATAGCCTTGCGGCGGACGCAATGGCGCGGCGGCATTGACGGAGCCGGCGAAGATCGCCAGGCCCAGCAACGATGGAATCAATAACTTCTGCATAGGTAACCTCATTGCCCGGCCGAAGCAGTCTGTTGACCACCGGCGGGGAATACGTTGCGTGTGCAAATTTTCGCTTCGACTTTCTGCGCGGCCTGGCCCGCTTCAGGGCCCTGCACTTCCACGGCCAGCAGGTTTTGCGTGGCCCAGTCTTCATCGGTGCGCAGTTCAAAGGCGAAACGCCCGTCTGTATCGGATGTTTCGGGTTTCTCGATCTTGATGTCCTCGTGGCGCCCGTTCATGTACCAGAGGGTGGCTTGCAGGGTTTTCACCGATGGGTCGGCGAAGCGGATGTCGACCTGGTGACTGCTGTTGCGCAGGTCTTTGTTCGAACTGTTCACCAGCAATTCGTTCTTGCCGGGTTTCAGCGTGGTGCTGGCGCTCATCTGGGCGGTCTTGCCTTCACAGCCGTTGTCCAGCAGCGACATCATCTGGCGGTAGATGGTCTCCTGGTCCAGGCGATACAGCGGCGAGAATTCCCAGATCAGGATCTTCGGCGGGGTCTTCTGGAATTCTTCGCTGCCCAGGTACTGGATCATCGAGCCTTCCAGGCCACCACCGGGGAAGGCGACGTTAAGGATGTCGGCACCGATTTCCTGTTCCAGGAAGCCGGCGAAATTGTAGTTCTTGCCACTGTGGCTGGTACCCACGAGGGTGATCTGCGGGTTGCCGGAATCACCGAACAGGTCGCCGTCTGCCGCTTCGCCCTTGGGCTCGGTGTTGAACTGGTCCATGTACTGGATCGCGTAGCTGGTGCCGCACAGTTGCCCGGCCATGTTGTGCAGGGTGCCGGTCTTGCCCATGCGCCCGGACCGTTTGGTCTCGAATTCGCGCTGCGGGATGCCGGCAAATTCAGGCATCGCCCGCACTTTCGCGCCGACGATTTTGGCGGTGCGCTGGGCGCCGTATGGCGTCCAGTGTTGGTCGCCGCGGAAGTAGAAATCGTGGGCCGGCAATTCATCCGGCAGTTGCTCGTTGGTCAGCGGCGACAGGTCCGGCACGACGTAGCCCATCTTGGCGAAGCGCCCGAGCATGGTCTTGTAATTGCCCAGGGCCTTGTCGAAATCGAACCTGGCTTTTTCTTCAGGGTTGAGCTTGTTGCGGTTCACCAAGCCACGGGTCGGCTGGTAGACCACCACCAGTTCCACGCCCTTGCTCTTGAACGCATCGTGCAGCTGCTGCATGCGTTTGTAGCCGGCGGGGCTGGTGTCGAATTCGGTGCGCAGGTCTTCCTGGGTCCGGAACAGCCAATCGCCCTGGGCTTGCACCAGGGTGGTGAAGTTCTGCTGGTAGCGCGTGGTGTAGTTCTTCGCGTCGTGGGCGGCCGGGCACAGGCTGCAGCACGGTTCGGCGGTGAAGGTTGGCGCCTTGATTTCGTCGGCGCGCACGCCCTGGCTGGCCGCGAGCAGGCCGAGGGTCAAACCCGAAAGGCTGAGCAGTTTGATCATGTGTGGGTGCATAAAGGTCATCCTCAGTCCTGCATTTCGGTCTGGCGTTCGACAGGGTCGATCAGCACGGCTTTCTTCTGGCGTACCAGCAAGTCGAGGATCTCTTCCTGGCGATCGCCAAGAACGCCCGAGAAGCTGATGCCACTGGATTTGGTCGGCGCAAGCATCGATACGCGGTACAGCTCGACGCTCAACGGCGAGTCGATGGACAGCGGCCCGCTGCCGTTGGCGGCCAGTTCACCGCCGACCACGATCAGCGAGACCTTGGTGTCGAACGGGTCGAGGGCGATGTCGCGGTCGGTGTCGGTCAAATCCTTGATGTGGCCGTACACGCCGGTCAGCCCGTTGGCCATGGCAATGTTCTCGTACAGGCGAATGTTCACGCTGTTACGCACGCGGATGCCGTGGCGACGGTTGCTGATCACCTTGTTGCCCCACAGCAGGTTATCGCCGCTCTCATAGAGGGTGATGCCGTCGGTGTGGTTGCGGTAGATCTCGTTGTCGGCGATCAGGTTGTTGACGCTGTTACGGTCGATCACCAGGCCCGAGAGCTTGTTGTCGAAGCTGCGGTTGTTGAAGATGAAGCTGTCGTTCACTTCCCGGGAAATGATGATGCCGTGCTTCTTCTTCGTGCCGTAGACGGTGTTGTCGGTGATGATCAGGCCGTGTGAACGGTCGTGGGGGTCAATGCCGTAGACGATGTTGTCTTTGTAGGTATTGCCCTTGAGCACAAAGCCGGTGGTTTCGTAGCAGTAGAAGCCGTACCACATGTCCGAGAACTCGGAGTCGACGATCCAGCCCGTCGGTTCAGGACGCTTGAGCACCTTGGCCATGTTCGGCGTGTATTGGGAAATACTCACGCCATACGACTTACTGTTGGCGTAGCCGAAACTGGCCATCTTGCTGTTGGCGATGTAGGTCTCGGTGCCGCCCCAGGCCAGCAGGAACGGGCGGAATTCCTTGGGCGACTGGAAGGTCGCCGGGCCGTTGGTCTTCTCGCGCCAGCCGGTGATTCTGGTGTCACGTACGAACAGCTGGCCGTCGTTGATCAGGAACGAACCGGCTTCCTGGGACAGGCGCAGCTCTTGAGTCTGCTTGTCGATTTCGAGGATGCCTTTACGGCCCACCACGATCGGCAACTTGGCCAGGAACACCCCCGGCGAGGTTTCGCTGAAGTACTGCTTGGGCACTTTCTTCAGCAGGTCCTTGAGGTTCATGTAGCCGTCGTCGACAAAGATCGCCTGGGGAATGCCGTGCTGGCGCACTACCCATTCGGCCATCTTGTTGTCGCCGCCGATGAAGTCCTTCAGGGCGTCTTCCTGCATCATCCGGCGGATGCTGATTTTGCCTGGCTTGGTACGCACGATCTTTTTCGCGATATTGGCCGCGGTGTAGCCGGACACGTCCGGCAGCGCAGGCTTGGCCATCTCCAGCGGCTCGGTCGGCGGGCTGGAGATGGTGTAGGTCTTGGCCTGTTGCAGCTCTTTGGCGATGGTCGGCGCTTTGTCGGCGAAGGCCGAGGCGCTGGCCAGCAGCATGGCCGCGACGAGCAGGCTTTGAGACTTCATTGCGCAGGCTCCCATCAGAACTTCCAGATCACGTCGACAAAGGCGCGATGCATGTACGAGTCGACCTGGCTGCCATAGGCGTCGCCCGGCTTGAACACGCCTGCACGGAAGCGCACCAGGGCCGACGGCTCGTCGATCGACTGACTGAGCCCGGCCGGCAGCAGGCCTTTCTTGAAGTACTTGGTGACCACCAGGTCCATCTCCTGGCCGAGATCTTTCTTGCCGTCTTCAAGCGGCAGGGACGTGCTGGACAGGATCGCGCCGGTCACGTCATCGGTGTTGTTCTGCACGGCATCGATGCCGTTGCTGCCCACCGGCTTGTTGCCGTCTACGCGCCAGAACTTGTGGTACACAAGGCTTGCGTCATAGTCCTCGCGCAGCTGCCACGAACCGAACAGGCTCATGGACTGCATGTTGTTCATCTCGCCGCGAAACGCTTCGCCGAAGCGGTGGACGCGGGACTGGGTACCGGTCCAGTTTGAACGGTTGCTTTGCAGGCCGTTCTGCTCGTATTCGGCACTGGCGCGGGAGTAGGCGGCGCCCACTTGCCACTGCGGGTCGAGGCGCAGGCGTACACCCAAATCGGTGGCCCAGCCATTCACGTCATCGCTGCGCTTGGCGTTGGCCGGGCGGGTGCCGTCGGCGTTCAAGGCGTTGACCGTGTCGCGGTCGCCCTGCATGCCGGTGACGCTCGCCCAGTAGTTGACGGTGTTGGTGTTGCGCCAGTTGTAGGCGTCGCTGTTGGCTTCGATGCCGAGCCAGGTCAGGTCGCCGTTCTCGCGCTTGTCCAGCGAGTCGGTGGCCACGCCCGGTTCCGGGTAGTCGAGCTTGCCGTCATCATGGGTGTGGTGAGCGCGCAGGCCGATCCACTGGCCTGGCGTCCACTGGTAGGCGGCGTCGGCGTACAGGTGCTGACGGTCCTTGTCCTTGGGCGACAGTTCCTTGAGGTCGGTGCGGTATTCGCTGAAGCGCTCGGCGACGCCGACATTGGCCTTGAGCAAGGTGGTGTCGAAGGTCCAGTTCAGCGCTTCGATATTGGTGTCGCGCCATTGGCCGTCGTCATTGCGCAGGCGTTGGCGACCGAGCTTGAGGATCTCGCCGGGGTAGGGCGTGAAGCCGCCATAGGCGACCCAGAACTCGCGCATCGCCAGGTAGTTCTTCTTGCTCTTGCGGTCGTCATTGCTGGTCTGTTGAGTGGCGTCATCCGAGGACTGTTGCAGGGTGTCGGTCTCGATGATGTCGCTGGAGGTCACGGCCTGGCCCATGGCGTAGGCGCTCCAGTTGCCGCTTTCACCGTAGATCCACGGGCGCAGGTCAAGGCCGATGCCGTTGACGTCGCCGCCTTTCTGGGTGCCCAGGTCGCGGTCATCTTCGGACTGGCCGGTGACTTTGACTTCCAGGCCGAAGTTCTTGGCTTCGGTCAGCGCCGCCAGGGTCGGGCACGACCACAGCAGGGCGCAGGTCAGGCCGATGCCGGCCGTGACGAATGGGTTGAGCTTCATAGGGATTCCTCGCCGTCTTCTTCTTGCAGGGCGTGCAATTGCAGCGTGCTTTGGGCCAGGGTGCCGCGCACGGCCAGCTCCTGTTGCACCAGGCGTTGGCCTTCGGCGCGTTGTTCCGGGGTCAGCGGCGCTTCGAGCTGGGTCGCCAGGTCGTTGGCTTCCGGCGTGTCCTGGGCCTTGGCCAACTGGCTGAAGACATAGGCGTTAAGCGGGTCGGGCTTGGTGCCCTTGCCTTGGGAAAACAGCTGGGCAATCGCGAAGTCGGCGCTGTTCTGGCCGTTGCGCGCAGCGGTCAACAGATGGTCCAGGGCCTTTTGCGAATAGACCTTGCCCAGGTAGCCACGGCGGTAGATCTGGCCGAGGTAGTAGTCGGCGGCGACTTCGCGGCCGACGGCTTTCTGGAAGTGTTCTTCGGCGGCCTTGGCGTCAGCCGGGACCCACTTGCCTTCGTAGTAGAGCTTGCCCAGCAACAGTTCGGCGCGGGGCTGGTCGGCGGCGCGGCCGTTGTCGAGGTACTTCATCATCTGGTCGACGTCGCCCAGTTCCGGGAAGTCGTAGAGCAGTTGCGCCAGGCTGACCCAGGAGGCCGGGTAGCCGGGGGCGATTTTTTCCAGCAGGGCCTGGGCGGTTTTTTCGTCGGTCTTGCCCAGGCTTGCATCACCCAGTACACGAGCCACGCTGTCGACCCGTTGGGCGGTGACGGTGCCGCGGCTATAGCCGGCTTCCATCTGCTTGAGCAGTTCGGCCTGTTTTTCCGGCTCGGCTTTTTTCTGGTAGACCGTGGCCAGCTCGACGTAGCAGATATCGGTGGTGTTCAGCGCCGCCTTGCAGATGCTTTCCACTTCATCCAGGTGCTGGTCGTAGGTGTCCTGGGTGCGATACAGCAGCACCTGGGCGAGACCGGCTTCCGGGTAACCCGAGGCGCGCCATTTGCTGATCTGCTGCTGGGCGTTGATGTTCGGGAAACTGTGCGGGTATTGCAGGTAGAGCATTGCCAGCGGGATCAGGGTGTTGCCTTCGCCATTGGCAAAGGCTTTTTTCAGCAGGCCTTCGGCTTCATGGTGTTCGGCTTCGGTCGCGCCGGGCTTGGCCACCAGCAGGCGGCCCAGGCGTGCCTGGGCACGGGGCGAGGTATCGGCGGCCGCGCGGTACGTCGCTTCGGCCTGCTTGATTTGCTCGGGGTCGCGGGTGCCGACCTGGATATCCGCCAGGCCCACTTGGGCCTCGCTGTAGCCCAAATCCGCGAGCTGCTGGTAGTTCTGCTGGGCAGTGACGGTGTCGCCACGTTTCAGCGCTTCATTGGCCAGGCGTTGGTCGGGCAGGCCGGCGCAACCGGCGAGGCTGACCGCAACAGCCAGCAACGCCACAGTTCCCATGTGGGAGCGGGCTTGCTCGCGAAGGGGCCCTGTCAGTTGATGCATGTGTTGGCTGACACACTGCTTTCGCGAGCAAGCCCGCTCCCACAGGGATTGCGGTGTTTTTGAGAGAGTCATCACAGGCATGTCCTCTGCTTACAGACCGTTGGCCATGGCTTTGTCGATCAGCCAGTTCAGGGACGGGCCGCGATCGCTGGTCACTTCAACCGGGCGACCGGCGTAGGTGCTGTCCAGCGGGGCGTCGGGTTTGATCTGCACGCGGATGTCGGAGGACATTTCGCTGCTGTTCAGGCTGGTGCTGCTGACGATGGTGCCGGTGCGTACCTGCTCTTCATCCGCTACCTGGAAGTTCACGCGGGTGCCCGGGCGAACGTCGGCAAACTGGCGATAGGAGAAACGTGCATCAACGTTGGCCTGGCTGCCGCGTGGCACCAGTTGGAAGATCACGTCGCCCTTGCTGGCGTACTGACCGTCGGCGACCAGTTGCTGGGCCACGACGCAGTCGCAAGGGGAGGTGAGGGTGCCGGTCATTTGCTTGCCGAACAGCTCTTCGACCTTGGCCGGTTGCAGCTGGTCTTCGTCCAGATGGCCCTTGAGTACGTCGAGCATGCTGGTGCTGAAGGTTGCCAATGGCGCGCCTTTGGCGGCGACCGCATCGCCTTTGATCAGGCTTTGCACGGTGCCATCGCGGGGCATGGTCACGTTCATCCCGGGCACGCTCACCAGGCCGGAGGTGGCGTGGCTGACGAAGTACATGCCGTACACCGATTTGACCACGAAGCCGAATGCCGCCAGGCCCACCACGAAGATCCCGAGGCTGAAAGTCACCGCCCGCAGGCGGCCACCGACGCTCATGTTGCTGCCGCCGTCCTTGACCTTGCGCGCCTTGGTGAAGTTGTCGCGTTGCAGGGTTGCCAGCACGTCACCCATGGTCACGATGTCACCGGCCAGGTGCGAGGTGATCAGGTGGCGCAGGGTGGAGATGTCTTGTGCATCGAGGTTCTGGAACTGGCAACCGGTGCGGCCGGTCTGGCGGTCGTAGGAGCGAATCTGCAGCTCGACGTCCATCGCCAGGCCCAGGTTGTCGATCACGAATTGCAAGCGACCCTTGTGCACATCGCCGACTTTCAGCGGCTGCTGCGGGGCGTTGAAGGCCAGGCCGCCGGCGGACAGGTCGATCACCCGCACTTCCATCGGTGTTTGATCGGCGCCGAAGAAGCGCAGCTTGGCCGGGATTTTGACCCGGGCGTGTTGGCGCTGGGCTTCGGATTCGTGGACAACGTTGGCGTTTACTGGGCTATTCATGGTGTTTAGTTCCTAGTTAATTCAGGCTTGGCAGGGTCAAACCATCATCAGCAACACGGCGACGAAAATGCTGCCGGCGGAGAAGGTCATGGTCCGAGACGACCAGGTGTTGAACCAACGTTGAAAGCTGGCCAAATCGCGGGTCAGTTTGGTGTCCTGGCGGGTCCAGGACTGTTGATCAAGGCGGAAGAACACGTAGATCTTCACCAGCGCGCCCATGATCTGGTTGTAATAGAGAATCACCGGGTAAGCCGGGCCGATCTTGTGGCCGGAGCACGACAGCAGCAGGGTCAGAATCAGGCGGGTGATGCCGATCCACAGCAGGTAGGCGAGGATGAACGCGCCGCCGTATTTGAAGGTGGCGATGATCGCCACGGTCAGCCCCAGCAGGGAGGTCCACATCGACACGCGTTGATCAAACAGCACGATGCTGGTGAACAGGCCCAGGCGACGCATACCCAGGCCCAGGGCACGTGAGTTCTGGCGCAGGTTGTTGCCGTACCAGCGGAACATCAGTTTGCGGCTGGCCTTGATAAAGCTCTTTTCCGGCGGGTGTTCCACGGTGTGGATCGCGGCGTCCGGTACGTAGAAAGTGTCGTAGCCCAGGCGCATCAGGCTGAACCAGCTGGACTTGTCGTCACCGGTCAAAAACTTGAAGCGGCCCAGGCGCCAGTGTTGCAGCGAGTCGCTTTCCACATCGGCAATGAAGCCCGGGTCGGTGACCACGTTGGCGCGGAATACCGACATGCGGCCGGTCATGGTCAGCACGCGTTTGGACAGGGCCATGGAGCACATGTTGATGTGGCGCTGGGCGAAGCGCAGCTTGTGCCACTCGCTCATGATGTAGCCGCCGCGCACTTCGCAGAACTCGTTGGTGGTCAGGCCGCCGACATTGCCGAACAGCTGGAACCACGGCACGGTCTTGCGCACTACGCCCTCGGCGAGCACGGTGTCGCCATCGATCACGGCCACTACGGCACGGTCGTCCGGCAGGTGGCGGGAGATGGCGCGAAAACCGAAGGCCAGGCCGTCACGCTTGCCGGTACCCGCGATGCGCACGAAGTCCAGCTTGACGTGGTCGGGCGGGTTCATCCTGGCCCACAGGCTCTTGACCAGCAGCTCATCGGACATTTCCACCAGGGAGCAGACCACGGTGGTAGGGAAGCCACATTCGATGGCCTCGCGGATCACCGAGCTGTAGACCTGGGCCGTGGTCAGCGCGTCGATCCGAAAGCTGGTAACCATCAGGAATACGTGGGACGGGTCTGCTGCCTTGCCCAGCTTGCGCACTTTGCGCCGCAGGTGCGGGTAGACCACGTACAGGAACAGCATGCCGCGAAAGAAATGCGTAGCACCCATCGAGTAGCGCCAGATACCGACGGCGCCAATCAGGAAAATAAAATTCTTCGACTCTGAGTCGAACGTACTCGCCGGCAACAGCAGGGCGAGTCCCATCAGCAGGCTCAGGAAAAACAGCCAGCCGGCAGATTGGAGGAGTACGTGTTTTAACTTGGACATAGGCGTCATTCCGCAGGTGAAGGAGGCTTCAAGCAGCAAGCGCCGGGGATCAGGACGCTTGCCGCTTGAAACTTGCCGTTGCTGTTACCAGCAAATGCCTTCGGTACGGCCGCTCACGCTGGTGGCCTTGGACATGAAGCCCACCAGGTCGACCACTTGCTTGCCGTGGGGTGCGTTGTGCGCCAGGGCACGGAACTTCTCATCGCGGTTGCCCAGGATGATCACGTCGGAGTTGTTGATCACTTCGTCGAAGTCCGAGTTGAGCAGGGACGACACGTGAGGGATCTTGCCTTCGATGTAGTCCTTGTTGGCGCCGTGCACGCGAGCGTATTCGACGTTGCTGTCGTAGATGCTCAGGTCGAAACCCTTGCCGATCAGCATCTCTGCCAGTTCCACCAGCGGGCTTTCGCGCAGGTCATCGGTGCCGGCCTTGAAGCTCAGGCCCAGCAGGGCGACTTTGCGTTTGTCGTGGCTGGAAACGATGTCGAAAGCGTTTTGCACCTGGGACTCGTTGCTGCGCATCAGCGAGTTGAGCAGCGGCGCATCCACGTCGAGGGAGCCGGCGCGGTACGTCAGGGCGCGCACGTCCTTGGGCAGGCAGGAACCGCCGAAGGCAAAGCCCGGGCGCATGTAGTACTGGGACAGGTTGAGGGTCTTGTCCTGGCAGACCACTTCCATCACTTCGCGACCGTCGACACCCACCGCCTTGGCGATGTTGCCGATCTCGTTGGCGAAGGTCACTTTGGTCGCATGCCAGACGTTGCAGGTGTACTTGATCATCTCGGCGACGGCGATGTCCTTGCGGATGATCGGCGCGTCGAGTTCTTCGTACAGCGACTGCAGAACATCGCCGGAAGCGGTGTCGAATTCACCGATGACGGTCATCGGCGGCAGGTCGTAGTCGGCGATGGCGGTGCTTTCACGCAGGAACTCAGGGTTTACGGCGACGCCGAAGTCGACGCCGGCTTTCTTGCCCGAGCAGTCTTCGAGAATCGGAATCACCACATTGGCCACGGTACCTGGCAGCACGGTGCTGCGGACCACGATGGTGTGACGGGAGGTCTTGTCACGCAGGACAAAACCGATCTCGCGGCACACCGATTCGATGTAGTTGAGTTCCAGGTCGCCGTTCTTCTTGCTCGGCGTGCCGACGCAAATCATCGACAGGTCGGTATCACGGATTGCCTCGGCGAAATTGGTGGTGCCGCGCAGTCGGCCGGTTTGAACGCCCTGGCTTAACAGCTCGCCCAGACCCGGTTCAACGATGGGGGATTTACCCGCGTTGATCAGGTCAATCTTTTCCTTGGAGATGTCTACGCCAACGACCTCATGGCCCCGTGCAGACAGGCAACCGGCACATACCGCGCCGACGTAACCCAAACCAAATATGCTGATGCGCATCGCATTTACCTCATTGTTAATCGTGCCACTAGATGGCCGGAGTTCATGTTTTGAAGCGTCACCCAGGCACTGGGAAGTGCGACGAATAAACGTCGGTATATCCAGTGCAGGCATACTAAAAGTCGAGTGACTAACTAATGCACTCAAGTTGTGCGCAACTTGGCCTTATTGTTGGGGCTTGCCCTGAAATGCAGCCAGCCTTCCTGGGGAAGGGCCTGGCGCCAGTGCCGCAAGGCGTTGACAGGGGCTTTGAGCCCTTATATATCAACGGCTTGGGTTGTCTCACTGACCCATACAGGTGAGCTCAGCCTTGGCCTTGTCGGAGAAAGTAGTGAAACCTTTGCGTCCGCCTTCAACTAATCAGTTGATGATTTGACCATTGAGTCAAAGTTATATGACAACTTTGCTACTTCCCTTGGTCGCCACGTAAGTCATCTCTTACATCTTCAGAGATAATCGTTACCGGTGGTATGAGCGGTGCTTTAGGACATAGTTCCTGTCCACTCATCCTGTTTCCGGAAATTTCTTGAAATATTAGGAAAGATGGCACTAGTACTATTCTGATAGCACTTGCTATTTAGGCCAGTAGTTGCGGGGAGTTGCGAGGGGTAAATAGTTTTGTGCCACTACTGTTTTAAAAAAGTGGTGCCACTACGAAAAAAATTGACGAATGTCGAGTGAAATAAATGTTAGGGAATCTGAAGAATTATTTTTGACGCCAAATAAATGGCGAATTCGGAATTGGAATGCAAACAAAATGTGGGAGCGGGCTTGCTCGCGAAAGCGGCGTGTCAGGCAATAAAGGCATCGACTGAACCACCGCTTTCGCGAGCAAGCCCGCTCCCACATTTGGATCTTCGTTGTCAGGTTATTCCGGTGCGTGATCCCGCAGGAACACCAGGTTATCCGGCTTCGACTGCTCCGCATTGAAGCGATAACCCTGCACGTCAAACTCCTTGAGTCGGGCCGGGTCGTTGATGCGTTCTTCAATCACAAAGCGGCTCATCATGCCCCGGGCCTTCTTGGCGTAGAAGCTGATGATCTTGTACTGGCCGTTTTTCAGGTCCTTGAACTCGGTGTTGATGATCCGCGCGTTCAGTGCCGGGCGTTTGACTGCCGAAAAATACTCGTTGGAGGCCAGGTTGAGCAGCACGTCATCGCCTTGTTCGGCCAGGGCTTCGTTGAGCCACTCGCTGATGCGGGTGCCCCAGAAAGCGTACAGGTCCTTGCCACGGGCGTTGGGCAGTTTGGTGCCCATTTCGAGGCGGTACGGCATCATCAGGTCCAGCGGCCGCAGCAGGCCGTACAGGCCGGAGAGCATGCGCAGGTGGTCCTGGGCGTAGGTGAAATCGGCGTCCTTGAGGGTTTCGGCGTTGAGGCCGGTGTAGACGTCGCCCTTGAATGCCAGCAGGGCTTGTTTGGCGTTGGCGGGGGTGAAGGCGGGGGTCCAGCTGCCGAAGCGTGCGGCGTTGAGGCCGCCGATTTTGTCGGAGACGTGCATCAGTTCGCTGATTTGCGCCGGGCTGAGTTCGCGCAGTTGTTCGATCAACTCCTGGGAGTGGTCGAGGTATTGCGGCTGGGTGAAGCGCGGGGTGACCGGCTTTGACTCGAAATCGAGGGTTTTGGCGGGGGAAATCACCGTCAGCATGAAGTCGTCTCCTTTAATCGTGGGGGGATTCTAGGGGGTAGGGCGGTTTGACTCCACCTATGATGGTGATAGATAGCTGTGCGGTCGTTGGGGGGGCATATCCGTTTCTGCGGTTACGGCGGCTTATGGTTTCGCTCTTACAGCGAGTCACTTTGCAAAAGCGTTCAAAAGTGAGCCGCTGTAAGAGCGGAACCAATACAAGCCATCACTCAAATAACGCATATACACACCAACCCAATAGCGCCCCCACACGATCGGCTATAGTGCCCGACGACTCTGGAAAGGGAGACCCTTCGTGCGAATTGCGCTTTTACTGTCAGCCTGGCTCATCTGCCTGGGCGCCCAAGCCGCCCCTGTGGATGTCGCGACCCTGGACCGCGGCACCTGGCCCGAACGCCTCAGCAGCCCCGCCCTGTTCGACGTCGCCTCACGCGCAGAAATCCTGATGTTCGCCCACACCCTGCTCGCCAGCGAATCCCTCGACGAGCCCGCCCTCAAGCAGCGCCTGGGCCTGAAGATCATCAACCAGGCCTCGATCGACGACCTGCGCCGTCAACTCTGGCAACGGCTACTGGAAAACTACACCTTCGCCCAACAAAGCTGCGAACAGGACGCCTCCTTCTGCTACCTGGTGGAAAACATGGACGACCTGCGCGAACAAGCCGCCAAATTCGAAGTCAGCGACAACTCCTTCTATATAGGCTGGGCTGGCCCCAGCCGCGCATTCCACGAGCGCTACCTGGATGAACAGTTGCGCAAGGCCGCCCTGTTCCCCCAGATCAGCAGCGAAATCGCGCGCTTCGGCGACCACGAGCGCAACGGCGACGAACTCAACGACCGGATGTTCCTGCTGACCTTCGACAGCGGACCGTCCCCGGTCAGCGGCAATACCGACTGGCTCGCCGACTACCTGCGCAAACAGAAAATGCACAGCCTCTTCTTCGTGCTGGGCAACAGCCTGCAAACCCGCGTCGAGAAAAGCTCGGCCACCGATGTGCAGGCGCTGTACCAGGGCCAGTGCGTCGGCATCCAGGGCTGGCAGTACCGCTCCCATAGCCATTGGGTCGACTGGCAGTCGTCCATCACTCGCAGCGCCTCCCTGGCGCAAAACCTGATGCCGGAAAACTACCTGCCGCTGTTCCGCCCGCCGTACGGTCAGCGCCGGTCCGACAGCCAGGGATTTTTCCAGTCACAAGGGCTGCAAGTGGCCTTGTGGGACATCGACTCGGAAGACGAACCCGGCAAGCTCAAGGCTGATGAGTCGGCGAACCGCGTGCTCACACTGATGCTGTTGTGGCGGCGCGGGGTGATCGTCTTCCACGACACCCAGGACAAGGCGCGCATCGCTTTACCCTGGCTTTTACACGCCACGGCAGAAAGTGGACTCGGCTGGCAGGATTGCCGCGAAGCGTTTCGCTGAAAAAGCACGAAAAGCCCAGCCCTGTTGGGGCTGAGGTTTTTCAGGGGGGAATTTGGGAGGTATTTCGATACAGGCGGACTTCCGACTTTAACGGTGCAATGCCGGCGCGCCTAGTGCTATTCGTCATCCTGAAAAATAAACTTCAAAAAAGCGTCAAAGTGCTTTTTCCTGTCATGTGTTTTGCGGTATTACGAAGACAGACAGCCGAAACCTGCAACACAGGTGGCGTCTTCCAAGACACCTCTTGTGTGCACCGCACTTGACGCCCCTCAAGTGCGTTCGACGGTCGAATCGAGGCGCAGCACTGTCGCGGTATTGCGTCGACTGGCTCCCACAAAGGTGACCGAGTATGGATGATCATGGACGTAACCCTTCTTCCGACCAGCCAATCCTTTATGTGCTTGATACCAATGTACTGATTCACGATCCAAACGCACTGCTCAACTTCGAAGAACACCACGTCGCCATCCCGATGATCGTGCTTGAGGAGCTCGACAAACTCAAAAGCGGGCACCACAGCGTTGCCGCCGAATGCCGCCAGGCCATCCGCCTGATCGACAAGACCCTCGGCGAAGCCTCCCCCGACGATGTCGAGGTGGGCGTACCGATCCAGCGTGGCAAAGGCGGGCCCAAGGGCTTGCTGTCGATTCTGATGAACAAGCGCAGCGAGCCCAACAGCTTGCTGCCGGAGAATCTGAACGACAACAAAATCATCAACCAATTGATCGACCTGCACGCACGCGACAAGGACCTGCGCCTGGTGCTGGTGACCAAAGACATCAATATGCGCCTCAAGGCACGAGCGTGTGGGATCGCTGCCGAGGACTACAGTACCGACCAACTGGTTGACGACGTGTCAATGCTGTCTCGTGGTTATCACACCATGACCGGCTCGTTCTGGGACCGCGTCAGCAAGGTCGAAACCCGTCAGGACCATGGCCGCACCTGGCACCAGGTACAGCTGATCGACAACCTGCCGGCTGTGCACATCAACGAATTCATCATCGACGAACAGGGCTTTGTGGGCTGGATCAAAGAGATTCAGGTCGACAAGCTGCTGATCCTCGACCTGCATCAGGAACCCCTGTTGCACCAGGAAGCCTGGGGCCTGAAACCGCGTGATATCTATCAGAGCCTGGCGCTGTATGCCTTGCTTGATCCGGACATCCACCTGGTCAACCTGACCGGCGCCGCAGGTTCGGGGAAAACCATCCTCGCCCTGGCTGCCGCCATCGAACAGACCATGGTAACCAAGCGTTATCGCCGCATCATCGCCACCCGCAGCGTGCAGGGCCTGGACCAGGAAATCGGTTTCCTGCCCGGCACCGAAGCGGAAAAAATGGAGCCGTGGCTCGGGGCGATCACCGACAACCTCGAAGCCTTGCACATGGATGACGAAAACACCCATGGCAGCGTCGACTACATCCTCAGCAAAGTGCCGTTGCAGTTCAAATCCCTCAACTACATTCGAGGTCGCAGCTTCCAGCAAAGCCTGATTTTGATCGATGAATGCCAGAACCTTACGCCGCACCAGATGAAAACCATCATCACCCGTGCCGGCGCCGGTTCCAAAGTGGTGTGCCTGGGTAACCTGGCACAGATCGACACCCCTTACCTGTCCGCGACCAGCTCCGGGCTGACCTACTTGACGGAACGCTTCAAGGACTTCCCGAACGGCGTGCATATCGCCCTGCAAGGTGTCCCTCGCTCGATTCTGGCTGAATACGCCGAATCTCACCTGTAACCA
>NZ_CP080030.1:5977982-5979334 GCF_019382755.1 Pseudomonas sp. Colony2 | reverse complement strand
AATGTGGGAGCTGGCTTGCCTGCGATWGCATCACCTCGGTGTAACTGACAYAYCGAGGYGCCTGCATCGCGGGCAAGCCCGGCTCCCACRCAAGCCMGCTCCCACATTTGATCGGCGTTGGGTTTACAATCGGAGCTCCTGATCAGGAGTATCCCTGTGCTGACTCATCTCGATTCCCAAGGTCGCGCCCACATGGTCGACGTCACTGAAAAAGCCGTGACGTTCCGTGAAGCCGTGGCCGAAGCGCGGGTGCGCATGTTGCCCGAGACCCTGAAAATGATTGTCGACGGCGCCCACCCCAAGGGCGACGTGTTTGCCGTGGCCCGTATCGCCGGGATCCAGGCCGCAAAAAAAACCAGTGATCTGATTCCCCTGTGCCACCCGTTGATGCTCACCGGGGTCAAGGTTGAACTCAGCGCCGATGGCCTGGACGCGGTGCACATCATCGCCCGCTGCAAACTCTCCGGCCAGACCGGCGTGGAGATGGAAGCGTTGACTGCGGCCAGCGTCGCCGCCCTGACGATCTACGACATGTGCAAGGCCGTGGACCGTGGCATGACCATCGAAACCATTCGTCTGCTGGAAAAACTCGGTGGCAAGAGCGGGCATTTCAAGGCGGACCAGGCATGAGCATCAACGTACTGTTTTTTGCGCGCTACAGCGAAGCGATTGGCCTGGACTCCCTGGAGATGGAAGGCGACTTCGCAACGGTGGACGCTGTACGCCAGGCATTGGCCGGTGACCCGGAATTCGCGGTGCTCAACGAGACTCGCCTGATGTGCGCTCGTAACCAGGAACTGTGCGACCTTGATGAGCCGCTGCAGGCTGGCGACGAAGTGGCATTCTTCCCGCCAGTGACCGGAGGCTGACCATGGCGATTCGGGTGCAGGCCGAGGCGTTTGATCCGGGCGCCGAGGTCAATGCGATGCATGCGGCCAATGTCGGTGTGGGCGCGGTGGTGAGTTTTGTCGGCTATGTGCGCGACTTCAATGATGGCCTGGATGTGGCGGGGATGTTCCTCGAACACTACCCGGGCATGACTGAAAAAGCCCTCGGCAAAATTGCCGTAGAGGCAGAGCAACGCTGGCCACTGCTCAAGCTGGAAGTGCTGCATCGCATCGGCGCCCTGGAGCCGGGTGAACCGATCGTGTTCGTGGCGGCGGCCAGTGCCCATCGTCAGGCGGCGTTCGATGCCTGCGCGTTCATGATGGACTACCTGAAGACGCGGGCGCCGTTCTGGAAGAAGGAGAACACCAGTGAAGGGCCGCGCTGGGTGGAAGGGCGCGACAGCGATCACACTGCCGCTGATCGCTGGAAATAACGTGTGGCGAGGGAGCTTGCTGTGGCGAGGG
>NZ_CP080030.1:5976768-5977968 GCF_019382755.1 Pseudomonas sp. Colony2 | reverse complement strand
AGCAAGCTCCCTCGCCACAGGGGTTAGGTCGAGGCTTGCAGCCGGTGGGGCGACAGCATCGCTTCGCTCAACCCGAACGCCGCCAATTCATCCGGCAACGGCTTCCCGCGCACCAGCGCCGCACTGGCTTGGCCCATCGCCGGAGACGTCTGGATCCCGTAGCCGCCCTGAGCCGCAATCCAGAACAGGCCCTCCACTTGTGGATCGAACCCGCAGACCAGATCACCATCGCTGACGAAACTGCGCAACCCGGCCCAGGTCCGCGCAGGCCGGCGGATGCTCAGGGTGGTGGCTTCTTCGATGTGATAGATGCCCGTGGCAATGTCCAGCTCTTCCGGTTGCACATCGTGGGGCTCTACCGGGTCGGCATTGGCCGGTGAGCCGAGGAACATGCCGGCGTCGGGTTTCATATAGAACGAGCCGTCGAGGGCGGCCAGCTCCGGCCATGCATGGATGTTCAGCTCGGCAGGCGGGGCGAAGACGAACGCGCTGCGGCGTTTGGGTTGCAGGCCGATTTTCTGTGCACCGGCCAACTCACCGATGTGATCGGCCCAGGCCCCGGCGGCGTTGATGAGCACCGGGGCGCTGAAGTGCTGTTGTGCGGTGCGCACCTGCCACAGTCCTTGAGCGTCACGGGTCAGTTTCTGCACGTCGCTGTCGGTGTGGATCTCACCGCCATTGCGCCGAATTCCACGTAAGTAGCCCTGATAGAGCGCATCGGTATCGATGTCGCAGACGGTCGGGTCGTAGATCCCGCCATGGACTTTTTCCCGGCGCAGGATCGGCATCATGGCCATCGACTCCTCGACGTCGAGCAGTCGCGTTTCCGGCACCAGGGCTTTGGCGCTCAGGTAGTGGCGCTGCAACTCATCGGGATCGCCGATCAAGTCCACCAGCAATTCACCGCGAGGGGTGAGCAGCGGGTGTTCGGCAAAGCCTGCTGGCGGGTTATCGAAGAAGGCGCGGCTGCCCAGCGTCAGTGCGCGAACCTGGGGCGTGCCATAGGCGGCGATGTACAGGGCGGCGGAGCGGCCGGTGGAGTGGTAACCCGGCATCGACTCGCGCTCCAGCACGATGACGCGGGCATGGTGTGACAGCCAGTAGCCGGCGGATGCGCCAGCGATGCCACCGCCGATGATGAGGTAGTCGGCCTGGTTCATGTGTTCCTCCTGGATTTGAAAGCGCAGAAACCAAATGTGC
>NZ_CP080030.1:5953838-5970703 GCF_019382755.1 Pseudomonas sp. Colony2 | reverse complement strand
CTTCCAGCTTAAGGGCGTTTGCGCTCTACAGGGCGCAACAAATGCGTCGGCGGCGTTTCGCAGCTGATCTTGCGGCCCAGCAAGGTTTCGATCGACGGCAACTGATACGAGTCGTCTTCACCGGCAAAGCTGATGGACACGCCCGCCGCGCCCGCGCGGCCGGTACGGCCAATCCGGTGCACGTAGTCGTCCGGCACTTCCGGCAGGGTGAAGTTGATCACGTGGCTGATGCCATCGATGTGAATCCCGCGTCCGGCCACGTCGGTGGCCACCAGCACGCGAATCTTGCCTTCGCGGAAACCTTCCAGGGTCTTGATGCGCTTGTGCTGCGGCACGTCGCCGGACAGTTGCGCGGCATTCACGCCATCACGCACCAGGCGTTCTTCGATGCGGCGCACTTCGTCCTTGCGGTTGGCAAACACCATGACCCGCTCCCAACCGTTGTCGTTGACCAAGTTGTAGAGCAGCTTGTATTTGTCGGCACCGGCCACGGCATAGATATGCTGTTCGACGTTCTCGCTGGCGACGTTGAGTGCCTCGATCTCGACGATGGACGGGTCGGTGGTCCACTGCTTGGCGAGGTTCATCACGTCTTCGGTGAAGGTCGCGGAGAACAGCAGGGTCTGGCGCTCGTTTTTCGGCGGGGTCTGGCGAATGATCTGACGCACTTGCGGGATGAAGCCCATGTCGAGCATGCGGTCGGCTTCGTCCAGCACCATCACTTCGACCATGTCCAGGTGCACGTCGCCGCGCTGGTTGAAGTCCAGCAAGCGGCCCGGTGTGGCCACCAGGATGTCGCAGTGGCGCGCTTCCAGGTGCTTGAGCTGCTTGTCGAAGTCCATCCCGCCAACAAACGTCATCACGTTGAGGCCGGTGTACTTGGTCAGGTCGGCGGCGTCCTTGGCGATCTGTACCACCAGTTCCCGGGTCGGGGCGATGATCAGTGCGCGGGGTTCACCCATGTAGCGCTCTTTTGGCGGTGGGGTCTGCAACAACTGCGTAATGATCGAGATCAGGAACGCAGCGGTCTTGCCGGTACCGGTCTGGGCGCGACCGATGGCGTCTTTGCCGGCGAGGGTGAAGCCCAATACTTGCGCCTGGATCGGCGTGCAGTACGGGAAACCCAGGTCCTGGATGGCGTGCATCAGTTCCGGGGCGAGTTTGAAATCATGAAAGCGGGTTTTGCCTTCCTGGGGTTCGACGGCGAAGTCTTCCAGTTTCCAGGGAATAACCACAGGTTTGGGCGCGCGTTCACGGCGCGGCTTTTCCTGGCGTGGCTCCTGGCGTGGTTGGTCGGCGGCTGGCTCTTCAGCGACGTTAACCGTGGCGGGTGTGGTCACCGGCTCTTTTTTTGGCGAGGCTACAGGTGCGGTCCGGCCAGGCTGCTGGCCGTCATTGCGGCTGCCTTGAACGTGGGCGGGGGCACTGGAACCTGGCGCGAGCTGCTCAGCCTCGCTTTTACCGAACATCTTCTTGAGTGCTTTGAGCACGGTCATCTCATCAATTGGTTAAGGAATGTACGCCGGCCAGTGTAATGCAAGAATCGGGCGCGGCGTAGTGCGTTGGTCATGCGGCTACACAATGGCTGGTTTTCAGACCAGGCGGGCGGCCAACCAGTCACCGATATCGTGTATCTCCTGGGGTAACACTTCGTGGCCCATTGGGTATTCCTGCCATGCAACGGTGACACCGCGCGACTTCAAATGCTCATAGGCGCTGCGACCCATGGCGTTCTGCACCACGTCGTCGTATTGGCCGTGCAGGCACAGCGCCGGAATCCGTTGCTGGCTCGCCGACAATTCGAGTTCGTCACCGAAAGTGGGCGCGTAGGTGGAAAGGGCAATCACGCCACCCAAAGCACCCTGCCATTTCAGGAAAGCGGTGTGGAACACCACGGCGCCACCCTGGGAAAAACCGGCGAGGAAAATCCGCGAGGCGTCTATTCCGCTGCTTTTTTGTTCCTTGATCAGGTCGGTAACCATTTTTGCCGAGGCTTCCAGCTCTTCAACACTGATGGAACGCGCCGGGCTCATGGCCTTGATGTCGTACCAGCTCGGCATCTCGTAGCCGCCATTGATGGTCACCGGGCGTGTCGGCGCCTGGGGCAGGACAAAGCGCGTCGACAGGAGTTTTTCCTGCAGGGCTTCGGCCACGGGCAGGAAGTCGTAGCGATCGGCACCCAGGCCATGCAACCAGATTACGCAGGCGTCTGCGGGCTTGGCGGGCTGAAGAATCAAGGGTTCGGTCATGTCTGCTCCATATATGTGCGTGCGCTCCGATTGAGTGCGTCGGAACGGTGCGCGACGGGTTGATCTGTTAAGAGAATGTCGCAAGGTTGAATCTTTTGCTCTTGACCATGGGCTGAAACGACTCAGCCATCAGTCTGGTACGGGGCTTGCTACGTGAAACCCGATGTCAAGGCTCACCCCAGGCGGTAACACTATCAGTGACTGGCGCCTGTGGGATAGCAACTGGACTTAAAGCAAAAACCTCATGCTGTTTGACCCCAAAAAAAGCCAACACGGGTCGATGTCGCCTCATAAGGGTGCGGTGGGGTTTGAGCTCCGACACAACAAGAGCAAAACTGGAGGTTTGAATGAAGGTATTGAAATCCACCCTGGCCATCGTGACCGCGGCTACCGTACTGGGTGTCAGTGGTTTCGCCCAGGCTGGCGCCACTCTGGATGCCGTGCAGAAGAAAGGCTTTGTGCAGTGTGGCGTGAGCGACGGTCTGCCGGGCTTCTCGGTGCCGGACGCCAGCGGCAAGATCCTCGGGATCGACGCTGACGTGTGCCGTGCTGTTGCCGCTGCCGTATTCGGCGACGCAACCAAGGTCAAATTCAGCCAGTTGAATGCCAAGGAGCGTTTCACCGCGCTTCAGTCTGGCGAAGTCGACATCCTGTCGCGCAACACCACCATGACCAGCTCCCGCGATGCCGGCATGGGCCTGAAATTCCCGGGCTTCATCACCTACTACGACGGTGTTGGTTTCCTGGTGAACAACAAGCTGGGCGTGAAAAGTGCCAAGGAACTGGACGGTGCAACCATTTGCATCCAGGCCGGTACCACCACTGAGCTGAACGTCTCCGACTACTTCCGCGCCAACAACCTGAAGTACACCCCGATCACGTTCGACACCTCCGATGAAAGCGCCAAGTCGCTGGAATCCGGTCGTTGCGACGTACTGACCTCCGACAAGTCCCAGCTCTACGCACAGCGCAGCAAGCTGGCTTCGCCGAAAGACTACGTGGTATTGCCGGAAACCATTTCCAAAGAACCACTGGGCCCTGTCGTGCGTAACGGCGACGACGAGTGGCTGGCCATCGTGCGCTGGGTTGGCTACGCCATGCTCAACGCTGAAGAAGCCGGTATCACCTCCAAAAACGTCGAAGCTGAAGCCAAGTCCACCAAGAACCCGGACGTTGCCCGTCTGCTGGGTGCTGACGGCGAATACGGCAAAGACCTGAAAGTGAAGAAGGACTGGGTCGTACAGATCGTCAAGCAGGTCGGTAACTACGGCGAAGTGTTCGAGAAAAACCTCGGCAAGAGCACGCCTCTGGAAATCGATCGTGGCCTGAACGCTCTGTGGACCAACGGTGGCATTCAATACGCACCACCTGTGCGCTGATCGCTGATGGTTCTATCACCCGGTGGGCCAACCGCCGGGTGATGTTCTGTTCCATTATTTCTGGGGCACTTAATGCAAAATCAAATCGGCGCACCAAAACAGAAGCTCAGCTTCAGTGATCCAAAAGTGCGTGCGTGGCTATTCCAGATCATCACGATTGTGGCGGTGGTCTCGTTGGGCTGGTACCTGTTCAACAACACGCAAACCAACCTTCAACACCGGGGCATTACCTCGGGTTTCGACTTTCTTGAGCGCAGTGCCGGCTTCGGCATCGCTCAGCACCTGATCGACTACACCGAATCGGACAGCTATGCCCGGGTCTTTGTGATCGGTCTGCTCAACACCCTGCTGGTGACGGTGATCGGTGTGGTCCTGGCGACCATCCTCGGGTTCATCATCGGTGTGGCGCGCTTGTCGCCCAACTGGATGATCAACAAGCTGGCCACGGTGTATGTGGAAGTGTTCCGCAACATTCCGCCGCTGCTGCAAATCCTGTTCTGGTACTTCGCGGTATTCCTGACGATGCCGGGGCCGCGCAACAGCCACAACTTCGGCGACACGTTCTTTGTCAGCAGCCGTGGCCTGAACATGCCCGCCGCGTTGATGGCGGAGGGTTTCTGGCCGTTTGTGATCAGCGTCGTGGTGGCAATCATCGCCATTGTGCTGATGGCCCGTTGGGCAAATAAACGCTTTGAAGCCACCGGTGTTCCGTTCCACAAGTTCTGGGCCGGCCTGGCGCTGTTGGTGGTGATCCCTGCGCTGTGCGCTTTGGTGTTCGGCGCGCCGCTGCACTGGGAAATGCCCAAGCTGCAAGGCTTCAACTTCGTCGGCGGATGGGTACTGATTCCCGAGTTGCTGGCGCTGACCCTGGCCCTGACCGTGTATACCGCGGCGTTTATCGCCGAGATCGTGCGTTCAGGCATCAAGTCCGTCAGCCACGGCCAGACCGAAGCGGCGCGTTCCCTCGGGCTGCGCAACGGCCCGACCCTGCGCAAGGTGATCATCCCGCAAGCCCTGCGCGTGATCATTCCGCCGCTGACCAGCCAATACCTGAACCTGGCGAAAAACTCGTCACTGGCCGCCGGTATCGGTTACCCGGAAATGGTTTCGCTGTTTGCCGGCACGGTGCTCAACCAGACCGGCCAGGCCATCGAGGTTATTGCCATCACCATGAGCGTGTACCTGGCGATCAGCATCAGCATTTCCCTGCTGATGAACTGGTACAACAAGCGCATTGCGCTGATCGAGCGGTGAGGAAACCTGCATGAGTACGCATACTTTCAAACCTGATATGCCGCCACCGAACAAAGTGTTCGGGCCGATGGCATGGATGCGCGCCAACCTGTTTTCCAGCTGGCTCAACACCCTGCTGACATTGCTGGCGTTCTACCTGATCTACCTGGTCGTGCCGCCGATCCTGCACTGGGCGATCCTCGATGCAAACTGGGTCGGTACCACCCGCGCCGACTGCACCAAGGAGGGCGCCTGCTGGGTGTTTATCCAACAGCGCTTCGGGCAGTTCATGTACGGCTACTACCCCGGCGACCTGCGCTGGCGTGTCGACCTGACCGTGTGGCTGGCCATCGTGGGTGTGGCGCCGTTGTTCATCTCGCGCTTCACGCGCAAGGCGGTCTACGGCCTGAGTTTTTTGGTGGTGTACCCGATCGTTGCCTACTTCCTGCTGCACGGCGGGATCTTCGGCATGACCAACGTGGCCACCAGCCAGTGGGGCGGCTTGATGCTGACCCTGGTGATCGCCACCGTCGGCATTGCCGGGGCCTTGCCGCTGGGCATTGTGCTGGCGTTGGGTCGGCGTTCGAACATGCCGGCGATTCGTGTGGTCTGCGTGACCTTCATCGAGTTCTGGCGCGGCGTGCCGTTGATCACGGTGCTGTTCATGTCGTCGGTAATGTTGCCGCTGTTCCTGCCAGAAGGCATGGGCATCGACAAATTGCTGCGGGCCTTGATCGGCGTGATCCTGTTCCAGTCGGCCTATGTGGCCGAAGTGGTACGCGGTGGCTTGCAGGCGATTCCCAAGGGCCAATACGAGGCTGCGGCCGCGATGGGCCTGGGTTACTGGCGCAGCATGGGCCTGGTGATTTTGCCCCAGGCACTGAAGATGGTGATCCCGGGCATCGTCAACACGTTTATCGCGTTGTTCAAGGACACTAGCCTGGTGATCATTATCGGCCTGTTCGACCTGCTCAACAGCGTCAAGCAAGCCGCCGCCGACCCGAAATGGTTGGGCATGGCCACTGAAGGCTACGTGTTCGCCGCCCTGGTGTTCTGGATTTTCTGTTTTGGTATGTCCCGCTATTCCATTCATTTGGAACACAAGCTGGACACAGGCCACAAGCGTTAGGAGTTTTGTGATGAGTGAAGCGATCAAACAGCCTGTGAGCCCTGAAGGCATTATTCAGATGCAGGGCGTCAACAAGTGGTACGGCCAGTTCCACGTGTTGAAAGACATCAACCTGAACGTCAAGCAGGGCGAACGTATCGTGCTGTGCGGCCCGTCGGGTTCCGGCAAGTCCACCACCATCCGCTGCCTCAACCGCCTGGAAGAGCACCAGCAGGGCCGCATCGTGGTCGATGGCGTGGAACTGACCAACGACCTCAAGCAGATCGAAGCGATCCGCCGCGAAGTCGGCATGGTGTTCCAGCACTTCAACCTGTTCCCGCACCTGACCATCCTTCAGAACTGCACGCTGGCCCCGATGTGGGTACGCAAGATGCCCAAGCGCAAGGCTGAAGAAATTGCCATGCACTACCTTGAGCGCGTGCGTATTCCGGAGCAGGCCCACAAGTTTCCGGGGCAGTTGTCCGGCGGCCAGCAACAGCGCGTGGCGATTGCCCGTGCGCTGTGCATGAAGCCGAAAATCATGCTGTTCGATGAGCCGACCTCGGCGCTCGATCCGGAAATGGTGAAAGAGGTACTGGACACCATGATCGGCCTGGCGGAAGACGGCATGACCATGCTCTGCGTGACCCACGAAATGGGCTTTGCGCGCACCGTGGCCAACCGCGTGATCTTCATGGACAAGGGCGAGATCGTTGAGCAGGCGGCGCCGAATGACTTCTTCGACAACCCGCAGAATGATCGGACCAAGTTGTTCTTGAGCCAGATTTTGCATTGATCGATGAGTGATGCTTGAAACAATAAACCCGGCCTGGTGCCGGGTTTATTTTTGCCATCAATCAAGTTGTCGTCAGGGTCTCGTGCTCTTTATGTACCGTATGCACGGAATTGCGAAGATCTGCGCCTTCACTCAGGATTTTTGCTTCGACCAGCAAGTGGGGGTGACGCTCAAGCAAACGCATCAGGACTACCAGGGATTTGGGGGGCAATACCTCACCGCGCTCGTAGCGAGATAAGGCGTTGTGGCCGCCACCCGATAGCAGTTGTACCGTTTCTTTTTGTGAAAGGTGCAGTTTGCGGCGTATGCGCTTCATCTCGGTGCCGACCATCTGCCTGAAACTGTGAACGATTTCATCGCAGTGGTCTGAATAGCGTTCCGCGTCTTCGGGGTCCAGGATCACCTCTCCACATGCCTGGCACTCCCATCCAGACAGATCGTCTATACGGCGATGCAAACCTTTGACTTCCGATGTTTCGCTACGTCCTGAGAAGTGATGCATTCCGTCATGCCTGCCGCAGCTGAAGCATTGCTCTGTTTTCATGGGTTTTTCTCCTTGAAGGAGATCACCGGAGGTTTACCATCCGTGCGGTAGGTCACCTTGATGTAGATCTCCAGATCATGTGAGTGAATGTGATACACATCTTGCCAAACTCGATGGTCGTCATGAGTGGTCATCGACTTGTACAACATCGTGTTTTTCAACTCGAAAATGACCGCCTGCATTTGTTCGATGCTTAAATCAAGATCCTCGCCGCAACGGCGTGCGCTTTGAGTAAATGCTTGCTTTCCAAGCCGCCTGACATCCGCCTTTATCACCGCCAGATCGTAATGAGGTGTGTACTTTTCCATAAGACACCTGAGTCCAATAATTACCCTCTGAGGGTAATTTTACCAATCGAAAATACTGCTCCTTTGCCTGCCCAAGAACCCTAGTGCGTTGCCTTTGTAGGCAACTCCGAATAGGCTGTGGGAAAATTCATCCTATGATTGGATGAAAGGACGAAACCCATGACAGACATCGCCCCCCTGATCAAACGCTCCCTCGTCGATCAAGCCCTCGAACAGTTGCGCCAGCGCATCACCCAAGGCGTATGGGCCATCGGCGAACGCCTGCCCACCGAGCCCGAGTTGTCTGCCGAGTTGGGGATCAGCCGCAACACCGTGCGTGAAGCCATGCGCGTATTGGCATTCTCCGGGTTGATCGAGATCCGCCAGGGCGACGGCAGCTATTTGCGCTCCATGACCGACCCGCTGGGAGCGATGAAAGCCTTGTCCCACTGCACCCTGGCTCAGGCGCAGGAGACGCGGCAGATTCTTGAAGTCGAGGCAGTCGGCTTGGCCGCGTTGCGCCGCACCGATGAAGACCTGGTCGCTTTGCGCGCGGCCCTCAACGCCAGCGGCGACCATTACCACGGTGATCTTGAGCACTACATCAGCTGCGACCTGGTGTTCCACAAACGCCTGGTGGACGCGGCCCACAACCCGGCCTTGAGCGAGCTGTATCAGTACTTCTCGAGCATTGTCGGCGCGCAACTGCGCCAGACCCTGAACATCCAGCCGCGCCGGCAAGCGGTGTTCGACCTGCACGGCGCCTTGCTCGATGCCGTGGAACAACAGGACCCGGAACGCGCCAAGGCCCTGTCCCGGCAGTTGATCAATGAACCTTGAACCCGAGACCACCATGCCCCGTTCAGAAAATGCCCTTGATGAACTGCTGATCGACGCCGAAGCCGATGACGATGAGGTCCAGCACAGCCCGCCGGTGGTAAGCCGTCCGTGGTTGTTGCTGCTGGGCCTGATCCTGGTGGCGCTGAACCTGCGCCCGGCGTTGTCGAGCATGGCGCCGCTGCTCGCTGAGGTCTCCCATAGCCTGGGGCTCTCGGCGGCCAAGGCTGGGCTGCTGACGACGCTGCCCGTGTTGTGCCTGGGCCTGTTCGCACCGTTGGCTCCGATCCTGGCCCGGCGTTTTGGCGCCGAGCGGGTGGTGCTGGGCATTCTGCTGACCCTGGCCGGCGGCATCATCCTGCGCAGTTCATTCGGTGAGGCCGGGCTGTTCGCCGGCAGCCTGCTGGCGGGCGCGAGTATCGGCATCATCGGGGTGCTGTTGCCCGGTATCGTCAAGCGCGATTTCGCCAAACAGGCCGGCACCATGACCGGCGTGTACACCATGGCCCTGTGCCTGGGTGCAGCGCTGGCGGCGGGATCCACGGTGCCCCTGAGTCATTACTTCGGCGACAGCTGGAACATCGGCCTGGGGTTCTGGATTCTCCCGGCGTTGGTCGCGGCGTTGTTCTGGTTGCCACAGGTCGGCCAGAAACACGGCGCGCACCAGGTGGCCTATCGCGTGAAGGGCTTGTTGCGTGATCCGCTGGCCTGGCAGGTGACCCTGTACATGGGCCTGCAATCCTCCCTGGCGTACATTGTGTTTGGCTGGCTGCCGTCGATCCTGATCGGCCGTGGCCTGAGCGCCACCCAGGCGGGCCTGGTGCTTTCCGGTTCGGTGATTGTGCAACTGGCCAGTTCCCTGGCTGCGCCCTGGCTGGCCACCCGCGGCAAGGACCAGCGCCTGGCCATCGTGGTGGTGATGGTGCTGACCCTGGGCGGCCTGTTCGGTTGCCTGTATGCACCGTTGGACGGCTTGTGGGGCTGGGCGATTCTGCTGGGCCTGGGCCAGGGTGGCACTTTCAGCCTGGCGCTGACCTTGATCGTGCTGCGTTCACGGGACGCCCATGTAGCCGCCAACCTGTCGAGCATGGCCCAGGGCATCGGCTACACCCTGGCGTCCATGGGGCCGTTCGCGGTCGGGCTGGTGCATGACTGGACCGGTGGCTGGAACGCCACCGGTTGGATTTTCGCGGTGATCGGCCTGGGCGCGATCATCGCGGGGTTGGGCGCCGGGCGTGCGCGGTATGTCGCTGTGACCAGCGAAAAGGTCTAGAGGTACAGCACTTCCATGGTGCTGGAACCATCAATATGCACGTCGCTGCTGAGGTCGAGATTGTTCTTGGCAGCGATCACCGTATCGACCCTGACCAGGCTGCTCAGGGTCTGGAAGGCCGTCGGTCCGCTGGTGCTGCCGACGGTGTCGGTAAAGCCGAGAAAGCTGCGCGAACCGATGTCGATCGGGTTGCTGTTGGCGGTGCGCCAGGCGATCCCGCCGCTGGTGGACTCGGTGCCGTAAACCTCCGGCAGGCTGTCGATCACGGTCTGCTTGGGGTCGAAGGTCAGTGAGTACAAGCCGATCTTGTTGCCGCTCGGGTCCAGCCCCAGCCCGTAATAGATTTCGCTGTTGACGTTGGCGGTGCCGTCGCGGTTGTCGCTCATGCGCAGGGCATAACGGGTCGCGGCCTCGCAGTTGATGGTGACGCTCAGGTAGCGCACCGGCAGGCGTTTGCCGCGATCAATGTTCAACTCCTGTTGGGAAATCTTGCCGTAGTCGATCAGCCCGTTGCCCGACAGCGCTGGTGTGCAGGCGCTGGGGGTGAGCAGGCCGGTGATGCCGAGTTCGACACTGGAGGCCGCCTTGGCGCCGGCGCTGAGGGTCAGCAGGGCAAGTGTTGCGAGAGAAAGCTGGCGTAGGTTCATGACCATACTCCTTGATCAGAGGTAGATGATTTCAATCGTGCCCGAACCGTCGAGCAGTACTTCCGTCCGCAAGTCCAGGCTGTTCATGGGCGACAGAACGGCGCGAACGCTGACCTGCCCGCTCAGGTTCTGGATCGCGGTGGGGCCGGCATTGCTGCCGGGTATAGCGGTAAAGCCAAGCAAACTGCTGCTGCCGATGGGAATGGGGTAGGCGCTGGAGCTGCTCCAGGCTGCGCCACCGGTGGTGGAGTCGGTGCGGTACACCTGGGGCAGGGCGTCGGCGCGCAGGTCGAAGGGGTCGAAGTAGAGAAAGTAGCGTCCGATCTTATTGCGGCTGTCATCGACGCCCAGGCCGTAGGCGGTTTCATCGGTGCCGCCGGTGGCCGAGCCTTTACGGTTGTCGTGCATGCGCAAGGCAAAGTGAGTCGGACCGTCGCAGCCGATACTCAGCAGCAGGCTGCGGGAGGCCAGGCCGGTTTCCTTGTCGGCGTTCAGGCTCTTGGCCCACATACGGCCAAAGTCGATGATGCCGCCGTTGGACAGAGTGGTTTCACAGGCCGCCGGGGCAAAACCGGCTTGCACCGACAGCTCGCGGGCGCGGCCGGTGGCGACGGCGTCGATCAACCCGGTGGCTTCCCAGGTCACCGCGTCGCGTACTTGCGTGGCGTCGGCCTGCGCCCAGGCATTGACCTGCAGTTGCGCCGAAAAGCTGCTGCCGGTGGTCGGCGCGCCGTCGCGCAACGGCACGATGGCCTGGTCGGGTCGCCAGTCGAGTGTCCTGCCTCTGGCGCTGGGCGCCTGGCCTTGCCCACCGGTCAACCCCAGTTCAACCGCCTGGCCGTCGAGTACCGCATCGCTGATGTGCACGCGGTAACTGCCACGCTCGGTAAAGCGGTAGCGCTCGGCGGTCGCGGCCAGGGCCCGGTAGAACACGTGCATATCGGTGGGCGTCGGGCAGTTCAGGTTGAGGCTCAGGCGGCGTTCTCCCAGCAGGATTTCTGCGCCGGGGTTGCGCTGCACGGCGCGGTTCATCACGCCGAAATCCAGGCGCGACTGGCTTAGGGTCAGCTGGCATTCGTCGGCGTGCGCCCGGCCCTGGGCGATGGTGCCCAGGGCCAATCCCAGCAGTAACAATCGCTTCATCACAGTCTTCCTCATGGCGTCACACAGCGGGCCGGGGCGGTTTCGAAATACACCTGCGGGTCGGCTTTTTCCGCGAGTTCAACCTGCAGTTCACAGCGGCTCATGCCCGGTGCCTTGACCCACAGGGGACGTGGGTCCAGCACGTTCGGCAGGAACACCTGGCTGCCTTCCTGCACCAGGGTCACGAACTCGCCATCGACGGTAATCACCGTGGCGCCACGGGGCAGAGGCGTGCCGTGGTCGGTGGTCACTGTGAGCAAGGCACGACGGGTCAGGGCCACGCCGAATTCCACGCGATCCACCGCGCCGCGCCCGGCGCTGATGACGGCCAGGCCGTTGCTGATATCGGCGTTGCGCGGCAGCGACTGGGTTTGCACTTCCACGGGGCTGCGCCCGTAGGCGGACACCTGCGGTACCACGGCCTGGCCCTGGAAGTCGGTCCATACCGGGCCGCTGGGCGTGGTGAGCTTGACCCCGGCCATATCGCCGACAGACACCAGCGCAAAGGTGTCGCGCACCGGATAAGGCGAGAAGGTCACGCCACCGCTGTGGGCCACCACCGCACCGCGCACACCGCCCTGGTAGCTGGAGCGCTCGGCGTCAGAGCGGCTGTAGTTCATGTCCAGTTGTGCATAGCGCGGCAGATAGGACACGCCGAGGGTGGATTCCACTTGTTGGTCGCGGCTGTCGTGCTCGGCACTGACCCGGTAACTGAGTTGATCGTTGACCTGCTCGTTCACCCCCAGGCCGATGCGATGCTCGCCACCGGAGTTGCGCACCCAGGAGCGCCCACGCCGGTTCTCACCCAGTGGCACGCTCAGGTTCAGGTACACCGCGTTCTCGTTATTCTGCCGGCCGCTGACCTGCCACTCGGCACTGGCCGACAGCGACACGCCGCG
Source organism: Pseudomonas sp. Colony2 (assembly GCF_019382755.1). Taxonomy (NCBI): domain Bacteria; kingdom Pseudomonadati; phylum Pseudomonadota; class Gammaproteobacteria; order Pseudomonadales; family Pseudomonadaceae; genus Pseudomonas; species Pseudomonas sp. Colony2. Next base: position 5,958,308 of record NZ_CP080030.1, on the reverse strand, counting down.
CACGCTGGTGCCCCATGAGGCCAGGGCACGGCTGCTGTTTTCGCCGTTGAACGTGGTGGTGCGCGACAGGCCGGCATTGAAGGCACCCAGCCATGGATGGGCCCAGCCCAGGGCCAGGCTCTGCTGGTCGCGATAGCGGGTGAGGCGACCTTCGTCGTCCCGTGAGTCGTAGTAGGCGGCGTCTTCCAGCTCCCGGTAGCCCATGGTGCGGTGGGAAGCGCCGGCGGTGATCGACCATTGCCGGCCCAGGCGCTGGGACAGGCTCAGGTCGGTCTGTACGCCGCGTTCACCCAGGCGTTGGGCATCGGCAATCTGGGTCGACAGTTGTACCTGGCCGTCTGGCCACGGCAACAGGCCGAGGCTGGCACCCGTGGCACGGTAGTCTTCGGCGGCAAGCGCGCCGGCCCCCAGGCTCAGGCGCGGGTTCAACGCACCGCTCCAGCCGCCGCTGATTACCCATGGATCGTCGCCGCGCGTATCGCCGATATTGCGCACCCGGCCCGCCCCCAACGAGTAACCCGGGGCTGGCAAGCCGATGCCGAGCATCGCCGCCGGCACGGTGAAGCGCCGCTCTTCGCCGGTGCTTTCCTTGACCGTCACTTCAACGTCGGAGCGTGTGTTCAGGCGCCGTACGTCGGTGAGGGAGAACGGCCCGGCCGGCACCACGGTGGAGTGAATCAGCGCGCCGTTCTGGCGTACCTCGACCTGGGCCGGGCTGTTGGCGATGCCGCTGATAGTCGAGCCCTGTTCCTGGTCCTGCAGGGCCTGTTCGGTAAACAGCTGCATGCCGGTGATCTGCGCGGACGACAGCACCGGGTTGTAGAGGTTGATCTGCCCGGCCTGCAACACCGCCTGCTGCTCGGCGAAGGTGCGCTGGGCATAGGCTTCCAGGTGGGTACTGCGGGACCGGGAGTCTTGCCAGGTCTGTACCTGGCGGCTGCGCACGATCCAGTCGCCGGCGTTGAAGCCCAGCTCGGTATTGGCCGAGCCGAAGCGGCTGGCGTCGTCGCCATAACGGTTGTACAAACCGGTGAGGTCGTAGTTGAGCAAGCCGGCGAACCCTCCGGTTTCATAACCGGACAGCTCACGTTGGCGCGGGCGCAGGGCATCGGTGGGCACCATCAGGCTCACGCTCAGGCTGGCGGGGTCTTGCTCCACCACGGTTTGCGGGTATTCGCCGAGGAAGTCATGGCAGCGGCTGTCGGCCAGCGGGGCCGGTATCACCAGGTCGGCCGCGTCCAGCAGCGGGCGGTCGAAGCACAGCGCGCCCTGGCTGTCGAACTGCACATCGAGGCGGCCACGGCGCTGGCCGTTCACCGTCAGGCTCACGGCATGGCGGCCGCTGGTGTAGCGCGGTGCGTCGAGCAGCAGGTAGGCCAGCTCCGGGTCGATACCGCGCTGGTGCAGGGTTTGCGCGTCGAAGGCATCGGCCCAGGCATCGGCCGACAGCAACGCCATGGTCAGTGGCAGCGCGGCCCGCATCCGGGCGGGGCGTAAAGGACAGTCGGGCACGGCTTCGCCAGCCGGGTCAGTGGTTACTGTGTTCACGTAAAGGCACTCAGGTTATGGAAGCCGGCAACGGTTGGCGGGCTTCCCGGTGACAGTCACAGGGCTGTCACTTCGTTATTCAGCGTTTGCGGCGGTTATCGGTGCTTCATAGGCGGCGACGGCAAAGCCGTACACGGTGGCCGGTTGCAGGCGTACGGCCGTGGCGGTGTGGGGCGTACTGAGCCGCAGGGTTTCGCCGGGCAACACATAAGTGCGCGGCAGCACCAGGCTCTGCTTGCCGGGCAGCAATTGCAGCTCCTGGGCCAGGCGCACCACGTAAGGCGTGGGGTTGGCGACGTTCAGGTGACCGGCGTTCAACGACCAGGTCAGCCCGGTCCAGGGTGTGCGGTTCGGCGCCAGGCCCTTGGGATGAATGATCACCGGCAGGTTCTGGCGCACGGTCACGCCCACCCGCGCATGGCCAGCCTGGGCGGCGTCACGGTCCTTGGGCATGCCTTCGAAGATCACCCGCTTCAGGCGTTGGGTTTTCAGGGGCGTGGGGTTGCGCAGGATAAAGCGCACCAGCTGGCTTTTGTCGGCCTCGACCCGGGACAGGGGCGGGGTGACGAACAGCAGCGATTCGGTGTCTTCCGGAATGTCTTCCAGGGTGACGTGCAGCAGGGCCAGTTTGCCGTCGGTGTTGGTCACCGACACCGAAGCTTCGCCGTCGGCCTCGTTGACGATCACCACCGAGGTGTCGGGCACCATGCCGTCGGCAAACGCCTGGGTGCTCAGCAGCCAGCCCAGGGCCAGCAAGGTTGGATAGGTCTTCATGACGCAGTTCCTAAAATGATCACAGGGCTTAGAGGTAACGCAAATCCAGGACCAGTGAGCCATCGAGGGGAACGTCTTGCCTGAGGGTCAGACGGTTCGCCGGGTGGATGGTGGTCTGTGCGCGGATCCGGGTGGTCAGGGTGACGATGGGTTCCGGAAACGGTCGGCCGGGACGGGCAAAGCCCATGAGTGTCTTGGGGTGGATGGCCGGTTGGGGAGCCCAGAGGCCGCCTTCGGGGTTTGACACAAGTGACTGCATGGCCTGGCCGTCTCCTTGCGCCGCTTCGAACGCCAGGTCGACGTAACCCAACTGCTCCGCGGGCGCGATGGGGTTTCTCCCCAGGCCGTAGGTAGTGTCCGGTGCGGCGGACGAATCTTCGCGGCTGTCCAGGCCAATCAGGCCAAACAACAAGGGGCCGCTGCAGTGGATCTCTACCTCCAGCCATTGGGTGGGCAACGGGGTGGGAGCCACCTGGTTGAGGAGATGGGCAGGGATGGTGCCGTGGTCGATGATGCCGCTGCCGGAGAGCGCGATGGTGCAGGAGCTGGGGGTAACCAGGCCCGACAGGGTCATCTCGGTGGCGGTGCTGGCAAACACGCTAGAGCCGGTGTTGAGCAATAACAGCGCCGTGCACAGGCGTAGGGTTCTGTTCATCATTCGGTCTTCAATGTGTTCGGTGCAAGTAAGGCGCCTCGCCGCGAACGACGAGGCCGCGGGTTTACAGGTACTTCACTTCCAGCGTGGCCGAGCCGTCGATCGGGTGTTCATCGCTCAGGTCCAGGCTGTCGGCCCGGGCGATCTGCGCATACACCACCAGGTCGCTGACGACTTGCTGGATCGGCACCGGCAACCAGGCTCCCGAGGTTTTATTGCCGAAAGCCGCCAATGCGCTGGGTGGCAGGATTGCGTCCGCCGAGTTGGTCCAGGTCGTGCCGTTATCCCCGGATTCCAGCACCGTGACGGCGACAGAGTCTGCGACTGCGTTATTCAGCATCAGCTCGTAGGCGCCCAGCTTCTGCGTACCGTTGATCAACCCCAGGCCATAGTTGCCGCCGCTGGAGTTGGAGCCGGCGCGGTTATCGGTGCCCTTGACGGCGAACAGGGTGCCGCCATCGCAGGTGATGGTCAGTTGCAGGGTGGTGCGTGGCAGTTGTTTGGGGGCCGTGAGGTTCAGGTCTTTGGCGGAGATCTTGCCGTAGTCCACCACCCCTCCGCCGGACAGGCCAGGGGTGCAGGCATTGGGGGTAATCACCCCTTTGACGGTCAGGTCGACGGTGGACGCCGCCAGGGCAGAAGCGCTGGTGGTGATCAGCAGCGCGGTGGCCAGGGCATTGAGCGTAAGTTTCATGGGGCACACGTTTCCTTTCGAGTGGGGCCGGTTGAATAAAGGGTTACAGGTACTTCAGTTGCACGGTGGCATGGCCGTCCAGCGGCACTTCGTCGAGCACGGTCAGGCGGTCGGTGCCGTCGACCATCGTGTACACGCGCAGGTCGGCACTGAATTGCCGTATCGCAATCGGGGTGTTCGCACCGCCGTTGGTGGCGACCGAGGTCTGGGTGTAGTGGCCCAGGTAAGTCGACGGGAGCCAGGTCACCCCGCCATCGGTCGAGTTGATCGTCTTGACCGTGACGCCGTCCGCGACCGGGTTGAGCAGGCCGAATGCGGTGGCGCCAAGTTTTTCGCCACTGTCCGTCAGCCCCAGGCCATGCCAGTAGTCGTTAATTGCCGAAGTGCCGGCGCGGTTATCGATCGTGCTCAGCGCGATGAACGTTGGCGCTTCACACAGGACTTCCATTTGCATGGTCTGCGGCTGCAGTGAGGTCGGGCTGTCGGTGTTGAGTTCCTTGGCCGGCATTTTTCCGTAATCCACCACGCCTCCGCCGGAGAGCATGGGTTCACAGGCATTCGGCGTGATGGTGCCCGTGACGGCGAAGTCGGTACTGCTGGCGGCGAGCACAGTGGGGGCCAGCAGCAAAGTGGCGAGAAAGACAGCGGGTGAGGAATTCATGGGCGAGCGGCACCTTTTGGTTGCAGGTCGATGGCGTAGGTGGGTTAGAGGTACGTCACTTCAATGGTGGCCGAGCCGTCGAGATTGACTTCATTGCTCAGGTCCAGGCCGTCGGTGCGGTTGATGTAGCCGCTGTAG
>NZ_CP080030.1:5919310-5953578 GCF_019382755.1 Pseudomonas sp. Colony2 | reverse complement strand
ACGGTTATCGGTCGCCTTCAGGGCGAAGACCACGGGCGCATCGCAGGTCACGGTCATTTGCAAATTGACCTTCGGCAGCGGGGTGATCTGGGTGGCGTTCAAGTCCTTGGCCGACATCTTGCCGTGGTCGATGACCCCGCCACTGGACAGGCTCGGCGTGCAGGCATTCGGGGTGATGATGCCCTTGACTGTCAGGTCCACGGTGCTGGCGGCGAAGGCGGGGGCGGTGCCAGTGATCAGCAGGGCGCTGGCGACGGCGATCAGATGCTTGTTCATGGTTGTATTGTCTCGGTGTTGGATCAACTGACGGGTGCAGCTCACCGCAGCGCAGAAAGAGGCGCGGTTGGGCGTCGGGTCAGTTCGGATAGTTGGCCGCCAGGTGAGTTGGCGGGTTGCCCTCTTGGGGTGGGGCGCAATTTAGCGCCGGGGGGGAGGAGGGGAAATACAAGAATTACGACAATCCGCTATCCCTCTAGCTCGCCTGCGTCAAGTCGGAATAGGTGGGCGGAGCTGTAGGAAAAACTGTCTTTTCGTAGTTCTTGTATCGCAAGAGTGGTATTCATGTGGATAGCTTGATTCGGTAATGGGTGCCAGGCGGATGGGTTAAGGATCACCGTCAAGCGCACCCTCACTAGACGATATGCCAGGGCCGTCTGATGGCCCTGGCAGGTCGGCGCCGATATCGAGGTGGCCATGATGCCAAGCGTGTTTGCTGACGACGCCCCCAGGCAGCAAACGGTGCCATGGCGCAGTCCTCCTGTTCACTGGAAGCACCTGAGCGTGCTGATCGTCGAGGACCATCAGGCCTATCGCGCCTTGATGGGCTGGTTCCTGCAAAAATTCGAAGTCGATCACGAACTGGTGTGCAACGGGCAGGCCGCGTTGACCGCCATCGCCCTGCGGCATTTCGACCTGGTGATCAGCGATTGCCGCATGCCGGTGCTGGATGGCTATAGCATGGCTCGTGAGATCAGGCGGCGAGAGGCCGTACACAGCCGCCCGCGTGTGCCGATCATTGCCTTGACCGCCAAACTCTCTGCGGACGATGCGCGCCGCTGCCTTGAGGCCGGCATGGATGCCTGGCTGCTCAAGCCGCTGACCCTGGAACAATTGCGCGGGGTGCTGGAGCAGTGGCTGCCACAGCCGCCGGGCGCCAGTACGAACCCGCCTGCCACAGCCTGCGCCGGGGCGCACTGGCCGACTCGTGCCGAACTGATCAGGACATTTGGTGATGAACAGGTGGTGAACCAGATGTTGCGCACCCTGGTGCGCGAGGCCGAGGCTGATTACGCAGGCCTGGTACAGGCTTGCCGCATCGTCGACCCGCATGCATTGGTCGACTGCCTGCATCGCCTGGCGGGAAGCCTGGCGTTTTTTGGCGAGACGGAGCTGGATCGCTGTGCGGGGGAGTTGATCGAACAGGTGCGCAAGCACGGGATCCGGTGCAACAGGCGGGCATTGCAGCGGTTCGACCAGGACCTGCTGGTGTATCTGCGCTATTTGACAGATTTATGACATTTTCAGCGATTCTGTAGGGGGTATTACCTCTGTCTGTGGGCTTAGTTTGTAGGTGGTTTCCTTTTTTGTTGTAGGTAAAAAATCACCCGCTTAAGAACACGGGACGCCATTGAAAACCGCTCCCAGGTGGGCGGTTGTTGCCCGGGACGGACAGGGTTATTTTGCGCAAATCAATTTGCCATCACTCATGGATTTCTATGCTTCGCGTAATTATTGCTGACGATCATCCCATTGTTCGGATCGGGCAGAAGGTGGTGATCGAGGCCAACGGCAAGTGCAAGGTGGTCGGTGAGGCCAACGGCCCGGATGAGCTGCTGCGGGTACTGGGCAGCACCCCTTGCGATGTGCTGGTGACGGACTTCGCCATGCCGGGCGGGCAGCAGGCTGACGGCTATGTGTTGTTGGGCTTGTTGCAACGCCAATACCCCGGGGTGCCGGTGATCCTGGTGACGATGTTCGCCAATATCGCCACCCTGCGTGCCTCGTTTGCCGAGGGCGCCCGAGGCATTGTCGCCAAGAGTGCATCGGCCAAGGAGTTGCCCACGGCGATCAAGGAAGTCTGCGAGGGCAAGACCTTCGTCAGCGAGTCCCTGCGAACCCAGTTGGTGCAGGCGGGCACGGGCGATCAATCACAACCGCCGCAACTGTCGGGCAAGGAACGCGAAGTGGTGCGCATGCTGGCCAGCGGCATGACCGTCAGCCAGATTGCCGCGCGGGTCAACCGCAGCATCTCCACCATCAGCAAACAGAAAAGTACCGCGATGAACCGGCTGTGTATCTCCACCGATGTGGATTTGTTCCACTATGCTCGCAGCAGCGGAATGGTGCCCTGAAGGGACGGGATGAGGTATTCCTGGCGTTGATGCCAGTAGTGTTCCCCGGCCTTGGGGATTATCGTACCGGCCATCCCAACTTCTTTTGCGGAACCTGCCCATGAGCGACGCCCATAACGCCTTGATCACCGAGTTCTACAGTGCCTTCCAGCGCCTGGATGCCGAGGCCATGAGCGCCTGCTACAGCGACGACGTGGTGTTCAGCGACCCGGCATTCGGTGAACTGCGTGGCCGTGATGCCGGCGACATGTGGCGCATGCTGACCACCCGGGCCAAGGACTTTTCCCTGACCTTCGACAGTGTGCGCAGCGATGAAATCACCGGCAGCGCCCATTGGGTGGCGACCTACCTGTTCAGTGCGACGGGCAACACCGTAGTCAACGATATCCGGGCGCGCTTTGTGTTTCGTGACGGCAAGATCTGCGAGCACCACGACCACTTTGACCTGTGGCGCTGGTCGCGGCAGGCGTTGGGCACCAAAGGCCTGTTGCTGGGCTGGACGCCGCTGGTGAAAAACGCCGTGCGGGCCCAGGCGCTGAAAGGGTTGAAGGCGTTCCAGGCCAGTCGTTGATAAGATTGGCGTTCCTCTGGTTTGCCGAATTGATCCGTGACGACTCCTTCTGAAGCCAAACCGTGGTTTGTCTACCTGGTGCGCGCCGCCAATGGCTCGCTCTATTGCGGCATCAGCAATGACCCGGTGCGCCGCTTTGCCATGCACCAGAGTGGCAAGGGCGCACGGTTTTTTCTCTCAAGCCCCGCCGTGGCGCTGGTGTACACCGAGGCATGCATCAGCAAGGCCGAGGCGCTGCGCCAGGAACGGCTGATCAAGAAACTCAAGAAAAGCGCCAAGGAGTGCCTGGCGGCGATCGGCCCATCAGTTTGACTGATAGGTTCCCATGCGCGCCTTTGCCGGTTTTGCAGGCTAAGCTGGACGCTCACTCATTGAGCGGAGCCTGGCATGACTGAGTTGATCCTGCACCACTACCCGCAATCCCCGTTTGCCGAAAAAGCCCGCCTGTTGCTGGGCTTCAAGGGCTTGTCCTGGCGTTCGGTGCACATCTCGCCGGTGATGCCCAAGCCTGACTTGACGGCCCTCACCGGTGGTTATCGCAAGACCCCGGTGTTGCAAGTGGGCGCCGATATCTACTGCGACACCGCACTGATCGCCCGCCGCCTGGAGCAGGAAAAGTCCGCGCCGGCGCTGTTTCCCCAAGGCCTGGAACTGGTCAGCCAAAGCTTCGCCGCCTGGGCTGATTCGACGGTGTTCTCCCATGCCGTGAGCCTGGTGTTCCAGCCGGAATCCCTGGCGGTCAAGTTCGCCAAAGTGCCGCCGGAAATGCTCCAGGTGCTGGTGGCCGACCGCAGCAAATTGTTCAGTGGCGGCACGGCCACCCGTGTGCAACTGGATCAGGCCAAGCATCAATGGCCGGTGATCATCGGTCGTATCAATCAGCAGTTGCAGCACCAGCAGGGCGACTTCCTGTTCGGCGAGCCGTCGATTGCCGACTTCGCCCTGGCGCACCCGTTGTGGTTCCTCATGGGATCGTCGGTCACCTCGCCGCTGGTGGAAACCTATCCTGCGGTGGCCGCCTGGCTCGCCCGGGTGTTGGGTTTCGGGCATGGCACGTCGAGCCAGATGAGTGCCGAGCAAGCCCTGGAAGTCGCGCGCAATGCCACGCCGGCCAACCTGCCGGAAGAAATCTTCGAAGACCCGAACGGCTTCAAGCCCGGCCAGCAAGTGACCATCAGCGCCACCGACTACGGCACCGATCCGGTGGCCGGGGAGTTGCTGTTTGCCGGCCGCGAAGAGCTGATTCTGCGGCGCACCGATGACCGCGCCGGCACCGTGCATGTGCACGTTCCGCGCTTCGGATTTCGGATCCAACCGGCGTGACTGAAATTATTTTCAAATCGGTGTGAGGTAAACCTGTCGGCCATCCGTGTAGTGCTTGAAACTGCGATTAATTCGCATTAACAGCGTTTTTACACACGGGTTCTCAAGCATGAAGTCCAGGGCAACGTCGGCGGGTTCGGTTAAACATTGGCTGGGAGCCTCGGTATTGGCAGTTTCGGGGCTGGCGCTGTTGCCCCTGGGCGTGGCGCAGGCGGCCGAGGCGCAGCAGCAGAGCACGCTGTTCAACTTTGCCCTGGCCGCCAAGCCGCTGCCCCAGGCCTTGAGCGACTTCACCCGGGTGACCGGCATCAGCGTGGTCTACACCGACGAAGCGCCGTACGCCATCAAGGCCCCGGCCATCACCGGGCAGATGAGTGCGGCCCAGGCCATGCAACGCCTGCTGGGTAATTCCGGCTTCACCTTCCGCCAGATCGACGCCCGCACCCTGGCCCTGGAACCGCTGCCCACCGACGGCGCGCTGAACCTCGGCGCCACCACCATCAACGGTGCCGCCCTGGCCTCGGATACCACCAGCTATCAACCGCCGCCTACCAGTTCGGTGATGCGTTCCCACGGCCTGCTGCTGGAAACCCCACAGACTGTCAACGTTGTACCGGCCCAGGTGATGCGCGATCAACAGCCGCGCAACCTCGACGATGCCCTGACCAACATCAGTGGCATCACCCAGGCCAACACCTTGGGCAGCACCCAGGACGCGGTGATGCTGCGGGGTTTTGGTGACAACCGAAACGGTTCGATCATGCAGGACGGCATGCCGCTGGTGCAGGGCCGCGCGCTGAACTCCACCGCCGAGCGCGTCGAAGTGCTCAAGGGCCCGTCGTCGTTGCTGTATGGCATCCAGGATCCGGGCGGCGTGGTCAATATCGTCAGCAAGAAACCCGAGCTGATCCAATCCACCTCGCTGACCGTGCGCGGCTCGACCTTTGGCGACGGCAAGAACGGCAGCGGCGGCAACCTCGACACCACAGGGCCCATCGGTGACAGCGGGTTGGCGTACCGCTTGATCGTCGACCATGAAGACGAAGATTACTGGCGCAACTACGGCACTCACCGCGAGAGCCTGATCGCACCGTCGCTGGCCTGGTACGGCGACAACACCAAGCTGTTGTTTGCCTATGAGCACCGGGAGTTTCTCTCGCCGTTCGACCGGGGCACCGCCATCGACCCCAAGACCAACCACCCGCTCAACATCCCGTCGACTCGCCGCCTGGACGAGCCCTTCAACAACATGGAAGGCCGCTCCGACCTGTACCGCTTCGAGGCCGACCACGATTTGAATGACGACTGGAAAGCCCACTTCGGCTACAGCTGGAACCGCGAGACCTACGACGCCAGCCAGGTGCGTGTGGTCAAGGTCAACGCCAATGGCACCCTGACCCGCAGCATGGACGGCACCCAGGGCGCACTGACCACCGACCGCTTCGCCACCGCCAGCCTTGAAGGCAAGGTCAACGTCGCGGGCATGCAGCACGACCTGACCTTCGGCCTGGATGACGAGTACCGCAAGATCTACCGGGCCGACCTGATCCGCCAGGCGCCCCGTGGCACGTTCAACTACAACGACCCGGTCTATGGCAATGAAGTGGCGGGCACCACCGTCAGCGCGCCGGACAGCAACCAGATGGACCTGCTGCGCAGCGACTCGCTGTTCCTGCAGGATGCGATCCACCTCACTGACCAGTGGATCCTGGTGGGTGGCGCGCGTTATCAGATGTACGACCAATACGCCGGCAAGGGTGTCCCGTTCACCGCCAACACCGACGGCAATGGCCAGAAGTGGGTGCCACGCGCGGGCCTGGTGTACCGCTACACTGACGAGCTGTCGTTCTATGGCAGCTACACCGAGTCGTTCAAGCCCAACTCCACCATCGCACCGCTGGCGAACAAAAGTGTGCTGGATGGCAGCCTTGAGCCGGAGCAGTCGAAGTCCTGGGAGTTGGGGACCAAGCTCGATATACCGGGGCGCATCACTGCCAGCGCCGCTCTGTTCAACATCGAGAAGCGCAATGTATTGGTCGAGGTGGGCGACGGCCCGACCGCGATCTACAGCGTAGCCGGCAAGGTCCGCTCCCGCGGCCTTGAACTGGACGCCAGCGGTCAACTGACGGATAAGTGGAGCGTAATCGGCAGCTACGCCTACACCGATGCTGTCGTCACCGAAGACCCGGACCTTAAGGGCAACCGCCTGCAAAACGTCGCGAAGAACACCGGCTCGCTGTCAGCGGTGTATGACTTCGGCAGCATCCTTGGCGGTGACCAACTGCGGGTGGGCGCCGGTGTACGTTATGTGGGGGAGCGAGCGGGTAATGCCGCCAACGATTTCGACCTGCCGAGCTACACCGTGGCCGATGCGTTCGCCACCTATGACACTAAAATCGAGGGGCAGAAGGTCAAGTTCCAGCTCAACGTGAAGAACCTGTTTGACCGCACCTATTACACCTCGGCCGTGAACACCCAGTTCGTGTCCATCGGCGATGCGCGGCAGGTGTCGGTGTCCAGCACCCTGACGTTCTAAATTCGGCTACACCCTATGGCGCGGTAGCCGGCTGCCTCGCCATACGGTTGTCGAGCTGCTAGCGTGGCCGCCATTAATGACTTTGCGGGAACACGATAGCGATGCAGTTGGGACGATGGATACACACCGGCGGGCTGCTGCTGGGCTTGAGCTTGTTGCTGGGCGGTTGCGCCACGGCGCCGAAAACTTCCACCAGCGCCAGCCTCGACCAGTTGCTGGCCGACCCGGCACTGCACGGCGCCAGCGTATCGCTGATGGTGCGTGATGCCCGCAGCGGCAACACGCTCTACCAGCACAACCCGCGTACGCGGCTGAGCCCGGCTTCGAGCCTCAAGCTGTTGACCACTGCGGCGGCGATGGATGTGCTGGGGCCGCAGTATCGGTTTTCCACGCAACTGTTGAGCGACGGCATCCGCCAGGGCGCGGTGCTTGACGGCAACCTCTACCTGCGCGGCCTGGGCGACCCGACGATCCAGTGGGCGGATTACCAGGCGCTGGCGGCCAACCTGGCGCAGCAGGGCATCCGGCAGGTGCGGGGCGACCTGGTGTTCGACGACACGTTCTTCGACGCCGAGCGCCTGGGCACCGACTGGTCCCAGGACGATGAAAGCACCTACTACGGCGCGCAGATTTCGGCGCTGACGGTATCGCCCAATGACGACTTTGATGCGGGCTCCCTGCTGGTCACGGCCAGGGCGCCGGTCGTGGCAGGGCGCCCGGTGACGGTGGAGATCAGCCCGGCTACCGATTACGTGCAGCTCAGCAACCGTGCGGTCAGCGGCGCAGGCAACAGCTATGGAATCAATCGCCAGCACGGCACCAACCTGTTGCGCCTCAGTGGCGCGTTGGCGCCGGGCAGGCAGAGCCCGCAACTGGTCAGTGTGTGGGAGCCGACGCAACTGGTGGCCAACCTGTTTGAACAGGCCTTGGCGCAGCAGGGGATTGTCGTGCAGGGGCGTCGGATGATCGGGGGTGTGACGCCGACCACGGCGACGGTGCTCGCGCTGCATGAGTCGGCGCCGTTGCAGGAACTGATCACGCCGTTGCTCAAGCTTTCCAATAACAACATGTCTGAAGCCTTGCTCAAGAGCATGGGGCGCAAGACCGTGAATGCCGGTACGGCGCCTGCCGGTGTGGCGGCGGTGGCCGGGTTCCTGAAACGTCAGGGGATTGATACGGCGACGTTGAACCAGGTGGACGGTTCGGGGTTGTCCCGGCGTAACCTGGTGTCGTCGCAGAACCTCACGGATGTGCTGCTGGCCGCCAGCAAACAGCCCTGGTTCAATGCCTGGTACAACGCGTTGCCGGTTGCCGGTAATCCGCAGCGCCTGGTGGGCGGCAGCCTGCGTTACCGCCTGCGGGGCACCGCTGCGGAAAACAACCTGCACGGCAAGACCGGCTCCATGAGCGGCGTGTCGTCGTTGACCGGGTATGTCACCGATGCCAATGGGCGCAAGCTGGTGTTTTCGATGGTGACCAACAATTACGTGGTCGCAGGCGCGCGGGTCAAGGCGCTGGAAAACCGCCTGGCCACGGCACTGGCCAACAGCACGGACTATTGAGCACCGAAAATCAAAGGTGGGAGCGGGCTTGCTCGCGAAWGCGCTGGATCAATCAGTACATGTGTTGACTGTCACACCGCWTTCGCGAGCAAGCCCGCTCCCACATTGGACCTGTGCTGTCAGGCAGATTGCATCTCAAGGCAGGAACGCCTGCCGGTATTCACCAGGGGTTGCGCCCATCGTCTGGCGGAACCGGTTGGTAAAGTGGCTGGCGCTGGAAAACCCGCACGCCAGGGCAATCTCGCCCAGCGGCAACGACCCACCCCGCAACAACTCCCGGGCGCGGGCCAGGCGCCGCGCCAGCAGATATTGATGGGGCGGCAGTCCAAAACTCTCGCGAAACATCCGCGCAAAGTGGTACTCCGACAACGCACACAAGCCTGCCAACTGCCCCAGGCTGATCGGCTCCGCCAGTTGCTGGTCGATGTGCTCCACCAGTTGCCGGCGCTGGTGGGCGGCCAGCCCGCCTTTCAAACGCAAACCCTCGCGCATCCCCACCTGGCTGAGCAAGGTATGGCTGAGCATCTCATGGGCCAGGCTGCTGGTCAGCAGGCGTTCGCCGGGCTCTTTCCAGTTCAGGCTGATCAACTGGTGAAAACGCCGGGCCTGCCGCGCATCGTCGAGGAAGGTGCTCTCGCGCAGTTGCAACTCGCGGGGTTCGCGGTCCAGCAAGGTGACGCAGCCCAGGGCGAATTGCTCGGGGCTGAAATACACGTGGGCCAGGCGGATTTCGCCGTTGATCACCCAGGCCGACTGATGCTCGGCCGGCAAGATGCACAGCTTGTCCGGGCCGCCCTTGGTGCCGGGCTGGTCGCGGCGAAAGGTGCCGGTGCCACCGCCGATGTAGCAGGACAAGGTGTGGTGGTCGGGGGCTTCGTAATCCTGGGCGTCGTGATGGTTGCTCCACAAGGCTGCAGACAAGCCGTCACCGAGCTCGGCGCACAGCTCGAGGCGAGCGTTGGGCGAGCGGTTGAGGGATTGAAAGACTTGCAGGGTTTCCAGTGGCGGCATATTCGTACTCTCTGACGGCTTGCATCCTACTCCCAGCGGCGGCGGCTGTGATCCCGGCAGCCGACAAAAGCGCAAGAATGTGCAAGAGACCTGGTGCCGCCAGGGGCGAAACTGTGGCTCAACCCTCGGAGCCCGCCATGAACCTTTTCCTGTATTTACTCACCGTATTGATCTGGGGCACCACCTGGATTGCCCTCAAGTGGCAACTGGGCGTGGTGGCGATTCCGGTGTCCATCGTCTATCGCTTTGGCCTCGCTGCGCTGGTGCTGTTCGTGATGCTGCTGCTCAGCCGCAAGCTGCAGGTGATGAACCGGCGCGGGCATCTGATCTGCCTGGCCCAGGGCCTGTGCCTGTTTTGCGTCAACTTCATGTGCTTCCTGACCGCCAGCCAGTGGATTCCCAGCGGCCTGGTGGCGGTGGTGTTCTCGACGGCCACCTTGTGGAACGCGCTGAACGCCCGGGTGTTCTTCGGGCAGAAGGTCGCACGCAATGTGTTGATGGGCGGCGGCCTTGGCTTGCTCGGCCTGGGGCTGTTGTTCTGGCCGGAACTGGTGGGGCACACCGCCAGCCCGCAAACCTTGCTCGGCCTGGGTTTGGCATTGCTCGGCACCATGTGTTTCTCGGCGGGCAATATGCTGTCGAGCCTGCAGCAGAAGGCGGGCCTCAAGCCACTGACCACCAATGCCTGGGGCATGGCCTATGGTGCGTCGATGCTGGCGATGTACTGCGCGGTGCAGGGCATTCCGTTCGACATGGAATGGAACAGCCGGTACATCGGTTCGCTGCTGTACCTGGTGATCCCGGGTTCGGTGATTGGCTTTACCGCCTACCTGACCCTGGTCGGGCGCATGGGGCCGGAGCGGGCGGCGTATTGCACCGTGCTGTTCCCGGTGGTGGCGTTGAACGTCTCGGCGTTTGCCGAGGGCTATCAGTGGACGGCGCCGGCGTTGGCGGGGTTGGTGCTGGTGATGCTGGGGAATGTGTTGGTGTTTCGCAAGCCCAAGGCTGGCGCGCCGATCAATCCAATCTACAAGGCGAAGCAGGTTTAGTGTGGGGGCTCGACAGCTCCCACATTTGATCTCCTTTACCTGAGAATCACCGTTCATTACTTCAGGCCCAGGCGCTTGGCCATTCGTCCCAGGTTGGCCCGGTCCAGGCCCAGCTCACGGGCGGCACTGGCCCAGTTGTGCTGGTGGCGTTCGAGGCAGGCGCTGATGACCTGGCGCTGGTAGTTCTCGGTGGCCAGGCGCAGGTCGCCGGTGACGTCCGGCACGGGGTCGGGCTGCGCTTCGAGCGGTGGCGCGGTGGCGTTCGGCAAGTCCAGATCCGCCGCGCTGAGGCTGAGAATCTTCGGGCGCTCCCGGCAGTTACCCAGGGCTTTCAAGGCGCTGCGGCCGATCAAGTGTTCCAGTTCGCGCACATTCCCCGGCCAGGTATAAGCCAGCAGTGCCGCCTGGGCATCGCTGGTCAGGCGCAGGCTGCCCAGGCCCATGCGTGAGCGGTTCTGTTCAAGGAAAAAGCCCGCCAGCAACAGCACATCGCGACCGCGCTCACGCAGCGCCGGGACTTGCAACGGGTACACACTCAAACGGTGATAAAAGTCGGCACGATAGCGGCCGCTGCGTACTTCTTCGGCCAGATCCCGGTTAGTGGCAGCGATCAGGCGCACATCCACCTGGTGCTCCTTGTCAGACCCCAGGCGCTGCAACTGGCCACTTTGCAGCACCCGCAGCAGCTTGGCCTGCACGGTGAGGGACAACTCGCCCACTTCATCAAGAAACAGCGTGCCGCCATTCGCCAGCTCGAACTTGCCCCGGCGTTCGTTGAGCGCGCCGGTAAACGCCCCGCGCACGTGGCCGAACAGTTCGCTTTCCACCAGGGTTTCCGGCAGGGCGGCGCAGTTGAGGCTGATCAGCGGTTTCTCGGCGCGGTTTGATGCGGCATGGATCGCCTGGGCCACCAGCTCCTTGCCCACGCCGGTCTCGCCGGTGATCAATACCGTCAGGTCACTGCCACCCACCAGGTTGATTTCTTCCACCAGGCGTTTGTGGCTCTTGCTCTGGCCGATCATTTCCTTGTGCTGCTGGCCGCTGGCCTGGCGGTAGATTTCGGCGCGCTGGTGTTCGTCTTCGGCGCGCAGGGCCAGGCGTTCGATGCGTTCAGCCACATTGACGGTGGCGGCGGCGAGGCTGGCAAAGGCTTGCAGGGCGTCCAGTTCCACTCGTTCGAAACGCTCGGTGTCGAGGGCGTCGAGGGTCAGCAGGCCCCAGGGCTGGTCGTCGACAAACAGCGGGCAGCCCATGCAGTCGTGGACTTCCAGGTGCCCGTGCAGGCCATCCACCAAGCCGTCATAGGGGTCGGGCAGTTCGCTGTCGCTGTCAAAGCGGGTAGGGCCGGGGCTGCTGAGCAGCACGGCGAAACGCGGATGTTCGCTGACCTTGAAGCGCCGGCCGAGGGTGTCGGTACTCAAGCCATCCACCGCCAGCGGCACCAGCCATTCGCCGTCGAGGCGCAGCAGGGCGGCCGCGTCGCAGGGTAGCAGGGCGCGCATGGCCTGGAGCAGGCGCCGGTAACGCTCGCCTTCGGGCAACTCGCGGGACAGGTCGGCGACCAGGGGCAGCAGGGTGGTGAGCAGCGGCTTCGCAGTCATAATGACTCCTTGTAGTCATAGTGACTATATAACGTAGGAAGTCATACTGACTACATTAATATTAAGCATTTGATTTATAAGGATTTATTAGTTGGCATGAATACTGAGTAGTAAAGGGTATTCAGTAAGAAGACTCAGGAGTCTGCCATGCTTAGTGCCCAAGACCGTGCCATCGTCAAATCCACCGTGCCCCTGCTGGAAAGTGGCGGCGAAGCCCTGATCACCCATTTCTACCGGATGATGCTGTCCGAATACCCAGAAGTACGTCCGCTGTTCAACCAGGCCCACCAGGCCAGCGGCGACCAGCCCCGGGCCTTGGCCAACGGCGTGCTGATGTACGCCCGGCATATCGACCAACTCGACCAGTTGGGCGATCTGGTGGCAAAGATCATCAACAAGCACGTGGCCCTGCAGATCCTGCCGGAGCATTACCCGATTGTCGGTACCTGCCTGCTGCGGGCAATTTCCGAAGTGCTGGGCAGCGAAATCGCCACCCCTGAAGTGATGAGTGCCTGGGGCGCCGCCTATGGCCAATTGGCCGACATCCTGATCGGTGCCGAGGCGGCTATCTATAAAGAGAAGGAACAAGCACCGGGCGGCTGGCGTGGCGCGCGGCCGTTCACCTTGGTCAAGCGTGTGGAGGAGAGCGCGGAAATTATCTCGTTTTACTTCGCGCCTGTGAATAACGGCCCGATCCTGGCCGCCGAGCCTGGGCAGTACATCGGCATGAAGCTGGTGCTGGAGGGCGAGGAAGTGCGCCGCAACTATTCCCTGTCGGCGCGTGGCGATTCGGGCCAGTACCGCATCAGCGTCAAGCGCGAAGCCGGTGGGCGGGTGTCGAACTACCTGCATGACCAGTTCCAGGTGGGTGCGACCATCGATCTGTTCCCGCCTTCGGGGGAGTTCACCCTGGCGGCCAGCGACAAGCCATTGGTGCTGATCAGCGGCGGCGTGGGCATCACGCCAACATTGCCGATGCTCGAAGCGGCGCTGGCCACCGAGCGTCCGGTTCACTTTATCCACTGCGCGCGTAATGGCGGCGTGCATGCGTTCCGCGAATGGGTGGACGGCCTGGCGGCGCAGCATCCGCAGCTCAAGCGCTTCTATTGCTACGCCGAGGATGATGGCGTGAGCCCGGCGGCGGACAAGGTCGGGATGCTGAGCCAGGAGCAACTGGCGGCGTGGCTGCCGCAGGAGCGCGATGTGGATGCGTACTTCCTGGGGCCTAAAGGCTTCATGGCGGCGATCAAGCGTCACTTGAAGGCCCTGGGTGTGCCGGAAGCGCAGAGCCGGTATGAGTTCTTTGGGCCGGCGTCGGCTCTGGAATAACTTACTCGGTCAAAAATGTGGGAGCGGGCTTGCTCGCGAAAGCGGAGTGTCAGTCACTGAATGTGTGCCTGATACACCGCYTTCGCGAGCAAGCCCGCTCCCACATTTTGATCTCCATTTTCCCTGATTAATCTCCTGTTAATGCCTCCTGTTTAAACCTCCACACGCCAACTGCTCAACTTTCACCGTCCGCGTGTAAACTTGCGGCCATTGGCACAACCATCATTGGCTAAAGGGAAACGGGGATGATCGACGAATTGCGTTTGGGCAGGGAGCGACGCTTTCTGGTACTGCTGGGCATCATCTGCCTGGCGCTGATCGGCGGGGCGCTGTACATGCAGGTGGTGCTGGGCGAGGCCCCTTGCCCGCTGTGCATCCTGCAACGTTATGCCTTGCTGCTGATCGCGATCTTCGCCTTCATCGGTGCCGCCATGCGCACCACCCGCAGTGTCACGGTGTTTGAAGCACTGGTGACCCTCAGCGCCCTGGGGGGCGTCGCCGCTGCCGGCTATCACGTGTACATCCAGTTCTTTCCGAAGGTCAGCTGCGGCATCGACGTGCTGCAACCGATTGTCGATGGCTTGCCGCTGGCCTCGGTGTTTCCCCTGGGGTTCCAGGTCGACGGCTTCTGTGAGACGCCGTACCCGCCCGTGCTCGGCCTGTCCCTGGCCCAGTGGGCGCTGGTGGCCTTTGTGCTGACGGTGATCCTGGTGCCACTGGGCATTTACCGTAATCGCCAGGGCAAAGCCTAAGCGGTTACAACTCAACGCCCCGGCCTTCCTCTAAAGAAGGCTGGGGCGTTTTTGTTTGTAGGCATTTGTGAAGAGGCCGTGACGCGGGGCAAGTTTGGGTGTGCGCAGCGTGCGACATGTTGTCACACGGAAGCTGTCGCATGACGTTTCTGACGCTCGTAAACGCGCCATAAATTTGCATGAAGCGGCGTTTTATGGCTGTCAGTTCGTCGTCTGGCCGACGCCGCGAGTGGCGTGCGGTCGGCGACATTGCCCGATGTCCGAATGCCTTGTTTTTAGGGGACTTGGATCCGTTTTCGATGCCCTTACAGGCTGTAAGGGATGTGGCAGATTGCCCAATAACACGGCATTTTTTGTGGTTTTTGTCGAGAATCAAACGCGATACGATCGCGGACCTTTGCAATAATGGTGAAGGATTATTGCTGGAAACGATAAAAATTATTTCTGGATAAGACATGGTTTATACATCGCTAGCTAACTACAATCGCCCGCACTGAATGTCCGGTGCTGCTCACCCCTGAGCAAACTAGGGCGGTCGAGAAGCGGATGTAACGTTTCATGCGACCCCAGGTGCCGGCAGCCTTTCAACTATCCGCACCAAATGGAATTGGTCTGTAACAAGGCCTTTGACCAACGAATTCGAATAAGAACTCACCGCTAGCCCGGGACGTGTCGATTCGCGCAAGGTGCGACGGGCAGGCCCTTATTCAATCGAAGAGAAATGCCAACCCTTGGCAGGGTGAAGTGTTGGCGATCAAAACCCAACTGCATTGCGCAAGCTGCTTTAGAGGTCGTGAGATGAGTAAAAACAGGTACCCCCGATTACTAGGCTTTTTGCCGCTGCTTGGCATGATGTTAATGCTGGGAGGCTGCAAGTGGACCTTGCTCGACCCTAAAGGTCAGGTCGGTCTGGATCAACGCAACCTGATCATCACCGCCACCCTGCTGATGCTGTTGGTCGTGGTGCCCGTGATCATCATGACGTTCGCGTTCGCCTGGAAATACCGCGCGTCGAACACCAGCGCCACCTACGCGCCGAAGTGGTCGCACTCCACCAAGATTGAAATCGCGGTGTGGCTGGTGCCGATCCTCATCATCATCGCCCTGGGTTACATCACCTATAAGTCGACTCATGAGCTGGACCCGTACCGTCCGCTGGACTCCGACGTCAAGCCGATCAACATCGAAGTGGTCGCGCTGGACTGGAAGTGGCTGTTCATCTACCCGGACCTGGGTATCGCCACTGTGAACCAGATCCGGTTCCCGGAGAACACCCCGCTTAATTTCCGGATCACCTCCGACGCCGTGATGAACTCGTTCTTCATCCCTGCACTGGGTGGCCAGATCTACGCGATGGCAGGCATGCAGACCCGTCTGCACCTGATCGCGAACGAGAAAGCTGAAATGGAAGGCATCTCCGCCAACTACAGCGGTGCTGGCTTCACCGGCATGAAATTCAAAGCGATCTCGACGAGCCAGGAAGATTTCAACGCCTGGGTAGCCGAAGTCAAGGCCGCACCTAAACAGCTTGATCAAGCTGAATACGACGCCCTTGCCAAACCAAGCCAGAACAACCCAGTCGCCCTGTACTCCACGTACGAGCCGGACCTGTTTCAGAAAATCGTCGACAAGTACGAAGGTATGAAGCCAGGCAAGCCGATCGAGCACGAGAAGAAAGAAGTGGCCGCGGTTGAAGGTTCTGACACGGGCTCGCATTCAACTGCTGGGGCAGAGGAGTAAACGATGTTTGGTAAATTAAGTTGGGATGCGGTCCCGTTCCACGAGCCGATCGTGATGGTGACCATCGCCATGATCGCGCTGGGTGGTCTGGCACTGTTTGCAGGTATCACTTACTTCAAGAAGTGGACCTACCTGTGGACCGAGTGGCTGACTTCGGTCGACCACAAGAAAATCGGCGTCATGTACGTCATCGTTGCCATGGTCATGCTGCTGCGTGGTTTTGCCGACGCCATCATGATGCGTACCCAGTTGGCCATGGCCACCGAGGGTTCGCCTGGCTACCTGCCTCCTGAACACTATGACCAGATCTTCACCGCCCACGGTGTGATCATGATCATCTTCATGGCGATGCCTTTCTTCACCGGCCTGATGAACCTTGCCTTGCCGCTGCAGATCGGTGCGCGTGACGTTGCGTTCCCGTTCCTGAACTCCCTGAGCTTCTGGCTGCTGGTATCCGGCGTAGTGCTGATCAACCTGTCCCTGGGCGTCGGCGAATTCGCCAAGACCGGTTGGGTTGCGTATCCGCCATTGTCGGGCCTGGCCTACAGTCCGGGCGTGGGTGTGGATTACTACATCTGGGCGCTACAGTTATCAGGACTCGGGACGACACTGACGGGGGTCAACTTCCTGGCCACCGTCTTGAAAATGCGCGCCCCTGGCATGAAGCTGATGGACATGCCGATCTTCACCTGGACCTGCACCTGGGCCAACGTACTGATCGTTGCATCGTTCCCGATCCTGGCTGCAACCATGGCGTTGCTGTCGCTTGACCGTTACCTGGATTTCCACATTTTCACCAATGAACTTGGTGGCAATCCAATGATGTACGTGAACCTGTTCTGGGCATGGGGTCACCCTGAGGTGTACATCCTGATCCTGCCAGCGTTCGGTATCTTCTCTGAAGTGATCTCGACCTTCTCGGGCAAGCGCCTGTTCGGTCACCACTCGATGATCTACGCCTCGGGCGCGATCTCGGTACTGGGCTTCATGGTTTGGCTGCACCACTTCTTCACCATGGGTTCGGGGGCCAGCGTCAACGCGTTCTTCGGACTGGCGACGATGCTGATTTCCATCCCGACGGGGGTGAAGCTATTTAACTGGCTATTCACCATCTATCACGGTCGTCTGCGTATCACCAGCCAGGTTCTGTGGACCCTGGGCTTCATGGTGACCTTCGCGATCGGCGGCATGACCGGCGTACTGCTGGCCATCCCGGGTGCTGACTTCGTACTGCACAACAGCCTGTTCGTAATTGCTCACTTCCATAACGTGATCATCGGCGGCGCAGTATTCGGCTACATCGCAGGTTTCAGCTTCTACTTCCCGAAAGCGTTCGGCTTCAAGCTGCACGAAGGCTGGGGCAAGGCTGCATTCTGGTTCTGGATCTCGGGCTTCTTCGTCGCGTTCATGCCGCTCTACGCTCTCGGCTTCATGGGCATGACCCGTCGTCTGAACGCCACGACCAACCCTGAGTGGGTACCGTACCTGTACGTTGCCATGGTGGGTGCACTGATGATCGCTGTGGGTATCGCCTGCCAGCTGATCCAGCTGTATGTCAGCGTGCGTGATCGCAAGCAGAACATGTGCGAATCCGGCGACCCATGGAATGCACACACCCTGGAATGGTCGACTTCGTCGCCACCGCCGTTCTACAACTTTGCCGTACTGCCGAAGGCTGACAGCATCGATCCGTTCACCGAAGCCAAGGAAGACGGTACTGCGTACCAGAAGCCTGCGCGTTACGAACCGATCCACATGCCTAACAACACCGCTACCGGCGTTGTGATGGGCGCGCTGTTGACCGTGTTCGGTTTCGCGATGATCTGGCACATCTGGTGGCTGGCCATCGTGAGCCTGGTGGGCACCATCGGCTACTTCATCGTTCACGCTGCCCGTGATGACCAAGGCTACATGGTGCCGGTCGACGTGATCGAACGCATCGAAGCCGAGCAACACGCTCGCCTGGTTGCCGAGAAGAAGATCCCGGCCAACCGTGTTGAAACCTCGTTGGAACAGGCTTAAACCATGTCGAACTTAGTGACCAATGCTGGACACGCCCATGTCGATGACCATGGGCACGATGACCATCACCACGACTCGGGGCCAATGACCGTATTCGGTTTCTGGCTCTACCTGATGACCGACTGCATCTTGTTTGCGTCGATCTTCGCGGTGTACGCGGTACTGGTAAACAACGTAGCGGGTGGCCCGTCGGGCCACGACATCTTCGAACTGCCTTACGTGCTCGGCGAAACCGCCTTGCTGTTGTTCAGCTCGATCACCTACGGCTTCGCCATGCTGGCCTTCTACAAGGGCAGCAAGAAAGGCGTCCTGAGCTGGTTGGCACTGACCTTCCTGTTCGGCCTGGGCTTCATCGGCATGGAGGTCAACGAGTTCCACCTGCTGATCTCCGAAGGTTACGGCCCGCACCGTAGCGGCTTCCTGTCGGCGTTCTTCACGCTGGTAGGCACCCACGGTCTGCACGTGACTGCCGGTCTGATCTGGATGGCGACCATGATGTATCAGGTCAACAAACATGGCCTGACCAACACCAACAAGACTCGCCTGAGCTGCCTGAGCCTGTTCTGGCACTTCCTGGACGTGGTCTGGATCTGCGTCTTCACCGTTGTCTACCTGATGGGGACTCTGTAATGGCTAATGCACATTCCCATGACAGCCATGATGACAGCCACGGCAGCGTCAAGTCGTACGCCATTGGCTTCATCCTGTCGGTCATCCTGACGCTGATCCCGTTCGGCCTGGTGATGTACCCAACCTTGCCGAAGTCGATCACCTTGATGATCGTCCTGGCGTTCGCGGTGATCCAGGTCCTGGTTCACCTGGTGTACTTCCTGCACCTGGACCGCTCGAAGGCTCAGCGCGATAACGTGATTGCGTTCGTGTTCGCAGGTTTGGTGATCCTCCTGCTGGTTGGCCTGTCGGTATGGATCATGTTCAGCATCCATACGTTCATGATGGCGAAGTGAGGTAAGACCCGATGTCGCTTAAGCACTTTATCCAAATCACCAAACCGGGGATCATTTTCGGTAACGTGCTTTCTGTGGCAGGCGGTTTCTTCCTGGCCTCCAAGGGGCATGTCGATCTGGCCATTTTCCTGGCTGCGATGATCGGCACGTCCCTGGTGGTAGCTTCCGGTTGTGTATTCAACAACTGCATCGACCGCGATATCGACATCAAGATGGAACGCACCAAGAATCGTGTGCTGGTCCAGGGCCTTATCTCCCTGAAACTGGCACTGATCTTCGCGACCATCCTGGGTATCGCCGGCGTGGTGTTGCTGTACAAGGTGGCCAACCCGCTGGCGGCGCTGTTTGCCGTGATCGGCTTCGTCATCTACGTCGGCTTCTACAGCCTGTACCTCAAGCGCAAGTCGGTTCACGGCACGCTGGTGGGCAGTCTGTCGGGGGCGATGCCGCCGGTGATTGGTTATGTGGCTGTGACCAATAGCTTCGACATGGCCGCGTTGGTGCTACTGGTGATGTTCAGCCTGTGGCAGATGCCGCACTCCTATGCCATCGCGATCTTCCGCTTCAACGACTACCTGGCTGCCTCGATTCCGGTTCTTCCGGTCAAGCGTGGCATCAAGGTCGCCAAGAAACACATCCTGCTCTACATCCTGGCCTTCCTCGTGGCGACCTTGATGTTGACCTTCAGTGGCTACGCCGGCATGAGCTACCTCGCCGTTGCCGCCGCCATGGGCATGTACTGGTTGTACATGGCCTGGACCGGCTACAAGGCGGTGGATGACACCGTCTGGGCACGCAAGCTGTTCGTCTTCTCGATCTTCACCATCACCGCCTTGAGCGTGATGATGTCCCTGGATTTCCAGGTGCCGAAAGAGTTGCTGCTGACGTACGCTCACTGAGTGATCGAGCAGTAAAAAACCCCGCCTTCGAAAGAAGCGCGGGGTTTTTTATTGAGGGGCCTTTAAACTATGCCAAATCTTACAAATGCAGGAAGCAGCGTGATGAGTAAAAAAGCCGTTATCGTATTCAGTGGTGGGCAGGATTCGACCACCTGCCTGATCCAGGCACTGGCGCTGTATGACGAGGTGCACTGCATTACCTTCGATTATGGCCAGCGCCATGTGGCGGAAATCGAAGTCGCACAGAAACTCGCCAAACAGCTGGGCGCCACCGTTCACAAAGTGATGGACGTGTCGCTGTTGAACGAGCTGGCCATCAGCAGCCTGACCCGCGACAACATTCCGGTACCCACGGTGAACAGCTCGGGCGAGAGTTTGCCGAGCACATTCGTGCCTGGCAGGAACATTCTGTTTTTGACCCTCGCGGCGATCTACGCCTACCAGGTCAAGGCGGAAACGGTGATCACCGGGGTGTGTGAAACCGACTTCTCCGGCTATCCCGATTGCCGGGACGAGTTCGTCAAGGCGCTGAACAAAGCGCTGCAACTGGGCATGGAATACGACGTGCGCCTGGAAACGCCGTTGATGTGGCTGAACAAGGCCGAGACCTGGGCCCTGGCGGACGATCACCAGCAGATGGACCTGATCCGCAACCAGACTCTGACCTGCTACAACGGCATTATCGGTACGGGTTGTGGCAACTGCGACGCGTGCAACCTTCGCGCACGTGGCCTGAACGACTACCTCGAAAACAAGGCAGCCGTCATGCAGAGCCTGAAAAGCAAACTGGCGTGATGTCGATCGTTCCCACGCTCCGCGTGGGAACGCATCCYGTGMCGCTYCGCGTCACAAAGGCGGACGCGGAGCGTCCAAGGCGGCATTCCCACGCAGAGCGTGGGAACGATCATCTGCTGGCGTGTGGTTGGGCCTGGGTATCGCCCGTGATGTAGCGCTTGAACAGCGAGCGGGCGCCATAGGCCGGCAGGATGTTGAAGAAGGCAAAGCAAACCTTGATCGCGATCTGCACGTAGATCATGTTCAGGATGTCGCTGGTCTGCATGGCGCCGTAGAACGCGATGAAGCAGAACAGGAAACTGTCGATGATCACCGCGAAGAACGTACTCAGGAAAATCCGCAGGAACAGGTACCTGGAATTGGTCAGCTCCTTGATCTTGCACAGCAGGTACGAGTTGATGTTCTCCGACACCAGGAACGAAACCGAAGAGGCGATGAGCACCGACGACACCTGGATGATCACGTCGTTGTAAGGCCCGTCGAGCTTCCAGCCTGGCAAGCCGGGGAGGAAGGTCGAGCCGTAGAGCAGGATGATGATCATCGCGTTACTGGCAAACGCAAACAGGATGGCCCGTCTCGCCAGCCGCAGGCCGAACTGTTCGTTGAGCAAGTCCACGATCAGAAACGTCAGCGGGTAAAGGAACGTGCCGGGCGTGACGATAATGCCCAGCGACTCCAGGTAAATAGGTTTGGTCGCGGCGATGCTGGTGAAGATATAGAACGTAAAGAGCAGCAGGTTCAGGATGATGTAAATCATCCATGAGTTCTCGTTGCGGTCGTTGAGGTCGTACGCGGTCAGCGCTCCGCCCTGTGAGTAGAACTTCTTGTACATGTTCTTCACTTCCATTTTATTTAAATTGTCCATGATTTCGCTGTTCAGCACTTCGCTCAGCTTTATCCGAATGATCTTGCCCGTGGCGATCACCATGATCACCGCCAGGCTCTTGTCATTCTCGAACCCCAGCAACTTGTATTTGCTGTTTTCGACTTCGTGCTCATACGTTGTCATTGAAGCGCTCCTCGATGATATCTCCCACCACACAGATACGATCTGAGCTGACACACGCTTGATCCGTGATAAATAGTTTTTTGCTGAGCCTGTCGTACACCAACTTTTCCTTGTCGTCGCTCGACGTCCCTTTCTGCACGATCAACAAATCGCCCGGCTCGTTGACGCCGGCAATCGCATGTTCCAGCAGCACGGCTATCAAGTTGTAGGAAGTGCCGAAGTAGTAAGTCAGCGGGTACAGCGTGGCGAGTTCGCCAATGCGCTTGTCCATGCTCGCCATGACCTGGCTTTGCTTGATGATCGGCACGGCAGCAGGGTTCATGTTGCCCTGGGGGGAAATACTGCTGTCGATGATCTCTTTTTCTTCGAAGTCGAGGGTCTCGATTTCTTCATAGGAAACGCCGAAGAAATCCGAGATCTTGCGGATGGTGGACTGCTGTACGTTAACGACCTTGCCTTCCAGAATGTTGTAGATCGTGGTTCTGGTCAGGCCGGCCGCGTTGCACAACGACAGCTGCGTCTCTCCGCGGCTTTTGATCAGGTATTTGATATTGCTCTTCAAATACTCGGTGCGTTCTTTTCTGTGAATCAAATGCCCACCACTTCCTTATGTTCTACACAGAGCGTCCATGTTGCGCTGGGGTGCGTGCTTCGCCGCGGCGCGAAGTGTTGCATGCGCCTGCCACAAGAATAAAGACCGTGATCAGTTTTTTGGCGATTGGCCAGCATTCAGCCAGGAAAAACCGCGTCTTGTCCCCCTGTGTGCGGCCAAAAAGAATCATTTAATTTGGAAAATGTTCATTTTTCTGCTTAATTGCCCTGCGCCCAACGGAAAGGCGCACGGGATTTTCAGGGAAGGAACACAGGACAATGGCAGTCGACACGCAACCACTTACCCACCAGGCCGACCTGCTGCAACGAGGGCTGGCGGATCTACGGGCAGAAGACGCGGAGCTGGCAGCGTTGCTGGATGCGGAAGTCACGCGCCAACACCAGACGCTGTCGCTGGCCGCTTCGTCCTGCGCAGTGAGGCCGAATATCCTGGCGGCGTCCGCCTCGCTGCTGGTCAACGTGACCGCCGAGGGCACGCCCGGCTGGCGTCATCACGCCGGCTGCGAGAATGCCGACCGGGTCGAAGCCCTGGCTGTGCGCCGAGCGCGTGAGCTGTTCAGTGCGCAATACGCAGGCGTGCAATCACACTCGGGGTCGACTGCCAACTATCAGGTACTGGCGGCCTTGCTGGAGCCGGGAGACACCGTGCTCGGCATGGCCCCCGATCATGGCGGGCATCTGAGCCACGCCAGCCCCGTCGCGTTCACCGGCGCGAACTACAAGGCGCTCCGGTACGGCACTACCTCCAAGGGTGTTATCGATTACGACCAGGTGCGCACACTGGCGCTGGCCCATCGCCCGCGCGTGATCATCTGCGGGGCGACGGCCTACTCGCACACCATTGATTTCGCGCGCTTGCGTGGGATTGCCGACGAAGCCGGGTCGATCCTGCTGGCGGACATTTCGACCATCGCCGGCCTGGTCGCCACCGGGCGCCATCCGAGCCCGATCGACGCAGCCCACGTCACTACGCTGTGCACCCATAAACAACTGGGCGGCCCGCGTGGCGGCCTGATCCTTTCCGGTCGCGACGCCGAAACCAAGGTGCCGGGCCTTAAGACCAGCTTCAGCCGGCTCCTCGATCAAGCCGTGTTCCCACGAATGCAGGGCGCACCGGCCTTCAACATGATCGCGGCAAAGGCGGCGGCGTTCGGCTACGCCATGTCCGCGGATTTCGACGCCTGGATGGCGCGTATTCGCACCACGGCCGACGAACTGGCCAGCGCGTTCCAGGCCTGTGACTACGAGGTGGTGGGCGGGCGCAGTGAAAACCACTCGGTGCTGATTCGCTTGCGTGGCGGCATCACCGGCGCCATCGCCCAGGCGGCGCTGGAGCAGTGCGGCATCATCGTGGACAAGCATCGCGCACCGGGAGAGACGCGACCATCATTCGTCGCTGGCGGGTTGTGTATCGGCACCGGCTCCCTGGCGCAACGCCAGCTCGACGCCGATGGATGTCGGCAGGTCGTCGAACTGGTGTGCCGGGTACTCGATGCGGTCACGCCCCTCAACGAGCACAAGTTCACCCTGGATCCGAATGCACAGGAATCCCTGCGCTTGCAGGCTCAAGCCTTGTGCGCGAAGTATCCCCTCGCGGATTACCTGCACAACTGAGCAAACATCCAAATGGATGTTTCATGTTATTGCAGGATAAATTGCTGTACGGTGTTTAAGCGGCTGTTATAGACGGTCGCGTTGTTGCTCATTCTCATCATTAACAAGCTGCACGACAGCTTGGCGTTCTCCTGGCAGTTATAAAAAGGGCTCTTAAAGTCCGTTCAACCTCCGTGAACGAAGTACTCAGCCTTTTGCAGTGAAGTCGAACTAGGCCCGTGCGCCGATAGTTGTTCGACTCATGAGGAGATATCCCGTGATAACCCGAAGAAAACTCCTGTATTCAGGCGCAGCCTTGACCGGTGCTGGCCTGTTTGCCCCGCTGTGGGCAGGTGCCGCGCTGGCGCAGGAAGTCAGCAGCGCCGCCAGCGACGACATTGAATCCTTCCGCCAACTGTCGATGTTCCTCCTCGAACGCTCGAACCTGGATGCCGCCTTGTCCTTGCGCATCCTGGCCCAGTGCACCCGGAACGACCCTGCATTCCCCGAGAAGATCAAAGCCTTGTGGAGCAAGGTTGGCCAGCATCACTTGCGCAACGTCGGCCAGTTGTCCGGCAGCCCGTTCTACGCCGACCCGGTGATCAAGGACACGACGCAGAAAATCGTCTCCGCCTGGTACCTGGGCTACACCGGCACGCCGGTGTCCCTGCGCGCCACCGACGGCACGCGCCTGGTCACCTTCACCGGCGCCCTGGCCTATGCGCCGACCGCGGACGCCACGGTGATCCCGACGTACTCCCGGGGAAAAACCAATTACTGGGTCAATCCTCCGGCCACGCTGGCCAACGACTAAGACTAAGACAAGGCACTTTTATGAATCAGGATTTTGACGCCGATGTCATTGTGGTTGGCTCCGGCGCATTAGGCAGTAACGCAGCCTTTGAATTGGCCAAACTCGGCAAGTCGGTGATTATTCTGGAAGCGGGTGAACATATTCCCCGCTGGAAGATAGTCGAGAACTTCCGTAATTCGTCGAACAAGGGCAATTACAACTCACCCTATCCGAATGAGCCGTGGGCCCATCATTCTTATGATGAGCAATACATCGAGAACACCGGTTCTTTCGAGTTCCGCCCCGGCATGTTGAAACTGGTGGGCGGTACCACCTGGCACTGGGCGGCAGCGTGCTGGCGTTACTTGCCCAACGATATGAAACTCAAGACGCTCTACGGCGTAGGTCGCGACTGGCCGCTGGAATACAGCGAGCTGGAACCCTATTACGTGCGTGCGGAAATTGCCCTGGGCGTATGCGGCAGTGACACCCAGGACCAGAGCGGGCAGGGCGGCGGCGCGTTCCCGCCACGCTCAAGCCCGTACCCGATGGCGCCGGAAGGTGATACCTACCTGTTCCAGCGCCTGCGCGAACGCATGGCACCGGCGGGGTATCACTTTATCCATGAGCCCAATGGCCGTGCCACTGAACCCTACGACGGGCGCCCGGCGTGCAGCGGCAACAACAACTGCATGCCGGTCTGCCCCATTGGCGCGATGTACAGCGGCGACGTGCACGCCCGCCATGCGGAACAGGCCGGCGCCAAGCTGATCACCGACGCCACCGCCTACAAGCTGGAAAAAGGCGCGGACGACAAGATCGTCGCGATCCATTACCGCAGCTCCACCGGCGCTGATGTGCGGCTCACTGCCAAGTACTTCATCGTTGCCGCCCACGGCCTGGAAACCCCCAAGCTGCTGCTGATTTCCGAGGTGGCCAACTCCTCCGACCAGGTCGGTCGCAACCTGATGGACCACACCGGCCAGGGCCTGCAATTTATCGCCGACGAGCCGTTGTGGCCGGGACGCGGCGCGGTGCAGCAGGGCGGGATTTTCAACCGTCGCGACGGCGAGTTCCGCAAGGAGCGGGCCTCGGTCAAACACTCGATCTCCAACAACGTGCCGAACATTGCCGTGGCCAAGCGGCTGATCGCCCAGGGCGTGTACGGCAAGGAGCTGGACGAACGCATCCGCCACGATGCGGCGCGTTGGGTCGACGTCTCTACCGTGTATGAAACCCTGCCATTGCAGACCAACACTGTGCGCCCGAGCCGCACCCGCAAGGACGCCCTGGGCATTCCGATGCTGGTGGTCAACTACGAGGTGGGCGACTACGTGAAGGCGGCCAAGGCCGGCGTCACTGAAGACTATGCGCACTTCGTGCAACTGATGGGCGGTACGGTGGTGGAAGACAACACCGGTTACCAGAACCGCGACCACCTGATGGGCACCGTGATCATGGGCGCCAACCCCAAGGATTCGGTGGTCAACCACGAGTGCCGCACCCACGACCACGCCAACCTGTTTCTCGCCACCACTGGGGTGATACCGGCCTCCGGCACCATCAACCCGACCCTGGCCGGCGTGGCGCTGAGTATCCGTATGGCCGACATCATTGCGCGGGAGGTCTAGGTCATGGGATTGCTTAAATTTCCATTGCTGGCCTTGCTGCTCACCGCGTTGCCGGTGTTTGCCGCTGAAGACACTGCCGCGCTGATCCAGAAAGGTGCGTATGTCGCCCGTGCCGGCGACTGCGAAGCCTGCCACCGTACCGCCGAGAATGGCGGCGCGCCGCTGGCCGGCGGGTATGTGATCGACTCGCCCATGGGCAAGATCATCTCCAGCAACATCACCCCGTCCAAGGCCTACGGCATCGGCGACTACACCGAGCAACAACTGGCGGACGCCTTGCGCAAAGGCATTAACGCCAAGGGCCAGCACCTGTATCCGGCGATGCCCTACACCTCTTACCAGGGCATGAGCGATGACGACATCCACGCCTTGTACGTGTACCTGCAACAGGGCGTCAAAGCCGTGGACCAGCCGGTGCCGGAAACGCACCTGGCGTTCCCGTTCAACATCCGCCAACTGATGTTCGGCTGGAACCTGGTGTTCCTCGACAGCCAGGGTTTCGTGCCCAAGCCTGGCGCCACCGAACAGACCAGTCGCGGCCAGTACCTGGTGGACAACCTCGCCCACTGCGGCGCCTGCCACACCCCACGTAACGCCTTGATGGCCGAGGACAACAGCCAGTACCTGGCCGGTGCGAAACTGGGTGGCTGGGTCGCGCCCAACATCACCTCCGACAAGGTCAGCGGGCTGGGGGACTGGAGCGAAGATGACCTGGTCAATTTCATGAAAAACGGTCACCTCGCCGACAAGGCCCAAGCGGCGGGCGGCATGGCCGAAGCCGTGGAAAACAGCTTCCGCTACCTCAGCGACAGCGACCTGCATGCCATGGCCGCCTACCTGCACAGCGTGCCGCCGATCCGCGATCCCGGGCAAACCGAGCGGGTGGTGCGTGACGTCAAGCCGGTGGACATGAGCACCCTGGAAACCGGCCAGGGCGATCAAGCCTCACTGGCCGACGCCACTGGCCTGGATGGCGCACGCCTCTACAACTCGGCCTGCTCCAGCTGCCACGGCCGCGATGGCCAGGGCTCGGCTGACAAGTTCTACCCGTCCCTGAGCCTCAACACCGCGCTCAACGGCAACCAGGCCAACAACCTGGTGATGGCGATCATCGCGGGCATCGACCGCAAAGGTGCCGACGGCGCCGTGAGCATGCCGGCCCTGGGCGGTGACCTGAACGACGCGCAAATCGCCGCCATCGCCAACTACAGCCTGCACACCTTCGGCAACCCGGCGCTGAGCGTCAGTTCCGAAGAAGTCACCAGCCTGCGTCGCGGTGGGGATGTGCCGTTGTTGATCACGGCCATGCCGTACCTGCTGTGGGGCGGTGGCCTGGTGGTGCTGGTGCTGATCATCGTGCTGTTGCTGTGGCGCCGTCACCACAAACACCTGCGGGCAGTGGAGGCCAAGCGGATCGCGTTGAACCGGCGTTTTCATTCCAACTAGCCGGAAACGCAAAAGCCCCGCCTTCGGTATGAAGTGCGGGGCTTTTTGTTGGTTGGGTAAATCACCGGCTGTTTTCCTCGTCATACCCAATTGCAGGAACGGGGGCGAATCCCGCACCTGAAGCTGCGAGCCGACAAGGAGAGGTCTTCATGGTCAACGTGAGTCGTCGTTCCCTGATCGCACTGGGCGCGGTCTTGCCGTTGCTGGGTCGCCTGGACTGGGCTGAGGCAAGCCCCGCCGTGGCGGCGCCCCAGGTGCTGCTCAACTACAACGAAAGCCCCTACGGGCCGTCGCCGGCTGCGCGGCAGGCCATGCAGCGCGGTATTGCCGTTTCGGGGCGCTACCCGTACCCGGACATGTACGCGCTGGTCGAACAGTTTGCCAAACAGCAAGGCATTCTGGAGGAACAGGTGGCGGTGTTCGCCGGCTCCATGGCCGCGTTGCGCTACGCGGTGCTGGCGTTTACCAGCGAAACCCGCAGCCTGGTGATGGCCACGCCTTCCTACGAAGTACCGCGCCAGGCAGCCGAGTCGTGCAAGGCCAGGGTGCATGAAGTGGACCTCACCGCCGATCACGCCCATGACCTTCCCGCCATGCTCACCGTTGACCGCCAGCCCGGCCTGATCTACCTCTGCAACCCGAACAATCCCACCGGCACCCTCACACCCGCCAAGGCCATCGAACAGGCACTGGCGCGCAAACCCCAGGGCAGCATTTTGCTGGTGGACGAGGCCTACATCGACTTCAGTGACGCACCCAGTTGTGTGGCGTGGGTCAAGGACCATGACGACTTGCTGGTGCTGCGCACGTTCTCGAAAATCTACGGCCTGGCCGGCGCACGCCTGGGGCTTGCGATCGGTCATCCGCAGCTGCTGGAAAAACTGGCGGTGTTTGGCGGGGACAACGTGCCGGCGGCCGCCAGCCTGCTGGCCGCCCGCGCCAGCCTTGCAGATGCGCAACTGGTGCCGGCGCGCAAGGCGCTCAATACCCGGTTGCGGGATGAGACGGTGGCCTGGCTAAAAAGCCGCGGATTCACCTGCACGGCGTCTCACAGCAACTGTTTCATGATTGATGTGCGCCGTCCGGCGGAACAGGTCATCGAGCGGCTGGGCGAGCAGGGCGTGAAGATAGGGCGCGTGTGGCAAAACTGGCCGCAGTGGGTGCGGGTCACCGTGGGCAACGCTGATGAGATGCAGCGGTTTCGCGAGGTGTTTGCGGCTCAAGTCGTAGGCTGAATTCGCTGCGACGCAGGTCAAATGTGGGAGCGGGCTTGCTCGCGAAAGCGGAGTGTCAGTCAATGCATACGTGACTGACCCACCGTCTTCGCGAGCAAGCCCGCTCCCACATTTAGATCGAGTTACTGCTGGGCGATGCTGTAGCCCTCAAACGCCGTCTGCTGCTGCAGCGCGGTGATGATGGTTTTACGCGTCAGTGGCTGCTCGGCGCCCGAGTTATCCACAAAGGTTTCAACTTCCAGTTCCGCCTCGTCACCTTCACCGACAAAGGTAAAGCCGAGGAATTCAAACGCCTCACGGTCCACGTTCGGCTTGGAGCGCGGTGAACGCAGCGGCAGGGTGACGCTGATGCCGTCCTTGCTGATGGCGAACACTTCCACTTCCTTCTTCGGGCGGGAAGCCTTGCCTTTGCCGGCGCTCGGGTTGCTGATGGCCTGGTGGGTCTGGTTCAGCACCTTGAGGGCCAGGCCGTAGACCAGCTCCTGGAACTCCGGGTCGTCCTTGAAGCTGGACAGGATGCGGCTGATGGAGAACTTGCTGTTCAGGTCTTCGAGGGCGGCGTTGTCGGCGGCTTCGGCGTCCTTGAGCTGCTTGAGCTCGCCCATCAGGTCGTAGGCCTTGTCGTCGTCGAAAGCGTCGTGGGCCTGGCGGATGGCCACGCGCAGCTCGCGGATCTGGTCGCTTTCCTTGGAGGTGTGGAACGCGTCCAGCACCATTTCACTGATGGTCTTGGCCGCCGGCACGTGCTGTGAAAGATTGATGGCGTTTTCGTATTCAGCTTTGGATTGCAAGGCGACTACGGATTCTTCGGTGCGGGAATCAGACATTGAAATTTCACTACTTCAGTAAACGGGGAGACGGGAAAAGCGTCGCGCATTTTCAGCGGGGAGGGGGATCAGGTCAAGGCAGCACAATGCCCTCATCGCGGTTGAATGATGCCAACGCCCGCTGCAGCTTGATCGCCCGCCCGCAAAACAGCCCAACGGTAAAACCCGAAGCCCCGCCCGCCAGGGCCAGCATTGGCGCGGTGCTCGACAGCAACGGGTGCACGGCGTGCTGGTAACCGAGGTAATACTTCACGGCGAAGAACAGTTGGGAGATCAGCAGGATTTTCCAGGTGCCGGGCAGCACCAGCGTGTGGCCATCGAGGCTTGCACCCTTGGCGGTGAACATCGCCATCGCCAACAGGCAGCCCACGGCGGCACCGCCCAGCCAGCAGCCGATCGACAGCGTTGAATGTTCAATGGACAGCAGCGACCAGATCACCAGCACCACCGGCAGGATAACCAGTGACCGGTGGTTTTCGCGGCTGCCGCGGGTGGCTTTGATCCCGTACCAGCAGATCCACAGATAAACGGCGTACACCCAAAGGGGCGTGCCCTGAAGAATGTCGAGCATGGTCAGCGTCCGTGCCTGATGAAGTTGGGCGTCGATATTCGCCGGGCCGCGCGTGGCTTGTCCATCGATTTAACCGAGGCGCTTGCCCATTTCGAAGGCGCGTTTTTCGTAGCCCAATTCCTCGTACAGCCGCTGCGCCGGTTCGTTGAAGGCCCAGACGGTCAGGCGCAAATCCCGGGCGCCCTGGCGGATGGCCCAGCGTTCGGCGAGCGCCATCAGTTCACGGCCAATGCCCTGGCCGCGGTGTGCCTCCAGCACGCAGATCGAGCCGATCCTGGCAACACGCAGCGGCTGCAACAACGGGCTGGCGGTCTCGATGATTTGCGCGGTGATAAATCCAACACCAACGCCGTGCTGCTCGGCAAGAAACACCGCCTGAACCCGGCTGGTCAGGCAGGGCCGCCAATGGGACTGGTCGCGCTCCACCTGGTCGGTGGCGTCACGGTAGATATCGGGCCGTTCCTGGTGGTGCAGGCGGTTCAGCGGCTGGCCCAGCACGCACAGGGTGTGCAGGTCATCCAGGTGCGCCTGGCGATAGGTCAATCCTTGAGACATGGCAGTCCTTCGAACGGGGCAAAGGGCGTTTTATGCCCGTTATCGGCGATCACGTAAAGGCGCGGCGTCGGCCCCAAGCCCTTCGACGAAGCCGGCAATGCGCTGGCAAGCCTCCCTGAGGGTGTCATCGGCGACGGTAAACGAAACCCGCACAAACCCTTCGGCGCTGGGGCCAAACGCCTGGGCGTCAAGCACCGATACGCCGGTCTGGCGATACAGTTGCCAGGCGAACTCCCGGCCGCTGAGCCCGGTGCGGCGTACGTCCACCAGCATGAACATGCCCGCCTGGGGGACTCGGCAGTCCAGCTCGCTGATCGCACTCAACGCGTTCACCACCAGGTCACGCCGGCGCCGATACACCGCACGGGCATCGCTGACCAAGGCCTCATCCAGTTCCAGTGCCTTGAGCGCCGCCGCCTGGATAAACCCTGGCAGGCCGTAAATCATGCACAGCAGCAAGTTTTCCAGATGGTTGATCAATGTGGGCGGGCCGGCCACCCAGCCAACCCGCCAGCCGGTCATGGCGTGGCTTTTCGACAGGCTGTTGAGCACCACCGTGCGCTCGGCCATGCCGGGTAACGCGCTGATGCTCAGGTGTTGATCGTCATAGATGAGCTGCCCATACACTTCATCGCAAATCACCCACAGGTCGTGGGCGCGTGCCACTTCGGCGACGGCTTCCAGCTCTTCGCGGCAGTAGACATTGCCGGTGGGGTTGCACGGTGTAGCGAGGGCGATGCCCCGGGTCTTGTCGGTAATCGCGGCTTGCAGCGCGGTACGGGTCAGGCGAAAGCCGTTGGCGGCCGGTTGTTCGACGGTTCTAATGCGTGCCCCCGAGGCTTGGACACAGGCCTCGTAGGTCAGGTACATCGGCTCTGGCACCAGCACTTCATCGCCGTGGCTGAACAGGCACAAGCAGGCCGCGAACAGGCCATTCTGCGCGCCGGCGACCAGGGCGATATTGTCGGCGTGCACCGCAATCCCTTGCAGCAGGCTCTGCCGGGCCGCGATGGCTTCCCGCAGTTTCGGGCGGCCGAGCACAGGGGTGTAGTGGGTGTCGCCGGCGCGCAGGGCGTCCACGGCGGTTTCACAGATCGCGCTGTGTGTGGCGAAATCCGGGTCGCCGACACTGAGCACAATCACGTCTTCGCCACGCAGTTGGGCTTCGGCGGCGGCGTAGTGAATATCCCAGGCACTGACGGATTCGCCGCCAATGCGCCCCACAAAGGGTGAATAACGCATCCTTGCTCTCCTCGCCGACATCGATGCCCGCGTCAATTAGTCAATTTCAGTTCCACTGTAGAACATGGCGCCTGATCCACATCAAGGGCCGCGCGCAAAAAATCCGCTACAACGAAGCTGGGGCTGGCCATGCCCCGGTTATCTGCCTGATGACCCAATAAAAACGATTGCAGACCTGCGCCGAGGGGACCGCCCCAGGCCGGGTTATTAAAGGAATAGTGCGATGATTTTTCCCCTGTCACGTCTGGGCCTTGTGGGGGTGGTGCTGTGCCTGTCCCTTCCCCTGCACGCCAACGAAGCCGACCCCACGCTGATCGAACAGGGCAAATACGTTGCCCAACTGGGCGACTGCATCGCCTGCCACACCGCCAGGCAAGGCGCGCAGATGGCCGGCGGGCTGGAACTGGGCACGCCGATGGGCACGATCTACTCGAGCAACATCACCCCGGACCGTGACACCGGCATCGGCCAGTACACCTTCGAGCAGTTCGACCGGGTGATGCGTGAAGGCGTGACGCCGGCCGGGCAGAACCTGTACCCGGCGATGCCGTACCCGTCCTACGCGAAGATGAGCGAAGGCGACATGCGCGCCCTGTTCGCCTACCTGATGCAGGGCGTGGAGGCGGTGAACAAACCCAATCTGGGAGCGGAGATGGGCTTCCCGTTCAACCAGCGCTGGGGCCTGGCGTTGTGGAATTTGGCGTTTCTCGACAAGCAACCATTCGTGCCGGACCCGGCGAAGGATGACGTGCTTAACCGTGGCGCCTACCTCGTCCAGGGCCTGGGCCACTGCGGCTCGTGCCACACCCCGCGCGGCATCGCCTTCCAGGAAAAAGCCATGAGCGACGCGGGCCGCAGTGGCCGGCATTACCTGGCCGGTGAGACTGTCGAGCACTGGCGCGCCTTGAGCCTGCGCAACCTGTGGACGGTGGACGACACCGTGCAATTGCTCAAGACCGGGCAGAACCGCTTTGCCACGGTCGCGGGCAACATGGCGGATGTGATTCATCACAGTACCCAACACTTCACCGATGCCGATTTGACCGCCATCGCGACGTATCTCAAATCCCTGCCGCCGGGCAAGGACGACCTGCCGATGCCCGCCGTGGCCCAAGAACCCGCCGCACCGCCCAAGGACTTGTTCACCAGCCGTGGTGGCCTGGGTTACATGCAGTTTTGCAGTGACTGCCACCGCAGCGATGGCGGCGGGGTGAAAGGGCTGTTCCCGCAGTTGGCCGGCAACCCGAGCGTTGCCTCGAACAACCCGACGTCACTGCTGCACATCACCCTCACCGGTTGGGAAACCGCCGAGACCGCAGCCCATCCACGGATCTACACCATGCCTGGGTTTGCGCGGTTGGCGGATCAGGAAATCGCTGAAATCCTCAGTTTCGTGCGCAGCAGTTGGGGCAACGAAGGCACGCCTGTCACGGCTGCCCAAGTGAAGAAAATGCGTGGCCAGCTCAACCCGGTCACCACCGATTCGTCAGCGTTTGAAACCCCACGCCTGGCCGAATTGTTGGCGGCGCCGAATGCCGATCAGGTGGTACGCGGCATGCGCCTGCACCTGCAGACCAAGGAACTGCTGCCCAATAACGTGGGCAACTCGCTGAACTGCACCAGCTGCCATCTCAACGCCGGCACTGTGGCGGATGGTTCGCCGTTTGTGGGCGTCTCGGCATTTTTCCCGAGCTATGCGCCGCGTGCCGGCAAGGTGGTGAGCCTGGAAGAGCGGATCAACGGCTGCTTCCGTCGCTCGATGAATGGCAAGCCGTTGCCAGCGGAATCGGCGGATATGCAGGCGATGGTGGCGTACTTCGACTGGATGAAAAACAACACCAGGCCCGAAGATAAAGTCGCCGGGCGCGGGGTGGGCAAGGTCGACCCGGCGATCAAGCCGGATATGCAGAATGGCAGGCAGGTGTACGCCCGGCAATGCGCGGTGTGCCATGGCGACAATGGCCAAGGGTTGACGCGGGCGGATGGCGAGTTGGTGTACCCGCCGTTGTGGGGCGAGCAGTCGTTCAATATCGGGGCGGGGATGGCGCGGCTGTACACGGCGGCGGCGTTCGTCAAACGCAACATGCCGATCGGTTTCCACGAGAAATTCCCGTTGGGGCAGGGCGGGTTGTCGGACCAGGAGGCGGTGGATGTGGCAGCGTACTTCTCCCAACAACCTCGTCCGGATTTCCCGGACAAGGTGAAGGACTGGCCGAAGGGGGGTAAGCCCGTGGATGCGCGGTACTAA
>NZ_CP080030.1:5897825-5919162 GCF_019382755.1 Pseudomonas sp. Colony2 | reverse complement strand
GGTGGTGCGCAGACCGACCTGCACACTTCGACCCGGCGCCGGGGCGATGTCCCGCAGGATCGAACTGGCGTAGCGCACGGTCTGGTTCGTCAGGTTCTCGCCGTTGACGAACGCCAGCCACTGGCTGCCGCCGACATTGAAGCGGTAGCCGGCGCTGGCGCCCAACGTGGTGTAGCCGTCGGTACCGCTTTCGTTATCCGGCACCCGCCCCTGGCCCGCCGCGTGTTCAACGTCAATCCGCGCCTGCCAGCGATCCAGTTCCCACAAGAGGCCGCTGTTCAAACGCAACGGCGCAATGCGGGGCAACGCTTCACCCGTGTCCAGGTTGGTTGCACGGGTGTAGTCGCCCGACAGTTCCAGCGCGAACTTGCCGTAGGCACCTTCCCCCAGCTTGATGTGATCCTGGGCTTCAAAGCCTGCGAAACGCGCACGCACACCGGAATATTTGTACTCAGGGATGCCGCCGGCGTCTTCCTCGCCTTCGTCATTCAAGGTGCGACCGCTGCCCAGCAGGCCGATGTAGTTGGAGAAGTGGCTGTAGAACACGCCGAAGCTGCCCTTGTGGGTGCCGTTGTCGAAGCGCAGCGCCAGGTCGCTGGACACGGCTTTTTCTTTCGACAGGTTGGCGTCGCCCAGTTCATAGGTGCCGGTGGCGACGTGAGCGCCGTTGGCATACAGCTCGTAGAAGGTCGGGGCACGTTCGGTGTAGCCGAGGGTGGCGGCCAGGGACCAGATCGGCGTGAGGGTGTACACCGCGCCGGACGACAGGCTGCCGGCGGTGAAGTCGGCGGATTTGTCGGCATTGGCGAAGCGTGCGTTGCCTTTGCCGTCCGGGTCGACGTTGGTGTGTTCCAGGCGCCCGCCGAGGCTCAGCTTGAGGCGCTCGGTGGCCTGCATTTCTTCGAGGATAAACAGCGCGCCGGCGTTGGTATCGGTCTGCGGCACGAAGGCTTCTTCACCCAGGGCCGAGAATTCATTGCGACTGACTTGGGCGCCCACCACGCCGTTGAACGGCCCGATCGGCAAGTGTCGCGCTTCCACCCGGGCTTCGTAGCCCTTGTTCTTGAAGGTGGTGCCGGTCTCGCCGCCTTCGATTTCCATGTGCTTGTAGTCGGTATAGCCGGCGTCGAGTTTGACCGAGGTGAACGGGCCTTGCAGGTTGCGGATTTCGGACGCAAAGGCGTAGTGATCCTGCTTCATGCGGATGCGCACGTCCTGCTCGGCCGGGGAGCCGTAGTTGCTGTCGTAGTTGCTGTAGGACAGCCCGGCGTAACCGTCGTCCCAAGTGTAGGAACCGCCGACTGCACCACCGTCCTGGCGTCCGTCGCTGTTGCCGAGGCGACCGTTCTTGCCTTCACCGTCGTCGCTTGGCGGTGCATGGCGGCTGCGGGCAAAGCCGGGGATTTTCAGGTCGTTGAATTCCCGCGCGCTGGCGTCCAGGTGCAAGGCGAAGGTGCCGTTGCCGGCTTCCAGTTTGCCGGCGCTGCTGCGGGTGGTGTCGGCGCCGCCGTAGCGCAATTCACCAGCACCGTGAATGCCTTCGATGGCTTCGGTGGGGATGCGGTTGTCGAAGGTATTGACCACGCCGCCGATGGCGCTGCCGCCATAGAGCAGGGCGGCCGGGCCACGCACGATTTCGATGCGGTCGACGTTGACCGGGTCCAGCGGCACGGCGTGGTCATAGGACAACGACGAGGCATCCAGCGCGCCGACTCCGTTGCGCAGGAGGCGAATGCGGTCACCATCCTGGCCACGAATGATCGGCCGGCTGGCCCCCGGGCCGAAGTACGACGACGACACACCGGGCTGCTTGTTCAGGGTTTCACCCAGGCTGCCTTTTTGTTGCAGGGTCAGGTCATCGCCTTCCAGCACGGTGGTGGGAGAAGCGAGGGTTTCGCTGCCCAGCGGGTTGCCGGTGATGACTTGAGGTTGCAGTTCCAGGGCGTTGGCCTGGGAGGTGATCAACAGGGCGGCGGCCAGCGGGGTGAGGCGCCAGAGAGAAGAGAGGGACATCGGTCGTTCCTTGGCAAACGGCAAAAAGAGAAGGCTGCAAACGGTAAGGGATTCGATACCCTTTGATAGTTATCGTTACAATATAACATCACTTTTTTCCCTGCCAAGGGGAACTTTCCCAAACCCCGCTCGATCACTCCCACGCTGATCGTTCCCACGCTCTGCGTGGAAATGCATGCCGTGACGCTCTGCGTCACCATTGCGCAGGGTTAAAACTTGCGTCGACCGCGGGACGCAGAGCATCCAATTCGGCATTCCCACCCAGAGCGCGGTAACGATCGAACAGTGGCCTATAGTGAAGGCAACGCTTCCACCCGCACGGTCCGTCCGCTAAGGTGCGCGGCTTCGTTTTCTTCTTTTCTGCACAAAAGGCCCGGCATGACCGCGACAAACAAAGACCCACTGCACGGCGTCACCCTGGAACAGGTCCTCACCGCGCTGGTGGCGCATTACCAATGGGAAGGCCTGGCCGAGCGCATCAACATCCGCTGTTTTTCCAGTGACCCGAGCATCAAGTCGAGCCTGTCGTTCCTGCGCAAGACCCCGTGGGCGCGTGAGAAGGTCGAAGGTTTGTACGTGAAGTTGATGCGCACCAAGCGACCGGTCGAGGACTGAGGTGAAACGTCACCTTATCGGCCTCGCAGCCCTCGGCGGTTGGGCCGGCCTGGCGCTGCAGCAGTACATCATTTTCTACTTCCGCTGGGTCGATGGCGCCAGCCTGTTGCCGGGCCTGGTGAATTTCTTCAGCTTCTTCACCGTGCTCACCAACACCCTGGTGGCGGTGGTGTTGACCCATGCGTGGGTGCAACGGCCAACCGCGGCGAGCCGGTTCTTCCTCGGGCCCGTAGTCAGCAGCGGGATTGCCGTGAGCATTGTCGTGGTCAGCCTCGCCTACAGCCTGTTGTTGCGCCACATGTGGCAGCCTGCGGGGGTGCAGTTTGTGGCGGACGAGCTGCTGCACGACGTGATGCCGTTGGTGTTTGTCGCGTATTGGTGGTGGTGCGTGCCCAAGGGCAGTCTGCGCCTCAAACACATCGGGCTGTGGGTGATTTACCCGGTGGTGTACTTCGCCTATGCGTTGTTGCGCGGGTATGTGTGGGGGCTGTATCAGTACCCGTTCATTAACGTGGACACCCTGGGTTATCCACAGGTGTTCATCAATGCCGGGGGGATTCTGGTGGGGTTTGTGCTGATTGCTCTGGGGGTGGTGGGGCTGGATAAAATCTGTAGGAGCGAGCTTGCTCGCGAAGAACGTTAACGATAACGCAGTGTGTCTGGTTTAACGCGGCGCTCTCAGGTTCTTCGCGAGCAAGCTCCCTCCTACAGGGATCACTGTTGCCAGTAACCCACGGCCTTGAGGAATGCCTCATTGACGTTGTGCGTGTCCAGCAGCACCCGCCGTACCTGGCGCGACAGCTTGCTCTCGGTG
Source organism: Pseudomonas sp. Colony2 (assembly GCF_019382755.1). Taxonomy (NCBI): domain Bacteria; kingdom Pseudomonadati; phylum Pseudomonadota; class Gammaproteobacteria; order Pseudomonadales; family Pseudomonadaceae; genus Pseudomonas; species Pseudomonas sp. Colony2. Next base: position 5,915,720 of record NZ_CP080030.1, on the reverse strand, counting down.
GCGACAAAGCTGTACAGCGAACCGTCCGGCAGCGTCAGGTTGTGCACCGTCTCGAGCAGGTCATCCTGGCCGCGCACCACCCAGATCACTTCCACTTCGGCAGCGCTGGCCAGCGGCTGCTGTTCCGCCGCATTGGCGATCTCTATCACCGCCAATACCTTGCGCCCCGCCGGCAATTCGTCCAGGCGCCGGGCAATCGCCGGAATCGCGGTTTCATCGCCGATCAACAGGTAGCTGTCGAAGATATCCGGCACGATCATCGAGCCACGCGGCCCGCCGATGTGCAGGTGCTGACCGACCTTGGCCTGCTCGGCCCAGGTGGAGGCAGGGCCATCGCCATGCAGCACGAAGTCGATGTCCAGCTCGCCGATGTCCAGGTCGTACCGGCGTGGGGTGTAGTCGCGCATGGCGGGTTGCGGGCCGTCGCCGCGCAGGTTGAAGTCGGGGCTGTCCAGCGCCGCTTGTTCGGCGGCGTTCTGTGGGAACAGCAGCTTGATGTGATCGTCACTGCCCAGGCTGATAAAGCCCGCCAGTTCCGGCCCGCCCAGGGTGATGCGGCGCATGCGCGGGGTGATGTCGACCACCCGCAGCACTTCGAGGCGGCGGCGTTTGATTTCGTGGGTCACGCGGTGGATGGCTTGGGTATTCATTGAGCTTTCCCGTCGGCAATGGCTTGGGCGGTGCTGTTGAGCAGCGCCGCGACACGAACGATTTCTTCCGGGCTCCAGCGCCCGTGGTGCGAATGCAAGGCGTGGCGCAGGTTATGCACCGCCTCGTGGATTTCCGGCGGACGGTCCTGGCCCCGCAGCGAACGTTTGCTCACATCCATGCGCATGCGAATGCCTTCGAGGGCAACCGCCTGTTCGCTTAAGAAGAGACGACCGGCGTCGGTGATTGTGTAGCGTTTTTTTCCGTCTTCGGCGTCGCCGGTAATCAGTTCGCTTTCTTCGAGAAAGGTCAGCGTGGGGTAGATCACGCCGGGGCTGGGGCTGTAGGCGCCGTCGAACAGGGTCTCGATCCGGCGAATCAGGTCGTAGCCATGGCACGGCTGTTCGGCGATCAGCGCCGGCAGCAGCAGTTTCAGGTCGCCGGGGGCGAAGACCCGTGGGCCACGGCCGCCGCGCTCGCGGCCTGGACGTTTGTCGAAGCCGTCGCGGCTGTCACCGGGGTCGCGGTGTGAATGATGGTCTCTCATTTCGGGTGCTCTCGTTTGGTTTAGATACAACGTAAGATATATCTTATTGCCGCCGCAACCCCGGCAGACGAACGGTCATCTCGCGTCTTGTGAGACGGGACTCGAAACGGGCCGATCAGCGCACTGACCCTTTCGACATATTCGCCAACTTGTTAGTTGGCGCGCCCCAGTAATTACTGTTGTTTTTTATAATATGTAATCCTATTCTTACGGACTTGTTCTGCACTAAATCATTCTCGTTAAGTTGATGTAGTCCGTTTCTTACGGTTGATTCAAAAGTTTTGGCAAATTGCCATAATTTTCCTATGTGTCTTGGTGTGACAAGGCTACGTGAATAAGCGAATCGACCGGCTTTCATATTCAAAATCGAAATGGATAATTGCTCGGCCTCGAACGAACTCCTGAATTGCAATACAAGTAATTGGAAAGCATCCGATTTCCATTGCTTCAGGAAATTGTTCTGGCGCTGGGTTAATTAAGTCCTGTGCGCAACTAAGCCAGGATTTCGTTTTGATTTTTAATACATGTGAGCCTCTGCAAATGAAGACTAAAGTAAAAGCTGCGCTGTTGACTGTCGGCCTGTTGGCGGGTTCGATCTCTGTTGCTAATGCGGCGGACGGGACGATTACATTTACCGGTTCGGTCCATTCGGGTGCTTGCTCTATCAAGCCTGAGTCTGTGGATCAGTCAGTTGCACTTGGCGCTATTGCAAAGCATCAGTTGCAATCCGGCGGCAAGTCCACCGCCCGCCCCGTGGCGATCGAGCTTGAAGGGTGCGACCTGTCTGGCCTCACCGATAACACCGTGACCACTACCTTCACCGGTGCACCGTCCAGCGTTGTGCCTGGCGGCATCGGCACGGTCGGCAGCGCGGGCGGCATCGGCATCATGATGACCCACGGCGGCAAAGCGATTGAGCTGGGCGTGCCAACCACTCCGCAGGCCATTGTTGCCGGTAATAACACCCTGCAGTTCGGTGCCTACGTACAAGGCCAGGCGACAGGCGACATCGTTCCTGGTGATTTCAGCGCGGTCACCAACTTCACCTTGGCTTATCAGTAAGTGTTTCCCCCGCCACCACTGGTGGCGGGGGAAAACTGGCGGGAGATCAAGGTGAAAACATTCATAAGTCTCGCTATTGCCTCTTCATTGACGTTGTTCATCAGCCCTTGTGATGCCGCGCAGACGCGTGTGCAAGGCGATGGGCTCGTCACGCTGGGAGGCGAGATCATCGACTCGGCCTGCGGGCTGGAAGCGGTCACTGCCGATCAGACCATCGACATGCCTCCCGAACCCATCGGCCGCCTGTTGCGAGAGGGCGCGGGGCAAATGCAGCCGTTCCAGCTACGGCTGGTCAACTGCACCGTGACGCGTCCCGACCCGCTGCGCCCCGGCGAAACGCTGCCGGACTGGGAGCATCTTCGCGTGACGTTCGACGGGCCCAGCGATATGGGCGGGCGCACCTTTGCGGCCTTTGGGGCCTCGCAGGGGGTTGCTTTCCATATTGAGGACGCCGCTGGCCAGGTGAGTGTGCCGGGAGTGCCGATGGCGCTGCTGCCGGTGGTTGATGGCGACATGACACTTCATTACAGGCTCCGCCTGGTGGGCAACGGAGTGCCGCTGTTGGCAGGGGCTCACCGCGCGGCAGTGCGGTTCAAGTTGGAATACTTTTGAAGATTGAGTTGCGTGTATGTTGAATACGTCGAAAGTCATGAATACGCTGCGCCCCAGCCTCTTTGGCGGGTTGATATCACTGGCTGGAACTGCAATGGGCGCCGGGGATATTGAGTTTAATACCGACGTTCTTGATCTGATTGATCGCTCCAATATTGACCTGTCTCAGTTTGCACGCAGTGGGTTTATCTTGCCTGGCACCTACTCGATGGTGGTCCAGCTCAATACCCAACCTATATCTGAACAATCGGTGGCGTTCTTTGCCCCCGATGATGATCCCAAAGGCAGTGTGCCCTGTTTATCGCGCGAGCTTGTCGAGCAACTGGGCCTCAAGGCGTCCGGTGCTGACCAGCTGAAGTGGTGGAAGGGCGGGCAGTGCCTGGATGTCACGGGCTTGCCCGGCATGGAAGTCAGTGCCGACCTGGGCACGTCCACCCTGGACATCAACCTTCCCCAGGCCTACCTGGAATACAGCGCCATCAACTGGGACCCGCCGTCACGTTGGGACGAGGGGGTGCCGGGGCTGCTGGTCGACTACAACATGACGGCGCAGTCCAGCTACCGCAAAGGTGACGGTACGCGCAATGACCTCAGCGGTAACGGCACACTCGGGGCCAATGCCGGGGCCTGGCGCCTGCGGGCGGATTGGCAAGGGCGTGTCGAGAAAGACCGCGAGGCGCAGGCCAGCCGGCAAAAACTGGAGTGGAGTCGCTATTACGCATATCGCGCCATTCCTGCGCTGAAGGCACGCCTGGTGTTGGGCGAGGACTACCTGTATTCGGACCTGTTCGACAGCTTCCGCTTTACCGGTGCCGGGCTCAAGTCAGACGAAAGCCAGCTGCCGCCCAACCTGCGGGGCTATGCACCGGAAGTGGTCGGGGTGGCCAAGACCAATGCAAAGGTTGTCATCAGCCAGCAGGGGCGTGTGCTCTATGAAACGCTGGTGGCGGCAGGCCCTTTTCGGATCCAGGACCTTAACGACGCCGTGTCCGGCACGCTGGATGTGCGGGTCGAGGAGCAGGACGGTTCGGTACAGAAATTCCAGCTCGATACGGCAGGCGTTCCCTACCTGACGCGTCCCGGGCAGGTTCGTTACAAGCTGTCTGCCGGGCGACCGTCCAACCTGCAGTACCACCCCCACGGTGACTTTTTCGGCACCGGCGAGTTTTCCTGGGGAATCAGCAATGGTTGGTCGCTGCTGGGCGGTGCGATAACGGATAACAACTACCGTGCGCTGTCGGTGGGGGCGGGGCGGGATTTGCTGGCGTTCGGGGCCGTTTCCCTGGACGTCACCCAGTCTCGCGCCAGCCTGTGGAACCAGACACTTTCGGGCAAATCCTACCGCCTTCAATATTCCAAGAACTTTGAAGAGTACGACAGCCAGGTCACCTTCGCCGGTTACCGGTTCTCCGAGAAGAACTACTTGAGCATGAGCCAATACCTGGATGCTCGGCACTATGGGTTGAACGGTGAATTGGGTGGGCGCGGCGTGTTCGATGAAGACGGTAACTTCATTGAACACTGGAAACCCATTGGCGGTAACAAGGCGCTGTATACGGTCACGGTGAACAAACAGTTCCGCGATCTGAACACCACGGTGTATGCCAGCTACAACAAACAAACCTATTGGAACCGGCCGGACACCCAGCGCTGGAACCTGTCGGCGTCTCGTTACTTCAACGTGGGCTCTGTCAGGAACATGAGCCTGTCGCTGAATTTATATCGCACCCATGAATACCAATATAAGGACAACGGAGCAGCGCTGACGGTCAGCCTGCCATTGGGACCCACCGGCACCCTGTCGATGGATGCCAACAGGGCCGGCGGCAAAAACAGCTTTACCACACGCTACGCCGATCGCCTGGATGAACGTAACAGCTACCAGGTCAGTGCCAGCGACACCTCGGCCAGCGGCTACCTGAGCCATATTGGTGACCAGGCCGACATCGACCTCAGCGCCACGACGCAACAAGGCAATAACCGCACCCTCAGCGCATCCGTGCGTGGCGGCGGCACGCTCACTCCTTACGGCGGGGCGCTGCATCGAACCACCAGTACCGGCGGAACCCGGCTGCTGGTCGATACCGCCGGTGTGCCCGATGTGCCCGTGCGGGGCTACGGCACGCCGACCCGCAGCAACGCGTTCGGCAAGGCGGTCATCTCCGACATCACCAGCTACCAGCGTACGGCGGCCAGTGTTGACTTGGAGAAATTGCCCAGCGATGTCGAGGCCACTCAATCCGTGACGCAACTGACCCTCACCGAGGGGGCCATTGGCTACCGATCCCTGGAAGTGATTTCCGGCCAGAAGGCCATGGCGGTTCTTCGCCTGCCGGATGGCAGCGCACCGCCCTTCGGCGCCACGGTGAAAAACCGCAAGCAGCAGGACACCGGGGTGGTGAATGACGGCGGGGATGTCTACCTGAGCGGCATTCAGGCCGGCGAGCAGATGATCGTCAGCTGGGGCGGCACCGAGCGTTGCGTCCTGACGCTGCCTGTCGAGTTGCCAACGGATGCGTTCACCGATGCCCTGCAACTGCGCTGCCAGAGGGTAGCCGTCGATCAAGCCTCACCCGAGCCAGCCAGCCTGACCGGCCAGCGAAACACTATGGAGAACCCATCCTCATGAAACACAGCACACGTTTTACCTATGCACTGCTGCTGGCGGTCTTGAGCCAGAGCGCCAACGCCGCTGTCGGCCTGGACCGTACCCGCGTGATTTTCGACGGTGGCAAAGACGCAACCAGCGTCAACATCACCAACAACAACCCCCAGTTGCCGTATCTGGCCCAGGGCTGGATCGAGGATGAAGAGGGCAACAAGATCACCTCGCCGTTGATCGTGCTGCCACCGGTCCAACGCCTGGAGCCCGGCAAGCAAAGCCAGGTAAAAGTCCAGGCGTTGCCGGCCGCCAAATCGCTGCCCCAGGATCGGGAGACGGTCTACTACTTCAACCTGCGGGAAATTCCGCCGCGCAGCGACAAGCCCAACACCCTGCAAATCGCCCTGCAAACCCGGATCAAATTGTTTTACCGGCCGCAGGCAATTACCCCCACCCAGCAGGACCTGTCCAACCCATGGCAGGAAAAGCTGACCCTTACCCGGCAAGGCGATCACTACCAGGTGAATAACCCCACGCCTTACTACGTGACCCTGGTGGATGCGCGCAGCAGCAAGGACGGCAAGACCATACCGGGCTTCGAGCCGGTGATGGTCCCGCCCAAAGGCACGCAGGCCCTGGGGCCGACTGCCAAGGAGCTCGGCACCACCCCCTATTTGTCCTACGTGAATGATTACGGTGGCCGTCCGCTGCTGGCGTTCACCTGCAGTGGCGAGACATGCAAGGTGAACACGCAACTGTCTGTGGCCAATCAGTAGTGCCTGCTGCCGGAGAACGTCATGAAGTTGCACACAGTGAAGGTCTTGGGCGGTCTGTTGCTGGCCCTGATGGGGCCGGCGCACGCCGCGGATGACGAGGATGTGGAGGGCATGGTCGGGATGCTCAACATTCTCGGGTCCATGCACGAAACCCCCTGCAGCCTGGAGATGGCATCCCTGCACCAGACGATTGACCTGGGCCCGGTATCGGCCAGCCAGTTGCAACGGCCGGGTGACCAGGCGACCTCCGTGGCCTTTCAACTGCTGTTCGAGGATTGTCGGCGCACTGCCGGCCGCATCGCCAGTGAGCGCACGGGAAACCTGACATGGAGCGCCTATCAACCGGTGCTGTCGGTCGCGTTCATTGCGCCGGCCGATGCCGATGATCCACGGCTGGTCAAGGTGCAAGGCATCACCGGGATGGGCCTGCGCCTGACCGATTCCCAGGGGCGCGATGTACAGCTGGGTTCAAGGGGCGAGCCGTTGTTCTTGCCCTTGGGCCGCAACACGCAGACCTGGAACGTCCAGCCCACGCGCACCCCGGCACCCCTGACCAGCGGTGCATTCCGGGCCGTGGTGGATTTCAGGCTCAATTATGAGTAAGGGCAGAACAATGACCAGGTTAACCGGCCCGCGGGCCATTTTTATCGGTGCGGGACTGCTGTGGGCGGTCAGCCAGGGCGTGCAGGCCGATACCAACCTGACGATCCGCGCGGTGATCATCGCGCCGCCGCCATGCGTGATTAACAGCGGGGGCACGCTGAATGTGCCGTTCGGCAATGACCTGCTGACGTCGCGGATTGATGGCGTGAATTATCGACGGGACGTGCCGTATACCGTCACCTGCAGTCCCCCCGTTTACAGCAACGCGATGGCCCTGGAACTCAAGGGCGCGGCGGCCGGGTTTGATAACAAAGTGCTCTCGACCCCCAAGACCGACCTGGGTATCAAGCTATTCGCCAATGGGGTGGACTGGCCGCTGAACACGCCGCTCAGGTTTACCCATCCGACCTTTCCAGCCGTGCAGGCAGTGCCGGTGAAGCGCGCGGGCAGCACGTTGACCGGAGGGGCCTTTGCGACCGCCGCCACCCTGGTGATCGAGTACCAATAATGAGGAAACGATCAATGACAAGTTGGCCGCAGCGAGCGTTGCTCGCCTTGTGTTCCATCGGCTTTTGCAGTGGTGCGTCGGCCAACCTGACGTTCAACGGAACGCTGAACGAGCCGCCGCCCTGCACGATTGATTCGGGCAGCACGATTGAAGTCGATTTCGGGGATGTCGGCACCAAGCGCGTCGATGGCGTGAAATACCGCAGGGCCGTCGGCTACACCATCCGCTGCGGCGCCTCCACGCTGCCGTGGTTGTTGAAGCTGAGCGTCAAGGGCACAGAGACGACTTTTGATAACGCCGCCCTGCAGACCACTGCGCCTGACCTGGGGATTCGGATGTATCAGAACAACGCGCCGTTTCGCCTCAACACGCCGCTGGACATCAGCCTGGCGGCACCGCCGACATTGGAAGTGGTGCCGGTCAAACGGCCGGGTTCGGTCCTGAAGGCCCAAGGGTTCACGGCGGTGGCCACGCTGTTGGCTGAATACCAGTAGGAGTCGAGTGTATGCGACACGCAATGATTCATAAGGGGCTGGCCCTGCTGCTGACCTTCGGCCTGGCGGCCACGGCGCAGGCGGTGGACAACCTGAGGTTCAAGGGCAACCTGGTGGAACAGGCCTGCACCATCCGCCCGGGCGATGAAGCCATCACCCTGGAGCTGTGGGACCTGACCAGCAAGCACCTCTACATCAACACGCGCTCAGTGGGCAAACGTTTCACCCTGCACCTGGATGACTGCAATACCACCATCAGCGACTCGGTGACCATACTGTTCAACGGTGCGGAAAACCGTGCGCTGCCTGGTTTGTTCGCCCTGGATGGTGGCAGTGGTGCCTCTGGTATCGGGCTGGGTTTGGAGACGCTGAGCGACAAACCGGTGCCGGTGAACAAGGTCGGCGACGAGCAGAAATTGAGCCCCGGCAACAACGTCATTCTGCTCAAGGCCTATGTGCAGGGTGAGCCGGATGCCCTGCGGGACAAGACCATCGGGCACGGCAGCTACCGTGTGACTTCGACGTTTACGCTGGATTATCCGTAACGGTAAACCGTTATGCATGGGATGAAAGAGAACAACATGAAACGACTATTTGGAGCCGTTGTGCTGCTTGCCCTGGCTGGCATTACGACGACCGTGAAAGCGGCTGATTGCCGAGTCAATGGCGGCAATTGGCAACGGGTGAACATTGGCGGGACGTTGAACCTGCAGGTCCCGGTGAATGTGCGACTGGAGATGAATGAGCCGCGTATCCTCCTGTCCGGGGTGAGGATCGAATGTCGCTTCGAACCCGACAGTTATACCCCGGATGGACGGCAGGATTACTGGGCCTCCGGGACGAGGATCGGCCCGGCCTGGTCGCCTGGTCCGAAGTTCGTCAACCAGACGACCGGTTTGCGCATAAACGGCACGTACCGCGACACGCCTATCCCGGCGGGTATCCGGATTGCGACCATGCCTAACAATACGACTCCGATCCCGATCGATGTCATTCCTTATATCTTGATCCGCAACAACCCGACCAACCCTATCGACATTCGAATAGGTGACACCCTCGGCGTGTTACGTCTCGACCAGACCAACAATTACGATAGCGGCTCCACGAGCCTGCAGCTCACGTACATCGCCAACAACGACTTCATCATTTCCCCATCGTCGTGCACGATCAACAATAACCAGCCGATCAATATCGACTTCGGCAATGTCCATCAGAGGGCGATAGGCACGGACCCCCTGTCCACCACTGTTCGTAAAGATCACACGCTCACCTACCGGTGCCCGGACCCGGGGATTACTACGCCGATCACCATTACCTACAAAGGCACGCCGTCTTCGTTCAACGCCAATGCGCTGGTGATGAGCAATGCGAACGTGGGTACGGCCCTTGTCCGTGGAGGGGCGGCGGTTAGAGTCAATGGCTCGTTCCTGACCCGTATCACCAACAGCTCCGGGAGCGACGTTGTAACGTTCGCCCTGGTCAAGCGAACCGGGTCCTTGCCTGTCGAGGGGCCGTTAAACGGCAGCGGCGTACTGGTAATGGGTGTGCCATGACACACCCATAGGGTCAGACCTGGCGCGTGACGCGGTTACGTTGTTCGCTGTGGCGCTCCAGGGCCTGGTGGGTCAACTCGCGCATCCATTGTTTTTCGCGGTAGCCCAGTTCGTTGAGCAGCAGGTTATAGCTATCGTCCGTCATGGGTTGCCCGGTCAGCACCTGCGGGTGCGGTACACCCAGGGCGTCGGCGAGGCCCTTCAGCGTGAGTCTCAATGCTTCCTTCTGCTCGTCAGGCAAGCCATTGGCCTGGGCCAGCCTGGCCTGGGCTTCCTGCAGTTCATCAAGGCGTGCGCATTGTTCGTCGAAATGCCGGGCATTGGCCTCAAGGGTGTTCGGGTGGTGGTCGTGCAGGTACTGTTCCCAATAGGGCTCCAGCAACATCTGGTTGACCAGGCCATCGCCTTCGCCCAGCTCCAGCACCGTGCTGTAGGCCTGTTCGATCTGCGTGGGTTTTACGTCGCCGGTGTCGCGGTACAGCATGTGTTCCGACAGCCAGGGCAGGTCGAGGCGCTTGGCCAGGGAGGTCTGGTAGCTCAGGTAGACCTCCACGTCGTCCACGTTACCCATCACGCCCTCCCGTCGTTGCGAACGCAGCCATTGGCCGAGGCCGCCTTCGGCTTCGGGTTTGAGCCGATGGGCAATGTCCTCGCTGGCGATGCGGTTCAATTGCTTGAGCCGTGCATTGCCCTTTGCCAGCGTCACCAGTTTGCCCTCGCGCTCGCTGGCCGAGGCGGAGTAACGCTGGGCTTCGCTGACCAGCACTTCGATGCCCAGGTCATTGAAAATCTGTGCACTGCCGTCGGCGCACAGGCCGGGAAAACTGGCCATCTTGAACAGCTTTTCACGCAGCGCCGTATCGTTGTGGGCCGCCTCCAGCAAACGCCAGACGCGCTCGCGCAACGTTTCAAGATTGTCCCAATAGGTGTCCATGTCCTGGGGCCGCTGGAAGAAGTCGGGCGCTTCAAGGGCCTTGATCACCTCGAACAAACCCTGGGAACCGTGCTCGCGCTCCACCGCTTGCCACAGCTCCTGGCGCCTGCCCAGTAACGGCGGCCTGACCCGTTCCAGCCACGGGCCGCTCTCTCCACGGGGTTCATAGCTGCGGTTGGGGTCCAGTCCGGCGGCTTCGCGGTACTGCTCGTACAGCAGGCGCTGGTCGTTGAGCAGGGTGTTGCGGTCCAGGCGGGTATGGGCGACGGTCCGGGCCTCGGCGCTATCGGCCATGAGCGCTGGCACATGATCAATCCGGGTTTGGCTCAGGTCCAGCAGGAAACCCTCCTCCCGTGGGTGGGCAAACAGCCCGGTGGGCCATTGGGTGATGGGGGTGCGGCTCAGGAACAGGCGGCGCAGGTGCGGCATTTTCGAGATGTTCGGTGGCTGCGTCAGCGGGTTGCGGTACAGGTTCAGGTTGCGCAGGTGCTTGAGGTTTTTCAGGCGCGCAACGTCGCCGTTGAGCAGCGTGATCTGGTTTTCCCCCAGGTTGAGGTCGCGCAGGTAGCGCATGTTGGCGATGGGCTCGGGCAGCCGCGTCAGTTCGTTCGCACTGACGTCCAGCTCCCGCAGGGACGGGAATGCCTGCAGAAAGGGCCACTGGCTGTCGTTGAACATGCAGTTGGCCAGCTTCAGTTGGGTGACGTGCTCGAAACCATTGCCCAGCAGCGGCAGGCTGCCGGGCAGGTCGAGGGCGCTGAGGTCCAGGCTCGCGCCGCTCTGCACCTGGCCCAAGTCGTCGCGGTGCTCGGCGAGGCGGTCTTCCCAGCAGCGATAGAGTTTGTGCGCAATGATATTTTTACGCAGTTTTTCCTCCCGGGCCATGCGGCTGTTTTTGGGATGGGGGCCGGGCAGGCGCTTCCATTGCTCCAGCTCCCGGTACAGGTTGTGCCGCTGCAGGACCAGGCGATTGAGGACATCGTTGTTCAGCCCCGGGCCGATCTCATTGAGGAACCGCTGCAGGCGTTCCTCCTCCAGGGTCGGGAACAGACTGGCCAGCACCTCCCGGGCGCGGGCCTGGCCCAGGTGCTCCTGGGCGCGGCGCAACCCGCCGAGGGCCGCGCCGCCGAGCAGGGTGGTGGTCTGCACATCTGCCGTACTGCGCAGCGGTGGCTCGGCCAGCACCCGGCGCCGTTCGGCCAGGGGTTCGAGGGTTTCCATCAGCCAATGCTTGAGCCCGGCGCCCTGGCCGGGCCGGTAGCCCAGTTCACGTTGCTGCGCTTCGGACAGCGCGCGCAACAGGCATTCATACAGGGTATCCGGCCCATGCAGGCGCTGGCCCTGCTGATCGAACAGTTCGTAGCCCACGTCGTTCTGGCGCACCAGCACCCGGCGCCGGCGGGCATCGGCCGGCCCGGCTTCACAACGCAGCGTACCGCTGACCAGGCGATCGCGGATTTGCAGGTGCAGGTCGCCAAAGCCATCGCTGTAGCGCTTGAGGGTATTGAGCACCAGGCGCTCGGTACCTTCGGTGATCGCCCAGGGCGGGAAGAACCCCGCGTAGGCCTGGACACTGTGCTGGGCGAAGCTCAGTTCCCTGGCCTGATTGAGCAGGCGCAGCGGTACGTGGTGGTCCAGGGTTTGCCGTTCGGCCGGGGTTGTGCCGGCCAGCAGGGTGTCGGCCAGCGGCCGGTCCAGCGGGCTGACCTGTTCGCGCAAACGGCGTTCATGGGGATCGGCGCTGACCTGGCGGGCCTGATGGATGTAGTCGGCGATGTCACCGGTCTGGCGCGCCACCGAGTCCGCCAGTTGATCGCGCAAGGTTTGCACGCGCAGTGCTTGCGGCACGTCGCCGCCCAGCAGCTGCTTGATCGACGGCTCATCGAGAAACTCCAGCACCCGCGCCGGCAATTCACCGGACATCACCTCGGCCAGGCTCAGTTGCAGCGTGTCGGCCGGCGATGCCTGCGGGTTGGCGTACTTGTGGGAGTCACCGCTCTTGTCCGAGCGCACGAACACTTCCAATGCCTTGGTTTGGGGCCAGCCCGGCAGCTCGGTGATGGTCTGCTCGAACCAGGCGGACGTCGCATCCAGCGGCAGCGGTGCGCCGGCGCGAATGGTGTGCACGGTCTGTGTGGCAGCGCGCTGGGCTTCATAGCGATTGAGGGTCGCTTCCAGCAGCGGCGGGGTCGGCCGGTTTTGCACGTAAAGGTTGCGCAGCACACCGTCGTCGGCACCGCTGATGCGTTGCATCTGCTGCAGTTGCTGGTTGCTGAAGGGCGCCGTGCGCGGCCCCAGGCGGCGCATCAGCGTGGCGCTGTCCCAGGTGCGCGGTTGCTCGGCTTCATGTACGAAGGCGCCGTCGCCGTTGAACCGCACCAGGGGTTGATAGGCGTTGGCGCGCTCCGGGTGAGCGATACGCGTGTCGCCGGTTTCAGGGTCTGCCTGCACTTCGAAGTGAGTACCTTGCAGCGCGAGGATCTGCTTGCCCCGATGGGTGTGCAGGCCGTCGACAATGGGCGGCTGGTCGAGGTTTTTCACAGCATAGGGCGCAATATCCGGGTGCCACAGGCGCGTGCTGCCGTCGGCCCGCACCACCGGGCGCAAGCCTTCGACGAAGGGGCTGAGCTTGAGCCGTGCGACATGGCCCAACTGGCTGGCAGCACCGAACAAGGCAAACTGGATCACGCTGTCGGCCACCGCGACCACTTGCTCCGCCGCCTCGGCACCGCGCCCCTGGGCCCAATCGACAATCCCCTCGAACACCTCGTCGGTGATCTGGTACAGGCTGTAGGCGAGCATCGCTTCCCCCAGCAGCGGCACGAAGGGCGTCAGCACCAGCAGCGCCGCATTGAAGATATCCCCGAGGATTTTTTCCAGGTTGTCCCACCAGGCCCAGCGCGCGTGGCGGTCGGCGGTGGCGGTGGGCACGGCGATGTCCAGGGCATCGTTGACGATCTTGTTCAACTTGAGGCGGTACTGGTAATTCCACAGGTCATTTTCGGCGGCGAGCGTTGAGCGATTGACGTGATCGTCACCGATAGCCTGCACGCTGAATTGCAGGTTTGGCTGGGTGATCGGAGTGTCGCGCCAGCTGGGGCGCGGGTCGGTGTGGGCGGTTTGATGCCAGCGCACACGGCTCAAGCGTGTAATGAGCCCGGCAAAGAATTCACCGCGCCTGGCGTGGTCGATGAACTGGCTGAAGAAGGTCTGGTAGCGCTGGCTGTCCCGCAGTTTTTCCGTGAGGTGGCTGAGGAAGGCCGCAGGCGAAGGGTATTGCTTCAGAGGGTGTTCGGGGTCTGCGGGGATGTACACCAGCACCTTGCCGACGGGCCGGGTGGGCTGCGGGACAAACAGCAACAGGATGCCGGTCAATGCCGTGTTCATCAGGCTCAGGGTATGGCATCCAAGCGCCTGACCGTCCAGCAGCGCGACGCGGCCGGCGATCAGGTCGAGCACGGCGCCGTGGGCATCGGCGTCGATGTCCCGGTTGATCAAGGCCAGGTGCGCCGCCGTACCCAGGGCAGTCTTCTGAGTGGCAATCATCTGCAGGCGCACGGCCCGGGTCACCGCCGGGTCATAGAACCCCAGGGCCTGGCGCAGGCTTTTCTGGTAGCGGGCGCCCAGGTCCAGGGTGCGGCAGATGTGCTTGAACTGTTCAGCGGTCAGTACCGCGCCGGTGATGGAGTGGCGCAAGGTCAGTGTATCCCGCTGCCCGCGTGGGTCTTCGGCGGACAGGAAGGCGTAGTCGACGAAGGTGTCCGAGGCGGCAAAGTTGGCCAGCGCGACGTCCAGCAGCGACAGGGTTTTGCTTTGCTCCCCACGATTGAAATCGTGCACCCACCAGGCAACTTTGGCGCTGGCATACAGCCGCAGGCAGGTGGTTCTGACGTCAATCTCGCCATAGGCCTTCAAGGCATTTTTCAGCAGCGGTTCGGCGAAGGCGTACACGTCGGTCAATGCCTGGAATCGCTGGTCCATCGCAGCCTGCTGCTGCCAGTGTGCGGCGATCGCGGGCTTGAGCGCTTGATGCTGGCTGGCGCTGGCATGGGGATAGTGGCGGATGCCTTGGTGGGCGACGTCGTTGAGTGCGCGCAGGCGGAGTGGCGAGGTGGTTTTCAGCCAGTGCGGCAGTGCGTTTTCGATAAACGCGTGGTGCAGGGACTGGTCGGGTATGTCGGCCATGGGGGCAACCTGTAGAGCTCAAAAAGAAGGCTTGAGTCTATGCACCGGCACGGCTGCGGATAAGTTTGAATAGTGGGTGGAAACCGCGGCGGATCCCTCAGTAATCCGCAAGTGAAAAGCGCAGGGATAGGCCCATCAGCGCACGCTGCATAAGCTGTTGTTGCCCGGTTGCAGATAGGGCGTAAGAATCGGCGCCATGCCCTTGAGTACCTGTACCGGCAACGCCGAAGTGAACTTGAAACCCTGGGCCGAAGCGCCGGGGACGAAGGCGGTCAGCGTGCCGAAATGATGCTCGCCGATGTAGAACACGAAGGTCGCCGTGCGGTTGATCGCCTTGGAGCTGAGAATCCGCCCACCGGCGCCGATGGCTTCGATCCGGTTGTCGCCGGTACCGGTCTTGCCGCCCATGGCCAACGGCGTACCGTCCGCCAGTTTGAAACTGCCGGACACGCGTCGTGCAGTGCCCGCGTCCACCACCTGGGACAGCGCCCCCTTGAGTGCCGTGGCCACCTCGGAAGGCATCACGCGCTTGCCGCGATTGGGGTCGTTGACCAAGCGGGTTTCGTACGGGGTGTCGGCGGCAAAGCGCAGGCTGTCGATACGCAGGGTGGGCTGGCGTACGCCATCGTTGAGGATGATCCCCACCAGTTCCGCCAGGGCCGCCGGGCGGTCGCCGGAGCTGCCGATGGCCGTGGCAAGCGACGGCACCAGATGGTCGAAGGGGTAGCCGACTTTCTGCCAGCGCTGGTGAATATCGAGGAACGCTTCGATCTCCAGCATGGTGCGGATGCGGCTGTCGCGGGCACTCTTGTGGCGGCTCTTGAACAGCCAGCTGTAAACCTCCTGGCGCTCGTGTTCACTGGCGGCGGTGGCCTGGGTGAAGGTGGCGTCGGGGTTGTTCAGCAGGTAGCCCATCAGCCACAGGTCCAGCGGGTGAACCTTGGCGATATAGCCTTGGTCAGGCAGGTCGTAGGCGCCGGGGCCGTAATTCTGGTAGAGCTTTTCGAGGCGCTCGTCGGTGAGTTTTTCAGGGCTTTTGACGCTGCTCAAGTGCGAGCGGACGAAGCTGTTGAAACTCGCCTGGCTGGCGTTGGGCAGCAGGTAGCGGTGTACGGCGGCCAGGCGAATGGCGGTGGGGTGCATGCCATCGAGGAAAGTATCGAGGCGCGCCTGGGTATCTTTGTTGCGGTACTTTTTCCAGAACTTGAGCAGGAAGGTGGTGCCTTCGCGGTCGGCGAATTTGGCCAGGTATTCCTGGCGCCTCGGGTCACTGTCGTCCTTGAGCAACTCGGCACTGTTGTTCGCACCGTGATAGGTGCTGTAGCGCACCAGGTCACGCATCAGGCGAATGAACGGCAAGTTGATCGACTCGCGCAGGGCTTCGATCAACGTGGGATTGCGACCGTTGTCCTGGCTGCGGAAGTTGTGGAAGTGGTGCATGCCGCCGCCGGTGAAAAAACCTTCGCCGGTGTTGGCCGAGTATTGGCGATTGAGGGCGGCGTCGAGCATGGCCGGCAGGTTGCGGTCGCTGTTCTGGATCAGGTAATCGAGGGCCCAGCGGGTAATGCGGTCCGTGTCCTCGACCGGGACTTTGCGCAGCTCGGCGGCAGGTGTCGCAGCGTATTTATCATGCAGTTCGCTGACGATTTGCAGGTAGGTGGTCATCACCCGCAGCTTGGCGGTTGAACCCAGTTCCAGCTTGCTGCCTTCGTTGATGTCGAATGGCTGGTCGGTGCTGTCGGTTTGCACGCGCACGCGGGCACCGTCGGGTGTCATCTCGTAGAGGTTGAAACTGTAGCGAACCTGAGCGGTGCTGGCAGGCGTCAGCAGCGTGGGCCCGAGCAGGCCGATCTGCGCGGCGAAGGCGGGGTCGGCGAGTTGCTTGAGGTACGTGCTGGCCTGGCTTTGCAGGTCGGCTTGCAAGGTGCTCGTGGCAGAGAGATCGAGTCGGTCGAGGT
The DNA here is from genome assembly GCF_019382755.1 of Pseudomonas sp. Colony2. Classification (NCBI taxonomy): domain Bacteria; kingdom Pseudomonadati; phylum Pseudomonadota; class Gammaproteobacteria; order Pseudomonadales; family Pseudomonadaceae; genus Pseudomonas; species Pseudomonas sp. Colony2. The sequence goes on along the minus strand of NZ_CP080030.1, from coordinate 5,899,238 downwards.
CGTACAGCGGCTGGTTGAGCAGGGCGGCCAGGCGAGTGCGGGCGACGCTGATGCCCTTGTTGGTTTCGATTGGCTGGATCGTCGGTTGTTGCTGCCAGTCACGGTAGGTGACTTTGCTGGCGAGGGCTGCGCTGGCCAGCGCCGGGTCTATCACGTTGTTTTGTGCGAGCAGGCGGATGTGGCTGTCGGTGAGGTCCGCCAGTTCCTTGTGGCCCTTGGACAGATAGTGAGACGGGCGACGCTGGGCGATCATCAGCGACAGCACCTCGCGCAACGCCAGACCCTTTTGCGGCAGCTGTTTGGGGTCGGTGCCGATGAGCAGCGCGTTTGTCTGGTTGAAGTCGGCGCCGTACCACACGCGCAAGCCTTCGGCCATGCCGTGCACTTCGCCATGGCCGGGTACCGCCGACAGGGGCACGCTGTTGAGGTAGTCGCGCACGATGTCCTGGCGAGCGGCAAGGGTTTGCGGGCCGTCCTGATACGCGCGCACGCTGGCAGAAATCATCTGGCGGATTTTCTCGCCGCCGGACAGGGTCAGGCCGTCGGGCGAGTGGCGGTATTTTTCCAGCTGCGTGGCCAGGGTACTGCCGCCTGCCGTCTGGCCGGGCAGGTGCAAGAGCTTCGCCACCTGGGACCAGGCGGCCTTGGCGAAACGCGGCCAATCCACGGCCGGGTTGAGTTGCGGGTTTTTCGGGTCCAGCAGGTCGCGGTCTTCGATAAACAGCAGGCTGCTGACCACCACCGGCGGGATCGCCGCAAAGCTTGGGTAGAACTGTTGTGGATACGTGAACTGATACAGCGGCGCGGCGCGGCAATCGGTGATGGTCAGGCCGGCCTGGATCTTTTCCGGGTAGGGCACGAACAGGCCGCGCTGGGCGTAGGCCATCAGGTCGGGGGAGAAGCGCGCTTGAGCCTGGATCAGGTAGTCACGCTTGATCAAGCGCGGCAGGAACTCGCCGAGGGCGCTGTAGCCCAGGCGCTTGTCAAAGGGCCCGGCGCCAGGGTAAACCCGCGCATCGCTGGGGCCCGAATGCATTTGGTAGGTGAGGGTTGAGGCAATGTCGGAGAAGGTCTTGGCCTGCAACCTTGAAGTGCGCATTTCCCGCAGGGCGGCAAAGCCCAGGGCGATCAGCGCAATCAGCAGCACCAGCCAGAACAGCCGCCACCACAACCGTCGGCGGGGAGGAGGGCTTTGTGGCAACGGCTGTTCATCCGGGCTATCGGTGGATACCGCAGCCTTGGTCGAAGCGTTTTGCCATAAAGCGCCCATAGTCGATTGATCCATTTACGTAGATTGATCGGACTTGGTTGAAGCTTAGACGGTGGTGGGCGAGTGAGGGGGATTTGTGAGTGTGATGCTGTTTGTGGTGAGGGGGCTTGTCCCCCGTTGGGCTGCGCAGCAGCCCCAAAACC
>NZ_CP080030.1:5883950-5896956 GCF_019382755.1 Pseudomonas sp. Colony2 | reverse complement strand
GCTAGAGCCTCCCCCACCGGTAAATCCGCCAAAGGTAGGGGCATGACGCTGCACCATTACCGTGCAATACTCGCCGCCGTTTGGTGGCGATGATTCCTACGCTAACCAGGTGATGCTCCTCCGAAAAAGGCGCCTTTACCGAGAGTTCCCGCTGAATCTTGCCGTTTATAGAGTGAAAACCCCTGGGTTTAGCTTTTTATACTGCACCCCCGCTGATCTGGCCCGGCCAGACCGTTTTACCCAAAAGGTGATCCGGCAACGGTACGCCATGGCAGACCCGCCATGACGCCCCGGACTCGGTGGCTCATATCCAATAACAAGACGAGGTTGTATCCCTATGCCAGCTGGCAATCATCTGCCCCACGGCGAGACCGCTCAGGGCGGTCCGCTGAAACGCGAACTCGGCGAACGGCATATTCGCCTGATGGCCCTCGGTGCATGCATCGGCGTCGGCCTGTTCCTAGGCTCGGCCAAGGCCATTGAAATGGCCGGCCCGGCGATCATGCTGTCGTACATCATCGGCGGCCTGGCGATCCTGGTGATCATGCGCGCCCTCGGCGAGATGGCCGTGCACAACCCGGTGGCCGGTTCGTTCAGCCGCTACGCCCAGGATTACCTCGGCCCGCTGGCGGGCTTTCTCACCGGCTGGAACTATTGGTTCCTGTGGCTGGTGACCTGCGTGGCAGAAATCACGGCCGTCGCCGTGTACATGGGCGTGTGGTTCCCCGATACACCCCGCTGGATCTGGGCCCTGGCAGCACTGATCAGCATGGGCACCATCAACCTGATCGCGGTCAAGGCCTTCGGTGAGTTCGAGTTCTGGTTCGCGCTGATCAAGATCGTCACCATCATCGCCATGGTGATCGGCGGCGTCGGCATCATCGCGTTCGGCTTTGGCAACGATGGCGTGGCCCTGGGCATTTCCAACCTGTGGACCCACGGCGGCTTTATGCCCAATGGCGTGCAGGGTGTGTTGATGTCCCTGCAGATGGTGATGTTCGCCTACCTGGGCGTGGAGATGATCGGCCTCACCGCCGGTGAAGCGAAGAACCCGCAGAAGACCATCCCGAGTGCCATCGGCTCGGTGTTCTGGCGCATTCTGCTGTTCTACGTCGGTGCGTTGTTCGTGATCCTGTCGATCTACCCGTGGAACGAAATCGGCACCCAGGGCAGCCCGTTCGTGATGACCTTCGAGCGCCTGGGTATCAAGACCGCCGCCGGCATCATCAACTTCGTGGTGATCACCGCGGCGTTGTCGTCGTGCAACGGCGGTATCTTCAGCACCGGGCGCATGCTCTACAGCCTGGCGCAGAACGGCCAGGCCCCGGCCACGTTCGGTACCACCTCAAGCAACGGCGTGCCGCGCAAGGCGCTGCTGCTGTCGATCTTCGTGCTGTTGCTGGGCGTGCTGCTCAACTACATGGTCCCGGAAAAAGTCTTCGTCTGGGTCACTTCCATCGCTACCTTCGGCGCGATCTGGACCTGGCTGATGATCCTCCTGGCCCAGCTCAAGTTCCGCAAGAGCCTGACCCAGGCCGAACGTGACGGCCTTAAATACCGCATGTGGCTGTACCCGGTCAGCTCCTACCTGGCCTTGGCGTTCCTGGTGCTGGTGGTGGGCCTGATGGCGTACTTCCCGGACACCCGTGTGGCGCTCTACGTGGGGCCGGTGTTCCTGGTGCTGCTGACGGTGTTGTTCTACGTGTTCAAGTTGCAGCCGACTCAAGCGGCGGCACGCACCGCGAGCTGAGTTTCCTGCGCTCAACAAAAAGCCCCTTACGGGGCTTTTTGTTTTTCAGGCGGTGGCAACGCGCGCCGGTTGCGTGAGCCGCTTGTTCAAGTCCAGCCAGGCCCCCAGCAACGCCATCAACCCGGCGCCTACCAGTGCGGTGAAAATCTGCATGGCGAAGGCATCGCCGGTGACCGCATTGATCATGTCTGCCAGTGGCGCCAGCAGCACCCCCAGGCAGAACACTTCCAGGGAGTAGCGCCCCATACGGCAGGTTTGTCGGGCCAGCCAGTTCTGCGTCCATTCGCGGCCAGGCAGCAGCTTGGCGGTGACATAGGCCAGGGCCAGGAAGTGCAGCAAACGCACGGGCGACAGGTCGGTCTTGCTGATGGGGTACAGCAGGTCACTGAGCGCCGACGGCATCAGCGCGTCGTGGATTTCCGGCCAGCGCCACGAGAGCGTGAGAACCCCCGCCACTAGCGCATACACCGCCGCAGCGACGAACAATGGCTGACGCAACAGGCGCCGAGTCTCGACAGGGCGGGGTTGCCCGGCATGAATCGCCGCCGCGCCGCCCAGCACAAACAGCAACTGCCAGGTCACCGGGTTGAAGTACCACACGCCGTCGGCAATCGCCGCCAGGTTCCAGCCCAGGTGCGGCGCCAGCAAGTACACCGCCAGCGAAACAGCCACCACCGCCCAGGTCTTGCGCAACAGCAACGGCAACACCAGCGGCAGGCAACCCAGCAGCACGATGTACAGCGGCAACGGGTCCATCAGGTTGGGTTTGAAGCGCAGCAACAGTTCATCCACCAGGGCTTGCTGGGGATGAGTGACGAAGTGCGTCAGGCCCATCTCTTCAACGAGGTCGCGGGTTTCCACATGGCTGTTGGCGAAGAACACGATGCCCATCAGCATCGCCAGCAGGAAGATGTGCACCACGTACAGCACCCAGGTGCGCCGCCAGATCTTCACGCAGGCGATCAGATAACCGTCGCGCTGCAGGATCTTGCCGTAGGCCAGCACGGCCGCATAACCGGCCAGGAACACGAAGACTTCCGCCGCGTCGCTGAAACCGAAGTTGCGCAAGGTGATCTGGCCCAGAGGGTTGTGGGGCACGTGATCCCAGAAAATAAAGATCAACGCCAGGCCCCGAAAAAAATCGATGCGCGGGTCGCGTCCGTTCAACATGGCAGCGGGCTCTTGAACAAGGGGTTTAGTAATGACAAGTGGACGACGGCTTCAGTCGAGCCGTACGTCGGGCGGGCGCAGGTTGGCGGTATTTGTAAGCAATTGCAAAGCTGAGTTTTTTGCTGAATGTCTCATCGCTTTGTTTAAACGTCGATGATCACCAGCGTGCCTTGGCTGCCGGCGAGTACCGCGTGGGCGATGCCGGCTTCAACCAGGTACATCTGACCGGCGCCGACGTCGATGGCCTCCTCGCCAATAGACAGGCGCAAAAGGCCGTCGATCACCAACAGCCCTTCGTTGTAGTCGTGGGTTTCTTCTTCATAAGCCTGTGCATCCATGCGCAGCACCTTGATCCGCGCCGGGCCGACCTGGCCCACGCGGTTGGATTTCCAGGTGTCCGGCAGTTGGGCGGCAAGGGCGGTGAAGTCGAGTAACGGCATGGTGAAGCTCCTTGTTTCAACGATGCCGTTCGGTGGTCCGGTTCAGCGGGGTTGTTCAGTGCGGGCTCAGGCCGCGGCGATTTCATTCGGCTCAAAACTATCGGCCCGTGCCATCTGCCACATGCGCGAATAAAACTCGCCGTTCACTTCGCCGGTGAGCAATTCGCCAGGTTTCAGGAACACATGCAGCTGCGAAAACAACTTGATCTCGGTGGCCGACATGCGCCGCACCAGGTGCTTGGCCGACAGTTGCGAAGGGTGGTCGAGACCGGCGGCAGCGAGCATTTCGGCCAGGGCCTTCAACGTGTTGCGGTGGAAGTTGAACACGCGCTGGGCCTTGTCCGGCACCACCAGTGCGCGCTGGCGCAACGGGTCCTGGGTGGCCACCCCGGTGGGGCATTTGTTGGTGTGGCAGCTTTGCGACTGGATACAGCCGATGGCGAACATGAAGCCCCGCGCCGAGTTGGCCCAGTCGGCACCGATGGCCAGGACGCTGGCGATGTCGAACGCGCTGACGATCTTGCCGCTGGCGCCGAGCTTGATCTTGTCCCGCAGGTTCAAGCCCACCAGGGTGTTGTGCACGAACAGCAAGCCTTCACGCAGCGGCACGCCGATGTGGTCGGTGAACTCCACCGGCGCGGCGCCGGTGCCGCCTTCCTTGCCGTCCACCACGATAAAGTCCGGGAGGATGCCGGTTTCGAGCATGGCCTTGGCGATGCCCATGAATTCCCACGGGTGGCCCAGGCAGAACTTGAAGCCCACCGGTTTGCCGCCCGACAGTTCACGCAGCTGGGCGATGAAGTGCATCATTTCGATGGGAGTGGAAAACGCGCTGTGGCGCGACGGCGAGATGCAGTCCTCACCCATCATGATGCCGCGGGTGTCGGCGATTTCCTGGGTGACCTTGTGCTTGGGCAGTATCCCGCCGTGGCCCGGTTTGGCGCCCTGGCTCATCTTGATTTCGATCATCCGCACTTGTGGGTTCTGCGCCTGCACGGCGAAGCGTTCCGGGTCGAAAAGGCCGGCGCTGGTGCGGCAGCCGAAGTAGCCGCTGCCGAGCTCCCAGGTCAGGTCGCCGCCGTTTTCCCGGTGATAGGGGCTGATGCTGCCTTCACCGGTGTCATGGGCGAAGTTGCCGAGCTTGGCCCCCTGGTTGAGCGCGCGAATCGCATTGGCGCTCAGCGAACCGAAGCTCATGGCCGAGATGTTGAACACCGAGGCCGAGTAGGGCTGCTTGCATTGCGGGCCGCCGACGATCACGCGAAACGCGCTGGGGTCGCTCAGCGGCGCGGGGCGCATGGAGTGGCCGATAAACTCAAAGCCCGACTGGTACACGTCGATCAGCGTGCCGAAGGGTTTGTCGGCACTTTCATTCTTGGCGCGGGAATAGACCAGCGAGCGCTGGGCCCGGGAGAAGGGCAGGGCGTCGCTGTCGGATTCCAGCAGGTACTGGCGGATTTCCGGACGGATGCCTTCCACCAGGTAACGGATATTGCCCAGGATCGGGTAATTGCGGCGCACCGCGTGTGGGCTTTGCAGCAGGTCGAAAATGCCGATCAGGCTAAGGATGCCGGTGACCACGGCGATCGGCCACAGCCATTCGTGTTCGATAAACGGCATGCTGGCGAGGGTGAAAATGACGCAGACGGCAAAGAACGCGTAACGGCTTAACAAGGACAGGCTCATACAGGGTTCCTTAGTTTTTATCCTGTAGGAGCGAGCTTGCTCGCGAAGGTCGTTAACGATAGCGCGGTTGTCTGGATGACCGCGGTGCATTGACGTTTTTCGCGAGCAAGCTCGCTCCTACAGGGCTCGATCAGGCGTTTTGCGCCTGCAGAAAAATCGAGAACAGCTCCGACTGGGATTTGATCCCTAGCTTGCTGTACATGTGTTTTTTATGGACTTTCACGGTTTCAACAGAGATTTCCAGCTTACGAGCGATTTCCTTGCTGGAGCAACCACTGAGCATCAAACGGCCCACATCCAGCTCGCGCGCGGTGAGTTGCGCGCCCCAGCCATCGTTGTGGATAGGCTGCTCCGGAGCGCTCACCTGGTTGAGTTCATGGGGCAGGCGCTGGCGCAGCAAGCCCAGTACCCACGGTTGAATCAGCGACAGCAGGGCAATCTGCTGTGGGTCAAAGCGCTGTTTGGAGCCCAGGGACAGGCACAGGGTTCGCCCATCCGGTTGCTGGCAGTTGAACTGGATTTCATCGGCCACCACGTTCAGCCGGAAGTAGCGCTGGTAATACTCGGTCAGCTCGAAATGCTCCGGGGCCACTTCGGCCAGGCGAAACAGTCCGGTGCGCGAGTGTTCGCGGCTGGCGATGTAGAAGGGGTCGAGCAGGTATAAACCGTTGAGGTAATCCTGGAACAGATGGTCGGGTTCGCCGTCCTGGCCCGGGCATTCGGCGAACACCAGGGGTTTGTGCTCGCTGCTGAACAGCAACACCACCCAACTGTCGAACGGCACATATTGGTCCAGCAACCGGACCAGCTGCGTCCAGAAATTCGGCTGGTCCAGGGCGTCTATCATCTGCCCCACCGAACGGTGCCAGGCGATGTCTTCCAGCGACAATGTCATGCATCTACCCCCATAGGGTTAACCCGGCTGCGTGATTTCCCGAGTGTTCGCGGCTGCGCATACTGCGCCACAGATAAAGAACAAGGAATAACCATGAAGGTCGAATTTGCCCAGCTGGCAGGCCGCGATAACGGCACAGCTTACAACCTTGAGCGCGCGTTGGCGGCAATTGCTGCGTGTGCGGCGGATACCCAATTGGTCGTATTCCCGGAAACCCACCTGATGGGCTTCCCGACCGCCGGCACCGTGGCCGAGGTGGCCGAGCCGGTGGACGGCCCGACCGTGCAGGCGATTATCCAGGCCGCCCGTGCGCGCAATATCGCCGTGGTGATCGGCATGGCCGAGAGCGACGCGGGCCAATTCTATAACACCACCTTGATGATCACCCCGGACGGCATCGCCCTGCGCTATCGCAAGACCCACCTGTGGGCCTCGGACCGCGGCGTCTTCACCCCGGGTGACCGCTACGCCACCTGCGTGTGGAACGGCGTGCGAGTTGGCCTGTTGATCTGCTACGACATCGAATTCCCGGAAACCGCCCGGGCCCTGGCGCAGTTGGGCGCTGAAGTGTTGATCGTCACCAACGGCAACATGGACCCGTACGGCCCCACCCACCGCACTGCGATCATGGCCCGCGCCCAGGAAAACCAGGCGTTCGCGCTGATGGTCAACCGAGTGGAAGAGGGCGACGACGGCCTGATGTTCGCCGGTGGCAGTGCGCTGGTCGATCCGTTCGGCAGCTTGCTGTTTGAAGCCGGGCGCGGGGAAGGGCAGTTCAGCGTTGAACTGGACCTGGGACAACTGGCGGCGGCGCGACAGGACTATCGCTACCTGGATGACCAGCGCTTGAAATTGCCGGGGGAGGTGATTGAGCGCGAGGACGGGACGCGGGAATTGTTGATCCCCAAACCCTGACACGGGTCTCGTGGCAAGGATGCTGTTGTGGCGAGGGGGCTTGTCCCCCGTTGGAGTGCGAAGCGCTCCCGCTTTTTCTGGGGCCGCTTCGCAGCCCAACGGGGGACAAGCCCCCTCGCCACAGAAGCTGCATTTCACCAAAAAGCTGCTTCAACCATAAAAATTATTGCGTTCGCTGCACCGACTTCAGTTCTGCCATAAATCTAATAATTGCGCGGAGAATCGCTCATGGCTCGTTTGCAACGCACCCTGTCGTTAGGGTCGGTGGTGCTGTTTGGCATCGCCTATATGACACCGATCATTGTCCTGGGCACCTTCGGTATCCTGGCGCAATCCACCGCCGGCATGGTCCCGGCCGCTTACCTGGCCGCCCTGGTGGCGATGTTCTTCACCGCCATGAGCTACGGCCGCATGGCCTCGGCGTTCCCGGTGGCCGGGTCCGCCTACAGCTATGTGCGCAAGGCCATCAGCCCCAAGCTTGGGTTTATCGCCGGTTGGGCGGTGTTGCTCGACTACCTGTTCCTGCCCATGGCCATCTGGCTGATCGGCGCGGCCTACCTGCATTCGGCTTTCCCGGCCGTGCCGCAATGGGTCTGGGTACTGGCGTTTATCGGGGTCACCAGTGTGATCAACATCATCGGCCTGAAACTCGCCAACGGCATCAACGCCTTGCTGATGCTGGTGCAGTTCCTGGTGCTGGTCGCCTTCGTCGCGCTGTGCATCCACTACATCGGCGGTGATGCGAGCAAGCCGCTGTGGACCATCACCCCGTTCTTCAACGGCCAGATGCAAATGCCGTTGATCATGAGCGGTGCGGCGATCGCCTGCTATTCGTTCCTGGGCTTTGACGCGGTCAGCACCCTGACCGAAGAAACCCGCGACCCGCGCCGCACGATTCCCCGGGCGATCATGCTGATCACCCTGATCGGCGGGCTGATCTTCGTCGGTGTGTCGTACTTCGTGCAGATCGCCCACCCATCGTTCGAGTTCACCGACGTGGATTCTGCCGCCTACGAGATTGCCCGCAACATTGGCGGCGACCTGTTTGTGTCGATCTTCCTGATCGGCCTGATCGTCGGCCAGTTCGCCTCGGGGCTGTCGGCGCAGGCCAGCGGTTCGCGGTTGCTGTTTGCGATGGGGCGCGACGGGGTGTTGCCCAAGTCGTTCTTCGGTACCTTGCACGCGCGCTTCGGTACGCCGGTCAACAGCATCCTGCTGTGCGCGGTGGTTGCGTTACTGGCGTTGAGACTGGACGTCACCACCTCCACCTCGTTCATCAACTTCGGTGCGTTCCTGGCTTTCAGCCTGGTGAACCTGTCGGTGATCTTCCACTACTGGATCGGTGCCAAGCAGCGCGGTTTGCGGGAGTTGGTGCTGTTCCTGGTGTTCCCGACCATCGGCCTGGTGGCGGATTTGTGGTTGATGGTCAGCCTTGATCACCTGGCGATTTACCTGGGCCTGAGCTGGTTGGCGATTGGCCTGGTGTACCTGGGGTTCCTGACGCGGGGCTTCTCCCGGCAGCCCCCGGAAATGGACTTCCAGGAAGCCGCATAGAAGCTCGGGGTCTATTCTTATTGCAATCGGTTCTCGTTTGGGTACGTCATTTGTGTTACTGTATAACACTTGATGTTCACCCAGACGCCCCGGAGGCCTTATGAAACCTGGTATCCACCCCGACTACCGCACCGTGTTGTTCCATGACACCGCCGCCGACGTTTTCTTCCTGATCGGTTCCACCGTGGAAACCGACCGTACGCAACAACACAGCGACGGCAACACCTATCCCTACGTGCTCCTGGACGTGTCCAGCGCCTCGCACCCGGTGTACACCGGCCAACAGCGCAAGACCCAGTCCGAAGGCCGCATCGCCGGCTTCAACAAGCGATTTGCGTCGTTTGGTTCGGCCGGTAAAACCGCCGAGGCGTGATGCACCGCGCGTTACCTCAGGGCTGCTTCATTCAATGAAGTGGCCCTTTTTTATGCCTATCTGACGAAGTAATGTCGCAAGGCCATCACTGCAAAGAAAAACCGACTAAACTGCTGGGTAATGGCCAGGAGGCTGTTACCTTGACCGTAGGACACGCACATCGACGCTATACGAGGTGCCCCATGGGAGAGTCAGTGACCTTCGCAAATCCCGACCGCCCGGTAGTGCTGTTGATTGACGCACACCCGGACGTGCTGGACCGCCTGACGCAGTTGCTGCGCCTGGAACCCTTTGAATTATGCAGCGCCACCGACGCCGCTCACGCGCTGGCGATTCTGGCGCAGCAACCCGTCGACCTGGTGATGAGTGCTGCGCGCCTGCCGGACATGGACGGCGCCACCCTGCTTGCGCAGATCCACCATGATTACCCGCACACCGTGCGCATCCTGCTGACCGGTGAAACCGACCTGACGCTGATCATCAAGGCCATCAACGAAGGGCAGATCTACCGCTACCTGAGCAAACCCTGGAAAGACGAAGAACTGCTGCTGGCGTTGCGGCAATCCCTGGCCCATCAACACTCCGAGCGTGAGCGCCTGCGCCTGGAGCAATTGACCCGCCAGCAGAACGACGAACTCAAGCAACTCAACGCCAGCCTGGAAAAACGCGTGGCCTCACGCACCAGCGAGCTGCAGCAAACCGCTGACATGCTCGACCTGGCCTACGAAGAACTCAAACACAGCTACGCCACCGGCACCGAAGTGTTCTCGCTGCTGGCCAACCTGCGCTTGCCCCGAGCCAAGCAAACCAACCGGCAGATCATCGAGCTGGTGCGCACCTGGTGCCACGGCCGCGGCCTGGATGAGGCCAGCAATCGCGACCTGACCATGGCCGCCGCGCTCTACAACATCGGCAAGTTGAGTTGGAGCGACAACATGATGGTCTCTCCCAGCGACCTGCTGCACAGCACCTACCGTGAGCGGTACCGGGCGTATCCGGCCCAGAGCGAATCGTTGCTGATGACCCTGGAACCGATGAAAGACGCGGCACGCTTGATCCGCCATCACCAGGAACGCTGGGACGGCAGCGGCTTTCCCGACCACCTCAAGGGCGAAGCAATACCTGTAGGTTCGCGCCTGTTGAAACTGGCGGTGGACTTCATCGAATTGCAACGCGGCTTGATCCTTGAGCGGCAGATGAACAGCGACGAAGCGCTGCTCTACATCCGCAAATACGCCGGGCGCCTTTACGACCCGGACATGGTCGAGGACTTCGTCCAGGCGTGCGCCGCGTTCCTCAGCGACGTGACCCTGGGCGACCCGTCGGTGAAGGTCCTGACCACCCGCGAACTGGCCGAAGGCATGGTGCTGGCGCGCAACCTCAACGCCGACAACGGCATGCTGCTGCTCAACGCCGGCAAGGTGTTGAACCTGCCGCTGGTGGACAAGCTGATTGCGTTCGAGGCCATGGAAGGGGCGAAGTACAGCGTGTTCATCAAGGAGCCGGATGAGGCACTGCTTTCGGGGTGAGACCGGTTCATGGGATCCTTGCGCCTTTGCATTCAAGGCGACCTTCTCATGACCTCCACCATTCGCATCGCCGCCGCCCTGCTGATCGGCAGCGACGGCCAGACCCTGCTGGTACGCAAGCGCGGCACCCAGGCCTTCATGCAGCCGGGCGGCAAGATCGATGCCGGCGAGCAACCCGCAGAGGCTTTGGCCCGTGAGCTGCACGAAGAACTGGGCCTGCGAGTTGATCCGGCGGCGGCTGTGTACCTTGGGCAGTTCTCGGCGCCGGCGGCGAATGAGCCGGGGTTCGTGGTGCAGGCCGAATTGTTCCAGGTGCACATCGACGTGCCTGTGACACCGGCTGCCGAGATTGAAGAGGTGTGCTGGATCGACCCGGCGGGCGACGGCGGTTTGCAGCTTGCGCCGCTGACCCGGGATTTGATTCTGCCGTTCTATCGCGCCTCTCTGATCCCTGCCTGATCTTGTGGCGAGGGAGCTTGCTCCCGCTGGGGCGCGAAGCGGCCCCAGGATTTTTGGGTCTGCTGCGCAGCCCGGCGGGAGCAAGCTCCCTCGCCACAGGTATCCGCTACAGGTCAGCGAACGGCGCTGACGCCGTCCAGGGTCGAAAACGAGGTGTCCTTGGCCGTCAGCAGAAAATCACGCATGTACGGCGCGTCCAGCATGTCGGCGCGAATCCCGGCGTACAGCGTGGCAAACAAACCTTTCTCCCCCAGCCGCTTGGCCTTCACATACCCCCGGGAGCTGTATTCATGCAGCGCCCAATGGGGCATGCCGCACACGCCGCGACCGCTGGCCACCAACTGCATCATCATCACCGTCAGTTCCGAGGTGCGCACCTGGGCCGGTTCTACATCCGCCGGTTCCAGGAAGCGGGTGAAGATGTCCAGGCGATCCCGCTCCACCGGGTAGGTGATCAGGGTTTCGCTGATCAGGTCTTCGGGCACGATGTACGGCTTGTTCGCCAGCGGGTGCTGGTTGGCCACGGCGAGCATGGCTTCGTAGGTGAACAGCGGTACATAGGTGATGCCCGGCAGCTCCAGCGGATCCGAGGTCACCACCAGGTCCAGGTCGCCACGGGCCAGGGCCGGCAGCGGCGCGAAGGCGAAGCCGGAGGCCAGGTCCAGCTCGACTTCCGGCCAGGCATCGCGGAACTGGTCGATGGTCGGCATCAACCACTGGAAGCAACTGTGGCACTCGATGGCCATGTGCAAACGCCCGGCCGTGCCGCCGGCCAGGCGCGCGATGTCGCGTTCGGCACCGCGCAGCAAGGGCAGGGTAGCGTCCGCCAGTTGCAGCAGGCGCAGGCCGGCGCTGGTGAAGCGCAGCGGCTTGGTCTTGCGCACGAATAACTGCATGCCCATGCGCTCTTCCAGTTCCTTGAACTGGTGGGAGAGTGCTGATTGCGTCAGGTGCAGGCGCTCAGCGGCCTCCACCAGGCTGTCGGCTTCGCGCAAGGCGTGCAGGGTCTTGAGATGGCGGATTTCGAGCACGGGGTCTCCATGAATATAACTTGTGACAAATTCGGATCGGTTGAGTTTGTCTCATGTTGATAGGCCTGTCGACCGTCGTGCTCAAGTCCCGCCGCCTTTACACCCCGGCAAAGTGCCGGGTGGCCAGCGCTCGCCCGATATTGCCGCGCCAGATAGGGTCCACCGCGGCCCCGGCTTGCGCCTGGGCGACTTGCCATTGCAGGCCCAGGTTGCGCTGCTCGGGAATCTTCAAGTGGGCCTTGATGAACTCGTCGAACTGCGCCCCGGCCTTGTCGTAATGAAAGTGCGCATACCACAGGGTGGCGGGCGGCGTTTGTGTCAGGTCCTCAACCACGTATTCCTGAAGGTAATCCGCTCGTCCCTTCTTGCCTTCATTGAGGTTGCGGGCCGGTTCGCCCTTGCGAATCTCCACCACCCGTTGTTCGCGAAGGTAGTCCAGATAACCTTCGGTAGGGGTTTTGCTGGCGAGGGTCTGGCGGATTCGCAGGTTGCGGCCCTTGATGGTCAGCTCCATGGCCTTGGCCCGCAGTTGGCGCACGAGGTCCTCGGTAGGGTCCACGCGTTCCAGGCGATTGGCCCGCAGGTTCAACTCGGCCGCTTCGCTGACCAGCAGGTGCTCCAGGTCCACCGGCAGCATTTTTTGCTCGGTGTAGGCGGTGGCGCGGCTTTCGTACAGCGCGACGTTGTCCAGGCGAGCCCTGGCTTCGCTCACCACGAACGGCTTGACGTTGGACTCCGGCGGCGCGGGTTCCGAGGCGGCATTGTCCTTGAGCCGGGACTTGCCGCCGGGGCCCTTGATCCAGGTCTCGGACCGCCCTCTGGCGCTATCGACCCGGTAAGTGGTGGCCTGGGTTTGCGGGTCTATGATCTCGGTACCTACCAGGGAAATATTGTCCTCGGTGTCGAATACCCGCCGCACAGGTTGCCCGGCCGGTGGGCGGCTTGCCGGCGACTCCTTGATGGCCCGGCGGGCGAGTTCGATCATCTGGTCAATGTCGACGAAAAACGCACTGAGTTGCGCGTGGTCGAAATGCTGCGGGTAACCGAGGTTCCAGGTGCGGATGGTCAGCCGGAATTGTTCATAGGCCTGTATGCAGTCTTCCAGCACCTTGCGCCGCTGTGTGATGTTGGCAGTGGCGTTAGGCAATTCAAAATGCGAAGCCTGGGCCCGGTTGACCTTGGCATAGCTGTCACGGGCCTGGGC
>NZ_CP080030.1:5864686-5883846 GCF_019382755.1 Pseudomonas sp. Colony2 | reverse complement strand
GTCGGAACCGTTCCAGCATCGGGCTTAGCCGGGCACGGTGGGCGGTGTCAGTCACCTGTTCGAACCAGCGATTGAATTGGGGAAAGTCGGCATCGATTATGTCCAGGTCGCGCAGAATCTCGACACTGATCCTTTTACGTTGCCGCAGAATGTCCAGCACGGCAGGAACAAGCGCCAAGGTGTCGAAAATCTCGGGGTTGATGGCGGTCATGTTATGGGTTCCAAGCTCCAGGATCCGTGCCTCGATCTGCTTGAAGTGATAGCGCGCCCGGTTCAGGGTGGTCAGGGTCAGGCGCGCCGCATTGCGGCTCATGTCCTCTCTGATCGCGCGCTGGCGGTTGCCGCTGGTAAAGGGCACGAACTCCGTCAGTTCCTGATACTGGCGGCTGTACAGTTCGATGTCCTGCTCGAAGGATCTGCGGATCGCCGGGCCTGCGCTGTCGGTGCGGGCCATCAGTTCTTCGGTTCGGTTAATGGAGAGCGCAATCAGGTCTTCGCGGCTGTTGATACTGTTGGCCAGCGCCTGTTGGCGGCGCAGGGCGCGGTCGGTCCACCAGCGTGGCAAGTAATCACGGATCGACTGGGGCCAGATCGGATCAAGCACTTCGGCCATATGCCCGAGCACGCTGCCGCCACCCGCCAGGCCGCCCTTGAATGCGCTGCCGTAGACGCCGTAGTGAGTGTCCCATTCGCCGTTTTCATCCAGGGCAATCGGCTGCTTGTAGGTTTTGCCGCGGGTCGGGCTCAGGCGCCAGTCCAGGGGATCGCCGGCCAGCTCAACCTGATAGATGCGCCCGCGCCGCATGATGAAGTCGCCTTCGGTATGCCGGTACACATTGCGATAAAAACCGTGGGTCTGCGGTTGCAGCCCGGCCAGCGAGATCACTCCTTCATATTCATAACCGGCGAAACGCTGTGCCGCCCGCCGAGCCTGGGTGACCGAGGGAAGGTGCAGGCTGGCGGCGCTGCTGGCCAGATGGCGCAATTGACGCTCGCGGGTGGCAGCGCGGGCGTTGACCGGCAGGACGAGGCTGCCCGGCAGAATGTCCATGGCGCAGTCGATCAGCGACAACAGCACCGCCTCGACCTCGGCCAGGCCATGGCCGACGTTCCCGCGCAGGAACGCAGCAGTGGCCAGGTTGGCACTGGACCAGGCGTCATACAACGCGACGACCGAACCCACGAAAGGCACCAGCCCCAGGGCGATTTTCAGGTAGTTGAAGATCAGCCCGGCGCGCAGCGCATTCTGCTCCAGCAACAAGGCCGCGTTGGAGCGTGAGGTCGCGCGATGCGCTTCTATGACGCGGCCCATATGGGCGTTCAGCAAATGGGCGGCCAGCGATGTGGTGGCCGGCCACGGGGTTCCGACGGCAAAGACTGGATCAAAATTCCGTTGCTGGGCCTGGGCGATCCGGGCGAGGTGGGCGGCGGTGTCGCCCTTGATGGCCAGGCCGGCCAGGTAGGCGCTCATGCCGCTGACCAGGCTGAGGTCGTAGAGCGCCTTGCGGGCCAGTTCCAGGCTCGCGTAGCGCCGCAGGTCCTGGTTGTCCGGGCTGTTTGGCAGGTACAGCAGGGTTGTGCCGG
The DNA here is from genome assembly GCF_019382755.1 of Pseudomonas sp. Colony2. Classification (NCBI taxonomy): domain Bacteria; kingdom Pseudomonadati; phylum Pseudomonadota; class Gammaproteobacteria; order Pseudomonadales; family Pseudomonadaceae; genus Pseudomonas; species Pseudomonas sp. Colony2. The sequence goes on along the minus strand of NZ_CP080030.1, from coordinate 5,882,262 downwards.
AGATTTGTTCCTGGATGAAGGTGACCCCTGACAGGGTGGTCGGACCGAAGTCGGTATCTTCACCGCCCGCACTCAGGGTGGCCGGCAGCAGCACGATTTTCTTGTCTTCCACCTGCCAGGCATCCGCGTTGTCGGCGTCGATGGCGATGTTCAGTAGCCGCAGATCGTTGTCGTCGAATCGCCCCAGGGCCCGCGCGCGTTTGCCTAGCAGCATGAGCATCAGGCGCAGCGGCTCGGTCAGGCATTCGCGACGGTGCTGCGTGGTGAAGGGCGCCGCCGCGGGATCACCGAGGAAGGTGCGGGTGATCAAGCTTTCGTAGGCCCCGGCGAGGTCCAGCTCTTTGACCAGGGTCTTCAGGTATTCCAGGGACAGGCCGGTGGTCAGCCGGGTGGTTTCAGGGGCATTGGGGCCGGAGACATCGAGCTTCATGTAGGTCAGGCGCTGGGCCAGCGTCGGGTCGATGTTTTGCTGGGCCAGTTGCAACAATGACAGGGTGCTGCGGCGGGCACTGGGCACCGTCACATACTTGAACGGTGTACCCGGGCCCGCGTATTCGGACAGGTATTCGCGCTCCTGGCTGACCGTATCGGGCAGGTCCAGTTGCACCGACCAGGTGTGTTCAAGCTGGAAGTCTTCGCGCAGGCGTTGGTCCAGGCGGCGCTGGCCGAAATCGTCGAAAGGTTCCAGCTCGCGTTCTAGCAATTGCTGCGAGCGATGCAGGGCGCTGATCTGCGCTTGAATCAGGTGCTTGAGTGCCAGGCGTTCATCTGCCGGCAACTGGCTCAACTCCCCAGGCAGTGCCCCGGCCAGGGTGCTGCTGCGTTGTTGCTCGAGCAGTTGTCCATACGCCAGTTCCCGCGCCGGGCACACCGGGGTTTGCAGGGTAAACAGGGTTTGCTCTTTGAGTCTGTCCAGGCCTTCGGTTCGCTCCTGGCCGAACGAAGGCACCGGGAAGAGGGAAATCAGCGCATACGCCTGTTGTTCGCTGGCGTACAGCTGCTGTTGCAACGAGTATTCAATCGGGTCGCCGGTCAGCAGCGATAATTGCAGGGTGACGTCCTGCGCTTCGCTCGACAGCTTGAACAGCGAGTGTTCCAGGGCTTGGCGGGATTCGAAACGCTGCAGGCCCCCTGCATTGCCTGGCCAGTACAGCAACAGGCTGTGGGGCACCGAAGAGGTCAGCGCGCTGGTCTGGGTGATGAGCAACAGGCCTGTCAGCTCCTCGGAACCTTCCCTTGGGTCACGGCTGGAGAGGATCAGGCGGGTCACCGCGACAGCCGGGCGGCGTTCCGGGGCCGCGGGGTGTTCCGTGACGGCCAGGAGCAGGCCGTGTTCTTCATCGCTGATCTGCTGGAGCGCATGCTGGATGGCGCCCTCGGCGCGCAGGGCGGCGAGCCGCGCTTGGTAGAGCGCGTCATAGTCCGGATTGGGTTTTTGCCGCAGCTCAAGTTGATCGAAGGCGGCTTTTTTTGCCAGCAGGCCGCTGGCGGCATCATTGCCGGCCTGCTCTGCGTCTTTCAGCGCTTGCATCAAACCCTTCAACTGCGCCAGCCGGGCGGTTTGCTCAGGGCCATCGCCCAGGAAGCGCTCCAGTGCGCTGCGTTGCAGCCTGATCGCGGCCCAGCGTTGGCCCAGGGCAATGTCGGCGCTGAGATGGCCGAAGGGCAGGGCAGGAGGCAGGTCGTCAGCGTCCGGGCCGGGCGTATCTGCCGGTTGATGCGGTGCGATAAGCATCGGGATTTCCCGGCGCTGGCTGTCCAGGCGGTCGGCATCATCCAGGGCATGGCTGGCGTAACGGGCCAGGTCACTGCCATTGCGATGACGGTTGCGCAGGCTTTCCAACTGAGCCGCGTGCAGGTGCGACAGCAGGTCCAGAATGCCGTGCTCCAGGGGTTCGGTGCGCGAGCTGTATTCGACGGTGACAGCGTCAGCCGCGACGTCCGGCGGGATCAGTTGCTGATGCGCTGCGACCAGCCACTGCTCCATGTCGCGGCGTTGGCTGAAGACCATCACGCCGGGTTGCCGGCAGGGCAGGTACAGGGTTTGTGTCAACAGCGGCTCCTGGCCCACGGAGATGACCCAGGCGCCAGCCAATTTGACCTTGCTCTGGTCGGGCAGCAGCAACGCCAGCTGGCAGGTCTCGACGGGGCGTACGCCATTGGGGGTGGTGACCGGGTTGAGCACTGTCTGCAACGAGATCAGTTGTTGGGCACCCAGCCTTCCCTGGGCATAGGCCGATTGCCCGCAGGCCTCGAAATGCTGGCAGTACAGTTGTGCCGCCCGCTCGCGACGGGACAACGGCGTACCCGGCGCCCGGGTACTCCAATAGTTTTCCCAGCGGGCGCTGAGCAGTTTCCCCAGGCCCAGTGCCTGGAGCCGCTTGAGCAATTGCACGGGCGTGAGGGCTGACAGGCGGTGGGACGCCAGGCCGACCACGGTGCTGCGGGCATCCAGGGTGGGGGAGATGTCTGGAAACTGGCAGATAAATCCCCAGGCATCCACCAGGCTGACGAAGTGCTCGTCGTGATCTTCGGTCTTGAGAAATCCCAGGCCGACCGGTGCGGCGCCCAGTTGCCAATGCTCTGTGAGCAGTTGTTCGATGGAGTCGCGCACGCCGGGTGCCTGGGCAATCAGTTGATGCAGCTCCTGTTGGCTTTCGCGCCAGCGCGCTGAGGCTTGCAGGGACAGGCTCTGGTCCTGGAGGCGGGCCTGGCCTGGAAGCGACGGTGAGGCGAAGTCGCTCAGCGTGGCAGACGGGGGAAGTAGGGTGAGGTCACTCATGATGGTGTGTTCATGCTCTGGTGAGACCGGGCTTGCCGGTGAATGCACCATTAAAAAGGCGGGGCCAGGGCGTGAGGTGATAGATAGATACGCGGATGACCGTTGGGCGCCCTTCATCAAACTGTCACTGAACTGTGGCAGCGCGCTTGTACAAAGTTCATCAGACTCGCGCTCTACTGGGGTTCTGCGTTTCGGTGTTTTTCATGCGCGTGTTGTTTTTCATGGCCGCTCTGTTATTCGGCCTGCCGTCCTTTGCGGCTTCTCGATGTGATGTGAATGTCCCGACTGAACGGGTTGATCTGGAACAGGTGAGCCTGGCCTACCAGAGCATTGGTCGTGCCTCCGACCCGGCCTTGCTGCTGGTGATGGGTCTGGGCGGGCAGTTGATCCACTGGCCGGACGAAGTGGTGGTGGCCCTGTGTGAGCAGGGCTTTCGGGTGATTCGTTATGACAACCGTGATGTGGGGCTGTCCACCTGGCGCCAGGCACCGGCCAGCGCCAACCTGACCTTTGAAGTGCTGCGCTACAAGCTCGGTCTGCCGGTGGCGGCGCCCTACACCCTGACCGACATGGCGGACGACGCACTGGGCTTGATGGACGGCTTGCACATCCAGCAATTCCACGTGCTGGGCGCGAGCATGGGCGGCATGATCGCCCAGCACCTGGCGGCCATGGCGCCGCAACGGGTGGAAAGCCTGACGCTGATCATGACCAGCTCCGGCGCCGAAGGCCTGCCGGCACCGAGTGCGGCGCTGGTGCAACTGTTGTCGCGCCGCAGCGCGCCCAATCGTGAAGTGGCCCTGGAACAACAGGCCGACCTGCTGGCGGCGCTGGGCAGTCCTTATGTGAAGGATGACCGCAAGGTGCTGTTGCAGCAGGCGGCGCAGTCGTACGACCGGGCGTTCAACCCTGACGGTGTGAAGCGCCAGATCATGGCGATCCTTGCCGAACCGAGCCGGGTGCCGTTGCTCAATCAACTGCGGGTGCCGACGCTGGTGGTGCATGGCACGGCCGATCCGTTGTTGCCGGTGATGCATGGGGTGCACCTGGCGGCGCATATCCAGGGCAGCCAGCTGCGGCTGATTCCGGGGCTGGCCCATCGTTTCCAGGAGGCGTTCAAGGCGCCGTTGCTGGCGGCGGTCTTGCCCTACTTGCAAGCGCATCGGCAGGATGCGGCGCATTGGGCGCAGATCGACCCGGTGGTGCCTGCGAAGGTTTTGTAAGGGCTTGACGGGGTGTATCGTGGGACCTTTCCGGCGTTTAATGCCAGCGAGGTTGCCTAGTCATGAGTACTCCCCTGAAAATCGATTTCGTCAGCGACGTGTCGTGTCCCTGGTGCATCATTGGCCTGCGTGGCTTGACCGAGGCCCTGGACCAACTGGGTCCGGAGGTGCAGGCCGAGATTCATTTCCAGCCGTTTGAGCTGAACCCCAACATGGCTGCCGAAGGGCAGAACATTACCGAGCACATCACTGAAAAGTACGGTTCCACGGCTGAGCAGTCCCAGGCTAACCGGGCGCGGATTCGTGATATGGGTGCGGAGTTGGGGTTTGCGTTTCGTACGGACGGGCAGAGTCGTATCTACAACACGTTTGATGCGCATCGTCTGTTGCATTGGGCGGGGCTTGAGGGGTTGCAGTACAACCTCAAGGAAGCATTGTTCAAGGCGTATTTCACTGACCAGCAGGATCCGTCTGATCACGGGACGTTGGCGGGGATTGCCGAGGGTGTTGGGCTGGACCGTGTGCGGGCAGAGGAAATTCTGGCTTCGGACGAATATGCCGCCGAGGTGCGGGAGCAGGAGCAGTTGTGGGTATCTCGCGGGGTGACTTCTGTGCCTACCATCGTGTTCAACGATCAGTACGCGGTGAGTGGTGGGCAGCCGGCTGAGGCGTTTGTCGGGGCGATTCGGCAGATTATCAGTGAGGCCAAGGGCTGAATGGGGCTGTCAGATAAAAATCAAAAGCAGCCGACCTGAGTGTTAGAAGCAAAAGCAGAGCCGCTTTATGTGGGAGCGGGCTTGCTCGCGAAGAACCAGAGGGCGCCGCGTTGAATCAGGATGCCCGAGTCATCGTTAACGACCTTCGCGAGCAAGCCCGCTCCCACATTTGGAGCGTGCCCGCCTTTGATTTTGCTGTTGCTTCAATCAAACTTATAGCTGATGGCCGTCTGCACCTGCCCCTGATTCACATCCCCGGTCTCCTTGACGATGCTGCTATTGGCCGCTGACCCCACCAGGTGTATCCAACTGGCACTGGTCAACAGCGACCACTTCGCATCCAAAGGAAACTCAAAACTTTGCGTCAGCGTCAGGTTCTGAAACCCGGCACTGGCGTTATACGGCCGAAACCCGGAGGCCGCAGCCTCATTGGCATCCACCCCGAAAAACGTCTGCGCCTGGCGGGCATCGGCAAAGTGCGCCATCAAGCCGGTGCTGCCGATAATGCCGCTCCCCAACGGATAACCCAACTCGCCGCCGAGCTTGCCCACCACGCCGCTTTGATCACGCGCCCCGCCCACGGCCTGACCCACCTGCGCATACACCCGCCAGAACTCAGCCGGAGCGTATTGGATGAAGCCGCCGATCTCGGCCATATCCGAAACATCGCGTAACCCACGCAACGAGCCATTGGCCGTGCGCCCCGGCAGGTAATTGATATAGGGCCCCGCGGTAAAACCGTTGGTATTGAGCGCACTCCAGGTCAGCCCATCGTCGGAACCCAGGCTGACACTCCCCCAATCCAGGTCGAAATACGGGATCGGCCGCGTTTCGTAGCGGCTGCCCGTGGGATCGTGGGGCTGATAGCTGACGCCTGCGCCGGCTTCACCGGTAATTCCGTCCGCCAGCGCAGCGCCGCAAACGCCCCACAGCCCCAGCAAACCGGTGAATACAGCAAAAGTAACCCTGAACATGGAGCCATTTCCTTTTGTGAACATGCGCGCATGAACGCGCAAACGCCCTGCCTTAGGCAAGCACTCATCTAGGTTGTAGCAAGCTACAAAAATTGTAGCAAGTTCCGACACAACCACACGCCGATACCCGCCAAACCCTTTGAAAACAGGGGTTGGTGGCACTTGGCACACTCCATGCTCTATCCCCTGCAAGCGCAACAGCGCGTTCCTACTTCATAGGTAAATGCAGATGATCCACTGGCATATCGTGTGTGACTTCGACGGGACTATCACTCCTACCGACGTCATCGACAACGTCCTCCAACGCTTCGCCGGCCCCGAGTGGGAAACCATCGAGCAGGAATGGCTGGATGGGCACATCGGTTCGCGCGAATGCCTGAGCCGTCAACTGGCGCTGATCAAGGCGACCCCGGCCGAGTTGCTGGCGTATTTCGACAGCGTCGAGATCGATCCGGACTTCCCGGACTTCGTCGACCACGTCATGGGCCTGGGCGCTTCCATTGAAGTGGTCAGCGATGGCATCGAACAAGGCATCGCGCGGATTCTGTCGCGCAACTACGTGACCTTGCTGCCGATCCTCGCCAACCGCCTGCGCCAGGTCGACCAGAACAGCTGGCGCATCGACTTCCCGTATGCCAGCGACGCCTGCCGTGCCGCCTCCGGCAACTGCAAGTGCAAGTCCACGCCGCGCAACAAGCGCGTGCTGGTGATCGGCGACGGCAAGTCCGACATGTGCGTGGCCTCCACCGCCGACTTCGTCTTCGCCAAGGCCAGCCTGGCCGACTACTGCGAAACCAACAACATCCCTTACGCGCGGTTCGACACCTTCGCCGATCTGCCGGCATTGCTGGCCAAGCTGCCTCAGGGCATCGCCGCCAACGCCACCTCCTTCAGCACCTCTTCCGACAATCAGGAACTCTTCCACCATGTCTGATATCCGCATCGCTACCGCAGAAGACCAGGTTCTTCTGGATAAAGAAGCCAAGTACTGCTCCTACGGCGACACCGTTCACTACATCGACCCGCCGCGCATTTTCAGCCGCTGCGAAGGCTCCTACGTGTGGGACACCGAAGACCAGGCTTACCTCGACCTGCAAATGTGGTACTCGGCCGTTAACTTCGGTTACGCCAACCCGCGCCTGAACAACGCGCTGAAACAGCAGATCGACACCCTGCCGCAAATCGCCAGCCAGTACCTGCACAAAGGCAAGATCGAGCTGTCGGAAATGATCGCAGTCGACGCCAAGAAAAAATTCGGCCTCGACGGTCGTGTGCACTTCAACGTGGGCGGTTCGCAGTCCATCGAAGACTCCCTGAAAGTGGTGCGTAACGCCACCAACGGCAAGAGCCTGATGTTCGCCTTCGAAGGCGGCTACCACGGCCGTACCCTTGGCGCTTCGTCGATCACTTCGAGCTACCGCTACCGTCGTCGCTATGGCCACTTCGGCGAGCGCGCCAACTTCATCCCGTTCCCGTACCACTTCCGCGGCCCTAAAGGCATGACCAAGGAAGAATACGGCAGCCACTGCGTGCAGCAGTTCGCCCGTCTGTTCGAAACCGAATACAACGGTGTGTGGGACCCGAAAGTCGGCCAGAGCGAATACGCCGCCTTCTACGTCGAGCCGATCCAGGGCACCGGCGGCTACGTGATCCCGCCGATGAACTTCTACAGCGAGCTCAAGCAGGTCCTCGACCAGCACGGCATCCTGATGGTTGTCGACGAAATCCAGATGGGCTTCTGGCGTACCGGCAAGCTGTGGTCGATCGAACACTTCGACGTCAAGCCGGACGTGATCGTCTTCGGCAAGGCGCTGACCAACGGCCTGAACCCGCTGGGCGGCATCTGGGCCAAGGAAGAGTTGATCAACCCTAAGATCTTCCCGCCAGGCTCCACTCACTCCACCTTCGCGTCCAACCCGTTGGGCACCGCGGTAGGCCTGGAAATGTTCAAGATGACCAGCGAAGTCGATTACGGCGCAATGGTCATGGCCAAGGGCAAATACTTCCTGGCCGGCCTGCAAGAGCTGCAAAAACGCTTCCCGATCATCGGCGACGTCGACGGCCTGGGCCTGGCACTGCGCTGCGAAATCTGCGGCCCGGACGGCTTCACTCCGGACAAGGCGACCCTGGACTACATGGTCGAGGAAGGCATGAAGGGCGACATGGTGGTTGACGGTCAGAAACTCGGCCTGATCCTCGACGTGGGCGGCTACTACAAGAACGTGATCACCCTGGCACCGTCGCTGGAAATCAGCTACCCGGAAATCGACCTGGGCCTGAAGCTGCTCGAGCAACTGCTTGTGCGAGCGACCAAACGGTGAGCAGCCACGAGATCGACCTCGGTGAAGGTGATGCCGGCTTCGTTCTCGGTAGCGGTCCGATTGGGATCCTGTTGATCCACGGCCTGACGGGCACCCCGACGGAACTCCGTCGGGTGGCCCAGGGGTTGGCCAAGGTCGGTAACTGCACGGTGTACGTGCCGACCCTGGCCGGCCACTGCGGGGACAACAGCGACCTGCAAGCCACCGGCTGGCAGGACTGGTACGAAGGCGTGCGCAAGACGTTCGTTGCGGTGAAACAGCGTCACGAGCAGGTATTCGTCGGCGGCTTGTCGATGGGCGCGGTGATGTCGATGTACGTGGCGTCGCAGTTCCCCGGCCAGGTTGCCGGCTTGCTGATGTACTCCACGACGTTGAAGTACGACGGCTGGAGCATCAACAAGATGGCGTTCATCACGCCCTTGCTGATCCGTATTCCCTTCGGTGTGCGCCTGTTCCGCTTTACTGAAAAGCCGCCCTACGGCATCAAGAACGAGCGCCTGCGGGCGATCGTCGAGCGGCAGATGAAGGAAGGGGAGAGCAGCGAGGCAGGTCTCTTGACCATGGAGGGCGTCACGGTGCGCGAGTTGCACTGGATGAATGCCGTGGTGAAGAAGCTCATGCCATCGATCAAGACCCCGGCCCTGGTGCTGCATTCCATCGAGGATGACATCACCAGCCGTTGGAACGCCGATTACGTGGAACGCCATCTCGGCGGCCCCGTGACCAAGATCCTGCTGGACAACTGCTACCACATGATCACCGTCGACCTGCAATACCGTCGGGTGATCGAGTTGAGTGCCGAGTTTGTCGGGCAGCACGCACACGCCACAGAGGCACCTGAAGATTATCGACAGCTGGCTTGAACCCTAAGGATTTGACGTGATCACCGCCCAAGCCTTTTCGACCATTCGGGCCATCGAACGCAGTGCCTGGAACGACTGTTTTCCCGATGCCCTGGAGGATTGGGACTATTACGTGGCCGTGGAAAACGCCGCTATTGATGATTTCCAGTGGCGCTACCTCGCGGTGTTTGACGAGGCAACGCTGGTGGCGGTCGCACCGGCGTTCATCACGCGGTATCGCCTGGATACCACCGTGTCAGGCGTAGGCAAGCGCTTTACCGAGCGCCTGGAGCGACTGTGGCCGGGTGTTTTGAAGTTGGGCCTGTATGCCATCGGCTCGCCGGTGGCGGAGCAGTGCAATGCGGGCATCGCCAGCCACGTTGCCGAATCAGGGCGCGAGGCTCTGCTTGCGCAATTGCTCGCTGCCGCGCGCCAGGATGCCGATACGTTCGGCGTCGGGCTGGTGGCGGTCAAGGATGCACCGACCAGGGACGAAGGCTGGTCAAACAGCTGCCTTGGCGCGGGTTTCCAGAGCATGCCCAGCCTGCCAACGGCCTTGTTGCCGATCCCTTTTGGTTCAGTGGACGCCTACCTCGGTTCCCTGGACAAAGCCACCCGCAAGGACCTGCGTCGCAAACTGCGTGCGCCGGGGCCGCGTGTCGAGTGGCGACGCAACATCGACGACGTACTGCCGCGCATCATGGCGCTGTATGAGGCCACCCTGGAACGCTCCGACCTGCAGTTCGAGCGACTGCCGGCAGGCTATTTCACCGGTATCCTTGAACAGCTGCAGGAACGTGCGGTCTGTGTGCTTTATTGGGTGGACGAGCAACTGGTGGCGTTCAACCTGATCCTGCTTAACCGGGATCGCCTGATTGACAAGTTTTTCGGCGAAGACAGTAACTACAGTCGCGAATACAGCCTGGCGGTGCGCAGTTGGTTAACCAACATCGACTACTGTATTCGCAACGATATTGCGTTATATGAATGTGGTCAGGCCGGCTATGCCAGCAAGTTGCTGCTGGGCTGCGAGTTCCAGGGCAACAGCATGTTTTTCCGCCACCGTAACTGGCTGGTCAACCGTGCGCTGTTCGTTGCAAAAGTGTTTCTCCGACCGGATCGATCCGACCCTGCCATGGCTGCTGCGATAAGCGAAACCTGATGATCAACAAGACCCGCCAAAAAGCCCGCCCCTTTGCCATTTCGCGTTGGAGCGTCCAGCGCAAGCTGGTGTTGGCGTTCTGGCTGGTGACGGTAATTCCGACGATGATCGCGGCGGAGCTGGCCGCCACGACGTTGTCGCAGATCTTCGACAGCAACGTGCGCATCTGGCTGCAGGAGTCGACCAAGATCGTCAAGGACGAGATCGGCGACATCCTCCACGACAACGCCCGGGTTGCCCAACTGTTCCTGCGCTATACCAAACCGCCGTCGTCGCGCCAGGCCGAGAAACACGACAAGCTGACCGCCGATATTGCCGCCGCCACCGACATCGACGTGGTGGCGCTGATCCGCAGCAGTGACCACAAAATCGTGTTTACCACCGCCGCCGATGACATCGTCAAGCAAATCAACCTGGCCAGTAATGCGGTGTTGCAGACGGTCCAGGTGGGTGGCGTGACCACCGGGGTTGTGGTGTCCACCTTCGAGACCAGCGAGGACGGCGTCGATTATCAACTGCTGGTGGCCACTTATCTGGACAGCAGTTTCCTGACCAGCGTGGCCGATGTGCATTCCCTCGACCTGCGCTTGTACCTGGCCAACCCCACCGGGTTTTCGGAGATTTTCTCCACCCAGCGCTTCGTCGATCACCCCACGCGGATTCCTTCGAGTATCGAATCCGCGCTGCGCAGCACCAAGCAACCCAGCGAACAATTCACCAACAACTACAGCGGTTTGTACTGGCCGATCTTCAACGATGCCGGCGAGCTGCAAGGGGTGATCTTCAGTGGCTTGCTGCGCCATACCAGCCTGGTGGGCCTGGTGAACCAGAGCAATCTGTTCGTGTTGATCTTCCTGCTCAGCTCGGCGTTGTCCCTTGGTGCGGGCATGCTGGTGTCCCAGCGCCTGACCCGGCCATTGCGGGATCTGTCCGAAGGCGTCAGCGCGGTGATCTCGGGTAACTATCAGCACCGTGTGGCGGTCAGCGGCGGCGACGAGTTGGCGCAACTGAGCAGCACCTTCAACCACATGACCGAGCGCCTCGGTGAGTTGCATCACCTGGAAGCGCAACTGCGCCGCCGCGACCGCCTGCATGCACTGGGCGAAGTCGCGATGGGCCTGGCCCATGAAATTCGCAACCCGCTGGGCATTATCAAGACGGCCACCCAGTTGCTGCATCGCCGCGCCGATTTGCCGGAAACCGACAAGCGTCACCTCGAATATGTGATCAGCGAAGTCAGCCGGATCAACGACCTGATCACCGAATTCCTCGACTTCGCCAAACCCAGTGCGCCGCTGCGCACCGTGCAGGCGGCACGCCCGGTGGTGGAGGAGATCCTCGGCTTCTGCGGGCCTGAGCTTGCGACCCATAACATCGACGCGCAAATTGATGATGCGGCTCCCGGCGCGACGATTTATGCCGATGCCAAGCAGCTCAAGCAGGCGTGCCTGAACCTGATTCTCAACGCCATCGACGCCATGCCCGGAGGCGGGCGCCTGACCCTGGGCATCCACAGCGTGGGCGGCAACACGGTGATCAGCATCGGCGATACCGGCGAGGGCATTGCGCCGGACATGATCGAGCGGATCTTCACACCATTCGTCACCACCAAGGCCTCGGGCACGGGCTTGGGTCTGGCCAAAGTGTTCTCGATCATGGAAAGTCATGACGGCAGCATCGAATGTGTCAGCGAGACAGATGCCGGCGCCACCTTCAGCCTGTACATTCCGGCCCAGGGTGCAGACGACGGCGATGATGAGGATGGTGATGACGCATAACGTATTGGTAGTTGACGACGAACCCAAGCTCTGTGACTTGCTTTCGTCGGCCTTGAGCCAGAGCGGGATCCAGGTGTTTACCGCCGGCAACGGCCTGCACGCGCTCAAGGTGCTGGAGCAGGAAGACATCGACCTGGTGATCAGCGACTGGCGCATGCCCGGCATGGACGGGCCGGCGCTGCTGGCGGAAATCAAGGTGCGCTACCCGCAGTTGCCGGTGATCGTGATGACCGCCTACAGCACCGTGAAAAACGCGGTGCAATCGATGCGCAACGGCGCCTACGACTACATCGCCAAGCCCTTCGATATCGACGAGCTGGACATCACGGTGGCGAAGGCCCTGCAGTTTCGCGACATCATGCGCGACAACGCGCGCATGCGTGCCGAGTTGGATGAACATGCGCAGTTCGACAGCCTGGTGGGTGACAGCCCGGCGTTCCGCCGCGTGCTGCACGCCGTGGACTCGGTGCGCGACAGCAACGCTACGGTGCTGCTGACGGGCGAAAGCGGCACCGGCAAGGAGATGGTCGCCCGCGCCATTCACAAGCACGGCAACCGCGCCGATAAGCCGTTTGTGGCGGTCAACTGCGCGGCAATCCCCGAAGGTTTGCTGGAAAGCGAGATGTTCGGCCACCGCAAGGGCGCCTTCACTGGCGCCGTGGCGGATCGGGTCGGGCGCTTCATGCAGGCCGACAAGGGCACGTTGTTTCTCGATGAAGTGGGTGACATGCCGTTGGCGTTGCAGGCGAAAATCCTGCGGGCCTTGCAGGAGCGGGTGATCGAGCCGGTGGGTGACCCGCGCGAGCGCAAGGTGGATGTGCGAGTGATCGCTGCCACCAACAAGAATTTGCTGGATGCGGTGGCGAACAAAGAGTTTCGTGAAGACCTTTACTACCGCTTGAACGTATTTCCGATTCCGCTGCCGGCCTTGCGTGAGCGGGTGGAAGATATCGCGCCGCTGGCCCGGCACTTTGCCCAGACCTTGAGTGCCACGGCGGGCAAACGCATCACCGGTTTCAGCCCCGAGGCGTTGCAGGCCATGGCGGCGTATTCCTGGCCGGGCAATATTCGTGAGCTGCAGAACTGTGTGGAGCGGGCGACCATTGTCGCGGCGACGCCGGTGATCGAGGATATTGATTTGCCGGCGTATCTGTTTGCTTCGACGCCTGCTGAGGATGGGGTGGGCGCGATACTCAGCAACGGGCCGGGTGTGCCGCAGGATCTGGATGCGGCGCTGGCTGAGGTGGAGAAGGCTTACATCATGGCTGCGTTGCAGGAGAGCAACGGGGTGCAGGCTGCGGCGGCGCAGAAGATCGGGATTTCCGAGCGCAGTTTTTGGTATCGGTTGAAGAAGCTGGGGATTCAGGTGGACAAGATTGTTCGCTAGGGGGCGCTGAGCGGTTGCTTGGGGGCATATCCGTTATTTAGGTAACGGCGGCTTATGGTTTCGCTCTTACAGCGAGTCACTTTTGGCAAACGCCCGGAATGCCGGCCCAGCCAAAAGTAAAAGGTCTTTGCCCCACCACTCGGTGCCTCGCTTAGGCTCGGCATGCCCGCACTCCGTCCATCGTGGTTGACGGGGTGCCTAAGATCAAAAGCAAAAGCACAGCGGCCTCCCGGCCGGCTTGAGTGTTAAAAGCAAAAGCAAAAACCAGAGCGAAAACAGATCTGCTTTTCTGTGGGAGCGGGCTTGCTCGCGAAAAACCTGAGAGCGCCGCGTTCATTCAGAATGCCCGCGTCATCGTTAACGACCTTCGCGAGCAAGCCCGCTCCCACATTTGGACCGTGCCCGCTTTAGCTTTTGATTTGGCTTTTCAACACTCAAGCCGGGCGGTAGGCCGCTGTGCTGTTGATCTGCTTTTGATCTTGATCTTAGGCGCCCCGTTAAACCACGCTGGCCGAACGCAGGCTTTGGAGCGTGGGTAACCCGGCAGGACGCCGGGTTAGCCGTCCTGGGCCAAGGATGGCCCATGACGGCGGCCCACGGTCCAAAGCCGGAGTGAGGGCACACCGAGCCTAAGCGAGGTGCCGAGTGGTGGGGCAAGAGCGTTTTGCTTACTTTTGCGCTGTTCAAAAGTGAGCCGCTGTAAGAGCGGAACCAATATCGGCCGTTACCTAAAAAATGGACAAACACACTCATTCGGCTCCGCATCTTTGATAGGTGTATGTCAGGCGTGCATGCGAACCCAAACGCTGACCAAAATCGTAGCCGCCATCAACCACGCCACCGCCGCCACCGCCAGCGAAGCCTCCAGACGCATCCGGTCAACCATCACATACAACGTCGCCAGGTACACAAAGTACGGAATGATCGACCACATCCCGAACACGATGGTGGTCTTCAAATCCTCCACCGACCGACCCTTGCCGACAATGTAATGCGCAATCAACGCGAACGTCGGAAACAGCGGCACCAACCCTGCAATGTAGTAGTTCTTGGTCTTGGCCAGCGCCGCCAGAATCAACACCACCCCCGCACCCAATGCCGCCTTCAACAATAAATCCACAATGCGCTCCTAGTGGCTCAGCCCGTACTTCTTGACCTTATCGAACAACGTGGTCTTGGCCATCCCCAGTTCCTGGCTGGCCTGGGTCAGGTTGCCGCCGCTGCGTTGCAAGGCATCGTTGAGCAGGTTGCGCTCGAACGCCTCCACCGCTTCGGTAAAGGCCAGCCCATGGTTGCCGCTGCTGGCGCCGCTCTTCTTGAACGCCGGCAAACCGAGGGCAAACCGCTCGGCCACGTTGCGCAGTTCACGCACGTTGCCCGGCCAGTCATGGCTCATCAGGCTGGACAGGGTCTGGTTGTCGAGGTCCGGCGCGGTGCGGTCGAAACGCAGCGACGACTGCTGCAGGAAGTGTTCGAACAACTGCAGGATGTCTTCGCGGCGTTCACGCAGCGGCGGCAGTTCCAGGGTCACCACGTTGAGGCGGTAGTACAGGTCGCTGCGAAACTGGTTGGCGCGGCTCAGGTCGTCGAGGTCGGACTTGGTCGCGGCGATCACCCGGCAATCCACCGCCACGCTCTGGTTCGAGCCCAGGCGTTCCAGGGTGCGTTCCTGCAACACCCGCAGCAGCTTGATCTGCAGGTTCATCGGCATGCTTTCCACTTCGTCGAGGAACAGCGTGCCTTCGTGGGCGTGTTCGATCTTGCCGATGCGGCGCTTGCCGGCACCGGTGAACGCGTTGGCTTCGTGGCCGAAGATTTCGCTTTCGAACAGGTTCTCCGGCAGGCCGCCGCAGTTCAAGGCGACGAACTGGTGGGAGTGGCGCCGGCTGAAATCGTGCAGGCAGCGCGCGACCAATTCCTTGCCGGTGCCGGTCTCGCCCTCGATCAACACGTTGGCCGAGGTGTCGGCGACGTTGGCGATCAATTCCCGCAGGTTCTGCATGGCCGGAGAGCGACCGATGATTCGGCCTTCCAGCGAATCGCGCTCGGCCAGTTGCCGGCGCAGCGACCAGACTTCCCGGGCCAAACCGCGTTGTTCCAGGGCGCGGCGGGCTACGTCCACCAGGCGCTCGGGAGAGAAGGGTTTCTCCATGAAGTCATAGGCGCCGTTGCGCATCGCACCCACGGCCATGGAGATATCGCCGTGGCCGGTGATCAGCACCACCGGCAGGCTTTTATCCAGGGCCTTGAGCCGGGTCAGCAACTCCAGGCCGTCGATGCCCGGCAGGCGAATATCGCTGATGACGATGCCGGCGAAGTTTTCACCGACGAGGGTCAGGGCCTCTTCGGCACTGCCCACGCCCACGCTGGGAATGTCTTCCAGGGCCAGGGCTTGCTGGCAGCCGAGCAATACATGGGGGTCGTCTTCGACGATCAGGACGGTCAGGTCGGTGGTTTTTTCTGCGTTCATTTCGACTCGACTTGTTGAGGGCTCGCCAGCGGCAAACTCAGGACAAAGGCAGTACCACCGCTGGCCGGATGCTCGACGGCGAGGTTGCCGCCGGTCGCCGCCGCGAGGCTGGCCGACAGCGTGAGGCCGAGGCCCAGGCCTTGTTCGCCGGGTTTGGTGGTAAAGAACGGTTCGAACAAATGCTTGCGGGTCTCGGGATCAATCCCGTGGCCGTTGTCGCGCACCCGCAGGCGATATTTGCCGTCGGCGATGTCGCCTTCCAGCCACAGTTCGGGGGCCGGTTGCGCCTGCATCGCGTCCAGGGCGTTGCCCATCAGGTTGACCAGGATCTGCTCCAGGCGTGTCTGGTCGATCTGCAACTGCGCGCTGCTGAAGTGGCGGTGCACCGTCAGCGGCAGGGTCTCCAGGCGACTGCCGAGGATCTGGAACGTAGCGTCCACCGCCTTGCCCAGATTGGCTTCGCCCTGGTCATCGCCACGCCGGGCAAAGGAGCGCAGGCTGGCGGTGATGCGACCCATGCGGTCGATCAGTTCGTTGATGGTCTTGAGGTTGGCACTGGCGGTGTCCAGCGCCCCACGCTCAAGGAAGCGCACGGTGTTGCCCGACAGGGTACGCAGGGCGGCCAGTGGCTGGTTCAATTCATGGGCGATGCTGGTGGACATCTGGCCGATGGCCGCGAGTTTGCCGGCCTGCACCAGTTCGTCCTGGGCCCGGCGCAAGGTTTCCTCGGCCTGGCGCCGCTCGCGAATCTGGCTCTTGAGCCGCTCGTTGCTGGCCCGCAGGTCGGTGGTGCGTTCGGCAATCCGTCGCTCCAGCTGGTTATTGGCTTCCTGCAGGGCTTCCCGGGCGGCGAGGCGGGTGGCAATCACCTTGCGGCGCTCGTTCCAGGCAATCAGCAGGAATGCCACCAGCGCAAAGGCTACGGCCACCAGTATGCCCTGGTTGATGGCGGCCCGGCGCAGGTCGTTCAGCGGGGTGAGCAGGGTGAAATTCCAGGGGGTGTCGTTCAGCGGGCGGGTCTGGGCCAGGTAGCTGACCTCATGCTCGTCGGCCAC
This sequence comes from Pseudomonas sp. Colony2, assembly GCF_019382755.1. NCBI lineage: Bacteria > Pseudomonadati > Pseudomonadota > Gammaproteobacteria > Pseudomonadales > Pseudomonadaceae > Pseudomonas > Pseudomonas sp. Colony2. The sequence goes on along the minus strand of NZ_CP080030.1, from coordinate 5,865,552 downwards.
CACTTCGCTGTTGGCCGGGAAGGTCAACTTCTCGGTGCCTTCGTTGAGGCGCTCGCGGGCCAGTGGTTCCAGCTCGTTGAGCGTCGCCCAGTAGTATTGCAGGCTGTGGGCAAGGCGGTCCTTGGTGTCATCGCTCAATGGCCGCACGGACTTGAGGCGACGGGCCGGGTCGCTGGAGAGAATGATGATGCCATTCTCGTCACTGACGAAGGCCTCCAGGCGCGCCCGCTGCCAGCGCTCTTCCAGCGCTTCCAGGCGTACCTTTACCACGGCGACGCCGATGATCTTGCCGTGCTCTTCCAGACCATGGGCCAGGTAATAGCCGGGTTCGCCGTTGGTGCTGCCGATGCCGTAGAACCGGCCGGGCTGGCCGCGCACGGCATTCTGGAAATAGGCACGGAAGGACAGGTCTTCACCCTGGTAACTGTCGGCATCGCGCCAGTTGCTGGTCGCCAGCACACGGCCGGTGGTGTCCATCACGTAGATCGCCCGGCTGCGACTGCGCCGGTTCAGGCCTTCGAGGTAGTCGTTGACGGTTTTGCGGGTTTCTTGATTCGGGTCGGCCAACAGCCTGGAGACGCTGGATTCCAGCTCCAGGAGACTGGGCAGGTAGGTGTATTTGCTGAGTTCGCTCTCGACGGTGCGGGCGTGCAATTCCAGTTGGCGTTCGCCGGTATCGCTGAGGGTGCGGATCCCATAGAACTCGCTGATCCAGAAGCCGACGTAACCCAGTCCGATCATCAGGGCGATGATCAGCGGCGGCAGGAACAATTGGCGAATCAGACGAGGCTTCACGGCAAGTGATGGCGGCGCGGCGCGAAAGAGGTTGGGGTCGCATTTCATCACAGATGCCTTGGGTCAACCAG
>NZ_CP080030.1:5830727-5864646 GCF_019382755.1 Pseudomonas sp. Colony2 | reverse complement strand
GTGCTTAGTGCTGCAGGATTTTCTCGAGGAAGTGCTGCGCACGCTCGGAGCGGGCGCTGATGTCGCCGAAGAATTCCTCTTTCGGGCAGTCTTCGATGATCTTGCCGGCGTCCATGAAGATCACCCGGTCGGCTACCTTGCGGGCGAAACCCATTTCGTGGGTCACGCACATCATGGTCATGCCTTCCTGGGCCAACTGCACCATCACGTCGAGCACTTCGTTGACCATTTCCGGGTCGAGGGCCGAGGTCGGTTCGTCGAACAGCATGACGATCGGGTCCATCGCCAGCGCACGGGCAATTGCCACACGCTGTTGCTGGCCGCCGGAAAGCTGGCCCGGGTGCTTGTGGGCGTGAGCCGACAGGCCGACGCGCTCCAGCAGTTGCAGGCCCTTCTTGGTGGCTTCTTCCTTGCTGCGGCCCAATACCTTGATCTGCGCGATGGTCAGGTTTTCGGTGATGGTCAGGTGCGGAAACAGCTCGAAGTGCTGGAACACCATGCCGACGCGCGAGCGCAGTTTCGGCAGGTTGGTCTTCGGGTCGGCAATGGAGGTGCCATCGACCACCACGTCGCCTTTCTGGAACGGTTCCAGGGCGTTGACGCACTTGATCAGGGTCGATTTGCCCGAGCCGGACGGCCCGCACACCACGATCACTTCGCCTTTTTTAACCTCGGTGCTGCAATCGGTCAGCACCTGGAAGTCGCCATACCACTTGTTGATATTCTTGATAGAGATCATACGGCAAACCTTTTTTGCAGACGCTTGACCAGCAGCGAGGCGGAAAAGCTGATGATGAAGTAGACGACACCGGCGAAGATCAGGAACTCATTGGAGCGGCCGATGATGTCGCCGTTGGAACGGGCGGAGTTGAGGAAGTCCACCAGGCCCACGGTGTAGACCAGCGAGGTGTCCTGGAACAGGATGATCGACTGTTGCAGCAGCAACGGGGTCATCTTGCGGAACGCCTGGGGCAGGATGATCAGGCGCATGGTCTGGCCGTAGGTCATGCCCATCGCTTGCGCCGCGGCCATCTGGCCCTTGGGGATCGACTGCACGCCGGCCCGCACGATTTCGCAGAAGTACGCCGCCTCGAACATCATGAAGGCCACGACGCAGGAGGTGAACGCACCGATCGGGGTGTCTTCGCCGGTGATCCAGCGCAGCACGAACGGCACCGCCAGGTAGAACCAGGTGATCACCAGCAGCAGCGGGATCGAGCGGAAGTAGTTCACGTAGGCGCCGGCCAGGCGCGACAGCAGTTTGCTGGACGACAGGCGCATCAGCGCGAGGATCGTACCCAGGATGATGCCGCCGACCACGCCCATGACCATCAACTGCAAGGTCATGACCATGCCGTTCCACAGGCCCGGGATGGCGGGGATGATGCCGCTGAAATCGAAGTCCATTATTTACCCCCCACGGAGATCAGGCCGGGCACGGCGACTTTCTTCTCGATCACGCGCATCAGCAGCATCAGGCTCATGTTCAGGGTGAAATAGATCAGCGTGGCCAGGGTGAAGGCCTCGAACAGGTTGGCCGAGAACTCGGCGGTCTGTTTGGTTTGCGCCAGCAGTTCCATCAAGCCGATCAGGGACGCCACGGAGGAGTTCTTGAAGACGTTGAGGAATTCCGAGGTAAGCGGCGGAATGATGATCCGGTAGGCCTGGGGCAGCAGCACGTTCCAGTAGATCTGCGGCAGCTTGAAGCCCATGGCGCGTGCGGCGGATTCCTGGCCCCGTGGCAGCGCCTGGATGCCGGTACGCACTTGTTCGCACACACGGGCGGCGGTGAACAGGCCCAGGCACACCACAACGCTCAGGTAGGCCGAGGTGGTCGGGTTGAGGTCTTGTTTGTACCAGTCCTGCAGGTTCTGCGGCAGCAGGTCGGGTATCAGGAAATACCAGATGAACAGCTGAACCAGCAGCGGTACGTTGCGAAACAGTTCCACGTAGCAGGTCGCGATGCCCGATACGATGCGGTTTGGCACGGTGCGCATGACGCCCAGAATGGACCCCAGCAGCAAGGCGATAATCCATGCCACGACGGCGATGGCAATGGTCCAGCCCAAGCCGGCGATGTACCAGTCGAGATAAGTCTCGCTGCCCACGCCGGTGGACTTGAAGAACACGCCCCAGTCCCAGTTGTAATTCATTAGGGTCTCCCCTCGAGATCGATCGATGTACAAGCACCCGCTTGGGGAAGATCCTTTCCCGCCCGACGGTGAACGCCAGGCACACACGATCGGCTCGAAAACCGCCAGGTCGAGTGTTCCAAAATTAAAGCCAGCAGGTAGCAACAGACGCCTGAGGGAGGGTTGGCTCCCTCAGGACATAAGCTTAGTCAGGTATCAGATTTTTACGTCAGGCGCTGGCTTGTCGCTTGGGTTGGCGATCAGATCCTTGACCTTGTCGCTCATCGGGAAGTTGAGGTTCAGGCCTTTTGGTGGGATCGGGCTCTCGAACCACTTGCTGTAGATCTTGTTGATCTCGCCGGACTTGTACAGGCCGACGATCGCATCATCCACGGCCTTCTTGAAGGCTGGGTCGTCTTTGCGAACCATGCAGGCGTAGGCTTCGAAGGACTGTGGAGTACCGGTGATGACCCAGTCGTCCGGCTTCTTGGCCTTGGCTTCTTCACCGGCCAGCAGCGCGTCGTCCATCATGAAGGCAACGGCGCGGCCGCTTTCCAGCATCTGGAAGGACTCGCCGTGGTCCTTGGCGGAGATGACGTTCATGCCCATCTGCTTGTCGGCGTTCATCGCCTTGATGATGCGCTCGGACGTGGTGCCGGCGGTGGTCACGACGTTCTTGCCTTTCAGGTCGGCGAAATCGCTGTAGGACGGCTTGCCTTCCTTGTCTTTCTTGACCAGCAGGCGGGTGCCGATTTCGAAGATATTGACGGTGAAGTCAACCTGCTGGGCGCGTTCGGCGTTGTTGGTGGTGGAGCCGCACTCGATATCCGCGGTGCCGTTCTGGATCAGCGGGATACGGGTTTGCGAGGTGACCAGGTTGTACTTGGTCTTCAGGTCGGGTTTGTTCAGGTCTTTTTTCAGGGCTTCAACGATAGCCAGCTGAATGTCGTGGGAGTAGCCCACGGGTTTGCCCGAACCATCCGCGATATAGGAAAACGGAATGGAGCTGTCGCGGTGAGCGAGAGTGATCGTGCCGGAGTCGTTGATTTTCTTCAGTGTGCCGGTGAGTTCGGCGGCGAAAACTGGAGTGCTGATCAGAGCAGCAGCGATAGCTGCGCCCAGGATATGGGGAACGATGCGCATCAATACTTCCTCGACATTTGTTTTTTTTATGAGACCGGTTGGGACGGCCACGTTTTTATATAAACAGTACTGCGAAAGCCTGTGACGGCTCCTGAGGCGCCTCAGGCAATCGCCTACGAGTGTAGAGCATGAGTCGTGCCAGACCAGAAATAAAAGGTTAACCATATGATTTATATAGAGATTAACTTTGTGTTACGGGTTTTTTCTCCTGTTTTGGTCCGGCAAACCGAATAGGTTGAGCTATGGTGTTCGGAAAACCGAATGGCGGCGTGGGCCTGTATCGCCCATGAAAAAGCCCCGGGAGTGTGGCTCCCGGGGCTTTTGGGTGTGGCTCTGTCAGAACGTGTAGTCGGCCGACACCACTGCCGCGCGGCCATCGCCGGGCACTGCCCAACCGTTGTTGCGGATACGGGTGAGGTACTCCTTGTCGAACAGGTTGTTGACGTTCAACTGCAGGTTCAACTGTTTGTTGACCTTGTAACCGAGCATCGCACGCTGCACCGCATAGCCGGGGGAAGTCGGCGAGTTGGCGGCGCTGACCAGGTACTGCTTGGTTTGCGCCGTAATGCCGTAGCCCACCTGGAAGTCGTAGGGCAGGTCGTACACCGTCCAGATGCTGGCTGCATGTTTGGGGGTGAAGGTCAGCGGCTCGCCTTTCTGCACGTCGATGCCGGTGGTTGCCAGGGTGTAATCGCTGGCGCTGCGCAGCACACGAGTGTTCAGGTAGGTGTAGTTGGCGAAGACTTTCCAGCGGTCAGTAAGTTGGCCGCTCAGGCCCAGCGCCACACCGTCTGCACGTGCCTTGCCGTCGAGGGTCTGGGTGCCGCTCAGGTTGCTCGGGTCGTTGTCGGCGACTTTATAGTTGGTGCGGTCATTGCGGAAGATCGCGCCCGTCAGCGACAGGGCGTTGTCGAGCAGGTCCCACTTGGTGCCGATCTCATAGATGACGGCGGTTTCCGGGGAAACATCGCAGTTGTTGGTGGCGATGCCTGAGCTTTTGGCCGGGGTGTAGCAACCCCCATTGACGCTGGCCTGGGACGGCGTCTTGCTGTTGCCGTAGGCGATATAGAAGCTGCCGTTTTCCACCGGTTTGTAAACCAGCGCCAGGCGGTAGGAGGTCAGGTCATCCGCCTGGCCGTAGCGAGTGCCGGGCGTTTCCACGCCAGTGCTGGAATAGGCATTGGTCACCGAGCTGCCGGCGTTGTGCTCGTAACGCAGGCCGCCGTTGATTTCCCACTGTGGGTTGAGCTTGAGCGTGTCGAAGGCATAGGCGGCGCGGTTGTTCAGCGCGCCGTCAATGTGGGCGGCCCGGGTGAAGTTGACGGGGCCGGACCATTCGGAGTTCGGGTCGCTGTAGCTGACCGGTGGTGGGACGATGGTGCTGCCGTTGGCGTTGGTCAGCCATTTACCGGTATCCGCCTCGTATTCCTCGCGGCTGATGGCGATGCCGGTCACCAGCGTGTGGTCGATGAACCCGGTGCTGAAGTGGCTGGTGACGTCGGTCTGGTTGGTGAACATCTTGTTCTGGGTGTTGCGCTCGTTACCCAGTGAGCCGCCGCTTGGCTGGAAGTAGCCCGGCTGCAGGCCCGCGGCGCAAGGGGCGCCGGTGATCTGGGTGCCGCTGGCCAGACAGCCGGTCAATGCACCTTCGGGGCCGGAAGCGCGCAGGTCCTGGCGCACCCGCTCGACGCGGGTGAAGTTGCGCACCGAGACGGCGTCGTTGAAGTCGTGTTCGAGCTTCAGGCTGAACGAGTCCGAGGTGATTTGCTGGTCATTGATGTTGTGGTAGCCGTAGTAGTCGCTCCAACCCACGCCCGGCATGGGCTTGCCGTTGTAGATCGGGATACCGTATTGCGGTGTGTTGTCGTCTTTCTGGTGCTCATAACTGACGGTGACACGTGTCGGCGTTCCCAGGCCAAACGCGATGGAGGGCGCGATGCCCCAGCGTTCGTAATCTTCATAATCGCGGCCAGGCACGTCGTTACCATGGGCCATCAGGTTCAGGCGGAACGCGGTGGTGTCGTTGAGCGTCTGGTTGGTGTCCAGGGTGGTGCGCTTGTAGTTATCGGTGCCGATGCCCGCACTGATGGTGGTTTTGTCGCGTAATTCCGGCTGTTTGCTCACCAGGTTGATGGTGCCACCGACCGCGCCGGAGCCGGAATACACCGAACTTGCGCCGCTGACGACTTCGACCTGCTCCAGGTTGAACGGGTCGGTGCGGCTGTACTGCGCGCTGTCACGCACGCCGTCCACGTAGATGTCGCCACTGGCGGAGAAGCCGCGCAGGTTGATGCTGTCGCCATACCCGCTGCCGCCTTCGCCGGCCCCGAAGGTGATCCCCGGCACGGTGCTGAGCACGTCGCGCAGGGTCAGCAGGTTCTGGTCATGAATGACTTCCTTGGGCACCACCGTGATGGTCTGCGGCGTGTCGCGCAATGGCTCGGTGTACTTGGGGGAAGAAGGAGCCACAGGGTTGTAGACGCTCTGGCTTGGGGCCTGGCCTTCGATGCTGGTCGCGCCGAGTTGGATGACCCCTGTGTTGTCTTCTGGTGCGGGCTCCGCCGCGTAACTGAATCCTCCTTGCGCAGCCACTGCCAGGCCCACTGCCGACGCGAGCAAATGCCGCGATGAGAGGGGGGCAGAACTGATGCCGGTAGCCATTGAGTAATCTCTTGTTGGTGTTAGTGAGATGCGATCGTAATTGATAAGCGATCTCAAATGTAATACTTTGTAACCAAATAAATCATGAAACTTTTTGCGGTCCTTGATCGCTACTCGGGGCAGGAATGCAGAGCGCACAGCCAGGCAGCGAGCCCTCGGATATCGGTGATAACCCGCGTGCCTATGTGCGCTGGGTGATGCATGCGGCACAGCTGGGAGATGCCGACGCACAGGCGACCCTGGCCCAGCTGCTGCTCGACGGTCGTGGCGTGCAGAAGGATGAGGCGCTGGGGTTGAGCTGGTTTCGCATCGCTGCGCGGCAGCGTCACCCCATGGCGATCAACATGATCGGGCGCTGCCTGGAGAATGGCTGGGGCTGCGAGGTCGACTTGGAAGACAGTGCGCGGCATTACCGCAAGGCCGCCGATCTGGGGCTGGATTGGGGTTTGTATAACTACGGCCAGTTGCTGACGCGTGGCCGTGGTGTGGAGCGTGACCTTGTCGCGGCATATGAACTGTTCCGCCAGGCTGCGGCCAAGGGGCACGCCAAGTCGATGAACCTGTTGGGTCGGTTCCACCATGAAGGCGTGGTGGTGCCCAAGGATGTTCAACTGGCGCGCCAGTGGTATCAGCGCTCAGCCGAGGCCGGGGATTTCCGCGGGCAATACAACCATGCTGCGGAGCTGGCTCACGACGGCGACGAAGTGCAGGCCTGCCTATGGTTGGAGCGGGCTCTCGCGACGGCCACGCCAGGCTTTTTGCAGGCGGCTTATCCCGTGTTGCTGGGCTCTGCCTTCAGCGGGATTCGTGAAATGGGCCTGCGCTATCAGCGTCATCTGCAGGCATGAAAAAGCCCCTGGACCTTTCGGTGCAGGGGCTTTTTTACGTCGGGCTGATCAGGCCGCTTCGATCTTGCCGCGGTTGTGCTCAACCTTGGACAGGTAACGCTGCACGTTCTCCTGCTCCTGCGGCGTGGTGAACAGGCCCAGCTTGCTGCGGCGCCACAGGATATCCTGGGGCTGAGTGGCCCATTCTTCAGCGCACAGGTAATCGACTTCGCGGGTGTACAGGCCGCCACCGAGGTGGTCACCCATGTCCGCCAGCGATTGCACGCCTTCCAGCAGGCGCCAGGTGCGGCTGCCGTAAGTGGTGGACCAGCGACGGGCAATCTCGCTCGGCACCCAGTCGTATTTGCTACGGATTGCATCGGCCAGGGCTTCTGGCGTGCTCATGTTTTCGCCGCCGGGCAGGGTGGCTGTAGCCGTCCAGCTTGGGCGCATCTGCGTGAAGTAAGGCGCCAGTTGTGCCATCGCCGATTCGGCCAGCTTGCGGTAGGTGGTCAGCTTGCCGCCGAACACCGACAGCAACGGCGCCTCGCCCGAGGTGCCGGACAGCGCCAGGGTGTAGTCGCGGGTCACGGCCGACGGGTTGTCGGACTCGTCGTTGCACAGCGGGCGCACGCCGGAATAGGTGTGCACGATGTCATCGCGGCTCAGTTGTTTCTTGAAGTGCGCGTTGACCACATTGAGCATGTAGTCGGTTTCACCTTCGGTAATCGCCACTTTCGCCGGGTCGCCGGTGTATTCGCGGTCGGTGGTGCCGATGATGGTCAGGTGATTCAGGTACGGAATGGTGAAGACGATACGCTGGTCTTCGTTCTGCAGGATGTGCGCGTGGGCGCCTTCATACAGCTTCGGTACGATCAGGTGGCTGCCCTGGATCAGACGGATGCCGTAGGGCGAATCCAGCTTCAAGTCATCCTTGATGAACTTGGCCACCCACGGGCCGGCAGCGTTCACCAGCGCTCGGGCGCGGATCGAGAACAGGCTGCCGTCGGCACGTTCCATGTTCATTTCCCACAGGCCTTTGCTGCGGTGTGCGCTGACGCAACGGGTCTGGGTGTGGATGTGCGCACCCTTTTCCCGCGCAGCCATGGCGTTGAGTACTACAAGGCGGGCGTCGTCGACCCAGCAATCGGAGTATTCGAAGCCTTTGGTGATTTCGCTTTTCAGCGGGCTGTCGGGGCCGAACTTGAGGCTCTTGGAGCCTTCGAGTTTTTCCCGCTTGCCCAGATGGTCATACAGGAACAGGCCGGCGCGAATCATCCATGCCGGACGCAGGTGCGGGCGGTGAGGCAATACAAAGCGCATCTGCTTGACGATGTGCGGGGCCTTGGCCAACAGCACCTCACGTTCAGCCAGGGCTTCGCGCACCAAGCGGAATTCGTAATGCTCCAGGTAACGCAGGCCACCGTGGATCAGCTTGCTGCTCGCGGAGGAAGTGTGGCTGGCCAGGTCGTCCTTTTCGCAAAGGAATACCGACAAACCGCGACCGGCTGCGTCTGCTGCAATCCCGACGCCATTGATCCCGCCACCGATAACGGCGACGTCATAGACTTCGGCAAGCGGTGGGGCAGGCAAGGTAGAAGGGTTCATCGGCTGGCCTCGCAATCTTTTTCGTATTGGAATTCGAACATAAATGTTCATTTGCGAAAATGGTAGCTTATAAACGCAGGTACAGCCAGCCCGCTTCGATTGAAAATACTGATCGAAGGGCGAAGAAAGGAAAATTTGTGAACATCAGGGGGCAGGACACCCCCTGTATAGGCTTACACCACTTCCAGCCGAATCTTGTGCTGATTCAGCAACTGCACCAGTGCCGGGACCGGCTGCTGATCGGTGACTAAACAATCAATCAAACTGATGGGTCCCAGGCGAATCATGGCGTTGCGCCCGAATTTGCTGGAGTCCGCCGCCAGGATCACCTTGCGCGCATTGGCAATGATCGCCTGGGAAACCCGTACTTCCTGATAATCGAAGTCCAGAAGGCTGCCGTCTTCATCGATACCGCTGATGCCCACCAAGGCGAAATCGACCTTGAACTGGTTGATGAAATCAACGCTGGCCTGGCCTACCACACCGCCATCCCGGCGCACGTTGCCGCCGGTCAGGAGTACGTCGAAGTCGTCTTTGGCACTCAGCATCATGGCGACGTTGAGGTTATTGGTGATGATTTTCAGGTGGCTGTGGTTAAGCAGCGCACGCGCGATCGATTCGGTGGTGGTACCGATGTTGATAAAAAGCGAGGCGTGATCGGGGATTTGCGCGGCGATGGCTTCGCCGATGCGCTGTTTTTCGTCGCGCATCTGGTCGGCACGCATGGCGTACGCGGTGTTTTCAACGCTGGAATCATAGGCTGCGCCGCCATGGTAGCGGCGCAACAGATTGGCTTCCGCCAGTTGATTGATATCGCGGCGGATGGTTTGCGGGGTGACAACGAAGAGCTGCGCCATTTCCTCGATACTCACATAGCCGCGTTCGCGAACCAGTTCGAGGATTTGTTGCTGGCGGGGAGGCAGATTCATGGTGCGTCCTTTGGGCTGCCGTAAAAAGTGGCCCATGATGACGCAGGAATCTGCTCCCTGCCAGTTACAACCCTATGCGCGTCCGGCGCTTGGCTTATTCAGCGCCTTCGTGGGGTTCCCAGTCGCGGGTGCGGCTGACTGCTTTCTGCCAGCCGGCGTAGAGTTTTTCCTTCGCCGCTTCTTCCAGCTGCGGTTCGAATTGACGCTCGATTACCGCCTTGCCACGCAGTTCGTCCAGGCTGCCCCAGAAACCGCACGCCAGGCCGGCCAGGTAGGCGGCGCCCAACGCGGTGGTTTCACGCATTTGTGGGCGTTCAACCTGGGTACCGAGGATGTCGGCCTGGAACTGCATCAGGAAGTTGTTGGCGACCGCGCCACCGTCTACCCGCAGGGATTTGAGGCGTTCGCCGGAATCCTGCTGCATGGCATCGAGTACGTCGCGGGTCTGGTAGGCAATCGACTCCAGGGCTGCACGAATGATGTGATCCACGCGTACACCACGGGTCAGGCCGAACAGCGCACCACGGGCATACGGGTCCCAGTACGGAGCGCCCAGGCCGGTGAAGGCTGGCACCAGGTACACGCCGTTGCTGTCCTTGACCTTGCCGGCGAAGTATTCGGTATCGGTGGCATCGGCGATGATCTTCAACTCATCACGCAGCCATTGCACGGTGGAACCGCCGTTGAACACGGCGCCTTCCAGGGCGTAGGCCACTTCGCCACGCGGGCCGCAGGCGATGGTGGTGAGCATGCCGTGCTTGGATTTCACCGCCTTGTCGCCGGTGTTCATCAGCAGGAAGCAGCCGGTGCCGTAGGTGTTTTTCGCCTGGCCCGGTTCTACGCACATTTGGCCAAACAGCGCCGCCTGCTGGTCACCGGCGATACCGCCGATGGCGATACCGCTTTTGGTGCGACCGTAGATTTCCGAGGAAGACTTCACTTCCGGCAGCATTTCGCGCGGCACGTCGAGAATCTCCAGCATCTTCGCATCCCACTCCAGCGTGTGGATGTTGAAGAGCATGGTGCGCGAGGCGTTGGTGTAGTCGGTGACGTGGGTCTTGCCGCCGGTAAATTTCCAGATCAGCCAGCTGTCGATGGTGCCGAACAGCAGCTCGCCGTTACGCGCACGTTCGCGACTGCCTTCGACGTTGTCGAGGATCCACTTGAGCTTGGTGCCGGAGAAGTACGGGTCGGTGACCAGGCCGGTGGTGTCGTTGATGTATTGCTCGTGACCGTCGCGCTTGAGCTGCTGGCAGATCTCGGTGCTGCGGCGGCATTGCCAGACGATCGCGTTGTAGATCGGGCGGCCGGTGATTTTGTCCCATACCACGGTGGTTTCACGCTGGTTGGTGATACCGATTGCCGCGACCTGGTCATGGTGCAGGCCGGCTTGTGCCAGGGCCTCGACCATCACCGCGCTCTGGGTGGCGAAAATCTCCATCGGGTCATGTTCGACCCAGCCGGCTTGCGGGTAATGCTGGGTGAATTCACGCTGGGCGGTGCAGACCACGTTGGCGTCACGATCGAAGATGATCGCCCGGGAACTGGTGGTGCCCTGATCGAGGGCAATGATGTAGTTCTTATTCTGAATGTCGGTCATGTCGATTGCCTTGGACGGAGAATAGGGAAGTCAGTAAACAGCCTGGGCCGCAAAAGGGCAGTACGGCCCAGGCTATCGCATCAGGAAGTACGGGTTTTGGCGGTGGCAGCCGCTTCGGTTGCATCAGTTGTAGCAGGTGCGGCGCTGGGCAGGTGACGGGCAATCAGCCCGCGATAGGCGGCAGCACCGAGGCAGGCGCCGACAATCGGCGCAAAGATCGGAATCAGGAAGTAAGGAATGTCGCGCCCGCCAGTGAAAGCCATTTCACCCCAACCGGCGAAAAAGGTCATCAGCTTGGGGCCGAAGTCACGGGCCGGGTTCATCGCAAAGCCGGTCAGCGGGCCCATGGCACTGCCGATCACGGCAATCAGCAAACCAATCAGCAGCGGCGCCAACGGGCCGCGGGGCAGGCCGTTGTTGTCATCGGTCAGGGCCATGATCACGCCCATCAGGATCGCGGTGATGACCATTTCCACCAGGAACGCCTGGGCCGTGCCCAGCAGCGGATGCGGGTAGGTGGAGAACACCGACGCCAGTTCCAGGCTGGCCTGGGTGCCGCGAATCATGTGGTGGGTTTGTTCGTAATCGAAAAACAGGTTGCTGTAGAGCGTGTAAACCAACGCGGCCGAACAGAAGGCCCCGGCGACTTGGGCGATGATGTAGAACGGCAGTTTGCGCTTGTCGAAATCGGCAAAGATGCAAAGGGCGATACTGACCGCCGGATTCAGGTGAGCCCCGGAAATGCCGGCGCTCAGGTAGATCGCCATGCTGACGCCGATCCCCCAGATGATACTGATTTCCCACAACCCAAAGCTGGCACCCGCGACCTTGAGCGCAGCAACACATCCGGTACCGAAGAAGATCAGCAACGCAGTGCCCAGGAATTCGGCCATGCATTGACTTGAAAGTGAAGGCTGTTGAAGAGCAGTTGTCATGGAAAACCTCTGTTTTTGTTGTTGTCTGGCGTTTTGCCGCACCGGGCAATCGGCGATTTTCACCGTGGCGAGGATCCCCATCCTGTTCGCGGCTTACTGCTGTGAATCCGTAGGTGCATTCCTACAGTATTCGTAAACGAAAAAATATAGACAAGAATGACGGCTGTCAAAGGTCGAAAGTGAACGATCGGTCATTTTGTAATTATTGGTGTGATGAATGATCGTGCCGTGGGCGCGGGAAGCGGCAGGGGAAGTGCGCGTGAGCGCGTGGCAGAGGGCTTCGGACTAGAGCCTTTTGCTTGTTGTTGGCCTAGAATTGGCTGTCTGTTTTTTCACCTTTTTGCCAAGCCTGGAGCCCACATGACGCCCGCATTGGACCTGTTGAAAAAAGTTCGCGCCGAACATCGAATTCACAGTTACGAACATGACCCCAAGGCAGCGTCCTATGGTCTGGAGGCCGCGGAAAAATTGGGCCTGGACCCGGCGCAGGTGTTCAAGACCCTGCTGGCCAGCAGTGAAAAAGCCGAGCTGCTGGTGGCGGTTGTGCCGGTCGTCGGAAGTTTGGATTTAAAGGCGTTGGCGCAGGCGGCGGGGGTAAAAAAGGTCGAGATGGCAGACCCGGCAGCGGCGCAACGGGCCACCGGTTACTTACTAGGCGGCATCAGCCCGCTGGGGCAGAAGAAACGCCTGCGCACCTTCATCGATGTGACGGCGCAGTCGTTTCCGACAATTTTTATCAGTGCGGGGAGAAGGGGGCTTGAGGTGGAGTTGGCAGCGACAGTGCTGGCCGAACACACCCAGGCCAAGTTCGCGGAAATTGGCCGGGCGTGATGCGTTGACGTCAGGAGGCGGTGCTGTAGCGTCGAACGCCTGACTCAACCTGAGGGATTTGTGCTGCGGTGCTGCCTGAGGCCTGGAACAACACCAGGTGCTCGGCTGCCACGCGAATGCCCACGTCGGCACCGACCAAGTGATCGGCGTGGCTGGGGAAGATCGACTCCAGCTGAGCGCCTGTCGGCAGCTGCAAGCGATACAGGGTCGACGCGCCGAGGAACGTCTTGCCGACAATCCGCGCCTTCAAGGCGCTGTCCGGTGCATAAACGATGTCGTCCGGGCGCAGCAACACATCCACCGCGCCGCCGGTTGGCCAGGTGTAGGCACGATTGCCGCGCAACTCCCCCAGTTCGGTGGTAACCGATTCCGGCGTGTTCAACTGCCCGCGAATGAAGTAACCCTGGCCAATGAAGCTGGCGACAAAGGGTGTCAGCGGTTCGTGATAGAGGTTGTAGGGCGTATCCCACTGCTCCAGGCGACCCTCCTTGAACACGCCGACATGGTCACTCACTGCGAAGGCTTCTTCCTGGTCGTGGGTCACCAGAATCGCACTGGTGCCCCGCGCCTTGAGGATATCGCGTACTTCGTGGCTGAGTTTGCGCCGCAGTTCGCCGTCGAGGTTGGAGAAGGGTTCGTCCAGCAGCAACAATTGCGGTTCCGGCGCCAGGGCGCGAGCTAGGGCGACGCGTTGCTGCTGGCCGCCCGAGAGTTCGTGGGGGAAGCGCTTGCCGAGGTTTTTCAGGTTCACCAGTTCCAGCAATTCAGCGACCACACGCTCTTTTTGCGGGTGCTTGCGAATGCCGAAGGCGATGTTGTCAGCCACGCTGAGGTGTGGAAACAGCGCGTAGTCCTGGAACACCATGCCGATCCGACGTTTCTCCGGGGCCAGTGTGAAACCGGCGCTGGAAATGACTTCGCCTGCCAGGCTGATCTCGCCTTCATGCACCGGCTCAAACCCGGCAATCGCTCGCAGGGTGGTGGTCTTGCCGCAGCCCGAGGAGCCCAGCAGGCAACCGATGTCGCCGGCGTTGAGGTGCAGATTGAGGTTCTGCACCACCCGTTGGTCTTGATAGCCGCATGCCAGATTGCGCAGGTTCAGCAGTAGTGGCTGGCTCATGCAGGACGGTACGCCGGCGCAACCAGAAACTCGAGCAGGGCTTTTTGTGCGTGCAGGCGGTTTTCCGCCTGGGCCCAGGCTACTGAACGTTGATCGTCCAGCAGGTCGAGACTGATTTCTTCGCCACGGTGGGCGGGCAGGCAGTGCATGAACAGCACGTCCGGCGCGGCCAGGTCGAGCAGGGCGCGGGTGACCTGGAACGGGGCGAAGAGCTTGAGGCGCTTGGCGGTTTCCTCTTCCTGGCCCATGGAGGTCCACACGTCGGTGCTCACCAGGTGTGCGCCGATGACCGCCTCACGCGGGTCGCGGACGATGGTCACGCGGTCGCCGGCCTGGGCCAGGAAACGTGCATCCGGCTCGTAGCCTTCAGGGCAGGCAACGCGCAATTTGAAGTCGAACTGGATCGCCGCTTCTATATAGCTGTTGCACATGTTGTTGCCGTCGCCGATCCAGGCCACGGTCTTGCCCTGGATCGAGCCGCGCTGTTCGAGGAAGGTTTGCATGTCGGCCAGCAACTGGCAGGGGTGCAGGTCATCGGACAGGCCGTTGATCACGGGCACTCGGGAGTTGGCGGCAAATTCGGTCAGGGTGCTGTGGGCGAAGGTACGGATCATCACCGCATCCAGCATGCTCGACATCACGATCGCGCAATCGCTGATCGGCTCGCCACGGCCCAGTTGGGTATCGCGAGGTGACAGGAAGATAGCCTGGCCGCCGAGCTGAATCATGCCGGCTTCGAAAGACACGCGGGTGCGGGTCGACGACTTCTCGAAAATCATCCCGAGCACGCGGTTTTTCAAAGGCTCGAACAGTACGCCGCGGTTACGCAGGTCTTTAAGCTCAATGCCTCGACGGAGCACGCTGACCAGCTCTTCGGGCGTGCAATCCATCAGGGAGAGAAAGTGCCTTGCGCTCATCATTAACTACCTTTTTGCAACAGACCGCAGATACTCAAAGCCTGGTTTATTTTGAAAACGGGCGAGACCTGCGGCGAAAGCCGCACGGGGCGA
Source organism: Pseudomonas sp. Colony2 (assembly GCF_019382755.1). Classification (NCBI taxonomy): domain Bacteria; kingdom Pseudomonadati; phylum Pseudomonadota; class Gammaproteobacteria; order Pseudomonadales; family Pseudomonadaceae; genus Pseudomonas; species Pseudomonas sp. Colony2. The sequence continues at coordinate 5,849,850 of NZ_CP080030.1, read as the reverse complement.
CGAAATAGGGGAAGGCGCGATCTTATAATTAAATGTCGCGTCTTACCAATAGGGCTACAGTTTTTAGGGGAGTTCAAGGACGCGGGGAGGGCGCTTTTGAAGCCTGTTTCCTGACAGCAGCGGGTCATTTGTACACTGGCGCTGCGCCACATTGCAATGCGTGAGGGCGGGCTGAGGCCGGGCTGCGTCGGTTTCAGCGGGCTGCCGAAGGCTTCTGAAACATTTCCTGATGTTTCCTCATGGCCTGGCCTGATGCCCCTGGATTCACACGACGAACGTTGCTGGCGCTGCTGGCCCCGGCGGGCCATAGTTTTCGTCCGAAGTGCCTAGCCCACAATAAAAGAGACTGGCCATGACCAAGACTCTCCACCACCGTGCCTGCCATCTGTGCGAAGCCATCTGCGGCCTCACACTGGAGACCACCCAGGGCGAAGACGCAAGCCTGGCGATCACCTCGATCAAGGGCGACCCCCTGGATACGTTCAGCCGTGGCCATATCTGCCCCAAGGCCGTGGCCCTGCAAGACATCCAGAATGACCCGGACCGCCTGCACCAGCCCATGTTGCGGGTGGGCAGCGAATGGCAGCCGATCCCGTGGGAAGACGCCTTTGTACTTGTAGCCGAGCGCCTGGCCGCGATTCAGGCGCGTCACGGGCAGAACGCGGTGGCGGTGTACCAGGGCAATCCGAGCGTGCATAACTATGGCCTGATGACCCACAGCAACTACTTCCTTGGCCAGCTGAAGACCCGCAATCGTTTTTCCGCCACCTCGGTGGACCAGTTACCCCACCACCTCACCAGCCACCTGATGTACGGCCACGGCCTGTTGCTGCCGATCCCGGACATCGACCATACCGATTTCATGCTGATCCTCGGCGGCAACCCGTTGGCGTCCAACGGCAGCATCATGACCGTGCCGGATGTGGAGAAACGCCTGAAGGCCATCCAGGCTCGCGGCGGCAAAGTCGTGGTGGTTGATCCGCGCCGCAGCGAGACGGCGGCGATGGCCGACCAGCATCTGTTCGTGCGCCCGGGCGGTGATGCGGCGTTGTTGTTCGGATTGCTCAATACACTGTTTGCCGAGAACCTGACCCGTGACAGTCACCTGCCGGTGGACGGCCTGGATGACGTGCGCCACGCCGTGGCCGGATTCACCGCCGAGGCCATGAGCCGTCAATGTGCGGTGCCCGCCGAGCAGATCCGCCAGTTGGCCCGGGACTTCGCTGCGGCCGACACAGCGGTGTGTTATGGCCGCATGGGCGTTTCGACCCAGGCGTTCGGCACGCTGTGCCATTGGCTGGTGCAGTTGATCAACCTGGTGACCGGTAATCTGGATCGAGTCGGCGGGGCCTTGTGCACTACGCCGGCCGTCGACCTGGTGGCCTCGACTTCCGGCGGGCATTTCAATCGCTGGCAAAGCCGGGTTTCCGGGCGACCCGAGTACGGGGGCGAGTTGCCGGTGTCGGCGCTGGCTGAAGAAATGCTCACTGAGGGTGAAGGACAAATCCGTGCGCTGGTGACGGTGGCGGGCAATCCGGTGCTCTCCACGCCTAACGGCCGGCAGTTGGAACAGGCGCTTGATGGCCTGGAGTTCATGGTCAGCATCGACCTGTATATCAACGAGACCACGCGTTATGCCGACCTGATCCTGCCGTCCACCTCGGCCCTGGAAAACGATCACTACGACACCACCTTCAATATGTTCGCGGTGCGTAACGTCACCCGTTTCAATCGCGCCATCCTACCGAAACCCGAGGGTGCGTTGCATGACTGGGAAATCTTCGTCGGCCTGGCCCGGGCGTTTGCCGAGAAGACGGGTAATACACTCAAACCGACGATGCCGCCTGCGCAGATGATCGACTTCGGGCTGCGAGCCGGGCCTTATGGCGACAGGTTGTCCATTGCCGCGCTGGCCGATCACCCTCATGGCCTGGACCTCGGGCCGCTGAAACCCAACCTCGCAGGCCGCCTGAAAACCGCCAATGGCCATCTGCAGGCTGCACCGTCGGTTATCCTTGCCGACCTGGCGCGCTTTGCCGCGCAGCCGGTGCCCGAGGTGAATGAGTTGCTGCTGATCGGCCGCCGGCATGTGCGCAGCAACAACTCCTGGATGCATAACTACCACCGGCTGGTGAAGGGCAAGCCTCGCCATCAACTGCTGATGCATCCGGATGACCTTGCCCATCGCCAGTTGACTGACGGGCAGCGGGTACGGGTCAGCTCGCGGATCGGCATGATCGAGGTGGAAGTGTTGGCCAGTCTCGACATGATGCCCGGCGTGGTCAGCCTGCCTCACGGTTGGGGCCACGGCCGCCCTGGCGTGCAGATGACCATCGCCAGCGGGCAGCCGGGGGCGAGCGCGAATGACCTGACGGATGAGCGGCAACTGGATGAGCTGTCGGGCAACGCAGCGTTGAACGGCGTGCCGGTGCAGGTGGCGGCGGCGTAAGGATTGTCTGTCGGGGAGTCCGAGCGTCACGCTGGGGTTTGCGTTACAATGCGCCACCGTGCCGACCCATGAGTCGGAAAGTTCCAGCCGAGGTGTTCCATGGATATCATCGAAACGATCAAAGAGCAGATTGCCAACAACACTATTCTGCTTTACATGAAGGGCGCCCCTAACGCTCCCCAGTGTGGCTTCTCCGCAAAGGCTTCCCAGGCAATCATGCAATGTGGCGAGAAGTTCGCCTACGTGGATATCCTGCAGAACCCGGAAATCCGCGCCAACCTGCCGAAGTACGCCAACTGGCCAACCTTCCCGCAGCTGTGGGTTGCCGGTGAGCTGGTCGGCGGTAGCGACATCATCACCGAAATGGCGGCTGATGGTTCGTTGCAGGCACTGATCAAAGACGCAGCGGCCAAAGCAGCTGCGAAGACCGAAGCCTGAATTGTTTTAGGCCGCGGCAGTAAAAAGCCCCGCTTCTCGAAAGAGAGCGGGGCTTTTTAGTGGCCGGGAATTGTAGGGTTATTCACCCATCTGCGATTGCAGGTAATTCTCGATAGTCACTTTGTCGATCAGGCCGATTTGGGTTTCCAGCCAGTCGATGTGTTCTTCCTGGTCTTCAAGGATATCTTCCAGCAGTTCACGGCTGCCGAAGTCGCCCTTGGATTCGCAATGAGCAATGGCGGCCTTCAGGTCGGTGTGGCTCTTGCGCTCGAAGTTCAGGTCGCAGTTGATCATTTCCTGGGTGTGCTCGCCGATGTTCAGCTTGCCCAGGTCCTGCACGTTCGGCAGGCCTTCAAGGAACAGGATGCGTTTGATCAGCGCGTCAGCGTCCTTCATGGCCTTGATGGATTCTTTGTATTCACGCTTGCCCAGCTTTTCCAGGCCCCAATCGTCATACATGCGCGCATGCAGGAAGTACTGATTGATCGCGACCAGTTCATTGGCAAGGATTTTGTTGAGTTGCTGGATGACTGTGATGTCGCCTTTCATGATTGGGGTCCTGCCCTGTATTCGCTGTATATAAGGCGGAGTTTGAGCTGCGCATTTACTACTGTCAAACCTAAGTTATTGAATAATAAATGAAAATTAATCGGAATAAGAATGTTTGTGTTCCGCGTCTTGACGCTAACTGTTTGAATTACGGGCATAAAAAAACCGGACACTAAGTCCGGTTCTTTAAAACATGCCTGTTAAGCGTGTGTAAATTCTGCTGAGTAGGGGATCGCAGCCTGGGCAGTTTGCAGCTGCGTCAGGGTTTCCCGTACCACTTGCTTGGCGAGGCAGGCGCATTTGCCGCATTGGCTGGCAACGCCGGTGGTTTCACGTACTTCCTTGTAGCTGCAGCAACCTTCGTAGATTGCTTCGCGGATTTGTCCGTCGGTGACACCAGTGCAAAGGCAGACATACATAAGGGAGAACCATCGCGGTTTAAGGCTTAAGTGCGACGGATCTTAATGTTAACGAGAATGATTGTCAAAGTAGTTTCTCAAGCCTTGGTGTTTGCACGCGGCTTCACTGACGAACGGCTTTTTTCCGGTATGATGGTCGGTCTTCACGAAGCGTGATCACGTCACAGGCCTGTCGTTTAGCTGCGGCACACTGGGACGGATCCTTTTACTTCAGTCACCAACATCAGGAGATACCCAATGAGCGTACTCGTCGGCAAACAAGCCCCGGATTTCGACGTACCCGCCGTCCTCGGCAATGGCGAAATCGTAGACAGCTTCAAACTGTCTGAAGCCATCAAAGGCAAATACGGCCTGGTGTTCTTCTACCCGCTGGACTTCACCTTCGTCTGCCCATCGGAGCTGATCGCCCTGGATCACCGCATGGACGATTTCAAGGCGCGTAATGTTGAAGTGGTTGCCGTTTCCATCGACTCCCATTTCACCCACAACGCCTGGCGCAACACCGCCATCAATGATGGCGGCATCGGCAAAGTCAAATACACCATGGCTGCCGACATGAAGCACGACATCGCCAAGGCCTACGACGTTGAGTCCGAAGGCGGCGTGGCATTCCGTGGCGCGTTCCTGATCGACGACAAGGGCGTTGTACGCTCGCAGATCATCAACGACCTGCCGCTGGGCCGTAACATGGAAGAGCTGATCCGTCTGGTCGACGCCCTGCAATTCCACGAAGAGCACGGCGAAGTCTGCCCAGCCAACTGGAAAAAAGGCGACAAGGGCATGAACGCTTCGCCAGAAGGCGTTGCGGCTTACCTGACCGAGAACGCTGGCAAGCTGTAAGCCACGTTCGAAGCAAAAAAAACCGGCCTGAGAGGGCCGGTTTTTTTATGCGCGGGATTTGGCTTCAGTCGCCGAAGTCTTCCCAGCCGCCCATCTGTTTCCAACGGTTGACGATGCCGCAGAACAGCTCGGCGGTCTTCTCGGTGTCGTAGCGGGCCGAGTGGGCCTCACGACCGTCGAAGTCGATACCGGCAGCCTGGCAGGCCTTCGCCAGCACGGTCTGGCCATAGGCCAAACCGGCCAGGGTCGCAGTGTCGAAGCTGGAGAACGGGTGAAACGGGTTGCGTTTCATGTCCAGGCGCGCCACGGCGGCGTTGAGGAAGCCCAGGTCGAAGCTGCTGTTGTGGCCCACCAGGATCGCGCGTTTGCAGCCATTGGCCTTCAGGGCCTTGCGTACGCCACGGAAGATGTCGGTCAGCGCCGCTTCTTCACTGACGGCCATGCGCAGTGGGTGATCAAGCTTGATCCCGGTGAATTCCAGGGCCGCCGCTTCGATGTTGGCGCCTTCGAACGGCTCGACGCGGAAGAAGTGGGTGTGTTCCGGGAACACGAAACCCTGTTCATCCATGCCGATGGTCGTGGCGGCGATTTCCAGCAGCGCGTCAGTGGCGCAATTGAAGCCGCCGGTTTCTACGTCGATGACAACCGGCAGGTAGCCACGGAAACGCTCGGCCATCGGGTGACGGGAACCGCCACCACCGCCGCCGTGTTCCTGGTCGTCGTCGTAATGGTCTTCACTCACGGGTGTTCCTCCAGCAGGCGCCAGCGCAGTGTTTCACCGGCGCGCAGCGGGATAACGGTCAGCTCGCCAAACGGCAGGCTGGTGGGGGCGGTCCAGTCTTCACGGACCAGGGTAATGCGGTCGGTATTCGCCGGCAGGCCATAGAAACGCGGGCCGTTGAGGCTGGCGAACCCTTCAAGCTTGTCCAGGGCGTTGCGTTGTTCGAACGCTTCGGCATACAACTCGATCGCCGCATAGGCGGTGTAACACCCGGCACAACCACACGCGGCTTCCTTGGCGTGTTGGGCGTGAGGTGCAGAGTCGGTACCGAGGAAAAATTTCTCGCTGCCACTGGTGGCGGCATCGAGCAGCGCTACCTGGTGCGTGTTGCGCTTGAGAATCGGCAGGCAATAGAAGTGCGGCCGAATCCCGCCCACCAGCATGTGGTTGCGGTTGTACAGCAGGTGATGCGCGGTGATGGTCGCGCCGACGTTGGCCGAAGCCTCGGTGACGAACTGCACGGCATCGGCGGTGGTGATGTGCTCGAACACCACCTTGAGGGTCGGGAACAGCTCGACAACTCGGCGCATGTGCTCGTCGATGAAGATCTTTTCACGATCGAACACATCGACATCGCCACGGGTGACTTCACCGTGGATCAGCAACGGCATGCCCACTTCGGCCATGGCTTCGATGGCCGGCAGGATCTTGTCGATACTGGTGACGCCGGAATCGGAGTTGGTGGTCGCGCCGGCCGGGTACAGCTTGGCGGCGTGCACGAAACCACTGGCCTTGGCCTGGCGGATTTCTTCGGGCTGGGTGCGGTCGGTCAGGTACAGCACCATCAACGGTTCGAAGCGGCTGCCGGCCGGTCGTGCAGCGAGAATGCGCTGGCGATAGGCGTCGGCTTCCGCGGCGTTACGCACCGGAGGTACCAGGTTAGGCATGATGATGGCGCGGCCAAACGTGCGCGCTACATCGGCCACGGTTTGGGGCAACGCAGCACCATCGCGAAGATGAATATGCCAGTCGTCGGGACGCAGCAGGGTCAGGCGGTCGGACATTGGGGATTCCAGGCGGGTCAATCTGGTGGGAATGCTACCGGAAAAGACTCTTGCAGGCACTCGCTATCAAGTTTTGCAGGATGCGACCGATATCCCTGGGTATGCCTTAACGATGTATGACGCCTTGATGTGTTGTAGAAACCAGTGGAGCCTCCCGTGCGCCAGCATTATCTAGCCCTGCTCAGTGTGTTCGCCAGCCTGCCCGCGATGGCCCTCACGTTCCAGACACGTCTGGAGAATATTGAGTGGAAAGTGGAGGGCGATAAATTCGAGTGCCGCTTGACCCAGCCGATCACCGATTTCGGCTCGGGCGAGTTCGTGCGCCGGGCCGGCGAGCAGGCGACGTTTCGCCTGAAAGCCTTTAACGGCTCGTTGGGTGCCGGTTCCGCAACCCTATTGGCGGCGGCTGCGCCGTGGCAGCCGGGGCGTGGCGATATCAACCTGGGGGCGGTGCGTGTCGGCAGTGGCGATGTGCTGTTCAACAGCTCCCAGGCCCAGGCCGGGCGTTTGTTTACCGGCCTGCTCGAAGGGCGTAGCCCGACGGTGCGCCACTACAGCCGCGACGGCGGTTACTCAGAGATCCGCCTGCTGCCGGCGAAATTCAGCAAGGCCTACAACGACTATCAACTCTGCACCACCAAGCTGCTGCCGATGAATTTCGAGCAGGTCAAACAGACCGAGGTGGGCTTCCCGGGTGGCGGCATCGAACTGGACGCGGCGGCCAGGAAAAAGCTCTCGGTGATTCTCGAATTCATGAAAGCCGACCCGACGGTTAACCACGTCGAGTTGAATGGCCACTCCGACAACAGCGGCAATCGCCTGACCAATCGCGACGTTTCGCGGCGTCGTGCATTGGCGGTAATGGACTACTTCAAGGCCAATGGCATCCAGGAATCTCAGATTACCCTGCGCTTTCATGGCGAAAGCTATCCGCTGGCGCCGAACACCAACGCGGCCAACCGGGCGAAAAACCGCCGGGTGAATATTCAGCTCGAACGGGTGGCAGCCCCCGAGAAACCGGCGCCCTAGGCCAAGGCGCCAGGCAACGCCGGCGCCACCTCATAAGGTGCGGCGTTTCGTCGCCCGCTCGACATAATCTGTCGCTTTATCTTCATTTGCTGTCGCGCCTCTGTAATTTCACGGTTTTGGTCGGTAGAATCGACGCCTTTCCGTACAACCCCGTGGAGTGATGGCATGGCCGACGTAAACAAGGTCGTTCTCGCGTATTCCGGCGGCCTGGACACTTCGGTGATCCTCAAGTGGCTGCAGGATACTTATAACTGTGAAGTGGTGACCTTCACCGCTGACCTGGGTCAGGGCGAAGAGGTCGAACCTGCACGTGCCAAGGCGCAAGCCATGGGCGTGAAAGAGATCTACATTGACGACCTGCGCGAAGAGTTCGTCCGCGATTTCGTTTTCCCGATGTTTCGCGCCAACACTGTCTACGAAGGCGAGTACCTGCTGGGTACTTCCATCGCACGTCCGCTGATCGCCAAGCGCCTGATCGAAATCGCCAACGAAACCGGCGCCGACGCCATTTCCCATGGCGCCACCGGCAAGGGCAACGACCAGGTGCGTTTCGAACTGGGCGCCTACGCCTTGAAGCCAGGCGTAAAAGTGATTGCTCCGTGGCGTGAATGGGACCTGTTGTCCCGTGAAAAGCTGATGGACTACGCTGAAAAGCACGCGATCCCGATCGAGCGTCACGGCAAGAAGAAGTCCCCGTACTCGATGGACGCCAACTTGCTGCACATCTCCTATGAAGGCGGCGTGCTGGAAGACACCTGGACCGAGCACGAAGAAGACATGTGGAAATGGACCGTCTCCCCGGAGAACGCTCCTGACAAGGCCCAGTACCTGGAACTGACCTACCGCAACGGCGACATCGTCGCGCTGGACGGCGTCGAAATGACCCCGGCCACCGTACTGGCGACCTTGAACCGTATCGGTGGCGAACACGGTATCGGCCGCCTCGACATCGTCGAGAACCGTTACGTGGGCATGAAGTCCCGTGGTTGCTACGAAACCCCGGGCGGCACCATCATGCTGCGCGCTCACCGCGCCATTGAGTCCATCACCCTGGACCGTGAAGTGGCTCACCTCAAAGACGAGTTGATGCCCAAGTACGCCAGCCTGATCTACACCGGCTACTGGTGGAGCCCGGAGCGTCTGATGCTGCAACAGATGATCGACGCTTCCCAGGTCCACGTGAACGGCGTTGTGCGCCTGAAGCTGTACAAGGGCAACGTGATCGTGACCGGTCGCAAGTCCGATGAGTCGTTGTTCGACGCCAACATCGCCACTTTTGAAGAAGATGGCGGCGCCTACAACCAGGCAGACGCGGCAGGCTTCATCAAGCTGAACGCGTTGCGCATGCGCATTGCGGCCAACAAAGGTCGCAAGTTGTTCTGAGTGTTGTAAGTTGCAATGAAAAATGGCCCCTCAAGGGGCCATTTTTTTTTGGTTGAAAATACATCCGGAATCATCGGGCGCGCGCCTGTGTTTATTGTTCGCTTCGAAAAAGTTCAGGTACTCCAGGAGATGATCTGGAGTGTTTATATTTTTACGGGGGCAATGTTTATTAATTTCGCTCGATAAGTGATGCATTGTTGAAAGTGAGATTTTTTCTTGTAGGCAGGAACTATGTACTACAGAAAATTCACTCAGAAATGTACCGCGAATATGTCAGATGCTGACATGCCTGTAGGATTTATGGAGCGTTAGTAATTATGTCGAATGGAACTTTTAAAAACCCGATTTCCCTCCGGGTTCACAGGTCTTCTGACAGCGCACAAGGGGCATTTCCTGAAACTTGTGTACGGCGCGTTTACCCGGGCCCGCGTAATCCTGGGAATTTTCACTCAAAATATGTTTGTGCTCGGAAAGTTCTGAAAGCCCCAACAAAACTGGATAGCTCCGATCTGGCGTTTTTTTGTAGGTTAAATCCTATGTCTTTGTGGGTTAGGTCTCTGCTTGCTGTTGCTTGGGGGGGAGCGCTATGCCAAGCGAGAAACGACTAGGCTATTGTGCTTACTCTTAATAATTCGAACAGCGAAATTGGACTTGCCCATGAATAAAGTGCTGATCGTGGATGATCATCCCGTCATTCGTCTTGCTGTGCGTATGCTAATGGAACGTCATAGTTATGAGGTCGTTGCCGAGACCGATAACGGTGTCGATGCCTTGCAACTTGCGCGCGAGCATATGCCGGACATTGTCATACTGGATATTGGAATTCCCAAACTCGATGGCCTGGAAGTTATATGCCGGCTGTCATCAACCAAACAGGCACATCCCTTCAAGGTGCTGGTGCTGACGTCCCAGGCGCCCGGGCATTTCTCGATGCGGTGTATGCAGGCGGGTGCTGCCGGCTACGTGTGCAAGCAACAGGATCTCACCGAGCTGTTGAGCGCGGTCAAGGCGGTGCTGTGCGGGTACAGCTACTTCCCCAACCAGGCGTTGAACTCGGTGCGCTCCACAATGGGTAACGCCAGCGAAGCGGACATGGTCGAGCGCCTGTCCGGCCGGGAGATGATGGTGTTGCAGCAGTTGGCCCGCGGCAAGACCAACAAGGAGATCGCCGATGGCATGTTCCTGAGCAACAAGACTGTGAGCACCTACAAGACCCGCTTGCTGCTCAAGCTCAACGCCCGCTCGCTGGTGGACTTGATCGAGCTGGCCCAGCGAAACGGCCTGGTGTAGGCCGGCCTCACATTTACATCCAGTCAGAAAAAAGCCTCCGCAAGGGAGGCTTCTGTTTATCGTTGGATCGATTAGAGATCGAAGTCGTAATCGGCCAACTGTTTTTGCAAGCGCCGCTCTTCCAGAAGGTTGTCGATGGTGCGGCGTTTGCTCAAATTGGTCTTGGCCACCTCTACCGGTGCTTCTGCTGCATCATCGTCGGATTCAGCGCCAACAACGTCGTCTTCTACATCCAGTTGTTCTTTGCCAGTGCTCATAAGGTTAACTCCAGGCTAAGACTGCCGTTGGCGCTCCTTATAACGATAATCTCGGGCCTGGTAAAAAAGATTTTTTCAATCGACTCATCGATAAAAGCAATGATGGCTCAATCGTCGGAAGTCTTTTCCTTGTATTCGCACAGGTCTTCGATGCGGCAGCTGCCACAGCGCGGCTTGCGGGCTTGGCAGACATAGCGTCCGTGAAGGATCAGCCAGTGATGCGAGTCCAGCAGGTACGGCTTGGGCACGAACTTCATCAGCTGTTTTTCCACCTCCACCACATTTTTTCCGCGGGCAATACCGGTTCGGTTGCTGACCCGAAAGATGTGCGTGTCCACCGCCATGGTCAATTGGCGAAATGCCGTATTGAGCACCACATTGGCGGTTTTTCGGCCAACACCCGGAAGGGCTTCCAGGGCTTCGCGCGTTTGCGGTACTTCGCTGCCGTGCAGTTCCACCAGTAGCCGGCATGTCTCGATGACATTCTTCGCCTTGCTGTTGTACAGGCCGATGGTCTTGATGTATTCGGACAACCCCTCAACCCCCAGCGCGTAGATCGCCTCCGGGGTGTTCGCCACCGGATACAATTTGGCGGTGGCCTTGTTGACGCCGACGTCTGTGGACTGGGCCGAGAGAATCACGGCGATCAGCAACTCGAACGGCGAGGAGTAGGCCAGTTCGGTTTTCGGTTCCGGGTTGTCTTCGTGAAGCCGGCGGAAAATTTCCAGGCGTTTTGCGGCGTTCATGGGGCGAGCGGTTCCTTGCGGACAGTCAGTGTGGTTACGAAAAACGGGCCCAATAACCCGAGCAGGATAAACGCGGCGTGCACCGGCAGTACACGCTTCATCACGTGGGGCCGGTGCTCAAGGGGTTCAGGTGCGGGCATCAGCCACCACCAGTGCTGCAAGCGCCTGCTCTGCCGTTTCGAAGTGCTGTTGCAGAATGATCAACTGCGACTGCTGTTCAAAGGTCGGCGGGTGGCCGAAAGCTTTCAGGGATTTGTGCAATTGGGCGCGGCTCATGGCCAGGTTGATCTTGGCCTTCTTCAAGGCGGCGTCCATGGCCGCGGCTTTTTGTGCACGAACCCGCTCAATGGCCGCCTGGACCGGGTTGACCGTGGCCGCAGCTACCGGGGCGGCGCGCTTGGAGCGTGCCTGGCGTTCGGCAAGTTTCTGTTCCTCTTCGCGTTGCAGCCGCGCGTTGCGCTGTTCAAACCGTCGCCGGGCCCGGTCGCGCTTGAGGCTGCGTGCCTCACGTTCATGATCATTGGAGGCCAGCCCGCCGACAATCGGTACCACGGTGCTCAACGGACGCATTTCGATGCAATCAACCGGGCAGGGTGCTACACACAGGTCGCAACCCGTGCACTCGTCGACAATCACCGTGTGCATCAATTTGGCAGCACCGACGATAGCGTCCACCGGGCAGGCCTGGATGCATTTGGTACAGCCGATGCACTCCGCTTCACGGATAAACGCGATCTGTGCGGGCGCTTCCCCTCGAGATGTGTCCAACTCCAGCACCGGGAGCTTCAACAGCTGCGCCAGGCCTGCGATGGTTTCCTGGCCGCCCGGAGGGCACTTGTTGATCGCCTCGCCTTGGGCAATGCCTTCTGCGTAGGGCTTGCAGCCAGGATGCCCACATTTGCCACACTGGGTTTGCGGCAGCAGGGCGTCGATACGTTGAATCAGGCTCATGGTTTGATCATTGCGTTGGAACCCGGAAAAGCCACAGCCAACAACGGGCCGACAGCAAACAGAATCCGATTATCCGGCAAGCGAGGAGGGGGTACTAGCTGAAACCGCCCCATGGCCGAGACCATGAGGCAGTTAGCCATTGTTACTTGATGCGCTGACCCGGCTTGGCGCCGCTGTCCGGGCTCAACAGGTAGATCTCTTCACCGCCAGGGCCGGCCGCCATCACCATGCCTTCAGAGATACCGAACTTCATTTTCCGCGGCTTGAGGTTGGCGATCATCATGGTCAGGCGACCATCGAGCTTGGATGGGTCCGGATAGGCGCTCTTGATCCCCGAGAACACGTTGCGTTGTTCATCACCGATGTCCAGGGTCAGGCGCAGCAGCTTGTCGGCGCCTTCCACGGCTTCGGCCTTGAGGATCAGGGCCACCCGCAAGTCCACCGCAGCAAAGGCGTCGAAGTCGATTTCCGGCGACAACGGATCTTTCGCCAGTTCGCCATTGCCCGCAGGTGCAGCGTCGCCGGTATCGGTCTTGCTGGCCTCGAGGTCTTCTTTCGATGCGTCGGTCATGGCCTGCACTTTTACCGGGTCGATACGGGTCATCAGCGGCTTGAACTCATTCAACTGATGGTTGCCGAGCAGTGTCGCGTGGTCATTCCAGGTCAGCGGCGGCACATTGAGGAACGCCTCGGCGTCGGCTGCCAGCATTGGCAATACCGGCTTGAGGAAGATCACCAACTGACGGAACAGGTTGACGCCTGTGGCGCAGATCGCCTGGACTTCAGCCTGCTTGCCTTCCTGCTTGTTCAGCGACCACGGCGCCTTGTCGGCGATCCAGGCGTTGGCGCGGTCGGCCAGGCCCATGATTTCGCGCATGGCCCGGGCAAAGTCGCGAGCTTCATAGGCATCGGCGATGCTCGGCGCCGCCGCCAGGAACGCATCGGTCAACTCAGGTGCGGCATTTTCAGCCACCAGCACCCCGGCGTTGCCCTTGTGGATAAACCCGGCGCAACGGCTGGCGATGTTGACGACCTTGCCCACCAGGTCCGAGTTGACCTTCTGTACGAAGTCTTCCAGGTTCAGGTCCAGGTCGTCGACACCACGGCCCAGCTTGGAGGCGTAGTAGTAGCGCAGGTATTCCGGCGACAGGTGGTCCAGGTAGGTGCGCGCCTTGATAAAGGTGCCGCGGGACTTGGACATCTTCTGGCCATTGACCGTCAGGTAACCGTGCACGGCAATGCCGGTTGGCTTGCGATAGCCCGAGCCTTCAAGCATTGCAGGCCAGAACAGCGCGTGGAAGTTGACGATGTCCTTGCCGATGAAGTGGTACAGCTCGGCCGTGGAGTCCTTGTTCCAGAACGCGTCGAAGTCCAGCTCCGGCGTGCGGTCGCACAGGTTCTTGAAGCTGGCCATGTAGCCGATCGGCGCGTCCAGCCACACGTAGAAGTACTTGCCTGGCTCGCCCGGGATCTCAAAGCCGAAGTACGGCGCATCGCGGGAGATGTCCCACTGTTGCAGGCCGGCGTCCAGCCATTCGGCGATCTTGTTCGCCACGGCGTCCTGCAGGGTGCCGCTGCGGGTCCAGGTTTGCAGCATCTGCTGGAAATCCGGGAGCTTGAAGAAGAAGTGCTGGGAATCCTTTAGTACCGGGGTGGCGCCGGAGATGGCCGACTTCGGATCCTTCAGGTCGGTGGGCGCGTAAGTGGCGCCGCATTTCTCGCAGTTGTCGCCGTACTGGTCCTCAGTGCCGCATTTCGGGCAGGTGCCCTTGATGAAGCGGTCGGCCAGGAACATTTTCTTTTCCGGGTCGAAATACTGGGTGATCGAACGCGTGGCAATGTGCCCGGCGTCCTTGAGGCGCAGGTAGATCTGGCTCGACAGCTCGCGGTTTTCGTCGGAGTGGGTCGAGTGGAAGTTATCGAAATCCACCAGGAACTCGGCAAAGTCGGCGCTGTGTTCAGCCTGGACGTTGGCGATCAGTTGTTCCGGGGTGATCCCTTCCTTCTCGGCGCGCAACATGATGGCCGAACCGTGGGCGTCGTCCGCGCAGACATAAATGCATTGATTGCCGCGATGCTTCTGGAAGCGCACCCACATATCGGTCTGGATGTACTCAAGCATATGGCCAAGGTGGATAGAACCATTGGCATAGGGCAGGGCGCTGGTGACGAGGATCTTGCGTGGCTCGGACATGGGGCTCGGCTACTTGATGAAACGGAGGTCGGCCACTATAAAGCGCCGGGAAATTTATTTCACCCCGTGCGGCTGTTTCCGGATTTTCCCGCAGGCCGAAAGCGTGCCGCTGGGGCGCTGGAACGGTTAGGATAGCCGCCTGTTTTAGTCAGTCTTTTTTCGGGAGTAGCCCATGAGCGCCGTCAATCGCGCAGCGGTGGAAGCCGTTCTTCGCCAGTACACCGACCCCTACCTGAACCAGGACCCGGTCAGCGCCGGGTGCGTACGCGCCATCGACGTGCAGGGTGACAAGGTTTCGGTCCAGCTTGAGCTGGGCTACGCCGCAGGCCTGTTCAAGAGCGGCTGGGCGCAGATGCTGCAAATGGCCATCGAAGGCCTGGACGGCGTCAGCTCGGCCAGGGTCGACATCCAGTGCGTGATCGCCCCGCACAAGGCCCAGGCGCAGGTTCCGGGCCTGGCCAACGTCAAGAACGTGGTGGCCGTGGCTTCCGGCAAGGGCGGCGTGGGCAAATCCACCACCGCCGCCAACCTGGCCCTGGCCCTGGCCCGGGAAGGCGCGCGGGTCGGGATTCTCGACGCCGACATCTATGGCCCGAGCCAGGGCGTGATGTTTGGCATCCCGGAAGGCACCCGGCCGAAGATCAAGGACCAGAAATGGTTCGTGCCGATCGAGTCCCATGGCGTGGAAGTCATGTCCATGGCGTTCCTGACCGACGACAACACACCGATGGTCTGGCGCGGCCCGATGGTATCCGGTGCGTTGCTGCAACTGGTCACGCAGACCGACTGGGGCAACCTGGACTACCTGGTGATCGATATGCCGCCCGGCACCGGCGATATCCAGCTGACCCTGGCGCAGAAAGTGCCGGTGGCCGGCGCGGTGATCGTCACCACACCGCAGGACCTCGCGCTGCTGGATGCCCGCAAGGGTGTGGAGATGTTCCGCAAGGTCAACATCCCGGTGCTGGGCGTCGTGGAAAACATGGCGGTGCACATCTGCTCCAACTGCGGCCACGCCGAGCATCTGTTCGGTGAAGGCGGCGGCGAGAAGCTCGCGACCCAGTACGGCGTTGAACTGCTGGCGTCGTTGCCGCTGTCCATGGGGATTCGAGAGCAGGCTGATGGCGGCAAGCCGACGGTGGTTGCCGAGCCCGATGGCCAGATTGCCATGGTCTACCAGGAGCTGGCGCGCCACGTAGGCGCGCGAATCGTCCTGCAGGAAGCAGAGGCCCAGGCAATGCCGACGATTACTGTCAGCGACGACTGATCCACCGGATGGGAAAAAAGCCTCGACCTTGTCGGGGCTTTTTCTTGCCTGGTGAACACCAACGAGGCGTTTTTTACTCTTTTACGTAATTGCTGGTGTAAGCATTCACTTACTTTTTCGTAAGCGTTTGGGTTTTTTCATCGGCGGGGGCGTCTTGAATTGATTGCCTATATTTCTATCTTATTGAAATATAAAGATTATTTATTCGCGTTTGAGCGCGTGAATCGAAAACCCGGCGGGTTGGATCCCGTTGAACTTCCCCGTGAACTCTCTAAGATCAGCCCTGTGTCCACGGATTGACACAGTCATCAAGGAACGATGATTCAGGGAACCTCGCAGGATGCGATTCATCAGGACGATGAAAAGGAACACAGGGACTAGGGAAAAAATGTGGGCGGGTCATACCGCCCCTTTTTTTTGCCTGTAGAAAAGTGAAACCCGCCCCGCAGAAATGCAAAAAGGCCCGCAAGGGGCCTTTTGGAGGGCATCGACGCTATCAGCGTTCGAGGTCGGCAATCTTGCCTTTTTTGCCATCCCACTCTGCCGCATCCGGCATCGGGTCTTTGCGCTCAGTGATATTCGGCCAGATTTCCGCCAGCTCAACGTTCAACTGAATAAATTCCTGCATCTCTGCCGGGACTTCGTCCTCGGAGAAAATAGCGACGGCCGGGCATTCTGGTTCACACAGGGCGCAGTCAATGCACTCGTCCGGGTGGATGACCAGGAAATTCGGGCCTTCGTAGAAGCAGTCCACCGGACACACTTCTACGCAGTCGGTGTACTTGCACTTGATGCAGTTGTCGGTGACGACGAAGGTCATTTCTAATTTTCTCCTCAGGCGGCGGCAGCGAAACCCTTTGTGGCAGGGCTCGCGAGGTTCGGGAGCGATAGTCTGCAGGCCAGGCTAAAAGCCCGCAGCATCCCAAACCGCGCGAGAGTCTACCAGCTTGCAAGCGTCTGCGTTATATCCGAGTCTTCAGTGCATATAACATTTCGAGCGCTTTTCGCGGCGTCACGTCATCCAGGTCAAGCTTAGCCAACTCATCCAGTACCGGATGAGGCAGGCTGGCGAACATGTCGCTCTGGTGCGGCGCGCTGGGTTTGTTGCTGGCCTTGGCCGGGCTGGCCACGGGAATCTCATGGGGCAGCGCTGTTTCTTCCAGGCGGCTCAGGTGCTCGCGAGCACGGGTAATCACCTCGGCCGGCACCCCCGCCAGTTGCGCCACGGCCAGGCCGTAACTCTGGCTTGCCGGGCCGGGCAGCACGTGGTGCAGGAACACGATGCGCTCGTTGTGCTCGGTGGCATTGAGGTGCACGTTGGCTACCAACGGCTCGTTTTCCGGCAGCACGGTCAGTTCGAAGTAGTGCGTCGCGAACAGCGTATATGCCCGCAGGTGCGCCAAACGCTCGGCCGCCGCCCACGCCAGGGACAGCCCGTCGAAGGTGCTGGTGCCGCGGCCCACTTCGTCCATCAGCACCAGGCTGCGTTCGGTGGCGTTGTGCAGGATGTTGGCGGTTTCGCTCATTTCCACCATAAAGGTCGAACGGCCGCCGGCCAGGTCATCGCTGGAACCGATCCGGGTGAAGATGCGGTCCACCAGTGACAATTCGCAGCTTGCCGCCGGCACGAAGCTGCCGATATGCGCCAGCAGCACGATCAACGCGGTCTGACGCATGTAGGTGGATTTACCGCCCATGTTCGGACCGGTGATCACCAGCATGCGGGTGTCGTCGTCCAGCGACAGGTCGTTGGCGACGAACGGCGTGGTCAACACCTGCTCAACCACCGGGTGGCGACCTTGCACGATGCGCATGCACGGCTCGCTGACAAAGCGCGGGCAGTTCAGGTCAAGGTTCAGGGCACGCTCGGCCAGGTTGCTCAGTACATCCAGCTGGGCCAGGGCGGCGGCGGTGTCCTGCAACGGCGCCAGCTTGTCGATCAGGCTTTCGAGCAAGGCTTCGTAGAGCATTTTCTCCCGGGCCAGGGCGCGGCTTTTGGCCGACAGCGCCTTGTCTTCGAATTCTTTAAGCTCCGGAGTGATAAAGCGCTCGGCACCCTTGAGGGTCTGGCGGCGCTGGTAATCGATCGGCGCCTGCTCGGCCTGCTTGCTTGGCAACTCGATAAAGTAGCCGTGCACGCGGTTGTAGCCGACTTTCAGGTTGGCCAGGCCGGTGCGGGCTTTTTCACGGGCTTCCAGGTCAATCAGGAACTGCCCGGCGTTCTCGCTCAGGGATTGCAGCTCATCCAGCTCGGTGTCGTAACCGGTCTTCAACACGCCACCGTCACGGATGATCGCGGGCGGGTTGTCGATGATGGCTTTTTCCAGCAGCGCCGCCAGCTCCGGGTAGGTGCCGGTGGTGACTGCCAGCTGCTGCAGGTGCGGTGCTTCCAGTTCGGTCATCGCCGCTTGCAGTTGCGGCAGGGCGCCGAGGGCATCGCGCAGGCGTGCCAGGTCGCGGGGCCGCGCATTACGCAGGCCGATCCGCGCCAGAATCCGCTCGATATCGCCGATTTCCTTGAGCTGCGGTTGCAGCTTTTCAAAGCGGTAGCGGTCGAGCAGGCAGGTAATAGAGGTCTGGCGGGCTTGCAGCACGGTCAAATCCCGCAGCGGGCGGTTCAACCAGCGGGTGAGCAAGCGGCTGCCCATGGCGGTCTGGCAACGGTCGACCACCGATTGCAGGGTGTTGTCGCGCCCGCCGGCCAGGTTGGTGTCCAGTTCCAGGTTGCGACGGCTGGCGCCATCCAGCACCACGGTGTCGTCCAGGCGTTCATGACGCAGGCTGCGCAAATGCGGCAGGGCAGTGCGCTGGGTTTCCTTGGCATAGCTGAGCAGGCAACCGGCGGCGCCGATGGCCAGGGTCAGGGTTTCGCAACCGAAGCCCTTGAGGTCTTGCACGGAGAATTGCTGGCACAGGCTTTTCAGCGCCGAATCACGCTCGAAATCCCACGGCGCACGACGCTTGGTCCCACGGCGACGTTCCGCCGGCAGGTCCTTTGGCCAGTCGTCCGGGATCATCAACTCCACCGGATTGACGCGCTCAAGCTCCGCCAGCAGATTCTCCCAGCCCTTGATCTCCAGCACCGTGAAGTTGCCACTGGTGATATCCAGGACTGCCAGGCCGAACAGGCGTTCGTCCCCCAGTACTGCCGCGATCAGGTTGTCGCGACGCTCATCCAGCAGCGCCTCATCACTCACCGTACCCGGCGTGATGATGCGCACCACCTGGCGTTCCACCGGGCCCTTGCTGGTGGCCGGGTCGCCGATCTGCTCACAGATCACCACCGACTCGCCCAGCTTCACCAGCTTGACCAGGTAACCTTCCAACGAATGATATGGAATCCCGCACATCGGAATTGACTGCCCGGCCGACTGCCCGCGCGCGGTCAGGGTGATGTCCAGCAACTTGGCCGCCTTCTTCGCGTCTTCATAGAAGATCTCGTAGAAATCGCCCATGCGGTAGAACATCAACTGATCAGGGTGCTGGTTTTTCAGGCGCCAGTACTGCTGCATCATCGGGGTGTGGG
>NZ_CP080030.1:5825861-5830565 GCF_019382755.1 Pseudomonas sp. Colony2 | reverse complement strand
TCAATGCATTAAATATGCAAATAAGCATTTGCCAAGCATCAAAACTGCCTGCACTATCCGCGTTATGCAAAAACGCAACGTTTCTATCGTCTTAAGAGAGCTGCTGGACCGCGACCGGATCTCCCCCACGGAGCTTCACCGGCGTACCGGCGTGCCTCAATCCACACTGTCCCGGATCCTCAGCGGCAAGATCGTGGATCCGTCGGACAAGCACATCTCGCGCATCGCCGATTACTTCCAGGTCAGCACCGATCAGCTGCGCGGGCGCGCAGGGCTGGTGCCGGTGCGGTCGGACGAGCGTGACCCGATGCATTCGGAACTCAAGGACATAAGCCTGTGGGACGACGAAACACCCGTTAATGATGACGAGGTGTCGATCCCCTTTCTGCGCGAGGTTGAATTGGCTGCTGGATCAGGAAGATTCGTCATCGAGGAAAGCGAGAAGGCCAGCCTGCGATTCGGCAAGCGCAGCCTGCGGCATAACGGTGTGCAGTTCGACCAGGCCAAGTGCGTGACGGTGCGCGGCAACAGTATGTTGCCGGTGCTGCGCGACGGCGCCACCGTAGGTGTCAATGCGGGCAAATGCGGGATTGGTGACATCGTCGATGGCGATCTTTACGCCATCAATCACAACGGCCAGCTACGGGTGAAACAGCTCTATCGCCTGCCTTCCGGGATTCGCCTGCGTAGCTTCAACCGCGATGAACATCCGGACGAGGACTACAGCTTCCAGGAAATCCAGGATGAACAGATCAGCATCCTTGGTCACGTTTTCTGGTGGGGCATGTACGCCCGCTAACCCTTCTGTATAAGACAAAGCCCGCCAGTGAGCGGGCTTTTTTTCGTCTGCGTAAAACCACCAAACCCTTTGCCTGCGGGGCTATAAATGCACCTGTGCATTTCTTGCGCAAAAATAAATGCATTTGTGCATTGACTGTATATGCATACATGCATATTCTTCATCTCAAGCCAGCCAAGAAGGCCTGGTGGAGGCGGCAAGGATGCTGCCAAGGAAGACAAGGACGTTACGCAACACCGGCAAGGACGCCATCGAAGCGATGGCAAGGATGCCAGGCAATACCGGCAAGGATGCCGACGCTCTTTAGTTTCAAACCGCTTCAAGAACAGGCAGCGATGAACCGGCCTTAACGGTTCAGAGGGTTGGCAACTGGCCCGGGTGTGCAGCGTAAAGCACCAGAAGCAGTTATCCGGCAGACAGGGATCGTGGTCGGAAAAACATTGAGGAAAGAACCGTACCGCGCCAGTAGCGCCGAAAGTTCGAGGACATCATTACTGAAAAGCCCGGGCAACCGGGCTTTTTGGAATGCCTACCTAGAGAACCCATTCAAATTGAAACAAACACCTACAACCGGCGACCTGCCGGTATCACTCATTCCAGGAGGCGTGACATGACAAACGAGCAGCAAGCGTTGGCGGAAATGCCTATCTGGCTGGTCATCGTATTGGCGGTGATTGGCGGGGTTTCCGGAGAAATGTGGCGCGCCGACAAGGAAGGCGCCCGCGGTTGGTCGCTTATGCGGCGCCTGGCCCTGCGTTCGGGGGCCTGCATGGTGTGCGGGGTATCAGCCCTGATGCTGTGCTACGCCGCCGGCATGTCGATCTGGACGGCCGGCGCCATTGGGTGCCTGACCGCCATGGCCGGCGCCGACGTGGCCATCGGCCTTTATGAACGCTGGGCGGCCAAGCGCATCGGCGTCAACGAAGGCCCTGGCCGGGACCCGCAGTAACCGTTGCAAGGACGCTACTTAAATGACACTTATCGAAAAACCCTCCCAATTGCCCCAGGCCATCAGCGAGGCACTGCGCAGGGCGTTTCCGGAACTTAAGGTCGGCACTCATCAGGACTTTCAGGGCGCCGCGAACGACACCGGCGTGTTGATCACGGTCGAAGGCAATGGGCCGGGCCTTCGCTCCCGCGAGGGGCGCAAGGCCCATGCCCTGGGGATTTCACTCAAGGCCATGGTGGCCCCGGGTGCCTTGCCCTTTGATGCCTGCGACCTGGCCAGCCAACTGATGGACCTGGTGCTGGATAACCGCTGGAACCTGCCGCAGGCGCAGTGCGACCTGCCGACCAGCATTGTCGCTGCGCCTTCAATACGCACCAGCGCAGAGACGGACTACGACACCTGGACCGTCACCTTCATCCAAACCCTCTATATCGGGCCGCCGTTGCTCAACGATCCCACAGCCAAGCCGCTTTTTGCCTGCACCTGGGACGTCTCGAACATCGACGACCCCGACCAATACAAGCCGCTGGCGGAGTAGCCCATGTTCGACGCGCTGTTACGCATGCAGCTGGGGCCGATCGTGGAGCGCCTGGCGGAAATGGAAAGCCAGCTCGAAGACCTGTATCGACGCGCCGAAAGTTTCTGCCGAATCGGCGTGTGCCAGGAGGTCGACGCCGCCAGCAATACCTGCAAGGTCAGCCACGGCGAACTGCTCACCCCGGCGATCCGCTTTTTCAACCCCAGCGCCGGAGCGCAGACGGAAACCCGCATCCCGTCAGTAGGCGAGCAATGTTTGCTGCTCAACTACGGCGCCGGGGAGGGCGGGGCGCAATCGGTGGCCTTGTTCGGCTTGAACAGCGACCGCTTTCCACCGGTCTCCAGCGCTTCGACACTGACCCGGCGCCGCCATCAGGACGGTACCCAGAGCGACTACGACGACGCCAGCCATACCTTCAACTGGGTCAATGGCCCCACCACGTTCACAGGTTCCCGCGAACAGGTCGACATCAAGGTCGGCGCCGCCAGCCTCACGATGAGCGCCCAGGGCGTCACGCTGCAAGTCGGCGGCACCAGCCTGTTGCTGGACGCCGGCGGCGCGCACTTCAGCGGCCCGGTGGTGGACCACCAGGGTCGAGTCATCAGCCCCTGACAAGGACATCCCATGATCGGAATCGATAGAAACACCGGGGCGGCGGTCGATGACTGGCTGCAATTTGTGCAGCGCGCTACCCGAGCGCTGACCACGCCCTTGGGCACTCGCCAGAAGCGCCCGCTGTACGGCTCGATGATCCCGCAGCTGCTCGGGCAAAACCTCGGCGATGACCTGCTGATTCTCGCCCAGAGCCATGCCGCCCAGGCGTTCTACAACCCGCAGAACGGCATCGCCGACTTCGAACCGCAAGTCATCGTCGCCAACCGCCAGGGCGCCGGCCTGTTGCTGCGCTTCGCCGGCACCTGGAAAAACCGCAAGCAATCCTTCGAGGTGGTGACATGAGCATGCTGATACCCGGCCAGAACCAGCTGGCTGAGCCAGCGATCATTGCCGTCGATGAGTTCGAACCGTTGCTGGCGGAGTTCAAGGCGTTTGTCGTTGATTACGTCGCTACTCGTGCACCAGAAAATGCCGCCAAGCTGAAGGTCAGCCTGGAGAACGAGAGCGAGTTGCTGACGTTGGCGCTGGAAGCTTTTTGCGTTCGCCTGCAAACCCACGAGCGCAAATACAACGCCCGCATCAAGCAGATGCTGGCGTGGTGGGCTACCGGCAGCAACCTCGATGCGCGCCTGGCGGACATGGGCCTTGAGCGCCAGGTGCTCGACCCTGGTGACCCGGCGGCTTTCCCGCCGGTACCGCCAACATTGGAGAGCGACGATGACGCCCGGTTGCGTTATTACCTCGCGCCTCACGCTCCGGCGGCGGGCTCGCGGATGCAGTATCGGCGGGAGGTTTTCACCCTCGGTGAGCGTCCATCGGTGAAAGTGCAAAGTGCTACGCCGGGTGTGGTGACGGTCACTTATACCTTCGACCCGGACGGCTACGCGGCACGGGTCAAGGATGGTAACGGCCGTCGAACCGCGCCCGGCGAAGTGATGGTCACGGTCCTGTCCCGAGACGGGGATGGTACACCTTCTGCGGATCTACTCGACGGTGTACGCCGGCATTTCGCCCGGCCTGACGTGCGACCGGAAACGGATCTCGTCACGGTGCAGGGGGCGCAGATCCTGCGCTACAAAATTCGGGTGGTGGCCAAGATCAACGCCGGTCCGGATTCCGGATTGACCCAGGTAGCCGCGCAGCGACTGCTGCAAACCTACGCCGAGTCTTGTCATCGCCTGGAAGGGCGGGTGGACCCGAGCTGGATCGACTACGCCATCCACTCGGCAGGCGCTGCGCAACTGCAGATCCTTGAGCCGCTGGAGCCGATCGTCACCACGGCGTTTCAGGCTCCGTATTGCACGGGTGTCGAGGTGGAGGTGCACACGTTATGAGTGAGCCAAAAGGCAGTTTGCTGCCCGCCAACAGTTCGCCGTTGGAGAAGGCGCTGGACCTGGGTTTCGGGCAATTGCTCGATCGGGTCACTCCGCCATTCCCGGCCTTGATGAACCCGCTGCAGACGCCGGCTGAATTCCTTCCCTACCTGGCCGCTGATCGCGGCGTCAGTGAATGGGACGCCGCTGCCAGCGAGTCGGAGAAGCGCCTCACCGTGGCCTTGTCCTGGCAAATCCAGCGTCAGGCCGGTACGCCCAAGGCGCTGAGCTACGCCGTCGAATCCCTGGGATTCACCCCCAATATCAGTGCCTGGTATCAACAGCGGCCAACCGGTCTGCCTTACACCTTTGATGTGCAGGCAATCATCGGTCGCAGTTGGTCCAGTGGCGATCACAACCGTTTGATCCGCCGCATCAACGCGGCCAAGAGCGAGCGGGACCTGGCCACCATCACCATCGTGCACGAGAC
>NZ_CP080030.1:5825557-5825757 GCF_019382755.1 Pseudomonas sp. Colony2 | reverse complement strand
ACAGTGCCGGGGTTGCCCGGCACTACACCATTAACGACTACGACCTCAGGGCGCAGCCATGACAGATGAAATTACACGCCTGGTGCGCTTCACCTCCAAGGGATTGGATGAAGTGCTGCAGGCAAAGAACCAGGGCTTGAAAGGCGAGATCACCCACATTGGCGCCGGTACTGGCCGCTACAACCCCGACGGCACCGAAG
>NZ_CP080030.1:5825421-5825492 GCF_019382755.1 Pseudomonas sp. Colony2 | reverse complement strand
CTCCGGATGGCCGCGCTGTTTGATGGCGAGGCCGAGTATGAGATCGGCGAGTTTGGTTTTTACCTGGCTAG
>NZ_CP080030.1:5768348-5824191 GCF_019382755.1 Pseudomonas sp. Colony2 | reverse complement strand
CCACCGCGAAAGCGGTTTTTTTTCGCCCGGCAAAGCCCCTCTCGCAGGGGCTTTGGCGTTTTCCACCCGGAGAATTCCACTCATGTTTAACCGCCAAACCTACACCGTCCTCATTCCATTCCCCACCGGCAACGGCCACTGGTCTACCGCCGGCGAGGAACTGGAACTGCTGGACGTCGAAGCATCCGCCCTGCGCACCGCTGGCCGCCTGGAACTCACCAGCGTCCTCAACTCCACCCCGAAGAAGGCTGACTGATCATGGCTGAGGTTTTGAACTTCGAACATAACGGCATCACCGTGAATGCCACTGAATCCCCCGAGGCCATGGGTGGCCTGGGCGATAACGTCATCGGCCTGGTGGGCACTGCCCCCAACGCCCATGCGTCGATTCCGAAAAACGCCCCGTTCCGCATCAACAGCTTCACCACCCAGGCGCTGCTGGACCCTACCGGCGCTGAAACCGGCACGCTGTTCCACGCCGTTTACCAGATCCTCAAAGTGGTCAAGGTGCCGGTCTACGTTGTGATCGTCGACGAGGGCACCACCCCGGCCGACACCATCAATAACGTAATCGGCGGTGAAGAGCCGGTCACCGGCCGCAAACTGGGCCTCGCCGCCCTGGCCAGCGTCCCCGAAGACCTGACCATCATCGGCGCCCCGGGCTTCACCGGCACCAAGGCCGTGGCCGGCGAATTCGCCTCCTTCGGCAAGCGCATCAAGGCCCGTGTGGTGCTGGACGGCAAGGACGCAACCGTCGCCGACCAGGTGACCTACAGCGGCGAACTGGGCGGTGCCGATCTCGGTTTCGACCGTTGCCTGCTGGTGCACAACATGCCGTCGGTGTACTCCAAGGCCGCGAAGAAAAACGTGTTCCTGGCGCCGTCGTCCCTGGCCATCGCCGCGCTGGCCAAGGTCAAGCAATGGGAAAGCCCGGGCAACCAGGTGACTTTCGCCGAAGACGTGTCCCGCGTGGTTGAGTACAACATCCTCGACACCTCCACCGAAGGCGACCTGCTCAACCGCTACGGCGTGAGCTACTACGCCCGCACCATCCTCGGCGGTTTCTCGCTGCTGGGTAACCGCTCCATCACCGGCAAGTTCATCAGCTACGTGGGCCTGGAAGATGCGATCAGCCGCAAGCTGGTCAAGGCCGGCCAGAAAGCCATGGCCAAGAACCTCACCAAGTCGTTCATGGACCAGGAGGTCAAGCGCATCAACGACTGGCTGCAAACCCTGGTGGCCGACGAGACCATTCCAGGCGGCAGCGTGTACCTGCACCCTGAACTGAACAGTGTCGAGAAGTACAAGAACGGCACCTGGTTCATCGTCATCGACTACGGCCGCTACGCGCCGAACGAACACATGATTTATCAACTCAACGCCCGCGATGAAATCATCGAGCAGTTCCTGGAGGACGTTCTCTAATGTTTACCAACCGAATCAGACAGGCCATGGCGGCCACCCTTCAAGGCCTGCCGTTGTCGGCGACGGTCACCTCGTTCGCACCGCCGAAGATCGACTTCGACATGGAACAGATGACCGGCGGACGTTTCATCGCCGAAGAAATGGCCAAGAGCGCCAAAGTGCTCAACGCTACATTGGAGCTGCAAGGTGCGGGTCCGGAAATCATGCTTGCCCTGGGGGTGCGCCTGGGCGACGACATTTTGCTGAACGTGCGTGAAGCCGGCCAGGACCAGGACGGCAAGACTTACTTCACCTACCACACCATCGGCGGCAAGCTGAAAACCCTGACCGAGACAACCCTGAAGATGGGCGATAAACCCGCCATCACCCTGGAGTTCTCCTGCCGCACCTACAACCGCCTGGAAAACGGCATCCCGGTGATCGACATCGACGTGCGTACCCAGAAGTTCGTGCTTAACGGCGTCGACATCCTCGGCGATGCCCGCCGCGCGGTACTGATGCCTTAAGGCCCCGGGAGCGGGTTTTCCCGCTCCCATACTTCACCAAGGAATTGATTCATGGCCTGGATGCCTCCGCTGCACATCCTGCTGTCGCCGATCACCGCTGATACCGGCGCGCTGATCGAGCAGATTCAACTCAAGCCGTTGTTCTACGCCGCGCAAAAAGACGCGCTGGCCCGGGCCGGTGATGACGAGGACGATCAGTTCTTCGAACTGGCCAAACTCGCCACCGGCCTGTCGGAAAAAGAACTCGACCAACTCAAGCGTCCGGACTATGTGAGCATCGCCCAGTACGTGCACGACATGTCGACCCGGCCTGCCTCGTACTTCCTCGACGCCGACGAGCAGCCCCGCGAATCGGCGACCAGTGAGCACGTCTCGCTGCTGTTGCCGCTTGACACCGGCGGCCGCCGTCTCACCAGCCTGATCCTGGAAATGCCCGCCCTGCGTGCCACCAAGGCGATGAAAAAACTCGCCACCAACAAAGAGCGCGCCGAGTTCATCACTGCCCACTGCACCGGCCTGATGATCCCGGATCTCGCCGACCTCAGCGTGCCCGACTGGACCGAACTGCAGGGGCGCATCGACGATTTTTTAAACAAACCGGCGGACTTCTTTCGGAGCGCGACATCGAAGTAATTCTCGACATCGTGCCGCTCATTTACTCGGTAAATGAAGCGGAAATCCTGGACTGGGACGCCGGAA
Source organism: Pseudomonas sp. Colony2 (assembly GCF_019382755.1). Taxonomy (NCBI): domain Bacteria; kingdom Pseudomonadati; phylum Pseudomonadota; class Gammaproteobacteria; order Pseudomonadales; family Pseudomonadaceae; genus Pseudomonas; species Pseudomonas sp. Colony2. The sequence goes on along the minus strand of NZ_CP080030.1, from coordinate 5,821,561 downwards.
AAGCATTGCGCCGCTACGACATCGCGATCACTCGCCTTGGCGTCAAACAGGAGTAGAGCGGATGGCAGACAGTAAATTTGGATTGAGGTCGCTCATCGCCAGGGACGGCGAGGCGATTTACGGCTCGCTTGAAACGGCCGGGGCAGGCGCCAGCATCCAGCCGATTGCGCCGATGCTTGCCGGCCCGTACTTGCTTGATACCGTACCCAAGGCCGTGCCGGGCCAGGAACTGGCGAATGTCGGTGCGCAACTGACGCAACTGGTCACGGGGCAGACCCGGCTCATCGACACGCTGGAGAGGTTCAACGGCTCATTGCTCGATGTGATGGGTGCCCTGAAAACCGGCAAGGGCAATAGCAAGGGCGGCGCCTCATCCGATACCGTCAAACCCTCGCAGGCGCTGGAAACGGCGATGACCGACCTGCATGAAGTGGTGGGGTTTGCCGGGCATGAGCGCACACAACTGCGCGAAGCCAACCTGGCCTTGGCGTCAGACCCGATGGTTGCCGCAAGTGGCGCAGATGCTGTCGACCTGGCAAGGGTGGAGCAGGTGGGGGCCCGGTCCGGCGTAGGCAAGGACCTTGAAACTCGCCAGGCTGATTTGCTGCAGTTCGCCCGCGATAGCGCGCTCATCGCCGCGGCCTTTCAGACCGATATCAAGACGGCCGGCGAGATGATGGGCGGCTGGCGTGGGTCGATGAAGCTGGATCGCCCGCAGGCGCTGGATCTGGCTGACGCCACCAACGTGCTGGGTTCCCACGCTTCGCTCAAGGCCGATGCGGTGGATATTGGTTCGATTGTGCGCCAGAGCACTGCGGCGAGAACGTCGGGCATGAGCCCCGAGCAGGTAGCGGCGTTTTCGGCGGCGTTGCTGACGGTTGGTAACAACCGGGCGTCTGCCGGGCTTGCGGTGGAAAAAGTCGGCGCCGCGCTGGCCAAGGGTGACGGTGCGTCCGAGGGGCAGCGTGCTGCCTGGGCAGAGCTCAACCTTGACCCGAAGGTGCTTGCGGCAGGCATGAAGCAGGATGCACCGCAAACAGTGCTGACGGTCCTCGAGGCGCTCAAGGCGCAGCCCCAGGAAAGGCAGGCGGCACTGGCCACGCAGTTGTTCGACGGCAACCGCTCGATTCTGAGCCTGGTGCCGGTGATCGACACGCTGAAGCAGGCCTTTACGGCGGTGGCCGACAAGTCGACTTACGCGACTTCGGTCCTGGGAGACCAGGGCTCGGTCATGCGTTCGGCGACCGGGCGGGCAGACTCCACACAAGCTCATGAACAAGCCTTCCAGGCCAGTACCACACGCCTGGAGACAGCTTCCGATACGGCGATTGCCCCCCTGAAAAACGGCGCACTGACGGTGCTGACCTCAGTGGTCAATGGCTTGGGCTGGCTGGCTGAATCGCTGCCCAAAGCCACGGCCGCCCTCACATTGGCCGCGGTGGTGATGGTGCCGCTGGCGAAGAAGCTCGGCGGCACTGTCGTGGACAAAGTCTTCGACAAGGTCGCCGGGAAAGTCCTGGGCGAGGGTGACGCGCCCCGCGATGCCGGTGGCAACAAGCCCGACCCGTCCGGCAGCAAAGGGAAGTCACAAGGCAACGACACACGCCAGGGCGAGCGCACGCCAGGCAAAAAATCAGGCCCTGATGCGCCCACGAAAACCAACAGAGCCAGCCGAATCGCGAAGCGCGGTTCGTTGGCGTTGGTGGTGGCAGACGCGGGTGTCAATCTCATCAAGGGCGCGAGCAATGGCACCCTGAAAGAGTCCGTTGGCGCCAGTGTGGGGTCGATAGGCGGTGGCGTCGCGGGTGGTGTGGCCGGCGAGGTTGCAGGGCTGGCCATTGGGCGAGCCGTTGGCACGCTCGCCGGGGCGGCGCTGGGTTCGATTATTCCGGGCGCCGGCACAGTGTTGGGCGGTGTGATCGGCGGCTTTGCCGGCGGTGCAATCGGTAAGGTGGTGGGCGGCGTCGTCGGCACGTTCGTCGGCAGCGACGTCGGGGCGAGCCTGGGCGAGAAAGTCATGAGCAGCGACGACCGTCTCCCGCCACCTGAACAGGTCAGCCAAAGCCTTCCCAACGCTCAAACAGACAACCGGCAAATCAACTTCGCCCCGCAGATCAACATTACCGCACCCGAGCAGACCAGTTACCAGGCGCTGGCGGCGCTCGTCGTGCAACAGATCGAGGCGCAGTTCACGCCGCTGTCGATGGACAACCTGCTGGCGACGCGACGCGACGCGGCACTCACCGATGGAGCGGTTTAATGCGACAACAAATGGTGTTGGGCAGCTTTATTTTCGGGCTGTCGCGCGGGTTTGCCTACGCGACCCTCGACCGTAACAGTAGCGGTGGCTGGGTCGCGCTGGACATCATTGCCGGCAAACCCAAATCCAGCCAGACCGGCCAGGCCCTCGAAACATTGACCTTTGCCGGCAAGGCGGCGCGTGGCATTGGCATGGCCAGGCTCGACGAACTGCGCGACTTGCAGGCCTTGCGTACACCGCTGCCGTTGGTGGACGGGATTGGCCGTAACTGGGGGCTGTGGACGATCAAATCGGTGGACGAGAAACAAGCCAACGTGATCGACGACGGCACCGCCATGCTGATCAATTGGACGTTGATACTGGAGGAATTCGTCAATGCGTAGAGTCCGAAGTATTGCCGGTGACTCCGTCAACCTGCTGCTCTACCGCGAACTGGGTCGCAGCGACGACGCTGCCGAGGAAGCACTGTGGCATCTCAACCCGGACCTCGCGGAACACGGGGCGGTATTGCCGGCCGGCATCGGTGTAATCGTACCGGAGCTGGACGCGCGGCCCGCCGCAAAAAAACCGGTTTCGGTTTGGGATTAAGGAGGAACCATGGCACTTGGATTCACACCGGCGGTGGAAATTTACGGGACCAATGCCGCGCTGCTCAACGAGCGATTACTGGAGTGGGAACACACCGATGCCGCAGGCTTCGTCTCCGACCAGCTCAAGCTGACCCTCGACATCGAAGGGCTTGAGGGATTGCCCAGCCTGGGTGGGAGGATCGGCCTGCGGGTCGGTTACCTGGAGACCGGCCTGGAGGACAAGGGGCTCTTCAAGATTACCCAGCGCACCCCGTACCTGTTCCCCCTGCGCCTGGTGCTGGTGGCCACGGCGGCGCCGTTCGACCAGGACGAATTCAAACAGCGCCGCACAGCCAGCCATGGGCCAACCACCCTGGGCGCACTGTTCCGCCAACTGACCATACGTTATGGATTCTCACCCAGGGTCGCGCCGGATCTGGACGCTGAAAAGATCGCTCACATCGACCAGACCAACGAAAGCGACATGAGCTTTCTGACCCGGCTTGCCAAGCGTTTTGATGCGGTGGCCAAGCCTGTCGACGAGCTGTATGTGCTGGGCCGTAAAGGCCAGATCACCTCGCTGTCGGGCAAGCCGCTGCAAGAAGTGCGGCTGTCGGTCACCCGTGATAACCGTCCGGGCGACCGCGCGTTTATCAGCGCCAGTTTTACCGAGACCAGCCGGGCCAAGTTCGAAGGGGCCAAGGCGTCCTGGTGGGATGCCGCTACCTGCAAGAAACGTGAGGTGGAGGTGGGTGGTGCGCCGTTCAAAGTCCTTGCCCAGCGCTACCAGAGCGAAGACGAAGCCAGGACGGCGGCCGAAGGCGAGATGCGCCGGGTTAGCCGTGAAGGCCTGCAGATCAATGTGATATGCCCCGGCAACCCGGCGTTCCAGGCCGAAGGGCTGCTGGTGCTGGATGAAACCTGGCCCGGCTTCATGCAGGGGCGCTGGTCCATCGACACGCTGACGGCCGTCGGCAAACGCAAGGAAAGCTACCGATGCACGATCAAGGCGAACGGATTGTCGTCACCGCAATGACGTGCTCGATCGATTCCTTCTACCCTATCCCCTCGATAGCCAAACGGCCCGCTGGATGGCCTTGGTTGGACGCTGTTGCTCAGTAAATATCTGGGCGTGTGAGAGTAAAAAACGATGCTGATAACACTCCCTCAACTTATCCAGGTAATGCCTGGAGCCCGCCTTAGAGCGGGCATTTTTTTAGCTCCTTTAAACGAGGCTACTGCACGTCACCAAATCACCACACCCAAACGCATCGCCGCCTTCCTCGCCCAAATCGGCCACGAATCCGGCGAACTGCGCTATGTACGTGAACTGGGCAGCGATCAATACCTGAGCAAATACGACACCGGTACCTTGGCCGCCCGTCTGGGCAACTCCCCTGAAGCCGATGGCGACGGCCAGAAGTATCGCGGCCGCGGCCTGATCCAGATCACCGGCCGGCGCAACTACCTGGCGTGCAGTCAGGCACTGTTCGGCGATGAGCGTTTGTTGCACCAACCGGAGTTGCTGGAGACGCCGCAATGGGCGTGCGAATCTGCCGCGTGGTACTGGCAGAGCAATGGCTTGAACGAGCTGGCTGACCAGGACCAGTTCACCACGATCACCCGGCGCATCAATGGTGGCCTCAACGGTCTGGAGAACCGTATGCAACTGTGGGCGCGGGCGAAGGCGGTGTCATGGGCTTCCTGACGTCATATCGCCTGCTTGGCATTTGCCTGTTGTTCGCAGTTTCGGCGGGTGTTGCCTGGCAGGTACAGGCTTGGCGATATGGCGCACAACTCGAGCACCTGCAGGCTCTGCATGCCGCAGCACTCAGCCAGCAACAACAGGCCGAACAGGACAAACGGCTGGCACTGGAGCAACAACTCAGCGCCAGCGACCAACAACACACTCGGGAGCTTTCCGATGCACAACGCGATCAGGCTCACCTGCGGGATCGCCTGGCCACTGCTGATGTGCGGTTGTCAGTCCTTCTCGACGCCGGCGATTCAGGCAACGGCTGCCCAATGCCAGCCACCGCCACCCCCGGCAGCCTGGTTCATGGCGCCCCGCGAGCCCAACTTGACCCGGCGCATGCTCAACGAATTATCGGCATCACCGACGAAGGCGATAACGCAATGATCGCCTTGCGCGCCTGCCAGGCGTATGTCCGGGCTGTCGCGCGTTAGTCTCTTGTAACTTGCATGGCCCATGGGCTCCTGTAGGGTAGGCGAATGCCCGTCCACTCCAGGAGATGACCGTGAAGGAAATTACTCAACTCGCCGCTGAACTTGGCCGACGCTTGCAGGTTCTCAATGCCCACGTCACGACGGCCGAGTCGTGCACCGGCGGCGGTATCGCCGAGGCAATCACGCGGATTCCCGGGAGTTCGGCCTGGTTCGAGGCGGGCTATGTCACGTATTCCAATCGCCAGAAGACCCGGCAGCTGAATGTGCCGGAGGCCCTGTTCCCCAAGGTCGGTGCCGTCAGTCGCGAAGTGGTGGAGGCGATGGTGCGGGGTGCCCAGGAGAAAAGCCTGGCGCGTTTTGCCGTGGCAGTCAGCGGCGTGGCCGGGCCCGATGGCGGTTCGCCGGACAAGCCGGTGGGCACCGTATGGCTCGCCTGGGGCGTGGGCGATGAGGTTACCGCCGAGCTCGAACACTTCCCCGGCAACCGCGACGAGGTCCGCCGACAAACGGTAAAGGCCGCGCTAGAGGGCTTGTTGCGACGAGCTGCAGCAGAAATAGAAAATCAGGGGTAGGCGATCACGGATCTTTGTGGAACAATACTGTCTACTTATACAGGTGTTGGCCGCCAGGCCTTATTGATTACGTGAGGACTTTAATGGACGACAACAAGAAGAAAGCCTTGGCTGCGGCCCTGGGTCAGATCGAACGTCAATTCGGCAAGGGTGCCGTAATGCGTATGGGCGATCACGACCGTCAGGCGATCCCGGCTATCTCCACTGGCTCTCTGGGTCTGGACATCGCGCTCGGCATTGGCGGCCTGCCAAAAGGCCGTATCGTTGAGATCTACGGTCCTGAATCTTCCGGTAAAACCACCCTGACCCTGTCGGTGATTGCCCAGGCACAAAAAATGGGCGCCACCTGTGCGTTCGTCGATGCCGAGCACGCCCTGGATCCTGAATACGCCGGCAAGCTGGGCGTCAACGTTGATGACCTGCTGGTTTCGCAACCGGACACCGGTGAGCAAGCGCTGGAAATCACCGACATGCTGGTGCGCTCCAACGCCATCGACGTGATCGTGGTCGACTCCGTGGCAGCCCTGGTACCCAAGGCTGAAATCGAAGGCGAAATGGGCGACATGCACGTGGGCCTTCAAGCCCGCTTGATGTCCCAGGCCTTGCGTAAAATCACCGGTAACATCAAGAACGCCAACTGCTTGGTGATCTTCATCAACCAGATCCGGATGAAGATCGGCGTGATGTTCGGCAGCCCGGAAACCACCACCGGTGGTAACGCGCTGAAGTTCTACGCTTCGGTCCGTCTGGACATCCGTCGTACTGGCGCGGTGAAGGAAGGTGACGAGGTTGTCGGTAGCGAAACCCGCGTTAAAGTCGTGAAGAACAAGGTGGCCCCGCCGTTCCGTCAGGCCGAGTTCCAGATTCTCTACGGCAAGGGTATCTACCTGAACGGCGAGATGATCGACCTGGGCGTGCTGCACGGTTTCGTCGAGAAATCCGGTGCCTGGTATGCCTACAACGGCAGCAAGATCGGCCAGGGCAAGGCCAACTCGGCCAAGTTCCTTGCGGATAACCCGGATGTTGCCGCTACGCTCGAGAAGCAGATCCGCGACAAGTTGCTGACCCCGGCACCTGACGTCAAGGCTGCCGCCAACCGCGAGCCGGTTGAAGAAGTAGAAGAAGTCGACACTGACATCTGAAGCAAACGATGAGCGTTGTCCTGGATACACCCGTCGCCGTAAGGCGCACTGCAATGGACCTGCTCGCACGTCGCGAGCATGGTCGAGTCGAGCTGACGCGTAAGCTGCGTCAGCGTGGCGCAGATCCCGAGATGATCGACGCAGCCCTTGACCGTTTGACGGAAGAAGGGCTGTTGTCGGAGTCCCGTTACCTCGAAAGTTTCGTCTCCTACCGAGCCCGATCCGGCTATGGCCCTGCACGAATTCGTGAAGAGCTGAGCCAGCGTGGCCTGCAGCGGGCTGATATCGAACTCGCGTTGCGTGAGTGCGGCATCAGTTGGCAGGCACAACTGGAAGAAACCTGGCGGCGCAAGTTTGCCGGTCATCTGCCCATTGATGCGCGTGAGCGGGCTAAGCAAGGTCGCTTCCTGAGTTATCGCGGGTTTTCGATGGAGATGATCAGTCGCCTGTTGAGCGGTCGGGATATGGATGACTGAAGGCTGCGCCTGGTAAAGGTTGCTCTGATCATTGCGGGGCTTGGTGTGGCGAGGGAGCTTGCTCCCGCTGGGCTGCGCAGCGGCCCTAACCTGCGCATCGTTCTACCTGACACAACCCAAAAGGCCCGCTATGAAAATAGCGGGCCTTTTTTCGTTTCAGTGTCACGTCACGCCGTCTCCGTCACCCGCTGCTGCGGTTTTCCCTGAGCCTGGGCCCAGTTTTCCGGCAAGTTGATGTAATCCACCAATTCCCGCAACCGTCCCTGATCACGCCCGTTGAAGTTGAACACCAGCCGCGTCAGATGGCTGAAGCTTGGCTCGTCATGCTCTTCGCCGGTGTACGCGACTTGTTGGAAGTCGCCACTGAGGCGAAGGCTGGCGAACGCCTCCTGCAGGTGGGCCAGTGCGCGGTCACTCAACGGATGATTCATGCGAATAACAAACTGGCGCTTCAGCCAGCGGGTGGAGTGGAAGTTGGCGTAGAACTGGTTGATTTCGTCCACCGCCTCTTCGGCGCTGTACACCAGGCGGACCAGCTTGAGGTCGGTGGGCAGGATGTAGCGATTGGCCTCAAGCTGGCTGCGGATAAAGTCCAGTGCGCCTTGCCAGAAGCTACCGCCCGGTGCATCCAGCAGTACCACCGGTACCAGCGGGCTTTTGCCGGTCTGGATCAGGGTCAGCACCTCCAGCGCTTCATCCAGGGTACCGAAACCGCCCGGGCACAGGATCAAGGCGTCGGCTTCCTTGACGAAGAACAGCTTGCGGGTAAAGAAGAAGTGGAAGGACAGCAGGTTCTCGGTGCCATCAATGGTCGGGTTGGCGTGCTGTTCAAAGGGCAGGGTGATGTTGAACCCCAGGCTGTGCTCCAGGCCGGCACCCTCGTGGGCCGCCGCCATGATGCCGCCGCCACCGCCGGTGATCACCATCAGGTCCGAACGGGCCAGGACCGCGCCCACTTCCCGGGCCAGTGCGTACAACGGGCTTTCCACCGGCGTGCGCGCCGAGCCGAACACCGTGACTTTGCGCCGCCCCTTGAACTGTTCGAGCACGCGGAAGGCGTGGTCCAGTTCCCGTATCGCCTGCAAGGTGATCTTGGCATTCCAGCGGCTGCGGTCGTCCTGGGCCATGCGCAACACGGTGAAGATCATGTCGCGATAAAGGGGGATATTTGGACTGTTGGGCGCAATCAAGTGGAGTTGCGCGTCGACCTGCTGCGTGAGGTCGGTGCCGTTTTTTTCAAATTGACGGATCAGGAGTTCATTCGGTTCGTAAGGCATTCAACTTCTCCTTCTTCACAGAACCCTGGGTGCCGGCGAGAAATTCGTCGGGACCACGACACTGCATGTGTCGTTGCCTCTGATTAACGAGGTGGGCGAAACCGGTTCTGTATATTCCTTATGATTAAAAACCTTTGCATTGCACGCTCAGGAGGGCAACCCTCTTTTGCCCTGAAAATGTTACAGGACGGTGTGAAAACCCGATGTTCCAGGCGTTCAGGATGAATTGATCATGAGCCTATAAAGTCTTGGCTGGCAACCGCTTATTGATCACTTCTGAGGGAGTTTAGACGCTGCCGCGGGCGGGCAATGGCGGAGAGTGCAGAGGGGGATATTGCGCGCCGCTGGTCAGCGGCGCGCGACAGGAGATGTCGCTTACTTTTTCTTCTTCGCGGCAGCCGGAGCCGGGCAATCTGCTTCCTGGAACTTCACCGAAGCTACCGGGCGGTTGGTTTTGTTCTCGGTGATTTCATAGCGCATGATCGCGCCCTTGGCCATCAGCTCGCGGTAACCCTTGTTCAGGCACACACTTTGGCCGAGCTGGAAGTACACAGCCTTGGGGTTGGCGCGCATTTGCTCGGCGCGGTCGGGCAGTACGCTCAAATGGTCAATCAGCTGCAAGCCTTCAACGGTGTAGGCAACTTCCAGGGTCTTTTCGTCAATTTCCCGTGGCAGTTCTTTGTTGGTTTCCTCCGCGACGCTTTGCAGCTTCCTGTTCAGTTGAGCCTCCAGCAACGAGGCCGCTTGGGCACCCAGAGGCAACACCAGCGCGAGGGCGACGGACGGAACTACAAGGCGTGGCATAAGACGCAGCATGAAACTCTCCTGATTCGGTTACTGGTGCATAGACCAGCCACTGCGCTGTGCGTTCAGTGGCGCGGGATTATAGGTGACCGCTTGCCCCTAGGGCCAGCCTATTGCCGGGAAGTGCAGGTGGCCGGGGGCGGCTCTGGTAAACTGCGGTAACTTTTGCCTTCCGAGTTCTATCCGTGTCGATTTCCACTTCCCTGCGGCGCACCCGATGAGCCATGCCGTCTCCCGTTTGCGCACGCAGCGCCTGGCCCGTGCCGTAAAACCGTTTGTAGCGCGAGGCTCGCGGGCCGAACGCTGCCCCGGCTGCCGGGTGATTCCCGAGTACTGCCTGTGCGCCTGGCGGCCCAAGGTCCAGGCCAGATCCGGCATGTGCCTGCTGATGCACGACGTAGAGCCGATGAAACCCAGCAACACCGGCTGGCTGATTGCCGATGTGATCAACGACACGACCGCGTTCCCCTGGTCGCGCACTGAGGTTGAGCCGGAGTTGCTGACCTTGCTGGCCGACCCGCAATGGCAGCCATACATCGTCTTTCCCGGCGAATTCGTGGCCCCGGAGCGGGTGGTCCATCAGGTCAAGCTGGAGGAGGGCAAGCGCCCGCTGTTCATTTTGCTGGACGGCACCTGGAGCGAGGCGCGCAAGATGTTCCGCAAGAGCCCGTACCTGGAGCACTTGCCGGTGCTGAGCCTGGCGCCCGAGCAACTGTCGCGCTACAAGCTGCGTCGCTCCAAGCGTGATGACCACTTCTGCACCGCCGAAGTCGCCGCGCTGTGCCTGGAGCTGGCTGAAGATGCCGCAGCCAGTGAAGTCCTGGATGCCTATCTGGACGTATTCAGCACTCACTACCTGGCCGCCAAGTTTCAACTGGCGCTGGACCCGGCCGATGTCGTCCATACTCGCCTTGCACCTTATCTATAGGTGTCATGGCCAGCCGACCTTTGCATGATGGCCGCGCAAACGCGCAGCCCGCTAAAATAGCCACGGGCGTAGCGCTTGACCACCCAGGCTACGCTGGGCATGCTTGGCGCCGATTGGGGCGCTGTCACAGATTGGATACGTCGCTTTTTGACGTTGAGCGCGCCCTTTGGTGACTGCTGGCCTGGCAGCCACCTTGCGCGTTGGCGAGCACTGAACCCATCAGTGCCGCCCTAAAAAACAGGATCATTTAATAAATGGCCACATACGAAATCCTGATTGCCGATGACCACCCGCTGTTTCGCAGTGCGCTGCACCAGGCGGTCACGTTGGGCCTGGGGCCGGATGTACGCCTCGTCGAAGTCGCCAGCATTGCCGAGCTCGAAACCCGCCTTACCGAAAAGTCCGACTGGGACCTGGTCCTGCTGGACCTGAACATGCCGGGTGCCTACGGTTTTTCCGGGCTGGTGCTGCTGCGTGGGCAATACCCGCAGATACCGGTGGTGATGGTATCGGCCCAGGAAGAGGCGTCGGTGGTGGTGCGCTCCAAGGAGTTCGGTGCCAGTGGTTTCATTCCCAAGTCCAGCTCCATGGAAGACATCCAGAAAGCCGTGCGCACGGTGCTGGATGGCGATGTCTCCTGGCCGCCGCAGGCCTTTGAAGAGATCAACGTCTCCGACGAAGCCAAGGCCGCACGTGATGGCCTGGCCAGCCTCACGCCCCAGCAGTTCCGCGTATTGACCATGGTCTGCGAAGGTCTATTGAACAAACAGATTGCCTACGAGCTGAGCGTGTCGGAAGCGACCATCAAGGCTCACGTCACGGCGATCTTCCGCAAGCTCGGCGTACGTACGCGAACCCAGGCGGCGCTGCTCTTGCAACAACTTGAGTCAATTTCGCAGCATTAAGACGCTGTTCATTCACGTTTTTTTGACTTTGCTTACTCTAGTTTCCCCACACCTTTTTGCTCAGTTGCCTACTCTATGTCGCCTTTCAAGGGTCAAACCGGTATCAAACGTATCTTCAACGCAGGCGGATATTCCCTGGATGGCCTGCGTGCGGCTTTCACCGGCGAGGCGGCGTTTCGTCAGCTGGTGTTGCTCAATGTCATCCTGATCCCGCTGAGTTTCTTCCTTAACGTCAGCCGGGTAGAGCGGGCGCTGCTGATCGCCGTGTGCCTGCTGGCATTGATCGTCGAGTTGCTCAACTCCGCCGTCGAAGCGGCGATCGACCGGATTTCCCTGGACCTGCACCCCTTGTCGAAAAACGCCAAGGACATGGGCAGCGCCGCGCAGTTCGTAGCGCTGACCATGATTACCCTGGTGTGGGCCGTGATCCTGATCTAGGCAATGGTCGGCAGTACAATCTCGTCGCTGCGCTGCACCCCGGCGGTGAACGACCGGCACAGCTCGAGGAATTCGCGCATCGCCGAGGTCTGGTACTTCTGCTTGTGCCAGATGAAGTAGAACTGCCGGGCCAGGTCCAGGTCCGGGGTTTCCACCGGTACCAGGCTGCCACGCCGGAAGGCGTCGCGCAGCGCCAGCCGGGAAATGCAGCCAATCCCCAAGCCTGATTCCACCGCGCGTTTGATTGCCTCGGTGTGTTCCAGCTCCAGGCGGATATTCAGCGCGCTGCGGTGATGCCGCATGGCCTGGTCAAAGGTCAGGCGTGTTCCAGAGCCTTGTTCCCGCAGGATCCAGGCTTCATGGGTCAGCTCTTCCATGGTCGCCTGGCCGCGCTTGGCCAAGTGATGCTGGGGGGCGCAGAACACCACCAGTTCATCTTCCACCCAGGTTTGCACCTCGATGTCCGGGTGGCTGCAGTCGCCTTCGATTAGACCCAGATCAATTTCGTAGTGCGCCACCTGATGCACGATATGCGCAGTGTTCTGCACATGCAGCTTCACCTGGCTCTCGGGATGCTGCTGCATGAAGCTGCCGATCAGCAGCGTGGCCAGGTAGTTGCCGATGGTCAGCGTGGCCCCGACCGCCAGGGAGCCGAAGCCCGACTTGCCGTTGAGCAGGTCCTCGATCTCCTTGGCCTGGTCCAGCAGTGCCACCGCCTGGGGCAATAGCTGGTGACCGAGGGCGTTGAGGCTCAGGCGTTTGCCCGCGCGGTCGAACAATTGGCAGCTGGATTGACGCTCCAACTCGGTAATCGACGTGCTGGCGGCGGATTGAGATAAGGCCAGAAGGCCAGCAGCGCGCGAGACGCTTTCCTGCTGGGCGACGGCGACGAAGACTTGCAGTTGACGTAGAGTAAATCGCATATCGATATAACCGATAACCCTTATCTTAATAATCCAGTTAACAGATATTGTCGCCGCCATTAGAATGCTGTGCAATTGCGCATCCATCATTTGGCGCAGACCCATTTCCAGGAGTCCCCCGTACATGAGCAACATGAACCACGAGCGTGTCCTCAGTGTTCATCACTGGAACGACACTCTGTTCAGCTTCAAGTGCACCCGCGATCCGGGCCTGCGCTTCGAGAACGGTCAGTTCGTGATGATCGGCCTGCAACAGCCCAACGGCCGCCCGCTCATGCGCGCTTACTCGATTGCCAGCCCGAACTGGGAAGAGCATCTGGAGTTCTTCAGCATCAAGGTGCCTGATGGCCCGCTGACTTCCCAATTGCAGCACTTGAAGGAAGGCGACGAGATCATCATCAGCAAAAAACCGACGGGCACCCTGGTGCTTGACGATTTGAAGCCGGGCAAACACCTGTACCTGCTCAGCACCGGCACTGGCCTGGCGCCGTTCATGAGCGTGATCCAGGACCCGGAAACCTACGAGCGTTTCGAAAAAGTGATCCTGTGCCACGGCGTGCGTTACGTCAACGAAGTCGCCTACCGCGAATTCATCACCGAGCACCTGCCGCAGAACGAGTTCTTCGGCGAGGCCCTGCGTGACAAGTTGATCTACTACCCGACCGTGACCCGTGAGCCGTTCGAAAACGAAGGCCGCCTGACCGACCTGATGCGCAGCGGCAAGCTGTTCAGCGATATCGGGCTGCCGCCGATCAACCCTGAAGACGACCGCGCCATGCTGTGCGGCAGCCCAAGCATGCTGGATGAAACCAGCGAAGTGCTCAACAGCTTCGGTTTGAAGGTTTCCCCGCGTATGCGTGAGCCGGGCGACTACCTGATCGAGCGTGCGTTCGTCGAGAAATAAGCGCGACGCAAAAAAATGTGGGAGCGGGCTTGCTCGCGAAAGCGGTGTAACAGTCACCAGATGTATTGACTGATCCACCGCTTTCGCGAGCAAGCCCGCTCCCACATTTGTTTCCGGTTTACCCGGCCGACACGACTTCCAGCACACAAATCATCCCGGCTTCGGGATAGTGCCAGCGCACATCAACATCCCAGAACTGCGCCCCGTATTCCCGCTCCGGCCCCGGCGTCTGGTACGCCGGCCGTGGATCCTGCGCCAGGCACTGCTCGATCAACGCCACCAATGGCTCGCCAAGGCGCTGAGCGTGGCCTTCTGCCTGTTGCAGCGCAGTCTTCAGCCACTGCACGGGAATCAGCTGTGGCGCAGCGCTGGCGATGCTGTTGGTCGCAGTGTCAACTATGTCTGCGTACGGCACGTACGGCTTGATGTCGAGAATCGGTGTGCCATCCAGCAGGTCGATCCCGGATATCCACAGGCGCCCATCTTCCACCTTGTCCAGCTTGACCACTGACTGGCCGATGCCGTTGGGCCGGTGCGTCGCGCGGGTGGCGAACACGCCCATGGACGTGTTGCCACCCAGGCGAGGCGGGCGCACTTTCAGGCGGGGCTTGTCTTCCAGCGCCTGGTGGAACAGGAACAGCAGCCACACATGGCTGACCTGTTCCAAACCCTGCACCGCCTCACCCTGGTCGAATGGCGCCACCAACTCCAGCACGCCCCGGGCGGCAGGCGCCAGTTGTGGCTGGCGCGGGATGGCGAACTTCTCCTTGAAGCAGGAGCGGACAAAGCCGATGGGCGAGACGCTGTAGTTCACGGGTTTAGGCGCGAACGCGCAGGGTCAGGCCCTTGAGGAAGTTGCGCAACAGCTGGTCACCACAGGTGCGGTAGTTGGTGTGGCCGAACTTGCGGAACAGTGCGCTCAGCTCAGGCTTGGACACCGGGAACTCGGAGGCCTTGAGGATTGCGTGCATGTCGTCTTCCTTCAGTTCGAAGGCCACGCGCAGTTTCTTCAGGACGATGTTGTTGGTCACCGGCAGTTCGATCGGCTGCGGTGGACGGCTCTCGTCCTTGCCGCGCTTGAAGATCACCAGGCCATCGAGGAAATGCGCCATGACTTCGTCCGGGCAGAACACGAAGCCTTCTTCCTCGTCTTTCTTGAGGTAGGTCAGCAGGTCGTCCTTGGTGACTTCCATGCCGCCGAGCTTGATGATCTCGACCATCTTGTTGTCGCTGATGTCGAGCATGTAGCGCACGCTGCGCAGTACGTCGTTGTGAATCATGGTGGGCAATCCTGGTCATTCAACTGTGGACACCGCCCAGGCAGGCGGTATCGAGAGATTCGGCGGCGAAAAAAGTCTTAGAACTTTTCTTTGCCGGACAGATAGCGCCATTGGCCTACCGGCACTTTGCCGATGGAGACTCCGCCAATGCGGATGCGTCGAATGGCGACGACTTTCAGGCCGACGGCTTCGCAGAACAAGGCAATCACACCCGGTTGCGGGTTTTTCAGCGCAAAGCGCAGGCGGTTCTCGTTCTGCCAGCTGGCTTTCACCGCCGGCAATTCCTTACCTTTGTAGGTCAGGCCATGGTTGAGGCGGTTCAGGCCGTGGGCGACCATGTCGCCGGACACCTCCACCACGTATTCCTGTTCGATCTTGTTCGCGTCAGCGGTCAGCTTGCGCAAAATCTTCCAGTCCTGGGTGAACACCAGCAGGCCGCTGGCCTTGGCTTGCAGGTCACTGCTGGCGGTCAGGCGCAGGAAGTGGCCCTTGAGCGGGCGCTTGCTGAAGCGGTGTTCTTCCGACAGGGTCTCGGCGTTGATCGACGCCATGGCTGTCTCGGCATCCACGCCGGCGGGGGCGTGGAACAGGATGGTCACCGGCTCCGGCGCTGTGGCCTTGGCCTCAGGGTCAAGCTCGACCTTCTGGGTGGTGACCTTGAACTGCGGCTCGTCGATCACTTCGCCGTCCACCGTGACCCAGCCGCCTTCGATGAACAGCTCAGCCTCCCGACGGGAGCAACCGACCAGTTCGATGAGGCGTTTGGAGAGGCGTAGGGGTTCAGTCATGACAAGGGCCGAAACAAAAGGGGGCGGCTATTGTACCTGTGTGGCGCCGGTTAATCCCGGCTCCATTTCATTTAGCCGCGACGTGCCTGTGGCTGGGCCTGGCGCAAACGCATGTGCAGCAACGGATAAGGCTGGCCCATGCCGTCATGGTCCGTGCGTCCGATCACCTCAAAGCCCTGCTTGAAGTAAAAGCCCAGGGCCTGCGGGTTCTGTTCGTTGACGTCCAGTTGATCGGCATTCATCGACTCGATGGCATAGCGCAGCAATTGCCGGCCCAGGCCCTGGCCACGGTGCTCGGGGTCGATAAACAGCATCTCGACCTTGCCCGCGGCCACCCCGGCAAACCCGGTGATGCGCTGGCGCGAGTCCTTGGTGCAGATCAGCATCACCGCGTCGAGGTAGCGGGTCAGCACCAGGTTTTTCAGCAACTCGATGTAACTGTCCGGCAGGAAGTCATGGGTGGCCCGCACCGAAGCCTCCCAGATGCGGGTCAGTTCCTGATAGTCGCTGGATTTGGGTGTATGGATAACCGAATGCTGACGCATGCCCGCTGCCCCTTGCCGATGATTGGCGCCGATGGGCAAAACGATAGACCTAAAAAAGCCCCGCATCTTGTCCAGAGGCAGGGCTTTTTCAATTCTTTACACCTTATGCGCGTTTTTCAGCCCACAGGTCGTACTCGTCGGCGTCGGTCACGGTGCACCAGACCTTGTCGCCCGGCTTCAGGCCGCTGGCATCGTCGATGAACACGTTACCGTCGATTTCCGGCGCATCGAAGAAGCAGCGGCCTACAGCGCCTTGCTCGTCGACTTCGTCGATCAGTACTTCGATCTCACGGCCGATGCGCAGTTGCAGGCGCGCCGAGCTGATGGCCTGCTGGTGCGCCATGAAGCGCTCCCAACGGTCCTGCTTGACGTCGTCCGGCACGATGGCAGCGTCCAGCAGGTTGGCCGGAGCACCTTCCACCGGCGAGTACTGGAAGCAGCCGACGCGGTCCAGCTGGGCCTCGGTCAGCCAGTCCAGCAGGTACTGGAAGTCTTCTTCGGTTTCGCCGGGGAAGCCGACGATGAAGGTGGAGCGGATGATCAGGTCCGGGCAGATCTCGCGCCAGTTCTTGATGCGCGCCAGGGTCTTGTCTTCGAAGGCCGGGCGTTTCATGGCCTTGAGGATTTTCGGGCTGGCGTGCTGGAACGGGATGTCCAGGTACGGCAGGATCTTGCCGGCGGCCATCAGCGGGATCAACTCGTCAACGTGCGGGTACGGGTAAACGTAGTGCAGGCGCACCCATACGCCGAGGCTGCTCAGGGCTTCGCAGAGTTCGGTCATGCGGGTTTTCACCGGCGCGCCGTTCCAGAAGCCAGTGCGGTATTTGACGTCGACGCCGTAGGCGCTGGTGTCCTGGGAGATCACCAGCAGCTCTTTCACGCCGGATTTCACCAGGCGCTGGGCCTCGTCCAGTACGTCGCCCACCGGGCGGCTCACCAGCTTGCCGCGCATCGACGGGATGATGCAGAAGCTGCAGCTGTGGTTGCAGCCTTCGGAAATCTTCAGGTAGGCGTAGTGGCGCGGCGTCAGCTTGATGCCTTGCGGCGGCACCAGGTCGATCAACGGGTTGTGGTCCTGGCGCGGCGGCACTACGTCGTGCACGGCGTTGACCACTTGCTCGTACTGCTGCGGGCCAGTCACGGCCAGCACGCTCGGGTGCACGTTGCGGATGGCGCCTTCTTCCACACCCATGCAGCCGGTGACGATCACCTTGCCGTTTTCCTTGATGGCTTCGCCGATCACTTCCAGGGACTCGGCCTTGGCCGAGTCAATGAAGCCGCAAGTGTTGACCACCACCACGTCCGCGTCCTGGTAGGTGGACACGACGTCATAGCCTTCCATGCGCAGTTGCGTAAGGATGCGTTCGGAGTCGACCAGAGCCTTTGGGCAACCCAGGGATACAAAGCCGACCTTGGGGTTGGCTTTTGCGATGGTGGTGGACATGTCTAACCTCGGTATTGAATGACGCCGCCCGTCGTGCACGAAAGGTGGCGGATGGGCACTTGGTGTGCCTCTGATCAAAAAGTGCGCAATTCTAGCGACGGGAATCGCTCTTGACCAGCTTTATGCAGGGAAATACGACGAGTGCTGCGCTATGCTTCGCGCCGTTGCACCTGAGTGAATTTCCTCGGTCAATAAATCGTCTGTAACGAGAAGTAAAACAGCGCATGCTGTGGACAGCATAGGCGCCCGCAGCAGGCGCGCTGTTTATAAAAGACCGCAGGTCAAAGGGCAGGAGTGGTTGATGGGTCAGGCAAGTAGTCAGGCAGCAGGTGCCGAGCAGTCCAACGCAAAGCCGATCGGCATGCTGGTGGCGGCAGTGGGGGTGGTTTACGGCGATATCGGCACCAGCCCGCTCTACACCCTTAAAGAGGTGTTTGCTGGCGGTTATGGGGTTCAGGTCAATCACGACGGGGTCTTCGGGATCCTGGCGCTGATTTTCTGGTCGCTGGTCTGGGTCGTTTCGATCAAGTACGTGCTGTTTATCCTGCGCGCGGATAACCAGGGCGAGGGCGGCATCATGGCCCTGACGGCTTTGGCCCGGCGGGCGGCGGCACCTTACCCCAAGTTGCGTTCGGTGCTGGTGATTCTCGGCCTGATCGGTGCGGCGCTGTTTTACGGCGACAGCATGATCACCCCGGCGATCTCGGTATTGTCGGCGGTCGAAGGCCTGGAACTGGCGTTTGATGGCCTTGAGCGCTGGGTGGTGCCGCTTTCGCTGGTGGTGCTGGTGGGGCTGTTCCTGATCCAGAAACATGGCACGGACCGCATCGGCAAGCTGTTCGGCCCGGTGATGGTGCTGTGGTTCCTGGTGTTGGCCGGCCTGGGCATCCATGGAATCATCCAGCACCCAGAGGTGCTCAACGCCCTCAACCCTGTGTGGGGCGTGCGCTTCTTCATCGTTCACCCTGGCATGGGCGTGGCGATTCTCGGTGCGGTGGTACTGGCATTGACCGGCGCCGAAGCGCTGTACGCCGACATGGGCCACTTCGGACGCAAGCCGATTGCCCGTGCCTGGTTCGCCCTGGTGCTGCCGGCGTTGGTGCTCAACTACTTTGGCCAGGGCGCGCTGCTGCTGGAAAATCCAGAGGCAGCCCGCAACCCGTTCTACCTGCTGGCACCGGAGTGGGCTCTGGTCCCGCTGGTGGCGTTGTCCACTTTGGCCACCGTGATTGCTTCCCAGGCGGTGATCTCCGGGGCGTTCTCCCTGACCCGTCAGGCGATCCAGCTCGGTTACATCCCGCGCATGCATATCCAGCACACTTCCAGCGCCGAGCAAGGCCAGATCTACATCGGCGCGGTGAACTGGTCACTGATGGTGGGCGTGATCCTGCTGGTGCTGGGCTTCGAGTCCTCCAACGCCCTGGCTTCGGCCTACGGTGTGGCGGTGACGGGCACCATGTTGATCACCAGCATTCTGGTGTCGGCGGTGATGCTGTTGCTGTGGAAATGGCCGCCGGTACTGGCTATCCCGGTGTTGATCGGTTTCCTATTGGTGGATGGGCTGTTCTTTGCCGCCAACGTGCCGAAGATCGTGCAGGGTGGTGCGTTTCCGGTATTGGCGGGGATTGTGTTGTTTATCCTCATGACCACCTGGAAGCGCGGCAAGGAGCTGCTGGTGGACCGGCTGGACGAAGGTGGGCTGCCGCTGCCGATCTTTATCAGCAGTATCCGTGTGCAGCCGCCTCATCGCGTGCAAGGCACGGCGGTGTTCCTGACCGCACGCCCGGATGCCGTGCCCCACGCCTTGCTGCATAACTTGCTGCATAACCAGGTGCTGCATGAGCAGGTGGTGCTGCTGACGGTGGTCTACGAAGACATCCCGCGTGTACCGGCCCAGCGTCGTTTCGAGGTCGATTCCTATGGCGAGGGCTTCTTCCGGGTGATCCTGCACTTTGGTTTCGTCGATGAACCGGACGTGCCCGAAGCGCTGAAGCTGTGCCATCTGGATGACCTGGATTTCAGCCCGATGCGCACCACCTACTTCCTCAGCCGCGAAACCGTGATCGCGTCCCGCATCAAGGGCATGGCGCGTTGGCGCGAAGGGTTGTTCGCGTTCATGCTGAAGAACGCCAACGGCAACCTGCGCTTCTTCAAGTTGCCGGTTAACCGGGTGATCGAGCTCGGCACTCAAGTAGAAATGTAAGCCCAACAAAAAGCCCCCGGTGCCTTGCGGCAGCGGGGGCTTTTTTGTGGGCGCTTATTCGGCCGGGGTCTTGCCCTGGCGCTTCTCGATGATGTCTACCAGACGCTTGGCCAGCGCTGGGTAGTTCTCGTCGAAGTGATGGCCGCCAGGCAGCTTCACGGCTTCGCCGACAGCGGTCTTGTCGGTGCAGCCACTCTCGTCGACTTCTTCGGCACCGTAGATGCACACCACCTTGTCGGCCGGCAGCTTGGCCATTTCCGGGCCGGTCGCAGCTTCCTTGCCGGCGTTGCCCAGCCAGCCTTCCACTTCGATCTCGAAGCTGCCGGTGCGGGCGAAGGCCAGCAGGATGATCGCGTCTACACGCTGCTGCTCGCTTTCCGGCAGGCGGTTGTAGATGGCCGGCAGCACATCGGCGCCGAACGAGTAGCCGGTCAGCACGAAGCGCTTGGTACCCCATTTCTGCCGGTAGTGCTGCATCAGCTCGGCGAGGTCCTTGGCGCTTTGTTCCGGGGTCTTGTGCTGCCAGTAGTAGCGCAGGGTGTCGATGCCGACCACCGGGTAGCCGATCTTGGCCATTTCACCGGCCACGTCGCGGTCCAGGTCACGCCAGCCGCCGTCACCGGAGAGGAACAGGGTGACGGTGTCCTTGGCCTGGCCAGCCGGCACTTCGACCACCGGGATCGCCAGGCCGCCGTTGTCCGAGCCCACCAGTTGCTTGCGCAGCTCGTTGTTCAGCACTTGCGGGTAGTGAACGTCGTAGTCGCTGATGCTGGTGGTGGCACGCGGTGTGTCGCGTACGAAACTGGCAGCATCATCGTCAGGGTTATCGTTCCAGGCCACCAGCCAGCTACCGTGGGCCGAAGTCTTCGGCAGCGGGTCGTTGCAGCCTGGCTGCGCCAGCGCGAAGCCGACGGAGATGGCATTGGCCTTGTCGTCGTTCTGTGCGGCCAGCCAGCGCCAGGCGAGGGATGCGCCAGGGCCGATGCCGCTGACCAGGGTCGCTGGGCCGGCGAGCTGGCCGAGGGCGGTTTGCAGGGCTTGTTCCTGCAGCTTGCAGTCGTCCTTGGGCAGGATCACCTGGACGATCTGCGCTGCGCCGCCCTGGCTCAGGGCGATCAGTTGGCTGTCGGTCAGGATTTCGTCGGCCAGCACGGCCACGGCCACGCGGGCCTTGGGCGCGGTACCCGGGGTGACGCGGGTCAGGACCGTGCCATCGGCCTGGGGCAGTTGTTCCAGAGTAGGTTGCGGTGCAGGGCGGTTCCAGTACCAGTAGCCGCCACCGAGGATCAGTGCCAGTACCACCAAAAATGCCAATACATACCGCCAGGAGCGTCGAATCATCAGCGTTTCACCAATCCAGTCAAGCCGCCCGCAATCAGGGCGGCGGTGTCGGCCAGTGCCACCAGCGGATCAAGTCCTGCGGGCACGGCCATATAACGGGGTTCCCAGTCAGGCTGGAACTTGTCTTTGAAGCGGCGCAAGCCTTGGAAGTTATACAGTTGCTCGCCACGGCGGAACACCATCGAGCCCAGGCGTTGGGTCAGCGGGGCGCCACGTCGTGGTTGCAGGCCCGACAACGGCACCATGCCGAGGCTGAAGCGGGCGTAGCCATGGTTCTTATAATGTTGAATCAGGCCGACCATCATGAATTCCATGGTCAGTTTCGGCGCGTCCGGGTGCGCACGCATCAGGTCGAGACTGGCCAGGTCGTGGCTGTAGGTCTCAAGCAGGTTCGCAAACGCTACCGGGCGCCCTTCGAAGCGAATGATCGCAATACGAAAGTGCTTGAGGTAGTCGTCGCTGAATCGTCCAAGGGAAAAGCCTTTTTCCCGCACGTTCTTACCGGTCAGCCATGCGTCGGAGATGACTTTCAACTCCTCCATCGGGGCCTGGCCGGGTTCGTGGATCTCCAGGGACAAGCCATCACGGGTCCCGCGGTTCCAGGTGTAGCGCAGGTCCTTCATCTCTTTGCCCTTGGCTTCCAGGTCAAAGCGTTTGAGGTCGACCCGGGCTTCTTCACCCAGTTTGATCGCGGTGAGGCCGATGTCCATGTAGTACGGCAGGTTCTCCGCGCGCACCTGGTAGAACACCGGGCGGGCGTGGTGAATGTCGCACAGGTCGCGGAACTGCCAGATCATCTCGGCCCGTTGCAGGGTCGGGCCAATCGGATCGTACAAGGCCACCAGGCTGCGACCGCGACGAGCGTACATCAGGAACGCTTCGTCGTTTGGATGAAACAGCAGGGCCTTGTCGCCGGTCAGCGCCAGGCCGCCGTCGGGTTGTGCAGAGTTCATCAGGATCTTGGTGGCGCGCTCCAGCTCATCCGGTGTCGGCAAGTGGATGATCGGGCGCGCGGTACGCAGCAGCCAGGTCAGCGACACCACCACCAGCACCACGGCCGCGCCCAGCAGCGAACGCAGGCCCCGCGGGGCGTTGGCGTCGAGGGTGAACTGCCACCACAACTGATGGCTATAGGGCACGTCCTGGTAGGCGAACAACAGCAGCCAGATTGACGCACCGAGTACGCACACGCTGGCCACCAGGTACAGCGGCGAGAACGGCAGTTCGGTCAGGCGGCTGGCGCGATAGAACGAGCGCCGGAAGATCGCCAGCAGCACCGCCGTCATGGTCATCAGGCTGGCTTCTTCCCAGTCGAAACCCTTGAGCAGGGAGAGCAGGGCGCCGGTCAGCAGCAGCACCATGGTCAGCATCCACGCCGCGGACAACCGTCGACGCAGGCCCTGGGCCAACAGAAGGCAGAGCACGCCGATCAGGCTGGCACCAAAGTGCGAAGCGTCAATCAGGCGATGAGGAATCAGGAAGCCGATGTTTTCCAGTCGTGAGTCGATTTCCGGGGTTGCGCCGGAAAACAGCAGGACCACGCCTGACAAAAAAACCAGTACGGCCAGGATCGGTGCAGCAAGGCCCGAGGCCGCGCGCAGGCTTTGTTGCGTATGGAACAGGCGCTGGGCTTCATTGACCAGCAGGAACACACAAGCGATCAACAGCGGCAGCACCACATAGATCATCCGGTACAGCAGCAGTGCGGCCGCCAGTGGCGCGGCACCGAGCTTGTCGGCGAAGGCAGCCAGCAGGATTGCTTCGAACACCCCGACGCCACCGGGTACATGGCTGAGCACACCGGCGGCCAGGGCCAGCAGGTACACCAGCAGGAACGGGCCAAAGGGCGGCGCTTCCGGCAGCAGCATATACAGCACGGTAGCGGCCGCAGCCACGTCGAGGGCAGTGATGATCAGTTGCAGGAAGGTCAGGCGACGGCCCGGCAGGCGCAAGGTGCGACGCCCGGCCTTGACCAGCAGGTTGTCCGGATACGGTTGTTCCGGCAGGCGGCGGCGGTAGATGCCGATGCACAGTGCGGCTGTTAACAGCAACACAGCGCCGGCGATACCGCCGAGCAGGCTGGCGGGTAGATGCAGGGCATTGGACGCGGCAGGCAGGTTGCTCAGGGTGGCCAGAGCAGCGAGCGGCGGCAGGGCGCAACCCAGGGCCAGGCTGGCAAACACGGTCATGCGCGCCACTTCCGAAGCGCCGATGCCATACCGTGCATATAAACGGTAGCGTACCGAGCCGCCCGAGAGCATCGACAGACCAATCGCGTTACCGATGGCGAATGCGGTAAAGCCGCCGTAGGCCAGAGTCTTGGCAGGCAGCTTCACGCCGGCATAACGGGCACCGGAAAATTCATAGCCCAACAAAATGATAAAGCCGGCGACAGCAGCACCGAACGCACCCAGCAGTGCAGGCTTGGGTACTTCAAGGATCGAATCGTGGAGCGCGTACAGATCCAGTTCAAGCAGCAGGTGGCGACAGGCGATAAGGGCGATTGCGAACAGCAACAAGGTGACGGCCAGCCCGATGGGTTGGCGGTATTTGCTCAACAGATCCAGCCAGCGCAAACGGGTGGGAGTGATCGGTTGTGTCGCTGTGACAGAGTCATGTGGTTCAGACGAGTTGGCGCGCATCAATCACCTCGTGGATTGTGCGCGACAGGATGGAGGTATCCAGCCAAGTTACCAATCCCTATGGACAAAATAATTACAAATATTAACGCGTATCGCGAAGTGCGGCGACAGCGCCCATTGGTCGTAGAAGGACAGTGCTTGAAGACTTAGCATAGCTTGCAATGAGATGGACTCTACAAACCGTGTACGGTTTCATGAAAGATGCCATGCCATTGTTTCAAAAGGACTTTTTCGTCAGATACAAAAAAGGCCACTCTTTCGAGCAGCCTTTTTTGATGTTTGGTTGCGGGAGCCGGATTTGAACCGACGACCTTCGGGTTATGAGCCCGACGAGCTACCAGACTGCTCCATCCCGCGTCTGTGTGGCGGCATTCTACAGAGCAACGGCGGGGTGTCAACCGTTAATCGAACGATGGGTCAAATAAGTGCAATTTAGCGTCGGATTGTCACGCGGGTGCGGTAAGTGCACGATTGGGAAAGGTTTTTTGTCAGACAATCGACGCGAGGGCTAAAACAGACAAGCACAAAAAAGGCCACTCTTTCGAGTAGCCTTTTTTGATGTTTGGTTGCGGGAGCCGGATTTGAACCGACGACCTTCGGGTTATGAGCCCGACGAGCTACCAGACTGCTCCATCCCGCGTCTGTGTGTCGGCATTCTACAGAGGAACGCGAGTGTGTCAACCGCTGATTCAAAGAAAAGCGCTTGTGGTTCAATCGGTTAGCTCTCCAAGGTGGCCCCTTGATAGGTCGCGGGGCCAGTCTGGCCGAGGCTTTCAGCTCTATTGGGGGGTGTGTTTCGATTGAGAAAATGAATTCACCTGCGAATTTTCCTACCGCTTAAGCGGAAGATTCAAACTACTGGTGCTATATACAGGTGTGAGTGAGATACTGCCGGCCTGTCCGTTTTCTGCCCAGAACCACTGCCTTATATATGACGCAGCGCAAAATCATCCACGTCGACTGTGATTGCTTCTACGCCGCCATCGAGATGCGCGACGACCCGACCCTGGCGCAAAAGCCCCTGGCTGTCGGTGGCTCGGCAGACCGTCGCGGGGTGATCGCCACCTGCAACTATGAAGCACGGGCCTATGGTGTGCGTTCGGCCATGTCGTCCCGCCATGCCCTGAAGCTGTGCCCGGACCTGACCATCGTCAAGCCGCGCATGGATGCTTATAAAGAAGCATCAAAGGAAATCCAGGCGATCTTTCGCGACTACACCGACCTGATCGAACCGTTGTCCCTGGACGAAGCCTACCTGGACGTCTCCGACAGCCCGCATTTCGGCGGCAGTGCCACGCGCATTGCCCAGGACATTCGCCGGCGGGTCTCCAACCAGTTGCACATCACCGTTTCCGCGGGCGTGGCGCCGAACAAGTTTCTCGCCAAGATCGCCAGCGACTGGAAAAAGCCCAACGGACTGTTTGTGATCACCCCCGACCAGGTGGAAGACTTTGTCTCGGCGCTGCCGGTGAAAAAGCTCCACGGCGTGGGCAAGGTGACGGCCGACAAGCTGGCGCGGCTGGGGATCGAGGACTGCCTGCAACTGCGGGAGTGGAACAAGTTGGCGCTGGTGCGAGAGTTCGGCAGTTTTGGCGAGCGGCTTTGGAGCCTGGCGCGTGGGATTGATGACCGTGTGGTGCAGAACGACAGTCGCCGGCAATCCATCAGCGTGGAAAATACCTACGATGTCGACCTGCCGGACTTGCCCAGTTGCCTGGAAAAACTGCCGGAGCTGATGGACACCCTGGCCGGGCGCATGGCGCGCATCGACAGCAGTTATCGGGCGGGCAAGCCGTTCGTCAAAGTGAAGTTTCACGACTTTACCCAGACGACCCTGGAGCAGGCGGGGGCAGGGCGGGACCTGGAGAGTTACCGGCAGTTGCTGACCCAGGCGTTCAATCGCGGCGACAAGCCGGTGCGATTGCTGGGAATAGGCGTGCGTTTGCTGGATTTGAGCAACGGCAACGAGCAGCTCCAATTTCCCTGGTAGAAACCGAAAGCCAAATGTGGGAGCGGGCTTGCTCGCGAATGCGGTGTGTCAGTTGACGCATGTGCTGGCTGACACGCCGCATTCGCGAGCAAGCCCGCTCCCACATTTAAAGGCTTCAGCGTGCTCCGGGATCCGCCACCAGGCGTCCGGCATCCTTGGTCAAGGCCTGCAGGAATTCCTGCTGCAACTCCGGATCATTGCGGGTCAGTTCGATCAGGCTCTGTTCCAGCTCGCTGGCTTCTTCTTCCAGGCCCAGCTCCGACAGGCGCTTGACCCGGTGCACCCACTCGTTGACCTCGTCGTCTTCCAGGTCGTCATAGATCAAACCGTGAGCTTCGAGCAATTTGCCCCGCAGGGTGCCGCTGATGGCCAGGGATGAGTCCGAGTGCACGTCATCCTGGGCATCTTCAACACTGATCTTCAGGGTGCTGATGCGGTTCAGGTCCTGCTCGGCAAACGGGCTGTCCAACAGGTTCAGGCGCAGCACGCCATCGCGGTCGGTGGTCAGCTCATGGGTTTGCTTGCCGGCAGTCACCTGTACCGGGCGCTCGCTCCAGGGCAGGCTCGAATACTCCACGCGCTTGTCGCGCTGGACTTCATCGATACCCGCCAGGTTCTGTTGCGCACGGCCGTTGGATTGCACGTTCATGAACGGGTTGAGCCCGTCCACGCCATAGCTGAGCCAATCCCGGGTCATGCTGGCAGGCAGGTTGCCCAGGGCAAACACATTCGCCACGTTGGCGCCGACGCCCGCCACGAGCGCGACCGCGCCCAGGGGCATCTCATAGAGTTTGCGCCAGGGCTGGTAGGGCGTGTAGCGGTCGTAGCGACGGGTAACTTCGAACTCGGTGACCTCAAAGGTCTTTTGCTCGTGAATGCGCACCCGGCGTTGCGGCAGCTCCAGCACCTTCGGCTCGCCCACGTCGATCTGCAGGCTGTGATCGAGCAATTTGCGCTCGATGCGTTCCTCGTGCTCGCTGCGTTGCGACATTTGGTTGGCGCAGCCGCTGACCAGCAGGGCGCCACATAACGTGGCGCCCCCCAGGGCTATGGTGTTTCGCTTGAACATGACGACTCTTGATCTGGTTTTCAGCGACGAATACGCGCCTGAAGGAAAGACAGCACGTCAGCCACCGGCAACGGTTGGGCCTCGGCTTCGGTCCGGCTCTTGTATTCCAGATTGCCATCGGCCAGGCCGCGGTCACTGACCACGATCCGGTGCGGGATGCCAATCAGTTCCATGTCGGCGAACTTGATGCCCGGGCTGGTTTTCTTGTCCCGATCATCCAGCAGCACTTCAAAACCGGCAGCCGTGAGTTCGGCATACAGTTTGTCGGTGGCTTCGCGTACTTGCTCGGTTTCGTAGCGCAGCGGTACCAGGGCAACCTGGAATGGCGCCAGGGCGTCGCTCCAGATGATGCCTTTCTCGTCGTTGTTCTGCTCGATGGCAGCCGCAACCACGCGGGATACGCCAATGCCGTAGCAGCCCATTTCCAGGGTGATCGGCTTGCCGTTCTCGCCCAGCACTTCGCACTTCATCGCCTTGCTGTACTTGTTGCCCAGCTGGAAGATGTGCCCGACTTCGATGCCGCGCTTGATTTCCAGGGTGCCCTTGCCGTCCGGGCTTGGGTCGCCGGCCACCACGTTGCGCAGGTCGGCCACGGTCGGAACCGGCAGGTCACGTTCCCAGTTCACGCCAAAGTAGTGCTTGTCATCGATGTTGGCACCGATGCCGAAGTCGCTCATCAGCTCGACCGAACGGTCGATGATGATCGGCAATGGCAGGTTCAGCGGGCCCAGGGAGCCGGCACCGGCACCAATGGCGTCGCGCAGTTCGGCGTCGGTGGCCATGACCAGCGGGCTGGCAACGCCTGGCTGCTGAGCGGCCTTGATTTCGTTGAGCTCGTGGTCGCCACGGATTACCAGGGCGATCAGCTTGCCTTCTTCCTCGGCGCGCACGATCAGGGTCTTGATGGTCTTTTCAATCGGCAGATTGAATTTCTCCACCAGGGCCGCGATGGTCTTGGTCTCGGGTGTGTCCACCAGGCGCAGCTCTTCGCTTGGCGCAGGGCGGGAAGTTTCCCGTGGCACGGCTTCGGCTTTCTCGATGTTTGCCGCGTAGTCGGAACCGTTGCTGAACACGATGTCGTCTTCACCGGACTCGGCCAGCACGTGGAACTCGTGGGAGCCGGCACCGCCGATGGAGCCGTTGTCCGCTTCAACCGGACGGAATTTCAGGCCCAGGCGCGTGAACACGTTGCAGTAGGCGGTGTGCATGCGGTCGTAAGTGACCTGAAGGGACGCCTGGTCAGCGTGGAACGAATAGGCGTCCTTCATGATGAATTCGCGGCCGCGCATCAAACCGAAGCGTGGGCGGATTTCGTCACGGAACTTGGTCTGGATCTGATACAGGTTGAGGGGCAGTTGCTTGTAGCTGCTCAACTCGTTGCGCATCAGGTCGGTGATCACTTCTTCGTGGGTCGGGCCGGCGCAGAAGTCCCGGCCATGACGATCCTTGAAGCGCAGCAATTCAGGGCCGTACTCTTCCCAGCGCCCGGATTCCTGCCACAGCTCAGCCGGTTGGGTGCTCGGCATCAACACTTCCAGAGAGCCGGCAGCGTTCATTTCTTCACGAACGATGGCTTCGACCTTGCGCATCACCTTCAAGCCCATGGGCAGCCAGGTGTACAGGCCCGAGGCCAGTTTGCGGATCATGCCGGCGCGCAGCATCAGCTGATGGCTGATCACGACCGCGTCGGAAGGCGTTTCTTTCTGTGTGGCGAGCAAATATTGACTGGTGCGCATGGTAGGCCGTTGTCGGTTGCTTGGACTTGAAATGACTTGGGATTGTACGGGCGCTTGCTGCCGACGTACAGGCATCTGGTTGCTGGAGCAGGGCTTCTGTGGGAGCTGGCATGCCTGCGATGCAGGCAACACGGTGTGTCAGTTACACCGCGGTGATGCAATCGCAGGCAAGCCAGCTCCTACAGTGATTCGTTTTCCTCGGGAGGATTCAAGCGAATCCGCCGGCTTTCCTGAAACCAGTGCAAGGCGATCAGGACCAGCGTCGGCACACCCAGCAGGCAGGTGATCATGAAGAAGTTGTGGTAACCGAACTTCTCGACCATCACCCCCGAATACCCGCCGATCAAGCGCGGCAGCAGCAACATGATCGAACTGAGCAGGGCGTATTGGGTGGCGGAGAACTTCAGGTTGGTCAGGCTCGACAGGTACGCGACAAACGCCGAGGTCGCCATGCCTGAACTGAAGTTATCCAGGGAAATGGTGAAAATCAGCATCTGCAGATCCGGGCCCATGTCGGCGAGCATCACGAACAGCAGGTTGGTGCCGGCCGATGCAATGCCGCCGATGAACAGGATCGGCAGAATCCCGAAGCGCACGATCAACAGGCCACCCATGCCGGCGCCCAGCAGGGTCATGATCAGGCCGAAGACTTTGCTGACACCGGCGATCTGGTCCTTGGTAAAGCCCTGGTCGATATAGAACACGTTGGCCATTACGCCCATTACCGTGTCCGACATGCGGTAGGTGGCAATCAGTCCCAACAGCAGGAAGGCCTGCCAGCGGTAGCGCAGGATAAAGTCGTTGACCGGCGTGAGCACCGGCGCCAGGCCCCGGCGGCCCATGGTCGACAGGCACAGCGTGGTCAGGATGATGTAGAGGATGGCCCGCAGGAACGCGCGATCTTCCAGCAGCAGGTCCAGCAGGCTGACCCCATGGAACAGCACGCTGGCGAAGTCAGTGTTGTACAGCTGGGTGAACATCGCCGGTACCGAGACCAGCAGCACGATCAACACGAACACCGAGACCAGCTGGTGAGCAAAGCTGTAGCGCCCGGCCTGCAATTGGGTACGCAGCGGCACATTGGGTTCGCGCATGAACAGCGTGGTCAGCAGCGCGGGCACCATCAGCACACCAAACAGCACGTAGGTGCCGGTCCATGCCGAGTGCTTGTAATTGAAGCCGGTGGAACCGAAGCCTTCGGCAAAAAACAGTGCACCTGCGGTCGCAAGCAGTGCGGCCACGCGATAACCGGACATATAGCTGGCGGCAAGCGCGGCCTGCTGGCTGTCGCTGGCGATTTCCAGGCGGTAGGCGTCTACGGCGATGTCTTGCGTGGCGGAAGCGAAGGCCACGATCACGGCAATGGCGATCAGCCAGGACAGATGCTTTTGCGGATCACAGAAACCCATGCCGATCAATCCGAGGATCACCAGCGTCTGGGACAGTACCAGCCAGGAGCGACGACGTCCGAGCTTGCCGAGCAGTGGCAGGCGCCATTGGTCGAGCAGGGGCGACCAGACCCACTTGAAGGCATAGGCCAGGCCGATCAGGCTCGCATAACCGATGGTTTCGCGGGCCACGCCGGCCTCGCGCAACCATACCGAGAGCGTCGAGAACACCAACATGTAAGGCAAGCCGGCAGCAAAGCCGAGCAGCAACAGCACTAACGTCGAGGGGCTGGCATAGGCGGCGAGCGCGGCGCGCCAGGTTTTACGGGGCATGGGCTGGAGTCTGCCTCAGAATTACGCAAATAAAGCGCGCACTCTAACCGCTGTGCTCTACCGGGCGCCAGCCATGACGCTGAATATCAACACGATTGTTCAGGATGCTGACGCCTTCGCCGCGCAAACGCGCACGTTGCTCGTCACCCGAGGCACTGCCCACCGGCAGACTTATCCGACCACCGGCACCCAGCACGCGATGCCAGGGCAGTTTGGTGTCCTCGGGCAGTTGGCTCAGGGTGCGACCCACCCAACGTGCGGCGCGACCCAAACCGGCGAGGTGTGCCAGCTCCCCGTAGCTGATCACGCAGCCTTCGGGCACTTGGGCGAGGGTCAGGTACAGCACAGTGCGGCGCATTTCAGCGGGGCTTTGCGGAGCGTCGGTCAGTTCGTTCACGGTGGCATATCCGATGAAAATATCCGTCTATTTGTAAGAAATTTCTGAAAAATGGGGGGCTGAGAGCGGAACTCGATACGAATACCCGAGTCAGTCCTTGCTAAGAAGTTATCCACCCCGATAATGCCCGTTTTTTCGTCAAACTCGAGCCCCATATCCGCTTATGTTGTCCAGAACCCTGCTGTGCCTCGCTGTCTTCAGCGCCTCCACCCCGTTGCTCGCCGACACCGTCTGGTTGAAGAACGGTGACCGCCTGACCGGCAAGATCAAGGTTTTCGACGGTGGCAAACTGCTGATCCAGACCGACTATGCCGGCGCGATCCCGGTGGACTGGAAGCAGGTCAAGACCCTGGAGAGCGATCAGGAATTGCTGGTCAAGCAGGATGCCTACAGCGGTGAGAAGGCCAAGTCCCTGCAGCCGGCCGACGATGGCAAGGTCATCCTGGCCAACGGCGAGGCGCCCAAGACTGTCGACCTGGCGAGCATCCAGCAGATTATCAAGCCCAAGCCGGTGATCGAGGACCTGGTGTGGAAGGGCAATGTCGATATGGCGCTGGACTACAAGCGCGCGGAAAACGACACCAACGACTACGACATCGACTTCAAGACCACTGCCCGCCATGGCCAGTGGCGCCATACCGCCGAGGGCGAATACAACCGCGAATTCCAGGACGACGTGACCACCACCGACAACTGGGCGCTGGAGTACGACCTGGACCGGTTTATTACCGAACACTGGTTCTGGCAGGGCCGCTTGACCTACAAGCGCGACAAGGTCGAGGACCTGTCCCGCCAGCGCACCGTGGGTACCGGCCCGGGCTACCAATTCTGGGATGACGAACTGGGCGCGTTCTCCCTCGGTTCGCTGGTCAACCGCACCGACTATGAATACCAGGACGGCGGCAAGGACAACTTCTATTCGCTGGCCATGAAGTGGAACTACAACCGCTACCTGGTGGGCAAGACCGTTGAATTCTTCACCAATGGCGAAGTGGGCAAGCCGCTGGCCGGGCCGTCCGAGTACTCCCTGGATGCGGAAATGGGCTTGCGCTACAAAGTCACCGAGTGGGCCTCCCTCAACCTCAAGGCCGAGCGCGACATTATTAGTGGCGACTCGGAAAGCGCGTTGAGCAAGACCCGCTACACCGCAGGGTTCGGCGTCGCTTGGTAATTAAAGGCGTAACCCGCCGTCCATTTCCAGAATCCGCCCGGTGTAGTAGTCGTTCTCGAAGATATACGCCGCTGAATGGGCAATCTCCTCGGGCCGCCCCATGCGCTTGAGGGGAATGCCGGCGGTCATCTTCTCCAAGGCCTCGGGCTTCATGCCCAGGGTCATCTCGGTCTCGATAAACCCCGGTGCGATGCCCGCCACGCGGATGCCGTAGCGCGCCAGCTCCTTGGCCCAGGTCACAGTGGCGGCCGCTACACCGGCCTTGGCGGCGGAGTAGTTGGTCTGCCCGACATTGCCGGCCCGCGAGATCGACGAGATATTGATAATGGTGCCCTGGTTCTTCAGCTCCACCATTTTTGCCGCCACCTCACGGGTGCACAGGAACACCCCGGTAAGGTTGACATCGATCACCGCCTGCCACTGGGCCAGGCTCATCTTGGTCATCTCGCCGTCCTTGACCTTGAGCAGCAAGCCGTCGCGCAAGATTCCGGCGTTGTTGATCAAGCCGTTGATCGCACCGAAGTCTTCGGCGATCTGTGCCACGGTGTGGGTCACCTGCTCTTCATTCGCCACGTTGCACAGATAGGCGCAGGCCTTCACTCCATGGGCCTGGCAGGCGGCCACCGCCTGGTCGAGTTTTTCCTGATTGAGGTCCACCAGCGCCAGGTTGGCACCTTTGGCGGCAAAATACTCGGCCATGGAGCGGCCCAAACCCTGGCAACCGCCGGTGATAATGATTACTTTGTCGTTGAGATGCATTCGCAAGTCCTGTGGGCAGAATTAAGCGGCTATCCAGGTTTGTTTTTTGACGAAATTTATCGAAGGAGTCATAAGTTGAGCGCGCACGTTGCCAAGAATGCCCGAGAACTACTGCTCAAGGAATACCGTGGGGCACTCGCCACCTTGTCCAAGGCCATGCCCGGTTTCCCTTTTGGCTCGGTGGTGCCGTATTGCCTGGACGCCGAGGGTCGGCCGCTGATCCTGATCAGCCGTATCGCCCAGCACACCCACAACCTGCAGAAAGACCCCAAGTGCTCGTTGCTGGTCGGTGAGCGTGAGGCGGACGACGTGCAAGCGGTAGGGCGCCTGACCTACCTCGCCGAGGCCGAAAAGCTCGAAGACGGCGCTGCGATTGAAGCCGCCGCCGAGCGTTATTACCGCTATTTCCCGGACTCGGCGAACTACCACAAGGCCCATGATTTTGACTTCTGGGTGCTCAAGCCGGTGCGCCATCGTTATATCGGCGGGTTCGGCGCGATCCACTGGGTCGACCAACTGACCCTGGCCAATCCGTTTGCCGGCAAGGCCGAGCTGAGCATGGTCGAGCACATGAACAGCGACCACACCAAGGCGATTGCCCACTATGTCGAACTGGCCGGCCTGCCGACCTCCGAGCCTGCGCAACTGGCCGGTATCGACAGCGAAGGCATGCACTTGCGCATTGGCCAGGCCCTCTACTGGCTGCCCTTTGCCGAGCCTTGCAACACGCCGACACAAGTACGCGAAGCCTTGGTTTTCCTGGCTCACGCCGAGGTCTGGCCGAAAAAAGCAGCCGCTGAAGCTTGAATTCACGAAACGGCGACGTCATCTAAGGTGGAGTAGCAAGGCATTCTTGCGTTGAGGAACCATTTGATGCGCCCTTTTTTGTTGCTCTTTTTGTTGTTTCCGGTGCTTGAGCTGTTCGTATTCGTACAAGTCAGCGGGGCAATCGGGTTTTTCCCGGCGCTGCTGCTGATCATTCTCGGCTCGATGCTCGGCGTACTGGTGCTGCGCGTCGCCGGCCTGGCCACGGCGCTGCGTGCCCGTGAAAGCCTGAATCGCGGCGAGCTGCCGGCCCAGACCATGCTCGAAGGCCTGATGATGGCATTGGCCGGTGGCCTGCTGATCCTGCCGGGCTTTATCAGCGATGTGGTTGGCCTGGTGATGTTGCTGCCATTCACTCGCAAAGTGCTGGCGGGCAAGATGCGCCAGCGTGCCGAAGAGGCTGCCATTCGCCAGCGCGCCTTTGCCGATGACCTGCAACCCCGTGGTGGCCCGGCCCCGCGCCAGCCCCTGGGGCGCGAAGGTGACGTGATCGAAGGTGAGTTCGAACACCGCGACCCCAAGTAATCTCCTCACTGGCACGGCACCCGCGGGTGCCGTGCGGCTTTTGAAGACGCCCCCCCGACACAAAAATTTTCATCTCGGTACCCTTGTAATAAGCTTATGCGCCCTTATGTAACGGTCACCGCAAGGTTTCTGGTGGAGACACCAGACAGACTTCCGCGTTTCGCGCCGCGAACCGCGACCGGCACCGCCGGAATTTAACTAGCCGGAATTGACACCGGCCGATGAAAAACACAATTAGGAGAGATCGACAATGAGCAAGCTTCGTCCTCTGCATGACCGCGTCGTCATCCGTCGCAGTGAAGAAGAAAAGAAAACCGCTGGCGGTATCGTGCTGCCAGGTTCGGCTGCTGAGAAAGCCAACCACGGTGTGATTCTCGCTGCTGGCCCAGGCAAGACCCTGGAAAACGGTGAAGTACGTGCGCTGGCTGTGAAAGTGGGTGACAAGGTTGTTTTCGGCCCTTACTCCGGCAGCAACACTGTGAAAATCGACGGCGAAGACCTGCTGGTAATGGCTGAGAACGAGATTCTCGCTGTTCTGGAAGGCTGATTTCCCCGCTCATCTTCCCGTTACTACAAAGTATTTAAGGAATATCGATCATGGCTGCTAAAGAAGTTAAATTCGGCGATTCCGCCCGTAAGAAAATGCTCGCCGGTGTGAACGTCCTGGCTGACGCAGTAAAAGCGACCCTGGGCCCTAAAGGCCGTAACGTGATCATCGAGAAGAGCTTCGGCGCTCCGACCATCACCAAGGACGGCGTTTCCGTCGCCAAAGAAATCGAGCTGAAAGATCGCTTCGAAAACATGGGCGCGCAGCTGGTCAAAGACGTTGCCTCCCGTGCCAACGATGACGCAGGCGACGGCACCACCACCGCGACCGTCCTGGCTCAGTCGATCGTCAACGAAGGCCTGAAAGCCGTCGCTGCCGGCATGAACCCGATGGACCTGAAACGCGGCATCGACAAGGCGACCATCGCCATTGTCAAAGAGCTGAAGTCCCTGTCCAAGCCATGCGCTGACACCAAGGCAATCGCTCAGGTCGGCACTATCTCGGCCAACTCCGACAGCTCCATCGGCGACATCATTGCCGAAGCCATGGAAAAAGTCGGTAAAGAAGGCGTGATCACCGTTGAAGAAGGCTCGGGCCTGGAAAACGAACTGTCGGTTGTTGAAGGCATGCAGTTCGACCGTGGCTACCTGTCCCCGTACTTCGTCAACAAGCCAGACACCATGACCGCCGAGCTCGACGGCCCGCTGATCCTGCTGGTTGACAAGAAGATCTCCAACATCCGTGAACTGCTGCCAGTTCTGGAAGCTGTTGCCAAGGCCGGCCGCCCACTGCTGATCGTTTCCGAAGACGTTGAAGGCGAAGCCCTGGCGACTCTGGTTGTGAACAACATGCGCGGTATCGTGAAAGTGGTTGCTGTCAAGGCACCTGGTTTCGGCGATCGTCGCAAGGCAATGCTGCAGGACATCGCTGTTTTGACTGGCGGTACCGTTATCTCCGAAGAGATCGGCCTGAGCCTGGAAAGCGCTACCCTGGAACACCTGGGTAATGCCAAGCGCGTCACCGTGACCAAGGAAAACACCACCGTGATCGACGGTGCTGGTGTTGAAGCTGACATCCAGGCACGTGTTACCCAGATCCGCGCTCAAGTGGCTGATACCACTTCCGACTACGACCGTGAAAAACTGCAAGAGCGTCTGGCCAAGCTGTCCGGCGGCGTTGCAGTGATCAAGGTTGGCGCGGGTTCCGAAGTTGAAATGAAAGAGAAGAAAGCCCGCGTTGAAGACGCCCTGCACGCTACCCGTGCAGCCGTTGAAGAAGGCGTGGTACCTGGCGGTGGCGTGGCGCTGGTTCGCGCTCTGCAGGCTATCTCCGAGCTGAAAGGCGACAACGCTGACCAAGACGTCGGTATCGCTCTGCTGCGTCGTGCTGTTGAAGCACCTCTGCGCCAGATCGTTGCCAACTCCGGCGACGAGCCAAGCGTAGTGGTCGACAAGGTCAAGCAGGGTTCGGGTAACTTCGGTTACAACGCTGCTACCGGCGAATACGGCGACATGATCGAAATGGGCATCCTGGACCCGGCTAAAGTGACTCGTTCGGCTCTGCAAGCGGCTTCGTCGATTGCCAGCTTGATGATCACCACTGAAGCAATGATCGCCGAGATCAAAGAAGATGCTCCAGCTGGCGGCGGTATGCCAGACATGGGCGGTATGGGCGGCATGGGCGGCATGATGTAAGCCAGCCTTACCCCGATACTGAAAAACCCCGCCTGCAGCGATGCAGGCGGGGTTTTTTTATGCTGATCGTTCCCACGCTCTGCGTGGGAATGCCGCCAGGGACGCTCCGCGTCTCTCTTTACGCGCACGCCTCAGCTGACGCCGCGACGCCCCAGCAGTTTCTTGAACATGAAGCCGCGAGCCAGCATCAGGTGCGAGGCGGGCGGCAAAGATGCCACGGGTCCCGGTGCCGCAGAGCCGGATGACGGATGGACAGGCACGTGTGCGGTTTTTTTGAGGGGCGCCGGTTGGGGCCGCTCCCAATGGCCGGACATGACCACCATGCCCAGCAGTTTGAGGGTGTTGCCGTAGTAGTCATGGTCACGGATGGACCGGCGTTGCAGGTTGTCCCAAAGGTTATTGAGCCACAGCTGATTGTCGGGGCTGATCATTGCGCTGACCCCGAGCGCCGCCACAAAGGCTGGCTCATTCTGCGCTTCCTCGATCGCACTGCCGTCGATTCGGTAGCCACTGTTGAAGTTGCCCGGCTCATCGTGGGTGGTGGCGCGTGCCCAGCGGTTGAAGGTGGTCAAGGTGTACAGCGCACGCGGGTCACCGTACATCAGGTAATCCAGGCCGATGCGCCACGGGTAGCGGGCCGCGTTCCACGAATAGCTGCCGTCGTATGGGCCTTCCACCAGATCGGGCCGCGCCGGGGTGATCGAGGTGTCCAGGTGGCTGATGAAGTCCGGCACCAGCCCGCTGTTGGCGCTGTACCGTTGGGTAAAGTCACTGATGATCGAATAGGTCTTGTCGCGCACCGCCTGCCAGCGCTTGTCCCCGGTCATGGTGAAAAAGCTGTAGAGGTGCGACTGCATGAAGTCCGAGCTGCGGGTGGTGTACTCAAGCTCTGCGTCACCGTCGGTACCGGCCCAGTCGCCGAGCATCAGGTGCTGAGTCCTGGGGTGCACCTCGTGTTTCATGATCGCCGCCATCACCGTGTTGGCCTCGCTGCGATAGTCAATGGTGCCCTCGCTGCCCCATTTCTGATCGGCCAGCAGCAGGGCGTAGGCGATGTCCAGGTCGCCATCGGTGGCACTGACGTCACCACGGAAAGGGTCGGTGGAGTCGCCGCATCCCTCGGTCTGGTTCCAGGCCATCAGGCCGGGATCGGACGCTGCCGGGTGATCCTGGAAGTAGCGCACCATGCCGTCGAAAGTCCGTTGGGCCTCGTCATCGTAGTCGGCCATCATTACAGTGAGCAGCATGCCGTAGCCATGGGCCTCGGACACGGTGATGGTGTTGGGCGCGGCACCACCACCCACGGGTTTGTGGTCGGCGTTGACCTTGATGAAATACCGGCCGCTGCCGCATTCCCCCGACAGGTAAACCGCCTTCCAGTCCTTGTAGAATGTGACCAGTTGTTGATCCATGGTCGCCTGGGGCTGGCGATTGGGCAGGATGGTGCCGGGGTAGTAGGGCGCGTGGACATTCTGGGCCGCAACGCCGCCTGACCATGAACCGGCGGCCATGCACAGTGATAACAGCAGCGTGGGCAGATGCCGTCTAGGGTGACGCATGAGCTGACTCTCCAACCTGATCCAAAGGGCAAGGTCGCGAGGTTAGCGGCAGCGCGGATGTTCCACTGTCACAGGCTGTAACAGCCTAGGCCGGGCGCAGTGCGAGGGTCAGGGTCAGGCGTGCGCCGCCCAACGGGCTGCGGGTGATCGACAGCTCACCACCGTGCCAGTGGGTGGCGCGCTTGGCCAATGCCAGGCCGAGGCCAAATCCGCTGGGCTCGTCGCCGCCCATGGCCAGGCGCACGAAGGGTTCGAAGATCTTTTCGCGGTTTTCCGGCAGTACGCCCGGGCCGTCATCATCCACATGCAGCACCAGGTGCTGGCCCTGGCACGCAGCGCTGACGTTCACCCGTTCGCGGGCGTAGTTAATGGCGTTGCTTAACAGGTTGCGCACGATCAGATGCAGCAAGGCGCGGTCGCCGATCAGTTCCAGGTCGGCCGGGTCGGTGTCCAGGGTCAGCAAGCGATGGTGCCCGTCCAGCAGGGCAAACTCCTGCTGCAGCCAGGCATGGAGATTGATTGGCTCATGCTGCAGGTCGCTGGGTGCATCGGCCAGCCGGGCAAAGGCGAGGCTGGCGCGAACCAGCGACTCCAGCTCTTCGATATCGGTGTGCAGGCGCTCTTGCAGGCGGGTGCGGGTGTCGAGGTCGGCGCTTTTACTCAGCAGTGCCAGGGCAAAACGCATCCGCGCCAGGGGTGTGCGCAGTTCGTGGGACACCGCCTGGGAAACCTCCCGGTGGCGTTCGCCCATCGAGCTGATATCCAGCGCATGCCGTTGCAAGGTCAGCAGCAGCGGCGCCCACTCCTGGCTCATCGCGGGCAGCAGCGTGTTGGGCGAGCGGGCGAGGGTAGCAATGCAGGCATTAAGGGCATCGAGGTCATGGATGTATTTGCGCCGGGCACGCAGGGCAATCCAGAGAAACAGCAGTACCGGCAGGCCGGCGACACAGGCGGTCACCCAGTACACCGGATATTGCAGCAGGTCCTTCACTTCGGCGGTTCCCCACAAGGGGCCGAATTGAATCACCGTGTCATCGTCCAGCGGGAAGTAGGTGACGTCCTCATCACTGTTCTGCGCCGGCTGATGGTGGTCGAGCATCACAATAGCTTCAGGCGGCAGCTCGATATCATCCTTTTTCACCAGGCTCACCGGGTACTGAAAGCGTGCTTGCAGTGACTCGATGCGCGCCTCCCTTTGTTCGGCGGGCAAGGCCTTGAGTTGCTCGGCAACCAGATAACCCGGCCCGGCCATCAGCCGCAGGAAACTGTAGTCGCCGATAAACACCGCAGCGTTCGTGCACAACCACAACAGGTAAAAAGTGAGGGCGGCCCAGCTGGTGCCGGCCGCGATGGCCATCCACGGGCGAACTTTAGACAGCATGCTGGCTCCCCGTCGGGATTTCGACGAACAGGTATCCCTGCGCCGTGATGGTCTGGATGGTCACGGGGCACTCAAGGCTCATCAGTTTTTTGCGCAAGCGCGACACCCGCATATCAATCGACCGGTTCAGCCCGTCGTACTCCAGGCCGCGCAGGCGCTGGAGCAGTTTTTCCCGGGTCAGCAATACGCCGCAATGGCGGGCAAAGATGGCGAGCAACTCGAATTCGGCCACCGAAAACTGCAAGGGCGCCTCGCCAAGCCAGGCGAAGTGGTTGTTCAGGTCCAGCCGAAAAGCGCCCCACTGGTAGTAACTGCGGGGGGCCTGGGGATGGCGGCGCAGCAGCGAGCGGATCCTTGCCAGCAACAGTTGCGGGTCGATCGGCTTGACCACGTAGTCGTCGGCCCCGGCGGCAAACCCCACCAATTGTTCGGCGTTCTCGTCCAGGGCCGTCATCATCAGGATCAGCCCGGGGTAGTGGTCGCGAATCTGTCGGCACAGGGTAAAACCGTCGATGCCCGGCAGCATCACATCGAGGATCAACAGTGCCGGCTGTTCATCCTGGATACGCTGGGCGGCGCGGTCGCCACGGTGTTCCACTGCAACGCTAAAGCCTTCGGCGCGCAGGAACTCGGCCGTCAGTGCCGCCAGGGGCAGGTCGTCTTCGATCAGCAACAGGGTATCGGACATGGCTCAGCAGGATCGTTGCCAAAAAGTGCGCAGAGTGTTGCGCCCTTGCCCCCGGCTAGGCAAGGGCTGTTCATCACGGCGTCACGGGCTGCTTGCGGAAGGCGGGCTGCGGTGTTTTCACCGGCCGGTACAGCAGGAAGTAATAGGCGCCCAAACAAATCAGCCAGCTGAAAATTGCCGTCCACACGTTGTGGGAAAGAAAGTGCGCCCCTTGCATCGTGCGGCTCACCGAAAGCACCGTGCCCAGGCCCAGCGCAAACAGGAACGCCGAGCGCGCCATCCGCGGTCGGCGATCCCTCAGGGCAAAAAACAACGCAAACAGCGCAAACCCGGTCGCCGCATGTCCGCCCGGCCAGCAACGGCCAGGCTTGTCGGTCGGCGGCCTGGGGCTCAGCAGTTCGCTGTACGTCTCCTGGCCGCCAAACTCCTTGACGCTCCACGGGCATTGCACCCCGGTCACCGTCTTCAGCGGTGAAACGAACGAGGTGGCCAGTGCCAGCGACAGCACCAGGCAGCCCAGTTCCCGGCGATAGGGTTTGAGTCGCTCAAAGACAAAGGCCCCGGCAAACCCGGCGATTGCCAGCACCGAAAACACGATCACCATCTGCTTGGCGCGATCGTGAAGAATGTCCTCCAGAAAAAAACTGTGCCGGCCCACGAAGCCGCCTTCGGACGCGTCGTAAAACAGCCTGGCGATGTCCATGTCCAGCGACGTCAGCTCCAGCAGCAACATGGCCACCGCCAGAACGGCAGGCACACCGAGGCACAGCCAGAAGTTGAGGGGTTGGGATAACGGACGAACAGCGATTGCGTGCATGGCGAACTCAGACTCTAAAAAAAGCCCCGGTCAGACCTGGCCGGGGCATTTTGGTTAGCGTGTACTCACTTGGGGAACCTCGTCCTTGGGCACCCTCCAGCTCAGCAACTGTTGCTTGTAGCCATAACTGGCGCCCTGGTAGTAGGTGATGGCCCGCTGGATCAACGGGTCATCGCTGCCAACGCGGATTTCGTGGCTGTCGCCCAGGGCCTGGTCATGCCGACGCAAGCCTTGGCGCGGGCTGAGAATCGCCAGGTCCTTGCCGTCGAACAACCCCAGGTACTGGTAATTGCCGACCACTACCCGTGGCGGCAGCGGGTTGTCTTGCAGCAGGTTGCGGCCAAAGAACGTCGACTCGTAGCTCAGGTTCAGCAAGCCCAGCAGGGTCGGGGCGAGGTCGATCTGGCTGGCCAGCTTCGCGTTCTCGCCGGCGTCTACCAGCTTGGGTGCGTAGATGAACAGCGGGATCTGGTAATTGACCATCGGCAGGTCTTCCTTGCCGGCGCTGCCCGCCGTGTGGTCGGCGACGAAAATAAAGATCGTGTTGTCGAACCAGGGTTTCTGGCGCGCCGCCTCCAGGAACTGGCCGATGGCATGGTCGGTGTACTTCACCGCGCCGTCGCGACCGTCACCGGATTTGATATCAATGCGGCCAGCCGGATAGGTATATGGACGGTGGTTGGAGGTGGTCATCAGTTGCAGCAGGAATGGTTGCTGCTTGGCGTAGTCGGCGTCCGCCAGTTTCAGCGTCTGTTTATAGAGGTCTTCGTCGGCCATGCCCCAGGCGTTTTTAAAGCTGATTTCGGATTCGGGCACGCTGCTCTGGTCGACCACGCGGTAACCGTTGCCGCTGAAAAACGCGTTCATGTTGTCGAAGTAGCCCCGGCCGCCGTAGACAAACACGCTGTCGTAGCCGATGGCGTTGAGCTGCTGGCCCAGGCTGCCGAAACCGCTTTCCCGGCCGATACGCTTGACGATGGAACGCCCGGGCGTCGGCGGGATGGCCAGGGTGATGGCTTCCAGGCCGCGGTCGGTGCGAGTGCCGGTGGCGTAGAAGTTATTGAAGTACAGGCTCTGTTTGCGCAGCGCATCGAGGTTGGGCGTGAGGTTATTCGGGTCGCCGTTGCTGCCCATGTACTTGGCACTGAAGCTTTCGATGGTCACCAGCACGATGTTGGGTTTGCGCAGCGTGCCCGGGTTGGTAATGGCGCGACGGATATCCAGCGGATCCGTGCCGATAAACCGTGCGTTGGGCTCGCTGAGTTCGGCGCGCAACTGCTTGGCGACTACATCCGCCGGCAGGCTCTTGTAGAACTGGGTGTAGTCCAGTTCGTTGTTACGGAAGGCGGCGAAGAACTGATAGGGGCCGTTGCTGGCCAGTTCGTTGTTGTAGGCGTTACCGCCCTGGCTGCGCGGGCTGTCCTGGTTGATCAGTTGCAGGCTCAGGCCGGCCACCAGCAACAGGCCAAGGGCACTGAGCAGACGCTTGCGCATCGCAGGCAACGGCGCGTCCATGGCCGCGTTGAACGGTTTACGCAAGACCACGCTCAAGACGATCGCCATCACGGCCAGCAGGCTCAGCAGCTTGCCGATCGGATACGACTCCAGCAGGTTGTTCAGCACTTCCTTGGAGTAGACCAGGTAATCCACGGCAATGAAGTTGAAGCGCACGCCGAACTCGTCCCAGAACAGCCATTCGGCCACGCTGGTGAAAAGCATGGCGAACAGGCTGACGGTGAGTACCGCCTGCAGGAACCAGCGATGGCCGCGACGGCGCCACAAGCCTGGCGGGCACAGCAGCAAATACAGGCCCAGGGGCAGGGCGGCATAGGCGAGGAAGCCGAGGTCATAGAGCAGGCCCACGCCGAATACCGGCAGCAGGTTACCGCTCACTTCATCCAGATGGGTTACCAGCAGCACGCTGCGGGTCAGTAGAAAAACCACCAGCCAGGCACCGGTTACCAACAGCAAATAGCGCATTGGCGCTGTTTTGGGAAAACCCATGTCAATGTTCCTTATTTTCGATGGGCGCGATCTTCGCGCTGACACTGTAGTCAGGTTGTGAACCTATAGTGAAAAACTCGTTAAGTCTCGTAATCGGTTGAAAACAGTAATCGGCGCGGCCTTCAGGCCTAGCCGTGAGCCATACTTGGCCTTAAGCTGCGCGAGCCAACACGGCCGTTACCGCGTACGGAGACACTGCCCATGCGAATTTTATTGGTTGAAGACAACCGCGATATTCTGGCCAACCTGGCCGATTACCTGGGGCTGAAGGGCTACACCGTAGACTGTGCGCAGGACGGTTTGTCGGGCCTGCACCTGGCTGCCACCGAACATTACGACCTGATCGTGCTCGACATCATGCTGCCTGGCATTGATGGCTACACCCTGTGCAAACGCCTGCGTGAAGACGCGCGCCGCGACACGCCGGTGATCATGCTCACCGCCCGCGACCAGCTGGATGACCGGCTGCAGGGCTTCAAGTCCGGCGCCGATGACTACCTGCTCAAGCCGTTTGCGCTGTCGGAGCTGGCCGCACGTATC
Source organism: Pseudomonas sp. Colony2 (assembly GCF_019382755.1). Classification (NCBI taxonomy): domain Bacteria; kingdom Pseudomonadati; phylum Pseudomonadota; class Gammaproteobacteria; order Pseudomonadales; family Pseudomonadaceae; genus Pseudomonas; species Pseudomonas sp. Colony2. The sequence goes on along the minus strand of NZ_CP080030.1, from coordinate 5,778,510 downwards.
GAAGCAGTGCTGCGTCGTGCCCAGGGCGGCGGGCGCCGTGCCTTGCAGGTGGGTGACCTGAACTACGACCTCGACACCCTGGAAGTCACCCGCGAAGGGCGCCTGCTCAAGCTCAACCCGGTCGGCCTGAAGCTGCTGGCAGTGCTGATGCAGAAAAGCCCGCATGTATTGCGCCGTGAGATTCTCGAAGAAGCCCTGTGGGGCGATGACTGCCCGGACAGCGACAGCCTGCGCAGCCATGTCCATCAACTGCGTCAGGTGATTGATAAACCCTTCGCCAAGCCGTTGCTGCAAACGGTGCACGGTGTGGGTTATCGCCTGGCCGAGGGTCGTGATGGAGTTTAAGCAAAGCCTTGCCCAACGGATCATCATCGCCTTCGCCTTGATGAGCGCGCTGGTGGCGGGGGCCTTCGCCATGGGTATCGTCGCTACGGTGCACCTGGTGGAAGAAAAACTCATATCGGCAGGCCTGGGCGGTGACTTGCAACGGCTGCTGCTGATGGACAGCGTCGAGGACTGGAGCCATCGCCCCGAGCCCGACCAGTTGTTCTACTTCAGCGGCGGCCCCGGCGATTTTGAACTGCCCAAGGACTTGCGCCACCTCGACGCCGGTTTTCACGAGGTGTTCCGCGAACAACTCTCCTACCACGCAATGGTCGAAATCGTTGACGGTCGCCGTTATGTCCTGCTGCAAGACCAGAGCGATTTCGAAGAGCGCGAGCGCGTGCTGTTTGCCGTGGTGCTGGTGGGGTTTGTACTCAGCCTGGCGCTGGCGGTATTCCTCGGCTGGGTGCTGGCGCGCAAGGTAATGGCGCCGGTCGTACGCCTGGCCCGCCAGGTGCGGCACCGCGACCAGTTACTTGGCCTGGCACCACCGCTGGCGCCGGATTACGCCGCGGATGAAGTCGGCGAATTGGCTGTGGCCTTCGATGCCACCCTGGGCCGTTTGCGCCAGGCATTGTCCCGGGAGCAGCTGTTTACCAGTGACGTGAGCCACGAATTGCGCACCCCGCTGATGGTGCTCGCCAGCTCCTGCGAACTGTTGCTGGAGAACCCCGCGATTGACCAGCGCGGCCGCAAGCAGGTCGAGCGCATTGCGCGGGCCTGTGAAGAAATGCGCGAACTGGTGCAGACCTTCCTGATGCTGGCCCGTGCCGAGCGCGAGGAGGCCGGCATGTCGCCCCAGGCCAACCTGGCCCAGGTGGCCGAGGACTTGCTGGGGATCTGGCGTGAGCCGATCGAGCGCAAAGGCCTGGAGCTGATCTATCAACCGGGCAATCCACTGGATACCCGCTACAACGCGACCTTCCTGCACGCGGTCATGGGCAACCTGTTGCGTAATGCCCTGCACTACACCGAGCATGGCTTGATCCGCCTTACCCTGGAACCGAGCGGTTTTGTGGTGGAAGACACTGGCGTGGGCATTCCCGAGGACAAGCGCGAAGCGATGTTCGAACCGTTTGTGCGTGGCAGTGAAAAGCGCGGTGAAGGCCTTGGCCTGGGTTTGTCCTTGGTTCAGCGCATCTGCGAGAACCAGGGTTGGAGCGTCAGCCTCAGCACCATGGAGCCCAACGGCTGCCGCTTTCACGTCGAATTGAGTCAGGTCAAAGCTTGATGCCTGCCCTGCCGCTAAGCTGCGACAGACTTCCTGATTTTCGCCGAAGATGGCACCATGCCACGACTTGTGTCTGCAAAGTTTTGTAATGTATACGATTCGACAGGACAAGTTTTTCACAACGTGTTGACCTGTTGATCACAGGATTCTTTTTAAGGTTGTAGGCATCAGTAACTGGAGACCCGGTGATGCCTACCCCGATCAAGCTCGAATTTTCCGAAAAGTACGACGATCAGCACGCGCAGAATTATTTACTCAAACATCAGGACAATCTGGCTCGCCGGTTGTCCCACAAACGCGACGAGCAATTGGCCCGTGGTGCGCTGGCCATGGCCGGTGAGCCTGGCCTGGTGCTGGACCTGCCATGTGGTGCCGGGCGTTTCTGGCCGTTGCTGGCCGAAAAGCCCAACCGCGTGATCATCGGTGCCGACAACTCCGCGTCGATGTTGAAGATTGCCACCGTCGCCCAACCGGCGGATGTGGTGAAACGGGTACGCCCCTTGCAGACGTCTGCCTTTGATATCGATTTGCCAGATAACGCGGTCGACAGTATTTTCTGCATGCGCTTGATGCACCACATTGGTGACCCCGAGCACAGGCTGGCAATACTGCGCGAATTTCAGCGTGTTACCCGCGACAGCGTGATTATTTCGTTGTGGGTAGACGGCAATTTCAAGGCCTGGAAACGCAAGCGTGCCGAAGTGCGCCGTCGCAAAAAAGGTGAGCAGGAAGGTTACCAAAATCGGTTCGTGTTACCGGCTGCTACTGTTGAGGCAGAGTTTGAGCAAGCCGGTTTCCGTGTTCAGGAATCCCTGGACTTCATACCGCTCTACGCCATGTGGCGAGTGTATGTATTGCGCAAGAGGTAACAGGATGGCTGTCGAGTGTTTACCAGGTAGTGAAGTAGCTCCCGAGGAGCGATTTGATTATTTCTGGCGCCAGCAGGGCGAGTGGGTCGAAGAGCCCAATCGTCGTCGTGGCGGTGAAAGTGGTGTGCAACGGGTAACGGGCACCCATGGGCGTTTGCTCTATAGCAAGCGCCAGACGGGCCATATCTACCGCAGTTGGCTCCATCCTTTTGGACGCCCCACTGTGTTGCGTGAGCGTGATGCCCTGAAGGGCCTGCGTTTACTGGATGTACGCGTGCCGGAGTTGGTGTTCTGCGAGGCCCGTCGCGATCCTGAGCACCAATGGAAGGCGTTGTTGGTGACGGCGTCGCTGGACGGTTTCGACGAGATCGAAAACTGGTACGCCGCGGGTGGTCGTGAGCAGTATGGCGAGTTGGTGCATGAGCGTTTGCTCAAGGAACTGGCTGGTACGTTGGCGCGGATGCACAAGGGGCGTTGGCAGCATGGTTGCCTGTATATCAAGCATATCTTTGTGCGGGTGACGGGTGAGGGTGACGCGGCGAAGGTTGAGGTGGCGTTGCTGGATTTCGAGAAGTGCCGGCAGCGCTTGACGGCTATGCGGGCGGCCCGGCATGACATGTTGCAGTTGCGTCGCCATTCGTCGTGGAATGCTACGGACTGGCAAAAACTGAGCTACTTTTACGAGACGGCGTTTGGCAGCGCTATCAAGGGTTTAACGTAATGAAGCTAGAAATTGCACGAGGTTTGTTTCTGTTGGGGGCGTTGGGCATAGCTGCCCTCGCCCTGGCTGCCTGGGAGCAGCCCCGGACACAAGTCCTCAGTGCGGTGCAGGGTGTCGGGCAGCAATGCCCGATGCCGCGGATCGCCAAGGTCGGTGTCGCGGCCAAGCCTGATCATGAGTTGTTGTTGTTCATGTTTGGGATGTCCCAAGGGATGAGGCCACAGAGTTGAAGAGATTGAAGCCCAAATAAAAGGCCTCGCTAGTTCGAGGCCTTTTATTTGGGCTTGGGTTTTGGGTTGGTTGGTTGGTTGGTTGATCGAGTACATATCCGTTGCTGCGGTAACGGCGGCTTATGGTTCCGCTCTTACAGCGGGTCACTTTTGGCAAACGCCCCAAAAGTAACCAAAAGGTCTTTGCCCCACCACTCGGTGCCTCGCCTAGGCTCGGCATGCCCGCACTCCGGCACGGCTCCGCGGGCCGCCGCGACGGGCCATCCATGGCCCGGCGCGGCTAAATCGGCATCCTTGCCGATTTACCCGCTCCACCGTGCCTGCTTGCGGCCATCGTGGTTGACGGGGCCCGCAGATCAAAATCAAAAGCAGATCAAAAGCAGAGCACAGCGGCCTACCGGCCGGCTTGAGTGTTTAACAGCCAGATCAAAAGCCAGAGCGAATGCAGATCTGCTTTTCTGTGGGAGCTGGCTTGCCTGCGATGCAGACACCTCGGTGCATCAGGTACACCCAGTTGATGCCATCGCAGGCAAGCCAGCTCCTACAGTGSACCGTGCCCGCTTTAGCTTTTGATTKTGCTCTTCAACACTCAAGCCGGCCGGTAGGCCGCTGTGCTGTTGATCTGCTTTTGATCTTGATCTTGGGCGCCCCGTTAAACCACGCTGGCCGAACGCAGGTATTACGGAGCGGGTAAACCGGCAGGACGCCGGTTTAGCCGCGACGGGGCAGGGACGCCCCGTCGCGGCGGCCCGCGGAGTAATGCCGGAGTGAGGGCACTCCGAGCCTARGCGAGGAGCCGAGTGGTGGGGCAWGAGCGTTTTGCTTACTTTTGCGCTKTTCAAAAGTGAGCCGCTGTAAGAGCGGAACCAATAGCGGCCATAACCGCAGCAACGGATATGCCCCCAATCAGCCCCCGATCAAACCAGATGCAGATGGTTATCCCAAAGCCCCGCCGGCAATTCCAGCGGCTTGCCCACCAACGGCACCTGCCGGCAATCATAAAACCGGCAACGGCCCTGCCCGGAAGTCACCACAAACCCATCAGCCACCGCACCCACCCCGGCACAATCCGGCAACGGCCCGTCCAGCAGCAACTGCGCGCTGTCCATGTTCCAGATAAAGAATCGATTCCCCCGTGGCGCCGTCAACGCCACCAGCCGCAACTCGCTGTGCACCGCCACACTGGCCGTGTAATTCCCCATGGCCTGCAGCTGCTCATCCGCCACCGGAAACGCCATAAACGCCTGCCCCGGCCGCTTGATCGCCAGCAACTCCGAACGCTCATGTGACGCACCCATGAACTGCTGCCCCGCGAGGATCGTCCCGTCGCTGGCAATCCCCATATGCCGCACACTGTTCATCTGCTGGCCCAGGGTCTCCTTGCTCAACAGCGTCCCGTCGCGCTTCATCAGGACCAGGCTCGGCTCCATGGCATTCAGGTTCATCTCCACCCGGCTCTCAGCCTCAGTGCGAATCCCGCCGTTAGCCACCACCAGCGTCTCGCCATCAGGCATCCACGACACCTGGTGCGGCCCGATGCCATGGGTTGAAATCTCCCCGGTGTGCACCAGCCGCTCACCCTCGAACCGGTACACACCCAGCAACCCGCGACCCGGGTCAGACGTGTCGTTCTCTGTGGCATACAACCACTCGCCATCCTTGTGCACCACCGCATGCCCGTAAAAGTGGCGATTGGCCTTGGAGGTGATGGTTTGCAGCAGCGCCCCGTCCCGCAGGTCGATCAGGTAACTCTCGGTGCCCGGCCGGCGGGCGACAAACAGCGCAATCGGCAGCGTCGGGTGGTTGATGATGTCGTGGCAGCGCTGGCCGACCTCGGTGGCAAATACCTGCTTGCCGTCCAGGCGAAAGCCGACGGCGTAGTGCCTGCCATCACTGTCATCCCGCGCCGAGAGCAGCAGCGGGCTTTTGCCCTTCTGCTTGAACAGCGTCCAGCCGCCCAAAGTGATCGCACTGAGCAGCACGCTGCCGAGGGCCAAAGCCTGTCGCCTGAGCATCATCAGTCACCGTCGTTGGCGTTAAAGCCCAGTTGGATGCCCAGCGCCTTGGCCAGCTCGCCTTCGTGCAGGCGGTGGACGACGTTGAGGCTGTCGTAGATATCGTTGAGTTGCTGGCGCCCGGCATCGTCGGCCAGCATTTCATTCAGCGTACGCTGGTTGCTGGCGAAGAGTTTCAGGGAGGCGGCATACGCGGCGTCGATCTTGTCAGCCAGGGGCTTTTGATCGGCAGGCAACAGGCCGCGCAGGCCTTTGTTGTCGACGCCGACCCAGACGGTCTGGGCGGCAGCCAGGCTGGCTTCCAGGCTTTGCAGGGACGACTGGCTGCGCCACGCATCGGCCTGGAACGGTTGCGGGATGCCCTTGGTCTGGCGGCCCATCGGGGTGCCGAGTTTTTTCTTCAGGGTGTCCAGCGCAGTCACTTGAACCCGCAGCAGGTCGGCGATGGCTTCGTGGGAATCGGCGTAGCGCTGGTTAGGAAACTTGGTCATCTGCGCCAGCATGCCGTCGGTGCTGTTCCAGCTCGACAGGATCTCTTCGGCCAGCAGTTTCTGGCGCTCGCCGATGGCTACCAGCAACGGGCAGTAGCGGGCTTTTTGCGTCTCGTCCGCCAGATCGGTCTTGGCGTCGTAGAGGATGTATTCGTAGGCCGACAGGCCCTGCACCACGACGCTGGATTTGGCCAGGGTGGCGGCGTCGATCTGTGGTTGGGCGGTCACCAGTTGCTCGACTTGACGACCCACCAGGTTTTTCTTGTCCGGCCAGAACTGCACCTGCCACGAGCGGTTGCCCTCGGCCAGCGGGCCGATCAGCAGCGGTTGCAACTCGGCCCAGGCCTTTTGCGCGTGCAGGAAGTCGGCGCGGGCGGTCTCCAGGCTTTCCTTGCCCTGGCAGTAGGCCAGGGCGCTGACGGCCAGTTGGCGGTCGGCTTCAACCCAGCGGCTGTAGGTCGGCAGGATCACTTGCTTGGCGATGGCCGCCGAGGTCACCGCTTGCGGGTCCTGGGGCGAGCACGCACCGAGGGCGAGGGCGGCCAGGCTGGTGAACAACAACTTGGGACGGAACATGTCGAGCTCCCTTCTGTAATTAGGACAAAGCTTATAAAGAATTCAGAAATGCCAGCAACGCGGCGCGCTGCTCGGCATTGAACGACAACACATGGTGCTGCGCCGCCTGGGCTTCACCGCCGTGCCACAGCACGGCCTCCATCAGGTTGCGGGCGCGGCCGTCATGCAAGAACTGGGTGTGGCCACTGACGGCTTGCGTCAGGCCAATGCCCCACAACGGCGGCGTGCGCCAGTCGCGGCCACTGGCCTTGAATTCGCTGCGGTTGTCGGCGAGGCCGTCGCCCATGTCGTGCAGCAGCAAGTCGCTGTAGGGGCGAATCACCTGATTGGCCAATTCAGGTTCGGCCGCCGTTGGCGCCGTGGTGAATTGCGGGGTGTGGCAGCCCTGGCAACCGGCCTGGTAGAACAGGTTTTTCCCGGCCAGCACTTGCGGTGCGTTGACGTCGCGGCGGGCGGGGACGGCCAGGTTGCGGGTGTAGAACAGCACCAGGCGCAGGATGTTGTCGCTGACCTCAGGCTCGCCATCCGGGCCATTGCCGTTGGGCGCCTGTTTGCAGGCCACTTGTGCATCGGTGCAGTCATCGAACGGTCTCAGGGAGGTGGTCAGGCCCATATCACCAGAGAACGCGTGAACATTTTGTTGATTGAGGTTCGGTTGCCCGGCTTTCCAGCCAAATCGACCGAGTACGGTCTTGTGTTGCGCGTCGTCCCAGACCCAATTCGCCCGCCCGACAATGGCTTCCTTGTCGGCGGTTTTCGGGTCGGTGTTGCGCAGGATGTCGGCGTCGGGGATCGCTTCGAGCAGCCCCAGGCCGATCATCGGCGGAGCAACCCGCGCCGAGAAGCGCGTGTCGGGGTGCATCGGCCCATAACCGAGCTGGGTGATTTGCAGGGCAGGCTTGCGCAATTCGACCACGGTGCCGTCCTTGAAGCGGACGTTGACCGGCGTGTAGTCGACCCGCACCTTGCCCTCCGGGGCGACGCCGGGCACGGCCATGTCCTGCAATTGCCCACCGTAGACCGGTTCGGGGACTACACCCAGTTGCTCGATGACCTTCGCATAGGGCGGCGCATCGGGAATCGACAGGCGTACCAGCATCGACACCGCGTTGGGCGCATCGGGCAATGGCGGATGCCCACGGCCATCCTTGATATGGCAGTTCTGGCAGGCATTGGTATTGAACAGCGGCCCCAGCCCGTCGCGGGCAGTGGTGGTGGACGGGGCAATCACCCAGGGGCTGCGAAAGAAACTGTTGCCGACGCTGAAGTCCAGGCGCCGGGTGGGCGACAGGTTGGCCGAGGGCAGGGAGAAGGCGTTCTGGTCGGTCTTCCTCACCGTGGTCGCGCCACCGGCACGCGCTTCACCAGGCTCGGCCTTGGTGAATCGCGGGGCGTCATCGCAGGCACTCAGGCTCAAGGCCATCAACAGTGCAGACAGGCGAAGGGGCGAACGGGACATCAGTCTTCCTGAACGTAGGCTGAAAATAAGGCCGCAAAGTCTAACAGGGCAGGGCGGATTGAATAAGAGCAATTATCGTTTGGTGGTATCCGATTCATTCCCGCTAGAATGACCGCACATTTTTCTCTGGAGGTGGCCAATGCAGGCTCTCGACGCTTTGCTCAACCGTGTTTCCGTGCCGCGACTGCTGGACCCGGCACCGACCCAGGAGCAGCGCGACCTGCTGTTCGCCGCTGCCATGCGCGCGCCCGACCACGGCCAACTGCGCCCCTGGCGCTTCCTGACGGTGGAAGGTGGGGCACGTGAGCGCATGGGCACCCTGCTGGCCGAAGCCGCCCGCCTGCAGGACGCCGACGCGCCCCAGGCCGTGATCGACAAGGCGCAGAACGGCCCGCTGCGGGCGCCGTTGGTGGTGGTGGTGATTGCCCGCCTGCAAGAACATTTCAAAGTGCCAAAATCCGAGCAGCTGCTGGCGGCGGCCTGTGCGGCTCACGGGATTCTGCTGGCGGCGTACGCCCAGGGGATCGGCGCGGTGTGGCGCACCGGTGAGTTGTCGTACTCGGCCCATGTCGCCAAAGGCCTCGGGCTGAAGGCGGATGAGGAAGTGATTGGCTTCCTCTACCTGGGCACCCCACAAAACCCGCCGCGTACGGCCCCGAAAGAAGACCTGGCGCCGTTTGTGGCGGCCTGGACGGGTCAATAAGGCACCGCGACTCTAAATGTGGACGGGCTGGTGTGGGAGCGGGCTTGCTCGCGAATGCGGTGTGTCAGTCAATACATGTACCGACTGATCCACCGCATTCGCGGGCAAGCCCGCTCCCACATTGGGTGCTTACTGGCTTCAAGCCCGGGTCAAACCCGAAACTGATCCATCAGCTTCATCTGCTGGCTGGCCAGGGCATTGAGCTGGCTGCTGATGGCCGCCGATTCGGTGGCCTGGCCAGTCAGGGTTTCGGTCACTGTGCGGATTGCCGAGACGTTGCGGTTGACCTCCTCGGCCACCGCACTTTGCTGCTCGGCGGCGCTGGCGATTTGCAGGTTCATGTCGCTGATCACCGTTACCGCATCGCTGATCTTGCCCAGGGCCTGCACCGCCTGATGAATCTGCCCGGCGTTGTTCTGCGCCTGGGTCTGGCTCGAATGCATGGTCGCTACCACTCCACGGGTGCCGGTCTGGATGCGCTCGATCACCAGGCGAATCTCCTCCACCGAGTCCTGGGTACGCTTGGCCAGGTTGCGCACCTCGTCGGCCACCACCGCAAAACCGCGCCCGCTTTCCCCGGCTCGCGCCGCTTCAATCGCAGCGTTCAGGGCCAGCAGGTTGGTCTGTTCGGCAATGCTGCGGATCACTTCCAGTACCGAGCCGATCTGCTCGCTGTTCACTGCCAGGGCTTCGACTTCGGTCACGGCCTTGCTGACTTCTTCGGCCAGGGTGGTGATGTCGCGGGTGCTGCGTTCAATGATCTGCATGCCTTCGCGGGCTGACTGGTCGGCGCCGCGGGCCGCGCTGGCGGCGTTGGAGGCGCTGTTGGCCACGTCGTGGGCGGTGGCGCTCATTTCATTCGAGGCGGTGGCCACCTGGTCGATCTCGCGGAACTGCACCTGCATGCCTTCGCTGGTCTGGCGCGCGATTGCCGAGGACTGGTCGGCGGTGCCACGGGCTTCGGTGATGCTTTGCTTGATCTGCGCGATGGTCGGCTGCAGCTTGTCGAGGAAGCGGTTGAACCAGTTCACCAGTTCCCCCAGTTCATCTTTTTTACCGTAGGCCAGGCGCTGGGTGAGGTCGCCGTCGCCGCTGGCGATTTCCTTGAGCATGGCGGCCACGCTGTTGATCGGCCGGGTCACGCCGGTGGCGGTCAGCCAGATCAGCAACAGGCCCAGCAGCCCGGCGGCTGCGCCTACCAGCAACGCCTTGACGGTGCCACTGGCCTGGGCCTTGTCGAGCACCGCCTGGAGTTTGAGCGAGTCTGCCAGCAGCACTTGTTTGGGCAGTTTGATCACCACGCCCCAGGATTTGGCGTCGGCAATCGGTTTGACCGGGTACACGGCGCGAATCGTGCCGTCTTCCTCGCGGATCTTGCGGGTATCGCTGGCCAGCAGTTGCACGATCTCTTTGCCTTCGGCACCGAGGGTGTCCACCAGGTTTTTGCCGACTTTGGCCGGCTCGCCGCTGTAGCCGGCGATCA
>NZ_CP080030.1:5716166-5768319 GCF_019382755.1 Pseudomonas sp. Colony2 | reverse complement strand
CCGGCGCCGTTGAACAGTTCTTTTTGCGCCGCATCGGTCGCCGCTTGCAGGGCATTGAGGGCGAGGTCCACACCGACCACGCCGATCACTTTGCCGTCGACCAGCAGCGGCAGGGAAATGGTGGTCATCAACACCGGCTTGCCGGCCACGGTGTCTTCATACGGGTCCAGCAGGCAGGTGTTTTTTGTGTCTCGTGGGCAGGTGTACCAGATGTTGTATGGCGTGCCGCTGAGGTTGAGGGTGGTCTTGGTCAGGTCATCCTCGACCATCACGGTGTTCAGGCCTTCACCGCCGGCGCGGCTCCAGTAGCTGGAAAAGCGGCCTTTTTCGTTGGACACACGGGCGGCATCATTGACGAATTCACTGTCTTTGCCATCGAGGGCGTTGGGCTCGAACGACAGCCAGATGCCGAGCACCTTGGTGTTGCGGTCGAAGGCGGTTTTCAGGCTGTGGTTGAGTTCTTCACGCAGGGCCCCGGCATCCAACGAGCGCTTGCCGGCCAGAGTGCGCAGGTCCTTGATCTGGTCGGCCAGGGCCGTCACCACCAACAGGCTTTCACCGAAGGTTTTTTGCAGTTGCACCGCTTGCTCGGCGGCCTTGGCCTGCAGCAGGTTCTGCACACTGTCGGTGAGCATTCGCGAGCTTGAATCGCTGATCAGTTGATCGTTCTGGCTGGTCTGGTAAAGGTTCATGCCCACAACAAGGGCAATCACCCCCAGCAGGCACAGACCGGACAACAGCACGATTTTCAAGCGAATGGAGAGGGTGTCGAACATAGAAGTACCCGCGAATGGACTTATTAGTATGCAAGCTCAGGCGAGTCCATTCGGCGCTATGCCCGGAACATCGGCTTGGGCCGGCAGTTCATGAGCGGGAGCCGATGAGCGGTAGTGGGGGTGTCAGGTGGGTTGCGGGAGACGTTCCGGTCGCGACCAGATCCACAGGTTGCCCATGCTCATTCCGGCGATGGCCAGGTAGATCGGCCAGCCGTGGTCGAGCATCACCAGCATCAGGCCGGCGCACAGCAGCATGCTCACGGTGGCGCTGACTTTGGCCCGGCGGGCGATGATCCTGCCATTGCGCCAATTGAACAGGATCGGCCCGAACAGCCGGTGGTTTTCCAGCCAGGCACTCAGGCGCGGCGAGCTTTTGGTGGCGGCCCAGGCGGCCAGCAGGATGAATTCGGTGGTGGGCAAGCCCGGTACCACAATCGCAATCAAGCCGATGCCCAGGCTGACGTAGGCCAGCAGGCCGAACAGGACGCGGGCGATTTTGGATGAGGATTGGGTTTTGCCGGTCATGGGTGCGGTTTGCATGGATGGATTTACGAAGGATTCAAAGTGAAACCGGATCAAAATGTGGGAGCGGGCTTGCTCGCGAATGCGGTGGTTCAGTCACCAGATATATTGACTGAACCACSGCATTCGCGAGCAAGCCCGCTCCCACATTTGATTGCATTCCAATCAGGGAATCAGGCCAGTTCAGGGGCGCTAGCGTACGCCTGTTCCAGCAACACGGTGAAGCGCACGAACGCATCAATCGCGCCTTTCTCCACTTCGGCTTCTTCTTCAGCGGTGAATTCCAGTGCGTCGAGGGTGCGGGTGAAGCGCTTCCAGCCTTCAGCGCGACCACCCGCCGGCTCGCCCAGGTGACGGGCACCGAAGGTTTCGCTCAAACCCAGGCCCACGGCACGCTTGATCAGGAACGCGGCGCCCAGCTTGGAGCCTTCGGACACGAACAGCCAGCCCAAGGCTTCGGCCTTGCTCGGGTTTTTCACGGCGCCGGCGACCGGGGCCGGTACTTCGGTGTCCAGGTCGCCCAGGTCCAGTTTGGCTGCTTCGGCACGGCAGCGTTCGGCGAGGTCAGGGACGATCTTGATCAACTCGGCATCGTTGTACAGCGCCACCAACTCCGACTGGAACAGGTACTGCGCGACCACGAAGCGGGCGAAGTTGGCCTGGGTTTCAAACGGTGCATGGGCCTTCACCAACGCATCGAGCTTGGTGTGCGGTTCATTGGTGATCTGGTTCAGGCGCTGGGAGCGCAGGGCTGCACGTTCTGCGGTAGGGGAGGCGGTCATCGGGGAATCCTTGAGAAGAGAAAGCGTCTGGTTGCCAGGCTGTTATGAACTAGACGAACCAGAAGACGCGTCACAGTAAAAAATCCTCACCCCGGCGCAGATTAAATTGCGCCGGGATGAGGCTCCGTGGATCAGATGTCCCAGATCAGATTGATCGCAAAGTTGCGGCCCGGCTGGGTCAGGCGGTCGAGGTTGGCCGGGCCGGTCACACCGGCTTCGCCGACGCTGTCGTAGCTGCGCACGTCATCCCAGTTCCAGTATTTCTTGTCCGTCAGGTTGTACAGGCCGCCGTTGATGGTCACGTCGTTGGTGACCTTGTAGAAGCCGGTCAGGTCGACGATGCCGAAACCCGGGGTCTTGAACGGGCCGTTGGCGCTGTTGCCGTCAGGGGCGAAGAAGGTGGTGCTGTCGACGCGGTCCTGTTTCTTGACCAGGGTCCAGCTGACCAGCGCACCGTAGTTCTGCTGGTCATAGCCCAGGCCGAACACGCCCTTGAGCGGGTTGACGCTGTTCAACGGTTCGCCGTTGTCGTCATTGCGCCCGTAGGTGTAGGCAATCGAGCCTTGGGTATACAGGCCCTGCGGTGCGCCGAATGCGTCGAGGCTCAAGCGGCCCTTGGCCTCCACTCCCTTGATGGTGGCGTGCTTGATGTTGTTGGCTTCGAACTGCTGGACGGTGCCACCGGCAACCGAGGCATCTTCGTCGATGAAATCACGGTACTTGTTGTAGTACACCGCCACATCAAACGAGCCCGAGTCGAAGTTGCCGCGAATCCCGGTTTCGACACCCCGGCTGCTTTCCGGCTTGAGGTCCGGGTTGGGTTCGACGGTGTAGCCCTGCTGCAGGTTTTCAAAGCGGCCATACAAGGCCTTGGCCGATGGCGTGCGATAGCCTTCGGCGTATTGGCCGAACCAGGTGTATTGCTCGGTCAGGGCATAAGTGATGCCGAATTTTGGCGTTACACGGTGCCAGTTCTTTTCCGAATCGCTGTGGTCGTAGATGCGTGTCGGGTCAACGGTATTGAGGAATTCCTGGGTCAGCTTGGGTTTGAGCTGGATGTAGTCGTAACGCACGCTGGGCAGGAAGGTCCACTTGTCCCAGGCAATCTGGTCCTGGGCAAACAGCGCGTAGGAGTTGATGGTCGGGTCGGGGAAGTCGCTGGCTTTTTTCACGCTGTCGGCGGCCGACGGGCTTGGTGCACCGATGGCGGTGCAGCCTGCGCCGACCGCCAGGCAGGTCGCGGCGCCTTCACGGGAACCGGTGACTTTCTGCTGTTTGAGGGTGGTGCCGTAGGTCACGACATGGTCGGTTTCGCCGATGCTGAAAGCCTTGTCCAACTGCGCGTCGAATACCCACTGTTTCTCTTCGTACAGGGTCTCGCGGGTGCGCAATACCTTGCGCGATGGCTGGTAGATTTCTGCGGTGGTCTCGTCGGTCTTGGCGATCTGGTAGTTGAGGCTGGTCTTGATGTGATCGGCAATCGGCGAGTCGAGGGCGAACTTGTTTTCGATGCCGAAGCGTTCGCGGGTGATGGTGTCGTTGCCCGTGCGGCCGCGGTAGAAGTTGAAGCCCTGGCCACCGACAAACGGGCCACCCACTGCGTTTTTCAGGTTGGTGTCGCGATCGTCCTTGAACTTCTCGTAGGTCAGGCCCAGGCGGTTGTCTTCGCCGTAGTTCCAACCCAGTTTGGCCAGCACGTTGGTGGTGCGCGCATCTTCCGGGTTGGCGCCGGTGCGGGCCAGGCCGGTGGCGTTATTCCCGTCGTAGGATTCCATCTCGTGACCGTTGCGCTGGCTCAGGTGCAGCAAGCCGTCGAAGTCCTGCACGCGACCGGCGACGGTGCCGGAGGTCAGCCAGCTCTCATCGGCGGAGCTGTAGCCGGTCTTCAGGCGTGCGCCGTAGTCCTGCCCGGGCTTGATGATGTCGTTGGGGTCGAGGGTAAAGTAGCTCACCGCGCCGCCGATGGCGCTGCTGCCGTACAAGGCCGAGGCCGGGCCGCGCAGGATTTCCACGCGCTTGACGATTTCCGGGTCGACGTAGTTGCGGCGGGTCTTGGCGTAGGGGCCGTTGAAGAAGTTGTCGGGGACTTCGACGCCGTCCACCTGGGTCAAGATGCGGTCGCCGTCGATCCCGCGAATGTTGTAGCCGGCATTGCCGGAGCGGGTGCCGGCTCCGCCCACCGAAACACCTGGCTCATAACGCACCAGTTCGCGGATGGTGTTGACGTTCTGGCGGTCCAGTTCTTCGCGGTCGTGCACGGTCACGGTGCTGGGCACGCTGTCCACGGCCTGTTCCTGGCGGGTGGCACTGATGGTCATCTGTTGCAGGGTGATGGCGCCGACGGCGACGCGTTTTTCCAGCACGATGTTGTTGTTGCCCAGTTTGCGATAGCCCAGGTTGGTCCCCACCAACAGCCGGTCCAGGGCTTTATCCGCCGGCAATGAGCCGCGCACGCCAGGGGACGACACACCCTGGCCCAGCTCGGCGGGCAGGCCGACTTGCCAGCCGGTCACCGCGGTGAAGGCGTTCAGCGCCGAGACCAGGGATTGCTGCTCGATGCTGAAGCTGTAGTTGCCCTGGCTGCGGCTGGCAGGCTCGGCGGCGGTTGCGGCCATGACGGGCGCACCGGCCAACAGGATTGCGGCCGTCAGCAGCGACAAGCCCTGGCGGCGAACGGGCGAAGAGGACCGGCGGTTGAAACGAGACGACATCGAGAGCGCTCCGGAAGGTACGAATCTTATAGTTGCGCACTGAATCAAATAGGAATCAGTTGCATTGGCTATAACGAGACGTATCGTCGCTGGCTATCGAGTAAAAATAATTCTCATTTAGTTCAGGATCACCAGCGCCGGGTATTCCGAGAGCTTGGCCGAGGTGATGTGGGCCAGGGAGCGCACCACGTCGAGCGGCTGGTCGAGCCGGTAATTGCCGGTGACGGCCACGCTGGCGAGCCTGTCGTTGTTGTTGACGATCCAGCCGGGGTAGTAGCGACGCAATTCGGCCAGTACTTCGCTCATCGGGCAGTTTTCGAAGATCAACCGGCCGTCGACCCAGGCCAGGTCCTTGGTGGTGTCGAGCTTGGCCGGTTGGCCGAAGCCCTTGGGCCCGATGCGGATACTTTCACCGGCGCTCAGGCGCACCCGCGCGTCGTCAAACGTGTTGCTCAGGTCGACATCACCACGCTGTACCTGAACCTGGGCTTCACCGTTCAAGTAGCGCACCGCGAAAGAGGTGTCGCGCACGCTGGCGCGCACCGGGCCGGCGTCGATTTCCAGGGGCAGGCCACGGCTGGGCAGCACTTCGAAAAATGCCTCGCCCTGATACAGGCGGGCGATGCGCTGGTGGTCCTTGATGCTGCTGGAGAAGGCTGAGTTGGTGTTGAGCAACACTTTCGAGCCATCGTCCAGCTGCAGGCGCTGGCGCTCGCCCACCACGGTCAGATGGTCGGCCTGCAGGCGCATAGGCAGGTTGCTGAAGCTGAACAGGCCCAGCAGCAACACGGCGGCAGTGGCCAGGGGCTTCCAGTGCGGTTTGATACGGCGCCAGGCGCTGGGTTTGCGTGGCGCATTCAGGGCGACGGCAGCGCTGTGAACGGGCGCGCCGCCCCAGGCAGTCTGGGCCTTGATGAAGGCTTCGGCGTTTAACGGGTCGTTGGCGAGCCAGGCTTCAAATTCCGCCTGCTGCCCGGGTTGCGGGCACTGCAACGCGATCAGCCAGTCGAGGGCTTGGTCCATGGCCGCGTCTTGCAACACCTCATGAGCCAGCTCATGGGGGTGCCGTTTATTCGGTTCCGTCACGGTGTTCCTCGGGTCTTCGCCACGTTTTAATCAATAGTCCTACAGACTGTGCCGCCAAAGCTTAAGGGCGATCCAGTCTTTCGGCCACACCTATGCAGATGGCCATGATCAGTTTCAGTTCCTTCTGCACGGTGCTCAGGGACACGTCGAGCTTGTCGGCGATCTCCTGATAGCTGCAACCGTGCAGGCGGCTGAGGATGAATATCTGCTGCTGGCGGGCGCTCAACTGGCCGAGGCTGACACTCAGGTGCTCGAGCAATTGCTCGGCCTGTGTCGCGTCTTCGGGGGTGCTGACGGGGGAGGCGACGCTTTGCAGGACGTCCAGCGGGACATCTTCCTGCAGGGTGCGGGCCTGAATCCTGCGGGCGCGCAGGTGATCCAGCGCCAGGTTGCGCGCCGTCTGGTAGACAAAGGGTTCGAGGTGGTCGATCGGCCGTTCGCTCAGGGCCCGGGTAACGCGCAGGTAGGTTTCCTGCAACAGGTCCTCGGCGGTGCTGTGGTTATTCACCATCCGCTGCAAGGTGCGCAGCAAAATCACCCGTTGGGTGAGGAAGACTTGGTTGAAACGAGATTGGCTCACAGTGATACCAGACCGATTTGCAGCGAATGATAATGCTTATCATCAACGCAAATGGCAAGTGGCACTTTGGATTACTGTAGGAGCGAGCTTGCTCGCGAAGGGCGTCAACGATATCGCTGGCATCCTGAATAAACGCGGTGGTTTTGCGTTTTTCGCGAGCAAGCTCGCTCCTACAGGCCGAGCATTACTCGGCGTTGCACAGCGCCAGGCAGTTATCCAGCATGCGGTTCGAGAAGCCCCACTCGTTGTCGTACCAGGCCAGCACTTTCAGCAGTTTGCCGCTGACTTTGGTGTGATTGGCGTCGAAGATCGACGACAGCGGGTTATGGTTGAAGTCACTGGAAACCAGCGGCAGGGTGTTATAGCCGAGGATTTTCGAGTGCTGGCTGGCTTCTTTCAGCAGCGCGTTGACCTGCTCGGCGCTGGCTTCTTTTTTCAGTTGCACGGTGAGGTCCACCAGCGACACGTTGATCACCGGTACACGCACGGCCATGCCGGTCAGCTTGCCTGCCAGTTCCGGCAGCACCAGGCCCACGGCTTCGGCAGCGCCGGTCTTGCTCGGGATCATGTTCTGGGTGGCCGAGCGCGCGCGGTACGGGTCGGTGTGGTAGACGTCGGTCAGGTTCTGGTCGTTGGTGTAGGCGTGGATGGTGGTCATCAGGCCGCTTTCGATGCCCAGCTCGCGGTGCAGCACCTGGGCCACGGGCGCCAGGCAGTTGGTGGTGCAGGAAGCGTTGGAGATGATCTGGTGGGATTGACGCAAAATGTCATGGTTTACCCCGTACACCACGGTGGCATCGGCGCCCTTGGCCGGGGCCGAGATGATTACCTTGCGCGCGCCGGCGGTAATATGGGCGGCGGCCTTGTCACGGTCGGTGAACAGACCGGTGCATTCGAACACCACGTCCACCTTGTGCGCAGCCCAAGGCAGGTCGGCCGGGTTGCGAATGGCACTCACGGCAATCCGGTCACCATTCACGGTCAGGCTTTCCTGATCATGAGCGACCTCTGCGTCGAAAGTACCGTGGACGGTGTCGTATTTAAGCAGGTGGGCATTGATCGAGCTGTCGCCGAGATCGTTGATGGCGACGATCTGCAAATCCTGACGGTAGCCTTGGGTATAAAGTGCGCGCAGGACATTACGGCCAATACGGCCAAAACCATTGATAGCGATACGTAGAGTCATTGGAAGGTGCCTGTCGTCGATTTGTTGTAAGAATTACAAGATTATTCGCATAAAAATAGAAAACAAGCCTTTTTAGTGGCAATATTTTGTTCAATCTACAACGAGTGACCTGAATCAACTGGTCCGATTGGTCAAGCAACACCCTGCCAACCTCTTCGCGGCGGGCTTTTGACCAGCATAGACACTCAGGTCGCCACATCCGTTAGCCTGGAGTTCTATACATGCATCCCCGCGTACTTGAGGTCACCGAACGGCTTATCGCCCGCAGCCGTGCAACCCGTGAGGCATACCTTGCGCTCATTCGCGGCGCTGCCAGCGACGGCCCGATGCGCGGCAAGCTGCAATGCGCCAACTTTGCCCACGGCGTGGCCGGGTGTGGCACCGAAGACAAAAACAGCCTGCGCATGATGAACGCCGCCAACGTGGCAATTGTTTCGTCATATAACGACATGCTGTCGGCCCACCAGCCATACGAACATTTCCCCGAGCAAATCAAAAAGGCCCTGCGTGAAGTCGGCTCTGTTGGCCAGTTCGCCGGCGGTACCCCCGCCATGTGCGACGGCGTGACCCAGGGCGAGCCAGGCATGGAGCTCAGCCTGCTGAGCCGCGAAGTGATTGCCATGTCCACGGCGGTAGCGCTGTCCCACAACATGTTCGACGCCGCGCTGATGCTGGGTATCTGCGACAAGATCGTCCCCGGCCTGATGATGGGCGCCCTGCGCTACGGCCACCTGCCGATGATCTTCGTACCGGGCGGCCCGATGCCGTCGGGGATCTCCAACAAACAGAAAGCCGACGTGCGCCAGCGCTACGCCGAAGGCAAGGCCACCCGCGAAGAGCTGCTGGAATCGGAGATGAAGTCCTACCACAGCCCGGGCACCTGCACCTTCTACGGCACCGCCAACACCAACCAGTTGCTGATGGAAGTCATGGGCCTGCACCTGCCGGGCGCCTCGTTCGTCAACCCGTACACGCCGCTGCGTGACGCCCTGACCCGCGAAGCCGCGCACCAGGTCACGCGCCTGACCAAGGCCAACGGCAGCTTCACGCCGATCGGCGAGATCGTCGACGAGAAATCCATCGTCAACTCCATCATCGCCCTCAACGCCACTGGCGGGTCCACCAACCACACCCTGCACATGCCGGCCATCGCCATGTCGGCGGGCATCATCCTGACCTGGGATGACATGGCCGACCTCTCCGAGGTGGTGCCGACCCTGTCCCACGTGTATCCAAACGGCAAGGCCGACATCAACCACTTCCAGGCGGCGGGAGGCATGTCGTTCCTGATCCGCGAACTGCTGGAAGCCGGCCTGCTGCACAACGACGTCAACACCGTGGCCGGTCATGGCCTGAGCCGCTACACCCAGGAACCGTTCCTGGTGGACGGCGAGCTGGTATGGCGTGAAGGCCCGATCGAAAGCCTCGACGAAACCATCCTGCGTCCCGTGGCCCGTGCGTTTTCTCCGGAAGGCGGCCTGCGGGTAATGGAAGGCAACCTCGGCCGGGGTGTGATGAAGGTCTCCGCCGTGGCCCTCGAACATCAAATCGTCGAAGCCCCGGCCGTGGTGTTCCAGGACCAGCAAGACCTGGCCGACGCGTTCAAGGCCGGTGAGTTGGAAAAAGACTTTGTTGCAGTGATGCGTTTCCAGGGCCCGCGCTCCAACGGCATGCCGGAATTGCACAAGATGACCCCGTTCCTCGGCGTGTTGCAGGATCGTGGCTTCAAAGTGGCGTTGGTAACAGACGGGCGCATGTCCGGCGCCTCGGGTAAGATTCCCGCCGCGATTCACGTCAACCCCGAAGCCCAGAGCGGCGGGCCACTGGCACGTGTGCGCGATGGCGATATCATTCGCGTGGATGGCGTCAAAGGCACCTTGGAGCTTAAGGTGGACGCCGAAGAATTTGCCGCGCGCGCGCCTGCCACGGGCCTTCTGGGCAATAACGTGGGGGCCGGTCGCGAGTTGTTTGCGTTTATGCGTTTGGCTGCAAGCTCCGCAGAGCAGGGCGCCAGCGCCTTTACCTCTGCCTTGGAGACACTTAAGTGAAGCTAGCGCTGGTCGGTGATATCGGTGGTACCAACGCCCGTTTTGCGTTGTGGCGGGATCAGGAGCTGCATTCGATCCGCGTCCATGCGACGGCGGATCATGCCAGCCCGGAGGAGGCGATCCAGGTCTATCTGAAGGAAGAAGGCTTGGCCATCGGCTCGATTGGCGCGGTGTGCCTGTCGGTCGCGGGGCCGGTGAGTGGAGATGAATTTAAATTCACCAACAATCACTGGCGCCTGAGCAAGACTGCGTTCTGCAAGACCTTGCAGGTGGACGAGCTGCTGCTGGTGAATGATTTCTCGGCCATGGCCCTGGGCATGACCCGCCTGAAGCCCGACGAATTCCGCGTGGTGTGCGAAGGCACGCCGGAGCCGTTGCGCCCTGCGGTGGTGATTGGCCCGGGCACTGGCCTGGGCGTGGGCACCTTGCTCGACCTCGGCCATGGCCGTTGGGCGGCATTGCCGGGGGAGGGCGGCCATGTCGACCTGCCCGTGAGCAGCCCGCGTGAAGCCCAGCTGTGGCAGCACATCTACAATGAGATCGGCCATGTCAGCGCTGAAACTGCCTTGAGCGGTGGCGGTTTGCCCAGGTTGTACCGGGCGATCTGCGCGGTGGACGGTCACGAGGCGGTTCTGGAAACTCCCGAGGCCATCACTGCCGCTGGCCTGGCGGGCGACCCGATTGCCCTGGAAGTGCTGGACCAGTTCAGTATCTGGCTGGGCCGGGTTGCCGGTAACAACGTGCTGACCACCGGCGGTCGTGGTGGCGTGTACATCGTGGGTGGGGTGATCCCGCGCTTTGCCGATTTCTTTATCAAGAGTGGTTTTGCCAGGAGTTTTGGCGACAAGGGCTGCATGAGCGACTACTTCAAAGGCATTCCGGTGTGGCTGGTGACGGCACCGTACTCAGGGTTGACAGGTGCTGGTGTGGCGCTTGAGCAGGCATTTGCGTAGGCAGTGATGGCCTCTTCGCGAGCAAGCCCGCTCCCACATTCAATCCCATTCCAACTGGATGAATGAGGTCGAATGTGGGAGCGGGCTTGCTCGCGAAGGCGGCCTCAAGGGCAACAAATGACTTAAGCTTGGCCATAACAACAAGGAGGACCCCGTGAGCGTAATCAGTAAATCCATTCTCCTGGTCGACGACGACCAGGAAATCCGCGAGTTGCTGCAAACCTACCTCAGCCGCGCCGGTTTCCAGGTGCGCGGCGTGCCGGATGGCGCGGGGTTCCGCCAGGCGATGAACGAAGCCCCGTGCGACCTGGTGATCCTTGATGTGATGCTGCCGGACGAAGACGGCTTCAGCCTTTGCCGCTGGATCCGCCAGCACCCGCGCCAGGCCCAGGTGCCGATCATCATGCTCACCGCCAGTTCCGACGAAGCCGACCGCGTCATCGGCCTGGAGCTGGGTGCCGACGATTACATCGGCAAACCCTTCAGCCCCCGTGAGTTGCAGGCCCGTATCAAGGCCTTGTTGCGGCGCTGCCAGTTTGGCCAGGAGCGCAGCGGCGGCGAGGTGCTGGTGTTTGGCGAGTGGCGCCTGGACATGGTCAGCCACCGGCTGTTCCACGTCGACGGCGAGGAAGTGATTCTTTCCGGCGCCGATTTTGCCCTGCTCAAACTGTTCCTCGACCACCCCCAGCAAATCCTCGACCGCGACACCATCGGCAACGCCACCCGTGGCCGCGACCTGATGCCCCTGGACCGGATTGTCGACATGGCCGTCAGCCGTCTGCGCCAACGCCTGCGCGACACCGAAAAACCACCCCGGCTGATCCGCACCGTGCGCGGCAGTGGCTATCAATTGGCAGCCAGCGTGGTTGCCGGCAATGCCCACTGAGCGCCTGCGTGAACTGCGCCGGCGCATCCCGGTACCGCGTTCGCTGCTGGGGCGGATGTTACTGCTGACCCTGTTGGCGGTGCTGTTTGCCCAGGCGTTGTCCAGCGTGATCTGGGTCTCGCAATTGCGCGCTACCCAGCTTGAAGGCCTGGTAACCGCCGCCCGCAGCCTGGCGCATTCGATGACCGCCAGCGTCAGTTATTTCCGCTCGTTGCCGGTGGCCTTCCGGCCGTTGGTACTGGACCAGTTGCGCAGCATGGGCGGTACCCGGTTTGTGGTGACGCTCAACGACAAGCCCCTGGACATGGCGGTATTGCCGGAAACCCCGCGCAAGCATGCAGTGCTCGGTGCTGTCGAAGAAGTGTTGCGCCAGACCCTGGGCAGCGACGTGCATGTTTCGGTGGAGTTCGTCAGCGCCGAAGACCTGCGCATCTTCAACGCCGGCTTGAAACTTGATGAATTGCCGCGCTCCTGGGCGCATTACGCGTTGACCCTGGAACCGGTGAATCCGCCGGTGTTGGTCACCCAGATCCAGCTGGCCCAGGGCGAATGGCTCTACATTGCCTCCTTGCTGCCCGAACCCTATACCAGCCTCGAAGAACAAGGCCTGCCATACCAGCAGGTGTGGTTTATCGTGCTCACCAGCGGCTTCCTGCTGCTGTTTATCGGCCTGCTGGTGCACTGGCAAAGCCGTCCACTCAAGCGCCTGGCGAGGGCGGCGCGGGACATGTCCCTGGGCGCCGACGTGGAGCCGGTGGCCGAAGGCGGCGGCAGCGAAGTGGTGGAAGTAGGCCGCGCGTTCAATGCCATGCGCGAACGCATCAGCCGTTACCTGACCGAACGCAGCCAGCTGTTCAGCGCCATTTCCCACGACCTGCGCACACCCATCACACGCCTGCGGTTGCGGGTGGAATTGCTGGAAGACGAGAACCTGCAAGCCAAGTTCGGCCGCGACCTGGATGAACTGGAGTTGCTGGTCAAAGGCGCGTTGCAGTGCGTGAAGGACACCGACATCCACGAAAACATCGAACCGGTGGACCTCAACCACGTACTCGACTGCCTGGTGGAGCCGTACCTGGCGCCCAACGGCAATGGGCGCGTGACCCAACATGGTCGGGCACTTACGACGTACCCGGGCAAGCCGCTGGCGCTCAAGCGCTGCATCGGCAACCTGATCGACAACGCCCTGAAGTACGGGCAGAACGCCCATTTGCACATTGAAGACGATGGCGCGGAATTCATCCTCCACGTCGACGACGAAGGCCCGGGCGTGCCGGAACAGCGCCTGGAGCAGGTCTTCGAGCCGCACTTCCGCCTGGCCGGGCAGCAACAGGGTTACGGCCTGGGCCTGGGCATCGCCCGCAACATTGCCCACAGCCATGGCGGTGAAGTGAGTTTGCAGAATCTGCGGGAGGGCGGTTTGCGGGTGACCTTGCAACTGCCTCGTGGCCTGGATTGAACACCACCAATACCGCAGCTGATTGAGTACTTGTGGCGAGGGAGCTTGCTCCCGTTGGACTGCGCAGCAGTCCCATCTTTTGGGGCCGCTTCGCGCYCCAACGGGAGCAAGCTCCCTCGCCACATTATTAGTATCCGGTGTTATAACCGTGGTTAGACGCTCTGGCGCAACCTGGCCAGATCCCGCAACGGCGGCGCACCAAACAGCCGGCTGTATTCGCGGCTGAACTGTGATGGGCTCTCATAGCCCACCCGATACCCCGCCGCCGAGGCTTCCAGGCCCTCGGCGATCATCAACCGCCGAGCCTCCTGCAAGCGCAACTGTTTTTGGTACTGCAACGGGCTCATGGCGGTCATCGCCTTGAAGCGGTGGTGCAAGGTCGAGACGCTGAGGTTCACTTCCTTGGCCAGGTCATCAATGCGCAGGGGCTGTTCGTAGTTGCCGTTCAACCAGGTGATCGCCTGGCTCACCCGATGGCTCTGACTGTTGGCGACGGCGATTTCATACAGCCGATAACCCTGTGGACCGCGCAACAGGCGATAGAGAATTTCCCGATTGATCAGCGGCGCGAGCATTGCGATGTCTTTCGGTGTGTCGAGCAATCGGGTCAGGCGCAGCACGGCGTCCAGTAGCTGGTTGTCCAGACGGTCGACATACATCCCTCGGGAGGTCGGGCGCGGGGGCACGCCCATCGGCCCGGCTTCGGCAATCAGTGCGGTGATCTGTGCCGGGTCGATATTCACCCGAATCGACAGGTTGGGGTCTTCCGGCGTGGCATCAAGGATGCGCCCGGCCACCGGCATCGCTACCGAAAACACCAGGTAATTGAGCGGGTCATAGGCGAAGACTTCATCCGCCAAACGCACTTCCTTGCGACCCTGGGCGAGGATGCACAGTGCGGGTTCCACCAGCACCGGCGTGAATTCACGCGGGGAGTTATGACGGTTGAGATACAGCGACGTGATCGCCGTGCCGTAGGAACCATCCTCCCAGGTATGCCGGCGAACGATGCCGGCGAGTTCTGCGCGCTGCTTTTCCATATCGGCGTCGAGGGGTTTGGAGCGAAGTTCGGGCGACGACATGGGACATCCTCTGGTGCTTTGACGATGGGCACAGCTTAAGGGCGGCTTTGCAAAAAGCGGTATTTCGATTCTGCACAATCCTTGCCTGATCCTGCGAAAAATCGTGAATCAGGCAAGCCGGGGCCTGTCATGCCCCTGAAATACGGCAGTCATGCCGGGAATAAACTTCGCAGGCCGATTGCTATATCTACGCATCTCGCAGGATTGTGCAATAAGCCAGCAGGAATTGACTAACCGCATCCACCCCCGCGCCCGTATCTTTGATCCTGTGGCAACACGCCCTCACAGTGCTTGCCGAGCATCACTTCTCAACGGGAGAGTCGAACATGTCCACCCCCATTCCCGCGAGCCATATGGCCTTTATCCGTGCCCGTACCGGGTACAGCACCGAACTGGGTGCACGCTTGAGCAGTTTGATCGAACCGGGCCGCCAGGCTCAGGGTTGCCTGCAATTCTCGTTGCAGCACTCCCTGGCCGACCCGGATGTGTGGTTGGTGTCGGGCTTCTGGAGCAGCGAGCAGGCGATGAGTGCCTACTTCAGCTCGCCGGCGCTGATGGTCTTCACCGAGTTGTTGAATGACATGGTGGTTCGCAGCATGGACTTCCAGACCTTTACCGACGCCTCGGCGGCCAATGCCTATGGCGAGTACCTGCAACTGGCGGGCTAGTGCTTTAGAATGGCCGCCTTTCCCATTGGCCAGGACCTGCAACATGGCACGTAAAGAGTTTGCCCACCACGAAGCCGTTTCCGCCTTGGTGCGTGAAGAAGAGGGTGGCTATAGCGCCGCCATCGCCGTCAAGGCGCTCGATGGCATGGGCGCACCGCGCTTTCACAAGATCCTCGATGGACAGACGTTCAAGACTGCCTCCGACGCCGACGATGCCGCAGCTCTGCAACTGGAGCGCTTGGTCGATGTAGATGACGACGGTCAGCTCTCTTGGGCAACTTCCGCCAACTAAAAACACCGCTGATCCAAATCTGGGAGCGGGCTTGTGTGGGAGCGGGCTTGCTCGCGAATTCGGTGGATCAGTTGGCATATGCATGGACTGACACGCCTCCTTCGCGAGCAAGCCCGCTCCCACATTTTTATCTCGTTCCAATCAGCGTTGCGTGGCGCCTGGGCGGTACATTTTGAACAGCGCTTCCGGCCCCAACTGAAAATAATCCGCCGGGCCACCTCCACGCAGGATCGGCTGGGCGGCAGCCGTGTCGTACACCCCGTCTTTCAGCAGCCATTTGGCGATATGCACCGCGACCACCTCGCCGAGCACCAACCAGCTTGGCACCAGCTCCTTGTCGGCGCGCTGCAGCTGAATGATTTGCGTCACCTTGCACTCGAACGACACCGGGCTTTCGCCCACGCGAGGCACGGCGATCACCTTTGAAGCCACCGGCGTCAAGCCGGCCAATTCAAACTCGTTGACCTCGGGTGATACCGGCGCGCAACTCTGGTTCATCTGCTCGGCCAGCGGGCGGGTGGCCAGGTTCCACACGAACTCACCGGTCTGTTCGATGTTGTTCAGGCTGTCTTTGCGCCCGACACTGGAAAACCCAATGATCGGCGGAATGTAGTTGAACGCGTTAAAGAAACTGTAGGGCGCCAGGTTCAGGCGGCCCTGGCTGTCGTGTGACGAAATCCAGCCAATCGGGCGCGGGCCGACGATCGCGTTGAACGGGTCATGGGGCAGGCCGTGGCCGTTGGCGGGTTCGTAGAAATGAATATCGTCGGACATGGCCGGGGTTCCTGCTGCGCTGTTCTGGGGAGGGCACCATAGTGCAATCCGGCGCGGCGGATTTCTATCATCCATATGGAATTTTCATACAGCCCCCACCTATTTTTCACAGCTCCCGGGTCAGTCTGCGCGCCAGGTCGACACCCCCTGTAAGTCGACCGATTGAACGACTGAGCCTTTGGAGCCTTCTGCACAATGAACAAACTTCCTCAGATCACCCTGGCGTTCTGGGTCATGAAAATCTGCGCCACGACCCTGGGCGAAACCGCCGGGGACTTGCTGTCGATGACCTTGAATGTCGGTTACGCCATCAGCTCGATGATCCTGATCAGCGTGTTCCTGGTCACTCTGGTGACGCAACTCTGGTCGAAAACCTACAACCCGGTGCTGTACTGGATCGTGATCCTGTCCACCAGCACCGCCGGCACCACCATGTCGGACTTTATGGACCGCACGCTGGGGCTGGGTTATGCCACGGGCTCGATGATTCTGGTGTCGATCCTGGTGGCGATCTTTGCCCTGTGGCGTATCAGCGGCGACTCGCTGAACGTGAACAAGGTGCAGACCTTTCGCGGTGAGCTGTTCTACTGGATGGCGATTCTGTTCTCCAACACCCTGGGCACGGCGCTGGGTGATTTCCTCGCGGATGATTCCGGGCTGGGGTTCGCTGGTGGCGCGTTGCTGATCGGGGCGAGTATCGCGGTGGTGGTGTTGCTTAAATACTTCACGCGGATTTCGTCGGTGCTGCTGTTCTGGGTGGCGTTTGTGTTGACCCGGCCGTTCGGCGCAACCCTGGGTGACTTCCTGACCAAACCCCATGAAAAGGGCGGGCTGGACTTTGGCACCATCGGCTCGTCGGCCGTGTTGGCGGCGGTGCTGGTGGTGATGATTGCCGGGGCGGCGTATGCCCAGCGTCGGTATGGACGCCAGGCGGCTGCCGAGCTGTCTTGAGGGCAATGAAAAAGGGCCGTGTCATTGACTGACATGGCCCTTTTTTTACGCCTGCCGAACCCTTA
The DNA here is from genome assembly GCF_019382755.1 of Pseudomonas sp. Colony2. NCBI lineage: Bacteria > Pseudomonadati > Pseudomonadota > Gammaproteobacteria > Pseudomonadales > Pseudomonadaceae > Pseudomonas > Pseudomonas sp. Colony2. The sequence goes on along the minus strand of NZ_CP080030.1, from coordinate 5,751,498 downwards.
GTCCGTAGTAATCCGCGAATGCTTGCGGGTGTCCTTCATGGTCACATACACCAACAGCGACACCGCAATACACGCGGTGACGTACCAGTAGTAACCGGTTTCCATACCAATGCTCTTGAACCACAGCGCGATGTATTCAGCGGTGCCGCCGAAGATCGACACGGTCAGCGCATAGGGCAAGCCAACGCCCAGGGCGCGGATTTCGGTGGGGAACAATTCGGCCTTCACCACGGCGTTGATCGAGGTGTAGCCGCTGACGATGATCAGCGCCGCCATGATCAGGAAGAACGCGCCCCACCAGGTCTGGATGGTGTGCAGGGTGGTGAGGATCGGCACGGTGAACAGGGTGCCGAGGACGCCGAAGGCGATCAGGATCGGCCGGCGGCCAACCTTGTCCGACAGCCCGCCGATGATGGGTTGCAGGCACATGAACAGGAACAGCGTGGCCGCCGAAATGGTGGTGGAGTCGGAGATGCTCATGCCGACGGTGTTCACGAGGTATTTCTGCATGTAGGTGGTGTAGGTGTAGAACGCCAGGGTGCCGCCCATGGTCAGGCCGACCACGGTCATCAGTTCCTTGGGGTGGCGCATCAAGGTGCGCATTGCGCTTTCCTTGGCCTTTTCTTTCTTGGTGAACGACTCGGTTTCTTCCATGCCACGACGCAGGTACAGCGCCACTACCGCGCACAGCGCGCCGATGGCGAACGGGATACGCCAGCCCCAGTCGTACAGTTGTTCGGTGGTCAGCAATTGTTGCAGCACGATCAATACCGCCAGGGCGATGAGCTGGCCGGAGATCAGGGTCACGTACTGGAAGCTGGAGTAGAAGCCCCGACGTTCCTTGGTCGCCATTTCGCTGAGGTAAGTGGCGGAGGTGCCGTATTCACCGCCGACCGACAGGCCCTGCAGTAAGCGGGCGAAAACCAGCAGGATCGGCGCACCGATACCAATGGCTTCATAGCCCGGGCTCAGGGCAATCAGCAAAGAGCCGAAGCACATCAGGTACACCGAGGCCATCAAGGCCTTTTTACGCCCGACCTTGTCGGCGTACAGGCCCATCAGCCAGCCACCGATCGGACGCATCAGGAAACCCACGGCGAAGATCGCGGCGGTGTTCAAGAGCTGGGCGGTGGTGTCGCCTTTCGGGAAAAAGGTCTTGGCGAAATACAGGGAGAAAGCCGCGTAGACGTACCAGTCGTACCACTCGACCATGTTGCCGACCGATCCGCTGAAGATCGACCTGATACGGCTGGAGGTGGTGCGTTCTTTTGCCGGCGCAGCCGCCGACCCCAGAGGCAGGGAGTTGGAGTTATCCATTTAAGGATCCTTCATCTAATTGTTTTTGTGGAGCGCGCGGTAGCGCAGCCTGGCTGGGCTATAGCAGGAGCTGTGCCAAGCCGATGAAGGCCCGGTCTAGAAGGGTTTGCGGAAATTTTTGAGCGGAAAATTGCTGATGAATCAAGGGGGATGAGCGGAAAACCGCCGACGAAGATCGCTCCCACGCTCTGCGTGGGAGCGCATCCTGTGACGCTCCGCGTCACGATTTTAAGGGCGGACGCGGAGCGCCCAGAGCTGCATCCCCACGCGGAGCGTGGGAACGATCGGGTTAGAGGAACGTATCCCGCGCCAGGCCATGGCGCTGCATTTTTTCATTGAAGGTGCGCCGTGGCAGTTGCAGCTCGGCCAGCACCGCCTTGATATCGCCTTTGTGCCGGGTCAGCGCGGCTTTCAGGCAATGGGCTTCAAATGCTTCCTGCTGCGCCGCCAACGATTGCCCGGCTTCGATGCCTTCCGGCTCCGGTTCACCCAGCCCCAGCACCTGGCGTTCCGCGGCATTGGCCAGCTCCCGCACATTCCCCGGCCAGTCATGGCTGAGCAGGCGCCCCAGCGCGGGTCCGCTCAGCGGCGCGAAGTTTCGGCCCAGGCGCTCGCCGGCGCTTTGTGCAAAGTGCTCGAACAGCAGGGGAATGTCTTCCCGGCGTTCCCGCAGCGGTGGCAGGCGCAGTTGTGCGACGGTCAGGCGATAGGCCAAGTCCTCGCGAAAACGCCCGGCGCGAGCTTCGTCCAGCAGGTCGGGTTTGGTGGCGGCGATGATCCGCAAGTCCACCTTGATGCTTTGATTGGAACCGAGCCGTTCGAGTTTTTGCTCCTGCAACACCCGCAGCAATTTCACCTGCTGGGCCAGCGGCATGCTTTCGATCTCATCGAGAAACAGCGTGCCGCCATTGGCGTATTCCAGCTTGCCGATGCGCTTGCCCTGGGCGCCGGTGAACGCGCCACTTTCATGGCCGAACAGCTCGGCTTCAAACAGCTGCTCGGGAATCGCCGCGCAGTTCAGCGCCACAAACGGCTTCTTCGCCCGGGGGCCGAAATCATGCAGGCAACGGGCGACCAGCTCCTTGCCGCTGCCGGTTTCGCCGCGAATCAACACATTGACCGGCAAGCCGGCCAGGTCCAGGACTTGCCGGCGCAGGTTCTGCAAACCCCGGGACACCCCCAGCAGGCTCGATTCCAGTTGGGCACGGTGATCGGCCTGCTGATGCAAGCGGCGGTTTTCGAGCACCAGCCCGCGCTTGTCCAGCGCCCGGCGCAGGCTGCTGAGCAGGGCTTCGGGGCTGAAGGGTTTTTCGAGGAAGTCGTAGGCGCCGTCGCGCATGGCTTCGACGGCCATCGGCACATCGCCGTGGCCGGTGAGCAGAATCACCGGCAGGTCGGCGTCACGCCGCTGCACTTCAGCCAGCAACTCCAGGCCGCTGAGGCCGGGCATGCGCACGTCGCTCAGGATCACCCCGGGAAAGTCCCTCGGCAATTGCGCCAGGCATTCTTCGGCGCGGCCGAACAACTGCACCTCAAAGCCCGACAGGCTCAGCCATTGCTCGACGGCCGTGCGAATGCTGGCTTCGTCGTCGACCACAATCACCGCATTCAACATAGGTCTGGCGTCTCCAGTGCGATGGGCAAGGTCAGGGTAAAGATCGCCCCGTCACCTTGATTGCCGGCGCTCAGGCGCCCGCCAAGTTCGTGGACGATAGCGTACGACACGGCGAGCCCCAAGCCGAGCCCGTCGCCCACCGGCTTGGTGGTGAAGAACGGGTCGAACACGCTGTTGAGGTTTTCCTCGGCGATCCCGCCGCCGCTGTCGCTGACGGTCAGGTGCCATAGCTGCTGATCGGCGTGCAGACGGATCTCCAGGCGCTTGCGTGGCTTGTCGGCCATGGCGTCGAGGGCGTTGCGCAGCAGGTTGATCAGCACCTGTTCGAGGCGGATCGCGTCGCCGCGTACCCAGGCCGGGCGGGTCAGGTCCAGTACGGTGCCGATGGCTTCGTCCCGCAGGCGCGCATCGAGCAAGTGCAGGGATTGGTCCACCACCGTCGCCAGGTCGAGGCGTTCGCGCAGGCCGCTGGGGCTCTTGCGGGCGAAGGTCTTGAGGTGGCCGGTGAGCGCGGCCATGCGTGTGAGCATGTCGTCCAGCGGGGTCAGGGCCTGGTAGGCGTCGTCCACCCGGCCATGGTCCAGCAGCAGCCGCAGAGTCGCCAACTGCATGCGCTGGGCGGTCAATGGCTGGTTGATTTCGTGAGCGAGGGCGGCAGACATCTGCCCCAGCGCTGCCAGTTTGGCGGATTGCACCAGGCCATCCTGGGCAGTACGCAGGGCGCGGGTGCGTTCTTCCACCAGTTGTTCAAGTTCTTCGCGGCTGCGCTGGCGCAAGCGGGCGAGGCGCCAGCGCTGGGTCAGGAACAGCACCAGGAACACCAGCGCCAGCCATGAGCCGGCGGCGGCGAGGCCGGCGTTGCGTTGGTCTTCAAAGGCAAATTGTGGCTTGCGCAGCAGGTGCAAGGTCCAGCCTTCGGCCTTCAGCGGCAGGGATTCCCAAATGTAATTGGCCTTGCCGTCGGGGCCGTCGACGCGCATCAGGTGGCTGTTTTCGTCAAAGCGCTGCAAGGCTTCGGTGTCCAGCGGCAGCAATTGTTTCTTGTCGTATTGGCGGGTGGCCTTGAGTTCGGCGTGGTCGCTGTCCGACAACGGACGCAGCGCGCGGTAGCGCCAGCCCGGCTGATTGGCGATAAACACAATGCCCCGGGCATCGCTGACCAGCAGCAAGTCATTGCCCTGGGCCCACTCGCGCTCCAGTTCCGGAAACTCCAGCTTGACCACCATGGCGCCGAGGAACTGCTCGTTCTCGCCGACCACCGCGCTGGAGAGGAAATACCCCGGAATCCCGGTGGTCACCCCCACCGCATAAAACCGCCCGGTGCCCTGGCTCAGGGTCTGGCTGAAGTACGGGCGAAACGCGTAGTTGTGCCCCACATAACTGCTGGGCAGGTTCCAGTTGCTGGCGGCCACGGCCAGGCCGTTGCGGTCCATCAGTTCCAGGGTGGAAGACTGGGCGGCACCGTTGATGCGCTCCAGCTTGCGGTTGAGCAAATCCTGGGTGGCGGTGTCCAGCGGGCCCTTCAGGGCGCTGATCATTTCCGAGTCCAGGGCCAGCACGGCGGGCAGGGCGCGGTAGCGTTCGATCAGGGTGTGCAGGGAGTTGCCATAAAGCATGAGCTGCTGATTGGCGCGGGCGGCGTCATCCACCAGGGCCAGGCGTTCGGCGTGGCGGGTGGCCAGGGCGGCAGCCAGCATCGCACCGGCGATGATCAGCAGGGAGTAGAAGGTCAAACGCAAAGGCCGGGGAATCGCGATCATTCGAGGATGAACAGTGCAATTGGGGGCGAGCACCATAGCATGAGGCGCATGGCTGTTGTGGCGAGGGAGCTTGCTCCCGCTGGGGCGCGTAGCGGCCCCAAAAAAATGGGAGCGCTGCGCACTGGAGCGGGAGCAAGCTCCCTCGCCACAGTGAGAGGTGCATGAAACAAAAAAAGGCGACCGTAGTGGTCGCCTTTTATCCTTGCGGGGAAATGCTTACTGCACTTCAACCGCCAGGCTTTCACTGATCTTTTTCTGCCAGATGGCAGGACCGGTGATGTGTACCGACTCGCCCTTGCTATCAACGGCAACGGTGACCGGCATGTCTTTCACGTCGAACTCGTAGATCGCTTCCATGCCCAGCTCGGCGAACGCCACGACGCGGGATTTCTTGATGGCCTGGGCCACCAGGTAAGCCGCGCCGCCCACTGCCATCAGGTAAACCGCCTTGTGGTCCTTGATCGCTTCGATAGCGGTCGGGCCGCGCTCGGATTTGCCGATCATGCCCAACAGGCCGGTTTGCTCGAGGATCTGGCGGGTGAACTTGTCCATCCGCGTGGCGGTGGTCGGACCGGCAGGCCCCACCACTTCTTCGCGCACCGGATCAACCGGGCCGACGTAGTAGATGAAGCGACCCTTGAGGTCCACCGGCAGGGTTTCGCCCTTGTTCAGCATCTCGACCATGCGCTTGTGCGCGGCGTCGCGACCGGTGAGCATCTTGCCGTTGAGCAACACGGTTTCGCCCGGCTTCCAGCTCTGCACGTCTTCCGGGGTCAGGGTGTCGAGGTTGACGCGACGGGCCGACGGGCCGGCTTCCCAGACGATTTCCGGGTAGGCGTCCAGCGGTGGCGCTTCGAGCGATGCAGGGCCCGAGCCGTCGAGCACGAAGTGCGCGTGACGGGTGGCGGCGCAGTTGGGGATCATGCACACCGGCAGCGAGGCCGCGTGGGTCGGGTAGTCCATGATTTTCACGTCGAGCACGGTGGTCAGGCCACCCAGGCCCTGGGCGCCGATGCCCAGTTGGTTGACCTTCTCGAACAGCTCCAGGCGCATCTCTTCGATACGGTTGGACGGGCCGCGCTTCTTCAGCTCGTGGATGTCGATGGATTCCATCAACACTTCCTTGGCCATTACCGCGGCTTTCTCGGCGGTGCCGCCGATGCCGATGCCAAGCATGCCCGGTGGGCACCAGCCGGCGCCCATGGTCGGAACGGTCTTGAGCACCCAGTCGACGATCGAGTCGGACGGGTTGAGCATGGCCATTTTCGACTTGTTCTCGGAACCACCGCCCTTGGCGGCCACGTCCACTTCCACGGTGTTACCCGGGACGATGGAGTAGTGGATCACGGCAGGGGTGTTGTCCTTGGTGTTTTTACGCGCACCGGCCGGGTCGGCGAGGATCGAAGCCCGCAGGACGTTTTCCGGCAGGTTGTAGGCCTGGCGCACGCCTTGGTTGATCATGTCGTCCAGGCTCATGGTGGCGCCATCCCAGCGCACGTCCATGCCTACACGTACAAATACGGTGACAATCCCGGTGTCCTGGCAGATCGGGCGGTGGCCGGTGGCACACATGCGCGAGTTGATCAGGATCTGAGCCATGGAGTCACGGGCCGCTGGCGATTCTTCGCGCAGGTAGGCCTCGTGCATCGCCTGGATGAAGTCAACGGGATGGTAGTAGGAAATGAATTGCAGGGCGTCGGCAACGCTCTGAATCAGGTCGTCTTGCTTGATCACGGTCATGAGTCGCGCTCCTCTATAAGGGAACATTCAATAAAGGTGGCGTCAGTGTTGCATCGGTCGGCTGAAGCCACCTTTCCAAGGCACGCCAAAGTGGTGCAGGCGCGACGCTAAAAAGGCGCGGCAGTATAACCCGCCACGGTGGCCGATACACCCGACTATGGTCAAACTCTACCGGGCGTGATTCCCTGTAGACGCCTTTTTGATCCGAGACCCTTGATGCCTGAACTTCACGTCGGTGAACGCCACTGGTCGGTAGCCGCCGGCAGCAACCTGCTGGATGCCCTGAACCAGGCGGGCGTGGCCGTGCCTTATAGTTGCCGCGCCGGCAGCTGCCATGCCTGCCTGGTGCGTTGCCAGGGGGATATCCAGGACAACCAGCCGGATGCCCTGAGCCCGGCGCAGCGCCAGGATGGCTGGCGCCTGGCGTGCCAGTGCCAGGTCGCAGGTGACTTGCACGTCGAAGCCTTCGACCCGCTGCGTGACGGGTTGCCGGCGACGGTGCTGAGCGTCGATTGGTTGACCCCGAGTGTACTGCGCTTGCGGCTGCAACCCGAACGCGGCTTGCGCTACCGGGCGGGGCAGCATCTGGTGTTGTGGGCCGGCAGCGTTGCGCGGCCTTATTCATTGGCCAGCCTGCCCCAGGAAGATCCGTTTCTCGAATTTCACATTGATTGCCGCCTGCCCGGCGAATTCAGCGACGCCGCCCGCCAATTCAAGGCCGGTGACAGCCTGCGCCTGGGCGAATTGCGGGGCGGCGCCTTGCAGTACGACCCCGACTGGCAATCGCGGCCGCTCTGGCTGCTGGCCTCGGGCACCGGACTCGGCCCGCTATGGGGCGTGTTGCGCGAGGCCTTGCGCCAGGATCACCAGGGCGCCATCCGGGTCATTCACCTGGCCCATGACGCGGGCGGTCATTACCTCGCCGGGCCATTGGCCCAGCTGGCTGGTGCGCATCCGAACGTGACCGTTGAGCTATGGACAGCGGCTGAGGTGACGCAGGCGTTGGCGCAACTGCGGCTTGTTTCCCGGCAAACTCTGGCTTTACTCTGCGGGCACCCGGCCAGTGTCGAGGCCTTTTCCAAGCGCCTGTTCCTGGCCGGACTGCCGCGCAATCAACTGCTGGCCGATGTGTTCCTGCCCCGTGGTTGAGCGCTGAATTTCCCAGCCGCGAGATTTGTCATGACCGATGCCATCCTGCAGCAACGCGAACGCGGGTTGCTGATTTTGCAGCTCAATCGCCCGGACAAGAAAAATGCCCTGACCCGCGCCATGTACAGCCAATTGGCCGAGGCGCTGGAGCAGGCGGATGCCGATACCAGCGTGAATGCCGTGCTGATCCAGGGCAGCAGCGAGTGCTTCACCGCCGGTAACGATATTGGCGACTTCCTCGAACAACCGCCGGCGGATCTCGACAGCCCGGTCTTCAATTTCATGCGCAGCTTGCTCAACTGCCGCAAGCCGGTGATTGCGGCGGTGGCGGGCGTGGCGGTGGGAATTGGCACGACGCTGCTGCTGCATTGTGACCTGGTGTATGTCAGCCGGGATGCACGGTTGCGCATGCCGTTCGTCAACCTGGGGCTGTGTCCGGAGTTTGGGTCCAGCTTGATCCTGCCGCGCTTGCTGGGGCATGCCAAGGCGGCGGAGTTGCTGCTGTTGGGTGAAGGGTTTACCGGCGAACAGGCTGCCGCCTGGGGCATTGCCACCGAGGCATTGGGCAGCGGTGAATCGGCCCTGGCCAAGGCACGGGAAATTGCTGGACGGTTTGAGACCCTGGCGCCGGGCGCGGTGCAAGTCAGCAAGCATCTGATGAAAAGCGTTGATCGCGAGCAGTTGCGCAAGGTGATCGAGGAGGAGGGGGCGTTGTTTACCCAGAGGTTGAAGTCGCCGGAGGCGATTGCGGCGTTGTCGGGGTTTATCACTCGGAGATGAATGAGCGTTGACTGGTCGGCCGTCTTCGCGAGCAAGCCCGCTCCCACATTCGACCGTGTTTCTTCAGGATGTACGCGATCAAATGTGGGAGCGGGCTTGCTCGCGAATAGGCCAGTAAAGCCAACACACAAGCCAATTTGCAATGCAAAAAGCCCCGCCATTCACATGGCAGGGCTTTTGTTTTTCAGCGAGCGGTCACTCAGACCATTGGGTCGCCAACGTGCAGGATCTTCATGCCGTTGGTGCCGCCGATGGTGTGGTAGCTGTCGCCCTTGGTCAGGATGACCCAGTCGCCTTTCTCCACGACGCCGCGCTTGAGCAACTCGTCGATCGCGGCCTGGCTGACTTGCTCAGGCGGTAGCGATGCCGGGTCGAACGGTACGGTGTAGACGCCGCGGAACATGGCCGCACGGGCCTGGGTTTCGCGGTGCGGGGAGAACGCGTAGATCGGGATCGAGGAACGGATGCGCGACATGATCAACGGCGTGTAGCCACTTTCGGTCAGGGCGATGATCGCTTTCACACCCGGGAAGTGGTTGGCGGTGTACATGGCCGCCAGGGCGATGCTCTGGTCGCAGCTTTCGAAGACCTTGCCGATACGGTGGCTGGAGGTCTTGCTGGTCGGGTGCTTTTCAGCGCCGACGCAGATGCGTGCCATGGCCTGCACGGCTTCCAGCGGGTACGGGCCAGCCGCACTTTCAGCCGAAAGCATCACGGCGTCGGTGTAGTCGAGCACGGCGTTGGCCACGTCGGACACTTCGGCACGGGTTGGCATCGGGTTCTGGATCATCGACTCCATCATCTGGGTCGCAACGATCACCGCCTTGTTGTGGCGACGTGCGTGCAGGATGATTTTCTTCTGGATACCGATCAGCTCGGCGTCACCGATTTCCACACCCAGGTCGCCACGGGCAACCATCACGGCGTCGGAAGCCTTGATCAGGCCGTCGAGGGTTTCATCGTCGGCTACGGCTTCGGCGCGTTCGATCTTCGCCACCAGCCAGGCAGTGCCGCCGGCTTCGTCGCGCAGTTTACGGGCGTATTCCATGTCGGCGGCGTCGCGCGGGAAGGATACCGCGAGGTAGTCCACTTCCATTTCGGCGGCGAGCTTGATGTCGGCCTTGTCTTTTTCAGTCAGGGCCGGGGCAGTCAGGCCACCGCCGCGACGGTTGATGCCTTTGTGGTCCGACAGCGGGCCGCCGATGATCACGGTGCAATTCAGTTCGGTCGGGGTGGCGGTGTCGACGCGCATTACCACACGGCCGTCGTCCAGCAGCAGTTCGTCGCCCACGCCGCAGTCTTTCACCAGGTCCGGGTAGTCGATACCCACGACTTGCTGGTTGCCTTCGGTCAGGGGATGGCTGGTGGAGAAGGTGAACTGGTCACCGATCTTCAGCTCGATCCGCTTGTTGGCGAATTTGGCGATACGGATTTTCGGGCCTTGCAGGTCACCCAGCAACGCCACGAAGCGGCCATGCTTGGCGGCCAGGTCACGCACCAGCTTGGCGCGAGCCTTGTGCTCGTCCGGGGTGCCGTGGGAGAAGTTCAGACGGGCAACGTCCAGGCCAGCCAGAATCAGCTGTTCGAGGACTTCCGGCGAGTTACTGGCCGGGCCAAGGGTGGCGACGATTTTGGTACGACGGACGGACATGCACGGACTCCTGAGTTCAAGCGCTGGGGAAGGCTACTATGCTCTTTGGTTGTAGTCATTGTTCGTTTGCACTACTTATCGATGATTCGCTTGTTTTCACTCTGCATGAACAGATGAACAACCTTGAAGATTTTCGATGAAGGGTCGATACACTGCACAAGACAGGAGAACCCCCATGCGAATCGTGATCATTGCTGCCCTGGCCGTCAGTGTTGTCGGCTGCACCCGTTGGTCGATGGACCATCATTTGAACAATGCGTACCGCGCCTACGGTGTGGGCGATTGCCAGCGGGTCACCCTTGAGTTGTCCCAGGTCGACCGTGAAAGCCGTTCCCGGCGCTACGTGCAACCGGAAGTCTCGATGTTGCGCGGGCAGTGCCTGGAGCGCGAGAAGCTGTTTGTCGATGCGGCGCAAACCTATCAGTTCATCATCAGCCAGTACCCGGCGAGCGAGTACGCATTCCGTGCCCGTGCCCGTTTGGATACCCTGCAGCAACTGGGGCATTACCCCGGCGCGAGCGTTGCCCAGCCGCGGCCGGCGTCGTTGTGATGATATTTGTCATGCCATAGCTGGCTCGTTGCCAGTCTTGGGCTAATCTTTGAATGTCAGTTTGTATAAGTTTCTATTCAAACGGATGGCGTTCCCGGATTTGGCAGCTGTAAAAGTGGCAACCCGTTTGCGGTTGTCGCACCGATATCCGGGGAGAGCGGGCCTTCAGGCTCGTTTCGAATCACTGGAGCGGCCACATATATGGCCATTGGATGGCGACCTCATCATGTTTACTCACCGACGGATCGAGCGGCATCAGTTACCTTGCTTCCTTCAAGTGTTCAACCGCCTGACGGACAAGCCAATCGGCTATCTGGGCAATGTTTCCGAGCAGGGCCTGATGTTGATCAGCCAGTTACCCATGATGGTCGATGTGGAGTTCGAGCTGCGCTTGAAGATCCCCGGGCCTGAGGGTGAGGTGCAGGCGGTAGACCTCACGGCCACCTGCCTGTGGTGTCATGAGGATATAAACCCCCAGCATTACGATTCCGGGTTCAGCATATCCCAGGCCCCTGCCGAATATGGGGAGGTGATCAGCGCGCTGCTGGATTACTTCAGCTTTGATCCGTTGCAGGCCTCTGCCTAGGTGCTGCATCCGGCGTTCATAGCGCGCCGGCTTTTTTCCAGCCCAGGTAGCGGGTCACCAGGGCGGCACCCAGGTCCGAAGGCAGTGTGTCCAGTACCGACAGCCCGTGGGCGTTCAAGCGGTCGTGGAGTTCGTCCCGGGTATTGAGATAGTTTATCGTGCCGCAGTAGGCCAGGGCTTCGGGCAGGGTTTGCACGGGAGCCTGGCGTAACTGGTCAAGGACCTCCTCCCGCAGGCTTGCGACCATTACCCGGTGCTGGCGGCTGATGCGCTTTACGGCGCTGAGTAACTCTTCATCTTCCTCATCCCGCAAATTGGTCACTACGATCACCAGCGAGCGACGTTTCTGCCGGGCCAGCAGTTGGCTGGCGGCCGCCTGGTAATCGGCCGTACGCCGGGACGTGTCCAGGTCATACACCGCATTCAGCAACAGGTTGAGCTGGCCACTGCCCTTGACCGGCGCCAGGTAGCGCGGCTGGTCGCAGGCAAATGTGCACAGCCCTACGGCATCGCCCTGGCGCAAGGCTACATAACTGAGCAGCAGGCAGGCGTTGAGCGCGTGGTCGAAGTGCGACAGTTCGGCGTCCTGGCTGCGCATACGGCGGCCACAATCGAGCATGAACATGATCTGCTGGTCGCGCTCGTCCTGGTACTCCCTGGCAATGGGCGTGCGTTGCCGGGCGGTGGCTTTCCAGTCGATCTGGCGCAGGCTGTCACCTTCGCGAAACTCACGCAGCTGGTGAAACTCCAGGCCCAGCCCACGCCGTTGCCGCTGGCGTACGCCCAGCTGGTTGAGCCAGTTGTCCACCGCCAGCAACTGCGCGCCATACAGGCGTGCGAAGTCCGGGTAGACCCGGGTGGCGTCGCTGACGTCGATCAGGCGCCGGGCCGACCATAGCCCCAGGGCGCTGGGCAGATGCACTTCACAGCGGGTAAAGCTGAAATGCCCGCGCCTTTGGGGCCTTAGCCGATAACCCAGTTCACTGTGCTCGCCGGGCCGCAGTTCGATGGACTGCGGCAGGTCCTCCACCGCCAGGCCGTCAGGCACATGATCGAATACCTGGACCGCCAACGGCTGGGGATAATCGTGCTCCAGGCTTACCCGCACTTCCCCCCAGCGCCCCAGTGCCAGGCTGCCGGGCATCTGCCGTCGCACGCGCGGGGACGGCCGGCGGCGCAGGCGGCTGGCATCCAGCAGGGCCAGCAGCAACAGGGCCAGCAGCAGGCCCCACGTCACTGAGTGCAGGGCGTCTGGCACCTTGACCTGTAGCGCCACCAGTGCGCCGAGCAGGATACTCAGGCCCAGCAGTACACAGAGCCAGGTCAACAGCAGGCGGGTTGGTCTCATGGGCGTCTCATTGGCGTGGCGCCGGGACTTGGTCCAGCAATTGCCGGAGCACCTGGTCGACTTCCAACCCGTCGATATCCAGCTCCGGGGCAATACGCACCCGATGGCGCAACACTGCCAGGGCGCAGCCCTTGATGTCGTCCGGGGTCACGAACTCGCCCCCGCGCAGCAAGGCCCGCGCCCGTGCACCGCGAACCAGGGCGATGGAGGCCCGGGGCCCGGCGCCGATGGTCAGGCCCGGCCAACTGCGCGTAGTGCGGGCCAGGCGCACGGCGTAGTCGAGCACCTGCTCATCCAGCGCCAACTCGCTGGCAATCTGTTGCAACAGCAGCACGTCTTCGGCTTGCAGCACCGTGCGCAGCGGCTGTACGTCGAGCATGTCGGCTCGGGACGAGCGGGTGACTTCGCGCACCATGTCCAGTTCCTGCTGTGCCTCGGGATAGTCCATGCGCACCTTGAGCATGAAACGGTCCAGTTCGGCTTCGGGCAACGGGTAAGTACCCTCCTGCTCGATGGGGTTCTGGGTGGCCAGTACCATGAACGGCTGGCCGATGGGCAGCGCCTCGCCTTCAAGGGTTACCTGGCGTTCCTGCATGGCTTCCAGCAACGCTGCCTGGGTTTTCGCCGGGGCACGGTTGATCTCGTCAGCCAACAGCAGGTTGGTGAACAACGGTCCCTTGCGCAGCTTGAACTGTTCGGTATGCAGGTCGTATACGGCATGGCCGGTCACGTCGCTGGGCATCAGGTCCGGGGTGAACTGGATGCGCGCGAACTCGCCTCCAAAACAGCGTGCCAGCGCGCGTACCAGCAAGGTCTTGCCCAGGCCGGGAACCCCTTCAAGCAACACATGGCCGCCCGCGATCAACGCCGTGAGCACGTCATCGATCACCGGGTCCTGACCGATAACCGCCTTGCGCAGTTCGACGCGCAAGGCCTGGGCCAGTTGGCTGGCGCGCTGAATCGGGTCAGTGGCGGGAAATTCGCTCATAGGGCATTCCTGAGGGTTTGCAGGCAGGCCACCTGGCGGCTGAAATCGGCGCTGGAGAGCCGTTTCGTCGCAGGTGGGCCAAGGGCCTGGCTGATAACAAGGGAGGGTTGGCGGGTCAGGCGTTCAAGCACCCGCAATTGTTCGGCTGTATCGAGGTGTTCGAACCCGGGATGACGGCGCCGAGCGGTGCGCTGGATGTCGCGCTGCAAGGCTTGCAGCAAGCTGTCTTGCCCGCTGCGGCGCAACAGGAAGTCGGCACTGGCGTTCAAGTGTTCCTGCAATTGCCGCCGTGCCTTGGGCGCCGGTTGCCGGATCGGACCCTGGCGCAGGCTGGCGTGCCAGAGGCCCAGGGCGATCAGTGCGGCAAGTGCCACCAGTGCCTGGGGGAAGTAGCGCAACAACAGGCTGAACAGGTCCTCGACATCAGTGTTGAACAGCAGTGTGACCTGGGTGCCCTGGCTCAGGTACCAGAGCAGCCACGCGTTATCGTGCAGGCCGATGCCCGGGTTTTTCCACAGGTCGCTGTCGGTGACCACGGTCACACGCCCTTGCCCGAGGTTGACCTGCATCAGGTGCGTCGACCGGGCGCTGTTGGCCGAGAATTGTGCCAGGTGCCTGGGGTCGGTGAGGTTGAAGTCGGTGTCGAAGCTGAAATAGGCCGGCGCTGTTTCGTTGTCCACATAGAGTTTGGTCAGGTCCGGCGTTTTCTTTTTACGCGCGGGTGCCGGAGCGTCGAATTCTTCACTGAAGGATTGGTGTATCTGCACACGATCCAGCAACAGGTCGCCACTTTCACCGGTGTCCTCATCCCACAGCGCTTCGGCTACCAGCAGCAGATGGCCGCCAGCCCGGGTCCACTGCAGCAATTGATCAACCTGGGGCGGGCTCATGTTGCTGCGCTCGCCCAGCAACAGCAGGCTGTTGCCCTTGGGCGAAAGGCTGGCCAGCCGTTCGAGGCTGTTGGCATGTTCCACCACCAGGCCCTGCTGGCGCAGAAAGTGTTCAGCTGCCAGGTAGGGGTTGGCCAGGGCTTCGGGTGAAGGGCCGCGATCGACCACTTCCTGATAAGGAATCGCCGTGTGCCAGGCATAAAAACCGCCTGCTGCCAGCAAGCCCGCGACCAGCAGCCCGACCCACAGCAACGGCCGGTTCATTGCGCCGCTCCCGAGCCGAACAGGGTTCGCCAATCGCTGCATAGCTGTTGTTGCGCCAAGGCAGGCGGCAGGCGATGGCCATAGGCAAGGTTTTGCCAGTAACGGGTCAGCTCACCGCTGAATGCCAGCAGCTGCGGTTGTTGCAGTTGGCGGATACGTTCCAGGACTTCACCTTCCGTGTCGGCACTTTTCAGCGGCAGGTTGAAGTCGTGCAGCAAGCGGCTGAGCAACCCACGGTAGAGCAGGCCGAGGGCTTCCCGGGGCTGTGTTACCCACAGCTGTTCGGCGGCGTCTGCGATGTCTTCGGGCAAGGTGTCAGCCCCCAGTTCAAGGCCGAACAGCTGCGAAGGCACGGGTTTGGCAGCCTTGGGTTTGCGCGGGCTGCGGCGGCTGACAAAGGCATGCAGCCAGTCGCGGTAGCGCCAGATCACCAGTGCCAGGCCACCTGCCAGCAATCCCCAGAGCAGTACTTCAAGGCCCTTGGCGATGTGCTTGAACGAATCACTGTTGAGGTTTTTCAGCAATGCTTCCAGCCAGGCTGGCAGCTTGGCATCACCTGCCGCTTTGTTTTTGTCGGCTGCTTTATCCTCGCCGAAGCGGTAGCGAGTGAGCGTTTCCGGGTTCTTGAACGGTGGCTGCTCCAACAGCGTCTTGATCGAGTGACTGGCCGATTGTGTAGTCAGCGGCGTTTGGGGAACCGGTTCATCAGCCCATGCCGATGGGGTCGGCGGAATCAGCGTCAGCCCGGCCACCAGCAACAGCACCGACGCCACACCACTCAGGCGCTGGCGCATTCGGCGGAACACCAGTTCCAGGTCCCAGGCTTCCAGCACCGTGCGGCGGTTCAGGTAAAGGCTGAAGCCACAGGCGACATAGATCGGCTCCCAGAACACCAGGATCAAGGCGTAGAACATGTTGGTCAGGTGCTCCAGCCAACGCCAGTCGTGGCCGGCGGTGAGCACCAGTTGCTGCCAATCCCAGTCGCGTTCGACCTCTTGCGGCAGGAAGAAATAGAACACGGCCATCAACCCGAACCACAGGGCGATTTCCAGGTGCACCCCGATCAGGGTCAGCCAGCGCGCGGCGCCTGCGTTGCGCTGCTGCAACACCCCGAGACGTTGTTGGCGCGCCTGGCCTTGCAGCCCTTCGAGCTGGACCACCGGCATCTCGAAGCTACGGCTGAGGCTGAAGCGCCGCCAGGTCAGGCTGGCCAGCAGTTGGCCCTTGAGCAGCCGCGGCGATTGGCGCAGCGCTTGTTTCAGGCTGGGTGTTTCGCCGAACAGGGCCTTGGACAGGATATACAGTGGCAGGCGGTCGAATGCCGGTTTCAACCACCAGAACAGCAACAGCGCGGTGGTGGGGTGATTCCACAGGAGCACGCTGAACAGGGCGAAGACCGGCAAGGTCACGATGGCCCAACTGCTCATCAACAGCAGCCGGTGTTCCCGGGCCAGCAGGATGCCGAGGTCCATGGCCTCCCAGGAGGTACGCGGGCGGATCACGACGCTGGCATCACTCAGGCGCATGGCGATTCCGTCCGGCAAACAGCAGGTAGGCCGCCATCAGCAACCACAGGGCGGTGCCGACCAGGTACTTGACCCACGGCGCCACGGCATTGGTGGACGACCAGTACGCCTCGATAAACGCGGCGATCAGCAGGAACACCATCACACCACAAATCATTTGCACACTTTTGCGCGCGGCCAGGCGCAGGGATTCGCCTCTGGTGAGGGGCCCCGGTGCAATCAGCGCCCAGCCCAGTTGCAGGCCAGCCGCGCCAGCCAGGGCAATTGCGCTGAGCTCGAAGGCGCCATGGCCGATGACAAATGACCAGAACGTTTGCCCGTAGCCGATTTGCGTCAGGTGCCCGGCAACGGCGCCAATGATCAGGCCATTGAAGAACAGGAAAAATACGCTGCCCAGGCCGAACAGCAGCCCGGCGGCAAAGGTCTGGAAGGCGATACCGATGTTGTGCATCACGTAGTAGCCGAACATCATCCAGTCTTCGCTGGAAGCGCGTTCGGCTGCCCGGCCCAGGCGGCTGGCATCGGGGTTGTACATGGCCTGCATCTCGGCCACCTGCCGAGGGCTGACGATGCTGTAGATCAAGTCCGGAAACAGGTACACCAGCAAGGCAATGCCGAGCAGGCTGCCAAAGAACAGCAGGCCGGCAGCCAGCACAAATGGCCATTGCGCGCGAACCAGCCTGGGGAAATCGGCCAGCAGGAAGCTCAGCACGTTTGCCCCCATCCGGCTGCGATGACGATACAACTGTTGATGGCCGCGCAAGGCAAGCTGCTGCAACGGGTCCACCAGGTAGCTGCTGTAGCCGCGCTCTTGGGCCAGGGCCAGGTGCTGGCACAACTGCCGGTATTGATGAGGGAAGTCGACGAAGTCGGCGCCTTTGGCTTTGCCTTTCTCCAACTGCGTCAATTGCTCGGCAAAGGCTTGCCATTGTGGCTGATGGCGGCTTTCGAAAAGACTCTGTTTCATGCTGGCCCCAACAATCCGCGGGCCACACCGTTGAGTTCTGCCACGGCGCGGGCAGGGGAGACCTGCAGGGGCGTGGCCAGGATAGCGGCCAGTTCGTTGACCCGTTCGGCCGACAGTTCGCCCTGGCGTTCGGCGAAGCTGAGAATCGCCCGTTGTTCGTTCAGCTCAAGGGCGAACGGCAGGCGCAGCGCCGGGGCCTGGGGCACTTGCGGGCGGGAAAGCGGTTGTTCGCGGTAGATCACCAGAGTCCCGGCCGCCAGGTCGCCCAGGCGCTTGAAGTTGGGGTGTTGCAGGCAACTGATGGCGCCGAGGAAATAGCCGAAGGGCAGCATGTCGACAAAGCGCAGCAGGTTACGGATCAGCGAGGCGGACCAGCCGATGGGCGTGCCATCGTCCTGTACCACCCGCAGGCCCATGACCTGTTTGCCGGGCGAGCAGCCCTGGTTGAGCACTTCGAAAAGCACCATGTACCACCAACTGACGAGGAACAGCAGCAGCGAACCCAGGCCAATGCCCAGGTTGCCGAGAAAGGCCAATGCGATAAACAGGATGCCGAGAATCAGGCCGCGCAAACCCAGGTCGAAGGCAAAGGCCAGTGAGCGTACCAGCAGGCCGGCCGGGCGCAGGGGCAGGTCGATACCCTCCGGGGTCTCGATCTGGTAGCGGGTATCCAGTGGCGCGGGTGGCATCGCGGTCCTTGGCAGTGCGGCGCTGGCGCCTGGGCGGCAGCGGCGGGGTTGGAAAGACCGATGCTAGCAGTGTCGACGGTGGAAGCAACCACTCAACGATTTACTGAATATTTGTACAGGGAACACAGCGCTGGCCCCCGATGCCTGCAAGCGCCTAGACTTTGCCGGTCTTCAGCACAGGAATAGCCCGTGACCACCATTTTCTGGTACGACTATGAAACCACCGGCATCAATCCGCGTACCGACCGCCCGCTGCAGGTAGCCGGTATTCGCACCGACCTCGAGCTTAACGAGGTCGGGCCGCCGGTCAATCTCTACTGCCACCCCAGCGACGATATCCTGCCGCATCCGGCAGCGTGCGCGATCACTGGCATCACTCCCGGCGTGCTGGCGGAAAAAGGCCTGGCCGAAGCCGACTTCATGACCCGGGTGCACGCCGAGCTGGCCACCCCGGGCACCTGCGGGGCCGGCTACAACACCTTGCGTTTTGACGATGAGATGACGCGCTACAGCTTGTACCGCAATTTCTTCGATCCCTATGCCCGGGAATGGCAAGGCGGCAACAGCCGCTGGGACCTGATCGACGTGGTGCGCACTGCCTACGCGCTGCGCCCTGACGGGATCGTCTGGCCGGAACAGGACGGGCGCGTCACCCTCAAGCTTGAGCGGTTGACGGCCGCCAACGGCATCGACCACGGCCAGGCCCACGACGCCTTGTCCGATGTGCGCGCCACCATCGCCCTGGCCCGGTTGATCCGCGAGAAGCAACCCAAGCTCTATGACTGGCTGTTTCAACTGCGTAGCAAACAACGGGTCATGGACCAGGTGCGGTTGTTGCAGCCGATGGTGCATATTTCCGGTCGTTTTTCTGCCGAGCGTCATTACCTGGGGGTGGTGCTGCCGCTGGCGTGGCACCCGCGCAATCGCAATGCATTGATCGTCTGCGACCTGGGTCTCGATCCGCAAGGGCTGTTGGACGAGGACGCCGATACCTTGCGCCGGCGCTTATATACTCGCCGCGACGAGCTGGCCGAAGGTGAGTTGCCGGTACCGCTCAAGTTGCTGCACATCAATCGTTGCCCGGTGGTCGCACCGTTGAGCGTGCTTCGGCCGCAAGACCGCGAGCGTTTGCAGCTGGATATGGATGAGTGTGATGCGCGGGCCCTGCGGCTAAGCGACGCACAGGAACTATGGCGCGATAAACTGGCGGCGATTTACGCCGAGGAAGATTTTGCGCCAAGCGCCGATCCCGAGCAGCAGCTATACGATGGTTTTATCGGGGATCGTGATCGACGTTTATGTGAGCAAGTGAGAGTCGCCGAGCCGGCGCAACTAGCGCGCCAGCAATGGCCTTTCGATGATGAACGTTTGCCTGAATTATTATTTCGCTATCGTGCACGCAACTTTCCAGACACCTTGAATAGTGAAGAGCAACAACGCTGGAGAGTTTTCTGTCAGCAACGTTTGTCAGACCCTCAATGGGGCGCGCCAAACACCCTTGAGGGTTTTAAGCAGGCGTGTCTTGAGTTGGCTGTTAGTGCCACACCGTTTCAGCGCCAGGTGCTTGATGAATGGCAGGAGTATGTTGATGCCTTAGCGACTCGAATGAGTCTGTAATCAGCTTCCCGGTAAAATACGGACAATAAAAAACGCCAGCAAGCTGGCGTTTTTTATTGCGTTGCGTATCACGCAGCGTCCTGGCGAGGCTTAGCCCAGCAGGGTAGCCCAGCCTTCAACCACGTCGCCGCCCCACTTGGCTTTCCACTCTTTCAGAGTCTTGTGGTTGCCACCTTTGGTTTCAATCACTTCGCCGTTGTGCGGGTTTTTGTATTGTTTAACCTTGCGTGCACGCTTGGTGCCGGTAGCTTTTACGGCGCCACGTGGAGCCTTAACTTTCGAATCCGGATCCAGCAGCGCGATGATGTCACGCAGGGATTTGGAGTATTCGCCCATCAGGGTGCGCAATTTGCCTTCGAATTCCAGCTCGGTTTGCAGTTTGTCGTCTTGGGACAGGTTCTTCAAACGGGCTTGCAGCTCTTTGATAGCTTCTTCGGTGGCGCGATATTCGTTGATCAGGGACATGGGGACTACCTTATGCAGGGCGCTGGGTGAAAGGGGATAGTGGCTCAATAATAGTCAGACAGTTTGCCCAAGTAAACATTTAAGGCCGCATTTATGTAATTTACTTTGGTTGTTTGTGGCAAAAGCGTGGAATTGAGTTAATTAGTAAGGGGGATGGCCTAAAGATACTCTGGTTAAGTCTTGGCTTACTGCCGGAGTCCACGCGTTTGCACACATAGTGGGGAAAAACCTTACGCTATTAAGGGGCAGGGTTGACGCAGCCGATCAGAATAAGCGTTGAGGAATACTGCAGTTTTTCTGCGCAATCGCTAGAATGGCGGCCTTTGCGAAGTTCTGGAGTTTCCCCCTAATGCGCACTTTTCGGCTGGTGATTGCTTGCCCGGACCGGGTTGGCATCGTTGCCAAGGTCAGTAACTTTCTGGCTTCCCACAACGGTTGGATCACCGAAGCGAGCCATCACTCGGACAATCTCAGCGGCTGGTTTTTCATGCGTCACGAAATTCGTGCCGATACGCTGCCCTTTGGTCTAGAGGCATTTCGCGAGGCATTTGCGCCGATCGCTGAAGAGTTCTCGATGACCTGGCGCATCACCGACACGGAACAGAAAAAACGCGTGGTCCTGATGGCCAGTCGTGAGTCCCACTGCCTGGCAGACCTGCTGCACCGCTGGCACAGCGATGAACTGGACTGCGAGATCTCCTGCGTGATTTCCAACCATGACGACCTGCGCAGCATGGTCGAGTGGCATGGCATTCCGTACTACCACGTCCCGGTCAACCCGCAGGACAAGGAGCCGGCCTTTGCCGAGGTCTCGCGCCTGGTCAAGCAGCACGATGCGGACGTCGTGGTACTGGCGCGCTACATGCAGATTCTGCCGCCGGAGCTGTGCAGTGAATACGCTGGCAAGGTGATCAATATTCACCACAGCTTCCTGCCATCGTTTGTGGGTGCCAAGCCGTATCACCAGGCATCCCTGCGTGGCGTGAAGCTGATCGGTGCAACGTGCCACTACGTCACCGAAGAGTTGGACGCCGGTCCCATCATCGAGCAGGACGTGGTGCGTGTCAGCCATAGCGACAGCATCGAAGACATGGTCCGTTTTGGCCGTGACGTCGAGAAGATGGTGCTGGCTCGCGGCCTGCGCTATCACCTGGAAGACCGGGTGCTGGTGCACGGCAACAAGACTGTCGTGTTCTGATTGAAGTGTTTTGATTGAAGAATGAAGGGCCTGGGCGTTAAATCGCTACAGGCCCTTTTTTTGAGCGCGGGTGAGGACTGGAGCATGAGCGATCCACTGGACAAGGCGACTTCCAAAGCCCCCGCGACGCTGGGAGAGGGTTGTTTGAGTCGATATGACCCGGATGACCTGAGCAGTGAGGACGGCACCGAGTTTCCAGGCGCCGCCGAGTTGTGGGAACAATTGCAGGACACATCCGAATTGCCTGAAGAAAAGGGGTCAGCGGCTGTGCAAGGCAGCCGCTGACCCGGCGGGATCAAATCCGGAAACTACCCACCAGTTGTTTCAAGCGCGCCGCTTGCTGTTCCAGGTCGGAACAGGCCCGCAAGGTTGATTGCAGGTTTTCCACACCTTCCTGATTGAGGGTGTTGATCTCGGTGATGTCCATGTTGATTGACTCCACCACCGAGGTCTGTTCCTCGGTAGCGGTGGCTACCGACTGGTTCATCCCGTCAATTTCGCCGATACGCTGGGTCACGCTGTTCAGACGCTCGCCCGCCAGGTTGGCGATTTCCACACTGTCCTGGCTGTGCCGCTGGCTTTCGCTCATGGTGCTGACCGAATCCCGGGCGCCGACTTGCAGCTCCTCGATCATCTTCTGCACCTGCTGCGCCGACTCCTGGGTGCGGTGCGCCAGGTTGCGCACTTCATCGGCCACCACCGCAAAGCCGCGCCCGGCTTCCCCGGCCCGTGCGGCTTCAATCGCCGCGTTGAGGGCCAGCAGGTTGGTTTGCTGGGAAATGCTGGTGATCACTTCCAGAATCTGCCCGATGTTCACTGTCTTGCTGTTAAGCGCTTCGATATTGGTGCTGGAGGCGCTGATCATCTGCGACAACTGGTTCATCGCCTTGATATTGCGTTCCACCACTTGCTGACCGTCTTCGGCCAAGTGCCGGGCATCGCTGGCCTGGTTGGAGGCCTGTGCGGCGTTGCGGGCGATTTCCTGGGCGGCGGCCCCCAGCTCGTTGATCGCGGCCGCGACGCTGTTGGTCCGGTTGGCCTGCTCGTCGGAATTGACCATCGAGGAATTGGAGGCGCTGACCACCCGCAGGGCCACTTCATTGACCTGCTCGGTGGCCGAGGAAACTTCGCGAATCGAGGTGTGAATCCGCTCCACGAAACGATTGAAAGCGCTGCCAAGCACGCCGAATTCGTCGTGGTTCTGGATGGTCAGGCGGCGGGTCAGGTCGCCTTCACCGTCGGCGATGTCTTCCATGGCGCGGGTCATGACGTGCAGTGGCTGCAGGAGGATGCGAATCAGCATGCCCAGCAGGGCGATGATGATGACCACGGCGATGATCGTGGCGATGATCGCCGAGGTGCGGAATTCGCTGAGCATGGCGAAGGATTTATCTTTATCCACCGACAGGCCGAGGTACCAGTTCACCGAGGGCAGGCCCTTGATCGGGGTAAAGGTGACGATACGTGTCTTGCCGTTTACCTCGACTTCACTGAAGTCGCTGCTGATTCGGGGGGTGTTGTTCGGATAGACGTCGGCCAGGGTTTTCATCACCAGGCCCTTGTCCGGGTGTACCAGCACTTTGCCGTCGGCACTGACCAAGAAGGCATAACCCATGCCGCCGAAGTTCAGGGCACCGATGTTGTCTACCAGGGTTTGCAGGCTCAGGTCGCCGCCCACCACGCCGACACTCTGGCCGGCCTTGGTGCTGGGGGTGGCGATGGAGATGATCAACTGGCCGGTGGCCGCGTCAATGTAGGGTTCGGTCAGGGTTGAGCCGTTGCTGCCCTGCGCGCCCTTGTACCAGGGGCGTACCCGTGGGTCGAAGCCGTCGGGCATCTTGGTATCGGGGCGGATGACGAAGCCGCCCTTGCTGTCGCCAAGGTACGTGGCCATGAACGAGGACGTCAGGGCCTTCTGTTCCAGGAGGCTGGCGACGCTGGTTGAATCCGGGTTGATGGCGATGTTCTGTGCGGCGCTTTCTATCAGCACAATGCGCCCGGTAAGCCAGGTCTGGATGTTGCTGGCAGTGACATCGCCCATTTCATGCAGGTAGTTGTTCAGGTCGTCGCGAATCGCATTACGCTGCAAGTAGTCGTTGTAGAGGGTAAACAACGCAAAGGCGGCAATGACGACAAGAGCGGCGGCAAGCAGGATTTTATGGCTGAAACGCAGATTTTTATTCATGGCTTGTGGGGTCCGCTATGGTCTTAATATCCGATGCACGTCCTTCTGGGACGCGCGGAATGGCTGCGTCAAAAAAAGTGTGATATTTCCATCTGCTCCTGCAGGAATTATCCGGCCTGTTTTTCCAAGACTTTTTGGGTCTCTCGCTTTATCTGTATCGACCATTCAGCGCCAAAGATTAACCATGGGTGACAAAATGCCTGACTCCTCGCAACTCATAATTGGTGCAGATCTTCAGGGCCAGCCGATTGCCCAGTCGATGCGCCTGGCCAACCGCCACGGCCTGATCGCAGGCGCCACCGGCACCGGCAAGACCGTGACCTTGCAGCGCCTGGCGGAAGCCTTCAGCGACGCCGGCGTCGCGGTATTTGCCGCCGACATCAAGGGTGACCTGTGTGGCCTGGGCGCTGCGGCCAACCCTCAGGGCAAGGTCGCCGAGCGCATAGCCGGCATGCCTTTCCTTAATTACACGCCCAAGGCGTATCCGGTGACGTTGTGGGATATCCACGGCCAGTCCGGTCATCCGTTGCGCACCACCATGAGTGAAATGGGCCCGCTGTTGCTCGGCAGCCTGTTGGAGCTCACCGACAGCCAGCAATCGGCCCTCTACGCAGCCTTCAAGGTGGCCGATCGTGAAGGCCTGTTACTGCTGGACCTCAAGGATCTCAAGGCGCTGCTGAACCATTTGCGCTATCACCCGGAGTTGCTCGGGGAAGACGCGGCCCTGATGACCACCGGTTCCAGCCAGGCGCTGTTGCGGCGCCTGGCGGTGCTGGAGCAGCAGGGTGCCGAAGCGTTGTTCGGCGAGCCGGCGCTGCAACTCGAAGACATCCTGCAACCGGCCAGTGACGGCCGCGGGCGTATTCATCTATTGGACGCCAGCCGGCTGGTGCATGAGGCGCCGAAGGTCTACGCGACCTTCCTGCTTTGGCTGTTGGCCGAACTGTTCGAGCAACTGCCGGAACGTGGCGATGCCGACAAGCCGCTGCTGGCGCTGTTTTTCGACGAGGCGCATCTGTTGTTTGCCGACACCCCCAAGGCCCTGCAGGATCGCCTGGAGCAAGTGGTGCGGCTGATTCGCTCGAAAGGCGTCGGTGTGTATTTCGTCACCCAGTCTCCCGGGGACTTGCCGGACACCGTGCTGGCGCAACTCGGCTTGCGCATCCAGCACGGGCTGCGGGCGTTCACCACCAAGGAGCAGAAGTCCCTGCGGGCGGTGGCCGATGGTTTCCGGCCCAATCCGGCATTTGATGCGCTGGCGGTGCTGACCGAGTTGGGTACAGGTGAGGCATTGGTGGGAACCTTGCAGGAAAAGGGGACGCCTGAAGTAGTCCAACGCGTACTGGTAGCACCGCCGCAATCGCGGATCGGGCCACTGAGCGAAGCTGAGCGGGCAGCACTGATTGCCAGTTCGCCATTGCAGGGGCGCTATGACAAGCCGATTGATCGTGAGTCGGCGTACGAAGTGTTGATGGCGCGCAAGGACTTGGGGCCGCAACAGGAGGCGACGCCCGCAGCTGAAGAACCGAGCTTCACCGACAAGGCCGGTGCGTTCCTCGGTACTACGGCAGGCAAGGCACTGAAATCGGCGATGCAACAGGCGGCCAATCAGATGGGCCGGCAGTTGGTGCGCGGGTTACTGGGGTCGTTGTTGGGTGGCAGCAAACGTAAATAATGATGGGATCAAATGTGGGAGCGGGCTTGCTCGCGAAAGCGGTGGATCAGTCAATATATGCAGTGACTGACACGCCACCTTCGCGAGCAAGCTCGCTCCCACACTTGGTTCTACGCCGGTCTCAGGTTTTGGGTTTGGCGTGAGCGGCCAGCCGTTCCAGCGCAGCGCGTAAGTTCGGATCGGTAATCCCGTCTGCCGTGGCCTGAATGGTTTCGGCGGCGATTTCCGACAAATCCATCGTATGCCCCACCGCGCCTTGCGGCACGGTCGGCGGTTGCACCTTGAACTGGATGCGCGTCAGGCTGGCGAATTCGTCGAAGGCCATCAATTGGCGCTGCAAACGTTTCTGCTGGTAGCGCAGGCGCGTCGCCCAATGGCCGTCAGTGACGATCAGCAGCAGATTGCCCTCGCGCCACGAGGCCACATGGCAGTGTTCGCGAGCGGCGGGCTGCAGTTGGCTTTCTACCAGGCGTTGCAGATGACCAAGGCGTTGCGCATGGCCGAAGATGGCTTTTAAAGGCTTGGCTTCGCGAAGCAACACGGCGGGAGCTCGGGCCGTAAGAGGGCGAAATGCCATGACTAGACACCTTAAGTAACAGAGAGGCCATGGTAGCAGAAAGCGTCTGCGACACCGCCGCCATTGCATTACCGGCAGTTTATCCATTAAATCAACGAGTAACTTATTGCCCGAATGGGTTGAAGTTCAGCAAAAAGCCCTTATTTTAAACAAGCCCTCCAAGAGCGCCGTGCCAGCATCGTGGAATAACGCCACTTTCCTCACCCACGTTTCCGGGTAGAATGCTCGTTCGCATGCGGCCGTGAGGGCTGCTCGGGCGACTCACGGGGCGCCCTCCATCCCTATGTGTGGAAGAACCTGCCGATATGTTTGCGCCTTTGTTAAAGAAACTTTTTGGAAGCAAGAATGAGCGCGAAGTCAAACGCATGCTCAAGACGGTGCAGCTGGTCAATGCCTTCGAAGAGCAGATGGTTGCCCTTTCGGACGAGCAATTGCGCGCCAAGACCGAAGAGTTCAAGGCCCGCATAGCCAAAGGTGAAACCCTCGACAAGCTGCTTCCCGAAGCCTTTGCGGTCGCCCGCGAAGCCGGTAAGCGTGTCATGGGCATGCGCCACTTCGACGTCCAGTTGATCGGCGGCATGACCTTGCATGAAGGCATGATTGCCGAAATGCGTACCGGTGAAGGCAAGACCCTGGTAGCTACCCTGGGCGTTTACCTCAACGCATTGTCCGGCAAGGGCGTGCACGTTGTGACAGTGAACGACTACCTCGCCCGCCGGGATGCCAACTGGATGCGTCCGCTGTACGAATTCCTCGGCCTGACGGTCGGCGTTGTCACGCCGTTCCAGCCGCCGGAAGAGAAGCGCGCCGCCTACGCTGCCGACATCACCTACGGTACCAACAACGAATTCGGTTTCGACTACCTGCGCGACAACATGGCGTTCAGCATGGAAGAAAAATTCCAGCGCGAACTCAATTTTGCCGTGATCGACGAAGTCGACTCCATCCTGATCGACGAAGCCCGTACCCCGCTGATCATCTCCGGTCAGGCCGAGGACAGCTCGCGCCTGTACACCGAGATCAACAAGCTGATCCCGCGCCTTGAGCAACACATCGAGGAAGTGGAAGGCGTGGTGACCAAAGAAGGTCACTTCACCATCGACGAGAAGACCCGCCAGGTCGAACTCAACGAAGCCGGTCACCAGTTCGTCGAAGACATGCTGACCCAGATCGGCCTGCTGGCCGAAGGCGAGAGCCTGTACTCGGCGCACAACCTGGGTCTGTTGACCCACGTGTATGCCGGCCTGCGCGCCCACAAGCTGTTCCATCGCAACGTTGAATACATCGTGCAGGACGGCCAGGTCGTACTGGTCGACGAACACACCGGTCGTACCATGCCGGGTCGCCGTTTGTCGGAAGGCCTGCACCAGGCGATCGAAGCCAAGGAAGTCCTGAACATCCAGGCTGAAAGCCAGACCCTGGCCTCGACCACCTTCCAGAACTACTTCCGTCTGTACAACAAACTGTCCGGCATGACCGGTACAGCCGACACCGAAGCGTTCGAATTCCACCAGATCTACGGTCTGTCGGTGATGGTTATCCCGCCGAACAAGCCGCTGGCGCGTAAAGACTTCAACGACCTGGTGTTCCTGACCGCCGACGAGAAATACGCTGCAATCGTCGCCGACATCAAGGAATGCATGGCCCAGGGCCGTCCAGTGCTGGTGGGTACTGCCACCATCGAAACTTCCGAGCACATGTCCAGCTTGCTGGCCAAGGAAGGCATCGAGCACAAGGTCCTCAACGCCAAGTTCCACGAAAAAGAAGCCGAGATCATTGCCCAGGCCGGTCGCCCGGGCGCACTGACCATCGCCACCAACATGGCCGGTCGTGGTACCGACATCCTGTTGGGCGGTAACTGGGAAGTGGAAGTTGCGTCCCTGGACAACCCGACCCCAGAGCAGATCGCGCAGATCAAGGCCGACTGGCAGAAGCGCCACCAGCAAGTGCTGGAGTCCGGCGGCTTGCAGGTGATCGCGTCCGAGCGTCACGAATCGCGCCGTATCGACAACCAGCTGCGTGGTCGTGCCGGTCGTCAGGGTGACGCCGGTTCCAGCCGTTTCTACCTGTCCCTGGAAGACAGCCTGATGCGCATCTTCGCCTCGGATCGGGTGAAGAACTTCATGAAAGCCCTGGGCATGCAGTCCGGTGAAGCGATTGAACACCGCATGGTGACCAACGCGATCGAGAAGGCCCAGCGCAAGGTAGAAGGCCGTAACTTCGACATTCGTAAGCAACTGCTCGAGTTCGATGACGTCAACAACGAACAGCGTAAAGTGATTTATCACATGCGTAACAGCTTGTTGGCCGCCACCAACATCGGCGAGACCATTGCCGATTTCCGCCAGGACGTGCTCAACGCCACCGTCAGCGCCCATATCCCGCCACAGTCCCTGCCTGAGCAGTGGGATGTTGCCGGCCTGGAAGCTGCGTTGAAGAGCGACTTCGGTGTCGACTTGCCGGTCCAGCAATGGCTCGACGAAGACGACCACCTGTACGAAGAAACCCTGCGCGAGAAGCTCATGACCGAGCTGCTGGCCGCTTACAACGAGAAAGAAGAGCAGGCGAGTGCCGAAGCACTGCGCACCTTCGAGAAGCAAATCGTACTGCGCGTGCTGGACGACCTGTGGAAAGACCACCTGTCGACCATGGACCACCTGCGTCACGGCATCCACTTGCGTGGCTACGCCCAGAAGAACCCGAAGCAGGAGTACAAGCGCGAGTCGTTCACGCTGTTCTCCGAACTGCTGGATTCGATCAAGCGCGATTCGATTCGTGTGCTGTCCCACGTTCAGGTGCGTCGCGAAGACCCGATCGAGGAAGAAGCTCGCTTGCGTCAGGAAGCCGAGGCACTGGCTGCGCGCATGCAGTTCCAGCACGACGAAGCGCCTGGTCTTGAGGCTCCGGAAGTATTGGGCGAAGAGGTCGATGTGGCCCTGGCCCAGGCCCCGGTGCGCAACGAACAGAAGCTGGGCCGCAACGAACTGTGCTGGTGCGGTTCGGGCAAGAAGTTCAAACACTGCCACGGCGAAATCAACTAAGATTTTCGCCTGACGCTGCAACACCCCCGCGCCGCGACCGGCATCAGCCGTCGCGGCGTTTTGCCATTTCGTTACCGTCGATAGCGACGGGGTACACACCCAATATTTTTAGGAGCGCATTCATGGCTGTTGGTCTTGGTCCTTTGCCCACGTTGCACCCGGTTGCCGGTTTTGAACTCGGTATCGCTTCGGCGGGCATCAAGCGCCCGGGGCGCAAGGATGTGGTGGTGATGCGCTGTGCCGAAGGCTCGACCGTCGCGGGTGTGTTCACCCTGAACGCGTTTTGCGCCGCTCCCGTGATTCTGGCCAGGCAGCGTGTCGAAGGCCCGGTGCGTTACCTTTTGACCAACACCGGCAATGCCAACGCCGGGACCGGCGAGCCTGGCCTGGCCGCCGCTGCCCGCACCTGCGCCAAGCTGGCGGAGCTGACCGGCGTGGAGGCCAGCCAGGTGCTGCCGTACTCCACCGGCGTGATCGGTGAGCCGCTGCCGGTAGAGAAAATCGAAGGCGCGCTGCAAGCAGCGCTGGATGACCTGTCGGTGGATAACTGGGCGGCTGCGGCTACCGGGATCATGACCACCGATACTCTGCCAAAAGGCGCCAGCCGTCAGTTTGTGCACGAAGGCGTGACCGTTACCGTCACGGGCATCAGCAAAGGCGCCGGCATGATTCGCCCGAACATGGCGACCATGCTGGGCTATATCGCCACCGACGCCAAAGTCTCCCGTGACGTGCTGCAAAACCTGATGCTCGACGGCGCCAACAAGTCCTTCAACCGCATCACCATCGACGGCGACACCTCGACCAACGATTGCTGCATGTTGATCGCCACCGGCCAGGCTGACCTGCCGGAAATCACCTCGTCCAACGGCGCGTATTTCGCAGCGTTGAAGCAGGCCGTGTTCGAAGTGTGCATGGACGTGGCCCAGGCCATCGTGCGCGACGGCGAAGGCGCCACCAAGTTTGTGACGGTTGAAGTCAACGGCGGCGGTAACCACCAGGAATGCCTGGATGTCGGTTACACCGTGGCTCACTCGCCGCTGATCAAGACCGCGCTGTTTGCCTCCGACCCGAACTGGGGCCGTATCCTGGCCGCTGTGGGCCGTGCCGGCGTGCCGAACCTGGACGTGAGCAAGATCGACGTGTTCCTCGGCGAAGTGTGCATCGCCAGCCGTGGCGCCCGTGCCGAGACGTACACAGAAGCCCAGGGTTCGGCGGTGATGCAGCAGGAAGAAATCACCATCCGTATCGAATTGGGTCGCGGTGAGTGCAGCGAAACCATCTGGACCACTGACCTGTCCCACGAGTACGTGAAGATCAACGCGGAATACCGCACCTGATACCAGGCAGGTCTTCAAACCGATTCAGAGGAAATAGTGCGGTGAAACGAGTTCATGTAGCAGCAGCGGTCATCCGGGGAGTCGACGGCAGGATTCTGCTGGCGCGCCGCGCCGATACCCAGCATCAGGGCGGCCTCTGGGAGTTTCCCGGTGGCAAGGTGGAGGCCGATGAGTCGGTCGCTACCGCGCTGTCCCGTGAATTGCAGGAGGAGCTGGGCATCCAGGTCACGGCGGCTCGCCCGTTGATCAAGGTGCAGCATGATTACCCGGACAAACAGGTGTTGCTGGATGTCTGGGAAGTCTCGGCCTTTACCGGCGAGCCCCACGGTGCCGAAGGCCAACCCCTTGAGTGGGTGGCCCAGCGGGACCTGCCGAACTATGAGTTTCCGGCAGCCAATGCGCCGATCGTTGCGGCGGCGCGTTTGCCGGCTGACTACTTGATCACTCCGGGCGAGCTGGAGACACCCGTCCTGCTGCGCGGTATTCAAAAAGCCATCGCTGGTGGCATCAAGCTGGTTCAGCTGCGTGCCCCCAACGGTTACGACCCCAAGTACCGTGACCTGGCGGTGGACGCCGTGGGCCTGTGTGCGGGCAAGGCGCAACTGATGCTCAAGGGGCCGTTTGAATGGCTGGGGGATTTTCCCGCGGCCGGCTGGCATATGACCTCGGCGCAACCGCGCAAGTACGCCAGCAAGGGACGTCCTTTGCCGAAGGATCGCTGGTTGGCGGCGTCTTGCCACAATGCTGAGGAATTAGCCTTGGCGGAGTTGATGGACGTGGATTTCGTCACCTTGTCGCCGGTGCAGCCCACCCTGACTCATCCTGATGCCGAGCCGTTGGGCTGGGAGCAGGCACAGCAGTTGATCAGTGGGTTCAGCAAGCCGGTGTTCTTGCTCGGTGGGGTGGGTCCTGCTGAGCGGGAAAAGGCCTGGGAGGCTGGTGCTCAAGGTGTGGCGGGGATTCGGGCGTTCTGGCCTGAGGTTTAGGCATAACCCTGGCGAGTGGCCAGGGGAGCTGTTGTGGCGAGGGAGCTTGCTCCCGCTGGAGTGCGCAGCGCTCCCGCTTTTTTGGGGCCGCTACGCAGCCCAGCGGGAGCAAGCTCCCTCGCCACAGGTTGCAATCGGTCAGTAAGCGTCAGTGAGGCTTTGCCGCCGCCTGCCACAAGATCTCTGCAACGCCCTGGCGCTTGGCAATCACCCTGGCTGCCACAAAGAGCAAGTCCGACAGCCGGTTGATGTACGCCAACCCGACGCCTTCCAGCGGTTCCTGCGCATTCAGGTGCTGACACCGGCGCTCCGCACTGCGAGCCAGGCTTCGGCATACATGGGCCTGGGCAATCAACGCCGAACCACCCGGCAGAATGAAGTTCTCCAGCGGCCCGACCTCTTCATTCCAGCGATCGATCGCCGCCTCAAGGCGGTCGACTTCCGCCGCGTTCAGCGCCTTGTACACCGGCATCGCCAATTCGCCGCCCAGGTCAAACAGACGATGCTGGCAAGGTGTCAGCACCTCGATCACATCCTTCAACGCTGGATGCTGCCCGCTTTGTTCCTCCAATCCCGCCAGCAACAAACCCAACTGGCTGTTCAGCGCATCCACCTCGCCAATCGCCTCCACCCGTGGATGGTCCTTGGGCACGCGGCGACCGTCGCCCAGGCCGGTTTCGCCCTTGTCGCCGGTACGGGTGTAAATTTTCGACAGGCGAAAGCCCATGGTTAGCGCTCCAGTTGAGTGAGTTCGTTGGGTGGCAATTGGCTGCCCGCCAGGGGCAGGCGCAAGGTGAAGCAGGTACCCTGGCCAAGGGTCGAATGCACTTCCATCTGCCCCTTGTGATTGTTGGTGATGATGAAATACGAAACCGACAACCCAAGCCCGGTGCCCTGGCCGATTTCCTTGGTGGTGAAGAATGGCTCAAACGTGCGTTTGCGCACGTTCTCGCTCATGCCGATGCCGTTGTCTTCCACCTGGATTTCTGCCCACGGCGGGTTGAGCCGGGTGCGCAGGATGATCCGGCCGGGCTCGCTGCCGTCTTCGCGCTGATGAATGGCCTGGGCGGCGTTTTTCAGCAGGTTGAGCAGTACTTGCTCCAGTTCGTTGGCGGTGCCGGGTACCGGGCCCAGTTGCGGGTCGAACTGGCGGATGATCGCCTGGCCCTTGAAGTCGAAGCCGACGGTGAGGTCGAAGTCGTTGCCGGCAATTTCCACGGCCTGGTCGATCAAGGCCGGCAAGTCGCACGGCGCCATCTGCCGGTTGCTGCGGCGGCTGAAACTGAGCATATGAGTGACGATTTTCGCCGCCCGGGCGCCAGCCTGCTGGATGCCGTCGAGCAACTGTGGCACTTCGCGGCTTTGCAGGTAGCGGTTGACCGAGTCCAGGTCGATGCCCGCCTGTTCGGCGTGCTCAAGGTTTTTCGGCAGTTCGTTGGACAACCGGCGGCGAATGTTCTGCACGTTATGCAGGATCGCTCCCAGCGGGTTGTTGATTTCGTGCGCCATGCCGGCGGCCAGGCCACCGACCGAGAGCATTTTCTCTGACTGCACCATCATTTCTTCCAGGGACAGGCGCTGGGTGATGTCGTCGATCCGGATCACCACGCCGCGCCCGGCGCCGCCCATCAACGGGTAGAAGGTCAGGGCGTAGTGCTTGGGTTCGTCATCCTTGACCCAGGTAACGCGCTCGATCCGCTCCACGGTGTGTTGCTCGACCGTGGCCTTGATCTGCGGCAGGAACGGCTTGAGCGGCTGGAAGGCGAGGAAGATCGGCTGGTTCAGTGCCTCGTCCAGGCGGGTCCCGGAAAGTGCGCTGGCTTCCTGGTTCCATTGGGTGACGTAGAGCTGTTCGTCGAGGGCGATCAGCGCCGAGGGCATCGAGTCGATGATGCTGTTGAGGTAGTTTTGGAAGCCGGTGAGCTTTTTCTCGATCTTGCTGCGCACCTGCACTTCCAGTTCCAGCTTGCGGTTGGTGTGGCGGGTTTCTTCCGCCAGGCCCTGGGCTTGATCGTAGGCGGCCTGGGAATCGTCTCGCGCGCGCTTGAGTTGCTGCTCACGGGCTTCAATGCGCGAAAGCATGGTGTTGAAAGCTTCGGCGAGGCTGCCGATTTCATCATGATTGCCGCGCCCGGCGCGCAGGGCGTAGTTCTCTTCCCGGGTGACCTGGCGCGACAATTCTTCCAGTTCGTGGATCGGCCGGGTAATCAGGCGCTTGATCTGCCGGGCGATCACCAGCCACAGCAGCACGCTGAAGATCAGGATACCCAGGCTGGCGGTGAAGGTCCCGGTATAGAAAGCCACCGGCAGTTCGCTGCTGGCCACCAACAGCAAGTGCCCGGACGGTTTGCCGGCACGGGGCAGGGTGATCACCTGGTTGCTGCGAAATTCGGTGGTACGCCAGGTTTCAATGTCCCGGAAATTATCTGGCAGGTGCAGGCGATTGGCATGTTGCAGCTGGGCCAGGCGCGTGCCATCTCCGTCGTATAAGGCCGCGGCCCGCAATGGCGAGTAGCTGGTCAGTTCATCCAGCAGGGTTTGCGCCTTGAGCGGTGAGTCCAGGGACTCGGCGGCGAGCGACGGGTTGGACACCAGCCGACCGATGGCCTGCAAGGCCTGGGGTGCCATGCTTTCCTGGGAGATCCAGTAGGCGGCGCTGATAAAGGTCAGGTTGGCCACCAGCAAGACGGTGGTCAACAAAACCAGCAGGGCCGCCAGCAGTTTCTGCCCAACCGGTAGATTTTCGAGACGCTGGCGCAGTGGCATCAAGGTTTTCGCTGCAAAGGAACAAGCAGGCAGGGTAGCGCGTGCTTCAGTCGCTGGGCAATCCGCGTGCAGACAGTTGCCGTACCAGGCGCGCCTGGAGTTGTTGCAGGTGCGGCAAGCTCAGTTGGTGGCGGGCGGCCGCCTGGCAGGCATAGCCCAGCAAATAGCTGATTTCGGTGCGTCGGGCACTGGCCACGTCCTGGTACATCGAGGAGTAATTGGCCGCCGTGGCCTGGATTACCCGTTCCACTTCGCTGTGCAAATCCTCTGCGGCAGCGGGTTGGCCGCAGCATTCCAGCAGGTCGGCGAGTTCGGCGCACAGGGTGGCCACTTCGCACTGATGGGCTTGCAGCTCGCCATTGCGACATTGGTAAAGCACGGTCAGCGGGTTGATGGCGCAGTTCAGGGCCAGTTTGCGCCACAGGCGGGTGAGGATGTCGGTGCTCCACTCATGGGGAATGCCGGCGGCTTGCAGGTCATCCAGCCACAGCGGCGGAGTAGGGTGCCGCGCATCCCCCAGCCAGGTGTAGCCATGGCCGGCAAACACTACTCGCCAGTCACTCTCGCGAAACGCGCCTTCGGTGCTGGAGGCGAAGATGCAGCGTGCCTGGGGCAGTTGGGCGGCGACTGCGTCCTGGCTGCCGAGGCCGTTTTGCAGCAGGATCAGTTCGGCGTCCGGCACCAGTCGATGTTCCAGCTGTGCGACGGCTTCCTGGGCGTCGTAGGCCTTGCATGCCACCAGCAGGCGATGAATTGGCCCAGGGCTGTCGGAGGTTTCGCCGACGACCGGGTAGGTGTGAGCCAGGCCTTGCTCGACCAGGGTCAGGCCATTGGCCGTCTGATAACTCGCCAACCGCCCGTGATCCCGCAGGATCAGGCGCACGGGCAGCCCGGCGCGGGCCAGGCGGGCGGCCCACAGTGTTCCGAGGCTGCCGGCGCCGAGGACGTGCCAGGTGGTCGACATCAGTTTTTACTCCGTAAGGCTGCCCGCAGTGAACGAGGCGAAAGAACCGCTATAATGCCCGGGCATTTTAGCCTGGGCGTGCTCCATCTCTACTGAGCCGCGCCCCTTTTTTATTGGAGAAATTACATGCCGTCGTTCGACGTGGTATCCGAACTGGACAAACATGAAGTCACCAACGCCGTCGAGAACGCCGTCAAGGAGCTGGATCGCCGCTATGACTTGAAGGGCAAGGGCAGCTTCGAGTTCAAGGAAAAAGAGCTGACCGTCAACCTGACCGCGGAAGCCGACTTCCAGCTGGAAGCGATGATTGAGATCCTCAAGCTGTCTCTGGTCAAGCGCAAGATCGACGCGCAATGCCTCGAAATCAAGGATGCGTATGCGTCCGGCAAGCTGATGAAGCAGGAAGCCGTGCTCAAGGAAGGCATCGACAAGGAGCTGGCGAAGAAAATCGTCGCTCACGTCAAGGACGCCAAGCTCAAGGTCCAGGCCGCCATCCAGGGCGAGCAGGTACGTATCACCGGTAAGAAGCGTGACGACTTGCAAGAGGCCATTGCTGCCCTGCGCGCCAAGACCTTCGACATGCCGCTGCAGTTCAATAACTTCCGCGACTGAGTGGACCCCTGGGGAACCTGTGGGCGTTTTTGACGTCCCACGCCCAGAACCTGCGCCAACCATTGAGCCCTACGGGGCTCATTTGT
>NZ_CP080030.1:5715274-5716142 GCF_019382755.1 Pseudomonas sp. Colony2 | reverse complement strand
CATCCGGTAAACAGGAGAATGTAGATGGACTTGAACGCTGAAGTGGATCACCTGATCAAGAGCTCGGAGTCATGGTTACCGATGATCATGGAATACGGCAGCCGATTTTTGCTGGCGGTGGTCACCCTGGCCATCGGTTGGTGGCTGATCAACGTCTTGACCCACCGAGTGGGGCGTTTGCTGGCACTGCGTAATGCGGACCTGGCGCTGCAACACTTCATTACCAACCTGGCGAACATTGCGCTCAAGGTCATGCTGGTGGTCAACGTGGCCTCGATGATCGGCGTGGCAACTACGTCGTTCGTTGCCGCGATCGGTGCCGCTACCCTGGCCATCGGCCTGGCCTTGCAAGGCAGCCTGGCGAACTTTGCCGGCGGCGTGCTGATTCTGTTGTTCCGCCCGTTCCGCATTGGTGACTGGATCGAAGCCCAGGGCACTTCCGGTACCGTCGACAGCATCCAGATCTTTCACACCGTGTTGCGCACCGGCGACAACAAGACGGTGATCATCCCGAACGGCAGCCTGTCCAACGGCCTCATCACCAACACCAACCGTCAGCCGACCCGTAAAGTGGTATTTGATGTGGGTGTCGACTACGAAGCCGACCTGCAGAAAGCGCGCGAAGTGCTGTTGGAACTGGCCAAGGACCCACGGGTACTGGCTGATCCTGCGCCGGCAGCCGTGGTTTCGACCCTGGGCGACAGTTCAATCACTGTGTCCCTGCGAGTCTGGACCAAGACCTCGGATTATTGGGATGTGATGTTCATGTTCAATGAACTGGCACGTGATCGTTTGAAAGGCGCGGGAATCGATATTCCGTTTCCCCAGCGGGTTATTCGAGTAATGCAGGAAAGCGCTACGAAGTAAT
>NZ_CP080030.1:5714470-5715249 GCF_019382755.1 Pseudomonas sp. Colony2 | reverse complement strand
CCGATGTGTCAGGTTTGATGTGTAGGATCAAACTAGATAGTTAGCTTGCTAGTTATGTGGTTGTTGAGATCAAGTTGCAATAAAAAAGCCGCTCACTTGCGAACAAGTGAGCGGCTTTTTAGTTAGAGCCGAAGCCCTAAGTCATCGTTGTAATCAAACTGCCAATTACAAGATGTTCAGCGGGTATTGCGCGATCAGACGCAGTTCGTCGATCGACGCCGAACCGTAGTACACACCATCGCTGGAGCGATAAGTGGCTTGACGCAGACGCAGGCTCAGGTCTTTGGCCGGGCCGCTCTGGATCACGTACTTGGCTTCGATGTCACGTTCCCACTCTTTACCGTTCGAGGTGTCAGCGGTGTTGGCGCCGGTACCTTTGACGTAGCGAGTCATGAAGCTCAGGCCTGGAACGCCGAAAGTCGCCATGTTCAGGTCGTAGCGAGCCTGGAAGGACTTCTCGTCTTCAGCGTTGAAGTCGGAACGAGCGATGGAGTTGGCAAGGAAGATCGTGCCGCCGCCGTCGATGCCGTAACCGTAGTCACCGTCACCGCTAACCTTCTGGTAAGCCAGGGTGAAGGTGTGAGCGTCGATGGTGTACGCGCCCTGCAAGCTGTAGGCACGGTTGTCGAGCTTGGTGGTGTTGTCTTTTTCTGCGCGCTGCAGACCGAGACCATCACTTTTGGTGCTGTAGATGTTGAAGTCGAAAGCCAGCGATTGGTCCTTGCTCAGAGCATGGGTCCAGTTGATGTTCGCGTAGGTTTTCTTCCAGTAGTCTTCGG
>NZ_CP080030.1:5599972-5714335 GCF_019382755.1 Pseudomonas sp. Colony2 | reverse complement strand
CAAGTTTCAGGCCTTTGATTTCGTTGCTGGTAATCGAAACGCCCTGAGGCAGTTCAGGCAGCAAACGGCTGTCGTCAGAAGCGAAAACAGGCGCAGTGGTGTATTGGTCGCCGATTTTCAATACCGTATCGGAGATACGGAATTTAATGGCGCCGCCGCCTTTGGAGTAGTCATCCTGCGCGCGACCGTCTGAACCATTAGGGAACAGACCGGTACCGGCGCGACCCTTGCCGCTGTCGAGCTTGACGCCCAGCAGGCCAATGGCGTCGAAGCCGACACCGATGGTGCCTTGGGTGAAGCCCGACTGGTACAGGCCGTTGAAGCCCAGACCGGTTTCTTCGCGACGGCTTTGGCCGGTGTCATTGTTACGGAAGTCGCGGCTGAAATACAGCAGGCGAGTGTTGATGCTGAAAGTGCTGTCTTCAACAAAGCCCTTGGCATCGTCCTGGGAGGACGCGATTGCGAACTGCGAGGTGCCTGCTGAAACAGCCAGGGCGATCATGCTCCACTTCATCACGCGCATCGTGATTTGCTCCTTTGGTTTTAGGAAGAGTACTGCCGTCCCACCTATATTTTTGTCTGGGCGGCTCTTTCTTTTTTGTGTCGGCGCAAAGTTATATCACGCAGACATTATTGACGATACTTGCACATCTATCCTTTCAGCTTCTTTACGGGCCTGTCGTAAATTGCTAGCTCCATGTCGCAAATTCACAGTCCACTTGTAACCGGACTGACAACTTCAATGCTGTTTTAAAACCTTGGAAGCGGGGTGGAAAAGTCACCCCTGAAAGTTTCAACTCATCCCTGCCAGGCATTGAACCGCTGTTATTTTCCGTCGCGAAACACCTGCTTCCCGCCGGTGCCGTTGTCGACGATATGGGTGTGAATGCAACAAGCGTGCACAAACCCGTAACCGAATGTGATTTTTTCGTGAAAAGTGTCAACGGCCTGTAAAAACCGCATAAGCACGGGCTTTTTACGCCGTTTGGTTTGGCCTTGACGCGCCTGCCGTACTCCGGTTCGGTGGCGCATAAAACCTGTACCAGAGCAAAACGTTACCGGTTCACCCCGTTCGGTGGGTAGTTGGCGGATCCCTTTGAAGCACAAATGGGTCATTTTGGTGCAGTGCTTCGCTGACTGCGTTTCTGCTCCCGTTCAGCCTTGGCCTTTTGAAAGCCGTCTGGCTCAAGGTCTTGAAGCATGTTCCGCGTCCCGACTTTGACCAGAATTGGATACATTGGTCATTTAGCGTAGCTGAAATATTGGCCTGTCTCGAAATGGTGCGCTTTTTTTCGTGGCGTCCTGTTTGGGCGCGTATTCGGCCACGCGCATTCGCCGTGAAGCGACCGGCATTCGCAGGTATGCTGGGCGCCTGAAACCTGACCCGCCGAACGGGAGTGACTGCTGTGTTCGCCTTAGATCCACGTCTTCAACAAGACACCTTGCCTATCGGGGATTTCCCCCTGTGTCGGCTGCTGCTTTCCAATGACTCGAATTACCCCTGGTTCATCCTGGTGCCGCGCATCGACGGTATCAGCGAAGTGTTTCAACTGGATGTCGCCGACCAGCAGCGGGTGTGGCAGGAAAGCACGGCGCTGGCACAGTGGCTGAACGAAGGGTTCGGCGCCGACAAAATGAATATCGGTGCCTTGGGTAATGTGGTCAGCCAACTGCACGTGCATGTGATCGTACGCAAGCGCGACGACGCGGCCTGGCCTGCGCCGGTCTGGGGCAAGCACCCGGCGAAGCCCTACAGTGACGAGCAAGTGGTGGCAATTCGTGCGCGCCTGCGCGAGATCCTGCCGGCCGACTTCACGTTCCTGGAGGCTTGAGCCATGGATCTTCAAGCCCGCGTGACCGACCTGGAAAGCCGCCTGGCCTTTCAGGACGACACCATCGAGACCCTGAATGACATCCTGGTCACCCAGCAGCGTGCCGTGGAACGCCTGCAGTTGCAGATGACTGCGTTGCTCAAGCGCCAGGAAGAAATGGGCGGCCAGTTCGAGTCGTCCGAGGAAGAGGCGCCGCCGCCTCATTATTAATAAGGCAGGGGTTGACCCCCCGGGCATAAAAAAACCGCGATGCAGCCAGGCTGCATCGCGGTTTCTTTTTTTCGGGGTGCTGGAATCAGCGACGCGGCAATGCGGCGATCACATCTTCAGCTTGCAGCCCCTTGTCACGGTTCATGACGGAGAACTCCACGCGCTGGCCTTCCACCAGTACGCGATGGCCTTCGCCGCGAATCGCCCGGAAGTGGACGAAGATATCGTCGCCCGAATCCCGGGAAATAAAGCCGAAGCCCTTGGAGGTGTTGAACCACTTGACGGTCCCGGTATCCCGGTTGGTCATGTCGTAGCTTTGCGACGCAGCGGCCGGGGAGGAGCGGTAAAAACTGATGGCCAGATGAAGAACGATGGCTACCAGTGCTATTGCCAGGCTGAGCAGGACGGCCGGGTGGCCACCCACTTCAGGCATAGGCGCCAGCAGGGTGAGGGTTTGCACGACAACAGCCAGGACCAGCAGGGCGCTGACCAGGTTTTGCAGTTGATGACGCGGGCCTTTGTTCCAGTATGGAATGACTGGAGCCAGTGTCAGGTTAAGAAGACCAAAGAAGGTCAGGTAGAGAGCGTCAGGTTGCTGCAGGTAAGGCAGGGTCTCTGATCGCAGGCTGGGGATAAAGGACAGCAGCAAAGCTGCAGCGCCCGTTAGCAGGTGGACGATTTTCAACATTTTGATTAACTCACGTTAAGACGGATCACAAGGAAGAGCTGACGGGCACGGTTCGCTTCTGAACAATGGGAGGCGTTGGGCACGTGCACGGGTATCAGCCTATGCCGCTTGCCGCGAAAAATATCGGCGGCGACACGCTGCCTATTTAACAGCAAAGCCTGTGCCTACTCAAATCAAGCATTTCAGGCTGTTACAAGGGGCACGGCATTTCTGCGTCAAACACTTGTCCTAGACAGGTGCAGGCTTTTTCGCAGGTGCTGGGTAATTTTTCCGGTAGCTGTTGAAGCCTTGCCTGTCGGGCAAGCCCGCTCTGCAAGGGGCGATTTGCCGCACCTCGAAAGGGTCAGCCAGGCTGCGCACGGCCGGCACTCTTGCTAGAGTTGTCCTGCACCTGATCAATGAATTTTTATCAATTGAAGGGGAAACACATGGCAATCGATATTGGTATCAGTGAAGAAGACCGTAAATCAATCGTTGATGGACTTTCGCGACTGCTTTCCGATACCTATGTACTTTACCTGAAGACCCACAACTTCCATTGGAACGTAACGGGGCCCATGTTTCGTACACTGCACTTGATGTTTGAAGAGCAGTACAACGAACTGGCGCTGGCGGTGGATTCAATCGCAGAGCGTATTCGTGCCCTGGGCTTTCCCGCACCGGGTGCCTACTCGGTGTATGCGCGACTTTCTTCGATCAAGGAAGAAGAGGGTGTGCCGAGCGCTGAAGACATGATCAAGCAACTGGTCGAAGGCCAGGAAGCGGTGACTCGCACAGCCCGGGGTATCTTCCCGTTGTTGGATAAAGTCAGTGATGAACCGACGGCGGACTTGCTGACCCAGCGTATGCAAGTGCATGAAAAGACCGCATGGATGTTGCGTTCCCTGCTCGAAAACAAAT
Source organism: Pseudomonas sp. Colony2 (assembly GCF_019382755.1). Lineage (NCBI taxonomy): Bacteria > Pseudomonadati > Pseudomonadota > Gammaproteobacteria > Pseudomonadales > Pseudomonadaceae > Pseudomonas > Pseudomonas sp. Colony2. Next base: position 5,710,705 of record NZ_CP080030.1, on the reverse strand, counting down.
AACACCGGTGGCGGGAGGGCGTCGAGCTGACGCCCCTCGCATGCCTGCTTCCCGGCGATTTCCGTGATTCCGCGAGCTTCCTGATACGCGCGTTGGCTTGTCCTACGGTGATCGGCTCCCTGTCTTCTGGCTGCACTTGTCGTCTTGATGTTTTATAGCTCAACGGCCAACGAGAACATGAGTGGCCGTCAGGCAATGGAGTGTCAAGTGTATGTCACGCGGAGCAGGTAATGGAGTTATGGAAACGTGCGGATTGCACAAGATAAAGGTAGATCCCTTTGCCAAGGGGTTCGATATGAACTTGGCCAGGCCATTGTCCCGATCGGTTCGGCTTAATGGTTTTTCGACGTGTTTGCGGCTCGAAGAGGTGTATTGGAATATCCTCGCGGAGATCGCCAGGATCAATACGTGTTCGGTCAGTGCGCTGCTGTCTTACGTGGACCGGGAAGTGCACTTGCGTTATGGCGGTGTAAAGAACTTCAGCGGTCTGGTCAGGGTGGTTTGCGTGGTGCATGTATTGAAAGGGCGGCTTGTCGCGCCCAGTGTCCAGCCGGACCCTGCATGAACCTTGTGCCGGGCGCCCGTCCCGGGATTGCCCCGGCTCGGGCGCCCGGCAGAAGCCTGCTGCAGTCATCTATATAAAGAGCAGCGCGCCGCTACGGCTGCACAGCCTCGATTTACCAGATATAATCCCGGGCTTTGCTGCGCATGCCGGGACTTTCCCACAGGATAGAGCCAGGGCAGGGCGTGGCGCAGTAATGATCTGATCGCCGAGACATCTCCATGCCCATGTACGACTATCAATGCGCTTCCTGTGGTCATCAGTTGGAAGCCATTCAAAAGATCAGCGCAGCGCCGCTGGTCGATTGCCCTGCCTGCCAGGCACCGGAGCTCAAGAAGATGTTGTCCATGCCGGGCTTTCGCCTGAGTGGCAACGGTTGGTACGAGACCGACTTCAAGACCGGTTCGAAGAAGAATCTGGCCGGCGGCGACAAAGCAGACTGAGTTGAACTCTACGCGCAGGCTCCTGCATTATCCGTCACCTGACTTAGCTGTACGGTGATGAGGCGGGCCTCCACCGAATTTCGAATTACGAGAAGCGAAACCACTATCATGATGCGCAGCCACTATTGCGGCCAACTGAACGAGACCCTGGAAGGTCAGGAAATCACCCTTTGCGGATGGGTTCACCGTCGCCGCGACCACGGCGGGGTGATCTTCCTCGATATCCGTGATCGTGATGGTCTGGCCCAGGTGGTGTTCGATCCGGACCGCGCCGAGAGCTTCGCCGCCGCCGATCGCGTGCGCAGCGAGTACGTCGTGAAGATCACCGGCAAGGTTCGCCTGCGTCCGGCCGGTGCCACCAACGCCAACATGGCGTCGGGCATGATCGAAGTGCTGGGTTACGAACTGGAAGTGCTGAACGAGTCGGAAACTCCGCCGTTCCCGCTGAACGAGTTCTCTGACGTTGGCGAAGAAACCCGCCTGCGTTATCGCTTCCTGGACCTGCGTCGCCCGGAAATGGCCGAGAAGCTGCGCCTGCGTTCGCGCATGACCACCAGCATCCGTCGCTTCCTCGACGAGAACGGCTTCCTCGACGTCGAGACGCCGATCCTGACCCGTGCTACCCCGGAAGGCGCCCGCGACTACCTGGTGCCGAGCCGTACCCACGCCGGTTCCTTCTTCGCCCTGCCGCAATCGCCACAGCTGTTCAAGCAACTGCTGATGGTCGCCGGCTTCGACCGTTACTACCAGATCGCCAAGTGCTTCCGTGACGAAGACTTGCGGGCCGACCGCCAGCCGGAATTCACCCAGATCGACATCGAGACCAGTTTCCTCGATGAAAAAGAGATCATGGGCATCACCGAGCAGATGATCCGCAACCTGTTCAAGGAAGTGCTGAACCTGGAGTTCGGCGAATTCCCGCACATGACCTTCGAAGAAGCCATGCGCCGTTACGGTTCCGACAAGCCAGACCTGCGTAACCCGCTGGAACTGGTTGACGTTGAAGACCAACTGAAAGATGTCGACTTCAAGGTGTTCAGCGGCCCGGCCAACGACCCGAAATGCCGTATCGCCGCACTGCGCGTGCCTGGCGCTGCGAGCATGCCGCGCAAGCAGATCGACGACTACACCAAGTTCGTTGGCATCTACGGTGCCAAGGGCCTGGCGTACATCAAGGTCAACGAGCGCGCCAAGGGCGTCGAAGGCCTGCAGTCGCCAATCGTCAAGAACATCCCTGAAGCCAACCTCAATGTGATCCTGGATCGTGTTGGCGCGGTTGACGGCGACATCGTGTTCTTCGGTGCCGACAAGTCGAAGATCGTCAGCGAAGCGCTGGGTGCACTGCGGATCAAGGTCGGCAACGACCTGAACCTGCTGACCTGCCAGTGGGCGCCGATGTGGGTTGTCGACTTCCCGATGTTCGAAGAAAACGACGACGGCAGCTTCAGCGCACTGCACCACCCGTTCACCGCGCCGAAGTGCACGCCGCAAGAGCTGGAAGCCAACCCGGCTGGCGCTCTGTCCCGTGCCTACGACATGGTGCTCAACGGCACCGAGCTGGGTGGCGGTTCGATCCGTATCCACCGCAAGGAAATGCAGCAATCGGTCTTCCGCCTGCTGGGCATCAACGAAGATGAGCAGCAAGAGAAGTTCGGCTTCCTGCTCGACGCCCTGAAATACGGCGCGCCACCCCATGGCGGCCTGGCCTTCGGCCTGGACCGTCTGGTGATGCTGATGACCGGTGCCCAGTCGATCCGTGAAGTGATTGCCTTCCCGAAAACCCAAAGTGCTGCCGACGTCATGACGCAAGCGCCGGGTGTGGTGGATGCCAAGGCACTGCGCGAGCTGCATATCCGTCTGCGCGAGACACCAAAGGCTGAGTAAGGCCGCAGCGTGAAAGCGCGATAAGGTTTTACATTGTCAGCTAAGGGCGCATCTTCGGATGCGCCTTTGCGTTACAAGGGCTGCACGTTAAAGAGGGAAGTCCCGCCTGGGGCGGGATCGACAGGTTTCTACAGAATTTCGGAGTTGTGTTATGGCTGGCCATTCCAAGTGGGCGAACATCAAGCACCGCAAAGAGCGTCAGGATGCCAAGAAAGGCAAGATCTTCACCAAGTGGATTCGCGAGCTGACCGTTGCCGCGCGCCAGGGTGGCGGTGACCCGGGTTCCAACCCGCGCCTGCGCCTGGCCCTGGACAAAGCCCTCGGCGCCAACATGAGCCGCGACATCATCGACCGCGCCGTGGCCCGTGGTGCCGGTGCGGCCGATACAGACGACATGGTCGAGTTGAGCTACGAAGGCTACGGCCCGGGTGGCGTGGCGGTGATGGTCGAGTGCATGACCGACAACCGCAACCGTACCGCGGCTGCCGTGCGCCATGCGTTCAGCAAATGTGGCGGCAACCTCGGCACTGACGGTTCGGTGGCCTACCTGTTTGAGCGCAAGGGGCAGATTTCCTTCGCGCCTGGCGTGGATGAAGATGCGCTGATTGAGGCGGCAATGGAGGCCGATGGCGACGACGTGGTGACCAACGAAGACGGTTCCATCGACGTGTTCACCTCGTTCGCGGGCTTCTATTCGGTGCGTAACGCCCTGGAAGCGTCTGGTTTCAAAGGCACCGACGCGGAAATCGTGATGCTGCCGACCACCAGCGCCGAGCTGGACCTGGACGGGGCGCAGAAGGTACTCAAGATGCTCGACATGCTTGAAGACCTGGATGACGTGCAGAACGTCTATTCCAATGCCGATATTCCGGAATCGGTGGCTGAACAGCTAGGCTGAAGGATGATGCAGATCTAATGTGGGAGCGGGCTTGCTCGCGAAGGCGGCGTGTCAGTCAGTCAATACGGTGACTGATACACCGCCTTCGCGAGCAAGCCCGCTCCCACATTTTGATCTTGGCTATATCAAGAATTTTTTATCCAACTGCAGGCGTTATGACTCTAATCCTAGGTATCGACCCCGGTTCGCGAATCACCGGCTTTGGCGTGGTCCAACAGACCCCGCGAGGCTGCGTGTACGTGGCGTCGGGCTGTATCCGTACCGGCGCCGGCGAGTTGGCCGAGCGCTTGCAGATCGTGTATCGCGGCGTGCGTGAAGTGATCCAGACCTATGGGCCGGTGACCATGGGCATCGAAAAAGTGTTCATGGCGAAAAACGCCGACTCCGCCCTGAAGCTCGGCCAGGCCCGCGGTGCGGCCATTGTGGCCGGAGCCGAGGAGGGCATGGAGATCGCTGAATACACCGCGACCCAGGTCAAGCAAGCCGTGGTCGGTACCGGTGCTGCCAATAAAGAGCAGGTGATGATGATGGTCATGCACATGCTCAAACTCACCGCCAAACCGCAAATCGATGCCTCCGACGCCCTGGCCATTGCCATTTGCCATGCCCATACCCGTTCCAGCCTGATGCCTCATGGCTTGGGGACCGCACGCAGTCGTGGCGGCCGGCTGCGTCTCTGATAGCATCAGCGCATTCATTCTGCGTGGGGTGCATGAACGGCCTGTGCTGTCGGCCGGCATGCCCGCGTTATTACCGGCCAGGCCTTGATTTGAGCCGATTCTTAAGGATTCGAACGTGATTGGACGCTTGCGCGGCACCCTGGCTGAGAAACAGCCACCGCACCTGATTCTGGATGTAAACGGGCTGGGTTATGAGCTTGAAGTGCCCATGACCACCCTCTACCGCTTACCGTCGGTCGGTGAACCGCTGACCCTGCACACTCACCTGGTGGTGCGCGAAGACGCGCAATTGCTCTATGGGTTCGTTGGCAAGCGTGACCGGGATTTTTTCCGTGAGCTGATCCGCCTCAACGGCGTGGGGCCGAAGCTGGCGCTGGCGCTGATGTCGAGCCTGGAAGTGGATGAATTGGTGCGCTGTGTGTCGGCCCAGGACACGTCCGCGCTGACCAAGGTACCGGGCGTTGGCAAGAAAACCGCCGAGCGCCTGCTGGTGGAGCTCAAAGACCGCTTCAAGGCCTGGGAGGTTGTGCCGAGCATGTTTGCCCTGGTGCCCAACCAGCCTGATGCGCCGGGTGTGCCGGTGGCCAGCGCTGAAAGCGATGCGGTCAGCGCGCTGATCTCCCTGGGCTACAAGCCGCAAGAGGCGAGCAAGGCCGTGTCAGCCATCAAGGACAAGAACCTGAGCAGCGAAGACATGATCCGCCGCGCCCTGAAGGGAATGATTTAAGTGATTGAAGCTGATCGTCTGATCGCGGCCACCGGGCCTCGTGATCGTGAAGAAATCCAGGACCGGGCGATTCGCCCCCTGAGCCTTGCCGAATACATCGGCCAGCCCACCGTGCGCGAGCAGATGGAGCTGTTCATCCAGGCCGCGCGCGGGCGCAGCGAGTCCCTGGACCACACGTTGATCTTCGGCCCGCCCGGGCTCGGCAAGACCACCCTGGCCAACATCATCGCGCAGGAAATGGGCGTGTCGATCAAGTCCACCTCCGGCCCCGTGCTGGAGCGCCCGGGCGACCTGGCGGCGCTGCTGACCAACCTGGAGCCCCACGACGTACTGTTTATCGACGAGATCCACCGGCTTTCGCCCATCGTCGAGGAAGTACTGTACCCGGCCATGGAAGACTTCCAGCTGGACATCATGATCGGTGAAGGCCCGGCGGCGCGCTCGATCAAGCTCGACCTGCCACCGTTCACGCTGGTGGGTGCGACCACCCGTGCGGGCATGCTGACCAACCCGCTGCGAGACCGTTTCGGGATTGTTCAACGTCTAGAGTTCTATAGCACGGCGGATCTGGCCACCATCGTCAGCCGTTCGGCGAGCATCCTTGGCTTGCCCCTGGACCCGGAAGGCGCCTTTGAAATCGCCCGCCGCGCCCGTGGTACCCCGCGGATTGCCAACCGTTTGCTGCGCCGGGTGCGCGACTTTGCCGAAGTGCGGGCCAAGGGGCATATCACCAAGCCCGTGGCAGACCTGGCGCTGAACCTGCTGGATGTGGATGAGCATGGCTTTGATCACCAGGACCGGCGCCTGCTGTTGACCATGATCGAGAAGTTCGACGGCGGCCCGGTGGGCGTGGACAGCCTCGCCGCCGCCATCAGCGAAGAGCGGCATACGATTGAGGATGTACTGGAGCCGTATCTGATTCAGCAGGGCTACATCATGCGCACGCCAAGGGGGCGTGTGGTCACCCGGCATGCGTATCTGCACTTTGGGTTAAACATTCCGTCACGATTGGGCGAGATGCCCGTAGTAGACGAATTCCTCGATGCAGTAGACGATTAAAAACGCTTGGCGATTCGATTTATTCGGAGTTTGTGCTGTCCTAGTGGCTGGCGTCGTCATTCTTTCGTTAGAAATGTGCCACAGAATGAAAAACAGTTGCCTGGCCGGATTGGCAACCTGAGGAGTAAGCACTAGAGTATGCGCGCGCAAAACGGGGATCAGTCGTTCGCACATCGCTGTCGCGTTTATTACGAGGACACCGATGCTGGCGGCATCGTTTATTACGTCAATTACCTAAAGTTCATGGAGCGGGCTCGAACCGAGCGGCTACGGGAGCTGGGCTTTGCCCAATCCCAGCTGGCAGGGGAGGACCTGTTGTTTGTCGTGCATTCCAGCGAGGCGCGTTACCACGCGCCGGCGCGACTGGACGACGAGCTGCTGGTCAGCGCAGAAATAACCGAATTGAACCGTGCCAGCCTGCGCTTTAAACAGCAGGTCAGGCGGGCTACGGATGCAACGCTGCTCTGTGAGGGGCAGTTCCTGGTGGCCTGTGTTCGCACCAATAGTTTGAAACCCCGGGCCATTCCCGAAACTCTACGCGCGGCCTTTGCCGGCGTGAGCGGCGCGGGTAAACATTCAGAGCAGGAGATTTAGCGTGGAACCTACCGTCGTCGACCATTCCTCCATGTGGAGCCTGGTCAGCAATGCCAGTGTCGTGGTTCAACTGGTGATGCTGGTCCTGGTAGCCGCATCGGTTACCTCTTGGGTCATGATTTTTCAGCGCAGCAACCTGCTGCGTGCTGGTCGACGTGCCCTGGAGAGCTTCGAAGAGCGCTTCTGGTCGGGTATCGACCTGTCCAAGCTGTACCGCCAGGCGGGCAGCAACCCGGACCCGGATTCGGGCGTCGAGCAGATCTTCCGCGCCGGCTTCAAGGAATTCTCCCGTCTGCGCCAGCAGCCAGGCGTTGACCCGGAAGCGGTCATGGAAGGTGTGGCCCGTGCCATGCGCGTCGCCATCTCCCGCGAAGAAGAAAAGCTTGAGCAAAGCCTGCCGTTCCTCGCCACCGTAGGTTCCGTCAGCCCGTATATCGGCCTGTTCGGTACCGTATGGGGGATCATGAACTCCTTCCGCGGCCTGGCCCAGGCCCAGCAAGCGACCCTGGCCACCGTGGCCCCGGGTATCGCCGAAGCGCTGATCGCCACCGCCATCGGTCTGTTCGCAGCTATTCCCGCAGTAATCGCCTACAACCGTTTTGCCGCTCGTGGCGAAACCTTGATCAGCCGTTACTACACCTTCGCCGATGAATTCCAGGCGATCCTGCACCGTAAAGTGCACACCAGCGAAGAATAAGCAGGTAATTCCCAATGGCTTTAATCGCTCGAGCTCGCAAAAAGCGCAAGCCGGTCGCCGAGATGAACGTAGTGCCTTACATCGACGTGATGCTGGTGCTGCTGGTTATCTTCATGGTGACCGCGCCGATGCTCAATCAGGGCGTGAAGGTTGATCTGCCCAAGGTTTCCAGCGAAGCCTTGCCGCAGGACAACAACACCCAGGTCCTGACCATTTCGATCAAGGCTGACAAGACCTATTACTGGAACCTTGGCAGCGAAGTCGACACTCAGAAACAGCAGGACAAGGCCATGACCTTGCCGCAGATGACTGATGCCGTGACCAAGATCATTCGCGCCGGCAACGAAGGTGGCAAGCACACCCAGGTGTTCATTCGCGGCGACAAGGTCGTCGACTACGGCTCCGTCATGGGCGCCATGGGCGGGCTGCAGAAGGCCGGGGTCGGTAATGTTGGCTTGATTACCGAGGCGCCCTGATGCACCAACAGCGAGAGCCGTCCGCCTCGGAAAGCTACTTCTGGCCTAGCGTCTGGGCAATTGCCCTGCACGTCCTGGTGTTTGGCATGCTGTTCGTCAGCTTTGCCATGACCCCGGACCTGCCGCCAGCCAAGCCGATCGTGCAGGCGACCCTGTATCAGCTGAAATCGAAAAGCCAGGCCACCACCCAGACCAATCAGAAGATTGCGGGTGAGGCCCAGAAGTCGGCTGCGCGCCAGACTGAAGTCGAGCAGATGGAACAGAAGAAGGTCGAGCAGGAAGCGGTGAAGGCTGCTGCGGAACAAAAGAAAGAAGAGGCGGCTCAAAAGGCCGAGGAATCGAAAAAGGCTGACGAGGCGAAGAAAGCTGCAGAGGCGCAAAAGGCTGATGAAGCCAAGAAAGCCGATAAAGCTGCCGAAGCCAAGAAGGCTGAAGAGAAACAATTGGCTGATATAGCCAAGAAGAAATCTGAAGAAGAAGCCAAGAAGGCTGCCGAAGAAGAGGCCAAGAAAAAGGCCGCTGAAGACGCGAAGAAAAAGATAGTCGAAGACGCGAAGAAGAAAGCCGCGGACGACGCCAAGAAGAAAGCTGAAGCTGACGAGGCGAAGAAGAAGATCGCCGACGATGCGAAGAAGAAAGCTGCTGCCGATGCCTCCAAGAAAAAGGCCCAGGAAGCAGCGCGTAAATCGACCGAAGACAAAAAGGCCCAGGCCTTGGCCGATTTGCTTTCCGACACGCCGCAGCGCCAGCAAGCCTTGGCCGATGAACGTGGTGATGAAGTCGCGGGCAGTTTCGACGACCTGATTCGTTCACGGGCAGCGGAAGGGTGGACCCGTCCTCCTTCGGCACGTAAAGGCATGACAGTAGTGCTGCAGATCGGCATGTTGCCGGACGGTACGGTGACTTCGGTCAGCGTGGCCAAGTCCAGTGGCGACGGTTCGTTCGACAGTTCGGCGGTAGCAGCGGTCAAGAACATTGGCCGGTTGACCGAGATGCAGGGAATGAAACCAAGCGACTTCGCTCCCTACCGTTCATTCAAGATGACATTCACACCTGAGGATCTAGCCTTGTGAGAAACCTTCTTCGAGGAATGCTTGTCGTTATTTGCTGCATGGCAGGGATAGCGGCGGCGGATGAAAAGAACATCCTGGTCACCAGCGGTAGCGATCGGGCCACCCCGATCGCCGTTGTGCCGTTTGGCTGGCAGGGCGGCAGCGTGCTGCCGGACGACATGTCGCAGATCATCAGCGATGACCTGCGCAACTCCGGCTACTACGCACCGATCGACAAAGGCAACATGATCAGCCAGCCGACCCAGGCCAGCGAAGTCATCTTCCGTGACTGGAAAGCGCTGAACGCCCAGTACCTGATGGTGGGCAGCATCACGCCCGCCGGCGGTCGCCTGCAGATCCAGTACACCCTGTTCAACGTCGCGACCGAGCAGCAAGTGCTGACCGGCAGCGTGTCGGGCACCACGGATCAGCTGCGGGACATGGCGCACTACATCTCCGACCAGTCGTTTGAAAAACTGACCGGGATCAAGGGTGCCTTCTCCACGCGCTTGCTCTATGTAACGGCCGAGCGTTTTTCGGTAGACAACACTCGTTACACTTTGCAGCGTTCCGACTATGACGGCGCGCGTGCAGTGACGTTGCTGCAATCCCGTGAGCCGATCCTGTCGCCGCGTTTCGCGCCAGATGGCAAGCGTATCGCCTACGTGTCCTTTGAACAGAAGCGTCCACGGATCTTCGTCCAGCACATCGATACCGGTCGCCGTGAGCAGATCACCAACTTCGAAGGCCTGAATGGCGCGCCAGCCTGGTCGCCGGATGGTTCACGCCTGGCATTCGTATTGTCCAAGGATGGCAACCCGGACATCTACGTGATGAACATGGCTTCGCGCCAACTGAGCCGTGTTACCAGCGGCCCGGGCATCAACACCGAACCGTTCTGGGGCAAGGATGGCTCGACCATCTACTTCACCTCCGACCGTGGCGGCAAGCCGCAAGTCTACAAAACCAGCGTCAACGGCGGCGGCGCCGAACGAGTGACCTTTATTGGTAACTACAACGCTGCACCTAAGCTTTCGGCTGATGAAAAGACGTTGGTGATGATTCACCGTCAGGATGGTTTCACTAATTTCCGGGTTGCGGCCCAGGATTTGCAGCGTGGAACCGTAAAAATCCTTACAGATACCAACCTTGATGAGTCAGCTACTGTTGCGCCCAACGGCACCATGGTAATCTACGCCACCCGCCAGCAGGGCCGGGGAGTCTTGATGCTCGTGTCCATTAATGGACGCGTAAGGCTCCCGCTTCCTACCGCTCAAGGCGAAGTCAGAGAACCGTCCTGGTCCCCTTACCTGAACTGACGCGGCGCTACAAAAAGAAGTACTTAACACACTGGGGTTCATTAGGAGTTTCACGATGGAAATGCTGAAGTTTGGTAAGTTTGCTGCTCTGGCTCTGGCTCTGTCCGTAGCCGTTGGTTGCTCGTCTAAAGGCGGCGACAATGCCGGTGAAGGCGCAGCTGTTGATCCAAACGCTGGTTACGGCGCTAACACTGGTGCAGTTGACGGCTCCCTGAGCGAAGAAGCTGCTCTGCGCGCTATCACCACTTTCTACTTCGAATACGACAGTTCGGACCTGAAACCAGAAGCCATGCGCGCTCTGGACGTTCACGCGAAGGACCTGAAAGCTAACGGCGCTCGCGTTGTTCTGGAAGGTAACACCGACGAACGTGGTACTCGTGAGTACAACATGGCACTGGGCGAGCGTCGTGCGAAAGCCGTTCAGCGCTACCTGGTTCTGCAAGGTGTTGCTCCAGGCCAACTGGAACTGGTTTCCTACGGTAAAGAGCGTCCAGTTGCTACTGGCCACGACGAGCAGTCCTGGGCTCAAAACCGTCGCGTCGAACTGCGTAAGTAATTCGTCATGCGAACGTGCCGTCGTGCTCTAACTGTATTGGCTCTCAGCCTGGCACCGCTTGCGGTGTGGGCTGCGGTTCCTGTGGAAGATAGCAACTCTGGCTATAACAATAGCGGGAGCAGTTATCCGCCAGCGGGTTATGGCACGAACGGCGCCTATGCCGGGGGCGCGGCAACTGCCGCGCCTTCGGCACAGGGCGAACTGTTCAACCAGCTGCAACGCATGCAGGATCAATTGTCGCAGCAACAAGGCACGATTGAGGTTCTGCAGAATCAAGTGAACCAGCTGAAGCAAGAAGGCCTGGAGCGTTACCAGGATCTTGATCGACGCATTGGAGCCGGCGTTACACCAGCCGCCACTCCTGATAATTCTTCTGCCGGTGGCGCCGCAAGCGCCGCCGGTGGTGCAGCGGCAGGGGCCGCGGCTGCGAGCCAAGCCCCTGCCGCCAGCAGCGAACCGGGTGATCCGGCGAAGGAAAAGCTGTATTACGATGCAGCCTTCGACCTGATCAAAGCCAAGGATTTCGATAAGGCCAGCCAGGCTTTTACCGCATTCCTGCGCAAATACCCGAACAGCCAGTACGCGGGCAACGCCCAGTACTGGTTGGGTGAGGTGAACCTGGCCAAGGGTGATCTGCAGGGCGCAGGCCAGGCATTTGCCAAGGTCAGCCAGCTGTACCCCAAGCACGCCAAGGTGCCGGATTCGCTGTACAAACTGGCTGACGTAGAACGCCGCCTGGGTCATACCGACAAGGTCAAAGGCATTCTGCAGCAGGTGGTGGCCCAGTATCCGGGTACCTCTGCGGCCCAGTTGGCTCAGCGGGATCTGCAACGCATGTAAGCGTCGCAACCCGTTCAGAAGAAACCCGCGCCCTGCGCGGGTTTTTTCGTTAGAATCCACGCCCTTTTATGAAACACGCTTCCTGGGGTTTACGCGTTGGCGGAATTCCTCGAAGTGCCTGACGGAGGCGGACAGCCTGTTTAGCTGTTACGCCCGTGGCGACTATGCAAGACACATTACGTATCACCGAAGTTTTTTACTCGTTGCAGGGTGAAACGCGCACTGCCGGGCTGCCCACTGTATTTGTGCGCCTCACCGGTTGCCCGCTGCGTTGCCAGTACTGCGACAGCGCCTACGCCTTCAGCGGCGGCACCGTGCGCACCCTTGAAGACATCCTTGAGCAGGTGGCCGGTTACCGGCCGCGTTATGTCTGCGTCACGGGTGGCGAGCCCCTGGCACAGCCCAATGCCATTCCCTTGCTCAAGCAGTTGTGCGATGCCGGCTACGAGGTGTCCCTGGAAACCAGCGGCGCCCTCGATATCTCTGCAGTCGACCCTCGGGTCAGCCGAGTCGTCGACCTCAAGACCCCAGGCTCCAAGGAAGTGCACCGCAACCGCTACGAGAACATCGAGCTGCTGACGGCCAACGACCAGGTCAAGTTCGTCATCTGTTCCCGTGAAGACTACGACTGGGCGACCTCCAAGCTGATCCAGTATGGCCTGGACCGCCGGGCCGGCGAAGTGCTGTTTTCCCCCAGCCATCATGACCTGAATGCTCGCGACCTGGCCGACTGGGTTGTTGCAGACAACCTTCCGGTGCGTCTGCAACTGCAGCTGCACAAGTACCTGTGGAACGACGAGCCGGGGCGCTGAGATGACTGATCAAAAACGTGCGGTGATCCTGCTGTCCGGCGGCCTCGACTCCGCGACCGTGGTCGCCATGGCCCGTGCAGAAGGCTACAGCTGCTACACCATGAGCTTCGACTACGGCCAGCGTCACCGTGCCGAACTGAACGCTGCCGCCCGTGTCGCCCGAGACCTGGGCGCGGTTGAGCACAAGGTGATCGGCCTGAATCTCGACGGCATGGGTGGCTCGGCGCTGACCGACAGCTCCATAGACGTGCCGCAAGGCCCCAGCGAAGGCATTCCGGTGACCTACGTGCCGGCACGCAACACGGTCTTCCTGTCCCTGGCCCTCGGCTGGGCCGAGGTGCTCAATGCCCGCGACATCTTCATCGGCGTCAACGCCCTGGACTACGCCGGATACCCGGACTGCCGCCCCGAGTACATCGAGTCGTTCGAGCGCATGGCCAACCTGGCGACCAAGGCCGGTGTAGAAGGGCAGGGCTTTCGCATCCTGGCGCCACTGCAGAACCGTAGCAAGGCCGATATCGTGAAGGCAGGCGTAGGACTTGGCGTCGATTACTCGCTGACTGTTTCCTGCTATCAGGCAGACACTGATGGTCGCGCTTGTGGGAAATGCGACAGCTGCAGACTGCGTGCAGAGGGCTTCCAAGCGGCCGGAATTACTGACCCAACGCGTTATTTCTGATTTATTTTAAATAAGGTGTTGAATAATCCTTAGAAATCAGTATTATACGCGCCACCACACAGCGGGTCGTTAGCTCAGTTGGTAGAGCAGTTGGCTTTTAACCAATTGGTCGTAGGTTCGAATCCCACACGACCCACCATTTTTGGCGGTTTAGAAAATCCGGAAGGCCCACGCAAGTGAGGATTTCCGGGTTTTTTTTTGCCCAGTAAAAAGCCGATCACTCTCGCGACAGAGAGTGATCGGCTTTTTTGTTAAAGCTAGCCAAACCGCCCGGTGATGTAGTCCTCGGTCTGTTTCATCTTCGGCTTGGTGAAGATCTCATCCGTATTGCCATGCTCAATCAGTTCGCCCATGAACATGAACGCGGTGCTGTCGGATACCCGCGCGGCCTGCTGCATGTTGTGGGTCACGATGATCACCGTGTATTGCTCTTTCAGCTCGGTGATCAACTGTTCGATACGGCCGGTGGAAATCGGGTCGAGCGCCGAGGTCGGTTCATCCAGCAACAATACCTGCGGGCGCAGAGCAATGGTGCGGGCGATGCACAGGCGTTGCTGTTGTCCGCCGGAAAGACTCTGGGCGCTTTGTTTGAGTTTGTCCTTCACCTCATCCCACAGCGCGCCGCCGCGCAAGGCTTGCTCGACTCGATCATCCATTTCCCGGCGCGACAGCTTTTCGTGGTGGCGCACGGCATAGGCGATGTTGTCGTAGATCGACATCGGGAACGGCACCGGCTTCTGGAAGACCATCCCGACGTGGCTGCGCAGGCGGTTCATCGAGTAGCCGGGGGCGAGGATGTTTTCGCCATTGAGCAGCACTTCACCGCGGGCTTCCTGCTTCGGGTACATCGAGTAGATACGGTTGAACACCCGCAGCAAGGTCGACTTGCCGCAGCCCGATGGGCCGATGATCGCGGTGATGCGTTTTTCCGGAATGTCGATGTCGATGGATTTCAGCGAACGCTGGTTGTTGTAGAAAAACTCCAACCCACGGACACGGATTTTGGTTTTTTCAGGATCAAGGCGGGTCGATTGCATCAGTGGGACCTATTGCGCAAAAGAATCAGGCGAGACAGCAAGCTCAGCACCAGCACGAACATCGTCAGTACCAAGGCGCCTGCCCATGCGAGGGAGTGCCAGTCATCGAAGGGGCTCATGGCGTACTGGAAAATAACCACCGGCACGCTGGCAATCGGCTTGAGCAGGTTGCTGCTCCAGAACTGGTTGCCGAAGGCGGTGAACAGCAGCGGCGCGGTTTCCCCGGTAATCCGCGCCAGCGCCAGCAGGATGCCGGTCACCACGCCGGCCTTGGCCGCTCTCAACACGATCTGCAACGTCAGTTTCCACTGGGGTACGCCCAGGGCCAGGGCCGCCTCGCGCATGGTGGAAGGTTGCAGTTGGAGCATCTCGTCGGTCGTGCGCACCACCACCGGAATCACCAGCAAGGCCAGCGCCAGGGCACCGGCAATGGCGGAGAAACCTACCTGGTGATTGGTCAGCAGGTTCAGCGGCAGGATCACCCCGGTGTAGATGAACAGGCCCAGCACGATCGACGGCGCGGACAGCAGGATGTCGTTGATGAAACGCACCGTGGTACCCAGGCGCGAGTGCCGTGCGAATTCCGCCAGCCAGATACCGGCCATCAGCCCGATGGGCGTGCCAATCAGCAGCGCAATCCCGGACATCAGGGCGCTGCCATAAAACGCGTTGGCCAGGCCGCCGTCTGTTCCGGGTGGCGGCGTCATCTCGGTAAACAGGCGCAGGTTGAGCGCCTGAAAGCCGTTGATGATGGTGGTCAGCAGAATCCACGCCAGCCACAGCAGGCCAAAGACTGTCGCGCCACAACTGAGCAGCATGGCCACCCGGTTCTTCAAGGCACGCTTGCGGTACAGGCGTTCGTTGCTGCTCATAGGCCCTCCTTGCGGGACAGGCGCATGAGCATCAGCCGCGCCAGTGCCAGCACCACGAATGTCACGATAAACAGCAGGAAGCCCAGGGCGATCAGCGCCGAACGATGCAGGTCGGTGTACGCCTCGCTGAACTCGTTGGCGATGACGGACGCGATGGAACTGCTGGGCATCAGCAACGAGGCGGAGAACTGTTGCGCGTTACCCAGCACGAAGGTCACGGCCATGGTTTCACCCAGGGCGCGACCGAGGCCGAGAAAGATCCCGCCGACCACGGCCGAACGGGTGTAGGGCAGGACGATGTCCCACACCACTTCCCAGGTAGTACTGCCCAGTGCGTAGGCCGACTCCTTCAATTGAGTCGGCACACTGCGGAACACCTCATGCATCACCGACGTGATGAACGGCGTGATCATGATCGCCAGCACGATGCCGGCGGTCAGCATCCCGATGCCCAGCGGCGGCCCCTGGAACAGCGAGCCAATAAACGGAAGCGCACCCAGGTAGTCATTGATCCAGGGTGACAAGTGTTCAGCCATAAAGGGCCCGAAAACAAACAGGCCCCACATGCCATAGATAATCGAGGGAATGCCCGCGAGCAATTCAACGGCGGAGGCGACCGGCATTCTGAGCCAGGGCGGCGCCACTTCGGTGAGGAAAATCGCGATGCCGAAACTCACCGGCACCGCAATCAGCAACGCCAGCAACGAGGTGACCAAGGTGCCGTAGATCGGTACCAGGGCGCCAAAGTGGTTGTTGACCGCATCCCACTCGGTGCTGGTGATGAAACCGAAACCGAAGGTCTTGAAGGCCAGGCCACCGCCCCACAGGGTGGAGGCGGCGATGCTTGCCAAGAGCAGCAGCACCAGCATCGCGGCCCCGAACATCGAGCGTTTGAACCACAGATCGTGGCGCTGATCGCGAGCGGCGCGGCTATCACCCGACACGTCGCTTGCGTGAGTAGTCATAACCAGGGGTTGCACGGTGTCGTTCATATCAGAAGTGCTCACCCGCCTCCATCAAGCATGCACATGCTTGAGGAAGGGGGCTATAGAGGCGGATCAGTGGGCGAAGTCAGACTTCCAGTAACCTTCGATCCGGGTCACGAGGGAATCGGGCAACGCTACGTAGTCCAATGCCGCAGCCTGCTGCTGACCTTTCTCCAACGACCATTTGAAGAAGTTGAAAGCGGCCTGGCTTTGCTCGGCGTTTTTTGCCTGCTTGTACATGATGATCCAGGTGGTCGCCGTGATCGGCCACGCGTTCTCGCCCGGTGCGTTGGTCATGATCAGGTTGAAGTCATGGGCGTTGGCCCAATCGGCAGTATCAGCTGCTGCCTGGAAGGCCTTGGCGTTGGGCTCGACGAATTTGCCGGACGCGTTCTTCAGTGAGGCGTAGGTCATCTTGTTTTGCAGGGCGTAGGCGTATTCAACAAAGCCGATGGAGTTCTTGATCTGCTTCACGTAGGCCGAAACACCTTCGTTACCCTTGCCGCCCACACCGACCGGCCACGGCACGGTGGTGCCGAAACCGATTTTGGTTTTCCAGCCATCACTGACCTTGGAGAGGTAGTTGGTGAAGTTGTACGAGGTGCCCGAGCCGTCCGAGCGGTGGACCACGGTGATATTCGCGCCCGGCAGTTTCAAGCCGGGGTTGAGGGCGGCAATCGCCGGGTCGTTCCAGGCCTTGATGTCACCGAGGAAGATCTTCGCCAGCACATCACCATCGAGTTTCAGCTGGCCAGCTGCAACGCCCTCGACGTTCATCACCGGCACGATGCCGCCAATCACGCTTGGGAATTGGCCGAGGCCGCCGGCCTTCAGTTCATCCGCCGACAGCGGCGCGTCGGACGCACCGAAGTCCACGGTAGCCGCCTTGATCTGGGCGATACCACCACCGGAGCCGATGGACTGGTAGTTGATCCGGTCACTGGAGCTTTTGCTGTATTCCTGGGACCACTTGGACAGCACCGGGTAGACGAAACTGGAGCCTGCGCCCGTGACGTCAGTGGCGTGAGCGACACCACTCAGGCACAGGGCAGTGAACAACACTGACAGACTCTTTTTGGTCAGCAACATCACGACGACACCTCAAAGGAAGGGGGCAGGTGGAGGACTCCACCTGCCTGGGACGTGACGATTTAATTCCTGAAATGTGTCTGTTTAATGACGGTTTGGCTTTATGAAGAAACATTTAGAAATATCTGTGGGCGACCCCGGAATGGATGCTCCGAGGTCGCTGCACTGATCAACCCTGGCTGCGCACCAGGATCGACTCATCGATCTGGGCGATCGACGTGACTCCGGTCAACGTCATGGCCACGCGCATTTCCTTGGCGAAGATATCCAGCAGGTTCTCCACGCCACGCTGCCCGTCGGCGGCCAGTGCGTAAGCCTGTGCACGGCCCAGCAGAACGCCCTTGGCGCCCAGCGCGAGCATGCGCACCACGTCCAGCCCCGAGCGTACGCCGGAGTCCACCAGCACCGTCAGATCGCTACCCACGGCTTGTACGATAGGCGCCAGTGCCTTGGCTGTGGACAGCACGCCATCCAGCTGGCGCCCGCCATGGTTGGAGACGACGATGCCGTCGGCACCAAAGCTCACCGCGTCCTTGGCATCCTGTGGGTCGAGGATGCCTTTGATGATCATCGGGCCTTTCCAGAATTCGCGGATCCACTCCAGGTCTTTCCAACTGATGGAAGGGTCGAAGTTGTTGGCCAGCCAGCCGATGTAGTCCTTCAGTTGGGTGGGCTTGCCCAGGTACTTGGAGATGTTGCCCAGGTCGTGGGGACGACCCAGCAGGCCCACATCGAAGGCCCAGGCCGGTTTGGTCATGGCCTGCAGGATTTGGCGTTGCGGCCCGTAGGCGCCGGACATACCCGAATGGGCGTCGCGATAACGCGCGCCGGGGGTGGGCATGTCGACCGTGAACACGAGGTTTTTCACCCCGGCGGCCTGGGCGCGCTCCAGGGCGTTTTTCATGAAGCCGCGGTCTTTCAGCACATACAGCTGAAACCAGATCGATTGCGGGCTCTGGGACGCCACTTCCTCGATCGGGCACACGGAAACGGTCGACAGGCAAAACGGAATGCCCTTGTTCGCTGCCGCCTTCGCCGCCTGGACTTCACCACGCCGGGCAAACATGCCGGTCAGGCCCACCGGGCTGAGGACCACCGGCATCGCCAATGGCTGGTCGAACAACGTGGTTTCAAGGCTCAGGCTTTCGACGTTGCGCAGGATGCGCTGGCGCAGGCTGATATCCGACAGGTCCGAGCTGTTGGCCCTGAGGGTGTGTTCGGCGTAGGCGCCGCCGTCGATGTAGTCGAACAGGAAACGCGGCAGTTTGCGGCGGGCGGCTTCGCGGTAATCCGATGCAGACGAAATGATCATGAACAGTGATGCCCCGAGTGAAGAAAACGGTGGGGTGAGGATAGACAAAGGCCTTTCATGGTAAAAACAACTTTTCCAACTTGAATCAAGTCGCAAACGGAATACTCATGAACCTTCGTACGTTGCTGGCCTTTGTCGAAGTAGTTCGCCAGGGCAGCTTCTCACAAGCAGCCGAGGTGGTTTCGCTCACCCAGTCTACCGTCAGCAAGGCGGTCAAGACTCTGGAAGATGAATTGGGCACGCCGCTGTTCAATCGCATCGGCCACAAGAGCGAGCTCACGGCCGCCGGCGAAATTGCCTACCGCCGAGCGCTGGTGTTGCTGGCGGAGCGCAGTGACCTGGTGGCCGAGATCAACGACTTGCTGGGGCTCAAGCGCGGTGTATTGCGCATCGGCTTGCCGCCGGTGGGCAGTGGGGTGCTGTTTGCGGCGATGTTTGCCTTGTATCGGCAGCGCTATCCGGAAATCGAGATCGAGCTGATCGAGCATGGCAGCAAGAAGTTGGGCGAATGCCTGGAGGCCGGGGAGGTGGACCTGGCCGCGTTGCTGGTACCGGTGGCGGGAGAATTTGAATATCAGGATGTGCGCGTCGAGCCACTGATGGTGGTGATGCCGATCGACCATCCTTTGGCCGGGCGTAAAAGCGTCGATTTTTCCGACCTGGCTGACTCGCCCTTTATTCTGTTCGAGGCCGGGTTTGCGCTTAACCGGATCATTCTCACGGCCTGCGAGCGCAGAGGCGTAGTCCCGCGTATCACCGCCCGCAGTGCGCAGATCGACTTTATCGTCGACCTGGTTGCCGCAGGCCTGGGGGTCGCGTTTCTACCGAGCATGCTGGCTTACAAACACCTGCACGCCGGCATCGCCCTGATCCAGCTGGACGAGCCCCAGACTGATTGGCACATCGCCCTGGCCTGGCGGCGACAGGCGCACTTGCCACCGGCGGCGCGGGCCTGGCTGGATCTGGCCCTGGAGATGGGGAATGTTCCGGACGCGACCCGGCCTGCGGTCTAGCCTTGTGCGACCAGGGGCAGGCGGCTCTTGACGACTTTTTGCAGCAGCAGGGCCAGCACCTCGGTGGAATACGGCTTCTGCAGCAAGACAAAACGGCTGGCATCTTCCTGGGCGATACGCGCGTATTCGTCGTTGTAGCCGGTGGTGAGCACCACCGGCAGCCATGGGTACAAGGCTTCGATTGCGTCCAGCAACTCCAGGCCACTCATGCCGGGCATGGAGATATCGGAGAACACCACCTGGAAGCTTTCTGGGTTGGGGGCCAGGGCTTCCAGCGCGCTGTTCGCATCCGGCACCCACAGCACGTGAAAGCCCATCTGTTCCAGGGTTTGCGAGGTGTACAGGCCCACATCGGCGTTGTCCTCGACCATCAGCACGCACAAGCCTGAGATGATGGGCGAAGCGCTGGTGTCTTGAGGTACCGGCATGGCACTTGGCTCGACCTTGGGCAGGTACAGCGTAAATTGGCTACCCCTGCCGCACTCGCTCTGTACCAGGATTTCCCCGCCTGATTGCTTGGCGAAGCCGTACACCTGGGACAAGCCCAGGCCGGTGCCCTGGCCGATACCCTTGGTGGTGTAGAAGGGCTCAAAGATCGCGTCGAGTTTTTCCGGCGGGATACCCGAGCCGGTGTCCGCCAGTTCGATGGTCACGTAATCGGCGACACGTACCGGGTGAGCGCGAACCGAGGGTAGCCAGCTTGCCGTCGAAACGGTGATGGTCAAATGCCCGTTGCCGGCCATGGCATCCCTGGCGTTCACCACCATGTTGACCAGCGCGGTATCGAACTGGCTTTCGTCGGCGTTGATAAAGCAGGCGTCGTCAGGCACCTGGATGCTTACCTTGACCCGTGAACCGGTCAGGCTGTCCATCATCTCGCCCACCCGCTTTACACTTTCGCCGACGTTGAACACCTCGGGTCGCAAAGCCTGGCGGCGGGCGAATGTGAGCAACTGGGCCGTCAGGCGGGCCGCGCGATCGACCGTGCTGGCGATGGCTTCCACGTATTTCACGCGGCGTGCTTCGCTCAGGGCAGGTGGCTTGAGCAAGTCGGCACAGGACTTGATCACCGTCAGCAGGTTATTGAAATCATGTGCGACACCGCCAGTGAGTTGGCCGATGGCTTCCAGTTTCTGTGACTGACGCAGGGCGTCTTCCGACAGTCGCAGGGCTTCCTTGGCTTCTTCCTCAGCCTGGATATCACGGCCCACGGCGTGGATGTAGTCGCTGTCGGGCACGGCCGTCCAGGCGATCATGCGGTAGCTGCCGTCCTGGTGGCGGTAACGGTTCTTGAAATTGGGGAAGTTCTTGCCATCGCCCAAACGGCTGACCGCCGAGGATGAGACGGCCAGGTCGTCGGGGTGAACCAGGGCCAGCAACTGGCTGCCCACCAGGTCGTTTTCGGCGTGGCCGAGCATGCGTGTCCAGGCCGGGTTCACGGCGGAGATCACACCGTCGAGTTGTGCCACCAGCATCAGGTCCGGCGACAGGCGCCAGATACGGTCGCGATCGCGAGTGCGTTCGACCACCCGCTGTTCCAGGGACTCGTTGAGTTTGCGCAGGGACTCTTCGGCTTCGCGCAGGGGCGTGATGTCCCGGGACACGCAGAGGATTTTCTCCGGCAGGCCGTCACTGCCCATGATCGGGCTGACGTTCACGTGCCACCATTTAAGGTTGCCGGCCAGGGTGTGGGCAGCGCCGACAAAGCTGGCATTGCGACCGGCCTTGGCGGCCTCAACGGCAGCCTTGGCATCGAGATTGCCCTGGTCGTGCCAGAAGTCGGGCCAGGGGCAGCCGCGGATCGCATTGAAGTCGCTGACTTCCATGATCTGCTTGCCGCCTTCGCTCATGAAGGTCAGGCGGGCGTCGAGGTCCAGCACCTTGATGCAATCGTTGATGCTGGCAAGCACGCGTTCGGTGAAGGCTTCGCTGTGGTTGAGGCCCGCGGCGGACAAATCACTCTCGCCAGATTCAGGTGGGCTGTTTGTCTCAGGACCCGTCCCGATAGTGCTATTCATTTGAGTGCTGCCACACGTGTTAAATGGCCGTCATCATGTCATTGCGACACTTATATCACCAGCGCCTTCACGCATATTCGATGGCAGGCAATCCGGCCTGCTGCAAGCGTGACGGCGAGATTAAAACCCGTCAGTCATATTCAGGTTCCGGGGTCTGAATAAGTGCTGGAAAAACCGTCGAAGTCTTTGAAAGAAATAGGATTGTCGGACAATTTTGCGCATGAAAAACTCTTCATAATTTGCCCGCTCGAAGATTGGTAGCTTCCTATCGCTGCCCAATAATTCGAGTTCTAATAATGAATAAAAAACTCTTCAAGAGCGCTTTGGCGCTGTCGATTTCCCTTGCCTCCACTTCCTTGTTTGCCGGTGGTTTCGCCCTCAACGAACAAAGCATCAGTTCAATGGGGACCGGTTACGCCGGGCGTTCCTCCTCCGCGGATGACGCCAGCACGGTGTTCGGCAACCCGGCGGGCATGTCTCGCCTCAAGCAGAATGAAGTGAGCATCGGGGCGACCTACCTGGATGCCAAGTCGAACATCAAGGACGCCAGTTCCAGCCAAGGTGGCGTGGACAACCCCGGCACCAACAAAGGCGATATGGTCCCCGGCATCGCCGTACCGATGGGCTACCTGGTGACGCCGATTGATGAACACTGGGCGTTTGGCCTGGGAATCTACGCGCCGTTCGGCCTCGTGACCGACTATGAACACAGCTTCCAGGGCAATGGCTTTGGCAACAAAAGCAAGGTTCAAGTCATCACGGTGCAGCCAACCGTCAGCTATGCCTTCAACGACAAGGTTTCGGTGGGCTTCGGTCCGACCTTCAACCGCATCAGTGGCGAACTGGACTCCAAGGTCCCGGCATTTGGCCTCGGCACGGAAAGCGTAAAGGTCAAGGGCGACGACACCGCCACCGGTTTCAACGCCGGTATCCTGGTGCAGCCGATTGAAAGCACGCGCATTGGTGTGACCTACCACTCGCAGGTTGTGTATCACCTGTCGGGCAAAACCAACGCCTCGGGGGTGCTCACCGACCTGGTGGATGGCGGCCCGCAGCGGTATGACGCCAAGCTGGATGTCACCACGCCGTCGTCCGTGGACTTCTCGGTCACCCATAAACTCAACGATGACTGGACCCTGTACGTCGGCAGCACCTACACCCGCTGGAGCCAGTTGAAGAAGATTACGATCAACAACAGTGGCGTCTCTGACCTCGCCACCGAACTGGCCGGCCTGAACTCCATCACCGAAGAACAGCACTGGCATGACACCTGGTCTCACGCCATCGGCCTGTCGTACCAGTTGAACAAGCAACTGGTGCTGCGTACCGGCTTTTCGGTGGACCAGACGCCCACCAACAACACCGACCGGTCCGTACGTATTCCTACGGGCGATCGCACGGTGTTCAGCTTGGGCGCCGGCTGGACGCCAGTGGATAACCTGACCTTCGACGTCGCTTATTCCTACCTGAAAGAAGAGCCGATCAAGGTCCGCGACAATAATCCGCAACTGGCGCTGACCTACGACGCCAAGTATGAAAACAGCGCCAACGGTTTCGGCGGTTCGGTGACTTACCGCTTCTGATGCACCGGAAGAGGGCAAAGAGTCAGTTTTCTGACATGGCTCTTTGCTAGCAATTGTATCGGTTGCGCTACCAAACCTTCCCTGTCTTGGTTAAATTGGCTGCAATCCAGCTCAAGACAGGGATCGTCATGACTACGCTTTCGCCGATCAGCTCCGCCATCGCCCTTACCAATCGACCCGCCGTTACCCCGCCAGCTACGCAGGCGCCAGAAACGGACGCCGCTGCCGTGCGACCTTCCTCGGTGGTCAGCCTTGGCAATGTCACGGTGGACGTTCAAGCCGAGACGTATTCCCGCAACGGCCAATTGCCCGGCCATGGGCCGATCAATGCCTGGGAAAGTGACAGCGACGATGCGGTCACCAAAGCGATCAGCACGAATTTCCCTGCACTGCCCAGAGGCACAGGCTTCAGCGGCCTGGGCGCCACCCTGATTGAGCAATTTGCGAAGAGCGGTACCGACATTTCCCAGTCGGCGCTGAGCACCAGCTCTTCCAGGACCCAAAGCCCCGCCGAACTCAAGGTTCAACAGGCGCTGCTGCACAGCAGGGCCGACAACCTGGTCAGCCTGACCGTCAAGACGGCCAGCGGCAAGACCGTCACCTTCAGCCTGGCCAGCCAGTTGGGAGGCCTGGCCGCGCAGGCGAAGGTGGACGGTGGCGCCCTCAGCGCCGCCGAACTCAAGGAAGTCGCCAAGTTGGGCGAAGCCTTCCAGGACGCGATCGACGGCCTGGCCGCCCAGCCGCCGAAACTCGAGCTGAGCAAGCTGACGCAGTTTGATTCCAGCGTATTGGCTTCGGTGGACCTCAGCGGCAAATTGAAAGTGAGCAATACTGACGACCTCACGCTTGCATTCCATGCGGACAGCCAGGGCCGCACCACGCGCATGAGTAGCCCGGCGGGGGAAGTGAATCTCTCGGTCGACCTGAAGAACGCCGGCATCCTCGGCAACGCCAAGCAACAGGCAATCGCGCTGAAAAGCTACCTGGCCCAGTTCGACAAGGCCCAGTCGCGGGGCAAAGCCGATGCTGACCTGATGGCGATGTTCAAGGATGCGTTTACCGCCATGAACAGCAACTACCCGCAGGGCGCCAAAGCGCCTGCGCCGCTGACCCGCAGCGCGGCAGATCAAGGCCTGCTGACGGGCCTGGCAGATTTCAAGGCCTCCATCAGCCAGGCGGCCAGCTCCCCCAACCCGGCGCGCCCAGGGGAAACCGATACGTTTGCCTATGGGATTTCCCAGAAAACGCGCATCGGCGGCAATGACCTCTCCAATCGCACGATCGATCAGGTCCAGCGATCAAGCCTCAAGGCCAGTTTCCATCAGGGCCTGGATGGCGGGAAGCCGCCGGCTTTCGATACCAGGCGCGAGTCGCAGAACTACCTCTATGTGCAGGTCGACGACAAGGCCAGCAGTGCGGCGAACATCACCTACAAGGATGGCTTCCTGACCAACGCCTCCGTGGACCAAAGCGCCAGCCAGAACACCCGCACCCAGCGATACGAGATGGCTCGACTGGTTAAAGACAGCGTGGTACCGAACGAGGCCACCAGCCATCGCGACTACCTGGTACTGCTGGAATATGCGGCGCGGGAAGGCAAGAGTGCCAAGGGCGCCGATGAAACCATCCTGAAGGATGCCCTGGCGAACATGCATCAGTGGGCGTTGCTGCAAGACGATCCGTCCGCTTTGCCCGGTTAAACCGGTCGTTGTAAAAAAGGGAAACCCCTGGCCGGGTTTCCCTTTTTCATGCCTGGCCGAATCCCAGATTAGGCTTTTGAAACCATTCGATATTCTGTAGCCTTGCGCAGCTTCACCGTGCTTGATGAACACAATCACTTCGTCCGGCGGCGCCCGAAAGGCTCCAGAGCCGGTGGTACACTCGACTTTCGCGCAACTGCGCCTGCAGGTCTTGCGAACATGACGCAAATTTCCGAACGCCTTCTGGTCCAAGCCCACCTCGACGCCAAGCAGCCCAAGGTGCTGAGCGCCGAAGAAGAGGCGGGCTACCGCGCCGCCATCGCCGCCGAGCTCAAGGCTCAGGACGCGGTGCTGGTGGCACACTTCTACTGCGACCCGGTGATTCAGGCCCTGGCCGAAGAAACCGGTGGTTGTGTGTCTGACTCCCTGGAAATGGCCCGCTTCGGCGCGGCGCACCCGGCCAAGACCGTATTGGTGGCGGGCGTGCGATTCATGGGGGAGACGGCCAAGATCCTCACGCCTGAAAAACGCATCCTGATGCCGACACTGGAAGCCACGTGCTCTCTGGACCTTGGCTGCCCGGTGGATGAGTTCTCGGCATTCTGTGATCAGCACCCTGAGCGCACCGTGGTGGTTTATGCCAACACGTCGGCGGCGGTGAAAGCCCGTGCTGATTGGGTGGTGACTTCCAGTTGTGCGCTGGAGATTGTCGAAAGCCTGATGGATAACGGCGAGACGATTATCTGGGGGCCGGACAAGCACCTGGGCACCTATATCCAGCGTCAGACGGGTGCAGACATGTTGCTGTGGGATGGTGCGTGCATCGTGCACGAGGAGTTCAAGTCCAAGCAGTTGGAGGACATGAAGGCGTTGTACCCGGACGCGGCGATTCTGGTGCACCCGGAGTCGCCCACTTCGGTGATTGAGTTGGCGGATGCGGTGGGGTCTACCAGCCAGTTGATTGCGGCGGCGCAGCGGTTGCCGAACAAGACGTTTATCGTGGCCACCGACCGCGGCATTTTCTACAAGATGCAGCAGCTGTGCCCGGACAAGGTGTTTGTCGAGGCGCCGACGGCGGGGAATGGGGCGGCGTGTCGCAGTTGTGCGCATTGCCCGTGGATGGCGATGAATACCCTGGAGCGCACGCTGCAGTGCTTGCGTGAGGGGAGTAATGAGATTTTTGTTGAGCCTTCGGTGATTCCGCAGGCGGTTAGACCGCTGAAGCGGATGTTGGATTTTACTCAGGCGGCTCGGTTGAGGTTGGCGGGGAATGCTTGATCTTGTTTGAGTACATATCCGTTATTTAGGTAACGGCCGCTTATGGTTCCGCTCTTACAGCGGGTCACTTTTGGCAAACGCCCCAAAAGTAACCAAAAGGTCTTTGCCCCACCACTCGGTGCCTCGCTTAGGCTCGGCATGCCCGCACTCCGGCCCGGTTCCGCGGGCCGCCGCGACGGGCCATCCATGGCCCGGCGCGGCTAAATCGGCATCCCTGCCGATTTACCCGCTCCATCGTGCCTACTTGCGGCCATCGTGGTTAACGGGGCCCGCAGATCAAGATCAAAAGCAGATCAAAAGCACAGCGGCCTCCCGGCCGGCTTGAGTGTTAAAAGCAAAAGCAAAGACCAGAGCGAAAACAGATCTGCTTTTATGTGGGAGCGGGCTTGCTCGCGAAAAACCTGAGAGCGCCGCGTTGAATCAGGATGCCCACGTCATCGTTAACGACCTTCGCGAGCAAGCCCGCTCCCACATTTGGACCGTGCCCGCTTTAGCTTTTGATTTTGTTCTTCAACACTCAAGCCGGCCGGGAGGCCGCTGTGCTCTTGCTGTTGATCTTGATTTTGATCTTAGGCGCCCCGTTAAACCACGCTGGCCGAACGCAGGCTTTGGAGCGTGGGTAACCCGGCAGGACGCCGGGTTAGCCGTCCTGGGCCAGGGATGGCCCATGACGGCGGCCCACGGTCCAAAGCCGGAGTGAGGGCACACCGAGCCTAGGCGAGGTGCCGAGTGGTGGGGCAAGAGCGTTTTGCTTACTTTTGCGCTTTTCAAAAGTGAGCCGCTGTAAGAGCGGAACCAATAGCGGCCATCACCGCAGCAACGGATATGCCCCCAATCTAAAAACCTACTTCTTTTTCTTCGGAACCCGCACCAACCGCGTGTCCGAATAAATGTCATGCCAGCCACGCTTCTGCTTGTCGAACAACGACCAGATAAACCCAAGCCCCAGGCACAACCACGAAGCAATCGACACCACAAACCGCAACAACGCCTGCCACAGACTAATCCGCGACCCATCAGCGTTCTGCACCCGCACCCCCCAAACCTGCATCCCCAGGGTCTGCCCCGAGTGCGTCCAGAACTTGGCAAAAAACCCAAACAACACAAAAAACAAAATCGTCGACAACAGCGGATCACCATCCAGCGCGCCAGACTCAGACAGCGCCCGCAGCTTGGCCTCACCGACAAACCCCATCCACACCAGCTTGTAGATGAAGGCCGTGACGATCAGCAGGGCGGTGCACAACAGGAAGTCATAGAACATCGCTGCCAGACGACGGCCCAGGCCTACGGCGGGAAACTCGCCTTGGGGGCTCAGCAGGTGTTTCGACATGGCATGGCTCTCGGCAGGAAAAAAGCCATTTTACGGAAGAACGCCCATAAAAAAGCCCCTGATGTCATATCAGGGGCTTTTTGTCGCAGCAAGGATCAGCCTTCTGCTTGTACTTCGTCGGCTTGCATGCCTTTCTGGCCTTGCACCGCGATGAAGGTCACTTTCTGGCCTTCTTTCAGGCTTTTGAAGCCGTTGCCCTGAATAGCGCGGAAGTGGACGAACAGATCCGGACCGCTTTCTGGAGTGATAAAACCAAACCCTTTTTCGTCGTTAAACCACTTGACGGTACCGCTCTGACGATCAGCCATTTTCTTATTTCCTTGACGCAAAAAAATTAATGACAGCCCCTTTCACATGAAAGAGTACTGGGCTGGGTTGCAGGAAAGTAAGAGACGTCGAACGGGTTGTAGCAAACTTTGGCTACTGCCCAGGTCCAGGTTCAAAGCGACCCATGCAAACACAGTGGGCAAACTCTACGCCAACTAATACAGAAAAAACAAGCCCCGGCAAAACCCCAGGTTTTGCTCGGCCTCGTTACACTTCTGTCCACAATGTGGAACGCGTTTATTCGATAGAATTCGTCACTTGTTATAGGTGACTGAACATAACATTGACTATCGTCAATGCACTTTAATGTGGCGGTTGCGTTACAGATTAGTGCACGTTAACGCAACCGCGTTACTTATAGGAACAGTCAATCAACCACGGTAGTAACGTTGTGGTACGAATGGCATTTTACTTACACGTAGTGGCACCTTTTTCCCACGTACCAACGCAGATACTTCGGTATCCAGTGCGATGAAAGCGCTGTCCAGATAACCCATGGCCAGCGGGCCGCCCAGGCTCGGGCCAAAACCGCCGCTGCAGACGCTGCCGATCACGGTGCCGTGTTCGTCGACGATTTCTGCGCCTTCACGGACCGGCGTGCGTTCCCGTGGCAACAGGCCTACGCGTTTGCGGCTGACGCCGGTTTGTTGCTGGGTGAAGATCGCATCGGCGCCCGGGAAGCCACCGGCGCGTGCGCCATCAGCACGACGGGCCTTGGAAATTGCCCACAACAGGCTGGCTTCAATCGGCGTGGTCTCGGTGTTCATGTCATGGCCATAAAGGCACAGGCCGGCTTCCAGGCGCAGGGAGTCGCGGGCGCCCAGGCCGATGGCCTGTACTTCGGTTTCGGCCAGCAGGCTGCGGGCCAGGGCCTCGGCGTTCGCGGCCGGTACCGAGATTTCGAAGCCGTCTTCGCCGGTGTAGCCCGAGCGGCTGACGTAACAGTCCACGCCCAGCAGGCGGGTCGGTGCGAATTGCATGAAGGTCATGTGCTTGACCTCCGGCGCCAGGCGCGCCAGCACGCTGACGGCAGCCGGGCCTTGCAGGGCCAGCAGGGCGCGTTCCTCGAACAGTGGCTCGATGGTGCACTGGTCACCGATGTGCTGGCGCAGGTGGGCCAGGTCCTGGTCCTTGCAGGCGGCGTTGACCACCAGGAACAGTTCGTCGTTACCCAGGTTGGCGACCATCAGGTCATCCAGGATGCCGCCTTGCTCGTTGGTGAACATCGCATAACGCTGCATGCCCACCGGCAGGTCGATGATGTCCACCGGCACCAGGGTTTCCAGGGCCTTGGCGGCACCGGCGCCGGTCAGGCGGATCTGGCCCATGTGCGACACATCGAACAACCCGGCTTGTTCACGGGTGTGCAGGTGTTCTTTCATCACGCCCAGCGGGTATTGCACCGGCATGTCGTAGCCGGCGAAGGGCACCATGCGTGCGCCCAGTTCGATGTGCAGGGCGTGCAACGGGGTTTTCAACAGGGTTTCGGTGGACATATTCAGCTCCTGAAAAACGTGCGGACGCGCTTATAGGCGTCAGCACTCGATAATGTTGACCGCCAAACCGCCACGGGCGGTTTCCTTGTATTTGCTTTTCATGTCGGCGCCGGTCTGGCGCATGGTGCGGATGACCTTGTCGAGGGACACGAAGTGTTGCCCGTCGCCGCGCAGGGCCATGCGCACCGCATTGATGGCCTTGACCGAACCCATGGCGTTGCGCTCGATGCAGGGCACCTGCACCAGCCCGCCGATGGGGTCGCAGGTCAGGCCGAGGTTGTGTTCCATGCCGATCTCGGCGGCGTTCTCCACCTGGGAAACCGTACCGCCCAACACTTCACACAGGGCGCCGGCAGCCATGGAGCAGGCCACGCCGACTTCTCCCTGGCAGCCGACTTCGGCGCCGGAGATCGAGGCGTTTTCCTTGTACAGAATGCCGATGGCTGCGGCGGTGAGCAGGAAGCGCACCACTCCGTCTTCGCTGGCCCCCGGGATAAAGCGCATGTAGTAGTGCAACACCGCTGGCACAATCCCGGCCGCACCGTTGGTGGGCGCCGTCACCACGCGCCCGCCATTGGCGTTTTCTTCGTTGACCGCCAGGGCGTACAGGTTGACCCAGTCCAGCACCGACAGCGGGTCGCGCAGCGCCGATTCCGGGTGCTTGCACAGTTGGCGATGCAACGCGGCGGCGCGGCGCTTGACCTTCAGCCCTCCCGGCAAAATCCCTTCGTTGCGACAGCCCGCGTCCACGCAGTCCTGCATCACCTGCCAGATCTTCAGCAGGCCGGCGCGGGTTTCCGCTTCCGGGCGCCAGGCGCTTTCATTGGTCAGCATCACCTGGCTGATGGACAGCCCATAGGTGGCGCAATGGCCGAGCAAGTCCTTGGCACTTTTGAACGGGAACGTCAGGGGCGTGGCGTCTTCGACAATCCGGTCGTGGCCGGCGGCGTCTTCATCCACCACAAACCCGCCGCCCACCGAGTAGTACTCGCGGCTGCGAATCTGCAAGCCGGCGGCGTCGAAGGCGCGGAAGATCATGCCGTTGGGATGATAGGGCAGGGGTTTGCGAATCATCGCCAGGTGTTCTTTCTCGTTGAACGCAATGCTGTGTTCGCCGAGCAGGTTCAAGCGTGCGTTGCCGCGAATTTCCAACAGGCGGGCGGCAACGGTTTCGGTGTTCACGGTATCCGGGTGCTCGCCTTCCAGGCCCAGCAATACGGCCTTGTCACTGCCGTGGCCTTTGCCGGTGGCGCCGAGTGAGCCGTAGAGCTCCACCTTGACGCAGGTGGTGGCGCCCAGCAGGTTGTCGCGCTTCAGTCCCTCGACGAATCGAGCGGCAGCGCGCATCGGGCCGACGGTGTGAGAGCTGGAGGGGCCGATGCCAATCTTGAACAGGTCGAACACGCTTAAAGACATGGTTGTTCTCCGGTTTCTTATTATTGATCGGATGTACGCGGTCCAATGTGGGAGCGGGCTTGCTCGCGAAAGCGGCGGGTCAGTCACCAGATGTATCAACTGACACTCCGCATTCGCGAGCAAGCCCGCTCCCACATCAGGTTACGCGTAGCTCTCGATCGACGGGCAAGCGCACACAAGGTTGCGATCGCCAAACACGTTGTCGACCCGGCCAACCGGCGGCCAGTACTTGGCTTCGATCAACGACGCCACCGGGTACACCGCTTGTTCACGGCTGTATGGGTGGCTCCATTCGCCAACCAGTTCCGCGGCAGTGTGTGGCGCGTTTTTCAGCGGGTTGTCGTCCTTGTCCAGCGAGCCATTTTCCACCGCGCGGATTTCTTCGCGGATGGCGATCATCGCGTCGCAGAAGCGGTCCAGTTCTTCCCTGGATTCGCTTTCGGTCGGCTCGATCATCAGGGTGCCAGCCACCGGGAACGACATGGTCGGCGCATGGAAACCAAAGTCGATCAGGCGCTTGGCCACGTCATCCACGCTGATGCCGCTGCTGTCTTTCAACGGGCGCAGGTCGAGGATGCATTCGTGGGCCACCAGGCCGTTGCTGCCGGTGTACAGCACCGGGTAGTGCTCTTCCAGGCGACGGGAAATGTAGTTGGCGTTGAGGATCGCCAACTGCGAAGCGCGCTTGAGGCCCGCGCCGCCCATCATGCTGATGTACATCCAGGTGATCGGCAGGATGCTCGCGCTGCCGAACGGTGCGGCGCAGACCGCGCCTTCCTTGCGTTCCATCGCGGCATGGCCGGGCAGGAACGGCGTCAGGTGGGATTTGACGCCAATCGGGCCGACGCCCGGGCCGCCACCGCCGTGGGGAATGCAGAAGGTCTTGTGCAGGTTCAAGTGGGACACATCGCCGCCGAACTTGCCCGGGGCGCAGAGGCCGACCATCGCGTTCATGTTGGCGCCGTCGATGTACACCTGGCCGCCGTTGTCGTGAATGATCCCGCAGATTTCGCGGATGCCTTCTTCGAACACGCCATGGGTGGACGGGTAGGTGATCATCAGCGCAGCGAGGTGCTCGCGGTGCTCGATGGCCTTGGCACGCAGGTCTTCGATGTCGACGTTACCGCGTGCATCGCAGGCGGTGACCACGACGCGCATGCCGGCCATGTTGGCGGTGGCCGGGTTGGTGCCATGGGCCGACGACGGGATCAGGCAGATGTCGCGGCGTTCTTCGCCACGGCTCTGGTGATAGGCACGGATGGCCAGCAGGCCGGCGTATTCGCCCTGGGAACCGGCGTTCGGTTGCAGGGAAATCGCGTCATAACCGGTGGCCGCGCAGAGCATGGCTTCCAGTTCGCTGGTCAGTTGCTGGTAGCCGGCGCTTTGCGAGGCGGGGGCGAACGGGTGCAGGGCACCGAACTCAGCCCAGGTCACCGGGATCATTTCGCTGGCGGCGTTGAGCTTCATGGTGCACGAGCCCAGCGGGATCATGGTGCGATCCAGGGCCAGGTCCTTGTCGGCCAGTTTGCGCAGGTAGCGCATCAGCTCGGTTTCGGAGTGGTAACGGTTGAACACCGGGTGGCTGAGAATCGGCGACTGGCGCAGCAGGGCGGCCGGCAGGGTGCTTTCAACGCTGGCAGCCAATGCGGCGAAGTCCGGCAGGGCTTTACCGCCGGCGAACACGCTCCACAGGGTTTCGATGTCGGCTTGGGAGGTGGTTTCGTCCACCGACAGGCCAACGCGTTCGCCGTCGACCACACGCAGGTTGATACGCTGGGCGCGAGCCTTGTCGTGCAGGGCAGCAGTTTGCGCGCCGGTCTTGATGGTCAGGGTGTCGAAGAAGTTGGCTTGTTCAACCGCCAGGCCCAATGCGCCCAAGCCTTTGGCGAAGATCGCGGTCAGGTGGTGAATGCGGTTGGCGATCTGGGTCAGGCCTTTCGGGCCGTGGTACACGGCATACATGCTGGCGATGTTGGCGAGCAATACCTGGGCGGTGCAGATGTTGCTGGTGGCCTTCTCGCGGCGGATATGTTGCTCGCGGGTCTGCATGGCCAGGCGCAGGGCCGGCTTGCCGAAACGGTCCACGGAGACGCCTACCAGACGGCCCGGCATGTCGCGCTTGAACGCATCCTTGGTGGAGAAGTACGCCGCATGCGGGCCACCGAAGCCCAGCGGCACGCCGAAGCGTTGCGCGCTGCCGATGGCCACGTCGGCGCCGAACTCACCCGGCGGGGTCAGCAGGGTCAGGGCCAGCAGGTCGGCGGCCACGGCTACCAGCGCATTGGCGGCGTGGAAGCGCTCGGTCAGTTCGCGGTAGTCGAACACGTCACCGTTGCTGGCCGGGTATTGCAGCAGGGCGCCGAAGAAGGCGCTGACGTCGGTCAGTTCACGCTCGTCGCCCACCACCACGTCGATGCCCAGCGGCTCGGCACGGGTGCGCAATACGTCGAGGGTTTGCGGGTGGCTGTGCACGGAGGCGAAGAACGCGTTGCTGCCTTTGTTCTTGCTCAGGCGTTTGCAGAAGGTCATGGCTTCGGCAGCGGCGGTGGCTTCGTCCAACAGCGAGGCGTTGGCGATCGGCAGGCCGGTGAGGTCGCTGATCAGCGTCTGGAAGTTCAGCAGCGACTCCAGGCGGCCCTGGGAAATCTCCGGCTGATACGGCGTGTAGGCGGTGTACCAGGCCGGGTTTTCCAGGAGGTTGCGCAGGATCGGCGACGGTGTGTGGCAGTTGTAGTAGCCCTGGCCGATGTAGGTCTTGAACAGCTCGTTCTTGGCGGCAATCGCCTTGATCGAAGCCAGTGCGTCGGCTTCGCTCAGGCCGTCGCTCAGGCCCAGCACAGCGGTGCCCTTGATGCTTTCCGGGATCACGCTGGCGCTCAAGGCTTCCAGGGAATCAAAGCCCAGGGTGGCGAGCATGTGTTGCTCGTCGTCCTGGCGCGGGCCGATGTGGCGGGCGATGAATTCGTTGGCGGTGGTCAGATTAGTCATGGCGCGCTCCTCAGGCTTCAGCGTTGGCTTTGATCAGGCGGTCATACGCATCCTGATCCAACAGCTTAGCTACTGCGTCGGCATCAGCCGGTTTAAAGCGGAAGAACCAGCCTTCGCCCATCGGGTCTTCGTTGACCAGCTCGGGGCTGCCGTCCAGCTTGTCGTTTACTTCGAGGACTTCGCCGTCCAATGGCATGTATACGCCGCTGGCGGCCTTGACCGATTCAACGGTGGAGGCTTCTGCCCCTTTGTCGTAGGACTGCAGCTCAGGCAGTTGCACGAAAACCACATCACCCAGCGCGTTCTGCGCAAAAGCGGTAATGCCCACGGTCACGCTGCCGTCGGCTTCGGCGCGCAGCCATTCGTGATCTTCAGTAAAGCGCAACTCGCTCATGGAAACTCCTCAGGGCCAGATTCGTCTGGTGGACGGGATTGGAATAATGGGGAGTTGCTTAGCAAAATTGCGGCCAATGTTTTTTTATCGTTATAAAACAATTAGTTACTGATTATGGCGGGTGATGTTCGGAAGGTGGTTGTAGCGATATCGCTACAGCTGGACCGTTGAAAAAAAGACTATGAGGATCAAAGCCTTGCATGGCGACGCCTACGACGGTGTGTATCGATATCGTTCCACTGTAGCGCTTTCAGTACGGGCGGAGGTCGCTTTTGAGGGCGCCGTAGATCAAATGTGGGAGCGGGCTTGCTCGCGAAAGCGGTATGTCAGTGCCGAATGTATTGACTGACCCAACGCATTCGCGAGCAAGCCCGCTCCCACATGTTGATCGCGTGCAGTCAGTCAGGGCTTGTTGGGAATGCCGTACTTGCGCAAGCGGTGGGCAATGGCGGTGTGGGAGGTTTGCAGGCGGCTCGCCAGCTGGCGCGTGGACGGATAGCTGACATAGAGCTTCTCCAGCAACCCGCGCTCGAAATCCTCCACGGCCTGCTCCAGGCTGTCGACTTCACCATCGTTCTGCCGCGCCACCGAGGTGCCGGCGATGTCCAGGTCGCCGATGTCCACCAGGCTGCTTTCGCAAATGGCCGCGGCGCGGAAGATCACGTTCTGTAATTGCCGCACGTTGCCCGGCCAGCGGTTGCCCAGCAGCGCCGGGTAGGTGCCCGGCGCCAGGCGGCAGACCGGGCGCTGGATCTGCGCGCAGGCCTGCTGCATGAAGTAGCGGGCCAGCAGCAGGATGTCCTGGCCGCGCTCGCGCAGGGGCGGCACTTCGACGTTGAGCACGTTGAGGCGGTAGAACAGGTCTTCGCGGAAGGTGCCTTCGCTGACCATCTTTTCCAGGTCGCGGTGGGTGGCGCTGAGGATCCGCACATTGACCTTCACCTCACGGTCGCCGCCCACCCGGCGGAAGCTGCCGTCGTTGAGAAACCGCAGCAGCTTGGCCTGCAAGTAAGGTGACATCTCGCCGATCTCGTCGAGGAACACCGTGCCCTGGTTCGCCAGTTCCATCAGCCCCGGCTTGCCGCCGCGCTGGGCACCGGTGAAGGCGCCGGGGGCGTAGCCGAACAGTTCGCTCTCGGCCAGGTTCTCCGGCAGCGCCGCGCAGTTCAGGGCCAGGAACGGCGCGCTGTGGCGTGCGCTGATGGCGTGGCAGGCACGGGCCACCAGCTCCTTGCCGGTGCCGGTCTCGCCCTGGATCAACAACGGTGCATCCAGCGCCGCCACCCGTTGCGCCCGCGCCTTGAGGGTGCGGATCGCCGGAGACTCGCCCAACAACGCGTCGAAACCTTCGGCGTGGTCATGGTGCAGCGCCGACAGTTGTTCGCCGATGCGGTTGGGTTGGTACAGGGTCAGCAGGGCGCCGGCGTCGGTGATCGGCGTGGCGTCCAGCAGCAGGGTCTGGCCGTTGACGCTGATTTCCCGCAGGGCCAGGCGAAAGCCGTGTTCCAGCAGGGTGGCCAGCAGGGTTGGGTCGTCGAACAGTTCGTTGATGCTTTCCCCGGCGGGTTCGCGACCGTACAAGGCGATCAGCGCCGGGTTGGCCAGCAGGATCTTGCCGGCGCTGTCCAGGGCCAGTACCGGGTCGGTCATGGCGGCGAGCAGGGCGTCGAGTTGCAGGTGCTGGCGCTGGCCGGGGAGGATGTCGACCACGGTCACGGCTTGCACGCCGCGCACGCTGAACAGTGCATCACGCAGCTCTTCCAGTACCTCGGCGCTCAAGGTTGGCGCGTCGATGTAGACGTTGGGCGGAACCATTTCCACCGCATCCAGGTTCAGATTGCGCCCACCGAGCAAGGCCAGGACTTCCTGGGTGATGCCGACGCGGTCGATGAAGCTGACGTGGATACGCATGGGGCCGTTTTTGGTTCTGGCGAGCGAGAGGTGGCAAGTATGCCTTGGAGAAGATAGAGATCAAAATGTGGGAGCGGGCTTGCTCGCGAATGCGGTGTGTCAGTCACCGGATGTATCAACTGATACACCGCATTCGCGAGCAAGTCGAATCGTCGCACCGCCGCTCCCACATTTGATGGTTGGTGCCTGGGAAATCAGGTTATTCGAGGTGTTCGGGTTTGACCGGATCCCCAGGCTTCACATCCAGCTGATGCCGCACATCCTCAAACATCAAATCGTACTGCTTGTGCATCTGGCCATTGAGCACGGCAATCTTCGGCATGCCGTACTTCTGCGCGATGTTCATCGCCTGCCGGGCGAAGTCGAACGACTGGTCCTTGGGCAGGAAGAACTCTTCCTTGAGCTCCTTGCCCTGCACCGTGCCGTGCATCTTGAAGAGCATTCCCTTGCCTTCCTTTGGGTCCTGGCTGACTTCGTAGTCGATGCACAGGTTGTAGCTGTAGTCATCCTTGTTCAGCGCGTGGCGTTCGATGTGCAGGTGACCAGGTTCAAAGGTAGCCATAGGCGTTTCTCCTCTACTTCACAGGTAGGTGATGCCAGGTTTTGCGGTACTGATGCGGGTGCCGGCGCTGCCCTGGACAATCGCTTCGATGTCCGAGAGTGAACCGATCACTGCGGTTTTTCCAGTCTGGCGGGCGAACTCGCACGCGGCCTGGACCTTGGGTCCCATGGAGCCGGCAGCGAAGCCGAGCTTTTCCATTTCGTCCGGGTGCGCCTGGCCGATGGCTTTCTGGGTGGGTTTGCCGAAGTCGATAAATGCCGCATTGACGTCGGTGGCGATCACCAGCAAATCGGCGTCCAGTTGCCCGGCCAGCAACGAGGAGCACAGGTCTTTGTCGATCACGGCTTCAATGCCCTTGAGCTTGCCGTCTTCGCCATACATCGTCGGAATCCCGCCGCCACCGGCGCAGATCACGATGCTGCCTTTTTCCAGCAACCACTGGATCGGGCGGATTTCAAAGATCCGCTTTGGCCGTGGGCTGGCCACTACGCGGCGATACTTGTCGCCATCGGGGGCAATCGCCCAGCCTTTTTCGGCGGCGAGTTTTTCCGCTTCGGCCTTGGCGTAGACCGGGCCGATAGGCTTGGTCGGGTTCTGGAAGGCCGGGTCCTTGGCGTCCACTTCCACCTGGGTGAGCAGGGTGGCGAACGGCACTTCGAAGTCCAGCAGGTTGCCCAGTTCCTGTTCGATGATGTAGCCGATCATGCCTTCGGTTTCGGCGCCCAGCACATCGAGCGGGTACGGCGACACCTGGGTGTAAGCCGCCGCTTGCAGCGACAGCAGGCCCACTTGCGGGCCATTGCCGTGGGCAATCACCAGCTCGTTGCCTTTGTGGATCTTGGCGATCTGTTCGGTGGCGATGCGGATATTGGCCCGTTGATTGTCTGCGGTCATGGGTTCACCACGGCGCAGAAGGGCGTTGCCGCCCAGTGCAACGACGATACGCATATAAGGTTGTCCTTCCAGAATCCAGCGTTGTGAACACCGGGCCAAATGTGGGAGCGGGCTTGCTCGCGAAAGCGGTGTGTCGGTGAAAAATATAGCGACTGGCACGCCGCCTTCGCGAGCAAGCCCGCTCCCACATTTTGGACCGCGTGTCAAAAGTGGGAGCGGTGTGGGTTTAGATATCCGCCAGCGCCGACACCAGGATCGCCTTGATGGTGTGCATGCGGTTTTCCGCCTGCTCAAAGGCGATGTTGGCCGGGGACTCAAACACTTCTTCGGTCACTTCCACGCCATTGGCCAGGTTTGGATAACGCGCGGCGATGTCCTTGCCGACCTTGGTCTCGCTGTTGTGGAACGCCGGCAGGCAGTGCATGAATTTCACCCGTGGGTTGCCCGAGGCTTTCATCATCTTGGCGTTGACCTGGTACGGCAGCAGTTGCTCGATGCGCTCGTCCCACGCTTCCACCGGTTCGCCCATGGACACCCAGATATCGGTGTGGATGAAGTCCACGCCTTTCACCGCTTCCTTCGGGTCTTCGGTGATGGTGATGCGCGCGCCGCTTTCCTCGGCGAATTCCTGGCATTGCTTGATGAAGTCAGCATGGGGCCACAGGGCTTTAGGCGCGCCGATGCGCACGTCCATACCGAGCTTGGCGCCGATCATCAGCAGCGAGTTGCCCATGTTGTAGCGGGCGTCGCCCAGGTAGGCGTAGCTGATGTCATGCAGCGGCTTGTCGCTGTGCTCGCGCATGGTCAGGGTGTCGGCGATCATCTGGGTGGGGTGGAATTCAGCGGTCAGGCCGTTGAACACCGGCACCCCGGCGAACTTGGCCAGCTCTTCGACGATTTCCTGTTCAAAGCCACGGTACTCGATGGCATCGAACATCCGGCCGAGGACGCGGGCGGTGTCTTTCATGCTTTCTTTGTGGCCGATCTGCGACGACACCGGGTCGATGTAGGTGACGTGGGCACCCTGGTCATGGGCCGCCACTTCGAACGCGCAACGGGTGCGGGTCGAGGTTTTTTCGAAGATCAGCGCGATGTTTTTGCCCTTCAGGTGCGGACGCTCGGTGCCGGTGTATTTGGCGCGCTTGAGGTCGCGGGACAGGTCCAGCAGGTAGTGCAGCTCGCGAGTGGTGTGGTGCATCAGCGACAGCAGGCTGCGGTTGCGCATATTAAAAGCCATGGTGGATCTCCTTCTGTTTAGGTTATCCCCCTGGCCGGCGCCTTATGAGCGGCGGCCAGGGTTTGAATATCAGTAGTCGATTGGGTCGCGAATGATCGGGCAAGTCATGCAGTGGCCGCCGCCACGGCCACGGCCGAGTTCACCGGCGCTGATGGTGATGACTTCCACACCGGCCTTGCGCAGCAAGGTGTTGGTGTAGGTGTTGCGGTCGTAGCCGATCACCACGCCAGGCTCCACGGCCACTACGTTGTTGCCGTCATCCCACTGCTCGCGCTCGGCGGCGAAGCTGTTGCCGCCGGTTTCCACCACACGCAGGGCCTTGAGGTTCAGGGCGGCGGCGACGGTGTCGAGGAAGTTGGTTTTTTCGCGCTGGATGTCGATGCCGCCGGGCTTGGTCTCGTCCGGGCGCAGGGTGAAGGCGACGATCTGGTTGACCACCTCCGGGAAGATCGTGACCAGGTCGCGGTCGCAGAAGCTGAACACGGTGTCGAGGTGCATCGCCGCGCGGGATTTCGGCAGGCCGGCGACGATCACACGCTCCACGGCCTTGTGCTTGAACAGGTTCAGGGCGAGTTGGCCGATGGCCTGGCGCGAGGAACGCTCGCCCATGCCGATCAGCACCACGCCGTTACCAATCGGCATCACGTCGCCGCCTTCCAGGGTGGCGTTGCCGTGTTCCTGGTCGGGGTCGCCGTACCACACCTGGAAGTCCGCGTTGGTGAACTCGGGGTGGAATTTGTAGATGGCGCTGGCCAGCAGGGTTTCCTGGCGTCGCGCCGGCCAGTACATCGGGTTCAGCGTCACGCCACCGTAGATCCAGCAGGTGGTGTCGCGGGTGAACTGGGTGTTGGGCAGCGGCGGCAGGATGAAGCTTGAGTGGCCGAGGAAATCGCGGAACATCTCGATGGTCTTGCCACCGAAACTGCTCGGCAGGTCATCGGCCGACACGCCACCGATCAGGTACTCGGCGACCTTGCGCGGCTCCAGGCTGCGCAGCCACGAGCTGACCTCATTGACCAGCCCCAGGCCCACCTGGTTGGCGGTGATCTTGCGCTCCAGGATCCAGTCCAGCGCTTCGGGGATGGCGACGATGTCGGTCAGCAGGTTGTGCATTTCCAGCACATCGATGTCGCGCTCGCGCATCTTGGTCACGAAGTCGAAGTGGTCGCGCTTGGCCTGGGCTACCCACAGCACGTCATCGAACAGCAGTTCATCGCAGTTGTTTGGGGTCAGCCGCTGGTGGGCCAAACCTGGGGAGCACACCATGACTTTGCGCAGTTTGCCGGCTTCGGAATGTACGCCGTACTTCACTTTTTCCGTGGTCATTACAGATCCTCCAGTGAACAATAATTACAGGGTCAGGAAGCCGGAGTAGAGGCCATAGCCCGCCACGAGGGCGCCTATGACGACTGCGGCGAAAATCAGCTTCTCGACGTTGGTGAAAATCGGTTTGCCCAGTTCATGCTTGGCCATGGCGAACAGGATCACGCCAGGGGCGTAGAGCAGGGCGGACAGCAACAGGTACTTGGTGCCACCGGCGTACAGCAGCCAGACCGCGTAGATCAACGCGATGGCGCCGATCAGCAGGTCTTTCCTGCGTTCGCCCGGGGCGCTTTCATAGGTTTCACCGCGCACCGCCAGCAGCAGTGCATAGGCCGCCGACCACAGGTAAGGCACCAGGATCATCGAGGTGGCGAGGTAGATCAGCGACAGGTAAGTGCTGGCCGAGAACAGCGTGATCACCAGGAAAATCTGCACCATGGCGTTGGTCAGCCACAGGGCGTTGGCCGGCACGTGGTTGGCGTTTTCCTTACGCAGGAACTCCGGCATGGTGTGGTCCTTGGCGGCGGCGAACATGATCTCCGCACACAGCAGCACCCACGACAGCAGCGCCCCCAGCAAGGAAATGATCAAGCCGACGCTGATCAATACCGCGCCCCAGTGACCCACCACGTGCTCCAGCACGGCGGCCATCGACGGGTTTTGCAGCTTGGCCAATTCCGGTTGGGTCATGATCCCCAGGGACAGCACGTTCACCAGCATCAGGAACAGCAGCACGGTGATAAAACCAATCACCGTGGCCTTGCCGACGTCGGAGCGTTTTTCGGCGCGGGACGAGAAGATGCTCGCACCCTCAATGCCGATGAACACCCAGACGGTGACCAGCATCATGTTGCGCACCTGGTTCATCACGCTGCCCAGGTCCGGGTTTTTCACGCCCCAGATGTCGGCGGTGAAGATGTCCAGCTTGAACGCGAAGAGCGCGATCAACACAAACAGCACCAGCGGCACCACCTTGGCGATGGTGGTCACCAGGTTGATGAACGCGGCTTCCTTGATCCCGCGCAGTACCAGGAAGTGCACGGCCCACAGCAGCACCGACGCGCCGATCACCGCCGCCGGGGTGTTGCCTTCGCCGAAGATGGGGAAGAAGTAACCGAGGGTGCTGAACAGCAGCACGAAATAGCCGACGTTGCCCAACCAGGCACTGATCCAGTAACCCCAGGCGGATGAGAAACCCATGTAGTCGCCAAACCCGGCCTTGGCGTAGGCATAGACCCCGCCGTCGAGGTCGGGCTTGCGATTGGCCAGGGTCTGGAACACGAACGCCAGGGTCAACATGCCCACGGCGGTGATCACCCAACCAATCAGTACCGCGCCGACATCGGCGCTGGCCGCCATGTTTTGCGGCAGTGAGAAGATCCCGCCACCAATCATTGAACCCACGACAAGTGCAACCAGTGCGCCGAGTCGAAGTTTTCCGGGAGATTCAGACATCGCATGACTCCAATGCAGGAGAAGAGAGACCACAGAATAAATCCGTGCGCTAATCAAACAGCTGACTCAGATCACTTCATTGGCACATTACATTGTGAATTAATGACTTATGATGAAAGGTACGGGCGCTCAAGTGCCTCGCAGAGGCTCGTCGTAGAGCGGTTCTGCGTTTCAAACAACAGGTTTTCTCATTAGCGTGGACCTTTGAAGCTAGCCCGTATTTGCAGATATGCAAACTTTTACAGCGCAGCGTTATTTGAATTATAAATTTGCCTTAACGCTGTTTATTGTCATGCCTTTAAGTTATGAAGCAGGCGCCTTTATTGACTATATCTAATAAACGCTGCGCCGGCTTAATAAGTTAGTTGAGTGCACAGTTGTTGGCTCAATGGTTGTTTTGTTCAGGAGTGTTCATGTCCCAATCCTCGGAAAAGCTGCGCCTCAATGCCTTGATCGCCCTGGTCGTGGGCTCGATGATCGGCGGCGGGATTTTCTCGTTGCCGCAGAACATGGCGGCGCGGGCCGAGGTAGGCGCGGTGTTGATTGGCTGGGGCATTACCGCCGTGGGCATGCTGACCCTGGCCTTTGTGTTCCAGACCCTGGCCAACCGCAAGCCTGAACTGGATTCCGGCGTATACGCGTACGCCAAGGCCGGGTTTGGCGACTACATGGGTTTCTCGTCGGCCTGGGGCTACTGGATCAGTGCCTGGATGGGCAACGTCGGTTACTTCGTGTTGCTATTCAGTACCCTCGGCTACTTTTTTCCGGTGTTCGGCCAGGGCAATACCCCGGTAGCGATTGGCTGCGCGTCGGTGTTGTTGTGGGCGGTGCATTTCCTGGTGATGCGCGGGATCAAGGAGGCGGCGTTTATCAACCAGATCACCACCGTGGCCAAGATCGTGCCGTTGGTGATGTTTATCGTGATCGCCGCCGTGGCATTCAAGGGCGATATCTTTACCCGGGATATCTGGGGCCTGAGTAATCCGAATTTCGGCGGCGTGGTGGATCAGGTGCGCAACATGATGCTGGTCACGGTGTTTGTGTTTATCGGCATCGAGGGCGCCAGTGTCTACTCGGCGCGGGCCGAGAAACGCTCGGACGTGGGCCGGGCCACGGTCATCGGTTTCCTGGGGGTGTTGGCGCTGCTGGTATTGGTCAACCTGCTGTCGCTCGGGATCATGAGCCAGCCGGAACTGGCCAACCTGCAAAACCCGTCCCTGGCCGGGGTGCTGGAACATATCGTTGGCCCGTGGGGCGCGCTGTTGATCAGCATCGGCCTGGCGGTTTCGCTGTTGGGCGCGCTGCTGTCGTGGGCCTTGCTCTGCGCCGAAATTCTCTATGCCACCGCCCATGACAAGACCATGCCGGCGTTCCTGAAAAAGGAAAACGTCAATCAGGTGCCGGTCAATGCGCTGTGGCTGACCAATGTGATGATCCAGCTGTTCCTGGTGATCACGCTGTTTTCGGAAAGTACCTACACCACCCTGATCTACCTGGCGTCGTCGATGATCCTCGTGCCCTATCTGTGGTCGGCGGCGTATGCGGTGCTGTTGAGCGGCCGCGGTGAAACCTACGAAGGCGCCCATGGCGAACGCACCAAGGACCTGCTGGTGAGCCTGATCGCCCTGGCCTATGCGGTGTGGCTGCTCTACGCCGGTGGCCTGAAGTACTTGCTGCTGTCGGCGCTGCTGTATGCACCGGGCGTGATCCTGTTTGCCCTGGCCAAGCGCGAGCAGGGCCAGCCCTTGTTTACCCATCTGGAAAAAGGCATTTTCGCCTGCGTGATCGCCGGGGCGAGCCTGGCGGCGTATGGGTTGTACAGCGGGGTATTGTCGTTGTGAGAATGCAGCTGGCGTATCAGGCGCCGTATGACTGGGCGGCGATGTTGGGCTTTTTGTCGGCGCGGGCGATCAGCGGGATGGAGACGGTGGACGCTGGCGTTTACTCGCGCAGTATCAGTGTCGACGGTCAGCAGGGTTGGCTCAGTGTGTCGCCCGGGGCCGGGGATTGGCTTGAGGTGACGGTGGATTTTCCTGACCCGGCTGCGTTGCCGGAAATTGAGCGGCGGTTACGGGACATGTTTGACCTGTCGGCTGACCCGAAGCGGATCAACCGGCAATTGGCGAATGATCCCTTGATGGCGAGCTTGGTGGCGGCGCGTCCTGGCTTGCGGGTGCCGGGAACCTGGGATGGGCTGGAGTTGGCGATCCGCGCGGTGTTGGGCCAGCAGATTACCGTGGTGGCGGCGATCAAGCTGGCGGGCAAGCTGGTGGCGCAGTACGGCACGCCGCTGGTGACGCCCCATGCCGGTGTGACCCATGTGTTTCCTTCGGCCGAGGTGCTGGCAGCCGCGGATTTGGCAACCCTCGGCATGCCGAAAAGTCGCGGGCGTACCTTGTCGGGCGTGGCCCAGGCGTTGCTGGATGACCCGCAGATTTTCCAGGCGAAGGCGAACCTGAAGGAAGGCGTGGCGCGGTTGGTCGCATTACCCGGGATTGGTGACTGGACGGCGCAGTACATCGCCATGCGCCAGATGCGCGAGCAGGATGCGTTTGCCTCGGGGGATATCGGTTTGATCAATGCGCTGGTGGCGCTGGAAGGCGGGCCGGTGAGCCCGCGCCAGTTGCTGGCGCGGGCTGAGGCCTGGCGACCGCTTAGAGCCTATGCGGCGCAGCATTTGTGGACATCACTGAGCCGCGCGGATTGATTCTGCATACCTGTGGTGAGGGAGCTTGCTCCCGCTGGGGCGCGAAGCGGCCCCATTGACCCAAAAGCTGGGGCCTGCTGCGCAGTCCAGCGGGAGCAAGCTCCCTCGCCACAGGATCTTCGGTCACCACTGAGGGCGGTGTGAGCCCAATTCCCCGGCGGGCAAGTCCCACTGC
Source organism: Pseudomonas sp. Colony2 (assembly GCF_019382755.1). Taxonomy (NCBI): domain Bacteria; kingdom Pseudomonadati; phylum Pseudomonadota; class Gammaproteobacteria; order Pseudomonadales; family Pseudomonadaceae; genus Pseudomonas; species Pseudomonas sp. Colony2. The sequence continues at coordinate 5,666,321 of NZ_CP080030.1, read as the reverse complement.
AACGGTGTCCCGCTGATGGTCACCGGGGGCAGCAAGCGGTGGGCCGGGCCCCAGGCGGTTTGCTCCACCACCAAGCCTTGATCACCCGGTTCTTCGGCCCGCAGCGGTAGTTGTTCAGGGACTTGTCCTGCGTCCACCAACAGCTTTGCCGTGCGCGCTAGGGACAACAGTGCCGAACCGCCGCGGCCGGATTTCAAGCGTTCACTCAACGCCTGAATCGCACTGGCCGCCATCAAATACCCGGTGGCGTGGTCCAGCGCCTGCAACGGCAGCGGCACCGGTTTGTCCGAGTTTTTCCACTGCCTGCCAGCCTCGGCAATCCCGGTGCTCATCTGCACCAGGCTGTCGAACCCCCGGCGATTGCGCCACGGGCCGCTCCAGCCGTAAGCGTTGAGGCTGGCGTCGATCAGGCCAGGCGCGAGGGCTTGCAGCGCAGCCTCACCGTAGCCCAACTGTTCCAGTGCATCGGCGCGGTAGCCGTGCAGCAGAATGTCGGTGTCCTTGAGCAGGTTTTCGAAGATCAGGCGGTCGTCGGGGTTTTTCAGGTCCAGGCGGGCGCAACGTTTGCCCAGGGTCATTTCCGGCACCACGCCGGGTTCGTTCCAGTCAGGGGAGTCGATGCGCAGTACATCGGCGCCGAGGCCTGCGAGAAAACGGCTGGCGGTGGGGCCGGCCAATACGCGCGTCAGGTCCAGCACCTTGATGCCCGCCAGCGGCCTTGCCACCGAGCCCAGCCAGGGTTTGTCGCTGAGGGCTGCAAAGGTCTGGCGATGGACCAGCGGTTCCTGACTGACCGCCAAGCCTTGTGGATGAACTTGCCAGTCTTGCCACGAACGCATCTGCGCCGCACAGCCGTTGGCTTCGACGATCGCCTGTTCCAGCTCGGCAGCGGTCCATGGCGCAACCTTCGCGGCCATCGCGTCACGATCAGCGACCTGCCCGAGTACGCGCTCGGCGGCGGCACGGTGATGCGGTGCATTGGTGTGCAGGCGAATCCAGCCATCGGTGCAGGCGTAGTCGCCGGCAATCGGGTCCCACAGCGGCGGGGTGGTCCAGCCGTCGGGGCGCAGCGAGGAGGAGAACCAGAACGAGGCGAGGCGCCGGTCCACGGTCACCGAGGGCTGGCGCCCGGTTTGCTGCAACAGCAACTGGGCGACCGCCTGGCCTGCGGCACCGATGCTGGCGCTGGCCAGTTCGGTGACGGCAAAGGTCGAGGGCAGGGCGCCGACCTCGGTTACGGCCAGTGGGGTGACGGGTAAATCGAGTGCTTCCTGGATGGGGGTGAGCAGATCAGTCATCAAAGGCCCTCCTAATGAGAAGGACCATCATAGAAGATCATCAGGGTTGAATGACAACCCCAGGCTCCAGCGGCAGGTCCACGCTGGCGATAAAGCCGCCGCCTTGATGATTGGCCAGGATCAGGCTGCCGCCATGGCGCTCTGCGGCGCGCCGCGCAATGGCCAGGCCCAGGCCATGGCCCTGGGCGGTTTGCCCCGGGGCGCGGTAAAACGGCTCGCCGAGTTGGCTCAGGTGTTCGGCATCCACGCCGGGGCCGTGGTCGCGCACACTGATCACAATGCGTTCGCCCTGGCGTCTGGCTTCCATTTCAATCGGTTGGCCGGGCGGGTTGAAGCGTTGGGCGTTGCGCAGCAGGTTATCCACCGCGCGTTCGATCATGGTCGGCCAGCCCTTGAGGTGCAGCCCGGCCTCGGCATCCAGCTGCACGGGTTGGTCCGGCGCGCCGAGCAAGGCGTCTTTTTGCAGGGTCCGGAGCAACGGGTTGAGGTCGATGTCTTCGGCACTGGCGTTATCAGCGTCCACCCGGGCGAGTACCAGGATTTCGCTGATCAGCGCTTCCAGGCGGTCGCATTCGCGGGTCAGGCGCGGCCAGAGTTTTTCCCGCGCTTCGGGCGTGGCCCGTTCTGCCAGGGCCAGGGCGATCCGCAGGCGGGCCAGGGGCGAGCGCAGTTCATGGGACACATCCCGCAGCAACTGGCGCTGGCTGCCGATCAGGCTTTGCAGGCGGGCGCCCATGCGGTTGAAGTCGGTCGCGAGCACGCCGAATTCGTCGCGACGGTTGGCCAGCCGCGCCAGACTGTTCTGCTGATAGGTGGTCTGGCCCAGGTCGTGCACTGCGCCGCGCAGGCGGCTGAGGGGGCGGGTGATGGACAACGTCACCAACAGGCTGAACAGGGTCAGCACCACCAGCGCAATCGCCAGGGCACTCAACGGCCAGAGCAGGCTGCTGCGGTGCCAGGCGTCCAGTTCCGGGTGGGGAATGCGGTAGATCAGCAGGTAGGTGTCGCCGGTTTTTTCGCTGGTGTACTCGGCGGTCAGCCGGCGCCAGGGCAGGTGGCGGTCCTGGCTGTCGTTTTGCCGGGCTTCGAGGGCGGCGGCGCGGCGCGGGAAAGTGCCGCGCACCACAGGCTCGCCGCTTTCGTTAAGCACTTGCACGTCAATGTGGTACTGACGCTTGCGCTGCTGCAGCAGCTCCTGGGCGGCGTCCTCGCCCTGGGCCTCGTAAAGCTGCGTCCATTCCTGCGCGAGGTTATTGAGCCCGGGGTGGCGGCTGAGAATCCAGGCGTCCTGGTTGAGCATATGCCCAAGCAGGATCGACAACCCGGCAACCAGGGCGATGGCCAGCCAGAAGCTGGCAAGGACGCGCCAGAACAATGAACGCACAAGAAATCCTCAAACAGGAAAAGCCCAGCGGCGGTGGCCACTGGGCTGGGAGTGAAGCTAGATCATTATTGCGCTTTTTGCGGCTGCTGGGCTTTCCAGGCCTGGAATTCCTTCCACTCGGCGCGGCGCTCGGCTTGTTTCTTCACGATCTCGTCGAATTTCTTCTGTTGATCGGGTTTCAGCACGGCACGGATGTCGGTCTGGGTTTTCTGCTTGGCGGCCGCCATTTCGTCTTTCATGGCTTTCTGATCAGCGGCTGGCAGTTTGTCCAGGTACTTGCGCACCAACTCTTTGCGAGCGTGCCATTGCTGGCCCATCAACTTGCCGATCTGCTGGCGCTGTTCAGGGCTCAGGTCCAGCTGGCTGAAAGGGCCACCTTTGCCCCGCATGCCGTGTTCACCGCCGTGACCTGGGCCACCCATCATGTGGCCTTCAGGACCGCCCATCGGGCCTGGGCCTTCTGGCGCAGCGGCCATGGCAACGGTTGGCAGGGCAGCAGCGAACATCAAAGCGATAAGGGTCTTGCGCATGGTGATTCTCCTGTCTCTATTCCGGTGAGTCCGGATGTGAGTAGATTACGGAGATCAAGGTCAGCGGCAGTCAGGGGACGGTAAAGCTTGGGTAAAGAGGATTTTGGGCGGGGCTGACAAAACTATTGGCGACCGTAGCAACTGTCGAGCCTTGGCGAGGCTGCGAGGCAGGCGCTGCGGTCTGAAACATGTACCTCGGCGATGCTGTCGCAGCCTCGCCGAGGCTCGACAGCTGCTACGCGGGCTAGAGGCTGTAGTAATAGCCGCGGCTACGCAGCGCCACGATCCGTGGCCGGCCATCCGGGTGCGGGCCGATCTTCTTGCGCAGGTTGCTGACGTGCATGTCCAGGCTGCGGTCATACAGGGTCAGCTTGCGGCCCAGGGCGATTTGCGCCAGTTCCTGCTTGTCCAGCGGCTCGCCGGGCTGACGCAGCAAGGCTTCCAGCAGGCGGCTTTCGGACACGGTCAGGGCAAATTCCTGTTCATCGATAGTGACCACGCCACGCACCGGGCTGAAGCACAGGTCGCCCAGCTCCAGCTGAGTGGACACGGCGGCCGGGTGGCTGCGGCGCAGCACGGCGCGCAGGCGCGCGGTCAGTTCACGAGGATCGCAGGGTTTGGCCAGGTAGTCGTCGGCGCCCAGTTCCAGGCCGAGGATCCGGTCCAGGGGTTCGCCCCTGGCCGAGAGCATCAGCACCGGCAGTTCCGGGTGGTCGCTGCGCAATTGCTTGAGCAGCTCCAGGCCGCTGCCGTCGGGCAGCATCACGTCGAGCACCACGGCCGCCGGGGCGGCTTCGGCCAATGCCTTGCGGGCGCTCAAGCCGTCATGGCAGGCGCGCACCTGGAAACCTTCCTGGCTCAACCAACTGGTCAGCAGCTCACAGAGCTCCTGGTCATCATCTATCAGTAACAGCTCGCTCATGACTCACTCAATTTAGCCATTGTCGACGGCGCCGGTGCCCGCCACTGGCGAAGATCCCGCATAACAGGGCGATCAGTGCGACTGCCCCGCCGGTCACGAACCATTGTTGTTGCTCGGTAAGCCAGCGTGGCAAGGCACTGCCCTGTGCTTCTTTGAGTTGCTGGACCAGGCGTTGGTTCTCCTGGCGCAGTTTACTCAGTTGGGTACTTTCCCGCGTGGCGTCAGCACTTTGCAATTGCTTGCTCAGCTCATCGCGCTGGCGTTCGCTTTCTTTCAAACGTTGCTGCAAATCGGTGATCTGGCTGCCGGCACTCAAGGACAGGGGCGTGGAACTGCCGGTGTTCGAGGTTTCTTCAGCGTGGGCCGTAGCCCCGATCATTAACACTGCCAACAGACACAACTGACGTAAGCGCATCGGAACTCCTGATTCCACACGAATATTCAGAACGTTGTCGGCAGGTTACCGGGAATAATGAGCGTTTAGGAGTGCGCTGAAGCCATTTGGTTCAGCGCGCAACGAATCAAGGCAGGACTTGCTTGAACGGTTTGACCAGCACCTGGGCGTACACGCCGGCCGCTACATACGGATCAGCATCGGCCCAGGCTTGTGCCGCCGCCAGGGAGGCGAACTCGACAACCACCAGGCTACCGGTGAAGCCGGCGTCTCCCGGGTCGTTGCTGTCTACCGCAGGATGCGGGCCGGCCAGTACCAGGCGGCCTTCGGCTTGCAGCTGTTTCAGGCGCTCGACGTGGGCCGGGCGTACGGACAGGCGTTTTTCCAGGGAGTTGGCGACGTCGGTGGAAATGATGGCGTAGAGCATGTCAGTCCTCGGTTTTCGGCGTGGTAGGGTCGGTGTCATGCAGGTGGCGCGACAGGTAGATACCCTGGCCGACCAGGAACAGCACGGTCATGCCCAGGCTGCCGAACACCTTAAAGTCCACCCAGTAGCTCTGGAAGGTAAAGGCGACGAACAGGTTGGCGGCGCCGCAGAACAGGAAAAACACGATCCAGGCGATGTTCAGGCGGGTCCACACCGGGTCTGGCAAGGTCAGCGCGTGGCCCATGATCCGCTTGATCAGCAGGCGATCACCGATGAAGTGGCTGCCGATAAAGGCCAGGGCGAACAGCCAGTTGACCACCGGGGCTTTCCATTTAAGGAAGGTTTCGCTGTGGAAGGCCAGTGTCAGGCTGCCGAACACAAGGCAGGCGACCAGGGTCAGCCACTGGCTTTTTTCCAGCTTGCGCTGGGAGATGAAGAGCGCGCCGTAGACCACCACGGAGCTGATGATCAGCACCGCCGTGGCGCTGTAGATGCCGCCGAGGGTCAGCTCGTGGCCGGCAAGATCGATAACGCGAGGGTCGGTTTTGTAAACGATGAAAAACAGCAACAGCGGGATGAAGTCGATGAATTGTTTCACAGTAAGAGCCAGAAGCTGGATGTGGCGGCATAATAACAAACATCCTTGGTAGCGAAAGCGCCAGCTGACTTGAGGTTACACACTCCCGTGAATGTTGATTTGCACTGCCATAGCACAGCCTCCGACGGCGCCCTGGCGCCCGCGGTCCTGGTTGCGCGTGCGTTTGAAAAAGGCGTGCGAGTCCTGTCGTTGACCGACCACGACACCCTCGAAGGCCTGGCAGAGGCCCGCGAGGCGGCGCATGCGTTGGGCATGCAACTGGTCAACGGAGTTGAATTGTCCTGCACCTGGGGCGGCGCAACCATCCACGTATTGGGCTACGGTTTCGACGTCAACGCGCCGCCGCTGGTGGAGGCCATCGCCAAATTGCACGATGGCCGCTGGCTGCGGTCCGAAGAAATAAGCCGCAAGCTGGCCCTCAAGGGCATGCCCAACGGCCTGGAAGGCGCCCGCGCCATCCAGCAGGAACTGGGTGACAGCGGCAACGCCCCGGCCCGCCCGCACTTTGCCGACTGGATGGTGCGTGAAGGTTTTGTAAAGGATCGCGCCGAAGCGTTCCGCAAATGGCTGGGTGCCGGCAAGCTGGGGGACGTCAAGCAACACTGGCCAACCTTGGAAGACACCGTTGGCACACTGCGGGCAGCAGGTGCCTGGGTCAGCCTGGCGCATCCGTGGCATTACGATTTCACCCGCAGCAAGCGTCGCAAGCTGATTGGCGACTATATTGGAGCGGGCGGCCACGCAATCGAAGTGGTCAACGGGCATCAACCCGCCGAGCAGGTAGGCAGCCTGGCGATTCTTGCCCGCGAATTTGGTCTGCTGGTCAGCGCCGGCAGTGATTTTCATGGCCCCGGCGGCTGGTCCGAGATTGGCGAGTACCGCGCCGTTCCGGAAGATTTGCCGCCCCTTTGGTGTCGCTTCAAACATGACCCCATTATTGCCACCGTCTGAACAGGTAGAACACGTGAGTCAATTCTTCCAGATTCATCCGGAAAACCCGCAGGCGCGCCTGATCAAACAGGCCGTGGAGATCATTCGTGCCGGTGGCGTGGTGATCTACCCCACGGATTCGTCCTACGCCATCGGTTGCCAGATCGGCGACAAGAATGCGGTCGAGCGCGTAAGACGCCTGCGTGACCTGGACAAGAACCACAACTTCGCACTGATTTGCAGCGACCTGTCCCAGCTGGGGCTGTTCGCCAAGGTCGACACCGGCACCTTCCGCCTGCTCAAGGCGCACACGCCGGGGCCCTACACCTTCATCCTCAACGCCACCCGCGAAGTGCCGCGCCTGCTGCTGCACCCGAAGAAGCGCACCATCGGCCTGCGGGTGCCGGAACACCCGATCGCCCTGGCGCTGCTGGCCGAACTCGGTGAGCCGCTGATGAGTGTGTCACTGATCCTGCCGGGGGAAGAAGAGCCGTTGTACGACCCTTATGAAATGCGCCGGCTGCTGGAAAAACACGTCGACCTGATCATCGACGGCGGCTACGGCGGCAACAAGGCCTCTACCGTGATCAACCTGGCCGACGGCGAGCCGGAAGTGGTGCGCGTAGGGTGTGGCGACCCGGCACCGTTCATGGTTGAGGCCTGAATGTCGGCCGTGGAAGCCGTCGACAGCCAGGCGGGCGCCCAGCAGGAACTGCCATTTGCCATGGTCTACGGCCAGGCCGTGATGGAAATGCCGCTGGACCTGTACATCCCGCCGGATGCGCTGGAAGTCTTCCTCGAAGCCTTCGAAGGTCCGCTGGACTTGCTGCTGTACCTGATCCGCAAGCAGAACATCAATATCCTCGACATCCCGGTGGCGGAAATCACCCGCCAGTACATGGGCTACGTCGAACTGATGCAGACCGTGCGCCTGGAACTGGCCGCCGAATACCTGGTGATGGCCGCGATGCTCGCGGAAATCAAGTCACGCATGCTGCTGCCGCGCTCGGAGACTATCGAGGCGGAAGAGGATGACCCCCGCGCCGAACTGATCCGCCGCCTGCAGGAGTACGAGCGCTTCAAGGCCGCGGCCGAAGGCATCGACGGTTTGAGCCGGGTCGGCCGCGATGTGGTGGTGCCCAAGCTCGACGCCCCGGAAGCCCGGGCGCGCAAGCTGCTGCCGGACGTGAGCCTGGAAGAGTTGCTGATGTCCATGGCCGAAGTACTGCGCCGTGGCGATATGTTTGAAAGCCACCAGGTCAGCCGCGAGGCACTGTCCACCCGCGAGCGCATGAGTGATGTGCTGGATCGCCTCAAGGGCGGCGGGTTTGTGCCGTTTGTCGAGCTGTTTACCAAGGAAGAAGGGCGCCTGGGGGTAGTCGTGACCTTTATGGCGATCCTTGAGCTGGTCAAGGAATCCTTGGTCGAGCTGGTCCAGAATGAGCCTTTTGCGGCTATCCACGTGCGGGCGCGAGCCGAATAAAGAGCTGAATCGATGAATCTGACTGAACCCCGCGAACTGGCTCCGCTGCTGGAAGCCTTTCTCCTGGCCTCGGGCAAGCCGCAATCCCTGGAGCGCCTGTTCGAACTGTTTGAAGAAGCCGAGCGCCCTGAGCCGCCGGTGTTCAAGAAGGCCCTGGAGATTCTGCGCAAGTCCTGCGACGGCCGTGCCTTCGAGCTGCGGGAAGTGGCTTCCGGGTATCGCCTGCAAATTCGCGAGAAGTTTTCGCCGTGGGTCGGCCGCCTGTGGGAAGAACGCCCGCAGCGCTATTCCCGCGCGATGCTGGAAACCATGGCGCTGATCGCCTATCGCCAGCCGATCACCCGGGGCGAGATCGAAGACGTGCGCGGCGTCGCGGTCAACAGCCATATCGTCAAGACGTTGCTGGAGCGGGAGTGGATCAGGATCGTTGGCTACCGCGACGTGCCCGGCAAGCCGGCGATGTTTGCCACTACCAAGGTGTTCCTCGACCACTTCAACCTGAAAAACCTCGACGACTTGCCGCCGCTGGCCGAGCTGCGGGAGATGGAGCCGGACCCGGTCCTGGATTTCGACGACGCACCGGTGCCCGCCGGGTTGCAGGAGCTGGCCGACGCCAGCGCCGAGCCGGAAGAGCCGAAGGACGAAACCAGTTTCCACACATTGTTGCTGGAACTGGATGACATGGAGCAGGGCATCAAGACTGACTTCGATGACTTGCTGCGTGATGGTGCGGCCAGTGACGGTGAGCAGGAGCCTGCGCTGCAACTGAACGTTGAGGTTGAGCTGCCAGTCGAAGTTGAAGATGAGCCCGAGCCTGAACCCGAGGAGGACATCCTCGGCGTCGCCGAAGCCCGTGCCAAACTGCTGGCCGCCGTCGCAGCGCTCGAACAACCGCCGCTGAGCGACGAAGAAGACGAAGCCCGCGCCCTGGCCGAAGCCATCGAAAACGAACGCCGCCAATTCGAAGACTGACGCAGAACAAAATGTGGGAGCGGGCTTGCTCGCGAATGCGGTGGGTCAGCCAAGCATCCGGCGACTGACACACTGCATTCGCGAGCAAGCCCGCTCCCACATTTGGATTGTCGCCAGCAAGGAGAATTCGAATGAGCTCCACCAAAGACCCCTGCATCAGCATTTGCAAATTCACCGATGACATCTGCGTGGGCTGCGGGCGCAGCAAGCGCGAGATCCGTGCCTGGAAGAAACTCGACAAGGTCGACAAGCGCACGGTACTCGCCGAAGCCGAGCTGCGCCTGCTGGCGCTGGGTGCCACCGGTCGGCGGAAAGGCAAATGAGCCTGCACTTATCGACTAGTCTCTGATGCGCAACGCGCGCCATGAGCGTATGATTCGCGACCCTTTGGCGATGCGTTCGCCAAAAGCCCAGCTTTTACTATCTTCAGGCCAAGCCTGAATCGACACACCGGGAGGTGCTTAAGATGAGTGACCAAGACCAGAACGACACCCAGGAAATCGGCCCCGCAGGCGAAAAACTGCAGAAAGTCCTCGCCCGTATCGGCGTAGGCTCGCGCCGCGACGTAGAAGCCTGGATCACCCAGAAGCGCATCAAGGTCAACGGCGTTGAAGCCACCCTTGGCCAGCGCGTCGACCTGCACGATGCCATCACCATTGATGGCAAGGTCATCAAGCGTGAAGAGGCCGCCGAATCGGTGCGCCGCGTCATCATGTACAACAAGCCTGATGGCGAAATCTGCACCCGTGACGACCCGGAAGGCCGTCCAACCGTATTCGACAAGATGCCGCGCCCCAAAGAAGGCCGCTGGATCAACATCGGTCGTCTCGACATCAACACCACCGGCTTGCTGATGTTCACCACCGACGGTGAGCTGGCCAACCGCCTGATGCACCCTTCCTACGAGATGGACCGTGAATACGCGGTGCGTGTACGTGGCGAAGTCGATGACGAAATGATCGAGCGCCTGAAAGCCGGCGTCGTGCTGGAAGACGGCCCGGCGAGGTTCACCGACATCAAGCAGGCGCCGGGCGGCGAAGGCTTCAACCATTGGTACCACTGCGTGGTGATGGAAGGCCGTAACCGTGAAGTACGTCGCCTGTGGGAATCCCAGGGCCTGGTGGTCAGCCGCCTGAAGCGCGTGCGTTTCGGCCCGGTGTTCCTCAACTCCGACCTGCCGATGGGCCGCTGGCGCGAAATGAGCCAGTACGAAGTCGACATCCTCAGTGCCGAAGTCGGCCTGACGCCGGTGGCCATGCCGCAGATGAACGCCAAGAGCAAAGACAAGCTTGAGCGTATGCAGCGTAAATCGTCGCGTCCGGTGGCGCGTACCGACCGTGTTGCCCGCACCCTGCGCCCTGCGCTGGATGCACCGGCCACGGGCGGCCGCATCTCCCGCGAGCCGCACATCGAAGGCGAGCGTCGTCCTTCGGCACCGCCCCGTCAGGATGGCGAACGTGCGCCGCGCGCACCGCGTCCAGCCGGTCGTGGTGATGCACCTGCTGGCGGTCGCGGTAACCGTGGCGAGTCTGGTCGTGGTGCTCCGGCTGCGGGCCGTGCCGACGACAGCGCCAGCACCAAACGTCCAGCCAAGCCATCGCCGAAAAAGCGCCCGGGCCTGAAGCTGGTCGATGACGCGCCATCGGGCAAGCGTCGTGGTGCACCGGCCGGTTCCGGCCAGCGTCCAGGTTTTGGTCGCAAGAAGCCGCAGTGATTCGTTAAGCGCTGCATAAAAACGCCAACCCTCGGGTTGGCGTTTTTTTTGGCCTGGATTTGGAACCTGCTCTATGAGCAAAGCAGGTCCATTGTGGGAGCGGGCTTGCTCGCGAATGCGGTGTATCAGTTGATACATCCAGTGACTGACCCACCGCATTCGCGAGCAAACCCGCTCCCACAGTTGATCTCCATTGTTTTGGCGGGCGTGTCAGAACATGAAAGCCCCATCGAACACGGGTTTATCGTCGAGGGCCAACACGCCACTGGCGAAGATCAGGTCCAGATGATGGCTGCCTTTCTGCCCGCCACCCAATCCCAGGTGCAGCCCGCAATGACGCTCTTCAAAGCCGGCGTTGCGCGCATACAAATCCTTCACGCCTTCATTGGTGCCAATGCCCAGTTCTTCCACCCGGCGATTGGACGGGTTGGCATTCAGGTATTTGTTGAAGTCATCCGCCAGCCCCGGCACTTCGCTGGCCACGGTGCAGATGGTCGAGTTCTCGATCCACAGTTCCAGCGGTGATTGCAGCACGCCGTATTTACGCGCAAAGGGAATGGTGCTGAGGAAGGTGCCGACAAACCGCACCTGGCCGTTGATGGCCTCGCTGTGGGTCGCGATCTCGCCGGGCGCCAGGTCGTGGTTGCCGACGCCGTTGATATTGGTCCACTTCTTGATGCTGCTCATGGGCGCTTCAAGGCGCGAGCCATGCTGGTCGGTGAAGCTCAGCACGCGGGCCTGGGACATGCGCCGGATCAACGTGGCGTTGAGGTCGGCAATCCGCTGTGGGGCGACGCTGAAGGTGTCGTAGAAGTAATCGCCATAGTCCTTGAGCAGCAGGGACTTTTTCCAGTGCTCGGCCATCACGCCCTGCAGTGCGCGGATAAAGTCCGGGCCTTCGGCGCGTGGGTTGGGCAAGGTCGAGGAATCGTAGAGAAACATGTACAGGTCACAGCCTTCGATGGCCTTGGCCAGCGTTTCGCTGGGGGCCTGGTCCAGGCGTTGTACCTGGAAGTCGAAGCGGGCAGCGCTGCCCTGGATGATCGATTGGGCGATAGCGTCGTAGCGTTCGGTATGGCCAAGCAAAATGGTGGGGCGGTGCAGGCCGGCGAGGGCCGGGTGATGGGCGAGGTAATACAGAAAATGTTCGACGGCGCGGGCCTTGTCCATGACGTCCTTCCTTCAAAGCCTTCGGTAGGAGCAGTGGCAGGTGCGGCGTCCCGCACCTGCCGGGGTGCCTGATCAGATTAGAAAGGCCACATCGCGGTGCCGAACGGCACGACGGCATCGGCTTGCATCATTTCAACGGCGGCCTCATGGGTCGGCGCTTCAAACCAATCGTCGAGTTGCAGTTCGGTTTCCAGGTCATTTTCCAGTGCTTGCATGGTGAATCTCCTAGATGACGTTGTTTGAGAACGAGCTTGCCAGCTTGCTGCGCTGGGCAAGTGGATGAACCTAGAAGAGAGTGTTTGGGATTGCAAAATTTTTATTGACACGGTTCCATTTGGATTTTTTATTCCGTTTTGATGGCGATTTGGTTTATGTCGATGAAACAGAGAGTTGGTTGCATCGTTTTGTAGGAATCGTCCTTTCGTCAACTTCTCGTTATCTGAAAGAATTTTCCTAATGTCCCTCCTATCTGCCGCACCGCATCCTGTCAGCCCAGACAGGTTTGGCGGTGTACAATGCGCCGCGTTTTACTGTGATCCCACTCTCTCAGGGCTATCCGCCTTGTTCATTCCGCCTGGCCACAAGCCCGTCGGGTTCGATTTCGTCACAGATAAAAACAACAGGTGACGTATGACCGTAAGAAAAAACGCTGGACCGGGGTTTGATCGGCGCTGCTGTAGCCCGTTACCAAAGCAGCACCCCTCCATGAGCACCCTCAAACCTTGCGTGAGACCCTTTCCATGAGTGAAGCCAACTCGCATTCAGGCGAACTGAAGCGCGGCCTGAAAAATCGCCATATCCAACTGATCGCCCTCGGTGGCGCGATTGGCACCGGGTTGTTCCTGGGGTCGGCCGGCGTGCTGAAATCCGCCGGGCCGTCGATGATCCTCGGGTATGCCATCTGCGGCTTTATTGCCTTCATGATCATGCGCCAGCTGGGCGAGATGATCGTCGAAGAGCCGGTGGCCGGTTCCTTCAGCCACTTTGCCCACAAGTATTGGGGCGGTTTCGCCGGCTTCCTGTCGGGCTGGAACTGCTGGATTTTGTACATCCTGGTGGGCATGTCGGAGCTGACGGCGGTCGGCAAGTATGTGCACTACTGGTGGCCCGAGATCCCGACCTGGGTGTCGGCGGCGGCGTTTTTTGTGTTGATCAATGTGATCAATCTTTCCAACGTCAAAGTCTTCGGCGAGGCCGAGTTCTGGTTTGCGATCATCAAGGTGGTCGCCATTGTCGGCATGATCGCCCTGGGCAGTTACCTGTTGGTGAGTGGCACCGGCGGGCCACAAGCCTCGGTGACCAACCTGTGGGAGCACGGCGGGTTCTTTCCCCATGGCGTGGGTGGTTTGGTGATGGCCATGGCGATCATCATGTTCTCGTTTGGCGGCCTGGAGATGCTCGGGTTTACTGCGGCTGAGGCGGACAAGCCACGCACGGTGATTCCGAAGGCGATCAACCAGGTGATCTACCGGATCCTGATTTTCTACATCGGCGCGTTGGTGGTGCTGTTGTCGTTGACGCCTTGGGACAGCTTGCTGGAGACCCTGAATGCCTCCGGGGACGCCTATAGCGGCAGTCCGTTTGTGCAGGTGTTTTCGATGTTGGGCAGCAATGTCGCGGCGCATATTCTCAACTTTGTGGTGCTGACGGCGGCGTTGTCGGTCTACAACAGCGGCACTTACTGCAATAGCCGGATGCTGTTGGGGATGGCCGAGCAGGGTGACGCGCCGCGGGCATTGGCGAAGATCGATAAGCGCGGGGTGCCGGTGCGGTCGATCCTGGCGTCGGCGGCGATTACGCTGGTGGCGGTGTTGATGAATTACCTGATTCCGCAGCATGCGCTGGAGTTGTTGATGTCGCTGGTGGTGGCGACCCTGGTGATCAACTGGGCGATGATCAGTTTTTCGCATTTCAAGTTTAGGCAGCATATGGATCGGACTGGGCAGGTGCCGTTGTTCAAGGCGCTTTGGTATCCGTATGGGAATTATGTTTGCCTGGCGTTTGTGGTGTTTATTCTTGGGGTGATGCTGCTGATTCCGGGGATTCAGGTGTCGGTGTATGCGATTCCGGTTTGGGTGGTGTTTATGTGGGTTTGTTATGGGATCAAGAACAGGCGCAAGGCTCGGGAGGGGGTGGTGTTGAGTTGATGGTGTACATATCCGTTTCTTCGGTAACGGCGACTTATGGTTCCGCTCTTACAGCGGGTCACTTTTGGCAAACGCCCCAAAAGTAACCAAAAGGTCTTTGCCCCACCACTCGGTGCCTCGCTTAGGCTCGGCATGCCCGCACTCCGGCCCGGTTCCGCGGGCCGCCGCGACGGGCCATCCATGGCCCGGCGCGGCTAAACCGGCATCCTTGCCGGTTTACCCGCTCCACCGTGCCTACCTGCGGCCATCGTGGTTGACGGGGCCCGCAGATCAAAATCAAAAGCAAAAGCACGGCGGCCTGAAAGCCGACCTGAGTGTTAAAAGCCAGATCAAAAACCAGAGTGAAAGCAGAGCTGCTTTTCTGTAGGAGCTGGCTTGCCKGCGATGCAGRCAACTCGGTCTTGCAGGTACACCGAGGTGATGCCATCGCCGGCAAGCCAGCTCCTACAGTGGACCGTGCCCGCTTTAGCTTTTGATTTGGCTTTTGCTCTTCAACACTCAAGCCGGCCGGGAGGCCGCTGTGCTCTTGATCTGCTTTTGATCTTGATCTTAGGCGCCCCGTTAAACCACGCTGGCCGAACGCAGGCTTTGGAGCGTGGGTAACCCGGCAGGACGCCGGGTTAGCCGTCCTGGGCCAAGGATGGCCCATGACGGCGGCCCACGGTCCAAAGCCGGAGTGAGGGCACACCGAGCCTAGGCGAGGWGCCGAGTGGTGGGGCAAGAGCGTTTTGCTTACTTTTGCGCTGTTCAAAAGTGAGCCGCTGTAAGAGCGGAACCAATATCAGCCATCACCCAAATAACGGATATGTACCCASCCCCCAGCCCCCAGCAGCCCAACACATTGGCGTATCCTTACCCCTCCACCCCAAGGCCCGATCAAAAAATGCTGGTGATATCCAACAACGTGCACCTCCCCGACGCCGAGATCGAACTGACAGCCATCCGCGCCCAGGGCGCTGGCGGTCAAAACGTCAACAAGGTCTCCAGCGCCGTGCACCTGCGTTTCGACATCCCGGCCTCGTCCCTGCCTGACTTCTACAAGGAACGCCTGCTGGCCCTGCGCGACACCCGCATCACCAGCGAAGGCGTACTGATCCTCAAGGCCCAGCAATACCGCACCCAGGAACAAAACCGCGCCGACGCCCTCGAGCGCCTGGTGGAACTGATCCTCAGCGCCACCAAGGTCGAAAAGAAACGCCGCCCCACCAAACCCACCCTGGGCTCAAAGAAGCGCCGCCTCGAATCCAAGACCAAACGCGGCAGCATCAAGGCCGGCCGCGGCAAGGTTGATTTCTAAGCCGCGTCCCGCTCCTCGCGGTACTTCGGCGCCTGCCGATACAAATACAGGCTCAACAGCAACCCGCCAAACGCCGCGATCGCCGCAAACAGGAAGATCGAGGCAAACCCGAACCCCGCCGCAATCGCCCCGGCCAACGGCCCGGTGATCCCCAACGACAAATCGATAAACAGCGAATACGCCCCCACCGCCGCACCCCGGCTCGAGGCGGGCACCAGGTTGACCGCCTCCACACCCAAGGCCGGAAACACCAGGGAAAAGCCAAACCCGCTCAACGCCGCACCCGCCAACGCCAAATGAGGATCCGGCGCCAGCCACAGCAGCAGCAGCCCCAGCGTCTCCACCGACAAACAGGCAATCGCTACGCGAAACCCGCCAATGCGGTTGATCAAATTGCCGAACAACAACCGCGCCCCGATAAAGCTGGCACCGAACAGGCTCAGGCACAGCACCGCGTTATCCCAATGCTGGGTCGCGTAATACAAGGTGATGAAGGTGGCGATGGTGCCAAACCCGATCGAGCCCAGCGCCAGCCCGCAGCCGTGAGGCAACACGCGCCCCAGCACATGCATGAACGGCAGGCGCTCGCCCACCACGATCGGCGCGGCGACTTTCGGCCAGGCCAGCAGCAGGCCCAGCACCGCCAGCAGGATGATGCTGACGCCCATGCTCCACAGCCCGAAATGACTGACCAGCAACACCCCCAGCGGTGCGCCGATGGCCAGGGCGCCGTAGCTGGCGATGCCGTTCCAGGAGATGACCTTGGCGGTATTCGCCGCACCCACCCGGCCAATGCCCCAGCCGATGGAACCCGAGCCCACCAGGCTTTCAGCGCTGCCCAGCACCAGGCGGCCAATCAGCAGGCTGGTGAGGCTCAGCGCCGGCAGGTGTGACAGCCACGCCGAGAGCAACATGAACACGCCGCTCAACCCGCAACCGGCCAGGCCGTACATGACGGCGCGCTTGCTGCCGCGGTTATCGATGATGCGTCCCGCGTAGGGCCGGCTCAGCAGAGTGGCCAGGTATTGCACGCTGATCACAAGGCCCGCGATCACGGCGCCAAAGCCCAGGTCGCTGTGCACATAGCCAGGCAACACGGCCAGGGGAATGCCGATATTCAGGTAGCCGATGAAGGTGAACAAAACGATGGAAACGACTTGCAGCGTGACCGCCATGGGGCGCTGGGTATCTGGCATGGGGAGAGGTCCACTGTCGCAGCAGGAAAAGATAGGCTGCTTATGATACCGATGCTGGGCGCGTGCGGGGGCAGCAAAGCAAACTTTTAGCGATCGGCGGGGTTGAGCAGTTGCGTGGTTACCAACGCGGCGAGGGCGTTTTCCTGGGTGCCGAAGCGCTTGAGCAGGAGGGCCTGTTTTTCCGGGGTGAGGCGGTTCCATACGTCGACCATGTGCAAGGCAGTGTCGAGCAGGGCGGTATCGGGGGTGGTGTCGGTCATGGCGGGGCTCACGGTGTTCAGGCGGTGTGGAAAGCGCGCAATGTCACGCTTTCCACACGGTCTGGGTACGGCTCTCAGTCTTCGCTCTTGCGGTCGACCGGTTTTGCCTCTTTGGGCTCGGGCTTGGTGGCACCGGCCTGTTGCGGGGTTGGCTGCTCAGTTTCGTGCAGGCTTGGGAAGGGGAGATTAGGGATTTCGTGCATCGTCGTCGCTCCTCGCAAGATCTGTTTTATCAATCGCAGGTGATTCCGCGCGTTCAAAAAGCCTGTGCAGGATACAGCACTGTAAATGACAGAAAGATTTTATCTCAGAAAATGAACGCGTCTTCATCCCGCCGCGCAAGTGACGTGGCGCCACAGGGGTGTCGATTGTCATCGTACAACATCACCCTTCACGGATTGACATCGTACTGCGGACTGAATATAACGCTAACAGTTGTATGACGACATATGACGTTACAGTTTTATAGCGCCCGTAATACGGATGCGCTCGGTCGCAGAACGTACGCCTCAAATCTAAAAATAATTAAGGTGAAGCGATGAAAATCAAAGGCATCCGTTGGTGGATGGTCGGGCTGATGACGGTCGGCCTGATTATTAACTACCTGGCCCGCAACACGCTCTCAGTCGCAGCCCCCACGCTGATGACCGACCTGAGCATCTCCACTGAGCAGTACTCCCACATCGTTGTTGCCTGGCAGGTGTGCTACGCCTTGATGCAGCCGATCGCCGGTTATGTGATCGATGCGATCGGTACCAAGATGGGCTTTGCCATCTTCGCCATCTCCTGGTCGGTAGTCTGTGCCCTGGCGGCATTCGCCACCGGTTGGCAGAGCCTGGCAGTGGCCCGTGGCGCACTGGGGCTGACGGAGTCGGCGGGCTTCCCCGGCGGCGTCAAGGCGATTACCGAGTGGTTCCCGGCCAAGGAGCGCTCCGTCGCCATCGGCTGGTTCAACTTTGGTTCGTCGTTTGGTGCGTTGCTGGCGCCGCCACTGGTGGTCTGGGCGATTTTGCACAGCGGCTGGCAGTTGGCATTCCTGATCGTTGGCGGCATCGGCCTGGTGTGGAGCGGGCTGTGGCTGCTGCTGTACAAGCACCCGCGTGACCAGCGCCTGCTGGCCCAGGCCGAGCGTGAGTACATCGAGGCCGGCCAGGAAACCCACCTCAAGGAAGGCGTGCAGAAGAAAGCCAGCTGGAAGCGCATCCTCAAGAGCCGCAACTTTTTCGCCATCGCCTCGGCGCGGATGCTCTCGGAGCCGGCCTGGCAGACGTTCAATGCCTGGATTCCGTTGTACCTGATGACCGAGCGGCACATGAACATCAAGGAAATGGCGCTGTTCGCCTGGCTGCCGTTCCTGGCCGCCGACATTGGCTGTGTGCTGGGTGGCTACCTGAGCCCGTTGTTCCACCGCTACTTCAAGGTCTCGCTGTTCACCTCGCGCAAGCTGGTGATGCTGTTCGGTTGCCTGTGCATGATCGGCCCGGCGTGCATCGGCCTGGTGGACAGTGCCTACACCGCGATTGCCCTGCTGTGTGTCGGCGGTTTCGCCCACCAGACCTTGTCGGGTGCACTGTTTTCCATCGCCTCGGACTCATTCGGCAAGAACGACGTGGCCACCGCCACCGGTGGCGGGCAGATGTGCGGGTTTATCGGGGCTGCGGCATTTACTGCGGTGTTCGGCGTGCTGGTGACCAAGGTCGGCTACAGCCCGCTGTTTGTGGTGCTGGCGATTTTCGACATCATTGCGGCCATCGTGATCCTGATGGTGGCCCGGGAGATCGTCAAAGATCCGGAGCCAGCCACCCAAACCGGTCACGGCGGCACATTGCTGCCGGTTTAACCCTGGCGTTCCATCGCCGCCTTGTAGAGCGAGTTCTTCGGCTGGGCAAACACCCGCGCCAGCATCGGCTCGAAGAAGCTCAGCGGCAGGGTGTCGTAGGCCGGGTCGAACGCCGCCGCGTCGTACTGCGCGCAGAACTCGATGGTTTGCCGGTACTGCGGGTGGTCGCCAAATTGCTCGCGCAGGTGGCGGTCCATCCCCAGGTGGTGGAAGAAGTAGTAGCCCTGGAAGATCCCGTGCTTCTCCACCATCCACAGATTCTCGGCGCTTACGAACGGCTTGAGAATCGCGGCGGCGATGTCCGGGTGGTTGTAGGAACCGAGGGTGTCGCCGATGTCGTGGAGCAGGGCGCACACCACGTACTCTTCATCCCGGCCATCGTGCCAGGCGCGGCTGGCGGTTTGCAGCGAGTGGGTCAGGCGGTCCACCGGGAAGCCGCCGAAGTCGCCCTCCAGCAGCCGTAGATGCGCCAGGATCCGGCTTGGCAATTGCCGGGCGTAAGCACTGAAATCCTTGGCGATGATCGCCCAGTCTTCCTGGGTACCATCCTGCATATGGGTGAAACGGGCCTGCTGGTTCATCAAAGCCTCTCTTATTGTTCTTCAAGCGTGGGGCTAGAACGGCACCTTGCCCAGAATCATGTCGCGGTACATCACGAAATCCCCCAACAGGCTGTACAGCGGATGCTGGAAGGTCGCCGGGCGATTCTTTTCAAAGAAGAAATGGCCGATCCAGGCAAAGCTGTAGCCGGCTACCGGCAGCGCCAGCAGCAGCCACCACGCACCTTTGCCGATCGCCAACGCGAGTATGAAGATAACGAGGCTGGTGCCGATAAAGTGCAGGCGACGGCACGTACTGTTGCCGTGTTCGCTCAGGTAATACGGGTAGAAATCGGCGAAGCTGTTGAATTGCCTGGCATTTTCCACAGTGGTCGGCCCTCTGGTTATTGTTCTGCCCGACAGATGTTCGGCGGGGAGCTTATTTGAGTCTAGAGTCATCAGTGGTAACAGCCAGTGACAATAGATGCCACTTTAGTATCCTTCGGATTCCTGGCTGTCGTTTCAGCCTTCCTTGTTAAGAAAACGCCATGAGCGAACGAACGACTTCTGCAAGCTGGGCGATGGGGATAGTCAAGGCGCTGGAAATGGACGGCCTGGATTGCCGTGCCTTGTTCAAGCAGCTTGGCCTGGATTACGCCGCGCTGAATGACCCGGATGCACGCTTCCCCCAGGATTCCATGACCCGGCTCTGGCAGCGCGCGGTCGAGCTGTCGGGCAACCCGGCGATTGGCTTGAACATGGGCAAGGTGGTGCGCCCGGCATCGTTTCATGTGGCCGGCTACGCCTTGATGTCCAGCAATACCCTGGCCGAAGGTTTTATGCGGCTGGTGCGTTACCAGCGAATCATTGCTGAAAGTGCCGACCTGAGTTTCCGCCTGTTACCCGAAGGTTATGCGCTGATTCTGACGGTGCACGGCGACCACCTGCCGCCTACCCGGCAAAGTGCCGAAGCGTCCCTGGCCAGTGCCCTGGCGTTATGCGGCTGGCTGACCGGGCGCACGTTGCAACCGCGCAAGGTGCTGGTGCAGGGCGATCAGCCAGCGGACCTGGCGCCCTACAAACAAGCCTTCCATGCACCGCTGGTGTTCAACGCGCCCTATGACGCGCTGATTTTCGAACGGGCCGATATGGAAGCGCCGTTGCCCACGGCGAACGAGGCGATGGCGTTGTTGCACGATCGTTTTGCCGGGGAGTACCTGGCGCGGTTTTCCGAGAGCCGGGTGACCCACAAGGCGCGGCAGGTGCTATGCCGATTGCTGCCCCAGGGCGAGCCCAAGCGTGAAGTGGTTGCGCAGACGTTGCACCTGTCCCAGCGCACCTTGCAGCGCCGCTTGCAGGAGGAGGGCACGAGTTTCCAGACCTTGCTCGACGACACCCGCCGCGAACTGGCCGAGCAATACCTGGCGCAGCCGAGCATGACCCTGCTGGAAATTGCCTACCTGTTGGGGTTTGCCGACCCGAGCAACTTCTTTCGTGCGTTCCGCCGCTGGTTCGATGCCACGCCCGGCGAGTACCGGGCGCGGTTGCATGAGCTGCCTGTCAGTGACGCCAAAACGCCGGAATGCACAGCACAAACACCGTAATGATCTCCAGCCGGCCCAGCAGCATGCCGAATGACAGGATCCACTTGGCCGCGTCCGGCAGGGTGGAGAAGTTACCGGCCGGGCCGATGGTTTCACCCAGGCCCGGGCCCACGCCGGACACGGTACTGGCGGCGCCGGTCAGCGCGGTCATCCAGTCCAGGCCCAGCAACGACAGGGCCAGGGCAATGGCGCAGATGGTGATGGCGAAGAAAAACGAGAAGGTCAGGATCGACCGCACGATTTCTTCATCGAGGCGATGGCCGTTGTACTTCTGCTTGATCACCGCTCGCGGGTGAATCAGCTGGTTCAAGTTGGCCTTGAGCAGGATGTAGGCGACCTGGAAACGGAAGATCTTGATCCCGCCAGCCGTGGAGCCGGAGCAACCGCCCACAAAGCCCAGGTAGAAGAACAGCATCAGCGAGAAATTGCCCCAGATGCTGTAGTCCCCGAGTGCGAAACCGGTGGTGGTCACCACAGAGGTGACGTTCACCGCCACGTGGCGCAGCGCGTCCAGCCAAGGCAGGTCGGTGGTCCACCAATACCAGGTGCCGAGCACCAGCCAGGTCACCACCAGCAAACCAAGCATGCCCTGCACCTGTTGGTCTTTGATCAGCGCCCGGCGGTTGCCACGCATCGTGGCCACATACAGGGTGAACGGCAGGCTGCCCATGATCATCACCACCACGGCCACCCAGTGCACCGCCGGCTGTTTCCAGTGGGCCAGGGATTCGTCGGAAGTGGAAAACCCGCCGGTGGAAATCGCCGACATCGCATGGTTGATCGCATCGAACAGCCCCATCCCGGCCCACCAGAACGCCAGGCTGCCGAGGATGGTGATGCCCACGTACGCCGCCACGATCAGGCGCGCCACCATGTGCGAGCGGGGCATGACCTTTTCCGAGCGGTCGGAGGATTCGGTCTGGAACAGGCGCATGCCACCGATGCGCAGCAGCGGCAGGATCGCCACCGCCATGCCGATAAAGCCGATGCCGCCGAGCCAGTGCAGCAGCGAGCGCCAGATGAGGATGCCCGGGGACATGGTGTCCAGGCCGCTGAGCACCGTGGAACCGGTGGCGGTGATGCCGGACATGCTTTCGAAGAACGAGTCGGTGTAGCTGATGTGCTGGGTCAGCAGGAACGGCAGTGCGGCGAAGATGCACACCACCAGCCAGCTGGAGACGGTGAGCAGGTACATGTCCCGCGGGCGCAGGTGCACATGTTCCGGGCGGCCGGGGATGACCAGTGCCAGGCCCGCGATAAAGGTAATCAGGCTGGCCCAGAGGAACGACGGCAGGTCGCTGGTGCGTTCAAAAAACACCAGGGTCGCCATGGGGATGACCATGGCGATCGCCAGGGTGATCAGGAAGATGCCGATAATGAAACCGATTATCCGTAAGGTCGGCAACGCCATGAGGTCCGCTCGGGGTGACAGGAAAGGCGCCATTCTACCTGCGGTGCAGGGCAAGTAAACCGGGGGGGCGTTGGAGACGTGGCAGATCAAGTGTGGGAGCGGGCTTGCTCGCGAAAGCGGTGTATCAGTCAACGGATGCATTGGCTGACCCACCGCTTTCGCGAGCAAGCCCGCTCCCACAGGAGATTTGTGCTGGTTGATGGAGCTTGGAGGGCAGGCACAAAAAAGGCGACCCGAAGGTCGCCTCATTCAACGCGGCACTGATCAGAACTCGTGATCAGCGTTATCCGGGTTCAAGTCACTGATGCCCAGCTTGCCAGCAGCCTGTTCGATCGAACCGGTCTGCTTCACCAATGCGGCGATGGCGTCACGTACGATCTGGTTGCCTTTGTCGTTACCGGCAGCAATCAACTGGTCGTAGTGTTCGCCGTTGTTGGCGTGGTCCACCATCACCTGGATCTTCGCTTCGGTAGACGCCAGGTCAGCCTTCAACGCTTCATCGGCCGCCGGGTCGGCCTTGGCCACCAGGGAGGACAGGCTGGCGCCGGTCATCTTGGTACCGTCGGTGCGGGTGTACTCACCCAGGTAAACGTTACGAATACCCTTGGCGTCGTAGAAGTGCGAGTTGTGGGTGTTGTCGCTGAAGCAGTCCTGTTCGTCTTCCGGCGAGTTGGCTTCCAGGGAAACCTTCATGCGCTCACCGGCCAGCTCGCCCAGGGACAGGCTACCCATGCCGAACAGCATCTTGCGCAGGCCATCGGTCGCAGGTTCTGCTTCCAGCGTGGCGCGGTAGTTGTCTTCGACGTTGGGCTTCCAGTTGCCGACCATTTCTTCCAGGTCGCTGACCAACAGTTGAGTCACGGCGCGCAGGTAGGTGCGGCGGCGCTCGTTGTGGCCGCCAGTGGCGCCATCACCGGTCATGTAGTCCGACGCTGGACGGTTGCCGGCGCCCGGGCCGGTGCCGTTCAGGTCCTGGCCCCAGAGCAGGAATTCAATTGCGTGGTAGCCGGTGGCTACGTTGGCTTCGGAACCGCCCAGCTCATTCAGGCTGGCGAGTTTTTCCGGGGTGATGTCTTTTACATCGACCTTGTCTTCGCCGACCTGGATCTCGTTGTTGGCGATGATGTTGGCGGTGGCGCCAGGGTTGCCCAGGGCGTGTTCGTAGGTCTTGTCGACGTAGTCGATCAGGCCTTCGTCCAGGGGCCAGGCGTTCACCTGGCCTTCCCAGTCGTCAATGATGGTGTTGCCGAAGCGGAACACTTCACTCTGCAGGTACGGCACGCGCGAGGCGATCCAGGCGGTACGGGCCGCTTTCAGGGTGTCGTCGTTCGGGTTGGCAAGGAAAGTGTCGATCGCGGTTTGCAGGGTTTTCGCGGTGGACTCGGCATCGCTGTACACCGCGAACACCATGTCAGCGTAATGCGCGACCACAGCCTTGGCGGCGGCCTCGTCTACCTGGCCTGCCGGGGCAGCCGCCGGGGCGGTGGTGCTGGCGGCGGCCGGGGCTTGAGGCGCGGCGGCCTTGTCTTTGCCTTCACCGCAACCGGCGAGCGAAATGGCAATGGCGAGAAGGCTGGCGGTGGCCAGGGGCATACGAATCATGGCGAACATCCTGCTTCGGTTGTTGATGGGGCACGCGGGGGGCGCGCAAAACTGCGACATAATGCGAAAGATTTGCATTTTGTGTAAAGCGTTATAAGCAGGAAATATTTAGTATCGATTTGCCGGCCATCGGCGCGCGTGGCCCCGATGGCCGGCATCGCTTCAGAGGATGGCGGCGTTATTGCGCTGGGCCTGTTTCAAGTAGGCCACCAACTCCCGTGCCGGCAAGGGTTTGCTGTAGTGGTAGCCCTGACCCTCGTGGCAACCCTCGGAGATGATGTAGGCCTCCTGTTCGGCGGTCTCCACACCCTCGGCGATCACCTGCATGCCAAGGCTTTTGCCGAGCTGGATGATCGCCCGCACGATGGTCGCATCGTCGTCGTCATCCAGCAGGTCCTGGACGAAGCTCTTGTCGATCTTGATCTTGTCCAGCGGCAGGCTTTTCAGATAGCTCAGGGACGAATAGCCGGTGCCGAAGTCATCAATCGCAATCAGTGCCCCGGAGCGGCGCAGGCTCAGCAGGTGCTGGGCGGCGGTGCTGATGTCTTCCATCAGGCCGGTCTCGGTGACTTCCAGCTCCAGGCTACGCGGCGGCAAGCGGTAGATTTGCAGCAGGTTGTTGACCACCCGTGGCAGCTCGGCGTGGTGCAACTGTACGGTCGACAGGTTGACCGCCATCCGCAGCTCGGTGAAGCCCAGGTCATGCCATTCCCGCAGTTGCCGGCAGGCCTGGTCCAGTACCCATTCGCCGATGGCAATGATGGTGCCGTTCTGTTCGGCCAGGGGGATAAACAGGTCGGGCGGCACCAGGCCGTGCTCCGGGTGCTGCCAGCGGATCAACGCTTCGACACCCACCACACGGTGGTCGAGATAGCTGATCTGCGGCTGGTACACCAGGTGAAACTGCTCGCGGCTCAAGGCGTCGCGCAGATCCTTTTCCAGCTCGCGGCGGCGGCGCATTTCGCTGTCGACGCTGGCGATATAGAACTGGTAGCGGTTGCGCGAGCGGCTCTTGGCCAGGGTCATGGTCTGTTCGGCTTTTTGCAGCAGCTTCTCGGTGCTGTCGCCGTCTTCCGGGAACAGGGTAATGCCGATGGTGGCACGCAGGCGGATCTGTTCGTGATCGAGGGCGAATTCGGCTTCCAGGTCGTCGAGGATGCTTTGTGCCAATTCGGCGGCTTCGTAGGGCTGCTCGATATCGGCCTGCACCAGGGCGAACTGGTCGCCGCCGAGGCGGGCGAGGGCGCCGAGACGGCCGCTGTGGGCCCGCAGGCGGTCGGCCAGGGCCAGCAGCAATTGGTCGCCGGCCTGGTAGGTGAACTGCTCGTTGACGCTTTTGAAGTCATCCAGCCCCACGCACAACACCGCGACCCGACGTTGCCGGCGGCCGGCGTCGATCAGGATCTTGTCCAGTTGCTCCTGCAGTTTCTGGCGGTTCGGCAGGCCGGTCAGGAAGTCGTACTGGGCCATGCGCAGCAGGCTGTTTTCCGCCTCATGGCGCAAGTGCGTATTGCGCTCGATGGATTCGAGCAACTGGTTGGCGGTGTTGATCCAGAGCCCCAGCTCGTTTTTCTCGTGGCCCTTGAGCTGCGGGATCTTGTGCTCGCTGGGGCGGTCGGGGTTGATCGAACTCAGGTGCTCGATGATGCGCGAGAGCGGCTTGGTCAGCAGCCAGTGATAGACCAGGTACAACACCAGCCCCATGGCCAGCGCCCGCAGCACCCCGGAGATGAAAATGATCACCGAACTGACGAGAAACCCTTTGCCATAGGTGGCGGTGTCGAGGGTGATGCTCAGGTCACCGTAGTACTCGCTGTAAGGCCCGCGCCCCACCAGCGGCGTGGTGAACGTGCGTTCCTGGCCCAGGATCAGGTCGGTCAGCCAGCGGCTCGGGGATTGTTGCAGGTCGCGGGTTTTTTCCGCGAGCATGGTTTCGTTGGGGTGGCCGATGGAGGCCATGCGCACGGCATCATCCTGGAACAGGCCTTCGATGACCTGCATGCCCATCTCCCGGTCCAGGCTGTAGACGGCCTGGGTGGACGGGTCGCGAAACATGTCGAGGATGCGCTGGGCATCACCGGCCACGGCCTGGCGCGTCTTGTACGCATCAAAGACGATCTGCGCCGCGCTCAGTACCACGCCCACGGCCAATGCCGAAAGCAGTACCACCCGTAGCAACTTCACCGACAAGCTGTTTTTGAGTTCCAGCTTCAAAGGGTTATTCCTTGTTCCATGCGGGTAGCCTCAATATGCCATGAGTATTGGCAATCCCGTGAGGGCAGTCAAAGGGACATTGCGGCCAGGGCAGGTTTTGCAGTTTAGATGAGCGCGTCCGGGGGTAAGACGTTGGGAGGGGGAATGGAAAGGCAGGCCTGGCATGGAGTGAAGTCGGCGGATCGTACGTGCCGACTTCTTGTACTGTCTTTTCAGGACGAGCGCGGGTTTTTCAGGCCAGCGAAACAAACCGTCGAGCGTCAGCGCCCATCAGGTAAACGAAATTTTCGGCGGTTGTGGCTGGTCTTGCGCCTGAGGGTCGATTTGCCCCAAGGCCTGTCGAGCTATGTCCACGGTCTTATCAAGGATGCCCAAGCTTTTGTCCAGAACGTCCAGGCCCTTATCTGTCACGTTATCGAACACGTTAAGTGCTTGAGGGGCCATGCCGATCAAAGATGCTAGATCCATATCAAGTTCTCCTGCAGTCAATCAGAGGGACATTCCTCTTACATGCTGCGTGGCGAAATCCTTTTGATGAGTTCCAGCGTTTTCCTGGCATTTTTCCATTTGTAATCGCCCACAAAAAAGCCCGGCAATCGCCGGGCTCTTTCTACTACAAGCGGTACTTAAGCGGTGAAGGTCTTGCCTTCGAACTGCTCAGCCACGAACTTCCAGTTGACCAGGTTCCAGAACGCTTCCACATACTTTGGACGCACGTTGCGGTAGTCGATGTAGTAAGCGTGTTCCCAGACGTCGCAGGTCAGCAGCGGGGTGTCGCCGCTGGTCAGCGGGTTGCCGGCGCCGATGGTGCTGGCCAGTGCCAGGGAACCGTCAGCCTTTTTCACCAGCCAGCCCCAACCGGAACCGAAGGTGCCGACGGAAGTCTTGGTGAACTCTTCCTTGAACTTGTCGAACGAACCGAAGGCAGCGTTGATCGCCTCAGCCAGTGCGCCGGTAGGTTGGCCGCCAGCGTTTGGCGCCAGGCAGTTCCAGTAGAAAGTGTGGTTCCAGACCTGAGCGGCGTTGTTGAAGATGCCGCCCGAAGAAGACTTGACGATTTCTTCCAGGGTCTTGCCTTCGAACTCGGTGCCAGGCACCAGGTTGTTCAGGTTCACGACATAGGTGTTGTGGTGCTTGTCGTGGTGGTATTCCAAGGTTTCCTTGGAAATGTGCGGCTGCAGGGCATCGTGTGCGTAGGGCAGCGGCGGCAATTCGAAAGCCATGATGATTCTCCTAATCAGGTCAGTTGCGGTGAGCGCAAGGCCGATCACGGGCGGCCAAACAAGCGCCGGGGAGTTTGTACTCTTTGCGGCGCAGGGGCTGGATCATAGCACCGGGGGTGCGGCAAAACCACGCAACAACTGTGTGGGATAGAGGTTCCAGAGCGTTTTGGAATATCTACGCTGCGCTGATTAATTGATAGGCCACGCTGAACATCATGGCGGCTACCAGCAGGTCCAGAATCCGCCAGGTGGCGGGGCGCGCCAGCCACGGTGCCAGCCATGCGGCGCCCAGGGCCAGGGTCATGAACCACAGGAATGAAGCGCTGGCGGCGCCGGCCACGTAGGCGCCCGGTTCGGTTTGCTGGGCGCCGAGGGAGCCGATCAGCAAGACGGTGTCCAGGTACACGTGGGGGTTGAGCAACGTCACTGCCAGGGCGCTGAGCATCACCGCCTTCAACGAGCGTACCTTGAGGTTCTCGCCCTCGCCCAGGCTCTGCTTCGAGCAGGCCCGGCGCAGGGCGAGGGTACCGTACCAGAGCAGGAACGCCGCGCCACCCCAGCGGGCAATCGCCAGCAATACCGGGTTATGCGCCAGCACGGTGGCCAGGCCGAATACGCCGGCGGCCACCAGGATCGCGTCGCACACCACGCACAGTGCCGCCACCGGCAGGTGATGTTCGCGCCGCAGGCTCTGCGCCAGCACAAACGCGTTCTGGGTGCCGATCGCCATGATCAAACCAAAGGCCACCAACAGGCCGTTCATATAGCTTTGCCACATAGGATTTACTCCGCGCCCGCCGCCAATTGCCGCAACACCGTCATGGCGCGCTCGGCATCGGCGCGCCCGACAAACAGGTGATCGTGGTAGTAGCCGGCAATCACGTTGCAACTGATCCCGGCCTGGCCCAGAGCCGTGGCGAACGCGGCGGTCAGGCCGACCGCTTCCAGGGCCGAATGCACGTTGAGGGTGATCCACGCAGCCACATAGTCGAAGGCCAGTCCGGCGCGCTCGGCCTGCTGGCGCTCGACGATCAACGTCAGGCCTTCCTGCTCGCGGAAGCTGCCGATCACCTCGCAACCTTCGGGGATTCGGCTGTCGGCCAGGGTGCAGAACACGTAGTCGCCGTCATTGAGCTGTGGGCTCATGCTGCGCAGCAGGGTTGCCAGGGCGGTTTCGCCAGCCATGTGGAGGTCCTTGAATAAGAAGAAGCGATGCTGGCTATTCTCCCGTCCAAGGCTGTATAAGAAAAACCAATATTGCTGATCGCTCATTAGGAAAACTGATGTTCGACTATAAATTGCTTTCCGCCCTGGCGGCGGTGGTGGAACAGGCCGGCTTCGAGCGGGGCGCGCAGGTACTGGGAATTTCCCAATCGGCGATTTCCCAGCGCATCAAGCTGTTGGAGGCGCGAATCGGCCAGCCGGTGCTGGTACGTGCCACGCCGCCGACGCCCACCGAGATCGGCCGCCGCCTGCTCAACCACGTGCAACAGGTACGATTGCTGGAGCGCGACCTGCAAAGCCAGGTGCCCGCGCTGGATGAAGAGGGCATGCCCGAGCGCCTGCGCATCGCCTTGAATGCCGACAGCCTGGCCACGTGGTGGGCCGAGGCGGTGAGCGACTTCTGCGCCAAGCAGCATTTGCTGTTGGACCTGGTGGTAGAAGACCAGACCGTCGGCCTCAAGCGCATGCGCGCCGGCGAAGTGGCAGCCTGTATTTGCGCCAGCGAACGCCCGGTGGCCGGCGCCCGCAGCCTGTTGCTCGGCGCGATGCGGTATCGGGCGCTGGCCAGCCCGGCGTTTGTCGCTCGGCACTTTCCCGAGGGCGTGCGGGCCGATCAACTGGCCCGCACGCCGGCGCTGGTGTTCGGCCCGGATGATTTCCTGCAGCATCGCTACCTGGCGTCCCTGGGCGTCGACGGTGGTTTCGAACACCATCTATGCCCCTCGTCCGAAGGTTTTATTCGCCTGACGGAAGCCGGATTGGGCTGGGGCCTGGTGCCCGAACTGCAGGTGCGCGACCAGCTGGAAAAGGGCGTGTTGGTGGAGTTATTGCCAGATAAGCCGATCGATGTGCCGCTGTACTGGCATCATTGGCGCAGTGGTGGACAATTGCTGGGCCTGCTGACGGATCATCTGGCACACACAACGGGGCAATGGTTGGTGCCGTTGGCGTGATGGCCAGCGTCAAGGCAACAGCGATGAAAAACGAAAGAATGCGGAGTAAGTCATGAAAATTCTGGTCACCGGCGCAAGCGGCTTCATTGGCGGGCGCTTTGCGCGTTTCGCCCTGGAGCAGGGCCTGGACGTGCGGGTCAACGGGCGGCGGGCCGAAGGTGTGGAGCACGTGGTACGGCGCGGCGCCGAGTTTATCCAGGGTGATTTGAATGATCCGGACCTGGTGCGCGAGCTGTGCCGCGACGTCGAGGCCGTGGTGCATTGCGCCGGGGCCGTTGGGCTGTGGGGGCGTTATCAGGACTTCCACCAGGGCAATGTGCTGGTTACCGAAAACGTGGTGGAGGCCTGCCTCAAGCAGCGGGTCGGGCGCCTCGTACACCTGTCTTCGCCGTCGATCTACTTCGACGGCCGTGACCACCTGGGCTTGACCGAAGAACAAGTGCCCAAGCGTTTCAAGCATCCGTATGCAGCCACCAAATACCTGGCGGAGCAAAAGGTGTTTGGCGCCCAGGAGTTTGGCCTCGAAGTGCTGGCCCTGCGCCCGCGCTTTGTCACGGGGGCCGGCGACATGAGCATCTTCCCGCGCCTGTTGAAGATGCAGCGCAAGAACCGCCTGGCGATTGTCGGCGATGGCCTGAACAAGGTCGATTTCACCAGCGTGCACAACCTCAATGAAGCCCTGCTCAGCAGTTTGCTGGCGACGGGCTCGGCGTTGGGCAAGGTCTACAACATCAGCAACGGTGCCCCGGTGCCGGTGTGGGATGTGGTGAACTACGTGATGCGACAGATGGACATGCCTCAGGTCACCCGTTATCGGTCCTACGGCTTGTCTTACAGCGTTGCGGCGCTCAATGAAGCCTTCTGTGCCATGTGGCCAGGGCGCCCGGAACCGTCTTTGTCACGGCTGGGCATGCAGGTGATGAACAAAGATTTCACCCTCGACATCACCCGCGCACGGCATTATCTCGACTACCAGCCCAAGGTCAGCCTGTGGGCGGCCCTCGACGAGTTCTGTAGCTGGTGGAAGGCCCAGGACGTGGGACTTAAATAACCGGCAACACACCGGGAACCGAATTTGCGAACCCGGGTCGATCAGTGCGGCAGGTCGGGGGTTTATACTCCGACGCTTGGCTATCCATATGCCACCTCAAAGGATTTAAGGTTGATTCATGCGTAACGATGCTAACGACGACTTCGACAACGTTCCCAGCCTGCGGGCCGACACCTCGGACGACGATGATTTCGAGCCCACGCCGGCTACCTCCGTGCGCTCCCGGCCTGCGCCGGTTGTCAAGGTCAAGAGCGCCAGTACCGGGCCGCTGTGGGCATTGGTCGGTGCGCTGCTGTTCGCCTTCGCCGGCCTTGCCTGGTGGAGCTTCCAGCAGATTTCCCTGATGGGCCAGCAACTGGTGGCGACCCAGGAAAGCTTCGCGCGCATCAGCGAGGAAGCGGCGGGGCGCCTGCAGGATATTTCCGGCAAGGTGGTGGCCAGCGAAGCCAATGTGAATAATGGCAGCGAGGCCCTGAAACTGCAGATCAAGCAGCTGGAGACCCAGTTGCTGGAACAGGGCAAGCAGCAGATGGGCGTGGCCGGCCAGGCAACGGACCTGGACAAGCGCCTGGAGCAGATGACCGCCAGCACGACCCAACTGTCCAGTGCCAACGCGCAATTGCAGGGCCAGGTCCAGGCGCTGACGGAGGCGGTGGCTACCCTCAAGTCCCGGGACGCCGAGTTCAAGGACCTCTCCGCCGACGTCGCAGCCCTGAAAAAACAGGGCAACCCCACGGCCGCCATCGCCCGCCTGGAGCAGGACCTTGTGGTCCTCAAGAGCGAACTGGACAACCGCGCCGCGGCTTCCGACGGTCCGTCCACCAAGGAGTTCGACGTGTTCCGCATCCAGACCACGCGTAACGTCACTGCCTTGCAAAGCCAGGTGCAGAACCTGCAGCAGCAGATCAACCAGCCGGCCCGGATCACCCCTCTCGGGCAGCAGTGATGTGAGGTGCTGCAGGCGTCACTACACATGACGCCTGCAGGCCATAGCACAATCAATGTCACCAATCGGTGACATTTCCCGTCCCCTTCGTTACTTGCCCTCGCGCCGCCCTTGTTTAGACTCCCGTCATCCCGCACATAATAAAAAGGGCTAATCATGACCACGCAACCACTGCCTGCCAGTAGTTGGCTGAACGCACCTGCCCATCACGCCTGGCTTGCCACTGAAGGCCAGCGCCTGCTGTCATTCGCCAAGGCTTCCAGGCTGCCTGACGGCTTCGGCAACCTCGACGATCAAGGCGTCCTGCCGCCCGATGCCGTCGCCGAAACCATGAACACCGCCCGTATGACCCACAGCTTTGCCATGGCCCATGGCCTGGGCCTGCCAGGTTATGCCGACCTGGTGGAACACGGCGTCATGGCCCTCAGCGGCCCGCTGCGCGATGCCCGGCACGGCGGTTGGTTCGCCACGCCCGACGCCCGCGACGGCAACACCGGCAAGGCCGCCTACCTGCACGCCTTTGTCGCCCTGGCCGCCAGCTCCGCAGTAGTGGCCGGCGCTCCCGGCGCGCAAACCTTGCTCAACGACGCGATCCACATCATCGACCAGTACTTCTGGAACGAAGAGGAGGGCGCGATGCTCGAGTCCTTTTCCCAGGACTGGAGCGGGGTAGAAGCCTATCGCGGCGCCAACAGCAACATGCACGCCACCGAAGCCTTCCTGGCCCTGGCCGATGTCACCGGTGAAACCCGCTGGCTGGACCGGGCACTGCGCATCGTCGAGCGGATTATTCATACCCATGCGGCGCAAAACCGGGACATGGTGATCGAGCATTTCGACAGCCATTGGCAACCCCTGCGTGGTTACAACGAAGACAACCCGGCCGATGGTTTTCGCCCCTACGGCATCACCCCCGGCCACGGCTTCGAATGGGCGCGACTGGTGTTGCACCTTGAGGCTGCGCGCCTGGATGCCGGGCTCGTCACCCCTGAGTGGCTAGTGACCGACGCCAAGGGCCTGTTCGCCAGCGCCTGTGAATACGCCTGGGCCGTCGACGGCGCCCCCGGCATTGTCTACACCCTCGACTGGAGCCAGCGCCCCGTGGTGCGCGAGCGCCTGCACTGGACCCATTGCGAAGCCAGTGCCGCTGCCCAGGCGCTGCTCAAACGCACGGGGGAGCTGCATTACGAAACCTGGTACCGGCGCTTCTGGGAGTTCTGTGAAACCCGTTTCATTGACCGCACCCACGGCAGCTGGCACCACGAACTGAGCCCGAAAAACCAGCCCAGCGCGAAAATCTGGGGTGGCAAACCGGACCTCTACCACGCCTGGCAGTCTGTCTTGCTGCCGGGTCTACCCTTGTCACCGAGCATGGCCAGTGCCGTGGCCACCGGGCGCTATGTCACCAAGTGGTGACATTTTGGCGTCCCTTTGTTACCTGCACCTGAAAAATCCCTGTTTAAACTCGTTTGCAGCGCAAGCACCGACTTGCATGCATAACAACAAGAAAAAAGGTACTCAGATGAAAGCGATCAGTCGCCTCGCCGTAGCTATTTCCGTTGCCTCGTTGTTTCCCCTCAGTGCTTTTGCCGCCGACTCGAAAGGGACGGTTGAAGTTGTGCATTGGTGGACCTCGGGTGGCGAGAAAGCGGCAGTAGATGTCCTGAAGGCCCAAGTTGAAAAAGACGGTTTCACCTGGAAAGACGGTGCCGTCGCCGGCGGTGGCGGTTCCACTGCCATGACCGTACTGAAAAGCCGCGCCGTTGCTGGCAACCCGCCAGGCATGGCCCAGATCAAAGGCCCCGACATCCAGGAATGGGCGTCCACCGGGCTGCTCGACACCGACGTCCTGAAGGAACCCGCCAAAGAAGAGAAGTGGGACAGCCTGCTGGACAAGAAAGTCTCCGATACCGTGAAGTACGAAGGTAACTACGTGGCCGTGCCGGTGAACATTCACCGCGTGAACTGGCTGTGGATCAACCCGGAAGTGTTCAAGAAAGCCGGTATCGCNAAACCCCCTACCACCCTCGAAGAATTCTACGCAGCGGGCGACAAGCTCAAGGCCGCGGGCTTCATTCCGCTCGCCCACGGTGGCCAGCCTTGGCAGGACAGCACGGTATTCGAAGCGGTCGTGCTCTCGGTCATGGGGGCTGACGGTTACAAGAAAGCCCTGGTGGACCTCGACGAAAAAGCCCTGACCGGCCCTGAAATGATCAAGTCCCTGACCGAGCTGAAGAAAGTCGCGACCTACATGGACGCCGACGGCAAAGGCCAGGACTGGAACCTGGAAGCCGCCAAGGTCATCAACGGCAAGGCCGGCATGCAGATCATGGGTGACTGGGCCAAGAGTGAATGGACCGCCGCCAAGAAAGTCGCCGGCAAAGACTACGAGTGCGTAGCCTTCCCGGGCACCGACAAGGCCTTCACCTACAACATCGACTCCCTCGCAGCCTTCAAGCAGAAAGACAAAGGCACTGCTGCCGGTCAGCAGGACATCGCCAAGGTCGTGCTGAGCGAAAACTTTCAGAAAGTCTTCAGCATCAACAAGGGCTCGATCCCGGTTCGTATCGACATGTTGCAAGACATGGGCAAATACGGCTTCGACTCCTGCGCCCAGACTGCTGCCAAGGACTTCCTGGCGGATGCCAAGACTGGCGGCCTGCAACCAAGCATGGCCCACAACATGGCAACCACGCTGGCGGTACAAGGCGCGTTCTTTGATGTCGTGACCAACTACATCAATGACCCGAAAGCTGACCCTGCCGATACCGCGAAGAAACTCGCGGCAGCGATCAAGTCGGCCAAGTAACGGTTAGTACCGAATGGCCTTGTGGGGGGACCCCTAACCCCCACAAGGCATGTTCCTGTAGTCCTTTTTCCCTGTACTGGATTTTCCCATGAGTTCTGTTGCTGTGTTCAGCAAAGCCTCGCCGTTCGATGCACTGCAGCGCTGGCTACCCAAACTGGTGCTGGCGCCGAGCATGTTCATCGTTCTGGTGGGCTTCTATGGCTACATCCTGTGGACGTTCGTGCTGTCGTTCACTAACTCGACTTTCCTGCCGACCTACAAGTTCGTAGGCCTGGCGCAATACGTGCGCTTGTTCGACAACGACCGCTGGTGGGTCGCGAGCAAGAACCTCGCGGTATTCGGTGGCATGTTCATCGGCATCACCCTGGTGATCGGCGTGACCCTGGCGATTTTCCTCGACCAGAAAATCCGTCGCGAAGGTTTTATCCGCACCATTTACCTGTACCCGATGGCGCTCTCGATGATCGTCACCGGTACCGCCTGGAAATGGCTGCTCAACCCAGGCATGGGCCTGGACAAACTGCTGCGTGACTGGGGCTGGGAAGGCTTTCGCCTGGACTGGCTGATCGACCCGGACCGTGTGGTGTATTGCCTGGTGATCGCTGCTGTGTGGCAAGCCTCGGGCTTCATCATGGCGATGTTCCTCGCCGGCCTGCGCGGTGTTGATCAATCGATCATCCGTGCGGCGCAGATCGACGGCGCGAGCATGCCGCGCATCTACTGGAAAGTGGTGCTGCCAAGCCTGCGCCCGGTGTTCTTCAGTGCGGTAATGATCCTGGCGCACATCGCGATCAAGAGCTTCGACCTGGTGGCGGCCATGACGGCGGGTGGTCCGGGTTACTCCTCCGACCTGCCGGCGATGTTCATGTACTCCTTCACCTTCAGCCGCGGCCAGATGGGCATGGGTTCGGCCAGTGCGATTCTGATGCTCGGTGCGATTCTCGCAATCATCGTGCCTTACCTGTACTCCGAGCTAAGGACCAAGCGTAATGACTAGTCTTGCTGGCAAACCTGCCATCAGCCTGAGCCGCGTCGCGATCTACGCGGTGCTGATTCTCGCTGTCCTGCTGTACCTGGTGCCGTTGGTGGTCATGTTGCTCACCAGCTTCAAGACCCCGGAAGACATCAGCACCGGCAACCTGCTGAGCTGGCCCACCGTGATCACCGGCATCGGCTGGGTGAAAGCCTGGGCCACGGTTGACGGCTACTTCTGGAACTCGATCAAGATCACCGTTCCGGCGGTACTGATCTCCACCGCCATCGGTGCGTTGAACGGCTACGTGCTGTCGATGTGGCGCTTCCGTGGTTCGCAGTTGTTCTTCGGCCTGTTGCTGTTCGGCTGCTTCCTGCCGTTCCAGACCGTGCTGCTGCCAGCTTCGTTCACCCTCGGCAAGATGGGCCTGGCCAGTACCACCACGGGCCTGGTGTTCGTGCACATCGTCTACGGACTGGCGTTTACTACACTGTTCTTCCGTAACTACTACGTCAGCATTCCCGATGCACTGGTGAAGGCGGCTCGCCTGGATGGCGCGGGGTTCTTCACGATCTTCCGCCTGATCATCCTGCCGATGTCGACACCCATCATCATGGTGTGCCTGATCTGGCAGTTCACGCAGATCTGGAACGACTTCCTGTTCGGCGTGGTGTTCTCCAGCGGTGATTCGCAGCCCATCACGGTGGCGCTGAACAACCTGGTCAACACCAGTACCGGGGTCAAGGAATATAACGTTGATATGGCGGCGGCGATGATCGCCGGGCTGCCGACCCTGCTGGTCTATGTGGTCGCAGGCAAGTATTTCGTGCGCGGCCTGACGGCCGGCGCGGTCAAGGGGTAATCATGGCAACGCTCGAACTTCGTAACGTAAACAAGACCTACGGTACCGGTCTGCCGGACACCCTGAAGAACATCGAACTGTCGATCAAGGAAGGTGAGTTCCTGATCCTGGTCGGCCCTTCGGGTTGCGGCAAATCGACCTTGATGAATTGCATTGCCGGCCTGGAAAACATCACCGGTGGCGCGATCATGATCGGCGACCAGGACGTCAGCGGCATGAGCCCCAAGGATCGTGACATCGCCATGGTGTTCCAGTCCTACGCGCTGTACCCGACCATGAGCGTGCGCGAGAACATCGAATTCGGCCTGAAGATTCGCAAGATGCCCCAGGCAGCGATCGATGAAGAAGTGGCACGAGTGGCCAAGCTGCTGCAGATCGAGCACCTGCTCAATCGCAAGCCGGGCCAGCTCTCCGGTGGCCAGCAACAACGCGTGGCCATGGGACGTGCACTGGCGCGTCGCCCGAAGATCTACCTGTTCGACGAACCGCTGTCCAACCTCGACGCCAAGCTGCGGGTCGAGATGCGTACCGAAATGAAACTGATGCACCAGCGTCTGAAAACCACCACCGTCTACGTCACCCACGATCAGATCGAAGCGATGACCCTGGGCGACAAAGTGGCGGTCATGAAGGACGGCATCATCCAGCAGTTCGGCACGCCGAAAGAGATCTACAACGACCCGGCCAATCTGTTCGTGGCGAGCTTCATCGGTTCGCCGCCGATGAACTTCATTCCACTGCGCCTGCAACGCAAGGACGGCCGCCTGGTGGCGCTGCTGGACAGCGGCCAGGCCCGCTGTGAATTGCCGTTGAACATGAACGATGCCGGTCTTGAAGACCGCGAAGTGATCCTGGGCCTGCGCCCGGAGCAGATCGTGCTGGCCGCCGCCGAAGCCACCGGCGCGCCGACCATTCGGGCCGAGGTGCAAGTCACCGAGCCGACCGGTCCGGACACCCTGGTGTTCGTGCAAATCAATGACACCAAGGTCTGCTGCCGCCTGGCGCCCGATGTGGCGCCGCAAGTGGGCGAGACCCTGACCTTGCAGTTCGACCCGGCCAAAGTGTTGCTGTTCGACGCCAAGACCGGCGAGCGCCTGGGCACTGCCGCTTCGTTGCCTGCCCAGGACCGTGCCGACAACGTCGCTCAATTCAAGGGACGCTGAAGTTTCAAATGATGTGTAGGGGCTTTTGTGAGAGTCCTGCTCTCACAAAGAAGTAAACCGCGTTAGATAAAAACAGTTAATAACAATAAAGACGAGGATGTAGGGATGAAAAAGCACCACAACAACACCCGGTTGTTCTGCCAACTGTCAGCAGCAGCAGCCCTGGTACTGTCCGCCAATGCGATGGCGGACGACGCGTTCAGCGCCGACTCCAAGTGGATGACCGGTGATTGGGGCGGCGAACGTACCAAACTGATCGAGCAAGGTATCGACATCAAGGCGGATTACGTCGGTGAAGTCGGTGGCAACCTTGGCGGCGGCTACAACAACGACAAGACTGCCCGTTACGCTGACCAGTTCGGTCTGGGCGTGGCACTGGACCTGCAAAAGCTGTGGGGCTGGGATAACACCCAGGCCAAGATCCAGTTGACCAATCGTAATGGTGCAAACATCTCCAACGACCGTATCGGTGACCCGCGTGCCGGCACCTTGAGTTCGTCTCAAGAAGTCGACGGCCGAGGCCACATGGTGCGTCTGACCCAGTTCTGGGTTCAGCACCAGATGTTCGACAACAAGCTGGACGTGAAGCTCGGTTACTTCGGTGAAGGCGAAGACTTCAACACCTTCCCGTGCGACTTCCAGAACCTGTCGTTCTGTGGCTCCCAGGTCGGTAACTATGTAAACACCTGGTACAACTGGCCAGTCGCCCAGGCGGCTATTCGCGTGAAGTACAACATCACGCCTGAACTGTATGCGCAAATCGGTGCATACAACCAGAACCCGTCGCAACTGGAGCACGGCAACGGCTTCAAGCTCAGCGGCAGCGGCACCAAGGGCACCGTGATTCCGGTGGAATTGGTCTGGTCGCCTAAGGTCAATGGCCTGCCGGGTGAATACCGTGTGGGTTACTACAAGAGCGCCGCGGACGCCAACGACGTACTTAAAGATGTCAATGGCAACGATGCAGCCACCACTGGGGCAGCCTACCGTGTGCGCAGCAGCAAAACCGGCTATTGGGGCGTCGTGCAACAGCAACTCACTACCCACAATGGCGACGCTTCCCGCGGCTTGAACATCGCGGCCAACGCCACCTTCCACGACAAAGACACCAACCTGGTCGACAACTACCAGTCGGTGATGCTTGTGTACAAAGGCCCATTCGACGCCCGTACCAAGGATGACGTGGGTATCGGTGTGTCCCGTATCCATGCCAACAGCGACGTGAAGAAAAACGCCGAGCTGTATAACGAGGCCAACGGTTTCACCGATTACAGCGAAGCGGGTTACGCACCGCTGCGCAACACCGAATACAACGTCGAACTGAACTACGGCATCCACGTCACCAACTGGCTGACCGTGCGTCCCAACCTGCAATACATCGCCAACCCAGGTGGTGTTAAGCAAGTCGACAACGCGGTGGTAGCGGGCCTGAAAATTCAGTCTACGTTCTAACGTTGTTGCGATAAGCTCCTTCTCTCTGTGCGCATTTTGCGGGTAGCCATGGCTATCCGCTTTTTTTTGTGTGGGAGCTGGCTTGCCTGCGATGCGAGCCCCGCGGTGTATCTGCCACACCGAGGCGATGCCATCGCAGGCAAGCCAGCGCCTGCAAAGATATTCAGGACCGTGGCACATGCATGAGCATCCGCTGCAACGCTTTTTCAAATCCCTGCGCGAGCGGCCGGTATTCGCCTGGGAACGCTTCCAGATGCGCGATGTGCTGGTGATTGATCACCCGCTCTGCCAGGCGGTGTTCAGTCGTCAGGGCGCGCAATTGCTGCACTTTCAGCCCACGGGCCAGAAGCCCTGGCTGTGGTGCGCGGCCAAGTGGCCGCAGGTCGGCGCCATCCGTGGCGGCGTGCCGGTGTGTTGGCCGTGGTATGGCCGCCATCCCAGCGAAAACGCCTGGCCGTCCCATGGTTGGGCACGGCTGATCGACTGGAAATTGCTGGACAGCAGCACCGACGACGACGGCGTGCGTTTGCACTGGCAATTGCAGCTATGCGACTGGCAGGTGGACCTGCATGCACACCTGGGGGAAACCCTGGAGCTGCGCCTGGCCACCGAGCACCAGGACGAGCTGCCGTGCCAATTGAGCCATGCTTTGCACGCTTATTGGCGGATTGGCAACGTTGGTGAGATAGCGCTGTCTGGGCTCGATGGCGCGCAGGGCTACGACCAGCTGAATCGCCAGGCGTGCCAGCAGGAAGGTGAGTTGCGTGTCGATGGTGGGTGTCAGCGGGTGTTCCAGCACGACGGTGAACTGCACCTCAAGGACCATGCCTGGCAGCGCGAATTGTGCATCGACACCGGCGAGAGTGCCGACACGGTGGTGTGGCACCCGGGGAGTCGACCGTTGCTGGGGGTGAGCTTCAACGAGGCTGCGGGGTTTGTGTGTGTGGAGTCGGCGATGGCTGCTGCGAGCCTGGCGCCGGGGGAGAGGGCGCATTTGAGTTTGCAGGCGAGGGCGGGGGCTTGATCCGGATGTTCCGGTGTTGCTGATGCCGCTTTCGCGAGCAAGCCCGCTCCCACATTAGACCGAGTTCCACTTTTGGAATGCAGTCGAATGTGGGAGCGGGCTTGCTCGCGAAGAGGCCGGCACATTCACAGTAGATTCGGGCCTAGTTGAATTCATCCCCAACCGGATACCGGCTGTCGTTCAAGCTCTCTTTGATCTTGCGCAAGTGCGGCTGGAAATCCACTCCGCGACGCAAGGTCATGCCCGTCGCCAGCACATCCAGCACCGTCAACTGAATGATCCGCGAGGTCATCGGCATGTAGATGTCGGTGTCTTCCGGCAACGGAATGTTCAGGCTCACCGTACTGGCCTTGGCCAGCGGCGAATTTTCGGCGGTCACGCCCAGCACCGAGGCGCCGTTTTCCCGCGCAATACGTGCTACTTCCACCAGTTCACGGGTACGCCCGGTGTAGGAAATGATCACGAACAACTCCCCGGTGTGGGCCACCGAGGCGATCATCCGCTGCATCAGCACATCGGCGTGGGCCGTGACCGACAGGTTGAAACGGAAAAACTTGTGCAGCGCGTCCATGGCCACCGGCGCCGAAGCACCCAGGCCGAAGAAGTGGATCTGCCGAGCCTGGATCAGCAGGTCGACGGCCTTGCTGATCAGGTTCGGGTCCAGGGCCTGGCAGGCGCTGTCGAGGGACGCGATGGCACTGCCGAAGATCTTCTGGGTGTAGGCCTCCGGGTTATCATCGGCCTCCACCGCGCGGCTGACATACGCCGCGCCACTGGCCAGGCTTTGCGCCAGCTGCAATTTAAGTTCAGGGTAACCACTCACGCCGAACGAGCGGCAGAAGCGGTTCACTGTAGGTTCGCTGACCGAAGCGGCCTGGGCGAGGGCGGCGATAGAGAAGCGGGTCGCCTGCTGCGGGTTGAGCAGGATGACCTCGGCGACTTTACGTTCAGCCTTGTTCAGTTCTTCGAGGCGTTTCTGGATCTGTTCCAGTAGATTTCGCACGCGGTCCATTCATGTTTCCTTAGGGCGACGATGCAAATAAGGGTCGTCAACCAATCGACGAGCGGCCCTTTGCGGTGGCCTATCCTACTGAGGGTAGTTGAACACCACCACTCGGAATACGTTTTTCGGGAAAATGTTGTGGTTATTACTACATTTTTCCTTGAGTGATGCCTTAAAAAAAGGTATTTGTAGCTTAACTTGATAAAAGAACAAACATCATGCCTTCGATAACCGTAGAACCCTGCACCTTTGCCCTGTTTGGCGCCTTGGGTGATCTGGCGCTGCGCAAGTTATTTCCTGCCCTCTATCAACTCGATGGTGCGGGCCTGCTGCACGAAGACACGCGCATCCTGGCCCTGGCCCGTGAGGCCGGTTCCGAGCAACAGCACCTGGCCCACATCGAAAAAGAATTGCGTGGTTACGTTGGCAAGGAACTGGACGAAACCGTCGCCCAGCGTTTCCTGGCCCGCCTGACGTACCTGCACGTCGACTTCCTGAAGGCCGATGACTACGTCGCCCTGGCAGAGAACGCCGGCACTGAACAACGCCTGATTGCCTACTTCGCCACCCCGGCGGCGGTGTATGGCGCGATCTGCGAGAACCTGTCCAAGGTCGGCCTGGCGGAAAATACCCGCGTGGTCCTGGAAAAACCCATCGGCTCGGACCTGGATTCCTCGCGCAAGGTCAATGACGCCGTGGCGCAGTTCTTCCCGGAAAACCGCACCTACCGCATCGACCACTACCTGGGCAAAGAGACCGTCCAGAACCTGATCGCCCTGCGTTTTGCCAACAGCCTGTTTGAAACCCAGTGGAACCAGAACTACATCTCCCACGTGGAAATCACCGTGGCCGAGCAAGTAGGCATCGAAGGTCGCTGGGGCTATTTCGACAAGGCCGGGCAGCTGCGG
Source organism: Pseudomonas sp. Colony2 (assembly GCF_019382755.1). NCBI lineage: Bacteria > Pseudomonadati > Pseudomonadota > Gammaproteobacteria > Pseudomonadales > Pseudomonadaceae > Pseudomonas > Pseudomonas sp. Colony2. The sequence goes on along the minus strand of NZ_CP080030.1, from coordinate 5,624,798 downwards.
GACATGATCCAGAATCACTTGCTGCAGCTGCTGTGCCTGATCGCCATGGACCCGCCCGCCGACCTGTCTGCCGACAGTATTCGGGACGAGAAGGTCAAGGTGCTCAAGGCCCTGGCGCCCATCAGCCCGGACGGCCTGACCACCCAGGTGGTGCGTGGCCAATACATCGCCGGCTACAGCGCCGGCAAGCCGGTACCGGGTTACCTGGAAGAAGAGAACTCCAACACCCAGAGCGACACCGAGACCTTCGTCGCCCTGCGTGCCGATATCCGTAACTGGCGTTGGGCCGGGGTGCCGTTCTACCTGCGTACCGGCAAGCGCATGCCGCAAAAACTGTCGCAGATCGTCATCCACTTCAAGGAACCGTCCCACTACATCTTCGCCCCCGAGCAGCGCTTGCAGATCAGCAACAAACTGATCATCCGCCTGCAACCGGACGAAGGGATTTCCTTGCGCGTGATGACCAAGGAGCAGGGCCTGGACAAGGGCATGCAACTGCGCAGCGGCCCGCTGCAACTGAATTTTTCCGACACCTATCGCAGCGCACGGATTCCCGATGCCTACGAGCGGCTGTTGCTGGAAGTAATGCGTGGCAACCAGAACCTGTTTGTGCGCAAAGATGAAATCGAAGCTGCGTGGAAGTGGTGTGACCAGTTGATCGCCGGATGGAAAAAATCCGGTGATGCGCCCAAGCCGTACGCGGCGGGGTCCTGGGGGCCAATGAGCTCGATTGCACTGATCACGCGGGACGGGAGGTCTTGGTATGGCGATATCTGATTTGAAACTGCCTCAGGGCGTGACTGCCCATGAGTACCGCAACCCGGTGCTGCTGGCGGATGGCTTGGCCAATGACGTGGCCGAACAACTGCGCGCGGCCATCAGTGCCCGTGGCGAAGCGACCCTGGTGGTGTCCGGCGGCCGCAGCCCGGTGGCGTTCTTCCAGAACCTCGCCAAGCAAGGCCTGGACTGGTCCAAGGTGACCATCACCCTGGCCGACGAGCGCTGGGTGCCGGTGGAACATGCCGACAGCAATGCCGGCCTGTTGAAGAAGTATTTGCTGCAGGGCCCGGCGGCCAAGGCCAAGTTCCTGAGCCTGTACAGCGTCGCCGCCACCCTTGACGACGCTGCCGAGCAGGCCGATCGCCTGCTGGCCGAGTTGCCGACGATTGATGTGCTGGTACTGGGCATGGGCGACGACGGCCACACCGCGTCGCTGTTCCCCAACAGCCCGAACCTGGCTGAAGCGTTGAAGCCGGACGGCAGCCGTCGTTGCTGGCCGATGCTGGCGCCGACCGTGCCGCACCAGCGCCTGACCATGAGTCGCGCGCTGCTGGCCACCGCCCACTACACCGTGCTGTCGATTTCCGGCAGCTCGAAATTGACCACCTTGAGCGCCGCGCTGGCCAGTGACGACGTTGCTGCCATGCCGATACGCGCGTTTTTGCAACCTACTCTAGAGATTTACTGGTGCCCATGAGCCAAGGATCAGCCGCGATGAACAGCCCTCAACCTACCGTTTCCATGGCGGACAAAGTTGCCTTGATCGACAGCCTCTGCGCCAAGGCGCGGATCCTGCCGGTGATCACCATTGCCCGTGAACAGGACATCCTGCCGCTGGCCGATGCCCTGGCAGCCGGTGGTTTGACCGCACTGGAAGTGACCCTGCGTTCGCAGTTCGGCCTCAAGGCCATCCAGGTACTGCGTGAGCAGCGTCCGGAGCTGTGCACCGGTGCCGGTACCGTGCTGGATCGTCATATGCTGGAAGCGGCCGAAGTGGCCGGTTCGCAATTTATCGTCACTCCCGGGATTACCCGTGACCTGCTGGAAGCCTCGGTACACAGCTCGATTCCGCTGTTGCCGGGCATCAGCAATGCCTCCGGGATCATGGAAGGTTATGGCCTGGGTTATCGCCGCTTCAAGCTGTTCCCGGCTGAAGTCAGCGGTGGCGTGGCGGCGATCAAGGCCTTGGGCGGCCCGTTTGGCGAAGTGAAATTCTGCCCGACTGGCGGGGTTGGCCCGGCCAACATCAAGAGCTACATGGCGTTGAAAAATGTGATGTGCGTGGGCGGTAGCTGGATGCTTGATCCGGAATGGGTCAAGAACGGCGACTGGGCACGCATCCAGGAAACCACCGCCGAGGCGCTGGCCCTGCTGGACTGATTGGATTTACCGAATCGTTGTTGCTGTGTTCTACGGCATTTTTGCGGTGCACTTGGTCGGTGTACCGCTTTTTTTTGCCTGCGGAAAATGGCCCACTCCCACTGTAGGAGCGAGCTTGCTCGCGAAAAAACCGAGAGCACCGCTGGGTGTCAGGTTTCCCGTGTCATCGTTAACGACCTTCGCGAGCAAGCTCGCTCCTACAGTGATATCGCGCTCAGTTCGGTGATGGCTTTGATCAGCGCATGAATGTCCGCCGCTGACGTCAAAAAGCCTGGTGTCACCCGAATACAACTGCCGAACGACGCGCCGCTGCGGGTTGTGGTGAAGAGGTTGTATTCCTTGAGCAGTCGGTCCGCCATCACCTGCTGATCCGGCTTGTCAGTGAACTTGAACGACGTGATCGCGCAATACAGCCGTGGGTCGTCCGGCGTCAGCACTTCAATCCCCGGCAACTGCCGCACCTCACTCACCCACAAATCCCGCAGGTAGTTGAGTCGGGCACCCTTGGCCTTCGAACCGCCCAACAAGCGATGCTCCTCGAACACCAGCGGCAAGGTCATCAACGCCGGGAAATTCGGCGTGCTGTACGGCGTGCGGGCACGTACATCGGTCACCGGATAGTGAAACTCACCCATGTCCGGATCAATGTCCGCCAACCGTTGCGGGTCGATATAAATAAAGCCCAGGGTCAACGGCGCACCGATCCACTTGTGCAGGTTGAAACCGGCAAACGCGATACCCAATTGCGCGAGGTTGAACTCGATCTGCCCCAGCGCATGGGCGCCATCGAGGATCACATCAATTCCATGTTCCCTGGCAGCGCCGGCAATCGCCTCCACCGGCATCACCAGCCCGGTGCGGTGAGTCACGTAGGTCAGTGCCAGCAGTTTCAGGCGGGGATAGCGCAGGAACGCATCGCGATACGTCTGCACCAGGCTGTCGAAACTGGCCGGGTGTTCGTGGGCAATTTCGATCACTTCTACGCCGCGATTCTGCGCCAGCCAGCGCATGGCGCCCTTGACGGTGTCGTACTCCAGGTCGCTGATCAGCACCTGGTCGCCGGGCTGCAAGCGGTTGTAGTTGCGGATCAGCGACTGCAACGCATCCGAGGCGCAGCGGGTGAGGGCGATGGCTTCAGGATCGGCGTCCATCAACTGCGCCAACTGGTTACGGATCTCGACGTTTTCGCCCTGCTCGAAACGCTGGCGCACATGGATAGAGTTGCTGCGGTTGATGAAGGCGACGTTGTCCTGATACTGCTCAAGTACCGCGCGGCTCATGCGCCCGAAGTAACCGTTTTCGAGGTTGATCGGGCCGGGCTCCAGGTCGTAGCGCTGGGCGATGGCGTGCCAGTGTTGTTCGTCGCGGGTACTGTCCATGTGCGTGCTCTATTAATGACGAGGGGCGGGCTTGCCGTGCTTGGCGCGCAGGGGTTCCAGCAGTTCGGATAAACCGTTGTGGTCGATTTCCTGCATCAGGGCCAGCAACCCGCCCAGTTCGCCGTGGGGGAAACCTTCACGGGCGAACCAGTTCAGGTAGGGGCCGGGCAGGTCGGCAATGATCCGGCCCTTGTACTTGCCGAAGGGCATTTCGCGGGTGATCAGCAGTTCAAGTTTTTCAGGGTTCATTGCGGCTTCAGGTGTTTGAGTCGGTGCTTTGGAAAATACAGGCATTCTGCATGGAGGCCAAATGACAGATCATGCAAATAAAGCGGATACAGATTTTTGTGTATTGGCTAACTTATTGAAATTTAAGTAATAAATTTTTTTTCAAAAGCTGGCACGGGCGCTGCAATTACTAATACACGTTTCTTAACCCGCGAAGGAATTGAAAAATGACTGATATCAACAAAGAATCGATCTCCGTACTCAACGACCTGATCGAGACCAGCAAAGACGGCCAGGAAGGCTTCAAGACCTGCGCAGAAGACATCAAGCACCCAGAACTCAAAGCCCTGTTTGCCAAACGTTCCGTTGATTGCGGTACCGCCGCTGCCGAACTGCAGACCGCGGTAAGAGCACTGGGTGGCGATCCGGAAGATTCCGGCAGCGTCGCCGGTGCCTTGCACCGTGGTTGGGTCGACGTGAAGTCGATGGTGACCGGTAAAGACGAAGAAGCCGTGCTGAACGAAGCCGAGCGCGGTGAAGACCACGCACTGAAGGCTTACAAAGAAGCGATCGAGAAGATCAACAAGCACAACCTGCTGGGCATTCGTGACCTGGTAGAGCGTCAGTTCCACGGCGCGCAACGCAACCACGACCAGGTGAAAGCCCTGCGTAACCAGGCTCGCGCTCAGTCTTGAGCCCCGCCTGAATAAAAAAGCCCCGCAGATGCGGGGCTTTTTCATGGGCGTTCGTTCAACCGATGCTGATGGCCGGCAGTTCGGTCAGGGTCACGGTCTGCTGCTTGCGTGGCGCGAGGATCTCGGCTTCGCCGTCTACCACCAGCTCATCGCGCTGGTTGAATACGCGGGTGGCGATGCGCACGCGGAATTTCGGCAGCTTCTCGAGGATTTCCAGACGCACGGTCAGGGTGTCGCCGATTTTGACCGGTTTCTGGAAGGTCATTTGCTGGCCGATATAGATCGTGCCGGGCCCAGGCAACTCGCACGCAACCGCCGCGCTGATCAGGGCGCCGCTGAACATGCCGTGGGCAATGCGCTCCTTGAACATGGTCGCCTTGGCGAATTCGGCGTCCAGATGCACCGGGTTGTGGTCGCCGGACATTGCCGCGAACAACTGGATATCGCGCTCTTCGACGGTCTTGCTGTAGCTGGCGGTCTGGCCGACTTCGAGGGCTTCGTAAGGCGTGTTGGTAACCTGGGTCATCAGTTGGTGCATCCTGTGGCTAATCAGAAATCTTAATATATTGATTTTAAACGAAAAATCATTCGCAGCGAGTAGGGCGGCGCAGCACTGCTGCCTGGGCCAGCCACATCAGCACGTCGGCTGTGACCGCATCACGGTTGGTTTCGTTGAATAATTCGTGGCGCGCCTGTGGGTAAATGCTCAGCTCCAGGTGCTGGCAGCCAGCTTCACGCAACGCATTGGCCAGACTTTTGAGACGCTTGCCTTCACTGACCGGATCACATTCACCGCCCATTATCAGGATCGGCAGCCCCGGGTCTATCTGAGCGAGATTGGACGCTTTGCTGATTTGCTGCAAGCCGCCCAGCAGGTCGATCCACAGCTGGTTGGTGCAACGGAAGCCGCAAAGCGGGTCGCTGACGTACTTGTCGACCTCGGCCGGGTCACGGCTGAGCCAGTCGAAAGCGGTGCGATTGGGTTTGAACGCCTTGTTGAACGATCCAAATGACAGGAAATCAATCAGCGCACTGCGCCCGCGCAACCCCTGGCGCAGGCGTTCGACATGGGCAATCACCTTGGCCGCGCCGTACAGCGCCACCGGCTGGAAATTCGAGCCGCTGAGAATCGCCCCGTTAAGGCTCGCGCTGTGGTGCAGCAGGTACGCCTGGGCAATGTAGCTGCCCATGCTGTGGCCCAGCAGGATGATCGGCACCCCCGGCGCTTGCTGGCCGATATGCTGGTTGAGGCTCGCCAGGTCGCCCACCACCTTGTTCCAGCCGTCTTTCTCGGCGAACAGCCCCAGGGTGCCCTCGTCGGCGGTACGCCCGTGGCCGCGCTGGTCGGGGGCGTACAGGCCGTAGCCGGCATCGCACAACGCCTGGGCCAGGCGGGCATAGCGGCCACTGTGCTCGGCCATGCCGTGGGCCAGCATGATCAGCGCCTTGGGCGGCCCGTCCGGCAGCCACTGGTTGACGTACACCCGACTGCGGTCATTCGCGGTCAGCCAGAAAGTGGTGTGGTTCATGGCGCTTCCTTTGCTCAGGGTCGTTGCAGTGTATAGCTCATTCACCGCAGGCCGCTGGATCAGCGCTGGCCTTGGCGGGGAGATTCACACAATCAATGACGCATCTTGTTGTATTTGCCTGATTGACCATAGCTGCTAACGTCCCCAAAGCTCCGCTTTCATCGCAACATCAAAAGCGGCCGGACCACTCAGGTAAGAGGACAAGAATAATGCAACCTGATTTCTGGAATGACAAACGCGCAGCCGGGGTTCCCAACGAGATCGACCTCACAGCCTATAAATCGGTGATCGAAGTCTTCGAGCGTTCCTGCAAGACCTTTGCCGATCGTCCGGCGTTCAGCAACATGGGGATCACCCTGACCTACGCCGAGCTGGATCGGCGCAGCGCCGCGTTCGCCGGTTACCTGCAGTGGCACACCGACCTCAAGCCGGGTGACCGCATTGCCGTGCAGATGCCCAACGTCCTGCATTATCCGATTGCCGTTTTCGGCGCCCTGCGCGCCGGGCTGATCGTGGTCAACACCAACCCGTTGTACACCCCGCGGGAAATGCGTCACCAATTCAAGGATGCCGGCATTCGTGCGCTGGTGTACCTGAACCTGTTTGGCTCGCGTGTTGAAGAAGTCAGCAAGGACACCGAGATCGAATACCTGATCGAAGCGAAGATGGGCGACTTCATGCCCGCTGCCAAGGGCTGGCTGATCAACACCGTGGTCGACAAGGTGAAGAAGATGGTCCCGGCCTATAACCTGCCGCAAGCCATCTCCTTCAAGCGCGCCCTGCGCATGGGCGCCGGCCAGGCACTCAACCGCCATCCGGTGACCCTCGACGACATCGCGGTGCTGCAATACACCGGCGGCACCACCGGCCTGGCCAAGGGCGCAATGCTTACCCACGGCAACCTGGTGGCCAACATGCAGCAAGTGCGGGCGTGTATGTCGCAACTGGGGGACGACGGCCATCCGCTTATCAAGGAGGGGCAGGAGGTGATGGTGGCGCCGCTGCCGCTGTACCACATCTATGCCTTCACCGCGAATTGCATGTGCATGATGGTGTCGGGCAACCACAACGTGCTGATCACCAATCCCCGGGACATCGGCGGCTTTATCAAGGAGCTGAAAAAGTGGCGCTTCACCGGGCTGCTGGGGCTCAACACCCTGTTCGTGGCCTTGATGGACCACCCGGACTTCAAGAGCCTGGATTTCTCCCACCTCAAGCTCACCAACTCCGGCGGCACCGCACTGGTCAAGGCCACGGCCGAGCGCTGGCAGCAACTGACCGGCTGCGCGATTGGTGAAGGCTACGGCTTGACCGAAACCTCACCGGTGGCCAGCACCAACCCCTATGGCGGCAAATCGAAGCTGGGCACCGTGGGCATTCCGGTGCCGGGCACGGCGATGAAGATCATCGACGACAACGGCGCGGAGCTGCCGCTGGGCGAGCGGGGCGAGCTGTGCATCAAGGGCCCGCAAGTGATGAAGGGCTACTGGCAGCAACCGGTGGCCACTGCCGAGACCCTGGACGCCGAAGGCTGGCTCAAGACCGGCGATATCGCGGTGATCGACCCGGACGGCTTTGTGCGCATCGTTGATCGCAAGAAGGATCTGATCATCGTCTCGGGGTTCAACGTGTACCCCAACGAGATCGAAGACGTGGTGATGGCGCATCCGGCGGTGGCCAGCTGCGCGGTGATCGGCGTACCGGACGAGCGTACCGGCGAGGCGGTGAAGCTGTTTGTGGTGGCCCGTGCCCAAGGCGTGAGCCTTGAAGAGCTGAAGACCTACTGCAAGGCCAACTTCACCGGCTACAAGGTGCCCAAGCATATTGTGTTGCGTGAGTCGTTGCCGATGACGCCGGTGGGCAAGATCCTGCGGCGCGAATTGCGCGACATAGCCTGATTTGAAATAAGGTCAAAAAATGTGGGAGCGGGCTTGCTCGCGAAAGCGGTATACCAGTCGACATATCCTGTGACTGACACTGCGCTTTCGCGAGCAAGCCCGCTCCCACATTTGGTTTTTATTCATTCAGTTTAAATGCGTAGAAGCCCATTCCAGAGCCCTTTCCAGGCTTATAGAATCTTTGCTCTAAAAATGACCATTAGATATTCTTGAGTCATGTTTATGACCGTAGGGGCCTCTTTTGGCTCTAGGCGGCCCTTGGCAAAGCTGCTACTCTCGGCGCGCTTTGTGACCTCTTGGCCTGCTTTTAACCGCCAGACTCACCCAAAAACAAACAAATAATAATCGCATCAAATGCGATGAATGAATTCGCGTCGCTGAGGAGTGGGCTTCCATGATCGAAGACTTTTGGAAGGATAAGTACCCCGCCGGGATTGCTGCAGAAATCAATCCAGACGAGTATCCGAATATTCAGGCGGTACTGAAGCAGTCCTGCCAACGCTTCGCCAACAAACCGGCTTTCAGCAACCTGGGCAAGACAATCACCTACGGTGAACTGTACGAACTGTCCGGCGCCTTCGCCGCTTACCTGCAACAGCATACCGACTTGCAGCCCGGTGATCGAATCGCCGTGCAACTGCCCAACGTCCTGCAATACCCGGTCGCCGTATTCGGTGCCATCCGTGCCGGCTTGATCGTGGTCAACACCAACCCGCTGTACACCGCGCGGGAAATGGAACACCAATTCAACGACTCCGGTGCCAAGGCCCTGGTCTGCCTGGCCAACATGGCGCACCTGGCTGAAAAAGTCGTGCCCAAGACTTCCGTCCGGCACGTGATCGTCACCGAAGTCGCCGACCTGTTGCCGCCGCTCAAGCGCCTGCTGATCAACAGCGTCATCAAGTACGTGAAGAAGATGGTCCCGGCCTATCACTTGCCCAAGGCGATCAAGTTCAACGACGTATTGGCCAAGGGCCACGGCCAGCCGGTGAACGAAGTCAGCCCCGCCAGCGACGAAGTCGCCGTGCTGCAATACACCGGCGGCACCACGGGCGTGGCCAAGGGCGCGATGCTGACCCACCGCAACCTCGTCGCCAACATGCTGCAGTGCAAGGCGCTGATGGGCTCCAACCTGAATGAAGGTTGCGAGATCCTGATTACCCCGCTGCCGCTGTACCACATCTATGCCTTCACCTTTCATTGCATGGCGATGATGCTGATCGGCAACCACAACATCCTGATCAGCAACCCGCGCGACCTGTCGGCGATGGTCAAGGAACTGTCGAAGTGGAAGTTCAGCGGCTTTGTCGGCCTGAACACGCTGTTCGTTGCGCTGTGCAACAACGATGCCTTCCGCAAGCTGGATTTCTCGGCGCTGAAAGTCACCCTGTCCGGCGGCATGGCCCTGCAACTGGCGGCGGCCGAGCGCTGGAAAGCGGTCACCGGCTGCTCCATCTGCGAAGGTTACGGCATGACCGAAACCAGCCCGGTGGCCACCGTGAACCCGATCCAGAACATCCAGATCGGCACCATCGGCATCCCGGTGCCGTCGACCCTGTGCAAGGTCATCACCGATGACGGCGTCGAGCTGGCGCTGGGTGAAGTGGGCGAGTTGTGCGTCAAGGGCCCGCAAGTGATGAAGGGCTACTGGCAGCGCGAAGACGCCACCGCCGAGATCCTCGACAGCGAAGGCTGGCTGAAGACCGGTGACATCGCGATCATCCAGCCGGATGGCTACATGCGCATTGTCGACCGCAAGAAGGACATGATTCTGGTCTCCGGTTTCAACGTCTACCCCAACGAGCTTGAAGACGTGCTGGCGACCCTGCCGGGCGTGCTGCAATGCGCGGCCATTGGTGTGCCGGACGAGAAGTCCGGGGAACACATCAAGATCTTCATTGTGGTCAAGCCGGGTGCCAGCCTGACCAAAGACCAGGTGATGGAGCACATGCGCGCCAACGTCACCGGCTACAAGGTGCCCAAGGCCGTGGAATTCCGCGATGCGCTGCCGACCACCAACGTGGGCAAGATCCTGCGCCGCGAACTGCGGGATGAAGAACTGAAAAAGCTGGGTTTGAAGAAGTAAATCGGCCCCAACAAAAAGCCCCGCAGATGCGGGGCTTTTTATTGAACGCTGATTCCGCCACTTGAAATGCAATCCAATGTGGGAGCGGGCTTGCTCGCGAAAGCGGTGTGCCAGTGATATACCGGTTACTGACACACCGCATTCGCGAGCAAGCCCGCTCCCACAGTTTTTACCGTATTCCTACAGTGCGAACTGCGCGAAGCTCACACCGGCACCGGCCGGGCGTACGTCCTTGAGGAACGAGTCCTTGTCGGCACTCAGCTCCAGGGTAATCTCCGGCTTGCGCTTGCCGGCATTGCGCACCACCAGGCCTTCCAGCTTCTCGCGCAGAAACACCGTTGGCACCTTCAGGTGCAGCAACTGGTCGCTCTCGGCGTTGTGCATCAACAAGTGGATCCACTCGTACTGGCCCACGGCAATCCGGCCCACCGGCAGGTCGAACCACCAGATGTTGCGTTTGCGGTCCAGGTCGGTGAAGTGGCAGTTGTTGACACCGAGTACGGCACCGCCCAGTTCCTGGTTTCTGCGGGCAATGGCCTGTGCTTTATTGAGTTTCATAACCTTCCTACGGGATCTGTTACCCAGCGCTTGCGCCTGGATGTGCCCGGCATTCTCGTGGGTTGGCCGCAAAACATAAAGCCAAACCTGTACGGCGCGATGAAATGCCGCTGAAAAAATAATTGAAACTCTCTGGAAAGGCCAAGGGTCAACGTTTACGTAGTGACCAAAATCCTTGATTGTTCCCAGGAGAAATACCATGAGTAGCACATCGGATAAGGCAAAAGGTTTGGCGAACGAAGCCGTAGGCAACATCAAGCAAGGTGTTGGCAAAGTCACCGGCAACGACAAGTTGCGGGCTGAAGGCGTGGTTCAGGAAAAGAAAGGTGAAGTGCAAAAAGCAGTCGGCGACACCAAGGACGCAGTAAAGAAAGCGGTCAAATAGTCCCGACCTGGCTGCCTGCACTCCAGCAGCCCGACGGCCATCCACGGATGGCCGTTTTTGTGTCACCTGCAGTGATTAAAGTTTGGAAATTGTTTCAAGGTCGCCAAATAAGCTACCTTGATGTAGAAAACGGCCCCTGAGTCGCCCACGAACTCAACTTTTTGCGGCGAAAGGAGACGCTATGATTTTTCCGGTATTACAAGGCTTGCCCCTGCACAAAGTGCTGGTGCGCACTGTCACAGAGTTCCTCGATGACGAGATGCCTACGTACGCCTCGGCGCTGGCCTACCAGATGCTGTTCTCGCTGTTTCCCTTCCTGCTGTTCCTGATTGCCCTGATCGGTTTCCTGCACCTGCCGGACTTCTTCACCTGGCTGCGCATGCAATCGGAACTGGTATTGCCGCCCCAGGCCCTGGAGCAGGTCAACCCGGTGATCGACCAGTTGCAGCAATCCAAGGGTGGCCTGTTGTCGGTGGGTATCGTGATCGCGCTGTACACCGCCTCGGCGGGTGTGCGCCTGATGATGAGTGCGATGAATGCCGCCTATGACGTGGTGGAAGGCCGACCGATCTGGAAGCGCTTCCCGCTGTCGATTTTCTACACCGTAGGCTTCGCCGGCATGCTGTTGGCCGCCGCCGCCTTGATGGTGCTCGGGCCCCAGGTAATGGAATGGCTGGCGGGGCAGATCGGCATGCAGGAATTCGTGGTCACCCTGTGGACCATCCTGCGTTGGCCGCTGATCGTCATCCTGTTGATGTTCTCCGTGGCGTTGATGTACTACGTGATGCCTGACGTGAAGCAGAAGTTTCGCTTCATCACACCGGGTTCGGTGCTGGCGGTGGTGGTCTGGATCGTCGCTTCCCTGGGGTTTGGCTACTACGTCAAAACCTTTGCCGACTACAACGCCATGTATGGCAGTATCGGCGCGATCATTGTGCTGCTGTTGTACTTCTACATCTCGGCTGCCGTGCTGTTGCTGGGGGCGGAGATGAACGCGGTGATCGAACACATGTCGGCCGAAGGCAAGGATCCTGGTGAAAAGGACTTTGGCGAGCACGACGAAAAAAAGCATGTCTCAGGCCTTGGCCGCGACCCTTCCCTAAAGCCCACTACCGATGAAGTCTGATCGATGATCCGTGAAATCCTGAAAATGGGCGATGAGCGCCTGCTGCGCATTGCCCCGCCGGTTCCGCCGGAAATGTTCGACAGCCCCGAGCTGTGGCAGTTGATTGATGACATGTTCCAGACCATGGAACACGTCGGCGGCGTCGGCCTGGCCGCGCCACAGATTGGAGTGGACCTGCAACTGGTGATCTTCGGTTTCGAGAGCAGCGAACGCTACCCGGACGCGCCCGCCGTGCCCCAGACCATCCTGATCAACCCGCTGATCACGCCGCTCAGCCCGGTGCTGGAAGAAGGCTATGAAGGGTGTCTGTCGGTGCCGGGCTTGCGTGGGGCCGTCGACCGTTACCAGCAGATTCGCTACGAAGGGTTTGACCCCAAGGGCGAGCCGATTGTGCGGATTGCCGAAGGCTTTCACGCGCGGGTGGTACAGCACGAGTGCGATCACCTGATCGGCCGGCTGTACCCATCGCGGATTACCGATTTCAGCAAGTTCGGGTTTATCGAAGTGATGTTCCCGGATATGGATCCGACGGCAGACGAATAACCCTCAGGCAAAACACACCTCAAACTGTGGGAGCGGGCTTGCTCGCGAAAGCGGAGTGCCAGTCACCGAAGATATAGACTGATCCACCGCATTCGCGAGCAAGCCCGCTCCCACATTTGTTCTGCGTGCATTCAGCTTATTTTGCGGGCTTCACAAACCGCAACGTCATCCGGTCCGACTCACCAATCGCCACATACTTGGCCTTGTCCTTTTCCCCCAACGTCAACGCCGGCGGCAAGGTCCAGACCCCATCCGGGTAGTCCTTGGTATCTTTCGGGTTGGCATTCACCTCGCTCTGCCCCTCAAGCTTGAACCCCGCATCCGTCGCCAGTTTCACCACATACGCGGTGGTCAGGTAACCGCTGTGCTTGATGTCTTCCAGCGACGCCCCGTCCTTGGCCCGGTGATCCACCACCCCCAGCACGCCGCCCGGTTTCAACACCTTGAAGAACGCCTCGAACATCGCCGGCGCCGTATCCGCCATCACCCAGTTATGCACGTTGCGAAAGGTCAGCACGGTGTCGGCCGAGCCAGGCTTGCCCAGCACTGGAGCCTTGGGGTCGAACTCGGCGAAGCCGGCCTTGGAATAATGCACCGGGTCTGCGGCGAATTTCTTTTTCAGGTTTTCTTCTGATGTACGCGCGTAGGCACTGCTGTTCGGCGCCTGCACGGCAGCGATGTAGTGGCCGTTATCCTTGAGCAGCGGCGCCAGCAGCTCGCTGTACCAGCCGCCACCGGGGGTGATTTCGATCAGGGTCTGGTCGCCCCGCAGGCCAAAGAATTCCAGGGTCTGCTGCGGGTGACGATACCCGTCACGCGCGCTGTTGGCCGGCACGCGCCAACTGCCGGCGAGCACGGTTGCATACTGCTCGGCGGAAACCGGCGCTTCGGCTGCCTGGCTCAAGGCCGGGGCGAGGAGGGCTGCAAGGGATAAGGCTGCAAGGGTCGCTTTCATGATCATCCTGTAATGGGCCGCTGGTGCCGCCGAGGCTAGCATGGGGCCCACAACGGCTGATCACACTTTATTGAAGGACGACCTCACCAACGGTTCTAAGCCCATGGCGATCATCGGCTTGTTGCGTTTGTAGCGCACCAGGCGCTCCGACAAGGACTGCGGCAGCAACGTGTCCTGGGTAAAACCCTGGCGTTGATAAAAGCCTTCCAGGTCCGGATGGCACAGCAGCCACACCGTGCCTTCAACGCTTGCGACCGAGGCGCGAATCAATTGCGCCGCCAGCCCCTGGCCACGCAGCGCCGGGTCGACAAACAGCCCGGTCAACCACTGCCCACCCACCACCGGCGTCAGGCACAGGCCCGCGACAATCTCGCTGCCCCTGGCCACCCACAACTGGCCACCCTTGAGGGCCTTCATCGGTGAGTTATGGCTGCGATAGAACTTGTTCAGCAGCGGCCACAACGGCTCTGCCAGTCGGTCAATGTGCAACTCGGGCATGGTTTTCAAACACGCGAATCCAGGGGGTGCAGATTATAAGTCGGGCAAAGCGCCTTCTGTTGGGCAATCGGTGTTATACCCAGTGTTACATCCCCTGTAAGTGGAGCACGCATCATGGCCAAAGGTCTGAATTCCAAGAAAGCTGACAAGAAGAAACCGGCAAAGACCGCCGATGAAAAACGCGCCGAGAAAAAGGCCAAGAAAACCGACAGCAACCTGTTCGGTCATTAAGTTCTAAGCTAAGCACCAAACGATCTGCAAGATTTTCCCGCCCCATTGCACAGAGCAGGATGAAGCCGGCTTTTTCGTCGGCCACGCCTGCCCTGAGCTGCCGATGTCCAACTACCTTGATGAAACCCAGCGCCGGGAAATCGAAGCCCTGGCCCAGACCTTTACCGCCCGCACCGAGTGGCCGACCTGGCTGCTGTTGATCGGCGTCTATGCCGGCTGGTTTGCGGTGATCCTCGCCAGCCACTGGCTTGGCCTGTGGCTGAGTACCGCACTGTTGATCCCGCTCGTGACGCTGTGGATGTCCCTGCAACACGAACTGCTGCACGGCCATCCCACCCGCTTCACTGCTTTGAACAAACTCCTCGGCTACGCACCGTTTGCCGTCTGGTACCCCTACACCCTGTACCGCAACTGCCACCTGGTGCACCACAACGACGAAGACCTGACGGTGCCCGGTGTCGACCCGGAAAGCCGCTACCTGAATCAGCGGCAGTGGGACGACAGTTCGCTGTTCGAGCGCACCTTGCATTGGCTGACCAAGACCGTCCTGGGGCGCTTCCTGTTGGGTTCGCCGCTGGCGCTGTGGAAGCTGGCGCGCAACGAGGTCAGGCGCCTGCGCAAAGGCCAGCGCCAGGCGTGGCTGATGTGGCTGAGCCATGGCACCGTGACCGTGCTGATGTTGACCTTCATCGCCCACTACAGCGTGCTGCCGGTGTGGCACTACGTGGCGCTGGTCAGCGTGCCGGCCTTGTCGGTGGCGGCGATCCGTTCCTACTATGAGCATCGCCCGCACCCACAACCGGAACAGCGCACGGTGCTTAACGAAGCCGCCTGGCCGTGGACCTGGCTGTTCCTCAACAATAACCTGCACCTGGTGCATCACGACTTGCCGAAGCTGCCGTGGTATTTGCTGCCCACCGTGTACCGCGCGCGCCGCGAACAATGGGTGGCGCGCAGCGGCGGGTTCCTGGTGCAGGGTTACGGCCAGTTGATCGGCCGTCACGGGCTCAAGGCCATCGACAGCCCACGGCACCCCTTTGCTTGAGAGACGACCATGAGTGACCGCTACGCCGAACTGCTGATGTACGTGGCGCCGCAGCAGGTGCAACAGGCCAATGAGCGCTGGCTTTCGCGCATCCTTGAGCGCCTGGGCGCGACCCGCCGCAAGGCTGATCATCTCGACCTGCGCAGCCTGTGGCGCGCCCCGCAATTGCTGCTGACGCAAACCTGCGGCTACCCGCTGATGACCGAGCTGCGCGGGCAAGTCCAGGTGATTGGCCGCCCGCGCTACGAACTGCCCCACAGCAGCGGCGGCCAGCATTGCAGCCTGCTGCTGACCCGCGACGACAATCCCCGCGTTGCCTTGGCCGACTTCCAAGACAGCCGCGGCGTGATCAACGGCCATGACTCCAACAGCGGCATGAACCTGCTGCGCGAACGCCTGGCGCCGCTGCAGCAGGGCGGTCGGTTCTTTGCCGAAGTCGGCATCAGCGGCGCCCATCGCGAAAGCCTGCGCTGGCTGCGGGAAAACCGCGCCGACCTTGCCGCCATCGACAGCGTGACCTACGACTACCTCGCCCGTTTTGCGCCAGAGGAAGTGGCCGGGCTGAGGATCGTCACCCGCAGCGCGCCCAGCCCGACGCTGCCTTACATCAGCGCGCCGGGCTCAAGTGAACACCTGCGGGAGGTCATGAACCTGGCCTTGCAGGATCTGCCCGAAGTGGTGCAAACCCTCGGCGTACACGAAGTGCTGCCCGCCACCGAAGCGGATTACCAGGTGCTGCTGGATTACCGGCAGCAGGCTGAAGCCTTGGGTTATCCACGCCTCCAATGATCGTTCCCACGCTCCGCGTGGGAATGCATCCTGTGACGCTCTGCGTCACGATTTCAAAGCAGACGCAGAGCGTCCAAGGCGGCATTCCCACGCAGAGCGTGTGAGCGATTGGTTATATAAAAATACCTTTTAAATATTATTAAAGAATAAGCAGCCTTGCTAGGATCGCTCCACCGGAACACCGGACATAACGCGCAACCTACTCAGATGGAGCCACTATGTCCGGCGCCGACACTTCTCACAGCGATTACGTGGGCGGATTATTCCGCAGTCATTACGACTGGCTGTGCGGCCGTTTGCACCGCCATCTCGATTCCCGTGCCCACGCCGAAGACATCGCCGCCGACACCTTCGTCCAGCTCCTGAGTTCCCCGGGCGTGGCGCCGATCCGCCAGCCACGCGCCTTGCTCACCACCATTGCCCAACGCCTGATGTACCAGCTGTGGCGTCGCCGTGACTTGGAGCGCGCTTACCTCGACGCCCTCGACCAGGACGAAACCTCTCCCGCGCCATCCCCTGAGGATTTGGCGCAGATGCTCGAAGCCCTGCAGGCCATCGACCAGTTGCTCGACGGCTTGCCGGCCAAGGTCAAGGCGACCTTTCTGCTGTCGCAACTCAATGGCCTGACCTACCCGGAAATCGCGGCCGAGCTGGGCATTTCCCAACGCTCGGTCAGCGACTACATGACCCGTGCCGTCAACCGCTGCCTGCGGCTGTGCCTGGAATGAGCGACGACCTGATCGACAGCGCCACTCGCTGGGTGGTGTTGCTGCGCTCCGGCGAGGCGAGTGCCGCCGACTGGCAGCGTTACCATCAGTGGCGTGCCGCAGACCCGCGTCACGAAGCCTTGTGCCAACAACTGGAAACCCGCCTCGGTGTGTTTCAAATTCCGCAGACCCAAGGCGTCAGCGGCAAGGTATTGCAGCAGGCACTGGACGCGCCATCCAGCCGCCGCACGGTGTTGCGCGGCGCCCTGGTGGGCGCTGGTTTGATGCTGGGCGCCGGTTGGCTGGCCCGGCCGGTGGTGGAGGATTTGACCGCCGATATCCGCACCGGCACCGGCGAACGGCGCACTGTAGAGCTGGCGGATGGCAGCGAGTTACTGCTCAACGCCCGCAGTGCCGCCGACATCCAGTTCGACCCACAACACCGCGTGGTGCGCCTGCGCGATGGCGAGTTGCTGGTGAAGATTGCCAGGGACAGCAACCGACCGTTTTTCATTCAGACCGATCAAGCTCGACTGCATGCCTTGGGCAATCGCTTGTTGCTGCGCGAGCGCGAAGGGCAGGGCCATGTGGTGGCGCTCAACGGCGCCCTGGAGATCGACGGCCAGAACGGCGAACGCCTGCAACTGGAGGCCGGGCACGAGGTGACTTACGACCGCTTCGGCTTCGGCCCGGTGCTGGCCAGTTCCTCGGGGGCGACGGCGTGGATCGACGGTTTCCTGCAAGTGCGCGACCGCCCGCTGGTGGAAGTGATCGACGCACTGCGCCCGTATCACAACGGTGTGCTGCGCCTCGATCCGGCGGTGGCAGGGTTGCGGGTCAGCGGCCTGTACCGCCTCGACAATCCCGACCAGATCCTCGACACCCTGGCACGCACCCTGCCGATCCACATCACCCGCCGGACCGGGTTGTGGGTGACCGTCAGTGCCGCCTGAAAACGGTTCACCTCGGTCAATGTGGGAGCTGGCTTGCCTGCGATGCGAGCACCTCGGCCTCTCAGATGTACCGCAGCGATACCATCGCAGCCTCGCTAAAGCTCGACAGCTCCCACAGTTGACCGCGTCGTTTCCGAATGTCGGTTCTATCGACATAACCAAACGATCTGCAAGTTTTGCCCCGGCCATCCCACATCACTCCCGTAAGCGCTGCGGGGAGCAGCGCTCAGGAGTTTCCTTGGGGGGAGCCAACGTGAGCCCATTCAACCGTACACCGCTTCGAACCTTTGCCCTGGTGCCGTTGACCAGTCTGTTCCTGTCTTTCGCTGCCAGCGCCGAAGAGGCGCGCCAGGTCTACCACATCGCGCCCGGCCCGCTGGACGAAGTGCTGCTGAACATCAGCCGCCAGAGCGGCCAGGTGATTTCCTTCACGCCACAATTGGGCAACTATTCCTCGGCGCGGGTCGACGGTTCGCTGTCGGCGCAACAGGCGGTAGACGCCGCGCTCAAGGGCACCGGCCTGCAAGTCCAGGTCAGCCCGGACGGTGCATTCATCATCAAGGAAGGCGCCAAAGTCGCGCCTGCCAGCAACAGCATCAAGGCGCAAACCGCCGAAGCCCAGGCGCCGACCCTCGACCGTGTGGTCGCCATCGGTACCCGTCGCAGCGACGCCACGGCCCTGACCAGCAGCGCCCCGGTGGATGTGATAAACGCCGAGGAACTCAAGCAAACCGGCGCCACCAGCCTTAACCAGGCGCTGTTCCAACTGCTGCCCTCGTTCAACTTTCCACAGAACAACAGCGCCACCCGCGGCCAGGATCCGAAAGGCGCCTCCCTGCGCGGCTTGTCCCCGGACCAGACCCTGGTGCTGATCAACGGCAAGCGCCGGCACACCTCGGCGGTGGTGAACATTTCCGGTGGCGTGCCGTTCATTGGCGCGCAGCCGGTGGACCTCGACATGATCCCCATCAGCGCCATCGACCACGTCGAAGTGCTGCGCGACGGTGCCTCGGCGCAATACGGTTCGGACGCGGTGGCGGGGGTGGTCAACATCGTGCTCAAGGAGCGCGACAGCGGTGGCGGCATCAACACCCAACTGGGCAAATACGCCCAGGGCGACGGCTTCAGCAAAACCACCGATGGCTGGTACGGCATCGGCTTGCCGGGGGATGGTTTCCTGACCCTGAGCTTCAACACCCTGAACAACAAACCCGATGACATCGGCGACAAATACGTCGCCGACGGCCAGGTACAAGACCCGCGCTGGGGCGGTGCCGGGCGCGACAAATACAACCTGGCGGCCAACGCCGAAATCGGCCTGAACGACCAATGGCGCCTCTACAGTTTCGCCACCTTCGGCCAGGACACTTCGGTAAACAACACGCCGCCGCTGCTGGCCAGCAGCCCGAACAACGTGGCCGGGATCTACCCCAACGGCACCATCCCGAAATACCGCTATCGCTATGAAGACGGCGCCGTCACCGTCGGCACCCGCTATGAAGACGAGAGCATCGGCCGCTTCGATTTGAGCGCCACCTATGGCCGCGACGAGCACGACGAACTGGCTTTCAACACCGTCAACCCGAGCTACGGGATCAACAGCCCGACCAAGTTCAACGTCGCCACCCTGGTCAACGACCAGACCAACATCACCCTGGATTACGCCAAGGATCTGAACGTCGACTGGTCGAGCCATCCACTCACCGTTTCAGCGGGCGTCGCCTACCGGCATGAGCAATACCGGCTGGAGGCCGGCGACTACGATTCCTATTCCTACGGTGGCATCGACGGCGTGCAGGTTGGCGCGGTGCAGGCTTCGGGCCTGACCCCGGATGACGCCGGCACCTTCAAGCGTGATGTGGGCGGCGTGTATTTCGGCCTGGAAAACCAGGTCACCGACAAGCTCCAGGTGGGCATTGCCGGGCGTACCGAGCACTACTCGGACTTCGGTTCAGCCACCACCGGCAAACTCTCGGCGCGCTATGACTTCACCCCGAAAGTCGGCCTGCGGGCCACGGTCAACAATGCCTACCACGCGCCCAGCCTGGGCCAGATCGGCACCTCCTGGACCACCACCACCAACCTCGACGCCAACGGCAACCCGGTGCTGACCCGCATGCTGCCGGCCGACAACCCGGCCGCCCGTGCCCTCGGTGCGCAGCCGCTGAAGCCCGAGAAGTCCACCAACTTCTCCCTGGGCCTGGTGCTGCGCCCAACCGACCAGGCCTCGCTGACCATCGACGCCTACCAGATCTCGATTCGTGACCGCCTGCTGTTCAGCGGTGGCATTTCCGGGCCGCTGGCCGAGCAGATCCTCAAGGACGCCGGCTACGGCCAGTACTCCTGGGCGCAGTTCATGACCAACGCCGCCGACACCCGCACCCGCGGCGTCGACATCGTGGGCAAGTACAACCTGGACCTTGAGCAGTTCGGCAACCTGAACCTGTCGGCGGGCTACACCAAGGCCCGCACCACCATCGAGAAGGTCCACGAAAACCCCAACGGCTTCGAAGTGCTGACCCGTGAATCCCGTGGCTTCCTGGAGCACGGTTACCCGGAAGACAAGCTGGTGTTTGGCGCGGTCCACAAGCTCAACCAATGGACCATCGCCCTCAACGAAACCCGTTACGGCAAGTACCGCAAATATGCGTCCAGCGAAGCCAACGCCCAGTACGACCAGACCTTCGGCGCGCAATGGACCACCGACCTGGACGTGAACTACGCCTTCACCAAACAACTGCGGGTGTCGGTGGGCGTCAACAACCTGTTCGACAGCAAGCCTGACGACTACAACACCCGTTTGCGCCAGACCCCGGGCCAGCAATACAGCTACCTGTCGCCGACGGCGCCGGAAGGGGCGTTTTACTACACGCGGCTCAGTTATGACTTTTAAACCCTGATGCAAAACCTGTGGCGAGGGAGCTTGCTCCCGCTGGGGCGCGTAGCGGCCCCAAGCACTTTGGGCCTGCTGCGCAGTCCAGCGGGAGCAAGCTCCCTCGCCACAAGAGCACTCTTCATGGAATCACCACGAGGTAACACATGAAAACAATCAAGAACCTGCTCGGTGGCTCGCTATTGGCACTCACCGTCCTGGCACAATCAGCCACGGCCGCCGAACCTGCCAAACCGATCCACTTCGGTGACATCACCTGGGAAAGCGGCAGCCTGATCACCGAAGTGCTGCGCCTGATCGTCGAGAAAGGCTATGGCCTGCCCACCGACACCTTGCCCGGCAGCACCGTGAGCCTGGAGGCCGCCCTG
Source organism: Pseudomonas sp. Colony2 (assembly GCF_019382755.1). Lineage (NCBI taxonomy): Bacteria > Pseudomonadati > Pseudomonadota > Gammaproteobacteria > Pseudomonadales > Pseudomonadaceae > Pseudomonas > Pseudomonas sp. Colony2. The sequence goes on along the minus strand of NZ_CP080030.1, from coordinate 5,603,772 downwards.
GCCAAGGACGATATCCAGGTGATCGGCGAAGAGTGGGCCGGGCGCAGTCCGGCGTGGGTCAAGGCCGAAAGCGAAGGCAAGGTGTTCGGCCTGGGCGACACCGTCAAAGGCGCCACCGAAGGCTGGTGGGTGCCGGAGTACGTGATCAAGGGCGACGCCGAACGGGGCATCAAACCCCTGGCCCCGGAGCTTAAATCCGTCGCCGACCTGGCCCGCTACAAGGATGTGTTCCGCGACCCCGAAGACCCGACCCGTGGGCGCTTCCTCAACAGCCCCACCGGCTGGACCTCGGAGATCGTCAACAGCCAGAAACTCAAGGCCTATGGCCTGACCGACAGCTACGTCAACTTCCGCACCGGCTCCGGCGCGGCGCTGGATGCCGAGGTTGCATCCTCGATCCGTCGCGGCAAGCCGGTGCTGTTCTACTACTGGTCGCCGACGCCACTGCTGGGGCGCTTCAAGTTGATCAAACTGGAAGAACCACCGTTCAACGCCGAAGCCTGGAAGACCCTGGCCGACGCCAACAACCCGCACCCCATCGGTACTCGTTCGATGCCAGCGCACCTGGCGATTGGCGTGTCGGCGCCGTTCAAGGCGCAGTACCCGCAACTGGTGACGTTCTTTGAAAAAGTCGACCTGCCGATTGACCTGCTCAACGGCATCCTCGCGCAAATGGCCGAGAAACGCACCGCGCCGCGCCAGGTGGCCGAAGCGTTCCTGAAAGAACAGCCGCAGGTCTGGCAGCAATGGGTGCCGGCGGACGTCGCGGCCAAGGTCAAGGAGAGTCTCTGATGCGCAAGCTCATCGCAGCCACACTGCTGGCACTGTGCGCCGGGCCGCTGCTGGCGGCAGAACCGGCCACCCTGCGCGTCGGCTACCAGAAAAGCTCGGTGAGCATGGTGCTCGCCCGTGAGCATCACCTGTTCGAGCAAGGGTTGCCGGGCACCAAGGTCGAGTGGATCGAATTCCTCGGCGGCCCGCCGCTGATCGAAGCCTTGAATGGCGGCAGCATCGACATCGGCAATATCGGCGACATCCCGCCGATCTTCGCCCAGGCTGCCGGCATCGACATTCGCTACATCGGCGTCGAGCCCAATGACGGGCGCACCGAAGCCATCCTGCTGCCCAAGGACAGCACCGTGCAAAGCGTGGCCGAACTCAAGGGCAAGCGCGTGGCGTTGCTCAAGGGTTCCAGCGCCCACAACCTGTTCCTCAAAAGTTTGCTGCGTGCCGGCTTGCAGTGGAAGGACGTGAACGTGGTGTACCTGTCGCCCTCCGACGGCCGTGCCGCGTTTGAACAAGGCAAGGTCGACGCCTGGGTGGTGTGGGACCCGTACTACTCGGCGGCCGTGGTGGACGGTTCGGCGAAGGTGCTGGGGGATGGCCAGGGGCTGAACCCGGCGGGCAGTTTCTTCATCGCCAGCGGGCCGTTTGCCAAGCAGCACCCGCAGGCGATTGCGGCGATTCTCAAGGTGTTTGCCCAGGCGCAGCGGTTGTCGCTGGACCAGCATGACGAAAGCGTCGCGCTGATGGCCAAGACATTGGGCTTGCAGCCGGCGGTGGTGGAGAGTTACTTCCAGCACCGCTCGCCGACGCCGAACCGGCCATTGGAAGCGGTGGATATCGCCAACCAGCAACGTACGGCCGACGCGTTTTTTGCCAACGGCCTGATCCCGAAAAAGGTCGATGTGCAGCAGGTTGTGTTCAAGGCCCCTTAACTTGATCCCTGTGGCAAGGGAGCTTGCTGTGGGGAGGGAGCTTGCTGTGGCAGGGGAGCTTGCTTTAGGGAAAGAGCTGTTGTGGCGAGGGAGCTTGCTCCYGCTGGGCTGCGTAGCGGCCCCAAAAAAAGCGGGAGCGCTRCGCACTCCAGCGGGAGCAAGCTCCCTCGCCACAGCAAGCTCCCTCTCTACAACAAGCTCCTCGCCACAACAGGCTCCTTCACCACAACAAGCTCCCTCCCCAAAGCAAGCTCCCTCACCCCATAAAAGCATCTTCAGCATCGACCTTCGCACCCATCAGTGAGCAGACCATGCAACCGATCTACATCGACTTCCTCAACGGCCTGGACATCGACGAACTGGCCCTGACCAACGACGAAATCCTCAACGCCATCGAATCCAGCCTGGCCATCCAGGGCCGCAGCGAGGCGGTGATCGAGCCGCGCATGCACCTGATTCCCGGCGGTGAAATCAACGGCCACTTCAACGTGCTGCGCGGTGTATTGGGCGGCGCAATCGGCTACGCCGGGGTCAAGGTGGTGGGCGACTTTGTCGATAACTACCGCAAGGGCCTGCCCTCGGAACTGGCGATTCTCAACCTGCTGGACCCGGCCACCGGCATCCCCAAGGCCATCCTGGACGCCTCGGCGATCACCGACATGCGCACCGGCGCCGTCACCGCCATCGGTGCCAAATACCTGGCCCGGCCCGACAGCAAAATCCTCGCGCACATCGGTGCCCGTGGCACGGCGTATTGGAACGTGCGGCTGCTGGACCACCTGTTCGACTTCGACGAAATCCGCGTGCACTCGCGCCGCAGTGAAAGCCGCGAAGCCTTCGCCGAACGCCTGCGCCGCGACCTCGGCAAGCCGGTGATTGTCACCGACGATTGGGAGTCCACGGTGCGCGGCGCCGACATAGTGGTGGAAGCTTCACGCCTGGATCAGCCGCAACCGTTGCTGCACACCGAGTGGATCAAGCCCGGTGCCTTCGTCGTGCCCTACGGCACCATGAGCGCGGTGGAACTGTCGTTGACCGACATCATGCACAAGCTGGTGGTGGACGACTGGGGCCAGTGCAAGGGCGGGATGTTCGGCGCATTGCGCGCCCATGTCGACGCCGGAAAACTCAGCGCCGAGACCTTGCATGCCGAGTTGGGGCAGATCGTGGCCGGCTTGAAGACCGGCCGGGAAACCCCCGAGGAAACCATCCTGTTCTGGCACCGTGGCTTGAGCCTCAGCGATATCGCCCTGGGCCACGCACTGCTGGAAAAATCCAGACGCCTGGGGATCGGCCAGCGGTTGCGCTGGGCATGATTCACTTCGATCCCGCCGGTTTGACGATTGAGGATTTGCTGTCGATTGCCCGCCAAGACGCACCGGCTGACTTCAGCGATGCGGCCCGCCAACGTATCGACGAAGGGCATCGACTGTTGCTGCGCCTGGTGGCTGAAGGCACGCCGATTTACGGGGTGACCACCGGCCTCGGTGCGGCGGTGGATACGCAGGTTGCGCCGGTGCAGGCAAACATTCCTTTGGGGCGTGCGGTGGGCGTTGGCCGCCTGGCCAAGCGTGAGGAATTACGCGCGATCACCGCAGCCCGCTTGGCCGGGTTGGCCCAGGGGCGTTCGGGTATTTCGCCGGGTGCGGCGCAGGCGCTGTTGGCGTTACTCAACTGCGGCATGGAGCCCGCGGTGCCGTTGCTCGGCTCGCTGGGTGAGAGCGACCTGGCGCCGTTGGCGCATTTGAGTCTGGCGCTGAACGTGCCATTGACGGGCAAGGATGGCCTGGCGCTGGTGTCGGCCAACTCCGCGAGCATCGGCCTTGGCGCGTTGCTGGTGGCCGAGGCCGAACAGGCATTGCAGGCCGTGTTGGCGGGGCTGGCGTTGTCGTGTGAAGGCTATCGGGCCAACCTCAGTCCGTTCCAGCCTTGGGCTTCGCGGTTGCGCCCGGCGCCGGGGCAAAGCGGGCAATCAGCGACGTTGCTGGAATTGCTGGCGGGCGGCGAATTGGCCGATAACCCGCGTCGGCTACAGGACCCGCTGAGCTTTCGCTGTGCCACGGTGGTTCAAGGCGCGGCACA
>NZ_CP080030.1:5596034-5599931 GCF_019382755.1 Pseudomonas sp. Colony2 | reverse complement strand
TTGCCAGCGGCGCGGACAATCCGGCGTTGATCAGCGAAGACGTGTTGGTGCTGGCCACGGCCAATTTCGACAGCACCCATCTCGCGCTGGCGGCCGAAGGCTTGGGCCTGGCGTTGAGCCGCGTGGCGGTGTGCAGCGCCGAGCGGATTGCCAAGTTGCTGTCGCCGGCCTCCAGTGAACTGCCGCGCTTTCTGATCAACCAGCCCGGGCACGTGGGCATGGCCGCCTTGCAGCGCACCGGTTCGGCGTTGGTGGCGGAGATCGGGCACTTGGCCAATCCGATCCCGGCGGTGAGCGTGCCGGTGGCGGATCGCGTGGAAGATTATGCGGGGCAGGCGCTGGCGGTGGTCGAGAAAACCCGGCAACTGGTGCAGCGCGTGGTGTGGCTGGGCAGCATTGAGTTGATCGTGGCGGCGCAGGCGGTGGACCTGTGCGGCACGGTTCAACTGGGGCAGGGCACCCGGCGTATTCATCAGGCGGTGCGCCGCCAGGTGGCGCACCTGGATCAGGACCGTTCGGGGTCGGTGGATGTGTTGGCGTTAAGTGCATTCATCGAAAACGATGGCTTGAAACCCATTCTCTAAAACTATGAAGATCAACTGTGGGAGCTGGCTTGCCTGCGATAGCGGTGTTGGATTCACCATCGCTATCGCAGGCAAGCCAGCTCCTACAGGTTGATCGCATTTCAGGTCATGGATTTTCAGCGGCCAAGGCAGCAATCACTGCCGGGCGTTCACCGACACGCTGCTGAAACTTCGCTAACGCCGGCCACTGCTGCAAGTCGATATCAAACAACCCCGCCCAGCGCAGCACCACAAACAGGTACGCATCCGCCACTGAGTACTGCGCGCCCAGCAGGTAATCCTGGCGCTCCAGGGTCTGTACCAGAATCGCAAAACGCTTGAACAGCGTGGCCTTGAACAGCGCCTTCACCTCATCGGGAATCGCGTCCTTGAACAACACTCCCAGCCCGCCATGAATCTCGCTGGAGACAAAGTTCAGCCACTCCTGCAAACGCACCCGCTCCCAGCTGCCATTGGCCGGCGCCAGGCCCGCTGCGGGTACCCGGTCGGCCAGGTATTGCAGGATGGCCGCGCCTTCGGTCAGTACCTCGCCGTTGTCCAGTTGCAGTGCGGCCACATAGCCCTTGGGATTGATCTGCAGGAAATCATCACCGTCAGCCGTGAGCTTTTTCTGGTTGTCGACGCGAATCAATTCAAACGGCAGGGCCAATTCCCGCAGCGCGATATGGGAGGCGAGGGAACAGGCATTCGGGGAAAAATACAGCTTCATCGGGGCAACTCCGCAGGACAGTTGCCTTCAGTCTCGTGGGCATGGCACCTTGGGTAAAATTAATCTTTCAGAATCCTGCCATAAGGACAGCTACTGCCATGATGAACCTGATGCACTGGCGCCTGCTGGTGGCCGTGGCGGACAACGGCAGCATCACTGCCGCCTCCGAACGAGTGGGCATGACTCAGTCCGCCGCCAGCCAGGCGATGGCGGCCATGGAGGCCAACCTCGGTGCGCAGTTGTTTGTGCGTGAGGCGCGTCAGACCGTGCCTACCGCCCTGGGCCTGCAAGTGATCGAGCAGGCGCGGGTGATGTTGGAAGCGTTGCAGGCGATTCGCACCACCGTGGACGAAGCGCGGCCGATGCTGCGTGGGACGATTCGCATCGCGAGTTTCCCCATGGTGCTGGCGGTGTTCCTGCCGCCGCTGCTGCGTCGGTTCAACCAGCTTTACCCCGGCATCGAGGTCACGGCCCTGGAAGTGACCGACGATGAAGTGAACACCTTGCTCGACGCGAATCTGATCGACCTGGGCGTGGTGCTCAACCCGCCGTCCGAGCGCAATGCCGCCGTGCTGGGGCGCGATAACTGGGTGGCGGTGCTGCCGATGGCCCACGGGTTTTCCCGGCGCCCGGCGCAGGCAACGGTCACGCTGGAAGAGTTGGTGGAGCAACCGTTCGTGCTTGCCACCGGCGGCTGCACCGTCAACGCCCGCAGCCTGGCCCAGGAAGCCGGCCTGGTGCTGCGCGAGGTGCGGGTGGAAGTGCGCGAATGGAACAGCGCTTTCAGCCTGGTGCGTGAAGGCGTGGGAGTGACGCTGGTGCCCGAGATGACCCTGCCGGCCCAGCGCCAAGGCTTGCGCATCATGCCCCTGGCGGAGCCGGTGCATCGCGAGTTTGCGTTGGTGACATCACGCCACCAACCGTCCTCCGCAGTGGTTAATGCTTTGTTGCAAATGCTGGCTGACTAGTGGCCTTGCATAGCGCCAACGCCTGTCTATGCTCACCCAGAACCGTTGATGACGCTCGGCATATAAAGCGTTTCGGATAGGTTTCCCCATAAAGGTCTTCGATCAAGATTCAAACCGTGAATGGAATGCGCCCGCGTGGGCGTCGGGAAAATAAAGGGTGATCTGACATGTTCAACCGCCAACACAAATCCGACCTGCTGGAAATCGAACGTTTCTCCTGCGCCCTTACCGAAGCCAAAGCCAAATTGGCCGCCATCAGCCGTTCCATGGCAATGATCGAGTTTGATCGCGACGGCATCGTGCTGGATGCCAATGAAAATTTCTGCAAGACCATGGGCTACCGCGCCGAAGAAATTCGCGGCAAGCATCACCGGATTTTCTGCGAAGAGGCCTACACCCACACCGACGCCTACGCCAAGCTCTGGCGCGACCTGGCGCGGGGCGAGCCCCTCAGTGGCACCTTCATGCGGTTGAACAAGCATGGTCAGGAAGTGTGGCTGGAGGCCAGTTACATGCCGGTAATCGGTGCCGACAACCAGGTGCAAAGCGTGATCAAGGTGGCCTCGGACATCTCGGCGCGGATTCACCGCGAGCATGAAAACCAGAGCCTGATCGACGCCATCGGCCGCTCCATGGCGGTCATTGAATTCACCCCGCAAGGCCAGATCCTGAATGCCAACGACAACTTCCTGAAGACGGTGAAGTATTCCCTCAGTGAAATCGTCGGCCAGCACCACAGTCTGTTTTGTCATCGCGGTGAGACCGATTCGCCGGCCTACAAGGCATTCTGGGCCTCGCTCAACCGCGGCGAATATCACTCCCACCGCTTTGAGCGCAAAGATAAATTCGGCCAAACGCTGTTCCTGGAAGCCTCCTACAACCCGATCTTCGATGCCAACGGGCGCCTGTACAAAGTGGTGAAGTTCGCCAGCGACATCACCGACCAGGTCACCACCTTGCGCACGGCTGCCGACTCGGCTCACGCCACCTCGGTGCAAAACGACGCCTGCGCCCGCAAGGGTTCGGAAGTGGTGCAGCAGACCGTGCAGATCATCGAAGAAATTTCCCGTGACCTTAACGAAGCGGCCGTGAGCATCGACGCAGTGAGCAAGCAGTCGGACATCATCGGCACCATCGTCCAGACCATCCGCGGCATCGCCGACCAGACTAACCTGCTGGCGCTGAATGCGGCGATCGAAGCGGCCCGGGCGGGCGAGCATGGGCGCGGGTTTGCGGTGGTGGCGGATGAGGTGCGCAGCCTTGCGGCGCGAACCAGCCAGGCGACGATCGAGATTGTGGATGTGGTGCGCAAGAACCACGACCTGTCGATCAGCGCGGTGTCGAGCATGCAGTCGAGCCTGAGCCGCACGGGGCTTGGGGTGGAGCTGGCGAATGAGGCGGGGCAGGTGATCCTGGAGATTCAGGAAGGGTCACGGCATGTGGTGGATGCGATCAGTCAGTTCAATTCCACACTGCAACTGCAGTAACACACCGTTATGGCCGAGAAATAACCTGTGGCGAGGGAGCTTGCTGTGGCGAGGGAGCTTGCTCCCGCTGGGCTGCGAAACGGCCCCAAAATCCTGGGAGCGCTGCGCACTCCAGCGGGAGCAAGCTCCCTCGCCACAGCAGCTCCCTC
>NZ_CP080030.1:5593956-5596012 GCF_019382755.1 Pseudomonas sp. Colony2 | reverse complement strand
GGGTTTGTATTGTCTGGGCTTAGATCGCAGCCAGGGTTTCTTTCACGTTCTGCGCCTGCGGGTCAGCCGTCTTCGCCGCTACCTGCTGCGTCTGCTGCTCTTTCAGGCGTTCTGCAACTTCCTTGGAAATAGCATCCTGCTTGTCCTGAGGCATGTTCTTCACATCATCCTCGGTCAAACCCTGTTCCTTGAGCAGTTGCTCGCGGATGCGCTCAGCCGGGCTTTTCTTCATGTAGTCGGTGAAGTCACTGCGGGCCGACGTGGTGGAGTCAGTCTTGGCCGTATCGGTGGTCGAGGCGGTTGCGGTGGTGGCTTGCAACTGCACACGGGTCTTGGCGAAGGCGGCATTGATGTTGTCGGCAGTGGCGTCGGCCGCTGCCTGTGTGGTCGATACAGTCGTAGTGCCCTGTTGCACGTTTTGCGCGGCACCGCTGTACAGCGCGCTGGCCGCGGCGTTGGCCGGGTCCATGTCTGCGCGCTTGATGCGTTGGATCATCGACTGAGCCTGGGGATTGTTGTTGATCAGCATGATCAGGACACCTGTGGATGTGGGCGGTGCCACAGGTGGAGCAATTAGCGTGCCCAGTGGTATGGCCCCGTGTTTACGGGGCTTTGGGCCGCTACCGTCGGCAAGCGTTGGCGTGCCGACGGCCATTGTTTGCCGCTAGTGGGCAATGTTCTCCAGCGCCAGGTTGCGGGTGCGCGGGCCGAACCAACTGATGGTGATCATCACGATCAACATGCTGCTGGCGATAAACGCCAACACGCCGGGCGTGCCGAGGTGTTCGAGGATCACGCCGATCAACAGGCTGCTGAACACCGTCGACAACCGGCTGAACGAATAGCAGAAACCCACCGCCCGGGCGCGGATGTTGGTGGGGAACAGTTCGCTCTGGTAGGAGTGATAACTGAAACTCAGCCAGGCGTTGCAGAAGGTGATCATCACCCCGCAGATCACCAGGCCCACGGCGGTGGTTTGCAGCGCGAACAAACTGCCGAAGATCACCGCGCCGAGCGCCGAGCCGACAATCTGCCATTTGTTCTCAAACCGGTTCGCCACCTTCACAAACAGCAGCGGCCCCAACGGGTAGGCGAGGGTGATGATGAAGGCATAGCCCAGGCTGTGAGTGACGCTCACGCCCTGGCCCGAGAGCAGGGCCGGCAGCCAGTTGCCGAAGCCAAAAAAACCGATGGCCTGGAACACATGAAACACAATCAGCATCAACGCCCGGCGCCGGTACGGCGGTTGCCAGATATCGGCGAAGCGCCCTTGGCCCTGCACGCTGACGGCTTGCGGTTCCGGCTCATCGAGTGGCTTGCCGTGGTCTTTCCGGCAGCGCGCTTCGAGGTTGTCCATGATCTGCCCGGCTTCCTCGAAACGGCCTTTTTGTGCGAGCCAGCGCGGCGATTCCGGCAGGCGCTTGCGCAGTTGCCAGATAAACAGCGCAAATACCGCACTGCTCACCACTACCCAGCGCCAGCCGGAAATCCCGAACGGTGCCTGGGGTACCAGCCACCACGACATCAACGCCACCGCCGGCACCGACAGGAACTGGATGAAAAACGCAAAGGCAAACGCCGAGCTGCGCATGCGCTTGGGCACCAGTTCCGAGAGGTAGGCGTCGATGGTCACCAGCTCGATGCCCAAACCAATGCCCACCAGGAAGCGCATGCAGATGATGCCCAGGGCGGAGGTCTGGATACCCATCAACACGGTGGCGACGGTGTACCAGATCAACGCAAAGGTGAAGATCGCCCGGCGCCCGTAGCGGTCGGCAATCGGGCTGAGCAGGCTGGCGCCGAGGAACAGGCCGAGAAAGGTCGCCGAGGCAAAGGCCGCCTGGTCGGAGAAACCGAATACGCCCTGGCTGCCGGTGTGGAAAATCCCGTCGCTGATCAAACCAGGGCTGATGTAGGCCGTCTGGAACAGGTCGTACAGCTCGAAAAAGCCGCCAATCGACAGTAGCGCCACCAGACGCCAGACCGTGGCAACGGCGGGCAGCCGGTCGATGCGTGCGCTGATATGCGCGGCGCGGATCGGGTCGATGCCGTCTGC
>NZ_CP080030.1:5592998-5593928 GCF_019382755.1 Pseudomonas sp. Colony2 | reverse complement strand
CTCAGTAAGTGATCGGGATCTCGAATTCCTGGAACGCATCATCCACCGGTTGGTAACCCAGCACACGGGTTGTTTCGCTGAGGTCCAGGCGTTTGAAACGGTTATTGGAAATGCCGTGGGCGATCAGGTGTTTCACCCCGATGGTTTCCACCGAGCGTTGCAGCAATTGCACCGCGTCGCGCGGGCTGAGCCAGGCGCTGAGGTCGCGGGCGTTGTTCAGGTCGTGGGTTTCGGGGAATTCGAACGCACCAATGCGCAAGGCGATGGTGGAGAGCGGGGTTTTGGCGGCGTAAAAGCCGCACAGGGCTTCACCGTAGCATTTGCTCACGCCGTACAGGTTGGCGGGCATGACCTGCATGCCGGGGGTGATTTGGCGGTCGACCGGGTAGCCTTCGATGGTCTGCGCGCTGCTGGCGAACACCAGGCGTTTTACACCGGCGGCCACGGCGGCTTCGAACAGGTACGTGGTGGCCAGGATGTTGTTGGGCAGCAACTCGTCGAAGGTGGCGCTGGCGTGGGGGATGCCCGAGAGGTGCACGATCACGTCAATGCCGTCGAGCAGGGCGGCGAGGCTGGTTTTGTCGCTCAGGTCGGCGTGTATGAACCGGTGTTCGCCGAGGGCGAAATCCGGCTCGATGCGGTCGGTGAGGGTGAAGCGGTAGCGGTCTTTCGAGGCTTGGAAAAACGTCTTGCCGATGCGGCCGCAGGCGCCGGTGAGTAGTACGTTGAGTCCGTTCATTGTGTAGTCCTTGTTTTTAGTTGTGGCCGTCGAGGGCGAAGGTTTTGAAGCCGGGGCGTTGGCTGAGGGTTTCGTAGTACGCGCTGACCGCCGGGTAGGACGGATGCTCCATGGGCGTCATCCACCAGCGGTGCACCGACAGGCCGATGAGGATGTCGGCCAGTGTGAAGTCTTTACCGGCGACGTAGGCG
>NZ_CP080030.1:5588545-5592865 GCF_019382755.1 Pseudomonas sp. Colony2 | reverse complement strand
GGTTGAGTTCGATGGCTTGCCAGTCTATCCATTGCTCGACTCTGGCCCGGGCTGCCGGCTCAACGGGCAGCAGGTCGTGGCGCTGGTGCAGGCCCACGAGGTAGCGGCAGATGGTGTTGGATTCCCACAGCACGCCGTTGTCGTCGATGATCACCGGGACTTGGGCGTTGGGGTTCAGGGCCAGGAATTCGGGCGACTGGGTGGAGGCGAAGCCGATGCCCCAGTCTTCGCGGTCGTAGGGGATATCCAGTTCCTGGCAGGTCCACAGGACTTTTCGCACGTTGATGGAAGAAGTGCGACCGAGGATTTTCAGCGAATGGCCCATGGTGCTTTCCTGACGAGGGTGAGAAGGCAGGGGGCAATTTAGCAGGGGCCAGAAGGCACGGCGAGGGTGTTAAGTGGGCAGGATCAAAAATGTGGGAGCGGGCTTGCTCGCGAATGCGGTGTATCAGTGATGGAAAGCTCGGCTGACACACCGCATTCGCGAGCAAGCCCGCTCCCACAGTTTGACCGCGTGCGGTCTGTTAGATCAGTGGTGATTCCTGGTCCATCAGCTTGCCCATCAGCAATACGCCCAACTCACTCAACTGGTGAATCGCCAATGCGGTGTCGCGGTCTTTGCCGGTGAGTTCATCAGACAGGTCGAGCAATAACGTGCTGACCGAGGAAAACGTCTCGTAGCTGTTGGCGATCAGGCTTTCGCTGCTGGCGTCGGGGCTGACGGTGAATAAGGCGGGAGGATTTGGAGTTGCTTTGAACATAGGTGAGTTCTCTAACTGGGCCACCACCTGATCGCTACTAAACGAAAGGGTGGCRGCTGCACGCAGGTTAGTAGACCGGTAAAGTCACACAAAAATCCGGCGCGCCACGAGGGCGCCCTGCGCACAGCCACCATCAAGCACAGACAGGTAAGTCCGATAGATGAAGCTCATGCACATTCTGTATGACTGTCCAGGCTACTAAACCCGATCACTGAGAAATTCAGCGACCGGGCAACCTTAGAGAGCCCTACCCAGGCGCACAAGCCGGCGGATTCTGACGTACCTGTAGGTAACGGAGCAAGGCGCTGCCAGCAACACCAGCCACTTCCTACAGCTACCGCCTAGGTACTCTCGCGCACCTTCAACTCAAACCCCATGTCCACCACCGGCCGGGCGATCTTGTTGCCGGCCATCACCGTCAGCAAATGCTCTGCCGCGCGCCGGCCAATGGCTTCACGCGGCGTACTGATGCTGCTCAGTCGCGGCACCATGAACGAGGAGGAGGGCAGGTCGTTGAAGCCCAGCACCGAGATCTGGTCCGGCACCTTGATGCCATGGCGCAGCGCTTCCAGCAACGCACCCTGAGCCAGGTCGTCGTTGCCAAAGAAGATCGCGTCCACGTCCGGATGGCTGGCCAGCAGTTGCAGGAACAGCTCACCACCCAGGCCCAGCGACGATGGCCGTGGCGTCAGCACTTCGAGTGCCGGGTCGTACAACCCCGCCTGCTGCAACGCCCGGCGAAAGCCTTCACCGCGCAACAACGTGCGCTGGTCCAGTTGCGCGCCAATGTAGGCCAGGCGCTTGCGACCCCGTGAGATCAAATGCGCGGCCGCTGTTTCCCCGGCGTTCAACTGCGAGAATCCTACGCAGTTCAGTCCGGCGCCCGGGTCCAGGTCCATCATGTACACACACGGCACATTGCTCGATTCCACCATGCGCCGGGCGCTTTCCGTACGGTCAAACCCGGTCAGCAGCAACCCCCGTGGCTGGTAGGCCATGTAGTTGCGCAGCAGGTCTTCTTCTTCGTCACGGGAATAGTGGGTGTTGCCGATCAGCACTTCAAAGCCCTTGGGCCGCAGCACCTGGTGGATGGCTTCCAGGGTTTCGATAAACAGCAGGTTGGACAGCGACGGCACCAACACCACCACCGACTGGCTCTGGGCAGATGCCAGGGCACGGGCGGCCGGGTTGACCACGTAGCTCAGTTCGGCGGCGGCTTTTTGCACTTTTTCCACCAGTTCGGTGGCCACGGTGCTGATGCCGCGCAAGGCTCGGGATGCGGTAATCGGGCTCACGCCAGCCAGGCGGGCCACTTCATTGAGGGTAGGGCGGCCCGTGGTGCGGGTATTTTTATCGTTCTTGGGAGTCATCAGGCGGCTTGCCAAACAAAAATCGAGGCACTAAGGTAGCGCTGTCTCCAAGACCCTGCAAATTCTTGAACGTCGGGATGCCTGTTCCCGTTCAAACCTTTGGAGCAGATGCACGCGTCACTCCATAAAAATGACAAGACGGCGCGGGAAAAGCCTGTTTTTGCACTAGCCTTACAGCGTGCAAAGGTAGCGCTATCTGCGTCTTGAGGTGTTTCATGAGTCAACCTGTTACTGCCCTCGTGATCATGGGTGTTTCCGGCTGTGGCAAGTCCAGCGTCAGCGAGGCCCTGTGCCTGCTGAACGGCGCCACTGCCATCGAAGGCGACAGCTTTCACCCCGCCGCGAACATCGAGAAGATGAGCGCCGGCCATCCCCTTAACGACGAAGACCGCGCCGGCTGGCTCGACATCCTGTGCGATGAGCTGCGCCGCTCGCTCAAGGCCGGCGAGCATCCGGTGCTCACCTGTTCGGCCCTGAAGAAGAAATACCGCGACCACCTGCGCGAAGCCGCGCCGGGCCTGGGGTTTGTGTTTCTGGAGCTGACCCGCGAAGTCGCCGCCGACCGTGTATCCCATCGCCCCGGCCATTTCATGCCGGCCAGCCTCATAGACAGCCAGTTCGCCACCCTTGAATCGCCGGTGGGCGAGCCGTTGACCCTGGCGCTGAACGCCAGTGAAGACAGCGTCGAAGAACTGGCCGAGCAAACCAATGCCTGGTGGCTCGAACACGGCTTTGAACCAAACAAATAATTTTTTGCCGGACAAGATAGCGCTGTCCGCCTGCACTGAATTTTTTACCGGCTTTAATAACAACAACAAACAGGAGAGACCCCCATGTTTGGCTTGTCCCACGATACCTATCTGCTGCTCGATGCAGTGGTGACCATCATCGGCCTGATCGTGTTGATCACCCGATTCAAAGTCCACCCGTTCATTGCGCTGATCATCGCCGCAGGCTTTCTCGGCCTGACCTCGGGCATGCCCGTGGACAAGATCATCAAGGCCTTCCAGGACGGCTTCGGCGGGGTGCTCGGCTTTGTCGGGATTATCCTCGCGCTGGGTACGATGCTCGGCAAGATGATGGCCGATTCCGGCGGTGCCGATCAGATCGCGCAAACCCTGGTGCGGGCCTTCGGCAAGGAGAAGGTGCAGTGGGCAATGATGTTCGCCGCGTTCCTGGTGGGCATTCCGCTGTTCTTCGAGATCGGTTTTGTGTTGCTGATCCCGCTGGTGTTTATCGTTGCGCGCCGTACCGGTGTGTCGCTGATCAAGATCGGCATTCCGCTGCTGGCCGGCCTGTCGGCGGTGCACGGCCTGGTGCCACCGCACCCGGGCCCGCTGCTGGCGATCGGCGTGTTCGGTGCCGACATCGGCAAGACCATTCTCTACGGCCTGATCGTCGCGCTGCCTACGGCGATCATCGCCGGCCCGCTCTACGGTTCGTTTATCGCCAAGTACATCCCGGGCAACCCGTCCCAGGAACTGGTAGACCAACTGGCCAGTGAGCAACCGGAATCCAAGACCCTGCCGAGCTTCAGCATCACCCTGATCACCGTGCTGTTGCCGGTGTTCCTGATGCTGCTGAAAACCTTCGCCGACGTCGCCCTGCCGGACGGCCACGTGATCCGCAACTGGATGGACATGATCGGTCACCCGATCACCGCGTTGCTGCTGGCCTTGCTGCTGTCGCTGTACACCTTTGGCCATCGCCAGGGCATCGGCTCCAAGCAAATCCTCAAGCTGCTCGACGCCAGCCTTGCGCCGACCGCAGCGATCATCCTGATCATCGGTGCCGGTGGTGGTTTCAAGCAGATGCTGGTGACCAGCGGCGTAGGTGATGTGATCGGCCATATGGCGGTGACCGCGCAGATCAACCCGATCCTGCTGGCCTGGCTGGTGGCGGCGGTGATTCGTGTGGCCACCGGTTCTGCCACAGTGGCGACCATTACCGGTGCCGGCATTGTGGTGCCGGTGGTGGGGATGATTCCGGGGGTGAACCGCGAGTTGCTGGTATTGGCGACGGGGGCGGGCTCGCTGGTGCTGTCTCACGTCAACGATGCGGGGTTCTGGCTGGTGAAGCAGTACTTCAATATGACCGTGGCCGAGACGTTCAAGACCTGGACGGCGATGGAGACCATCCTGTCGGTGGTGGCGTTGGGCTTTATCATGTTGCTGTCGCTGGTGGTCTAA
>NZ_CP080030.1:5588432-5588529 GCF_019382755.1 Pseudomonas sp. Colony2 | reverse complement strand
CAAAATGTGGGAGCTGGCTTGCTCGCGAAGGCGGTGAATCAGTCGACATATGAGTTGACTGAACCACCGCCTTCGCGAGCAAGCCCGCTCCCACATT
>NZ_CP080030.1:5585864-5588425 GCF_019382755.1 Pseudomonas sp. Colony2 | reverse complement strand
TTCCTGCCGTTGGATCGGGTCAGGCGTCAGCTTTCTTGACCAGCCCATCCGCCCGGAACATCGCCCGGATGCCCCGCACCGCCTGGCGAATCCGGTCCTGGTTTTCGATCAGTGCAAAGCGCACGTGGTCGTCGCCATACTCACCAAAGCCAATCCCCGGCGACACACACACCTTCGCCTCAAGCAGCAGCTTCTTGGCAAACTCCAGCGAACCCATCGCGGCGTACGCCTCGGGAATCTTCGCCCAGACGTACATCGACGCCTTCGGGTTCTCGACCATCCAGCCCAGCTCATGCAGGCCTTTCACCAGCACGTTACGGCGCTGGCGGTACTGCTCGGCAATGTCTTTCACGCACTGTTGATCGCCTTCCAGCGCAGCAATCGCCGCCACTTGCAGCGGCGTGAACGTGCCGTAGTCGTGGTAACTCTTGATCCGCGCCAGGGCGTTGACCAGTTCCGGGTTGCCCACCATGAAGCCAATGCGCCAGCCGGCCATGTTGTAGCTTTTGGACAGGGTGAAAAATTCCACCGCGATGTCCTTGGCGCCCGGTACTTGCATGATCGACGGAGCTTTCCAGCCGTCGTAGACGATGTCGGCGTAGGCCAGGTCATGCACCACCAGCACGTCGTACTGCTTGGCCAGGGCGATCACCCGTTCGAAGAAGTCCAGTTCCACGCACTGCGCGGTGGGGTTGGACGGGAAGCCGAGGATCATCATCTTCGGCTTGGGGATCGAGCCACGAATCGCACGTTCCAGCTCAGCGAAGAAGTCCACCCCCGGAATCAGCGGCACCGAACGCACCTGGGCGCCGGCAATCACGGCACCGTAGATGTGAATCGGGTAGCTGGGGTTGGGCACCAGCACCGTGTCGCCCTGGTCCAGGGTGGCCAGCATCAAGTGCGCCAGGCCTTCCTTGGAACCGATGGTCACGATGGCTTCGGTTTCCGGGTCGATGTCCACTTCGTAGCGGTCTTTGTACCAGCGCGAAATCGCCCGGCGCAGCCGCGGAATGCCTTTGGAAGTGGAGTAACCGTGGGTGTCTTCGCGTTGGGCGACGGTGACCATTTTTTCCACGATGTGCGGTGGAGTGGCGCCGTCCGGGTTACCCATGCTCAAGTCGATGATGTCTTCGCCGCGCCGACGCGCAGCCATCTTCAGCTCGGCAGTGATATTGAACACGTAAGGGGGGAGTCGATCTATGCGCGCAAAGCGGCGCGGCGAACGGGGTTCGGCCATTGTTGCCTCGAAATACGTAAGCGCCCGGAACCGTCCGAGCGACGTCGGCCACTGCGGTGGCCTGCGGGGCAGACAATACGGTCGATGATGGCCAATTGTCCAGATGCTGTGGGAAAAATTTCTGCTTGGAGTGCGACGGGGGTATGCCCCTATACTCGACGCGGGTTTGTTCCCTCATAAGAAGGAGACTGTTCAGATGGATCAACAGACAAAACTGCCGTTACAGCCGCGCATGGAAGAGGGCAAGGCCCTGGTGATCGCGGGTGTGCAAGGGCGTTATTCAAAGGCCACGATTGGCGATATTCCCAAGTTGTGGGAGCTGTTCGACAGCTGCTTCAAAGAGATCAAGAAACGCGTCGGCGGCGTGACCTATGGCGTGTGCTACAACGCCAAACACGATGAATTCGACTACCTGGCCGGCGTTGAAGTACCGGCCAAGGGCGATGTACAGAGCAACTTCCAGTCGATTGAAATCCCGGCCCATCGCTATGCCGTGTTCCCGCATTTTGGCCCGGTGCAGGCGCTGGCGCAGACCTATGAACGCATCATGTTCGAATGGCTGCCGGCCTCCGGGTACAAGGTGGTCGGGGCTGATTTTGAGCGCTACAGCGCCGATTTCGATGTGGGTAAAGGCACGGGCTCCGTGGAAATCTGGATCCCCATCAACGCCGAATCCGCCTGACCGCGCCACCGGCAGGAGCGAGCACGTTCGCTCCTGCAATGGCCTCTCAATACAGCGTGGCCTTGACCCGCTCCGGCATCTCGCGGTCATAGGCTTCGGCGTCGAACGCCCCATCATTCAAGCGCTTGTGAAACGCCCCGGCGGAGGGCAGTGCCGAGCGATCCAAGTGCTTTTCCGGGTTCCAGCAATCGGAGCGCACAAAGGCTTTGGAGCAATGGAAATACGCCGCCTCCACCTGCACCAGAATCACCGAACGGGCCGCTTTGCCATTTACCGCAAAGCTCTCCAGCAACTCAGGCTCGATGGAAATCTGCGCCCGGCCATTGACCCGCAACGTCTCGCCAATGCCCGGGATGATGAACAGCAACGCTATGCGCGGGTCCACCACCAGATTGCGCAGGGTGTCGAGGCGGTTATTCCCTGGCCGATCCGGAATCGCCAGCGTGCGCTCGTTGATGATTCGTACAAAACCTGGCACGTCGCCACGGGGCGAACCGTCGATGCCGTCCGGGCCGGATGAACTCACCACCACCAAGGGTGAGGCGCGGACCATGGCCTGGTAATCCTCGTTGAGAAACGGGATTTCCTTGCGCACGGCCCGTTCGTGGGGCAGGCCGTAGAGGGATTCGAGTTGTTCCAGGG
>NZ_CP080030.1:5579348-5585831 GCF_019382755.1 Pseudomonas sp. Colony2 | reverse complement strand
AAACACCCACGCCAACCGGCGCTCATACCCAATCCGCCCCTTATACGCCTCCCCGCTGTCCACCCAACCCTGCTGCAAATACAGCCCCATCGCCGCCACATTGTCCGTGTCCACCGACAGCTCCAGCGCCTTGATCTGCGGCCAAACCAGGCGCGCGGCGGCGGGGAGGGCTTGCAGGCAGGCTTTGCCAAACCCCAGGCCTTGCTGATGGCGATCGACTTGCAACGCATGCAGCGTGGCGCTGTGTTCATCCGCCCAATGGGGCAGGCAGGGTGGGCGTTTGAGCAGCAGGAAGGCCACGGGAATCTCGTCGGCGAGTAACGCAAAGCCTGCCACGCCAGGGTTCGGATTGACCAGCAGGGTGTTCAGCGCACAGTAGATATCGCCGGAAAAACCCAATTGTTCAGGATGCACTTCCAGGGCGTTGAGTTGCTGTTGTTGCAGGGCAGTCAACGTCTGATAGGCGACGAGGCGGGTTTCCATCGGCGTAGCATCCGAAATCCTACAAAGAAGCGCGGATTCTAGCGGGTTTGCGGTAGTCGCAATTATTTTTTGCGGGACTGTCGATTGGCCTGGGGCTCAGTCGACTAAGGGTGTCTTCAGTGATTTTTCCCGCAAGGAGTATCGCCATGAGCACCGCAATCAGCAGCTTGATCGAACAATGGAAACAGGCGGTCACCGCCAAGGATGTCGAGAAGATTGTCAGCTTTTACGCCGACGATATCGTCGCGTTCGACGCCGTTAGCGCCCTGCAGTTCAAGGGCAAGGCCGCCTATCAGGCGCACTGGAAGGCGTGCATGGAGTTCTGCCCGGGCCCTGGGGTCTTTGACTTCCATGAGATGCGTATCGTCGCCGGCGATAACAGCGCCTTTGCCCACTGGCTCGCGCACTGTGGCGGCACCGGGCCCGACGGCGTACTCAAGACCTGCTGGATGCGCGTCAGCGCCGGCTACCAGCGCGTTGGCGGCGAGTGGAAAGTGGTGCATGAACATTGGTCGGCACCCTTCGACATGGAAACCGGCGCCGGTCTGTTCGACCTGAAACCTTGAGCGCCGCGAACTATAGTCAGTTGTCCGAAAACGGAGAATCCCATGAAATACCTCTGCCTGATCTATAGCAACGAACAGGTGCTGCACGATTCGCCCGACAGCCCCAAGGACCCGGAATGTTTCGCCTATGGCCAGTCCGTGCAGGCCAGCGGGCGCATGCTCGCCGCCGAGCCGCTGGAGTCGGTGAGCACCGCCACCACCGTGCGCATGCGCAACGGCAAGTTGTCGATCACCGACGGGCCGTTTGCCGAAACCAAGGAGCAGCTCGCCGGGTTTTACCTGATCGAAGCCAAGGACCTGAATGAAGCGATCCAGGTGGCCGGCGGCATACCGGCGGCCCGGGTCGGCAGTGTGGAAGTGCGCCCCGTGCGTGAATTGAATCTCTGATCACAACAATAAAACCCAGGAGGTTTCCCATGAGCATTCAACCCAAACCCGCCGAATTTGAACTGTCCATCAGTCGCTTGATTGATGCCCCTCGCAGCCGCGTGTTCCGCGCCTGGACCGAGCCGGCCTTGTTGCAGCAGTGGTGGGGCCCACACGGCATGACCACTCCCGAGTGCGAAATGGACCTTTGGGTGGGTGGGCAATTTCGCACGCTGATGCGCGCGCCGGACGGCAGCGAATACCCAACCCAGGGCGTATTCCTGGAGATTACCGCCCCCAGTCGGCTGGTGTTTACCGACGCCTTCACCCCCGGCTGGATCCCTTCGGGCCAGCCATTCATGACCGCAGAAGTTACCTTTGAAGACGTCGACGGCAAAACACTCTATACCGCCCGCGCCATGCACTGGAGCGCCGAAACCAAGCAGGCCCACGAAGCCATGGGCTTTCACGAGGGCTGGGGACAGAGTCTCGACCGGCTGGTGACGCTGGTGACCGAAGGCCTGCGCGATTGACGGTGCAGGCCCGGGTTGAAGCGGTTTATCGCAGCGAATCGCGGCGCATCCTGGCGACCCTGATTCGCTTGCTTGGCGATTTCGACCTGGCTGAAGAAGCCTTGCACGAGGCGTTCTTCGTCGCAGTCGAGCGCTGGGGGCAGGACGGTGTGCCGGATAACCCCCGGGCCTGGCTGGTCTCGACCGGGCGCTTCAAGGCCATCGACCGTTTACGTCGCCAGGCGCGTTTTACCCCGTTGTTGCAGGCGCAAGCCGATGCGCTGGAAGCGGCAGACTGGAGCGTTGAAGACGTGGAAGACGACCGCCTGCGCCTGATCTTCACCTGCTGCCACCCGGCGCTGGCGGCGGATGCCCAGGCGGCGCTGACCTTGCGTGAGATCTGCGACCTCACCACCGAGGAAATCGCCCGGGCGTTTCTCGCCACGCCCACTAGCATCGCCCAGCGCATCGTGCGGGCCAAGGGCAAGATCCGCGAAGCGAAAATCCCCTATCAGGTGCCATCCCTGGCGGAGTTGCCCGAGCGCCTGGACAGTGTGCTGCGGGTGATTTACCTGGTGTTCAACGAAGGCTATTCGGCGTCCATGGGCGCCGACCTGACCCGTGAAGACCTGACCCGCGAAGCGATTCGCCTGGGCCGTTTGCTGATGGAGTTGTTGCCGGAACCGGAAGTGATGGGCTTGCTGGCGCTGATGTTGCTCCACGAGTCCCGGCGCCCGGCACGCACCTCGGCGGGCGGCGAATTGGTGCTGCTGGATGAGCAGGACCGTTCGCTGTGGGATGCGTCGTTGATTGCTGAAGGATGCGCCCTGGTGGAGAAATCCCTGACCACACGCCGCTTCGGGCCCTACAGCCTGCAGGCAGCGATTGCGGCGGTACACGCTGAAGCCGTGAGCGCCGATGAGACTGATTGGCCGCAGATCGTCGGGCTGTATGACGTGTTGCTTGGAGCGATGCCATCGCCGGTGATCGAGCTGAATCGCGCGGTGGCCGTTGCGATGCGCGATGGAGCGCAGGCCGGTTTGCAATTGGTGGACGGCATTCTGGCGCGGGGGGAGTTGGTGGACTATCACCTGGCGTACTCGGCGCGGGGCGAGTTTTGTCGGCGATTGGGGCGAGTGGAGGACGCGCGGCGAGCGTTTGAACGGGCGCTGGCATTGACCCAGCAAGTGCCCGAAAAGCGCTTTATCGAGCGGCGTCTGGCCGAACTCAAATAGTGCAGGCGCCGGAGATCCAAATGTGGGAGCGGGCTTGCTCGCGAATGCGGTGTGTCAGTCAACATTTCAGTGACTGATCCACCGCATTCGCGAGCAAGCCCGCTCCCACATTTGTTCGATGTTGTCTTGATGAATGAGTTACGGCTGCTGACGCGTCGCCGCCAACACGATCTCGCGAATGCACACATGCTGCGGCTGCTGGTAGGCATAGGCAATCGCCGAAGCCACATCATCGGCGCTCAGCACGGTGCCGCCCATGTCCTGTTTCCACGCCTGGTAGCCGGTCTTGATGGCTTCGTCGGTGGTGTGGCTCAGCAATTCGGTTTCCACCGCACCCGGCGCAATGGTGATCACACGCACGTTGTGCGGCGACATTTCTTCCCGCAGGTTTTCCGAAATCCCATGCACGGCGAACTTGGTGCCCACATAGGCGACGTGGTTGGGGAAGGTCTTGCGCCCGGCCACCGAGCTGACGTTGATGATGGTGCCACCCTTGCGCTCGACCATGCTGCCGGCCACCGCATGGATGCCGTTCAGCAGGCCCTTTACGTTGACGTCGAGCATCTGCTCCCACTGTGCCGGGTCCTGTTCGCTGACCGCGCCCAGCAGCATCACGCCGGCATTGTTGATCAGCGCGTCGGCCGGGCCGAATTGCGCTTCAGCTTCCTTCACCGCCGCCACCAGCGCAGCGCGGTCGGTGATGTCGACACCGCGGCTCAAGGTGTTCGGCAACTCCAGCGCATTCAGCCGGTCGATGCGGCGGGCCAGCAGCAACAGCGGGTGGCCGGCGGCCGACAGCAAGCGCGCAGTCGCTTCGCCAATGCCCGAACTGGCGCCGGTAATGATGATCAATGGCTTGCTCATGGTGGAACTCCTGAGATAAGAAAAACAAATAACTGAACGTGGCGCGCAGTATATTTAGCCCTCGGCGGGCTGAAAAATGCCTTATTCCTCTGTCTGTCATCGGTATTAACTATGGATGTGCGTCATCTCAAAGCGTTTCTCGCGGTATTCGAGGAACGCAATATCACCGCCGCCGCCCAGCGCCTGTTCATCAGCCAGCCGACGTTGTCGGTGACCATCAAGCAACTGGAAGAAGAATTGGGCGTGGCGCTGTTTCTGCGCCAGCCACGTGGGGTCGAGGTCAGTGACGAGGCGCGGGTGCTGTACCCGCAAGCCCGGCGCATGGTGGCCGAGGCCGATGCGTTGAGCCGCTTGTTTCGCGGGCGCGAAAACCGCATCGCCCTGGAACTGGGTGTGGAAGGCGATATTGCCGACAGCCAGATCGAAACCTTCCTGCGCATGGCGCACCAGGGCCTGCCGGGTTTGCTGCTGACCTTGCAGGAAGGCTGCGAAGGAGAAGGGCGCCTGGCGGTAGAGGAAATGTGCTGCGAGGACGAATTGTTCCTGCCGCTTTGGGAAGAGTCCTACGTGATGGCGCTGCCGGCTGCGCACCCGATGGCGGCGGGCGGCAAGGAGCAGGCCTGGGCACCGATTGAAGACTGGATTACCTGCCCGCAGCATGATTCCCACCAACGGCTGATGGCCTTGTACGGCCGCTCGCCCCAGGCGGTGGCCGGGCATGCCGGTTCGTTGACCCAGGCATTGCACATGGTAGCGGCCGGTGTGGGCGTGGCGATGTTGCCGCAGTCGCTGGCGGCGGAGCGGGCCGGGGTGGTGATTCGCCCTTGGCACCTGCCGGCACCGACGCGCCGGGTGGGGTTGTGCTTTGCCGCCCAGGCCCTGGAGTTGCCGGCGTTGCGGGCCTTGCATGAGTATTTCCAGAACAACCGCCCGCCGCAGATTGAAGCCGCCTGACGGCGCCTTTGAATGCACCGCAAATTCAATGTAGGAGCTGGCTTGCCTGCGATAGCGGTGGTGACTGACACACCGCTATCGCAGGCAAGCCAGCTCCCACATTTGATCTTCATTGTTGCGAATAGTGTGTTCCGGCGTTATTCCAGCATCTTGCCCAGCAACCAACTGCCGGCCGGGCCGGGCGGATGCTGGCGTGACCACAACGCGTCCACCGCCACCGAGCGCGGCCAGCCCCGGGCCTTGATTTCACACAGATGGCCGCCGCCAAACCGCTCCACCAGCCAGCGCGGCAGCGGTGCCCAGCCAAAACCCAGTTGTGCCATTTCCATCAGCATCAGGTAACTGGGCGCTGACCACACCCGGCCCAGGCCGCGGGTTTCATTCGGGTTGATGATGCTCGCCAGGCGCAGTTCGCGGTGTTGTTCCAGGGTTTGCTGGTCGATGTCCGCAAGGTTCGCCAGCGGATGTCTGGGTGAGACAAACAGCGCGATTTCCGTGCGCTCTTCCACGGTGGTGCTGGTGAGGTCCGGCGGGTAAACCTCCTGCATCTCGATAAACGCAATCTGCGCCCGGCCACTTTGCACCAGGGCGATCAAGTCCTCGCATTCGGCGATCAGGCATTCCAGTTCCAGGTCCGGGTAGCGCTGCTCGAAGGCGCTGAGGGCGGTTTCGAAACGGTCCGACTGGTACGTATCGGACATCGCGATACTCAACTTCGGCTCCAACCCCTGGGACAACTGGCTGGCCGCCAACTCCAGGCGGCTGCTGGCTTCCAGCACCTGCTCGGCGCGTTGCAGCAGCACATGCCCGGCCGGGGTCAGCGTCGGCTTGCGGCTGCTGCGATCAAACAGCACCACATCCAGGTCAATCTCCAGGCTGGCCACCGCCGCGCTGACGGTGGACTGGCTCTTGCCCAGCTTGCGCGCCGCCGCTGAAAACGAACCGTGGGTCGCCGCCTGCACAAACGCCTGAAGCACTTCGTGGGATGCCATGACTATCGCCTTGATCGATGGTTACTGGTTATGAAGTATCGAGTCAAAGGGTAATGATGGCAACCATCGTCACTCACGGAGAACGGGTCATGACACCCACTAAGTCGATTACTGAACGCGTTTGGCAGGCCATTGGTTTTGAAGGTTTGGCCTTGTTGATCTGTACACCGCTGCTGGCGTGGATCATGGATAAACCGGCCCTGGAGATGGGCATGGTGACCTTGGCCATCAGCCTTATGGCACTGGCCTGGAACGTGATTTTCAACGGCCTGTTCGATCGTCTGAAGGCGCGCCTGCAACTGTCCGGCGGGGTGTGGACCCGCGTGCTGCATGCGTTGATGTTTGAAGGCGGGCTGGTGGCGATCTGTGTGCCGTTGATTGCCTGGTGGCTGAACATCAGCCTGATGCAGGCGTTTATCCTCGACATCGGCGTGTTGCTGTTTTTCCTGCCGTACACCTATGTGTATCACTGGGGTTATGACGCGGTGCGGGAGCGGATCATGCAAAAACG
>NZ_CP080030.1:5572731-5579252 GCF_019382755.1 Pseudomonas sp. Colony2 | reverse complement strand
CAAAATCAAGGAACGCCCGTACCTTCGCCGCCGGCAAGTGCCGCGACGGGTAGAAGGCATACAACGGGAAGCGCTCGTCGGGCCAGTCGGGAAACAACTCGATCAACGCGCCGGATTCCAGCGCCGGTGCCAGCCCAAGGTCGAGCATTTGCGCCACTGCATGGCCGTGTTCGCACACGCTGTACAAGGTCCCTGCGTCGTTGACCACCAGCCGCCCGCTGGTGGCGATGTTGACCTGCTCGCCCGGCCGGTGGAATTCCCAGCCAAACGGCCGGCCGGTCTGGGAGTCGCGAAAGTCGATGCACACGTGCTGGCCGTCTTCCAGGTCCTTGGGGTGTGAAGGGCGACCATGCCGCTCGAGATAAGCTGGCGAGGCCAACGTCAGCACTCGCACTTCCATCAGCTTGCGGGCGATCAGCGAGGACGATTGCGGAATGCCAAAACGGATGGCCAGGTCAAAGCCATCCGCCACCAGGTCCCCGAGTTGATCCCGCGTGTGCAGGTCCAACTGCAGCTGCGGGTATTGGCTCATGAATTCACCCAGCACCGGCCCCAGCACCAGCCGCGAAAAGTACGGGTCGATGTTCACCCGCAACCGCCCGCGAACCGTCAGGGCGCTGTCGGCCGCCGAGCTGGCGGCTTCTTCCAGGCCGGCCAGCAGGGGGGCGATTTCCTGGTAGAAACGCCGGCCCTCGTCGGTCAATTGCACCGAGCGGGTAGTGCGGTCGAACAGGCGGATGCCCAAGCGTTTTTCCAGCCGCGAAATAGCCCGGCTGACCCCCGAAGGCGTCATCTCCAGGCTGTCGGCGGCGCGGGCGAAACTGCCGCTGTCGACCACGGCGGCCAGTACGCCCATGCCACCGGCCAGTCCTGGATCAAAACTCATGGGTGATTGCCTGTCAGGTATCCGAAAGCATTGATGCTAGCGGAGAATCCGAGCGCGTTACAGAAACATCCCGCCCGAGGCCTCGACCCGTTGCCCGGTGATCCAGTTGCTGCCGTCGGCCAGCAGGGTGGAAATCGCCCCGCCGATATCATCCGGCAAGCCTGCGCGACCGAGGGCGGTGTTGTTGGCGACCATCGCGTTCACGTCCGGATTGTCGCGCACCACGCCGCCGCTGAAGTCGGTGGCAATCGCGCCGGGGGCCAGGGTGTTCACGGTGATGCCACGGGCACCCAGTTCCTTGGCCTGGTAGCGGGTCAGCACTTCCACCGCGCCTTTCATCGAGGCGTAGGCCGAATAACCCGGCAGGCTGAAGCGCGCCAGGCCGCTGGAGATATTGATGATGCGGCCACCGTCACTGATCAGCGGCAGCAGTTTCTGGGTCAGGAAAAACGGGCCCTTGAAGTGGATCGTCACCAGTTGGTCGAACTGCGCTTCGGTGGTGTCGGCGAAGCTGGCGTGGGCGCCGATCCCGGCGTTGTTGATCAGGAAGTTGAAGTGCGCCTGGCCGAACACGTCCTTCAATACCGAGCCGACCTGGGCGGTGAACGCCTCGAAGGTGGAACTCTGGCTGACGTCCAGTTGCAGCATGGCCGCCTTGCCGCCCAGCGCTTCGACTTGGGCGACCACGGCCTGGGCTTCGTCCGCCGCGCTGTTGTAGGTACCGATAATGTCGACGCCTTGTGCCGCCAGGTGCAGCGCAGCGCTTTTGCCCAGGCCGCGGCTGGCGCCGGTGATGAGTGCGATTTTACGGGTCATGGTGAAGTCCTCTGGGCGTGTGATGGTTCGTGGGACTGAGTGTATTTGTCCGGCCATAACGTGATAAACAGAGCTATACCGGAATCACTGGCCGGATAAGGCGAACAATCCCATGAACAAACTAGAGTTGCTGCGTACCTTCGTGCGCGTTACCGAACTGTCGAGTTTCACCCAGGCGGGCGAGAGCCTGGGCTTGCCGCGCTCCACGGTTTCCGAGCATGTGCAGGCACTGGAAGAGTTGCTGGGCGCGCGCCTGTTGCAGCGCACCACGCGCAAGGTCCAGGCGACCCAGGACGGGCGCGTGCTGTATGAGCGCAGCAAGGATTTGCTGTCGCACATGGAAGAGCTGGAAGGCTTGTTTCGCCAGGATGAAGCGCAGCTGGCGGGGCGCATTCGGGTGGACATGCCCAATGTCATGGCCCGGGAATTGATCCTGCCGCGCCTGCCCGAGTTCATGGACCTGCACCCGCTGATCGAACTGGAAATCAGCAGCACCGACCGCCAGGTTGATTTGCTGGCGGAAGGTTTCGACTGCGTCTTGCGCGTCGGTGCGCAGCCGGACCAGTCGGTGGTAGCCCGCTTGTTGTGCAGCATGCCGATGATCAACTGCGCCAGTGCTGCGTACCTGAAACGCCACGGCGTACCCAGGACGCTCGCTGATTTGGCTCACCATCAACTGGTGCATTACGTACGCCCGCTGGGCTCACGTTCCCCAGGGTTTGAATACGTACAAGGCAACAAGGTGCAGCGGATTCCCATGGCCGGGCGCGTCACGGTCAACAGCACCGACGCTTACCGGGCGGCGTGCATCGGTGGCTTTGGCCTGACCCAGGTGCCCGCCCTGGGCATTCACGATCAACTGGCCAGCGGCGAGTTGGTGGCGGTGCTGCCGGACTATCCGGCGCCGGCACTGGACGTGTCCCTGCTGTACGCCGGCCAACGGCATTTGCCACTGCGGGTGCGGGTGTTCATGGATTGGCTGGCCGCCACCTTGCAGGCTGCTTTCAACGCCGGGCAGACAACTGCTGCGGCGCCAGGAATGCATCATGGAAGTAATCCCGAAACGCCTGCATCGCCGGAGTGAAATCGCGCTCGCGGTGCCAGGCCAGGCCGACGCTCATGGGCGTGACCTTGTCGGTGACGCTCACGGTTTCGATGCGCTTGCCTTCCAGTGACCACGGGCGATGCACCAGGTCCGACAGAATCGCCACGCCGCTGCCGTTGGCGACCATGCTGCGCACCGCCTCCACCGAACTGGTGCGCAGCCGCACCTTGGGGGTTTGCCCGGCCTGTTCCCAGTAGCGCATGGCGCTTTGTTCGGCTTCGTCGACGGTGAGGAAAATGTACGGCTCCCTGGCTACATCCGCGAGGCTCACGGCGGGGCGTTCGCACAGCGGGTGATGGCTGGGCAGCCACAGGCGGCGTTCGGAGTTGAAGAGGATTTCCGAGACGATATCCGCGTGGGTGAGGTTGGCGGTGAGCACCACGGCCATGTCGAACTGGCCGTTGAGCAGGCCGTGTTCGATGGCCTGGCGTTCCTGTTCGAACACCTCGATGGTCACGTCCGGGTGCCAGTGTTCCATGCGCTGCAAGTGGTGCGGCAGGAAGTAACCGAGCACGGTGTAGCTGGCGGCCACCCGCAATACGCCGCTGGCGCGGTAGTCCGGCAGCGGGCTGTTCAGGGCATCGTCGACGCTGCGCACAATCACATACGCGCGGTTGAGAAAATGCCGCCCGGCGTCGGTCAGGCTCATGCCCTGGGCCGAGCGCACGAATAGCTGCGCGCCGAGCATCGCTTCCAGCTCCTTGATCGCGGTGGTCACCGCCGATTGGGAGATGTTCAGGTGAATCGCCGCCTGGGAGATCTGGCCGATTTCGGCGGTGGCGACGAAGTAGCGGATTTGGCGCAGGGTCAGGGACATGGTTTCTCCGCTCGCTCCCACGCTCTGCGTGGGAACGCATCCTGTGACGCTCCGCGTCACGATTTTAAAGGCGGACGCAGAGCGTCCAGGGCGGCATTCCCGCGCGGAGCGTGGGAACGATCAGTATCGTGTATCTGATTTTCAGAAGATGGGCCATCTGATAATAGATCTTCCCAAGGGGTCAAGCCGCAGCCTAATTTCCATCGCAAGAACTTCAACGGAGCGACCCCGATGCAGGCAGTGGATTTCAATTCGGACATGGGCGAAGGCTTCGGCCCCTGGACCATCGGCGACGGCGTCGACAGCGAACTGATGGCCTACATCAGCTCGGCCAACATCGCCACCGGCTTTCACGCCGGCGACCCGGGCACCATGCGCCGCACGGTCGAGCGCGCCAAGCAGTTGGGCGTGGCGATTGGTGCGCACCCGGGCTTTCGCGACCTCGTAGGTTTTGGCCGGCGCCATATCAACGCCCCGGCCCAGGAGCTGGTGGACGACATGCTCTATCAACTCGGCGCCCTGCGGGAAATCGCCCGGGCGCAGGGCCTGACGCTGCAACACATCAAGCCCCACGGCGCGCTGTACATGCACCTGGCGCGGGATGAAGAAGCGGCGCGTTTGCTGGTGGAAAACCTGCAACGGCTGGAGCCCACGCTGCTGCTGTATTGCATGCCGAATTCGGTGATCTGGCGTATCGCCAAGGAACTCGGCCAGCCAGTGGTGCGGGAGTTTTACGCCGACCGTGAGTACGATCTCACGGGTTCCATCGTGTTTACCCGCAACGTTCGGGCGCTGGATCCGGCAACGGTGGCGGCGCGCGTACTACGGGCCTGTCAGACCGGGCTGGTACGTACGGTGGAAGGGGAAGACCTGTTTATCGAATTCGATTCCATCTGCCTGCACAGCGACACCCCCGGCGCCCTTGAACTGGTGGAAGCCACCCGTGAAGCGCTGGATCAGGCGGGCATCGAAGTGCGCACACCCCGCTGACCGACACCGGTGCCCAGACACCGGGTCTGACTGATTTTTTGCCTGCCTTTCTACAATGATTCCAAGAGGAACAGACATGGCTGAATCTTCCCCGATCCGCTACAGCTTTGGCGGTGATGAACACCTGTTTGCCGAGGTCAGCGAGAGCATGTCCCTGGAGGCTTTCTTCAAGGGCATGGCCGTCACCCGCGCGGTGGAACGCCTGGCCCTGGACGGTGTGCTGGACGTCTGCCTGGCAAATGCCTCGTTCCAGATTCGCTTCGACCCGGACCGCATCGCGCCCCACGTGCTGCTCGACGCGGTACAAAGCGCCGAAGCCCAGGCCGTGGCCGAACGCACCTTGCACACCCGCATCATCGAAATCCCGGTGCTGTACAACGACCCCTGGACCCATGAAACCCTGATGCGCTTTCGCGACCGTCATCAGGACCCGACCGGCACCGACCTGGAATACGCCGCGCGAATCAACGGCCTGGCGGATGTGGACGCGTTTATCGCGGCCCACAGTGGCGCGCCGTGGTTTGTCTCGATGGTGGGGTTTGTGGCGGGCTTGCCGTTCATGTTCCAGATGGTGGAACGCGAGCGGCAGTTGCAGGTGCCCAAGTACCTGCGCCCACGCACTGACACGCCGAAATTGACCCTCGGCCACGGCGGCTGCTTTGGCTGTATCTATTCGGTACGCGGCGCCGGCGGTTACCAGATGTTCGGCGTCACCCCGGCGCCGATCTACGACCCGCAACAGCAACTGGCTTACCTGAAAGAGCACATGGTGTTCTTCCGCCCCGGCGACATCGTGCAGTTCAAATCCATGGACCGCGACGCCTATGACCTGGCCGTGGCAGAAGTGGACGCAGGGCGCTTCGACCTGCGCATCCGCCCGGTGGAGTTTTCTCTCGACGCCTTTCTCGCCGACCCCATCGGCTACCCGAAAACCCTGCAGGAGGCGCTGGCATGATCAAGGTACTCAAACCCGGCCTCGCCACCTCCGTGCAGGATCTTGGCCGCGAAGGTTATTACCACCTCGGCATCCCGCCGTCCGGCGCCCTGGACCAATACGCGTTGAGCGCGGCCAACCACCTGGTGGGCAACCCCATCGGCGCTGCCGGGCTGGAATGCACGTTGATCGGGCCGGAGCTGGAGTTTCAGCAGGATGCGTTGGTGGCGTTGTGCGGGGCGCTGATGTCGCCGCGCCTGGACGGCGTGGTGGTGCATCAGGACACCGCGTTTGAAGTGCGGGCCGGGCAAGTGCTGCGCTTTGAATTTCCCAGGGCCGGCGCGCGGACTTACCTGGCGGTGGCCGGTGGCATCGATGTGCCGCTGGTGCTTGGCAGTCGTTCCACTTACACCCTGGGTGCGTTGGGCGGTTTTCAGGGGCGACGGCTGGTGGAGGGTGATGAGTTGCCGGTCGGCGAGCCCAGCGGCAAAAGCCGGGCGGGTAACAGTCTACCCATGGCATTGCGCCAATCGGTGGGCGGGGACGTGACGCTGCGGGTGGTGCCGGGGCTGTATTACGAGCGCCTGACGCCCGGCGCCAAAACCAGCTTTTTTGCTGAGCCCTGGACGGTCGGTTCGGAGGCGGATCGCATCGGCTATCGCTTCAAGGGCGGTAGCGCGTTGAGCTTTCAGCCACGGGAGCAGCCGTTTGGCGCCGGGTCCGATCCGTCGAACATCGTCGACAGTTGCTACCCCATCGGTTCGATCCAGGTGCCGGCGGGCCTGGAGCCGATCGTGCTGCACCGGGACGCGGTGTCGGGCGGGGGCTACGCGATGATTGGCACGGTGATCAGTGCCGACCTGGATCTGATCGGGCAGATGCAACCGAACCAGCGGGCGGGGTTTGTGGCGGTGACGCTGGAGGAGGCACTGGAGGCGCGGCGGGTGTACAAGAAGCGGTTGAAGGTGATGGG
>NZ_CP080030.1:5539426-5572570 GCF_019382755.1 Pseudomonas sp. Colony2 | reverse complement strand
AGCCAGTACAGGCTGCCCGATAACAGAATCGCCGCCGGCAATGTCAGCACCCAGGCCATCAGCAAATTGCGGATGGTCTTCATCTGCAAGCCACCGCCGTTCGCCACCATGGTCCCGGCCACACCCGACGACAGCACATGGGTGGTGGACACCGGCAAGCCATACATGTCTGCCGCGCCGATGGTCAGCATCGCCACCATCTCGGCCGAGGCGCCCTGGGCGTAGGTCAGGTGGGTCTTGCCGATCTTCTCGCCCACCGTCACCACGATACGTTTCCAGCCGACCATGGTGCCGAGCCCGAGGGCGATGGCCACGGCGATCTTGACCCACAGCGGGATAAACCGTGTGGCGTTGTCGATCTGTTGCTTGAACAGTTGCAGCTTGTTCTGGGTGTCGGCGTCGAAGTTGCCGACCTTGCCCTTGTCCATCAGGCGGATGGTTTCGCTGGTCAGGTACATGTCGTTACGCACGTTGCCCACGGCCTCGGCCGGTACGGCGGCGAGGGAGCCGTAGCTCTTCACTTCTTCACCGATATGCCCGGTGATGGCGGCCAGGGCGGGCACCAGTTCCGGCGTGGCTTCCTTGGTGCGCACGTAGGTCGACAAGGTACCGCGAGAGTCGGCAGGAGCCAGTTGCGGCGCCGCTTTTACCAGGGCGGCCTGGGTGACTTCGGCCACCGCGGCAAACTGCAACGACTCACCGGCCGGCATGGTGCGGTTCAACGCGTAGGCCATCGGCAGGGTGCCCACCAGGATCAACATGATCAGGCCCATACCCTTTTGGCCGTCGTTGGACCCGTGGGCAAACGACACACCGGTACAGGTGGCGATCAGCATGCCGCGAATCCACCACGGCGGCGGGGTGTCGCCTTTCGGCGCTTTATACAGCGAGCGGTTTTTCACGAAGGCCCGCAGCGCCAGCAACAGCAGGGCGGCGAAGGCGAAACCGATCAGCGGCGACAGCAGCAGCGCATAACCGATCTTGATCGCCTGGCCCCAGTCCACACCGCTGGTACCGTCACGGCCATGCATCAGTGCGTTGGCCACGCCAACGCCGATGATCGAGCCGATCAAGGTGTGGGACGACGACGCCGGCAACCCCAGCCACCAGGTGCCGAGGTTCCACAGGATCGCGGCGATCAACAGCGCGAAGATCATCGCAAAGCCGGCGGAGGAGCCGACCTGCAGAATCAGCTCTACCGGCAGCAGCGCGATGATGCCGAACGCCACCGCGCCGCTGGATAGCAGCACGCCGAGGAAGTTGAAAAAGCCCGACCACACCACCGCGAAATGCGGTGGCAATGAGTTGGTGTAAATCACCGTGGCCACCGCGTTGGCGGTGTCGTGGAAGCCGTTGACGAACTCGAAGCCCAGGGCGATCAACAGCGCCACACCCAGCAGCAGGAACGGCGTCCAGGTGGTGACCACCGTGCCCAGCTCGTGCATGTCGTGCATCAGGCTGTAGGCGGTGAACAACAGGCCCATGGCGAGTACGGCGAAGAAAATGATCACCGTCACCAGGCCCGGTTTTTTGTCCAGGCGCGGTTTGGGATCGTTGGTGACGGAGGCGGTGGAGGCGGTCAGCGAAGGGGTTGCCATGCCGGAACATCCAGTGTTGAGGGAGGATATCCGTCATGATCGTTGCAGAATGTTACAGAGATGCTGCGGTAAATCAGTGTTTAGGGAATTGAAGTTGCCGCCGGTCTATAAAACACCGCCGATAAAATGTGGGAGCTGGCTTGCCTGCGATAGCGGTGTATCAGTCACCACCGCTATCGCAGGCAAGCCAGCTCCCACATTGATCGCATTTCAAATTCAATAATCCTTGCGCTTGCGAAATGCCCAGCGTCCGGCAATCAGGGTGAATGTCGCCACCAGCGCCACCAGAATCCAGAAGCCTTCCGGGTCTGTGGAGAGCGGCACGCCACCAACGTTCATGCCAAAAAAACCGGCAATGATGTTGATCGGCAACGCCAGCACCGTGACCACGGTCAGGGTGAACAACGTGCGGTTGCTCTGTTCGTTGAGGTTGGCGGCGATCTCTTCCTGCAGCAGCTTGATCCGCTCACCCAACGCCATCAGGTCGTTGATGATCAGCGCAAACTCCTCGGTGGATTTGCGCAGCTCTTTCACGTCTTCCTTCTGCAGCCACTGGGGCGGACGATTGAGCAGCCGCAGCAACGAGCCCGGCTCCAGCGCCAGCAGCCGTTGCAGGCGCACCAGCACCCGGCGCGCGGCACCCAGTTCGGCGCGGTTGGTGGACAGGCGTGACGACAGCAACTGGTCCTCGATCTGGTCGACGCTGAGGCTGGTCTTGCGCACGATCTGTGTCAGCACCTCGCCCTGGTCCCGCAGCAAATGCACCAGCAGTTCCAGCGGCGAGCGAAAGTGTTCACCGGCCTTAACCGACGAGCGCAGCTTGTCCACCGAATGCAGCGGTTGCAGGCGCGCGCTGATCAGCAGCCGACTGCGGGCGCACACCCATAAGGTTGAAATGTCTGAAGACACCATGCTGCTGAAGTTGAAGACCACGTCGTTGACCACCGCCAGCAAGGCCGAGTCCACGTGTTCGATGCGG
This sequence comes from Pseudomonas sp. Colony2, assembly GCF_019382755.1. NCBI lineage: Bacteria > Pseudomonadati > Pseudomonadota > Gammaproteobacteria > Pseudomonadales > Pseudomonadaceae > Pseudomonas > Pseudomonas sp. Colony2. The sequence continues at coordinate 5,569,993 of NZ_CP080030.1, read as the reverse complement.
GTGGAGCGTGAGCCTTCGTGCAAGGCTTCGAAGAATTCTTCCGGCAGGTTCAGGTGCGCCTGCATCCAGCGCTCACAGGCGGCGTGGGCCAGGTTCAAATGCAGCCAGAGGAATTCGTCGGGGTCACCGGGTTGCTGCAAGGCCGCAAGGGCAGTGGCTGAATCAATCTGTTCGCCCTTTTCACCGGGGCGGAAACGAAAACCGTAGAGCAAGCCAAACAGGTCGGAGTCCTGGTGGCTGTGGTCGATGCTGTGGTTCATGGAGGCTCGCAGGGAAAGTGCCTGTAGGAAATTTCACAGGTTCACTTGAGCGCATCATGGCAACTGAATTTGACGCTTTTGTGACGGTTTGAGGTGGCCGTCAATCGCCTGCGGGCAAGCTGAAGCTGAACACCGTGCCGTCCTGCTCGCTGGAAGACACTTCCAGCCGCCCGCCATGGGCGTCGGCAATCTGTTTGACGATGTACAACCCCAGGCCCAACCCGGCCTGGGGCAGGGCGCCCGTCGGTCGGGAGTAGGGCTGGAACAGCAGCGGCATGGCTTGCTCACTGATCAGCCCAAGGTTTTTCACCGTTAACTCAAACGTGCCGGCGTTGACCTGCGCACTGACTTCAACCGGCCCTTGCGGATTGCCGTGGCTGATGGCGTTGGCGACCAGGTTGGAGAGCAATTGCGCGAGCCGCTCGCGGTCGCCTTTCACACCCTTGAGATTGCCGATGCTGGCGTGAATCAGCCGCTTGGGGTGCACGTGCTGCACCTCTTCCACCACATGCTGCAAAGTGTCTTCAAGCCCGGTGCATTCACTGATGTTCACCGGGATGCCGCTGCCCATTCGCCCGCGGGCAAAGTCCAGTACGTCTTCCACCAGTTGCGAGGCCCGGCGGCCGCTGGCCAGCATGTGCCGCACCAGGGTGTCGGTGGCCGGGTCCGGGTGTTTGCGCAGCAGGCGTTCGGCGCCGACGTTGATGGCGAACAGCGGGTTGCGCAGGTCGTGGCCGAGCACGGCGATGAATTGTTCGCGTAGTTCGGCGGTTTCGCGCTCCTGCTGCAGGTCGGCTTCGGTCTGCTGGAGGCTTTCTTCGGCTTCGATCTGCAGCGACAGCACCCGGGCAAACGACTCCATGGTCGACTGGATGGTGCTGCTGCGCAGTTGCGCCGGGTTCGGGTCCAGGGCACAGATGGTGCCGAAGAAACGCCCGTCGGTGCGGAACACCGGCACCGAGATGTAGCTTTCAAAGTGGTAGATACGCGGCGTGTGGTGGTCGCGATACAGCGGGTCTTCGCTGGCTTTGTCGATCACGATCGAGACGTGGGAGTCGCGTATTTCGTGGCACAGGGTGGTGGTCAGGTCCAGCTCGCCACCCACGGGCAGGCCGAAGTCCAGTTGGTCGCGCACGGCGCAGGCGGTCCAGGAATCATCGGTGACCCGGGCCACGGCCGCAAAACGCAAGCCGGTCATCTCGCTGACTACCTGGAGAATCGCCGGGACGGCGCTGATTCTGCCAATGGTGGCAATGTCGACGGCTTTTTGCCCCATGGCGAACGGTTCCGGTCCTGATGCTGCTGGCGTTGTGCCTTGGCTGATGGTTGGGATTCTAGCGAGCTTGGCGGCGTAAGGTACAAATTCGTTCACGCTAATTAGACTAATTGCTCTTCTGGGCGACGAGCGCGCATAAAAACGCCGCGCGGCCCGAAGGCGGCGCGGCGTTTTTGCGGTTCAACTCAAGTGTCTTGCTTGTTTTCCAGGACTTCGCCGGTCTTGGCATCCAGCTTCACGTCCCACTTCACGTTGCTGGTGTCACGCAGTTCGGTCTCGTAGACCAGGCGGCCGGCTTTGTCTTCCAGTTCGGTGTCAACGATGGTGGAGCCTTTGTGCTGGGCCACGGCCTTGGCGTTGAGCTTTTCAAAATCCATCACGGCACCGGACTTGAGCAGGCTCGGAATCTGGTCCGGGCGAACATCGGCCTGGGCCAAACCGGCGGTAAGGGTCAAGGCGGCAGCAGCGAACAGAGCGGTCAGGTTTTTCATGGTGTGATCCTTTGGGGTGAGCTGTTTAAGTGGGATCAGGTTAACCAGCGCAACTTAACTCACCCTTAAAATTGCGCCGTTTGTTCAATCGGCGGCGAGTGCGGGGTTTCATGCTGGCGTCTCACTTACGGGAGGCACAGATGAAACAGTTAATGGCCTGGGTGTATGCGCCCTTGTTTTGGGCGGGGTTTATCGGGTGGGCGCTGTGGCTGGTGCAGAGGGATGCGCTGCAGTGGCTGGGGCTGGTATTTGTTCTGGCGGTGGCGGTGTCGTTTATCGCCGAGTGGTGGTTGCCCTATGAGCCACAGTGGAATCGCAACCAGGGTGATCGTCGTCGCGACTTGATTCACGCGTTGGTCAATGAGGGCCTCAATGCGGTGGGCTTGTTGATCTTGCCGGTGCTGACCGCGCTGTTGGCCGTCGACGGTGTATGGCCGCGGGCGTGGCCGCTCTGGGCGCAATTGCTGCTGGCGATCTTCATTGCCGATGCGGGCATCACCCTGATGCATTACGCCAGCCACCGAGTCGCTGCCTTGTGGCGCCTGCATGCGGTGCACCACAGCGTGCAACGGCTGTATGGCTTCAATGGCTTGATGAAGCATCCGTTGCACCAGATGCTGGAAGCCACGGCCGGGTTGGCGCCGTTGATCCTGCTGGGCATTCCCACGGAGGTGGCGCTGCTGCTGGCCCTGGCGATTGCCGTGCAGCTGCTGTTGCAGCATTCCAATGTCAACATGCGCCTGGGGCCGCAGCGCTGGGTGTTCGCCTGGGCGCCGGTGCATCGTTTTCATCACATGAAATATGGCCGGGCTGGGGATGTGAATTTCGGCTTGTTTTTCAATCTGTGGGATTGGCTGTTGGGCACGGCGTTTTACAGCCATGACTATCGAATGGGGCAGGGCGACTTGGGGATTGGCAGCCGGCCGGATTTTCCGCGGGAGTATGTGGCGCAGTTGCGCGACCCGTTCAGGACGGTGCAATTGAGCAAGGAGCCGCCGGTTCCCGCGGGTCTAGTCCAGGATTCGTACGTGCAGGTTGCGCAACGACGCCCCGGCCGTGACGCCGAATAGTTGTTTCATGGTCCGGGAAAAATGCGCCGAATCGGCGAACCCGGCGCCATGGGCAGCCTCGGTCAAGGTGCTGCCGCCGAGCGCCAGTCCGAGCGCCACCCGCAAGCGCCGCCACAACACCAGGCGACGTACCGGCAAACCCAGTTGGTTGGCGAACAAACGTTCCAGCTGGCTCAACGAAACGTGCGCCGCCTGTGCCAGGGCGTGGGCCGAGACCTTGCCACTCAGTTGCTGATCCAGCGCCGACAGCGCGCGCTCCACCCTGGCATCTTCCAGTGCGCGTCTCGGCAATTGGCGCAGCGTGCGCTCGAGTGCTTCCAGGGACCGTTCACTGTCGGCCAGGGCGGCCTGCAAGGGGGCGATATCAAATGCGCCGGGTTCGGCATACACCATCAATACCTCACCATGGGTTTGGAGGATGGCGTGGGGCATTCTGGACGGGATAAACAGGCGATGGGCCGTGATGGCACGGCCATCGAGGCTGGCCGTGACCGGCCCGCCCGCGGAGAACATCAGCTGATGGGCATAGTGTGCGTGGGGCGCGGTGCGCCCCGGTATGCCCTGGATCAGCCCGTAGTCAGGCCCCAGCCACAGGCGACCTGACCATTCGGGGCTCACTCAGTAACCGTTGTCCTGCAGCAGGTCGGCCACACTCGAGGATGGCCAGCGCTTGTAGTACTTCAGCAGTTCGGCAGCGCGGTTGGTGAAGATGCCATCGACGCCGGCTTTCATGACCTTGTCGAAGTCCACCGGCTCATCCACGGTGTACACGTGCACCAGCAAGCCCTTGTCGTGGGTCAACTGGTTCATCTCGGGTTTGACCAGGTCGGAGTAGCTCTGGTCGCCCAGGTTGGTCAGTTGTGCCGAAGGGCCGGTACCGATGGCGCCCAGGCTCTTGGCCTCGTCGATCCATTTTTCGAACTCGGCGGCGTCCTTCGGCTCCTGCTTGGCGTAGTAGGCGGCTTTGCTCGGCTCGCCGGACTCGGCGAAGGGCACCTTGGATTTCGGTTCGATGCTGCCTTCACCTACCCACAACAGCAGGATTTTCGGGGTGTTGGGCATCTCTTTTTGCAGTTCTTTCAGGCTGTCTTTCTCAAAGGTTTGCAGCACCACGCGGCCCTTGCCCTGGCCGACGCCGATGTTTTTCTGGGCCTGGTTGGAGCCGGTGGAACTCAACCAGCCTTTATCCAGCAGCTTGTTCTTCAGGTCGGCCTCGATGCCCGGGAATTGCTTCGGCTCCTTGGTTTCGATGTACAGGCCGGGTTTGTGCTGCGGGTTGCCTTCGGCGATCTTGATGATTTCGTCCAGGCTGAGGATTTTCAGGCCGACGAAGCCCGGGCGGGCACGGTCCGGGTAGGCGGCGTTGAACCAGCTGCCGGCGTCCAGGGTTTTAAGCTCGGCCCAGGTGAACTCGTTGGCCGGGCTGTCCTTGCGCTCCGGGAACTTGGTGGCGACGTCGGTGGTGCGTTGCAGGTTGTTGTCATGCAGGGCGAATAGCACGCCGTCCTTGCTGCGCTGCAGGTCCATTTCCAGGTAGTCGGCACCCAGGTCGCGCGCGACTTTGTAGGCGGCGGCGGTGGATTCCGGTGCATCGAAGGAGGCGCCACGGTGGGCAATCACGGCAGGGTGCGGGATGCCTTCGTTGGCCGCGAGTTCGGTAGGGCTGATCGGGCTTGCCGCCTGTGCCTGGCCAAGGCCCAGCATCAGGGCCAGCAGCAGGGCACTCTTGGTAAACGTGACAGGCATATGCGAAGTCCTTTCGTGGAGGTAACTTTGAGAAGGGCTCCTTTTTAACAATTGCTTGCGAATGGCGCTATCACCAAACCGACATTAACGTGTTCACCGGCCATTTTTCTGCACTTTTGTGCGGTGCGATGCAGTACTCTTGCCTTGAATTGCCCCATCAGAGGGCAGATTTTCCTGCCACGCGTGTAAACCATCTTTCCAGTCCAAGTAGGACTTTTCAGTGAGGTTTACCATGCGCATCACCTCCGAGCTTATCTGCCAGGCCGCCGACCAACTCCAGGGTTTTGTCGGCCTGAACCGCAAGACTGGCCAGTACATCGTCCGTTTCAGCGAAGACTCCTTCGGCATGGACGTGGCCGATGACGGCATTATCCCAACCGCCGAGTTTGTCTGGCTGCCGGTCGACGGGCAGGCCATGACCTTGTCCCGCGAGCGGATCCAGTTGTTGCTGGACCAGAACATCGACGATCGCATCAACATCACGGAACCGCTGCGGGTGTACATGCGTCGGGTGGAGATTCCACAGATCAGTGCGGTGCGCAGTCTGGTCAGTTGAGTGCCGCATAGCCCTGCGGCTGGAGCGCTTTTTGTGGCTTGGGAGCTTGCTGTGGCKTGGGAGCTTGCTGTGGCGAGGGAGCTTGCTCCCGCTGGAGTGCGCAGCGCTCCCAAGATTTTGGGGCCGCTTCGCAGCCCAGCGGGAGCAAGCTCCCTCACCACACAAGCTCCCTCACTACAGCAAGCGCCCTCACCACAGAGCCTCCCTTGTCCACATTAAGTGTTTTACACGGGCTGAGGTTTCAGCGCTCGAACGCGTAAGACCGCTCCACCTTGCACACCCGCGTATGGCACGCCGAGTACCAGGTGGCGCGGCCCTGTTCGCGCACCTCAGTGTGTTCGGCGTGCTGCTTCCAGGCCAGGATCGCGGCTTCGCTGCTCCAGTAGGACACCGTGATACCCAGCCCGTCGTCCCCGCGCGCCGATTCCACGCCGAGAAAACCGGGTTGTTGCCGGGCCAGTTCCAGCATGCGGTCGGCGGCTTGTCCGTAACCGTTGTCACCTTCAGTGCGCAATGAACTGAACACCACGGCGTAGTACGGCGGTTTGGGTGTCTTGGCGATCATGCGCAGGCCTTCAGCAGCGCAATGGCCAGCGGCGGGGTGACGTCTTTAAGCGCCGCACGTTCCGGCTGGAACAGGGTGGCGACAAAAAACGGATGGCCCAGCAACTCCACCGCCCGCAGGTCACCCGCCGAGTCATGGCCGCTGGCAATCAGGTCGGCTTCCAGCAATGCGCTTTCGAACGCTGGATTGATGCCATAGCGGCAACGGTAGCCTTCATGGATATCCAGGGTGGCGTAGGCCTCGGCGATGCGGGTATAGGCCATCAAGCGGATGGTGTCGGTCGCTTCCACCAGCGCACAGGTCAGGGGCGTGAGTACTGCACGGGGCGAATCGGGAGCCAGTTCGCCGTGTTCTGCGTCGGCCCAGCCCAGCACGTTGCGGGCATATTCCAGCACCGCGTGTTGAAAACCGCCGCAGGTGCCGAGGAAAGGGCGCCGCTGTTCACGGGCATAACGGATGGCCAGCAGGGCGCCGTCCAGATCACGGTAAGGGCTGGCGGGGACGCACCAGAAGCCGTCGTAGTGCTGCAGTTGTTCGGTGGATTTGATCGTGTCGGTGGCCAGCCAGTCGAACCGCACCGTCAGGCCCAGCGCCGCGCCGGCCTGTTGCAACGCCAGGGGAATGGCCTGGTGGGCGGTGACCTGTGCATCGTAGTCGCCGATCAGGGCCAGGTGCAGGGTGGTTTTATTCATCGAGGGTATCCGTGGCTTGTTGAGTCCTGGCGCTCACTATAGATTGGCGTTCACGCAATCAATATTGGCGTTAACACACATGTTCAATGCAGCGGCGCACTATCAGATCGACTACCCAGACCTTTCCCTGATCCTCGCCCTGGTGCGCGGCGGCACGCTCGCGCGGGCGGCGGCGTTGCTGCGGGTGGATGTGTCTACGGTGTTTCGCGCGGTGCGGCGGCTGGAGACGGCACTGGGCCAGACGCTGTTCGAAAAGAGCCGCGCCGGCTACCTGCCCACCACCTTGGCCACCACCCTCGCCGAGCAGGCCGAACGTGCCGAACAGGCGCTGGAGGCAGCACGTGTGGGAGTGGAGCAGGGCGGTGAAGTGATCAGCGGTACGGTGCGCCTGACGTGCACGGACTCGGTATTGCAGTCACTGTTGCTGCCGGCCCTGGCGCAGTTCATGCCGGGCTACCCGGCGTTGACCCTGGAGCTGAGCACGTCCAATGACTTCGCCAACCTCAGTCGCCGCGATGCGGATATTGCCCTGCGCCTGACCAAGGCACCGCCCGAGCATCTGGTAGGACGTTGCCTGGGCACGGTGTCGTATCGGGTGTGCGCCAGTGCCGACTATGCCCGCCAGCATGCGGGGGAGGAACTGGCGGCCCTGAACTGGATCGCGCCGGATGACTTCCTGCCGGATCACCCCACCGTCACCTGGCGGCGCCAGCACTTGCCGGGAGTGATGCCGGCCTATCGCTGCAACAGCATGGTTTCGGTAACCGAGTTGGTGCGCGCGGGACTCGGCGTGGCCGCGTTGCCGGATTACCTGCTGGGCGCGGACCTGCAACCGTTGAGCCCGCCGCTGGTGGGGCACGACACCGCCCTGTGGCTGCTGACGCGCCCCGATTGCCGGGCCTTGCGCTCGGTGGTGACGTTATTTGATCAGTTGGGCCAGCATGTGCGTTTGCCGGTGAGATAACTGTGGGAGCTGGCTTGCCTGCGATACAGGCGMYGYGGTSCATCAGGYATACCGCGGTGATGCAATCGCAGGCAAGCCAGCTCCCACACGGGATGCGTGGGAGGGTCAGGTCTTGCGCACGAATTGGTCGTGCATTTCGCTGGTCAGCCCTTCGATGCGTTCGGTCAGTTGTTTGGTCATCTCGGTGAGCTTGGTGTTCTGCTCCAACAGTTCCAGGAGTTGCTTGGTGGTCTGCGCCGCCTGGGCCTGGCGTTCGGTGTTGGCCACGGCCAGGGCTTCGCGGTGCTGGGCGTCGGCGTCGGATTGGGCCTTGTCCCGTGCGGCCTGGCGGGTCTGGGCGAGCAAAATCAACGGCGCGGCGTAGGCCGATTGCAGGCTGAACGCTAGGTTCAAGAGGATGAACGGGTAGACGTCAAAGTGCGTGATGCCGGTCATGTTGAGCACGACCCACAGAATCACGATTGCCGTTTGCGCCCCCAGGAACGTCGGCGTACCAAAGAAGCGTGCGAAGGCTTCGGCTTTCAACGCAAAGGTGTCGTTGCCAAAGGTCGGCGCGAGATGGGCGTGTTTACGATGAAAGCGCAGGTGGTCAACGTTGGCTTCAGGTTTATCCGGGGTCATGGCGGGCTCGAATCCGTGGCGTAAGACAAGCCACCACTATAGACCGAGCCCTCGGCCTGGCACATGAAGAAGCCTGTCGCTTACCTGTTGCCCCGTTCATTGGCAAACGCACTCACAGCCTGCACCGCCTCGCTGGCGCCTTCGCGAATCTGCAGGATCACCGTGCCGGCCTGGTTGGCGAGGTCCACGCCCTGGGCGGCGCGGTCGCGGGTACCGTCCATGCTGTCGATGGCCTGGCGGGTTTCGGTCTGGATCATCTCGATCATCGACGAAATCTCGGCCGTTGAACCGCTGGTGCGCGCCGCCAATTGCCGCACTTCATCGGCCACCACCGCAAAGCCACGCCCTTGTTCGCCGGCGCGTGCGGCTTCGATGGCAGCGTTCAATGCCAGCAGGTTGGTCTGGTCGGCAATCCCGCGAATGGTGTTGACGATGGCGGTGATCTGCTGCGAACGCTCGCCCAGCTTGGCGATCAGCGCGGAAGAACCGTCGATATTGGCGGCAATCTCACGCATGCCGGTGGCGGTCTGCTGGATCACCTCGGCGCCTTTTTCGGCGATGTCCCGGGTTTGCAGCGAGATGTGATAAGCCTGGGTGGCGCTTTGCGCGTCGGCCGCGTGTTTCTCCACCATGGCCGTGACGTCGGAGGCGTATTTCACCACCTTGCACAGGCGCCCGCTGGCGTCGTACACCGGGTTGTAGTTGGCTTCCAGCCACACCACCTGGCCGTTTTTGTCGATGCGTTCGAATTGGCCGTTGAACAGCTCACCCTGGTTCAGCCGTCGCCAGAAATCGCTGTAGGCGCTGCTGTTGGCCAGCTCCGGTGTGCAGAACATGCGGTGATGCTTGCCCTGCACCTGCGCCAGGTTGTAGCCCATGCGCTGCAGGAAATTCTGGTTGGCGCTGATGATGGTGCCGTCGAGGTTGAACTCGATCACCGCCATGGCGCGGTCGATGGCCTGCAACTTGGCGTTGGCTTCACTCTCGGCCTGCATTTTCGGGGTGACGTCCATGGCGTACTTCACCACTTTCACCACGCTGCCGGACTCGTCGCGCACCGGGTTGTAGCTGGCCTCCAGCCAGATCGGCTGGCCGCCGCTGGTCACCCGTTCGAAGGTCCCGGACTGGAATTGGCCGTTGCGCAATTGCGTCCACAGTTGGCCGTACTCGGCGCTGCGGGCAAAGGCCGGGGTGCAGAACAGGCGGTGGGACTGGCCCACGACTTGGTCGGCGGTGTAGCCCATGGCCTTGAGGAAATTCTCGTTGGCCCGCAGGATCGTGCCTTGCAGATCAAATTCAATCACCGCCATTGAGCGGTCGATGGCGTCGAGAAGGCTGGCTTGCTGGGCAATGGTGGCTTGCAGGGTACTGATGGTTTTTTTATGGGCGTTGAATAGCATGGTCGTGTGCTCGGGGGAAGCAAGCGTCAGGGGTATCCATGGGGGCGCCTGCCACCGTAAGGCCTGGCCATACGGCAAACGTGCTCATTGCCAGCTTCCTTGTGCTGACAGCGGGGTGGAACAGCGGGTTCTGAGTCGTATGGCCGGCAAGAAGTTCTATGCCAGTCGACCAATGGCGGCATTATGCTATCGGTCGGCGACGGGCGCGTTTAATTCAGACGAGATGCAGAGGGCGGGATTCAGGCGGAATGGGCGACCACGTAGTCGCTGATATTGACTCGGTTACGGCCGGTGTCCTTGGCCGCGTACAGCGCGCGGTCCGCTGCGTTGAGCCACATGGCCGCGTCGGTGAAGGTGCTCTGGAAAGACGCCAGGCCAATGCTCAGGCTGACCCGCAGTTCGGGGATTTCCGGGTTGCGGTAATTGCTGAACACCTCGCGCATGCGTTCCATGACTTGCGCGGCCTGTTCCATGGGCATGTCCGGAAGAATCACACAGAACTCGTCGCCGCCGTATCGCCCGGCCAGGTCGTTTGCCCGCAGGTTGCGTCGAAGTTCCAGGCTTAGTTGGCGCAGAACCTGGTCACCGATGATGTGCCCATAGCTGTCGTTGATCTGCTTGAAATGGTCGATGTCGATCAGTGCGATGGTGGCGTTCCCATGTTGTTGCTGGCACTTGTGAAACTTCAGGTGCAGCAGGTCTTTCCACGAACCGTGGTTGAGCAGGCCGGTGAGGCTGTCGGTGCGGCTCAAGGCGCTCAGGGCGCGTTTGTGTTCCGACAATTTGATCGCCAGGCGGTAGCAGACCATGCCCAGCGCCATGGGATACAGGGTCAGCATCGGCAGGCAGGCGTAGACCTGGACCAGGCTGACGTCGGGATTGAAGTGGATGCCAAACAGCAGCCAGGACACGCCGATACCTGCCAGTTGCGCCACGATGCCGTGGAGGAACAGGCGTTTGCCGCCGGCGGCGACGTTGTTCATGGTCATCATCGACAGGATGGTCACGGCCGTCAGTGGCGTGAACTGTGTAGTCGCCGCCCAGAACCCGCCGAGCAGTGAGTCGTAGAGCAGGTTTCGCCGTTCCGCCTTGTAGGGGAAATCGGAGCGGGTCGAAAGTTGATAGGCCAGGTGCGCCCAGCCAAAACCATTGAACAGCAGCAACGCCCAGACCCAGCCTGGCATTTGCAGTGGGTAGAGCGCGGCGATGACGCTGATGCAGCCGATGCCCAGGCCGATGATCCTTGGCCTGTAGATACGTCTGGCAAATGACAGCCCTTTGCCTCGTTGGTTTTCCATAGATTCCTGGGTCGATTCTTTTTTTGCAGGTACGACGGCACACGTGATCGGGAAAACCACTGGTCGGATAATACGTGTGAATATTGTCAGTTATTCGCGTGGGAATAATCAGTGTCCTTCCAGGCCATTTGCAAAGGACACGCGGCGAATCAGATAAAAACGACCTTGGATGTCGTTCCTGCAACAGGTCAGTGCTGCGGCACGACCTCATAGCCTGCGAGGAACAGGTCGATGGCCGACTCGATGACGTTCGCTTGAGCGTCGGCGTCCAGGGTCGGCTGGCCGAGGGTGATCTGTGGCCAGAAGGCAAAGGCCTTGAGCAGGCTTTGCACCTGGTGGGCGGCGAAGCATGGGTCGGTGCAGCTCAGCCGGCCATCTTCCTGGGCGGCGCGCACCCATTGGTTGAAGCCTTCTTCACGCTTGCTCAGGCGGTTGACCATGTCCTGGGCACGTTCCGGCGAGTGGATGGTGGCGGCAATCGCGACCCGGGCCAGGTCGAGGAAGTTGGCGTCCGACATCATCGTCATCTTGGCCTGCAGCAACCCGCGCAGTTGCTCCCGCAGCGGGCGGTCGCTGGCGTAGCTGACGTCCAGTTGCGCAACACTGCTGGCCCACAGTTGATGCAGGATCTCGGCGAACAGCTCTTCCTTGCTCTTGAAGTGGTTGTACACCGTGCGCTTGGAAACCCCCGCCGTGGCGGCAATCTTGTCCATGCTGGTGACCTCGAACCCGTTGTCACGAAACTCGGCAATGGCGGCTGCCACGATGGCTTCGCGTTTACGGTCGGTGAGGCGCAGGGGTACAGTCATGGTGGGAGTTCGGCTCTGAAGGGAAACTTACACTCGGTAGTTTACTTGCTCCCGGTTTTGTTGCAATCTAGAAACTACACTGTGCAGTGTAATTTTTAGAGCAGTCTGCAGGAGTTCCTCGGTAATGGCCACGATCTCAACCCGTCTCGACAGTTCTTCTACAGCGCCCAAGTCTTCCGAACAGCATCAAGGTCACTTCACCAATCAGAAGCCCATCCAGCATGGCGGCTTGGGCAAGACCCTGGGCATCATGTGGAAGATGCTCTTCCAGAAGCCCCGCAGCACGCGCCCGGTGGGTGAGATCCCGGTGCAGCCGCTGACTCGCGAGCAACTGTTTGCCGCCCCGGACCATAGCGTTTTCCGCCTCGGCCATTCCACCGTGCTGCTGAAAATGCGCGGCAAGTTCTGGCTGACCGACCCGGTGTTCGCCGAGCGTGCTTCGCCGTTCAGTTGGGCGGGCCCCAAGCGTTTCCATCAGCCGCCGATCAGCCTTGAGGACCTGCCGCCGATCGAGGCGGTGATTCTTTCCCACAACCACTACGACCATCTGGACCACAAGGCGGTGGTGCAACTGGCGGACAAGACCCGCTATTTCCTCGCGCCGCTGGGTGTGGGCGATACGCTGGTCAAGTGGGGCGTGGATGCCAGCAAGGTGCGGCAGCTGGATTGGTGGCAGGGCACTGAAGTGGACGGGATTCGTTTTGTGTCCACGCCGGCCCAGCACTTTTCCGGGCGCGGCCTGTTCGATGGCAACCAGACGCTGTGGTGTTCGTGGGTGATGATCGACGGCTCACGGCGAATTTTCTTCAGCGGTGATACCGGCTATTTCGAGGGCTTCAAGCGTATCGGCGAGCAGTACGGCCCGTTTGACCTGACCCTGATGGAGACGGGGGCCTACAACGTCGACTGGCCCCACGTGCACATGCAACCGGAAGAAACCCTGCAGGCGCACATCGACTTGAAGGGCCGCTGGCTGCTGCCGATCCATAACGGCACGTTCGACCTGGCGTTTCATGCATGGCACGAACCCTTCGACCGCATCATGGCGCTGGCATGGGAGCGTAACGTGTCGATCACCACACCGGCGATGGGGCAGGCGTTCATGCTCAACCAGCCGGAGCGCGGGCAGGCCTGGTGGCTGGAAGTCGAGCATCAGGGCAGTGAAGCGCACGTCAGCGGATAATCACCGTCTGATCGCGCGCTCAGGGATTTTGAACGAGCCAAAACCAGCCATTTCCGACAGACATCCACCTCGCTGAAGGGATGCAATCACGCCTCGAAACTTTATTCCGGGGCGTGGGAGTGTATGGACGATAAGAGTAGGAAGGTCACAGGGCCGGGCGTGCGCTGCCTGTTCAAGCCTTCAGGATCGGGGGACAGTTGTACTCCCCAGCCTTGCGCCTCCACTGCCAGCCAGGGCGTCGTGTTTGGCAGTCATGCGGCCGGTACGATCGTCAATTCGGCCACTCACCAGGGCGGCCTGGAGTTTGGCTCCACGGGCGGTTACGGCCCCAGGCTCGACCTCCCTGGCCCCATGATGCACAGCGTGCGCGATCCCGCGTTATCACTGATTGCCCTCAACGGTGTCGACCCTGAGGGGCGGGTGATGGTGGAGATTCCACCCGTCGCTGATCCGGGTCATCTGATCAACACACCGCCCCTGGCTGGCAGCCGTATTGGTTTTGCCAGCGAGTACGTTACCGGTGATGTGCGCAAACCCGCCAAACACAGCTCGCACTTTGCCCGGGTACTGGACGTACTGCGTGCAGCCGGTGCGCAATTGGTGCCTGTGACGGCGCGGGTGACCGATGACACACGTCACTTCACCCTGGACCCCGGCAATGAGATTAACGACCGGGTCACGGAAAACCGCCTGGATGGGGTGGTGGCGGATGCGCAAGGTGTTGCTTTCCACAAAGCAGCGACTGCCGATAACCCACGCTTCAGCCTGCCCGCGGGCACCGACGTCGACGGGGTGTCGAGGGTCGTCTGGTTCTATGGTGCGCACTGGTCCAGAGATCGTCTGGCGGCGTTGGTGCGAGGTTGTCAGCAGGTTCTAGGGCGGCATTAAGGGCCTACGCCATGGGGAGAGTGATCGTACGCCGCGGTAAGAGTTGCCCCCGAGTCATCGAGTATTTCGCTTCTTAGACTGAGGCAGGGATATCGAACGGTATTCCCAACATTCAGGCAGGCGGGGAGTATTTATGATCGGACCAGGTTTGGGCGCGGGATGGGCAGCGGGGCTTTTCGATGCAGTGGTGAACCCGCCACAGGCCTACAGGAGTGCCGACGATTTGGCGGCGGTCATGACCCGGCCCAATGGGGCCAGTTCCGATTCGGTGGTGAGGGATTCGCTGAAGCTGATCGCCAACATGGACAAGGGCTTGCAGGGCGGCAATGCATTCATTGAAATCAATCCTGACGCTCGTGTGAAAGCCCGTGCGCTGGATCTGGAACGGGCCGAAGGCAAAGTGCGCGGGCCTTTGCATGGCGTTCCGATAGCGCTCAAGGATGTGTTCGAAACCGGCGACAAGATGCAGACCAGCGGTGGCTCCATGGCGCTGGTGGGCAGGCCCGCTTCAAGGAACGCCAAGGTGGTGGACAACCTGCTGAAGGCTGGCGTTGTGATTATTGGAAAAACCAACATGAGCGAATTGTCCAATTTTCGCTCTGAGGCTCCGGTTGATGGCTGGAGCTCCAGGGGCGGCTTGACCCTCAACCCGCATCGGCTGGATGGCCAGGCGGCGGGATCGAGTACGGGCTCTGCGGTAGCCGTTGCTCAAGGGATTGTGCCCTTGGCATTGGGGGTCGAAACCAATGGTTCAATCATTGCGCCGGCGGCTTACAACGGTGTTATTGGTTTCAAACCGACCGAAGGGTTAGTGAGCACTGAAGGGGTGATGACCAGTTCCCGCCAGGACACGGTGGGCACCTTCACCCGTAACGTACGTGATGCGGCGCAAGCACTGGATGCGATGACGGATACCAACCGCTACACCCAGGGAATCAAGCCTGACGCCTTGGTGGGCAAGCGCATCGGCTATACGCCGTTGCCTGAGTTATCAGCAGAAGATGCCAACGACCCGACGAAAATAGCCGACAGGCAGCACTTCGAGGATGCCATTACGTTGCTGCGGGGCAAGGGCGCGACATTGGTACCCGTGGGTCAACTGGGTGAGGGCGTCCCGTACGAAACCCATGAACAATATAACGACGCGTTGTTATCGGACGTTAAACACCAGCTTGAAGCCTACCTGGCCGGACGGGCAGGCTTGCCGGTGAAGTCGCTGGCTGAGCTGATTGAATTCAACGAGCGCAACAGCGGTCCGGGTGTGCCGGATCAACAGATGCTCACCATGATCAACGGGATGGATATCAGTGATGAGGCGCGCAATGAGTTATGGGCTGCCATCGGCCCGATTTTCAAAAGCACCATCGATAAGCCGCTGGCCGAGCATAAGCTTGACGCAATAGTGTCCAATTTTCACTCGTACAGTTACTACTACTCGGCAGTGGCCGGTTATCCCGGTATCTCCATGCCATCGGGAATGGACGACGAAGGGATGCCAACGGCTGTTCACTTTTATGGGGCAAATTTGAGCGAAGCCACGTTGCTGTCGGTCGCCTACGGGTATGAGCAGGCCTCCCATGCAATTAGGAAGCCTGCGTTTACACCCGGCCTGCGCTAGTCCGGATTACTTCAACCCATAACGAGCGGCGGGTTCACGGTGCGACAGGTTCGGACCCAGGGCCAGCCGCGCGCGTTCGTAGGTGTCCCAATCTGCGCTGTCCGGCAGGGACGGAATCGTCACGGCTTCGCCCTGGGCAAGGCCTGCCAGGGCGGCGTCCACCAGGTTCTCGGTGGTCATCACCATGGCTTCCGGCAGGTTGTTCACAGGCAGGCCGGCGATGTCCCAGAACTCCGTGGCGGTAGCGCCTGGCAGCACCACTTGGACCACCACGCCCTTGTCACTCAGCTCATGCTGCAGCGATTCGCTGAACGCCTGCACGAACGCTTTGGTACCGCCATACACGCCATTCAGCACTTTGGGAGCGAGAGCGACAATCGAGCCGATGTTGATAATCGTGCCACGCCCCTGGGCGACAAAGTTGGTTGCCGCAGCTTTGGCCAGGCGGGTCAGCGCCAGTACGTTCAGCAGAATCATCGCGTCCATTTTGTCGGCATCCGACTCCAGCAGCGAAGCCGTGGCGCCCACACCGGCGTTATTCACCAGCAGGCTGATACGGCTGTCTTCGTGCGCGATCCGGGCGATTCGCGCCAAGTCGGCTGGCAGATTGAGATCGGCCTCTATCACTTGCACGTCACGCTGGGTATTGGCTTTCAAGCGTGTTGCCAACTGCTCCAGACGTTGCTGGTTGCGGGCCACCAGAATCAGATCGTAGCCGGCACGGGCCAGGCGGTCGGCATACACCGCGCCTATTCCTGACGAGGCACCGGTAATCAGGGCATAACCTTTGTGTTGCGACATGGCAGTTGCTCCAAATGGGCCGGGGAGGGGATCGGCCTTGTTGGAACCAAGATTATGGGTGTAATGTGGTGGCTGCAATGTCATATATCCCTCCTTTAGAGACATGAGGTTTGGCCATGGTGTCCGTCGGTATCCTGCTTTTTCCCGGTTTCCAGGTGCTCAGCCTGTCCACCAGCAGCGTGTTCGAATTTGCCAACTTCGTGGTGGGGCGACCGTTCTACCGCGTGGACTTGTTGTCGGAGCATGGCGGGCCGATAAAAAGCTCCATGGGCTTTGCCATTGATAGCCTGGCGTTCGGGCAGCAGGTCTACGACACGATCTTGGTGCTGGGGGACAACGAACTACTTGAGCCCACTCCCGGCATGGTGGAGTACCTGCAAGCGTCATTGACGGCGTCGCGCCGGGTTACATCGGCCTGCACCGGTTCGTTCCACCTGGCAGCGGCCGGCCTGTTGGAAGGGCGCAAGGCAACCACCCACTGGTACCACGCCATGACGTTTCGCCAGCGCTACCCCAACGTGAAGCTGGAGGAAGACCGGATCTTCACCGTCGATGGCCCGCTCTGGACCTCTGCCGGGATGACCGCCTGCATCGACCTGGCCCTGGCCCTGGTCGAGCACGATTTGGGCGTGGAAGTGGCCCGCGACGTGGCGAAAAAACTGGTGGTTTACCATCGCCGTGCCGGTGGCCAGTCACAGTTCTCGGCGTTGCTGGAACTGGACCCAAAGTCCGACCGCGTACAAACCGCCCTGGCGTGGGCCAAAGGGCACTTGCACGAGGACCTCTCGGTAGAACAACTGGCGCAAGCGGCACACCTCAGCCCGCGTCAGTTCAGCCGACTGTTCCGAGCCGAAACCGGGCAATCGCCGGCCAAGGCGGTAGAACACCTGCGCATTGAAGCCGCCCGGTTGATGCTCGAATCCGGCAGCCACTCCATCGACGTTGTCGCCCGGGAGACGGGCTTCGGTGACCCGGAGCGCATGCGTCGAGCCTTCCTGCGAGCGTTTGGCCAACCGCCACAAATGATCCGTCGGGCGTTGCAGTTGCAGGCGTGAACTTGCGGGAGCCAGAACCTAGGGCAACTCAGGCGAATAGCACTTCAATACGTCCTTGAGTACGTGAAGCTGGCGCAGCCGTAATAACGATTTGCACATCGCGCCCCAGGCGCGACAAACACTCAAGCATTTTGGCTTCACTGATACCCCGAAACCTGCCACGCAGCATTTCAGACACCTTGGGTTGGGATAAACCGAGAATGACGGAGGCTTGTGCCTGAGTGAGGCTACGTGCCTTGAGAATCTCACCAATCTTCGTCGCCAGCTGTGCCTTGACCTGCATTTCACTGGCGTCGGGCTGCCCGATGTCTTCATAGACATTGCCGGTGCTTTCTTCGATCTCAATCGCGTTGTGATGCTTGTGCATGATCCTGCGCCGCCTTGAGTCGCTGTTTGATCAGTTGTATGTCGTGCTGTGCTGTAGCGATGCCTTTCGTCGACTTTTTCTGGAAGCAATGAAGGACATAAACAGCTGAGTCGAAACGGACGGTATACACACCACGATAAGTGTTGCTGTCGAAATCCTCCACCACCTCAAGTACCGCGTTACCGCCAAACCCTTTCAATGCCTTGGTCTGTGAGTGCTTGCCTCCTCCTTGGGCGAGGTGGAGCGCAAAGCCAAACACATCTTGAACAGGCCCAGGCATTTGCTGCAGATCTTTCTTGCTACCGCCCACCCAGAGGAGTGGCTTCCATGAACTCATGAGAGGATATACCTAAATAGGGATAAGCGTCAGCGCGAAGAGAAATCTTACTCAACCGTTTCAAGCACTGAATGCTCTGACGACAGTGGCAAAGAGCCCCGCACATTCATCCCCCACCCCGGCGCAAAGCCCGGGAAAAACACCAACCCTTCAGCCTCCAGGCGAAACGCCACACTCAGGCGGACTTCATCGTCCACGTCGCCATGGCTTTCAAAACGTTGAAGGGCGTCCACTTCCACATCCGCTTCCCGGGCCAGGTATTCCCGGCTCCAGCCCAGCATAAGGCGGGCCTGGACGCTGTGCCGTGGGGTGAATTGATGAAGGACGATCTGCTGTTCTACAGTGCTGCTCATTGCCAGAGAGGACATGGACTTTCTCCAGGTTCGACGGGGGAGGGCAAACTATACTGTGTTTTTGTACAGTTGTTTTGACCGCTCATCAACTGGATTTTCCGATAGCGCTGCCGCCGCTCTATTTCGCCCCTTCCAGGTAGGTGCTCGGTGACTGCCCAAGCACCCGGCGGAACATGCTGGAAAATGCCGCCGGGTTTTCATAGCCCAGGTCCAGGGCGATCCGGGTGACGCTTTCACCGCTGGCCAACCGCGCCAAGGCCTGTACCACACAGGCCCGCTGGCGCCACTGCACGAAGCTCAGGCCGGTTTGTTGGCGAAAATGCCGGCTGAAGGTGCGCAGGCTCAGGTGCGATTGTTGCGCCCATTGAACCGGTGACTGGTGCACGTCCGGCCGCTGCAGAAACGCCAGGCACAGAGCAAGCAGGCGAGGGTCCTCCGGCAGCGGGATATGCAGGGGTAAGTGCGTGGCGCGTGCCAGTTCATGCAACAGCAGGCTGACCAGCGCACCGTCGCGCCCGGCCTCGTCGTATTCCAGCGGCAGCTCCACCGCCTCCATCAGCAGCTGGCGCATCAGGGGGGAAACGTTGATGACGTGGCAGTCGGTGCCCAAGTCGGTGACGGCGTGCGGTTCGATATACAGGCTGCGCGTCGACACGCCGAGCATCAGCACTTCATGGGGCACTTGGGCGGGAATCCACACCGCGCGCTGGGGCGGCACAACCCAGTTGCCTTGCTGGGTGCTGACTTGCATCACCCCGGTGGCGCCATACAGCAACTGGCCGCGGCGATGGCTGTGGCGCTTGAGCAGATAGCCGTGGGGATAGTCGGTGCCGATTGCCACGACCGTTCGCGGGGTCAGGTCGAGCTGAGCGATGGAAACGTTGCGCATGGAGCTGATTCCGGAAGTGGCAATATCTCGCATATTATTGGCCGACATGCGCAAGCGGGCCAAGCCTTGAATCTCTATCGTCGACAGCTCTCCCTGATACTGAAGGCGATTCCCGATGTTCTATCTATTACTGGCACTGTTCGGCTGCATGACCGGCGTGACCGCTGTGCTGTTCGGCTTCGGTGGCGGGTTCGTGGTGGTGCCGTTGCTGTACGGCATGCTCAAGCTCAGCCACGACGCGGGCGTGAGTGAATCAGCGATGCATATCGCGGTCGCCACCTCCACCTGCGTGATGATCGTCAACGCGCTGCTTGCTGCCGGAAAACACCAGCGCAAAGGTAATCTGATTCGCCACTACCTGTGGCCGTTGGGCGGGTACATCGGGGTCGGCGCCGTGCTGGGGGCAGGGGCTGCAATGTTCGCCAGCGGCGATTTCATGCGGTACGCCTTTATCGCCTACCTGGCCATCACCATTGTCGATTGCCTGTTGCGCAGGGGCTTTCTCAGCCAGGACGACAGGCTCCAGCCACGACGCCTGAGCGGCGCGGAAGTGACGGGCGGCGGCATCGCCATTGGCCTGATCGCGACCTTCCTGGGTGTGGGCGGCAGCGTGATGACCGTGCCGCTCTTGCGCCGTTGCGGCTTGAGCATGTCCCAGTCCACGTCCATGGCCAACCCGCTGAGCGTGCCGGTGGCGCTGGCCGGTACGTTTACCTACATGCTCATGGCTGGATTCGCCAAGGTGCAATTGGGCGCGTGGTTTGTCGGCTATGTCGATTTGCTGGCGTTCGCCATCCTCACCCTGGGCTCGCTGCTGGGCATTCGCCTGGCCACGCCGTGGATCGGTCGCATCCCGGATGCACTGCATGCGCGGGTGTATATCGGGTTGTTGGGCGTGGTGATGGTGAGCATGCTGGTCTGACGCAAGTGGATTTTGCGTTCTTTTAGCCGCAGGCTAGGGTTACTTCTCTATTCAAAAGAAAGTGACCGGGGGAATGTCATGTCCATTTCCGAAAGCGATTGGCAGAAGTTCAAAGTCCTCAGGGCATTGGCACTTGAACGCTTTTACCTAGGCGTACTGGCTGATCCAAAGACCATCAGCGAGCGCGAAACGCTTTCTGCCGAGGCTCGGTAAAGGACGCTGTATAGCCTCACCAGGGATCGCCATAACGATGTCGTCCGAATGTTTGATCTCTACAGTCGTTCGAAAGCCCGCGAGAGCCTTGCGCAAATGATCAGGCATGATTTGTTGAGTGATTCAGAGTTGTCGGTATTAAGCGAAGAGACATTGAGCGCTATCGGCTACGCGGTCAGGCAGCGTTACGAAATCGAGTGGGTTGCTGCACACGTACAAGGCGACTGAGTCTTGTCTTAGACTTCAGTCAGAATGTTCAGGAAATATCTTGATGCTTAGTTTTAATTGTACGCAGGCGGCTGGTAATTTTTTTAGCCGGGTTCACAAAGGCAAAAAAATTACCCCGGTTCAAAAACCGCCGACACAAGAGCGCCAGGGCGATGACCTGTACGCCGACCCTCATCAGTGGCTGGTCCATGCCGCGACGGTGCAACGTAAACATGTGCTGTTGGCGATACATCTGAAAACCCGCTATTGCATGCTGTTTTTTGATATGAAAAAAGCCGACGCCGATGGCTTCGTGCGCACCTTTATTAATCGGTGGATGAGTGGTGTTTTGGATCTCGCCTTGAAGTCTGATGTTTTGGATTTGGTTGATCCGTCTGTGCCTGAGCAGCAATTCGTCAGTTTGGTCGAGTCGTACTCTCTACAGCAGCGGGGTGATCGGAGTGCGCAGACTCAAATCAACGAAATATTGCGGAGTTTTGAGATGGACGCAGAAGGCGTGGATCTTGTTGCAATGCCTTGGAGCGCTCTGCATTACGACGCTCGAATCAACCATACGCCTCGAAGCTTGAAAGATGTGAAGGGGCTTCATTTACCGGATGAGGAAATGCTGATTCACTGGTTGGTCACGGTAGGCGGCTTGGACCCTGCGGGCGCCGCACTTGCACGTGAAAAGTACCGTTTATTCAGCCGAAGGGCCTGACCTGGAATCGCATTACCGTTCTCCCAACCCCGGCGCCTCGCGAATAATCAGGTGATCGAGGTTCTCGATATTGGCACTGAACACCCCGAACGTCTGCTCGGGGTTTTTCTTGCTTGGCACCTGTTTCAGCTCCGGCGTCACCCCGTAGAAGAAGCAATACAACGGCCGATCACTGTCCACCGCGGCCTTGATCTGCTCCAGGAACGCCTTGCGCTTGCGGTAGTCCTCGATCAGTTTTTTGCTCAGGTAAACGTTGATGGAATAGGGCTTCTTGTCGAGCCAGGCTTTCTTTTCGAAGTCGATGCGAAAGCTGCTGGTGTAGTCCTTGATCTCCTTGATCTTGCCCCAGTAGATCAGGCCTTTGTTGTCCTGCAGGTATTCGATCTTCTTGAAAAACGTCCAGTAGGTCGCGGTGTGCTCGCCGATCTTCAAGGGCATGCTTTTGAGCTTGTCCTTGTCGCCGATATTGGACACGTAGCATTCCACTGGGTGGGCAAAGACGCTGGTCTTGTCCGGGGTGGTGTCGCTTGAGCTGTGAGACAAGGCGTTGCGGGTTGCCGGCGTTTTCGGCGGCTCTTGTGCGGTGCCACCCTCAGCACCGATGACCGGCGTTTTGCGTTCGTACTGGCGCCGCGTCAGGACAAATTCCGACGGGAAGTTTTCCTCCGGCCCATCCTCAGATTCGCCTTTTCCGGCAGGGCGACTGGCGTAACGGCAACCCTCGATATGCCGGGTGCTGGGGATGTTCTTGAAGTGCGGCGTACGCAGGTAATTGACGTTTTTTGCATTGAACGTGCCCAACACATTACCCGCCGCAAACGCCGCCCGGCATTCGTCGTTGGGGCACAGGAAACTGTCCTTGTCGGAATCGAAGGCGGCGGTTTCGTCGAAATTCAGTTCGCGCACGTCATAGATCGACAGCTTGTCGTCGAGACTCAGGCTGTAGGCCGTGTCGAATTTCATGGGGCTCGGGTCCGTGAGAGGTTTCGCTATTAATAGCGGGATATCGAGCAAATATCAGTAGAAATTACGCACGGACCACCACACGCCGGCCACTCAGGAAACACAAGGTGCCACCCACCGCCGTCAGCCCGCTGAGTACATAGAACATAGAGGCGGGGGATGCGTTGATCAGCAGGTAGCCGCAGATCACCGGGCTCAGCGCCCCGCCAAATGCCGCCAGGTTTTGTGCGCCGTAATAACTGCCGCGCAGGGCGTCCGGGGCGATGGTGTCGATAAACAGGAACTCGGACGGGTAGATGATCATCTCCCCGAGGGTGAACACAAACATCGCGACACACCACGACACCAGGCCGTCCGCCATGCTGAAGCCGATCAACCCGGCAATAAACAGCGAGGTGCCAAGCACGATCCAGTAGCGCAGTTGTTCACGCTTGAGGAAGCGGCCGATCTGGTACTGCATCAGGATCACCGTGATGGCGTTGCACGCCAGCACCGCAGAGAGAATTTTCAGCGCGTTCTCCGGCTTGTAGGCCACCAGCAGAAATTGCGACAGATAGAGGGTGTAGCGCCCGTGGACAATGGTGCTCAACAGGCTGCCGCTGGTGAACAGGATCAAGGTGCGATCGCTGCGCAGGGTCCTCAGGGTGCTGAGAAAACTTAAGGGTTTGTTGCTGTCGTCGCGCTGGGTCGGTGGGATGCCGATCATCAGGAACAGGCTGCCAAAGGCAATCGCGCTGGCGATCAGGAACGGTGCCAGGGGCATCTGCCCGGCAATCACCACGCCGAGCATCGGGCCGGTGGCGTAGCCGACATTGGTCAGGGTGTAGCGCAGGGAAAACACCTTGGCCCGCTGGCCCACCGGCAGGTTCTCGCTGATGATCGCCTTGGAGCCGATCAGGAACAGTGCCGAAGCGGCTTCGGTGATCACCAGGGTCAGGGTGGTCAGGTACAGGTTGCTGGCGAAGGTCAGCAACAAAAAACCGATGGAGCTGGAAAGCATCGCCAGGATCAGCAGCTTGCGCTTTTCCAGGCGGTCGATGATGTAGCCACCGTAGAGGCCCAGCAGGGTGGCGATGAAGACGGCGATGCCCATCAGCAAGCCGATGTCTTGCTGGTTGAGGCCCAGGCGGGTGCTCAGCAACAGGGCGAGCAACGGGCTGGTCATGGCGCGGCTGACGACGATGGTCACCGAGCAGATCATCAGGCGGCGGATTACCAGGGAGTACGTGGCCACGGTGGGGCGGATGTCCTTATTCTTTTTTCAAGGCGATGAAGATCCAGTGTGGGAGCGGGCTTGCTCGCGAATGCGGTGTGTCAGTGCCAACTGTACCGGCTGATCCACCGCATTCGCGAGCAAGCCCGCTCCCACATTTAGATCCAGTTACTGGCCGGCATTGATGCTGATCTTCTCAACCGCACCCTGCTCCAGATCCCACTTCTGCAGAATCTTGCCGTACGTCCCATCATCGATCATGCCCTGCAACGCCTCACTGATGGCCGTGACCAACTCGGTATTGCTCTTCTCAATCCCAAGCCCCGTAAACTGCTTGGAAATCGCCAGGCCCACCGGCTTGTACTTACCCTTGTCCAGCGACATCAGGTAAGGAATGGTTTCACTGCCCTGCATCGCCGCATCCAGACGGTTCTGCTGCAATTGCGCCCGGGCATCCGCCGAACCCTCGGTGCCAATCACCACGATGGCTGGCTTACCGGCCTTTTCGCAGTTTTCCTTGCTCCACGCGGCAATTTCCGATGGCCAGGTGGTACGTCGGCTGGTGCCGACTTTTTTACCGCACAGGTCAGTCAATTCCTTGAGGTCTTCACGCTTGGCCAGGGTGTACAGCTGCGGGCCGCTGGTGAAGTAGTCAATAAAGGTCACCGCCTTCTGACGCTCGGCAGTGTCGGACATGCCCGACAGCACAATGTCCACGCGCTTGGTGGTCAGGCCGCTGAGCATTTGTTCGAAGCCGGTTTCCTGCCACTTGATCTTCACCCCCAAACGCTCGGCCAGGGCGTTGCCCAGGTCAAAGTCCAGGCCGGTGAGTTTGTTGGTGGCGGTGTCCTTGAAATCCATCGGCGGGTAGTTCGGCACGATGGCCGCGCTGATCTCACCCTTGTCCTTGATCGCTGCCGGCAATGCCGCCAAAACCGAAGTGGAGGCCATCAGGCCTACGAGCAAACTTGGAAGAAACAGATTTTTCATGGGGGCGTTCTCGTTAGTTTTTTAGTTAAGTGCGAACGGCAGAAATAAAGCTTTGGGTACGCGGGTTTTGTGGGCTTATTAGAATTTCTTCCGGGCTGCCGGCTTCCACAATCTGGCCGGCATCCATAAACACCATGCGGTTGGACACTTCGCGGGCGAAGCCCAACTCATGGGTGACCACAATCATGGTCATGCCGGTGGTGGCCAAATCGCGCATCACCGACAGCACTTCTCCTACCAGCTCCGGGTCGAGGGCTGACGTGGGTTCGTCAAACAACATCAGCTTGGGCCGCATCGCCAGCGCACGGGCAATTGCCACACGTTGTTGCTGGCCGCCGGACAACTCCACCGGGTAGGCATTGCGCTTGTCCGCCAGGCCGACGCGGGCCAGCAACTCCAGCGCGTCCTCGGTGGCTTCCTTGGGCGAGCGCTTGAGCACCTGGCACGGGCCCTCGATGATGTTCTGCAACACGGTCATGTGCGGGAACAGATTGAAGCGCTGAAACACCATGCCGGTGGCCAGGCGCTGACGAGCAATCTGTGATTCATTCAACTCATGCAGCTTGTTGCCGACGACCCGGTAGCCCACCAGTTCGCCATCGACCCACAGGCCGCCCTTGTCGATTTTTTCCAGCTGATTGACGCAGCGCAGCAGGGTACTTTTGCCGGAACCGGACGGGCCGATGATGCACAGCACTTCGCCTTGTTCGACTTCCAGGTTGATGTCCTGCAACGCGTGATACTGGTCGTAATACTTGTTCAGGTTCACGGCCTTGACGATGCTTCTCATGGGCAAATCTCCTCAGTCAGGGCTTACGAACGCTTGCCGGCGCCGCGGGCAAAACGACGCTCGAGGCGGCTCTGACCGAATGAAAGAACAGTCACCACCGCCAGGTACCAGATGCCTGCAACAATCAGCAGCTCCATGACCCGGGCGTTGGCGTAGTAGATGTTTTGCGCGTTGTGCAGCAGCTCCGAGTACTGGATCACACTCGCCAGGCTGGTCATTTTCACCATGCTGATGAACTCGTTGCCCACAGGCGGAATAATCACCCGCATCGCCTGGGGCAGAATCACCCTACGCAGCGCCTGAAGGCTCGGCATGCCGATCGACTTGGCGGCTTCGTACTGGCCGGTGTCCACCGACAACAGGCCGGCGCGCACCACTTCGGCGGTGTAGGCACCCTGGTTGATGCTCAGGCCGAGGAGGGCGGCCACGAACGGCGTCATCAGGTCTACGGTGTCGATGCTGAACAGGCCGGGAATCGCGATCACCGGGAAAATCAGCGCCAGGTTGAACCACAACAGCAGTTGCAGAATCAGCGGCGTGCCGCGAAATAGCCAGGTGTAGGTGATGGCCACGTAGCGCAGGATCGGGTTGGCCGACATGCGCATGATTGCCGTGATCACCCCGATCACCACACCCAGCGCCATGGCCAGGATCGACATGATGATGGTGTTCACCAGACCCCAGATGATCGCCTCGGACGTAAGGAACTGACCGATGTAGGACCATTCAATCTGGCCGTTGGCGAATGCACGCAACAAGGCGGCCAGTGCGATCACGATCAACGTGGCAAAAAACATCCGCCCGTAATAGCGACGGGGCACGTGCTCGTACTGGGTGATATCGAACTGGTTCTCGGTCTGCTGGCGCTCGGCTTGCAAGCGCTCTGCCGGGGTTTGTTTCATGGTGACTCTCCAAAACAACTGAATACACTGATCGTTCCCACGCTCTGCGTGGGAATGCAGCAAGGGATGCTCTGCGTCCCCAAAGCGTGACGCGGATCGTCACAAGAGGCATTCCCACGCAGAGCGTGGGAACGATCTTTAAATTCGAAAGCCGGTGTAGTTTTCTGCCCACTTCTGTTGCGCAGCCAGGGCCACCTTCAACCGCCCAATCTGCTCCCGCACCCGATCCGGCGCCGTACCGCCCCAACCACTGCGCGCCGCAATCGCCGCTTCCAGGGTCAGGCACTCACGCACTTGCGGCGTCAGCCGCGTATCCACCTCTGCCAACAACGCCGGCGAGGCTTCCCACAATTCAATTTCATGCTTCTCACAGGCCTGCACCAAGGCACCGGTAATCTCATGGGCCTCCTTGAATGGCACACCACGAGTGGCCAGCCAATCCGCCACCTCAGTTGCCAATGTGAAACCCATCGGCGCCTGACGCCGCAACTCTTCCACCTGCACCTTCATCGTCGCGACCATCCCGGCCATCGCCGGCAGCACCAGCAGCAACGTATCCACGCTGTCCAACACACTGTGCTTGTCTTCACTCAAATCGCGGTTGTACGACAGCGGCAAGGATTTGAGCGTCGACATCAACCCGGTCAGGTTGCCAATCAAGCGCCCCGCTTTACCCCGTGCCAATTCGGCAATGTCCGGGTTCTTCTTCTGCGGCATGATCGAGCTACCGGTGGCGTAGGCATCGTCCAACTGCACCCAGCGAAACTGCCGCGACGACCACAGGCAAAACTCTTCCGACAGCCGCGAGATATTCACCCCGAGCATGCCCGCCACAAACAGAAACTCCGCCACGTGGTCACGACTGGCTACAGCATCGATAGAGTTTTCGCACGGCCCGGTGTAACCCATCTCCTTGGCCGAATGCTCCGGCTGGCGAGCAATTGCCGAGCCCGCCATCGCCGCGGCACCCAACGGCGACAACGCCGTACGCGCATCCCAGTCCACCAGGCGCTGCACATCCCGCAGCATCGATTGCGCATGAGCCAGCAAGTGATGGGCGAACACAATCGGCTGCGCCTGCTGCAAATGGGTGAAGCCCGGGCAGATGCTCTCGATATGCTGCTCGGCCTGGTCCACCAGCGCCTGCTGCAAGCCCAACACCTCGGTGGTGATGGTGCGCGCGTGGTCTCGCAGGAACAGGCGCAAATCGTTGGCCGTCTGGTCATTGCGCGAACGTCCGGCGCGCAACTTGCCGCCCAGGGCGCCCAAACGCTCGGTCAACACCCGCTCGATGAAGGTGTGCACATCCTCGTCATCCAGCGTCGGGTGCAGGCGGCCAGCGGCAAAGTCCTCACCGATGCGGTCCAGCGCTTCCAGGGTGCGCAAGGTTTCCGACTCATCCAGCAACCCGGCGCGCTGCAACTCACGGGCATGGGCCCGGGAGCCGGCCAGGTCGTAGGGCGTCAGGCGAAAATAGCGCTCGGGGCAACGGGACAGCGCCGCCAAAGCAGCAGACGGTCCGGACTTGAAACGAGCACCCCAGAGGCGATCGGTGGGCTGAGACATGGTGTTCCTCACGCTTGTTTTTAGAAGTGACAAGCCCGATGGACGTGGCTTGGCCTTATGGATTCGGAGGGCAGTAGCAAAACGAAAAGTCCTGATCGAAGTGTCAGGTTTTTATGGGCGTTAAATCAGCCGGTAAAAGCTGTTCAACCCGCTATATTCAAGGTTGCCAAGGGCGGTTAAGTATGTTCATTATTGCCGCCCGGCGATGTTCATGGAGTAGGTCAAAGCCTGTTGAATATGGCACTTGAGGTCAACACGTATTATGGAAACCCCACTTTCCAATTCTGGAAACATACCGCCAAAACCCGGCACAAGACCGCCCCTGCAACTCAGCGGCCTGGACTTCAAATTGCTGCGGGTGTTCAAGGCTGTGGTCGAAGCGGGCGGCTTCAGCGCGGCGCAGAACGAGCTGAATGTGGGCTTGGCGGCGATCAGCAAGCAGATTTCCGACCTGGAAATTCGCATCGGCATGCGCCTGTGTACGCGAGGGCGGGAAGGGTTTGGCCTGACCGAAGAAGGCAAATTAGTCTATCAAGCGTCCATTGAATTATTTGCCTCGGTAGACAGTTTCAGAGACAAGCTTAGTTCGGCACAGAATGAACTGATCGGCGACCTTAGTGTGGGCGTTATTGATAACACCGTCTCCGACGTTAATTCACCATTGATTAACGCGCTGGGAAGATTACATACAGAGTCGCCAAAAATAAGATTACGTCTACATGCCTCGCAACTGGACGAAGTTGAACGGGGCGTGGTGGAAGGGCGGCTGATTGTCGGCATCGTCCCGGTGTACCAGCGACGGGAAGAATTCGATTATTTCCCGCTATACGAAGAAAAGTCCCACGCGTACTGCGGCGTCGGGCATCCGCTGTTTGAAGCGAGTGACATCAACGCAGATGTGTTGCGCCAGCATGAAGTGGTCAACCATCGTTACGCGATCCACAGCGACAAGGCCAACTTCGTCAGCTACGACAGCCAGTCCGCCTCGGCCTCACAGGTTGAAGCCGTGGCCATCCTCATCCTCACCGGCCGCTTCCTGGGCTTCCTCCCGGAACACTACGCCGCGCCGCTGGTGAAGGAAGGGCGCCTGCGCGTGTTATGCCCGGAGCAGATCCACCTGAGCACAGCGTTCAACCTTATCCTGCGCCACAACGCCCCACGAAGCCCGCTGGTCAAAGCCTTCGCAACGGCATTGGGCGTGGACCTCAAAGCGCCAATCTAACGAATTCACACCACCCTTAGAACCTACAGAGATCCCCTGTGGGAGCTGTCGAGCCCCAGCGAGGCTGCGATGGGATCAACTCGGTCTACCCGCAGACCCTATCCACCCGCATCACCGCCGCAACTTGCCCAACTTCTTCTTCGCATGAAAATGCGCTTCCTGCGCCGCCATCAACAGCTACCTGTTCGGCTACGCTCGTCGGGTAGCTGCTATAGAGCTATGCAATAGAGCACCTGCAAACTATCATTCTTACCTGTCTTCCCATGCCTAGAGAGGTGTTCCTTATGTCTACTGGAACGATCTTCACCAATAACCGTACACAAAATATCCGCATCCCTGCTGACATGCGTTTTCCCGCTGGGGTGAAAACTGTAGAGGTGCGTGCCGTGGGGCGCGAACTGATTATTTCGCCGGTTGAAAACACTTGGGACAGCTTTTTCCTTGCAAGCGAATCGGTATCTGATGATTTTATGGAGGAGCGCGCCGACCAAACCCAGCAAGAGCGAGAGTCCTTTGATGATTAAGTACATGCTTGATACGAACATCGTGATCTACATCATCAAGCGTCGGCCTATGGAAATACTGGAAAAATTCAATGCGAATGTAGGTCGTATGGTGATCTCTTCGATCACCCTTGCGGAATTGATGCACGGGGCCGAAAAAAGCCAGTTTGTTGAGAGAAATACTCGGGCGGTGGAGGACTTCATCTCCCGGCTTGACGTCATTCACTACGATGACAAGGCCGCTTTTCACTACGGCTCGATCCGCTCCGATCTCGAAAAGAAGGGCACTCCAATCGGCGTAAATGACCTGCACATCGCGGGCCACGCCAGAAGCTCAGGATTGGTCTTAGTGACTAACAACGAAGGTGAGTTCAAGCGAGTGAATGGCTTGATCGTGGAAAACTGGATCGCCGCCTAAGGCAGTCAATCCAGCGCACACAGATAGGTCGTCCAGGCGATTCAGCGTTGCTTGATTCGTTTCTTCTTCGCATGAAAATGCCGAAAATGCGCATCCTGCGCCGCCGCCAACAACTCCCGATCCCCGCGCGTATCACCCCAGGCCCTGAGCCGATACTCCCCCAGATCCCCATAAACCGCCTCAAGCCGAAGCACCTTATTCTCACACCGGCAATTATTCCCGGTGAGCTTGCCCGTCAATACTCCGTCAACCACCTCAAGCTCAGTGCCTATCAACTTGATCCCAAGCCGATCCGCAAACGGCTGCAACACCAACGCTGGCGATGCCGAACACAGCGTCACCACCGCCCCGGACTTCACCTCATCGGCCACCGATTGCAGCCCGGTTGGCCGCATCAACTTGTTCCAATAGGCCTGGCAATACGCTTCCGCTTTCTGCTGAACCCACGCCTTATCCACGCCGGTCATAAAGGTGCGGATCAACTGCGCCTTGAGCTCATCACGGCTAATGACGCGCAACAGAAACTGCGCGCCAGGCACCGCCAGCTTCACCATCCTGCGCACGAACTCGCCTTTACCAAAGGCGAACTTCAGGAACGGCACGAAGCTGTCGTGGTGGGTCAGGGTGCCGTCGAAGTCAAAGACGGAGAGTACTTTGGCATCCAAGGGGCCGGATTCGAGCATGTCTGGGTTCACGGG
>NZ_CP080030.1:5532406-5532563 GCF_019382755.1 Pseudomonas sp. Colony2 | reverse complement strand
TCTCAAAGAAATTCTTCTCTTTCTTCAAGTCCATGATCTCGCTCATCCACGGGAATGGGTTAGTCGTCCCTGGATACTCTTCCTTCAACCCAATCTGCGACAGACGACGGTTCGCGATGAACTTGAGGTAGTCCTCCATCATCGCGGCGTTCATGCC
>NZ_CP080030.1:5531521-5532317 GCF_019382755.1 Pseudomonas sp. Colony2 | reverse complement strand
CAGCATCCCACAAGTGCGGGTTTTCGATTTTGATCTGGTTGATCACATCGATACCGAAGTTCAGGTGCATCGACTCATCCCGCAGGATGTAYTGGAACTGTTCTGCCACGCCGGTCATTTTGTTGCGRCGGCCCATGGACAAAATCTGGGTGAAGCCGCAGTAGAAGAAGATGCCTTCCAGGACGCAGTAGTACGCSACCAGGTTGCGCAGCAGCTCTTTATCRGTYTCGACRGTGCCGGTTTCGAACTTCGGATCGGAGATCGAACGGGTGTACTTCAARCCCCASGCAGCCTTTTTGGCGACCGATGGAATCTCGTGGTACATGTTGAAGATCTCGCCTTCATCCATGGCCAGCGATTCGATGCAGTACTGGTAGGCGTGGGTGTGRATCGCTTCTTCGAAGGCCTGRCGCAGGATGTACTGGCGGCACTCCGGGTTGGTGATCAGGCGGTACACGGCCAGGACCAGGTTGTTGGCAACCAGGGAGTCGGCAGTGGAGAAGAAGCCGAGGTTGCGCATCACGATGCGACGCTCGTCGTCGGTCAGGCCTTCCGGGTTTTTCCACAGGGCGATGTCGGCGGTCATGTTGACCTCTTGCGGCATCCAGTGGTTGGCGCAGCCGTCGAGGTATTTCTGCCAGGCCCAGTCGTACTTGAAAGGTACGAGTTGGTTGAGGTCGGCGCGGCAGTTGATCATGCGCTTTTCGTCAACGGCGACGCGGGCGGCGGAGCCTTCGAGTTCGGCGAGGCCTTCGGCGACGTCGAGTTTGTCGAGGGCGGCCTTGGCGCGCACGAT
>NZ_CP080030.1:5531062-5531505 GCF_019382755.1 Pseudomonas sp. Colony2 | reverse complement strand
GCGGTCACGTTGCGGGCTTCAAGGGCGGCGGCAGCGCCGGCACCGTCGAGGCGGTCCATGTTGGCTTCGGTGGCGTGGCCGGCGTTGGCGCCTTTGGCAACTACTTCGCCGTCTTCTTCTTTGTCGAACTCGTCCCAGCTCAGCATGACGTGTCGTCTCCTGCGTGAGGGCTCTAAGGTGCCCGTGTGAAACCGGATGGTTGGGTGTTCACACGGCCCAAAGGCCGCGGTGGATCTTAAGGAATCGTTTGTTGCAGCTAGCGCACGCATTAAACGGAATCAGGGTTACGGGTGTTCTGCTTGAGGCTTGAGGGGCGGAGCAGTGCTTGCGAGCTCCAGCGGGGGCCTCAGGTCTGGCTCTTCGTCCCAGTGTAAAGGGATATTGCAGGCCCGATTTACCCGCGCATTATAGGGAAAAATTCGACTTTGTGTTGCGGCGGATGG
>NZ_CP080030.1:5473254-5527260 GCF_019382755.1 Pseudomonas sp. Colony2 | reverse complement strand
GGGGGAGGGCTCTTTGCCGCAAGAACGATTTCTTGCGGCGAATAAGATCAGGTTCAGTTCAAACTAACGAAGTTATTATCCGTTAGAGCAACCGTTACCCATGACCTGATATTGAAGAATATGACGCTGACCTTGTGAGTCTTCATATTCCATTTTTACCGGTACAACTTTGCATACATCCGGGACTTCACTCATGGACACTACTTTGGCGACGTCCAGATGGGTGCTGTAAGTGTAATCCTCAACAATCGGGGTGCTCTGGCTGGCTATGTCAGTCGGGGCTTCGTCGGCCAGGGCGGCGGTGGCGCACAAGCTGCTAAGGGCCATAACTAATAACGCTTTCATTTGACTATTTACCTTTTGGCGGTCGAAAGGGGTCACGGGGCCCTTGTGAGGCCACGTGTGTAACTTGATTGGGAAGTTCGGATTAACGTTGCCTTCGTGGGGGCTGTTACGTTGTTAATCACAGTGCCTTGATGGCGAGGTTGATTTTAGGCGTCCGAGTTATATTCATATACCCGTGCTTTTGATAAACACTATTGGTGGTTTTTGTAACAATCGCGAAATGAAGGTTTTTTCAGAAACCTGCAAAGCGCCACGGGCCGCGGGCCAGAGCGCTGCCGGGGGATAGGTGGGCAATTTGTAGGGGCTTGTTACTACCATCGTCGAATGGTTCTATAGGTCCGGCCCGGCTACAACAGGGCCATACAACAACAACTATGTCACCGAGGTAAGAAAGATGAGTGCGGCTTCTCTGTACCCCGTTCGCCCCGAAGTAGCGGCCAATACGCTGACCGATGAGGCGACCTACAAGGCCATGTACCAGCAGTCGGTGGTCAACCCCGACGGTTTCTGGCGCGAGCAAGCCAAGCGCCTTGACTGGATCAAGCCTTTCACCACGGTGAAGCAGACCTCCTTCGACGATCACCATGTCGACATCAAATGGTTTGCCGACGGCACCCTCAACGTTTCCTACAACTGCCTGGACCGCCACCTCGCCGAGCGTGGCGACCAGCCAGCAATCATCTGGGAGGGCGACGACCCTGCCGAAAGCCGCACCATCACCTACCGCGAGCTGCATGAAGAAGTCTGCAAGTTCGCCAACGCCCTGCGCGGCCAGGATGTGCACCGCGGCGACGTGGTGACTATCTATATGCCGATGATTCCCGAAGCCGCGGTCGCCATGCTGGCCTGTGCCCGGATCGGTGCGATTCACTCGGTGGTGTTTGGCGGGTTCTCGCCAGAGGCCCTGGCCGGTCGGATCATCGACTGCAAATCCAAGGTGGTGATCACCGCCGACGAAGGCATTCGTGCCGGCAAGAAGATTTCCCTGAAGGCCAACGTCGACGACGCCCTGACCAACCCGGAAACCAGCAGCATCCAGAAAGTCATCGTGTGCAAGCGCACCGGTGGCAACATCAAGTGGAACCAGCATCGCGACATCTGGTACGAAGACCTGATGAAAGTGGCGGGCACCGCGTGTGCGCCGAAAGAGATGGGCGCCGAAGAAGCGCTGTTCATCCTTTACACCTCCGGCTCCACCGGCAAGCCGAAGGGCGTGCAGCACACCACCGGCGGCTACCTGTTGTACGCAGCCCTGACCCACGAGCGCGTGTTCGACTACCGCCCGGGCGAAATCTATTGGTGCACCGCCGACGTCGGCTGGGTCACCGGCCACACCTATATCGTCTATGGCCCACTGGCCAACGGCGCGACCACGCTGATGTTCGAAGGCGTGCCGAACTATCCGGACATCACCCGGGTGGCGAAGATCGTCGACAAGCACAAAGTGAACATCCTCTACACCGCACCGACCGCGATCCGCGCCATGATGGCTTCCGGCACCGCCGCCTGCGAAGGCGCCGATGGCAGCAGCTTGCGCCTGCTGGGTTCGGTGGGTGAGCCGATTAACCCGGAAGCGTGGGACTGGTACTACAAGAACGTCGGCCAATCCCGTTGCCCGATCGTGGACACTTGGTGGCAGACCGAGACCGGCGGCAACATGATGAGCCCGCTGCCGGGCGCCCATGCGCTCAAGCCGGGTTCGGCGGCACGTCCGTTCTTTGGCGTGGTACCGGCGCTGGTGGATAACCTCGGCAACCTGATTGAAGGCGTGGCCGAGGGTAACCTGGTGATCCTGGATTCGTGGCCGGGCCAGGCACGTACGCTGTATGGCGACCATGACCGGTTTGTGGACACCTACTTCAAGACCTTCCGTGGCATGTACTTCACCGGTGACGGTGCGCGTCGTGACGAGGATGGCTACTACTGGATCACCGGGCGGGTGGATGACGTGCTGAACGTGTCCGGCCACCGCATGGGCACCGCCGAAATTGAGAGCGCCATGGTTGCGCACCCGAAAGTCGCGGAAGCGGCGGTGGTGGGTGTGCCTCATGACATCAAGGGCCAGGGCATCTATGTGTATGTCACGCTGAAAAACGGCGAAGAGCCGAATGAAGCGCTGCGCCTGGAGCTGAAAAACTGGGTGCGTAAAGAGATCGGGCCGATTGCTTCACCGGATGTGATCCAGTGGGCACCGGGCTTGCCGAAGACCCGTTCGGGGAAAATCATGCGCCGGATCCTGCGCAAGATTGCCACCGCTGAATACGACGGGTTGGGCGATATCTCCACCCTGGCGGATCCGAGTGTGGTGGCGCATTTGATCAAGACGCACAAGACCATGAACGTCGCGTAAGGCGGGTTTGTGGGACGAAGCCCCATTCGGCGTAGGCCGGATGGGGCTTTTTTGTGCGATCGGACAGGCGACCTATAACCCCTGTGGGAGCGGGCTTGCTCGCGAAGGCGGCGTGTCAGCCAGCACATCACCCACTGACACACCGCCTTCGCGAGCAAGCCCGCTCCCACATTTAGATTGCATTCCAAGGCTGGTCATCCGGTGGGGCGACTTACACAAGGCCAATAAATATCGGATTGTGTTGTAGGAAGTTTCTGAATGTTACCGAACCTAGCAAATGTGTAACCCCACGCCCAAACATGAGGCAAAGTGCTACGCCCATGCCCCGAAAACCCGCGTCTTAGACGCCCTGAAAAATTAGATCCAACGCTACACTTGCCGTGCTAGAAGGGTTTGCGAATAATAGGCCCGCAACTTGCAGCGTTAACAGGTTTAATATCTTTTGCCTCTGCATAAAATCAAGAGGCTGTCAATGTGCTGGAACCGCTTTCTCGGTGCTTCTGTAAATTGTTGTCGCATTGAGGAAATATCGGCTTCCGGCCTGTCGTTAGAATGCCGATCACTCGCTCGTCGTCGCCGATGCTGAACTGGCGCAGGACGCAGCACCGCTATTCGGTTTCACTCATTCGCATCGTGGGCCCTGGCTCATACTGCTGTTTTGCCCTATACCGATGGAGTCCCAAGATGAAGAAACTCGTGCTGTTGGGCGCCCTGGCGCTGTCCGTGCTGTCCATGCAGGCTTTCGCCGAAGGCAAGCCACTGAAGATTGGTATTGAAGCGGCTTACCCTCCGTTTGCCTCCAAGGCACCGGACGGCAGCATCGTCGGTTTTGACTACGACATCGGCAACGCCCTGTGTGAGCAGATGCAGGTCAAGTGCACCTGGGTCGAGCAGGAATTCGACGGCCTGATCCCGGCGCTGAAAGTGCGCAAGATCGACGCCATCCTGTCCTCGATGTCCATCACCGACGATCGCAAGAAGTCCGTGGACTTCACCAACCGCTACTACCTGACCCCAGCTCGCCTGGTATTGAAGGAAGGCACTGCCGTCAGCGACAGCCTGGATGAATTGAAAGGCAAGAAAATCGGCGTGCAGCGCGGTTCGATCCACGACCGTTTCGCCAAGGAAGTGCTGGCTCCCAAAGGCGCCACCATTGTTCCTTACAGCTCGCAGAACGAAATCTACCTGGACGTAGAAGCCGGTCGCCTTGATGGCACCGTAGCCGACGCCACCCTGTTGCAGGAAGGTTTCCTCGACACGCCAGCCGGTAAAGGCTACGCGTTCACCGGCCCGGCCTTCACTGACGCCAAGTACTTCGGCGACGGTATCGGCATCGCGGTACGTAAAGGCGACAAGGAAAACCTGGACCGCATCAACGCTGCAATCGCTGCGATCCGTGCCAACGGCAAGTACAAGGCAATCCAGGACAAGTACTTCAACTTCGACATTTACGGCCCAGAAGCCAAGTAAACCGTCGCAGCTGTCTGTCCAGAATGGCGCAAGCACCAGGATCTCTGAAGTTTGCGCCATTTTTTCATCCCCCTTTTCGAGGACCTGAATCATGTTGAAAGGCTACGGGGCTGTCATCCTCGATGGCGCATGGTTGACGCTTCAGCTCGCCTTGTCGTCCATGGCCTTGGCCATTGTTCTGGGTCTGATCGGGGTCGCGTTGCGCCTCTCGCCGGTGCGCTGGTTGGCCTGGCTGGGCGACCTGTACTCCACGGTGATCCGCGGGATCCCCGACCTGGTGCTGATCCTGCTGATTTTCTACGGCGGTCAGGACCTGCTTAACCGCGTTGCGCCGTTGCTCGGCTACAACGACTACATTGACTTGAACCCCTTGGCCGCCGGTATCGGCACCCTGGGTTTCATCTTTGGCGCCTACCTTTCGGAAACCTTCCGTGGCGCCTTCATGGCCATTCCCAAGGGCCAGGCCGAAGCCGGCCTGGCGTATGGCATGAGCCCGTTCCAGGTGTTTTTCCGGGTGATGGTGCCGCAGATGATTCGGCTGGCGATCCCCGGGTTTACCAACAACTGGCTGGTACTGACCAAGGCCACCGCATTGATTTCGGTGGTGGGCCTGCAAGACATGATGTTCAAGGCCAAGCAGGCGGCAGACGCCACCCGCGAACCTTTTACCTTCTTCCTCGCAGTGGCGGCGATGTACCTGGTGATCACCAGCGTGTCGTTGCTGGCCCTGCGTCATCTTGAGAAGCGCTACTCGGTAGGCGTAAAGGCGGCTGATCTATGATCTTCGACTACAACGTCATCTGGGAGGCCATGCCGCTGTACCTCGGCGGCTTGCTGACCACCCTGAAACTGCTGGCCATTTCGCTGTTCTTCGGTTTGCTCGCGGCCTTGCCCCTGGGCCTGATGCGCGTGTCCAAGCAGCCGATCGTCAATGGTGTTGCCTGGCTCTACACCTATGTGATTCGCGGCACGCCGATGCTGGTGCAGCTGTTCTTGATCTACTACGGCCTGGCCCAGTTCGAAGCGGTGCGCGAAAGCTTCATGTGGCCACTGCTGTCCAGCGCGACCTTCTGCGCGTGCCTGGCGTTTGCCGTGAACACCAGCGCCTATACCGCCGAGATCATCGCCGGCAGCCTCAAGGCCACGCCCCACGGCGAGATCGAGGCAGCCAAGGCCATGGGCATGTCGCGCTACAAGCTGTACCGCCGGATCCTGCTGCCATCGGCCCTGCGCCGTGCGCTGCCGCAATACAGCAACGAAGTGATCATGATGCTCCAGACCACCAGCCTGGCCTCCATCGTCACCCTGATCGACATCACCGGTGCCGCACGCACGGTGAACGCCCAGTACTACTTGCCGTTCGAAGCCTATATCACTGCGGGTGCGTTCTACCTGTGCCTGACCTTCATCCTGGTGCGCCTGTTCAAGTTGGCCGAAGGCCGCTGGCTGAGCTACCTGGCTCCACGGAAGCATTGATATGGAACGTATCGATCACCTGTTGCCCTGGGGTCACTTGGGCTGCGAACGCCAGCTGACGGTGTTTCGTTTCGGTAGCGGCGAGCGCAAGGCTTATATCCAGGCCAGCCTGCACGCGGATGAATTGCCCGGCATGCGCGCCGCCTGGGAGCTGAAAAAGCGCCTGACGGAACTGGAACAGCAAGGCGCCCTCAACGGCGTGATCGAGCTGGTTCCCGTCGCCAATCCGATGGGCTTGGGGCAACTGCTGCAAGGCAGTCACCAGGGCCGTTTCGAGATCGGCAGCGGCAAGAATTTCAACCGCGACTTCGTTGAGTTGAGCGAGCCGGTTACCGAGTTGCTCAAAGGCAAGCTGGGGGATGATCCTCACGCCAATGTGCGCTTGATCCGCCAGGCCATGAGCGATGCGCTCAATGCGTTGCCGGCGCCGAGCAGCCAGTTGCAAGGCATGCAGCGAGTGTTGCTGAGCCATGCCTGCGCCGCCGACGTGGTCCTCGACCTGCATTGCGACGCCGAAGCCGCGTTGCACATGTACGCGCTGCCGCAACACTGGCCGCAGTGGCGTTCGCTGTCGGCGCACCTGAATGTGAAGGTCGGCCTGCTGGCGGAAGATTCCGGCGGCAGTTCGTTTGACGAAGCCTGCTCGCTACCGTGGCTGCGGCTGTCCCGGGCGTTCCCCGAGGCGCAGATTCCCCTGGCGTGCCTGGCGACGACTCTGGAGCTGGGTGGCCAGGCCGATACTGGCCGTGACGAAGCGATTTTCCACGCTGAAGGCATCCTGGCGTTCCTCGCCGAGCAAGGCCTGATCCGTGGTGAATGGCCCGCGCCGCAGCACGAGCCCTGCGAAGGCCTGCCCTTCGAAGGCACCGAGTTGTTGTTCGCGCCCCACGCCGGCGTGATCAGCTACCTGCGTAAAGCCGGTGACGTAGTCGAAGCCGGCGACCCGATATTTGAAGTGATCGATCCCTTGTCCGACCGCGTGAGCATTGTTTGCGCGGGCACGCCTGGGGTGCTGTTTGCCGTTGAACGGCTACGTTATGCCCAAGCGGGTTTCTGGCTGGCCAAGGTGGCGGGGCGCGAAGCGCTGCGGCACGGGCGCTTGCTCAACGACTGACCAACTGTTTTTGTGAGAACCGACCGCATGTACAAACTTGAAGTCCAAGACCTGCATAAACGCTATGGCAGTCATGAAGTGCTCAAAGGTGTTTCCCTGGCCGCCGCGGCCGGTGATGTGATCAGCATCATCGGGTCCAGTGGCTCGGGCAAAAGTACCTTTTTGCGCTGCATCAACCTGCTGGAGCAGCCCCACGCCGGCAAGATTCTGCTCAATAACGAAGAGCTGAAACTGGTGGCCAACAAAGACGGCGCCATGAAGGCCGCGGACCCGAAACAGCTGCAACGCATGCGCTCGCGACTGTCGATGGTGTTCCAGCACTTCAACCTGTGGTCCCACATGACCGCGCTGGAAAACGTCATGGAAGCACCGGTGCACGTCTTGGGCATGTCGAAAAAAGACGCCCGGGAAAAGGCCGAGCACTACCTGGCTAAAGTCGGTGTGGGCCATCGTAAGGATGCGTTCCCTGGCCACATGTCCGGCGGTGAACAGCAACGCGTGGCGATTGCCCGTGCCCTGGCGATGGAGCCTGAGGTGATGCTGTTCGACGAACCCACTTCGGCGCTGGACCCGGAGCTGGTGGGCGAAGTGCTCAAGGTGATGCAGGACCTGGCCCAGGAAGGCCGGACCATGGTGGTGGTGACCCACGAAATGGGCTTTGCCCGTGAAGTCTCCAACCAGTTGGTATTCCTGCACAAAGGCATCGTCGAAGAACGTGGCAACCCGCGCGAAGTGCTGGTCAACCCACAGTCCGAGCGTTTGCAGCAGTTTCTTTCCGGCAGCTTGAAGTAAACAGAACTGCTTTTATGCACTGAATTAGTGCAAGCTTCACAATCCTGAGGTTGCCCAATCCCCTGTGGGAGCGGGCTTGCTCGCGAAAGCGGTGTATCAGTTGATACATCCGGTGACTGATCCACCGCATTCGCGAGCAAGCCCGCTCCCACATTTGGATCTTCACCCGCTTTAGAGATTTGTGTTGGTTTACCGGCTAGCATTGGCCTTTGTCTTCATTACTGTTACTCGCTTCGGATAGCACTCCATGACTGCCCATCGAATTGGTTTCCTGATTTGGCCCAGCACTAAAGCACTGACGCTTGCGCTGGCTGAGGAGGCCTTGCGCGTTGCTCAGCGGGTGCATCCGGACGTGGTGTACGAACTCTCGTTTTTGCAGGCCGAACCGCCAATCGACGGCGCCTGGCAACTGCCGGGTGAGCCCTGGGCTGGCAAGCTGGAAGGTTTCCAAAAGCTGTTCCTGCTGGCCGATGAGCCACCGACCGTCATCGCCTCCCAGCTCAGCACCGCCCTCAAGCAACTGGTGCGTGCCGGGTGTGTGATCGGCGGCCTGTCGGCCGGTGTGTATCCGTTGGCCCAACTCGGTCTGCTCGACGGCTATCGCGCCGCTGTGCACTGGCGCTGGCAGGACGATTTCGCCGAGCGTTTCCCCAAGGTCATCGCCACCAGCCATCTGTTCGACTGGGACCGTGACCGCCTGACCGCCTGCGGTGGCATGTCGGTACTCGACCTGCTGCTGGCAGTGCTGGCCCGTGACCACGGCGCCGAACTGGCCGGGGCAGTCTCGGAAGAGCTGGTGGTAGAGCGCATCCGTGAGGGCGGCGAGCGCCAGCGCATCCCACTGCAAAACCGTCTGGGTTCCAGCCATCCAAAGCTGACCCAGGCCGTGTTGCTGATGGAGGCCAACATCGAAGAGCCGCTGACCACCGACGAAATCGCCCAGCATGTGTGCGTGTCCCGACGACAGCTCGAGCGGATCTTCAAGCAATACCTCAATCGTGTCCCCAGCCAGTACTACCTGGAACTGCGCCTGAACAAGGCCCGCCAGATGCTCATGCAAACCAGCAAGTCGATCATCCAGATCGGCCTGTCCTGCGGCTTCTCCTCGGGGCCGCACTTCTCCAGCGCCTACCGCAACTT
The DNA here is from genome assembly GCF_019382755.1 of Pseudomonas sp. Colony2. Taxonomy (NCBI): domain Bacteria; kingdom Pseudomonadati; phylum Pseudomonadota; class Gammaproteobacteria; order Pseudomonadales; family Pseudomonadaceae; genus Pseudomonas; species Pseudomonas sp. Colony2. Next base: position 5,518,573 of record NZ_CP080030.1, on the reverse strand, counting down.
CTTCGGCGCCACCCCTCGTGAAGACCGCAACCAGCGCCGCAGCAGCAGCCCGTTCGAATTGTCGTCGGTGCCGTCCGAGCGCGGCTAGGCATCAGTGCTCGGCCGGCATCTCCAGGCGATGACGCTGTTCCTGTGCGCGGATGAGATCAACAGCAGACCAAAACGGCCATCGGCGACGGCATTGGATAGTTGTGCCTCACCGACCGCCCAAAACCGGCCCGGGCGGTTTAAACTGCGCCATTGCGATGCTATTTGTCGCATTGGCGTAAACCCGCGAAAATCGCGGGTTGGCGCTATAAGAAGTTGTCGCTTGGCGGCAAGGCCGCGCTGAAAACTGTCCTTACAATCCCTGCATCGCCCGCCAGTTTCAGGCAGGCGTTCCTCTTCAGGAGACTCCGATGTCCGTTGAGCAAGCCCCGGTGCAACGTGCCGATTTCGACCAGGTCATGGTTCCCAACTACGCACCTGCCGCTTTCATCCCCGTGCGTGGCGCAGGTTCCCGCGTATGGGACCAGGCGGGCCGAGAGCTGATCGACTTTGCCGGCGGCATCGCGGTCAACGTATTGGGCCACGCCCACCCGGCGCTGGTCGGTGCACTGACCGAACAGGCCAACAAGCTGTGGCACGTGTCCAACGTCTTCACCAATGAGCCGGCCCTGCGCCTGGCCCATAAGCTGATCGACGCCACGTTTGCCGAGCGTGTGTTCTTCTGCAACTCCGGCGCCGAAGCCAACGAGGCCGCCTTCAAGTTGGCCCGTCGTGTCGCGTTCGACCGCTTCGGCACCGAGAAATACGAAATCATCGCCGCGCTGAACAGCTTCCACGGCCGTACCCTGTTCACCGTGAACGTGGGTGGCCAGTCGAAGTACTCCGACGGCTTCGGTCCGAAGATCGTCGGCATCACCCACGTGCCTTACAACGATCTGGAGGCGCTGAAAGCCGCCGTCTCGGACAAGACCTGCGCCGTGGTGCTGGAGCCGATCCAGGGCGAAGGCGGCGTGCTGCCGGCAGAACTGTCGTACCTGCAAGGTGCCCGCGACCTGTGCGACGCGAACAACGCGCTGCTGGTGTTCGACGAAGTGCAAACCGGCATGGGCCGCAGCGGCGAGTTGTTCGCCTATCAGCATTACGGCGTCGTGCCGGACATCCTCACCAGCGCCAAGAGCCTGGGCGGCGGTTTCCCGATCGCGGCCATGCTGACTCGCGAAGACCTGGCCAAGCACCTGGTGGTCGGCACCCACGGCACCACCTACGGCGGCAACCCGCTGGCGTGCGCGGTGGCGGAAGCGGTGATCGACGTGATCAACACGCCAGAAGTGCTGGCCGGCGTTAACGCCAAGCACGACTTGTTCGTTTCCCGTCTGGAGAAGATTGGCCAGCAATACGGCATCTTCACCGAAGTGCGTGGCCTGGGCCTGCTGCTCGGTTGCGTGCTGAGCGATGCCTGGAAAGGCAAGGCCAAGGACATCTTCAACGCCGCCGAGCGCGAAGGCTTGATGATCCTGCAAGCCGGCCCGGATGTGGTGCGCTTCGCCCCGAGCCTGGTGGTGGAAGATGCCGATATCCAGGAAGGCCTGGACCGCTTCGAACGTGCGGTGAAAAAGCTGACGCAAGCCTGATGGACCGTTGGGTGCCCGGCGAGTCGGGCGCCCAACACAAATTTTGTATGCCGGACTCTTTAGTTGAAGCTGTGAAGATCAAATGTGGGAGCGGGCTTGCTCGCGAATGCAGTGGCTCAGTCACCTGAAATGTTGAATGACACACCGCTTTCGCGAGCAAGCCCGCTCCCACACTTGACCTCACTGATTTCAAGATCGTGTCCGGCATTTTTTCCTGTGAGTTTTTCGAGTTAAGGAGTGACACCATGCTGGTGATGCGCCCCGCGCAAATGGCTGATCTGGGCGAGGTACAGCGTCTGGCTGCGGACAGCCCGATTGGTGTCACCTCCTTGCCGGATGATGTCGAACGCCTGAGCGACAAGATCGCTGCGAGCGAAGCGTCCTTCGCCGCCGAGGTCAGCTTCAACGGTGAAGAAAGCTATTTCTTCGTCCTGGAAGACACCGACGCCGGCAAGCTGGTGGGCTGTTCGGCCATCGTTGCCTCGGCCGGCTACTCGGAACCGTTCTACAGCTTCCGTAACGAGACCTTCGTGCACGCTTCCCGCGAGCTGAAGATCCACAACAAGATCCACGTGCTCTCGCAGTGCCATGACCTCACCGGCAACAGCCTGCTGACCAGCTTCTACGTGGTGCCGGAGCTGGTGGGTTCGCCGTGGTCGGAGCTCAACTCCCGTGGCCGCCTGCTGTTCGTGGCCGGCCACCCGGAGCGCTTCGCCGATTCGGTGGTCACCGAGATTGTGGGCTACAGCGACGAGAACGGTGATTCGCCGTTCTGGGACGCCATCGGCCGCAACTTCTTCGACCTCAACTACGCCGCTGCCGAGCGCCTGTGCGGGTTGAAGAGCCGGACCTTCCTCGCCGAGCTGATGCCGCACTATCCGATCTACGTGCCGCTGTTGCCCGACGAAGCCCAGGAAGCCATGGGCCAGGTGCACCCGCGGGCGCAGATCACCTTCGACATCCTGATGCGCGAAGGCTTCGAGACCGACCATTACATCGACATCTTCGACGGCGGCCCAACCCTGCATGCGCGCGTCTCGGGCATTCGCTCGATCGCCCAGAGCCGTGTGGTGCCGGTGAAGATCGGTGAGATGGTCAAGGGTGTCGGCCGCCAGTACCTGGTGAGCAACGGCCAGTTGCAGGATTACCGCGCGGTGATGCTGGAGCTGGACTACGCGCCGGGCAAGCCAGTGACCCTGGACCTGGAAACCGCCGAAGCCCTGGGCGTCGGCGAAGGTGCCAGCGTTCGACTGGTAGCGGTTTAAGAATGAGTTTCGCGGGTGGCTTGCAAGGCGGCCCGTTTGAGGAGATAGCATGATCGTTCGTCCCGTACGCAGCAGCGATTTACCGGCCCTGATTGATCTGGCGCGCAGCACCGGCACCGGCCTCACCACCTTGCCGGCCAACGAAGAGCGCCTGACCCATCGGGTCGGCTGGGCTGAAAAGACCTTTCGCGGCGAAGCCGGGCGCGGTGATGCGGACTACCTGTTCGTGCTGGAAAACGACGAAGGCCGCGTGGTGGGGATTTCCGCCATCGCCGGTGCAGTCGGCCTGCGCGAGCCCTGGTACAACTTCCGGGTCGGCCTGACGGTCAGCGCCTCCCAGGAGCTGAACATCTACCGTGAAATCCCGACGCTGTTTCTGGCCAACGACCTGACCGGCAACTCCGAGCTGTGCTCGTTGTTCCTGCACGCCGATTACCGCAACGGCCTTAACGGCCGCATGCTGGCCAAGGCGCGCATGCTGTTTATCGCGGAATTCCCGCAGCTGTTCGGCAACAAGATCATCGCCGAGATGCGCGGCATGTCCGACGAAGCCGGGCGCTCGCCGTTCTGGGAAAGCCTGGGCCGGCACTTCTTCAAGATGGAATTCAGCCAGGCCGACTACCTCACCGGCGTGGGCAACAAGGCGTTTATCGCCGAGCTGATGCCGAAGTTTCCGCTGTACACCTGCTTCCTGTCTGAAGACGCGCGCAATGTGATCGGCAAGGTCCACACCGACACCGAGCCGGCCCTGAGCATGCTCAAGAGCGAAGGTTTCAGCTACCAGGGCTACGTCGACATCTTCGACGCGGGCCCGGCGGTGGAGTGTGAAACCACCAAGATCCGCGCCGTGCGCGACAGCGAAGCGCTGGTGCTGGCGATTGGTACGCCGGGCGACGACGCCACGCCGTTCCTGATCCATAACCGCAAACGTGAAGATTGCCGCATCACCGCCGCACCGGCGCGGTTGGCTGCGGGCACCCTGGTGGTCGATCAACAGACCGCCAAGCGCCTGCAACTGATCGCCGGTGATCAAGTGCGTGCCGTACCGTTGTCCGCTGCCCGGGAGTCGAAATAATGAATTCGCTATACATCGCAGGTGAATGGCTGGCTGGCCAGGGTGAAGTGTTTGAGTCGCTGAACCCGGTGACCCAGCAGGTGGTGTGGTCGGGTAATGGCGCCACCGCCGAGCAGGTCGAGTCCGCCGTCCAGGCCGCACGCCAGGCGTTTCCGGCCTGGGCCAAGCGTTCGTTGGAAGAGCGCCTGAGCGTGCTGGAAGCCTTCGCCGCCAACCTGAAGAGTCGTGCTGACGAACTCGCCCGCTGCATCGGTGAGGAAACCGGCAAGCCTTTGTGGGAATCGGCGACTGAAGTCACCAGCATGGTCAACAAGGTCGCGATCTCGGTGCAAAGCTACCGCGAGCGTACCGGCGAGAAGAGCGGCCCATTGGGCGACGCCACTGCCGTGTTGCGCCACAAGCCCCACGGGGTGGTGGCGGTGTTTGGCCCTTACAACTTCCCGGGTCACTTACCTAACGGGCATATCGTGCCGGCCTTGCTGGCGGGTAACACCGTGCTGTTCAAACCGAGCGAGCTGACCCCGAAAGTCGCCGAGCTGACCGTGCAATGCTGGATCGACGCCGGCCTGCCGGCGGGCGTGTTGAACCTGCTGCAAGGCGCACGGGAAACCGGGATCGCCCTGGCGGCGAATCCGGGCATCGACGGTCTGTTCTTCACCGGCTCCAGCCGCACCGGCAACCATCTGCACCAGCAATTCGCCGGGCGCCCGGACAAGATCCTCGCGCTGGAAATGGGCGGCAACAACCCGCTGGTGGTGGACGAAGTGGCCGATGTGGATGCGGCCGTGTACACCATTATCCAGTCGGCGTTTATCTCCGCTGGCCAGCGTTGCACCTGTGCCCGTCGCCTGCTGGTGCCGGAAGGCGCCTGGGGCGATGCGTTGCTCGCACGCCTGGTGGCGGTGAGCTCGACCATCGAAGTCGGCGCATTTGACCAAACGCCGGCGCCGTTCATGGGCTCGGTGATTTCCCTCGGTGCTGCCAAGGCGTTGATGGATGCCCAGGAATTGCTGTTGGCCAATGGCGCCGTGGCGCTGTTGGAAATGACTCAACCCCAGGTCCAGGCTGCGTTGCTGACGCCGGGGATTATCGATGTGACCGAGGTTACGGAACGCGCTGACGAAGAGCTGTTCGGCCCACTGCTGCAAGTGATCCGCTACGCTGATTTCGAGGCGGCGATTGCCGAGGCCAACAACACTCAATACGGCTTGGCGGCCGGGTTGCTGTCGGATTCCGAGGCGCGTTACCAGCAGTTCTGGCTGGAAAGCCGTGCCGGGATCGTCAACTGGAACAAACAGCTGACGGGTGCTGCGAGCAGCGCGCCATTTGGCGGGGTAGGGGCTTCGGGCAACCATCGCGCCAGCGCCTATTACGCGGCGGACTATTGCGCGTACCCGGTGGCCTCCCTTGAGACCCCGAGCCTGGTGCTACCGGCGACGTTAACCCCGGGTGTGACGCTGATCTAAATGTGGGAGCGGGCTTGCTCGCGAAGGCGGTGTGTCATTCAACATTTCAGGCGACTGAACCACCGCTTTCGCGAGCAAGCCCGCTCCCACACTTGATTTGTGGTGTGTTCAAGTAATTTGATGCCTATAAAAATACAGATGTTCGTGGAGCCTCGCCGATGAAATCCTGTGAAGTCAATTTTGACGGTCTAGTGGGGCCGACCCATAACTACGGCGGCTTGTCCTACGGCAACGTCGCGTCCCAAAGCAACAGCCAGCAGTCCTCCAACCCGAAGGAAGCTGCGCTGCAAGGCTTGGCGAAGATGAAGGCCCTGATGGAAATGGGCTTTGTGCAAGGTGTGCTGGCGCCCCAGGAACGTCCGGATGTGGCCGCCTTGCGCAACCTCGGTTTTGCCGGTACAGACGCACAAGTCATCCAGCAGGCCGCCAAGCAAGCCATGCCGTTGCTGGTTGCCAGTTGCTCGGCGTCGAGCATGTGGGTGGCCAATGCCGCCACCGTCAGCCCGAGCGCCGACACCTTTGACGGCCGCGTGCATTTCACCGCCGCCAACCTCAACTGCAAATACCACCGCAGCATCGAACACCCGACCACCAGCCGCGTGCTGGGGGCGATGTTTGCCGATAGCAAACACTTCGCCCACCACGCCGCGCTGCCGGCGGTGGCGCAGTTCGGCGACGAAGGCGCGGCGAACCACACGCGTTTCTGCCGGGACTATGGTGAGGCGGGCGTAGAGTTTTTCGTGTTCGGCCGCAGCGCGTTCGACACCCGCTACCCGGCGCCGCAAAAGTACCCGGCGCGCCAGACCCTCGAAGCCTCCCAGGCGGTCGCGCGCCTGCATGGCCTGCGGGACGACGGCGTGGTCTACGCCCAGCAGAACCCGGCGGTGATCGATGCCGGTGTGTTCCACAACGATGTGATCGCGGTGGGCAATGGCGAGGTGCTGTTCTATCACGAGGATGCCTTCCTCAATACTGAGCAGATGCTCGGTGAATTGCAGGGCAAGCTCGGCAAGCTCGGTGGCAATTTCCAGTCGATCTGCGTGCCACGGGCCCAGGTGGGTGTTGAAGACGCGGTGCGTTCCTACCTGTTCAACAGCCAGCTGCTGACCCGCGCCGACGGTTCGATGCTGCTGATCGTGCCAGAAGAATGCCGCGCCAACGAGCGTGTCTGGCAGTACCTGCAAGGCCTGACGTCCTCCGGCGGGCTGATCCGCGAAGTCAAAGTCTTCGACCTCAAGCAAAGCATGCAGAACGGCGGTGGCCCGGCGTGCCTGCGCTTGCGTGTAGCCTTGAATGAAACCGAACTGGCGGCGGTCAACCCAGGGGTTATTATGACGGCGCCGTTGTACGACACGCTCACCCAATGGGTCGACAAGCACTACCGCGACAGCCTGCGGGAAACCGACCTGGCTGACCCGCAATTGCTGCTTGAGTGCCGGACGGCACTGGATGAACTGACGCAAATCCTTAAACTGGGCTCGGTTTATCCTTTCCAGATCAATTAACGCCGCACGGCTGAGAACTATTTATGACCACCGACACCCTGAAACTGATCCTTGAAGATACCGACGGCACCCAGCTGGAAACCTCCTGCACCCGCGTCGCCGTGGTGTGGCAGGGCAAGGAGATCTGGATCCAGCACGACGGCCGTGGCCAACTGCTGATCGGCGTGGACGTGGAAGAAGGCGACGCGGAATACGCCAACCTGCTGATGCGCCCATTGGCCACCAACCTGATGAGCCTGCAACTGGAAATGGAACCGGCCGACGTTGAAGGTGATGACGACGATCACGTCCACGGTCCTGGCTGCAACCACTAAGGAAGCTGCGTATGCTCGCCCTCGGCAAACTGCTTGAACTGACCCTCGCCGGTCGCGAACCGGCGCAAAAAATTCAACTGACTGTCGACGGCGTGCAACTGCGCTGGCTCAGTGAGGGTGCGCTGGAAGTGCGGCCTCCTGAGGCGCGGGACAACGGCAGCGACGTGCTGCTGTCGTCCGGCATCCATGGCAACGAAACCGCGCCGATCGAATTGGCCGACCGCTTGCTGCAGGGCATCGCCCGTGGGGAGATCAAGCCCCGTACCCGTATCCTGTTCCTGTTCGGCAACCCCGAGGCCATGCGCCGCGGCGAGCGTTACCTCGAACTGGACGTCAACCGGCTGTTCAACGGCCGTCATGAACAAAACATCGGCCCTGAAGCCATGCGCGCCGCCGAGCTTGAACAGTTGGCCCGCACCTTCTTCAGCGTGCCTGGGCGTAGCCGTTTGCACTACGACCTGCACACCGCCATCCGTGGCTCGAAGATCGAGCAGTTCGCACTGTACCCGTGGAAGGACGGTCGCCAGCATTCACGTCGTGAACTGGCGCGCCTGCGAGCCGCTGGCCTGGAGGCGGTGCTGTTGCAGAACAAGACGTCGATCACCTTCACGGCGTTTACCTACGAGCAGCTGGAGGCCGAGTCCTTCACCCTGGAATTGGGCAAGGCCCGGCCGTTCGGGCAGAACCAGGGCGTGGACGTATCGCGCCTGGAAACCCGCCTCACGCAGATCATCGAAGGCAACGAGCCGGCCACCGAGAGCCTGGATGGCCTGCAGCTGTTCAGCGTCTCCCGGGAAGTGATCAAGCACAGCGATACCTTCGTCCTGCATTTGCCGGCGGACGTGGAAAACTTTTCGGAGTTGGAGAAGGGTTATCTGCTGGCCGAGGACATTGCCAAGACCCGCTGGGTGATCGAGGAGGAGGGCGCACGCATCATCTTCCCAAACCCGAAGGTCAAGAATGGCTTGCGAGCAGGGATATTGATTGTGCCGACCACGGATGCCGGCCTGGCCTGAACCCCGAGACCGACTCGGTCAAATGTGGGAGCTGGCTTGCTCGCGAAGGCGGTGTATCAGTCAGACATGTATTGACTGACACTCCGCTTTCGCGAGCAAGCCCGCTCCCACATTTGCTTGGTGGTGTTGCTTAAACCGCTACCGCCCGTGGCTCATTGCGACGCAGTGCGCGAACCTTGTGCAGGGTGTCGGCGCAGGTGCGTGCCGCTTCCTGGCCCTTGTGCACGAAGTGCTCATAGAAGAACGTATGGTGCTCGCTGCCCGCGTGGAAGTGGTGCGGGGTCAGGGATACCGAGAACACCGGCACTTCGGTTTCCAGCTGGACCTGCATCAGGCCGCTGACCACGGACTGGGCCACGAACTCGTGACGGTAGATCCCGCCGTCCACCACCAGGGCGGCCGCGACGATACCGGCATAACGGCCGGACTTGGCCAGCAGCTTGGCGTGCAGGGGCATTTCAAAGGCGCCGCCGACTTCGAAGAAATCGATGTCCGATTCCTGGTAGCCCTGGGCGATCATTTCGGCGAGGAAACCTTTACGGGATTGGTCGACAATATCCTTGTGCCAGCAGGCCTGGATAAACGCGACGCGCTCGCCGTGGTGGTTTTTGCTTTTGCTGTCGATTGCGGTGGGTTGCATGTTCTGACTCCTGTTTAAGAAAAAAACAGGGCGTTATGAATCGAATGGGATTTAAGGGTACGCACAGCTGGCTCATGTGAACATGACGTCAGCGCGGCCCTTAGGTGCCAATCCCGTTCTCTCTTCATCCGGACTATGACCGTCGGCCCCGGGATCACACCGGGTCTGCTGACCTTGTCGCCGTCCTGCCGAGGCAGTTCGAGGCGCCAAGCGCTCGCGGGCTATGCACGTTGCGTGCAATTACCGCCGGTGGGGAATTACACCCCGCCCTGAGAACGTTGCCGCCAGAACCCTGGCGGCGGAGAGTTTTTATCATGGTTTTTCAGAAACTGCACGGTTGGTTTATCGATAACCTATATCGGTTTGTTTGGTTGGTATTCGATTGTGCAAGCACGGGGCTTGATATTCCGCGGGTTTGCCCGCAGTAATCGTCAACACAAGAAACGCTCCAATCCGCTAGAGGCTAGTTTGATGAACGTGATTGACCTGCGCAGCGACACAGTGACCCAACCGACCCCTGGCATGCTCGAGGCGATGGCCACGGCCGCCAGCGGCGACGACGTCTACGGCGAGGACCCGAGCGTCAATCGCCTGGAAGCCGAACTGGCCAAGCGCCTGGGTTTTGCCGCCGCGTTGTTCGTGCCCACCGGCACCATGAGCAACCTGCTGGCGTTGATGGCGCACTGTGAGCGTGGCGAGGAATACATCGTCGGTCAGCAGGCCCACACCTACAAATACGAAGGCGGCGGCGCGGCGGTTCTCGGCTCGATCCAGCCACAACCCCTGGAAGTGCAGGCCGACGGTTCCCTGAACCTGGAGCACGTGCTGGCCGCGATCAAGCCGGACGACTTCCACTTCGCCCGTACCCGCTTGTTGGCGCTGGAAAACACCATGCAGGGCAAGGTCCTGCCGCTGGAATACCAGGCGGCCGCGCGAGCCTTTACCCGGGAACACGGCCTGGCCTTGCACCTGGACGGCGCGCGGCTCTACAACGCGGCGGTCAAGCTGGGTGTGGATGCGCGGGAAATTGCCCGGCACTTCGATTCGGTGTCAGTGTGCCTGTCCAAAGGCCTGGGCGCGCCGATCGGCTCGGTGTTGTGCGGCTCCACGGCATTGATCGCCAAGGCCCGCCGTTTGCGCAAAATGGTCGGTGGCGGCATGCGCCAGGCCGGTTCGCTGGCGGCGGCGGGGCTGTACGCCCTGGATCACCAGGTGCAGCGCCTGGCCGACGACCACGCCAACGCCCAATGGCTAGGGGATGAACTGCGCAAGGCGGGTTATACGGTGGAGCCGGTGCAGACCAATATGGTCTACGTCGACATCGGTGATCGAGCCCAGGCCTTGAAGGCGTTTGCCGCCGAGCGCGGGATCAAGTTGAGCGCGGCGCCTCGCCTGCGCATGGTCACGCACCTGGACGTCAGCCGGGCGCAGATCGAGCAAGTGCTCGCGACATTTGTCGAGTTTTCCCGGAAATGACAGTGCAGACCGTCTAATTGACTGTTTCTATCACATAAACACGCTGTACCACGGGCAAAGGGCCGATATAATGCGGCCCTTTGCCGTCGCTCCGTCTGATGACGTTTAGCACTGGCCTTTGGCCGCAGCCTCCGTGGAAGAACCTAATGAAAAGCGCAGAAATCCGTGAAGCCTTCCTTCGCTTCTTCGAAGAGCAAGGTCACACCCGTGTCGCCTCCAGCTCCTTGATCCCAGGCAATGACCCAACCCTGCTGTTCACCAACGCGGGGATGAACCAGTTCAAGGACTGCTTCCTGGGCCAGGAAAAGCGCGCCTACACCCGCGCCACCAGCAGCCAGAAGTGCGTACGCGCCGGCGGCAAGAACAGCGACCTGGAAAACGTGGGCTACACCGCCCGCCACCACACATTCTTCGAGATGCTGGGTAACTTCAGCTTCGGCGACTATTTCAAGAAAGACGCGATCACCTTTGCCTGGACCTTCCTGACCGGCGTGCTGAAGCTGCCGAAGGAAAAACTCTGGGTGACCGTCTACGCCACCGATGACGAAGCCTACGACATCTGGACCCAGCAAATCGGGGTGCCAGTCGAGCGCATGATTCGCATCGGCGACAACAAGGGCGCGCCTTACGCGTCCGACAACTTCTGGACCATGGGCGATACCGGCCCGTGCGGGCCGTGCACCGAGATTTTCTACGATCACGGCGCCGACATCTGGGGTGGCCCACCGGGCTCGCCGGAAGAAGACGGCGACCGCTACATCGAAATCTGGAACAACGTGTTCATGCAGTTCAACCGCACCGCCGATGGCGTGTTGCATCCGTTGCCAGCGCCGTCGGTGGACACCGGCATGGGCCTGGAGCGGATCAGTGCGGTGATGCAGCACGTTCACTCCAACTACGAGATCGACCTGTTCACCAACCTGCTGAGCGCTTCGGCGGCGGCCATTGGCTGTGCCAACGACAACCAGTCGTCGCTCAAGGTGGTGTCGGATCACATCCGTTCCTGCGGCTTCCTGATCGCCGATGGCGTGCTGCCGTCGAACGAAGGCCGTGGCTATGTGCTGCGCCGCATCATCCGTCGCGCCTGCCGTCACGGTAACAAGCTGGGCGCCACCGGCAGCTTCTTCTACAAGATCGTTGCCGCGCTGGTGGCCGAGATGGGCGATGCCTTCCCGGAACTCAAGCAGCAGCAAGCCAACATCGAGCGCGTGCTCAAGGCTGAAGAAGAGCAGTTCTCCAAGACCCTGGAGCACGGCCTGAAGATCCTCGAGCAGGACCTGGCGGAGCTCAAGGGCACCGTGGTGCCGGGCGACGTCGTGTTCAAGCTGTACGACACCTACGGTTTCCCGATGGACCTGACCGCCGACATCGCCCGCGAACGCGAGCTGACCATCGACGAGGCCGGGTTTGAGCGTGAGATGGAAGCCCAGCGCGTCCGTGCCCGTTCCGCCAGCTCCTTTGGCCTGGACTACAACACTCTGGTAAAGGTTGATGTGGCGACTTCGTTCATTGGTTACGAAGCCACCGTTGGCTCGGCCAAGATCGTGGCTATCTATAAGGACGGCAAGTCGGTTGACGTGCTGAACGAAGGTGACGAGGGCGTTGTGGTCCTCGACCAGACCCCGTTCTACGCTGAATCCGGTGGCCAGGTTGGCGACTGTGGTTTCCTGAGCTCCACCTCCGGTCGTTTTGAAGTGCGCGACACCACCAAGACCGGCGGTGCGTTCCTGCATCACGGCGTGCTGGTGCTGGGCAACCTGACCGTCGGCGCCCCGGTGGACACTCAGGTAGATGCCGACGTACGGCATGCAACTGCCTTGAACCATTCTGCCACTCACTTGCTGCACGCTGCGTTGCGTCAGGTGCTGGGTGAGCATGTGCAACAGAAGGGTTCGTTGGTCGATAGCCAGCGCCTGCGTTTTGACTTCAGTCATTTCGAGGCGATCAAGCCTGAGCAGTTGAAGGCCCTGGAAGACATCGTCAACGCCGAGATTCGCAAGAACACCCCGGTGGAAACCGAAGAAACCGATATCGAGACCGCCAAGCAAAAAGGCGCCATGGCGCTGTTTGGCGAGAAGTACGGCGACGAAGTGCGCGTATTGAGCATGGGCGGCAGCTTCTCGGTGGAGCTGTGTGGTGGTATTCACGCCAGCCGTACCGGCGACATCGGCCTGCTGAAAATCATCAGCGAAGGCGGCGTGGCTTCCGGCGTACGTCGTATTGAAGCGATCACCGGTGCTGCGGCCCTGGCGTACCTCAATGCGGCAGAAGAACAACTCAAGGAAGCGGCCGGCCTGGTCAAGGGCAGCCGCGAAAACCTGATCGACAAGCTCTCCGGCGTACTGGAGCGCAACCGTCAGCTGGAGAAACAGCTGGAGCAGTTGCAGGCCAAGGCGGCCAGCGCGGCGGGCGACGATCTGTCGGCTTCTGCCCTGGACGTCAAGGGTGTGAAAGTGCTGGCCGTACGCCTGGACGGTCAGGACGGCAAGGCGCTGTTGGCCTTGGTCGATCAGTTGAAGAACAAGCTCGGCCGCGCAGTGATCCTGCTCGGCAGTGTCCATGAGGAAAAGGTCGTTCTGGTTGCCGGTGTGACCAAAGACCTGACTGGCCAACTCAAGGCTGGTGATTTGATGAAGCAAGCCGCCGCGGCAGTGGGCGGGAAGGGCGGTGGTCGTCCGGACATGGCGCAAGGCGGTGGTGTTGACGCCGGCGCCCTGGACGCGGCCCTGGCCCTGACCGTGCCGTTTGTCGAGGCAGGTATTTAAGACGCTGTTAATGAGCCCGTGGTCTAGTCGCGGGCTCAGTCAGTGCTGGTTGATTGAATAACAGGCGCCCCTTTACGGGCTGAGGCGGCTTAGAAATGGCTTTGATCGTACAGAAATTTGGAGGCACCTCGGTCGGCTCTGTCGAAAGAATCGAGCAGGTCGCCGACAAGGTTAAGAAATTCCGCGATGCCGGCGATGACCTGGTGGTGGTGCTGTCGGCCATGAGCGGCGAGACCAATCGCCTGATCGATCTGGCCAAGCAAATCAGTGGCGATCAGCAACCGGTTCCCCGTGAACTGGACGTGATCATTTCCACCGGTGAGCAGGTGACCATCGCATTGCTGGCCATGGCGCTGAACAAGCGTGGTGTGCCGGCGGTTTCCTACACTGGCAACCAGGTCCGCATTCTTACGGATAGCGCGCACACTAAAGCCCGCATCCTGCAGATTGATGACCAGAAGATTCGCGCTGACCTGAAAGCCGGTCGTGTGGTAGTTGTCGCCGGTTTCCAGGGCGTCGACGAGCACGGCAACATCACCACCCTCGGTCGTGGCGGTTCCGACACCACCGGCGTGGCCCTGGCGGCAGCCCTGAAGGCTGACGAATGCCAGATCTACACCGATGTGGATGGCGTCTACACCACCGACCCGCGGGTTGTGTCCGTGGCTCAGCGCCTGGACAAGATCACCTTCGAAGAGATGCTGGAAATGGCCAGCCTCGGTTCCAAGGTGTTGCAGATCCGTGCCGTTGAGTTCGCCGGCAAATACAACGTTCCGCTGCGCGTACTGCACAGCTTCAAGGAGGGTCCGGGCACCCTCATTACTATTGATGAAGAGGAATCCATGGAACAGCCGATCATTTCCGGTATCGCTTTCAACCGTGATGAAGCCAAGCTGACTATCCGTGGCGTGCCAGACACCCCGGGCGTGGCTTTCAAGATCCTGGGCCCTATCAGTGGCGCGAACATCGAAGTCGACATGATCGTGCAGAACGTCTCGCACGATAACACCACCGATTTCACCTTCACCGTGCACCGCAACGAGTACGATGCGGCGGAGCGGATCCTGCAGAACACTGCGAAGGAAATCGGCGCCCGTGAAGTGGTCGGCGATACGAAGATTGCCAAGGTGTCGATCGTGGGTGTGGGCATGCGTTCCCATGCGGGTGTTGCCAGCCGCATGTTCGAAGCCCTGGCCAAGGAAAGCATCAACATCCAGATGATCTCCACATCGGAAATCAAGGTGTCGGTGGTGATCGAAGAGAAGTACCTGGAACTGGCTGTACGCGCACTGCATACCGCTTTTGAGCTGGACGCTCCGGCCCGACAGGGCGAGTGATGCGTTGCCAGGAAGGCGCGGTTATCCGCGCCTTTCATTTTTTTGTCGGGCGCGTGGTGAAGACCTGTTCTTTTGCCTGCGCTCGACAATACTTAGGCGTGTAGGGCTATGGCCATTTGGTTGTAGGTCGAATGCCTTTTTTTTGCAGACTGTTGTTCCCGAAATGAAATGCGTGAGGAGAAAGGTATGCTGATTCTGACTCGTCGATGCGCAGAAAGCCTGATTATTGGTGATGGCGAAATCACCGTGACCGTGCTCGGCGTCAAAGGCAATCAAGTGCGTATCGGGGTTAACGCTCCGAAAGAGGTGGCTGTCCACCGCGAGGAAATCTACCTGCGGATCAAGAAAGAGAAGGACGAAGAACCAAGCCATTAATTTTTATCGTTTTTTATGTTTGCAAACGGGGATGAAGCTGGTTAATATACGCCCCGTGTTGCGGAGAGCTGGCCGAGTGGCCGAAGGCGCTCCCCTGCTAAGGGAGTACACCTCAAAAGGGTGTCGGGGGTTCGAATCCCCCGTTCTCCGCCATTATTTGCTTAGTACGTTGCAATCTGGTTTTTTTCGCTAAGTTGTTGAAACTAAACGAAAAAATAGCTTTACATAGAGATTGAACGGCCTATAATGCGCGGCAACAAATGCACTCGTAGCTCAGCTGGATAGAGTACTCGGCTACGAACCGAGCGGTCACAGGTTCGAATCCTGTCGAGTGCACCATTTAAGAGTTAGTTGCAGCAATGCAGGTAGCTTGGCTTCAACCAGTTGTGATCTGGTCTAAAAACACAATCTGCACTCGTAGCTCAGCTGGATAGAGTACTCGGCTACGAACCGAGCGGTCACAGGTTCGAATCCTGTCGAGTGCACCAAACAACAAAAAGCCCGCCTAGTGCGGGCTTTTTGCCGTCTGGGGTTTTTATTTCCCGGGGCGCCTTTTTCTCCCGCCCATGTGTTTTCCTTTCAAGCTGCGTCGTCGCAGTTCATATGTGTGGCCAATGCTCAGCTTTGTGTCGCAAGCGCTTGTTCTTTCCAGTTTTTTGACGTTAAACGCGGCCGCCCGGTGTATCATTGCGCCCGTCAGCCCCGCCGGGGCTTGTGGAACACCTCCATGGACTTACCCAGTAGTTACTCAGTACCCCGTTTTACCAATCATGAATTGACTGATTGATCCTTCCGGCGTGCCCCGCTGCTGGGAGTGGAGTTCGCCTATGACCGAAGTTGAAGTAAAGAAAACACAAGAAAGCCTGCAGGATCGCCTGGCTCAAGTCGTCGAGCTGCTGCAGCGCCAGCGCGTGGTCGAAGACCTGACGCATCGCCAGGAAGGCGCGAACAATGACCGGGTCGAGAACCTGGTCCACCGGCAAAACCTTGTCGAGCTGCAACGCAAGCTCGATGACCTGCACTCCGCCGACGTTGCCTACATCCTCGAAGCCTTGCCGCTGAATGACCGCCTGACCCTTTGGCAGTTGGTCAAGGCTGACCGCGACGGCGACATCCTCCTCGAAGTATCCGACTCGGTCCGTGAAACCCTGATCGCCGACATGGACGATCACGAGCTCCTGGCGGCCGCCAAGGACATGGATGCCGACGAACTCGCTGACCTGGCTTCCGAGCTGCCGCGTGACGTCGTCCATGAGCTGATGGAAACCCTCGATGGCCAGCAGCGCGAGCGTGTGCGCTCGGCGTTGTCCTACGACGAGGAGCAGGTCGGTGCGTTGATGGACTTCGAGATGGTCACCATCCGTGAAGACGTCAGCCTGGAAGTGGTTCTGCGCTACCTGCGCCGGTTGAAAGAGCTGCCAGGCCACACCGACAAGCTGTTCGTGGTCGACTACGAAGGGATCCTCAAGGGCGTACTGCCGATCAAGCGCCTGCTGGTCAATGATCCGGACAAAAAAGTCGCGGACGTCATGGCCAGTGACCCGGTGAGTTTCCATCCGGACGAAGACGCTTACGACGCGGCCCAGGCGTTTGAGCGTTATGACTTGATCTCCGCCCCGGTGGTCGACAAGAACGGCAAGCTGATCGGCCGTCTGACCATCGATGAAATGGTCGACCTGATTCGTGAGGAGAGCGAAAGCGAAGTCCTCAACATGGCCGGTCTGCGGGAAGAAGAGGATATTTTTGCGTCGGTCTGGAAATCCCTGCGTAACCGCTGGGCCTGGCTGGCGGTGAATTTGATTACCGCGTTTATTGCTTCACGGGTGATCGGCCTGTTTGAAGGCTCCATCGAGAAGCTCGTGGCCCTGGCTGCACTGATGCCGATTGTGGCGGGTATTGGCGGTAACTCGGGTAACCAGACCATCACCATGATCGTCCGCGCCATGGCGCTGGATCAGGTGGGGACCGGGCATGGCAAGCGTTTGATGCGCAAGGAGCTTGCGGTCGCGCTGATCAACGGCCTGGTGTGGGGCGGTGTCATCGGTATCGTGGCGTACCTGCTGTATGGCAGCTGGTCGCTCGGCGTGGTCATGACGGCGGCCATGACGCTTAACCTGCTGCTGGCAGCGTTGATGGGGGTTCTGATTCCAATGACCCTGGTGCGCCTTGGACGAGACCCGGCGATGGGCGCCAGTGTGATGATCACGGCCATGACCGACAGTGGCGGCTTCTTCATCTTCCTGGGCCTGGCAACCATCTTCCTGCTTTGATCCCTTCCATGGATCGGGGGCGTTTGCCCCTTGATCCTTTCCTGACCAAATCCCGGGCAAAAAAAAGCCAGCGCATGGCTGGCTTTCAGCTTTCAGTTGCCAATCAGTTGGCTTCTGCAGCTGCCTCAACGTCGTGGGCGATCAGCGAGACGAGAGCATTTTGCTGGCGGTGGGAGAGCTGACGAAAACGCTGCAGCAGTTCGCGTTCGTGCAGTGACAGCTCGGGGCTGTCCAGGCGCATGCTCAGCTCGTCGCCCAGCGCACCTTCCTGAATCAGGCTTTGTTCCAGGCGTGCGATGATTTCAGAGTTCATGCTGCGGTGATGATTGCGAGCCACCTCGGCAATGCGTTCCCGCATTCCGTCTGGCAGACGTACGACGAACTTGTCAGCCGTACGGCTGGAATAAATTGCCTGTTTCAATGGGCGCATATATTTAACCGGTTAGTTCAGGGGAGCGGTTTTTGGAATTGGCCGCAAGATGCATGTTAGGACAAGGTTTGCTGCCAAATGTTCAACCTGAATTGCAAAGAGGCCGCATCATGCCTCAGATTTGCCAGTTCCTTGGCGTCAATTCTGTGACAAATATTGAACCGGCTACCGGCTTTATGCCAGTACTCATTTCAAAATTTGCGGACTGGTTGGAAAACTTTCCGCGGACGCACCCAAATGAGTGTTGAGCCCGCAGACCCTGGGCGCAAAAGGCTTTTCGGGCGCACATCCTATAGCAATATGGCCTTTTGCCCTTAACTTTAAGATTAGTGGCAAATTGCCAATTTACGAATGCGGAGCGACATATGGTCGGCTGTCCGGACGGACAAGCCGAGGCGTGGCAGCGATTTTAGCGAGGGCGACGAGCGGGGGGATTCAGCGCAGTACGGGATCGAATTTGATGCGGCGACCAATGAAGACTGCCAAGACCCACAGGCTGCCAAACACGCCGGCGGCGACGAAGGAGACTGTCTGTACGTCTTGCGACAATACGTTCAGGCCGAGGCCGGCGGCGGCCAGTGCCAGGGTCAGAAACAGCCAGGCGGACTTGTTCATGGAATGCTCCGGTAAGCGGTTCAGAAAACCCAGTGTTCAGCGGCAGGAGCAGCTTGAGTGCCCTGGGTCAGTTGCAGTGGGGATTGCATGTTCGGCTTCATGACAGCCAGTTGCGGGCGCTGTTGCAGGTGATGGGGAATCGCCTGGCTGACCTGCGCGGCGTCGTCGGAAGTGGTGGACTGAAAATGGAACATCACCAGCGCAGCCAGTGCAACGGTATTGAGGGCTAGTAGAAGTGCGCTGTTCATGTGCATGTTCTCCGCAGATGGCTGGGCCGGACTGTATTTGTAGGATAAAGGATTGCAGGTGTCGTGCCAGTCTTTAATTGATAATAAATCCTTTAAAATCAAACATTTATATAGTGTCCAGATTGCCATGCTGTTGCAATTTGCAATGATGGCATTATGGGGGAGTGCATTTTGCACGATGGTCCGAACCGTCCGTAATCGTTGAGCGGAATACCACCGGCTGTCACTGGCATGGGCCTACACTCAAAAAGCCAACGGACGACATGACAAAATTCACCTGCGCCGTTAACATGCACGCCGTCCGTCGCCGTGCCCATCGCCGGTTGGCTGTCATTAGTCCCAGTAGCTCAATTGGATAGAGCATCCCCCTCCTAAGGGGAAGGTTGGCCGTTCGAACCGGCCCTGGGACACCACTTCACCGTTGCTGCCCATGCGGCCTCGACGTCCGCAAGCCCCGATCAGATTTATCTGGCGGGGCTTTTTTGTGGCCGGGCGTTTGAGTGCGGCAGTCTTTTAAAACACCAACCGAACCTTGCCCGCGTTTGAGGTTCACACGGGAGGCAAGAGCGGGGCGGCGCAAGTATTCGTCTGCATCCTGTACCTCGCGGGTGACTGGCGAGCGTCTGACACGTAGCCAATTGGCATGAGCAAAATATTCCCCGGCAACCGCATGTTTTGGCTGTCCGGACCCGACGACCCGGGACTATCATTCCGGTAGTCCTGACACCCACAGCAAGGAGCCGCTCGGAACGCCGATGCGCCAGATCTGGAAACCTTTTCGAGCCCTTTATTTTGCTTCCCTGATGATGCTGATCGGCTCTGGCCTGCTCAGTACTTACCTGGCCTTGCGCCTGGCGGCAGATCACGTCGACAGCCTGTGGGTCGGTGCGTTGATGGCCGCCAACTATTTTGGCCTGGTATTGGGGGGCAAGATCGGTCACCGCCTGATTGGCCGCGTCGGGCATATCCGGGCCTACGCCACCTGTGCCGGGATCGTCGGCGCGGCGGTGTTGGGCCACGGGCTGATCAACTGGCTGCCAGCCTGGATTGTGCTGCGGATGATTGTCGGCCTGGGCATGATGTGCCAGTACATGGTCATCGAGAGCTGGCTTAACGAACAGGCTGAAGCCAAGCAACGCGGTGCGGTGTTCAGCGGCTATATGATCGCCTCGTACCTGGGCCTGGTGCTGGGGCAGTTGATCCTTGTGATGCACCCGCAGTTGGGGCTTGAGTTGCTGATGCTGGTCGCGCTGTGTTTTGCGCTGTGCCTGGTGCCGGTGGCCATGACTCGCCGCATTCACCCGGCGCCGCTGCATCCGGCGCCGATGGAGCCGCGCTTCTTTATCAAGCGGGTGCCGCAGTCCCTCAGTACGGTGTTGGGGGCCGGGCTGATCGTCGGCTCGTTCTACGGTTTGGCACCGCTGTACGCGTCTCAGCAAGGGCTGACCACCGAGCAGGTCGGCCTGTTCATGGGTAGCTGCATTTTCGCCGGGCTGCTGGTGCAGTGGCCATTGGGCTGGCTGTCCGATCGATATGACCGCGCGCTGTTGATTCGCTGTTTCGCCTTGTGCCTGGCGGTGGCCGCGTTGCCGTTGGCGATCATGACCCAGGTACCACTGGAAGTGCTGTTCGTCGCGGGCTTTCTCTGTTCCCTGGTGCAGTTCTGCCTGTACCCGCTGGCTGTGGCGTTTTCCAACGACCACGTCGAGGGTGATCGCCGGGTGTCGCTCACTGCGATGTTGCTGGTGACCTACGGCATCGGCGCCAGTGTCGGCCCGCTGTTGGCCGGTGTGGTGATGAAGCTGTTCGGCAGCCATATGCTGTATGCGTTTTTCAGCGTGTGCGCATTGATCCTGGTGTGGCGCATCCGGCCCAAGGCGGTCACCAACCTGCATCAGGTGGACGACGCACCGCTGCATCACGTGGCGATGCCCGACAGCATGTCCAGCTCGCCCCTGGTAGCGTGCCTCGATCCGCGAGTGGACGAACAGGTGGTGCAGGACCAGATGCAGACCGCCGTTGTGGATCCCGAGCCGGAAGTCGATCCCGAACTGGATCAGCCGGAGCCTGTCACCGAGCCACCAGAGCATCCGGACCCGGATGATCACCCCCACGACTTGAGCAGGGCGCGCCCCTGAAAGCAAAAACGGGCAGCCCCCTTGAGGGACTGCCCGTTTTTTTGTCGCGACCTTTATTGTTTAAAGGTCGTCGTCCTTGTCAAACCGCCGCGCTTCACGCTGCAGTTGATACACAAACCGCTCGACCTGGCGCTGCACCAGCCCGCTCATGTTATGAAAGCGTAGGCCGGCGAAGGTGGTGTTGATCCTTTCTTCGAAGTGCAGGTAACGCAGTTCTACCGAGGTGGTCATGCTGCCAAAGGGTAGCGCGGCGATAAATCGGTCGTAGACCTGGCCCAGTTGCAGGCGCTCGGAAATATCCCCTTCGAAGCGCAATTTGCAGCCGGTGGCGGAAATATCCAGCAACTTGCCGCTGATGGGGGCCTTGAGTTTGTCGCCGCCCAGTTCGACGCTCACCAGTTGCGCCAGCTTCAACGCCGCGCGGAAGGCGTTGCGACGCTGATGGTAAATCACCTCGCCAGGCATGCTGCCGCGGTAAATACGGTGGCCGCCGGCTTCATCGAGGGTCAGGGTGCCGTTGCTTTCCCAGGCTACCCGCACCCCCTCGTGAAAACCTTCGATCCGGAAAGCTTCGCCATTCTCGAGGTAGCGTTCGCCGTCGCGCGGGACCATTTCGTCCAGGGCCAGTGTCTTGCTGTCCCGGTCGATTTCCACCAGGTAGCTTTGAAACCGCTGGTTGCGTTCATGGAAGGTGATGATCAGCGGATCATGGCTTTCTTGCAGCATCCGCAAGGTGCCAGCGATTTCCAGCGGCGTGGTGAGTACCTTGGGTGGCTGCGGAGCATCTTCCGCGTTAAGGGCGTTGAACACGGTTCTTCCATCTCCAGACAAAATACGACTACACGCAAGTGCTGTCATTTTGCCAGTATGTGGCGCGACTTGGATAGGGCGCGCTCAAACTGGTTTCAGGCTTGGCTGCGGGTGCTTGGCTTGGCCAGGCGTGAGGTGGAGCCTTGAGCGTTGTAGAGAGCCGGAGGCTCGCCGCCGTGGAGGATACGCAACTGATTGGCGGTCGTGGCTTGCTGAAGCTGGATGGCCTGGCCGTTGAGGAGGTTGGTTTCCTGGCACAGGGTCAGCAACTGGTTGAGTTCTTTGCTCTGGGCCAGCAACTGGTCGCCCACCGTGGAGTGGCTGGCGAGTTGTTCCAGGCCCTTGTGGTCGGCCGTAAGGCCCAGGCTGATCAGAATCTGGCTGCGCTTCTTGCCGTGCTGTTCCAGCAGGACGATCAGCGATTGCTTGCGCGCCAGGATTTCTTCCAGCATGCGCATGTCCCGGCCGTACAGGGCCAGTGATTCTTCTCGAAGGAGCTCCAGCAGCTGCTGTGCGGGAGGCAGGTCTTCAATGATCAGTTGTAGCAAGTTTTCGTCGTGCATGGCTGGCCTTGGGGTTTAAGCGTCCAAAAGCCTGGCGCAGGCCTTTGCCTAGCGCTCGGCTTCGAAGTTAAGCAGTTTGCTGGCTACACGGTTGCTGTCGACCTTATAGCTGCCATCGGCAATCGCCTGTTTCAATTCGGCCACACGGGCTTTATTGACAACTGGCTGATCGCTCAGCGAGTCAGTGACCTTCTGCAACTGTTGAGCCTCATTGCTCAGGTGTACCGATTCCCCGCTTTGGCTCGCACCGGCCTGTTCTGTCTTGGCAGGCAGAGGCTGGGACTTGGCTTCAACGCTGTCTTTGGCACCGTTGGTGCGCGAAGAACCGGGCGTTGGCAGGGCGTTATTCAAACGACTGAAATCGATGACCATGTTAAAAAAACCTCTGGGTATTTGGACGCTTGCCATGTTTTCGGCCATACCCGGACAAACTTTAGGCTCGATTGACAATAAACCTATGCGCGATGCCGCTTTGCGCACAGTGTAGGAAAAGCTGGCGTCCGATGCCAGTGATCTATAAAGCCACCTCAACCTGCCCCGGCGCCGTCACCCGGGCCTTGATCACGCGGTTGGAATTCAGGTTCTTGACGCGAATCTGTTCACTCATGCCGCCGTTGGACAGGGCTTCCCCCGGCATTTTTACATTCAGGCCACCGCTGCTGGCGGAAATCACCACTTGGTCACCTTTGCGCACGACTTCGGCCTGCTCGAGATGGACCAGGGTAATCACCTGGTCAGCAACCATTGGTCGGGTAAGTTTCTGCCCGAGTGCCTGGTCAAGGGACGTGAGGTAGCTCTGGGTGATCATGCTGATGTCGCGCTCGCGCATCGCGACGTCATCATAACCAATGATTCCGGTACGTTTCAGCGGGCGCGTCACCACCACCACTTCGCGAAACAGTTTGACCTGGGCGGGCACGAACACCGTCCAGGGCGAGGCGCCTTCGCAGCGCACTTTCACGGTCACGCGCCCGATGGGCTGGGCGGGGCTTTCCAGGGAAGCTGTCAATTCTCTGTCGCACATGGGCATGCGCAGGCGCGGATCCAGCTGGTTGACCTGGATTTCGTAGCGGCCCGGTGTCTGCGTCGTGGCCAGATAATCTTCTACAGTGAACTCAAGAAAGCCTTGAGTGACGCCGATAAGCAGATCAGGCAAGGTGACGTTATCGGCGCGGGCCGGCTGGCCCGTAGCCAAGGCAAGCAACGCCATCGAGACGCAGAGCAATCTGCGGTACTGTGGGGATCGGAGGCGTCGGGAAACTGTCGTTTTGATGTCCATGGCCAATAAAAAAGCAAAGCTCGTGCCGTTTAGTGTTGGGTACGCGTCGTACCCCTAAGTTTTAGCGTAGGAGTCTGGGCATGGCCGGTGTAATGGATTCAGTGAACCAGCGCACACAGCTGGTGGGGCAGAATCGCCTGGAGTTGCTGTTGTTCCGTCTGGACGGCAAGCAGCTGTACGGGATTAATGTCTTCAAGGTTCGCGAAGTGCTGCAGTGTCCCAAGCTGACAATAATGCCCAAGTCCAGCCCGGTGGTTTGCGGTGTGGCCAATATCCGTGGCGCGACCATCCCGATTCTTGACCTGGCAATGGCCACCGGTTCGGCGGGGTTGCAGGACCGCGAGAGCCCGTTCGTGATCATTACCGAGTACAACACCAAGACCCAGGGTTTCCTGGTGCGCTCGGTGGAGCGCATCGTCAACATGAACTGGGAAGAGATCCATCCGCCGCCCAAGGGCACCGGTCGCGATCACTACCTCACGGCGGTGACGCGGGTCGACAACCAGTTGGTGGAAATCATCGACGTGGAGAAAATCCTCGCCGAAGTGGCCCCGACCTCGGAGGCGATATCGGTGGGTGTGGTAGACGCCGAAACCGCGCACAAGGCGATCTCGCTGCGGGTGCTGACGGTGGACGACTCTTCGGTTGCGCGCAAGCAGGTATCCCGTTGCCTGCAGACCGTTGGGGTCGAAGTGGTCGCGCTCAATGACGGTCGCCAGGCCCTGGATTACCTGCGCAAGCTGGTGGATGAGGGCAAGAAGCCGGAAGAAGAATTCCTGATGATGATCTCCGACATCGAGATGCCGGAAATGGACGGCTACACCCTCACGGCCGAGATACGCAACGACCCACGCATGCAAAAACTACATATCATCCTGCATACTTCGTTGTCGGGTGTATTCAATCAGGCGATGGTCAAGAAGGTCGGTGCCGATGACTTCCTGGCCAAATTCCGCCCTGATGACCTGGCATCCCGGGTAGTCGACCGGATCAAGGCAGCAGATCACGGCTAGGGGCCTTTTCCCTGGCGGTCACACGATTTAAGAGGCGGTATCATTGTCTACGGGTAATTTGGATTTCGAACAGTTCCGGGTCTTCCTGGAAAAGGCCTGTGGCATATTGCTCGGTGAAAACAAGCAGTACCTGGTATCCAGCCGTCTCAACAAACTGATGGAGCAGCAAGGCATCAAGTCCCTCGGGGAGTTGGTGCAACGGATCCAGGGCCAGCCACGCAGCGGGCTCAAGGAGATGGTGGTCGACGCCATGACCACCAACGAAACCTTGTGGTTTCGCGATACCTATCCGTTTGAAGTGCTCAAGAACAAGGTGCTGCCCGAGGCGATCAAGGCCGCTCCCGGCCAGCGCCTGCGCATCTGGTCGGCCGCCTGTTCGTCGGGACAGGAACCGTATTCGATTTCGATGGCCATCGATGAGTTCGAGCGGACCAACATGGGCCAGTTGAAGGCCGGGGCGCAAATCGTGGCCACGGATTTGTCCGGCACCATGCTCACCAACTGCAAGACCGGCGAGTACGACAGCCTGGCGCTGGGGCGCGGGTTGTCCCAGGAGCGCTTGCAGCGTTTCTTCGATCCCAAGGGAGCAGGGCGTTGGGCGGTCAAGGCGCCGATCAAGAGCCGGGTGGAGTTTCGTTCGTTCAACCTGCTGGACAGTTATGCCAGCCTGGGCAAGTTCGACATGGTGTTTTGCCGCAACGTGCTGATCTACTTCTCGGCCGAGGTGAAGAAAGACATTCTGTTGCGCATCCACGGCACCCTCAAGCGTGGCGGTTATCTGTTCCTGGGGGCTTCCGAGGCGCTGAACGGTTTGCCGGATCATTACCAGATGGTGCAGTGCAGTCCTGGAATCATTTACCAGGCCAAGTGATGAGTGCTTGGACAAAAAGGGAGGCCTGCACAGGCCTCCTTTTTTTATGGCCGCAAAGCGGCAAGCCCTCATTGCCGCTTTACTGGCGTTTCGCGGAAACCCTTTGCCGCTTTTCTGGCATTGCCGCCGGCAATTCCCTCGCAAACCCTTGATTTACGGGGCTCAAGCAACTTGGCATGGCCCTTGCTAAATCCTTGTTACGAAAAGCAGGTCAGCCCCTAAAGGTTTCCGCCATGAGCATCAGCTTCGATAAAGCGCTCGGTATCCACGAACAAGCACTGGGCTTTCGCGCCCAGCGTGCCGAAGTCCTGGCCAACAACATCGCCAACGCCGACACCCCGAACTACAAGGCTCGGGACCTGGACTTCTCTGCCGTGCTCGCCGCCCAGCAAGACAAGACCAAGAACGGCACCTTCGCCTTGAACATGACCAACAGCCGTCATATCGAGGCGCAAGGCCTGGGCAATGGTGACGAGTCGCTGCTGTATCGCACGCCGATGCAACCGTCGATCGACCAGAACACCGTGGACGCCCAGTTGGAGCAATCGGCCTACGCCGAGAACTCAGTGAACTTCCAGGCCAGCTTCACCCTGCTCAACAGCAAATTCAAAGGGCTGATGTCAGCCCTGCGTGGAGAATAAGCCATGTCCCTCGCCAGTGTTTTCAATATTGCCGGTAGTGGCATGAGTGCGCAGACCACGCGCCTCAACACCGTCGCCAGTAACATCGCCAACGCCGAGACCGTGTCTTCGAGCATCGACCAGACCTACCGCGCCCGGCACCCGGTGTTCGCCACCATGTTCCAGGGCGGCCAGGGCGGCCAGAGTGGCAGCGGCGATTCGCTGTTCCAGAACCAGGATGCCGCAGGCCAGGGCGTGCAGGTGCTCGGTGTGGTCGAAGACCAGAGCAACCTCGAAGCCCGCTACGAGCCGAACCACCCTGCCGCGAACGAAAAAGGGTACGTGTACTACCCCAACGTCAACGTGGTCGAGGAAATGGCCGACATGATTTCCGCCAGCCGCTCGTTCCAGACCAACGCGGAAATGATGAACACCGCCAAAACCATGATGCAGAAGGTCCTGACCCTGGGTCAGTGATAAGGGGCGCCAAATAATGGCCATTGTTGATAACAGTTCGACGAACACGGCAGTCCAGGACCTTTTTAACTCCAAGGTCAAGACGGCGACAGATAACACCAGCGTCGGTGACGCCGCCAAGTCGGCGACGGGCAACCAGGCGATGGGCAAGGACGCGTTCCTGCAATTGCTGGTGACCCAGCTGAAAAACCAGGACCCGCTGTCGCCCCAGGACAATGGCGCGTTCGTCGCACAGTTGGCGCAGTTCAGCAGTCTGGAAGGCATCAACAACCTGAATGACTCGGTGAATGCGATTTCCAGCAACTTCAGCTCCTCCCAGGCGCTGCAGGCTTCGTCGCTGGTGGGGCGTTCGGTCATCACCCAGACCGACAAGGCGATGGTGGATACCAGCAAGAGCATGACCGGTTCCGTGGCGGTGACGGCGGCGACGGGCAACGTCTCCGTCAAGATCACCGACAAGGATGGCAACGTCGTTCGCACCATCGACATGGGCGCCCAGAGCGCCGGCAACTCCAGCTTCGTCTGGGACGGCAAGACCGATGCGGGTGAGACGGCGCCACCCGGCACCTACACCTTCAATGCCACCACCAAGAATGACAAGGGTGACTCGGTGGCCCTCGCCACCTCGCTGCCGGCAACGGTGACCAGCGTAACCCTGGGCACGAACGGCGCTGAAATGGTGCTGAACCTGGCGGGCGGCCTGGGCAGTATCAAGCTGTCGCAAATTCAGACTATCGGTACATAGAGCCGGCTAAATACGGCAAAAGGAGAGAACAATGTCTTTTAACATCGGCCTTAGCGGCCTCTATGCGGCCAACAAACAACTGGACGTGACGGGTAACAACATCGCCAACGTCGCGACCACCGGCTTCAAGTCGTCCCGTGCGGAATTCGCGGATATCTACGCGGCTTCCAAGCTGGGTACCGGCCAGAACAGCATCGGCAATGGCGTGAACCTGGCGGCCGTGTCCCAGCAGTTCACCCAGGGTGACGTCAACAACAGCGGCGGCACGCTCGACATGGCGATCCAGGGCGGCGGCTTCTTCGTGCAGAAGGGCAGCGACGGTTCGCTGGAATACACCCGCAACGGTGCGTTCCGGGCCGACAAGGACGGCTACATCACCAACAACACCGGCACCTCGCGGCTGCAAGGCTACGCAGCGGATGCCGATGGCAACATCCAGAAGGGCGGCTTGACCGACCTGCAGCTCAACCTGTCGTACCTGCCGCCGAAGGCTTCGAGCAAGGTGGATTCCACCAGTAACCTGAACTCCTCCGAGACGGCGATCGACCAGACGGCGCACCCGTTTGATCCGACCAAATCGGACAGCTTCACCACTCAATATTCCACCACGCTGTACGATACGCAGGGCAACGCGCATCCGATGGTGCAGTACCTGGTGAAGACCGACTCCAACACCTGGAAGTCCTACACCCTGATCGATGGGCGCAACCCTGACGGCTCGCCGATCAGCGGCACCGGTACTGACGTGAAGGCGCCAGTCGCCTCGACGCTGTCGTTTGACACCTCCGGCAAGCTGACCGGGATCGTTACCCCGCCAGCCACCGCTTCCAATACCACCCTGACCATTTCCGACTGGAAGCCGGGCGGCCTGGTCAATGGTGTCTGGACGCCTAACGGTGCGGCCGCCAACGCAGACGGCGTGGCCGTCAACATGGGGAACATCACCCAGTACAACTCCGCCACCTACCGCAACCCGCCGACCACCGATGGCTACGCCACCGGGCAAATCACCGGGCTGAAAATCGACGGCAGCGGCGTACTGTTCGCCACGTTCAGCAACCAGCAGAGCAAGGCCATCGGCCAGATCTCCCTGGCCAGCTTCAACAACGAGCAGGGCCTGCAGCCAGCCGGCGGCACCACCTGGAAAGAAACCTTCGCGTCGGGCCAGCCGGGTTTTGATACCCCGCAAGTCGGCACCCTGGGTTCGATCGTGGCCAACTCCCTGGAGAACTCCAACGTCAACCTGACCAACGAGCTGGTGGACCTGATCAAGGCCCAGAGCAACTATCAGGCGAACGCCAAGACCATCTCCACCCAAAGCACCATCATGCAGACCATCATTCAGATGACCTGATGTTGTCGCTTTAACTCGCTTTACCGAAAAGCCCCTCACGTGAGGGGCTTTTTTTTGGACGTTCAGATAACGCCTATAGGTGGGGGCGTCACAGGCGGATACACGGCTGTCGGAACGGTACAAGGCCAGCCGGGCGATATCTGGAGCGGATTCAGTCAGGGCTCCGACGGCAACTGCATCACTGTTTCAGCGATAAAAGCCGCCATGATGCACGTCGGCCAGAAGCCCACCGATGTTTTCAAGGAGGTGAAATACGTGCGCGAATCGCGACGGTGTTGTTCCAGGCAAAAGAAAACCCCCGATACGCCGTAGGCCTATCGGGGGTTTTTCAACCTTGGGTGGTTAGACCCAGGGTGTGCTCAGCTTATTGGCAAGCTTCGCAATCCGGCTCGTCGATCGCGCAGGCTTTAGGCACTGGCGCCGGGCCGGCAGGTGCGGCGAGAACCGAATCATCACCGTGGTTGCCGCCGCTGGAAACAGCGTTCAGCTTGCCGGTGTTGATGGTCGACTTCTCGGTGCTGGTGGCAGCCAGGGCACGGAGGTAGTAAGTGGTTTTCAGGCCACGGTACCAGGCCATGCGGTAGGTCACGTCGAGCTTCTTGCCCGATGCGCCGGCGATGTACAGGTTCAGCGACTGAGCCTGGTCGATCCACTTCTGGCGACGGCTGGCGGCGTCGACGATCCACTTGGTGTCCACTTCGAAGGCAGTCGCGTAGAGCTCTTTGAGTTCTTGCGGGATGCGCTCGATCTGCTGCACCGAACCGTCGTAGTACTTCAGGTCGTTGATCATGACCGAGTCCCACAGGCCGCGGGCTTTCAGGTCGCGAACCAGGTACGGGTTGATCACGGTGAATTCGCCCGACAGGTTCGATTTCACATACAGGTTCTGGTAGGTCGGTTCGATCGACTGCGACACGCCAGTGATGTTGGCGATGGTGGCGGTCGGTGCGATGGCCATGATGTTGGAGTTACGAATGCCTTTCTGCACACGGGCACGTACCGGCGCCCAGTCCAGGGATTCGTTCAGGTCAACGTCGATGTACTTCTGGCCACGTTGCTCGATCAGGATCTGTTGCGAATCCAGCGGCAGGATGCCTTTGGACCACAGCGAACCCTGGAACGTCTCGTAGGCGCCACGCTCGTCGGCCAGGTCGCAGGAAGCCTGGATCGCGTAGTAGCTGACCGCTTCCATGGACTTGTCGGCGAACTCGACTGCAGCGTCCGAACCGTAAGGAATGTGCTGCAGGTACAGCGCGTCCTGGAAGCCCATGATGCCCAGGCCGACCGGACGGTGCTTGAAGTTGGAGTTCTGCGCCTGGGGTACCGAGTAGTAGTTGATGTCGATAACGTTATCGAGCATGCGAACGGCGGTGTTCACGGTGCGTTCCAGCTTGGCGGTGTCCAGCTTGCCGTTGACGATGTGGTTCGGCAGGTTGATCGAGCCCAGGTTGCAAACGGCGATCTCGTCCTTGTTGGTGTTCAAGGTGATCTCGGTGCACAGGTTCGAGCTGTGGACCACGCCCACGTGCTGCTGCGGGCTGCGCAGGTTGCACGGGTCTTTGAAGGTCAGCCATGGGTGGCCGGTTTCAAACAGCATGGAGAGCATTTTGCGCCACAGGTCTTTGGCCTGGATGGTCTTGAACAGCTTGACCTTGCCCGGGTATTCGGTGAGGGCTTCGTAGTACTCGTAGCGCTCTTCGAAAGCCTTGCCGGTCAGGTCGTGCAGGTCCGGTACTTCGGATGGCGAGAACAGGGTCCACTTGCCGTCATCGAAGACGCGCTTCATGAACAGGTCAGGGATCCAGTTGGCGGTGTTCATGTCGTGGGTACGGCGACGGTCATCACCGGTGTTCTTGCGCAGCTCGATGAACTCTTCGATGTCCATGTGCCAGGTTTCCAGGTAGGCACATACAGCGCCCTTGCGCTTGCCACCCTGGTTCACGGCTACGGCGGTGTCGTTCACTACTTTGAGGAACGGTACAACGCCCTGGGACTTGCCGTTGGTGCCCTTGATGTACGAACCCAGTGCACGCACCGGGGTCCAGTCGTTACCCAGGCCGCCAGCGAATTTGGACAGCATGGCGTTGTCGTGGATCGCGTGGTAGATGCCCGACAGGTCATCCGGCACGGTGGTCAGGTAGCAGCTGGACAGCTGTGGACGCAGGGTGCCGGCGTTGAACAGGGTCGGGGTCGACGACATGTAGTCGAAGGACGACAACAGGTTGTAGAACTCGATGGCACGGTCTTCTTTCTGCTTCTCTTCGATCGCCAGGCCCATGGCCACGCGCATGAAGAACACTTGCGGCAGTTCGAAGCGGATCCCGTCCTTGTGGATGAAGTAACGGTCGTACAGGGTTTGCAGGCCCAGGTAAGTGAACTGCTGGTCGCGCTCGTGGTTGATCGCCTTGCCGAGTTTTTCCAGGTCGAAGGTGGCCAGGATCGGGTTCAGCAATTCGAATTCGATACCCTTGGCGATGTAGGCCGGCAGGGCCTTGGCGTACAGGTCGGCCATCTCGTGGTGGGTGGCGCTGTCGGCGACTTTCAGGAAGCCCAGGCCTTCGGCACGCAGGGTGTCCATCAGCAGGCGCGCGGTGACGAACGAGTAGTTCGGCTCACGCTCGACCAGGGTACGGGCGGTCATCACCAGTGCGGTGTTGACGTCGGTCAGGGCCACGCCGTCGTACAGGTTCTTCAGGGTTTCGCGCTGGATCAGGTCGCCATCGACTTCTTCCAGGCCTTCGCAGGCCTCGGTGATGATGGTGTTCAGGCGGCCCAGGTCCAGCGGTGCAAACGTACCGTCGGCCAGGGTGATGCGGATCGACGGGTGAGCTTGTACGGCAGCTTCTTCGGCCGGGGAACGTACGGCACGTTCCTTGGCGCGCGAGTCACGGTAGATCACGTAGTCGCGGGCGACTTTCTGCTCGCCGGCACGCATCAGGGCCAGTTCGACCTGGTCCTGGATTTCTTCGATGTGAATGGTGCCGCCCGATGGCATGCGACGCTTGAAGGTTGCGGTGACCTGTTCGGTCAGGCGGGCAACGGTGTCGTGGATGCGCGACGAGGCAGCAGCGGTGCCGCCTTCAACTGCAAGAAACGCTTTGGTGATCGCGACGGTGATTTTGTCATCGGTGTAAGGAACGACAGTGCCGTTACGCTTGATCACACGCAATTGGCCGGGCGCGGTGGCGGACAGATCCAGGTTCGAATCAGCGGCCTGCGGCACGGAGCCCTGCGGGTTCTCGCGAGTTGTGTCGGTTTGCATGGGGGGTTGTCTCCACATTCTATATTTATTTGGGCACCATCACGGTGCCCACCGTTCCGTCCTGAAGCACTTACAACAGGCCTGGGGCCTGGCATAACAACTTCGGGACAGGAGGAAGGGAGCTGTTCGCGCCGCTTCCATGCCGAAGTCTTCGGTTACAAGC
This sequence comes from Pseudomonas sp. Colony2, assembly GCF_019382755.1. Classification (NCBI taxonomy): domain Bacteria; kingdom Pseudomonadati; phylum Pseudomonadota; class Gammaproteobacteria; order Pseudomonadales; family Pseudomonadaceae; genus Pseudomonas; species Pseudomonas sp. Colony2. The sequence goes on along the minus strand of NZ_CP080030.1, from coordinate 5,486,862 downwards.
CTTGGGGCTCTTTACCGTATTCCTGGTGGGTGACAGTTTCGTACTGCAACACCCGTACCGTTTTCGCCTGATCGGGGCAGAAAACGGCTGCCATCCGCGTGCGCGGTTTGGTCTTCTGAAAAAGGCTTAAGTTCACCAAACAGGGGCAAGAAAGAGCTTGAGTTTCTTGTCTGATTTGTGTTTGGTCTTTTCGCTGAAAACCCTACATGTAGGGTTTTTTTGGCGACGACCTACAAGATAATGCGTTTTGGGGGGCTTAGCAACGGACTACCTGTGGATAACGCTGTGGGTAAAATGTGTATGAAACGTGGAATGGCCGTGTAGGCCGCAGTACTGCTGCATTGCGCCGTTTGTCACCGAATATTCCGAGGTAAAAACAACCGGTTGGATTTTTGCGGGCGCGAACCCTATCACAAAAAAACACGATGTCCGAACCCATTTGCGCGCTTGTGGCAGAGGGCCTGCCCGTTGCTACAATCGGCGGTTATCCATACAGTTTATGCCTCGCCTACATGACAACTGTAGGAGAGGGCTTGCCCGCGAAGGACGTCAACGATGACGCTGGAAACCTGAATAAGCGCGGCGCCCTCGAGTTTTCTCGGGCAAACCCGCCCCTACAATAATTAGAACCGAGGTAACGCATGGAGCAAGAAGCCTGGCAGGTATTGATTGTCGAGGACGACGAGCGACTGGCCGAGTTGACCCGTGACTACCTGGAGAGCAACGGCTTGCGGGTGTCGGTGGAAGGCAATGGCGCCCTCGCGGCGGCGCGGATCATCGCCGAGCAGCCGGACCTGGTGATCCTCGACCTGATGTTGCCCGGTGAAGACGGCCTGAGCATTTGCCGCAAGGTGCGCGAGCGCTACGACGGGGTGATCCTGATGCTGACCGCGCGCACCGACGACATGGACCAGGTGCTGGGCCTGGACATGGGCGCCGACGATTACGTGTGCAAACCCGTGCGTCCTCGCCTGTTGCTGGCACGCATCCAGGCCCTGCTGCGGCGCAGCGAAAGCGTCGAGCCGGCACTCCCCGAAAAACAGCGGCGCCTGCAATTCGGCCCGCTGGTGGTGGACAACGCCCTGCGTGAAGCCTGGCTGCATGAGGGCGGCATCGAACTGACCAGCGCCGAATTCGACCTGCTGTGGTTGCTGGTGGCGAATGCCGGGCGGATCCTGTCCCGGGAAGAAATCTTCACCGCCTTGCGCGGTATTGGCTATGACGGCCAGGACCGCTCCATCGACGTGCGCATCTCGCGCATCCGCCCGAAAATCGGCGACGACCCGATCCACCCACGCCTGATCAAGACCATTCGCAGCAAAGGCTACCTGTTCGTCCCCGAAGCTGCGGCTGACCTGACGCCGTGAACTCAATCTTCCTGCGCATCTACGGCGGCATGTGCGCGGCGCTGATTCTGGTGGCGTTGCTCGGCGTACTGGCCTTGCACCTGCTCAATGAAGTGCGCAGCGGCCAGTACCGCGAGCGCCTGGCCCACGGCACCTTCGCGCTGATGGGCGACAACCTGCAACCCATGAGTGCCATCGAGCGCCGCCGCGCCCTGGCAGTGTGGGAGCGCTTGCTGGGTATCCCGCTGCAATTGCAGACCGTGGCCGAGGCGCACCTGGACCTGACCCAGCGTAGCCGTCTGCAACGCGGCCAGGTGTTGGTGGAGCAAACCGGGCCTCACGCGGCCAGGGTGCTGCGCTTGGTCAGTGACCAGGAGCAACTGTTGCTGACCGGTGAAGTGCAGCAAATCAGCGAACAACTGGCGCGCGCGACGATTTACCTGCTGGCCGATGAGCTGGTGCGTTTCCCGGTGGCGGAGCAACCGCAGAAACTCGCAGACCTGAAGGAAGCCAAGGGCTTTGGTTTCGAGATGCACCTGGTGATGCTCAATCAGGCTGATATGGACGAAGACCAGCGCCGCCGCGTGTCCGAAGGCGATACCGTGATGGCCCTGGGCAAGGGCGGGGATTCGATCCGGGTATTTGCCGGCATGGTCGGCACGCCGTGGGTCCTGGAAATCGGCCCGCTGTATCAGATGAATCCGTACCCGGCGCAATGGCTGATCCTGATTGCGCTGATCAGCCTGACCTTGATCGGCTTGATCGTCTATTTATTGGTGCGCCAGCTGGAGCGGCGCTTGAGTGGCCTGGAAGCCGCCGCCACGCGCATCGCCAAAGGCAGCCTGGAAGTGCGGGTGCCGGCCCGCGGCGCCGATTCGGTGGGGCGCCTGGCGGCAGCGTTCAATGGCATGGCCGAGCACCTGCAACGCCTGTTGGCAATTCAGCGCGAACTGGTGCGGGCGGTGTCCCATGAACTGCGCACCCCGGTGGCGCGCCTGCGGTTCGGCCTGGAGATGATCGGCGACGCGGCCACGCCTGAAGCGCGGCGCAAGTATATGGAGGGCATGGACAGCGACATCCAGGACCTCGATGGCCTGGTGGACGAAATGCTCACCTACGCGCGGCTGGAACAGGGGGCGCCGGCACTGAATTTCCAGCGGGTCGACCTCAATGCGTTGCTGGATCAGGTGATTGATGAACTGTCACCGCTGCGCCCGGAAATCAACGTGGCGCGGGGCATCTGCCTGTCCTCGGCACATTGGGACGATGCATGGGTGGAGGCCGAGCCGCGCTACCTGCACCGTGCCCTGCAAAACCTGGTGAGCAACGCCATGCGCCACGCCCAGGGGCAGGTGCTGATCAGTTACCAGGTGGGCCAGGTGCGTTGCCGCATCGACGTGGAAGACGACGGACCGGGCGTACCGGAAAGTGCCTGGGAGCGGATTTTCACGCCGTTCCTGCGCCTGGATGACAGCCGGACCCGCGCGTCGGGTGGGCACGGCCTGGGGTTATCCATTGTGCGGCGGATCATCTATTGGCACGGTGGCCGGGCGTTGATCAGCAAGAGCAACAATCTGGGTGGCGCGTGTTTCAGCCTGAGTTGGCCACGGGATCAGGAGAAGGTCTAGGCCTGGACGGCCACCAGGCTCAACAACTGCCCCTCATCCACCGCAAACTGCGCCTCCAGTTCCTTGCCATGGCACCATTCTGCGGACAAGTCCGTCAGCAACCGCAGCCGCGCATGGCCGGTATCCGACCACTCCAGCAACTCGGCATGCTCAAAATAAAAGCGCTTCTGCACGATCGGGTAGAGCGCCTTGAACAGGCTCTCTTTCGCCGAAAACGTCAGCGTCACCAGTTGCGCAACCTGCTCCCGCGGCCCGGCGGCCATGCGCAGCAATTCATCCGGTGTGAGGATCTCCCCGGCCAGGCGTTCCGCCCGCTCCAGGGTCAGCAGGTTCTCCAGGTCCATCCCCAGCCCGCGCCACTGTGACTTGTGGGCGACGATGGCCGCTGCATGGCCGGTGCTGTGGGTGATCGAACCGCTGATGTGCGCGGGCCAGACCGGCGCGCGGTCCTCGCCGATCGCCGGCACGCAATCCAGCCCGTCCAGCTGTTGCAGGGCCGCGCGGGCGCACAGGCGACCGGCCAGGAACTCCGCCTGCCGCTTGGCCACCGAACGCTGGATGCTCGCGGGTGGCGGCACGGCGCTGCGCTGGAAATCGCCGATGGCCAGCAGGGCCGGGTCAAAACGGGTGCTCAGCAAGACCGTGCCGGGCAAGGCATCGGGCAACGGCCAATGGGCGTCAAGTGGGGTGCAGCAGGCGGGTAGGGAATTCATGCCGGGTATTTTGCCGAGTTGCAGGGCCGCTGGATAGCCTGCGGCCGGGGATACGTAAATAACTCTTTACACAGTAGCCGGCCTCGGTTCAGCCCAGGTTCAGAGAGTGTTCAGGGGGAGTTCAGGGGCGTCTGCGTAGTCTGGCCCCGTACCCAAAGCCCAAGCGTATGAGGTAGCACCATGACTGCGATCAAGAAGCTGATGTTGGCCTTAACCATGCTCAGCGCCACCGCTGGCGTCCAGGCCTCTGATTCGAGTTTCGCGGGTTTCTCCAAGGAGAAGAGCAAAAAGCCCTACAGCCTTCTCCAGCGGGTGAGCTTCGAGGATGCCGGTGAACAGGCGGCTCCATGGGGCCAGTCCCTGGGCCAGCACACCCCGCAGTCAGACTATCGCGTGGGCAACGAAAACCTGTCAGGTCACTTCAACGGCAGTAAATTGCGCCAGCAAGACCTGCAGGGCCGCTATGATATACCCCAGTTGGAAAGTTGATTTGCCTTGGAGAGCTTTATGAAATTGCTGGTTGTCGAAGATGAGGCGTTGCTGCGCCATCACCTATTGACCCGCCTTACCGACAGCGGTCACGTGGTCGAGGCCGTCGCCAATGCCGAAGAGGCGCTGTACCAGACCGGGCAATTCAACCACGACCTGGCGATCATCGATTTGGGCCTGCCCGGCATGGGCGGCCTGGACCTGATCCGCCAATTGCGCGCCCAGGCCAAGACCTTCCCGATCCTGATCCTGACCGCCCGTGGCAACTGGCAGGACAAGGTTGAAGGCCTGGCAGCGGGTGCCGACGACTACGTGGTCAAGCCGTTCCAGTTCGAAGAGCTGGAAGCGCGGATGAACGCACTGTTGCGCCGCTCCAGCGGTTTCACCCAATCCACCATCGTCGCCGGGCCGTTGCTGCTGGACCTCAATCGCAAGCAGGCGTCCCTCGACGAACAGCCACTGGCGCTGACCGCCTACGAATACCGCATCCTCGAATACCTGATGCGGCATCACCAGCAAGTGGTCGCCAAGGACCGCCTGATGGAACAGCTCTACCCCGATGACGACGAGCGTGATCCGAACGTGATCGAAGTGCTGGTGGGCCGCCTGCGCCGCAAGCTGGAAGGCCCGGCGGGTTTCAAACCGATCGACACCGTGCGTGGCCTGGGCTACCTGTTCAATGAGCGCTGCCGTTGATTCGCTCGCTACGTGTACGTTTGATGCTCGCGGCCACCATCCTGGCCGTGCTGTTTATGCTGGCCTTGTTGCCGGCCATGCAGGGCGCCTTCAGCCTGGCCCTGCAGGACTCCATCGAGCAGCGCCTGGCGTCGGATGTCACGACGCTGATTTCGGCTGCCCGGGTTGAAAACAATCGCCTGCTGATGCCCGCGCAGTTGCCGGACGAGCGTTTCAACCTCACCGACAGCCGCCTGCTGGGCTACATCTATGACCGCGAAGGCCATCTGGTCTGGCGGTCGCGCGCCACCCAGGAAGAAAACATCAACTACAAGCCGCGCTATGACGGGCGCGGTAACGAATTTGCGCGGATCCGCGAGGCCAACGGCCAGGAATTTTTTGTCTATGACGTCGAGGTCAAGCTGCTGGGCGGCAAGAGCGCGGCGTTCAGTATCGTCGCCCTGCAACCGGTGCGTGAATACCAACTGACCCTCGAAGGCCTGCGGGAAAACCTCTACCTGGGCTTCGGCGCCGCCTTGCTGGTGCTGCTGACCCTGTTGTGGCTGGGCCTGACCTGGGGCCTGCAGGCGCTGCGCCGGCTGAGCCAGGAACTGGATGAAATCGAAGGCGGTACCCGGGAAAGCCTCAGCGAGCAACACCCGCGCGAGCTGCTGCGCCTGACCGGCTCCCTGAACCGGTTGCTCCACAGCGAGCGGGAGCAACGCACCCGTTACCGCGATTCCCTGGATGACCTGGCCCACAGCCTGAAAACCCCGTTGGCGGTGCTGCAAGGCGTGAGTGAAGACATGGCCCAGCGCCCCGAAGATCGGGACCAGGCCTGGGTACTGCAATCGCAGATCGAACGCATGAGCCAGCAGATCAGCTACCAATTGCAGCGCGCCAGCCTGCGTAAAAGCGGCCTGGTGCGCCACCAGGTGCGGCTGGAGCCGGTGCTGCAAAGCCTGTGCGACACGCTGGACAAGGTTTATCGCGATAAGGGCGTGAAGGTCGCCTTTGAACTGCCGGACGAATGCGACGTGCCGATCGAGAAGGGCGCCTTGCTGGAACTGCTCGGCAACCTGCTGGAGAACGCCTATCGCCTGTGCCTGAGCGAAGTGCGCATCACCTTGCAGGAAAGCCTGGAGGGCACCGAGTTGTGCATCGAAGACGATGGCCCCGGCGTGCCGCCGGACCAGCGTGCGCGCATCCTGCAGCGGGGCGAGCGGCTCGACCGCCAGCATCCGGGGCAGGGGATTGGCCTGGCGGTGGTCAAGGACATCATTGAAAGCTATGGCGCCCGGCTGACCCTTGGGGATTCACCGCTGGGTGGGGCTGCGTTCAAGATTCACTTCCCGGCTGTTTGATCTTTATTGGCTGTGCCGGCCTCTTCGCGAGCAAGCCCGCTCCCACATTCGATGGCATTCCCAACGTGGAACTCGGTCAAATGTGGGAGCGGGCTTGCTCGCGAAGAGGCCAGTCGCATCAATACACACCTAGGTTTCTTGTGCTCTATAGGCCCCCGGCGTCAACCCGGTCCACTTCTTGAACGCCCGATGAAACGCCGACGGTTCGGAAAACCCCAGCTGCTCGGCGATCTCCTGCAGCGACAAATCCGCCCGCCCCAAATGATAGATCGCAATGTCCCGGCGCAACTCATCCTTGAGCGCCTGAAAGCTGGTGCCTTCCTCCCGCAAATGCCGACGCAGGGTCTGCGGGCTGATATGCAGGTGCTGGGCGACGGCTTCGAGGTCGGGCCAGGGCGTGCGGTCGCGGCTCAATAGGCGGCGCAACTGGCTGCTCAGGCTGTCGCCTTCATCCGGCCGCGACAGCAGGTCGGCCGGGGAGCGTTCGAGGAAATGCTTGAGGGTGCGCTCGTCCTGCAACAACGGCAGGCTCAGGTAGCGGCTGGGGAACACCAGGCTGCTGGTGGGCGCCGCGAATACCTGTGGGCAGGGGAACAGCAAGTCGTACTCACCGGCGTGGGGCGGCGTCGGGTAGCTGAAGGTGGCCTGGTGCAGGCGGATGCGCTGGCCAATCAGCCAACTGCCGAGTCGATGCCAGATCACCAGCAGGCATTCGCTGAGGAAGTGATCCGGGTCCCAGAGTTGCGAATCGTCCAGGCTCAGGCGGGCCATTTCCCCTTCACGTGTCAGACGCCAGCGCGGACCCTGCGGGAATAGGCTATAAAATAATAAGCCGCGTTCCAGAGCCTTCTCCAGGGTGCGGCAGTGAATCAGCGCGTGGCACATCATGGCGAAGGTGCCGCGCTTGCTCGGGCCTTCGGCGAAGCCCAGGTATTCGTCATCCAGCGCCAGCCACAGCATTTGCAACAACTGGGTGAATTGCTCGGGAGCGATGCGGGCGCGGGGCTCGCTCAGCAGTTCCGCAGTGATGCCGACCTGCTGCAGCAGGCCCGAATAATCGTAGCCGGCCCGGCGAGCACCGCCGAGAGCGGCTCGGGCGTAGTGACTGGCGATGGTTCGTTCACGCATGAGGGGCCTCGTCCATTGAGTGGCGGATGTTAGCCACCCCGGGCGGGTGCAACAAGGCGGATATCCGCCAAATTGTAGGACGAGATCAGGCGAGCAGGCGGAAATCCGCCACTGTCTGTAGGCATAACCTTAAGCTGGAAATCGCCCGAGCGCTGATGTCTAAAGGCCTTCAGGGAGTTTCAGCAGAAGTGGCACGACGCTTGCGATACAGAGCGCAGGGAGACCGCCTCGAGCAGGCTCTCAAACAACAAATCCCTCCAGTGCAGGAGGGTTCGCAATTCAAGTGTCGTGGGCAATGGCGGATATTTGCCACACGGGACGATTGAGGAACTTTGCAATGACGACTCGTCAGCCACTGTACAAATCCCTGTATTTCCAGGTGATCGTTGCAATCGTTATCGGTATTTTGCTCGGTCACTTCTACCCGCAGACCGGCGTGGCCCTCAAGCCACTGGGTGACGGCTTTATCAAGCTGATCAAAATGGTCATCGCCCCGATCATCTTCTGCACCGTTGTCAGCGGCATCGCTGGCATGCAAAGCATGAAATCGGTCGGCAAGACCGGCGGCTACGCGCTGCTGTACTTCGAAATCGTCTCCACCATCGCCCTGCTGATCGGCCTGGTCGTGGTCAACGTCGTGCAACCGGGCGCCGGCATGCATATCGACGTGGCTACCCTGGACGCCTCCAAAGTCGCGGCCTACGTGACTGCCGGTGCCGACCAGAGCATCGTTGGCTTCCTGCTGAACGTGATCCCGAACACCATCGTTGGCGCGTTCGCTACCGGTGACATCCTGCAAGTGCTGATGTTCTCGGTGATCTTCGGTTTCGCCCTGCACCGCCTGGGTGCCTACGGCAAGCCGGTGCTGGACTTCATCGATCGTTTCGCCCACGTGATGTTCAACATCATCAACATGATCATGAAGCTCGCGCCACTCGGTGCCCTGGGCGCCATGGCGTTCACCATCGGTGCCTACGGCGTAGGTTCGCTGGTGCAGCTCGGTCAGCTGATGATCTGCTTCTACATCACCTGCATCCTGTTCGTGGTGCTGGTATTGGGCGCCATCTGCCGCGCACACGGCTTCAGCGTCCTGAAACTGATCCGCTACATCCGTGAAGAACTGCTGATCGTACTGGGTACTTCCTCGTCCGAATCCGCACTGCCACGCATGCTGATCAAGATGGAACGCCTGGGCGCCAAGAAGTCGGTAGTCGGCCTGGTTATCCCGACTGGCTACTCCTTCAACCTGGACGGTACTTCGATCTACCTGACCATGGCTGCCGTGTTCATCGCCCAGGCGACTGACACCCACATGGACATCACCCACCAGATCACCCTGTTGCTGGTACTGCTGCTGTCGTCCAAGGGCGCTGCTGGCGTGACGGGTAGTGGTTTCATCGTACTGGCCGCTACCCTATCGGCTGTTGGCCACCTGCCGGTTGCCGGCCTGGCGCTGATCCTGGGTATCGACCGCTTCATGTCCGAAGCCCGCGCACTGACCAACCTGGTTGGCAACGCTGTTGCAACCCTGGTTGTGGCCAAGTGGGTCAAGGAACTGGACGAAGACAAGCTGAAAGTTGAACTGGCTTCCGGTGGTCGCGGTATCTCCGACACCCGTGAAGAAGACGACCTGGGCGTGGCCGAAGGCCCGGCTCCAACCGCCGTCAAGTAAGGCTGCAGCGTTTGTGAAAAACCCATCTTCGGATGGGTTTTTTTATGCCTTCGGGAAGCATCAGTCACTTCGGATGATGGTTTATGTGATTGCCGCCGACCGCAGGGTTTGCCTACTCTGTGGCCAATCGAATCGGAATCGGAGTCCGCATGTCAGGTCCCTTGGCGTCCCTCAAAGTACTGGATTTCTCCACCTTGCTGCCGGGGCCGTTCGCCTCGTTGCTGCTGGCCGACATGGGCGCCGAGGTGTTGCGCATCGAATCCCCCACACGCATGGACCTGCTGCGAGTACTGCCGCCCCATGACCAGGGCGTGTCGGCCAGCCATGCCTATCTGAACCGCAACAAACGCAGCCTGGCCCTGGACCTCAAGCAGGTCGAGGCGGTGGCGATCGTGCGGCAACTGGTGGCGGACTACGACATCGTCCTCGAGCAGTTCCGCCCCGGGGTCATGGAGCGCCTGGGCCTGGGTTACGAGGCGTTGAAGGCGATCAACCCAAAGCTGATCTACGTCTCCATCACCGGCTACGGCCAGACCGGCCCCTACAAGGATCGCGCCGGCCATGACATCAATTATCTGGCCCTGGCAGGCATTGCCAGCTACACCGGGCGCCAGGACAGCGGGCCGTTGCCCTTGGGTGTGCAGTTGGCGGATGTGGGGGGCGGCTCGTTGCACGCGGTGATCGGTTTGCTGGCGGCGGTGATTGCCCGGCAGCACAGTGGGGTGGGGCAATACCTGGACGTGAGCATGACCGACTGCGCCTTCAGCCTGAATGCCATGGCCGGCGCCGGTTACCTGGCGTGCGGCGTGGAGCCGGCGTGGGAGAACCAAGTGCTCAATGGCGGCAGTTTCTATGACTATTACCGATCGCGGGAAGGACGCTGGTTGTCGGTGGGCAGTCTGGAGCCGGCGTTTATGCAGCAGTTGTGTACGGCCCTTGGCCGCCCTGAATTGGCGGCAATGGGCCTATCGCCCAAACCCGAGCAGCAGAAAGCCCTCAAGCTGGCGCTGCAGGTCGAGTTCGAGAAACGCAGCTTTGATGAGCTGTGTGAGCTGTTTGCCGGGATTGATGCGTGTGTCGAGCCGGTGCTGAATCTGAGCGAGGCCGTTGAACACCCGCAGTTGAAATCCCGGGAGCTGGTCAGCCAGGTGCCGCGGGGCGATGGTTCCAGCCAGGCGCAAATCGCCTGCCCGCTGAAGTTTTCCGAGGGTTTGCCGGCGGCCAGGCACATAGGCGCGGCGGTGGGCGCTCACAGCGATGAGGTGTTGGCGGAGTTGGGATTCAGTGCTCAGCAGATAGACGATTTGCGGCGTGCCAAGGTGATTCAGTAGCGCCTGGGCCGGCCCCTTCGCGAGCAAGCCCGCTCCCACATTCAACCGAGTTCCATCGTTGGAATGCGATCAAATGTGGGAGCGGGCTTGCTCGCGAAGGGGCCCTTAAATCCACCACAAACCTCACTCGACGCGGGTTTCCCCGGTAAACACCAAAGTCTGCCGGCACCTGCGGCACAAATACCGCCGCCCCTGGCCCACCAACCCGTGGCGCTGGGGCGAAAACGGGAAGTCACTGTCGGCACACGGACAGCGGTAGATATACCGCGTGACGCGCCGCCGCTGGATTTCATAGGTGTGGCAGCGGTCCGGCGGCAGTTCGTAAACCCCACGCATGATCAACTGCCATTCCTCGCCATGGGGCTGGATGCGCTCGCCGAACAACTGGTGGGCAATCAGGTGGGCCACTTCATGGGCGACTGTCTGTTTAAGGAAGTGTTGGCTGTTTTCACGGTACAGCTGCGGGTTGAAGCGCAGCAGGTTCTCGTGCAAATGCGCGACACCGGCCTTCTGGCCCCGCAGCTTGAGGCTGACCTGGGGGCGTTTGAAGCTTCGTTTGAAAAAGGATTCGGCTTGCAGGAAACAATCTTCGACGCGGGTATTGAGTTGCTCGGGCATGCTGTACATATCTCCAGAGACGTCCAGTATGCCGCAAACAAGGGTGTATCCGAATCTGTCAGGCGCCGAATGGTCATGCATAACGCACAAAGCCACCTTGCGGTGGCTTTTCCTGCGGGTAAACCGCGTCAGTTGGTGTAGATCGGGCCTACGCCCAGCCCCCAGACGATCACGGTAAAGGCCATGATCGCCACCAGCACCACCAGGCCTACCGCCAGTACCGAGCTGGAAAACAGGAAGCCCTCGTCCGGGTGGATGTTCATGAAGGTCGGCAGCCCCACGTACAGCAGATACACCGTGTAGCAAATGGCCGCCGTACCCACCACCATGCCCAGCCACATATGCGGGTACAGCGCCGCCAGCCCGCCGATAAACAGCGGTGTCGCGGTGTAGGTGGCAAACGCCACGCAGCGCGCCATGCTGGGGTTGGCGTCATAGGTGCGGGCCATCCAGTGAATGAACGCGCCCATCACCGCCACGCCGCCGAGCATCGCCGCGTAGGACATGAGGGTCATCCACAACGCGCTTTCCACCGTCAGCATCACCGGGGCGCGGCTGCCGATAACCCAACCCACCTGAGTGGTACCGATAAAGGCTGAGACAGCGGGGATGGCCGCGAGAATCAGCGTGTGGGTGAGGTACATGTGGCCGATGCTTTCTTCTTTATCTCCACGAATTTCCCGCCATTCCTGATCGGGGTGGGTGAAAAGTCCCACGACGTGATGGATCATGCCAGTCACTCCTGTCGTTATTACCATCGCCCCCCAGCGGAGCGCCCACGGGCCAATAGGCCTGAAAGGTCTGGATATATGTGCGACCTTATGTCGCAGTATAGGAAGTGATGACCGGAAAAAGTGTGGGGCTTTAGAGCAAATTGCGCTGTAAACATTGGGCTTAATCGCGGCGGGGTCTGTTGATTGGAATGCGGTCAACTGTGGGAGCGGGCTTGCTCGCGAATGCGGTGGGTCAGCTAAACACCTGGCGAATGACACTTCGCGTTCGCGAGCAAGCCCGCTCCCACATTGGAACTCGGTCGTCCATCCCGGTAAAATACCCGGCTTTTCGTCACACACCTTTCGCGGATCCAAGCGCCATGGGCACTCTTACGGTCAACCAGAACAAACTGCAAAAACGCCTGCGTCGCCTGGCCGGCGAGGCAGTCGCCGATTTCAATATGATCGAAGAGGGCGACAAGGTCATGGTCTGCCTGTCCGGCGGCAAGGACAGCTACACCATGCTCGACGTGCTGATGCACCTGCAAAAGGTCGCGCCGATCAAGTTCGACATCGTTGCCGTGAACATGGACCAGAAGCAGCCGGGTTTTCCCGAGCATGTGCTGCCGGCCTACCTCAAGGAATTGGGGATCGAGTACCACATCGTCGAGAAAGACACCTATTCGGTGGTCAAGGAGCTGGTCCCGGAAGGCAAGACCACCTGCTCGCTGTGCTCGCGCCTGCGCCGTGGCACGCTCTATACGTTTGCCGACGAAATCGGCGCGACCAAGATGGCCCTCGGTCATCACCGCGATGACATCGTCGAAACCTTCTTCCTCAACATGTTCTTCAACGGCAGCCTCAAGGCCATGCCGCCCAAGCTGCGGGCCGATGACGGGCGCAACGTGGTGATCCGCCCACTGGCGTACTGCCATGAGAAGGACATCCAGGCCTACTCCGACCTCAAGCAATTCCCGATCATCCCGTGCAACCTCTGCGGCTCCCAGGAAAACCTGCAGCGCCAGGTGGTCAAGGACATGCTCCAGGATTGGGACCGCAAGACCCCGGGCCGCGTCGACAGCATCTTCCGCAGTCTGCAGAACGTGCAGCCGTCGCAGTTGGCCGACCGTAACCTGTTCGACTTCACCAGTTTGCGTATCGACGAAAGTGCAACGTCGCGCTTCGTCAACGTAGTGAACCTCTGAGTGTTTTCACCGCTCTGACAGACGGCGCTCCTGGGCGCCGTTTTCATTTCAATCCTTAGGAGAGGGCATGCGCGATTACAAGTGGCTGCACGAATATTGTCTGAACCGGTTTGGTTCGGCGGCCGAGCTGGAAGCCCACCTGCCTGTGCCCCTGACCCCGGCGAAACTGCGCAAGATCAGCGATGACCGCTACCTGTCGACCTTGTCGCTGCGGGTGTTTCGCGCCGGCCTGAAGCACAGCGTGGTGGACGCCAAGTGGCCGGCCTTCGAGCAGGTGTTCTTTGGGTTTGACCCGGAAAAAGTCGTGCTCATGGGCGCCGAGCACCTGGAGCGGCTGATGCAGGACACGCGCATCATCCGTCACCTGGGCAAGCTCAAGAGCGTGCCGCGCAATGCGCAGATGATTCTGGATATCGAGAAGGAAAAAGGCAGCTTCGGCGGGTTTATTGCCGACTGGCCGGTGACCGATATCGTCGGCCTGTGGAAGTACCTGAGCAAGCACGGCCACCAGTTGGGCGGGCTGTCGGCGCCGCGCTTTTTACGGATGGTGGGCAAGGACACGTTCGTGCCGAGCTATGACGTGGTGGCGGCGCTGAATGCGCAGAAGATCGTCGACAAGGTGCCCACCAGCCTGCGGGACCTGGCCACGGTGCAGGGCGCGTTCAACCAGTGGCATGCCGAGAGCGGGCGGCCGATGTGCCAGTTGTCGATGATGCTGGCTTACAC
>NZ_CP080030.1:5473113-5473221 GCF_019382755.1 Pseudomonas sp. Colony2 | reverse complement strand
GAGAGAGCTTGCTGTGGCGAGGGAGCTTGCTCCCGCTGGGCTGCGCAGCGGCCCCAAAATCTTGGGAGCGCTTCGCACTCCAGCGGGAGCAAGCTCCCTCGCCACAAC
>NZ_CP080030.1:5432022-5473052 GCF_019382755.1 Pseudomonas sp. Colony2 | reverse complement strand
TCAGGCAGGCAATCCTTCCCCCGCCAACCGCCGATTCAGCTGATGCCGGTACCGCACATACATCAACGCCGTGCAGAACACCGCCAGGCTCGCCAGCATCTCGAGCACACCAAACCACTGCCGGTTCGGGTCATACGCCGCCAGCGCACCCTTGATGAAATACAGGTTCACCACAAAGCACATCCATGAATGCCCGCGCGCGCTGCCCAGGATCATCCCCGGCGCCAGCAACAGCAGCGGCACCAACTCGATCAGCAGAATCACCCACGGCCGCGCGCCATGCAGATCGGCGAACGCCAGGTAGTAGGCACACAGCAGCCCCACCAATCCCAGGAACGCCAGCAGGCTTAACGCCCGCATCGCCTTGACCCGTGGCTCCAGCCAGGCCTGGGGCGGCAGTAGCTTAGGCTTCCTGGCCACGGCCGTTCTCCAGTAGCGCAGCGGTCTTCGCTAGGCGCAGGCCGAGTGCGCGGCACAGGGCGATCTCGTGTTGATCCAGCGCACGCTTGCCGTCGGCACCGGAATGGTGGCTGGCGCCATAAGGCGTACCGCCGCCCTTGGTGTCGAGCAGCGCCTGTTCACTGTAGGGCAGTCCGGTGATCAGCATGCCGTGGTGCAGCAGCGGCAGCAGCATCGACATCAGCGTGGTCTCCTGGCCGCCGTGCAGGCTGGCGGTGGAGGTGAACACGCCCGCCGGCTTGCCGACCAGGGCGCCGGTCAGCCACAGGTTGCTGGTGCCGTCGAGAAAGTACTTGAGCGGCGCGGCCATGTTGCCGAAACGGGTCGGGCTGCCCAGCGCCAGGCCTGCGCAGTTCTTCAGGTCATCGAGGCTGCAGTACAGCGGGCCGTCGACCGGAATGTCCGGCGCCACGGCCTCGCATTCACTGGAGATGGCCGGCACGGTGCGCAGCCGCGCCTCAAGCCCGGCTTGCTCGATGCCCCGGGCAATCTGCCGGGCCATTTCGCTGACTGAACCGTTGCGGCTGTAATACAACACCAGCACATACGGCGCACTCACGAAACCAGCTCCAGGATGTTCTCCGGTGGGCGGCCGATCACGGCCTTGTCGGCGGTGGCGAGGATCGGACGCTCCATCAGTTTCGGATGAGCGGCGATAGCAGCGATCAACTGTGCTTCGCTGAGGCTGGTGTCAGCCAGGTTGAGGGTTTTATATTCGTCCTCGCCGGTACGCAGCAGTTGCCGCGCGCTGATGTTCAGCTTGCCCAGCAGGGCCTGCAATTGCGCGGCGTCGAGCGGGGTTTCCAGGTAGCGCACCACCGTCGGTGTGAGGCCACGGGCTTCCAGCAGTTCGAGCGCACCGCGGGATTTCGAGCAGCGCGGGTTGTGATAAAGCGTCAGATCGGTCATGTGCGGGTCGCATCTTGCGTAAGGTGGCGGGTATTCTACCCGCGCTGCGCCGCGTCCTTAAACCATGAGAGGCGATAGGCCGCAGCCAACGTTCATTTTTACGAAGGATTACCCCATGACGAGGCGACTGTTAGGCGCATTGGCAATCATCGGCACACTGCTGCTCAGCGGCTGTGGCAATGATTATGGCGTTGACCAATATGGTCAGAAAGTGGCCGCCGAACGCCTGGACAAGCAATGGCTGGTGGTTAACTACTGGGCCGAATGGTGTGGCCCGTGCCGTACCGAAATCCCGGAACTCAACGCCTTGGCCGAACAGCTCAAGGGCCAGTCGGTGGGGGTGTTCGGGGTGAATTTCGACAACGTCCAGGGTGAAGAGCTCAAGAGCGCCAGCGAGAAGCTGGGCATCAAGTTCACCGTACTGGCGCAGAACCCGGACGGGATCTTCGAAATTCCCCGCAGTGAAGCCCTGCCGGTGACCTACATCATTGATGACAAGGGCAAGGTGCGCGAGCAACTGATGGGTGAGCAGACGGCGGAAGGGGTGTTGGCCAAGCTCAAGGCGTTGCGCGGATAAAAAATGTGGGAGCGGGCTTGCTCGCGAATGCGGTGTGACAGTCACCGGATACATCGACTGATCCACCGCTTTCGCGAGCAAGCCCGCTCCCACATTTAGATTTGTTGCGCCTTCAGATCAGCCTTCTTCCAGCCACAACCGCAACGGCTTGCCATCCGCCGGCCAGAAACGGGTCTGTTCGATCGGCGAGATGTCCCAGCGCTGCACGCCTTGCAGGGCCTGGAAGAAGCGGTGCTCCTGCTCCATCAGCGCTTCGGCGCAGAGTTTGCGGGTGCTGCCGACCTTGCCGAAGCTCAGCTTGTCGCCATCCAGGGTGTAGGGCGCGAACCAATGGTTGCAGCCACCATTGCCATAGGCCCGGCCATCGGCGCCGAGGGTCACGGTCAGGTGGGCGTAATCCATCAGCGGCCGCTCACCGATCCATTCCACCACGTAGCTGTGATCCTGCTTGAGCTTGACCTCGTCGCTGGCGCAGCCCGCAAGGCCTGCACCCAGCACGGCCAGCATCAGCAAGGCTTTCATTGCGCGGCCTGCTGGCATTTCGGGCAGCGGTGCTTGTCACCCAGGGTGGCCCAGCCCAACTCGGTAACCCGTGCAGTGGCGGCCGGTTGCAGCGGCTCCTTGGTCAGCTTGGTTTCCACCGCGAATTCAAACTCCAGCACGTTGTCGCAGCTGTCGCAGTTGACCTTCCAGGTGTGAATCTCCAGTTCGCCGAATTTCGGCCCCTGGGCCATGGCGACCCACTGGCCCGCCGGGCGGATGGAGTAGCGCGCATCGCCTTCGACGGTCAGGCGCATCGACAGGGTTTTGCTGCCGCGCAGGGTGACGATCAGAACGTCGCCGTTCTTGATCGAGCCACCGTTGCCGGTGACTTGATAACGGCCCGGCACCAGGGCCCGGCATTCGATCAGGGTGTGTTGCGGGCTCAGCAAGCTGAAGCGGAAATCGTGTTCGGCCATGGATCCTCCAAATAGGCGCGGCATCCTATCATGCGCCGCTACCCATCATGGCGCGGCTATGTGACCGCTGATCATCCTTCGACGAGGTTTTGCGCCTGCCCGCCAGCCCACGCCGCGATGTTGGCCAGGGTGGTGCCGGCAATCGCCCCCAGCGCCTCGCGGGTCAGGAAGGCCTGGTGCGCGGTGATGATCACATTGGGGAAGGTCAGCAGGCGCGCCAATACGTCGTCTTGCAGGGGCAGGTCCGAGCGGTCTTCGAAAAACAGCTGGGCCTCTTCTTCATACACATCCAGCCCCAGATAGCCGAGCTGGCCATCCTTGAGTGCGTCGATCAGCGCCGGGGTGTCCACCAGGCCGCCGCGCCCGGTGTTGATGAGCATCGCGCCGGGCTGCATATGGGCGAGGCTTTGGGCGTTGATCAGGTGTTTGCTGTCCGCCGTCAGCGGGCAATGCAGGCTGATGATCTGCGATTCGCCCAGCAACTGCGGCAGGCTCACATACCGGGCGCCAAGGGCCTCGACCTGCGGATTGGGGTAGGGATCGTACGCCAGCAGCCGGCAGCCGAACCCGGCCATGATCTTGGCGAATGTGGCGCCGATCTGCCCGGTGCCGACCACGCCGACGGTCTTGCCCACCAGGTCGAACCCGGTCAGGCCGTGCAGGCTGAAGTCACCGTCGCGGGTGCGGTTGTAGGCGCGGTGCAGGCGGCGATTGAGGGCCAGGATCAACGCGACCGCATGTTCGGCCACCGCATGGGGCGAGTAGGCCGGCACCCGCACGATGGTCAGGCCCAGGCGCTTGGCGGCGGGCAGGTCGACATGGTTGTAGCCGGCGGAACGCAGGGCGATCAGGCGGGTGCCGCCGCTGGCCAACTGCTCCAGCACCGGAGCGCTGAGGTCATCGTTGATAAAGGCGCAGACCACTTCGTGGTGTTCGGCCAGGGCCACGGTGTCGAGGTTCAGCCGGGCCGGCTGGAATTGCAACTGCATGCCTTCGGGCAGCGGTTGGGCGAGAAAGCTGTCGCGGTCGTAGGTCTGGCTGCTGAAGAGGATGATGCGCATCAAATATTCCTTCTTGATGATGGAAAGCTGCTTTTGTGGCGAGGGGGCTTGTCTGTGGTGAGTGAGCTTGCTGTGGTGAGGAGCTTGTTGTGGCGAGGGAGCTTGCTCCCGCTGGGCTGCGCAGCGGCCCCAAAATCCTGGGAGCGCTTCGCACTCCAGCGGGAGCAAGCTCCCTCGCCACAGCAAGCCTCCCTGTCCGCATTGCCCCGAAAGTTTACGCGCTGACTCGCGCCTCGCTGGCCAGCCGGGCAATCGCCATGTCCAGTTCATCCAGGGCCGGCATGGCCTTGGCGTCGTCCTGCTTGAGCAGGGTCTCGGCCCGCTGGCAGGCCGCACGCAATTGCGGCACGCCGCAATACCGGGTGGCGCCGTGCAGGCGGTGCACCCGTTCGATCAGGGCGTTGCGGTCATTGGCGTCACGGGCGACGCGAATCGCTTCACGGTCCGCTTCCAGCGAGGCCAGCAGCATCGCGAGCATGTCTGCCGCCAGATCCGCCTTGCCGGCCGCCAGGCGCAAACCTTCTTCATGGTCCAGCACCGGCAATTGCGCGGCATGCCCGAAACTTTCGGTGCCACGGTCCGGGCCCTGGTTGCGCAGGGCCAGCCCGGTCCATTTCAACACCACCTGGGCCAGTTGCCGTTCGCTGATGGGTTTGGTCAGGTAATCATCCATGCCGCTTTGCAGCAGGGCGCGTTTTTCGTTGGCCATCGCATGGGCCGTCAGCGCGACGATGGGCAGCGGTGTGCCATGGCGTTCGCTTTCCCACGTGCGGATTGCCTCGGTGCTCTGGCGACCGTCCATCCCCGGCATCTGCACGTCCATCAGCACCAGGTCGAAGGCTTCCTGCTTCACTGCCTCGATGGCCGAGTAACCGCTTTCCACCGCCTGGACCTTGGCGCCCATGTCTTCCAGCAGGGTTTGCACCAGCAGCAGGTTGGCCGGGTTGTCGTCGACACACAGCACCCGCGGCGCGCGGCTGGACAGGGGCTCGCCGGGTTCGCTGCGCAGCGGGCGCGGGCTGATCAGGTCGGCCAGGGCGCGACGCAGTTTGCGGGTGCACGCGGGCTTGGCCTGCAACTGGCTGTTGGGGTTGGGCACCGAGGGGTTGAACAGCAGCTGTTCGGTGGTCGGGCACAACACCAGTACCTTGCAGCCCAGGTGTTCGAGGTCCCACAGGTGCTGGTTCAAACGCTCCGGCGGAATGTCGTTGGCGGTGATGCCCAGCACGGCCAGGTCAATCGCCTGTTCGGTCTGGTGGGCGCTGGTGATGCCGTTGGTCAGGCTTTCCAGGCTGTTGAACGGGGTGACTTCCAGGCCGCAGTCTTCCAGCTGATGTTGCAGGGCCTGGCGCGCCAGCTCGTGGTTTTCCAGCACCGCCACGCGCCGGCCCAGCAGCGGCGCGGAGGGCAGGTCTTCGATATCGTCACGGGTTTTCGGCAGGTTCAGGCTGATCCAGAATTCCGAGCCTTCTCCCGGCGTGCTGTCGACGCCGATCTCACCGCCCATCTGTTCGATCAGGCGCTTGGAAATCACCAGGCCAAGGCCGGTCCCGCCGGGTTGGCGTGACAGCGAATTGTCCGCCTGGCTGAACGCCTGGAACAGCGCCCGCACATCCTGGTTCGACAGGCCGATGCCGGTGTCCTGCACGCTGATGCGCAGTTGTACGCTGTCTTCCTGTTCGTCTTCAATCATGGCGCGGGCAACGATGGTGCCTTCGCGGGTGAACTTGATCGCGTTGCTCACCAGGTTCGTGAGGATCTGCTTGAGCCGCAGCGGGTCACCCACCAAGGCGAGCGGCGTGTCGCGGTAGACCAGGCTCACCAGCTCCAGCTGTTTGGCGTGGGCGGCCGGGGCGAGGATGGTCAGGGTGTCTTGCAGCAAGTCCCGCAGGTTGAACGGGATGCTGTCGAGCACCAGCTTGCCGGCCTCGATTTTCGAGAAGTCGAGGATTTCGTTGATGATGCCCAGCAGGTTGTCGGCGGATTTTTCGATGGTGCCCAGGTAATCCAGCTGGCGCGGTGACAGTTCGCTTTTCTGCAACAAATGGGTGAAACCAAGGATGCCGTTCAACGGCGTGCGGATCTCATGGCTCATGTTGGCCAGAAACTCCGACTTGATGCGGCTGGCTTCCAGGGCTTCCTTGCGGGCCAGGTCTAACTCGATGTTCTGGATCTCGATGGTTTCCAGGTTTTGCCGCACGTCTTCGGTGGCCTGGTCGATGCTGTGTTGCAATTCTTCCTGGGCGTTTTGCAGGGTCTCGGCCATGCGGTTGATGCCCGAGGCCAGGTGATCCAGCTCCTGGCTGCCCAGGGGTGGCAACCGGGTTTCGAGATTGCCGTCCTTGAGTTGCGCGACGGCCTGTTTGATCAGGCCGATCGGTGAGTTGATCG
The DNA here is from genome assembly GCF_019382755.1 of Pseudomonas sp. Colony2. Classification (NCBI taxonomy): domain Bacteria; kingdom Pseudomonadati; phylum Pseudomonadota; class Gammaproteobacteria; order Pseudomonadales; family Pseudomonadaceae; genus Pseudomonas; species Pseudomonas sp. Colony2. The sequence continues at coordinate 5,466,696 of NZ_CP080030.1, read as the reverse complement.
TACGGCTGATGCGCAAGGCGAGGGCAGCGGTACAGATCAGGCCGATGGCGATCAGCAACAGGCTGGCGAACAGGCTGCGGTAGCCACGCAGCAACATGCCGTTGTGGGACAGTTCCAGCTCGACCCAGCCCAGCAGGCGGTCGGATTCATCCGGGATCAGTTCACCGGCGAGGTTGCGATGGCGGCCGAACACCGGCAGCAGATAACGGGTGGCGTCATTGCCGGTGCGCTGCAACAGGTGCGAACTGTTGCCGATGGGCGGCTGGTTGAGCATGGTCGGCCCGGCGTGGGCCAGGGGCGTGCGGTCGGGCCCGAGGAACGATACGGCGCGCACATCGGTTTGTTCCAGGGACTGGGTGGCGATGCGTTCCAGCAGGTCGGTGTTCCTGGTGCCGAGGGCCGGGGCCACCAGCGGCGCCAGTTGCTCGGCGATCATCTCGCCGCGTTGCAGCAACTGCGACTGCAACTCCGAAAGCTGCATCCAGGTGAAGTACCCGCCCAGCAGCAACGCCATCAGGCTGGTAGGCAATAAGGTCAGCAACAGTACGCGGCCTTTTATCCCCATTCTTTTAAGCACGCCACTCTCCTGCTACCACACTGTTGTCGAATTCCACGCAGGCATCCGGCCCGCGCCACCTGCGCAGTGTAGCCATTTGCGCGGCGGGGAATCTTGCAAAATTAATGACCTGAGGCAAACCTTGGGCCGCCGGACGCCCGGCGGCGGTTGCTCATGGGGGGGCAATCTTGAATAATCAGTCATTGAGAATGACTTGCAGACGCTAATGAATCCCGCAGCACTTGGCTTACCCAGTATCCTGGCGATTGAAGACGATCCTGTGCTTGGCGCCTATGTCCATGAGCAATTGGGCCTCTGTGGCTTCCAGGTGACCTGGTGCCAGAATGGCCAGCAGGGCCTGCAAATGGCCCGCGATCAGCGCTTCGACGTGGTGTTGATGGACATCCTGCTGCCGGGCATGGACGGTTTGTCGGTGCTCACGCATTTGCGCCAGAGCCATTCGATGCCGGTGATCCTGATGTCGGCCCTGGGGGCCGAAGCCGATCGCATCAGCGGTTTTCGCCTGGGGGCCGACGATTACCTGCCCAAGCCGTTCAGCATGGCCGAGTTGCGGGTGCGCATCGAAGCGATCCTGCGCCGGGTCGCCCTGGACCGGCGGCCGTTGCCGGCCCTGGCGGCGGTGCGCGGCGATGCCCGCAGCCTGCGTTTCGATGACGAGCTGTGTGATGTGTTTCACCGGGAGCAGTGGGCCGGCCTGACCCGCAGCGAATATCGCCTGTTGGAAACACTGCACCGCAACGCCGAAGAAGTCCTCAGCAAAGCCTTCCTCTACCAGCATGTGTTCCAGCGCGGCTATGCGCCCCATGACCGCAGCCTGGACATGCACATCAGCCAGATTCGTCGCAAGCTCAAGGCTGTCGGCTACAGCGAGCGGGAAGTGCGCACGGTGTGGGGCAAGGGCTATGTGTTGAGCGGTCACGATGACGGGCTTTAAAGCCGCGTTCAAACGGCTGCCGGGCAAGCATTCGTTATTCTGGAAACTGGCCTGCCTGCTGATCGCATTCTGCTTGCTGATGATCTGGCTCAGTTGGTCATGGGGCCGGTATATGGAAGAGCAGAATGCCTTTCTGTCCAGCGAGGCCCGCGCCACCCTGAGCGGTTATGCCGCTGGCGCGGAACTGGCCTGGAACAAGGGCGGCAACGCCGGTGTGGACGAATGGTTGCACACCCTGGGCCAGCGCGAGCGCACCTGGGTGGGGGTCATCGGCAACGACCTGCAATCCCTGAGCAGCTACCCACTGACGGACAAGGAGAGCCAGCGCCTGACCTTCCTGCGCGGCCTGGACTGGCCCGTCAGCCGGCATGCCAAGGGCCTGCCGTGGTTGAAAATTCCGTTCCCGCTCGACCCGGGTGCGGGCTCCCTGGTGATCGAGTTGCCGCGGCGTTTCATGCCCGGTCAAAACCAGCTGTTCTGGCGGATCGTCACCAATGGCGTGATTCCCGGCCTGTTCACCCTGCTGCTGTGCATCGGCCTCTACCGGCTGTTGATCATGCCCCTCAACCACCTGCGAGAGCAGGCCAACGCCTGGCGTGCCGATCAACTGGGCACCCGGCTTTCCCGCGACACCACCAGCCGCCAGGATGAACTGGGGGAATTGGGCCGCGCGTTTGACCAGATGTCTGAACGCCTGCAAGGCACCGTGGCCCTGCAACAGCAACTGCTGCGGGATTTGTCCCATGAGTTGCGCACACCGTTGAGCCGCCTGCGTGTGGCCAGTGACAGCGAGCAGGACCTGACCCAGCTGCGCGAGCGCCTGGGGAGGGAAATCGACGGCATGCAGCGCCTGGTGGACGACACCCTGCAACTGGCCTGGCTCGACACCGAACGCGCGCCGTTGCCCAAGGAAGACATCCAGGTGCAGGCGCTGTGGGACATGCTCCGGGAAAACGCCTGTTTTGAAAGTGGCTGGCCGGCCTCACGCTTGCAGTGCGAGCTGGGGGCCGACTGCTGGGTGCGCGGTCATCTGAACCTGCTGGCCCAGGCATTGGAGAACATCCTGCGCAATGCCATCCGGCACTCTGCGCAAGACGGAACGGTGCAATTGGGCGGGCAGCGTGAGGGGGATCACTGGCACTTGTGGCTGGAAGACCAGGGCGGCGGGATCGATGAGGTGGAGTTGGAGCGAATCTTTGCGCCATTCACCCGGCTGGACGGTTCAAGGCCCGGCGACGGCGGCTTTGGCCTGGGCTTGAGTATTGCGCGCAACGCCGTGCAGCGTCAGGACGGCAGCCTGTGGGCGGAAAATACCGGCCAGGGTTTACGTGTGCACATGCGCTTGCTGGCGCGCTAACGGTTACAACCTGCGCTGTTTGCGTTTTTTCCACTGGCGGGCCACCCACCAGCGCCAATAGCCCATGGTCAGGCAATAACCCAGCACCGCCATCACCAGCCCCAGTACTACCGAGCCCAGCAGGAACGGTTGCCACAGCGTCGACAACTGCCCGCTGATCCATTCCCAGGTCAGCTCGTCGGGCATGCTGCGGGGTGGCACATTCATCAGCCAGGCCCCGGTCATGTAGGTGCAGAAAAACACCGGCGGCATGGTAATCGGGTTGGTCAGCCAGACCAGGCTCACGGCAATCGGCATGTTGCCGCGCACGCTGATGGCGAGGACCGCTGCCAGCAGCATCTGCAAGGGAATGGGGATGAATGCCGCGAACAGGCCAACGGCCATGGCCCGCGCGACCGAGTGCCGATTGAGGTGCCAGAGATTCGGGTCATGCAGCAACTTGCCGAGAAAGCGTAAGGATTTGTGTTCCCGAATGCTGGTCGGATCGGGCATGTACCGTTTGAATAAGCGCCGTGGCATAAGGGGTCCAGGTCAGTTCGAGGGGCAAGTATGCCCGCATTCCACGAACGTGAAATTCAGACTTTGTGACAAATAATAATAGGCCACACCGCTAGCCCGGCTAAGACTCAATGGGTCGCTTTCAAGGAAAGATCCATGAGAACAGGGATGTTCGCACTCGCGCTGGGGCTGCTCGCCTTGCGTTTTTTACCCGCGTTGCCGTCCGGCGGCTGGCTGTTGCTGATGCCGGTGCTGGCCCTGATGCTGTTGCCTTTTCGTACCTATCCGCTGGGGTTTTTCCTGCTTGGCCTGGGCTGGGCATGCCTCAGCGCGCAGTGGGCGCTGGATGACCGGTTGGCCCCGCATCTGGATGGCCAGACCCGCTGGGTGGAAGGGCGTGTCAGCGGGTTACCGCAGCAGATGGGCGACGGTGTGCGCTTCGAACTGACCGACAGCCGGTCACGCAAGGACCTGCTTCCCAAGCGCATTCGCGTGTCCTGGCGCGGCGGCCCACCGGTTAAGAGCGGTGAGCGCTGGCGACTGGCGGTGACTCTCAAGCGTCCTTCCGGATTGCTCAATGCCGATGGCTTTGACTATGAAGCCTGGCTGCTGGCCCAGCGGATTGGCGCCACCGGCTCGGTCAAGGACGGCCAACTGCTGGCACCGCCACGACATGCCTGGCGCGACGGGATTCGCCAGCGGCTGCTGGCAGTGGATGCCCAGGGGCGAGAGGCGGGCCTGGCGGCGCTGGTGCTCGGCGATGGTTCCGGGTTGGCCGCCGAGGATTGGCGGGTCCTGCAAGCCACTGGCACCGTGCATTTACTGGTGATATCCGGGCAGCACATCGGCCTGCTGGCGGGGTTGATCTATGGCCTGGTCGCCGGTCTTGCGCGCTACGGGGGTTGGCCGAAACCTTTGCCGTGGCTGCCCTGGGCCTGCGGCCTGGCGTTTGCTGCAGCGCTGGGCTACGGCCTGCTGGCAGGTTTCGAGGTGCCGGTGCAACGGGCCTGTGTGATGGTGGGCCTGGTATTGCTGTGGCGTCTGCGGTTTCGTCACCTGGGAATCTGGTGGCCGCTGTTGCTGGCGCTGGACGCGGTGCTGATCCTCGAACCGTTGGCCAGCCTGCAGCCGGGGTTCTGGCTGTCTTTTGCGGCTGTTGCGGTGCTGATTTTGGCGTTCAGTGGCCGATTGGGCCCCTGGCCCTTGTGGCAAGCCTGGACCCGCGCCCAATGGATGATTGCCATCGGCCTGTTTCCGCTGCTGCTGGTGCTCGGCCTGCCTATCAGCCTGAGCGGGCCGCTGGCCAACCTGGTTGCGGTGCCGTGGATCAGCCTGGTGGTGCTGCCCCTGGCCTTGCTGGGTACGGTGTTATTGCCGCTGCCTTATATAGGAGAGGGGTTGTTATGGCTGGCGGGCGGCACACTGGACGGGCTGTTCAAGGCCTTGGCGCTGCTGGCGCAGTACTTGCCGGCCTGGATACCGGCGCAAGTGCCCATTGGCTATTGGCTGGTGAGCCTGCTGGGGGCGGTGCTGTTATTGCTGCCCAAGGGCGTCCCGTTTCGGCTGCTGGGCTGGCCGATGTTGCTGCTGGCAGTGTTCCCGCCGCGGGAGTCGATACCTCATGGGCTGGTCGAGGTGGTGCAACTGGATGTCGGCCAGGGGTTGGCGATCATCCTGCGTACCCGCAACCATGTACTGCTGTATGACGCCGGGCCGCGCTCCGGTGAGTTCGATCTTGGCGCGCGTGTCGTATTGCCTGCGTTGCGCAAGCTGGGGGTCGCAGAGCTGGACGTGATGCTGCTCAGTCATGCCGATGCCGATCATGCTGGCGGCGCGTTGGCCGTCGCCCATGGGTTGCCGGTCAAGCGTGTGGTGGGCGGTGAGACGGCACGGCTGCCGGCCTCGCTCGGTACCCAGGCGTGTGTCAGCGGCGAGCAGTGGGAGTGGGACGGCGTGAGGTTCGAGCTATGGCAATGGCCTGATGCGACGGACGGTAACCAGATGTCCTGCGTGTTGCGGGTGCAGGCCAATGGCGAGCGCTTGTTGCTGACCGGGGATATTGACCATGACGCCGAGCGGGCATTGCTGGCCACTCCCATGGGCGCTCCTGTCGATTGGCTGCAAGCGCCGCACCACGGCAGCCGCAGCTCGTCGTCATGGGCCTTTCTACAGCGCCTGGCACCCAAGGCCGTGTTGATTTCCCGGGGGCGCAGCAATGGATTTGGCCACCCGCATCCACAGGTGCTGGAGCGTTACCAGGCCATGGGCAGCGCGATTTATGACAGTGCCGAGCAAGGCGCACTCCGCCTGCAACTGGGCACCTTCCAGCCGCCGATGGCCGCGCGCAGCCAGCGGCGTTTCTGGCGCGAGCGTCCACCGCAAAACAGCGTTACCAAAGAGCGGCCCCTGCGACAGGATGCTCTGGGGCAGGCCAGCCCTTCCACCGGACCCTTATGGTAAAGTGGCGCACTTTTTCGAGGGGACATTCACTGTGTGGGAATTGGTCAAATCCGGCGGCTGGATGATGTTGCCGATCATTTTGAGTTCCATCGCCGCACTCGGCATCATCGCCGAACGCCTATGGACCCTGCGTGCCAGCCGTGTAACGCCTGACCACCTGCTGGGCCAGGTCTGGGGCTGGATCAAGAACAAGCAGCTCGACAAGACAAAGCTCAAGGAACTGCGCGCCAACTCGCCCCTGGGTGAAATCCTCGCCGCCGGCCTCGCCAACTCCAAGCACGGTCGCGAGATCATGAAGGAGTGCATCGAAGAGGCCGCCGCCCGGGTCATCCATGAGCTGGAGCGCTACATCAATGCCCTGGGCACCATCGCCGCCATGGCACCGTTGCTCGGCCTGCTCGGTACGGTGCTGGGCATGATCGATATTTTTAGCTCATTCATGGGGTCGGGCATGACCACCAACGCCGCAGTGCTGGCCGGTGGTATTTCCAAGGCCTTGATCACCACGGCGGCGGGCCTGATGGTCGGTATTCCTTCGGTGTTCTTCCACCGTTTCCTGCAACGGCGCATCGACGAACTGGTGGTGGGCATGGAGCAGGAAGCCATCAAGCTGGTGGAAGTGGTACAGGGCGACCGTGACGTGGACCTGGTTGAGGGCAACGCGTGAAATTTCGTCGCAAGCAACGGGAAAACGTCGATATCAACCTGGCGTCGTTGATCGACGTGGTGTTTATCCTGCTGCTGTTTTTTGTCGTCACCACCACCTTTACCCGGGAAACCCAGCTGCGCGTCGACCTGCCGGAAGCCGTCAGCGGTTCGCCGGCGGAAGACCAGCAGGCCAAGCAACTGGACATCGCCATCAGCGCCGATGGCGTGTTCTCGGTGAATAACCAGTTGCTGGAGAAAAACGACCTGGCCAGCCTGATGGAAGCGCTGCAAAAAGAGTCTGGTGGGGACACTAACTTGCCACTGTCCATCAGCGCCGATGGCAACACCAAGCACCAGGCCGTGATCACGGCGATGGACGCTGCCGGCAAGCTCGGCTTCAGCCATTTGCGCATGACCACCGTCGAGGCGGCGAGCCAACCCTGATGGCCATGACTGATCGTTTGCTCAAGGCCTGGTACGAAGGCCATCCTGCACTTGCGTTATTGCAGCCGCTGGAATCCCTCTATCGCCGGGTGGTGCAGCGCAAGCGCGCACGGTTCCTGGCGGGCGAGGGCGAGATCTATCAGTCGCCGGTGCCGGTCGTGGTGGTAGGCAATATCACGGTGGGTGGCACCGGCAAGACGCCCATGATTCTCTGGCTGATCGACCATTGCCAGCGCAGTGGTTTGCGCGTCGGTGTGGTCAGCCGCGGTTATGGCGCCAAGCCGCCACAGTTTCCATGGCGCGTAGAGGCCGATCAAACCGCTGCGGTGGCGGGGGACGAACCCTTGCTGATCGTGCAGCGCAGCGGCGTGCCGCTGATGATCGACCCCGACCGCAGCCGCGCCGTGAAGGCGCTGTTGGCCAGCGAAACCCTCGACCTGATCCTCTCCGACGACGGCCTGCAACATTACCGCCTGGCCCGTGACCTGGAACTGGTGCTGATTGACGCCGCCCGCGGGCTGGGTAACCGTCGCTGCCTGCCGGCGGGGCCGTTGCGTGAGCCGGTCGAGCGTTTGCAGAGCGTCGATGCGCTGCTTTACAACGGCGCAGGTTCTGACCGTGACGACGGCTATGCCTTCCGTCTGTTGCCTGCCGCGCTGGTCAACCTGCATACCGGCGAGCGTAAACCCGTCGAACACTTCCCGGTGGGGCAGCAGGTACATGCGGTGGCCGGCATCGGCAACCCGCAACGTTTCTTCAATACCCTTGAAACGCTACACTGGCGCCCAATACCCCATGCTTTTGCCGACCACGCGCCGTACAGCGCCGAGGTCTTGAATTTCACACCGGCACTGCCGTTGGTCATGACTGAAAAGGACGCGGTGAAGTGCCGCGCCTTTGCCAGGCCCGACTGGTGGTACCTTGCGGTGGACGCGGCACCGTCACCGGCGTTTATCGCCTGGTTCGACACGCAGTTGATGCGCTTGCTGCCCGCTCGCCTTTTGCCTTAAAACGCTGCTCTCCAGGACATACTCATGGACACCAAACTGCTCGATATCCTCGCTTGCCCGATCTGCAAGGGGCCGCTCAAGCTCAGCGCCGACAAAACCGAGCTGATCAGCAAGGGCGCCGGCCTGGCGTACCCGATTCGTGATGGCATTCCGGTAATGCTCGAAAGCGAAGCCCGCACCCTGACCACCGACGAGCGCCTGGATAAATGACCACCGCCTTCACCGTTGTCATCCCGTCCCGCTACGCCTCCACCCGCCTGCCCGGCAAGCCGCTGCAACTGATCGGCAACAAGCCGATGATCCAGCTGGTGTGGGAACAGGCCTGCAAAAGCAGCGCCGAAAGGGTAGTGGTGGCCACCGACGATCCGCGCATCATCGAGGCCTGCAAAGGCTTTGGTGCCGAAGCGGTGCTGACCCGTGAAGACCACAACTCCGGTACCGACCGCCTGGCCGAAGTGGCCACCAAGCTGGGCCTGGCGGCGGACGCCATCGTGGTCAACGTGCAAGGTGACGAGCCGTTGATTCCGCCCAGCGTGATCGATCAGGTGGCGGCCAACCTGGCAGCCCATGGCGAAGCGCGCATGGCGACCCTGGCCGAGCCGATTGAAGACATCGAGACCCTGTTCAACCCCAACGTGGTGAAAGTGGTCAGCGACATCAATGGCCTGGCGCTGACCTTCAGCCGCTCCACCTTACCGTGGGCGCGGGATGCGTTCGCCAAACAGCCTGACGTGCTGCCGGCTGGCGTGCCGTACCGTCGCCACATCGGCATCTACGCCTACCGCGCCGGTTTCCTGCACGACTTCGTGAGCTGGGGCCCGTGCTGGCTGGAAAATACCGAATCCCTGGAACAACTGCGTGCCCTGTGGCACGGCGTGCGCATTCATGTGGGCGATGCCCTGGAAGCGCCGCCGGCGGGCGTCGACACCCCTGAAGACCTCGAGCGCGTCCGTCGCCTGCTGGGGGCCTGATGCAGGTTCTGTTCGTCTGCCTGGGCAACATCTGCCGTTCGCCCACGGCAGAAGGCGTTCTGCGCCACAAATTGCGCGAAGCCGGCCTGGCCGATCAGGTTGAAGTGGCCTCTGCCGGTACCGGTGATTGGCACGTCGGCAACCCACCGGACAAGCGCAGCCAGCGTGCCGCGCTGCAACGCGGCTACGACCTGTCGGCCCAGCGTGCACAACAGGTGTCGCGTGCCGACTTTTCCCGCTACGACCTGATCCTCGCCATGGACCAGAGCAACCTGCGCAACCTCAAGGCCATGCAGCCGGCTCAGGGCAAGGCGGACCTGGACCTGTTCCTGCGCCGCTACGACTCGGTGGTGGATGAAGTGCCGGACCCGTACTACGAAGGTGACCAGGGCTTTGAAACTGTCCTCGACCTGATCGAGCGCGCCTGTGACCTGTTGGTGATTGAATTGAAGGGCCGGTTATGACTTTGCAGGTACGGGCACAGGTTTCGCTCAAGCCGTTCAACAGCTTTGGCATCGACGTGCGTGCCCGGCTGTTTGCCGAGGCCCACAATGACGCCGACGTGCGTGAGGCCCTGGCCTGTGCCGCCGAGCAACAACTGCCGTTGCTGGTGATTGGCGGTGGCAGCAACTTGCTGTTGACCCAGGATATTGACGCACTGGTGCTGCGCATGGCCAGCCAGGGCATCCGGGTGTTGCACGACGATGGCGTGCAGGTCGTGGTTGAGGCCGAAGCGGGCGAAGCGTGGCATCCGTTTGTGCTGTGGACCCTGGCCCAGGGCTTTTCCGGCCTGGAAAACCTCAGCCTGATTCCCGGCACGGTCGGCGCCGCACCGATGCAGAACATCGGCGCCTACGGTGTAGAGATCAAGGATGTATTCAGCGGCCTGACCGCCCTTGATCGCCAGACCGGCGAACTGCGGGATTTCAGCCTGGCCGAGTGCAACTTTGCCTACCGCGACAGCCTGTTCAAGCACGAAGTGGGGCGCTGGCTGATCCTGCGGGTGCGTTTTGCCCTGAGCCGCGCCGTGCATCTGAAACTTGAATACGGGCCGGTGCGACAGCGCCTGACCGAGCAAGGCATCGCGCAGGCCACGCCCAGCGATGTCAGCCGCGCGATTTGCAGCATTCGTAGCGAGAAACTGCCCGACCCGGCGGTGCTCGGCAATGCGGGGAGTTTCTTCAAGAACCCGCTGGTGTCCCAGGCACTGGCTGCCGAGTTGCAGCGTCAATACCCGGACCTGGTGGCTTACCCCCAGGCCGACGGGCAGATGAAACTGGCCGCCGGCTGGCTGATCGACAAGGCCGGCTGGAAAGGCTTTCGCGATGGCGATGCCGGCGTGCATCGATTGCAGGCGCTGGTATTGGTGAACTACGGCGCGGCCAGCGGCCAGGACATTGCCGGGCTCGCGCTGCGTATCCAGCAGGACATCGAAAAGCGCTTCAAAGTGGTGCTGGAAATGGAGCCGAATCGCTATTGAACTAAGCTTGTTTTTTGACGCACCAAGCCCTGCATTGCAGGGCTTTTTTATTGCCGGTGAGTTAACTTAGCTGACTACCGATATTTTTGATCAACCCATAGATGCTGTTTATCAAAATCAGTTGCAAGGTTGGCGGGAGGCGAAAGCCTGATGGACAGTGTTGATCTGAATGTATTACGCAGCGTGCTGGAATGGCGCCTCGCCGGGCAGCGAGTGGTGCTATACAGCGTGGTCCAGACCTGGGGCAGCGCCCCGCGTCCGCCGGGGGCGATGCTGGCCTTGCGCGGCGACGGGGTGGTGATTGGCTCGGTGTCCGGCGGCTGCATCGAGGACGACTTGATCGCCCGGTTGCAGGACGGTCGGCTGCCTGACGACGGGCCGCCGGTGCAGCTTGTCACCTACGGTGTCACCCGGGACGAAGCGGCGCGTTTTGGCCTGCCGTGTGGCGGCACCCTGCGTCTCACCGAAGAGCGGGTGAGTGATCCGGGTTGGGTAGCTGAACTGCTGGCGCGCTGTGAGGCCCACGAGATTGTCGCCCGTGAGTTGGACCTGGCCACCGGCGAGGTGGTGTTGAGCGGTGCGAGCAAGACCGATGTGGTCAGCTTCAACGGCGAGCGTTTGCGCGCGATCTACGGTCCGCGCTGGCGCCTGCTGCTGATCGGCGCGGGCCAGCTGTCACGTTATGTGGCGGAAATGGCTCGGTTGCTGGATTTCGAAGTGCTGATCTGCGACCCGCGCCAGGAGTTTGTTTATGGCTGGGAGGAGCAGCACGGGCGCTTTGTGCCGGGTATGCCGGATGAAGCGGTGTTGAATATCCAGACCGATGAACGCACCGCCATTGTCGCGCTCACCCATGACCCGCGCCTGGATGACATGGCGTTGCTGACGGCCCTCAATTCCCGGGCGTTCTACATAGGCGCGCTGGGTTCGCGGGTCAACAGCCAGAAACGCCGGGAAAACCTCGCGGCACTGGGGCTCAGTGCGGACGCCATTGCGCGGCTGCATGGGCCGATTGGCCTGCATATCGGCAGCCATACGCCGGCGGAAATCGCCTTGTCGTTGATGGCTGAAATCGTCGCCATCAAGAACGGGATCGATCTGCTGCAGAAAAAGCCGTTGCAGGCAGCGGTCAGTTGACGGGCATCGCCGTAATCATCCTGGCGGCGGGGCAGGGCAGTCGTTTTCGGGCCGAGGCGGGTGCCGATCAGGACAAGTTGCTGGCGCCCTGCGTGGGCCGGGATGGCATCACGCGGTCGGTGATCGAGCAGGTATTGGTGAATTTGCCGCCTGTGGCTACGAGACGTTGGCTGGTGACGTCACCGGATCGCACCGAAGTGATTCGGTTGGCTAAGGTGCACGGTTGCGAAGTATTGCTTTTGCGCTCGCCGGGCATGGGTGACAGCATCGCCGCAGCGGTGGCGGCCAGTGGGCCGTCGGCTGGTTGGCTGGTGGTGTTGGGGGATATGCCGTTTATCCTGCCGGCAAGTATCGAGCAAGTGATGGCAGGCCTGGAGGAAGACGGTATCAGCGCCCCGGTGCATGCAGGTCAGTACGGGCACCCCGTGGGGTTTGGCCGTTCATTCGGCCCGGCCTTGATCGCGCTGACCGGAGACCGCGGGGCAAAACCGTTATTTGCCAAGGCTTCGGTGCAGGAAGTCGTAGTCGATGATCCCGGTGTGTTGTGGGACGTCGATGTGCCAGGGTTGTTGGACTACCGCTAACTGATGTAACGGGCATAAAAAAGCCCCGCCTGATCACTCAGGCGGGGCTTTTTAGTGGCCGATGGAATCAGACGAGGGGTTTAGGCTCGTGCTCTTCTTCCAGGGCCTTAGGGTGGTGCTCTACCACTTCCTCGACGGAACGTACGTTCTCGTCGATGGCAGGGGCAGTGTGCTCAACCACGGCTTCGGTGACCGGAGCAGGGGTTGCTTGGGCAACTTCAGCGACGGCTGGAGCAGCTTCGGCAGCGGCCTTGGCAGCAGCGGCGGCCGCTTCGGCTTCCTTGCGACGACGACGCACTTCGCGTGGGTCGTTCGGCGCACGGCCATTTTCGGTCAGGGCGCTGGCCGGAGCGGCTTCAACCACCGGTGCTGCCACTTCGGCAACCACTGGTGCTTCAACCACTGGAGCAGGCTCGGCAACCACGGCTACAGGTTCAGGGGCGACCACTACTTCAGCGACTGGCGCTGGAGCTTCTTCGACCACTGGCGCAGGCGCTGGTGCTTCAACCGCTTCGACCACTGGGGCAGGTTCGGCAGCCCACTGGAAGGCGGTCTGTTCTTCGCGAACTTCACGCACTTCAGGGGTTGGCTCGGCTACCGGTGCTTCAACGGCAGCTTCAACCACGGGCGGTTGTTCAACAACAGCGGCAGGCTCGGCAACCACTTCAGCTTCAGGCTTAGACTCGCGAACTTCACGAACTTCACGMACGTGACGAGCTGGCGCTACTTCCACTTCCGGAACAACCGGGGCTTCGACTGGCGTCGTCGCTTCAACCACAGGTGCTTCGACGGCTGGCGTCTCTACAACAGTGTTTTCCTGGATGGCAGCGGTGGCTGCTTCAGCTTGCTCGTTGGCCTGGGCTTCAGCAGGTGCGCTGATGACCGAGCTGGCGACAGCAGCGGTAACGGCCAGGCCGGCAGCCAGTTCGGCGCCAGTCGGTTCGCCGGTAGCGGCTGCGTTGGCTTCGCCGGTCTCTTCCGAACCTTCGATTTCGTTGCCGTTGGCATCACGTTGACGCTCACGACGGTTGCTGCGACGACGCTGGCCACGGGAGCGGCGGCGTGGACGATCGCCTTCGGCGTTGTCCTGGCCGTCTTCCTGTTGCTGATCTTCGTTGGACAGCAGCTCTTCTTCTTCACCGGCTGGAGCCGCTTGCTCGGCACGTGGTTGACGCTCTTCACGAGGAGGGCGTGGCGCACGTTCTTCACGCGGCTGACGAGCTGGACGCTCTTCAGCAACGGCAGTAGTGGCAGCAGCAGCGGCTACGGCTGGAGCGGCATCCAGCGGCTCGCGCAATTCACGCACGCGTTCTTCACGCTCGCCACGTGGCTTGCGGTCTTCACGTGGAGCGCGTGGAGCACGCGGTGCACGTTCTTCGCGTGGTGCACGCTCTTCACGGGCTACGGTTGGTGTTTCTTCACGGGCTTCGCGCGGTTGGCGTTCTTCACGTGGAGCGCGTTCTTCGCGGGGTGCACGTTCTTCACGAGGCTTGCGCTCTTCGTCACGGCGACCGTTGCGATTGCGGCTCTGCTGGCGACCGTTGCGACGCTCTTCATTGCGTGCAGGGCGTTCAGTCACAGGCTTCTCGACCACAACTGGAGCCACTGGCTCTTCCTTGGTGGCGAACAGGCTGACCAGCGACTTCACCAGACCCTTGAACAGGCTTGGCTCAGGCAGGGCAGCTGGTGCGGCAACCGGCGCAGCTGCCTCGACCGGAACCGGTGCGTTGGCACGGGCTGGCGCGGTCTTGACGGCGGCTTCCTGGCGAACCAAGGTGCGGGTCGCAGCGGCTGGCTGGACTTCTTCCACTTCGGCAGCGGCAGCAGCGATTTCGTAGCTGGACTGGTTGACGTGGGCTTCCGGGCTGTCATCACGCAGGCGCTGCACTTCGAAGTGCGGCGTCTCGAGGTGATCGTTCGGCAGGATGACGATGCGGGCACGGGTGCGCAGTTCGATCTTGGTGATCGAGTTGCGTTTTTCGTTGAGCAGGAACGCAGCGACCGGGATCGGCACCTGGGCGCGCACTTCGGCAGTGCGGTCTTTCAGGGCTTCTTCTTCGATCAGGCGCAGGATCGCCAGCGACAGCGATTCAACGTCACGGATGATGCCGGTGCCGTTGCAACGCGGGCAGACGATGCCGCTACTTTCACCCAGGGATGGACGCAGGCGCTGACGGGACATTTCCAGCAGGCCGAAGCGCGAAATGCGGCCGACCTGTACGCGGGCACGGTCAGCTTCCAGGCATTCGCGGACTTTCTCTTCCACGGCGCGCTGGTTCTTGGCTGGGGTCATGTCGATGAAGTCGATCACGATCAGGCCGCCGATGTCACGCAGGCGCAGCTGGCGGGCGATTTCTTCAGCCGCTTCCAGGTTGGTCTGCAGGGCGGTTTCTTCGATGTCGCTACCCTTGGTGGCACGCGCCGAGTTGATGTCGATGGACACCAGGGCTTCGGTCGGGTCGATCACGATGGAGCCGCCGGAAGGCAGTTCGACGACGCGCTGGAAAGCGGTTTCGATCTGGCTTTCGATCTGGAAACGGTTGAACAGCGGAACGCTGTCTTCGTACAGCTTGATCTTGCTGGCGTACTGCGGCATCACCTGGCGGATGAAGGTCAGGGCTTCGTCCTGGGCTTCGACGCTGTCGATCAGCACTTCGCCGATGTCCTGGCGCAGGTAATCGCGGATGGCGCGGATGATCACGTTGCTTTCCTGGTAGATCAGGAACGGCGCGGAACGATCCAGGGACGCTTCCTTGATAGCGGTCCACAGCTGCAGCAGGTAGTCGAGGTCCCACTGCATTTCTTCGCTGCTGCGGCCCAGGCCGGCAGTGCGCACGATCAGGCCCATGTCGGCAGGAGCGATCAAGCCGTTCAGCGCTTCACGCAGTTCGTTGCGCTCTTCGCCTTCGATGCGACGGGAGATACCGCCGGCACGCGGGTTGTTCGGCATCAGGACCAGATAGCGGCCAGCCAGGCTGATGAAGGTGGTCAGGGCGGCGCCCTTGTTGCCACGTTCTTCTTTTTCTACCTGAACGATGACTTCCTGGCCTTCGCTCAGGACGTCCTTGATGTTCACGCGGCCTTCAGGGGATTTCTTGAAGTATTCGCGGGAGATTTCTTTGAGGGGCAGGAAGCCATGGCGCTCGGAGCCGAAATCGACAAAGGCAGCCTCAAGGCTTGGTTCGATGCGAGTAATCCGGCCTTTATAGATGTTGGCCTTCTTTTGCTCGCGTGCACCGGACTCGATGTCCAGGTCGTAGAGGCGTTGGCCGTCTACCAGTGCAACACGCAACTCTTCGGGTTGAGTTGCGTTAATCAGCATTCTTTTCATGTTGTACCGTCGGTTTCCGGGCTGCCGGAAACGGCGTTCGGCACACACGACTTCTCACGGTCGGTGTCAGGTGCGTCAAGAGTGGTTGGCCACTCCAGTGTCCAGCAATACCCGCCAAAATGGGCGGTATCGCGACGTACGCTTCCTGCTTGCTGTGGTGACTTAAGCACTCAGTCAGGAGGAGGAATCAACCGGCGACTGTGGACGAGATGAAGCGTCTAAATATAAGCCTAGTGCTACACAGTCCGACGGTTGTGCATCTCCACCCTACACGTATCCCTGATAATTCGGGTGCTGCCGCGCGCAGAATCCGCAGCGGGTTGGCATTTACCGTGTTCTCCAATGGGGAGTCCACGCTCATGGCTAAACAAGACCGGGTGTGGGCGATTGTGCTCTCACTCAGCTCGTAACAGGCGTTGTTTCCGAAGCATTCGCCGTGGTCTGGCTCCAGACTGACTGCACTTTGTGAACTGGCCGTAAATATCGGCGCAAAAGGCGAGTAATCACTCTGCTTTTTGCACTCGCTTCAGGCCTCATGTCACCTGCGCTTGTTACAATCTCGAGCCTTCCAGGGTGGCGAAAGCCCCGTAGGACGGCCTCGCGTCCTGATGAATTGCGATGGTCAGGGCCGGCAGTTTGCCGCTAGTCCTCTGTCCAGGCCGCTTTTGGCGGCGTTCGCGACTATAGCAGCAATGATTAAGTGCTTCAATTCCATAAAAAATTGTTATCATCGCCGCCATGACGACTACCGCCCCCCAGACCCCCAGCGTCCAGCTGCTCGAGGTCTCGCCGGAATATGCCGGCCAACGCATCGACAACTTTCTTCTTGCCAGGCTCAAAGGCGTGCCCAAGACCTTGATTTACCGCATTTTGCGTAAAGGCGAAGTGCGCGTGAACAAAGGCCGGATCAAGCCCGAGTACAAGCTGCAGGCGGGCGACATCGTCCGCGTGCCGCCGGTGCGGGTGCCTGAGCGTGACGAACCGGTCCCACTGGCCCAGGGCCTGTTGCAGCGCCTTGAAGCGTCGATTGTCTTCGAAGACAAGGCACTGATCGTGATCAACAAACCGTGTGGCATCGCGGTCCACGGTGGCAGCGGCCTCAACTACGGGGTGATCGAAGCCTTTCGTCAGTTGCGCCCGGATGCCAAGGAGCTGGAGCTGGTCCACCGTCTGGACCGTGACACCTCCGGCCTGTTGATGATCGCCAAGAAACGCAGCATGTTGCGCCACCTGCATGCCGCCCTGCGCGGTGATGGCGTGGACAAGCGCTACATGGCGCTGGTGCGTGGCAACTGGGCCACCTCGATCAAGAGCGTGCGCGCGCCGTTGCAGAAGAGCAACCTGCGTTCCGGCGAGCGCATGGTCGAGGTGGACGAGGAGGGCAAGGAGGCGCTGACCCTGTTCAAGGTGCTGCGCCGCTTTGGTGACTTTGCCACCATGGTCGAGGCCAAGCCGGTCACTGGCCGTACCCACCAGATTCGTGTGCACACCCTGCATGCGGGGCACTGCATTGCCGGCGATACCAAATACGGCGATGAAGATTTCTCCAAGGAAATCCGCGACCTGGGTGGCAAACGCCTGTTCCTGCACGCCTACATGCTGACCGTGCCGCTGCCCGATGGTGGCGAATTGAAGCTGCAAGCGCCTGTCGATGAAATGTGGGCCAAGACCGTGGAGCGCCTGAGTGTCGCACCCTGACTACAAGCTGTTGATCTTTGACTGGGATGGCACGTTGTGTAATTCCATTGGTCGGATTGTCGAGTCGATGCACGCTGCGTCGACCCGTTCCGGTTATGCGCTGTGCGACGAACTGGCGGTCAAGGGCATTATTGGCCTGGGCCTGCCGGAAGCGATCCGCACCCTGTACCCGGAGATTGGTGATGACGAGCTGATAGCGTTTCGTCAGCACTACGCCGATCACTACATGGCGCTCGACGCCCAGCCTTCGCCGCTATTTGAAGGCGTGGCGCAGGCCATGGAAGCATTTCGCGCCGACGGTTATCACCTTGCGGTCGCGACCGGCAAGGCCCGTCGCGGCCTGGACCGGGTGCTCAAGGCTCATGGCTGGGAAGATTATTTCGACGCCACCCGTGCGGCGGACGAAACTGCTAGCAAGCCCCACCCTCTGATGCTCGAGCAGATCCTCGCTCAATGTGGCGTGTCGCCTCGGCAGGCGTTGATGGTGGGTGATGCGTCGTTCGACCTGATGATGGCGCGTAATGCTGGCATGGACTCCGTGGCGGTCAGCTACGGCGCCCAATCTGCCCAGGCGTTGCAGGCCTACGAGCCGCGCCTGACAATTGACCGTTTTTCTGAATTGCAGGCCTGGCTCAGCCGGGCCCATTAAGTCTTTGCTGGGGTAGATGGCATGACCGATGAGTGGAAAGCGCCTGATAAGGCCAATGCCGATAACAATGGCGATGACAGAAGCTGGAAGTTGCTGGAGAAGACGCTGCTGGCCAGTGTCCAGGAGCAGCGTCGCTCCCGGCGTTGGGGGATCTTTTTCAAGCTTCTGACCTTTATTTATCTGTTGGGCATGCTGGTGCTGTTCAGTCCGCTGATGGACATGGAAAAGAGCGCCACCCGAAGCGGTAATTACACGGCGTTGATCGAAGTGCGCGGAGTGATTGCCGACAAGGAGTCTGCCAGTGCAGACAACATCGTCAGCAGCCTGCGGGCGGCCTTCGAGGACTCCAAGGTCAAGGCTGTAATCCTGCGCATCAACAGCCCGGGCGGCAGTCCGGTGCAGTCGGGTTACGTGTACGACGAGATTCGTCGCCTGCGCGCCTTGCACCCGGACATCAAGCTGTATGCAGTGATTTCCGACCTGGGTGCCTCGGGTGCCTACTACATCGCCAGTGCTGCCGACCAGATCTATGCCGACAAGGCCAGTCTGGTGGGTTCGATTGGTGTGACGGCGGCCGGTTATGGCTTTGTCGGCACCATGGAGAAGCTCGGGGTTGAGCGTCGTACCTACACGTCAGGTGAGCACAAGTCGTTCCTGGACCCGTTCCAGCCGCAAAAGGCGGATGAAACCCAGTTCTGGCAGGGTGTGCTGGATACCACTCATCGGCAGTTCATCGCCAGTGTGAAGCAGGGGCGCGGTGACCGGCTCAAGGATAAGGAGCATCCGGAGCTGTTCTCCGGTCTGGTCTGGTCTGGCGAGCAAGCGCTGCCATTGGGCTTGATCGATGGCCTGGGCAGTGCCAGTTCGGTGGCGCGGGACGTGATTGGCGAGAAAGAACTGGTGGACTTCACTGTTCAGGAATCGCCGTTTGACCGTTTCTCCAAGAAGCTGGGTGCCAGCGTGGCTGAGAAGCTGGCGCTATACATGGGCTTCCAGGGTCCGACCCTGCGCTGAGAGCTTGAGCGCGACATGGCTCGAAATGTGGGAGCTGGCTTGCCTGCGATAGCATCACCTCGGTGCGACTGATGTACCGAGGTGTCTGCATCGCAGGCAAGCCAGCTCCCACATTTGTTTGTGATGTTCTCAGGGAATCTGTACGCCTTCGGCCAGTAGCATGTCCACCAGTCGGATCAGCGGCAGTCCGACCAGGCTGGTGGCGTCTGGCCCTTCGGTGCTTTGAAACAGGCTCACCCCCAGGCCTTCGGCCTTGAAGCTGCCAGCGCAGTCGTAGGGCTGCTCGATGCGCAGGTAGCGTTCGATGCGTGCGGCGTCCAGCGTGCGCATGTGTACGGTGAAGGGGATGCAGTCGACCTGGCAATGGCCGGTGGCGCTGTTCAGTACAGCCAGGCCGGTGAGGAAGCTGACTCGCTTGCCGCTGGCCGCCAGCAGTTGCTCACGGGCTTTCTCGAAGGTGTGGGGCTTGCCGATGATCTGGCCGTCGAGCGCGGCGACCTGGTCCGAGCCGATGATCAGGTGGCCCGGATGGCTGTCAGCCAGGGCGCGGGCCTTTTCCTCGGCCAGGCGCTTGACCAGCTCCACGGCGGACTCGTCCCGGCGGTGGCTTTCGTCGATATCCGGCGAGCTGCAGATGAACGGCAGGTGCAGGCGGTTCAACAATTCCCGGCGATAAACCGAGCTGGAAGCGAGTAATAAAGGCAGCATGGGCGTCTCCTCAAGGCAGTCGCGGATTCTAGCGGGGAGGCCCGGTGACGGACAGGGCTGAATTTCCTTTGACATGGCCGGGTGCATCCCTATAATGCTGCGCCTATGTTGAATGACCCGATTCCACCTCACGTTGACCCGCGCAAATTGGCTGATCGTGGCACCACCCTTCAAGGTGAGCTGCTCCTGGCCGATTTGGAGAGACTCTGCGACCCGCTTTCCGACACTGTCGGTACGGTGCAGGCTAAATTCGTTTTTGAACGAGATGAACGTAAGTCTGTGGTAATCCACAGCTTTATCGACACCGAAGTCAAAATGGTTTGCCAGCGTTGTCTTGAGCTGGTCACCCTGCCGATCCACAGCGAATGCAGTTATGCTGTGGTGAAAGAGGGTGCGAATACCCAGTCGTTGCCGAAAGGTTATGACGTGCTGGAACTGGGCGAAGATCCTTTGGATCTGCAGTCACTGATCGAGGAGGAGCTTTTGCTCGCCTTGCCCATTGTGCCTGCTCATCATCCGGAAGAATGCCAGCAGCCGGCGGGTCTCGATGAGCCCGAACCGAGCGAGGACGAGGTAACGCGGTCCAACCCGTTCAGTGTATTGGCGCAGTTAAAGCGTGACCCAAACGTTTAGGAGTTAATCAATTATGGCTGTTCAGCAGAACAAAAAATCCCGCTCTGCCCGTGACATGCGTCGTTCGCACGACGCCCTGACGGCAAGCACTCTGTCTGTAGAAAAAACCACCGGTGAAGTTCACCTGCGTCACCACGTATCGCCAGAAGGCGTATACCGTGGCCGTAAAGTGATCGACAAGGGCGCTGACGAGTAATCACTTGTCTGCTCAAGTCATCGCGATTGACGCAATGGGCGGGGACTTCGGTCCCCGCAGCATTGTTCAGGCCTGCATTGCTTGCCTGTCTGCCACGCCCTCGCTGCACCTGACCCTCGTCGGTCAACCCTCCTTACTTGAAGAACTGATTGCCAGCCATCCGGCGGTGGATCGCGCGCGGCTGACTATTACACCGGCCAGCGAAACCATCACCATGGATGAAAAGCCTGCGCAGGCCTTGCGCGGCAAGCCTGATTCTTCGATGCGGGTGGCGCTTGAGCTGGTACGCGACGGCAAGGCCCAGGCCTGTGTCAGTGCCGGCAATACCGGGGCGTTGATGGCGTTGTCCCGGCATGTGCTGAAAACCCTGCCGGGCATTGACCGGCCGGCGATGGTTGCGGCTATTCCGACCCAGCAGGGCTATTGCCAGTTGCTGGACCTGGGGGCGAACGTCGATTGCAGTGCCGAGCATCTGCTGCACTTTGCCCTGATGGGCTCGGTGGCGGCCGAAGCGCTGGGCGTGGCCCGGCCTCGGGTGGCGCTGCTGAATATCGGCACCGAAGACATCAAGGGCAACCAGCAGGTCAAGCTGGCGGCGACGCTGTTGCAAAGCGCGCGAGGCTTGAACTACATCGGCTTTGTCGAGGGTGACGGTCTATACCGCGGCGAAGCCGACGTGGTGGTGTGCGACGGTTTTGTCGGCAATATCCTGCTCAAGTCCAGCGAGGGCCTGGCGACGATGATTGCTGCGCGCATTGAGGCCTTGTTCAAGCGCAACCTGGCGTCACGCCTGGTGGGCGCCCTGGCGCTGCCCTTGATGCGGCGCTTGCAGGCTGACCTGGCTCCGGCGCGGCACAATGGTGCGAGTTTCCTCGGGTTGCAGGGCATCGTGGTGAAAAGTCATGGTTCGGCGGGGGTGCAGGGTTTTCAAAGTGCCATCCAGCGCGCCTTGATCGAGATCCAGGAAAACCTGCCGCAACGCTTGCACGGCCGCCTTGAGGATCTGTTGCCTTAGGCGAATCGGGCCGGAAATGCTTAAATGTGACCGGCCAGTTCAATTGACCATCCAATCTGTCAGTTTCTTGCGCTCCCACGTGTGGGGCGCCAATTTCCGACGACCAGATCATTAGGGGCTTGTTACATGTCTACATCCCTCGCATTCGTCTTTCCAGGGCAGGGTTCGCAGTCCCTCGGCATGTTGGCCGAGCTGGGCGCGGAACATCAGTTGGTCCTGGACACTTTCAAGGAAGCCTCCGATGCCTTGGGTTACGACCTGTGGGCACTGACCCAGCAAGGGCCGGAAGAGCTGCTCAATCAAACCGACAAGACCCAACCCGCCATCCTCACCGCCTCCATCGCCCTGTGGCGCCTGTGGCTGGCTGAAGGTGGTGCACGTCCGGCCTACGTTGCCGGTCATAGCCTGGGCGAATACAGCGCCCTGGTGGCTGCCGGCAGCCTGACCCTCGGTGAAGCGGTCAAGCTGGTGGAGCGTCGTGGCCAGTTGATGCAGGAAGCGGTTCCTGCCGGGCAGGGCGGCATGGCTGCCATTCTCGGCCTGGAAGATGCTGACGTGATTGCCGCCTGCGCCGAAGCGGCCCAGGGCGAAGTGGTCAGCGCCGTGAACTTCAACTCCCCTGGCCAGGTGGTGATCGCCGGCGCCAAGGCGGCGGTAGAGCGCGCCATCGAAGGCTGCAAGGCTCGTGGCGCCAAGCGTGCGTTGCCGTTGCCGGTCAGCGTGCCGTCCCACTGCGAACTGATGCGCCCGGCTGCCGAGCGTTTCGCCGAGTCGATCGCTGCGATCAACTGGCAGGCGCCGCAGATTCCGTTGGTGCAGAACGTCAGTGCCGCCGTGGCCTCTGACCTGGAAACCCTCAAGCGCGATCTGCTGGAACAGCTGTACAAGCCGGTTCGCTGGGTTGAGTCGGTGCAGACCCTGGCCGCCAACGGCGCCACCCAATTGGTAGAGTGCGGCCCGGGCAAAGTCCTCGCCGGCCTGAACAAGCGTTGCGCCGAGGGCGTGTCGACTTCCAACCTCAATACCCCGGATGCCTTCGCTGCCGCTCGCGCAGCCCTGGCCTGACGTTAATTTCCGAACCTAGGAGAAGCCTGCATGAGTCTGCAAGGTAAAGTTGCACTGGTCACCGGCGCAAGCCGTGGCATTGGCCAGGCGATCGCCCTGGAACTGGGCCGTCTGGGCGCTGTGGTCATCGGTACCGCAACCTCCGCCGCCGGCGCTGAACGTATTGCCGCGACGCTGAAGGAAAACGGCGTCCAGGGCACCGGTCTTGAGCTTAACGTGACCAGCGATGAGTCCGTGGCGGCCGTATTGGCTGAAATCACGGCGCAATTCGGTGCACCGGCTATTCTGGTGAACAATGCCGGTATTACCCGCGATAACCTGATGATGCGTATGAAAGACGACGAGTGGCATGACGTCGTTGATACCAACCTGAACAGTCTGTTTCGCCTGTCCAAGGGTGTTTTGCGCGGCATGACCAAGGCTCGTTGGGGTCGAATTATCAATATTGGCTCTGTTGTGGGTGCCATGGGCAACGCAGGCCAAGTAAACTACGCAGCCGCCAAGGCCGGTCTGGAAGGTTTCAGCCGTGCATTGGCGCGTGAAGTAGGCTCGCGGTCGATTACGGTCAACTCGGTGGCCCCAGGGTTCATCGACACCGATATGACCCGCGAATTGCCTGAAGCGCAGCGTGAAGCGTTGCTGACGCAGATTCCGCTGGGCCGTCTGGGCCAGGCTCAAGAGATCGCGAATGTGGTCGCTTTCCTGGCATCCGACGGTGCGGCATACGTGACTGGGGCTACAATCCCGGTGAACGGCGGGATGTACATGAGTTAAATTGTGACGGATCGCTTCAAAAAAATGTCATACGAGCTGTCTAAAATCCGTTATAAAGCTGCAATCTATTTATAGGCAGATGGCCAATAGGGTACGAGGGTGAAGCTTTCAGTTGAAAAGCTGAAAAGTCTTTCTATACACTTACCCACTGGCCAGCTGCCTGAATTTGTCCATTAGGAGTGAAAACAAGGTATGAGCACCATCGAAGAGCGCGTCAAGAAAATCGTTGCCGAGCAACTGGGCGTTAAAGAAGAAGAAGTGACCAACAGCGCTTCCTTCGTTGAAGACCTGGGTGCCGACTCCCTTGACACCGTTGAGCTGGTGATGGCTCTGGAAGAGGAATTCGAGACCGAAATCCCGGACGAAGAAGCTGAAAAAATCACTACCGTTCAAGCTGCTATCGACTACGTTACTAGCCACCAGGCGTAATAGTTTGTAATCGTCGCTTGCTGTGATGGAAAAACCGCACTGCCCTATGGCGTGCGGTTTTTTCCTTTAAGCCTGATGCAAAGTGTCGTCATTAGAAAAAGGAGAGTGCTGTGTCGCGTAGACGCGTCGTAGTCACCGGTATGGGTATGTTGTCGCCACTGGGTACGGATGTGCCGAGCAGTTGGCAGGGCATTCTGGCTGGCCGCAGTGGTATTGGTCTGATCGAACACACGGACCTTTCTGCCTATTCCACCCGTTTTGGCGGCTCGGTAAAGGACTTCAATGTCGAGGAATATCTCTCGGTCAAAGAGTCCCGCAAACTCGACCTGTTCATTCAATACGGCCTGGCAGCCGGTTTTCAGGCGGTGCGTAATGCCGGCCTGGAAGTCACCGACGCCAACCGTGAGCGCATCGGCGTGGCCATGGGTTCGGGTATTGGCGGTCTGACCAATATCGAAGAAACCAGCCGCACCCTGCATGAGTCCGGCCCTCGCAGAATTTCACCGTTCTTCGTGCCTGGCTCGATCATCAACATGATTTCCGGTTTCCTGTCCATCCACTTGGGTGCCCAGGGGCCCAACTACGCCATTTCCACGGCGTGCACCACGGGCACTCACTGCATCGGCATGGCGGCGCGCAATATCGCCTATGACGAGGCCGACGTGATGATCGCCGGCGGTGCCGAGATGGCCGCCTGCGGTTTGGGCATGGGCGGCTTCGGCGCGTCCCGTGCGTTGTCGACCCGCAATGACGAGCCGACCCGTGCCAGCCGTCCGTGGGACAAGGGCCGCGACGGTTTTGTTCTGGCCGACGGTGCCGGTGCGCTGGTACTCGAAGAGCTGGAGCACGCGAAGGCCCGTGGCGCCACCATCTACGCCGAGCTGATTGGTTTCGGCATGAGCGGTGATGCGTACCACATGACCTCGCCTCCGTCGGACGGCGCGGGTGCTGCACGCTGCATCACCAATGCGTTGCGTGATGCCAAGGTCAACGTTGACCAGGTGCAGTACATCAATGCCCATGGCACTTCGACCCCGACCGGCGACCTGGCGGAAGCCGAGGCCATCAAGTCGGTGTTCGGCGAGCATGCCTACAAGCTGGCGGTCAGTTCCACCAAGTCCATGACCGGTCATCTGTTGGGTGCGGCGGGCGCGGTCGAGGCAATCTTCAGCGTGCTGGCCATCAAGGATCAGGTCGCTCCGCCGACCATCAACCTCGATGAACCGGATGAGGGCTGCGACCTGAACTTCGTGCCTCACGAGCCGCAGAAGATGCCGATCGACGTGGTGCTGTCCAACTCGTTCGGTTTTGGTGGTACCAACGGTTCCCTGGTGTTCCGCCGGTTCGCCGAGTGATGGAGAGCTGGGTCGACGGTCAGCCGGCGGGCGCAGTGCCCCTGAAAGACCGTGGCCTGGCATACGGTGATGGGCTGTTCGAGACCATTGCCGTCAAGGCCGGGCAGCCCGTGCTGCTTGACCGCCACCTGCAGCGCCTTGAAGAAGGTTGCAGGCGGTTGGCGATTGTTGCGGATCAACCCCTGATCCGCAGCGAATTGCTGGCCTACGCCGCTGCCCTCGGTGACGGTGTACTCAAGTTGATCCTGACCCGTGGCGACAGCCAGCGCGGTTATGGCATCAGTGCTGGCGCTCCCGCGCGGCGCATTCTGCAAGGCAGTCCACCTGCCACTTATCCCCCGGAACATGCAGCGTCAGGCATTCGCCTGTTTGCGTGTACCACGCGTTTGTCCGAGCAACCGTTGCTTGCCGGCCTCAAGCACCTCAATCGCCTGGAACAGGTATTCGCCCGCGCCGAGTGGCAGGATGCCGATCACGCCGAAGGTTTGATGCTGGATATGTCCGGTCGAGTCATCGAAGGCGTCTTCAGCAACCTGTTTCTGGTGCGTAACGGCGTGTTGCTGACCGCTGATCTGAAACGCTGCGGCGTCGCCGGCGTCATGCGGGCCGAGGTGTTGGCCCAGGCGCAGGCGTTGGGCATTCCGACGAGCGTGGCCGATATCAGCCTTGAGCAGCTGCAACAGGCCGATGAAGTCTTGGTGTGCAACAGCGTATATGGCATTTGGCCGGTGCGCGGATGTGCTGCGATGAGCTGGCCGGTTGGGCCGCTCACCCGTAAACTGCAGGGCATTGTTCGCGCACTATTGGATATTTGATTTGAGACGTAAATTTGTATTGTTGCTGGAGATCGGTCTGGTCCTGGCGGGTTTGCTGCTGGGCGCTTCGGCCTGGAAGCTGAACTCGGCCCTTGAGCAGCCCTTGAATCTGACCCAGGAGCAATTGCTGGACGTACCGGCTGGCGCGACGCCCACCGGCACCTTCAATCGCCTGGAAAATGACGGCGTGCTCAAGGATGCGTTCTGGTTGCGTCTCTACTGGCGCTTCAACCTCGACGGCCAGCCGCTGCACAGCGGCGAATACCGCATGACCCCGGGCCTCACCGCCGAGGGCCTGATCGGCTTGTGGCAGCGTGGCGAAGTGGTGCAGTACAGCATTACGCTGGTGGAAGGCTGGAACTTCCGCCAGGTGCGCGCGGCCCTCGCCAAGCATGAAAAGATCGAGCAGACCCTGTCCGGCCTGAGTGACAGCGAGGTGATGGAAAAACTCGGCCACCCGGGCGTATTTCCTGAAGGGCGCTTCTTCCCGGACACCTACCGCTTCGTGCGCGGCATGAGCGACGTCGAACTGCTGAAAAAATCCTACAACCGTCTGGACGATGTCCTCGCCCAGGAGTGGAGCAAGCGCGCGGCCGATGCGCCGTACACCGACCCCTATCAAGCGCTGATCATGGCCTCGCTGGTGGAGAAAGAAACCGGCGTGCCGGAAGAGCGCGGCCAGATCGCCGGGGTATTCGTGCGGCGCATGCAGATCGGCATGCTGCTGCAAACCGACCCGACGGTGATCTACGGCCTCGGCGAGCGCTACACCGGCAAGTTGACCCGCGCGCACCTCAAGGAAGCCACGCCCTACAACACCTACGTGATCGCCGGCCTGCCGCCGACGCCGATCGCCATGGTCGGGCGGGAGGCGATTCATGCTGCGCTGAACCCGGTGGCGGGCAGCAGCCTGTATTTCGTTGCCCGAGGCGATGGCAGCCATATTTTCTCGGATAACCTGGATGCGCATAACGCAGCAGTGCGTGAGTTCCAGATGAAGCGTCGCGCCGATTACCGTTCCAGCCCGGCGCCGGCGGCAAAGCCTGCGGACGCGCCGCTGGATACGCCCGCCGAGCCGGCTCCGGCACCCGATGACGCCGCACCGCAAAGCCCGCAATGACTCTGACTAAGGACTGCCTGTGACTGGCTTGTTTATTACCCTGGAAGGCCCGGAAGGCGCCGGCAAGAGCACCAATCGTGAATACCTGGCCGAGCGCCTGCGCGCCGAAGGTATCGAGGTGCTGCTGACCCGTGAGCCTGGCGGCACGCCACTGGCCGAGCGTATCCGTGAAGTGCTGCTGACCCCGGGCGACGAACAGATGAACCCCGACACCGAGCTGTTGCTGGTGTTCGCCGCCCGCGCCCAGCACCTGGCCGAAGTCATTCGCCCGGCACTGGCCCGGGGCGCCGTGGTGATTTGTGACCGGTTTACCGATTCCACCTATGCCTATCAGGGCGGCGGTCGTGGCTTGTCCCTGGAGCGCATTGCGGCCTTGGAGACCTTCGTCCAGGGCGATTTGCGGCCCGACCTGACCCTGGTGTTCGATCTCCCGGTGGAAGTCGGCATGGCCCGTGCCACCGCCCGGGGTCGCCTCGATCGTTTCGAACTGGAAACCCGAGTCTTTTTTGAAGCTGTGCGCGGCGCGTTTCTCAAGCGCGCCGAAGCCGACCCCGCTCGTTACTACCTGTTGGACGCCGCACAACCGTTGACTCAGGTTCAGCAGTGCATTGACGCCCTGTTGCCGAAGCTTGTGGAGCGTGTCCGTGGCTGAAGCCTATCCATGGCAGGACAGCCTCTGGCAGCAACTGGCGGGCCGTGCCCAGCACGCCCACGCCTACCTGCTCCACGGCCCGGTGGGCATCGGAAAGCGCGCCCTGGCCGAGCGGCTGATGGCCAGCTTGTTGTGCCAGCGGCCCAACGGCCTGGAAGCCTGCGGCGAATGTAAATCCTGCATGCTGCTCAAGGCCGGCAGCCACCCGGACAACTATCTGCTGGAACCGGAAGAGGCCGACAAGGCGATCAAGGTCGACCAGGTGCGTGATCTGGTCAGCTTCGTGGTGCAGACCGCGCAGATGGGCGGGCGCAAGGTGGTGCTGATCGAACCGGTGGAGTCGATGAACATCAACGCCGCCAATGCCTTGCTCAAGAGCCTGGAAGAACCGTCCGGCGATACCGTGCTGCTGCTGGTCAGCCACCAGTCCAGCCGCCTGCTGCCGACCATTCGCAGTCGCTGCGTGCAGCAGGCCTGCCCGTTGCCGAGCGAAGCCATGAGCCTGCAGTGGCTGGCCCAGGCGTTGCCGGACTGTGGCGAGGCGGAGCGCGTCGAGTTGCTGACCCTGGCGGCCGGTTCGCCCCTGGCGGCGGTCAAGCTCCAGGCCCAGGGCGTGCGTGAACAGCGTGCGCTGGTGGTGGACGGGGTGAAGAAACTGCTCAAGCAGGAAGTGTCGGCCACGCAACTGGCCGAAAGCGCCTGGAAAGACATTCCCTTGCTGCTGCTGTTCGACTGGTTTTGCGACTGGTCGAGCCTGATCCTGCGCTACCAGCTGACCCAGGACGAAAACGGCCTTGGGCTGCCGGACATGCGCAAAGTCGTGCAATACCTGGCGCAGAAGAGCGCCCAGGACAAGGTGCTGAACATCCAGGACTGGATCCTCGCCCAACGCCAGAAGGTCCTCGGCAAGGCCAACCTCAATCGCGTGCTGTTGCTTGAGGCCTTGCTGGTGCAGTGGGTCGGTTTGCTCGGCCGCCGTTAATTTCAGTGGCCGACGGGTGTATCGTTGGCCAGACACTTTCCGTGACTCAAGTTGTAGATCCCTATGCTCGTAGATTCCCATTGCCACCTTGATCGCCTCGACCTAGCCCAGCACGGCGGCTCCCTCGACGCCGCCCTTGAAGCTGCGCGCCAGCGCGGGGTAGGGCACTTCCTGTGCATCGGCGTCAGCGCGGAAAACGCCGCCGACGTCAAAGCCCTGGCCGATCGTTATGCCGATGTCGACTGCTCGGTGGGCATTCACCCGCTGGACCTCAAGCCCGGCGAAGCACCGGCCCTCGACTGGCTGCTCGGTGAACTCAATCACCCGCGCGTGGTGGCCATCGGTGAGACCGGCCTGGATTACCACTACGAACCGGAAGCTGCCGAGTTGCAGCAGGCGTCGTTCCGTCTGCACCTGCAAGCCGCCCAGCAGACTGGCAAGCCGGTGATCGTCCACACCCGTGGCGCCCGTGCCGACACCCTGACCCTGCTGCGCGAAGCCGCGCTGCCCCAGGCTGGTGTGCTGCATTGCTTCACTGAAGACTGGGACATGGCCAAGGCCGCGCTGGACCTTGGTTTCTACATTTCCTTGTCGGGCATCGTGACCTTCCGCAACGCCGATGCCCTGCGCGATGTCGCGCGCCAGGTCCCGGCAGACCGCCTGCTGGTGGAAACCGATTCGCCGTACCTGGCGCCAATTCCCCATCGCGGCAAACCCAACCTGCCGGAATACGTACGGGATGTGGCGGATTACCTGGCGATGCTGCGGGGCGAGTCCTACGAGCGCTTTGCCGAACAGACCACCGAAAACTTCAAGCGCCTGTTCCCGCTGGCCCACGTCGGCCACTGAATCGCAGGCAAAAAAAACCCGGGTTCTGGGGGGTGAATCCGGGCTAAGACCATTAGGAGTAAAACAAGGGTACGCAATCCGTCGGTACCCAGGTCGACGCGTCACTTGGGGGAGATGCCACGCCGACATTTCAAGTATTGATCAGTATCCGATTCAGTCCAGCCACATCTGATCGTTTTTTAAACAGATTTGGAATACGCCCGCTTCGGTTGAGTTCTCATTGGATGCGATGCACACGCGCCAATCACCTGTTTTATTTCTGACTCGAATCGGCACATTCGTTGGCGTGTTGTAAGTTAAGTGCAAAGGTTGTTCATATAGGCGTTGCCCAACGACCGTTCAGTCGGGATAATCCCGCGCACCGGGTAAAACGTTCCGACAAGCACGGCTTGGGGAGCGAACGCCCTTCCAATATCCATCTCTGCAGACCTTTTTCTTATGCACAAAGAACCCCGCAAGGTCCGTGAGTTTCGCCGCCGCGAGCAGGAAATTCTCGACACCGCACTCAAGCTGTTCCTCGACCAGGGTGAAGACAGCGTCACCGTCGAGATGATTGCGGATGCCGTGGGTATCGGCAAAGGCACCATCTACAAGCACTTCAAGTCCAAGGCCGAGATCTACCTGCGCCTGATGCTCGACTACGAGCGCGACCTGAACGAGCTGCTGCACTCGGCCGATGTCGACAAGGACAAGGAAGCGCTGTCCCGCGCCTACTTCGAGTTCCGCATGCGTGACCCGCAGCGCTACCGCTTGTTTGATCGCCTGGAAGAAAAAGTGGTGAAGGGCCATCAGGTGCCGGAAATGGTCGAGGAGCTGCACAAGATCCGTGCCTCGAACTTCGAACGCCTGACCCTGCTGATCAAGGGCCGTATCAGCGAAGGCAAGCTCGAAGACGTGCCACCGTATTTCCACTACTGCGCCGCCTGGGCGTTGGTGCACGGCGCCGTGGCGTTGTACCACTCGCCGTTCTGGAGCAATGTGCTGGAAGACCAGGAAGGTTTCTTCCAGTTCCTGATGGACATCGGCGTGCGCATGGGCAATAAGCGCAAGCACAGCACCGATTTGCCGAACGCCGAAACGCCGGCCACTTGAATCATTCGCCAGCGTGATGGCGATATGATTTCCTGCCCAGCGCAGTAACCCAGGAATATACTCAGGCAAGGACCTTGCTAAAACTTGATTTTTCAGTCAGGTTTTAGTGCGCCCGAATTATCCTCTGCCGGAGTGATCCATGATCGTTGATCGTCAAGGCAGGCGATTCCGCAATTTGCGGATCAGCCTGACCTCAGCCTGCAATTACGCCTGTACCTACTGCGTGCCCAACGGCAAGCGGCTGGTGGCTGCGCAGGACGAACTGTCGGCCGAGGCGATGGCGCGGGGTGTCGAGTACCTGATCGAGGCCGCCGGCATCGAGCGCCTGCGGATTACCGGCGGTGAACCGTTGGTCAGCCCCAAGCTGGAAGCCTTCATGGGCGCGGTGGGGCAGATGGGGCTCAGTGATATCAGCCTGACCACCAACGGCCAACTGCTGGCGCGCAAACTGCCGCTGCTGGTGGACGCCGGGATTCGCCGGATCAACGTGTCCCTCGACACCCTGGACGCCGACGCCTTCCGCAGCATCGCTCGCGGTGGCGACCTGGCCACCGTGCTCGATGGCATGGACCAGGCGAGCGCCGCCGGAATCAAGATCAAGGTCAACATGGTGCCGCTGCGCGGCCAGAACCTCGACCAGGTGATGCCGCTGCTCGACTACTGCCTGGAGCGTGGCTACGAGTTGCGCTTTATCGAATTGATGCGCATGGGCCACCTCGCCAACGATTCCAACGCGTTCCTGCAGCAATTCGTCAGCCTTCAGCAATTGCTCAGCCTGATCGGCGAACAGTACGAATACCTGCAAGCCAACGCCCCGGTGGACGCCACTGCCGTGCGCTACGAAGTGCCCGGCAAAGGTTTCTTCGGTGTCATTGCCAACGAAAGCGTGCCGTTCTGCCGGACCTGTTCGCGTTTGCGCCTGTCGTCCACTGGCTGGCTGCATGGCTGCCTGTCGTCGAGCAACCGCCACTACGTCGGCGACCTGCTGGACAAACCCCGCCACCAGGCCCTGCCGGCCTTGCAGCGCTTGTTGGTCAAGGCCTTGGGTGACAAGCAGGAAGTGGCCTTCTCCGGCGGCGCCACCATCATGAAGATCATCGGCGGCTAGTCCCGCAAGCTGGCGCAAAATCTGCATCTCGTGCCCATTCGCCGGTTTTCCGTCACCGGCCTCTGGAGAATTAGGATGCGTAGTCTGGTTTTGGTGCTGGCGTCACTCGCGCTGGGTGGCTGCATGACCGTCAGTGATATGGCCGAAGGCACGCGCTATCAGATGAGCGATGCCGGGCTGCTGGACCACAGCGATACCCGCCGCGTCAATTCGGTCCGCATACAGCCGGACTCCTTCGTCTTCATCGCCCAGGGCGCCTTCACCCCGCCGGGCAGTGCTTATCCGCGGCCTAACGTGGTGGCCGAGGAAGCCTTCAACGGCTTTGTCGAATATTTTCCGATGGTCCGCCGCGCCCGCAAACCCGAAGGCCTGGAACAGGCGATGTCTGAAGCCCGCGCGGCCGGTGCGCATTACCTGCTGTACTGCCGCTTTGCCCAGGCGGATGACCGGATCGGTAACGCCGATGAATGGTCTGACCAGGAGGCGGTGGATCGCCTGGGCATCGACACCGGCACCATTCAGGTCATGTTGATCGAGACCAGCACCCAGTATTTGATTGATACTGTGCGCATTCACAGCCGTGGCGGTTTACTGACGTTCCACGACAACAAGCCTGATGATCTGATCGGCAAGCCCCTGGCGCACTACGCGCGCAGCCTGTTGGGCATGAGCGATCAGTAAGACACAAGGAGAGCAGCATGACCGATTCGGCCAAGGCCAATGAGTTGTTGGCGCAATTGCCCAAGGGCAAGGGGCCCGCGCCGGTGCATCTGTGGAACCCGGCGTTTTGCGGCGATATCGACATGCGCATCGCCCGCGACGGCACCTGGTTCTACATGGGCACGCCGATTGGCCGCAAGCCGATGGTCAAGCTGTTCTCCAATATCATTCGCCGCGATGGCGATGATTATTTCCTGATCACCCCGGTGGAAAAGGTCGGGATCAAGGTCGATGACGCGCCCTTCGTCGCCGTGACCCTGGAAGTCGAAGGGCAGGGCGAAAGCCAGGTCCTGCGCTTTACCACCAACGTGGATGAGCAGGTCGAGGCCGGTATCGAGCATCCGCTGCGGGTGGTGATCGACCCGGATACCCAGGAACCCTCGCCATACCTGCGGGTGCGCACCAACCTCGAAGCCCTGGTTCACCGCAATGCGTTCTACCAGCTGGTGGAGCTGGCGGTGACCCGTCCGATCAACGGTAAGAACTGGCTTGGCGTCTGGAGCGGCGGGGTATTTTTCCCCATCGGCCTGGAGCCCTGAGGCTGATTTCTCGCTCTCCCTGAAATAATTCGCTTGCTGTAGCCGGGCGCTTTCGGTTATCAATTTGTACATGATTAGACATGTCCGATTTGATAAGAAAAAACGCGTCGTCGACGAGCTGATCCGCCGTATCGAGGGTGGAGTGATGGCTGACGGTGTGCTGCTGCCGGGCGAGCACCAACTGGCCGAAGAGTTTTCCGTCAGCCGCGGCACCCTGCGTGAAGCCCTGGCCGAACTCAAGCGCCGCAGTTACATCGCCACCCAAAGCGGTGTCGGCTCCATCGTCACCTTCGACGGCATGGTGCTCGACCAGCGCAGCGGCTGGGCCCAAGCCCTGGCCGACACCGGCGCGGTGGTGACCTCCGAAATCCTGCGCCTGGAAGCGGTCACCCGCCCGGACCTGCTCAGCCGTCACGGCAGCGACCAATTCATCGCCCTCGACCGCCGCCGTCGCGCTGCCGACGGCACGTTCGTGTCCCTGGAGCGCTCGCTGATGCCGGCCTCGGGTGGCCTCGAAAGCCTGCCGCAAGTCGGCCTGATCGATAATTCCCTGACCATCACCCTGGCGGCCTATGGCTATGTCGGCGCCACCGGCAACCAATGGATCGGTGCCGAGCCTCTGAACGAAGAAGACGCCCAGCTTCTGGGGCGCCCGGTGGGCACGGTGTTCCTCAAGGCCCTGCGCACCACCTACGACCGCCAGGACCGCTTCATGGAGTCCGTCGAAAGCTTGCTCGACCCTCTGCATTTCCGCTTGCACCTTCAATTTGGAACACCGACATGACCGCCACCACCCGCGCCCTCGGCGCCTTCTACGGCCTGGCCCTGGGCGATGCGTTGGGCATGCCCACCCAGTCCCTGAGCCGCGAGCAGGTCAAGGCGCGTTTCGGCGCGATCACCGGCCTGGAAGATGCCGACGCCGATCAGCCGATCGCGCCGAACATGCCCAAGGGCTCGATCACCGATGACACCGAACAGGCGATCCTCGTCGGCCAGTTGCTGGTGGACGGGCAGGGCAGGATTGAACCCACCGAACTCGCCCAACGTTTGATCGACTGGGAAGCGGTGATGCGCGCCAAGGGTTCCCAGGATTTGCTGGGCCCCTCGACCAAACGGGCGATCGACATGATCCTGGCGGGCCATACCCCGGAAGAGTCCGGGCGCTACGGCACCACCAACGGCGCCGCCATGCGTATCACCCCGGTGGGCATCGCGGCGGACGTCAACGACCCGGCGCAGTTTATCCAGGCGGTGATCCAGGCGTGCCAGGTCACCCATAACACCAACCTGGGCATCTCCAGCGCGGCGGCGGTGGCGGCGGTGGTTTCCGCCGGGATCAACGGCGTCGATCTGGGCGAAGCGCTGAACATCGGCACGCAGATCGCCCAGCAGGCGGAAAACCACGGCCACTGGATTGCCGGCGGGCGCATCGCCACCCGCATCAGTTGGGCGCGCACCTTGAGTGTCGACAGCGGCGACAAGGCGCTGTTTACCGACCTGCTTTACGAATTGATCGGCACCTCCGTTGCGTCCCAGGAATCGGTGGTCGTGTCGTTTGCCCTCGCGCAGCAAGTCGCGGTGGGTGAAATGAACGCCATCGAAGCCCTGTGCATGGCCGCCAGCCTCGGCGGCGACACCGACACCATCGCCGCGATTCTCGGCGCGATGCTCGGTGCGTGCCTGGGGATGCAGTGCTGGCCTGAGGCGATGATCGAACAGGTCAAGCAGGTTAACCAACTGGACCTGGAACCCTTGGTCCAAGGCCTGCTCGAGCTGCGCTGAGCACCGCAGATCGAAAAATGTGGGAGCTGGCTTGCCTGCGATAGCGGT
>NZ_CP080030.1:5397088-5431991 GCF_019382755.1 Pseudomonas sp. Colony2 | reverse complement strand
CGCTATCGCAGGCAAGCCAGCTCCCACATTGATCCAGTCGAGTCAGGAAGACCGGCACACAGATTCAACTTGCCAACCTGCCACAACCACAAAAAAACAGGCATCAGGAGCACCCCACCATGAGTACGTCCTCTTCCGGCCAAAGCGCCGGGCAATTGGAAACACGCGGCATCGAGCCGGTCCCGGAAGGCGAGTGCAACGGCCATCCGCTGCAACTGTTCTGGGTCTGGTTTGCGGCCAACATCAGCATCCTCGGCTTGCCCCTGGGCGCGACCCTCGTGGCGTTTCGCGGCCTGGCGATCTGGCAGGCGATCATCGTCGCAATCCTCGGCGCTGCCGGTTCGTTTGCGGTGGTCGGCATCATCTCCATCGCCGGCCGTCGTGGCCGTGCACCGAGCCTGACCCTGTCCCGGGCGATCTTTGGCGTACGCGGCAATATCGGCCCGACGCTGGTGTCGCTGATGTCGCGCCTCGGCTGGGAAACCGTCAACACCACTACGGCTGCGTTCGTGCTGTTGTCGTTGTGCTCGATCCTGTTCAATTCGCCGGTTGCCGCCAAAAGCGCTCCGGTACTGACCCTGCTGTTCATCGGCATCTTCGTGCTGCTGACCCTCGCCGTGTCGGGCCTGGGCCATGCCACCTTGCTGGTGATCCAGAAGTGGGCCACCTACGTGTTCGGCGCACTGAATATCCTGGTGGGCGGCTTCCTCTGCGCCACCATCGATTGGAGCGCGGTATTCAACGCCACGCCTGCGCCGTTGAGCGCGATGATCATCGGCGTCGGCACCATGGCCGCCGGTACCGGTATCGGCTGGGCCAACGCCGGTGCCGACATGTCGCGCTACCAGCACCGTAGCGTCAAGGCCGTGCGCCTGGTGGCCTCCGCGGCATTCGGTGCGGGGATTCCGCTGGTGCTGTTGATCACCCTCGGCGGTTTGCTGTCGGTGGGCAACAACGACCTGGCGTCGGCCACTGACCCGATCATCGCGATCCGCGACATGCTGCCGACCTGGATGGCGGTGCCGTACCTGATCACCGCGTTTGGCGGGCTGTTGCTGTCGAATAACCTGTCGGTGTACTCGGCGGGCCTCACCACCTTGACCCTCGGTTTGAAGGTCAAGCGCGTGCACGCAGTGATCGTCGACATCGTCGCGATCTTCGCCGGTTCGATCTACTTCATGCTGATCGCCGACAGTTTCTACGGCCCGTTCATCACCTTCATCTCGTTGCTGGCGGTACCGATCACCGCCTGGGTCGGGATCTTTGTCGTCGACCTGATTCATCGCCACTACTACAGCCCCAAAGACCTGCTGGACGTAACGCCAAGCAGCGCCTACTGGTATCGCGGCGGGGTTGAATGGCGTGCGTTCGGCGCCTGGGCGATTGCGATCGTGCTGGGCTTCAGTTTCACCACCATCGGCACCACGGCCGAGAACATCTGGTTCGCCGGTCCGCTGTCCGATTCGTGGCTGGGCCACAACGGCCTGGGCTGGATCGTCACCTTCCTGGTGGCCGGCGGGATTTATGCGGTACTGGGGGGCGCGGCTGATCGTCGCCCGGCTTTGGTAGAGAGCGCTAATGTCTAGATTGCTGCACAGCGGCCAGGTCATCGTCGACCTGGTCATGTCCCTCGACACATTGCCTGCCACCGGTGGCGATGTATTGGCCAACTCCGCCAGCTTCGAAGCCGGCGGTGGCTTCAACGTGATGGCCGCGGCCCGACGCAACGGCTTGCCGGTGGTCTACCTGGGCCGCCATGGCACCGGCCGCTTCGGCGACCTGGCGCGCGCGGCGATGCAGGCCGAGGGCATTGAAATGGCCCTGGCCGCCAGCGACGACAAGGACACAGGCCTGTGTGTGTCCCTGACCGAAGCCACTACCGAGCGCACCTTCATTTCCCATATTGGCGCTGAGGGTGACTTGCTGGCGCAAGACCTGGCCAATGCGGTACCACGCGACGACGACTACGTGTACGTCAGTGGCTACAGCCTGCTGCTGGAAGGCAAGGCCCAGGCGTTGCTCGATTGGCTATTGGCATTGCCGCGCCAGATCACGGTGGTGTTCGATCCGGGCCCGCTGGTGAAGGCACCGGACTCGGCCTTGATGGTCGCCCTGTTGCCGCGTATCGATATCTGGACCAGCAACGGTCCGGAAGCGCTGGCCTTTACCGGCGCGAGCGATC
Source organism: Pseudomonas sp. Colony2 (assembly GCF_019382755.1). Lineage (NCBI taxonomy): Bacteria > Pseudomonadati > Pseudomonadota > Gammaproteobacteria > Pseudomonadales > Pseudomonadaceae > Pseudomonas > Pseudomonas sp. Colony2. The sequence goes on along the minus strand of NZ_CP080030.1, from coordinate 5,429,809 downwards.
TGGCGGGGGCATTGCTCAAGCTCAACGAGCACTTGCCCGCCGACACCTTGCTGGTGGTGCGCGATGGACCGAATGGCTGCTGGATCAGCCGTAATGGCCAGGGCGAGCATGTGCCGGGATTCAAGGTCAAGGCGGTGGACAGCAACGGTGCCGGCGATGCTCACGCCGGGGTGTTTATCGCCGGCCTGGCCAATGGTTTGGCGCCAGCTGTCGCGGCACGTCGCGCGAACGCGGCGGCGGCCTTGGCGGTCACGCGCTGGGGGCCGGCCACCTCACCGGGCACGGCTGAAGTGGATGCGTTGTTGAGCGAGGGCTGATTCGGCAGAATAGTCGCCATTCAGCACGGAGCAGCGTCATGACCCAGAACATCTACGACACCGAGGTTTTCTTCGAGGGCTACAGCAAAATGGGTCGCTCGGTAGAAGGCCTCGCCGGCGCGCCGGAGTGGCCGGCTCTGCAAGCCATGCTACCGCCGATGCCAGGGTTGAAAGTGGTGGACCTGGGTTGCGGCTACGGCTGGTTCAGTCGCTGGGCGCAGGAGCAGGGCGCCGAACAGGTGCTGGGGCTGGATGTCTCGCAAAAAATGCTGGCGCGGGCAAAGGAGATGACTTCGTCGTCGGCCATCACCTATGGCATCGCCGACCTGGAAAAACTCGACCTTCCGGATGCCGCTTTCGACCTGGCCTACAGCTCATTGGCGTTTCATTACATCGTTGATCTTAAGGGCCTGTTCGCGCGTATCCATCAAGCGTTGGTCCCGGGCGGGCGGTTGGTATTTTCCATCGAGCATCCGATCTTCATGGCGCCCCGGCAGCCGGGCTGGCTGGTTGATGAGCAAGGGCGCAAGAGCTGGCCGGTGGACAGCTACCAGTTGCAAGGACCACGGGTGACAAACTGGCTGGCGGAGGGTGTGATCAAGCAACATCGCACCGTGGGCACGTTGCTGACGCTGTTGATCCAGGCGGGGTTTACCCTGACTCATGTCGACGAGTGGGGCCCGAGCGAAGCGGACCTGAAAGCCCGTCCCGCACTGGCAGAAGAGCTTGAACGCCCAATGATGCTACTGGTGGCCGCCCACCGCTGATTCCTTGGGTGAAAACCCGACCAAAAAATGTGGGAGCGGGCTTGCTCGCGAATGCAGTGGGTCAGCCAATGAATCTGACACTGATACACCGCCTTCGCGAGCAAGCCCGCTCCCACATTTTGTTCCGCGTTAACCGGCCTTTTTCAGCGCCTCAACCAACTCATCCTTGCGCATGGTCGAGCGGCCGGGAATGTCCCTGGCACGCGCTTCTCTCAGCAAGCTTTCCTTGGTCTGCGTACCCAGCGAAACCCGGCTGTTACGCGGATGCCCCTCACGGCTGGCAGCGGCCCGCTTAGCCGACTCATGCCGGTCCTGGGACTTCTTCGCCGGCGCCTTGCGCTGGCCTGAACCGCCGGCCTTTTCGCCGCCGCCAGACTGCTTGTTGACGGTGGCCCAGGCCCGCGCCTCGGATTCTTCTTTCGACAAGCCCTGGTGCTCATAACTCGCTTCGATATGGGCGGCCTTGCGCTTCTGTTCGGTGGTGTATTTGGCTTTGCTTCCACGAGGCATTGCGATACTCCTTCTGGCCCTCATACAAGATACGAGGGCCAGACCAGGCAAGGTGTGTTATTGGCTCGCTTCGCTTTCAAGCTTGCGAGCCGCTTCCACGCCGGACGCGGTGAGCTTGATCGGCAGGTTCAGCGAATGTTCACCGGCATCGTTGCAGGTCACATGGCCTTCCTTGATCCACCCGCGGTCCTGCAAGGTGGCCAAGGCGCTGGCCACCACTTTTTCACCTCGGTAGTTGTCCAGCACTTCTTTGCCCAACCCACTGGGATGAGCGTGGAGCAGACGGGTGAGGACTTCTTTTTCAAGGTTGTGATCGACGTTCATGCATACCTCTTCACTGGGAAATGGTTGGGTGTTCGTCTTTCTTGCGCATTAAGGCGCGGGCTGTTTTGGCGCGCCGGGGATGTTGGAGTCATCGCCTTTATTGATCGAGGGCGAAGTGGCACCTGGGCCCATTTTGCCGTTGGGCACCGCACCGCTGTTGCGATTGGTGTCGTCGCCCTGGGTGCGTGGGTCCCTGCTGTTGTCGATGATGGCGCCGCCGTTGGTGTCCATGCCGGTACCCATCGAGTCCTTCGACTCCTGGGCGGCCGGGTTGGGCGGGCTGCCGACAGGGTCGGTCGGGCCGGTGCTGGAACCTGTGGTGGCGGCAAAGCTGCTCAGCGAAACAGCAGACAGCAAACCGGTGAGGGCGAGGGCGGCAAATTTGGAAGTCGTCATGATGGTGTCTCCATATGATTAATGTCCTTACCTGATATTGGTCCGCCCTCGTTTGTGATTCGTGCCTCGATACCGACGAACGGTCTTAGGTCGCTTGTAAGATTTTGTGTGACGAGATTCGGCGCCAGATCAACCGCGCCACCGTGATCAGCCAATTGAGCAGCGCCACCGCCAGTACGCTCATCAACAGGGTCGGCATGCCGTATTCGACGATGACCTTGCCCGCCAGCAGCGGGAAACCGAACACCCCGATAAAGTACGCCAGGCTGAACAACAGCAACGCCTGGGAGGTGGTGCCAGCGGGTGCCTCGTTCGCAGCCAAACCATTGATCACCGAATACGTCAGGCCGTAACCGACGCCCAGGGTGACGGCTGCCAGCAGGTAGCTGTAGTTGCCGCTGACTCTGAACCCGAACAGGAAAATCGACACCAGCATCAACCCCGACAACACACACGCCGCCCAATACGGATCACGCTTGACCACGATGCCGGCGATCAGCAGGCGGCTGGTAATCGCCGCACTCATGAAGCCCAGGAAGAACAGCGAATAGTCCAGCCCGTGCAACGCCGCGTAGCTGGTCTGGAAACTCGACAGCCCGCCAAACACGCAACCGCCGAGGCCCACCATGATGATCGCGAACACCGCCCGGGACGACAGCACCTTGCGTGTCGCCGACCAGGAAATCTTCGCCACCGGCGCGGTGTGTTGACTCAGCGCGCGACCCAGTCGCCAGAAAATCAGCACACCCACCAGGCTCGCCAGCGCTGCTATATGAAAGGCCGCCGTCAGCGAAAAATCCAGGGCACTTGCCGCCCGCCCCAGCAGTGGCCCGGAGCCGATTCCGGTCATCATGCTGCCCGACAGCAGTGCGAAATATTTGGCCCGCTGCGCCGGTTCCACCAGCATCGCGACGATGATCGGCCCCAACGTGTAGAACACGCCCCAGCCCAATCCCAACGACAAGCCAAAGAACATCAAGCCCTCGCCGAACCCCGGCGCCAGCGCAAAGCCCAGGCACGCCACCACCAGCAATACGCCGAGCAGGGCGATCGACCTGGCAGCCCCCAGCAGGTCGGCCAGATGCCCGGAAACCAGCACCGCCACAAAGGTGCTGAGCATCGCCATGGAGATCACGCTGCCGGCGTCGTGTTCGTTGCCGCCGCGCGAATGGATCAGCAGCGACAGCAAGAATGTCGAGCCATAGGACAGGGAAAGCAGGTAGCTGGCGAGGCAGAAAAGGGCGAACAGTTTTCCGCCGACCGCAGGTGAGGCGTGCATGGGGGAGCCTTGCGTCTGTTGGATTTATGCCCAACTTTTTACCATGCACGGCACGTGGGATTGTTCTGTGGTTCGCGGCGCTTGCGTTAGCCCGCAGCGGAGTATGGCGTGCCTATTTCTTCGATGAACAGGTTCATGAAACCCTTCAACCGCTCATGGCGCGCCAGGGCCATGCGTTGCCCCGTCGGCGTCTGAAATCCGCCCGCCAGATGCAGCAGCTTGGTCTGGAAATGGTCGAGGCAAAAGCGCTTGTCGTCGTACTCGCGATGCTGCGCCGTTGGGTCAGCCGGGTCATACAGCCCGCTGCCCATGCGCCCGGCGATGTAAAATGTGCGGGCCACGCCGATCATGCCCAGGGAGTCCAAACGGTCGGCATCCTGCATAATCTTTGCTTCAAGCGTCACCGGCGTCAGGCCCGCCGAAAAGCTGTGGGTCTCGATGGCGTGGGTCACCGCTGCAATCGTCTCGGGCTGCCACGCCAACCCCTGCAAAATCTGCCCGGCCTTGTCCGCCGCCAATGTTGAGGCCTTGGAACGCAACGGCGAATTCTTCTCCACCGCGACGCAGTCATGGAGCAGCACCGCCGCCAGCAGCACCTCCAGATCGCCACCTTCCTCTGCCTGGATCGACCGCACGTTGTGCCACACCCGTTGCAAGTGGGACAGGTCGTGGGCGCCGTCTTCCGAAGGCTCAAGGGCGTGAGGCAATAACGTCGCGGCGAGGTCGGTCAAGGGCGTGAAGGGCATGGGGATTCTCAAAGGTCGATGGCCTGCAGGTTAGCCGCGAATCAAATTGCACTGCAATCGGTCATTAAAGCGCCTTAGTATGTGTGCTCTCTTTCCCTGACAAGGCCTGCCCATGACCATCGAGATTCGCCCCGCCGTGCCCAGCGATGCTGCGCAGATCCTGACCTTCATCACCGAGCTTGCCGACTATGAAAAAGCCCGGCACGAAGTGATCGCCAGCGTGGTGGACATCGAGCGCAGCCTGTTCAGTGAAGGTGCCACCGCCCACGGCCTGATCTGCCTGCGCGACGGTTTGCCGATCGGCTTTGCGGTGTTCTTTTTCAGCTATTCCACGTGGCTGGGCAGCAACTGCCTGTACCTCGAAGACCTGTACATCAACCCCGAGCAACGCGGTGGCGGGGCGGGCAAGAAGTTGCTGCGCCACCTGGCGAAAATCGCCTGTGACAACGGCTGCGGGCGTTTCGAGTGGAGCGTGCTGGACTGGAACGAGCCGGCCATCGCGTTCTACAAATCCATCGGTGCCCAGCCCCAGGAAGAGTGGGTACGCTACCGCATGGAAGGCGACGCCCTCAGGGATTTCGCACAGGGTTAAGTGTGCATAAAGGACCGGCTTTTAAAGCCGGTTTTTTTATATATTTGCTCACTATATGGGATGATAATTTATATATTGAGATGTTCCGGTTTCTGGGTTTATAGTCTTGCGCATCAGCACTCACTACCAAAAACAAAACAGGTGAAGCGATGCAGGCACAACCGTTGTCGTTACCTCCGGTGCCCGAGCCGACTTACGGCGAGCGACTGAAGAACAAAGTCGTGGTCATCACCGGTGCCGCCCAAGGCATTGGCGAGGCTATCGTCGCCTGCTTCCAGGCTCAGCAGGCGCGCCTGGTGATCGGTGATATCCAGGGCGAGAAGGTCGAGCGGGTCGCCGCCCACTGGCGCGAACACGGCGCCGAGATCTACGCACAACCTGTCGACATCACTTCCAAGGATCAATGGCGCGCCCTGGTGGACGTAGCTATCGAACGCTTTGGCCGCGTTGATGTGCTGGTCAATTGCGCCGGCGTCAACGTGTTCCGCGACCCGCTGGAAATGACCGACGAAGACTGGCGCCGCTGCTTCGCCATCGACCTCGACGGCGCCTGGTACGGCTGCCGTACCGTGTTGCCGCACATGATCGAGCAAGGCATCGGCAACATCATCAATATCGCCTCCACCCATTCCAGCCACATCATTCCGGGCTGCTTCCCGTACCCGGTGGCCAAGCACGGCCTGCTCGGGCTGACCCGCGCGCTGGGCATCGAATACGCGCCCAAGGGCATCCGCGTAAATGCCATCGCGCCGGGCTATATCGAAACCCAGCTCAACGTCGATTACTGGAACGGCTTTGCCGACCCGCACGCCGAGCGCCAGCGTGCCTTCGACCTGCACCCGCCCAAGCGCATCGGCCAGCCGATTGAAGTGGCGATGACGGCACTGTTTCTTGCGACCGATGAGGCGCCCTTTATCAATGCCACCTGCCTGATGATCGATGGTGGGCGGTCGGTGATGTACCACGATTAAAACTTTTCCAAATAACAAGAAGAGGTGGTTCATGCTCAAGAAAACACTAGGCACCCTTGCCCTCACGATGGCGCTCAGCGGCCTGGCCTCTGCCGAAGAAGTAAAGATCGGCTTCCTGGTCAAGCAGGCGGAAGAGCCCTGGTTCCAGACCGAATGGGCCTTCGCTGAAAAAGCCGGCAAGGACCATGGTTTCACCGTGATCAAGATCGCCGTGCCCGACGGCGAGAAAACCCTGTCCGCCATCGATACCCTGGCCGCCAACGGCGCCAAGGGTTTCGTGATCTGCCCGCCGGACGTGTCCCTGGGCCCTGCGATCATGGCCAAGGCCAAGCTGAATAACCTCAAAGTGCTGGCGGTAGACGACCGCTTCGTCGACGCCAAGGGCAAGCCCATGGAAGACGTGCCTTACGTCGGCCTGGACGCCTACAAGATCGGCCAGAAACAAGGCGAAGCCATGGCCACCGAAGCCAAGCATCGCAACTGGGACTGGAAGGACACCTACGCCGTCATCAATACCTTCGACGAGCTGGAAACCGGCAAGAAGCGCACCGACGGTTCGGTAGAAGGCCTCAAGGCCGCCGGCCTGCCGGTTGACCATATCCTGTTCACCGCGCAGAAAACCCTCGACGTGCCGGGCGCCATGGACTCCACCAACTCGGCCCTGGTGAAACTGCCCAGCGGCGCGAAAAACCTGCTGATTGGCGGCATGAACGACAGCACCGTACTGGGCGGCGTACGCGCCACCGAAAGCGCCGGCTTCAAGGCCACAAACGTGATTGGCGTGGGCATCAACGGCACCGACGCCATCGAAGAACTGAAGAAATCCGACACCGGTTTCTACGGCTCGATGCTGCTCAGCCCCGATGCGTCCGGCTATAAAACTGCGACCTCGATGTTCGAGTGGGTGACCAAAGGCACTGAGCCTGCCAAGTTCACCGCACTGGATAACGTGACCCTGATCACCCGCGCCAACTTCAAGGAAGAGTTGAGCAAGATCGGTCTGTGGAAATGAACAGCGCCGCTGCAGAGAGCCTGCGCTTCAACGGCATCGGCAAGGAGTTTCCCGGGGTGAAGGCCCTGGCGCAGATCAGCTTCGAAGCGCGGCCCCATTCGGTGCATGCGCTGATGGGCGAGAACGGCGCGGGCAAGTCGACCTTGCTGAAAATCCTCGGCGGTTTTTATCCGCCCAACAGCGGCAGCTTGCAGTTGGGCGAACGCAGCGTGAGTTTCAAGTCGGCGGCCGACAGCATCGCCAGCGGCATCGCAGTGATTCACCAGGAGCTGCAACTGGTGCCGGAAATGACCGTCGCCGAGAACCTGCTGCTGGGGCATATGCCGTCGCGCTTTGGCGTGGTCAATCGCGGGGCGATGGTGCGCAAGGCACGGGAACTGCTCAAGGGCCTGGCGGATGAAATCGATCCGAACATGCGCCTGGGCAGCCTGTCCCTCGGCCAGCGGCAACTGGTGGAAATCGCCAAGGCCATGTCGCGCAACGCCCATGTGATTGCGTTCGACGAACCCACCAGCAGCCTCTCGGCCCGTGAGATCGAGCGGCTGATGGTGATCATCGCCCGACTGCGGGATGAAGGCCGGGTGATCCTCTACGTGTCGCACCGCATGGAAGAAGTGTTCCGTATCTGCGATGCGGTGACGGTGTTCAAGGACGGGCGCTTCGTGCGCACGTTCGAGGACATGACGCAGTTGAACGTCGACCAACTGGTCAACTGCATGGTCGGGCGCGATATCCAGGATATCTACGACTACAGGCCGCGCGAGCACTGCGGTGAAGCGCTGCGAGTCGAAGGTTTGCTCGGGCCGGGGTTGCAGGAACCGGTGAGCCTGCAGGTGAACAAGGGCGAGATTCTCGGGCTGTTCGGCCTGGTGGGGGCCGGGCGCACAGAGTTGTTGCGCCTGCTCGCCGGGCTGTCCCGCAGCACCCAGGGGACCCTGGTGCTGCATGGCCAGGCGCAGACGTTCAAGACACCACGGGATGCGATTGCGGCGGGGGTGTTGCTCTGCCCCGAGGACCGCAAGAAGGAAGGCATCGTGCCCCGCGCGAGTGTTGCGGAGAACATCAATATCAGTGCGCGGCGTGACCATGCGCGCTTCGGCTGGCTGATCCAGGGCGGCTGGGAACGCACCAACGCCCAGCGGCAGATCAGCGCGCTGAACGTGCGCACGCCGTCGGCGGACCAGCCGATTCTGTTCCTGTCGGGCGGCAATCAGCAGAAGGCGATTCTCGGCCGCTGGTTGTCGATGCCGATGAAAGTGTTGCTGCTGGACGAGCCGACCCGCGGCATTGATATCGGTGCGAAATCGGAGATCTACCAGATCATTCATAACCTGGCGGCCAGTGGCATCGCGGTGATCGTGGTGTCCAGCGACCTGATGGAAGTGATGGGCATCTCCGACCGCATCCTGGTGATGAGCGAAGGCGCCCTGACCGGCGAATTGACCCGCGATCAAGCGGACGAAGCACGGCTGCTGCAACTGGCTCTTCCGCGTACGCGGGACTGAAGAATACGAGGTGGGTATGTCACAGGTAAAAACTGCAAGAAGCTTCTGGCCGGGGTTCAACCAGCGCAAGTTTCTCGATGATTGGGTCATGCTGCTGGCGGCCTTGAGCATCTTTGTGCTCAGCGCCATCTTCATCGACAACTTCCTCTCGCCGCTGAACATGCGTGGCCTGGGGCTGGCGATTTCCACTGTGGGGATTGCGGCCTGCACCATGCTGTTTTGCCTGGCGTCGGGGCACTTCGACTTGTCGGTGGGTTCGGTGATCGCCTGTTCGGGCGTGGTGGCGGGGATCGTGATTCGCGACACCGACAGCGTGTTCTTCGGCGTGTCGGCGGCGTTGGCCATGGGCCTGGTGGTGGGACTGATCAACGGCATCGTGATCGCCAAGCTGCGGATCAACGCGTTGATCACGACGCTGGCGACGATGCAGATCGTGCGTGGGCTGGCGTATATCTTTTCCAACGGCAAGGCGGTCGGCGTGATGGACGAAAACTTCTTCGTCTTTGGTAACGGCCAGCTATTTGGCGTGCCGGTGCCAATCGTCATCACCGTGCTGTGCTTTGTGTTTTTTGGCTGGTTGCTGAACTACACCACCTACGGGCGCAACACCATGGCCATCGGCGGCAACCAGGAAGCGGCGCTGTTGGCCGGGGTGAATGTCGATCGCACTAAGATCATCATCTTTGCCGTGCACGGCGTGATCGGCGCGTTGGCCGGGGTGATCCTGGCGTCGCGGATGACCTCGGGGCAACCGATGATTGGCCAGGGGTTCGAGCTGACGGTGATCTCGGCGTGCGTGCTGGGCGGGGTGTCGCTGAGCGGCGGGATCGGGATGATCCGGCATGTGATTGCCGGGGTGCTGATTCTGGCGATCATCGAGAACGCGATGAACCTGAAGAACATCGACACCTTCTACCAATACGTGATTCGCGGCTCGATCCTGTTGCTGGCGGTGATTATCGACAGGATGAAACAACGATAAAAAGGGCGCCACACGACCAATGTGGGAGCGGGCTTGCTCGCGAAAACGGTGTGTCAGTCAGCGTATGCATTAACTGGAAAACCGCATTCGCGAGCAAGCCCGCTCCCACATTTTGATCTCCTCTGTTTTGCTGGTCCGCATTTGCCATAATGCTCGCCGTTTTCGTACTTCCCAATAGGCCCGATATGCAGGAAAACGCCCAAACTCCCGTCAAAGAAGCCGCGCCCACCGGCACTCAAACCCTGCTTCGTGGCCTGGGCGTGGTGCAGGCAGTGGCGGCCGGTGCGCGGGATCTGAAGGAAATTGCCAAGCGCATCGGCACCACCCGCAGCACCACTCACCGCCTGGCCAGTTGCCTGGTGGAAGAACGCTACCTGCGCGTAGTGCCGCAAGTCGGTTATCTGCTGGGCCCCAAATTGATCGAGCTGGGTTTCCAGGCCCGTGAAGAACTGCCTTTGGTCAGCCTGGCAGTGCCGTATCTGGACGAGTTGTCGGCGTTGACCGGCGATACCATCCACCTGGCTATCCGCGAATACGACGACGTGCTGTACCTGCACAAGAACCCTGGCCGCAACGGCCCGGAAATGCGCTCGCGCGTCGGCCATCGCATGCCGCTGGCGCGCACCGGGATCGGCAAGGCGTTGTTGCTGGATGACAGCGTGGAAGAGTGGCAGCGCCTGTATCAGGTCAGCTTGCCGACGGGCGGGAAGAATCTGCAGTGGCCGCAGCACCCCGAGCAATCCTGGGCGCAGTTTGAACAGCGCATGCAGGAATACGTGGCGGGCGGTTATGCGTTCGACCTGGAAGACAACGAACCGTCGATCCGTTGTGTCGCGGCACCGGTGCGCGATGCCAGCCGGCGAATCGTCGCCGGCATCAGCATCGCCAGTACCGTGCCCTACATGCCGCTGGAGAAAATGGCCGAGCTGATCCCTGTGATCAAACAGGTCGCAGCACGGCTGTCAGCGGAGTTGGGCGCGAAGGCCTGATCAGGCCGTGATCGTTCCCATGCTCCGCGTGGGAATGCCGCTTCGGACGCTCCGCGTCCAGCACTTGAGCCCTGCGCAACGGTGACGCAGAGCGTCACAGCATGCGTTCCCACGCAGAGCGTGGGAACGATCATGATCAGGCCTTCAGGGTCGCCATGTCGATCACGAAGCGGTACTTCACATCACCGGCAATCATGCGGGTGTAGGCTTCGTTGATCTGGCGGATGTCGAGCATCTCGATGTCGCAGGTGATGCCGTGCTCGGCGCAGAAATCCAGGACTTCCTGGGTTTCGGCAATCCCACCGATCAACGAACCGGCCAGCACTTTGCGGCCCAGCACCAGCTTGGCAGCGTTGACGGGCGGGTCGACCGGCTCGATCAAACCTACCAGGATGTGCACGCCGTCAAAGCGCAGTACGTCGAGGTAGGGATTCAAGTCGTGCTGCACCGGAATGGTGTCCAGCAGGAAGTCGAAATGCCCGGCAGCGGCTTTCATCTGGGCTTCGTCGGTGGACACGATCACGTGGTCGGCGCCCTGGCGACGGCCTTCTTCAGCCTTGCTCGCGGAGCGGGTGAACAGCGTCACTTCCGCGCCCATGGCCTTGGCGAACTTGATGCCCATATGGCCCAAACCGCCCATGCCCAGAACGCCAACCTTGTCGCCAGCCTTCACGCCGTAATGCTTGAGCGGCGAGTAAGTGGTGATGCCGGCGCAGAGGATCGGCGCGGCGCTGGCCAGGTCGAGCTTGGCCGGGATCTTCACCACGAAGTGCTCGCTGACCACGATGCTGTCGGAGTAGCCGCCCATGGTGTTGCTGCCGTCGACCCGGTCCGGGGTGGCGTAGGTCATGGTCGGGCCTTCGAGGCAGTATTGCTCGAGGTCCGCGTGGCAGGCGTCGCAGTGACGGCAGGAGTCGACCATGCAGCCAACACCCACCAGGTCGCCGACTTTGTGCGCGGTGACGCTGGCGCCGACGGCGGTGACTTTACCGACGATCTCGTGGCCCGGCATCAGCGGGTACACGGCGATGCCCCATTCGTTGCGTGCCTGGTGGATGTCGGAGTGGCAGACGCCGCAGTAGAGAATTTCGATCGCCACGTCATCGGCGCGCGGGCTGCGGCGTTCGAAGGACATGGGGGCGAGGGGAGTGGTGGCCGATTGAGCGGCATAACCGATGGCGGTGTACATGGAGAAACCTCGCAGGTGCAGTAACAGGTGAGGTGGCGCATTCTCCGCGCCGTGCCTGGGTGCGGCCATGGCGATTGCTCCGAGTCTCATGCCTATTCGTCCGGGAGTGCACCTGGATTGGATCGTTGTGGCGCCAGACCTGCGATGATGGTCTCATCCCCTTTTTCGCGAAGTTTTTGCCATGTTGTTGACCCGCCATGTCGATGCCAATGCCGCGTTGGTTGCCTTGATCGAACCCCTGACACCCCGTGATGGGTTCTCGCCCACGAACCTGCCGGGCGTGCAGGTATTGCGTGCCAGTTGCGATGTGGCGCGCGGCCCGCAGATTTATGAACCGAGCCTGATGATCGTCGCCCAGGGCAGCAAGGTCGCGTACCTGGGCCCGCGTACCCTGGAGTACGGCGCGGGGCATTACCTGATCCAGGCGATGCCGGTGCCGTTCGAATGCGAGACTTTTGCCATGCCGAATGCACCGCTGTTGGGGGTGACGGTGGGCATTGATCGGGTGGTGCTGGGTGAGTTGGTGATGGCGATGGGGATCCAGAGCGGGCCACCGCCAGCGGCGCAGACGTTGGAGTCGATGAGTTCGGTGGTGCTGGACGACGCCATGCGCGGCTGTGTCGAACGCCTGTTGCAGTGCCTGCACGATCCGCTGGAGAGCCGGATCATGGGCCCAGCGCGGGTGCGGGAATTATTGTTCACCGCATTGCGCGGGCCACAGGCGGATGTGTTGCGGGCGTTGGTGGAGCAGCAGGGGCAGTTTTCGCGGGTGGCGACTTCGTTGAATCACCTGCATGCCCATTACGCCGAGCCGCTGAATATCGAGACGTTGGCGGGTTATGCGCACATGAGCGCGTCGACCTTCCACGAACACTTCAAGCGCTGCACGCTGTTGTCGCCGGTGCAGTACCTCAAGCGTCTGCGGTTGCTCAAGGCACAGCAGTTGCTGCTGGTGGAAGGCATGGGCGTGGCGCAGGCGGCCCACAGTGTGGGGTATCAGAGCACGTCGCAGTTCAGCCGGGAGTACAAGCGCTACTTCGAGCGCAGCCCTGGGGATGAGCGGGCGGCATAACTCTCCCGGGCACAATTCGGTCAAAAATGTGGGAGCGGGCTTGCTCGCGAAAGTGGTGGTTCAGCCAAAACATCTGTGACTGATACACCGCTTTCGCGAGCAAGCCCGCTCCCACATTTGACCGAGTCGATGGGTCTTTTTCCGGGCTATAAAAAAGGCCCCCATTTGGGAGCCTTCTGTTCAAGCAGCGGATTTACATATTCGGGTAAGTCGGCCCACCCGCACCTTCCGGCGTCACCCACGTAATGTTCTGCGAAGGGTCCTTGATGTCACAGGTCTTGCAGTGCACGCAGTTCTGGGCGTTGATCTGGAAGCGCTTCTCGCCGTCTTCCTTGGTGATCACTTCATACACGCCGGCCGGGCAGTAGCGCTGCGCCGGTTCATCGTAGAGCGGCAGGTTGGTGCCGATCGGGATGCTCGGGTCTTTCAGCTTCAGGTGGCACGGTTGTTCTTCTTCGTGGTTGGTGCCGGAGATGAACACCGAACTCAGCTTGTCGAAGCTCAGCTTGCCGTCGGGTTTCGGGTAGTCGATCTTCTTGCTGTCCTTGGCCAGCTTGAGGCAGGCGTAGTCCGGCTTGGTATCGTGCAGGGTAAACGGCATTTTGCCGCCGAGGATGTTCTGGTCGAACCAGTTGAAGCCGGCACCAATGATCGGGCCGAACTTGTGCATCGCCGGGCCGAAGTTACGGCTGGCGAACAGTTCTTCGTAGAGCCAGCTGTTCTTGAAGCTGTCGACGTAAGCGGTCAGTTCGTCACCGCCTTCGGATTCGGCGAACAGGCGGTCAGCCACGGCGTCAGCGGCGAGCATGCCGGACTTCATAGCGGTGTGGCTGCCCTTGATCTTGGCGAAGTTCAGGGTGCCCAGGTCGCAGCCGATCAGCGCGCCGCCCTTGAACACCATTTTCGGCAGCGAGTTCAGGCCGCCTTTGCAGATGGCACGGGCGCCGTAGCTGATGCGCTTGCCGCCTTCCAGGTACTGGGCCAGCACCGGGTGATGCTTGAGGCGCTGGAATTCGTCGAACGGCGACAGGAAGGTGTTGCTGTAGGACAGGTCGACGATCAGGCCGACGACCACCTGGTTGTTTTCCAGGTGATAGAGGAACGAACCGCCGGTGTTCTCGGCGCTCATGATGTCCAGCGGCCAACCGGCGGTGTGCACTACCAGGCCTGGCTGGTGTTTGGCCGGGTCGATTTCCCAGATTTCCTTCAGGCCGATGCCGTAGTGCTGGGCGTCGGCGTCGCTGTCCAGGTTGAAGCGCTGGATCAGTTGCTTGCCGATGTGGCCACGGCAACCTTCGGCGAACAGCGTGTACTTGCCACGCAGTTCCATGCCCGGGGTGTAGACGCCTTCTTTCGGGTTGCCTTCACGGTCGACGCCCAGGTCACCGGTGATGATCCCGCGCACCACGCCGTTTTCGTCGAACAGCGCTTCCTGGGCGGCGAAGCCTGGGTAGACTTCCACACCCAGGTTTTCGGCCTGCTGGGCGAGCCAGCGACACAGGTTGCCCAGGGAAATAATGTAGTTGCCTTCGTTGTGCATGGTCTTGGGCACAAAGAAGTCAGGCACTTTGGTGGAAGCTTCGCTGGAGCGCAGTACATAGATGTCATCACGCACAACAGGGGTGTTGAGCGGTGCACCGAGTTCTTTCCAGTCCGGGAACAGTTCGTTCAGGGCACGGGGTTCAAACACGGCACCGGACAGGATATGAGCGCCGACTTCGGAGCCTTTTTCGACCACGCAGACGCTGATTTCCTTACCGGCTTCGGCGGCCTTCTGCTTCAATCGGCAGGCGGCAGACAGGCCTGCCGGGCCAGCGCCGACGATGACCACGTCGAATTCCATGTATTCGCGTTCCACAGGCTATCTCCTACTCAAGGCTCAACGGCTTTTTTTTCTAATGGGTGGAGGTTCGGTGATCCGTCCCACAATGCCTGCATCAATCTCATGCAAAGGGCAGGGGACGACCCACCTTTCTCTCTAGGTGGCGCATTATATCTACACCACTCTCAGCGTCCAATACAAACGTTTGTTTGAATTGCCCGCAAGCTAGGTAAATCAAAGCAACGCGGCTTATAACTGACCATTTTGGCGTATTGACCGGAATAGGCGTTCCGGTCAATATACGGTCGGTTTTGCGCATCCCGTAGGCAGACTGTGGGTTTCAAGGCCACCTCGAAAGACAGGCTGAAGGCAAATAAGGGTGACGCGCGAGCCACGATGGCGCGCAGTTTACACGCCACGATAATGAATGACCTCTCAGTCACCGCTGACGAACGGTCATCACTCCCGTGAGCAAGGTCCCCCGCCGACGATTGCCGGTGTTTTTGGAGGTGCCCTTGTGTGCCGATGAGCATCAAACCGCCAGGTTCGCCTAGGCGACTTTCTTTTCACCGGAGAGTAACGAGGAATCCATGAAGGTTCTTGTAGCTGTCAAACGCGTTGTCGATTACAACGTGAAAGTTCGCGTCAAGGCGGACAATTCCGGCGTCGACCTCGCTAACGTAAAGATGTCGATGAACCCTTTCTGCGAAATCGCCGTGGAAGAAGCCGTACGCCTGAAAGAGAAAGGCGTTGCGACTGAAATCGTCGTCGTTTCCATCGGTCCGACCACTGCTCAAGAGCAGCTGCGTACCGCCCTGGCGCTGGGTGCCGATCGCGCCATCCTCGTCGAATCCGCTGAAGAGCTGACTTCCCTGGCCGTTGCCAAGTTGTTGAAAGCTGTTGTCGACAAGGAACAGCCATCGCTGGTGATCCTCGGCAAACAAGCCATCGACAGCGACAACAACCAGACTGGCCAGATGCTGGCTGCACTGACCGGTTACGGTCAGGGCACCTTCGCCTCGAAAGTCGAAGTGAGCGGCGACAAGGTTGCCGTGACCCGCGAAATCGACGGCGGCGCGCAAACGGTTTCCCTGAAACTGCCAGCCATCGTCACCACCGACCTGCGTTTGAACGAGCCGCGCTACGCGTCCCTGCCAAACATCATGAAAGCCAAGAAGAAGCCTCTCGAAGTGCTGACTCCGGATGCTTTGGGCGTTTCCACCGCCTCCACCAACAAGACCGTAAAAGTCGAAGCGCCGGCTGCACGCAGCGCGGGCATCAAGGTCAAGTCGGTGGCTGAACTGGTCGAGAAACTGAAAAACGAAGCGAAGGTAATCTAACCATGACTATCTTGGTAATCGCAGAACACGACAACAAGGTCGTGGCTCCGGCCACCCTGAACACTGTTGCCGCCGCCGCCAAAATCGGTGGTGATATCCACGTGCTGGTCGCTGGCCAAAACGTTGGTGCCGTGGCTGAGGCCGCTGCCAAAATCGCTGGCGTGAGCAAAGTACTGGTTGCCGATAACGCAGCCTACGCTCACCAATTGCCGGAAAACGTTGCGCCGCTGGTAGCAGAGCTGGGCGCTGGCTACAGCCACATCCTGGCTGCTGCCACCTCCAATGGCAAAAACATCCTGCCGCGCGTTGCTGCGCAACTGGACGTTGACCAGATCTCCGAGATCGTTTCGGTAGAAAGCGCCGACACCTTCAAGCGTCCGATCTATGCCGGTAACGCCATCGCTACCGTGCAGTCTACTGCGTCGGTAAAAGTCATCACCGTGCGTGCCACCGGTTTCGACCCGGTGGCTGCTGAAGGTGGTTCGGCTGCGGTTGAAGCTGTGGCCGCTGCCCACGACGCTGGCACTTCCAGCTTCGTTGGCGAAGAGCTGGCCAAGTCCGATCGTCCGGAACTGACCGCTGCCAAGATCGTCGTTTCCGGCGGCCGCGGCATGCAGAACGGCGACAACTTCAAGCACCTGTACGCCCTGGCCGACAAGCTGGGCGCTGCGGTCGGCGCTTCCCGCGCAGCCGTCGACGCAGGTTTTGTACCGAACGACATGCAGGTCGGCCAGACCGGCAAGATCGTTGCGCCACAGCTGTACATCGCCGTCGGTATCTCCGGCGCGATCCAGCACTTGGCCGGTATGAAAGACTCCAAGGTGATCGTTGCGATCAACAAGGACGAAGAAGCACCGATCTTCCAGGTGGCTGATTACGGCCTGGTGGCGGACTTGTTCGAAGCCGTACCCGAGTTGGAGAAGCTGGTCTAATCCAGCCGCTTCACTTATAAAGAGCCCGGTCTTTTGACCGGGCTTTTTTTTGCCCGGTAATTTTTCAACTGGAGAACCCTGCCATGGAATTGCGTTCCTGGACTGTACTGCTGGCCCTGTCACTGCTGCCGGCGGTGTCGCTGGCGGCTGGCAAATGTGATCGCCTGGTGATCACCGGCAGCCCGGACGCACCGCCTTATCTGTGGCGTGATCCCCAGGACCCCACGCACTTGATCGGCGCCACCGCCGACATGCTGCAGCAAGTGGCCAAGGACCTCGGGGTGAAAATCGACCTGCTGTACGGCGGCAAACGTTCCCTGGCGCTGGAAGAAGTGCGCAGCGGGCGCATGGACATCCTCGCCGACGCGCCATTGACCCTCGACGCCCTGGACTCCCTCGACTACATCCACCCGGCATTGGTGCAAACCGATTATCTGGTCTGGACCCGCAAGGATTCCTCCCTGGCCTACAGCCAGGCCAGCGACCTGCAGGGCCACAAGGGCGCGGTGTCGGAAAGGGCGCGCCTGAGCCGCGACTTTGAAACCTTGGCCGCCGAGCAACTGACCTTGCAACGCTTGCCCAGCCTGACCCCGGCGTTCCAGAAGCTGCTGCTGGGGGAAGTGGACTACGTACTCGCCGGACGTTATTCCGGCATGGCCATGGCCCAGACCCTGGGCATGAGCAACGACCTGGTGGCGCGGGAAATCCCCATCGACCAGCCGGGCCTGTACCTGGCCATTTCCCACAACTCCGCCTGCAACGATCCGTGGTTGCGCGGACAGCTCGCCAAAAAGATGACAGAATTGCCCGCGTCCGGTCTGGCGGAAACCGCGCTGCAGAGCAATCTTGAGCGCTGGAAAGCGCAGTTGCAGCAACCCGTCGGCACCCCAACAAAGTAGGGATTTTCAGTGACTATTCGACCTCTTTTCGCGGCCCTCGCCGTTGTAGCTCTGGCGGGATGTGCAGCCGATCCTGCGCCGAATGAACAGATGCGCCTGACCCAGCAAGCCCTGGAACAAGCCAGCGCCGTGGGCGCCGTTGCCAGCGATTCGCCCGAGCTGAAGCTGGCGGAAGACAAGTTCACCCAGGCCCGTGCCGACATGGCCGATGAATCCTACAAGGACGCCCGCATGCAGGCTGAAGAAGCCGAGCTGGACGCCCGCCTGGCGGAAGCGCGGGTGCTGACCCGCAAAAGCCAGGAGCAACTGAACGTGCTCAACACCCGTATCACCCGCCTGCGCAAGCAGTTGCAGTTGGGAGACGCCCAATGAGCCCGTTGATGCGTGGGTTGAGCTGTGTGGTGTTGCTGGGCAGTGCGCTGGGTGGTTGTGCGACCCATCCCGACAGTAACCTCGCCTTGCAACAGGCCAGCACTGACTTCCAGAAGGTCAAGGAAGATTCGAATGTGCTGCGTATCGCACCCAAGGACGTGATTCGCGCCGGTGAGTCCCTGGCCCGTGCCGACCGTTTCTCCAGCTTCTGGGGCAGCGGCGCCGATGTGGCGCATTACGCCTACCTGAGCCAGCGCTACAGCGCGATTGCCCGGGAACACACCGAGCAGGCACTCAATCAGGAGCGTGGGGTCAAGCTGGAGCTGGAACGCCAGCGCCTGCAACTGGCCCTGCGTGAAGCCAAGCTCTCCAGCGTTCAGCAACAGGGCAAATGGATTGAGGCGCAGATATCCAGCCTGACCACCGTCCAGCCTGATCGCGGGCTGGTGATGACCCTGGGTGACGTGCTGTTCGATACGGGTGATGCAGAGCTGCAAAACTCGGCCAACCGCACCGTGCTCAAAGTGGTGCAGTTCCTGCAGCTGAACCCCAAGCGCGTGGTGCGCATCGAGGGTTACACCGACAATACCGGCGGCGAACAGGAAAATATCAAACTGTCCCGGGACCGCGCTCAAGCGGTTGCGGATGTACTGAGCGACCTCGGGATCGACGAAAAACGCATTCAGGTCGAAGGCTACGGCGATCAGTATCCGGTCGAAGCCAACGCGTCTGAGCGGGGCAGGGCGCAGAACCGTCGGGTAGAAATTGTGTTCTCCGACGAAAAAGGCCAGCTGGGCGCTGCTCGCTGAACCTGTTGTTCAAGATGAAAGGTGATTCCTGTAGGAGCTGTCGAGCCCCAGCGAGGCTGCGACAGGATCGCCTCGGTGCACCTGCGAGACCGCAGCGCCTGCATCGCAGCCTCGCTGAAGCTCGACAGCTCCCACATAAGCCCGATCAATGATCGGGTTTTTTATGCCCGCGATTCAGTTCGCAACCCTTACAGTTTTTTCTATCACTGCCGCCCGCGCTCGACTATTGTGGCAACTGTCCCCGTACACTTCTAAACTGTGCCGGTATGTTTCACACAAAAATAAAATACCCGTGAAATCGAGTGCTGCGTCATGACCAATCTGTTGCTCTACCAACGTATCGCCCAGCAGCTGGCTGAGGATATCCGCCGCGGTGTCTATCAACCGGGCGAGCGCGTGCCTTCGGTACGCAAAATGAGCTCCCAGCTCAACGTCAGCCACGCCACCGTGTTGCAGGCCTACGCGAACCTGGAAGACCAGGGTTTGATTCGCGCGCGGCCGCAGTCCGGGTATTACGTGCACCAGACGCCGGCGCTCACTGCGCCCACGCCGGACATCGCCCGGGTCGAGCGTCCAGGGTTGGTCACCCGCAGCAGCATCATTCAACAGGTGTTGGTGGAATCCCGTCGCGAAGGCGTGTTCCCGCTCGGCGCCGCCGTGCCGAGTGTCGACTACCTGCCTGTGCGCGCGCTGCATCAGCAACTGGCCAAGGTCACGCGTTTCCAAAGCCCGCGGGCGTTCAGCTACATGTTCAGCCCGGGTTTCGAGCCGCTGCGGCGACAGGTGGCGATCCGTATGCGCGATGCCGGGGTGGTGGTCGACCCCTCCGAAGTGGTGATCACCCATGGGTGTGTCGATGCATTGCAGATGTCGCTGCGGGTGCTGACCCGTCCCGGCGACCTGATCGCCGCCGAATCACCGACCTATTACGGCTTGCTGCAACTGGCCGATCTGCTGGGCCTGAAGGTCATCGAAATCCCCAGCGACCCGGCCACCGGCATGAGCCTGGAAGCCCTGCAACTGGCAGCCAACCAATGGTCGATCAAGGCCCTGGTGCTGACCACGCGCCTGAGCAATCCCCTGGGCGGCACCATGCCCGAAGAGCGGCAGAAACAGTTGCTGCGCCTGGCCTCGGATTTCGATATCCAGGTGGTCGAGGACGATATCTATGGCGAACTGATGTTCGAACTGGGCCGCACCAAGGCCCTGAAAGCCTACGACCGTCTGGACCGGGTCATCTATTGCTCGAGTTTCTCGAAGACCCTGTCACCGGGCATTCGCATTGGCTGGATGATTGCCGGCAAGTACCAGCAGGAAATCCAGCGCCTGCAAATGTTCAGCACCCATTCGGCCTGCAGCGTGACCCAGATGGGCACGGCGGCGTACCTGGAGAATGGCGGTTACGACCGCCACCTGCGCTATATCCGCCAGGAGTACCGCAAGAACCTCAGCGCGTTCCAGCTGGCCGTGCAGCAGTATTTTCCCGAAGGCACCCAGATGACCCGCCCGACCGGCGGTTTTATCCTGTGGGTCAGTTTGCCTGGACGGGTCAATACCCAGGAACTGCACGTGCGCGCCTTGCAGCAGGGCATCAGCATTGCACCGGGGCTGATCTTCAGTAATACGGAACAGTTCAACCACTGTATTCGCCTGAACTGCGGCACCCCGTGGAACCGCGAGGCGGAGCGCGCCTTGATGACCCTCGGGATGCTGGCAAGCCAGTTATGCCAGGAGACTGCGGCGGGTTTTTGAGGCATGGAAAGGGGACACGACGGGTAGCTGGCTAATTACCATGCTTGTCATACCGTCCTCAACAAGCGAGCATATGGCCTTCTGCCGTTAATGCTGCTGGCGATATGACTTATACCTTTCCTGCTGCCCTGCTGATCTGCGTGTTAAGCCTGTGTAACGCTGGCGCTGTCCTGGCGGCTCCCGCTAGTGAAGCGGTGCCTGCTGCCAGCTCCCAGCAAACGGTGCCGGCGAAAAAAGCCGCTGCGGCCAAGAAGGCACCGGTCGCGAAGAAAGCCCCCGCAAAGAAAGCAACGCCGGTTAAAAAACGTGCGCCTATCGCCAGCAAGTCAAAGTCGGCCCACGAAGTCGCCAAGACGCCGCTGCCGCCTGCAGAGCTGGATTTGAGCCTGCCGTCGAACATGGTCCGCCACCTGCAACCCCTCGGCACCATGCCGCAGCCGAAGAACGTGCCGCTGCTGCCGCCGATGTTTGCCGAAAAGCCCACTGACAACAGTGCATTCCAGATCAACGGGCGCCTGCTCAGCAATGAAATGCAGCTGCAACTGCGCAACGAAGAACGCCGCGAAGTAGAAGGCGCAGCGCTGGATTTCCAGTTCAAGCAATAAACCCGACGAGTAAACGTGACGCGCACCCCTGACCTTCTGTCGCAGACTGGTCAGTCACTTTTGTTTTCGGTGAAAAACCCCTGTTAAGCCAATTTAAAACGTCTGTTTAAGGGCGTAGTCTTACGTGGCCATCAACACTTGAGTTGTCGAGGATCTGTTCGTCATGAAATGCCGTGAAGGCTGTGGCGCTTGCTGCATTGCCCCATCCATCAGTTCTCCGTTGCCGGGAATGCCAGCCGGCAAACCGGCGGGCGAACGCTGCCTGCATCTTTCGGTCGAACAACTGTGCCAGTTGTTTGGCCAGCCTGAGCGGCCGGCAGTGTGTAGTTCGTTCCAGGCGGATATCGAGGTCTGTGGCAGTAGCCAGGCAGAAGCGATCAGGTTGATCGGCTGGTGGGAACAGATGACGGCGGCTTAGTGGGCTGTTCAAAGTACTGAACTTCAACAATAAGGAATAAGACCATGGGTTCACTGAAACGAATTGCTGTGTTGTGCGGTTTTACCGCGTTGTTCGCTGCCGCAGCGCATGCTGAAGACTGGCAGACGGCCAAGGATGAAGACGGCATCAAAGTGTCCTTGAGTGAAATTGCCGGCTCCAAGTACAAGGCTTATCGCGGTGTGACGACCATCAAGGCGCCGCTGGCCAAGATCCAGGCGCTGCAGGAAGACGTGGCGGGGGCCTGTTCCTGGATCCACGAATGCAAGTCGCAGAAACTGCTCAAGCAGGAAGGCGACAAGAGCTGGACCTACACCCAGTTCAAGGCACCGTTCCCGGTGACCGATCGTGACTCGATCCTGGAAATCACCACCACCAAGGCTGCCGACGGCACCGTCACCCGCAAGCTGTTGGAAGTGCCGACCTACCAGCCAGAAGTCAAAGGCTATGTGCGCGTAGCCCAGGTCGATGGTTACTGGAAGCTGGTGCCTAAAGGCGACAACCTGACCGAAGTGACCTACCAGGTGCACACCGAGCCAGGTGGCAGCGTGCCGTCTTGGTTGGCCAACAAGTTCGTGGTGGACGCACCGTTCAACACCTTGAAAGCCCTGAAAGAACACGCTGAAAAATAACTGCAGTTGATCAGGTGCCTCCTGCCTTGAGTGGAACGATTTCCAGGCCCTCAAGGTCCAGATAGATGTAAGCCCACCCATGGGTTTTATCGAGGAGGCTCTGATGCCAAAGTGGAACGTTTCCTTCACCAATGATCATGGTGAGTCGGTAGTCGAGCAATTCGAGTGCGAGCAGAAACCCACGCTTGAAGAAGCTGCGCGCCTGGTTCGCGCCCGCGTATCACCGGTGCTGGAGGAACTGGATCTCAACGATCTGGAGGGGCGTATCGCCGAACCCACGGTCAAGATTCTGAAAGATCAAAACAGCATCAAAGACCTCAACGTCGAACCCGCCGCCTGAATATTCCCTGTACGCCTTTAAACAGACTCTGGTGGAGGTGATAGCTTCGCGCTACTCTGCAATGGAGATCAGCGAATGAATCGCTAAGGTCTGGTCTTGTCAGCTACATGCTTGTCTCCCAGCGGCGACGTCACTGCCGTAACACCCGCGCCCTTGCAGCGCGGGCCTTGGGAAGCACGGAAAGTCTATCCATCGGTTTGAGGAGGACGTTTCATGAGCACAGCCTATCAAGAAGACATCAGCACCAACGTGTTGCGCCGCATGAAAGAGGGCGGCTTTGACTTCTCGCGTTTCCATCCCATCGAGTTCTACGCCATTTTCCCGGATGAGGAACGTGCGCGGCGGGCTGCGGGTCGGTTTCGTGGGGAATCCCTGAATGCCCAGGTCAGCGCACGGGATGACGGCGCCTGGTACCTGGAATTGAGCAAAATCATGTTCGCCACCTACGACGGCATAGGAGACTTCGAGCAGGACTTTGAGGCGGTGGTCGAGCCCTTGGGCGGAATCATCGAGGGATGGGGCGTGAAACAGGAGGTGCGTGGGTTACCCATGTAGCGACATGAGCAACAACACAGCGTATCGGCTGACCTTTGGGTCGGCCGTTTTTGTTTCTGGCGCGGGAAAAATCCTACGCAAAAAAAAGCCACCCGAGCAGGGTGGCCAAAGGGAAGATCGCAAAGGAGGAGAGCGATTCGGTACAAACGGTAATGCGCAATGGATGAGGCTGTAGGACGCGTCCTGTTCAGCTGATGGAGGTGATTATCCGCGGGGTTTGCCGGGCAGTGAAATCAACTCTGACTATGCTGGTGATAGTCATGGCCTGCATTGCAATGAGGCGCCGCCCATGACAGCGGGCATTTGCTGCACCGGGACGGTGCGATGAGACCTGCGTCTATATCCAACTGATTGATACTTAAGTGTTTATGCCGCTGGCACGGGCCTTGCGATGGTTCTGGCGTCCGGGTGACAAGGAGTACGGCATGATCCGCACTTATTATGATGAGATGTACGACGGGGCAGGGCAGGTGCGCCCCCATTACCGCGAATTTGCCCGCTGGTTGGCCGACACGCCGGCCGAACTGCTGGCCCAGCGCCGGCGCGAAGCCGATTTGCTGTTTCACCGGGCCGGTATCACCTTCACCTTGTATGGCGATGAGCAAGGTACCGAGCGCCTGATCCCCTTCGACACGATCCCCCGCAGCATCCCGGCCAGTGAATGGCGAATCGTCGAGCGCGGCTGCATCCAGCGGGTCAAGGCGCTGAACATGTTTCTCGCCGACCTCTACCACGAACAACGCATTATCAAGGCCGGGATCATCCCCGCCGAGCAAGTGCTGGCCAACGAGCAGTACCAGTTGGCGATGCAGGGCCTGGACCTGCATCGGGATATCTATTCCCACATCTCAGGTGTCGACCTCGTACGCGATGGCGACGGCACTTACTACGTCCTCGAAGACAATCTGCGCACCCCCAGCGGCGTGAGCTACATGCTCGAAGACCGCAAGATGATGATGCGCCTGTTCCCCGAACTGTTCGCGGCCCAGCGCATTGCGCCCATCGACCACTATCCCAACCTGTTGCTCGACACCCTGAAAAGCTCCAGCCCGCTGGATAATCCCAGTGTGGTGGTGCTGACGCCTGGGCGTTTCAACAGTGCGTTCTTCGAGCATGCATTCCTGGCCCGGGAAATGGGCGTGGAACTGGTGGAAGGCGCCGACCTGTTCGTGCGTGATGACCGCGTGTTCATGCGCACCACCGATGGTCCCAAGGCGGTGGATGTGATCTACCGTCGCCTCGACGACGCGTTCCTCGACCCGCTGGCCTTCAACCCGGACTCCATGCTCGGCGTGCCGGGCCTGCTGGCGGCGTACCGCTCGGGCAACGTGGTGTTGGCCAATGCCATCGGCACCGGGGTGGCGGATGACAAGTCGGTGTACCCCTTCGTCACCGAGATGATCCGTTTTTACCTGGATGAAGAACCGATCCTGAAGAATGTTCCGACGTTCCAGTGCCGTAATCCCAGCGAACTGTCCCACGTGCTCGCCAACCTTCCGGACTTGGTGGTGAAGGAAACCCAGGGCTCCGGTGGCTACGGCATGTTAGTCGGCCCGGCCGCCTCGGCGGCGGAAATCGAAGCCTTCCGCGCACGCATCAAGGCCAAGCCCCACGCCTATATCGCGCAACCGACCCTGTGCCTGTCGACATGCCCGACCTTCGTCGAAAACGGCATCGCGCCACGCCACATCGACCTGCGCCCGTTTGTGCTGCAAGGCAAGGAAACCCGTGTGGTCCCCGGCGGCCTGACTCGTGTGGCGCTGCGGGAAGGCTCGCTGGTGGTCAACTCGTCCCAGGGCGGCGGCACCAAAGACACCTGGGTGGTCGAGGATTGAAATATGTTGAGTAGAACTGCCTCGGATTTGTATTGGATGTCACGCTACCTGGAGCGCGCGGAAAACCTCGCGCGGATGCTCGATGTCAGTTATTCGCTGTCGCTGATGCCCCAGGACGGGCGCGGCGATGGCCTGCATGAACTGGCGATGCCGCTGCTGATCACCGGCACCCTCGACGATTACCGCGAGCGCCACGGTGAACTGCACGCCGAACGCCTGCTGCACTTCTTCGCCCTGGATGCGGCGAACCCGGCCAGCATCTACAGCTGCCTCGGCGCTGCACGCGCCAGTGCCCATGCCGTGCGTGGGCGAATCACCGCCGACATGTGGGAAAACATCAACGCCACCTGGCTGGAAATTCGCGACATCGCCCAGCAAGGCCTGAGCCGCTACGGCATGAGCCGGTTCTGCGAGTGGGTCAAGGAACGTTCCCACCTGTTCCGCGGTGCCACCTACGGCACCATCATGCGTAACGACGCCTTTCGTTTTATTCGCCTGGGCACCTTTATCGAGCGCGCCGACAACACCCTGCGCTTGCTCGACGCCCGCTATGAAATGGCCGGCGACCAGGCCGAAGCGGTCACCGATGGTACCGCCCATGCCTACTATCAATGGAGTGCGTTGTTGCGGGCGTTGTCGTCGTTCGAGGCCTACACCGAAATCTACCGTGATGCCCCGGGCGCCCGACAAGTCGCCGAGCTGTTGCTGCTGCGCGCCGACGTGCCGCGATCGCTGCGGGCCTGCAGTGAAGAGATCGACCAGATCCTTGGCAGCCTGCCCGGCATCAACGGTCGCCCGGCCCAACGCCTGGCAGCGGAAATGGACGCACGCCTGCGCTATACCGCCATCGACGAAATTCTCGAGGAAGGCCTGCACGCTTGGCTGACCGACTTCATCCCGCTCGTGCGCGAGTTGGGCGATGCTATTTACAGTTCCTACCTGGAGGCGGCATGAGACTTTCCATCAGCCACGAAACCACCTACCACTACGAAGACCAGGTGCGTGCCAGCATCCAGTACCTGCGGCTCACGCCCCACGACAGCGAGCGCCAGCATGTCCTCAGTTGGCAGTTGGACTTGCCCCGGCCGGTACGGGCGCAACTGGACCCGTTCGGCAACATCCTGCACGTGTTGACCCTGGACGAGCCCCATGAAGCCATCATCATTGGCGCCCGTGGCCAGGTGGATATCGACGAATTGCGCGAGGCCGAGCATGAAAGCCAGTCGGCCTTCCCGTTCCTGCGCTGCACCCGGTTGACCGAGCCGGACGAGGCCCTGCACAGCTTTGCCGAAAAGCATTGCCATCAACGCCGCGACCGCAGCGCATTGATCGACCTGATGCACGCGCTGAACCAGTACATGACCTATTCGCCCGGCTCTACCGAAGTCGACACCTGTGCGGCCAAGGCGTTTGCCGGGCGTGCCGGGGTGTGCCAGGACCACACCCACGCCTTCCTCGCCTGTGCCCGCAGCCTGGGGATTCCGGCGCGTTATGTGTCGGGGTATTTGTACAGCGAAGACTGCGAGCACCTCGCCAGCCATGCCTGGGCTGAAGCGTGGCTGGATGACGCCTGGTACAGTTTTGACGTGACCAATCAACTGGCGCGGCCGGAGCGGCATTTGAAGCTGGCGGTGGGTCTGGATTACCTGGACGCCTGCCCGGTACGAGGCATGCGTCGTGGGGGAGGGCATGAGCAAATGCATGCGAAGGTATTTGTAGCGCCGACACCGGTGATATCGGTGCARCAGCAGTAGGATCCMGGGAGAGAGGGAGCTYTGTGTAGCAGGAAAGCTCTCCGYGCCARGAMAGCTTTTTGTGGCGAGGGAGCTTGCTCCCGCTGGGMYGCGAAGCGGCCCCAAAGCATGCCCCCGAGTTCTGTCTGGAGAAATGYGATTGYCTGATTGGGGCTGCTGCGCAGCCCAGCKGGAGCAAGCTCCCTCGCCACAGATTTACCTGAGCCTTAAGGCTGCTTTCTGCCCGCCATATGCTTCAAATACCCCACCAGCAGATCCAGGTCCGCATCCGGCASCACGCTGGTGGCAAACGCYGGCATCTTCGCCTGTGGCCAGTGCCGCATGCTTTGCGGATCGCGGATGTAGCGCTTGAGGAAATCCCCGGCAAAATATTCAGTGGGGTTGTAAGGAATATTCAGGTCCGGCCCCACCTGCGCATCGCCGGCCCCGTTCAGGCGATGACATGCCAGGCAGTTCTTCTGGAACAGTGCGAACCCCTGATTCACCGGGTCATTCGCCGCCAGTTTCGGATCCGGCAACAACGCCGGGAAGCGCTCCGCCACCGTCTTCAACTGCTTGATCCCGGAAATCTGAAACGGCCATTGCTCAGGGCTGATATGCCCGGCTTGTGGATCGGTCCACACCAGATAAAACGGCCCGGCACTGGGCTTGCCGTCTGCCAGTGGCGGCCACGGATGCGCCGGATCTTCCACCGCCAGCCAGGCCCGCGCGCCGCTTTTTGATAGCAGCGGTGCCGCCGTCAGTTCCGCGGCAAAGCCGTCGAGGGCCACTGCCTGCAGATGGTTATCCGGCGTGATACCTGGCAACAGCGCTGCCAACGGCACTGCACGATAGGTCATATTGCGCTTGTAGGAAACGTCATCAACGATCTGCACCGTCTGCACATCCGGACGCTTGAGCAGTTCGGTGGTTTCCCAGGTTTTGCTGGCGTGATCCAGCTCGACGGTCAATTTCGCGGCGTGCGCCGGCAAGGCCAGCAGCAGGATCAGGAGGACGATGATCTGTTTCAAGGAAGGGCCACATATCGGAAAAGGCGGTGGAACTCACGATACCGCAAAATCAAAAAATCTCGGCGCGCAAAACGGCAGCCCCTGACGGGATCGCTATACGCAATATCCCGAAAGGCGCTGCCAAAGGCTGCGATCCTGGCGCTGTGTCTGCGCAGAATGTGGGGTGTGAGAGGTCACCCAATGACCTTGGTGAGGTTGGGCAAGATCAGAATCAGGGTGGTGGCGAACAGAATAAGTCCCGCCTGACGTACTTTCGAATGCTTGAACATGGCTGACTGCCTTTTGTTGTTATTCCTGAGCGTCAAATGCGTGCCGGTCGATTCAACTATGACGGTGCTACATGACTCTTTTCTTACAGTTCCTACAGGTGCTCCAGCAAAACCCGGCAGCAACCTTTAACTTCTCTTACAGATTCAACCTTAGAGCCCTCGTTCTACATGGCTTAGATCCATTTCGTCTCATCACCTGAAGAAAACTTATTAAAAAGGCATGAGGCCAATTGCCAGCCAGACGCCAGCCCTACGGCTAGACAGCTAAAACGATTAATCAGCCGATTCCCGTAGCCTCCTACCGTTCGTCTGAGCGTGAGCGTCAAGGTCAATGAGCGGTTCGGTCATTGAATCCGGCGCCCTGGCGCCTAAGGTAAGGACACGATTCGTTGCATAGTGATTCGAGGACGTCATGACCCAAGCTTTGATCTTTGATGCGATACGCACGCCCCGGGGCAAAGGCAAGGCGGATGGCGCCCTGCACAGCGTCAAGCCGGTGAACCTGGTGGCCGGTTTGCTGACGGCACTGCAACAGCGCACCGACCTCGACACCCGGCAAGTGGATGACATCGTCCTGGGCTGTGTCACACCGATTGGCGACCAGGGCGCCGACATCGCCAAGACCGCCGCCTTGGTGGCGGACTGGGATATCAGCGTCGCCGGTGTGCAGATCAACCGGTTTTGCGCCTCGGGCCTGGAAGCCGTGAACCTCGGCGCGATGAAAGTGCGCTCCGGCTTTGAAGACCTCGTGGTGGTGGGCGGCGTCGAGTCCATGTCCCGAGTGCCCATGGGCAGTGACGGCGGCGCCTGGGTGCTCGACCCGCAAACCAATATGCACAGCCACTTCACCCCGCAAGGCATCGGTGCCGACCTGATCGCCACCCTGGAAGGCTTCACCCGCCAGGACGTCGACGCCTTTGCCCTGCACTCACAGCAGAAAGCGGCGCGGGCCAGATCAGACGGTTCCTTCAACAAGTCGCTGATCGCCGTGCAGGACCAAAATGGCATTGTGCTGCTGGATCAGGACGAATTCATCCGTGCCGACTCCACCCTCGAAGGCCTGGGCAAACTCAAGCCCAGCTTCGAAATGATGGGCCAGATGGGCTTCGACGCCACGGCGTTGCGGGTCTATAGCCACGTCGAGCGCATCAACCACGTGCACACACCGGGCAACAGTTCCGGGATCGTCGATGGCGCGGCGCTGATGCTGATCGGTTCTGAAGCCAAAGGTCGCGAACTCGGCCTGCAACCCCGGGCGCGGATCGTCGCCACCGCTGTCACCAGTACCGACCCCACCATCATGTTGACCGGCCCGGCACCGGCAACCCGCAAGGCACTGGCCAAGGCGGGTTTGCGGGTTGAAGACATCGACCTGTTCGAGGTCAACGAAGCGTTTGCGTCGGTGGTGCTCAAGTTCATCAAGGACATGGGCATCGACGCCGCCCGGGTCAACGTCAACGGTGGCTCCATCGCCATGGGCCACCCGCTGGGCGCCACGGGCTGCGCGATTCTCGGCACCTTGCTTGATGAGCTGGAGGTACGCCAGCAGCGTTATGGCCTGGCCACCCTGTGTGTCGGCGGCGGCATGGGTATCGCCACTATCATCGAACGCCTCTGAGCCTAAGGAATCAGTCATGACCGATGCCATTCGTTACGAAAAGGGCCAGGACCAGATTGTGGTGCTGACCATCGACATGCCCGGCCAGAGCGCCAACACCATGAACGGGGTGTACCGCGAGGCCATGGCCGCCACCGTCGCCCGCCTGGACGCCGAGAAGGATTCGATTGCGGGCGTGATCATCACCTCGGCGAAGAAGACCTTCTTTGCCGGCGGCGACCTTAATGAACTGATCAAGTTCGACAAGCCCCACGCCAAGGATTTCTACGCCAGCGTGCTGGTGCTGAAGGCGCAACTGCGCACCCTGGAAACCCTCGGCAAACCGGTAGTGGCCGCGATCAACGGCGCAGCGCTGGGCGGTGGCTGGGAGATCTGCCTGGCGTGCCAGCACCGTGTGGCGCTGGACCACAAGTCGGTACAGATTGGCCTGCCGGAAGTCACCCTCGGGCTTTTGCCGGGTGGCGGCGGTGTGGTGCGCATGGTGCGGATGCTGGGCCTGGAAAAAGCCTTGCCCTACTTGCTGGAAGGCAAAAAGATTACGCCGCAGCAGGCGCTGCAAGCCGGGTTGATTGATGAGCTGGCGGCAGACCGTGACGAGCTGCTGGCCAAGTCCCGGGCGTGGATTCTGGCCAACCCCGAGGCGAAACAGCGCTGGGACATCAAGGGCTATCAGATCCCGGGTGGTACGCCGTCCAACCCGAAAGTCGCGCAAATGCTTGCCATTGCGCCATCGATCCTGCGCGCCAAAACCAACGGCTGCTTCCCGGCCCCGGAGAAAATCCTCTGTGCCGCCGTGGAAGGTGCCCAGGTGGATTTCGACACGGCGCACTTGATCGAGACCCGCTACTTCACCGAGCTGGTCACCGGGCAAGTGGCGAAAAACATGATTGGCACCTTCTGGTTCCAGCTCAATGAAATCAATGCTGGCAGTTCGCGGCCCCAGGGCTTTGCGCCGTATGTGACACGCAAGGTCGGCGTGCTCGGCGCCGGGATGATGGGCGCGGGCATTGCCTACGTCAGCGCTTCGGCGGGCATTGAGGTGGTGCTCAAGGACGTCAGCCAGGCGGCGGCAGAGAAGGGCAA
Organism: Pseudomonas sp. Colony2; assembly: GCF_019382755.1. Classification (NCBI taxonomy): domain Bacteria; kingdom Pseudomonadati; phylum Pseudomonadota; class Gammaproteobacteria; order Pseudomonadales; family Pseudomonadaceae; genus Pseudomonas; species Pseudomonas sp. Colony2. The sequence goes on along the minus strand of NZ_CP080030.1, from coordinate 5,399,095 downwards.
GGCCCACTCGGCCACGTTGCTGGACAAGAAGGTCGGGCGTGGGCAATTGACCGACGAACAGCGGGAAACCATCCTCGCGCGGATTGTTCCTACCGAATCCGATGCTGATCTTGCCGGCTGCGACCTGATCGTCGAAGCCGTCTTCGAGGATCGGGAACTCAAGGCCAAGGTCTCGGCGGCCGCGCAAAACGTGGTGGGTGCCGAAGCGGTGATCGCCTCCAACACCTCCACCTTGCCCATCAGCGGGTTAGCCACCGCCGTTCCAGACCAGGGCAAGTTTATCGGCCTGCACTTCTTCAGCCCGGTGGACAAAATGCCCCTGGTGGAAATCATCAAGGGCGCCCGCACCAGCGACGAAACCCTGGCGCGGGGGTTCGACTTCGTACTGCAAATCAAGAAAACCCCGATCGTGGTCAACGACAGCCGCGGCTTCTTCACTTCAAGGGTGTTCGGCACCTTCACCAATGAAGGTATCGCCATGCTCGGCGAAGGCGTGGCCGCACCGATGATCGAGACCGAGGCGCGCAAGGCCGGGATGCCGGTGGGGCCGCTGGCGGTCTCTGACGAAGTTTCCCTCAGCCTGATGAGCCATATCCGTCAACAGACGGCCAAGGACCTACAGGCCGAGGGCAAGCCGTTACCGCGGCACCCGGCGTTTGCCGTGATCGACCTGTTGCTCATTGAATACAAGCGCCCGGGCAAGGCGGCGGGTGGCGGTTTCTACGAATACCCGGCGGGCGGGCAGAAACACCTGTGGCCGGAGCTGAAAAGCCGCTTCGAAAAGCCCGGCCAACAGATCTCGCCGCAAGACGTGCGCGACCGCTTGCTGTTCATCCAGGCCATCGAAACCGTGCGCTGTGTGGAGGAGGGCGTGTTGATGTCGACGGCAGATGCCAACGTTGGCTCGATCTTCGGTATCGGCTTTGCCGCCTGGAGCGGCGGAGCGCTGCAATTCATCAACCAGTACGGCCTGAACGATTTCGTCGCCCGCGCCCGCTACCTGGCCGAGCAATATGGTGAGCGCTTCACGCCGCCGGCGCTGCTGTTGGAGAAAGCCGCACAGGGTGAAGCGTTTCGGTGATCCAAATGTGGGAGCGGCGGTGCGACGATTCGACTTGCTCGCGAAAGCGGTGGATCAGCTAACGAGTGTGTTGACTGACACACCGCATTCGCGAGTAAGTCGAATCGCCGCTCCCACATTGAGCATGGCGATGGGGCTTGCCTTGGAAGGGTATTTCAAGGCAGGCTCTGGGGGTGTTCATTATTCCCATCGCCGTGTCAGGTATTTTTTATGTCGTTACGCGTGTGCATCCTGGAAACCGATATCCTGCGTCCTGGGCTGATCGATCAGTACCAAGGGTACGGGCAGATGTTCAAGCGCCTGTTCTCCAAACAGCCGATTGCCGCCGAGTTCGTCATCTATAACGTGGTGCAGGGTGAATACCCGGCGGATGAAGAAGTGTTCGACGCGTACCTGGTGACGGGCAGCAAGGCCGACTCCTTTGGCACCGATCCGTGGATCCAGACCCTCAAGACCTACCTGCTGGACCGCCATGCCCGCGGCGACAAGCTGATCGGCATCTGCTTCGGCCACCAGTTGCTGGCGCTGCTGTTGGGTGGCAAGACCGAGCGGGCGACCAAGGGCTGGGGCATGGGCATCCATGACTACAAACTGAACGCCAAGGCACCGTGGATGAGCCCGGTGGTGGAAGAGCTGACGCTGTTGATCAGCCACCAGGACCAGGTCACCACCTTGCCGGAAAACGCCACCGTGATCGCCTCCAGCGAGTTCTGCCCGTTTGCGGCGTACCACATTGAAGACCAGGTGCTGTGCTTCCAGGGCCACCCGGAATTTATCCACGACTATTCCCGCGAGTTGCTGGAGATTCTTCAGACAACGCTGGGGGAGAAGGTCTACACCAACGGTGTGGCCAGCCTGGAGCGAGACCATCACGGCGTTACCGTGGCGGAATGGATGATGCGGTTTGTGGCGCACAAACCAAAAGC
>NZ_CP080030.1:5396955-5397051 GCF_019382755.1 Pseudomonas sp. Colony2 | reverse complement strand
TTTGTGGCGAGGGAGCTTGCTCCCGTTCGGCTGCGCAGCAGTCGCAAGCCTTGGGGGCGCTTCGCACCCCAGCGGGAGCAAGCTCCCTCGCCACAA
>NZ_CP080030.1:5393810-5396943 GCF_019382755.1 Pseudomonas sp. Colony2 | reverse complement strand
TACAGCCAGCCTGAACGCTTGAAGCTGGCCCACAAACTTGTACACCCCACCGCAATAAACCCCAGCACCGCAAAATAGCCGTAGTGCCACTGCAGCTCCGGCATGTTCTGGAAGTTCATCCCGTAAATCCCGGCCACCGCCGTCGGGAACGCCAGAATCGCTGCCCACGCGGCAAACTTGCGTTGCACCACGCTTTGGCGCGAGGCTTCCAGCAACACCCCAATCTCGATGGTCTGGCTGGCGATATCCCGCAAGGTGGTCAGGTCTTCCATCTGCCGGGTGACGTGAATCTGCACATCGCGAAAGTACGGACGCATGTTCTTGTCGATAAACGGGAAGCTCAGTTTCTGCAATTCCTGACTGATCTCCACCATCGGTGCCACATAGCGCTTCAGTCGCAGCACATCGCGGCGCAGGCCGTGGAGCTTCTGGATATCCGCTTCACTCAGGGAGTTGCACAACACGTTGCGCTCCAGCTCATCGACCTCGGCATGAATCGCCTCGCTCACCGGCTGGTAGTTCTCGGTAACAAAATCCAGCAGCGCATAGAGTACGAAATCTTCCCCATGCTCCAGCAACAGCGGCCGCGCCTCACAGCGCTGGCGCACATAGCCGTAGGATGCCGAGTGGCCGTTGCGGGCGGTGATGATGTAGCCGTTGCCGGCAAAGATATGGGTTTCGATAAACTCCAGCTTGCCGTTATCGCGCACCGGTGAGTAGGTCACGATAAACAGCGCGTCGCCGAAGGTTTCAAGCTTGGGACGGCTGTGTTTTTCCAGGGCGTCTTCGATGGCCAGTTCGTGCAGGTTGAACTGGCGCTGCAGGTTGGCCAGTTCCAGCGCGCTGGGCTCCTCCAGGCCGATCCACACAAAGTGGTCAGGCTTGGCGGCCCACGCGGCGCCTTCGTCGAGGGTGATATCGGTGACTTTCTTACCGGCGCTATAGACGGCGGCCGCAACAACTCTACCCATAGTGCTGATCGCTTCTTCTTGAATGGCAGATGACAACTGTCAGGCAGCTTAGCTGCCCTGCCCAATCAGAGTCAGCAAATTCGGCGGGGTTCAGCCGTGATTGCAGGCGTGGTTTGCAGCTCGCGGTCCATCGCCTCGATGCAGTCGCGCATTTGCTCGCGGCAGGTCTGCATTAACAGCGGCATGTCATCCATCGTCAGCCCCTTCGTAGGAATCGGCGGCAACGAGCGAATCAGAATATCGCCACTGTTCCAGCTATTGAGCTTCATCTGCTTCACATAGGTGCTGACACACACCTGCACAATCGGCACGCCTGCGGCGATCGCCATCTGGAACGCGCCTTTCTTGAACGGCAGCAGGGTTTCACCGAAGTTGCGCGTGCCTTCCGGGAACACCCAGATCGAGGTGTTGGCATGCGCCAAGGTGTGGGTGGTGGTCAGCATCGAACGCCGCGCCTTGTGCGCATTGCCCCGGTCGATCAACACATTGCCCGCCAGCCAGAACAACTGTCCGAACAACGGCACCCACTTCAGGCTCTTCTTGCCGATACACACCGTGCGGTACGGCACCACGGTGCCGAACACAAACAGGTCGTAGTTGGATTGATGGTTGGCGATGATCACGCAACTGCTGGGCTTGTGACGCAGCGAGTCGACATCGGCCTTCACTCGCAGGCGCAATAGCCACATCGCCGGCACCGCATACAGGCGCGCGCAGTAACGGCTGTTGTCCGGATTGAACGGCCGACAGATCCCCAGCAGCACGCCCAGTACGCCCGCAATCATAAAATGCAGGCCCATCAACAACATGCGTAACAAAAAAAGCATCGACACAGCCCATCGGGACAAAAGGTGGCGCAGTGTACGGATGTGCACTGTATTCGGCAATTGCCCCTATAGAGTCGGAAGATAGGCGATGTTTAAGCGCATGTTTCAACGTGCCGTGACAGACACCGCCTAGAGCGGTTGTAGGCAATCCGGAATTCTTTGTAAGAAAAAGCCCGACTCAAGGTCGGGCTTCGATTCAGCAGGCGTAGGTTTGATTAACCCAAGTGCCCCTGATCCTGAATGATCGCGTCATCCAGGGCTTCCAGCAGCGCCTTACGCACCTTCAGCTTGGTGTGTTTGTGGGCGTTCATATTGATCTTCTTCAGTTGGCGAGCGGCTTCCAGCGCCGCGGCCTGCAACTCTTCCGGCGCGACCACCTTATCCAGGAACCCGGCGCCCAATGCGTCCTGCGGGTTAAACATCTCGGCATTGATCACCGAACGGTGGAACGCCGACTTACGCAGACGATCCCGCGCCAGCTCGATCCCGGCGTGGTGCATGGTCATGCCGATCATCACTTCATTCAGGCCAATGCTGAAAGGCCCGTCCACACCGATTCGGTAATCTGCCGACAGCAACAGGAACGCGCCCTTGGCCACCGCGTGCCCGGGGCACGCCACGATCACCGGGAACGGGTGCGACAACAGGCGGCGGGCGAGGGTGGAGCCCGACGTCACCAGGCTTACCGCTTCTTTAGGGCCGGCGGTCATCACCTTCAAATCATAGCCACCGGACAAAATCCCCGGCGTGCCCGTGATGATCACCACCGCCCGATCCTTCTCGGCCTGATCCAGCGCTTGATTAAACGCACTGACCACTGCCGGCGAAATGGCATTCACCTTGCCGTTGCTCAGGGTCAGGGTCGCGATACCGTCTTCGAGGTGGTAGGCAATCAACTCACTCATGACGCGATTCCTTGTAATGCTTGTAATAGAAGGACAGACGGCAGACGTTACCCACCGCGCCCGCCCTGGTAAAGCGCCATGACTGACTACCCAGTCAGACTTTTCCCCCATGCCCGCCCGCAGGCGGCCTTCGGCAAGGCGCAGCAGCTACTATAGACAAGCGCCGTGAGTGCCCGAGAATGGCAGAATCGCCGTGGTGTGCATGGCGCCGCAGAGGTCTGGAACGGCATAACCGCCTAAGCGCATGAAAATTCTGAAAAAAACCTTTGCCATCGGAAAAGCTTTCGACTACATTAGCGCGCCTCGACAGACTGAATCAGTTTGACGAGATACGGTGAAGTGTCCGAGTGGCTTAAGGAGCACGCCTGGAAAGTGTGTATACAAGAAATTGTATCGAGAGTTCGAATCTCTCCTTCACCGCCAAATTCGA
>NZ_CP080030.1:5355149-5355933 GCF_019382755.1 Pseudomonas sp. Colony2 | reverse complement strand
TTTCGAATCTCTCCTTCACCGCCAAATTCGATGTAAACAAAACCCCTGGTTTCGAAAGAAGTCAGGGGTTTTGTGGTTTCTGGGGTTTGAATAGGTGGTTGTGCTAGGAAAAAATTTTCTCTAGCTTCAGCTCCTTCTCTAGACGGGTATGGAATGAACAAAACCGGAGGAACTGACTTATGACCAGCAAGCTTCGCATCTCTGCTGTGCAACCAGTTGCCGGCAAGCATGCCATCGAAATTGAGTGGAATAACGGCAAGCGGCATACCGTTGATCTCACTGATCACATAAATACCTTCCCGATTCTAAAACCCCTTCAGGACTTGGCTCTATTTGGTCGGGTTGAAGTCGGTGAGTGGGGCCTTGACGTGACTTGGGGCAATGACCTTGAGTTGTCCTCCGGCACCTTGCATCGTTTGGCGCTGGAACAGTCCGGCGAGGTCATGCTGACGCAGGACTTCAGAAAATGGATGCTCAGCAACAACCTGTCGCTTTCCGCCGCGGCTGTAGAGCTGGGCTTCACTCGTAGGACTATTACTTCCTACAGCAGCGGGGCCGCTCTGATTCCCAAGCATGTAGGGTTGGCGTGTAAGGGCTGGGAGTACGAGCATAAGGTTCGTGGCACGCGTTGCGTTTAGGTTGGGTAATGTTCGCAAAAAGGGATGACTGAGAGGTCGCCCCTTTTTCGTTTGTGCGGGATCAAGCCAATGGGTTTAGGAACACCGCATAGCCATGCGCCGACCTATCACATCCAGCAAATCACAACCATCGCGCAACGGAATTG
>NZ_CP080030.1:5353618-5354770 GCF_019382755.1 Pseudomonas sp. Colony2 | reverse complement strand
GGGCAGGGCATGCCTTCCGATTGATCTGTAGGAAATCACTCCGACTGACCAACTGCACGCCCTCAAGCCTGCACATACACCCAAGCCGTCAACCCCGAAGCCAACCCCACCGAAACCCGCTTATAGTCCGAAACTTCATACGCATCCGCCGCCGCCAGTTCCTGCTCGGTAATCTGAAACACCATCCCTTCAACACTGTCCTCATTCCGCCCGCTCGGCGAAACAATCGGATGATGGGTCTTGCCACTGGCCGCCAACACCTCAGGATCGGTAATCTCCACCCAGCTTGTCGAATACCCCAGCATCAGCATCCTGCTGACCCACCAACTCCCGCCCAAAGTTGGCCAGCTGCACTGCCTTGTCCTGCAACGTGCCGTAGGAAAACAACAGCACGGGAAATTCGGTCGAGCGTTCCATCTTTATTCCTTGAAAAATTAAGCCAGCAAATCTTCGTAAAACGCACCATAAGCCCCGCTCGGGTGCGCGATCTGTATCTCCAGAATCCACAGCCCTTCATTGGGATACTGGTCAAAGTCCCCAAGATCACCGCCACGATAAATCGCATGGGGGAAATCGCTGACGCGGTGCCCTTTGATGTCCAGGTTCAGCACCCAACCCATTTCCTTCGCTTGCTCTTCGGCAAAACGATACAGCTCCAGGCCGACGACTTTGTCGTTCCTCCAGCGCCGCTCAACCCGATCAAACAGCTCTTTTGCCGCGCTCGCACATGCCTTCATCTCGGGGTCGTTACCGGTGCTGAATGTCGCCCCCGCATCACCTTCATGGCCTTGCCACACGGCGCCCATGTCGATGAAGTAGATGTCGTTTTCCCCCAGCACCGGGTCGCCGTCGGAGCGTTCCTTGAAGGTCTTGAGGGTGTTGGCGCCAAAGCGCACCAGCAGGGGGTGCCAGATGCGCTGCATGTCGAGGTCGGCGAGGACTTTTTTGCCGAGTTCGCGGGCTTCGGATTCGAGCATGCCGGGGCGGATGAGCCTGGACAGCGCTTCGATGGCGCGCCAGGTCATGGCCTGTGCGTAGCGCATTGACTCGATGCTGTAGGCGACGCCCACAGCTTCCTTGGATGATTGTGCGGTCACCGGCTTTTCCTCGGCTTTATAGTGTCAGGCGTTATGCGTTTTACTATATAGCGAT
>NZ_CP080030.1:5323337-5353604 GCF_019382755.1 Pseudomonas sp. Colony2 | reverse complement strand
TAAATATGCAACCATGCCATCCCGCCGAGCACCACGCTCACACTGCCAGCGGTGTAGGCCATGCGCTTCAACCATTCCTTCCTTGTCAGCAAGGTAATCGCCGCCAGCGAAATCGCGATCTGAATCGCGGTCATCGCCTGTGCCCAGCGGTGATGTTGGTGCAGTGCCTGTTCGGACTTTTCATCCCATTCTTTCGAGGTGGCTTCAAGCTTTTCGGCTTGTTTGCGCACGTCTTCCTTCTGGGTTTTGTAACGCTCGATCTCATCGGTGTAGTGCTTGGCGTCAACGCCCGGAATATGGGTCGCCAGTTCCGCAAGGTTCTGCCGGCTGGATTTGGCCTGGTAGTAGTTCCACTGGTTGGCGGCTTCGGTCTTGAAGATGGCGGCGTTGTTTTTGTCCATCGCCGCATCGCTTTCGGTGGAGCCGGCCTGGTAGCTGAGCATGGCGCCGACGGTGGCCATGATGGCGGTCATCACGGCGATGCGGCTGGCGAAATTGTCTCCGCTGCGGTGGGCATGTTCGGTGGCGTGTTCGACGTGTTTTTCGTGGGGGCTGGGGACTTCGAAGGCTTCGGACATGGGGGCGTCTATGAAGGGTTTGAGGGACTCTGATTCTTCACCAGCGAAGCTGTCTCAATCCTGTACGTAATGCTGCAAACCGGCCACCAGGGCGTCAAAGGTGACGCGGCAGCGCGGGCTGTTGCGCAGGTCTTCGTGCATGGTGACCCAGGTGTCCAGTTGCAGGGCGAATGCGTCGGGCAGGACCCGGCTCAGGCGGGCGTCTTGCCGGGCCAGTTTGACCTGGCAGCCACCGATGCCGGCGCCAGCGCGGATCAGGGCCAGTTGTGCGAGGTCGCTGTCGCTGCTGAGGGAAAAGGCGCTGCGGTCGAAGCCTTTGACGGCCAGGCTGCGGATGAAGGCGCTTTCCTGGTCGTAGCCGATGACTGAATGAGCTGAGAGATCATTCAGGCTCTGGGGTGTGCCATGTTGTTGCAGGTAGTCGTTGCGCGCATGCAGGCCGACTTCGATAACGCCGATCCTTTTCGCCAGAAGTTGTTCCTGGCTGGGTCGGACCATTCGCACAGCGATGTCGGCCTCCAGTTGCAGCAGGTCCAGCAGGCGATTGCTCAGCACCAGTTCGACCCTGAGGTGCGGGTGCTGTTGGCGCAGGCGGGTGATGATCGGCGGCAGGACTTCCACGCCGATCACTTCGCTGGCAGACACTCGTACCACGCCGCGCACTTCGGGGCCTTGGGGCGACGCGGCGCGCTCGAGTGCGGCGGCGGTGGTTTCCATGGTTTCGGCATGGGTGCGCAGGGTGAGGGCGACCGCCGTGGGCAACAGGCCGCTGGCGGAGCGGGTGAACAGCACCACGTTGAGGGATTTTTCCAGCGCAGCGATGTGCCGCCCGACCGTGGGCTGCGTGATGCCGAGCTGCCGTGCGGCCCCCGACAACGATCCTTCCTTGAGTACCCCGAGGAACGACCGGTAAAGCTCCCAACCAATATTTGATGCCATGCATAAATGTATAGCGTCTGGATGATCTTCGGCAATTCCTCTATAGCTCGCCGGCGAACAGAATCGCCCCATCACACAACCCTCAGGGGAAAAAGCATGAACAAGGTTCTGGTAATGGGCGCGACAGGCGGGATTGGTGGCGAGGTGGCGCGGCAGTTGTTCGCTGCGGGCTGGCAGGTGTGCGCCCTGACGAGGGATGTGGATAAGGCTCACAAGCAGAATGCCGATTTCACCTGGATAAAAGGTGATGCGCTGAACCGTGGGGAAGTCGTCGCAGCGGCCCGGGGTTGTTCGGTGATCGTGCATGCGGTGAATCCGCCCGGTTACCAGCGCTGGGCGGAGCTGGTGCTGCCGATGATCGACAACAGCATCGCGGCGGCAGTCACGGAAGGGGCGACGATTGTCTTGCCGGGCACGGTGTACAACTTCGGGCCTGATGCATTCGCGCGGTTGGAGGAAGATTCGCCGCAGCATCCCCTTACCCGCAAGGGCGCGATCCGGGTAGAGCTGGAGCGGCGTTTGCTTGAGGCGACCCGGCAGGGCGCACGAGCGCTGATCGTGCGGGCAGGCGATTTTTTCGGCGCCAAGGCCGGCAGCAGCTGGTTTTCCCAAGGCCTGGTCAAACCCGCAAAACCGGTGGCCAGCGTGAGTTATCCGGGAGCACCAGGCGTGGGGCATCAGTGGGCTTACCTGCCTGATGTGGCGAGGACCATGGTCGAGTTGATTGCACGCCGCGACGGCCTTGATGCCTTCGCCCGCTTTCATATGGCGGGGCACATAGATGCCGATGGTCGGCAGATGAGCCAGGCGATTCAGCGGGTGGTGTCACGCAGGACCGGCCAGCAGCCTTCTGTACGTGCTTTCCCGTGGTGGCTGCTGAAACTGGCCGCGCCCTTTGTCACCACCTTCCGCGAGATGCAGGAAATGCGTTACCTGTGGCAAACCGAGGTGCGCATGGATAACGGCCGTCTCGTACAGATATTGGGCAGCGAACCGCACACGCCTTTGGACGAGGCGGTTGAGGCGACATTGGTGGGTATCGGCTGCTTGCCTAAGCGCGCCTGATCAGCCGTACATACACCGCGATATTGATCAACAGCACCAGCGCGCCCAGCCCCAATTGAATCTGCGGCGTCAGCCCGGCCGGGTAGATCAGGGTCAGGATGTAATGCTCGATAAAGCCGCCGCCATATCCGTCCTGCCCGGCCAAATGACGAAACAGATTTTCCCAGCGGGTCAGCGGGCAGGGCAGATGGAACACTTCAACGGCAACGCCCCACGCGGCGGCAGGCAAATGCAGCCACATGACCGGTCGCCATTTGAGGGCGAGCAAACCGCCAAACAGCACGAACAGAATGAACGACAAATGAAACAGCACCAGGCCGTCGGCGGCGAAGCGGTAGAGCATGATGGGGTTCGCTTTTTGAATGGATCAGGTCCCGAATTCTTCCTTCAGGAACTCGATAAACACCCGCAATTTCTTCGGCGTGTTCGTACGGTTGAAGTAATACAAATACAGCGCGCTGTGGGCAATCCAGTCGTCCAGCACCTCCACCAACTCACCGCGTTGCAGGTACTGCTCGACGCTGGAGCGCGCCACGTAGGCAAAGCCAAACCCGTCCAGCGCACCGCGCACCATCAATTCAACATCGTTGGTCGCCAGCCGGCCTTTTACCGTAACCCGCATCTGCTTGCCGGCTTTTTCAAAGTCCCAGCGGTGCAGCGAGCCGGTCTGCGCGCTGCGGTAGTTGACGCACTCATGCTCCAGCAAGTCGTGGGGATGAGTGGGCAGTTTGCGCCCCTGCAAATACTGCGGCGTGGTGACGATGACGAATCGCAACTGCGTCGCCACCGGCACCACCACCATGTCTTCGGCCAGCACATGGTCGTAGCGGATGCCCGCGTCAAAACCCTGGGCGACGATGTCCACCAGGCTGTTGTCCACCGCCACTTCCAGGTTGATGCCCGGGTATTTGCGCAGGAAGCGCTGGAGCAACGGTTGCAGGACCATTCGGCTGGCGGTGGAGGGAATGTTCAGGCGCAAGGTGCCGGCGGCGTCGACCGTCGCCGCTGCTACGCTGTGCAGGCTGGTTTGCAGTTCTTCCAGCAGCGGCGTGATCTTCTGGATCAACTGCTCGCCGGCCTCGGTCACGCTGACGCTGCGGGTGGTGCGGTTGAGCAGTTGCACACCCAACTGTTTCTCGAGGGCGCGCACGCGATGGCTGACGGTCGACACCGACAGGCTGCTGGCGTCGGCCGCCTGGGTGAAGCTTTTCGAGCGGGCGACCTGCAGGAACAGTCGCAACTGCTGAAAATCGGGCGTGTCCATTGTGTGGTATTTCCGAAAGGGCCTTGTGGATTATGCATCTTTTTAGCAAGAACAGCGGCGCGCATACTTTTCCTACACACACGAGGATTGGCCCTTTATGACGACTTCCACCGCAAAACCCGTCTGGTTCATCACTGGCTGCTCCACCGGTTTCGGCCGCCAGCTGGCGTTGCACACCCTGAGCCTCGGCTACCCGACCGTGGTCACCGCGCGTAATCCGCAGCAGGTGCAAGACATCGTTGCCGGTCACGAAGAAAACGCCCTGGTCCTGACGCTGGACGTTACCGACCAGGCCCAGGTCGAGGCGGCTGTCAAAGCGGCTGAAGAACGTTTCGGCCATATCGACGTACTGGTCAACAACGCCGGTGTCGGCTACTTCGGCTCCTTCGAAGAAAGCGACCTGGATGACGTGCGCAACATGTTCGAAATCAACGTGTGGGGCTTGAGCGCCATGACCCGCGCGGCCTTGCCCGGCATGCGCGCCCGGCGCTCGGGCAGCATCGTGAACATTTCCTCGGTGGGCGGTGTGGCGGCGTTCCCGTCGCTGAGTTTCTACAATGCGACCAAGTTTGCGGTGGAGGGCCTTTCCGAGGCGCTGTCCCAGGAAGTCGCGCCGTTGGGGATCAAGGTGTTGCTGGTCGAGCCGGGCCCGTTCCGCACCGACTGGGCCGGGCGTTCGGCCAACGAGGCGGCTCACGGGATTGCCGACTACAAGGAAACGGCGGTGGCACGGGCCAATATGGTTCGCAACTACAGCGGCAAGCAGCCGGGTGATCCGGTGCGCGCGGCGATTGCCATCGTCAAGGCGGTGGAGGCTGAGCAACCGCCATTGCGCCTGTTGCTGGGCAAGGCTGCGTTGACCTTTGCGCGGACCAAGGTGAAGGCGCTGAGTGCGGATTTTGATGCGTGGGCTGAGGTAACTGAGGGGGCGGATTTTCCCGAGTGAAGCACTGACTGGATTCGGCACAAGGCCGTAACGGTTGCTTGCAGGTAACGCTGGCCGTTATTGTGCTGAATCCTTTTAGTCCTTTTGCCCACGGATCTGTAGTGATGAATGCACCGCGTACCGCTGTCCCGATCAAGGCTGTCATTTTCGATATGGACGGGTTGTTGCTGGACACAGAAGGCATCTACACCGAAGTCACACAGATCATCGCCGAACGCTATGGCCGTACCTATGACTGGGGGATCAAGCAGCACATCATTGGTCGCGGCGCCCAGGACCTGGCGGATTACGTGGTCAAGGCGCTGGACCTGCCGATTACCCCCGCAGAATTCCTGGTGATCCGCGAGCCGCTGATGAGCGAGCGTTTCCCCAAGGCCTTGGGCATGCCGGGTGCTGAGGCGCTGGTGCGGCACTTGAAGGCGCATAACATTCCGATTGCCGTGGGCACCAGTTCGTCGCGCAATTCGTTTGGCCACAAGACCACGCTGCACCGTGAGTGGTTTGGGCTGTTCGACACCATCGTCACGGCGGATGACCCGGAAGTCGGGGCGGCCAAGCCGGCGCCGGATATCTTCCTGACGGCGGCGCGCCGCTTGGGTGTGGCACCAGAGGATTGCCTGGTGTTTGAGGATTCGCCGTTTGGCGTGACAGCGGCGAAGGCTGCGCACATGACCGCGATTGCGGTGCCGGATGAGGCGATGGCGGACAGCAAGTACCACCATGCCGACCAGATTATTCGCAAGTTGGCTGACTTTGATTTGGCGGCGTATGGCTTGCCGCCGATGCGTTGATCCCTCTAAAGCGACTGGATTAAAAATGTGGGAGCGGGCTTGCTCGCGAATACGGTGTGTCAGCCGATACATGTGCTGACTGATCCACCGTATTCGCGAGCAAGCCCGCTCCCACATTTAGTCCTGCGGTGCCTTGGGCAAGGTCTTCTGCCGCAAAATATAAACCGTCACCAACACCGCACTGGTCAGCATGAACCCTCGCGCCCAGATCAGCGGCACCAGGTAGCAGGAAAACCCGATACTCACCCACATCAACCCAATGGCATACACCTTGCCCTTGAGCGGAATCCCGTTGCCATCCAGATAGTCACGGATCCACGGCCCCAGGCGCGGGTGTTCCACCAGCCAGTGGTAGAAGCGCGGGGAGCTACGGGCAAAGCAGGCGGCAGCCAGCAGAAGGAAGGGGGTAGTGGGCAGCACCGGCAGGAAGATGCCGATTACCCCGAGCGCCACGCTCAACCAGCCGATGGCCAGCAAAGCGTAACGCAGGATCACGGAACGGTTGCCCATGGGCGCCACGGGCAACTGTCTTAGTGGTGGCGAGGCTTGAGGATCGCCGGCTTTTCGTCAGGTGCGTTGCACAGCAGGTACAGGGCGGTCAGCGCTTCCGGGATCTGAACGATCATGTCGTCCATCAGGTTGGCGTCGGCGGCGATGTCGGAGAATTCAGGCTGTTCGTCGAACAGGCCGGAACCGACCATGATCGGCAGCAGCATTTCGCTGACTTCTTCTTCAGCCGTTTCGAACCAGGCCTCTTCACGCAGGAACACGCCTTCCATGAAACCGATGCACCAGCCGCGCAGTTCGGAGTCGTCCGGGTCTTCACCCAGGTCCAGGTCGCAAGGCAGTTCGAACTCTTCATCGGAAGCCAGTTGGCGGCCAATGTGAGCCTTGAGGGCCAGCAGGGTCGATTCGATTTCTTCGCGCTGGGCGGCATCACTGTAGTGAGGCTCTTCGGAGAACAGCGCGTCGATCCATTCACGGTCGGGAACGACATCGGAGCAGATCGACAGCGCGGTCAGATAGCCGTGGGCGGCCACGTAGTCCAGCGCCTCGTCGTGCAGCTCATCGGCATCGAGGAAGGCTTGCAGGCGGGTTAGTTGCTCAGCGAAGGACATTGACGGACTACCTTGGGAATAAACGATGGGCAATTCTAGGCTTTCTTGAGCTGCCAGGCCAGCCGCAGCACAGATTTGAGAGGTATTTGAGCCCGGCGGCAATTCACCAACGGCACCCTTTGCCGGGTAACGCTCGGGTATACTGCCGCGTTTTGTGATGCCCCTGCAGGCCAAGCGCCAGTCGCGGGAAAAGTTCGCTTACGGATTATTTCCCGCTCAAGCGTGCTTTTTCGACCAGCCTGTACAGAGGGATTTCGGCGATATTTGGAGTTTTTCATGCTCGAGCAGGCTCAACGCGTCCTCAAGGACATCTTCGGCTACGACAGTTTTCGTGGCCGCCAGGGTGCGATCATTGAGCGCGTGGCCAACGGCGGTGACGCCCTGGTGCTGATGCCTACCGGCGGCGGCAAGTCGCTGTGCTTCCAGGTACCGGCACTCCTGCGGGAAGGGCTTGCGGTGGTGGTGTCGCCGTTGATCGCCCTGATGGACGACCAGGTGGCCACCCTTGAAGAGCTCGGCGTGGCGGCCGCTTCGCTGAACTCCACCCTCAGCGCCGAACAGCAACGCGACCTCGCCGCCCGGATCAAGCGCGGCGAAGTGAAGATGCTTTACCTCGCCCCCGAGCGCCTGGTGCAGCCGCGCATGCTGGCGTTCCTGCAGAGCCTGGAAATTTCCCTGTTCGCCATCGACGAAGCCCACTGTGTGTCCCAGTGGGGCCACGATTTCCGTCGCGAATACCTGCAACTGGGCCAACTGGCGGAACTGTTCCCCAACGTCCCGCGCATCGCCCTGACCGCCACCGCCGACAAACGTACCCGCGAAGAAATCGTCGAGCGTCTGCACCTGCAGAACGCCGAGCGCTTCCTCTCGAGCTTCGACCGGCCGAATATCTTTTACCGCATTGTGCCCAAGGAACAGCCGCGCAAGCAGTTGCTGGCGTTCCTCTCCGATCGGCGCAGCGACGCCGGCATTGTCTATTGCCTGTCGCGCAAGAAGGTCGATGAGGTCGCCGCATTCCTCAGTGAACAAGGCTACCCGGCACTGCCGTATCACGCGGGCTTGCCCAACGAACTGCGGGCCTACCACCAGAAGCGCTTCCTCAACGAGGAAGGCCTGATCATGGTCGCCACCATCGCGTTCGGCATGGGCATCGACAAATCCAACGTGCGCTTCGTGGCCCACATGGATTTGCCCAAATCCCTTGAGGCGTACTACCAGGAAACCGGGCGTGCCGGCCGTGACGGCCTGCCGGCGGATGCGTGGATGGTCTACGGCCTGCAAGACGTGGTGATGCTCAAGCAGATGCTGCAGAACTCCGAAGGCGACGAGCGCCACAAGCGCCTGGAACAGCACAAGCTCGACGCGATGCTGTCGCTGTGTGAAGAAACCCGCTGCCGTCGCCAGACCTTGCTCGCCTACTTCGACGAAGACATGCCCAAGCCCTGCGGCCACTGCGACAACTGCGTGGACGGCGTGCAGACCTGGGACGCCACCGAGCCGGCGCGCCAGGCGTTGTCGGCGATCTACCGCACCGGCCAGCGCTATGGCGTCGGCCACCTGGTGGACGTGTTGCTGGGCAAGGACAACGAGAAGATTCGCAGCTTCGGCCACGAAAAACTCTCGGTCTACGGTGTGGGCAAGGCCCGCGCCGAAGGCGAGTGGCGCTCGCTGTTCCGGCAGATGGTCGCCCGTGGCCTGGTGGACATCGACCTGGAAGGCTACGGCGGCCTGCGTCTGAACGACAGTTGCCGGCCGCTGCTCAAGGGCGAAGTCAGCCTGGAGCTGCGCCGCGACCTCAAGCCGCAAACCACCGCCAAGAGCAGCACCAGCCAGGCCAGCCAACTGGTGCGTTTCGAAGAGCGCGAACAGTGGGAAGCCCTGCGCGCGCTGCGTAAGAAGTTGGCGCAGGAACACAGCGTGCCGCCTTACGTCATCTTCCCGGACTCCACCTTGCTGGAAATGCTCCGCGACCATCCCACTACCCTGGGCGAGATGGCCAGGGTCAGCGGCGTCGGTGCGCGCAAGCTGGAGCGTTATGGCCAGGCCTTCCTCGAAGTGCTCGGCGGCCAGGTCGAGGCGCCGAAAGAGGTCGCCGATATCCGCCACGAGTTGATCAGCCTCGCCCGTGCCGGCATGACCCCGATCCAGATTGCCGGGCAGCTGCAGTGCTCGGAAAAGAACGTCTACACCTTGCTCGCCGAGTCCATTGGCAAGCAGCAGTTGTCGTTGGAGCAGGCCCTTGATCTGCCGGAAGATTTGCTCGGTGAAATCCAGGATGCATTCCTGGATGGAGAAGGCGAATTGCCACCCGTTTCCGAGATTGCGCCGCTGTTTACCGGCCGCGTTCCCGAGGGCGTTTTGTACTGCGTAAGGGCCGCTTTGCAGTCGGAATTCGAGATTTGATGTGCCAATTACGACAATGTAACGAATCAGTACATACCGGGTCTTGCCTACTGGCATGGGTCATGCTTAGCTGACTAATAATTAGCCACACTTTATTTTCAGTCTAATCCATGAGTTTTTTATGCCGTTAACCGATCAACACCGTTTTGGCATGCAGTTGGCGCATATGTCCCGAGGATGGCGTGCCGAGCTGGATCGCCGCTTGGCAGGTTTGGGACTGTCCCAGGCACGCTGGCTGGTGCTGCTGCACCTGGCCCGTTTTACCGAACCGCCTACCCAGCGTGAGCTGGCGCAGAGCGTCGGGGTAGAGGGGCCCACCTTGGCCCGTTTGCTCGACAGCCTGGAAAGCCAGGGCCTGGTGCAGCGCCAGGCCGTGGTGGAAGACCGCCGCGCCAAGCGCATTGTGCTGTGCGACACCGCGAAGCCGCTGATCGAGCAGATCGAGACCATCGCCACGGCCTTGCGCCATGAGCTGTTTGTGGGTGTCGATGAAGAGGATCTGCGGGTGTGCATGCGGGTGCATGAACACATCCTCGGAAATCTCGAGAAGTCCTGATCCCAAGTACACAGAAGATCAAAAATGTGGGAGCGGGCTTGCTCGCGAAGGCGGAGTGTCAGTGAATACATGTGCTGACTGACACACCGCCTTCGCGAGCAAGCCCGCTCCCACATGGGTTTTGCGGCGTAGTTAGAAGGTTTGCCCCAGGTTCAGGTACACCGCCTGCTGACTGTCATCGTTAAACCCATAACTGAAATTCAACGGCCCCAGCGGCGTATCAAACCCCAGGAAAATACTGGCGGCGTTGATGTACCCGCTGTCGTATTCATTGTCGTTGTTCCAAGCCCGCCCTCGCTCCAGTGATGCGCCCAGGTACAACGGGAAATCCAGCGGCAAATAAGACCGCGGCGTCAGCCGGCGATAGTAGACCGCGCGCATCAGGCTGATGTTCTGCCCGGCAATCGCATCCTCCCGGAAGCCCGACAGCTGCCGCGCGCCCCCCAGCAGGAAGCTGGAAATCACCACGTCCGACTTATCCAGGGTGCGCCCATAGCGCCCGCCGAGGATCAGTGTGTCCGGCCCGCTGCTCATGGCTTTGTCCAGCTTGAACTCCCACTGGCGATAGCGCTGGTCCGAACCCAGCCCCGGTTCGAACTCCCGGAAGGCCAGGCCAATGTCTTCGCCGGTATGGGGGAAGTACACGTTGTCGAACGAGTCGAAGGAGTACTTCAGCTCATAGAAACCCTCGCTGAAGTTGATGCTCGGTGAATTCCGGTCGCCAATGCGCACATCCGCCTTGCCCCAGGCCTCGCCGACGCCGAAACGAATCTCGCCGCTGTTGCCGATCTGCCGGCCCACGTTCAGGCCGAAGCCGTAGCGTTCCAGGCGGTATTCGGAGATCGGGTTATTGTCTTCAATCAGTTCGACGTTCTGCGCCTGGGCACTGATATAGGGCGCGACGAAGTAGCGTGAACCGGTGTCCATCGGCTGATAGAACTCGCTGTACAGCTCCTGCTTGTCCCCGATCTGCACCCGCGTCAGCCATTCGGCGCCGAGGCGGTTGATGCCGTTCATGCGGTAGCTGGCGCCGAGGTTGAAGGCGCTGTCGCCGCGCATGTCATCCGACAGGTTCAGGCCCAGGCGCAGGTAGTCGGTGCCGCTGCGTTTGCCCCGGGCACTGATGACCAGGGTGTTGTCCTTGCCCTTTTTCACCACGCGGTATTGCACCTGTTCGAAGTAATCCAGGCCGTACAGAGTGCCCATGTCGGTTTGCAGGCGGGCCAGGTCCAGGGGCTCGCCGAGGTTCTGGCGGATGTAGTAGCGGATCACCTCGTCGCCCACCTTGGAGTCGTTCTCTACCTTGATTGCGGTGATCACCGGGTTGCGCTCGCCGGCCGTTCGCGCGGCCACCAGCGACGGGTCCACCGGTTCGGCCGGGCGCAGGTGCGCCAGGCGCACGTCGAGTGCGCGGGTGGCGCGGTAGCCCGCGTCGATCATGTCCTTGGCGCGCCCGAAATCCGTCACCCCGTAGGCGGCCAGGGGCGGCTGGATCAGCACGTCGCGGGGCGCCAGGGCCTTGAGTTGTTCTTCGGAATTGCGCCGGGTCATCAGGGTGATGGACTGGTTGAGCACGTCCACCACGGTGTTGAGTTGCTTGCGGGAGCGCAGCGGGGTGCCGATGTCGACGACGATGGCGATGTCGACCCCCATTTCCCGCGCCACATCCAGCGGGATGTTATCGGTCATGCCGCCATCCACCAGCAGCCGGCCATCCAGCTCCACCGGGGCAAACACCGCCGGGATCGACATGCTGGCGCGGATCACCTGGGGCAGGTGGCCTTTGCGGAACACCACTTTTTCACCACTGGTGATGTCGGTGGCCACAGCGCGGAAGGGGATCGGCAGCTTGTCGAAATCCCGCACGTTACTGGTGTGGGCGAACATGCTTTCCAGCAGCAAGGCCAGGTTCTGACCCTGGATCACCCCCAGTGGCAGGCCGAGGCTGCCGTCGTCGCGGAAGCTGAGTTTCTGTTTGACCAGGAAATCCCGGTCATCCTGCTTGCGCCGGAATGGCACGTCTTCCCGCGGTGGCGCGTCAGACAGGGCGAGCTTCCAGTCGATGTTCAGCGCGAGTTTTTCCAGCTCGTCGATCTTGTAGCCCGAGGCATACAGCCCGCCGATCACTGCACCCATGCTGGTGCCGGCAATCGCATCGATGTGGATGCCCTGTTCTTCCAGGGCCTTGAGCACGCCAATGTGCGCCAGGCCACGGGCGGCACCGCCGGAGAGGACCAGGCCGATCTTCGGGCGCGGATTTTCGACGGCTTGGACGAGGACAGGGAACAGGCACAGCAACAGGCAGGACAACAGGCGGCGCATCATCAATCTCAAGGCAGGACGATAAAGGCCGGTATTATAGCCACTCGATCCTTTCAACCCGCCAAGCAGGAGCCAGTCAATTCATGTCAGCGGCCAAGCCCGAGATTGTCATCACCTATTGCACCCAGTGTCAGTGGCTGCTGCGCGCCGCCTGGCTGGCCCAGGAACTGCTGAGCACGTTCGCCGATGACCTCGGCAAAGTGGCCCTGGAGCCGGCCACCGGCGGTGCGTTTCGGATTACCTGCGACGGTGTGCAGATCTGGGAACGCAAGGCCGACGGCGGCTTCCCGGAAGCCAAGGTGCTCAAGCAACGGGTACGTGACCAGATCGACCCGCAACGGGACCTGGGGCATAACGACCGTACTCAGTGAACCTCGGCCGTGGTGGCCGGCTGCTTGGCCGGTTTGGCGCCGCCCATCAGCCCGGACACCACGATGGCCACGATGATCAGCGCGCCGCCCATCAGCATGCGCAGGGTTGGTGTTTCAGCAAACAGCAGCCAGGCCGCGGTGATGCCGTACACCGGCTCCATGGCGAACACCACCGCCGCCGTGCGCGCCTTGAGCACCGCGAGGCTGGCGACAAACAGGCTATGGGCCAAGCCGGTGCAGAACACCCCGAGCAGACCGATCCACAGCCAGTCCACTGGTCGCACTTCGGCCAGCCCGGGCGCGGCGACGGGCAACAGGCACAGCGCTACCACCACGTTCTGGCACAAGGCGGCCTGCACCGGCGGGATGCGCCCACTGGCGCGGTTGTTCAGCGACAGCAGCGAGAACAACAAGCCGGAGCCGACCGCCCACAGCAAGCCGCTGGTGGCCTGGCTGGCGAGATTGAAATCCGGCGTGACCAGCACCAGGCCGATGCTCACCAGCACCACCAGCAGGATCTCGTTGGCGCGAATCCGCTCGCGGAAAATCAAGCCTTCGAGAATCACCGTGAACGCCGGGAAGGTGGCGAAGCCCAAGGTGGCGATGGCCACACCGGCGACCTTTACCGCAATAAAGAAACTCACCCAATGCCCGGCCAGCAGCAGGCCGCTGACCAGCAGGCGGCGCCAGTCGCGGGCTTGCAGCTTCTGCCATGGCGTGTTGCTGGCAAAGCGCGCAAAGATCGCCAGGGCAATGACCGCGAACGCGGCGCGGCCGAACACGATAATCGCCGGCGAAGCGGCCGCCAGTTTGCCGAACACACCAGTGAGGCCAAACATCAATGCGCCGATATGCAGGGCGCCGAGGGCTGTGCGGGGAGTCATTGCGATCCTTAAACGACGGGTTTACAGGATCGCAGTCTAGAGGGTTGCAGGCGTTCGCGTCTGTCGTTGGGCTCGCGGCTTTTGTCGCAGGACTCTTGCTTGGTGAAGATCCCTGTGGGAGCTGGCTTGCCTGCGATGCAGACAACTCGGTCGTTCAGATAGCGCGCGGTGATGCTATCGCAGGCAAGCCAGCTCCCACATTGGGCGGTGCTCGTCTGAAGGCTCGGGGCGAGAGGCCAAACTCGCGCAACATCGCCGCAGCAAATGCACTTTGCGAACCATAGCCCACCCGCGCGGCAATCTCGCCGATCGGCAGCTGGCTGTCGCGCAACAGGCCGCGGGCCATCTGCAAGCGCCGAGTGCGGATGTAGTCCATCGGCGTCTGCCCGCTTTCCGCGATAAACCGTGCATGCAGGCGGGCGACGGACAGGTCGGCGAGCTTCGCCAGGTCCGCCACTTGCAGTGGGTGCGCGGCGTGCCGCTGGATATGCGCATCGAACGCGGCATAGGGCAGGCGCTTGCCCTCCGGCGGCTGCGCAAGGTTGAGGCTGGCCAGCAGCAATATGGCGCCTTGCTGGGCGATCAGCGGGTCGTCCACCGGGCTGCTTGCCAACCACTGCACCAGTTGGCTTTGGCGATTGTCGAGGGTCAGGTGTGCGCACCGGTCGAGCAAGCGGCGGCTGGCGTCGGCATGCTCGCCCAGGGACTGCGCCAGCCAGTGCTCATCGGGCACGTCCAGCACCAGGCAGCGGCTGCCATCGCGACTGCGGCACGCGTGATGGGCGGAGTAGGGCAGCACCATCACACTGCTGTGCTGCACCTGGCCGCCCCGGCCATCCACCTCGAAGTCCAGGTGCCCGGACAGGCCAAACACCAGCTGTGCATGGTCGTGGCTATGGGCGATAGGCGCATCGGGGTAGTGGCGTAGCGTGAGGTTGGGTCTCATCGCAGTCTCCTGGGCAGGCCTGCAGTTTACATCGCTTCGCCGCCTGTGGGCGCTGTCATCAGACTGACGCAACACTGTCATGGGCTATTAATCCCGTGGGCGCAAGCTCGCGAAAACACCGTGAGGCATGCCCATGACCAGCGCCGAACTCGCCAAACCCAGCCGCAAGCAACGCGTGCGTACCCTGTGGATTTCCGACGTGCATTTGGGCACCCGGGATTGCCAGGCCGAACACCTCTCGCATTTCCTCAAGGGCTACCACGCCGACAAGGTCTACCTGGTGGGCGACATCATCGACGGCTGGAAGCTGCGCAGTGGCATGTATTGGCCCCAGGCCCACACCAACGTGATCCGCCGCCTGCTGACCATGAGCAAGCGCGGCACCGAGGTGATCTACGTCACCGGCAACCACGATGAATTCCTGCGGCGTTATTCGAAGCTGATCCTTGGCAATATCCAGTTGGTGGACGAGGCGGTGCACGTGACTGCCGATGGCCGGCATTTGCTGGTGATCCATGGCGACCAGTTCGACGTGATCACCCGGTACCACCGCTGGCTGGCGTTCCTCGGCGATTCGGCCTACGAATTCACCCTCACGCTCAACCGCTGGCTGAACCACTGGCGGGCGCGCTATGGCTACGGCTATTGGTCGTTGTCGGCGTACCTCAAGCACAAGGTCAAGACGGCGGTGAGCTTTATCAGTGATTTTGAAGAAGCGATCGCCCATGAAGTGACCAAGCGCGAGCTGCATGGCGTGGTGTGCGGGCACATCCACCATGCGGAGATTCGCAAGGTGGGCGAGGTGGACTACCTCAATTGCGGGGATTGGGTGGAGTCGTGCACAGCGCTGATCGAGCACTGGGACGGGCATATCGAGCTGTATCGATTGGCGGATGCCCAGGCGAAAGAGGCACAGCTAAAGGCCGAAATGGTCGCGGGCTAAGCCTCAAACCCACAGACTCACAGACTCACTCGGTCTAAATGTGGGAGCGGGCTTGCTCGCGAATGCGGTGGGTCAGTCACCAGATAATTCGACTGACCCACCGCCTTCGCGAGCAAGCCCGCTCCCACATTTGGAGCCGGTTTCTTCAGTCAGGTGTGGGAAACATCCGCGATGGCTTCTGCCAACAACGTCAACCGCGTCGCGTCAATCCCCGCCACGTTCGCACGCCCGGAATTGACCATATACACGCTGTGCTTGTCCCGCAGTTGCTTCACCTGGTCCGCACTCAACCCGGTATAGGAAAACATCCCGCGTTGCGCCGCGATGTGCGCAAACCGCTCCGACAAGCCATGGGGCGCCAACGCCTCCACCAGCCCGGAACGCAGCTGCGCAATCCGCGCCCGCATCGCTTCAACTTCCTCGGCCCACTGCTTTTTCAGCCCGGCGTCACCGAGAATCGTCGCCACCACAGCAGCACCATGGTCCGGCGGCGTCGACCACAAGTTACGCGCAATGAACGCCAGCTGGCTGCGCACATCCGTCAGTTTCTCGGCGTCCGCCGCGCACACAATCAACGCGCCGACACGGTCGCTGTACAAGCCGAAGTTCTTCGAGCAGGAACTGGTGATCAGTACTTCAGGCAGCTCAGCCGCGAACAGCCGCACGGCCCATGCATCCTGTTCCAGGCCATCGCCAAAACCCTGATACGCAAAGTCGATCAGCGGCAGCAACTGACGTTCCTGGACGATCTTCAGCACCTGGCGCCAGTCATCGTGGGACAGGTCGAAACCGGTCGGGTTGTGGCAGCAGGCGTGCAGCAGCACCACATCGCCTTTTGGCACGGTGGACAGGGTGGCCAGCATCGCCGCTACGTCCAGGCGATTGTCGCTGCCCACGTACGGGTAATGGCTGACCTTGAGCCCGGCCTTGGCGAAGATGGTTTCGTGGATCGGCCAGGTCGGGTTGCTCAGCCATACGCCACGGCCGGGCAGGCTGTGGGCGATAAAGTCGGCGCTCAGGCGCAGCGCGCCGGTGCCGCCAGGCGTCTGGGTGGCGCCGGCGCGGCGTTCACTCAGCAGTGGCGAACCGGCGCCCAGCACCAGCTCGCTGATCAGCGAGCCGAACGCGGCGTTGCCATGGCCGCCGATGTAGGTCTTGGTGGTTTGTTGCTCCACCAGGCGCTGCTCGGCCAGTTTCACCGAGTGCGGGATCGGCGTCAGGCCCTGGTCGTCCTTGTACACGCCCACGCCGAGGTCGAACTTGAGCGGGTTCGGGTCCTGGGCATACAGCTCCATCAGCCCGAGGATCGGGTCTCCGGGCACCCGGCCAATTGCGTCGAAATGCATTACTTGCGGCCCTCTGCATCCTTGGCCACTTCGTCGGTGCGCGCGGCCATGATGAAGTCGTTGCGGTGCAGGCCCTTGATGGAGTGGCTCCACCAGGTCACGGTGACTTTGCCCCATTCGGTGAGCAGGCCCGGGTGATGGCCTTCAGCTTCGGAGATCGCGCCCACGGCGTTGGTGAAGGCCAGGGCGAATTTGAAATTCTTGAACAGGAAGACCTTTTCCAGCTGCATCACGCCATCGCGTACTTCGATGTTCCAGTCGGGGATCTGCTTGATCAGCACCGACAACTCTTCGTCGCTGACTTGCGGGGCGTCGGCGCGGCAGGCTTCGCAGTGGGCTTGGTTCAACGTGGTCATGTGGGTATTCCTGAAATCGAGTATTTGGAAACGGTCGTCAGTAGCGTCACCCTAAAGCAACGCGGGGCCAGGGAACAGACTCACCTGGCCCTAAAAGCCGCAGTTCAAGCCGCTTTTGGCTTGGGCGGGAACTTCGGTGCGTGCAGCCCCAGCTGCATCCCGCGTTCGACCATGCCCATGATGTCTTCCTGCGCCACTTCGAACAGGCGCTTGAGGTTGGGCAGGGCGAAGTACACGGGTTGCAGGATGTCGATGCGATACGGCGTGCGCATCGCTTCGAGCGGGTCGAAGGCTTGATGCTCGGGCACGTCCGAGAGGCAGTACACGGTCTCCTTGGGCGAAGACAGGATGCCGCCACCGTAGATGCGCCGGCCTTCGGGCGTGTCCACCAGGCCGAACTCGATGGTCATCCAGTACAGGCGCGCCAGGTACACGCGCTGTTCCTTGGTGGCGGCCAGGCCGAGCTTGCCGTAGGTGTGGGTGAATTCCGCGAACCAGGGGTTGGTCAGCAGTGGGCAATGGCCGAAGATCTCGTGAAAAATGTCCGGTTCCTGCAGGTAATCCAGCTCTTCACGGGTACGAATAAACGTCGCCACCGGAAACTGCTTGTTGGCGAGCAATTCGAAAAAAGTCTGGAAGGGGATCAGTGCCGGCACCCGGGCGACTTGCCAGCCCGTGGTCTCGGCCAGCACTTTGTTGACTTCCGCCAGCTGTGGAATGCGGTCGTGGGGCAGGCCGAGCTTGTCGATGCCGTCCAGGTATTCCTGGCAGGCGCGGCCCTCGATCACTTTCAGTTGGCGCGTGATCAAGGTGTTCCACACCGCGTGTTCTTCGGGCGGGTAGTCGATAAAACCGTTCGCGTCGGGCTCGCGGGCCACGTACTGCGTCTGCTTCATACTGCTCTCCTGCTAGGCATTCGTTCTTGTTATGTCCTGGGATGAGCCTATTGATACGCCGCCTGGGCCAGGAAGCCATCCTCCTGCGCCACGCTTTTGTAGGAAAAGTTACCGGTATTCGTAAAGTTTTCGTTACGGCTGAGGCGATTCGTTCTCCCTGTGGCGTATTTTGGGTGTGAATCGCCTCGCAGCTGTCACATAATCTTGACGATTATCTGCGGCCGGCGGCAAAAAGACGCAGCGACTCCACCTCTTCGGGCCTTCTCATGCGTATCAAAGTGCATTGCCAGAACCGCATCGGCATCCTGCGGGACATCCTCAACCTGCTGGTGGAGTACGGCGTGAACGTTGCCAAGGGCGAGGTCGGTGGCGAGCACGGCAACGCCATTTACCTCTATTGCCCGAACCTGGTGAACCTGCAGTTCCAGGCATTGCGCCCGCAGTTCGAGGCGATTGCCGGGGTATTTGGCGTCAAGCGGGTAGGGCTGATGCCCAGCGAGCGTCGGCATATGGAGCTCAACGCGCTGCTGGGGGCGCTGGAGTTTCCGGTGCTGTCCATCGACATGGGCGGCTCCATCGTCGCGGCCAACCGCGCGGCGGCGCAGTTGCTCGGAGTACGGGTGGATGAGGTGCCGGGCATTCCGTTGTCGCGCTACGCCGAAGATTTCGATTTGCCGGAACTGGTACGGGCCAGCAAATCGCGAATCAACGGCCTGCGGGTCAAGGTCAAGGGCGATGTATTCCTGGCCGATATTGCGCCGCTGCAATCCTCCGAGCATGACGACAGCGAAGCCATGGCCGGCGCCGTACTGACCCTGCACCGCGCCGACCGGGTGGGTGAGCGTATCTACAATGTGCGCAAGCAGGAACTGCGCGGCTTCGACAGCATTTTCCAAAGCTCCAGGGTCATGGCCGCCGTGGTGCGTGAGGCTCGGCGCATGGCGCCGTTGGATGCGCCTCTATTAATAGAAGGCGAAACCGGCACCGGCAAAGAGTTGCTGGCCCGCGCCTGCCACCTGGCCAGCCCGCGCGGCCAGTCGCCGTTGATGGCGCTCAACTGCGCAGGTTTGCCCGAGTCCATGGCCGAGACCGAGTTGTTCGGCTATGGTCCCGGCGCCTTTGAAGGGGCGAGGGCGGAGGGCAAGTTGGGACTGCTGGAGCTGACGGCGGGCGGTACGTTGTTTCTCGACGGCGTCGGTGAAATGAGCGCGCGGTTGCAGGTGAAGTTGCTGCGCTTTCTGCAGGACGGCTGCTTTCGCCGTGTAGGCAGTGATGAAGAGGTGTACCTGGATGTGCGGGTGATCTGCGCGACCCAGGTGGACCTTTCCGAACTGTGCGCCCGGGGCGAATTCCGCCAGGACCTTTACCATCGTCTCAATGTGCTCTCGCTGCATATCCCGCCGCTACGCGAGTGCCTCGACGGTTTGCCACCGCTGGTGGAGCACTTCCTGGATCAGGCCAGCCGGCAGATCGGCTGCCCGCTGCCCAAGCTCGCACCGGCGGCGATGGAACGCCTCAGCCATTACCACTGGCCGGGGAATGTGCGGCAGTTGGAGAACGTGCTGTTCCAGGCGGTTTCGCTGTGTGAGGGCGGCACCGTCAAGGCCGAGCACATTCGCCTGCCGGACTATGGCGTGCGCCAGCCGCTGGGGGATTTTTCCCTGGAAGGCGGGTTGGAGGAGATCGTCGGGCGCTTTGAAAAGGCCGTGCTGGCGCAGTTGTATGCCGAGCATCCCAGCAGCCGTCTGTTGGGCAAGCGGCTGGGCGTGTCCCACACCACCATCGCCAACAAATTGCGTGACTACGAAGTCGTCAAAGCCGAACGCGGTTAAACCTGTGGGAGCGGGCTTGCTCGCGAATGCGGTGGGTCAGTCGAATTATCCGGTGRCTGACACTCCGCATTCGCGAGCAAGCCCGCTCCCACATGGGTTCTTTGTCGGTCTTKATACCTGCACTTGCCGTTAGCGGCATAAGTCCGCCGTTTTTTCGACTCTCTTCCTACTGCCCTCAACTGCTACCTGCCGGCAAACCCCCGCCCCGCCTGGACTTTCCCTCATTTCAAAAAGTTGGTTCGCAAATTGCTTAAGCCTCATCAGTACAGCGGTGGGCGGCAAGCGTCCGTCAGAAAGAGGAAAGAGCGTGGATAAGTACCTTTACGTGGCAATGACCGGCGCCAGCCAGAATGCACTGGCGCAGAAGGCCCACGCCAACAACTTGGCGAACGTTTCCACCAATGGTTTCCAGCGTGACCTGGAACAGGCGCGCTCGATGCCGGTGTTCGGTGACAGCTTTCCGGCGCGGGCCTTTGCCTTGACCGAGCGCCCAGGCACGGACTTTTCCCCTGGCGCGATGATTGAAACCGGCCGTGACCTCGATGTGGCCGTCAGCGGTGACGGCTGGATGGCCGTGCAAAACCCGGATGGCGGCGAGTCCTACGTGCGCAGCGCCAGCATGAACGTCGATGCGCTGGGCGTGCTGCGGGCCGGCAACGGTATGCCGATCATGGGCAACGGCGGCCCGATTGCCGTGCCGCCCCAGCAGCAGATCGAAGTCGGCCAGGACGGCACCATCAGCATCCGCGCCATGGGCGAAGGCCCGCGGGTGATGGCTGAAGTGGACCGGATCAAGCTGGTGCAGCCCGACCTCAAGAACATGACCAAGGGCCTCGACGGCACCATCCACACCAAGGATGGCCAGCCGGCCCAGGCCGATGCCAACGTCAAGCTGACGTCGGGCTTCCTGCAGGCGAGCAACGTGAACGCCGTCGAAGAAATGACGGCAGTCCTGGCCCTGTCCAAGCAGTTCGAATTGCACATCAAGATGATGAACAGCGCCAAAGAAGACGACCAGGCCATGACCCGCGTCCTGGCGATGAGCTGATAGCAGCCACACACTAATTTTTGTAGCGCGGCGCCATAAAACAGGCGCACGAAGGAGAAGAACATGCTTCCGGCTCTATACGTTGCCAAGACAGGCCTGTCCGCCCAGGACACCAACCTGACCACCATTTCCAACAACCTGGCCAACGTGTCGACCACGGGTTTCAAACGTGACCGCGCCGAGTTCCAGGACTTGCTCTATCAGATCAAGAAGCAGCCTGGCGCCCAGTCGACCCAGGACAGCGAATTGCCGTCGGGCCTGCAACTGGGTACCGGTGTGGCAATCGTTGGCACCCAGAAGAACTTCAGCGCCGGTAACCTGCAGCAGACCGGCCAACCGCTGGACCTGGCAGTCAACGGCAAGGGTTTCTTCCAGATCCTGCAGCCGGACGGCACCACCACCTACACCCGTGACGGTACGTTCCACCTGGACTCCAACGGCCAAGTCGTGACCGCCAATGGCTTCGCGCTGGAGCCGGCGATTGTCGTGCCGAACAACGCCCAGACCTTCACCGTCGGCAACGACGGCACCGTGTCGATCACCGTGGCCGGCAACCCGGCGTCCCAGGTGATCGGCAACCTGCAAACCGCCGACTTCATCAACCCAGCCGGCCTGCAGGCGATCGGTAACAACCTGTTCCTGGAAACCGCGTCCAGCGGCGCGCCGCAAATCGGCACCCCGGGCCTCAACGGTTTTGGTACCACCCTGCAAAGCACCCTGGAAACGTCCAACGTCAGCACCGTTGAAGAGATGGTCAACATGATCACCACTCAGCGCGCCTACGAGATGAACTCCAAGGTGATTTCCACCGCCGACCAGATGCTTTCGTTCGTAACGCAGAATCTGTAATCAAGTCTATGGGGCGCCCTTGAAGGCGCCTGCAACACCGTGAGGTATGGGTCATGAATCGCTATGTTTCTGTTCTGGCATTGAGTGGGATTGCTGTGCTCGCGGGCTGTGTCGCCCCGACGCCTAAGCCCAATGACCCGTACTATGCGCCGGTGTTGCCGCGCACGCCGTTGCCGGCGGCCGCCAACAATGGCTCGATCTACCAGGCCGGGTTCGAACAGAACCTGTACAGCGACCGCAAGGCCTTCCGGGTCGGTGACATCATCACCATCACGCTGAACGAGAAGACCCAGGCGAGCAAGAACGCCAAC
This sequence comes from Pseudomonas sp. Colony2, assembly GCF_019382755.1. Taxonomy (NCBI): domain Bacteria; kingdom Pseudomonadati; phylum Pseudomonadota; class Gammaproteobacteria; order Pseudomonadales; family Pseudomonadaceae; genus Pseudomonas; species Pseudomonas sp. Colony2. The sequence continues at coordinate 5,331,840 of NZ_CP080030.1, read as the reverse complement.
TCGCAGATCGGCAAGACCAGCAAGACCAGCATCGGCCTGACTTCGTTGTTTGGCGGTGTACCGAACACCAACAACCCGCTGGGCAGCGGTGACCTGAGCCTGGACGCCGGCTACAGCGGCGACCGCGCCACCAACGGCAAGAGTGCGGCAGGGCAGGGCAACAGCCTGACCGGCTCGATCACCGTGACCGTGGCCGACGTGCTGCCCAACGGCATCATTGCCGTACGCGGCGAGAAGTGGATGACCCTCAACACCGGTGACGAACTGGTGCGCATTGCGGGCATGGTTCGCGCCGACGATATCTCCACCGACAACACCGTGCCGTCGACACGGATTGCCGATGCACGCATCACCTACTCGGGTACGGGTTCGTTTGCTGACGCCAGTCAGCCGGGCTGGTTTGACCGTTTCTTCCTTAGCCCGCTGTTCCCTTTCTAGGTGATCACTTTGAACTTCAAACAGCTGATGGCTGCGATGTTGCTGCTGGCCCTGAGCGCAGGAGCCCAGGCCGAGCGCTTGAAAGACATCGCGAGCATTTCCGGCGTGCGGTCCAACCAGCTGATCGGCTACGGCCTGGTGGTGGGGCTTAACGGCACGGGTGACCAGACCACCCAGACCCCGTTCACCCTGCAGACCTTCAACAACATGCTCTCGCAGTTCGGCATCAAGGTACCGCCGGGCTCGGGCAACGTGCAGTTGAAGAACGTCGCTGCGGTGTCCATCAGCGCTGACTTGCCGCCGTTCGCCAAGCCGGGGCAGGTGGTCGATATCACCGTCTCGTCCATGGGTAACTCGAAAAGCCTGCGCGGCGGCACCTTGCTGATGACGCCGCTCAAAGGTATCGACGGCAACGTCTACGCCATTGCCCAGGGCAACCTGGTGGTGGGTGGCTTTGATGCCGAAGGCCGCGACGGTTCGAAGATTACCGTCAACGTGCCGTCGGCCGGGCGGATTCCCGGTGGTGCCTCGGTGGAGCGCACCGTGCCCAGCGGCTTCAACCAGGGCAACAGCCTGACCCTGAACCTCAACCGCTCTGACTTCACCACCGCCAAGCGCGTGGTCGACAAGATCAATGAGCTGCTCGGCCCGGGCGTGGCCCAGGCCATCGATGGCGGCTCGGTTCGTGTGACGGCACCGCTGGACCCAAGCCAGCGTGTGGACTACCTGTCCCTGCTGGAAAACCTTGAGGTTGACCCAGGCCAGGCGGTGGCGAAAGTCATCATCAACTCGCGGACCGGCACCATCGTGATCGGCCAGAACGTCAAGGTTTCGCCAGCGGCCGTGACCCACGGCAGCCTGACCGTGACCATCACCGAAGACCCGATCGTCAGCCAGCCTGGCCCGTTGTCCAACGGCCAGACTGCCGTGGTACCCCGTTCGCGGGTGAATGCCCAGCAAGAAGCCAAGCCGATGTTCAAGTTCGGCCCCGGCACCACCCTGGACGAGATTGTCCGTGCGGTGAACCAGGTGGGCGCAGCGCCCGGCGACTTGATGGCGATCCTCGAAGCATTGAAACAGGCCGGCGCCTTGCAAGCCGACCTGATCGTGATCTGACGCCATGGCCATGGACATGCGCAAGAGCGGCCTGACCAGCACGGCGGATTCGGGTTCCTATTCCGACCTCAACCGGCTTAACCAGTTGAAGGTCGGCGACAAGAACAGCGACGGCAACATGCGCAAGGTCGCGCAGGAATTCGAGTCGCTGTTTCTCGGCGAGATGCTCAAGTCCATGCGTTCGGCCACCGAAGCCCTGGGCAAGGACAACCCGCTGAATACCCCGGCGGCCAAGCAGTACCAGGAAATGTACGACCAGCAGTTGGCGGTTTCCCTGTCTCGCGAGGGCGGTGGTATCGGCCTGGCGGACGTGCTGCTGCGCCAGATGCAGAAGAACAAACCGGTGGACGCCCAGGCGGCCACCTTGCAAGGCCCGGCTGCGCCCGCGAAGAAGGTGGATGTGCCGACTGAAATTGCCGCCGGTACCAAGGCCGATGGCCCGCTGGGCCGCAGCAATGGTCAGCGACCATTGTGGGCGTACCGCGTGGCGGTGCCTGAAGGCACCAACTCCCACGCCAACGACATGGCGCTGATGAACCAGCGACGCATCTCGTTGCCGAGCAAGCTGACGGATCGCCTGCTGGCCGGCATCGTGCCGGGTGCCGAGGCTACCACTGCCGCCAAGGCCGCGCCGCTGCGCAACAGCGCTGCCGATGATGGCGTGGTCAACAGCACCGCCCGCAGCCTTGCCGCCATACCGCCTCGCGGGCAGATGCAGGTTTACGGCCGCGCCGTCGCCCAGCCACCGCTGGCACCGGCGAAGAAAGCCTTCAGCTCGCAGGATGAATTTGTCGCCACCATGTTGCCGATGGCCAAGCAGGCCGCTGCGAGGATTGGCGTCGATCCACGCTACCTGGTGGCCCAGGCCGCCCTGGAAACCGGTTGGGGTAAATCGGTGATGCGTGCCGAGGATGGCACCAGCAGCCACAACCTGTTCGGTATCAAGGCCGGCCAGAGTTGGCAGGGCGAACAGGCCCGGGCGATCACCAGCGAGTTTCGCGATGGCGCGATGGTCAAGGAGACGGCGCAGTTCCGTTCCTACAATTCCTACCAGGACAGCTTCCATGACCTGGTCACGTTGCTGCAAAGCAATGATCGCTATAAAGAAGTTGTGAAATCAGCCGACAACCCGGAACAGTTTGTGCGCGAGTTGCAAAAAGCCGGTTATGCAACCGACCCGGATTACGCCAGCAAGATTTCGCAGATCGCAAAAACGATGAACAGCTACCAGAACTACGCTGCCGCGGGCGCTTCCACTCATTTATAAGGTCTGAATCATGAGTTTGCTCAATATCGGGATGTCGGGGCTCAATGCCGCCCAGGGATCGTTGTCGGTCTTAAGTAACAACATCGCCAACGTCAACACCCCGGGATACTCGCGTCAACAGAGCGCTCAGACCGCGAATGCGTCGAACGCCTACGGCGGCGTATTTATCGGCACCGGTACGACCCTGGCGGACGTGCGTCGGGTGTACAACCAGTTTCTCACCACGGCTTACCAGAACAGCACGGCACTCGACAGCGATGCCAACGCCTACCTGGACCAGGCCAGTGCCATCGACAAGACCTTGTCGGATTCCAACACCGGCATGTCTTCGGTGCTCAGTGCCTTTTTCGCGGCGGCGCAGACGGCTTCTGCCACCCCGGGCGACGTGTCCGCGCGCCAATTGCTGCTGACCAGCGCCCAGACCCTGAGCAACCGCTTCAACTCCATTTCCGGCCAGTTGAACCAGCAGAAACAAACGATCAACAGTCAGTTGAGCACCATGACGGACCAGGTCAACAAGCTGACGTCCTCGATCGCCTCGCTCAACAAGCAGATTGCCCAGGCCCAGGGGACTTCCAGCAGTGCGCCGGCCAACCTGCTGGACTCGCGTGACGAAGCGGTGCGCTCGCTCAACGAGCTGATCGGCGTTACGGCCACGGAAAAAAACGGACAGTTCAGTATTACGACCGGTACGGGGCAGTCGCTGGTGGAAGGCGGGATATCCAATAATATCTCTGCGGTACCGAGTAGCACCGACAATAGCCAGTACACCATCCAGCTCTCAATGGGCGACTCGTCCATTGACCTTGGTAATGTAGTCACCGGCGGCAGTATCGGTGGCTTGCTGCGCTATCGCAGTGACGTGCTGATGCCGGCCATCAATGATCTGGGGCGCATCGCGATTGCCACGGCAGACACGATCAACAATCAGTTGGGCCAGGGCCTGGACCTCAACGGCGAATTCGGTTCGTCGCTGTTCACCGATATCAACAGCGCGGCGGCGATTTCCCAGCGCAGCCAAGGGGCCGCCGGCAACAGCGCGGGGTCTGGCAACCTGAATGTCACGATCAAGGACAGCAGCCAGCTGACGACCTACGACTACAAAGTCACGTTTACCAGTGGTAACCAGTACAACGTCGTCCGCTCCGACGGCAAGGCCATGGGTTCGTTCGACACTACCACCACGCCGCCGCCGGTGATTGATGGCTTTACCCTGGCACTGGACGGCAAAGGGCCCATGGCTGCCGGTGACAGCTTCAAGGTCAGCCCCACGGCCAACGGGGCCACGGGCATCGGTGTCGACCTGAAGGACGTTAACAAGCTCGCCTTCGCGGGCCCCTTGGCGGGGAACGCAAGCAAGACCAACACCGGCACCGGTACGTTCACACCGCCTCAGCTGACTGTGCCGCTGGATATTCATGGCGGCGCTGATACCGCCCAGTTGCGCGCCGGCATCGAAAACTCCATGCCGGTAAAAATGCTCTTTGGCAAGCCGGCCGCCGACGGCACCCAGTCGTATACGGTGAGCGACGCGCAAGGCAATCCGATCGGCAGTGGCACCATCATCCCGGGCCAGGGCAACAAGATCAGCATCAACGTACCGATGCGCGATGCCTCGGGTGCGTTGATCCCGGGCAAAAGCTTCAACTTCGACACCACGGTCGGCGGCTCGCCTGCCAATGGTGACAGCACGACTTTCTCGTTCAACGCTTCGGGCACCTCCGACAACCGCAACGCCCAGCAATTGCTGGACTTGCAGACCAAGGCCACCGTGGGCGCCAGCGACGGCAGCCCGGGTGTGAGCCTGGTCAGCGCCAACGCCCGACTCGTGTCGCAGGTGGGCTCCAAAGCCAGCCAGGCCGCTACCGACTCCACCGCGACGGGTGCGCTGTTGGCAGCGAACAAGGCGGCCAGCAACTCGGTGTCCCAGGTCAACCTGGATGAAGAGGCGGGTGACATGATCAAGTTCCAGCAGTACTACACCGCGTCGTCGCAGATCATCAAGGCTGCGCAAGAAACTTTCAGCACACTGATTAATGCCCTTTAAAGGAGTCTGGGACGATGCGTATTTCTACACAGCAGTATTTCGACACCAGCGCCAGCAAGTACCAGACGAACTATTCCGGTGTGGTGAAAGCCCAGGACCAGGCGAGCAGCGGTATCCGGGTGCAGACCGCCTCCGATGACCCCGTCGCCGCCGCGCGCTTGCTGCAATTGCAGCAACAGAAAGACATGCTTGGCCAGTTCAACGGCAACATCAACACCCTGCAGAACTCGCTGACCAACGAAGAATCGGTGTTAAAGAGCATCAACACCGCCTTGCAGCGCGGTAATGAACTGGCGCTGCGTGCGGCCAACCAGTCCCTGAGCGATGACGATCGTAAATCCATCGCCAGCGAAGTGGGCGCGCTTGAAGACCAGGTGCTGGGCTTGCTCAACTCCAAGGATGCCAACGGCAACTACATGTTTTCCGGGTCGAAAACCGACACGCCGCCTTACATCCGCAATAACGACGGCACCTACACGTATCAGGGTGACGAGACGCCGCTGAGCTTGCAGATCTCGGACAATCTGTCGATGGCGGGGGGCGACACCGGTAAGTCGATGATGGAAAGTTCGACCAACACCGGTCGCACCCAGGCTACGTTGTTGCCGCCTGCGGTCAATGACGGCAAGGTCGCGGTATCGGCGGGCACGGTGACCTCCGGTGTCACCTACACCAAGAGTTTTACCGACGGCCAGCCCTACAAGCTGACCTTCAGCAGCAGCACGCAGTATTCCGTGACCGACAAGGACGGTAACGACGTTACCTCCGAGATTCCCGGCAACGGCACTTTCGACGCGACCAAAGAGGGCGCATCCAGCGTCAACCTGCGCGGCGTCAAGTTCGATATCAGCCTGACGCTCGGCGCGGACGTTGCGCCCGGCGCTGACTCCGACGCACTGGTGGCGGGCAAGGCGTTCACCCTGCAATCCAAGCCGGACACCTTCAGTGCTTCGCGTTCGCCAGGCAACGCGTCGACTGCACAAGTCACCGGTGGCCAGGTGACGGATCAGGCGGCCTACGCCAGCACCTTCCCTGATACCGGTGCGGTGATCAAATTCACCAGCGGCACCACGTATGAGGTGTATGCGCAGCCCTACAGTCCGAACAGCAAGACCATCGCGACCGGCACCATGGCTGCCGGTGCCACCTCGATCAACGCGGCCGGCGTGACGTTCGACATCAGTGGTGCGCCAGGGGCGGGCGACCAGTTTGCGGTCAGCGCCGTCAGCAACAAGAACGAAAACGCCCTGGACACGTTGAGCCAATTGCGCAAAGCCCTGGAAACGCCGGCTGACGGCAACCTGGTCGCGCAGAACAACCTCAAGGATGTGGTGGCCAAAACCATCGGCAACCTGAACAACGCCAGTTCACAGATTGACCAGGTGCGCGGCTCCATCGGTGCTCGCCAGAATGCCCTGGATCTTCAAACGGATGAGAACACCAGCCTGGGGACTGCCAATACCAACACCATGAGTTCCTTGGGCAACGTCGACATGGGCCAGGCGGCGATCAACCTGCAGCTTCAGCAAACCATGCTGCAGGCCTCTCAGTTGGCCTTTGTGAAAATCTCTCAGTTGAGCCTGTTCAACAAAATGTGATGTCCGCAGCTGCAAACCGGCGGCTCACCCTGGAAACGGGGTGGGCCGTTGTGGTTTTTGGCGTTTGTATGTCCCCGTGTTTCGCACAAAGCGCAGAAAATTGAGTGACCTGTGAGTCATAAAGCGCATCTTCACTGTATCGTGTGAAAAGGATAGGTCGTCGCCAGGTCTCTGCGAGGGCCTGCCGCCAGGGTACAAAGGCGGTTTTCGGCGAGTTTTTTGCGGGGTCATCCCCATTATTGTCAGCACCCGGCGACGTGTCTCGCGGGGTGTTCTCCAGCTATTTAGTATTGGGAAGCCACAATGATTGGCATAAAAAGCATCGCCAGTTACGTGCCGGCAGACGGGATTGATAACTACGCCCAGGGTGCCAAATTCGCCAAGGATGAAGAATTCATCATTGGCAAGATCGGTTCGGCGTTCCTGCCGCGCAAGGATCCCGCGCAGGAAACCTCCGATCTGTGCGTCGAGGCGGTCAACGCCTTGTTTGCCAACAACCCCGATTTGAAGCGCGAGTCCATCGATGCGCTGATCGTCGTTACCCAGAATGGCGACGAAGAGGGCTTGCCTCACACCGCCGCCATCGTCCAGGACAAGCTGGGCCTGCCGACGCACGTGGCGGCCTTCGATATTTCCCTGGGCTGCTCGGGCTACGTCTACGGCATCTATGCGATGAAGGGCTTCATGGAGGCTACCGGTCTGAAGAACGGCCTGCTGGTGACCGCCGATCCGTACTCGAAGATCGTCGACCCGGAAGACCGCAACACCACCATGCTGTTCGGCGATGCCGCTACCGCCACCTGGATGGGTGAAGATGCGCCGTGGCAGTTGGGCAAGTCCAAGTTCGGCACTGACGGTTCCGGTGCGCCGCACTTGAAGGTCAGCGATGGCGTGTTCTTCATGAACGGCCGCCAGGTGTTCAACTTCGCCTTGCTCAAGGTGCCGGCGCATTTGCACGAGCTGCTCAACGAATCGGACCTCAAGGCTGACGAGATCGATGCGTTCTGCATCCACCAGGGCAGTGCGGCGATTGTCGACGCCGTGGCCCGGCGTTTCGAAGACGCGCCGGTGGACAAGTTCATCAAGGACATGGTCGAGACCGGCAATACCGTGTCCTCGAGCATTCCGCTGCTGCTGGAAAAGCACATGCTCGACTCCACCTGGAAGCGCGTCGCCATCAGTGGTTTTGGTGTGGGGCTGTCCTGGGGCTCGGCGATTTTGCACCGCCCTTGACGACTTAAAGGCGCTGCACAAAAAAACGCCCATGATCGAAAGATCATGGGCGTTTTTTATTTGGCGCCAGAAAGCCAGCAATTGCTGGGGTTTGGGCTATCGTAAATGCTTGAATTAAAAGGGGTGGCACGGCGCCAGTAAAAAAAATCAAAAAAGTCCTCAAGCAACCTGCTTTCACGACGATAACTATTACGAAGGTTCTCTAGGCCACACCCGGCGGTTGCCAGGGCCGGAAGCCGCAGTACACCACCCACGAGGATTTCGTCATGGCATTAACAGTAAACACCAACCTTGCTTCGTTGACCGTTCAGAACAACCTGAACAAGGCTTCCAGCGCCCTGCAAACTTCCATGCAGCGCCTGTCCTCCGGCCTGCGTATCAACAGCGCCAAAGACGATGCGGCCGGCCTGCAAATCGCTGGTCGTCTGACCAGCCAAATCAACGGCCTGGGCGTTGCCATCAAGAACGCCGGTGACGGTAACTCCATCGCGCAAACTGCTGAAGGCGCGATGCAGCAATCCACCAACATCCTGCAGACCATGCGTTCCCTGGCTCTGTCGTCCGCTAACGGCTCCCTCAGCGCTGACGACCGTAAGTCGAACCAGGCTCAGTACGCGGCTCTGACTTCTGAATTGACCCGTATCGCTTCCACCACCACTTTCGGTGGTCGTAACCTGCTGGACGGTTCTTTCGGTACTACCGCTTTCCAAGTGGGCGCCAACGCCAACCAGACCATTAACATGAGCCTGGGCAACGTATCGGCTAACAACATTGGTTCGCAGCAGCTGCTGTCCAATGCTCAGA
>NZ_CP080030.1:5322942-5323074 GCF_019382755.1 Pseudomonas sp. Colony2 | reverse complement strand
GGTATCACCAGCGCTGCTGACCTTGCCGGCCAACTGAACTCCAACGCTGCCAAGCTGGGCATCAGCGTTAACTTCGATCAGTCGACCGGCTCTCTGTCGATCAAGTCCGACTCGGGTGAGAACTTCACCTTC
>NZ_CP080030.1:5321154-5322822 GCF_019382755.1 Pseudomonas sp. Colony2 | reverse complement strand
TTGAACTCCAGCTCCAGCTACTCCCTGTCTGGCGACGGCGTTCCCGGCGTGTTCGGTGACGGGACTGCAACCGCTGTTAACTCGGCTAAAGTCGTTGTCAGCAACACTGACGTGACCACCGCTGCCAATGCTCAGAGCGCTGTTGACGTGCTGACCCAGGCACTGTCCACCATCGACTCCCAGCGTGCTGACCTCGGTGCTGTACAAAACCGTTTCGACAACACCATCGCCAACCTGCAGAGCATCTCGGACAACTCCACCGCTGCTCGTGGCGTGATCCAGGACGTTGACTTCGCTTCTGAAACCGCTCAGTTGACCAAGCAACAAACCCTGCAACAGGCTTCGACTGCGATCCTGTCCCAGGCGAACCAACTGCCATCCGCTGTACTGAAGCTGCTTCAGTAATAACGGCGCTTGGTAACTGACGGAAGGGCGCGTTTACGTGCCCTTTTGTCTTTTGTCTAATGAGGTGATTGGTCATGGACATGAGCGTCAAACTGAACCTGTCTTACCCTGCGGCAGCGCCACAGAATGCACCTGCTCCTGTCAGTGCCGATCCGCAGAAACCCAAGGTGGACGCCGTTGCTGGCGCGAAAGATGCCCAGCAGCCATCGAGCCACACCGACTTGAAAAAAGCGGTCAACGACATAAACGAATTCATCCAGGCTGCCCAGCGCAAACTGGATTTTTCCATTGATGACTCCACCCACCAGGTTGTGGTCAAGGTCATTGCAACCGAAAGCGGTGAGGTCATTCGCCAGATTCCTTCGGAATTGGCCCTGAAACTCGCCCAGAGCCTTCATGACGCCAGCAGCTTGCTGTTTGACGCCAAGGTCTAAACTGGCATGAACTTTGTTGCGAAAACTGCCTAGAGCGTGATTCGTCAATAAAGCATCAGCCCCGGATTAGGAGAAAGACGATGACAGTCGTAGCAGGTCTAACGGTCAACGGCCCGGGTACGGGTATCGATGTGCAAGGCCTTGTGAAGTCGTTGGTGGGGGCGCAAACCGCACCCAAGCAAGCGCAGATCGATAGCCAGACCAAAATATCCACTGCGCAACTGACCTCGATCGGCAAGATCCAGGCGGCCCTGGATGCGTTCCGGGGCGCGCTGGACAACATGACCAAGACCGTCAACTTCAGCGGCCTGAGTGCGACGGTTTCGAACGACAAGCTCGCGACGGTCACGCTGGGCCCGGGCGCTGCGGCCGGCAACTTTACGTTGAACGTTACCAATTTGGCCACGGCGTCCAAAGTCTCCACGGCAGTGATTCCTGGTGGGCCGACGGCGGTTGTCAATTCCGGGGCTTCGGCGACGGTGTTTACGGTCTCCCAATCCGGCAAGGATTACAGCGTCAGTGTGCCGCCGGGCGGGACCCTTCAGCAGGTGCGTGACTCGCTCAATACGCAGTACGGCAATTCGGGCTTGAGTGCCAACATCCTGACCGACTCCAACGGTTCCCGGTTGGTGGTCACGTCCTCGACTACCGGTAAAGGTAGTGACATCACCTTCAAGGGCTCCTCGGGCCTGGATACGGGCGCGACGGTCGTGGGCGCGGCACCGGTGAACGCCGTGTATACTCTGGACGGCAGCCCTCAAGAGTCCACGAGCAATACCCTGCCCAACGCAATCAGTGGTGTGAGCATCACCTTGACGGGGGTTTCGGG
>NZ_CP080030.1:5271350-5321143 GCF_019382755.1 Pseudomonas sp. Colony2 | reverse complement strand
CTTCGACGATCAAAGTGTCTGCTAACGCCGCCACTCTTAAGTCGGCAGTCAAGGGTTTCACGGACACTTACACGGCGTTGGTCAAGGCTGTGAATGCCGAGACCCAGGTCACTACCAATGCCGACGGTTCCGTCACGCCAGGCGCGCTCACCGGGGACAGCTCTGTGCGTACCATGATGGCGTCGATACGCAATGTGATGAACTCGGTGACCGGTAGCGGCACGTTTTCATCCCTGGCGCAGTTTGGCGTGACCACGGACCAGACAGCGGGCACGCTGAGCGTCAGTGATGTGGCGTTTGACAAGGCCGCCCTCACTAACGGCTCTGACATCAACAGCATCTTCACTGGCCCCACAGGGCTGTTGGCAAGCCTGACGAATGCCACCGCCAACTTTGCGCTGAGCAAGACCGGGGTGTTCGCCCAAAAGTCCACGACCCTGCAGGACAATCTCAGGGACTTGACCAACCAACAGACCGCCCTGAACACGCGCTCTGATGCCCTGACGGCCTCCCTGACGGTTAAGTACAACGCGATGGACTCCCTGGTTGCCCAGCTCAAGGCTCAAGGCGACAGCGTCATGACCACGCTCAACTCGCTGAACAATCCGAAGTCCACCTGATTGGCGGATGGATAAAGCCCGCCGAAGGCGCTGTGTCAAAGCGCCAGGCGGGCTAAAGTTTTGTGTAACGCCGTCGACATAATAATCAGCGTCCACCCTTTTAGTTGTCGCCTGTCACGAGGTAGAAACATGAATCCCATGAGAGCCCTTCGCCAATACCAGAAGGTCAACACCCACGCCCAGATCTCCGAAGCCAGCCCGCACCGCCTGGTGCAGTTGCTGATGGAAGGCGCACTGGATCGTATGGCGCAGGCCAAGGGTGCGATGGCTCGCGGTGATATCGCGCAGAAGGGGTTGATGCTGGGCAAGGCGGTGGACATCCTCGTCGGGTTGCGTGACGGCCTGAACCCCGAGAAGACCCCGGACCCGATTGCACTGCAGCAGTTGGATAACCTGTATGCCTTCATGACCATGCGTCTGCTGGAAGCCAACCGTCAGAATGACGCTGCGATGATCGATGAGGTCGCAGGTCTGATGATTACGCTCAAGGAAGGCTGGGATGGTATTGCCACAGAGGTACAGTAGGCCGTAAGGCCTGAGGACGATGTCATGAGCCAAGCATTGCAAAAAATCGACGAGACCCGTGAGGCGCTGTCCGAAGCGTTGGCTGAACGTAACTGGGGGGCGATCGGCGAACTGGATTTGGGCTGCCGCGCGTTGATCGATGCTGCGCTCAACGAGGATTCGGCGGATGAGGCAGCCATTCGGGCAAAACTGGAAGACTTGCTTTCGGTCTACCAGCAGTTGCTTGAGGCGACGACAGGGGAGCGCCAGGCTATTTTCGAAGAGATGTCGCAGTTCAACCGAGCTAAACATGCGTCAAAGGTTTACCATATGTTCGGCTGAAGGCTCAGTTAATCCGAACACCGCGCGTCATAAATTTGACTGTGCACGATTTTTTGACTTAACTAGTGCTATTTTCAGACGTCAGAAAGCCGTAGCGCAGAAAATGCCTACAGCAATCTAGATTGCCCCAACTCGAGGGCATTAGAGTTTTACTAGGGAAGTTGCTATTGCATGTGGCGTGAAACCAAAATTCTGCTGATCGATGACGATAGCGTTCGGCGCCGCGATCTGGCGGTGATCCTGAATTTTCTTGGCGAAGAAAATCTACCCTGCGGCAGCCACGACTGGCAGCAGGCGGTCAGCTCTTTGACGTCCAGCCGTGAAGTCATTTGTGTGCTGATCGGGACGGTAAACGCTCCTGGCGCCGTTCTGGGCTTGTTAAAGACACTGTCAACCTGGGATGAGTTCCTTCCGGTGTTGCTGATGGGCGATATTTCTTCCGTGGACCTTCCGGAAGACCAGCGCCGCCGCGTGCTTTCCACCCTCGAAATGCCTCCCAGCTACAGCAAATTGCTCGACTCCCTGCACCGTGCCCAGGTCTACCGCGAGATGTACGACCAGGCCCGCGAGCGCGGTCGTCACCGCGAACCCAACCTGTTCCGCAGCCTCGTCGGCACCAGCCGTGCGATCCAGCACGTGCGCCAGATGATGCAGCAAGTGGCCGACACCGACGCCAGCGTGCTGATCCTCGGCGAGTCCGGTACCGGCAAGGAAGTGGTCGCACGCAACCTGCATTACCATTCCAAGCGCCGCGACGGGCCTTTTGTGCCGGTCAACTGCGGGGCGATCCCGGCAGAACTGCTGGAAAGCGAACTGTTCGGCCACGAGAAGGGCGCCTTTACCGGGGCGATCACCAGCCGTGCCGGGCGTTTCGAGCTGGCCAACGGCGGCACCCTGTTCCTCGACGAAATCGGCGACATGCCGCTGCCGATGCAGGTCAAGCTGCTGCGGGTCTTGCAGGAGCGCACTTTCGAGCGCGTGGGCAGCAACAAGACCCAGAGCGTCGACGTACGCATCATCGCGGCCACCCACAAGAACCTCGAAAGCATGATCGAGGTCGGCAGCTTCCGCGAAGACCTGTACTACCGCCTCAACGTATTCCCGATCGAAATGGCGCCCCTGCGCGAGCGCGTCGAAGACATTCCGTTGCTGATGAACGAGCTGATCTCGCGCATGGAACACGAAAAGCGTGGTTCGATTCGCTTCAACTCGGCGGCGATCATGTCACTGTGTCGCCACGGCTGGCCGGGCAACGTCCGCGAGTTGGCCAACCTGGTGGAGCGCATGGCGATCATGCACCCGTACGGGGTGATCGGCGTGGTCGAGCTGCCGAAGAAATTCCGCTACGTCGACGACGAAGACGAGCAATTGGTGGACAGCCTGCGCAGCGACCTGGAAGAGCGCGTGGCCATCAACGGCCACACGCCGGACTTCGGCTCCACCGCCATGCTGCCGCCGGAAGGCCTGGACTTGAAGGACTACCTCGGCAGCCTCGAACAAGGCCTGATCCAGCAGGCACTCGACGACGCCAACGGTATCGTCGCCCGTGCCGCCGAGCGCCTGCGCATCCGTCGTACCACCCTGGTGGAAAAGATGCGCAAGTACGGCATGAGCCGCAAGGAAGGTGATGAACAGGCGGATGATTGACGCCTGTTTTTCAACTGACTGAAAACTAAGCCTATTTTTTTAGGCACGGGTATTGCTACAGCACTCGCAACGTTCCGTTTAACTGACGGTCAGCCAAGCGAGAGAGCATGATGCCCCACGCCGCCCAACTATCTTCGGTCCCTGACACTCAGGGGCCGGCCCCCTCCGTAGAGCAGATCAGCCGCCTCGGGCTTGAACAGGCTTTTTCCCTGTTCAACCAGATGTCGAGCCAGTTGACTGACTCCTACAGCCTGCTGGAAGCCCGGGTTTCCGAGCTTAAGGGCGAGTTGGCCGTGGTCAGTGCCCAGCGCATGGAAGAGCTGGCCGAGAAAGAGCGACTGGCCAACCGTCTGCAAAACCTCCTCGACCTGTTGCCCGGTGGCGTGATCGTCATCGACGAGCAGGGCCGTGTGCGCGAAGCCAACCCGGCGGCCTGCAACATGCTTGGCCTGCCGCTGGAGGGCGAGCTGTGGCGTGAGGTCATCACCCGCTGCTTTGCCCCGCGGGAAGACGACGGCCACGAAATCTCCCTCAAGGATGGGCGCCGCCTGTCCATCGCCACGCGTTCCCTGGATGCCGAGCCTGGCCAGTTGGTGTTGCTCAACGACCTGACTGAAACCCGGCACCTGCAAGACCAGTTGGCCCGCCATGAGCGCCTGTCGTCTTTGGGGCGAATGGTCGCTTCCCTGGCCCACCAGATTCGTACGCCATTGTCGGCCGCGCTGATTTACGCCAGTCATTTGACTGATGAGCAATTGCCCGCCGCCACCCACCAGCGTTTTGCCGGTCGCCTCAAGGAGCGCCTGCACGAACTGGAGCATCAGGTGCGCGACATGCTGGTGTTTGCCCGCGGCGAATTGCCGCTGACCGATCGCGTCACCCCGGCCGCCTTGATGCAGTCCCTGCAAGCGGCGGCCGCCACTCATATCCAGGAAGCGTCAGTCCGTTGGCAGTGCGACAGCCATTACGGCGAGTTGCTGTGCAACCGCGACACCCTGGTGGGCGCGCTGCTCAACCTGATCGAAAACGCGACCCAGGCCAGCGGCCCCGGGGCGCGGCTCAAGGTGCACCTGTACAACCGTGGCGAGACCCTGCGCCTGAGCATCAGCGACAGCGGCAGCGGGATTGACCCGGTGGTGCTGCAGCGCCTCGGCGAGCCTTTTTTTACCACCAAGACCAACGGGACCGGTCTGGGCCTGACCGTGGTCAAGGCAGTCGCCCGTGCACATCAGGGAGAATTGCAGCTGCATTCCCGGTTGGGTCGTGGCACGTGCGCGTTGATCACGCTGCCGCTGTTTTCATGCGCCGTCAGCGCGGAGTAAAAGGTCATGGCTATCAAGGTTTTATTGGTTGAAGACGATCGCGCCCTGCGTGAAGCATTGGCTGACACGCTGTTGCTGGCGGGCCATGACTATCGGGCGGTCGGTTCTGCCGAAGAAGCCCTGGACGCGGTGGAGCAGGAGTCCTTCAGCCTGGTGGTCAGCGACGTCAACATGCCGGGCATGGACGGACACCAGTTGCTCGGCCTGTTGCGTGCGCGCCAGCCGCAACTGCCGGTGCTGCTGATGACCGCCCACGGCGCCGTGGAGCGTGCCGTCGACGCCATGCGTCAGGGCGCTGCGGATTACCTGGTCAAGCCCTTCGAACCCAAAGCCTTGATCGAACTGGTCGCCCGGCATGCCCTTGGCACCCTGGGCGCTGCCGAGGGTGAAGGTCCGATTGCCTTCGAACCGGCCAGCGCGCAATTGCTGGAACTGGCGGCCCGTGTTGCCCGCAGCGATTCCACCGTGCTGATCTCCGGCGAGTCCGGTACCGGCAAGGAAGTACTGGCGCGCTACATCCACCAGCAATCCCATCGTGCCAGCCAGCCGTTCATTGCGATCAACTGCGCGGCCATTCCCGACAACATGCTCGAAGCCACCTTGTTCGGCCATGAGAAGGGCTCGTTCACCGGCGCCATCGCGGCGCAGGCCGGCAAGTTCGAGCAGGCTGACGGCGGCACCATCCTGCTCGACGAAATCTCCGAAATGCCCCTGGGCCTGCAAGCCAAGTTGCTGCGGGTATTGCAGGAGCGCGAAGTGGAGCGGGTGGGGGCACGCAAGCCGATCCAGCTGGACATCCGTGTGGTCGCCACCACCAACCGCGACCTGGCGGGCGAAGTGGCGGCGGGGCGCTTCCGTGAGGACCTGTTCTACCGGCTCTCGGTGTTCCCGTTGGCCTGGCGCCCGTTGCGCGAGCGCCCGGCCGACATCATCCCGCTGGCCGAGCGCCTGCTGGGCAAGCACGTCAATAAAATGAAGCATGCCCAGGCGCGCCTGTCGGCCGAGGCCCAGGCCTGTCTGATCAGCTACCCGTGGCCCGGCAACGTGCGGGAACTGGACAATGCGATCCAGCGTGCGTTGATTTTGCAGCAGGGCGGCCTGATCCAGCCCCAGGATTTCTGCCTGGCCATGGGCGCGGGCGCAGCGCCGCAGCCGAGCCTGGCTGCGGCGCCACAGGTCGAAGCCGTGCCTGCCGAATCCGCCGGCGCCCTGGGCGACGACCTGCGTCGCCGGGAATTCCAGATGATCATCGACACCCTGCGCTCCGAGCGCGGGCGCCGCAAAGAAGCCGCCGAGCGCCTGGGCATCAGCCCGCGCACCCTGCGCTACAAGCTGGCGCAGATGCGTGACGCCGGGATGGACGTGGAAGCCTACCTCTACGCAACCTGAAAATTCTCAAAGCCGACAGGGCCAGTCGCCTTTTCTTACAGAATGCCACGGAGCTGGCACCCTTGTTGCTACCACCCCTGTAATCGCTGTGTAGTGTCAAAAAATTGCGGGTCGTCGGAGAGAAAGTTCATGAGCCAAGGTGTTGAGTTCAATCGGTTGATGTTGGATATGCGGTCCATGCAAATGGATGCCATGGCTCAACCGAAATCCGCCGCGCAAGCCGTACCGGAATTGGGCCAGAGCAGCTTTGCCGACATGCTCGGCCAGGCCATCAACAAAGTCAGCGACACCCAGCAGGCATCCAATCAGTTGGCGACCGCCTTCGAGATCGGCAAGAGCGGCGTGGACCTCACTGACGTGATGGTCGCCTCGCAAAAAGCCAGCGTTTCATTCCAGGCCTTGACCCAGGTGCGCAACAAACTGGTTCAAGCCTATCAAGACATCATGCAGATGCCGGTTTAAGGACGATTTGAGTCATGGCAGAAGCACTCGTGGATAACGCACCCGCCAAGGCAGACGGCAAGCCGCCGCTGTTTGGCCTGTCGTTCCTGGAAAACCTCTCCGAGATGACCATGTTGCGTCAGGTAGGCCTGATGGTCGGCCTGGCTGCCAGCGTGGCGATTGGTTTTGCCGTGGTGCTGTGGTCCCAGCAACCGGATTACCGTCCGTTGTACGGCAGCCTGGCCGGCATGGATTCCAAGCAGATCATGGAAACCCTGGCGGCGGCAGACATCAGCTACACCGTCGAACCGAATTCCGGCGCCCTGTTGGTCAAGGCCGACGATGTGGCCCGTGCGCGGATGAAACTGGCGGCTGCCGGCGTTACCCCGTCCGACGCGAATATCGGCTTTGAAATCCTCGACAAGGACCAGGGCCTGGGGACCAGCCAGTTCATGGAAGCCACCCGCTACCGTCGCGGCCTGGAAGGCGAACTGGCGCGCACCATCTCTGCCCTGAACAACGTCAAGGGCGCCCGCGTGCACCTGGCGATTCCGAAAAGCTCGGTGTTTGTGCGCGATGAACGCAAGCCCAGCGCCTCGGTCCTGGTCGAACTCTTTGCCGGCCGCTCCCTTGAGCCTGGCCAGGTATTGGCGATCATCAACCTGGTGGCCACCAGCGTTCCTGAATTGAGCAAGTCGCAGATCACCGTAGTCGACCAGAAGGGCAACCTGCTGTCGGACCTCGCGGAAAACTCTTCGCTGACCATGGCCGGCAAGCAGTTCGACTACAGCCGTCGCATGGAAAGCATGCTGACCCAGCGGGTGCACAACATCCTGCAACCGGTGTTGGGCAATGATCGCTACAAGGCTGAAGTGTCGGCCGACGTCGACTTCAGCGCCGTCGAATCGACCTCCGAGCAGTTCAACCCGGACCAGCCGGCCCTGCGCAGCGAGCAATCGACCACCGAACAACGTACCGCCAGCAATGGCCCGCAAGGCGTGCCGGGTGCCCTGAGCAACCAGCCGCCCACCCCGGCCACTGCCCCGCAAACCACCGGTGGCGCTGCCGCTACCGCAGGCGCGGTGCAGCCTGGCCAGCCGCTGCTGGACGCCAACGGCCAGCAGATCATGGACCCGGCCACTGGCCAGCCCATGCTCGCGCCGTACCCGGCCGACAAGCGCAACCAGTCCACCAAGAACTTCGAGCTTGATCGTTCCATCAGCCACACCAAGCAGCAACAGGGTCGGATCAATCGCCTGTCGGTGTCGGTGGTGGTGGATGACCAGGTCAAGGTCAATGCCGCAGACGGCGCCATCACCCGCGCCCCATGGAGCGCCGATGAATTGGCGCGCTTCACTCGCCTGGTGCAGGACGCGGTGGGCTTCGATGCCAGCCGTGGCGACAGCGTCAGCGTGATCAACATGCCGTTCTCCGCCGAGCGTGGCGAAGTCATCGCCGAGGCAGCGTTCTATACTCAGCCGTGGTTCTGGGACATCGTCAAGCAAGTGCTGGGGGTGTTGTTCATCCTGTTGCTGGTGTTCGGCGTGCTGCGCCCGGTGCTCAACAACATCACCGGCCACGGCAAGAAGCAACTGGCCCTGGCCGGCGGCGACGTCGAGCTGGGTGGCATGGGCGGCCTCGATGGCGAACTGGCCAACGACCGCGTGAGCCTCGGTGGCCCGCAAAGCATTCTGTTGCCGAGCCCGAGCGAGGGTTATGACGCTCAGTTGAACGCAATCAAGAGCCTGGTGGCCGAAGACCCGGGTCGTGTGGCCCAGGTCGTGAAAGAGTGGATTAACGCAGATGAGTGATAGCCGAGCTGCAGTAGCCAAACTCTCCCGGGTCGACAAAGCCGCCGTGCTGTTGCTGTCCCTCGGAGAAACCGACGCCGCCCAAGTGCTGCGCCACATGGGGCCCAAAGAGGTTCAGCGTGTCGGCGTGGCCATGGCGCAAATGCGCAATGTGCACCGCGAGCAAGTCGAGCAGGTGATGAGCGAGTTCGTCGAGATCGTCGGCGACCAGACCAGCCTGGGCGTCGGCTCCGACAGCTACATTCGCAAGATGCTCACCTCGGCCCTGGGCGAAGACAAGGCCAACGGCCTGATCGACCGCATCCTGCTGGGTGGCAACACCAGCGGCCTCGACAGCCTGAAGTGGATGGAACCGCGGGCCGTGGCCGATGTGATCCGCTACGAACACCCGCAAATCCAGGCGATCGTGGTGGCGTATCTCGACCCCGACCAGGCCGGTGAAGTGCTCGGCCACTTCGACCATAAGGTGCGCCTGGATATCATCCTGCGCGTCTCGTCGTTGAACACCGTACAGCCGGCGGCCCTGAAAGAATTGAACACGATTCTCGAGAAGCAGTTCTCGGGCAATTCCAACGCTTCGCGCACCACCCTGGGCGGCATCAAGCGTGCGGCCGACATCATGAACTTCCTCGACAGCTCGGTGGAAGGCCAGTTGATGGACTCGATCCGCGAGATCGACGACAGCCTGTCGGTGCAGATCGAAGACCTCATGTTCGTGTTCAACAACCTCTCCGATGTCGACGACCGTGGCATCCAGGCGTTGCTGCGGGAAGTCTCCTCCGACGTACTGGTGCTGGCGCTCAAGGGCTCCGACGAGGGCGTCAAGGAAAAGATCTTCAAGAACATGTCCAAGCGGGCTTCCGAACTGTTGCGCGACGACCTCGAGGCCAAGGGCCCGGTGCGCGTCAGCGACGTGGAAACTGCACAGAAGGAAATCCTCACCATTGCCCGCCGTATGGCCGAAGCCGGAGAAATCGTTCTCGGTGGGAAGGGCGGCGAAGAAATGATTTAAGGCGCCGCGCATGTCGAACAAAGATGAGACGCCCAGCGATCTGATTCGCGCACGGGACGTCGGAGGGTTCGACGTCTGGTCGCTGCCCAGTTTCGACCCGCATCGCCCGGAGCCTGAGCCGGAGCCGGTAGAAGAACCCCCGGCCGAGATGGAAGAAGTGCCGCTGGAGGAAGTCCAGCCACTGACCCTGGAAGAGCTCGAAAGCATTCGCCAGGAAGCCTACAACGAAGGTTTCTCCACTGGCGAGAAGGACGGTTTTCGCAGCACTACCCTCAAGGTCCGCCAGGAAGCCGAGGCCGCGCTGAGCGTCAAGCTGGCCAGCCTGGAAACCCTGATGGGCAGCCTGTTCGAGCCCATCGCCGAGCAGGACTCGCAGATTGAAAAAGCCATGGTCGGGCTGGTGGAGCACATCACCCGCCAGGTCATTCAGCGCGAATTGGCCCTGGACTCCACGCAAATCGAAAGCGTGATGCGCGAAGCCCTCAAGCTGCTGCCCCTGGGCGTCGGCAACGTGCGGCTGTACATCAACCCGCAGGATTTCGAACAGGTCAAAGCCCTGCGCGAGCGCCATGAAGAAACCTGGCGCATCGTCGAAGACGCTGCGCTGCTGCCCGGTGGTTGCCGGGTCGAGACCGAGCACAGCCGCATCGATGCCACGGTGGAGACGCGCATCACGCAGATCATGGCCAAGCTGTTCGATCAGTTGCACGAGCAGGCGCTGCACCCGGCAGAGCCGGACTTGAGCGTCGAGCTGGACACCCCCGATGCGCCTTGATCGCACCAGCTTCGCCAAGCGCCTGGGTGGCTATGCCGAAGTCACCGAGTTGCCCGGCCAGCCGATCCTGGAGGGCCGCCTGCTGCGCATGGTCGGCCTGACCCTGGAAGCCGAAGGCCTGCGCGCCGCCATGGGCAGCCGCTGCATGGTGATCAACGACGACAGCTACCACCCGGTGCAGGTCGAAGCCGAAGTGATGGGGTTCTCCGGCAGCAAAGTATTCCTGATGCCCGTCGGCAGCGTTGCCGGCATTGCCCCCGGCGCTCGCGTGGTGCCGCTGGCCGACACCGGCCGCCTGCCGATGGGCATGAGCATGCTCGGCCGCGTGCTGGATGGCGCCGGGCGCGCCCTCGACGGCAAGGGCGGTATGAAGGCCGAAGACTGGGTGCCGATGGACGGCCCTACCATCAACCCGCTCAAGCGCAACCCCATCAGCGTGCCGCTGGACGTGGGCATTCGCAGCATCAACGGTTTATTGACGGTGGGCCGCGGCCAGCGCCTGGGCCTGTTTGCCGGTACCGGCGTGGGTAAGTCGGTGTTGCTGGGCATGATGACGCGCTTTACCGAGGCCGACATCATCGTGGTCGGACTGATCGGCGAGCGGGGCCGGGAGGTGAAGGAATTCATCGAGCACAGCCTCGGCGAAGAAGGCCTCAAGCGTTCGGTCGTGGTGGCCTCACCGGCGGATGACGCGCCGCTGATGCGCCTGCGCGCCGCGATGTACTGCACACGCATCGCCGAATATTTTCGCGACAAGGGCAAGAACGTCCTGCTGCTGATGGACTCCCTGACCCGTTTCGCCCAGGCCCAGCGGGAAATCGCCCTGGCCATCGGCGAGCCGCCGGCCACCAAGGGCTATCCGCCGTCAGTGTTCGCCAAGCTGCCCAAGCTGGTGGAGCGTGCCGGTAACGCCGAAGCCGGTGGTGGTTCGATCACTGCGTTCTACACCGTACTCTCCGAGGGCGATGACCAGCAGGACCCGATTGCCGACTCGGCGCGGGGCGTGCTCGACGGGCACATCGTGCTGTCCCGGCGCCTGGCCGAAGAAGGGCACTACCCGGCCATCGACATCGAAGCCTCCATCAGCCGGGTGATGCCGTCGGTGGTCACCCCGGAGCACATGATGCGCGCGCAGCAGTTCAAGCAACTGTGGTCGCGTTATCAACAGAGCCGCGACCTGATCAGCGTCGGCGCCTATGTGGCCGGCGGCGATCGCGAGACCGACCTGGCGATTGCCCTGCAACCGCAACTGGTGACGTACCTGCGCCAGGGCCTCAACGACAAGATCAGCATGGGTGAAAGCGAGGCTCACCTGGGCACCATCTTCGCGCCGGCGCCGGGCGGATAAACCATGGCCAACACTCGCGCCGCGCGCCTTGCCCCGGTAGTGGACATGGCCGAAAAAGCTGAAAAGACCGCCGTCCAGCGCCTGGGGTACTTCCAGGGCCAGGTTCGCCTGGCGGAAAGCAAGCTGGGGGACCTGGAGCGCTTTCGCGGCGAGTATCAGCAGCAGTGGATCGAGCGTGGCAGCAAGGGCGTCTCCGGGCAGTGGCTGATGGGCTACCAGGGCTTTCTCAACCAGTTGGAAACCGCCGTCGGCCAGCAGCGCCAGAGCCTGGCCTGGCACCAGGCCAACGTCGACAAGGCCCGCGACAGCTGGCAACAGGCCTATGCCCGGGTCGAAGGCCTGCGCAAGCTGGTGCAACGCTACATCGACGAAGCCCGCGCACTGGAAGACAAGCGCGAGCAGAAACTGCTGGATGAATTGTCCCAGCGTCTTCCCCGCCAAAACCCCTATTAACCACGGCCTCGCTCCTACACGGATTTGCCCACTTCCCTATCACCTGCTACACCTTGTTGCACATTGCCAATGACAAGGAAGCAGTCGTATGTCAGTCGAATCAGAAGTGTCCCTGGACGGGACGAAGTTGACGATCACCGTCAGGGGGCGATTCGATTTCGGTAGCCACCAGGCCTTTCGTGATGCCTACGAGCGGTTCTACAAGGTGCCCGAGATCTACGTGGTGGACTTGAAGGAAACCACCTACATGGACAGCTCGGCCCTGGGCATGCTCCTGCTGTTGCGTGACCATGCCGGAGGCGACAATGCCGAAGTGCAGGTGATCAACGCCAACTCCGATGTGCGCAAGATCCTGGCCATTTCCAACTTCGACAAACTGTTCGACCTCACTTGAGCGTCCTGGCCCCGGTCCTCGAGGCGCTGACGGTGTTGATCGCCGAAGACAGCGCCGCCGACCTGTTGTTGCTGTCGACCATCGTGCGCCGCCAGGGCCACCAGGTGCTGACCGCCAGCAACGGCCAGGAAGCGGTCGATGTGTTTACCCGTGAACGGCCGCAGTTGGTGTTGATGGACGCCCTGATGCCGGTGATGGACGGCTTCGAGGCGGCCCGGCAGATCAAGCAACTGGCGGGGGAGGCGCTGGTGCCGATCATCTTCCTCACCTCCCTGCGCGAGAGCGAAGCCCTGGCCCAGTGCCTGGATGCCGGCGGCGACGACTTCCTGGCCAAACCCTATAACCAAGTGATCCTCGCGGCGAAGATCAACGCCATGGACCGCCTGCGCCGCTTGCAGGCCACGGTCTTGCAGCAACGCGACCTGATCGCCCGGCACCACGACTACCTGCTGCAGGAGCAGCGAGTGGCCAAGGCGGTGTTCGACAAGGTGGCCCACTCGGGCTGCATCAACGCCGCGCCGAATATTCGTTATGTGCAGTCGCCCTACGCGCTGTTCAACGGCGATTTGCTGCTGGCCGCGTACACGCCGTCGGGCGATATGCATGTGCTGCTGGGGGACTTTACCGGCCACGGTTTGCCGGCGGCGGTCGGCGCCATGCCCCTGGCGGAAGTGTTCTACGGCATGACTGCCAAGGGCTACGGATTGGCGCAAACCCTGCGGGAGATGAACGCCAAGCTCAAGCGCATCCTGCCGGTGGACATGTTCTGTTGTGCCACCTTGCTGTGCCTCAGCGCCCAGCGACGGGTGGTGGAAGTGTGGAATGGCGGCATGCCCGACGGCTACGTGCATGACGTCACCACCGGCAAGCGCACGCCGCTGGTGTCGCGGCATTTGCCATTGGGCGTGCTGGCGGCCGAGGCGTTTGATGACCGCACTGAAGTCTGGCCGATGGCGCTGGGTGACCGAGTGTTTTTGCTGTCGGATGGTGTGCTGGATACTGCCGATGCCCATGAACAGTTGTTTGGCGCCGAGCGGTTGCAGCAGGTGTTTGCGGCCAATCGCGAGCCGGACCGGTTGTTCGAGGAGATCGAACAGGCCTTGGCGGGTTTTCGCGGTGAGGTGCGCGATGACATCAGCATGGTGGAGATCAGCCTGCAGGCGGATGAGCCGTTGCGTTCGTCGTCGGTGGTGTATTCCGACAGTGGGCAGTCGTCGCCGCTGGATTGGTCGGTAAGTTTTGAGTTTCGTGCCGAGACGCTCAAGTCCTACAACCCTTTGCCGTATTTGTTGCAGTTGCTGTTGGAGATTCATGGGCTGCGGGAGCAGAGCGGGGCGTTGTACAGCGTGATGGCGGAGTTGTATTCCAATGCGCTTGAACATGGTGTGCTGGGGCTGGATTCGCGGCTCAAGCGGGATGCACAGGGGTTTGCTGCGTATTACCGCGAGCGTAATGAGCGGCTGGCGCGGTTGGATAGCGGGTATGTGCGGGTGCACCTGGATGTGGTGCCGACCGGGGAGGGGGGGTGTCTGACGCTGCGGATCGAGGACAGTGGGGCCGGGTTTGATGTGGATAAGGTGCTGGCCAGGCCGCTGGCTGTTGACCGTCTGTCTGGTAGGGGATTGAGCCTGGTGCGCCAGTTGAGCAGCGATGTAGGCTGGTCTGACGGCGGGCGGTGTGTGTGCGTGGAGTTTTCATGGAAGGCTCTGGCATAATCCGCCGATTCTTGATCAAGGAGCGAACAAGTGGCAGAGATTCATCTGGACCCCGATGTGCTGACTGGCTTGCAGGAGGTCATGGAGGGCGAGTATCCGAAGCTGCTCGACACTTTTCTCGATGACTCGCAAAAGCGGGTAGAGGCGTTGCGCCGGGCTCGGGATGATGCCAAGGCGCTTGGGCGGATTGCGCATAGCTTCAAGGGGAGTAGCGGTAATCTTGGGGCGGTGCGGTTGGCTGAGCTTTGTCAGTTGCTCGAGGATAAGTCCGCCAAGCCTGTGGTTGCGGATTTGGCGCAGTTGGTGGATGAGATTGACCATGAATTCGCGCTGGTGCGGCCGTTGTATGAGCATGAGCGGGGGCGGTTTCAGCTCTGACGCTTTTGGTGTTTATATCCGTTTCTTCGGTAACGGCGGCTTATGGTTTCGCTCTTGCAGCGAGTCACTTTGCAAAAGCGGCACAGTAACCAAAGCGCTCTGCCCCATCAAAAACCAGAGCGAAAGCAGAGCTGCTTTTCTGTGGGAGCGGGCTTGCTCGCGAAAAACCTGAGAGCGCCGCGTTCATCCAGAATGCCAGCGTCATCGTTAACGACCTTCGCGAGCAAGCCCGCTCCCACATTTGGACCGTGCCCGCTTCTGATTTGGCTGTTGCTTTTGCTCTTCAACACTCAAGACCCCATACAAGCCATCACCCAAATAACGGATATGCACCCTTAAACCAAAACCTGGCCCAACTCTTGCTCTACCTCCTGTTACCGCACCCTCGACCCCTGTGCGGCGGAGACTCTTGACTATGGCAATCACCCCGAATTCGCTCCTTCAGGCAGCCCTTGCGGCCAAGCCTCAAGCGCCCGCTGCCAATCCACCGGCAGTGGCTGCGAACCCGCGGGACAAGGCCCCGGGCTTCGCTCAGGTGTTCGCCAACCAGGCCCCTGCGCCTGCGGCAAAACCTGCCGACACCCCCATCAAATCCACCCGCGACAAGCCTGCGGACAACAGCCCCAAGCCCGCCGCCAACAACGACAAGCCTGCCGCCGGCACCCCATCGGTTGCCGATAACGGCAAGACTTTGCCTGCCAGCCCACCGGCCAAGGCGGACACCCCGGACACCACCGCCAAGTCAGACGACGATGCCCCGGCAGACGATCCGTCCCTGGCCCAGCAACCTCCGGTCGACCCTGCCGTAGACCCGGCGCTGATAGCCACGGTAGTCCCTGTCCCCGTCCCCGCTACGCCGGCGCCCGTCGAGACCCCGACGCCGGCCACCGCGAAGGATGACAAAAACCAGCCAGTCGTGGCGCCACCGATTGCCGCGACCGACGACGCCAAGCCCGCCTTCGATCCCGAGGCCGATCCGCTGGATGCAATGCCCGCCGTGCGCCTGGCCATGGAGCAGGGCGGACACGTGTCCGCCAGCAGCCAGGCCCCGGCAAAAACCGCCCCGGCCCCGACCCAGGATCAGCCGACCGCCGCGCAAAACTTCGTCACAGGCCTGGCCAATATGGTCGACCAGCAAGCGTCCAAGGACAGCACCGACCAGGGCGGCGACAAAGCCTTTGCCGGTCTGATCGACGGCGGCCTCAAGGATTTGAAGGACGCCAGCAGCGACACCCGTGTCGATGACTTCGCCAACCGACTCGCCGCGCTGACCCAGGCTGCCACGCCGAAAACTGCGAATGCCCTGCCGCCGGTGGCCAACGCGCCATTGGCCATGCACCAGAGTGGCTGGACCGATGAGGTGGTGAACCGGGTCATGTACCTGTCCAGCGCCAACCTCAAGTCGGCAGAGATCCAGTTGCAGCCCGCTGAGCTGGGTCGCCTGGACATCAGCGTGAAGATGTCCGCCGACCAGCAGGCGCAAGTCACCTTCATGAGCGGCCATGCGGTGGTGCGTGAAGCCCTGGAAAGCCAATCGGGCCGCCTGCGGGAGATGTTTGCCCAGCAGGGCATGGGCCAGGTCGACGTTAACGTGTCCGACCAGTCCCGTGGCTGGCAGGGGCAGCAGGGCCAGGACCAGCAACAGCAGAACCAGGCTCGCGGCGTCAGCGGCAGTGGCGGGCGGGGTGATGGGGTTGATGGCGGCGGTATCGGTGAGGTGGCTGAAGTGGCCGCGCCGGTGGTGCAGTCGGTGATTGGCTCCAGTGCCGTGGACTACTACGCCTGATCTGAGGTCTGGCGATGATCAAAATGTGGGAGCGGGCTTGCTCGCGAATACGGAGTGTCAGTCACCGTTACAGGTGCTGATCCACCGCTTTCGCGAGCAAGCCCGCTCCCACATTGGTTTTGCAGTGTCGGCGAAACCGTGACCGAACTGACAACTCTGGCATAACACTTGCTCTTGCCTTTCCCCAGAACTATGAATCCCAGAATAGTGACGGATTATTGGCATGGCGAAGAGCGACGACGCAGCAAAAGCACCCGCAGGCAAGGGCAAGCTCAAGCTTATCCTGCTGATTGTCCTGGCCTTGTTGCTGGCGATCGGCTTGTCCGTGGGGGCTACCTGGTACTTTATGCACAGTGCCCAGAGCAAACCGGCCGCCACGGCCGAGGTCAACCCCAACGTCAAGCAACCGGCAATCTTCGAGCCGATGCTGCCGGCGTTTGTCGCCAACTTCAATCAGAACGGCCGTCAACGCTACCTGCAGGTGAGCATTACCCTGCTGGCGCGTAACCAGGCAGACCTGGATGCCCTCAAGGTGCACATGCCAGTGATCCGCAACAACCTGGTGATGCTGTTTTCCGCCCAACCCTTCGACACCCTCGCCACCCCGGTGGGCCAGGAAATGCTGCGCCAGAAGGTCACTGCCAGCGTGCAGGAAGTGGCCCAGAAGGAAGTCGGCAAACCGGTGATCGAGCAGGTGCTCTTCACTAATTTCGTATTGCAGTAGGATCACGACATGGCCGTGCAGGACCTGCTGTCCCAGGATGAAATCGATGCGCTGCTCCATGGCGTCGACGATGGTCTGGTACAGACCGAAATGGCTGCCGAGCCCGGCAGCGTCAAAAGCTACGACCTGACCAGCCAGGATCGCATCGTCCGTGGACGCATGCCGACCCTGGAAATGATCAACGAGCGTTTTGCCCGTTACACCCGTATCAGCATGTTCAACATGCTGCGCCGCTCGGCGGACGTGGCGGTGGGCGGCGTGCAGGTGATGAAGTTCGGTGAGTACGTGCACTCGCTGTACGTGCCCACCAGCCTCAACCTGGTGAAGATCAAGCCGCTGCGCGGCACCGCGCTGTTCATCCTCGACGCCAAGCTGGTGTTCAAGCTGGTGGACAACTTCTTCGGCGGCGATGGCCGTCACGCCAAGATCGAAGGCCGTGAATTCACCCCGACCGAGTTGCGGGTGGTGCGCATGGTGCTGGAGCAGGCCTTCATCGACTTGAAGGAAGCCTGGCAGGCGATCATGGAAGTCAATTTCGAGTACATCAACTCGGAAGTGAACCCGGCCATGGCCAACATCGTCGGCCCCAGCGAAGCCATTGTGGTCTCCACCTTCCACATCGAACTCGATGGCGGCGGCGGCGACCTGCACGTGACCATGCCGTACTCGATGATCGAGCCGGTGCGCGAGATGCTCGATGCCGGTTTCCAGTCCGACCTCGACGACCAGGACGAACGCTGGGTGAAAGCCCTGCGCGAAGACCTGCTGGACGTCGACGTACCCCTGAGCGCCACCGTGGCCCGTCGCCAGCTGCGTTTGCGGGATATTTTGCACATGCAGCCGGGGGATGTGATTCCCGTCGACCTGCCGGAAGAACTGATCATGCGCGCCAACGGCGTGCCGTCGTTCAAGGTCAAGCTCGGTTCTCACAAAGGCAACCTGGCGTTGCAAGTGATCGAACCGATCAACCGTCGCTGATCCACCTTAATTTCTGCTCCGCCGAGGACATGTAATGGCTACCGAACACGAAAACACTTCCGCCGAAGACCAGGCCCTGGCTGACGAGTGGGCGGCTGCCCTGGAAGAAACCGGCGATGTCGGCCAGGACGATATCGATGCACTGCTGGCGGCCGATGCGGCCACTGCACCGGTCGGCAACCGCCTTCCCATGGAAGAGTTCGGCAGCGTGCCGAAGAACAATGACCCGGTGACCCTCGACGGTCCGAACCTGGACGTGATCCTCGACATCCCGGTGTCGATCTCCATGGAAGTCGGCAGCACCGAAATCAACATCCGCAACCTGCTGCAGCTCAACCAGGGGTCGGTGATCGAGCTGGACCGCCTGGCCGGCGAGCCGCTGGACGTGCTGGTCAACGGCACGCTGATCGCCCATGGCGAAGTGGTGGTGGTCAACGAGAAGTTCGGCATCCGCCTGACCGACGTGATCAGCCCGAGCGAACGCATCAAGAAGTTGCGTTGATATGAAGCGCTCATTGGTAGGACTGTTATCGACGCTGCCCTTGAGCGTAATGGCAGCAGAACCGGTTGCCCAGGCGGCTGCGCCGGCACTCGGCAGCGGTGTGGGCGGGCAACTCACCCAGTTGGTGCTGGGGTTGTTGCTGGTGGTGGGGCTGATCTTCGTGCTCGCCTGGGTGCTGCGCCGCGTGCAGCGCATCGGCCCGGGCAATGCCCAGGTCATCGAGCTGGTGGGTTCACGCGCCCTTGGCCCGCGGGACAGGCTGGTGCTGGTGCAGGTCGGCGACGAGCAGATCCTGCTGGGCATCACCCCCGGCCGCATCACCCCGTTGCACGTGCTCAAGTCGCCTGTGGAAGTGGCCCAGACCCAAGCGGCCACGCCGGAATTCGCCCAGCGCCTCATGGAGTTGCTGGGCAAGGATCAGAAGGATAAGAAGTAATGCGCGTTTTATTGACGCTCATGCTGTTGCTGGCAGCGCCGCTGGCGTACGCGGC
Source organism: Pseudomonas sp. Colony2 (assembly GCF_019382755.1). Classification (NCBI taxonomy): domain Bacteria; kingdom Pseudomonadati; phylum Pseudomonadota; class Gammaproteobacteria; order Pseudomonadales; family Pseudomonadaceae; genus Pseudomonas; species Pseudomonas sp. Colony2. The sequence continues at coordinate 5,302,511 of NZ_CP080030.1, read as the reverse complement.
AGACCCGTTGTCGATCCCGGCGATCACCCTGGGCACTAACGCGGCGGGCGCGCAGGAGTATTCGGTCAGCCTGCAGATCCTGCTGATCATGACCGCGCTGAGCTTCATCCCCGCGTTCGTGATGCTGATGACCAGCTTCACCCGCATCATCATCGTGTTCTCGATCCTGCGTCAGGCCCTCGGCCTGCAACAGACGCCGTCGAACCAGATCCTCACCGGCATGGCGCTGTTCCTGACGCTGTTCATCATGGCGCCGGTGTTCGACAAGGTGAACCAGCAAGCCCTGCAACCGTACCTGGCGGAGAAAATGACCGCCCAGGATGCGATCGACAAGGCCCAGGGCCCGATCAAGGATTTCATGCTGTCGCAGACGCGCTCCAGCGACCTCGAGTTGTTTGTGCGGTTGTCCAAGCGTACCGACATCGCCAGCCCCGACATGGCACCGCTGACCATCCTGGTGCCGGCGTTCGTGACCTCGGAGTTGAAGACCGCGTTCCAGATCGGCTTCATGATCTTCATTCCGTTCCTGATCATCGACCTCGTCGTGGCGAGTGTGCTGATGGCCATGGGTATGATGATGCTGTCGCCGCTGATCATTTCGCTGCCGTTCAAGATCATGCTGTTTGTGTTGGTGGACGGGTGGGCGCTGATTATCGGCACCCTGGCCGGCAGTTTCGGTGGGGTGTAGGCCATGACGCCAGAAGTAGCAGTCGACCTGTTTCGCGAAGCCCTGTGGCTGACCACCATGATGGTCGCCGTACTGGTGGTGCCGAGCCTGTTGGTGGGCCTGTTGGTGGCGATGTTCCAGGCCGCGACCCAGATCAACGAACAGACCCTGAGCTTTTTGCCGCGCCTGCTGGTGATGCTGATCACCCTGATCGTCGCCGGCCCGTGGCTGGTGCAAACCTTCATGGAATACATCCTGCAGCTGTACGGCAGTATTCCGCAGTTGATCGGCTGACCCCGTGAATTCGATGCTGGCCTTGACCGACACCCAGATCAGCACCTGGGTGGCCTCGTTCATCCTGCCGTTGTTCCGGGTCACGGCCGTGCTGATGACCATGCCGGTGTTCGGCACCACTCTGGTACCAAGGCGCATCCGCCTGTATTTCGCGGTGGCGATCACCGTGGTGATCGTGCCGGGCTTGCCGCCGATGCCACCGGTGAATGCCCTGGACCTCAGTGCAATGATGCTGATCGCCGAGCAAATCATCATCGGCGCCTTGCTGGGCTTCTCCCTGACGCTGTTCTTCCAGGCCTTCGTCATCGCCGGGCAGATCATCTCGATCCAGATGGGCATGGGCTTCGCGTCCATGGTCGACCCTACCAACGGCGTGTCGGTGGCGGTGATCGGGCAATTCCTGACGATGCTGGTGACCTTGCTGTTCCTGGCCATGAACGGCCACCTGGTGGTGTTCGAGGTGATGACCGAAAGCTTCACCACCTTGCCGGTGGGCAGCGGGTTGGTGGTCAATCATTTCTGGGAGCTGGTGGGGCGCTTGAGCTGGGTGCTCGGTGCATCCCTGCTGCTGGTATTGCCGGCGATCACTGCGCTGCTGGTGGTCAACATCGCCTTTGGCGTGATGACTCGGGCGGCGCCGCAGTTGAACATTTTCTCCATCGGTTTCCCGTTGACCCTGGTGCTGGGCATGGGGATTTTCTGGGTCGGCATGGCTGACATTCTCAATCAGTATCAACCGCTGGCGACCGACGCCTTGCAGTTTTTACGTGACTTGGCGCGGGCGCGGTAAGCCATGGCCGAGAGCGAGAGTGGCCAGGACAAGACAGAAGACCCCACGGAGAAACGTAAAAAGGACTCCCGGGAAAAGGGCGAGATTGCCCGCTCCAAAGAGCTCAACACCCTGGCGATCATGCTCGCCGGTTCCGGCGGCCTGCTGATCTATGGCGGTGGCCTGGCCCTGGACCTGATGGAGTTGATGCGCCTGAATTTCTCCCTGCCCCGCGACGTGCTGCTGAGCCCGGGCGCCATGGGCTTGTACCTGCTGCACTCGGGCAAGATCGCGATCCTCGCGGTGCAGCCGATCCTCATCACCTTGTTGCTGGCGGCCCTGATCGGCCCGATTTCCCTCGGCGGCTGGCTGTTTGCCGCCGGCAGCCTGGCGCCCAAATTCAGCCGGATGAACCCGGCGGCCGGGCTCAAGCGGATGTTTTCCACCAAGGCCCTGGTGGAACTGCTCAAGGCGTTGGCCAAGTTCATCCTGATCCTGTTTGTGGCGTTGACGGTGTTGTCGTCCGACATCGACGATCTGCTGCGCATCGCCCATGAGCCGATCGAGCTGGCGATCATCCACAGTGTGCAAGTGGTGGGCTGGAGCTCGCTGTGGATGGCTTGCGGGCTGATCCTCATTGCTGCGGTGGATGCGCCGATCCAGCTGTGGGAAAGCCACAAGAAACTGCTGATGACCAAGCAGGAAGTGCGCGACGAGCACAAGGACCAGGAAGGCCGGCCCGAGGTCAAGCAGCGGATTCGCCAGCTGCAGCGCGAGATGTCCCAGCGCAAGATGATGGCCTCGGTGCCCGATGCCGATGTGGTCATCACCAACCCGACCCACTACGCCGTGGCGCTCAAGTACGACCCGGAGAAGGGTGGGGCGCCGATGTTGCTGGCCAAGGGCAGTGATTTCACGGCGTTGAAAATCCGCGAGATTGCGGTCGCCAATGACATCCTGCTGCTGGAATCGCCGGAGTTGGCGCGGTCGATCTTCTACTCCACCGACCTGGACCAGGAAATTCCGGCCGGGTTGTATCTGGCGGTGGCTCAGGTGTTGGCGTACGTGTATCAGATCCGCCAGTACCGGGCGGGCAAGGGCAAGCGGCCGGATCCGCTCAAAGACCTGCCGATTCCACCGGATCTGCGTCGGGATTCCTGATTTTGTAGCGTCCCTCCTGGCCTCTTCGCGAGCAAGCCCGCTCCCACATTTGACCGTGTATATCCTGTAGAAACGCGGTCAAATGTGGGAGCGGGCTTGCTCGCGAAGGCGTCCGCCCAAACAACAAAAATCCCCCTGAGCGTTCCCGCAATTGCATCTCGCACCGTGTAAGTCGCGGGCGAGGGCGCTACCTCAATCAGCGTGGCGAGGGAGCTTGCTCCCGCTGGGGTGCGAAGCGCCCCCAATAAAGCTACCGCGGTGATTCAGGCAAAGCGCGCAAGCCGTTCCGGGGCTGCTGCGCAGCCCAGCGGGAGCAAGCTCCCTCGCCACAGGTGATGTGCACGCGGCGGTATGTCGTTGCTGGCCGCCGGAACGATCTGCTTCCTCAAGCAAAAGTTGGAAGGCTTCTTGCAATACCGCCTCCAGGACGCTTCCCGGCGTCAAAAGTTTGCTTCAAGGAAACGAGGAATACCGGTGGATCGCTCTCAAATGCTCAGCACGGCCCGTGGCACCCTGACTGACCTCTCGCGAGGCAATCTGGGTGTGCCGTTGTTGTTGCTGGTGATGCTGGCAATGATGATGTTGCCGATGCCGCCGTTCCTGCTGGATGTGTTCTTCACCTTCAACATTGCGCTGTCGGTCGTCGTGTTGCTGGTGTGCGTATACGCCCTGCGGCCGCTGGATTTCGCGGTATTCCCGACCATCCTGCTGATCGCCACCCTGCTGCGGCTGGCGCTTAACGTGGCTTCCACCCGGGTGGTGATGCTCCACGGCCAGGACGGCCACGCCGCCGCGGGCAAGGTGATCCAGGCCTTCGGCGAGGTGGTGATCGGCGGTAACTACGTGGTCGGTATCGTGGTTTTTGCGATCTTGATGATCATCAACTTTGTGGTCGTGACCAAGGGCGCCGGGCGGATTTCCGAGGTGAGCGCGCGTTTTACCCTCGACGCGATGCCCGGCAAGCAGATGGCGATCGACGCCGACCTCAACGCCGGCCTGATCGACCAGAACCAGGCCAAGGCCCGTCGCCTTGAAGTCGCCCAGGAAGCCGAGTTCTACGGTTCCATGGACGGTGCCAGCAAATTCGTGCGCGGCGACGCCATCGCCGGCCTGTTGATTCTGTTTATCAACCTGATCGGCGGCATGGCGGTCGGCATCTTCCAGCACGGCATGACCTTCGGCGACGCCGGCAAGGTTTACGCCCTGCTGACCATCGGTGACGGTTTAGTGGCGCAATTGCCATCACTGTTGTTATCTACAGCTGCGGCGATCATGGTGACCCGTGCTTCGGGCTCCGAAGACATGGGCAAGCAGATCAGCCGGCAGATGTTTGCCTCGCCCAAGGCGCTGGCGGTGGCGGCAGGCATCATGGCGATCATGGGCATCGTGCCGGGCATGCCCCATGTCTCGTTCCTGAGCATGGCCGCCATGGCCGCCGGCGGTGCCTACCTGTTCTGGAAAAAACAAAACAACATCAAGGTGATTGCCCAGCAGGAAGTGGCGCGCCAGCAGGAGCTGCTGCCATCGCCGGCCCGCGCCCTGGAAACCAAGGAACTGGGCTGGGACGACGTGACCCCGATCGACATGATCGGCCTGGAAGTCGGCTACCGCCTGATTCCCCTGGTGGATCGCAACCAGGGTGGGCAATTGCTGGCGCGGATCAAGGGTGTGCGCAAGAAGTTGTCCCAGGACCTGGGCTTCCTGATGCCCACCGTGCACATTCGCGACAACCTCGACCTGGCCCCGAGCGCCTACCGCCTGACCCTGATGGGGGTGATTCTGGCCGAGGCCGAGATCTACCCGGACCGCGAACTGGCGATCAACCCGGGCCAGGTGTTTGGCAGCCTCAACGGGATTACCGCCAAAGATCCGGCTTTTGGCCTGGAAGCGGTATGGATCGAAATCAGCCAGCGCAGCCAGGCGCAGTCGCTGGGCTACACCGTGGTCGACGCCAGCACTGTGGTCGCCACCCACCTCAACCAGATTCTGTACAAGCACTCCCACGAGCTGATTGGCCACGAAGAAGTCCAGCAACTCTTGCAATTGCTGGCCAAGGCCTCGCCAAAACTCGCCGAAGAGCTGGTACCGGGTGTGCTGTCCACCTCGCAACTGCTCAAGGTGCTGCAAGCGCTGTTGGCCGAGCAGGTGCCGGTGCGGGACATTCGCAGCATTGCCGAAGCTATCGCCAACAATGCCGCCAAGAGTCAAGATACTGCCGCCCTGGTGGCCGCAGTGCGCGTCGGATTGTCGCGTGCAATCGTCCAAAGCATTGTAGGGCTTGACTCCGAGCTGCCTGTTATCACCTTGGAACCAAGGTTGGAACAAATATTGCTCAATAGTATTCAGAAGGCTGGGCAGGGCGCTGATGAGGGCGTGTTGCTGGAGCCAAGCATGGCAGAGAAGCTGCAACGTTCGTTGATCGAGGCCGCGCAGCGCCAGGAAATGGAAGGCCATCCGGTGATCCTGCTGGTGGCTGGCCCCGTCCGGGCGATGTTGTCGCGGTTTGGACGCCTGGCTATACCGAATTTGCACGTATTGGCTTACCAGGAAATTCCTGACAATAAGCAAGTGACTATCGTCGCGACAGTAGGGCCCAACGGCTGAGGTAGTGGGATATGCAAGTGAAGCGTTTTTTCGCCGCCGATATGCGTCAGGCCATGAAACTGGTACGTGATGAGTTGGGCGCCGACGCTGCGATTATCGGTAACCGTCGTATTGCCGGCGGTGTGGAGCTGACGGCTGCCCTGGATTACAAACCCTCGGCCCTGGCGCCGCGCGTGCCGAACATGGAACTGGAAGACGAGCTGCGCAAGACCGCTTCGCGCATTGTCTCGGCCCAGGCTGAACTGAGCATGCGTGGCGACAGCGACGCCTCGACCAATCGCCAGCTGTTTGCCGGGCTGCCGTTGACCGCGTCCGAGCCGCTGGTAGAGCCGACTTTTGTTGAACCACCGCGTCCTGCTGCGCCAGCCCCGGCGCCGGCGGTAGACCAGCGGGTGTTCGACTCGATGCGCTTCGAACTCAACGGCCTGCGTGAACTGCTGGAAGTGCAGCTGGGTTCGCTGGCCTGGAACCAGTTGCAGGGCAGCCAGCCACAACAGGCCAACCTGTGGCGTCGCCTGCAACGCATTGGCCTGTCCGGCCCGTTGTCCCGCGACCTGCTGCAACTGACCACGCAAATTGAAGAGCCTCGCCAGGCCTGGCGCATGCTCCTGGCCCACCTGGCGCGGATGATCGTCACCCCGGAAATCGAACCCCTGGAAGAAGGCGGTGTGATTGCCATGGTCGGCCCGGCCGGCATGGGCAAGACCACCACCCTGGCCAAGCTGGCCGCACGTTACGTGCTCAAGTACGGCGCCCAGAACATCGCGCTGGTGAGCATGGACAGCTACCGCATCGGCGCCCAGGAACAACTCAAGACCCTGGGCCGCATCCTCAATGTGCCGGTGACCCACGTCGACCCGGGCCAGTCCCTGGCCAACGCCCTCGACCCATTGCTGCGCAAGCGCGTGGTGCTGATCGACACCGCCGGCCTGCAAGCCAGCGACCCGGCCCTGCGCATGCAGCTGGAAAGCCTGGCCGGGCGCGGGATCAAATCCAGAAACTATTTGGTGCTTGCCACTACCAGCCAGAAGCAGGTATTGACCGCCGCCTACCACAGCTACAAGCGCTGCGGGCTGGCGGGTTGCATCCTGACTAAACTGGATGAGACGGCAAGCCTGGGCGAAGTATTGAGCCTGGCAATCAGTCATGAATTACCGGTCGCCTACCTGACCGACGGGCCGCGGATCCCGGATGATCTGCATCTGCCGCGCCGTCATCAGTTGGTCAGCCGGGCTGTCAGCGTGCAAATGCAGGAAGAACCCAGTGAGGAAGCGATGGCTGACATGTTTGCTGACCTCTACCACAGCCCGAACAAGCGAGTTGGCTGAGGCATCATGGCTTTCTATTTAAAAATGACAGTGAAAAGTATCTACATCGATGGCCTGCCAGCAGTTCGCGCGGCCAACTTATGTAGCCTGCGTCTAAGCAAGACAAGGTAAAGAAATAAAATGGGCAGCATGCATCCCGTACAGGTGATCGCGGTGACCGGCGGCAAAGGTGGCGTCGGGAAAACTAACGTGTCAGTGAATTTGTCCCTGGCCCTGGCAGAGCTTGGCCGTCGCGTCATGCTGCTGGATGCTGACCTGGGGCTGGCGAACGTCGACGTTCTGCTGGGACTGACGCCCAAACATACCCTGGCCGATGTCATCGAAGGCCGCTGTGAGCTGCGCGACGTACTGTTGCAAGGCCCCGGCGGGATTCGCATCGTGCCGGCGGCTTCCGGCACCCAGAGCATGGTGCACCTGAGTCCGGCGCAACATGCCGGCCTGATTCAGGCGTTCAGCGACATTGGCGACAACCTCGACGTACTGGTGATCGACACCGCCGCCGGGATCGGCGAGTCGGTGGTCAGTTTCGTGCGCGCAGCCCAGGAAGTGTTGCTGGTGGTGTGCGACGAACCCACCTCGATCACCGACGCCTACGCCCTGATCAAACTGCTCAACCGCGACTACGGCATGAACCGCTTCCGCGTGCTGGCCAACATGGCCCAAAGCCCGCAGGAAGGGCGGAATCTGTTCGCCAAGTTGACCAAGGTCACGGATCGCTTCCTCGATGTCGCCTTACAATACGTTGGCGCAGTTCCTTACGACGAGTGTGTGCGCAAGGCCGTGCAAAAGCAGCGTGCGGTCTATGAAGCGTTCCCTCGTTCGAAGTGCGCATTGGCGTTCAAGGCTATTGCCCAGAAGGTCGATACCTGGCCGTTGCCCGCCAATCCCCGGGGGCATCTGGAGTTTTTCGTCGAGCGATTGGTGCATCAGACGAGCGCAGGACCGGTGCTATGACAGCCAGCGGCTACAACCTTTACAAGAAGTCGGCACGTGACAGTCAAGTCGAATTGATCGAGCGCTATGCGCCCCTGGTCAAGCGCATTGCCTATCACCTGCTGGCGCGCTTGCCTGCCAGCGTGCAGGTCGAGGACTTGATCCAGGCCGGGATGATCGGCCTGCTTGAAGTGTCGACCAAGTACGACGCGAGCAAGGGCGCGAGTTTCGAGACATACGCGGGTATCCGTATCCGTGGGGCCATGCTCGATGAAGTGCGTAAAGGTGATTGGGCGCCGCGATCAGTGCACCGCAATACGCGGATGGTGAGTGACGCAATTCGCTCAATTGAAGCAAAAACCGGTCGCGACGCTAAAGATCATGAAGTTGCGGCCGAACTCCAATTGAGTCTCGACGATTACTACGGGATTTTGAACGATACCTTGGGCAGCCGGCTGTTCAGTTTCGACGACCTTTTACAGGACGGCGAACATGAAGGGCTGCACGAGGACGGCGCGAGTGCCCATCTCGAACCGTCACGGGACCTGGAAGATGAACGCTTCCAGAGCGCGCTGGCGGACGCGATAGCCAATTTGCCGGAGCGTGAGCGACTGGTGTTGGCGCTGTACTACGACGAAGAGCTGAACCTCAAGGAAATCGGTGAGGTCCTGGGAGTCAGCGAATCGCGGGTCAGCCAGTTACACAGCCAGTGCGCGGCCCGCTTGCGGGGGCGTTTGGGAGAGTGGCGAGCGCGCTGACAGGCAGTGTGGGGACACTGCGAACGATACCGTCCAGGCCCTGCGCCCGGACGGGCTTGGCCCGTGGTGCGCCCCCGGTAGTCCTTTTTGTGTAACGCCTGTTGATTGATATGGCGCGCCCAGGTGCTGGGCGCGTTTAAGACTGCTTGGAGGTCGAATTGGACAAGAACATGAAAATCCTCATCGTTGATGACTTCTCAACGATGCGGCGGATCATAAAAAACCTGTTGCGTGACCTTGGGTTCACTAACACGGTCGAGGCGGATGACGGTATTACGGCGATTCCGATCCTCAACAGCGGGAGCATCGACTTTCTGGTAACGGACTGGAACATGCCGGGCATGACCGGTATCGATCTGCTGCGCCACGTGCGCGCTGATGAAAAACTGCGCAGCCTGCCTGTGCTGATGGTGACCGCTGAAGCCAAGCGTGAACAGATCATCGAAGCCGCCCAGGCCGGGGTCAACGGCTACGTGGTCAAGCCATTCACTGCACTGGCCTTGAAAGAGAAGATCGAAAAGATCTTCGAACGCATCGGTCATTGATGCTGCCACGGGGGAGCTATGGAGCATAAAGAATCATCGCAGGCCGACTTTGAGTCGACCCTGAAAAAACATGCTCATCAACTCGTCGAAAGCCTTGAAAGAGGCCAGTTCGGCGACGCGGTGCAGTTGATCCATGAGCTCAACCAGACCCGTGACCGCGGCCTGTACCAGGAAGTGGGCAAGCTCACCCGTGAGTTGCACAGTGCGATAGTCAATTTTCAGATTGACCCGCACATGCCCCAGGCTGAGGAAATCTCGCAGATCACGGATGCCACCGAACGCCTGTCCTACGTGGTCAGGCTGACTGAGGCGGCGGCCAACCGCACCATGGACCTGGTGGAAAACGCCACGCCTCTGGTCAACGGTATGGCCAGTGAAGCCAAGGCCCTGAGCACTGACTGGGGCCGGTTCATGCGTCGGGAAGTGGGCGCTGAGGAGTTTCGTGAGCTGGCGCGTCGGGTCGAGGGCTTTTTGTCCCGCAGCGAGCAGGAAAACCGCACGGTTTCCAGCAACCTCAATGACATTCTGCTGGCCCAGGATTACCAGGACCTCACCGGTCAGGTGATCAAGCGTGTGACCCAACTGGTCACCGAAGTGGAAAGCAACCTGCTCAAACTGGTGTTGATGGCGGGCCAGGTCGACCGGTTTGCCGGCATCGAACATGACCGCGCAGCGATCCTTTCTGAAAAAGATCCACAAAAACACCTCGCCAAGGGTGAAGGTCCGCAGATTCATGCCGATAAACGTGAAGACGTTGTATCCGGGCAAGACGACGTAGACGATTTGCTGTCCAGTTTAGGCTTCTAAGGAGCACACCCATGAGCTTCGGCGCCGATGAAGAAATCCTTCAGGATTTCCTTGTAGAGGCCGGCGAAATTTTAGAGCAACTGTCCGAACAACTGGTCGAGCTGGAAAGCCGACCGGATGATGCGAACCTGCTCAATGCAATTTTTCGCGGTTTTCATACTGTAAAAGGGGGCGCCGGCTTCCTCCAGCTCCACGAGCTGGTGGAGTGCTGTCACATCGCCGAGAACGTGTTCGACATCCTGCGCAAGGGTGAGCGGCACGTCGACTCGGAACTGATGGACGTGATCCTGGAAGCACTGGACGCGGTCAACGGCATGTTCAGTGAAGTGCGCGAGCGCGCACCGATCACTGCCGCCACGCCGGAACTGCTGGCCGCCCTGGCGCGCCTGGCGGAACCTGCGGCCAACGCTCCCGTGGTGGAAGCGGTGGCTGAGCCGGTTGCCGAGCCTGCGGGCGACGTGACCGACAGCGAATTTGAACAACTGCTGGACTCGCTGAACGCCGTCAAGGCCGAAGCCGAAGCGCCGGCAGCCAGTGCGCCGGCCATGGTGCCGACCACCGAAGACATTACCGACGCCGAGTTCGAGTCGTTGCTCGACCAGTTGCACGGCAAGGGCCAGTTTGCCCCGGACGCGGTGGCCGCAGCGCCAGCGCCAACGGAAGCCGCGGCGCCCGTCAGCAATGAAATCACCGACGACGAATTTGAAGCGCTGCTGGACCAGTTGCACGGCAAAGGCTCGTTTGCCGCCGAGGCTCTGCCGGAAGTCGCCGCAACGGCCGCCGCGCCTGCGGCACCCGCTGCTGCGCCGGCCGCCGATGGACTGATCTCCGATCACGAATTCGAAGCCCTGCTGGATGAACTGCACGGCAAGGGCAAGTTCACCGAAGTGGTCGGCGCTGCTGCACCGGCTGCTGCCGCAGCTGTCGCAACACCGGCTCCTGCCGCCAAGGCTGCCGCGCCTGTCGCAGCGAAAGCGGCTCCGGCTCCGGCTCCAGCAGCGGCCCGGGCTGCCACGGCTGCCCCGGCCCCGGACAAGCAACCGGCCAGTGAAGCCGAAACCACCGTGCGGGTTGATACCGCGCGCCTGGACGACATCATGAACATGGTCGGCGAACTGGTGCTGGTGCGTAACCGCCTGGTGCGCCTGGGCCTGAACAGTGGCGACGAGGCCATGCAAAAGGCCGTGTCGAACCTCGACGTGGTCACCGCAGACCTGCAGACCGCCGTCATGAAGACCCGGATGCAGCCGATCAAGAAAGTCTTCGGCCGTTTCCCGCGCCTGGTTCGCGACCTGGCACGCCAGCTCAAGAAAGAGATCAACCTGGAACTGGTGGGTGAAGAAACCGACCTCGACAAAAACCTTGTCGAGGCCCTGGCCGACCCGCTGGTCCACTTGGTGCGCAACGCGGTCGACCACGGTGTCGAGACGCCGGAAGAGCGCGAAGCCTCGGGCAAGAACCGCCAGGGCAAAGTGATCCTGGCGGCCGAACAGGAAGGCGACCATATCCTGCTGTCGATCACTGATGACGGCAAAGGCATGGACCCCACGGTACTGCGCAACATTGCAGTCAAGCGTGGGGTGATGGACAAGGACGCCGCCGACCGCCTCACCGACACCGAGTGCTACAACCTGATCTTCGCCCCGGGCTTCTCCACCAAGACCGAGATTTCCGACGTGTCGGGCCGTGGCGTGGGCATGGACGTGGTGAAGACCAAGATCAGCCAGCTCAACGGCTCGATCAACATCTACTCGACCAAGGGCCAGGGCTCGAAGATCGTCATCAAGGTGCCGTTGACCCTGGCGATCATGCCGACCCTGATGGTGATGCTGGGCAACCAGGCGTTCGCCTTCCCGCTGGTCAACGTCAACGAAATCTTCCACCTCGACCTGTCGCGCACCAACGTGGTGGACGGCCAGGAAGTGGTGATCGTGCGCGACAAGGCGTTGCCGCTGTTCTACCTCAAGCGCTGGCTGGTGGCTTCGGCCAAGCATGAAGAGCAGCGCGAAGGCCATGTGGTGATTCTTTCCGTGGGCACCCAGCGTATCGGCTTCGTGGTCGATCAACTGGTGGGCCAGGAGGAAGTGGTCATCAAGCCTTTGGGCAAAATGCTGCAGGGAACCCCGGGCATGTCGGGTGCGACCATTACCGGTGACGGTCGGATCGCGCTGATTCTGGATGTTCCGAGCATGCTCAAGCGTTACGCCGCACGGCGTATTTGATTCGGCCCGGGCAGGGCGGTTGTCCCTCGCCCGGCCTAACGGAGTGTTTATGGTAGTCAAGGTCCTGGTGGTGGACGATTCGGGTTTCTTCCGCCGCCGCGTCTCGGAAATTCTTTCATCGGATTCCAATATCCAGGTGGTCGGCACGGCCACCAACGGCAAAGAGGCGATCGATCAGGCCCTGGCCCTCAAGCCGGACGTGATCACCATGGACTACGAGATGCCGATGATGGACGGCATCACGGCGGTGCGGCACATCATGCAGCGCTGCCCGACACCGGTGTTGATGTTCTCCTCGCTGACCCACGAAGGCGCCCGGGTCACCCTGGATGCGCTGGATGCCGGCGCGGTGGACTTCCTGCCGAAGAATTTCGAAGACATCTCGCGCAACCCCGAGAAGGTCAAGCAGATGCTCTGCGAGAAGGTGCACAGCATCTCCCGCAGTAACCGTCGCAGCCTGTTCAGTGCGCCGGCACCAGCACCCGTTACGCCACCACCGGCCGCCCCGAGCACCTTTGGTCGCCCGGCGCCGGCACCGATTGCGCGCCCGGCCGCCGCCCCGGTGCGTACGGCTGCGCCCGCCGCGCATTCACCTGCGCCCAAGCGCAAGGCCTACAAGCTGGTGGCTATCGGTACGTCCACGGGAGGCCCGGTGGCCTTGCAACGGGTGTTGACCCAATTGCCGGCCAACTTCCCGGCGCCGATCGTGTTGATCCAGCACATGCCGGCCGCGTTCACCAAGGCGTTCGCCGAGCGCCTGGACAAGCTGTGCCGCATCAGCGTCAAGGAAGCCGAGGATGGCGACATCCTGCGTCCGGGTCTGGCGCTGCTGGCCCCCGGTGGCAAGCAAATGATGGTCGATGGCCGTGGTGCGATCAAAATTCTGCCGGGTGACGAACGCCTGAACTACAAGCCGTGTGTGGATATCACCTTCGGGTCTGCGGCCAAATCCTACGGCGACAAAGTTTTGGCGGTGGTGTTGACCGGCATGGGCGCCGACGGCCGTGAAGGCGCGCGCCTGCTCAAGCAGGGCGGCAGCGCAATCTGGGCCCAGGATGAAGCCAGCTGCGTGATCTATGGCATGCCCATGGCCATCGTCAAGGCCGACCTGGCCGACGCCGTCTACAGCCTGGACGACATCGGCAAGCACCTGGTGGAGGCTTGCCTCTGATGGATGTATTGAGCCTGATTGGCATCATCATGGCGTTTGTCGCGATTATCGGCGGCAACTACCTTGAAGGCGGCCACCTGGGCGCCCTGGCCAACGGCCCGGCGGCGTTGATCGTGATCGGCGGCACCGTGGGCGCGGCGTTGTTGCAGTCGCCCATGAGTTCGTTCAAGCGCGCGATGCAGATCCTCATCTGGATTATCTTCCCGCCGCGTGTCGACTTGCCGGGCGGCATCGACCGCGTGGTCAACTGGAGCCTCACGGCGCGCAAGGAAGGCCTGCTCGGGCTGGAAGGCGTGGCCGATGCCGAGCCCGACAGCTACGCCCGCAAAGGCCTGCAACTGCTGGTGGACGGCGCCGAGCCGGAAGCGATTCGCAGCATCCTCGAAGTGGACTTCTACACCCAGGAAAGCCGCGACATCAACGCTGCCAAAGTCTTTGAAAGCATGGGCGGCTACGCGCCGACCATCGGCATCATCGGTGCGGTGATGGGCTTGATCCACGTGATGGGCAACCTGGCCGATCCGTCGCAACTGGGCAGCGGGATTGCCGTGGCGTTCGTCGCCACCATCTACGGCGTGGCCAGTGCCAACCTGGTGTTGTTGCCGGTGGCCAGCAAGCTCAAGTCGATCGCCCTGCGCCAGTCGCGTTATCGCGAGATGTTGCTCGAAGGCATCCTCTCGATTGCCGAGGGTGAAAACCCGCGCTCCATCGAATTGAAGCTCCAGGGCTTCATGGATTGATGGGAGGTATTTGTTGTGAGCCGTCGCCGCCGCGAGCCTGAAGAACACGTCAACCATGAACGCTGGCTGGTGTCCTACGCCGACTTCATTACGTTGCTGTTCGCGTTTTTTGTGGTGATGTACTCTATTTCCTCGATCAACGAAGGCAAGTACAAAGTCATTTCCCAGGCGCTGATTGGCGTGTTCAACGACGCTGACCGCGCCCTCAAGCCGATACCCATTGGCGAAGAACGCCCCAAGACCGTGACCCCGGCCAAGCCGCTGGTCAACGACAGCGATGAAACCGCCGCCGGCATCGGTGGCACCAGCGACCCGCTGAAAAGCATCGCCGATAACATCAGCGCGGCCTTTGGCGACCTGATCAGCTCCAACCAGATGACCGTGCGCGGCAATGAGTTGTGGGTCGAGATCGAGCTCAATTCCAGCCTGCTGTTCGCCAGTGCCGATGCAATGCCCAGCGACCAGGCGTTTACCATCATCGACAAGGTGGCGGCGATCCTGAAGCCGTTTGAAAACCCGGTCCACGTTGAAGGCTTTACCGATAACCTGCCGATCAGTACCGCGCAGTACCCGACCAACTGGGAGCTGTCTTCGGCCCGGGCGGCGAGTATTGTACGAATGCTCGCGATGCAGGGTGTGAACCCCGGGCGCCTGGCGTCGGTGGGTTACGGCGAGTTCCAGCCGGTGGCCAATAACGCCACGGCGGAAGGCCGTGCGCGCAACCGTCGGGTGGTGCTGGTGGTGTCGCGCAACCTGGACGTACGCCGCAGCCTGACCGGTACCGGCACTGCCAATGCAACACCGGATGCCGCCTTGAAGCGGGCTGGCACACAAACTGCACCAGCGCCCGTAAAGGCGCCGGTTCGCGGGAGTGCCGTCAATTCTCCGTCACCGGCTCTATAACCCCATGCAATTTCTCGGTCGAGCCTGTGCCTGCCGGGAGGAACAATCCGAATGAGAGTCTGGGCAGTTGCCAATCAAAAGGGTGGTGTCGGTAAAACCACCACGTCCATCGCCTTGGCCGGCTTGCTGGCCGAGGCCGGCAAGCGTGTGGTCGTGGTCGACCTGGACCCCCACGGCTCCATGACCAGCTATTTCGGCTATGACCCGGATGCCCTGGAACACAGTTGCTACGACCTGTTCCTGCACAAGGGCAGCGTGCCGGCCGACTTGCCGGGGCAACTGTTGCTGCCTACCAGCAATGAAAAGATCTCGCTGTTGCCGTCCAGCACCGCCCTGGCCACCCTTGAGCGCCAGTCGCCGGGGCAGAGCGGCCTGGGCCTGGTGATCGCCAAGACCCTGGCGCAGCTGTGGCAGGACTTCGACTACGCGATCATCGACAGCCCGCCGTTGCTCGGCGTGCTGATGGTCAACGCCCTGGCCGCCAGCCAACAGCTGGTGATCCCGGTGCAGACCGAGCACCTGGCCGTCAAGGGTCTGGAACGCATGGTCAGCACCCTGGCGATGATCAACCGCTCGCGCAAGCAAGCGCTGCCGTTCAGCATCGTGCCGACCCTGTTTGACCGCCGTACCCAGGCGTCCCTCGGCACCTTGCGGGTATTGCGCGATGCTTATCCGGACACCATCTGGCAAGGCTACATCCCGGTGGACACGCGCCTGCGGGATGCGAGCCGGGCAGGGCTGACGCCGTCGCAGTTCGACGGCAAGAGCCGTGGGGTGCTGGCGTATCGGGCGTTGCTCAAGCACCTGTTGTCCCAGCAACTTGTGGCGCAGGTGGCGTGATGGTCATAAACAGCCCTGTAGGAGCCTGGCTTGCCAGCGATGCAGACGCCGCGGTTTTCCTGACCAAACCGGCTCTCGATTCAAGTCCGGACACTCACAGGCCGATAACCTCTGAATACAGGGTTGATGGGGCTTGCGCGTGGGCATACAGATGAACCGTCCCGTTGATTTCAAGACCCGGCCGCAGCTGGCGCTGGAGTCCTACCTGGACGCCTTGCTCCAGGACGCCACCGAGGACATGCCGGAACCGATTCTGATCCTCGATGAAGTCATCGAGCCTGAACCTGCTGCCCTGGACGAGTTTCAGCTGGCGGTCCTGGAAGAGCAGGCCCGTGATGCGTTGGTGGTTCCCTTAGCCGTTCCTGTACCGGTTGCTGTGCCCGTCGAGCCTGTGGTGATTGCGCCTGTAGTGGTGGAGCCGGTGGTTGAGGTTCACCTCCCGCCGAGCATCACGCCGCCGCCGGTACAGGGCGACGGTCGCCCGGTGTGGGCTGCGGAGCCGTTCGAATGTTTGCTGTTCGATGTCGCCGGGCTGACCCTGGCGGTGCCGCTGGTGTGCCTGGGGTCGATCTACTCCCTGGAAGGCCAGGAGTTGACGCCGTTGTTCGGCCAGCCGGATTGGTTCCTCGGGATCCTGCCGAGCCAGCAGGGCAACTTGAAGGTATTGGACACCGCGCGTTGGGTGATGCCCGACCGCTACCGCGATGACTTCCGCCAGGGCCTGCAATACGTTATTTCGGTCCAGGGCTACGAGTGGGGGCTGGCGGTGCATCAGGTCAGCCGCTCATTGCGCCTGGACCCGAACGAAATCAAATGGCGCAGCCACCGGGGCCAGCGTCCATGGCTGGCGGGCACTGTGATCGAACACATGTGCGCGTTGCTGGACGTTGCCGAACTGGCGGAGTTGATTGCCAGCGGCGCGGTAAAAGCCATGCCGCTGAACAAACGCACTTGATAACAAGCAGCAGCGCTAAGGCGCTGCCCAAGAACACACACCGTAACCAACGGTATTTGAAGGGGTCTGGAGTATGAACAAGTCAGTGTCCGCACAAGGTCTGGTGGATGATCCAATCCTGCAATGGGTCACCTTCAAGCTGGACAACGAGTCCTACGGCATCAACGTGATGCGTGTGCAGGAAGTGCTGCGCTACACCGAAATCGCTCCGGTTCCGGGTGCCCCAAGCTATGTGCTGGGCATCATCAACCTGCGCGGCAACGTGGTGACCGTGATCGACACCCGCCAGCGTTTTGGCCTGGTGCCGACCGAAGTCAACGACAACACCCGCATCGTGATCATCGAAGCCGACAAGCAAGTGGTCGGGATCATGGTCGACAGCGTGGCGGAAGTGGTTTACCTGCGCCAATCCGAAGTCGAGACTGCGCCGAACGTCGGCAACGAAGAATCGGCCAAGTTCATCCAGGGTGTCTGCAACAAGAACGGCGAACTGCTGATTCTGGTTGAGCTGGACAAGATGATGAGCGAAGAAGAGTGGCAGGACCTGGAGAATATCTGATTGTTTCTTGAGGTAGCGGTGATCGTCCTGGCCATCCTTTGGGCCGGGACCCTGGGCTTCCTGCTGCGTTATGTTCGCCAGCAACGGGAATTGGCCACTCGACAAGTCGAGCGCGACGCTGTGCGCGACCGGCGGATCCTGGAGCTGGCCAAGCGGGTCGACCACTTCCAGCAAAGTGCGGTGCGTGTGGGTGATGAAGTGCACGAGCTGCGTTCGGTGCTGGCGCCGTTGCCGGACAAGCTGTCGGCACTCGAACAGCGTGACCCGTCGAGCCTCTCATTCGCCCAGGCGGCGAAGCTGGTGGGCATGGGCGCCACGGTGGATGAGCTGACCCAGTCCTGCGGGTTGACCCAGGCTGAAGCGCAGTTGATGAGCCGGTTGCACAAGGACAACTGAAGGTTACGAGCTGCAAGCGGTATTGCTTGCAGCTTATAGCCGGTGCCGGTTGCTCAGCCATTCGGCCATGGTCGAGTCCTCCAAAGCATATTCACCACGGTTGGCTTTCCAGACCAACTCCTTCTCCCGCAGCACTTCCAGTGCTTTCTGCACGTTTGGTGTGCTGGCGTTCGGCTCGACCTGGGCCTGTTCCAGCTTGCGGTTCACATCCTGGAAGGTTTTCTCCGCAAAAGGCGAGAACGCCTGCTTGCCCAGGGTTCGTTCGCCCATCACTTCAAGTACCGCCTGTTGCAGCGGCGAGAGGTCGTTGTAGGCGCTCTCGTAATCGCTCCAGATGCCGGCCTGGTGATTGAGTGCCCCGGTCCTCAGCAACTCGCCAAGGTTGCTGGCCTCGCCAAGACCCACGCTCACTTCGGTCAGTAGTTTGTTGAGCATTTCCGGGCGCCGGCCAACGAGCTGGAAGGCATAGTCCATGTCCTCCAGGTTGAACTGGTTGGTCGCGGCCAGGCGCTGGTTCCAGAGGTCCGTCACGAACTCGACGAAATCCCGGCTCAACAGCGGGAACGGCGTGATATGGGCGCCGAAGAACGGTTGTTTGCTCTTGAGTACCAGGTTGGCCAGTTTGTCCCGGCTGGAGCCGGTGAAGACCAGGCGCAGGCCATCGGCCGTGCTGCTGCCGTTGAGATGATCCCGTGCCGCCTTGAGGGCGAACATGGCGTTCACCCCGCCTTCGCTGTTGAGGGCGTGCTGGGCCTCGTCCACGATCAGCACGATCATTTGCCCCGAGACCTGGTGCAGCACGTCCAGGGCGTGGCTGAGCGTGGTGCCGGCGGGCAATTGCGGTTTGGTGAAGTCCCAACTCAAGGTGCGCAGCAGGCTGATCTTGTCGATACCGGCTTTCTTGGCCGCCTTGCTCACCGCGCTTTCGAACTCGCCCAGGGCTTTGCCGATGGCACCGGAGATCAGCTCGGCGGGGTCGATTTCGCGGTTCATCCACAGGTCCACGTACACCGGCAGCCAGCCTCGGGCCTTGCACTCGGGGATAAGGTCGTTGCGCAGGAACGTACTCTTGCCGGTACGGCGCGGAGCCGCGAGGAACATGCCGGAGCTGTAGTCGGCAAATGACTCGCCTGCCAGATCACGGGCGAGCGCTTCGGCGAGTAGCTTTCGACTGAGAATCGGGCGGGTAGGGCTCATGGGTTTATCCTGAACTATCGGGTTCGGGATAATCTATACCTCGAAAGATATAATTGCTATACACCACCCACCGCAACTGATCATTCCCACGCTCTGCGGGGGAATGCATCCCGTGACGCTCCGCGTCACCCCTGCGCAAGACTTGAACGTTGCAGCGCCGGTTGGACGCGGAGCGTCCGAGGCGGCGTTCCCACACGGAGCGTGGGAACGATCAGCCGGCTCCCACCTTAATAATCGTCGCCTCTTTCCGTCACATCCCGCTCCACCGGCCCCGCGTCCGGGTCATATCCCACCGGGAACTTGCCCTTCAGCGTCCAGGCGAACGCGATGATCTCGGCGACGGTGCGGTACAGCTCTTCCGGGATGCTGTCGCCCAACTCCATGCGTGCCAGTAATTTGACCAGCTCGGCATTTTCGTAAATCGGGACTTCGTTCTCCCGGGCCAGCTTGAGGATGGCTTCGGCCAGGGCATCGTCGCCCTTGGCGGTCAGGGTCGGCGCTTGTTGCCCGTCGTATTTGAGGGCGATGGCCTGGCGGGGCGGGTTGGGGTTTTTCATGCGGTTTCATCCACCCAGCGTTGTTCAAGCCCGGTTTTCGGGCCCCGTGGCGGGGTACCGAGGTGGCAGTCGAGGTCGCCGACGTTGAGTCCCGACGACACCAGGCGCTCGCGCAGGCTGCCCAGGTGGCTTTCGATCAGGCTGGCGGTGAAGGGCCGGGTCGCCCACAACTGGCTCGACAGTTTGCCCTGGCTCAGTTGCGCCTGGACCTGCAACGGGCCGAGCGGCTCCATGTCGAGCGCCATTTCCACGCGCCAGAGCATTTGCTTGGGATCCTTGCTGTCCTTGCGTTCCGGCTGTTCCTTGTCGGGCGCCGGTTCTTCCCGCTGGAACTTGACCTGCAACGGCACGATGTCCTGCAAGGTGCGCATGGGGATTTCCAGCTGCCAAGTGGTCAAGAGCTTGCCTTCGGCGGTGGTACCGGTCTGCTCCAGGCTCGACAGCTGATGGCTTTGCAGGCGGGAGATGGCCCCGGCGGCCAGGCGCAGCAGGTTTTCCAGGTCACTTTCACCTTCCAGGCGTTGCATCAGCCGATCGGGCAGCGGAAAGCCCGCGGGCGCCTGCCTGGCGCCGACCTGGCCGAGGGTACCCAGCGGGCTGCGTACGAAGCTGGGCAGCAACTGCGCCAGGGTGTTGGCAGCGAGGATCGCATTCAGATTGGTGCTGGCGGGCAGGGATGGCAGCAGGTCGGCGACGAAGCGCAGCAGCGCGCCTTTCATGTCCAGCGGCGGTATCTGCGGGTTTTGCCCGGCCAGCAACTTGGCTTCGAGGAAGGTCCCGCTGTTCTGGATCAGTTGCGCCAGCACCTTGGGGTTGCTGGCCTGGGCCAGGTCGGGCAGGCCGGCGAGCAAACGCTCGGCGGCGGCGCGCAGGTCGGCCCCGGTGCTGTCGCTGCTGGTCGCCGGCAGGCTTTGCAGCGCGGTGAATACCACGTCCAGCGAGCCCTGGCGGCTTTGCTGGGTGGAGAGTTGCTGGGCCACGGCCAATTGGTCCTGGCGCCCGCTCAGCGGTACAAAGCTCAAGGTCTGCGCACTTTGCACCACGGCGCTGAGCAGGCTGCCGACGCGCAAGGGCTGCGGGCTTTCGACGGTCAGGGTCGCGCCGCTGAGGACGTTATTGAGCACCGACACCAGTGAGCGATACACCACCGGCTGGTTGGCGCCCTGTGGCAGCGCCTGGGTGGTCAGCACCTTGCCTTGCAGCAGGGTGCCCACCGGTAACTGGCTGGTGTCGATACGCGTCAGCGCAGCGACGCTGGAACTCAGGGCCTGCTGCAGGCTGATGGACAAATTGCCCGACGGCGTCTGGCTGACTTCCACCTGGGTACCCAGCGGCAGCGGCTGGCTGCTGCTGGCCTGCACCAGGGTTTGCCGGCCGCCTTCCAGGGTCAGCTTGAGCAGCAACTGAAACGCATCACCGCCTTGTTTCAGTGCCAGCACCTCGGCATTTACGGTTTTTCCGGGGTCGATCAGGCCGGTCTGCGGCTCCAGCAGTTTCAGCAGCTCGCCCGCTGCAGGCGCGGGCGCAGGCCCGGCCGGAAGCGTCGGGGGGAGCGTGGGAAGATTGATCTCACCGGTCATCGTGCGCGCCGTCTCAGGGGAAATTGCCCTCTTTAGAGTAGGGCATCACATGTATAATGCCGCCCGTCTTCAAAGAGAGCGTTAAAAACAACACAACTGATTGATCCAGCTCTCTAAAAACGGTCGCCAAAGCAGTTAATGTGCATCTCTTTAACGGCCGTTCCACCGCCGACTTGAACCGTAAAGGCCCGCGATCTCTTGACCAGCCCTCTTCTAGAAGCCGTAGCGCTCGCCTGTGAACGTGACCTGCGGATGCTGTTCGAACACCTCGAACTGCGTCTGGCGGGCGGCGACATGGTGCAGGTCAGCGGC
This sequence comes from Pseudomonas sp. Colony2, assembly GCF_019382755.1. Lineage (NCBI taxonomy): Bacteria > Pseudomonadati > Pseudomonadota > Gammaproteobacteria > Pseudomonadales > Pseudomonadaceae > Pseudomonas > Pseudomonas sp. Colony2. The sequence continues at coordinate 5,281,213 of NZ_CP080030.1, read as the reverse complement.
CCCAACGGCAGCGGCAAGACCAGCCTGTTACGCCTGCTGGCCGGTCTGATGCAGCCGACGGCGGGGGAAGTGCGGCTCAACGGCAAACCGTTGCACGAGCAGCGCACCGAGCTGGCGCGCAACCTGATCTGGATCGGCCACGCCGCCGGAATCAAGGATGTGCTTACCGCTGAAGAAAACCTCAGTTGGCTCAGCGCCCTGCATCATCCCGCCAGCCGCGAGGCGATCTGGCAGGCGCTGGCCGCGGTTGGCCTCAAGGGTTTCGAAGACGTTCCCTGCCACACCCTGTCCGCCGGCCAGCAGCGCCGCGTGGCGCTGGCCCGTTTGTATCTCGACGGTCCGCCGCTATGGATTCTCGACGAACCCTTCACCGCCCTCGACAAACAAGGCGTCGCCCAGTTGGAAGAACACCTTGCCGCGCACTGCGAGCAGGGCGGCATGGTTGTCCTGACCACTCACCACACCTTGACGCGCATGCCCGCCGGTTACCGCGACCTCGACCTGGGCCGGTGGGCGGTATGAGCGTATTTGCCCTGTTGGTCGCCCGCGAAGCGCGGTTACTCTGTCGCCGTCCGGCCGAATTGGCCAACCCGCTGGTGTTCTTCGCGATTGTGATCGCGCTGTTCCCGTTGGCGGTGGGCCCCGAGACTAAACTGTTGCAAACCTTGTCTCCGGGACTGGTCTGGGTGGCGGCGCTTTTGTCAGTCCTGCTCTCGCTGGACGGGCTGTTTCGCAGTGATTTTGAAGACGGTTCCCTCGAACAGTGGGTCCTTTCGTCGCACCCCCTGCCACTTCTGGTATTGGCCAAGGTACTGGCACACTGGGCGTTTTCCGGCCTGGCGCTGGTATTGCTCGCGCCGCTGCTGGCGATGATGCTGGGGTTGCCCACCGAATGCCTGCCGGTGTTGCTCCTTTCCTTGTTGCTTGGCACGCCGGTTCTCAGTCTACTGGGCGCCGTAGGTGCGGCACTGACCGTCGGTTTGAAACGCGGTGGCCTGTTGTTGGCCCTGCTGATCTTGCCTTTGTATATCCCGGTGTTGATCCTGGGCAGCGGCGCGTTGCAAGCCGCGCTCCAGGGCATGCCGGCGACCGGTTACCTCCTGTGGCTTGGCAGCCTGGCCGCCCTGGCGGTAACCCTGACACCCTTTGCTATAGCGGCTGGCCTGAAGATCAGCGTCGGCGAATAATGAGGTCTGGTTAAGCGATAGAACCTTAACCAGTAAAGACCCTAAGCTTCTCGCAACGACGAGAAGCAACCGTGATGGAAACAGCATGAACTGGACCTGGTTTCACAAGCTCGGCTCGCCCAAATGGTTTTACGGCATCAGTGGCAAACTGCTGCCGTGGTTGAGCATCGCCGCGGTATTGCTGATCGGCATCGGCCTGGTCTGGGGCCTGGCCTTTGCGCCGCCGGACTACCAGCAAGGCAACAGCTTTCGCATCATCTACATCCACGTGCCTGCCGCGATGCTGGCCCAGTCCTGCTACGTGATGCTGGCGGTGTGCGGCATCGTCGGCCTGGTGTGGAAGATGAAACTGGCGGATGTGGCCCTGCAATGCGCCGCGCCCATCGGTGCCTGGATGACCGCCGTGGCGCTGGTCACTGGCGCGATCTGGGGTAAGCCGACCTGGGGTTCGTGGTGGGTATGGGATGCGCGACTCACCTCGATGCTGATCCTGCTGTTCCTGTACTTCGGCCTGATTGCCCTGGGCAACGCCATCAGCAACCGTGACAGCGCCGCCAAGGCCTGCGCGGTGCTGGCGATCGTCGGCGTGATCAACATCCCGATCATCAAATACTCGGTGGAGTGGTGGAACACCCTGCACCAGGGCGCCACCTTCACCCTCACCGAAAAGCCGGCAATGCCCGTGGAAATGTGGGCGCCGCTGCTGCTGATGGTGCTGGGGTTCTACTGCTTCTTCGGCGCCGTGCTGCTGATGCGCATGCGCCTCGAAGTGCTCAAGCGTGAAGCCCGCACCAGTTGGGTCAAGGCCGAAGTGCAAAACAGCCTGGGAGCCCGTGGATGAGCTTCAACTCTTTCAGTGATTTTCTCGCCATGGGCCATCACGCCCTGTACGTCTGGACGGCCTATGGCATTTGCCTGGCGGTGCTGGCCCTCAACGTCGCCGCGCCGATCCTGGCCCGCAAGCGTTACCTGCAACAAGAGGCGCGTCGTTTGCGCCGGGAGACCGAAAAGTGAATCCGCTGCGTAGAAAGCGTCTGTTGATCATCCTGGCCATCATGGCCGGTGTCGGCATTGCCGTGACCCTGGCCCTGAGCGCCCTGCGGGAGAACATCAACCTGTTCTACACCCCGACCCAGATCGCCAACGGCGAAGCGCCGCTGGACACCCGAATCCGTGCCGGTGGCATGGTCGAGAAAGGCTCGTTGCAACGCTCCGGCGACTCCCTGGACGTCAAGTTCATCGTCACCGACTTCAACAAATCCGTGACCATTACCTACCGCGGCATCCTCCCGGACCTGTTCCGCGAAGGGCAGGGCATCGTTGCCCTCGGCAAGCTCAACGCCGACGGCGTGGTGGTGGCCGACGAAGTGCTGGCCAAGCACGATGAAAAATACATGCCGCCGGAAGTCACCAAGGCCCTCAAAGACAGCGGTCAATCCGCCCCGACCCCCGCCAAGGAGGGCTAAGTCATGACGTCCGCACTGTTTATTCCGGAGCTGGGCCAGCTGGCGATGATCCTCGCCCTGTGCTTTGCCATCGTCCAGGCCGTGGTCCCGTTGCTGGGCGCCTGGCGCGGTGACCGCCTGTGGATGAGCCTGGCCCAGCCGGCTGCCTGGGGCCAGTTCGCCTTTCTGGTGTTCGCCTTCGGTTGCCTGACCTACGCCTTCATGACCGACGACTTTTCTGTCGCCTACGTCGCCAATAACTCCAACAGCGCCTTGCCCTGGTACTACAAGTTCAGCGCCGTGTGGGGCGCCCACGAAGGTTCGTTGCTGCTGTGGGCATTGATCCTCGGCGGCTGGACCTTTGCCGTCTCGATCTTCTCCCGCCAACTGCCGCAAGTGATGCTGGCCCGGGTGCTGGCGGTGATGGGCATGATCAGCATCGGCTTCCTGCTGTTCCTGATCATGACCTCCAACCCGTTCACCCGCATCCTGCCGCAGATCCCGGTCGACGGGCACGACCTCAACCCGCTGCTGCAAGACATCGGCCTGATCGTGCACCCGCCGATGCTCTACATGGGCTACGTCGGTTTCTCGGTCGCCTTCGCCTTCGCCATCGCCGCCTTGCTCGGCGGGCGTCTCGATGCCGCCTGGGCGCGCTGGTCGCGGCCGTGGACCATCGTCGCCTGGGCATTCCTCGGCATCGGCATCACCCTGGGCTCGTGGTGGGCCTACTACGAACTCGGCTGGGGCGGCTGGTGGTTCTGGGACCCGGTGGAAAACGCCTCCTTCATGCCCTGGCTGGTGGGCACCGCGCTGATTCACTCGCTGGCAGTCACGGAAAAACGCGGCGTGTTCAAAAGCTGGACCGTGTTGCTGGCCATCGCCGCGTTTTCCCTGAGCCTGCTGGGTACGTTCCTGGTGCGTTCCGGCGTGCTGACCTCGGTGCACGCGTTTGCCTCCGACCCGGAGCGCGGCGTGTTCATTCTGATCTTCCTGCTGTTCGTGGTCGGCGGCTCCCTGACGCTGTTCGCCCTGCGTGCGCCAGTGGTCAAGAGCCACGTGGGCTTCAACCTCTGGTCCCGGGAAACCCTGCTGCTGGGTAATAACCTGGTGCTGGTGGTGGCGGCCTCGATGATTCTGCTCGGTACCCTGTACCCGCTGGTGCTGGATGCCCTGAGCGGCGCCAAGCTGTCCGTCGGCCCGCCGTACTTCAACGCGCTGTTCATCCCGTTGATGGCGCTGCTGATGGTGGTGATGGCGGTCGGCGTACTGGTGCGCTGGAAAGACACCCCGGTGAAATGGCTGGTGGGCATGCTCACCCCGGTACTGCTGGGCAGCGCCGCATTGGCGGTGATCGCCGGGATTGCCTACGGCGACTTCAACTGGGCCGTGCTTGCCACCTTCATGCTCGCGGCCTGGGTATTGCTGGCCGGTGTACGTGACCTGATCGACAAGACCCGCCACAAAGGTTTGATCAAAGGCTTGCCGACCATGACCCGCAGTTACTGGGGCATGCAGGTCGCCCACATCGGCATCGCCGTGTGCGCCCTGGGTGTGGTGTTGTCCAGCCAGAACAGCGCCGAGCGCGACCTGCGCCTGGCGCCCGGCGAGTCCATGGACCTGGCCGGCTACCACTTCATTTTCGAAGGCGCCAAGCACTTCGAAGGCCCGAACTTCACCTCCGACAAAGGCACCGTACGCGTTGTGCGCAACGGTAAGGAAATCGCCGTGCTGCACCCGGAAAAACGCCTGTACACCGTGCAAAGCTCGATGATGACCGAAGCCGGGATCGACGCCGGTTTCACCCGCGACCTCTACGTCGCCCTGGGTGAACCGTTGGGCGATGGCGCCTGGGCCGTGCGGGTCCACGTCAAACCGTTTGTGCGCTGGATCTGGTTCGGCGGCCTGCTCACCGGCTTCGGTGGTTTGCTGGCAGCGATGGACCGGCGCTACCGGGTCAAGGTCAAGAGCCGGGTGCGTGAAGCCCTCGGTCTGCAAGGAGCGGCGGTATGAAGCGTTGGTTGATGGTGTTACCGCTGGCGGCGTTTCTGGTGGTGGCGGTGTTCCTGTATCGCGGGCTGTACCTGGACCCGGCCGAGCTGCCGTCGGCCATGATCGGCAAGCCATTTCCGGCGTTCTCGCTGCCGACCGTGCAGGGCGACAAGACCCTGACTCAGGCTGACTTGCTGGGCAAGCCGGCACTGGTCAACGTGTGGGGCACCTGGTGCATTTCCTGCCGCGTGGAGCATCCGGTGCTGAACAAGCTGGCGGAGAAGGGCGTGGTGATCTACGGCATCAACTACAAGGACGACAATGCTGCCGCCCTGAAGTGGCTGGCTGAATTCCACAACCCGTACCAGCTGGATATCCGCGACGAAGACGGCAACCTCGGGCTGAACCTTGGTGTGTACGGCGCTCCAGAAACCTTCTTCATCGACGCCAAGGGCGTGATCCGCGACAAGTACGTGGGCGTGATCGACGAAGTGGTGTGGCGCGAGCAACTGGCCGCCAAGTACCAGGCGCTGGTGGATGAGGCCAAGCCATGAAGCGTTGGTTAGCCGCCGCTGTGTTGGGCTTGAGCATGGTCGGCGTGGCCCACGCCGCCATCGACACTTACGAATTTGCCAAGGACGGAGACCGCGAGCGTTTTCGCGAACTGACCAAGGAGCTGCGCTGCCCCAAGTGCCAGAACCAGGACATCGCCGACTCCAACGCACCGATCGCCGCCGACCTGCGCAAAGAGATTTTCCGCATGCTCGGCGAGGGCAAGGACAATCAGCAGATCATCGACTTCATGGTCGACCGCTACGGTGACTTCGTGCGCTACAAGCCGGCGCTCACCGGCAAGACTGCGCTGCTGTGGTTCGGCCCCGCCGGGTTGTTGCTCACAGGCTTAGTCGTTATGGCGGTGATTGTGCGCCGCCGTCGTGTCGCCCCGGCCGATGGCTCGGACTCGCTTTCCGTCGATGAGCGTCAACGCCTCGACCAACTGCTGGACAAAAAAACTGATGATTGATTTCTGGCTCGCAGCAGGTCTGCTGCTTCTGATTGCCTTGAGTTTCCTGCTGATCCCGGTGTTACGCGGCCGCCGTGCCCAGCGTGAAGAGGATCGCACTGCATTGAACGTGGCGCTGTACCAGGAACGCGTGGCGGAACTGCAAACCCAGCAGACCGAAGGCGTGCTGGATGCGGCCCAGCTGGACAGCGGTCGCGCTGAAGCGGCCCGTGAGTTGCTGGCGGATACCGAGGGTGTGGAAAAGCCCCGGGAATCGCGCCTCGGCAAACCGTTGCCGGTGCTCGCGGCGTTTCTGGTGCCGGTGCTGGGCGTGGCGCTGTACCTGCATTACGGTGCCAGCGACAAGGTCGAACTGACCCGCGAATTCTCCCAGCCGCCGGTGTCCATGGAAGACATGACCCGCCGCCTGGAGCGCGCCGCAGCGGCCCAGCCGGACTCGCCGGAAGGCCTGTACTTCCTCGGTCGTGCCTACATGGCCCAGGACCGTTCCGCCGATGCGGCGAAAATCTTCGAGCGCACCGTGGCCCTGGCCGGTCGCCAGCCCGAGTTGCTCGGCCAGTGGGCCCAGGCCCAGTACTTTGCCGACAACAAACAGTGGTCGCCCAAGGTCCAGGCCCTGACCGACGAAGCACTGAAACTCGATCCGAAAGAAGTCACCAGCCTCGGCCTGCTGGGCATCGCCGCCTTTGAAGGCCAGCGTTACCAGGAAGCGATCGACTACTGGAACCGCCTGCTGGCGCAACTGCCACCGGACGACAATTCCCGTGCCGCGCTGCAAGGCGGGATCGACCGGGCCGCCGAGAAGCTCAAGGAGAGCGGCGGCAGCGTGGCGCCTGTGAAGGCAGAAAAACAGATGCAAGTGCGGGTGGACCTGGCCGCCGATGTGAAGGCCAAGGCCTTGCCGACCGACAGCGTGTTCATCTTCGCCCGCGCCGTCAAAGGCCCGCCGGCGCCATTGGCGGCCAAGCGCGTGACCGTGGCCGACCTGCCGATCACCGTCGAGCTGGGCGACAGCGACGCGATGATGCCGCAGTTGAAACTGTCCAACTTTCCTGAAGTCCAACTGGTTGCGCGCATATCCCGGGCAGGTGTTCCCACAGCTGGCGAGTGGATCGGCCGCAGCCAACCCCTGGCCAGCAGCACCACTGCGCTGCAGCAGCTGACCATCGACAGTCCGGACCAATAATTCGAGGAAATGCCCATGACCGCTATCGCACGTATCACCCTGCTCAGCCTGGTACTGGGGTTGAGTGCTTGTGCGGTCCATCGGCCTCCGTCGCCTACCGGGCCGACTATTCCACCGACAGGGCCGTCGACCCAGCCGAGCACACAGCCCTCAGGCCCAGTGATCAAACCGTCGAAGCCGGTGCCGAGCTCCTCGCCGACCTTCGCACCGCCACCGGGTGCGGCCAGTCACTGGGACGGGAAGATGCAGGTGTACGTGCTGGACGAACAGCCGGATACGTTCTACCGCCAGCGCACCTACTACCGCTGGAGCAACGGCTGGAGCCGGTCCATCAGCCCGAACGGGCCTTGGGAAGAGACCGATGTCCATGGCGTACCGCCGGGGTTGAGCAAGCAGTACGCACAATGAAAAAAGGCGACCTTCGGGTCGCCTTTTTCATGGCTGGTTTGGAATACAGTCCACCCAACAACAAAGCTCAAATGTGGGAGCGGGCTTGCTCGCGAATACGGCGTGTCAGCCAACAAATCGGGCACTGATATACCGTATTCGCGAGCAAGCCCGCTCCCACATTTTGAATCTCGTTTGATTTGAAATTACGCCAGCTCCTCAGTCTGCCTGGGCGCGCTTGTCCAGTGGACCACCCCGGCAATCACCCCCAGCATCACCCCAAACTCCACAATCCCCATCCAGCCCAACCGCGCCATCAACCAGCCGCTGATTGTCGCCCCCACCGCACCGCCAAAAAACGTCGCCGTCATGTACAAACTATTGATGCGGCCCTGGGCTTTCGGGTCCACCGCAAACGCCCGGGTCTGGTTGGAAACCAAGCCCGACTGCACGCCGATATCCAGCACGATCACCCCCAGCACCAGCAAGATAATCGAAGTCTCGGCACCCGCCAGCAGCAGGAACGCCAAGGTCACAATCCCGATACTCGCCCCAATCACCTTGCGCGAACCCAGCCTGTCGGAAGCCCGCCCACCGAGCGACGCCGCCAACGCACCCGCCGCACCGATAATCCCGAAGCCACCTGCCCAGGCACTGCCCAATTGCCATGGCCCATGAGCCAACAGTGCTGCCAGATTCACCCAAAACGCATTGAAGCAAGCCCACAACAACGCCTGCACCATCATTGATTGGCGAATTGGGCTGTTGTCGCGCATCAGCGGCCACAGCGAAGCCAGCAGGCGAGGGTAGGACAGGTTGGTGCTCGGCACGCCTTGTGGCAGCAGCCTGGCGGCACCGATCCACACCGGGATCATGAAGGCCGCCTCCATCGCGTACACCGCCCGCCAGCCATAAGCCTCACCGACTACGCCGGCGATCGTGCGCCCGAGCAGGATGCCGACCATGATCCCGCTGACCACCGTGCCCACATTGCGCCCGCGTTCGTGGGGCTGCGACATCACCGCCGCGAACGGCACCAGTTGCTGCGGCACACAGCTCACAATCCCCAAGCCGAAAGACGCCCCGATCAGCGCCCAGATGCCCGGTGAAAACGCCGCCGCCAGGGCGAAACAGAACGCCAGGGCGATCTGCCCCAGCACCAGCTTGCGGCGGTCAAAACGGTCGCCCATCGGCAGCAGCAACGCCAGCCCGGTAGCAAAACCCAGCAGGGCGGAACCGGCCACCAGATCCACGGTGGTCACGTCCACGCCCATGTCCGAAGCGATCAGCGGCAGGATCGGCTGGGTGCAGTAAATATTGGTAATCACCGCGCCGGCGATCACCGCCATCATGATGATCTTGCCGCGCGGCGCGACCGCAGGCGCTGTGGAAGGTTGGGATGTCATCGGCAGGCCACTCACGGCGCTCTCCTTCAATGCAGATCTCCGGGAAGGAGATGAGTGGCCAACGTTACGCACTCGCGCTTGGCAGGATAATCCCCTAGGATTTGGAATCATCCTTCCAGAATTTGATAGGTTGCCATGAACCGTCTTGAATCCATGTCCATCTTCGTTGCCGTGGTTGATGCAGGCAGCCTGACCGCTGCGGCGCGGCGCCTCGACATGCCGCTGGCCAGCGTCAGCCGCAAGGTGGCTGAACTTGAGACGCACCTGAAAACCCGCCTGCTGCACCGCACCACGCGCCAGCTGTCGTTGACCGATGCCGGCGCCTCTTACCTCGACGCGTGCCGGCGCATTCTTGAAGACATCAGCGAGGCCGAGCGCGCGGCCACTGGCGAATATTCCCAGCCCCGGGGCGAACTGGTGGTTACCGCGCCAGTGGTCTTCGGGCGGCTGCACATCGTGCCGGTGGTGGCGGAATTCCTCGCGCAGTACCCGGAGATCGACATCAACCTGATCCTCACCGACCGCGTCGTGCACCTGATGGAAGAACACTGCGACGTCGCGGTGCGCATTGGCGAGTTGCCCGACAGCTCGCTCAAGGCCATGCAGGTGGGCGCGGTGCGGCGGGTGGTGTGCGCCAGCCCGGCGTACCTGGCCGCTCGCGGTGTACCGGCCGAACCCCGGGACTTGGCGGCACATGACTGCATCACCTTCGAAGTGCTGGCGTCCCAAGGGGCGTGGGGATTTGGCGCGGGTAAAACCGGGCTCTCGGTACCGGTGCATTCGCGGTTGTCGGTGAACACCGCAGAAGCGGCGATTGCGGCGGCGACGTTGGGGGTTGGGGTGATTCGGGTACTCTCGTATCAAGTGGCGGATGCGCTGCGGGAGGAGGCGTTGGCGGTGATGCTTGAGGCGTTCGAGTCGGCACCGCTGCCCATTAGCCTGGTGCACAAAGGTCAGTCGCCGTTGCCGCTGAAGCTGCGGGCGTTTCTGGATTTTGTGATGCCGCGATTGCGCGCCCGCATCGCTCAATAACACCGGGCAGTTTGAACCTGATGAAAATCAAAATGTGGGAGCGGGCTTGCTCGCGAAAGCGGTGGATCAGTCACCAGATGTATTGACTGACCCTCTGCATTCGCGAGCAAGCCCGCTCCCACAYTGGATTTATGTTGCCAGTTGGATTTCGGWTKTGATCAGGCCACCGGRCACTCTCGGTTCAGCGCCTCATCCACCAACAAC
>NZ_CP080030.1:5222676-5270247 GCF_019382755.1 Pseudomonas sp. Colony2 | reverse complement strand
ACCTTGTGGCGAGGGAGCTTGCTCCCGCTGGACTGCGAAGCAGGCCCAAGTCAGCCACTTCAGTACATCTGACAGACCGTGTCACCCAGGCTTGGGGCCGCTGCGCAGCCCAGCGGGAGCAAGCTCCCTCGCCACAGGTTAGGTATGGATCGTTCCCACGCTCTGCGTGGGAATGCATCCCGTGACGCTCCGCGTCAYCACTGCGCAAGACTTCAATGGACGCAGAGCGTCCGAGGCGGCATTCCCACGCAGAGCGTGGGAACGATCAACGTCCTACAGCTACTTCCAACCTTTCATCAAACCTTCATCAAACGGTTTTACTCCAGTCATGTGCAAGTCATAGGGCTGACACAGCCCGCGCCTACTGTCGTTTGAACTCAAACGCAGCCACGGATGGCTGTTCAACCAGACAGAGAAGCCCATGACTCCAGCTATCCATGTCGATCATCTGAACAAGACCTTTGCGAAGAAATCCGCGCTGGTCGACCTCGAACTCACCGTTGCCACCGGTGAGATGGTCGCGCTGATTGGCGCTTCCGGCTCCGGCAAGTCCACCTTGCTGCGCCACCTCGCGGGCCTGGCCTGTTGCGACAAGAGCAACGGCGGCAGCGTCAAGGTGCTGGGCCGGGAAGTGCAGGCCAGCGGGCGGTTGAATGGCAAGGTGCGGCGCCTGCGCGCCGACATCGGCTACATCTTCCAGCAGTTCAACCTGGTCAACCGCCTGAGCGTGCTCGACAACGTACTGCTCGGTTGCCTGGGCCGCATGCCGCGCTGGCGCGGCAACCTCGGTTTGTTCAATGCCGAGGAAAAACAGTTCGCCATGGAATCCCTGGCCCGCGTCGGCCTGGCAGACCTGGCCAGCCAGCGCGCCTCCACCTTGTCCGGCGGCCAGCAGCAACGCGTGGCAATCGCCCGCGCTTTGACGCAACGCGCCGAAGTGATCCTGGCGGATGAACCCATCGCCTCCCTGGACCCGGAGTCGGCGCGCAAGGTCATGGAGATCCTCGCCGACATCAATGGCCGCGACGGCAAGACCGTGGTGGTCACCCTGCACCAGGTCGATTACGCCATGCGTTATTGCCCGCGAGCCGTGGCGCTCAAGGGCGGGCGGATTCACTTCGATGGCCAGGCCAGCGAGCTGAGCAGCCAGTTCCTCAACGATTTGTACGGTGCCGATGTCGACACCAGCCTGATGTTTTCCGACCAGACCCGCACACCCGTCGTCCCCGCACGGTTGGCCCTGGCCCGCGCTTGAAACCTTACTAACGACCCACAGGAATCCTCTCCATGTTGAACCGTATCGGTCATGTGTTTCTGTCTGCCGTGCTGCTTGCCAGCGTGGCCATGGGCACTGCCCAGGCCGCCGACAAGGCGATCAATTTCGGCATCATGTCCACCGAGTCTTCGCAGAACCTCAAGAGCATCTGGCAGCCCTTCCTGGATGACATGCACAAGAAGACCGGCCTCACCATCAACGCCACCTTCGCTTCCGACTACGCCGGCCTGATCCAGGGCATGCGCTTCAACAAAGTCGACGTGGCCTGGCTGGGCAACAAGGCCGCGATGGAAGCGGTGGACCGTTCCAACGGCGAAATCTTCGCCCAGACCGCCGCCGCCAACGGGGCTGCCGGTTACTGGAGCGTGCTGATCGTGCGCAAGGACAGCCCGATCAACAACGTCGATGACATGCTCAAGAACGCCAAGAACCTGACCTTCGGCAACGGTGACCCGAACTCCACTTCGGGCTACCTGGTACCCGGCTACTACGTGTTCGCCAAGAACCACGTCGACGCCGCCACCGCCTTCAAGCGCACCCTCAACTCCAGCCATGAAGTCAACGCATTGAGCGTGGCCAAGGGGCAGTTGGACGTCGCCACCTTCAACACCGAAAGCTGGGACCGCCTGGAAGTCACCCAGCCGGACAAGGCCGCCATGCTCAAGGTGATCTGGAAGTCGCCGCTGATCCCGGCCGACCCGATGGTGTGGAGCAAGGCCCTGAGCGACAGCGAGAAGACCAAGATCCGCGACTTCTTCGCCAACTACGGTGACACCGACGAAGAGAAGGCCGTGCTGAAGAACATGCAACTGGGCAAGTTCCTCAAGTCCAGCGACGACCAGTTGTTGCCGATCCGCCAACTGGAACTGTTCAAGCAGCGCACCACCATCAGCGCCGACGACAAGCTGGAAGCGGCTGACAAGGCCAGGAAGCTCGCCGACATCGACGCCGACCTGGCCAAGCTGCAAGAGCGCATCACCGAACTGGACAAGAAGACCGCAGCCAACGGCTAACCCCCTGTAGGAATCGGGTTCATGTGGGAGCGGGCTTGCTCGCGAATACGGTGTGTCATTCAACGCATCCGGCGACTGAGTCACCGCATTCGCGAGCAAGCCCGCTCCCACATTAAGCCCAGTTCCAACCCTACACCGAGAGTGACCCATGACTATCTTGCATGCTGAAGCAGTGGGCAAAAGGACTTGGCCGCAATACCTGGGCTGGGGCCTGTTCCTGATCCTGCTGGCCTGGGCCTGGCACGGCGCCGAGATGAACCCGCTGGCGCTGTACCGCGATTCCGGAAACATGGCGACCTTCGCCGCCGACTTCTTCCCGCCGGACTTCCACGAATGGCGCTCCTACCTCAAGGAGATGATCGTCACCGTGCAAATCGCCCTCTGGGGCACGGTGCTGGCGATCGTCTGCTCGGTGCCCCTGGGCATCCTGTGCGCCGACAACATCACCCCATGGTGGATTCACCAGCCGCTGCGCCGGGTGATGGACGCCTTCCGTTCGATCAACGAAATGGTGTTCGCGATGTTGTTCGTGGTCGCCGTCGGCCTCGGTCCTTTTGCCGGTGTCCTGGCCTTGTGGATCAGCACCACCGGGGTCCTCGCCAAGCTGTTTGCCGAAGCCGTCGAAGCCATCGACCCGGGCCCCGTTGAAGGTGTGCGAGCCACCGGTGCCAGTGCCTTGCAGGAAGTGATCTACGGCGTGATCCCGCAAGTGATGCCGCTGTGGGTGTCCTACGCGCTCTACCGCTTCGAGGCCAACGTGCGTTCGGCGACGGTGGTGGGGATGGTCGGTGCCGGCGGGATCGGCGTGATCCTCTGGGAGAACATCCGCGCGTTCCAGTTCGTGCAGACCTGCGCGGTGCTGCTGGTGATCATCGTGGTGGTGAGCTGTATCGACGTGCTGTCCCAACGCCTGCGCAAGCAGTTCATCTGACGTCGGAGGGGTGCCCCAGGGCGCTTTTTTTTAAGCATGCAGTTGTCTAGACAAGATGAGCCGGTGTACCGCGAACTCGCTGACATCCTGCGCCGCGAACTGAGCAGCTACCAGGCCGGTGAATTCCTGCCGGGCGAGGTGCAACTGGCTGAACGCTTCGGCGTCAACCGCCACACCCTGCGCCGCGCCATCGACGAGCTGGTGTTCGAAGGCAGCCTGTTGCGCCGCCAGGGCAAGGGCACCCAGGTGCTGGACCGCCCGCTGATTTACCCGATGGGCGCCGAGACCTCCTACAGCCAGTCCTTGTCGGCCCAAGGCGTGGGCGTGGAAGCGATGCTGCTCAAGCGCCGCTACTGCTTTGCCAGCCGCGAAGAGGCCCAGCAACTGGGCATCGCCGAGATGGCGCCGATGATCGAGCTGCAAACCCTGCGCAAGCTCGACCACCAGCCGGTCAGCCTGATCCGCCACCGTTACTGCGCCAGCCATGCGCCGCTGCTGGCGGACTACAACGGCGGCTCGCTGCGCCACTACCTGCGTGAGCGCGACATGCCGTTGACCCGTACCCAAAGCCTGATCGGCGCGCGTTTGCCCAACCGCGACGAAGCCGCACTGCTGATGATGCCCCGGCACTTGCCGGCGCTCACCGTATTCACCCTTTCCCGCGATCGCGACGGCCGCCCGGTGGAGCTGGCGCAGTCCACCAGCCGTTCGGATCGCTTCCAGTACCAAGTGGTGACCTGATGGAGACCCCGATGAACCTGTCCCCGCGTCAACACTGGATCGGCGTGCTCGCCCGCGCCTTTCGCAGTGAATTGCTGCCCCATGAAGACGCCCTGCGCGACGTGGATTACCAACTGATCCGCGCCCCGGAAATCGGCATGACCCTGGTGCGTGGCCGCATGGGCGGCAATGGCGCGCCGTTCAACCTCGGCGAAATGAGCGTGACCCGCTGCGTGGTGCTCCTGGCAGACGGGCGCACCGGCTACAGCTACCTGGCCGGGCGCGACAAGGTCCACGCCGAACTGGCGGCCCTGGCGGATGCGCATTTGCAGGGTGCACACCCGAGCCCCTGGCTCAGCGACCTGATCGGCGCACTGGCCAACGCCCAGGCCGAGCGCCGGGCGCAAAAAGAGGCCGACACCGCCGCGACCAAGGTCGAGTTCTTCACCCTGGTTCGAGGAGAAAACTGATGAATGCCCAACGCTTGCAACCGGCCTTTGTAGACCCGGTGCTGGACGCCCAGCGCGGTTTTCGCGGGGCCCTCAAGGCCCTCGCCGAGCCCGGCCTGATCCAGTCCTTGCCCGCGGCCCCCAGCCTTGAAGGCCTGGCGCCCGCTACCTATGCGCTGTGCCTGGCGCTGCTGGATATGGACACACCGCTCTGGCTGGCGCCGTGCTTCGACACGCCGCTGATCCGCGCCAACCTGGCCTTCCACTGCGGCTGCCCGCTGACCGCCAACCGGGAAGAGGCCGCGTTCGCCTTGCTCGGTGAACAGGACTTGCTCGACCTCAGCGGCTTCGACCACGGCAATGACCGCTACCCGGATCAGTCCTGCACCTTGCTGGTCCAGTTGACCGACCTGGAAGCCGGTCGCGCCTTGAACTGGCGCGGTCCGGGGATCAAGACCCAGCGTCAGGTCAACCTGCCGGTGCCTCAAGCATTCTGGCTGGAACGTCAACGCCGCGAGACGTTTCCCCGTGGCCTGGACGTGTTGTTCGCCGCCGGCCATCACCTGATCGGCCTGCCACGCAGCACCCGAATTGCACAGGAGCATGCCTGATGTACGTAGCCGTCAAGGGTGGCGAACAGGCCATCGACAATGCCCACCGCCTGCTGGCGAAAAAACGCCGGGGTGATACTTCCATTGCGGAATTGAGCGTGGAGCAGATCCGCGAGCAACTGCCGCTGGCGGTCGCGCGAGTGATGAGCGAAGGCTCGCTGTACGACACGGAGTTGGCTGCACTGGCGATCAAGCAAGCGGCGGGGGATCTGGTGGAAGCGATCTTCCTGCTGCGGGCCTACCGCACCACGTTGCCGCGCTTCAGCCCGAGCCTGCCGATCGATACCGTGCAGATGTCACTGAGCCGGCGTTTGTCGGCGACTTTCAAGGACGTGCCGGGCGGGCAACTGCTGGGCCCGACCTTCGATTACACCCACCGCCTGCTGGACTTTGCGCTGCTGGCCGAAGGTGAATACCCGGGCCCGCAAACCACGCCGGATGCCACTCTGGAAGCGTGCCCTCGGGTACTCGGCCTGCTGGCCAAGGAAGGGCTGATCAAGAACGAATCCGACGACACCGGCAGCGTCGCCGACATCACCCGCGACCCGCTGGAATACCCGGCCAACCGCGCCCAGCGCCTGCAAGCCCTGGCCCGTGGCGATGAAGGTTTCCTGCTGGCACTGGGTTACTCGACCCAGCGCGGCTACGGTCGCAACCACCCGTTTGCCGGTGAGATTCGCATCGGCGACGTCGAGGTGTGGATCGACCCGGAAGAGCTGGGTTTCCCGGTCTGCCTGGGCAGCATCGAAGTCACCGAGTGCGAGATGGTCAACCAATTCGTCGGCTCGGCCACCGAGCTGGCGCAGTTCACCCGGGGCTACGGCCTGGCATTCGGGCATGCCGAACGCAAGGCGATGGGCATGGCCCTGGTGGACCGCTCGCTGCGGGCCAATGAGTTCAACGAAGAGATCGTCTCGCCGGCCCAGCAGGAAGAATTCGTGCTGTCCCACTGCGACAACGTCGAGGCGGCGGGCTTCGTTTCCCACCTCAAATTGCCTCACTACGTGGACTTCCAGTCCGAGCTGGAACTGATCCGCAAACTGCGCCAACCGGCCGAGGGCACCCGCCATGAATGACCTGACTCAAGCGGCTGCGCGTGACCCGGCGTACAACTTCGCCTACCTCGACGAGCAGACCAAACGCATGATCCGCCGCGCCTTGCTCAAGGCCGTGGCGATCCCCGGTTACCAGGTGCCGTTCGGTGGCCGCGAGATGCCGCTGCCTTACGGTTGGGGCACCGGCGGCATGCAACTGACCGCCGCGATCCTGGGAGCTGACGACGTGCTCAAGGTAATCGACCAGGGCGCCGACGACACCACCAACGCCGTGTCGATCCGCCGCTTCTTCGCCCGTACGGCGGGCGTCGCCACCACCGAAAGTACCCCGGACGCCACGGTGATCCAGACCCGCCACCGCATCCCGGAAACCCCGTTGCAGGCCGACCAGATCATGGTCTACCAGGTGCCGATCCCGGAGCCGCTGCGTTTTATCGAACCGTCGGAAACCGAGACCCGCACCATGCACGCCCTGAATGACTACGGGGTGATGCACGTAAAGCTCTACGAGGACATCGCCACCTTCGGCCATATCGCCACCAGCTACGCCTACCCGGTGATGGTGGATGAGCGCTACGTGATGGACCCCTCGCCAATCCCGAAATTCGACAACCCGAAACTCGACATGAGCCCGGCGCTGATGCTGTTCGGTGCCGGTCGCGAAAAGCGCCTGTACGCGGTGCCGCCGTACACCCAGGTCACCAGCCTCGACTTTGAAGACCATCCGTTCGAAGTGCAGAAGTGGGAACACACCTGCGCGATCTGCGGCAGCCATGAATCGTTCCTCGATGAGCTGATTCTCGACGACGCCGGTACCCAGAGTTTTGTGTGTTCCGACACCTGGTACTGCGCCCAACGGGTCAAGGAGAACAACCAGTGAGCCAGCCTCTTTTGCAAGTGCGTGACCTGTCGTTGTTGTACGGGGAAGAGAAGGGCTGCCAGGACGTCAGCTTCGATTTGTACCCCGGTGAAGTGTTGGGGATTGTTGGTGAGTCGGGCTCAGGCAAGTCCACCTTGCTCTCGCTGCTCAGCGGGCGTCTGCCACCGCAGGCCGGCCACATCGGCTATCGCGGCAAGGACGGTGAATGGCTGGATCTGTACAGCGCCAGCGAAGCCGAACGCCGCACCTTGCTGCGCACCGAATGGGGCTTTGTCGAGCAAAACCCACGAGACGGTTTGCGCATGGGGGTCTCTGCCGGCGCCAATATCGGCGAGCGCCTGATGGCCCAGGGCGTGCGCAACTATGAGCAACTGCGTGGCGCCGGCCTCGACTGGCTGGGCCAGGTGGAAATCGACCCGCAGCGTATCGACGACTTGCCCCGGACCTTCTCCGGCGGCATGCAACAACGCCTGCAAATCGCCCGCAACCTGGTCTCCAGCCCGCGCCTTGTGTTTATGGACGAACCCACCGGCGGCCTGGACGTGTCGGTACAGGCGCGCTTGCTCGACCTGCTGCGCGGCCTCGTTCGCGAGCTGGATCTGGCGGTGGTGATCGTCACCCACGACCTCGCCGTGGCGCGCCTGCTGGCCGACCGCCTGATGGTGATGCGCCGTTCCCGCGTGGTGGAAACCGGGCTGACGGACCAGATCCTCGACGATCCACAGCACCCTTACTCTCAACTGCTGGTGTCTTCGGTATTGCAGCCATGATGAATGCCTTGATCGAGGTCCGTGACCTCTCGAAAACCTTCACCTTGCACCAGCAGAACGGCGTGGTGCTGAACGTGCTGCGCGGGGTGGAGTTCAGCGTGAAAGGCGGTGAGTGCCTGGTGCTGCATGGCCAGTCCGGCGCCGGTAAAAGCACGTTGCTGCGCACCCTGTACGGTAACTATCTGCCGGCGGGCGGCAGCATCCGGGTACAGCACCTTGGCGAATGGCTGGAGCTGGTTGGTGCCGAGCCGCGTGAGGTGTTGCAGGTGCGCCAGCAGACCCTGGGCTACGTCAGCCAGTTTCTGCGGGTGATCCCGCGGGTGGCCTGCCTGGATGTGGTGATGGAGCCCGCCCTGGCCCGTGGCTGGTCGAAGGCCAATGCACAGTCGCGCGCCGAGCATCTGCTGACCCGCCTGAATATCCCGCAACGCCTGTGGCAGCTGGCACCCGGTACGTTCTCCGGCGGCGAGCAACAGCGGGTCAACATCGCCCGCGGCTTCATGGTGGATTGGCCGGTGATGCTGCTGGACGAACCCACCGCGTCCCTCGACGACAGCAACCGCCAGGTGGTGCTGGAACTGATGAACGAAGCCAAGGCTGCCGGCGCGGCCTTGATCGGCATCTTCCACGACCGCGCCGCCCGTGAAGCGGTCGCCGACCGCCATTTCGACATGACCCCAGCGCCTGTTGCCCAAGAGGAATACGCCCATGCCCGCTGAACAGATCCTCAGTAATGCCCGGCTGGTGACGGCTGACCGTATGTTCCTTGGCAGCATCGTGCTGCGTGACGGGCTGATCGTCGACATCGCCGAAGGCCGCAGCCAACTGCCCCAGGCCCAGGACCTTGACGGGGATTTCCTGTTGCCGGGCCTGGTGGAACTGCACACCGACAACCTGGAAAAACACATGACCCCGCGCCCCGGCGTGGACTGGCCGTCGACCTCGGCGGTGCTCAGCCATGATGCGCAGATCATCGCGGCCGGCATCACCACGGTGTTCGACGCGGTGTCCATCGGCGACGTGAACCCCAAGGGCAACCGCATGCAGAAACTGCCGGCGATGCTCAATGCCATCGCGGCAGCAGAAAGCGCCGGCCTGACCCGCGCCGAACACCACCTGCACCTGCGCTGCGAGCTGTGCCACCCCGACACCCTGAGCGTGTTCCGCGACCTGGTGGAAAACCCGTTGGTGCAGTTGGTGTCAGTGATGGACCACTCGCCGGGCCAGCGCCAGTTCGTGCTTGAATCCAAGTACCGTGAGTACTACATGGGCAAGTACCACCTGAACGACGAGACCATGGACGCGTTCATCAAGCTGCAAATGGCCAACTCCAGGGAGTACAGCGACCGCTACCGCGCCGCGATCGTCGAGCATTGCCTGGAACGCGGCCTGTCGGTGGCCAGCCATGACGATGCGACGTTGGCGCATGTGGAGGAGTCGGCGCGCTATGGCATGACCATCGCCGAATTCCCCACCACCCTGGAAGCGGCGCGTGGCTGCCGGCAACTGAACATGAAAGTTCTGATGGGCGCGCCGAACGTGGTGCGTGGCGGGTCCCACTCGGGTAATGTGGCCGCCGCCGGCCTGGCCGCCGAAGGATTGCTGGATATACTTTCCAGTGACTACTACCCGGCCAGCCTGTTGCAGGCGGCGTTCGTGCTGGCCAATCAACAGGACGGCGGCGACCTTTCTCGGGCGGTCAGGATGATCAGCCTGGCGCCCGCGCACGCGGCGGGCCTGAGTGATCGCGGCGAAATCGCTATCGGTCTGCGGGCCGACCTGGTGCAAGCCAGGAGCCGCGACGGACTGCCAGTGGTCCAACAAGTGTGGCGACAAGCGAAGAGGGTGTTTTGATGGCAGGCAGGTTGATCTATCTCATCGGACCATCGGGTTCGGGCAAGGACAGCCTGCTGGATGCCGCACGACCGCGTCTGGCCGAGCGTGGCTGCCGCATTGTGCGGCGGGTCATCACCCGCTCGGCGGAAGCGGTGGGCGAAGCGGCGCAGGGTGTGAGCCCGGAGCAGTTTGCCGCAATGGAGGCCGAGGGCGCATTTGCCCTCAGCTGGCACGCCAACGGGTTGTCCTATGGCATCCCGCGGGAAATCGATGAGTGGCTGGCGGCGGGGCACGATGTGCTGGTCAACGGCTCCCGCGGTCACCTGGCGCAAACCCGGCTGCGTTACCCGAACCTGCTGGTGGTGCTGCTGACGGTAGACCAAGGGGTGTTGCGCCAGCGCTTGTTGGCGCGGGGTCGCGAATCCCTGGCGGATATTGATCTGCGCCTGGCGCGCAATGCGCGATTCGCCGAGGGTTTGAGCGCTGCTGCAGATGTGTTCCTGCTCGACAATTCCGGCCACCTGGAACACACGGTCGAGCGCTTGCTGGGCTGCCTCGACGGGCAACCCGCATGCGCCTGACACTGCTGGGCACCGGCGATGCGCGGCAAGTCCCGGTGTATGGCTGCGAGTGCGCCGCCTGTGGCCTGGCCCGCCATGACCAGAGCCTGCGCCGCCGCCCATGCAGCGCATTGATCGAGTGTGGCGACCAGCGCTGGTTGATCGACAGCGGGTTGCCCGACCTCACCGAGCGCTTCCCGCCGCGCAGCTTCAACGGGATTCTCCAGACCCATTACCATGCCGATCATGCCCAGGGTCTGCTGCATCTGCGCTGGGGCCAGGGGCTGGTGATTCCGGTGCATGGGCCGGTGGATCCGGAAGGGTTGTCCGACCTGTACAAGCACCCCGGCATCCTCGATTTCAGCCAGCCGTTTGCCGAGTTTGAAACCCGCCGGTTGGGTGAACTGAGCGTCACCGCGTTACCGCTGCTGCATTCCAAGCCCACCCTGGGGTATCTGCTGGAAGGTGAAGGGCGGCGCATTGCCTACCTTACCGACACCGTCGGCCTGCCACCCGCCACCCGCGATTGGCTGCAACGCGAGCCGCTGGATGTGCTGGTACTCGATTGCTCCATGCCGCCGCAACCGCAGGCACCGCGCAATCACAATGACCTGACGCTGGCGTTGCAATGTATTGAAGAGGTGGGTGCGCAGTTGGGGGTGCTGACCCATGTGGGGCATACGCTGGATGCGTGGTTGTTGCAGCATCGGCGAGAGTTGCCGCGGCATGTGACGGTGGGCTGGGATGGGCGGGTGATTTAGCGTGGGAAGTTATGTCAAGCGGTGAGGTCCTGATCGCCGGTGGATTTGGATGAAAAGTTTGAGTGGATGTATCTTTGTTGATGCCGGTTTGGAGTATTCATATTGGCGGCATTGTGTAGATTTTGGTTTTTTTTCTGATAAACCAAGGCGCTGCCGCAACGGCTGGTGTGTGTTCAGTTGTTGAAATTGCAAGTAATTTATTGAGTTTCTTAGCGGGTGTTTCATCGCTTTTAAGTGTTTCGATGAGAACTAAATAAGCGCTGTCCCGTGCTTTCCATGCATGGGAGCTTAATGGCTGATGCCGATTGTTCCGGCTCGTCTATTAATTAATAAAGAGTGCTCTTTCTCATGAACGTTTTTGACGCGATCTCCATCAGGCCCATGCTTCAAAACTTGCCGGAGTCTGACCCCGGTCCGACTGGCTTCGGCGCGAAAGCCAAGCCGACCTACACCACGGATCAGGCCGGCAAGCAGATCTCGCGGGACAACCTGCGGTTTCACGATCGTAACGGCGACATGAAAGTTGATCTGTCCTACACCGTCGACCCCAGTTTCACCGCGCAGCAGCAACAACGCGTTCGTCAAGCGGTGCAGTCCTGGCAGGATGTTGCCAACATTAATCTCAAGGAGCAGGCAGATGGGGCAGACGGCACGGTAAACATTAAAAACAACCCTCGCGGTGACCGTGGTGTTGCCACATCACCTACACGCTCCAACACCAGCACGACCGCGACGATAGGCACGCTGAAAGCAGGGAGCAGACCTGGCCTGGGCAGCCACTTTTCGGTGACCGCGGTACATGAAATCGGGCACGCCATCGGCCTGCAGCATCCAGGCAACTACAATGGTGGCGGCTCTGCCTACAACAGTGGCGCGGTCTATGCCGGGGATACCAAGGCGCGCAGCGTCATGAGCTACTGGTCGGAGAAAAACCAGGCCGGCCACGACTTTCAGTCTTCGAATCCATCCGCGCCAATGATGGACGACATCGCGGCAGCGCAGCGGTTGTATGGGGCCAATCACCAAACCCGCAATACCGACACCACGTATGGTTTCAACTCCAACACCGAGCGGGAGGCGATGACGCTCAAGAGCGCCACGGACAAACCCGTTTTTTGCGTATGGGACGGCGGCGGTGACGATACGTTGGACTTTTCAGGGTTCTCACAGAACCAGAAGATCAACCTCAATGCCGAGTCGTTCTCTGACGTGGGCGGCTTGAAGGGCAATGTCTCGATTGCCAAGGGGTGCACAATTGAAAACGCAACAGGTGGGGCCGGTCGCGACACCCTGATCGGTAACGAGGCGGGCAATCGACTCAAAGGTGGAGCAGGGGCTGATACGTTGCGCGGTGGCGGCGGAGCGGACATGTTTATCTACGACAAGGCCAGTGATTCCACGCCCCAGGATCCTGACTTGATCGAGGACTTTACCAGCGGTACCGACAAGATCGACCTGTCGGGCGCATTGAAAGAAGCCGGCGTGGGCACCCTGGTGTTCACGGACCGATTCACGGGGCGCGCTGGCGAGGCCTTGCTCAAGTACGACGCCGCCACGGGCCGGTCAAGCCTTGAAGTTGACCTGAACGGCAGTGGCAAAGCCGAGTTGTTGATCAACAGTGTTGGCCAGATCAAGTCGACGGATGTGCAGTGGGCGGGGGCGACGCCTGGGTTCAAGCCGGTGCCATTACCCATGCCAAATGTAGTACCGTCCCCGGCGCCGCCCCCTGCGCCTGATTCGAAAACGACCACACTTGCAGTGTTGAACGAGATGATCGCCAAGACATTGTCGACGTTGCTGCAGCTATTGAAAGGTCTGCTTCAACAGCCGGGCGCCCCTGGGTAACCGCCAGAGTGAAGGCAGAGTCTGGCCCTGTTTCCAGTGCCTGGCTCTCAGCCATCAGCACCACGTGGTGCAGCAGCCGGATGTGTAGCAGATTGTTTTCATGCCCTGGTTAGGGCGATGGGTAATTGTAGGTTTATATGTCTCCGGTTTTCTTCGTATCGCATATTGAATGCAGAACTGGCCTGATCTGAAACTTCTGAATATAAATATAGTGCGCTTAAAAAATTGGTGATGTGTTTCTGGCTGTTTGGATATTTAAATTGAAACGTTCATAGGGGTGACATTCGGTTTTTTCATGTGAGATTTTAAGGCGGCTGTTAAGTGAAACAGTCGCGTTGAAAGTCTGTTTCCTGATGAATCAAAGTCTCAACTAAAAGGATGTTGTTTGTATGAGAGTCACTGCTTCTTTCGTTAGTCCGCCTGTATCAAGTCATGAGCTATCTACGTTGAATGCGGCCACTACCAGTGATGGCGCAACCTCAAAAAAAACCTTCACCACGGATGATGCTGCAAAGCAAATCCTGCGAGAGGGTTCGAGGCATTACGATCGTAATGGCGATAACAAAATCGAGCTTTCCTTCACCCTTGACGATCAATTCTCTGTGCAACAGAAAGCGTCCTTGCGCAAAGCCCTGACGTCTTGGCAGGACGTGACAAATATTGTCTTCAAGGAGGGGGCGCCAGGTCCGGATGGTTCAATAACCATCAAGGCCAATCCCGAAGACAATGGCGGGGTGTCGGGGCTGCCTAATCGCTGGTACGGTGATATGAGCACTACGGTTGGAACGAAAGGCGCTTCTGATGCCCCACGGCATGGCGATGTTTTTTTATCAACGGCCATACATGAGTTGGGACATGCCCTGGGGCTTGGCCACCCTGGGGACTATGGTGAAAGTGTGCACTCTTATGCAGATGCCCTATACACGCAGGACACCAGAGCCCACAGCGTGATGAGTTACTGGCGAGAAACCAATCATACGGGCCATGACTTCAAATCGCGCGAACCTTCAACGCCAATGAAAGATGATATTGCTGCCGTACAGAAACTCTACGGGGCCAATCTCAATATTCGGAATACCGATACTACTTATGGCTTTGAATCCAATACTGACCGTGACCACTTCAGCCTTGAATCCTCGAAGGACGCCCCGATATTTTCGGTATGGGACGGGGGCGGGAATGACACGCTGAACTTTTCGCTATTTTCCCAGAACCAGAAGATCAACCTGAATGCGGAGTCGTTTTCCAATGTGGGTGGCTTGAAGGGTAATGTGTCTATCGCCAAGGGCGTTGTCATTGAAAATGCCACAGGTGGCTCAGGTGACGATGAGCTCATAGGGAATGAGGCCGGCAACCGGCTCAAGGGTGGAGCGGGTTCAGACAGGTTGACAGGCGGCGCAGGCGCGGACGTGTTTGCTTACGATAGAGCGAGTGACTCGACACTCACCAGGCCTGACGAAATCCTGGATTTCACCAGCGGCACAGACAAGATCGACCTTTCGGGCTTATTGAAAAATACCTCAATCAAGCATTTCAACATTGTTGAGCGGTTTACGGGGCGTGCTGGCGAGATTGTCCTGAGCCATGACCCGCGCAGCGGAAACGGTAGTCTGGGTCTTGACACCACTGGCAGGGGCAAAGCGGATTTTCTGATTAAGAGCGTGGGTGGCATTCAGGCCAGTGACATAGTCACTGGCGGGGCATACGAACCTGGAGTTTCCAAGCCGGAGCCCCAACCAGAGCCCAAGCCAGAACCTCAACCGGACCCTTTTCCTGCTCCGCACGATACTGTCTATGGCTTCAACTCCAACACCGGTGATCCCTTCCTTAGCCTGCATTCCCAGAGTGGCGCTCCCAGGTTCCTGGTGAGGGACAAAGGTGGCGATGACACCCTGGACTTTTCGGGCTTCCGGCAGAACCAGACCATCGACTTGCGCGAGGGCGCAGCCTCCAGCGTAGGCGGCTTGCGCAATAACGTTGGTATAGCCAAAGGTGTCACCGTGGAGAATGCGATTGGCGGCTCAGGCCGTGACACGCTCATAGGCAATACGGTGGATAACGTTCTCACCGGCGGGGCAGGTGGAGATACGCTCTGGGGTGTGGGCGGTAGAAACACGTTCAGGTATGAGAAGGCCAGCGACTCGGCCTATGACGACGCTGACCTGATCATGGATTTCACCAGTGGCCAAGACACAATTGATCTGACGGGTTTAATGACAGAAGTCGGAACGCCCTTGCGGCTGGTGGATAGCTACACGGGCCGTATTGGAGATACCGTCGTCAAATACAACCAGCAGAGCGGGCGTTACTTTGTGGGCATCGACTTACTGGGACGGCGTCAGACAAACTTCCTGCTTAAAAGCACACGCTTGATCCGGCCAGAGGACGTGATCGGTCTGTCTACTCACCTGCGCTGAAAAGCAACGTGCCAGGGCGCTCGCCATCCTCCTGGAGGGGATACCGCCCATAAATCCCTGGGCGGTAATTCCCAATCAGTCAGCAAGCCCTTGACCTCGTCACTCGTCATTTCTGGCGGATGCGGCGTTGGAGCCGTTGATGCGGTTGTAAGGTGGGTCAGGCAGTCGCCACCGCCCCTTGCCGCGAGGCGCTCAAGAAGCGCAGCAACGCCACCAGCGGGAATGCGCTGCCCACCAGCATCACCCCCAGCCAGCCGCCGTGTTCGTACACGCTGCTGGCAATCGCCGAGCCGAAGGCGCCGCCGATGAAGATGCTGGTCATGTACAGCGCGTTCAGTCGGCTACGGCTGTTGGCGTCGAGGGCGTAGATGGCGCGCTGGCCAAGGACCATGTTCATCTGCACGCAGAAGTCCAGGACCACGCCGGTCACCGCCAGGCCGATCACGCTGTACAGCGGGTGCACGAAGGCCGGCAGGAAGCTCAGTGCGGCGAACAGCATCGCCAGCAGCGAAGCGCGGTGGGTGTGGCCGGCGTCCGCCAGGCGCCCGGCGATAGGTGCGGCGATGGCGCCCAGGGCACCGACCAGGGCAAACAGGGCGATCTGGCTTTGGCTCAGGCCGTGGTTGCGGGACAGTTCCAGCGGGGCGGCGGTCCAGAACAGACTGAAGGTGGCGAACATGCAGCCCTGGTAAAACGCGCGCTGGCGCAGCACCGGCTGGCGGCGCAGCAAGGTGCCCAGCGAGGCGAGCAACTGGCCATAGCTGGCCGCGTGATCCGGTTGGCGCTTGGGGATGGTCAGCATCAGCACCACGCTGATAAACGCCATCAGTGCCGCAGCGGCCATGAACATGGCGCGCCAGCCGAAATGGTCAGCCACCACGCTGGACACTGGCCGCGCCAGCAGGATACCCAGCAGCAAGCCGCCCATGATGCTGCCGACCACCCGGCCACGGGATTCAGCCGGCGCCAGGTGCGCCGCCAGCGGAATCAGGATCTGTACCGACACCGAACTGAAGCCGATCAGCAGCGACACCAGCAGGAACAGGTTCGGCTGTTCGGTGAACGCCGCACCCAGCAGGCTGGCGATGGCCACCACGGTGGTGATGATCATCAGCCGGCGGTTTTCCAGCAGGTCGCCCAACGGCACCAGGAAGAACAGGCCCAGGGCATAGCCGATCTGGGTCAGGGACACGATCAGGCTGGCCATGGCCGGCGTGAGGCCGATGTCCGGGGCGATCAGCTCGATGATCGGTTGCGCGTAGTAGATGTTGGCGACGATGGCGCCGCAACAGAACGCAAACAGCATCACCATGCCTCGGGTCATCGTGCTTGTAGCGGGGGGCGTGGCGTTCATGGCGTTCTCATAAAAGCGAAGGATTGTGGCGAGCGAGGATAAAGACTGGCCCCGGGCGGGAGTAGCCTGTCTGTGGTGATAACACTCATGCCGGGAATTAATGACTGAAACGTTAACTTTCGCGCTGAAGGTCGATGATACATTCAGTCACAACTGCATAAACAGGAAATCGACTGCCATGAAGACGACATTCAACAAGATGCTCCTGGCCTCCAGCCTGGCCGCGCTGATGACCGTGGGCGTTGCCCAGGCCGCAGATGCCCCGCGTGTCGGCGTGCGGGGTGCGATTACCGCGATGGACGGCGACGCGATGCACGTCAAGGTCAACAGCGGTGAAGACGTCACCGTGCACCTGACCAAGGACACGCAGGTGCGTGCGGTCACCCTGGCAAAAATCGAAGACATCAAGCCCGGCAGTTACATCGGTTCGGCGGCCATGCCCAACGCGGATGGCACCCTGACGGCGCTGGAAGTGCATGTATTCCCACCGGCGATGGCCGGTACAGGCGATGGGCACCGTGCGTTCGACCTGAAGGAAGGCAGCAGCATGACCAACGGCACCGTGGGTGACCTGGTGGTGAGCAATGGCCGCACGTTGACCGTCAAGTACAAGGGCGGCGAGCAGAAGATCGTGGTGCCGGATGATGTGCCGATCGTCAACCTGGAGCCGGGTGATCGCAGCTTGCTGAAGCCTGGGGTGAAGGTGGTGATGTTTGCGGCGAAGGGCGCGGACGGGAGCGTGACGGCCCAGGCGATTTCTGCGGGTAAGGATGGCGTGACACCGCCGATGTAACGGCTGTAGATAGATCGTTCCCACGCTCCGCGTGGGAATACATCCAGTGACGCTCTGCGTCCCCATTGCGCACGGTCCAGGTCTTGCGGCGCGGCTTGGACGCGGAGCGTCCTGTGATGCATTCCCACGCGGAGCGTGGGAACGATCAGCGATCAGGGTGCGGATTACTGCCCGGAGTAGATCTGGTCAAAAACCCCGCCATCATTGAAGTGGGTCTTCTGCACGGTGCGCCAGTCGCCAAAGGTCTTCTCTACCGACAGGAAGTCGACTTTCGGGAAACGGTCGGTGTACTTGGCCAGCACTTTCGGGTCACGTGGACGCAGGTAATTGTTGGCGGCAATTTCCTGGCCTTCCGGCGACCACAGGTACTTCAGGTATTCCTCGGCAGCCACTTTGGTGCCTTTCTTCTCGACCACTTTGTCGACGATCGACACTGGCGGCTCAGCTTCTGCGGAAACGCTCGGGTAGATCACTTCGAACTGATCACGGCCGAATTCACGGGCGATCATTTCTGCTTCGTTCTCAAAGGTCACCAGCACGTCGCCGATCTGGTTGGTCATGAACGTGGTGGTAGCGGCACGGCCACCGGTGTCCAGCACGGGCGCGTGCTTGAACAGGTCACCGACAAACTTCTTGGCCTTCTCTTCGTCGCCACCGTTTTTCAGCACATAACCCCAGGCCGAGAGGTAGGTGTAGCGGCCGTTACCGGAGGTCTTCGGGTTCGGCACGATGACTTGCACGCCATCCTTGAGCAGGTCCGGCCAGTCTTTCAGGGCTTTCGGGTTGCCTTTGCGCACGATGAACACCGTGGCCGAAGTGAACGGCGCACTGTTGTTCGGCAGGCGGGTAACCCAGTTGTCCGGCACCAGTTTGCCGTTGTCCGCCAGGGCGTTGATGTCGGTGGCCATGTTCATTGTGATCACGTCAGCCGGCAGGCCGTCGATCACCGAGCGCGCTTGTTTGCTCGAACCACCGAAGGACATCTGCAGGGTCAGCTTGTCGTTTGGATGCTCGGCGGCCCAGTGCTTCTGGAAGGCGGCGTTGTAGTCCTTGTAGAAGTCACGCATCACGTCATAGGAGACGTTGAGCAGGGTGACCGGGGCGGCCTGGACGACGCCAGCCAGTGCGAGGCCGGCGGCCAGGAGAGAGGCACTAACGAGTTTTTTCACTGCTCATTCCTTGTTGTTCGAGAAGGTTTTTGAAACGCATGGGGGCAATATGCCAGCGACTATAACGGGGGGGCGCATAGTCGCTTAAAGATTAAAAAGAACTTTGCTTATTCCAGTTTCTTGAAAAGCGCGCTGCCACACCGTGAGCAAAACGCTGCATTGGGCTCATGGCTGTTTTTCTTGCACACCGGGCAATCCGTTTGCAATTGCTCACCGCGCATGGCGTTGGCCAGTTCGGCGGTGAAGATCCCGGTGGGCACCGCGATGATCGAATAACCGGTGATCATCACCAGCGACGAAATCACCTGGCCCAGCGGGGTCTTCGGCACGATATCGCCAAAGCCCACGGTGGTCAGGGTGACGATCGCCCAATAGATGCCCTTGGGAATGCTGGTAAACCCGTGCTCCGGGCCTTCGATCACGTACATCAAGGTGCCGAACACCGTGACCAGGGTGCAGACGCTGACCAGGAACACCACGATCTTCTGCTTGCTGCCCCGCAGCGCCGACATCAGGTAGTTGGCCTGCTTGAGGTACGGGCCGAGCTTGAGCACGCGGAAAATCCGCAGCATCCGGATGATTCGGATAATCAGCAGGTACTGCGCGTCGCTGTAGTACAGCGCGAGGATCCCGGGCACGATCGCCAGCAAATCCACCAGCCCATAAAAGCTGAAGGCATAGCGCAACGGCTTGGGCGAGCAATACAGCCGCAGGCCGTATTCGATGGCGAAGATGATGGTGAAGCCCCACTCGATATAGGCCAGCACGTTGGCGTAGTTGTCGTGGACTGCCTGGATGCTGTCGAGGATCACGATCACCAGGCTGGCCAGAATGATCAGCAACAGGGTGCTGTCGAAGCGTCGGCCGGCCGGGGTGTCACTTTGGAAAACCATGACGTAGAGACGCTCACGCCAGTGCTTGTTGCTGTCCATGGAAGTCGCCTGAATCGAAGATCAGCGAAGCCTAGGGGGATTCGAAGGGGCTGTCCATGCAGGTTTTCTGCATCACCCGCTGACTGGCGCGCACCAGCCAGGTGGCGAGGATAAACGGCGCGGTCAGCGCGGGCAGGTTCAGGCCGGTGAAGCCGGGCGTGAGGATGATCGCCAGCAGGATGCCGATCAGCGGCAGCCAGGGTTGGCGACGATACTGGCTGAGGGCCAGGGCGGCCAGCGCCGGGTTATAGCTGTGCAGGCCGAGCAGGGCGCCGGCGGGCTCGTCCATCAACAGGGCGATCAACACGCCGAGGCTCGCGCCGGTCAGCGCCCACAAGGCCGCGCGGCGGCTGGCTATTACAAGACCGAGGGCGATCAGCAGGCCGGCGAGGGGGTGGTCCATCAGGATGACTTGGGCCAGACCTGTGAACGGCGCGCAGAGTAGCGCCCAGGTGCGGGGTTCGCTGGCGGCAAATGCGGCGGGCGCGGTGGTGCCCAGCAGCAGCCAGCCGAGTACCACAAACGGTGCGGTGTAGGCGGGCAGGTCATCGGGGTTGGCGGCGCGTTTGAGCCACTGGCGGGTGAGGATTGCGCTGAGGCCACCGCAGGCGAGAATCAACGGCGGCAGCAGTGCCGACCAGCTGAAGTGCTGGCTGATCAGCAAGCCGAGCAG
Organism: Pseudomonas sp. Colony2; assembly: GCF_019382755.1. Taxonomy (NCBI): domain Bacteria; kingdom Pseudomonadati; phylum Pseudomonadota; class Gammaproteobacteria; order Pseudomonadales; family Pseudomonadaceae; genus Pseudomonas; species Pseudomonas sp. Colony2. The sequence continues at coordinate 5,250,202 of NZ_CP080030.1, read as the reverse complement.
CACGCCGTTGTAGCTATAGAGACCGGCCTGGCGTTCGGCCTTGGGATAGCCGCGGCGTTGGGCGGTCAGCAAGCCGGCGACACCGCCCAGCAGCGCGCCGCCGAGCAGGGCCGGGGCGCCGATCAGGATCGCCAGCAGGCAGAGCAGGCCACACAGCGGGTGGCGCTGCAGGAATATCTGGCTGAAGCCGTTGAGCAGGGCTTCGGCCCAGTCGGGGCAGGGTTGGTTGGGCATGATCAATAATCTGCAGGAAAGCACCGAATCTTGTGGCGAGGGAGCTTGCTCCCGCTGGGGCGCGCAGCGGCCCCAAAAGATGGGCCTGCTGCGCAGTCCAGCGGGAGCAAGCTCCCTCGCCACAGGGGATTAGATCAATGTCTCGATCCGCAACGAATTGGTCGACCCTGGCTGCCCGAATGGCACCCCAGCAGTAATCACCAACGTATCCCCACGCTCCGCCATACCCTGTGCCTGGGCAATCTCCAACGCCGTGGAACACACCTCATCCACCTGCCGCAGCCGATCGTTCACCACCGAATGCACGCCCCACGCCACGCTCAAGCGTCGCGCCGTCGACAGGTTCGGTGTCAGGTTCAGAATCGGCACCGCCGGCCGTTCCCGCGCCGCCCGCAAGGTGGAGCTGCCCGACTCGCTGTAGTTCACCAGCACTGCCACCGGCAGGATGCTGCTGATACGGCGGATCGCACAGCTGATGGCGTCCGACACCGTGGCATCCGCCTTGGGCCGGCTGACGTCCAGCTGGGTCTGGTAATCCGGGCCATTTTCCACCTGGCGAATGATCTTGCTCATCATCAGCACGGCCTCCAACGGGTATTCACCGGAAGCGGTTTCCGCCGACAGCATCACCGCATCCGCCCCTTCCGCCACTGCGTTGGCCACGTCGGTGACTTCGGCACGGGTCGGCGCCGGGGAGAAGCGCATGGATTCAAGCATCTGCGTGGCCACCACCACCGGTTTACCCAACTGGCGGCACACACCAATGATGTCCTTCTGGATTTGCGGCACGCTTTCCGCCGGCACTTCCACCCCCAGGTCACCTCTGGCGACCATGATCGCGTCGCTCAACTCGGCGATTTCCTGCAGGCGCTGCACCGCCGAGGGCTTCTCGATCTTGGCCATCAGGAACGCTTTGTCGCCGATCAACTCGCGGGCTTCGCGGATGTCTTCCGGGCGTTGCACAAACGACAGCGCCACCCAGTCCACTCCCAGTTCCAGGCCGAAGCTCAGGTCGCGGCGGTCCTTGGCGGTCAGCGGGCTGAGCTCCAGCAACGCCTGGGGTACGTTCACGCCTTTACGGTCCGACAGTTCGCCGCCATTGAGCACGGTGGTGTCGATGGCATCGGCGTGCTTGGTGATCACCCGCAGGCGCAGCTTGCCGTCGTCCAGCAGCAGGTCCATGCCGGGCTGCAGGGCCGCGATGATTTCCGGGTGGGGCAGGTTGACTCGCCGCTGATCACCGGGTGTCGGGTCGAGGTCCAGGCGCAGGGCCTGGCCGCGAATCAGTTGCACTTTTCCTTCGGCAAAACGCCCCACCCGCAGCTTCGGCCCTTGCAGGTCCATCAGGATGCCGAGGGGATAATTGAGCTGGCGCTCCACCTGGCGAATCCACTGGTAGCGTTGGGCGTGGTCGGCATGATCGCCATGGCTGAAGTTCAGGCGAAAGATATTCACCCCGGCTTCCACCAGCTCGCGGATGTCGTCGATGCTGTCGGTGGCCGGGCCCAGCGTGGCGAGGATCTTGACCTTCTTATCAGGCGTCATGTTCAGGGGACTCTCTTTCAGGGCTTTCAAGAATCAGAATGGCGCGGAAATCGTTGACGTTGGTGCGGGTCGGCTCGGTGATGATCAAGCCGTCGAGGGCCGCGAAGTAACCGTAGCCATTGTTGTTGTCCAGCTCGTCACTGGCGCTCAAGCCCAGGGCTTCGGCGCGGGCGTAGCTGGTGGGCGTCATGATCGCGCCGGCATTGTCTTCCGAGCCGTCGATGCCGTCGGTGTCACCCGCCAGGGCGTAGACGCCGGGCAGGCCCTTGAGGCTGTCGGTGAGGCTCAGCAGGAATTCGGCGTTGCGTCCGCCACGGCCATTGCCGCGTACGGTGACGGTGGTTTCGCCGCCGGAGAGGATCACGCAAGGCGCCGCCAGGGGTTGGCCGTGCTGGATGATTTGCCGGGCGATACCGGCGTGCACCTTGGCCACGTCCCGCGCTTCGCCTTCCAGGTCGCCGAGGATCAGCGGGCTGAAACCGGCCTGGCGGACTTTCACCGCCACCGCTTCGAGAGATTGCTGCGGACGGGCGATCAGTTGGAAATGGCTACGGGCGAGCACCGGGTCCCCGGGCTTGACGGTTTCCGACTCCGGGCTTTGCAGCCAGGTGCGCACCGACGCCGGGATTTCAATCTGGTAGCGCTTGAGAATCGCCAGCGCCTGTTGCGAGGTACTGGGGTCGCCAACAGTGGGGCCGGAAGCGATGACCGTGGCCTGGTCGCCCGGCACATCGGAAATCGCGTAGGTGTAGACGGTGGCAGGCCAGCTTGCCTTGGCCAGGCGCCCGCCCTTGATCGCCGAGAGGTGCTTGCGCACGCAGTTCATCTCGCCGATGGTGGCGCCGGATTTGAGCAGGGCCTTGTTGATCGCTTGCTTGTCCGCCAGGGTGATGCCGGCGGCCGGAAGGGCGAGCAGTGCAGAGCCGCCGCCGGAGAGCAGGAAGATCACGCGGTCGTCTTCGCCCAGGTTGCTGATCAGCTCCAGCACACGCTTGGCCACGGCCTGGCCTGCGGCGTCCGGCACCGGGTGCGCGGCTTCGACCACCTCGATTTTCTTGCAGGGTGCGCCGTGGCCGTAGCGGGTGACCACCAGGCCCGAGACTTCGCCTTGCCAGCAGTTTTCCACCACCAGCGCCATGGCGGCGGCGGCTTTGCCGGCGCCGATCACGATGACACGGCCGCTGCGGTCGGCGGGCAGATAGGGTTCGAGGACTTGCCGGGGGTGGGCGGCGTCGATGGCTGTGGCAAACAGCTCGCGAAGCAGGTGTTGCGGATCGACCGACATAAGCGGGCTCCCGGGGATTCTTGTTATTAGGGGTGCATCAAATTCGATGTGAAATGCGGTCAAAAATGTGGGAGCGGGCTTGCTCGCGAAAGCGGTCTACCATTCGACATCCATGCTGACTGATACACCGCTTTCGCGAGCAAGCCCGCTCCCACATTCGATCGCATTTCAACGGGGGTTATTTATCGCGAATCGAAAAATTCGCCATATGTTCCAGGCCCTTGATCAGCGCCGAGTGGTCCCAGTTGCCGCCACCGATGGCGGTGCAGGTGCTGAACACCTGCTGCGTGCCGGCGGTGTTCGGCAGGTTGATCCCCAGCTCCTTGGCACCGGCCAGGGCCAGGTTCAGATCCTTCTGGTGCAGGTTGATGCGGAAGCCCGGATCGAAGGTGCCCTTGATCATGCGCTCGCCATGCACTTCGAGGATTTTCGACGAAGCAAAACCCCCCATCAGTGCTTCACGCACCTTGGCCGGGTCGGCGCCGTTCTTCGAGGCGAACAGCAGCGCTTCCGCCACCGCCTGGATGTTCAGCGCAACGATGATCTGGTTGGCCACCTTGGCGGTCTGGCCATCGCCATTGCCGCCCACCAGGGTGATGTTCTTGCCCATGGCCTGGAACAGCGGCAGGGCGCGTTCGAAGGTGTGCGGGTCGCCGCCGATCATGATGCTCAGGGTGCCGGCCTTGGCACCGACTTCACCACCGGACACCGGGGCGTCGAGGTAACGTGCGCCGGTCTCGTTGATCTTTGCGGCGAAGGCCTTGGTGGCGGTGGGCGAGATCGAACTCATGTCGATCACCACTTTGTTCGGCCCAAGGCCTGCGGCGACGCCGTCGGCGCGGAACAGCACATCGTCGACCTGCGGGGTGTCGGGCACCATGACGATGATGAATTCGGCTTCCTGGGCCACTTGCTGCGGGTTGGCCAGGGCCACCGCACCAGCGCTGATCAGTTCAGCCGGCGCCTTGCCGTGATGCTCGGAAAGAAACAGTTGGTGACCGGCCTTTTGCAGGTTGGCAGCCATGGGTTGGCCCATGATGCCGGTGCCGATAAATCCGATTTTAGCCATGACGAAAATCCTCTTATTGTTAGGTGTGCAGGCCTGGCGCGGCCTGCTAAACACAGGAGATCCACTGTGGGAGCGGGCTTGCTCGCGAATGGGGGCCGACATTCAGCATTGATGTCGACTGATCCACCGCTTTCGCGAGCAAGCCCGCTCCCACATTGGGTGCTGTGTTTGTTCAGTTAGATCGCGTTGTGGCTTTTGAGCCAACCCAAACCCGCTTCGGTGGTGGTCAACGGCTTGTACTCACAGCCGACCCAACCCTGATAACCAATGCGGTCCAAATGTTCGAACAGGAAGCGGTAGTTGATCTCACCGGTGCCCGGCTCGTTGCGCCCCGGGTTGTCCGCCAGCTGGATGTGGTTGATCTCACCCAGGTGCGCAGCCATGGTGCGGGCCAGGTCGCCTTCCATGATTTGCATGTGATAGATGTCGTATTGCAGGAACAGGTTGGCACTGCCCACCTGCTCGCGAATCGACAGGGCCTGCGCCGTGTTGTTCAGGTAGAAGCCCGGGATGTCGCGGGTATTGATCATCTCCATCACAAGCTTGATGCCCACCGCCTGCAGCTTGTCGGCGGCGTACTTGAGGTTGGCGACGAAGGTTTTTTCAAGCGTCGCGTCATCCACGCCGGCCGGGCGAATCCCCGCCAGGCAGTTGACCTGGGTATTGCCCAGTACCTGGGCGTAGGCGATGGCCAGGTTGACCCCGGCACGGAACTCCTCGACCCGGTCCGGGTGGCAGGCCAGGCCGCGTTCGCCCTTGGCCCAGTCACCGGCCGGCAGGTTGAACAGCACTTGGGTCAGGCCGTGGGCATCGAGTTGCGCCTTGATTTCAGCTGAGCTGAATTCATAGGGAAACAGGTATTCCACACCACTGAACCCCGCATCGGCGGCGGCTTTGAAACGGGCAAGAAAGTCCTGTTCGGTAAACAGCATGGACAGGTTGGCGGCAAAACGCGGCATGGGGTTCTCCTTAATCGAGCAGTGAAATGGCAGTCGGCGCGTCGTTGCCCACCAGTGCCAGATCTTCGAATTCGTTGACGGCGTTGATCTCGGTGCCCATGGAAATATTGGTCACCCGTTCCAGAATAATCTCAACGATCACCGGAACCTTGAATTCTTCGATCATTTCCTGGGCCTTGCGCAGTGCCGGCTGGATCTGGCCCGGCTCGAACACCCGCAGGGCCTTGCAACCCAGGCCTTCGGCGACGGCCACGTGGTCGACGCCGTAACCGTTGAGTTCCGGTGCGTTGAGGTTGTCGAAGGACAGCTGCACGCAGTAGTCCATTTCAAACCCGCGCTGGGCCTGGCGGATCAGCCCCAGGTAGGAGTTGTTCACCACCACGTGGATGTACGGCAGCTTGAACTGTGCGCCCACGGCCAGCTCTTCGATCATGAACTGGAAGTCATAGTCACCGGACAGTGCCACGACGTTGCGGGTCGGGTCCGCCTTGACCACACCCAGTGCCGCCGGAATGGTCCAGCCGAGCGGGCCGGCCTGGCCGCAGTTGATCCAGTGGCGTGGTTTGTAGACGTGCAGGAACTGCGCGCCGGCAATCTGCGACAGGCCGATGGTGCTGACGTAGCAGGTGTCTTTGCCGAACACCTGGTTCATCTCTTCGTACACCCGTTGCGGCTTGACCGGCACGTTGTCGAAGTGGGTCTTGCGGTGCAGGGTGGCCTTGCGCTGCTGGCAATCGTGGAGCCAGGCGCTGCGGTCCTTGAGCTTGCCGGCGGCTTTCCACTCGCGGGCCACTTCAATGAACATGGTCAATGCAGAGCCGGCGTCGGAAACGATGCCCAGGTCCGGGGTGAACACGCGGCCGATTTGCGTCGGCTCGATGTCCACGTGAATGAATTTGCGGCCCTCGGTGTACACCTCCACCGAACCGGTGTGACGGTTGGCCCAGCGGTTACCGATGCCCAGCACCACGTCCGATTTCAACATCGTGGCGTTGCCATAACGGTGGGACGTTTGCAGGCCGACCATGCCCACCATCTGCGGGTGATCGTCCGGGATCGTGCCCCAGCCCATCAGGGTCGGGATCACCGGGATGCCGGTCAACTCGGCGAATTCCACCAGCAGTTCGCTGGCGTCGGCGTTGATCACGCCACCACCGCTCACCAGCAATGGGCGCTCGGCCTGGTCCAGCAGGGCCAGGGCTTTTTCCACCTGGATACGGGTCGCCAAAGGCTTGGCCAGGGGCAGTGGTTGGTAGGCGTCGATATCGAATTCGATCTCGGCCATTTGTACGTCGAATGGCAGGTCGATCAGCACCGGGCCCGGGCGCCCGGAACGCATTTCATAGAAGGCCTTCTGGAAGGCATACGGCACCTGGCCGGGTTCCAGGACGGTGGTTGCCCACTTGGTCACCGGCTTGACGATGCTGGTGATGTCGACGGCCTGGAAGTCTTCCTTGTGCATGCGTGCCCGTGGCGCCTGGCCGGTGATGCACAGGATCGGGATCGAGTCCGCCGAGGCGCTGTACAGGCCGGTGACCATGTCGGTGCCCGCCGGGCCCGAGGTGCCGATGCACACGCCGATATTGCCGGCCTTGGTGCGGGTGTAGCCCTCGGCCATGTGCGAGGCGCCTTCAACGTGGCGAGCAAGGACGTGATCGATGCCACCGACCTTCTGCAAGGCCGAATACAGCGGGTTGATCGCGGCGCCCGGGATACCGAAGGCGGTGTCGACCCCTTCACGGCGCATCACCAGGACAGCGGCTTCGATTGCTCTCATTTTGCTCATGGTTTTGGTGCCTCTTGCGTTTTGTAATTGTATACAAGTGGTGTTGGTCCGAAGTGTATTCACGGCGAGCGGGGCAGGTCAATCCATTTTCTTGGGTGGCCTTTACGTTCGTCGGAAGGCTTATGGACGGGTATATTTCGACGTGTGGTGCGTATGTTTTGAAATATTGTATACAAAAAATAAATCTATTGTGTTCTATTTGTTTGATCGAGCTTCTGATCAGACAGAGCCCCACGGCTTTCCCATAACAAGATAAGGACGGCACCCATGAGCGCTTTAACCTTGAAAGTCGCAGTCAACCTGGCCAGCCACGCCATCGCGGCAGGCCGCACCATTTCGGCGGCACCGCTGACCGTTGCGGTACTCGACAGCGGCGGGCATTTGATAACGTTGCAGCGCGAGGATGGCGCGAGCCTGCTGCGCCCGCAGATCGCGATTGGCAAGGCCTGGGGTGCGATAGCCCTGGGCAAGGGCTCGCGCTTGCTGGCGCTGGACGCACAGCAACGGCCGGCGTTTATTGCCGCGCTGAACAGCCTGGGGCAGGGCAGCGTGGTGCCGGCGCCGGGCGGGGTGTTGATCCGGGATCAGGCGGGTGTGGTGCTGGGAGCGATCGGGATCAGCGGGGATACGTCGGATATTGACGAGCAGTGTGCGATCAGTGCGATCGAGGGGTTGGGGTTGTTGGCGGATGCGGGGGTTACTGCTTGATGTGAGGTGACTGGGCGGGCCTCTTCGCGGGCTTGCTCGCGAAAGGGGCGACTCGGTCCCGGACCTAAACCCAAACCGCATCCCACAGCGGATAGTCGCCAATCCGCTCCACCAACCCTGCTCTTAATGGGTTGGCCACGACATACCGAGCCATCTTCACCAAGTCATCGTCCTTGCGCAGCGCACGATCATGAAAGCTGGTTTGCCATAGCCGCCCTTTGCGGCCCGTAGCGCCATTAACGGTTCGAGTGCTTTTGGACTTCACCTGGCACATCAGGTCTCCCAATGAGCCTTTTTGCAGCTCAATCAACCAGTGAAAGTGGTCGGGCATGACCACCCAGGCCAGGGAGTTCGCCAGCCCTTGATACTGGGCGAGCCGGAATTGCCAGACCACCAGGCGGCCGAGATAAAAATCACTGAATATCGGCGCGCGTTCGTGGGTGTTGGTGGTGATCAGGTAGATGCGGTTGGACTCGCTGAATCGCCCGATTCGCAGGCGATGTGAAGCAGCTGGATCAGGCATTCCTTTGCCTCTCTTCAGGTGGGGTTCTGAGAGGCTAGATCGGGGAATCTGGAGATGATGGTTTGGCTTTGTGCAGGATGTGTCTGGGAGGGCGCTTTCGCGAGCAAGCCCGCTCCCACATTGGATCTGCGGCGTTTAAACAATTTATGTCTGGCACAAATTCAAATGTGGGAGCGGGCTTGCTCGCGAATCTTGAAGACGCTGCGGTCTATCAGTCCCGCTCACACCCCTTCAACACCAACCGAATAATCGTCTGCGCCGCCGCCTCATAATCCGCTTCATCCAACTTCGCCTTCCCGGTCACCGCCGAAATCTGCCAGTCAAAATCCGCATACGTCTGCGTCGCCGCCCAAATGCTGAACATCAGGTGATGCGGATCAATCGGCGCAATCAGCCCACGGTCCACCCAGCTCTGGATGCAGTCGATGTTGTGCTTGGCCTGGGCATTCAGCTGTTCCACCTGCTCGGGGCTTAAATGCGGGGCGCCGTGCATGATCTCACTGGCAAACACTTTCGAGGCAAACGGCAAATCCCGGGAGATGCAGATCTTCGAGCGGATGTACCCGCTCAGCACGGCCGAAGGGTCGCCATCAGGATTGAACGGTGTGGAGGCCGCCAGGATCGGCTCGATAATGCTTTCGAGCACCTCGCGATAGAGGTTGTCCTTGGACTTGAAGTAGTAGTAGACGTTGGGCTTGGGCAGCCCGGCCTTGGCGGCGATGTCGCTGGTTTTGGTCGCGGCGAAGCCCTTGTCGGCAAACTCCTCACTGGCAGCCCGCAGGATCAGTTCTTTGTTGCGCTCGCGAATGGTGCTCATAGACCAGGAGGTTCCTTGCCAAGACAGGCGGTCTGGCATGGTAGCACCGGCTTTGCGCAGGGCTCAAGAATCCCGCCGCAGCCCTTGCATGGCGGGGCGCCCAGCTGACTTTGTCTGTCTTGATGCTGAACGCATTCACGGTCGTACAGGCACAGCTCCAGCGCGCTGCTAGAGTTCAGGCAGCGAGCGGCCATTTAGCCTGGCCACCGCTTCCTGTTTTCGGCGTTCGAGAGAGAAACCCGTGGAGAAAAGCAGACGACGTACGTTCGCCTGGGCCGTTGGCACGTCGTTACTGGTAGCGTTGTTGATTGCCCTGGGTTTGCACTTCTTTGCAGGCGGGCACAAAGGCCGGCCTCCCGCCACCGGCGAACCGGTGGCCGTGGTGCCGGTGGTGTTGCAGGACGTGCCGGTGTATATCGATGCCCTCGGCACCGTCACCCCCACCCGCAGTGTGACCGTGGTCACCCAGGTCGATGGCATCCTCAGCAGCGTGGAATTCAAGGAAGGCCAGCACGTCAGCAAGGGCCAGGTGATTGCGCGGATCGATGACCGCGCCCTCAAGGCCCAACTGGCCGTGGCCAAGGGTACCCTGGCCCACGACCAGGCTGTGTTGAGCAATGCTCAGCGCGATCTGGTGCGCTACCGCGAACTGGTCAAGGCCGGTTCTACCAGCCAGCAAACCGTCGACACTCAGGCCTCGTTGGTCCAGCAACAACTGGGCACCGTGGCTGCCGACCAGGGCAATGTGCAGAACCTTGAAGTGCAGGTCGGCTACTGCACCATCACTTCGCCGGTCGACGGTGTGGTGGGCCTGCGCCTGGTCGACCCCGGCAATTACGTCACCACCACCAGCACCACCGGCATCGTGGTGATTACCCAGATGAACCCGGCCACCGTGGTGTTCGCGGTCCCCGAGGACGACCTGGGTGCAATCAACCAGGCCCTGGGCCGTGGCGTCGTGACGGTGCTGGCCTACGACCGCAACAAGAAAGCCCTGCTGGCCACCGGCAGCCTGTTGGCCCTGGACAACCAGGTAGACACCTCCACCGGCACCATCAAGGTCAAGGCGCAGTTCGATGATTCGGGCAGTGCGCTGTTCCCCAACCAGTTCGTCAATGCGCGCCTGAAGGCCGACACCCTGGCCCAGGTTGCCGTGGTGCCCACCCGGGCGATCCAGCATGGCAGCAAGGGCGATTTTGTGTTCGTGGTGAATGGCGACAAGGCCAGCCTGCGCAACATCAAGACCGGCCCATCGATGGGCGATGTGTCGGCGGTGCTCGAGAACGGCGTCAAGCCAGGCGAGCAGGTGATCACCGAAGGCGCCGACAAACTGGATGACGGTTCGGCGGTGAAGGTCGTCGCCCAGTGAGGAGCTGCCGAGCATGAACATTTCGCGGCCCTTTATCGAACGTCCCGTCGCCACCACCTTGATGATGGTCGCGGTGCTGTTGCTGGGGATGTTGGGGTATCACCTGTTGTCGGTGTCGGCGTTGCCCGAAGTCGATTACCCGACCATCCAGGTCTTCACCCAATACCCCGGCGCCAGCCCGGACGTGGTCAGCTCCTCGATCACCGCGCCGCTGGAGCGCCAGCTCGGCGAGATGCCGGGCCTCAAGTCGATGAACTCCACCAGCTCCGACGGCGCTTCGGTGGTGACCCTGCAATTCGACCTGTCGCTGTCCCTGGACGTGGCAGAGCAGGAAGTGCAGGCCGCGATCAACGCCGCCGGCACCTTCCTGCCGGCCAACCTGCCGTACCCGCCGGTGTACAGCAAGGTCAATCCGGCGGATGCGCCGGTGCTGACCCTGTCCCTGACCTCCGATGTGTTGCCGCTGACCAAGGTCGAGGACCTGGCGGATACACGGCTGGCGCAGAAGATCTCGCAGATCACCGGCGTCGGCCTGGTGACCATCAGCGGCGGCCAACGCCCGGCGGTGCGGGTCGAGGCGAATACCTCGGCGCTCAATAGCCTCGGCCTGTCCATTGATGACCTGCGCACCTCCCTCGGCACGGCCAACGTCAACCAGGCCAAGGGCAATATCGACGGCAAGTTCCAGGCGTATTCGATTGGTGCCAACGACCAGCTGCAATCGGCCGAGGAATACCGCGACCTGGTGATCGCCTATAAAAATGGCGCGCCGATTCGCCTGTCGCAGATCGCCAGTTCCACCCAGGGCCCGGAGAACCCGCGTCAGGCTGCGTGGACCAACAGCACGCCGTCGATTGTGCTGAACATCCAGCGCCAGCCAGGCGCCAACGTGATCCAGGTGGTCGACCGCGTGCAGCAATTGCTGCCCAAGCTGCGGGCCAGTTTGCCGGGTACCTTGAAGGTCGATGTGCTGACCGACCGCACGCAAACCATCCGCGCCTCGGTCACCGATGTGCAGTACGAACTGGCGGTGGCGGTGCTGCTGGTGGTGATCGTGATTTTCATTTTCCTGCGCGACGTTGCGGCGACGGTTATTCCGGCAGTCACCGTGCCGCTGACGCTGGTGGGCACCCTGGCGGTGGCTTATGCGCTGGGCTTTTCCCTGAACAACCTGACACTGATGGCGCTGACTATCGCCATCGGATTCGTGGTGGACGACGCCATCGTGATGATCGAAAACATCACACGCTATATCGAGGCGGGCGACTCGCCGCTGGAGGCGGCGCTCAAGGGGTCGGAGCAAATCGGCTTCACGATTATTTCGCTGTCGATTGCGCTGATTGCAGTGATGATCCCGCTGCTGTTCATGGGCGATGTAGTCGGCCGGCTGTTCCGCGAATTCGCCATGACCGTGGCCGTGACCATCGTTATCTCGGCGTTCATCTCCCTGACCCTCACGCCGATGATGTGCGCGCGGATGCTCAAGAATAAGCACCAGGAACGCCGCGCGGATTTCTTCGACCGCATCAACACCCACTACGTGCGTGGCCTTGACTGGGTGTTGGCGCACCGCACCTTGACCCTGATCTCGATAGCGCTCACCGCCGCGCTGACCCTGATGATTCTGGTGATCATGCCCAAGGGCTTTTTCCCCGACCAGGACACCGGGCTGATCCAGGGTATTTCCCAGGCGGCGCCGACGGTTTCATTCCAGCAGATGCAGACCGAACAACAGCGCCTGGCCGCGCGAATCCTCAAGGACCCGGCGGTGCAAAGCCTGTCGTCCTTCGTCGGGATCGACCAGACCAACCCGACCATCAACCAGGGCAACCTGCTGATCAACCTCAAGCCCCGCGGCGAGCGCGACAGTGCCACCGAGGTGATCCGCCGGCTCTCCGATGCCAACGCCGACGACGCCGGGATCCGCCTGTACCTGCACTCGGTACAGGACCTGACCCTCGACGCCACGGTGTCCACCACCAGCTACCGGCTGGGCCTGCAAGCCACCGACCCGGACGAGTTGGAGCAGTGGACCAACAAGCTGCTGGCGGCGATCAAGCAAGACCCGATGTTCACCGACGTGCAAAGCCAGGCGATGCAATTCGGCAATCAGATCCAGCTGACCTTTGACCGCGCCACCGCCTCGCGCCTGGGTATCACGCCCCAGGCGATTGACGACGTGCTGTATGACGCCTTCGGCCAGCGCCAGGTCTCGACGATCTACACCCAGCTCAACCAGTACCACGTGGTGATCGCCACCGACCATCCGCCGCGCAACTTGCCGGACCTGCTCACCGGGTTGTACGTGGACATTCCCGGTGGCGGTGTGGCGCCGCTGTCGAGCATGGCGACCATGCAGGTGGTGCGTACGCCCGTGACCATCAACCGCCTGGGTCAGTTTCCGTATGCCGACGTGTCGTTCAACCTTGCTCCGGGCCAGACCCTTGGCACGGCTGTGACGCGGCTCAAGGACATCGAGGCCAAGGTCGGCTTGCCGCTGTCGGTGCAGGCCAACCTGGAAGGCGCGGCGGCGACGTTCGAACAGTCGCTGTCCAACCAGGTGTTCCTGGTGGTGGCGGCGATTGTGGTGGTGTACCTGATGCTGGGGATTCTGTACGAGAGCTTCGTGCACCCGGTGACGATCCTTTCGACGCTGCTCTCGGCAGCGCTCGGGGCCTTGCTGGCGCTGCTGGTGACGGGCACGCAGTTCGACATCATCGGCCTGATCGGCATTGTGTTGCTGATCGGTATCGTGATGAAAAACGGCATCATGATGGTCGACTTTGCCCTGGAGTTGTTACGCGAGGGCGGCCTGAGCCCCACGGCCGCGATCCGCCAGGCGGCAGAGTTGCGGTTCCGGCCGATCCTGATGACCAGCATGGCGTCGCTGTTCGGCGCGGTGCCGCTGGCGCTCGGTACGGGGATTGGTTCGGAGCTGCGTCACCCGCTGGGCATCGCGATTATCGGCGGGTTGTTGCTCAGTCAGTTGCTGACGCTGTTTTCCACGCCGGTGATCTTCCTCGCCATGCACGGCCTGGGGCAGCGCTTCAGCCGCCGCCCGGCTGAAGCGGTCTGATGGCAATGAACCTCAGCGCGCCGTTTGTTCGCCGCCCGATTGCAACCACCTTGATGGCGGCCGGCCTCGCGCTGTTTGGCGCGCTGGCCTTCATGCTGTTGCCGGTGGCGCCGTTGCCGGAGGTGGATTTCCCGACCATCAGCGTCAGCGCCTCGTTGCCCGGCGCCGATCCGACCACCGTCGCCAGTTCAGTGGCCACGCCCCTGGAGCGCCAGTTCGGGCAGATCGCCGGGGTCACGCAGATGACCTCATCCAGCAGCTTGGGCTCGGCGCGGATCATTTTGCAGTTCGACCTGAATCGCGACATCGACGGCGCCGCGCGGGATGTGCAGGCGGCGATCAATGCCGCCCGCAGCAACCTGCCCAGCGACCTGTCCGGCAACCCGACGTACCGCAAGGTCAACCCGGCGGATTCGCCGATTCTGATCATCAGCCTGACCTCCGACAGCGCCACGCCGGGGCAGATGTATGACGTGGCCTCGACCCTGCTGGAGCAGAAGTTGTTGCAGACCACCGGGGTCGGTGACGTGACGGTGGGCGGCGGCGCGCTGCCGGCGGTGCGGGTGGAATTGAACCCCGATCGGCTCAACCAGTACGGCGTCAGCCTGGAGCAGGTGCGCCAGGTGATCAACGCCTCCAACGTCAACTTGCCCAAGGGCAACGTGGCCATCGGCGACCGTAACTACGGCATTGCGGCGAATGACCAGTTGCTCGATGAAAAGGACTACGGGCCGCTGGTGGTCAAGGCCCACAACGGCGACCTGATCCATATCGCCGACCTGGGCTACGTGCGCGAAGACGTGCAGGACCTGCGCAACTTCGGCCTGTCCAACGGCAAGCCGGCAGTATTGCTGGTGGTGTTCAAGCAGCCGGGCGCCAACGTGATCGAAACGGTGGACGCGGTGAAAGCCTCGCTGCCGTTCCTGCAAAGCTCGATTCCGGCGACGATCAAGCTCAACCTGCTGATGGACCGCACCACCACCATTCGCGCCTCGTTGCATGACGTCGAGATCACGTTGCTGGTGTCGATCCTGCTGGTGACCCTGGTGACCTTCGGCTTCTTCCGCGACTGGCGCAGCACCCTGGTGCCGGCGATTGTGGTGCCGCTGTCGCTGCTCGGCACCTTCGGCGCGATGTACTTCCTCGGCTACAGCCTGAACAACCTGTCACTCATGGCGCTGACGATTTCCACCGGCTTTGTGGTGGACGATGCGATTGTGGTGGTGGAAAACATCATGCGCCACCTGGAGCGCGGCAAGACCCGGGTGGAAGCGGCGCTGGCCGGTGCCCAGGAAGTCGGCTTCACGGTACTGACCATCAGCGTGTCGCTGGTGGCGGTGTTTATTCCGCTGCTGCTGATGGGCGGGATTGTCGGGCGCCTGTTCCGCGAGTTTTCGGTGTCGTTGTCGGTGGCCATTGTGATCTCGATGCTGATCTCGCTGACGGTTACACCGATGCTCGCCAGCGTGCTGCTGCGCGCGCCGAAAGCGATTCATGAAGGCAATGAACACCCGGACTCGCGCTTTCACCGCTTCTACGATCGCACCCTCGGTTGGGTGATCGACCATACGGTGCTGATGGGTTTTGTGACGGTGTTGGTGATCGTGCTCGCCGGCGTGTTGTACGTGCTGGTGCCCAAGGGTTTTTTCCCCCAGGAAGACACCGGGCGCTTGCAGGGCAGCATCCTGGCGAACCAGAGCATTTCCTATGGTGCGATGCAGAAGGACTTCACCGAGATCAACCGCAAGGTGATGAAAAACTCGAACATCGAAACCGTCGCCGGGTTTGTCGGCGGTGGCGGAGGGGGCGGCGGGGCGGTCAACAGCGCGCAGATGTTTGTATTGCTCAAGCCCCTGGGCGAGCGCAAGGACAACGCCACCGAAATCATCGGCCAGATCCGCCGCAGCCTCGGCGACTTGCCGGGCACCAAGCTGTATTTGCAGTCGGCCCAGGACATCACCGTGGGTGGCCGGCAAAGTGGCGCGCAATACCAATACACCCTGACCGCCGATGACCAGGAGTCGCTGGACGAATGGGTGCCCAAGGTGGTGGCGGTGCTGCGCAAATTGCCGCAACTCACCGACCTCAATACCGACCAGCAAGACAACAGCTTGCTGGCCAATGTGCAAATCAACCGGGACACGGCGGCGCGCCTCGGGGTGAGTGTCTCGGCGGTCGACCAGACGCTGTACGACGCCTTTGGCCAGCGCCAGGTCGCGACCCTGTATCGCGCGGCCAACCAGTACCACGTGGTGATGGAAATCGCTCCGGAATACTGGACCGACCCTTCCGCGCTCAAGGGCATTTATGTGCCGACGGGCACCCAGGCCACGACCACCAAGGGCACCACGGCGGCGCCCAACCTGACCACCGGGCAGACCCTGGTGCCACTCTCGGCACTGGCGGATAACACGGTGGCGCGCACCGCGATTTCCATCAGTCACCAGGGCACGTTCCCGGCGGTGACAGTCTCGTTCAACCTGGCGCCCGGCACGTCCATCGGCCAGGCCACGGCGATGGTGGACGATGCGGTGAAGCAGCTGCGCATGCCCGCCAGTGTGGTCGGCCAGTTTGCCGGTACGGCCCAGGTGTTCCAGTCGTCGGTGGCCAGTGAGCCGCTGCTGATCGTCGCTGCGTTGCTGTGCGTGTATATCGTGCTGGGCATCCTCTACGAAAACCTGACGCACCCGCTGACCATTCTGTCGACCCTGCCCTCGGCCGGCGTCGGTGCGTTGATCGCCTTGCTGCTGACCGGCACCGAGCTGTCGATCATTGCGCTGGTGGGGGTGATTCTGTTGATTGGTATCGTGAAGAAAAACGCGATCATGATGATCGACTTCGCGATCACCGAGCGGCGGGAGTTCGGCCTCACGGCCAAGGAAGCGATTCGCCGGGCGTGCCTGATCCGTTTCCGGCCGATCATGATGACCACCCTGGCGGCGATCCTTGGCGCGCTGCCGCTGGTGCTCGGCACCGGTTATGGCTCTGAGTTGCGCCGGCCGTTGGGGATTTCGATTATTGGTGGCCTGCTGTTCAGCCAGGTGCTGACGCTGTACACCACCCCGGTGATCTACCTGTGGCTCGACCGGGCGTCACAGCGCCTGGGTCGGCGTAAGGAAGCAAGGTTATGAACGTGAAATACAGCGTGCTTTGCATCAGCCTGCTGCTCGGCGGCTGCATGGTCGGGCCCGATTACCAGAAGCCCGCCATGGAGCTGCCGCAGTCGTTCAAGGAAGGCGCGCAGTGGCAGCGCGCGGCGGCTAACCCCCAAGGGGCGATGGACAGCCAGTGGTGGCTGGCCTATCAGGACCCGGTGCTGAACGACCTGGTGGCGCGCTCGGCCAAGGCCAACCAATCGATCATCGCGGCGGAGGCCGCGTACCGTTTGGCTCAGGCGCAGGTGGCGTCCAGCCGGGCCGGTTTGTGGCCGACGGTGGGCGTGGGGTTGTCGGGTTCGCGGGGAACGGCGGGCAGCGGCAGCGGTACGTCGACTACCGGCACCACGACGGGCGGCGTCGCGAACAGCGTCAGCGCAACCTTGACCGCCAGTTGGGAGCCGGACCTGTGGGGCCTGGTGCGGCGCGGGATAGAGTCCAGCCAGGCGACGGCCCAGCAATCGGATGCGTTGCTGGCCGGGGTGCGGCTGTCCATCAGTTCCAGCGTGGCGAGTAACTACCTCGCCCTGCGGCAGATGGACATCGATGTGCGCCTGTTGCAGCAACAACAGAAGATCAACCAGCAACTGCTGGACATGATCCAGGTGCAGTTCACCCAGGGCGTCGCCACCAACGACCAGTTGCTGGTGGCTCAGGACCAGTTGACCACCTCGATTGCCGACTTGCAGACCTCCCTGCGCGACCGCGAGCAATACGAACACGCGCTGGCCGTGCTGGTGGGCGTGGCGCCGAGTGAATTCAGCGTGGCGGTGCGCAATGACTACAGCTTCGTGGTCCCGCGGCCACCGTTGACCTTGCCGTCTACCCTGCTGCAACGGCGTCCCGATGTGGTGGCGGCGGAGCGCTCGGCAGCGGCGGCCAACGCGAAAATCGGCGTGGCTGAAGCCGCATTCTTCCCAACCCTGGATCTTACTGCCGAGGCCGGTTACCGCGGCAGTGCGTTGGGCGGGTTGTTCTCCCTGCCCAATCGCATCTGGACGTTGGGCCCGGCGCTGGCGGAAACCCTGTTTGACGGCGGCGCCCGCGAAGCGGCGGTCAAGCAGGCCGAGGCCAGCTATGACCAGATCGCCGCGACCTACAAGGGCACCGTGCTCAGCGCCTTGCAGAACGTTGAAGACAACCTGTCGGCAATCAACCACCTGCAAACCCAGGCCGATGCGTTCCAGCAGGTGTACCAGCGTAATCAGCAACTGTTCGGCAGCCAGGAAGCACAGTTGCGCGCCGGCACCGTGAGCCAGGAGGCCGTGCTGACCCAGCAACTGGTGTTGCTGCAAGCCGAGCAGAATCTTCGCGACACCCAGGGCCAGCTCAGCCAGGGCAGTGTGGCGCTGATCCAGAGCCTTGGCGGGGGCTGGCAAACGCCTGCGCGCTGAACGGCTCGCTAACCCGGGGTGCGCCGCGTTATTCTCGGCGCACTTTGAATCACGGGAAGCCTGAGCCATGGCAGGAAGCAGTTTGCTGGTATTGATCGACGACATCGCCGCGGTGCTCGATGATGTGGCGTTGATGACCAAGATGGCCGCGAAGAAAACCGCCGGCGTGTTGGGGGATGACCTGGCGTTGAATGCCCAGCAAGTCTCCGGGGTGCGCGCCGAGCGGGAAATCCCGGTGGTGTGGGCGGTGGCCAAGGGATCGTTCGTCAACAAGCTGATTTTGGTGCCGGCTGCGCTGCTGATCAGCGCGTTTGCGCCGTGGGCGGTCACGCCGTTGTTGATGCTGGGCGGCGCTTACCTGTGTTTTGAAGGTTTCGAAAAACTCGCCCATAGCTTCTTCCACAAACGCACCGAAGAGCAGGCGCACCTGGTGGAAGCCGTGGCGGATCCGGCCACGGACCTGGTGGCCTTCGAGAAGGACAAGATCAAGGGCGCGATCCGTACCGACTTCATCCTCTCTGCCGAAATCATCGCCATCACCCTCGGTACCGTGGCCGATGCACCGCTGATGCAGCAAGTGATCGTGTTGTCGGGTATCGCCATCGTCATGACCATCGGCGTCTACGGCTTGGTGGCCGGTATCGTCAAACTCGATGACCTGGGCCTGTGGCTCACCCAGAAGCCCGGCCAGGCGGCGCGCAGCATTGGCGGGGCGATCCTGCGGGCGGCGCCGTACATGATGAAAAGCCTGTCGGTGATCGGTACGGCGGCGATGTTCATGGTCGGCGGTGGCATCCTGACCCATGGTGTGCCGGTGGTGCATCACTGGATCGAGACCGTGAGCCAGAGTACTGGCGGCCTGGCGTGGTTGATGCCGACGTTGCTCAATGCAGTGGCGGGGATCATTGCCGGGGCCGTGGTGTTGGCGGTGGTCAGCGTGGTGGGTAACCTCTGGAAGCGTGTGAGGGCATAGGCATTTGATCGAGCGACGGCAATTCAGCGGAGGCATGAAAGGCAAGAACCTCCGTTATCTGAATGAAAATCCCGGCGAGGCCCGTCAGACGGTGCGTGCGGGATTTGTGTTGCTCGAACATTTCTCGCTGCCGGCGTTTACCCAGGCGCTGGATACGCTGATCACCGCCAACCTGCTGCGGCCCGCTTCTTTTTCTACCTCGACCTTCGGCTTGCGGGAAGGCGAGGTGATCAGTGACCTGGGGCTGGTGATCCGGCCCGATGCGCGGCTTGAGTCTTCGGTGCTTAAAGAGTTGGACCTGTTGGTGATATGCGGTGGCTATCGCACTGAACTGAAGGCTGCGGAGGAGTTTATCCACCTGCTGAAAAGCGCCTCGGAGCAGGGTGTGAGCCTGGCCGGTTTGTGGAATGGTGCGTGGTTCCTGGGGCGTGCGGGATTGCTGGGCGGCTACCGCTGCGCCGTGCACCCGGAACATCGCCCGGCCCTCGCTGATTTCTGCAAGGCGACGCAGGTCAGCAGCGAACCCTATGTGATTGATCGCGACCGGCTGACGGCATCGAGCCCTTCCGGTGCGTTTCATATGGCGCTGGACTGGATCAAGGGGCTGTACGGCAAAGCGTTGGTGGAGGGGATCGAGGACATCCTGGCGTTTGAGGAGTCGCGCTACCGGCGGGTGAAACCCACGGAAAACGTGTGCTTGAGCGCGCCTCTGCGCGAGGTGGTCAACCTGATGGACGCCAACCTCGAAGAGCCTCTGGAGCTTGAGCAACTGGCCGTTTATGCGGGCCGTTCCCGACGCCAGTTGGAGCGTTTGTTCAAGGAGCAGCTTGGCACCACGCCCCAGCGTTATTACCTGGAACTGCGCATCACCGAGGCCCGTCGGCTGCTGCAACACACCGAGCTGTCCCAGGTGGATGTGCTGGTGGCTTGCGGGTTTGTCTCGCCGAGCCATTTCAGCAAGTGCTACAGCGCCTACTTTGGCTACAGGCCATCCAAGGAAAAGCGCCTGGTCAAATAGCCTGAGATTGGCATTCGCCACAAATATAGATACGATGCTAATCATTAGCTTGCTATCTATATGTAGGTTTAATGAAATCCTCCACCTTCCAGCTCCCTGATTTCTGGCAGGCGACGTTGACCCCGTCCCGTAGCGATCTGCTGTTTGCCTTGCGCAACATGATCGCCGGCGGGGTCGCGTTGTACCTGGCCTTCTGTTTTGACTTGCAGCAACCGCAATGGGCCCTGACCACCGTATTTATCGTGGGCCAGTCCACCAGCGGCATGGTCCTGGCCAAAGGCGCCTATCGGCTGGTGGGTACGTTTGTCGGGGCCATGGTTTCCATTGCGATGATCGGCGTGTTTGGCCAGGCGCCTCTGCTGTTCCTGCTGTGCATGGCGCTGTGGCTGGCGTTCTGCACCACGGGGGCATCCTTGCTGCGCAATCATGCGTCCTATGGGTTTGTGCTGGCGGGTTACACCACGGCGATTATTGCGCTACCCGCTACGGCGGCACCGCTGGGAGTGTTCGATGAGGCGGTGGCACGCTGCCAGGAGATCAGCCTGGGGATTCTTTGTGCCTCCATCGCCAGTACGATTCTGTGGCCGCGCCGGGTCGAGCAGGTGCTGGCGGTTCAAGCGCGGGCCGCGTGGCAGGCCGGGGTGCGCGCCGCGGCTTCGGAGCTGTTGGGTAATGATCAGCGTAAGGGGTTGCTCGAAGCGTTGAGCCGCCTCGTGGCGGTGGACAGTCAGCGCGACCATGCCTGGTTTGAAGGGCCCAAGGGCCGGCGCCGCTCCCAGGCCTTGCGGGTGCTCAGCCGTGATCTGCTTAGCCTGCTGCGGGCGGCGCGGGGCGTGGCGCGCCAGCGGATGATGCTCGATGAAACGGCGGCGGTCGGGCCACTGATTGAAGCGGTGGCTTCGGCGTTGCAGCAGGAGCGTCTTGATGAACTGCCCGAGTTGTCACAACGGCTTGGCCTGGCGTTGCAGGATCCGCAGCTTGGCCAGGAGGCGCACTTTTGCCTGGTGCAACTGGCGCAGGTGTTGCGCTTGATTGAGCGGGGTGCATTGACGCTGTCGGCGGTCGAGCAGGGCAGGGTGCCGCCCGGCGCACCGGGGGCGATGTCCTGGCACCGGGATATCGAGCAGGGGGTGCTAGGTGGGCTGCGCAGTGCGTTGGCCTTTCTGGCGGTCGCGGCGTTCTGGATCTTTACGGCGTGGCCTTCGGGTTTGGGCGCGGTATCGATTTGTGGCGTGGTGTTGAGCCTGTTTGCAGCGCGGGAAAACCCTTCGGCCTCCAGCCTGAACTTCCTCAAGGGCATTGCGCTGTCGATCCCGGTGGCCGGTGTTGTGTGCTTCGTACTGTTGCCCGGCTTCGATGGCTTTCCCTTGTTATGCCTGGCGTTGGGAGTGCCGCTGTTTTTCGCCTCGTTGTGCATGAGCCGCCTCAAGCTGGCGGCCACGGCCTCGGCGTTCTGCATCTTTTTCGTCAACAACGTCGGGCCCAGCAATGTGATGACCTATGACTTTGCCGCCTTCCTCAACAAGGCCATCGCGACGTTGGTGGGTGTCGGGATTGCCGTGGTGGTGTTTCGGCTGATCCAGCTCAATCCCGGCGAGCATCACTATCGGCGGATGTTCAAGGCGTCGCTGTTCGACCTGGCGCAATTGACTTCCCGTCCCCTGGAGCAGGCTGAAAGCTGGTTTGGCGGGCGTATGGCGGACCGGCTGATTCGCCTGTCGCGCTACAGCGAAACCTTGCCTGCCGATCGCCGTGTCCACTGGGATAACGGATTGCTGGGGCTGGACCTGGGGGATGAGTTGCTGGAGTTGCGCGCCTGCCTGGCGGACAGCCGGGGTACGTTGGCGATTGAGCGCGATCGCTATTTGCGGGCATTGGAGTCGGTGTTGGAGGAGGGGGGGCCGAGCGTGGCGAATGAGTCGCTGATGGATGCGGCCAGCGTTGCGATGCTTGAAGCGCTTGAACAGCCTTCGGGATTGGCGGAGCAGGATCGGGAAATGGCCAGGGCGGCGGTGCTGCAACTGCGGTTTACGTGGCGTAAGTGGTGTCGGCGGGGGATGTAGGCGCTGGCAAGCCAGCGCCTACACGGGGCATTACTCGGCGATCTGCAACTTGCGCGCCTCGGTGTACACGTAGCGCACCTTTTCATACTCGAACGGCGAGTTCATCTGGCCGTAGCGGAAGCTGGTCTGGTAGCGCTTGTCGACGGCGCGCAGGGCCCAGATTTCCGGGTGGTTTTCGCTGACCTTGGACACGTTCAGGAAGTTGATCTCGGTCTCGGCGCCGTAGTCCACCAGCAGGCCGGTGGTATCCCGCAGGTTCGACGGACCAAACAGCGGCAGCACCAGGTAGGCGCCGCCCGGTACACCGTAGAAGCCCAGGGTCTGGCCGAAGTCTTCGCTCTGGCGCGGCAGGCCCATGGCGGTGGCCGGGTCCCACAGACCGGCGATGCCGATGGTGGTGTTGAGCAGCAGGCGCCCGGTGGTTTCCAGGGAACGATGGCCCTTGAGCTGCAGCAGGCTGTTCAGCAGGTTGGGTACATCCCCGAGGTTGTTGAAGAAGTTGCTGACGCCGGTACGCAGGAAGCTCGGGGTGACATAGCGGTAACCGTCCACCACGGGCAGGAACACCCACTGGTCGAAGCGGTAGTTGAAGTGGTAGACCCGGCGGTTCCACGACTCCAGCGGGTCGTAGACATTCAGGGCGTTGACCGACGAGCGCTCGAACTCACGCTGGTCCAGGCCAGGGTTGAACTTGAGGTGGCTCAGGGGCTCCTTGAAGCCGTCGGAGTCCACTACGGTTGGCGTGTGGGCCTTGCTGTTGTCGGCATTGGCCACGCCCGCGCACATCAGGGCGGCGAGCAGCAGAAGATATTTAGCCACGGAAGAACTCCAGCATGGCGTCGGCGTTGACGCGGTAGTTGAGGTTGCCGCAATGGCCGCCCAGGGGGTAGACGGTCAAGCGATCGCCGAAGGTTTTACGCAGGAAGCCAAGGTCGCCCGGGCCCAGGATCACGTCGTCGGCGTTGTGCATGACGGCGATTTTCGGGCTGTCGTGCAGGTAGTCCTTGAGGGCATACAGGCTGACCTGGTCAACCAGTTGCAGCAGGCTGCCGCCGTCGGAACGGGCGCGCCACATCGGGATCACCTGTTCGGTGAGGTAGCAGTCGAAGTCGCACTGCAGCGCACGCTTGAGGAACGGCGTGAGGCTGGTGCCTTCGCTGATCGGGTACTTGGGCGGGATGATCAGGCCGCGACGGTTGATCAGGTCCGAGGTGAAGGCAATGTCGGCCGCCGAGAAGCGGAACGAAGTGCCGATCAGCATCGCCATCTGTTCGTTGGTCAGGTGTTCCTTGGAGTTCTGGAAGTCGTAGAGCAGGGCATCGTTGAGGTCGATGTAGCCCTTTTGCTGGAAGTAGCGGGTCAGCTTGTTCAACACCAGCTCATAGAAGGTGGTGCTGTTGTTGATGCCCTTCACCTCGGTCTGCACCAGCTTGTCGAGGTTGGTGATCGAGGTATAGAGGTTGACCGGCGGGTTCAGCAGCAGGACTTTCTTGAAGTTGAAGCTGCGACGGGTTTCATCCAGCTTGCTGACAAAGGCTGCGTCGAGGGCGCCGAGGCTGTAGCCGGTGAGGTAGAAGTCGGTCACGGGCAGCGTCGGGTTTTGCGCGCGTACGGCCTGCATCACGCGGTACATGTCTTCGGCGTCTTCCTGGCTGATGCCGGGAGTGGCGAAGCGCGAGGCGGCGGCGATGAAGTCGAAGCTGGTGGGGGACGACAGCTGGACGACGTGGTAACCGGCCTTGTAGTAGAGCTTTTTCAGGTATTCGTTGATGGTGCTGTCAAAGCGTGCGCCAGTGCCGGCGATCAGGAAGATCAGCGGTGCGGCACGGTCCTGCTTGGCGATGCGGTAGGTGAGTTTCTTCACCGCCCAGAAGTTGTCAGGCAGGCTGAACTCGCGCTCGGGACGCATCGTCAGGGTGTAGTCGGACTGATTGATTTGATCGTCCGATGGCAGTTCCGGCCGCAGGTTCGGCGGGGTGGTGGCGATGGTCGCTTCAAACGGGTTGGTCAAAGGGTAGCCATAGCTGGCCTGGTCGATATCGACCGCCAGTGCTGACGCACTCAGAAAAAGGCTGCCCAACAGGGCCGCACAGCGCAAGGAACGGAGCATGACTAAATCCCTAAGAGGAAAACGTGCTGAAGTGGAGTTCGCAGGCTATGACCACCGCGTTGCTGCCGAAGTGCCAGCCTTCGGCACTAAAAGTCGGAAAAAACGTCGGAATCGGGGTAATAGTAGCGAGACGATACACTTTGGCACGCCTTAATGAACACTTATCTGTTTGCAAAACTTGCCAACGGCCACCGGGGGATTAAGCTGGGCGCCGTTTTCGCCTATCGGAGTGCCCCATGTCCCGCCGTTTTCCGCTGATCCTGTTGCTTATTGCCCTGCCGCTTTGGCTGGCCGCCAGTTATGGCGCGCGTTACGGATTCATGGAGGATGGCCGTTGGGTGGGCATTTGCGCCGACGAAGCCAGCCGCTGGGAATGCCAGGTGCGTTCCAACCTGGGGTTGATGATTCACTTCAAGGTGCTGGGCTGGGCGGCGCTGGTCACGGCGGTGCTGGCGTTTTTCGTGCCGGGCCGGGCCGGGTGGGGTTTGGCGGTGTTGGCGCTGGTGTTCGGGTTTCCGGCGTTGGCGTTGTACAACACGACCTTTGCGGTGTTTGCGGTGGTGATTGCGGGGTTGCGGTTGGTCCGTAAGTCTCGCGTCGCCTGATGGGGCCTCTTCGCGAGCAAGCCCGCTCCCACATTTGACCGAGTACATCCCTTGGAATGCGGTCGAGTGTGGGAGCGGGCTTGCTCGCGAAAGCGGTCTTAAGCCTTGCGCACCCGCAAGCAACGCCACAAGGCTACGACCATGAACAGGCTCACCACCGCCCAACCCCACGCCTGCTGGTTCATCACCCCTTCACGGAACAACTGCGGCGCAATACCGGCACCGATGATGAACGCCAGCAACGCAATCTCCCGCCGCAGCCCGCTCACCGGACGCACCAGGTACACCAGCGCCGGCAGCACCAGCGCGGCACTCGGGAAGCTGCGGTAACGCGGGTCAAATACCAGCGCCAGCATCATGACCGCACCGGCAAACCCGGCGATTGCCACCAGCCAGCCAGCGCGCTGCTCCAGCCAGTTGAAGGCGCGTTCGCGCCAACCTTCTCGCGCACTCAACGCCAGGGCCGCGTGAGCCAGTACCGCAAGGTTCAAGGCCACCAGCAATCCAGCCCACACCCACTCATCCGTGAAGCGCGCGGTGACCCGGTTCAACTCGGCCCAGGTGCCGATCGAGCAGGCCGCCACGGCGCCCAGCAATGGCAACAACAACGCAGCCCGGGTCGTGCGCACGCGGCCACCCAGCAGCAGCGTGCCCAGCAGGATGATCCCGCCAACCCCCAGCCACAGCGGCCAGTACGGCACATTGGTCACCGGGCCGGCGAGCACGCCCTTGTCCTGGCGGTCCGCATCAAACAGGCCCCAGTAACCCCCCACCGCCCCTTCACTGGCACGTTTCCACGGCTGGTCAAAGGCTTCGATCAGGTTGTAGTGCCAGCCATTGGCTTCGGCCATGGCCACGAACCCGCGCATGAATTTCGCTTCGTTGACCCGGCTCGGCACCGCCGTTTCCCGCTGGCGGCCTTCGCTCGGCCAGCCGGTCTCGCCGATCATCACGTCCTTGGGGGCGAACTTGTTGCCGAAGGTCTGGCGCACATCGCCCACGTGCTTGAGCGCCTGGTCGATGCCCGAGGGGTCATCTTCCCAGTACGGCAGCAGGTGGATGGTCAGGAAGTCCACGGCCGGGGCGATTTCCGGGTGTTGCAGCCAGAACTCCCACACATCGGCATAGGTGACCGGTTGCTTGATATGGTCCTTGACGTGATGGATCAACTTGACCAGCTGCGCGGCAGTGACTTCCTTGCGCAGCAGGGTTTCGTTGCCGACGATCACCGAGGTGACGACGTCGGGGTTGGCATTGGCCGAAGCGATCAGTGCCTCGACTTCCTTGGCGGTGGCCACCGGATCACTGCTGACCCATGCGCCGCTCATCAGCTTCAGGCCGTGTTTGCGTGCCAGTGCCGGCAAGTCTTCAAGGCCGGTCTGGGAGTAGGTGCGAATGCATTCGAAACGGGTGGCCAGCAACGCCAGGTCGGCATCCATGCGCTCGGGGCGCAGTTTGAACGGCTGGTCGAACGGCGACTGGTCTTTGTCGAAGGGCGTGTAGGACGCACATTGCAGCTTGTGGCTGGCGCTGGCCACGTCCGGCAGCACCACCGGTTGGCCAAGGCCGTACCAATAGCCGCCGAGGGCCAGCACACCAAGGATCAGGGCAAATAAATAGGGCAGGAGCGGGAAACGTGCAGTCGCGGGCATGATCAGGCCGTCTGGGGGCAAAGGCGCGCATCTTACCCGGATTTGAGCCGTCCCAGTGGGGCCGCATAATTTTGACATGCAAAGTTCGGGCGGGATCGTCGGTGAATGTCCTACAAATCATCCTGCTGGCGATGTGATGTCGTTTCTTGCTTACCTGAGGTCGCAGTCAGAGCAGGTCGCTTGTGGCAGCAGGTTGATGATCGAAGTGTCAGCCCTCCACTGATGAGGCACCCACGTGATCGATGCGCGTGAAGGGGGCGCGGTGCACCACATAACAACAGGTTGACGTCGCTCGGCATCCGCCGGGCGCAGCACTTTCGGGGAAGCACTATGAAGATGCGACGACTCTTGGGCGCAGCCGCCACTCTGGTAGTTGCGATGAGCTCCACACTGGCCAGCGCCGACAGCAAAACCCTGAGCATCGGCTATGTGGATGGCTGGTCGGACAGTGTCGCCACCACCCACGTGGCGGCAGAAGTGATCAAGCAAAAGCTCGGTTATGACGTGAAACTGCAAGCGGTCGCAACCGGGATCATGTGGCAAGGCGTGGCCACCGGCAAACTCGACGCCATGCTCTCCGCCTGGTTGCCGGTGACCCACGGTGAATACTGGGCCAAGAACAAGGACAAGGTGGTCGACTACGGCCCCAACTTCAAGGACGCCAAGATCGGCCTGATCGTGCCTGAGTACGTGAAAGCCAAATCCATCGAAGACCTCAAGACCGACACCACCTTCAAGAACAAGATCGTGGGTATCGACGCCGGTTCAGGTGTGATGCTCAAGACCGACGAAGCAATCAAGGCCTATGGCCTGGACTACAAGCTGCAAGCCAGCTCGGGCGCGGCGATGATCGCCGAGTTGACCCGTGCCGAAGACAAACAGGAATCCATTGCGGTCACCGGCTGGGTGCCACACTGGATGTTCGCCAAGTGGAAACTGCGTTTCCTGGACGACCCAAAAGGAATTTATGGTGCTGCTGAGACCGTCAACAGCATCGGCAGCAAAGGCCTGGAAAAGAAAGCCCCGGAAGTCGTGGCGTTCCTGAAGAAATTCCAGTGGGCCTCCAAGGATGAAATCGGCGAAGTCATGCTGGCGATCCAGGAGGGCGCCAAGCCTGAAGCGGCGGCCAAGGACTGGGTGGCCAAGCACCCTGAGCGCGTCGCCGAGTGGACTGCTAAGTAAGGC
>NZ_CP080030.1:5151845-5222548 GCF_019382755.1 Pseudomonas sp. Colony2 | reverse complement strand
AACCCTCGCTACACTCCTTCTACTACTAAGGTCGTCTGGAACCTGTTCCTCAGCCGCATACAGTGGATATGTTCCAATAATAAAAAGCTGTGCTGCGAGGATAAAAACAATGAACGACAGCATTTACCTCTCGATTCAAAACAGCCCGCGTTTCAAGGAGCTGGTTAGTAAAAGGGAAAGATTCGCCTGGATTCTCTCGGCAATCATGCTTGGGCTTTACTCCGCTTTCATTCTTCTGATTGCCTATGGGCCGCAAATACTGGGGGCCAAGATCAGCCCCGGTTCGTCCATTACGTGGGGGATCCCGATCGGGGTCGGGCTGATTGTGTCGGCCTTCGTCCTCACCGGCATCTATGTACGACGCGCCAACGGCGAATTCGACGACTTGAACAATGCGATTCTCAAGGAGGCTGCGCAATGATCCGTCGTCTATTGGCTGTACTCGGCGCTTCGGCCTTTGCACCTGCCGTTTGGGCGGCCGATGCACTGACCGGCGAAGTGCATAAACAACCGCTGAATATCGCAGCGATCCTGATGTTCGTGGCCTTCGTCGGCGCGACCTTGTGCATCACCTACTGGGCGTCCAAGCGCAACAAGTCGGCGGCCGACTACTATGCGGCCGGCGGCAAGATCACCGGGTTCCAGAACGGTCTGGCGATTGCCGGTGACTACATGTCGGCAGCCTCCTTCCTGGGGATTTCCGCGCTGGTGTTCACCTCCGGCTACGACGGCCTGATCTACTCGATCGGCTTCCTGGTGGGCTGGCCGATCATTCTGTTCCTGATCGCCGAGCGCCTGCGTAACCTGGGCAAATACACCTTTGCCGACGTGGCGTCCTATCGCCTGGGGCAAACCCAGATCCGCAGCCTGTCGGCCTGTGGCTCTTTGGTGGTGGTGGCGTTCTACCTGATCGCGCAGATGGTCGGCGCGGGCAAGCTGATCCAGCTGCTGTTCGGCCTGGATTATCACGTCGCGGTGATCCTGGTAGGCATCCTGATGTGCCTCTATGTGTTGTTCGGCGGCATGCTGGCTACCACCTGGGTACAGATCATCAAGGCAGTGCTGCTGCTGTCCGGTGCCTCGTTCATGGCGCTGATGGTGATGAAACACGTCAACTTCGACTTCAACATGCTGTTTGCCGAGGCGATCAAGGTTCACCCTAAAGGTGAAGCGATCATGAGCCCGGGCGGCCTGGTGAAAGACCCGATTTCGGCGTTCTCCCTCGGCCTGGCACTGATGTTCGGTACCGCCGGCCTGCCGCACATCCTGATGCGCTTCTTCACCGTGAGTGACGCAAAGGAAGCGCGCAAGAGCGTGCTGTATGCCACTGGCTTCATCGGCTACTTCTATATCCTGACCTTCATCATCGGCTTCGGCGCGATCCTGCTGGTCAGCACCAACCCGGCGTTCAAGGATGCTGCAGGTGCCTTGCTCGGCGGTAACAACATGGCGGCGGTGCACCTGGCCAACGCGGTGGGCGGCAGTATCTTCCTGGGCTTCATCTCGGCCGTGGCGTTTGCCACCATCCTGGCAGTGGTTGCCGGTTTGACCCTCGCGGGTGCTTCGGCGGTGTCCCATGACCTGTACGCCAGCGTGATCAAGAAAGGCAAGGCCAACGAGAAGGATGAGATTCGCGTATCGAAGATCACCACCATCGCCCTGGCAGTACTGGCGATTGGCTTGGGCATCCTGTTTGAAAGCCAGAACATTGCGTTCATGGTGGGCCTGGCGTTCTCCATTGCGGCCAGCTGTAACTTCCCGGTGCTGCTGCTTTCCATGTACTGGAAAAACCTCACCACCCGCGGTGCGATGATTGGTGGCTGGCTGGGCTTGATCAGTGCCGTTGGCCTGATGATCCTCGGCCCGACCATCTGGGTCTCGATCCTGCACCATGAGAAGGCGATCTTCCCTTACGAGTACCCGGCGCTGTTCTCGATGATCATTGCGTTCATCGGCATCTGGTTCTTCTCCATCACCGACAAGTCGGCGGCGGCAGAGAAGGAACGTGCGCTGTACTTCCCGCAGTTTGTGCGTTCGCAGACTGGCCTGGGGGCGAGTGGGGCGGTTAGCCACTAAGCCTGTAACAGTTCCAAAAAAATGCCCCGGTCGTGAGATCGGGGCTTTTTTTTGCCTTTATTGGTAACAGATACGACAAAACTGTTTCTCAAATCCGGCACAAATAAAAACGGCCTCCCTATCAAAGGAGGCCGTTTTCGGTGTAGCCAAGTAGCGATCAGCTTACTTGCGGTCTTCCAGCTTGGTGATGTCACGCGACTCGTAGCCGGTGTAAAGCTGGCGCGGGCGGCCAATCTTGTACGGGCTGGAGAGCATTTCTTTCCAGTGGGAGATCCAGCCCACGGTCCGCGCCAGGGCGAAGATCACGGTGAACATGCTGGTTGGAATGCCGATCGCCTTGAGGATGATCCCCGAGTAGAAGTCGACGTTCGGGTACAGCGAGCGCTCGATGAAGTACGGGTCGGTCAGGGCGATCTCTTCCAGGCGCATGGCCAGTTCGAGTTGCGGATCGTTCTTGATGCCCAGTTCCTTCAACACTTCGTCGCAGGTCTTCTTCATTACGGTGGCGCGCGGGTCGCGGTTCTTGTAGACCCGGTGACCGAAGCCCATCAACTTGAACGGATCGTTCTTGTCCTTGGCCTTGGCGATGAACTTGTCGATGTTCGAGACATCGCCGATTTCATCGAGCATGGTCAATACGGCTTCGTTCGCACCGCCGTGGGCAGGGCCCCACAGTGCGGCGATACCGGCGGCGATACAGGCGAACGGGTTGGCACCCGAGGAGCCCGCCAGGCGCACGGTAGAGGTCGAGGCGTTCTGTTCGTGGTCGGCGTGGAGGATGAAGATCTTGTCCATCGCGGCGGCCAGCACCGGGCTGATCGGTTTGATCTCGCACGGGGTGTTGAACATCATGTGCAGGAAGTTTTCCGCGTACGTCAGGTCGTTGCGCGGGTACATCATGGGTTGACCCATGGAGTACTTGTAAACCATTGCGGCCAGGGTCGGCATCTTGGCAACCAGGCGGATCGCGGAGATTTCGCGATGCTGCGGGTTATTGATGTCCAGGGAGTCGTGATAGAAGGCCGACAGGGCGCCGACTACGCCGCACATGACGGCCATCGGGTGGGCGTCGCGACGGAAGCCGTTGAAGAAGGTCTTCAACTGCTCGTGAACCATGGTGTGGTTCTTCACGGTGCTGACAAACTGGGCCTTTTGCTCAGCTGTTGGCAATTCGCCATTAAGCAGCAGGTAGCAGGTTTCCAGGTAGTCCGACTGTTCAGCAAGCTGTTCGATCGGGTAGCCGCGGTGCAGCAAGATACCGTTATCACCGTCGATATAGGTGATCTTCGACTCGCATGAGGCGGTCGACATGAAGCCTGGGTCGAATGTAAAACGGCCCGTGGCCGTCAGGCCCCGTACGTCGATAACATCGGGACCAACGGTGCCGGTTAAAATGGGCAGCTCGACGGGGGCTGCGCCCTCGATGATCAACTGCGCTTTTTTGTCAGCCATGTGGCCTCCTATTTATGCTTCAAATCATCAGACAGACCCCCCACGCAGGGCCCGCACCACTATAGTGAGATAAATTCAGATGTCAATTTGCCTAAAGTCTTGCTCCAGAAGGCTTTAACCGTACTTTTTCCTCGAAATTACCTGCCGTTTACGCCTTTTATGCCGCCAGCGCAATGCGCTATTAGGGTGAGGAGTGCGCGTTGTCATTAGTTGCCTAACTGTCTATACTCGGCCTCCGACCGCCAGGGGCTTTTGGGCCCGTTTTGATGGGGGTCGCACTCCCTGGGTGGTGGTTACCTGACCAGTGCACTCCCCAACAACTTTGCCCTGATTGTTAGGGGCTCTTCAGTGTGAAAAAAAGCCGTGAATAGCCAACGACCTGTAAACCTAGACCTAAGGACCATCAAACTCCCCATCACCGGCGTAACGTCGTTCCTGCACCGTGTATCCGGCATCATCCTGTTTCTTGGCCTGGGCATCATGCTTTATGCATTGAGCAAATCCCTGGGTTCGGAAGAAGGGTACGCCGAGGTGAAGGCATGCTTGACCAGTCCGCTGGCCAAATTCGTCGCCTGGGGCCTCCTGTCCGCTCTGCTTTATCACCTTGTGGCCGGTATTCGCCACTTGATCATGGACATGGGTATCGGTGAGACGCTGGAAGGCGGCAAGCTGGGCTCGAAAATCGTCATCGCCATTTCCGTGGTGCTGATCGTTCTGGCGGGAGTTTGGATATGGTAACCAGCGTTACGAACCTGTCGCGTTCGGGCCTCTATGACTGGATGGCGCAACGTGTGTCTGCGGTTGTTCTCGCGGCTTATTTCATCTTCCTGATCGGGTACCTCGCGGCGAACCCTGGCATTGGCTACGCCCAATGGCACGGCCTGTTCGCTCACAACGGGATGCGCATCTTCAGTCTGCTGGCCCTTGTAGCCCTGGGCGCTCACGCCTGGGTTGGCATGTGGACCATCGCGACCGACTACCTGACGCCGATGGCGCTGGGCAAGTCCGCGACAGCAGTACGGTTTCTCTTCCAGGCAGTATGCGGCGTCGCGATGTTCGCTTACTTCGTCTGGGGTGTGCAGATTCTTTGGGGTATCTGATTCATGGCTAACACAGTTAATACGCTTTCATTCGACGCCATCATCATTGGCGGCGGCGGTGCCGGCATGCGCGCTGCGCTGCAACTGGCCCAAGGCGGTCACAAGACTGCCGTGATCACCAAGGTGTTCCCGACCCGTTCCCACACCGTTTCGGCCCAGGGTGGCATCACGTGCGCCATCGCCTCCGCCGATCCAAACGATGACTGGCGCTGGCACATGTACGATACCGTCAAGGGTTCCGACTATATCGGTGACCAGGACGCTATCGAATACATGTGCTCCGTAGGCCCGGAAGCGGTCTTCGAGCTGGAACACATGGGTCTGCCGTTCTCCCGTACCGAACAGGGTCGCATCTACCAGCGTCCGTTCGGCGGTCAGTCGAAAGACTTCGGTAAGGGTGGCCAGGCCGCTCGTACCTGTGCCGCAGCCGACCGTACCGGTCACGCGCTGTTGCACACCCTGTACCAGGCCAACCTGAAGGCCGGCACCGTATTCCTCAACGAATACTACGGCGTCGACCTGGTGAAGAACGAAGACGGTGCCTTTGTAGGCATGATCGTTATCTGCATCGAAACCGGCGAAACCTCTTACGTGCGGGCTAACGCCACCGTATTGGCGACCGGCGGTGCAGGCCGTATCTACTCTTCGACTACCAACGCCCTGATCAACACCGGTGACGGTATCGGCATGGCCCTGCGTGCAGGCGTCCCGGTACAAGACATCGAAATGTGGCAGTTCCACCCGACCGGCATCGCCGGCGCCGGTGTACTGGTTACAGAAGGTTGCCGTGGTGAAGGTGGTTACCTGATCAACAAGAACGGCGAGCGCTTCATGGAGCGTTATGCTCCGAACGCCAAAGACCTTGCCGGTCGTGACGTTGTAGCCCGTTCCATGGTTAAAGAGATCATCGCCGGTAACGGCTGTGGTCCCGATGGCGACCACGTGATGCTGAAGCTCGATCACCTCGGTGAAGAAGTGCTGCACAGCCGTCTGCCAGGCATCATGGAGCTGTCCAAGACCTTTGCCCACGTTGACCCGGCTGTTGCGCCGATCCCGGTTGTTCCAACTTGCCACTATATGATGGGCGGCGTTGCCACCAACATTCATGGCCAGGCGATCACCCAGGACGCCGACGGCGTTGACCAGATCATCCCTGGTCTGTTCGCGGTAGGTGAAGTGGCGTGCGTATCGGTTCACGGTGCCAACCGCCTGGGTGGCAACTCGCTGCTCGACCTGGTGGTATTCGGTCGCGCCGCCGGCCTGTTCCTGGAACAGACCCTGAAGGAAGGCGTTGATTACGCTCGTCCACGCCAGTCCGACATCGACGCTGCCCTGGCACGTCTGGATGGCCTGAACTCGCGTACCGATGGCGAAGACGTCGCCTCCCTGCGCAAAGAGCTGCAAAGCTGCATGCAGAACTACTTCGGTGTGTTCCGTACCGGCGAATACATGCAGAAAGGTATCGCCCAGCTGGCTGACCTGCGTACGCGCATTGCCAACGTCAAGATCAACGACAAGAGCCAGGCGTTCAACACCGCTCGAATCGAAGCCCTTGAGCTGCAAAACCTGCTGGAAGTGGCTGAAGCGACTGCGATCGCCGCCGAGGTTCGTAAAGAATCCCGTGGTGCTCACGCTCGTGAAGACTATGAAGACCGCGACGACGAAAACTGGTTGTGCCACACCCTGTACTTCCCGGGTGACAAGCGCGTAACCAAGCGTGCCGTGAACTTCTCGCCGAAGACGGTTCCGACGTTTGAACCGAAGATTCGGACTTACTAAGGGTGGCTGCCATGTTGAAAGTCAGTGTTTATCGCTACAACCCTGATCAGGACGCTGCGCCGTTCATGCAGGAATTCCAGGTCGATACCGGTGGTAAGGACCTGATGGTGCTGGACGTGCTGGCCCTGGTTAAAGAGCAGGACGAGGGTTTCTCCTATCGTCGCTCTTGCCGTGAAGGTGTCTGCGGCTCCGACGGCATGAACATCAACGGCAAGAACGGCCTGGCGTGCATCACGCCGCTGTCTTCCGTGGTGAAAGGCAACAAGTTGGTTGTTCGTCCGCTGCCAGGTTTGCCGGTTATCCGTGACCTGGTCGTCGATATGAGCATCTTCTACAAGCAATACGAGAAGGTTAAGCCATTCCTGCAGAACGACACGCCGGCTCCGGCCATCGAGCGTCTGCAGACTCCGGAAGAGCGCGAGAAGCTGGACGGTCTGTACGAGTGCATCCTGTGCGCTTGCTGCTCGACTTCCTGCCCGTCCTTCTGGTGGAACCCCGACAAGTTCCTGGGCCCAGCTGCCCTGCTGCAAGCGTACCGCTTCCTGGCAGACAGCCGTGACACCAAGACTGCCGAGCGTCTGGCTTCGCTGGATGACCCGTTCAGCGTATTCCGCTGCCGCGGGATCATGAACTGCGTCAACGTATGTCCCAAAGGCCTGAACCCGACTAAGGCCATTGGTCACGTACGTAGCATGCTGCTGCAAAGCGGCGTGTAACCGACGTTGTAGTAAAAGCAGGACCGTTGTGCCCGTAGATGCTACGGCGCAGGCTTCAACCGGCGCCGTAGTTTTAACTTGAGCAGCGACTTACAAAGACGCGGCTCTTATTTTGAAGAAATGAGACAAGCAGGGGCATTCGGGTTGGTACCCGAACTATCAGCGTGATCCTAAGTGGCTTGTTTTGGTCGCTGCACTTGGCCTTTTGCAAGCAAACTCGGTGTTTTCGCCGGTGGTGTCCCCAAATCGAGGGTGACCAAGCATGCAAGAAAGCGTGATGCAGCGCATGTGGAACAGCGGCTATCTTTCAGGTGGTAACGCTGCCTATGTGGAAGAGCTTTATGAGCTCTACCTGCACGACCCTAACGCTGTGCCAGAAGAATGGCGCACCAAATTTCAGACGTTGTCTTCAGACGGCAACGCTGCCACCGATGTATCGCACGCAACAATTCGCGATCAGTTCGTGCTGCTGGCAAAGAACCAGCGCCGCGCCCAGCCGGTTTCTGCCGCAAGCGTGAGCAGTGAGCACGAGAAGAAGCAAGTTGAAGTACTGCGACTGATCCAGGCCTACCGTATGCGTGGCCACCAGGCAGCCCAGCTTGACCCGCTGGGGCTGTGGCAGCGTCCTGCACCTGCAGACCTGTCGATCAATCATTACGGCTTGACCAATGCCGATCTTGATACGACCTTCCGTGCCGGCGACCTGTTCATCGGCAAAGAGGAAGCGAGCCTACGCGAAATTCACGAAGCGTTGCAGCAGACATATTGCCGCACCATCGGTGCCGAATTTACGCACATCACTGATTCCGAGCAGCGCCACTGGTTCCAGCACCGCCTTGAAGGCGTGCGTGGTCGCCCGGTGCTGTCTGCGGACGTCAAGAGCCACTTGCTCGAGCGCGTCACTGCAGCGGAAGGCCTGGAAAAATACCTGGGCACCAAATACCCGGGCACCAAGCGTTTCGGCCTGGAAGGCGGCGAAAGCCTGATCCCGATGCTCGACGAGCTGATCCAGCGTTCCGGTTCCTACGGCACCAAGGAAATCGTGATCGGCATGGCCCACCGTGGCCGTTTGAACGTGCTGGTCAACACCTTCGGCAAGAACCCGCGCGAGCTGTTCGACGAGTTCGAAGGCAAGAAGAAGGTCGAGCTGGGTTCCGGTGACGTTAAATATCACCAGGGCTTCTCGTCCAACGTAATGACCACCGGCGGTGAAGTTCACCTGGCCATGGCGTTCAACCCATCCCACCTGGAGATCGTTTCTCCAGTGGTCGAGGGGTCGGTACGTGCGCGCCAGGATCGTCGTAACGATTCCACCGGTGAGAAGGTCCTGCCGATTTCCATCCACGGTGACGCGGCGTTCGCCGGTCAGGGCGTGGTCCTGGAAACGTTCCAGATGTCGCAGACTCGCGGCTTCAAGACCGGCGGTACCGTTCACATCGTCATCAACAACCAGGTGGGCTTCACCATCAGCAACCCGCTGGACGCACGCTCTACCGAGTACGCGACCGACGTTGCCAAGATGATCCAGGCGCCGATCCTCCATGTGAATGGTGATGATCCGGAAGCCGTGTTGTTCGTGACCCAGTTGGCCATCGATTACCGCATGCAGTTCAAGCGTGACGTGGTCATCGACCTGGTCTGCTACCGTCGTCGCGGTCACAACGAAGCGGATGAGCCTAGCGGCACCCAACCGTTGATGTACCAGCAAATCACCAAGCAGCGCACCACCCGTGAGCTGTATGCCGATAGCCTGATCAAGGCCGGCGTGGTGGACGATGCACGTGTTCAGGCGAAGATCGATGAATACCGCAACGCGCTGGACAACGGCCTGCATGTCGTGAAAAGCCTGGTTAAAGAGCCGAACAAAGAGTTGTTCGTTGACTGGCGTCCGTACCTGGGCCACGCCTGGACTGCGCGTCACGACACCTCGTTCGATCTGAAGACCCTGCAGGAACTGTCGGCCAAGCTGCTGGAAATTCCAGATGGCTTCGTGGTACAGCGCCAGGTTGCGAAGATCTACGAAGACCGTCAGAAGATGCAAGCCGGCGGCCTGCCGATCAACTGGGGTTACGCTGAAACCATGGCGTACGCGACCCTGGCGTTCGAAGGTCACCCGATCCGCATGACCGGCCAGGACATCGGCCGCGGTACGTTCTCGCACCGTCACGCTGTGTTGCACAACCAGAAAGACGCGGGCACCTACATCCCGTTGCAGAACCTGTACGAAGGCCAGCCACGTTTCGACCTGTACGATTCGTTCCTGTCCGAAGAAGCCGTACTGGCGTTCGAATACGGTTACTCGACCACCACGCCTCAGGCGCTGGTGATCTGGGAAGCCCAGTTCGGCGACTTCGCCAACGGTGCCCAGGTGGTTATCGACCAGTTCATCACCAGCGGCGAGCACAAGTGGGGCCGTCTGTGCGGTCTGACCATGCTGCTGCCACACGGTTATGAAGGTCAGGGTCCGGAGCACTCCTCGGCCCGTCTGGAGCGTTACCTGCAATTGTGCGCCGAGCACAACATCCAGGTGTGCGTGCCGACTACCCCGGCCCAGATCTACCACTTGCTGCGTCGCCAGGTGATCCGCCCGCTGCGCAAGCCGCTGGTAGTGCTGACGCCGAAATCGCTGCTGCGTCATAAATTGGCCATCTCGACCCTGGAAGATCTGGCGGATGGTTCGTTCCAGACCGTTATTTCAGAAATCGATACCCTCGACGCGGCCAAGGTTACTCGCCTGATCCTGTGCAGCGGCAAGGTTTACTACGATTTGCTGGAAAAACGCCGTGCCGAAGGCCGCGAAGACATCGCCATCGTGCGGATCGAGCAGCTTTACCCGTTCCCGGAAGACGACCTGATGGAGGCCATCGCGCCTTACACCAACCTCACCAATGTGGTGTGGTGTCAGGAAGAACCGATGAACCAGGGCGCGTGGTACAGCAGCCAGCATCATCTGCGTCGCAGCATCGGCAATCACAAACAGGCACTGGGCCTGGAGTACGCCGGTCGTGATGCTTCTGCTGCACCTGCGTGTGGTTATGCGTCGATGCACGCCGAACAGCAGGAAAAACTGCTGCAAGATGCTTTCACTGTTTAACGCCTTCGCGCTGACTGAAACCGAATTTTAAGGACCCACAGATAATGGCTATCGAAATCAAAGCCCCGTCATTCCCGGAATCGGTTGCCGATGGCACCGTTGCCACCTGGCACAAGAAACCAGGCGAGGCCGTCAAGCGTGACGACCTGATCGTCGACATCGAAACCGACAAGGTCGTGCTCGAAGTGTTGGCTGAAGCTGACGGCGTGCTGGGCGCAATCGTTGCCGAAGAAGGCGCTACCGTCCTGTCGAACCAGGTACTGGGCTCGATCGAAGAGGGCGGTGCTGCTGCCGCTGCTCCTGCTCCTGCCGCCGCTGCGGCACCGGCTGCTGCCGCAGCTCCAGCTGCTGCACCGACTGCGGGTGGCGAAGATCCAATCGCTGCACCGGCTGCGCGTCAGCTGGCTGACGAAAACGGCATCAACCTGGCGTCCATCAAGGGCACCGGCAAAGATGGCCGTGTGACCAAGGAAGACGTGGTTGCCGCCGTTGAAGCCAAGAAAAACGCTCCAGCTGCTGCGCCTGCCAAGGCTGCTGCCCCGGCTGCCGCTGCTCCTGTGTTCGCCGCTGGCGACCGCACCGAGAAGCGCGTACCGATGACCCGCGTGCGTGCCACCGTGGCCAAGCGCCTGGTTGAAGCACAGTCGAACATGGCGATGCTGACTACTTTCAACGAAGTCGACATGACCGAAGTCATGGCCCTGCGTTCGAAGTACAAGGACCTGTTCGAGAAGTCCCACAACGGCGTACGCCTTGGCTTCATGTCGTTCTTCGTGAAAGCGGCCACCGAAGCGCTGAAACGCTTCCCGGCAGTCAACGCTTCCATCGACGGCGGCGACATCGTTTACCACGGTTATGCTGACGTCGGCGTTGCCGTCTCCAGCGACCGTGGCCTGGTGGTACCGGTTCTGCGTAACGCCGAGCTGATGAGCCTGGCTGAAATCGAAGGCGGCATCGCCAACTTCGGCAAGAAGGCCCGTGACGGCAAACTGACCATCGACGAGATGACCGGTGGTACCTTCACCATCACCAACGGTGGTACTTTCGGTTCGATGATGTCGACTCCGATCGTCAACCCGCCACAAGCTGCGATCCTGGGCATGCACAACATTCTGCAGCGTCCTATGGCGATCAACGGCCAAGTGGTTATCCGCCCGATGATGTACCTGGCGCTGTCGTACGATCACCGCCTGATCGATGGTAAAGAAGCCGTGACTTTCCTGGTGACCATCAAGAACCTGCTGGAAGACCCGGCTCGTCTGCTGCTGGATATCTGATAAAGCGGCGGTGCGCCGTACCACCCGGTCTGCCGCGAGGCAGGCCGGAGTGCGGCTCACGGCTTGAAGCTTTTAGCTAAAGAGGATTTTTTTTCATGTCGCAGAAATTTGACGTTGTAGTGATTGGCGCAGGCCCTGGCGGCTACGTTGCCGCCATCAAGGCCGCACAACTGGGCCTCTCGACTGCTTGCATCGAAAAATACACCGACAAGGAAGGCAAACTGGCGCTGGGCGGTACTTGCCTGAACGTTGGCTGCATTCCTTCCAAGGCGCTGCTGGACAGCTCCTGGAAATTCCACGAAGCGCAAGACGGTTTTGCCATCCACGGCATCAACCACGCTGGCGTGACCATGGACGTGCCAGCGATGGTCGGCCGCAAGGCCAACATCGTTAAAGGCCTGACTTCCGGCGTTGCTACCCTGTTCAAGGCCAACGGCGTTACTTCCCTGCAAGGCCACGGCAAACTGCTGGCCGGCAAGAA
Organism: Pseudomonas sp. Colony2; assembly: GCF_019382755.1. NCBI lineage: Bacteria > Pseudomonadati > Pseudomonadota > Gammaproteobacteria > Pseudomonadales > Pseudomonadaceae > Pseudomonas > Pseudomonas sp. Colony2. The sequence continues at coordinate 5,210,573 of NZ_CP080030.1, read as the reverse complement.
AGTTGAAATCACCAAGCCTGACGGTTCGACCGAAATCATCGAAGCCGAGAACGTGATCCTGGCTCCAGGTTCGCGTCCAATCGACATTCCACCGGCTCCGGTCGACCAGAACGTGATCGTTGATTCGACCGGCGCCCTGGAATTCCAAGCGGTTCCAAAACGTCTGGGCGTGATCGGCGCTGGCGTGATCGGCCTGGAACTGGGTTCGGTCTGGTCCCGCCTGGGTTCCGAAGTGACCGTGCTGGAAGCCCTGGACACGTTCCTGCTGGCTGCCGACACCGCAGTGTCCAAAGAAGCGCTGAAAACCCTGACCAAACAAGGTCTGGACATCAAGCTGGGCGCTCGTGTTACCGGTTCCAAGGTTAACGGCGAAGAAGTCGTCGTGACCTACACCGACAAGGATGGCGAAAAAACCATCACTTTCGACAAGCTGATCGTAGCCGTTGGTCGCCGTCCAGTGACCACTGATCTGCTGGCTTCCGACAGCGGCGTGAACATCGACGAGCGTGGTTTCATCCACGTTGACGATCACTGCGCTACCACCGTGCCGGGCGTCTACGCCATTGGCGACGTGGTTCGCGGCATGATGCTGGCGCACAAGGCTTCCGAAGAAGGCATCATGGTTGTCGAGCGCATCAAGGGTCACAAGACCCAGATGAACTACGACCTGATCCCGTCGGTTATCTACACCCACCCGGAAATTGCATGGGTCGGCAAGAACGAACAGCAGTTGAAAGCTGAAGGCGTTGAAGTTAACGTCGGCACCTTCCCGTTTGCCGCTTCTGGCCGTGCCATGGCAGCCAACGACACCGGTGGTTTTGTCAAAGTCATCGCTGATGCCAAGACTGACCGCGTATTGGGCGTCCATGTGATCGGCCCAGGCGCAGCAGAACTGGTTCAGCAAGGCGCAATCGGTATGGAATTCGGCACCAGCGCCGAAGACATCGGCATGATGGTTTTCTCCCATCCGACCCTGTCCGAAGCGCTGCACGAAGCCGCGTTGGCAGTGAATGGCCATGCCATCCACATCGCCAACAAGAAGAAGCGCTAAGCGAGATAATAAGAAACCACGGCGGTTGCCCGTCGTGAGCCTTGTGCGCAAGACTCACCGCGGAATATCCGCTGGACGCAGTCTTGCGCAGTTTCACCACCCAGGGTTCAGGCCTTTGGTGGTTTGACTGTGCAAGCAGCAGTCACAGGTGGCGCGGCACTCAATAAAGAGCGCAGCGCCGAATGCGCAGTACCTAACGAAGACGGTAATAAGCATGAATCTTCACGAGTATCAGGGTAAGCAGCTGTTCGCTGAATACGGCCTGCCAGTATCCAAGGGTTACGCAGTAGACACCCCGGAAGCAGCAGCAGAAGCTTGCGACAAAATCGGCGGCACCGAGTGGGTTGTCAAAGCCCAGGTTCACGCTGGTGGTCGCGGTAAAGCGGGCGGCGTTAAGCTGGTTCGCAGCAAAGAAGACGCCAAAGCCTTCGCTCAGCAGTGGTTGGGCAAGCGTCTGGTGACTTACCAGACTGATGCCAATGGCCAGCCAGTCACCAAGATCCTGGTTGAATCGTGCACTGATATCGCTAAAGAGCTGTACCTGGGCGCTGTCGTTGACCGTTCGAGCCGTCGCATCGTGTTCATGGCCTCCACCGAAGGTGGCGTGGACATTGAGAAGATCGCTGAAGAAACCCCAGAAAAAATTCTGAAAGCCACTATCGATCCACTGGTTGGCGCTCAGCCATTCCAGGGTCGCGAGCTGGCATTCCAGTTGGGTCTGGAAGGCAAGCAAGTTGCCCAGTTCGCCAAGATCTTCGTAGGTCTGGCCAAACTGTTCCAGGATCACGATCTGGCCCTGCTGGAAGTGAACCCGCTGGTGATCAAGGCTGACGGCGATCTGCATTGCCTCGATGCCAAGATCAACATCGACGCCAACGCCATGTACCGTCAGCCTAAGCTGAAGACTTTCCACGATCCGTCGCAAGACGATCCGCGCGAAGCGCACGCTGCCAAGTTCGAACTGAACTACGTAGCCCTGGAAGGTAACATCGGTTGCATGGTCAACGGTGCTGGCCTGGCCATGGGTACCATGGACATCGTCAACCTGCATGGCGGCAAACCAGCCAACTTCCTCGACGTAGGCGGCGGTGCCACCAAAGAACGCGTTACCGAAGCGTTCAAGATCATCCTGTCCGACTCCAACGTCGCTGCAGTACTGGTCAACATCTTCGGCGGCATCGTTCGTTGCGACATGATTGCCGAAGGCATCATCGGTGCAGTGAAAGAAGTCGGCGTTAAAATCCCGGTTGTTGTGCGCCTTGAAGGTAACAACGCTGAACTGGGCGCTAAAGTACTGGCAGAAAGCGGTTTGAACATCATCGCTGCTACCAGCCTGACCGACGCTGCTCAACAAGTTGTCAAAGCTGCGGAGGGCAAATAATGAGCGTCCTGATCAATAAAGACACCAAGGTTATCTGCCAGGGTATTACCGGTTCCCAAGGTAGTTTCCACACCCAGCAAGCCATCGAATACGGCACCAAGATGGTGGGTGGCGTTACTCCTGGTAAAGGCGGCACCGAGCACCTGGGCCTGCCAGTGTTCAACACCGTGAAAGATGCTGTAGCTGCCACTGGCGCCACCGCCAGCGTGATCTACGTTCCAGCTCCTTTCTGCAAGGACTCCATCCTGGAAGCAGCATTCGGCGGCATCAAGCTGATCGTTTGCATCACCGAAGGCATTCCTACCCTGGACATGCTGGACGCTAAAGTTAAGTGCGACGAGCTGGGTGTAGTCCTGATCGGCCCTAACTGCCCAGGCGTGATCACTCCAGGCGAATGCAAGATCGGCATCATGCCAGGTCACATTCACTTGCCAGGTAAAGTCGGTATCGTTTCCCGTTCCGGCACCCTGACCTATGAAGCTGTCAAGCAGACTACTGACGCCGGTTTCGGTCAGTCGACTTGCGTCGGCATCGGCGGTGACCCGATCCCAGGCTCGAACTTCATCGACATCCTGAAGCTGTTCCAGGAAGACCCGAAGACCGAAGCGATCGTAATGATCGGTGAGATCGGCGGTTCGGCTGAAGAAGAAGCGGCTGCCTACATCAAGGCACACGTGACCAAGCCGGTTGTTTCCTACATCGCTGGTGTGACTGCCCCTGCTGGCAAGCGCATGGGCCATGCGGGCGCAATCATCTCTGGCGGCAAGGGTACTGCAGACGAGAAGTTTGCTGCCCTGGAAGACGCAGGCGTTAAAACCGTGCGTTCGCTGGCAGACATCGGCAAGGCTTTGTCCGAGCTGACCGGATGGGCTGTCAAGTAAGCCTCGCGCTTAACTGACGCTTCACCCCACAAAGGCCACCTTCGGGTGGCCTTTGTGCATTCTGAAGGTTGGTGGAGATCAACATGTGGGAGCGGGCTTGCTCGCGAAAGCGGTGTGTCAGTCAGCTCATGAGTGGCTGATACACCGCTTTCGCGAGCAAGCCCGCTCCCACATTCGATCGTATTTCAAAATTTAGATATAAAAACGCGACATAAAAATGTCGCTTATCGGACAGTTCGCCCCGCAACAGTGCGTTTGACCCGCAAATTCGTTAGGCTAGCCGCCTCTTTATGCGTGTGCCTCCCAAAAGGAAGCCTCGCGCCAGACCGGTCGGTCCCCATCCGGACCGGCAGTATTTCCCTCATCCATAGGGAAGCCCTCTCTAAATTCCGATTCAGTAGTGTGGTATTTCCTCAAATGAAAGTGTTGAAAAGCCAGGACATCCTGGCGTTGGGCTTTATGACTTTTGCCCTGTTCGTGGGCGCCGGCAACATCATCTTCCCGCCAATCGTCGGTTTGCAGTCCGGGCCTCATGTCTGGATGGCGGCGCTGGGCTTCCTGATCACCGCGGTCGGTTTGCCGGTGATCACCGTTATCGCCCTGGCCAAGGTCGGTGGTGGCATGGACGCGTTGAGCAGTCCGATCGGCAAGATTGCCGGTGGCTTGCTGGCAGCGGCGGCCTACCTGGCTGTCGGCCCGTTGTTCGCCACCCCGCGAACCGCCACCGTTTCCTTTGAAGTGGGCCTGGCGCCGCTGACCGGTGAAAGCCCGCTGGCGCTGTTCCTCTACAGCTCGGTGTACTTCCTGCTGGTGTTCTTCATCTCCCTGTACCCGGGCCGCCTGCTGGATACCGTCGGTCGTTTCCTGGCACCGTTGAAGATCATCGCCCTGGCCGTCTTGGGCATTGCTGCCTTTGCCTTGCCGGCCGGCGATGTGGGTGTTGCCACCCCTGAGTACGTGGCGGCACCGTTCTCCCAGGGCTTTATCAATGGTTACCTGACCATGGATACCCTCGGCGCGCTGGTATTCGGCATTGTGATCGTCAACGCGATCCGCTCCCGTGGCGTCGAGTCGCCGAAGCTGATCACCCGCTACGCGATCATCGCCGGGCTGATTGCCGGTGTGGGCCTGGCGCTGGTGTACATCAGCCTGTTCCGCCTCGGTTCGGGCAGCCATGAAGTGGCGGCCGGTGCCGCCAACGGCGCCGCCGTGCTGCACGCCTACGTCCAGCACACCTTCGGCTCCCTGGGCAGCGGCTTCCTCGCCGTGCTGATTTCCCTGGCGTGCCTGGTAACCGCGGTGGGCCTGACCTGCGCCTGCGCCGAGTACTTCAGCCGCGTACTGCCGCTGTCCTATAAGACCCTGGTGGTGATCCTGGCGGTATTCTCGCTGTTTGTGTCCAACCTGGGCCTGACCAAGCTGATCGCGTTCTCGATCCCGGTGCTGACCGCCATCTACCCGCCGTGCATCGTGCTGGTGGCCCTGAGCTTCTGTAAGGACTTCTGGCAGGAGCAGGGCCGGATCGTTGGCCCGGTGATGCTGGTGTCGTTCATCTTCGGTTGCATTGACGCGCTGAAGGGCGCGGGCCTGGCTGACTGGATGCCATCGCAACTGGCTCACCTGCCGCTGAGCGAGCAGGGCCTGGCGTGGCTGGTGCCTTCGGTGATGACGCTGGTGGTTGCGGTGGTGATTGACCGCCTGCTGGGCAAACGCAGTGAAGCGATGGCTTAAACGTTTAGCCACTAACTTGTGCCGAGGTTTAGTTCGAAGTTTCGAGCTGCCCGGCCGGGTTAAAAACACCGGACAAAGTAAAGCCCGCTATTAAGCGGGCTTTCTTTTGCAACATGACTTTTCACGTCACAGTGTTCAAGTCGTCAGACTCAAGAACCGGTTGCAGGTGTTGCTTCTTTCGCAGCAGCTTCGTTCGATTCAGCCTGAGCTTTGGCAGCATCGGCGTTTTCTTTCGCAGCGTCGTTCACTTTATCCTGTGCTTTCGCCATGTCTTTTTGAGCTTGCTCAGAGTGGGCTGCGGCGTCTTGGGCTTTGTCTTCGGATTTTTTGTCGCAGGCAGCGAGGCCGAGGGCAGCAGCCAGCATCATGGAAATAGCTAAAGTCTTGCGCATGGGGTGTTTCTCCTTATTGAAGATATCTACTGGCCTTTCGAGCCTATGCCCAACGCTTAGTTCCTTAAATCTCACAGATATATAAGGCTTTTCCCTAGGGAACTTTCAGCAAGGTTGTCTACTCCGCCGGCTCCACACTAATAAGAGTCTTTAACGAATGACCGAAAATCCTCTTTTATCCCGTGCCACGCGCTTTGTTTCAGCCTTGCGCCACTGCCAGGTGCTGGGCATCCAGGTGCACGCCGCCAGTGAGGACGGCATGACGCTGGTGCTGCCCTATGCTCCGCATATCGTCGGTGACCCGCAGACCGGCGTGATCCACGGCGGCGCCATCACATCCTTGATGGACACCGCCTGTGGCATGGCTACCTTGTGCGTACTGCCGGAGTTCGAGGTTTGCCCGACCCTGGACCTGCGCATCGACTACATGCACCCGGCCGAGCCCCATAAACCGGTATTCGGCTTTGCCCAGTGCTACCGGGTGACCACCGACGTGATCTTCACCCGCGGCTTCGCGTACCAGGACGATCCGCAGCAACCGATTGCCCACGTGGTGGGCACGTTCATGCGCATGGGCAAGCGCCTCAAGGGCAGCCAGGGCCTGGGCAATGCAATCAAGGGAGAACAGGCATGAAACATCAGTTCAAGACCCGTCTGCAGCAAGCCCACGAACGGGGCAACTATGAGGCGCTGCTCAACCTGATTCCCTACGCCAAGCTGATTGGCATCGAATGCACGCGGCTGGGGGATGAATTGCTGTTTCGCATGCCGGCCAACAAGGACAACATTGGTAACCCGATATTGCCGGCGATCCACGGCGGGGTGATCGCGGGCTTCATGGAGCTGTCCGCAGCCTTGCATTTGCTGGTATTCACCGGTGCGCCTGGCGTTCCCAAGATCATCGATTTCTCCCTGGATTACCTGCGCGCCGGCCAGTTTCGCGACACCTACGCCAAATGCCAGGTGTGGCGCCAGGGCCGGCGGGTGGCCAACGTGGCAATTACCGCGTGGCAAAGTACCCAGGCCGAACCGATTGCCACCGCCCGTGCGCATTTCAAGATTGAGGAAACGGCTCGCCCTTGAAATCCTGGTCTTAGCCCCCAACTTTGATGACAACCCGCCGCCAACCCTCAAGGGCGCGGCCACTGCCATCCAATTGGAGTTTGATGACCATGAGTGTGGAAACTCAAAAGGAAACCCTGGGCTTCCAGACCGAGGTGAAGCAACTGCTGCACCTCATGATCCATTCGCTGTATTCCAACAAGGAAATTTTCCTTCGCGAATTGATCTCGAACGCCTCTGACGCTGTCGACAAATTACGTTTCGAAGCCCTGTCCAAGCCTGAGTTGCTGGAAGGTGGCGCGGAACTGAAAATCCGTGTGAGCTTCGACAAGGACGCGAAAACCGTCACCCTCGAAGACAACGGTATCGGCATGAGCCGTGACGATGCGATCACCCACCTGGGGACCATCGCCAAATCCGGCACCGCTGATTTCATGAAGAACCTGTCGGGCGACCAGAAGAAAGATTCGCACCTGATCGGCCAGTTCGGCGTGGGCTTCTACTCGGCCTTCATCGTTGCCGACAAGGTTGAAGTATTCAGCCGCCGTGCCGGCCTTGTCGCCAGCGAAGGCGTGCACTGGTCTTCCAAGGGCGAGGGCGAATTTGAAATCGCCACTGTCGACAAGGCTGATCGTGGTACCCGCATCGTCCTGCACCTGAAGTCCGGTGAAGAGGAGTTCGCCGATGGCTGGCGTCTGCGCAATATCATCAAGAAGTACTCCGACCACATCGCGTTGCCGATCGAGTTGCCGAAAGAACAAGCGGCGGCCGAAGGCGAAGAAGCCCCAGCCCAGGAATGGGAAGTGGTCAACCGCGCCAGCGCCCTGTGGACCCGTCCTCGTACCGAAGTCAAGGACGAGGAATACCAGGAGTTCTACAAGCACATTGCCCACGATTACGAAAACCCGCTGAGCTGGAGCCACAACAAGGTCGAAGGCAAGCTGGAATACAGCTCGCTGCTCTACGTACCGGCCCGTGCTCCGTTCGACCTGTACCAGCGTGAAGCGCCGAAAGGCCTGAAGCTGTATGTGCAGCGCGTATTCGTGATGGACCAGGCGGAATCGTTCCTGCCGTTGTACCTGCGCTTTATCAAGGGCGTGGTTGACTCCAACGACCTGTCGCTGAACGTGTCGCGGGAAATCCTGCAGAAAGACCCGATCATCGACTCGATGAAGTCGGCGCTGACCAAGCGTGTCCTCGACATGCTGGAAAAGCTGGCGAAAAACGAGCCTGAGCAATACAAGGGCTTCTGGAAAAACTTCGGCCAGGTCATGAAAGAAGGCCCGGCAGAAGATTTCGCCAACAAGGAAAAAATCGCCGGCCTGCTGCGTTTCGCATCGACCAACGGTGACGACGGCGAGCAGAACGTTTCCCTGGCTGAATACCTGGCTCGCGCCAAGGAAGGTCAGGACAAGATCTACTACCTGACCGGTGAAACCTACGCTCAGGTCAAGAACAGCCCGCACCTGGAAGTCTTCCGCAAGAAAGGCATCGAAGTGCTGCTGCTGACCGACCGCATCGACGAGTGGCTGATGAGCTACCTCAGCGACTTCGACGGCAAGAGCTTTATTGACGTCGCCCGCGGCGACCTGGACCTGGGCAACCTGGATTCCGAAGAAGACAAGAAAGCCGCTGAAGAAGTGGCCAAGTCCAAAGAGGGTCTGGTTGAGCGAATCAAGACCGCCTTGGGCGATGCCGTCAGCGAAGTGCGGGTTTCCCACCGTCTGACCGATTCCCCGGCGATCCTGGCCATCGGCGAGCAGGACCTGGGCATGCAGATGCGTCAGATCCTGGAAGCCAGCGGTCAGAAGGTTCCGGATTCCAAGCCGATCTTTGAATTCAACCCGGCGCACCCGCTGATCGAGAAACTCGACGGCGAGCAGAGCGAAGAGCGGTTTGGCGACCTGTCGCACATCCTCTTCGACCAGGCAGCCCTGGCTGCCGGCGACAGCCTGAAAGACCCGGCCGCTTATGTGCGCCGACTGAACAAGCTGTTGGTTGAACTGTCGGTTTAACACCGTTGTAGAAAAACCCGCTTCGGCGGGTTTTTTCGTTCTGGAGCCTTTCACCTGGAGTAAATGATGAGCCAAATCACCGTGCGTTCCGTGGTCTATCAGATTGATGGCCAGTCTTATGAAAGCCGCCTGGCATTTGATGCCAGTCATAAGGGCCCGCTGCCAGGGTTGTTGATGGCGCCGAACTGGATGGGTGTCAGTGCCGGCGCTGAAGAGATCGCCAAGAGCGTGGCCAGCAAGGGCTACGTGGTGCTGCTTGCCGACCTGTACGGGCAAACCGTCCGCCCTTCGAACGGCGATGAAGCGGGTGCGGCGATGATGCCGTTGAAGAATGACCGGCCGCTGTTGAACAAGCGCATGCAGGTCGCGCTTGATCACCTGAAAACCCAGACTGAAGCGGCGGTGGATACCTCGAAGCTGGCGACCTTTGGTTTCTGCTTCGGTGGTTGCTGCTCCCTGGAGCTGGCACGTACAGGTGCAACGTTGAAAGCTGCCGTTTCGTTCCACGGCAGCCTCGACACGCCGAACCCGGCCGATGCAAAAAACATCAAGGGTTCCGTGCTGGTGTTGCACGGTGCTTCCGACCCGTTGGTGCCGAAGGAGCAACTGCCGGCGTTTGAAGACGAAATGAACGCCGCCGGTGTGGATTGGCAATTGCTGAGCTACGGCGGTGCGGTGCACTCGTTTACCGACCCGCACGCGAATGTGCCGGGCAAGATGATGTATGACGCGAAGACCGCTGCGCGGGCCTTCCAGTCGATGCATAACTTGCTGGATGAAGTGTTCAAGGGCTGATAGTTCGGTTGCCTGAGCTGGCCCCTTCGCGAGCAAGCCCGCTCCCACATTTTAACCGTGTACATCCTGAAGGAACGCGGTCGAAATGTGGGAGCGGGCTTGCTCGCGAAGGCTGTTTCATAGGCAATAAAGCGCTTAAGCCTTGCCTCCAGGCAACTCGATCCGCTCACTTTCCCCCGGCACTGTCGGCCAATCCCCAGCCGCCCAACGCTGCCGAGCCTGCTCGATCAACGCCGGATCACTCGCGACAAAATTCCAGTTAATCCGCCGTGGCCCATCCAGCGCCGCGCCGCCGAACACCACCAGGTGGCAATCAGTCTCGGCAAACAGCCCCATGCTTGCGCCTGCCGGCAACGCCACAAGGCTATGCACCTCCAGCGCTTCGCCATCCAACTGCGCCTCACCCTCCAGCACATACACCGCCCGTTCTTCATGCTCATCCGGGATCAGCAGGGTGGTAGCCGTCTGCATCCGCACCTCGGCATACAAGGTGGGCGACAACACCGGCACCGGCGATTCGAGGCAAAAGCCACTGCCGGCAATCAGGCGAATCTGCACGCCGAGGTTATCGCTCACCGGCAAGCTGGCGGCCGGATGATGGCTGTAATGCCCAGGCCCTTGTTCATGTTCCTTGGGGGAGGCCAGCCACACTTGCAACCCGTGCAGGCTGAAACCACTGGCCTTCAACGCCTCGGGGCTGCGTTCAACGTGGGCAATGGCACTGCCGGCTGTCATCCAGCTGACGTCCCCGGCCTTGACCACCTGATCGGAGCCGAGGCTGTCCTTGTGCAGGAGTTCGCCTTCAAACAGGAAGGTCAGGGTAGAGAGGCCGATGTGCGGGTGTTGGCGAATGTTCATGCCGGTACCCGGGGCATAACGGGTTTGCAGCATATGGTCGAAAAACACGAAAGGCCCGACGCTGCGGCATTGCCTGGAGGGCAGTGGGCGCAGGATCGGTTGGCCTTCCACATCTTCGGCGCGCGGGCGAATCACGGTCACGGTGGTCATGGTGCTTCCCAGTCTGAGCGGGTCTGATGGTACTGAGCATAACCCGCTCGACGGGAGGTTGCCGCTACTGGCTGAAGGCGCCTTCGGAGAGCCGGGTCTCGATGGTGACTTCGGCCGTGGTCATCAGCTTGTGCACCGGGCAGCGATCCGCCACGCGGTGCAGCTCGTCGCGCTGCTCGTCAGTGAGTACGCCCTTGAGGGTCAGTTTGACGTTGAGCTTGTATTTGCCCTTTTGCTCTTCGGTGCTGTCATGGGTGACTTCCACGGTCACGCCGGTCAGCGGTATGTCTTTTTTCTGCGCATAGAGCTTGACGGTCAGGGCCTTGCAGGACGCCAGTGCGGCGTCGAAGTAATCGTGGGGGGAGGGCGCCGAATCGTCGCCGCCCAGGCTCTTGGGCAGGTCGGTAAACAGCTCGTGGTTATTGATATTGACGCTGTGGCGGAAGTTTTCGGCGTTCAGCGTGTTCACGGTAACAGGCATGGCAAACCTCACAGGGTGGCAGGAAGAAGCTCATGCAGTTATAGAGCATGCTGGCACGTTGGTGTTCCCCGTTGTTTACCGCTGAACCCGCAGGCGCGGCCCGAGGTCTACCGGCATTAGCCCTTGTTTGAGATACCCCCGTGCGCCGGACCCGCCTGAGTATTGCCCTGTTGCTGACCTCCGCAAGCCTTGCGGTGCAGGCTCGCGACTATGCCTACAGCGATGCACACCTGCATTACGTCGATTTCTTCCAGGAGTCGGCGGGCATGGATAAATTACTCAAGGCCATGGCCGATAATCGCATCGAGCACGTGATGATTTCCGGCATTCCGGTGGCCAAGAAATGGCATGAGGACGAACCCAAGCGGCCGCGCTATTACGCCGGGGACGACGCCGACGCCTATTGGTATAGCGCCACCGACGTGTTCGTCGCCGATGCGGTCAATAAACTGAGCCCGGAGCAACGTCAGCGCTTTCATCCGTTCCTCAGTGGTTTCAATCCCAACGATAAAAATGCCGCATCCCATATCCAGCGCATGCTCGATCTCAATCCTGGGCTCTGGCAAGGCATCGGCGAAGTCTTCACCCGTCACGACGACCTGACCGCGCTGACCTCCGGCGACACCCCAAGGGCCAACAACGAGGCGATGACCCGCATCTATCACCTGGCCGCGGAGAATGATCTGCCGGTGATGGTGCATTCCAACATCACCTCCAAGCGTGAGAAAAATCCGTTGTACCTGGCGGAAATGGAAGAGCCGCTGCGTAATCACCCGCACACCCGGTTTATCTGGGCCCATGCGGGCAGCAGCATGGAGATCCACCGGCACCAGACGCAGATGGATTTTTTGCTGCCGACCCTGGCGCGCATGCTGGAGGCTTACCCGAACCTGTACGTCGACCTGTCCTGGAGCGTGCTCACGCCTTACTTGCTGGATGAGGCGGGAAAGGCACGCCCTGAGTGGGTAAAGCTGGTGGAGCGCTTCCCGGACCGCTTCATGCTTGGCTCAGACGTGGTAGGACGCTTCAACAAGCTCGGTAAGGAAATGCGCAGCTTTGACCCGTTCCTCGATGCGTTGCCTGAGGATGTGGCCAGAAAGGTCGCACGGGGCAATTTCCTGGCGATTCTGCCCAAGCCCAGGTGATGGGTTTAGCTGAATCGCTACAGCCGGGGCGGGGCGATCGTAAGGCGTTTTGATATCGCGTTTTCGTCTTAGGCAAAAGTCTCAACTCGCCGATACCTTTCAAGAGCCCGCTGCAGGTGGATGCAGCGCTTTTGGAAGGATTCCGAGCATGAATATCAGAAGTCTGAATATCGCCCCTCGCGCCGGCCTGGGGTTTGGTTTGCTGGCGCTGATGGTGTTTGCCCTGGGCGGGTTCGCCTTGTTGCAGATGGGCAATATGCGCCAGCAGTCTGACCAGGTGGAAAACAACTGGCTGCCCAGCGTGATGGCGGTCGGCGAGATGAATCAGGACCTGCTGCGGGTGCGGGCCCTGACGTTGCGGCTGCTGCTTAACCGCGACCCGCAGGCAATCACGCAGAATGAGCAGAAAATCACCGAGCTGAAAAGCGGCCTGCACAAGGCTCAGTCCCTCTATGAAGGCTTGATCGTGCTGCCTGAAGAGCGGGTGCTGTTCGATCGCTTTAAAACCGAGGAAGAGCGTTACCTGCAGCGCCAGGAACAGGTGATGGCGTTTTCCCAGGCGAATCAGTTGGAAGACGCGATCAAGGTGGTCAACGGCGAGATGAACCAGTTGGCCGACGAACTGGCCGGTACCCTGCGTGAGCTGGTGACGTTGAACAAGGTCAGTGCCAATCAGGCGGCGAGCCTGGCGCAAAGTGTGTTCACGCAATCGCGCAGTTGGGTGGTTGGCATGATTGCCGTGACGGCGCTGATCACCATCGGCCTGGCATTGTTGCTGACCCGCAGTATTGTGCTGCCGTTATCCCAGTCTTTGAAAGTCGCCCAGGGTGTGGCCAGTGGCGATCTGACCGGGGTGATTACTGTCAGCGGCCAGGATGAGCCGGCGCGTTTGCAGCAGGCGCTGAAAAGCATGCAGGAGAGCCTGCGGGAAACCATTCGGCGTATTTCCGATTCGTCCAGCCAGTTGGCGTCGGCTTCCGAAGAGCTTAGTTGCGTGACCGAAGATGCCACCCGTGGGTTGCATCAGCAGAGTCAGGAAATCGAGCAGGCGGCTACTGCGGTGAACCAGATGACGGCGGCGGTGGAGGAGGTGGCGAGCAATGCGGTGGCCACTTCACAGGCGTCCCGTGAGTCGGACCGTATTGCCCAGCATGGTCGCGAGCAGGTGCATCAGACGGTGTTGTCGATTGAGTCCCTGGCGGATGATGTGACGGCCAATGCGACTCAGGTGGAGGACCTGGCGCAGAAGGTGTATGGCATCAGCAAGGTGCTGGATGTGATTCGTTCGATTGCCGAGCAGACCAATTTGCTGGCGCTGAATGCCGCCATCGAAGCGGCGCGGGCCGGGGATGCCGGGCGTGGGTTTGCGGTGGTGGCGGATGAGGTGCGGGCCTTGGCGCATCGTACGCAGCAGTCGACCCAGGAAATCGAGCAGATGATCAGTGGGATTCAGCAGGGGACTGATCAGGCTGTCAGCTCCATGCAGCAGAGCAATACTCGGGCGCGGTCAACGTTGGATATCGCCAAGTCTGCGGGGACGGCGCTGGAGGAGATTGCTTCGGCGTTTACCCTGATCAACGAGCGCAACCTGGTGATTGCCAGTGCCTCGGAAGAACAGGCGGCGGTGGCGCGGGAGGTGGATCGCAATTTGATGAATATTCGCGATTTGGCACAGCAGACGTCGGCGGGGGCGAACCAGACCAGTGCGGCGAGCCAGGAGTTGTCGCGGTTGGCGGTGGATCTCAACACGATGGTGGCTCGGTTTTCGGTTTAGGTTGTTGGGGGAGTATGCCCGTTGCTGTGGTAGGGGCTACTTATGGTTTCGCTCTCGCAGCGAGTCACTTTGCAAAAGCGGCAAAGTAAGCAAAGCGCTCTGCCTCGCCTGTCGGCGGGGCGCCTAAGATCAAAAGCAAGAGCACGGCGGCCTGGAAGCCGACCTGAGTGTTAGAAGCAAAAGCAGAACCGCTTTTCTGTMGGAGCCGGCTTGCCGGCGAAAACCTGAGRWCGCCGCGTTGAWTCAGGATGCCARCGTCATCGTTAACGACCTTCGCGAGCAAGCCCGCTCCCACATTGGACCGTGCCCGTTTTAGCTTTTGATTTTGCTTCTAAACACTCAAGCCTGAGCGAGGTGCCGAGTGATCGGGCAAGAGCGTTTTGCTTACTTTTGACTGGGCACGCATTCCGGCTTTCAAAAGTGAGCCACTGTAAGCGCGGTAAACGGGTAAAAAAACGCCCCGAACCAGTCGGGGCGTTTTCAGGCGATCAAGCTGCGAGAGCTTACTTACCCTGCCAGCGTTTCAGCACCAGGGTGGCGTTAGTGCCACCAAAGCCGAAGCTGTTGCTCATCACTGTATTGATGGTCGCATCTTCACGAGTCTTGGTCAGGATAGGCATGTCAGCCACGTCCGGGTCCAGTTCCTCGATGTTGGCAGAACCTGCCATGAAGTTGCCTTCCATCATCAGCAGGCAGTAGATCGCTTCGTGAACGCCAGCGGCGCCCAGGGAGTGACCCGACAGGCTCTTGGTAGAGCTGATCGCCGGAGCCTTGTCGCCGAATACCGCACGCACGCCTTCCATTTCCTTGGAGTCGCCGACCGGAGTCGAAGTACCGTGGGTGTTCAGGTAGTCGATCGGGGTATCAACGGTGGACATGGCCATCTGCATGCAGCGGATGGCGCCTTCGCCGCTTGGCGCAACCATGTCGTAGCCGTCGGAAGTCGCGCCGTAGCCGACGATTTCCGCGTAGATCTTCGCACCACGGGCCAGGGCGTGTTCCAGCTCCTCGACCACCACCATGCCGCCACCGCCGGCAATGACGAAACCATCACGGTTCTTGTCGTAGGCGCGGGAGGCTTTTTCCGGGGTTTCGTTGTACTGGGTCGACAGGGCGCCCATGGCGTCGAACAGGAACGACTGGCTCCAATGTTCTTCTTCACCGCCGCCGGCAAACACGATGTCCTGCTTGCCCAACTGGATCTGCTCTACAGCGGTACCGATGCAGTGAGCACTGGTGGCGCAAGCGGAGGAGATCGAGTAGTTCACGCCCTTGATCTTGAACGGTGTGGCCAGGCAGGCGGAAACGGTGCTGCCCATGGTCCGCGTGACGCGGTACGGGCCAACGCGCTTGACGCCTTTCTCGCGCAGGATGTCCAGCGCTTCCATCTGGTTCAAGGTCGACGCGCCACCGGAACCGGCGATCAGGCCGGTGCGCACGTTGGATACCTGGTCTTCGCTCAGGCCGGAATCGGTGATCGCGTCCTTCATGGCCAGGTAGGCGTAAGCGGCTGCGTGGCCGACGAAGCGATAGATCTTGCGATCGATCAGTTCTTCGAGGGGCAGGTCGATGGAGCCGGAAACCTGGCTACGCAGACCCATTTCGGCATATTCCGGGTTGAAGCGGATGCCAGGGCGACTTGCACGCAGGTTAGCGGAGACGGTCTCTTTGTCATTGCCCAGGCACGAAACAATGCCCAGACCAGTGATAACGACGCGGCGCATGCGGATAACCCTTAAAAGTTGTCAGTGGAAGTGAATACGCCGACCCGAAGGCCTTCGGCAGTATAAATCTCGCGACCGTCGACAGTCACCGAACCATCGGCAATGGCCAGGTTCAGCTTGCCCTTGAGGACGCGCTTGATTTGAATGTTGTAAGTGACTTTCTTGGCGGTCGGCAAGACCTGGCCAAAGAACTTCACTTCGCCCGAACCCAGGGCGCGACCGCGGCCCGGCAGGCCTTGCCAGCCCAGGTAGAAACCGACCAACTGCCACATGGCGTCAAGGCCCAGGCAGCCCGGCATCACCGGATCGCCTTCGAAATGGCAGGCGAAAAACCACAGGTCAGGGGTGATATCCAGCTCGGCGACCAATTCACCTTTGCCGTACTTGCCACCCTCTTCGCTGATATGGGTGATGCGATCCACCATCAGCATGTTCGGGGCGGGCAGTTGCGCGTTACCTGGGCCGAACAGCTCACCGCGACTGCAGCGCAGCAGGTCTTCCCGAGTAAAGGCGTTTTGTTTGGTCATGCGAGCTCCTCAATAATCCCATGCGGCAGGGCAGGGCAAATCTTCCCGGCCGACTGAAGCGTTCATGCCTCATATCGGCAGCCTACACATAGACTATTGCGTTGTAGTGAAAGTCACAGCGTCAAGGTCATGAATGTACACTTGTGCACTGAAATTATAAACCGGGCCGGTTTACGGGCCCGTTCGGGTGCCTAAGACTGCCGCACTTTCGTCTTTCACGCCAGTCGCAGTTGGCTGATGGCACCGTGTTACTGCACCCATCTCTGCAGGATTTGCTGCAAATCCGTGCGTTTGAACGGCTTTGCCAGGTAATCGTTCATTCCAGCTGCCAGGCAGGCTTCGCGATCGCCCTGCAAGGCATTGGCCGTGAGGGCAATGATTGGCAGCTCGGCGCAACCGGGCAACTGGCGAATCTGCCGGGTAGCCTCGTAGCCATCGATGCCCGGCAGTCGGCAGTCCATCAGGATTGCGGTAAAAATCAGGCTCTCGGCGCTGCGAATCGCTTCGGCGCCGTCGGTGGCGATGCTCACCTCGAACCCCAGGCTGCGCAGCATGGCTTCGACCACCGTGCGATTGACCGGGTTGTCTTCCACCAGCAACACGTTGCGCCCTTCGCCCGCACGGCCATTGCCTTCGGTATTCGGCGCGAGCACCGGCAAGCTCTGCTGGTAGATCGCCAGCGGGATTTCCAGGGTGAACACCGAGCCGTGGCCTTCTTCGCTCTGGGCGCGCAGGGTGCCGCCCATGCGTTCGGCCAGGGTGCGTGCGATAGGCAGTCCCAGTCCGGTGCCGCCGTAACGTCTTGAAATGGAACTGTCGGCTTGCTGGAACGCATCGAACATCAGTTCCAGGCGCTCGGCGGAAATGCCAATCCCGCTATCGCGCACGGTGCAGGTGAACCACAGCAATTCATGGTCCAGGGTCTGCCAGTGGGGTTCGACGGTGACGGTGCCCTGCTCGGTGAACTTCAGGGCATTGCCGATCAGGTTCACCAAAATCTGCCGGATGCGGGTCGGGTCGCCCTGTACCTGCAGCGAGCCCAGGCCCTGGGGGATCGGCACTTCGAGCGCCAGCCCGCGTTGTTGGGCGGCGTGCTGGAAGGCCTGGGCGCAACTGCTGATCAGCTCCACCAGGTCGAACGGAATGTGCTCAAGCTCCAGGGCCGCGCGCTCGATGCGCGAGAAGTCGAGGATGTCGTTGATCACCTTCAGCAGGTGTTCGGTGGACTCCGAGGCCAGCGCCGCGTATTCGGTCTGTTCCTCGGTCATGTCGGTGGTTTCCAGCAGTTGCAGCATGCCCAGCACCCCGTTCATCGGCGTGCGCAATTCATGGCTCATCATTGCCAGGAAGTCCGACTTGGCATTGTTCGCCCGCTCGGCTTCTTCGCGGGTCTGGATCAACTGGGCCATGGCCTGGTGCTGTTCACGACTGGCCTGGTTCAAGCCATCGGCGAGGTTATTGATGTGGCGCGACAGGTCGCCCAGCTCCGAGTCATCCACGATGGGCAGCGGCGTCTGGTAATCGCCCTGCTGGATCGCCTTGACCGCATTGCCCATGGCGCTGATCGGTTGCGACAGGCTGGCCGCCAGGCGCCGGGCCAGCAGGAAGGTAAACAGCAGGGCGAACAGCGCGAGAATCCCGGCCTTGAACAGGATTTCCTGCTGGCGCTGGCTGAACGCATCGTTGGACATGCCGACAATCACTCGCCCCAGGTAGTCCGCGCGCGGGGCCTTGGGCTCGGCAGTACTGTCCTGGAAGAAGTCATTGCCCAGCTGGATATGTTGCAGGCGAATCGGCGCCTGGAAGACTTTCACCGACAGCGAGCGATCGTGCTTCTCCGACGGTTGCTCGACATACACCAGGATATTTTCTGCGCTGTCCTGAATCTCCAGGAAGCGCACGTGCGGCGTGGCGAGGGTGGCCCGCAACAGGCTTTCAAGCACGTCGTTGTTGCCGGAAATCACCCCGTATTCGGTGGCCGGCGCCAGTTGGTTGGCGATCAACTGGCCGGTGTGGTCCAGTTCCTGGCGCAGGTCCTGGATCCGCACGAAGGTGAAGAAGCTGATCAACAGCAGCGTCAGCAGGAGTGCCGGGCCCAGGGTAATGAGCTGGGTCCGGGTGTTGATGTCCCAACGGCGACGAAATGTCATGGGCGTTTTTCTCCTTCGGCCAGGCGGGCGGCGACGTTGGTTTCGTCCACCTGTTCGATCCCCAGTGAGCGCGCAACCTGCGGGTTGCCTACGACTTTGAAACGTTCCGGGTACAGCGAGCGCGGCCAACTGGCCGGCGCATGATCCAGCAGGCGGTCGAGCACATCCAGCCAGTCGGTCTGATCGCTGTAGGTGCTGGCCAGGCTGCCGGCCTTGACGAACCCGGCGTTGGGCCCGACCAGTGGCAATTGCCTGGCGTAGCTGCTGAGCAGCAGGTTTTTCGCGGTTTTCGGGTTGTACAGCTGGGGATCATCCAGCCCCAGCAAGACGTCGCTGTTCTTGAACAGGCTTTGCAGCGGGCGACTGTCATTAATGTTTTCCCAAAGCTGGGGCACGATCTCCAGGCCCATGGGCGCGGCATACTGGCGCAGCTCGCGCAGCAGGAACTCGCTGTCGATGCCATAGAGCACGCCGATGCGCCGGGCCTGAGGCAGGATGCCGGTGATCAGGCGCAGTTGTCGGTCCAGCGGTGGGTCGCTCCACAGCAGGCTGATCTTCGCAGGCAACGTGGCACCCAGGCGCTGGCGCGCTTGCAGGCGGCTGATGCGCAGCACCAGGGTCGGTGGGCCCTGGGCGTCTTGCAGGCGCCAGTCAAGGCTGGGCAGGTCCAGCAGGATCAGGCGGGTGCTGGTCGGCAAGTTTGCAGGGGCGGGCAGGTCCTTGAGCGGGGTGAACTTCACGCTGTCTTCGGGACGCTGCAGGGCCAGGGCCTGGACGAATGTTTGTACGCCCGGGCCGTCTTCGTCGGCGGTCAGCAGGATATCCGCTGCCCATGTCGGTGCGCCGAACAGTAAAACCCCAAGCAACACACAGCACCGCCAGAGCCGGGCGGTAAAGGGGAGGGTCATCCGTGACGAGTCGCTGTCCACTAGAACTCTAACTCCGCACTGAAGTAGAGCACGTGGCGTTGGTCATAGTTGTTGTCGCGCCAGGTGGTGGGCTGATTGTCGAGGCGTTGTTGCAACATGCCGGCCAGCTCCACGTTGGCTTTGCCCAAGGCAATGCGCTTGGCCACCCGCAGGTCGACCCGTTCGAAGCGATACTGGTTGAGCGCATCGTCGCCATAGTAGAACACCGCGCTGGACCAGCCATGGCCCCATTCCCGCATCCAGCCGGCCGAGCCGCTGTTGCGGGCGGTCTGCTGCCTGTCCAGGGGGTTGGTGGCGCTGGCATCCACATAAGCATAGGTGACGCGCAGCCGGTCGGCGGTGCTCATGTGCCAGTCGAGCTGGGTTTCGGTGCCGGTAAAGCGCGAGCTGTTCGAGTTGCTGGCGATGTACTGGTTGTTGCGCAGCGGCTCGCTGACCATTTCGCTGATTTCGTCGTAGAACAGCTTCACGTCGACGTTCAGCCCGATGTCGGCAAAAAAGCCGTTGTAGCCCAGCTCCCGGGAGCGCATCAGCTCTTTGTCGAGGTTGCCCGGGCCACGGGTCACCACGAAGTATTGGCCGGAGTTCTGGCCGTAGGCCGGCGAGCTGAGGTTGGTGACGCGGTAGCTCCAGTTGACGTTGTTCTCGAACATGTCCGGGGAGCGAATGGCTTCGGAGTACACCGCGCGCAGGCCGTGGCGCGGGTTGATCAGGTAGTTGACGGCCACCCGTGGCGTCAGCGAGTTGCCGCTCAGGTGAGTGTCTTCGTACATCGCGCCGCCCTGCAGCAGCCAGTGTTCGCTGGCCCGCCATTCCAGGTGGCCGAACAGGCGCCAGGTGGTGTCGTCCAGGGTGCCGTTGAAGTAGGTGTCGGAGTCGGCGCGGTCGTAGCGGTAGTTCATGCCGCTGACCAGGCGCAGGCTGTCGGACAGGCTGAGGGTGTCTTGCAGCTCCAGGTCGTAGCGGCTTTCCTTGGTGCTTTGGTCGATGTTGCCGCAGACCGGGTCCTTGCCGCCGTCTCCCCATTGCTGGAGCACCTGGCGGGCCAGTGCCTGCTCGGCGGCGCTGCCGGGTGGGAGGTTGCCTGGGTTGAAGTTGTTCATGTGCCGGGCCAGTCGCTCGGCATAGTTGGGGTTGAGCTGCCACAGCTGCGTCAGTTCCGGGCTGAACGAGACCTTGGCATCGCACGCGCGCCAGATCTGCCGGCGATCCCACTGCTGGGCCGAACCCTGGATATACAGGCTGTGATCGGGGTTGAAATCGAAGTTCCAGCGCAGGGAACCGGCATAGTCCTTGGCGCTGACGTCGGAATTGTTACCGCCTTCGGTAATCCCGTCGAACACTGGTTGGTAGGTGTAAGGGCGCTGGTTGGTGCCTTCCTTGGCGTCCAGTTGCCAGTCGATGCTTTGTTGCGCATTCAGGGTCTGGCTCACGGCCAGGCTGAAGCGGTTCAGGCGGCGCCCGTCGCGGCGGTCAGCGCCCACGCGGTCGCTGTCAAAGCCATCGTCCTGTTGACCGGAGAGTGACAGGCGCAAATCGCCGGTGTCCCAGCCCATGCCCTGGCTGGCGTACCAGTCGTTGATCCCTCGGCCGCCCTGGGTGAGTTTCATCCGCGTGCCATGGCTGTTGGCCGGCGAGCGGGTGAGGATGTTGACGACGGCCATCAGCGCGTTGGCGCCGTAGCTGACGGTATTGGGGCCGCGGAAGACCTCGATGCGGTCGATGTCTTCCAGGGCTACCGGAATATCGCTCCAGTCCACCGTGGCCAGGCCCGCTCGGTACACCGAGCGCCCATCGATCAACACCTGCATGCGCCGCGCATCGCCCGCCTGGGTGCCGTGGTAATTCACGGCGGCCTGGTTGCCGGTGGTGTAGCCGACCATCATCCCGGGCACCAGCCGCAGCAGTTCGGGGATATCCCGCGCACCGCTGGCCTTGATCAGCTCGCTGTCGATCACCGTCATGCTGCCGGGCACGGCGGCGGCCGATTGCTTGAGCCGGGTGGCGGTCAGCACCTGCGGCAGCGGCTGGCTGTCGAGGAACAGGTCGTCAGCCAGCACCGGCACACTGCACCACGGCATGCACAACAACGTCAGCAAAAGGGATGAGCGAGGAGGAGGGCCCAAATACACGGCACGGCCTTGATAATTACGGATAGCCGCCCATGTTAACTGAGGTGGGGCCTTTTGCCAGTCGTCGGCCCTGTAATTACTTCGCACAAATGTCGCATTTTCCGACAAGCGTTTGAATTGACGCGGGGGCTGGCCGCAGGCGGGTCGCTCCGTATAATGCGGCCATCGCCACTGCTATGGATTAACGGATTGCATATGACTGAACAGCGCCCTATTGCGGTCCTGGGAGGCGGAAGTTTTGGTACCGCCGTGGCTAATCTGCTGGCTGAAAATGGTCACCGGGTGCGCCAATGGATGCGTGACCCCGAGCAAGCCGAAGCCATTCGGGTCAACCGGGAAAACCCCCGTTACCTTAAAGGCATCAAGATTCTGCCGGCCGTGGAGCCGGTGACTGATTTACAGGCGACGCTGGACGAATGCGACCTGTGCTTCGTCGCGCTGCCCTCCAGCGCTTTGCGTTCGGTGCTTGCACCCCATGCCGAGCGGCTGGCGGGCAAGCTGCTGGTGAGCCTGACCAAGGGCATTGAGGCGCACACCTTCAAGTTGATGAGCGAGATCCTTGAAGAAATCGCCCCCGAAGCGCGGATTGGCGTGTTGTCCGGGCCGAACCTGGCGCGGGAAGTGGCTGAGCACGCGCTGACTGCCACGGTGATCGCCAGTGAAGACGAAGAACTCTGCGAGCGGGTGCAGGAGGTGCTGCACGGTCGCACCTTCCGCGTGTACGCCAGTGCCGACCGTTTCGGCGTCGAGCTGGGCGGGGCGTTGAAGAACGTCTACGCGATCATCGCCGGCATGGCGGTTGCGCTGGGCATGGGTGAAAACACCAAGAGCATGCTGATCACTCGCGCCCTGGCCGAGATGACCCGGTTTGCGGTCAATCAGGGCGCCAACCCGATGACCTTCCTTGGCCTGGCGGGTGTGGGCGACCTGATCGTCACCTGCTCGTCACCGAAAAGCCGCAACTATCAGGTCGGTTTTGCCCTTGGCCAGGGCTTGAGCCTGGAAGACGCCGTGACGCGTTTGGGCGAAGTGGCGGAAGGCGTCAACACCCTGAAGGTGCTGAAGGCCAAGTCTCAGGAGGTCGGGGTGTATATGCCGCTGGTTGCCGGGTTGCACGCGATCCTGTTTGAAGGGCGCACCTTGAACCAGGTCATCGAGTTGCTGATGCGCGCCGAGCCTAAAACCGATGTCGACTTTATTTCCACCAGTGGTTTCAACTGAGGAACGCGTCATGAACGATCCGAAAGCAGCTCCCAAGTACGAATCCATTGGCCTGCGTGTGCTGTGGATGCTGGTGTTTGCCCTGGTGTGGCAAGTGGCGCAGTTTCTGCTGGGCGCGCTGGTGGTGGTGCAACTGGTTTATCGCCTGGTGTATGGGGCGCCGAACCTGGGGCTGATGAATTTTGGTGACAGCCTGAGTCAGTTTTTGGCGCAGATTGGGCGGTTTGGCAGTTTTCACAGTGATCAGAAGCCTTGGCCGTTTGCAGATTGGCCGACGCCCCGTGCACCGGAAGGTGAGGCTGCCCACAGTGTGCCGCCTGCACCGCATCCGGCGCGTGATGAGGAACCCAAGCTATGAAGGTGTGGGTGTTGCGTCACGGTGAGGCCGAGGGGCATGCGCGTACGGATGCCGAGCGTAATTTGACGGCCCATGGGCGCGATGAGGTTTTGCGCAGTGCGGGGCATCTGATTGGGCAGCCGATTCGGGCGATCATTGCCAGTCCGTATGTGCGGGCGCAGCAGACGGCGCAGTTGGTGCGGGAGGCGTTGGGGTTTGAGCCTGAGATCCGCACTGTGCCTTGGTTGACGCCGGAGAGTAATCCGCTGGAGGTGCTCAAGCATCTCGACAATGACGATGATGTGTTGCTGGTTAGCCATCAGCCGTTTGTGGGGGGGCTGATCAGTTATTTGCAGCATGGGCATTTGCGGCAGCCGCAGCCTATGAGTACGGCGAGTCTGGCGGAGTTGGAAGGGGACTTTCCGTTGGCGGGGTTGATGAGTCTTTTGAGTGTTCGGAATCCTTAAGGTTGGGTTTGGGTTTGGGTACATATCCGTTTCTTCGGTAACGGCCACTTAGGGTTCCGCTCTTACAGCGGGTCACTTTTTTACAAACGCCTAAAAAAGTAACCAAAAAACGCTTTGCCCCACCACTCGGTGCCTCGCTTAGGCTCGGCATGCCCGCACTCCGGCCCGGTTCCGCGGGCCGCCGCGACGGGCCATCCATGGCCCGGCGCGGCTAAATCGGCATCCTTGCCGATTTACCCGCTCCACCGTGCCTACTTGCGGCCATCGTGGTTGACGGGGCCCGCAGATCAAGATCAAAAGCAGATCAAAAGCAAGAGCACAGCGGCCTACCGGCCGGCTTGAGTGTTAAAAGCAAAATCTAAGGCGGGCACGGTCCAAATGTGGGAGCGGGCTTGCTCGCGAAGGTCGTTAACGATGACGCGGGCATTCTGATTCAGCGCGGCGACCTCAGGTTTTTCGCGAGCAAGCCCGCTCCCACATAAAAGCAGATCTGTTTTCGCTCTGGTCTTTGCTTTTGCTTTTAACACTCAAGCCGGCCGGTAGGCCGCTGTGCTCTTGATCTGCTTTTGATTTTGATCTTAGGCGCCCCGTTAAACCACGCTGGCCGAACGCAGGCTTTGGAGCGTGGGTAACCTGGCAGGACGCCGGGTTAGCCGTCCTGGGCCAAGGATGGCCCATGACGGCGGCCCACGGTCCAAAGCCGGAGTGAGGGCACACCGAGCCTAGGCGAGGTGCCGAGTGGTGGGGCAAGAGCGTTTTGCTTACTTTTGCGCTTTTCAAAAGTGAGCCGCTGTAAGAGCGGAACCCATTTCAGCCATCACCCAAATAACGGATATACCCCCAAAAACAGCAGAACTTGCACCCCCCGCGCTCCCATGAAATAGTCATCCAAGCAAGTGCTTGGTTGGCTACCATCGGAACACAAAGGAGCGCGTCCATGTCTGTCGCTATTCGTTTGCCGCTGCAAGTCTTCTTCGACCGCGAAGCCCGCCACCCACGGCAACGATTCCTGGTTCAGCCCATCAAAGGCGGCGAGGTCCAAACCCTCACCTGGGCCGAAGCCGGTCACCAGGTCCGCTGCGCCGCCCACTGGCTGCGAGCCCGCGACCTGCCCCAGGGCTCCCACATCGCCCTGATCTCGAAAAACTGCGCCCACTGGATCATCGCCGACCTCGCCATCTGGATGGCCGGCCACGTCTCGGTCCCGCTCTACCCCAACCTCACCGCCGACTCCGTCGCCCACGTACTCGAGCATTCCGAAGCCGCACTGGCATTTATCGGCAAACTGGACGACTGGCCCGCCATGTCCGCCGGAGTAAAGGCCGACCTGCCCACCATCAGCCTGCCGCTGTGCCCCGATGGCGAATTCGATTTCACCTGGGCCGACCTGCAAGCCTGCTCACCCATTCAGGACAACCCCGCGCCCGCAGCATCCGATCTAGCCACCATCATCTACACCTCCGGCACCACCGGCCTGCCCAAGGGCGTGATGCACAGCTTCGGCGCGCTGGCCTTCGCGGCCATCCGCGGCACTGAACTGTTCGGCCTGGGGGAGGGCGATCGCCTGCTGTCCTACCTGCCGCTGTGCCACGTCGCCGAACGCATGTTCGTGGAGATGGCCTCGATCTACACCGGACAGACAGTATTTTTCGCCGAGAGCCTCGACACTTTTCTGACAGACCTCAAACGGGCGAGGCCAACAGCGCTGTTCGGCGTACCGCGGATCTGGACCAAATTCCAGATGGGCGTCTATAGCAAAATCCCCGCAAGCCGCCTCGATACCTTGCTGCGCCTGCCCTTCATCGGCAAGCGGGTCGGCCACAAAGTACTCGCCGGGTTGGGCCTGGACGCTGTGCGCGTGGCGATCTCCGGCGCAGCCCCCGTGCCCGAAGCACTGTTGGTCTGGTATCGCCGGCTGGGCCTGGATGTGCTGGAGGTCTATGGCATGACCGAAAGCTGCGGCTACTCCCACGTGTGCCGCCCCGGCCAGCAGAAACTCGGCTGGATAGGCCCGCCATGCCCGGACGTCGAAGTACGCATCGGTGACGACGGCGAAGTCCAGGTACGCAGCGGCGCGACCATGCTCGGTTATTACAAGGACCCGGCAAAAACTGCCGAGACCCTCACCGCCGACGGCTTCCTGCGCACCGGCGACAAGGGCGAGCAGGGCACCGATGGCCGCCTGCGGCTGACCGGGCGGCTCAAGGAAATCTTCAAGACCAGCAAAGGCAAATACGTGGCCCCGGCGCCGATTGAAAACCGCCTGGCCGAACATGCACGCATCGAGCAGGTGTGCGTGGTGGGCGATGGCTTGAGTGCGCCCATGGGCCTGTGCGTGTTATCTGCCGTGGGCCTGCAAGATGCCGCAGGCGCTGGGCGCCAGGCTTTGCAGGGCAGCCTTGAACGCTTGCTGGAAGAGGTCAACCAGGTGCTGGATAAACATGAGCGCTTGCGCCAACTGGTGGTGGTGAAAGACAGTTGGGCGGTGGAAAACGGTTTTCTCACGCCGACCTTGAAGATCAAGCGCAACGTGATTGAATCAGCCTACGGGTCGCAGTTCCTGGCCTGGAGCGAGCGCTCCGAAGCCGTGCTGTGGCAGGATTGAGCACTGACATAAAACCAATAAGGACCGATCAATGAGCCTGTGGCGCACCCAACCGAATATCGAGCAACTGAATGCGATTCAGAAAAACACCATCGGTGAAGTACTGGATATCCGCTTTGAACGTTTTGACGACGAGTCCCTGACAGCCAGCATGGTGATCGACCACCGCACCCATCAACCCTACGGCCTGCTGCACGGCGGCGCGTCGGTGGTACTCGCGGAAACCGTGGGCTCCATGGCCAGTTACCTGTGCATCGACGCCAGCAAGTTCTATTGCGTTGGCCTGGAAATCAACGCCAACCACCTGCGCGGCCTGCGCAGCGGGCGGGTGACGGCGGTGGCCAAGCCTATTCACATCGGACGCACCACCCACGTATGGGACATTCGCCTGACCAGTGATGAAGGCAAGGCCAGCTGCGTATCGCGCCTGACCATGGCCGTGGTGCCGCTGGGGGAGAACCCGCCGGCCCGATAGGCGTGGCGTGAGTGTCATCATTCCTGGCAGTTACAGTCATTGCCGTGACTGCCCGGTCTGGGGAGAATCAACACTCTGTTTACGGTGATGGATCTGGTATGTCGCAGCACGTGTTTTTCGCTCACGCCAATGGCTTTCCTTCGGCGACCTACGGCAAGTTGTTTGCCGCCCTGGCCCCGGAGTACGCCGTCGCGCATTTGCCGCAGCACGGTCACGACCCCCGGTTTCCAGTGGATGACAATTGGCAGAACCTGGTGGACGAACTGATCCACCACCTTGAGCAACAACCGGAGCCGGTGTGGGGCGTGGGCCATTCGTTGGGTGGTGTGCTGCACCTGCATGCGGCCATGCGTAGCCCGCAGCTGTATCGCGGGGTGGTGATGCTGGATTCGCCGGTACTGACCCTGGCCGATCGCTGGGTGATCCGTGCGGCCAAGCGTTTCGGCTTTATCGACCGGCTGACCCCGGCGGGGCGCACCCTGGGCCGTCGTGAAGAGTTCGCCGACCTGGCGGCTGCGCGCCAGTACTTCGCTGGCAAGACCTTGTTTCGCGGCTTTGATCCCGACTGTTTTGATGCCTACCTGCAACACGGCCTGGAGCCGGTGGGTGATCGCCTGCGCCTGCGCTTTGATCCGGCCACCGAAATCAGCATCTACCGCGGCGTGCCCCACACCAGCCCCGGCCAGGCCCGGCAACTGAAAGTGCCGCTGGCGGTGGTGCGTGGTCGCCAGAGCCGGGTGGTGATGCGTCACCATGCCAGCGGCGTGGGGCGCATGCCCATGGGCGAAATGCTGACCATGCCCGGCGGCCACATGTTTCCCCTTGAACGCCCACAGGACACCGCCACTTTGATCAAGAACCTGTTTGCCCGTTGGGAAGCTCGCCAGCGCGAGCGCAGTTGCGCATGACTGCGCCCGTCGAAGAAGTCCGCCTGGCGCTGCCGCACATCGAGTTGGCGGCGCATCTGTTCGGCCCTGAAGACGGTTTGCCGGTGATTGCCCTGCATGGCTGGCTGGACAACGCCAACAGCTTCGCCCGCCTGGCGCCGAAACTCGATGGCCTGCGCATCGTCGCCCTGGACATGGCCGGCCATGGTCACTCGGCCCATCGACCCGCTGGCGCCGGTTATTCCCTGTGGGATTACGTCCACGACGTGCTGCAAGTCGCCGAACAACTCGGGTGGAAACGTTTTGCATTACTTGGCCACTCTCTCGGCGCCATCGTTTCCCTGGTGTTGGCCGGCGCCTTGCCGGAGCGGGTGACGCACCTGGGATTGATTGATGGCGTGATCCCGCCGACCGGCACCGCAGACAACGCCGCCGAACGCCTCGGCATGGCGTTGCAGGCGCAAATGAACCTGCAGGACAAGCGCAAGCCGGTGTACAGCACCCTTGATCGCGCGGTGGAAGCGCGGATGAAAGGCGTGGTGGCAGTCAGTCGTGAAGCCGCCGAACTGCTGGCCCAGCGTGGCTTGATGCCCGTGCCGGGTGGTTACACCTGGCGCAGCGACAGCCGCCTGACCCTGGCCTCCCCCATGCGCCTGACAGAAGAACAGGCGATGGCCTTCGTGCGCCGAGTCGGCTGTCCGACACAGTTGGTGGTCGCCGAAGACGGCATGTTGGCGAAACATTCCGAATTGCTTTCCGGGCTTACGTTCCAGGTGACTACCTTGCCCGGTGGCCATCATTTGCACCTGAATGACGAGCCAGGCGCTACCCTTGTTGCAGACTGTTTCAATCGGTTCTTCTCCACGCCTTGACTTGGCGGGGTCAACTGCCGAGGCTGGGCGGATCGAAAGGGAGTCAACCATGAACGATCTCAACACCGCAGCGCACCCCAATGGCCAGGGCGCGCCGATCCGATGAGTATGCCGAAGGGATTTTTCCGTGTTCTGGGGCTGTGCTGTTTCAGCCCGCTGGTGTTTGCCGCCGACGTACCGGGTAGCCAGGACTTGCCCGCCGTGGCCCGTCAGGTCGACGCGCAGATTGTCGACTACCGTCCCGCCGAAGAGAAAGAACGTATCTACCCGCTGGGCTCGATCCGCAAGATCAGCGGCCAGCTGCGCTATGAAGGCCAGGCCACCGCCCGCGGCCAAGCCACTGCCATCACCTACGAACTGCCTGCCGAGCACACCTCCAGCGCCGCCTTTACCGCCACCCGTGAAGCCTTGCAGGCCCAGGGCGCGCAACTGCTGTTCTGGTGCCAGGCCCGTGATTGCGGCGAAAGCAGCCTGTGGGCCAATGAAGTGTTCGGCAATGCCAAGCTGGTGGGCGCCGATGGCCAGCAGGAATACCTGCTGCTGCGCCTGGCGGCCCCGCAGGACAACTCCCTGGTCGCGTTGTACGGCATCACCCGGGGCAATCGACGGGCGTACCTGCACGTGGAACAGATGGACGCCAGCGCACCGTTGGGCGATTTGCTGCCGACCTCCGCTACGCTGCTGCGGGAACTGAAAAGCACTGGCGAGCTGGATTTTCCCAAGCTGGGCGCCGAGCCTGACGCCACCTGGCTCACCCTTATTTCCCGCGGATTGAACCTGGATGCCACGTTGCGGGTCAGTTTGACCGGGCCCACCGCCGAGGCATGGCGCCAGGGCTTGATCGATCAGGGCGTACGTGCGGCGCGCCTGGAAACCGGCACCACCGAAGCCAAGGGTTTGCACCTGCATTTGATACGCTGACCGTTCCAGGGCGAACGGACCCGCGCCGTTCGCCTAAGCTCTTCCTCTTACAGACTTCTTTTCGAGAAACCACATGCTCAATAACGATCGCCTGCTGGTGCAGATCCTGCTGCTGGTGTTGTTTGGTGCCAGCTTCTGGGTGATGGCGCCTTTCTGGTCGGCGCTGTTCTGGGGCGCGGTACTGGCGTTTGCCAGTTGGCCGGTGATGCGCTTGCTCACCCGCTGGCTGGGCGGTCGCGAATCGCTGGCCGCCGGGATCCTGACCCTGGTCTGGATGCTATTGGTGGCGTTGCCGCTGGTTTGGCTGGGGTTCAACCTGGCCGACCATGTGCGCGATGCCGTGGGCCTGATCAAGGATATCCAGGTGGATGGCTTGCCTGCGGCGCCCACCTGGCTCGGTTCCATTCCCTTTGTCGGCGAACGATTGGTGGCGATGTGGGACAGCATCGACCAGCAGGGCGCGGCACTGATGGTCACGTTGAAACCGTACCTGGGCCAGGTCGGCAACTGGTTGCTGGCCCGCAGTGCGCAGATCGGCGGCGGCATCCTGGAACTGACCCTGAGCCTGGTGTTCGTGTTCTTTTTCTACCGTGACGGGCCGCGCCTGGCGATGTTTGTGCATCGCTTGCTGGAGCGGTTGATCGGCGACCGGGCGGGTTATTACATCGAACTGGTCGCGGGTACGGTGCAGCGGGTGGTCAACGGTGTGATCGGCACCGCTGCCGCCCAGGCCTTGCTGGCGCTGATCGGCTTCTGGATTGCCGGTGTTCCGGGGGCTTTGGTGCTGGGGATCGTGACCTTCCTGCTCAGCCTGATTCCGATGGGCCCGCCGCTGATCTGGATTCCGGCCACCGCCTGGCTCGCCTGGAAGGGCGACTACACCTATGCGGTGTTCCTCGGTGTATGGGGCACGTTCATCATCAGCGGCGTCGACAACGTGCTCAAGCCCTACCTGATCAGCCGTGGCGGCAACCTGCCGCTGGTGATCGTGTTGCTGGGGGTGTTTGGCGGGTTGATTGCGTTCGGCTTTATCGGCCTGTTTATCGGCCCGACATTGCTGGCGGTGGCGTATAGCTTGTTGACGGACTGGAGTGCCACCCAGGCTCAGGTGCGGCGGGAAGATAAAACCGGGCAGTAATGGTTCCTGCAGGGCGCAGGAACCATTCCTACGCCCTTGGCAGCCACATTACGGCGGTAAGGCCGCCGCCCGGAGTTTCCTCCAGGCTCAGCCGTCCACCGAGGCGTTCCACGGCTTCCTTGGAAATCGTCATGCCCAACCCCACGCCACCGGAATTGCGGTTGCGCGAGCCTTCCAGCCGATAAAACGGTTCAAACACCGCCTCGCGTTTATCCGCCGCAATGCCCGGGCCGTGGTCGATCACTTTCACCACCAGCGCCTGCGGAGTGTCCGCGAGTTCGATGCGCGCGGTGCCGGCGTACCGCAGGGCGTTATCGATCAGGTTGTTCAGGCACGAACGCAGGGCCATCGGTTGCACTTGCAGCGGCGCGCACTCACCACTGCATTGCACATCGGAGCCGCGGTCCTGGGCGTTTTCACTCAGGGATTCCACCAGCGCCTGCACATCCAGCCAATGCCGGGTTTCGCTGGTGCGTTGCTCGTGCAGGTAGCTCAGGGTGGCGTCGAGCATGCCGATCATGTCGTCCAGGTCCTGGCGCATCTGGCCCTGCAGCTTGGTGTCTTCGATCTGTTCCAGGCGCAGCTTGAGCCGTGACAGCGGCGTGCGCAGGTCGTGGGACACGGCGCCCAGCATGCGGGCACGCTGGGTGACCTGTTCGCGGATGCGCTTTTGCATCAGGTTGAAGGTCGATGCCGCTTGCCGCGCCTCCCGTGGGCCGGACTCGTTCAGCGGTGGGCTGTCGAGGTCCAGGCTCAGGCGCTCGGCCGCGGCGCTCAGGCGCTGGATCGGCCGGCTGAGCAGCTTGGCGCCATACCAGGCGGCGATGATCAGCGAGATAAACTGGAAGGTCAGTGGCACCACAGGCCCGCCGAACCAGGGACGGCGATGCTCCTTGGGCATTGGCGTCAGGCTGCCGTCCGGTTGCTCGATGAAGGTCTCGTGGGGCGGAGGGGGCGGCGGGCCATAATGGTGAAACCAGAAGAATGCCAGCGCGTGGGCCAGCACAATCGCTACCAGCAACACACCGAACAGCCGCCCGAACAGGGTGTTGAAGGCGTTGCGCATCAGCCGATATCTCGGGCGTCGAACAGGTAGCCTTCACCGCGTACGGTCTTGATCAACTGCGGGGCCTTGGGGTCGTCCCCCAGCTTCTGGCGCAGGCGCGAGACCAGCAGGTCAATGCTGCGATCAAAGGCCTCGATGGAGCGACCCCGGGCCGCGTCCAGCAATTGTTCGCGGCTCAGCACCCGGCGCGGGCGCTCGATAAACACCCACAGCAAACGGAATTCGGCGTTGGACAGCGGCACCACCAGCCCGTCGTCGGCCACCAGCTGGCGCAGCACGCTGTTGAGGCGCCAGTTGTCGAAGCGGATATTCGCCCGCTGCTCGGTGCGGTCATCCCGCACCCGGCGCAGGATGGTCTGGATGCGCGCCACCAGTTCACGGGGCTCGAAGGGCTTGGACATGTAGTCGTCGGCCCCCAGTTCCAGGCCGATAATGCGGTCGGTAGGTTCGCAGCGGGCGGTGAGCATCAGGATCGGGATGTCCGATTCCGCCCGCAGCCAGCGGCACAGCGACAGGCCGTCTTCGCCCGGCAGCATCAGGTCGAGCACCACCACGTCGAAGGTCTCGGCTTGCATGGCCTGGCGCATGGCCGCGCCATCGGTCACGCCGCTGGCGAGGATATTGAAGCGCGCCAGGTAATCGATCAGCAGTTCGCGGATCGGCACGTCGTCGTCGACAATCAGTGCGCGGGTATTCCAGCGTTTGTCTTCACCGACAAGCGAGGCTTTTTGATCGTCATTCAGCACAGGAGTCAGGGTTTGCATGGTGCGATCATCTACCTGGTTGGCCGCCGGGCCGAAGCTCGGCGGCGAGGTTGTTGCGTTCAGCATAGGCGCCCAGCCCCGGGGCTGGAAGTTCTGTACGATGGTTCACGTGTGCGAGGCTAATCTTCGGGGGTATTGCAGGCATGTCGGGAATGTATCTGTTTCGACACAATTGCCCGGGAGCCCGCAATATGGCGGCTAAATCGCGAATTACCGATCATCGGATCCCGCAAACCCGCTGCTTGCGCTACAATCCGCGCCGATTTCGACTTGCCTGAGAGCCCATTCCAATGTCCGCCTGCCAGACTCCTATCATCGTCGCCCTGGATTACCCCACTCGTGACGCCGCACTGAAGCTGGCTGACCAGTTGGACCCCAAGCTTTGCCGGGTCAAGGTTGGCAAGGAACTGTTCACCAGTTGTGCCGCCGAAATTGTCGGCACCTTGCGTGACAAAGGTTTCGAGGTGTTCCTCGACCTGAAATTCCACGACATCCCCAACACCACCGCGATGGCGGTCAAGGCCGCCGCCGAAATGGGCGTGTGGATGGTCAACGTGCACTGCTCCGGCGGCTTGCGCATGATGGCTGCGTGCCGTGAAGTGCTCGATCAGCGCAGCGGCCCCAAGCCATTGTTGATTGGCGTAACCGTGCTGACCAGCATGGAGCGTGAAGACCTGGCCGGCATCGGCCTGGACATCGAGCCACAGGAACAAGTGCTGCGCCTCGCGGCCCTGGCGCAAAAGGCTGGCCTGGACGGCCTGGTGTGCTCGGCGCTGGAAGCGCAGGCGCTGAAGACCGCCCACCCGGCGTTGCAACTGGTGACCCCGGGGATTCGCCCGGCGGGCAGCGCCCAGGACGACCAGCGTCGCATCCTGACCCCACGCCAGGCCCTGGATGCCGGTTCCGATTACCTGGTGATCGGTCGCCCGATCAGCCAGGCGGCCGACCCGGCCAAGGCGCTGGCAGCGGTAGTTGCCGAGATTGCCTGACCTACCCGACCTGAAGCGGGCACGGTAAAAAAATGTGGGAGCGGGCTTGCTCGCGAAGGCGGTAGAGCAGTCACCTTATGCATTGACTGTCACACCGCCTTCGCGAGCAAGTCGAACCGTCGCACCGCCGCTCCCACATTTGGTTCTGAGGTGTGTCAGCTGACTTTAAGTACCAACTTCCCAAAGTTCTCACCGTTGAACAGTTTCATCAGCGTTTCCGGGAACGTCTCCAGCCCCTCGACTATATCTTCCTTGCTCTTGAGCTTGCCCTGAGCCATCCAGCCGGCCATTTCCTGCCCGGCAGCGGCAAAATTCGCCGCGTGGTCCATCACCACAAACCCTTCCATGCGCGCACGATTGACCAGCAGTGACAGGTAGTTGGCTGGCCCTTTGACAGCTTCCTTGTTGTTGTACTGGCTGATGGCGCCGCAGATCACAACGCGGGCTTTCAATGCCAGGCGGCTGAGCACGGCATCGAGAATGTCCCCGCCGACGTTATCGAAATACACGTCCACACCTTTCGGGCACTCGCGCTTGAGGCTGGCATGCACGTCTTCGTTCTTGTAGTCGATGGCTGCATCAAAACCCAGTTCATCCACCAAGAACCTGCATTTGTCGGCGCCGCCAGCGATGCCTACCACGCGGCAGCCTTTAATCTTGGCAATCTGCCCGGCAATGCTGCCCACCGCGCCTGCCGCGCCGGAGATCACCACGGTCTCGCCGGCCTTGGGCGCGCCGGTGTCCAGCAGGGCGAAGTAAGCGGTCATGCCGGTCATCCCCAGCGCAGACAGATAACGCGGCAACGGCGCCAGTTTCGGATCGACCTTGTAGAAACCCCGCGGCTCACCGAGGAAGTAATCCTGCACACCCAAGGCACCGTTGACGTAGTCGCCCACGGCAAATTTCGGGTTGTTCGACGCGATCACCTTGCCTACGCCCAAGGCGCGCATGACTTCGCCGATACCCACCGGTGGAATGTAGGATTTGCCCTCGTTCATCCAGCCGCGCATGGCCGGGTCCAGGGACAGGTATTCGTTGTGCACCAGCACCTGGCCGTCCTGGGGTGTACCCACCGGCACTTCCTGGTAAGTGAAGGTGTCCCGCGTGGCCGCGCCGACCGGGCGTTTGGCGAGCAGGAATTGGCGGTTAGTCTGGGCAGTCATGGCAGCGACTCTTGAGAAGTGGACCTTGAGTGATAGACCCTTCGGGCTGCACCGGCAAGGTGCGCGGCACCTGCGAATGCCCACCGATCCACTGCAATGATAGTGATGCCGGTGCCGTTATCACTGCGGCTCATGGTTCGCCAACCGGGCTTTTGATAGTGCTGACGCGCCGATGGTGGCTCTGGCTAGACTGGGGTCATCGAGCATTCCCATCGAAGGAACATCCACCATGAGCATGACATTTTCCGGCCAGGTCGCCCTGGTGACCGGTGCGGCCGCCGGCATTGGCCGCGCCACTGCGCTGGCGTTCGCCGCTGAAGGCTTGAAAGTCGTAGTCGCCGACCTGGACGCGGCTGGCGGCGAGGGCACTGTGGCGCTGATTCATCAGGCCGGTGGCGAAGCGGTGTTTGTGCGCTGCAATGTCACCCTCGAAGCGGACGTGCAGCAGTTGATGCAGCAGACCGTGGCCACCTATGGCCGGTTGGACTATGCCTTCAACAACGCCGGGATCGAGATCGAGAAGGGCAAGCTGGCGGACGGCAGCCTGGATGAGTTCGACGCAATCATGGGCGTCAACGTCAAGGGCGTGTGGCTGTGCATGAAGTATCAACTGCCGTTGCTGCTGGCTCAGGGCGGCGGCGCCATCGTCAACACGGCTTCTGTGGCAGGACTTGGGGCGGCGCCGAAGATGAGTATCTATGCCGCGTCCAAGCACGCGGTGATCGGCCTGACCAAGTCGGCGGCGATCGAGTACGCGAAAAAGAAAATCCGCGTCAACGCGGTATGCCCGGCCGTGATCGACACCGATATGTTCCGCCGTGCCTATGAAGCTGACCCGCGCAAAGCCGAATTTGCCGCCGCCATGCACCCGGTCGGGCGTATCGGCAAGGTCGAGGAGATCGCCAGCGCAGTGCTTTATCTGTGCAGCGACGGTGCTGCCTTCACCACGGGCCAGGCATTGGCGGTGGACGGTGGCGCGACCGCGATTTAGGAAGTGAGGCGGATGCCATTCAGAAAAGCGTTGGAGGCGCTGTGGGGTTTTTCCGCAGGTGGCCAGATGCCTCACCTGAATGTGTTTCACTAGGTAAATAATTCAATTAAATCAATGATTTAATAAATCTTGATCGCGGCTGTCATTGGGCTTCTGTGCTTAACTGGTTTGGGTTAAATGACAACAGTTTAAGTGAGTGGCTCATGGATTTAGGGATCGATCGACAAGCCCTTGTACCGGTAGTGCAGCAAATCGTCAGTGCGCTGGCCGCCTGGATTCGCGAGAGCGGCGCCAGCCCCGGGACGCGGTTGCCCTCGGTGCGGCAACTGGCCCACGAGAACCTGCTCAGTCAGTCCAGCGTCATCGAGGCGTTCGAGCGGATGGTTGCCCAAGGTGTGCTGGCCTCAAGGCAAGGCGCCGGTTTCTGTGTGGCCCAGCCACCCGCCGAGCGTGGTCTTCGCGGTGAAAACCAATGGTATGAGGGCGCCGAGTCGGGGTGGGGCGCCTTCATCGACAATCAACTGGGCGAACTGAAACTGGGATGCGGCTGGCTGCCGGACACCTGGCGCGAGAGCGACGACATCAGCTACGCGATTCGTGAAGTCACCCGCACCGACACCGCGGCCGTCTTCAACTACAGCACGCCGCTGGGGCTGCCGGCCCTGCGTGAACAGCTGCTCAAGCGCCTGGCGCACATCCAGGTGGCAACCCGGGTCGAGCATATTCTCACCACCCACGGCGCGAGCCACGCCCAGGACCTGCTGATCCGCACGCTGCTCAAGGCCGGCGACACCGTGGTGGTGGAAAGCCCGGGGTACGGCAACCTTTACCGCCAACTGGCCTTTCACGGTGTCAAGCTGCTGGAAGTGCCGCGCACCCGTGGCGGCCCGGACATGCCTGCCCTGGAAGCGCTGTTGCGCGGGCACCGGCCCAAGTGCCTGTTCATCAACAGCCTGTATCACAACCCCACCGGCACCAGCCTGTCCCTGGCGGTGGCCGAGCGCTTGCTGCAACTGGCCCATTCCCAGGACTTCTTCATCATTGAGGAAGACGTCTATGGCGACCTGCAACATGCCACGTGCACCCGGTTGTCGGCGTTGCCCCACGAGGACCGGGTGATCTATGTCTCGAGTTTTTCCAAGACCCTCAGCAGCGCCTTGCGGGTGGGGTATCTCACGGCCAGCGGGGCGATCATCGCGCAATTGGCCAGGGTCAAGACCTTGACCGGCATCGGCACCTCGCGGTTTGCCGAGGCGGTGGTGGCGACGTTGCTGGCCAATGGTACCTACCGCAAGTGGGTGCAACGCCTGCGCCGGCGGCTGAGCACGGAAATGGCCATGACCCTGCAGGTGCTGGAAGACGAAGAGTGGGAGGTGTTTGCGGTGCCGGCGGGGGGCATGTTCCTCTGGGCGCGCCCTGGTGTCGGCGACCGTTCCACCGTGCAGGCGCGGGCTCGCCGGCTGGGGGTGTTGCTGTCGCCGGGGACGCTTTTCAGCCCGACGGGCGAATCCAGCGACTGGCTGCGCATCAATGTGGCCTACGCTTCTGATCAGCGTGCACTGGCGTTGTTCAAGGCCATGGGGCCGGCAGGATCGACCTCTACCATTCTGAAAACGACGAGGATGTAGCTTTTTGCCATTATTGTGGCGCCAAACCCTTGTATTCAGTGCCCCGGGGTTGCGAATCTCGCTGCATCGAAACCTGGCTTGATGGCATTCGCCATTGCAAGAGGACTCAAGTGCAATGATTTCTGCCGTGCAACGACGTTTTGCCAACCTCGGTATGGCCAAGAAACTGGGCTTGGGCTTTGCCCTGGTACTGCTGTTGACGGCATTGGTGGCCGCGATTGGCGTATGGTCGCTGCAAACCGTTGGCCAGCGCTTCGAGGGCCTTAAAGCCATGTCGGCGCTCAACAGCGGCTTGCTCAAGGTGCGCTTGATCGAGCAGGACTACGCGTTGCATGCCGACCCCAAGTCGGTGGACGCCTTGCACGAAAGTGTCGACGCGTTGGCGGCCCAGGCGGTAATTCTCAAGGCCCAGTCGCCTGCCAATGTCCCGGTGATGAGCGACGTCGAGCAGGCGCTGGCGGCGTATCGCAAGGCGTTCGATGAGTTTGTCGAGCTGACCCAGACCAAGGACCTGGCGCTGGAAATGGCCAGTTGGTCGGTCTCCAGTGTCGCCAACAACCTTGATGTGTTGCAGGCCGGGCTGGCGGACGACGGCGCCTATGGCCTCAAGGAAAGCCAGGGCAAGGAAGGTGCCGAATTCATCGAGCAGGCGGGGCAGGTCAGCCAGGTCTCGCGCCTGATGCTGCAGGCCATGAACGAAGCGCACGTGCGCCTGGACCAGAGCCGCAAGGGCGATGACGAGAACGCCGAGCAGGGCAAGATCGAGCAGGCCGATCAGGCCCTGGCCCAGGTCGAACAGCTGAAAACCACCGTCAAGGATCCTGGCTACCAAACCGTGCTTAACGAAGTGTCCGGGCATATCGCGGCCTTCAGCGAAAAACTCGGCGAATACACCGGGCTGCTGGCCCAGGAAAAAGTCGTCTACAAGCAGTTGCACGAGCGCGCAGCCGAAGTGGTCACCCGGGTCAATCAGGCCTACGACGCAGAAGACCTGTCGATGCAGGCGCAGTTGAAGAAAAGCGCGTTGCTGATCATCGGTTCTTCGGCGTTGGCGTTATTGGTCGGGCTGATTGCCGCGTGGATCATTACCCGTTTGATCGTTGCACCGTTGCGCAGCGTGATCGCAGTGGCCCAGCAGATTGCCGCCGGTGATCTCAGTGGCCGCATGGAAGTCAGTCGCCGGGACGAGATGGGCCAATTGATGCTCGCGATGCAACAGATGAGCAGCGGCCTGAGCAGCATGGTCAGCGGGTTGCAGGCAGGTATCGAGCAACTGGCCAGCTCGGCCCATTCGCTGTCCAGCGTCACCGAGCAGACCAATATCGAGGTCAGCAGCCAGAAGGAAGAAACCGAGCAGGTGGCCACGGCCATGAACCAGATGACCGCCACCGTGCACGATGTGGCGCGCAACGCCGAAGAAGCGGCCCAGGCGGCGCAGACGGCGGATGACAAGGTCGACAGCGGTCAGCAGGTTGTGCGCCAGAGCTTGCAGCGTATCGAGTTGCTGGCCAGCTCCGCGACCTCCGCCAGTACCAGCATCGAAAGCCTGAGCGCGGAGATCCAGACTATCGGTACCGTCCTTGAGGTGATCAAGAGCGTGGCCGAGCAAACCAACCTGCTGGCGCTGAATGCGGCCATCGAGGCGGCGCGGGCGGGCGAGCAGGGCCGCGGTTTTGCCGTGGTGGCCGACGAGGTGCGGGCGCTGGCCAAGCGCACCCAGCAATCGACCGAGGAAATTGAACGGTTGGTGAGTACCTTGCGCAGCGCTGCGCAGGCTTCGGTGCAGCAGATCAGGCAGAGCGGCGAACTGGTCAAGCTGGCGGTCAGTGATGCCCTGGAAACCGAAAGCGCCCTGGGCAGCATCGCGGCGGCGGTGTCGTTGATCCAGCAGATGAACCAGCAGATTGCCGCAGCGGCCGAAGAGCAAAGCTCGGTGGCCGAGGAAATCAACCGCAGCGTCACCAGCATCCGTGCGAGTGCCGATCAATCGGCGTTGAGCATGCAGGGCAATGCAGCGTCGAGCATCGAGCTGGCGCAGTTGGGTACGGAGCTTAAGGGGATGGTCGGGCACTTCCGCCTTTGATCACCGCAGGCCTGCGGCGATCAAAGGGCAGGGCGGTCAGGCGTTGTTGGCCAGGAAGGTCAGCAGCGCTTCGTTGACGAAATCGGGGTTTTCCCGGCTGGAGATATGCCCGGCGTGCGGAATCAACATCAGCGCGCAGCCGATCAAGGCCGCCATTTCCTCTGATTCGGCCGGTGGGCGTGGCTTGTCCTGCTCGCCACACATCACCAGGGTGGTGTCGGTGTCGAGGCGCGCCAGTTGTTCCAGCACATCCGCGCGGCTGAAGATAATCCGGCCCAGGGGCACGATGCTGTGCACCAGGCGCTCCTTGGGGAAGGCCTGCAGTGCGTTGCGGAAATCCTGGTACAAGGCCGACTCCCGGTCGATACCGGGACGGAAGAAGATCGGCGCCACCACATCCAGCAGCGGTTCCGGAATGGCGCCGGCATCTTCGATCATCTTGAACAGCGAAAAGTAGTATTGGCGAGTGGCTTCCGGCTCGGCGCCCAGGTGCGTGTCCATCAGCACCAGGCTGTTGACCCGCTCGGGAGCCAGCAGCGCCAGGCGTGCGCCCCACATGCCGCCGACCGACAAGCCCACGAGGTTGACCTGGGCAATGTCCAGGTGATCCAGCAGCGCCAGGTGCTGGCGTGCGAGGTCGTCCAGGGATGCAGTGTTTGCAGGCAGTGCGCCGGACTCGCCGTGGCCCCAAAGCTCGGGGACGATCACCCGGTACTGTTGCGACAGGGCTTCGATCTGCGGCGCCCACATCTGACTGTCCCACAGGTAGCTGGAACCGAGGAGAACGGCCGGGCCGGTGCCCTGGTCGAGGTAGTGCAGCGGTTGTCCATCGATGAGCACGACAGGCATGGCGAAGCCCTTTTCGTTAACGGAGTGAGGGGCCTTTTTTACGCTATTCGAGGGGAAGGGGATAGGTGCAGAGTGATGGCATGTGGCGAGCGGGTTTGCCGCCCACCACAATGGCAGGGGATCAGTCGTAGATGGCTTTCTTCTTCCAGTCGGCGTCCGCATCCACCACTTTCAAGCCTTCGGTCAATTCGTTGACCTCGTCTTCAGCCGGTTCAAGGTTGGACAGCACCATGGAGTTGGCGCGCGCCAGCTGTTTCTCGAGCAATTGCAGCTGCTGGCTGTACACCACCGGCTCCGGTTGCTTGCGCAGGTACTGCACGCCGCGTTCGAACGCCAGGCGAGCCTGGCCCGGCTGGCCTTGTTGCAGTGCGTGCTGGCCCAGGTTGTTGAAGAACTCGATGTGCAGCAGCACCAGGATATGGCGGATTTCCTTGATCCAGTGCTTGGCTTCATTGGTCGGCAGGAAACCGTCCTGGGCCGCTCGGGTCACCTGGCCATGCAGTGCTTCGAGCAGGAAACGTACATCCTTGGCCTTGGCTTCGGTCTGGATCGGGCCTGGCGGGTTGTTCACCGGAATCGATTCGCCCTGGGCCACCAGTGCGTTGAGTTCAGTGATGCGTGCCTTGAGCGACGCATTGGACTTGTCGAGGTTCAGCAGGCGCTGATTGACGTTGAGCTCCAGGCGGGTCAGCAGCAACTTGAGTCGCGGCGTCATCAACTGGCCAGGGAAGGTCTCGGTGATTTCGCCGCAGCGGCGCAGCCGGTCATTGAGTTCGATCCGGGTCCGGTTCTTTTCCAGCTTATTGTTTTCCACCACGTGGTTCATGTAGCCAATGGCGATCAGTATTACGATCCCGGCTATTACCAGCAGGGTGATCATGAGTGGTGTCACCGGTGTGACCTCTTTATGGGGTTTGCATTGAAGTGTAGTGACTGGTGCAGTGACCGGATAGGACTGAGCGACCAGTTGCGTCAGTAGTTTCTTCTATATAGCGGGGCAGTCCCTGCGTAGATGCACATTGCCATCATTTGCTGTGGCGAACTATAGCGCCTTGTGGAACGCCAGAATATAGGCGCCAAAGCCTGGACGGCGAGAAACCCTTGCAACCCCCGTAAACCACGGCGAAGTCATTGATTTAAATAAATTTATCCTTGGGGGTTGACGACCTCCCAATCCATCCATAGAATGCGCGCCACTTACAGCGTAAAGCACACAGCGAAACGCGGTAGGGAGTGAATGTTGTACGTGTGTCCCCTTCGTCTAGTGGCCTAGGACACCGCCCTTTCACGGCGGTAACAGGGGTTCGAGTCCCCTAGGGGACGCCATATGCGGGAATAGCTCAGTTGGTAGAGCACGACCTTGCCAAGGTCGGGGTCGCGAGTTCGAGTCTCGTTTCCCGCTCCAAATTTAAGCAGTGTTGCCCTCGGGCGGCACTGAGTGAAACCAGGGCGTAATCTTCGGATTTAATCTCTGGGCACTGAAACACACACCATGTGTTTCAGTAGCGTGTCCCCTTCGTCTAGTGGCCTAGGACACCGCCCTTTCACGGCGGTAACAGGGGTTCGAGTCCCCTAGGGGACGCCATTTGCGGGAATAGCTCAGTTGGTAGAGCACGACCTTGCCAAGGTCGGGGTCGCGAGTTCGAGTCTCGTTTCCCGCTCCATATTTAACGAAAACGCCGATCAGCAATGATCGGCGTTTTTGTTTGTGGGTTTTTTGTGAGCCGGAGTGCAATGCCTCGGCCCACGTTGCGTTTGTACCGCTAGAAATTATCCATCGCATGGCACATCGATAGCCTTCCCGATGGCGTCGGTTCAATCGGACTCCATCGTTCGGCACCTTTCGGCAGCTCAGCAAGCTCGAATGAGCAACTCCCGGACATTGATGCTCGCACCATGTAGTCCATGCCGGGCTTGGGGATAAACGTCATGGTGTTGAAACATTGCCGGCCATATTGCGGCAACCCAAGGTAATGAAAGGCAATGGGCGTGTTCGCCGGAATCACCTGTTCGGACGACACCGCACCGTCCCAGGTGTAAATCGGCCCCGGCATCCCCAGGCTTGCGCCATTGCGGTCGGCGAAGCCGGATTTGGCGGACACCATCACGCCTGCTCCGGGAACATTCCAGTCCAGACAATCGCGCCCGGGCACTGCGCGCACCATGCCGTCGCTGATAATGCGCAAGCGCGCCGTCTCGGCAGACGGTGGCGCTGTATAGGCGGTGTTGAGGGAGCGGATGTTATACACCTGGCCGCAGCCGCTGAGGAGCACCAGGAACAGGGCGGGAATGACACGTAAAGTGCTCATGGCTGGCGGCAGTTCTGGCTGACCGACAGATGCGGCGCGGGCTCATGGCTGACCATCTGCAAGCCATCGGCGCCCTGGAAGATAAAATATGTACTGCGACAATCCTTGAACGTCTGCGAGTAACCCTCAGCCCGGAATCCCTGCCCGTCGATCTTCCTGGTCACCGTATTGTCACGGCTGACCACGGCGAGTACCTGCTCATAGCTGTCGCCCATCTTCACCCCCGGCACCCCGGTGGAGGTCATGGAATTGGCACAACCTGCCAGCCCGATGGCCGCCCAAACCAGCGCCGTACCGTACAGTCCATTGCGTGTGGTGTTCATCCCTGCTCTCCATCCATGAGGTGTGCAGGGTTGGTCAGCGCAACGGCGGAAAAGTGCAACATTCATATCTGGCAATGTGACATTGCCCGCAAATCATGGGATTTGCAGGCAACGGCTCACGGCTTGCCCGGATGCGGCTCCGGGTACTCGCTTGTCGCGTCCAGTGCCTTGGCGTACGGCCCGTCCCACAGCTGTTCGTGTAAATCTCCCACGCGCTTGGCCATCGCTTCACTGCGCATCACCACTTCCAGGTTGCGCGAGTTATCGAAATAACCCCCCAGCCAGTTACTAGTGCCCACCCACGCCACTTGCCCGTCGATTTCCATGGTCTTGCTGTGGATCACCCGCGCATAAGGAATAAATCCTTGCCTGGCCTCGGGCAGCGTGACGATCTTGACCTCGACATTCGGCAGCACCGCCAGGCTTTTCAGGTACGGCAATTCCAGTGCTTCGGTGTTCCAGTTGGATACCATCAACTTGATCGAGACCCCGCGCGCTGCCGCTGCACGCACGGCGTTGTCGATCATCGCGTAGTAAGGCCGGGTTCTGTCAGGTCCATAGGACAGCGGCGCGTAGTCCAGCAGTTGTACGCGCACTTCCTTTTTCGCCTCGCCCAGCAGACGTGGCAGTTCCAGCTGCGAATCACCCACACCCGGCGGGTTGTAGCGCTGGGGGCTGGCTACCAGGTAGTTGCCGGTGCGTGCCGGTGTGGCGCCTGTGGCGGGCAGGGCAACAGGCTGGTTGTCGGCCAACGCAGCCTGGGCCTGCCAGTCCTGTTCAAAAATGGCCTGGGTC
Source organism: Pseudomonas sp. Colony2 (assembly GCF_019382755.1). Classification (NCBI taxonomy): domain Bacteria; kingdom Pseudomonadati; phylum Pseudomonadota; class Gammaproteobacteria; order Pseudomonadales; family Pseudomonadaceae; genus Pseudomonas; species Pseudomonas sp. Colony2. The sequence continues at coordinate 5,167,512 of NZ_CP080030.1, read as the reverse complement.
TGGGCGACGACGTTTGCATCACTGATCAACAGCCCGGTTTCGTGGATATGCTCCAGCGAACGCCAGTCGAAGTTCTGGCTGCCGATAAACGCCTGCTTGCCATCCACTACCATGTACTTGGCGTGGATGATCCCGCCACTCAGCTTGCCATAGGGCAGGATGCGGAAGGTCAGGTTGGGAATGGCTTTCAGGCGCTCCAGGGTCGAGGCTTCCGACAGCCGCACGCCTTTTTCTTCCAGCAGGAAGCGAATTTTCACCCCGCGTTTGCCGGCGGCTTCCAGGTGTTCAATCACCTTGTCCATCACCGAGCCAGGATGGTCGGCCGCGTAGAACTGGCCGATGTCGATGCGGCTTTTCGCGCCGTCGAACAGCTGGATCCACACGGGGCCGGGCTGGCGCAGATCGGCGGTGCCAAGTTGGGTGTCCACTGGCACGGTGTGTACCAACTCAAATCCCGGAATTGAAAAGTCCGCCTGGGCAAGCGGACTGAGGAGCAGGCCTGCAAGGCCGGCGATACGTAATTTCAGCGATATGGACATAGGCGTCTCATCGGGCAAAAAAAGGGCGGGCGCATGATGCGCCCGCCCCGGGAAGGTCACGCAGTGCGGGTGTGCAGCGGGGTCGGTACCAGGTGCGGCACTTCACCCTGCACGCGGGCACCGGTTGCCGCGCGGATCAGCAGGATTTTCAGCTGGTCGTTGATGCGCTCCAGGCTGTCCTGGAAGAAGTTGTGGAACACCACGCAGAACAGCGCGATGGCGATACCCAAACCCGTGGCGAACAGGGCCGTACCGATACCACCGGAAATCTGGCCCGGGTCGGACACACCGGCACTGGCCAGCGCCTTGAAGGTGTCGATGATGCCGAGGATGGTCCCCAACAGGCCGAGCAGCGGCGCGGCGGTGGTGATGGTTTCGATGATCCACAGGCTGCGCGACAGCGGCGCGCGGGTCTTGAGGTACTGGGTTTCGATCTCGTCGTCCAGGTCCTTGCGCGAACCATGGGACGCCTTCTGCGCCAGGATCGGCAGCACCATGCTCAGCGGCAGGCTGTCACGGCGAGTCAGGTTTTCCGGCAGGTCGCGTTCGCTGTGCACATTGGCGCCCAGCACTTCGGTCAATGCACGGGCCTGGCGGCGCACGTAGGCGAAGTAGATGCCACGTTCGATGGTGATGAAGATTGCAATCGCCAGTGCGGCGTACATCACATAAAAGGTGATTTGGTGAAGCAGGTTCATGTCCATGATGCTGAGCCTCGCAGTTAGAAATTGGCTTCCAGGGAAACGGTGACGGTGCGGTCAAGCCCAACGATGTAGGCCGGGTCGCCATCGCGGAAACCGCTGTAGCTCGCCGAGTTGGTCTTGGTGGTGTACACGCCGTCCAGGTACTTCTTGTCGAACAGGTTGTCGACGTTCAGGCGCAGGGTTGCGTCCTTGACGACTTTCTTGTCCACCGGCAGGTAGATACCGGCGCCGAGGTTGAAGATGGTGCGGGCGGAGATGGCTTCGTCGTTGGTCAGGTCGCCATAGAGCTTGCTGGTGAACTTGCCGCCGAAGGTGCCGTAGAAGCGCCCGTCGTCATAGCCGATGTTGGCCGCCAGCATGTTGGTCGGCACGTTGGCGAACTGCTTGCCGCTGGTGGGCAGCACGATCGGCTTGCCGGCGCTGTAGACGGTCAGGTCGTCCTGCTGCTTGGAGCTGGTGTAGGTGTAGGAGGTGTAGTAGTTGAAGTTGTGCGGCAGCTTGCCGCTCCACTCCAGTTCCAGGCCTTTGTTGATGACGGTGCCGGCGTTGATGTCGGCGGAATCACCGTTGCTGTCCAGGGAGGTGAGCTGGCGATTCTTGAACTGCATGTAGAACAGGGTCGCGGCGAGGGTGCTGTCTTCGCCGGTGTAGCGCCAGCCCAGTTCCTGGTTCCAGCTGAGTTCCGGCTTGGAGTCGAGGGAGCCGACGCCTTTGTCGTACAGCACGTAGTTCTGTGGAATACGCATGTTGCGCGACAGGCTGTAGAACAACTGGTCACGCTCGTCGAGCTGGTATTTCAGGCCGGCGTTGGGCAGCAGTTTGTTGTAGGTCTGGCTGGCCTTGCCGGGTTGCTCGGTGAGGCTGCCGTGGTTGGTGCCGTCACGCTCGACGTTCATGTACGCAATGCCCGCGATCAACGTCCAGTCCGAGTTGATGTACCAGGTGTCCTGGGTCCAGACCTTTTGCGCCGGCGTCACGGTGTAGCGGTCGCGACCCTGTACGGTGTTGCCGTTGGCGTCGACCACGGAGTTGCCGTCGGGCCAGGTATCGCTTGGCTTGCCGTTGTTCTTCAGGGCAATGAACGGTTGGGTCTGGCTTTGGCGGGCGCGTTCATACCAGTAGCCGAATTGCAGGCTGTGGTCGCCCAGGTCCCAGTTCAGCTTGGTGGTGATGCCCGGGCGCCAGGTCTGGGTGCGCGAAGGGCGGTAGTAGACGCCGGTGGTCGCGGAACCGTCGGCGTTGTATTGAGCCTGTGTCGGCAGGTTGCCGAGGTCGAAAACGCCGCCCTTGTTCGAGCCACTGTTCAGCGCATAGGCCGAGGAGCCCACGCCGCTGCCGTTGCCGTAGTAGTAATACGGGATCACCGAGAGGGACAGGTTGTCGCTCAGCTTGTACTGGGTGTTGAGCACGGCGGTAAAGGTCTGGAACGGGTTCTGCGCCAGGTCGTAGTAGCTGCTGACCTTGCCGTTGGCGCCCACCGCCGGTGTCGCCGGGTACGGGTCGTACTTGCGGCCGTACTGCTGGAACTGTGCCTTGGTCAACTGGCTGTAACTGTTGTTGTCCTGCTCGTGGTACTTGAGGATCAGGTTGGCGGTGTTGCCGTTGCCGGCGTCGAAGAAGCTGTTCCACTCCACCTTGTCCGCACGTACGGCACCCGAGCCGCGCCACATCTGGCCTTCGGTGTGAGAAGCCGACAGCCAGTTGCTCAGGCCGTTGACTTCACCGGTATTGAGGCGGGCGAAGGTCTTGCGGGTGGCGTTGCTGCCGACCACTTGCTTGACGAAGGCACCGGTTTCCTTGGTGGGGCGAATGGTCACGATGCCGATGTTGCCGCCGCTGGAACCGATGTGCGGGCCGTCGGCTTCCGACGAGCCCTGGGTGACGAAAATCTGGTCGATGTTTTCCGGGTCGCCCAACAGGTTGGAGTACAACGCGTAGTTGCCGGAGTCGTTGATCGGCATGCCGTCCACCGACATACCGACCTGGTCGGAGTTCATGCCGCGCATGGTGAAGCGGAAACCCGAGAGGCCGGTGTTGTCTTCACTGGAGATGTTCAGGCCCGGGGTGTACTTGAGCTTGTCGATGGCGTTGCCGGTGGCCGTCTGTTTGTCCAATGCTTCCTTGGTGATGGTCGAGCGGCCCTTGGCGCTCTCTTCCTGGACCATGTAACCGCCCCCAGCGGTTGCCTTGCCCTGTACCCCAATAGTCCCGACGTCACTGTCGCTGGTATCTGCCATGACCACTCCATGGGTCATGCTCGTCGCGGCAACGAGTGCCAGATGAATCCGGGTGAACTTCATCACTGTCGTCCTGGTGGTGTGTGCTTATTGCACGCTGTAGTTGAAGGTGGCGGTGAAGCGCTGCTCGTTACGTCCACCGAAGGCTTGTTCGGGGAACGGTTTCACCTGCTTGATACGGCGCAGGCTGTTGGTGGCGGCCCGGTTGAGCAGCATGCTCGGCGCCGGGGTCTGGATCCCGGAGTCGAGGACGCGGCCTTGGCGGTCCACCATTAACCAGACCACCACCTCGCCACTCGGGCGTTCAAGGGACGCCTGGCGCCCGGTGGGGTATTGCTTGTAGGTGTCCAACTCGTTGCGCAAGCCCTTGAGGTAGCCGCCTTCCAGTGCCTGGCCGTCGACTTTCGGCGGCGCCGGTGGCGCAGCGGGTGCTGGCGTGGGAGCGGGAGCGGCTTGCACCGGCTTGGCGGCCACCGGAGCTGGCGCAGGCACAGGCGTTGGCTTGGCGACCACGGGCTTGGGCACCGGTTTTGGCTTGGGCTCAGGCTTTGGCAGTGGTTTGGGGATCGGCTTGGGTGGCGGAGGCGGAGGGGCAGGTTCGGCCTCCTCGTCTTCGATCACCGGCGGCGGTGGCGGCGGTTCTTCCACCACGGGCTCGGGGACCACTTCCGGCTCGGGCTCGACCAGCGCGAGTTCAACCGCCGACTCGTCGTACTGCGGCTGGATCTTCAGGGGTTGGGACTGGATACCCAGTGCAATCAGCACCAGGGCGATCAGGGCCGGGACACTGCCCAGCAGCCGACGCGCACGAAACAAGGCATACATGATCAGGACTTTTTCGTGGCGATGGAGACAGAGGTAAAGCCACCCAGGCGCAGGGTGTCCATCACCTCGACCAGGCGCGACACTTCCACGCCTTTGTCGCTGTTGACGATGATCGTCGACTTGGTGTCTGGCTTCTCGCCGGCCTTGAGTGCAGGCACCAGCGCGTCGACGGTCAGGTCCTTGCCATCGAGCTGCAGCTGACCTTCCAGGCCCAGGGTCAGGATGAATTTATTTTGCGGCTTGAGCTGCTGTGAACTGCTGGCGCTCGGCAGCTGAGTCTTCATGCCCAGGGCCGGAATCACGTTCAAACTCACCAGTACAAAAAACACCAACAGGAACATCATCACGTCGATCATCGGGATCAGTTCGATGTGTGCCTTGCGTTTTTTGGGTTCATCCCAAGTTCTCATTCCGCTACCCCGCAGTTGATTAGGGGCGACACGCTAGCAACCAAAAATGACCGAATGGTTAACTTTAATTTAAGCTTTTAAGGCTCTAGGACGCGTCTTACAGACGACTCGTAGGTCTATTTATCTACGTAATGAAACTGACACGACGCGGGTACATTCTTGGAGAATTTATTTCGCGAGTCCCCCTGCATGAGCATTGCACTGCCGCATTTATCCACCCCGCGACTGCTGTTGAAGCCTCTGCAAAAGGAGCAGGCCGAGACGTTGTCGGTGCTGGCCAACGATCCCGATATTGCGAACAACACGGCTGCGATTCCATCGCCATACACCTTGGAAACCGCACACGCCTTTATTGATGGCCAGGCAGAGAATTACCGCTCGGGGCATTCACTGGGGCTGGGGATTCATCTGCGGGAAACTGGCGAATTGATCGGCGTGATCAGTCTCAGATTATCTGCTGCTCATCGAAGTGGGCATCTCGGGTATTGGGTGGCCGCCCATTCTCGAAGCCAGGGTTATGCCGCCGAAGCAGCGGCGCAGATCATAGCGTTTGGGTTCAGCGAATTGGCGCTGCAGCGTGTGGGCAGCCAGTGCTTTGCTCGTAACAAAGGGTCCGCTCGGGTCATGGAAAAAATTGGCTTGGGTTACGAAGGGTGCATGAAGGGCGCCTTCCTCAAGAATGGGGTGCACGAGGACATGTTGTTGTATGGCCTGGTGCGTGCCGATTGGAAGGAGCGCAGTTGATGAGTGTGAATCACGATCGCCGTCGCGTACTGGGCGGGCTTGCAGTTGCCACGGCGTTTTCGATCCTCAGCCCGTTTGCCCGTAGTGCAGGCATCGACTATCCCTTCACCCTCGGTGTGGCGTCAGGCGATCCATTGCCCGATGGTTTCGTGATCTGGACGCGCCTCGCGCCGCTGTTCAATGCCGCCGACGGTCGGGGTGGCCTGAACCGAGCGGTGCCGGTGCGCTGGAAGGTGGCCCGCGATGCAGCGATGACGCGCGTTGTGCGCCAGGGCGAGGTGATGGCCAGCGAGCGTTTCGCCCATTCGGTGCATGTGGAAGTGAGCGGGTTGGAGGCGGGTCGACCTTACTGGTACCAGTTCGAGGGCCTCGGTGCGCAAAGCCCGGTGGGCCAGTCGCGCACAGCGCCGGCGGTGCATGCCATGGCATCGGCGCAGTTGGGTTTTGTCTCCTGCTCCCATTGGGAGCGAGGCTACTTCAGCGCCTATCGGCATTTGGCCGCCGAGCAGCCTGACCTGGTGTTTTTCCTCGGGGATTACATCTATGACAGTTCCTACGCGGCTGATTCCGGCAAGATCATTCGCCCCCACGGCAGCGGCAATGCGTTGAATCTGGTGGATTACCGCAACCGCTACGCCCTGTACAAGACCGATCCGGATTTGCAGGCACTGCATGCTGCGGCGCCCAGTGTGGTCACCTGGGACGATCACGAAGTGCAAAACGACTATGCCAGCCAGTGGTCCCAGGACCCGAACATCCCGGTGACGAGTTTTCTCAAGCAGCGGGCGGCGGCCTACCAGGCCTTCTACGAGCACATGCCGCTGCGGGCCAGCAGCCTGCCGCGCGGGCCGGACATGCGCCTCTATCGGCGTTTGGACTACGGCCGGCTGGCGCGTTTCCATGTGCTGGATGGGCGTCAGTACCGCTCCGAGCAGCCATGCATCCTGGCCAATGGCAGCCACAAGGGACATGTGGCCGCGAACACCTGTGCTGACCTGCGCGATCCCCGTCGCACCATGCTCGGCTGGGAGCAGGAGGCTTGGCTGGATCAGGGTTTTGCCGAGTCCCGGGCACAATGGAACGTGATCGCGCAGGACCTGTTGGTCGCGCCGCTCACGCAACGTGACCTGACCAACCACAAGCCCGGCCGCTGGACCGATGGCTGGGATGGTTACATGGCCAACCGTGAGCGGATGCTTGCGTCGATGGTGCGCAGAAAGGTGAATAACCCGGTGTTCTGGGGCGGCGATATTCACTCGTTCTGGACGACGGACCTGCACGCTGACGCAGGGAATCCGGATTCGCCCGTGGTCGCGACCGAGTTTGTCGGCACGTCGGTGACGTCTGACGGGCCACCATTTGATGCGTTCAGTGCGATCCTGCCCCTCAATCCCCATGTGAAGTTTTTCGACAGCCGCCAGCGCGGCTATGTGTCGGTGGCGCTTGAGGAGAGGAATATGCTGACGAACTTCCGGGTGATTTCCGATCCCCGGGATCCGAACGCCAGCGTCTCGACCCTCAAGTCGTTTGTGGTGGAACCGGGCAGGGCGGGGGCGATTGCGGTTTAGTCAGTTCAGGGTATAGCGCACCGACAATGCACCCTTTTTCTCGGAGAGGGCCAGGATCGTCACCTGACCCACGTCCCCCAATGCCTGCACATGCGTGCCGCCGCAGGCATAGGCCGGCAGGTCGCCAAAACCCACTTGCCGCGTACCGTCATCCAGGGCCATATGGCGCGGCAGGTTGGCGGCGATCCATTGGTCGACTTGCCGCTGGATCGCCTCGGCGTCCATGGCCTGGGCCGAGGTGCCGCGAATAAAGGTGATCTTGCCTTCGCCCGGCCAGTGATGAGCCTTGATCGGCATCCAGCCCAGGGTTTCACCGGCATTGCCGATCAGATGCCCGGCCGAGTGCAGGCGCGTGTGCAAGGTGCGGCGGTCTTCATCGACGCGTGCCTGGATCACGCCGGGAGCCACGGGGCGGTCTACGTAATGCACGACATGATCGCCTTCCTGCACCACCTTCAACACCTGGCTTGCCCCGAGCCAGCCGGTGTCGCAGGGCTGGCCGCCACCTTGTGGATGGAAGATTGTGGACTGCAGGATTACCGCAAACTGGTTATCAAAAGGTGTGCATCCCAGCACTTCAAGTTCGGCATTCAGGTGGTCATGGGTAAAAAACAGGCGCTGGGTCATCATTTATATCCGCATCAGGGTTTCTAACCGGCAGTATAAGAAGTGCGCCAATGGGTGATAATCCGTTCAAATCTCAATGGACTTGTGCGTCATGAGCATCAATCTTCCCTTACCGCTGCTGGGCGAAATGGCGATTTTCGTCAAGGTGGTGGAAACAGGCAGCTTCTCCGAGGCTGCGCGCCAACTGGGAGCATCGCCGTCCTCCGTGAGCCGCAGCATCTCACGCCTGGAAAAGGCCCTGGCAACTCGCCTGCTGCAACGCACTACGCGCAAGTTGCGCCTCAGCGAAGGTGGCGAAGAGGTGTTCAAGCGCTGCCAGGAAATGGTCAGTGCTGCGCGGTCGGTGATGGAAATCAGCGGCCAATACACCCATGAAGCCGAAGGGCTGGTGCGGGTCAGCGTGCCCAAGGCGGTAGGGCGTTTTGTGGTGCATCCGCATATGCCGGAGTTTTTGCGGCGTTATCCCAAGGTTGACGTGCAGTTGATCCTGGAGGACCGGCATGTGGACCTGATTGACGACAATGTCGACCTGAGCATCCGCATCACCGACAGCCCGCCGCCGGGGTTGGTGGGGCGCCAGTTGCTGCCGATCGAGCATTTGATCTGCGCCACGCCGCGGTACCTGGCGGAGCACGGTACGCCGCAGCATCCCCATGATTTGCTGGAGCACAGTTGCATCTACCTGGGTGAGACGCCGGGGGATGCGCGCTGGAAGTTTCGCCAGGGCAGCAAGGCGGTGACGGTGGGCGTGCGCGGGCGGTATGCGGCCAATCACACAGGCGTGCGGCTGGATGCGGTATTGCAACATGTGGGGATTGGCAGCTTGCCGTATTTCACGGCGCGGCATGCGCTGGAGACGAGGGAGGTGGTGCAGGTGTTGCCGGGGTGGGATTTCATTGCGTCGTACCACGGGGATGCGTGGCTACTGCATTCGCCGACGCGGTACCTGCCGCCGAAGTTGCGGGTGTTTATTGATTATCTGGTGGAGTGCATGGCCAAAGAGCCGACGCTGAAGAAACGGTAGGAATACAGTTTAAATGTGGGAGCGGGCTTGCTCGCGAATGCGGTGTATCAGTCACCTAAAATATTGACTGAACCACCGCATTCGCGAGCAAGTCGAACCGTCGCACCGCCGCTCCCACATTTGATTTTCGTCAGCCCTGAGATCAGTGCTTGGGCTGGTCATTGGACATGGCCAACAACTGCTTTTCCTGGTTCCAGTCGAACGGTTCGTCGTTCTGTTCAGCTTCGAAGCGACGTTCTTCCAGGGCCTGGTACAGGTCCAGCTCGTCGTCGGGCATGAAGTGCAGGCAGTCGCCACCGAAGAACCACAGCAGGTCGCGTGGCACCAGGTGAGCAATTTGCGGATAGCGCAGGATGACCTGGCTCATCATGTCCTGGCCCAGGTACTGGCTTTCGATCGGGTCGATGGGCAGCAAGGCGCGCAGTTCATCGAAGCGCTCCAGGAACAGGAGGTGGCTTTCCTCGGGAACCTGTTCGGCTTCGCCGACGGCAACCAGGATGCTGCGCAGGTGGTCGAGCAAGACGAGATGATCGGCAACGACGTTGGACACGAGATAAGTCCTCAAGAGCAAAACGGGCGCGAGAGTATATAGCTCGGTGCCTTGCCTCACAAATACGATTCCTTTTGACGAGTGGCTGTTGTTGTCAGGCAAGGCGCCGCGACGAGTCATAGCTTGCTATGGCGAGGAGCGGCAACGCAGCATGACGACAACAGACGCCGTCAAAAGGGATCAGTATTTGTGAGGCAGGGCACTCTACCCGTTTTTATATGACCGCTGGGATCAGCGGACTTTTCCCTCGGCCTGGCTCAGTTCTTCCTTGCTGAAATCATCCACGTCGATCACCTTGCGCCGCGCCGCTTCAGCGTCACGCAGGGTCTGCGCCTCGGCCGGTTGCAGCACGCCGGCATGCAGCGCGGCATCGATGGCGTGTTCGCCCGCGGTCGGTTTGACCTGGCCGCTCTTGAGGCCTTCGTGGAGTTTTTTCTGCAACGGATGGCTGTCGGCCAACAGGTCGTAGGCGTGTTGCAGGGCGCCCACCGGATCTTCTGCGGACTGTGGGCGATAGCAGCCCGCCAGTACCGCTTCCAGGGTCGGGTCACCCTTGGCGCGACCAAGCACTGCGGCCACCTCGGCATCCAGCGCATCGGACGGGCCTTTATGACGGCGGCCGAACGGGAACACGATCACCCGCAACAGACAACCCAACACCTTGCTCGGGAAGTTGGTCAGCAGTTCATCCAGTGCACGCTCGGAGTGGCCAAGGCTCTCTTCCATGGCCCAGGCGAACAGCGGTTCCAGGTGGTCTGGCGAATCCAGGTCGTGATAACGCTTGAGTGCAGCCGATGCCAGGTACATGTGGCTCAGCACATCACCAAGACGTGCCGACAGGCGTTCGCGTCGTTTCAACTCGCCGCCCAGCAGCATCATGCTCAGGTCCGCCAGCATCGCAAACGCCGCGGCCTGACGGTTGAGTGCGCGGAAATAGCCCTGGCTCAGGCTGTTGCCCGGAGCCTTTTCGAAGTGACCGAAACCGAGGTTCAACACCAGGGTGCTGGCGGCGTTGCTTACGGCAAAGCCGATGTGCTGCAGCAGCAGGCCGTCGAACTCCTTCAGCGCCTGGTCATGGTCTTCGCGACCGGCCAGGGCCATTTCCTTGAGCACGAACGGATGGCAACGAATCGCACCCTGGCCGAAGATCATCAGGTTGCGCGAGAGGATATTCGCGCCTTCCACGGTGATGAAGATCGGCGCGCCTTGCCAGCTGCGGCCCAGGTAGTTGTTGGGGCCCATGATGATGCCCTTGCCGCCGTGCACGTCCATCGCGTGGCTGATGCATTCGCGGCCGCGTTCGGTCAGGTGGTACTTGAGGATCGCCGACAGTACCGAGGGTTTCTCCCCCAGGTCGACCGCGTTGGCGGTGAGCATCCGCGCGCTGTCCATCAGCCACGCGTTGCCGCCGATGCGGGCCAGGGCTTCCTGGATGCCTTCAAAGGCCGCCAGCGGTACGTTGAACTGCTCACGCACCTGGGCGTACTGGCCGGTCACCAGGCTGGTGAACTTGGCCGCGCCCGTTCCGACGGCAGGCAGGGAAATCGAACGGCCTACCGACAGGCAGTTCATCAGCATCATCCAGCCCTTGCCGAGCATTTCCTGGCCACCGATCAGGAATTCCAGCGGAATGAAAACATCCTTGCCGGAGTTGGGGCCGTTCATGAACGCGGCGCCTAGTGGCAGGTGACGGCGGCCAATTTCAACACCCGGGGTGTCGGTGGGGATCAGCGCGAGGCTGATGCCCAGGTCTTCTTTGTCGCCCAGCAGATGATCCGGGTCATGGGCCTTGAAGGCCAGGCCGAGCAAAGTCGCTACCGGGCCGAGGGTGATGTAGCGTTTTTCCCAGTTCAGGCGCAGGCCGAGGGTTTCCTTGCCTTCCCATTCGCCTTTGCAGATCACCCCGGTGTCGGGCATGGAGCCAGCATCGGAACCGGCCAGTGGGCCGGTCAGGGCAAAGCACGGGATATCGTCGCCACGGGCCAGGCGTGGCAGGTAATGGTTGCGTTGTTCATCGGTGCCGTAGTGCAGCAGCAATTCGGCCGGGCCCAGGGAGTTGGGGACCATGACCGTGGAGGCGAGGTCGCCGCTGCGGGTCGCCAGCTTCATCGCGACCTGGGAGTGGGCATAGGCGGAGAAGCCTTTGCCGCCGAACTCCTTGGGGATGATCAGGGCAAAAAAGCCATGCTGCTTGATGTGTTCCCAGGCGGCGGGGGGCAGGTCCATGGCCTGGCCGATTTCCCAGTCGGTGACCATGGCGCACAGTTCTTCGGTAGGGCCGTCGATGAAGGCTTGTTCTTCTTCAGTCAGTTGCGCCTTGGGATAGGCCAGCAGCTTGTCCCAGTCGGGGCGGCCGCTGAACAGCTCGCCGTCCCACCACACGGTGCCGGCGTCGATGGCGTCGCGCTCGGTCTCGGACATCGGCGGCAGGACTTTCTGGAACCAGTTGAACAGCGGCGCGGTGAAGTACTTGCGGCGCAGGTCCGGCAGCAGCAGCGGGGCGGCTACCACGGCGATCAGTACCCAGAAGATCAGCAGCAACCAGCCTGGTGCGTGGCTGAAGGCGCCCATCGCCAACAGGTAGACGGCGACCACGCCGATGGCGGGCAGGGGCGCGATGCGCCGGTGCGCCAGGTAGGCAATGCCCACCACCAGAACCAGTATCCACAACAACAGCATATTCAATCCTCCGTGAAACCAGGTGCGAAATCACCTCAGAGCTTAGTCGGCATCCGAACAAGCGGGGTGACGAGGGTGTTACGTGGTGTGCCGGCAATGATCAGCACCAGGCGCCGACATTTGGCCGAATCGTCGTTATCCCAGGTGCATGCCTGTGGTTAGACTCAGGGCTTGCTCTCTGAGATTAACCTCATGAATGCGTACTTGAATCCCGGCCGCTTCATCGATAGTGACCACCCTGCGGTGGTGGAGTTCGCCGAAAAACATCGCGGTTCGAGTGCCGCACTTCGTGACCAGGCAGTCAGTCTTTACTACGCTGTGCGCGAGGCGGTGCGCTATAACCCCTATACCTTCAGTCGCGACCCGCAAACCCTCAGCGCGAGCTTCGCACTGGCGGCCGGCGAGAGTTATTGCGTGCCCAAGGCAACATTGCTGGCGGCGTGCGCAAGGCACTGCGGGATCCCGGCGCGCATCGGCCTGGCCGACGTGCGTAACCACCTCTCGACGCCCCGTTTGATCGAGCTGCTCAGAAGTGACGTATTTGCCATGCATGGCTATACCGAGTTGTATCTGGACGGCCGTTGGGTCAAGGCCACGCCGGCGTTCAATCAGCAACTGTGCGAACTGTTCGATGTGCCGCCGCTGGATTTCGATGGCATTCATGACAGTGTTTTCCACGCCTTCAACCGCAAGGGCCAGCGCTCCATGGAGTACGTGGTGGACCATGGGCAATTTGCCGAGGTGCCCGAGGAATTTTTCTTCGCCCACATCCAGAAATGTTACCCGCACCTGTTTGGCGAGCAGATGCCGATCCTGCTGGGGGACATGCAGAGTGATTTAAGCCGGACGTGATCCGGCGTATGCTGCCCCGGCATTCATCCAACCATCTTTTTCAAAATCGGGGCGGTCATGCTGAAAATCTGGGGTCGTAAAAATTCGTCAAATGTCAGGAAAGCACTGTGGTGCGCCGAGGAGCTCGGCCTGGACTATGAGGCAATTGATGCGGGCGGGGCTTTTGGTGTGGTCGACACGCCGCAATACCGCGCGCGGAACCCCAATGGCCGGGTGCCGATGATTGAAGACGGCGACTTTGTGCTGTGGGAATCCAACACCATCGTGCGCTACCTGGCCGCCAAACATGCGCCGGATTCGAACTGGTACCCCAGCGAGCTGCAAGCCCGGGCCAACGCGGAAAAGTGGATGGACTGGACCACCTCGACCCTGGCCGAACCGTTCAAGACCGTGTTCTGGGGCGTGCTGCGAACCCCGGCTGAAAAACAGAACTGGGACACCATCAACGCCGGTCGCCAGGCCTGCATCGACGTTTTGCAGACGGTGGATCAGGCCTTGGCCACGCAACCTTACCTGTCCGGCAGCGAGATCGGCATGGGCGATATCCCCTTGGGCAGCTTCATTTATGCCTGGTTCGAAATGCCCATCGAACGCCCGTCGATGCCTAACCTGGAAGCCTGGTACCAGCGGCTGCGCCAGCGTCCGGCCTATCAGAAATCGGTCATGACCGCGTTGACCTGATACCGACTATTAATACGGGTTACTGTACTTGTGCGGCGCGGACAAGCACCATGCTTGTCACGCGCAGCCGTTGTATTCCGTGCGGTCTGCCCTCATGTAACAATTCTATTCCTCTTCTTTGGTGCGTAATCCGATATGAGTTCCGCTCTGTCCATCCGGCAGCTAACCAAAACCTACGGCAACGGTTTCCAGGCCCTGAGTGGTATCGATCTGGACGTCGCCGAAGGTGATTTCTTCGCCTTGCTCGGCCCCAATGGCGCCGGCAAATCCACCACCATCGGGATTCTCTCGACCCTGGTCAACAAGACCACCGGTACGGTGAACATCTTTGGCAACGACCTGGACAAATCCCCGGCGGCGCTCAAGCGCAGCATCGGCGTGGTGCCCCAGGAGTTCAACTTCAACCAGTTTGAAAAGACCTTCGACATCGTCGTGACCCAGGCCGGTTACTACGGCATCCCGCCGAAGATCGCGAAGGAACGCGCCGAGCAATACCTCACGCAACTGGGCTTGTGGGACAAGCGCGACGTGCCTTCGCGTTCCCTGTCCGGGGGCATGAAGCGCCGCTTGATGATCGCTCGCGCCCTGGTTCACGAACCGCGCCTGCTGATCCTCGACGAGCCGACGGCGGGCGTGGACATTGAGCTGCGTCGTTCGATGTGGACGTTTCTCACCGAGCTGAACCAGAAAGGCATCACCATCATCCTCACCACGCACTACCTGGAAGAGGCTGAGCAGCTGTGCCGCAACATCGGCATCATCGACCACGGCACCATTGTCGAAAACACCAGCATGCGTAATTTGCTGAGCCAGTTGCACGTCGAGACCTTCCTGCTCGACCTGAAAAACGACATGACGGTTGCGCCCCAGTTGATCGGCTACCCGAATCGCCTGGTGGACAGCCACACCCTGGAAGTCCAGGTGGACAAAGCCGTGGGCATCACCGCGCTGTTTGGCCAACTGGCTACCCAGAACATCGAGGTGCTGAGCCTGCGTAACAAAACCAATCGCCTTGAGGAGTTGTTTGTGTCCCTGGTGGAGAAAAATCTGGCGAAGGTGGCGGTATGAGTTCGGAACTGCAACCCAACCTTGTCGCGCTGCAGACCATCGTTTATCGCGAAGTGAAGCGCTTTACCCGGATCTGGCCGCAGACCTTGCTGCCGCCGGCGATCACCATGGTTTTGTACTTCGTGATCTTCGGTAACCTGATTGGTCGGCAGATTGGTGATATGGGTGGATTCACCTATATGGAGTACATCGTGCCAGGGTTGATCATGATGTCGGTGATTACCAACTCCTACGGCAACGTGGTGTCGAGCTTTTTTGGCAGCAAGTTCCAGCGGTCCATCGAGGAATTGATGGTGTCGCCGGTGTCGCCTCATACGATTTTGATCGGCTACACCCTGGGCGGTGTGCTGCGCGGGTTGATGGTTGGGGTGATTGTGACGTTGCTGTCGCTGTTCTTTACCCATTTGCAGGTGCATCACCTCGGGATCACCCTGTTGGTGGTGGTGCTGACGGCGACTATCTTTTCGTTGCTGGGGTTCATCAATGCGGTGTTTGCGCGCAACTTTGATGATATTTCGATTATTCCGACGTTTGTTCTTACGCCGCTGACGTATCTGGGTGGGGTGTTTTATTCGATCACCTTGCTGCCGCCGTTCTGGCAGACGGTGTCGTTGGCTAACCCGGTGTTGCATATGGTTAACGCGTTTCGCTATGGGATCCTGGGCGTTTCGGACATCAAGATCAGTGTGGCGATCACCTTTATGCTGGTGGCGACTGTGGTGCTGTATGTGGGGTGTGCGCGGTTGCTGGTGAGTGGGCGTGGGATGCGCACCTAAGCGTTGATATGTGATGAAAGACGGCCTCCAGATGAGGCCGTTTTTTTTGGCGATTGGTTTGAGTACATATCCGTTTCTTCGGTAACGGCTACTTATGGTTTCGCTCTTACAGCGAGTCACTTTGCAAAAGCCCCAAAGTAAGCAAAGGGCTCTGCCCCGCCTGTCGGCGCCTCGCTGTGGCTCGGCGTTCCCTCACTCCGGCATTGCTCCGCGGGCCGCCGCGACGGGCCATCCATGGCCCGGCGCGGCTAAACCGGCGTCCTGCCGGTTTACCCGCTSCGCAATACCTGCGTTCGGCCTCGGGCTTATTGGGGCAGTCAGATCAAGATCAAAAGCAAGAGCACAGCGGCCTACCGGCCGGCTTGAGTGTTGAAGAGCAAAAG
>NZ_CP080030.1:5151752-5151820 GCF_019382755.1 Pseudomonas sp. Colony2 | reverse complement strand
GCTTTTCTGTGGGAGCGGGCTTGCTCGCGAAAAACCTGAGAGCGCCGCGTTCATCCAGAATGCCCGCG
>NZ_CP080030.1:5151607-5151725 GCF_019382755.1 Pseudomonas sp. Colony2 | reverse complement strand
CCCGCTCCCACATTTTTTGGACCGTGCCGGCTTTAGATTTTGATTTGGCTTTTGCTCTTCAACACTCAAGCCGGCCGGGAGGCCGCTGTGCTTTTGATCTGCTTTTGATCTTGATCTT
>NZ_CP080030.1:5151374-5151567 GCF_019382755.1 Pseudomonas sp. Colony2 | reverse complement strand
GAGCGTGGGTAACCTGGCAGGACGCCAGGTTAGCCGTCCTGGGCCAAGGATGGCCCATGACGGCGGCCCACGGTCCAAAGCCGGAGTGAGGGCACACCGAGCCTAGGCGAGGTGCCGAGTGGTGGGGCAAGAGCGTTTTGCTTACTTTTGCGCTTTTCAAAAGTGAGCCGCTGTAAGAGCGGAACCCATATCA
>NZ_CP080030.1:5127220-5151360 GCF_019382755.1 Pseudomonas sp. Colony2 | reverse complement strand
AACGGATATACACCCAAACCCAAACCCAAACCCAAAAACCACCTCACCCCCGCAAAGCCAACTCAATCAACTCATGCAGCTCCTCAACCTCCAACGGTACAGTAGAAAACAAACTGCGAAACACGGTTGGCGCAACAATCAAATTGATCAGCCGATCCACGCTGGGAAGTGTCCCGGCGTCGTCGGTGTACCGATCCAGGATCGTCTCCAACTGCCCGGTGAGAATCCCCACGCAATACCCCGGCGCCTGACTGCATTGCACATCACGCATCATCTCGCGGCCAAGGTCCGAGCTCATCTCATCGCGGTATTGCTCACCCCAGGCCCGCAGGTCTCCGCGCAGGCTGCCGGTATCAGCCGGCTCACTGTCCGGGCGCAGACGGGCCATCGCAACATCGGCCAGCAGCGCCGCCAAGTCACCCCAGCGCCGGTAGATGGTCGAAGGCGTCACTCCGGCGCGCGTGGCTATCTGCGGCACGGTCACGCTGGAACGGTCCTGCTCTTCGAGCAATTCACGCACCGCCGAATGCACTGATTCCTGGACCCGGGCACTACGGCCCCCCGGGCGGAGGCCTTCTTTTATCGCCATGCGTAAAACCTTAACACAAAGAATTTGCTTTAAGCGCCATCCGGTAGCACACTCCGCAAAAGCAAAATATTAGCTTTAGCGGAGCGTGCCCATGTCCAGCGTTACTTCTCATCGTTCCAGCCTGGTGTTTCTGGCGATCACCTTGCTGACGTTTCTCGCCGCCTCCAGCGCGCCGACCCCGTTGTACCACCTCTATCAAGAGGGCCTGCACTTTTCGGCGGCGATGTTGACCCTGGTATTTGGCATTTACGCCTTGAGCCTGCTGGCTGCATTGCTGACCGTGGGTTCACTGTCGGACCACCTGGGGCGCAAGCCGGTAATTTTTGCCGCGCTGCTCCTCGATATGCTGGCGATGCTGCTGTTTATCAATGCCGACAGCGTCGGCTGGCTGATTGCCGCCCGCACGGTACAAGGCTTTGCCACCGGCATGGCCACCGCCGTACTGGGCGCCGCATTGCTCGACACCGACCGCCAGCAAGGCCCGCTGATCAACAGCGTAGCGCCTTTGCTGGGCATGGCCTGCGGGGCCATGGGCTGCAGCCTGCTGGTGGAGTTCGCGCCGATGCCGACCACGTTGATTTACTGGACCCTGCTCGGGTTGATGATCCTGCAGGCATTGTACGTCTGGCGCCTGCCGGAGACAGTCAGCCGGATTCCGGGGGCCCTGGCCTCGCTATGGCCCACCTTGCATGTACCGCCCCAGGCCCGACGCGCCTTGTGGATCTCGTTGCCGGTAGACGTAGCCGTATGGGCCATGGGCGGTTTTTATCTGTCCCTGGCGCCCTCGCTGGTGCGGGCGGCGACCGGGTCCACCTCGAACCTGATCGGCGGCGGGCTGGTGGCGGTGTTGACGCTGAGCGGTGCGGTGATGATTTTCAGCCTGCGCAACCGCCCGGCGGACAAAGTCCTGCGGTTGGGCGCCGTGCTGCTGGCGGTGGGTGTTGCGCTGATCCTCACGGCCGTCCACAGCGCCAGCCTGCCGCTGTTCTTCATTGCCACGCTGATCGCCGGCGGTGGTTTTGGCTCGGGATTCCTCGGTGCGCTGCGCAGTGTTTTGCCGTTGGCCTTGCCCCATGAGCGGGCGGGCTTGATGTCGGCGTTCTATGTGCTGAGTTACCTGGCGTTCTGTGTGCCGTCGCTGTTGGCGGGCAACTTGACGCGCACCTTCGGTTTGATCGCCACCACCGACGGTTATGGCGTGGTGCTGATCGTATTGGCACTCGGCGCGTTGGTGGCGTTGCTAATGCAGGATTTGGCGAAGAGCAGGGCGACGGCGGGTAATTGATTCGGTAATAATTCGTCACCCTTACGCCTTGGGATTCACCCATGAAGATCATCCGCAGCAAAGAATTCACCGGCAGCCGCGCCTGGGAGGCGCTGGACATCGCCAATATGAACGGCATCACCACCCGTTTGCATTGGACCGACCAGCCGTATCGCTGGCACGTGAATGACGGCGAAGAGGTGTTCGTGGTGCTTGATGGCCAGGTGCAGATGCACTATCGCGAAAACGGCAGCGAACAGATGGCCTTGCTTCAGGTAGGCGACATCTTCTACGCCAGTGTCGGCACCGAGCATGTGGCCCATCCACAGGGCCCCGCACGGATTCTGGTGATTGAAACCGAAGGCAGCGTTTAATCACATATCTACAAAACAGATAACAGTTAGAGATATTACCCGTTATATAGATATTCGATTCGGTTCTACCATGGTCTCAACCTCATGCGAGGAAGAGGACTACACCATGACTTGCCCGAATACGCTTCACAGCAGCTTGAAACCCTTCAGTCACCTGACCCGTCCCCGGGAAGTGATTCGCCAGTTCACCCCCAACTGGTTTGCCGCCACCATGGGCACCGGGGTGCTGGCGTTGGCGCTGGCGCAATTGCCGGTCAACCTGGCGGGGCTGCACGCCGTGGCCGAAGGGCTGTGGCTGTTTACCATCGGCCTGTTTGTGCTGTTCAGCGTGCTGTATGCGGCGCGCTGGGTGATGTTTTTCCACGAGGCCCGGCGCATTTTCGGGCACTCCACGGTGTCGATGTTCTTCGGCACCATCCCCATGGGCCTGGCGACCATTATCAACGGCTTCCTGCTGTTTGGCGTGCCGCGCTGGGGGGATGGCGTGGTGCAACTGGCCGAGGTGCTGTGGTGGCTCGACGTCGCGATGGCCCTGGCCTGCGGGGTGCTGATCCCGTTCATGATGTTCACCCGTCAGGAACACAGTATCGACCAGATGACTGCCGTGTGGCTGTTGCCGGTGGTGGCCGCGGAAGTCGCCGCCGCCAGCGGTGGCCTGCTGGCGCCGCACCTGGCCGACGCCCATTCGCAACTGGTGATGCTGGTGACCAGCTACGTGCTGTGGGCGTTTTCCCTGCCGGTGGCGTTCAGCATCCTGACCATCCTGATGCTGCGCATGGCCCTGCATAAACTGCCACACGCCAATATGGCCGCGTCGAGCTGGCTGGCTCTCGGTCCCATCGGCACCGGTGCCCTGGGCATGCTGGTACTGGGCGGTGATGCACCTGCCATCTTTGCCGCCAACGGTCTGCCCGGCGTCGGTGAGATGGCCAACGGCATCGGCCTGGTCGCAGGCATCACCCTGTGGGGCTTCGGCTTGTGGTGGATGCTGATCGCGGTGCTGATCACCCTGCGTTACCTGCGGGCCGGTATTCCGTTCAACCTTGGCTGGTGGGGATTCACCTTCCCGTTGGGCGTGTACTCGCTGGCCACGCTGAAACTGGCGAGCACCTTGCACCTGGGTTTTTTCAGCATCGTTGGTTGCGTGTTGGTGGCGGCGCTGGCGCTGATGTGGCTGATTGTCGCCAAGCGCACGGTGCAGGGCGCCTATAAAGGCGAGCTTTTTGTATCGCCGTGCATTGCAGGACTAGCGAATAAGTAAGCAGGATTAGGTAAAGTCGTGGCCTGGAAAAACCAATAACAGCCTTCAGGCCACGCAGGAACACGGACGATGAGCCACCCCTCGCAATTCACTTTGCTGCGCAAACGGCGTTTCCTGCCGTTCTTCATTACCCAGTCCCTTGGTGCGTTCAACGACAATATATTCAAGCAGTCGTTGATCCTGGCGATTCTCTACAAGCTGACCATCGAGGGCGACCGCTCGATCTGGGTCAATCTCTGCGCGTTGCTGTTTATCCTGCCGTTCTTCCTGTTCTCGGCCCTGGCCGGGCAATTTGGCGAGAAGTTCAACAAGGACGCGCTGATCCGGGTGATCAAGATCGGCGAAATCGTGATCATGTCCGTGGGCGCGGTGGGTTTCATGTTCAACCACCTGGAGCTGATGCTGCTGGCGCTGTTTGCCATGGGCACGCACTCGGCGCTGTTCGGGCCGGTGAAGTACTCGATCATGCCCCAGGCCCTGCACGAAGATGAGCTGGTGGGCGGCAATGGCCTGGTGGAAATGGGCACGTTCCTCGCGATCCTCGCGGGCACCATTGGCGCCGGGATCATGATGTCGTCCACCCATTACGCGCCGGTGGTCTCGACGGCCATCGTCGGCATTGCGGTGCTGGGCTACCTGGCCAGCCGCAGCATTCCGCGCGCGGCGGCGTCCAGCCCCGAGATGCGCCTGAACTGGAATATCTTCAGTCAGTCCTGGGCCACCTTGAAGCTCGGCCTGGGGCAGACACCGGCGGTGTCGCGCTCGATTGTCGGCAACTCGTGGTTCTGGTTTGTCGGCGCGATCTACCTGACGCAAATCCCGGCCTACGCCAAGGAATGGATGTACGGCGACGAGACGGTGGTAACGCTGATCCTCACGGTGTTCTCGGTGGGCATCGCACTGGGTTCGATGCTGTGCGAAAAGCTCTCCGGGCGCAAAGTCGAGATCGGCCTGGTGCCGTTCGGCTCGTTCGGTTTGACCGTGTTCGGCCTGCTGCTGTGGTGGCATTCCGGCGGCTTCCCACAGAACGTCCAGGCCAACGACTGGATCGCCGTGCTGAGTTACGGCCAGGCGTGGTGGGTGTTGTTCGATATCCTCGGCCTTGGCGTATTCGGCGGCTTCTATATCGTGCCGCTGTACGCGTTGATTCAGTCGCGTACCGCCGAGAACGAGCGGGCGCGGGTGATCGCGGCCAACAACATTCTCAATGCGCTGTTCATGGTGGTCTCGGCGATCGTCTCGATCCTGCTGCTGAGCGTGGCCAAGCTGTCGATTCCCGAGCTGTTCCTGGTGGTGTCGCTGCTGAACATCGCGGTCAACACCTACATCTTCAAGATCGTGCCCGAGTTCACCATGCGTTTCATGATCTGGCTGCTCAGCCATTCCATGTACCGCGTCGAGCACAAGAACCTCGAGCTGATCCCAGACGAGGGCGCGGCGTTGCTGGTGTGCAATCACGTGTCGTTTGTCGATGCGCTGTTGATTGCCGGTTCGGTGCGTCGGCCGATTCGTTTTGTCATGTACTACAAGATCTACAACCTGCCGGTTTTGAACTTTATCTTCCGCACTGCCGGGGCGATTCCGATTGCCGGGCGGCATGAGGACATCCAGATCTACGAAAAGGCCTTCCAGCGGATTGCCCACTACCTTAAGGACGGCGAGCTGGTGTGCATCTTCCCGGAAGGAAAATTGACCTCCGATGGCGAGATGAACGAGTTCAGAAGCGGCGTGACGCGGATTCTTGGAGAGACGCCGGTGCCGGTGATTCCGATGGCGTTGCAGGGGTTGTGGGGGAGTTTCTTCAGTCGCGATCCGAACAAGGGCTTCTTCCACCGGATCTGGTCGCGAGTGACCCTGGTGGCCGGCGCGCCGGTGACGGTGGAGGCGGCGACGCCCGAGGCGTTGCATGGGGTGGTGGGGGAATTGCGCGGGAGTGTCAGGTAGTTTTTGGGTGTATTTGAGGGCCTCTTCGCGAGCAAGCCCGCTCCCACACTTGGAATGCATTCCAAATGTGGGAGCGGGCTTGCTCGCGAAGGCGGTAGTGGCCTAAGCGCTGATCTTGAGCCCAATAAGCCCGCAGATAATCAACGCCACACTGGCCAGTCGAAACAGCGCCATGGACTCCCCGAACAGGATAATCCCGGCAATCACCGTGCCCACTGCACCGACTCCGGTCCAGATGGCATAGGCGGTGCCCAGCGGCAGTTCCTTCATGGCCAACCCCAGCAACCCGAGGCTGACGGCCATGGCGGCAATCGTCAGGGCCGTGGGCAGTGGCTTGCTGAAACCGTCGGTGTATTTCAGTCCGACGGCCCAGCCGACTTCAAACAGTCCGGCAAAAAACAGAATGATCCAGGACATGATGACCTCCCTTCTTAGAAGTGGGGTCGTCCCCGGATTAAGCGCTTGATTGCGTCGCAGGGTCGTCCCCGCGAAGCCCGGTAGATTGCCGAATATTGATCAGGTGATCAAGTTTCGGACTTGCCCGCCAACAATTCGCGGTCTTCCTTTTCGCTCATCCGCCGGAAGTACGTAGCCAGGAGTGCCCCGGAAATATTGTGCCAGACGCTGAACAGCGCACTCGGCACCGCCGCCAGCGGCGAGAAATGCGCACTTGCCAGTGCGGCGCCCAAGCCGGAGTTCTGCATGCCCACTTCCAGCGACAGGGATTTGCGTTGTGCCAGCGGCAGCCCGAACACACGGCCGGTGAAATAGCCCAGCAGGAAGCCAAAGGTGTTATGCAGGATCACCACCGCCATGATCAGCAGGCCCGACTCGGCAATCTTCGCCTGGCTGGCCGCCACCACGGCGGCGACGATCGCCACGATGCTGACCACCGACACCAGCGGCAACACCTCGACCGCATGCCGTACCCGGGTACCCAGCAAGCGCTGCGCCAACACACCGAGCACGATCGGCAACAGCACCACTTGCAGGATCGACCAGAACAACTCCATGAACGACACCGGCAACCAGGCCGAGGCCAGCAGCCAGATCAGCGCGGGCGTCAGCAGCGGAGCGAGGAGGGTGGTGACGGCGGCAATGGCCACCGACAGGGCCAGGTCGCCTCGGGCCAGCCAGGTCATGACGTTGGACGACGTGCCGCTCGGGCAGCAGCCGACGAGGATCACACCGACGGCAATTTCCGGTGGCAGGTGAAAGACCTGGCACAACAGCCAGGCCACGCCGGGCATGATCACGAAATGCGCGACCACACCCAATGCCACGCGCCACGGATGGCGCGCGACTTCAGCGAAATCTTCAAGTTTGAGGGTCAGCCCCATGCCGAACATCACCAGGCCCAACAGCGGCACGATGGCGCCTTTGAGGCCGAGAAACCAGGCGGGTTGCAGGAACGCAACCACGGCAAAAATCAGCACCCAGTAGGCGAAGGTATTGCCGACGAAACGGCTCAAGGCGGCGAGTGCACGCATGGGGTTGGTCCTTGTTATTCGATTTTGGAAGTGCGCATGCGATCAAATGTGGGAGCGGGCTTGCTCGCGAATGCGGTGTGTCAGCCAGGAAGATATCAACTGAAAGGACGCATTCGCGAGCAAGCCCGCTCCCACATTTTGATCTTCACAAGGCTTTAGATACCTTGTGGGGTTTCTTCGCCACCCAGTGCCTCAACCAACGCCGGCAGGAAGTCGCCAAACGTCAGCATCATCAGGGTAAAGCTAGCGTCCTGCTGGCCCAGTGCTTCGTCGCCGCCGTCCTGTTCCGCCTGATCCTGCAGCAGGTCTTCGAACTTCAGGCGCTTGACGGTCATTTTGTCGTCCAGCATGAAGGACAGCTTGTCCTGCCAAGCCAGGGACAACTGGGTCACGACTTTGCCGGTGGTCAGGTGCAGTTGGATCTCTTCGCCGGTCAGGTCCTGGCGTTTGCAGCGCACGATGCCGCCGTCTTCGTGGGTGTCGCGCAGTTCGCATTCGTCGAGGACGAAGAAGTCATCGGCCGGTTTCTGGGTGGTGACCCAGTCGGTCATGATGGCGGTTGGCGCGGTTTTCACGGTCAGCGGACGTACCGGCAGGGTGCCGATCACTTCACGCAGGGTGGACAGCAGGTCTTCGGCACGTTTCGGGCTGGCGGAGTTCACCAGGATCAGGCCTTGTTTCGGCGCGATGGCGGCGAAGGTCGACGAGCGACGGATGAACGCGCGCGGCAGGAAGGCCTGGATGATTTCATCCTTGATCTGGTCGCGTTCCTTTTTGTAGACCTTGCGCATTTGCTCGGCTTCGATCTCTTCGACCTTTTCCTTCACCGCATCACGCACCACGCTACCCGGCAGGATACGTTCTTCCTTGCGCGCAGCGATCAGCAGGAAATCACCGCTGACGTGCACCAGTGGCGCGTCTTCGCCTTTACCGAAAGGGGCGACGAAACCGTAAGTGGTCAATTCCTGGCTTGCACAAGGGCGCGCCAGTTTGGTGGCCAGTGCAGTTTCCAACGCCTCGGCATCAACAGGCAGATCTTGGGTCAGGCGATAGATAAGCAGGTTTTTGAACCACATGGGGTGAGTCTCTCCTTATATACAAAGGGGGGCATTATTCTCCTCATGGCGTCATAGGCCAACCCTCGCTAAGCCATTGGAAGGCCTGAAAAAAATTATTTAAGAAAGTGCTTGCCAGACCATGGGTCGCTCCGTAGAATGCGCGCCACACCGAAAGTGAAGGGTGATTAGCTCAGCTGGGAGAGCGTCTGCCTTACAAGCAGAATGTCGGCGGTTCGATCCCGTCATCACCCACCATTCGCTTTATGTGTTACGCGCAGCGGTAGTTCAGTCGGTTAGAATACCGGCCTGTCACGCCGGGGGTCGCGGGTTCGAGTCCCGTCCGCTGCGCCATATTCGGTCACCTGGAACGCTGAACGCCAGGTACCACAGGAAGCCCGCTCATTGAGCGGGCTTTTTGCTGTCTGGGGTTTGCTAAAAACACCAGTCAGAAAAACGCCCCCGATCATGTACCGTGATCGGGGGCGTTTTTAATTGGGTTCAGAAATCCCAGCGGGTGGTGACCATAAAGTTGCGCGGCTCACCATAAGCGGCGGAGTTATAGAAGCCGATGTTGGTGTAGTAGGACTTGTCGAAGATGTTGTTGACGTTCAGCGTCGCCGACACGTTCTTGGTGATCTGGTAACGGGTCATCAAGTCCACCAGCCAGTACGCCTCCTGGGAGAACTCTTCATAACCGCCATGGGGGGTGTTGTAGATGTCCTGCCAGCCCACGCTTTGCCAGCGCACGCCACCGCCGACGGTCAGCTTGTCCAGGTCGCCTTTGAGCTTATAAGTGGTGTACAGCTTGACCTGGTCTTCGGGCTCGAACGTGGAAATCTTCTGGTCCTGGTCGTCACGCACCACCTTGTGGGTGTAGCCGGCCTGAATCTGCCAGCCCGGGCTCAACTCGCCGGACACTTCAAGCTCGTAGCCCTTGGTGACGGCCTTGGTGCCTTTGTAGGCATAGTTCTGCGGTGTAGGTTTCAGGTTGTTGTAGTCGTCGTCGGAAACGGCGCGGTTGTTTTCATGGACCTCGAAGTACGCTGCGCTGGCGTTCAGGCGTCCGTCGAAGAAATCAGCCTTCATGCCCAGCTCGTAGTTTTGGCCTTCGTCCGGCTCAAGCAACTGGTTTTGCCGGTCGCGGTTGTAGTTCTCCTGGGGCATGAAGATATCGGTGTAGCTGGCGTAGACCGAGTAGGTTTCATCCAGGTCATACACCACGCCGACATACGGTACGAAGCGTCCGGTCTCGCGGTAGGACGGGTTATTGCCGGTCAGGTGGTAATTGACCACGCGGCCACCGAGCAGCAGCTTCAGGTCATCGGCCAGGTTCAGGCGTGTGGTCATGTAGGCGCCGGTCTGGCGAATGGTGTCGTCGATGTATTGCTGCGGCGCGCCCCAGTAAGGTTGGGGGGCGTGGCCGTGCCAGTTATTGAAGTCGACGAGGTTGGGGGCGAGGTTCCAGTAGCCCTTGCCGTTCCAGTCCGAAATGCCGATGGAGCCCCCCACCACCAGTTCATGCTCACGGCCGCCCAGGCTGAAGGGGCCGCTTGCGTACAGGTCGGCGGAGTCGCTGACGGTTTCCCCGGTGTATTTTTGCGAAGTGACATGTGCGGTGCCGTCTGCACGGGGCTCGTCACCCTGAATCGAAGCCATCAGTGCATGGTAGCCGTTGATCTTGTGGTCCAGTTGCAGTTTGGTCACCCAGCCGTTGCCGAGGTCATGTTCAAGCATGGCGAAGGCGGTACGGGTGTATTGCTCCCAACTGCTCCAGTTGGCCGCGTTGTTGAACGAGCGCTTTACGCTATTGCGATCGCCATTGGCGTTGATCAGCGGAAAACTGCCGGACCAGCTCGAGGCGGTGGGCAGGCTGTCCTGATAGTCGCCGCCCACGGTCAGCATCGTGTCGGGGGACAGGTCGAATTCCATGATGCCGTAGTACACCGGGCTTTTGCGCGAGTAACGGTCCATGAACGAGCGCTTGTCCTGATACGCCGCGACGGCCCGGCCACGGACGTTGCCGCTCTCGGTCATCGGGCCGCTGACGTCCAGTTCGCTGCGGTAGTTGTCCCAGGAGCCCGCGCCGAGGCTGGCATGGCCCTGGAAGTCAGCCGTGGGTTTCTTGCGCACCAGGTTGATCGTGGCACCCAATGAGCCGGCACCCGTGAGCAGGCCGGTGGCGCCTTTAAGCACTTCGACCCGATCATAGATCGCCATGTCGCTCAGGGTATTGCCCGCCGAATAGGCGACGTTGCGCGCGGTGGAAGGAATGCCGTCGTACTGGAAGTTATTGATGGAGAAACCGCGGGCGTAGTAGTTGGTGCGGTCGGTGTCGAAGGCCGACACGGTGATGCCCGGGGTGTGGCGCATCACGTCGTCGACGTTGTTCAGGCCGAAATCATCCATGTGTTTGCGGGTGACGACGGTCACCGATTGCGGGGTTTCCTTGGGGGTCAGCACCAGCCGCGTCGCAGTCGCGATGCTGCCTGGAGTGTAGGAATCAGTCCCTTCAGTAACGTTGCCCAACTGGTTGGAGCTGACCTGGGTCGGGCCTAGTTCCATGGCGTCGGTGGCCGCAGGGTCAGCTTCGAGCGCGTACACCTGATTACCTTTGATCACGCGGTAGCCGCTGCCCTGTAACAGCCTGCCGAACCCTGCGTCCACGCTATAAGTGCCTTTCAGCCCCGGCCCATTCAGCCCCTGCAGGTTCTGGGACTGGAACACGATAGCCACGCCCGCTTGCTGGGCGAACTGGTTAAGTGTGGCGCCCAGCGGCCCGGCAGGTATGTCGTAGGCTTGGGCCGCGACGGCTACCGTTTCGGCCTGGGCCAAGTGGGTATTGAGCAGCGTCGTCGCGAGCAGTGTGAGGGTCAGCGGCGCGCTGCTCAGCAGGCGTCTGCGAGGCTTGGAAGGGAAGGGCATGGTGAGGGCAGTCCTTTAGTCATCGGTATACCTTCCTTGACGGGCAACCCGAAAAAAAGCGGAAGCAATGCGAATAATTATTTTTTGCTCTCGGTATCCGGGCTGACAATTATCAGCCATGGGGTAAAGGTTTTCAGCGTGATCGGCAGGGTTTGAGCCAGCATCTGCAAGGTGCGGTCGGTGTCATCCAGGGGAAGTACGGCCGAGACCTTGAGACTGGCCAGTGCGGCGCGATCAAACTGCAAGCGGCCCGAACGGTGACGGGCGATCTCATCCAGCACTTCCGGCAACGGTCGGTTATCCACCACCAGTTGATGGCGGCGCCAGGCCCCATTGATGCTCGCCGTATCGATGCTGCCCGAGAGCCGCACGGCATCTTTGCTGAGTCGCGCCTGCGAGCCCGCATCAACTTCCAGTGTCTGCTGCCCGTTCGCGCTTTTTGCCGCCACGCGGGATTCGAGCATGCTCAGCACCGTAACGTCATCCTCGCGCCTGACCACAAATCGCGTACCCAGGGCGCGCAGGGTGCCTTGGGCGGTCTGCACCACAAATGGCCGTTCGCCATCGTGGGCCACTTCCACCAGGATCTCGCCTTGCAGCAATTCGATGCGGCGCTGCCGGCTGTCGAAATGCAGATTCGCCGCACTGATGCCGTTCAGGGTCAGCGTCGAGCCGTCCGCCAGCCGCAGGGTTTTCCATTCGCCGGGGCCGTTGTGCACATCGGCCATCCATTGTTGTGGATAAGGACTGTAGAGCAGCGCCATGGCGGGAAGGCCCAGGCTGCAGGCCAGTACCAACGCGCGGACGTAGTTTTTGCGCGCCTTCCCATGCCTGGGAAAGGCCGCACTCAAGGCCGCCCGGGCCGGTGCCTTTTGCCCGCGCAGGGCCTGCATCCGCGCAATCACATCTTCCATGCGCGCTGCTGATGCGGCGTGTTGCGGGCCTTGCTGCTTCCAGCGCTCGAACGCCTGGCGCTGGGCCTCGGTCAATTCACCTTCGTGCAGGCGAATCATCCATTCGGCGGCTTGTTCATCGATCTGTTGGCGGGAGTCGGGCATGCGCGGCTCAGATGTCCACGCTGTGGCTGCAATGCAGCAGGGCCTGGATCAGGTATTTGCGTACCGTACGTTCCGACAGCTTCAGTTGTCGGGCGATTTGCTGCTGGGTCAGGTCTTCGAGGTAATACAGCACAAACGCCTGGCGCATGTTGTCGTGCATGCCTTCCAGCATGAAGGCAATGTGCTCGAGGGCTTCCAGGGTGGTGTGGATCTGTTCGGGCGACTGGAAACCTTCCAGGGTTTCCACCGTCAGCATCAATTCCTGAAGGTAGGCGTGCTCAATCTGCTTGCGCCGTGCCTGGTCGATGATCAGCCGCCTGGCGGTGGTACTTAAATAGGCGCGGGGTTCGCGGATGGCGGTCACCGACTCGCGGGCGTGCAGAATCCGCGCGAAGGTGTCCTGCGCCACGTCGGCGGCGTTATGGGTACAGCCCAGTTTTCGGCGCAACCAAGTGAACAGCCAGCCGTGATGCTCGCTGTACAGCTCGGTAATCTCCCGTTGGAACGGCGGTTCACCCACAGACATAAGGCCCGGCCCAGGTGTTATTGAGAATAATTGTTAATTGTGGGGCCAAGGCTTGGGCAAACGCAATAGACTCGCGTTTGCACCCAAAGCGCCGGTTTTGCGGGGTGCGCGGGGTCGAAGACAAAATATTTTAAATAAATTGCATTTAAATCATGACATTACGGAAAAATGCTATAGAATGCGCCCCACACCGAAAGTGAAGGGTGATTAGCTCAGCTGGGAGAGCGTCTGCCTTACAAGCAGAATGTCGGCGGTTCGATCCCGTCATCACCCACCATTCGCTTTATGTGTTACGCGCAGCGGTAGTTCAGTCGGTTAGAATACCGGCCTGTCACGCCGGGGGTCGCGGGTTCGAGTCCCGTCCGCTGCGCCATATTCAGGTCACCTGGAACGCTGAACGCCAGGTACCACAGGAAGCCCGCTCATTGAGCGGGCTTTTTTGTGCCTGGGATTCAGCTCAACGACTGAATGCCCGGTTCGGTTTGCACGGGTGCAATGCTGTTTCGCCCCATGAAGGCCAGGACCACCAACGCCGTCAGCACGGTGAATCCCGCGAGCAGTTGCAGCAAGGTGTTGAACCCCGCGATGTAGGCGCTGCGCAGTGCTTCCGGCGGAAGGGCGGCCGAGGCCAGTTGCACGTTGCCCATGACCAGGCCTTGGGCAATCACTGACACGTCGGCCCCTGCGAGACCCTTCAGGTGATGTGCCACCAATGCGCCCAATACTGCCATCGTGATCGCCAGCGCCACGCCTTCACTGGCCACGCGGGTGGTGTTGAAAATCCCCGCCGCCATTCCCGCGCGCTCCTTGGGCACCACGCTGATCGCCAAACCATCCATCAAACCCCACGGCAGCCCGGTACCGATCCCGATGACCAGCATTGCGGCTATGGTCTGCGCAGGCTGGTTGGCCAGGCTTAATCCCCACAGGCCCACCGCCGCGATCAGCAAGCCAATGGCACACAACAGTCCTGCTGAGAGCCAGCGGGTCAGCGATGCGGCGATCATCGGCACCACCAGCATCGGTGCCGATAACGCGAGCATCATCAAACCCGCGTCCAGCGCGCTGGCGCCTTCCACACCGATAAACCGCAGGGGCAGCAACACGATCAGCACGATGTAGCAGTAACAGGTACCGATCGGCAGGAGCTGCACGCCAATAAAACGCGGGAAGCGAAACAGCCGCAGCTCCAGCATCGGTTGGCTGGAGCGGTTTTCGACGAGGATAAACACCAGCAAAAACACCGCCGCCGCGATCAGCAGGGCATCAACCAGCGGCGACGTCCAGCCGTGCTCCGGCGCGAGGATCACCGCCGTGGTCAGGGCTACCAGCATTGCGGAAAACGTCAGTACACCAGCGGTGTCCAGCCGCAGCGCTTGCGGGTCGCGGCTTTCACGCATTTTGGGCGCGGCAAACAGCAGCGAAATACCGGCCAATAATGCAGTGCCGAGAAAAATCGAGCGCCAGCCCCAGTGTTCGATCAGCACCCCCGACAGCAATGGCCCAAACGCCAGGCCTGCACCGAATGTGGTGCCCAGCAAGCTGAAGGCGCGGGTACGGGCGTGCCCGTCGAACTCCTGGGCCAGCGCCGCACAGCCACTGGCCAATGCCGTAGCCGCCGCGACGCCCTGCACACCACGCAACACATCCAGCCAGAAAATCCCCGGTGCCACTGCCAGCAGCAAGGAGACCACGGTAAACAGCGCCATGCCCCACAAGAAAAGACGCTTTCTCCCATAGAGGTCGGCGAGGGTGCCGGCGGCCATCAACAGGCTGCCGAAACTCAGCATGAATGCGTTGGTGATCCACGCCAGCTGGCTGGGCTGGGCGGCAAATGCCTGGCCGATAAAGGGCGTGGCGACGGCGCCGCCGGTAAAGCTCATGGGCAATACCAGGGCGGCCAGGCAAATGGCCGCCAGGATGGAATATCGGCCATGGGCGGGCGCAGATTCGGTTGTAGTGGTCATAGGGGCATTCCCGCGAGTTTGAAGATTAAAAGACTCTAATCAGGATGCAATCGCGGATAAACTGGCTTACATTCCGTTCATAACGGACTGGATGGATGCAATGACGTGACCGATAACCTGAGCGGCGTGATCGCCTTCGTGAAAACGGCAGAGGCCCTGAGCTTCACCGGCGCGGCCCGGGCGATGGGGATTTCCGCTTCGGCGGTGGGCAAGAATGTCGCCAAGCTTGAGGCGTCACTGAATGTGCGGCTGTTGCACCGCAGTACGCGCAAGGTCAGCCTCACCGCCGAAGGCCAATTGTTCTACGAGCGCAGTCGGAAAATTCTCGACGACCTGCAAGACGCCCGCGCCATGCTTTCCCATGCGATGCAGGCACCCCGGGGCAAACTGCGGGTCAGCCTGCCCACCATCGGTTATCGCTTTCTCTTTCCGCACATGATGGCGTTCCGCAAAGCCTACCCCGAGATCGAGCTGGAGCTGGATTTCAACGATCATCTGGTGGACGTGATCGAGGAGGGCTTCGACGTGGTCATCCGCAGCGGTGGCCTGGCGGATTCGACCCTGATGGCCCGCAAGCTGGGGCCGTTCAGGTTTGTGCTGTGTGCATCGCCCGAGTACCTGCGGGCCAACGGTCGGCCAGAAACCCTGAGCGAACTGGAGCATCACCCGTGCTTGCGTTACCGCTTCGCCACCACCGGCAAAATCATGGATTGGACCTTGTCCGCCAACCCGGCCATCACCCAATTGCGCCTGCCCACCGCGCTGACCCTGAACAACATGGAGGCCATGCTCCGGGCCGCGATGGACGGCCATGGGATTGCCTACGTGCCAGACTTCCTGGCCCGCGAAGCACTCGCCCAGGGCCAGCTGGAAACCGTGCTCGACGGCCATTCCGATGACCAGGGCCAGTTCTGGGCCCTGTGGCCATCCAGCCGGCACCTCTCGCCGAAAATTCGCGTGTTTGTCGACTTCGCCGCCGCGCACCTGTTCACAAGCCTACCAACCGGTAGCCCACCTGCAACTCGGTGATGAAGTACTGCGGCTGGGCCGGGTCCGCCTCCAGCTTCTGCCGCAGGTGCGCCATGTGCACCCGCAGGTAGTGGGCGCGGTCCACGTAATCCAGGCCCCACACCTCGAGCAATAATTGCCGATGGGTCAGCACCCGGCTCTGCCCGCGAATCATCGCGCACAGCAGGCGGTATTCGATGGGCGTCAGGTGCACCGGAAGGCCTTGGCGCCACACTTCATGGGTCGCCAGGTCCACCTCGATATCGCCAAACGCCACCTTGCTGGTGGCCGCCACGGTGCCGGTCTGCCCATGACGGCGCAGTTGCGCACGGATGCGCGCGAGCAACTCGGGTACGCCGAAGGGTTTGGTCAGGTAGTCATCGGCGCCGGCGTCCAGGGCGGCGACTTTTTCCTCTTCGCGATCCCGCGCCGACAACACCAGGATCGGCACCGCCAGCCATCCCCGCAGCTCGCTGATCAGCTGTTTGCCGTCGCCGTCCGGCAGGCCGAGGTCGACGATCACCAGGTCCGGCTGACGGCTGGAAGCGTGGATCAACGCGCGTTTGACGCTGTCGGCCTCGAACACCTGGAAGCCCTCATCCTGCAGGGCGATGCCGACAAAACGGCGGATGTTGGCCTCGTCTTCAACAATCAGAATGCGTGCAGTGCTCATAGGGCGTCCATTGGGGGCGGAGTACCCGCCGGTAAAGTGATGACGAAATGCATGCCGCGCTCGCTGCCGGGTCTGGCTTCGATGCGCCCGCCGTGGGCTTCGACGATGCGCTTGGCCAGGGCCAGGCCCAGGCCGATTCCGGCGACCGAGGATTCCTGCTGGCCACGGGCAAACGGTTCGAACAGATTGGCCGGCGCGCTGCCCGGGCCGGTGTCGCTGACTTCCAGCAGGATGCTGTCGGAAACGGAACGGGCGGTAACGGTGATGACCGTGCCAGGCGGGGTGTATTTGGCGGCGTTGTCCAGCAGGTTGACCAGCACCCGTTCGATCAGCAGCGCGTCGACTTCCACCAGCGGTAATTGAGGGTCCAGCGTCGTGTTCACCACATGCCGGGCCAGTGGTTCACGCAACTGGCGCAGGGCGCTGCCGACGATTTCTTCCAGCAGATGCCATTGCCGGTTGAGTCGCACACCGCGCTCCTGCATGCGGGCCATGTCCAGCAGGTTTTCGATCAGGCGTTGCATCGAAGTCGCCTGCTCATGAATACCGTGCAGCAACGCGGTCAGCGGCCCCGGCGGCGCATGGGGCAGGGCGGTATCGGCCGCGCCGATCAGGGTGGTCAAGGGCGTGCGCAGGTCGTGGGAAATCGCCGCGAGCAAGGTGTTGCGCATTTTCTCGCCTTCCATCTGCACCATCGTGCTTTGCGCCACTTCGACGAAGTGCACGCGCTCCAAGGCAATCGCCAATTGGCTCATGCAGGCTTCCAGCAGGCGGCGCTCTTCGGGCTCGTTGAGGCGTTCGCTTTGCGCCAGTTCCAGCACCAGCACACCGCGCACGCGCATCGGCGCCTTGAGCGGCAGGTAGCAGCCCTTGGCGGCGGACAAGGTGTCGGTGCCCTGGCCGGCGGACTGGCCGTGGTCGTAGGTCCATTGGGCGATGCTGTCGTCGATCGGCAGCCCGCCCGCGCCCACGCTGTGCACGCCGTCCGCGGCGTCCGGCAAGGCCAGGCCGACCCGCGCCTCGAACACGCCGCTGAAGGTGCGCAGCGCCACTTCGCTGATCTGCTCCACGGTCAACGCGGCCGACAGGTCCCGGGCCAGACGCGCCAGGGAAGTAGCGCGGCGTTCCCGGGCAGCGGCGGTGCGCGCTTCGTGGCGCAGGCGGGCGGTGAGTTGCCCGGTGATCAGGGCGATGCCGAGCATCAGCGCGAAGGTGAAGAAATACTGGGTGTCGTTGACGGTAAACGAGTAGCGCGGCTGGACGAAAAAGAAGTCGAAACACAGCACCGCGAGCATCGCTGCCCACACGCCGGGGCCGCGTCCAAACCGCAGGGCCACCAGCACCACCGTGAGCAGGAACAGCATCACCACGTTGGCCAGGTCGAACACTTGCAGCAGCAGCGCGGCGATGGCGCTGGCGGTGAAACAGGCGAGTGTGGACCAGAGGTAGGCCAGGGTTCTGCCGGGCGCTGGCGTAGGTTTTTCAATGGCAGGAACAGTGCCCGGCAGTACGCCATGGGCGATCACGATCTGGTCGATCTGCGGATGGTGCCGGCTGATCCGGTCGCCCACCGACTGGTGCCAGAACCGCCATGCCCGGCGCGGATGATGGCCGAGCACCAGGCGATTGGCGTTGTGTTCCCGGGCACAGGCGGCCAGTGCTTCGGCGACGTCCATGCCCGGTAGCGTAGCGGTGTCGGCGCCGAATTCGCTGGCCAGGGCCAGGGTTTTCATTGCTGTGAGATAACGCTTGGCGCCGCGGCCCTGGGCTGCCGTGACGTGCACCACGATCCAGTCCGCCTCGAGCTTTTGCGCCAGGCGCGCGGCTTCTCGCACCAGGCGTTCATCACCGGCGTCACCGGCCACGCCTACCAGCAATCGCTCGCGGGCGGGCCACAGGGTCTTGATCGACTGTTCGCGACGGTACACGCGCATCTGCGTGTCGACCCGGTCGGCGGTGCGGCGCAGGGTCAGTTCCCGCAGGGCGAGCAGGTTGCCCTTGCGGAAAAAGTGCCGCGAGGCGCGCTCGGCCTGGGGCCCCAGGTACACCTTGCCGTCCTTCAAGCGTTGCAGCAGATCATCCGGCGGCAGGTCCACGACGACCACTTCGTGGGCATTGTCGAACACGTGGTCCGGTACGGTTTCCCGCACGCGAATGCCGATGATCCCACTCACCAGATCGTTAAGGCTTTCCAGGTGCTGGACGTTGAGGGTGGTCCACACGTCGATGCCGGCGCTGAGCAGTTCTTCCACGTCTTGCCAGCGTTTCGGGTGGCGCGAGCCGGGCACGTTGCTGTGGGCCAGTTCATCCACCAGCAGCACGGCGGGATGGCGTTGCAGGGCCGCGTCGAGGTCGAATTCGGTGAGGGTGAAATCGTGATGCAGGCGGTGGGCGCGGGGCAGTTGTTCGAGGCCGTTGAGCAGGTTGGCGGTTTCCTGGCGGCCGTGGGTTTCCACCACGCCGGCGAGTACGTCGCGCCCCAGGCTGACTTCCCGTTGCGCCGCGTCAAGCATGGCGCAGGTCTTGCCCACCCCGGCGTTGGAGCCGAAGTAGATACGCAGTTTGCCGCGCAAGGCGGCCTGTTCTTCCTGCTGGACTCGGGCGAGAAGGGCGTCGGGGTCGGGGCGTTCTTCGTTTAATGCGGGCATGTCATTCCTGGTCAATGCGGTTCAATTGTGGGAGCGGGCTTGCTCGCGAAAGCGGTGTGTCAGTGACAGTCGAGTTGGCTGACACTCCGTATTCGCGAGCAAGCCCGCTCCCACATTGGGTTTGCGGTGCTACACGAGACCCAGCCCGGTCAGCACCAGGTCAATCAGCTTGATCCCGGCAAACGGCACCAGCACCCCGCCCAGGCCATAGATCAGCAGGTTGCGATTGAGCAATGCCGCCGCGCCAATCGCCCGGTACGTCACGCCGCGCAGGGCCAACGGAATCAGCGCCACGATGATCAACGCGTTGAAAATCACCGCACTGAGGATCGCCGAGTTGGGACTGCTCAGGTGCATCACGTTCAACGCACCGAGTTGCGGATAGGTCGCGACAAACGCCGCCGGGATGATCGCGAAATATTTCGCCACGTCATTCGCCACGCTGAAGGTGGTGAGTGCGCCACGGGTCATCAGCATTTGTTTGCCCACCTCGACCACTTCGATCAGCTTGGTCGGGTTGCTGTCGAGGTCGACCATGTTGCCGGCCTCTTTCGCTGCCTGGGTGCCGCTGTTCATCGCCACCGCCACGTCGGCCTGGGCCAGCGCCGGGGCGTCGTTGGTGCCGTCGCCGGTCATGGCCACAAGCTTGCCCTGGGCCTGGTAGTCGCGGATCAGCTGCAGCTTGTCTTCCGGGCGCGCCTCGGCGAGGAAGTCATCCACGCCGGCTTCCACCGCAATCGCGGCGGCGGTCAGGCGGTTGTCGCCGGTGATCATCACGGTCTTGATGCCCATGCGCCGCAATTCGGCGAAGCGCTCCTTGATGCCGCCCTTGACCACGTCCTTGAGCTCCACCACGCCGAGTGCTTTGGCCCCGTCCGAGACCACCAGCGGGGTGCTGCCGCGTCGGGATACTTCGTCGACCTTGGCCTGCAATGCAGCCGGAAAGCTCCCGCCGAGTGCTTCGATATGACTGCGGATCGCATCCGCTGCACCCTTGCGAATACCGCGGCCTTCGGGCAGGTCGACGCCGCTCATGCGGGTCTGTGCAGTGAAGTGCACAAAGCTTGCGCCGAGGGCGTTGATGTCCCGCGCGCGGATGTCGAACTTCTGCTTGGCCAGCACCACGATGCTGCGGCCTTCCGGGGTTTCGTCGGCCAGGGACGCCAGTTGCGCCGCGTCGGCCAGTTCAGCTTCCTTGACCCCCGGTGCCGGCAGGAAACTGCTGGCCTGGCGATTGCCCAACGTGATGGTGCCGGTCTTGTCCAACAGCAACACGTCGATGTCACCCGCCGCCTCAACGGCGCGGCCGGAGGTGGCGATCACATTAGCCGACATCATGCGGCTCATGCCCGCCACGCCGATGGCCGAGAGCAGGCCGCCGATGGTGGTGGGAATCAGGCACACCAGCAACGCCACCAGCACCGTGGCGCTGATCACGTTGCCATTGCCACTCATGGCCACGGCAAAGATCGAGTACGGGCTCAGCGTGGCGATCACCAGCAGGAACAACAGGGTCAGGCCCACCAGCAAAATTGTCAGGGCGACTTCGTTGGGCGTTTTCTGACGCTTGGCGGATTCGACCATCGAGATCATGCGGTCGAGGAACGACTCGCCCGGGTTGACGCTGATGCGCACCACCAGCCAGTCCGACAGCACCCGCGTGCCGCCGGTGACCGAGGAAAAGTCGCCGCCGGCCTCGCGAATCACCGGTGCCGATTCGCCGGTGATTGCGCTTTCATCCACCGAGGCCACGCCTTCGATCACCACGCCGTCCAGCGGCACCAGGTCGCCGGCTTCGATCAACACCACCTGGTCTTTGCGCAACAGCGTGGCTTCGGTCGGCAGCCATGCGGCGCCGTGTTTGGGTTGTTGCAGCAACTTGGCCAGGGTCTGGCGCTTCATCCCGCGCAGGCTGGCGGCCTGGGCACGGCTGCGGCCTTCGGCCAGGGCCTCGGCAAAGTTGGCGAACAGCACGGTAAACCACAGCCACAAACAGATGCTGAGGATAAAGCCGCTGGGCGCTTCACCCTGGCCACCCAAGGACTGGAACCACAGCAGCGTGGTGAGGAGGCTGCCCAGGTACACGACGAACATCACCGGGTTTTTCCACTGCGCCTGGGGCAGCAGTTTCTTGAACGCATCCCCGCAGGCGGTGAGCACGATGGCGCGATCAAACAGAGGTAAACGAGCATTCTTGATCATGGGGGAATCTCTTACTCACTGGCCGCAATGGGGGGCTGGCGCAGAGGCAGACGGGCGTCCAGCGCGAGGTTGAGTTGCAGCACATTGACTCGTGGTTCGCCGAGCAAACCGAGGGTGCGGGCAGCGGTGTTTTCGTTCACCAGTTGCAGCAGTTCGGCTTCGGGGATCTGTCGCAGGCGGGCGACCCGGGCCAGCTGGATGCGTGCGTTGGCCACGGAGATATGCGGGTCCAGGCCGGAGGCGGAAGCGGTGACCGCATCCACCGGCACCTGGGCGTCGGCGGCGAGGCCGTTGTCCTGGCGGTAGGCTTTAACCCGGGCCGCGACCTGGTCCACCAGTTTCTGGCTGGTAGGGCCCAGGTTGCTGGCGCCGCTGGAACCGGCGTTGTACGGCTGGGAGACACTTTTGCTCGGGTCTTGCGGGTCGGTACCGAGGGTCATGCTCGGGCGGCCGTGGAAGTAGCCGGGCCTGGTAAAGTCCTGGCCGATCAACGCCGAGCCGATCACCAATCCGTCGCGTTCAATCAGCGAGCCCTGGGCCTGGAACGGGAACAGCAACTGCGCGGCAAAGGTGGTGAAGACCGGGTAGGCGAGGCCGGTCAGCGCCATGAAAAACACTGCCGAAACCAGCACCGGGCGCAACAGCCC
Source organism: Pseudomonas sp. Colony2 (assembly GCF_019382755.1). NCBI lineage: Bacteria > Pseudomonadati > Pseudomonadota > Gammaproteobacteria > Pseudomonadales > Pseudomonadaceae > Pseudomonas > Pseudomonas sp. Colony2. The sequence goes on along the minus strand of NZ_CP080030.1, from coordinate 5,129,729 downwards.
TTTGAATATCGATTGAGTCGTCATCAACGTGTCCTTAGTTGTACGTCTGGCCGGACAGCAACTGCAGTTGCTCCACCAGCGGGCCGAGCGCGAGCGCCGGCAGGAAAGTCAGGCCGCCCACCACCAGCACCACAAACACCACCAGCACCATGAACAGCGGGGTTGCGGTGGGGATGGTGCCGGCGCCGGCAGGCACGGTCTTTTTCATCGCCAGGGAACCGGCCACGGCGAGCATCGGCAGCATGGTGAAGAAGCGCCCGACCAGCATCGCGAGGCCAATGGTGGTGTTGAAGAAAGGCGTGTTGGCGTTCAGCCCGGCGAACGCCGAACCGTTGTTGGCGGTGCCCGAGGTGTAGGCGTAGAGCACCTCGCTGAAACCGTGGGGGCCGAGGTTATTCAGGCTGGCCATGGTGTCGGGCCACAGGGCGGCGAGGGCGGTGAAACCGAGGATGCTGATGGGGTGCGCGAGCACCGAGAGCATCACCAGTTTTATCTCCCGAGCCTCGATCTTCTTGCCGAGGAATTCCGGGCTGCGGCCGATCATCATGCCCACCAGGAACACCGTCAGCAGCGCGTACTGGATCAGGTTGATAAAGCCCACGCCGTCGCCGCCGAACACGCAGTTGAGCATCATCTGCGCCAGGGGCACGAAGCCGCCCATGGGGGTCAATGAGTCATGCATCGCGTTGACCGAGCCGGTGGTGGCCGCGGTGGTGGTGGCGATAAACAGGCTGCTGTCGGCAATGCCGAAGCGCAGTTCCTTGCCTTCCATATTGCCGCCGCTTTGTTCGATGGACAGCGTCTGGTTGGCACCGGCCTGGGTCAGCAGCGGGTTGCCGTTTTGCTCGGCGCCGTACACCAGCGCGAGAAAGCCTAAGAACATCACCAGGAAGGTGCCGAAAAACACCCAGCCCTGACGGCGTTGGAGCAGCATGCTGCCGAAGGTGTAGGTCAGCGCCGACGGGATCAGCAACATGCTGAGGATGTGCAGGGCGTTGGTCAGCGGGGTCGGGTTTTCGAACGGGTGCGCGGCGTTCATGCTGAAGAAGCCGCCGCCGTTGGTGCCGATATGCTTGATCGATTCAAAGCTCGCCACGGCGCCGACAATCAGTTGTTGCTGCGCGCCTTCCAGGGTGGTGGCCAGGGCTTGGGAGGAAAAGGTCTGCGGCATGCCTTGCCACACATACACCAGGGCCATGCCCACGCACAGCGGCAGCATCACGCGGTACAGGGTGCGAGTGAAGTCGACCCAGAAGTTGCCGATATCCGCCGAGCTTGAGCGACTCAGGCCACGGATAAAACCGGCTGCGGCGACCACGCCCGAGGTGGCGCCGACGAACATCAGGAAGGTGATTACTGCCATCTGGCTGAAGTTCGACAGGCTGGTTTCGCCCGAGTACGCCTGCCAGTTGGTGTTGGTGATAAAGGAAGCGGCGGTATTGAACGCCAGGTCCGGGGTTTGTGCGGCCAGCCCGAGTGGGTTGATCGGCATAACGGCCTGTAACCGCAGGATGAGATAGCCGAGCAGCATCATCGCGGCGTTCGACAGCAACAGGGCCGAACCGTAGCGGGCCCAGCTCATGGTTTCCAGCGGGTCGATGCCCAGCAAGCGATAGGTATAACGTTCCGGCAGGGCGTGGCGGGTTCCGGTAAACACCCGGGTCAGCCACTTGCCCATCAGCACGGCGAGCCCGGTCATCAACCCCAGGACCAGCGCAAATTCCAGCAAAGTGCTTAGCATGTCGAGGCTCCGTTCAAATCTTGCCCATGGCGACAATGGCCATGGTTGTCGCGGCGAAAAACACCAGGGAGAGGCCTACAAAAATCATGTCGTACATGGTGGGGCTCCCTAGAACTTTTCGGCGCGAATGAGGGCGTAGCCCAGATAAGCGAACAGCCCGACGGCGCATAGGCCGCTGGCGATATAGATGAACTTGAGTGTGAGCACGGTGGAACTCCCCTGATTAATAAGCCGCGATTGCGGACGCGGGGAGGTTAAGAGGTTGGGTATCAAGTTCGGGCACTGATTGCGGGTTTGGGTATTAAGACGGTGTATAGAGGACGGTGGGGTGGGCGAACGGAAAAAAGGGATAACCCGGGGGCGGGGTATCCCTTGAAGCACTGGGGTTTTGCTGCTTTTGATGATCAGCTTATTTGGCTTTCTTTTTCTTTGATTCGCGGGTGGCGAGTTGTTCGAAGCAAAACGCGGCGGCGCCGAACAGGGCGATCATTGAGAGGACGATCATGCCTAACGTTGAACTTTCCACGATGACTTCCTGCGGGGGTTATTGGGGTGGAGGTCACAGTAGTGGAGGGGGGATTAGTTGCTCAATAGAGACGACTTAAACGTTACGGCTGGGGGTGAATCTATACGGGTTCTTTACGTTGATGTTGGGTGTATATCCGTTTTTTAGGTAACGGCTACTTATGGTTTCGCTCTTACAGCGAGTCACTTTGCAAAAGCGGCAAAGTAACCAAAGCGCTCTGCCCCGCCTGTCGGCGCCTCGCT
>NZ_CP080030.1:5127089-5127165 GCF_019382755.1 Pseudomonas sp. Colony2 | reverse complement strand
TCCATGGCCCGGCGCGGCTAAACCGGCGTCCTGCCGGTTTACCCGCTCCGCAATACCTGCGTTCGGCCTCGGGCTT
>NZ_CP080030.1:5114861-5127025 GCF_019382755.1 Pseudomonas sp. Colony2 | reverse complement strand
AACAGCAAAAGCAAAAACCAGAGCGAAAACAAATCTGCTTTTCTGTGGGAGCGGGCTTGCTCGCGAAAAACCTGAGAGCGCCGCGTTCATCCAGAATGCCCGCGTCATCGTTAACGACCTTCGCGAGCAAGCCCGCTCCCACATTTGGACCGTGCCCGCTTTAGCTTTTGATTTTGCTTTTAACACTCAAGCCGGCCGGTAGGCCGCTGTGCTCTTGATCTGCTTTTGATCTTGATCTTGGGCGCCCCGTTAAACCACGCTGGCCGAACGCAGGCTTTGGAGCGTGGGTAACCTGGCAGGACGCCAGGTTAGCCGTCCTGGGCCAAGGATGGCCCATGACGGCGGCCCACGGTCCAAAGCCGGAGTGAGGGCACACCGAGCCTAGGCGAGGTGCCGAGTGGTGGGGCAAGAGCGTTTTGCTTACTTTTGCGCTTTTCAAAAGTGAGCCGCTGTAAGAGCGGAACCGATATAAGCCATCACCCAAATAACGGATATGTCCCCAACACCGCGGAGCTACAAATTCCGGCTATGCCGATAATCACTGACCGCCTCATACACCGCCTTACGCAACCGATTAATCCCCCCAATCGGCCGATGCGCCTCCACCCCAAACCACGGATTAAACGACTGATTATCACAAGCCAGATTCAACGCCGGCGTATCAAAGTCCTGCGCCGGAATCACCACCTTGGCCACCGTCTCAAACGGCGCATCACTCTCTTTCCATTCAATGCTGGTGTCCTCGATCGGCATGAACTTCTGCGGATTCTGCCGCTGAATCTGCAACACAAAACACGCCGCCACCCGGTCCGTCGACAGTTGCTGATTCAACGCACTGCGCAAAAAGTTCGGCAGGTCCTGATTCTGTTTGGGCAGCACATACGCAGGACACCCCTGGGGATCCGGCGCCACCCGAAACTTCGCATTCGCCGCCCCGAACTTATACGGCGACACCGAGAAATACGTCGTCTGCGTAGGACTCACCGGCGGCGGCGCCAACGTCGCCAGCGCGATAAACAAATGCCGCACCTGCCAACTGCGCGGATCCACCCCGGGGAAAAACGCCATGACTTTCTTGCCATCGGCCTGAGCCGAAATGTTCTGCGCATACTCCGCCACATCACTGACGAAAAAGTTCGGATGGCTGAACATCACAAAGTCCTGCTCACCCCGCGCCTGCTGATCCGCCAGCAGCTGTTTGCCTGGCACGTCCAGCAACTTGATCGCCATCCCCCGGGCATCCCGGATGCTGTCGAACTGCGGATACGCATTGCCGTTGGACAGTCGCATCATCGCCTGCCAGGTCTTGCCCGGCTCGGCGAACACGCCCTGGCGCAGGGCCGGGTCGAGGTCCGCCAGTACGCTGACCTCGGCCTTCACGCAGCCATGGGCCTTGGCATGCGCATCCCGCAGGTAACGCGTGCCTTCGCGGTGTTGGTCGACGATGCGCACGGCGGTCTGGATGATGCCCTGGGTCATGGCCGCTTCACCCGGCGGGATCTGTTCATCCGGCGATACCGGGCCGCTGTGCTGCCAGGCAAACCACAGGGTGGACAGCAACCAGCCCAGCAGGCCCAGGCCCACCAGCCACAACAGGGTCTTGCCGAGAAACGCGCCGAGGCGCAGCCAAAGTCGAGCGAGCATTTAAAAATCCTTTTCTGCAAAGTCGGTTGGGTCAGGGCAGTTGCTGTTCCAGCGGGCCGCCCAGCACTTTCAAATATTCCAGCAGCGCCCAGCGTTCCTGGGGCAGCAAGCCTCGGCCAATCACCCCGTTGCCACGCTGCCCGGCACGGAATTCGTGGCCGCTGTTGTGGTTGCCGGTGATGCGCGTATCGAACAGGAACGCGTTGGGGAACGCGGCGGTTTGATAGCCCAGGTGGCGCGGGTCGTATTCGAAGGTGCCTTTATAGAAGGTCGGGCTGCGCTCGTCCTGAGGCGAGAGCAATTGGTAGATCGTCGGCACCGAGCCGTTGTGCAGGAACGGCGGTGTCGCCCACACCCCGGCCAGGGGCCGTGCCTTGTAGGCACGCAATTCGCGTACGCCGATCGGCAGGCCGAAGCCGTCCAGGCGCGGGCGTTCGGCAGGTGTCACACCGGCGGCACGGTAGGCGTGGTCTTCGACAAAGGCGGTGATGTAGGCCAGGCCTTTGGCTGAAGAGAGGCTGCGCAGGTCCAGCGGCTCGGTGGGCGTGGGGTGCAGTTCGACGTTCATTTTCGCCAACTCCGCCGGGTCCCATTGCAGGGCGCTGAGGTCGAAGCGGTGGTCAGCGATATTGTTGGCAGTAGCGGGGTCGGTGCCGATGACTTCCACCGGGAGCATTTTCAACTGGCGCACCGGGCGGCCATCGACCTGGGACACCGCTGGCACGTGGCAGCCGGCGCAGTTTTCCGCGAACAGTGCGCGACCCTGGGCGGCCAGCGGTTTGTCGATGGCGCCGAACAGGTCTTCGGGCCAGGTGGGTGGCTTGAGCCGTTGCAGGGTTTCTTCGATGGTATTCAGGTCGCGAACCCGCACGCTGGAGGCGTAGCGCGCATCGCCCTGGAGCGGCTGGCCGGCGCTGTCGAAGAAGTCCAGGGTGGCGCCGACGCCCAGGGCTTCGCCGATATTGCGGGCCATGGGTTGTTGGGCCGAGCCATTCCATTGCACCCAGTCGAAGGTCCAGATGTCCCACAGTTGCGGGTAGTCCACCGGGGCGTTGGCGATGCGGTAGTTGTCGGGGGAAATGGCGTCGCCGAAGCTGGCGTTGGCGATACGGCCAAAGGCGTCGGTGCGGCCCGGGCCTTCTTCGGTGGGGTAGAGGCCACGGTGGGTGTCGTTCCAGGCAACTTTGAGGAAGTTGTTCAGGGACTTCTTGAAGTCCTGGCGCAGTTGCGCTGCGGTCTGGTCGTCGTAGTCATGGCCCAGCACGGTGCGGGCAAAGCGCTCGAATTTCCACGGGTTGTAGTAGGTCGAGGCCAGGCTGGCGACCAGTGCCTGGCCGAAGCTGCCGCCGCGCAGGGTCGGCACGCTGGACGGCAGCACATGTTGCGCCGGGCCACCGTCGATCCGCAGGCCCTGGCCTTTGAAGTTCAACTGGCCGGTGTGGCAGGCGGCGCAGGTGATGTCGAGAAACTCATCATTGCTGCCAGTATTTTTATGCCGGGCGAAACCCACCGGCAGGTTGCCGGGGTTTTGTGCAGTCGGCACTTGCCTGGGATCTACCAGGAAACCGAAGCGCGCCAGGTACTCGGGCGTGGCGAAACGCTGTTCGGAGAACGGCAGTTCCAGTGCGGTAAACCAGGCATAACGCAGGCCCTTGACCTGGGTGCCCTGGGGCGTGAAATAGTAGGTCTGGCGATCTGCGGCGCTCCATTGATCCTGGTAGTGCACCTGTTCCACCGGCACGTAGACCGGCAGCTTCGGGTTGACCACGTAATAGAGCACCACCGCCAGGACCAGGCCCAGCAGTATGAAAATCATCAGCAAAACACGGGAAAAAATGCGCAAGATAACTATCCTTGTCGAGTTGTAGCGTTCTTATGCCATCAGGCCAGCAGTGCGGCAAGTGGCCATGAGTCTCGTTCCAGCGCTGCTGCCGTCCGTTGCAGGGCCCTGGATTGAATGAAAATGCTTTTAAACACGTGAACTTATCAGAAGTTTCCTGCTCACATGCCGGTAGCCATTGGTCGTGGCCGCCTGATAAGCTCGCGACTTTACTCGAATGCCCTTTTGGCACACGAACAAGGAAATAGCATGAAACAGCATCGGTTGGCGGCGGCGGTGGCCCTGGTTAGCCTGGTACTTGCGGGTTGTGATTCGCAAACCAGCGTAGAGCTGAAAACCCCGGCGCAAAAAGCTTCCTACGGTATCGGCCTGAACATGGGCAAAAGCCTTGCTCAAGAAGGTATGGATGACCTGGACTCCAAAGCGGTAGCCCAAGGCATCGAAGATGCCGTCGGCAAGAAAGAACAGAAGCTGAAAGACGACGAGTTGGTCGAAGCCTTCGCCGCACTGCAAAAACGTGCTGAAGAGCGTATGGCCAAGATGAGCGAAGAGTCGGCAACCGCCGGCAAGAAATTCCTCGAAGAAAACGCCAAGAAAGACGGCGTTGTCACCACCGCTTCCGGTCTGCAATACAAGATCGTGAAGAAAGCGGACGGTGCTCAACCCAAGCCTACCGACGTAGTGACTGTTCACTACACCGGCAAGCTCACCAACGGCACCACCTTTGACAGCTCCGTGGATCGCGGCAGCCCGATTGACCTGCCGGTCAGCGGCGTGATTCCGGGTTGGGTCGAAGGCCTGCAACTGATGCACGTTGGCGAGAAGGTCGAGTTGTACATCCCGTCCGACCTGGCCTACGGTGCCCAGAGCCCGAGCCCGGCGATTCCAGCCAACTCCGTGCTGGTATTCGACCTGGAACTGCTGGCCATCAAGGACCCGTCCAAGGCAGACGCTCCTGACGCACCGGCGGCTCCTGCTGCCAAGAAGTAATCAGCGCCTGAACACACAACGCCCCGTCTCGACGGGGCGTTGTTGTTTCTGGCCTATGCGATCGTCCCCACGCTCTGCGATCGTTCCCACGCTCTGCGTGGGAATGCATCCCGTGACGCTCTGCGTCACCATTGCGCATAGCTCAAGCCTAGCGCTAACAGCAAGCGCGGAGCGCCACAGGCGGCATCCCCACGCAGAGCGTGGGAACGATCAGCTGAATCCAGGGCAAATTCAACCGAACCCATGCGGGCTAGAGCAGTCTGATAAAAGACCCGAGTACGGGTAGACGCAGATTATCTCCAAGTCAATGAATTCTTGGGTTTTTTTTATGTGCGCAAAAAACGCCCGATCTGACTGTAGGCCTTGTATTACGTGGCTTTCAGCCTGGAAAATAGGCTCTGTTCACAAGGTTATCCACAATTTGTGTGGATAACCTTTTCTGTTGCCTGGAACTGGAGTGACGATGAAAGCCCCGTTTAATTTCACCCGCTTCCTGCCCATGGCTGCTCGCCTGCTTGGCCGTGGGCGCTTGCCGACGTTGCTGTTCGCGGTCGCCGCCAAAGGCTCGAGCCAGGGCAACCGGCTGGGCAAGCTCAAGGACGACCTCAAGCTGCTCCAGGCCTTGTGCCTGGCCTACTGGCGCGGCGAGTACCGGGCCATCAGCCCCAAGGCGCTGATTTCGGTAGTGGCAGGGTTGATGTACTTCCTGAGCCCGATTGACGCGATCCCGGACTTTATCCCGGTGTTCGGCATGCTCGACGACATTGCTGTGCTGGCGTGGGTCATGAAGACCCTCGACGGCGAACTGAGCGCCTTTCGCGCCTGGCGCGAGCGTCAGCTCCCCGAGAAACTTGCGGTGGTTGAGCGCCTTCCTGCGACGCCTCAGCTGCTTACGCAAGAACACCTGAAAAAAAACTGAACCTTGGGAATATCCCCCTGCGCTCTTTGTGGCTGTTAGGATTACACTCCTAAGGAAAGTACTTACGAAGTAAGTGTTGTGATCCTACGGGGCAGTCATGGATATTCAGATAATTACAAAGGATGGCGAGCCCGAATATGCGGTTCTGCCATGGGCTCAGTATCAGGCGCTGTTAAAAGCTGCCGGTCAGCAACAGCCAACGCCTCCCGCTTCGACCATTAGCCAAGCCACTGCCGAGCCGGCTCTGCGCCCCCTGGAGCAGCTGCGAAGCCTGCGCGAGGCCAAGGGCCTGGCCATCGAGGTTCTGGCGCGCACAGTGGGCATCAGCCCGTCTTACCTGGGCCTGATCGAAAGCGGTGAACGCCAGCCGGACGCTGCCATCCGCCGCAGCCTGGCCTGGGAACTTGGCGTTGCAGGTTGGAGGGACGAAACGTGAGCGTACGCATCAGCCGTCAACATTGGGATGGGTTACTCAACGAGCTGGACCAGGCGCGCCGACAGCGCCACCTCTTGACCTACCGCGCCTTGCTGGAGCGCCTGCAATTTCCCACGCCGGCCATGCAGACCCTGACGGCTGCGCTGGAGCACCTGGCGGCGCTGGATGCCAAGGCCGACCAACCACTGCGCAGTTCCCTGGTGATCAGCCAGGGCGCCAGTCGCCTGCCACGTACCGGTTTCTTTGAATGCGTGGAGCGTCTCGGGCGCTTCTGCGGGCCGTCCGATGGCGTGGCCGCGGCGTCGTGGCACGCATCCGAAGTGGTTCGAGTATTTGAATACGATTATCCCGAGTCAGCGGAGGCGTAGTGTTCTGGAAGCTCAAGGCGTATGCCAGTTACTGGCTGGCGCGCAAGTTGTTTCATTGGTCCTGGTTCGTGCGACAGCCGCGTGGCTGGCAGTGGCTTGAAGGCCAGTTCGCGCGCATGGCCAATCTGGGCGACGTAGGAGCACAGAGTTTCTACGGACATATCCTGACGTTTCGTGGCAAGGGCCTTGGCGCCCGTGAAGAAGGCGTGCGACTGTTGCGGCTGGCGGCCTTGGCCGGCGACGGCAAGGCGGCCTACCAGGTTGGGGTGTTGAGCCTTGCGGGCAGCCTTGGCAAGGCGCCTGATCCGCTGGAAGCGGCACGCTGGTGGAAAATCGCCGCCCGAGCCGGGCACCCGTTGGCGCAGATGCGCCTGGAGCAACTCTGATCTAGAGCGGCTGCGGTTCTGCCTGGCCCAACTCCAGGCTGTCAATCACATGAATGCTGTAGCCCGCCACGTTCTTCGCGTGGTGCTTGGCTTGCGAGGCCAGTTCTGCCAACTGGCTGGCATCGAGTTGTCCACAGGCCTGTGGATACAAATGCACCACGCCGATGGACAGCGACAGCAGCGCAAACTCCTGGCGCACGCCCTGGCGGTTCAGTGCAACGAAACAGCCCGCGTCCAGATGCTCGCTGCGATAGAAGCGCCGGCACTGGGTGTGGAAGTCGTCCAGCAGTTGGTTCAGCCGCTTGCGCCAATCCTGCGGCCCCAGCACCAGCAAAAAGTCATCACCGCCGATATGCCCGACGAAGTCGCGGCTGGGGTCTACCCGGTCGTTCAGGCATTGCGCCAGGCACAGCAGCACTTCATCGCCCCGGCCATAGCCGTAGATATCGTTGAATGGCTTGAAACTGTCGATATCGACGTAGCAGATCACAGACTCGCGTTGTTGCTGCAACAGCCGCGTCAGGCACTGCTGGATGGGGACGTTGCCCGGCAGCAAGGTCAGCGGGTTGGCATAGCGTGCCTGCTGGATTTTCAGCTCGGTAATCAGCTTGAGCACATCGATCACCCGGCCCAGCCCCAGATAATCGCCGTTGAGGGTGATGATGAAATCTTCCTCGATCCGCTGGCGTGCGCGACTGGTGAGCAGGCGGCTGACCTGCTGCAAGGACTGGCTCAGTTCCACCGCGAGAAAGTCATCGCTCATTAACCGGCTGATGGGCTTGCGGGCGAACAGATCGGTGGCGAACGGCTTGAGTAGCGCATCTGACAGCGAGTGCCGGTGCACGATGCCAATCGGGTGGCCACGCTCATCCAGCACCGCCAGGGAATTGAGGTTGGCCTGGCGCCGGAAGGCTTCCAAAACCTGCGCCGTGGCGGTGTGCTGGCCCACGGCCGGTTGTTCGTTGAGCAGGGCGCTGAGGTCGCTGCCTTCGTCGTTCAGCGCGACGTTGGCGTTGTCGGGCTTGGGCAGCATCAACCGCGCTTCCTGCGGCGGGTGTTCCTGGGGGCGGCAGAGCAGGTAGCCCTGCACTAGGTCAACGCCCATTTCCGTGAGCACCGCCAACTCTTCCGGCAACTCGATGCCTTCGGCGATGACCTGGGCCCGGGAGGCCTTGGCGATTTGCAGGATGGAGCCGACAAACTCGCGCTTGAGGGCGTCCTGGTGGATGCCGTCGATAAAGTGTCGATCGATCTTCACGTAGTCCGGGCGCAGCTCCGACCACAGCCGCAGGCTGGAATAACCGGCACCCAGGTCATCCAGGGCAATCGAAAAGCCCATGGCGCGGTAGTGGTGCAGCGCGGTTTGCAGCAGTTGAAAATCGTCGGTCGGGGTTTGCTCGGTCAGTTCGATCACCACCTGGCTGGGCGGGATGCCGAAGTCGCTGAGCAGTTGCAGGGTACGGCCGGGCTGGTGGGCGGTCTCCAGCAGGGATTCGGGTGAGACGTTGAGAAACAGCTTGCCCGGCAGTTTCTGCTCGCTGAACCGCCGGCAGGCACTTTCCCGGCAGACCATCTCCAGCTCACTGAGACGCCCGGCGTGACGGGCCACGGAGAACAGTGCGACAGGGGAGTGCAACGGGCTGTTGGACGGGCCGCGACTGAGGGCTTCATAACCGATGACGCGTCGTTCAGACAGGGAAATGATGGGTTGGAACAGGCTGTGCAAACTGCCTTGAGCCAGGATTGAGCCCAATGCATTCAGCTGTTCGGTCATGGTCATGATTTTCTCGGGTCGAAAAAAAAGGACCTGCTTTGGCAGGTCCTTCATTTCACGACAGAATGATGTCTATTTGATGACACTCCGAGGAGCGTTCACATTAAATCGCCATCATTTACTGCTTGGCCACCGTCTTGCTGATTTTCAAGTAGTCCAGCAGGATGCGCCCGGTCTCGCTCAGGTAGGCATCATCTTCCGGCTTGGTTTTATCAGGCTCGGCGGCGATCGCGTCTTCGTCTTCTTTCTTCAGTTCCTTGAGCGGGGCTTCGCCTTTGGCCTTGCGGCGGGCGTTCTCCAGCACCAGTTGCTGATTCTCGATGTCGGTGTGCTGCGCACGACGGTCGGCTTCGTTCAGGCTGACGGTTTTCTCTTCCATCAACTTCTTGGCCAGGGCCAGTTTGTCGCGGATGAAGATGAACTCGGCATCCTTGGCGGAGCGGGCTTCGTGATCAGCTTTCAACTCTGCGATGTACGGTTTGAACGGGTCTACCGCAGGCTTGATCGCAGGACGGATGGTGTCCCACGGCATCGCCTCGGGCAGGGCGCTCTCGCCGATTTCCTTGGTGTCGATGATCGACGGGAAATCGACGTCCGGCAGTACGCCCTGATGCTGGGTGCTCTGCCCGGAAACCCGGTAGAACTTGGCCAGGGTCAGTTTCAGCTCGCCATGGTTCAGCGGCTGGATGGTCTGCACGGTGCCTTTGCCGAAGGTCTGGCCGCCGATGATCAGCGCACGGTGGTAGTCCTGCATCGCGCCGGCAAAAATCTCCGAGGCGGATGCCGAGAGGCGGTTGACCAGCAACGCCATCGGCCCTTTGTAGAAGGCACCCGGGTTCTCGTCTTCCAGCACGTCGACACGGCCGTCAGCGTTACGCACCAGCACGGTCGGACCCTTGTCGATAAACAGGCTGGTCAGCTCGGTGGCTTCCTGCAGGGAACCGCCGCCGTTGTTGCGCAGGTCGATGACCACGCCGTCGACTTTTTCCTTCTGCAATTCTGTGAGGATTTTCTTAACGTCGCGGGTGGTGCTCTTGTAGTCCGGATCACCGGCGCGGAACGCTTTGAAGTCCAGGTAGAACGCCGGGATCACCACCACGCCGAGCTTGTAGTCCTTGCCATCCTGCTTGAGGTTGAGGACTTGCTTCTGGACGGCCTGGTCTTCGAGTTTCACCGCTTCACGGGTGATGGACACGATCTTGCTGGTCTGGTCGTTCGGTGCGTTGGTGTGCGGAATCACTTCCAGGCGCACCACGCTGCCTTTCGGCCCGCGGATCAGCTTGACCACTTCATCCAGGCGCCAGCCGACCACGTCGACCATCTCTTTGTCGGCCTGGGCCACACCGATGATCTTGTCGGCCGGGGCAACCTGCTTGGTCTTGTCGGCCGGACCTGCCGGCACCAGACGCACGATCTTCACCTGGTCGTTATCGCTTTGCAGGACGGCACCGATGCCTTCCAGCGACAGACTCATGTTGATATCGAAATTTTCCGCGTTATCTGGCGACAGATAATTGGTGTGCGGGTCGTAGGACATTGCGAAGGTGTTGATGTAGGCCTGGAAGATATCTTCGGCACGGGTCTGATCCAGACGTGCCAGCTGATTCTTGTAGCGCTTGGTCAACAGTTCCTGGATGGCCTTCGGCTCTTTGCCGGCGATCTTCAAGCGCAGGACTTCATCCTTGACGCGCTTGCGCCACAGGTCGTCCAGCTCGGCTTCGGTGGTCAGCCAAGGAGCGTCCTTGCGGTCAACCAGCAAGGTCTCTTTCTTGGTGAAGTCGAACTTGTCGACACCTTTGTCCAGCTCACCAATGGCGAAGTCCAGACGCGCTTTGACGCGGTCCAGGTAGCGCTTGTAGATGGTGAAGCCGGGCTGCAGGTCACCGCTCTTGAGGAAGTCGTCGAACTGCGTCTTCCACTTGTCGAACTCGGTGATGTCGCTGGCCAGGAAATAGCTGCGCGAGGGATCCAACAGCTTGAGGTAGCTGTCGTAAATGATCACCGAACGAGCGTCGTCCAACGGCGGCTTGCTGTAATGGTGGCGCTTGAGCAACTCGACGACGTTAAGGCTGGCAATCACCTCATCGCGATCAGGCTGAAGGTTGTCCCAGCTGTTGGCTGCGAACGTATTGCTCGACAGCGGCAAAAGGCCGATACCGATAAAAAGAGCGAGGGCGGTGCTGGGGAACAAATGCTTCATGCTGATTCGACGCGGGGGCAATTGATAACGCATATTAGGCCGTCTTTGAAGTCGCCGGTTCCATATGGGCCGGTCGCATAATGCAAAAAGCCCGACGCTACAGCAACGGGCTCAGTCCAGACTCACTATGGAGGCACTGTGAAAGCATTGCAAGGCGTTGAAGGTCATGTGGAGTGGCAAGAAGAGCCAAGTCCTACATGCGATGTAGGCCAAGTACGCATTCGCGTGGCGGCTGCGGGCCTGAATCGCGCCGATTTATTACAGCGTTCGGGGCTTTATCCGCCACCTCCCGGTGCCAGCCAGGTGCTGGGCCTGGAGTGTTCCGGGGTGATCAGCGAAGTCGGCGCCGGTTCGTCGTGGCAAGTGGGTGATCGGGTTTGCGCCTTGCTGGCTGGCGGCGGGATGGCTGAAGAAGTGGTGGTGGATGCGCGGCATGTGCTGCCGGTGCCGGAGGGTGTGTCCCTGGTGGAAGCGGCCGGGTTGCCCGAGGTATACAGCACCGCGTGGTTGAACCTGTTCCAGTTGGCGGGCCTCAAGCCCGGCGAGAAGGTGTTGTTGCATGCCGGTGCCAGTGGGGTGGGCTCGGCGGCGATTCAGTTGTGCAAGGCGTTTGGCAGCCCGTGCTGGGTCAGCGTGGGGTCGGCGGATCGCCTTGCGTACTGTGAAGCGCTGGGGGCTCAGGGGGGTGTGGTACGTACTGACGGCATCGAGGGCTTGAGGGATTTTGGACCGTTCGATGTGATTCTTGACCCGGTGGGGGGGAATTACGCGGCGCTGAATCTCAAGCTGGTGGCGCGTGATGGGCGCTGGGTGTTGATTGGGTTGATGGGGGGGCGTGAGGCGCAGATCGATCTGGCGCAGGTGTTGGCCAAGCGTGTGCAGGTGTTGGGGTCGACGTTGCGCAGTCGGGATGATCAGTTCAAGGCTGACTTGTTCAGTGACTTGAGCCAGCATGTTTGGCCGTTGTTTGCCGAGGGGCGCTTGAGTCCGCAACTGGCCAGGACGTTTCCGATCAAGGATGCCGAGGCTGCGTTTGCGGAGCTGGCGACTAATCGGATTTCCGGGAAGCTGGTGTTGGTGATTGACGAGAGTCTGACCTGATTTCAGATGCGACATTTGTGTTGGGGGGAGTTGGGCTGGGTGTATATCCGTTATTTTCGTAACGGCGACTATTGGTTCCGCTCTTACAGCGGCTCACTTTTGAAGAGCGCAAAAGTAAGCAAAACGCTCTTGCCCCACCACTCGGCTCCTCGCCTAGGCTCGGAGTGCCCTCACTCCGGCTTTGGACCGTGGGCCGCCGTCATGGGCCATCCTTGGCCCAGGACGGCTAACCTGGCGTCCTGCCAGGTTACCCACGCTCCAAAGCCTGCGTTCGGCCAGCGTGGTTTAACGGGGCGCCCAAGATCAAGATCAAAAGCAGATCAAGAGCACAGCGGCCTACCGGCCGGCTTGAGTGTTAAAAGCAAAATCAAAAGCTAAAGCGGGCACGGTCCAAATGTGGGAGCGGGCTTGCTCGCGAAGGTCGTTAACGATGACGCGGGCATTCTGGATGAACGCGGCGCTCTCAGGTTTTTCGCGAGCAAGCCCGCTCCCACAGAAAAGCAGAT
>NZ_CP080030.1:5114044-5114784 GCF_019382755.1 Pseudomonas sp. Colony2 | reverse complement strand
TTGATCTGACTGCCCCAATAAGCCCGAGGCCGAACGCAGGTATTGCGGAGCGGGTAAACCGGCAGGACGCCGGTTTAGCCGCGCCGGGCCATGGATGGCCCGTCGCGGCGGCCCGCGGAGTAATGCCGGAGTGAGGGAACGCCGAGCCACAGCGAGGCGCCGACAGGCGGGGCAGAGCGCTTTGGTTACTTTGCCGCTTTTTGTACGGACCGGACACATGGTGGACACATGTGCGGGGACATGGTTGACACATTATGAACCGTAATCAGGCTGTTTCACGTCGATCGTTCGCAAAAAATGATGGCAGAAATAGACGTCAAATAGCCCGTCACTTTCAGTGTTGGGACGTAGTGCGATGTGATGTCCGGCCAGGCCTTTGGCGATCCTGAAATAGCGCTTCTGAAACTTAAATCGGCTGTGATAAACCTTGGCCTTTAAATCGTCCGGCCCGTACTCAAACGCCAAAAGCGTCTCCGGATAAGCCCAGGGGCTTTCTCGGTATCGGTCCATTGGAACCTTGTAATCCAGGGCTTGATGAGGGCGTTGATGGTTATAAACCTCTCGCCATTGATCAAGATTTGTTTGCGCTTCTGCAAGCGTCCGAAAATGGCGGCCGTTGAGCACTTCAGCCTTGAGTGACCGATGAAATCGTTCGATTTTCCCATTGGTTTGAGGGTGGAAAGGCCGACTGAAACTTACTCTGATACCTAGGCGAACGAGCCAGATACTCAGTTCCGTGA
>NZ_CP080030.1:5093669-5113992 GCF_019382755.1 Pseudomonas sp. Colony2 | reverse complement strand
GAGCTGGTAAACCGTAGCGCCGAAAAACCGCGATCAACTGCTCCTGTACCGTGGCTGTGCGCTCGTTGGCACAGGCTTTGATTGCCAAGTTGAAACGAGAATGGTCGTCCAAAACAGTTAGCGGATGGCATCGGCCTTGTTGCGTTGGGAAATGCCCTTTGAAATCCATCTGCCAAAGATCATTGGGCGCGTCGTGTTCAAACCTCAACCTTGCTGCCTGTAACTCTTTTGGGACCGTTTGAACCAAACCATGGCGATGTAAGACATTGGTGACAGTGCTAGGAGCGATACGCTTATCTAACAGATTGCTGATCGTGCGGCCGCCCCAGGCTGGATGCTCCCGCCTAATTGCCAAGACTTCAGTCTCCAGCGCGGGCTCGGTAAGTTTTGGGCTAGTGGCTGGCCTGCGGGATTTCTCCAGCAGACCTTGCTGGCCTTGTTCTTCGTAGCGACCGAGCCACTTGTACGCGGTTTGGGGACTGATACCGAACCGTCGACACAGTTCTCGTTTATTGCTGCCGGGTTGCCGGGCTAAGGCAACGAACTCTTTTTTCAGGCTCATGGCGTCTCTCGTATTCCAGGGCATGATGGTTTTCCGGCGTAGTTAGCTCGCCGAAAAGTGTCCACCATGTCCCCGTACACCCGTCAACCATGTGTCCGGTCCGTACACGCTTTTGCAAAGTGACTCGCTGTAAGAGCGAAACCATAGGTGGCCGTTACCTAAATAACGGATATGTACTCACCTCAAACCAGCACAAAACGTCACACCCAATGATGAATCGGCCACCCAGCCTTCTCAGCATGCGCCCGCAGCACCGGGTCCGGATTCACCACCTGCGGGTTCTCCACCTTCAGCAACAGCGGCAAATCATTGCGCGAATCCGAGTAGAAGTACGCCCCATCAAGGTGCTCACCTTCCTGCTCCAGCCATTCCATCAGGCGAGTGATCTTGCCTTCGCGGTAAGTCAGTACACCTGTGGTCTTGCCGCTGTACACCCCATGGGCGACGTCCAGCTCAATCCCCAGCACTTCATCAATGCCGATACGCGCCGCAATCGGCTTGACCAAGTGCGTCCCCGACGCCGAGATCACCAAAATCCGGTCACCATTCTTGCGGTGCTGTGCAATGGTACGGGTGGCTTCGCTGTAGATCAGCGGCTCGATAACGTCTTCCACCCACGGCTCTACAAGGTGCTCGATCTCTTCCGGCGTGCGGCCAATCATCGGCTCCAGGCTGAAGTCCATGAAATCCTCCATGGCCAGCTCACCGCGGCTGTAGGCCGCCATCAGTTCGTCGTTCTTGCGCATGAACGACTCGCCATCCACCCAGCCCAGGCGGCCCATCTGCTCGCTCCACAGGGTGGCGCAGTCGCCGTGGATCAGGGTGTCGTCCAGATCAAAAATTACCAATGCCATCTGTCACGCTCTCTCAAATAAATCGTGCGTCAGGCTACTTCACACAACGCACTTGGGTCGATGGAAAGTGCCAATCGCTGACCGTCCGGGTGCAGATCGTCAGCCGAGCGGTTGAGCACGTCCACCACCAATTCCACCCCACGGGCTTCGATGCGGTAGCGAATCACGTTGCCCAACAGGCTGTGGCTGCGCACCAACGCATCCAGCTCACCGCTGCGGCTGAGCTCAATGGCCTCCGGGCGAATGGCGATGCGCCCGGTGATCGGACGCTGCAACAGTTTGCTGGCCTTGTCGGCGTCCAGCAGGTTGTAGTTGCCGATAAAGCCCGCGGCGAACACATCCACCGGCGCGGTGTAGAGGGTCTCGGCATCGCCGCTCTGCACGATCTTGCCCTGGTTCATCAGGAAGATCCGGTCGGACATGGTCAGGGCTTCTTCCTGGTCATGGGTCACGAAGATGGTGGTCAGGCCCAGCTCACGCTGGATCTGGCGAATCTGTTCACGCAGGTGCTTGCGAATCCGTGCATCGAGGGCCGACAGCGGTTCATCCAGCAGCAACAGGCGCGGGCGCGTCACCAGGGAGCGGGCGAGGGCCACGCGCTGGCACTGGCCGCCGGACATCTGGTGCGGGTAGCGGCCGGCGAGTTCTTTCAGCTCCACCAGTTGCAACACTTCCTGCACGCGTTTGTGGCTGTCGTCGGCATTGACCTTCTGCATGCGCAGGCCGAAGGCGACGTTCTGTTCCACGGTCATGTTGGGGAACAGCGCGTAGCTCTGGAACACCATGCCGATATGCCGTTTCTGTGGGCTCAGCGGGACGATGTCCTGGCCATCCAGCAGGATTTTCCCGCTGTCCACCGAGGTCAGGCCGGCGATGCAGCGCAGCAGGGTCGACTTGCCGCAGCCCGACGGGCCAAGCAGGGTGACGAATTCGCCCTTGGCGATTTCGCAGTTGATGTCACTGAATACCGGCGTACCGGCGTAGCCTTTTTGCAGGTGTTGGACGCTGACGAAGCTCATTGGCTTTTGTCCTTGTTCAAGATGTTGGCGGCCCAGGTCAGCACCAGCACGAAGAAGAAATAGGAGATCACCAGGGCACTGGTGAAGTGGCCGCTGCTGTTACGCATATTGTTGAGGTACACCTGCAGGGTTTCGTAGCGGGTGCCCACCAGGATGTTGGCGAACACGAACTCGCCGAACAGGAACGAGAACGACAGCAGCAATGCCACCATCAAGCCCTTGCGCAGGTTCGGCAGCACCACCAGGAACGCCGCCTGGAAGGTGCTGGCACCGAGCAGTTGGGCGGCGTCCATCAGGTCCCGCAGGTTGATCGCTTGCAGGTTGTTGGTGATCGCCCGGTACATGAACGGCAGCGCCACGGTGAAGTAGCAACCGATCAGGATCCACGGCGTACCCACCATCGCAAATGGCCCCGAGCCGTAGAGCTGCAACAGCCCCACCGACGACACCACCGGCGGCACTGCGAAGGGCAGCAGGATCAAAATGTTCATCAGCGCGTCGAGTTTCGGAAAGTGGTAATGCACCACAAACAGCAGCGGCAGGATCAGCACCACCGACAAGATCAGCGCGCCGACGCACACCAGCAGCGACTGGCCGAAGGCATTCAGGAAGCGCGGGTCACTCCACAGCTGGATATACCATTTAAAGGTAAAGCCGGATGGCAGGATGGTCGCCGACCAACTGCTGGCGATGGAGTAGACCAGGGTGCCGAGCAACGGCAGCACCAGGATTGCAAACAACAGATACACCACTACGCGGTGGTAGAGGGCGGCCGAGCCAGGTTCAGCGCGAGACATGGTAGCTCCTCTTGAGCAGCAGTTGATGGACCACGGTCACCACGGTCATCAGCGCCACCAGCACCACGGCCAGGGCACTGGCCATGTTCGGGTCCAGGGAAATATCGCCGGAGACCATCGCCGCGATGCGGATCGGCAGCACGTTGAAGTTGCCGGTGGTCAGCGCGTACACCGTGGCGTAGGCGCCGAGAGCGTTGGCCAGCAGGATCACGAAGGTGCCCAGCAGCGCCGGGGTCAGCACCGGCAGACCGATGTGCCGCCAGTACTGCCAGCCGTCCGCGCCGAGCAATGAAGCAGACTCGCGCCAGTCTTCACGCAGTGCATCAAAGGCCGGGTAGAGCAGCAACACGCCGAGGGGAATCTGGAAGTAGGTATAAAGGATGATCAGGCCGGTCTTGGAGTACAGGTTGAAGTCCTGAATGATCCCCGCCTGCTTGAGCATGATGGTGATGCTGCCGTTGAACCCCAGCAGGATGATGAAGGCGAAGGCCAGGGGTACGCCGGCAAAATTGCTGGTCATGTTGGCGAACGCGGTCACGAAATTGCGCAGCGGCCCGTCGACCCGGCGCAGCGAGTAGCTGCCGAGTACGGCGATGATGATCCCGAACACGCTGGAGTAGAAACTGATTTCCAGGCTGTACTGGATCGCCTGCATATAGAACTTCGAGCTGAAGATCTTGCTGAAGTTGGCCAGGCCCCAGCCGAACTCTTCGGACTGGACGCTGCTGATCATCACCCACACCAGCGGGGCGATTTCGAACACGATAAAGAAGATGGCGAAGGGCACCAGGCACAAGGCGGCCAGCCATTTGCCGCGGATCACTGAATTCACTTCAACAGCTCCCGGCATACAGGTTTGTCGTGGGGTACACCCAACAGCTCGCAGACGGTGCCGCACAGCTCGGTTTGTTTGGGCGTGGCGTGGGTGTCGAGGCTGAAGGCATCACCCAGCACAAACAGCGGCACTTCCCGTTCTTCCGGCAGCAGGCCGTTGTGGGAGCGGTCGTTGTTCATGCCGTGGTCGGCCGTCACCAGTACCTGGTAACCGGCGTCGAGCCAGCCTTGCAGGTAGTCGGCGAGGATGATGTCGGCCGAGCGCGCGCTGTTGCGGTATTGCGGGGTGTCGAGGCCGTGCTTGTGGCCGGCATCGTCGATGTTCATCGGGTGCACCACCAGGAAATTCGGCGCGTGTTTGAGGCGCAGGCTTTCGGCGTCGGCAAACAGGTGCGAGTCCGGGTAATGGTCATTCCAGTAGAAATGCCCGTGCTGGATCGCCAGGGCCGAGTCGCTGGTATGCCGATCCCGGGCGGCGATAAAGGGCGAGCGGTTATACAACTCGCTGACCCAGTGATACGCCGCCGCCGCCGTGGATAAACCGGCGTCGGTGGCGTAATGGAAAATGCTGCGCTGGTTGGACAGGCGCGAGACGTTGTTGTGGACGATGCCGCTCTCGATCGGCGGGACGCCGGTGAGGATGCATTCGTACAGTGGCCGGGACAGGGCCGGCAGTTCACATTCCAGTTTGTACAGTGCTGCGCGTCCTGCGCCGACATAGGCCTGCAAGTGCCCCATGGCGTGTCGGGCAACCTCGTAATTCAGGCCGTCGAGCACGACAAGGATGACGTTGTGCTTCATAGGGGCTGGGGCTCCGCAACAAATAGGCTTGACTCGGTTTTTCGGTTGGAACACCGATCAAATGTGGGAGCTGGCTTGCCTGCGATAGCGGTGTGTCAGTCGACAATACTGCTGAATGTCATACCGCTGTCGCAGGCAAGCCAGCTCCCACACTGACCGCGTTCCACTTGAACAGGCGTGTTAAGCCTTATTGCATATTGATGATGACTTCTTCCTGCCACTTCTGCGGCAGTGCCTTGGAGGTCTTCTCCCAAGCGTCGGCGTCCTTGATCGGCGTGACTTTCTTGTACTGCTCGTTAGGCAGCAGCTTGGCCTGTACGTCGGCTGGCAAGGTCAGGTGCTCGGCACGGATCGGCCGTGCATTGCCACGCGCCAGGTTGGTCTGGCCGGCGTCGCTGAAGATGTATTCGCGGGTCAGCTTGGCGGCGTTCGGGTGCTTGGCGTATTTGTTGATGATCGTGGTGTAGCCGGAAATCACCGAGCCGTCCGATGGGATCAGCACCACGTAGTCATCCGGGTTGGCCATCTTGGCCTTGTAGCTCAGGCCGTTGAAGTCCCAGACCACGCCCACTTCCACTTCGCCTTTTTCCATGGTGGCGATGGTTGGGTTGGCCAGCGACAGGCGGCCTTGCTTGGCGATGTCGGCGAACATCAGCAGCGCCGGCTGAATGTTCTTCTCGTCGCCACCGTTGGCCAGTGCGGCGGCGAGTACGCCGTTGGCCGCCTGGGCGGCGGTGCTCACGTCACCGATGGAAACCTTGTATTTGCCGGTCTTCAGGTCAGCCCAGCTTTTCGGAGCTTCGGAGCCGTGCAACAGCTTTTTGTTGACGATAAAGGCGATGGTGCCGGTGTAGGCCAGGGCCCAGTTACCGTCCTTGTCTTTCGCCCAATCCGGGACTTGTGCCCAGGTGGTCGGTTTGTACGGTTGGGTAACGCCCTGTTTCACCGCGATCGGGCCGAAGGCTGCACCCACGTCGCCGATGTCGGCGCTGGCGTTGTCTTTCTCTGCCGCAAACTTGGCGACTTCCTGGGCGGAGCTCATGTCGGTGTCGATGTGCTTGAGGCCGTAGGTCTTGGCCAGGTCGTCCCAGGTGCCTTTCCAGTTGGCCCAGTCATCGGGCATGCCGACGCTGTTGACGGCGCCTTCCGCTTTCGCGGCGGCTTCCAGGGTTTTTAGATCGGTATCAGCGGCCATGGCGGCGGTGCACATGGCAATGGTCGAGCCTAACAGTGATGCCAGGAAAAGCTGTTTCATCCGAAGCTCCTTTGGGCGTTTTCAACGCTGCGTTTTTATCGACGTTTGCGGTGGTGTTGGTCTAGGTCAGCAATACACGAGCCAATTTAGGCGTGGCGGATGACAGTTTCATGTCGATGTCGTTTTTTGTTGGCCTGGACGGGGGATCACCGGGTAAGCGTAGACCATGCCCAACCGCCCGGAAGCCTTGGACTTGGCCGATGTATTGCAGGTCTTGTGGCAGGACGTCGCGAGGCGCTGTCATCTGTCGGTCATGTGCAATGCCTAGGCTTGCACGCAACAGCAGAGGCGCGTTTAGCGGGCGTTTTGTGCACCTGAATAGTGCTGGTCTAGTCCAGATAGGTAACGTTGATGCGTGATGAGGCAACCAAAGCGGTGACAACCATTGGCCTGGCGCTGCAAGAGCAGATCGACCATGGCTTGTTGGCGCCTGCCAGTAAGCTGCCGGCCGAGCGCAAGCTCAGCGAGTTGTTTGGTACCACCCGCATTACGGTGCGGGAAGCCTTGTTACAACTTGAGGCCCAAGGGCAGATTTATCGCGAGGAGCGGCGGGGGTGGTTTGTGTCACCGCCCAGGCTTGCCTATAACCTGATGCAGCGCAGTCATTTTCACGCGATGGTGAGTGCCCAGGGTCGGGTGCCGTCGACCGAGGTGATTTCGGCGCGGTTGCAGCCGGCTTCGGCGGCGGTGTGTGCGTGGTTGCAGTTGCCGGCGTTGTCCAGCGTGATTCAGATTTGCCGGGGGCGCAGGATTGATGGGCGGTTGGTGTTGTATGTGGAGCACTATCTGAACCCGCAGTATTTTCCGGGGATTCTGGGGTGTGATTTGAATCAGTCGATTACGGAGTTGTATGCGCGGGTGTATGACTTGCACTACGGGCGGGTGCGGTTTGAGATTGTGCCGACGTCATTGCAGGTTGAGGCTGCGGCGGCGTTGAGGGTGTCGGTGGGGAGCCCGGGGTTGCGGATTGCTCGGGTTAATTATGATCAGCATGAGCGGTTGATTGATTGTGATCTGGAGTTTTGGCGGCATGATGCGATTCATGTGGGGGTGGATGTGGTTTGACGTTTTGCCTGTGTGTATCCGTTATTTAGGTCACGGCGGCTTTTGGTTCCGCTCTCACAGCGGCTCACTTTTGAACAGCTGGAATGCCGGCCCAGCCCCAAGTAAGCACAGGGCTTTACCCCGATGACCTGGGTGTTAGAGCAAAAGCAGAGCCGCTGTATGTGGGAGCGGGCTTGCTCGCGAAAAACCTTAGGGCGCCGCGTTGAGTCAGGATACCCACGTCATCGTTAACGACCTTCGCGAGCAAGCCCGCTCCCACATTTGGATCGTGTCCGCCTTTGGGTTTGCTGTTGCTTCACCACACTTAAGCCCGAGCGAGGTGCAGAGTGGTGGGGCAAGAGCGGAACCCTAGGCGGCCGTTACCTGAATAACGGATATACCCTCAATCCCCCGCATTGGCATACAAATAATCCGTCGCCAACGAAGCCAGCGTCCGAACCCCAACCACCAACGCCGACTCATCCACAAAGAACCCCGGATTATGATTCGGCGCCGCCTTGCTCATGTCCTGATCCCTCGGCGTCACCCCCAGAAACACAAACAACCCTGGCGCTTCCTTGGCATAAAACGAGAAGTCCTCAGCCCCACCCACCAACGGGGCATTCACTACGTCGCCATTCGCCGCCCAACGCAAACTCGGCAGCATCTTCTCGGTCAGCGCCGGGTTGTTGATGGTCGGATCGTACTTCTCAATGATCGTCACCTCAGCCTTCGCCCCACCACTCTCGGCAATCTTCTCGACGGTCTGCCGCACATCCGCATGCAGCTTCTGGCGAATGCCATAGTCGTAGGAGCGAATGGTCCCACTCATATCCACCGACTCGGGAATGATGTTGTACCGCGTCCCTCCGTTGATGGTGCCAATACTCACCACCGCCGGAAACGAAGAAATGTCGGTACGCCGACTGACCACCGTCTGCAGCCCCACAATGGCCTGCGCCCCCACGGTAATCGGATCGATCCCATCCCACGGCCGCCCCGCATGGGTCTGCTTGCCCAGGATCTTGATCCGCAGGTCATCCGAGCTCGCCAGCGTCGGCCCCGGCCGATACGCAATCTGCCCCGCAGGCACCCCGGCCCACACATGCAGCCCAAAAACGGCATCCGGCTTGGGCGATTTCATCACCCCTTCCTGCACCATCATCTTCGCGCCCCAAGTGTTTTTACCGTCGGGGATAAAGTCGCTCGGGCCTTCTTCAGCCGGCTGGAAATAAAACACCACGGTCCCAGGCAGACGATCGCGCATACCTGTAAGGATTTTCGCCGTGCTCAGCAGGATGGCGGTGTGGGCGTCGTGGCCGCAGGCGTGCATCACGTCGACTTCTTTATCGAGGTACACACCCTTGGCCTTCGAGGCGAAGGGCAGGCCGGAGACTTCCTTGACCGGCAGCGCATCCATGTCGGCGCGCAAGGCCACGGTCGGGCCGGGCAGGGCGCCCTTGAGGATGGCGACAACGCCCGTGCGCGCCACGCCAGTCTTGACCTCCAGCCCCATCTCCCGCAGTTGCTTGGCCACCAGCTCCGCGGTGCGATGTTCGGTGTTGCCCAGTTCAGGATGGGCGTGGATGTCGCGCCGGGTTTCCAGCAAGGCCGGTTCCAGTACTTTGGCCTGGGCGGCGATGGTTTCGCGGGCACTGTCCTGGCCGCTGTTGGCGGCGATGACCGCACTGCTGGCGACACCGCACAGCAGGCCGAATACCCATTGGTGTGTAAGACCGGTCAAACGCATAAGGACTCTCCATGATTATTGTTGTTGATCCTGACGTCGTCCGGGCAGCGCTTATTCTTTCTCTTGCACGCCTCCCGCCGCTGTCACCACTTGCACGCTCAAGCGCGGGGTGGCCAGGTCCAGCCCGGCTTCGTCGAGGTGACGCTTGAGCGACAGGTTGAACGCCCGCGAAACCTCCCACTGCTTGATCGGCGCGGTCTTGAAGCGGGCGCGAAGAATCGCACTGCCGGACTCGAAACTTTCTACACCCTGAATCTCCAGCGGCGACCAAATATTGCGCCGCTGCAACGGGTCGTTGCGCATCTTCTGCCCGACGTCGCGCATCAGCTTGATGGCGTCGTCGATTTCCATGTTGTAGGGAATCGCCACCCGGAAGATCGCGTAGCCGAACTCCCGGGAGTAGTTCTTGATGCTTTTGATTTCACTGAACGGGATCGTATGCACGATGCCGTCGATGTCCCGCAGGCGCACGGTACGGATGGTCAAGCCTTCGACCGTACCCAGGTGACCGCCGACATCCACATAGTCATCAATCGCCAGGGAGTCTTCGATAATGATGAACAGGCCGGTGATCAAATCCGCCACCAGCGACTGTGCACCAAAACCGATGGCCAGGCCGATCACACCGGCACCCGCCAGCAGCGGCGTGACGTTCATGCCCATGTTCGCCAGGGCGACGATGGCGGCAATGATGAAGATGGTCACGAACAGCACGTTGCGAATCAACGGCATCATCGTTTGCGCACGCGCGTTGGCCAGGCCTTTGCGCGAGCGGGTGAGGGCGTGGTGGATCGCGGTGTCGCTGAGGATCCAGATCAGCCAGGCAAACAGCAATGTGCCGGCAAGGCCGAACAGCTTGACGCTGATTTCATGCCCGTCGCCTTCGGTAAAGCGGATCAGCGACAGGCCCCAGACCCGCAGGCCGAGTTCGATAAACACCAGCCACACCACCAGGTGGGCGAGGGTGTAGACGAAGCTTTTCAGGCGCTCGGAGTACAGCGCATGGCGCTTGTGCCCACGCTGCGGCTTGAGGGAATGGCGGCGCACCAGGCCGTTGATCACCATGCACAGCACCAGCAACACCGTGCACAACAACGACTGGCGCAGGGCGGTGCTGGTGTCGCCGGCGGAGACGAAGGTGGCGAACAGCGAGATGCCCACCAGCAGCAACGCCGGCAGGTACCAGAAGGTGCCGACGATTTCGATAGTGTCACTCAGGGCGCGGCGGGTCAGGCGGCGGGACAGCGGCTGGTTGCGGATCAGGTGCGCAATCGGCCGGCGGAATCGCAGGATGAACACACCGGTGGACAGCGCGGCCATGACATTGGCGATGGTCGCGGCGACATGGGACAGGTGCTGGCCCAGGCTCTCGGCCAGGCGCGGGTCGCTGACGGCTTCGCCAAAGGCGGCAAAGCTGCCGATCAGCCATAACGGCCGGAAGGCCTGGTGGCGCAGGATGTACAACGCGCGGTGACGGTGCGGGCCGTCGAGTACGGAAAAGGCGACCACGCAGATCGCCGAGAAGCAGGTGCCCACCACCAGCGCGTAGGCCAGCACCATCGCCAG
The DNA here is from genome assembly GCF_019382755.1 of Pseudomonas sp. Colony2. NCBI lineage: Bacteria > Pseudomonadati > Pseudomonadota > Gammaproteobacteria > Pseudomonadales > Pseudomonadaceae > Pseudomonas > Pseudomonas sp. Colony2. The sequence continues at coordinate 5,103,510 of NZ_CP080030.1, read as the reverse complement.
GGATTTGCCGAGGGACGAGGGCAGTGCGTAACTCATGTAGACGGTGATCACCAACGCGATCAGCCACGGGCCGAGCTTGCGCAGGGCAAAGCGCAGCAGGTCCCAGGTCTTGGGGTGTTGCGGCAGTTCTTCGGTCAGGCCGAAGCGCTCGCGCACCCGGTGGCTGAGCCAGATCAGGATCGCGGCCAGCAGGCTCCAGAGCATCAGGATCATGGCAAAGGCAAAGATGATCGGCAGCCATTCGCTGGCCGGCAGCATCAGTGCGGTGAGTTCATCCTTGGCCTGGTCAAACTCGTTGGACCAGCGATTGAGCGGGCTGTCGGCACCGGAGAATTGTTGCTCCAGGCTCGACAGCGTGCCGCCGATCAGACCGAGTACACCCAGTTCGGCGGCGGGCTGGGCCTTTTGCGTGGTCTCACGGAGCTTTTTCAGGTCGCTCAGCAGCTTGGTGCGCTGCTGGTCGTTTTCCAGGGTCTTGATCACCTCGTCCAGGGACTGGCCCAACGGGACGTCGGCTTGCGGCTGGGTTTTGGTGTTGCTGCCCAGCAGCCCCGGCAGGCTCACGGCGTGGGCAGGCGCCATGGGCAGCAGGGTCAGCAGGCAGAAAAGCAGGCAACAGGGCAGGGCAAACAGACGGGCAAGCACGAGGCGGTCAACCTTAAAAACGACGAATTGACCGAGTGTACGAGGCCGTCATGTGCAATGCGAGTGAGATTGTCATTCGGCGAGTTTGGCGAGGATCTTGTAAACCACGGTGCCGAGGATCAGCAGCATGCCGATCCACATGCCGAACACACCGATGGGTTTGTCGCGGAAGTTGAAGCCGATGGCCAGGAGGATCATGCCGGTCAGGATGGGGATAAGCATGGAGTGGAAGGCGGACATGGTGATCATGGTGCGACGGCCTTGTCGGGTGGCAATAGGTATAAGTCTAGGTCGATTTCGCCAAGTGCGAGTTGATCCGTGTCAGAAACGCTACAAAACCCGGTTAATTTCTACATCCGATGGCTTTTTTTCGATTGGCCACGGTCAACATCCCTCAGGAACCTTAAACCCAGGAGCATTCATCCATGAGCACACCCAAGGCACTGTTGATTCTGCACGGCAAGCAAGCCCTCAACGAGCAGGTGCGGGCGGCGGTGCAGGGCAAGCGCGAGCAGGGCTGGGACCTGGCCGTACGGGTGACGTGGGAGGGTGGCGATGCCCAGCGGTTTGTCGATCAGGCCCTTGCCGATGGCTACACGCGGCTGATTGCCGGCGGCGGTGACGGCACCCTGCGGGATGTGGCCGAGGCCATGGCCCGGGCCAAGACCGAGGCCAGTCTGGTGCTGATGCCCCTCGGTACCGCCAACGATTTTGCCCGCGCCGCAGGTGTGCCGCTGGAGCCCGAGCAGGCCCTGGACCTGCTGGATGTACCGGCCCGTGCCATCGACCTGGGCGAAGTAGGCGGGCAGATCTTCCTGAATATGGCCACCGGTGGTTTTGGCAGCCAGGTCACTGCCAACACCTCCGAAGACTTGAAGAAAGTCCTCGGTGGCGCGGCGTATCTGTTTACCGGCCTGTCACGCTTCAGCGAGTTGCGCGCGGCCTACGGTGAATTGCAGGGCCCTGACTTTCACTGGCGCGGCGAGCTGCTGGCCCTGGGCATCGGCAACGGGCGCCAGGCCGGTGGTGGCCACGTGCTGTGCCCCGGCGCCCTGGCCGATGATGGTTTGTTGGATATCAGCATCTTGCCGGCGCCGCAGGAAGTGGTCGGCACCCTGCGCAACCTGATGACGGACGGCTGGGGCCTGGACAATATGTTTGTGCGGGCGCGCTTGCCGTGGGTCGAAATCAAGGTCGCCGAAGGGCTGGCGATCAACCTCGACGGCGAACCACTCCAGGGTGACGACTTGCACTTCTCGGCCTTGCCCCAGGCACTGCGGGTGCATCTGCCGGAGGACTCACCGTTGCTGACTAATCGTCAAGGCTGATGATCTGTTCGCGCACTGCGAACAGCACCAGGCCCGCCACGTCGAAAATCTGCAGGCGCTTCATGATCTGCGAGCGGTGGGCTTCCACGGTCTTGATGCTCAGACCCAGGCCATTGGCGATTTCACGGGTGGACTTGCCGCGCACGATCAAGCGCAGGATTTCCAACTGGCGTGCCGTCAGGTTGTGGCTGTGGGGCGGCGGGTTGACCTGGGCCTGATTGCGGATCAGCGCCTGGTTGATCACCGTATGGGCGATTGCCGGGCTGAGGTAGCGTTCGTTGTTGCGCAACGCCAGCAGCGCGTGCTCCAGCTCATTGGCCGTGGTGTCCTTGAGCAGGTAGCCATGGGCGCCGGACTCCAGCGCGCACATGATCAGCTCCGGGTCGGTGTGCATCGACAGGATCAGCACCTTGCTCTTCGGGTAGGCGCGCTTGAGGTCTTTCAATGCATCGAGCCCGCCGGTGTGCTTCATCGACAGGTCAAGCAGCACGATGTCGGGTTGCAGCGCGTCAAACCGCTCCAGCAACTGCGCGCCGTCGCTCGCTTCACCGATCACCGCGTAGCCGGGAATATCCATGACCAGCGCACGCACGCCGGCCCTGATCAGGGAGTGGTCATCCACCAGGAGTAAGTTGCACGTCACTCTAGAACCTTATGGGGGTTGGCCCGTTCGAGGGCGCGGGGCGCCCAGGGGAAAAGCGCTTCGATCCTCGTCCCGGAGCCTGGCTGGCTATTGACCGACAATGTGCCTCCCAGTTGATCAATCCGCTCGGACATCCCGGCCATGCCCCGCTGGCCTTCCTGGGCGGGGTTGATGGCGGGCGAAAAGCCCTGGCCGTCATCGCTGATAAACAGTGACAGGCCTTCGGGCAGGCGTTGCAGGCGTACCAGCAGGTTACGTGCCTGGGCATGGCGCAGCATGTTGGTGACGGCTTCCTGGGTAATGCGAAAGGCGGCAACAGCCATCTCTTCCGGGATGCCGGTCAGCCGTTGATGGCATTCCAGGCTCCAGCTTACCCGGGTGTTTTCCAGGGTCTTGAGCAGATGCGCCCGCAGGCTCGCCTCAAGGCCCAGGCTCGCCAGTTGCCGGGGGTTGAGGATGGCCGACACGTCCTGCACCTTGGCCAGGGTTTCGTTGAGGGTGTTGCACAGCACCGCACAGTGGCCCTGCAGGTTTTCCGGAAGACGGCGCTTGAGCCATTCACTTTGCAGCTTGGCGGCGGTCAACAGTTGGCCGATATCGTCGTGCAGTTCGCGGCTGAGGCGATGACGTTCGTTTTCCTGGACCTGCAACAGGCGGTCGGCCAACTCCTGGGGCTGGAACTTGATGGACTTGCGTGAGCGCCACTGTTGCAAGCCCACCACCAGCAGGGTGGCCAGGTTCACTGACAACAGCGCCAGGGGAAGATCGGCCGAGTGTGCATAAGCCCACAGGCTGAGCAGGCACGCGCACAGGCATAGCGCGAGGGTTATCCAGCGTGCATTGCTTCGGGACACGGACCTTGCGATGAGTGACTTCAGGCTGGCGTACATAGGAGGCGCATTTCACGTTTATATGCATCATGAAGTTGAGTCACTTCGAGCGGGGCATGGTACCACCACTATTACCGTTGGTCGCCTGGCGCCGAGCGGGATGAGGCGTATTAATCACGGCAGCGTCCCGGAAGGTAGTCCCGGAGTTCAACGAGTGGGGAAGTTGTATCATTGAAGTTGTTTTGTATCAGTATTGTCGTTAGTGGCTTATTGATATTTTTCTGCTAACGACGTCGTGATGCATAAATAGTTGTGGTGTCGTTTTTAGATAATCAGGCAATTGAATGCGACATTTTTGTCGCTTGAATGCGAAGAAGCCTCAAATAGCGTAAGGCCTGTGTTGTTGCTTATAGCCAAAATCGCTTTGGGGGATGTGTTGGACAACGGTGGCGATCAACACGGTTTGTTCCGTTTCATCCAGGCCGAGCTTGCCGGTTTTTGTATCGATCAACTCCAGTTGCCAGGCCAGCAGGGTGAGGCAGTTGTGCAGTGCATCAAGTGCTTCGTCATGCAGTTGCAGGGGGCTGGCGGCGTTGCTGATCAGGTACTGGATATGCCGTGAGAACTCGCTGATCGCCCTCAGGGCCAAGGCTTCGGATTTTTCCGCGAGCTTGATCAGGTTGGTTTTCATGCAGTCGATCGCGTCACTGTCGTTGCGGATCAAATGCAGGTGGCTCAAGCATTCTTCAGACTTGGCCAGCAACATTTCCGCTTCGAGGAGGAACTCGGGAAGTGCAAGTTGCCACTCTTTGCCGTCGTTCATCACACAAGTCTCCAGAACATACGATCGGATGATGAGATGTTGCACCGGTTGAATGGCGTAAAACTACCGCTGAAATATGACGAATATCTGTAGGCCCGTTCCGACTTTTCAGTAGGAAATTTATTTGAATGACGACCGTCGTCCCAGTGCCCCACAATTTCCAGGGACATTCGCACAACTTCTTTGGGTGCCAGTACATAAGCCACTGGATGATCCGTTGGCCGTGGGCTTGCGATAGCAAACAAAAGCCTGACTCCATTCATGCAATGAGAATGGCGTCACATTAATGGCTATTAGATATCGCGAATATCAGGTTGGTCCTGATTGTGGATAGGGGAATCCCTTACATAGCGGAACCTCGCGCAGACTTTGCGGTCGCGCGGCGGTGGTGATGGGCCTTGCGTTGAAGCGGGTTCAGTAAAGCATGATGTCAGTGTGACATCAATGGATTTGCATGGCATTTTAGTGGGGGGTCAAGGTCCGGCGTTTGCCGCCGATAACCTGCTTCAGTGACCAGCACTATCCATCCGCTAAACCCCAGGAGTCTTTAATGGCCGGCATTCTCGACACGGTAGATCAACGCACACAATTGGTGGGTGAGAATCGCCTGGAGATCCTCATGTTTCGCCTGGCCGGGCGGCAGCTGTTCGCGATCAACGTGTTCAAGGTGCAGGAAGTGCTGCAACTGCCCAAGTTGACCCTGATGCCCCAGCGCCACCCATTTGTCTGCGGCGTGGTCAACCTGCGTGGGCAGACGTTGCCGGTGATCGACCTGTCCCAGGCGATTGGCATGCGTCCGCTGATTCCGGGCCCCAACAGCACCATTATCGTCACCGAGTACAACCGCTCGGTGCAGGCGTTCCTGGTGGGCGGCGTCGACCGCATCGTCAATATGAACTGGGAGGCGATCCTGCCGCCGCCGGCAAGTGCCGGGCGCCAGCATTACCTGACGGCCATCAGCAAGGTCGATGACCAGTTGGTGGAAATCATCGACGTGGAAAAAGTCCTCGCCGAAATCGTGCCCTACAACGCCAAGGTTTCCCGCGAGAAACTTGAAGACCCGGTGCTGGAACGCGCCCGCGGCCGCGAAGTGCTGCTGGTGGACGACTCCAACGTCGCCCTCTCGCAACTGCGTGACACCCTCGGACAGTTGGGGGTGAAGATGCACATTGCCAGCGACGGCCTCAAGGCACTGAACATGCTCAAGGCCTGGGCCGACAGTGGCCAGGTGATGACCGACAAGCTGTTGATGATCTTCACCGACGCCGAAATGCCCGAGATGGACGGCTACCGCCTGACCACCGAGATTCGCAACGACCCGCGCCTGCGCAGCCTGTACGTGGTGCTGCATACGTCGTTGTCCGGCAGCTTCAACGACTCGATGGTGAAGAAGGTCGGTTGCGACAACTTCCTCTCCAAGTTCCAGCCCGACAAGTTGGTGGACGTGGTACGTCAGCGCCTGATGCTGGACGAAGTCCCGGCTTGAGCTTAGGGTGACGGCTTTGTCCCTCAGGAATGCAGGCCCATGCTTCGTCTCAGCGCGTTGTACCGATACCCCTTGAAGTCCGGCAAGGGTGAATCCTTGCAGCAGATCGGCCTGGACACACTCGGGCTCGACGGGGATCGACGCTGGATGTTGGTGGACGAGGCCAGCGGGCGTTTCCTGACCCAGCGCGCCGTGGCCAGGATGAGCCAGCTCTCGGCGCTGTGGAACAGCGCCGGTGGCCTGACCTTGAGCGCCGAGGGCCAACCTGCGCTTGACGTGCCACTACCCGGCAGCGATGCCGAGTTGCGCGGCGTGACCATCTGGCGTGACACCTTGCGCGTGCCGGATGCCGGTGACGAGGCGGGCGCCTGGCTCAGCGAATTCATCGGCAAACCCACGCGGCTGGTGCAAGTGCCGCTGTCCCGTGCACGCACGACCGAGGCCGGCTACGGCAAGGATGATGACAAGGTCGCGTTTGCCGATGGCTTTCCGTTGCTGCTGATCGGCCAGGCGTCCCTGGATGACCTGTCCCAGCGTATCGGTCGGCCCATGGAGATGCTGCGTTTTCGCCCCAACCTGGTGATCGAGGGCAGCGAAGCCTTTGCCGAAGACGGCTGGAAGCGGATACGGATTAGTGACGTGGAGTTTCGCGTGGTCAAGTCCTGCTCACGCTGCATCCTCACCACCATCGACCCGGCGAGTGGCGAGCGCAGTGCCGACCGCGAACCGCTGGCCACGCTCAAGACCTACCGCGAGCAAGAGGGCGATGTGATGTTTGGGCAGAACCTGGTCAACGATGGGGTGGGCCGCCTGGAAGTCGGCATGCCGGTGACGATCCTAGAGTAAGCAGCCCTGAAATGAAAAATGCCCGTCTCTCGCGAGACGGGCATTTTTTTCGGCTATCGAACGTTTAGCCGCGGTATTCGCACAGGTAGGCGGTGTCGACCGCCACCTTCAGCTGGAACTTGCTGTTGGCTGGCACGTTGAACTGGCTGCCGGCGGCGAAGGTTTCCCAGTCGGTGCTGTCTGGCAGCTTGACGGTCAGTGCGCCCGATACCACGTGCATGATTTCACGCTGGGCAGTGCCGAACTCGTATTCACCCGGGGCCATGACGCCGATGGTCGCCGGACCTTCTGCAGTGCCGAAAGCGATCGACTTGACGGTGCCGTCGAAGTACTCGTTGACTTTAAACATGGGCGAATCCTCGGAAAAGGGTCAAGAAAGGTCGGCCAGTATGCCTTCTACACGGGCAAAATCAACGGCAGCAGCCGTGCGGTATTGCGTGCATCTTCCAGCGCCCGATGCTGTTGGCCGTGGAACTGCATGCCGGCCAGTTGCAGCGCGCCGTTGAGCCCCAGCGGCTTGTCCAGGCGCCGGGCCTTGGCGAAGCGTTGCTTGAGGTTCACGTGGGGCGTCTGGCCCAGCACGCTGCTCAAGCCATGGCGCTGCCACTCCAGTTCCAGTTGCTGGCGATCGTAGTCACCCCAGCTCGCCCAGCCTTCCAGGCGTGCCTGGTGCTGGCCAAGCCAGCGTTCGAACAGCGGCCACACCTCGATCAACGGCGCGGCAGCGTCGATATTCGCCTGGGTGATGTGGGTCAACTGGCGGCAGAACGGCGTCAGCAGCGGCCTGCGCAATGGCCGCACGAAACGCTGGAAATGGTCCAGTTCACGGCCCTGGCGGTTGACCAGGCTCACACCGATTTCGATGATTTCCATCTCGGTCACGGGCCAGCCGCCTTCATCCGTTGTGGCTTCAAGATCAATAATCAGCCAATGAGGCATCGCAGGTTCCCGTACTCTTCCCGTCCTGATGGGGATAGAGCGTAGCCAAGCCTGCTAGTTCCGCCCAGGGCTTACTCGATCTCCAGCAAAATCTGACGGTTCCTGACCTGATCGCCTGCAACCGCCTGGATTCGCTTGACCACGCCACTCATGCCGGCCTTGAGTGGGTGCTCCATTTTCATCGCTTCCAGCACCAGCAACAGCTGGCCCTTGCTGACCGAATCGCCTTCGCTGACCCGTACTTCGACAATTGCCCCATCCATCGGCGCCTTGACCGTGCCGTTGCCGGCCTCGGCCTGGCGGGTGGCGACGGTTTGGGTTCGATCATTGATGCACACGCCGGGCAACCAGAGCCGGGTGCCTTGCAGGTGGTAGGCAATGCGACGGCGAATGCCGTTGAGAACGGCGGTGGCCCAGCGTCCGTCGGTGGAGAGGTCGCGTATTTCGATGGCGTGCTGATCAATCTCGACGTGCAGGCAATTGTCCGCCAGCACACTGAGGCTGATGGTCCGGGGCTCGTCGTGTTCGGCCAATTGCCAGGTCCAGGGTACGCTGGCGTTGTTGCGCCAGCCGGATAATGGCTGGGTGTGAGCGCTGGCGCTGTGTTGGTAAAACAGCGCGGCGGCCAGGGCCAGCTCTTCGTTGGTCGCGTGGGTACGCGGGATGTCGCTGAAGTGTTCGGCAATAAAGCCGGTGCTGAAATCGCCGGCGATGAAGTGTGGATGCTTGAGCAGGCTGGCCAGCAGGCGCTGGTTGGTGGGCACGCCGAGCAGCACGCAGTCTTCCACGGCCCTGACCAGCTTGCGCCGGGCCTCTTCGCGGGTGGCGCCGTGGGCGATGATCTTGCCCAGCATCGAGTCGTAGAACGGGGTGATGCGCTGGCCTTCCAGCACGCCATGATCGATGCGCACACCTGGCGCCGGGTCCCAGCGCAGTACGTCGCCGGTTTGCGGGAGGAAGCCCTGGGCCGGGTCTTCGGCGTACAGGCGCACTTCCATGGCGTGGCCGGTTAGGGTCACTTGTTCCTGACTCAGGGGCAAAGGTTGGCCGGCGGCGATGTGCAGTTGCCAGGCGACGAGGTCGAGGCCGGTGATCAGTTCGGTGACCGGGTGTTCGACCTGCAGGCGGGTGTTCATTTCCAGGAAGTAGAAATTGCCGTCGCGGTCGAGCAGGAACTCCACCGTGCCGGCGCCGACGTAATTGACGGCGCGCGCGGCCTTGAGGGCGGCTTCGCCCATGGCTTGGCGCAGCTCGGGGGTCATGACGGGGCAGGGGGCTTCTTCGATGACTTTTTGATGGCGGCGCTGGACCGAGCAGTCGCGTTCGCCGAGGTAGATCAGGTTGCCGTGGGTGTCGCCGAACAGTTGGATTTCGACGTGGCGGGGGGCGATCAGGGCTTGTTCGAGGATGAGTTCGGCGCTGCCGAAGGCGTTTTGTGCTTCGGAGCGGGCGGTGCGCAGGTGTTCCAGCAGGGTGTCGGGGTTGTGTACCAGGCGCATGCCGCGGCCGCCGCCGCCGGCGCTGGCCTTGATCATCAGTGGGTAGCCGATGTGGGTGGCTTGTTGTTGCAGGGTTGGGTCGTCCTGGTCGGGGCCTTGGTAGCCCTTGATGCAGGGGACGCCGGCGTTGAGCATGGCGATTTTTGAGAGGCGTTTGCTGCCCATCAGGTCGATGGCTTCGGGGCTGGGGCCGATGAAGGTGAGGTCGGCGTTTGCGCAGGCTCGGGCGAAGTCGGGGTTTTCGGAGAGGAAGCCGTAGCCGGGGTGGATGGCGTCGGCGCCGGTGCGGTGGGCTGCGTTGAGGATGGCTTCGATGTTCAGGTAGGACTGGGTGACGGGGGCGGGGCCGATGTTGATGGCTTCGTCGGCCATCTGGACGTGCAGGGCGTCGGCGTCGGCTTCGCTGTAGATCGCTACGGTGCGGTAGCCCAGGGATTGGGCGGTGCGCTGGATGCGGCAGGCGATTTCGCCACGGTTGGCTATGAGGATTTTGTTGAACATCGGCATGGTGGTGTCCCTTGGCTTGTCGGGTACATATCCGTTTCTKCGGTAACGGCTGCTTATGGTTCCGCTCTTACAGCGGGTCACTTTTGAAAAGCGCAAAAGTAACCAAAACGCTCTGCCCCGCCTGTCGGCGCCTCGCTKYGGCTCGGCGTTCCCTCACTCCGGCATTRCTCCGCGGGCCGCCGCGACGGGCCATCCATGGCCCGGCGCGGCTAAACCGGCGTCCTGCCGGTTTACCCGCTGCGCAATACCTGCGTTCGGCCTCGGGCTGAATGGGGCAGTCAGATCAAGATCAAGA
>NZ_CP080030.1:5068404-5093587 GCF_019382755.1 Pseudomonas sp. Colony2 | reverse complement strand
TTTCTGTAGGAGCTGGCTTGCCGGCGATGCAGACAACTCGGTCTTCCAGACACACCGAGGTGATGCCATCGCMGGCAAGCCAGCTCCTACATTTGAACCGTGCCCGCTTTAGCTTTTGATTTTGCTCTTCAACACTCAAGCCGGCCGGTAGGCCGCTGTGCTGTTGATCTGCTTTTGATCTTGATCTTGGGCGCCCCGTTAAACCACGCTGGCCGAACGCAGGCTTTGGAGCGTGGGTAACCCGGCAGGACGCCGGGTTAGCCGTCCTGGGCCAGGGATGGCCCATGACGGCGGCCCACGGTCCAAAGCCGGAGTGAGGGCACACCGAGCCTAGGCGAGGTGCCGAGTGGTGGGGCAAGAGCGTTTTGGTTACTTTTGCGCTTTTCAAAAGTGACCCGCTGTAAGAGCGGAACCCATAGTCGCCATTACAAAAATAACGGATATGCCCCCGATTCATCGCGCCCACCCCGGCCTGCGCTTCTGCACAAACGCCTGAGTCCCCTCAACCCCTTCCTCACCACAAACCGCCTCGGCAAACCACTCGGCAGCCTGGTCCAACAACGGCCCCAACGCCTGCTCACCACTGGCCAGCAGCAACGCCTTGGTCCGCGCATTAGCCCCCGAAGCACACTGCAAAACCTGCCCCAACACCTCATCCAGCCGCTCCGCCAACGCCTGCGGATCGTGCTCCACAAAATGCACCAACCCCAACCGCAGCGCCTCAACCCCATCAAACCGCGCCGCCGTCAAAGCCAGCCGCCGCGCCTGGGTCAACCCGATACGCTTCACCACAAACGGCGCAATCTGCGCCGGCAACAACCCAAGGCCGGTCTCCGGCAACCCAAACTGCGCCTGATGATCCGCAATCGCTACATCACTGACACACACCAACCCAAACCCGCCGCCCAGCACGGCACCCTCAAGCACCACAATCACCACCTGCGGCAGCGCCTCCACTTCCTGCAACAGCGTGCCGAACGCCCGGTTCAACGCCTGCAAGCCTCCCGCGGCTCCCGCGCGAGCCATGTCCTTCACATCGCCACCGGCCGAAAAATGCCCACCCGCGCCGCTGATAACCAACGCCCGCACGCTCTTGTCCCCAGCCACATCGGCCAGTACCGCACGCAGTTCGTTGACCATTTCCAGGCTCATGGCATTGCGGCTGTCCGGCCGATTGAGGGTCACATGCAGCACCCCGTTATGCGGTTCCAGCAACAACGTGTTCACGACTTCTTCCCCGGCAGGGTGCCCATCAATTTGCAGATGATCCCCAGCATGATCTCGTCCGCCCCACCACCAATCGACACCAGCCGCACATCGCGATAAGCCCGGGCCACCGGGTTGTCCCACATGAACCCCATGCCGCCCCAATATTGCAGGCAACTGTCGCTGACTTCCCGGCCCAGGCGGCCGGCCTTGAGCTTGGCCATGGAGGCCAGGCGCGTCACGTCCTGGCCCTTGATGTACTGCTCGGTGGCCTGGTACACCAGCGCCCGCAGGCATTCGATTTCGGTGGACAGTTCGGCCAGACGGAAGTGGATCACCTGGTTGTCGATCAGCGCCTTGCCGAAGGTCTTGCGTTCCTTGCAGTACTCGATGGTGCTGTCGATGCAGTACTCCAGGCCCTTGACCATATTGGCCGCGCCGAACAGCCGCTCTTCCTGGAACTGCAGCATCTGCATCATGAATCCCGCACCTTCATGGCCGATGCGGTTGCGCTGGGGGATGCGCACGTCGTCGAAAAACACCTGGGCGGTTTCCGAGCTGTGCATGCCGAGCTTTTCCAGGGGCGGGCTGACGCTGATGCCGGGGGTGTTCATCGGCACCATGATCAGCGACTTGTTGATGTGCGGCTTGTCGTCGGAGGTGTTGGCCAGCAGGCAGATGAAGTCGGCGCTCGGTGAGTTGGTGATCCACATCTTGCTGCCGTTGATCACGTAGTCGGTGCCGTCCTTGCGGGCATGGGTTTTCAGCCCGGCCACGTCGGAGCCGGCGCCGGTTTCCGAGACGCCGATGCAGCCCACCTGTTCGCCGCTGATGGCCGGGCGCAGGAATTCTTCGCGCAATTCATCGGAGCCGAAGCGGGCGAGGGCCGGGGTGCACATGTCGGTCTGCACGCCGATGGACATCGGGATGCCGCCGCAGCGAATGCTGCCGAACTCTTCGGCGGCGACGATCGAGTAGCTGTAGTCGAGGCCCATGCCACCGAATTTTTCCGGCTTGGAGATACCCAGCAAACCGAGGTCGCCGGCCTTGCGGAAGATCTCGTGGATCGGAAAGCGTCCGGCCTTTTCCCACTCATCCACATGCGGGTTGATCTCGCGCTCGACAAAGCCACGGACGGTGCGACGCAGTGCTTCGTGTTCCTGGGTGAAGATCATTTTTATTGTTCTCCCTATGGGGACGCGGGGCGTCCCGGGCTGCATTCCCACGCGGGGCGTGGGAACGATCATCAAAACCGCGCTGCACCAAAGCTGTTGGGCTGTAGTTGCCGCACCTCGGCCTCGTGGCAGATGTCCAGCAGAAACCCGAGCAAGGTTCGTGTATCCCGTGGGTCAATCAGCCCGTCGTCCCATAGGTTTGCGCTGCCGTAGAGGGCGGTGGACTGGCTGTCGAGTTTCTGTGCGGTGACCTGTTCGAGCATGTCGAGCACCTTGGGGTCGGGCACCAGGCCGTCTTTCAGTTGCTTGGCTTCGGTGACGATCCGCAGCACCTTGCCCGCCTGGGCGCCGCCCATCACGGCGGTGCGACTGTTGGGCCAGGCGAAGATAAAACGCGGGTCGAGCCCACGGCCGCACATCGCATAGTTGCCGGCACCATAGGAGCCGCCGACGACGATGGTCAGTTTCGGCACCCGGGCATTGGCCACCGCCTGGATCATCTTCGCGCCGTGCTTGATCACGCCTTGCTGTTCCGACTCGGTGCCCACCATGAAGCCGGTGGTGTTGTGGAAGAACAGCAGCGGTGTCTGGCTCTGGTCGCACAGCTGGATAAATTGCGCGGCCTTGCTCGCACCCTTCGGGGTGATCGGCCCGTTGTTGCCGATAAAGCCACAGGCGCGGCCCTGGATATGCAGGTGGCCGCAGACGGTGTGCGGGTCGAACTCGCCCTTGAATTCGAGGAAGTTGGAAGCGTCCGCCAAACGCGCGAGGATTTCGCGCACGTCGTAGGGCTTTTTCGGATCGTCGGGGATCAGCCCCAACAGCTCGTCAATCGGGTACAGCGGCTCGCTGTAAGCGCGCTTTGGCACAGGCGGCAAGCGGTCATCCCACGGCAACAGGCTGACAATCTCACGCACGATGCGCACACCGTCAGCGTCGTTTTCCGCCAGGTATTCAGCGGTGCCGGCGGTTTGCGCATGCATCTCGGCGCCGCCCAGTTCTTCATCGGTGGCGACTTCGCCGGTGGCGGCCTTGAGCAGCGGCGGGCCGGCCAGGAACAGCTTGGCCTTGCCACGCACCACCACCACGTAATCCGAAAGGCCCGGCTGATACGCGCCGCCCGCCGTGGCCGAGCCATGCACCACGGTGATCTGCGGCAGGCCCATGGCCGACATCCGCGCCTGGTTGGCGAAGCTGCGGGCGCCTTCGACGAAAATCTCGGCGGCGTAGTTGAGGTTGGCGCCGCCGCTTTCTGCCAGCGTCACCACCGGCAGTTTGTTTTCCATGGCGATCTGTTGCAGGCGCAGGGATTTTTTCAGGCCCGAGGGGGAAATGGTCCCGCCCTTGATCGCGCTGTTGTTGGCCACCACCAGCATGCGCACGCCGCTGACGTAGCCGATGCCGGCGATCAACCCGCCCCCAGCGGCGCTGCCGTCTTTGTCATCGTGCAGTTTGTAGCCGGCCAGGCTCGCCAGTTCGAGGAACGGCGCGCCGGGGTCGAGCAATAAATTCAGGCGTTCCCGTGGCAGCAGTTGCCCGCGCTTGTCGAACCTGGCCTTGGCTTCGGCGGCCTTGCCCAGCAGGTTTTGCTCCAGCTGGCGCAATTGATTGACGCCCGTGAGCATCGCTTCGCGGTTCTGCGCGAATTGCGGGCTGTGGGCGTCGAGTTGCGAGTCGATCACCGGCATGGCTTATTTCTCCTCCTTGAGCACGTCCGGCAAGTAAGCCCGGTGGAAACCATTAAAGGACACGCTCGGCGGTTGCGCCTTGTGCAGCGGCCAGGCGCGGCTGCCCAGGCTGGCGGCGCCGTCGATGCGCAAGGTGCTGCCGCTGACGAACGCGGCGGCGGGGCTGAGCAAGAACACAATCGCCGCGCTGACTTCCGATTCGGTGCCGATGCGCTTGAGCGGAACATGCTCGCGCAAGGTCGGGATCACCGCCTTGAATGCGCCTTCGTAGGTGTCCATGCCGCTGGAGGCAATCCAGCCCGGCGCCACGGCGTTGACCCGCACCCCCGCGTAACCCCATTCAAAGGCGGCGGTCTTGGTGAAGTTGTCCATGCCCGAACGTGCCGCACCGGAGTGCCCCATGCCGGGCATGCCGCCCCACATGTCGGCGAGCATGTTGACGATGGATCCGCCGTGCTTGCTCATGCTCTGGTTGAACACTTCCCGGGCCATCAGGAAACCGCCCACCAGGTTGGTGCGCAACACGGTTTCAAAGCCCTTCTGGTTGATCGACGCGAGCGGCGAGGGGTACTGGCCGCCGGCGTTGTTCACCAGGCCATGAATCGGGCCGTGCTCCTGCAGGACCTGGCCGACCAGCGCCTTGACCGCTTCTTCATCACGAATATCGCAGGCCTGCCAACTGGCGCGGCCGCCGTCCTCACTGATCTCCGCCGCCACCGTTTGCAGTTTTTCCGGCTTGCGCCCCACCAGGATCACATGGGCGCCGAGGGCTGCCAGCTCGTGGGCGGTGCAACGGCCAATGCCACTGCCGCCGCCGGTAACGATGATGGTCTGCCCCTGGAACAGGTCGGCTTTGAAGATCGAGTCGAAGGCCACGGCGCGGGTCCTTTAAGTGAATTGATCGGCAATGTGCTGCGGCACGGCAATCGGGATTTCCAGCAACTGTTGGGCGAAGGCCTTGCCTTGGGGATCGATGCGCAGGCTGGCAATCCCGCCGCCACCCAGGGCGTTTTCCAGCAGGAAGTTCAGGCTGTGGCTGCCGGGCAAATACCAGCGCTCGACGCGGCCGTGGATCGGGTCGAGCACGTGGCTCATCCAGTCGACGATCACTTCGGGCGTCAGTGCCTCGGCGATCCACGGCAGGTAGTCGGGCTCGCGGGCGATCACCCCGATGTTGCTGTGGTTGCCCTTGTCGCCGGAGCGGGCCACGGCCAGCTTGACCAGCGGCACGTTGGCGTCGGCGCGGCCTTGGGGTTTGGGCGGGTCGATCAATGCGATCGAGGTGTTCAGCGGTTTGGCGACGGGCAATTCGCAGGCATGCCGTTCGCCAAGGAAGTCGACCTGCAATTGGCAGGCGCTTTTATCGATCAGGAATGAAAACAACCGAATCAGCGGGTACACCGTGGGTCGCCCGCCGACGATCCCGGTGAGCCCCGGCGCCATGCCGGTGGCCGCCTGGGCAATCTCCCGGGCGAACAGCACCAGCGCCTGTTTGCTGGGGTGACGCACCGCCAGTTTCACCACCACTTCGCGGCAGTCCTGGCGTTGGGCATGGGGGCCGTAGGTGGCTTCGCTGCCCAGCAGTTCGATGTTGATGTCGGTGTAGGGCGCCCAGCCGCGCTGGCTGAACAGCTCTGAGGTCTTGTTGATGATCGCCTGGCTGACCCGTTCGGCCTTGGCCACCGCGTCGATCCCGGCGATCAGGCAACTGGCGGTGCAGCGAAAACCATCCGGGTAGGTGGCGCTGATCTTGTACTGGTCGGTGGGCGGCAGGCCTTTGGCGCCGTGCAGGTGCACGCGGTTTTTGCCTTGTTGCCGGAGCTTGACCTGGCTGAAGTCGCAGATCACGTCGGGCAACAGGTAGGCGCGCGGGTCGCCGATTTCATACAGCAGTTGCTCGGCGACGCTCAGTTCGCTGATCAGTCCGCCGGTGCCCTCGACCTTGCTGACGGTGAACTGGCCGTCGGCACTGACCTCCACAATCGGGAAACCGATGTGTTCGTAGTCCGGCACCTCCCGCCAATCGGTGAAGTTGCCGCCGGTGCACTGCGCGCCGCATTCGATGATATGCCCGGCCAATGCCGCCTGGGCCAGGCGGTCGTAGTCCTGCCAGGACCAGTTGAATTCATGCACCAGCGCTGCGCTGACCACTGCGCTGTCGACCACACGGCCGGTGATGACGATGTCGGCGCCCAGCTTCAACGCCTGCACGATACCGGGCGCGCCGAGGTAGGCGTTGGTGGATACGCACATCGGCGGCAAGGGCGCGCCGCTGAACATGTCGGTGACGCCGTGCAGTTGCTTGAACTGCGGTAGCAGGTCATCCCCCAGCAGTACGGCGATCTTCAACGGGATTCGGGCCTGGTCGCAGGCCGCCTGCAACGCGGCGGCGCAGGCCTGGGGGTTGATCCCGCCGGCGTTGCTGATCACGCGGATGCCCTGGCGCTGGATATCCGCCAGCAGCGGCGTCAGCACCTCGACGAAATCCGTGGCATAGCCGGCCTGGGGATCTTTCATTCGCGCTCCGGCGAGGATCGACAGGGTGACTTCCGCCAGGTAGTCGAACACCAGGTAATCCAGCGTGCCGCCGTGCACCAACTGCGCAGCGGCGGTGCAGGTGTCGCCCCAGAAGGCGCTGGCGCAGCCGATGCGTACCGTCTTGTTCATGGGGCGTCCTTCCTCTGGTTTGCTGATACCAACACTACCAAGCAAGCGCTTGGTTTGTAAACTCTGGTCATAACTTTGCCCCAAGCGCTTGCTTGGTTGGCTGCCACGGCCTAAATTGCCGCCCAAGACGTAACCAGAAGTTAAGGAGAGCAGCATGGATGAGCAAAAAGCCCTGCGGGTGATGCGCACCATGGTCGACGCCGGCCAATTGACCGACCCCGACAGTGCCCGTGGCAAGCTGCTGCAAACCGCGGCCCACCTGTTTCGCAACAAGGGTTTTGAGCGCACCACCGTGCGTGACCTGGCCGGCGCGGTCGGGATCCAGTCCGGCAGCATCTTTCATCACTTCAAGAGCAAGGACGAAATCCTGCGGGCGGTGATGGAGGAAACCATCCACTACAACACCGCCCTGATGCGCGCTTCCCTGGCCGAGGCGAGCAACGTGCGCGAGCGGGTGCTGGCGCTGATTCGTTGCGAATTGCAGTCGATCATGGGCGGCAGTGGCGAGGCCATGGCGGTGCTGGTGTATGAATGGCGTTCCCTGTCGGCCGAGGGCCAGGCCCAGGTGCTGGCCTTGCGCGATATCTACGAAGAGATCTGGTTGCAGGTGCTGGGGGAGGCGAAAAACGCCGGTTACATCAAGGGCGATGTGTTTATCACGCGGCGTTTCCTGACGGGCGCCTTGTCCTGGACCACCACCTGGTTTCGCGCCCAGGGCAGCATGACCCTCGAGCAACTGGCCGACGAAGCCTTGCTGATGGTGTTGAAAGCTGACTAGCCCTTTCGCGCAAGCTATTAATTGTGTGGCAGAAAGTTGTCTCGATAGACAAAAACGCCTAGCTTAGCGGGATCAAAGTTTTCGACGGTGTGTGCCTTGATGTTTTCGCCTTGGCGATTGGCTGCAGGACTCTCAATATGGGCACTTGGCGCACTGTGGCTGATGCCTGCCTCGGCCGCCCAACTGGTGAGGGTCGGTGCTGCGCATTTCCCGCCATACACCGTGCGCCCGGAGCAGGGTGCCGACACCGGGTTGCTGCCGCAACTGGTGGAAGCCTTGAACGCCCTGCAAACCGACTACCAGTTTGTGCTGGTACCCACCTCGATTCCCCGGCGTTTTCGCGACTTCCAGCAAGGTCGGGTGGACATGGCGATCTTCGAAAACCCCAAGTGGGGCTGGCAGGATATTGCCCACACCGATGTCGACATGGGCCTGGAGGATGCGGAAATCTTCGTGGCCCAGCAGGAGCCCGGTCGCGACCAATCGTATTTCGCCGACCTGACCGGCAAGCGCCTGGCGGTGTTCAGCGGCTATCACTACGCGTTCGCCAATTTCAACCCCGACCCCAAGTACATGGCGGAGCACTTCAACGCCACCTTGACCTATTCCCACGACAGCAACCTGCTGATGGTCGCCCGGGGCCGGGCCGACATCGCCCTGGTGACACGTTCCTACCTCAGTGATTTCCTGGTGCGCAATGCCGATACGGCGGGGCAGTTCCTGGTGTCCGAGCGGATCGACCAGGTGTACCACCACTATGCGTTGCTGCGGCCCAAGGCGCCGATCACGGGGCCGGCGTTCGCCGGGCTGCTCAAGCAGCTGAGGGACAACGGCCAGTTGCTGAAGATCTTCGAGCCTTACCGCATCGATGTAATGCCGGTACCGTGATCGTCTAAATTTTTGCCCTCGGCTCACGTCACTTGTTGAACTGTCGACGATTCGTGAGCCCATCCCATGTCCAATCTGAATGACCTGTCAGTGCTGCCCTTGCCGGCGGGACCCGCCCTGAATGCTGATGAAACTGATAGCCGCCTGAGCCTCACCCTTGAGGGCCAGCCGCTGATTCGCCTGCGCCTTGAGCGGGGTGATGAGGTGCAGGTGAATTTGCAGGAGCCCGCCAGTGTGCCGGCTGCCCGTGCCTTGTGGGCGGCGTGTTATTGGCTGTTTGCCAGGGAGCCCGGGCGTCAGCGACTGGTCTGGTGTCTTGAGCATGCGCCGGAAGATGCCTTGCGCAGTGGGTTGCTGGTGGCGACCGGGGTTGCCGGGCAGTTTCATTGCGAGCGCACGTTGTTCTGGCAGTTGCCGCAACCGTGGCTGGGGCAATCTCTCACGGGGACTTATCCGCAGCAGATGATCATCAGCGGTGGCAAGCGTCATCCTGCCCGTGCGCCGAAGCCGCGGGGCGAGGTGTATCGGCGGTTTGATGCGCGGCTGGGGGCGTGGATTTCACTGCGTACGGTGGAGATTGATGTTGATCTGGCGCGCTTCAATCGTTGGCAGAACAGTGCTCGGGTGGCGAATTTCTGGCAGGAAACTGGCAGCCTGGAACAGCATCGGGAATATCTGGACAAGCTGGAAGCGGATCCCCATGCGTTGACGTTGATTGGCTGTTTCGATGATGAGCCGTTTGCTTATTTCGAGGCGTATTGGGCGAAGGAGGATCGGATTGCGCCGTTTTATG
Source organism: Pseudomonas sp. Colony2 (assembly GCF_019382755.1). Classification (NCBI taxonomy): domain Bacteria; kingdom Pseudomonadati; phylum Pseudomonadota; class Gammaproteobacteria; order Pseudomonadales; family Pseudomonadaceae; genus Pseudomonas; species Pseudomonas sp. Colony2. The sequence continues at coordinate 5,084,392 of NZ_CP080030.1, read as the reverse complement.
ATGCGGCGGATTACGATCGCGGGATTCATATGCTGGTGGGCGAAGAGCACCACCGTGGTCCGCACAAGGTAGCGAGTTGGTTGTCGGCGCTGGTGCATTACTTGTTTCTCGATGATCCGCGTACGCAGCGTGTGGTGGCTGAGCCTCGGGCGGATAACGGGAAGATGATTGGGCATATGCAGAATCAGTGTTTCCACTGTGAGAAGGAGTTTGATTTTCCTCATAAGCGGGCGGCGTTGATGATTCTGGGGCGGGAACGGTTTTTTGAGCGGTGTGGGTTGGTTTGACTGAGCAAAAAATCTGAGTGCACGAAGATCAAATGTGGGAGCGGGCTTGCTCGCGAAAGCGYAGTGTCAGTCAATGCATGTGTGACTGATCCACCGCTTTCGCGAGCAAGCCCGCTCCCACATGGGATGTGTGGCGCGTCAGGCTCGCCGCGCAAACGTGTCGCTATGGGTCCCGGAAACCTTCCGGCAATGCACCAGCGCATCGCGAATCATAAAGTTCACCAACGTCGGTGAAACCCCCAGCTCCTTGGCAATATCCTTCTGCGGCACCCCGTGCAGCCGGTACATCTCAAACGCATAACGCGTGCGCTGAGGCAACTCGGTCAAGGCGTCGGCAATGTTCTCCAGCGTCGAAAAGTTGATGTGTGAGGTCTCAGGTGAAGCGCCGTGAATAACCACATTCAAGCCTTCCTCTTCCGTGCCGGAATATTTCAGCTCCAGCGCCTGCTTGCGGTAGTGATCAATAGCCAGGTTGCGCACGATCTGGAACAGGTAACTGAGCTGCGCCTTGAACGATGACGTGATGGTGGGGGCCGATTGCAACCGGAAGTAGGCGTCTTGCACCACGTCTTCGGCGCGGGATCGGCAGCCGGTAATACGCGCTGCGATCTTGACCAGGATCAGTCGATTGTCGACGAAGGCCTGGAGTAGGGGTGAGTCGCACCTGCCTGTGGATACTTGTTCCGTCATGGAAATCACCTTGTTGCAAGAGAAGGTTGGGGGAGGGCGTCCTTGCTGAGGCCTCCTACACATCGGGCAACAAATTATGCTTAATGATAATGATTGTCAAATGAGAAGACGAACTAATCTTATGCTTTATCGAGAGGTGTGAACGGCGTCTCGCTGACTAATTATTTCCCGGTGCCATCCGTTCTCATGGGTGAAAGGCCAGTTAACAAACCGGCCAAGGATCAGCGCCTGGAGGAGGACAAAATGGGTTTTTATCGTGTGAGCGGGAGTGGTCTGAAATGAACACGCCGGCTCGATTACGCCTGTTTTGCCTGCCTTACTCCGGCGCCAGCGCCATGGTCTACAGCCGCTGGCGGCGGGCGCTGCCGGAGTGGTTGCAGGTGCGGCCGCTGGAGTTGCCGGGGCGCGGCATGCGCATGGACGAGCCGTTGCAGCGCGATATCAAAAACCTGGCCGGGCAACTGGCTGATGAGATCCGCGCCGAGCTGGACGGCCCCTACGCCTTGTTCGGCCACAGCCTCGGCGGCCTGCTGGCCTTCGAGCTGGCCCATGCCCTGCGCGAACGGGGTGCGCCGCCGCCATTGGCGCTGTTTGCCTCGGGTACCGCCGGCCCGGCCTGTCGCGATGTCAGCGAATACGCCATCGAGAAAAACGACGAGCAACTGATCGCCCGCCTGCGGGAACTCAAGGGCACGGGCGAAGACGTGCTGGCCAACGCCGAACTGATGCAGTTGATGCTGCCGATCCTGCGGGCCGACTTCCTGCTGTGCGGCAGTTTCGAATACGGCGAGCGTGAGCCGCTGAGCCTGCCCATCCATGTATTCGGCGGCAAGCAGGACACGGTGCGCGCCGATCAACTGCTGGACTGGCAGCAAGACACCGCCAGCGGTTTCTCCCTCGACATGTTCGACGGTCACCACTTCTTCCTGGTGCAGCACGAGAGTTCCGTACTGCGCTGTGTGCGGCGTTACGCCGACGAACACCTGGCCCGCTGGCGCAACGACGCCGCGCGGCAGATGGCCCGGGCAACCGGCTGAACAAGCCCCCCCGGCCACACATTCCCCGATTTCCCAGTAAGCCGATTTCAGGCAGGAACCCCATGATGGACGCCTTCGAACTTCCCCGCACCCTGGTTCAGTCCCTTCAACGCCGCGCCGCGCAAACCCCGGATCGACTGGCGTTGCGCTTCCTTGCCGAGACGGCCGAACAGAGCGTTGTCCTCAGTTACCGCGACCTCGACCTGCGCGCCCGCACCATTGCCGCCGCCTTGCAGGCCGACGCCGGGCTGGGCGATCGTGCGGTGCTGCTGTTCCCCAGCGGGCCGGATTACGTCGCGGCGTTCTTTGGTTGCCTGTACGCCGGGGTCATCGCGGTGCCGGCCTATCCGCCGGAGTCCGCCCGCCGCCATCATCAGGAGCGGCTGCTGTCGATCATTGCAGACGCCGAGCCGCGGTTGCTGCTGACCACGTCCAGCCTCGGTGATTCGCTGGCGCAACTCGAAGGCGCGCCGCAGTTGCTGTGCGTTGACAGTCTCCATGTTGAAATCGCGGGCAATTGGATCGCGCCCAACTTGCAGGACGATGACATCGCCTTCCTGCAATACACCTCCGGCTCCACTGCGTTGCCCAAGGGCGTGCAAGTGACCCACGGCAACCTGGTGGCCAACGAATTGCTGATCCGTCGCGGCTTCGGCATCGACCTGAACCCCGACGACGTGATCGTCAGCTGGTTGCCGCTGTACCACGACATGGGCCTGATCGGCGGGCTGCTGCAGCCGATCTTCAGCGGTGTGCCGTGCGTATTGATGTCGCCGGCGTACTTCCTTGGCCGGCCATTGCGCTGGCTCGAAGCGATCAGCGAATACGGCGGCACCATCAGCGGCGGGCCGGACTTCGCCTATCGCTTGTGCAGCGAGCGAGTCAGCGAATCGGCATTGGATCGCCTGGACCTGAGCAAATGGCGCGTGGCGTATTCCGGCTCGGAGCCGATCCGCCTCGACACCCTCGAACGCTTCGCCGAGAAGTTCGCCGCCTGCGGTTTTACCCCGAACAATTTCTTCGCCTCCTACGGCTTGGCGGAGGCCACCTTGTTCGTTGCCGGCGGCACCCGTGGCCACGGCATCCCGGCCCTGCGCCTGGACGAACAGGCTCTGGCCGCCAATCGCGCCGAGCCAGGGCAGGGCGCGGCGATCATGAGTTGCGGCACCAGCCAGCCCGAGCACGCGGTGCTGATTGCCGACCCCGCCACCCTGGCGACGCTCCGCGACAATGCCGTCGGTGAAATCTGGGCCACCGGCCCGAGCATCGCCCACGGCTACTGGCGCAACCCTGAAGCCACCGCCAAGACTTTCGTCCAGCACGAAGGCCGTACCTGGCTGCGGACCGGCGACCTCGGGTTTATCCGCGAAGGTGAAGTGTTCATCACCGGCCGGCTGAAAGACCTGCTGATCGTGCGGGGCCACAACCTGTATCCCCAGGACATCGAGCAAGCCATCGAGCGTGAAGTGGAAGTGGTGCGCAAGGGGCGGGTCGCTGCGTTCGCGGTGAATGACCAGGGCCTGGAAGGCATTGGCATCGCCGCCGAAATCAGCCGCAGCGTGCAGAAAATCCTGCCGCCGGAAGCACTGATCAAGGCGATTCGCCAGGCGGTGGCCGAAGCCTGCCAGGAAGCGCCGGGCGTGGTGGTGTTGCTCAACCCCGGTGGCTTGCCGAAAACGTCCAGCGGCAAGGTGCAGCGCTCGGCCTGCCGTACACGCCTGGCGGACGGCAGCCTCGACAGTTATGCGCAGTTCCCCGGCGTGCAGGCGCCGGTCGGCGATGCTGTCCTGCAATCCGAACTGCAAAACCAGATTGCCGCGATCTGGTGCGAGCAATTGCAGGTGACGCAGGTCGCCGCCGACGATCACTTCTTCCTGCTGGGGGGCAACTCCATCAGCGCCACCCAGGTCGTCGCCCGGCTGCGGGAAACCCTCGGCCTGGAACTGAACCTGCGCCTGTTGTTCGAAGCGCCCACCCTGGCGGCCTTCGCCACCAGCGTCGGGCAATTGCAGCAGGACGGCGGCGTGGCCCAAGGCGCAATCCATGGGTTGTCGCGCCAGGAAGACCTGCCGCAATCCCTCGCGCAAAACCGACTGTGGATCACCTGGCAACTCGACCCGCACAGCAGCGCCTACACCATTCCCGGCGCCTTGCGGTTGCGCGGCGAGCTGGATGAAGACGCGGTGCGCGCAACCTTCCAGCAACTGATCCAGCGCCACGAAGCCCTGCGCACGCGCTTCTTCGAGCGCGATGGCCAGGCCTTCCAGCGGGTCGACGCCAAGGCTGATTTCGATCTGCAAGTCATCGACCTCAGCGATTTGCCTGCCGCCGAGCGGGAAGCCCGTGCCAAGCAGATTCGTGAAGACGAAGCCCGCACCCAGTTCGACCTGGAGAAAGGCCCGCTGCTATGGGTAACGCTGGTACGCCTGGATGACGAAGACCACCAACTGCTGGTGACGATGCACCACATCATCGCGGACGGCTGGTCGCTGAACGTGTTGATCGACGAATTCTCGCGACTGTACGCCGCTGCGTCCCAGGGCCAACCCCTGGAACTGCCAGCGCTGGCCCTGCAATACGCCGACTACGGAAGTTGGCAGCGCCAGTGGCTGGCCGAAGGCGAGGGCCAGCGGCAACTGGCTTACTGGAAACAACAACTGGGCGACGAGCACCCAACCCTGAGCCTGGCCACCGATCACCCGCGTTCGGCGCAGCACCTGCGCAGTGCCTCGCGTCACAGTGTGCGTGTGAGCGCGAGCCTCGGCGAAGCCATTCGCAAGACTGCCCAAAGCCACGAATCCACGCCGTTCATGCTGTTGCTCGCGGCGTTCCAGAGCCTGCTCTATCGCTACAGCGGCCAGCGCGATATCCGCATCGGCGTGCCCAACGCCAACCGTCCGCGCCAGGAAACCCAAGGCCTGATCGGGTTCTTTATCAACACCCTCGTACTGCGCGCCGAACTGGATGCGCGCCTGCCCTTCGCCGAGTTGCTGACGGCAACCCGCACCGCAGCGCTGGGCGCCCAGGCCCATCAGGACCTGCCTTTCGAACAGCTGCTGGAAGCCTTCCCCCAAGCCCGGGAACAAGGCCTGTTCCAGGTGATGTTCAACCACCAGCAGCGTGACCTCGGCGCCCTGCGCCGCCTGCCGGGCCTGCTTGCCGACGAGCTGGCATGGCACAGCCGCGAAGCCAAGTTCGACCTGCAACTGCACACTGAAGAAGACCGCAACGGGCGCCTGAGCCTGTCCTTCGACTACGCCGATGAGCTGTTCGACGCCGCCACCATCGAGCGCCTGGCCGGGCACTTCATCAACCTGCTGCAAGCCATCTGCGAACAGCCGCAACAGGCCATCGGCGACCTGAAGCTGTTGCACGCCGACGAGCAGCGCCAACAACAGCAGTGGAGCGCTGCGCCGTGCACACCGGCGCAGCGCTGGCTGCCGGAACACCTCAACCAACACGTCTCGGAACGCACCGCACTGGTGTGGCAGGACGGCAGCCTGACCTTCGCGCAATTGCACACCCAGGCCAACCGCCTGGCCCATTACCTGCGGGACAAGGGCGTGGGCCCGGACGTGTGCGTGGCCATCGCCGCCGAGCGTTCGCCGCAACTGCTGATCGGCCTGCTGGCAATCATCAAGGCCGGCGGCGCCTATGTGCCGCTGGACCCGGATTATCCCGCCGAACGCCTGGGCTACATGCTCAAGGACAGCGGCGTGCAACTGCTGCTGACCCAGACTCCACTGCTGGAACAACTGCCCACGGCGCAAGGCGTGTGCGTCATCGCCATGGACAGCCTCAAGCTCGACAGTTGGCCGACCCACGCGCCGGGTTTGCACCTCAATGGCGACAACCTCGCCTATGTGATCTACACCTCCGGCTCCACCGGCCAGCCCAAGGGCGTGGGCAACACCCATGCCGCGCTGGCCGAGCGCTTGCAGTGGATGCAAGCCACCTACCAATTGGATGAAACCGATGTGCTGATGCAAAAGGCGCCCATCAGTTTCGACGTGTCGGTGTGGGAGTGTTTCTGGCCGCTGATCACCGGTTGCCGCCTGGTGCTGGCCGGCCCCGGCGAGCATCGCGATCCCCATCGCATCGCGCAGTTGGTGCAGGAACACGGCGTGACCACGCTGCACTTTGTGCCGCCGCTGTTGCAGCTGTTTGTCGACGAACCGTTGGCTGCCGAATGCACCAGCCTGCGTCGCCTGTTCTCCGGCGGTGAAGCGCTGCCTGCCGAGTTGCGTAACCGGGTGCTGGCGCAGTTGCCGGCGGTGCAGTTGCACAATCGGTATGGCCCCACCGAAACCGCGATCAACGTGACGCACTGGCATTGCCAGGCCGAGGACGGCGAGCGTTCGCCGATTGGCCGGCCGCTGGGCAATGTGATTTGCCGGGTGCTGGATGATCAGTTCAAGCCGCTGCCGACGGGTGTGCCGGGTGAGTTGTGCATCGGCGGCATCGGCCTGGCCCGGGGTTACCTCGGGCGTGCGGGGCTGACCGCCGAACGCTTTGTCGCCGACCCGCTGGGCGAGGCGGGCGCACGCCTGTATCGCACCGGTGACCGCGTGCGCTGGAGCACCGAGGGTGTACTGGAATACCTCGGGCGCCTGGATCAGCAGGTCAAACTGCGTGGCTTCCGTGTCGAGCCTGAAGAAATCGAAGCCCGCCTGCTGGCTCTCGACGGCATCGCCCAAGCGGTGGTGCTGGTGCGGGAAACCGCAGCCGGTGCGCAGTTGATCGGTTACTACACCGCCAGCGAACCGTTGGATGAACAGGACGTAAAAACCGCCCTGGCCGCCGAGCTGCCGGAGTACATGGTCCCGGCGCAGTTGATGCGCCTGGACGCGATGCCCCTGAGCCCAAGCGGCAAACTGGATCGCCGCGCCTTGCCGGAACCGGTGTGGCAGGTACGTGAGCACGTCGAACCTGAAACAGCGCTGGAACAGCAAATCGCCGCGATCTGGCGTGAAGTCCTGGCGCTGCCACGCATCGGCCTGCGGGACGACTTCTTCGCCCTTGGCGGCCATTCGTTGCTGGCGACGCAAATCATCTCCCGCACCCGCCAGGCCTGTGACGTCGAATTGCCGTTGCGCACGCTGTTCGACGCCAGCGAGCTGGGGGCTTTCGCCGAGCAGGTCCGGCTGATCCAGGCCTCCGGGCAACGTAACCAACAGTTGGCCATCGGCAAGGTCGACCGCAGCCAGCCGGTGCCACTGTCCTATTCCCAGCAGCGCATGTGGTTCCTCTGGCAGATGGAGCCCGACAGCCCGGCGTATAACGTCGGCGGCATGGCGCGCTTTCGCGGGGTGCTGGACGTGGGCCGTTTCGAGGCGGCGTTGCAGGCCTTGATCATGCGTCACGAAACCCTGCGCACGACTTTCCCGAGCATCAATGGCGTGGCGCAGCAGAAGGTCGCGGCGCAAACCGGCGTGCGCATGGATTGGCAGGACTTCTCTGCGTTGAATGAGGCCGAGCGCCAACGGCGAGTGCAACAACTGGCCGACCATGAAGCCCACTCGCCTTTCAATCTGGAAACCGGCCCATTGCTGCGCGCCTGCCTGGTCAAGGCCGGCGAGCAGGAACATTACCTGGTGCTGACCCTGCACCATATCGTCACCGAAGGCTGGGCCATGGACATCTTTGCCCGTGAACTCAGCGCGCTGTATGAAGCGTTCATCGACGACCGCGAATCGCCACTGGCGCCACTGCCGGTGCAGTACCTCGACTACAGCGTGTGGCAGCGCCAGTGGCTGGAGTCCGGCGAACGCCAGCGTCAACTGGATTACTGGACCGCGCAACTGGGCACCGAACATCCGCTGCTGGAACTGCCGGCCGACCGTCCGCGGCCGCCGGTGCAAAGTCACCAGGGCGAGCTGTACCGTTTCGATTTGAACGATGACCTCGCCGCCCGCGTGCGTGCCTTCAACGCCGAACGCGGCCTGACCCTGTTCATGACCATGACCGCCACCCTCGCGGTATTGCTCTACCGCTACAGCGGCCAGACCGACCTGCGCATCGGTGCGCCGGTGGCCAACCGGGTTCGCCCGGAAAGCGAAGGGCTGATTGGCGCATTTCTCAACACCCAGGTGCTGCGTTGCCAGCTCAACGGGCAGATGAGTGTCGGCGAACTGTTTGACCAGGTTCGCCACACCGTGATCGAAGGCCAGTCCCATCAGGACCTGCCGTTCGACCATCTGGTGGAGGCCCTGCAACCACCCCGCAGCGCGGCGTACAACCCGCTGTTCCAGGTGATGTGCAACGTGCAGCGCTGGGAATTCCAGCAGAGCCGGACCCTGGCCGGGATGACCGTCGAATACCTGGCCAACGATGCCCGCGCCACCAAGTTCGACCTCAACCTGGAAGTCACTGACCTCGATCATCGCCTGGGTTGCTGCCTGACCTACAGCACCGACCTGTTCGACGAGCCGCGCATTGCGCGCATGGCGGCGCATTGGCAAAACCTGCTGGAAGCCTTGCTTGCCGATCCGCAACAGCGCCTGAGTGAGTTGCCGTTGCTGGAGGCTGGCGAACAGCGCGCCCTGCAAGACAGCCTCGGTATTGAAGCCGGCGAGCATCGCCTCGACCAGTGCATCCATCACCTGTTCAGCGAGCAGGCCCTGGCCCGTGCCGATGCACCGGCGTTGACCTTTGCCGGGCAGACCCTGAGCTACAGCGAACTCGACAGCCGTGCCAATCGCCTGGCCTGGATGCTCCGCGAGCGCGGCGTGGGCCCGCAGGTGCGGGTCGGCCTGGCGTTGCCGCGTTCGCTGGAAATGGTCGTCGGCCTGCTGGCAATCCTCAAGGCCGGTGGCGCCTATGTGCCGCTGGACCCGGAATACCCGCTGGACCGCCTGCACTACATGATCGAAGACAGTGGCATCGGCCTGTTGCTCAGCGATGCTGCGATGTTCGACGCATTGGGCGAACTGCCTGAGAGTGTCGGCCGCTGGTGCCTGGAAGAAGACCTGCCGACCCTGGCGGACTACCCGGCGAGCGAGTTGCCTTTCATCAGCCTGCCGCAACATCAGGCCTACTTGATCTACACCTCCGGTTCTACCGGCAAGCCCAAGGGCGTGGTGGTGTCCCACGGCGAAATCGCCATGCATTGCCAGGCGGTGATCGAGCGCTTCGGCATGCGCCCGGATGACTGCGAGCTGCACTTCTATTCCATCAACTTTGACGCTGCCACCGAGCGTCTGCTGGTGCCGTTGCTCAGTGGTGCCCAGGTTGTGTTGCGGGCCCAGGGCCAGTGGGACGCGGAAGAAATCTGCGGGCTGATTCGTCGGCACCGCATCAATATCCTGGGCTTCACCCCAAGCTATGGCAGCCAGTTGGCGCAATGGCTGGCCACGCAAGACCAGACCCTGGCGGTGCGCATGTGCATCACCGGCGGTGAGGCCCTGACCGGCGAACACTTGCAGCGCATTCGCGCGGCATTCAAGCCGGCGCTGTTTTTCAACGCCTATGGTCCGACTGAAACCGTGGTGATGCCGTTGGCCAGCCTGGCCCCGGAAGCCCTGGAAGAGGGCGCCGGCAGCGTGCCGATCGGCAGCATCATCGGCGCGCGTGTGGCCTACATTCTGGATGCGGATCTGGCGCTAGTGCCGCAAGGCGCGACCGGCGAGTTGTACGTCGGCGGTGCAGGCCTGGCCCAGGGGTATCACCAGCGTCCGGGGATGACGGCGGAGCGGTTTGTCGCGGATCCGTTTGCCACGAACGGCGGTCGCCTGTATCGCACCGGCGACCTGGTGCGCCAGCGTGCCGATGGCCTGGTGGAATACCTCGGTCGTATCGACCATCAAGTGAAGATTCGCGGGTTCCGCATCGAGCTGGGGGAAATTGAAACCCGCCTGCTGGAACACCAGGCGGTGCGTGAAGCAGTGGTGTTGGCGCTGGATTCCCCGAGCGGCAAACAGTTGGTGGCCTACCTGATCAGCGACGAAGAACACGGTGCACTGCGTGAATCCCTCAAGGCGCATTTGAAAGCGCAGCTGCCGGACTACATGGTGCCCGCGCACCTGATCGTTCTCGACAGCATGCCGCTCACCGCCAACGGCAAACTCGACCGCCGCGCCTTGCCGCAGCCGGACCCCGAGGCGAATCGTCAACAGTACGTGGCGCCGCGCAACGAGCTGGAGCAAACCCTGGCGGCCATCTGGTGCGCGGTACTGAACGTGCAACAGGTAGGCCTTGACGACAACTTCTTCGAGTTGGGCGGTGACTCGATCCTGTCGATCCAGGTGGTCAGCCGGGCCCGGCAGGCAGGGATTCATTTCAGCCCGCGTGATTTGTTCCAGCACCAGACCGTGCAAACCCTGGCCGCCGTGGCGACCCGCAGCGAGCAGGTCAGCGCCGAACAAGGCGTGTTGACCGGCGCGTCCGGGCTGACGCCGATCCAGCACTGGTTCTTCGACACCGACATCCCGGAGCGCCAACACTGGAACCAGGCATTGCTGCTGGAGCCGGTTCAGGCCCTGGAACCTCATCGCCTGGAGCAAGCGTTGCTGGCGGTGCTGGAACATCATGACGCCCTGCGCCTGAGCTTCACCCAGCGCGACGCCCAATGGCACGCCGAACACTTGGCGGTGCCGGAAGGCGGCCTGCTGTTGCAAGCCCAGGTGGCGGACATGGAACAGTGCAGCGCGCTGTTCACCGACACCCAGCGCAGCCTCAACCTCGCCCATGGCCCGTTGTTGCGCGCGTTACTGGTGGACGGCCCGCAAGGCCAGCGCCGGCTGCTGATCGCGATCCATCACCTGGTGGTGGACGGCGTTTCCTGGCGGGTATTGCTGGAAGATTTGCAGACCGTGTATCGCCAGTTGAGCGACGGCCAGCCGGTCAACCTGCCGGCCAAGACCAGCGCCTTGCGCGACTGGGCGGCGCGGTTGCAGGCGTATGCCGGCAGCGAATCCCTGCGTGAGGAGCTGCACGTGTGGCAGCAACAGTTGGCCGGCCCTGCCGTTGAGTTGCCGGTGGATCGCCCACAGGGTTCGCTGCGCAATCGCGACGCCGATACCGTCAGCGTGCGCCTGGATGCCGAGCGCACCCGCCAGTTGTTGCAGCAGGCGCCAAGTGCCTACCGCACCCAGGTCAACGATTTGCTGCTGACCGCCCTGGCCCGTGTGCTGTGCCGTTGGAGTGGCCATGAATCCGCACTGATCCAGCTGGAAGGCCACGGCCGCGAACCGCTATTCGACGAGATCGACCTGACCCGCAGCGTCGGCTGGTTCACCAGCGCCTACCCGCTGCGCCTGACCCCGCTGCATATCGAAGAGGCCGCCGGGCAGGGCGCCTCGATCAAGGCGATCAAGGAGCAACTGCGCGGCGTGCCCCACAAAGGGTTGGGTTATGGCGTGCTGCGCTACCTGGCCGACGACCTGTGCCGCCAGACCATGGCCGCGTTGCCGACCGCCAGTATCACCTTCAACTACCTCGGCCAGTTCGACCAGAGCTTTGGCGCCGACGCACTGTTCCACCCGCTGGACGAGTCCGCCGGGATCGCCCACGACCCGGACGCGCCGTTGCCCAACGCGCTGAGTGTCGACAGCCAGGTGTACGGCGGTGAGCTGGTGCTGCGCTGGACCTTCAGCCGCGAGCGTCACCACAGCCAGACCATCGCTGAACTGGCGGACGCTTACCTGGCGGAACTGCAAAGCCTGATCGAACATTGCCTCAAGGCAGACGCGGGCGGCCTTACGCCGTCGGACTTCCCGCTGGCGCACCTGACCCAGGGGCAACTCGATGCGCTGCCGGTGCCGGCCAATGCCATCGAAGACGTGTACCCGCTGACCCCGATGCAGGAAGGCTTGCTGCTGCACACCCTGCTGGAACCGGGCACCGGCCTCTACTACATGCAGGACCGCTACCGCATCAACAGCGCCCTGGACCCCGAGCGTTTCGCCCAGGCCTGGCAGGCGGTGATCGCCCGTCATGAAGCCTTGCGCGCCTCGTTCTGCTGGAACGTCGGCGAAGACATGTTGCAGGTTATCCACAAGCCCGGCAGCACGCCGATCGAGTACCTCGACTGGAGCCAGGAGCCGGAAAGCGAGCAGGAACCGCGCCTGCAAGCGTTGCTGAAAAGCGAGCGTGAAGCCGGTTTCGATCTGCTTAACCAGGCGCCCTTCCACCTGCGGCTGATCCGCGTAGGCGAAGCCCGCTACTGGTTCATGATGAGCAACCACCACATCCTGATCGATGCGTGGTGCCGCTCGCTGCTGATGAACGATTTCTTCGACATCTACATGGCCCTCGGCGAAGGTCGCGAAGCGCAACTGGCGACGCCACCGCGTTACCGCGATTACATCGCCTGGCTGCAACGCCAGAACCTCGCCGAGGCGCGCCAGTGGTGGCAGCAGAACCTGCAAGGGTTCGAACGCACCACACCGATTCCGAGCGACCGGCCGTTCCTGCGCGAGCATGCCGGCCACAGCGGCGGCATGGTGGTAGGCGACTGCTACACCCGCCTGGATGTGCGCGACGGCGCGCAATTGCGCGAGCTGGCCCAGGCTCATCAATTGACGGTGAACACCTTCGCCCAGGCGGCATGGGCCCTGGTGCTGCGGCGCTTGAGTGGCGATCGCGACGTGCTGTTCGGCGTCACCGTGGCAGGGCGCCCGGTAGAAATGCCCGAGATGCAGCGCACTGTCGGGCTGTTTATCAACAGTATCGCCTTGCGGGTCAAGCTGCCGGAGGACGATCAGCAGTGCAGCGTGCGCCAATGGTTGAGCGGCCTGCTCGACAGCAATATGCAACTGCGCGAGTACGAGTACCTGCCGCTGGTGACCATCCAGGAGCACAGCGAACTGCCGAAAGGCCAGCCGCTGTTCGACAGCCTGTTCGTGTTCGAGAACGCCCCGGTGGAAGTCTCGGTACTGGACCGTGCGCAAAGCCTGAATGCCACCTCGGATTCCGGTCGCACCCACACCAACTTCCCGCTGACGGCCGTGTGCTACCCGGGCGATGACCTGGGCTTGCACCTGTCCTACGACCAGCGTTATTTCGATGAAACCACCGTGCAAGGCATGCTCACTGAATTCAAGCGGCTGCTGCTGGCGCTGGTGCAGGGCTTCCATGGCGACATGGCCGACTTGCCGCTGATTGGCGAGCAGGAGCGTGAGTTCCTGGTGGACGGCTGCAACCAGAGCGAGCATGAGTATCCGCTGGAGCGCAGTTACATCGAGCTGTTCGAAGCCCAGGTGGCACAGCATCCACAGCGGATTGCCGCCAGTTGCCTGGATCAGCAATGGACCTACTCTGAGCTGAACCGGCGCAGTAACCGCCTGGGTCATGCGCTGATTGCCGCGGGTGTCGGGCTGGACCAACCGGTGGCGTTGCTGGCTGAACGTAATCTGGATTTGCTGGGCATGATCATCGGCAGCTTCAAGGCCGGCGCGGGTTACTTGCCGCTGGATCCGGGGCTGCCGACCCAGCGCTTGAGCCGGATCATCGACCTCAGTCGTACGCCGTTGCTGGTGTGCACCGAGGCTTGTCGGGAACAGGCGGATCTGTTGCTGGAAGAGTTTGCCTGTGGCTCGCGACCGAGGCTGCTGGTGTGGGAGGAGCTGGTGGGTTCAGAGCAGAACCCGGGCATCTACAGCGCGCCGGATAACCTGGCCTACGTGATCTACACCTCGGGCTCCACTGGCCTGCCCAAGGGCGTGATGGTCGAACAGCGCGGCATGCTCAATAACCAGTTGAGCAAGGTGCCGTATCTGCAACTGACTGAGCACGATGTGATCGCCCAGACCGCCTCGCAAAGTTTCGATATCTCGGTGTGGCAGTTCCTTGCGGCGCCGCTGTTCGGGGCGCGGGTGGACATTGTGCCGAATACCATTGCCCATGATCCGCAAGGCTTGCTCGCTCACGTCCAGGCCCAGGGCATTACCGTGCTGGAAAGCGTGCCGTCACTGATCCAGGGCATGCTCGCCCAGGAGCGCATGAGCCTGGATGGCTTGCGCTGGATGCTGCCGACGGGTGAAGCGATGCCGCCGGAACTGGCGCACCAGTGGTTGCTGCGTTATCCGCAGATTGGCCTGGTCAACGCGTATGGCCCGGCGGAATGTTCGGACGACGTGGCGTTCTTCCGCGTCGACCTGGCGTCGCCCCGTGGCACTTATCTGCCGATTGGTACGCCGACTGACAACAACCGGTTGTACCTGCTGGACGGCGCGCTGGAATTGGTGCCCCAAGGCGCGGTTGGCGAGTTGTGCGTGGCCGGGACGGGCGTGGGGCGTGGTTATGTCAGCGATCCGCTGCGCACGGCGCAAGCGTTTGTGCCGAATCCATTTGGTGCGGACCGGTTGTATCGAACAGGGGATTTGGCCCGCCGTCGCAGCGACGGTGTGTTGGAGTACGTCGGGCGCATCGACCATCAGGTGAAGATTCGCGGTTACCGGATCGAGCTGGGTGAAATCGAAGCGCGCCTGCATGAGCAGCCTGAAGTGCGGGATGCGGCGGTGGGCGTGCAGGAGGGCGTCAACGGCAAGCATCTGGTGGGCTACCTGGTGGCGGCGGATGCGCAGCTCAACCCGGGTGAGCGCCTCGATCGCATCAAGCAACGCCTGCGGGCCGAGCTGCCGGAATACATGGTGCCGTTGCATTGGTTGTGGCTCGACCGGTTGCCGCTGAACGCCAACGGCAAGCTGGACCGCAAGGCCTTGCCGGCACTGGAGATCGGCCAGTTGCACAGCCAGGATTATCTGGCGCCGCGCAATGAGCTGGAGCAGACGCTGGCCGGGATCTGGGCCGAGGTGCTCAAGGTCGAGCGCGTCGGCGTGCAGGACAACTTCTTCGAACTGGGCGGGCATTCGTTGCTGGCCACGCAGATAGCTTCACGGGTGCAGAAGACGCTGCAGCGGGATGTGCCGTTGCGGGCGATGTTCGAGTGCAGCACGGTGGAGGCGTTGGCGGGGTATATCGACGGGCTGGCGGCGAATGAGATCAGCGCCGAGAAGGTGGATCGGTTGAGTGATTTGATGGCGGAGCTGGAGGGTTTTTAACTCGGATCGCAACGCGCCACTCGTCGGGTGGCGCGGTTGTTAAGGTTCGAACTGTGAATTCTGACAGTAGGCAAGGGGGGTATTTCGGCGTGTGATGGGCAACACCATCACTCGTTGAAATGGAGTTCTATCATGCCCAAGTCATCACCGTTGACCCTTGACCTGCCCAAGCCACAGTTGGTCGAAGCCGAGGGAGAGCCCCGGGTTGACCCGCTCCAGTTGCTGGAGGGGGCTACTGTCCGGGTGTTCTACGAAGGGATGCTCAGCACCGACAGTATTGCGTTGCGCTGGGAGTCGACACCGGGGGGATACGCGCCGATTGCCTCCCTGGATGGCGTCGAAGCGGGCTCGGTCGAGTTCCACGTACCCCCGTATTACGTAGGGCTGCGCATTGATAACTTCGCGCTGTTTTCCTATGTCGTTACCCGCGATGGCGAGGAACATCCTTCCCCCGTTGCCGACGTGTTCATCAAGTTGCCGTCCAATTTGCCGCAACTGCAGATCTTTCAAGCCTCAGGTGGTGTTCTGGACCTGTCCTTGTTGTGCGGTGAAGACCCGGTTCTGCATGTCGACGCCTGGCCGTTCATCGACCCGGTTCAAGTGGCTCAGGTCTATATCGGGGGGATTTACCCTGATGGGTCCAAGGCCAGTCTCTACCCTTATGAAGATGCACCGGTAACAGATGAGGACGTGCGCCATGGCTGGACCCGAAAGTTGTCTCGTGCCGAGCTGGCCACGCTCAAGCATGACAGTGAGCTTTATATTGCGTTCTACGTTGAGTTTTTGCCGCGTGCGGATTCCAGTCCGGTGTATCGGCTGATTTCTGGTTTGGTGTTGACGTTGCTCATCGAGCCTCATTTGGATCTCGTAGCGCCCACGGTGGTGGAAGCCACGCAAATCACACCTGAAAATCTCGTATTGAATCCGGTCAATACCCGGGACGGTGCGACCATCCGGGTCAGCTATGAGCATA
>NZ_CP080030.1:5066514-5068276 GCF_019382755.1 Pseudomonas sp. Colony2 | reverse complement strand
GCCAATTTCAATAAGCAGGTGTCGGTCCGCTACACCGTCCGACGGGAAGGGCAAACCTGGTCGGCGCTGCCGCGACCGGTAAAAATCCTGAATATCTCCGGCCTGCCCAAGCCGCAGGTGGAACAGGCCACGGGCAGTACGCTGGACCTCAATACGTTCCAGGGGGACGCGCAACTGACGGTGGCGGCCTATGCCTACGGCGCCTTGGGGCAGCCCTGCTGGATGTGGGTAACCGGTGAGCGGGAAGATGGCGCGCCTTATCGCTTCGATGTGCTGGATGGCGAGCCGCTCTCCGAGCAATGGCTGCAGGAGGGCGTCAGTACGCTGCTGTCCCGGCGCGACCTGCAAAAACTGGCCGATTGCAGCCGCTTTGACGTGCATTTTGCGGTGAACTTCGATGGCCGGTCCGACAGGGCCAGCGCCGAGCCGTTTCCTGTGCTGCACCTGGATATTCATCAGGAAGACCTGGTCCTGAAACCCTTGACCATTCGGGAGGCCGTGGGCTCGCACTTGACGGTATGGAATGGCCGTGAGGGCGTGACGGCACGGGTGGAATATGACCACATCAGTGCTCATGACGAGATCAGCGTGTGTTGGACACAATCGGACGGTAGTTGCCTGCCGTTGCCACCCAAGCCGGGTAACACTGATCCGAAGTACGTTGACTTCACCATTCCCCGCGAGGCTGTAATCGCTGGAAGCGGCAAAACAGTGCCCGTCAGTTACAGCGTCGCGAGCGCATGCAAGCACGTCACGTCAGCTGACCTGGAGCTACAGATCAGTGTCCCGCAGCGCTTGCCTGCGCCAGAGGTACCGCAGGCCACTCAATTGCCCGGTGGCCAGGGGACACTGGACTTGCGCACCTTTACCGGGGATGCCGAGATTACGCTGCAAGCCTGGTGGTTCATCCTGGCGGGGCAAAAGGGCTGGCTGGAATGTACGGGAACCTTGCTCGACGGGTCGTCCCATACCCTCAAGCTGCTGGTCAATGAGCCGATCACGCAAGAGCAGGCAAACCATGGGTTGTCGCACGTTCTGCCTCGTGAGGAACTGGAAAAGTTTCGCCACAGGTCCGTATTGAACATCGTGTTCAAGGTTACGGCGGACGGCAGCTCCCATGTGAGCGAAGCAATTGTGTTCCCTGTGCTGATGTTGCTGTTGCGCAAGCAGTACAGAGACCTGACGGATTTCAACGATCAGACCTTGGGTTTATGGACCGTAGGGTCAGGCGCACCCGATGCCAGGGATATCAGCATTGAATATATGGGGACGGGACCTGACGGCAAGCCCGATTACGCAGTCAGGAATTTCACATACACCAATAACAGTTTCGGCCCGATCCTGCAGCGGCGCTTCTTGGATTTGGAGAGCGGTTTTACTTACCGGTTTTCTGTACGGGTTCGACGGTACAGCGTTGCGTTCGCGACGCCCAAGTTATCGTTGCGCAAAGACTCCATTCAACAAACACCGGTGGAAGAGTTGGTTGACCTGAACTGGCACACACTGAGCTTCACCTTTACGCCAACCATCGCTCCCGTGCTGCTGGAAATCTATAGCCATGAAGGCGCTACGAGCGGCAACGATTGGTACATGGATGATTTCCTGGTCGAGGGGATTTAATCCGCGCTGAAAAGACAATGCCCGCTTCGATGCGGGCATTGTCTTTACAGGCTAGGGCTGATTATTTCGGACCGAGAATCTTCACCAGCTTATCCGGCGACGGCGCTCCTTGCTGTTCGCCCTTGTCATCCAGATAGAAAAT
>NZ_CP080030.1:5002417-5063689 GCF_019382755.1 Pseudomonas sp. Colony2 | reverse complement strand
TTATTTCGGACCGAGAATCTTCACCAGCTTATCCGGCGACGGCGCTCCTTGCTGTTGCTGCAACCCACCCTTGTCATCCAGATAGAAAATTGCCGGCGTGGCCGACAACTCCAGCTCGTCCATCAGCTTCATATTCGAATCAAGCTTGGCCTGGATATCCGCCGGGATCTTTTCCAGCGCCTGCAACTTGCTGCCTTTACCGGCCGACTCATGGGCTTCCAAGGCCTGTTGCGGGTCCTTGGCGGCAAACAGCGCGGCCGACTTGCCCGGGCTGTCTTCACGGATAATCCCCACCATGATGTGCCGCAACTGTACCTTGCCCGACTTCACCCAAGGCCGCGCCTGCTCCCAGAACATATTGCAGTACGGGCAGTTCGGGTCGCTGAACAGGTACACGATGCGCGGCGCGTCCTTGTTGCCGTCCTGGATCCAGTTGCTGTGTTCCATCTTGGCCCAGACTTCCTTGGCCATCGGCGCATACACCAGTTTCTCCAGCGGCGCGGTGCTCAGGTCATTGCCATCGGCGTCGTACAGGTTGCCGGCAATCACGCTTTTGCCATCGGCAGTCAGGTACAGCGCCATGCCACGGTTCTGGTATTGCGCCGCATAACCTGTGAGGCCGCTGGGCGCATCGAACTTGCCGATGATCTTGGCCCCCTTGGCTTCGATGTTCTTGATCGGCGCCGGCCAGTCTTCGGCGTGGACCAGGCTGGCGGCCAGGGTCAGGGGCAGGAGTGTCAGCAGGTGGCGGAGGCGGAGCATGGCGAATTCCTTGTGGTGGCCGGCAAGGCCGGTTTGGCGGTGGTCGGCTCGAAGCGCTCCATGGCGCGGGCCAGGCTGGCCTGTGAGAGTTCGCCCAGGTGGCTGTTGATCAGGCGACCATCAGGTTGGTAGAAGAGGGTGGTGGGCAAGGCCATGGAGCCGACGGCCTGGCCGAGGCGGCCGCTGGCGTCGAACAGCACGTTATCCAGGTTCAGGCCCTGGGTCGCCAGGTAGGTGGCGACGCTTTGCATGCTTTCGGCCTGGTTGACGAACAGGAAGGTCACGTCCGGGCGCTGGCGCTGGGCACTTTCCAGTACCGGCATTTCGCGCCGGCACGGCGGGCACCAGGTGGCCCACAGGTTGATCACCAGCGGGCCGCCCTTGTAGTCGGCCAGTTGCACGGTTTCGCCATTGGCGTTGCGCAGGGCAATGTCCGGCAGGTGCGTGCCTTTTTCGTAGAGGGTCAGGGACAGGCTGGTCAAGGCCCAGAACGCCAGGCCGGTGATCACGCCGGCGCTCAGTGGCTTGCGCAGCAGCGGGCGGCGCCAGCCGTAGATCAGCGCGCCGATGATCAGCACGATCACGCCGGGCCAGGCGAGAAAACCGCCGTCGCGCAGGTCGACGATTTGCAGCGGGTCATTCTGGTAGTACGACCAGTACATCAATACGAAGCTGACGCGTGCGGCGAGCATACCCAGCAGAAACAGGGTGAACAGCACCGACTCGGGGTTCTCGCCGCCGCGCTTGGCCACCCGCCAGCCCACCAGGGTGGCGAGGATCAACGCCGTGATCAGCAGCAAGTGATTCAGGGCGATGGCGAAGGTGCCGATGGTCAGTGTCAGCATCAGAGGGCTTCCCGGGCTTGGGTCCAGCGTTGCAGGAAGGCGGCGGCGTCGACTTCGCCGGTGATGCGCTGGGCGCGGCGCTCTTCACCGTCGGGGCCGATCCAGACGAAGCTCGGCGGGCCGGGGACCTTGTAGCGGCCCAGCAGCTCGCGGCTGGCGGCGTTGTCGGCGGTGACGTCGAGGCGCAGCAGGCGCACATCCTTGAGGGCGTCCAGTACCTCGGGTTTGCCGAACACCTGTTTTTCCATGATCTTGCACGACACGCACCAGTCGGCGTAGTAGTCCACCAGCACCCATTGGCCCTGGGCCTTGGCACTGTCGAGCTGGCTTTGCAGTACGGCCGGGTCGTTGATGGTCATGAAGGCTTCGTGGGCGGTGGGAGCACCGGCTACCCGCGAGCCGCTGTAGACCTTCAGCGGTTGCCACAGGTCGTCGCTGCCGCCGGCCGCGCCGATCACCAATACGCTGCCCCAGAGGCCCAGCACCAGCGAACCGGCACCGAACAGCATGGCGGTACGCCCGAAATCGTGGGCCAGGCGCCAGCCGCAGTAGGCCATGACCAGCGCCAGCACACCCCACAAGCCGAGCCACAGGGTTTCACCGACCACCGGGCGAATCATCAGCACGGCGGTGGCGAGGAACAGGAAGCCGAAGATGCCCTTGAGGATATTCATCCAGGTGCCAGGCTTGGGCAGGAAGCGGTTGCCCACGGTCACCAGCAGCAACAGTGGCACACCGATGCCGATGCCCATGACAAACAGGATCAGGCCGCCGTGCAAGGCGTTGCCGCTTTGGGCGATGTACAGCAGCGCGCCGGCCAGGGGCGCAGTCATGCACGGGCCCACCAGCAAGCCGGACAGGGCGCCGAGCACGCCGGCGCCTACCAGGCTGCCGCCGCTTTGGTTGCGGCTGACGTTGTCCAGGCGATCGCGCAGGAAGGCCGGCAGTTGCAGTTCAAAGAAGCCGAACATCGGCAGGGCGAGAATCACAAACAACGCAGCGAAGCTGCCGAGGATCCACGGGGTTTGCAGCAGGGCGGCGAGGTTGCTGCCGAGCAGCGCAGCCAATACACCGAGCGCGGCATACACCAGCGCCATGCACACCACGTAGCTGGCGGCCAGGGCAAAGCCGCGCCGTGGGCTGGCGCCGCTGCCGACCACAAGGCCGGCGAGGATCGGCAACATCGGCAGGGAACACGGGGCGAAGGCCAGCAGCAGGCCCAGGCCGAAGAACACCAGCAGGCTCCAGCCCAGGCTGCGTTGTTGCAGGCCGCTGGCCAGGCTTTGGTCCTGGGCCTGGCCGGTGGCGCCGACGGCAGGGTTGCCGCCCAGGTCCACGGTGATCGATTGCGGCGGGTAGCACAGGCCGGCATCGGCGCAGCCTTGCCAGCCGAGCTTGACCTGGCCGGTGGCGCCAGCGGGAATCTTCACTTCCAGGCCCTGGCGATAGACTTGCTGCTCGCCAAAGAACTCGTCGCTGTGGGCTTCGCCCTGGGGCAACGTCGGCTTTTCGGCCAGGCCATCGAATTTCATGCGCTGCTGGTACAGGTAGTAACCGTCGGCAATCTGCCAATACAACTGGGTTTCGCCGGAGGCCAGACGCTCGGAGGTAAAGGTGAAGGCTTTGCCCACCGGGAGGAAGTCGGGTTTGGTCTCGAATGGATTGTTGCCAGGCGCGGCCTGGGCGAATCCAGCAAACACTACCAGCAGAAAGATAAACAGATGCCGCATGATCAAGCCTTAGTTCGAAGCAAGTGGGACACACAATGTGTGGCGTTGATTAACCGATGATTAACCGGGCTATCCTAGAAAGAAGCGATTATCCGGGATTCTTGGCGTTGGCGGCATAATGCACGCTTAATCCACTGCCTTTTTAATCACCCTCACATTTTGCAAAGGGTTCACCATGCACGTACTGGTCTGTGAAGACGACGAGCTGATCGCCAGCGGCATTGTTGCCGGGCTCAGCGCCCAGGGCCTGACGGTCGAGCGCGTCGGCACGGCTGCGGCTGCCCGGGCGATGCTCAAGGTGGCGGAATTCGACGTGATGGTACTCGACCTCGGCCTGCCGGATGAAGACGGCTTGAAGCTGTTGCAGCAACTGCGCAGCCAGGGCCTGGAGATTCCAGTGCTGATCCTGACCGCACGGGATTCGGTGACCAACCGCGTCGACGGCCTGCAGGCCGGTGCCGACGACTACCTGCTCAAACCCTTCGACCTGCGCGAACTCGCCGCACGCCTGCACACCCTGTTGCGCCGGGTGGCTGGGCGCAGCGTCAACCTGATCGAGCACGGGCGCCTGACCTACAACCCCAGCAGCCGCGAAACGTTGCTGGGCGGTGAGTCGGTGGACCTGTCCCGCCGCGAGCAGGCGCTGTTGCAGGCCCTGTTGCAGAACCGCGGCCGGGTGCTCTCCAGCGAGCAACTCAAGGACAGCGTCTACGGCCTGAACGACGAACTGGAAAGCAACGCCCTTAACGTGCACATCCACCACCTGCGGCGCAAACTCGGCAACGGCATCGTCGAAACCGTGCGCGGCCTGGGCTATCGCCTGGGCCCGGCTGACGGTGGAGAGGACGCTTCGTGATGAGCCTGCGCCTGCGGCTGACCTTCAAGCTCGGCGCAGCCTTCGTGCTGATCTGGGTCCTGGCCGCCGCGTGGATGCTCAACGACCTGCGCAACCAGATGATGTTTTCCCTCGACCAGCGCCTGGTGGCGTCGGCGCGCATGGTGGCGGGGCTGATGGAGCAGATGCCCGGCCTCTCCAGCACGGGGGAGGGCGCGCACTTCAGCGCCGAACAATTGAATGTGCCAGGCGGTATGGCGTGCCAGGTCAGTTCCTTGCGCGGCGTGGTTTTGGCCCGCAGCCACACCACGCCGGACCAGGGCCTGGAGTCGCGCAAGAGCGGCTTTCGCGACCAGATGATTGATGGCGTGGGCTGGCGCAGCTTTACCCTGTCCCGTGGCGATTTGTTTATCACCACCGCCGACCGGCAGGTGGAGCGTGAAGCGTTGAACCTGTCGATCCTGCTGGCCGCCTCGGTGCCGGTGGGCGTGGCATTGTTGGGCTGCCTGTGCCTGTTGTGGCTGGGGATCGGCCAGAGCC
This sequence comes from Pseudomonas sp. Colony2, assembly GCF_019382755.1. Classification (NCBI taxonomy): domain Bacteria; kingdom Pseudomonadati; phylum Pseudomonadota; class Gammaproteobacteria; order Pseudomonadales; family Pseudomonadaceae; genus Pseudomonas; species Pseudomonas sp. Colony2. The sequence continues at coordinate 5,058,977 of NZ_CP080030.1, read as the reverse complement.
TGTTGCCGCTCAACCGCATGCGTGACGCCTTGATGCGCCGCAGTGCCGACTCCCTCGAACCGTTGCAGATCAGCCCGCTGCCCAGCGAACTCAAGCCACTGCTCGACACCCAGAACCAGTTGCTGCAACGCATCGCCAAGACCATCGAACGCGAACGCCGCTTGACCGGTGACGCGGCCCACGAACTGCGCAGCCCGTTGACCGCGATCAAGACCCACCTGCAAGTGGCGCGCATGACCGAAGGCGCCGCCCGTGACCAGTCCCTGGCCCAGGCTGAAGAGGGCGCCGACCGCTTGCACCGCACCCTTGAGCAGTTGCTGCTGCTGGCGCGGGTCGAAGGCAGCCTGTCGTTTGATGACGGCCTGCAATCGAGTGCCGAGCAAGTTGCGCAACTGGCGATCCAGGATGCCAACGGCGGCGACAATCAGCGTATTGACCTGATCCTGGCAGACGGTTTGTCCGAAAAACCTTTGGAAATGCCGGTGGGCCTGGCCGTCGCGGCCCTGCGCAACCTGCTGGACAACGCGTTGCGCCACACCCCGGCCGATACCCGGGTGGAGCTGAGTGTGTCCAGCGCTGGCGACAATGTGGTGTTCCGGGTGCGTGACCATGGCGCGCCGATTTCCAGCGAAGACTTGCAACACTTGACCCAGCGCTTCTGGCGCAACGGCAACAGCCCGGGTTGCGGCCTGGGGTTGGCGATCGTCCAGGCCATCGTGCAGCGCTGCTCGTGCTCCCTGAAATTCGACAGCCAGGCCGATGGCATGCGCGTCGACCTGGGCATGCCGTTGCGGCGCTGAAACCTTCTTTTCACAGCACACATAGCTACCGCCATCCTCAAGCGCAACGCTTCAGGATGGCGGTAATTTTTTTGTGTTTGAACCGGCTGAATGACTCGGCCTGTGTTGAAAAGGACAGCCCCTATGTTGGTTATCGATTCCACGTATCCCGCAAACGACTTCAATGAGCGCAATGGCCAGGCCGTGCGCCAGGTGATTGTGCATTACACCGCCGCGCCCTTTGCCTCGTCATTGCGTGCACTGACCCGCGACGGTTTCAGTGCCCACTACCTGTTGGCCGACCCCCATGACGCCAGCTACCGCGCCGCCGGCTATGACGAGTTGCGGGTATTTCGCCTGGTGGACGAAGCGCAACGCGCCTGGCACGCCGGCACCAGCCACTGGGCCGGGCGCGATAACCTCAACAGCCGCTCCATCGGCATTGAAATCGTCAACCAGGCCCGGGATGACGCCGGTGTGTTGACCTTCCCGGCGTATGGCGCAGAGCAGATTGACGTGTTGATCGCCTTGATTCGTGACATTCAGGTGCGTTACCCGGCGATCGGTCCTACCGACATCCTCGGGCATTCCGACATTGCCTATTGGCGCAAGAGCGACCCCGGCCCCCGCTTGCCATGGCGCTGCCTGTTCGAGGCGGGCGTGGGGGCCTGGTATGAAGAGGTGGCCAAGATGGCCTATCAACGTCGGTTCGACATCGGCCTGCCGCCAGAGGTTGAGGTGGAGCGGGCGTTCCAGCGCTACGGTTATGCCCCGGCGAAAAATCGCCTGGGTTTCCAGCAACGTGTCCGTGCGTTCCAGATGCATTTTCGGCCCTCTGACTACAGTGGGCGGCTGGATGCGCAGACCTGCGCGATCCTGTATGCGTTGAATGAAAAATACACCGGGGTGGCCGGGTAAATCCGCTAAAGCTGTTTTTAACGACCACAGGTGTAAATCCTCCCTTCGCTGATGCGTTTCCAGAACAGGAAATCCGTGCGCGGCCCTTGGGCCTGGCGCCAACGGGTGGGCAGTTTAGTCACCATCATCAGCGTATTGAGGGATCGAGAGATGTCAGTCGCTACCAGCCGTATCGAAGAGACCCAGGCGGTCCCTGCGGAAACGCTTTACCAGTTCGATGAAACCCCGCTGCTGGCCCGCCAGCGCCAGCAGGAATCCAATGCCCGCAGCTACCCACGGCGCATTCCCCTGGCGCTCAAGCGCGCCCGTGGGATCTATGTCGAGGACGTCGAAGGCCGCAGCTTTATCGATTGCCTGGCCGGTGCCGGCACCCTGGCGCTGGGGCACAACCACCCGGTGGTGATCGATGCCATTCGCCAGGTGCTGAGCGATGAATTGCCGTTGCACACCCTGGACCTGACCACGCCGGTCAAGGACCAATTCGTGCAGGACCTGTTCGGCCTGCTGCCGCCGGCGCTGGCGCGGGAAGCCAAGATCCAGTTCTGCGGCCCCACCGGCACCGATGCGGTGGAAGCCGCGCTGAAACTGGTGCGCACCGCCACCGGGCGGAGCACGGTGTTGTCATTCCAGGGCGGTTATCACGGCATGAGCCAGGGCGCCCTGAGCCTGATGGGCAGCCTGGGGCCGAAGAAGCCACTGGGCGCGTTGCTCGGCAATGGCGTGCAATTCCTGCCATTCCCGTACGACTACCGTTGCCCGTTCGGGCTGGGCGGCGCGGAAGGGGTGAAGGTCAACCTGCATTATCTGGAAAACCTGCTCAACGATCCCGAGGCCGGTGTATTGCTGCCGGCGGCGGTGATCGTCGAGGTGGTGCAAGGCGAGGGCGGCGTGATCCCGGCTGATCTCGACTGGCTGCGCGGCCTGCGGCGCATTACCGAGCAGGCTGGTGTGGCGTTGATTGTCGACGAAATCCAGAGCGGCTTTGGTCGCACCGGCAAGATGTTTGCCTTCGAACATGCCGGCATTGTCCCGGACGTGGTCGTGCTGTCCAAAGCCATTGGCGGCAGCCTGCCACTGGCGGTGGTGGTGTATCGCGACTGGCTCGACACCTGGTTGCCGGGCGCCCATGCCGGGACCTTCCGTGGCAATCAGATGGCCATGGCGGCCGGCTCGGCGGTGATGCGTTACCTCAAGGACCACGACATTCCCGCCCACGCGGCCGCCATGGGCGAGCGCCTCGGCGAACACCTGCGCATCCTGCAGCGCGACTTCCCGCAGTTGGGAGACATTCGTGGCCGTGGGCTGATGCTCGGTGTGGAACTGGTGGACCCCGCCGGTGCGCCTGATGCCCAGGGCCACCCGCCGGTGCATCGCCAACTGGCGCCGCTGGTGCAGCGTGAATGCCTCAAGCGCGGGTTGATTCTCGAACTGGGCGGGCGACACGGCAGCGTCGTGCGTTTCCTGCCGCCGCTGGTGATTACTGCCGCAGAAATCGACCGTGTGGCCGAGATTTTTGGTCGCGCCCTGGCGGCGTCGGTCACCAGCCTCTAATTTTTTATCGGGCTGGCACGTTCCTTCTTACATCAGCTGTGCGTGGTGCGCAGCCAGCCTTACCCCGACGGAGAACAGCAATGACCTCAGTATTCGACCGCGAAGACATCCTGTTTCAGGTAGTGGTCAACCATGAAGAACAATATTCCATCTGGCCCGACTACAAGGCCGTGCCGGAAGGCTGGCGCACCGTGGGCAAGAGCGGGATGAAGAAAGAGTGCCTGGCCTACATCGAAGAAGTGTGGACCGACATGCGCCCGCTGAGCTTGCGCCAGAAGATGGATAGCCAGGCACTTGCCGGCTGACCCGGACCTCGGGCATAACACCGACTCAAATGTGGGAGCGGGCTTGCTCGCGAAGGCGTTGTTTCAGTCACCGTATGTGTTGACTGTCACACCGCATTCGCGAGCAAGCCCGCTCCCACATTTACTGTGTTTCGCCGGTGAGAGGCGCGTTACAGCGCCTTGATCACCTGATCCACATTGCCTTCCAGTTCCGCCACCGGGTCGGCGCCATCGGTGCCCAGCACCAGCAACTTCGCCCCGCCCGCCGTGACCGCCGCCTGCACTGCATCGCTTGGCTTGCGGTGATGCAGCACCACGGCCACCTCATTCTCCTTCAAGCCTTCGCTCAGTTGCTGCAACGCCTCGGGTGTCCACTCGGTATCCGCCCTTGCATCGGTGCTGACCAGCTCCAGGTTCAAGCCACTGACGAGATAACCAAAGTGATCGCTCAAGCTGGCCACCGTCAGGTTATCGGCCTTGGCCAGTCGCGCTTCGCTGTCGGCGGTGAGCTTGAGCAAGCGTTGCTTGAGCGCGGCCAGGTTGGCTTCGATCTGCGGCTTGGCCTCGGGTGCCAGGCGGCTCAGGTCGGCGGCCATCACATCGGCCATGCGCCCCATGTTGTTGCTGGCTTGCCACGGCTGGCTGTTCAGGCCGTCGGTGGCGCCCGGCTGCACGGCAATCCCCGGCAAGCCGCCGTCCACCGGGCGCGCGGCGTCGACTTCGACGATGCGGATATTGCTGCGCCGGGCCACCGGGTACAGCGGGTCGTCGGGCCACAGCGAGCGCAGGCCGATGGCTGCATCGGCGTCCAGCGCCAGGGTGTTCAGCGCCTGCGCACCGCGCCCGGTGAAATAGGCGACTTGCCGCGAGCCGGGCAGGTTGGCCGGTGCCGCGCGCTCAAGCTGTACGTCAGTGCCTTTGAGCAACACCTGCGCCAAGCCATAGGTGATCGGCAAGGCGGCGAGGACTTTTACCGGTTTTGTCGCCTTGGCCTGGTTCAAGGCAGCATGGCCAACGCCTTGGTTGGCGGTGATCTGTAGCGGCTTGACGCCGTCGGCGGCGAATGCCGGTGTGACAATGGCCAGGGCCAGAAGCAGTGGTCGAAACATCGGGCGCATTATCCAAGATTCCCTTTCAGGCTGGGGACCGTGCCGCGGGCGATGGCGGCGAGGGCGAAGGCGATACCGGCTACCAGGATGATCGCGGCACCGGACGGAATCGGCAGGTCGAAGATGATCGGCAGCAGGATCCCGCACAGGGTGCTGACGGTGGCGATCACCACCGAGATCCAGAAGAAGCCCTTGAGCGACTGGCTCAACAGGCGTGCGGCGGCCGCCGGAATCACCAGCAACGCACCCACCAGGATCGCGCCGATGACCTTGACCGCCGCCACGGTGATCAGGGTCACCAGGATCACGAACAGGTAGTCCAGGGTCTTCACCGCCACCCCGCGCACCGCCGCCAACTGCGGGTTGAAGCTGGCGAGCATGATGCGGTTGTACAGTGGCAGGGCCAGGGCCATCACCAGCGCGCCGACAATCGCCAGCACCAACAGGTCATTGCCGTTGACGGTCAGCACCGAGCCGAACAGCACGTTTTCGAGAATGTGCACGTTGATCTTGCCCGCCAGAATGAGCAGCAGGCTCGCGCCCAGGGCCAGGGACACCGAGAGGAATACGCCGATCAGCGTGTCCGGCGCCAGGCCCGTGCGGTTGCGCAGGTAGTTGAGCAGGATCCCGAACAGCAGGCAGTAGCCGAACAGGCTGCCGTAAGGCCCGGTGTAGGGTTCCCCCAGCAGAATGCCCACGGCCACGCCGGTCAGTGCGGCATGGCCCACGGCTTCGGAAAAGAACGCAAAGCGCTTGACCACCACCAGGGTGCCCAAACCGCCCAGCACCGGGCCGATCAGCAGGCCGGCGAGCAGGGCGTTGACTACAAATCCATAGGCCAGCGCTTCCGGCAGATACCCGGAAGACGCCCAGCCCTGGACCATCAGGCGAAAGGCTTCATAGCTCATAAGGCCGGGCTCCGTGGGTGGGTGGAGAACAGGGTCAGCAGGCGGTCCGGGGTCAGTGCTTCTTTCGGCGTGGCGTCGAACAGCACGCGGCGGTTCAGGCCGGTGACGCGATCGGCCAGGCGGCCGACGGCTTCCAGGTCGTGTTCGATCCACAGCACGGTGATCCCGGCCTGGCGCCAATCGTTCAGCAGCCGCTCGAACACCTGGATCCCGGCTTCGTCCAGCGCCGACATCGGTTCGTCCAGCACCAGCAATTGCGGTGCCGGGATCAAGCCCTGGGCCAACAGCACCCGCTGGCGTTCACCGCCAGACAGCGCACCCATGCGCCGCTTGCGCTTGTCCTGCATGCCGACCCGTTCCAGTGCGTCGCCAATCGCGGCGGCGTAATGTTTGGACAGCCCGAGAAACGCCGGACGCCGCTGGCACATCGCGGCCATGAAATCGTCGACGGTCATCGGCAAGCCCCGGTCGAACTCCAGCGCCTGGGGCACGTAGCGGATGGTGCCGGGTGCATCCGGCCAATGCAGGCTCAACTGGCCCTGGTGCGGCGTTTGCCCCAGCAGGGTCTTGATCAGCGAGCTTTTGCCGCCGCCGTTGGGGCCCACCAGCGCATGGATGCTGCCGGGCTGCACCTGGAAACTCACTGCATCGAGGATCACCGTACGGCCCAGGGTCAGCGCGACGTTATCGAAGTCGAGGGTCGGGCCAACGCTGGCCACACTGAGGTGTTCAGCCGCCGTCATGCCCCGGACTCCTGAATCGCCCGCACCACGGTGTTGAGGTTGCCGGTCATTTCCACTTCGTATTTTTCCGCGCTGTAGTCGCCATAGGAAATATGCGACAGCGGGTACAGCTTCACCCCGGATTCACGCTGGATGGTGTCGACGTAGCTGGACGGGAAATCCATCTCCGAGAAGATCACTTTCACGTCCAGTTCCCGCAGTTGGTCGATGGTTTTCTTCAACTGGCTGGGGCTCGGCTCGATGCCGTGGGCCGGTTCCACCACGGCGGTGACTTCCAGGCCGAATTCCCGCAGCAGGTAGTCATATGCCGCGTGCACGGTGGCCACCCGCAGGTCGGGGTTGGGCGCGCTGGTGAGCTTGGCCAGGGCGTCGGCGCGCATCTGGCGCAGGCGCTTGCCGTAGGCGCGGGCGTTCTGGGTGTAGGTCTTGGCGTTGTCCGGGTCGAGTTTGCCCAGTTCCCGGGCAATGTTGTTCACCTGGGCAATCGAGGCGCTGATGGACAGGAAGGTGTGCGGGTTGACCACCTTGCCCGCACCGCGCGCAGCGTTGCCGGTGGCGGCCAGCAGCGGCACGTTGGCGTTGGCCTCGATCACCGGGATGTCCGGGCGCTCGCTGGTGGCGATCATGCGGTCGGCGAAATCGTCATGGCCGACGCCGTTGAGCACGATCACATCAAGGGTGCCGATGCGTTTGATGTCTTCGGCGCGGGGTTCGTAGGCATGGGGATTGAAACCGGCCGGGATCAGCGGGACAACTTCAGCCTTGTCGCCGACGATATTGGCGACGTAGCTGTAATACGGGTGCAGGGTGATGCCGATGCGCAGGCGCTTTGCCGGGTCGGCACTGGCGAACGGGGCCAGCAGCACGGTGATCAGGCCGACCAGCACCAGACGTAATAATGGAGATGAAATAGACATGGTCTTCTCTCGGCTGCAACGTGAATTCAGTGACGATGCTGGCGGGTGACACCGGCATCGAATTGCGCGACTACCTGCTGCCAGCCCGCGCTGATCAGCGCCTGGTCAGTGAGGTCGGTGGGGGCGGTGAGGTGGGCGCTGCGGTTGAGCCAGATATCCGGCTCGGCGCCGCGGATGCGCATCAACAGCGAACCGCTGAGGTCCGGCGTCTGGCTCAGGCCCAGATAGGCCGCGTCCAGCAACTGCCAGCGGTGGTCGCCACGGCTCACCGAACTGGCGTCCTGGGCGAAGGGCGCGAAGCCCTCTTCGGCCAGCTGTTCAGGCGTCGGCAGGGCGCTGTGTTCCTCCTGCAGCAAGTGGATTTCATCCAGGGTCACCCGCAGGTCGGCGTAGATGCCTTGCTCGGCGGCGCTGAGGTCGCGGCGGGCGTCCAGTTGGTGGCTGGGCACGGCGGCGATCTCCTGGCTTTCACCGCGCAAGGCCACCACCGTGCCGGCAACGGCGAGGATGATCAGGCACAACAGCAGGACATACAGGGTTTCGTGCCCGGCACCGGCCGGGCGCACGACTTGGGTTGTACGGCTCATTGGGGCTGGATATCCGCTTGGTCGATTTCCACCACGTGGCCGGGGCCGGCATCAAACAACACGTAGAACTCGGCGGAGGGTTTCTTGAAGGTCAGCTTCGAGTCTTCTCCCAGCTTGCCTGGCACCAGGATGGTCTCGTCGTAGCCGATCACATCCAGGGTCACGCCGGGGGCACCGCTGCCATCGGAGAAACCACCGGTGCACTGGATCTGCTCGCCGGCGATTTCCTTGCATTCGCACATCGGGTTGTGGGCGAGGGCGACGGTACTGAAACCGGCACTGAGGATCAGCGCGCCAACGGTGCGGGCCAGTTGCGGCAAAGTCATGGTTTAACTCCTCGTTTTTTCAGCCAGTCGATGGTGGCCGGCGATGCCTGGCTCAAGGGAATGGAGGCCTGGTGCATGGCGCCGTCCCAGCCTTCCATGGTGATCCACACTTCGGCGTCCAGCGGGGTGCGCTCAGGGATCGGCAACGCAGCGCCCATGCGGTATGGGGTGCCGAAGAAAATCACCCCGGCCGCCCGCAGGCTGCGGGGCTTGCCGATACGCAGGTAGGTCGCCTTGACCTGGTCGATGCACGTGGCACACAGGGCAGCGTTGAAGGATTTCATCGGGCCTGCCGGGTCCGGGCGCGGCGGCTCGTTGCGTAGCTCGGCGAGCTTCAGGCTCCAGGGGCCGACCTGTACTTCGCCGATCTCCCGTTCACCCAGGCCGCTGTCGCCGCGAAACAGTGCCGCGTCGGCAAAGTACTTGGGCATGAAGCCCAGGGGCACCAGCAACAGCAGGATATTGATGTGGAATCGCCATTTGAGCCAGAAGGCCCGCAGGGGCGAGGGGGGTTGAACCGTCATGGCCTTGTTCATGGGTTGGCCTCCGTGGTCTCAGCCTGCAAGGCCTGGGTTTTCGCCGGTTGACGGGCTGCCTTGGCTTCGCGTTTCAGCGCATTGAGGGTGGCCAGGGCCGTGCGTTTGGTCCAGATCAGCAAGCCGCTCAAGACCATCATGCTCAGCACCAGGCCGAAGAAGGCCCAGATCAGCTTGATCCAGATCCCGCCAAAGTCCCCGGTGTGCAACGGGCGCATGGATTCGGTGACGAACTCCAGGGCCGAACGGTCGGACAGCAGGTGCGAGGCGGCGATTTCGCCGTTGTACGGGTTGATTTCCGCGGTCTGGAACATCAGCGGGTACCAGCCACGCCCGCCGATGCGCAGGTGACTGTAGGCGTTGCTGGGCAGGCTCACGAAGCTGGCCTCAAGCCCGGGAATGCGCTGGGTGGCGATGTTGATCGCCTCGTCCAGGGGAATCATGGGCGCCGGTACGCCCGGGGCGGACATCGGCACTTTGTCGCGGGCAATCGCCGGGACGATCGGCTCGCTGGAAATGGTGATCTGGTTATCACCCAGGATCGCCTGGATCAGGAACCAGGTGCCGGTGATGGAAATCACCGCGATAAACCAGATCGACCAGATGCCGCTCAACCGGTGGAAGTCGCCCCAGAAAATCCGCGCACCGTGACGAATGCGCAGGGTCGGCCTGAAAAAACCTTTCCAGAAACGCTTGTAGACCACGAGGCCGGTGACCAGCGAGGCCAGCAGCGGCAAGCCCAGCAGCGAGACCAGGTACCAGCCCCAGCTGTAGCCATTGGTGAAAGGCACCAGCCACCAGCCATGCAGGGCACGGGTAAATTGCTGGAAGTTGAACGATGGGCTGATGCCCTGGATCACCCCGGTGTATGGGTTGACGTAGACCTCCAGCGAGCGCCCGTCGGGGTAGCTGAGGTCGGCGCTGAGGGCGAAGTGCGATTCGTCCGGGCGGCTCAGGGATTCGACGATCACCTGGGGTTCGGCGCGCTTGATGGCGCCGATCACCTGGTCGTAGGTGAGCGGTTCGGCATCGTCCGACGGCTTGCTGGCGCGGATGTCCGGGTTGGCCAGCCAGACGATCTCCTGGCTGACCACCGCCAGGGTGCCGGTGACGCAGACGATCAGCACAAAGAACCAGATGGGCAATGCCAGCCAGCTGTGCACGAGAAACCAGAGTTTTGAGCGTGACTTCTTCGACATGTGAATGAGGGTCTTGATCGGAGGGAGGCGGTAAAGGCCCGGAAAACGCCACCCGTAGCTTTTGCTGACGCGAGCGGCTGTATCTAAGTTAAGACGGATGAGAAACACAAAACCCTAAGGCGGATATGAAAGTAAATGTTTCAGATACGCATTCATGCAACACGAAACATGTTCCGAGCCATCACCAAGGCGGGATTGATGGGGCGGGGGCGCTGCCTATGATGGGGTCATACCGTTGAGCGAGCCCCATAATGACTTCTGCCAGAACCCTCTACGACAAACACATCGATTCCCACACGGTGTGCCGCCTGGATGAACAGGGCCATGTGCTGCTGTACATCGACCGCCAGGTGATCAATGAATACACCAGCCCGCAAGCTTTCAGCGGCTTGCGCGAGGCGGGCCGTGGTGTGTGGCGGCCCGGTACGGCGCTGGCGGTGGTCGACCATGTGAACCCCACCACGCCCAAGCGCATCGCGACCATGCCGGATGCGGGCGGCGCGCGCCAGGTGTCGTACCTGGCGGAAAACTGCCGGGATTTCGGGATCGAGCTGTTGGATATCCTCGACAAGCGCCAGGGCATCGAACACGTGATCGCCCCGGAGCAGGGTTTTATCCTGCCGGGCATGGTGATCGCCGCCGGCGACAGCCACACCACCACCTACGGGGCCTTGGGCGCGTTCGGCTTTGGCATTGGCACTTCGGAAATCGAGCATTTGCTGGCCTCGCAAACCCTGGTCTACAAGCGTCTGAAAAGCCTGCGTGTGACCGTGGACGGCGAACTGGCCCGTGGGCTGACCTCCAAGGACGTGATCATGGCGCTGATCGGCAAGATCGGTGCCTCGGGTGCCACCGGCTACGCCATTGAGTTTTGTGGGTCGACCATCGATGCCCTGAGCGTCGAGGCGCGCATGACCATCTGCAACATGGCGGTGGAAGCCGGTGCACGTGGAGCCTTCATGGCGCCGGACGAAAAGGTCTTCGTCTACCTCAAGGGCAAGCCACGCGCGCCGAAGGGCGAGTTGTGGGAACGCGCCCTGGTGGGCTGGCGCCAACTGCACTCGGATGCCGACGCGGTGTTCGACCTCGAGGTGCAACTGGATGCCAGCGCCCTTGAACCGATGGTCACCTGGGGCACCAGCCCCGACCAGGCCGCGCCCATCGGTGCCCGAGTGCCCGACCCGCAAGACATCAGCGACCTGATCCTGCGCCAGGACATGCGCCGCGCCTTGAACTACATGGGCCTGGAAGCGGGCATGCCGTTGAGCGACATTGTGATCAGCCACGCGTTTATCGGCTCCTGCACCAACGCCCGCATCGAAGACCTGCGCGACGCCGCCAGCGTGGTGCGCGGCAAGCACGTGGCCGACCATGTGCGGGCGATGATCGTGCCGGGCTCCACCGAAGTGCGTGACCAGGCCGAAGCCGAAGGCCTTGCCGCGATCTTTATCGACGCCGGGTTTGAATGGCGCCAGTCGGGCTGCTCGATGTGCCTGGCGATGAACGACGACGTGCTGGAGCCGGGCGACCGCTGCGCTTCCAGCACCAACCGCAATTTCGAAGGCCGCCAGGGCGCGGGTGCCCGCACGCACCTGATGAGCCCGGCCATGGTCGCCGCTGCGGCCATCACTGGCCGGCTGACGGATATTCGCCACTTTGGAGACCGCACATGAGCTTGCAACCCTTCACTCGGATCACCGGCAAGGCGGCGCCGATGCTGGCGGCCAATATCGACACCGACGTGATCATGCCCAAGCAGTTTCTCAAGGGCATCGACCGCAACGGGCTGGATCGCGGGTTGTTCTTTGATTTGCGCTTTTTGCCCTCGGGGGAGCCTGACCCGCAATTTGTGCTGAACCAGCCGGCCTGGCAGGGCGCGAGTTTTATGGTAGTGGGGCCGAACTTCGGCTGTGGGTCCAGCCGGGAGCATGCGGTGTGGGGCTTGAAGCAGATGGGCATTCGCGCGTTGATCGGCAGCAGCTTTGCGGGGATTTTCTATGACAACTGCCAGCGTAACGGGGTGTTGTTGATCACGCTGGAGGAGGCGGTGTTGCAGCGGTTGGGGCAGATGGTGAGTCAGCCTGAGCGGGCGCAGATCAGTGTGGACCTGGAGGCGCAGGAGATTCTTTTGGCGGACGGGCAGGTGATTGCGTTCCAGATCGATACGTTGCGCAAGACTGCGTTGTTGTTGGGGTTGGATGCTATTGGCACGACGTTGCAGCGCAGTGAGCAGATCAAGGCGTTTGAGCGTGTGCATTTGGCGGCCAATCCCTGGCTCGGGTGATGGGGCTGTAGTTGCAGGTTGGCTGCTCTGCACTGCCTGCGTTCGGCCTCGGGCTGAATGGGGCAGTCAGATCAAAATCAAGAGCACAGCGGCCTCCCGGCCGGCTTGAGTGTTAAAAGCAAAAGCAAAGACCAGAGCGAAAACAGATCTGCTTTTCTGTGGGAGCGGGCTTGCTCGCGAAAAACCTGAGAGCGCCGCGTTCATCCAGAATGCCCGCGTCATCGTTAACGACCTTCGCGAGCAAGCCCGCTCCCACATTTGGACCGTGCCCGCTTTTGATTTGGCTTTTTGCTCTACAACACTCAAGCCGGCCGGTAGGCCGCTGTAAGAGCAGAACCGTCAGCGGCCGTTACCGCAGCAACGGATATGTACTCAAACCCGGCACGCTAAATCGACAACCCCTTGAAGTGCTCCTGCAAAAACTCCACACACGCCCGCAACTTCCCGGAGTAGGCCAGCCGCGTCGGGTACACCGCCCACACGTTGGCGCTCTGGGTGTAGTCGTGCAGCACCTGCACCAGTTTCCCTTGCTCCAGCAGCGGCTTCACATCCCACATCGAACGCAGCAACACGCCGCGCCCGTCCAGGGCCCATTGCAAAACGATCTCGCCGTTATTCGACGACAACGGCCCGCGCACGCGCACGCTGTCCTGCACGCCATCGCGCTCCAGGTGCCAGATGCCAAACGCGTTGTCGCGCTCCTTGAGCACCAGGCAGTCGTGCTGTTCCAGGTCGCTCAAGTGCTGCGGCACACCACGGCGTTCGAGGTAGGCGGGCGCCGCACACAGCACCCGCCGGTTACTCACCAGCCGGCGACCGATGTGTTGCCCGGGGATGTCGTCGCCCACGCGAATCTCCAGGTCGAAACCCTCGCTGACGATATCCACCACCCGGTCGAACAGGTCCAGGCGAATCTCCAGGTCCGGGTATTGTTCGGCCAATAGCGACAAGGCCGGTGCCACATGGTTACGACCGAAACCGAAGCTGCTGCACAAATGCAGGTGGCCGCGCGGGCTGTCGTGGGCGTCGGAAAGCTCGTCGGACAACTGCTGGAAGTCTTCGAGAATCCGCACGGCCCAGCGCTGCACACGCTCGCCATCTTCGGTCAGGGCGATACGGCGGCTGGTGCGGTGCAGCAGGCGGGTGGCGAGGGTGGTTTCGAGAATCTGGATACGCTTGCTGACGTAGGCCGGGGACAAACCCAGCTCGTCGGCAGCCGCAGCAAAGCCGGCCTTGCGGATCACGGTCAGGAATACCCGCAGGTCTTCAGGTAGGGGCACGGTATCTTTCTTGTTGTTCATCAGAAACAGGCATGGCGGCATGAACCGCCAGAATAGCACCGGTATGGCGAAGGAGTTTCTGTGGTGAGGGAGCTTGCTGTGGCAAGGGAGCTTGCTCCCGCTGGAGTGCGTAGCGCTCCCAAAGATCTTGGGGGCCGCTGCGCAGCCCAGCGGGAGCAAGCTCCCTCGCCACAGGGGATTGGTGTTTAAGGGTTACTCGGCGGCGATCTTCGCCTGGGCGGCGGCCCGTGCATGGCGGCCGTGCTTGAGGGCGATGGGCGCCATTTTTTCGCGATCCAGTTCACCTTCCCACGCAGCCACCACCAGCGCCGCCACGGCATTGCCGATGATGTTGGTCAGTGAGCGGCATTCAGCCATGAACCGGTCCACACCCAGGATCAGCACCATCGCCGCCACCGGCACCGTCGGCACCACCGCGAGGCTGGCGGCCAGCGCGACAAAACCTGCGCCCACCACCGCACCGGCGCCTTTTGAGGTAAGCATCGCCACCGCCAGCAGGGTCAGTTGTTGCTCCAGCGTCAGGTCGATATTGGTCGCCTGGGCCAGGAACAGCACCGCCAGGGTCATATAGATGTTGGTGCCGTCCAGGTTGAAGGTGTAGCCGGTGGGCACCACGATCCCCACCACGCCTTTGGACGCGCCAAGGCTTTCAAGTTTCTGGATCAGTTGCGGCAGCGCAGATTCGGAGGAGCTGGTGCCCAGCACGATCAACAGTTCAGCCTTGATGTAGGTCAGCAGCTTGAAGATGCTGAACCCCACATACCGGGCGATGCTGCCCAGCACCACGGCGACGAAGAAAAACGCGGTGACATAGAACGTGCCCACCAGTTTCAACAGCGGCAGCAGCGAGCCCAGGCCGTATTTGCCGATGGTGAAGGCGATGGCCCCGAAGGCCCCGATCGGCGCGACGCGGCTGATCATCCCGACGATGCGGAAGAACACTTCGCTGGCCTGGTTGATCACGCCGACCAGGGGCCGGCCCTTCTCGCCGATCATCACCAGCCCGAGGCCAAACAGCACCGACACAAACAGTACCGGGAGGATTTCGCCTTTGGAGAAGGCGTCGAAGAAGGTAGTGGGGATCACATGCATCAGGAACCCGGTGACGCCTTCGCCGTGTTCGGCCTGGCCGACAAAACCGGCGATGGCGGAGGTGTCGAGGGTCTTCACGTCGATATTGAAACCCACGCCGGGGTGCAGCAGGTGCGCGGCGAGGATGCCGATTACCAGGGCGATGCTGGAGACGATCTCAAAGTACAGCAGCGCCTTGCCGCCGACTCGGCCCACCTGCTTCACGTCGTGCATGCTGGTGATGCCGGAGACCACGGTGCAGAAGATGATCGGGCCGATGATCATCTTGATCAGCTTGATAAACCCGTCGCCCAACGGCTTGAGGTCGATGCCCACCTGAGGCCAGTGGTTGCCAATCAACACGCCCAGCACAATGGCGATGATCACCTGCACATACAGGGTTCCCAGCAGTTTTCTGATTGTCATTTTTATTATCTCGAGACGTTTTTTGGGCAAGCAGATCCCGTCGCAGGCTGTTTCAAGCCTGCGGGGCGGGATCGGTCAGGTCAGCGGTTCATAAAGGCTCAGCGAAGGAAGGTCAGGACTTCGCCGAGCAGCACTTCAGGGATTTCTTCTGCGATGTAGTGGCCGGCCGGCAGGGCCTTGCCACGTACGTCGGTCGCGACTTTCTGCCATTCCTTGAGGGGTTCGAAGCAGCGCCCGACGGTGCCTTCGGCGCCCCACATCACCAGCAGCGGCAGCTCCAGGTGGTTGCCCTTGTCGATATCGGCGCGGTCGTGCTCAAGGTCGATGCCAGCGGCGGCGCGATAGTCCTCGCAGATCCCGGTGGCGGTGCCGGGCAGTTTCAGGCAACGCAGGTATTCGGCGAAGGCTTCATCGGTGAACGGCTTGAGCCCGGCACTGCGGCTGCCCATGACGCTGCGCAGGTAGAGTTCCGGGTTGCCTTCAATCAGGCTCTCGGGCAACGGCGCCGGGCGGATCAGGAAGAACCAGTGCCAGTAGGCGCGGGCAAAGGCTTCGTCGGTCTGGGCGTACATGGACAGGGTTGGTGCGATGTCCAGCAGCACCATGCGCTGCACGGCCTTGGGGTGGTCCAGGGCCAGGCGATGGGCGACGCGGGCGCCACGGTCGTGGGCCAGCACCGAGAACTCGTCGAAGCCCAGGGCTTTCATCAGCTCGACGCCGTCGCGGGCCATTTCACGTTTTGAATAATTGGTGTGATGGTCAATGGCGGCGGGCTTGCTGCTGTCGCCATAACCGCGCAGGTCGGCGGCGACCACGGTGAAGTGTTCGGCCAGTTGCTCGGCGACCTTGTGCCAGATGACGTGGGTCTGCGGGTGCCCGTGCAGCAGGAGCAGGCCGGGACCCGCGCCGCCTTTGCGGTAGCTGATGTCCACACCGTTGACGTGGCGCTGGTCTTTTTGGAATCCGGCGAACATGGAATGACTCCTTGTGATGATTGCTTGCATCCTGAAATCACACGGCGCCCGGGGCAAGGGGGAAAGCGTGGAGGGGTTGTTCATGAAGTGTGTTGAAGCCCGATCTTTCAGGCAGTGCAGGTCAACGGTGGGAGCTGGCTTGCCTGCGATGCAGGCAACTCGGTGTATCAGTCGCACCGAGGTGATGCCATCGCAGGCGAGCCAGTTCCTACCGTTGGGTTGCGTCGCCCAGGCGACTTCATCCTTGCTTGAACAACGCCTCGGCCCGCTGGCGAACCTGCGCCTCGGTCAAGTCCTCCTTGCGCGTGGCCAGGAACCACACATGCCCGAACGGGTCTTTCAGCGTCCCGGAACGGTCACCGTAGAACTGATCCTTGGGTTCTGAAATCGCCGTGCCGCCGGCCTTGATGGCCTGGGCGAACTGTTGGTCGACATCTTGCACATAGAGATGCAGGCACACGCTGGGGTGTTCTTTTCCCGGGCTGCCGAACGACATTTCGCCACAGGGCGAGGCCATCATGATCGCCGAATCGCCAATGCGCAGTTCGGCATGGCCGATCTTGCCGTCGGGCATGTCCAGGCGCATGACTTCGGTGGCACCAAAGGCTCGTTTGTAGAACTCGATGGCTTCAGCGGCTTTGTCGATGCCCAGGTACGGCGTGATGCTGTGGTAGCCCTCGGGAATGGGTTTAACGCTCATATCGTTCTCCTTGATGGTGGTAGTTGAGGGACGGCTTTTTCACTATAGGCCACGTGCGCCGTGGCTTGCGGGCAGCCGACGAGGTGTTGCCCAGGCAACAGCAAACCGGCAGTTTGCTGCGCCAAGGGCGGTCTGCCGCGCGTATATCGGGAGCAAACCCTTGTGTTTGAAGGCCAGGCGCCTCAGGCACAGAAGCTGCAATGCCTCTGGCAAACCATTCGCCCGAGAGCGTTGTATGTCTGTACTGCCTGTATCTGCCGATTACCCGATTCACACGCCCCACGCCGAGTTGATCCGCGACGAGGCCCACGCACTGGCCGTTGCCCATCGGGTTGCTGCCGTGTTGCTGGAGCAGGACGCCGAGCGCGACCGCACCCGCCAGGTGCCTGCGGAGGTCGTCGACCTGTATTCCAACAGCGGCCTGTGGGGCATCAGCGTGCCCCGCGAGTTTGGTGGTGCCCAGGTGTCCTACGCGGTGTTGGCCCAGGTGATTGCGATTATCTCGGCGGCCGACCCTTCGCTGGGGCAAATCCCGCAGAACCATTACTGCCTGCTGGAAGATATCCGGCTGCAAGGCACGCCCGAGCAGCAGGCGTACTTTTTTGGCCTGGCGCTGGAAGGGCATCGGTTTGCCAATGCGCTGTCGGAAACCGGCGGCAAGAACGTCCAGGACATCCAGGCGACCATTCGCCGGCAAGGCGATGGCTATGTGATCAACGGCCGCAAGGGTTATTGCACCGGTTCGCTGTATGCCCACTGGCTGGCGGTGCTGGCGCTGGATGAACAGCAAAATGCGCAATTGGCGTTCGTGCCGCGCGGCACCGCAGGCCTGGTGGTGGTCGACGACTGGGACAGCATGGGCCAACGCACCACCTCCAGCGGCACGGTGCTGGCCGAAGGCTTGAAGGTGCCGGCGTTCAATCTGTTTCCTACCCATCGCTCCTACGATTCGCCGACCCTGGCCGGGCCTTTCGCCCAATTGACCACCGCCGCCATCGACGCCGGCATCGCCCGTGCCGCGTTGCGTGACACGGTGCAGTTCGTCCGGCAATTCGCCCGTCCATGGATCGATGCCGGGGTGGAGAACGCCAGTGAAGACCCGCTGACTATCATCCAGGTCGGCGCGCTGGATATTCGCCTGGAAGCGGCGGAAGCCTTGCTGGAGCGGGCCGGCAAGGCGCTGGACGCCGCGCGCCCG
The DNA here is from genome assembly GCF_019382755.1 of Pseudomonas sp. Colony2. Classification (NCBI taxonomy): domain Bacteria; kingdom Pseudomonadati; phylum Pseudomonadota; class Gammaproteobacteria; order Pseudomonadales; family Pseudomonadaceae; genus Pseudomonas; species Pseudomonas sp. Colony2. The sequence goes on along the minus strand of NZ_CP080030.1, from coordinate 5,041,166 downwards.
GCACCTGATGAAGACAACGTTGCCCACGCCTCCCTGGCTGTCGCGCGAGCCAAGGTACTGACCACTGAAATCGCCATTGAAGCCAGCAACAAGCTCTTCGAACTCGGCGGCACCCGCTCCACCCTGAAGAAGCACAACTTCGACCGTCACTGGCGCAATGCACGGGTGCATACCCTGCATGACCCGGTGCGCTGGAAGTATCACGTGGTGGGCAACTGGCTGCTCAACGGCGCCAAGCCACCGCGTCACGATTGGTCTTGACCCATGGCCGAGCTGTTTAAAAACATCTATTGGGCCGACATCGGCCAAGCCTGCCTGGAAACCCTGAGCATGCTCAGCGCGGCCCTGGGTTTTACCGTGCTGCTGGGGTTGCCGCTGGGGGTGCTGTTGTTCCTCACCGGCAAGCGCCAGTTGCACGAAACCCTAGTGGTGTATCGGGCGCTGTCGGTGGTGGTCAACGTGCTGCGCTCGCTGCCGTTCATCATCCTGCTGATTGTGCTGATCCCGGTGACCACCCTGCTGGTGGGCACCTCCCTGGGCGTGGCCGGTACGATTCCGCCGTTGGTGGTGGGCTGTACGCCGTTCTTTGCGCGGCTGGTGGAAACCGCCTTGCGCGAAGTCGACCGTGGCGTGGTGGAGGCTACCCAATCCATGGGCGCCAGCACCTGGCAGGTGATCCGCCACACGTTGTTGCCGGAAGCCCGGGGCGGGCTGCTGGCAGCGGTCACTGTCACCGCGATTGTGCTGGTGGACTACACCGCCATGGCCGGGGTGATCGGTGGCGGTGGCCTGGGCGACCTGGCTATCCGCTACGGCTATCAGCGTTTCCAGACCGACGTGATGGTGGTCACCGTGTTGCTGCTGTTGGTGCTGGTGCAGGCCCTGCAGATGACCGGTGACCGTTTGGTGGCGCATTACAGCCGCCGTTGATTCCTATAACTAATGCCTTCGGAGCAACCATGAAAAAATCCCTGGCCATCTTGGCCGCTGTCTTGTCCTTCAATGCCTTTGCCAACGAGACGCTGGTCGTCGGCGCCACGCCCGTGCCTCACGCCGAGATCCTCGAGTTCGTAAAGCCGGTGCTGGCCAAGGAAGGCGTGGACCTGCAAATCAAGGTCTTCACCGATTTCATCCAGCCCAACCAGCAACTGGCGCTGAAGAACATCGACGCCAACTACTACCAGTACCGGCCATTCCTGGATGACTACAACAAGACCCGGAATACCAACCTGGTGCCGGTGGTCGGTGTGCACATCGAGCCTTTCGGTGCGTACTCGACCAAGATCAAAAATATCTCGGAGTTGAAAGACGGCGCGACAGTGTCGATCCCCAACGACCCGGTCAACACTGGCCGCGCCTTGGTGCTGCTGGACGAAGCCGGCCTGATCAAGCTCAAGGACCCGAGCAACACCCTGGCCACGCCGCGGGATATCGTTGAAAACCCCAAGCACCTGAAAATTCGTGAACTGGAAGGTGCGTTGCTGGCCCGCTCGGTGAGCCAGGTGGACCTGGCGTTCGTGTTTGCCAACTACGCCCTGGAAGCGGGGATCGACACCAACAGTGCGTTGATCGTCGAGAAGGGCAAGAGCCTGTATGTGGAGTACCTGGTCGCGCGCCCGGACAACATCAATGACCCTGGCATCCAGAAACTGGCCAAGGCGTTGAACTCCGATGAAGTGCGCCAGTTCATCCTGACCCGCTATAAAGGCCAGATTGCCCCGGGATTCTAAGTCTGACGGCGATCAAAATGTGGGAGCGGGCTTGTGTGGGAGCGGGCTTGCTCGCGAAGGCGGTGGATCAGCCACTGCATCTGGCGACTGACACCCCGCTTTCGCGAGCAAGCCCGCTCCCACATTGATCGAGTTTTACCCCGCCATTATGTGGACGGCTCCAAGAGTTGTGCCCCAGGCCCGCGATCACCCAGTACGTCGTCGTGATTGCGCAACGGGCACGCCTCCAGCGACAGGCACCCGCAGCCAATACAGCCGTTGAGTTTATCCCGCAGCAACATCAGTTTTTCGATGCGCTGGTCCAGGTCCTCACGCCATAGCGCAGACAGGCGCTCCCAATCGGCAGCGTTGGGCGTGCGGCCATCGGGCAAGGTTTGCAGCGCGTCATGGATCGTCGCCAGGGGAATGCCCAAACGCTGGGCAATCTTGATCACCACCACCCGGCGCAACACATCCCGCGGATAGCGCCGCTGGTTGCCGGCGTTGCGGTGGCTCTTGATCAACCCCTTGGTTTCATAAAAGTGCAGCGCGGTAACCGCTACGCCACTGCGGGCTGCCAGTTGGCCGACGGTGAGTTCTTTGGTGACCATGAAAAAGCCCTTGACCTTGACTTAACTAGAGGTTTTACCCTGCGTGGCATCGAATCGCAAGATTGTGCCTACAGTGAGAGGGGAATGTTCATGCAGGTATTAGAGAAGAGTCTGAGTTTTACCCAGATGGTCGAATTCCACATCGAGCCTCAGCAGCAATCCGCGTTGGTAGCGGCCCTGTCATCCCAGAGCGAGCGCCTGGCCCAGGGCCATGGCGGCTTCATCAATGCCAGCGTGCAGGTCAGCGATGATGGACGCCGGGTGCTCAGCTACCTGCAATGGCGCTCCCGCGAGGAGGGGGAAGCGGCCTTCAAGTGTTTTGAGCACGGTGAGGAAGATTTCTGGACGCTGATCCGCGCCCACCAGGCCAAGGCAGTGACCTTCGGTTCGTTCCAGGTGCTGCGCAGCATCGAGCGCAGCCATGACAACGCTCTGCACTGCCGCCTAAATTGACAGGTGCAGCATGCGTTCGCCCTGTACGTTTTCGCCGGGGCGTCGCTTGTTCACCGCCAGCTCGCCGATCTTGATCAAACGGGTACGGGTCACGTTGCGGCTCAGGCCCAGCAGGTTGGCGGTGTGCACCTGGTTGTAATGGCTGAAGCGGTAGGCGGCGCGCAGCAGCGCATCCTCGACCTTTTCATGCAGGGCCCCGGCCTGTTCCTCGAAGAGCTTTTGAAAGGCGCGTTCCAGCAGGGCTTCGGCGCTGTTGTCGGTGCCGTGCTGGCTGTCGTCCTGACGCTCGATGCGCATGTTCGACAGGCGTAGGTCGTCGCGCTCGATCACCCCGTTGCGGCAGATCAGCAGGGTGTGGTGGATCACGTTTTCCAGCTCGCGGATGTTGCCCGGCCAGCTGTAGCTTTTGAGCTTTTGCTCGGCCTCGCGGCTGATGGTGATCGGGCCGTAACCCAGGCGCTGGCTGTAGGCTTCGATGAAATGCCGGGTCAGTGGCAGGATGTCACCGAGCCGATCCCGCAGGGGGCTGAGCTCGAGGCTGACCACGTCTAGGCGGTAGTACAGGTCTTCGCGGAAATGCCCGGCATTGATGGCTTTCTCCAACTGAACGTTGGTGGCCGCCAATACCCGCACGTCGATGGGAATGCTTTTGCGTGAGCCCAGGCGCACCACTTCGCGTTCCTGCAGTACCCGTAGCAGCTTGACCTGGATCGCCATCGGCAAGTCACCGATTTCATCGAGGAACAAGGTGCCGCCGTCCGCCTCTTCGAACCAGCCGGCCTTGGCACTGAGGGCGCCGGTGAAGGCGCCTTTTTCATGGCCGAACAGCTCGGCTTCCACCAGGGATTCGGAAAACGCGCCGCAGTTCACGGCCACGAAGGGCCGGTTGCGCCGGGCGCTGAGGTTGTGGATATGGCGCGCCACCAGCTCTTTACCGGTGCCGGTTTCGCCGATGATCAACACGCTGGCTTCGCTGGGCGCGACTTGCTGGATGTGCGCCAGCAGCGCCTGGGATTTGGGGTCTTCGAAGACCTGGGCCGTGGCGCGGATCGAGGTCGCAAGAGCGGGCGAGGGCGGTAAGGTTAAAAGCTGCATGGGCACCTCTTCTAGGAGTAGAACGTGGGAATCGGCAGGGACTGGTTCAACGCCCAGTCCCCCAGTTCGTGGAGCTTGTAGTCCACCGGGTCGTGCAAGGTTTGCGTGCGCAGGTTGCGCCAGTGCCGGTCCAGGCGCAGCGAGGCGTGAGTGGAGCGCGCGCCGGTGACTTCGAACAGGCGGCTGCACAGCTCCAGGCCGTTGCGGGTGGCAGCGACCTTGGCCGTGGCGATGGCGATGGCCAGCTCGCCGCGCTCGCTTTCACTGAGGCTCGGGCCCTTGGCCCAGGCCTGGTCCAGCAGTTCGGCGGCGCGTTCCACCAGCAGGCGCACGCCTTCCAGCGCGACCCAGAATTCGCCGTAGTGGTTGAGCACGTACGGGTCCTGGCGAATGTCCTGCACCGTGGATTTATGCCAGGGCCGGGTTTCGGTCAGGGTGTAATTCCGGGCTTCGGCAAACGCGCCTTCGGCGATGCCGAGGAACATGTGGGTGAAGGTCAGTTGAGCGATCAGTGGGCGCAGGCAGGCGAAGGGCGTACTCAGCGGGCCGGGATCGAGGAGCAATTCCGACTCTTCCACGCGTACCCGTTCGAAGCTGGCGCTGCCGCTGTCGGTCTGGCGCTGGCCGATGTTGTTCCAGTCATTGTGCAGGGTGATGCCACTGCGCCCGCTGGGGATGGCCGCGATCAGCAGCTTGCCGCCGGCGCTTTCATCCACCGCCGAGGCGATCAGCATTTCCGAGTCGCTGGCTCCGGAGCAAAAGCTCTTCTTGCCGGAGAATTCGCGCCAGCCGTTGTAGGCCTTGACCACTGTGCGCGTGTCCAAGGGGTTGAGGGCGTTGCCCCAGAACCAGTTCTTGCGCGCGGTTTGTTCGAACCAGGGTTGCCATTGCTCCGGGCGTGAGAACAGGCGAACGGTGGCGAGCATCAGGTGATGAAAACCGAAGACGTGGGCGATGGAGCTGTCGACCTTGGCGAATTCGCGCACGATCTCCAGGGTTTCGCTCCAGCGGGCGCCGAGGCCGCCGTATTGGGTGGGAATGCTCAGGGCCAGCAAGCCGCTTTGGCGCAGGGCGTCACGTTCGGTCTTCGGTGTGCCGCCGCGCTCGTCGCGTTCGACGGCAGTGAGGGCAAATTCGGCGGCCAGCAGTTTGGCGGTCTGCAAGGGTGAGGGCAGGACGCTGTTGGGTTTGGCTGTCACGCGGTATTCCTCATGGTGTGCCGGGGCGTGCCCCGGCAGACGGCAGGTCAGGCCTTGGCTTTTGCCGGCAGGACGTCGTTGGCAATCATTTCGCCGAACGGCCCGGTGAGGTTGGTGACGCCGCGCCCGGCCAGGCTGGCGTAGGGTTCCGGCAGCAGCGGGAACACCAGTTCGGCAAAGCGATACGCCTCTTCCAGGTGCGGGTAGCCGGAGAAGATGAAGCTTTCGATGCCCAGGTCTGCGTATTCCTTGATGCGCTCGGCGACTTGCTGAGGGTTGCCCACCAGGGCCGTGCCCGCGCCGCCACGTACCAGGCCGACGCCGGCCCACAGGTTGGGGGCGATCTCAAGGTTGTCGCGGCGCCCGTCGTGCAGGGCGGCCATGCGCCGCTGGCCTTCGGAGTCAAAGCGCGAGAAGGATTTTTGCGCGGCGGCGATGGTTTCGTCGCTGATGTGCTCGATCAGTTTGGCTGCGGCTTTCCAGGCGTCTTCTTCGGTTTCGCGCACGATCACATGCAGGCGAATCCCGAATTTGACGGTGCGCCCGTGGCGGGCGGCGCGCTCACGCACGTCGGCGAGTTTCTCGGCGACGGCGGCCGGTGGTTCGCCCCAGGTCAGGTACACGTCGACTTGTTCGGCGGCGAGGTCGTGGGCAGCGTCCGAGGAACCGCCGAAGTACAGCGGTGGATATGGCTTCTGCACCGGTGGGTAAAGTGCCTTGGCGTTCTGCACGCGCAGGTGTTTGCCTTCGAAATCCACCGATTCGCCTTGCAGCACGCGGCGCCAGATCTTGAGGAATTCGTCGGTCACTTCGTAGCGTTCGCTGTGATCGAGGAAGCTGCCGTCGCCGCGGTTTTCGTCGGGGTCGCCGCCGGTCACCACGTTGATCAACAGGCGGCCATTGGACAGCCGGTCGAGGGTGGCGGCCATGCGGGCCGAGACGGTTGGCGAGATGATCCCCGGACGAATCGCCACCAGGTAACGCAGGCGTTCGGTCAACGGCACCAGCGCCGAGGCAATCACCCAGGAGTCTTCGCAGGAGCGGCCGGTGGGAATCAGCACGCCGTGGTAGCCGAGGTTGTCGGCGGCCTGGGCGACTTGTTTCAAATAGTTGAGGGTGACCGGGCGAGCGCCCTGGGTGGTGCCCAGGTAGTGGCCGTCACCGTGTGTAGGCAGAAACCAGAAAACATCCATGACAAATCCTTAAGCGATTTTCAGCAGAGAGGTGGGATGCGCGGCAAACAACGGCGCGGCGCGTTCTGCAGCAAGGCGAATGCGGGCCTTCAAGGGCTCACTGGTTATGTGGTAATCGGTGAAGTCGGCCTCGGTGGCGTACACGCCAATGGGCAAGGTCAGGGCCTGGAAGAAACTGAACAGCGGGCGCAACTGGTGATCGAGTACCAGGGCGTGGCGTTCGCTGCCGCCGGTGGCCGCCAGCAACACCGGGGTGTTGATCAGGGCGTTGAGGTCGACCAGGTCGAACAGGTGCTTGAGCAGGCCGGGGTAGGAGCCGCGATACACCGGCGCGGCAACGATCAGCAGGTCGGCCTGTTCGATGGCCTGCAGTTGCGCTTCGACGTCGGCGGGCAATTCCTGGCGCGACAGTGCGCCGCCCAGCGGCCGGGCAATGTCGCCCAGTTCGATCAGGGTGGCCTGGATCGGCAATTGATCGGCCAGTTCGGCCAGCACCGCCTGGGTCAACACCAGGGTGCGGGACGGACGCCAGGTTCCGCCGGAGAGGGCAACGACATTCAGTGGACGGGTCATCAACAGTTCCTTTTTCAACAGTGGCTCAGGGCAAGAGCAGTAGCAGGGCTTGAGCAAGAGCTGTACCAAGCTGTGCAGCCCTTGACTGGCGTGGCCTCTGTGCCAGGTGTTGGAAAATGGTGGTGTTGTCTGCCTGGTGTTTTGTTGAATGACTGTTGCCTGGGCAACAGTTGCCAGGCGAACAGTGGCGTGAGTGTTGAGGCCATTTATAGAGGGTTGTGTTTATTCCGTAAATGAACGTATTTCCATATTTATAGACCTAAATGGAATATGGGGCGCGACTATCAGAAGTGTCGCAAAGGTTGATAGCGACTATCACGGCTGATGATTTTTCACCGTGCAGGTGCGGGAGTAGCCTGTACTCATTGACTTCAGCCCGTTTCGCAGGACCTTCGCCATGAACCGTTTTCTCGCCATTTCCGTATTGCTTGTCACCTCAGTCCTTGCCGGTTGTGCGACGCATTCGTCGCCCGAACTGCGTGGCTATTCGGCCGAGGAGAGCAAGGAACTGGCGCTTGAAGCCCTGAGCCGTCGAGGCCTGTCATTTGATGAATACCAACAGAAGAAAGCCGAACTGACCGGCCAGCCACGGAACACCTTCGGTTTCGACCGTCGGGGTGAGATGAATGCCGAGCGCAGCATGACGCTGCACGGTCGCCCCAGTTGAGTCAGTGGCGAGGTCTGAAGAGCCCGAGGTTTCCTACAGGAACCTCGGGCTTTTTGTTTGCCATCCGTTTCCCGGAGCCTGTTAAGCTGAATTTCAGGAGCGTTCCTACGCACTTTTAAATAAAGTGGTCTTTCTTTAATGGCACGGGATCAGGTAAACCATCTTCCTTCCTGATTGCGGCCCCTGAGACGTTGTTCTCGGGAACCTGCTCTGCGAGTCTTTAACGTCATGAATAAACGTCCGCTGTATTTCGACTACGCCGCCACCACGCCGGTGGATGAGCGGGTCATCCAGGTGATGGTTGAGTGTCTGGGCTTCAATGCCAACTTCGGCAACCCTGCGTCCAGTTCCCACGCGTTCGGCCAACAGGCCCGGCAAACGGTTGAGCAGGCACGGGGCCAGGTGGCTGAGTTGGTCGGCGCCGAGCCGGCACAGATTGTCTGGACCTCCGGTGCCACCGAGTCCAACAACCTCGCCATCAAGGGCGTTGCCCAGGCGCGCGGCGTGGCCGGCGGGCACATCATCACCAGCCAGATTGAACACAAGGCCACGCTCGACACCGCTCGCCAGTTGCAGGAAGCCGGGGTTGCCGTGACGTACCTGGTGCCGGACGCCGAGGGTTTGATCAGTGTCGAGGCGGTGAGCGAAGCATTGCGTGAGGACACCTTCCTGGTGTCGCTGATGCTGGTGAACAACGAGCTGGGCACTCTTAACGATATCCGGGCGATTGGCGCACGCGTGCGCGAGCATGGCGCGCTGTTTCACGTGGATGCGGCGCAGGGCGCAGGCAAGGTCGAGATTGACCTGGCCGAATGGCCAGTGGACCTCATGTCATTTTCCGCACACAAACTCTATGGTCCCAAGGGTATCGGCGCGTTGTACGTCGGCCCACGTGCGCAGCAGAAAGTGCTGGCGCAGATTCACGGCGGTGGCCATGAAGGTGGTTTGCGTTCGGGCACCCTGGCAACTCACCAGATTGCCGGCATGGGTACCGCGTTTGCCCTGGCGGCAGCGTCCTTTGCTGAAGAAAAGGCGACCATCGTTGCCTTGCGCGAGCGCCTGCTGGAACAGCTGAATACAATTGCCGGGGTGCGCCTCAATGGCAGCCTTACCCAACGCATTCCCCACACCCTGAGCCTGACGTTCAGCGAAGGCGAGTTCAATTCCGCCGCCTTGAGCGCGGGCATTGCCTTCTCGGCCACTTCGGCCTGCAATTCGGCGAGCAATGCACCGTCCCATGTGCTTCTGGCGCTGGGCCATGATGCCCGCAGCGCAGGTCGCACCATTCGCTTGAGCCTCGGGCGGTTTACCACCGAGCAGGATATCGATCAGGCGGTACAGCTGATCAAGGCCGCACTGGCCAGCGCACCGGCTTTCTGGGCCGTTTGACCCCATAACAATTATTAGTGGTTAGCAGGAGACACGATGAGCACACAGCCTTTGACCCATGGAACGGTTCCCCAGCGCCTGGCGCACACCCGCGAACTGATGAGCCGCGAGGGCATTCATGCCCTGTTGGTGCCGTCGGCGGACCCGCACTTGTCCGAATACCTGCCGGGTTACTGGCAGGGCCGTCAGTGGTTGTCGGGTTTCCATGGGTCGGTGGGCACGCTGATTGTTACTGCGGATTTTGCCGGTGTATGGGCAGACAGCCGCTATTGGGAACAGGCGACCAAGGAGCTCAAGGGCAGTGGCATCGAGTTGGTCAAGCTGCAACCCGGCCAGCCCGGGCCGCTGGAGTGGCTCGCGGAGCAGACGCCGGAAGGCGGCGTGGTGGCCGTTGATGGCGCGGTCATGGCCGTGGCCTCGGCGCGCACCCTGGGCAGCAAGCTGGAGGCACGTGGTGCACGCTTGCGCACGGATATCGACTTGTTGAATGAAGTCTGGCAAGACCGTCCAACCTTGCCGAACCAACCGATCTATCAACATCTGCCACCCCAGGCCACCGTCAGTCGTGGCGAGAAGCTCGCAGCCCTGCGTGCCAGCTTGAAGGAAAAGGGGGCCGACTGGCATTTCATCGCGACCCTGGATGACATTGCCTGGCTGTTTAACCTGCGGGGTGGCGACGTTTCGTTCAACCCGGTGTTTGTCTCGTTTGCCTTGATCGGCCAGCAGCAGGCGACGCTGTTTGTGGCCCTGAGCAAAGTCGACGCCGAGCTTCGCGCGGTGCTGGAACAGGATGGCGTGACCCTGCGCGATTACAGCGAAGTCGCAGCGGCGTTGAAGGACATTCCTTCGGGCGCGAGTGTGCAGGTCGACCCGGCCCGGGTGACCGCCGGCTTGCTGGAAAACCTGGGCAGTGGCGTCACGCTGATCGAGGGGCTTAACCCGACCACCTTGGCCAAATCGCGCAAGAGCCTGGCGGACGCCGAGCACATTCGCCAGGCCATGGAGCAGGATGGCGCGGCCCTGTGTGAATTCTTCGCCTGGCTCGACAGCGCGTTGGGCCGTGAGCGCATCACCGAACTGACCATTGATGAGCACCTGACGGCAGCGCGTACCCGTCGTCCGGGTTATGTGTCGCTGAGCTTCAATACGATTGCCGCATTCAACGCCAATGGCGCGATGCCGCACTATCACGCGACTGAAGAAGAACACGCGCTGATCGAGGGCGATGGCTTGCTGCTGATCGACTCGGGTGGCCAATACCTGGGCGGCACGACCGATATCACGCGGATGGTGCCTATCGGGACGCCAAGCGAAGAGCAGAAGCGCGACTGCACGCGGGTGCTCAAAGGTGTGATTGCCTTGTCCCGCGCGCATTTCCCCAAGGGCATTCTTTCGCCGCTGCTGGATTCCATCGCCCGTGCGCCGATCTGGGCCGAGGGTGTGGACTACGGCCACGGTACCGGTCATGGCGTCGGCTATTTCCTCAATGTGCATGAAGGCCCGCAGGTGATCGCCTATCAAGCCGTCGCCGCACCGCAAACCGCGATGCAGGCCGGCATGATTACGTCCATCGAGCCCGGCACTTACCGTCCGGGGCGTTGGGGTGTGCGCATCGAGAACCTGGTGTTGAACCGTGAAGCGGGCAAGACCGAGTTTGGCGAGTTCCTCAAGTTCGAGACACTGACACTGTGTCCGATCGACACCCGTTGCCTGGAGCCGTTATTGCTGACGGTGGAGGAGCGCCAGTGGTTCAACGATTACCACGCACACGTCCGTGAGCGCCTGAGCCCGCTGCTCAGCGGTGCAGCGCTGGAGTGGTTGCAGGTGCGCACGGCTGCGATCTAGCCCAGCGCTTCGCGCACAAAGTCCAGGCGATCCTGGCCAAAGAACAACTGGTCGCCGACGAACATACTGGGGGCACCGAATACGCCACGCTGAATCGCGTGTTCGGTGTTGTCCTTGAGGGTTGTCTTGACTTCGTCATCGTTGGTCAGCGCCAGGACTGCTTCAGGATCAAAGCCGTGTTCGGTCAGCACTGCGGCTACCACAGACAGGTCTCCCAAGTGTCGGCCCTCGACCCAGAGTGCGTGGAACAGGCAGTCGATGAAGTCGAGAAAGCGTTCGGGCTGGCGCATTTGGACGCCGGTGACCGCACGCATCAGCATTAATGTGTTGATGGGAAAGTGCGGATTGAACTTGAGCGGAACGTGGTAGCGCTGGGCGTAGCGTGCCAGGTCCTGGAACATGTAGCGACCTTTGGCGGGAACGGTGGCCGGTGACGCATTGCCGGTGGCCTTGAACACCCCGCCCAGCAGCATTGGCTTGTAAATCAGCTGGGTGCCGGTTGCAGCGCACAGGCCTGGAAGTTGGGTATAGGCCAGATAGGTGGCAGGGCTGCCGAGGTCGAAGAAAAATTCTACTGTTTTACTCATGCTGGATACTCGCAGTTTATTGTTATGGGGCGTGCTTACCAGGGTTCATTCCAGGGGCGCAGGTCCAGCTCGAAGGTCCAGGCGTCCCGGGGCTGGCTGTGCAGGTACCAATAGTTATCGGCGATGTGGTCCGGATTGAGAATGCCGTCCTGATCCTTGAGGGCGTATTTTTGCGGGAAGTTGTCGCGGATGAAGTCGGTGTCGATGGCGCCATCCACGACGACGTGGGCGACGTGGATATTCCGTGGGCCCAGTTCGCGAGCCATGCTTTGCGCCAGTGCACGGATCCCGTGTTTGGCTCCAGCGAACGCGGCAAAGCCGGCGGCGCCACGCAACCCTGCCGTGGCACCGGTAAACAGGATGGTGCCGCGGTTACGGGTGACCATGCGCTTGGCCACTTCCCGCGCGTTGAGGAAGCCTGAGAAACAGGCCATCTCCCAAATCTTGAAGTACTTGCGGGCGGTTTCTTCCAGGATGCTGCACGGCACATTGGCGCCGATGTTGAACACGAAGGCTTCGATGGGGCCCAGCTCGGTTTCAATCCGCTCGATCAGCGCGATAACGTCTTCTTCCTTGCGGGCATCGCAGGCAAAGCCATGCGCCTCGCCACCTGCTGCGTGGATGCTATCCACCAAGGGTTGCAGTTTATCGGCGCTGCGCCGGGTGACGCAGGCGACGTAACCCTCACGGGCGAAACGCTTGGCGATGGCACCACCTGTGGCATCGCCGGCACCCACTACCAGTACGATTTTCTTGTTGTTCGTCATGGGAGATCCTTTAGTAAACGATCGTTTGCCAAACGAACGTTATGCTACGATCCAGCAGGCGTCAAGCTGACAGCACAGTGGAGGAAGCGATGCGATATTCGGCTAGTCACAAGCAGCAAACCAGGGAAAAGCTTCTGAACAGCAGTGCGGCACTGGCGAAGAAAGAGGGTTTTGCCAGTGTCGGGGTGGATGGCTTGATGAAGGCCATTGGCTTGAGTGGCGGTGCGTTTTATAGCCACTTCGCTTCGAAGGATGAATTGTTCAGTTCGATTGTCGAGCGTGAATTGAGCCACAGCCTTGAGCGATTGAATGGCGACGGGGTGCAAAGCCGTGAGCGGCTGGATCGCTGTTTGAAGTTCTACCTGAGCATGGCCCATGTGGAGCAATCCGAAGCCGGATGTGCGTTGCCGAGCCTGGGGGCGGAGATTGCGCGATCTGATGTGGCCGTTCGTCAACAGGCGCAGGACTGGATTTGCCGATTGCAGGTGGGGTGGGCAGCAACACTGGGCAGCGAGGCCCTGGCGTGGTCGATTCTGTCGCAATGCATCGGCGCCCTGGTGGTGGCGCGGATGATGGTCGACCCGCAGGTGCAGGCACAGGTCCTGTCATCGAACTACGAGGTGCTCAGCCAGCAGCTGTCGAGGCTGTGAGGTCATCGACAGTTACTTGCAGATGACAATCATGCTTCGGCTTGTGTAGCCGGCGGGGTTAAGACCGAACGGGTAGTCGCCTGGGTCTTCGGCGTTGTCCCCCGACTTGGCGATGACTTTATAGCCTTTGGCGCCACACGAATTAGCTGCACTGGCGTAGCACTGGTCCCAGGAAGAGGACAGGCCTGAGCAGTTGATATGCAGGCCCTTCTTTCCCCGTTTTACTTCGGTCTTGGTGGTCGCGGCACAACCTGCGATTGCCACAATCATGAACAGCATCAAAATTCGCTTCATTACTATCCTTAATAGCCGCCTCGCTTAAGTGCACGAAGCTGGCTTTGCTCGCTCTCGAGTGTAGCGTTCATGATGTCCTTATCGAAAATCTCCATGAATGACACTGGGTTACGACCTAAACATGGCCTAATTGAGCGGCAAATGCCATAGCTACGTCAAATCCTGAATCAATCGGCTGGAACGAGTGGTTTTGATTCGTTACGCATGGTCAGGGTTGCACCCACCGAGGCCAGGATAATGCAGGTGATGGCCAGCCATTGCGCCAGGGACAAGTGCTCTTGAAGGAAAAACAGCCCGGACAGGGCGCCGAACGCGGGTTCGATACTCATCAGGGTTCCGAACGTGCGGGCTGGCAGGCGAGTCAGGGCGACCATCTCCAGGGTGTAGGGCAGGGCGGTGGATAAAACCGCGACACCAATGGCGATCGGGATCAGCGAGGGTGTGAGGAGTGCGGCGCCCGCGTGGACGATACCTATCGGTGCAACAAACAACGCTGCAATCATTACGCCGAGGGCCGCAGTCTGAACGCCATTGTCGGCGCCGGCCTTTTGGCCAAACAGAATGTAGAGTGCCCAGCACGCACCTGCGCCGAGTGCATAGGCGGCGCCTGTGAGGTCAAGGCCGCTGCTGGCTTCGCCCACTGGGATCAATAGCAGAAGTCCGACAATCGCCAAGGCTATCCAGAGAAAGTCTACGGCGCGTCGCGAAGCGTAGATGGCTACTGCCAGTGGGCCGGTGAATTCGAGGGCTACTGCAATTCCCAGCGGAACGGTGCGCAGCGACATATAGAAGAGGAAGTTCATTCCCCCCAGCGCCATCCCGTAGACGATCACCGTCTGCAACGACTTGGCTGTCAGCTTGGCGCGCCATGGGCGTAAAAGGAGCAGCATGATCACACTGGCGAAAATCAGGCGCAGGGTGGTGGTGCCCTGGGCGCCCACGATGGGGAACATGCTTTTGGCGAGTGAGGCGCCTGATTGAATAGAGGCCATGGCAATGAGTAGCAGGCCGACCGGAAACAGTGTCGAAGCCAGGCTACGCGGGGAAGTGGTCATTGAGGGTATTCGTCCGAGGTCGTATTGAAAGAAACCGAGTGGCTATGATGCTTAACTGTTGAGCGTTGGGCAATATATTGCTCAATTAGTTAACGGTTCCTTCCTATATAGACGAATTCCGTGATTGTCGGGATGGATTGATAGAAAAGCTGAATTAAGGGTTGACGGCAGATTCTGGAAGTCTATAATTCGCCCCACTTCCGTCCCAGTCGAAACGGAAAACTCCTTGGTAAACAAAGAGTTATGTAGGTTTCGACAGCGAGTTGCTTCAGATCATCGAGGCCCAGAAGGAGTTAGTAAGGCAGTGTTGTTTGGCCCTATTAACGTTTCGATCTTCTCGGTCGAAAGCGGAGAAAAAGAGGTGTTGACAGCAGCGTGTAACGCTGTAGAATTCGCCTCCCGCTAACGAGAGATCGGAAGCGCAAGTGGTTGAAGTTACAAAGGAAACTTTGAAAACTTCTGAAAATAATCACTTGACAGCAAATGAGGCTGCTGTAGAATGCGCGCCTCGGTTGAGACGAAAGATCTTAACCAACCGCTCTTTAACAACTGAATCAAGCAATTCGTGTGGGTGCTTGTGGAGTCAGACTGATAGTCAACAAGATTATCAGCATCACAAGTTACTCCGCGAGAAATCAAAGATGTAACCAACGATTGCTGAGCCAAGTTTAGGGTTTCTTAAAAACCCAAAGATGTTTGAACTGAAGAGTTTGATCATGGCTCAGATTGAACGCTGGCGGCAGGCCTAACACATGCAAGTCGAGCGGTAGAGAGAAGCTTGCTTCTCTTGAGAGCGGCGGACGGGTGAGTAATGCCTAGGAATCTGCCTGGTAGTGGGGGATAACGTCCGGAAACGGACGCTAATACCGCATACGTCCTACGGGAGAAAGCAGGGGACCTTCGGGCCTTGCGCTATCAGATGAGCCTAGGTCGGATTAGCTAGTTGGTGGGGTAATGGCTCACCAAGGCGACGATCCGTAACTGGTCTGAGAGGATGATCAGTCACACTGGAACTGAGACACGGTCCAGACTCCTACGGGAGGCAGCAGTGGGGAATATTGGACAATGGGCGAAAGCCTGATCCAGCCATGCCGCGTGTGTGAAGAAGGTCTTCGGATTGTAAAGCACTTTAAGTTGGGAGGAAGGGCAGTAAATTAATACTTTGCTGTTTTGACGTTACCGACAGAATAAGCACCGGCTAACTCTGTGCCAGCAGCCGCGGTAATACAGAGGGTGCAAGCGTTAATCGGAATTACTGGGCGTAAAGCGCGCGTAGGTGGTTCGTTAAGTTGGATGTGAAATCCCCGGGCTCAACCTGGGAACTGCATTCAAAACTGACGAGCTAGAGTATGGTAGAGGGTGGTGGAATTTCCTGTGTAGCGGTGAAATGCGTAGATATAGGAAGGAACACCAGTGGCGAAGGCGACCACCTGGACTGATACTGACACTGAGGTGCGAAAGCGTGGGGAGCAAACAGGATTAGATACCCTGGTAGTCCACGCCGTAAACGATGTCAACTAGCCGTTGGGAGCCTTGAGCTCTTAGTGGCGCAGCTAACGCATTAAGTTGACCGCCTGGGGAGTACGGCCGCAAGGTTAAAACTCAAATGAATTGACGGGGGCCCGCACAAGCGGTGGAGCATGTGGTTTAATTCGAAGCAACGCGAAGAACCTTACCAGGCCTTGACATCCAATGAACTTTCTAGAGATAGATTGGTGCCTTCGGGAACATTGAGACAGGTGCTGCATGGCTGTCGTCAGCTCGTGTCGTGAGATGTTGGGTTAAGTCCCGTAACGAGCGCAACCCTTGTCCTTAGTTACCAGCACGTTATGGTGGGCACTCTAAGGAGACTGCCGGTGACAAACCGGAGGAAGGTGGGATGACGTCAAGTCATCATGGCCCTTACGGCCTGGGCTACACACGTGCTACAATGGTCGGTACAGAGGGTTGCCAAGCCGCGAGGTGGAGCTAATCCCAGAAAACCGATCGTAGTCCGGATCGCAGTCTGCAACTCGACTGCGTGAAGTCGGAATCGCTAGTAATCGCGAATCAGAATGTCGCGGTGAATACGTTCCCGGGCCTTGTACACACCGCCCGTCACACCATGGGAGTGGGTTGCACCAGAAGTAGCTAGTCTAACCTTCGGGGGACGGTTACCACGGTGTGATTCATGACTGGGGTGAAGTCGTAACAAGGTAGCCGTAGGGGAACCTGCGGCTGGATCACCTCCTTAATCGACGACATCAGCTGCTCCATAAGTTCCCACACGAATTGCTTGATTCATTGAAGAAGACGATAGAAGCAGCTTTAAGCTCCAAGCTGATAGCTCTTGGCTAATCAGTTACGCGCTCGAAATTGGGTCTGTAGCTCAGTTGGTTAGAGCGCNNNCTGATAAGGGTGAGGTCGGCAGTTCGAATCTGCCCAGACCCACCAATTTTGTTATGGGGCCATAGCTCAGCTGGGAGAGCGCCTGCCTTGCACGCAGGAGGTCAACGGTTCGATCCCGTTTGGCTCCACCATTAACTGTTTCTACTGTTAGAGTTTAGAAATGAATATTCGCCAATGAATATTGATTTCTAGTCTTTGATTAGATCGTTCTTTAAAAATTTGGGTATGTGATAGAAAGATAGACTGAACGTTACTTTCACTGGTAACGGATCAGGCTAAGGTAAAATTTGTAAGTAATTGCGAATTTTCGGCGAATGTCGTCTTCACAGTATAACCAGATTGCTTGGGGTTATATGGTCAAGTGAAGAAGCGCATACGGTGGATGCCTTGGCAGTCAGAGGCGATGAAAGACGTGGTAGCCTGCGAAAAGCTTCGGGGAGTCGGCAAACAGACTTTGATCCGGAGATGTCTGAATGGGGGAACCCAGCCATCATAAGATGGTTACCTTACACTGAATACATAGGTGTATGGAGCGAACCAGGGGAACTGAAACATCTAAGTACCCTGAGGAAAAGAAATCAACCGAGATTCCCTTAGTAGTGGCGAGCGAACGGGGACTAGCCCTTAAGTGGCTTTGAGATTAGCGGAACGCTCTGGAAAGTGCGGCCATAGTGGGTGATAGCCCTGTACGCGAAAATCTCTTAGTCATGAAATCGAGTAGGACGGAGCACGAGAAACTTTGTCTGAATATGGGGGGACCATCCTCCAAGGCTAAATACTACTGACTGACCGATAGTGAACTAGTACCGTGAGGGAAAGGCGAAAAGAACCCGGAGAGGGGAGTGAAATAGATCCTGAAACCGTATGCGTACAAGCAGTGGGAGCAGACTTTGTTCTGTGACTGCGTACCTTTTGTATAATGGGTCAGCGACTTATTTTCAGTGGCGAGCTTAACCGAATAGGGGAGGCGTAGCGAAAGCGAGTCTTAATAGGGCGTCTAGTCGCTGGGAATAGACCCGAAACCGGGCGATCTATCCATGGGCAGGTTGAAGGTTGGGTAACACTAACTGGAGGACCGAACCGACTACCGTTGAAAAGTTAGCGGATGACCTGTGGATCGGAGTGAAAGGCTAATCAAGCTCGGAGATAGCTGGTTCTCCTCGAAAGCTATTTAGGTAGCGCCTCATGTATCACTGTAGGGGGTAGAGCACTGTTTCGGCTAGGGGGTCATCCCGACTTACCAAACCGATGCAAACTCCGAATACCTACAAGTGCCGAGCATGGGAGACACACGGCGGGTGCTAACGTCCGTCGTGAAAAGGGAAACAACCCAGACCGTCAGCTAAGGTCCCAAAGTTATGGTTAAGTGGGAAACGATGTGGGAAGGCTTAGACAGCTAGGAGGTTGGCTTAGAAGCAGCCACCCTTTAAAGAAAGCGTAATAGCTCACTAGTCGAGTCGGCCTGCGCGGAAGATGTAACGGGGCTCAAACCATACACCGAAGCTACGGGTATCATCTTCGGATGATGCGGTAGAGGAGCGTTCTGTAAGCCTGTGAAGGTGAGTTGAGAAGCTTGCTGGAGGTATCAGAAGTGCGAATGCTGACATGAGTAACGATAATGGGTGTGAAAAACACCCACGCCGAAAGACCAAGGTTTCCTGCGCAACGTTAATCGACGCAGGGTTAGTCGGTCCCTAAGGCGAGGCTGAAAAGCGTAGTCGATGGAAAACAGGTTAATATTCCTGTACTTCTGGTTATTGCGATGGAGGGACGGAGAAGGCTAGGCCAGCTTGGCGTTGGTTGTCCAAGTTTAAGGTGGTAGGCTGGAATCTTAGGTAAATCCGGGATTCTAAGGCCGAGAGCTGATGACGAGTTATCTTTTAGATGACGAAGTGGTTGATGCCATGCTTCCAAGAAAAGCTTCTAAGCTTCAGGTAACCAGGAACCGTACCCCAAACCGACACAGGTGGTTGGGTAGAGAATACCAAGGCGCTTGAGAGAACTCGGGTGAAGGAACTAGGCAAAATGGCACCGTAACTTCGGGAGAAGGTGCGCCGGTGAGGGTGAAGGACTTGCTCCGTAAGCTCATGCCGGTCGAAGATACCAGGCCGCTGCGACTGTTTATTAAAAACACAGCACTCTGCAAACACGAAAGTGGACGTATAGGGTGTGACGCCTGCCCGGTGCCGGAAGGTTAATTGATGGGGTTAGCTAACGCGAAGCTCTTGATCGANNNNCGGTAAACGGCGGCCGTAACTATAACGGTCCTAAGGTAGCGAAATTCCTTGTCGGGTAAGTTCCGACCTGCACGAATGGCGTAACGATGGCGGCGCTGTCTCCACCCGAGACTCAGTGAAATTGAAATCGCTGTGAAGATGCAGTGTATCCGCGGCTAGACGGAAAGACCCNNNAACCTTTACTATAGCTTTGCACTGGACTTTGAATTTGCTTGTGTAGGATAGGTGGGAGGCTTTGAAGCGTGGACGCCAGTTCGCGTGGAGCCAACCTTGAAATACCACCCTGGCAACTTTGAGGTTCTAACTCAGGTCCGTTATCCGGATCGAGGACAGTGTATGGTGGGTAGTTTGACTGGGGCGGTCTCCTCCTAAAGAGTAACGGAGGAGTACGAAGGTGCGCTCAGACCGGTCGGAAATCGGTCGTAGAGTATAAAGGCAAAAGCGCGCTTGACTGCGAGACAGACACGTCGAGCAGGTACGAAAGTAGGTCTTAGTGATCCGGTGGTTCTGTATGGAAGGGCCATCGCTCAACGGATAAAAGGTACTCCGGGGATAACAGGCTGATACCGCCCAAGAGTTCATATCGACGGCGGTGTTTGGCACCTCGATGTCGGCTCATCACATCCTGGGCTGAAGCCGGTCCCAAGGGTATGGCTGTTCGCCATTTAAAGTGGTACGCGAGCTGGGTTTAGAACGTCGTGAGACAGTTCGGTCCCTATCTGCCGTGGACGTTTGAGATTTGAGAGGGGCTGCTCCTAGTACGAGAGGACCGGAGTGGACGAACCTCTGGTGTTCCGGTTGTCACGCCAGTGGCATTGCCGGGTAGCTATGTTCGGAATAGATAACCGCTGAAAGCATCTAAGCGGGAAACTAGCCTCAAGATGAGATCTCACTGGAACCTTGAGTTCCCTGAAGGGCCGTCGAAGACTACGACGTTGATAGGTTGGGTGTGTAAGCGCTGTGAGGCGTTGAGCTAACCAATACTAATTGCCCGTGAGGCTTGACCATATAACACCCAAGCAATTTGCGTCGAAGAGACCAGATTGCGGTGTGTGAAGACGAAACGAACCGAAAGTTCGAGATCTTGCAAACACCTAGCTATCACATACCCAATTTGCTGAAGCGAGGCCAGCTGGCCACGACTCAGTACCCGAATTTCTTGACGACCATAGAGCATTGGAACCACCTGATCCCATCCCGAACTCAGCAGTGAAACGATGCATCGCCGATGGTAGTGTGGGGTTTCCCCATGTGAGAGTAGGTCATCGTCAAGATTAAATTCCAGAACCCCTGATTGCTTATGCAGTCAGGGGTTTTGTTTTGGGCGGTCTGAAAACGGGGAGAGAGCTGTTGGCCGTAAAAAAGATCCAGCCTGGTTAAAAGCCTCGCTCCCTGATCAACTCAATCAGTGCCCTTAACCCGGCCGGCACATGGCGCCTACCTGGGTAATAGAGGCGCAAGCAGTCAAAAGACGGCGTCCATTCCTCCAGTACGCGCACTAACGTCCCGTTCGCTAAATCGGCAGCGGCATTCCATTCCGTAAGATAGGTCAAGCCTAGTCCCGCCCTGGCAGCCTCAAGCATCAGAGTCGGATTATCCAGGGTCAAAACCCCTTGCACCTCGACAGCAAGCGCTTCGCCATGTCGCTCAAACTCCCAATGATAGATCGCCCCGCTGGGCATCCGGCTGCGAATACACTGATGGGCCCGCAGATCCATGGGACTGACGGGAACTGGGTTGAGAGCAAAATAGTCCGGGCTGCCCAATACCGAAAAACGCTGGGCCGGACTGATATCGACTGCGATCATGTCTTGAGGAACCGTATCCCCGAGCCGAATCCCCGCATCAAACCCCTGCGCGACGATATCCACCAGCCGCCCCTCAGTGACGATATCCAATTTCATCCGTGGATAACGTCGCAGATACTCCAGCAGCAACGGCATCACCTGCTTTGCCGCCCCCGCCGAGGTATTCAGGCGCAAGGTACCGCTGGGTTCCGCGCTGCGATTTCCTGCCTGTTCCAAGGCCGTGCGAATGCTCAACAGTGCAGGGGTAATGGTTTCGACAAACTCCGCGCCCACTTCAGATAACGACACGCTGCGCGTGGTGCGATTGAACAGCCTCACCCCCATCCGCGCTTCAAGCCCCGCGATAGAGTGGCTCAACGCCGATGTCGACACATTCAACTCGGTCGCCGCTGCACGAAAACTGCGATGCCGAGCCACTGCCAGCACCGCTTCCAACTCATTCAGCCCGGATGTATTCATTGTCCTGAATCGCTCATCAACTCATGCATATTTGTACGGCTTATCAGCTTAATAATAGTGACTTACCGTAGGACGCACTAGCTCAGCGTCCCGGAGGACCTATGCAATACATCAACCAGATTTACATCAACGGCGACTTTGTGACGCCCCATGGCGAAGAGCTTTTTGACCTGTTCAACCCTGCAACAGGCCAGCGTATCGGCCAGGTTCGATTGGCAAATGAACAAGACGCCCTGGATGCCATCGCTGCCGCCAAGCGAGCTTTTACCGCGTTCTCCCACAGCTCTAAAGATGTGCGCATCGACTATCTCAAACGCCTTCACGCCGCAGTTGAATCCATTGAGGACGCACTTACCGACGCGATTATCGAGGAGTACGGCGCCCCAATATCCCGTGCGCGGTGGATGGCCAGGCATGCAGCCAGCGTCCTGCAAGATGCCGCTTCAGTACTGGAGAGCTACAACTTCTCCCGACGCATTGGCATCGCCGAGGTGGTCATGCAGCCGCTGGGTGTGGCCGGCTTGATCACACCCTGGAACAGCAACGCCGGTTTTATCTGCGGCAAGCTCGCTGCGGCGTTGGCCGCCGGCTGTACCGCCGTGATCAAACCCAGTGAAATGAGCGCAATCCAGACCTCGCTAGTCACCCGCGCCCTGCATGACGCAGGCTTGCCTCCCGGTGTATTCAACATCGTCACTGGCCGTGGCGAAACCGTAGGCGCCGTGTTGAGCGCCCATCCCGACATCGCAAAAGTGTCCTTCACGGGTTCAACCGCTGTCGGCAAAACAATCCTGCGGACCGGCGCCGAGACCCTGAAGCGCGTGACCCTAGAGCTGGGCGGCAAATCACCGGTGCTGATTCTCGATGATGCGGACCTCAAGACGGCCGTGCCCATGGCCCTTCAGGCCGGTTTCATGAACAGCGGCCAGGCCTGTATCGCCGGCACTCGAATCCTGGTACCCGAAAGTCGTTTGGAAGAAATCGAAGCGCTGATGATCGACGAGGTGGGCAACGTGCAAGCCGGCGACCCTCGTGACCCAGCCACTGCGGTCGGCCCCATGGTCAGCCAAAAACAGTGGGAGCGCGTACAGCGCTACATTCAGATCGGGATCGAGGAGGGCGCCCACCTATTGGCAGGAGGTCGCGGTTTGCCTGAGGGCATCAAAGCCGGGTGGTTCGTAAAACCAACCGTATTCAGCCGGGTGACCAACCAAATGGCCATCGCCCGCGAGGAGATTTTCGGCCCAGTGCTCTCGATCATTACCTACGCAACCGAGGAAGAGGCCCTGACCATCGCCAACGACACACCCTACGGCCTCCAGGCATACATCCTGTCTTCAAATCCCGAACGCGCCCGCAGGCTGGCCAGCCGTATAGACGCTGGCCGAGTGCTGATCAATACCCTGGCCCATGAACCTCTAGCGCCGTTTGGTGGCTTCAAGCAATCGGGTATCGGCCGCGAGTACGGCACATTCGGCCTCGAAGCCTTCCTGGAGCCCAAGTCGATCCTGAGCTGATCGTCAGCATAAAAACGCATGAATAAGGTCAACGGCTCAAACCAAAGTGCATGAACAGGCTCCATTAGCACACCGTTCAGGGAAATCGATGCAAAGTGTTTCTGCATTTTTGGTATGGTGCAGCACATTTTCACAAGGACTGATTTTTCCTCCGCAGGAAGCGGCGTCGACCTTATTCAACGAGATGCTGTAGAAATGCCTGAACCAATACCGATCAAGGATCACGAAAAAGAAAACCGCCTGGTCAACAAGCGGCTGCTGGCCTGCGCGCTGCTGGTAATCGGCATTACCTGCGCCCTGGTAGGTCGGATGTACTTCCTGCAGGTGGTGCAGTACGACTACCACTCCACCATTTCCGAAAACAATCGCGTCCACGTCCTGCCGATCACACCGACCCGCGGCCTGATCTATGACCGCAACGGCGTAGTACTTGCCGACAACCGTCCCAGCTACAACCTGACCATCACCCGCGAGCGCACCACCGATCTCAAAGGAGAGCTGGACGCTATCGTCAGCCTCCTGCATTTGCCCGCCGAGGACCGTGGCGTATTTGATAAGGCGCTCAAGCAAGCCCGTCATCCCTTCGTGCCCGTCACCCTGTTCTACGAGCTGACCGAAGAGCAGATCGCCGTGCTGGCCGTCAACGAATTCCGCCTGCCGGGCGTGGATGTCGAGCCGCAATTCGTCCGCCATTATCCGCTGGGTGCGCACTTTGCCCACTCCATTGGCTACGTAGGCCGGATCAACGAAAAAGAATCCAAAGCCCTCGACTCAGTGGAGTACCGGGGCACCCAGTCCATTGGTAAAACCGGGATCGAGCGTTTCTACGAGTCCGAGTTGCATGGCCACGTCGGCTATGAAGAAGTTGAAACCAACGCCCAGGGCCGCGTCCTGCGGGTGCTCAAGCACACCGACCCGATCCCCGGCAAAAACATCGTGCTGAGCCTGGACGTCAAACTCCAGGAAGCCGCCGAAGAAGCCCTCGGCGACCGCCGTGGTTCGGTGGTTGCTCTCGACCCGGCAACCGGCGAAGTGCTGGCGATGGTCAGCAAGCCAAGTTTCGACCCGAACCTGTTTGTCACCGGCATCAGCTTCAAGGAATACGCCGCGCTGCACGACTCCCTCGACCGTCCGCTGTTCAACCGCGTGCTGCGCGGGCTCTACGCGCCGGGTTCGACGATCAAGCCGGAAGTCGCCATCGCTGGCCTCGACAGCGGCGTGGTTACCGCCCAGACCCGGGTGTTCGACCCGGGCTATTACCAACTCCCGGATTTCGACCACAAATACCGCAACTGGAACCACAGCGGCGATGGTTGGGTGGACATGGACGCAGCGATCATGCGCTCCAACGACACCTACTTCTACGACCTGGCCCACAAGCTGGGTATCGACCGCCTGCACGACTACCTGGCCGAGTTCGGCCTTGGCCAGAAAGTCTCCCTCGACATGTTCGAAGAGTCAGCCGGCCTGATGCCGTCCCAAGCCTGGAAGCGCGCTACCCGGCGCCAGCCTTGGTTCCCGGGTGAAACCGTGATCCTCGGCATCGGCCAGGGTTACATGCAGGTCACCCCGTTGCAGCTGGCCCAGGCCACTGCGCTGATCGCCAACAAGGGTGTGTGGAACCGACCGCACCTGGCCAAGACCATCAATGGCGTGCCGCCGGTGGATGAAAACCCGATGCCCAACGTGGTGCTCAAAGACCCGCGCGACTGGGAGCAGGTCAACCACGGCATGCAATTGGTAATGCACGATCCACGCGGTATCGCCCGGGCGGCTGCAGCCGGTGCGCAGTACCGGATTGCTGGCAAGTCTGGTACTGCGCAGGTAGTGGCGATCAAGCAGGGCGAGCGTTACAACCGTCTCAAGACCCTGGAGCGCAACCGCGACAACGCCTTGTTCGTCGGCTTTGCCCCGGCGGAGCACCCGCGGATCGTGATTTCGGTGATGATCGAAAACGGCGAGGCCGGTGGCCGAGTGGCGGGGCCGGTGGTGCGCCAGATCATGGACGCCTGGCTGCTCGATCAGGAAGGCCACTTGAAGCCGCAATACGCAACCCCTGCCAAGGCGCCGGGTGATCCCCACGTTTGACGCCACAAGGGCATGACACCGTCATGCCCTATCCCTTTTCAAAGGTTGCGCATTGGTCGATGTCGCCTACTGTCAATACAGGAGGTGTCTCATGCACGAATCAAATGAAATCAAACGTAAAGTCCTGCTCAACGCTCCACGCCAACGGGTCTGGGAAGCACTGACCGACGCCGAGCAATTCGGCAGCTGGTTTGGCATCGCCCTCAAGGGCAAACAGTTTGCCCAGGGCCGGGCCATTGAAGCCCCGATCACCTATCCCGGTTACGAGCACGTGGTGTGGAAGGCAAGGATCGAGCGGCTTGAACCACAGACGCGGTTCTCTTTCAGTTGGCATCCCTACGCGGTAGACGAGGGAGTTGATTACGACGCCGAAACCCCAACGCTGGTGGAGTTCACCCTCGAGGATCACGCCGAAGGCATCTTGTTGCGGGTGGTGGAGTCAGGTTTTGACGGGATCCCGGACGTTCGCCGCCAGAAGGCCTACAAGAAGAACTCCCGAGGCTGGGATGATCAGATGAACAACATCGAAGACTATCTGGCGAAATCCCATCAGCCGTGAGCTGATGGGGCGCCGCATTCATCAGCCTTCGTGGGCGGTGCTGATTTCCAGGGTATCGGTGTAGGTCACCAACACGCTTTGGCCGACCTTGAGGTCTTTGAGGCCGGCGCGAATTTCCGGTTTCTCCACGGTCAGCACTTTGCTCTGGCCCGCCGGGTTTTCCAGGGTTACCTGGTTTTTCGCCAGGTCAATGTGGGTGATCTTCAACTGCACCTGTACCTGGCGGAAGGCCGCACCGCCCGGGTTCGGGTTATCCGCGGTGGCGCGCAAGACGCCAGTCTTCTCGGTGGCGTCCGGTGCGCTCTTGTCGATGTCGGTGTCCAGCACGGCGGCGACCGAATGGGTCACCAGCACCTTGACCTGATCACCTACCTTGAGATTGCCCAGGTCCTTGGCCTGGTCGCTGAGCTGCACATGCACCTTGCGGCCTTCGGCACCTTCGAGCACCACCTGATGGTTGGCGGCATCCACCTCCAGCACCTTGGTGGTCACCTCATCGGCTTCCAGCGACTTGGACAACGGGATATCGGCAGCATGTGCCGTCAGGGCACCAGCAGACAGCAGGGTTGCCAGGGCAATTGCCTGGCGAAGAGGGCGCAATACATTCATTGAGTGGACTTCCATGTGAGAGGAGCCTTGAGTCTAGTGGCGCGTTCGCGATTCGCAAATTCGCCACTGAGACGGAACGGCTACTTGATCACCACCGGATTCACCGGTGCGCCACTGCCCCCGACAATCTTCAGCGGGGCGGCGGTGTAGAGGAATTTCCACTGGCCGTCGTCCGCACAATCGGCGGCCAGTTCCTCCAGCAACACGATTTCGGTGAAGGCGATCCCCAGGTTGCGCATCAGCGCGCAATGCAGCGGAATCTGCACCCCGGACACCGGGTCGGTGATCACTTCGTTGGCGATGGTGTCGGTCACCAGATTGGGGATTTCCATCTCGTGGAACCACTCCACAAGCTCCCGGCTGTAGGTCAGCCCCGGCTCCATCAGGTCCTTGAAGAACTCGGTCTTGCCCAGCTCATAAAACGCCCCCATGGACCCGGTGCGGATGATCAGGATGTCACGTTTTTCAATAGTCACGCCCTGGGCTTTGGCGGCGTCGAGCAGGTCCAGGTGGTTGAAGGTTTCGCCCCGGCCCAGGCACTTCTTGCCGCGATGGCGGGCCATGTCGATCAGCACCGCACGGCCCACCACGCCGCGTTCGGCAATCGCCAGCACGCTGGCCTTGGCCATGCCGCCAACGGTGGTCTGGGCGTCGTAGCCGTTCCACAGTTGATTGTCGTACCAGGCGTGGCCGAGGGCGTCGTACTGGGTCGAGCCTTGCAGCTGCATGAAGATCACGTCATCGGAATACGCCGCACCACCGGTCATGTGCGGCTGTTTGCCGAAGTGGTAATGGCTGTGGTCGAGGGTGTTGAAGCGCATCGACGGGTTGCGCGCCGGCCACATCGGGTCGCCGTCGGGGTGGCCGATCTGCACTTGCAGGGTAAAGGTCTTGCCCTGGCGCACCGAGGCCACGCCCCGCAGTACTTCGGCTTCAGTCAGGTAATTGAGGGCGCCGACTTCGTCGTCCGGGCCCCATTTACCCCAGTTCTTTGGCAGGCCTTCAAGCAATTCGCGGGTGTTCGGCTCGTTCTTATTATGAAGATCACACATAGCAATTCCGGTCCCTGTGAGAGTGAGTTACACGCAGCGCCCGCCATCGACTTCAAGGCAAGTGCCGGTGATGAACGCCGCTTCGTCCGACGCCAGGTACAGGCAGGCGTTGGCCACATCTTGCGGGGTGGAAAAGCGCCCCAGGGGAATGGTCGCCATGAATTTCTGGCGGTTTTCCGGGGTGTCCGGCACGCCCATGAATTCGCTGAGCAACGCCGTGGCACCCACTACCGGGTTCACGCAGTTGACGCGGATATTGTCCGGCCCCAGCTCCGCCGCCATGGTCTTGCTCATGACCACCACTGCGCCCTTGCTGCCGTTATACCAGACCAGTCCCGGACGCGGGCGGATCGCCGCCGTCGAGGCAATATTGACGAACACGCCGCCGCCCTGGCCGCGAAAATGCGGCACAAAATGCTTGGCGCTCAAGAAGATGCTTTTGACGTTGACCGCAAACACCCGGTCGAATTCGGCTTCGTCGACTTCCAGCATCGGCCGGTTGCGGTGGGTGGTACCGGCGTTGTTGATGACGATATCGAGGCCGCCGAACTGCTCCAAAGTGCCACGCAGCAGGGCGCCCATGCTTTCATCGTTGGCCACGTTGACCTCGATGAAATGCGCATGGCCGCCGCTTTCGGCGATTTCATTGACCACCCGCTGACCGCCGACGGCGTTCATGTCGGCGACGATGACCTTGGCGCCCTGGCGCGCGAAAGTCTTGGCGATGCCCTCGCCAAACCCCGAACCGGCGCCGGTGACGATCGCGACTTTATTGGCTAAACGCATGGTGTGTTCTCCGTTCTTGTTGTTGTGAGGAATCAACCGTGTTTGATCGCTATGGTCTTCAAGGTGGTAAAGCCCAGCAGCGCCTCGAAGCCTTTTTCCCGCCCATACCCGCTGGCCTTCACGCCGCCGAATGGCAATTCAACGCCGCCACCGGCGCCATAGTTATTGATGAACACCTGGCCACAACGCAGGGTGCGCGCCAGGCGCATTTGCCGCGCGCCATCGCGGGTCCACACGCCGGCCACCAGGCCGAACTCGGTGCCGTTGGCCAGGCGAATCGCTTCGGCTTCATCATCGAAGGGCATCACGGCCAGCACCGGGCCGAACACTTCCTGTTGCGCCAGGCGACTGTCAGGCGGCACATCGCGAAACAGCACCGCCTCCTGGAAATACCCGCCGCTGCCGGCCTCGGCAACCACCGTTCCGCGCGCGGCGACGGTGATCCCTTCCTGTTCGGCTTGACGAATAAACTCGCGCACCAGGCGCAGCTGCTTCTGATTGATCAGCGGGCCCATGTCCAGGTCCAGCGCCGAAGGCCCGGCGCGCAGTTCGCTGAAACGTTGGCTGAGGCGTGCGAGCAGGGTTTCGTAAATGCTGCGTTCCACCAGCAAACGGCTGCCGGCGGAGCAGGTTTGCCCGCAGTTCTGAATGATGGCGTTGACCAGCACCGGCAACGCTTCATCCAGGTCGGCATCGGCGAACACCAGTTGCGGCGACTTGCCGCCCAACTCCAGGGTGACCGGGCAGTGGCGTTCGGCAGCGGCTTTCGACACGGCAGTACCGGTGGCGGTGGAGCCGGTGAACGAAATGTGATCGATGCCCGGGTGTGCACACAACGCCGCGCCGGCTTCGTAGCCGTAACCGGTGACTACGTTGATCGCGCCGGCTGGAAAACCAACCTCGGCAGCGATTTCCGCCAGGCGCAGCAACGACAGGCTGGCATCTTCCGCCGGCTTGACCACGCACGCATTGCCCGCCGCCAACGAGGCGCCGACGCTGCGCCCGAAAATCTGCATCGGGTAATTCCACGGGATGATATGCCCGGTCACCCCGTGGGGTTCGCGCACCGTCAACACCGTGTAGCCGGCCTGGTACGGCAGGGTTTCGCCGTGCAGTTTGTCGGCGGCACCCGCGTAGTATTCGAAATAGCGGGCAAGGGCGGTGGCATCGGCGCGGGCGACTTTCAGCGCCTTGCCGGTGTCCCGCGCCTCGATCTGCGCCAGCTCTTCATGATGTTCCAGCACCGCCACGCCAAGCTTGGCCAGCAAACGGCTGCGTTCCATGGCAGACAACCGGCCCCACGGGCCGTCGAAGGTTTCGCCGAGTGCCAGGCGTGCCGCGCTGATCGCCGCCTCGATATCGGCGGCCGTGCCACGGGCGATGCTCGAATAGGTTTCGCCGGTGCTGGGGTCGATCACCGGAATGTCTTCCAGCGAGGTCGACGCCAGCCATTGGTTGGCGATGTAATGTGCGTTGGTCATGTTCAACTCCTGTTCCCTGCGACGCATTCGGCGATGGCGCGACCCACTTCGACAGTGCTGGCGCTGCCGCCCATTTCCCGGGTGCGCGGGCCTTCGGCAAGCACCGTTTCGATGGCGGACACGATGGCTGCCGCCGCTTCCTGGTAAAGCGGATCACCGTCGCCCAGGTGCTCGATCATCAGCGCGGCCGACCAGATCTGCCCGATGGGATTGGCGACACCGAGCCCGGCAATATCCGGCGCGGAACCGTGCACCGGCTCGAACAGCGACGGGTAGCGCCGCTCGGGATTGAGGTTGGCCGACGGCGCAATGCCGATGGTGCCGGTGCACGCCGGGCCGAGGTCGGAAAGGATGTCGCCGAACAGGTTGGAGGCCACCACTACATCGAACCAGTCGGGATGCTGCACGAAGTGCGCGCACAGAATGTCGATGTGGAACTTGGCGGTCTTCACGTCCGGGTAGCGCCGGGCAATTTCGTTGACCCGCTCGTCCCAGAACGGCATGGTGATCGAGATACCATTGGATTTGGTCGCCGCCACCAGGTTTTTCCGCGGCCGCTGTTGCGCCAGTTTGAAGGCGTAGTCCACCACGCGGTCCACGCCTTCGCGGGAGAAGATCGACTCCTGCACTGCGATTTCCCGCGCCGTGCCTTCCCACATGCGGCCGCCAACGCTGGAGTATTCGCCCTCGGTATTTTCCCGCACCACGATAAAGTCGATGTCCCCCGGCACGCGGCCGGCCAGCGGGCAGGGCACGCCGGGCATCAGGCGCACCGGGCGGATATTCACGTATTGATCGAACTGGCGGCGGATCTTCAGCAGCGACTCCCACACCGCAGTGTGGTCGGCAATGATGTCGGGCGCACCCACCGCGCCGAAGAAGATCGCGTCATGGCTGCCGATCTGTTCGGCCCAGTCGTCGGGCATCATCGTGCCGTGGGCCAGGTAGTGTTCGCTGCACCAGGCAAAGTGGTCGAAGTGAAAGTGAATACCGAAGCGCCGGCTGACAGCGTCCAGTACCCGCAGGCCTTCGGGCACCACTTCGCGGCCGATGCCGTCGCCGGGAATCACGGCGATGCGGTGGGTGGGGCGGGTGTGGGATTGGGACACGCCGTGTCTCCTGTCTTGTTTTTATAGGAAGGTCTGGCGGGGGCATTCTTGGCACAGCTGTGACAACAGGGGAATTGCTAATTGTGGAATCGGCCTTCGCAAAATTCGAAGGCCAAAGGTTTACGCAGGGTTGGCGCTCAGGTAGTCGAACAGTGCCAGGCTCGTCAGTGACGGCTGTTCCTTGCGCATGCACAGGTACATCTGCCGGTCGGCCCAGCTGTCGTCGATTTCGATAAAGCGCAAGGCCATCTCCTTGCGGAAGATCTGCACCGCGCCCTGTGGCAACACGCCCACACCCTGGCCGGCGGCGATCAAGCGGCACACTGCTTCGAAACTGCGCACCTGCACCCGCAGCCGCAACGGCATGCCGATCGCCGCGGCGGCCTCGGTAATCAACGGGGTGATGGCGGCGTTGTCTTCCAGGCCGACGAAGTCGTAGCCGAGCAAATCCTCGAAGCGCGCATGGCGCATTTTCAGTGGGTGGTCATTGGGCACGAGCAGGCACAGGCGGTCCTGGCAGTAGGGCTCGAACCGCAGCTCTTCGCTGGGGCGGGTGGTGACGATACCGACATCCGCCACGCCCTCGCGCACGGCCTGGAGGATCTCCCGGCTGCGCTCCTCGCGAATATCCAGGCGGATGCCCGGGTGCAAGGTGTTCCACTGGGTCAGTTGGCGCGGCAGTTCCTGGCTCATCGCCGAACTGTTGGCGTACAGGCAAACCCGGCCGGTGGCGCCCTTGGCGTAATCGGCGAGATCGGCGTGCATGCCGTCCACGGCCCGCAGGATCGATTGTGCATGCTGGGCCAATACTTCCCCGGCTGCCGTCGGTGAAACGCCGGTGGAGGTGCGGGTCAGCAGGGCGACCTTGAAGTGCTGCTCCAGCAGCGACAGGCGTCGGCTGGCGGCAGAGAGGGAGAGATGGGATTGCTCGGCCGCCCGGGACAGGTTGCCCAGCTTGATCGCCTTGAGGAACAGCTCGATGGAAGTGAGGTCGGGGGACATGCCGGGGTCCTTGTGCGCAGTGGTTGGGAAACTACGCAGTTGGCGTTCGGCTGTCCAATGTCCGGCAAACAACCCGGGTGAAAGCAGATCTGCTTTCTGTAGGAGCTGGCTTGCCTGCGATAGCATCACCGAGGTGCATCTGACACACCGAGGTGCCCGCATCGCAGGCAAGCCAGCGCCCACATTGACAGGGGTTAGAAGTCGATACTGGCCGACAGCTTGGCCACGCGCGGGTCACCTTGGGTCAGGTAGCCGCCGAGTGCCGATTCCCAGTACTTGGTATTGGCGACGTTCTCCACAGTGGCGCCGAGGGTGACGTCACGCTGTTCCACCTTGAAGGTGTAGCGGGCGCCCACGTCGAAGCGGTTCCAGGCGGGCAGGCTGAGGTTGTTGGCCGCGTCGGCATATTGGCCGCCGGTGCGCAGCATCCGTCCGTTGACTGTCACGCCTTGCAGGCCTGGTACATCCCAGTCCACGCCGGCATTCAGTTGGAAGGTCGGTACGCCGATGGCGCGGTTGCCGTCGTTGGCGCCGTTCTGGGTGCCGTGGACTTCGGTGTGGATGATGGTTGCGCCGCCCAGCAGGCGCAGGCCGGCGATCGGTTCACCGAACACGTTGAGCTCAACGCCTTTGTTGACTTGCTCGCCCTGGCGAACATAGGTGGCGCTCAAGCCGTCGGCGCTGAGTTGTGAGTAACCGTCAGTTGGTTGCTCGATGCGATACACACCCAGGGTTGCGCCATAGGTACCCATGTCGAGCTTGACCCCGGCTTCGGTCTGTTTCGAGCGCGCCGGGGCATAGGCCTGGCCGGCATTGGTGATGGGCGCGGTGCCGGCGTTCTGAGGTGCGGTCGGGCCCTGGGCCAAGCCTTCGATATGGTTGGCATAGAACGACACGTGGTCCCATGGCTTGAACACCAAGCCGTACACCGGTGTGGTGATCGACTTGTCGTAATTGGCGTTACGTGGGCCCGACCCGTAGGCATACCCTTGGACCACCAGTTCCTGGCGGCGCAACCCGGCGGTCACCAGCAAGCGATCATCCATAAAGCCCAGGGTGTCCGAGACCGCTGCACTGCGGGCGAAGGTCTTGGCGGTGATGCCCGGATCGTTCAGGTCGCCGCCGACGAAACTGCCCTTGACCGGTTCGGCAACGTCCACCGGGTTATAGATATTGCTGGCGTGGCCGTTGAGGTCGAAGTCATAGGCGTTGCGCGTCTGGGCCCAGATCCCGGTCAACCCGAAGTTCAGTTTGTGGCTGACAGCGCCGGTCTGGAACTTGCCATTCAAGCCCGCCATCAGGCTGGTGTTGTCTTCCTGGTGGGCGATGCGCGAGCCGCTGACGGTGGCATTGCCCAGGGTGTCATTCAACGTGACCGAGGAGTAACGGCCAATCTCGTTGGTGTGCTTGGCGCCGCCTGCGATGTAGGCGGTCCAGTTGTCGTTCAGGTCGTACTCGGCGCGCAACATGCCGAAAGTGTCTTCCAGGCTG
The DNA here is from genome assembly GCF_019382755.1 of Pseudomonas sp. Colony2. NCBI lineage: Bacteria > Pseudomonadati > Pseudomonadota > Gammaproteobacteria > Pseudomonadales > Pseudomonadaceae > Pseudomonas > Pseudomonas sp. Colony2. Next base: position 5,008,493 of record NZ_CP080030.1, on the reverse strand, counting down.
CTGGTGCCCCAGCTCGGCGCGTAGTTGGTGTCGGCCGAAGGCGCGTTGGGGATATGGGTCAGGTTCTGGCCGAGCAACACGGTGTTGCGCCCGCCATTGATCTGCTGTTTCGAGTAGACAAAGTCTCCCGACAAACGCAGCGCATCACCGCGATAGTCCAGGCCAACCGCAAACAGCTTCGAACGCTGGCTCTCGTCATCGATCCCGGTGTCGCCTTCGCGCTGGGAAATATTCACCCGTGCGCCAAAACGATTGTCCTCGCCAAAACGTTGCCCGATATCCAGGTGCTCGCCGACCCGGCCATCGCTGCTGATGTCGGTGCTGAAACGCCGCAACGGCACATCATCGGCGCGCTTGGGTTGCAGGTTCACGCCGCCGCCAATCCCGGAACCGCCGGGCGTCACGCCATTGATAAAGGCGTTGGGGCCCTTGAACACTTCAACCCGCTCCAGGGCGTCGGTGGACATGATCTGGCGCGGCAGGATGCCGTACAGACCGTTGAACGAAATGTCATCGCCGTTCAGCGGCAGGCCACGGATCACAAAGGCCTGGGCCTGGTTCGCGTACCCCGACGCCTGGCGCACGGACGAATCGTTGAGCAGCACATCGCCGACGTTCTCGGCCTGCTGGTCACGGATCAATTTTTCGGTGTAGGAAGACATGCTGAAGGGCACGTCCATGATGTCCTGGTTGCCCAGCACCCCCAGTTGCCCGCCGCGGGCGACCTGGCCGCCGGCGTACACCGGGGGCAGGGCGTTGGGCGTGGCCGCGTCGGCGCTGATGGTGGTAGCGCCCAGTTCCAGAGCCTTGCCGTCCTGACTGTTGTTCGCATCCTGCGGGGTTTCTGGAGTGGCGGCGTGAGCGGCGAGGCTCAGGGAGCAGCAAAGGGCGAGCAGGGTAGGGCGAAACGGCACAGCCAAACGGGTGGAAGTGGGCATGGTCGATCCTGACGGCGAACCGTCAATGTGAGGAAAAGGGCAACAACGTTGCGCGTCCTCGCTGCGCGGATACGACTCCGGTGCGAATGATAGTAATTGTCATTAATGTTCTGCAACAAGTTTGTGAGATTACTCTCTCCGTATACGTAGGCCATTTCGGTTAAATCGCCGCGCCGTGGCACAGGCCGAGTAGAATCACGCCCTGAAAGTGATTCTTGAGGTGTGGCAAGGTGGATTTACAGCAGGGGTTTGTCCTGACCCGGCATTGGCGCGACACCCCGGCGGGCACGGAGGTCAGCTTTTGGCTGGCTACCGATCAAGGCCCCAGGTTCGTGCGCTTGCCGGTGCAGACCTCCGTGATGTTCATCCCGCAAGCCCATCGCAAGCCGGCCGAGCTGCAGCTCAAGGGCGAGCGCGGTATCGAGTTGCGTGACCTGGCGCTCTGCGACTTCCACCATCGCCCGGTGCTGGGCCTCTACACCAAACAGCATCGCCAATTGATGGACCTGGAAAAGCGCCTGCGTCGAGCCGGCATCGACGTCTACGAAGGCGATGTGCGCCCGCCCGATCGCTACATGATGGAGCGCTTCATCACCGCGCCGGTGTTGTTCGGCGGCAAAGCGGGCGAGGGCGGCATGCTGGTGGAGGCGCAGATGAAACCCGCGCCGGATTACCGCCCGCCCCTCAAGCTGGTGTCGCTGGACATCGAGACCACCGCCCAGGGCGACCTGTATTCCATCGCCCTGGAAGGTTGCGGCGAGCGCCAGGTGTACATGCTCGGCCCGCCCAACAACACCGATGCGGTGGACTTCAAGCTCGACTACTGCGACACCCGCGCCGAACTCCTCGAACGCCTGAATGTGTGGCTCGCCACCCATGATCCCGACGCGATCATCGGCTGGAACCTGGTGCAGTTCGACCTGCGCGTGCTGCACGAACATGCGCAACGCCTGAACGTGCCGCTGCTGCTGGGCCGTGGCGGCGATGCCATGGGCTGGCGCGAGCACGGCAGCCGCAATCACTACTTCGCGGCAGCGGCCGGGCGGTTGATCATCGATGGCATCGAAGCCTTGCGCTCGGCCACCTGGAGTTTCGAATCCTTCAGCCTGGAAAACGTCGCCCAGACCTTGCTCGGTGAAGGTAAATCGATCTCCACGCCGTACCAGCGCATGGACGAAATCAACCGCATGTTCGCCGAGGACAAGCCCGCGCTGGCACGCTACAACCTCAAGGACTGCGAGCTGGTCACGCGGATTTTCGAGAAGACCGAGCTGCTGAAATTCCTCCTCGAACGAGCCAGCGTCACCGGCTTGCCGGCAGACCGCAACGGCGGTTCGGTGGCAGCGTTCACGCACCTGTACATGCCGCTGATGCACCGCCAGGGTTTCGTCGCGCCGAACCTGGGAGACAAACCACCCCAGGCCAGCCCCGGCGGGTTTGTCATGGATTCGCGCCCGGGCCTCTACGAGTCGGTGCTGGTGCTTGACTACAAAAGCCTCTACCCGTCGATCATCCGCAGCTTTCTGATCGACCCGGTGGGCCTGATCGAAGGCCTGCGTCACCCCGAAGACAGCGAGTCGGTGGAAGGCTTTCGCGGTGCGCGGTTTTCCCGCACCCGGCATTGCCTGCCGTCGATTGTCGCGCGGGTTTCCGAGGGCCGCGAAGTGGCCAAGCGCGAACACAACGCGCCGCTGTCCCAAGCGCTGAAGATCATCATGAACGCCTTCTACGGCGTACTCGGCTCCAGTGGTTGCCGCTTCTTCGACACGCGACTGGCATCGTCCATCACCCTGCGCGGCCACCAGATCATGCGCCAGACCCGCGAGTTGGTCGAAGCCCGGGGTTATGAGGTGATCTACGGCGATACCGACTCGACTTTTGTCTGGCTCGGCAGCCCCCATTCCCAGGAAGACGCGACGCGCATCGGCCTGGACCTGGTGCAGCACGTCAACACCTGGTGGCGCGAGCGCCTGCAGAGTGAGTTCGGCCTGCAAAGCGCCCTGGAACTGCAATACGAAACCCACTTCAGCCGCTTCCTGATGCCGACCATTCGTGGTGCGGAAGAAGGCAGCAAAAAGCGCTACGCCGGGCTGGTCACCCGTGCCGACGGCAGCGAAGAAATGGTCTACAAGGGCCTGGAAACCGTACGCAGCGACTGGTCGCCCCTGGCCCGGCAATTCCAGCAGGAACTCTACCAGCGCATCTTCCACCGCCAGCCCCACCAGGATTATGTGCGCGACTACGTACGTCGCACCTTGAGCGGCGAGCTCGACGACCTGCTGATCTACCGCAAGCGCCTGCGCCGGCAACTGGGCGACTACGAGCGCAACGTACCGCCCCACGTGCGCGCCGCGCGGCTGGCCGACGAATACAACGACCGCCAGGGTCGCCCGCGCCAGTACCAGAACGGTGGCTGGATCAGCTACGTGATCAGCGTCAACGGCCCCGAACCGCTGGAAGTGCGCCAGGCACCGATCGACTACGACCACTACGTCACCCGGCAACTGCAACCGGTGGCGGACGCGATCCTGCCGTTTGTAAACGATGACTTCGGCACCCTGGTGGGCGGCCAGATGGGCTTGTTCTGAAACGGCTTGCCTTGAGGTGGCGAGAGCCTGCAATCTTGGCCACTGACGACCACCAGACAGCGCAGCCCTCCCATGACTGAAATCACCCTGACCGGCACCACGGTCGAACTCCGGCCCCTGCAACGCGAACACGCCACTGCCCTGGTACAGGCTGCTGCCGACGGGCAGTTGTGGAACCTCAAGGTGACCAACGTGCCGGGGCCCGACACCGTCGAAAAGTACGTGGACATTGCCCTGGCCGGGCGTGAGGCGGGCACCGTGATGCCGTTTGTCATCGTGCGCCGCGACACCGGTGAAGTGGTGGGCAGCACCCGGTTCTGGAAGGTCGACCGGGTCAATCGCAAGCTGGAGATCGGCCACACGTTTATCAGCCAGTCGGTGCAGAAGTCCGGGGTCAACACCGAGGCCAAGCTGTTGCTGCTGACCCACGCGTTTGAAGTGATGGAGTGCGTGCGGGTGCAGTTCACCACCGATGAACTCAACGAAAAATCCCGGGCCGCGATCCTGCGCCTCGGCGCGGTACAGGAAGGGATCGTGCGCCACGAGCGCATCATGCCCGATGGCCGCAAGCGCAACTCGGTGCGCTTCAGCATCATTGATCCGGAATGGCCACAGGTGAAGGCGGCGTTGCAAGCCAGGCTGGCTCGCTAGGGCTTATGGCTCAGCTCTTCCACCAACTCATCCATCCGGTCGGCAATTTTCGGCGTGGTCGACAGCACAAAGCCTTTTTGCGTGCCCACATAGGTCTCGACGATGTACAGCGTGTCGCCCACATCCAGCCCCAGTTCCTGCAAGGCTTCGTCTGGCAGGCGGATGGCGCCGTCGCCGTCCCAGTCTTCGATCGTGACGCGTTTGCTGTGCATGATGGCTTCCCGTTGAACGAATGAACGGCCTAGCCTAACACCTCAATCCCCTGCCAGGAGGCTTGGCACTGTGTACACCCTTTACGGAACCCAAGGCACCGGCTCGTGCATCATCGAAATTGCCCTGCAGCGTTGCGGTGTCGAGTGGTGCCAGGTCGACGCCTGCTCCTGGGAAGACCGCGTGGGCAACGAGGCGTTGGCGCGGATCAACCCGCTCAAGCAAATCCCCACTCTGCAACTGCCCAATGGCAGCGTGTTGACGGAAAGCGCGGCGATCCTGATTCACCTGGGCCTGCAGTTTCCCGCCTCAGGGCTGCTGCCCGAGGAGCCCGCCCAAGTCATTCGCGGCCTGGTGTACATCGCCGCCAACTGTTACTCGGCGATTGGCATCATCGACTATCCGGAACGCTGGACCGACAGCCCCGATGCGCAGCAGCATGAACAGTTGATCAGCGGCACCCGTCGCTGCCTGCATAGGGCCTGGGAGGTGTTTGCCGATCAATTTGCCGAGCAACTGTTCACCCCGGCGCAGGTTCCGAATGCACTGGCGATCATGGCTGCGGCGGTGTCGCGTTGGGCAGGCGGGCGGGACGCGCTGCAACAGTCGCGGCCTGAGTTTGCCCGGGTGCTGGCGCAGGTGGATGCCCACCCAAACGTAGCGCCGGTATTTGCCCGGCATTGGCCGTCGTGAGCATCCGCAATCAAAAGAAACAATGAGGCGTAAGGTGGCTAAACGCCTTGCGTCGCGGGCGTCCTGACCTACGCTTTCTGAAGTTGTTGTAGGAATCATCCTTGAATTTGACTGTCGCAGACATGAAACTCAAGAACCCTGCATGGAATTCAAAGGAGGTGTGCATGCTCATCCGGTCGCTGACCCTGGCTACCCTGATGGCTTTTACGGGGCCGCTGTTGGCCGCGGATGATCTCAATCCGCTCAAGCAGGACCTGGGCAAGTCCCGTCCGTTGGTGGTGGTGGAGCTCGACTCCGGCAACCCGACGTTGGCCACCCTCAAGAAACAGCTGGACGAGCCTGCCAACAAGCAGTCCTTTGAAGAGCGCAACATGGTGCTGTACACCGTGTCCTTTGGCAGCATCGGCGCTGAAGGCGAGAAGTTCGCCAAGGACGCGAAGGACAACAAGAAGCTCGCGCCGCCGGAAACCAACGCGCTGATCCGCGCACTCAAGCTGGGCGCCGGCAGTGGTACCAAGGTGATCCTAGTGGGCAAGGACGGCGAGAAAAAACTCGAGAAGACCGTGCCACCCGACACCCTCAGCCTGGCGGATTTCTTCAGCGCGATTGATCAGATGCCCCAGGCTGAAAAGGACCTTGCCGCCCCGGCCGAACCTGAGCCCGCTGCCCCTGCAGCAGGCAAGCCTGGCGCCAAGGCCGGCAAGAACTCCAAGCATCCAGCGCCACAACCGGCACTGGATGATTGAGCGTTTTTCTGTAGGAGCTGGCTTGCCTGCGATAGCATCACCTCGGTAATTCAGGCACACCGCGGTGATGCCACGCAGCCTCGCTAAAGCTCGACAGCTCCCACATCACGCCTCAAGCTCCAGGCTTTTCACCGGCCACCGCCGGTGCCTTGCGTATCGGGAAGGGGAAGTAGAAAAACCGCAGGAACGCTACCCGCTTGATCACTTCGCCGATCATCAACGGCACCACCACCGCCACCACCAGCCCGAT
>NZ_CP080030.1:5002169-5002285 GCF_019382755.1 Pseudomonas sp. Colony2 | reverse complement strand
AGACGTCATCATCACCCCGGCCAGGGCCCAGCATACATATACGCCGATCACCGCCAGCAAACTGGTCCACAGCCAGTGGTCGTAACGCCGCTGTGCCAGGTCCATGGTGTCCCAGG
>NZ_CP080030.1:5001954-5002101 GCF_019382755.1 Pseudomonas sp. Colony2 | reverse complement strand
CGCAGCACGTCCCGCAGCAGGTAACCAAAGATGAAATAGGTACTGCTGATCAACGTCACATCAATGCTGAACGGCAGCCCCGGCATCGTCCAGGTCTGCCCGCCGACGGTCACCGGCACCTGCCAGAACCACGGCAGGGTCCAGACC
>NZ_CP080030.1:4965216-5001816 GCF_019382755.1 Pseudomonas sp. Colony2 | reverse complement strand
AGGGTGTCCACCGAGGCATACAGCACGCCGCCGATGTCCGGCAGCAGTGCCTGGCCGCGCAGCAGGTCGCGGATCAGGATGTACACCAGCATGGTGAAGAAGAACGGCTTGAGCAGTGCATCGGCCTTGCGCACCGCCATCTCGACAAAGGGTTGTTCAGGCTTGAAGAACACCCCGGAGAGAAAGAAGAACAACGGCAGGATAAATACCGCCAGCAGCGGGTACAGCAAGTCCAGGGAATGCTCCACGAACCAGCTGTGCCCGAACACGATGATCAGGATGCCAATGCCCTTGGCAATATCCATTTGAATCCAGCGTTTTTTCACCTGACTGCTCCCACTCTATAAATCTGCCTTGCGCCACGGCTTGAGCCACAGGCCCATGCCCAGCAACACCACGGCCCCCGCCAGGGTGCTCAACCCCAGCTGAAGCCAGATACCTTGGATCCTGAACAACACCAACGCCGCCAGGCCCATCATCAATGCACTCAACACCCAGTGCCGCTTCCAGGGCAGGGCGCCGAGCAAGTCCTGGCGCTGCATCAACAGCAACGCGGTGCACAACACCCCGGCGAGGGCGGCCAGCGGAATGCCCGCCAGGCCAAACACAAACGGCAGCGCAGCCAGCAGCAGCACGTTCACCAGGCTCCCCAGCAACTCGCAACGCAGCGGCTGGCGGGTGTCGCCGGCGGCATAGGCATAACGCGCCAGCAGGGCGTTCCAGGCGCCGAACACCAGCGGCACGGCAAACCAGGCCAGCAACAGCGGCAACGGCGAATCCACCGACTGCTTCGGCAGCAGCAACGCCACCAGGCTCGGCGCCGCCGCCACCAGGCCGACGCCTGCGGGCAAGGTCAGCAGGCTGGCGGTTTCCAGGCCACGCTTGAGCAGGGCCAGGCGCTCGTCGCCCTGGCGCCGGCTCATCATGCCCAGCAGCACCTGGTTGAGGCTCATCAGGGCAATCAACGGCAAGTTCATCAGCTTGCGGGCCAGGTTGACCCAGGTCACCGCACCTTCACCCAGCAAGGACGCCACCAGCCGTTCAATCAGCGCCAAACCCTGGCTGGCACCGTTGCTTAAAAGCAGCGGGCCTATGCGAGCGCCCAGCTCGCGCAATTCCAATGTCGAAGCCCGCAGCCGCCACGGCCGCCAGCCCAGGCGCAGCATCGACGGCAACAGCGCCAGGGGCATCAGCAGGCTGCCGGTGAGGCAGGCCAACGCCAGCGAGTGCGGTTGCGTGGCGGTACCGGCGAGGGCGAGGTAGGTCACCGGCGGCAGGTTGAACAGCAACGAACCGAGCCCCGCGACCACAAAGCGCTCGCTGGCCTGCAGCGGAATACTGAACAGCGCATGCAGCATCAGCCCCGGCACACTCCAGGCGAGAATCTGCAAGTTGCTGCTGGCGAGGCTGGTGGCCGTCGCCGCCAGCCCCGGGCCGAGCAGCTGCACCAGCCATGGCGCCAGCAACGTCAGCAGCAGGCTGGTCACCAGGGCGATCAGCAACAGCGCCGGGAACAACACCGCCACCCAGTCCAGGCGCTCGCCGTCCTTGCGTTGCAGGTACAGCGGCAGGGCGGCGGCACTCAGCACACCGCCGGCCAGGGACATGCGTAACGCTTCGGGCAAGAACAGCGCGATCAGGAACGCATCGCTGCGCTCGCCCGCACCCCACGCCGCCACCAGCAACCACTCACGGGCAAACCCGAGGCACAACCCCAGCAAGGTTGCCAGGGTCAACCAGAACGCCGATCCGAGCATGCCTAGGGCCCGACGCTATTGAACACAGGCTTGCGATGCGCCACAGTCTTGACCTTTGGCAGACGCGCCGGAAACAGCCGCCGCGCCTCCAGCACGTTGATCCCCACCATCAGCCAGAACAGCGCAATCATCACCAGGGCGAAGCTGAAGTAGTGGTCGAAAAAGCCGCTGACCAGCGCCGACAGAATCCCCGCCGTGCTGCCCAGCCAGATCGCATTGTCCTTGGTCAGGCGGATCGGGCCGATTTCCGGACGGGACTCGCGCCACCAGCGCCAGGTCACTGCGATAAACAGCAGCATGCTGATCACCCCGGTCTTGTAGACGAAATTCAGCCACAGGTTGGAAATCCCCAGCAGGTGCGTACCCGGCACTGGAGGGTCAACCTTGAAGCCAATGCCCAGCGGGTAACTGGCCACGGCCTGGGGGAACATGCGGTATTCGTCAAAGCGCACTTCGGTACTCGCGTTCTGCGCCGAAAAGATTGTCGCCAGACGTTCCTGCAACGGTGGGTACGACAGCACCAGCGCCACGGCCAACGCCACGCCGATCATCAGCAAACGCCCGGTGTACGGCACCCGCCGCGACGCCATCCAGATCAGCACCAGCGCCAGGCTGACCATCGCCCCCCGGCTGCTGGCCAACAGCAGGGCCGCCGCACCCAGGCAGGCAACGCCCAGGCCGAGACCGCGTTTCCAGCCGGTGTTGGTGATGCCGTAGCAGAACGCCAATGGCAGCAGCAGCGCCATGATCCCGCCGGTGGCATTCGGGTGCATCCATGGCGAACCCATCCGCGAGGCCATGGCACCCAGGCCCAGGGACAGGGTGTCGAGGCTGCCGTAGTTCATCAGGGTCAGGATCGGCAACATGCCCGAGGCCGAGCGCGAGCGGATAAATACACCGATGGACATCACCAGCATCGCCAGTGTGCCCAGCAACAAGGCGATCACCAGGGCTTCGCGGTTCTTCTGTTCAACCAGCAGCTTGGCGGCGAGGAACAGCACCGACAGGTTCAGCAGCCAACGCAACCAGTTCGCCACGCCGCTGGCCTCGGCGGTGATGCTGACCTGGCCGACGATAAACGGCACCACTGTGAAGATCATCAGCCACATCAACATGCGGTCGGTAGGGCGCCGCGACAGCGGTGGGGCGGCCGGCAGGCGCGAGAGGAAACCGTGCCAGATCACCGCCGCCCAGGTCAGGGCGATCAGCGCCTCACTGACCGTACTGCGAATCCCCAGGTTGAGGGTGGAGTAGGGCATGAACGTCGCCACCAGGGCGAACAGCAGCAGTCCCCAGAACGGGAACCGCAGAATCGTCACGGCAGCGGCCAGGCCGATCACTGCCAGCACGGCCTTGACCGGGGAAAGAAACAGGATCAACCCACCAAACAGCAGGCCGAAGACGATGGCGACGAGGCTACCCAGTGAGATTCTCAATTCAATTCCTCGATCAGTTCGGCCAGGCGCCGACGGTAGGCCTGGTGGTTGAAGCGTTCGGCCCAGCTGCGTAACTGTTCAGGTGGTTGTTCGACGGGTTGGTCGGCCAGGTGCAGCATCAATTGCACCAGCGCCGCGCCGTCCGTGGGTGAAAACCGCGGTGCCAGCGGCGGGGTGATTTCGTCCAGCGAGGTACCGCTGGCCACCGCCACCGGAGTGCCGACGCTCAGGGCTTCGATCACCGGCAAGCCAAAGCCTTCCGCGTAGGAAGGCTGCCACAGGCGCAAGGCCTTGCGGTAGAGCCCGTGCAATTCAGCGTCGGATACGCCGCTCAAGGCGCGTATCCCCGGGTAGTTGCGTTGTGCTTCGGGCAAATGCTCCAGGCTGCCCACCAGCACCAGTTCCGGCACGCTCGGCGACTGGCTGCGCGCTTGCTGCCAGGCGTCCACCAGGAACGGCACGTTCTTGCGCAATTCCCGGGTACCCACCAGCAGCCAGTAGCGCTCGGGCAGTTGCCGGGCCGAGAGGTCCGCCGGCAGTCCGACAAAACCCACCACCTGGTTGGGCAACACGCGAATCTTGCCTGCCGCCTTGGGAAACAGCCGCGCGGTTTCGTCGGCACTGTACTGCGAAGGCGTCCACACCCGGTCTGCCGTGTGCACCGCATAGGTGATCGACAGCCGATCACTGGCCTTGTAGATCAGCGCCTTCAGGCGGTTGGCGTGATAGTTGTCCAGGGTGATCTGAAACAGGTCATGCAGCAGCACCACGGTGCGCAGGCCCTGGGGTTTGGGCGGCAGCGGCAGGCCCATATTGAAGGTGCTGATGTACACATCGATATGCTCATTGCGCAGCGCCTTGGGCAGGTAGCCCGCCTCGAAACGCAGGCGCTGGTGCGGCTGGTGCATGGCGGTCTTGGCGCAGCCCCAGTCCGGGCAATGCACGTTCAGGCGCAGCTCATCCCCCAGCGGCGCGACACTGAAGCGTTCGAGCTCGATGCCGGGCAGGGTGCGCAGGGCATCTTCCAGGGCGTACACCTGGCGACTGATGCCTGATTGCGGCGAGGTGCCGACGGTGCGGTAATCGAGGCCTATGCGCATGCCGGCTCCTTTTGGCTCTGGGGCGACAGTTGCGCGTACACCTGCTCCAGCTGGCTGGCGGCGACGCTCCAGTCATGGGCACGGCGCACATAGGCGCGACCGGCTTCGCCCATGGGAGCAGCGACTTCAGGCTGTTGCAGCAGGCGCACCACGGCGTCGGCCAGGCTTTCAGCGGTCTGGCCGCCGAGGTAATCCAGGCCTTCCACCAGGTCCAGGCCGGACACCCCCTGGTCGGTACTCGCCAGCGGCAGGCCGGCGGCCAGGGCTTCAAGCACCTTGAGCTTGGAGCCGCCGCCATGGCGCAACGGCGCCAGAAACACCGAGCAACTCGATTGCAGGGCCAGCAGGTTGGGGACAAAACCCTGCCATTCGATGCGTCCGTCCTTCCAGCGTTCGCGCCAGCTTTCCGGCATGCCGAAACCGCAGACGCTCATGCGTGCGTCGGGGCAGCGGGCCCACACTTTCGGCAGGATCTCATCCAGTGCCCACTCGATGGCATCGACGTTGGGCGCGTATTCGTAGTTGCCCAGAAACAGCACGCGGCGGGTCGTCGGGTCGGGTCGGGCAGCAGCGAAGTGCGCGCAATCCACCCCGTTGACCACCACCGGTACCGGCTTGCCGGCAATCTGCGCCAGGGTCTGGGCGTCGGCGTCGGTCACGGCGACCACTTGCGCGGCCTGGCGCATCACCCGGTGTTCCCAGCGGCCGTAGCGCCATTGATCGTAGCGTATGAACGGCAACGCCCAGCCGGGCAGGCGATCGTAAGTCGCGGCGCCGAGGGACGATTCGACATTGTGCTCGGTCAGCACAAACGGCTGGGAGCGACGGGCCAATGCAGCTTCGTAAGGCTGGAAGGTGTAGGTATGTTCGATCTGCACCACGTCCCAATGCTCGGTCAGCAAGCGCTCGAAGGTGTCCTGCAGTTCACCCGACAGGCCATTCACACTGGCCAGCAACGGGTACGGCGCAAACAGCCCGGCCAGCAGGGTCTTCAGGCTGCGCAGCGGGCGCCGGGGGAGGATGATCACCTGTTCCAGAAAGGCTTCCAGCACGTGGCGATCCGTCAGCGATACCGCATGTTTGTCATGCAGCAGCAAGGTGATCCGATGCCCGCGCGCAGCCAGGCTGCGCAGCAAATGAAACTGGCGCGTCTTGCCGCCGCTGGTAGCGGGCCAAGGCGAGTAGGGCAGGATCCAGAGGATGCGCATGGGTGGCTTCAATCCCATAACAGAATTTGCAGGTTCGGCTTGACCGGTACGTCCAGTCCATTGGTGCCACTCAACGGTGTTTCGGTGCCGCGCAACGGGTCATACAAGGTGGCGGTGGTCATGCCCGGCAAGTGCGCGCTGCCGCCACGGGCCGACCAGAAGAACCACACCTTGCGCCCGTCGGCACGGGACCAGCCGATGCTGAACAGGCCATCGGGCAACTGATCGGCGGTGGGTGGGTCGCCGGGGGTCAATTTGGGCCCGCTCACCTGCAGGAAATTCTGCAGCGCGGTGTACGACGGCTTGGGGTTGGCGTCGATGTCGAGCAAGCCATAACTCTGGTCGCGCACGCTGGCGCGCTGGTCCAGGTCGCTCAGGGTGAACAGGAAGATCTTGTCGAAATCCAGCGCGCTCATCAGCGCGACGCGGCGCACGATGTAGTCGGCCTGGCCCTGGGTGGTGATGAAGTCCTGCACCTCTTTCGGGCCTTTGTAGGTCGACCAGCCCCACTCGGTGCTCCACAGGGTATTCACCCCGGCCGCCCGCAGTTTCTGGTTGAGGGCGCTGGTTTTTTCGACAAAGTCGAGGTTCGACGGCGTGTTGCCTTCGGGCAATTGGGTGTAGGGGTGATAGGACATGACGGTATTCAGGCTCGGCACGCCCAGTTGCAGCAGCCCGTCGAGCATGTTCTGGCCGTTGGGCATTTCGCTGAAGAATGCCATGCCGGCGGCCACCACCGGTTTGTTCGGGTTCACCACCCGCAACGCGGCGGCGGTGACTTGCAACAGGTTCGCATAGCCGGCCGGGTCGGCGGCGGGGCGCCAGAACCCCAGCAGGTTCGGTTCGTTCCACACCTGCCACGCATCTACGCTGGGGTAACGCTGTTCCAGCAATGCCATGCGGTTGGCGAAGATATTCGGGTCCTTGGGCGGGAACTGGTCCTGGTACGGCGAGGAGGCGGGCGCGGTGGTGGCGAACTTCGCCGAGCCCACCAGGTAGAACACCGACTTGATCTGGTTCTGCTGCAGCTTGTTCACCAGTTCGTCGAGGGTCGCGACGTTGTACTGGTTCTCGGCGGTTTCCAGCTGGTCCCAGTGCAGGTCCAGGCGCACCCACTCCAGGCCCAGGGCCTTGAGGCGGTCGATCTGCTTCTGATAACGCTCGGGGCTGAACCACAGGAACTGCGCGTTCACCCCCAGGAAGTCCTTCCACACGACCTCTTTGCTGCCCTTGAGCACATGGCTCTCGGCATCGGCCGGGCGGCCCCAGAGAAAGGCGGTCAAACCCAGCGCAGCGACGACTGCGAGGGTAGCGAGGTAAGTCCGTTTACGCGCCATGGTTGCCTCCTGCAACGGTTTGCTCAAACAGGCTCGCGAACTTCTGCGCGGTCACTGGCCACAACCGTTCACGGCCTATGGCGGCGGCGCGTGCGGCCCAGTCCGTGGCCATGTGCGGGTTGCGTGCGAGCCGCAGCAGTTGTTCGCTCAAGGCGGCTACATCGCCTTGTGGATAGATGGCGCCATTGCCGCTGGCGACTTCCTCGGCAAACGCCCTGGCATCGGAGGTGATCGCGCCGCGCCCGCAGGCGGCAGCCCAGGACAATGCGCCGCTGGTGCCGCGCTGGCGGCCCAGCAGGCCGAGCTTTTTCGATTCGCGATACGGCAGCACCATCACATGGTGCGCCTGGATCGTCTGCGGGATCTCGCTGGCCGGCAAATTCAGCCGCCAGTCGATGGAGCCTGCCAGGCCGAGTTCGGCAATCTGGCTGTTCAACTGCTCCAGGTAATTGCCGCCTGTGCCAAACGCCATTTCGGCGGCAGTGCCACCGGCCAGGGTCAGGCGCACACGGTCACGCAATTCGGGGGCTTTTTCGAAGGCGGCGGCCAGGGCCTGCAACAGGTCTTCGATGCCTTTGCCACGGTAGATAAAACCGAAATACAACAGGTGCAGCGTGTCCAGCGGCGGCAAGGCCACCGGCGGGATATCCAGGTTGGCGTGGTTGATCACCGCCACCTTGCCGGCGGGCAATTGCATGCGCGCCGTCAGGCAGTCGGCGCCCAGGCGGGTGAGGGTCACCAGCCGGGTCAGGCCCTGGGCGACGTGACGTTCTTCGCGCAGGGTCAAGGGATCGGCCAGCACCACTGCCGCCTGGGGCAATGGGCTGGGCAAGGATTCCAGCAGGTTCAGCGGAAAGGGCAATTGCTCGCGCCGCCAGACCATGCGTTCCGGGTCATGCACCGTGGCGGTCAACGGCAGGGCGGGGTAGGCCTTGCGCAATTCGCGCAGGGCCAGGAACTCCCCCAGCCGCCCACCGCCCAGCTCGGCGTGGACCAGGTCAACACCCTGCCAGTCGAAACCGGCAATGGCTTGCTTGATCGCCGCCGTGCTGCCGACCACGCCCGTCAAGGGCGTAGCCACCTCGACGCCCAGTTGCTCCAGTGCCGTCTTGAAGTGGTTCGCGTAGTCGGCGATCCCGTTCTTTTCCGGCGGCAGGGGAGCGAGCAGGGCGATGCGCATCAGAACGAACCCCGGTATTTGGCAATGGTTTTCAGCACCTTGACCGGTACCTCGAACTTGCGGCGGTTGATGATAATGCCATCGACCTTGCCGAACGCCGTGGTGAGGATCGACAGTGCGTGTTCCACCACCGGTACCGTGCTTTTTTGCGCTTCCACTACCAGCGCAATCAGGTCGGCACGGCGCAGGTTGATGAACGCATCACGATTGTCCAGCAGCGCCGAAGCATCCAGCAGTACCACCTGGCCCGGAATCGCCGGCTCAACCCCGCCGATCCGCACCCGCACGCCGTTCTCTTCCAGCAACTGGCGCAACTGCTCGACGATAAAGCTCACGCCTTCACCGTGCCGTGCCGAGGTCAGCCCCAGGGTCAGGCCCTGTTCGGCAATACGCTCCAGCGGCAGCAACCCATACAGGCGATAGATGCTCGCGTTGAAGGCGTTGGTGCTTTGCGCGGTGCTGGTGTCCAACTCCGGCAGCGTGGTCCACAGCGGCAGGCCGAATTTGCCTTCCACCAGGCCGCCGTCGTGGATCCGTTGATCCAGCAGGTAGCACAGGTAGATCACCAGCAAGCCGACCACGATGGAGAACGGGATCGCCAGCAACAGCATCAGCAGGGTTTTCGGGAAGACGCGCCCAGGGTTCAGGGTAGCTTCTTCGATCACCGCGATGTTACTGATCTGGCTCTTGTCCAGTTCACGGTCGATCCGCGATTTTTCCAGGCTGTCGACATACAGCGCGTAGTTTTTCTCGGTGCCGTTCAACTCACGGGCCAGGCGCGCCAGTTCCGGCTCGATGGCCAGGGCGTCCTTGCGCTGGGCTTCCAGTTCAGTCAGTTGTTTCTGCTGTTGCACCAACTGTGTACGCAGCGACTGGTTGCGGCTGGTCTCATCCAGCAGTACCCGTTGCAGGTGGATTTCCAGGGTGTTCGGCGCGCGGTTCTCGGAGCTTTGCACCGTGTCGCTTTCACCGGCGACCTGGGCCTGCATGGCACGGATCGAAGCGTCCAGGGCTTTGACCGGCGGCGCGTTATCCGTATAGGTACGCATCATGTCGGCTTTTTCCAGGAGCTTCTGGTTCAGCAGGCGACGCAAGTCTTGTTGCTGCGGGTTCAACGCGATCTGGCGAACCGTGGTCACCTCTTTGGGCTGGCCCTTGAGTTGGTCACGGGTGCTCTGCAACGCCACGTCGGAGGAAGCGATCAGCCGAGTGGAGTTGAACACCTCGCCACGCAGCACGTTGATCCGCTCGGACAAGTCTTCCAGGCGATCGGTGATGCTCGAGGCGCCGATGTCGTTCAAGTGCGCGAGGATCTGCTCCTTGTAGCTCTTGATCTGCGCAGCGCTGGAAGACACCTGGCCTTCATAGAACGCATACAGGCTCTTGCGGCCCAACGCCTGGGTGCGCTCGTCGATGTAGGTCTCGACCCAATCCTTGACCACCGCCTGGGCGATTTGCGGGTCATCCCAGCGGAAGCTGATGTCCATCACCGTAGAGCCGATGGCGTGGGTCACTTCGAAGTTTTTCTCCAGGCTTTTCGCCAGGCGTTCCACCGGGGTGGTTTCTTCGACGATGCCAACGGTTTCCAGCACCACTCGCACACCGTCAAATACGGCACTGATGCCTTTCTTGACGTACCACTTGGTGCGCTTCCACACGCCTTCCGGCGGCTGCATCTTGTCCATCACGTCGAGGTAATGCTCGGCCACTGCACGCACGATAGGGCGGCCGGTCAGCAGGCGCTCTTCGTCGACAATCGGGTCGCGCTGGGTGCTCGGCATGACGATTGGCTGACGGTTGTCGACCTCGATCGGCATCGTCGAGTCACGCCCTGGTTTTACCAGCAATCGCGCGGTGGATTCATACTTGGCCGGCAGCAGGAACGCCCCCAGCAAAATGATCACCAGCGCGGCAATCGCCGCCAGTTTGAACTCGTGCTTGAAGATGAAGAACAGACGCAGAAGATCACGAAAAGAACGGATCTCGATCATGGGATGTCGCTCCTTTAGTGGTTCGTGGTGTAGCTGTAGCCCACACCAATGGATTTGGTGAAGGGAATCAGCTGGTTCAGGTAAGTGTCCACGCCTTGGATCCGTTCGCCGACGTTGGACTTGGGTACAAACACCACGTCACCGCGTTGCAGCGCCACGGGCTTGCGGCCCAGTGCGCCGTTCTTCAGGTACTGGCTGAAATCGAGGAAGTAGGCGTGGTAGACGCCTTGGCCATCTTCACGCAGCAGGGCGACCATGCTCGCGTTGCCCACCGAGCTCACGCCGCCGGCACCGAGAATCGCCTGCTCCATGGTCGGGGCCGTGGCGATGGAGATAGCCGACGGGTTTAATACCGCGCCGCCGACGATCACCGTGTTGCCCGGCGCCTGGTTGATGTTCACCGTCACCCGAGGCTCGCGATACACCGGTGCGAGTTTCTGGCTCAGCTCGGCGGCGACTTCCGCCGGCGTGCGCCGCGCCACCTGGATCGGCCCCAGGAAGGGATAGTTGATCTTGCCGTCGTTCTGCACGGTGTACAGCGTCAGCTCGTAAATCGTGCTGACGTTGAACGCCGACAGGGTTGGCATTTCCCCGGCATCGCGGACAATCCGCAACTGGTCGCCGATGCGGATCCGCTCCACCGCCGGTGGCAGTTGGGCCATGCGATCGAGGGCCTGCTTGCCCTCGTCCACCGTCTTGCCATCGGGCGCGACGATCCGCGCGGGCGTATTGCAGGCGGCCAATGCCATCATGGCCAGGACGAGCAAGGTTCGTTTCATCAAAGGGGTCTTCCTGTAGGTCATGATGCTCACCTCCAATAACCGGGGAACATGCTGATGCGCCGCTTGAGGGCGAGGGGGAGCTGGCGCTCCAGATGGCCCAGCCGGTAGCCGAGCAATTTGAACGCGCTGCGCACCAGTACTTCGGGTACGCGGTGCAATGCACCGGCTTCGCGTAACGCTCGAAGCTCGGCCAGTACATAGCGTTTACCTTCACCGCCGGCATCGCCAAAAGCCTGGCGGATCCACGGCTCGCGGCCGTAGAAAACGCCAATGTCGAAGTAGCGGTGAAACTCATCCATGAGACGGTAATCGTGGGAGTGATAGACCAGGGCGGTGGCGGCGTAGCGCACCTTGTAGCCTTCCAGCAGCATGCGGGCGGCGACGTAGGCGTCCTCGCTGCCGATCACATCCGCGGGGAAGCCACCGACGGCTTGCAGGGCGCTGCGCCGGTACACCGAAAACGAATCCGAGCTGAAGCAGGTCTTGATCCCCAGCTCCGGCGCATCAGCCAGGCTTTTGCTGCGGCTTTGCGGCGGGTAATTGAAGTGGCGTGACTGGGCGCCCAGCACGCCGGCATCCGGGTGCGGCAACTGGCGGCCGTAAGCGACGCCGTTGAGCGGGTCCAGTTCCAGTTCGCCCACCAGGTTGGCGAACGTCTCGGGTTCGGCGGGGATCGCGTCCTGGGTCATCACGATCAGCGCGTCGCCGTCGACTTGCTCGCTGGCCCAGCGGCGGGTGCCGCCATGGTTGAAGTCCTTGGCATCGATCACTTCGACCCGTACGCCGAACTCGCGAAAACGCGCCACGGTGTCATCGCTGGAAGCGCTGTCGACCACCAGGGTTTCGTCCGGTTGCAGGGTTTGCATGCGCAGCGCCGGCAGCAGCCGGTCGAGGTGGCTGGAAGCGTTGCGGGTCGGGATGATCAGGGCGGTACGCATCACTTCTTCACTTCGGCCGGAGCCCGGCCGTAGATGTCGTCAAAACGCACAATGTCGTCTTCGCCCAGGTACTCGCCGCTCTGCACCTCGATCATCACCAGGTCGATGATGCCGGGGTTGGTCAGGCGGTGCTTGTGCCCGGCCGGAATGTAGGTGGACTCGTTGGCGTTGATCAGGAATTCACGGTCGCCGTTGGTAATCATCGCCGCGCCGCTGACTACCACCCAGTGCTCGCTGCGGTGATGGTGCATTTGCAGGGACAAGGAGGCCTGGGGCTTGACCACGATGCGCTTGATCTTGAAGCGGCTGCTTTCTTCCAGCACGGTGTAGGTGCCCCACGGCCGGGTGACGGTGCGGTGCAGGCTGAATGCCGGATGGTCCTGGCGCTTGAGCTCGGCGACGATGTAGCGCACGTCCTGGCTGCGCTTGGCGTCGGCAATCAGGATCGCATCCGGGGTGTCGACGACGATCAGGTCGCGCACGCCCACTGCGCCCAACACGCGCTTGGGCGAGTCGATGTAGCAGTTGTGCACGTCATGCAGGATCGCCTGGCCATTGACCTGGTTGCCGTTGGCGTCGCTGGGGGTGAGTTGGCGCACCGCGTCCCAGGAACCGATATCACTCCAGCCGATGTCGCAGGGCACCACCGCCACTTGCGCGGATTTTTCCATCAGCGCCACGTCGATCGAGATGTCGGGCGCCGCGCCGAAACCTTCAGCGTTCAGCTCGCGCTGACGGCAACTGTTGTTGTTCAGGCTGTGGCCGTGCTCGAGGGCGGCCTTGGCGGCGTCCAGCACGGCGGGGGCGTGCAGCGCCAGTTCCTCCAGCAATGTACCGGCCTTGAAGCAGAACATCCCGGCATTCCACAGGTGCTTGCCGCCGTCCAGATAGCCCTGGGCGGTGGCCAGGTCGGGCTTCTCGACGAAGCGCTTGACCCGGAACCCCTGGCCCAGCGCCTCGCCTTGTTCGATATAGCCGAAGCCGGTTTCCGGGTGGTCGGGCTGGATGCCGAACGTCACCAGGTAGCCGGCCTCCGCCAGTTCGCGGGCCTGGGTGACGGCATCGGCGAAGGCGCTTTCATCAAGAATCAGATGGTCGGCGGGCAGGATCAGCAACTGCGCCTCGCTGCCGAAGTTTTCCTGTACATGCAGGGCGGCCACGGCGATGGCGGCGGCGGTGTTGCGCCCGAACGGCTCCAGCAACAGGTCAAGGGCCAGATGGGCCTTGTTGACCACGCGGTAGTCATCGAGGGTGCGAAACAGCAGGTCGCGGTTGGTCACCGTCAGCACGCTTTCCACACCCGGCAGGTGACTGGCCCGCAGGAACGTCTTCTGCAGCAGGCTCTGGTCATCACGCATGCGCATGAAAGGCTTGGGCATGTTTTGCCGCGACACCGGCCACAGCCGGGTGCCCGAACCACCGGAAATGATGCAGGGAATCAAGCCGTTGAGGGTGTTCATCAATAGACTTCCTTGGTCGAAAGGACGGCCGGGACCGTCATGAAAACGATGTACAAGTCGAACCACACCGACCACTTCGAGATGTACTCCAGGTCGTACTCAACGCGTTTCTGGATCTTGAACAGGGTGTCGGTTTCACCACGATAGCCGTTGATTTGCGCCCAGCCAGTGATGCCCGGTTTTACCCGGTGGCGCGAGCTGTACTCGCTCACGGCAACTTCGTAGGGCACGCCGGCGGCCTTGGTCGCGGTGGCATGGGGCCGCGGGCCGACCATCGACATGTTGCCCAGCAGCACGTTGAACAGCTGCGGCAGCTCATCGATGCTGGTCTTGCGAATGATCCGGCCCACGCGGGTGATGCGCGGGTCGCCGCGGGTGGTCTGGCGGTCGGCGTTGAAGTCGCTCATCTCGGCTTACATCGAGCGGAACTTGAACACCCGGATCACGTTGTCGTTGTAGCCAAACCGGTTCTGGCGAAACAGCACCGGGCCCTTGGAGTCGAGCTTGATGGCAATCGCCGTGATCAGCATGATCGGCGACAGTGCCACCAGGCCCAAGGTTGCCAGGATCAGGTCTTCACAGCGCTTGATAAACGGCGACCAGCCCCGCAGCGGCACATGGGAGGTGTTGAACATCAGGATGCCGCCCACATCGGTGATGCGGCTGTGGCCATAACGCAGGGCGGCCATGTCAGGCACCAGCATGACGTTGACCGACATCTGCCGCAGGCGCTTCACCAGCCCGTTGATCCGCTGTTCGGCGGCCCAGGGCAGGGTGATCATCACCTGGTTGACCTGCTCGGAGCGGATCAGCTTTTCCAGGTCGCGCGTGTTGCCCAGCAGCGGCAGGTTGCTCAGTTCCTTGGGGATGCGCTCGGTGCGGTCGTCGATAAAACCGATCAGTCCGGAACGGATATCGCCGTTGCGTTGCAGGTGGTCGGCCACGTGCACGGCGGTGTCGGTGAAGCCGAGGATCACCGTGCGTTGCAGGTATTTGCCGTTGGCCATCAGGTTGCGGAACAGGCGCAGCATCACCATCCGCTCCAGCCCGAACAACGCCAGGCTGGTGATAAACCAGAACGCCAGGTTGCGCGGGCTCAACTGCGGGAACATCAACAGAATCTGGTACATGAACAGCAGGATGCAAAACGCCGAAGACCAGGCCACCAGCATGGTGCGAAACCGCAGGCGATTGCTGAACAGCTCCTCGGAGTAAACCCCCATGGCCTGGAACAGAATGATCGTCAGGATCGCGAAAAACAGCAGCAAGCCGAGAAAGTGCGCGCGCAGTTCGGGGGCCATCGGGTCTGGATAAAACAGCAGGATCAGTGCTGGAAAAACGGCGGTGAGGCCGTGCATCAATTTTACGAAAACAACAAAGAACTCAATGAAACCGGCCCGGGTCAAAAACAGGCTGTCGACTGACGACTTCTCGCGCATAAAAACATCCCTCATTGCACACCAGGGCTTCCTTGTTCGGCTGCTCATCCATAAAGGCAGGGCTTGCTTTATAAGTGGCGCCAGACGAACGGTTACTTCGCTGGGTAATACGCAATTACCTATCTATCTGCAGGGAATTTGCGGGGTAATGGCTAAATGATGGTTCCCTTTTCGTCGCTCGTCAAGGTTTTGACTTTTTTATAAGACCTTCGGTCTAGACACGTCGGGTGCTCTTCCGAGTGACAGTTTGTTGACTGTCTTGGTCGGATTTCCGGGTTTTCCCGGAACAAAATGCTGGCGTTTTGGAGTGTAGGAACAAATTTAGGAAATTTCCTGCGGCTGAGGAAAACCTTTTTTTGACGGAGGTCGGATGCGGGGTTTTTCGGGGACAAGCGACGAGTGGTGAGGACGTGAGTCCGTCACCACATTGAGGCGGTACTAACCTTAAAAATTGCCTTTCAAACTGACAGTGAAGTTGCGCGGTTCGCCGTAGAAATTACCCCAGTCGGCCGTTCCCACCGTCTGATAGTAATTTTTGTCGAAGAGATTGTTACCGTTCAGCGCCACCGTCCATGTGTCATCAACCCGGTACGCCAACCGCGCATTCCATACCGCATAACCGGCTTGTTCCAGTTTGATGCCTTGAATTCGGTAGTTGATGCTCTGGGCGTTGACGCCGGTGCCGACGCTCCATTTCGACAGTGTGCCGTCCAACTGATAATCGCCCCACAAGCGCAGCATGTGTCGCGGCACGTAGCTGTTTGCGACCGCGCCAATTGCGGCGCTGTTGATGTTGTTGAGATTCTTGGTCTGGGTGTAGGTGTAGCCGCCCGCCACTTGCAAGCGTTCCAGCAACTCGCCACTCAACTCGGCTTCGACACCTTGTGCGCGAACCTTGCCAGTGTCGGTGTAGCAATAGCCGTCTGCCGAGGTACCGCATTGGGTGGTGTAGTCGGTTTCGGCGGCGTTTTTCTCGATAGCGCGGAACAATGCCAGCGAGCTGTTGAGGCGCCCCTCAAACCATTCGCCCTTGATGCCCAGCTCGTAGTTTTCGCCGATTTTGGGCTTGAGGGCAGCCCCGGTCACCGTGGCGTTGGAGCTTTGTGGCTGGAAAATATCGGCGTAGCTGGCGTACACCGAAAGGTTGTCGTCGAGGTCATAGATCACCGCGGCGAACGGCGTGACTTCACCGGTTTCCTTGGTGCGTGCATCCTGCAGGGCCCATTCGCCCCAGGCGAGGTTATTCGACTGGCGGCGGTTTTCGAACCAACTGACGCGACTGCCGAGCACCACCATCAATGGCTCGGCCAGCCTCAGGCGCAAAGTGGCGTAGGTACCGTACTGGGTGGCGGTTTCCTTGACGGTGCCGCCCCGGTACATGTTGGGCCAGAAGGTATCGTTGGCGGGCTGCGGGAAGTGGTGGTTGGGCAGGAAGATACTTTGCCGGTCGGGCAGGCTCCGGATCGCGTAGACATCGTCCTGGGTGCCACGGCTGCCATTGGCGCCGATGATGAGTTCATGCTGCAAACCGAACGCTTCGAACTTACCGTCCAGGTAGGCATCCAGTCCGAAATCCCGGTGGTCGTAGTCAAACAGCGCGGCGTACATCTCGGCGGTTGGCGCCGGATCACCGTACTTCACGGTGCCTTGGCTGGCGGCGTATTTGATGTCTTGCAGGTTGCGGCTGTTCACCGCCGTGACCTTGAGTTGCCAGTCGTCGTTGAAGTGGTGGGTGAGGTCGGCAAACAGCGTAGTGCGTTGGCTCTGCCAGTCGTTCCAGGCCTGGCCCAGGCAGGTGGAACGGCTCAGGCCGATGCTCTTGCCGTCGCTGTAGCGCGGCACGCCGCCCCAGCAGGGCGTTGCATCGACATCTTCGTAGCTGGCACCGATGCCCAGGGTGGTGTCAGGCGAGAGGTCAACATCCAGTGCGAGGTAGACAGCTTGGTCCTGGCGCTTGGAGACGTCCATGTACGAGCCACGATTCTGTTGGCTGACCACGGCGCGCCCGCGTACGGTGCCGCTGTCATTGAGCGGGCCGCCGGTATCGACGTCGGCGCGGTAGTTGTCCCAGGTGCCGGCAGACAGCGACAGGCTGGTGGTGGGTTTGTCTTGTGGCCGCTTGCGCACGAAGTTCACCGCACCACTGGCGGTGCCGGCGCCCTTGAGCATGCCGGCCGCGCCCTTGAGCACTTCCACCCGGTCATAGATCGCCATGTTGGCGGTGAAGCTGTCGGCCTGTACGTAGTCTTTGCCGATGTCCAACGG
Source organism: Pseudomonas sp. Colony2 (assembly GCF_019382755.1). Lineage (NCBI taxonomy): Bacteria > Pseudomonadati > Pseudomonadota > Gammaproteobacteria > Pseudomonadales > Pseudomonadaceae > Pseudomonas > Pseudomonas sp. Colony2. The sequence continues at coordinate 4,984,923 of NZ_CP080030.1, read as the reverse complement.
CACACCGTCGAACTGGTATTGGCCGAGCATCTTGAAACCACGGGAATAGAAATACTTGCCACCCATAGGTGAGTCGTAGGTGGTGATACCCGGGGTGTGTTCCAGTAATTGATCGATGGTGGTGATGTTCTGGTCGTCGATCAGCTTGCGGGTCATGACGCTGACCGATTGCGGTGTTTCCCGCAGGCTGTGGGCGCCCTTGCCGATGGTCACGGCGCCAGTGGTGTAGGAACCGCTGCCGTCAGTGGTGACGCCGAGGTGTTCGCCGGTCACGGTGGTGGCACCCAGGTTCAGCGCGCCGGTGTCCGCGACTTGCGGCAACAGCAGCCAGGTGTTGTTGCTCTGGCGTTGGGCTTGCAAGCCCTGGCCCTGGATCAATTGGCTCAAGGCCTGTTGGCTGTCCAGCGCGCCGTTGAGGCCGGGGCTGGTCTTGCCGGCGACGCTGGTGGCGTCATAGGACAGGCTGATACTCGCCTGGCGCGCAAACTGGTCGAGCACCGTGGCCAATGGGCCGGGTGCGATGTTCCAGTCACGGGCCTGGGTGTCGCTGGCAGGCGTTTGCGCCATGACCGCCAGGGGCAGGGCGCTGCCGTTCAGGCAGGCACCGAGCAGGGCGGCGTGCACCGCATGCTTGAGGGGAGAACGCTTGGAGGGGAACGCTTGCATGACCGCGGAATGCTCCTGAAGGAAGTGGACAGAATCGGCCTGTTGATCGGCCTTTCCTTACAGGTCGAGCGAAGATGAGAATTCACCTCATTTATTTTCGGAAGGTCATGCACGAGCTGCGACGGTCACCCAATAACGGCTGCGATAGGTGATGTTCACCGACAGTGCCTGTGCCACCAGGGTCAGGACCTGATCGGTATCGTCCAACTGGTAAGTCCCGGACACACGCAGGCCGGCGACCGCTTCGCTGCAGCGCACCAGCCCAGTGCGGTAACGGCTCAGCTCCGCGAGGAAATCGTCCAGACGCATGTTGTGAGCGCTGATCACACCGTCGCTCCAGGCCCAGGGATCCAGGCCCGTGGTGGCGGGTGGACGCAACCCGTTTCGATCAAACAGCATCTGCTCGCCGGGCTGTATCACCCCACGTGCGCTGGCCTGATGGCTGTCGGCGAATACCGCGACGCTGCCTTTTTGCACGGCGAGCAAGGTGCCGTGGGGCTCCTCGCGCACCATGAACCGGGTGCCCAAGGCGCGCAGATAACCGTCGCGGGTTTGCGCCCAGAAGGGCCGTGGCGCGCTACCGTCGGCGCCCATGTCGATCAGGATTTCACCCTGGCGCAACTGCACCAGACGCCTTTCGGTGTTGAAGACTGTGTCGATGGCGCTGGCACTGTTGAGCTGGATACGGCTGCCATCGTCGAGGGCGACCCAACGCCGCTCTCCGGTGGCGGTGCGGTAATCGGCCAGCAGGCCGGGCAATGGCGTGTAGTCGCGGCCGAACCAAGTCAGCCCTGCGGCACCGGCGAACAGCCCGAGCAACTTCAACCCTTCACGGCGGCTGATGCGTTGGCGGGCACCTTGCAAGGCATGGCGGCCGACCTGTGCCGGCAACTGCGCAAACTCGTCACTCATCGACGAGACCCGTTGCCAGGCCTGCTGGTGATCGCCACTGGTTTCAAGCCAGCGTTCGAAGGCGGCCGTGGTGGCGTCATCGGCAATATTGAACCGCAGCTTGATCATCCACTGGATCGCCTGGTCCACCAATGGCGGATTAGCCTTCGGCATAACGCAACCGATAACAGGCATGCAGTGCCTTGGCCAGGTCGCGCTCCACGGTGGCCTTGGACACCCCCAGGCGCAGGGCGATCTGTTGGCAGGTCAGGCCGTCCAGTTGCGCCAGCAAAAACGCTTCGCGCACCCGTGGCTTGAGTTGGTCCAGCAGGCGGTCGATGCGCTCCAGGCTGTCGAGGATCAGCAGGCGGGTTTCTTCCGACGGCACCTCGACTTGCGGGAAATGCGCGAGACTCTCCAGATAGGCACGCTCCAGTTCGCGGCGGCGATACTGGTCGATCATCAGGCTGCGGGCGATGCTGCTCAGGTAGGCCCGGGGTTGCAGCAAGGCTTGCTGCTTGCGCGCATTGAGCAGGCGCACGAAGGTTTCCTGCGCCAGGTCGGCGGCGTGCTCACGGCAGCCCGTACGCCGGCTCAACCAGCCGCGCAGCCAGGAATGATGGGCATGGTAGAGCTGGCCGATGGCGGCATGATCCAGTGGGTGGTCGCTCGACATGGGCATCCTGGCGCGGGCGTCTTAATTGATAACGGTTCGCATTCTATGCGTTGGCCAGAGGATTGGGCAATCGTTGCCGTGTGGATTTGGCCGGATGCACAAACCCACACAGGCTTGACGGGGTTGCGGCTAAGCCTTGCGCAGGTGCAAACACTCAATCGAGCGGTCGACGGTGGTCTTGGCAATTTCCAGCAAATGCCACACCGCCAGCAACTTTGCCCGCTCGGGGCTTTGCAGYWGTTCGCCRCAGTCGAGSGCGGTSGCCGAGGCGCTGYKSAGCAGGYYGGCGGTGTAGAGCAGGGAGTCTTCGAAGCTCAGGTCTTCGTTGACGGTATGGAAGCCCTGGGAGGGCAGGTAGTGTTCGAGGGCGCGATTGAACGCGGCGCGGTTTTTGAGCAGGTCGATGGGTGGGTCGGGGACGGGTTTATTCATGGTGTAACTCCTTTTCGGTTAAGGGGCCGACCCCTTCGCGACTAAACGWAGGGTGGCGGCTGWACGCAGGTTAGTCGACCGGCYRAWMAGGAAAAMCCGGCGCACCCGAAGGTGCCCTGCGCACAGCCACCATRAAACCTCATGATGGGACATGCGCCTTTTCGGATCCGGGCGACTAAACCCGATCACTGATGAGCAGTGACGGGGCGAAGACTAGCCACCGGTTCCGGCAGGCACAAGGCCGAAAGATTGTCTCGGAAATGTCCCGCAAATCAAAGGGATTTACCCTGCTGGCCCTTTATTCATATCCGAATTGCCTCGCGAATTTTCCCCAAGGCTATTCTCAACGTCGCCAAATCAATCGACCCCAGCGCCACCCGCAACGCATGCGGCACATGGGCCGTACAGGCAAACGGCTCGGCACTGGTGACCCGCACACCCTGGCCCTCAAGCGCAGCCACCACTGCATCCGCCCGCAGACCTTCCGGCAACACCAGCCACAGGTAATACGACGCCGGATGCGCAATCACCTCACACCCTCGCAAGACCTCCCGGGCCAGCGCCTGGCGTTGGCGCGCATCCTGGCGCTTGTGCTCTTCCAGTGCATCCACTGCACCGGATTCTATCCAGCGGCACGCCAGGTTTACCGTGAGCGTCGGCGTGCTCCAGGTCGAGACACGGATCGCTTGCTCCAGCGCCGGCACCCACGCCTGGGGCGCGACGATAAACCCCACCCGCAACCCCGACGCCACACTCTTCGAAAGGCCAGACACATACACCGTGCGCAGCGGCGCATAAGTAAACAACGGCTTCGGTGCGGGCTCGGCGAGAAAGGCGTAGGCGCCGTCTTCGATCAGTAGAAAATCGTAGCGTTCAGCCAACGCTGCAAGGCGCTCGCGGTCGGCTTCACCCATCACTGTGCCCAGCGGATTGTGCAACGTGGGCATGCAATAAAAAGCCCGCACCGGGCGCCGTTTGCACAAAGCCTCCAGCGCATCCAGATCCGTATGCCCAGCCGGTTGCGGCAGCGGCTCCAGGTCGATGCGCTGGGACTGGGCCAGGGTTTTCAACCCGGGATACGTCAGCGCATCCATCGCCAATACATCCCCCGGTTGCAGCAGCGCCATCAGGCTGACGGCGAGGCCTTGTTGCGCACCGTTGACGATCAGCACTTGCTCGCCACTCACGCGAATCTGCCGATTGCGCAGGTGCCGCGCGGCGGTCTGTCGTTCATGGGCGCGGCCACCCTGCGGCGCGGAATGCAGCAGCGCATCGAGGTCGCCCGAGGCGGCAATGGCACGCAAACCGTCGCGCAGCATCTCGGCCTGGCCCGGCAACGAGGGGTAGTTGAGGCTCAGGTCCACGGTGCCCGGTTGCAGCGGTTGTTGCACCAGGCCCATGCCCCGCAGCAACGTGGTGTCGCGCACAAACGTCCCGCGTCCCGGTTCACCCACCACCAGGCCGCTGGCCTCCAGTTCGCTGTACACCCGCAAGGCAGTGGCGAGGGCGATGCGATGGCTGTTCATCAGGCTACGCAGGGTCGGCAACTGGGTGCCCGGCGGCAACTGTCCGGCGCGAATCCGCGTGGCCAGTTCATCGACGATCAGTTTGTAGCGGACCTGAGCCATGGTGCGTTCCTGTGCAAAGTGTATCTAGATCAATTTTTTGTTTGTATCAGGTGGGCTGATTAATCTACAGGCTTTCCCGGCGGATGGCTTGAGCATGATCGACCTCGCAACCCTGGCTGTGTTCTCTGGCGCAGTCCTGCTGCTGTTGTTATCCCCGGGCCCGAACATGGCCTTCGTCATCAGCCACGGTGTGACCTATGGCTGGCGTGGCGGGGTGGCATCCGGGTTGGGCATCAGCGTGGCGGACCTGCTGCTCACGGCACTGACCGCAACCGGTGTGACCGCTCTGGTCGCCAGTTGGCCGCCGGCCTTTGACCTGATTCGCTACGCCGGGGTGTTGTACCTGCTGTGGCTGGTGTTCAAGACCCTGCAGAAAACGCCCGCCCTGGACACGGCCCACGTCAGCCGCGTGCCGCTGGGCCGGGTGTTTGTGCGGGCCATGCTCAACAGTTTGCTCAACCCCAAGGCGCTGCTGTTTTTCATGGTGTTCCTGCCGCAATTCGTCAGCCCCGAGGCGGGCCCCATCGCGCTGCAACTGGTGCAACTGGGGATCATCCTGACGCTGATCAGCGGTGTGTTTCATGCCGTGCTGGGGATTTTTGGCGGGGCGGTTAGCCGGTTTTTTGCCGGCAAACCGGGGAGCGCAGGCTTACAGAAATGGGGCCTGGCAACCGTGCTGATGGTGCTGGCCGTGCGCTTGGCATTGATGTCTCGCCCGACGTGAAACATCACTCATAAAAGGACGTTACCCATGTACATCGCAGCCTTTATCTACAAGCCCGGCGAACGGGATGACGAGTTCCAGCGCCTCACGAATCTGATCGACGCACTGGCAGCAAGGCTGCCGGGATACGTGGGGGCCGAGTCGTGGCGTTCGGCGGATGGCGGGTTGATCAACGCCAGTTATTACTGGCGTGACGAGGCCTCCATTCGCGCCTTTGCCAGCCACCCGACCCACCTGGAAGCCAAGCGCCTATACCGCCGCTGGTACGGCGGTTATCACGTGGTGATTTCCAAAGTGGAGCGGGCGTATGGGGACGGCACCATCGGGCATTTGGTGCCCGCCGACCGCCACGGACGGGCGAACGCTTAACCCAACCTGGCCGCCGCCCGTGCCACGATTTCACCCCGGGTCTTGCGCGACTCGGCGGTGCGCTTGCGGGCTTCTTCCAGTACATGCGACGGTGCGGTTTCCGGCCGGCCAGCATTGAACGGCGGCGCCGGGGCGTACTCAATCTGCAACTGCACCAGTTGCGCTGCCGCCTCGCTGTACAGCTCGGCGGCCAGGGTCAGGGCAAAGTCGATCCCGGCGGTAATCCCGCCACCGGTCAACAGGTTGCCGTCACGCACCACGCGCTCCTGCACCGGGATCGCACCGAGCGGTGCGAGCAGGTCGTGGTAGGCCCAGTGAGTGGTCGCGCGACGCCCGCGCAGCAAGCCCGCGGCACCCAGCACCAGGGAGCCGGTGCACACCGATGTCACATAGCGCGCGGTCTGGGCCTGTGCCTTGAGAAACGCCAGGGTCTGCTCATCCTCCATCAATGCCCCGACGCCAGAACCGCCGGGCACGCAAATCACGTCCAGCGTCGGGCACTCGTCATAAGTGGTGCTGGGGGTAAATACCAAGCCGGTGCTGGAGGTGACCGGCGCGAGGTCCTTCCACACCAGGTGCAGTTTCACATCCGGCAGCGATCCCAACACGTCGTAGGGCCCGGTGAGGTCCAGTTGCTGGATGCCGGGGAACAACAAAAAGCCGATCTGCAAGGTCATGGGGACTGCTCCTGATAAAGGGATGGACGGCTTCACTCTAGTCACCTAGGCTTTGGCGCATACGCCATTGAGCCCACGAATTACGCCAACATGCCCAGAATCATCAACGTTCTCGCCTTTCCCAATGTGCAGGTGCTCGACGTCACCGGGCCCTTGCAAGTGTTTGCCTCGGCCAATGACCTGGCGCGCCAGCAGGGTTTGCCGTTGCCCTATGCGGTCAGTGTGATTGCCGCCCAGGCCGAGCCGGTGATGACCTCGGCGGGCCTGGCCCTGGTGGCCGAGCCACTGCCGCCTGCCGATGCTCCGTGCGACACACTGGTGATTGCCGGCGGCTGGGGGGTGTACGGTGCCGCCGAAGACCTGGCGCTGGTGGACTGGGTTCGGCAAAAAGCCACCCAGGCCCGACGCATGACTTCGGTGTGTACCGGCGCCTTTCTGCTGGCCGCCAGCGGTTTGCTCGACGGCCGCCGCGTGGTGACCCACTGGACGCGCTGCGAAGAACTCGCGCGCAAGTACCCACAGCTGACGGTGGAGGCCAATCCGATTTTCATCCAGCAGGGCAACCTGTGGACCTCCGCCGGCGTGACCGCCGGTATCGACTTGTGCCTGGCGCTGGTGGAGGAGGACCTGGGTCGCGCCGTGGCCCTGGAAGTGGCGCGGCACCTGGTGGTGTTTCTCAAGCGCCCCGGTGGGCAATCGCAGTTCAGCGTGACGATGTCCCTGCAAAAGGGCGGTAGCCGTTTTGCGGAGCTGCACGCCTGGATCGCCGAACACCTGACCCTCGATTTGAACGTTGCCACACTGGCCGCCCAGGCGGGCATGAGCGAGCGCAGCTTCGTGCGCCACTACCGCGCCGAAACCGGCCAGACGCCGGCGAGGGCCGTCGAATTGATCCGTGTGGAAACCGCCCGCCGGCAATTGGCGGACAGCAGCGCGTCGATCAAGCGCATCGCCGTGCACTGCGGCTTTGGCTGCGAAGAAACCATGCGCCGCAGCTTCCTGCGAGCGGTATCGATCACACCCCAGGCCTACCGTGAACGGTTTTCCTCACCCGGTTGAGGTCGAGCCTGTTTGAACGAATAGGTACGTTTTTGTATCAAGGTGCTATGTTACTCACAGTCCATTGCGCAGTGTCTTGATCCCAGGCCTCTACGTCGCGGTTTTGAACCTTCCCGGCGTGCGCACAGCTCATGAATTCACTACCTCCTGTCCTTGTCGAACTACGCGCGGCGACCGCTGCGCTGCATCGACGCCTCGACACTCGGCTGCCTTTTTCCCGCATGGACCTGGCGTTGTACCGCGAGTTGATGAGCGCCTACTACGGCTTCTATCAACCGCTGGAGCGCGCCCTGGCGCCGTGGGGCGAGATCATCCCGGACCTGGAGTGGGGGCGGCGCAGCAAAACTCCGTACTTGCAGGCGGATTTGCGGGCGCTGGGCCTGGAAAACCTGCAGATCGATGCCTTGCCGATATGCCCCGAACTGCCCGCCATCACCAACGTGGCCCAGGCCTTGGGCGCCCTCTATGTGCTGGAAGGCGCCACCCTCGGCGGCCAGGTGTTGCGCGACCTTATCGAGATCAAGATTGGCGTGGGCTCCACCAATGGCGGCGCGTTCATGAATGTGTACGGGGCCGAGACCAGCGCCCTGTGGCAGCGTTTTCTGGCGTGCCTTTACCCGCTGCGAACCGCGTACGAGCGCGTGGAGGCGGTGAAGGTCGCCGAGTCGACCTTCCTGTGTTTCGAGCAGTGGCTGGACCGCTGCGGGGTGCTGCGATGACCACGGTCGATACGCTGATCGACGATTGCGCCAGCGAGCCCATCGATATCCCCGGCTCGATCCAGCCTCACGGGTTGTTGTTGACGCTGAGCGAACCGGCGCTTGAGGTGCTGCAAGCCAGCAGCAACCTGAGCGGCGCGCTGGGCCTGGACGCGCAACGCCTGTCGGGCCAGGCGCTGGCCAATGTGCTGGGCAGCGAAGCGGCAGTACAGGTGAGTCGTGCCCTGGCAGACCTGGACGCCTTTGAGGAGGATGTGCATCAACTGACGCTGGATGGCTACGCCTACGACATCCTGCTGCATCGTCATCAAGGCCTGCTGTTTCTCGAACTGGAGCGGAGCCTCACGCTTGAGCACAGCGCTGTGAAGCAGCTGTCCCGAACGCTGCGCCGCTTGCAGTCGGCGAAGACGCTCGACAGCTTGTACCAGATCAGCGTGACCGAGATTCGTAGCCTCACCGGTTATGACCGGGTCACCTTGTACCGCTTCGAGCAGGAAGGCCACGGCAAAGTGATTGGCGAGGCCCTCAGTGACGGCATGCAGCCGTACCTGGGATTATGTTTTCCCGCGTCGGACATCCCGCCCCAGGCCCGCGAGCTGTACCGGCTGAACTGGATCCGCGCGATTCCCGACGCTGAGTACCAGCCGGTGCCGATCCTGCCGGCCCTGCGCCCCGACAACGGCCAGCCCCTGGACCTCAGCTTCGCCGTGTTGCGCAGCGTGTCCCCGGTGCACTGCCATTATTTGAAGAACATGGGCGTGCGTTCGTCCATGAGCATTTCGCTGCTCAAGGACGACCAGCTCTGGGGCCTGATCACCTGTGGCCACCGTGAGCCGTTGCGCGTGCCCCATGAACTGCGCACGGCGTGCACCAGCATCGGCCAGTTGTTGTCGATGCAGATCACGTTGCTCCAGGAGCAGCAGGAGCGCCGCCAACAACGTCACAAGGCCGCCATGGTCGAAGAGTTGGTCGCCGCCATGACCGCGGACCAGTGCGATGTGATGGAAAGCCTGTTGCCCTATGCGCAAACGCTGCTGAACCTGACCGCCGCCGGTGGCCTGGCGATTCGGGTGGAAGAGCGCCTGCATGTGTTCGGCGTTTGCCCTGCACGTGCTGAGATCCACGCCTTGTACCAGTGGGTGCGCGGGCAGGGCAAAGGCGTGGTGCACAGCCATCAATTGTCGGTGGACTTTCCCCCGGCGGCGGCCTACCAGGCCCATGCCAGCGGCCTGTTGGCGTTCTGCCTGCCCAAGCCGGTGGACAACGCGGTGATGTGGTTTCGCCCGGAGGTCCAGTCTTCGGTGGAGTGGAGCGGCCAGCCGGTCAAACATCAGGAACCGGGCAGCACGACCTTGAGCCCGCGCCTGTCGTTTGAGTTGTGGAAGCAGCAGGTCGATGGCAAGGCGCTGTATTGGTCGCTGTCGGAGCTACAGGCGGCGGAGAGCCTGCGGCGCAATGCCCTGGAGCATGACCTGGCGCGCCAGGTGCAACGCGAACATGCTGCGGTGCGGGCGCGTGACGAGCTGGTGGCGGTGGTCTCCCATGACCTGCGCAGCCCGCTGACCATCCTGCTGATGCAATGCGGGATGATGCGCAGCATGGTGCCCGCCGAGGACAACAAGGCGAACCGGCGCCTCTCCACCGCGATTGAAACCATGCAAAACGCCACCGCCCGCATGAACACGCTGCTGGAAGACCTGATCGATATTTCGCGCATCGAGGCCGGGCGCTACAGCGTTTCGCTGCAACGGCTCGATGTGGCGGCAACCCTGGACCAGATCTGTTCGATGTGGCAACCGCTGGCGGCCGCCAAGGGTGTGGACCTGACTTGGCGCTCAGTGGACGGGCTGAGTGCCCAGGCCGACCCGGAGCGCTTGTTCCAGGTGTTTTCCAACCTGCTGGGCAACGCCCTGAAATTCACCCCGCTGGGCGGAGTGATCGAGGTGATTGCCGAGGCGGCGGGGGACGAAGTGCTGTTTCGGGTATGCGACAACGGCATCGGCATCGACCCGGCGCAACTGCCGTATATTTTCGACCGCTACTGGACCTCACGCGAGGGCAACCCCACCGGCAGCGGGCTGGGGTTGTACATCTCCCACGGCATCGTCGAAGCCCACGGCGGCACCCTGTGGGCTGAAAGCGTGGTGGGGCAGGGCAGCGTGTTCAGCTTCAGGATTTCGGCTGGGGGCTGAGGCTCAGCAGCTCGAAAATCGCCTCAAGGGTTGCCTGGGGCGCCTCCTGGGGAATGTTGTGGCCCACGCCGGCCAACACCTCGCGCCGATAAAACCCGCTGAAATTTTCCAGGTCGTCATCTTCGACCGGAGCCGGACCTACGCCGTCATCAGCGCCGCACAACGAGATGCTCGGTACTGAAATCGGCGGTGGCTGCACCAGGGCCTGCTCGATGCTTTCCAGCGCCGGGTCACCCGGTGCGTACATGAAGCGGTGCCGGTAGGAATGGACCACCACCTCGACAAAATCCGGGTTATCAAACGAGGGCGCTGTCTTGCCATACAGGCTCGGCCCTTCGGCCCAGGACGGCGACCAGAGCGCCCACAGTAACTGGCAGAACTCGCGACGATTGGCGGTCAAGCCGTCGACGCCGCGCTGGGTATGAAGGTAAAACTGATACCACAGCCGATGTTCTGTTTCCGGCGCCCGAGGCTTGGTCGACGCAGCGATATCCTGAATGTTGTAGCCATCGCCCGTCACCAGGCCGCGCACCCGTTCAGGCCAAAGCGCCGCAACGATACACGCCGCGCGTCCGCCCCAGTCATAGCCCACCAGCGTGGCTTTTTCGATGGACAGGGCATCCATGAAATCCAGCAAATCCTTGGCCAGCGCTGCTTGTTGGCCGGAGCGCATCACCTGATCGTTGATAAAGCGCGTCGGGCCATAGCCGCGCAGGTATGGCACCAATACCCGGTAGCCACGTGCGGCGACCACCGGGGCGATCTCGTCATAGCCACGAGGGTCGTAGGGGAAGCCATGCAGCAGGATCACCACCTCACCGCCTTCCGGGCCATGGGTTTCGTAAGCGATATCGAGCATGGGCGTGCGGATGTGAAGGGTAGGCATGGAGGCTCCGAGGGTGGAGGGAAAGTGTTGGAACTGTAGACCAAGCGGGTTACCGAGTGTGGTTCGAAAGGCTGCAATTGCTTGACTTGTCTAGACCGGCCTGGCGCAAGCCGATGCAATTACCCCAAGGGTCGCGCACCTGGCACATCCACTCGCCGCCCTCGACTTCCATTGGCCCGCGATACAACGTGGCCTCTAACGTGACTGATGTTTCCGTCGGCGACCAGGCTGGCAGTGACGCCGAGTAATGCGTCGGCAGAGCGCCGATCAATACGAGCCTTGTGTCAACAATGATGTTTGCCAAACAACCTGTGGCGAGGGAGCTTGCTCCCGTTGGGCTGCGCAGCAGCCCCAGGTTTTGTTGACTGTGTTCTTTGAGTTAGATGGCGTTGAGCTTTTTGGGGCCGCTTCGCGACCCAGCGGGAGCAAGCTCCCTCGCCACAGTGAGGGGCTGACTTAAATCTCTGCGTGGGTGATGACGTGTTTAAAGTGATGCCGCCACAAATCCGCGCCCAGTTTCCCCGAGCGATCCAGCGACGAACCCACGGTCAAATCGCTGATCAGCGTGGGCTGTAATCCGGCATCAAACAACGCAAACCCGGCCGCCAGCACACAGGTATCAGTCTGGATGCCACACACCAGCACTCGGTCCGGCGCGAGGCTTTTCAGGTGGCTGATGGTCTCGGGCGTGGGCGCATAGCCGTGTTTGATGAAGATATGGTCAGCGGCGATCAGGCTGTCGTCGTCGGGCGCCGGCTGCCAGCCGAGTTGGCGGGCGAACGGGGTGATGCTTTCGTCGTGGCGCTCTACGGTGGCCACTGACGGCATGCGACCCAGCAAGGCGTTGATACCGATTACCAGCCAGTCGGGCGGGGCGAAGGAGGGTTGTACATCGATGATCAGTAGGACTTGGCGCATTGGCATCCTGGTATAGATCGAAGGACCACGCATTGTGCACCGGGTACACCTCGTCTCCAAGTCTGGCGCGGTCATGTGGGAGCAGGCAAGCCAGCTCCCACAAGGTTACTCAATTGCCTTCAGATTGTGCTCGGGCTCAAGGCTGCCAAACCGTCTTCACCCCACTCAACTTCCGGTCCAGGAACGTTGCCGCGCTGATCAGCGCCAAATGGCTCAACGCCTGCGGCGTATTCCCCAAATGCCGTGCCTGGTTATCAAACTCTTCGGCATACAACCCCAGCGGGTTGGCATAGCGCAGCAACTGTTCAAACTCCAGATGCGCCTTCTCCACTTGCCCGGCCCGGGCCAGGCATTCCACGTACCAGAACGAGCACGCTGCAAACGCGCCCTCGGTGCCTTGTAGCCCATCAATCTGGCTGTCGTCGTTGCGGTAGCGGTAGACCATGCCGTCACGCACCAGGCTTTTCTGGATCGCCTCCAGTGTCGACAACCAGCGCGGGTCTGTCGCCGCAACGAAGCGCACCAGTGGCATCAACAGCATCGAGCCATCCAGCGCGGTGCTGCCGATATGCTGCACGAAGTGGCCGCGTTCTTCGTTCCAGAAGTTGCTCCAGATATCGGCATAAATCGCCTGGCGAGTCTGGTCCCAACGGGCAAACGGCGCCGGTAGCGAGCGCTTGGACGCCAGTCGAATCGCCCGGTCCAGGGCCACCCAGCACATCAGCCTTGAGTGCAGGAAGTGATGCTGCTCACCGCGCATTTCCCAGATGCCGACGTCTTTGTGGTTCCAGGTTTCGCAGACCTGGTCGGCTACTTCCACCGTGTGTTTCCAGCCCTCATGGGAGATGGCCTCACCGTATTTGTTGACCAGGTATACCGCGTCCATCAACTCGCCGTAGATATCCAGTTGCACCTGGTCGTACGCCTCGTTGCCGATGCGCACCGGTTGCGCGCCGCCGTGGCCGCTGAGGTGGCTCAGCTCGGTTTCCGGCAGTTCCTGGCGGCCGTCGATGCCGTACAGGATGTTGATTTTCATCGGCTGATCGCAGCAGTCACCCACCCGGCCTTTCAACCAGCGCATGTAGCCGTTGGCTTCCTCGATAAACCCCAGGCGCATGAACGCGTAGACGGTGAACGAGGCGTCGCGGATCCAGGTGTAGCGGTAGTCCCAGTTGCGCTCGCCGCCGGGTGTTTCCGGCAGGCCGAAGGTGGCGGCAGCGAGGATTGCACCGTGTTTGCGCGAGGTCAAAAGCTTCAAGGCCAGGGCCGAACGATTGACCATCTCGCGCCAGCGCCCACGGTAGTTGGATTGGGAAATCCAGCCGCGCCAGAACTTCAGGGTGCGCTCCAGGCACAGGTCGGTGCAGTCGTTTTTGACTCCGGCATCGTCCAGCCCGCCGAGGACAAACTCGGCGCCTTCTTCCTGGCCGAGTTCAAAGGATGCTACGGCAGCGTCGCCATCCAACTGCAGGGTGTGGCTGCTGGTCAGGCGCAGGCCGGGTTGGTCTGCGGCCTCAAACAACACGTCGCCGTCATCTTGAGTGGCCCGGGTCTGTGCGCGGGCGTAGTCATGACGCACTGCGCAGCGCATATGGATGCTCGCTTTGCCGCTGACCACCCGCACCCGCCGAATCAGGATCGGCAGGTCGTCAACTTCTTCACTGACGGTCAAGAAATCGGTAATTTCCACCACCGCGTCATTACTCAACCAGCGGGTTTGCAGCACGTTGGTGTCGGGCAGGTAGATCTGCTCGCGGCGGGCGTCGGGCAGGTCCGGCGTGAGCTGGAAGATGCCGGCGGCGGGGGAGTCCAGCAATGAGCAAAAGATGGAGGGGCTGTCGAACTCCGGCCAGCAGAAAAAATCGATGCTGCCTTTGTCGTTCACCAGCGCTGCACTGCGCATGTCGCCGATGATGCCGTGGGCATCAATGGCACTTTGTGGTTCGTTTTTCAGATCAACCATTGCCACGAAACTCCGGATAAAGGCTCATGCCGCCATCAATGAACAGGGTGCTGCCCACCACGTAGTCGGAGGCATCACTGGCCAGCCACACCACCGCGTTGGCCACGTCTTCGACGTCACCCACGCGGCCATAGGGAATCAACTTGAGCAGTTCCACTTCGGCCGCGCCTTCGGTGGCGGCGCGGTTGATGGCCGTGCGGATCGCTCCCGGCGCAACGCCGTTAATGCGGATGCGCTGCTGGCTGACTTCCTGGGCCAGGGTGCGCATCAGCATTTCCACGCCGCCCTTGGACGCGGCGTAGTTCACGTGCCCGGCCCAGGGAATCACCTGGTGCACCGAACTCATGTGGATAATCTTCCCGGCGGCCCGGGAAACACCTTCGCGGATGCCCTGGCGGTTGAAGATGCGCAACGCGGCGCGGGCGCAGAGGAACTGGCCGGTGAGGTTGACGCCGATCACGGTGTTCCAGTCGTCGAGGGTCATGTCCACGGCAGCGGCGTCTTTCTGCATGCCCGAGTTGGCCACCAGGATGTCCAGGTGCCCGAAGGCATCAAGGGTCTGGGCAAACAGGCGCTCCACATCGGCCTCTTTCGACACGTCGGCGCCAATCGCAATGGCCCGGCCGCCGTTGGCGTTGATCTGCGCCGCCAGTGCTTCAGCCGGCGCCGCCTGGGCGTTGTAGTTCAGTACCACGGCGGCTCCGGCCTCGGCCAGGGCCTTGGCGGCCCCCGCGCCGATTCCGGAACTGGCGCCAGTCACCAGCGCCACTTGTTGCTCCAACGAAATGCGCATTGCCCACCCAACCTTTTTCAGAGTGCCCAACTAGCTGACTGGCGGGGCGGCCCACAAGTTCACCGGCTGTCTGGAATGCGACGATGGCTGTCTATATCTATCGTTTTTGCCACAGGACTTTTCGCTAGAATCGACGCTTGATTGATGCGAGACCTCAGCCGATGAACAGCCCACCCCGCCCCTGGCTTGAAGCCTACGCCGACAACTACCGCAACGATGACGTGGTGCATCCTCATTGCCACGCCCAGGCGCAATTGATCCACGGCGTGTCCGGGGTGATGGTGGTCAGCACCGCCCAAGGCAGTTGGCTGGTGCCGTCCGGGCATGCGCTGTGGGTGCCGGCCGGAACCCCGCACGAGATCCGCATGGCCGGCGAGGTGCATATGCGCACGCTGTTCCTCATGCCCGAGGCCGAGCCGGGGCTGGGGCGCACCTGCCAGGTGATTGAAGTGTCGGCATTGCTGCGGGAGCTGATCGTCGCCGCCACGCAGATTGCCGGGCACCACAGCCCGCGTCTGCAGGCCATGATCGAGTTGATCCGCATGGAACTGCTCGCCGCGCCGGTTGTGGCGATGCACGTGCCGGTGCCCGGCGAAGCACGGCTGGCCAGGCTGTGCACGCATTTCATCCGCAACCCTTCTGACGACAGCAGCCTGGAATCCTGGGCCGACAGCCTGAACATGAGCGCCCGCACCCTGAGCCGGGTGTTCCAGCGGGAGTTGGGCATGAGTTTCGGTGAATGGCGCAAGCGTGCGCGGTTGGCCCTGAGCTTGAAGTTGCTGGCCCAGGGCGTGTCGATCCTGGAGGTGGCGCTGGAGCATGGTTACCAGAGCCCGAGTGCGTTCAGTGCGATGTTTCGCAAGTCGCTGGGTTATCCGCCAAGTCATTTTCGGCCCGGAGTTTAGTGTTGCGTCAGGTAACGCTATTGTCTGTTTAGCGACGATACATGGCCCTGACGCGGGCGAATCGGACAGGCCATCTGCCTAATCTGCAAGGCTCCTTCTTGAGCGAGCCTTGTGATGCACAGCCCTTCTTTTCACCCATGGATGCCCATCGCCCTGTTGAGTGTGCTGGCCGGGTGCACTGGTGTGCCCGGTCAACCGTCGACCGTCACGGCGCAGCCTGCACCGCGGCTCTCCGCCGAGTCGGCCGAGGCGTTGCCCGCCCGTTGGTGGCAGCTGTACCGCGACCCGCAACTGGACGCCCTGGTGGCGCGGGCCCTGCACCAGAACAAAGACCTCGAAGCCGCCGCCGCCCATGTCGATGCGTTGCTGGCGCAGCTGGAACAGGCAGACGGCGAGCGCCTGCCGTCGACTTCCCTGGATTATGGCCTGGCCTACGGTCGCAGCCGCGATGACCAGACGCTGGCCCAGGCGACTAACCGTCATGCCGGTGCCGAATGGAGCCACACCCCTGAGTTTTCCCTGAGCTACACCCTCGATTTGTGGGGCGAGGTACGTTATCGCATCGCTGCGGCACGGGCGGATGCCCAGGTGGCGCGGGCGCTGGAGGATGAGCTGCGGGTGACGGTGGCCGCGCAGACGGCCCGCGCCTATGCCCAGGCCTGCGTCTATGGTGTGCGCGAACAGGTGCAGGCGCACTCGGTGCAGCTGCTGGAGCAGAGCGTCGCGGTCACGCAGAAGCTGCAAAAGGCCGGCGCGGCCACGCAACTCGACCTGGCGCGCCTGCAAGGGTTGCTGGAAGAAACCCGGGCACCGTTGCCGATGTTCACGGCCCGGCGCAGCAGCGCGCTGTATGAGTTGGCCGTGCTCAGCGGGTTGCCGCCGGAGCAGGTCACGCCACGCAGCTGTACCCAGGCCCCGCAGTTGCAGGCGCCTTTGCCGGTGGGCGAGGGTTGGGCACTGCTGCAACGGCGGCCGGACATCCGCCGCGCCGAAGGGCAATTGCGCGCAGCCACCTTGACGGTGGGCCTGTCCCGCGCCGAGCTTTACCCGCGGATCACCTTCGGCGCGATGCTCGGTTCGTCCGCCAGCAGCCTGGGCAAACTCGGGGACCGCTACGCCACGGTGTATTCCGTCGGGCCGCTGGTGTCCTGGCGCTTTCCCAACCGGCAGGTCGCCCAGGCGCGGGTCAGGCAGAGCCAGGCCGAAGCGCGCCAGGCCCTGGCACGGTTTGACGGTACGGTGCTCAACGCACTGAAGCAGGTGGAGCAGGCCATGGCCCTGTACCAGGGCGAACAGCAGCGTGGGCAGGCCCTGGCCGCCGCCCTGGACAACAACCGCCGCGCCTTCGACCTGGCCTCCCGCGGCTACCATTCCGGCGCGCTGGATGCCCTGCAACTGCTGGACAGCGAACGCAGCCTGGTGGGCCTTGAAGCCCGCGTGGCCGAGTCCGACCTGCGCTTGATCAACCGCCAGATCGACCTGTTCCAGGCCCTCGGTGGCGGCTGGCAGCGTGACGATCCAACCGCCCCCTTATCTGTCGCTGTCAATGGAGCCAAACCATGAACCAGGCTGTTGAACCCATTCGCCTGACCGTTATGCAACGTCATCGTCGCGCCCTGGTGACCACGGCTTCCCTCGCGACGCTGGTGGGGCTGGCAACCTTTGCCGGGTACTGGTGGCAATGGGGGCGTTTTCTTGAAGAAACCGACGATGCCTATGTGCGCGCTGATTGGGTCGCTATCAGCCCGCGAATTGCCGGGTATGTAGCCCAGGTGCTGGTGGAAGATAACCAGCCGGTCAAGGCCGGGGATGTGCTGGTGCGTATCGATGAGCGGGATTTCACCGAGCGTCTGAACAGCGCCCAGGCGCAACTGCAACAGGCGCAAGCAGCAGCGAGCGCACAGCAGGCATCGGTGCAAACCCTCGACGCGCAAATGGGCGAGCAACAGCAACGCATCGCCCAGGCCCGGGCGGAACTGAGCAGTGGCGAGGCCGAAGCCCGGCGCGCGCGGCTCGATTACCAGCGTTATCGTGAATTGGTCGCGCAACAGGTGGCCAGCGCCCAGCACCTGGAAACCGTCAGCGCCAGCCAGGCCAAGGCCCAGGCGGCCCTGGCCCAGGCGAGCGCCCAGGTCGCGCGGCAGCAGGCGCAGTTGCAGGTCTTGAAGGGACGCCGGCAACAGGCGCAGGCGCAAATCGTCGAGCATCAGGCACGCATCGGCGAGGCCCAGGCCAACCTCGCGCTGGCCCGCAATGCGTTGAAGGACACCGAGATCCGCGCGCCTTTTGACGGCGTGGTGGGCCAGCGCAAGGTCCGGCGCCAGCAATACGTGATGCCCGGCCTGCCGCTGTTAGCGGTGGTGCCGGTGGAGCAGGCCTATGTGATTGCCAACTACAAGGAAACCCAGTTGCAGCACATGGCGCCGGGGCAGTCGGTGGAAATCGCGGTGGACAGTTTTGCCGGCGCACATTGGCACGGCAAAGTGGAAAGCATCGCCCCCGGCTCCGGTGCGGTGTTCGCGCTGTTGCCGCCGGACAACGCCACCGGCAACTTCACCAAGATCGTCCAGCGGTTTCCGGTAAAGATTCGCCTGGAACCCGGTGAGTCGCGGGTACTGCCGGGCATGTCGGTGATTGCCACGGTTGACACCCGCCCTGCCGCCAGCCAGGAGCACGTCCATGGAGGCTGAAGGGCGTGTGCCGTTTCGCGCCTGGGTCGCGGTGATTGGCGGGCTGTTCGGCTGCTTCATGGCCGGGATGAACGTGCACGTCACCAGCGCCGCACTGCCGGAAATCGAAGGTGCACTGGGCGCGACGTTTGAGGAGGGTTCGTGGATTTCCACCGCTTACCTGGTGGCGGAGATCATCATGATTCCCCTCACCGCGTGGCTGGTGCAGGTGTTTTCCCTGCGCCGGGTGATGCTGTGGGGCTCGGGGATATTCCTGGTGGCCTCGGTGGCGTGTTCGCTGTCGCCCAACCTGCAAGTGATGATCCTGATCCGGGTGGTGCAGGGCGCGGCCGGGGCGGTGCTGATTCCCTTGTCATTCCAACTGATCATCACCGAGCTGCCGCCCAGCAAGATCCCGCTGGGCATGGCCTTGTTCAGCCTGGCCAACAGTGTGGCCCAGGCCGCCGGGCCGTCGATTGGCGGCTGGCTGACCGATGCGTATTCCTGGCGCTGGATCTTCTACCTGCAACTGTTCCCGGGGATCGCGTTGCTGGCGGCGGTGGCCTGGTCCATTGACCGCCAGCCGATGCAGTTGGGCCTGCTGCGCCAGGGCGACTGGCTGGGTATCGGCTGCATGGTGCTGGGCCTGGGTGCGTTGCAGATCGTGCTGGAGGAGGGCGGGC
Source organism: Pseudomonas sp. Colony2 (assembly GCF_019382755.1). Lineage (NCBI taxonomy): Bacteria > Pseudomonadati > Pseudomonadota > Gammaproteobacteria > Pseudomonadales > Pseudomonadaceae > Pseudomonas > Pseudomonas sp. Colony2. Next base: position 4,966,073 of record NZ_CP080030.1, on the reverse strand, counting down.
GCAAGGACTGGTTCGGCTCGCCCTTTATCGTGTGGATGACACTGCTGGCGGTGGTGGGCCTGATCGGCTTCGTTGCCCGGCAATTATGGGGCGCGCACGCCTTTATCAACCTGCGACTGTTGGGCCACTACAACTTTGGGGTGGCCAGCGTGGCGATGTTTATCTTCGGCGCCAGTACCTATGGCCTGGTGTTCCTGGTGCCCAACTACCTGTCGCAATTGCAGCACTACAACGCCAGCGAAATTGGCGTGAGCCTGATCGCGTATGGTCTGGTGCAACTGATCATGGCGCCGTTTTTGCCGCGCCTGATGAAGTGGGTCAGCGCCAAAATGCTGGTGGCTTCGGGGTTCGCGATCATGGCTTTGGGCTGCTGGATGGGTGCGCACTTGTCGGCGGACAGCGCCAGCAATGTGATCGTGCCCTCGATCGTGGTGCGCGGCATGGGCCAGCCGCTGATCATGGTGGCGTTGTCGGTGCTTGCGGTGCATGGGCTGGCCAAGGCGCAGGCGGGGTCGGCGTCGGCGGTGTTCTCGATGCTGCGCAACCTGGGGGGCGCGGTTGGCACGGCGCTGCTGGCGCAATTGGTGGTGGTGCGCGAGCGGGTGCATTCGGCGCGTATTGGCGAGTCGGTGACGCTGTTTGACCCGACCTTGCAACAGCGCTTGCCTGGCGGGGTGCTGCAGGATCAATTGCCGGAACATCAGGTGGTGCTGAACCTGCTGGACCAGAGTGTTCGTCATCAGGCGTTTTTGATGGCTTACAGTGATGCGTTCTTTCTGGCGTGCGTGGCGTTGGCGGCGTGTGGGGTGGCGGCGTTGATGTTGCGGCGTATCTAGGGGCAGTGCTGTGGGTGACTC
>NZ_CP080030.1:4964813-4965174 GCF_019382755.1 Pseudomonas sp. Colony2 | reverse complement strand
GGCTGGGTACATATCCGTTATTTGGGTGATGGCCGCTTATGGTTCCGCTCTTACAGCGGCTCACTTTTGAAAAGCGCAAAAGTAAGCAAAACGCTCTTGCCCCACCACTCGGCTCCTCGCCTAGGCTCGGAGTGCCCTCACTCCGGCTTTGGACCGTGGGCCGCCGCGATGGGCCATCCTTGGCCCAGCGCGGCTAACCCGGCGTCCTGCCGGGTTACCCACGCTCCAAAGCCTGCGTTCGGCCAGCGTGGTTTAACGGGGCGCCTAAGATCAAGATCAAAAGCAGATCAAGAGCACAGCGGCCTCCCGGCCGGCTTGAGTGTTGAAGAGCAAAATCAAAATCTAAAGCGGGCACGGTCCA
>NZ_CP080030.1:4964359-4964492 GCF_019382755.1 Pseudomonas sp. Colony2 | reverse complement strand
GGGAACGCCGAGCCACAGCGAGGCGCCGACAGGCGGGGCAGAGCCCTTTGCTTACTTTGGGGCTTTTCCAAAGTGAGCCGCTGTAAGAGCGGAACCATAGGTGGCCGTTACCTAAATAATGGATATGCCCCCC
>NZ_CP080030.1:4947649-4964331 GCF_019382755.1 Pseudomonas sp. Colony2 | reverse complement strand
TTCAGCGAACGACATTGGGCTTCAACCCGCGCAACAACAACTCCAGCCCTTGCAAGGCTTCTTCCAACCGCTCGCCCGGGTGTTCATCCTGAGCGATCCACAGCGATGCGCTTACCAGGCTGCCATTGATCAGCCTCGCCAGCGCCTGGCTGCACGCCTGCTCGATGAGGCCCGCCTGCATCAAGTCATCGAGCAACCGGCGCAGCGAGTCCACGCATTGCTGCTGGTCAGTTGCGCCCAGCACCGCCGGGGCATCCTGCAATACGATGCGCTGGACCTCGGGATCCTGAGCCATGCGCAAATAAACCCGGCAGCGCTCGCAAAACCCTTCCCAAGGATCAACCGCCTGTTCCGAGATACGCTGCAGGCTCGCATCCATTTCACCGTCGAGCTGCGCAACCACTGCCGCGAGCAAGCCTTTCTTGTCGCCAAAATGATGGTACAACGCACCCCGGGTCAGGCCGGCGCGAGCGGTGAAATCGTCCATCGACGTCTGGGCGTAGCCTTGTGTGGCGAAGGCCTGGCGGGCGCTGGCGATCAGGCGGGCGCGGGTGTCTTCGATCATGTCGGCACGGGCTCGGCTCATGGGTAAGGCTCACAATAGGTGATTGACATACGACGCGTATGTTACGCATGATTTGTCACATACGCACCGTATGTATTTTGCCCCGAAAACCTCGAATAGCAAGTTTCAGGGCGCTCAGGAAGAGGTTACACACCATGGCAAACCCCTACGCCGAGCTGTTCCAGGCGCCAGGTTCCAGGGCTTTTGTATTGGCGGGCATGCTGGCCCGCATGCCGATCTCCATGACCGGGATCGGCTTGATCACCATGCTGTCGCAAGTGCACGGCGGTTACGGTTTGGCCGGTGCGGTGACCGCTACCTTCGCCCTGGCCACCGCGTTTTGCGCGCCCCAGGTCTCACGGTTGGTGGACCGTTATGGCCAGGGCCGGGTGTTGCCGGTGGCCGCGTCCATCGGCGGCGGCGCGCTGCTGCTGCTGTTGCTCTGCACCCGGGTGCAGGCGCCAACGTGGACGCTGTTCGTCTTTGCCGCGCTGGCCGGCTGCATGCCCAACATGTCGGCCATGGTGCGGGCGCGCTGGACCGAGCTGTATCGCGGCCAGCCCAAACTGCAAACGGCGTTTGCCCTGGAGTCGGTGCTCGACGAGGTGGTGTTCATCATTGGCCCGCCGGTCTCGGTGGGTCTGTGCGTGCTGCTGTTCCCCGAAGCGGGGCCGTTGATTGCCGCGCTGTTTCTGGCAGTGGGCGTGACCGCCTTTGTGCTGCAACGCCAGACCGAGCCACCGGTGCATGAACATCACGCCGAGCACGGCCGTTGGCTGATAGCCTCGCCCTCGGTGTTGATCCTGATGGTGCTGTTGATGGCCATGGGCATCATCGTTGGGGTGGTGGATGTGGTCAGTGTCGCGTTCGCCCAGCATCAGGGCCAGCCCGCCGCGGCGAGCATTGTATTGTCGGTATACGCCATCGGTTCGTGTCTGGCCGGGCTGGCGTTCGGTGCGCTCAAGTTGAAAGCACCGCTGCCGCGCCAGTTCTTGTACTGCGGCGTGGCCACCGCCGTGACCACGTTGCCGTTGTTGCTGGTGACGAATATTCCGGGGTTGGCGGCCGCGATCTTCATCTCCGGCCTGTTCTTCGCCCCGACCCTGATCGTGTCCATGGCCCTGGTGGAACAAATCGTTCCGCCCAGCCGCTTGACCGAAGGCATGACCTGGCTGATCACCGGCCTGAGCATCGGCGTGGCCATTGGTGCTGCCAGCTCCGGCTGGATGATCGACCGCTTCGGCGCACCCAGCGGGTTCTGGGTGGCGCTGGCGGCGGGTGCGGTGGTGCTTGGGGCGGCGGTGCTGGGGTATCGGCGGCTGGGGTGATTACCCGGTCACCAGTGCGCCGCGATGTTGCAGGAATTCGTTCAGCGCCTGGCGCGTGAGATCGTTCAACGTGACTTTTTGCCGGGTCGCGGCAAGCGCGGCGGCCAGGTGGAGGTCATGGCCGACACGGACGTTGAACGAACCCTTGCAGGGCTTTTCCGGTGCTTGCCCAAGGGCCTGGCAGGTCTCGATGTAGTCGTCCACGGCGGTGCAAAAGGCGGCGTCCAGTTCGGCGACGGTTTTGCCCTCGTAGCTGACCAGGGCCTTGATGAAAAGCAGCTTTCCGAACAGGCAGTTGTCTTCGATGCTGGCTTCGATGGAGCCGATATAGCCTTTGTGTTTCAGCTGGTTGTTCACTGAATCAGTTCTCCTGATTTCAATTGTTCGATGATCTGGCGCCGAATGTAGTGTTTCAGTTCGTTGCCGGGGTGAGGCTTGTGCAGGGTGATCATTGCACTGGGGTCGCCTATGTCGAACCTGACCCGGCTACCCGCCCCTTCGATTTGCGTGTATCCCAGGCGCCGCAGCAGCGTGACGAGTTCGGGCCAGGTAAAGGCCGATTGCTCATTGAGCAGTTTGGCCAGCAGCTTTTCATTTTTCGACACGGCGATCCTTGCCTGTAACTAAATGTAGTTGCAATTGATGGGTTGCGTCAATGATAGGACAGCCGCGCCGAGCCTCTCGGTGTTTGATGTAACCCTTGATGACACCGTGGTCTGCGCCCCCAATCCCCCGCTAATTTTTCCCTTCCGGATTCGTTTTATAGGGACGACGTGCCTTTGTGCTTCCTGCCTATTGCCCCGGATCCCAAGAAATGAACGCTGAAGACTCCTTGAAACTTGCTCGCCGGTTTATCGGGTTGCCCCTGGAAAAACGCCAGATGTTCCTCCAGGCGCTACACAAGGAAGGGGTGGATTTTTCCCGGTTTCCGATCCCGGCAGGGGTGGATGCAGACGACCGGCAGGCGCTGTCCTACGCGCAGCAGCGGATGTGGTTTCTGTGGCAACTGGACCCGGCCAGTGGCGCCTATAACCTGCCCGGCGCGGTACGGCTCAAGGGCGCCTTGAGCCTGCCGGCGATCGAGCAGGCGTTCGCCAGCCTGGTGGCCCGCCATGAGACGTTGCGCACGGTGTTCCAGCGCCAGGCGGATGATCGTCTGTTGCAAGTGGCCGCGCAGTCGCCGCTGGTGGTCGAACAGTTGGACTTCAGCGCCCTGGCACCCGCCGAGCGTGAGCAGGCGGTGATGCAGGCCGCTACCCGTCAGTCGCTGTTGCCCTTCGACCTGGCCAACGGCCCGCTGCTGCGGGTGCAATTGCTCAAGCTGGCCGAGCAGGAACACGTGCTGCTGCTGACCTTGCACCACATCGTGTCCGACGGCTGGTCGATGAACGTGCTGATCGACGAGTTCATTCGCTGCTACGACGCCCATGAGCGCAACGAGCCGCCGCAACTGCCGGCCTTGCCGATCCAGTACAGCGACTACGCCCTGTGGCAGCGCCGCTGGCTGGAGGCCGGCGAGCAGGCTCGTCAGCTGGAATACTGGCAGGCACGCCTGGGAGATGAGCACCCGGTACTGGAGTTGCCCATCGACCATCCACGCCCGGCGATGCCCAGCTACCAGGGCACCCGGCATGACTTTGCGATTGATCCGGCGCTGGCTGCGCAGTTGCGCAGTTGCGCGCAAAAACACAATGTGACCTTGTTCATGTTGCTGCTCGGCGCGTTCAACGTGCTGCTGCATCGCTACACCGGGCAGGGCGACATTCGGGTTGGCGTGCCGATTGCCAACCGCAACCGCAGCGAAGTCGAAGGGCTGATCGGTTTCTTCGTCAATACCCAGGTGTTGCGCACCGAACTGACCGGGCAAACCCGCGTCGACGAGTTGCTGCAAGGCATCAAGGAACACGCACTGGGCGCCCAGGCCCATCAGGAATTGCCGTTCGAACGCCTGGTAGAAGCCTTGAAAGTCGAGCGCAGCCTGAGCCACACGCCGCTGTTCCAGGTGATGTACAACCACCAGCCGCAAGTGGCGGACATCGCCGCGGTCAACACCGCCTCCGGGCTTGAACTGTCCCTGGTGCAATGGCAAGGCCGTACCACCCAGTTTGACCTGAGCCTGGACACCTACGAGAAGTCCGGCACCCTGCACGCCGCGCTGACCTATGCCAACGACCTGTTCGACGCCACCACCATCGAGCGCATGGCCCGGCACTGGCTCAGCCTGTTGCAGGCGATGGTCGCCGATGGCAGCCAGCGCATCGGTGAACTGCCGATGCTCGCCGCCGCAGAGCAGCACGTGCTGGTGCATGACTGGAACCAGACGGCCGAGGCGTACCCGACCGAACGTGGCATCCACCACCTGATCGAAGACCAGGTACAACGCACTCCGCACGCCGTTGCCCTGGTGTTCGGCGCGACGCAGTTGACCTACGCTCAGCTCGACGCGCGCGCCAACCAGTTGGCCCATGCCCTGCGCGAGCAGGGTGTTGGCCCGGACGTACTGGTGGGGATCTGCATCGAGCGCTCCATCGAAATGGTGGTCGGCCTGCTGGCGATTCTCAAGGCCGGCGGCGCCTACGTCCCGCTGGACCCTGAATACCCCCGCGAACGCCTGGCTTACATGATCGAAGACAGCGGCATCGGGCTGCTGCTCTGCCAGCAGAGCCTGCTGTCGACCTTGCCGGTCGACGGCATCAACGTCATCGCACTCGACCAGGCACAAGGCTGGCTCGACGATTACGGCCGCGAGCCTCTGGCCGTCAACGTGCACGCGCTGAACCTCGCCTATGTGATCTACACCTCCGGCTCCACCGGCAAGCCCAAGGGCGCAGGCAACAGCCATCGTGCGTTGGTCAACCGCCTGTGCTGGATGCAGCAGGCTTATGGCCTGGATGCCAGCGACGCAGTGTTGCAGAAAACCCCGTTCAGCTTTGACGTGTCGGTGTGGGAGTTCTTCTGGCCGTTGATGAGTGGCGCACGGCTGGTGGTCGCAGCACCCGGCGCGCATCGCGAGCCGGCTCGCCTGATCGAGACCATTGGCGAGCACGCCATCACCACGCTGCACTTCGTACCGTCGATGCTGCAGGCATTTATCCACGAGCCGGGCGTGCAGGCCTGCGCCAGCCTCAAGCGCATCGTATGCAGTGGCGAGGCGCTGGCGCTGGATGCGCAGTTGCAGGTGTTCGCCAAGCTTCCGGGCGCCGGGTTGTACAACCTCTACGGCCCGACGGAAGCGGCCATCGACGTCACCCATTGGACCTGCATCGACGAAGGTGCCGACAGCGTGCCCATCGGCCGCCCCATTGCCAATCTGGGAACCTACATCCTCGACGCGCAACTCAACCCTGTGCCGGCAGGCGTCAGCGGTGAGCTTTACCTCGGTGGCACCGGGCTGGCCCGCAGTTACCACCGCCGCGCGGCGCTCACCGCCGAGCGTTTTGTGCCGTGCCCGTTCAATGACGGTGCGCGGCTGTACCGGACCGGCGACCGGGTGCGCCAGCGCGCCGACGGTGTGATCGAATACCTCGGCCGCCTCGATCATCAGGTCAAGCTGCGCGGCCTGCGTATCGAGCTGGGTGAAATCGAGACCCGCCTGATGCAACACCCGCTGGTGCGCGAGGCCGTGGTGCTGGTGCAGGGGGGCAAACAGTTGGTTGCTTACCTGGTGCTGGAGGGAGGCGAGCCTGCCACGCTGTGGCAACCGGAGCTCAAGGCGTGGCTGTTGAACAGCCTGCCGGAATACATGGTGCCCACCCACCTGATGCCGCTGGTGAAATTGCCGGTGACCGCCAACGGCAAGCTCGACCGCAAGGCCTTGCCGTTGCCGGAAGCTGCGCCGCAGCAGGCGTTTGTGGCGCCACAGGATGCATTGCAAAAAGCCCTGGCGGCGATCTGGGAGGATGTGCTCGGTCTTGAGCGCGTCGGCCTCGAAGACAACTTCTTCGAGCTGGGCGGCGATTCGATCATCTCCATCCAGGTGGTCAGCCGTGCGCGGCAGGCCGGCATCCGCGTCAGCCCGCGTGACCTGTTCCAGTACCAGACCGTGCGCAGCCTGGCACTGGTCGCCACCCTCGATAAACGCTCGGCGGTGGATCAGGGGCCGGTGAGTGGTGATGCCGTGCTCGGGCCGATCCAGCAGCATTTCTTCAGCCGCGGGATGCCGGTGCGCGAACACTGGAACCAATCGCTGCTGCTGACTCCCCGTGAGGCCTTGAATGTGCAGTGGCTCGATACAGCGCTGACGCACATCATCAATCACCACGATGCCTTGCGCCTGCGTTTTACCGAAAGCACCGAGGGCTGGCAGCAAAAACACGATGCTCCAGTGGCAAGCGCTGATCTGTGGCTACGCGATGCCGAGTCGGCGGAACACCTGAATACCTTGTGCAACGAGGCGCAGCGCAGCCTTGACCTGCAAAACGGCCCGCTGTTGCGAGCCTTGCTGGTCACGCTGGCCGATGGCAGCCAGCGCCTGGCGCTGATCGTTCACCACCTGGTGGTCGACGGTGTGTCCTGGCGCGTATTACTGGAAGATCTGCAGCAGGCTTACGAACAATTGGCGGCAGGCGGCGGCATTGAGCTGCCGCCGAAAACCAGTGCATTCCAGGGCTGGACTGCGCGGCTCGAACAGCAAGTGCAGCGCTTCGATGAACAACTGATGTACTGGAAAACACAGCATCAGGATGCGAAGGATCTGCCGTGCGACCGACCTGACGCCAGCCTGCAAAATGCGCAGGGTGAAAAAATCGAGTGGCGACTCGACGCCGAACGGACCCGTCAGTTGCTGCAACAGGCGCCCGCCGCGTACCGCACGCAGGTCAATGACCTGCTGCTCACCGCGTTGGCCCGCACCATCAGTCGCTGGAGCGGTCAGGCAGGCACGCTGATCGAGCTTGAAGGCCATGGCCGCGAAGACCTGTTCGATGACATCGACCTGAGTCGCACCGTGGGTTGGTTCACCAGCCTGTTCGCCGTCAACCTCACCGCCAGCGATGACCTCGACGGTTCGATCAAGTCGATCAAGGAGCAACTGCGCGCGGTGCCGGACAAAGGCCTGGGCTATGGCGTGCTGCGTCATCTGGCGTCCCCGGCAGTACGCGCCGAGCTGGCGGCACTGGCGCCACCGCGGATCACCTTCAACTACCTGGGCCAGTTCGACCGTCAGTTCGACGACGCGGCCTTGTTTGTGCCGTCTGCCGAAACCAGCGGTGTGGCACAGGACCTGGCGGCACCATTGGCCAACTGGCTGACGGTTGAAGGCCAGGTCTATGGCGGCGAACTGTCGATGAGCTGGGGCTTCAGCCGCGAGATGTTCGACAGCGCGACCGTGCAGCAACTGGTGGACCGCTATGCCAGCGAGCTGCATGCACTGATCGAACACTGCTGCACCTTGCCGGCCGCGCAAGCCACGCCATCGGACTTCCCGCTGGCGCCGGTGACCCAGGCGCAACTGGATGCGCTGCCGGTACCGGCCGGTCAGCTCGACGATCTCTATCCGCTGTCGCCCATGCAGCAAGGGTTGCTGTTCCATACCCTGTACGAGCAGGCGGCGGGTGAGTACATCAACCAGTTGCGCGTCGACGTGCAGGGCCTGGATCCCGAGCGTTTCCGCGCGGCTTGGCAGGCCACCGTCGATGCGCAAGACATCCTGCGCAGCGGTTTCGTCTGGCAGGGCGAGCTGGCGCAACCGCTGCAGATCGTGCACAAGCAGGTGCAACTGCCGTTCGCCACCCTGGATTGGCGGGCCCGCGACGATCAGCCGGCGGCCCTCGCGACGCTGGCCGATGCCCAGCGAGCGCAAGGTTTTGACCTGGCCTGTGCGCCCCTGCTGCGCCTGGTACTGGTGCAGACCGGCAGTGACCAATGGCACCTGATTTACACCCATCACCACATCCTGATGGACGGCTGGAGCAACTCGCAGTTGCTCGGCGAAGTATTGCAGCGCTATAGCGGCCGCACACCGGCGAATGCCGGCGGCCGTTATCGCGACTACATCGCCTGGCTGCAACGTCAGGACGGCCAGTTGAGCCAGGACTTCTGGAGCGAACAACTGGCCGCGCTGCAAGCGCCGACCCGGCTGGCCCGCGCGGCCACCGCAGGCGCGCACCAGAGCGGTCACGGTGACCATTACCTGACGCTGGACGAGCAACGCACCCAGGCGCTGGAAGCGTTTGCCCGCCAGCAGAAAATCACCGTAAACACCCTCGTGCAAGCCGCGTGGCTGCTGTTGCTGCAACGCTATACCGGGCACGAAGCGGTGGCGTTCGGCGCGACCGTGGCTGGACGTCCGGCAGACTTGCCCGGCATCGAGCAACAGGTCGGCCTGTTCATCAACACCCTCCCGGTGATCGGCGCACCGCGTCCCGATCAAAGCGTCGGCCAATGGTTGCAAACGGTGCAGGCGCAGAATCTCAGCCTGCGTGACTTCGAACACACGCCGCTGGCGGACATCCAACGTTGGGCCGGGCAGGGCGGTGAAGCGCTGTTCGACAATATCCTGGTGTTCGAAAACTATCCGGTAGCCCAGGCGCTGAGCCAGGCCGGGCAGGGGCTGGTGTTCGGCGATGTGTGCAACCTGGAGCAGACGCACTACGCGCTGAGCGTGGCGGTGACCCTCGGCCGGCAGCTGGCGTTGCATTACAGCTTCGACCGCGGCCAATTCGCGAGCGAGGTGGTCGAAGGCATCAGTGCGCATTTGCTGCAACTGCTTGAGCAGTTTGCCGAGTCGGCAGAACGCAACCTGGGTGAAATCGCCCTGGCAAGCCGCGACGAACAGGCCCGCCAGCAAGCGCAGAACCATCCACAGCCGTACCCGGTGGACATCGGCGTGCATCAGCGCATTGCCACCCTGGCGGCCGAGCGCCCGCAACGCACAGCGGTGATTTTCAACGATCGGCAGTTCAGCTACGGTGAAATCGACCAGCGCGCCAACCAACTGGCCCACGCGCTGATCGCCCGCGGCGTTGGCGCTGAAACCCGTGTGGGTGTGGCGTTGCCGCGCAGCGAGTCGGTAATTGTGGCGTTGCTGGCGGTGCTCAAGGCCGGCGGCGCTTATGTGCCGCTGGACACCCTCTACCCGCGCGAGCGCCTGGCCTACCTGATCGAGGATTCGGGGCTGGCGCTGCTGATCAGCGATTCGTCGGTGTCGGCGCAGTTGCCGGTTGCCGAATCGGTACCCTTGCTGGAGCTGGACCGTCTTGATCTGCGTGAGCAGTCGATCAAGGCACCCTCGGTGCAGCTCGACCCGCACAACCTTGCGTATGTGATCTACACCTCCGGCTCCACTGGCAATCCGAAAGGCGTCAGCGTTGCCCACGGTCCATTGGCCATGCATTGCCAGGCCATCGGCCAGCGCTATGAAATGCGCGACAGCGACTGTGAGTTCCACTTCATGTCGTTCGCCTTCGACGGTGCCCACGAGCGCTGGCTGACCAGCCTGACTCACGGGGCTTCGCTGCTGATTCGCGACGACACGCTGTGGACGCCGGAGCAGACCTACAACGCCATGATCGAACACGGCGTGACCGTGGTCGCGTTCCCGCCGGTGTACCTGCAACAACTGGCCGAACATGCCGAGCGCGTCGGCAATCCACCGAAGGTGCGCATCTATTGCTTTGGCGGTGACGCGGTGCCGAACGCCAGTTTCGAGCGGGTCAAGCGTGCGCTCGATCCGGACTACATCATCAACGGCTACGGCCCGACCGAAACCGTGGTCACCCCGCTGATCTGGAAGGCCGGTCGCGAGGTGCCGTGCGGTGCTGCCTACGCGCCGATCGGCAGCCGCATCGGTGACCGCAGCGCCTATGTGCTCGACACCGACCTGAACCTGTTGCCCCAAGGCATGGCCGGTGAGCTGTATCTGGGGGGCACCGGCCTGGCCCGTGGGTACCTCAACCGACCGGGGCTGACCGCCGAGCGTTTTGTCGCTGACCCGTTCAGCGCCGCTGGCGGCCTGCTTTACCGCACAGGCGACCTGGTGCGCCAGCGCGCCGACGGCACGTTCGACTATCTGGATCGTATCGACAATCAGGTGAAGATTCGCGGCTTCCGCATCGAGCTGGGTGAGGTCGAAGCGGCGCTGCAAGCCCTTCAGGGTGTGCGCGAAGCGGTGGTCGTGGCCCAGGAAGGCAGCGCCGGTAGCGGCAAGCGCCTGGTGGCTTACGTGGTCGGCGATTCAACCCGTGCCGGTTTCAGCGAAGACCTGCGTGCGCAGCTCCAGGCTTCATTGCCGGCGCATATGGTGCCGGCGTATGTCTTGTCTCTGGAACGCATGCCGCTGACACCGAACGGCAAGCTGGATCGCAAGAACCTGCCCAAACCGGATGTCAGTCAACTGCAACAAGCCTACGTCGCTCCGCGCAACGCGCTGGAGCAGCAACTGGCGACGATCTGGCAAGACGTGCTCAAGCTTGGGCAGGTGGGCATCAGCGACAACTTCTTCGAACTGGGTGGCGATTCGATCATTTCGATCCAGGTGGTCAGCCGTGCGCGGCAGGCGGGGATTCGCTTCAGCCCCAAAGACCTGTTCCAGCACCAGAGCATCCAGGCGCTGGCCGTGGTCGCACAGACCGGTGAGACGCTGCCGTCGATCGATCAGCGACCGGCAACCGGCACCACGGTGCTGTTACCGATTCATCAGCAATTCTTCGCTCAGGAAATTCCCGATCGTCACCACTGGAACCAGTCGGTGATGCTCAAGCCGGCGCAGGCACTGGATGCACACGCACTGGAGCAGGCGCTGGAGGCTTTGGTGGCGCATCACGACAGCTTGCGCCTGGATTTCGTCGAACGGGCTGACGGCTGGTCGGCACACTACCGTGACGTCGCGGCGCACACGGATCAAACGCTTCTGTGGCCAGTGGAGGTCGCGGACCTCGCAGCCCTTGAGGCACTGGGTGACGAAGCCCAGCGCAGCCTGCAATTGAACGGTGGTTCGCTGATACGCGCGGTGCTGGCGAACCTGGCGGACGGCACTCAACGGCTGTTGCTGATTATCCATCACCTGGTGGTCGATGGCGTGTCGTGGCGGATTCTGTTCGAGGATCTGCAGAACGCTTACCGGCAAATCCTTTCAGGCGCAGGTGTGCAGTTGCCGGCCAGGACCAGTGCGGTCAAGGCCTGGGCGGCGGCATTGCAGGGCTACGCCACAACCCCTGCGCTGCAGGCCGAGCTGGGTTTCTGGCAACAACAGTTGCAGGGCGCTTCGCCAGCCTTGCCGTATGACCGTCCGAACGGCGGGCAGCAACATGATCAGGCCCTGACCTTTCGTAGCAAGCTGGACCGGGCCCTGACCCGCCAGCTGTTGCAGGATGCGCCGGCGGCGTATCGCACCCAGGTCAACGACGTATTGCTGACCGCGCTGGCGCGGGTGATAACGCGCTGGACCGGTGACGACAATGCGTTGGTGTTGCTTGAGGGGCACGGTCGCGAAGACGTGTTCGAGCACATCGACCTGACCCGTACCGTGGGCTGGTTCACCAGCGTGTTCCCGGCGCGGCTGTCGCCGATTGCGGATCTCGCTGGGTCGCTCAAGCAGATCAAGGAGCAGCTGCGGGCAATTCCGCATAGGGGCATCGGCTTCGGCGCACTGGCGTACCTGGGCGATGAACAGACACGGGAGTCTCTGCAAGCCTTGCCGCTACCGTGCCTGACCTTCAACTATCTCGGTCAGTTCGACGCCAGCTTCGATACCGCCGACGACGCCCTGTTTGTGCCGACCGGCGAATCCGGCGGTGAAGAAGTCAACCTGCAGGGGCCGCTCGGCAACCCGCTGGCGCTCAACAGCAAAGTCTTCGGTGGTGAACTGGACCTGACCTGGACCTACAGCGGCGCGATGTTCGATGCCGCGACCATCCAGCGCCTGGCCGACGACTATGTGCAAGAACTGACGGCGCTGATCGGCCATTGCTGCGACAACGCCAACCGGGGAGTGACGCCGTCGGATTTCCCGTTGGCGCAACTGTCTCAGGCCCAACTCGATGCGCTGGTGCTCGAACCTCAAGGCATCGACGACATCTACCCGTTGTCACCGATGCAGCAGGGCATGCTGTTCCACACCTTGCTCGAACAGGGGAATGGCGATTACATCAACCAGATGCGCCTGGATATCGATGGCGTCGATCCGCAACGCTTCCGCGCGGCCTGGCAAGCCGTGGTGGATGCCCATGACATCCTGCGTACCGGGTTCATCTGGCAAGGCAATCTTGAACAACCGGTGCAGGTGGTACAGCGTCAAGTGCAGGTGCCGTTCCGTGTGCTCGACTGGAGCGGTCACGCCGATCGGGATGCGGCACTGCAAACCCTTGCCGATGAAGAGCGCGCCCAAGGCCTGGACCTGAACTGCGCGCCCTTGATGCGCCTGGTACTGGTACGCACGGCAACTGATCGTCATCACCTGATCTACACCAACCATCACATCCTTATGGATGGCTGGAGCAGCGCGCAGTTGCTCGGCGAAGTGTTACAGCACTACAGCGCAGAAACCGTGGCACGACCCGTTGGCCGGTATCGTGATTACATCGCGTGGCTGAAGCGGCAGGACGCATCGCTCGGCGAAGCGTTCTGGAAGGAGCAGTTGCACGCCCTGGATGAACCGATTCGCCTGGCGCAGATGTTTGCCCGTCCGGCGCAGGCCATCGCCACCCACCTTTACGCTCACCACCACCTGCACCTCGATGAGCAGCAAACGCGCCGTCTGGGCGACTTTGCCCGAGAGGCGAAAGTCACCGTCAACACTGTGGTCCAGGCTGCGTGGCTGTTGCTGTTACAGCGTTACAGCGCAAAGTCCTGCGTCGCATTCGGCGCAACCGTGTCGGGGCGCCCGGCGGACCTGGCAGGCGTCGAGCAACAGATTGGCCTGTTCATCAACACCTTGCCGGTCATTGCCAGCCCGCGCTCCGAGCAGAGCCTGGGGGATTGGCTGCACAGCGTCCAGGCGCAGAACCTGGCGTTGCGGGACTTCGAGCACACCGCGTTGTTCGATATCCAGCGCTGGGCGGGGCAGGGTGGTGAAGCGCTGTTCGACAACATCCTGGTGTTTGAGAACTATCCGATTTCAGAAGCCCTGGAGAAAGGTTCGCCTCAGGGTCTGCGCTTTGGTGCCGTGGGCAATCTGGAGCAAACCAACTACCCGCTGACCCTGCTGGTGGGCCTGGGCGCCGAGCTGACCGTGCAGTTCAGCTATCAATGTGCGAGCTTCACACCTGTGTCGGTGGAGCAGATCGGCGTGCACCTCAAGCGTCTTCTGCTGCAAATGAGCAGCGATGCCGCACGCCCACTGGGTGACCTCACGCTGTTGGACCCGAGTGAAACCCGCCAGCAATTGCAGGACTGGAACGCCACCGCAAGCGTCTACCCGGGCGAGCACTGCATTCATCGTCTGTTTGAGGCGCGGGCACGGCAGACGCCGGATGCCACGGCGCTGCTGTTTGCTGATCAGGCGCTGACCTACGCTCAACTCAATACCCAGGCCAATCGCCTGGCGCATCGTTTGATTGAACTAGGTGTCGGCGCTGACCAACCGGTGGGTATCGCCCTTGAGCGTGGGGTGGACATGATCGTCGGGCTGCTGGCGATCCTCAAGGCCGGTGGCGCCTACGTGCCGCTCGATCCGCACTATCCGGTGGATCGCCTGGCCCACATGATTGAAGACAGTGGCTTGCAGTTGCTTCTGACCCAGGCATCGTTGCTGCGCCAGTTGCCGATTCCGGCAGGGGTGCACACCGTCTTGGCGAGTGCAATGGATGAATCGGTCAGCCCTGAACAGGCGGCCAATCCGCAGGTGTCGGTGGACGGCGATAACCTGTGCTACGCCATTTATACCTCGGGCTCTACCGGCAAGCCCAAGGGTGTGATGGTACGCCATGGTGCCCTGGTGAATTTCGTTGCCAGCATGGCCCGCGAACCAGGCATCGAGGCAAGTGACCGCCTGCTGTCGCTGACCACCTTCTCGTTCGATATTTTCGGCCTGGAACTGTACGGCGCGCTGTTCAGCGGTGCGGCCGTGGTGCTGGTGGACAAACAGAGCGCCCACGACCCTGAAGCATTGCTGGGGATTATCGAACAGCAGCAGGTCAGTATCGTGCAGGCCACGCCATCGACGTGGCGCATGTTGCTTGAGCATCCCATGGCCGAGCGTCTTGCCGGACGCACATGCCTGTGTGGCGGCGAGGCATTGGCCGAGGACCTGGCCGAGCGCTTGCTGGCGGTCGCAGGCCCGGTCTGGAACCTCTATGGGCCCACGGAAACCACGATCTGGTCGGCGGCTTATCCACTGACCACAGACAAGCGCTTGCCTTACCTCGGCCGGCCGATTGCCAACACCTCGCTGTACATCGTCGGCGAGCACTTCGCGCCGAACCCTGTCGGGTTGATCGGTGAATTGCTGATTGGCGGTGATGGCCTGGCGCGCGGGTACCACGAGCGGCCGGCGCTCACCGCCGAACGCTTCCTCCCGGATCCATTTGGTAATGGCACACGGCTGTACCGCACCGGTGACCTTGCGCGACATCGCGTCGACGGTGTGATCGAGTACATCGGCCGGGCAGACCACCAGGTGAAAATTCGTGGCTTTCGCATCGAGTTGGGAGAGATCGAAGCGTGCCTGTTGGCGCAGGACGCGATCCGCGAGGCGGTGGTGGTGCCTCAGCAAGGGCCGGGTGGCACGCAGTTGGTGGCCTACCTGATTGCGGCCGGTACTGAGGCGGCCGAGGCGCAGTCGTTGGTGGCGCTGCGCGACGAGCTGAAGGCGCGGCTCGCCTGCGACCTGCCGGACTACATGATTCCGGCGCACTGGATGCTGCTTGAGCGCTTCCCGCTGACGCCCAACGGCAAGCTGGACCGCAAAGCCTTGCCGCTGCCCGACGCCAATCAGTTGCTGCGGGCCTATGTGGCGCCGCAAGGGGCGCTTGAGCAGAGCGTCGCACAGATCTGGCAAGAGGTGCTCAAGCTTGCGCGGGTAGGGCGCGACGACAACTTCTTTGAATTGGGCGGGCATTCCTTGCTGGCGACCCAAGCGACAGCCCGCCTGCAAATGGAGCAAGGCGCAGCCGTGCCCCTGGACCTTTTATTTCGAACCCCATCGCTGTCGGAGTACGCCGCGCAACTGGCGGTGCACCTGACACCTCACTCCAGCGAAGACTTGAGTGAGATGCATGATTTCCTGGCAGACCTGGAGACCCTTTGAAAATGACTCAGCTCGATAACCTGTCTCTGGTTCAGCGATTCATCCGTTTGCCGCTCGCCCAACGGCAAGCGTTCCTGCAAAAGCTGCACAGCAAAAACATGAGTTTTGCCGCGTTGCCGATTCCGGCGATGCGTGACGAGTTCGAGCATATCGGCCTGTCCTACGCCCAGGAGCGCCAGTGGTTCCTCTGGCAATTGGACCCTCACAGCGCGGCCTACCATGTGCCGACGGCGCTGCGGTTGCGCGGCGCACTGGACGTGCCGGCGTTGCAGCGCAGCTTCGATGCATTGCTGGAGCGCCATGAGGTGCTGCGTACGGTGTTTGTCGACGGGCCGGAAGGGCCGCTGCAGGTTGCGCACGCATGCCTGAGCCTGCCGGTCACGACGGTGGTGCTGGAAGCGGTGCCGGACGCCGCAGCGCTCAAGGCGTTGATTGACACTGAAATCACTGCGCTGTTCGACTTGCAGCAGGGCCCGCTGTTGCGGGTCAAGCTGTTGCAACTGGCACCGGACGACCACGTGCTGGTGCTCACCCAGCACCACATCATTTGTGACGGCGCATCGGCGCAGATCATGGTTCACGACCTGGTCAAACTCTATGCTGCCCACAGCACCGGCCAGGCGCCGGACCTGCAGGCGCTGCCGATTCAATACGCCGACTATGCGATCTGGCAGCGCAAATGGATGGAAGCCGGCGAGCTTGCGCGGCAATTGGGTTACTGGACCGAACGCCTGGGTGATGGCGGTGAAGTGCTGCCTTTGCCTGCTGACCGCGCCCGTCCGGCGGTGCAGAGTTATCGCGGTGCGCGGCTGGACCTCGCCATCGATGCCGGGCTGACCGAACGCCTCAAGCGCGTGGCCCAGCGCGAAGGCTGCACCTTGTTCATGCTGTTGCTCGCCTCATTCCAGGTATTGCTGCACCGTTACAGCGGCCAGTCGGACATCCGCGTGGGCGTGCCGGTGGCCAACCGCAACCGTCTTGAAACCGAAGGCCTGATTGGTTTCTTCGTCAATACCCAGGTGCTGGATGCGCGGATTCAGGGGGCAATGCCTTTCGATCAATTGCTGGCGCAGGTCAAGCAGGCTTCGTTGGGCGCCCAGGCTCACCAGGATTTGCCGTTCGAGCAATTGGTGCAAGCCCTCGCACCGGACCGACACATGAGTCACAGTCCGTTGTTCCAGGTGATGTTCAATCACCAGAGCGGCGATGCCGCCCAAGCGTTGCAACTGCCAGGCTTGCATGTCGAGAGCCTGGATTGGAGCTCGCACACGGCGCAATTCGATCTGACCCTTGGCACGCACGAGACCCAGGGCGCATTGGCCGCCACATTCACCTATGCCACTGATTTATTCGACACTGGCACCATCGAACGCCTGGCCGCTCACTGGCTGAACTTGCTGCAAGGCATCGTCGCCGATCCGCAACGGCGCATCGGGGAATTGCCGCTGCTGGACGCGACCGAGCAACAGCACAACATCGCCCAGTGGAACCCCGGCCCGCGCAGCTTCCCAAGCGACACCTGCGCCCATCAACTGATCGCCGAGCAGGCCCGTCAACGGCCTGACGCCGTGGCCCTGCGTTGCAACGGCCAGACGCTGACCTACGC
>NZ_CP080030.1:4947256-4947634 GCF_019382755.1 Pseudomonas sp. Colony2 | reverse complement strand
GGCCAACCGCCGTGCGCATCAGTTGATCGCTCACGGCGTGGGGCCGGACGTGCTGGTGGGCCTGGCCGCGGAGCGGGGTATCGAGATGATCGTCGGCCTGCTGGCGATCCTCAAGGCCGGCGGCGCCTATGTGCCGCTCGACCCAACCTACCCGCAGGACCGCCTGGCCTACATGATGCAAGACAGCGGCATCCAGCTGCTGCTGGCCCAGGCGTCGCTGACCGGTCAATTACCGGTGCCTGACGGCGTGAAAACCCTGCTGCTGGATACCGACGTCAGCGCCTTTGCCGACAGCGACCCGCAAGTCGTCGTGGATCCTTCGAACCTCGCCTACGTGATCTACACCTCCGGTTCCACCGGCAATCCCAAAGGCACCTT
>NZ_CP080030.1:4943293-4947234 GCF_019382755.1 Pseudomonas sp. Colony2 | reverse complement strand
CGTCTGTTCGCGGCCACTGAACCGTGGTTCGGCTTCGGCCCGCAGGACGTCTGGAGCCTGTTTCACTCCTATGCTTTCGACTTCTCGGTCTGGGAAATTTTCGGTGCACTGCTGCACGGTGGCGAACTGCTGATCGTGCCGTACGACGTCAGCCGCTCGCCCCAGGAATTCCTCGACTTGTTGTGCGACGCGGGCGTCACGGTGCTCAACCAGACGCCGTCGGCGTTCAAGCAGTTGATGCACGTGGCTTGTACCGACTCCCGGGCCAATGCCCTGCGCTACGTGGTATTCGGCGGCGAGGCGCTGGACGTCAAGAGCCTGCGCCCATGGTTCGAACGGTTTGGCGACAGCGCGCCACAGCTGATCAACATGTACGGCATCACCGAAACCACGGTGCACGTCACCTACCGTCCGCTGTCGGTGGCTGATCTCGAGCTGGACGCCAGCAGTCCGATTGGCGAGCCGATAGCCGACCTGTCGTGGTACCTGCTCGACGGTGAACTGAACCCGGTGGCCAAAGGCTGCATCGGTGAACTGTATGTTGGCCGCGCCGGCCTGGCCCGGGGCTACCTGAAGCGTGGCGACCTGACGGCACTGCGTTTTATTCCCGACCCGTTCGGCGAAAGCGGTGCGCGGTTGTACCGCACCGGTGACCTGGCGCAATACCGCAGCGACGGGGTGATCGAGTACATCGGCCGGATTGACCATCAGGTGAAAATCCGTGGCTTCCGTATCGAACTGGGTGAAATTGAAGCGCGCCTGAACGCCCTGGCGGCGGTGCGCGAAGCCGTGGTSTTGGCCCAGGAAGGGCTGAACGGCCAGCAATTGGTGGCTTACGTGATCCCGGCGCAAGGYGCCGAGGATGCAGGCGCCCTCAAGGCGCAGTTGAAAGCGGACCTGCCGGACTACATGGTACCGACGCACCTGCTGTTCCTGAATGAATGGCCACTGACCGCCAACGGCAAGCTCGACCGCAAGGCCCTGCCGCAGCCGGACGCAAGCCAGGTACAGCACGAATACGTGGCGCCGCAAAGCGCGCTGGAACAGCAAATCGCAACCGTCTGGCAAGACGTGCTGAAACTGGAGCGGGTTGGTCTCACCGACAACTTCTTCGAACTGGGTGGCCATTCATTGCTGGCTACACAGATGGTGTCGCGCATCCGCCAACACCTCGGCATGAACCTGCAACTGCGCAAGCTGTTCGAAAATGCCAGCCTCAAGGCTTGCGTGGCTGCGCTTGAGCCAATCCAGGCGGCGATGCCTGCGCGCATTCCAAGGGTGCCGCGTGATCAACCGTTGCCCTTGTCCTACGCCCAGCAACGCCAGTGGTTCCTTTGGCAAATGGAACCCTCCAGTGCGGCGTACCACATCCCTGCGGCGCTACGGATTCATGGCCACCTGGATTTGAAGGCGTTGCAACGCAGCTTAAGCGCACTGGTGCAGCGTCACGAGAGTTTGCGCACGACCTTTGTCCAGAAGGACGAGCGTGCGTTCCAGGTTATCCATGCCGAGTCCGGTCCGCTGCTGACGCCGCAGTTTCTCGACCTGACCTCGGCCAACCAGGCCGAGCAGATCCAGGCGTTTGTTCGCGATCAGATCAGCCGGCCGTTCGACCTGCAGAACGGTCCGCTGCTGCGGGTCGGGCTGCTGCAGGTGGCCGCCGATGAACAGGTGCTGGTGCTGACCCAGCATCACATCGTCTCCGATGGCTGGTCGATGCAGGTGCTGGTGCAGGAACTGATTGAGCGTTATGCCGCCTATAGCCAGGGTGGATCGGTTGAACCGGTGGAGTTACCGATCCAGTATGCCGATTACGCGGTGTGGCAACGCCAATGGATGGACGCCGGTGAGCGTGAGCGGCAGCTGGCTTACTGGACCAACGTCCTCGGCGCTGAACAGCCATTGCTGGAGCTGCCTGCGGACCGTCCGCGACCGGCACGCCAGAGCTTTGCCGGCGCCCGTCTGGCCGTCCAGTTACCGCAGGCATTGGGCCAACAGCTGCGGCAACTGGCGCTGGGTGAAGGTTGCAGCCTGTTCATGCTGTTGCTGGCTTCGTTCCAGGGCCTGCTGCACCGTTACAGCGGCCAGTCGGACATCCGCGTGGGCGTACCGATTGCCAACCGCAACCGGGTCGAGACCGAAGGCCTGATCGGGTTCTTCGTCAATACCCAGGTGCTCAAGGCTGAAGTCGATCCGCAGCAGCGGTTCAGCGAACTGCTGCAACAGGTCAAGACGGCGGCACTGGGCGCCGAGGCGCATCAGGACCTACCGTTCGAGCAATTGGTCGAAGCCTTGCGCCCTGAGCGCAACCTGAGCCATAGCCCGTTGTTCCAGGTGTTGTACAACCACCAGAGCGCCGGCCGCCAAGCCATCCCGCAACTGCCGGGGCTGGTGATCAAGGCCCAGGAGTGGGAAAGCCGTACCGCCCAGTTCGACTTGACCCTCGACACCCTGGACGCCGACGGCGAGCTCAGTGCAACCCTCACTTACGCCACCGACCTGTTCGACGCAAGCACTGCACAGCGTATGGCCGCTCACTGGCTGAACCTGCTGCAAGGTATCGTCGCCGATCCGCAACGGCGCATCGGGGAATTGCCGCTGCTGGACGCGACCGAGCAACAGCACAACATCGCCCAGTGGAACCCCGGCCCGCGCAGCTTCCCAAGCGACACCTGCGCCCATCAACTGATCGCCGAGCAGGCCCGTCAACGGCCTGACGCCGTGGCCCTGCGTTGCAACKGCCAGACCCTGACCTACGCCGAACTGAATGCCCAGGCCAACCGCCGTGCGCATCAGTTGATCGCTCACGGCGTGGGGCCGGACGTGCTGGTGGGCCTGGCCGCGGAGCGGGGTATCGAGATGATCGTCGGCCTGCTGGCGATCCTCAAGGCCGGCGGCGCCTATGTGCCGCTCGACCCAACCTACCCGCAGGACCGCCTGGCCTACATGATGCAAGACAGCGGCATCCAGCTGCTGCTGGCCCAGGCGTCGCTGACCGGTCAATTACCGGTGCCTGACGGCGTGAAAACCCTGCTGCTGGATACCGACGTCAGCGCCTTTGCCGACAGCGACCCGCAAGTCGTCGTGGATCCTTCGAACCTCGCCTACGTGATCTACACCTCCGGTTCCACCGGCAACCCCAAAGGCACCTTGCTTGCGCACCACAACATCCTGCGTCTGT
Source organism: Pseudomonas sp. Colony2 (assembly GCF_019382755.1). Taxonomy (NCBI): domain Bacteria; kingdom Pseudomonadati; phylum Pseudomonadota; class Gammaproteobacteria; order Pseudomonadales; family Pseudomonadaceae; genus Pseudomonas; species Pseudomonas sp. Colony2. The sequence goes on along the minus strand of NZ_CP080030.1, from coordinate 4,944,053 downwards.
TCGCGGCCACTGAACCGTGGTTCGGTTTCGGCCCGCAGGACGTCTGGAGCCTGTTTCAYTCCTATGCTTTCGACTTCTCGGTCTGGGAAATTTTCGGCGCACTGCTGCACGGTGGCGAGCTGCTGATCGTGCCGTACGACGTCAGCCGCTCGCCCCAGGAATTCCTCGACCTGTTGTGCGACGCGGGCGTCACGGTGCTCAACCAGACGCCGTCGGCGTTCAAACAGTTGATGCACGTGGCTTGTGCCGACTCACGGGCCAATGCCCTGCGCTACGTGGTATTCGGCGGCGAGGCGCTGGACGTCAAGAGCCTGCGCCCATGGTTCGAACGGTTTGGCGACAGCGCGCCACAGCTGATCAACATGTACGGCATCACCGAAACCACGGTGCACGTCACCTACCGTCCGCTGTCGGTGGCTGATCTCGAGCTGGACGCCAGCAGCCCGATTGGCGAACCGATAGCCGACCTGTCGTGGTACCTGCTCGACGGTGAACTGAACCCGGTGGCCAAAGGCTGCATCGGTGAGCTGTATGTTGGCCGTGCCGGCCTGGCCCGGGGCTACCTGAAGCGTGGCGACCTGACGGCACTGCGTTTTATTCCCGACCCGTTCGGCGAAAGCGGTGCGCGGTTGTACCGCACCGGTGACCTGGCGCAATACCGCAGCGACGGGGTGATCGAGTACATCGGCCGGATTGACCATCAGGTGAAAATCCGTGGCTTCCGTATCGAACTGGGTGAAATTGAAGCGCGCCTGAACGC
>NZ_CP080030.1:4862086-4943072 GCF_019382755.1 Pseudomonas sp. Colony2 | reverse complement strand
AGCCGGACGCAAGCCAGGTACAGCACGAATACGTGGCGCCGCAAAGCGCGCTGGAACAGCAAATCGCAACCGTCTGGCAAGACGTGCTGAAACTGGAACGGGTTGGCCTCACCGACAACTTCTTCGAACTGGGTGGCGACTCGATTATCTCGATTCAAGTGGTCAGCCGCGCCCGGCAGTCCGGCATCCGCTTTAGTCCAAAAGACCTGTTCCAGCACCAGACGGTGCAGGCATTGGCGACTGTCGCGCAGACCGGTGACCCGGTGCAGGTAATCGATCAGGCTGCGGTGCAGGGCCCGGCGTTGCTGCTGCCGATTCAACAGGCTTACTTTGCCGACGCCATCCCGCAGCGTCATCACTACAACCAGTCGGTGCTGCTGCAACCGGCCCGTGCGCTGCAAGCGGCGCTGGTGGAGCAAGCATTGCAGGCGCTGGTGCTGCATCACGATGCGTTGCGGGTGATGTTCAACGAAAGCGCCGAAGGCTGGAGTGCCAGCCATCGCGACGCATCGATGCGCAATGATCTGTTATGGGTGCGCCCGGTGGCCGATGCTGGCGCGCTGGAAGTGCTGGCCAATCAAGCCCAGCGCAGCCTGAACCTGCAAACCGGACCCTTGCTGCGCGCCGTGTTGGCGACCCTGGACGATGGCACCCAGCGGCTGTTGCTGGTGATCCATCACCTGGCGGTGGACGGTGTGTCGTGGCGGATTCTGTTCGACGACCTGCAAACGGCCTACAACCAATTGCTCGCCGGGCAAGCCTTGCAATTGCCGGCCAAGACCAGCTCGGTCAAGGCGTTTGCGGAACAGTTGCAAGCGCATGCACGCAGCGCGCAATTGCAGCAGCAGTTGGCCTACTGGCAGGCGCAACTGCAAGGTGCGCTGGCTGACCTGCCGTGCCTCAACCCCGAGGCGAGCCCACAGAACGGCCAGGCCATCACTGTTCATACGCGCCTGGACAAACACCTGACGCGGCAACTGCTGCAGGAAGCGCCGGCCGCCTATCGCACTCAGGTCAACGACCTGTTGCTGACCGCCCTGGCGCGGGTGGTCTGCCGTTGGACCGGGCATGCAAGTACCTTGATCCAGCTTGAAGGCCATGGTCGCGAAGAGTTGTTTGCCAACATCGACCTGACGCGCACCGTGGGGTGGTTCACCAGTATGTTCCCGGTCCAGTTGTCGCCGGCGGCGGCACTCGGGGACTCGATCAAGTCGATCAAGCAAGGGTTGCGATCGATCCCGGACAAGGGGGTGGGTTTCGGCGCGCTGCGCTTCCTCGGTGACGAGGCCAGCCGGTCAGCCTTGCAAGCGCTGCCGGTGCCGCGCATTACCTTCAACTACCTGGGGCAGTTCGACGCCAGCTTCGATAAGGAACAGGGCGCGTTGTTCAGCCCGGCCAGCGAAAGCGCCGGTGAAGAGCAAAGCGCGATGGCGCCCCTGGGCAATTGGCTGAGCCTCAACGGGCGGGTATTTGATGGCGCACTGAGCCTGGGCTGGACGTTCAGCCACCAACAGTTCGAGCAGGCCACCATCCAGCAACTGGCCGACGATTATGCCGTGGAACTGGCTCTGTTGATCGGTCATTGCTGCGATCCTGCAAACCATGGCATGACGCCTTCCGACTTCCCGCTGGCCAGCTTTACCCAACCGCAGCTCGATAACCTGGGCCTCGCCGCCCGTTCGGTGGATGACATCTACCCGCTGGCGCCGATGCAGCAGGGCATGCTGTTCCACAGCTTGTACGAACACGGCAGCGGTCAGTACATCAATCAGATGTGCCTGGACATCGACGGTCTCGACCCACAGCGTTTCGAAGATGCCTGGCAGGCGGCGGTCGACGCCCATGACATTTTGCGCAGCAGTTTCATCTGGGAAGGCAGCGAGCAACCGGTGCAGGTGGTGCATAAACAGGTGCGCGTACCCTTCACCGCGCTGGATTGGAGCACACGCACGGATGCCCCGCAGGCCCTCGTCGAGTTGGCGTCCAGCGAGCGCGACCAGGGTTTCGACCTCGCCCTCGCGCCGCTGCTGCGGCTGGTGCTGGTCAAGACCGCTGAACAGCGTTATCACCTGATTTATACCCATCACCACATTCTGATGGACGGCTGGAGCAACTCGCAGCTGCTGGGCGAGGTGTTGCAACGTTACGATGGCCAGGTGCTGCCGCGCCCGGCGGGCCGCTATCGTGACTACATCGCCTGGCTGCAAGGGCGTGATGCCAAGGCCAGTGAAACGTTCTGGCGTGCGCAACTGCACGCGCTCGACGCGCCGACGCGCCTCGCCGAAAACCGTTTCGCCGCGCCGCAGCCGGCTGTCGAAACCAGCCATGCCAGCCTGTATCACTCACTGTCCCAACAGCAGACCCAGCGCCTGGGCGAATTCGCCCGCCAGCAAAAGGTCACCCTCAATACCGTGGTCCAGGCGGCCTGGTTGCTGCTCCTGCAACATTACACCGGGCATGACACGGTGGCCTTCGGCGCCACGGTGTCCGGACGCCCCGGCGAACTCAAAGGCGTCGAACAGCAGATAGGCCTGTTCATCAATACCTTGCCGGTGATTGCCAGCCCCCGGCCGGAACAATCGGTCACCAGCCTGCTGCAACAGCTTCAGGCCGGCAACGTTGCGTTGCGCGAGCATGAACACACGCCGCTGTTCGAGATTCAGCGCTGGGCCGGGCAGGGCGGTGAAGGCCTGTTCGACACGCTGCTGGTGTTCGAAAACTACCCGCTGGCCGAGGCCCTGCAAGCGCAGGCACCGTCAGGCCTGAGCTTCGGCACGGTGGGTAATCAGGAACAGACTAATTTCCCGTTGACCCTGGCCGTTAATCTCAATGAGACCCTGAGCCTGCACTTCACTTATGCCCATGCTGCGTTCCATACACATACAATCCAGCGCCTGGCTGAGCAGGTGGAGCACGTGCTCGCACAGATGGTGAGCCTGGCCGCCGACCGTAGCCTGGGCGATATCGACCTGGTTGGCGCGGCGACGCGCACCGTGCTGTTGCGCGACTGGAATGCCACGGCAGTGCCGGCCACCGACCCACGCCACGTTCATCAATGGTTCGAGTCCCAGGCTCGACGCACGCCTGATGCGCCGGCCCTGTTGGCCGATCAAGCGTCGCTGACCTATGCCCAGCTCAACCTGCGCGCCAATCGCCTGGCTCATGCGTTGATCGAGCGGGGTGTAGGCCCGGACGTGTTGGTGGGGCTGTGCATGCCGCGCAGCGTGCAGATGGTCGTCGGGCTACTGGCGATCCTCAAGGCCGGTGGTGCCTATGTACCGCTGGACCCCGCTTATCCACAGGATCGCTTGATGTACATGGTCGAGGACAGCGGCATTGCCTTGCTGTTGACCGAAACCAGCGTACAGCCGTACTTCGCTGACGTGGCCGTGGACTGCCTGCTGCTGGACGCACTGCCCGAGCGGTTCGATGGCTACGGCGAGCATGAGCCTTCGGTAACCGTCGACAGCCAGAACCTCGCCTATGTGATCTATACCTCCGGTTCCACCGGGAAACCCAAAGGCGTGACGATTCGCCATGGCGCCCTGAGCAACCATATGGAATGGATGCAGGGTTGCCTGAAGCTGAATCACAGTGACCGTGTCCTGCAGAAGACCGCCATCAGTTTCGACGCCTCGGTGTGGGAGTTCTGGTTGCCACTGATGAGCGGCGCGCAACTGGTATTGGCCGCGCCGCAATTGAACCTGGACTTGACCACCTTGTGGGTCGAGGTGGAGCGTTGGGGGATCAGTGTGCTGCAAATGGCGCCATCGTTGCTGCAGGCGCTGTTGCCGCTGGCGACCCGTGAACACCTGGCCTCCTTGCGCCTGCTGCTGTGCGGCGGCGAAGCGCTGAGTGCGCACCTTTCCCGCCAGGTCCTGGGCCTCTTCGATGGCGAGCTGCGCAATCTTTATGGCCCCACGGAGGCCACGATTGATACCAGCAGCCATGCCGTGGCGGCCACTGTCGAAGACGACGGGCGAATCATCGCCATCGGTCGTCCGATCAACAACGTATGCACCTATGTGCTGGACGGCGCCTTGCAGCCTTGCGCCGTGGGGGCGATTGGCGAGTTGTACATCGGTGGTGAATCCCTGGCCCGTGGTTATCACCAGCGTCCAGGGCTGACCGCCGAGCGCTTCGTTCCCGATCCGTTTGGCGAGTCGGCCGCTGCACGCCTGTATCGCACCGGCGACCTGGTGCGCCACGCCGAAAATGGCGTAATCGAATACATCGGCCGGATTGACCATCAGGTGAAAATCCGTGGCCTGCGCATTGAGCTGGGTGAAATCGAAGCCCGCCTCCACGCTCAACCTGAAGTACGAGATGCGGTAGTGCTGGCTCGGGAAACGGCGACCGGCACGAGCCTGGTGGGTTGGCTTGTCAGCCAGGACAGCAGCCTGGATAGGGCGGCCGAGGCGCGCTTGAGTGAACAGCTCAAGGCGCGGCTGGCACAACAGATGCCGGACTTCATGGTGCCCACCCATCTGGTCTTCCTCGATCAACTGCCGCTTACACCCAACGGCAAACTCGACCGCAAGGCACTGCCCGCGCCGGATAACCGCGCGCTGCATTCGGCTTACCTGGCGCCGCAAAGCGATCTGGAATGCAAGGTCGCGGCCATCTGGCAAGGCGTGCTCAACGTTGAGCAGGTCGGTCTGGCGGATGATTTCTTCGAGCTGGGCGGGCATTCGCTGCTGGTGGTGAATGTGGTGTCGCGCCTGCAGCTCGAACTGGGCATGAAGTTAACGCCCCAATTGATATTCCAATTTCCGGTCCTCGGTGCGTTTGTCGCGCAACTGGAGCAGACCGGCACGTCAATGAGCACGTCAAAATTGAGCAAGCTTGAAGCGCTGCTTGATGAATTCGAGGAGGTTTGATGGACACCGCTGTCGCACAACGTATTGCCAGGCGCTTCATAACGCTGCCGCTGGAAAAACGCCGTCTTTACCTGCAGAAAATGCTCGAAGAGGACGTTTCCCCGGCGAACCTGCCGATTCCGCCTGTCAGTGCCGAGTTCGACACGTTGTCATTGTCCTTTGCCCAGGAGCGTCAATGGTTCTTGTGGCAGCTGGACCCGGAAAGCGCGGCTTATCACATGCCTACGGCCCTGCGCTTGCGCGGTCCATTGGACATTGCGGCGCTGCAACAGAGTTTCAGTGCGCTGGTCGCGCGCCATGAGAGCCTGCGTACCACCTTCGTGGTGCACGGCGAGCAAGTGGTGCAGCAAGTGCAGGAGGCTGCACCGGTAAGTCTGCAGGTGCAGCCTCTGGCCCAGGTGCCGGATGCGGCGCAACTGCGGCATTTGATCGAAGACGAGACGCGCCGGCTGTTCGACTTGCAGCAGGGGCCCTTGTTGCGTACGTGCCTGTTGCAACTGGGCGCGGATGACCATGTGCTGATTGTCACCTTGCACCACATCGTTTCCGATGGCTGGTCGATGCAGGTAATGGTCGAGGAGTTGGTCAAGGGTTACGCCGCGTTCAGTCGAGGGTTGAGCCTGGAACTGCCAGCGTTGCCGATTCAATACAGCGACTACGCCATCTGGCAGCGGCACTGGATGGAGGCCGGCGAGCGGGAGCGGCAGTTGCAATACTGGACCGCGCAACTGGGCGGCGAGCAGCCGGTGCTTGAGCTCCCGACTGACGTTGCGCGCCCGGCCGTGATGAGCTATCGCGGTGCCCGGCTGGAGTTGGATATCGACACCGCGCTGGCCTGCGGCCTCAAGCAGATGGCCCAGCGCGAAGGGGTCAGTCTGTTCATGATCCTGCTGGCCTCCTACCAGGCCTTGCTGCATCGCTACAGCGGGCAGAACGACATTCGGGTTGGCGTGCCGACCGCGAACCGTAACCGGGTGGAGACCGAGGGGTTGATCGGCTTTTTCGTCAACACCCAAGTGCTCAAGAGTGAGGTCGACAGCCAGGGCTCCTTCAGTGCCTTGCTGCAACAGGTCAAGCAGACTGCGCTGGATGCCCAGGCGCATCAGGAGCTGCCGTTCGAGCAACTGGTGGAAGCCTTGCAGCCGCAACGCAACCTGAGCCACAGCCCGCTGTTTCAAGTGATGTTCAACCACCAGACCCAAGGCCCGGCGGGCGAGGGGCCGGCCGGTGAATTGAAGGTCGAGGGGCTGCGCTGGGATACCCATAGTGCACAGTTCGACTTGACCCTGGAAACCATGGAGCGCCCCGATGGGCTGTCTGCGGCGCTGATCTATGCCACGGATCTGTTCGGTGCAGACACGGTTGCGCGGATGGCCGGGCACTGGCAAAACCTGCTGCAGGCAATCATCGCGAACCCGGCACAAAGCATCGGTGAGCTGCCGTTGCTTGACGCTGAACAGCGCCAAGCGCAGCTCGACGATTGCGTCCGCACGTCGGTAGCCACCCCGCAGGCGGGTTATGTTCATCGATTGTTCGAGGCACAGGTGGCCCGCTCGCCGGAGGCGCAGGCGCTGGTCATCAATGGCCAGCGCTTGAGCTACGGGCAACTCAATACCCGGGCCAATCAGTTGGCGGTGGAGCTGCAACGTCACGGGGTGGGCGCGGGTGTGCTGGTGGGCATTGCCGTCGAACGCAGCCCGCACATGCTGATCGGGTTGTTGGCAATCCTCAAGGCCGGCGGCGCCTATCTGCCCCTCGATCCCGCGTTCCCGCAGGATCGCCTCGCCTACATGATTGAGGACAGTGGCATCGACCTGTTGCTGACCCAACATTCACTGCTCAGCCAGATCCCGGTGCCTGACACGGTCACTACGCTGGTGCTGGATCAACCGGGCAATTGGCTTGACGGCCATGCCGGTGACGATCTGCCAACCCGGCTGGATCCGGAGCACCTGGCTTATGTCATCTACACGTCTGGCTCCACCGGCCAGCCGAAAGGGGTGATGGTGCGACATGGCGCCCTGACCAACTTTGTCGCAAGCATGGCCAGGGTGCCGGGCATGACCGCCCAGGATCGGGCGTTGTCACTGACCACGTTCTCGTTTGATATTTTCGGCCTGGAAATCTACGTACCCCTGATGGTCGGCGCGTGCATCGTGCTGACCGGCCAGGAGGTGGCGCAGGACCCGTACGCCGTGCTGGCCCTGATCGACGCCGAACAGGTCAACGTGGTGCAGGCGACTCCCTCGACCTGGCGCATGTTGCTCGACAATGAACAGGCCCACGTGCTCCAGGGGTGCACGTGCCTGTGCGGCGGCGAGGCGTTGCCCCAGGAACTGGCGGTGCGCATGCTTGGCCTTGGCGGTGAAGTCTGGAATCTCTATGGCCCGACGGAAACCACGGTCTGGTCGGCGTTGCACCGGCTGCGTCCGCAGGCTGCGCAACCTTGGCTGGGCGGGCCAATCGACAACACATCGCTGTACATCGTCGGTGCAGACCTGATGCCGGTGCCCTATGGTGTTGCCGGCGAATTGCTGATCGGCGGGGACGGCCTGGCGCGGGGTTACTTCCAGCGCCCGGGATTGACCGCCGAACGTTTTGTTCCCCATCCGTTTTCCAGCACCGGCGAGCGGCTTTACCGCACCGGCGACCTCGCACGTCAGCGCCCGGACGGTATCCTCGAATACCTGGGGCGGATCGACCATCAGGTGAAAATTCGCGGTTTCCGCATCGAGCTCGGGGAAATCGAAGCGCGCCTGCTGGAGCAGGACGCCGTACGTGAAGCCGCGGTACTGGCCCAGGATGCCCCGGGCGGCCAGGCGTTGGTGGCGTATGTGGTCCCCGCCGCCGAATGGCAGGGCCTGGATGCCGACGGCCAGGGTCGCCTGCGCGACAGCCTGAACGCCCGGCTCAAGGCCAACTTGCCCGACTACATGGTGCCGGCGCATATGGTGCTGTTGCCAAGGTTCCCGCTGACCCCCAATGGCAAGCTGGACCGCAGGCAACTGCCCAAGCCCGATGCCAGCCAATGGCAGAAAACCTACGTGGCTGCGCAGACGCCGGTGCAGCAAGCGGTGGCGGCGATCTGGGCCGAGGTGCTCAACGTGCCGCGGGTTGGCCTGAGTGACAACTTTTTCGAGCTGGGCGGCCATTCGCTGCTGGCGACCCAAATGGTTTCGCGGATTCGCCAGCAACTGCAAGTCCAGGTGCCTTTGCGCCTGCTGTTCGCCCATAACACCCTGCAAGCATTTGTCGAGGCGATGGCCCCGGCATCGTTGACTCCTGAACAGGCCATCCCGCGCGTTGCACGCGACCAGCCGCTTGCCCTGTCATATGCCCAGCAACGGCAATGGTTTTTGTGGCAATTGGAGCCCACCAGCAGCGCCTACCATATTCCCGCGGCCCTGCGTTTGCGCGGACACCTTGACCTGGCGGCCTTGCAACAGTGTTTTGACGCCCTGGTGGCGCGTCATGAGAGCTTGCGTACCCGGTTTGTGCTGGAGAACGAGCGTCCCGTACAACGGGTCGACGCGCCGGCACCGGTGGCGATTGCGCTTGAGTCGGCGGCTGCCGGGCTGGATGACCCTGGCCTGCGCGGCTTGATTGAAACTGAAACCCGCCAACTCTTTGATCTGCAGCGTGGGCCGTTGCTGCGGGTCAAGCTGTTGCAACTGGGCGCTGAAGATCACGTGCTGATCCTGACCCAGCACCACATCGTGTCGGATGCCTGGTCGATGCGGGTCATGATCGATGAGCTGATGCAGTTATACCGCGGCTTCAGTCAAGGCCAACCGGCGGCGTTGGCGGCACTGCCGATCCAGTATGCCGATTACGCACAGTGGCAGCGTCAGTGGCTGGCGGCGGGTGAGCAGCAACGTCAGCTCAGCTACTGGACAGAACAGTTGGGCGGCGAGCAACCGGTCCTTGAACTGCCAACCGACCATCCACGTCCGGTTCAGCAAAGCTATCGTGGGGCCCGGCTGCCGATCACCCTCGAGCCGTCCCTGGCCGAGAGTCTCAAGCGCCTGGCGCAGCAGCAAAACACCACACTGTTCATGCTGCTGCTGGCCGGCTTCCAGACCTTGTTGCACCGCTACAGCGGGCAGCAGGATATTCGTGTCGGGGTACCGATTGCCAACCGCAATCGCCTGGAAACCGAAGGGATGCTGGGTTTCTTCGTCAACACCCAGGTACTCCGGGCCGACATTGAGGGGCACCTGCGCTTTGACCAATTGCTTCATCAGGTCAAGCAGCGGGTACTGGGAGCACAGGCACATCAGGACCTGCCGTTCGAGCAACTGGTGGAGCTGCTTGCACCTGCACGCAACCTGAGCCATACGCCGTTGTTCCAGGCCATGTTCAACCATGCCAGTGATGCTCGTCGCGAGGCGATTGAACTGCCGGGGTTGAGCCTGGAGCAATTGACCTGGGATTCGGGCAGCGTGCAGTTCGACCTCTCCCTGGATACGTCCGAGTACAGCGAAGGTATCAGTGCCGCACTGTCCTATGCCTCTGACTTGTTTGAGCCAGCCACCGTCGCACGCCTGGGCGAACACTGGCTGAACCTGCTGCGCGCGATTGTGGCCAACCCCACCCAGCGCATCGCCGAATTACCGATGCTCAATGCGGTGCAGCGCCGGATGATGGTTGAGGACTGGAACCGCACGTTCGCCCACTACCCGAACCACCAGCCGGTGCACCACTTGATCGAAGCCCAGGTGGAGCGGGCCCCGCATGCCGTGGCGTTGGTGTTCGAGGGGCAGTCGTTGACCTATGCCCAGCTCAACGCGCGGGCCAACCGATTGGCTCATGCCTTGATCGCGCGTGGCGTAGGCCCCGATGTGCTGGTGGGCATTGCACTGCACCGCAGCCTGGAAATGGTGGTGGGCCTGTTGGCGATCCTGAAGGCCGGCGGCGCCTATGTACCGCTGGACCCGGAATACCCGCCGGAACGCCTGTCCTACATGATCGACGACAGCGGCATCGAATGGTTGCTGACCCAGCAAGCGCTGGTCGCAACCTTGCCGCTGCCGGAACGGGTGCGCACGCTGATACTCGATGGTGACGATGCCTGGCTGGCCGGTGAGGCGCAAGGCAACCCCGAGTCGCGGGCCGTCGCGCAAAACCTCGCCTATGTGATTTACACCTCCGGATCCACCGGCAAACCCAAAGGGGCTGGCAACAGCCACGGTGCCCTGACCAACCGGTTGTGCTGGATGCAACAGGCCTACGGGTTGCACGCCGACGACCGCGTGCTGCAAAAAACGCCGTTCAGCTTCGATGTGTCCGTCTGGGAGTTTTTCTGGCCGCTTATGACCGGCATCCGCTTGGTCGTGGCGTCGCCAGGGGATCATCGCGATCCACAGAAGCTGGTCCAATTGATCGAGCGCGAGGGCATTACTACCCTGCATTTCGTCCCGTCGATGCTGCAAGCGTTCGTGCTGGATGCCAATGTCAGCCGCTGCACCAGCCTCACCCGTATCGTTTGCAGTGGCGAAGCGTTGCCGATCGATGCGCAGCAGCAGGTCTTCGCCAAGCTGCCGGGCGCGGGGCTGTTCAATCTCTACGGCCCTACCGAAGCCGCAATTGATGTCACCCACTGGACCTGTCGTGACGAGGGCCGTGACGCCGTGCCCATCGGCGAGCCGATTGCGAACTTGATGACCTACATTCTCGACGCCGAGCTCAACCCGGTGCCCTGCGGCGTCAACGGCGAACTGTACCTCAGCGGCCAGGGACTGGCGCGTGGGTACCACCGTCGCCCGGAGCTGACGGCCGAACGATTCGTGGCAAGCCCGTTTGTCGCGGGTGAACGGCTGTACCGCACGGGCGACTTGGCCCGTTACCGCGTTGACGGGGTGATTGATTACATTGGCCGTATCGACCATCAGGTGAAAATCCGCGGCTTTCGTATCGAGCTGGGTGAAATCGAGGCCCGTCTGCTGGAGCACGGGGCCGTGCGCGAAGCCGTGGTGGTGGCGCAGGACAGCCGCAACGGCAAAGCCCTGAGTGGCTACGTCGTTACCCAGCCTGGCGCCGCCAGCGACTGGCCGGCACTGCGCGAGGCGCTGACAGCGCATCTGCGCCAGACCCTGCCGGAACACATGGTGCCGACGCACCTGACGCCGCTGGAAAAAATGTCCCTGAGCCCCAACGGCAAACTCGACCGCAAGGCTCTCCCGGTGCCAGACATGGCTGAGGTACAGCAGGACTTCGTGGCTCCCGCCAATGCAGTCGAAAGTGCCCTGGTCGAGATCTGGCAAGCCGTGCTCGGCGTGGCCCGGGTGGGCACTGCCGATAACTTCTTCGCCTTGGGCGGTGACTCGATCAATTCGATTCAAGTGGTCAGCCGTGCACGTCAGCAGGGAATCGGCCTGGCCCCCAAGGACCTGTTCCTGCACCAGAACATCCAGGCGCTGGCCCGGGCTGCGAGCGCCGATCAAGCCGCAACGATCGATCAGGGGCCGGTCAGCGGTGACAGCCATCTGGTTCCGATGCAGCACTGGTTCTTCGCCAATGACATGGCGCACCGTGACCACTGGAACCAGTCGCTGATGCTGACCCCGCGCGAGCCATTGGACGGCGCATGTCTGCAGCAGGCCCTTGAGCACGTGGTGGCCCATCATGACGCCTTGCGCTTGCGCTTCGTGCAATCGGGCGATGGTACCTGGCAGGCCAGCCATGAGGCCGTCGGCGCGCAACCGGTAGGCCTCTGGCAGCGCCAGGCAGAGAACGCCGATGAGATCATCGCCATTGCCAACCAGGCGCAACGCAGCCTCGACCTGCAACACGGCCCGCTGCTGCGTTGCAGCCTGATCGCAGTGCAGGACGGCAGTTCGCGCCTGCATCTGGCGATTCACCATCTGGTGATGGACGGTGTGTCGTGGCGCGTGCTGCTGGAAGACTTGCAAACGGCCTACCGGCAGCTGGCGGTAAACCAGCCTGTGGTGTTGCCACCCAAGTCCACCGCGTTCAAGGCGTGGGCCGAGCAGTTGCAGGGCTACGCCCACAGCGAAAGGCTGGCTCGGGAGTTGAGTTACTGGACCGGGCAACAGGCCCATGCGTTGCCGGAACTGCCACGGGCGCGGCCTGAGGGCAGCCAGGCTTCGGTGCATGGCCATTCGGTCAACACGCGTCTGGATACAGAACAGACTCGGCGCCTGCTCAAGCAGGCACCGTCGGCCTATCGCACCCAGGTCAACGACCTTTTGCTCAGTGCCCTGGCGCAGGTGATTTGCCAGTGGACTGCGCAACCTGCGTGCCTGGTGCAACTGGAAGGCCATGGCCGTGAGGAACTGTTCGGCGACGTCGACCTGAGCCGCACGTTGGGCTGGTTCACCAGCCTGTTCCCGGTGGTATTGACCCCATCGGTGCACGCGGCAGACACCATCAAGGGCATCAAGGAACAGCTGCGCGCGGTGCCGAACAAGGGCCTGGGTTATGGCGTGCTGCGTTACCTCGGTGCAGAGGATGTCCGCTCGCGTCTGGCGAAACTCGCGCAGGCCCGGATTACCTTCAACTACCTCGGCCAGTTCGACCAGAGCTTTGATGAGCAGGCGTTATTCGCGCCGAGCGAGGAGGGCAGCGGGGCTGGGCACGCTGATGACGTGGCGCTGGGCAACTGGCTGACCATCGATGGCCGGGTGTACAACGGCCAGTTGTCCCTGGACTGGACCTTCAGCCGCGAAGTTTTTGATGAGGCCACCGTCCAGCAATTGGCCGATGCCTACGGCGTCGCGTTGCAGGCACTGATAGAGCATTGCTGCGGCGAAGAGCATCAGGGCCTGACGCCGTCTGACTTCCCGCTGGCCCGTTTGACCCAGGCGCACCTTGACGGCTTGCCGGTGCCCGTGGCGCAGGTGCAAGACGTCTATGCGTTGTCACCGATGCAAGAAGGCATGCTGTTCCACACCCTGGCCGACGACAGCAGCGGTTTGTACATCAACCAGATCAGCCTGCCGGTACACGGGCTGGATACCGAACGCTTCGCCGCAGCCTGGCAATCGGTGATTGAGCGTGAGGACATTCTGCGGACCAGCTTTCACTGGCAGGATGGCTTGAGCGCCCCGGTGCAAATTGTCCACCGCCAGGCCGAATTGCCGCTGCTGATCGAAGACTGGCGCGGCCGGGACATCAGCGAACAGGCGATCGGCGCGCGCGCAACGGCTGATTACCTGCAAGGGTTCGATCTGGCCCGTGCGCCGTTGCAGCGTGTGCTGTTGCTGCGGCTTGAGGACGACCGCTACCAGATGATCTGGACCTGCCATCACATCCTGATGGACGGCTGGAGCAGTTCGCGACTGTTTGGCGAGGTAATGCAGTTTTATGCCCAGGGCCACGTGCCGACACGCAACGGTCGTTACCGCGAGTTCATCGAATGGCTGCAACGCCAGGATCAACGGGCGCTGGAGGGCTTCTGGAGAAGCCGTCTTGCGACGCTGGAGCAGGCCACCTCGCTGAACCAGGCGATGTTCCCGCGGCATGTCGAGGATTTGCCCGGGCACCAGGCGCTTTACTCACGTTGGGATGCGGTGCAAACCGCACGCCTGCAACAGGCTTGCCGCGCCTTGCAAATCACCCCCAACACGCTGATCCAGGGCGCGTGGCTGTTGTTGCTGCAACGCTTTACCGGGCAGAACACTGTGGTGTTCGGTGCCACCGTGGCTGGCCGTCCTGCGGGGTTGGCCAATGCCGACAACATCCTGGGGCTGTTCATCAATACGCTACCGGTGATCCAGACCCTGGAACCCGCGCAGCCGCTGGATCAGTGGCTGCAAGCGTTGCAGGCCTGCAACATGGACATCCGTGAGTACGCACACGCGCCGCTGGCGGATATCCAGCGCTGGTCGGGGCTGGGTGGGCAAGGGCTGTTCGACAGCATCATCGTGTTTGAAAACTACCCGATCGATGAGCGCCTGGGTGAGCAACAGGACACCGGCCTGAGTTTCGGCGAGTCGCGTAACCATGACGTGACCAACTTTGCGATGGACCTGGCGGTCAACCTCGGCGAACAGTTGTCGATCGAATATCTGTTCCTGCGCAATGCCTTCAGTGTCGAGGCGGTAGAGCAGATTCGCCGCTGCATGGAAGACACCCTCGAGGCCATGATCGTTACGCCGACGGCGCGCCTGGGCAACCTTCAGCGCCTTGGGGCCGAGCAGTGGCGAGCCTTTGAGCAGTGGAGTGCGGCGCCGAATGCCAGCTATCACGCGCAGCTCTTGCCGGAACTGATCGCACGCCATGCCCATTCGCGTGGCGAGGCGACGGCACTGGTGTGTGGGGGCGATTCGCTGAGCTACGGTGAGCTGGAACGTCGAGCCAATGGCCTGGCCCATCGCTTGATCGAGCTGGGGGCCGGGCCGGAAGTGGTGGTCGGGGTGGCCCTGGAGCGCTCCGTCGAGATGATCGTGGCGTTACTGGCGGTGATGAAAAGCGGCGCGGCTTATGTGCCGTTGGACATCGACTATCCGCCCGAACGCCTGGCGTTCATGATGCAAGACTCGGCGATGGCGCTGTTGCTGACCCATAGCCAGGTGCAGGCGCGCCTCCCGGCGGTGGAAGGCCTGGCGCAGCTGGCCATCGACACGTTTGACCGCGCCGGCTACAGCGACACGCCGCCCGCCAGCAGTTTGCTGGGCGCCAATCTGGCCTACTTGATTTATACCTCGGGCTCCACCGGTCGGCCGAAAGGCGTGGCAGTGGCGCATGGGCCGATGAGCATGCATTGCCAGGCCATCGCCGGGCTGTATGACATGGATGAGCGCACCCGCGAGCTGCATTTCATGTCATTTGCCTTCGACGGCGCTCATGAGCGCTGGCTCAGTACGCTATTGAGCGGGGGCACGCTGGTGATCCGCGATGCCAGCCTGTGGACACCGGAGCAGACCTTCGACGCCTTGCATCAACACGGCATCACGATTGCCTGTTTCCCGCCGGCCTACCTCAAGCAGTTGGCCGAGTACGCGGCCCATAGCCAACAGGAACCACCCGCGGTACGGGTGTATTGCTTCGGTGGCGATGCGGTGCCGGACCAGACCTTCGAACAAGTGAAAGCGGCACTGCGTCCACAGTTCTTTACCAACGGCTATGGCCCCACCGAAACCGTGGTCACGCCGATGCTCTGGAAGGTCCCGGTCGACACCCGGTGCGAGGCCGCCTATGCGCCGATCGGGCGTGCTGTCGGCGAGCGCGCGCTGTACGTGCTGGACGAAGACCTCAACCCGCTGCCGCCGGGGATTGCCGGTGAGCTCTACATCGGCGGACAGGGCATTGCCCGCGGCTATTACCGTCGTCCGGACCTGAGTGCCGAGCGCTTTGTGCCGGACCCGTTCGGGTCGCCGGGCGATCGCCTCTACCGCAGCGGCGACCTGGTACGCCAGCGTGTTGATGGTGTGCTTGATTACGTCGGGCGTATTGACCACCAGATCAAGGTCCGGGGCTTTCGCATTGAACTGGGGGAAATCGAGGCGAGCCTGCGGCAACTGGACGATGTCAGTGACGCGTTGGTGATCGCCCGTGACAGTGCGTCGGGCAAGCAACTGATCGGTTATGTGGTGACGCCCGATGGCATGGCCATCGGTGATCGCCTCAAGGCGGACTTGCGCGCGCAATTGCCGGATTACATGGTGCCCACCCAGGTCATCTGCATGGCGGCGCTGCCTGTCACGCCCAACGGCAAGCTGGATCGCCAGGCCTTGCCGGAGCCTGAATTCAAGGGCGGCGAGTATGTTCCCGGCCGTACTCGTGACGAGCAACTGCTGGCACAGGTCTGGGCTGATGTGTTGCAAGTGGAGCGCGTGGGCATCACCGACAACTTCTTCGAGTTGGGCGGTGACTCGATCCTCAGCCTGCAAGTCGTCTCGCGGGTACGCAACCACCCTGAACTGAAGATGGACCTCAAGCTGCGGGACCTGATGCGCGGGCAGACCATCGAGGCGATTTTCGAGCAGCGTTCAAGCACCGTCGCCACGCTGATCGAGGATGTTTCGCAGGTGGCCGCCGAGGGCCAGTTCAACCTGATTCCGATCCAGCAGTGGCTGTTCGACCAGCGTATGAGCGAGCCGCACCATTACAACCAGGCATTGATGCTGCGTGCACGCCAGGCGCTGAATCTGCCGGCGCTGGAGCTGGCATTGCGCTGCATGTTGAAGCAGCACGACGCCCTGCGCCTGCGCTTTCGTGAGGTGGGCGCACGCTATTACCAGCATTACCAGCCGCTGGAGGACATGCAGGCGCAATGGGCCACTGAGCCCTTGTTATGGCAACACACCGTGGCCGATGAGGCGGAGCTTGAGCTGTACGCCGAACAGGTACAGCGCAGCCTGGACCTGCAAGACGGGCCGGTGTGGCGTACCGCTCATGTGACGTTGGGCAATGGCCAGGTGCGGGTATTGATGGTGATCCATCATTTGGTGATCGACACCGTTTCCTGGCGTTTGCTGCTGCAGGATTTGCAGGTCGCTTATGAGGCTTACCGCAATGGCCAGGCGCCGGCCCTGCCGATTCGTACCAGCAGCTACCGGGCCTGGGCCGAGGGGCTGCAAGCGTACGCGGCGAATTATCCGGCGCAGGAGCAAGCCTGGTGGCTTGAGCAGATCGACCAGCCGGGCAGTGAGCTACCGTGCGATAACCCGCGTGGCAAGAACCAGGTGCAGTACCAGTCGGTCGCGCTGATGGGCCTGTCGCAGGAGCATACCCAGCAGTTGCTCAAGCAAGTGCCTGCGGTCTACCAGACGCAGATCAACGATGTGTTGCTCGCCGCGCTGAGCCGGGTGTTGTGCCGCTGGAGCGGGCAGCCTTCGGTATTGATCCAGCTCGAAGGCCATGGCCGCGAAGACCTGGTCAAGGACATCGACCTGAGCCGCAGCCTGGGCTGGTTCACCAGCATGTTCCCGGTGCGCCTGGCACCCGGTGCCGGGGCTGACATCGGGAGCTCGGTGCGTGCGGTGCAGCGGCAATTGGCGGCCGTACCGAACAAGGGCCTGGGCTACGGCATCCTGCGTCACATGAGCGGTGTGTCGATGGCCGATACCTTGCGCCTGGCACCCCAGGCGCGTGTCACCTTCAACTACCTGGGGCAGTTCGACCAGAGCTTCGATGACAAGGCGATGCTGGTGCCGGCTCAGGAGAGCTATGGCAGTTGCTACAGCCCGCAGGCGGCCCTGGGCAATTGGCTGGAAGTGGTGGGGCAGGTGTATGACGGACGCCTGGCGATGCGCTGTATTTTCAGCACGCGCCGCTACCGTGCCGAAACCGTCGAACAGTTGATGCGAGAGTACCAGGCCGAACTGGAGGCGCTGATCAAGCATTGCGTGGCACAAGCGGCTTAAGGATTGAGGCCGATCCATCGTTATACAAAGAGGGGCCCTTGTGGCTCCTCTTTCGTCTGTGGCTTTTTCATAAGGAAACCTGCGATGTCCTTGCATCCGGAACTCAACGCCTTCCTCGACCTGGCGCAAGAAAGCCAGGCGGACGGTCCTGGGCCGTTTCACCTGTCAACGCCCGCCCAGGCTCGTGAGGCGTTCGAGCGCACCACCGCGCAACTGCGCTGGCAGGCGCCTGCGCAGGTGCGCTGCAGCCCCATCGAATTCACGGCACGCGATGGCGCGACGCTGGCGTTGCGTGTGTACCGTCCCGCTGACGTTTCGGCGCAGAGCCTGCCGGTGCTGGTGTACTTCCATGGCGGTGGCTACGTGGTCGGCAGCCTGGAATCCCATGACGGGGTGTGCCGCGAATTCTGCGCCAGAACTCCGTGTGCGGTGGTTTCAGTGGGTTATCGACTGGCGCCGGAGCACAGGTTCCCGACGCCGCTGAACGATGGCGCCGATGCCCTGGCCTGGCTGGCCGATAACGCTGCAGCCGAAGGCCTGGACCTCACCCGCGTGGCTTTCGGTGGCGACAGTGTGGGGGCCACGCTGGCGACGGTGCTGGCGTTGCAGTCGGTGCTCGAGCCCGCGACGCTGGCAATTAAACCCTGCTGGCAACTGCTGTGCTATCCGGTGACGGACGCTTCCACCCATAGCCCGTCGAGCGAGCTGTTCGGCGAGGGCTATCTGCTGGAGACCGAGACACTGGAATGGTTCTACCGGCATTACGCCCGGGAGGCGGCGGATCGTCTTGACTGGCGCTTCTCGCCGTTACTGGCGCCGGGGTACCCGGGCATGCCACCGGCGCTGATTGCGTTGGCCGGTCATGACCCGCTGCTGGATGAAGGGCGTGCCTATGCCCGACGGTTGCAGGAGCAGGGGGTGGCGGTGGAAGTGATCGAGTACACCGGGTTGATTCACGATTTCCTGCGCCTGCAGAGCGTGGTGCCGGATATCGACGAGGTGTACGGTCAATTGACCCAGGCATTGCGAGCCGCGCTGGCAGCTTGAGAACAGGCATAAAAAAACCGGGCCAGGCCCGGTTTTTTTGTGGGTGTTGCCTAGAAGTTGTACGTCACGTCAACCGAGGCGACGCGTTCCTGGCCGTAGTAGCAGCCGAACGAGTAGTTGCAGTGGGACACGTACTCGCGGTTGAACACGTTCTGCACGTTCAGGCTGGTTTCCACGCCACGCAGGCTTGGCGATACCTTGCTCAGGTCGTAGCTGACGGTGGTGTCATAGACCACAAAGCCCGGGACCTCGAACGAGTTGGCAGCATCACCGGGTTTGGGGCCGGTGTAGCGGGCGCCGGCACCGAAGGTCAGGCCATTGAGCACCGCCTGGGTGAAGTGGTAGTCAACCCACAGCGATGCCGAAACCGGAGCCTGTTGCTCGGTGCGGTTACCGGTGTTGCCGTAGTTGTTCTTGATGTAGAACGCGTCGAGGTAGGACGCAGCAGCCAGTACGTCGACGTTGGCAATCGTCGATTTGACTTCCAGTTCAACACCGCGGGAGCGAACCTGGCCTTGCTGGACCGAGTACTGGGTGTACTCGTTATCCTGGCTCAACACGTTTTTCTGCTTGATCTGGTACACGGAAGCCGTGATCAGCGTCTTCTCGAACGGCTGGTACTTCACACCCACTTCGTACTGTTCGCCTTCGGTCGGCGCGAAGGCCTTGCCGCCACGTTCGGGCGCGGTAGTGCCAACGGTCGGCAGGAAGGATTCGGAGTAGCTGACGTACGGCGCCAGCCCGAAGTCGGTGACATAGGTCAGGCCGACACGGCCGGTGAACTTGTTGTCACGCTGTTCGGTGATGGAGTTTGCAATCAGGTCCTTGTTTTCAACTTCAGCCCAGTCCTGACGGCCACCAATGGTCAGGATCCACTTGTCCAGTTTGATCTGGTCCTGCAGGTAGACGCCGGTCTGGCGCACGGTGTTGTCCCACTTGGTGGTTTTTTCCGGGGTCAGGCTGCTGGTGTCGTAGTTGTTGTTTTCACCGTAGAGGTTGATCGGCAGTACGTTGTAGGCGTTGTAACCGGTGTATTTGCGGTTGAAGTTGCGATAGTCCAGGCCGACCAGGGTGGTGTGCTCCAGCGCGCCGGTGTTGAATTTGTATTCCAGGTTGTTATCGATGGTGTAGGCGGTGTTGTGCTGGCGCCAGTCGAGTTTGACACGGTTGGCCCGGGTCTGGTCGACCGCGCCGGTGACTGCATCGGTGACGAAGCTGCGCAGGTAGAAGCCTTTGTAGTCGTCGCGTACGTCGGTGTAGCGGGCGGTGGAGCGACCTTTCAGGTTTTCGCTGAAGCTGTGGGTCAAGTCGTAGCCCAGGATGAACTGGTCACGTTTGTAGTCGTTGTATTTCGAGTCGCCGGAGAAGAAGTTGCGGTCGATGCGTTTGCCGTTGGGGCCGCGCTCGAGAGAGCCGATCATTGGCAACGCCTGATAGTCTTCCAGGCCTCGGTCCCGCTGGATCTGCGCCAGTACGGTCAGGGATGTGTCGTCGTTCGGGGCCCAGGTCAGGCTGGGTGCCAGCAGCATGCGTTCGCTGTGGGTATGATCGACCTGCTGGTTGCCTTTCTTCGCGACGCCGACGATGCGATAGCTGAACTCTTTCTGATCGTCGAGCGGGCCGCTGGTGTCGAATGCGCCGTTGACCCGGTTGTAGCTGCCGGCACCGATCTTGACCTCGCTGCGTTGTTCGGTGGTCGGTCGCTTGGAGACCATGTTGATCAGGCCGCCTGGCTGGTTCTGGCCAAAGAGCACCGACGATGGGCCCTTGAGCACTTCGATGCGCTCCAGGGTATACGGATCGATTTGCGGGGCGCCGCCGAGGCTGCCGGCATAGGGCAAGTAAGCGCCGTCCAGGTACAGCTGGGTAGGGGCGAAGCCACGGCTGGTGATTTCGTCGGCGATCGCGTTGCGGTCGGTGAAGCCGCCGGTGTTCAGGCCTGGCGTGTAGCGCAAGGCCTGGGTCAGGTTGAGTGCGCCCTGGGTTTCGATCTGTTTAGCGGTGACCACGTTGACGGTTTGCGGGATTTCCAGGAGGGGCGTATCGGTCTTGGTGCCGGTGGCGCTGCGGGTGGCAACGTAGCCGTCCACAGGGCCGTAGGCCGATTCAACAGCCTGGCCACTGATGGTGGTGGCACCCAGCTCCAGTGAATCACCCGTTGCCCGGGCACGTACGGTGACGGTGTTGGCTTGAACGGTGAACACAGCGCCGGTCCCCACCAGCATCTGCGACAACGCCTGTTCAGGCGACAACCGGCCGCTCACCGGCTGGCTGTGCTGGCCCTTTACATCATCGGCGCTGTACAGCACTTGCATGTTCGACTGGGTGCCCAGCGCCTGCAGGGCGCTTGCCAGTGATTGTGCCGGGATATTGAAGTTGATCTCCTGGGCCTGAACCTGCGCACTGAACGGCAACGCCAGCGCCATGCTGAACGCGGTGGCGCTGAAGCCCGGCTGCAGCATACGGCGCATGAACAAGGCTTTGGTAAAACGTGGAATCCCCGCAATTGCTGACATTGTGCTCACTCTTACTGGTTTTAATGGTTGCGTAGTTGTTAGCGATTCTTAATTAGACGCACGAGGCCGAAAAAACCAGAATGAGAATCTAACTTATTCATGCCGGTTGCAGTTCGGTGGCTACTTTCCCGGCTTCCATGCGGACCAGTTGGTCGGCAATGTCGAAGTAACGATCGTCGTGGGAAATCACGATGATGGTTTTGCCCAGGCGCTTGAGATCCGGCAGCAGCTCGGTGTAGAAAATCCGCCGGAAGGTCGGGTCCTGGTCTGCGGCCCATTCGTCAAACACCAGCACCGGGCGTTCCTCCAGCCATGCATTGACCAGCGCCAGGCGCTTGCGCTGGCCGGTGGACAGGTCGGTGGTGGTGAACGAACCGTCACGCACGCTGACCTTGTGGCCGATTTCCAGGCGCTGCAGGTATTGGTTGGCATCTTCGGGAATATGGGTATCGCCCTGCACCACGTCGTCGAACAGGTAGTAGTCAGCGAAGATCGTGGTGAACAACTGGCGATAGTCGTCACGTGTCACTGCCGTCACGGGCTGCCCGTTGAGGCGGATTTCTCCCTGCTGCGGTGCGTACAGGCCTAGCAGCAGCTTGATCAGGGTGGTCTTGCCGCAACCGTTTTCGCCGACGATGAAGATGATGTCGCCTTGCTCGATCTTCAGGTTGACCGGGCCCAGGCGAAACGGTGCGCTGCCTACGGTGGCGGGGAAACTGTAGGACACGTCCGTCAATTCCAGGCTGTGCACCGGCGTACTCTGGTTGCCTTGGTCGCTGAGCAGCAGGTGGGGTTCGGGCGAGGAAAACTGCTCCGACAGCGCGGCGATACGGCGGAATGCGATCTGTGCGCGGCTGACGATTGGCAGGGTGCCGATCAGATGCTCCAGCGGCCCTTTCATGTACAGCAGCACCAGCACAAAGCCGCTCATCACTGATTTGTCGGCACTCGGCCACAGTGATTGCAGGGCGAGTGCCAGCCCGATGACCACGAAAAACAGCATGGAGCCGAGGGTCTTGGCGACGACGAAAATATTCACCGAACGAATTTGTGTGTCGCAGATTTTGTCGGCGGTGCTTTCTATCCCCGACACAAACATGCGGTGCCTGCGCGGACGATGGATGCGCAACTCCTTGGCGCCCTCGGCGATGGAATTGTAGTGTTTCTGCAGTTCGTCTTCGGCGTCGCGGGCCTCCATGAAGCCTTTGATTCCCCGGCCCCGGGCGATGTACTGGACGACCGTGCCGATGATGATCGCGACCACCATGATCAAGAACATCGGCCATGACAGCATCGCCAGGTAACCCATGCAGCCAAGGGTGACGGTCAGCGAAATGGCCAGCGGGGCGAAGGCGAACGCGAAATCGCTGATGGTGTCGACGTCGTGGGTGAGCACCGGGATCAGGCGGTGGCTGCGGTAGCGCTCAATCTGTTCGATGGGCGCCGACAGGACTTTTTCCCCAAGCTCCTTGCGCAGCCGGGCGATAATCTTTTGCCCCACATAATTGGTGCCGATATCGGAAAAGATCGAACTGACCAGTGCCAGCAGGCAGAGGCCGGCAAAGGCGCCGACCACGGTGTTGGTCAGGCCGTTGTCGGCGTGCAGCACGGTATTGATGGTCGCCAGCAATACCGTGACGCTGAGGCCGCCGACCATGCCGAGCAGAATGGAGCCGACAACGATCAGCCGAAAGGGTTTGAGCAGGGTGAACAATTCATTGATCACCCCACGTGTTGGTTTGCTCATGGAGGTTCCCTGCTTGAAGATCGGCCGGCTTCGGTCGCGGGCTCGGCCTGGGTGGCATAGAGGGCGGTGGTGCGCCGCAATGCGTTGCATGACGGGTCACACACACCTGTAAAACGACTGGGGGGAGGGTTAATTTAGAGGGCTGGCTGCCTTACAGATCCCGCACGACGCGAAAGCCGATCCAGTCGCCGCGGTTGTCCGGTACCAACGCATTGCGGTTGCCGGAGCGGGAGAACACGGGGGCTTCACCCCAGTCGTTGCCGCGGATGCGTCTGAACTGGCATTTACCGGTCAGCCAGGCGCTGCCGTCGCTTGGGGCGCCGACGTAATCATCGTTGTAGCAATCGGCTGTCCACTCGTAGACGTTGCCGTGCATGTCGTACATGCCGAACGCGTTGGGCGGGTAGCTGCCCACCGGGGACGAGTAGCTGTAGCCATCCGCCGGGCCGTAGGTGTTGGCATGCTGGGCAATGCTGTAGCCCTTGCCCTCGTCGAACGGGAAGGGGAACGGGCCGGTGGAGCCGGCGCGGGCGGCGTATTCACGTTGGGCTTCACTGACCATCTGGTAGTGATGGCCGGTTTTCTTCGATAGCCAGGCGACGTAGTTCTGCACATCCTCGAAGTCCATGCACACGGCAGGTTGGCGCGGCCCCTGGGGGTAGCGTGGCTTGCTGGCGA
This sequence comes from Pseudomonas sp. Colony2, assembly GCF_019382755.1. Classification (NCBI taxonomy): domain Bacteria; kingdom Pseudomonadati; phylum Pseudomonadota; class Gammaproteobacteria; order Pseudomonadales; family Pseudomonadaceae; genus Pseudomonas; species Pseudomonas sp. Colony2. The sequence goes on along the minus strand of NZ_CP080030.1, from coordinate 4,919,875 downwards.
CGCACTCGCGGCCGGGTCGTTCATCGCCATTGGCAATCTTGACCCCGGACTGGCGTACATAGCTGTCCCACTCGCCGGCTGTGACCTGGAAGCGGCTCATGGCGAAGGGCTTGGCAAAGGTGACCGGGTGCATCGGGCCTTCATCAGGCTCGCGGCCCACTTCGTCTTCCGGGGTGCCCATGGTGAACGTACCGGCGGGCAACACGACCATTTCCGGGCAGTCCTTGCAGTCCTTGAACACTTTACCGGGTGTCGGCGTGGCCGCCTGGGCCAGCCCGGGTAGCAGGGCACTGCACAGTGTTGTCAGAATCACTGCGGCCAGCGGTTTCAGGTGCGGGTGATGGTTCATGGGAGCATCTCGCTGAAATGGAAAAGAGGCGTCACAACCGTTGGCTCAGCAACGTCATGAAGCGCTGGATCTCGGCCGATGTGTTGAGCAGGCCCGGGGAAGTGCGAATCACCGGGCCGGCGTCCCGATATACCGAGTCGATCACTACCCGGTTTTTCATCATGTGGGCGGCCACGTCGCGGCTGTCCTGGCCGTTGACCCGGAAGAAGGTGAAGCCTGCCGACAACTCGCTGCTGCGGGGTGTCACCAGCTCTATCTTCGAGTGCGCCAGCAGTTGGGTCTTCAGTTCGTCGTTGAGCTGATGAATGCGTGCCTGTACCTGCGGCTTGCCCAACTGCAAGTGCAGTTTGAAGGCTTCATCCGCAGCCCAGCGATGTTCAAAGGCGTGGTAGCCGCCGGGTGTCATGGTGGTGGCGAAGTTGGTGTCTTCGGAGAAGGTCGGCACCATCGGTGTCACGTCGGTGTTCTGTTCCGAGCGGGCGCAAATGATCCCGGTGCCCCGCGGGCCGAACATCCACTTGTGGGTGCCGGCAATGAAAAAGTCGCAATGCATGTCCGGGAAATCGAGGTTCTCGACGCCAAAGCCATGCACACCATCGACCACGTAGAGGATGCGGTCCTTGTCGTCACGGTTGCGGTTGTGTTCATCCACCAGCTTGCCGATCGCGCCGATCGGCAGCTTGACGCCGCTGCCGGATTGCACCCAGGTCATGCCGAGCACACGGGTATTGGGGCGGATATTGCGCTCGATAGAACCGAGCACTTCATCGACGGACACCGAATGGGCGCTCTCGAACAATTTGATCTTGCGTACCTGGGTGCCTTCCTTGCGTACCCGGAAATCGAGGCTGTAGGCGGTGGCGTAATGTTCGTGAACAGTGGTGAGGATTTCCTGGTCGGGGCGTACCTGGATCCCGCCGTAAATCATCGCCAGGCCTTCGGAGGTGCTGCCGGTCAGGGCTATCTGGCCGGGCCTGGCATTCAGGTAGCGGCCGGCCCATTCGCGCACCTGGCCTTCACGCTTCCATGTCTCTTGCAGGTCCCAATCCATGGCCAGGCCGGGGTTGCGGTCGATCTGCGCGCGGTAGCGCTCGATGGCCTCACGCACCGGCTTGGGGTGCGAGGCCACCAGGAAATTCGAAAAGTGCAGGTAGTCCGGGTCCTGGGTAAACAGTTGGCGAAAGCCTGCCCAAGGGTCGCCAGGTGGTGCCGCATTGCCTGCCAGTGCCTGGGGGATGATGGCAGTGCCCAGCGGCAGGCTCGCGGCGAGAAGCCCGGCCTGCTTGAGAAACATACGGCGGTCGGTCATGAATTCACTTCATTCATTGAGGGTGGTTCAGCGGTTGGCCAATGGCTTGGCAGCTTTTTGTACCTGGTCCCAGACCCGCAGGAAGTTGCCTCCCCAGAGCTTGGCGATATCGGCTTCGGAGTAGCCGCGCTGGATCAGTTCCGCAGTCACGTTGCGCACTTCGCCGACGTTCTCCCAGCCCTTGAGGCCGCCGCCGTCGTTGAAGTCCGAGGCGATGCCGACGTGGTCGATGCCAACCTTGCGCACGGTGTAATCGATGGCATCGCCCAAGTCCTTGAGGGTGGCCTTGGGTTCTTCTTCGAGGATGGCGTACAGCGCACTGGCGTATTGGCCAAACTTTTGTTCTGGCCAGGCCGAGATGATCGGGTCGCCGGGCATCAGGGCTACGGCCAGGTTGGGCAGTGGCTGCAGGTCGAAGCGCGCGCGCAACGCGTTGAGTTTGTCCTGGGTGGGCTGGCTGAGGGGGCGCAGGTAAGCTGGGAAGCCCACCACCTGAACGACACCGCCGCTGTTCTTGATCAGTTGCAGTTCCTTGTCGCTGAGGTTGCGTGGTATGTCCACCGACGCCCGTGGCGCCGAGTGGGAGGCCACCATCGGTGTGCGGCTCAGTTGCGCAACTTGCTCCAGGGCCTTGGTGGACATCTGCGAGACATCAATGATTACCCCCAGGTCATTGAGGCGATGCACGGCTTGCTTGCCGATATCCGAGAGGCCGTCGAGGGCATCGGGTGAGTCATTGAAAAACGGCAGTGGGCGTGACGAGTCCGACCAGGCGTTGTTGCCGATGTAGCTGAAGCCGAACATGCGCATGCCGCGCGCGGTCCACAGGTTCAACTGATTAAGGTCATCACCCAGCGGGTAGGCGTTGAGCATGCTGATAAAGATCGCAAACTTGCCTTCGCCATGCAGACGCCGGAAATCATCCGGGGTGTAGGCAATGCCCACTTGGTTGGGGAAGTCGCGAACCATGCCGGAGATGATCTTGTAGCGAGTCTCCTGCTGGTGGCGGGCTTCTTCGACAAAACCCGCGGTGGGCTTGTGGGGCGCATTGGGGCCGTTCCACATTTCCGGCCAGCCGAAAATCGTCAGGGCTGCACCCGACAGGCGCCCCCGGCTGGCCTTGGCCAGGTCGAACTGGCCGCTGCCGTCCTTGTCGGCTTCGTTGCCGGCGGTACCAAAGTTGAGCGGCACGGTGATGTGACTGTCGAACGACAGCAGGCGGTCCTGCATCTCATTGGCCTGCTTGATTACCGCCAACGGGTACCCGGCATTGCCCCTGAACCAATGGTCCCAAGCCAGGAATCCGGCCCCGGCGCCAATGGCCAGGACCAGCGGCAGGCCGAAGTACAACGCCTTTTTCGAACGTGGTTTTGTCATTGCCATCTCAGTCAGTTGAGGCCTTTGCTATCTGGGATGAACGAGCGATGGGCGGGAAAATTTAAGCCTGCGAGGCGCGGTGCTAAATTTCCCCTGTCAGCGAACGTTCTAGCTTGGATAAAGCCTGCTTGATGGCTGACACAGGTAAAGCAATGACGATTTCTCGACGAGGGTTCATCGCCGGCCTGGCGCTGACTGGCGCTGCAGTGCCTGCGGCCTTTTATGCCCATCGCGAGCTGACGCGTGAAGAGTTTCCGATTACCCCGGGCGAAGCCACGGTGGATCTGGCAGACACCGCCGGCCAGCATTTGGCGGACAGCCTGCGTGGCGTTTGGCATGTGCAGTTGGCAGGCCGCGATGCCGGCCTGAAAGGCCTGCCCCTGGAAGGCCTGGAATTGCTCCTCGACGTTGCCCCGCGTGGGCGTGGCCTGCGGGGCTACCTCGACACTGGCGAACAACTGCGTGCCGACGGCGAGCCGCGCTATCGTGTGTTGGGTGACCTGACTCCCGGCGACGGGGCGCATCTGTACTGGCGCCTGATCGACCGCGATGCCGTGGACGGGGCTCCAGCCTACGAGTTCACAATGACCCTTGATGAAGTCTGGGCCGAATTCGGTAACGCCGGCAGCGGCACCCTGAGTGGGCAGATCCTCAGCCTGGACCGCCCATTGGCCCTGCTCGAACGGGACAATCATTTTGTCGCCACCAAGCGGCTGTTTCCCGAGGCGCGTGAGCGCATCGGTCTCAACCCGGTTCTATTGGCCTGGTTGATTGCTCCCGAACATCGCCTGTTTCACCAGCTCTGGCACGCTTCCCGTGACCAGTGGCACAAACTCTCCGAAGACAAGCGTAATGCCTTGCGGGGGATCGGCTGGCAGCCTGGTCCGCGTGACCGGGAGCGCGATGCACGGGGGCCGCGCAAGGATCGCAACGGTTCGGGCATCGACTTCTTTTTCATGCATCGGCACATGCTGGGCGCCGCACGTTCGATGCAGGACTTGCCATCGTGGACGTACTTCCCTCAGCCACAGCCGGGGCTGGAGCGTGATCGCCAGGGGTTTGTGCGTTATTTCGACAATCATGACGGTTTCGCGTTGCCGCCTACCTGGATGGCGGCGAATGACAGTGCGTATACCCAGTGGGTCAGCGATATCAAGGCGGCCGAGACTTACCACAGTAACTTTGAGGTCTGGGAGTCGCAGTACCGCGACCCGCGCTACCTGGCGAAACTCACATTGGGGCAGTTCGGCTCGGAGGTGGAGCTGGGCCTGCACGACTGGCTGCATATGCGCTGGGCCTCGGTGCCGCGGGACCCGTCCAACGGCGCGCCGGTGCCTTTTGCACGGGACCCGGCTGACTTTGCCGCGCGTTGGTACGTGGCAGAGAATGACTTCCTTGGAGATCCGTTTTCTTCTCACGTGAATCCGGTGTTCTGGCGTTTTCATGGTTGGATCGATGACCGCATCGAGGATTGGTTTCGTGCCCACGAGCGTTTTCATCCGGGTGAAGTGAGCCGGCTGGAGGTCAACGGCGTGCCCTGGTTTGCGCCGGGACGCTGGGTGGAGGTGGATGACCCGTGGCTGGGGCCGGACACCCATGGTTGCAGCATCACGCCGGGGTTGCAGATGGGCAAGTCGATGGAGATGGACCCGGAAACCATGAAGCTGGCGCTGCGGATTACCTTCGGGGCGGATGAGGACAAGCTGGCCGAGCTGTTTCGCAAGGTGCCGAAGCGTCCCTGGTATGCGCGGCATTTGAAGGTCAAGGAGCGGGTGCTCTAAAGGGCGCCGCTCAACGGTGGGAGCCGGGCAAGCCCGGCTTTCATTCAGTTGATTGTGCTTGCTGGCACCTGCCAGCCGCCCCCCAGCGCCTTATACAGCGCAATGCTTGCGTTCAGCCGTGATCGGCGCAATTGCACATTCAAATCCTGCGCCGCGTATAACGTACGCTGCGTCTCCAGCACCGTCAGCAAGTCCTCCGCCCCGGCTTCATAGCGGCTCTGGGCAATCTCAAAGGCAGTCTGCGCCTCCCTCAGTTCCTCGCTCTGCCACTGACGCTGCGCATCCAGCCCGCGAATGCTGCTCAGGGCTTTTTCCACATCGGCAAAGCCATTGATGATCGCTCCCCGGTACGTCTGCAGCAGCTCATCCTGGCGCGCCCGGGCCTTGTCCCGCTCGGCGCTCAGGCGGCCATTGTTGAAGATCGGTGCGACCAGGCCGGAAGTGAGGTTGTAGAACGGGCTGCGCACTACGTCGGCGAGCTTGTTGGCACCCGAGCCAAGGTCGGCACTGAGGGTGAGGGTGGGCAACATGGCTGCCCGGGCGACGGTGACGTCTGCCTGGGCTGCTGCCAGCCGGGCCTCGGCACTGGCGATGTCGGGACGGCGGCTGAGCAGTTGGCTGGGAACACCGGCGGCGATGCCCGGCCAGTTCAATTGGGCGAAGGGTTGCGGGGCCAGGTGCAGGTCCTGCACCGGTGTGCCCAGCAGTGCCGCGAGGCTGATCAAGGCCTCGTCGGCCTGTTGCTGTGCCAGCGGCAGTTGGCGTTGTTGTGCGGCCACGAGGCTTTTTTGCTGGGCCAGTTCCAGGGCGGTGGCGGAGCCTGCATCGTGGCGAGTCTGCACCAGCTTCAACACGTTTTGGGCGTTGTCCAGGTTGAGTTGGGCGATGCGCAGTTGCTCACGCAATGACAGCCACTGGGTATAGCTGGTCGCAACACCGCTGAGCAGGGTCAGTTCCACGGTGGCCTGGTCGAACTCGCTGGCGCGCACCTCTTCCACGGCGCTGTCCCGGGCGGCGCGCTTGCCACCCCAGAAATCAATTTCGTAAGTGGCGCTCAGGCGCGCATCGAAGTAATCCACGGCCTTGTTGCTGCTGGTGGCATCCAGCTGCCTGTAGCCCTTGCCCCGCAGCAGCTTCTGGCGGTTTGCATTGAACGCGCCGGTGAGTTCAGGCAGCAACGGTGCGCCGGCTATCACTGCGCTGGCCTGGGCCTGGCGCACCCGGGCCATGGCGCTGGCCAGGTCGTAACTGCCGCTGCGGGCCTGTTCGATCAGTTGGTTGAGCTGGGGGCTGTCGAAACTTGTCCACCATTGTTGGTTGGCCCGCAGCGCCGTTGCGTCGCTTGCGCTGTGCCAGGCGGGCGGTGGTTGCATGCCTGCGCCCGGACGCGGTGCGGGGCTGCTGCAGGCGGCCAGCAGCAGGCTGGCGGCGAGGAGGGTCAGGGACACTTTCATAGGGCGATCATTCACTGGTAAGGGCCTTGACCGGGTCAAGTCGAGCGGCTTTGCGGGCCGGCATGAAACCGAAGATAACGCCGGTGACCAGGGCGCAGAAGAAGGCCCCCACGGCGGCCGGAATCGAGAACGCGACGGCCACGTTGCTGAGGATCAGCACGCCGCCCACCAGCAGGGCGAGGCCGATGCCGGTGACGCCGCCGACCACAGAGAGCATCACCGCTTCAGTGAGGAACTGGCGCAGGATGTCCCGCTGCCGCGCCCCGGTGGCCATGCGAATGCCGATTTCCCGGGTGCGTTCACGTACGGTCATCAGCATGATATTCATCACCCCGATACCTCCCACCAGCAGCGAGATCGCGGCAATCGAGCCGAGCATCAGCGACAGGGTATTCTGGGTGCGTGCCTCGGCCTGGATCATCGCGGCATTGTTGGTCAGTTCAAAGTCGTGCTTGCCGTTGTGCAGGCGCAGCAACAACTGATTGATAGCCTGTTCGGCGTCGTGCACGTTGCGCGCGTCGGCGGCGGCAATCACTACGTATTCGGGGTTATAGCTGCCGAACAAGCGCACGCTGGCGGCAGAGTAGGGGATGGCGATACGGTCGTCGCTGTCTTTGTCGCCGGAGCTGGCGCCTTTTTCGGCGAGCACACCGACCACCTGGAATGGAACGTTTTCGATCAGGATGTATTGCCCGATCGGGTCGGTCACATCCTTGAACAGCTTGTCGCGTACCCGTTTGCCGATCACTGCCACCGTGGCTCCGGCGCGCTCGTCGGCCTCGGTGAAGTAACTCCCCTCGACCACTGGCCAGTTGAAAATGGCCGGGAAATTGGTGTCATTGCCCCCGACATACGCCATATGGTCGACGTTGCCAAAGCGAACGCCGGCCTCTGCGCCGTTCACCGGCATGATGCGCTTGACCTGAGGCAGGGCCGCCAGGGCGGCCACGTCGTTGAGGGTGATCACGCCGGGTGGTGTGCGCGGGTTGGGTGCCGACCCGCTGACGTAGAGGATATTGGAGCCGAAAGCGCCCATCTGCGCCATCACCTGGCGCTTGCTGCCTTCGCCCACCGCCAGCATCACCACCACCGACGCCACGCCGATGATGATCCCCAGCAGCGTCAGCGCCGTGCGAAAACGGTTGATCCACATCACCCGCCACGCGGCTTGCACGGCATCCAGCAGCTCGGCTTTCCAGGCGCCGTTGTGCTCGGCGCCATCGGCCAGGCGCTGGCGCAGGTCCACGGCTTGCAACGCGCCGGAGATGGCCACGGGGGGCGTCTCGCTGGTCTCGGCAGAGTCGCTGATGATCAGCCCGTCGCGGATCTCGATGATGCGATTGGCCCGCGCCGCGACTTCGCGGTCGTGGGTGATCAGGATGACCACGTGGCCCTGGCTGGCCAGTTCGTCCAGCAGGGTCATGACCTCCGCGCCGCTGTGGCTGTCGAGGGCGCCGGTGGGTTCGTCGGCGAGGATGATATGCCCGCCGTTCATCAATGCCCGGGCAATCGACACCCGTTGTTGCTGGCCGCCGGAAAGCTGGTGCGGGCGGTTGCCGGTGCGCTCGGCCAGGCCCAGGCGCGTGAGCAGGGCCTTGGCGCGGGCATGGCGTTCGGCGGCGCTGATGCCGGCATAGATCGCCGGCATCTCGACGTTTTCCTGGGCCGAGCCGGAAGGGATCAGGTGATAGCCCTGGAACACGAAACCGAAGGCCTCGCGGCGCAGCCAGGCGAGTTCGTCGCTGTCGAGCTGGGCGACGTTCTCTCCGGCGAACAGGTAGTCGCCCTCGGTGGGGCAGTCGAGGCAGCCGAGGATATTCATCAGCGTGGATTTGCCGGAGCCGGAAGCGCCGACAATCGCCACGAATTCCCCGGCATGGATCGCCAGGTCGATGCCGCGCAGCACATCAACCTGCGGCGTGTCGCCGCCGCCGTAGGATTTGCGGATGCCCTTGAGTTCGATCAGTGGGGTCGACATTCAACCTCCGCTGCCATCGGCCGGGCCGATCAGCAGGTGATCGCCTTCCCTCAGGCCTTCCAGCACCTGGACTCGCAGGCGGTCGCTGAGGCCCAGGCGGATTTCGCGTTGCTCGATGCTGCCGTTTTTCGCCACCACGCGGGCGATCTGTTTGTCGCCGCCGAGGCTGCCTTGCAGGGCGGCGACCGGCGCGGTCAGCGTGTCCCTGGCCAGGCCGGCGACGAAGAATACCTGGGTGGTCATTTCCGCCATCAAGGCGTTATCGGTGTTGTCGACGTCCAGCAGCACCGTGTAAAGCACCACTCGCCCGGTGCCGCTTTTGCTGGCGCTGCTCGGGCTGCCACCGCCCTGGCTGGTTTCGTTGAGCGGCTTGGGCGGGATCGGCAAAATCTGCCGTACGGTGCTGGTCCAGCGCCGGCTGCCGCCGCTCAGGGTGGTGAAGTAGGCCGTCATGCCGGGTTTGACATGGCCGATGTCGGCTTCCGAGACTTCGGCCCATACGGTCATCGGCGAAAGCTTGGCGATCCGCAGGATCAGCGGGGTTTGCTGCTGGGCGTTGAGTGTCTGGCCTTCCCGGGCGTCCACCGCGACCACGGTGCCGCTCATTGGCGCATAAATGCGCGTGTAGCCCAACTCTGCCTCGTCACTGCGCAGGCTGGCCTTGGCCTGGCGAATCTGCGCCAGGAACATGTCGACCCGCGCCTGGGTGGCGCTCAGTTCGGCCCTGGCAGTTTGCACGTCTTCTTCCCGGGTGGCGTTACCGGCTTCCAGGCGTTGCTGGCGCTGGTACTTCTGGCGGGCCAGTTCGTGCTGGGCCCGTTGCTCCTGCAACTGGGCCTGCAGGTTCTCGATGGCATAGCGGCTGGCGTCGAGCTTGGCTTTTTGCGTGGAGGGGTCGATCTCTACCAGCAATTGGCCTTCCTTGACCTGGGCACCGGCCTCGACGTGAATCTTCTGGATCTGTCCGGACGCCTGGGCGCCCACGTCGACGTAGCGCCGGGGTTGCAGGGTACCCAGGGCCGTGACGCTGCTTTCGATATCGCCCCGCGTCACAGTGACGGTCGCCAGCTTGTCCCGGCCCGACGGCAGGACCTGCCAGGCTGCTAAAGCGATGATGGGGATGAGGCACGCGACCACAAGCAGGGCGCGTCGGGCAGGTCGAGGACGTTTCATGCACAGTTCCAGCCAGGAAAGATCGGCCCGCAGGAGCGGGAAGCTGACAGGTAGACGAGGAAATTGTCCGGGGATTTAGGCCGTTACATATGCCGTTACAGGTGTGTCAGGCAAAATAATTGGCCGGCGTTGCAAGTCTTGTTTAAAACTAGATGAGAATTACTATAAATTACACGCACCTCAAACTGCCATCATCGAATCGGCCGTTATCTTCGTACTCAAAGGACCTAATGCCGCCTACAGGCGGTCGGGAGTCATGTTGGAAGACTACTATCGCGAGCTGGTGTGTTTCCTCAACGCCAAGCTGGGCAACCGTCAGGTGGCCGAAGATGTGGTGCATGACGCTTATGTGCGGGTGCTGGGGCGTGCCAGCGAGGTCCCGATCGAGCAGCCCCGGGCGTTTCTCTATCGCACGGCGCTGAACCTGGTGATCGACGGTCATCGGCGCAACGCCCTGCGCCAGGATGAACCCCTGGAAGTACTCGACAGCGAGGAGCGTTTTTCGCTGTCTTCGCCCCATCACTGCCTGGACCACGGCCAGCGCCTGGAAATGCTTGAGCGCGCGCTGGCCGAGCTGCCGGCGCTCTGCCGTGACAGTTTCCTGTTGCGCAAGCTCGACGGCCTGTCCCACCTGCAAATCGCCGAGCGCCTGGGTATTTCCCGCGCGCTGGTGGAAAAACACATCGTCAATGCCATGAAGCATTGCCGGGCGCGCATGCGTGAGTGGGATGCGCACTGATTCCAGCGTTAGCTAAATTTTATTTCATTGTCCTCGTCTCCTATCAACACACGACCTGTTGCTGTGCCTTCAGGTCTCTGAGGCTTTCCCGCCCCACTGCCACGGGGCTTATCCAGAGGACACTGGAATGACACAGGCAATTGCATCGCCCGCCGTTCACGACCTGATCGGTATCGGGTTCGGCCCTTCGAACCTGGCGCTGGCCATCGCCCTGCAGGAACGCGAGAAAGCCCAGGGCAAACTGGACGTGCTGTTCCTCGACAAACAGGCCGACTACCGCTGGCACGGCAACACCCTGGTCACCCAGAGTGAATTGCAGATTTCCTTCCTCAAGGACCTGGTGACCCTGCGCAATCCCACCAGCCCTTATTCCTTCGTCAATTACCTGAAGGCCCACGGGCGCCTGGTGGATTTCATCAACCTGGGTACCTTCTATCCGTGCCGCATGGAGTACAACGACTACCTGCGCTGGGTCTCCGGGCAGTTCCAGGCGCAAAGCCGCTACGGCGAGGAAGTGCTGGCCATCGAGCCGATCCTGCATCAGCAGCAGGTAGAGGCGCTGCGGGTGATTTCCCGGGACGCCCAGGGTGAACAGCACGTGCGCACCACCCGCTCGGTGGTGGTCAGCGCCGGTGGTACGCCGCGTATTCCGGCGTCGTTCAAGGCGCTCAAGGATGACGGTCGGGTGTTCCATCACTCCCAGTACCTGGAACGCATGGCCCAGCAACCGTGTGTCGACGGCAAGCCGATGCGCATCGCGATCATCGGTGGTGGCCAGAGCGCAGCCGAGGCGTTTATCGACCTCAACGACAGCTTTCCGTCGGTGCAGGTCGACATGATCCTGCGCGGCTCGGCCCTCAAGCCTGCGGATGACAGCCCGTTCGTCAACGAAGTGTTCTCGCCGGAGTTCACCGACCTGGTGTTCCAGCAGAACGGCAGCGAGCGCGAGCGCCTGGTCAACGAGTACCACAACACCAATTATTCGGTGGTGGACCTGGACCTGATCGAACGCATCTACGGGATCTTCTACCGCCAGAAAGTCTCCGGCATTGCCCGTCACGCGTTCCGTACCCTGACCACCGTGGAAAAAGCCACGGCCGGGCCGCTGGGTGTGGAGTTGGCGCTGCGCAACAACGCCACCGGCGAAACCAGCCTCAACCATTACGATGCCGTCGTACTGGCCACCGGTTACGAGCGCCAGATGCATCGTCAGTTGCTCGCACCGTTGGCCGACTATATGGGCGACTTTGAAGTCAGCCGCGACTACCGCATCGTCACCGACGAGCGCTGCAAGGCCGGCATCTACATGCAGGGCTTCAGCCAGGCCAGCCATGGCCTGAGCGATACCTTGCTGTCGATCCTGCCGATCCGTGCCGACGAGATTGCCGCGTCGCTGTACGAGTACGACCGCAGCCGCGGCAAGAGCCGTTCGGTGCAGGACGTGTTGCTGGCCACCGCCAGCTGACAGGCTGCACTTGAACCGCGGGGGCGGCTGCTGATACTGTACAAAAAACCAGTATCGGTAGAAGCCCCATGCAGTTGATCGAAAAACTCAGCATCCTCGCCGACGCCGCCAAGTACGACGCGTCCTGCGCCAGCAGCGGTGCGCCCAAGCGCAGCTCGGAAGGCAAGGCGGGGCTGGGTTCCACCGATGGCATGGGCATCTGCCACAGCTACACGCCCGACGGTCGCTGCGTGTCGTTGCTCAAGGTGCTGCTGACCAACTTCTGCCTCTACGACTGCCAATACTGCGTCAACCGCCGCTCCAGCGACGTGCCCCGTGCACGCTTCAGCCCGGAGGAGGTGGTGACCCTGACCCTCGACTTTTACCGGCGCAACTGCGTCAGCGGGCTGTTTCTCAGCTCCGGAATCATCCGTTCGGCCGACTACACCATGGAGCAGCTGGTGCGGGTCGCCAAACTCCTGCGCGAAGAGCATGACTTTCGCGGCTACATCCACCTCAAGACCATTCCCGAAGCCGACCCGGCACTGATTGCCGAGGCGGGGCGGTATGCCGATCGCCTCAGCGTGAATATCGAGTTGCCAACGGACAAGAGCCTGCAAACCCTGGCGCCCGAGAAGCAGATCGTCTCGATCAAGCAGGCCATGCAAACCATCTATACCGGTGAGCAGACGGTGCTCAACGAACCCCGCGCGCCGCGTTTCGCGCCGGCCGGGCAGAGCACGCAGATGATCGTCGGCGCCGATGACACCGACGACAGCACCATCCTCCACAGCGCCGAGGCGTTGTACGGCAATTTCAAACTGCGCCGGGTGTATTACTCGGCGTTCAGCCCGATCCCCAACAGCCCGAAAAGCGTGCCCCTGGCCGCGCCGCCGCTGATGCGCGAGCACCGCTTGTACCAGGCGGATTTCCTGTTGCGCAGCTACGGGTTCAGCGCCAATGAACTGTTTGAAGGGCCGGGCGACCTGGCCCTGGATATCGACCCCAAGCTGGCCTGGGCGCTGGAGCACCGCGAGGTGTTCCCGCTGGACTTGAACCGGGCCGAGCCGACGCTTATTGCGCGCATTCCCGGAATTGGCCTGCGCACCACCCAACGGCTGGTGGACCTGCGTCGCCAGCGCAAGATCCGCTTCGAAGACCTGGCGCGCATGCGGTGTGTGCTGACCAAGGCCAAGCCGTTTTTCATCACCAGCGACTACCACCCGCAGCAAGCGGAAAGCACCAGCGTGCTGCTGCGCGAACAACTGCGCGACCGCCCGCAGCCGCAGCAAATGGGGCTGTGGGGATGATCAGCCTGGAATGCGACAACCTGTTCAGCACCTGGCGCGAGCAGGCGCGCTGGTTGCTCAGCCATCAGATCGACCCCAGCCACGTGAGTTGGGGCGTGGCCGAGGTGGCGGACCTGTTTGCCACCGACGAGCAGTACCCGGCCGAGTGCGGGCCGTTCCAGGCGCGGATTCCCAAGGCGCTGCTGGAGCTGCTGGAGTCTGCCGCGTGTTATCACGGTGAACAGCGCTGGAGCCTGTTGTATGAGGTGCTGTGGCGCGTCAGCCATGGGGACCGCACGGCGATGATGTCGGGGGACAAGCTGGGCAGCGAATTGCAGCGGCGGATCAAGCAGGTGCAGCGCGAGGCCCATCACCTGCATGCGTTTGTGCGGTTTATCGCATTGCCGGCAGAGGCGGGGCCGCAGTTGCCGGAGTACGTGGCGTGGCATGAGCCGGCCCACGACATCTTGAAGGTGGCCAGCCAGCATTTTGTCGGGCGCATGGGGCGTCATCGCTGGATGATCGCCACGCCCCTGGATGGGGTTTATTACGACGGGGAGCAGTTGATTCACCAGCGGCAATGCCCGGTGGAATGGCAGGCGTTGGCGCAGAATGTCGAGGATCCCCACAGTGCGATGTGGTTGACGTACTACAGCCATATCTTTAACCCGGCGCGGTTGAATCCGAAGGTGATGGAAGGGCATTTGCCGAGCCGGTTCTGGAAGAATCTGCCGGAGGGCAAGTTGATTCCGGGGCTGATCAGCGAGGCGCGCACGGGCAAGCAGCGGGATGGGCAGGCGAAGATGATTGGGGCGCGTCCAGGCAAGCGAATTTCAAGCGGGCACGGTTAAAGGTGGGAGCGGGCTTGCTCGCGAATGCGGTGTGTCAGCAGCACATCCAGCGACTGATACACCGCATTCGCGAGCAAGCCCGCTCCCACATTTGATCTCTATTGCCTGTAGGGGCGGATTCAGGCCAGTTCGGTGGCGGTGTTTTTTACGACCGCCAGCTCGGGATGCGCCACCAATTTATCGATGTGCAATTCATCATTGTTCAGCCAGGTTTCCGTCAGCACGCGGTAGTGCTCCATGTCCCGGCAGCGCATGCGCAGGCTGTAGTCGAACGGCCCGCTGATCAACTGGCACTCGAACACTTGCGGGCAGGCTTTGACACATGCCTCGAACGCCTTCTGCGCCGAGCGCCCGCTCTGGTTGGAGAGGGCCACCAGCACCAGCAGTGACAGCCCCGGCGAGACCATCTGCACGTCGATGATCGCCCCATAACCCCGGATGACCCCGCGTCGTTCCAGCTTGCGTACCCGTTCCAGGCACGGCCTGGGCGTCAGGTGCACCAGCGACGAGAGTTTTTCGTAGGTGATGCGTCCCTGGTGCCGTAACACGTCGATGATGGCTTCATCGATGCGGTCCAGCACAGGTGAGGCGTTCGGTCCGGTGGCCTTGGTATCCATGGTGTGTGGTGTTCACTTCAATCGGTTGGAAAGAAATTGCTGCAAGCGTTCGCTGTTCGGCTGGTCGAGGATTTCGGCTCCGCCTTGTTCCTCGACGCGGCCCTGATGCAGGAACAGCACTTGGCTGGACACCTGGCGGGCAAAGCCCATTTCGTGGGTGACCATGAGCATGGTACGACCTTCCTCCGCCAACGTCTGTATGACTTTGAGCACTTCTCCTACAAGTTCAGGGTCGAGGGCCGAAGTGGGTTCGTCGAACAGAATGATCTCCGGTTCCATCGCCAGGGCCCGGGCGATGGCCACGCGCTGTTGCTGGCCGCCGGAGAGGAATGCCGGGTATTGGTCCGCCACCCGGCCCGGCAGGCCGACCTTGTCGAGGTACAGGCGTGCGCGTTTTTCCGCCTCGGCGGCGCTCACCCCCAGCACCCGGCGCGGCGCCATGGTGATGTTTTCCAGCACGGTCATGTGGCTCCACAGGTTGAAGTGCTGGAACACCATGGCCAGGCGGGTGCGCAGGTTCTGCAATTGCGCCTGGTGCGGCGCGCGCGTGCCGGCGCGGCCTTGCTGCATTTCGATGCTGATGCCATCGAGGGTGATAACCCCGGCGTCCGGCTGTTCGAGGAAGTTGATGCATCGCAGCATCGTGCTCTTGCCGGAGCCGCTGGCGCCGATCAGGCTGATCACGTCGCCGTTGCGCGCGTTCAGTGAAACGCCCTTGAGCACCTCATGCTCGCCATAGCGTTTGTGCAGGCCTTCGACCTGGAGTTTGACGTTGGCGTTTTCGGCCACGGCGACCGGCTGGGTAGCGGGGCGTACATCGGTGGGATAAGCGGCCAGGGCCTGCGCGGACTGATTCATGGGTTAGCCTCGGGTAGGAACAAGAAAACGCATCCAGCGACGTTCGGCCAGTCGAAACAGGCCCACCAGTGCAAAGGACAGCAGCATGTACAACAGGGCAGCGATGCCGAAGGCCTGGAACGTCAGGAACGTCTCGGCGTTGGCGTCGCGGGCCACCTTGAGGATGTCGGCAATGGTGGCGGTGAACGCCAGGGACGTGGCGTGCAGCATCAGGATCATTTCATTGCTGTAGGCCGGCAGTGCGCGACGCAGTGCGGCGGGCACTACCACAAACAGGTTCAGGCGCCAGCCATGCAGGCCGTAGGCCTTGGCGGCTTCGATCTCGCCGTGGGGGATGTTGCGAATCGCCCCGGCAAAGATTTCCACGGTGTAGGCGCAGGTGTTCAGTACAAACGCCAGCAGCGTGCAGTTCAGTGCATTGCGAAAAAACTGGTTGAGCAGGGCGTTGTCCTGCACCACGTCCAGGCCGTAGAGGCCGGTGTAGCAAATCAGCAACTGGATATACAGCGGCGTGCCGCGAAACAGGTAGGTGTAGACCTCCACTGGCCAGCGGATCCAGAAGTGTTCCGAGACCCGCGCGATCGCCAGCGGGATCGACAGGATGAAGCCCAGCACCACCGAGATAATGAACAGCCACAGGGTCATCGCCACCCCGGAAAAGCCGTTACCGTCGGTGAACAGGTAGGCCAGGCCGTATTGCTGGATCAGTTCGATCATCGCGCCATCCCCTTGATGCCCACGTTGTAGCGCCGTTCCAGGCGTTTGAAGATGCGGTTGGAGAGGGTGGTGATCACCAGGTACACCAGGCCCGCGAGGATCAGGAAATACAGCGGGTCATTGGTGGTCTTGCCGGCGTTTTGTGCGGCCTTGACCAGGTCTGACAGGCCGATGATCGACACCAGCGCGGTGGACTTGAGCAGCACCAGCCAGTTGTTGCCCAGGCCCGGCAGGGCAAAGCGCATCAGTTGCGGGAACAGCACCAGGCGAAAGCGCTGCCAGCGGCTCAGGCCGTAGGCGGTGGCGGCTTCGAGTTGGCCGGCGGGCACGCTGAGAATCGCCCCGCGAAAGTTTTCGGTGAAATACGCACCGTAGATAAAACCGAGGGTGATGACACCGGCGGTGAACGGGTCGATTTCGAAGTAGGCCCAGCCGAGCATTTCACTCAGGTCGTTCAGCCACAGTTGCAGGCTGTAGAAAATCAGCAGGATCAGCACCAGGTCCGGCACGCTGCGAATCAGCGTGGTGTAGAGCGTGGCCGGAACCCGCAGCAGCTTGACGCTGGAGAGCTTGGCGGCGGCGGCGAGCAGTCCCAGAGACAGGCTCAGCAGCAGCGCCAGGAACGCCAGCTTGACCGTCATCCAGGCACCCTGGGCCAGCAGCGGGCCGAAGCCTTGCAAGTTGAGGAGTTCATTCATGGGAAGTATCTCGATGGGGCGCAGAGTTTTACGGTGGGAGCGAGCTTGTGTGGGAGCGGGCTTGCTCGCGAAGACAGAGTTTCAGTCAATACATGTGTGACTGACCCACCGCTTTCGCGAGCAAGCCCGCTCCCACACAAGCTCGCTCCCACATGAGGCGTCACTCGTTGTAGATGTCCTGATCGCCGAAGTATTTCTTCTGGATCTGCGTGTAGGTGCCATCGGCCTGGACGGCGGCGATGCCTTTGTTGATCAGCTCCACCAGGTCCTTGTCGTTCTTGCGCAGGCCCATGGCGATGTCGAGCGGCAGGGTCGGGTCCTTGAAGGCCGGGCCGGTCTTGAAGTCGGCACCTTCAGGCTTGGACAGGAAGTTGAGCTGGGCTTCAAGCTTGTCGGTCAGGGTGGCGTCGAGGCGACCGTTTTGCAGGTCGGCGTAGTTCTGTTCCTGGGACTGGTACGCCTTGATCTGCGCGCCGAGCTTGGCCAGGTGCGCACGGGCGTAGGCTTCCTGCAGCGAGCCTTGCAGCACGCCGACCTGTTTGCCTTTCAGGGATTCGGGGGTGTCGCCGAAGTCGGCGCTTTTGCGGGTGATCACCGAGGTCGGGCTGAGGAACAGCCGGTCGCTGAAGTCGATGACTTTCTGGCGGGCCGGGGTCACGGCCATGGAGGACATGATGGCGTCGAACTTGCGGGCGCGCAGGGCCGGGATCATGCCGTCGAATTCGTTGTGGACCCACACGCATTTGACTTCCAGCTTGGCGCAGATGGCGTTGCCCAGGTCGATGTCGAAACCTTGCAGGCTGCCGTCGGCGGCGACGGATTCAAACGGTGGGTATTCGGGGAAAACCCCAAAGCGGATTTCTTTCCATTCCTGAGCCTGGGCAGCGGTTGCGGCCAATGGCAGGAGCAGCGCAGCGAAAAGTGATCGGAGCGGAGTCATGTGTATTCCCTATATTTTGTAATTGATGTCAGGGCAGTAGAAAAGGTGAAGCTAAGGCGAGCAGGCTTTTTGTGGCGAGGGAGCTTGCTCCCGCTGGGCTGCGCAGCGGCCCCAAAATCCCGGGAGCGCTACGCACTCCAGCGGGAGCAAGCTCCCTCGCCACATTGGGCTGCCTCACTACATTGGGCTGTTTGTTGTCAGAGAGAATGCTTCAAGATGGTGCGTTTTTTGTGTCGTTTACCCCTGCCGCGGCGGGCGGAATGTGCTGTTAAAACGCGGGTCACAGCGGAAACGGCTGCGGCACCCGCTGAATCGGCTTGTTGACCGGGTTTTTCCGGCCTGCCTTTCACGCAAAGCGGCAGGCCAGAGCGGTCTCAGGCGCGCTTTTTCTGCTGTGCCACCGGTGCTTGGGCCAGGCGGGCAAACAGGTCCTTGGGGTCGGCAAGGTCCGGCACCAGTTCCAGTTCGCTGCCCACGTCCAGCGCCTTGGCCACGTCCAGTACGTAACGCAGGGCGGAGTAGTCTTCGATGGCAAAACCTACCGAGTCGAACAGGGTGACCTGGCGCGCGTTTTCGCGGCCTGGCGCCTGGCCGTTGATCACTTGCCACAGCTCGGTGACTGGCGAATCCTCCGGCATGTGCTGGATTTCACCTTCGATGCGGCTTTGTGGCTCGTACTCGACAATCACGCGGGCCCGTTCGACGATTCGTCGGTCCAGTTCGGTCTTGCCGGGGCAGTCGCCACCGACGGCATTCAGGTGCATGCCCGGTTCGATCATCTCGTCCGTGAGGATGGTGGCGTAGGCCTTGTCGGCGGTGACGGTGGTGACGATGTCGGCGCCTTTCACGGCTTCGGCAACGCTGCCTGCCAGGATCACCTTGATCGCCGGGAAGGCTTTGAGGTTGGCGGCCAGTTTGGCGGTGGCCTTGGCGTCGATGTCGAACAGGCGGATTTCAGTGATGCCCAGCATCGCGTGGAAGGCCAGGGCCTGGAACTCACTCTGGGAGCCGTTGCCGATCAGCGCCATGCTGCGGCTGTTGTCCCGGGCCAGGTAGCGCGCCACTAGGGCCGAGGTGGCGGCCGTGCGGATCGCGGTGGTCAGGGTCATTTCCGCCAGCAGTACCGGTTTGCCGGTGTCCACATCACCCAGGGCGCCGAAGGCCATGACGGTGAGCATGCCGCTCTGGGTGTTTTTCGGGTGGCCGTTCACGTATTTGAAGGCGTACAGCGACGCGTCGGACACCGGCATCAGCTCGATCACGCCCTCGGGCGAGTGGTTGGCCAGGCGCGCGCATTTTTCAAAGTCCTGCCAGCGCAGGTAGTCGGCGCGGATGTACTCGGCCATCTCGGTAATGCAGGTTTGCAGGCCTTTTTGCGAAACCAGGTAGCTCAAGTCGTTGACGTCGATATAGCGGGTCATGGGAAGACTCCTTATTGAAATGAGGGGCGGGTGGGCAGATGCACTTCCGCCAACATGCAGCGGGCACTGCCGCCGCCGATGCGTTCGATGTTGTCGATGTTCACCACCACCGGCCGGGTGTGACGCTCCACATGCTGACGCTGGGCGGGCTTGAGCGAGCCCCAGGCGCTGGCCGACATCACCAGCAGCGGCTGGCCGTCGCGGTCGTGGACTTCCAGCATGTTGCCGGCGAAGGCTTCCAACTGATCGAAGTCCAGGGCGACGATGTCTTTGCCGGTATCGCGCAGGGAGCGTTCAAGGGCCTGGCGCTCGTGGTCATCGGGCAGGGCTTGCAGGCACACCACGGAGAGGTCGCGGCCGACACTCATCATTACGTTGCTGTGGTAGATCGGCGCGTGGTGGCGGTCGACGGCGTGGAATACGCAGACCTGGTAGTCAAGGCGTTCGGCGAACTGGCGGAGGGCATCCTGATGGGTCCGCCCGGAATGGCAGGCGTAGCTGATGCGGTGCTGGCGGTCGAGGACCATGCTGCCGGTGCCTTCGAGGAACATGTTCTGTTGTTCGAGGTGGCTGAAGTCGATGGTGTTGTGGATCGCGAAGCGTTGCTCCAGTACTTGCAGTACGCCTTTGTCGCGTTCCAGTCGTCGGTTCCGGCCTTCCATCGGGTACAGCACCAGGCTGCCGTCGGCGTGGCTGCTCCACCAGTTGTTGGGGAAGATCGAATCCGGGGTATGGGGAGCGGGGGTGTCTTGTACCACCAGCACTTCCACGCCGTGGTGGCGCAGGGTGTCGACGTAGCCGTCGAACTCTTCCAGCGCTTTCTGCTGTGCGGCCAATGGGTCGAGCGGCGCGCGCTGGAAGCGGTTGTTGATCGCGGTGTCCGGGTTGAAGGCGAAGTGCGCCGGGCGGATCATCAGGACAGTGTTGGTGGTTTGCATGGGGGCACGGGTCCATGGGGTGGGCAGTGAGGCTATTTTGTGCGGTGTGAAGGAAGAATCCCGGCTGAACTGAGGGGGTGGCTCAGCCGGGAAAGCTGAAAAGTGGGGTGGGGCAGCCGAATCGGCTGTGGAGGTGAGTGGAGATCAAAATGTGGGAGCGGGCTTGCTCGCGAAAGCGGTGGGTCAGTTAATAAATTCGGTGGCTGATACACCGCCTTCGCGAGCAAGCCCGCTCCCACATTGGTATTGTGTTGCCTGAGGTTTTTTGTCTGGATGGAGAAACCATGCCCACTGAAGTTCGTCTCGCCCAAACCACCGATGCCGAGGGCATCAGCCAGGTCATCCTGGCGGCCCTGCATGACAGCAACGCCCGGGATTATCCGGCGGATGTGATTGCGCGGGTGGCGAGCAACTTTACTCCCGAGGCTGTCGTGGCGTTGCTCGCGCGTCGAACGGTGCTGGTGGCCATTCAGGATGAGGTGATCGTTGCCACGGCGGCACTTGACGCCAATGTGGTGCGCTCGGTCTTCGTCAATCCGGCGCTGCAAGGGCAGGGCATCGGGCGCTTGCTGATGATTGAAATCGAGCTGCGTGCCCGGGAAGCCGGGGTGACCTTGTTGCATGTGCCGTCTTCGCTGACGGCCGAGCCGTTCTACACCAAGCTGGGTTTCCACACGGTGCGCGATGTCTACCATGGCAATGAACGCACGCTGGTGATGGAGAAGGCGTTGTCATCCCGCCATCCCATCGGCGTCTATCGCGATCGGGCCCATCGGGCGCAGGTGGTGGCGTTGTGGCAGGCGGCGTTTGGTTATGACGCGGCGCATAACCTGCCGAGCCTGGCGATCGACAAGAAGCTGGCGGTCAACGATGGGTTGTTCTTCGTGGCCACCGACAAGAAGGCGGTGATCGGCACTATCCTCGCCGGCTACGACGGGCATCGTGGCTGGTTGTATTCAGTGGCGGTGCACAACGACTATCGCCGCCAGGGCCTGGGCGCCTCGTTGGTGCGGCATGCGGAGCAGGCGTTGACGGCGCTGGGTTGCATGAAGATCAACCTGCAGATCACCAGTGGCAATGACGCGGTGATGGGGTTTTATGAGGCGCTGGGTTATGGCGCGGAGCCGCGGATCAGCATGGGCAAGAAGATCCTGGAAAACATCCCGATGGATAAGGCCTGAACGTCGGTTTTCCAAACACTGAAATCAAAATGTGGGAGCGGGCTTGCTCGCGAATGCGGTGTATCAGTCAATAAATCTGTCGACTGACACTCCGTATTCGCGAGCAAGCCCGCTCCCACAGTTTGGTTTTGCAGTGTTGCTTATACCTTGACGATCCAGCCCTCAGGCGCTTCGACGTCGCCGGACTGTACGCCAGTCAGCTCTTTGTAGAGCTTCTGGGTGACCGGGCCGACTTCTTTTTCGCTGTAGAACACGTGCAGCTTGTCTTTGTACTCGATGCCGCCGATCGGGGTGATCACGGCGGCGGTGCCGCAGGCGCCGGCTTCCTTGAAGTCCGACAGCTTGTCGATCAGCACGTCGCCTTCAACCACTTCCAGGCCCAGGCGCGATTTTGCCAGCTCGATCAGCGACAGGCGGGTGATGCCTGGCAACACCGACGGCGAGTTCGGGGTGACGAACTTGTTGTCGTGGGTGATCCCGAAGAAGTTGGCCGAGCCGACTTCTTCGATCTTCGAGTGGGTGGCCGGGTCGAGGTAGATGCAGTCGGCGAAGTTGGCTTTTTTCGCCAGGGAACCGGGCATCAGGCTGGCGGCGTAGTTGCCACCGACCTTGGCTGCGCCGGTGCCGTTGGGAGCCGCACGGTCGTAACCGGAGATCAGGAAGTTGTGCGGGGTCAGGCCGCCCTTGAAGTAGGCGCCGACCGGGATGCAGAAGATCGAGAAGATGAATTCCGGCGCGGTGCGCACGCCGATGTTGTCACCGGTGCCGATCACGAACGGGCGCAGGTACAGCGCGCCGCCGGTGCCGTACGGCGGGATGAACCGCTCGTTGGCGCGGACCACTTCCTTGCAGGCTTCGATGAAGGCGTCGGTCGGCACTTGTGGCATCAGCAGGCGGCCACAGCTGCGCTGCATGCGCGCGGCATTCTGGTCGGGGCGGAACAGGTTGATCGAACCGTCCTTGCAGCGGTAGGCCTTGAGGCCTTCAAAGCATTGCTGGCCGTAGTGCAGGGCGGTGGAGCCCTCGCTGATGTGCAGCACGTTGTCGTCGGTCAGGGTGCCTTTTTGCCACTCGCCGTCTTTCCAGGTCTGGAGGAAACGCTTGTCGGTCTTGATGTAGTCAAAACCCAGCTTGTCCCAATTGATGCTTTCGTTACCCATGACACCCTCTATCTTTTGTCAACCGCCTGGTCGAAGGCAGGCTTATGGTTTATTTCTGGATGGGCGCAACAATACTTCATTCTTGGCTTGTGTGGGAGCGGGCTTGCTCGCGAATGCGGCGTGTCATTCGATGCATTCGGTGCTGATCCACCGCTTTCGCGAGCAAGCCCGCTCCCACATTTGAACTTCGCCATTTTATAGGTGCAATGCATGCCCCAGGGCCCGCAGGGCTGCTTCCTGTACCGCTTCGCCGAGGGTCGGGTGGGCGTGGATGGTGCCCGCCACGTCTTCCAGGCGTGAACCCATTTCCAGGCTCAGGCCGAAGGCCGTGGACAGTTCCGAGACGCCAACGCCTACCGCCTGCCAGCCGACGATCAGGTGATTGTCGCGGCGCGCCACTACCCGCACGAAGCCGGTTTTCGACTCCAGGGTCATGGCCCGGCCATTGGCGGCGAACGGGAAGCTCGACACGATGCAGTCCAGCCCGGCCGCCCTGGCTTCGTCCGGGGTCTTGCCGACCACTACCAGTTCCGGGTCGGTGAAGCACACCGCCGGGATCGCGGCCGGGTTGAATTCGCGGGATTTACCGCTGATCAGTTCGGCGACCATTTCGCCCTGGGCCATGGCCCGGTGGGCGAGCATCGGTTCACCGCTGAGGTCACCGATGGCCCACACATTGCGCATGCTGGTCTGGCAACGGCTGTCGATCTTGATCGCCGAGCCGTTCATGTCCAGGTTCAAGGCTTCGAGGTTCCAGCCCTGGGTGTTGGGTTTGCGACCAACGGCAACCAACACCTGGTCGGTTTCCAGCGACAGCGTCTCGCCGCTGGGGTCGCGCACTTGCAGGGTATTGTTCTCGAAACCGGTGACGCTGTGTTTGAGGAACACCTTCACCCCCAGTTGCTTCAGGGATTCGGCCACCGGTTGGGTCAGTTCGGCGTCGTAGGCCGGCAAAATCCGGTCCTGGGCCTCAACCACGCTGACCTCGGCACCGAGCTTGCGATAGGCAGTCCCCAATTCCAGGCCAATGTAGCCGCCGCCCACCACGATCAAGCGTTTCGGGATGCGTTTCGGCGCCAGGGCTTCGGTGGAGGAGATGATCGGCCCGCCAATCGGCAGCATCGGCAGGTTGACACTTTTCGAGCCGGTGGCCAGCAACAGGTGTTCACACTGGATGCGCTGGTCGCCGACATCGACGGTCTTGCCGTCCACGACCTTGGCCCAGCCCTGAATGACCTGGACCTTGTGTTTTTTCAGCAGCGCGGCTACGCCGGTGGTCAGGCGGTCGACGATGCCGTCTTTCCATTCAACGCTTTTGCCGATGTCCAGGGTCGGCACATCGACTTCGATACCCAACGGCGAACCCTGGCTGTGGTGCACGGTTTGCTGGAACTGTTCGGCGACATGGATCAGCGCCTTGGACGGAATGCAGCCGATGTTCAGGCAGGTGCCGCCCGGCGATTGGCCTTCCACCAGGATGGTCGGGATGCCCAGCTGGCCGGCGCGAATCGCTGCCACGTAACCGCCAGGCCCGCCGCCGATGATCAGCAGCGTGGTGTGCAATGTTTGAGACATGGGTTACTCCAGGAACAGGCTGGCGGGTTGTTCGAGCAGGCCACGGATGGCCTGGATGAATTGCGCCGCGTCCATGCCATCGACCACCCGGTGATCGAAGGAGCTGGAGAGGTTCATCATCTTGCGGATCACAATCTGGCCCTTGATCACCATCGGCCGCTCGACAATGCGGTTGACCCCGACGATGGCCACTTCCGGCAGGTTCAGCACCGGGGTGCTGACAATCCCGCCCAACGCACCGAGGCTGGTCAGGGTGATGCTCGAGCCCGACAGCTCATCGCGACTGGCCTTGCCATTGCGCGCCGCATTCGCCAAGCGATTGATTTCTTGCGCCGTGCCCCACAGGTCGCGGGCTTCGGCGTGACGCACCACCGGCACCATCAGGCCGACATCGCTCTGGGTGGCGACACCCACATGCACCGCGCCGAGGCGGGTGATGACCTGGGCTTCGTCGTCATAACGCGCGTTGATCTGCGGATAGTCGCGCAATGCGACGACCATGGCCCGCACCAGGAACGGCAGCAGGGTCAGCTTGCCGCGGGTAGCGCCGTGTTTCTCGTTGAGGTGCACGCGCAACTCATCGAGGGCCGTGACGTCGATCTCTTCCACATAGCTGAAATGCGCGGCGCGCCGGGTGGCGTCCTGCATGCGCTGGGCGATCTTGCGGCGCATGCCGATCACCGGGATTTGCTGCTCGTCGTTGCGTTCGGCGTACGGGTTGGAGGCCCCGGAATTTTTCGCCGGACCCTGGAGCAAGTAAGCGTCCAGATCTTCATGCAGAATCCGGCCGGCCGGGCCGGAGCCCTGGACCAGTCGTAGCTGGATGCCAGCATCCAGCGCATGTTTGCGCACGGCCGGGGAGGCCAGCGGGCGGTCATCGGCCTCGCGGGCCACGGGCGCTTGCGCAGCCGCCACCGCAGGTTTGGCTGCCGGCTTGGGTTCAACCACCGGCGCGGCCCTGGCTTCGACTTTCGGTGCAGGAGCCGGTGCCGGCGCGACCTCTTCAACCACCGCCGACAACGCCGACTCCCTGGTATTGCCCGCGCCTTCCACTTCGATACTGATCAAAACACTGCCCACCGCCATGACTTCCCCCGGCTCGCCGCCGAGGGAAATCACCTTGCCGTGCACCGGCGACGGAATGTCCACCATGGCCTTGTCGGTCATCACGTCCGCCAGCACCTGGTCTTCTACCACCAGGTCGCCGACCTTGACGTGCCATACCGACAATTCAACTTCTGCGATGCCTTCGCCAATGTCCGGCATCTTGATAACGTGCGTGCCCATTCAGACCTCCATAACCCGATGCAAAGCCGCGCCCACTCGGGTCGGGCCAGGGAAATACGCCCACTCTTGCGCGTGGGGATACGGGGTATCCCAACCGGTGACGCGCTCGATCGGCGCTTCCAGGTAGTGGAAGCAATGCTCCTGCACCAGCGCCACCAGCTCGGCGCCGAACCCGCAGGTACGGGTGGCTTCGTGAACGATCACGCAGCGACGGGTTTTCTTCACGGAATTGACGATGGTTTCCAGGTCCAGCGGCCACAGGCTGCGCAGGTCGATGACTTCGGCGTCGATGCCGGTTTCTTCGGCGGCGACTTGCGACACATACACCGTGGTGCCGTAGGTGAGGATCGTCACGTCCTTGCCCGGGCGGGCGATGGCGGCCACATCCAGCGGCACGGTGTAGTAACCGTCCGGCACCTGCGCTTGCGGGTGTTTCGACCACGGGGTTACCGGGCGGTCGTGGTGGCCGTCGAACGGGCCGTTATACAGGCGCTTGGGTTCGAGGAAGATCACCGGGTCATCGTTTTCGATGGAGGCGATCAGCAGGCCCTTGGCGTCGTACGGATTGGACGGCATCACCGTGCGCAGGCCGCAGACCTGGGTGAACACCGCTTCAATACTCTGGCTGTGGGTCTGGCCGCCGTAGATGCCGCCGCCGCAGGGCATGCGCATGGTCAGCGGTGCAGTGAACTGGCCGGCCGAGCGATAACGCAGGCGGGCGGCTTCGGAAATGATCTGGTCGGTGGCAGGGTACACGTAGTCGGCGAACTGAATCTCGGCCACCGGCCGCAGGCCATAGGCGCCCATGCCGACCGCCACGCCGACGATCCCGCTTTCGGAGATCGGTGCGTCGAACACCCGCGAGGTGCCGTACTTGTTCTGCAGGCCTTCGGTGCAGCGGAACACGCCGCCGAAGTAACCGACGTCCTGGCCGAACACCACCACATTGTCGTCTCGCTCAAGCATCACATCCATGGCCGAGCGCAAGGCCTGGATCATGGTCATGGTCGTGGTGGTCATGGCGGTTTCCAGCTCGATATTGTTGTTGTGATCGTTCATGTCAGATCCCCAACTCTTGACGCTGGCGCTTCAAGTGCTCCGGCATCTCTTTATAAACGTCTTCGAACATGGTCGCGGCGCTTGGAATCTGGCCACCGGCCAGGGTGCCGTACTGTTCGGCTTCTTTCTGGGCCTTGAGCACTTCGGCTTCAAGTTCGGCACTGACCGCCGCGTGTTCCTCTTCGGACCACTGACCAATCTTGATCAGGTGCTGCTTGAGGCGGGCGATCGGGTCGCCCAGCGGGAAGTGGCTCCAGTCGTCGGCGGGACGGTATTTGGACGGGTCATCGGAGGTGGAGTGCGGGCCGGCACGGTAGGTCACCCATTCGATCAGGGTCGGGCCCAGGTTGCGGCGGGCACGTTCGGCGGCCCAGGCGGAGGCGGCGTACACCGCGACAAAGTCGTTGCCGTCCACCCGCAGGGAGGCGATGCCGCAACCCACGCCGCGTCCGGCAAAGGTCGTGGCTTCACCGCCGGCAATGGCCTGGAAGGTGGAGATCGCCCACTGGTTGTTCACTACGTTAAGAATCACGGGTGCCCGGTACACGTGGGCGAAGGTGAGGGCGGTGTGGAAGTCGGACTCAGCGGTGGCGCCGTCGCCGATCCAGGCCGAGGCAATCTTGGTATCCCCCTTGATGGCCGAGGCCATGCCCCAGCCCACGCCTTGTACGAATTGGGTGGCGAGGTTGCCGGAAATCGTGAAAAAGCCGGCATCTTTTACCGAGTACATGATCGGCAACTGGCGGCCCTTGAGCGGGTCGCGCTCGTTGGACAGCAGTTGGCAGATCAGGTCTACCAGCGGCACTTCCCGGGCCATCAGGATGCTTTGCTGGCGGTAGGTGGGGAAGCACATGTCGTCGATGTTCAAGGCCAGGGCCTGGGCGCTGCCGATGGCTTCTTCGCCGAGGCTTTGCATGTAGAACGACATCTTCTTCTGACGCTGGGCGACCACCATGCGGTTGTCGAAGATCCGCGTCTTGAGCATGGCGCGCATGCCCTTGCGCAGAATCTCGACTGGCACGCCTTCAGCCCATGGGCCGAGGGCCTGGCCCTGATCGTCGAGCACGCGAATCAGGCCCTTGGCCAGGTCGGCGGTGTCGGCGGGTTCTACGTCGATTGGGGGTTTGCGCACCAGGCCAGCGTCAGTCAGGCGCAGGTAGGTAAAGTCGGTCTTGCAGCCTGGGCGGCCCGAGGGTTCGGGAACGTGCAGGCGCAGTGGTTCGTACTGCTGAGTCATGGCTTTCTACGCTCTATCTTGTGAATTTCTTGTAGTGGGCGCGGTAGCTGACAGTCCTTCTTCGGGTAGAAGAAATCTTGTCCTACAACAATCATAGGCTCGGCTCAGAAGAATATTTATCTCTGTTTCGTTGCGTTGGAGATCATTTGGGGATAAAAAAACTGCATAAACATAATAAACAGGTGGTTTTGTCTCATGCGCAAACTGGACCGTATCGATATCGGCATTCTGAACGCCCTTCAGGAGAACGCCCGCATCACCAACGCCGACCTGGCCCGCTCGGTCAACCTGTCGCCCACGCCGTGTTTCAACCGAGTCAAGGCCATGGAAGAACTGGGGCTGATTCGCGACCAGGTGACGCTGCTGGACGCCGACCTGCTGGGGCTGCACGTCAATGTGTTCATCCACGTCAGCCTGGAAAAGCAGAACGAATTGGCATTGCAGCAATTCGAAGGGGCGATTTCGGATCGCCCCGAAGTGATGGAGTGCTACCTGATGGCCGGCGACCCCGATTATCTGATTCGGGTGCTGGTGCCGACCATCCAGTCCCTGGAGCGTTTCATGATGGACTTCCTGACCAAAGTCCCGGGTGTCGCCAACATCCGCTCCAGCTTTGCCCTCAAGCAAGTGCGCTACAAGACCGCGCTGCCGCTACCGGCCAACGGCATCAACCTCGGCTAATGAACGACACAAAACAAATGTGGGAGCGGGCTTGCTCGCGAATGGGGAGTGTCAGTCACCGAAAATATAGACTGATACACCGCATTCGCGAGCAAGCCAGCTCCCACAATTGGCAGTGCATTTCAAAGCTGGTTGAGGGGAATCTTCAAATAAACCACCCCATTTCCTTCCGCCGGCGGCATCACCCCGGCCCGCACATTCACCTGAATCGCCGGCAACAACAGCGTGGGCATGCCCAACCCGGCATCCCGCGTGGTGCGCATCTCGACAAACGCCGCCTCATCCACCCCGTCATGCACATGAATATTCCCCGCCCGCTGTTCAGCCACCGTGGTCAGGCACTTGGCTGCGCGTCCTTCGGGCGGATAGTCATGGCACACATAAAGGCGGGTTTCAGGCGCGAAGGCCAACAACTTGCGCATCGACCCATACAGCTGGCGCGCATCCCCACCAGGGAAATCGCAGCGCGCCGTGCCCACGTCCGGCATGAACAGCGTGTCGCCCACCAGAATCAACTGGTCATCAATCAGGTAAGCCATATCCGCCGGCGTATGCCCCGGCACATGCAGCGCCTGGGCCTTCAGGTTGCCGATGTGAAACACCTCATCCGGCGCAAACAGATGGTCGAACTGCGACCCATCCACCCGAAACTCCGGCTCCAGGTTGAACAGGTTCTTGAACACTCCCTGCACC
This sequence comes from Pseudomonas sp. Colony2, assembly GCF_019382755.1. NCBI lineage: Bacteria > Pseudomonadati > Pseudomonadota > Gammaproteobacteria > Pseudomonadales > Pseudomonadaceae > Pseudomonas > Pseudomonas sp. Colony2. Next base: position 4,891,069 of record NZ_CP080030.1, on the reverse strand, counting down.
TTGCTGATGGACTGGCCAATCGCGATCTTGCCCCCCAACTGGCGACGCAAATAAGGCGCAGCCGACAGATGATCCGCATGGGCGTGGGTTTCCAGCAACCACTGCACCTGCAAGCCATGCTCGCGCACAAACGCGATCACCTTGTCCGCCTGGCCGGTGCCGGTGCGTCCGGAGGCCGGGTCGTAGTTGAGCACCGAATCAACGATGGCGCATGGGCCACCGTCCGTTTCATAGACGACGTAGGTGTAGGTCGACGACGCCTCGTCCAGAAAGGATTGAATCAACGCTGACATGACGGGTTTCCCAGATAGCTAATGGCGACTTACATTCAGTTAGGTTTCCACATAACCTTGTGAGCTTAAGTGAATTAAAGGACCCGAGGCAAAGGATGGCATCGTGGTGGCAAACAGCTAGGGCGTGGTGCCATACGGCAACGACCCTTGCGTGCATTAACTGAAAAAGGCCATAGACCATGAACGACCAACACTGGGGACCTACCATCAGTGGCGATATCGTTGTCATCGGTGGCGGCTCGGCAGGCATCGGCCTGCTGGCCAGCCTGCTCAAGCGCGACCCGCACCTGAACATCATCCTGATCGAGCCCAGCGACCACCACTACTACCAGCCGGCCTGGACCCTGGTGGGCGGTGGGGCTTATGACGTTACCAGGACCGTGCGCCCCATGGCCGACGTGCTGCCCAACGGCGTCACCTGGATCCAGGCCGCGGTCAGCGAATTACTGCCCGACGAGCAAACCCTGGTGCTCGACAGCGGCCAGCGCGTCAGCTGGAAGAACCTCATCGTGTGCCCGGGCCTGCGCCTGGCCTGGGAGAAGATCGAAGGCCTGCAAGAGACCCTCGGCCGGCATGGCGTAACGTCCAACTACAGCTATGAACACGCCGCCTACACCTGGCAGCTGGTGCGGCAACTCAAAAATGGCAAGGCGCTGTTCACCCAGCCGGCCATGCCGATCAAATGTGCCGGCGCTCCGCAAAAAGCCATGTACCTGTCGTGCGATCACTGGCTCCGCCAGGGTGACCTGAAAAACATCAAGGTCGAATTCAACCTGGCCGGCGCCGCCTTGTTCGGCGTGCCGACCTTCGTGCCGCCGCTGATGAAGTACGTTGAAAAGTACTCGGCGCAACTGGCATTCAACTCCAACCTGGTCAAGGTCGACGGCCCCGCGCGCAAGGCCTGGTTCGAAATCAAGGACGCCGAAGGCAATGTGCGCGTCGAAGAGAAAACCTTCGACCTGCTGCACGTCGTCCCGCCACAGGTCTCGCCGGACTTCATTCGCCACAGCCCCCTGGCCGATGCCGCCGGCTGGTGCGAAGTGAATCCCCAGAGCCTGCAACACCTGCGCTACCCGCACATCTTCGGCCTGGGCGATGTGTGTTCCACCACCAACGCCAAGACCGCCGCGGCGGTGCGCAAGCAAATCGTGGTGGTGGCGGAAAACCTGCTGGCCCTGCGCAGACAGGCACCGTTGCCCCTCAAGTACGACGGCTATGGCTCCTGCCCGCTGACCGTGGAGAAGGGCAAGGTGGTGCTGGCCGAGTTCGGCTATGGCGGCAAGTTGCTGCCGACCTTTCCCCTCGACCCGACTGTGGCGCGGCGTTCGGCGTGGTTCCTCAAGGCGAGTTTCCTGCCGTGGTTCTACTGGAACGGCATGCTCAAGGGCCGCGAGTGGCTGACCCGTCTGGCCAAGGTGGATTGAGGCAACCCTATGCTGCTGGCAAGTTTTCTGGGCGTGTTGATGGGGTTGGTCATGGGCTTGACCGGTGCCGGAGGCGGCATTCTTGGTGTCCCGGCCCTGGTATTGGGGCTGGGGTTGACCATGACCCAGGCCGCGCCCGTGTCGTTGTTCGCGGTGGGCGCGGCCGCTGCCGTGGGGGCTGTCGACGGTTTGCGCCATGGCCTGGTGCGCTACCGTGCGGCGCTGCTGATTGCGCTGCTCGGCGCGCTGTTTTCGCCGCTGGGAGTGTTCTTCGCCCACCAGATGTCGGAGAAAGTCCTGATGGGCCTGTTCAGTGCGCTGATGGTGCTGGTGGCCTGGCGCATGCTGCAACGGGAGAAGCTTGAGGCCGGGCCGAGCGACCACGGCACCGCGTCGTGGGGCCAGAAGAACTGCATGCTCGACCAGCAGACCGGGCGCTTTTCCTGGACCGCCAAATGCACCGCCACCCTGGCCGCCCTCGGCGCAGTGACCGGTGCGGTATCGGGCCTGCTCGGCGTGGGCGGCGGCTTCCTGATCGTACCGGCCTTCAAGCAACTGACCGATGTGCAGATGCGCGGCATCGTCGCCACCTCGCTGATGGTGATCAGCCTGATCTCGTTGATCGGCGTGATCGGCGCGTTTCATGCCGGGGTCAGTATCGAGCCGATGGGCTGGGTGTTTATCGGTTCGAGCATTGTCGGCATGTTGGCGGGGCGGCGCCTGTGCTCGGTGATCAAGGCGCGCACCTTGCAGGTGGGTTTTGCCACCCTGTGTGTGCTGGTGGCGGCGGGCATGCTGTTTCGGGCCCTCATTCAGGTGCCTTGAAATGCGGTCAGCATCCCGCCCCTACGGGTATCAGCGCCGCAGGTAGGCACCAAAGTCGATGTCCCCGGCGCTGAGAATCGCCTGCACCCGATTGTGCACGTTCAACTTGCGCAGGATCGCCGAGACATGGGCCTTCACCGTGGTCTCGGCAATCTCCAGGCTATAGGCGATTTGCTTGTTCGAGTCACCCTTGGTCATCCGCTCCAGCACCAGCAATTGCTTGCGGGTCAGGGCCTGCAGCAGCTCCGGCGCAAGCCCCAGGCAATCATTCATGCGCCGTTGCCCGCCGATTTTCTGGCTGCGAATAATCTCCGGCGGCAAATACACATTGCCGTTGAGAATCTGTTGGATTGCCTCGGTCATCTGCAGCCTGGGCGAGGACTTGGTGATAAACCCCACCGCGCCATAGGTGATGGCTTGCAGCACGACCTGCTTGTCCTGCTCGGCGGACACGATCACCACCGGAATCGTCGGCGACCCGTTGCGCAGGTTGATCAGGCCATTGAGGCCGTGCATGCCCGGCATGTTCAGGTCCAGCAGGATCAGATCCAGATCGTCGTGCTCCTGGCTCATGGTCAGGGCGCTGTCCAGGTCGCCGGTTTCCATCACTTCGCTGCCCGGGAACCCGTCGCTGATGACGTTGTGGATCGCCTCGCGAAACAGTGGGTGATCGTCGGCTATCAGAATTTTGTACATGGACGTTCGCCTTATTATTTTTGCTTATTCAAGCAGGTCCGATCCATAGGGTCATGCGCCCATTACATGCCAGTCTCGATGCCTTGGGAATGCGACGATAGAGAGGGGAATCAGTACCAAAGTAGTAGATCGTGCCGTACGTCGCGGTTTCAGCGCCACCCATTGGTCTGATTGCATTCAGTGTCGGATGGGTTAGTGTGGAGCGCATCTTCCAGAATAATAAAAACAGGCTTACCAATGAGCCCGAACCTGAGTCTCCTGCGTAAATTCGTTTCCCCTGAAATCATCTTTGGCGCCGGCTGCCGGCACAACGTAGGCAACTACGCCAAGACCTTTGGCGCGCGCAAGGTGTTGGTGGTGAGTGATCCCGGCGTGGTTGCTGTCGGCTGGGTGGCCGATGTCGAGGCCAGCCTGCAAGCCATCGGCATCGACTACTGCCTGTACACCGCCGTTTCGCCCAACCCCCGGGTTGAAGAGGTGATGCTCGGCGCCGAGGTCTACCGTGAAAACCATTGCGACGTGATCGTCGCCGTCGGTGGCGGCAGCCCGATGGACTGCGGCAAGGCCATCGGCATCGTGGTCGCCCATGGCTGCAGCATCCTCGACTTCGAAGGTGTCGACACCATCCGCGTGCCGAGCCCGCCGCTGATCCTGATCCCGACTACCGCGGGCTCCTCGGCGGATGTCTCGCAGTTCGTGATCATTTCCAACCAGCAAGAGCGCATGAAGTTCTCCATCGTCAGCAAGGCGGTTGTGCCCGATGTTTCACTGATCGACCCGGAAACCACGGCGAGCATGGACCCGTTTCTCTCGGCCTGTACCGGCATCGATGCGCTGGTGCATGCCATCGAGGCCTTCGTGTCCACCGGCCACGGCCCGCTGACCGATCCCCACGCGCTGGAAGCCATGCGCCTGATCAATGGCAACCTGGTGCAGATGATCGCCAACCCCGGCGACATCGCCCTGCGGGAGAAAATCATGCTGGGCAGCATGCAGGCCGGGCTGGCGTTTTCCAACGCGATCCTCGGCGCGGTGCATGCCATGTCCCACAGCCTTGGCGGCTTTCTCGACCTGCCCCATGGCCTGTGCAACGCGGTGCTGGTGGAACATGTGGTGGCGTTCAACTACAGCGCGGCACCGGAGCGTTTCAAGGTGATTGCCGAGACCTTCGGCATTGATTGCCGGGGCCTCAACCACCGGCAAATCTGCGGCCGGCTGGTGGACCATTTGATCGCGTTGAAGCATGCGATCGGCTTCCATGAAACCCTCGGCCTGCATGGGATTCGAGTGGCGGACATTCCCTTTCTGTCGCAGCACGCCATGCACGACCCGTGCATCCTTACCAACCCGCGTGAGTCCAGCCAGCGTGACGTCGAGGTCGTCTATGGCGAAGCTCTCTGACGATCAGCAACGGGCACTCGCGGGGCTCCTGGGGCTGGGCAACCACTCGGCGCGCAAGAGTCATTACCCCGAACTGACCGCGCGCCTCGACGAGCTGGAAGCCGAGCGCAATCGCTACATCCGCCTCAACGACGAATTGGAACAGCGGGTCGCGGCGCGTACCGACGAGTTGCTGGAAGCCAACCGCAACCTGCAACAGCAAATCGCCCAGCGCGAGAAGATCGAGCAGGACTTGCGCGATGCTCGGGATGCCGCCCAGGCCGCCAACCGCAGCAAGGACAAATACCTTGCCGCCGCCAGTCATGACCTGCTGCAACCCCTCAACGCCGCACGCTTGCTGATTTCCACCCTGCGCGAGCGCAACTTGCCCAGCGTCGAACACGTGTTGGTGGAGCGCACCCATCAGGCCCTGGAAGGCGCCGAGGATTTGCTCACCGACTTGCTGGACATTTCCCGACTCGATCAAGCGGCGGTGAAGCCGGACATCGCCCTGTACCGTCTCGACGAACTGTTCGCACCGCTGGTCTCGGAATTCCAGTCGGTGGCCGCGGCGTCCGGGCTGAACCTGCGGGCGCGTACAGGCCATTACGCAATCAACACCGACCTGCGGCTGGTGACGCGGATCCTGCGCAATTTCCTCAGCAACGCCTGCCGCTACACGAGCGCGGGCTCCATCCTGCTGGGCGCCCGCCGCCGGGGTGAGCGGTTGCGCCTGGAGGTGTGGGACACCGGGCGCGGAATTGCGGCGGACCGCCTGGACGCCATCTTCCTGGAGTTCAATCAACTGGACGTGGGCCGCGCCGCCGACCGCAAGGGCGTGGGACTGGGGTTGGCGATTGTCGAGCGTATCGCCGAGGTCCTCGGTTATCCGGTGGCGGTGCGTTCGTGGCCGGGGCGCGGTTCGATGTTCAGCATCGAAGTCCCCATCAGCGAGGACATGCCGCTGCCCATCAGTGTGGTGGCCGCGCAACCGAGCACCGGCAACCCGCTGCCGGGGAGGCGGCTGCTGGTGCTGGATAACGAAGTCGGCATCCTCGACAGCATGAGCGCGCTGCTTGGGCAGTGGGGCTGCGAGGTGGTCACTGCGACCGACCAGGCCGGCGCACTGGTTGCGTTGCAGGGCAGGGCACCGGAGCTGATTCTCGCGGACTATCACCTGGACCATGGCGTGGTGGGCTGTGAGGTCGTGCACCAGTTGCGCGAGCATTTTGGCTGCAGGATTCCGGCAGTGATTATCACCGCCGACCGCACCGACCAATGCCGCCGTGCATTGCAGCGCCTGGACGTGCCATTGCTGAACAAGCCGGTCAAGCCCGGCAAGTTGCGAGCGGTGTTGACCCAGTTATTGGCCTAGCCACTTGATACTTGTCAACACCGGGCGTGACGCTTTGCCTCATGCTGTGGGCCAGATTTCACGGCCGACGGAGAACCCCATGAGTGCCCCCGCAACAACAGCTGCTTCATTCAAGTTGCCCCTGGGCCTGGTGGTCGGCGTACTGGTGATGGTCGGCGTGCTGCTGTTGCCGCTGCCGGCCGACTTGCCGGTGGCCGGGCACCGGATGCTGGCGATCCTCGCGTTTGCTGTGGTGGTATGGATCACCGAAGCGGTCTCCTACGAGGCCAGCGCGATCATGATCACCTCGTTGATGGCGTTTTTGCTCGGCACTGCGCCGTCGCTGCAAGACCCGACGCACCTGATCGGTTCCAGCCCGGCGATCAGCATGGCGTTGACGGGTTTTTCCAACCCGGCGCTGGCGCTGGTGGCCGGCGCGCTGTTTATCGCCGCAGCCATGACCCATACCGGGCTGGACCGGCGCATCGCGTTGGTCACCCTGACCCGCGTGGGTACCAGCACCCGGGGCATTCTCGTCGGAGCAGTTGCCGTGACCATCCTCTTGAGCCTGGTGGTGCCCAGCGCCACGGCCCGCAGTGCGTGTGTGGTGCCGATCATGATGGGGGTGATTGCCGCGTTTGGCGTGGACAAGCGTTCGAATATTGCGGCCGGGATCATGATCGTCGTGGCCCAGGGTACGAGCATCTGGAACGTCGGTATCCAGACGGCGGCGGCGCAGAACCTGCTGACGGTTGGCTTCATGGACAAGATGCTGGGGCAGCGGGTGTCGTGGATCGACTGGTTGATCGCCGGGGCGCCGTGGGCGCTGATCATGTCGGCGGTGTTGTTGTTTTTGGTGTTGAAGCTGCTGCCGCCGGAGAGTGACAGCATTCCCGGAGGCAAGGAGGCGGTGGCGCAATCGCTGGTGGACATCGGGCCGATGACGGGGCCGCAGAAGCGCTTGCTGACGGTGTCGGTGCTGCTGTTGCTGGCGTGGGCGACTGAGGGGCGGTTGCACAGCTTTGATACGACCTCGACGACGTATGCCGGGCTGGTGTTCTTGCGGATGCCGGGGATCGGGGTGATGACCTGGAAGGATGTGCAGTCGCGGATTCCGTGGGGCACGGTGATTGTGTTTGGGGTTGGCATCAGCCTGGGTACGGCGTTGCTGACGACCCAGGCGGGGCAGTGGCTGGGATCGCAGGTGGTGGCGCATACCGGGTTGGACCAGGTGGGGACGCTGGGGGTGTTTGCGATTCTGGGGGCGTTTTTGATCGTGATTCATTTGGGGTTTGCCAGTGCCACGGCGTTGACCTCGGCGTTGTTGCCGATTTTGATTGCGGTGTTGCAGACGTTGCCCGGGGAGTTCAGTCGGCTGGGGATGACGATGCTCCTGGGGTTTGTAATGAGCTACGGGTTTATCCTGCCCATCAATGCGCCGCAGAATATGGTGTGTTTGGGGACCGGCACGTTTACCGCGCGGCAGTTTGCCAAGGTCGGGATTTTGGTGACGTTGATTGGGTATGGGTTGATGTTGGTGTTTGCGGCTACGTATTGGAGTTGGTTGGGGTGGATTTGAGGTGGGGGGCATATCCGTTATTTCGGTAACGGCCGCTTATGGTTCCGCTCTTACAGCGGCCCGCTTCGCACTGCCTGCGTTCGGCCTCGGGCTCATTGGGGCAGTCAGATCAAGGTCAAAAGCAAAAGCACAGCGGCCTACCGGCCGGCTTGAGTGTTAAAAACAGAGGCAAGATCCAGGGCGAAAGCAGAGCTGCTTTTCTGTGGGAGCGGGCTTGCTCGCGAAGAACCTGAGAGCGCCGCGTTCATTCAGGATGCCCGCGTCATCGTTAACGACCTTCGCGAGCAAGCCCGCTCCCACATTTGACCGTGCCCGCTTTAGCTGTTGATTTACAACACTCAAGCCGGCCGGGAGGCCGCTGTGCTCTTGCTYTTGMTYTTGATCTTGATCTTAGGCGCCCCGTTAAACCACGCTGGCCGGAGTGCGGGCACACCGAGCATTAGCGAGGTGCCGAGTGGTGGGGCAAGAGCGTTTTGCTTACTTTTGCGCTGTTAAGAAGTGAGCCGATGTAAGAGCGGAACCATAAGCAGCCGTTACCGCAGCAACGGATATGCACCCCAACCGCCCAAATCCCTCCCAAGATGGCAAGTTGAACTCCACTCAGGTTTACTACTCCCTGAGTAACCGTTCCACCGGCCCCAAACGCCGGTCATCAAGGCCACCGAATGGACAAATACACCCCCCACACCTGGCAGCCCCACGAGCGCCCGAGCCTGCCGGGCTCGCCGTCGACGCCGCTGCATTCCACCCGCAAGCGCTGGGCCTACGCCCTCGTTGGCGTACTGGTGGCAATCACCGGTGGCCTCGGCAACTCGCTGGTGATCGCCAACCTTGTGTACCTCCAGGGCGCCCTGGGGGCCACGACGGCCGAGATGGCCTGGCTCCCCGCCGCCTACGTCATGACCAACGTCTCCATGAACCTGCTGCTGGTAAAATTCCGTCAGCAATTCGGCCTGCGTGCGTTCACCGAAGTGTTCCTGGTGCTCTACGCCCTGGTCACCTTCGGCCACCTGTTCGTCAACGACCTCAGCTCGGCCATCGCCGTACGCGCGGCCCACGGCATGGTCGGCGCCGCCCTCAGTTCCCTGGGCCTTTACTACATGATCCAGGCCTTTCCCGCAAAGTGGCGGATGAAAGCCCTGGTGCTCGGCCTGGGCACCGCGCAATTGGCGTTGCCCCTGGCCCGACTGTTTTCCGAAGACCTGCTGCAAATCGCCGAATGGCGCGGCCTGTACCTGTTCGAACTGGGCATGGCCCTGACCTGCCTGGGCTGTGTGTTCCTGCTCAAGCTGCCACCGGGCGACCGCTTCAAGACCTTCGAAAAACTCGACTTCCTGACCTTCGCCATCCTCGCCACCGGCGTTGCCTTGCTCTGCGCGGTGCTGTCCCTGGGCCGTATCGACTGGTGGCTGGAAGCGCCGTGGATCGGTATCGCCTCGGCCTGCTCGCTGGTGCTGATCATGGCCGGCCTGGCCATCGAACATAACCGCTCCAACCCGTTGCTGATGACCCGTTGGCTGGGCAGCGGGGCGATGATTCGCCTGGCGTTGGCGGTGGTGCTGATTCGCATGGTGCTCTCGGAGCAGTCCACCGGCGCCGTGGGCTTCATGCAGATGCTGAACATGAGCAACGAGCAGATGCGCACGCTGTATTGGGTGATGCTGGCGGGGGCGATTGCCGGCCTGGCCGTGAGCGCGCTGACCATCAACCCCGCGCATTTGCTGATGCCGCTGATCATCTCCCTGGCCTTCATGGCAGTGGGCTCGGTGATGGACAGTTTCTCCAGCAACCTCACGCGCCCGCAAAACATGTACATCAGCCAGTTCCTGCTAGGCTTTGGCGGCACGTTCTTCCTCGGGCCGACCATGGTCCTGGGCACGAAGAACGTACTGACCAACCCCAGGAACCTGGTGAGTTTCTCGGTGCTGTTCGGGATCTGCCAGAACCTCGGCGGCCTGATTGGTGCGGCATTGCTCGGTACGTTCCAGATCGTGCGGGAGAAATTCCATTCCAGCATGATCGTCGAACACCTGACCCTGCTCGACCCGCGTGTGGCCGCACGGGTGGCCAGCGGCGGCTCGGCCTATGGCGGGGTGATCGCCGACCCCGAGTTGCGCAACCTCATGGGCATTCGCAGCCTGGCCACGGCCGCCACCCGCGAGGCGAATGTGATGGCCTACAACGATGTGTTCATGCTGATCGCGATCATCGCCATACTCACCATGATCTGGATCTTTATCCGCAGCCTCTGGCTGATGAGTACCACTAAAGCTGCCGCCAGTGCAGCGCCTCCCGTTCAACCCAGCGGCGCACTTTCTTCATGACCGAACCGACGACGACCACCACCAACGCCATCGCTTCCACGCCGGAAGGCACCGCGCCGCCGAGCATGCCGGCCACCGAACCGCGCTCCTTGCGGGTGCGCATCATCTCTTCCATGGGCTTTGCCGCGATTGCGATTATCGGCGTGCTGATCGTGCTCTACGCCTGGCAGTTGCCGCCCTTCAGCAGCGCCGTGGAAACCACCGAAAACGCCCTGGTGCGCGGCCAGGTGACGATCATCGGGCCGCAGCTCAGCGGCTATGTGTATGAAGTGCCGGTGACGGACTTCCAGTACGTCAAGGCCGGGGATTTGCTGGTGCGCCTCGATGACCGTATCTACAAGCAGCGCCTTGATCAGGCCCAGGCGCAATTGGCGGTGCAGCAGGCGTCCCTGGCCAATGTGGTGCAGCAACGCAACAGCGCCGAGGCGACCATCAAGCTGCGTCAGGCGGCCTTGATGGACAGCCAGGCCCAGGCCCGCAAAAGCACCGCGGATTTGCGCCGCAATGAGGAGTTGATCAGCGATGGGTCGGTGTCCAAACGCGAGCTGGACGTGACCCGCGCCGCCAATGCGCAAACCATCGCGGCCGTGGCCCAGGCCCAGGCCAACCTGGAAATCGCCCGGCAGGATTTGCAGACAGTGATCGTCAATCGCGGTTCGCTGGAGGCGGCGGTGGCCAGTGCCGATGCGGCAGTGGAGCTGGCGCGTATCGACCTGTCGAACACCCGGATCATCGCCCCGCGTGACGGGCAACTGGGCCAGATTGGCGTGCGCCTCGGGGCCTACGTCAACAGCGGCGCGCAGTTGATGGCGCTGGTGCCGAACCAGCTGTGGGTGATCGCCAACATGAAAGAAACCCAGATGGACAACGTGCAGGTTGGCCAGCCGGTGACCTTTACCGTGGATGCCCTGGACCACCGAAAGTTTCACGGCACGGTGCAGCGCATTTCCCCGGCGACCGGGTCGGAGTTCAGCCTGTTGCAGGCGGACAATGCTACCGGCAACTTCGTCAAGATCGCCCAGCGGGTGCCGGTGCGGATTACCGTGGATCCGGGGCAGGAGCAGAGTGAACGGCTGCGACCGGGGTTATCGGTGGTGGTGAGTATCGACACGGCGGGGCGCCTGAAAAACACCCCTCCCTAAGACACAATGGAGATCAAAAATGTGGGAGCGGGCTTGCTCGCGAATGCGGAGTGTCAGTCGCAGATGTGTTGACTGATCCACCGCATTCGCGAGCAAGCCCGCTCCCACATGGGTTTTGTGTTGTTAGAGGGTTTTGTATTGCAGGCTGAAACTGAGTTCTGCCGACTGGCCTTGTTCCAACAGCTTCAATCCCGGCCTACCCGGCAGGTGATGGGCATTCACCGGATGACTCACCGGCTCGAAGCAGAAAAAATCCAGCCCCGGCGGGCAATACAGCAGGTAATAGTCGCTGCCGGTGGCCTGGCATTCCAGGGTGTAACCCAGGTCTGGCTGCTGGATGACGCAGCGCCCGTCCCACTGGCAAAAACCGTTGTCCACCAGTGTCTCGGGCAACGATTCTGGGTGTTGAAAATCCCACTCGGCGGGCACGGCAGCCAGGCCTGTCGGCAATTTCGCCGCATCACTCATCCATACCTGCGAAGCCTTTGCCTGCAATTGCGTGCCCGGCCTGCGGGGTAGATACGGATGCAATCCCAGCCCATGCCACGTCGCCGTTTCCGCCAGGTGCGTGACGCGCAAGGTGATGCTCAACTTGCCGCCCTTCAACTGAACTCGCTGCTCGGCGCGATACGCAAAGGGTGTGCTGCTGTCCAGTTGCAACACCACTTCGTCTGACGTCTGGCTGACCACCTGCCACACCTGTTGCCAGGCACTGCCATGAATTGGCAGCGGGTCCAGCGGGCTGTTGGGCTCAAGTCCCAACCACCCTGATGGGTTATCAAAGCCACCTTCGGCAACCCGGTTCGACCAGGGCGCCAGCGGGAAGCACGCAAGCTTCCCCGGCAGGCCGCTGGCCAGCGACTGTTGATCGGTGTGGCGTAGCAAGGGCTGGCCGCTGCTGCGTACTGTCCAGTTGACGATACTCCCGCCCAACGCTGGCGCCAGCGTCAGGTGGGTCAGGTTGTCTTCGAGTTCAAGCATCATGAGTGTCAGCAGACCTATTGAATGATGAATGCTTGTGTGGCGAGGGAGCTTGCTCCCGATGGGCTGCGGAGCGGCCCCAAAAAAGCGGGAGCGCTTCGCACTCCAGCGGGAGCAAGCTCCCTCGCCACAGAAAGCTCCCTTGCCACAGCAGCTCCCTCTCCACAATAGCTCCCTCGCTACACGCAGTGTGGGGCTTATAACACCAACCCCGGCAACCACAACGACAACGCCGGAATGTAGGTCACGGCCATCAGCACCAAAAACAGCACGCCATAAAACGGCAGCAACGCCTTCACGGTCTTCTCGATGCTGACTTTGCCCACCGCCGCCCCCACAAACAACACCGCACCCACCGGCGGGGTGATCAGGCCGATCCCCAGGTTCACCAGCATGATCATGCCGAAGTGCACCGGGTCGACGCCAATCCCCAGGATCACCGGCAGCAAAATCGGCGTGAGGATCAAAATCAGCGGCGCCATGTCCATCACCGTACCCAGCAACAGCAGCATGGCGTTGATGCACATCAGGATCACGTAGCGGTTGTCCGACAGGGTCAGGAACATCGTGGTGATCTTCGCCGGGATCTGCATCAGGGTCATGATGTAGCCGAAGCTGGCAGCGAACGCGATCAGGATCATCACGATGGAGATCGTGCGCACCGTGCGGTGCATCAGCTTGGGCAGCTCGCTCCATTTGTAGTCGCGGTAGATGAACATGGTCACGAAGAACGCCCACAACACCGCAATCGCCGCCGACTCGGTGGCGGTGAAGATGCCCGACAGAATCCCGCCAAGAATGATCACCATGGCCATCAGGCCCCACAATGCGTCGGCGCAGATTTTCAGTGCCTGTTTCAGGGGGATCACTTCGCCTTTGGGGTAGTTGCGCTTTTTCGCGAAGATCAGGCACAGCACCATCAGGCAGGCGCTCATCAGCAGGCCCGGGACCACGCCGGCCATGAACAGCGAGGCGATGGACACGGTGCCGCCCGCCGCCAGGGAGTAGAGCACCGAGTTGTGGCTCGGAGGCGTCAGCAAGGCTTGTACCGAGCCGCTCACGGTGACGGCGGTGGCGAATTCACGGGGATAGCCCTGGCGTTCCATTTCCGGAATCAGCACCGAACCGACAGACGCCGTATCGGCCACCGACGAGCCGGAGATCGCGCCAAAAAACGTCGAGGCCATGATGTTCACCAGGGACAGGCCGCCGCGCACAAACCCCACCAGCACCCCGGCAAACGCCACCAGCCGGCGCGACATGCCGCCCTCGGCCATGATCGCCCCGGCCAGCACGAAGAACGGAATCGCCATCAGCGAAAACTTGTTCACCCCGCCGGCCACCTGAATCATCAGGGCCTGGAACGGAATGTCGATCCACCACGCGCCGATCAGCGCAGAAAGCCCCAGGGCGTAGGCCACCGGCATGCCAATCAGGATCAGGGCGATAAAGCTGCCCAACAGAATCAATGCGTCCATTCAGGCAGCCCCTTCACTTTCTTCAACCAGGTCGAAGCGCACGACCCGACGGTTGCTCTGGTCACCCAGCAGGAGTTTTTCCAGCACAAAAACCAGGGTCAGCAAGCCACCGATCGGGATCGGCATATAGGTGATGCCCACCCGCAAGGTCGGCATGGCGCTCATGAACTGGTTCCAGGTCGACAGGCACAATTTGCTGCCCCAGATCGTCATGAACAGGCAGATGGTTGCCATCAGTAATTGTGAGACGATGCCGACGATTCGGCGTTGGCCGGGCGGCAGGCGGTCGGTGACCATGGCCACCGACATGTGCGCCCCGGCGCGGTAACTGGCGGCGGCGCCGACAAAGGTGAACACCAGCATCAGCAGGATGGCGGTGGGTTCCGGCCAACTGGAGCCGGTGCCGAGTACGTAGCGGGCGAAGATGCCCCAGGGAATGATCAGCGCGACGCCGAGAACGGCGAGGCCGGCGATCCAGATGCAGCTCATGTAAATGCGGTCGTTGATGCGCAGCAGTAAATTCTTCATGGCGTTCACCGTAACCGGGCGCGTCGGTACCGACCGCGCCGGGCCTTATCTATGAGAGGAAAAAGGGTTACTCGACGGCTTCGATGCGCTTGATCAGGTCGGCGTAGGGCGCGCCGTACTTGTCGCGAATCGAAGCGGTGGCCTCATAGAACGGTTTTTTGTCGATGTCGATGAACTCGACGCCAGCAGCCTTGAGCTTGGCTTCACTGCTGGCAGACTTGGCGTCCCACAGCTCGCGCTCCTGGATCTGCGCGGCTTTGGCGGTGTTCTTCACCAGCACCTGTTGCTCGGGGGTGAGCTTGTTCCAGGTGATTTTCGACATCACGATGGGCTCGGGCAGAATCAGGTGGCCGGTCAGGCTGTAGAACTTGGCGTTCTGGTAGTGGTTGTGTTCCAGCAGGGTGGGCGGGTTGTTTTCCGCGCCGTCAATCACGCCGGTCTGCAGGGCGCTGAAGATCTCGCCGGTGTCCATGGCAATGCCGTTGCCGCCCATGGCGTTGATGGTTTCGATGAAGATCGGGTTGCCCTGCACGCGGATCTTCATGCCCTTGAGGTCTTCGATCTTGCGCACCGGTTTCTTGGTGTAGAGGTTGCGCGTGCCGCCGTCCATCCAGGCGAGCGCCACCAGGTTGAATTCGGAGTCGGTGATCTTGGCGAGGATTTCATCGCCGATCTCGCCGTCGATGACCTTGCGCATATGCACCTGGTCGCGGAACACGAACGGCATGTTGAACACGTTCACGTCCGGCACCACCGGGCCGACGATGCCGAGGCTGACCCGGGCCATCTGGATCGCGCCGACCTGGGCCTGTTCCACCACTTCCTTTTCCGAGCCCAGCACGCCGCCGGGGAACATCTTGAAGGTCAGGCCGCCGTTGCTTTCGGCCACCAGGGTTTTACCCAGCTGTTCTTCGGCGACGACGGTGGGGTAGCCGGCGGGGTGGATGTCGGCGAATTTGATTTCCAGCGCGTGGGCGGCACCGGCGAAGACGAAGGTGAAGGGGAGTGCGGCGAGGAGCAAAGTGCGTTTGAAGTCCATGGGGTGTCTCTCCAGTCTTGTTATTGTTTTATTCAAGGCACAGCGATGCAGCTAGAGGATGAAGGTGGGCTCCGGCAATCCGGTGACCCCGGGGTTGAGGGCAAACACGCCGCCGGCCAGCGACTGGGCACTGTGGTCGTCGCGGATCGAGGTGACGAACAGGGTGTCCAGGCGGGTGCCACCGAAGGCGCACATGGTGGGTTTTTTCACCGGCACGGCCAGTGAGCGGTCGAGACGGCCGTCGGGGGTAAAGCGGTGGACCAGCCCGGCATCGTTGGCGCAGATCCAGTAGCAACCTTCGGCATCCACGGCGGCTCCGTCGGGGCGGCCGAGGAACTGGTGCATATCCACAAACAGCCGCCGATTGGACGGTGTGCCGCTGTCGATGTCGTAGTCGAAGGCCCAGACCTGCTGGACCAACGGGTGCGAATCCGAGAGGTACATCGTGCGCCCGTCCGGGCTGAAGGCCAGGCCGTTGGGGGTGATGAAACCGTTGAGTGCGGTGTGAACCGCCCGGCCTGTTTCGTAGCGGTACAGTGCACCGTCGGCCGCATTCTCGGCCATGTTCAGCACCATGCTGCCGGCCCAGAACCGGCCCTGGCGATCACAGCGGCCATCGTTCAGGCGCATGTCCGGGCGGGCGTGCTCGACGCTGGCCAGGGGCGCAGTGTCGAGCCTGCCATCGTTGTGGGGCGTCAGCCGGAAAAACCCGGTTTGCATGCCCGCAACCCAATCGCCCGCCGAGGTGCGGGCGATGCAGGCGAGCATCTGCGGAGCTTTCCAGGCCTGCGCCTGGCCGCTGGTGGCGTTCCAGCGTTGCAGTTCGCCTGTGGGAATATCCACCCAGTACAGGGCGTTTTCCCCGGGTACCCACACCGGGCATTCACCCACGGCGTTGCGGGCGTCGACAATCAGTTCTGCTTGCATGGC
Organism: Pseudomonas sp. Colony2; assembly: GCF_019382755.1. Lineage (NCBI taxonomy): Bacteria > Pseudomonadati > Pseudomonadota > Gammaproteobacteria > Pseudomonadales > Pseudomonadaceae > Pseudomonas > Pseudomonas sp. Colony2. Next base: position 4,875,096 of record NZ_CP080030.1, on the reverse strand, counting down.
CACTCATTCCCTTGGGTTGGTCTGTGGTCAGTCACCGAACGGGCCGGCGGCGCAAAACGCGCCACCCTGGTACACCCGCGCCGGGTCGTCGGCAGCGGGCATCGGCTGGGCTTCCACCTGTTTGCGGAATACTTCGGAAGAGTCCCGCGGGGTGAAGCCCAGGTGCGCGGCGAAGCGGTTGTCCCACCACACATCGAGGTTATCCGACATGCCGTAGACCACGGTATGCCCGACATTCGGTGTGTACAGCGAGCGTTCGAGCAGTTGGGTGAGGTCGTCGAAGCTCAGCCAGGTGTGCATCATCCGGCGGTTCTGGGGTTCCGGGAACGAGGAGCCGATGCGGATGCTCACGGTCTCGATGCCGTAGCGATCGAAGTAGAAACTGGCCATGTCCTCGCCGTAGGATTTGGACAGCCCGTAGTAACTGTCGGGGCGGCGCGGGGAGTGGGCGTCGAGGGCTTCGTCCTGCTTGTAGAAGCCGATCACGTGGTTGGAGCTGGCGAAGATGACGCGCTTGACCCCATGGCGACGCGCCGCTTCATAGATGTGGAAGATCCCGCAGATGTTCGCGCCCAGCACGTCCTCGAACGAGCGTTCCACCGATACGCCGCCGAAATGCAGGATCGCATCGACGCCTTCCACCAGTTGGTGCACGGCTTGTTTGTCGGAAAGATCGCAAGGCAATACTTCTTCGCTGTCGTCAGCGGCCGGGGCCATGTCGGCGATATCCGACAGGCGCAGTACCTTGGCGTAAGGACGCAGGCGTTCGCGCAAGACTTTGCCCAAGCCACCGGCGGCACCGGTGAGCAGCAAGCGGTTGAACGGGGTAGGGGCGGTTGTGGTGGTCATGGTGATCCCGTTATTGTTGTAGGTTGTCGTATGACTGATCCGAAGTATCCTTAGGGTTTCCTACACTTGTCAACGCACTATTGGTCGAAGTTGATAGAGGCTCATCGCTGTCCTGTGGCGAGGGRGCTTGCTCCCGCTGGAGTGCGAAGCGCTCCCARGATTTTGGGGCCGCTGCGCAGCCCAGCGGGAGCAAGCTCCCTCGCCACAGCAATCTCCCYCGCCACAAAAGCCTTTCCGGTTGTTTGTAAACCGCTATAACAGCGACAGCGGGTAACTGATGAATATCCGGTTCTCATCAAACTCGTTGGTACTGAAATCCCGGCGCATCGTTGCGTTGCGCCAGCGCACATTCAGGTCCCGCAGTGGACCGCTTTGTACCGTGTAGGCCAGCTCCGACTCACGGCCCCACTCCTTGCCATTGGTGATCGCCCCGGTGTGCACGTTATCGCCACTGATGTAGCGGTTCATCATGGTCAACCCGGGAATGCCCAGTACCACGAAGTTGAAGTCGTGCCGCACCTGCCAGGACTTTTCCTTGGCGTTGTCGTAGCTGGCGTTGTAGCTGTCGTTGGCCAGGGTGCCACCGCTGGTGCCGTTGACCCGCATCCAGGCGCTGTCGCCGGTGAGTTTCTGCAGGCCGATATAGAAGCTGTTGCCTTTGTATTTGGCCGAGAGCAGGGCGAACGCGGTTTTGTTGTCGAGGTCGCCGGCCAGGGCCTTGCCGTCTTCCTTGCCGGTGAAGAACCCGAGGTTGGCGCCCAGGGTCCAGTCGCCCACGGGCTGGCTGTGGGTCAGGTTGAAATACTGTTGCTGGTAGATGTCACTGAGTTCGGCGTACCACACGCCAACCTGGGTGCGCTTGTCGTTGAAGGTGTATTCGCCGCCGCCGAAGTTGAAGCGGTCCGAGGTGAATGCGGCTTTGCCGTTGAGAAACATGTCATCCATGCTCGCGTCGTTGCGCGGGCTGTTGCCGCGAAACTGGCCGCCATACAAGGTCAGGCCGGCGATTTCCCTGGACGTTACCTGGCCGCCGCGGAACGTTTGCGGCAGTGAGCGGCCGTCATCCGAGCGCAGGATCGGCAGTACCGGCATCCATTCGCCGACTTTCAATTCGGTGTTCGACAGCTTGGTTTTCAGCGCCACGCCCAGGCGCCCGAAGTTATCGGCAGGGCGGCCATCGCTGCGGGTCGGCAGCAGTTGGGTGCCGGCGGTACCTTTGCCGCCGTCGAGTTTCTGCGAGTACAGGCCCAGCACGTCCAGGCCGAAACCGACGGTGCCTTGAGTGAAGCCGGACCTGGCATCGAGAATGAAGTTTTGCGTCCACTCCTCGGCCTTGCCCTGGGGGTAGGCGGGGTTGGTGAAGTTGCGGTTGAAGTAGGCGTTGCGCAGGTTGAGCGTGGCGGTGGCGTCATCGATGAAGCCTTCTGCCGAGGCGGTGGCGGGGAGGGTAAAGGCCAGGCTGCTCAAACCGATGGCGGCAAAACGGGTGGTGCCGGAGAAATGGCGGACGTGTTGGCTCACAGTGACGCTCCCTTGTCTTTTTGTTGTTTTTATTTTTTGTTATACGTTGTCGTACAACATTGGGGGCGATATTTGCGAGGTTTCAGGGGGTTGTCAATCGAAAGTTATACGATGACTCCCTGCGTGAAGGGAGTCAGTGGGGGAGGAGTTATCCCGCTGCAACCATGGGCGGCAAGGTGCCAAGCAGCGAAACGGTGGCTACCGCTGAAACACCTAGTAACCATTCAATCATCACGCTGGCCTTCAAGGCAGGCAGCCGCTGCTCACAGTTGTGAATCCGCAGGCGGTTCAGCAGCGCCAGGGCGAGCATGCCGAACACCAGCAGCACCTTGATCAACAGGATCAGGGCGAACCCTGTGAACAAGGGCGTCGGCCAGAACTGCCCGGTGAGCACCCGCACGTTGATCAATCCGGTCACCAGCAGCCCTGTCACCAGGCCATAACCGATGCCACTGAAGCGCTTGAGGATCGGTTCCAACGGATAGCGGGGCGATTGCCTGAGGATCAACACCAGCAGGAGCAGGCCGCCCAGCCAGGCACCGACACACACCAGGTGCACCACCTGATTGAGGATCAGCAACTGTCCGGCCATGCCATTGAGCATGGCGCCATGGCCCACCGGTGCCAGTGTCGCCAGCAGCAATGCACAGAGCGGCAGGCGCAACGCTTTCCACGGCGTCATCAGGCCCAGCACCAGCAGCACGTTCAGTAGCAAGTGCCAGGTCCAGACCTGGCCGAAGAAGGTTTTGCCCAGCACCAACTGCACGGTCGACCATTCCAGCGCGCCCAGCCCGACACCGGCCATGCTCGCGCTGATCAACAGCAGCCACGCCACCCCCGACACCAATGCCAGCCACGCCAACCCTTGGGTGATGCGCGACAGTTGGCGGTCCAGCACCGGTTGCGGTCCCGCGCCCAGCAGCCAGGGCCTGAACACACAGGCCCCGAACATCAACAGCACGACGATGAAATGCAGGAAACGGCACAGCACCAGCAGGGTGGCCATGGATTATTGGCCGACCTTGAAGCTGTATTCACCGTTGCTCTTGTGGGTATCCACCGAGACCGCGTTCCACACCACTTTGTAGGTGCCGGCGGCCAAGGGTGCGGCCGGTGTCACCACCAATACTTTCTTGTCGGCGTCCGGGGTTTCCAGGCCCTTGATCGCGACTTCGGTGCCGTCCTTGCTCAGGGATACCTTGGTGAAGGTCGCTTCAACGCCTTCGCTGAACGTCAGGCGCAGGTCCTTGGGCGCAGCGACGCTGCTGTCGGCGGCAGGCTCCGAGCTTTTCAGGTGGGCGTGGGCAAACGCGGCCGAGGCGCCCAGCAGGGAAGCGAGCAGGGCAACGGTGGTGAGGGTCTTCTTGATCAACATTGTTCAATACCTTCAGGTGAGAGTCAGTCGTTCGGTAGTGCCATGTGCAACAAGGGGAAGGGCTTGCCTTCGCCATCGACGGGCGAGCGGCCGGTCTGGATAAAACCATAGTGCAGGTAGAAACCCACGGCCTGTGGATTCTGCTCGTTCACGTCGACCCGCAGGGTGTCGTGGCGGGCGCGTACGAAGTCCAGCAACTGGCGACCGATGCCCTGGCCGCGTCGGTTCGGGTCGATAAACAGCATCTCGACATTATTGCCGCCGGTGCCGACGAAGCCGCCAATGCCTTGGGTATCTTCGTACACCCACACTTCAAGTGCGGGCATCGGCAGGTAGCAGTCGCGTACCAGGGGCAGCAGGCGCTGGATGTCGTCTTCGCTGAGAAAGTCATGGGTGGCGCGCACCGAGCGTTCCCACAGTGCACCCAGCACCGGGTCGTCGCACGCGCTTCGCTGTCGAATAGTCATGGGGGATGATCCTTCGAGGGGATGGCGATGCTAACCAATCCGCTATCGGCGGGGAAGGTTCTTGTACGAAGTTTCACAGTGGCGTGTCGCCGCGATCTAGAGCGGATGGTAGTCTTGAAGCCATGTTGTTGTCAGGGAGCCCTTATGGGCAATCACAAGATCGGTATTCGTCGGGTCAACGTCGAAAAGATTCTGCTGGCGGCTGAAAAGGTCTTCGCCGAGAAGGGCTATGGCAGCACCGCCATGGCCGACATCGCTGAAGAAGTGCAACTGCCGCGCTCCAACCTGCATTACTACTTCAGTACCAAGAGCGAGCTGTACAGCGCGGTGTTGTTCGACCTGCTGGAGGTGTGGAAGCAGGACGCCTTGTGCTTCGAGATGTTCGACGACCCGCGGGTGGTGCTCAGTAGCTACATCCGCGCCAAGATGCAACATTCCCGCAGCCGGCCTTATGGTTCGAAAGTCTGGGCGAATGAAATCATCCACGGCGCGCCAACCCTGGGGGAGGCGCTGGATGTGAGCCTGTATGACTGGGCCAAGATGAAGGAAGCGAAGATTCGCCAGTGGGTGGAGGACAAGCGGATTTTGCCGGTGGAGCCGTCGAGCCTGCTGTATATGATCTGGGCGTCGACCCAGCACTATGCCGACTTTGATCATCAGGTGAAGATCCTGAATGACCATCAGCCGTTGTCGGACATGCAGTTTGAGCGGGCGGTGCAGACGGTGACGAGTGTGATCCTGCGGGGGATCGGGTTGGAGCCCTAGATCGTTCCCACGCTCCGCGTGGGAATGCCGCCTGGACGCTCTGCGTCCGTTCTTAAGGTCGTGACGCGGAGCGTCAACGGATGCATTCCCACGCGGAGCGTGGGAACGATCATTCAGGCTACACCGCCTCGCGGTAGGGGTTCCTCGGGTCCTGCGTCCAGTTCAAAAACGGCTTTCCGGTATCCACCGGCACCATCTCGATACAGTCCGCCACCGGGCAGGTGATCTGGCACAGGTTGCACCCCACGCACTCATCATCGATCACCTCGTATTTATGTGTCCCATCCGCCTGCTTCAAGCTGGCAATCGCCTGGTGCGACGTGTCTTCACAGGCAATATGGCAACGCCCACAGCCAATACACGCCGCCTGGTCAATTTTGGCGATCACCTGGTAATTGATATCCAGGTACTTCCAATCCGTCGTATTGCCCACCGCCCGCCCGGAAAATTCCTGCAGGCTGCTGTAACCCTGGCTGTCCATCCACCGCGACAGCCCGTCCTTCATTTCTTCGACAATCCGAAACCCATGCAGCATCGCCGCCGTGCACACCTGCACCGCGCCGCAGCCCAGCGCGACGAATTCCGCTGCATCGCGCCAGTTGCCAATCCCGCCAATCCCGCAGATCGGCAAGCCTTGTGTCTGTGGGTCCCGGGCAATCTCCGCCACCATGTTCAGTGCGATGGGTTTCACCGCCGAGCCGCAGTAACCCCCGTGGGTGCTTTGGGTGCCGACCATCGGCAGGGCGACCATGCGCTCCAGGTCGACACTGGTGATGGAGTTGATGGTGTTGATCAGCGACACCGCATCCGCGCCACCGCGATAGGCCGCCCGCGCCGCCACGCGTATGTCGGTGATGTTCGGCGTGAGCTTGACGATCACCGGCAGCGAGCAATAGGTCTTGCACCAGCGCGTCACCTGTTCCACATACTCCGGCACCTGGCCCACCGCCGCGCCCATGCCGCGTTCCGGCATGCCGTGGGGGCAGCCGAAGTTCAGCTCGATGCCGTCACAGCCGGTGGCTTCCACCAGTGGCAGGATGTGCTTCCACGACTCCTCAACACACGGCACCATCAATGACACGATCAGCGCGCGGTCCGGCCAGTCCTTTTTCACCTGGGTGATTTCCCGCAGGTTGATCTCCAGGGAGCGGTCGGTAATCAGCTCGATGTTATTGATGCCGAGCACTTCACGGTTGGCACCAAAGTGCGCCGAGTAGCGCGATGAGACGTTGACCGCTGCCGGGTCTTCGCCGAGGGTTTTCCAGACCACGCCGCCCCAGCCTGCTTCAAAGGCGCGGACCACGTTGTAGGCCTTGTCGGTAGGCGGCGCGGAGGCCAGCCAGAACGGATTGGGGGCTTTGATGCCGGCGAATACAATCGAGAGATCGGCCATTACGCAGCCTCCACATTCAGCATGAGTTGGGCGTGCATGGCTTGCGCGGCCAGCTTGCCGTGTTGCACGGCCTGGACGGTGAGGTCCTGGCCGAGGCTGACGCAATCGCCGCCGGCGTACACACCGGGGATGCTGGTGCGCAGCTGTTCGTTGACGAAGATCCGATCGCCCTGGCGTTGCAGTTGGTGGGCCAGCGGGTCGTGCAGCGCCTCGTCGTCGAAGCCTTGGCCGATGGCCTTGAAGATCGCGTCGGCGGCCAGTTCGAAGGTCTCGCCGGTGGCTTGCAGGCGGCCATCGACCATGCGGGTGCGGGCGAAGCGCATGCCGCGCACATGGCCCTGGTCGTCGAGCAACACTTCTTCGGGCTGGGCCCAGGTCAGCAGGCGTACCTGGTTGGCCTTGGCGATGTCCTGCTCATGGCCGGTGGCGCCCATTTCAGCCAGGCCACGGCGATACACCAGGTTGACGTCACGAGCACCGAGGCGGGCCATTTGCACCGCCATGTCGATGGCCGTGTTGCCGGCGCCGAGCACGATGCAACGGTCGGCCAGGGGCAGTTGACTGAGGTCGTCGGCCTGGCGCAGTTCACGGATGTAGTCGGTGGCGGCGAGCAGGCCGGGGGCGTCCTCGTGTGGCAGGCCGAGCTGTTTGCTGGCAGCCAGGCCAAGGCCGAGGAACACTGCATCGAACTGCTGGTGCAGTTCGCTCAAGGTCAGGTTGTCGCCCAGGCGCTGGCCGTGGCGGATCTCGATGCCGCCGATCTGCAGGAGGAAATCCAGTTCCTTTTGCGCGAAGTCATCCACCAGCTTGTACTTGGCGATCCCGTATTCATTCAGGCCGCCGGCTTTTTCCCGGGCTTCGAAAATCACCACGTCATGGCCGTGCAGGGCGCTGCGATGGGCGCAGGACAACCCCGCAGGCCCGGCGCCGACCACCGCGATGCGCTTGCCGGTGGGCGCGGCGCGCTGGAACGGGTGTTCGCTGAAGTGCGCGTTGTCCACCGCGTAACGCTGCAACAGGCCGATCAGCACCGGGGCGCATTCCTCGGCATTGTTGCGCACGCAGGCTTGCTGGCAGAGGATTTCCGTCGGGCAGACCCGGGCGCAACTGCCGCCGAGGATATTCGCCGAGAGAATCTTCTGTGCGGCGCCCTGGACGTTCTCCGTGTGGATATTGCGGATGAACGACGGGATATCGATCTCGCTGGGGCACGCGTTGACGCACGGTGCGTCGTAGCAGTAGAGGCAGCGCGAGGCTTCCAGTTGGGCTTGCCGGGCATTGAGCGGCGGCGCCAGGTCGGTGAAATGCGCGGCGAGGGCCGCCGCATCTTCATGGGGGTGGGGAAGATGGTTCAGGGTCTGGATCACGGTATTGGCCTCACGGTTTTTGAGGTGCTGCCTCTGGTGGGCAGTGGTTTTTTTGTTGCCTGTACCGGCCTCTTCGCGAGCAAGCCCGCTCCCACATTCGTCCCCATTCCAGCAGGATAAATGCAGTCGAATGTGGGAGCGGGCTTGCTCGCGAATGGCGGCCTCAGCGTTTCACAGCAACCGGCCTGGAACGCTCCGCCCGCTTGCTCAACTGCTCAAACACCGGCGGATACGTCGGCCGTTCGATATACCGACCCGCACCCCGTTCGGCGCGCAAATCCCCATCCGCCCAGACCAGCTTGCCCTGGCTGATGGTATGGCTCGGCACGCCGCGCACGGTCTTGCCTTCGAAGATGTTGAAGTCGACTTTCTGGTGGTGAGTCTTCGCGGAAATGGTCCGTGTGCCTTGCGGGTCCCACAGCACCAGGTCAGCATCGGCCCCCACGCGGATCGCTCCTTTGCGTGGATACAGGTTGAAGATCTTCGCGGTGTTGGTAGACGTCAGCGCAACGAATTCCTGCATCGACAAGCGCCCAGTGCTCACGCCCTCATCCCACAACAGCGCCATGCGGTCTTCGATACCGGCAGTGCCATTGGGAATCTTGCTGAAGTCATCCCGCCCGGCGGCTTTTTGCTCGGCGCAGAAGCAGCAATGGTCGGTGGCGGTGGTGTGCAGGTTGCCCGATTGCAAGCCATGCCACAGTGCCTCCTGATGCCCGCGCGGGCGGAAGGGCGGGCTCATCACATAGCCGGCGGCGGTCTGCCAGTCGGGGTGTTGATACACGCTGTCGTCCAGCAGCAGATGCCCGGCCAATACTTCGCCGTACACCGGCTGGCCCTTGCTGCGGGCGTAGGTGATTTCATCCAGCGCTTCCTTGGTGGACACGTGCACCAGGTACAGCGGCGTGCCGATGGTTTCGGCAATCCTGATCGCCCGGCTGGCGGCTTCACCTTCCACCTGCGAAGGCCGCGACAACGGATGCGCTTCAGGCCCGGTAATGCCCTGGGCCATCAGCTTGCGTTGCAGGTGATACACCAGCTCGCCGTTTTCGGCATGCACCGTCGGTACCGCACCCAGTTCCAGGCAGCGTTCGAAGCTCGCCACCAAGGTGTCGTCGGCGGCCATGATTGCGTTCTTGTACGCCATGAAATGCTTGAAGCTGTTGATGCCGTGTTGGCTCACCAGCTCGGCCATTTCCTCGCGGACCTGCTCGCTCCACCAGGTAATCGCGACGTGAAAGCCGTAGTCGGACGCCGACTTCTCGGCCCAGCCGCGCCACTGATGGAAGGCTTCCAGCAGGGATTGCTGCGGGTTGGGAATCACGAAGTCGATGATCGACGTGGTGCCGCCCGCCAACCCGGCGGCCGTGCCACTGAAAAAATCTTCACTGGCCACGGTGCCCATGAAGGGCAACTGCATATGGGTGTGGGGGTCGATGCCGCCGGGCATCAGGTATTGACCGCTGCCGTCGAGTATCTCGGTGCCGGCGGGAATATCCAGATCAGTGCCAATGGCGCGGATTAGACCGTCTGCGCATAAAACATCGGCTCGGTAACTTTCATCATGGGTAATAACGGTAGCGCCACGGATCAACAGCGACATGTCGAGTTCCTCACAGGCTTGACCGGCTTGTGCCAGTTCTAAATGTTGTCATGCATCGCGCCGCTGGAAAGTTAATTCCTGTCAGCGGTGACAGGAATAGAAACTAGCCCGAGTTTTTCGAATGAGCAAGAATATTTTTTATAAGCTTATATCTTTATTAAGTAATTGAATTTTAACGATAAAAAATCAAAATCACCAAAATGTAGCGGCCTCTCACCATTTTGACGCACTTGACAGGTTCCCAATATGAGCAACATTTCCTATTGCAAATCAGACGCTTGAGACATGCCTCTTGACGGGGCCGGTAAATAAAAATAATTGTGTTGCACCAGATTGAGTCCTGATGGTTCGGACAACTTCTGCGTTATTTGGCCTGAGTAACGCTGAAAGTAACGAGGGGCTCTTCGGTCGAGACAATAAAGCTGATAAACATCAGCAAGTTATATAAGCGGTGCGGGCAGGTTGACGGTTTACGGCACGGTTATTGAGTGCGGTGGCGGTTGGCCGGGTCCCGGATGTCATGTTGTCAACGAGGTACTCCGGCCATCCCGTGCACGTCACGGGATGAGCAAAAATAATTCGAAAAAACCGTGGAGCGGCCATGCAACAGAACAGATCGCAAGTCATTGAGCGCAACGGCCTGTACGAACTCGACGCCGGCCCCGACGTCCTCGACAGCCCCCGCTACAACCACGACATGGCACCGACCAAGGTGCGCGAACGCACCTGGAACAAGTGGCATATCACCGCGCTGTGGATCGGCATGTCGGTGTGTGTGCCGACCTACACCCTGGGCGGCGTGCTCACCGCGTACTTCGGGTTGTCGGTGGGCGAGGCGCTGATGGCGATCCTGCTGGCCAATATCGTGGTGCTGATCCCGCTGACCCTCAACGCCTTCCCCGGTACCAAGTACGGCATCCCGTTTCCGGTGTTGCTGCGCTCGTCCTTCGGCGTGCTCGGCTCCAACGTGCCGTGCCTGATCCGCGCGTTGGTGGCGTGTGGCTGGTTCGGTATCCAGACGATGTTTGGCGGCCTGGCGATCCACCTGTTCCTGGGGTCGATTTTCGAGGGTTGGAAATCCCTTGGCGGCACCGGTGAAGTGATCGGCTTCATGATCTTCTGGACCCTGAACCTGTGGGTGGTATTGCGTGGCGCCGAGTCGATCAAATGGCTGGAAACCCTGTCGGCACCGCTGCTGGTGGCGGTGGGTATCGGGCTGCTGGTGTGGGCGCTGCCGAATGTGTCGCTGACCGAGCTGATGGCGATCCCGCCCAAACGTCCCGAAGGCGCCAGCCTCACCGGCTACTTCATGGCGGGCCTGACGGCGATGGTGGGTTTCTGGGCCACCTTGTCGTTGAACATTCCCGACTTCAGCCGCTACGCCAAAAGCCAGAAAGACCAGATCCTCGGGCAGATTTTCGGCCTGCCGCTGACCATGTTCCTGTTCGCCGCCCTCGGCGTAATCATGACCGCCGCCTCGGTGAAACTGGTGGGCGTCAGCGTCTCCGACCCGGTCACCCTGATCGGCCATATCCAGAGCCCGGTGTGGGTGGCCGTGGCGATGGCGCTGATCATCATCGCCACCTTGTCCACCAACACCGCGGCGAACATCGTCTCGCCCACCAACGACTTCCAGAACATCGCCCCCAAGCTGATCAACCGCACCACGGCGGTGGTGCTCACCGGCCTGGTGGGCCTGGCGCTGATGGCCCACGAACTGCTGAAAAAGCTCGGGCTGATCATCTCCGACGTGAGCCTGGAAACCGTCTATTCCAACTGGTTGCTGGGTTACTCAAGCCTCTTGGGGCCGATCGCCGGGATCATGGTGGTGGACTATTTCATCATCAAGAAACAGCAACTGGACCTCGCCGGTTTGTATCGTGATGACGTGTACCCGGCGTGGAACTGGCATGGCTTCCTGGCGTTTGGCGTGCCGGTGGTGCTGACGTTGCTGTCCCTGGGCAGCGATGCGTTCAGCTGGTTCTACAGCTATGGCTGGTTCACCGGCTCGGCGCTCGGTGGCCTGTTGTATTACGCCCTCTGCATGAAACGCGGGGCTCGTGTGGTCGCCGTGAAAACACCGCTTTAATCGATGTGGAATGCAATCAAATGTGGGAGCGGGCTTGCTCGCGAATACGGTGTGCCAGTCGCCAGATGTGTTAGCTGAATCACCGCCTTCGCGAGCAAGCCCGCTCCCACATTTTTGATCGCAGTCCTCCAGTGAGAGTCTGGTCAAATTTATAAGAACTACTGCCTGAGGAGATCCCCATGAACGCTGCCATAGACGTTCTGCAATCCACCCATCAGCACATCAACCGCGATCGTCTGTGGCTGTCCCTGATGGAACTCGCCAAGCTCGGCGCCACCCCCAAGGGCGGTGTGTGCCGCCTGGCCCTGACCGACCTCGATCGCCAGGCCCGCGACCTGTTTGTGAAGTGGTGCGAAGAAGCGGGCTGTACCGTGACCATCGATGGCGTCGGCAATATCTTTGCCCGCCGGCCGGGGCGCAATCCCCAGTTGCCGCCGGTGATGACCGGCAGCCATATCGACACCCAGCCCACCGGCGGCAAGTTTGATGGCTGTTTTGGCGTGCTGGCGGGCGTTGAGGTATTGCGCACCCTCAATGACCTGAAGGTGGAAACCGAAGCGCCGCTGGAAGTGGTGGTGTGGACCAACGAAGAAGGCTCGCGCTTTCCTCCCTGCATGATGGGCTCCGGGGTGTTTGCCGAGAAATTCACCCTGGTCGACACGCTGGCCAAGACGGATGCCGATGGCGTGACCGTGGGCGATGCGCTGAATGCCATTGGGTATGCCGGATCACGCCCGGTGAGCGGGCACAAGGTGGGCGCATATTTCGAAGCACATATCGAGCAAGGTCCGATTCTTGAGGATGAAAAGAAAACCATCGGTGTGGTGCTGGGCGCCCTTGGCCAGAAATGGTTCGACCTGAAACTGCGGGGTGTCGAGGCGCATGCCGGGCCGACCCCGATGCACCTGCGCAAGGATGCCCTGGTCGGTGCCGCGGCCGTGGTGGCTGCAGTTAACGCGGCGGCGTTGGGTCATCAGCCTCACGCCTGCGGCACCGTCGGTTGCCTGCAGGCGTATCCGGGCTCACGCAACGTCATTCCTGGCGAAGTGCGCATGACCCTGGACTTCCGCCATCTGGAACCGGCGCGGCTGGATTCGATGATTGCCCAGGTGCGCAAGGTGATCGACGAGACCTGCGCCAAGCACGGCCTCACATTCGAGATGACACCCACCGCTGACTTCCCGCCGCTGTACTTCGACAAAGGCTGCGTGGATGCCGTGCGTGATGCGGCCAATGGGTTGGGGTTGTCCAACATGGATATCGTGAGCGGGGCAGGGCATGACGCGATTTTCGTCGCGGAACTGGGGCCCGCGGGGATGATCTTTGTGCCGTGTGAAGGTGGCATCAGCCATAACGAAATCGAGAACGCGGCGCCGGATGATTTGGCGGCGGGGTGTGCGGTGTTGCTGAGGGCGATGGTGGCAGCTTCGGTGGCAATCGCCAGCGGCAAACTGGCTGCCTGAGTCGACAGGCTTCACTCCTCTCAAATGTGGGAGCCGGGCTTGCCCGCGATAGCGGTGTTTCAGACACAGTTGCAGTGCCTGACACTCCGCTATCGCAGGCAAGCCAGCTCCCACATTT
>NZ_CP080030.1:4859775-4860522 GCF_019382755.1 Pseudomonas sp. Colony2 | reverse complement strand
AACCGGCCGCCTGAGTCGACAGGCTTCACTCCTCTCAAATGTGGGAGCCGGGCTTGCCCGCGATAGCGGTGTTTCAGACACAGTTGCAGTGCCTGACACTCCGCTATCGCAGGCAAGCCAGCTCCCACATTTGATCCAGGGTGGGCTCGAGATTTGTATCAGGCGTCAGGCTTCCAACCGCCGCCCAGCGCCGTCACCAAGCCTACACTTGCCTGCAACTGCCGCGTTTGCACCGCTTGCAACGTGCGCTGCGCCTGCAACGCTGCGGTCTGCGCCGTCACCACATCCAGATAACTCAGAGCCCCGCCAGATAACTGTTCATCCAGCGCTTTCTGCTGCAAATCCGGCAGTTGCCCCTAGTTATCTTTAACCTTGCGCACGGCGCGTAAAACCTGGCTGAGGTAGTGGGCCGAGGCCTCTTCAAACTCGGCCTTGGCTTGGCACTCAGGCGCCCGCCGTCGAAGATCGGCAGGTTTACCAAGGACCCCAGAGCCCAGTGGATACTGGTAACTGCAGATAATGGGTTAAATAGTATGAAGGTCACATCCGAGCAGCTTGTGTGAAAGTTCCCTTTTTCATTTTTCCGTTATCGGTGCTACCTGAAGGTGTTAGTTTTTTTTGCAAGCACCTAACCGTTTTGCTAGCTATTTACTTTTGCAATGTTTTGATAGGGTCAAATGCATCGGAATAAATGCTTGGGTTAAAGGAGGAATAATGAAGCTAGGTGATATAGGAGATACGTTACTT
>NZ_CP080030.1:4825566-4859767 GCF_019382755.1 Pseudomonas sp. Colony2 | reverse complement strand
ATGGCATCAAGACGATGAAGCAATTCGAAGCCCGTCAAGGTTGCACACCATCTGGTGATTTAAATGAGTAGCTTGATGCGGCGCGGAATGGTGCTTGGGCTGATTTTTTGCTTTATCAGTGCTGCATTTGACGTGTATGTGGCTTTTGTTACCCAAATGATAAATCCCTTGGTAGTCATTTTTTACTGCTTCAGTTTTTCAGGAGCGTTTTTTCTAAGTTTTACGCTCTTGCGAAGTAACAAAAAACTTATCATAAAACTGTGCGAAAACATATTGTTAGTTTTTTTAGTCAATGTTGCAGTTCTATTGAACTGGGGCGGCCTGTTCTACGCACTCCGTTACCTGGAACCTGCCGTTGTCGGCGTGGCCTCAGTGGCATGCGGGCCGGCGCTAACGCTCATCCTCTCTGCTTTTGATAAAAACAGGGTTAAAACCGCGTTGGCGGATACATTGATTTCCTGGCTGGTACTGATTTCCGTGGGAATCATGTTGTTCAAGTCATTCATGGGTGACAGTGGTGTGTCTTCCACCACTACCGGGCAGCGAATGCTTGGCATCGTCAGCGTTCTGGTGTGCGCGTTGGGCACCGTGATGTATACGATCGTCTCGAAAAAGCTATTCGCTCGACAGTGGGTTGTTTATGAAATTCTGGCGGTCCGAAATGTGGTGATGATCATTGCCTGTGTCGTCTTGATTCCCGCGACGGGTGTCGGTTTTGCCTTGGGCCCTGAGCTGTTCTGGCCGATGCTGACGTTAGTGGTGATTGGCCATTTGCTGCCGATTTATCTGATTCAAAAAACCATTCATTATCTCAGTGCTATCCATGTCTCGCTGTTACTGCTGACACTGCCGGTGTTTGTCCTGCTGCTTCAATATCTCGACACACGAGTGGAGTTTTCGGCAGCCAGTGTCACGGCGGTTGGCGTCATTATTTTTTTACTCTCTGGACGAGCAATCGCAAGTCTGTATCTCGAAAGGCGGGGATTGAGATGAGCAGAGTCGTGATAGTCGATGGTTTTTCATCCGGTAAGTTTGTCGCGAAAGCGTTGCGTGAGCGAGGCTGTACGTTGATCCATGTGGCGTCGTCCGCGACGCTCGATGATTATTACTACATGGGTTTCGATGCCTCGATTTATGAATGTCTGATCGTCAATAAGCAGTTGGACGCGACGGTCGAACGCGTTGCGAGGTTCGATCCCCAGTACATCATCGCTGGGGCTGAAACCGGTGTGTTGTTGTCTGATTGGCTCAACGAGCAGCTCAATCTTCCTTATCGCAACCAATTCAACCGAACTCAGGCGCGCAGGAACAAGTTTGAAATGATCCGTTGTGTCGCCGACGCTGGGCTGCCAGCCGCGCAACAGGCTATCGTTGAGTCATGGAATGCGGCCAAGGCCTGGATCCTGGGGCATGGCAGGTTTCCCGTGGTGCTGAAACCTCTGGATAGTGCAGGCGCGGATGGGGTTTATATTTGCGATGATTTGCAAGATTGTGAGGTCGCCTTCGGAAAGGTTTTGGGAACGACCAATCGACTCAATATTAGGAACGCTCAGGTCCTGATCCAGGAATATTTGGTTGGTGTGGAATATGTTGTGAATATGGTCTCCCTGGGCGCGAGGCAGATGGTCACTGAAGTGGTGAGATACCGAAAGGAGCGGCTGGACAGCGGTAGCGTCATTTACGACATTGATGAACTGGTCAGCCCTGCCGAGCCTGAGTGTGAGCTGCTGGTCGACTACACCCGCAAGGTCGTCAGAAGCCTGGGCATTGAAAATGGCCCTAGCCACGCGGAGGTTATGCTGACCGAAAAAGGTCCCAGACTTGTGGAGATCGCAGCGCGCACCGACGGAATTCTTCGTCCTGAAGTATCCGAACAGACGACAGGACTGGGGCAGATTCGCGCCACGGTTATGTCCATCGTTGAGCCGGAACAATTTGAGCGCTTGCTTGACGCCCAGGTAGGTTATGAATTGTTGCTGCACAGCTATAACGTCTGCCTAATCAATCGTTCGCCGGGTTGTTTCACCAAAGAGCTGTTTTTAAGCGAGCTTCTGAAGCTCGAGTCCTATTTTTATTCGGTGTTCTACGTTGGCAGCGGGCAGCCGATTGGCATGACCAAAGACGTATTCAGCCAACCGGGTACCATTTATTTGGTGCATGCCGACAACGCGGTCATCAAGGCGGATTATTTGAAGCTTCGAGCACTCGAGGCTGTGGGAGCCTACTTGGCGCCCTGACGTCCGGATCAACAAAACTCCCGTATGTGATCCCGGTTGTAGGAAGCAACCTCACGCCCCAGGCAACCAGCCTCCGCCCAGCGCCGTCACCAAACCCACACTCGCCTGCAACTGCCGCGTCTGCACCGCCTGCAACGTGCGCTGCGCCTGCAACGCCGCCGTCTGCGCCGTCACCACATCCAGGTAACTCACAGCCCCCGCCTGGTAACTGTTCATCGCCAGTGCCTGTGTGTGCTCGGCGGCATTCGCGGCGGCTTGTTCGTCCATCGCCTCCTGCTGCAAGTCGCGCAGTTGCCCAAGGTTGTCTTCCACCTCACGCACGGCTCTTAACACCTGGCTGCGATAGTGCGCCGAAGCCTCTTCAAACTCCGCCTTGGCCTGGCGCTCATTGGCGCTTAACCGGCCGCCATCAAAGATCGGCAGATTCACCAGCGGCCCCAGCGCCCAATACCGATTGGCGGCGGAGAACAAGTTGCCCACACCTTGGGTCTGCCCGCCAATCAAGCCGGTCAAACTGAAATCCGGGTACCACGCCGCCTTGGCCACGCCGATATTCGCGTTGGCCGCAAACACCCGTCGCTCGGCTGCCGCGATATCCGGCCGGCGTTGCAGCAGGTGGCTCGGCAGTTGTTGCGGAATCCCCGGCAGTGCGATCAAGTGCTTGCTCGGCGGCAGCTGGAATTCACTGGCGGATACGCCCACCAATTCACCAATCGCATGCTCGGTGAGATTGCGTTGACCGTGCACATCGTCAAGCTGCGCCTGTGCTTCAGCCAGCTGATTCTGCGCCCGGGTCAGGTCGAGCTCCGAGGCGATCTGCCCCTCGTACCGGCTGCGGGTCAGTTTCAGCGCCTGGCCAAAATCATCCAGCGAACTGCTGAGAATCCGGCTCTGGGCATCCAGTCCGTTGAGCTGCACGTACAGCGTCGCCAACTGATGCTGCAGGCTCAGGCGCGCCACCGCCAAATCATCCCCGGAGGCTTGGGCCTGTGCATCGCCAGCCGCCACCTGGTTGCGGATTTTGCCCCACAGATCCAGATCGAAGCTCAGCGCGAACCCCGCCGTGTTGCTGTTGTACACCGAAGGCTGGGTATCACCCCGCAGTGGCCGATTGTCCGATTGCCGCTGGCGCAACGGTTGCGCGCTGGCGGTTATTTGCGGGAACAGCCCGGCATGCAACTGGCTGGCATACGCCTGGGACGCATCGAAATGCGCCAGCGCCGCCGCCAGGTCCGGGTTGGCCTTGAGCAGTTGTTCCTGCAGGTCGTTCAGGCGCGGGTCCTGATACAGCTGCCACCACTTCGGCGCCAGTTGGTCGGACGGTTGCGCGCTGTGCCACGGGCCGTCGCTGGTCTGTTCGCGGTACTTGGCCGGCAGGTCGATGGTCGGCGCCTTGTAGGTGGGCGCCAGCGAGCAACCGTGCAGTGCCACCAATACCAGGGCCGCGAGGGGTTTAAGCCTTGGGCGCATGGGCACCTCCGGCATCGGCCATTTGCACGGCGTCGCCTTCGCGCAGTGCGTCGGGTGGGTTGTCGACTACGCGGTCAGTGGGTTTCAGGCCCTGGTCAATCACCAGGCGCTCGCCGAGGTCGAGGCCGATGTGGATGTCTTGCAGGTGCACGTGGTTCTTGGCGTCCAGTACCGCGACCTGGGTACCTTCGGCGCGGAAGATCAGGGCGCTGGCCGGGATGCTCACGCCATGGGTATCCGCCGGAATCGCCAGGGTGGCTTCGGCGTAGTCGCCGGGCAGC
Organism: Pseudomonas sp. Colony2; assembly: GCF_019382755.1. NCBI lineage: Bacteria > Pseudomonadati > Pseudomonadota > Gammaproteobacteria > Pseudomonadales > Pseudomonadaceae > Pseudomonas > Pseudomonas sp. Colony2. Next base: position 4,855,779 of record NZ_CP080030.1, on the reverse strand, counting down.
AACTTGCCGTCCGGGTTGTCGGCCACGAACTGTGCGAGCAGGGTGCCGGAGCGGCGGTCGATGGCGGTGGAGTCGCCCATCAGCTTCGCGCTGAAGTGTTCGCCGGGGTGCTCGGGTACCGTCAGTTGGGCGGCCAGCCCGGGATGAATCACCGCGGCGTAGTTCTGCGGCACCGGCACGTAGAGGCGCAGTTGGTGGGTGTCGGCGATGTCGAACAGTTCCGGATCGCTGTCGCTGTCAGCCTTGATCAACTGGCCGATGTCGGTGTTGCGCGCGGTGATCACACCGGCGAATGGCGCGCGAATGGTCTTGTAGTCTTCCAGCGCCGAGAGCCGCGCATAGTCAGCCTCGGCGGCCTGGGCGTTGGCCTTGGCGGCCAGGGCATTCGAGGTTTTTTCATCGGCCTCCTGGCGCGATACCGAATGGCTGTCCAGCAGGTTTTTCCAACGGGTGGCGGTGGTTTGCGCCAGGCGTGCGTTGGCCTGTTCCTGGACCATGCGGGCGTGGGTTTGCGCCACTTGCTGGTCGAGGTCGGGGCTGTCGATCTCGGCGAGAATCTGCCCGGCCTTGACCTGGCTGCCGATGTCGACTTTCCAGTCTTTCAGGTAACCGCTGACCCGTGCATGAATCGGTGCCTTGCTCCAGGCTTCCAGATGCGCGGGCAGGCGCAGGGTGTCGCCGGCCGCGTTCTGTTTGGGCTGGAACACCAGCACCTGCGGCACGGCGGCGGTTTCGGTCCAGGCGGTGACGGATTTTTCATGCATCGTACGGGCGTGCAGGCCGTTGGCGACCAACAGGGCGGCCAGTGTCAGGCCGCCGACACCCATGAGCATCAGACGCTTGCGCGAGGGTTTGTGATCAGACGACATGTGAAGTTTCTCCAGCAGCAGCGCGAGTAGGGTGACGACCGTGGACCAGGCTGAAGACCACGGGTACAAACAGCAAAGTGGCAGTGGTGGCGAGGATCAGGCCGCCGATCACGGCACGTCCCAGCGGCGCGTTTTGTTCTTCGGACAAGGCCAGCGGCAACATGCCGATGATCATCGCCAGGGCGGTCATGCAGACTGGGCGGAAACGGGTGTAGCCGGCTTCCAGTGCGGCCTTGAGTGCATCGCCATGTTCGGCCAGGCGCTCTCGGCAGAAGCTCACCACCAGGATCGAGTTGGCGGTGGCCACGCCCATACAGAGGATGGCCCCCGTGAGTGCGGGCACCGACAATGACGTGCCGCTGAGGAACAGCATCCAGACGATTCCCGCGAGCGCTGCCGGCAGTGCGGTGATGATCACGAACGGGTCAGTCCAGGACTGGAAGTTGACCACGATCAGCAGGTAGATCAGCACCACCGCACCGAGCAGGCCGAAGCTCAAGCCGTTGAACGCTTCATGCAGCGCATCGATCTGCCCGTGCAGGCTGATGGTCGCGCCTTTGGGGCGCATCGGGGCCATGTCGTTCAGCACTTTTTGCACATCGCTGGCGACGCCGCCGAGGTCGCGGCCTTGCACGTTGGCGTACAGGTCCAGGGTCGGCTCGATGTTGTAGTGGGTCACCACCGCCGGGCTTTGTACCCGCGAGATGGTCGCCACGCCGCCGAGGATCTGCGACTGACCATCGGCACCGGTTACCGGCAACGCTTCCAGGGACGGCAGGCTGTCGAGGCGGTATTGCGGGGTGGCTGCCACGATCGAATACGACACGCCGTTGGCCGGGTTGAGCCAGAACGTTGGTGCGGTTTGCGAGCTGCCGGCCAGGGACGCAACCATGCTGTTGGTTACGTCACGCTCGGTGATGCCCAGGCCGTTGGCACGCATGCGGTCCACGTTGACTTGCAGTGACGGGTAGCCGGTGGACTGCTGGATGCGCAGGTCGGCAATGCCCGGTATGTGTTTCAGGCGACGTTCCAGTTCGATGGCGTAGGCGCGGTTTTCTTCATCGCTGCGCCCGGAGATTTTCACGTCCAGCGGGGCCGGCGAACCGAAGTTGAGGATCTGGCTGCTGATGTCTGCCGGGAGGAATGCGAACTGGCTGCCGGGGAAGCTTTCGGGCAACGCTTCACGCAGTTTTTTCACGTAGTCGGCGGTGGGCGCATGGTCCTTTTTCAGGGTGACCTGGATATCGCCGTCCTGTGGGCCGATGGTGCCACTGCTGCTGTAGGCCATGTCGATGCCGCTCAGCGGGATGCCGATGTTGTCGACGATGGTGTCCAGTTCGTCGGCCGGAACGATCTCGCGAATCCGCGCTTCGATCCGGTCAAAGGCCGCCGCGCTCTCTTCGATGCGTGTGCCCAGCGGCAAGCGCACGTGCAGGGCCATGGCCCCGGCGTCGGTGGCCGGGAAGAAGTCCTGGCCCAGACTTGGCAGCAGCAGGAACGAGGCGAGGATGCACGCCAGGAAGCCGATGATGAAGCGCTTGCGGGCGCCGAGGGCCAGGGTCAGCAGGCCGTGATAAACGTCCCGCACGTTGGAGAAGTGACGCTCAAAACCCTGCTGGAAATTCAGCACCGATTGCAGCACCGCGTTGCGCTGCGGTTTGTGCTGGTCGCCCTCGTGATGGTTGATGAATTCATCTTCCGGGTGATGACCTTCACCTTGCTCCGGCACGTGCGGCTTGAGCAGGAACATCGCCAGGGTCGGCACCAGGGTCCGCGATAGAATGAACGAGCTGGCCATGGCGAAAATCACCGCCAATGCCATCGGGCGGAACAGGTAGCCGGCGATGCCTTGCAGCATGAACATCGGCACAAACACGATGCAGATACACAGCAGGGACACGAACGCCGGGCCGACGATTTGCTTGGCGCCGTCGAGGATCGCGTCCTTCACCGCCTTGCCTTGTTCCAGGTGCCAGTTGATGTTCTCGATGGTCACTGTGGCGTCGTCCACCAGGATCCCCACGGCCAACGCCAGCCCGCCGAGGGTCATGACGTTGAGGGTTTGCCCGGTGGCCGCCAGCAGGGCGATGGCCGACAGTACCGCGAGGGGAATCGACGCGGCGATGATGATGGTCGAGCGCCAGCTGCCGAGGAACAGCAGGATCATCGCACTGGTCAGCAAGGCGGCGATGATGCCTTCCTGGGCCACGCTGCCCACCGACTGTTTGACGAACACCGAGGCGTCGCCGAGCAGCGAGGTCTTCAGCGACGGCGGCAGGGTTTCATTGATGCGCGGCAGCATCTGGCGGATGCCGTCGATGATCGACAGGGTGGAGATGCTGCCGTTTTTCAGGGCCGGCATCAGCACCGCACGGTGGCCGTCGACGCGCACGATGTTGGTCTGCGGCGGCGAGCCGTCACGCACGTGGGCCACCTGGCCGATGGTGATGATCGCACCGTCGACTGTCTTGATCGGCAAGTCGTTGAGCTCATCAATCGCCTTCGGGCTGTTGTTGAGCAAAATCGTGTATTCGTTGGGGCCGAGTTTGGCGGTACCCACCGGGATAATCTGGTTCTGCAGGGCCAGGGCGTTGCCTACGTCCTGCGCCGAGAGACCTTTGGCGGCCAGCGCCTGTGGGTCGAGGTCGAGGGTGATCTGGCGTTGCTTGCCGCCCATTGGCGTGGGCATGGCCAGGCCGGGCAGGGCGCTCAGGGGCAAGCGGATGTTGTTCTGCACCAGGTCGCGGATCTTCGCTTCCGACAAGCTGGGGCTGGAGAACGCCATCTGCAGAATCGGCACCGTAGAGGCGCTGTAGTTGAGGATCAGCGGCGGCGTAATGCCCGGTGGCATCTGCTTGAGCACGGTTTGTGACACCGCTGTTACCTGGGCGTTGGCGGTGCGGATATCCACGCCGGGCTGGAAGAAAATCTTCACGATGCCCATGCCGGGTAACGACTGCGATTCAATGTGCTCGATGTCGTTGACGGTGGTACTCAGGGAGCGTTCGTAGGTGTAGATCACGCGACCGGCCATGGCGTCCGGAGACAGGCCGTTGTACTGCCAAACCACCGCAACGACGGGGATGCCAATATCGGGAAATACGTCAGTGGGGGTACGCAAGGCCGCCATGGGCCCGATGATGCAGATGAAAATTGCCAGCACGATAAACGTGTAGGGCTTGAGCAGTGCGGTCTTTACCAGCCCGAGCATGCCGTAACCTCCAAAGGAGTTGGATTGCAAACGCTCGCAGTCTTGACGGACCCACCTAACACGCACCTTTCAGCCAGGTGAAGGAAGATTTAGTTAACGGCTGAAGATCCTTTCATATGTATTCATTTGTTCAACAATGGTGACAGTAACAAGCTGGATACCGATCGAACGGGAGCTGTTTCGCCTGTTCACTCTTTATCCATTTGGAGTTCTGCCATGTCGCTTAAACCCTTGTTGTTGATCCCGGCCTTGAGTGCGGTCCTGTTGTTGTCGGCGTGTGCCGGCCCGATGCCGAAGGCGGACCCGAGCGAAGCCTGGATCGGCTTGCAAGAGGAGGCACCCAACGACCTGATGGCCGAGCGGGTAGACGGTAAAAACATTAATGATGGCCGCTACTTCGAAGTGAAACCCGGCGCGCATCGCCTGGACGTCACCTTGTTTGAAGAAGAGGCGGGGGATGATAACCAGCAGGATTGTCGCGGGCATGTGACCTACGGCAACTTCAAGGCCGGCGAGCATTACACCCTGGTGGAATCCAGCCTGGGTACGACGGTGCGTGCCGAGTTGAAGGATAGCCACGGCAAGGAATTGGCGCAGACCGAAGACTTCAGTTGCATGCCTGGCTAAGGCGTCAGGCGTGGTGCCCGGCGGGTTTGTGCAGCTTGCCGGGTGCTGCGGGTTTTACGTGTGGGTGATGGTGCCGGCGGGTCACGCGCATCACGCCCCACAGCATGGCGGCGGCGACGGCCAGCCAGCCACAGATCAAAAGCAGAATCGTTGTTGTCAGGCTCATAAGTGCCTCCTTTCGCCCGGTGCCGGGCACACACTGTCTTCTCAATGGACAGTCTAGCTATCCGCAGGTTGCCTGCTATTGACCAATGGTCGTGTGCGTCCAACTTGTTTGCTCTATCGCCGGCCTTTTACTGCGCTGCAAGGCTATACCCGCGCCCCGGAGCGTCCTATGATCAGGGCCCACGTCGACCGTTGATCAAGTGAGTGAAGAAGTTGCGGTTTCCCTCGAACATTAAAACCTCCTGGTGGGTCGCAGCCTGTTTCATGGGGCTGGCGGCCTGTTCCTCGCATCCAAAACCCACGAGCATCCCGGGGCTGCCGGAGAGTGTCGAGCTCAAGGGCGTGCCGGCGTTTCGCGGTGAGACTTACCTCGGTGGCCCAGCCGCTCTTGCCAGCATGCTGTCTCAACAAGGCATTGTGATTACACCGGGGCTATTGGATAAGCCACTGCATTTGCCGGGCGCTGAAGCGGACCTTGAGCGCAACATGCAGGTGCTGGCCCGTGAATACGGGATGTTGGTGTACCCGCTGGAAGATCAGCTGCCGGCGCTGCTGGCACAGGTCGCGGCCGGGTACCCGGTGATGGCGCGTATCACCCAGGGCTCGACCTTCTGGGCCGGTCCGCGGTATGTCGTGGTGGTGGGTTACAACAAGCAGAAGAGCATGGTGCTGCTGCGTTCAGGCTTGGCGCGACGCATGCCGATGGATTTCAGTGCGTTTGAGTCGGCGTGGAAAGACGGCGGCAAGTGGGCGGTACTGATTCAGCGGCCCACCCAGTTGCCGGTCAAGGTCGACGCCCAGCGCTGGCAGCAGGCTGCCAGCGCCACAGCCCAGGCGGGCCAGGAACAGGCGGCGGCCCAGGCAGTCAAGGCACTGGCCAGTCAGGCCAAATAAAAAAACGGCGCTCAAGGGCGCCGTTTTTTATGTCGCTATTTACGGATCAGCGGGACTCGGTGACCTGAACATTCGCCCGTGGGCGGTTCTTCAGGTTCTTGTCAGCCTTGTAGCGCAATGCGACGTCTGGCACCGAGCCGCTCTTGCCGGTTTCGACCCAGCTGCGGATGCGCCCGGCATCGGCAAAGTGGGTGAATTTGCCGAAGGCATCGAGGATCACCAGCGACACCGGGCGATTACCCATGCTGGTCACCAGCACCAGGCAATGGCCGGCCTGGTTGGTAAAGCCGGTCTTGGTCAGCTTGATGTCCCAGTTGGCGCGGTTGATCAGGTGGTCAGTGTTGGAGAAACCCAGGGTGTAGTTGGGTTTGCGGAACGAGACGGTCTTTTCCTTGGTGGTGCTCAACTGGCTGAGCATCGGATACTTGCGTGCGGCGGCCAGCAGCTTGCTCAGGTCGCGGGCGGTGGACACGTTATGGATCGACAGGCCGGTAGGTTCCACATAATGGGTACTGGTCATGCCCAGTGCCTTGGCCTTGGCGTTCATCGCTGCGATGAAGGCCGGGTAGCCGCCCGGGTAGTGGTGGGCCAGGCTGGCGGCGGCGCGGTTTTCCGAGGACATCAGGGCAATCAGCAACATCTCCTTGCGCGGCATCTCGCTGCCGATCTTGACCCGGGAGAACACGCCTTTCATCTCTGGCGTGTCCTTGATGTTGATGTCGATGTATTCATCCATGTTCTGCTTGGCTTCCAGCACGATCAGGCCGGTCATCAGTTTGCTCACCGAGGCGATCGGCACGATGACATCCGGGTTGCTGGCATAGATGACTTTGTTGGTCTGCAGGTCTACCACCATCGCACTGCCGGAGGCGATGTGCAGGGTGGACATGTCGCGGGGAGCGGTAGTGGTTTCGCTTGCGCTCGCGAAGGTGCCTGTCAATGCAAAAAATAGGCTGACAATGGAAAGATGAATTTTCACGCGGATGAACTCGCTAAAAAAAGTAGGGATATACCGTTCTGCAACGGACTTTCTGATAAATGCCGTTACATTTTAGGAGTATGGATCAGAAACTGTCGAATGTTCTTCTAGAAACAGATGAAACCCCTTAAAAACAAAGAAAAAACTACTTTTTATCCGGCCAATAAAAAGCCCTGCGATAAGGCAGGGCTTTTTCAGAGCGGCTGGTTATTAGCTGTGCAGGGTTTCGGCTGCGTACAGGGTATTTTCCAGCAGGCAGGCACGGGTCATCGGGCCGACACCACCGGGTACCGGGGTGATCCAGCCGGCACGGGGCAGGGCGGTTTCGTACACCACGTCGCCCACGAGCTTGCCATCGTCCTGGCGGTTGATGCCCACGTCGATGACGATGGCGCCCTCCTTGATCCACTCACCCTTGACCAGGCCCGGCTTGCCGGCGGCGACGACCACCAGGTCGGCGCGGCCAACGTGGCCGGCCAGGTCCTTGGTGAAGCGATGAGTCACGGTCACGGTGCAGCCGGCCAGCAGCAGTTCCATGGCCATCGGGCGACCGACGATGTTCGAGGCGCCGACGACGACGGCATCCAGGCCATACAGATCGACGCCGGTGCTTTCCAGCAGGGTCATGATGCCCTTCGGGGTGCACGGGCGCAGCAGCGGGATACGCTGGGCCAGGCGGCCGACGTTATAAGGGTGGAAACCGTCGACGTCCTTGTCCGGGCGGATGCGTTCGAGCAATTTCGACGCGTCCAGATGCTCGGGCAATGGCAGTTGCAGCAGGATGCCGTCGATGGCCGGATCGTCGTTGAGGCTGTCGATCAGGTCGGTGAGGGCCTGTTGGGTGGTGTCTTCAGCCAAGTCGTAGGCTTTGGAAATAAAGCCGACCTCTTCACAGTCTTTACGCTTGTGCGAGACATAAACCTGAGAGGCAGGATCGCTGCCGACCAGGATCACCGCGAGGCCCGGCGTGCGCAGGCCTTGTTGGCTGCGCTCGGCGACTCGTTTGGCGATCTGCTGGCGCAGGCTGGCGGCGATTGATTTGCCGTCGATAAGTTGTGCAGTCATTACGCGTGATTAACCATCGAGAGGGGGAAGAAAAGTGCGCGCATTCTCGCATGCCATGGCGTGAGGGCAAAGGCGCTTGGTCTGCAAATTCCCCTAACCCCTTAAATAAAATGAATTTTTTATAAAAAGGATTTGACGGGTTTCGGGTCCATCTATACTATTCGTCGCACTTGTCGGGCACAGCCTAGCACTGGTTAGTTTGTAATCCTCCAAGAGTACAGATTAATAAGGCGCCCGTAGCTCAGCTGGATAGAGCATCCGCCTTCTAAGCGGATGGTCGCAGGTTCGAGTCCTGCCGGGTGCGCCATTAGGCAGCTTTGGCACAAGTAGCGCAATATGGTGGGCGTAGCTCAGTTGGTAGAGCACGGGATTGTGACTCCCGTTGTCGAGGGTTCGATCCCCTTCGTCCACCCCATATTTAAAAAGGCGCCAGATTAATAGTCTGGCGCCTTTGCTTTAAAAGCTTCAAGCGCGGATGTGGTGGAATTGGTAGACACACTGGATTTAGGTTCCAGCGCCGCAAGGTGTAAGAGTTCGAGTCTCTTCATCCGCACCAAATAAAGTTTCGTGAAGGCCTGCGGGTCGGCGCGAAGCTCAACAAATAGCCTTTTTGACGGGCTTTTTGGTCACGCAATATGGTGGGCGTAGCTCAGTTGGTAGAGCACGGGATTGTGACTCCCGTTGTCGAGGGTTCGATCCCCTTCGTCCACCCCATATTTCGAAAGGCGCCAGATTAATAGTCTGGCGCCTTTTTTGTTTCAGCGGTTTGAGTTTCAACGCAGTCGCAGGTGTTGGGCTGCAGGGCAGGGCGTTTCGTCGTATTTATGTTTCGCGATGATGCCGCACTGCCTGCCGGCCTTGTCCGCAGGGTCGGTTGTCAGGGAGATGATTGGCAACCGCTTCTATATATAGAAGGGTTGGCGCAGAGCCCTGGCATGATGGGATGTATTTGCCACCGGGGCGAGCTGCACTCGTGCATTCGCACCTATAAATTGCCTGCTGTTTTTTTACCCGTTTTCAGTAGGGTGACTTCTTGAGTTTGACCCACTAGAATGCATGCCCTTGATTCTGGGGTCGGAAACGGCCAGCTAACGTCTGTGCAACGAGGAATATCCATGCAAGTTTCTGTTGAAAATACTTCTGCTCTTGAGCGCCGCATGAGCATCACCGTGCCGGCCGAGCGCATCGAGACCCAGGTCAACAAGCGTCTGCAGCAGACTGCCCAAAAGGCCAAGATCGCTGGTTTCCGTCCAGGCAAAGTGCCAATGAGCGAAATCAAGCGCCGCTTCGGTGCTGATGCACGTCAGGAAGCTGTAGGTGACGTGATCCAGGCTTCCTTCTACGAAGCCGTTGTCGAGCAAAAGCTGAACCCGGCTGGCTCGCCTTCCATCGAGCCCAAGTCCCTGGAAGCAGGCAAGGATCTGGAATACGTTGCAATCTTCGAAGTGTTCCCTGAATTCGAAGTTGCCGGTTTCGATTCGATCGCCATCGAGCGCCTGAGCGCTGATGTTGCTGACTCCGACCTGGACAACATGCTGGAAATCCTGCGCAAGCAGAACACCCGTTTTGAAGTGGCCGATCGTGCTGCCCAGAACGAAGACCAGCTGAACATCGATTTCGTAGGCAAGGTTGACGGCGAAGCATTCGCTGGCGGCTCCGCCAAGGGTACTCAGCTGGTGCTGGGTTCCAACCGCATGATTCCTGGTTTCGAAGACGGCCTGGTTGGCGCCAAAGCCGGCGAAGAGCGCGTTCTGAACCTGACTTTCCCGGCTGACTATCAGAACCTGGACCTGGCTGGCAAAACCGCCGAGTTCACCGTGACCGTCAACACCGTTTCCGAGCCCAAGCTGCCAGAACTGAACGAAGAGTTCTTCAACCAGTTCGGCATCAAGGAAACCGGCATCGAAGGTTTCCGCACCGAAGTTCGCAAGAACATGGAGCGTGAACTGCGCCAGGCGATCAAATCCAAGGTCAAGAACCAGGTGATGGACGGTCTGCTGGCTGCCAACCCGATCGAAGTGCCGAAGGCCCTGCTGTCCAACGAAGTTGATCGTCTGCGCGTGCAGGCTGTTCAGCAGTTCGGCGGCAACATCAAGCCTGACCAACTGCCGGCCGAACTGTTCGAAGAACAGGCCAAGCGCCGCGTTGTACTGGGTCTGATCGTGGCTGAAGTGGTCAAGCAATTCGACCTCAAGCCTGACGAAACCCGCGTTCGCGAAATGATCCAGGAAATGGCTTCGGCCTACCAGGAGCCTGAGGCTGTTGTGTCCTGGTACTACAAGAACGACCAGCAGCTGAACGACGTGCGTTCGGTTGTGCTGGAAGAGCAAGTTGTGGATACTGTTCTGCAGAAGGCTAAGGTGACCGATAAAGCGGTCTCTTACGAAGAAGCAGTCAAGCCGGCTGAAGCAGCACAAGCCGACTGATCGCTCAACTCGTTTGAAAATACACCCATAAGCCAGCCTCGCGCTGGCTTATGCGTATTCAAGACATGACTATTTGGGAGTAACTGCAGAGCATGTTCCGTAATTCGTATATTCAGCAGAACTCTGATATCCAGGCCGCTGGCGGCCTGGTCCCGATGGTTGTCGAGCAATCTGCTCGTGGCGAACGCGCCTATGACATCTACTCGCGCCTGCTCAAGGAGCGAGTGATCTTTCTGGTTGGTCCGGTAGAGGACTACATGGCCAACCTGATTTGTGCGCAGCTGCTGTTCCTTGAAGCGGAAAATCCGGACAAGGACATCCATCTCTACATCAACTCCCCGGGCGGTTCGGTGACAGCGGGCATGTCGATCTACGACACCATGCAGTTCATCAAGCCGAACGTATCGACCACCTGTATCGGTCAGGCGTGCAGCATGGGTGCTTTCCTGCTGACCGCTGGTGCTGAGGGCAAGCGTTACTGCCTGCCGAACTCACGCGTGATGATTCACCAGCCACTGGGCGGTTTCCAGGGCCAGGCATCGGACATCGAAATCCATGCCAAGGAAATCCTCTTCATTCGTGAGCGTCTCAACACGCTGATGGCCAAACATAGCGGGCATACCCTGGAAGAGATCGAGCGCGACACCAACCGTGACAATTTCATGAGCGCCGAAGCGGCTCGTGAATACGGGTTGATCGACGCAGTGATCGAAAAGCGCCCCGCTTAATATAAGCAGCTCAAAATAGGGCTGGTCGGCAGGTCCGACCACCAGTGGACTTGAAAAAGCCCTCAATAGCCTTCATCTTGTGTTGCAAGCCTATCGGATTTGGATCGAACGAATGACTGACACCCGCAACGGCGAGGACAACGGCAAGCTGCTCTATTGCTCCTTCTGTGGCAAAAGCCAGCATGAAGTACGCAAGTTGATTGCCGGCCCCTCGGTCTTTATCTGCGACGAGTGCGTCGACCTGTGCAATGACATCATCCGTGAGGAGGTGCAGGAAGCCCAGGCCGAAAGCAGCGCGCATAAATTGCCTTCGCCTAAAGAAATCAGCGGCATCCTTGATCAGTATGTGATTGGTCAAGAGCGTGCAAAGAAGGTTCTGGCCGTAGCGGTGTACAACCACTACAAGCGTCTGAACCAGCGTGACAAGAAAAGTGACGACGTCGAGCTCGGCAAAAGCAACATCTTGCTGATCGGCCCTACAGGCTCGGGTAAAACCCTGCTTGCAGAGACCCTGGCTCGCCTGCTGAACGTTCCCTTCACCATCGCCGACGCAACCACTCTTACCGAGGCCGGTTACGTAGGTGAAGACGTCGAGAACATCATTCAGAAGCTGCTGCAGAAATGCGACTACGACGTGGAGAAGGCCCAGATGGGCATTGTCTACATCGATGAAATCGACAAGATTTCGCGCAAATCCGACAACCCGTCGATCACCCGGGACGTTTCCGGTGAAGGCGTGCAGCAAGCGCTGTTGAAACTGATCGAAGGCACGGTTGCTTCCGTACCGCCACAAGGCGGCCGCAAGCACCCGCAGCAGGAATTCCTTCAGGTTGATACGCGCAACATCCTGTTCATCTGTGGCGGTGCGTTCTCCGGCCTGGAAAAGGTTATTCAAAACCGTTCCACCCGTGGCGGCATTGGCTTCAGTGCAGAAGTACGCAGCAAGGAAGAAGGCAAGAAAGTCGGTGAATCCCTGCGTGAAGTCGAGCCTGACGATTTGGTCAAGTTCGGTCTGATCCCGGAATTCGTTGGCCGTCTGCCGGTCCTGGCGACGCTGGACGAGCTGGATGAGGCTGCGTTGATGCAGATCCTCACCGAGCCGAAAAACGCCCTGACCAAGCAATACGCCAAGCTGTTCGAGATGGAAGGTGTGGACCTCGAGTTCCGTGCTGACGCGCTCAAATCGGTGGCCAAGCGGGCACTGGAGCGCAAGACCGGCGCCCGTGGTTTGCGCTCGATCCTCGAAGGCGTACTGCTCGACACCATGTACGAAATCCCCTCGCAGTCCGAGGTGAGTAAAGTGGTGATCGACGAAAGCGTTATAGAAGGCAAGTCCAAGCCACTGTATATCTACGAAAACAGTGAGCCGGCTGCCAAGGCTGCGCCAGACGCGTAAGCGTTGCACCGCCGAGCTGTACAAAATAAAGGGGCCTTAAGGGGCCCCTTTGTTTTTACTGCGTTTAACTGATGCCATTACGCTTGTTTTTTTTGCAGGCAGCCCCCATCTTGGTTTCAAGCTTACTTTCATCTGTCATAGAGGCGAAATCATGAAGACAACCATCGAATTGCCTCTCCTGCCGTTGCGTGATGTCGTCGTCTATCCGCACATGGTTATCCCGCTGTTCGTGGGGCGCGAGAAGTCTATCGAAGCCCTCGAGGCCGCGATGACGGGCGACAAGCAGATCCTGCTGCTGGCCCAGAGAAATCCTGCTGACGATGATCCGGGCGAAGATGCCCTGTATCGCGTTGGTACCGTTGCAACTGTCCTGCAACTGCTCAAGCTGCCTGATGGCACCGTCAAGGTGCTGGTGGAAGGCGAGCAGCGCGGTGCGGTCGAGCGCTTCATGGAAGTGGACGGCCACCTGCGTGCCGAAGTGGCGCTGATCGACGAAGTCGACGCCCCTGAGCGCGAATCCGAAGTGTTCGTTCGCAGCCTGCTGTCCCAGTTCGAGCAATACGTGCAACTGGGCAAGAAAGTCCCCGCAGAAGTCCTCTCTTCCCTCAATAGCATTGATGAGCCAAGCCGCCTGGTCGACACCATGGCCGCGCACATGGCGCTGAAAATCGAGCAGAAGCAGGACATTCTCGAGATCATCGATTTGTCGGCCCGGGTCGAACACGTCCTGGCGCTGCTGGATGCCGAAATCGACCTGCTGCAGGTTGAGAAGCGCATTCGCGGCCGTGTCAAAAAGCAAATGGAGCGCAGCCAGCGCGAGTACTACCTGAATGAGCAGATGAAGGCCATTCAGAAAGAGCTGGGCGACAGCGAGGAAGGCCACAACGAAATCGAGGAGTTGAAAAAGCGCATCGATGCCGCCGGCCTGCCGAAAGACGCGTTGACCAAGGCCACTGCCGAGTTGAACAAGCTCAAGCAAATGTCGCCGATGTCGGCCGAAGCCACCGTGGTTCGTTCGTATATCGACTGGCTGGTGCAGGTGCCGTGGAAGGCCCAGACCAAAGTGCGCCTGGACCTGGCCCGCGCCGAAGATATTCTCGACGCCGATCACTACGGCCTCGAAGAAGTCAAGGAACGCATTCTCGAATACCTCGCCGTGCAAAAGCGCGTGAAGAAGATTCGTGGTCCGGTGTTGTGCCTGGTCGGTCCTCCTGGTGTGGGTAAAACCTCGCTGGCGGAGTCGATTGCCCACGCCACCAACCGCAAATTCGTGCGCATGGCCCTGGGCGGTGTGCGTGATGAAGCGGAAATCCGTGGTCATCGCCGGACTTATATCGGTTCGATGCCAGGAAGATTGATTCAAAAGATGACAAAGGTGGGTGTGCGCAACCCGCTGTTCCTGCTCGATGAAATCGACAAGATGGGCAGCGACATGCGTGGCGACCCGGCGTCTGCTTTGCTGGAAGTGCTCGACCCCGAGCAGAACCACAATTTCAACGACCATTACCTGGAAGTGGACTACGACCTCTCCGACGTAATGTTCCTGTGCACCTCCAACTCGATGAATATTCCGCCAGCCTTGCTGGACCGGATGGAGGTGATTCGTCTGCCGGGTTACACCGAAGACGAGAAGATCAACATCGCCGTCAAATACCTCTCGCCCAAGCAGATTGCGGCCAACGGCCTGAAAAAAGGCGAGATCGAATTTGATGCCGACGCGATCCGCGACATCATTCGTTTCTACACCCGCGAGGCCGGTGTACGGGGCCTTGAGCGTCAACTGGCGAAGATCTGCCGCAAGGCCGTGAAGGAACATGCGCTGGAAAAACGCTTCTCGGTGAAGGTCACCGCTGACCTGCTGGAACACTTCCTGGGCGTGCGCAAATTCCGCTACGGCCTGGCTGAGCAGCAGGACCAGGTAGGCCAGGTCACTGGCCTGGCGTGGACCCAGGTGGGCGGCGAATTGCTGACCATCGAGGCCGCCGTGATCCCGGGCAAAGGGCAACTGATCAAGACCGGTTCCCTGGGTGACGTGATGGTTGAATCCATCACCGCCGCGCAGACCGTGGTGCGTAGCCGCGCCAAGAGCCTGGGGATCCCCCTGGACTTCCACGAGAAGCACGACACCCACATCCACATGCCGGAAGGGGCAACGCCGAAAGACGGTCCTAGCGCAGGCGTAGGCATGTGCACGGCACTGGTATCAGCCCTGACCGGCATTCCGGTGCGCGCCGATGTCGCCATGACCGGGGAAATCACCCTGCGTGGCCAGGTACTGGCCATTGGTGGCCTCAAAGAGAAATTGCTGGCTGCACACCGCGGTGGTATCAAGACTGTGATCATTCCTGAAGAGAATGTTCGCGACTTGAAGGAGATTCCTGACAACATCAAGCAGGATCTGCAGATTAAACCGGTTAAATGGATTGACGAGGTCCTGCAAATTGCGCTGCAATACGCGCCGGAGCCCTTGCCGGATGTGGCTCCGGAGATAGTTGCAAAGGATGAAAAACGCGAGACTGACTCTAAGGAAAGAATTAGCACGCATTAATACGTTTAAGCCTGGGGGCTTCCTTGACAGCTTTTTAGAGCCCTTGTTATAAAGCGGCTCTTAAGTGTCTGTAGGCCATTCAGCACTGGTTTTTGCTTTCACCAAAAAACTTAGAATCATACTCAATAGATATAAGGGGACTTAGAGTGAACAAGTCGGAACTGATTGATGCTATCGCTGCATCTGCTGATATCCCGAAAGCCGCTGCTGGCCGTGCGCTGGACGCAGTAATCGAATCCGTCACTGGCGCTCTCAAGGCCGGCGACTCTGTGGTACTGGTTGGTTTCGGTACTTTCTCTGTGACCGATCGTCCAGCTCGCACTGGCCGTAACCCACAGACTGGCAAGGCTCTGCAAATCGCCGCTGCCAAAAAACCAGGTTTCAAAGCCGGTAAAGCCCTGAAAGAAGCCGTTAACTAAGCTTCGCTCAAGCCTTACCCATCCGGGTCGGACGCAGGTCTGACCTGGCAGCGGAGCGGCAGCTGACCCGAGTATCCATCGGGTCGCCACGCCGGGGGTGTGGGTTCAAACCCCCGTCCGCTCCGCCAGTTACGAGAAGGCGCATCCTCGGATGCGCCTTTCTTCTATCCGGACTCTACCCACGCTCCACGGTTGCCTAATTTTGAAGTTCAACCGTTTCTGGGGGACGCATGCTGCAGAATATCAGGGACAATTCACAAGGCTGGATTGCCAAGACCATTATCGGGATCATCGTCGCATTGATGGCGTTCACCGGTATCGAGGCTATTTTTCAGGCTTCGACCAACAACAAGCAGGACGTGGCCAAGGTCAACGGTGAAGAAATCACCCAAAGCGAACTGGGCCAGGCCGTCGACATGCAACGTCGCCAGCTGATGCAACAGCTGGGCAAGGACTTCGATGCTTCCTTGCTGGACGAAAAGCTGCTGCGCGACGCCGCCCTCAAGGGCCTGATCGATCGCAAGCTGCTGCTGCAAGGCGCGGCCGATTCGAAATTCGCTTTCTCCGAAGCTGCGCTGGATCAAGTGATCCTGCAGACGCCGGAATTCCAGGTGGATGGCCAGTTCAACGCTGAGCGTTTCGACCAGGTGATCCGTCAGCTGGGCTACAGCCGTATGCAATTCCGTCAGATGCTGAGCCAGGAAATGCTGATCGGCCAGGTTCGTGCAGGCATTGCCGGCAGCGGTTTTGTGACTGATGCCGAAGTGCTCGCTTTCGCCCGTCTGGAAAAACAGACCCGCGATTTTGCCACCGTCAGCGTCAAGGCCGACCCTGCAGCAGTGAAGATCACTGACGACGAGGTCAAGGCTTACTACGACCAGCACGCCAAGGAGTTCATGACCCCGGACCAGGTGGTCATCGACTATCTGGAGCTGAAGAAGGCTTCCTTCTTCGACCAGGTCGCGGTCAAGGACGATGAGCTGCAAGCCCTCTATCAGAAAGAAACCGCCAACCTCGCTGAACAGCGTCGCGCGGCGCACATCCTGATTGAAGTCAACGACAAGACCACCGACGAGCAGGCCAAGGCCAAGATCGAAGAGATCCAGGCACGCCTGGCCAAGGGCGAGAAATTCGAAGCCCTGGCCAAGGAGTTCTCCCAGGATCCGGGTTCTGCGAACAACGGCGGTGACCTCGGTTTCGCTGGCCCTGGTGTCTACGACCCTGCCTTCGAAACAGCGCTGTATGCGCTGAACAAGGACCAGGTCTCGGCACCGGTGCGTTCCAGCTTCGGCTGGCACCTGATCAAGCTGTTGGGCGTTGAAGCACCTGAAGTGCCATCGTTCGCCAGCCTGAAAGACAAGCTGACCCGCGAGCTCAAGACCCAGCAGGTTGAACAGCGTTTCGTCGACGCGACCAAGCAACTGGAAGACGCTGCATTCGAAGCTTCCGACCTGGCCCAGCCGGCGTCGGACCTGAAGCTGACCGTGCACACCTCCGCGCCGTTTGGCCGTGAAGGTGGCGAAGGCATTGCTGCCAACCGTGCCGTGGTGACCGCTGCATTCAGCCCTGAAGTACTGGATGAAGGTGCCAACAGCACCGCCATCGAGCTGGACCCGGAAACCATCGTGGTGCTGCGTGCCAAAGAGCACCTGAAGCCTACCCAGCTGCCGCTGGAAAGCGTTGCCACTGCCATCCGTGCCCAGTTGACCAAGGAGCGCGCGAGCGCTGCGGCGAAGACTCACGCGGACGAGCTGATTGCCAACCTGCGTGATGGCAAGACACCGCTGAACCAGCCGGTGGATGGCCAGGCCTGGAAAGTCACCGAAGCGGCCACCCGTGGCCAGGAAGGCGTCGAGCCAGCCGTGCTGCAAGCCCTGTTCCGTATGCCAAAGCCTACGGCCAAGGACAAGCCGACCTTCACCAGCGTGACCCTGCCAGACGGTAGCCTGGTGATCGTGCGCTTGAACGCGGTCAATGAAGCCGCTGCACCGACCGATGACGAGAAGGCTCAGTACCGCCGCTTCCTCGCGTCCCGTGTTGGCCAGCAAGACTTCGCCGCCTATCGCAAGCAGTTGGAAACCAAGGCTGAGATCAAGAAGTTCTGATCTCGTAACAGCCTGAATAAAAAGACCCCGGCCTGAAGAGGCCGGGGTCTTTTTTTATCCACTAATCAGCTGACTCAACCAGTCTTGATTCAACGCGCAAACTTGAGCTTGCCCCAACTCAGGCCAATCACAGCCGCCAGGGTCGAAGCGCTCAGCACACTCAGCTTGGCAGCCGACAGCAGCGTCGGATCGGAGAAGGCCAGCGACGAGATGAAAATCGACATGGTGAAACCAATTCCCGCCAGCAGGCCCACCAGGGCGACGCCGTTCCAGGTCACGCCCTCCGGCAGTTTGCAGATATTCAGTTTGACCAGCACGACACTCGCCAGCATCACCCCCAGCGGCTTGCCGAGCACCAACGCCAGGATGACCCCCATGAACACACCGTGGGGCAGCGGGTCGTTCAGGTTGAACCCTTGCAGGCTCACCCCCGCGTTGGCCAGGGCAAACAGTGGCATGACGCCGAAGGCCACCCATGGGTGTAACCCGGCTTGAATCCGCTGCACCGGCGGCAACAGTTCCCGTTGGGCCTGTCTCAATTGCTTCAATGGTTTGGCGACCTGATGGGCACTTTCTGACGGATGCGAAAGCCGGTCCATCAGCTCGTTAAATGTGCGCCCGATGGTGTCCAGAGGGCGTTCCCGAGTCGGTCTGGAAGTCACGGGCGTTATCAGGCCAAGCATTACGCCCGCGAGCGTCGGATGCACGCCGGTCTTGAGCAGCCCAAACCAGACAATCGCCCCTGGCAATAGGTACACCACCGCCTTGCCAATTCCCATCCGCTGAAAAACCAGCACCAGCGCCAGCCCGCAGGCCGCGATCACCAGGCCCATGTAGTCCAGGCTGGCGGTATAGAAAATCGCGATGATCAGGATGGCGACGATGTCATCAATGATCGCCAGCGCCAGCAGCAGGATGCGCACGCCGGCGGGGATGGATTTACCCAACAGCGCCAGCACACCCACGGCAAATGCAATGTCGGTGGCAGTGGGCACTGCCCAGCCACTGGCCGCTACGGTGCCATGGTTGAGCAGGGTGTAAATCAGTGCCGGCATCAGCACGCCACCCAGCGCAGCGCCGAGGGGCAGGGTGGCCAGTTTCAGGTTGGCGAGTGCGCCGTCCCTGATCTCCTGGCGAATCTCGGCGCCCACCACCAGGAAGAAGATGGTCATCAGCCCATCGTTCACCAGGAAGTGCAACGAGCGCGAGACCGTGAAGTCTCCCAGCCCGATAGTGAGTGGGGTGTTCCAGAAGTGTTCGTAGGAATCTGCGACGGGGCTGTTGGCCCAGACCAGCGCGACGATCGCTGCCAGCAGCAACACGATACCGCTGACTGCTTCGATCCTTGAAAACCGCTCCAATGCGGACAGGGCGCCTTCGACCAGAACCTGGGGGCGCGGAATAGCAGGGTGTTTATCAGGCACGACAAGTCTCCATTGGCGGCCCGACCAATGCTTATCCTTTAACCTGCGCTGTGCCGTATGCAGCAGCGCACCCGGTGCGATCATAAGAGTTAAGAAACATCACGTCACGTTTCGTTTAAACATCGGTTAAACGCAGCGTCGCGATCAGCGCCAGTACGACCAACGCGGCGACCGCCCATGGAAACGATGTCACTCCCCACCCTTGCAACAACATGCCGCCGAGTAGTCCGCCACCGGCGATGCCCAGGTTCCACACCGTCACCAGCATCGACTGCGCGGCATCGGCTGAATCCCCGGCCGACTTGGCCAGCGCCGTTTGCAGCAATGCCGGCAAACCGCCAAACGCCAGCCCCCATAACGCCACCGTGGTGTAGATCACCGTCGCCGAGGTGATCCAGAACGCCAGCGCCAGGGCCGACAGCGCGAACATTGCGCAGCTGATTACCAATAAGGCGCGCAGCCGCTGATCAATCAGCGCGCCGACGATCCAGATACCCAGCAGCGCCGCCAGGCCAAACACCAGCAGCACCTGGTCGATGTCCGCTGCAATCCCGGCAGGTACCAGGAACGGCGCGATATAGGTGTAGAGAATGTTATGAGCCAGCACGTAGGTGAAAGTCACAAACAGCACCGGACGAATCCCTGGCAGCGCCAGCACCTGGCGCAGCCCCAGGCGTTTTTCCGCCTGTTGCCCGGCAAAGTCCGGGACCTGCCAGCGCACCCAGGCCAGCAGCACAACCGTCAGGCCGGACATGATCGCGAAGCTCAGGCGCCAGCCCACCGTGGTGCCCAGGAATGTCCCGGCCGGTACACCCAGTGACAGCGCCAATGGCGCGCCGAGCATGGCCACGGCAATGGCCCTGCCTTGCAGGTGCGGCGCAACCATGCGGCTGGCATAACCGGCCAGCAGCGCCCAGAGCAATCCCGCGAACACCCCGGCGAAGAACCTGGCCACCAGGGTCAGCAGGTAATCGCTGGAAAACGCCGTCACACTGTTGACCAAGGCAAACCCGCCGATGGCAATCATCAGCAATGGCCGCCGGCGCCAGCCCCGGGTGGCGATGGTCAGGGGAATCGCGGCCAACAGCGAGCCCAGGGCGTACAGGGTCACCAACTGGCCCACCAACGCTTCGGACACCCCGAGGCCGGCGCCCATTTGCGGGAGCAAGCCTGCCGGCATGGCTTCGGTGAGGATAGTGATGAAACCGGCGGTAGCCAATGCCAACAGACCGCCCAGAGGCAGTCGTTCACGGCTCACCGTGGGGGTCGTGGAAGATAGGGCGCTATCACTCATGTTTTCTGGCTCCGGTTTTCAGACGAAAGGGCAGGGAGCCAGAGTAGGGTGCTGCACGGTGGAGAAAAACAGGCTAAGGTTCCGAACTTATCGGACGCCAATGTCCGCAATCCTCGGGAGCGAGACGATGGACAGCCTGGGCAGTATTTCAGTGTTTGTGCAGGTGGCCGAAACCCGCAGCTTTACCGAGGCCGGGCGCATGCTGGGGGTGTCGTCCTCGGCGATTGGCAAAAGCATCGCGCGCATCGAAGAGCGCCTGGGGGTGCGGCTGTTCCATCGCAGCACCCGCAGTATCACGTTGACCAGCGAGGGCGCACTGTTTCTCGAACGCTCCCGGCGCATCCTGGCGGAAGTCGAAGCCGCAGAACAGGAACTGAGCCAGGCATCCGCCACCCCCAGAGGCAAGTTGCGCGTCAGCCTGCCGCAAGTGCGCGGCTTGTTGATGCCGGTACTGACGGATTTCATGCGCGCCTATCCCGAGATCGAGCTGGACGTGGACTTCTCCGACCGCATGGTGGATGTGATCGAGGAGGGTTTCGACGCGGTGATCCGCACCGGCAAACCCGAGGACTCACGCTTGATGGCGCGCCACCTCGGGTATTACCGCCTGGTGCTGGTGGCGTCCCCGGAGTACCTGCGCCTGCACGGTACGCCGCGCCAGCCCCGGGATTTGAGCGACCACGCCTGCCTGCGCCACAAATTCTGCGCCACCGGCAAGCTGGAAACCTGGCCACTGCGCCCGGAGCCGGGCCTGCCGGAGCCGACCCTGCGTGCGCCGCTGGTCTCCACCACCATCGAATCACTGATGCACGTGGCCCATGAAGGCCTGGGGATTGCCTGCCTGCCAGACTTCATGGTCCGCGAATCGGTGGAGCAGGGCCGGCTGCAACGGGTGCTGGACTATTACCTGGAGCACAGCGGCAGCTTCTGGATGCTCTGGCCATCAAGTCGCCATGCCTCGGCGAAATTGCGCGTGTTTATCGACCATATGGGCGAGCGGCTTTTTCCTGCGGACACCGTCCCGTAAGGCTGTGACGTTTTACCGACAGGAATTCGCGCGCCGAGGCCACGTTCTGTTGCACAATACCGCCCTGACTGTTTTCCTCAGGATTTTCGATGTCGACATCATTTCACTTGCGTAGCCTCGGGTTGGCGCTGGTGCTGGCGGGCGCTGCGGGCTGCTCGTCACCCAAGACCGCTATTTATGAACATGAGAACTTCGACGACTCCGGCACGTTTTCCCGTGATTACCCGGTCAGTGACACGGCGGCCTGCGAAGCGGCGCGGCGTGCGCTGTTGAGCCAGGGTTACATCATCACCAGCAGCGATCCAAAGCTGGTGGCGGGTAACAAGAGCTTCCAGCAGACCGGCGAAACTCACCTGCAGATCAGCTTCAACGTGGTGTGTGCCGACGATGGCAGCGGCAATCATCACTCGACGATGTTCGCCAACGCCTTGCAGGATCGCTACGCCTTGAAGAAGGTCAACAACTCCGCCAGCCTCGGTGTGGGTGTGTTGGGTTCGGTGTCGATGCCGATTGGCTCCACCGACGACTCCATGGTCAAGGTGGCCAGCGAGACGGTGTCTGCGCCGAAATTTTATGAGCGTTATTTCGCCCTGGTGGACGTTTTCCTGCCCCAGGAAGTGAAAAAGGCAGCGCATATTCCAGAGAAGCCCAAGGCTGACCTGGGCATCCCGGAACCTAAGGCAGCTCCGGCGGCCGATAAGGCCGATAAGGTTGAAGCGCCGAAAGAAGTGCCAAAAGAAGCGCCGGCCACACCGGCAGCCCCAGTGACGCCGGCGGTAGTGCCAGCGGCATCGGAGCCGGTGGTACCACCGGCGGAACCTGCGCCGATTGCACCAAAGGAAGCCCCGGCACCTGCGCCAGAGGCCACCACTCCTGCGCTGCCGGCGCCGACCGAAGCGATTCCGCCTCTGCCGACGCCTGCGCAGTAACTACACCGCTACGGGGTTGGCCTTGTCGACGTTGATCCCGTAGCGGCTGATCGCCTCCGCCACCCTGGCGCGGCTGATCAGGCCGTCATCCGCCAGCGCCTTCAAGGCCGCCAGGGCAATGAAATACCGGTCCACCTCGAAGAACTCGCGCAAGGTTTCGCGGGTATCCGATTGCCCGAAGCCATCGGTGCCCAGCGCCACAAAGCGCCGGCCCGGTACAAACGGGCGAATCTGATCGGCAAAGATTTTCATGTAGTCGGTGGCGACCACCACGGGCCCAGGCTGGCCCTCAAGGCACTGCTCGACATAGCTGGTACGCGGTTCGCTTTCAGGATGCAGCAGGTTCCAGCGCTCCACGGCATGACCTTCCCGGCGCAGCTCGGTCAGGCTGGTGACACTCCACACATCGCTGGCCACGGCAAAATCATCGCGCAGCAGGTCCGCGGCGGCGATGACTTCCCGCAGGATCGAACCGCTGCCCATCAGCTGTACCCGTGGTTGCTTGGTGTCTTCAGCCGCCTTCAACCGATACATGCCCTTGAGAATCCCGTCCTCGACGCCTTCGGGCATCGCCGGGTGCGGGTAGTTTTCGTTGAGCAGGGTGATGTAGTAGTAGATGTCCTCTTGCTCGACGTACATCCGGCGCATGCCTTCGCGAATGATCACCGCCAGCTCGAAGGCAAACGTCGGATCGTAGGAAATGCAGCACGGGATCACCGACGACAGCACATGGCTGTGGCCATCGTCATGCTGCAGGCCTTCGCCCATCAGCGTGGTGCGCCCGGCCGTCGCCCCCAGCAGAAAGCCCCGCGCCCGTGCATCACCTGCGGCCCAGGCCAGGTCGCCAACCCGCTGGAAGCCGAACATCGAATAGAAAATGTAGAACGGCACGGTCATCAAGCTGTGGTTGGCGTAGGACGTACTCGCTGCGATCCACGAGGAAATGGCGCCGGATTCATTCAGGCCTTCCTGCATGATCTGTCCGTCCTTGCTCTCTTTGTAGTAGGACAGCTGGCCCGCATCCTGTGGGGTGTAGAGCTGGCCGACAGCGGAGTGAATGCCGATCTGGCGGAACAGGCTTTCCATGCCAAAGGTGCGGGACTCGTCCGGCACGATGGGCACGATCAGTTTGCCCAGGTTCGGATCCTTGAGCAGGGTGCCGAGGATGCGCACAAAGGCCATGGTGGTGGAGATCGCGCGCTCGCCGGTGTCCTTGAGCTGGGTGGCGAAGGCATCCAGTTCCGGGATCTTCAGCGACTCGACCGCGCTATGGCGAGCCGGCACGTAGCCACCCAGTGACTGGCGGCGGGCGGCGAAATAGCGGGCCTCTTCGCTGTCGGCGGCCGGTTTGAGATACGGGATTTCAGCCAGTTGGTCGTCGGCCACTTCCAGCCCGAAGCGATCGCGGAAGGCTTTGACGGCTTCAGCGCCCATCTTTTTCAGCTGGTGGTTGATGTTCTGGCCTTCGCCGGCCTCGCCCATGCCGAAGCCCTTGACGGTTTTCGCCAGGATCACCGTCGGCTGGCCGCTGTGACGCACGGCGGCGGCATAGGCGTTGTAGACCTTGTCCGGGTCATGGCCGCCCCGTGAGAGTTTCCAGATGTCGTCGTCGGACATGTCTGCCACCAGCGCCAGCAACTCCGGGTATTTGCCGAAGAAGTGTTCCCGCACGTAGGCGCCGTTTTGTGATTTGTAGTTTTGATAGTCGCCGTCCACGCACTCCATCATGCGCTGGCGCAGCAAGCCGCTTTTATCCTTTTCCAGCAGCGCATCCCAGCCGCCGCCCCAGATTACCTTGATCACGTTCCAGCCGGCGGCGCGGTACAGGCTTTCGAATTCCTGGATCACCTTGGCATTGCCGCGCACCGGCCCATCCAGGCGTTGCAGGTTGCAGTTGACCACGAAGATCAGGTTGTCGAGTTTCTCGCGCCCGGCCAGGGAAATGGCCGCCAGGGATTCCGGCTGATCCATCTCGCCATCACCGAGGAACGCCCACACCTTGCGGCCCTGGTGCTGCTTGAGGTCGCGGAACTCCAGGTAGCGCATGAAGCGCGCCTGATACGCGGCGGTAATCGGTCCGAGGCCCATGGAAACCGTAGGAAACTGCCAGAAGTCCGGCATCAGGCGAGGGTGCGGATAGGATGACAAACCGTCGCCACCGGCTTCCCGGCGGAAGTTGTCCAGCTGCGCTTCGCTGATCCGGCCTTCGAGGTACGCCCGCCCGTAAATGCCCGGCGCGGAGTGGCCCTGGATGTACACCAGGTCGCCATCGAAGCTTTCAGTTCGGCCACGGAAGAAATGGTCGAAGCCTACGTCATACAGCACCGCAGCCGACGCATAGGTTGCGATATGCCCGCCCACGCCGGAATGTTTGCCCGCGCGCAGCACCATGGCCATGGCGTTCCAGCGAATAAACGCATTCAGCCGGCGCTCGGTGGCCAGGTTGCCGGGGTAGGGCAACTGGCGGTCTACCGGGATGGTGTTGACGTACGGGGTGGTCACCCGCCCGTAGAAGTCGCCATGCCGCGCCACGTCGAAATCCAGCAACTGATCAATCAGGTAATGCGCACGCGGGCGGCCTTCGGTGGTCAGCACCGATTCGATGGACTCCAGCCATTCGCGGGTTTCCTGTGGATCGTCGTCGAGGCGTACTGCAGTGTTCGGGGTCATGTCAGGCTCCAGGGTGGACGGGTTTCAGCGTGTGGGCTCCTTGTGGGAGCTTTGCGAATGTAGTTGCAATTGCAACTACATGGCTGAATCTAGCGCGGGATGAGCTACTATTGCAACCTTCTTGAAATTCCCCGGATGGTGTTGCATGTCGTCGAAAGAGCCTGATGTCTGGTTCCGTTTTGTTCGGGCCCACAGGACGGTCATCCGTGAAATCGAACGGCGCCTGGCCGATGCCGGTCTGCCGCCGTATGCCTGGTACGACGCTTTGTGGGGCCTGGAAAGTGGCCCCGATGGCACCCGGCGCATGCACGAATTGGCCGATGTGCTGGCCATCGAACGCTACAACCTGACGCGCCTGGTCGACCGCCTGGAAAAGGACGGCCTGGTGGTGCGTTCGCGCTCCGACGGTGACGGGCGTGCTGCCTTTGTCTCAATTACCGACGCGGGCCGGGTATTGCGTAAAAAGATGTGGAAAATCTACGAAAGCAGCGTGGATGAATTGTTTTTGTCGCAGCTCGACAGCGAGCAACGCCGGGGTTTTGCCGAGGCATTGGAGCGTACCGCGGGGCTGGCGATGGAGGCGGGCGTGCAGACCCGCGGGCGGCGTAAGACCTGAAGCAAATATTCCAGGCGACGCGGATTCCGTGTGGGAGCGGGCTTGCTCGCGAAAGCGGTGTGTCAGCAACAGTAATATCAACAGGCACACCGTCTTCGCGAGCAAGCCCGCTCCCACATTTGATCTGCGATGGATTGCAGATCGTCATTTCAGGTGATATCGATTCAGGGCGGTCTCCACCTGTTCTGCTTCGATCCAGCCGTCATCCGCCAACGCCTTCAATGCCAGCACCGCTACCCAATATCGACTGGGTGCTGACGTTTCCACGGAGCCCGCACCCAACGCCACAAACCGCGCATCCACATGCCCCGCCAATTGATCGACGATAGGCTGCGGATACCCGGTGACCGCGACCACCGGCGCGCCATCCCCAGCCAGGCAATCCCTTAGATGACAACTGCGCTTCGGTGCCAACGGGTGCAGGCGATTCCAGCGTTGCGCTGCATCCGCTTCGCGGGCCAGCCGTGTATAGCTGGGGCAACTCCACAGTTGCGCCTCGACGTTCCAATCCGTCTCGAGCAACTGCGCGGCGTGCACGACTTCTTCAAACGCTCGACCCGCACCCAGCAACCGCACCCTCAATTCACTCGTGTATGAGCGCCGGACCCGGTACATGCCCCTGAGCGCATGGTCACTATCCTGCGGGCTCAGCCCTGGCCCTTCGTGTTGATCGTGCAGTGCCAGGTAGTAGAACCCCGGCTCGCCGTCGACATACAGCGCCTGCAAACCCGCCAGCACAATCGCCCGGGCTTCCTCGCCGGAGGCCGGGTCATAAGGTGTGCAGTGAGGATTGCTGGCCAGCCATAAGGGCAGTGAAGGGGAGGGCTGGGTTGCATTGTCGTTGCACAGGATGCCCCGCTGACGGGTCTCGCCGGACAGCGCGCGCAACTGCGCCGATGACGCGGCCGTGTGCAGGTACAGCATGGGTTTTTCCCCGGTATTGCGCGCGAACCAGGTGGGCCAGCTCACCACTCGGCGTGAGCGCGACTGGCCGCGAATCACCCACGCCTGCCGGCTGGACTCCAGGGTGTTGGCCATGGTCATCACGCTATACAGGGGCGAGCAGCGGGGCTGCTGCGTTGCATTCAGGGCGTCGATGCAGATCAGGGCAGAGCGTTCGGTGCTGGCAGTCATGAGCAGGGTCGCTTGGCAACGGGTGCCCATACCCTAAAGGAATTCGGCTTACGATTGCAATTGCAATGATTGCAGTTGCATCTAAAATTCATCCGGCTAAATCAAGGCAATCCTGCTACGTTTAATCCTGAAGTGCAGGAACGTCATGCCACGGACATTTTTTCGTCATGACGGCACTTTAGGCTGGTTGTGCAGGTCACTAAGCAACCCCTTTTCATAAAACAAGGAGTCAACCATGGACGATTACCAGGAAGAATTGCTCGAGTACCACGCCTTTGAACTGGATCCGCTGGATCCGGCCGATGATGCCACCGAGCTGTAAGACAGACGTCAGGCGGAATGCCGCTGACTGCGGCGAAATTCCCCTGGGGTCTGGCTGTTCCAGCGCTTGAACGCCCGTTGAAAGGCTTCCGCTGAAGCAAAACCGAGCAAATAGGCAATTTCACCGAACGCCAGTTCGGTATCGCGAATGTAGGTCATGGCCAGGTCGCGGCGAGTGTCGTTGAGAATCGCCCGGAACTGAGTCCCTTCTTCCGCCAGCTTGCGCCGCAGGGTCCAGGTCGGCAGTTTCAAGCGTGACGCCACTTCTTCCAGGTCGGGTTCCCGGCCACCATTGAGCATCGGCCCGAGCAAGCGGGTAATGCGCTCGCGCAGGCTGCGGGTGCGCGTCAACTGCTCCAGTTCCCGTTCGCACAACTGCACCAGTAATTGCCAGGTACTCGGGCAGTGTTCCGGGTTGCGCAGGGCCAGGGTTTTCTGGCTGAGGCGCAGTTGGTTGTGCTCGGCGCCAAACTGGATCGGGCAGTCCCCCAGCACGCTGTAGCGCTCGCTGTAGTCCGGTGCTTCGAATTCGATTTCGATGCGTTGCGCCTGCACCGGTTGCAGGCTCAGGCTCGACAACTGATGCAGCCACCCGGCGATGATCGAATCCACCACAAAGCGGTTGTAGGCGTTGTAGGGGCTGATGGAATAGAAGCGCAACCAGGCGCCATCCGTGTCCTCGTGAAAGCTCGACTGGCCGCGATAGTTGGAGCCGTACAAGGCTTCGAAGCGCGTCAGGGTACGGGCGGCTTCGCGCACGGTGGGCGCCTGGGCGGCGGTGACCCCGGCGAGCCCGGCCTGGCTCAGGCGGCTGAGCTGGCCCATGCGCAGGCCCAGGCTGGCATCGCCGGTCAACTGGATGGCCGCAAAGCCCAGGCGCATATAGCGCGGGATCGACAAGCGTGCACCCGCCTCGGCCAGGCGTGCCGGGTCAAGGCCGTATTGCAGCAGCAACGGTTGCGGGTCCAGGCCATGGCTGTGGATCGCATCGGCCAAGGTGTGGACGAAGCCCACCGACAAATCCCCAAGCCGCACCGGCTTCATTGAGTTACAGCCACACGTTCAGCAGGCGCGCGCCACGGGCATTGCCGTCGGCGAACACCTGGCCGTTGCTGCTGAGGAAGCTTTGCCCGGCGCTGCCCATGTCAAAGAACTGCCCGCGCAGGAACACGCTCATGCCGGCGGTGGCCTGGCTGATGGGTTGCTGGCTGGTCAGGGTCAGGCGGTGCCAGGCTTCGCCTTCGCTGAGCTCTTCGGGCTTGAGGCTGATCTCGGCTGGCGTCGACACGCTTTTGAAGCCGCGCCACGGCTTGTCCCAGGTCTCGCGGCCAATCACGAAGGCCGGCACCGCCACCAACTGGGCGCCTTGCTCGTTGAGCTTGCGGTAGTTGTCCGGGTACCAGCTGTCGCTGCCGATCAGGATGCCCAGGCGCCCGGCCGGGGTATCGACCACGCTGACGCTGTTTTCATCGCCCGGCTCAATAAAGCCGCGCTCGTCAAAAATCGGATACAGCTGGCGTTGCGGCTGGCCCAGCGGCAAGCCATCGCGGTCGAAGACCACACTGGTGTTGTACAGCGCGCCATGGCCGATCTGCAGCTGGCCCTGGTTGACGCTCGGGTTGGGCAGGGCAATGGAGCCGGCCACCAGGGTCACGCCGAATTCCTTGGCCAGGCCACCGAACAGCACTTGATAGTCGCGGGCCATGGCCGGGGCCTTCATACGCAGGTAGGCGTCGTCGATGCGGTCGTCACCCTTGGCGCTGATCAAGGCCCGCAGGAACAGCAGCGGGTTGCTCGCCGACAACCAGTTCATCGCTTCCTTGAGGTTGGTGGCCTGGTACAGCTCGTTCTTTTCGCCGCTGACCATCAGCCAGGTGCCGATATGTTCCGGCAGTACCACGATGGTCTTGTCGTTGATCAGGCCTTGGTCACGGGCGTTTTGCAGGTAGGCCGCCAGTTTGAGGTGCAGGCGTTCCAGGCTCTGGTAGTCGGCGGGGAACAGTTCCGGCTGGATGCCCAGCAGGTTGCCGCGGTCGGCGGGCACGCCCTGGTCGACGGCCAGGTTGATCCGCAGGTCGGACAGGTAATGGCCCACGGGGCGCTCCTGGGTCCAGACCAGATAGGCGGAAACGGCGGCGACCAGGGCCATGATGAGGGTGAAGCCAAGAAGTTTACGCATGGGGCAAATGACAACGGACCGTGTGCTGGGTTTGCATTTTCTCTCAAATTTCTGGGCTGGGTACGAAAAACCGTGGTTTGGCACGAAAATCTCAAAAGCCTTGAGTGCGTGTTTTCGCCGCGGGCCGGATCTTTCCAGGGTCGACAGTAACGGGTTGTGACCACAGGTGCACGCGCGCTGGTCAATGCCGTGGGATGTTACTCGTGCGCGCACCAGCTTCTGGCAGATTGTTACTTTGTGCCTCAATACCGTGCGCAAGTTCCTCGCCAAGGTTGATTCGCGCGATGGGTTCGCGGAGGGCTGGCCGCGCAACTCAGGTGTTTCAGCGCCTTACAGGCCTCTCTGTTCAACGACGCGTCGAGTTGGCAACAACCTTGCATATGCTTGTATGTACAAGTAAAGATGTGTGCGTAAGAGTCCATGAGCATCCTCTTCGCACCCATCAATGTTCGCGCATTGATCGTTGAGGATTTTTTTGTGACCAAGCCTACCCAATACCGTGACGTTGAAATCCGTGCCGCACGCGGCAACACGCTGACCGCCAAAAGCTGGCTGACTGAAGCGCCGCTGCGCATGTTGATGAACAACCTCGACCCGCAGGTTGCCGAAAATCCGAAAGAACTGGTGGTGTACGGCGGTATCGGCCGTGCGGCACGTAACTGGGAATGCTACGACAAGATCGTCGAAAGCCTGACCAACCTCAACGACGACGAAACCCTGCTGGTGCAATCCGGCAAACCCGTCGGCGTGTTCAAGACCCACAGCAACGCCCCGCGCGTGCTGATCGCCAACTCCAACCTGGTGCCGCACTGGGCGAGCTGGGAGCATTTCAACGAACTGGATGCCAAGGGCCTGGCCATGTACGGCCAGATGACCGCCGGCAGCTGGATCTACATCGGCAGCCAGGGCATCGTGCAGGGCACCTACGAAACCTTCGTCGAAGCCGGTCGCCAGCACTACAACGATGACCTCAAGGGCCGTTGGGTCCTGACTGCCGGCCTCGGCGGCATGGGCGGCGCACAGCCACTGGCCGCGACCCTGGCCGGTGCCTGCTCGCTGAACATCGAATGCCAGCAGGTCAGCATCGACTTCCGCCTGAGCAGCCGCTACGTCGACGAACAAGCCACCGACCTCGACGACGCCCTGGCGCGCATCGACAAATACACCAAGGCCGGCCAGGCGATCTC
>NZ_CP080030.1:4821579-4825529 GCF_019382755.1 Pseudomonas sp. Colony2 | reverse complement strand
GAGCTGGTCAAGCGTGGCGTGCGCCCGGACATGGTCACCGACCAGACCAGCGCCCACGACCCGCTCAACGGCTACCTGCCCGCCGGCTGGACCTGGGACGAATACCGCGCCCGCGCSAAGACCGAACCGGCCGAAGTGATCAAGGCCGCCAAGCAGTCKATGGCCGTGCACGTCAAGGCCATGCTCGAGTTCCAGAAACAAGGCATCCCGACGTTCGACTACGGCAACAACATCCGTCAGATGGCGCAAGAAGTGGGCGTGGAAAACGCCTTCGACTTCCCGGGTTTCGTCCCGGCCTACATCCGTCCGCTGTTCTGCCGTGGCATCGGCCCGTTCCGTTGGGCTGCGCTGTCGGGCGACCCGCAAGACATCTACAAGACCGACGCCAAAGTCAAAGAGCTGATCCCGGACGACGCGCACCTGCACAACTGGCTGGACATGGCCCGCGAGCGCATCAGCTTCCAGGGCCTGCCGGCGCGTATCTGCTGGGTTGGCCTGGGCCAGCGCGCCAAGCTCGGCCTGGCATTCAACGAAATGGTGCGCAGCGGCGAGCTGTCGGCACCCATCGTGATCGGCCGCGACCACCTGGACTCCGGCTCGGTGGCCAGCCCCAACCGTGAAACCGAATCGATGCAGGACGGCTCCGACGCCGTGTCCGACTGGCCACTGCTCAACGCCTTGCTCAACACCGCCAGCGGCGCGACCTGGGTTTCGTTGCACCACGGCGGCGGCGTCGGCATGGGCTTCTCCCAGCACTCTGGCATGGTGATTGTCTGTGACGGTACCGACGAAGCCGCCGAGCGTATCGCGCGCGTGCTGCACAACGACCCGGCGACCGGCGTGATGCGTCATGCGGATGCCGGCTACCAGATCGCGATTGATTGCGCCAAGGAGCAGGGTTTGAACCTGCCGATGGTCAAGTAAACCAGGCAGGCAGTTGCACCCTTTGCTTCATGGACGTCGGGCAGGTTGAGACGGATTTCAAGGTTCCGGTGCTTTATGTGTTTTCGGTAGGAGTGACTTGATGAGTCTCATGCAGATGCTCAGTTTTGGCGACACGGGTTGGGGGATGGCCTTGCTCAAGGCCGCCCTCATGACCGTGTTGTTGACCCTTGCGGCGCTGGTGGTCGGTGCGCTGGTCGGCAGCCTGGTGGCCATGGCCAAGCTTTCCAAAAAGCGTGCCTTGCGATACCTGGGGGATGCCTATTCCATCCTGTTCCGGGGGATTCCGGAGCTGTTGGTGATCTACCTGTTCTATTTCGGCGGTGCCAGTGTGGTGACGGCCGTCAATCACTGGTTTGGCGGTGAAGGCTATGTCGATGTCCCGCCGTTCATGGTGGGGGCCATCGCCGTCGGATTGATCTCGGCGTCGTATCAGGCTGAGGTCTATCGCGGTGCCTTTATCGCGGTGGCCAAGGGTGAGCTTGAGGCAGCACTGGCGATCGGCATGAACCGCGCAACGCGGATTCGCCGGGTGCTGATCCCGCAGATCTGGCGGTACGCGCTGCCGGGCCTGGGCAACGTCTGGCAAATGAGCCTGAAAGACTCCGCGCTGATTTCGGTGATTGGCCTGGTGGAACTGATGCGCGCCAGCCAGGTGGCGGCGGGTTCCACGCGCCAGTACTTCACGTTCTACATCGTCGGCGGCGTGTGCTACCTGATTCTGACCGGGCTTTCGGGCCGTCTTTTCAATATTGCCGAAGCGCGCGTACAGCGTACGCAGCGGCGCAATCCTGCACAGTCGTGAGAAGGGACCGTTTGCCATGATCGATTTCGCCTTTCTTGCCGACACCATGCTCAAGTTGCTGGGTGCCTTGCCCATCACCCTGGCCTTGTTTTTTTCGTCCCTGACCCTGGGGTTGCTGCTGTCGCTGGGCGTGGTGTCCATGCGCGTCAGCCGCTGGCCATTCCTCAGCTACCCGGCGCGTTTCTACATCATGCTGTTTCGCGGCACGCCGCTGATGATCCAGATGTTCCTGATCTATTACGGCCTGGGGCAGTTCCCGGCGATTCGCGACAGCTTCCTGTGGGTGGTGTTGAGGTCGCCTTATGGCTGCGCCGTGGTCTCCCTGGCGCTGTGCACCGCCGGCTACACCGCTGAAATCATTCGCGGTGGCCTGCTGAGCGTGCCTCAAGGGCAGATCGAAGCGGGGCAGGCGGTAGGCATGGGGCGTTGGACCCTGCTGTGGCGAGTGATCGGCCCGGTCACCTTGCGCCAGGCGCTTCCGGCCTATTCCACCGAGGCCATCTTGCTGGTCAAGTCCACCGCGCTGGCCAGCCTGGTCACCGTGTGGGACGTCACCGGCGTGGCGCAACAAATCATCCAGCGTACCTACCGCACCATGGAAGTGTTCATTTGTGCGGCGTTGATCTATCTGATCCTGAATTTCCTGGTGGTGCGTGTGGTGGCCTGGATTGAACATCGTCTGTCGCCCCATCTGCGTGAGCGGCCGAAAGACGTGCCGGTCAAGCAAACCCCCGAACCTATTTCTCATTCCTGATTGCAGCGGAGCTTGTCATGAGTACTCAGATTCAGAGCGCCCTTACGGTTAACAACATTCACAAGGCTTTCGGTTCGGCACAGGTTCTCAAGGGGATTTCGCTGGAGGCTCACAAAGGTGACGTGATTTCCATCCTCGGTGCCAGCGGTTCGGGCAAGAGCACTTTCCTGCGTTGTATCAACCTGCTGGAAACCCCGGACGAGGGCAGTATTGTGCTCGACGGCGAAACCATCGAGCTCAAGCGCCAGCGCAACGGTCGGTTGTTGCCTGGCAGCACGCGGCAGGTGGAGACCATGCGCAGCAAGCTGGGCATGGTGTTCCAGAGTTTTAACCTGTGGTCGCATATGACGGTTTTGCAAAATGTCATCGAGGGGCCGATGCGGGTGCTCAAGCGTTCGAAGGCCGAGTGTGTGGAGGAAGCTGAGCAACTGCTGCACAAGGTGGGGCTTTATGATCGCCGTGATTATTACCCGGCGCATTTGTCGGGTGGGCAGCAGCAGCGGGTGGCGATTGCCCGGGCGTTGGCGATGAACCCGCAAGTAATGTTGTTTGATGAGCCGACGTCGGCGCTGGACCCGGAGTTGGTGGGGGAGGTGTTGCGGGTGATGCGGTCGCTGGCCGAGGAAGGGCGGACCATGTTGGTGGTGACCCATGAAATGGGGTTTGCGCGGCATGTGTCCAATCGGGTGGTGTTTATGGCCAATGGGTTGATTGATGCCCAGGGCACGCCGGCGGAGTTGTTTGAGGGGTTGCCGACGGAGCGGTTTCGGCAGTTTGTATCGAGTCATACGCAGCGTAGTGCGGAGTAGTGGTTGGGTGTTGGTTGGGTTTGGGTATATATCCGTTGCTGCGGTAACGGCCGCTTATGGTTTCGCTCTTACAGCGAGTCACTTTGCAAAAGCGTGTACGGACCGGACACATGGTGGACACATGTGCGGGGACATGGTTGACACATTATGAACCGTAATCAGGCTGTTTCACGTCGATCGTTCGCAAAAAATGATGGCAGAAATAGACGTCAAATAGCCCGTCACTTTCAGTGTTGGGACGTAGTGCGATGTGATGTCCGGCCAGGCCTTTGGCGATCCTGAAATAGCGCTTCTGAAACTTAAATCGGCTGTGATAAACCTTGGCCTTTAAATCGTCCGGCCCGTACTCAAACGCCAAAAGCGTCTCCGGATAAGCCCAGGGGCTTTCTCGGTATCGGTCCATTGGAACCTTGTAACCCAGAGCTTGATGAGGGCGTTGATGGTTATAAACCTCTCGCCATTGATCGAGATTTGTTTGCGCCTCTGCAAGCGTCCGAAAATGGCGGCCGTTGAGCACTTCAGCCTTGAGTGACCGATGAAATCGTTCGATCTTTCCATTGGTTTGAGGGTGGAAAGGCCGACTGAAACTTACTCTGATACCTAGGCGAACGAGCCAGATACTCAGTTCCGTGATCTCCCC
>NZ_CP080030.1:4820815-4821534 GCF_019382755.1 Pseudomonas sp. Colony2 | reverse complement strand
GAGCTGGTAAACCGTAGCGCCGAAAAACCGCGATCAACTGCTCCTGTACCGTGGCTGTGCGCTCGTTGGCACAGGCTTTGATTGCCAAGTTGAAACGAGAATGGTCGTCCAAAACAGTTAGCGGATGGCATCGGCCTTGTTGCGTTGGGAAATGCCCTTTGAAATCCATCTGCCAAAGATCATTGGGCGCGTCGTGTTCAAACCTCAACCTTGCTGCCTGTAACTCTTTTGGGACCGTTTGAACCAAACCATGGCGATGTAAGACATTGGTGACAGTGCTAGGAGCGATACGCTTATCTAACAGATTGCTGATCGTGCGGCCGCCCCAGGCTGGATGCTCCCGCCTAATTGCCAAGACTTCAGTCTCCAGCGCGGGCTCGGTAAGTTTTGGGCTAGTGGCTGGCCTGCGGGATTTCTCCAGCAGACCTTGCTGGCCTTGTTCTTCGTAGCGACCGAGCCACTTGTACGCGGTTTGGGGACTGATACCGAACCGTCGACACAGTTCTCGTTTATTGCTGCCGGGTTGCCGGGCTAAGGCAACGAACTCTTTTTTCAGGCTCATGGCGTCTCTCGTATTCCAGGGCATGATGGTTTTCCGGCGTAGTTAGCTCGCCGAAAAGTGTCCACCATGTCCCCGTACACCCGTCAACCATGTGTCCGGTCCGTACAAAAAGCGGCAAAGTAACCAAAGCGCTCTGCCCCGCCTGTCGGCGCCTCGC
>NZ_CP080030.1:4782825-4820808 GCF_019382755.1 Pseudomonas sp. Colony2 | reverse complement strand
CGGCGTTCCCTCACTCCGGCATTGCTCCGCGGGCCGCCGCGACGGGCCATCCATGGCCCGGCGCGGCTAAACCGGCGTCCTGCCGGTTTACCCGCTGCGCAATACCTGCGTTCGGCCTCGGGCTTATTGGGGCAGTCAGATCAAGATCAAGATCAAAAGCACGGCGGCCTGAGAGCCGACCTGAGTGTTAAAAGCAAAGGCAAGATCCAGAGCGAAAGCAGAGCTGCTTTTCTGTAGGAGCTGGCTTGCCGGCGATGCAGACACCTCGGTGCATCAGACACACCCAGTTGATGCCATCGCCGGCAAGCCAGCTCCTACAGTGGACCGTGCCCGCTTTAGCTTTTGATTTTGCTTCTAAACACTCAAGCCGGCCGGTAGGCCGCTGTGCTCTTGATCTGCTTTTGATCTTGGGCGCCCCGTTAAACCACGCTGGCCGAACGCAGGCTTTGGAGCGTGGGTAACCCGGCAGGACGCCGGGTTAGCCGTCCTGGGCCAGGGATGGCCCATGACGGCGGCCCACGCTCCAAAGCCGGAGTGAGGGCACACCGAGCCTAAGCGAGGAGCCGAGTGGTGGGGCAAGAGCGTTTTGCTTACTTTTGCGCTGTTCAAAAGTGAGCCGCTGTAAGAGCGGAACCAATCTCAGCCATCACCCAAATAACGGATATGCCCCCACCCCAACCAGGAACGCCTCAGGACTTAGGCGTCAAATCCACCTTGAACCATTTTTCGCTGAGTTTCTTAACAGTCCCATCAGCAATCGCTTCTTTCAACGCCGCATCAAACTTGGCCTTCAACTCCGGATCGCTCTTGCGAAAACCCAGGCCCTCGCCATCACCCCAGATAGGGCCTTTGATCTGCGGCCCGGTATACGCCAGCCCCTTGTTCTCAGGCTTGGACATGATCGAATCAAGGAACGTAACGTCATCAAAAATCGCGTCAATACGGCCCGATTGCAGATCAAGAATCGCATCGGCCGACGTGTTGTACTCACGAATCGTCGCCACGTCCTTGAAGTTCTCATCAATGAACTTGGTGTAAATGATGCCTGAAGCGATCCCGATGGTTTTACCCTTCAGCGCCTGACGCAACGGCTCGATCGCATCGTGAATCGCCTTCGGATCAGCACTCAGCGTAATCGCATTCGCCGCCCCGGTTTTACCCGGCAGCAACGCCGCATCCTGCGCGACAAAGTTGGCCGGCGTCTGCGCGTAGGGAATCGAAAAATCCATGACCTGCTTACGGTCGTCAGTGATAACGATCGCATCCATCAACACATCAAACTTCCCTGCGTTGAGACTGGCAATCATGCCATCCCAGTTCTGCACGGTGATCTTGCACTGCAGCTTCATCTTGGCGCACAGGTAGTCCATCAGCTCAGGCTCGAAACCACTGATCTTCCCGCCTGGCAATGTCAGGTTCCAGGGCTCGTACGCGCCCTCGGTCGCGATGTTCACGGACGTCCAGTCCTTTGCCTGCAGTCCGGAAGCACTTGCCATCACTAGGGTCGCTACAGCAACAGAGCCTAACCAATTCGATTTTTTAGCGGTCATTTCTATTTCCTACCAATGTTTTGATGTGGGCTTAGGACTTTTTTCTCGAACGCATACAGGTTTGGGGACTGGCCGATTCGCTCTCCAGTCTGCACATGACTCCACATGTACATACATGTCATTGCAAAATATTTGCCAGCTTTTAAAAATAAATAACCTGTTGATTTTCAAGGAAATTAAACATGGTTAGAAAATGTGCGCGGTTTTTTCGCCCTGTTTTGGGTCGATAGGTAGCGTTTTGCACCCGCCCGTGCGCTGTCAGGTGTCAGGCGTGGGGGCAGGGTTCGCGGCGAGTATTGGCGTGAATCCCAGGTGCTCAAGCAGTCGCGCCATATCGCGGACTGCGATCGACAGGGTCGCGGTATTCACCAGCGGATGGCAGAGAATCCTGTCGCCGTTCCACACCTCTTCGGCGATCACAACCTGGGTGACGCGCTGCACGTCATTGCACAACCCCAGCAATGACACCGCTCCCGGCTCCACGCCCAGGGTTTCCATCAGGCGGCGCGGCGAGGCGAATCTCAGGCCCTTGAGGCCGAGGGTTTGCGAGAGTGCACGCAGGTCCAGGCGCTGCTCGCTCTTGAGCACCACCAGGGTGGGATTCAAGCCTTTGGCATCGCACAGGAAGATGTTCTTGACCGCCTGCCCGCTGATTCCGATGTCCAGTTTGTCGGCTTCTTCGCAGGTGCGCACGGCGCTGTGTTCCACGTATTCATAGGCAATGAAGCAGGTGTCGAGCAGGTGTAGAACGTCTTTGGGTTGAAGCATTGGCAAGGTCCCCGGGTATCGCTTTGTCTGCGCCAAAAATGGCAAAGGCCCGCCGTCCGAAAAGGAGGGCAGGCCGTTTGACGGCGTGGTTGTCAGTTCAGGTGATGGGCCACCAGGTCGTTGATTTTCCCGCTGCGCACTTGGTCAATCACACTGGCCATGTCAGCGTAAAACGCGCGGTCGTTATCCGCCACCGGCACTTCACTGCGCACCAGGTCATAGACCGCCTTGGTCGCGGTCGATGCCTTGTTCACATCGTGGAAATCCAGGGCCTGGCATGCGACCAGCACTTCGATGGCCACCACCGACTGGAGTTTTTGCGAGACTTTGTAGGCCTTGATCACCGCGTTGTAGGCCAGGCTGACCGGGTCTTCCTGGTTGCCGCAGGTCGAGACGCTGTCGATCGACGACGGCATCGACAGGGTTTTCATCTCGGCGTACAGCCCGGCGGCGGTGTACTGGACGATCATGTAGCCGCTGTTCAGGCCCGGGTTGCGCACCAGGAAGGCCGGCATTTCGCTGAAGTGCGAGTTGATCATGCGGTCGGTCCGGCGCTCGGAAATTTTCGCCAGGTTGGTCAGCGCCACACACAGTGTGTCGGCTGCAATCCCGATGTAGGTGCCGTCGAAGTTGGCGCCGGAAATCGCGATACCGTCACCGTCGTCCAGCGGGAAAATCACCGGGTTGTCGCCCGAAGAATTGATTTCGCGCTCGATGGTTTCCCGCGCGTAGTTGATGAACTGCCGGGAAGCACCATGCACTTGGGGGATGGCACGCAGGCTGTAGACGTCCTGTAGGCGGTAATCGATGTTGTCTGCGATGAGCTGGCTGTCGTGCAGGATAGCCTTGATGTTGGCGGCGGTTGCGGCCTGTGCGGGGTGAGCCTTGATCGAGTGGTAGCGCGGGTCGAACGCGCGGATGGTGCCCTTGAGCGCCTCCAGCGACATGGCCGCCGCCACGTCCGCCAGGTCCGCAGCCTGCATCGCGTTGTACAGCGCCAGCGTAGCGATGGCGGTCACCGACGTGGTGCCGTTCAACATCGCCAGGCCTTCCTTGCACTGCAGGTCGGTCGGTTGCAGGCCAACCTGTTGCAGGGCGGTTGCGCCATCCACCAGTGCACCGCCCTTGACGCTGGCGCGGCCTTCGCCGAGCAGCACCAGGGCCAGGTGGCCTTCTACCGCGAGGTAACCCACCGAGCCTTCGCCCGGCGCAAAGGGCACCACGTCGTGGTTGAGCAGGCCGGCGATCAGTTCCAGCAGTTCCAGGCGCACCCCGGAGTAGCCTTTGCCCAGGCTGATCAACACCATCAACTGGATCGCCCGCACCTGTTCACGCACCAGCGGTTCGCCGACGGAAACAGCGTGGGAACGCACGATGTTGACTTGCAGTTCCTTGGCGTTTTCCGGCGAGATCACATGCCGCACGTTGTCGCCAAAACCGGTGGTCACGCCGTACACCAAACGGTTTTCATCGAGGAATCGCTCGATCAACCCACGGGACTTTTTAACCCGGTTCTTGTAACTGTCGGCAAACGAAACAGTGGCCGAATAGCGGGCGATCGCCACGAACTCTTCGATGCTGGGTTCTCTGTCGCCTAACACGACATGGGTAATTTGTTCAGGCAGGGTTTTCATCAGCGACTCCAGCAGGGCGTAACGCAATGGGGTGGGAAGTGGTTTAACTCTACGGGTTGCACTGACTGAAGAAAATATGAGGTTTTCTGTTACTTTTAGTAGAAAATCTAAACTGCTGAAGTCGCGAGATTCCCCCATGAGCCGTTTACCGCCGTTGCGCGCGTTGCAAGTGTTTGAAGTGGTGGGCCACTGCGCCGGTATGTCCCAGGCGGCGATTCGCCTGGGGATCTCGGTGGGCGCTGTCAGCCAGCAAATGAAACTGCTCGAAGATGCCCTGGGCATGAAGCTGACGCTCAAGGACGGCCAGCGCCTGCGCTTGAACAGCGTCGGCGAACGCCTGCACGCCCGCTGCACCGCGGCGTTCGAAGAACTCAGGCTGGCGGTGGCCGAGGCCGAGCGGGCGAAGAATCCCAACAACCTGTATATCAGTTGCCTGCCTTCGCTGATGACCAAATGGCTGTCGCCGCTGATCGACGAGTGGGGGCAGGACGAAACCGACCTGGACATCTACCTCGACAGCACCCTCGATGATGCATCGGGGGAGGAAAGTGCCGACTTTCGCATCGGTTATGGCGAGCACCCCGAGCATGCCGGGCATAGCGTGCCGCTGTTCCGCGATTGTGTGGTGCCCACCTGTTCACCGCAGTTGCTGGAACGGGTTGCGTGCGCGCGGGACTTGCTCGATTACCGCCTGATCGGCATCGACTCGCGGCCCAAATTCGATTCGCCGCCTTCGTGGACCCAATGGTTCAGCGAGCTGGAAGGGCAAACCGGCCAGCCCATCGTGATCCGCCGCAATTACTCATCATCGATTACCGCGATCCATGCGGCCATCGACCGGCAAGGCATCGTGCTGGCGCAGTTCTCAATGATCGCCGGGGACCTGCGCGCCGGTCGGCTGGTGATTCCCTGGCGGTTCGCCGTGCCGCTGGCGGCGCCGTACTACCTGAGTTGGCACCCCAATACCCTGCACAAACAGCAGTGCCGCGGGTTTCAACGCTGGATGATCGGGCAGGGGCAGAAACAGGAGAAAATTACCGCTGCCATGCTTTCTGCTGCGCACTTTGATCATTAAGTTGTCACTTACGGTCATTGAGCGCCAGCCGGCGGACTCTTAGTCTGTGGGACATAAACCGATGGAGTGCCATTCGAGCGCTCCACGTCCCGTGATGATCCGTTGTGGAGCTGTACCATGACCGCTGCTGCCTACCCGCACTTGCTGGCCCCGTTGGACCTGGGTTTTACCACCCTGCGCAACCGTACTCTGATGGGCTCGATGCACACCGGCCTTGAAGAGAAACCCGGCGGCTTCGAGCGCATGGCGGCCTATTTTGCCGAACGTGCCCGTGGCGGCGTGGGCCTGATGGTCACCGGCGGCATTGGCCCCAACGATGAAGGCGGGGTGTATGGCGGTGCGGCCAAGCTGACCACCGACGAAGAAGCGCAGAAGCACAAGATCGTCACCCGGGCGGTGCACGAGGCGGGCGGCAAGATCTGCATGCAGATCCTCCACGCCGGGCGTTATGCCTACAGCCCGAAGCAGGTGGCACCGAGCGCGATCCAGGCGCCGATCAACCCGTTCAAGCCCAAAGAGCTGGACGAAGAAGGCATCGAAAAACAGATCAATGATTTCGTCACCTGTTCGGTGCTGGCCCAGGTCGCCGAGTACGACGGTGTGGAAATCATGGGTTCGGAAGGCTACTTCATCAACCAGTTCCTCGCCGCCCACACCAACCACCGCACCGACCGCTGGGGTGGCAGCTACGAAAACCGCATGCGCCTGCCGGTGGAAATCGTGCGCCGGGTGCGCGAAGCCGTAGGCCCGAATTTCATCATCATCTTCCGCCTGTCGATGCTCGACCTGGTAGAAGGCGGCAGCACCTGGGAAGAAATCGTGCAGTTGGCCAAGGCTATCGAGCAGGCCGGTGCAACCATCATCAACACCGGCATCGGCTGGCACGAAGCGCGGATCCCGACCATCGCCACCAAGGTGCCGCGTGGCGCGTTCAGCAAGGTCACCGCGAAGTTGCGCGGTGCGGTGCAGATTCCATTGATCACCACCAACCGGATCAACACCCCGGAAATCGCCGAGCAGATTTTGGCCGAAGGCGATGCCGACATGGTCTCGATGGCTCGCCCATTCCTCGCCGACCCGGACTTCGTCAACAAGGCTGCCGAAGGCCGCGCCGATGAGATCAACACCTGCATCGGCTGCAACCAGGCCTGCCTGGACCACACCTTCGGCGGCAAGCTGACCACCTGCCTGGTCAACCCGCGTGCGTGCTACGAGACTGAGCTCAACTACCTGCCGGTCAAGCAGATCAAGAAAATCGCCGTGGTCGGTGCCGGTCCTGCGGGCCTGGCGGCCGCCACCGTCGCCGCCGAGCGTGGGCATCAGGTGACGCTGTTCGATTCGGCCAGCGAGATCGGCGGCCAGTTCAACATCGCCAAGCGTGTGCCGGGCAAGGAAGAGTTCTTCGAGACCCTGCGCT
This sequence comes from Pseudomonas sp. Colony2, assembly GCF_019382755.1. Classification (NCBI taxonomy): domain Bacteria; kingdom Pseudomonadati; phylum Pseudomonadota; class Gammaproteobacteria; order Pseudomonadales; family Pseudomonadaceae; genus Pseudomonas; species Pseudomonas sp. Colony2. The sequence continues at coordinate 4,814,364 of NZ_CP080030.1, read as the reverse complement.
ACTTCAAGCGCAAGTTGCAGACCACTCACGTCGAACTGTGCCTGGACACCCGGGTCGACGTTGAGCAGCTTGTTGCGGGCGGTTATGACGAGATCATCCTCGCGACCGGCATCGCGCCGCGTATTCCGGCGATTCCCGGTGTGGAAAACGCCAAGGTATTGAGCTACCTCGACGTGATCCTGGAGCGTAAGCCGGTGGGTCATCGCGTGGCGGTGATCGGTGCCGGCGGTATCGGTTTTGACGTCTCGGAATTCCTCGTGCACCAGGGCGTGTCCACCAGCCTGGACCGCGAGGCGTTCTGGAAAGAGTGGGGCATCGACACCCACCTGGAAGCCCGCGGCGGTGTGGCCGGGATCAAGCCCGAGCGCCATGCGCCGGCGCGTGAAGTGTTCCTGTTGCAGCGCAAGACCTCCAAGGTCGGTGACGGCCTGGGCAAGACCACCGGCTGGATCCACCGCACCGGCTTGAAGAACAAGCAGGTGCAGATGCTCAACAGCGTCGAGTACCTGAAGATCGACGATGAGGGCCTGCACATCCGCATCGGCGCCGAGGGTGAACCGAAGGTGCTGGCGGTGGACAACATCGTGATCTGCGCCGGGCAGGACCCGCTGCGGGAATTGCAGGATGGCCTGGTGGCGGCCGGGCAGAACGTGCACCTGATCGGCGGCGCGGACGTGGCGGCCGAGCTGGATGCCAAGCGCGCCATCAACCAGGGTTCGCGCCTGGCGGCCGAGCTGTAAACACGTAAAAGGGGCGGTGGTAGACTACCGCCCCTTTTCTTGTGCAGAACCGCCCTCATGGGTCCTTTCGACTGGCTTCCCCACGCGCCCCTTGAACCCCTGAAGCTGGACTGGATGGGGCCGGTGGAAGTCGCCGTGCTGCGCCTGGATCGCATCGACCCGCTGATCAGCGGCAACAAGTGGTTCAAGCTCACCGAGCACCTGGCGCAAGGCCGGGCGGCGGGCGCCAGCGGGATCATCAGCCTGGGCGGCGCTTACTCCAATCACCTGCATGCACTGGCGGCGGCCGGGAAACGCTTCGGCTTTCCTACCGTTGGCTTGCTGCGTGGCCATCCGCAAGACACACCCACGGTGCTCGACCTCAAGGCCTTCGGCATGCAACTGCATTGGCTGGGGTATGGCGGCTATCGCGCGCGCAACGAGCCGGACTTCTGGCTGCCCTGGCGCGAGCAGTATCCGCACCTGCACCCGGTACCTGAAGGCGGCGGGGGCCTGGCGGGCGCGTTGGGTTGCGGGGTTTTGGTGAATCAGGCGCAGGCGCAATTAAACGGCCTGGGCTGGACGGACTATCACGGTTGGTGGCTGGCGGCAGGCACCGGTACTACATTGGCGGGATTGGTGCTGGCGGAGGCGGGCGCGCATCCGGTATATGGCGCCCTGGCGGTGCCCGACGACCACGGGGTGGCGCAACAGGTGCAGGCGCTTGTGCAGCAGGGTTATGAATTGCTGGAGGCCAGCCGGGGCGGCTTTGCCAAGGTTGATCCGGAGTTGCTGGCCTTTATCGACGCTACCGAGCAAGCCTGTGGCCTGGCGCTGGAGCCGCTGTACACCGGCAAGGCGTTATTGGCGTTGAAGCAGCAGATTGAAGCCGGGAGATTTTTCCCCGGCACCCGCCTGATCTTCGTCCACACCGGTGGCCTGCAGGGCCGCCGGGGTTTCCCTGTTGCACCCGGTTAATGTAGGAGCTGGCTTGCCTGCGATGCAGACACCGCGGTGTATCAGTGGCACCGAGGTGATGCTATCGCAGGCAAGCCAGCTCCCACACAAGCCAGCTGCCACATTCAATCCGTGGGCTTACTGAATGCTCCCTCTCTTGCCGGGCATCATCCTCAACGCAGTGTTGTCTCGCAGCACATAGTGATGGGCCAACCCGGCCAACGCATGCAGCCCGATCAGCCAGTAGCCGATCTTGCCGAACAGCACGTGCCAGTTTTCAATTTCCTTGGCCAACGCTTTGTTCTCGGCAATCAGCGGCGGCAACTCGATGCCGTAGAACATCACCGAATGCCCCTCGGCGCTGACGATCAGCCAGCCGGCGATGGGCATGCCGATCATCAAGGCGTACAGCGCCATGTGCATCAGGGTAGCGAGGAGGGTTTGCCATTGCGGCGGGGCCGGTACGATCTTCGGTGCCACGCCCAGGCTGCGGGCGAACAACCGTAGCCACACCAGCACAAACACCGTCAGGCCGAACATGAAGTGCATTTCCACGATCAACGTACGTGCGCCGCTGCCTTTGGGAAACTGCCCGCGTAACTCAATGCAGGCGTAGACCACCGCCAGCAGCACCACCATCAGCCAGTGCAACGCAATCGACATGGTGCTGTAACGCGTATCGGAATTTTTCCAGGGCATCGCTTTCTTCCTCACTCATCAGGGCAAACCTCCGTTCTTTGCGACGGAGTCCTTTCAATGTAAGCCTGTTTTACGAGGTTTGCCCGTGAGAGGAGGGTGTATAGGCGATCTTTTGATCTCGATCAGTTGCCCTGCGGCATTTCACCCCGTGCCAGGCGCTGGTTGATGTCGGCGATCACCGCAGGCAGGTCGGTGATGGTGTCGATCATGTAGTGTGGGCGCGAGCCTTCGAACATGGCCTGGATACGCGTGCGTTCGCTGGCGAGTGTGCCGGCGTCGAGGGCGCGGAACTGCTCGTAGGTCAGGCCCAGGGCGTTGCCCGAGCAGGTCAGCGCCACGGTCCACATCCCGGCGCGACGGCCTTCGAGAATGCCTGGCACGGTGTCGTCGATCTTCACGCAGGCCGCTACGTCATCGATCCCGAGGGCGATCACGTTGGCCAGGGCCTGGGCCGGCCATGGTCGGCCGTTGGGTACTTCGTCGGTGGCGACCACGTGGTCGGCGATATAGCCATTGGTGGCAGCCAGTTCGACAACCTTGTCCATCACCTGCTTGGGGTAGCCGGAGCACGAACCGATCTTGATCCCTTGCTGGCGCAGGTTGGCGATAGTGTCCAGGGCACCGGGGATCAATGCCGAGTGCTCGGCGATCTTCTCGATCTGCAGCGGCATGAAGCGCTGGTAGATGGCGGTCACATCATCGTCAGTCGGTGTGCGGCCAAAGGCCTTGCGATAGCGCTCGGCCACCTGCGGCTGGTCGCACAGGGTGCGGATGTGGTCCCACTTGCCCATGCCCATCGGGCCACGGGCTTCCTCGATGGAGACCTGCACGTCGAACTCGGCGAAGGCTTCGACAAAAATCTGCGTGGGCGCGAACGAGCCGAAATCGACCACGGTGCCGGCCCAGTCGAGGATCGCGGCTTGAAGCTGGGTTGGGTTTGCGTAGTTCATGGTTCAGATCCTGTGAGTAGTGGGCAGTCAGATGTCGAGCACGTTCATTTCTTGCAGCACCTCGGCTACCGCCGCGACCGCGGCTTGCATCTCGGCCTGGTTCACATGGCCGATGCAGCCTACGCGGAAGGTTTCCACCTGGGTCAATTTGCCGGGATAAAGGATGAAGCCCTTGGCCTTGACCCGTTCGTAGAACTCCTTGAACTGGTAGCGCGGATCTTTCGGCGCGTGGAAGGTAACGATGATCGGCGCCTGGATCGCGGCGGGCAGGAAGCTGCGCAGGCCCAGTTCGGCCATGCCGTCCAGCAATGCCTGGCAGTTGTCGGCGTAGCGCTGGTGCCGGGCGGGCAGGCCGCCTTCTTCGTTGTATTGCAGCAGCGCTTCGTGCAGCGCCGCCACCACGTGGGTCGGCGGTGTGAAGCGCCATTGGCCGGTCTTGGCCATGTAGCTGTGCTGGTCGAAAAGGTCCATCGCCAGGGAGTGGCAGTTGCCTTGGGCTGCAGCCAGCGCCTGCTTTTCAGCGAACACAAAACCCATCCCCGGTACGCCTTCCAGGCACTTGCCGGAGGCGGCGATCAGCGCGTCGAACGGCACCTCGCGGGCGTCGATCGGCAGCGCGCCGAAGGAGCTCATGGCGTCGATAATCAGGCGCTTGCCGTGGCGGGCGATGACCTGGGCGATCTCGGGCAACGGGTTGAGAATCCCGGTGCTGGTTTCGCAATGGATCAGTGCGACGTGGGTGATGCCCCTGTCGGCGTGCAACAGGCGGTCGACGTCGGCGGCGGTGGTGGGTTCGTCCTCGGCAGTTTCAAAGGTACTGAACTCGCGGCCGAGCACTTCGCAAATCTTCGCCAGGCGCTTGCCGTAGGCGCCGTTGATCAGCACCAGCACCTTGCCGTCCCGTGGCACGAGGGTGCCGATGGCCGCTTCCACGGCAAAGGTGCCGCTGCCTTGCAATGGCACGCAATGGTGGCTGGCGGTGCCGTTGACGATCACCAGCAGTTGCTCGCAAAGACTGGCGGTCAGTTGATTGAAGCGGTCATCCCATGAACCCCAGTCGACCATCATGGCCTGGCGGGTGCGGGCCGAGGTGGTCAAGGGCCCCGGGGTCAGCAGGATCGGCGCGGCAGTGCTCATTCGTGTGTCCTCGCAAAACATTGGGATGAAGTTACGGCGCCTAAATTGCAGTTTGGCTTGTCATCAATCAAATTGTTTGTTGTTATGCGAGCTATCAGTGAGGCCGATAGCTATGAACCTGTTTCAACTGCGTGCGTTCGATGCGGTGGCCCGCGAGGGCAGTTTTACCCGGGCGGCCGAGCGCCTGTTCATCAGCCAGCCGGCGGTGACCGGGCATATCAAGGCGCTGGAGGAGCACTACCAGATCGCGCTGCTGCGGCGTACCGCGCGGCGGGTGGAGTTGACCGAGGAGGGCACCAAACTCGCGGCGATCACCCGGGCGATCTTCGGCCTGGTGGAAGAGGCGCAGACGTTGCTGGAGGCCAACCGGCAATTACTTACCGGGCGCCTGGAAGTGGCGGCGGACGGGCCGCACATGGTCATGCCGATGCTGGCCAGCCTACGGCAGCGGTATCCGGGGATTACTGTCAATTTGCGCCTGGGCAATGCGCAGGAAACCCTCGCGGCGCTGTTGTCGGAGCGGGCTGACGTGGCGGTGTTGACCGAGGTGGAGCCGCGCAAGGGCCTGCACTTGCAGCCGTTGATCGAGTCACGGATTTGCGCGTTGGTGCCGGCCGGCCATCCGTGGCTGGCGGAGCCTGCGGGGATTCGGCTGGAGCAATTGGATCAGGTGATCATGGTGTTGCGTGAACCCAGCTCGATCACGCGGCGGACCTTTGACGATGCCTGCGCCCATGCCGGCGTGCAGCCCCGGGTGTTGCTGGAACTGGACAGCCGTGAGGCGGTGACGGAAGCGGTGGCGGCCGAGTTGGGGGTTGGGGTGGTGTCGTCGATGGAAGTCAGCCGGGATCCGCGGGTGCACGCGATTCCGATCCAGGGCGAGGGGCTGGTGAACCGGCATGTGATCGGGTGCATGGAGCGGCGGCGGGAGTTGCGGTTGATTCAGGCGTTTTTCGAGTTGGCGCCTTAGTGGGGGTTGGCTGAAGATCGAGTTGGCCCTTTCGCGAGCAAGCCCGCTCCCACATTCGACCGCGTTCCATCGGTAGAACTCGGTCAACTGTGGGAGCGGGCTTGCTCGCGAAGGGGCCCTCAACTTCACCGCAAACTTTCCCGCACAATCTCCAGAAAAGTCGCCACCACCCGCCGCGAACTCTGCTCCTTCAAGCACACCAGTGTTTCCTTCATCCGCTGCGTACAGTCACGGATCGGCATCGCATACACCCGCGAATCTGCGCCAAACTCCGCAGCCGACACCACGCCCACGCCAATACCCACCACCACCGCCTCCCGCGCGGCTTCGCGGCCTTCCACCTGGATCGCCGGGCGAATGCGCAGCCCGGCCTGATGCATTTCCTGCTCCAGGGTCTGGCGGGTCACCGAGCCGATTTCCCGCAACACCAGCGGCGTATCGTCCAGGTCCGCCAGGCAGATCGACTCGCGGCCCGCCCACGGGTGGTTGCGGGCGACAAACGCGAGCAATTGGTCATCGGGCAGCGGCAGTGACAGCAGCCGCTCGTCGTCCACATCGCGCCCCAGCAGCGCGAGGTCGGCCTGGTAGTTGTACAGGCGAAACAGTGATTCATCGGTGTTGCCGGTTTCGATCTTCACGCTGATGCCCGGGTACAACTGGCAGAAGCGCGCAATCTGCGGCAGCACATGCACCGGGGCGTCCACCGCGAGTGTCAGGGTGCCGGTTTGCAAGGCGCGGGAATCCTGCAACAGCTCTTCGGCTTCCGCCGCGACGGCAAACAGACGCTGGGTGATGCTCAACAGGCGCTCGCCGAGGTCGGTCAAGCGCACCGAACGTTTGTTGCGATGAAACAGCAGCACGCCGAAACGTTCCTCAAGCTTGCGCACCTGGTCGGAAATGGCCGGCTGGCTGAGGAACAAGCGTTCGGCGGCGTGGGTAAAACTGCCGTGTACGGCCACCGCATGGAAGGCTTTGAGTTGCGCGTGAGACACCGACATCGCGAATCCTCTTACAAGCTCAGCTTATATTTGAAATACGATAAATCGATTTTACCTATTAGTCAGCCATTGCTTTGATAGCCCCAGTCGCCGTAGGTCGAGTCCTACACCTTCGGCGGCCATGGGTCTTCTGCGTGCTCACCAGCGGGACTCATCTGACCAATACCGCGCCCCTCCAAGCGCCGGTACTGCAGTGCTCAACAATAAAAATACAGGCGTTTGCTTTTCATTCTGCCGGCACACTCACACCCGAGGTCAGAACCACCATGAATACTCCCTTGAGTCACATCAAGCGTTGGCGCGTGCAGATTTTCGCCATCACCTGGCTGGCGTACGCGGCCTTCTATTTTACCCGCAAGGCTTTTTCGGTGGCCAAGCTGGGGATCGTCGACGACCCGAGTTTCCCGCTGGACAAGATGATGATGGCCAACCTGGATGGCATTTACCTGGCGGCCTACGCCGTTGGCCAATTCACCTGGGGCATGCTCGCCGACCGTTTCGGGCCGCGTGTGGTGGTACTCGGCGGGTTGGTGATTTCAGCCGCCGCCGCCCTGGTGATGGGCACGTTTGCCACCTTGCCGATCTTTGTCACGTGCATGTTGATCCAGGGCCTGGCCCAGTCCACCGGCTGGTCCGGGCTGTGCAAGAACCTTGGCAGTTTCTTCCCGGCGCAGCAGCGTGGCCGGGTGCTGGGTTTATGGAGCTCGTGCTACGCCTTTGGTGGCCTGGTGGCGTCGCCGTTTGCCGGATGGTGGGCGTATACGCTGATCGGCACCTGGCATGCGGCATTTATCTCCAGTGCGGCTGTGGTCTTCGTGGTCGCGGTGCTGTTTTTCATTTTCCAGCGCAACACGCCACAGGATGTGGGGTTACCGGCAGTGGAACCGGAACCGGAACAGACTGCCGCCGAGAAGAACGCCAGTGTGCTGGAGCCGCTGCGGGCCATTTTGCGCAACCGCACGGTGTTGACCCTGGGGCTGGCGTACTTTCTGTTGAAACCGGCGCGTTACGCGATCCTGTTGTGGGGGCCGGTGATTGTGTATGAGCAGATGCCATCGGTGGGCAAGGTCGGCGCAGCGATTGTGCCGACGGCGTTCGAGCTGGCGGGGTTGCTGGGGCCGATCATGATCGGCATGGCGTCCGACAAACTGTTCGGCGCCCGGCGCATGCCGGCCTGTGTCCTCAGCCTGCTGGCGCTGACCGTGGCCCTGGCGTTGTTCATGGGCGCCTTGCACACCGGCAGTGTGGCGCTGGTGATGGCGCTGCTGTTTGTGATGGGCCTGACCCTGTACGGGCCGGACTCGATGATCAGCAGCACCGCCGCCATCGACTTCGGCACCGCCAAGGCCGGCGCGACGGCGGCGGGGTTCGTCAACGGCTGCGGTTCGGTGGGGGCGATCCTTGGCGGCTTGCTGCCGGGCTACTTCGACACGGTCACGGTGTTTATCGTGTTTGCCGGTGCCGCGCTGTTTTCCTCCCTGGTGTTGATGCCGTACTGGAACGCCAGGCCGGCGGTGCTGGCGCAGGTGGGTGACTTCGTGCCCGACCGTGAGCGCGCCATCAACCCCTTGCGGACCTGAGGGGCATGGCCGGTTTTTTGGTGGATTAGAGTGTTTCAGCGCTATAAACTCTGCCCCCAAAGCGCCGGCCAGTAGACGTTTCGGCGCGATGGACAGAAGAGAGTGAGTCATGGGCGCACAGTGGAAAGTCAAACATAAAGAAGCGGCATCCAATGCCAAGGGCAAGATCTTCGGCAAGCTGGTGAAAGAGATCACCATTGCCGCCCGCAACGGTGCCGACACTGCTACCAACGCACATTTGCGCCTGGTGGTGGAGCAGGCCAAAAAGGCCTCGATGCCCAAGGAAACCCTGGAACGCGCGATCAAGAAAGGCGCCGGTCTGCTCGGTGAGACCGTGCAATACCACCGCGTGACCTACGAAGGTTTTGCCCCGCACCAGGTGCCGCTGATCGTTGAATGCGTGACCGACAACATCAACCGCACCGTGGCGGAAATCCGCGTGGCGTTCCGCAAGGGGCAGCTCGGCGCGTCCGGCTCCGTGGCCTGGGACTTCAACCATGTGGGCCTGATCGAAGCCTCGCCGGACAGCCCGGAAGCCGATCCGGAAATGGCCGCGATTGAGGCCGGTGCCCAGGATTTCGAGGCAGGCGAAGAAGAAGGCACGACCTTGTTCATCACCGAGACCACCGACCTGGATGCCGTGCAGAAAGCCCTGCCGGAGCAGGGTTTCACCGTGCTGTCGGCCAAGCTCGGCTACATCGCGAAGAACCCGGTGAGCGGTTTGAGCGATGAGCAGATGGCCGAAGTTGAAGCCTTCCTGGAAGGCCTGGACAACCATGATGACGTGCAGGACATGTTCGTCGGGTTGGCGGGTTGATTCTGATTTGATGTGAACCCGGTCCAAATGTGGGAGCGGGCTTGCTCGCGAATACGGTGTACCAGCCAAGCATGTATTGACTGACACACCGCATTCGCGAGCAAGCCCGCTCCCACATTGGGTTTAGCGGAGTTTGGAAGACTGCAACAAGCTTGTGATTTCCTCGAACCCAGGCCGGGCCAACACATCCGGCTGGCAGCAGTTGTCCCGCAAGGCTTCCAGTGCCACGCGCTGTTGCTCGTTCAACCCCGCATCAATCCTTTCCAGCAACTCCCCCAGCAACACCCCGAACGCCCTGACTTCGATGCGCTGCAACGCGCGGGTTTCCTGGCTGTCGACCGTGGCGTGAAACGACGCTGCACCAAAGTCCCCAAGCAGACATTCACCGGCTTCATTCCACAGAATGTTGTGGCCGTACAGATCACCGTGGGTGATGCCTTGCGCGTGCAGGTGCGCCGCCACCGAAGCGATGCCCCGGGCCATGCGCAGCGCCACATCCGCGCTGAAACGGGTGGTGGGCTCGTAGATATCCCGGGTGCACGACGCCAGGCTCGGCAGGGCCGCGAGGTTGCGGTAGCTCGGTTCGATCAGTTGCATCACCAGCGCCGCCTGGCCTTCCGGGTGGTCGACGACACGGCCTTCTACCTTGATCAGGTTGGCATGCAGTCCGGCGGCGATGCAGGCGTGCATTTCGTGCAGGGGCGAGCCGTCACTGGTAATGCTGCCTTTATAGAGTTTGACCGCGACCGCCTTGACCGGCCCGTTTGACGGGGCCCAGTACGCTTTGCGGATGATTCCGGAAGCGCCTTCCCCCAGCACTTCGCTCAATTCCAGCTCGGACCAGGGAATATTTGGCGTCGCGTCATGGCGGGCCTCTTCCACGGCCATCTCTACCGGATTACCGGCGTAGGCCAGCCAGGTCAGGCTCGGCAAGGCCAGCAACCAGTCCGGCAGGCGGGTCATGCGGTTGGAGGCGATGCGGATCAGTTCGAGGTTTTTGCACTGGGCGAGGCTTTGCGGCAACTGCTCCAGGTGGTTACCGGCCAGCATCAGTTTTTGCAGCAAAGGCCGTTCACCCAGTTCGTCCGGCAATTGGCTGATGTGGTTATCGGTGAGGATCAGCCAGCGCAGCAAGGGTGGCAGCGACGTCGCCGGGACACTGCTGATCTGGTTCGACTTGAAGCCGATCATGCTCAACTGCGCGCACTGGCCCAGGCATTGCGGCAGTTCGGTAAAGGCGTTTTCCGAACAGAACAGCACGCGCAAATGGGGCAGGCGGTGCAGGTCATCCGGCAGGCTGCTCAGGGCATTGCCGGTAAGGTTGAGGATTTCCAGGGAGTCGGCCAGGTCGAAGATTTCCCGGGGGAACTCGGTCAGCCCACAGCGCAGGTCCAGGCGTTTGATACCGGCCAGTTGGCCGGCCTTGAGTTGGGCAAGGGTATCCATGAACGGCGCGTCACTCGGCAATAGGGGCGTGAATGGCGCTCATGATAGCGGGTTGCGGCCCGATCTTCTGCAACTGCCCCAGGCGGCTGGCGGTGCGCGCCAAATCGATGGCCTGGCCGCTCAGGGATTGCTCCAGCGGCTGCTCGCCGATCAGCACCAATTGCTTGTCCTGGTCGTAGAGCACGTCCACCAGGTTGATGAACCGTTGCTGGGCGGCAATCGGACAGTCCGCCAGGTGCGGCAGGCCGTCGATGATCCAGCGTTCATAGTCGCGGCACAGCTGCAGGTAGTCCATGACGGCGGTCGGTTGTTCGCACAGGTCGCTGAAGGTGAAGGCAATGCTGCGGTCCTGGTGCCAGCGGGCAGTCAATTGCCGGGCTCCGACGGTCAGGCTGACCGGGGCCTGATCCGCTGACGGCAGGCCCAGGGCTTGGCGTTGCGCGGCAGTCCCCGGCCACACGAACTGGCCAGTGCTGAACCGCTGATCGCCATGGGCCTGGGCCAGGCTGCGAAAATCCTGGGGGGCGCTGACTTCCATGACGTCCATGCGCGCGCTGATCAGCTCGATCACCGGCTTGAACCGCTGATGGTACAAGGGGTTCGGCAGCAACCCGGCGGGCGGATAATTGGAGGTTACCAGCACCCAGACTCCGCGCCGGAACAGGGCCTTGAACAGGCGGCTGATCAGCATCGCATCGCCGATATCGTGTACGTGAAACTCGTCGAAGCACAGCACGCGGCAGCCATCGAGCAACTCATCCAGGGTCACGGCCAAGGCATCGCGCTGCTGGCGATGGGCAAACATTCCCTGGTGCAGACGGGCGAAAAAGTCGTGGAAGTGCACGCGCTGTTTCTCGGCAATCGGCAACGCCTGGAAAAAGCCGTCCAGCAACCAGCTCTTGCCCCGGCCGACGGCGCCGTGCAGGTACAGGCTGCGGGTAGGGCGCCCGGCCAGCAGATGGTCGGTTTGCCGGGACATGGTCTCGATCACCTGTTGCTGGCTTGGACTGAGGGTATAGCCCTGTTGGCGGGCCTTGCCCTGGAAGAATGCGCTGATACCGGGGGCGGCGGTGGTCGCCGCGGGTTTACCCAGCAACCGTTTGAGCAGGGGCGGTAAAGCAGCCAATGTCAGTCACTCTGTGTTTCGGTGGTCGCTCACTTTAGAGCGCCGGTTGCGGTTTGACCAATAGAGATGCACGGCGCGAGCTATCTGGAAAAGGCATGGGTCAATGGATCCAAAACACCGACCTGACTGGCGGATTCCCTTCAAGTGACTAACCTCATACACAGCAGTCACCCCTGTATAAGGATTTGGGGCAGTGAAGGGACACGCAGTCTTGGCAATCATGAGCGCGATGCTCTGCAACACGGTTTATGGTGCACAGCTCCAGGTTGAGGTGCGTATCGACGTGCAGCGGGGGTGCCAGTTGGTCGGCACCACGCGTGAAGCAGGGATCGAGCAGCTCGGCGTACTGGATTTCGGCAGCGGCTCCCGGCTGGATGACCCGGCAGGCCCGTTGAGTGCAGCCTTGATCAGCCAGCGCCAGCCACGCCTGGAGTGCAACCCGGATACGCCGTATCAGATGCGTGTCGACGGCGGCCTGCATGGCGGCATCGGCGAAGTACGTTACCTGGGCGCTGCTGCCCCCTCGATCAAACCCATTCCCTATCGAATTTATGCCGATGCCGCACGCCGCATCCCCTTGGCCGTGGACGTACCGTTGAGCGGCCGTGTGCCCGATTCCGGCACGGTGGACTTGCCACTTTATGGACGCATCGAGCCGCTCAAGGAAATACCGGCCGTGGGGCGTTATTCCGACCTGCTCAAAGTGACGGTGACATGGTAAGCCGCGTCCTGGCCTGCATCGCGCTGGGCGGCCTGTTGCTCCTGGCCGAGGACGCCCAGGCGGCGGTCGCCGGGCAGATTCACGCACGGCTGGTGATTACCGCCAGTTGCCAGGTGAGCAAAGGCACCGACAGCGCGCCGGTGAGCCCGGATGGCGGCTCGGCCTTGCTGGATTTCGGCAGCCACGGACCCACTTGGGACAAGGGCCTGGGTGCCGGCATCAGTGATGGCGACAAGGCCGCGCTCGCGGTGTCCTGCAACCCGTCGGTGGTGAGCAGTTTCACCGTGACCATCGACGGCGGCGCCCATGGCGACGGCATCACCCGGCGCTTGAGCAATGGCCGGCAAACCATACCGTATCGGCTGTCGGCCGATCCTGCGGGCCGAAGCACCTACAGCATCGGCCAGCAACGCAATTTCGTCGTGACCAAGGGCGCACAGGTACCGATCCCGGTATTCGGCTCGGTGGTGGCGAATACCAGGGCCCTACCGGCCGGCATCTACACAGACACCCTGACGGTGACTCTGGATTGGTAATTCATGAGGATGGACATCATGCATGCACTTGTATCTAAAGCAGTTCTCCCATTGGTCGCACTGGCCTGGGTATCGGGTGCCCAGGCGGCCACGACGGTCACCGGGCAGATCAGCTCCACGCTGATCCTGACCAACAGTTGCCTGGTCAACGGCGTGGGCGGCACCACCGGTTTGAACTTCGGTACGATCAATTTCGGTACCACCAACAGCCAGTTCACCACGCAGTCCGGCCAGGTGCTGGGTGGCGGTGGAGGCGCGTTGTCGATCCAGTGTTCCTCGGGCACCTCGCCGGTGATCACCGTGGGCGCGGGCTCCCATGACGGCCAGTCCACGGGCGGCACCCGGGCGCTGTACGACGGCGTGGCCAACTATGTGCCGTATGACTTCTACACCGACACCGGGCATTCGACGCTCCTGGCGATCAACGGAACCATCAACGTAGGCGCGAGCACGGGCGTTGCGCAAACCGTGAACATCTACGGCCAGGCCGTGGGCAAGGCAGGTTTGCCGGCGGGTACCTACACCGACACGGTGTCCGTGCAACTGACGTTCTAGTGCCATGAAGCGGGCCTGCTGGGCGACGCTGGCGGTCATCACGGGTTGGGGGATGCCGTTGTCGTTGCTGGCGGTGACCAGCCAGACGATCCAGGTCAGCGCGACGATTGCCGCAGGCTGCCTGGTGGTGGGCGGCGGCACGAACTACGGCAGCCTGGCGTTCGGCAGCTATTCGTCGTTGTCCACCAGCACGGTGTCGGTGGCGCTGAGCAGCGGGGTAACGCTGCAATGCACCCCGGGAGTCACCTTGAGCATGAGCGTCAACGGCGGCTTGTACAACGCCAGTGGCCGGCACATGCAGCTCAATAGCGGCAGTGCTCAAGTGGCGTACCAGCTGTTTCAGGACGCGGCCCTGAGCCAGAGCCTGGGGATCAGTCAAAGCGTCAGCGTGGCCTACAGCAACGCGAACAATATAACCCTGCCGATTTACGGCCGGGTGGTGTTACCGGGTAATCAGCCTGGGGGGACGTACAGCGACGTGCTGCAGGTGCAGCTGTCCTGGTAAGGCGATTGGCATGAGGAGTGGAATCTATGTTTGCAGCTTCCCGGCGGTATTGGGTTGCGGGTTGTATCGGTCTGGTGGCGTTGGGCGCCGGGCAGGTCCAGGCTGCCAGTTCGGTGCTGATCTGGCCCATTGACCCGGTGCTGGAGGCCGATCAACAGGCCAGCGCCTTGTGGTTGGAGAACCGCGGTACAGAGACTGCCAACCTGCAGATCCGGGTATTTGCCTGGAGCCAGGGCGGGTTTGACGAGCAGTACCAGAACCAGCGCGACGTGATCGGCAGCCCGCCGGTGGCGAAGATCGAACCGGGGCAGAAGCAATTGGTGCGCCTGACCCGGACCCGGGAAGTGCCGCCGGGCCAGGAGTTGGCCTATCGGATCATCATCGACGAAATCCCCGCCGCCACCCCTGAAACCCCCGCAGCCGATGGCAAGACGGCCGCAGCCATCCGCTTTCAGATGCGTTATTCGGTGCCGTTGTTCGCCTACGGCGCAGGCCTGTGGAGCAAGGAAGACGCGACGCGCCAGCGCGACCCCAAGGGCGCGGGCAAGCCTGACCTGAGCTGGAAAAAAGTCACCGTCGGCGGGCGCAACTATGTGGAGATGCGCAACCAGGGCGCGGTGCACGCGCGGCTCACCGATGTGGCGTTCAAACAGGGCGGGCAGACCCGGCCGCTGGTGGACGGCTTGCTGGGCTATGTACTGCCGGGCGCAACCATGCGCTGGCCGGTGCCGGAAGGTGTCGCGGGCGACCAGCCGTTGCAGGTACGGGTCAATGGCGCAACGCAACTGGAGAACCTTGCACCGGGACGGTAACGCAATGGAATAGGGCATGGAGCAGCCCTTGGTCTTAACGGATGGAGATGTCCATTGATGGACACAATGCCTTGGTGAGCCATGGTTGGGCTCGTAGTCGATGGCGATCGGTGTGGGTGGTGGGCGGCCTGGCGGGCCTGGTGCTTGCGCCGCTTGGCGTGGCCGCGTCGTTGCCGCCGCCGCCCAGCAACATGGAGGCTGTTGCCGATGCACAGTTGTTCCTCGAACTGGTGGTCAACCAGATGGACACTGGCCGGGTGGTGGCCGTGGATCAGCGCGCCGGCGGCCTGTTTGTGCCGGCGGCCACCTTGCGGGACGTGGGCATGAAGCTGCCGGCCGAGATTACCACCGAGGTCGCGCTGGACCACCTGCCGGGCCTGCACACCGATTACGACAGCCAGGGCCAGCGCCTGATGTTGACGGTACCGCCGGCGTGGTTGCCGGCGCAGTTCATCGGCAGCCGCAACAACTACCCGCGCGCCCAGGCACTCACCAGTTTTGGTGCGTTGCTCAACTATGACGCTTACCTGAACGACACCGATGACGCCGGCACATACCTGGGCATTTTCAACGAAGTGCGGCTGTTCGATACCTGGGGCACCTTGTCCAATACCGGCCAATACCGCACCACCTTTGGCGGCCAGGCCAGCGGCAGCACTTTGAACAATGGCTACCGGCGCTATGACACCACCTGGCGCTTTTCCGACGATGAGCGCCTGCTGACCTACGAGGCGGGCGACGTGATCAGCAGCGCATTGCCGTGGAGCAGTTCGGTACGCCTGGGCGGGGTGCAAGTGTCGCGGGATTTCGGCGTACGCCCGGACCTGGTGACTTACCCCTTGCCACAATTTGCCGGGGAGGCGGCGGTGCCGTCGTCGGTGGACCTGTTCATCAATGGCTACAAATCCAGCAGCGCAGATCTGCAGCCGGGCCCTTACACCTTGACCAACGTGCCGTTTATCAACGGCGCCGGCGAAGCGGTGGTGGTCACCACCGATGCCCTGGGCCGGCAGGTGTCGACCACCGTGCCGTTCTACGTCACCAGTACGTTGTTGCAAAAAGGCCTGTCGGATTTTTCCGTGGCGGCCGGTAATTTGCGCCGCGACTACACCATTCGGGATTTTGGCTACGGGCCGGGCGTGGCCAGCGGCACCTTTCGTTACGGGGTGTCGGACTACTTCACCCTGGAAAGCCATGCCGAAGCCTCAGGCGACCTGACCCTGGGCGGGCTCGGCGGCAACGTGCGGCTGGGCAACTTCGGGGTGCTCAATACCGCCCTCAGCCAAAGCCAGTTTGATGGCGAGACCGGCCAGCAACTGAGCTTCGGTTATCAATACAGCAACCAGCGCTACAGCCTGTCATACCAGCGAGTAGAACGCCGCGACCAGTACGCCGACCTGACCCTGGTCGACACGCCTTATGCGAGCCTCAGCAAGCGCAGCGAGCAGGTGACCCTGAGCCTGAACCTCAACGATTTCGGCAGCATCGGTGCCGGCTATTTCGATGTACAGGCGGCCGATGACTCCCGCACCCGGCTGATGAACCTCACCTGGAGCAAACAGCTGTGGCGCAACACCAGTTTCTACCTGTCGGCCAACCGCGAGGTCGGTGACAGCAACTGGGCCATGCAGGCGCAGTTGGTCATCCCGTTCGACATCTATGGCAGCCTGGCCTTGAGCAACGAGCGCAGCCAGGCCGGCGAGAGTCGCCAGCGGGTCAACTACAGCCGGGCGGTGCCGTCCGAAGGCGGCGTGGGCTACAACCTGGGGTATGCCAGTGGCGACGGCCCCGCCTATCGCCAGGCCGACCTGACCTGGCGCATGCAGTCGGTGCAATTGCAGGCGGGCGTCTATGGCAGCAGCGACGCCGAGACCCGCTGGGCGGATGCCAGCGGTTCGTTGGTGTGGATGGACAAGCAAGTGTTCGCGGCTAATCGGGTGAATGACGCGTTTGTGGTGGTGAGCACCGATGGTTATGCCGGGGTGCCGGTGCTTTACGAAAACCAGCTAGTGGGTGAAACCGATCGCAACGGGCATCTGCTGGTGCCGTGGAGCAGCGCTTATTACCGCGGCAAATATGAAATCGACCCGCTGAACCTGCCGGTCACCGTGCAGACGCCGAATGTCGAGCAGCGGGTGGCGGTGCGTCGCGGCAGCGGCTATTTGCTGGAATTCCCGGTGCGCCGGGTGATCGCGGCCAGTATCACCCTGGTGGATGCCCAGCATCAGGAACTGCCCCTGGGCAGCCAGGTGCGTCACGAGCAAACCGGCGCGCGGGCGGTGGTGGGTTGGGACGGCCTGGTGTACCTGGAGAACCTGGCGGCCCACAACACCTTGCAAGTCACTGTGGGTGAGGGCCGTACCTGCCAGGCAACGTTCGATCTGGATATCAACGAAGCACAGGTGCCGCTGATCGGGCCACTGGTTTGCCAATGAGATAAGGAGTGTGGGTGTGCGGGGCAAGGAATGCATAGTGGGGCTGCTGGTGCTGGCGGGGCTGGGCTTTTCGACACAGGTGATGGCCGCGTGCTCGGTGCCGGGAACCACCTCGCCGGCCGGCTTTGGCTCGATCAGTTCGATGACGGTGCGCACCGCTCCCCAGACCAGTTCCACCACCAATGCCGGCTTGAATTGTGGGGCCACGCTGATCTCGTTGCTGGCAGCCAATGATCACTTCTATGCAACCATCACGTCGGCCACCAGCGGCATGGTCGGCCCCACTGGGGATATCATCAGCTATACGATCTACGGCAGTAACAGCACCAGTTATCCGATCACCCGTGGAACCCAATTCGATTTCGGTGCCACCGGCATCGCCCAAAGCCTGGGGCTGGTATCCGGGCCGGGCACGAAAACCGTGCCGCTTTATCTGAGTTCCATCATCGGCAGCAATGTGGCGGCCGGCCTTTATACTGAGACACTAAGCATTGCCTGGACCTGGAATTATTGCTCGGTCCTCGGTGTGGGTTCTCTCTGTGTCATACGGGACACCGGCAGTGGCACGGCTTCCCTGACCGTCAGCATGACCGTGGCTAACGACTGCACAATCTCTGCACCCAACATCGCCTTCGGCAGTGCGCCGGTAGTCAGTGGTTTTTCCAGCGTGAACGGGCAGGCCACCATTGCCTGCACCAAGGGCAGCGCCTACACCGTGGGCATCAGCGATGGCCAGAACCCGGTGAGTGTGGGTGGGCAGCGGCGGATGGTTTCTGGCAGCAATTTCCTGAATTACGACATTTTCAAAAGCGCCACCACCACCCGCTGGGGCAGCGTGAGCACCGCCCGGCGCGCCAGCTCAACGGCTGAGGTGAATCCCGGGAATGGCTTGGGTACCGGTAGCCAGGTATTCAACTACAACGCCGCGATCTATACCAACCAGACAACACCGCCGGCCGGCACCTACGTCGATAACGTGGTGCTGGATGTGGCCTTCTAGAACCGCATCGTCTGCTTGAGCATCTGCGTGGTCGACGGGTCTTGCGGGCTGACCATCGCATAGTTGTAGCCCGCGCCCGACCAGTATTCGGCCTGCAGCCCGTCGGCACTGCGGCTGCCCCGGGGCAGGAACTTGTTTTCCGGGCCCGGCGGGCGGATATAGAAACTGATGCGCCGCCCTTGGGGGTCTTCATACAGCACCATGGCCGCCGCGCCTTGTTCGGTACTGAGCAGGCGCCCGCTGACCGCCTTGAACCCGGCCTGGCTCAGGTCCGGCAGGCGGTAGGCCTGGTTGAAGTAACGGTCGAGCCAGCCTTGCATGTCGCCACCGCTTTGCACGTGGTAGTCGGCGGGCAAGATGCCGTCCTGGGCAAACAGGCGGTAGGCCTGCATCGCGTCGCTCATGGGCGCCATGCTCTCGAGCAGCGTAGCCTGGCGGGCCTGCCAGCCGCCGAGGCCGCCGACACTGACGGCAATCAACAGCATGGCGGCGGTTGCGAGATGGCGGCGTGACTGGCGCTTGACCCGCTGGCGAATCAGGGCCGGGTCCAGCTCGGGGTTGGCGGGTTGTTGCAGTGCGCCGCTCAACGATGCCCGCAGGTGCTGCGCGTCCTGTTGCCAGGCGTGCACCTGGGCGGCGACGTCCGGGTGGGCCGCCAGCCAGGTTTCGAGCTGGCGGCGGTCGGCGTCCAGGAGCTGGTGATCGACGTAGGCATGCAAATCGCGTTCGCTGGGAGGCAGGCTGATCATTTGAGTATCCGCAGGGCAGGGCTGGTGATTTCGCCGTCGCTGAGCTGGCGCAGGGCCTGGCGCGCGCGCGACAGGCGAGACATCACGGTGCCCACGGGCACCTCGAGGATGTCGGCGACTTCTTTGTAGCTCAAGCCTTCCACCGAGACCCACAGCAGCAGGGCGCGCTGTTCGGTGTTCAATTTGTCGAAGGCTTGCAGGGTCGATTGCGCGATGACGGTGCGCTCGACCGACGGCTGCGAATCATCGCGGCCGGTGAAAAATTCCAGCATGCGTGTGTACCGCCGGGAGCGCCGATGGGCGTCGAGGAACTGCCGGTAGAGGATCGAGAACAGCCAGGCGCGCAAGTCGCCTTCGAGGCGTTTGTCGGCCCAACTGATGATCGCGCGCTCAAGGCTCGCCTGCACCAGGTCGTCGGCGCTGCTGGTGTTACGCGTCAGGGACACGGCAAAACGCCGCAACCTGGGGATGAGTTCACGTAACTGTTCGTCGAGTTCGTGCATGGGATTCTGGCTAGTCACTACGCTGGGACTAGGAAGACGTCCGGCGTTGAAGGTTATTCCAGGCCAATAAAAATAAACAGCAGGCCAGGGAATAGAGTGCGCTGGCGTTCGTCCCAAGTGTTCCGACCTTATGTTTCACCCACTCAAGGCCTTGGGCCCTGGAGTTATTTCATGGTAGATCACTCATCACCGCCCCGTCCGCCGCTGAGCACCGCAAGCCTGATAATTCGGTTGGCCAGCATCGGCGTGGTGGTTGCCGTCGTGGCCGGGGCGTTTGCCTACGTTAACGGAAGCCTCGACCCACAGCGGTTGCGCCCCAAAACCCTGGTCAATGCCTTGGAAACCAACAACGGCTTGCACCCTGGCTACCGGCGTAACCATGCCAAGGGCGTGTGCGTGGCCGGTTATTTCGAGAGCAGCCCCGAGGCGCGCCAGTACTCCAGTGCCCAGGTATTCAGCGAGGCGCGTACCCCGGTTATCGGGCGTTTTGCGCTGCCCAGCGGCAACCCGTATGCGCCGGACAGCAGCGTGCCGATCCGCAGTTTTGCCTTGCAGTTCAACTTGGTCAACGGCCAGCAATGGCGCACCGGGATGAACAGCATGCCGGTGTTCCCGGTGGGCACGCCCGAGGCCTTCTTCGAGATGCTCAAGGCCGGCGCACCTGACCCGGCCACCGGCAAGCCGAACCCGGCAGGCATGCCGGCGTTCTTCGCGGCGCACCCCGAGACCGCGCCGTTCCTGGCCTGGGTCAAGACCGCCAAGCCGTCTGCCAGCTATGCCACTGAAACCTATAACGGCATCAACGCGTTTTACCTGGTAAACGCCAGCGGCCAACGCCAGGCCGTGCGCTGGGGCGTCGTACCGCAAAGCCAGGATGCTGCGGGGGCCACGGCGCCCGCCGGCAGCGACTTCCTCGAAAAAGACCTGGCCCAGCGCCTGGTGGCCGGGCCGTTGCGCTGGCAGTTGAACCTCACCCTGGCCAACCCGGGCGACCCGGTGGATGACGCCAGCAAGACCTGGACCGGTGAGCACAAGGTGCTGAATGCCGGGACCCTGGTGCTGGAAAGCAGCCAGCCGCAAATGGACGGTGATTGCCGTGACATCAACTTTGATCCACTGGTGCTGCCGAGCGGTATCGAAGCCTCGAATGACCCATTGCTGGCCGCCCGTTCGGCGGCGTACGCCAGTTCCTACCTGCGTCGCACCAGCGAAGTCAGCCAGCTGCACAGCGCCCCTCAGGAGTCGAAGCCATGAATGCCCAACCCCGGTTTTTCGCCCCGCTGGCGCGGCTGCTGCATTGGCTGATGGCGTTGATGATCATCGCCATGCTGTTTATCGGCGCGGGCATGGTGGCCTCGGTTTCCGAACGCCATGAGTGGCTGATCCACCTGCACAAGCCGCTGGGCATTGCGATCCTGGCGCTGGTGATCGTGCGCCTGGTGGTGCGTTTTTCCACGCGCCAGCCGCCGCTGCCTGCCGACTTGCCGCTGTGGCAAGTGCTGGCGGCCAAGGCCTCCCACGTGGTGCTGTATGCGTTGATGCTGGTGTTGCCGCTGCTGGGCTGGGCGATGATTTCAGCGGCCGGCGACCCGGTGATGCTCAGCAGTTCGGTGCAGTTGCCGGCGCTGGTGGGGGCGAATGCGCCGTTGTTTGCCGTGTTGCGCAAGGCTCACGGTTACCTGGCGTATTTGCTGTTTCTAACGGTGTTGTTGCACCTGGCGGCGGCGCTGTTCCACGGTTTGATCCGGCGTGACGGTGTGTTGCAAAGCATGACCGGCAGCAAGGACTGAAGCCTTCCCCGGCGACGGTTGCTGTGATGCAGCCGTCGCCGGGATCGTGGATGTTTAGCGCAATACGCCGACGATATCCGCCACGCTGCTCAACACATCCTTGCCCAACTGCATCGAGCGTTTGCCCGACCAGCCAGTGTGCGGGTTGGGCGCGTCGTCGTTGTCCTTGAAGGGCATTTCCAGGGTCAGGGACAGGCAATCGAACTTCTCGCCGACGCTGTTGCACGCCAGGGTCATATTGGCTTCGCCCGGCAGGTCGCGGGTGTAGCCATGCGCGGTCTGAAAATCCCGGGTGAGGTTGCTCAGGTGGCTGCGGAAGTGTTTTTCCAACTGCTCGATACGTGGCGTGTAGCCCGGGTTGCCTTCACAACCGGCGGTGAACACATAGGGGATTTCCTCGTCGCCGTGGATATCCAGGAACAGGTCAACGCCGTACTTTTCCATTTGTTGCTGGACGAACAGTACTTCGGGGCTGATCTCCTGGCTCGCACTCTGCCAGGCGCGGTTGAGGTCCTGGCCCATGGCGTTGGTGCGCAGATGCCCATGGAACGCGCCATCGGGGTTCATGTTCGGTACCAGGTACAGGTCGGCGGCGGCCAGGAGCTTTTTCAGCTCGGCGTCACCGTCCTGTTGCAGGCGCTCGATGATGCCTTCCATAAACCATTCGGCCATGTGCTCGCCGGGATGCTGCTGGGCGATGATCCAGACCTTGCGCTTGTTGGCCTCGCCCTTGCCACGGCGCAGCAGTTGGATATCACGGCCTTCGACACTTTTGCCGGTGGCCAGCAATTGCGTGCCGGCGCGGTTCAGCGCCTGGTCGATCAGCCAGTCGTGGCGTTCGCGGCTGTAGGGTTCGAAGTAGGCGAACCAGGCCTGTTTTTCACGGGTTTCGAGGGTGATGTGCAGCGTTTCGCCATCAAAGCGGGTGGGCACCCGGAACCAGTTGATATGGTCGTAGGACGCCACGGCGTTGTAGCCGCTCCAGGCGTGCTTGTAAGACGAGTGGCCGGCATTGCTCAGGCGGAAGGTGTGGGTGTGACCCACGTGCATGCCTTCGGCCTTGAAGTGGAACCACTGGAAGTGCTGGCTGCGCGTATCGGGCTTTATCGCCAGCAGCAACTGGTGAGCATCACTGGCGTCGAGCACCTGGATATTGCCACTGTCGAAGTCGGTGCTGATCTTGATGGAGGTCAAGGCCACGGTCATAGTCTGGTTGCCTGAATATGAGTGTTGTGGCGGGCATTTTACACCGGAGCGGGGCAAAGCCTGGATGCAATTTTTGCGGGTGAAGAGGGGGGCGTCGTCCATGACGCCGCCGCAGCTTAGAATCTATGAGATTGATTCTCAAGTGCTATTTTTGAAAGAACCGGCCTAGAGCGCTCGATCGACTTTCTTTTGGCGATGGTCTTTTGCTACCATGCGCGCCATCAAGCAACACACAGTCTTCATTAGCCTGAAGTCACGCCAGGGAAAAACTGGCAAAAAAAAGACCCGGCCAAAGAGCCGGGTCAAAAACCGTGATTAGCCTGATGAGGAGATATTCCAAGAGTCCGACCTAAGGTCTCTTGGTCTATCGACTGATCTCGCGATCAGCTAGGTCCAATAATAATCATTATCATTTGCAAGTCAAATGTTTTTATCCCTCGGATAGAAATATTTTTCGCGCGTGCCTGTTACAGGCTGGCCGGCTGTTCGGCACCCCTCGCCGAAAGCCGCAGTGACCGCTCCACCATCACCTTCGCCATATCAATCAAATAGACCACTGAAAACGCCAGGTCCCGGCTATTGCCGTGGGCGCTGTTTGCCGATTCGTACGCAGTGGCCGCGGCGCTGCGCAGCAGGTCGGAGGCGTGGACCAGGGCCTCCTCGTCGCTGATGCCGGGCTTGACCTCGAACAACGTGTCGTCAACGGAGGGCGGTGCGGCATCCTCTTTCAGGTAATAGTCCAGCGCGCGTTGGGCGGCGCCACTGCTGCGCAGGAACAGCCGCTCGTCTTCATCGCAGGTGTCGGGCAGGGTATACGGGGTGGTCGTCATAAGGGCAGTGCTCTGTGTGGGTGTCGAAAGCCTGCAATCGATATTAGTACTAATCGTATTTATGGCGTTTTATTGATTACTACAAACTGTTTATTGTCGTGGTGAGTACACAACGTATTGTCAGGGCCCATGGATAAATGGATAGCGTTGGTCAAGGCCAACATGAAAGACCGCAAGGTCACGCAGGACCAACTGGCGTCGCGCCTGGGCATGTCTCAGGGCGGGGTCGGCCACTGGCTGAACAAGCGTCGGGTGCCGAGCCTTGCCGATATGAACCGGGTGATGCAGGAGCTGGGCCTGGATGGGCTCGAGGTCGCGCTGGTGGTTCGCGAAAAAGCGCTCGCGGCGGTTGCCGAGGAACTGCAGCCGGCGCCGCACTACAACCCGAATTACCGTTACCCGGTGAGCGAAGGGAAGGGAGGCTACCCATTGCAGGAAGAACCTCGGCCGTACGGCGTTACTCGTTTTCAGATGAGCGACTATCAGGCCCGTGGCAAGGCGTTCTGGATGCGCGTGACTGGCGACGCCATGACCGCCCCCAGCGGCTTGAGTATCAATGAAGGCACGATGATTCTGGTGGACCCGGCCATCCAGCCCGAGCCCGGCAAACTGGTGGTGGCCCAATGGGCATTTGATTCCCAGGCGATCTTGCGCAAATGGGTCAGGCAGAGCGGCCAGCTTTACCTGGTGCCGCTCAACCCTACATACCCGAAGATGCTGTTCAGTGAAGAGTGCCGGATCATCGGCGTGGTGGCGCAGGCGGTCACGAGGTTTTAACTCGCGGCTTCCAGCTCCACCAGTGCGCTGCCTTCACCGACCATTTCGCCTTCCTGGCAGTACAGCGCCTTGACCACGCCGGCATGGGGCGCGCGAATGCTGTGTTCCATCTTCATGGCCTCCAGCACCACCAACTGCGTACCGGGTTCAACGGTTTGCCCGACTTCCACCAGCACTCGCACGATGCTGCCGTTCATCGGTGCGGTCAGGCCGCCCTGATGGGACTGGCTGGCATCGACGGCGGCAATCGGGTCGAACAGGCTGACACTGTGCACCTCGCCGTCCCAGCGCAAAAACACACTGCCGCCCTCGCGTACCGCCAGATGGGAGCGGCGCACGCCGTGCTGGTCGATCAGCAATTGTTCGCCGTGCAACTGGGGCGGGTTGACGCCGGCTTGCAGCATTACCAGGCGATCCTGGCCGTTGCAGCTCAGGTGCAGGGAAACCTCGCCCGGCAAGCCTGCGCGAAAACCTCGGGTGTCGGCCCAGGGCGAACGGGTGTCAGTGCTCGGTTGGGTCTGCATGAACGCCTGGCCGGCGGCCTGCCAGAATGCCTCACTCAATTCGCCAGGCGCCGGCAGCAGCTCATCCTGATAACGCGGGATAAACCCGGTATCGAGCTCGGCAGCGGCAAACGCCGGATGGCCGATAATGCGCCGCAAGAAGCCCAGGTTGGTCTTCAGTCCACCCACGGCAAATTCATCGAGCATGCCCAGCAGCCGCAGGCGCGCCTGTTCGCGGTCCTCGCCCCAGGCAATCAACTTGCCCAGCATCGGGTCGTAGAACGGTGACACGTTGTCGCCTTGTTCGACGCCGCTGTCTACCCGGCGCCCGGGCCCTGGCGTGGATTCGCGGTACAGCGCTAGGTGCCCGGTGGCCGGCAGAAAATCGTTGGCCGGGTCCTCGGCGTACAGGCGCACTTCAATCGCATGCCCCAGCAGCGGCACTTGCTCCTGAGTCATCGGCAGCGGCTCGCCCTGGGCCACGCGAATCTGCCAGGCCACCAGGTCCAGGCCGGTGATGGCCTCGGTCACCGGGTGTTCCACCTGCAGCCGGGTGTTCATCTCCATGAAGAAAAACTCGCCCCGGGCGTCCAGCAGAAACTCCACGGTGCCCGCGCCCACGTAGCCGATGGCCTGGGCCGCACGCACGGCCGCTTCGCCCATGGCCTTGCGCTGCTCGGCACTCAGGCCCGGCGCCGGG
Organism: Pseudomonas sp. Colony2; assembly: GCF_019382755.1. Classification (NCBI taxonomy): domain Bacteria; kingdom Pseudomonadati; phylum Pseudomonadota; class Gammaproteobacteria; order Pseudomonadales; family Pseudomonadaceae; genus Pseudomonas; species Pseudomonas sp. Colony2. The sequence continues at coordinate 4,789,343 of NZ_CP080030.1, read as the reverse complement.
GCTTCTTCGACGACTTTTTGATGGCGGCGCTGGATCGAGCAATCGCGCTCATTGAGGTACAAGCAGTGACCGTGCTGGTCGGCGAACACCTGGATCTCCACGTGACGCGGCTTGAGCAAATACTTTTCCACCAGCATCTGCGCATTGCCAAAGGAGGACAGTGCTTCACGCTGTGCCGAGGCCAACGCTTCGGCCAGTTGGCTGACGTCCTCGACCACCTTCATGCCCTTGCCGCCACCGCCTGCCGTTGCCTTGAGCAGCACCGGGTAACCGATACGCTCGGCTGCCTGGCGGAAAGTCTCCAGATCCTGGGCGTCACCGTGGTAACCCGGCACCAACGGCACGCCGGCGGTTTCCATCAACGCCTTGGCGGCCGATTTGCTGCCCATGGCATCAATAGCCGAGGCGGGCGGGCCGAGGAAGATCAACCCGGCGGCTTCAATGGCGCGGGCAAACCCTGCGTTCTCCGAAAGAAACCCATAACCCGGGTGAATCGCCTGGGCGCCGCTGGCCTGGGCCGCGGCGATCAGTTTGTCGATTTGCAGGTAACTGTCGGCGGCCTTGCTGCCGCCCAGGTCCACACGAATATCAGCCTCGCGGGTGTGCCGCGCGTCACGGTCGGTGGCGCTGTGCACGGCCACGGTGGTCAGGCCCATGGCCTTGGCGGTGCGCATCACCCGACAGGCGATTTCGCCACGGTTGGCTACCAATACGGTAGTAAGCGTCTTCATGAACGCGGCTCCTGAGGCTGCCAGTTGGGCGCGCGTTTTTGCAGAAAGGCACGCAGGCCTTCCTGGCCTTCGGCGCTGACGCGGATCCGGGCGATGGAGTTCTCGCAGTAGCGACGCAACGCTGGCGTCAGGGCACCGTGGCCGACTTCCCGTAGCAGGTCCTTGCTGGCGCGCATGGCCGCCGGGCTGTTGAGCAGCAGATTGGTAATCCACAATTGGACGTGTACGTCCAACTCATCAGCGGGATAACTCTCCGCCAACAACCCGATTTCCCGCGCCCGCTGGCCGCCGAAGCGATCTGCCGTGAGGGCATAGCGTCGGGCAGCCCGCTCACCGATAGCCTGCACCACGAACGGGCTGATCACCGCCGGCGCCAGGCCAATGCGCACTTCCGACAGGCAGAACTGCGCATCGTCGGCGCCAATCGCCATGTCGCAGCAACTGATCAATCCCAGGGCACCGCCGTAGGCCGCACCCTGGACTACCGCCAGCGTCGGGATTTTCAGCTTGGCGAGGTTGTACATCAGCTCCGCCAGTTCTCGGGCATCGTCCAGGTTGGTGTGGTAATCCAGTTCGGCCGACTGCTGCATCCAGGCCAGGTCGGCGCCGGCGCTGAAGTGTTTGCCGCGCCCGCGCAGTACCAGAAAGCGCAGGGCCGGATCGCCTTGCACCCGATCCAGGGCAATGATCAGTTCGCGGATCATTTCGGCATTGAACGCGTTGTTCTTGGCTTCACGACTGAGCCACAGCGTGGCAAAGCCACGGGGGTCGGTGATCAGTTCGAGGGTGTTGAAATCGCTCATGGGGTGCAGCTCCATTTACATGCGGAACACGCCGAAGCGGCTCGGCTCGATGGGGGCGTTCAGCGCGGCGGACAGGGCCAGGGCGAGCACGTCGCGGGTCTGCAGCGGGTCGATGACGCCGTCATCCCACAGCCGTGCGCTGGAGTAGTAGGGGTGGCCCTGGGTTTCGTACTGGTCGAGGATCGGCTGCTTGATTGCCGCTTCCTCATCGCTGCTGAAACCCTGGCCGGCGCGCTCGGCCTGCTCACGCTTGACCTGCACCAGCACGCCGGCGGCCTGTTCGGCGCCCATCACGCCGATGCGTGCGTTGGGCCACATCCACAAGAAGCGCGGGTCGTAGGCGCGTCCACACATGCCGTAGTTACCGGCGCCGAAGCTGCCGCCGATGATCACGGTGAACTTCGGCACCTTGGCACAGGCTACCGCTGTCACCAGTTTGGCGCCGTGCTTGGCGATGCCGCCGGCTTCGTATTTCTGGCCGACCATGAAGCCGGTGATGTTTTGCAGGAACAACAGCGGAATCCCGCGCTGGCAGGCCAGTTCGATAAAGTGCGCGCCTTTTTGCGCGGCCTCGGCGAAGAGGATGCCGTTGTTGGCCAGGATCGCAATCGGATAGCCGTGCAGGTGCGCAAAGCCGCACACCAGTGTGGTGCCAAACAACGCCTTGAATTCATCGAACACCGAGCCGTCCACCAATCGTGCGATCACCTCGCGTACATCGAACGGTTGCTTGGCGTCGGCCGGAATCACGCCGTACAGCTCTTCGCTGCTATAAAGCGGCGCCAGCGGCGTGCGTTGTTGCAATTGCCCCAGCTTGCGCCAGTTGAGGTTGGCCACACTGCGCCGAGCCAGGGCCAGCGCATGTTCGTCGCTGTCGGCATAGTGGTCGGCCACCCCGGAAATCTTGCAGTGCACATCGGCACCGCCCAGGTCTTCGGCGCTGACCACTTCTCCGGTCGCCGCCTTCACCAGCGGCGGGCCGGCGAGGAAGATGGTGGCTTGCTGGCGGACCATGATTGCTTCGTCCGCCATCGCCGGCACATAGGCACCACCGGCAGTGCAGGAGCCCATCACCACCGCGATCTGCGGGATGCCCTGGGCGCTCATGTTCGCCTGGTTGAAGAAGATTCGTCCGAAGTGCTCGCGGTCCGGGAACACTTCATCCTGACGCGGCAGGTTGGCGCCGCCGGAGTCCACCAGGTAGATGCACGGCAGGCGGTTCTGCTCGGCGATGGTCTGGGCGCGCAGGTGTTTCTTGACGGTCAGCGGGTAGTACGAGCCGCCTTTCACCGTGGCGTCGTTGGCGACGATCATGCATTCGACGCCTTCCACCCGGCCAATCCCGGCAATCACCCCGGCAGCGGGCACGTCTTCGCCGTACACCTGATAAGCCGCCAGCTGGCTGAGTTCAAGGAACGGCGAGCCAGGGTCGAGCAAGCGATTGATCCGCTCGCGGGGCAACAGCTTGCCCCGCGACGTATGCCGCTCCTGGGCCTTGGCGCCGCCGCCTTGCTGCACCTGGGCGAGCAGGGTATGCAGGGCGTCGACCTGTTGGAGCATCGCCGCGCTGTTGGCGGCGAATTCCGCCGAGCGCGGGTTGAGCTGGGTGTGCAGGGTAGCCATGGTGCGCGCTCCGTTCAGCGGGTTTCGTTAAACAGTTCGCGACCGATCAACATGCGCCGGATCTCACTGGTGCCGGCACCGATTTCATACAGCTTGGCGTCACGCAATAGACGACCAGCCGGGAATTCATTGATATAGCCATTGCCGCCGAGAATCTGGATCGCGTCGAGGGCCATCTGGGTAGCGCGTTCGGCGCTGTAGAGGATCACGCCGGCGGCGTCCTTGCGCGTGGTTTCGCCGCGCTCGCAGGCCTGGGCCACGGCGTACAGGTAGGCGCGGCTGGCGTTGAGCTGGGTGTACATGTCGGCGACCTTGCCCTGGATCAGCTGGAACTCGCCGATGCTCTGGCCGAACTGCTTGCGGTCATGGATGTAGGGCACGATCAGGTCCATGCAGGCCTGCATGATCCCGGTCGGGCCGCCGGACAGCACAACGCGTTCGTAATCGAGGCCGCTCATCAGCACTTTCACGCCGCCATTGAGTGCGCCGAGGATGTTTTCTTCCGGCACTTCGACGTCATCGAAAAACAACTCGCAGGTGTTGGAGCCGCGCATGCCGAGCTTGTCGAACTTGTTGCTGCGGCTGAAGCCCTTCGAGTCGCGCTCGACGATAAACGCGGTGATGCCGTGGGCACCCTTTTCCAGGTCGGTCTTGGCGTAGATCACGTAGGTATTGGCATCAGGGCCGTTGGTGATCCAGGTCTTGCTGCCGTTGAGCACATACACACTGCCGCGTTTATCGGCGCGCAGCTTCATGGAGACCACGTCGGAGCCGGCGTTCGGCTCGCTCATGGCGAGTGCGCCGATGTGTTCGCCGCTGATCAGCTTGGGCAGGTATTTGAGTTTTTGCTCATGGGTGCCGTTGCGGTTGATCTGGTTGACGCAGAGGTTGGAGTGCGCGCCGTAGGACAACGCCACCGAAGCCGAGCCCCGGCTGATTTCTTCCATGGCCACCACGTGGGCCAGGTAGCCCAGGCCGGCGCCGCCGTATTCTTCCGGCACGGTGATGCCCAGCAGGCCCATATCGCCGAACTTGCGCCACATATCGGCGGGGAACAGGTTGTCGATATCGATCTGCGCAGCGCGCGGCGCCAGTTCCTTGGCCACGAAGGACTGCACCTGGTCGCGCAGCATGTCGATGGTTTCACCGAGGGCGAAGTTCAGGGAGGGGTAACTCATGGACGGGCACCTTCTAGCGTTGTTTTTGTATGGCCAATACGCCGGGGAGGGCGATCACCTTTACGTTAACGTAAACTTGCGTTGCGGGCCTGTCAATCGTAGTTTACGTTTACGTCAACCTACAAAAAAGACAACAGGGGTCGTTATGGATCAATCGAATCAGAGCTACAGCCGCGGCTGTCAGGATAAGGCCTTGCTGGCCATGACTATCGGCCAGGCCTTTGATCAAACGGTTTCGCGCTACTCCGACGGCGAAGCCTTGGTCGTGGGCCATCAACAGCGTCGCTACACCTGGCGGCAACTGGCAGAGACGGTTGACTTGCATGCACGTGCGTTCCTGGCCTTGGGGATGCAGGCCGGCGACCGCTTGGGCATCTGGGCCCCCAACTGCGCCGAGTGGTGCATCAGCCAGGTCGCCAGCGCCAAAATCGGCGTGATTCTGGTCAATATCAACCCGGCGTATCGCAGCAGTGAATTGGAGTACGTACTCAAGCAATCCGGTTGCCAGTGGTTGGTGTGCGCCGGGTCGTTCAAGACCTCCGATTACCACGGCATGTTGCAGGAGCTTCAACCTGACCTGCGCGGCATCATCAGCCTTGATCCCAGCCCGCCCCCGGGGTTTACGCCCTGGTCGCAATTGGCGGCCCTCGGGGCAGGCGTCCCGCCCGAGCAATTGCAGATCCGCCAGGCCGGCCTGCACTTCGATCAACCCGTCAATATCCAGTACACCTCCGGCACCACCGGCTTCCCCAAGGGCGCCACCCTCAGTCACCACAACATCCTCAATAACGGCTACATGGTTGGCGAAAGCCTGGGCCTGACGGCGCAAGATCGCCTGGTGATCCCGGTGCCGCTGTATCACTGCTTTGGCATGGTGATGGGTAACCTGGGCTGCATCACCCATGGCACCACGATGATCTACCCGAGTGACGGTTTCGACCCATTGCTGACCCTGGCTGCCGTCGCCGAAGAACAGGCCACCGGGCTATACGGGGTGCCTACCATGTTTATCGCCATGCTTGATCACCCGCGCCGCGCCGAGTTCGACCTGTCGCGCCTGCGCACCGGGATCATGGCGGGCGCCACTTGTCCGATCGAGGTGATGCGCCGGGTTATCGGCGAGATGCACATGAGTGAGGTGCAGATTGCCTATGGCATGACGGAAACCAGCCCGGTGTCGTTGCAGACCGGGCCGGATGATGACCTTGAGCGGCGTGTTACGACGGTTGGCCGGACCCAGCCACAGCTGGAAAGCAAGATTATCGATGACGCCGGTAACACGGTTGCTCGGGGCCAGGTAGGGGAGCTGTGTACCCGTGGCTACAGCGTGATGCTCGGTTACTGGAATAATCCTGACAGCACTCGTGAGGCTATCGACGAGGCGGGCTGGATGCACACCGGCGACCTGGCGACCATGGATGAACATGGGTATGTGTGCATCGCCGGGCGTAACAAGGACATGATCATTCGCGGAGGTGAGAACGTGTACCCGCGGGAGTTGGAGGAGTTTTTCTTTACTCATCCGGCGGTGGCGGATGTGCAGGTGATCGGGATTCCGGATGAGCGTTACGGTGAGGCGATTGTGGCGTGGATCAAGTTTCATCCGGGGCATGTGGCTAATGAGCTTGAGTTGCAGACGTGGTGCAAGGGGCGGATTGCGCACTTCAAGATGCCCAAGCATTTCAAATTTGTGGATGAGTTTCCGATGACGGTGACGGGGAAGATCCAGAAGTTTCGGATGCGGGAAATTATGATTGAAGAGTTGAAGGGGGGGTGAGGGAGGGCGGGGTGTTTATCCGTTATTTAGGTAACGGCGGCTTATGGTTTCGCTCTTACAGCGAGTCACTTTGCAAAAAAGCGGCAAAGTAACCAAAGCGCTCTGCCCCGCCTGTCGGCACCTCGCCTAGGCTCGGTGTTCCCTCACTCCGGCATTACTCCGCGGGCCGCCGCGACGGGCCATCCATGGCCCAGCGCGGCTAAACCGGCGTCCTGCCGGTTTACCCGCTCCGCAATACCTGCGTTCGGCCTCGGGCTTATTGGGGCAGTCAGATCAAGATCAAAAGCAAGAGCACGGCGGCCTGAAAGCCGACCTGAGTGTTTAAAAGCCAGATCAAAAGCCAGAGCGAACGCAAAGCCGCTCTTCTGTAGGAGCTGGCTTGCCGGCGATGCAGACAACTCGGTCT
>NZ_CP080030.1:4759595-4782800 GCF_019382755.1 Pseudomonas sp. Colony2 | reverse complement strand
CGCAGGCAAGCCAGCTCCTACATTTGGACCGTGCCCGCTTTAGCTTTTGATTTGGCTTTTAAACACTCAAGCCGGCCGGGAGGCCGCTGTGCTCTTGATCTGCTTTTGATCTTGATCTTGGGCGCCCCGTTAAACCACGCTGGCCGAACGCAGGCTTTGGAGCGTGGGTAACCCGGCAGGACGCCGGGTTAGCCGTCCTGGGCCAGGGATGGCCCATGACGGCGGCCCACGGTCCAAAGCCGGAGTGAGGGCACACCGAGCCTAGGCGAGGTGCCGAGTGGTGGGGCAAGAGCGTTTTGCTTACTTTTGCGCTGTTCAAAAGTGAGCCGCTGTAAGAGCGGAACCAATCTCAGCCATCACCCAAAAAACGGATATACACGCAAATCACCTTCCCCGAGAAAGCACAAAGGGGACCCGAAGGTCCCCTTTAATTTGTCGTTGCGTGCTCTTTTTTTATTATTGAGGGGCGGTCTATTGTTGTTTTTGGCAACCGTGGCCCTTTACCGCTGTTTTTGGCGACCCCCATCCGGGGTCAAGAGCAAACGTATTTTTTTGAGCGCTGATCTGCTTCTTCGCACGCGATCCAACCAGTGGGTAGCTACCTTGAGGTAGTTTTTTGTTCTTCTCTATCCGGTTGCGGGTTTCGGCAAGCCGTACCCTGCGAAGCACATCTTCTCCAAAAAAATCTGTTAGCTGCGTCTCTGCCGTGTTGTTTTTGTTATGTCAGAGTCGTTACGTCTTATTTTTATTAGGTTTGGTGCTTTTTATTCTTGTTATGCAATAGAGATAGCAGAAGCCGTGCCAACTTTATAAAGTCCTTTAAAATCAATGCCTTGATTTTTTGGCGAGAAATTTCCTTCAGGAAATGCGACAAAATATGTTCCCGTGTTACCCGATGTGTAGCCGCGAGGTAACACATCGTCACAAGCGCACTACTCAACCGGCGCTGCGAGCCTTCGCCACGCGCGAACCGGTGGGGCGGCCGAGTACCGTACAAATCTGCTGACCCGCCAGAATCAGCTTGTCCATGTCGATACCCGTCTCGATGCCCAAGCCATTGAGCAGGTACAACACATCTTCAGTGGCAACGTTACCGCTGGCCCCCTTGGCATAGGGGCACCCGCCGAGGCCCGCAATAGAGCTGTCGAACACCTGGATACCTTCCTCAAGGCTGGCGTAGATATTGGCGATGGCCTGGCCATAGGTGTCATGGAAGTGCCCGGCCAGCTTGTCCCGTGGCACCTGCGCGCCGACCACCTCGAACATCCGGCGTGTTGCGCCTGCAGTGCCGGTGCCAATCGTGTCGCCCAGGGACACCTCATAGCAGCCCATGGCGAACAGCTCGCGAGCGACTGCCGCGACCTGTTCCGGCGCGACCTGACCTTCATAAGGGCAACCCAACACACACGACACATAACCCCGCACACTCACACCGTGCTGCCTGGCCGCGTCCATGATCGGCACGAAGCGTTCCAGGCTTTCGCTGATGGAGCAGTTGATATTGCGCTGGGAAAACGCCTCGGAAGCCGCCGCAAATACGGCCACTTCTTTTACGCCCGCCGCCAGTGCATCTTCAAAACCCCGCAGGTTTGGCGCCAGCGCGCCATAGGTCACGCCCGGCTTGCGCTGGATCTGCGCAAACACCTCGGCCGACCCGGCCATCTGCGGTACCCATTTGGGCGACACAAAACTGCCGACTTCGATGTAACCCAGGCCGGCGGCACTCAGGGCGTCCACCAATTGCACCTTGTCGGCGACGCTGATGGGTTGCGCTTCATTCTGCAGGCCGTCGCGGGGGCCCACTTCCACCAGGCGCACATGAGAGGGGAGGGACATGGCAGCTACCTTTTATGAATGGCCAACCTGGCCCTGAATGGTCTGTTCCAGCGCCTGGATGCAACGCTCTTCGGCGGTGTCCAGTTCGAGCTTCATCTGTTCGATGTCGAGCAACTGTTGTTCCAGCTGCTCGCGGCGCTCGGCGATTTTCGCCAGCATGCTGTGCAGCTGTTTCTGGTTGCCGCTGGTAGGGTCGTAGAGTTCGATCAGTTCCCGGCACTCGGCCAGGGAAAAACCGATGCGCTTGCCCCGCAGGATCAGCTTCAGGTTGACTTTGTCGCGGGGCGAATAAATGCGCTCCTGGCCCCGGCGTTCCGGGGACAGCAGGCCTTGTTCTTCATAGAAGCGAATGGCGCGGGTGGTGATGTCGAGCTCGCGGGCGAGGTCGGAGATGCTGTAGGTCGTGCTCATGAGGGCGCTCAAGGAGTGTCTTGAGCGTTAAGCTAATGGCTGGTTGACGTTAACGTCAAGCTCGCTCCTACAGTTTGTCCAGCTTCTTCTCATGGGCCGTCACCTGCTGGCACAACTCGATCATCTGCTCGCGCATCCAGCGGTTGGCCGGATCCTGGTCGGTGCTTTCATGCCAGTACAGATGGGTTTCCACCATCGGCACATCATTCACCGGCAGGTTGAACCAGTGCAGTTCATGGCGCCGTGCAAAGCGCTCCGGCACGGTCATTACCATGTCGGTCTGTTGCAGCACCTGCGAGGCCATCAGGTAGTGCTGGGAGCGCAGGGCGATCTTGCGTTGCAGGCCCATCTTGCCCAGCGCCAGGTCGACATGGCCCAGGCCGTTGCGCCGGCTGGAGATATGAATGTGGGTCAGCGACAGGTAGTCATCCAGCGTCAGTTTGTCCTTGCCCGCCATCGGATGGCCCTTGCGCATGGCGCACACGTAGCGGTCTTCCATCAGCTTGACGTGGCGCACTTGCGGGTCGGTGTTGAGCGGCGCATCCACGGCAAAGTCCAGGCGACCGGCCGCCAGTTCCTTGGTGGTTTCCCGGCGCTTGGACAGGAAGCTCTCGATTACCACCGTCGGTGCCAGGCGGCGCAGGCGCTGGAACAGCGGCGGCAGAATCACCGCTTCGGTGAGGTCGGTCATGCTGATGCGGTAGGTCTTGGCCGCCTGTTGCGGGTTGAAGATCCGGCTTTCCTGTACCGACACCCGCAGCAGCGACAGCGCGTTACGCACCGGGCCAATGATGTTCTGGGCCATGGGCGTGGGCACCATGCCTTGGGCTGTGCGCACGAACAGCGGGTCGTTGAAGGTCTCCCGCAGGCGGGCCAGAGCGTTCGACACCGCAGGTTGAGTAATCCCGACAATCTGCCCGGCGCGGGTCAGGTTGGCTTCGGTGTAGATCGCGTCAAAGACGATGAAGAGGTTGAGGTCGACCTTGCTCAGATTCATTTCGCTGCGCTCTTATTGTTAGGTGTCCATACGCCGATCATATATGGGTGATGAATGTTAATACACGCCGAGAATAGGCTAGGTAAATTATCAACGCTGTTCTAGCATCGTTTCATGACCTCAACAACCTCCATTGAGAAGGTGCTGCCCATGGATTTCGCCTATTCGCCCAAGGTTCAGGAACTGCGTGAACGCGTCACCGCGTTCATGGACGCCTACGTTTATCCGGCCGAGCCTGTGTTCGAACGCCAGGTTGCCGAAGGTGACCGCTGGCAGCCCACCGCCATCATGGAAGAGTTGAAGCTCAAGGCTAAAGCCGAAGGCCTGTGGAACCTGTTCCTGCCTGAATCCGAATTGGGCGCCGGCCTCACCAACCTGGAATACGCACCTCTGGCCGAAATCATGGGCCGCTCCTTGCTGGGGCCGGAGCCGTTCAACTGCTCGGCACCGGATACCGGCAACATGGAAGTGCTGGTGCGCTACGCCAACGAAGAGCAAAAACAGCGCTGGCTCGAACCGCTGCTGCGCGGCGAAATCCGCTCGGCATTTGCCATGACCGAGCCGGACGTGGCTTCCTCCGATGCCACCAACATGGCCGCCCGTGCAGAACGCGACGGCGACGAGTGGGTGATCAACGGTAAAAAATGGTGGACCTCCGGCGCCTGTGACCCGCGCTGCAAGATCCTGATCTTCATGGGCCTGAGCAACCCGGATGCGCCGCGTCACCAGCAGCACTCGATGATCCTGGTACCAGTGGATGCGCCCGGTGTGAAGATCGTGCGCCCGCTGCCGGTGTTCGGCTACGACGACGCACCCCATGGCCACGCCGAAGTGCTGTTTGAAAACGTCCGCGTGCCGTACGAAAACGTCCTGCTGGGCGAAGGCCGGGGCTTTGAAATTGCCCAGGGGCGCCTTGGTCCGGGCCGTATTCACCACTGCATGCGTTCCATTGGCATGGCCGAGCGCGCGCTGGAACTGATGTGCAAGCGTTCCGTCAGCCGTACCGCCTTCGGCAAGCCGCTGGCCCGCCTGGGTGGCAATATCGACAAGATCGCCGACTCGCGGATGGAAATCGACATGGCGCGCCTGCTGACCCTGAAAGCTGCCTACATGATGGACACCGTGGGCAACAAGGTCGCGAAAAGCGAAATCGCCCAGATCAAGGTGGTGGCGCCGAACGTGGCGTTGAGGGTGATCGATCGCGCCATCCAGATCCACGGTGGCGCCGGCGTATCCAATGACTTCCCGCTGGCCTACATGTACGCCATGCAGCGCACCCTGCGCCTGGCCGATGGCCCGGACGAAGTGCACCGCGCAGCAATCGGCAAATTCGAGATCGGCAAGTATGTGCCGCGGGAAATGATGCGCAGCGGGCAGTAAAACCGAGGTGTCTTCATCGCAGGCAAGCCAGCTCCCACAGGGGAATGCAGCCAACTGTGGGAGCCGGGCTTGCCGCGATGAGGCCAGTTGATCGTTCCCACGCTCTGCGTGGGAATGCTGCCCCGGACGCTCCGCGTCCTCAATACACCCAGACCTCCACCCGCCGGTTCTTGATCCGTCCTTCATCCGCCGTATTTGCCGCCACCGGCATCTCGGCACCGAACCCCTGAATGTCCCTCAGCACCACGCCGCTTTTAACCAGTTCCCGGCGCACCGCCATCGCCCGCAACTTCGACAATAGCGCCGCCCGTTGCGCATCACTCTTGGCATCCCCAAACCCCACCAGCGTCACCTGCTTATCCAGCTTGCCGTGGCTCTTTATATAAGCCACTACCCGCATCAGGTCCTGGCGCGCCTTGTTGTCGAGGCTGGCACTGCCTTCCTCAAACCGGAAATTCACCGTCAGGCGCTGCGCTTGTCGGGCAATCGCCTGGTAATCCCCGGGCATCGGCGCCCGTGGCTCCACCGCCATGGCCTGCACCTGCTGTGCGATAAAACCGTTGGCGGCGACGATCGCCTGGCCCTTGCTGCTTTGCGCAAAGTCCACCAGGGCCTTGGCCCAGGGGTTTTGTGCAACAGGTGGCAGGTAGAAGAACAACCGGCGTGACAGTGGGTAGTCCTCGGTGGCGATCAAACTGTTCAGCGGCAGCATCGGCTGCGAGTCGCCATCGACGATGGCCACCGCCTTGGCCTGGCGCACATAGGGCAATCCGATAAAACCGATGCCCTGGGGGTCATGGCTGACAGCATCCGACAACTGCTCGCTGGATTCGAAGCGCTTGGCGCTGCCGTCCAACGACTTGCCGCGCCGGCTGAGCACCAGTTCCTTGAAGGTGTCATAGGTGCCGGATTGATCATCCCGCGCGTACAGGTGAATCTGGCCACCGATGCCGCCCAGTTGTTCCCAGGTCGAGACTTCGCCGCTGAAGATCTGCGCCAGTTGCGCGGTGTTCAGCGTCCCCAACGGGTTGCGTGGGTTGAGGATGATCGCCAGCCCGTCAATGGCGATGACCTGTTCGGCGTCGGGGCTTTTCAGGTCGCCGAGGGCTTCGAGGTCCACCAGTTCGCTGTCCTTGATCGGCCGGGAAGACGCCGCGAGGTCGGCGCTGGCGTTTTTCAGGGCTGCGAACCCGGTGCTGGAACCATGGGCCGCCACTTCCACCGTCACCTTCTGGCCCTGGCGAGTCTTGCCGACGATGTGCTGTTCGTTGGCCTGGTCAGATGGCTCGCTGTGCACCGCTTGCAGCCCCTGTTGCTCCATCAGCCCCTTGACCAGCGCCGGGCCAAGTGCCGCGCCGATGGTGTTGGAACCCTGGATGCGCAAGGCCGGGCCATGTTCGGGGAAGGGCAGTGGGGTGGAAAAAGCGGCGAGGGGAAATGCGCTGAACAGTGCCAGCAGGGATAGAACGCGCAGCATCATGCCGGCACCTTCTCAAGCCAAAGGGAGTGCCGCGAGATTAAGTCAGAGAGGTTTCAGCAATATGACCGGCATCACGCCGTCAAAAAGTGTGGGAGCGGGCTTGCTCGCGAATACGGTGTGTCAGTCGACGTATCCGGTGACTGACACACCGTATTCGCGAGCAAGCCCGCTCCCACATTTAACGGCGCTGCTGTTAAGAAATCAGCTCAATTCCAGCCATATCGGTGCATGATCGGAGGGTTTTTCCATGCCGCGCAGGTCGTAGTCCACACCGGCATCCTTCACCCGGGGCAACAAGCCTTGGGAAGCCAGGATCACGTCGATTCGCAGCCCGCGCTTTGGCTCGTCTTCAAAACCACGGCTGCGGTAATCGAACCAGCTGAAGCGGTCTGCCACATCCGGATTGAGGTGGCGGAAGCTGTCCACCAGGCCCCAGTTCTTCAGGCGGGCCATCCACTCGCGTTCTTCCGGCAGGAAGCTGCACTTGCCGGTCTTCAGCCAGCGCTTGGCGTTGTCGGCACCGATGCCGATGTCGCAGTCTTCCGGGGAAATATTCACATCCCCCATTACCACCACGGCCTGTTCATTGCTGAACTGCGACTCCAGGAGGGTTTGCAGGTCCTCGTAGAAGCGCTGCTTGGCCGGGAACTTGGTGGGGTGGTCGCGGCTTTCGCCCTGTGGGAAATAGCCGTTCATGATGGTAATCGGGTTGCCGTTGGCGTCGGCGAAGGTGCCCCAGATAAACCGGCGCTGGGCGTCTTCTTCGTCACTGGCAAAGCCTTTGTGCAGCGCCAGCGGTTCCTGGCGCGAGAGCAGGGCAACACCGTAGTGGCCTTTCTGCCCGTGGTAATACACGTGATAGCCGAGGGCCTTGATCTCATCCAGCGGGAACTGGTCGTCGTGGACCTTGGTTTCCTGCAGGCCGATCACGTCCGGCTGGTGTTTCTCGATCAGTGCCGCCAGCTGATGAGGGCGGGCGCGCAGCCCGTTGATATTGAAAGACACGATTTTCATGGTCGGCGGTCCAGTCTGGCAAAAGGGCGATGCTAGCCGACAATGTAGGACGGGAGCCAGCCTTGTAGCAGCTGCCGAGGCACAAGGCTGCGTTGGGCTACGAAGCGGCGTCCGGTGGCTACACTGAACGAAACAGTGCCGCAGACGTTCGTAATAACAAGAGCGCGACCTTTTGAGTCAGCGCCCAGGGGAGATTCACTGTTATGCCTGACACCTCGACTGCCATCGCCCAGATCCACATGCTCGACAGCGGCTACTCCCGCGAAGCCCGTTCGCTGTTGTACCAGGCCTATCGCCATGAGCCGACGTTCGCCTACATCTTCGAAGCCGAACGTCCCGGCTACGAACAGCGGGTGCGCGCCACGGTGCGTGAGCTGGTCAAACAGCACTTCTTCCAGAAACTCCCGGCGATTGGCCTGTTGGTCAACGACCGGCTGATCGGCATCGCCCTGATCGCGCCACCGACCCGCCGCCTGGGCATCACCGAAAGCTGGGCCTGGCAGTTGCGCATGTGGCTGAGTACCGGCGTGCGCGGTACCCGGCGTTACCTGGAATACCATCAGGCGGTGCTGGCATGCCTGCCCTCGGACTCGGTGCATGTGCTGCCATTGCTGGGGATTCACCCGCAATTCCAGGGCAAGCACTACGGTGAGCAACTGCTGGAAGCGGTGCATAACTGGTGCGCCGAAGACCCGCATTCCTCGGGCGTGGTGCTGGACACGGGGAATTCTCGCTATCTGGAATTCTATAAGCGCCAGGGCTATGAAGAGATCGGCGAGGTCGCTGTAGGACCGGTACTGGAACACGTGTTCTTTCACGCAAATCCGCAGGTGTTACAGGCTGCAACGGTTTAAGACAGAATTATTCAGACAAATCCGGGTTCTAACTCGCTCCCAAGCTCGTGTAGCATCCCGGCCTATGAAGTTTCCAGGAAGATTTACCAGCGGCTTGATTCTGCTGTTCACGAGCTGCGGCGCCTTGGCGCAAAGCGAATTGGATGTGCGCATCAAGCCTTCAAACGACGCGTTGAAAGCCAACATCGAAGGCTATATCGGCGGGGTCGGCGATCGTGACGAAGAAGCCCTGCTGCGGTTCAGCCGTGGCGCCGAGGAGCAGGCCCGCAAGGCCGCCCAGGCGCTGGGCTACTACCAACCGCAGATTGCCAGCGATGTGAAGGGCGGCAAGAACCCGCGCCTGATCCTCACCATCGACCCCGGCGAACCGGTGCATTTGCGCAATGTGACCATTCGGGTCGACGGCCAGGCCGCCGACCTCAAGGCCTTTCGCGTGCCCGCCAGCGACCAACTCAAATCCGGCGCCGTGCTCAACCACGGCAACTACGAAGACGCCAAGCGCGTCATCCAGAACCAGGCGTCACGCTACGGCTTTTTCAGCGGGTGCTTTACCAGTCAGAAACTCTCGGTCGACCCCAAGGCGGGTGTGGCCGATATCGAACTGATTTATGACAGTGGCCCACGCTACACCTTGGGCAAGGTCAGCTTTGCCGGCGATACGCCGTTTGATGAAGACCTGCTGCAACGCATGGTGCCGTTCAAGAGCGGCGCGCCTTACGACTCCGAACTGATCGCCGAACTCAACCAGAACCTGCAATCCAGCGGCTTTTTCGAAGGCGTGCGCGTGGACGCCGCTCCGGCGGCCTCGACCAATGACGTGATCCCGGTGGCCGTGCAACTTGAAACCCGCAAGCCGCGCACCATGGGCCTGGGCCTCGGTTACTCGACCGACGTCGGCCCGCGGGGCAAGGCCAACTGGACGCGCCACTGGGTCAACCCCCAGGGCCACAGTTATGGCTGGGAAGCCGAGCTTTCCGCGCCTCGGCAGAACGTCGGGTTGTGGTACGACATTCCCATGGACCCGCCACTGACCGACAAACTTCGCTTTGCCGGCGGTTACCAGAATGAAGAAATCGCCAACACCGACACCCTGAGTAAACTGCTCACCCTCGGCCCCGAGTGGCACAGCAAGTTGCCCAGCGGCTGGACGCGGGTGATCTCGCTCAAATGGCAGCGCGAAGAGTATCGCCTGGGCAACGACTCGGGCCTGAGTACGCTGCTGATGCCGGGCATCAGTTATTCCTACCTGCGCAGCGACAACCGCATCGACCCGCACAATGGCTATCGCCTGCTGTTCGACGCCAAGGTCGCCAAGGAAGGCCTGGGTTCCGACACCAACCTGCTTTACGGCACGGCGACCATCAAGGGCTTGACCACCCTGTGGGACAACCACCGTTTCCTGGCCCGGGCGCAGTTTGGCGGCAGTGCCACCAACGGCTACAAATCCGTGCCGCCGTCGTTGCGCTTTTTTGCCGGTGGCGACCAGAGCGTACGGGGTTACGAGTACCAGACCCTGTCCCCGGAAAACGATCGTGGCGACCGCATCGGCGGCCGCTACATGGTGGCCCTGAGCGCCGAGTACCAATATTCCATCGCCGAAAAATGGCGGATCGCGACCTTTATCGACCAAGGCAACTCGTTCAACACCCTGGAAATGCCAAGCCTGAAAACCGGCGTGGGTGTGGGTGTGCGCTGGGTGTCGCCGGTTGGCCCGATCCGCCTCGACCTGGCCCATGCCCTCGAAGATCCGGGCGGCATTCGTTTGCACTTTTCCATGGGGCCTGAGCTGTGATGCGTGGTTTGAAAATAGCGGGGCTGGCCATTCTGGCGGTCCTCGCGGTGATAGTGCTGGCACTGTGGACGGTGCTGGGTACCCAAGCCGGCAGCCGGTGGGTGCTGGGCCAGGTGCCGGGTTTGACCGTGGAGAATTTCCAGGGTCGCCTGGGCGGGCAGTGGAGTGCCGACCATCTGTTATGGCAGCAGGACAGCAGCCGCGTGGAGCTTCAGGCGCCGAAGTTCGACTGGTCGCCGGCCTGTTTGATGCGCATGACCTTGTGCATCAACCAACTGGATGTGGAGCAGGTGAGCCTGCAATTTCCACCCGGCACCGAAGAAAGCAGCGGCCCGATTACCCTGCCGGACCTGAAACTGCCGGTCGCCCTTCAGTTGGGTGACATCCGCGTTGGCAGCCTGCTGTTCAATGGCAGCGAAGAGCTCCAGGGCCTGCAGCTGGCGGCGCACTGGACTGCCGCCGGGATGCAGATCGATTCGGTGCACCTGCAACGGGACGGTTTGGTCCTTGACCTGTCCGGCCTGCTGCAACCCACCGGCAACTGGCCGCTGGCCGCCAGCGGCAACCTGAGCCTGCCTTACGCGCCGGGCGGCGCGCCCTGGATGCTGGCGCTGAAGGTCGATGGCGATTTGCTCAAGACCCTCAAGCTCGACGCCGACAGCAGCGGCTACCTGCCGGCCAAGCTCAGCGGCGAACTGCAACCGCTGGTGGAAAACCTGCCGGCGCAACTGCACATCACCGCCGACGGTTTCAAACCCAGCGCCGATTTGCCCGATACCCTGCAACTCAATCAGCTGGACCTGACCGCCAAGGGCGACCTGAGCAACGGTTACCAGTTGCTGGGCAAAGCCGTACTGCCCGCGGAAAAAGGCCCGGTGGACCTGCTGCTGCAAGGCAAGGTCGACGCCAAGGGCGCGCAGATCGCCGGGCTGGATTTGAATGCCGGTGACAAGCAAAGCCTCAAGCTCAGTGCCAATCTGGACTGGCAGCAAGGCTTCAGCGCCGACGCGAAAATCGACTGGCTGGATTTTCCGTGGCATCGCCTGTACCCGGTGATCGACGAACCCCAAGTCGCCTTGCGTACCTTCAATGGTGAAGTCTCCTACAAAGACGGCAACTACCTGGGCAACTTCAAGGCCGACCTCGATGGCCCTGCGGGCAAGTTCAGCCTGGCCAGCCCGTTCAGTGGCGACCTCAAGCAAGTGTTCCTCCCCGAGATGAAACTCGCGGCTGGTCAGGGCAAGGCCGAAGGCCACCTGAACCTGCAATTTGCCGATGGCATCGCCTGGGACACGGCGCTGGACTTGTCGGCAATCAACCCGGCGTATTGGGTCGCGGAGTTGCCCGGCACCCTCGCGGGCCCGTTGCGCAGCAAGGGCGAAATGAAGAACGAGCAACTCAAGCTCAATGCCGACCTCGACCTCAAGGGTCGTCTGCGTGGCCAACCTGCCGTGCTCCAGGCCAAGGCCGAAGGCGCAGGCGAGCAATGGACCCTCGGCACCCTCGACATTCGCCTCGGCGACAACCGCATCTATGGCAGCGGCAGCCTGCAACAGCGCCTTGCCGGGCAGATCGACATCAAGCTGACGCGCCTCGCCCAGCTCTGGCCGCAACTGCGCGGGCAGATGAATGGTCGCCTCGACGTCGCCGGCACCCTGAAAGCGCCGCAAGGCAAGCTCAACCTGGTTGGCCAGCAACTGGCGTTTGAAGATAACCGCCTGCAAAACCTGACCCTGGACGCGAACCTGGATAATGCCCAGCGCGCCAAAGTCGACCTGAAAGGCAGTGGCATCCAGGCCGGTGACACCCAGCTCGGCACCTTCAGTGCCAGCGCCCAGGGCGATATCAAAAGCCAGAAAGTCCAGCTCGACCTGGCCGGCCCGTTGCTCAAGCTGGCCCTGGCCCTGGACGGCAACCTCGACAAAGGCAACTGGCGCGGGCGCCTGGCCAGCGGCGATGTGCAAGCCGGTGGCCAGGACTGGAAGCTGCAAGCGCCGGCGAAGATCGAGCGCCTGGCCGATGGCAAGCTGACCTTTGCGGCGCACTGCTGGGTCTCCGGCCCGGCGAGCCTGTGCGGCGAAGACCAGCGCCTGATGCCCGAGCCGAAGCTGCGTTATCACCTCAAGCAGTTCCCAATCGACAGCCTGGCGCAGTGGTTGCCCAAGGATTTCGCCTGGCAGGGCAAGCTCAATGCCGACGTGCAGCTCGACCTGCCGGCCAGCGGCCCCAAAGGCGTGGTCTCGGTGGACGCCAGCGGCGGTACCCTGCGGGTCAAGGACAAGGACCAGTGGCTGGATTTCCCCTACGACACGCTGAAGCTGGAAACCACCCTCAACCCCACGCGCATCGACACCCAGCTCAATTTCCGTGGCGGCAAGCTCGGCGAGTTGCTGTTGCAGGCGCAGCTCAATCCGCTGGCAAAGAACAAGCCGATCACCGGCAACTTCACCCTGACCGGCCTCGACCTCGCGGTGGCCCGCCCCTTTGTACCCATGGTCGAGAAGCTCAACGGCAAGCTCAACGGTAACGGGCGAATTGGCGGCAGCCTGCTGGCGCCTCAGGTCAACGGCAGCATCAACCTGGTGGGGGGTGAAATCTCCGGCCCGGAACTGCCCACCAGCATTGAAGGCCTGAATATCCAGGCGTTGATTGCCGGCGAAAGCGTGCAGCTCAATGGCGGCTGGCGCAGCGGCAAGGCCGGGCAGGGCACTATCAAGGGGCAGATCGACTGGGGCCAGGCCCTGGCGGTGGATATCGCGCTGCAAGGCACGCAACTGCCGGTCACCGTGGAACCGTACGCGGCCCTGGAGGTGGCGCCTGACCTGAAGATCAGTATGAAGAACGACAAGCTGGCGATCTCCGGCAAGGTGCAGATTCCCAAGGGCGAGATCACCGTGCGGGAATTGCCCCCATCGACGGTCAAGGTCTCGGATGACACGGTGATCGTCGGCAGCCAGACCGAAGAGGGCAAGCCGCCGATGGCCATGGCGATGGACATCGATGTGGAGGTAGGCAAGGACAAGCTGAGCTTCGCCGGGTTTGGCCTTACCGCCAACCTGCAAGGCCATGTGCACATCGGCGACAACATGGACACCCGTGGTGAACTGTGGCTCAACGACGGCCGCTACCGGGCCTACGGCCAACGCCTGACTGTGCGCCGCGCGCGATTGTTGTTTGCCGGGCCGATTGACCAGCCGTTCCTGGATATCGAAGCGGTGCGGATCACCACCGAGCCGTCCCGGACCGTCACCGCCGGTATTCGTCTGAGCGGCAGTGCCGAGCAGCCGACTACGCAAATTTTCTCGGAGCCGGCCATGGCCCAAGAGGATGCATTGTCGTACCTGGTGTTGGGGCGTTCGCGCACCACCAACGGTGAGGACAACAACATGCTGGCCGAAGCGGCGCTGGGTCTTGGGTTGATGGGCAGTGCCGGGGTCACGTCGGACATCGCCAAGAACCTGGGCATCCAGGACTTTGAACTGGACACCCAGGGCAGTGGCAACAACACCGCCGTGGTGGCCAGCGGCAAGATCTCCGAGAAGCTCAGCCTGCGTTATGGCGTGGGGGTGTTCGAGCCGGCCAACACCATCGCCTTGCGCTATTTGCTGAGCAAGAAGGTGTACCTGGAAGTGGCCAGCGGCGTGGCCAGCTCCCTGGATATTTTCTACAAGCGCGATTTCTGATCCGTCCACGGTAATGGTGGGAGCCCGGCTCCCACCATTTATCCGCTAATTAGCAAGCAGCCTAACTATTCGTTTGACATTCGCTGCCTAGGCAGTAACATCGTGACATACATTCACTGCTTAGGCAGTTAATAGGTTGATCTCGATGAAGCACTTCACCCCCGAAAACTTCCACAACTGCCACCTCGGCCTGCTGCTGGGCCGGGCTGCGCTGCTCAAAGACAAGATCATCGACACCCACATGGAACCCCACGGCATCACGGCCGCGCAGTTCAAGGTGTTGATCATCATGGCCCAGTACGGCGTCGACACCCCCGCCGAGCTGTGCCGCAACCTGTCGTTGGACAGCGGCTCCATGACCCGCATGCTCGACCGCCTGGAACAAAAGGACCTGCTGGCGCGCAAGCGTTCCGAGCAGGACCGGCGCCAGGTGCAGTTGGTGCTGACCGCCGAAGGCCAGCGCGTGGCCGACATGCTGCCGCACATCGGTGCCCAGGCCCTGAACCAGTTGGCGGGCGCGCTGGAGCCGGGTGAATTGCAAACCCTGGAAAAAATCCTGAAGAAAATTCTGATAGCTGCGGGTGACCCCATCACCATCCAGCGGGTAGGTAGTGCATGAACAATCGCTCCTTGCGTGCCGGCCTCAGCCTTGTGCTGGTGGCCATGACTATGGCCGGTTGTGCCAATTTCAGCGGCTTGGACACAGAAGGCAAACGCCTCGAAGCCAATAACCTGCAAACCGGCAAATCCCTCAGCGGCGTGACCCTGTCCGCCGCTGCCTGGCCCACCGCCGACTGGTGGAAAGGCCTTGGCGATCCACAGCTCGACGGCCTGATCCAGGAAGCCCTGCAGAACAGCCCCGAC
Organism: Pseudomonas sp. Colony2; assembly: GCF_019382755.1. NCBI lineage: Bacteria > Pseudomonadati > Pseudomonadota > Gammaproteobacteria > Pseudomonadales > Pseudomonadaceae > Pseudomonas > Pseudomonas sp. Colony2. Next base: position 4,768,489 of record NZ_CP080030.1, on the reverse strand, counting down.
ATGCAAGTGGCCAGCGCCCGTGCCCACCAGGCCGAAGCCGCTGCCTATGCCGCCGACGCCGAGCGCATGCCAACCCTGGATGCCAGCGCCGGTGTCAGCCGTTCGCGCCTGGCCAAGGACCAGGACCCGTTGGGCCAGGGCGATGCCTACGCCACCGTGCGTAACATCGGTGCCAGCTTCAATTACAATTTCGACCTGTGGGGTGGCCAGCGCGCCGCCTGGGAAGCCGCACTGGGCCAGGCCCGCGCGGCCGAAGTCGACCAACAGGCCGCGCGCCTGACCCTCGCGGCCAACGTCGCCAAGGCCTACAGCGACCTGGGCCAGGCCCATATCGTGCGTGACCTGGCCAATGATGACCTCAAGCGCACCCGGCAGATGCTCGACCTGGGCCAGCGTCGCCTGAACTCCGGGATCGACAGCCAGTACCAGTACCAGCAAACCGAAAGCCTGGAAGCCAGCTCCCAGTCGCAACTGATCGATGCGGAAAAACAACTGCAGAGCGCCAAGATCGCCCTCGCGGTGTTGCTCGGCAAAGGCCCGGACCGTGGCAGCGAACTGGTACGCCCCAACGTGCTCAAGCCGAGCGCGGTTGCGGTGCCTTCGGTGTTGCCTGCCGAGCTGGTGGGCCGTCGCCCGGACCTGATCGCCGCACGCTGGCGGGTGGAGGCGGCGAGCAAGAACATCGCGGCCAGCAAGACCCGTTTCTACCCCAACCTCAACCTGAGCGCGAGCGCCGGGGCCGAGTCGTTGCTGGGGGATGCGATGTTTGGTTCGGCCAGCCGCTTCTTCAGCATTGCGCCGACCGTCTCGCTGCCGATCTTCGACGGCGGCCGCCTGCGCGCCGACCTCGACGCTCGCGACGCCGACTACGACCTGGCCGTGGCCCAGTACAACAAAACCCTGGTGCAAGCCTTGGGCGATATCGGCAACACACTCTCGCAATTGCGCGAGACCGGCCGGCAGATCCAGGCCCAGCAACACGCCGCTGACATTGCCCAGCAGTCCTACGACACCGGCGTCCAGCGTTACAGCTCGGGTATCGGCAATTACCTGGACGTGCTCAGCATCGAACAGCAACTGCTCCAGGCCCAGCGTCAGTTGGCCACCCTGAATGCCGAGCAAATCGATCTTTCGATTCAACTGATGCAGGCCCTGGGCGGCGGTTTCCACGCCGATAACGTGGCCTCGACCACCCCAGCCACGCGCACTGAATAATTCAAGGTACTTGTCATGGCCACTGCCGAAACCAGCAACAACGCTCCTGAAACAAACAAGGCTGAACAACCCAACACCAGCAATCCGCGCAAACGCAAAGTCATGCTGTTTGTGCTGGCGCTGATCGTCATCCTCGGCGCCTTGGGCGTGTGGGGTTGGTACGAATTGTATGGTCGCTTCAGCGAAAGCACCGACGACGCCTACGTCAACGGCAACGTGGTGGAAATCACCCCGCTGGTGACCGGCACCGTGGTGAGCATCGGCGCTGACGACGGCGACCTGGTGCATGAAGGCCAGGTGCTGATCAACTTCGACCCCAACGACGCGGCCGTCGGCCTGCAAAGTGCCCAGGCCAACCTGGCCCGCACCGTGCGCCAGGTGCGTGGTTTGTACAGCAACGTCGATGGCATGAAAGCCCAGGTGCTGGCGCAACAAGCCAACGTGCAAAAGGCCCAGGACAACTACAACCGACGCAAGAACCTCGCTGCCGGCGGGGCGATTTCCCAGGAAGAACTGTCCCACGCCCGTGACGACCTGACCTCGGCGCAAAACGCCCTGGCCAACGTGCAGCAACAGTTCAAGACCAGCAGCGCCCTGGTGGATGACACGGTGATTTCGTCCCACCCGGACGTGCAGGCTGCCGCCGCACAGTTGCGCCAGGCTTACCTGACCAACGCCCGCAGCACCCTGATCGCACCGGTGACCGGCTATGTGGCCAAGCGTACCGTGCAACTGGGCCAACGGGTCCAGCCGGGTACTGCACTGATGGCCGTGATCCCGCTGGATCAACTGTGGATCGACGCCAACTTCAAGGAAACCCAGCTGCGCAATATGCGTATCGGCCAGCCGGTGGATATCGAATCCGATATCTACGGCAGCGACGTGAAATTCAGCGGCACCGTCGACAGCCTCGGCGCGGGCACGGGCAGCGCGTTTGCCTTGCTGCCGGCGCAGAACGCCACCGGTAACTGGATCAAGATCGTGCAACGGGTGCCGGTGCGTATCCATGTGAACGCCGATGAGTTGGCCAAGCACCCGCTGCGCGTGGGCCTGTCTACCGTGGTCGACGTCGACCTGCACGACCAGAGCGGCCCGGTACTGGCCCAGCAGGCGCCGCAGAAGGCGTCGTTCACCACCAACGTTTACGACCGCCAGTTGGCCGAAGCCGACGCGATGATCACCCAATTGATCCATGACAACAGCGTCGCCGCTCCCAAGGCTGCCCAGCGCTGATTCGCCAATCCATCAGCTGCGGCCCCGGCGGCCGTAGCGCCAATCATGTTGCACAGGATTCGCGATGAGTAACGCTAACGCCTCCTTCACGCCGCCCAGCTTGCTGATGGCCACCATCGGCCTGTCCCTGGCGACCTTCATGCAGGTGCTCGACACCACCATCGCCAACGTGGCGCTGCCGACGATTTCCGGCAACCTCGGCGTGAGTTCGGAGCAGGGCACCTGGGTCATCACCTCGTTTGCCGTGAGCAACGCCATCGCGCTGCCGCTGACCGGCTGGCTGAGCCGTCGCTTCGGCGAGGTGAAGCTGTTTCTGTGGGCCACCATCCTGTTTGTGCTGGCCTCGTTTCTCTGCGGTATTTCCACCTCGATGCCCGAGCTGATCGGCTTTCGGGTATTGCAAGGCCTGGTTGCCGGCCCGTTGTACCCGATGACCCAGACGCTGCTGATCGCGGTCTATCCCCCCGCCAGGCGTGGCATGGCCCTGGCGTTGCTGGCGATGGTCACGGTGGTGGCGCCGATTGCCGGGCCGATCCTCGGCGGCTGGATTACCGACAGCTACAGCTGGCCGTGGATCTTCTTTATCAACGTACCCATCGGCATCTTTGCCGTGATGGTGGTGCGCTCGCAACTGAAGAAACGCCCGGTGGTCACCAGCTACCAGCCGATGGACTACGTCGGCTTGCTCAGCCTGATCGTCGGCGTCGGCGCCTTGCAGATCATCCTCGACAAGGGCAACGACCTGGACTGGTTCGAGTCGAACTTCATCATCATCGGCGCGGTGATCTCGGCTGTCGCCCTGGCGGTGTTCGTGATCTGGGAAATGACCGACGAGCACCCGGTGGTCAACCTGCGGCTGTTCGCCTATCGCAACTTTCGCATCGGCACGATTGTGTTGGTACTCGGGTACGCGGGTTTCTTCGGGATCAACCTGATCCTGCCGCAATGGCTGCAAACCCAGATGGGCTACACCGCCACCTGGGCGGGCCTGGCGGTGGCGCCGATCGGGATTCTGCCGGTGTTGATGTCGCCGTTCGTGGGCAAATATGCGCACAAGTTCGACCTGCGGCTGCTGGCGGGGCTGGCGTTCCTGGCGATTGGCTTGAGTTGCTTCATGCGCGCCGGGTTTACCAATGAAGTGGACTTCACCCACATCGCCCTGGTGCAGTTGTTCATGGGGATCGGCGTAGCGCTGTTCTTCATGCCGACCTTGAGCATCCTGATGTCCGACCTGCCGCCGGCGCAAATCGCCGACGGCGCTGGCCTGGCGACCTTCCTGCGGACCCTGGGCGGCAGCTTTGCGGCCTCGTTGACCACCTGGATCTGGATTCGCCGGGCGGACCAGCACCATGCCTACATGAGCGAAAACATGACCACCTACGACTCGGCCACCCGGGACGCCTTGCAGGCACTCGGCGGGGCAGGGCACAAGGCGTATGCGCAGTTGGACCAGATACTGACGAGCCAGGCGTACATGATGTCCACCGTGGATTACTTCACGTTGCTGGGGTGGATGTTCATGGCGTTGATCGTGATTGTATGGCTGGCGAAACCGCCGTTTGCAGCGAAGGCGGGGCCGGAGGCTTCTGGCCACTAAGCCTCAATCCATGATCRTTCCCACGCTCCGCGTGGGAATGCCGCTTTGATGATCGTTCCCACGCTCYGCGTGGGAAYGCCGCTTTGGACGCTCTGCGTCCGCTTTTGAAGGTCGTGACGCAGAGCGTCACAGGATGCATTCCCGCGCAGAGCGTGGGAACGATCTGGGTCAAGCGCCGGGCAGTGCCAACTGCGGGTTGACGAAGTCAAACGCCGCCAGTTGAAACCCTTGCTCATCCACCTGCAATGCCCACCCTTGCTTGTCCCAATCCCCCAGCACAATGCGCTTGGCCGCTTGCTCGCCAATCTGCAACTTGTGAATCGCCGGGCGGTGGGTGTGGCCATGCACCAGCGTACGCACGCCGAACTGCTGCATCACCCTCGGCACTTCCTCGGGCGTTACATCGACAATGTCGTTGGTCTTCATCCGCGTCTGCGCGCGGCTTTCACTGCGCAGCTTGCGCGCCAGCTTGTGCCGCGTGCGCAAGGGCAGGTGGCGCAGGATGAACAGCGTGATGGGGTTACGCAGGATGCGCCGCAGCTTCATATAGCCAAGGTCGCGGGTACACAGGCTGTCGCCGTGCATCAACAGCACGGGCTCGCCTGCGAGTTGCACCACACTCGGGTCCTTGAGCAAGGTTGCGCCTGCGGCTTTGCAGAACGCCTTGCCGATCAGGAAATCCCGGTTGCCATGCATGATGAAAATCTGGGTGCCGCTGTCGCTCAGCTCGCGCAGGGCCTGGCAAATCGAACGCTGGAAGGGCGTCATCCCATCGTCGCCAATCCAGGCTTCAAAGAAGTCCCCCAGAATGTACAACGCCTGGGCAGAACGGGCGCGGCCGTGCAGTAAATCCAGAAACGCCCGGGTTATGTCCGGGCGCTCCTCTTCCAGATGCAAATCTGAAATCAGCAATATCACTCAACGATCTCGGCTTTCTCGACGATAACGTCTTCTACCGGTACGTCTTGGTGACCTGCCTTGCCGGTGGTTTGCACACCCTTGATCTTGTCGACAACGTCCTGGCCTTCGGTGACTTTACCGAATACCGCGTAGCCCCAGCCCTGCACGTTCTTGCCGCTGTGGTTCAGGAAGGTGTTGTCGGCGACGTTGATGAAGAACTGCGCGGAGGCCGAATGCGGCTCCATGGTACGGGCCATGGCGACGGTGTACTTGTCGTTGGAAAGGCCGTTGTCCGCTTCGTTCTGGATGCTTGGACGCTTGTCTTTCTTTTCTTTCATGCCCGGCTCGAAACCGCCGCCCTGGACCATGAAGTTGCCGATGACACGGTGGAAAACAGTGTTTTCGTAGTGGCCGGCTTTAACGTACTCGATGAAGTTGGCGACGGTGATCGGCGCTTTCTCGGCGTTCAGCTCGATGACGATGTCACCGTGGTTGGTGGTCAGTTTGACTTGAGTCATGTTCACTACTCTTTCAAGGAATTCGTGGGTTTGGGCGTTTTGCGCCTTACCTGCTTGGCAAAAACGGCAGCCAAGGCGCGCAGTTTAGCGTGACCTGCGGGAATTTCGAGGTGGTTTTTTACCGCCCGTGCAATAAATGCAGCAGTTTTTGGCCACGCTCTGTCAGGGCCTTGACAGCATCGGCTATGATAAGCCCTTTGTTTGTCGGCCTCACCCGGCCAAGTACTTCGTCTGTTCAAGGATCCTATGAGCAAGCCCACTGTCGACCCTACCTCGAATTCCAAGGCCGGACCTGCCGTCCCGGTCAATTTCCTGCGCCCGATCATCCAGGCGGACCTGGATTCGGGCAAGCACACGCAGATCGTCACCCGCTTCCCGCCTGAGCCCAACGGTTACCTGCACATCGGCCACGCCAAGTCGATCTGTGTGAACTTCGGCCTGGCCCAGGAGTTCGGTGGCGTCACGCACCTGCGTTTCGACGACACCAACCCGGCCAAGGAAGACCAGGAATACATCGACGCCATCGAAAGCGACATCAAGTGGCTGGGCTTCGAATGGTCCGGTGAAGTGCGCTATGCCTCCAAGTATTTCGACCAGTTGTTCGACTGGGCCGTCGAGTTGATCAAGGCCGGCAAGGCCTACGTAGACGACCTGACCCCGGAGCAAGCCAAGGAATACCGTGGCACCCTGACCGAGCCGGGCAAGAACAGCCCGTTCCGCGACCGTTCGGTGGAAGAGAACCTGGACTGGTTCAACCGCATGCGCGCCGGCGAGTTCCCGGACGGCGCCCGTGTACTGCGTGCCAAGATCGACATGGCCTCGCCGAACATGAACCTGCGCGACCCGATCATGTACCGCATCCGCCACGCCCATCACCACCAGACCGGTGACAAGTGGTGCATCTACCCGAACTACGACTTCACCCACGGTCAGTCGGACGCCATCGAAGGCATCACCCACTCCATCTGCACCCTGGAGTTCGAAAGCCACCGTCCTCTGTACGAATGGTTCCTCGACAGCCTGCCGGTACCGGCGCACCCGCGTCAGTACGAGTTCAGCCGCCTGAACCTGAACTACACCATCACCAGCAAGCGCAAGCTCAAGCAACTGGTCGATGAAAAGCACGTGTTTGGCTGGGACGACCCGCGCATGTCGACGCTGTCGGGCTTCCGCCGCCGTGGATACACCCCGGCATCGATCCGCAATTTCTGCGAGATGGTCGGCACCAACCGCTCCGACGGCGTGGTCGACTACGGCATGCTCGAATTCAGCATCCGTCAGGACCTCGACGCGAACGCCCCGCGCGCCATGTGCGTGCTGCGTCCGTTGAAGGTGGTGATCACCAACTACACGGAAGGCCAGGTCGAAAACCTCGAACTGCCACGTCATCCGCAGAAAGAAGAACTCGGCGTGCGCAAGCTGCCGTTCGCCCGTGAAATCTACATCGACCGCGATGACTTCATGGAAGAGCCGCCAAAAGGCTACAAGCGCCTGGAGCCGAACGGCGAAGTGCGCCTGCGCGGCAGCTACGTGATCCGTGCCGACGAAGCGATCAAGGACGCCGATGGCAACATCGTCGAACTGCGTTGCTCCTACGACCCGGACACCCTGGGCAAGAACCCGGAAGGCCGCAAGGTCAAAGGTGTGGTGCACTGGGTGCCGGCGGCGGCCAGCGTCGAGTGCGAAGTGCGCCTGTACGATCGCCTGTTCCGCTCGCCGAATCCCGAGAAGGCCGAAGACAGTGCCAGTTTCCTGGACAACATCAACCCTGACTCGCTGCAAGTTCTCACGGGTTGTCGTGCCGAGCCATCGCTTGGCGACGCACAGCCGGAAGACCGTTTCCAGTTCGAGCGCGAAGGTTACTTCTGCGCGGATATCAAGGACTCGAAACCCGGTGCTCCGGTATTCAACCGTACCGTGACCTTGCGTGATTCGTGGGGCCAGTGATTCTGTTTTAAGGAACTGTCGTGCTAACGATCTACAACACACTCAGCAAGACCAAAGAAGTCTTCAAGCCGCTGGATGGCAACAAGGTGCGCATGTACGTGTGCGGCATGACCGTGTACGACTACTGCCACATCGGCCACGGCCGCAGCATGGTTGCCTTCGACCTGGTGACCCGCTGGTTGCGTTTCAGCGGTTATGACCTGACGTATGTGCGCAACATCACCGACATCGACGACAAGATCATCAATCGCGCCAACGAAAACGGCGAGTCGTTCGACGCGCTGACCGAGCGCATGATTGCTGCGATGCACGAGGACGAGGCACGCCTCAACATCCTCAAGCCGGACATGGAACCGCGCGCCACGGACCATATCCCGGGCATGCACGCGATGATCCAGACCCTGATCGACAAGGGTTACGCCTACGCCCCGGGCAATGGCGACGTGTACTACCGCGTCGCCAAGTTCATGGGCTACGGCAAGCTGTCGCGCAAGAAAATCGAAGACCTGCGCATCGGTGCGCGGATCGAAGTCGACGAAGCCAAGCAAGACCCGCTGGACTTCGTGCTGTGGAAAGGCACCAAGCCCGGCGAGCCGAGCTGGGAGTCGCCATGGGGCGCCGGGCGCCCGGGCTGGCACATCGAATGCTCGGTGATGTCCACCTGCTGCCTGGGCGAGACCTTCGACATTCATGGCGGCGGCAGCGACCTTGAGTTCCCGCACCACGAAAACGAAATCGCCCAAAGCGAAGCGGCCACCGGCAAGACCTACGCCAACGCGTGGATGCACTGCGGCATGATTCGCATCAATGGCGAGAAGATGTCCAAGTCCTTGAACAACTTCTTCACCATTCGCGACGTGCTGGAAAAGTACCACCCGGAAGTGGTGCGCTACCTGTTGGTGTCGAGCCATTACCGCAGCGCGATCAACTACTCGGAAGACAACCTCAAGGACGCCAAGGGCGCCCTGGAGCGTTTCTACCACGCGTTGAAAGGCCTGCCCTCCGTGGCGCCTGCGGGCGGCGAAGCGTTTGTTGCGCGGTTCACCGAAGTGATGAACGACGACTTCGGTACGCCTGAGGCCTGCGCGGTGCTGTTTGAAATGGTGCGTGAGATCAACCGCCTGCGCGAGAGCGATCTCGACGCAGCGGCGGGGCTTGCCGCACGTTTGAAAGAGCTGGCGAGCGTGCTGGGCGTATTGCAGATGGAAGCCGATGACTTCCTTCAGGCGGGCGCTGAAGGGCGTGTGGATGCCGCTGAAGTTGATGCGCTGATCCAGGCACGTTTGACTGCCCGGGCCAACAAGGACTGGGCGGAGTCTGACCGTATCCGTGACCAACTGACCGCGATGGGTGTGGTGTTGGAAGACGGGAAGGGCGGGACGACGTGGCGGTTGGCTGATCAGGCTTGATTGGTGATTGCTGAATGAAAAACGCCCCGACTGGTTCGGGGCGTTTTTTTTGGCCTGTCTATCCGTTATTCGGGT
>NZ_CP080030.1:4756937-4757018 GCF_019382755.1 Pseudomonas sp. Colony2 | reverse complement strand
GGTGGCAGCTGTGCGCAGGTTCGCGGACCGGGACTCTAGGCACCCGGCATACCCGAAGGTATCCCGCGCACAGCCRCCATA
>NZ_CP080030.1:4742362-4756766 GCF_019382755.1 Pseudomonas sp. Colony2 | reverse complement strand
GACCATCAGCGCTTGCCACCGACCTCATACCGGCTTTGAACAAACCCATTATCCGACGCATACGTGCCGATATGCCGAAGCTCATGCTCGCCACCCAACTGGCTGAACAAGGGGATCCCCTGGCCCAGCACAACCGGAATACGCGTGATGATCATCTCGTCGATCAAACCCGCCTCAAGAAACTGCTGAATCGTCTGGCCTCCGTCGATATACAGGTGTTTCATCCCGCGCTCGGCCAACGCTGCCACGAGGCTGGTGACATCCTGGCTCACCACCTCAACCTTGCCCTTCAAAGCTGCAGGTAGCTCAACCGATTGGTGAGAGAGTGCTATGACCGGCGTGCCCTCATAGGGCCACTCCGGAAAGGACAACACTTTTTCCAGGGTCTTGCGGCCCATCACTAGCGCATCCACGGTGGCGATGAAGTGTTTATAGGTCACGCCGTTCAATTCGGCGCCTTCGTACTCAGGGCGATGAAGCCACTCGATATCACCGTCTGGCCGGGCAATAAAGCCGTCGACGCTGGCTGCGATAAAGACCGAACATTTGCTATCCATGGGGCGTGAAACTCCTTTTCTGTGTGCTTGAAAATATCGACTGTCATGGGTCGGCAACGCTAATGTTAATTTAATCTTGCGATGCAATAAGCGAGCATTGCCAAAAATCACCGTGGGTACCCGGCGCAGGCCGGTGTGCCTTTTCGTATTGCGAGGATCTATGCGCCGTTGGTTAATCCGCTACCGTTACGCGATCATTTTCTGGCTGTGCTTCGGGGTTTTCCGCACCTCCCTGGCTGACTGGAATCCCATCCCGTCCGGTTCCATGCGCCCGACGTTGCTTGAGGGCGATGTGGTGCTGGTCAATCGCGTCGCGTACGACCTCAAATTGCCCCTCACCGATATTTCCCTGGCGAGACTGGATAACCCCCAGCGCGGAGATGTCGTCACGTTCTCTTCGCCCAAGGATGGCACGCGCTTGATCAAACGCATTGTCGGTATCCCCGGCGATACCCTGGAAATGCGCGACGAGGTGTTGTGGGTCAACGGTACGCCGGCCACCTACAGTAATGGGCAGGACATCAGCGAGCCCATCGCGCCTGGCCAAACAGTTCCGGGGATCAAGGTGACGGAGCGTGCGAACAGCAGCCAGCGCACGGTGCAGTTCATGCCGACAGTACGGGCGCTGCGCGATTTCGGCCCGGTGGTGGTGCCTGCCGACAGTTACTTCATGCTGGGCGACAATCGCGATAACAGCGATGACTCCCGCTATATCGGGTTTGTGCCGCGTCGGCTGTTGATCGGGCACGCCCACCATATCCTGGCGTCAGCGCAGATCCTGGACCATTGGATGCCACGATTGGGTCGATTTGGCGCGCCGATACTCTAGTGGGCTGATCACGCTTTTGCGCTCAGCGCCCGCAGTGCAAACCCCGCAATGCGCTCCAGTTGCTCAGTGGTGGCGCCGCCCTTGCTGGCGACTTTCATGCCGCTGAGGGTGGCCATCAGAAAATCACACGCGCCCGAGAGATCGGTGCCGACGGTCAATTCGCCTTGTTCCTGCGCACGCTCCAGCGTCTGTTCGAATGCATTGCGCAAGCGTTCGGCGCTGTGGGCGGTGAGTTGATTGATCTCATCATCTTCCAGGCCGAACTCGCAGATGGCATTGACGCCCATGCAACCCGCCGTTCCTTCCCGCAGGGCGCGGGTGGCGAAGGATTGCAGGGTGTCGTGCAGTGCCTGCAGCGGGGTCGGGCCCTGGTTCAGGCGCTCGATCAAGTCGTCGACGCCGGTGCGCTGATACTCGGCCATCGCCAGCAGGTACAGCTGGCGTTTGTCGCCAAAGGTGTTGTACATGCTCTGGCGGCTCAGTCCCATGGCCTGCATCAGTTCTTCAGTCGAGGCCGCGGCAAAACCCTTGTCGCAGAAAACCCGGATGGCCTCGCGCAGCACCTGGTCGCGGTCGAATGCTCTGGGTCTTGCCATGGTTACCTCGGGGGAAATTGCAGGTGAAGGCTCAGGCCAGGTAGCCGCCATCGATGGTCATGCTGGCGCCGGTGACAAATGCCGCTTCTTCGGACGCGAGATAAGCAACCATGCCGGCAACATCGTCGGCGGTACCTACGCGGCCCAAGGGAATCAGGCTTTTGATCATGTCCGCATGGGGCCCGTCTGCCGGGTTCATGTCGGTGCTGGTGGGGCCCGGCTGCACGTTGTTGACGGTGATGCCGCGCGGCGCGAAATCAATCGCCAGGCCGCGGATCATACCGGCGATCGCCGACTTCGTCATGCTATAGACGCTGGAGCCCGGGAAGCCCGAACGTTGGGCGACCACGCTGCCGACGGTGATTATTCGGTCACCCGTGTGCATCACCGCCGAGCTGGCCTTGGCCGCCGCAAACGTGGCCCGCACATTGACCGCAAACATTCGGTCGAAGTCTTCCAGGCTGAAGGTGTCGACGGTGCCCATCAGCAGGATCCCGGCGTTGTTGACCAGGATATTCAAGGCGCCGAAATGCTCGACAGTGGCCGCGACCGCCCGTTCTATTGCCGCCACATCGGCGCTGTCGGCCTGAATCGCCAAGGCTTTTCCGCCCTTGCTTTCGATCAGGCCAACCAGCGCTTGCGCCTTGTCGGCAGAGGAGGAATAGGTAAACGCGACCGCTGCACCTTCAATTGAAAGCCGGCGGACAATCGCTTCGCCGATACCGCGGGAACCGCCGGTGACCAGGGCGACTTTGTGGTTGAAGCGAGGGGTGTGAGCTGTCATGGGGGAGGCCTGAGATTTAGTGGATTAAATAATCCACTAAAACGTACCAGCCTGGAAATACTTAGCCAAGCTGTTTTTGGATTAATTAATCCTTAACTGCCGGATGTGCTCTCGAATCCTTCATCAGACGCCGGTCATTTCAGGTCGCTGTAGGTCAACCTGAACTCCGACAGCGCCGGGTGCTCGGTTTTCCACTGGCGGCCATACGCCTTGGCTGTTTCCATTTCTTCGGCAGTCAGCGCGCTGGCCAGTTGTTGCAGGTAGCCTGCGGCATCGGCGTGCCGTGGGTTTTGCCGGGTACTGTCCATGACCAGCCAGTAGAGCCCATAGGCGTGGATTTTGTTCTCGGGGTAGTGATAGCGGTTGGTGCCACTTTCATCGATATCGAACCCGCCGAGCGCACCGGCATAGGTCATGACGCCATCAAGGTCATTCAGCGCCAGCCGTTTTTCCAGGTGTATGCGCTGGTAGGAGAGGTTGCGGTAGTAGGTCTGCATGTTGGCCAGCCACTTCATCGCTGGCGGGAAGCCCTTGAAGGCCGCATACCTGAGCATGGAGTCGCGGTTGTCACTGGCCTCCGGGTTTTTGTCGTACAACAGCGCCGCAATGTAATAGGCCTCGGCGCAGCCGGCATCACCTGCCTTTCTCAGCCACGAGCGATCTTTGGTCAGTTCATACAGCTGCAGCATCGCTGCGCCGTCGCCAGCATCGGCACCTGCCTGGGCGAGGGTCTTCGCCTTGGCCAGGTTGGTTTCGCCACCCAGGCGCATCAGGGCGTACACATGATCCTGGGCGGCGGCCAGGCGGTACCACGCCTGGGCATCGGGGTCGACACTGCCGACCCGGCGCCGGATGGCTTCGCCCAGGGCGTATTGGGACGGCGCATCGCCGGCCGAGGCGGAGATGGTCAAATGGGTTTCGCACTCTTCGAATTCACCGAGTTGATACAACTCGAGGCCCCGCTGTTTGGCTGCCTGTTGCTGGCTCGTCAAATGTGAAATCAGCGCGTTCAGCGAGTTGAGCAAATCAAACAGCGTGGTCAGTGCATCGGAATGGGTATACATGATCATTACCTGTATCGGGATACGTTGTCCGATAAAGGTAGGTGGGGCGGTGGGGCCCCAGGTGACAGATAGTTATCGGCAGGAGCGCTGCCTTTCCCGCGCTCTGGGCAACCCCTCAAGCGCTACGGCTGCCACGTATTGCCTGGTCCAGAAACAACGCCGCATTCGCCACGGCCTGCATGCCTTCGGGCAAGATTGCCGCAAACAAATGCCAGACATGAAACATCCCAGGCCAAACCTCCAGCGACACGCGTACCCGGTTTTCCCCCAGGTGGGTGGCCAGGCGCATGGCGTCGCTGAGCATGACTTCGTTTTCGCCGATCTGCACCAGAATGGGCGGCAATCCCCGGACGTCCGCGAACACCGGCGATGCATCGGGATCATTCGGCAGCGCGCCGTTGAGAAACGCTTTTGCAAGCAGCGTCAGCCCCAGGCGGGAGGCTTGCGGGTCGAGGCCGTCACGGTTGTCGATGGAGGCGCCGGTGTGTTCCAGGTTGGCCCACGGCGACAAGGCGGCGCCCCCGGCGGGCAGTGGCAGGCCTGCGTTGCGGGCCTTGACCATCACCGACACCACCATTGCGCCGCCGGCCGAATCGCCCGAGAACACGATGGACCTGGGGTCATTGCCCTGGTCGAGCAGCCAGCGATAAGCCTGCAACGTGTCATCAATAGGTACGGGGAACGGATGCTCGGGCGCCAGGCGGTAGTCGGGCAGGTAGACTTTTGCACCCAGCAGTTTTGCGAAGTGGCCGGCAAGGCCCAGGTAGCCCCGCGGGCTGCCGCCGACATAACCACCGCCGTGGATGTAAAGCAGCACCTGGTCACCCTCAAACCCATCAGGCACGACCATCATGCCCGGTACGCCACCCATATCGACGTCACAAAAGCTGACACCGGCGGGAATCGGATGGGAACAAAGCACCTGCTCATAAGCCTTGCGCTGCTCATTGAGGGTGAGGGTGGTTTCCTGGCCCGTGAGAAATGGGCCGAAGTCAGCGGCGCAGGCAACCCACGCGTCGAGATGGGCCTGGACAAGGGGAGTGAATGCCATGGGGGAGAACCTCATAAAGTGATCCCGATACCGGGATTAGCGATTGAGGTTCTATTTTATGGATTCTATTGGAGAACGAATTTCACCACTGCGGCGCCTGTGGGGATCAGCTGCCGCTGTCAGTGCGACGGCTGCTGACTTCAGCCGGCACATCATCCCCGGCCATGCGCTTGCGGAACAACGCGGTGCGTGCCAGCAGCAACGTCGTCACCGGCACTGTGATCGACAGCAGGATCGGGATCAACCAACCGTGCAACACCGGCCCGGACTTGAGCACCGAAAAGTAGATGATCGAGGCCAGCGCCACGCACCAGGCGCCCAAGGTCGAAGCCAACGCCGGCGGGTGCATGCGCTGGAAGAAGTCTTTCATCCGCAACAACCCAATCGCCCCAATCAGCGCAAACAGGCTGCTAAGCACCAACAATACCGCGACGATCACTTCAACCCACAGCGGCAACACATCGACATTGATCATTCGATCACCTCCCCACGCAGCAGGAATTTCGCCAGGGCAAACGACCCCACAAAGCCAAACAGCGCAATCAACAGAGCCGCTTCAAAATACGTGTCACTGGCATACCGAATACCCAGCACCAGCATCATCAGCATGGCCAGGATGTACAGGTAATCCAGCGCGAGCACCCGGTCCTGGGCCGACGGGCCTTTGAACAGGCGCACCAGGGTCAGTACCATGGCCAGGGAGAACAGGAACAGGCTGAACAGGATCGCATTGGAGAGCAGGGCGCTCATTCGAAGATCTCCATCAGGGGCCGTTCGTAGGCGTGTTTGAAGTGCTCGATAAACTGCGCTTCGTCATCCAGGTCGAACACGTGGATCAGCAGGACGCTGCGGTCCAGGGCCAGTTCCGACCATACGGTGCCCGGCGTCACGCTGGTGATCATCGCCAGCACGGCCAGGCCGTTGGCATCCCGCAGGTCCAGGGGGATCTTGATAAAGCGCGAACGCGGTGGGCGAGAGCCGCAGGTCAGGATGCCCCAGGCCACGGCGAGGTTGGAGATGATCACGTCACGCCCCACCAGGAAGAACAAACGGATGATCACCCCCGGGCGGCGGATGCGGATCGGCAGCGGGCGCAACGGCGCCATCATCAGCGGTGCCGCAAAGCCGAGGATCGCCCCCAGCAGCAGGTTGCCGGGGCTGACGGACAGGTTCAGCACCAGCCACAACAACCACAATGCCAATGACAGCCACGGGGCAGGGAACAGGCGCTTCATGGCTGCACCTCCAGGGCGGCGGCCTTGGCTTCAGGGCTCGGCACCGGACGCGTCGCCATGACCGCCATCACATAGTGTTCCGGGTTGTTCAGGCTCTCGGCGGCCGCCTGGGTATAGCGCATCAGCGGCTCGGCCTTGAACGTCAGGGCGATGCTCAGGCCCAGCAGGAAGAAAATCGGCACGCATTCGAAGCGGCGCAGCAGCGGCGATGGACGCTCTTCCGGGGTCCAGAAGCGCTGGATGCCGAGGCGGGCGAAGGCGATCAGCGACGCCAGGCCGGAGAAGATCAGCAGTGCCACCAGGCCCCAGGCGGCCGGACGCACCGGTTCGTCGATGGCATTGCCCAGGCCCATCGGGTTGATCAAGGCGCTGAGCAGGCTGAGCTTGCCGATAAACCCGGACAGCGGCGGCATGCCGATGATCAGCAGGGCGCAGGCGATAAAACTCAGGCCGAGGAACGCCACCGTCCAGGGAATCACCTGGCCGACCACGGCTTTCTGTTCATCGTCGAGGTTGGTGCCGGGCGGTGGATGCAGGGATTCCATGGCCTTGGGCAGGGCTTCGATTTCGTCGTCCAGGGGCATGTCGTTGGCCGAGCGCGAACGCTCGATCAATTCGGCCAGCAGGAACAGCGCACTCAGCGCCAGGGTGGAGCTGACCAGATAAAACAGCGCCCCGGCGGTCAGGCTTGGCTGGGCAAAACCCACCGCCGACAGCAGGATCCCGGCGGACACCAGGATGCTCAGGCTGGCCATGCGTTCCAGGCGTTGCGCGGCGATCATCGCCAGCGCCGCGCAGACGATGGTCGCCATGCCGCCGTAGATCAGCCAGTCGCCGCCAAACAGTGCCGAGGCACCCGCCTGGCCGGAGAACAGCAGGTTCCACAGACGCAGCACGGTGTACACGCCAACCTTGGTCATGATCGCAAACATCGCCGCCACTGGCGCACTGGCCGAGGAGTAGGCAGGCGCCAGCCAGAAGTTCAGCGGCCACATCCCGGCCTTGGCCAGGAAGGCGACGGCGAGGATGCCCGCACCGGCATGCAGCAGGCCGCGATCGGCTTCCGGCACCAGGGGGATTTTCAGTGCCAGGTCGGCAAAGTTCAGGGTACCGGTGACGCCATAGATCAGCGCCGCGCCAATCAGGAACAAGGTCGAGGCCAGCAGGTTGATCGAGATGTAATGCAGCCCCGCCGACACCCGCGCCCGGCCGGAACCGTGGAGCATCAGGCCGTAGGACGCCGCCAGCAGCACTTCGAAAAACACGAACAGGTTGAACAGGTCGGCGGTCAGAAAGGCGCCATACAGGCCCATCAACTGAATCTGGAACAGTGCATGGAAGCTGGTGCCGGCGCGGTCCCAACGGGCCATGGCGAACAGCAGGGCGCTGACGCCAATGATCCCGGTGAGCACCAGCATCATCGCCGAGAGTTGGTCCACCACCAGCACGATGCCGAACGGCACCTGCCAGTTGCCCGGCAGGTACACACCGATGGAGCCGGGGCCGCCTTTCTGGGTCCAGTACAGCAACAGCACGGCGATGCCCAGGCCCACCATGCTGGAGAACAGGTTGATCCGCGCCTTGAGCGGGCGGTGCTTCTCGCCGAGCATCAGCATCAGCGCGGCGGTCAGCAACGGCAGCAGGATCGGCGCGATGATCAGTTGATTCATCCAGGTCATTCCTTGGGCTCCCGGCCGTCCACATGGTCAGTGCCGGTCAGGCCCCGGGATGCCAGCAGCACCACCAGGAACAGTGCGGTCATGGCGAAGCTGATCACGATTGCCGTCAGCACCAGGGCCTGGGGCAGCGGATCGGTGTAGTTGAGCAAGTCTTGCGGCACGCCATCCTTGATGATCGGCTCCTTGCCGATAAACAGGCTGCCCATGCTGAAGATGAACAGGTTGACCCCGTAGGAGAGCAGGCACAGGCCCATCACCACCTGGAACGTCCGTGGCCGCAGGATCAGCCAGACGCCGGAGGCCGCCAGGACCCCAATGGCAATTGCGATGACTTCTTCCATCAGGCGGCTCCTCCTGGGCTGGCAACGGCTTTCGCCTGGTTACTGGGTTTATGGGCGCGCACCGATTGGTGGCCGAGGGCGGTGAGCATCAGCAAGGTCGAGCCGACCACCATGGCGTACACACCGACGTCGAAGAACAGCGCGCTGGCGACGTGGATGTCCCCCAGCACCGGCAGGCTGAAGTGCCAGGTGTGCGTGGTGAGGAACGGGTAGCCGGCGAGCAGTGCGCCCAGCCCGGTCAGGGTTGCCGACAACAAGCCAAAACCCATCCAGCGCATCGGCCGCAGGCTCATCTGCGCCTCGACCCACTGGGTACCGGCGACCATGTATTGCAGGATGAACGCGACGGACATCACCAGACCGGCGACAAACCCGCCGCCCGGTTGGTTGTGCCCCCGCATGAACAGGTAGAACGAGACAACCAGGGCAATCGGCAGCAGCAGGCGCACCAGCACCGCTGGCACCATCATGAAACCCAGGGCGGTGTCGCTGGCCTGGCGCGGGTTGATCAGGTCTGTGGCCACGTCGGGTGCCAGTTGGCGCTGTTGCGCGGGCAATTCCATGCTTTCCTTCGACGGGCGGAAGCGGCGCAGCAGGGCGTAGACGGTCAGCGCCACGGCGCCGAGCACGGTGATTTCACCGAGAGTGTCGAAGCCCCGGAAGTCCACCAGCATCACGTTCACCACATTGCTGCCACCGCCTTCTGGCAGGGCACGGCTGAGGTAGAAGGAGGAGATGTCGTTGGGCGTCTGGCGGGTCAGCATCGCGTAGGAGAGCAGCGCCATGCCGCCACCGACCACGGTGGACAGGAGGAAGTCCCGCAGGCGGCGGATGCGTGCCTTGCGCAGCGAGCTGGGCAGTGGGGAAACTTCTTCGATCCGCCGTGGCAGCCAGCGCAGGCCCAGCAGGATCAGCACGGTGGTGACCACTTCCACCACCAGTTGCGTCAGCGCCAGGTCTGGCGCCGAGAACCAGACGAAGGTCACGCAGGTCACCATCCCGCACACGCTGACCATGGTCAGGGCTGCCAGCCGGTGGTACTTGGCTTGCCAGGCGGCGCCCAGGGCGCAGGCGATTGCCAGCAGCCACAGGGTGACGAACACGATGGAGCCCGGGATCTTCGGCCGGTCGCCCCAACTGATGCCGCTGTAGAGCATCGGGATCAACCCGGCGGTCACCGCCGCCAGCACCAGCAGGAACAGCTGGGTTTGCAGGCGTTTGGTGCTGATGCGTTTTTCGATCTTGCGCACCCCGCGCATCATCACCACCAGGCAGCGCTCGAAGCCGCGCTTGCCATTGAAGTAGCTGATGATCGGCGGGTATTTGAAGCGGCCCAACTTGAGTTGCTTGCGCAGCAGCAGATAGAGCACCACGCCGCCGGACATGGCCACCAGGCTCATGATCATTGGCGCGTTCCAGCCGTGCCAGATGGCGAGGCTGTATTCCGGCAGTTCGCCGCCGACCACCGGCAGGGCCGCTGCGGCGAGGATCGAACCGACCACCTGGGCCGGGAAAATCCCCACCAGCAGGCAGGTAAACACCAGCAACTCCACCGGCGCACGCATCCAGCGTGGCGGCTCGTGCGGGGTGTGGGGCAGGTTGGTGGCCTTGGGGCCGAAGAACACATCCACGGTAAAGCGCAGGGCATAGGCCACGCTGAAGGTACCGGCGATGGTGGCGATGACCGGCAGGGCGATTTCCACCCAGGCGGTGGCGGAGATGAACACGGTCTCGGCGAAGAACATTTCCTTGGACAGGAAACCGTTGAGCAGCGGCACGCCGGCCATGGACGCACTGGCGACCATCGCCAGGGTGGCGGTAAACGGAATCAGCTTGAACAGGCCGCTGAGCTTGCGGATGTCACGGGTGCCGCTTTCGTGGTCGATGATCCCCGCCGCCATGAACAGCGACGCCTTGAAAGTGGCGTGGTTAAGGATATGGAATACGGCGGCGACAGCGGCCAGCGGGCTGTTGAGGCCCAGCAGCAAGGTGATCAGCCCGAGGTGGCTGATGGTGGAGTAGGCCAGCAGGCCTTTGAGGTCGTTCTGGAACATGGCGCAATAAGCGCCGAGCAGCAGGGTAATGGCACCGGCACCGCCGACAATCCAGAACCACTCTTCGCTGCCGGACAGCGACGGCCACAGGCGTGCCAGCAGGAACACGCCGGCCTTCACCATCGTTGCCGAGTGCAGGTAGGCCGACACCGGCGTCGGTGCAGCCATGGCGTGGGGCAGCCAGAAGTGGAAGGGGAATTGCGCGCTTTTGCTCAGGGCGCCGATCAGCACCAGGGCGAGCATGATCGGGTACAACGAATGGGCACGGATCTGATCACCGGCAGCCAGGACCTGATCCAGGTCGTAGCTGCCGACGATATGCCCGAGCAGCATCACCCCCGCCAGCAGGCACAAGCCGCCCGCGCCGGTGACCATCAGCGCCATATAGGCGCCACGCCGGGCATCGGCGCGGTGGTGCCAGTAGCCGATCAGCAGGAACGAGAACAGGCTGGTGAGCTCCCAGAAAAACACGATCTGGATCAGGTTGCCGGAGATCACCAGGCCGAGCATCGCACCCATGAAGGCCAGGAAAAACGCGAAGAAGCGCGGCACCGGGTCTTCCGGCGACATGTAATACCGGGCGTACAGCGACACCAGGGTCCCGATGCCCAGCACCAGCATCGAGAACAACCAGGCAAAACCGTCCATGCGCAATACGAAGTTCAGCCCGAGGCTGGGCAACCACATGAATTCTTCACGTATCACGCCACCGTGGGCGATCTGGGGGTAGAGCAGGGCGACTTGAACCGTCCCGACCAGGGCCACAAGGCCGGCCAGCAGGGACTCTGTGTTGCGTGCGTTGTGCGGCAGCAAGGCCGCCAGACAGCTGCCGATAAAAGGCAGAAGCAGTAGAACTATCAGGGACATAGGCTTCTAATCTGCGGGAGTTTGGGATGCATCATACGTGCCGGAATCTTGATCACCAAACGGCAAGATGTGGCAGGATCCTACAAGGTAGGCTGAAAAAGGCTGTTTGGCATTGTTTCAATGCCCGTATCCAGGGCAGGTATGCTGTTTAAAGGTTTTTTTCAGCCTGTTGCATAAGGACGTGTGATGACCCAGCGATTGCTCCACCTTGACCATGTCGCCTGCAGCCTGCCGGATGGACGCAGCCTGTTCGACAATCTGAACCATGCCTTCAGCGCCCGGGCGACCGGCCTCGTGGGGGCCAACGGGACGGGCAAGTCCTTGCTGGGCGCAATGCTCGCGGGCACCCTGCAGCCCACCCGCGGGCATGTGCGCCGCGAGGGCAGTGTGTACGCGGTGACGCAACTATTGGAGCCCGAACGCTATTCCAGCGTGGCGGCGCTGGCAGGTGTCGACCAAGTGCTGGCGGCGTTGGCGCGCATCGCCGAGGGCAGCGTGGACGAACAGGACCATGCACTGGCCGTTGATCAATGGGATTGCGCGCCTCGACTGGCGGCGGCCCTGGAGCAAATCGGCCTGGGGCACTTGACTGCCGACTCGCCAACCGCGGCCCTCAGTGGCGGCGAACGCCAGCGCGTCGCTTTGCTGGGCGCCTGGTTGTCGAGGGCAGACTGGTTGATCCTCGATGAGCCCAGCAACCACCTGGACATCGATCAGCAGCACAAGCTTGCCCAGCAGATTGATCGCTGGCCCGGCGGCCTGGTGCTGATCAGCCATGATCGCGGGCTGCTGGAGCACATGGACGAGATTGTCGAACTGTCGCCCAAGGGCTTGGCGGTCTACGGCGGTAATTACAGCCACTATGCGGCGACACGGGAGCAGGAGCAGCAGGCGTTCCAGTCGGCGTTGCAGGGGGAGCGCGCGCACGCCAAACGTGAGCAGCGTGAAGCGGTCATCCAGATGGAGCGTCAGCAGCGCCGCAATGCCCGGGGCGACCGCCAGGCCCGGGATGGCAACCAGACCAAACTGATCACCAACGCCCAGAAAGAGCGCAGTGAAAACAGCCAGGGCAAGTTGCGCCTCAACCAGCAGCTGGCGCGTGAGCAGCAACAGCAACGGATCGCCGAGGCGCGTGCGCGGTGTGCGCCCGAGATCCAGCGCATGATGCTGTCGCCGGAAAGCGTGGTGCCCCAGGGCAAGCTGGTGCTGCAGTTGAACGACGTGGTGTTGCCGTTTGGCAGCCCGGCGCCGATCAATCTCACCCTGACCGGCCCGACGCGCATGGCGATCCTGGGAGCCAATGGCAGTGGCAAGTCGACCCTGCTGCGGGTGATTGCCGGCCAGTTGCCGGTGGCTGCCGGTGAGTTGGCGCGCAGTTGCCATATCGGCTGGCTGGACCAACACGCCGGGCTGGAGCACCCCGAGCGCACGGCGGTGCAATGGCTTTACGAAAGTAATCCGCTACTGGCGCAAAGCGAAGCGCGTACACGGCTGGCGCAAATGGGCATTGATGCTGACCGCGCGATGCTCGACACCTGCCAACTGAGCGGCGGCGAGCGTCTGAAAATTGCCCTGGCCGCACAGCTCTACGCCGAGCATCCGCCGCAATTGTTGTTGCTGGACGAACCCGACAACCATCTGGATTTGCCCAGCCGGATTGCCCTGGAGCAAATGCTCAATCAGTACCAGGGCGCGCTGATCGTGGTGTCCCATGACGAGGCGTTCCTGCAGGCCATCAACCTGGACGGCGAGTTGCGCCTCTGAGGCCGCTTAACCCTGCTTTTCGTGTTCCAGTTCGATCTGGGGCTCGGCGAGCCGCTGCCGACGGGTTTTCATTTCGCTGACAATCACCGCCGCCACAATCAACGCCGCGCCCACCATGGCAATCGGCGGGAAGCGCTCCCCGGCAATCCGCCCGACTACGCCGGCCCACACCGGCTCCCCGGCATAAATCAGCGTGGCGCGAGTCGGCGAGACGCTTTTCTGCGCCCAGTTCATCGCCACCTGAATCACCGCGCTGGTCAGCCCCAGGCCCACCGCGCTGAACAGCAGCAACCAGGAAAACCCCGGCAGCGCCTCGCCCATCGGCACCACCATCAGGAACGACAGCACCGACGCCGTGGCCAGTTGCACCACCGTTACCCGGCGTACATCCACCTGCCCGGCAAAGGCGCTGATCAGGATGATCTCGGCGGCAATTGCTACCGCACCGATCAACGTGGCGATTTCACCGGGGCTGAAATTCAATGATGCCCCGGCCGGGCCGGTCAGCAGCATCAGCCCGGTAAACGCGAGCATGATGCCGATGCTCGGCATCAACCCCGGCCGCCGTCCCAGTACCAGCCATTGCAGCAGCGGCACGAATGGCACATACAGCGCAGTAATAAATGCCGACTGGCTGCTCAGGATCGTCTGCAAGCCAATGGTCTGCAAACCGTAGCCGAACATGATCGCCACACCGATAAAGCAGCCAGCCTTCAATTCAAACAGCGTCAGGTTCCGCAGGCTGCGGAATGAGAACGCCCCGACGATGAGCGCCGCCGCAGCAAAACGCAGGCCGACGAAAAACATCGGGCCGCTGACGGCCATGGCGTGCTGCACCAGCAAAAATGTGCCGCCCCAAAACATGGTGATCACCACCAATACACATTCGGCTTTGCTGAAACGGGAAAACAACGGGGAGGTGGTCATGGCGGCTCGGTCTTGCACAGGAAGGGCGCGGACCGCACAATGCGCCGCAAGCTGGGCAGTATACTGCGCAACCCCACCCTGTGAGCAATATAGTGCACAAAGAAAATCCGCAACGGGCCTCGGTCCTGCAACACGTCAGCCAGAACGTTCGGCGCCTGCGCCATGCGGCTGAGTTGAGCCAGACGGCGCTGTCCGAAAAATCCGGCGTCAGCCGGCGCATGCTGGTGGCAATCGAGGCGGGGGAGAAAAACGTCAGCCTGTCGACCCTCGACCGGGTGGCTGAAGCCCTGGACGTGGCCTTCAGCGACTTGATCCAGGCCCCGGATGCCGCTGATCACAGCCGTATCAACGAACTGGCCTGGGCCGGTGACATCCCCGGCAGCAAAGCCGTGCTGCTGGCCAAGGCCACCGCGCGTCGCGAGGTGGAACTATGGGAGATGCGCCTGGAGCCCGGCGATCGCTACATGCCTGAACCGGACCCCGAGGGTTGGAGCGTGCAGTTGTTTGTGTTCGAAGGCACCCTGACGCTGGTGCTGGGGGATGAGGAAAAAAACGTCGCCACCGGTGAGTTCCTGATGTTCGCCAGCCGCTACCTTCACGCCTATCGCAATGACGGCGACGTGGCGGTGCGGTTTGTGCGCAACGTGGTGATTTAA
>NZ_CP080030.1:4714339-4741765 GCF_019382755.1 Pseudomonas sp. Colony2 | reverse complement strand
TCAACTGTTGGCAGCGCAACAGTGGTTGGACACTTTGCTGTTTTGAACCGCCAACGACTTCCCTGATATACCGGCAACCCGCTGATTTCGTTGCACATTGCATTCGGGCACGACTCCTGCAATCACTCCAGTATCTCTCTGGAGCCTGGAGTCGGCCCATGTCAGCCCAACCCCTACAACCTGCCCACATCATCCGTTCGGACGCCGAGGCCATTGCGGTTGCCACCGAGTTGGCCAAGCGTTTTGCCGTGGACGCCGGCGTGCGCGACCGCGAGCGACGCCTGCCGGTGGCCGAGCTGGATGAATTCTCTGCCAGCGGCCTGTGGGGCATCACCATTCCCAAGGCCTACGGCGGCGCGGAAGTGTCCTATGTGACGGTGGCCGAGGTGATCAAGCTGATCTCCGCCGCCGACCCGTCCCTGGGGCAGATTCCGCAGAACCACCTGGGCGTCGTCGACATCCTCCTGCAAACCGCCAGCGAGGAGCAAAAGCAGCACTACTTCGCCAAGGTCCTGCTGGGCTATCGGTTCGGCAATGCCTTCTCCGAAGCCAAGAGCAAGAACGCCGGCACGTTTGACACACAAGTGCGCTTTGACGGCGACAGTGCGTACATCAACGGCGAGAAGTTCTACTGCACCGGCGCACTGTTCGCCCATATCGTGCCGACGGTGGGCGTCAACGAAAAAGACCAGGCGTTCATCGCCTTTGTCGAACGGGACGCGCCGGGCCTGCAAGTGATCGACAGCTGGGACGGCTTCGGCCAGCGCACCACCGCCAGCGGCGGCGTGACCCTCGACGGTGTGAAGGTGCCGCTGAGTGCGGTGATCCCCGCCCACCAGGCCTTCGACCAACCCACCGCCAACGGCCCGATTTCGCAGATCATCCAGGCGGCCGTCGACACCGGCATCGCCCTCGAGGCCCTGGAACAAGCCAAGATTCATGCACGCCAGGCCCGGCCCTGGATCGACAGCCAGCAGGATCACGGCTGGCAAGACCCGTTCACCATCGCCGCCATCGGCGACCTGGAATGGCGGGTCCACGGCACCGAAGCGATCCTCGCCAAGGCCGGCATTGCCGTCGACCAGGCCCTGGCCAACCCCAACGAAGACACCGTGGCCAATGCCTCGTTGGTCGTCGCCCAGGCCAAAGTGCTGTCGGCGGAAACCGCCTTGCTCGCCAGCAGCAAACTCTTCGAACTGGCCGGCACCCGCTCGGTGTCCGGCAAGCACAACCTCGACCGCTTCTGGCGCAACGCGCGTACCCACACCCTGCACGACCCGGCCCGCTGGAAATACCACCTGATCGGCAACTTCGTGCTCAACGGCGTCAAGCCCACACGCCATGCCTGGAACTGAGGAGCTGCATCCATGACCGCACTGAATCAGGCGCGCCAACTGCTGGAAAGCACCCGGCGCTTTGTCGAGAAAAGTGATGACCCCTACGTGATCAGCCGCTTTGGCGATTTGCAGATTCGCGTGGAGGTAGCGGCTGCTTTGTTTGAGCGTGCCGAAACCCACCCAGGCCCGGTGGCCCTCACAGAAGCCCAGATAGCGGCTGCCGAGGCCCTCATCGCTGTCAGCAACGCCGAATTCGAACTCACCGGCCAGCGTACTGCGCTGCCGCCGACCCTTGATGATCCCCTGCGCTGGAAATACCAGATTGTCGGCAACTACCACCTCAACGGTGTCGCCCCCCGGAGTAACGTTTAATGCCTCGTGAAATCCGTTTGAATGCCTTCGACATGAACTGTGTCGGCCACCAGTCGCCGGGCCTGTGGGCCCACCCGCGTGACCGCTCATGGCAGTACAAGGACCTGGAATACTGGACCGACCTGGCAAAAATTCTCGAGCGCGGCAAGTTCGACGGCCTGTTCATCGCCGACGTGCTGGGCATCTACGACGTCTATAACGGCAACGGTGACGCAGCGATTCGCCAGGCGACCCAGGTGCCGGTCAACGACCCGCTGTCGCTGATCGCACCCATGGCGCTGGTCACCGAACACCTGGGTTTTGGCCTCACCGCTTCACTGTCCTTCGAACACCCGTACCCGTTCGCCCGGCGCCTTTCCACCCTCGACCACCTGACCAAGGGCCGCGTCGGCTGGAACATCGTCACCTCGTACCTGGAAAGCGGCGCGAAGAACCTCGGCCAGAAAGCCCAGACCGAACACGATGCGCGCTACGACTACGCCGAGGAATACCTGGAGGTTTGCTACAAGCTCTGGGAAGGCAGCTGGGAAGAGGGCGCGGTGTTACGCGACCGCGAACGGCGGATCTTCAGCGACCCGAGCAAGATCCACGAGATCCGCCACGTCGGCAAACACTTCCAGGTGCCCGGCATTCACCTGTGCGAGCCTTCGCCACAACGCACGCCGGTGCTTTACCAGGCCGGCGCTTCCAGCCGGGGCAAACAGTTCGCCGCCGAGCAGGCCGAATGCGTGTTCGTCGCCGCGCCGTCGAAAGTGCTGCTGAAGAAAACCGTTGCCGATATCCGCCGCCGTGCGGCCGAGGCGGGGCGTGACCCGAAGAAAATCCTGATCTTCAACTTGCAGACGGTGATCGTTGGCGAGACCGATGCCAAGGCCAAGGCCAAATTCGACGAATACAAATCCTATGTCAGCTACGAAGGCGCGATGGCCCTGATCTCCGGCTGGACCGGCATCGACTTCAGCCAGTTCAAGCCCGATGAACCCCTCAAGCATGTGCATACCAACGCCATTCAATCGGCGGTGGAAGCCTTCTCCACTGCCGACCCGAACAAGGTCTGGACCCCGAATGAACTGGCAGACTGGGTGGGCATCGGCGGCTTCGGCCCGTTGTTCGTCGGCGGCCCGGAAACCGTGGCCGATCTGTTGCAGGAATGGGTTGAAGAGACCGATGTGGACGGCTTCAACCTGGCCTATGCACTGACCCACGAGACCTTTATCGACGCGGTCGAGTTGCTGGTGCCCGAGTTGCAGAAGCGCGGCGTGTACAAGACCGAATATGCCCAGGGCACCCTGCGGGAGAAATTGTTTGGGGACGGCGCGCGGTTGGCGGACAACCACCCGGGGGCCAGCTATCGTGATTTGTCGGGTGTACATAAAACAAATGTGGGAGCGGGCTTGCTCGCGAATGCGGACTGACATTCAGCATTGATGTTGCCTGAAGCACCGTTTTCGCGAGCGAGTCGAGCCGTCCCACCGCCGCCCACATAAATCCGGCCAGCGGACCACCGCATGCTTGTTTCACCAATAGGAGCATCACCCTATGAGCGTGCATGAACTTGAACTTGCGCTGGATGTGGAATGGCCCGCCGAACGGGTTACGGTGTTGCCCGAGGCGTTGGCGCAGTTGCGCCATTGGGCACAGGTGACCCCGTTGCACAGCGCCCTGCGCCACAAGCGTGACGGCCAGTGGTATGCCTGGCGCTGGATCGATGCGTTGCGGGATGTCGAGCGCCTGGCTGATGGCTTGCGTCAGCAGGGCTTTACCGAGCAGTCGCGGCTGGCCCTCAGCGGTGCCTTCGAACCCGGCCTATTGCTGCTGGCCCTGGCCGCCCAGGTGATCGGTGGCCAGATCCTGACCCTGGCGGATGACCTCGAGCCCGCTGCCCTGCAGCAACAAGTGTGGCGCATCCGGCCTACCCACGCGTATGTCCCTGGGCTCCAGCCGTTGGCGATGGTGCGACGGATCGACCCTGTGGACACCTCACAACGGCTCTGTCGCTGGTGGCAGCCTTCGGGCAAGACCGAATTGTGGAGCGGGGAAAGCACCCATTGGCAAGGCGGCCTGGCGACGGTGCTGGAGCAATGGCTGATTAGCGGCCAGAGCCTGGGCTTCCCGCAGTCGGGCTGAACTAGGCGTGCCGGGTCGATGTGCTGGATACTGCACGGGGCGATTTTTACCACAACCATTCAGGCAGACAGTAAGGGCGCAATTTCATGAGTGAAACCGAACGCGGACAGGCGACGAGCGCCATTCGCAACGCCGATGTGCTGATTGTCGGCGGCGGCCTGAGCGGGACGATGCTGGCGGTGCAGTTGCTGCGCCTGCCGGGCACGCGGCAGATCCTGGTGATCGAGCCGCGCCAGGAACTGGGGCGCGGCGAGGCCTACAGTGCGGTAGAGCTTGGGCACACCTTGAACGGCAACGCCGCGCGCATGAGCGTCGACCCGGACAACGCCGATGACCTGACCCAGTGGCTGACCGCCTACATCGCCGGCGGCGGCTGGCCCGAGTCGGACCAGCAGCACGTGCCCATCAGCGAACTGTTTCCGCCCCGCGGGATTTTTGGCCTGTACGCGCAGCAGCGGCTGGCCGAGGCCAAGGCGATTTCCGCGTCGACCGTCGAGCACATTCGCGCCGAGGTGACAGACCTTGAGGTGGATGAACACGCCACACGGCTGACCTTGAGCGACGGCCAGCAACTGCGCGGTGCCTGTGCGGTATTGGCCACCGGCATGTTCCCGGCGGCACGCACGCCACAGACCGAATCCAGCGGCTTGAATGCCGCTGCCGTCGACCCGTGGGATGTATCGGCCATGACCCAACTGGACCCGCAATCCACCGTGCTGATCATCGGTTCCGGGCTGACCATGGTGGACGCCGTGGTGTCCCTGGAACAGGCCGGCCATCGCGGGCCCATCGAGATTTTTTCGCGCCACGGCCTGTTGCCCCATGTCCGTCGGCAGCCGCCGGCCTGGGTCGACTTCCTGGGAGAAGACCACAGCCTGCGCAGCCCCCGGCAATTGCTGCGGGAGGTGCGGCGCCAATGCCGGCTCGCGCTGGAGCAGGGGATTGACTGGCAAGCGCCGCTGGACACCGTGCGTGCCAACATCGGGCGGTTGTGGAGCCAGGCCAGCGAGGGCGAGAAACGTCAGTTCGTGCGGCATGTGCGGCCCTGGTGGGAAAGCCACCACCACCGTTCGCCGCCGTTAAGTGCCGAGTTGGTGGCGCGGTTGCATGGGGAAGGGCGGCTGCGGATCCGGGCGGCTTCGTACAAGGGGCTGGTACCTTCGCAAGGTGAGGTGACGATCCGCCTGCGTCATCGTGGAGAGCAGGATGTGGTGCAGGTGTCGGGGGCAGCGCTGATCAACTCCAGCGGGATTGAATATGACTGGCGGCGCGTGGCCCGGCCATTGCCCAGGCAGTTGCTCAAGCGCGGGCTGATTCAGCCCGGGCCGTTGGCGTTGGGGATTGCGGCGGATGTGTCGGGGGCGGTGCTGGATGCCCACGGGAGTGTCAGCCGGCGGCTGTTTGCCATGGGCCCGCCGTTGCGCGGGATGTGGTGGGAAAGTACCGCAGTGACGGATGTCGCGATTCAGGCCAAGGCGCTGGCCGCGAGGTTGGCACACCTCTAAATCTAATGTGGGAGCTGGCTTGCCTGCGATAGCGGTGGGTCAGCTGCATCTTTATCAACTGAGAGATTGCTATCGCAGGCAAGCCAGCTCCTACAGGTCGGGTTCATGGACCGACCTTCACAAACCCAGGCTTCAACCCAAACACTTCAACCCCCTGGGCCGTCGACTGCCCGGTGGTCACCGTCACCCGCTCCACCGGTTTATCCATCGCTGCCCGATATTCCACCGTCATCACCCCATTCCCGCGACTGATCGCCTGGGCCGGTACGACAATCGCCTGGTCATTGTTGTAGGTCACAATGGTCAACCGCGCACTCATCCCCAACCTTACCCGTTGCAACTGTTGTGGGGTCAGCTTGGGAATCGACAGGGTCACCGGAAACTGCGCGCTACCCTGGCTGTCGCTGGCAATCGCCAAGCCACTGACCACGCTGACCGATCCCGTCAGCCGTTCCCCATCAAACCCGTCGCCCATCACCTCCACCGCCTGCCCTTGGTGCAACTGGTTGATGTCCAGCTCCGACACCTTGGCGACGATTTTCAGCTTCTCGATATTCGCCAGTCCAAACAGCACCTGGCCCTGGCTGACCTTGCTCCCGGCCTGCACCGGCGCGCTATTGTTCCCGCTGCCCTGGGTCGATGAATTACTGCCCGGCGCCGGCACCACAATGCCGGAGAACGGGGCCTTGACCTCCTTGCCATCGAGCAGGGTGCGCAGGGCTTCATATTTCACCGTGGCGTTGGTCAGCTCCATATCGGCGATCTGCCGGTATTCGCCCTTGCCTTGTTCAACGGTCTGTTGCAGCTCAGCGCGGGCGGCCGTCAGGTCGAGTTGTTGCTGGGTGGCCTGCTGTTTCAGGTCGTCGAGTTCGTTGCGCGGGATGATGCCGCGCTTGAACAGGTTTTCGCTTTCGGTGAGTTTGCGCTGGGTGTTGCTGGCGGTCATTTCGGCAGTGCGCAGGGTGCGGCGGGCGCGCCCGACTTGCTGGCCGCTGTCCCAGTCCTGCATTTCCTGCACCGTGCGCCGGGCCTTGAGCTGGGCGGAGAGGGCGTCGCGCAGTTGCACTTCGAGGGTGGCCGGGTCCATGCGCAGCAGCACCTGCCCGGCCTCGACCCGCTGGCCCTGTTCCACCAGGTTGGCCTGCACATTACCGTCGAACGGCGCGGTGAGGGTGATGGTGGTGTCAGGCTCGATCTTGCCCACCAGGCCGATCTGATGCACCAGCGTGTCGACCTTCACCGCCAGCCACTGCTCGGCGTTGCCGGGCTGGTTGGCGGCCGGGCTTTGACGGCTGAGCAGCGAGATGCCGACGCCGGCCACCAGCACAATCAACACGGCGCCCAACAGGCGCTTCTTATTAGTAGTCATTGAGGGCGATTTCCCAACTTTCCAGCGTCATGCCCAAGGTCAAGTCGAGCTGAGTCTGGGCGTTCAAATAGGCAATCAGCGCATTGAGCCGCGAGTTCTCGGCGTTGCGCAGGTCGGTTTCGAAACTCAATACCTGGAAGTTCGTGGAGCGCCCGGCGCTGAGTTTTTCCCGTTCGATTTCGATCTTGCGCTTGGACAACTCTACCGCCCGCTGGGAAATTTCATACTGGCGCCAGCGAGTGCCCAGGTCGCGCACCACATCGTTGACGTCGCGCTCCAGTTGCTGGCGGGCGTCGGCGATGATGATCTCCTGGTTTTCCACATCGACCCGCGCGTGCACCTCGGCCTGGCGAGTGCTGATGTCGCCGATGGGAATCTGCACCTGCACGCCCGCGTAGCTGTCCCAGCGCCGATTGCTGTTGTAGCCGTTATCGTCATTGGTGGCGGCCCGAATCTGGTTGGCACCGGCCACCAGGTCCACTTGCCAGCGGCCGGAGTCCTTGGCGATCACCAGGTTGAGGTCGGCCTGCTGGCTGCCGAGCAGGGTGGCGAGGTATTCCGGCTGCTGGTTCTGCGCCAGCACGAAAGCCTGGCGTTTATCGATGTCCATGGGCCTGGCTTCAAGGGCCTCGGTGGCGCGGATCGGTGTCGACAGGTCGAGGGCCAGCAGGCGCAGCAGGGCCAGGCGGCTGGTGTCCAGTTGGTTCTGGGCTTCTTCCACCCCCAGTTGCTGGGTGGCGATATCGGCTTCGGTCTGCACAATCTCGAACTCGGCCATGCGCCCGGCACTGATCAGTGCCTTGTTCACTTCAAGCAAAGTGCCGGAGCGCTTGAGGGCGTCCTGCACGATGCTCAGTTGTTCCTGGGCCCGCAGCAACTCGCGGTAGGTGGCGATGATGTTGCTGATGGTTTGCGCCACGTTGGCCTTGAGGTTCAGGCGGTTGGCCTGTTCCGACAGGCGTGACAGGCGCAGCGGGGCGGTGGTGGCGTCCCAGCCGGCACCGCGCATCAGTGGCTGGATCACTGACAGGTCGAGGCCGTCGCTGCGGTAGCGCCCGGCGCGATCGGCGTTGTTCAGTTGCTGGGTCCAGTTCATGCTCAGGCGCGTGCCGTACTCACCGAGCAAGGTGGCATTAGGCGCGAGGTTAGCGTTGCGGGAGCTGTCTTCAGTGCCTTTAGTCGTGCGGTAGTAGCTGTTCAGGGTCAGCTTGGGGTTGAACGTGTCTTCAGCCACCCGCAGGTCGAATTTCTGCGCCACCCGTTGCAGGTACGCGCTGCGAATCGCCGGGTTGTTGCGCAGGCCCAGGTACACCGCATCCCCCAGGGTCAGGGTGGTGGACTGGGCATTCAGCGACACGCTGCGTTCATAGCCACTGCGGGTGGTACTGGGCGCGGAGGGGCGAATCACCACGTCGGCGGCCACGCTGTGCAGGCTTACCAAGGCGGTCAACAACAGCAGGCGTTTATTCATCGCGCAGGGCCTCCACCGGCTGCAGCCGCGAGGCCGACACCGCCGGATAGATCCCGAAAAACAGCCCCACCAGCAACGTGCTGCCGACCCCGAGCGGCAGCGCGGCCACTGCCAGGGAAAACTGCCAGCCGGACAGCCTGGCATACAGGTACGCGGCGGTCATGCCCAGTACCGCGCCGCATACCGCACCCACGGCGGTCAGGGTCACGGCTTCCAGCAGGAACAGGTTGCGAATGTCGCGCTGGCGCGCCCCGAGGGCCATGCGAATCCCGATCTCCCGGCGCCGCTCCGAGACGTTCATCAGCATCACGTTCATCACGCCGACGCCGCCGCCCACCAGGGAGATCGCGCCCAGGGCCAGCAGCAGGTAGGCGAAGGTCCGGCTTTGGCGGGTCATGCCATCGATCATTTGCTGGGGTACCTGAATGTCGACATCGTGGTCGGTGAGCTGGGCTCGCAGTGCCACGGCTGAGTCCTGGGCGAGGCGTTCCATATCCTGTCCGGGGGTGGCACGGATGATCACGTTGCCGATTTGCGGGCTGGCGTAGATCCGGCGCATGCCCGGGGCGGGGACGAACAGCGATTCGTTGGCCTGTACGGGAATCAGCATTGCCCGGGGCTGGCTGTGCAGAATGCCCACGATCAGGAACAGGTAATCGTTGATACGTACCCGGTCGCCCAATTGCAGCGGGTCGCCGGGCACGCTCAAGGCCTGGACGACCTGGTCACCGACGACCGCATAGGTTTCCCCAGCATCGAAACTCGACAGGAAGCGCCCGTCGCGCACCGACAGGCGCATGGCATCCTTGAGGTCCGGCGTACTGCCGACGAGGCTTGCGTTCCAGGTACGGCCATGGAACACCACTGGCCCGCTGAACAGCGAGACCGCACCGATATGGGCAATGCCGGGAACGCTGCGGCGCACGGCTTCCAGGTCCAGGCTGGCGGGCATTTGCGCAGTGCTGGCACCCCTGGGCGGGAATTGCGCCACCAGGGTGTCGGTGCCCATGTCCTTGAAAATCATCGCCGCGTCTTCGGCGGCGTTGTGCCCGATATTGATCAGCGCCACCACCGAGGAACTGCCGATGACGATGCCCAGCAAGGCCAGGATCGAGCGCTTGCCCAGGGTGCGCAGGCTGACAAACGCCTCGTGCAGCAACTGGCTCAGGCTTTGTTCGACCCGCAGGCTCATAGGCGCCCGGCCTCTTGCACCACGCCATTGCGCACCAGGATCTTGCGATTCAGTCGTTCGGCAATGTGCGGGTCGTGGGTGACGATGATCAGCGTCACCTGCTGCTCGCGGTTGAGCGCCAGCAACAGGTCCATGATCTCCTGGGCGGTGGTGCTGTCGAGGTTGCCGGTGGGTTCGTCGGCGAGGATCACCGACGGGTTGCCGACCAATGCCCGGGCGATGGCGACCCGTTGGCGCTGGCCGCCGGAAAGGTCGGCCGGGCGATGGTGGGCGCGCTCGGCCAGGCCCACCTGGTCGAGCATGCGCAGGGCCTGTTCCACCGAGTCGTGGCGTGACACGCCGCGGTAGCTCAGGGGCAGGGCGACGTTGTCCAGGGCACTGAGGCGTGGCAGCAGGTTGAAACTCTGGAAGACGAAACCGATCTGCTGATTGCGGATCGCCGCCAGTTGATCGGGGCTGGCGCTGAAGATGTCATGGCCGGCAAAGCGGTACTGGCCGCAGTCGGGCAAATCCAGCAGGCCGAGAATATTGAGCAGGGTACTTTTGCCGGAGCCGGAGGCGCCGAGGATGCCGCAGCTGTCACCGGTTTCGATGGCCAGGCATACATCATTGAGAATCGACAGGTGTTGACCGGCCAGCTGATAGCTTTTGCCGATGCCTTGCAAGGAGATAAAGCCTGGGTGCGCGGGGGTATCTGTCATCATGACTACGCCTGCAGCCTCGACAGCGCCGTGCTTCCCCCGAAAATCCTTGTAACAAGTTCAGGAGCTGCCTGGTACACGTCACGGACTGGTTTTATTTCTTGTTTTTAAAATATTGTTTGAATACTAACCGCGATCCAGCCGTTCCGCCAGCCATGGATATAGAGCGGTTTTACCCTTTGAAACGATTCTTCAAAGGGACGTTTCCGGCACTGCAAAAATCCATCAGCTACCCTCAATGAGCCCGTTGCTGTTGGCTTTGAATAGTATGGCGCTGTGTCACTACTTGCTTTCAGGCAGCGGCCCCGGTATAAAAAATCAAATTAATTTTTAAAACAATATTTCCGCAGTGGAACCCCAATCCCTATGGTCGCGAAGAAACTCAGCGCTCCAAACGTTACCAAGACCCGATTGCTGGATGCGACAGAGGCTCTTTTCATCAAATACGGCTATGACGCTGTTTTGTTGCGGCAGATAACCGAGAGGGCCCAGGTCAATCTCGCTGCGGTGAATTACCACTTCGGGGACAAGGACTCCCTGATGAAAACCCTGCTGATGCAGCGCCTGGAGCCGCTCAACGAGCAGCGCCTGGAGTTGCTCGCCCGGTGCGAAGCCGAATCCGACGGCCCGCTGGATTGCGACACCTTGCTCGGGGTGCTGTTCGCCCCGGCCATGGGCCTGGAACGCAGCGACCCGGCCAGCGGGGAAGGGCGTTCATTCATCCGGTTCCTGGGGCGGGTGTACAGCGACACGTCGCCGTTTATCCAGGAATACCTCAAGGTGCATTACCAGCCGGTGTTCCAGCGCTTCTTCGAAGCCTTCGCCCTGGCGCTTCCGGACTTGCCGCGCAACGAGCTGGGGGTGCGCCTGCAATTTGCCCTCAAGGCGATCTCCGGGGTGATGGCCGGTACCGAGCTGCGTTTGCTGATGAACTCCATGAGCCTGGGACGCCCGGCCACGGATGCCGAGGTCATGGCCAAGCTGATTACCCTGGTGTCGGCGGCGATTCGTGTGCCGCAGCAAAGTCCTGAAGCCGAAACGGCCCTGGCGCGGGTGCTCGATACCCAGCGCGCGATACGTGAGCAAGCGGCGTCGCCTGTCAACAAGGTGGCTCGTTGACCCATCAAGACCGGCTCGCAATGAGCCGGTTTGCTTCGACTCCTCTCTCCAGAAACCGTGTGGCCACTCAAATCCCGGGCAAAAAAAACCCGCTGGGGCGGCGGGTTTTTAACTACAACGTTTGTAACGGATGAGGCTTTACCCTACGTCTCTGGATGTGAATAAAACGTGAAAAATATGTAAGAGAAAGTGTGAAATCTATTGGCTTGTGTAATCCCGACAAATGGCAGTCAGCGTTTACTGTGAACCTGGCCGATAAAGTCTACAAGGTACTCACTCACCCGTTCCGGCGCATCCTCCATCAGAAAGTGCCCGGCGTTTTGCACCACCTGCAGCACGGCCCCACGGATGTCGTTGCGCAGGCGCCCACGACGCGGCGCTGACGCATTTCAATCCGGTGCAGTTACAAGGTTCCATCCGCCTGGGCGCCACCGAACAGGTGCCGATGGCCGAGTTGTCGAACTTGCTCGGCCAGTTTTCCCGGCAACACCGCCAACTGGATGTGCGAATTGTGGTGGAGCAGAGCCACGTGCTTCGCCAGGCCCTGGTGGACCGTGAGCTGGACCTGGCGCTGCACCAGGATTTCATCCCGCGTATCGAAGCGCGGGACCAATTGCTGTGGACCGAACAGGTGCACTGGTGCGCCCGGCCAGGCTGGCAGCCTGCGCCTGACGAATGCGTGCGGCTGATCACCTTCGGCCCCGGCTGTTTTTACCGGCAACTGGCCCAGGAACGCCTGAGCGCCTTGGGCATTCGCTGGCAGGTGGTGGTGGAATGTGGGTCGGTGGAGGGTGTGGTATCGGCCATCGCCGCCGGGTTGGGCATCGGCCTGCTCAGCAGTGACCATCTCGACAAGCGCGTGGAAGTGTATCGCCCCTTCGACCAGCGGATGCCGCTGCCCGAAGTGGCGAACGTGTTGCGCTTTGCCGAGGACAGCCCCGAGCCCCGGTTACAGGCGTTGCAGCAGCTGTTGATACAGGCGCTGCACCGGGGCTGATCAGATTTTCCAGTGGCTGGCGCTCTTGGCCAGGCGCTGGCGCATGGCGTCAATATTGGCTGCCAGTTGCAGGGTCAATAACCGGTAACCGTCCAACGCGTTGACCACCGGCACTTCAAAGGTCTGTTCGTGGGTCGGCGTGGTGCTCGGACGTTCCAGCCGGTCGGTGGCCCCGGATTGCAACGCCCGCGCCATCCCGATCAACTGCACCCGAATCTGCCGGTGCTCGGCTTTCAACGCCACCTGCATGCGCGCCAGGGCTTCCTTGTCCCGTGGGTCGGGGCGGGTGTTGCCGAGGATCTCCAGGGTGCTGATGCACATCCGCAAATGCCGCTGCAGGGTGTCCAGCTCGGTCATGGAAATCCGCACTTCCTTGGACACCGATGGCATCAGCGAGCGTAGTTGCAGCATCGCGGCGTTCAGGCGATTCAGCAGCTTGAGGTGTTCATCATCGGTGACCGATTGGCCGCTGATGATCCGGCTATAAATCGCCGCGCAATCGCGCAAGGCACTGGCCAGGTTGTAGCGCCAGGAATACACCGCATACAGCGGCAGGGCGAAGGAAAACGCCAGGGCCAGGACGATGCCGATCAGGATGTCGACCGTGCGCCACAACCCGTCCGATATCGGATTATCGCCATGGCCCGCAACGATAAATACGGTGATGGCCGACAGCAACGCGATGTATCCGCCCTTGCCGATGGCGTGATAGGAAAAGAACCCGCACACCACCGACATCAGCAAATACGTCAACAGCGGTTGCCCCAGATACGCCTGTTGCAGCACCAGCAGCAAACCGACGCTGGCGCCGATCAACGTGCCGTAGGCGCGCTCGACGGCTTTCTTGCCGATATTGCCGTGGTGCTGCAAACCGCCGATCACGATCAGCATCGTCACCGAGGCCCACTCACCATGGGGCAGGTTGATGCCGGTGGTGAGCAGGATCGTTGCGAGCAACCCAATGGAAACCCGCACCGCGTGGATCAACTTGGCGTGACGGTAGCGCCGATACGGGTCCAGCAACGGACGCAGCAAGCGGCGGGCGAAGAGAGGGAGATTCATTGGTATCAGGGTAACCTCGTTGTTCAGGCTTCACTCAGTTCCAATGTGGGAGCGGGCTTGCTCGCGAAGGCGGCGTGTCAGTCAATACATCCGGCGACTGAACCACCGCTTTCGCGAGCAAGCCCGCTCCCACATTTTTAGATCGGTGTCGGGCTCAGAAAATATAGTCAGTGGTCAGAAAGCTCGACGTGCGTTCCTGCAGGATGTCACTGACCAGTTCCTTGTTGCTCGCCTGGAACTTGGTCGCCACCAGGGTACGGATCGAAAACACCCGCAACGCATCATGTACCGACAGCGTGCCCTCGGCCGAGTTCTTGCGCCCGTTGAACGGGAAACTGTCCGGCCCGCGCTGGCACTGGGCATTGATGTTGATCCGGCCCACCTGGTTGGCGAACGCGTCCACCAGGCGCCCGACTTCCCTCGGGCTGGTGCCGAAGATACTCAGTTGCTGGCCGAAGTCCGACTCCAGCACGTAGTCGATCACCGTCTCCAGGTCGCGGTAAGGCACGATCGGCACCACCGGGCCGAACTGCTCCTCGTGGTACACGCGCATCTGCGGGTTCACCGGGTACAGCACCGCCGGGTAGAAAAACGAGCCACGGCTGGCGCCGCCATTCTCGTTCACCACCTTGGCGCCATGGGCCAGTGCGTCGGTCACCAGGCTGCCGAGGTAATCCACCTTACCCTGCTCGGGCAGTGGCGTCAGCGACACACCGTCTTCCCACGGCATGCCAGGCTTGAGGGTCGCCAGCTTGCGGTTGAATTTCTCGATAAAGCTGTCGACCACGTCCTCATGCACAAACAGGATCTTCAACGCGGTGCAACGCTGGCCGTTGAACGAGAGCGAACCGGTGACAGCTTCGTTGACCGCATTGTCCAGGTCGACCTGCGGCAGCACGATCCCGGGATTCTTTGCATCCAGGCCCAACGCCGCGCGTAGCCGATGCGGTTTCGGGTGCAGTTTCTTCAAATCGCTGGCGGCCTTGTTGGTGCCGATAAACGCAAAGATATCGATCTTGCCGCTGGCCATCAGCGCGCTGACGGTTTCGCGGCCGCTGCCGTAGATCACGTTGATCACGCCGGCAGGAAAGCTGTCGCGGAACGCCTCCAGCAACGGGCGAATCAGCAGCACGCCGAGCTTGGCGGGCTTGAACACCACGGTGTTGCCCATGATCAGCGCCGGGATCAGCGTGGTGAAGGTCTCGTTCAGCGGGTAGTTGTAGGGGCCCATGCACAGTGCCACGCCCAGCGGCACCCGGCGGATCTGCCCCAGGGTGTCCTGTTCCAGCTCGAAGCGGCTGGAGCGGCGGTCGAGTTCCTTGAGGGCGTTGATGGTGTCGGTGATGTAGTCGCAAGTGCGGTCGAACTCTTTCTGCGAGTCCTTGAGGTTCTTGCCAATCTCCCACATCAGCAGCTTGACCACTGCGTCACGCTGTTCGCGCATACGCCGCAAAAACGCTTCGACATGCTGGATGCGATCCACCACGCGCATGGTCGGCCACGCGCCCTGGCCACGGTCGTAGGCGGCCACGGCAGCGTCGAGGGCGGTCAAGGCGGTGTCGGCGTCCAGCAGCGGGGTGCTGCCGATGATCACCGGCGTGTCACCGTCGGCACCGCGCAACTGCACCGGGCTGCGCACTTCGGCCAAGGGGCCGTTCCACACATGCAACTGGCCGCCGACCAGGTAATCACGTTGTTCGATGGGCGCCGCGAGCCGGAATTGCTCGGGAATCTCGGCGGCAGTGGGAAACAGCTGGGCGAGCAGGTTGTCGGTGGTCATGTCGCTACCCCTGGAGTGGTTGCAAAACGTGACTAGAGATTCACCCATCAACGCCCCGTGTGGCAAGGGCTAGACGCATTAACCCGCGAACCTTGGAAAACCTTGAGCACAACCGTGAGCTCGCCGGGTAAACTGCGCGGCTTTCTTGAAGGAGTTCACATGAGTCAGTACCAGCCGGGCATTCTTGCCGCACCGGTGCCGTTGCAGGCACGCCATCTGTTTTTTGCCATTGAGTCGCTGGATGCCGTGCCTGCCGCACTGGATGCGCTGGTGCAGTTGGTGGACGCCAGTGCGGTGGTCGGTTTTGGTGAGCCGCTGGTCAATGCCCTTGGCGCCCGGATTGACGGGTTGCGGGCGTTCCCTCATGTGAGCGGGCCGGGGGCGGAGAATCCGTCGACCCAGCAGGCGCTGTGGGTCTGGTTGCACGGTGTGGATCGCGGTGAGTTGCTGTTGCGCAGCCGGGCGTTCGAGAAGGCCCTGGCGCCGGGGTTTGGTCTGGTGCAGATGACCGAGGGGTTTCGCTACAAGACCGGGTTTGACCTGACCGACTATGAGGACGGCACTGAGAATCCGCATGATGATGCGGCGGTGGAGGCTGCGGTGGCGCAGGGTGGTGCGAGTTTTGCGGCGATCCAGCAGTGGCAGCATGATCTGGATGGGTTTGCGGCGTTGCCGGCTCTGGAGCGGGACCACATTATTGGTCGGCGCCATGGTGATAACGAGGAGCTGGAGGACGCGCCGGAGTCGGCGCACACCAAGCGTACGGCTCAGGAGAGTTTTACCCCGGAGGCGTTTGTGGTGCGGCGGTCGATGCCATGGGCCGAGAATGGTCAGGCGGGGTTGATGTTCCTGGCGTTTGGGCATTCGTTTGATGCGTTTGAAGCCCAACTGCGGCGGATGAGTGGGCTTGAGGATGGGATTGTTGATGGGTTGTATCGCATTAGCAAGCCGTTGACTGGGGGGTATTACTGGTGTCCGCCGGTGCGTGATGGGCGGGTGGATTTGAGCTTGGTGCGCTGAGGTTTTTGTTCGGGGTACATATCCATTATTTAGGTAACGGCCGCCTATGGTTCCGCTCTTACAGCGGGTCACTTTTGGCAAACGCCCGGAATGCCGGCCCAGCCAAAAGTAACCAAAAGGTCTCTGCCCCACCACTCGGTGCCTCGCTTAGGCTCGGCATGCCCGCACTCCGGCCCGGTTCCGCGGGCCGCCGCGACGGGCCATCCATGGCCCGGCGCGGCTAAACCGGCATCCTTGCCGGTTTACCCGCTCCACCGTGCCTACTTGCGGCCATCGTGGTTGACGGGGCCCGCAGATCAAAATCAAAAGCAAAAGCACGGCGGCCTGAAAGCCGACCTGAGTGTTAAAAGCAAAGGCAAAAGCCAGAGCGAAAGCAGAGCTGCTTTTCTGTAGGAGCTGGCTTGCCGGCGATGCAGRCAMCTCGGTCTTCCAGACACACCGAGGTGATGCTATCGCCGGCAAGCCAGCTCCTACAGTGAACCGTGCCCGCTTTAGCTTTTGATTTTGCATTTAACACTCAAGCCGGCCGGTAGGCCGCTGTGCTCTTGATCTGCTTTTGATCTTGATCTCAGGCGCCCCGTTAAACCACGCTGGCCGAACGCAGGCTTTGGAGCGTGGGTAACCTGGCAGGACGCCAGGTTAGCCGTCCTGGGCCAGGGATGGCCCATGACGGCGGCCCACGGTCCAAAGCCGGAGTGAGGGCACACCGAGCCTAAGCGAGGTGCCGAGTGGTGGGGCAAGAGCGTTTTGCTTACTTTTGCGCTGTTCAAAAGTGAGCCGCTGTAAGAGCGGAACCGATATAAGCCATCACCCAAATAATGGATATGCCCCCGATCCAAATCCCCCCCCTCAACTGTTAAGCCTCTCCTGCCGCACGCCGAGCACCGGCTTCACCTCACCCCCCAAACAACGCCGACAACTATAAACCCCCAACACCACCGGCTTTTTCTGCTCCCCACGCTCCACCCAGGTCGGCGCAACAAACCGATACCCCTGGCCCGTCGCCGTCGCGATATACACCGAATCATCATCCCCCCAACGCCCGGCGGATCGCCTTGATCTGCGCCCGCAGGTTGCACTCTTCCACCACCAACCGTGGCCAGGCGATGTCCAGCAATTGGGTCTTCTCCAACAGCTCACCAGGCCGCGAAGCGAGGGCAATCAGCAACGTCAGGGCCCGACTGCCCAGGCTCACCGGCTCACCGTTTTTCAGCAGCAGATGACGTCGGGGCAGCAGTTGATAAGGGCCAAAGTGGATTTCAATAGCGCTGTCTTCAAGGTGGCCGCGGTGTGAATACGTCATGTGATTAACCTTTGTGCATGTTCAAAAACACAACCTCGCGCGGCTCCCTTCGCGCAAGGCTGCAAGGGAAGGTCAGGTGTTGATCGCCGGGATCGGGTCTTCAGGATAATCACCCGGCTCCGTAGGCCCGCCAGTCAAGCCGTATTGCTTGAGCACCGGCGCAAGCTGGCCATAGAACGCGTCCTGCGCCTTGCCATGGGCATCAGCCAGGGCGAAGGGCAGGAACGCGCTGCCGATCCCGCCAAGGATCGCCGTAGCCCCGCCGAGGATCCCGCTGATGGTCCCGGCCACCGCGCCGATTTCCGTGGCTCCGTACAACCCGGCCCCGGCTTCCACCAACCCGGCCACCGCCGCACCCGTACCCAGCACGCCGGTGGCAACCGAGAAACTGCCGCTCAGGTAGTCGCCTTTTTTCAACGAGTCGACACCGCCAATCACCCCGATCACACCGCCGATAATCCCGCCCGCCGAGCCAATGATCTTGCCGGCCGCGCCGAGGTTGGCGATTTGCTGCGGGCTCAACGGGCCCTTGCCCACCGGTACCTTGCCGGGGAAGTCACCAATGGTGCCGCCATCCGGGCGGTTGACCCAGGTGATGCCGTAACCCGCTTCCTTGGCGTATTTGGTGCCGCCCTCCATCAACAGCCCGGCAAATTGCAGCCCGGCGGATACCCGGTTCGCGTCCGCCACCGGCGTGTTGCTGCCGCTGGCCGAACGGGCCATCAGCACGCCGCTCATCAACACCGCACTGCCGATGTGCAACAGGCCTTGCTTGAATGCCGGGCTGACGTCG
This sequence comes from Pseudomonas sp. Colony2, assembly GCF_019382755.1. Classification (NCBI taxonomy): domain Bacteria; kingdom Pseudomonadati; phylum Pseudomonadota; class Gammaproteobacteria; order Pseudomonadales; family Pseudomonadaceae; genus Pseudomonas; species Pseudomonas sp. Colony2. The sequence continues at coordinate 4,723,617 of NZ_CP080030.1, read as the reverse complement.
CCGAACTTCATGCCTTCGATGGCCTTGGGCAGTGCGTCGGCGATCTTGTTGCCCTGGCGCCCGATGTCCCATACCGAACGCAGCATCGACACCACTTGCGCCGGGTCGATCTTGCCGCCATCCGAGGTGACGAACATCTCTGGATCTTTTTGCTGGGCGTCGTTGATCGCGGCACTGACCTTGGCTTCGTCGAAGTTGCCCTTGCCGTCCCCCAGGGTGATGTTCAGGGTGTCGGTGGTGGCGCCGCCGAGCAGGGCGTCGCCAAGGGCTTCGTTGAAATTCACCTGCAAGGTGGCGGCGTCATCCGCCGAGGCCTTGTCGCCGAGGAAGGCCTGGGCCGAGGCCGTGCTGGCGGCGAAGCTGCTGGCCGCCACGGTGGGGTCCATACCGCCGGCCACCGCGTCGGTAAAGGCCTTGCCGGTCACCAGTTGGTTTTTGTAGTACTGCTGGATGTTGTCGCTTTGCCCGGCCTTGTCGGCGATGCCGGTCAGGTCCACATGGCCGTTGCCCCCCAGCGCCAGGTTGGCGATGGTCGTATCGTTGGCCGCGTTTTGCAGGCCCATGCCCATGTCGATCTGCTTGCCGTTCTGGTCCTTGGCGTTGAGGTTGTCGGTGAGGTTTTTGCCGGTCTCGATGTCGTCGGTGTAGTAGTTCTGCATCGCGACTTTCATCGCCGGGTTGCTGTCGACGATGTCGGCCAGTGCCGGGCCGCGATTGTTTTGCAGGAAGCCTTGCACGTCCGGGTCGGCCGAGAGGGTTTCGATGCCGCTTTGCAGCTGTGCCTTGATTTTGTCTTCGTTGGGGTTCAGGCCGTAGTGGGGCGAGGTGTACTTGTCCATCAACCCGGCGTGGGGCACGTAGTCGCTGACCAGCAGGCGGGTTTGTGCATCGGTCAACTGCACCAGCACCGCGGCTTTCTGTTCGCCGCTGTAGTTCTGCGGGTTGGCCAGGATGTCGGCGGTCAGGCCCGAGGTGTCGACGCCGGCGACGGCATCACGAGTGGCGGCACCGTCGAGGAAGGTCAGGGTGTCGCTGTCGGTTTTCGGTGCCTGTTTTTCCAGCCAGGCGCCGATGTTGTCGCGGGTGCCGATGCCGTCCGACTTGCCGGTGGCGGGGTTGTCGCCGCCGGTTTCCAGGGCGTGGAACATCCCGGGTCTGGACCACATGGCCGCCGCGCCGGTCAGCTCGGTGCTCAGGGCCGAATCGCTGCCCAAGGCTTGCAGGTTGTCGCTGCGCAGCATGCCGTCGTTGCTGCGCTGGTTGGCGTCACCGGGGCGCATCGCCGGACCTGCGCCAGCGGCCAGGCTCTCGTTGGCCATCAGGATTGCCGCCGACTTGGCATTCGCCTTGGCCAGGTCACCGGGTTTGCTGCCTAGGAAACTGCTATAGGATTTCGACGCGGCGCCGAGGTCCTTGCCGGCGTTGTCGATGAAATGGTCGACATCGGAATGGGTGATCACATTGTCGGCCTTGCCACGCCCGCCGGTATCCAGCGCGGCCATCAGGCTCGGGCTGCTGGCCACGTACTTGAGTACAGCCTGGGCCTCGGGGGGGAGTGTCGTGGGTGGGTTGGCGAAGTCGATCGGCGCGCCATGCAGGCCCCAGGCGTCCCAGTTTTGCGAGAGCAATTGCGCGGCCGCCTTGGGCCGGTTCAGGTCGAGTTCTTCCTTGGTCGGCGTGCCGCTGGTGTTGCCGGTGATGGTGTCCCAGTCCTTGGCACCCGACACGCCAAACGATGAGGTGTCGATCCAGGACGTGTCCGAGGCGCCCGCCGCGCCGGTGCTGCCGGCATACAGTTTGGCCACCTGGTCGTACAGCGCGGGGGTGATGTCCTGGGACACGATCACCTTGTCGCCCGACGCGGTGGTATAGCGAATCAGGCCCGGGCCGACTTCTTCGGGCGGGCCGATATTCGCTGCCGGGTCCATGGTTTCCGTGGGGCCGGCCAGGCGGTAGCCCTCGGCCTGGCTGGCATTGATCGCAAAGAGCTTGGCCGAGTCGCCGCTGACCTGGGCGAACAGCGCGGGTGTTTCCTTCTGGCTGACCACGATTTTGTCGCCGGCACTGGTCTCGTAGCGGATCAGTCCCGGGCCCAATTCGGTGGTACTGCCGATCGCCTTGTAGTTGCCCAGGCCAGGCGCCACGGTGCTGGCGTCTGCCTCCTTGTAGCCGGCGCCTTTGCTGTCGGCCAGATTCTTCTCAAGGGTCGCGTCGCTTTGCTGTGCGTTGTACTGGCTGACCAATTGCTCAAACAGCCTGGGGTTGTCGATCTGCTTGAGGGTCACCGGTTTGTCGCTGCCCAGCGGGGTGTAGGTGATGCTGTTGTTCACCGGTGCCTGCACGTTCTGGTACGGCAGCGGAATGGACGGCCCGCGGATTTTCGAGGGGTCGAATACCGGCTTGTCGACGGCGGTGAACAGGGCTTTTTCGAACGTGCTCCGGGAGCCATCCGGGCCCTTGTTGTCGGCAGGGTCAAGGCCATTCGGGATCGCAGTCATAGATCACCTGGAAGTTGTTTTATATCAGTCGATATTTAGTGCAAGTGCACTAACTGGGGCGGGCGAAAGTTGCGAAGTGTTATTGGGTTAACCCGCGCCGAGCTATCAAACGCGATGATCAAGTCGGTTTTGTTACAAATGGAAATATCTGCAAAGTTGGGCAAATGGCTATTAGTTAAAAGTGTGAAGTTGTCGTATTTATTTTCTGGAATTGTTGAGTGATCAACGTTTTTACCCAGGGGTAACGGGCTCGTAAATTGTTCGAGTTGGTTCGTTTTTCAGGTTGTGCCCCCGTAAACATTGGGTCTCGTCGTGTATTGGTTTTTTAACAGAAGTTCCACGCCCGCGCGGCGATGAGATTTTCTCAACGGCACGTTGAGCCGGATTTTTCACAGCACCTGCCATGAACGTTTCACAAGCTTTCACAGCGAAGGCGTTTTGTTCGTGAGTAGTATGGTTCCCATGCAAACCGACGGCTGCATGGCCAACTCACTGTCTGACGCTGGGAGTTTGTTTCGGTTTGCATGCGGCTTAACTTCCCTATCGATGCAAGGAGATTGAACATGGCTACTACTCCACCAGTAAGTGCAGGCGGCGCCGACGACGCTATCGCGAAGATGGAAGCAACTTTCAACATGGCCATCGAGAAGTCGGCCAAGATCACCGAGATCAGCACCGCGAAAAAAGCAGAGCTCGACGCCACCAAACAGCGTCCGCAGAACTGATTCGCCATGCGGGCAGCGCCGGCGCTGCCCGTATACCTGCCTTACCCCGTTGCACCGTTGTTGATCGGCACAGGCGTCGTTGCGGCCTGTGATTCTCAAGGGGGCAAACCCAACCATGACAGCCTTGATTTCCCTGGGCCTGCCCGCCGCGAACGGCGCGCCGACCCTGCTCGTGACCCACGGTTTGCACCAGGGCAGTTCCCTGATGCTCGACCAGCCGGTCTACACCCTTGGCGCCGCCCTGGCGGCCGACCTCCAGCTCAGCGATCCCGGGATTGCCGAGTTGCACCTGCGCCTGCGTTTTGAAGGGGCCCAGGTGGCGGTCGAGGCCCTCGGCGGCGATGTACTGATCACCGGCACTGCCGGCGATATCCGTATTCCCCAAGGCAGCGGCCATCGCGCGCGGCTGCCGCTGCAACTGCGTATCGGCACGGCGGGTGTGAGCCTGGCGCTGCCGGGCAGCCCTAAAAAAAATCCTGCGACGACACGCACGTTAACGCCCTGGATCATCGCCACCGCGTTGCTCTTTGTGTGCGCTGGCGCCCTGGCATTTCGCAATGATCCACCGCAAGCGCAAACCGTAATGCCGGTTGCCGAAACAACCGCAGCCAAGCCTTCCCGTGCCGAGGCCAAGGCCTGGTTCGAAGGGCAATTGCAGGCCGCCCACCTGGACGCCGTGAAGGTCAACGACATCGATGGCCAACTCAACGCCGTCGGCTCCTTTGAGCGCGCGCAAAAGCCTCAATGGGTCGCCCTGCAACAAGCCTTCGACCAGCGTTACGGCCAGCAGATCGTGCTCAACCCGCGGGTCGCCGTGCGTGCAGATGCGGCCCGGCCACGGGTGCGCTTTCAAGCCGTGTGGTTCGGCGCCAACCCCTACGTGATCAATGACAGCGGCAAGCGCCTGTACCCCGGCGCGGCCCTGGCGGACAACTGGGTACTGGAGCGCATCGAGAACAACCAGGTGATCCTCGCCCGTGGCGAAGAACGCTTCACCTTCACCCTATGACGCTGCTTTTTTCAGCTAAGGCCCCGGGATGAAAGTCGAACCCCGTCCGTTGATTCCCAGTGACGTGCGCAGCGCGCCGGTCGAGGCGATCCGCCCGGTCAACTCGCGTCAGGCCACGGCTTTCGAAGCGTTGCTGAAAACCCGCAAGGTCCAGTCCCGCCGCTCCCTGCGCAGTGACCTGGAAGAACTCACCAGCGCCGCTGGCGTCGACTCGCTGCTGTTCGGCAGCGCACGTTCCCTGGAACTGCTGGAACACGTGATGCAGCACCTGTTGCCGAACCTCGACGCCGAGCCGCAGATCAAGGCGCTGGCCCATGACCTGATCAGCGAGGAAATCGAGATGCGCCGCACCCTCGAACAACAACGCTCGGAGGTCCAGGCCTGATGCCCCGGGACAACGACGACGCGGTGCAATTGCTCAAGGGCATTGGCGAGCTGTACCGGCGCAACGGCCAGTCCCAGCGCGCGCTGGTGATGTTGCTGATTGCCGTGAGTGTCGCGCCCGACGATGGCCTGCTGCTGCGCTCGCTGGTGCTGGCGTTCACCGACAGCGGCGACTTCACCCGCGCACTCGCGGCCCTGGATCGGCTGGTCGCGCTGGAGGGTGAGTCTGCCAGCCTGTTGCTGCTGCGTGCCCGGGCGCTGTGGTACGGCGAACGCAAGGACGAAGCGCGCCAGTGCTTCAAACGCTACCTCGCTGCACGGAGAGCCGCGCCATGAACCTGCTCAATCGCCTGAACGGCATCGCGCGCATGGCCGCCCAGCGTACCGACGTGATCATCGTCGCGTTCATGCTGATGGCGATCGTGATGATGATCATCCCGCTGCCTACCTACCTGGTGGACATGCTGATCGGCTTGAACATCGCCCTGAGCATCCTGATCCTGATCGTGGCGTTCTACATCGGCCACTCGGTGGAATTCTCCGCGCTGCCGCCGCTGATCCTGCTCAGCACCTTGTTTCGCCTGTCGCTTTCGATCACCACCACCCGCTTGATTCTGCTGCACGGCGACGCCGGCCATATCGTCAAGGCCTTCGGTGACTTCGTGATTGCCGGCCAGGTGGTGGTGGGCATGGTGGTGTTCCTGATCATCACCGTGGCGCAGTTCGTGGTGATCACCAAGGGYKCSGAGCGKGTCGCSGAAGTGGCGGCGCGCTTCASCCTGGATGCSATGCCCGGCAARCAGATGWSCATCGACAACGACCTGCGCAACGGCGATATCGACCAGGCCGAAGCCCGCCGCCGGCGCTCCCGCCTGGAGCGCGAGAGCCAGMTGTTCGGSGCGATGGACGGGGCSATGAAGTTCGTCAAGGGCGATGCGATTGCCGGGTTGGTGATCCTCGCGGTCAACCTGCTGGGCGGCATGCTGATCGGCATGATCGAGCGCGACATGGCCTTCGGCGCGGCGGTGCACACCTATTCGCTGCTGACCGTGGGCGACGGTTTGATCGCACAGATCCCGGCGCTGCTTATCTCGGTAGCGGCGGGCACCGTGGTGACGCGGGTCAACAGCGACGGCGAAGCGGGTGACCTCGGCAGCGAGATTCTCAAGCAGTTGGGTGCCAGCTACCGCGCCCTCGGTTTGACCGCACTGATCATGGTCGGCGTCAGCGTGATACCGGGCTTTCCGACCTGGGTGTTCCTCGGGTTGTCGCTGGTGTTCGGTGGTGCGGCCTTCGTGATGTACCGCCGTCATACCCGTGAAAACCAGGTAGAGCCTGAAGCGCTGGTCGAGACCCTGGAACCGGTGGTTGAAGTGCAGGCCGAGCAGGATTATGGCGTGGCCCCCGACACTCGGGTATTGCTGACCCTCGGCAGTGCGTTGGCCCTCAGCGCCCCGCGCCAGCTACTGAGCCAACGCATCGAAGCGCTGTGTCACGACATTCGCAGCGACCTCGGCGTCGATATGCCGGTGCCGGGCATTCACATGGACGCCAAGGCCACGCCGGGCAGCTACCGCGTGTCACTGGAAGGCGTACCCGTCAGCGAAGGCGAGATGCCGATCAACTGCCTGCTGTTGCAGGACGATCCGGTGCATGTGCAGTTGCTGGACATCGCCACTCTGCAAGCCGATTCGCCGCTCAACGGTCGTGCCGCGCACTGGATCGAGCGTCAGCACGAAGACGCGTTGCGCAACGCCGGCATCGGTTTCCTGCTGCCGGACGAAGTCCTGCGTGGCGTGCTGGAACGCAGCCTGCGCCGCTATGCCGCGGACTTCCTCGGCATCCAGGAAACCCGCCTGCTGCTCGAACGCACCGAAGCCACCTACGGCGAACTGGTCAAGGAAGCCCTGCGCCTGGTGCCGTTGCAGCGGGTGGCCGAGACCCTGCGCCTGTTGGTGGGAGAGGGCGTGTCGATCCGCAATCAGCGGGCCTTGCTCGAAGCCATGGTGGAGTGGGGCGCCCGGGAAACCGATGCCGGCCGCCTGGCCGAACACCTGCGTGCAGGGTTGGCGCGGCAGATCAGCCATCAGTACGCCGACCGCAATCGGGTGATTGGCGCCCTGGTGCTGGCGCCGGGATTGGAAGACCAGTTGCGTGCGTCCCTGCGTCGCCATGAGCCCAGCCGTGAAGTGATCCCCGAGGAAGTCAACCGCGCGTTGCTCGCCCAACTGCGCCAGGCCTGCGACAAAACCACTGAAGCCAACAGTGCGGTATTGCTGGTGCACCCGGAACTGCGCCGCAGCCTGCGGCGCCTGGTGCTGCGCGGTGAATTGGAGCTGGCGGTGTTGTCGTTTCGCGAACTGGCCACCGAATACAACCTGCAAGCGCTGGTGACCATCAGCCTTACCGATATCTCCAACCGCCGTGCACCTGCCGCGGCTTCCGTCACTTCCCTGGCGTCTGCCTCATGATCCGTTTTTGTCTGCTGTTGCTGACGTTGACCTCGTTTTTCTGCAGTGCCCAGGACATCGCCAACGGTGCCCAGGGGTCTATCAACCTGGCCTCCGGTGAAGGCCGGATCCTGCATTTTGTGGCCCCGGTGGAGTCGGTACTTGTGGCCGAGCCGGGGATTGCCGATCTGCAAGTGGTGTCGCCCGGGGTGATCTATATCTTCGGCAAGGCGCCGGGCAATACCAGCCTGATTGCCCTCGGCAGCGACGGCAAACAGCTTGCCAGCCTGAGCCTGGCGGTCAGTAGCGCGACCCAGGCAGTGACCGCGCCGATGCAGGAATTGCATCCCGGCAATGGCGCGCAGATCAGCGGTGCCGGTAACCGATTGATCGCCAAGGGCACGGTGCGTTCGGTTGGAGAAGCGACGGATTTGAATGCCTTGCTCAACCCACAGGGCCAGGGCTTCCAGAGCGCGGTCAACACCACTGAGTACGCCGGTGCAGCCCAGGTCAACTTGCGTGTGCGCTTCGCTGAAGTGTCCCGCTCGGAACTGCTGCATTACGGGGTTAACTGGAACGCCATGTTCAGCAACGGCACGTTCTCCTTTGGCCTGATCACCGGCGGACCGCTGGCAGCCGCCACCGCCGGTGGCCTGGCGGCGGCGGGCAGCGGCTCGGGCAATACCAATATCGACGGCATGCTCGACGCGTTGCAGGCCAACGGGATCCTGCAAATCCTGGCCGAGCCGAACATCACCGCCATGACCGGGCAAACCGCGAGCTTCCTGGCGGGCGGCGAAGTGGCGATCCCGGTGCCGGTGAATCGGGACCTGGTGGGGATCGAATACAAGTCGTTCGGCGTGTCGCTGCTGTTCAACCCGACGCTGCTGCCCAACGGCCGGATCGCCCTGCAAGTGCGCCCTGAGGTCAGCAGTGTGGTGAGTGGCGGCACGGTGGATTTCGGCAATTTCCATGTGCCGTCGTTCAGCGTGCGCCGCGCCGATACGCGGGTGGAAGTGGGCAGCGGGCAGACGTTTGCGATTGCCGGTTTGTTCCAGCGTGAGAGCAGCCAGGACATCGAGAAGCTGCCGTTGCTGGGGGACTTGCCGATCCTGGGCAACCTGTTTCGCTCCAAGCGTTTTCAGCGCAATGAAACCGAATTGGTGATTTTGATTACGCCGTACCTGGTGGAGCCGGTGCGCAGTCGCACCCTGGCCACGCCGCTGGATGCACAGCCTGCGACCGCCGCAGCGGCGGGGCCGCGCAGTGGTGGGGCGTTTGGTTTCTACATGAATTGATGAGGGGGCATGACATGAAAGTTTCGCGTTTGTTGATGTGTTTGCCCCTGTTGGTGGTGGGCTGCAAGACGCATCTGGCGCCGGTGTATTACTCGCCGCAGTATCAGGCGGACGGGGTACCAAGCCAGTGCCAGCAGCCGCCGGCCAAGGATGAGATTGGGCTGGACGAGGATTTCAAGGCGACCTTGCCGCTGGGCTGTGCCAACAATTTGAATTTGATGCAGATGGTGGAGCAGCGGCAGGATTTGAATCAGGGGCGGGCCACCGGGCCAGCGATGGCGGCGCCGGTTGGGCGGGCGGCGCAGGTGTATATCGAGGGGTTTGATCGGGAGCAGTTGCAGCGGCGTCAGGCTCAGCAAGAGGCCAAGGCGGGCGCTCCGGGAGCGGAGCAATGAACCTGCGTTCACATGTCCTCTGTGGGAGCTGGCTTGCCTGCGATAGCGGTATTCCAGGCCCAGCAGATCCATCTGYCACACCACMRTCCAAMTGTGGGAGCKGGCTTGCYYGCGAWAGCGGTATTCCAGSCCCAGCAGATCCATCWRTCACACCRCAGRCCCAATGTGGGAGCTGGCTTGCCTGCGATAGCGGTATTCCAGRCCCAGCAGATCCATCTGTMACACCACMRTCCAAMTGTGGGAGCKGGCTTGCTCGCGAAAGCGGACTGGTAGGCGACCGGGATCTTGAAGCTTACCGCGTACATATCCATTCCTGCGGTAACGGCCACTTAGGGTTCCGCTCTTACAGCGGGTCACTTTTGGCAAACGCCCCAAAAGTAACCAAAAGGTCTTTGCCCCACCACTCGGCACCTCGCCTAGGCTCGGCATGCCCGCACTCCGGCCCGGTTCCGCGGGCCGCCGCGGCGGGCCATCCATGGCCCGGCGCGGCTAAATCGGCTTCCCTGCCGATTTACCCGC
>NZ_CP080030.1:4708702-4714307 GCF_019382755.1 Pseudomonas sp. Colony2 | reverse complement strand
ACGGGGCGTGATAGATCAAAATCAAAAGCAGTGCAACAGCAACAGCAAGATCAAAAGCAGTTGGATTTAGTGCGTATCCACCAGCCCCAATTCCCGCGCTTGCGCAATCGGATCGCTGATGGCTTTGATGCGGTTGGCTTCCGTGATCAGGCGTGCGCGCTCAGCCGCCGGTATATCGTCCAGCGGCAAGCTGGCCACTCGTTGTTCGTATCCCGCCAATACCAGCACCAGCAGCTCATTACGCTGATGCCGTGGCAACGCGCGGGGCGATTGGGTGACGGGGGCGATGGTGTCCAAGGCCTGCTGCGCCTGGCCGCCAAGGGCGTAGGCCAGGGCCAGGTTGCAGCGGCTGTCGAGGTCGTCGGGTTGCAGGCTCAGGCTTTTGGCGAACGCGGTTTGTGCCGCGACGGCCTGGCCGTTCAACACCTGGGCAATGCCCAGTCGGGTGTAGGCGACCGGCGACTGGCTGGCCTCGGCGGCCTGGCCCAGGGCGGTCACGGCGCGTTGGCTTTTGCCAAGGCGCAGTTGCGCGGTGCCCAGTCCCAGCAGGGCGTCGGCGTTGTGGGCTTGAAGGCCGAGGGCCTGTTGGAAGGCGCGCTCGGCACCGACCGCGTCGTTGCCGTCGAGCCGTGCCTGGCCGAGTTTGAGCCACAAGTCGATGCTTGCGCCCGGTTGCTGGGCCGCACGTTCGTACAGCGCCGCCGCGCTGGCGTAGTCGCCGCGTTTGTTCAGGTCGTCGGCCAGCTTCAGCGAGCGGTCGGAATCGCTCGGCGCAGTATTGGAACAGGCAGCCAGCAACAGGCTGCCGGCAAGCAAAAAGTGTTTGGTCATCGTCACAACTCGTTGGGCGAAGGCGGACGTCATGTAAGCATATTTTCCATGGCGCTCCTATGTCTGTCGGTGCTGTTGGGTGCCTCGATCGCCCACGCCGACGAAGAGCCCGAATGGTTCGCCAAACCCTACGCCTATGTGCTGGTGGACCAGGACGTGCGCGCCGCCCTCGAAGAATTCGGCCACAACCTCGATATCCCGCTGGTGCTCTCCGACAAGGTCCGCGGCAAGGCCCGCAGCACCGTGCGTGCAGCCACCGCCGGGGAGTTTTTGCAGACGCTGTGCAGCACCAATGGCCTGACCTGGTATTTCGACGGCAACCTGCTGTACCTCAATGCCAGCGATGAAATCACCACCAGGCTGTTCAAGGCCAACGCCCTGAACCTGGATCAGTTGCAGGCCTATCTGAACAACCTCGATGTGTTCGGCCAGCAGTTATCGATGCGTAACGGCCCCGAGGGCGATGAAGTCTTCGTCTCCGGGCCGCCGCCGTACCTGGCGCTGGTCCAGCAGCATGTGGATCACCTGCAGCCCAAGGCCGCCGCGCCTGTTGTGGCGCGCGAGCACGGCGTGCGGGTGTTTCGCGGCGCCCAGGTGAGCACTGAAACCCCTTGATTCACCCCAACCCCAGTAAAGGAGCATGACCATGTCCGTAACCGCCGTAGACAGCAACCTCGCCCCCGGTGGCGCCAGCCCTGAAGCCAAGTTCAACGCCGCGGTGGACAACGCCAAGAGCGCCGATAAACCGGAGATGACCGACGCCGAATTCACCGATGCCCTGATCACCCAGGCGGTCACCATCGGCGGCCAATTCATCATCATGCCCAAGGCCCAGGAAATGCTGAATGACGCCATGTCCGATGACGACGAAGAGTAGGGCGCACCCATGACCATCAGTCTCGCTGCCAGCGCCACGGCCTTGCCGCCGTCCGCCGGCGCGGGGCCCGCCGGGGCCTCGCAGAATCTGTTCGAGCACATGGCCAATACGGCCAAGGGCATGCCCGAGGGCGCCAGCCCCCATCAGATCGGCTCGGGGTTGATGGAGCGCCTGAACAGTTTTATCGACCGCTCCCGGACCTTTTCCGAGCGCGCCGATTTGCTCACCAATAACCCCTCGGCGCCGCCGCAAGTGGCCGCTGCGGATATCCGCACCTCGGGTGCCTCGCCCACCGCAGAACCGGGCAAGAAAGTCGCCGAGCAGCAGGTCGACCAGATCGTCCATTCACTGGGCAAGATGTTCGACTACTCCATCGAAACCCAGATGGTGGTGCGCGGTGCGACGCAGATTTCCGGTTCCGCCAACACGCTGCTCAAGGGTCAATAACGCCATGCCAAGCCCGAATCGTGCCCTGCGCCTGCTGCTGATCGGCGTGCTCGCCAGCCTCTTGCAGGCCTGCGACATGGACCTCTACACCAACCTCAGCGAGCGCGACGCCAACGCCATGGTCGCGGTGCTGCTGCGCGACGGCATCCCGGCGACGCGCAAGGTGCAGGACAACGGCCAGTTGAAAGTGGTGGTCGACGAACAGCGCTTCGCCGAGGCCATGACCCTGCTGGACAACGCCGGCCTGCCGCAGCAGAGCTTTTCCAACATGGGCGAGGTGTTCAAGGGCAATGGCCTGGTGTCGTCGCCGGTGCAGGAGCGGGCGCAGATGATCTATGCCTTGAGCGAAGAACTGTCCCACTCGGTGTCGCAGATCGACGGCATCGTCTCGGCGCGGGTGCACGTGGTGCTGCCGGACAATGACCTGCTCAAGCGGGTGATTTCGCCGTCGTCGGCCTCGGTGCTGGTGCGCTACGACCCGGGCACCGACATCAACACGCTGATTCCGCAGATCAAGACCCTGGTGGCCAACGGCATTTCCGGCCTGAGCTATGACGGTGTGTCGGTGACCGCGATCAAGGCCGCGGTGTCCATCAGTCAGAACCCGGCGCAACCGCGACTCGCGCGTTTCATGGGCCTGTGGCTGTTGGAAGACAACCTCAACCAGGCGCGGTTGCTGTTCGGTGGCTTGCTGCTGCTCGCCCTCGGCGCGGGTGGTGTGTTGGCCCGCCAGCAATGGGCCCGGCGCCAGGCCCAGGCGTTGTATGTGCTCAAGGAGGGTGAATGAGCCTGGTTGAGCGTTGGCAGGGGCTGATCGCCCAGCCGTTGCAGTTTGTGCGCGAGCAAAGCCTTGGCGAGTGTTTTGGCGAAGGCCTGCCGGTCGAGGTGCTGCAAGCCCTGCATGGGCAGCCGCGTTTTCGCTCGCGGCTGGAGCAACTGCTGGCCAGCCATTATCAGCTGGCGCCGCTGGCGCATCTGGTCACGCCGCCCGCCGCTGATTTGCCGGTGCTGCTGCTGAGCCCGGCGCAATTTGCGCGTCTGCCCAGGCTGTGTGGTGCGATCTGGCATGGCTCGACCCTGAGCCGGGAGATCCGCCGCGAAGTGGTCAATGAATTGCGCGAGGGCCTTGGCCAGGAAGCCTTTGCCCTGGCCCTCGCGCACCGGCAGTTGGGCGGCGCGGCCGACCTGTTGCGCGAGCCCGCGGAGTTGATCGACGCCATCGACCGCGATGGCCTCACCTGTGTCGCTGCCTGGCTGCAAGCCCAGCCTGCCGAGTTGCAAGGCTGGCTGCCCCTGCGGTTTGTCGCACCCAAGGGCTACAGCGGGCGCTTGCCCCGCGACCTGGAGATCGTCCAGACCGTCGCCGCCCGGTTACTCGCCGAGGAGCTTGCCCATGAGTGAATTACCCAGCCGTCCGGCCGCGCGGATTTTGCGCGCCGATGAAGCGGCGTTATGGACCGATGGCTTTGCCTTTGTGCAAGCCGCCAGGGCGCACGCCGAGCAGATCAAGGCCGACAGCGACCAATGGCTGCACACCGCCCGCGCCGAGGGTTTTGAAAGTGCGCGCCGCGAAGGTGCCGAACAGGTTGCACAGTTGCTGCTGGAAACCCAGGCCCAGGTCCAGCATTACCTGGCCGGGCTTGAGGCGTCGCTGGCGGACCTGGCCCTGGGCATCGTGCGTGAAGTACTCGGCGAACTGGACGACACCGACCGCGTGGTGCGTTGTACACGCCAGGCCCTGAGCGCGTTTCGCCAGGGCCAGGCCTTGACGTTGTGGGTGCCGCCCGCCGACGTGAATGCCCTGCGCCCACAGTTGCTCAAGGACGGCATCGCCGTGGAGGCCGATGCGCAACTGGGCGCCGGCCAGGCCCGCCTGAGCAGCCCGGCGGGTTCGGTTGAGCTGGGACTGGAGGCGCAACTGCAAAGCCTGCGCCGCAGCCTGTTGCCCTTTGCCGAAGAGGGCGTGGCATGAACCTCGATCAACTGCTGCCGCGCCTGACCGAGCGGCTGTCCCAGGCCCGCTTGCGTCCGATGCAGGGCACGGTGCTGAGCATTCGCGGGGTGTTGCTGCGGGCCAGCGTGGCGGGCGCGAGCATCGGTGAGCTATGCCACCTGCGCGACCCGGTCAGTGGTCGCAGCCTCAGCGCCGAAGTGATCGGTTTTGATGGCGACGAAGCGATCCTGTCGCCCATCGGTTCCATGGAAGGCCTGTCGACCCGCACGCAAATCACTGCCACCGGCGAAAGCCTGGGTGTGGCCGTGGGCGATGCGCAATTGGGGCGAGTGATCAGCCCCATGGGCGACTTTCTCGACGGTGACGGTGTACCGCCAACCCTGAACCTGCAGACCTACCCCTTGCATGCCGAGCCACCGGCCCCGTTCTCCCGGCAATTGATCGTGCGCTCCATGGCGTTGGGCATCCGCTCCATCGACGGCTTGCTGACCCTCGCCCAGGGCCAGCGCATGGGCATCTTCGGCGAGCCCGGTGTGGGCAAATCCTCCTTGTTGGCGAGCATCATCCGCAACAGCGAGGCCGATGTGATTGTCATCGGTTTGATCGGCGAGCGGGGCAGGGAAGTGCGCGAACTGCTGGACGTGCAACTGGACGCCACGGCCCGCGCACGCACCGTTGCTGTCGTCGCCACCTCCGACCGCCCGGCCGCCGAGCGGGTGCGCGCGGCATTTGTCGCCACCACCCTGGCCGAGTACCACCGCGACCAGGGCCGCAATGTACTGCTGTTGATGGACAGCCTCACGCGGTTCGCCCGCGCCCAGCGCGAAATCGGCCTGGCCGTGGGTGAACCGCCAACCCGTCGCGGTTATCCGCCGTCGTTTTTTGCCACCTTGCCCAAGTTGCTCGAGCGCGCCGGCCCGGGCCCTGCCGGCAGCATCACCGCGCTGTACACCGTGCTCACCGAAGGCGACGCCGCCAGCGATCCGGTGGCGGAGGAAGCGCGTTCGATCCTCGACGGGCATATCGCCCTCAGCGCCGAACTGGCGCAGCGCAACTATTTCCCGGCGGTGGACGTGCTGCGCAGCCGCAGCCGCTTGATGGAGCAGGTCGCCGGTGATGAACACAAGCGCCTGGCGATGCGCATCCGTGAATTGATGGCGCGCTACGGCGAGATCGAAATGCTGATCCGCGTCGGCGAGTACTCCGCCGGCAGCGACCCCCTGGCCGACGAAGCGATCACCCGCCATGGGGCAATTGAAGCCTTCCTGCGCCAGAGCGCCGACGAACCCAGCAGCCCCGAACAGACCTTGATCCGCATGCGCCAGGTGCTGGCATGAGCCCGAAAACGCAGCAAGCTCCAGTGTGGGAGCTGTCGAGCTTCAGCGAGGCTGCGATGGCGTCAGCACAGCCAACATCAATGTTGCCTGACCCACCGCTATCGCAGCCTCGCCGGGGCTCGACAGCTCCCACACTTGATCTTCATGCACACCTTGATC
>NZ_CP080030.1:4699355-4708669 GCF_019382755.1 Pseudomonas sp. Colony2 | reverse complement strand
CGCAGCAAGCTCCAGTGTGGGAGCTGTCGAGCTTCAGCGAGGCTGCGATGGCGTCAGCACAGCCAACATCAATGTTGCCTGACCCACCGCTATCGCAGCCTCGCCGGGGCTCGACAGCTCCCACATTTGATCTTCATGCACACCTTGATCCGCATGCGCCAGGTGCTGGCATGAGCCCGAAAACGCAGCAAGCTCCAGTGTGGGAGCTGTCGAGCTTCAGCGAGGCTGCGATGGCGTCAGCACAGCCAACATCAATGTTGCCTGACCCACCGCTATCGCAGCCTCGCCGGGGCTCGACAGCTCCCACATTTGATCTTCATGCACACCTTGATCCGCATGCGCCAGGTGCTGGCATGAGCCCGAAAACGCAGCAAGCTCCAGTGTGGGAGCTGTCGAGCTTCAGCGAGGCTGCGATGGCGTCAGCACAGCCGACATTGATGTTGCCTGACCCACCGCTATCGCAGCCTCGCCGGGGCTCGACAGCTCCCACATTCGATCTTCATGCACTCAGTGAGTGCGCTGTTGGTATGACGATGGAGAAAAGAACCGATGAAGACTGAACAACTGCGCACCCTGCAAACCCTGCGGGTGCTGCGCGAACAGCGGGCGGCGAGCCAGTTGGCGGCGCAACAGCAACGCTGCGCGCAAACCCGCGGCGCCTTGACCGACGCCAAGGAACAACTGCGCCTGCACCGTGAGGCCGTTGCCCATGAAGCCGGCGAGATTTACGCCTCCCTCACCGAAGGCCTGTCGGTGGCCAGTTGGCAGGCCGCCCAGGATCGCCTGCGGGGCTTGGCCGACGATGAGCAGGTGCTTGAAGGCGACGTCAGCCACGTGTCCAGTACCCTGCAAACCCAGGAGCGTGAGCGTGAGCTGTTTCGCCAGGAGCGCCTGAGCCGCCAGCGCCAGTCCGATGCCTGGCAAAGCCTGCTGGACGGGCGTGAAAGCAGCGAACGGGTGGCCGGCGAGCTGCGTGAAGAACAAGGACTCGGCACATGATCGTGGCCCTTGCCGACCCGTTGGCGCCCTGGCTTGAGCACTACGACCCGGCGCTGCTCACGCTGCATAACCAATTGCACCGCCGGCGGCATGCGTGGCAGGGCCGCTGCGCCGGGCAGGATCTGAGCGTCGCCTGGGCCGCCGATCCCCAGCCGCTGAAAACACCCCGGGATGTGTTGCTGTTGCTCGGCCAGTCACCGGTGCGCTTGCGACTCTCGGCTGCCGCCCTGGAACAAGTACTGGTGCCGCTGGCGTTGCAGTTCGACGCGCAAGTGCTGCCGGCATTACCGCGTTCGCTGCTGCTGGAACTGGCCGTGCTGGACCTGATCGAGCGCCTCGAACCGTTGCTCGGCCACCCCGTGCAACTGCTCGAAACCAGTGACGACCTGCGGCCTTATGCAGTGCATCTGGCGCTGACATTGACCTTCGGCAACAACCCGCCAATGGCCGCCCAACTGGACTTGAGTGAAAGCGCTGCAGTGCTGGTGGGCCAGTTGCTGGACCAGCACGGCCAGATCGACGCCGACCCGTTGCCGGCGTTGCGCCACACGCTGTCAGTAGTGGCCGGGCGGCAATGGTTGAGCCTCGGCGAGCTGCGCAGCCTGCAGCCCGGCGATGTGCTGATGCTCGAACCCGGCAGCGGCTGGCTGCTGGACCTTGAGGGCCGCCTGCAAGCCCGCTGCCAGCGCGACGGCTCGTCGCTGCAGGTGCAGGAACCTCTGAACACGCCCCTTTTGGACATGGAGAACACAATGACTGACGTCGATGCCGCCGCGGCCCTGGACGATTTGCCCCTCAAGCTGGTGTGCCAGGTCGGCAGCCTGGAACTGACCCTGGCGCAACTGCGGGAACTGGGGGCGGGCAGCCTGCTGCAACTGAATACGCCGACCGTGGATGGCGTCGACCTGATGGTCAACGGCCGCCGCGTCGGCCAGGGCCAGCTGGTGAAAATCGGTGACGGCCTGGGCGTGCGCCTGCTGAGTTTCGCCACCCCATGACCGGTTATCAGCCGAACCTGATCGAGATCATCCTGGTGGTTGCCACCATCGGGTTGATCCCGTTGGCGGTGGTGACCCTCACCGGCTTCATGAAAATCTCGGTGGTGCTGTTCCTGATCCGCAACGCCCTGGGCGTGCAGCAGACGCCGCCGAACCTGGTGCTGTACGGCATCGCGCTGATTCTCTCGGTGTACGTCACCACGCCGTTGATTGGCGACATGTACCGCCAGGTAGAGGGCCGCGACCTGAATATCGAGCACGTCGAGCAACTCAAGGACCTCGGCGACGCCTTGCGCCCGCCGCTACAGGCGCACCTGGCACGGTTTGCCAACGAGTCCGAGCGCGGCTTTTTTGTGCAGGCCACCGAGACCATCTGGTCGCCGGAAGCCCGTGCCGACCTGCGGGATGACGACCTGGTGGTGCTGATCCCGGCGTTTGTCAGTTCGGAGCTGACCCGGGCCTTCGAGATCGGGTTCCTGCTGTACATCCCGTTCCTGGTGGTGGACTTGCTGGTGTCCAACGTGTTGATGGCGATGGGCATGTCGATGGTCTCGCCGAACCTGATTTCGATCCCGCTGAAAATCTTCCTGTTCGTGTCATTGAGCGGCTGGTCGCGCCTGATGCACGGTTTGATTCTGAGTTACGGCTGAGGCACGACCCATGGGCCAGGACGTTTTCCTGTCATTGATGAAACAGGCACTGATGACCGTGCTGATGCTCTCCGCGCCTGCGCTGGGGGTGGCGATCATCGTGGGTTTGAGCGTGGGCCTGTTCCAGGCGCTGACCCAGATCCAGGACCAGACCCTGCCCCAGGTGGTGAAGCTGGTGGCGGTGTTGTTGACTATCGTGTTCCTCGGCCCGGTGCTCGCCGGGCAAGTGGCGGAACTCGGCAGCCAGGTGCTGGACAATTTCCCCTTGTGGACGCGCTGACCGCCCATGGATGCCAGCCTTACCGCACAGTTTCTCGAAGTCGCCTACCCGGTGATCAGCTCGGCCTCGCTGGCGGCCTGCCGGGCCATGGGCGTGGTGGTGATCACCCCGGCGTTCAACCGCCTCGGGCTCACCGGAATGATTCGCGGCTGCGTGGCCGTGGCGATTTCGATCCCGATGTTCATGCCGGTGTTCGACGCCATGACCTCGATGCCCAACCACGGCAGCCTGTTTATCGCCGGGTTGCTGATCAAGGAATTCCTGATCGGTATCCTGATCGGCCTGTTGTTCGGCATTCCGTTCTGGGCGGCGGAAGTGGCGGGGGAGTTGATCGACCTGCAGCGCGGTTCGACCATGGCGCAACTGGTGGACCCGTTGTCCACCGGGGAGTCGAGTGTGATGTCCACCTTGCTGACGGTGATGTTGATCACGCTGTTCTTCATGTCCGGCGGTTTTATCCTGATGGTCGACGGTTATTACCACAGCTACCAGCTGTGGCCGGTGACCGCGTTTACCCCGGTGTTTGCCAGCTCGGCGTTGCTGGCGGTGTTGTCGATTCTCGACCAGATCATGCGCGTCGGAGTGCTGATGGTGTCGCCGCTGATCATCTCGCTGCTGGTCACTGATTTGATGCTGGCGTACCTGTCGCGGATGGCGCCGAACCTGCATATTTTCGACCTGTCGTTACCGGTGAAAAACCTGTTTTTCTCGATCCTGATGGTGATCTATATCGGCTTCCTGATTCCGTTGATGCTGGACCAGTTGGCGGAATTTCGCGGCACGGTGGAGCTGCTGAAAACCCTCGCGGGCATGGAGTAGCGCATGGGCGATACCAGCGAAGAGAAGTCCCAGCCGGCCACGGATAAAAAACTCAAGGACGCGCGAAAGAAAGGCCAGGTCGCCAAGAGCCAGGACTTGGTCTCGGGCATGGTCATCCTGTTCTGCACCCTGTGCATTTCCATCCTCGCGCCCCGGGCCCAGGCCCAGGTCACGGCGCTGATCGACCTGACTGCGCAGATCTACATCGAACCCTTCGCCACGGTTTGGCCACGGGTGCTGGACCATGCCGAGCAACTGGTGATCGGCATTACCCTGCCGGTGATGGCGGTGACCACCGGGGTGGTGATCCTGACCAATATCATCACCATGCGTGGCTTTGTGTTTTCCGTGGAGCCGATCAAGCCGGAGTTCAAGCGTATCAACCCGGCGGAAGGCTTCAAGAAGCTGTTTGCCCTGCGCAACTTTGTGGAGTTCATCAAGGGCCTGATCAAGGTGCATGTGCTGGCTGTGGCGTTCTACGTGGTGGGGCGGCATGCGTTGCAGGCGTTGATGGAGTCGTCGCGGTGTGGCGCGGGGTGTATCGAGTCGACGTTTTTCCTGGTGCTCAAGCCGCTGGTGTTTACCGTACTCGCGGCCTTCATCCTGGTGGGGGGGGTGGATGTGTTGATGCAACGCTGGCTGTTCGGCCGCGACATGAAAATGACCCGCAGCGAGACCAAGCGCGAGCGCAAGGACATTGACGGCGACCCGTTGATCAAGAGCGAACGGCGACGCCAGCGCCAGGAGATGCAGGCGCTGGCCACCAAGCTGGGGTTGGGCCGGGCGTCGATGATGATCGGCACCACCGATGGCTGGGTGATAGGCGTGCGTTATGTGCGTGGTGAAACGCCGGTGCCGGTGGTGGTGTGCCGCGCTTCGCCGGAGGAAGCGTTGGGGATGTTGCAGGAGGCGTTTGACTTAGGGATACCGCAAGCGCCGGACAAGGGCTTGGCGGAAGCGATTGCGCGCAAGACGGTGCCGGGGGATCCGGTGCCGGATGCTTCGTTCCAGGCGGTGGCGGACTGGTTGGTGGCGGCGCGGTTGATCTGACGATCTTGAGCCGAACACCGATCAAAATGTGGGAGCGGGCTTGCTCGCGAAGGCGGTGTGTCAGTCACTGAAAATGTTGACTGACCCACCGCCTTCGCGAGCAAGCCCGCTCCCACATGGGTTCTGCCGGGTGTCAGGGAGTTCAGTTATGGCTTGTCCACATCATGGTACTCACCCCCATACCCATCCCCCACCCGCCAGATAATGTCGTGGTTCTCATTGGTCCATTCCGACGGTTTCAGCGAGTACTTGTAGTCCTCTGAGTTACGGTTATTCCCGTCCCCGATAAAGTCCGGGTGGTCCCGCCGATGGTCGCCCCCGCGGATACTCGACCGCGCATCCCACTCTTCCTTGCGGAAATCAAAAATGCTCTGGTCCTGCGGCGCATCCCGCTGGCCCCAGTCGGAGAGGTAGGTCTGCAACCACACGTATGCTTCATCCCCGTTGGGCTTGAGCAGCCCGTCCTGCTTGAAGTCCTGGATCTGGTCCCAGTTCTGCATCGAGATCTTGTGCAGCTTGTGGGACTGCACCGTGCTCAAGATCGCCCCGACAAACGACAACGCGCCGGAGATCAAGAAACCCACCGGTCCCAGGAACGGAATGATCCGCCCGGTCACCCCCAGCGTGCCCAGCACGCCGCCGGCCGCGCCCACCAGGCTGCTGACACCACCGGCCATCGACAGTGAGCCCGAGGCGATTTTCACCGGGTCTTTCTCGCGCACACCATCACGCAAGGTAAACGCCGCCTGCACCACACTGATCACGCCGCCTGCCACGTCGGTGGCCATGCCGATCACCTTGATCGCGCTGCTGGCGAACTTCGCGCCAAAACCGGCCCCGGCCACGCCGCCGCGGCTGGCAATGCCTTTTTCAATGCCTTCCTGGATCTTCGCCGCACCTTCGTCGCTCCAGCCGCCGCTGTTGAGGGCCTTGCCCACGTCCTTGCCGTCGTCCATGGCCTGGTCGACGATCTCGAAGTACTTTTTCTGCACCGCCTCGGCGTCCTTGGGCAGCACGTGGTACCCCTCGCCAGGCTTGGCCCACAGGTCGGGCAGGGAACGGTCGAAGCCCATCAGCTTGTAGGCGTTGGTGCCGCGCAACTTGTCGTAGACCTTCAAGCCCAGCGTGGCGAAGTGCGAGCCGGTGCCAAGGAAGCCAAGGAAGTCGTTGGCGATGCCCAGGCGTTTCATCGGCGTATCCGCCAGCTTGCCGCCTTGTCCGGCGAGTTGGTAGACGATACGGCCCATGCCGATCGCGCCGCCCACTGAGCCGAGTACGCCGTTGTCCTTGAGGAAGTTGAGGTTCTTCACGAACGAACTGCGGTTCTCTTCGCTGAGGCCCGGCATGATCTCCTTGCTCACGGCCTTGTCGATGTCGCTGAAGCTGATCACGCCGTTTTTCTGCCAGGTGTCGCCGAGGGAAATCATCGCCTTGCCGAAATCGGCGGCGGCGTTTTTGTCCTTGAGCAGTTGGTCGACGAACTTCGAATACACACCCAGCGCCTGGCGCGGCAGGCCGTCGGCACTGCCCTTGAGCATCGACAGGATTGCCATGGTGTTGTCGGTGGTGGCCAGGGCGGTGTTGTCGTCGGAGATCTTGGTGGGATCGTCCATCAGCTTTTCAACGGCATCGGTGTAGCCGTCGATCTGCAGGTTTTGCAGGAAGTTGTCGGCCTTGGCCGGGTCGATATCGGCCAGGGCGGTGTAGGCGGTCTGGATTTCCTGGGTGGCCAGTTCGGTCTTGCCGCTGTCCTGCAGGGACTTGATGTACTGGGTGAAGTTCTCCGAGGAGGTGCTGTCGATCAGGCGCTGCCTGGTCTCATCGACCTTCGCCTGGCCGCCGTCGACCTTGCCCAGGGCTGCGTCGTGGTTGGCCTTGATGTCGTGCTGGATGGTCGAGTCGCCGAGCAGGTCGTTGATGGTCTGGTCGATGGCCTTGGTGTCGAAGATGTTGTCGCGTACGTCCCGCGAGGTCACGTCGATGGGCGTGGTGGCGATGCCCTGGTTGCCGAAGCCGTGCTCGGGAATGATCGACATGCCGTTGTCGGCCATGCTCCTGGCTTCCACCGCCCGCAGGAACTTGGCGCGCGGGTCGTCCTTGCCGATGCTGCCGTCCTTGACCCCGGCGCGGTAGCTGTCCACCAGGGTCTTCATCGACAGGTCCTGCACCGACAGCGGGTTGCCGCTGTCATCTTTCTCGGTGGTGGTGAGGCTGTCGACGGACACGTCCTTGAGGGGCGGCAGGCCGTTATCGGTGCGCAGCTTGTCGACGTCGGTGGTCTGCGCGGCGATGTCGCTGCGGTAGCTGGAAATTTGCTCGAACATCTGCGGGTTGCTGTCTTCCGACACCACGATTTTCTCTTCGCTGCCCCCCGGCTTGTGCTGGGTGAAGGCGATCAGGCCCGGGCCATAATCACCGGCGCCGCCGACGCTCATGATGTCTTCGGTGGAGGCCAGGTAAGCGTCCGGGGCGGCGAGGGTGTAGCCGTCGCCCTTGGCCTTTTCGATGCCGGCCAGGGTTTGGCCCTTGCTGGTGTAGGCGGCGAAGGCTTCGGGGGTGATGTCCTTGGACACCACCAGCAGTTTACCGTCGGCCTGGTTGACCACCAGGATGCCGTCCATGGGCGCGTCGACCTTGCTGATGTCGCCCAGCTTCAGGCTGGCCTCGTCCTTGCGCAGCAGTTCCTGGCCGGGCAGGGACTGGGCGTTCTTGATGTAGTCGAAGGCCTGCGAGCCTTCGCTGGCGTGCACGGCGTGGAGGAAGTTGTAGAAGGTGCCGCCCGCGTTGGGGTTGGGGTTGCTGAGGTCGGCGCCGGGCTGCGGCAGGTCGGCTTCGGACTTGCTGATCGCGTACTTGTGGCCCTGGTGTTCGAACAGGATCACTCCGGCGCTGCTGTCTTCGGACACCACTTTCAACTGGCTGAAATCGAGGTCGCCCGGCAGGCTGGTGACTTCTTCATAACCTTTGGATTTGCCGTCATTGAGGGCTTCCTTGGTCACCCCGGCCTGGGTGTAGGTGCTGAACGCCTGGGGCGTGAGCAATTCGGAAATGACCAGAGTCTTGCCGTTTTCAAGGCTGACCTTGAGGATGCCGTCTTCAGCCTTGCCCACGGATTTGATGTTGGCCAGGCGCACGCCGTCGCCGTCTTCGCGCAGCAGTTGCTGGTCGGGGTTCTTCAGGCTTTCGACGATGGCCTTGCCGGCCGGGGTGCCCTGGGTTTCGGCCAGGGTCTGGAGGAAGGTGTACAGCGGGGTACCTTCGTCGGGCCCGCCCTGGTTGACCGGGGCTACGGCATGGCCGAAGCGCAGGTTCTTCAATACGTCGAAGCCGTCCTGGGCGTTGGCCGCACCCTCGGCGCTGATCTTGTATTTGGCGCCGTCCTGTTCGAAGTAGATCACCCCGGCGTCCTTGTCTTCGGAAATGACCTTGAGCTTGTCGATGTCGAGTTTGGCCGGGAGGGCGGTGACTTCCTTGTAGTCCTCGGGCTTGACGGTTTTGTCGCCCGGCCCGGTGCTGGCAATGATTTTGGCTTTGTTCAGGACGGCGTCGAAAACCCGCTCGGGAGCGTTGGGTTGATCGACGCGGGGCGACGCGGATTTTTCGGGGCGGGTGATCATCGGTTCAGTCCATGTGAGGGGCGCACGAGGACTCGATAGTAGGGGCTGCAAGCGAGTGAAAACGGGTTCGTTGGCAACAAGTCACAAGCTTTCACGGGTGTGAAATTCACGTCCCGGGGTAGCGCGTCTCCATCACGACGGACAATGCATCCGGACGCCAGAATTCCTGGTCGAACTCCACCGGCTGGTCATCCTCGCCGAAGTTCAAGCGTTCCAGATACACGCTGGTGGAACCGGTGGACAATTGCAGCAACTCCGCCTGCTCTTCATTCACCGTGCCAATGTGCATCTCCAGCTCACACCGCGACAGCACCCGGGAAAACCGCTCCCGCAGCAGTTGGGTCAGCGAGGTATTCAGGTCAGCCTCCAGCAGCCCCGGGCACCAGCTGGCCAGCAGTGCATTGAACTCCAGCAACACCGGCCGCCGGTCGATCCAGCGCCGCCGTTGCAGGAAAAACACCGGCTCATCCGCCGACGCGAGGCCCATCCGCCTGGCCAGCCAATCGCCTGCCGGGCGCAACTGCGCGTGCAGGCATTCGGTGCGCGGCGTACGGCCTTGGGCACTTACGTAATCCATGAAGCCGCTGATGCGCGTCGGGTCATAGCGGATGCGCCGGGGGCTGACAAACCAGCCGCGACGGTTTTCCCGGTACACCAGGCCCTCGGCTTCCAGTTGCTGCAAGGCCTGGCGCAAGGTGACCCGGGTGCAGCCGAAGCGCTCGATCATCTCCCGTTCGGACGGGAATTTCTCATCCGCCTGCGGCACACCCGCCGCGATATCGTGGGCGATCTGTTCGCGAATGCGCTGGTAGTGCGGTGAAATCGGGTCGAAAGGCATCCTGGGTTCCGTGTGCAGGCCGGGCGTGGGCGTGACTCTACCGTTCCTGTTGGCGCAGGTCAC
>NZ_CP080030.1:4697616-4697699 GCF_019382755.1 Pseudomonas sp. Colony2 | reverse complement strand
ATGGCAACTGATATGTTTTTGAAACTGGGAGACATCAAGGGAGAGTCAAGGGACCAGGTCCATCGCGACGAGATCGATATCGC
>NZ_CP080030.1:4675253-4697179 GCF_019382755.1 Pseudomonas sp. Colony2 | reverse complement strand
TGCTCCTGTTGGCGCAGGTCACGCTGCCACGACACCAACCCATACGCCGCCAACACCACAAACCCGGCATACAACGCGGCGGTAAGCTGCAGGTCCTTGTACACAAACAGCCCCACGTAGACCGTATCCAGCACGATCCACAGCCACCAGCTCACCACATACTTGCGCGCCGCCCACAGGCTGGCCACCAGGCTGAAAGCGGTGAGCAGAGAGTCGAGCCACGGCAGTGCGGCATCGGTGAAGTGGTGCATGGCGGCGCCCAGCAGCAGCGCGCCGATCACCCCGGCGAGCAGGTGCCGCCATGCTTCCTGGACCGGCAGCCGTTCCACCCGCACCTTGCCCGCGTCGATGCGCCCGGTGCTCCAGCGCCACCAGCCGTAGCCCTGCAACACAGCGAAGACCAGTTGCAGGAGCATGTCGGAATACAGCTTCACGTCGAAGAAGATCCAGCCGTACAGCAACACCGCGACCACGCTGACCGGCCAGCACCAGCGCACCCGTCGGGCGGTGAGCCACACCCCGGCAATATTGAAGATCACAGCGACTATTTCCAGCGGCGTCATACGGTCCCCTCAGGGTCAGTTTTGCAGGTGCAGCGCCTGTTGCTTGAGCTGGCGCTTGCGTTCAAAGGGCAGTTTTTCCTGGTCGCCATACGGCGCGCTGTACCAGTTGCCGTAAGTCGGGTTGGGCAGCACGAACCAGCGCTGGCCGAGCCAGCCCAGGTAGGGTTCGGCGGCCTTGCGCTGGGCGTCCAGGGTGTTGTGTTCGGCCTGCACGAAATCCCCCAGGGAATCACCCGCCAGGATCAGCACGCGGGCGTGTTGGGCGACCCATTGGCGTCGGCAGTTCTTGCCGTAGCCGGCGTGTTCGCAGCCGCCAATGGGCGTGCCGGCAGCCAGTACCTGCTGCTCGCTGTCCACCGGAAAGCCCCGCAGGCGCAGGTTGTTGACGGTGGCCTGGACCTGGCTTTGCTCGCGGTTGGTGATGTAGTACACCGTGATGCCTTTGTGTTTGGCGGCCTGCAGGAACGTCACGGCGCCCGGCAGCGCCTGGGCCTTGGCCTGGTCGACCCAGGTGTTCCAGCGGTCGTAGGAGTAGACCTGGTTGTTGACGACGTCCCGGGCATTCAGCGGGATGTTGTCGAGCACGGTCTCGTCGATGTCGACGATCACCGCTGGCGGCAGCCCGGCCAGATTGCGCGCTGGCAAGGGCAGGGCGTCCCAGTCTGGGGTCTTGAGGGCCACGTCCAGTTGGCGAGTGGCGTTGGCGAACACCTGGCGGTAGATCAGCTCGTGCTCGATGGAGGTCTGGGTCCACAGCACCGCATCCAGCTGGTCGTTGGCGGGCGGTTGCTGCTGGCAGCCGACGAGGGCGGTGGAGAGCAGGCACACACTGGCAAAAATCAGATTACGCATGAACAGTCAGCCTCAAAAATTGACGGTGGCGGATAACCGCGCGGTGCGTGGCGCGCCCAGGAACAGGTAGCCATCGCCCGCCGATTCACCCACATCGCGCCAGTAGCGTTTGTCGAACAGGTTGTCGACGGTCAGGCGCAGCACAGTATCGTAATCACCGACTTTGGTGCTGTAGCGTCCGCCGACATCGAACACCGCATAGTCGTCGACCTTCACGCTGGCCTCGCGGTTCGCGTACTTGCTGCCGCTGTATTGCACGCCGCCGAGCAGGGCCAGGCCCTTGATCCCGGGAATGCTGTAGTCGCCGTGCAGGCTGGCGCGCAGCTTGGGTACGTTGATCGCCTGGTGGCCGTCGTAGTCGTCGGTGCCGCTGCCGCTCACCCGGGCGCGAATCGCCGCCACGCTGGCGGACACTTGCAGGTTGTCGGTCACCCGACCATTGGCCGAAAGCTCCAGGCCGACGTTCTTCTGCTGGCCCTGCTGTACGAAGGTGATGCTGCCGTCATCGTTGGGCCGGTTGTATTGCAGGTCCTGGGTGATCTGGAACAGCGCGGCGGTCAGGCTCAGGCGTTGGAAGTCACGCTTGATCCCCACTTCCAGCTGGCGCGAGGTGGTCGGCGGCAATACCTCATCGGCGTTGCTGCTGAACCATGCCGCGGTGCCGCCCAGGGACAGGCCCTTGCTGTAGCTGGCGTACAGGGTGGTGTCCGGGCGCGGCTTGTAGATCAGCGCCACCTGGGGCAGGAATACGCTGCGCTGGGTATGGCGGGTGGTGTCGCCGGCCTGGTCGTAGGTTTCTTCGTCGAGGCGCACCTGGCGCCCGCCGAGAATGGTTTGCCACTGCTCGTTGAAGCTGATGCGGTCGCTGGCGAACAGCCCGTATTGGCGGCTGTCCAGGCGCCGGTAGGTATGGCCCAGCGGCCCCTCGTAGGGGTCAAGCACCGGCGGCTTTTCGTAGATATTGCCCTCGCCGATGTATTCGTTGACCGATTCACGCCGGTCCACCAGGCGGCGGAAGGCAGTGGTGCCGAAGGTCAGGTCATGCTTGAGAAAACCGGTGTCGAACTGGCCGTTGAGGGCGGCCTGGGCTTCTTCGTTGCTGCGGGTGTCATCGGGGCTGCGGTAGTCCGAGATGTCGTAGTCGCCCTCGGCGCTGAAGTGGTTGGGCACTGCGGTGTTGGCGCAACTGGCGGCGCCGTAGCAACCCCAGGCGAAGGTGCTGTAGTCGTCGATCACCACGCGGCTGCGGGAGGCGCTGAAGCTGGCTTTCCAGGCCTCGTTGAAGCGGTATTCGAACAGGCCGTCGAGGTTCAGCGACTTGATGCCCACCGGGTTCGACCAGCTCTGGTAGCCCAGCAGATCCCGTGGCGACACGTTGTGGGGCACGGTGGTGCCGCCGAGCAATTGGTATCCGGGCACCGAGCGTTGCTCGCGGTTCTGGTATTCGGCGTTCAGTTGCAGCAGGGCGTTGGGGCTGATGTTCCAGTCGAGGGCCAGGGAGGCAAAATCCCGCTGGCCGTCGGCGTGGTCGACGTAGGAACGGATGTCTTCGTGGGCCAGGTTGACCCGCACCCCCACCTGCTGCTCGGCACCGAGCCAGCCGCCGACGTCGGTGGCCAGGTAGCGCTCGCCGTGTTCGTTGGTGGAGACAGTCACCGAGCGCACGTTCTCCGGGCGCTTGCTTACGTAGTTGATCAAGCCGCCGGGTTCGGACACGCCGCTTTGCAGCCCGGACAGGCCCTTGAGCACTTCCACTTGCTGCTTGTTTTCCAGTGCGACGTTCTGTTCGCCAGTGATGGTGCGACCGTTGATCTTGTAGCTGCTGGCCGGGTTCAACGAGAAACCGCGCACCACGAAATTCTCGTAGTAACCCACCGGCGCATAGCTGTCGCCGACCGAGGCGTCATTCTTCAATACTTCACTGAGCAGGCGGGCTTGCTGGTCTTTCAGGCGAGCCTCGGTGATCACCGCCACCGAGGCCGGGGTGTCCAGCAGCGGGGCGTTATCGAAGCCGGCGACAGCGGCCTTTTTCGCCTGGTCGTCGGTGGCCTGTTCACCGACTACGGTGACGGTGTCCAGAGTCGCGTCCTGGGCGTGGGCGGCCGTGGCGGCGAGGGTGATGCTCAGGGCGAGCAGGGTGTGACGGTACGGTGTTGCCATAAAAGGAGCGCTCCAAGGGCCTGCCCGCTGGCGCCTCGCGCTTTATTGGGCGCAAAGGGGCCCTGCGCTGCGCAACGGACGGGTTGCCAGTACGAAATTAAAAAGCCGGGGTCGCCGCAAAGGGCGTCAGGCCGGAGCTGCTCCGGTAGTCATTGGTAAGCGTGCGTCGGCGGCCCATTCCTGCAGCGAGCCGTCGTAGAGTGCGAGGTCCTGGCGACCCAGCAGGGTCAGGGCCAGGGCGTTGGCCGCCGCGGAAATTCCGCCGCCGCAGTACAGAATCAATGGACCGTCGCTGTGCAGCAGCGTGGGTCCGATAGCCACGGCCAGGGCGTCCTTGGGCAGGTAGCGACCCAGTGCATCAAACAGCGTGCGTGCCGGCAGGTTGTGGCTGCCGGGAATGTGCCCGCGCCGGGCGTAGCGGGTGGCTGCGGTGCCGTCGAACAAGGCGCTGCCCAACGCGCAGACGAGTACGCCGGGTGCTTGTCCTGCGGCCACCGCCTCAACGCCTGCGCGGTCGATCCACAGTGGTGCGTATGTGCTGATCGGCCAGGGTTCGACGACGGGTGTGTTTGCAGGCTGCCCGCTGTGCTGCGGTAACCCCGCCCGTTGCCAGGCGTTGAAACCACCGTCCAGCACGCCGGCGTGAATGCCCAGCCCGCGCAGCATCCACCACAGGCGTGCGGCCCAGAAACCGTCGGCGCGATCGTAGATCACCACGTTGCTGCCGACGCCTGTACCCAGATTCGCCAGTGCCTGAATCAGGGCTTGTGGTGTTGGCAGGGCGAAGCTGTAGCTCGCTTGAACGTCGGCCAGATCGGTCAGCAAGTCGGCATGCCGTGCGCCGGGGATATGTGCGTGCAGCCAACCGGCATGACCGCTGGCGACCCGGTAATCACCGTCAAAACGCGGGGACGGCAGGACGACGGTGGCGTCCAGTATCACCAGCCCGGGCTCCCCGAGGTGAGCATGCAGCCAATCGGTATCGACCAGGATACTCATACGGATTTTCGCCGCAGGTGGTTGAGCAATCGTTGCCCCTGGGCACCGGCAAACCACTGCAGATGGCCCAGCAGGTAGGCGTGATAGGCCACGTCGGCACTGCGGGTGGAACCCACTACGCCTTGGTAGTACGCGATTTCGGACAGGGCAAAATCCACATGCACCAACGGCAGCAGGGCGCTCAGGGTGTGCAGGTCCTGGGCGCTCAATGGCCGGCCCCGGTGATAGCCGGTGAGCAATGCGTCGACGCTGTCGAGGTCCGCTGCTGCCAGGCCACCGCTGTCCAGGTCCAGCCAGGGCACGGCGTTGCGTTCGATGGCGGTCGCCAGGTCGTAGAGGGCGAAGGTGCGGTCGGCGAGGCCGAAGTCCAGCACGCTGGCGACGTTGCCGTCTGCATGCCACAGCAGGTTCGAGGCGTGCCAGTCGTTATGGGTCCAGAGCGCCGGTTGTTGGTGCAGCAAGGGTTGCAGGGGCGCGTGCCAGGGCAACAGCAGCTCGGTCAGCCGTGCGTGCCAATCCTTGTCGGCGAGGTACTCGGTCAGCGCGGGGGTGTTGGCGATCGCGGCCAGTGGCGCGGGTTGTTCGATCACCCGGGCGTTGGCCAGCAGCACTTCTGTTTGACGGCGGGGTGCGCTGTAGTGCTCGGCTGCCAGGTGCAATCGAGCCAGCGCCACACCCGCCGCCTGCGCATGTTGAGTGCTTTGGAAGGGCGACCACGACAGCGCATCGCGGTACAGGTCAAGGCCCTCGGCGACATGGTGAATCTCGTAGGTCCATTCACCTTGCGTCGTGGCCGTTGCACCGTGGCGGTTCGGCACCACTGCGGCAACCGGTGCGCCGTGGCGATGCAGGTGGGCGATCAGGCGGTGTTCTTCTTCCAGCCATGCGGCTTTGCGCACGTGCCGGTGATGCCGTTTGACGAACAGGGTGGCGCTGCCGGTATTGATCAGCCCGGCAGCGGAGAACGGTCGCGGGCTGTGCCAATGCAAACTGCGCAGTTGACCCAGTTGCGGGTACTCGTGCAGCAGCTGTTGGATATCTGCTTCGTGCAGCGCTGGCCAGTCGGCAGCTACCGGATCAAGCCCCAGGCCATGGGCGGTGCGTTGTGGATTCATGCCGTCGCCCCGGGCAGATAGGCGTTGCTGGTTGCCCCTTGCCACACCTGCGGATTATCGAGCACCGCGTGCTCGTGCAGCCACTCGGCATAAGGTTTCAGCAGCGCCTGGCGTTGCTCGCCCCAACGACCGTCATGCAGCCAGGTCGGAGCGATTTTGTGCAGGGATGCGCTGAGCAATTCCGCCGGGAAATACGGTGTAGTGTGCTCATAGGCCGCCAGCGCGATGGCTGGCTCTTCGGCCACGGCGAGATAGCCACGGGCAGTGGCCGCGAGGAAATCACGCACCAACCCGGGCTGCTCGGCGAGGGTTCGTTCGTGGGCGCCCAACAGGTAGCTGTGATACGCCGGTGCGCCAATCTGATCCACCGGCAACACCACCCGGCGTTCTGCTTCGATTGGGCTGTGCATCAACGCTTCCCAGGCCCAGTAGCCGCCGAAACTGGCATCGGCGATGCCTTCGGCCAACTGTTCGGGCCGCAACTCACGTACGCCGCTGTCCACCAGGATCACGCCATCAGGGTCGCCACCGTCGTTGCTCACCAGGTGACGCACCATCGCCACACCCCGTGGCGTGGGGTTGAGCGCCAGGCGCTTGCCCACCAGGTCTCGTGGGCGGCGGATGCCGGAGTCGGTCAGGGTTTGAATCGACTCAAGGCCCGCATGATTGATCGCCGCGATGCCTTGCAGGGCTTGCCCCTGGCCGCGCCGGACCAGCAGGCGGTTGCTGGGGAAAATGCCGAAGTCCGCCGCGTCGGTCAGCAGGTGCTCAAGGGTGTCGCCACGGTAGGGGTCGTGCACCACCAACTCCACATCCAGGCCCAGCTCGGCGTACCAGCCGCGTTCCCGCGCCAGGTACAAACCCGCCGAATTCGGCCAGGGATGAAAGTACTCCAGCATTACCTTTACCGACACCATCGCTTGCTTCTCCAGCCTGCAGTCTTTTGATGGGGGCGATTTATAAGGGAGCAATCTGGTATATACCAATATCGTTTATTGCTATGGATATAACCGGGACCAAAAAAAAACGCGGCCCAAGCCGCGGTTTTTTACTCATCGCCTGGGTCAATCGGCAACGATGGCGTACGTTTCGATTTCGACTTTCTGCCAGGGGCGCAGCATCGAATCCACCTGAATCAGGCTGCTGGCCGGGCGAATGGCGTCGAACACCTCGCTGTGTGCCTTGGCGACGGAGGCGGCATCGTTGATATCCCGCAGGTAGACCACGGTGCGCACTACGTCTTCAGGGCCCATGCCCGCCTCGGCCAACACCTTGTTGACGGTGACGAGAATGGCCTGGGCCTGTTCGTAAGCATTGCTGTGTTCGTAATCGGGTGAGGCGCAGGTGCCGGAGATGTGCAGGTGGTTGCCCACGCGAACGGCGCGGGAATAACCGAACACGTTTTCGTACTGACCGCCCGAGGAAATAGTTTGCCGCGCTGTGGTTTTACTGGTCATGGTGGTTCTCATGTTGGGAGGGGTTTACCGGTGGAGTCCTTGACGAACAGGATCGAAATCAGGCCGACCACGGCACCGCCGATCAGGTACCAGGCGGGAATCATCTGGTTGCCGGTGATCGATATCAGCCAGGTATTGATCAGCGGGGCCGTGCCTCCGAACAGCGAGACCGCGACGTTGTAGCTCAAGGCGAGGGCGCTGTAGCGCACGCGGGCCTTGAACAGCGAAGTCATGGTGGCCGGCATCGCTCCTTCAAAAAACAACTGGGCGAGGGTCAGGATCAGCAGGGCGGCCAGCAGCAACCCGACACTCTGGGTATGCAGCAGCATGAAGCAGGGGAACGCCATGACGATCAGCAGCACGCAGCCGGTAATGATCATCCGGTTCCGGCCCAGTCGGTCGGCCAGCAAGCCTGAAACCGGGATCAACACCAGCATGAACAGCGTCGCGGCCATCCCCAGGTTCCTGGCGAACGTATTGCTGTACCCGAGTACGTTTTCCAGATAACCCGGGATGTACCCGAGGATGATGTAGTAGGTCACGTTGAACACGGTGACCAGGCCCATGCATTGCAGGATTTTCGGCCATTCGTTGACCAGTAAGCTGAACAGGCTGGGTTCGGCGCCCGTCGCCTTTCGCAGTTTTTCGTTGGCCTGGATTTCCTTGAACACTGGTGTTTCTTCCAGGCCAAGGCGCAAGTAGAGGGCGATCAGGCCGAGCAGGCCGCCAATCGCAAAGGGCACGCGCCAGCCCCAGTCCTGCATGGCTTGTTCGCCCAGGCCCAGGGTAAACAGGCTGACCACTGCACCGCCCAGCAGGAACCCGGAGATATTGCCGAATTCCAGCCAACTGGTGAAAAAGCTGCGTCGCTCGTCCGGCGAATGCTCGGCGATGAACGTGCAGGAGCCGCCGTACTCGCCACCCGCCGACAGGCCCTGGAGCAGACGCATGAGAATCAACAGGACGGGCGCAAACAGGCCGATGCTCGCGTAACTCGGGATCAAGGCAATGGCGAAGGTTGCGACGGCCATCAGCGTGATGCTCAGCGACAGCGCCGTGCGCCGGCCAAACTTGTCGCCAATGGGACCGAATACCAGGCTGCCCAGTGGCCGAATCAGGAAGCCCGCCGCGAAGGTGGCGTAGATCGCCATCAACTGGGTGGTCGGGTTGTCGTTGTGGAAGAACGTCTTGCCGATGATGCCGGCGAGAGAGGAGTAGAGCGCAAAGTCGAACCATTCGACCATATTGCCCAGTGTCACGCCGACGACCGCTTTGGTCAGCCGTTTGCGTGAGGGTTCAGCCGATGCACGGTCGGCGGGAAACCCTTGATGAATCGAGGAAGCGTGAACTTCGCCCATGATATTGCCCTCTGGAATAATTGTAGTGAGGCAGCAGTCAATAGGGAGTGGCAGGCCCACGTCTGATGCGCGGGGCCTGCGGAGGCTGGGGTCATCGCATATACACGCCCCCGGCGATGCACAATGATTCGCCTGTTATGTAGGAGGGTTTGGCGCTCAGTTGCCAGACCCAGTCGGCGATTTCTTCGACCCGCGCGGCGCGTTTCAAGGGGATCGATTCGATGGCGGCCTCGATGCGCCCGCCGGCACGGGTGCCTTCGGTGTCCACCCAGCCCGGGGCCAGTGCGTTGACCACAATATTGTCGCCGGCCAGTTCGATGGCCAGGGAGCGGGTCATCGACACCACAGCAGCCTTGGAGGCGCTGTAGAGCAACTGGTTTTTCGACACGGTGAACGCATCCACCGAGGCGAAGAACACGATAGCGCCTCCGCCGGCGGCTTTCAGGTGACGGGTGCCGATACGTGCGATGTTCAGTGAGCCCAGCACGTTGATGTCGAATATCTTGCGGTACAGCGCTTCGCTGAAGCTATCCAGGGATGACGTGGGAAAGATCCCCGCCGCATTCACTACGGCTCGCAGCGGTGCCTTGCCGTCCAGGGCGGCATCGAGGGTACGGGCCAGTGTGGCCTCCTGGGTGATGTCGCCGACCACTGGCGAAAACAAGGGGCTCGCCGGCTGTGTGCTGGGTGTTACGTCCACAGCGACGACGTGCCAGCCTCCAGCCTGAAAGCGCTGTGCGACGGCCTGGCCCATGCCCGAGGAAGTCCCGGTGACGATAACGCTGGAGTGCGGTGCAGTGTTCATAAGGGCTATCCGATCAGGCGTATTGAGGAAGAGGGGTGCCGGGTTGCAGAGCCAGTTCCAGCACATCCAGTTGGCGCTGGGTCTCCTGGTAGTTGCTCAGCCATTCGCGCTTGACGATATCGATGCGTGAGTCGGCCGGCTGCAACTGGGCAAACTTCGCCGCCAGGCTTTGCATGCCACGCTCGCGCAGGGTGAGAAAGCGCATCACTAGCCGGGTCTGCTCGCAATACACCGGCCATTGCGGGCCACGTGGGGCGCCCAGGCCGATGTAGAACAGGCCTTCCAGGTTGGTCGGCAAGGTCATCGCGGCGGTACGCAGCGGAACACCGTCGCGCCATTGCAGCAGGCGTTCATCGAGGAACGGCAGGCGCGTGTTGAAACCGGTAGCCCAGACGATGGTGTCGTAATCGACCTGGCTGCCATCGGTGAACGTGACAGTCTTGCCCTGGATGTTCTCGATACCCGGTGCGACCTTGATTCGGCCGTGCTGGATCCAGTACAGCAGCAAGGTGTTGACCACCGGCGGTTGCGCATCCAGGTCGTAGGTATCCGGCGCCGGTAGCCCGGGGTAATTCTTGTGGGTGCCGACGCTGGCCATGATCAGCATGTTCATGAGCATGTTCTGCTGTTCTGGCGGCAATTGCCCCAGCAGCGGCAGCTCGCCCCGGGGCAGGCCGAACAGGGTCTTGGGCTGGAACAGCTGGCCGCGTCGGATCGCAATGGTGGTGTCCAGGCGAGCCTGGGCGGCATCCACTGCGAGGTCGCATCCGGAGTTGCCAAACCCCACCACCAGCACCTTGCCTTGCACCTGCTGCACGTTGCGGTATTCGCCGGAGTGAATCGACACGCCGGTGAACCCCTTGCTTACTTGCGGGATCTTGCAATCCCACAGGTGACCGTTGGCCACCAGCACGCCGCTGTAGTGTTTGTGGGTGCCGTCTGCCAGGGTCACCTGCCAGCCCGCTTCGCCGTTCCCGTCCAGGGGCTTCAGGCTGCGCACTTCGGTGTTGAAGGTGATCTTTTCGCGCAGGCCGAAGGTGTCGGTGTAGGCGTTCATGTACGCCTTGACCTGATCGCGGCTCGGGTACACCGGATAGTCAGCGGGCATCGGGTACCCGTCAAAGAAGGAACTGCTCTTGGGGGTGATCAGGTGCAAGGCATCGTAGTCGCTGTTCCAGTGACCGCCGATGTTCGCGGACTTTTCGAAGCAGTCCACCTCGAAACCGGCGTCGGTCATGGTCTTCAGCGCCGCCAGCCCTGCGGCCCCGGCACCAATGATGCAGTAGTGATTGGACATGCTGGCTCCCCATTCAAGCGCCTGTTGTGGCGTCGGTGGCTGGAGTATCCCGCTCGGCAAGAGGTGGATGAATGGGCTAAGTCATGTGTTTCCTATAGGTGATCCCTATGGCTAGAGCGTCTCCAGGTGCGCATACAGGTTCTGGATGCGGCTCAAGTGGCTGCGCATCAGGTTGATCAGCACCCGGGTGGGCGGCGAAATAGGCGTGTCGTGGCGATGGATAAAGCCGAATACCTCGAAGATCGCCGGGCTGATCGGCACCCAGCCCAAGCGATCATTGAAGCCCAGCTGATGCAGGATCGGGCGCGTGGCAATCACATCGCCGAGCCCGCGCGCAGCCAGCTCGAAGCCGGTGATCTGGTGCTCCACTTCGATGATCGGGTCCAGCACCTCGCCGCCCTTGGACGCCAATTGCCCCAACAACCGGCGAATCGGGTCGGCGGTGCGCCAGCGCGCCTCGGTGAGAATCAACGGTGCCACCGCCAGGTCGCTGATGGTTTTCGGGCCCTTGAGTCGCTCCGGGTCGGCACTGATATAGCCGACCTGGGCCGACCAGACCGGCTCGCTGACGGTCAGGTTCTGCTGCTTGATCGGCAGCATCACCAGCCCCGCTTCAATTTCGCCCTGGCTCACCAGCTCGGCGATTTCCGAGGAGTTGTAGCCGACGATCTTGATCCGCATATCCGGGTGCTGGGTGCGGAACTGCTCGATCAGGTCTGTGAGGAAATAGTGGTGGGCGGTGCCGAAGGTGCCAAAACTGGCCACGCCACCGGACAGTTCACGCACAGCCTGCACCGCTTCATAGCCCTGGCGTGCTGACGTCACCATGCCTTGTGCAAACGGCTGCAGGCGGCGTCCGGCTTCGGTGAGCATCAGTCGGCGATTGGTGCGGATGAACACGTGGGTACCCAGGTGTTCCTCAAGCCGCAGGATCTGCTCGGACAATGAGGGTTGGGAAATATGCAGGCTTTCCGCTGCCTTGGAGAACGTACCGTGCTCGATGGCGGCGAGAAAGTAGTTGAGCTGTTGTAAGGTCATCGCGCTGAACCGTTACCTGTTTGGCTCAACATGACACAGATCAAAGCTGTCGCGAAGAATCAATCACGCCACACGGGCATGCCGTATTCGTCAATTGTCCAGTGCGGGTGGCGCGGTCGCAGGCAGACGCCACCTACCCAGCGTTCTTCCGTTGCATAATCC
Organism: Pseudomonas sp. Colony2; assembly: GCF_019382755.1. NCBI lineage: Bacteria > Pseudomonadati > Pseudomonadota > Gammaproteobacteria > Pseudomonadales > Pseudomonadaceae > Pseudomonas > Pseudomonas sp. Colony2. Next base: position 4,685,373 of record NZ_CP080030.1, on the reverse strand, counting down.
GGCCAGTAGGCTGCGCCGTTCAGAACCTGGCGACCCAGCGCAGTCAGCGCCAACACCCGCTGCGGCCATTGCAATTGGGCCCCGGACTCGATCAACAGGGGATTCTCGCCATCGATCAACGGCCGCATCAGCGCATGAAACATCATGTCTCCCAGGTACGGCAGCGGTTCACGCTTGCCCATGAGCTCGGCGAACACCCGGCCAAACGGCACCGGCCCGGCTTCATCCACGTATTGCAGGGACAGGCGCTCGGTCAGGGACAAACCGTCCCGCACACCCGGTAACTCCTGCAACTGTCGGCGCAATGCCGGGGCCAGGAAGGGCAGGGAGGTGGAGCTACTCCGGGCCAGTTCCGCCAGCTTGATCGGCGAGCTGGCGCAATACGCCAGCCAGGCCTGTCGCGCCAGTTGCAGCATGTCCTCGTCGACCTGTCGGCGCTGCGGCCACAGCCACGCCAATACTTCAGGCGCCAGTTGGCCGATGCCGATAAAACGCTGCACGCCGGGGATACGATCGACTTCGATCAACTCCAGTTTTTCAGGCAGATGCTCAAGCCCAGCCAGCGCGCGAATCAGGAACAATTGATCGTACGCATCCGCCTCACACCACAACACGCTGTGGCCGGCGCTGCCCAGTTGTTCAAGATGGTGATATTCGTCCGCATGCCGGCGCGCCACTTCGGCCTCATCCATGGCAAACACCTGGCTGATATAGCGGCTGCGAACGGCCTGGTATTGCTCGGCAGGCAGGTCCTGCACCGGGCCCATGCACAATGGGTCAATCAGCATCCGGAAGCGGCCCTTGAACCCCGCCACGCCCAGGCTGTGGGCGATATCGTTGCCGCAGCGCCAGTGAGTGGTGCGGGCTTCATCGCTGGCGTCGAAACCTGGATGGCGGGCGGCAAAATCCACCGCATCGACGTGGGCCTTGAGCTTGGGCCAGCTGGGAAAACCGAGTTCCTTGGCGATCGACCATTGGGCATCGGATAAGGTCGGGGTTGCGGCGGCATCGGCGCTTTTCAGGCGCTGCAAAAGTTCCTTGGCGCGCTTGCGTTGCTGCTCAAGGTTGATACGGCCGTTAGTGGACGAGAATGATTGCGACATACGATCTCCTTGTACAAACCTTGTCCGCTTTAAGGTTGGGAGTCGTAGAAATGTGATATTCAGTCAAGGTCTTGGGCGCAGCCCTTTCCGCGGATGGTGGCGTAGATGGCGCCAGGCGGGAAATATAGGCAGTGCAATGATTGATTGCAAGCCGCCCGGTGGATCGCGCCGGGGTTTTGCACAGGAGACGTTCATGAAAGTTGGTGTGATTTCCGATACCCACGGCTTGCTCCGTGCCGAGGCCCTGGCGGCCCTGGAAGGGTGCGAGCAGATTGTTCACGCCGGGGACATCGGTAGCCCGGAGATCCTTGAGTTGCTGGCCTCGATTGCGCCATTGCATGTGGTGCGCGGCAATAACGACCTCGACGCCGCGTGGGCAGAGCATTTGGCTGACCGGCTGGATTTTGACCTGAACGGCTGGCGGGCGTTGCTGGTGCATGACATTGCCGATGTGCCGAAGGAGCTTGATCCGGGCATCCGGCTGGTGATCACTGGCCACTCTCACAAACCATTGATCGAGTGGCACGGCGAGCGGCTGTTTCTCAACCCTGGCAGTGCAGGGCGGCGACGTTTCAAGTTGCCGGTGACCCTGGCGTTGCTTGAGGTGCGCGAGAAATCCATCAAGCCGCGCCTGGTGTCGCTGGAGCCCAAGCGCTGAAGAACGCTGAGGCGARGGRGCTTGYTGTGGTGAGGGAGCTGCTGTGGYGAGGGAGCTTGCTCCCGCTGGGCTGCGCAGCACCCCCAAGAAATTAACGGTGTTTTTTCAGGTGTATCGCAGTGGCTTTATTGGGGCCGCTTCGCAGCCCAGCGGGAGCAAGCTCCCTCGCCACGGGGGACGTGCCCTGTCTTACCATTGCGTCTGAATCAGGAACAAGGATCATCAACGCCATGCGCGTATTAGTCGAAACCCGGGCGCTCACGCGGATGGACGAGCGCCGCCAGCTGCAACTGCTGCAGCCCACGAACTTCCAGCTGCACCGCGCCGACCGCCTATCCATCACCGGTTCATCCGGCTCCGGCAAAAGTGTATTCCTTCGGGCGCTCGCCTTGCTCGACGCGCCGACCTCAGGGGATATCCTCTGGAACGGGCAGCCCATCGCCAACGCGCAAGTCCCGCAGTATCGCAGCCGCATCAGCTACCTCTCCCAACGCCCGGCGCTGATCGAAGGCACGGTGGAAGACAACTTGCGTTTCCCCTACAGCCTCAAGGCCTTGCATCACCTGAGTTTCGACCCGCAGGCGGTCAAGGCGCTGCTGGCCCACGCGGGCAAGGAGTCGGGTTTTCTGGCAAAAAATGCCGGGGATTTATCCGGTGGTGAGTCCCAGGTGGTGTCACTGATCCGTACCCTGCAACTCAATCCCGATGTGCTGTTGCTGGACGAACCTACCGCCGCTCTCGACCCGGCATCGTCCGGGGAGGTCGAGGCGTTGATCAGTGCCTGGGCCGAAGCGGATAGCGCTCACGCCTATATCTGGGTGTCCCACGACCTTGAGCAGGCGCAACGCATGAGCACCACCCATTTGCATATGGACGCCGGCGTGCTGACGGGGGCCGTGCAGCCATGAATTATCACGACCTCACGGCAATGGACATGGCCATCGCCGCCTCGCTGATCCTGATCAACGGTGCGCTGTCGCTGTTGTTGCGGCTGGGGCTGGAGCGTCAGCTGTTCTGGGCGGCTGTGCGCACGGTGGTGCAGTTGTTGGCGATCGGTTACCTGCTGGGCTGGGTCTTTGAATTTGCCTACTGGTATGTGGTGCTGCCGCTGATGTGCCTGATGACTCTGATCGCCGGGCTCTCGGCTGCCGGGCGTGGGAAGCGGACCTATGCGGGGCAGCGGGCCGACAGTATTGTGTCGGTGTGGGGCAGTTCCTGGTTGGTGACGGCTGTTGGCCTGTTCGCGATTATCCGGATTCACCCGTGGTACGAGCCGCAGTATGCGATTCCGATCCTTGGGATGATTCTGGGTAATACGCTTACCGGGGTGTCTCTGGGGATTGAGCGTATGACTCAGGAGCTGACCTCCGGCCGCAATACCATCGAGATGATTCTGGCCCTCGGTGGTTCACGCTGGGAGGCGGCGCAGGATGCGATTCGCCAGGCTGTGCGGGCCGGGATGATTCCGACGCTGAACCAGATGACGGTGGTGGGGATTGTGAGCTTGCCGGGGATGATGACTGGCCAGGTGCTGGCCGGGGAAAGTCCGGTGGACGCGGTACGTTATCAGATTGTGATTATGTTTTTGATCGCTGCGTCGTCGGCGTTGGGCACGGTAGGTGCGGTGTTGCTGACCTACCGTCGACTGTTTTCAGCCAGCCATCGTTTCCTGCGGTTCAGGCTCGAAGAGCGGGTGTAGCGCAGGCGCTATCGGATCCCCAAAATGCACCGCAACCCTGTGGGAGCTGTCGAGATCCGGTTCAATCACCCACGCCAAAATCCAGCAACACCTTCATCGCCTGGCTCTTGTCCGCCGCCAGTTCAAAGGCCTGCACCGCCTCGCTGAACGGCACGGTGTGGGAGATCACCGGACGCACATCAATCACCTGGCGATTGAGCAAATCCACCGCCTGGGCAAACTCCGAATGGAAGCGGAAGGTGCCCCGCAAGTCGATCTCCCTGCTCACCAGCATATTCAACGGCAGCGAGACCTCGCCACCCAGACCGACCGTCACCAGCACGCTGCGCGGGGCCATGCACTCCAGGCCGTTGCGCAGGGCCTGGGCGCTGCCGGAGACTTCGAACATCACGTCGAAGTAGCCTTTTTCGGCGGTATACCGCTTCAACGCGTCGGCGTCTTCCGCCAGGTTATGAGTACGGCTGGCGCCCATTTTTTCGGCGCAGGCCAAGGGCCCGGCGGCCAGGTCCACCGCAACAATTTCCCCCGCGCCCGCTGCCCGCAGGCTGCCGATCAACAGGTTGCCGATGGGCCCGCACCCGGTGACCAATACCCGTTTGCCGAACACCACCCCGGCACGCTGGATGGCATGCAAACCCACAGACAACGGTTCAGCCATTGCACCCTCGGCAAGGCTCACATGATCGGCCAACGGGTGCGCCTGGTGCGTTTCGATCACCAGGCTTTGTTGAAACGCACCCTGCACGTGAGGGAAGGGCATCGCGCTGCCGTAGAAACGCATGTTCAGGCAATGGTTCGGCAGCCCTTGATGGCAATAACGGCAACCCCCGCAAGGCCGCGACGGCGAGACCGACAAGCGTTGGCCAATCTTGAACGACCCGTCTTCACGGCCCACCGCCTCGATCACCGCCGACACTTCGTGGCCCAGCACCATCGGCTCGCGCAACCGCACGGTGCCGAAGCCGCCGTGCTGGTAGTAATGAAGGTCCGAGCCGCAGATCCCGCCCCGGGCAATGCGCACCCGTAGCTGGTCGGGCGTCAGTGCCTGAGGTTCGGTTTGCGGTTCTACCCGCAGGTCTTTCGAGGCATGGCAGACAATCGCGTGCATGAAATTCTCCAGGTTACAGCGAGGCGGTGATGCCACCGTCCACGTACAGGATATGACCGTTGACGAAACTTGCCGCGTCGCTGGCAAGGAATACCGCAGCGCCCGCCAGTTCGGCGACGTCACCCCAGCGCCGGCTCGGCGTACGTTGCACCAGCCAGTCGCTGAATTCGGGGTTGGCCACCAGGTTGGCGTTCAGTTCGGTCTTGAAATAGCCGGGGCCGATGCCATTGACCGTCAGCCCGTGGGGGCCCCAGTCGATGGCCATGCCTTTTGTGAGCATTTTCAGAGCGCCTTTGCTGGCGGCATACGGGGCGATGCCCGGGCGCCCCAGTTCGCTTTGCACCGAGCAGATATTGATGATGCGCCCCCGCTTGCGCGGGATCATCGCCCGGGCCACGGCCTGGCCGACCAGGAAGGCGCTGTCCAGGTTGGTGCTCATCAACTCGCGCCAGTGGGTTTCGCTGTAGTCCTCCAGCGGCCCGCGACGTTGCATGCCCGCGTTGTTGACGAGGATGTCCAGCGGGCCCAGGCGCTCTTCGATCTCCGCCACGGCGGCCAACACCGCCGCGCCGTCGGTGACATCGAACGCCTGGGTGTGCACCTCCAGGCCTTCCGCCGCCAGCAACGCGGCACTGTCACGCAAGGTGCTGCGGTTGCGCCCGTTGAGCACTACCCGTGCGCCAGCCTGGGCCAGGCCACGGGCGATGGCCAGGCCGATGCCGGCGCTGGAGCCGGTGATCAAGGCCAGGCGGCCATCGAGGCGGAAACTGTCTAAAACACGCTGCATGGGGCGATCTCCGAAGACTGAGACAGGTGATCAACACTATCAATCCGAGTGCGGGGCGCCGCTCTCATTGTTATACGTCAAACCCTGTCATATCGTGCATCACGGGCTTTACTTCAGCGCAGCCCGGGCCCGGCGTCCAATTTTCATTTGTGATGGGGTGATCAATAATCGTGATAACCGGAGCCAATCTGATGGAACTCAAGCACCTGCGCGCCTTTGTCGTGCTCGCCCAGGAACTGCATTTCGGCCGGGCGGCCGCGCAGTTGTCGATCGTGCAACCGGCGCTGAGCATGCAGATCAAACTGCTCGAAAGCGGCCTGGGCGTGCGCCTGCTCGACCGCAACCGGCACTCGGTCACACTGACGGAAGCCGGGCGGGTGTTTCTGCCGGAAGCCCTCGCCACCCTGCACCAGGCTGCCCGCGCCGCCGATGCCGCCCGGGCTTCGAACCGCGGGGAGATCGGCCGGGTGCGCCTGGGATTTGTCTCGTCGGTATTGCCGCAATTGCTGCCCGGGTTGATTCGTGCGGTGCACCAGCGCTACCCGCGAATTGAACTGGAGCTCAAGGACATGCCCGGCCCGGATCAGGCGGCTGCGTTGAAAAACGGCCAGCTGGATTTCGGCCTGATGCGTTTGCCGGCGGCCTATCCCGGCGTGCAGACCCTTGAGGTGCTGCAGGAAAGCTTCGTGGTCGCCTTGCCCGGCGAGCATCCGTTGGCGACCCAGGAAACCATTCAGCCGACGGACTTGCTCAAGGTGCCGGTGTTCATCCTGGCCCGGCGTTATGCACCGGGTTTCTACGATGAATTCGTGCAGGCGATGGGCGTGCCGCTGGAGATCGCCTCCGAACTCGGCGAGTTCACCACCATGCTGGCGCTGGTCTCGGCCGGGCTGGGTGTGGGTGTGTTGCCGCTGCAGGCGGCCCGGGCGCTGCCGGCCAATTGCGTGTCCAGGCACCTGGCGTTGGGGGCGTTCCGGGCCAGGACCGGCCTGGCGTGGACCGAGCTCGACAGCCCGGTGAAAACCACCCTGTTCAACCTGATCGACGAGTTGTTTGGCGATTGATTGTTTCATCCGGTGAAATGCTGGATTGTAAAAACTGGCTATTCTGCTGCGTGCCGTAGCGGTGGAACATAAGCGTCATCGACCCGATCACCGGGTCGGGTCCCTGGCACATCGCGGAGCCCGTCATGATCAAACTGTACCGTTACCCCTTGTCTGGCCATTCCCACCGGGTTGAGTTGATGCTGTCGCTGCTGGGCGTGCCCGCTGAGCGGGTGCACGTCGATCTGAAGCAAGGCGCGCACAAAACCCCTGAGTTCCTGGCCACCCTCAACAGCTTCGGCCAGGTGCCGGTGATCGATGATAACGGCGTGGTGCTGGCGGACTCCAACGCGATCCTGGTGTACCTCGCCGGCCAATATGGCACCGCCCAGTGGCTGCCGACCGAGCCTTTGGCCCAGGCCCGTGTGCAGCGTTGGCTCTCGGCTGCGGCAGGACCACTGCACACCGGGCCGGCTGCGGCGCGATTGATCACTGTGTTCGGTGCCGCGCTGGATGCCAAGGCGACCATCAGCCGCTCCCACGCATTCCTCAAAGTGGTAGAGCACCAGTTGGAGCAGAGCCGTTTTCTCACCGGTGACCTGCCGACAATTGCCGATATCGCGCACTACACCTACATCGCCCATGCGCCGGAGGGGAATGTCGCGCTGGACGACTATCCGCAGGTTCGCGCCTGGCTGGGCAGTATCGAGGCGCTGCAGGGGTTTGTGGGTATGCAACGCACCGCTGTGGGCCTGGCGAAGGTTTGAAGATTTTTGTGGCGAGGGAGCTTGCTCCCGCTGGACCGGGCTGGCGCGCCAGTGCGCAGCGCTCCCAGGATTTTGGGGCCGCTTCGTAGCCCGGCGGGAGCAAGCTCCCTCGCCACCACAGCTGCGAAGCCACTGGGCTGGCGTACGCCATTCGATTAAGGGGACCCATGGACCGTTTCCAGGAAATGCAGATTTTCCTCGCCGTCGCCGAAGAACAGGGCTTTGCCGCTGCGGCCCGGCGCCTGAACATCTCGCCCCCCAGCGTGACCCGCGCGATTGCCGCGATGGAAGCGCGTATCGGCACCCAGTTGCTTTCGCGCACCACCCGCAGCCTGCACCTGAGCGAGGCCGGCCAGCGTTACCTGGACGATTGCCGGCGCATCCTCGCGGAGTTGACTGAGGCCGAAGAAGCGGCAGCAGGCAGCTTCTCGATCCCGTGGGGGCACCTGACGGTCACCGCGCCGGTGTTGTTCGGCGAGTTGTTCGTCGCGCCAATCCTGGGGGAGTACCTGGACCTGTTTGCCCAGGTCAGCATCAACGCCTTGCTGGTGGACCGTGTGGTCAACATGACCGATGAAGGCGTCGATGTGGCCGTGCGCATCGGGCATTTGCAGGAACCCGGCCAGCAGGCGATCAAGGTCGGCGAGGTGCGTCGCGTAGTGTGCGCGGCGCCGGCTTACCTTGAGCGGCACCGGCCACTGCACCCCGGGCAACTGCGTGAGGCGAAGATTGTCACGTCGTCTTCCAGCCAGTTGGTCAGCGAATGGCAGTTCAGGGAAGGCGGCCAGCCGTTGAGCGTGGCCGTTGAGCCGCGCCTGGTGGTCACCGCCAACAACGCGGCGATCAACCTCGCGCGCCTGGGCTGGGGCGTCACACGGGTGTTGTCTTATCAGGTGGCCAGCGATGTGCGTGCAGGCGCACTGGAAATCATCCTGCAAGACTTCGAACCGCCGGCCTTGCCGATCCATGTGGTGTTCCAGAACAACGCCCGGGTACCGGCGAAGGTCAACACGTTCGTGGATTTTCTGGTCAGCCGGCTGGGGCAGGATGCTGCGCTCAACCCATCGATGCAGCGGCCGGCCTGATGGACCGCTATCGCGACATGCAGATCTTCCAGGCGCTGTCCCGGCAGCCGAGCCTGGCCGCGGCAGCCCGCTGCCTGGGCATCTCGGGGCCCACTGTGATCCGCGCGATTGACCGGCTGGAGGTGCGCTTGCGGGTGCCATTGGTACAGCGCAGCACCCGGGGCATTCGCCTCACCGAAGCCGGGGCGACGTTCATGGCCGACTGTTCGCGGATCCTTGACGGCGTGAGCGCCGCCGAAGCGTCTGCCCAGGGTGCGCACGCGCAGGCCGAGGGAAACCTGCGGGTGTATTTTCCGTTGCTGTTCAGCCGTTATGTGATGGCGCCGCTGTTGGCCGGCTACCTGGAGCGCTATCCCGGAGTCCGCCTGTTTGCCCATTACCACGATCATTATCCGAACCTGAATGAAGACGGCCTGGACGTGGCAGTCCTGGTGGGGGAGCTGCCCGGTTCATCCCTGATTGCCCGGCCCGTGGGCCATGTGCGCAACATCGTCTGCGCCAGCCCCGGCTATCTGCAAAGCCATGGCGAACCGGTGCAACCGGAGGCGCTCAAGGAGCATCGGCTGGTCGCCAGCCAGGCGTATTCGAATTGGGTGCAGTGGGATTTCCAGGGCGCCAGCATCAAGGCCCGGGCGCGTCTCGGTTGCTCCACGGTGCAGGGCGCGATCAATGCGGCGGTGCAGGGCGCAGGGTTGATCCGGTGCTTGAGCTACCCGGTGCACGAGCACCTGGCGAGCGGGCAACTGTGTCGAGTATTGCAGGCCCATGAACCGCCGCCGCTGCCGGTGCATGTGGTCTACCGCGAAGGGCGCAACGCTTCGATGCGGGTGCGCAGTTTTGTCGATTTCAGCGTGGCGGCATTGCGTGAACATCCGGCGTTTCATTCACCGAGGGCTTGATCATGAATCACCAGGACGCGTCCCCCGTTTCGCCATGGCATGCCGGCGAGCGGCAGTTGCAGCAAAGTGCCGGCGTGGCCGAGCGCATGGAGGTGATCGGCGCAAAGGTGATACGGGATCACTTGCCGGAGCAGCATCGAGCGTTTTATGAGTTGTTGCCCTATCTGGTCGTGGGGGCCGTGGATGAGCAGGGGCTGCCCTGGGCCACGCTGCTGGAGGGCACGCCGGGGTTTGCGTATTCGCCGGACCCCTACAGCTTGCGTATCGACAGCCTGCCTGCGGAGAGTGACCCCGCCGGGAGCGGGCTGAAACAAGGCGCGTCGGTCGGGCTGTTGGGCATTGACCTGAATACGCGGCGGCGTAATCGCATGAACGGGGTTATCGGGGCTGCCGGCGTCGACGGATTTACCGTGGCGGTGGTGCACACGTTTGGAAATTGCCCGAAGTACATCCAGTTGCGTGCGGTGGATCCGGGTGCCCGGGGGCAGCGCGCTGCGGGAGGTATTGTGCGGCGCGCGAACTCGCTCGATGACGCTGACCGGGCGCTGATTCGCAGCGCTGATACGTTTTTCGTCGCCAGCTATGTGGACCTGGAAGGAGATGCGGCCAAGCGTTCGGTGGACGTTTCACACCGAGGCGGCAACAGTGGGTTTGTGCGGTTGGAGGGAGAGGTGCTGACGATTCCCGATTTTACCGGCAACTCGTTTTTCAACACCTTGGGCAATGTGCAGGTCAACCCGGTTGCGGGCTTGCTGTTTGTGGATTTTGCTACGGGTGATGTGTTGCAGATGGCCGGGCGGGCCGAGGTGATTCTTGAAGGAGATGAAGTGGCCACGTTCGAGGGGGCTGAGCGGTTGTGGAAGGTGACCGTGGAACACGTGGTCCGAAGGGATGCGGCGCTGGCGCTGCGTTGGCAGTTCGAGGGGTTTTCTCCCTACAGCCTGGCGTTGGGGCCGTGGAAAGCCTGAGGG
>NZ_CP080030.1:4663701-4674281 GCF_019382755.1 Pseudomonas sp. Colony2 | reverse complement strand
GGTTTTTGCCTGCCCAATAAAGGGCTGTCCCGAGGTTTCCCAATGAATGCACCAAGCCGCCTTGCGCTGCTGATCACCGCCACGGCTGCCCTCAGCGCCTGTGGCGATTCCTCCAAACTGCCGTTTCAGGCCGGTGTGGGGCCAAGCCCGCAACTGCCCGAACCCACTGCATCACTGATCCCGACACTCAAGGTTTCCAAGGCTGTCGGCTGGCCCGGTAATGCCCAGCCAACGGCGCCCGATGGGTTCACGGTAACGGCGTTGGCCGCGGACCTTGACCATCCGCGCTGGGTGTACACCTTGCCCAATGGCGACGTGCTGGTAGCCGAGAGTAACCATCCGCCCATGCCTGAAGGTGCCACGGACGGCGGCACGGGTTTGCTCGCCTGGGCGCGTCGTACCGCGATGGGGTTTGTGATGGGGCGGGTCGGTGCCGATACGCCGAGCGCCGACCGGATCACGCTGCTGCGGGACGCCGACGGTGATGGGCGTGCCGAGGTGAAGAGTGAGTTTCTCGGTGGGCTGACGTCGCCGTTTGGCATGGCGTTGGTGGGGGATGAGTTGTATATCGGCAATGCCGATGCGGTGGTCAAGGTGCCTTATGTTCGGGGCCAGACTCACATCGATGCCGTGCCGGTGAAGGTCACTGATCTGCCGGCCGGGATCAATCATCACTGGACCAAAAACGTCCTGGCCAATCCTGAGGGTACCAAGCTTTATGTGACCGTCGGGTCCAACAGCAATGTGGGTGAGAATGGGCTTGACGCCGAGGAAGGGCGTGCTGCGATCTGGGAGTTGGATCTTGCCAGTGGGCAGAAGCGTCTGTTCGCCAGTGGGTTGCGCAATCCCAATGGGCTGGCGTGGAAACCCGGCTCTACGCAGTTGTGGACGGTGGTCAACGAGCGCGACGAGATCGGCAGCGATCTGGTGCCGGATTACCTGACGTCGGTGCGGGACGACGCGTTCTACGGTTGGCCGTGGAGTTATTACGGGGCTCACGTTGACAGCCGGGTGCAGCCGCCGCGTCCGGACAAGGTCGCCCAGGCGATTGCACCGGACTACGCGCTGGGGACTCACGTTGCGCCGTTGGGCCTGACTTTTTCCGATGCGCGGGGGATGCCAGTGGTGTTTGCCGATGGGGTGTTTGTGGGGGAGCATGGATCCTGGAACCGTAATCCGCAGGCGGGGTACAAGGTGGTGTTTATTCCGTTCCGGGACGGAAAGCCGTCGGGTGTGCCTGTTGATTTCCTGACTGGGTTTTTAAATGGTGATGGAGAGGCTCAGGGGCGTCCGGTGGGTGTAGCGTTGGACGGGCAGGGCGCGTTGCTGGTGGCGGATGATGTGGGGAACAAGGTGTGGCGGGTGGCACGGGTAAGGCCTTAGGGTTTTGCTCTTACAGCGGCTCACGGTCCACTGTAGGAGCTGGCTTGCCGGCGATGGCATCAACTGGGTGTACCTGATGCACCGAGGTGTCTGCATCGCCGGCAAGCCAGCTCCTACAGCAAAGCGGCTTTGCTTTTGCTTTTAACACTCAGGTCGGCTTTCAGGCCGCCGTGCTCTTGCTTTTGCTTACTTTGGGGCTTTTCCAAAGTGAGTCGCTGTAAGAGCGGAACCATCAGCCGCCGTGACCGAAGAAACGGATATGCCCCCACCCCCACCCCATCCCCACCCCAGCAGAATCACCCTTCCACCCCCACCCAACGCCGTATACAAATTCACTTCCGCCACCAACTGCGCCAACCGATCAACAATCAACGCCTGCTGCGAACTGAACAACGACCGCTGCGCATCCAGAAACACCAGATTACTGTCCACCCCACTGCGATACCGGTGCTGAGCCAGGTCGTAATACGTCTGGTTGGCCCGAACAAAATCCCGCTGCGCCGCCAGTTGCTCGTTATACGTTTGCCGCGCCGCCAGCCCGTCCGAGACTTCCTGGAACGCGGTCTGAATCGACTTCTCATACTGCGCGACATAAATGTTCTTCTGAATCTTCGCGTAATCCAGGCTGGCCCGCAGGCTGCCCGCGTTGAAGATCGGCAGATTGATCTGCGGCTGGAACCCCCAACTCCCCGAGCCCCCCTGGAACAATCCCGACAGATCCTTACTCGAGGTGCCCGCGTTGGCCGTCAGCGTAACCGAAGGAAAAAACGCCGCCCGCGCCGCGCCAATATTCGCGTTGGCCGCCTGAAGCTGATACTCGGCCTGCACAATATCCGGCCGCCGTTGCAGCAGGTCCGACGGCAACCCGGCCGGCACCCGGGCTACCAGGTCGTCGGACAGCGGCTGTGCCGGCAAAGAATCCGGCACCGGCCCACCCACCAGCAACGCCAGGCTGTTGAGGTCCTGGGCCACCTGCCGCTGGTAGCGCGCAATGCTTGCCCGGGTACTTTCGACGCTGGTCTGGGCCTGGATCACATCAATCGACGTCGCCTTGCCCGCCGTTTTACTGCGCGACGTCAGACGCAGGCTGTGCTCGTCCGAGGCCAGCGTCTGCCGGGCCAGGGCCAGCAGTTCCTGGTCGGCGCGCCAGGTCAGGTAAGCGTTGGCGACGTTGGCCACCAGGCTCAGTTGCGCGCTGCGCCGAGCTTCTTCAGTGGCCAGGTATTGCAGCATCGCCTGCTCACTGAGGCTGCGTACACGGCCGAAAAAATCCAGCTCGTAGGCGCTGACGCCCAATGTCGCCGAATAGGTAGAGGTGATCGCAGACTTGCCGGTGGTAGTGGCGCGCCGCGGGACTTTCTGGCGGTTTTCGGCACCCGTGGCAGACACCGCCGGGAACAGGTCGGCACGCTGGATGCGGTACTGCGCCTGGAACGCTTCGACATTCAGCGCCGCCACCCGCAGGTCACGGTTATTCACCAGGGCCTGGCCAATCAACTGCCGCATCACCGGGTCACGGAACAACTGTTGCCAGTCAGGCCCGGCGGCCGATGGCCCCACCCGGTCCGCGTTATACACCGGGTAGTGCGCCGGGGTCGGTGCCTCGGGCCGCCGATAGTCCGGGATCAACGAACACCCGCCAAGCACACACGCCACGCCGAGCATCAGTTTTTTCATCACGCGCCAACCATCCATTTGGCCAGGCCATGCCGGCCACTCACGCCCAGTTTGGCCGCCGCGCGCTTGAGGTAGGTTTCGATGGAGCTGTTTTTCACGCTGAGTTTCTCGGCCATCTGCGGTACGGTTCCGCCGGTCAACAACCCCAGGCAAACCTCCTGTTCCCGCGCCGATAAGGTGATGTCACTGAGTGACAGGCGTTTATAGAATTCGCGCTGCAATTGCGACTGCTCCAACGGAGTTTTAGAGGGCTCGGGCGCTACCGGCGGGGCCTGTCGATTGATCTGCGCGTGGCGCTCGATCAACGGCAGCAAGGTTTCCGAAAGGCTCTTGAGAAACGACAACTGCGCCAGGGAAAAGGCGCGTTGGGTGTGGGGCCGGTAGAACGAAATCACGCAGCGCCGATTGGCCTGGCGCGATACCAGGTTGCACTGATGGGAGGTGCCGCGGGTGTGGGTGCTGTCGGCCTTGGCATTCATCTGGATCAACAGCGGGTCGTTCATGCCGAGCATTTTTTTCAGCAGCGGATGATCGTCGCGGTGATGCAGGGTGCGCGGTGGCAGCAGGTCCTGCTTCAACCCGTCGCTGCCAAGTAACTTGATATCGAGCACGCAGGCCTGGTGCTCGTCGAGGGTCCATTCACTGAGGTCCACCAAGTGAACCGGTACCAGCTTGTTGACCAGTTGCAGCATGTTCGCTGCGAAGTGTTCAGTGCCGGTGCTTGAAATCAACTCTCCCAACTCGAAATAAAAATGCGGATTTTCCATATTCCGAATACTGCTGGTCAGACTCATAGCCATCTCATCCTTGATGTCGAAAACCGTCAACGGTTGCCCGTACGTGTGCAGGCCTCCCGTTCTCCTTGAACCTGGGTCGGTGCTCGAGGCTTCATTTAGCCACGTGGATTTGTCCTACGTATGTAGCGGAAACGAGGGACACAACCTGCCATAAAAAGCGCGCCATTATTTCGTCATTTCCGACAGGGATATAGGCTGAAGCTGCAGGGTAAAAGGATTTTAGAGTTTGTTAACTAGTTGATATAAAACATATTTACTCAATTTTCTCGACATGCCCGGCTATATGGCATCGGCCAGATGTAGCCAATCTCCTACATCCATTTAATCGTTTCAGCACTGAACCATCAGCCAACCCCGGCGCGGTACCCGGGCTGTCCGGGTTTCGGGTGACATACGGCCCTCCGGGGCGATGCTTAAATCCCGTTGATTTCGCCTCAATGGGGCGTTGTGCGCCTTATCGACACCTCACATGAGAAGGATCTTATGACGTATTTCCCCCTGACCGCCGCCCAGCGGGATATCTGGCTCGACCAACTGCGCCTCGGTGACTCGCCGCTGTACAACATCGGGGGTTATATCGAACTCACGGGCACCGTGAATCCCGCATTGATCCAGCGAGCCATCGAGCACCTGGTGGCCAAGCACGACGCATTGCGTACGGTGTTGCAAGTGGCGGCCGATGGCTTGCCACGGCAGGCGTTTGCCGGGGCCATGGCGGTATCGGTGCCGCAGCATGACGTCTCGCGCCAGCCGGATCCCCGCGCGGCCGCCGAGGCCTTGTTGCAGGCGCAGATGGCGCGAACCTATGCGCTGGTCGACGAACCGTTGTTCCGCTTCTTCCTGGTCAAGCTCGATGACCAGCATTACCGCCTCGGCACCCAGGCTCACCACCTGATTCTCGATGGCTGGGGCTTTGGCCAGATGCTGCAATCCCTTGCCGGGATCTACAGCGCCCTGGAGCAGGGCCGACTACCGGACCTGTCGGCGCCGTCCTATATCGACTTCATCGACAACGATGAACGCTATCGCGAGTCGGCCCGTTACGCCCGGGACCGCAGCTACTGGCTGGACAAATACCAGGTGCTGCCAGAGCCGCTGCTGACGCGCCGTTACCAGGCCAAGGGCGATGCGCCGAGCAACACCCTGGTAGCACCGTTTCCGGCGGCGCTGCTCAATCGCATGGCGCGGGCGGCGAACCATTACCAGGCGTCGGCGTTCCATGTGTTATTGGCGGCGATGTACCTGTACTTCAGCCGCACCGGCCAGCGCCAGGAGTGGGTGGTGGGGCTGCCGATACTCAACCGTTCCAATGCACGCTTTCGTTCGACCCTGGGGCTTTTCACCCAGGTCAGTGCCGTGCGCTTGCAGTTCAGCGACGACCTGCCTTTCAGCGCCCTGGTGCGTGGCGTGCGCGACCAGCTCCAGCAGGATTTCCGACATCAACGTTTCCCGCTGAGCGAGATGAATCGCGAGCTGGGTTTGCTGCGCGCCGACCGTGGCCAACTGTTCGACCTGTCGGTGTCCTATGAGCAGGACGACCATGAATTTCGCTACGGCCAGGCGTCGGCCCGGGCGATCAAGGTGTCCAACCACCATGAGCCGTTGCCGCTGGCGATTCACTTGCGCAGCAATCGCTACCACGACACGGCGTGCCTGCACTGCGTCTACAACGAGGCGTACTTCCAGGCACACGAGGTGCAGGCCCTGGCCGATCGCCTGGTGTATGTGCTGGAGCAGGGGCTGGAAAACACCGCGCTGCCCCTGGCTGACTTCTCGCTGATAACGCCCGAGGAAACCGCGCAGTTGCAACGCTGGAACGCCACCGCCCAGGCCTATCCCGCAGCGCAAACCCTGCATGGGCGCGTCGAGGCCCAGGCCGCGGTGACGCCGCATGCGGTGGCGGCGGTGTATCAGGGGCAGCGATTGACGTATGACCAATTGAATCAACGGGCCAATGCCCTGGCGCGGCAGCTATTGGTGCTCGGGGTAAAGCCCGACGACCGTGTGGCGATCGTCGCCCGGCGCGGCCTGGAGACGCTGGTGGGCTTGCTGGGGATTCTCAAGTCCGGCGCCTGTTATGTCCCGGTGGACCCGGCCCATCCTGCCGAGCGCCTGCACTACCTGCTCGATGACAGCGCGCCGGTGGCGGTGCTGACGCAGACGGATTTGCTCGAGCGTCTACCGGTATTGAGCGTGCCGGTCATCAATCTGGACCACGCCACGGCGCAGTTGGCGCGCAACCCGCAAGTGGCGATGACACCCGCCAACCTCGCTTATGTGATCTACACCTCGGGCTCCACCGGCCTGCCCAAGGGCGTGATGGTGGAGCACCACACCGTGGCCAACCTGGTGGACTGGCATTGCCAGGCCTTCGATTTGCACGCGGGCAGCCATACCGCCAGCGTTGCCGGTTTCGGGTTTGACGCCATGGCCTGGGAGGTCTGGCCAGCGCTGTGCGTGGGCGCGACCTTGCACTTGCCGCCGCCCCACGACGGCGCCGAAGACATCGACGCGCTGCTGGCCTGGTGGCGCGCGCAACCACTGGACGTATGCTTCCTGCCCACGCCGGTGGCCGAGTATGCGTTCAGCCAGAATATCGAACACCCGACTTTGCGCACGCTGCTGATTGGTGGCGACCGCCTGCGCCAGTTCAACCAGGCGCGCAGTTTCGCGGTGATCAACAACTACGGTCCCACTGAAGCCACCGTGGTTGCCACCTCGGGCCTCGTTGAGGCCGGGCAGGCGCTGCACATCGGCAAACCCATCGCGAATGCCGCGGTCTACCTGCTGGATGAGCAACAGCGGCCGGTGCCCATCGGTACTGCAGGCGAGTTGTACGTCGGCGGGAAAGGCGTGGCGCGGGGCTATTTGAGCCGCCCGGACATGACCGCAGAGCGCTTCCTTGATGACCCATTCAACCCAGGCCGCATGTACCGCACCGGCGACCTGGCGCGTTGGCTGCCGGATGGGAATATTGAATATTTGGGCCGCAACGACGACCAGGTAAAAATTCGCGGCGTGCGCATCGAGCCGGGGGAAATCGAGTCCGCCCTGGCGGGTCATGAAGGGGTCACCGAAGCGGTGGTGCTGGTACGCGAGGGGCAGCTATTGGCCTGGTTCACCGAGCATGCGCCGGTAGCGATTGAAGCGCTTCGCGCCCATCTTAAATCACGCTTGCCGGATTACATGGTGCCGCAGGCCTACGTAAAGCTGGACGCGTTGCCCCTGACGGCCAACGGCAAACTCGACCGCAAGGCCTTGCCGGCACCCGGTGCCGATGCATTTATCAGTCGAGTCTACGAGGCCCCAGAAGGTGCTACGGAAATCGCCCTGGCGCAGATCTGGGCCGACGTGCTGCACGTCGAGCAAGTAGGGCGGCATGACCATTTCTTCGAGTTGGGCGGCCATTCGCTGTTGGCGGTCCAGTTGGTGCAGCACATGCGCCAGGTCGGGTTGCAGGCCGACGTGCAGGTGCTGTTCGGCCAGCCGACCCTGGCCGCACTGGCGGCAGCGGTTGGCCAGGGCACCGTGCTTGATGTGCCGGCCAACCGTGTTCCGGCGGGTTGCCAATTGATTACTCCGGACCTGCTGGCGCTGGCCGAACTGGACCCGCCGACGATAGAACGCATCGTCGCCGCGATCCCCGGCGGCGCCGCCAATGTGCAGGAGATCTACCCACTGGCGCCGTTGCAGGAAGGCCTGCTGTATCACCACATCACCGACGAGCGCGATCCGTACCAGCAACACGCGATGTTCAGCTTTGCCCGCCGTGAACAGCTGGAAGCGTTCGCCCAGGCGCTGCAACAGGTGATCGACCGCCATGACATCCTGCGCACCAGCCTGGCGTGGGATGCCCTCGAACAACCGATGCAAGTGGTGTGGCGCAAGGCGATTCTGGACGTGCAATCGGTGGCCCTCCAGGGCGATTCAATCCTCGAACAACTGCGCGAACGCCAGCGGCCACTGGACTTGCGCAAGGCGCCGCTGATGGCCCTGGATTATGCCGAAGACCCGCAGAACCGCCGTTGGGTGGGCATGCTGCGTTTCCATCATCTGGTGAACGACGCCACTTCCACGCAAGTACTGATGGCGGAAATCCAGGCTCATCTGCTTGGCCAGCAACAGCAATTGCCGGCGCCGGTGCCCTATCGCAACGTGGTCGCCCAGGCCCGGTCAGCGGAACGCGAGGCCGGGCACGAAGCGTTCTTTCGCGAGCGGCTGGCGGATGTCGACGAGCCGACCCTGGCCTTCGGTTTACAGGAACGCCAGGCGGATCGCCGTGACACCGAGGAAGCCGACGTGCTGCTTCCCGACGCACTCGGCCAGTTGTTGCGCGAGCAGGCCCGCACCTTGGGTGTCAGCGCGGCGAGCCTGTTTCATCTGGCGTGGGCCCAGGTACTGGGTCGCGTCTCGGGCCGTGACGATGTGGTGTTCGGTACGGTTCTGCTGGGACGCCTGCAGGCCGGTGAGGGCGCGGACCGTGCCCTGGGCATGTTCATCAACACCTTGCCACTGCGGGTACGCCTGGCCGGGGTGACGGTGCGCGAGGCGATCAGGCAGACGCAGCAGCAACTCAGCGCCTTGCTCGCCCACGAGCAAGCGTCCCTGGCGTTGGCCCAGCGTTGCAGCGGCGTCACACCGCTGTTCAACAGCCTGCTGAATTACCGGCATGTCTCGGTCGAGGCACTCGAGGTGCTGCAGCCCGGCATCGAATTGCTGAGCAGCGAAGACATCCTCAGCTACCCACTGATGCTGACGGTGGACGACCTGGCCAGCGGTTTCCGGCTCAAGGCCAAGGCGCCCCGCAAGGTCGGTGCCCAGCGCCTGCTGGACTACCTTGGCACGGTGCTGGCGGGATTGGTGGAGACGCCCGAGGCGCCGCTGTTCGATGTACAGGTGCTGCCCGCGACCGAACTGCAACAGCAACTGGTGGACTTCAACGCCAGCGAAACCGACTACCCCGTGGACCAGACCGTCCACGCCTTGTTCGAAGCCCATGCCCGGCACACACCTCACGCGGTGGCGGTGCAGGCCGGTGAGCAGCAACTGACTTACCGCCAGCTCAACGAGCGCGCCAACCGCCTGGCCTATCACCTGCGCGAGCGCGGCGTGCAGCCGGATTCGCGGGTGGCCTTGTGTGTCGAGCGCGGGTTGGACCTGGTGGTGGGCTTGCTGGCCATCCTCAAGGCGGGGGGCGCCTATGTACCGTTGGACCCGGGCTACCCTCGCGAGCGTCTCGCCTACATGCTGCAAGACAGCGCGCCGGTCGCCTTGCTGGTACACGGCGCGACCCGCGATTTGCCGGGGGAGGTGTCGATACCGGTGATCGACCTCGACCACGGCGCCTGGCAGCAGGCGCCTGAAGGCAACCCGCGAGTGCCGGGGCTGAGCGTGCGCAACCTGGCGTACGTGATGTACACCTCCGGCTCCACCGGCACGCCCAAGGGCGTGATGATCGAGCATCGGGGCCTGGGCAACCTGATGCACTGGGGCTCGCAACTGTGCCCGAATGCCGAGGGTGGCGCGTTGTTGCAGCGGGCGCCGTTCAGTTTTGACGGTTCGGTGTGGGAGCTGTTCTGGCCGCTGACCAATGGCATGCGCCTGGTCCTGGCGCGTCCCGATGGGCACCGTGAGCCGGCGTACCTGGCGCAGGTGATTCGTGAGCAACAGGTCAGTGTGATCAAGTTTGTGCCGGCGATGTTGCAGCAGTTTCTGGAGCTGGAGGAGTCTGCGCTTTGTACCAGCCTTACCGACGTTTTATGCGGTGGTGGGGAGCTGACAGAGGCCTTGGCCCGTGGGGTTCAGGCGCGGTTGCCCAAAGTGCGCTTGCATAACGTCTACGGACCGACCGAGGCGACGGTGGACAGCAGTGCCTGGACGCTGGAGCCGGGTGCGCCGGTGCCGGGGTTGCAGTTGCCGATTGGGCGGGCCATCAGTAATACCCGGCTTTACGTATTGGATGAGCATGATCGGCCGGTGCCGCTGGGGTGCAGTGGGCAGTTGCATATCGGCGGGGTGGGCGTGGCTCGCGGGTATCTGGGGTTGGAGCAGATGACGGCGGAGCGGTTTATCGATAGCCCGTTTGTGGCGGGGGATCGGTTGTATCGCACGGGGGATCTGGTGCGGTATTTGCCGGACGGGAACCTGGAGTTTCTGGGGCGCAATGACTTTCAGGTGAAGCTGCGTGGGGTGCGGCTGGAGCTGGGGGAGGTTGAGGCGCGGTTGGCGGCGCATCCTGCATTGCGCGAGGTGGCGGCGTTGATTCGGGATGAGCGGTTGGTGGCGTATTTCACTGTTCGTGATGCGGTGCCGGGGCTTGAGGCGTTGCGCAGTTACATGGTGGAGGGGTTGCCTGAGTACATGGTGCCTTCGGCGTTTGTGCGGGTGGAGGTGTGGCCGCTTAATCCGGCGGGGAAGCTGGATCGCAAGGGGTTGCCGGAGCCTGGGGTGGAGGCGGTGTTGAGTCGCGCCTATGAACCGCCTCAGGGGGAGGTGGAGACGGTGATTGCTGGGGTTTGGGCGCAGGTGCTGAAGCTGGATCGGGTGGGGCGTCAGGATCATTTCTTTGAGTTGGGGGGGCATTCGTTGTTGGCCGTGGGGGTGGTGGCGCGGCTGCGTAAGGCGGGGTTGGAGGTGGATGCCCGGTCGTTGTTCAGTCAGCCGACGGTGGTGGGGTTGGCGGGGGTGGTTGGGAGGAGGGTGGAGCGGGTGGAGGTTGTGCCT
>NZ_CP080030.1:4637440-4663609 GCF_019382755.1 Pseudomonas sp. Colony2 | reverse complement strand
ATGGTTCCGCTCTTACAGCGGCTCACTTTGGAAAAGCCCCAAAGTAAGCAAAGGGCTCTGCCCCGCCTGTCGGCACCTCGCCTAGGCTCGGTGTTCCCTCACTCCGGCATTGCTCCGCGGGCCGCCGCGACGGGCCATCCATGGCCCGGCGCGGCTAAACCGGCGTCCTGCCGGTTTACCCGCTCCGCAATACCTGCGTTCGGCCTCGGGCTTATTGGGGCAGTCAGATCAAAAKCAAAAGCAAAAGCAAAAGCACAGCGGCCTMCCGGCCGGCTTGAGTGTTAAAAGCCAGATCAAAAGCCAGAGCGAAAACMGATCTGCTTTTCTGTGGGAGCGGGCTTGCTCGCGAAAAACCTGAGAGCGCCGCGTTCATCCAGGATGCCCGCGTCATCGTTAACGACCTTCGCGAGCAAGCCCGCTCCCACATTTTTTGGACCGTGCCCGCTTTAGATTTTGATTTTGCTCTTCAACACTCAAGCCGGCCGGTAGGCCGCTGTGCTCTTGCTTTTGATCTTGATTTTGATCTTAGGCGCCCCGTTAAACCACGCTGGCCGAACGCAGGCTTTGGAGCGTGGGTAACCTGGCAGGACGCCAGGTTAGCCGTCCTGGGCCAAGGATGGCCCATGACGGCGGCCCACGGTCCAAAGCCGGAGTGAGGGCACACCGAGCCNNNGCGAGGAGCCGAGTGGTGGGGCAAGAGCGTTTTGCTTACTTTTGCGCTCTTCAAAAGTGAGCCGCTGTAAGAGCGGAACCGATATCAGCCATCACCCAAATAACGGATATGCCCCCCATCCAACAAATACGAAAGTTCCCCCACGCCAGCCGCTTTGTCCCCGCTTCCCATGTCACCCCCCACCCCCCGAATCCTCTAATTTCCCAACCCTGCGGGAAGCCTCCCGGCCCACGACTGCGCCCGCGCTTTAAACCGGGCCTCCCAGGCACTTACGCGACAGCTGAAAACGGACTTTCTCCTCAACCGTATCCGACTCAAAAAGCAGGTTACCCCATGCAGTTCAGCAAATTACTGGCAGCTCTTTCCACCCACCCGATCCGCCTGCAAATGGACGAAGGCGACCTGATCATCCTGGGTGACGACGACGCGCTGGATGACGCCCTATGGGACCAACTGATCGCCCACAAACCCCAACTGCTCGACCTCGTCGCCCAACACGGCGGCGACTGGCTCAGCCCGGCCTATCGCATCACCCCGGACATGCTGCCCCTGGTCAACCTCGACCAACCCGCCATCGACCGCATCGTCGCCGCGATCCCCGGCGGGGCGGCGAATGTGCAAGATATCTACCCCTTGGCGCCGCTCCAGGAAGGCATGCTCTACCACCATCTGTCAGCGCACCAGGGCGACCCCTACGTGCTGCACGCGCAGTTCGTGTTCGACAGCCGTGCCCGTCTTGAAACCTTCGCCCAGGCCTTGCAATGGGTCATCGACCGCCACGATATCCTGCGCACCTCGATGGCCTGGGATCGCCTCGACGAACCCCTGCAAGTCGTCTGGCGCAAGGCCTCGCTGGCCTGCGAAGAAGCCCGCCTCGACGGCGATGTACTGACCCAACTGCAAGCCCTCTACGACGCCCGCAACTACCGCATGGACCTCGGCCAGGCACCGCTGCTGCGCCTGGTGTTCGCCGAAGACCCGCGCAACCAGCGTGTGGTCGCCATGCTGCTGTTCCACCACACCATCCTCGACCACACCGCCCTCGACGTAGTGCGCCGGGAGATCCAGCTGCACCTCGCCGGCCAGACCGAACACGCCAGTGCACCGGTGCCGTTTCGCAACTACATCGCCCAGGTCCGCCATGGCGTCAGCGAACAGGCTCACGAAGCGTTCTTCCGCGAGATGCTGGCCGATATCGACGAGCCAACCCTGCCGTTCGGCCTGCAGGATGTGCAGGGTGACGGGCATGGCATCGACGAAACCCGCATTGCCGTCGACGGCGATCTAAGTCGCCGTCTAAGGGCCCAGGCGAGACCGTTGGGTGTCAGCCCGGCCAGCGTGATGCACCTCGCGCTGGCCCAGGTGCTGGGCAAGGTTTCCGCTCGCGAGGCCGTGATATTTGGCAGCGTGATGCTCGGCCGCATGGGCGCGGGCGAGGGTGCCGACCAGGCCCTGGGCATGTTCATCAATACCCTGCCGCTGCGGGTGGATGTAGGCGAACAAGGCGTGCGCGCCGCCGTGCACACCACCCACAAGCGCCTGACCGAACTGCTCGATCACGAACACGCCTCCCTGGCCCTGGCCCAGCGTTGCAGCGGTGTGGCCGCACCCACGCCGTTGTTCAGTGCCATCCTCAATTACCGTCACAGCGATGCCTCGGACACCCAGGCGGTGATCGACATCGCCGAAGGCATCCAGGTGTTGGGCGCCGAAGAACGCACCAACTACCCGCTGACGGTCAACGTCGATGACCTGGGCGAAGGCTTTGCCTTTACCGTGATGGTGGACGCCTCCATCGGCGCGACGCGCATTGCCGGTTACCTGCACACCGCCCTGGAAAACCTGGTGCTGGCCCTGGAACAAACGCCAGATGCACCGTTGCACAACCTGGGCATCCTGCCTGCCGCCGAACGCCAGCATCTGCTGCATGGCCTTAACGCCAGCACCCAGCACTACGCCGATTCAGCCCTGATCCACCAGCAAGTCGAAGCTCATGCCGCCAGCCATCCCGAAGCCATCGCGCTGCGCTTTGAACACGAACACCTGAGCTACCGCGAGCTGAACGAGCGCGCCAACCAGGTTGCGCATTGCCTGCTCAAGCATGGCATCCGCCCCGACGACCGGGTGGCGATCTGTGTCGAACGCGGGCTGGAAATGATCATTGGCCTGCTGGGGATTCTCAAGGCTGGTGCGGGTTATGTGCCGATCGATCCGGCCTACCCGCTGGACCGTATCGCCTACACCCTGAAAGACAGCGCGCCGCTGGCGGTGCTGGTGCAGGACGACACCCGCCACTTGGTGGGCGACGTCACGTCGATCGACCTCAACAGCCTGCAGCACGAGCCCATCGTCAACCCCAACGTTGCAATCAGCGCGTCCAGCCTTGCCTATGTGATCTACACCTCCGGCTCCACCGGCCTGCCCAAGGGCGTGATGATCGAACACCGCAACGTCGCGCGACTGTTCAGCGCCACCGAGCACTGGTTCAAGTTCAACGCCAATGACACCTGGGCGCTGTTCCACTCGTTTGCCTTCGACTTCTCGGTGTGGGAGATCTGGGGCGCGCTGATGCATGGCGGGCAGTTGCTGGTGGTGCCGCAACTGGTCAGCCGCTCGCCGGACGAGTGTTACGCACTGCTGTGCGAAGCCGGCGTCAGTATTCTCAACCAGACGCCGAGCGCGTTCCGCCAGTTGATCGCGGCACAGGGCCGCAGCCAGCAACTGCACTCGCTGCGCCAGGTGATCTTCGGCGGTGAAGCCCTGGAACCGGGGATTCTCAAGCCGTGGTACGCCCGGGTGACCAACGCTGGTACGCGGTTGGTCAACATGTATGGCATCACCGAAACCACCGTGCACGTGACCTACCGTGCCCTGGAGGCGGCGGATGCACAGCGGGTGGGCGTGAGCCCGATTGGCGTGCGCATTCCCGACTTGCAACTGTATGTGCTGGACGCCCGCCGCGAACCGGTGCCGAGCGGCGTAGTCGGGGAGTTGTACGTCGGCGGTGCCGGCGTGGCGCGGGGTTATCTCAACCGCGATGAGCTGACGGCCGAACGTTTTCTGACGGATCCCGCAACCGGCCTGCGCCTGTACAAGACCGGTGACCTCGGCCGGATGCTGGCCGACGGCAGTGTCGAGTACCTGGGGCGCAACGACGACCAGGTGAAGATTCGCGGTTTCCGTATCGAACTGGGGGAAATCGAAGCACGCCTGGCCACCTGCGAAGGTGTGCGCGAAGCCGTGGTGATTGCCCGCGAAGACGAAACGGGCGACAAGCGCCTGGTGGCCTACGTGATTGCCCAGCCTGAACACACGCCCACTGCCGCTGAGCTGCGTGACCACCTGCTGCTGTCCCTCGCCGAGTACATGGTGCCCAGCGCCTTTGTGCTGCTCGACGCGTTCCCGCTTACCACCAACGGCAAGCTCGACCGCAAGGCCTTGCCGGCACCGGACGCCGATGCCCTGGCCCGTCGTGGTTATGAAGCGCCACAAGGCGCGGTGGAAACCGCGATCGCGAATCTCTGGCAAGACCTGCTCAAGGTCGACCGGGTCGGGCGCCAGGACAACTTTTTCGAGCTGGGCGGCCATTCGTTGCTGGCGGTCAAGCTGATCGAGCGCATGCGCCAGCTCGAGCTGAGCGCCGATGTGCGGGTGCTGTTCGGCCAGCCGACCCTGGCTGCGCTGGCCGCTGCGGTGGGCGGGCAACATGAAGTGCAGGTCCCGGCCAACCTGATCGGCGAAGCGACGCGGCACATCACCCCGGACATGCTGCCGCTGGTGAATCTCGACCAGCAGGCCATCGACCATATCATCGCCAGTGTCCCCGGCGGCATCGCCAACGTGCAGGACATCTACGGCCTGGCCCCGTTGCAGGCCGGCATCCTCTACCACCACCTGGCAACCACCGAAGGCGATCCCTACGTGTTGCAGGTGCAGTTCAGCTTCAGCGGCCATGAGCCGGTCGAGGCGTTTATCCGTGCGCTGCAAAGTGTGATCGAGCGCAACGATATCCTGCGTACCGGGATTGTCTGGGAAGGCCTGGACGAGCCGGTACAGGTGGTCTTGCGCCAGGCGCTGCTGGTGGTTGAGCAGGTTGAAGCCGATCCTTCCAGTGCCGTATTGGCGCAACTGCAGGAACGCTTCGACCCACGCCACTACCGCCTCGACCTGTCCCGCGCCTCGTTGATGCGGTTTGCCTACGCCGAGGATCACGGCCGTTACGTCGGCATCCTGCTGCTGCACCACATCCTGCTGGACCACACCGCGTTGCAGGTGCTGGTGGAGGAAATGAGCGCGAGCCTTGCAGGCGAAACCTGCTTGCTGCCCGACGCCGTGCAGTACCGCAACTACGTGGCCCAGGCGCGCCTCGGTGTGAGCGCTGCGCAGCATGAGACATTCTTCAGCGAAATGCTCGGCGACATCGACGAGCCGACCCTGGCCTTCGGCTTGCAGGACGTGAACCGCGACGGCAGCGGTGTGTGCGAAGCGCACGTGGCATTGGAACCGGCCCTCAGCCTGGGCCTTCGCGAGCAGGCCCGGCAACTGGGGGTGAGTGCCGCAAGCCTGGTGCACCTGGCATGGGCCCAGGTCCTCGGCCAGGTCTCGGGCCAGGACGACGTGGTCTTCGGCACCGTGCTGCTGGGCCGGCTGCACGGCGGCGAGGGCGCCGACCGGGCGCTGGGAATGTTCATCAATACCTTGCCGTTGCGGGTCAGTGTCGGCGCGGTGGGCGTGCAGGCTGGCGTGCGCGCCACCCATGCGCGGCTGGCACAGTTGCTGGGGCATGAACATGCCTCCTTGTCCCTGGCCCAGCGATGCAGTGGCGTGTCCGGTGCGCTGCCGTTGTTCAGCACCTTGCTCAACTACCGCCACAGCGCGCCGGGTGAAGCGCCGGGCGCCAGCCCGTTCGCCGACGCCGGGATCGAAATCCTCAGTTCCGAGGAGCGCAGCAACTACCCGCTGGTGCTGAACGTCGACGACCTCGGCGCAGGCTTTGCCTTGACCGTGCAAGGCGTGGCGGAGGTGGATGTGCAGCGCGTCGGCGACTACATGCTCAGCGCCTTGCGCAACCTGGTCACGGCACTGCAACAGGCGCCGACCACACCGCTGCATCAAGTGTCGATCCTGCCAGCCGCCGAGCGGCATCAAGTGCTGGTGGATTTCAACGCCACTGCTCGCGCCTACCCGGCTGCGCACACCGTGCACGGGATCTTCGAAGCCGGCGTCCTGACCAGCCCCGACGCGCTGGCGGTGGTACACGGCGACGTGTCGCTGACGTACCGCGAACTCAACCTGCGGGCCAATCGCCTGGCCCACTATTTGATCGACCAGGGTGTAAAACCGGGCGACAGCGTGGCCATCGCGCTGCCACGTTCCATCGACCTGCTGGTCAGCCAACTGGCCATCCTCAAGTGCGCGGCGGTGTACGTGCCGCTGGACATCAATGCGCCGGACGAACGCCAGGCGTTCATGGTGCAGGACAGTCATGCCGGGCAGGTGCTGCGTGATCTCGACGGGCTGAACCTCGACAATCAGCCGACCCATAATCCGAACCTGTCCCAGTCTGCCGAAAGCGTGGCGTACATCATGTACACCTCCGGCTCAACCGGTGCGCCCAAGGGCGTGCAGGTGCCCCATCGCGCCGTCTCTCGATTGGTGATCAACAACGGCTACGCCGACTTCAATCACCGCGACCGGGTGGCCTTCGCCTCGAACCCGGCGTTCGACGCCAGCACCCTCGATGTGTGGGCGCCGTTGCTCAACGGCGGCTGCGTGGTGGTGGTCGAGCATGCCACGTTGCTGTCCCAGGCCGCGTTTGGCGCCCTGTTGCAGGAGCAATCCGTCAGCGTGTTGTGGATGACCGCCGGGCTGTTCCATCAGTACGCCGACGGGTTGATGCCGATGTTCCGGCAACTGCGCTACCTGATCGTCGGCGGCGATGTGCTCGACCCGCAGGTGATCGCCCGGGTGCTTGAGCACGGCGCGCCGCAGCACCTGCTGAATGGCTATGGCCCCACCGAAGCCACGACGTTTTCCACCACCTTCGAGATCAAGTCGGTGGGTGAGGGCGGTATTCCGATTGGTCGACCGATTGGCAACAGCCGTGCCTACGTGCTGGATGCACGGCAGCAGCCGGTGGCGTTGGGCGTGGTTGGCGAGCTGTACATCGGTGGCGCGGGTGTGGCCAAGGGTTACCTGAACCAGCCGCAATTGACCGCCGAGAAATTTATCGTCGACCCGTTCGGCGATGGGCTGCTGTACCGCACCGGCGACCTGGCGAGCTGGCAGGCGGACGGCACCTTGCTGTACCAGGGCCGCAATGACCATCAGTTGAAAATCCGGGGTTTCCGTATCGAGCCGGGTGAAATCGAAAGCTGCCTCGCCAGCGTTTCCGGCGTCAAAGACACGGTGGTGCTGGCCCGTGAAGATGAGCCAGGCGACAAGCGCCTGGTGGCTTACTACACCGCCCAGGCGCCGCTGAGTATTGAAGCGTTGCGAGCGCACCTGCAAAGCCGGCTGCCGGACTACATGGTGCCGTCGGCCTATGTCTGGTTGGAACTGTTGCCGCTGACCGCGAATGGCAAGCTGGACCGCAAGGGCCTGCCTGCGCCGGATCAGGCGTCGCTGCTCAGCCGTGGTTTCGAAGCCCCGGAGGGCGAGGTGGAAACCCTGCTGGCGCAAATCTGGCAGGACGTGCTAAAGGTCGAGCGTGTCGGGCGTTTTGACCACTTCTTTGAACTCGGCGGCCATTCGTTGCTGGCGGTGAGCCTGATCGAGCGCATGCGCCAGGCCGGCCTGAGCGCCGATGTGCGGGTGCTGTTCAACCAGCCAAGCCTGGCGGCGCTGGCGGCGGCGGTGGGCAGTGGCCGGGAAATCGTGGTGCCGGCCAACGGCATTGCGCCTGGCTGCGAGCACATCACGCCGTCGATGCTGACCCTGGTCAAGCTGGACCAGCCGGCCATCGACCGCATCGTGGCGACGGTGCCCGGCGGTGCGGCCAATGTGCAGGATATCTACCCGCTGGCGCCGTTGCAGGAAGGCATCCTCTACCACCACATCAGCGCCGAACAGGGTGACCCCTACCTGCTGCAATCGCGCATGGCGTTTGACAGCGTCGAGCGTTTGCAGGCCTTCATGGGCGCGCTGCAAAAGGTCGTGGCGCGCCACGATATCCTGCGCACCGGCGTGGTGTGGGAAGGCTTGGACAGCCCGGTGCAAGTGGTGTGGCGCCAGGCCGAACTGGTGGTGCAGAACATCCCGCTGGACCCGGCCGATGGTGATGTGATCGAACAACTGCACGCGCGTTTTGATGCCCGCCACTATCGCCTAGATATCACCCAGGCGCCGCTGCTGCGCATGGTGTATGCGCAGGACCCGGCCAACCAGCGGGTCGCGGCGATCCTGCTGTTCCATCACCTGGCACTGGACCACACCGCCATGGAAGTGGTCGGCCAGGAAATGCGGGCGTTCCTGTTCAACCAGGCCGATGACTTGCCGGCCGCGGCACCGTTCCGTCACTACGTGGCCCAGGCTCGCCTGGGTGTCAGCGCCCAGGAACACGAGCAGTTCTTCCGCGAAATGCTCGCCGATGTCGACGAGCCCACGCTGCCCTTCGGCGTGCAGGATGTGCAGGGCGATGGCCGGGATATCGAAGAGGCCGAATTGCCCGTCGATGCAGGGCTGGCGCTGCGGGTTCGTGAACAGGCGCGGCAACTGGGGGTCAGCGCTGCGAGCCTGATGCACCTCGCGTGGGCCCAGGTCCTCGGGCTGGTGTCGGGCCGTCAGGACGTGGTGTTCGGCACCGTATTGATGGGCCGCATGCAAGCCGGCGAAGGTGCCGACCGGGCATTGGGCATGTTCATCAACACCTTGCCGCTGCGGGTGGAGGTGGGTGCCGACGCGGTACGTGCCGGCGTCAAGGCGACCCACGCCCGGCTCAGTGCCTTGCTGGGCCATGAGCATGCGTCCCTGGCGCTGGCCCAGCGGTGCAGCGGCGTGCCGACCTCGATGCCGTTGTTCAGTGCCTTGCTCAACTACCGCCACAGCACCCCGGGCGAAATGGCCCGCGACGGCCACGGTATCTGGGAAGGTGTGCAGTTGCTCGGC
The DNA here is from genome assembly GCF_019382755.1 of Pseudomonas sp. Colony2. Classification (NCBI taxonomy): domain Bacteria; kingdom Pseudomonadati; phylum Pseudomonadota; class Gammaproteobacteria; order Pseudomonadales; family Pseudomonadaceae; genus Pseudomonas; species Pseudomonas sp. Colony2. Next base: position 4,654,830 of record NZ_CP080030.1, on the reverse strand, counting down.
GGCGAAGAGCGCAGCAACTACCCGCTGACCCTGAGTGTGGACGACCTCGGTACGGGCTTCGGCCTGACGGTACTGGCGCTGGAATCCATCGGCGCGCAGCGCCTGTGCGACTCCATGCACAGTGCGCTGGAGCAACTGGTGGAGGCCCTTGAGCACGCGCCGCAAACGCCGTTGCATCAGTTGCCGGTACTGCCTGCCCGCGAACGCGAACACCTGCTGCGCAGCTTCAACGCCACCGCCCGCGACTACCCGCAAGGGCAGACCCTGCACGGCGCTTTCGAAGCCCAGGCCCTGCGCCTGCCGCAGGCGGTTGCCGTGAGCCAGGACGGCCAGCACCTGACGTACCAACAGCTCAACCAACGCGCCAACCAATTGGCCCATCACCTGCTGGCGCTGGGCGTAAAGCCCGACGACCGTGTGGCGATCTGCTGCCGACGCGGCCCGCAGATGCTGGCGGGCCTGCTGGCGATTCTCAAGGCGGGCGCGGCCTACGTCCCGGTAGACCCGGCCTATCCGGCCGAGCGCATCGCTTACCTGCTGCAAGACAGCGCACCGGTCGCGGTCCTGGCCGAAGAGAGCACCCGTGGCGTGCTCGGTGATATCGCCATCGTCGATCTGCATGGCGCCTATCCCGACGGCACCAATCCCCACGTCGCCAGCCTGACCCCGGCGAACCTCGCCTATGTGATCTACACCTCCGGCTCCACCGGCCAGCCCAAAGGCGTGATGGTGGAACACCGCACCGTGGAAAACCTGGTGCATTGGCACTGTGAAGCCTTCGACCTGCAGGCCGGCAGCCACACCAGCAGCGTGGCCGGCTTCGGTTTCGATGCCATGGCCTGGGAAGTCTGGCCGGCATTGTGCGTGGGGGCGACCTTGCACCTGCCACCGGCCCATGTCGGCAATGAAAACATCGACGAACTGCTGGCCTGGTGGCTGGCCCAGCCGCTGGACGTGAGCTTCCTGCCCACCCCGGTGGCCGAGTACGCGTTCAGCCAGGACCTTGAGCACCCAAGCCTGCGCACCCTGTTGATCGGCGGTGATCGCCTGCGCCAGTTCAGCCATGAGCGACGTTTCGCGGTGATCAACAACTACGGCCCCACCGAAGCCACGGTGGTCGCCACCTCTGGCCGGGTGCGCGCCGGCCAGCCGCTGCATATCGGCAAGCCGATGGCCAATGCCACGGCGTACCTGCTGGATGCACAACAACGGCCGGTGCCGGTGGGTGTGGCCGGTGAGCTGTATGTAGGCGGCCGCGGCGTGGCCCGCGGCTACCTGAATCGCCCGGACCTGACCGCCGAGCGATTCCTCGATGACCCGTTCAACCCGGGCCGCATGTACCGCACCGGCGACCTGGCGCGCTGGCTGCCGGATGGCAACATTGAATATCTGGGCCGCAACGACGACCAGGTAAAAGTCCGGGGCGTGCGCGTCGAGCTGGGAGAAATCGAAACCCGCCTGGCCGCCGTCGACGGCGTCAAGGAAGCCGTGGTGCTGGTGCGCGACGGCCGCCTGGTGGCCTGGTTCACCGAACAAAAACCGCTGGTTATCGAAACCCTGCGCGCCGAGCTGCACAGCCAACTGCCCGAGGCCATGGTGCCGGTGGTCTACGTCAAACTCGACAGCTGGCCGTTGACCGCCAACGGCAAGCTTGACCGCAAGGCGCTGCCGGCACCGGATCAGGCCGCCGTGCTCAGCCGGGAATATGAAGCCCCACGCGGCGAAGTCGAGACCACCCTGGCGCGGATCTGGGCCGAGGTGTTGCAGGTGGAGCAAGTGGGCCGCCATGACCACTTCTTCGAGCTGGGCGGCCATTCCTTGCTGGCGGTAAGCCTGATCGAGCGCATGCGCCAGGCCGGCCTCAGCGCCGATGTGCGGGTGCTGTTCAGCCAGCCGACGCTGGCGGCATTGGCAGCGGCAGTGGGCAGTGGCCGGGAAGTGGTGGTGCCGGTGAATGCCATCGCCGCCGATTGCCCGCGCATCACGCCCTCGATGCTGCCATTGGTGGAGCTGGATCAGCCGATGATCGACCAGATCGTCGCCAGCGTGCCGGGTGGCGCCGCCAATGTGCAGGATATTTACCCGCTGGCACCGTTACAGGAAGGCATTCTTTACCACTACATCACGGCGGAGCAGGGCGATCCGTACCTGCTGCAATCGCACCTGGCATTCGATACCCAGGCGCGCCTGGACAGCTTCGCCCAGGCCTTGCAGCAGGTGATCGACCGCCACGACATCCTGCGTACCGGTGTGGTCTGGGAAGGCTTGGCGCAGCCGGTGCAAGTGGTGTGGCGCAAGGCTCGATTGACGGTCGAAGCGCTGCATCTGGACGGTGATGTGCTGGCCGGCCTGCATCAGCGTTTCGACGCCCGGCGCTACCGGCTGGACATCGCCCAGGCGCCGCTGATTCGCCTGATGTACGCCAACGACCCGGCCAATCAGCGGGTGGTGGCGGTACTGCTGTATCACCACATCGTGCTGGACCACACCGCGTTCGACGTGGTGCTGCGGGAAATGCAGGGCTACCTGCTGGGGCACCCCGCACCGCAGGCCGCGCCGATGCCTTATCGCAACTACGTGGCGCAGGCGCGACTGGGTGTCAGCGAGCAGGAGCATGAAGGGTTCTTCCGCGAGATGCTTGGCGATATCCACGAGCCGACGCTGCCGTTTGGCTTGCAGGATGTGCAGGGCGATGGTCGGGATATCGAAGAATTCACGCATCACCTGGACGCTGCCGTCAGCCGGCGCCTCAGGGCCCAGGCACGCCTGCTGGGCGTGAGCGCCGCGAGCCTGTTCCACCTGGCATGGGCGCAGGTGTTGGCGGTGACGTCGGGCAAGCCGAATGTGGTGTTTGGCACGGTGCTGGTCGGCCGGATGCAGGGCGGCGAGGGCGCGGACCGGGCCCTTGGCGTGTTCATCAACACCCTGCCATTGCGCCTGGATATCGACGGGCAAGGCGTGCGCGAGAGCGTGCGCAGCACCCATGCCCGGCTCACCGCGCTGCTGGGCCATGAACATGCTTCCCTGGCCCTGGCCCAGCGTTGCAGCGGGGTGGCGGCGCCGCTGCCGCTGTTCAGCTCGATGCTCAATTATCGCCACCGGGGCGGCGCCACCCGTTCACAGGAAGCACAGCACGCCTGGGAAGGCATGCAGACCCTGACCAATGACGGGCGCACCAACTATCCGTTGACCCTGAACGTCGATGACCTGGGTGATGGTTATGACTTCACCGCGTTGACCCCGGCCCAGGTGGGCGCACAACGGGTCTGCGGTTATATGCAGATGGCGTTGACCCAGTTGGTGGAGGCCTTGGAGCACGCGCCGCACCAGGCCCTTGACCGCCTGCCGATCCTGGGGGATGCAGAGCGTCAGCAACTGCTGTTTGATTTCAATGCCACCGAGGTTGACTACGACCTGGCGCAGACCCTGCACGGCCTGTTCGAGGCCCAGGTCGAGCGCACGCCGGATGCATTGGCGGTGAAGGCGGGTGAGCAATGCCTGACCTATGCCGAGCTGAACCAGCGCGCCAACCAACTGGCGCACCACCTGCGGGAACTGGGCGTGCAGCCGGATTCGCGGGTGGCGATTTGCGTCGAGCGTGGACTGGAGATGGTCATCGGTCTGTTTGCGATCCTCAAGGCCGGCGGTGGTTATGTGCCGCTGGACCCGGCGTACCCGCTGGATCGCCTCGCCTACATGCTGCAAGACAGCCAGCCCGCGGCGCTGCTGGTGCAGGGCGCTACCCGTTCGTTGCTGGGCGACGTGACGGTGCCGGTGGTGGACCTCGACCAGAACACCTGGGCGCACCAGCCGGTGTCCAACCCACAGGTTCCCGGGTTGACCGCGCGGCACCAGGCCTACGTGATCTACACCTCCGGCTCCACCGGCCAACCCAAGGGCGTGATCAACGAGCACGCGGGTGTGGTCAACCGCCTGCTGTGGATGCAGGACGCCTACGGCCTGAACGCCACTGATGCGGTACTGCAGAAAACCCCGTTCAGCTTCGATGTGTCGGTGTGGGAGTTCTTCTGGCCCCTGTTCACCGGTGCGCGGCTGGTCATGGCACGCCCCGGCGGGCACAAGGAGCCGGCTTACCTGTGCGAGGTGATCGCGGCAGAACAGATCACCACCTTGCACTTCGTGCCGTCGATGCTCGATGTGTTCCTGGCCCACGGTGATGTCAGCCAGGGCGCCGGGCTGCTGCGGGTGATGTGCAGCGGCGAAGCCTTGCCCGGCAGCCTGGTGCGGCGCTTCAAGCAGCAATTGCCCGGCATCGGCTTGTACAACCTCTATGGCCCGACGGAAGCCGCAGTGGACGTGACCGCCTGGAACTGCGCCAGGCCCGTGGTGCCGGACAACACGCCTATCGGCAAGCCGATTGCCAACACCCGCATGTACCTGCTGGATGCCCGGTTGCAACCGGTGCCGCTGGGCGTGGTGGGCGAGCTGTTTATCGCCGGTGTGCAAGTGGCTCGCGGCTACCTGCACCGTCCCGAGCTGACGGCCGAGCGCTTCCTCAAGGACCCGTTCAACCCCGGCCGGATGTACCGCACCGGTGACGTCGGGCGCTACCTGCCGGATGGCAATATCGAGTACCTGGGCCGTAATGACGACCAGGTGAAAATCCGTGGCCTGCGTATCGAACTCGGAGAAATCCAGGCGCGGCTGACCGAGTACCCACAGGTGAAGGAAGCGGCCGTGTTGGCCCGCGACGAACGCCTGGTGGCGTACTACACCGGCGTGCCAGCCGATATCGAACAACTGCGGACGCACCTGCTGGCGCGTTTGCCGGACTTCATGGTGCCTGCGGTATTCGTGTATCTGGACGCTCTGCCCCTGAGCCCCAACGGCAAGCTCGACCGCAAGGCCTTGCCGACGCCGGGTGTGGAATCACTGATCGTGCGCGAGTACGAAGCCCCGGTGGGCGCTACCGAAATCACCCTGGCGCGGCTGTGGGCCGAGCTGCTGAAGGTGGAGCGGGTCGGGCGTCACGACAACTTTTTCGAGCTGGGCGGGCACTCGTTGCTGGCCGTCAGCTTGATCGGACGCTTGCGTCAGGAAGGCATGGAAGCCGATGTGCGGGGCCTGTTCGAACAGCCGACCCTGGCCGGCTACGCCGCAATTACCGAACGAATGGAGATCGTCCTGTGAGCATCATCGAACTGTTGGCGACACTCAAGGCCAAGGATGTGCAACTGGCGCTCAAGGGCGATCAGTTGTCGGTGCAAGGCAACAAGCAGGCCCTGAGCGACGCGGCACTGGTGGCCTCGCTGCGCGAACACAAGCCGGCGCTGATCGAGCTGATCAAGGCCGGGGAGTACTCGGCCACCAAGGCCGGTGAGGTGCAGGTGCCGGCCAATGGCATTCCACCGGGCGCTACCTCGATTACCCCGCAGATGCTGAGCCTGTCGACCCTCAGCCAGGCGTCCATCGACCGTATCCTGGAGACCGTCGAGGGTGGCGTCGCCAATGTGCAGGACATCTACCCGCTGGCACCGTTGCAGGAGGGCATCCTCTACCACCATGTGAGTGCCGAACACGGCGACCCGTACATCATGCAGTCGCTGTTTGCCTTCGACAGCCTTGAGCGTTTCGAGGGCTTTGCCCTGGCCTTGCAACAGGTGATCGACCGTCACGACATCCTGCGGACCGGCGTGGTGTGGGAAGGCCTGGAAGAGCCGTCGCAAGTGGTCTGGCGCACGGCGCGCCTGCCGCTGCAGGCGATTGAACTGGACCCGGCAGACGGCGATATCGCCGCCCAGTTGCATCGCCTGTTCGATGGCCGCCACTACCGCATGGACGTGACCCGCGCGCCGCTGCTGCGCCTGGTGCGGGCCTGGGATGAAGCCGGCCAACGGGTGGTGGCGATGCTGTTGTTCCACCACATGGCCCTGGACCACAGCGCGCTGGAAGTGGTCTGCCACGAGATGCAAGCCTGCCTGCTGGGCAGGGCGGCTGAACTGGGCCAGGCGGTGCCGTTTCGCAACTATGTCGCCCAGGCGCGCCTGGGCATCAGCGAGCAGGAGCACGAAGGGTTCTTCCGGCAGATGCTCGGCGACATCAGCGAGCCGACCTTGCCCTACGGCCTGCAGGATGTGCAGGGCGACGGCGACAACATCCAGGAGATCAGCCTGCCGCTGGCCCCGCAGTTGAGCCGGCGCTTGCGCGCCCAGGCCCGGCAGTTGGGCGTCAGCGCCGCGAGCCTGTTCCACATGGGCTGGGCCCAGGTGCTGGGAGTGCTGGCGGGCAAGGAACAGGTGGTGTTCGGCACGGTGCTGATGGGCCGCATGCAGGGCAGCCACGACACCGACCGTGCCCTGGGGATCTTTATCAACACCTTGCCATTGCGGGTGGATGTAGGCGCCGAAGACGTGCGCACCGGGGTCAAGGCGACCCATGCCCGGCTGACCACCTTGCTGCGTCACGAACACGCGGCGCTGGCCCTGGCCCAGCGTTGCAGCGGTGTAGTGGCGCCGACGCCGCTGTTCAGCGCGTTGCTCAACTACCGCCATAGCGCTGGCGGCGCGAGCGCCGAAGCGGTCTCGGCCTGGCAGGGTATTCAAGCGTTGCGCTCCGAGGAACGCACCAACTACCCGTTGACCCTGAGCGTCGACGACCTGGGCGAAGACTTCAGCCTGAGCCTGTTGGCCTGCGCCCAGGTTGATCCGCAGCGGGTGTGCGCTTATCTGCAAACTGCCCTGGAGAATTTGGTACAGGCGCTGGAACAGGCACCCGAAACACCCTTGAATCGCTTGTCGGTGTTGCCCGAGGCGGAGCAGCGGCACTTGCTGGAGCAGTTCAACGCGACAGCCATCGACTTCCCCCAAGGCACCACCCTGCACGGGCGTATCGAGGCCCAGACCCTGCTGACCCCGGACGCGGTGGCCGCGGTGTATCAAGGCCGCCAGCTGACCTACGCCGAGTTGAATCAACAAGCCAACCTGCTGGCCCATCACCTGCTGGCGCTGGGGGTAAAACCCGACGACCGCGTGGCCATCGTTGCCCGGCGCGGGCTGGACACCCTGGCCGGGTTGCTGGCGATCCTCAAGTCCGGCGCCTGCTATGTACCGGTGGACCCGTCGCACCCGGCCGAGCGCCTGAGCTACCTGCTCGGCGACAGCGCCCCGGTCGCGGTACTGACCCAGCATGCACTGCTGGAGCGCCTGCCCGCGCTCGATGTGCCGGTGATCAACCTGGACCGTTTTACCTGGCATCACCATTCGGCGAGCAACCCGCAGGTGGCCGTCACGCCCACCAACCTGGCCTACGTGATCTACACCTCCGGCTCCACCGGCCTGCCCAAGGGCGTGATGGTGGAACATCACACCGTGGCCAACCTGGTGGACTGGCACTGCATCGCGTTTGACCTGTGCGCAGGCCGCCACACCGCGAGCGTTGCCGGGTTTGGCTTTGACGCGATGGCCTGGGAAGTCTGGCCGGCACTGTGCGTGGGGGCCACCTTGCACCTGCCGCCGGCCCACGACGGCGCTGAAGATATCGACGCGCTGCTGGACTGGTGGCGCGCACAACCGCTGGACGTGTGTTTCCTGCCCACGCCGGTGGCCGAATATGCGTTCAGCCAGAACATCGAGCACCCGACCCTGCGCACCTTGCTGATTGGCGGCGACCGCCTGCGCCAGTTCACCCGGGCCCAGCGTTTCGAGGTGATCAACAACTACGGCCCCACCGAAGCCACGGTGGTCGCCACCTCCGGGCGGATCGAGCCCGGGCAGCCGTTGCACATCGGCAAACCCATCGCCAATGCCACGGTTTACCTGCTGGACGAACAGCAGCGCCCGGTGCCCTTGGGGGTTGCCGGTGAACTGTATGTGGGCGGCAAGGGCGTGGCGCGGGGTTATCTCAATCGCCCGGAAATGACCGCCGAACGTTTCCTGGATGACCCATTCAATTCGGGCCGCATGTACCGCACCGGCGACCTCGCGCGCTGGTTGCCGGACGGAAATATCGAGTACCTGGGCCGCAACGACGACCAGGTGAAAATCCGCGGTGTGCGCATCGAACTGGGGGAAATCGAAACCCGCCTCAACCAGCTGCCTGGCCTTCAGGAAGTGGTGGTGCTGGCCCGTGAAGACCAACCGGGCCAGCCCCGGCTGGTGGCTTACTTCACCGAAAACCCGCAGTTCGAACCGCTTGAAGTGGGCGCGATTCGCGCCCATCTGGTGGCGCACCTGCCGGACTACATGGTCCCGGTGGCCTACGTGAAACTCGATGCGTTGCCCCTGACCGCCAACGGCAAACTGGACCGCAAGGCCCTGCCAAAGCCGGACCTGGCCGCCGTCTTCACCCGCGAATACGAGGCGCCCCACGGCGACATCGAAACCATGCTGGCGCAGATCTGGGCGGATGTGCTGCAGGTGCAGCGCGTGGGGCGCCAGGATCATTTCTTTGAGTTGGGCGGCCATTCGTTGCTGGCCATGCGCATGGTGTCCCAGGTTCGCCAGCAACTGGGGGTCGACCTGGCTCTGGGCGAACTGTTCGCCAACGCCGAACTGGCGGCGGTGGCGCAGGTCGTGGCCCAGGCCGGGCGCAGCACCTTGCCGGATATCCTGCCGGCGGCGCGGGACACGGAGTTGCCGTTGTCGTTTGCCCAGCAACGCCTGTGGTTCCTGGCGTTGATGGAGGGTGCCAACACCGCCTACAACATTCCCATCGGCCTGCGCCTGCGCGGGCAGTTGCACGTCGACGCGCTGCAACGGGCCCTGGCGCGGATCGTCGCGCGGCATGAGACCTTGCGCAGCCGGTTTGCCCAGCAGGATGACGACGCCCAGGTGCTGATCGTGCCGCCTGAAGAAGTGATGCCCCTGCAAGTCCAGGACCTGCGCCGCCACCCCGAAGCACAGCAGGTGCTCGACGCGTTGATCCAGGGCGAAGCCTCGGCGCCTTTTGATTTGCAGCGCGGCCCGCTGTTGCGCGGGCGCCTGGTGATCATGGCCGACGATCACCACGTGTTGCTGCTGACTATCCACCACATTGTGTCCGATGGCTGGTCCATGGGCGTGCTGACCCGCGAACTGATGGCGCTGTACCAGGCGTTCAGCCACGGTGAGGCTGACCCACTGCCGCCGTTGCCGATCCAGTACAGCGACTTTGCCGTATGGCAGCGCCTGTGGCTGAGCGGCGAAGTGTTGCATCGCCAGAGCAGCTATTGGCAACACACCCTGGCCGGTGCGCCGGCGTTGCTGATGTTGCCGACCGACCGTCCACGCCCGGCCCAGCAGGACTACGCCGGCAGCAGCGTCGACGTGCACCTGGATGAGCGCCTGAGCGCCGGGCTCAAGGCCCTCAGCCAGCGCCACGGCACCACGCTGTACATGGTGATGATGACGGCGTGGGCCTCGTTGCTCGCGCGTTTGGCCGGGCAGGAGGAAGTGGTGATCGGCTCGCCAGTCGCCAACCGCCAGCGGGCCGAGGTGGAAGGCCTGATCGGGTTGTTCGTCAACACCCTGGCAGTGCGCATTGATACCTCGGGCGAACTGAGCGCCGAGGCGCTGCTGGCGCGGGTCAAGGGGCTGGCGCTGGACGCCCAGGCTCATCAGGATCTGCCGTTTGAGCAGGTGGTGGAAATCACCCGGCCATTGCGCAGCCTGGCCCATAGCCCGCTGTTCCAGACGATGTTGACCTGGCAGGACAGTGACGCGCCGGTGCTGGCCCTCGGCGACCTGAGCCTTGAAGGCATTGTGGAGGACAGTCACTTTGCCAAGTTCGACCTGTCCCTGAACCTCGGCGAGATCCGGGGCGAAATTCGCGGCACCCTGGAGTACGCCATCGCGTTGTTCGACGAGTCGACCATGCAACGCTATGTCGGCTATTTCACCCGCGTGCTACAGGCCATGGTGGATAACGATCAGGCGGTGCTGGAGCAGGCTGACTTGCTGGACGATCAGGAGCGCCAGCATCTGCTGTTCGACTTCAATAACACCACAGTGGATTACAACCTCGACCAGACGCTGCACGGTATGTTCGAAGCCCAGGTGGCGAGAACGCCGGATGCGCTTGCGGTGAAGGCAGGCTCGGAGTGCCTGAGCTATCGCGAGCTGAACGAACGGGCCAATCAGTTGGCGCACCATCTGCGGGAGCTGGGTGTACAGCCGGATTCGCGGGTGGCGATTTGCGTCGAGCGCGGCCTGGAGATGGTCATCGGCCTGTTCGCAATCCTCAAGGCGGGCGGCGGTTATGTGCCGCTGGACCCGGCGTATCCGCTGGAACGTATCGCCTACATGCTCAAGGACAGCGCCCCGGCCGCCGTGCTGGTGCAGGGCGAAACCCGTTCGTTGCTGGGCGACGTCACGGTGCCGGTGGTGGACCTGGACCGGAACACCTGGCAGCACCAATCAACGTCCAACCCACGAGTGGATGGGCTGACCGCGCAGCATCAGGCCTACGTGATCTACACCTCGGGTTCTACCGGCCAACCGAAAGGCGTGATCAACGAGCACGAGGGTGTGGTCAACCGCCTGCTGTGGATGCAGGACGAGTACGGGCTGACTGCCCAGGACAGGGTATTGCAGAAAACCCCGTTCAGCTTCGACGTGTCGGTGTGGGAGTTCTTCTGGCCGCTGTTCACCGGCGCGCGGTTGGTGATGGCGCGTCCTGGCGGGCATAAAGACCCGGCCTACCTGTGTGAGGTGATCGAGGCGGAGCAGATCACCACGCTGCACTTTGTGCCGTCGATGCTCGATGTGTTCCTGGCCCACGGCGACGTCAGCCAGAGCGCCGGGATGGTGCGGGTGATGTGCAGTGGTGAAGCGTTGCCCGGCAGCCTGGTGCGCCGCTTCAAACAGCAGTTGCCGGGCATCGGTTTGTACAACCTTTATGGCCCGACGGAAGCGGCGGTGGACGTGACGGCGTGGGATTGCGCCGGGCCCGTCACGCCGGACAACACCCCCATCGGCAAGCCGATTGCCAACACCCGCATGTACCTGCTGGACGGGCAGTTGCAGCCTGTTCCATTGGGTGTGGTGGGCGAGCTGTTCATCGGCGGTGTGCAAGTGGCGCGGGGTTACCTGCACCGTCCTGAGCTGACTTCCGAGCGCTTCCTCAAGAACCCGTTCAGCGCGGGCCGGATGTACCGCACCGGCGACGTCGGGCGCTACCTGCCGGACGGCACCATCGAGTATTTGGGCCGCAATGACGACCAGGTGAAAATCCGTGGCTTGCGCATCGAACTGGGGGAGATCCAGGCGCGACTGCTGCAATTCCCGCAGATCAACGAAGCCGCCGTGGTCGCCCGCGATTCACGGCTGGTGGCTTACTACACCGGCGTGCCGGCGCAAATCGACGCTTTGCGCAGCCATTTGCTGGAACACCTGCCGGACTACATGGTACCGGCCACCTTCATGCACCTGGAGGCCTTGCCCCTGAGCCCCAATGGCAAGCTCGACCGCAAGGCACTGCCGGCGCCAGGCCTGGAATCGGTGAGCGCCCGGGAGTACGTCGCGCCTGTGGGGGAAACCGAAATCACCCTGGCCGGCCTGTGGGCGGATTTGCTCAAGGTGGAGCGTGTGGGTCGGCACGACCATTTCTTCGAGCTGGGCGGCCACTCGCTGCTGGCCGCCAGCCTGATTGGCCGCATGCGTCGGGTCGGGTTGTCGGCGGATGTGAAAGTGTTGTTTGGTCAACCCACCCTTGCAGCCTTGGCGGCTGCCGTGGGTGGTGGTCGCGAAGTGGTGGTGCCGGCCAATGGGATTGCCGCGGATTGCACGCGGATCACCCCGGACATGCTGACGCTGGTGAACCTGAAGCAACCCGCCATCGACCGCCTTGTCGCGACCATTCCCGGTGGCGCGGCCAACGTTCAGGACATTTACCCGCTGGCGCCGTTGCAGGCCGGGATCCTGTATCACCACCGCGCAGTGCAACAGGGTGACGCGTACCTGTTGCAGGCGCAGTTTGCCTTCGCCAGCGTCGAGCGCCTTGAAGCGTTTGCCCAGGCGTTGCAGGCGGTGATCGAGCGGCAGGATATCCTGCGCTCGTCGATGCACTGGGACGGGCTGGAAGAACCGGTGCAGGTGGTGTGGCGCCAGGCCTCGCTGCGGGTTGAGGCGATTCAGGCGACGGGCAATGTGCTGGAGCAATTGCAGGCGCGCTTCGAACAGCATCGGCTGAACTTGGCTCAGGCACCGCTGATGCGCCTGGTGTACGCCGAGGACCCGGCCAACCAGCGGGTGGTTGCGTTGTTGCTGTTCCATCATCTGGTGATGGACCACGTTGCGCTGGAGGTGCTGCAGCACGAGATGCAGGCGTGCTTGCTCGGCCGTCGCGAGCAGTTGGGTGCGGCGGTGCCGTATCGCAATTATGTGGCGCAGACGCGGTTGGGCATGCGTGAGGAAGAGCACGAAGCGTTCTTCCGCGAGATGCTCGGGGAGGTCGATGAGCCGACGCTGGCATTGAGTGCACCGGGTGAAGCGCAACAGGCACATTTGCGCGTCGACCCGCTGTTGAACGGGCGCCTGCGCACCCTGGCACGGCAGCTTGGGGTGAGTGCTGCGAGCCTGATGCACCTGGCCTGGGCGCAGGTGCTGGGTAAGGTTTCCGGCCGCGAGCAGGTGGTGTTCGGCACCGTATTGCTGGGCCGGCTGCAAGGCGGCGAAGGCGCCGAACGTGCCTTGGGCGTGTTCATCAACACCTTGCCGCTGCGGGTCGACCTGGGTGAGCGCACAGTGTACGCAGCGCTGATGGCCACCCACGCAAGCCTGACCCGGTTGCTCAGTCACGAACATGCGCCACTGGCCCTGGCCCAGCGTTGCAGCGGGCTGCCGGCCAATACGCCGTTGTTCAGCGTGCTGTTCAATTATCGCCACAGCGCCCCGCACGCTGGCGGCGTAGCCGAGGCGTGGCAGGGCATGCAGGTGCTCAAGGCCGAGGAACGTACCAACTTTGCGCTGTCCCTGAGTGTCGATGACCTGGGCGACGGGTTTGGCTTTGACGCCATGGGGCAGGGCGCGCCACGCCTCTGCGAGTACCTGCATGTTGCCCTGGAGCAACTGGTGCAGGCCCTGGAACAGAATGCAGGGGGCTCAATCAGCCAACTGTCGATTCTGCCGGCGGCGGAGCGTGAAAAACTGCGGATGGAATTCAACGCCACCCAGCGCGAATTCCCTCACGAACATACGGTGCAGCGTTTGTTCGAAGCCCAGGCCCAGGCACGCCCGGGTGCTATCGCAGTGGTGCATGGTGAACACACCCTGAGTTACGGCGCGCTGAACACCCGCGCCAACCAGTTGGCGCACCACCTGCGCAACCTGGGCGTGCAGCCCGGCGACCATGTGGCGATCCTGTTGCCGCGCTCGATTGACCTGTTGCTCAGCCAACTGGCAATCCTCAAATGCGCGGCGGCCTACGTGCCGCTGGACATCAACGCCCCGGCCGAGCGCCAGGCCTTTATGGTGCAGGACAGTGGCGCGGTGTGGCTGTTGACCCACAGCAGCGAGCCTGTCGCTTACCCGGCCCGACGTATCGACCTCGACACCCTGGCGCTGGACCCGCAACCGAGCCACAACCCGGACCTGTCGCAGTCCTCGGAGCGCGTGGCGTACATCATGTACACCTCCGGTTCCACCGGCACCCCCAAGGGTGTGCTGGTACCGCACCGGGGCATCACGCGGCTGGTGATCAATAACGGCTACGCCGATTTCAACGCCCATGACCGCGTGACGTTCGCTTCCAACCCGGCGTTCGACGCGAGCACCATGGACGTGTGGGGCCCCTTGCTCAACGGCGGCCAGGTGCTGGTGATCGACCATGCGACCTTGCTCGACCCCGGCGCGTTTGGCCGGGCACTGAAGGCGGGCGGGGCGACGATCCTGTTCGTCACCACTGCGCTGTTCAACCAGTACGTGCAATTGATTCCCGACGCGTTGGCCGGGCTACGCATCCTGTTGTGCGGCGGCGAACGGGCCGACCCGGCGGCGTTCCGCAGCCTGCTGGCCCAGGCGCCGGCACTGCGGCTGGTGCATTGCTACGGCCCGACGGAAACCACCACTTACGCCACCACGCATGAAGTGCAGGCCATCGCCGCCGATGCCGAAAGCGTGCCGATCGGCAGGCCGATTGCCAACACGCAAATCCACCTGCTGGATGCGCACTTGCAGCCGGTGCCGCTGGGCGTGGTCGGGGAAATCTGCATTGGCGGGCATGGCGTGGCCAAGGGGTACCTGAACCGGCCGGAGCTGACGGCCGAGAAGTTTGTCGATGATCCGTTTGGCGATGGCTTGTTGTACCGCACCGGCGACCTTGGGCGCTGGTCGGCGGCCGGACTGCTGGAGTGCATCGGGCGTAATGACGACCAGGTGAAGATCCGCGGCTTCCGCATCGAGTTGGGCGAGATCGAAGCACGCCTGGCCACCTGCAGCGGCATCAAGGATGTGGTGGTGCTGGCACGAGAAGATGCGCCGGGGGACAAGCGCCTGGTGGCGTACTACACCGGCGAGCCGCTGGCCATCGAAGTGTTGCGCAGTCATCTGCTGCAGCACCTGCCGGACTACATGGTGCCATCGGCCTATGTACCGCTGGAAAAAATGCCCCTGACAGCCAACGGCAAGGTCGACCGCAAGGCCCTGCCGATGCCCGCGCTGGAGGCATCGGCGAGCCGTGTGTTCGAGGCGCCGGCGAACGAGCTGGAACAGACCCTGGCACGCCTCTGGGCCGAGGTGTTGCGGCTGGAGCAGGTCGGTCGGCATGACAGTTTCTTTGAACTGGGTGGCCATTCGTTGCTGGCGATCCGGCTGGTCAACCTGATGGAAGAGGCGGGGCTTGAGGTGTCGTTGGCCGAGCTGTTCCAGCACGCCAGCGTGGCCTCGGTTGCCTCGATGCTCGGTCAGCGCACGGCGCGGGAGGACAACAGCTCGCTGATCACCATACGCGCCAGCGGCAGCCAGCCGCCGTTGTTCCTGGTGCATGAGTTCAGCGGCATGGACGTGTATTTCCCGGCGCTGGGTCGGCACCTGCCGGGGGACTACCCGATCTATGGCCTGCCCGGTGCACCCCTTGGCGAGGTGCAGTTGCAGACCATGGAAGGCCTGGCTGCGCGGCTGGTGGGGATCATCCGCTCGGTGCAGCCCCATGGGCCGTATCGGCTGGCGGGTTGGTCGTTCGGCGGGGTGTTGGCCTATGAAGTGGCGATGCAACTGCAGGGGCTGGACGAACCGGTGGCATTCCTCGGGTTGATCGACAGCTACGTGCCGCGCATGACCGACCAGGGCAAGGCGCGCTGGAGCGGGCCGGATGCCCTCAAGCGGCATTTGCTGTTGCAGTGCACGGCGTATTGGAAGGCACAGGGAGGTGTGGATGAGTTGGCGAGCCTTGAGCAACTGGAAGCGGACATTGGACAGCTGGACTTTGCGGGTTTGCTGCAACGCTGCCGCGATCGGCATTTGTTGTACGCGCAGATGGCGGCGGCTTCGGACGCGGACCTGTTGAGTTTTATCCAGCGGGAAGTCGGGCATGGGCATGCGTTGGCGCATTACAGCCTGTTCCCGATGCCGTTGGCGGTGCACTTGTTCAGCGCCGCCGAGCGGCCGACGGAGCTGTCGCGGCGCAGCCTGGATTTGGGATGGGATGAGGCACTGGCCGCGGGGCAATTGCGCCGCATTGAGGTGCCGGGGGATCACCAGAGCATGATGCAGGCACCGCATATCCAGGCGCTGGGGCAGGCGATGGTTGAGGCCCTGGCGTTGAGTGAGGCGCCGGCGGTGGCGGTGCATCAGCCGTTGTTGCGGATCCAGAGTGGTCGCGCCGGGCAGGCACCGATCTTCTGTGTACCGGGGGCGGGGGATAGCGTGACGGGGTTTGTGGGGTTGACCGAGGCGTTGGGCCGGGACTGGCCGATCTTTGGCTTGCAGCCCCGTGGGCTGGATGGGGAGGTGGTGCCCCATAGCCAGGTTGAGGCGGCGGCGCGCTGTTATTTGCAGGCCCTGGAGCAGGAATGTCCTTCGGGGCCAGTGCATTTGGTGGGGCATTCGTTTGGCGGTTGGGTGGTGTTCGAGATGGCCACGCGGTTGCAGGCTCAGGGGCGTGAGGTGGCGTCGTTGACGTTGATCGACAGCGAGGCGCCCGGGGGCAATGGGGTGGTGGGCCGGCCCTATACCACGACGGCGG
Source organism: Pseudomonas sp. Colony2 (assembly GCF_019382755.1). Lineage (NCBI taxonomy): Bacteria > Pseudomonadati > Pseudomonadota > Gammaproteobacteria > Pseudomonadales > Pseudomonadaceae > Pseudomonas > Pseudomonas sp. Colony2. The sequence goes on along the minus strand of NZ_CP080030.1, from coordinate 4,638,714 downwards.
CGTTGTTGCGGCTGATTGAGTCGATGCAGGTGGCTTCGGGTAAGTCCCTGGGGATTGATGCGGTGGATTTTGCCGGGCGCGATGAGGTGGCCCAGCGGCGGTTGTTTCATGGGGGGATGGTGGGGGTTGGGTTGTTGCCTGCGCGGTCTTCGGTGGAGGCGATGGATGGGCCGGCGCGCACGTATGCCTCGGCGTTGCGCACGGTTTATCGGCCTGGTCGGCGGTATGAGGGGGTGTTGCGGTTGGTGTTGGCGGAGGATCCGACCCTGGACGCGGCAGGGAATCAGCGGGAGCAGGGGTTGATGGTTGAGGGGTGGCGCGGGTGCGTGGGGGTGTTGGAGGTTTGGTATGGGCCGGGGAATCATTTTTCGCTGCTCAAGGCGCCGAACGTCTTTAGTTTGGCGGCTTGGTGGCGGGATGGGGTTGTGGTTGGGGAGCGGGTTTCGTGAGGACTTTTGATGGTGTACATATCCGTTGCTGCGGTAACGGCTACTTAGGGGTCCGCTCTTACAGCGGGTCACTTTTGGCAAACGCCCCAAAAGTAACCAAAAGGTCTTTGCCCCACCACTCGGTGCCTCGCCCAGGCTCGGCATGCCCGCACTCCGGCACGCTTGCGCGGGCCGCCGCGACGGGCCATCCATGGCCCGGCGCGGCTAAATCGGCATCCTTGCCGATTTACCCGCTCCACCGTGCCTACTTGCGGCCATCGTGGTTAACGGGGCCCGCAGATCAAGATCAAGATCAAAAGCACGGCGGCCTGAAAGCCGACCTGAGTGTTAGAAGCAAAGGCAAAAGCTGCTTTTCTGTAGGAGCTGGCTTGCCTGCGATGCAGACACCTCGGTGGATCAGGCAGACCCAGTTGATGCCATCGCAGGCAAGCCAGCTCCCACATTTGACCGTGCCCGCTCTTGATTTGGCTTGTGCCTTTGCTTCACCACACTCAAGCCGGCTCTCAGGCCGCTGTGCTCTTGCTTTTGATCTTGATTTTGATCTTAGGCGCCCCGTTAAACCACGCTGGCCGAACGCAGGCTTTGGAGCGTGGGTAACCCGGCAGGACGCCGGGTTAGCCGTCCTGGGCCAGGGATGGCCCATGACGGCGGCCCACGGTCCAAAGCCGGAGTGAGGGCACACCGAGCCTAAGCGAGGTGCCGAGTGGTGGGGCAAGAGCGTTTTGCTTACTTTTGCGCTTTTCAAAAGTGAGCCGCTGTAAGAGCGGAACCCATATCAGCCGTTACCAAAAAAACGGATATGTACTCCGAGCCAAAAGCCGGACC
>NZ_CP080030.1:4599906-4637349 GCF_019382755.1 Pseudomonas sp. Colony2 | reverse complement strand
CATCTACACCGTGCAGGCCCCCGCAGACGCGCCGCAATACCTGACCGCCACCGCCGAGCGCAGTGACATCGAAAACGCCGTCCTGGCCACCGGCCTGCTCGAAGGCGTCAAGCAGGTCGATGTCGGCGCCCAGGTTTCCGGCCAACTCAAATCCCTGAAGGTCAAGGTCGGCGACAAGGTCAAGAAGGGCCAATGGCTGGCCGAAATCGACCCGTTGATCCTGCAGAACACCCTGCGCAAAGCCCAGGTCGACGAAGAAAACCTCCAGGCCCAACGCCGCGCTACTGCGGCGCAACTCAAGGAAACCAAATCCGTCTACGAACGCTATCAGGGCCTGCAGGAGGACGAATCCGTGTCCCGCCAGGACTTCGAAACCGCCGAGTCCAATTACGAGGTACAGCGCGCCAACCTGATGTCCCTCGACGCCCAGATCAAAAGCGCCCACATCCAGATCGACACCGCCAAGATCAACCTGGCCTACACCCGCATCGTCGCGCCAATCGACGGCGATGTAGTGGGCATCGTCACCCAGGAAGGCCAGACCGTGATCGCCAGCCAACTGGCACCGGTGCTGCTCAAGCTCGCCGACCTGGACACCATGACCGTCAAGGCCCAAGTCTCCGAAGCGGACGTGATCCACATCAGCCCGGGCCAGCAGGTGTACTTCACCATCCTCGGCGAGGCCGACAAACGCTATTACGCCAAATTGCGCGGCACCGAACCTGCCCCGCAGAATTTCCTCGAAACCCAGACCGCCGGCACCCCCAAGCAAAACACCGCGGTGTTCTACAACGCGCTGTTCGACGTACCCAACCCCGACCACCGCCTGCGCATCGCCATGACCGCCCAGGTGCGCATCGTGCTCGACACCGCCAAGGCTGCACTGACCGTGCCGGTGGCCGCACTCGGCCCGCGCAATGCCGATGGCAGCTTCCCGGTGCGGGTGCTGGACGCCAAGGGCAAGGCCAACACGCGGCAGGTGCAGACGGGCATCAACAACAACGTCAAGGTGCAGATCCTCGATGGCCTGGCCGAAGGCGACAAGGTGGTGATCGGCGACCCATCGCCTGCCGTGGCGGGGGGCTGATTGATGACTCAGCCACTGCTGGAGCTTAAAGGCATCGTGCGCAGTTTCATGGCCGGTGACCGCGAATTCATTGCGCTCAAGGGCATCGACCTGACCATCCACGCCGGGGAAATGGTCGCGATCACCGGGGCCTCGGGTTCGGGTAAATCCACCCTGATGAACATCCTCGGTGGCCTCGACTACGCCACCGCCGGCAGCTACAAGATCAATGGCATCGAAACCCGCACCCTGGGGGATGAGCAACTGGCCGAGCTGCGCCGCGACTACTTCGGTTTTATCTTTCAGCGTTACCACTTGCTCGCGCACCTGAGCGCGTTGCACAACGTGGAAATGCCGGCGATTTATGCCGGTACGCCGGAAACCGCCAGGCATAGCCGCGCCGGGGAATTGCTGGCACGCCTGGGGTTGTCGGGGCATTTGACCCATCGCCCGAGCCAGCTGTCCGGCGGCCAGCAACAGCGCGTGAGTATCGCCCGGGCCTTGATGAACGGCGGCGAAGTGATCCTCGCCGACGAACCCACCGGCGCCCTCGATACCCACAGCGGCAAGGAGGTGATGCGCATCCTGGCCGAGCTGCACGCCGCCGGGCACACGGTGATCATCGTTACCCATGACCCGAAAGTCGCGGCCAATGCCCAGCGGATCATTGAGGTGCGCGATGGCGAGATCGTCAGTGACCGCGCCAATCAGAGTGTCGGCCTCGACCTGCCCACCGAAGCGCCCATCGAGCCCAAGCGCAGCGGTGCGCGCAAGTTGGTGGCGAGCCTCGGGCTGTTCAAGGAGGCCTTCAACATGGCCTGGGTCGCGCTGATTTCCCATCGCATGCGCACCTTGCTGACCATGCTCGGCATTGTCATCGGCATCACCTCGGTGGTGTCGATCTCGGCCATCGGCGAAGGCGCCAAGCGCTATGTGCTCAAGGACATCCAGGCCATTGGCAGTAACACCATTGATATCTTTCCCGGCAAGAGTTTTGGTGACAGCCGTGCGTCAGCCATCGAGACGTTGTTGCCGTCGGATGTGGATGCGCTGAACCAGCTGTATTACGTCGACAGCGCCACGCCGGTGGTGGGGCGCAACCTGTTGCTGCGTTACGGCAATATCGACCTGGACGCCCAGGTCAATGGGGTCAGCGATCGCTATTTCCAGGTCAAGGGCCTGAAGCTCGAAGCCGGAATTACCTTCAGCGAAAGCGACGCCCGGCGCCAGGCCCAGGTGGTGGTGATCGACCACAACGCGCGCCATCGGCTGTTCGCGCCCGGCGTGGATCCGTTGGGCCAGGTGATCCTGGTGGGCAACCTGCCCTGCACCGTGATCGGGGTGACGGCCGACAACAAAAACATGTTCGCCGCCAGCAAGGCGTTGAACGTGTGGGTGCCGTACGAGACGGCAGCGGGGCGGCTGTTGGGCCAGCGTCATCTGGACAGCATCACGGTGCGCATCAAGGACGGCCAGCCGAGCAAGGTGGTGGAAGAGAACGTCACCAAGCTGATGTTGCAACGTCACGGCACCAAGGACTTCTTTACCAACAACCTCGACAGCATCATGCAGACGGTGCAGAAAACCAGCCGTTCCCTGGCGTTGCTGCTGTCGTTGATTGCAGTGATTTCGTTGCTGGTGGGCGGCATCGGAGTGATGAATATCATGCTGGTGTCGGTGACCGAACGCACCCGCGAAATCGGGATTCGCATGGCAGTGGGCGCGCGGCAATCGGATATTCGCCAACAGTTCCTGGTGGAAGCGGTGATGGTCTGCCTGATTGGCGGGATGATCGGCATCTCGCTGTCATTCGCCATCGGCTATCTGTTTTCGTTGTTTGTGAAAGAGTGGGAAATGGTGTTTTCCCTGGGCTCGGTGGTGACGGCGTTTGCGTGTTCAACGTTGATCGGGATTGTGTTCGGGTTTGTGCCGGCGCGGAATGCGGCGCGGTTGGATCCGATTGAAGCCCTGGCCCGGGATTAGGCCGGGAAGAGATCAAAAAATGTGGGAGCGGGCTTGCTCGCAAATGCGCTGGATCAGTCACACATGTATTGACTGACACTGCGCATTCGCGAGCAAGCCCGCTCCCACATTTGTTCCTCGGTGTTCTAGAGAGTGGCGTTTTCTTCTGTGGAATACATCCACCGCATCAATGAATGCCGGCCACTGATGCCCATCTTGATCGCTGCCCGCTTGAGGTAGCTCTCGATGGTATTGACCTTCAGTGCCAACTGCTCCGCCAGTTCCGGCGCGGTACGCCCGGCCAGCAGCCCCACGCACACCTCAAGCTCCCGGCTGGACAGGGCCAGCCCCGATTGCGCGAGGCGCTCTTCAAAGCGCCGGCGCAAGGTGTCGATGCCTTGTTGCTGCGGCGCTTCGCTGTCCGGATCGCTGGGTTGCAGGGCGCTGATGTGTTTTTCAACCATCGGCAGCAGCAGGGAGGAGAAGTCTTGCAGGATGATCCGCTCCTGCTGGGAAAAACTTTCGCAGGGGTTGGAGCGATACACCGACAGCACGTAGCTGACGTCATCCTTGCGCCGGGTCAGGTGCAGTTGGGCGGCGGCCTGGGCCTCTTCCTGCCCTGGCAGCGGGTCGGTGTACACCGGGCTGATCCCCGTCATTCGCGAACTGCCTGCCTTGCGCGGTGAACTCACAGGCATTTGGGTGATGTGCGTGGCGTCGACCGCCAGTTGGGTGAGGATCAGGTCATGCAGCATGCGCGGGAAATGCCGGCTGCCGGTGCTGGCGATGACTTTGCCAATGTGGGGGAACAGGTGTGAGTTCATCATTTCATCCATGAGTTTCAATGAGGGCGGCGTACAGGGCAGTGATCTCCATGACTGCCGCCTCGTATGCTAGTACAGGCTTTCGCAAACGGGCCAATGAATGGATCAAATTTTTTGCGGTGCAGGGCGCAACGGGAGAAGCCCGACCTTTTCAGGCCGGGCTATTGATAAACGTCGCGCCTGCCTGTGAATTTACTTCAAGCGTGATGAACGTTGTGTTGCACCGCCCGGGATTTCGGCTTTACGGCACAGGCCTGCAGGGCTTGGGCAACGTCGGCCAGCAGGTCGGCGACATCCTCAAGGCCCGCCGAGAGTCGCACCAGCCCTTCGGAAATCCCGTGGTGGGCGCGCTGCTCCGGGGTGTAGGTGGAGTGGGTCATGCTGGCCGGGTGCTGGGCCAGTGACTCGGCGTCCCCCAGGCTCACGGCCCGGGTGAACAGCTTGAGGGCGTTCATGAAGCGTCGGCCCATGTCGATGCCGCCCTTGAGTTCAAACGCGATCATGCCGCCGGATTGTTTCATCTGCCGCGCGGCCAGTTCGTATTGAGGGAAGGAGCGCAGGCCGGGGTAGGTCACCCATTCCACCAGGGGATGGGCCTGCAAGGCTTCGGCGATGGCCAGGGCGTTGCTGCAATGGCGGTCCATGCGCAGGGCCAGGGTCTTGAGGCCGCGCATCAGCAGGGCGGCGTCCTGGGGTGACATCACCGCACCGGTCAGGTCCTTGAGCCCTTGCAGGCGAATGCGCTGGGCCAGGGCCTGGCTGCTGACGGCGATGCCGGCGGTGATATCGCCGTGGCCACTGAGGTATTTGGTGGCCGAGTGCACCACCACGTCGGCGCCCATTTCCAGCGGGCGTTGCAGGTAGGGCGTGCAGTAGGTGTTGTCCACCACCACGGTGATACCGGGTTGCCGGTGGGCGATCTCGGCGACGGCGGCGATGTCCACCAGTTGCAGGTTGGGGTTGGCCGGGGTTTCGAAGTAGATCATGCGCGTGGCCGGGTTGATGGCCTCGCTCATGGCGTTCAGGTCGGTGAGGTCGACGTGGCGCACCTTGATGCCGAACTCGCCGATGCCGTGGTGCAGCAGGGCGAAGGTGCAGCCGTAGAGGGTCTGGCTGACGATGATTTCGTCACCGGGGCGCAGCAGGGTCCAGAACGTCGCGGCAATTGCGCCCATGCCGGAGCTGAAGGCGACGGCGGCTTCGCCGTTTTCCAGGGTGGCCATGCGCGATTCCAGCAGGGTCAGGGTGGGGTTGGAGATGCGGGTGTAGAAGTGTCCGCTCTCTTCGCCGGCGAAGCAGGCGGCTCCGTATTCGGCGGTGGGGAAGGCGAAGGTTGCCGTCAGGTAGATGGGCGGCACGAGGGCGCCGTGGTGGTCCTGGGGGTCATAGCCGTGGTGGATGGCGCGGGTGGAAAAGCCGAACGTGTTGTGTTTATTTTTCATGGTCGGACGCTCCTTATTTCCTACAATGCTATGCTTATAACGGCGGCCGAACGTTCCATAGTTTGCTGGGAAAGGCCGGTAGATTGGGATGAAAAACAATAAAAACGACGTTTTGAGGCAAGATATGCCCATGCATCTGGATCGGACTGACAAGGCACTTTTAAACGCCTTGCAGGGTAATGCGCGGTTGACGGTGGCGGAGTTGGCGGAGCGGGTGTCGCTGACCACTTCGCCGTGTTGGCGGCGGGTGAAGAACCTTGAGGACAGCGGGGTGATCGGCGGTTATCAGGCGATCCTGTCGCCCAAGGCGCTGGGGTATGGGGTGACGGCGTTTGTCAGCATCATGATGGATACGCACTCCCGGGAAGTTGCCCGGGCGTTTGAGCAAAGGTTGCTGGAGATTCCTGAGATTGTGGCGTGTCATAACGTTTCGGGGCGGTATGATTTTTTGTTGGAAGTGGTGGCGAAGGATCTGGAGTCGTTTGGGGAGTTTGCGCGGGAGGTGTTGCAGGGGTTGCCGTGTGTTAAGGAGATTTACTCGAGTTTTTCTTATAAGTCGGTGCGGCCGTTGCGGGTGATTCCTTTGCCGGAGTGATGGTGTGTATATCCGTTATTTGGGTAACGGCTGCTTATGGTTTCGCTCTTACAGCGAGTCACTTTGCAAAAGCGGCAAAGTAACCAAAGCGCTCTGCCCCGCCTGTCGGCACCTCGCCTAGGCTCGGTGTGCCCTCACTCCGGCATTACTCCGCGGGCCGCCGCGACGGGCCATCCATGGCCCGGCGCGGCTAAACCGGCGTCCTGCCGGTTTACCCGCTGCGCAATACCTGCGTTCGGCCTCGGGCTTATTGGGGCAGTCAGATCAAGATCAAGATCAAAAGCACGGCGGCCTGAGAGCCGACCTGAGTGTTAAAAGCAAAGGCAAGATCCAGAGCGAAAGCAGAGCTGCTTTTCTGTAGGAGCTGGCTTGCCGGCGATGCAGACACCTCGGTGCATCAGACACACCCAGTTGATGCCATCGCCGGCAAGCCAGCTCCTACAGTGGACCGTGCCCGCTTTAGCTTTTGATTTTGCTTCTAAACACTCAAGCCGGCCGGTAGGCCGCTGTGCTGTTGATCTGCTTTTGATCTTGGGCGCCCCGTTAAACCACGCTGGCCGAACGCAGGCTTTGGAGCGTGGGTAACCCGGCAGGACGCCGGGTTAGCCGTCCTGGGCCAGGGATGGCCCATGACGGCGGCCCACGGTCCAAAGCCGGAGTGAGGGCACACCGAGCCTAAGCGAGGTGCCGAGTGGTGGGGCAAGAGCGTTTTGCTTACTTTTGCGCTTTTCAAAAGTGAGCCGCTGTAAGAGCGGAACCGATATCAGCCATCACCCAAAAAACGGATATGCCCCCCAACCCCAAAGACGCATACGTCATCCAACGTATTCCCCGCCCAACCCCATCCCCGTGAGACTGCTCCCGACAGCCAACCCACCCTCCGGGAGCACCTCGATGACCGACACCCTGATCAAAGTCGACCTCAACCAACCCGTCACCGAAAACGAACAGATCCACAACCGTTGGCACCCGGACATCCCGATGGCTTGCTGGGTCAAACCCGGCGATGACTTCATCCTCGAAACCTACGACTGGACCGCCGGCGCCATCAAGAACAACGACGACGCCAGCGACGTGCGCGACGTCGACCTCTCCACCGTGCATTACCTCTCCGGTCCGGTGGGCGTACACGGCGCCGAACCCGGCGACTTGCTGGTGGTCGACCTGCTCGACATCGGCGCCAAGGCCGACTCCCAGTGGGGCTTCAACGGCTTCTTCTCGCGCCAGAACGGCGGCGGCTTTCTCACCGATCACTTCCCCAGCGCGCAAAAAGCCATCTGGGATTTCAAGGGCATGTTCACCAGCTCCCGGCACATCCCGGGCGTCAATTTTGCGGGCCTGATCCACCCCGGCCTGATCGGCTGCCTGCCCGACCCGGTGATGCTCGCCGACTGGAATCGTCGCGAGCAGGAGCTGATCGATACCAACCCGACCCGCGTCCCACCCCTGGCCAACGCGCCGCTGGCCGCCACCGCGCACATGGGCAAACTCAAGGGCTCGGCCCGTGATGATGCCGCCGCCACCGGTGCCCGCACCGTGCCGCCCCGTGAGCATGGCGGCAACTGCGATATCAAGGATTTGTCCCGCGGCTCGAAGATCTATTTCCCGGTGTACGTCAACGGCGCCGGCCTGTCGGTGGGCGACTTGCACTTCAGCCAGGGCGACGGCGAAATCACCTTTTGCGGCGCCATCGAAATGGCCGGCTGGGTGCACATGAAGGTCGAGCTGATCAAGGGTGGCATGGCCAAATACGGGATCAAGAACCCGGTGTTCAAGCCAAGCCCGATCACCCCGAACTACAAGAACTACCTGATCTTCGAAGGCATCTCCGTCGACGAACAGGGCCAGCAGCATTACCTGGACGTCAATGTCGCTTACCGCCAGGCCTGCCTGAATGCGATCAACTACCTGACCAAGTTCGGCTACTCGCCGGCCCAGGGGTATGCGTTGCTCGGCTCGGCGCCGGTGCAGGGGCATATCAGCGGCGTGGTGGACATCCCCAACGCCTGCGCGACGTTGTGGCTGCCGACTGAAATCTTCGAGTTCGACATCAACCCCAATGCCAGCGGCCCGACCCAATTCCTCGACGGCAGCATCGACCTGCCCATTGCACCGGACCTGTAGCCATGCCGACCTATGAATATGCCTGTGAGTCCTGCGGCACCTTCACGATGCTGCGGCCCATGGCCCAGCGTCACGAACCCAGCCAATGCCCGTATTGCGACGGCCCGGGCGGGCAGTTGCTGCTGTCGGCGCCGGCGCTGACCACGCTGTCGGCCAATCAGCGCAAGGCCATAGCCGGTAACGAGCGCAGCGCCCATGCGCCGCAAACCGTCGGCGAATATCAGGCAGCGCGCAAGCACCCGGCGGGCTGCAGTTGCTGTGGCACCAGCAAGCCGGTGGTGCCGAGCAAGGCCAACCCGCTGGGGCTCAAGACCAGGACCGGGCCACGGCCCTGGATGATCAGTCATTGACCGAGGAGATTTGCAATGCGCCATGGCGACATTTCCAGCAGCCCGGACACGGTCGGCGTTGCTGTCGTGAACTACAAGATGCCGCGCCTGCACAGCAAGGCCGAAGTCATCGATAACGCGAAGAAGATTGCCGAGATTATTGTCGGCATGAAGCAGGGTTTGCCCGGCATGGACCTGGTGGTGTTCCCCGAATACAGCACCATGGGGATCATGTACGACCACGACGAGATGATGGCGACCGCCGCGAGTATTCCCGGCGAGGAGACGGCGATTTTCTCCGCGGCCTGCCGCCAGGCCAATACCTGGGGCGTGTTTTCCCTGACCGGTGAACGCCACGAGGAGCACCCGCACAAGGCGCCGTACAACACGCTGGTGCTGATCAATAACCTCGGCGAGATCGTCCAGCGTTATCGCAAGTGCATTCCGTGGTGTCCGATCGAAGGTTGGTATCCCGGCGACCGCACCTACGTGTGCGACGGGCCCAAGGGCATGAAGGTCAGCCTGATCATCTGCGACGACGGCAACTACCCGGAGATCTGGCGTGACTGTGCGATGAAAGGCGCCGAGCTGATCGTGCGCTGCCAGGGCTATATGTACCCGGCCAAGGAGCAGCAGGTGCAGATGTCCAAGAGCATGGCCTGGGCTAATAACTGCTACGTGGCGGTGGCGAATGCGGCGGGGTTCGACGGGGTGTATTCGTACTTCGGGCACTCGGCGATCATCGGCTTCGATGGCCGTACCCTGGGCGAGTGCGGCGAGGAAGAGATGGGCATTCAGTACGCCCAGCTGTCGGTGTCGCAGATCCGCGATGCGCGGGCCAACGACCAGTCGCAGAACCATCTGTTCAAGTTGCTGCACCGTGGCTACACCGGCATGCATGCCTCGGGCGATGGGGACAAGGGCGTGGCGGATTGCCCATTCGAGTTCTATCGCACCTGGGTGCTGGACGCGCAAAAGGCCCAAGAGAATGTCGAGGCATTCACTCGCAGCACCGTCGGTGTCGACGAATGCCCGGTGGGGCAGTTGCCCCATGGCGGTAAACAAAAAACGGCGGGTTGAGGCATGCGGTTTACTTTTGAACCGGCCCAGGTCATGGCCTTGCTGCGCAGCCGTATCGTTGGCCAGGACGCAGCCCTGGCCCAAATGGAAGGGTTGCTCAAGGTGGTCAAGGCCGATATCGGTGAGCGTGAGCGGCCGTTGAGCGTCAACCTGTTCATGGGGCCTACCGGGGTCGGCAAGACGGAAATCGTCCGGCTGCTGGCGCAGGCGTTGCACGGGCGTGCCGACGGGTTCTGCCGTATCGACATGCACACCCTGGCCCAGGAGCATTATGCCGCCGCACTCACCGGTGCACCGCCGGGTTATGTCGGCAGCAAGGAGGGCATCAGCCTGTTCAACAGCGAACTGATCCAGGGTAGCTACAGCCGCCCTGGTATCGTGCTGTTCGACGAGTTGGAGAAAGCCAGCCAGGAGGTGGTGCGCAGCCTGCTGGGCATCCTTGAAAACGGCCAGCTGACGCTGGCGGGCGGCGCTCGTACGCTGGACTTTCGCAACAGCCTGATCTTCATGACCAGCAATATCGGCGCCCAGCAGGCGCGTCGGCACCGGCAACGCTTTGCCCCGTTGCGCTGGTGGGGGCGCGGTGAAGCGGGGGTGTTGGAGGACGCCTTGCACCGCCACTTCGAGCCGGAATTTCTCAATCGCATCGATCGTATCCTGATGTTCGAGCCCATCGACCATCAGTGGCTTGAGGCGCTGCTCAAGGTGGAACTCGGCAAACTCAATCAACGCCTGGCGGCGCAGCACCGATCATTGGTGCTGGATGAATCGGCACGTGCCTGGCTGTGCCGCGACCATGACGTACGGTTCGGCGCCCGCGCCTTGGGCCGCCGATTGCGGGTGGAGCTGGAGCCGGCGATTGCCGAATGCGTATTGCGCGACCCGGGTGTGGGCCCCATGGGCGCGACTGTCGACAGTGATCGTTTGGTGGTTTCGCAACAAGCGGCTTGCATCCAATAAATTTCAGACTAATATAACCCGGGTAAAACAAAATAATCCGGGTAAAAGTCATGAGCGCATCACAGTGCACCGCCTTCCTTGGCCACCAACGCGTGGCTGCCGGCTCTTATGCCGACGTCGCCAAAAACCTGAAAAGCCTCGACCTGGCGACGGGCAGCTTGCTGGTGTTTGATGACGCCAGCGGTGTTCAAGTCGACTATCCCTGGCCCGCCGGTTACGCACCGCAGCAACCGACCCTCGCGGTGACGGAGGCCGACGTGCCGGCGTCACCTACTGTAGGCCGTCCGAAGCTGGGGGTGGTCGCCCGTGAAGTGACCTTGCTGCCGAGGCACTGGGAGTGGCTGGGACAACAACGCGGCGGCGCCTCGGCGGCCTTGCGCCGGCTGGTGGATGAAGCGCGCAACGCCCATGCCGAGCACGATGAGCGACGCCAGGCCAAGGAATCCAGCTATCGTTTCATGAGCGCCCTGGGCGGCGACCTGCCGGGTTTCGAAGAGGCCTCGCGGGCGTTGTTTGCCCAGGACGGCGCCGACTTTTCCAACAAGATTGCGCACTGGCCGGTGGATGTGAAGTTGTACCTGGCCTGGTTGTCACGCAACGCTTTCCCTGCCTAATTGCATTGAGATCCGAACCTTCATGGAAGTCACCCAGCAACGACCGTTGTGGCAGATCTACCTGATCTTTCTGGCACCCATGGTGCTGTCCAATTTCCTCCAGAGCTTTTCCGGCACGCTGAACGGGATCTATGTCGGGCAGATGCTCGGCACCCAGGCGTTGGCGGCGGTGTCGGGGATGTTCCCCATCGTGTTTTTCTTTATCGCCCTGGTGATCGGCCTGGGGGCGGGCGCTTCGGTGCTGATCGGCCAGGCGTGGGGCGCGCAGGAAACCTCGATGGTCAAGTCGATCACCGGCGCCACCCTGACCCTCGGCGCCCTGATCGGGGTGATCGCGGCGGTGCTGGGCAGCGTGTTTGCGCGCCCGGCAATGCAGGCCCTGGGCACACCGGTGGATGTGCTGGATGACGCGGTGGGTTATGCGCAGATGATGATGCTGATCATGCCGCTGTTGCTGGTGTTCATCCTGTTCACCCAACTGCTGCGGGGCGTGAGTGACACGGTGTCGCCCTTATTGGCGCTGATGGTGTCGACCACCGTGGGCCTGGTGCTGACCCCTGCGCTGATCAAGGGCTGGCTGGGCCTGCCGCCGATGGGTATCCAGAGCGCGGTGGTGGCGGGGTTGGTGGGTAATGCCCTGGCGATGACGTTCCTGGTGCTGCGCCTGCGCCATAAAAACCACGTGATGGCGCCGGATCGCCAGTTGATGGCGGCGCTGCGGCTGGATCGGGTGATCCTGGGCAAGGTCCTGCGTATCGGGTTGCCTACGGGGTTGCAGATGGTGGTGCTGTCGTTGTCGGAGCTGGTGATTCTGGCGCTGGTCAACAGCCATGGTTCCCAGGCGACGGCGGCGTATGGGGCGGTGACGCAGATCGTCAACTATGTGCAGTTTCCGGCGTTGTCGATTGCGATCACGGCGTCGATTCTGGGGGCGCAGGCGATCGGGGCGGGGCGCCTGGAGCGGATCGGGCCGATCCTGCGTACGGGGATTTTGATCAACCTGTGCCTGACGGGTGGGTTGATAGTGCTGGGGTATGTGTTGTCGCACTGGCTGTTGGGGTTGTTCATTACCGACGTGGATGCGCGGGTCAAGGCCGAGCACCTGCTGCATATCATGCTCTGGAGCATCCTGGTGTTCGGTTTCCAGGCCGTGGTGGGCGGGATCATGCGGGCCAGCGGGGTGGTGCTGGTGCCGGTGGGGATCTCGATCGTTTGCGTGTTGGGGGTGGAGTTGCCGGTGGCGTATCTGCTGAATGCGCGGTTTGGGCTGGAAGGGGTGTGGATGGCGTTTCCGGTGACGTATCTGGCGATGTTGGGGTTGCAGACGGCGTATTACCGGTTGGTTTGGCGGCATAAGCAGATCAAGCGGTTGGTGTGAGTGTGTGGGGTGGCGCGGGTACCTATTCGTCATATAGGTACCGGCCATCCAGGACTATCAGATTGATGACGCAACGCTAAGACGCGTAAGCGTTTGCGCCAAGGTCTCGTTTTCGGACATCGGCTTATTTGAAGTTGGTATCGGCGATCGGCATGATGCTCGCTACACGCCAGCCATCCTTGCCCATGACCAGCGTCTGGCTGATCAGGAAGGTGCTGTCGGTAGGTGTTTCACCGGCGTGGCTACGGGTGAAGGTGATCGGCACCATCAGTTGCGCAACGTTATCGGCCACCAGCACCACGCTGAAGTGGCTCATGTCGGGCTTAAGTTGCCAGGCGCCCTGGTAGTACACCTTGAGCTTGCTGACCACCGCATCCGGCCCCCAGTTTTCGCCACCTCGGGCGTACCAGAGCATTTTTGGCGAGTCCCAGAGCATTGCCTTGATCTGGGTGAGGTCGTGGGCGTTTTGAGCGGCGACAAACCGGGTGAAGAAGGCGCGAGCGTCATCCTCTTTGGCTGCGGCGAAGCTTGTGGTGGCGCTAAGCAGGCTGAGCAAGGCGCCGAAGGCCAGGGCATAAGGTTTCATGGAGTTCCTCGGGAATCGGGTTGAGTGACCTGAGGTTTAGCCTAGGCTCGGGCAGGGCGAAGCAAAGGCCATTTAACCCTCGTTTCTGGACATTCCCGATGCCGCCGTTTCCGACCGGCTTCTTGCCGTGCGCCGCATCACCTGCGGCGGTTTGCCGAATTCGCGGATAAATGCCCTTCGCATGCGTTCGCTGTCGCCAAAGCCGGTCTGGCGGGCAATGCCTTCGATAGGATGACGGCCGTCCTGGATCAGCACCAAGGCTGTTTCGATCCGCAGCTTTTCAATGGCTTTGGCTGGGGATACGCCGGTCTGTGCTCGAAACGCCCTGCTGAATTGGCGCAGGCTTAAATGGGCTGCTTCGGCCAGTTCGTCGAGGCTCAGGCTGCGATGCAGGTTATTGCGCGCATAGGCTATGGCAGTCTGGATACGGTCGGTCTTCTGTTCCATGTCCAGCAGTGCCGAGGACTGTGGCTGCCCCCCGGCACGGCGGTTTTGCAGGATGAAGGTTTTCGATACCGCCCGCGCTACCGTCGCGCCAAGATCGGCTTCGACCATCGCCAGGGCTTGGTCGATGCCAGCGGTCATGCCGGCGCTTGTCCATAGCGAACCGTCGACGATAAACAAACGCTCCTCTTCCAGCCGCACCTTGGGGTAGCGTTTGCGGAATTCTGCCGCGAAAAACCAGTGGGTGGTCGCTCGCATACCGTCAAGCAAACCTGCTTGGGCCAGGAAGAAGGTTCCGGAGCAGGTGGCGGCCAGGCGTCGGCTATTTCTGGCAGCCTGACGCAGGTAATCCAGCAAGCCGGGCGTGAATTCGCGGTCATTGCCGCCACCGATGATCACCGTGTCGAATGCAGTCTTGCCGAAGGCTTCAGTCTGCACCACCACGCCGAGTGAACTGCGTACCGGCCCGCCGTGCTCCGAGATCAGACGTACGTCGTAATGGGTTTTACCCAATGCATTATTGGCACTCTCGAAAACTGACAGTGCAGAGAAACTCATGACGCCGAAACCGGAAAAGGTGATGAAACCAATGCGTTGCATGAGGCGCTCCAAAACCGTCTGATCTGTCAATCAAGGTGACAGACAGATTACCTGAAGCGGATTTTTTCCCGTAGTACCGCGTCGGTAAAGTCATTGACGCCGTTACCGCAGCAACGGGTAAATACCCCGGACCAATCCATCCACAAATCCCCCCACCGGTCTCAATCAGCGTCGCAACTCGTTGCTGAAATAACGACTCGGCACCTCACCCAACACACGCTTGAACACCGTCGCAAACGCACTCGGGCTGCTATACCCCAAATCCAGCGCCACCCTGGTCACCGGTTCCCCATTGCCCAGCCGCACAATCCCCGCCAGCAGGCAGGCTTGCTGGCGCCACTGCAGGTAACTGATACCCGTGGCTTGACGAAACTGCCGGGTAAACGTCCGGCGGCTCATCCCCGCGCCGAAGGCCATGGCATCAATGCTGACCTCCAACGAAGGCCCAGCCAGAAACTCTTCGCAGGCCTTCGCCAATCGAGGCTCGGCCGGCAACGGCGCACACAGCGGTAGCACCGGCATCCGGGCGATCTCGTGCAGCAGCAAGCCCATCAAATAGCTGTCGCGGCCACCCATCGCGTAACGCGCAGGTACCTCGACGGCCTTCTCCAGCAACTGCCCAAGCAGCGGCGACACATCCAGCACCTGGCACTGTTGCGGCAACTCCAGCCGCCGCGCCGCCTGCGGGCGAATGTAGGTGTTGAGCATCGTCACCGGCCCGCGCATCAGCATGGCGTGGGACACATGCGGCGGCACCCAGATCGCGCGGCGAGGCGGCACCACCCAGTTACCGGTGGCGCTGTAGACGGTAATGACACCCTGGCTGGCATAGGCCAACTGACCTCGCGGGTGCGCGTGGGCGGGGAACAGCTCGCCGTCGGCATAGTCGATGGCGGTCACGACCACGTCGCGCGGGGTGTTTTCGTAGGGATGAATATCGGGCATGGCCTGATTCTAGCCTTTGTTGACCCACAATCGCAGGCGGGCCATCGCGGTTTACGAAAAAATCTGTCGGATGCACGGCCTCCTGTCGTGCCACCGAGTCAATGGACCCGTCACGATGAAGCAAAAACACCTGTTACTGGCCGTCCTGGTGACGGCTGTGTGGGGACTCAATTTCCCCATTACCAAACTCGGCCTGGCCGAGATCAACCCGCTGTTGCTGACGGCCCTGCGGTTCACCCTGGCGGCGTTGCCCTGGGTGTTTCTGGTGCGCCGGCCCCAGGTCGCGGTGAAGTGGCTGGCGGCCTATGGCTTGATATTCGGGGTGGCGATGTGGGCCTTGATCAACCTCGGGATCGCCATGGGCGTGCCGCCCGGCAGCGCGTCGTTGCTGATCCAGTTCAGCGCATTTTTCACCATGGGCTGGGGCGTGCTGCTGTTTCGTGAAAGCCTGTCCGTGCCGCAATTGATCAGCGTGGCGCTGGCGGCCATGGGCCTGGTGGGCATGCTGTTGAGTGTGCAGGGCGCGGCCACGATGCTGGGGTTTGCCTTGGTGCTGTTCAGCGCGTTGGCCTGGAGCATCGGCAATATCATCATCAAGGTCTCCGGGGTGCGGGAGATCTTTGCCTTCGTAGTCTGGGCCAGCCTGTTTGCGCCGTTGCCGCTGGTGCTGTTGACGTGGCTGCTGGATGGCTCGCAAGCCTTTATCGCTTTGCCTGCTCAACTGAACGGCGTGGCGTTGTTCTCGCTGGCGTTCCAGGTGTATGGCGCGACGCACTTCTGTTACTGGGGCTGGAACCTGCTGTTGCGCGAGTACCCGGTTTCCCGGGTGGCGCCCCTGTCACTGCTGATCCCGGTGTTCGGCATCGTCAGCTCAATGCTGATCCTGGGTGAGCGCCCCGGGGTTTCGCAGTGGCAGGCCATGGGCTTGATCCTCTTGGCCCTGATCGTCGGCCTGAAGAAGGGGCGCCCGTTGTGGGTCAGGCAGGACGGTCACGCTTGAGCAGGCCATACAGCGCGCTGTCCGAGATCTCGTCGCCGACCACCCAGCGCTCGCGCAGCAAGCCTTCGCGGACGAAACCCAGGCGCTCAAGCAGCTTCGCGGAGCCCAGGTTGCGTGGGTCAATGTCGGCTTCAAGGCGGCGCAGCCCGGCGGTGTTGAACCCATGGTCGATCACGGCGCGGGCGGCTTCGCTCATGTAGCCCTTGCCCCAATACTGGCGGCCCAGGGTAAAGCCGATTTCAGCGCGGCGGCATTGCTCGTCGACATTGAACAGGTCGCAACTGCCGATCACCTCGCCGGTGGCCAGCAACTCCACCATGCACACCAGGTCTTCACCGGCAATCGATGCCTCCATCAATTGGCCGAAGCGTTCAACGGCTTGCTCGGCGCGGGTCATGGTGGGAAAGGAAAAGTAGCGCATGGCCTCGGGGTCGGACCAAATGGCAAACAGCGCGCGCCAGTCATCCTGATGGGGAGGGCGCAGGCCCAGGCGCTCGGTGGTGAGGAGAAAGGGGGCGAAAAAGGGCAGTGTCATAAGGTGCTCGTCCGTGAAAGTCACGGGCGAATGCTGCCGGGATTGGGCGGGATGTACAAGGGTCAAGGAGAGAGGACGACGGGAAGCAATTGCTCCACTTAATAGGAAGCATTACTATTCACACCCCGCCTCCCCAGTGCTTCCTTGATGACTCCTCAGCCGCCCCGCAGAACAGGCTTTTTCGAGCACTACGAAGAGTTGATCGGGACCTGGACGCGCCGCCTGAGAAACCGTCAGCAGGCCGAGGACCTGGCCCACGACACTTTTGTGCGGGTGCTTGAATCCAGCGCCACCAAGGTTGAGCAACCTCGCGCCTATCTGCATCAAACGGCGCGCAATATCGCCGTTGACGCCTATCGCCGCGAAGACCGGCGGGAGGCGATGGCCCTGGAAGCCTTTGACCAGAGTTCGCCCCACAGTGGCGACCCGGAGCATTTCATGCACGCGATCCAGCTGGCGGATTCCATCGAGCAAGCCCTGGCCGAGCTGCCGCTCAATTGCCGCAAGATTTTTATCTGGCAGAAAATCGAGGGCCTGACCCAGCAGGAAATCGCCGAACGCCTGGGCCTGTCTAAAAACATGGTGGAAAAGTATATGATCCGCACCCTGCGGCATCTACGTGACCGCCTGGATGCGATGGCACCATGACCAATGCCCGCTATGAAACAGGATCTTCCATGATGGATACCCGTGAGTGTGCCTGCGGCAGCGCGACGGCCCGCGACGAGGCGGCGCAATGGTTTGTGCGTGTGCAGGACAGCCCATTGAGCGCAGAAGAACGCGAGCGTTTTGATGCCTGGCGTGCAGAGCATGCCGAGCACCAGTACGAATTTGATGTGCTGCAAGGCTTGTGGAGTGCCACCGATCTGGTGCCCAAGGCGCGCTTGCAGGCGTTGTGCGATGCCCCGCAACCGCGCGCGAAGCGCCGGCCCGTGCTGCGTTATGCAGTGGCTGCAAGTGTGCTGGCGGTGGCCCTGGGCCTGGGGTTGTTCAGTGGCCTGGATCATCCGGCGACGTACAACGCCGAGTTCCGCACTGCATTGGGGGAGCACCGGCAGGTGGCGTTGCCCGACGGCTCGCTGATGGACTTGAACAGCCGCAGCGTGGTAGCCGTGCACTATGTAAAAGGCCAGCGCGGCATCGAGCTCAAGCAGGGCGAGGCCATGTTCAGCGTCGAGCACGACACCAGCCGGCCCTTCGTGGTGGACGCCGGGGCAGGGCAGGTGACGGTCACCGGTACGCGTTTCGACGTGCGCCGCGATGACGACCAGACCCGCGTGGTGGTCGAGGCCGGTACGGTCAAAGTGCAAGGGCGCTCATCCGATGACATCGTGATGCTCACGGCCGGTCGGGGCACCCATGTGGATACCCGGGGCCAGGTGGCGGCTGCCTACGCCGTCAACCCTGAAGAGCTCACGGCCTGGCGCACCGGCAAACTGGTGTTCAACAACGCCACTCTCGGCGAAGTGGCTCGGGAGGTCTCACGTTACCGCGAGCAACCTTTGCGGGTCAGCGCGCCCGCGGTGAGCAACCTGCGCTTGACCAGCGTGTTCAAATCCACCGACACCGACGCCTTGCTCAAGGCCTTGCCGCACATTCTTCCGGTGGCCTTGCGCACCTTGCCGGACGGTAGCCAGGAAATAATTTCGCGATAGATTCAGGTTTTTTTCGAGTTCTTCGTCTTCTTGTGCAACTGCAACTGGTTTGCATTAACAGCCGCACTCTCTTGCGATCACAGGACTACGTTCGACGTGAAAAAACTCGCCATGAAAAACAATAAATCATCGCGCTGGGCACCCCTCGCCCTGGCGCTGGCCGTCAGCGCCGCACTGCCGGCGGCCTATGCTGACGATGGCATTCATATCCAGGCCCAGTCCCTGGGTTCGGCCTTGAGCCAATTGGGTCAGCAGACGTCGCTGCAAGTGTTCTTCAGCCCCGACATGGTGGCCGGCAAACAAGCCCCGGCCGTCGACGGCAACCTGTCGCCCGAACAAGCGCTGCGCCAGTTGCTGCAGGGCAGCGGCCTGGATTACCAGATCGATGCGGGCTCCGTGACCCTGCGCCCGCTGGGCAAGGGCACCGGCGAAGCCGGTTCGCCGCTGGAGTTGGGTGCCACCGACATCAAGGTGGTTGGCGACTGGCTCGGCGACGCGAATGCCGAAGTGGTGCAGAACCACCCGGGCGCGCGCACCGTGGTGCGCCGTGAAGCCATGGTGGAGCAGGGCGCGATGAACGTCGGTGACGTGCTGCGGCGCATTCCCGGGGTGCAGGTACAGGAGGCCAACGGCACCGGTGGCAGTGATATTTCCCTCAACGTCGGGGTACGCGGCCTGACCTCGCGTCTGTCGCCACGCTCCACGGTATTGATCGACGGCGTACCGGCAGCGTTTGCACCCTACGGCCAGCCGCAGTTGTCGATGGCGCCGATTTCCTCCGGCAACCTCGACAGCATCGACGTGGTGCGTGGCGCAGGCTCCGTACGTTATGGACCACAGAACGTCGGCGGCGTGATCAACTTCGTCACCCGGGCCATCCCGGAAAAATTCTCCGGCGAAGTCGGCACCACCCTGGAAACCGCGGCCCACGGCGGCTGGAAACACATTGAAAACGCCTTCATCGGCGGCACCGCCGACAACGGTATCGGTGCTGCGTTGCTGTATTCCGGGACCAAGGGCGATGGTTACCGCGACCGCAACAACTCCAACGACATCGACGACGTGATCTTCAAGACCCATTGGGCGCCGACCGATCAAGACGATTTCTCGCTGAATTTCCACTACTACGACGCCAGCGCCGACATGCCCGGCGGCCTGACCCAGAAGCAGTACGACGCCAACCCGTATCAATCGGTACGTGACTGGGACAACTTCAATGGCCGGCGCAAGGATATGTCCTTCAAGTACATCCGGCAGATCGACGACCGCACCCAGGCTGAAGTGCTGACCTACTATTCCGACAGTTTCCGCGGCAGCAACATCGCCAACCGCGACCTGAAGACCCTGGGTTCCTACCCGCGCACCTACTACACCTTCGGCATCGAGCCGCGTGTGTCCCATGTATTTGACCTGGGGCCGAGCACCCAGGAAGTCAGCGTCGGTTATCGCTACCTCAAGGAAGGCATGCACGAGCAGGCCACCAGCCTGGCGCTGGTCAACAACGTGCCGACGCCCGTGGGCCAGAGTGACGGCCACGTGTACCAGGACCGTACCGGTGGCACCGAGGCCAACTCGTTCTATATCGACAACAAGATTGATATCGGCAAATGGACCGTCACCCCGGGCATTCGCTTTGAGCAGATTCGCACCGAATGGCACGACCGTCCGGTGGTAGGCCTCAATGGCGCCACGGTTCAGGAGAAGCGCCGCGAGATCCACAACAACGAACCGCTGCCGGCCCTGAGCGTGATGTACCACGTCTCCGATGCCTGGAAGCTGTTTGCCAACTACGAAACCTCCTTCGGCAGCCTGCAATACTTCCAGCTGGGCCAGGGCGGTAACGGCGACCAGACCGCGAACGGCCTGAACCCGGAAAAAGCCAAGACCTACGAAATCGGTACCCGCTACAACGACAACGTCTGGGGCGGCGAAGTGACGTTGTTCTACATCGACTTCTCGGACGAGTTGCAATACGTCAGCAACGATGTGGGCTGGACCAACCTCGGCGCTACCAAGCACGAGGGCATCGAAGCGTCGGCCCATTACGACCTGTCGAACCTCGACCCGCGCCTGGACGGCCTGACCGCCAACGCCGGCTTCACCTACACCAGGGCTACCTCCGAAGGCGACGTTGCCTTCAAGGGCCGCGACTTGCCGCTGTACTCCCGTGAAGTGGCCACCCTGGGGCTGCGTTACGACATCAACCACTGGACCCACAACCTGGACGTCTATGCCCAGTCCGGCCAGCGTGCGCCGGGCACCGGTACCACCTACATCACCCAGCCGACTGCTGATGGCCAGTACGGGGATATTCCCGGCTACGTCTCGGTCAACGTGCGCAGCGGTTATGACTTCGGTGCGCAACTGTCGAACCTGAAGCTGGGCGTCGGGGTAAAAAACGTGTTCAACCAGGAACACTACACCCGCTCCAGCGACAACAACTCCGGGATCTACCTGGGTGAACCGCGCACGTTCTTCGTGCAGGCCAGCGTCGGCTTCTGATGCGTGCCTGATCCCAGGTATCGACAGTGACGAGGGGGCGCAAGCCCCCTCGCCATAGCCGTTCTTCCTACTCTTTTTCTAACGATTTTCTGCGTCCGCAGGAACTGAATCCGACAGGTCTACCACACAAGGAGGTGCCCACTTTCCATGGGATACCTTGTATCGCCGAGGTGTCTTTGAGCCGGGAGTGAATCGTGTCAATACGCCGAACTGGAGATGCCTATGTCGGTAACCTTATCCAACTCAACTGTTGCCAACCCCTCTGATAACGCCGCGCAGCCGCATACTGATGCCGCCACATCGACGCAGTCACGCTCACGCTCCGGGCAGGGGTCGATCCACATCAGCTTCAACGTGCCACAGAATGGGATCGGCCCGGGATATTCGAATTGGACGACGACGCAGAGCACGATGGATCCCCATGGTGCCGCCAACAACTCATTCCGGGCGTCCTATGCAAACTCGTTCCTGGGCGGGCTGATCGGACAGCTTCAGGACTTTCTGCACAAGCTGTTCAATCCGTTCCGGCCTCACCCCGGTTATGGTCGTCCTGACCCTTCCATTCCACTCAGGCCTCTTCCCGGACACTGCCGTCCGACCCCCTGCAAGCCTGACCCGGGATACGGTCGCCCGGACCCACACTATTCGAGGCAAACCCCCGATCAACTGGGGAACCTCCTCAAGAAAAAATTTGATGCGTTCACGGTGCCGGGCCAGCCCTTCATCACAAAACAAAGCCTGGAGGAGATGGCGGGCAGACGGTTGACCAACGACCAGGACCGTAATGAGAACATTCTGTTGGCCCGGGAACTGCTGCGACGCCCAGACGTAATACAAGCCTTTGACCGAGCCGGCAGGACCGGTGATCTGGATGGTCGAATCTCCCGGCGGGACCTCAACGCCGTGCTCGACTCCGGCAATGCCTTGAAGTACAAGACCGACAAACAGCTCGCCGAACAGATGTTGAAGGACTTCGACGCCCTGAAGGGTATCTGGAGCCGCTCCATCAGTATCAAAGATTTGAAAAAATTGGCCGCATCGTCGTCGAGCGACCCAAAGCAACAGCGGCTCATCGAGTTGGCCAAGGAAGTCACTCAGCGCTCAAGCCTGTTAACGCTGATGGACTCTCTTGACCGGTATGACGGCAAGATCGGCAGAGCCGCCCTGCGCCACCTCTCTCTGAACCTGTTTTAGCTCGATCACGCCGCGACCCTCTCGCGGCGTGATGACCTGCCTTGATCAATCCGCTGCTTTCAAACTCTCAGCCAGGGCTCAGACATGGCTACACCTTCGTGTGGATCGCACAATCCTGGCTATCAGCCAGCCTGTCTTGCGCCGACGGGCAGCGATACCCTGCAACCGCCCCCCGTTGCCGCACCGGGCAAACGGTGCGAAGAGGGCGCCGAAGCCCGGCGAGTGAAGAACTTCACCGGGCAGCACACATTCCAGGCGCCGGCGGCTGACGACTTCATCAAAGGCATGTTGCCGCACGGGCAGTTGCCTGCCTCCCTCGCGCCTGGGTTACGCCCGTTGCGCGCGGTGATGGGCGCTATGGTCGCAGCGATCAAAGACCTTTGGCAGGAGACAAAACCGACCTCGCCAGGGTCTCGAAAAGCCGACTGATTCTTCGGTTTTTACATGTTGTCATTGGAACGCTGCTCTATCTCGGAACCATTGCCACCGGCACACCACACACCTTTGGCCTGTTTTCACCTGAGCGATACGGCGATTGCCGGGATGATGACCAGGTCAATGTGGAACCGGAAAATGGTGGAGATGAATCATGACAATCAACGGCGGGTCGGTCTGCCAGCACCTCGGTGCTACACCCTGTATTGCCCCGGCACTGGACGGCGGTACACGGGCAATTCACGCCGCTTCAAGTGAACCCGGTGAGGCTGCGCGAAAGCACAGCCATCAATCCGGCGGGGCGCCTGTCCGCTCATCAGGCTATCGGCCTCCTTTGCGGGGAGAGAGTCACTGCAGGAGTCTGCTGCAACACCTGGGGCTTCAGAACGAAGTGGCCAGCCGCCTCCGCGGGCCCAATCCCTACATTCGTTTGCCGGACAGCGATTTGGTGAGCGCGGCGAACGCCCAATTTGCCATGCTGAAAAAACTCCATGAGAACTGACGGACTGAAGCTGTCTTCACTGCAACGAATCGCCAGTAAAAAGCTCGGTGCCAGCCGAGAGGCCGACAGCGCTATCCTGCTTGCCAAGGCGATCATCCAGCGTCCGCGCCTGATCGATGCGATCCTCGACCAGGACGGCTACATCACCCGCGAAAGCCTGGCACAGGCCGAGAACGTCGTGTTCGGCAACAGCGATCCCAGTGCCTTCAGCCCGGACCCTTTCCACACAAAAAACAATGCCGATCTCGTCCGTCTGTTCAAGGAAATGTTCACCGAGTTACGGGACCGGTCGCGGGACCGCATGGGGTTTTTCGAGCAGATCTGCTACGTCAACATCGAGGTGCTGGCGATGATGAGCAAAGACCCGGATGAGCTCGACAGCCATGGCCAAGTTGTACTGGACCCGGCCACGGGGCTACCGAAGAAGAAATACGACGAACAGCAGGTGTATATGGCGAAAAACCTTGTGGACCGGCCGGGCTTGTTGCGGTCGCTGGAAAACACCGCCGACAGCGGTCGGCGAATTTTCGGCAGCCATCACCAGGCGGGCTGGCTCAGCAACAAAACCCTTGATCGCTGGCTGGAACTCCAGAAAGCCAAATGACCCCGGGTTGACGCCTTAATGTACGAGGCGTGATGGGGCTGGGTGGTCAGACCCGCAGTATTTTCCCGCTGATCGCCACACCGATCAGCAGTACGGCAATCAGCACAAAGGCAGTGCTCAAGCTGCTGCCATGGGCGATGAAGCCGATCACCGCAGGGCCGGCGAGAATGCCGGTGTAGCCCAAGGTGGTGATGGCGGGCACCGCAATGTGTTCCGGCATGACGGTCTGCTTGCCGACGGCGGTGTACAGCACCGGTACGATGTTCGAACACCCGGCACCGACCAATGCATACCCCAGCAGGGCGGTTTCCCACGCAGGGAATAGCGTCGCCAACAGCATGCCGCCGGCGGCGAGCGCGCCGCCGAATACAATCACCCGGGTTGCGCCCAGGCGGCGAACTATCCTGTCGCCGGTAAGGCGCCCGACCGTCATGGTCAAGGC
The DNA here is from genome assembly GCF_019382755.1 of Pseudomonas sp. Colony2. NCBI lineage: Bacteria > Pseudomonadati > Pseudomonadota > Gammaproteobacteria > Pseudomonadales > Pseudomonadaceae > Pseudomonas > Pseudomonas sp. Colony2. Next base: position 4,613,531 of record NZ_CP080030.1, on the reverse strand, counting down.
AAAGGCTGCGTAGCCAAGGCCCGCATAGGCCTCGTCAAGGCCGCGCTCGGCGCTCAGGAACACCGCGCTCCAGTCCAGTACGGCGCCTTCGGCAAGAAACACGATGCAGCACAGGCAGCCGATAAACAGCACCACGCCGTGGGGCACGGCAAAGGCCGGCCCGGAGCTTTCACTGCCGTAAGGCAGCAGGTGTGGCCCGGCCTTGAGCAAGGCCACTACGATGACGACGATCACGGCGAGGGTGGCCTGCAACGGCGACCAGCCCAACCCCAGCAGCCCGCTGACACCTGCCGCCCCGACGATCCCGCCCAGGCTGAACAGCCCGTGGAAGCCCGACATCATGGTCTTGCCGCTGGCCCGTTCGACCATCACCGCTTGCAGGTTAACCGTGGAGTCCACCGTGCCCAGGCCGGCACCAAACACAAACAGCGCGGCCATCAGCAAGGGAATCGAGGTGACGGTGGCCAGCATCGGCAGGCCCAGGCAGATCAGGAGGGTGCCGCCGGTGGCCACTCGCCGGATACCGTAGCGCGACGCCAGGGCCCCGGCGACCGGCATTGCGATCATCGAGCCCACCCCCAGGCACAACAGCAAAAGGCCGAGGGTGCCCTCATTGAGTTGGGCGCGGGCCTTGGCATAAGGCACCAGTGGTGCCCAGGCGGCGATGCCGAAGCCGGCGATGAAAAACGCGATGCGGGTCGACATTTGTTCCAGCCGCCCGGGTACCACGGGCGCTGGGGTGCTGATGGCGGTCATGAAAAATCCTTGGTTTTGCGTTCAACGAACGATGTGCAGCGCAACATCCTTGCACATCAGGCCGTATCGAGCGAGCCGGGTTCCCTTGGCATGCCTGAACACAGGGCCAAACATTTTTTCCAGGATCATGGAACGCGACGGGCCTTTCCAACCACTATCAGTTCGTAGGACAAGTAACCACTTGAGGTGCGAGGTGGCCTGGAAGGTGCGTAATCCCCGCGAGAACTGGTGAACCCCGGGCTTCCAGCGACGGATTACCACCTTCCAGGCCGATCCTCTCACTTCAGCAGCCGCGCCAGTTTGCCATCCCGCACCTGCAACACTTCAAACAGGCCCAGGGCCTGCAGGGCGGGGAGGGCTTGCAGGATGTCCTGTTCGGCCAGCAAGCGCTGCTCGTCCGGGGTGGCCGGATCGCACCAGGTTCTGGCGTTGGCGAGGAATGCGCCCACCGTGCCCTTGCGCACGGTCACGCCATTGAATTGGCCTTGGTCGAGATGGTCGGGAAGCACGTCTTCTGCACGCATGGCGGAGCCCTCAATGAATGAATCCGCAGTCTGGGCGTGCGCAAATGGCTACACTGCCTTATCCAGGTCATTCAATACGGTAAAGCTGCCATATGCCGTCAACACTCGTTTCAGCCCAGCTCGCCAATGCGACCGGCGGTCCGTTGCTGGTGGCGACGTTGCGCAGCAGTCCGGTAGCACGCACCACGGCCCTTCATCAGCATGCCCGCGGGCAATTGCTCGGAGCCCAGCGCGGGTTGTTGTCGGTGCAGGCGGCGCACCAGCATTGGGTAGTACCGGCCACCCACGCGGTGTGGATTGCCCCCGATTGTTCCCACGCCTTGCGTTCCCACGGGCCGTTTGATGGCTGGAGTGTGTATGTCGAACCCCAGGCATGCGCAGGGCTGCCCCGACAGACGTGCGTTATCGCCACGTCGGCCTTGTTGCTGGAAGCCGTCAGGCGCGCGGCAACCTGGAGCCAGCTGCTGCTCGAGCCGCCACAGTCACGGATCGCCCAGGTGATCCTTGATGAAATCGCCGGGTTGCCCCAGGAACCATTCGGCTTGCCGCTGCCCCGGGACCCGCGCCTGTTGCGCATCGCCCAGGCGCTGGCCGACAGTCCCGACGACAACCGCCTGCTGGAACACTGGGCGCAGTGGGCCGGTGTCTCGCCGCGTACCCTGGCCCGGCGGTTTGTTGCCGAGACCGGGTTCACCTTCAGCCAGTGGCGCCAGCGCGCACGGTTGTTGCGCGCCCTGGAGTTGCTGGCGGCGCATGCACCCGTGACCCGGGTTGCGCTGGACCTGGGTTATGAAAACGTCAGTGCCTTTATTGCGATGTTCCGGCGTACGTTCGGGACGACGCCGGGGCGGTACTTCACGGATGGCGCAAGCGACTACGGGCATACACCGCCACAATCACGAAACACCCCATAGGCAACAGGTAAGCCAGCGCCACTGTGCTGTTGTCCGCCACCTTGCCCATCAAGTAGGGCATCAGGGCGCCGCCGACGATCGCCATGATCATGAACGAACTGCCGCGCTTGGTGTGCGGCCCGAGGTTCTTCACGCCCATGGCGAACAGCGTCGGGAACATGATCGACATGAAGAAGAACACCGCGATCAGCGCGATCACCGAGATACCTTCCAGGCCGATCACCACCAGGCCGCACAACGCGATATTGATCAGCGCATAAATCAGCAGCAGCTTCTGCGCGCTGACCCGGCCCATCAGCCAGGTACTGAAAAAGCGCCCGAACATGAAGGCCAGCATTGCGATCGACAGCAGGTAGGCGGCTTGCTGATTGCCCATCTGTGCCCAATGCTCGGTGACGTAGTTGATGAAAAATGCGCCGACTCCGACCTGGGCCGCCACATAGAAAAACTGCGTGATCACCCCACCGACGAACTCCCGGTGCTGCCACAGACCCTTGCCGGCCGTCGGTTGCAGTGCCTGTTCCTGGGCGCGCAAATCCGGCAGCGGCGTGCGGGCGATCAGCAGCGCCACCAGCAGTACCAGGACCGCGATCACCACGTAGGTGGTCTGCAACGAACTCATGTCCGAGGCCGGTGTGCTGCCGGCGCTGAAGAACATCGCGCCGCCAATCAGCGGGCCGAAGAACTGGCCAAGGCCATTGAATGATTGCGCCAGGTTCAACCGCCGCTCGGCGCCCTGGGGTTCCCCCAGCACCGTGGCATAGGGGTTGGCAGCGGTCTCCAGGCAGCCCAGGCCGCAGGCGATGACAAACAGCGCGAACAGGAAAAACGGAAAGCTCGCCGCCGCAGCCGCCGGCATGAACAGCAGCGCGCCCGTCGCATACAGGCACAGGCCCAGCAGGATCCCGGCCTTGTAGCCGTGGCGGTCCATCAACAACCCGGCCGGCAGGGCAATCAGGAAGTACGCGCCGAAATAGGCGCTTTGCAACAGCCCGGACTGGGCCTTGCTGACGTGCAGGACTTCCTGGAAGTGCTTGTTCAGTACGTCGAGCAAACCGTAGGACAAGCCCCAGAGGAAAACAGACTGGTCACCAGCATCAGCGCCCAGCGATAGGTCGGCACGGCACGGGTGCCTGGCAGGTGTGTATCTTTGCTTAACATGACGCTTCTCCTGTTGTTTTTATGGGATCAAGGCGTGCGATGCAGCGGGTATCAGGGTTGGTCGGTAAGGAGGAAAATCTGCTCCAGGGGCTGCCATTTGCCGCCGGGGTCAGTCCACGGCGTGGGGGCCTGGAAGCGCCACATCAGGGTTTCCCAGGCTTGCACGTCGGGGTTGGCGCGTGCAGCGTGGTCCAGCCCTTCGAAGCTGAACCCGGCCGCGGTGTCCATGACCATGAACAGCCGCGTGCCCAGGCGCCAGATCTGCATTTCCAGGATTTGCTGGCTGCGCAGATGCTCTGCCACGGCAGGCCAGATGCGTCGATGCAGCTGCTGGTACTCGGCGATCAATGCCGCATCGTCGATCAGGTCCAGCGCCAGGCAGTAACGTTGGCCGCTCATGTCAGCGCCCGGTCGAGGTGGGTGTAGCCTCCATCCACCACCAGCCACTGTCCGGTGGTGTGGGAGGCGCGGGGTGAGAGCAGGAACAGCACGCTGTCGGCAATTTCCTCGGGAGTGGTCATCCGTTTGCCCAAGGGGATTTTTTCGACGATGGCGGCGAGCTTGGCCTCGGGGTTGTCGAAGCCGTCGATCCAGCGTTGATACAGCGGCGTCAGCACCTCGGCGGGCACCACGGCATTGACCCGGATGCCGAACTCCAGCAAGGAGGCGGCCCATTCCCGGGTCAGTGACAGCTGCGCACCTTTTGCGGCGGTATAACCGCTGGTACCGCCCTGGCCGGTGAGGGCCGTCTTGGAGCTGATATTCACGATTGCCCCGCGGCTGGCCTTGAGGGCATCGAGGCACAAGTGGGTCATCAAGTAGTAATGAATCAGGTTCTTTTCCAGGGATTCGACGAACGCTGCACGGCCCGCATCCAGGCCCACGCCGTCGTTGACCCCGGCGTTGTTCACCAGGCCGTCGATGCGTCCGAAACGTCGCAACACTTCGTTGACGGCTGCGCGGCAGGCGTCCTCATCGCGCAACTCGACACGGATGAAGTGGCTTTGACCGTGCTGCTCAAGCTCGGCCGCGAAGGCCGGCGACAACGGTTGATGGCCGAAAATTACCGGGATTGCGCCTTCGGCAACCAATCCCAGGGAAATGGCGGCGCCAATCCCCGAGCCGCCGCCGGTGACGATGATCACGCGGTCCTGCAAATGCAGATTCATGGGCAGTTTCCTTCAAGGTGATAGACCCGCTGGGCCGTGCCGCCCCAGATGGCCTGCTGTTCATCGGGCGACAGTGGGCCGAGGGTTTGTTGCAGCAATTGGCAGGTGCCCTGGTATTCCCCGGCCAGCAGACACACCGGCCAGTCCGAACCGAACATCAGGCGCTCGGCGCCGAACAATTCCAGCGCCAGTTCGATGTAGGGGCGCAGGGCTCGGGCGTTGCGTTGCTCGGGCCCGGCTTCGGTGAGCAGGCCCGACAGCTTGCAACTGACGTGGGGCAGGGCGGCCAGTGGCGCCAGGTGTTCGGCCCAACCGACGGGGCCGTTGGCGATGTCAGGTTTGCCCAGGTGGTCCAGCACCAGATGATGCCGGTCGTGGCGCTGGCACAGGGCTGTCGCGGCGTCGAGGTCGGCGCAGCGGATCAGCACCTCGTAGACGTAGCCTTGTTGCTGCAGGTGTTGCAGGCCACGGGAGAACCTGGCATCGGCCATAAAGCTGGCAGGCGTAGGCTCATCCTGAATCTGATGCCGAAAGCCCTTGAGTCCCGGTGCGTCGCGCCACTGTTCCAGGTGCTGTTCCAGGCGTGGGTCGCACAGGTCGACCCAGCCGACGACGCCGAGTATCCATGGGTGCTGCCGCGCCATTTCCAGCAGCGCGTCGGTTTCCTGCTCACCGGCGCGGGCTTGCACGGCAATGCAGCCATCCAGGTCGGCAGCGTCGAGCAACGGCCGCAAGTCCTGTGGGAGAAAGTCCCGCCGCAGGTCAGCCTCAGCCGTACCGATCCACGGATAATCAGCGGCCCGGTAGCGCCAGAAATGCTGGTGCGCATCGAGCCTCAAAGGTGATGGGGACGACATTGTTATTGTGCTCCGTCCATTCAAATTGCGGTTCAGCTCACGGCCGGTGGCGGTATTGCTCCCGGGACGCGGCTTTCATCTGGATCGAAAAGCCCGGCGCCTTCGGCGGCAGATAGGCCGCACCGCGCACCACGCAAGGTTCCTCGAAATGCTCGTGCAAATGGTCGACATACTCGATCACCCGGCCTTCGTGGGTGCCGGCAATGCACAGGTAGTCGATCATCGAAAGGTGCTGCACGTACTCGCAAAGCCCGACACCGCCGGCATGCGGGCACACGGGCAGGCCATATTTGGCCGCCATCAGCATCACTGCCAGCACCTCGTTCACCCCACCCAGGCGGCAGGCGTCAATCTGCACCACGTCGATGGCTTCGCGCATGATCAATTGCTTGAAGATGATCCGGTTCTGGCACATCTCGCCGGTGGCGACCTTGACCGGCGCCACCCCCTGGCGAATCTTGCGATGGCCCTCGATATCGTCGGGGCTGGTGGGTTCCTCGATGAACCACGGCTTGGCAAACGCCAATTCGCGCACCCAATCGATGGCGGTGTCGACTTCCCACACCTGGTTGGCGTCAATCATCAATTGGCGGTCCGGGCCCAATACTTCGCGGGCGATGCGTACGCGCCGCAGGTCATCCTGCAAGTCGTGGCCGACCTTGAGCTTGACGTGGTTGAAGCCGGCATCCACCGCTTCCTGGCACAGCCTGCGCAGCTTTTCGTCGCCGTAACCGAGCCAGCCGGCGGAGGTGGTGTAGCAGGGGTAGCCGTTGGCTTGCAGGTCGGCCAGGCGTTCAGCCTTGCCTTCGGCGCGTTGGCGCAGCAAGGCCAGGGCTTCGCTGGAGGTGATGCAGTCGGTGATGTAGCGGAAATCGATGCAGCGCACCAGCTGTTCCGGGCTCATGTCGGCGACCAGGCGCCACAGGGGTTTGCTTTCGGCCTTGGCCCACAAGTCCCACGCGGCATTGACGATCGCGCCGGTGGCCAGGTGGATTGCGCCCTTGTCCGGGCCGATCCAGCGCAACTGGCTGTCACTGGTGACATGCCGCCAGAAGCGGCCCATGTCTTCGGCGATCCATTCCAGGGTCAAGCCCACCAGCAGCGGCTGCATGGCCTGGATCGCCGCGCAGCAAATCTCGTTGCCACGGCCGATGGTGAAGGTCAGGCCATGGCCTTCAAGGGCCGGGTTGTCGGTCTGCAAAATCACATAGGCGGCCGAGTAGTCCGGGTCCGGGTTCATGGCGTCGGAACCGTCCAGGGACTGGGACGTAGGAAAGCGGATATCTTCGACGCGAATCGCGGTAATGGTAGTCATGAACGGCTCCTAGTCTCTTGTCAGGCGTCGACCGTGGTCTGGTTCTGTTCGCCGAGGCCTTCGATACCCAGGCGGATTTTTTGCCCGGGCTTGAGGTAGACCGGCGTGGGCTTGATCCCCAGGCCGACACCGGGCGGGGTGCCGGTGGAAATCACATCCCCCGGTTGCAGGCTCATGAACTGGCTGAGGTAGCTGATCAGTTTGGGGATCTGGAAAATCATCGTGCGGGTGTTGCCGTTCTGGTAGCGGTGGCCGTCGACTTCCAGCCAGATCGACAGTTGGTGCGGGTCGGCGATCTCATCGCGGCTGACCAGCCAGGGGCCGAGCGGGCCGAAGGTGTCGCAGCCCTTGCCCTTGTCCCAGGTGCCGCCGCGTTCCAGCTGGAACTCGCGCTCGGAGACATCGTTGATCACGCAGTAGCCGGCCACGTGCTGCATGGCCTGGCTTTCCTCGATGTAGCGGCCACCCTGGCCGATCACCACGCCCAACTCCACTTCCCAGTCGGTCTTGGTGGAGTGGCGGGGGATTTCGATGTTGTCGTTGGGGCCGACGATGGCGCTGGTCCACTTGTTGAAGATGATCGGTTCGTCAGGGATGGGGGCGCCGGTTTCGGCAGCGTGATCGGCGTAGTTCAGGCCGATGCAGATGAATTTTCCTACCTGGCCGACACAGGCGCCCAAACGCGGATTGCCCGGTACCAGGGGCAGGCTCGCGGGGTCGAGTTCTTGCAGGCGAGCGAGGTTTTGCGGGAGCAGGGCGTCACCGGCGATATCACTGATGTGGGCGGACAGGTCACGCAGACGTCCATCAGCGTCCAGCAGGGCCGGGCGTTCCTGACCTTTTTCACCATAGCGCAGCAATTTCATGAGCAATCCTCTTATTGGAAGTGGGCGGTCAGTTGCTCCAGCCGCCGTCAATGATCTGGGTGGTGCCGGTGGTAAACGCGCTGGCATCGGAGCCAAGGTACAGCGCCAGCTGGGCAATTTCCTGGGGCGTGCCCAGGCGTCCCATCGGCTGGCGCGCGGTGAAGGCGGCGTACACCTCGTCCTGTTGACGGCCTTCATGGCGGGCTTGTTCGACGATGCGTTGCTGCAGCGAAGGCGACTCCACGGTGCCCGGGCAGATAGCGTTGCAGCGGATGCGCTGGGTAACAAAGTCGGCCGCGACGGATTTGGTCAGGCCGATGACGGCCGCCTTGCTGGCGCAATAGGCAAAGCGGTTGGGCACGCCCTTGAGGCTGGAGGCCACCGACGACATGTTGATGATCGAGCCGCCGCCCGCCGCCAGCATCCCCGGCAGAAACGCGCGGATCATGCGGTACATGGCGGTGACGTTCAGGTCCAGGGCAAACGTCCAGTCGCTTTCCGGGCATTCGAGGATATTGCCGGCATGCACCACGCCTGCGCAGTTGAACAGCACGTCCAGAGGGCCGATCTCGGCGGCAAGGCGTTGGATGGCGCTGGCGTCGGTGACATCCAGCACCACCGTTTGCGCACCCGGCAAGCCGGCGAGTGCCTGTTGATTGATGTCGGCTGCAATCACTTCGGCCCCCGCCGCCAGATAGGCTTCGACGCTGGCGCGGCCAATGCCCTGGGCGGCGGCGGTGATCAGCACGCGTTTACCGGTGAGGTCCATGACAGACTCCCTTGATTATTGTTATTGGCTCAATGGTCAGGCCATTGAGGGCGTGAAACACCTGTATCTGCGGCATAGCGAACCCTGGTGGGTTTGCTATGATCAGCACACTGGAAACGATCCAATGGTCAGGCCATTGATCCAATTTTTAGCATGGGTCATCCCGGTCAACAAGCGGCTTTTTCGCGGGTTGATCGCTTTGACCGTGCTGTGCATGAATCGAGCTGAGCCTAGATGCCATTTCAAGTGATTGATAACCAACGTCTTTATCGACAGATTGCCGACCAGTTGCGAGCGTTGATCGACAGCGGAGAATTTCCGCCGGGCAGTCGACTTCCAGCTGAGCGTGAACTCGCCAAACTGCTGGGCGTGAGTCGCGCTTCCGTGCGTGAGGCGATGATTGCCCTGGAGGTGATCGGCCTGGTAGACGTGCGGGTGGGCAACGGCGTGCTGGTGTGTGAACCCGTGCAACCGACAGTCAGCCAGGAACCGGTGATGGCCCAGGCCACCCGGGATCAATGGAAAGAGTTAGATCCGGAACTCAACCTGCACGTCGACTTCAATGCCGAGATTCCACCGTTTTCCCTGCTCCAGGCCCGTCGCCTGATTGAGCCGGAAGCCGCCGCCCTGGCCGCCAAACATGCCACCGACGAAGAGCTGGCGGGGATCCGCGAGGCCTTCGAGCGTAATGTGCAGGATAACCGCGACGGTTCCCATACCCATCCGGGCGATCGTCTGTTTCACATTCGCATCGCCCAGGCCTCGGGCAATCCGGCGTATGCGTTGATGATTGCGCATTTGCTGGGGCATCGTTACGGCAGCATGTTCCAGCGGTTGCAGGCGCATTACACCTCGGACGACATGCCCCATCGCTCGGAAGACGAGCACCGCAAGATCCTCGATGCACTGGAACAGCGAGACGTGGAGGGTGCGCGACAGGCGATGCGCAAGCACCTGGAAGAGGTGGTACGAATCTTTATGCGGACTGCGCAATGACCCTGTTCTACGACGCCCGCGGGAATATCTACGGGGTGGTAAGCCCGGCGCAGTTACGCAGCAAGGGTATCGACGTGCCGGACCGTGCCGACTTGGCCGCTGGCACCCGAGGTGTTTGGGCATTGGCGGCGATTGCCGCCGAGTGCGGTTGGGATGAGTTGCCGCGCCCGGCCGAGGCCAAGGCGCATCGTTGTGACGGTTTGTTGGTGGGGCCGTTCCAGGCCGCGCCGCCTTTTGACCTGTTGATCGTCAACACCGACGGTTCCCTGGCCGAACGCAGTGGCAATGGCCTGACGATCTTTGCCCAGTCGTTGACCGACCAGGGATTGATGGCGCAAGGCTGTGAGTTGCGGGTGCATCACGACAAGACAGACGCACTGTCGCCGGTGGTTACGCGGGTTGAGCCGGCGGAGTACGAACAGGTCCAGGGGTTTTGGCTGGCGCTGGGGCGTCCCGAGTTCGGGCCTTTGGCGGTAGGGGCTGTTGGTGTGGGCGCGGTCTCGCTTGAGGGAACTGAGGTGAGCCATGTTTCGCCACTGGCTGCGCTCAACCCCGAGTGGAATCACAGCCAGTTTGTGCGTGTGGGCAACCCGCATTGTGTGACGCTGGTACAGGACGCGTCAGCGTTGCCGGACAACGCCCAGCTGCATCGATCAGCCTGGTTCGATCCGCTGAGGGCGATTGCTTTCGCACCACCTGCCGGGGCCGGCCAACCTTGTATTTCCGGGGTCAACCTGCAATGGGTCGCCCGGGATTCAGGCAATCGCGTGATCGCGCGGGTGTTTGAGCGTGGTGAGGGGCCCACGGCGTCCTCCGGGACCAGCGCCAGTGCGGTGGCATGCGCCGCCTGGTCTGTAGGATGGGTGACGGCGGGTCAGGTGGCGGTGGTGATGCCGGGCGGTACCGCACCCGTACGGTTGCAAGCAGAGCCGGGTGAGTTGCTGAGCGTTAGCCTGTTCGGGACTGCGCGGCTGCAGGAAGTTTGAAAAAGGCAGTGGCGGGCTTAATCATCTTTGTCAGCTGTTTCTCTATAAATAAGCAGCTCTGGTGAATGGTGGTGTAAGAGTATTCTCGTTAGTCAGTACTGGCTGTTTAACTGCATTTCTGTATTTATAAAAGACCCTTCCAATATCAATGTACGAATCTTCTTTTTTATTTTGAGGCGGCCGAATTTCGCCTGAAATCGCTAGTATTCCTGGGGTTCAGGCACTTTTTATCGGCTTCGAATTGAGTGGCTTTATCTGCGTTTTACGGGAGAAGTTATTTCAGCTCGACAATGAATGGCGGGTAACAACGGATGTTCAATACGCTTGTTTCGTCACGTTTCAAACTGGTCGTTGCAGGAATGAACCAGGCATTTCAGGTGCTGGCTTTTAAAGGCAGCGAAACGATTGACCAGCCTTTTTTCATTGAAGTGCAGTGGGTCAGTGAAAACCCCAGCCTGGATCTGGAGAAGTTACTTCACCAACCGGCCTATCTGGATTTTGGCGAGCCCGGTGAAGGCCTGCACGGGCAAATCTACAGCATTGGCCGGGAAGGCCCGGGGCAGCGGCTGACCCGCTACCACCTCACCCTTGCGCCGCGCGTGGCGTACCTGGCCCATCGTTGCGACCAGCGGATTTTCCAGCAGCGCAGCGTGCCGCAAATTATCGCGGCAGTGCTTGAGCAGCACGGCATCCTTGCTGATGCCTATACCTTCGAACTGGGGCCGGTGGTTTACCCACCGCGTACGTTCTGTGTGCAATACGCGGAAACCGACCTGCACTTTATCCAGCGGTTGTGCGAGGAAGAGGGCATTCACTACCACTTTCGCCACAGTGCAGACGCCCATGTACTGGTGCTGGGTGATGATCAGACGGTGTTTCGTCGTTTGCCGGCGCAACGCTACTGCCCGGCCGGAGGCCCGGCTGCCGAAACGCTGGTGATCCAGCGTTTCGATGTGCGCCTGGCCACGCGCAGTGCTCAGGTTGTTCGGCGTGACTACGACTTCGAACATCCGTCGCTGCGCTTGCAGGAGCAGGCCGGGTCTTTCCCGGCACTTGAAGACTATCAATACCCCGCGGGATTCACGGGGCATCTGCGAGGTTCGCAGTTGGCCCGGCGTGGCCTGGAACGTCATCAACGCGACCGCCATCGGGCCCTGGGCCGCAGTGACCAGCCGGCTTTGCGCAGCGGGCATTTCCTGGAACTGCGCGGCCATCCGGACCGCACCTGTAATGACTTGTGGCTGATCACCGGCGTGCGTCACGAAGGCTATCAACCGCAGGTGCTGGAGGAGGCGGTGGTGGATGTCGAGGCATTCCACGGCTATCGCAATCGATTTACCGCAACGCCCTGGCGCGCCGCTTACCGCCCGCCGCTCAAGCACGTCAAACCGCGTATCAGTGGCAGCCAGACCGCAACCGTCACCGGGCCCGAGGGTGAAGACGTGCATTGCGACGCTCACGGCCGGGTGAAAATTCGCTTTCATTGGGACCGCCTGGACCAGCACGACGACAAGAGCAGCTGCTGGGTGCGTGTGGCGTCCGGATGGGCGGGTGACAGCTATGGCGCGGTGATGATCCCGCGTGTGGGCATGGAGGTACTGGTGACGTTCCTGGAAGGTGATCCAGATCGGCCAGTGATCAATGGTTGCCTGCCCAATACCTTGCAGCCTGTTGCCTATCCGTTGCCCCAACACAAGACCCGCAGTGTGCTACGCAGCCGCAGTTCGCCGGGCGGGGCGGGGGCCAACGAGCTGCACCTCGAGGACCGCAGCGGCCAGGAACTCATCTACCTGCGCGCCCAACGCGATCTGGAGCAGCAGGTCGGCCACGACAGTCGGCTGGAGGTGGTGGGCGAACGTCGGGAAACCATCCACGGCTTGAGTGCCACCACCCTGGAAGACGAGGAACACCGCAGCATCGCCGGCGACCGCAAGGTTCGGCTTGGGGCTGATGATCACTTGCACGTGCAGGGCAACAGCCAGACCCTTGTCGGCCATACCCTGGTGATCGAAGCGGGGCAACAGGTCCATCTGAAGGCGGGGGCCAATCTGGTTATCGATGCCGGTGCGCAGTTGAGCTTCAAGGCCGGTGGTGAGCATTTGCTGATTCAGGCCGGCGGGATTTTCAGCAGTCGGCCGATCACGTTGGGCGGTGCGCCTGCCGTGATTCGCACAGCCAACCCAGTTGGACCGGGTGACGTGGCTGCTTCGCCCGCATTTGCAGCGGATGGGCCGAAGGTTTCGGTTATCCAAGGCGCAGTCATGGAGCTGGCCAGAAGACTGGATGCGGACTTCTGTCCAGTGTGCGAGCGCTGCCGTGAAGGCCTGTGCGAATCCACGGGGAGGGCGGCTTGATGGAGATCGCGCCTGGCCAGTGGATGGCTGAACAGCAGCAGGCAGGGCGCCGGCTGTGCCTGGTTCTACAGGGTGAAAGCGATGCGCGTGGGGTACTGCTGGCGACACGCACGGTCGCTGAGTATCGCTGCCTCTTTGGTGAAACCGTCGCATCGGAAATGGCAGCGGATGGGCCGATGCTCCTGTTGCTCGACCATGTCAGCGAGCCCGCATTGGTGGGTTTGCTGCAAAACCCCCAGCGTAATTGGGGCTGGTTGGGCAGCCTGGCTGGTGATGATTTATCGGGTGTTACCCGGCACTGGCGCGACAGGTTGGTGGTGGGAACGGCGGGCAGTCAGGCGCTGTACCGCTTCCACGATAACCGCACCTTGGCGCGGGCCTTGGTTCACCTGCCTGCTCGGGACTGGCCTGTTTTTCTCGGGCCGCTGATCGGCGTGTGTTACTGGCAGGGTGAGCGTTGGAGTTGTGTCGATAACCCGGCTCCGGGGGCGTATCCGGTACCCGATCCTGCGCCGTGGCTGGAGGTGCCGAATCCCCAGGCGGGAGTGATTCTGCAAGCCAATATCCTGCGTTACCTGCTGGCCGAGTACAGCGAGGCGTTGAGCGCACTGGTTGAGTTTCAAGACCCGAGAGTCTGGTTGGCGCAGGTGCTGGAGCAAGCGCGGGCCTGGCAATGGGACAGGCCGGAACAGCTGGAGTTTTTGGTCGTGCGGCGGCTGTTGGAAGCCACTGGGGACGTGCTTATTCGATGGCAGCCGATGCGTGGGGAAGTGGCGGAGGATCATTTTCAGCGGGTGGTTGGGGAGTGGCGTCGGGTGGAGCGGGAGCAGCAGGATGCGTAGGGGATTTATGTCGGGCGTGTGGCGAGGGCTGTTCGTTTGTGGCGGGCTGGCTGTTTCTGGCTGTGCGATGAAGCCGGCGGACAGTTTCATCTTGGAAGTCGATTTGCCGGCGAATT
>NZ_CP080030.1:4598669-4598737 GCF_019382755.1 Pseudomonas sp. Colony2 | reverse complement strand
TTCTGTGCCTTGAACCTCTATCAGTTGGCACTTATGTCCACGTTGAGTTATTGCGATTTTGGACAGGA
>NZ_CP080030.1:4585318-4597427 GCF_019382755.1 Pseudomonas sp. Colony2 | reverse complement strand
TAGTCGCGACCGCCTGGCAACCCTCCGCTGGCGCCGCCTCCAGGCCCGCGACGTCTACGGCAGCCACGCTTCATCCCCAACCCTGCAATCCAGCCTGAAACGCTGGTTCGCTCACCCGCAAAATCGCGTACTCACCCAAGTGGCGAGCATCCCGCCACAATCGGATGATGGCTGGGGAAAGCCACAAACCCTCGATATAGATTCAATCGTATGAGCCTACAAAAACTCCACCTGCGCCGGCCGGCGTTTCATCAACACTTTGCCCGCGCGAATCGAATACAACGGCAAGCCCTGGCTGCGAATCACTTCATAGTCGCTGTCTGCAGACAGGATCAACAGGTTCGCCGGGCGTCCCGGTTCCAGGCCATAACGATCCCCCAGGGCCATCGCCCGGGCGCTGTTGTCGGTGACCAGGTCGAGGGCACTTTGCAGGTTGCGGTAGCCAAGCATGTGGCAGATATGCAACCCGGCTTCCAGCACCCGCAAAATGTTGCCGTTACCCAAGGGATACCAAGGGTCGACGATGGAGTCCTGGCCGAAGCAGACGTTCATGCCAGCCTCCAGCAGTTCGTTGACCCGGGTCACGCCGCGGCGTTTGGGGAAGGTGTCGAAGCGGCCCTGCAAGTGGATGCTTTCGGTAGGGCAGGAGACAAAGCTGATGCCCGAATGCCCCAGCAGGCGGAAGAGTTTGGCGCAGTAAGCATTGTCGTAGGAACCCATGGCCGTGGTGTGGCTGGCGGTCACGCGGGCGCCCATGTCACGGCTGCGGGCTTCTTCGGCCAGCACTTCAAGAAAGCGCGAGTGTGGGTCGTCGGTTTCGTCGCAGTGCACATCGACCAGGCAACCGGTGCGTTCGGCCAGGTCCATCAGGAACTTCACCGAACTCACCCCTTGGTCACGGGTGTATTCAAAGTGCGGGATGCCGCCGATCACGTCGGCGCCCAGGCGAATGGCCTCTTCCATCAGCTCGCGGCCATTGCGGTAGGACTCGATGCCTTCCTGGGGGAACGCGACGATTTGCAGGTCGATCAGGTGGCCGCTTTCCTCGCGTACTTCAAGCATGGCCTTGAGCGCGGTGAGGTCCGGGTCGGTGACGTCGACATGGGTGCGCACATGCTGGATGCCATGGGCGGCCAGGGTCTGGATGGTTTTTTTGGAGCGGGTCTTGGTGTCTTCCAGGGTGATGGTGGCCTTGCGCTCGCCCCAGCACTCGATGCCTTCAAACAGGGTGCCGCTCATGTTCCAGCGCGGCTCGCCGGCGGTCAGGGTGGCATCGAGGTGAATGTGCGGCTCGACGAAAGGCGGGACCACCAGGTTGCCGGCGGCGTCCAGGTCGTCGGGGCCTGCCAGGGGGGCCGCGCCTTGTTGGGTGATGCTGGCGATCCGGCCGTGTTCCAGGTGCAGATCATGCAGGCCTTCACGGTTGCGCAGGCGGGCGTTGATGATGTGCATGGGCAAGTTCCTCTTGGCAAAAAACAGTCAGGCAGACAGCCGCCAGATCATCAGCGCGATGCCGATGTCCAGGCGGTCATAAGCATTGTCCAGCGTCAGCCCGCACAGGGCTTCGATACGCTGGACGCGATGCGTCAGGGTGTTGCGGTGAACCGCCAGCCGTTGGGCTGCGGCCACAAGGTTACCATTCTCGTGGAACCAGGCCTCCAGGGTCGGCATCAGGCTTGGGCCATGGTGCAGGTCGTGGCGCAGCAGCGGCCCCAGGCGTTCGTTGAGGAACTGATCGAGCAGGGCGCGATCACGTACGCCACTGAGCAGCTTGAGCACGCCCAACTCATCGTAGACACACAGCCCGGCGCGTTCACTGAACCGTCGCGCAGCGGCCAATGCCTGGCGCGCCTCATCCAGGGCCTGGGCCAGGCGCGCGGGTGGGTGCGCGGCAGCACTCAGGCCGACAAACAGTTTCAACGGTGCCAGGCGCAGATTCAGTGCCTTCAACCAACCCGCCAACAACTGACGGTTGGCCAATGCCGCACCCGCGTCTATCGCAGGCAGCAGCAACGTCCATTGTCCGGCACGCCCCAGCACGGGCAGGCGCGACGGATGCTGCGCAGAAAACTGGCGCAGACGGCGGGTAATCGCATCGTGTTGTCGGGCAAGCTGCGCCTCGACCACTGGCGCCTCACCCTGGGCAAACAGCGCGTCGCTGCCGTCCAGTTGCAACTGGACGAGTTGCCAATGGCCGGCCAGCGGCATGTCCAACTGCGCAGCGCGGTGCAGCAGCAAATCCAGGGATTGGTAATCACCGGCCAGCAGGCGCTCCAGCACATCGTGTCGCGAGCGCCCCAACTGCTGCGACTGGATCAACGCCGAACCGATGGCCTGGGTCACCAGTACCATCTTCAACGAGTAAGGCTGTTCGATCAGCGGCATGCCCGCCGCTTGCGCCGCTTCCAGCAAACGCTGGGGAATCGCCTGGATGTAGTCCGGCCCCGTGAGGATCACCAGGCCGGCGACCTGGCGCTGACAGGCTTCGTCCAGCAGCACCAACAGATTGGCCTCGTCCCGTGGGTGATTGATACCGGTGACGAACACCAGTTCGCCCCCCAGCACCCATTCGGCAATGCCGCTGTTTTCTGCGACATAGGGCCAGCGCACCGTGTTCTCCAGGCCGGCTTCCCCGGCCCGCAGGCACATCGATTCAAGGCCGGGCAAGGCCAGCACATCGGCGACTGTCAGGCTCATGCCTGGACGTCAGCCAAAGGTGCCCGCACCCGCAATACGCTGGTCAGCACGATGTAGGTCAGGGACGCCGCCACGATCCCCACCAATGGCGCCACCCAGGGTGAATGAAAGGCCAGCACCGTACCCACGGCATAGGCGATCAGCCCTGGCCAGTTGAAGGCCGGCAGGCGTGTATCGGCCAGGCGCGGATAGTGGCCGCGGTAGCGATAGAAGAAATCCGCCATGATCACCCCGCCAATCGGTGGGATCACCGTGCCCAGCAGGATCAGGTAGGGCACCAGCATGTCGTACATGCCCAGCAACGCCAGCAGGGTGCCGATTACCGCACCGGCCAGGGTCACCGTTTTACGGCGCTTGGTGCGCAGCAGGTTGCAGCCGGCGACGGCGAAGTTGTAGATGGTGTTGTCCTGGGTGCTCCAGATATTCAGCAACAGCATCGCCATGGCCGCCATGGCGAAGCCTTGCAGCAGCAACACCTCGACCACGTCGGGCTGCTGGTAGACGATGGCGCCATAGGCACCGATCAACACCATCAAGCCGTTGCCGATAAAGAAGCCGATCAGGCTGGCCAGCACCGCGACCCTGGCCGAGCGTGAGAACCGCGTCCAGTTGGTAGCCTGGGTCGCGCCGCTGACAAAGGTGCCGAACACCAGCGTGATAGCCGTGGACATGTCCAGCTCACCGGTCGGCACCACCGCCAGCAGTCCATTGAGCCCGCCGACCTTGACGGTGGCGACCCACATCGACAGAAACAACAAAATACCCATGGCCGGCACGGCGATGTAGGACAGAATCTCCAACCCGCGATAGCCCACGTAGGCCGTCGCGCAGAACACCATGCCAAACAGCACCATCAGCCCGAGTACGCTGCCCTGGCTCAACTCGAAATACTTGCCCAGTACTACGGCTGCGGTGGCGGTGCCCCAGGCGTACCAGCCGATCTGGGTAAAACCGAGAATCAAGTCGCTGAGTTTGCTGCCCACTTCACCGAAGCAGAAGCGCCCCATCAGCACCGAGTTCAAACCGCTCTTGAACGCGATGTAACCCAGGCCTGCGGCGTAGATACCCAACAGCAGGTTACCCAGGGCCACGACGCCGAGCATCTGGGTAAAGCTGAAGGCCACCCCCAGCTTGCCGCCGGCGAACATGGTCGCGGTAAAAAAGGTAAAGCCCAGCAGCACCATGGCGGTGGAGGCCAGGCCTTTGCGGGCATGCATGGGCACCTCGCTGAGAGGGTAGTCATTGCCCGGTTCGTTCTGCGTCATGTGCCGTTCTCCCTGAATGAGTGACGCAGGCCTATTGCACCCGTCGTGCCAAGTGCGAGGCAGTGACGGGCGCACGGTCAGGACTGTGCAGGTTGCACAGTATTTATAGCCAAACAGGGGAAACACGCAGGCGGGATTGGTCTTTCTGCCCACTCAGGCGCGAAAGCGGTGCAGGGTGATACAAATTGGATCACCCGTGATTCAATCGAACAGGGTGTGAGTGGTCTGCCCGCGATGAAAGGCAAAAGCGGCCTCAAGGTCGCTTTCAATGGTGCGGCCACGGGACAGCGGCGGCAGATTGTCCAGGCTGAAGAAGCCAACTTCGGTGGTTTCGAAACCGGCCGCCGGCGCCAGTTGATCAACCCGTTCGCACAGAAAGTAGAGTTTGTAGAAGTCCCGGATATCCGGCCGGTACAAGCCTTTGGCCTTGTGGGTGACGCTGTACAGCGCCTTGGCCGTGACCGTCAGCCCGGCCTCTTCGCGAATTTCCTTGACGATGTTTTCAGCCGCCGACAAACCAATATCCGCATAACCGCCGGGCAATGCCCAGCAGCCATCCGTGAGCTCGCGGACCAACAGGATCCGGTCACCGTCAATCACTGCGCCCCGCACATCAATCATGGGCGTCGAATAACGTTTGGCAAAATCCGGCACCAGCCCGGTGATGCGCTCCAGCGGTACTTCGCCCAATTGCGCCAGCATGCTGTGGGCAATCTGGGCGATTTCCTCAAGGCGCTCGCGCTCGAAGTCATCGGTGCAGAAGTGCAGCCCCGTGGAGGCCAATGCTTGCAGGCGCTTGGCCTGGGCCAGCCAGGTGTTTTCCATGGGAGCTCCTTCAGTGCGAGGCGGTGAGGTCTTTTTGCATGTAGACCCGACGCAGGCCGTTTTCCTCGGCCCGGTGGGTTTCCACATAGCCTTTGCGGGTGTACAGGGCGATGTTTTCGGTCATCGCTTCATTGGTGTAGAGACGGATGGAGCCATGCCTGGCCTGGCCTTCCGCGAAGCCCAGCAACAGGCGCCCGTAACCCAAGCCCTGGACACCGGGGTCGACGGCCAGGTTATCCAGCAGCAGGTACTCATCGTGATGAATCAGTACGACAAAGCCGCGGACCTGGCCCGCACTCTCCAGCACATGCACCCGTTCGGCAGCGACCTGCTGGCGATAGTCATCCAGCATCGGGCCTGGCTTGCGCTCGATTCGCTGGATGTAAGGGGAGTAGGCGGCGTAGACGATCGCTTCAATAGCGGCGATATCGTCGACGGTAGCGGGGCGGATATGGGTTGGCATCGCAGCGCTTCCTGTAGAAGAGGCCACGACTGTAAGGGAGTCTCCGGCATAAAAAAACCACCGCAAGGGTGGTTTTTTACATCGCCGGCTTATTCGCCGCGATAGATGCAGCCGCTGGTGCAGGTCTCATGGATGCGAATCGCGCTGAGTTCCGGCAACAGCGGTTTCAGTTCATTCCAGATCCACTTGGCCAGCACTTCGCTGGTCGGGTTTTCGAGGCCCGGGATGTCGTTGAGGTAGTTGTGGTCGAGGCGTTCGTAGAGCGGCTTGAAAATCGCCTTGATCTCCGAGAAGTCACGGATCCAGCCGGTGTGCGGGTCGAGGTCGCCGCTGAGGTGGATCGCCACCTTGAACGAATGGCCATGCAGGCGCCCGCATTTGTGGCCTTCCGGAACATGGGGCAGGCGGTGGGCGGACTCGAAGGTAAACTCTTTGAAGATTTCCACAGGGTTTTTCAGCTCGGTGAGGTGTCTGGCAGGCGGCGAGTTTAACAGTTTGTCGCGGCCGCGCGCATACCGCGTAGCAGCTGTCGAGCCATGGCGAGGCTGCGTTTGCGATTTGTCTGACAAACCGAGGTGCTGCCGACGCAGCCTCGCTTGGGCTCGACAGCTGCTACGGAGAGGGCGCTAGAGAGCCAGCAGGCGTTCGCCCAATTGGCCATTGTCGGCCAGTTGCAGAAACTCATCCCCCAGCCGCTGGCTTTCGCTCATTGCGGTTTGCCAGTACTTGTTGCGGCCCGGGTCATCCCCCATGAAGCGCTTGAAGTCACTGCGGTCCGGCAGTTTGCCGTGGGGCAGGCGGGCCAGGTATTCCTTCGACGGCGCCAGCAGCAGGACATCCTGCAAACCCTGTTGATTGGCGCGGCGCCACGGCAAGCCTTTGTCGAACCAGCCGGGAATGACCCGGTCGGTGAAGTGCGGGTACAGCACGATGTCATCGCCGTGGTAGGGCAGGTCGAGGTGATAGTCCAGCAGGCCGCCATCGCGGTAAGTGCCTTGGCCTGCACCCGGCAGGTCGCGTACGCCTTGCATCACCATGGGGATCGAGCCCGACGCCAGCAAGGCCTGGCGCAGGTTGCCCAGTTCCAGATCAAGGAAGCGCGACGGGAAATCCTTGAGCGCATGCAGCGGTGGCGCCTGGCGTGGATCGTGGACGATCAGCCGTTCGAAGTGCCGGGACAACCGCGCGCGGCCCCTCAGGTTGTCGGCGATCACCGAGGACAACCCCAAACCAAGCCGACCGCGATGATCGTCGGCGAGCAGGCCATGGCTTTTGACCACCATGATGTTCAGCCGGTAGTGCGGGTTGTCGAGCACGCGGGCATCGCGGCCGGCCAGCAAGTCATCGAGCATGCGCACGCAGCTCTGGCTGACTTCGGCCATGGTCACGCCTTTGGCAAAGCTTTGTGCGTTGTACAGCCGGCCCAGGTCGAGCAGGCCTTGCACCGGGTCGGGCAGGCACGCACTGGCAAACCGCCAGGAGCCTATCGAGGCGCCGATCAGCGCACGCTCGCGGGGCGCCCGGGGCAGCCAGTCACCAAACAGCGCCAGGTCCAGACCCTGGATGCCCAGCGCCTTGGGCCCGCCGGCAGCGCCGGGAAGGATGCCGACGTCCGCAGGCGCAAGCCCCTGCTCACGAATGCGTGCAAAAGCGCGTTTACCGGCCTTGAGGGTCAAGGCGGGGAACTTCATATGGATAGCAGTCATACCGGTCTCATTTACCGCGAGCAGGGCAGTATAGAAAATCTTGCCCGGTTGCAGGCAAAGGTCTCGCAGAGAATTGCCATGGTGGCAATTCAGTTTCAGTTAAGTTGGATCCAGTACCGTGAGCCCCGTAGGCAAAATATCCCGAAACGGAGACTCACCATGAAAACCCTCACAGCCTTGATCGCCAGCAGTATCATCGCCCTCACCGCAGGCGTCGCCCAGGCTCGCGACCTGGGGCCGGACGAAGCACTGAAGTTGCGCGACGCTGGTACCATTGTGTCTTTCGAGAAGCTCAACGCCACGGCGTTGGCCAAACATCCCGGCGCCACCGTGCATGAAACCGAGCTTGAAGAGGAATACGGCAAGTACCTTTATCAGGTTGAACTGCGCGACGCCCAGGGCGTCGAGTGGGACCTGGAATTGGACGCCGTCACCGGCGCCGTCCTCAAGGATCATCAGGATACGTAATGAAGGTAAATCTACGCACCAGCGTTCAAGTGGCGCTGGTGCTCCTGGCATTTTGCTCAGGCCTGGCCGCTCGTGACCTGGGCCAGGACGAGGCGCTTCGCCTGCGCCAGGAGGGTGTGATCGCGCCGCTTGAGCATCTGCTGGGCCCGGCTTTCGAGCGCTACCCGGGCGCCAAGCTGCTGGACGCCGAGCTTGAAGAGCACAAGGATCGCCCTGTGCGCTATATCTATGAAATCGAACTATTGACGGTGGAAGGCGTGGTGCGCGAGATCGAACTCGATGCCAACACCGGTCAACTGCTCAAAGACAAGGAAGACGACTGATGCGCCTGCTGCTGGTGGAAGACCACGTACCCCTGGCCGATGAGTTGATGGCCGGGCTCAATCGCCAGGGCTATGCCGTCGACTGGCTGGCGGACGGGCGCGATGCGGTGTATCAGGGGCGCAGCGAACCCTACGACCTGATCATCCTTGACCTCGGCCTGCCGGGTTTGCCCGGGCTTGAGGTGTTGACGCAATGGCGTGCCGCCGGCCTGGCCACGCCGGTGCTGATCCTCACTGCCCGCGACTCCTGGGCCGAGCGCATCGAAGGGCTCAAGGCCGGGGCCGACGACTACCTCAGCAAACCGTTCCATCCCGAAGAGCTGCACCTGCGTATCCAGGCCTTGCTGCGTCGTTCCCATGGCCACGCCAATCAGCCCACCTTGCAGGCTGCCGGCTTGCACCTGGATGAGGGTCGCCAGTGTGTGATGCGTGATGGCGAGGAGATCCAGCTGACCGCGGCCGAGTTTCGGCTGCTGCGTTACTTCATGCTGCACCCCGAGCAAATCCTTTCAAAAAGTCACCTGGCCGAACATTTGTACGATGGCGAGACCGAGCGTGACTCCAATGTGTTGGAGGTCCACGTCAACCACCTGCGCCGCAAGTTGGGCCGCAGCGTGATCGAGACCCGGCGCGGCCAGGGTTACCGGTTTGGTGCCAGCCCGGCATGAAGTCGATCCAGCGGCGCCTGAGCCTGGGGCTGATCAGTGTGATGGTGATCGTCGGTCTGGTGCTGGCGCAGACCAGCCTGTGGCTGTTCGAAATGGGCCTGCAACGTTACCTGGAGTCCGGCTTGCGCAACGACAGCGAGAACCTGCTGGTGGCGCTGGTGCGCGGGCCGGCGGGTGTGCAACTGGATGAGCAGCGGTTGTCTCCTGCGTACCAGCGTCCGTTTTCCGGGCACTATTTCCGTATCGATTTTGCCGACACCCATTGGCGTTCCCGCTCGCTGTGGGACCAGGAACTGCCGCAGTTGCCCCACGCCGGGCTGAAGGGCAACCTGCAGTTGGGGCCGGAAGGCCAGCAGTTGCTGGTACTGCGTTCGGACTACAAACGGTTTGGCCAGTCGATTTCCATCAGCGTGGCCCAGGACTACACACCCGTCAGAGAAAGCTTTCGGCTGATGCGCCAGATCGGCTTGGTGCTGGGGCTGGCGGCGCTGTTGCTGATCCTGATTCTGCAACGGGTCACCGTGCGCCGCGCCTTGCGCCCGCTGGAGACCGCGCGCAACCAGATCGCCCAACTGCAGCAGGGCCAGCGCTCGCAACTGGATACCCAGGTGCCGGTGGAGCTGGAGCCGCTGGTGGCGCAGATCAACCATCTGCTGGCCCACACCGAAGACAGCCTCAAGCGCTCGCGCAATGCCCTGGGCAATCTCGGCCATGCCTTGAAAACCCCGTTGGCGGTGTTGCTGAGCGTGGCATCCAGCGAACAGCTCAAGGACCATCCGCAACTGAGCAAGCTGCTGCGGGAACAGTTGGAGCAGGTGCAGCAACGGCTTAATCGTGAACTCAATCGTGCCCGCCTGGCCGGAGAGACACTGCCGGGTGCCTTGTTCGATTGCGACGGCGAATTACCGGGGTTGCTCGCGACCCTGAACATGATCCACGGCGAACACCTGGATTTGAGTTACCGCGTGCCGCCCGGTTTGCAATTGCCGTGGGACCGCGAAGACCTGCTGGAACTGTTGGGCAACCTGCTGGACAACGCGTGCAAATGGGCGGATGCGGAGATTGTGTTGAGCATCGGCGAAACCCCGGAAGGCTTTCGGTTGGCTGTCGAAGATGACGGGCCGGGGATTCCCGAGAGCCAGCGTGATCAGGTGTTCAGCCGAGGCACGCGGTTGGATGAGCAGACTGACGGGCATGGTCTGGGGCTGGGGATCGTGCGGGATATTGTCGAGGTGTGGGGCGGGGTGCTTCTGTTGCAGGAGAGCGAGCTGGGCGGGTTAAAGGTCATCATCGACCTGCCACGCCGCCATTGAAGACAAACCGTAGCAGCTGTCGAGCCTCGCCAAGGCTGCGTTGCGGTATGCCTGACACACCGCCAACGCAGCCTCGCCAAGGCTCGACAGCTGCTACGGGATACTCGGGCTGATTGCCGGAGTATCCCGCAACTCATCAAACCCTGAACTGATCCATCAGGCCCTGCTGCTGATTCGCCAGGCTGTTCAACGCCTGGCTGACCCGCGCCGATTCATTCGCCTGTTCGGACAACGACTCCGTCACATCCCGAATCGTCGCCACGTTGTTGTTGATCTCCTCGGCCACCGCACTTTGCTCTTCGGCGGCGCTGGCGATCTGCAGGTTCATGTCGCTGATTACCGTTACCGCATCGCCGATCTGGCGCAAGGCGGTCACGGCCTGGCCCACTTGTTCGACGCTGCCCTGGGCCTGGCGATGGCTGTTGCTCATGGAACCGACCACTTCCTGGGTACCGCTTTGCAGTTGCTCGATCACCAGGCGGGTTTCCTCCACCGACTCCTGGGTACGTCGCGCCAGGTTGCGCACTTCATCGGCGACCACCGCAAAACCACGACCGGCTTCACCCGCACGGGCGGCCTCGATAGCGGCGTTCAGTGCCAGCAGATTGGTCTGCTCGGCGATTGCACGAATCACTTCCAGTACCGAGCCGATCTTCTCGCTGTTGGCCGCCAGTCCTTCAACCTGGGTCATCGCGGTGCTCATATCCGCCGCCAGGTGGCCGATGCTGGTGGTGGTGCGGTCGATCACGGTCAAACCTTCACGCGTCGCCTGATCTGCATCGCGGGCCGCCTGGGCGGCTTGCGCTGCACTGCGGGCGACGTCCTGGGCGGTGGCGCTCATCTCGTGGGAGGCGGTGGCCACCTGGTCGACCTGACGGTATTGTTGCTCCATGCCGGCACTGGTTTCAGTGGCGATGGCGGCCGACTGGTCGGCGGTGCCACGGGCGTCCTGCACTGAGCGTTTGACCTGGGCAATGATCGGCTGCAGCTTGTCGAGGAAGCGGTTGAACCAGCCGGCCAACTCGCCGAGTTCGTCGTGTTTGTCGTAGGCCAGGCGGCGGGTCAGGTCACCTTCGCCACTGGCAATGTCTTCCAGCATGCGTGCCACGCCGAGGATCGGCCGGGTCACGCTGCGGGCCATCAGCCACACCAGCAACAGGCCGACGATTGCTGCCAGCAGGCCCAGGCTCAGTTCCAGCAGGGTGCCCTTGGCGTTATCGGCGTCCAGTTTGGACTTCAGGGCTTCAGCCGGAGCCACCAGGACTTTTTCCGGAACATCCAGCAACACGCCCCACGGCTTGCCATCGGGGATCGGCTGGAACGGCGCGAGCACCTTGAGTTGGTGGTCGGTGCGCACGCTGCGGGTCTGGGTGCTGGTGGAAAGCGAACTGATCAATTGCGCGCCGTTGGCGGTGTCGACGGCATCCAGGCGCTGGCTGAGTTTGCCGGCGTCCGGACTGTAGCCGGCCAGCAGGCCCACCGGGCTGATGATGCTGACGCTGGTCTGGCCGTCGTAGAGTTTCTGGCTGGCGCCCTGGCTGACGGCTTGCAGGCTGTTGAGGTTGATGTCCACCGACAGCGAGGCGATGACTTTGCCGTTGACCATCAGCGGGAAGACGATGCTGGTCATCAGCACCTTTTGCCCATCGATCACATAGAAGTACGGCTCGATCACGCAGGGCTTGAGTGTGGTGCGCGGGCAGGTGAACCAGGCGTTGGCTTTTTCGCCGCTGGGTCCGACGCTGGTGTCGGACATGTCGCTTTCGGGCAGCGACATTGAAGTCAGCTTGCCCGCAGTCGGCTGGGACCAGTACAGCGCAAAGCGGCCCTTGTCGTTGCTGCCCAGCTCTTGCTGGTTGGCGAACAGTTCGTCCTTGCCATCCAGTGCGTTGGCCTCGAATACCAGGGACAGGCCCAGCAGTTCCGGATTGGCCTGCAGCGCGGCCTTGACCTGGCGGGTCAGGTCTTCGCGCAGGTCGAAGGCATCCAGGAAGCGTTTCTCGGCCTGCTCGCGCAGGAACAACACCTGCCGGGAAAAACCGTGGCCGTATTGATAGGCGTCCATGAACTGCTGGCGAATGCCCAAGGCCTGGACCTCACCCTGGGCTTCGATGCGCGCCTGGGCGGCTTCGTCGAGCATTTCCATACTGGAAGCCTTGACCAGGTCGGAGCTCTGCGCCATGCGGTACAGCGAGAGACCTACCAGCAAGGTCACGATGCCCAGCAGGCAAAGACCGGCCAGCAGGGTAATTTTCCATTGAATGGACAGCTGTCTGAGCGACATGGAGCCTTCCTTAACCTTTCGATACGACAGAGACGATCTGCCTGTATCGGCCGCTCGGAAATTTTCTTTATTCAAACGATCAATTTAAAGCTGTTTG
>NZ_CP080030.1:4581594-4585162 GCF_019382755.1 Pseudomonas sp. Colony2 | reverse complement strand
TGCTGCAAAGTGCGCGCCCTCTAATAAAACTCCCTTAAAACCTGGTTTGCGGCAGCCGTTCCCGACAGCAGCCCGGGCAGGTGCGTGCTTTTTTCATGTTTTCTGTCTTGAGGTAACGATGATTAATGCAGTAATCGCCGCGGTCGGCACCATGCTGGTGCTCAGCTTGTCCCGCGTGCATGTGGTGATCGCGATCATTGTCGGCGCCCTGGTGGGTGGCCTGACCGGCGGCCTGGGTATCGACGCGACGCTCAAGGCGTTCAACAGCGGCCTGGGTGGCGGTGCGACGGTGGCGTTGTCCTACGCGCTGCTCGGCGCGTTCGCCGTGGCGATTGCCAAATCCGGCCTGGCTCATGCGCTGGCCGATAAAGCCCTGCTGCTGGTGGATCGCCAGGAAGCCACGGGCGGCAGTCACGTCAAATGGCTGCTGATCGGTCTGCTCTGGGTGGTGGCCATCGCCTCGCAGAACATCCTGCCGATCCACATCGCGTTTATCCCGCTGCTGGTACCGCCGCTTTTATACGTGCTGACCAAACTGCAGCTGGACCGCCGTCTCATCGCCTGCGTCATGACCTTCGGCCTGATCACGCCCTACATGTTTCTGCCGGTGGGCTTCGGCAACATCTTCCTGAATCAGATCCTGCTGGCCAACGTGGCCAAGAGCGGTGTCGACATCAGCCAGGTCAATGTCACCCATGCCATGGGCCTCCCAGCGCTGGGCATGGTGGTCGGTTTGCTGGTGGCGGTGTTTGTCAGCTACCGCAAGAAGCGTGTGTACGACCTGGAGAAGATCGAGCGAGTCGAGCAGGTGGCGGTGCACTACAACCCGCTGACCCTGCTGGTGGCCGGCCTGGCGATTGCGGCGGCGTTCATTATCCAGCTGTGGCTGGACTCGATGATCATTGGCGCCCTGGCCGGGTTCCTGATCTTTTCGGTGTCGGGCATCGTGCGCTGGCGCGACACCGATGACCTGTTCACCGAAGGCATGAAGATGATGGCGATGATCGGCTTCATCATGATCGCCTCGTCAGGCTTTGCCGAAGTGCTCAAGGCCACCGGTGAAGTGCAGACACTCGTGCAAGCCTCGGCGGCGTTTATCGGCCATAGCCGCGGTGTGGGCGCGCTGCTGATGCTGCTGGTGGGCTTGCTGGTGACCATGGGCATCGGCTCGTCGTTTTCCACGGTGCCGATCCTGGCGGCGATCTTTGTGCCGCTGTGCGTGCAGTTGGGCTTCAGCCCGCTGGCGATCGTGTGCATCGTCGGCACGGCCGGGGCATTGGGTGATGCCGGCTCGCCTGCGTCGGACTCCACCCTGGGCCCGACTTCCGGTTTGAACATCGATGGCCAGCACCACCATATCTGGGACACCGTGGTGCCGACCTTCCTGCACTACAACATTCCGCTGCTGGCGTTTGGCTGGTTTGCCGCGATGACGCTCTGACGGGATTGTCCTACAGATTTATTGTAACTAGCCGTTAACCTCTTGAGTTGTCCCTCAAGAGAGAAGAGCCATGCGTCTGAGTCTAAAGGCCAAAGTACTGTCCCTTGCTGTCCTGCCCGTGTTGTTGTTTGCCGTGATCATCAGCCTGACCACGGTGTGGATCCTTCGGGAGCAGGCCCGCAACGAGGTCGAAGAAACCCGTCA
Source organism: Pseudomonas sp. Colony2 (assembly GCF_019382755.1). Taxonomy (NCBI): domain Bacteria; kingdom Pseudomonadati; phylum Pseudomonadota; class Gammaproteobacteria; order Pseudomonadales; family Pseudomonadaceae; genus Pseudomonas; species Pseudomonas sp. Colony2. The sequence goes on along the minus strand of NZ_CP080030.1, from coordinate 4,583,517 downwards.
GAACCTGCTCAACGACGCCAAGACCACCTTGCGCGGCTACGTCGAGGTGGCGATGACCACCATCAAGCCGCTGTACGACGCTGCCGCCCAAGGCGATACGGCCGCACGGACGCAAGTGGTCAAGCTGCTGTCCAACACCAGCTATGGCAAGGACGGTTATTTCTTCGGCTACGACTCCGAGACCATTCGCCTGTTCAAGGGCAACAGCCCGGACGGCGTCGGCAAAAGCTTCAAGGACAACCGCGACCCGAACGGCGTCTACGTCAACCGCGACCTGGTGAAAGTCGGCAAGGACGGCACCCACTACCTGCAATACAGCTCGACGCAGCCCGGCCAGACCGAGCTGGTGCCCAAGCTTGGCTACACCGAATACTTGCCCAAGTGGGACATGGTGATCGGTACCTCGGTGAACCTGGATGGCATCGACGCCCAGGTTGCCGAGGTTCAGGCCAAGGTGGAGAAACGCATGGAAGGTGTGCTGCTGAGCATCATCGGCATTGCCGTGGTGGTGCTGTTGGTGATTGCCGCCGTGGGCATGCTGGTGGCCAATACCATCCTGCGGCCGTTGCACCTGATGAAGATCAACCTCGACGACATTGCCGCCGGTGAGGGTGACCTGACCCGCCGCCTGGCCATCACCAGCCAGGACGAGCTTGGCGAACTGGCAGGCTCTTTCAACCGCTTTGTCGACAAGATCCACAGCCTGGTACGCCAGATCACCGAGATGACCTCCCAGCTTACCGGCCTGGTGAGCCAGGTCGCCGAGCAAGCCAACCGCTCGGAAAAGGCCATGGAGCGCCAGCGACACGAGACCGACCAGGTGGCTACCGCGATCAACGAAATGTCCTCCGCGGCCCATGAAGTGGCGCGCAGTGCCCAAGGCGCAGCCGTCGCTGCGCAGCAAACCGACGCCGAAGGCCAGGCCGCGAAAAAAGTCGTAGATGGCAGCATCGCGCAGATTCACGCGCTGGTGAACGACATCCGCAGCAGCGGCGTGTCCCTGGACAGCTTGCAGCAGGATGTGTCGTCGATTGTCAGCGTGCTTGGCGTGATCCGCTCGATTGCCGAACAGACCAACTTGCTCGCCCTCAACGCCGCCATTGAAGCCGCGCGGGCAGGGGAGGCCGGTCGTGGTTTTGCCGTGGTCGCCGACGAAGTACGGGCGTTGGCCAGCCGCACCCAGCAAAGCACCCAGGAGATCCAGGGCATGATCGACCGCCTGCAAAAAGGCACCGAAGCCGCCGTGGAGTCCATGCGCCGTTCCAGTGACGCCGGTGACGGCACATCGGCCCAGGCCAACGAAGCCGGAGCGTCCCTGGACACCATGGCGCAGCTGATCGGCACCATCAACTCGATGAACGCGCAGATCGCCAGCGCGGCGGAAGAACAAACCGCCGTGGCCGAAGAGATCAACCGCAGCGTGCATCAGATCGCGGTGGCGGTTGACAGCGTGGCCGATGAAACCCAACAGGGGGCCCAGACCTCCCGCAGCCTGGCGGACCTGGGGCAGCGGTTGGGTCGGTTGGTGGGGCAGTTCAGGATTTGATTGCAGGCTTTAGCCATCGGCAACGTCCTGTTGCCGATGGGGTTGGCTGGATTGATCGATCAGGTCAACAGCGCCAGCCGCTCCACCGTCTCCGGAAACCTCGCCACCAGCCGAATCAACGTTGCCGCTTGAGCATTGGGTTTTGCTCGGCCTTGCTCCCAGTTTTCCAGGGTCCGGGTATTGGTGCGCAGGTACATCGCAAATACCGAGCGCGACAGATTGAGTTGTTGGCGCACAGCAATCACTTCGTCGGCAGTGAGAGGTGCCAGTTTGTTCAACTGCACCTTGTGGCTACGCAACGTTACCTTGCCTTGTCGTTCATCTGCCAGCGCGTCGAAGCCTTCGACCCGTTCGGAAAAGATGTCACGTTTCATGAG
>NZ_CP080030.1:4565781-4581073 GCF_019382755.1 Pseudomonas sp. Colony2 | reverse complement strand
AACGCAAAACGGCGCCCTAAGGCGCCGTTTTGCTTGCTGCGTTTAACTAAGCGATCAACCCGCCATCACCGCATGCTGCACCAGGGTGAGCAACGGTTGTGGGTACACACCCAGGAAGAACGCCAGCAGGGCGATTGCCAGCAGCATCACGCCGCCTGCTTTCTGTTCCCAGTGCAACTCGGCGTCCACACGGCGCAGGTTTGGCTCGATCAGGTACAAGGTCACCATCACGCGCAGGTAGTAGAAAACGCCGATGGCGCTGCCCAGTACCAGGGAAGCAACCAACCACCATTCGTGCGCTTCAACACCGGTGGCCACGATGTAGAACTTGCCGATGAAGCCCGCAGTCAGCGGGATACCCGCCAGGGACAGCATCATCACGGTCAGTACGGCGGTCAGGTACGGACGGCGCCAGAACAGGCCGCGGTATTCGTACAGGGCGTCGGCGTCGCGGCCTTTGTAAGGCGAGGACATCAGCGTGATCACACCGAATGCACCCAGGCTTGTGATCACGTAGGTGACCAGGTACACGCCGATGGCTTCCATCGCCAGGCCCTTGCTCGCCACCAGGGCGATCAGCAGGTAACCGAAGTGCGCGATGGACGAATAACCCAGCAGACGCTTGAGGTTGTTCTGGGTCAGCGCCAGCAGGTTGCCGAACAGGATCGAAGCGATGGCGATGATGGTCAGCACGTTGCTGAGTACACCGGTGTTGGCCGCAGGGGAGATCTGGAACAGACGCACCATCACGGCAAACACGGCGACTTTCGACGCGGTAGCCAGGAAAGCAGCCACCGGCGCCGGGGCGCCTTCGTACACGTCCGGGGTCCACAGGTGGAACGGCACCAGCGACAGCTTGAACGCCAGGCCGATCAGCATCATGGCCAGGCCCAGTTGGGCGATTGGCGCAGGGCTGCCGGAGGCTGCCAGGGCGTGACCGATACCGCTGAAGCTCAGGCTGCCGGCTTCTGCGTAGAGCAGGGCCATACCGAACAACAGGAATGCCGAACCGGCAGCCGACAGCACCATGTACTTGATGCCGGCTTCCAGGGAGCGCTTGTTGAAGAAGGCATACGCTACCAGGCCGTAGACCGGGATCGACAGCAGTTCCAGGCCGATGAACAAGCCGGCCAGGTGCTGCGCGCTGACCAGCACGATACCACCGGCCGCAGCCAGCAGGATCAGCAGGTACAGCTCTTCGCGGTTGCCCGGGTAGCCGGTGCCGCCTTCGCCGAGGTAGGCGTGGGCGAGCGTGACGCAGGCCAGGGTGGCAACCAGGATCAGCGCGATATACAGCAGCGCGAAGTCATCGACCATCATCAGCGGGGTCACGGCCAGTGGCGCGACCTTGAGTGCCGGGATAATCGACAGCAGGGCCAGGTTCAAGCCCGCACAGGACAGCAGGAACGTTTGCGAGTGATTGCGGCGCCAGGCGATCGCCAGCATCACCACCACGATGGTGAGGCTGGTGATCAGCAGCGGCGCAAGCGCGATAAAGTGTTGGATCGTGAATTCCATAGCGCTCTTACCGGGCCGAAGCGAGTTGAGAGAAGGCGGTGCCGAACCACTGCTGCACGCCATGCATCGTTGCGGCAGAAGTATCCAGGAACGGTTGCGGGTACACGCCGATAAACACCAGCAGTACCGCAAGGCCGAGCACCATGATCAGTTCGCGACCGTCCATGCCGTGCAACACGGTGTCGGACTTGGCCGGACCGAAGTATGCGCGGTGGATCATGATCAGCGAGTAGACCGAACCGAACACCAGGCCAGACGTAGCGATCGCACTGACCCACGGCGTATGCACGAAGGCACCCATCAGGATCAGGAACTCGCCGATGAAGTTACCAGTACCCGGCAAGCCCAGGGATGCGGCGGCGAAGAACAGGCTGATAGCCGGCAGGTAGGCGATACGTGACCACACGCCACCCATCTCGCGCATGTCACGAGTGTGCAGGCGCTCGTACAGTTGGCCGCTGAGGATAAACAGTGCCGCTGCCGACACACCGTGCGCCAGCATCTGGATCACCGCGCCTTGCAGCGCCAGTTGGCTGCCGGAGTAGATGCCGATCAGTACGAAGCCCATGTGGGAAACGGACGAGAAGGCAATCAGACGCTTGATGTCGGTTTGGGCGAAGGCCAGGAACGCACCGTAGAAGATCCCGATCAGACCGAGGGTCATGGCGATCGGCGCGAACTCGGCCGAGGCATTCGGGAACAACGGCAGGGCGAAACGCAGCAGGCCGTAGGCCGCCGTCTTCAACAGGATACCGGCCAGGTCGACGGAACCCGCAGTCGGCGCCTGGGCGTGAGCGTCAGGCAACCAGGAGTGGAACGGCACCACCGGCAGCTTCACCGCGAACGCGATGAAGAAGCCCAGCATCAGGATGTACTCGGTGGTCAGGGACATCTTGGTTTTCAACAGGTCGGCGTAGTTGAACGTGATCACGCCCGTGCTGTTGAAGTTGACCAGTACCAGGCCCAGGATCGCCACCAACATGATCAGGCCGGAAGCCTGGGTGAAGATGAAGAACTTGGTCGCCGCGTAGATCCGGGTTTTCTTGCCGTCCGAAGAACTGTGACCCCAGAGCGCGATGAGGAAGTACATCGGCACCAGCATCATTTCCCAGAAGAAGAAGAACATGAACAGGTCGAGGGCGAGGAACACGCCGACAACGCCGCCCAGGATCCACATCAGGTTCAGGTGGAAGAAGCCCACGTGACGCTGGATCTCTTTCCAGGAGCAGAGTACCGAGAGGATACCCAGCAGGCCGGTCAGCAGGATCATCAACAGCGACAGGCCGTCGAGGGCCAGGTGCACGTTGATGCCGAAGCGCTGGATCCACACGTGCTTGAATTCAAGCGCGAAGGTGGGATCGACACCCGGTGCCGGAGCAAATGAATAGTCACCGTGGGCCCACAGCCAGAGGCCGAGCGCGAGTTCCAGGGACATGGTCAGCAACGCAATCCAGCGGGGGAGGGTGGCGCCGAAGCGTTCACCCATCCAGCAGAGCAGGCCGCCGATAAAGGGGATCAGGATTAGCCAGGGCAGAATCATGACGGGCTCGTTTCCTTTCGCAAGTTCGCAAAGTTCGCAATGTGCATAGTCAGACCGCGACCACGATGATGGCGCCGATTACCAGGACGGCACCGGCCGCCATGGAAGCTGCATACCAGCGCAATTGGCCGGTCTCGCTGCGGCTCAGGGCGGTGTGACCGGCCTTGGCGGCACGCGGGATCAAACCGATGGTCTGGTCGAGCGGGTCTTTGCGCAGTACGTGGCTGATCGCAAGGTACGGCTTGACGAACAGTTTGTCGTAGATCCAGTCGAAGCCCCAGGCAGCGAACCACCAGGCCGAAAGGAAGCGGCCAATGCCACTGTTGGCGATGGCGGTGACGAAGCGGCGCTTGCCGAGGAACAGCAGGGCCGCCAGCAGGATACCCGCGATGGCGATGGCGCCCGAGGCGATTTCCAGGCTGTGCTTGGCTGCACCACCGGCATGGCCGGCGCTTTCCGGCAAAACACCGGCCAGTGGCGGGGTGATCATGGCGCCGACGAAGGTCGACAGGATGATCAGCACCGACAGTGGCAGCCAGTGGGAAATGCCATGGCCTGCGTGGGCTTCAGTCTTGGCTTCACCGTGGAACGTGATGAAGATCAGGCGGAAGGTGTACAGCGAGGTCATGAACGCACCTACCAGGCCGGCGTACAGCAGGCCGTGGTTACCGCTGGCAAAGGATTCCCAGAGGATTTCGTCTTTCGAGTAGAAACCTGCGGTCACCAGTGGCAGGGCCGACAAGGCCGCGCCGCCGACGATGAAGCTGACGTAGGCCAACGGCAGTTTCTTCCACAGGCCGCCCATCTTGAAGATGTTCTGCTCGTGGTGGCAGGCAACGATCACCGCACCGGAAGCAAGGAACAGCAGGGCCTTGAAGAAGGCGTGGGTCATCAGGTGGAAGATCGCGCCGTCCCAGGCGCCAACGCCCAGGGCCAGGAACATGTAGCCGATCTGGCTCATGGTCGAGTAGGCGAGGATACGCTTGATGTCGGTCTGAACCAGGGCAGCAAAACCTGCCAGTACCAGGGTCACGCCACCCACCAGGCCAACCAGGTGCAGAATCTCCGGTGCCAGGGTGAACAGGCCGTGGGTACGGGCAATCAGGTAGACACCGGCGGTTACCATGGTCGCGGCGTGGATCAGTGCCGAAACCGGGGTAGGACCGGCCATCGCATCCGCCAGCCAGGTTTGCAGCGGCAGTTGCGCGGATTTACCGACAGCGCCACCCAGCAGCATCAGGGTCGCCAGGGTGATCCAGAAGTCGCCGACCTGGAATTTCTGCGGTGCCAGCACCAGCAGTTCCTGGATGTTCAGCGTGCCCACCTGTTGGAACAGGATGAACAGGCCGATGGCCATGAACACGTCACCGATCCGGGTCACGATAAAGGCTTTGAGTGCGGCGTTACCGTTGTTGCGGTTGCTGTAGTAGAAACCGATCAACAGGTACGAGCACAGGCCCACGCCTTCCCAGCCGAAGTACAGGAACAACAGGTTATCGCCCAGCACCAGGAACAGCATGCTCGCGATAAACAGGTTGGTGTAGGCGAAGAAGCGCGAGTAACCGGCTTCACCGCGCATGTACCAGGACGCGAACAGGTGGATCAGGAAGCCTACACCGACGACCACGCCGAGCATGGTGATCGACAGGCCGTCGACGTAGAGGGCGAAGTTGGGCTTGAAGCCCTCCACCGACATCCACTGCCACAACACCAGGGTGTAGTGACCGCCTTCAGGCGGTGCGACGTTGAATTGCCAGATGACGTAGGCGGCGACAATTGCCGACAGGCCAATGGAACCCACGCCGACCAGGGCCGAGAGGTTTTCCGACCAGCGTCCACGGGAGAACGACAGCAGCAGGAAACCGATCAGGGGAAATACGAAAGTCAGAAAGATCATGTTCATCCGCGCATCTCACTGGCAGCGTCGATATCAAGCGTGTGGAAGCGACGATACAGTTGCAGCAGGATCGCCAGGCCAATACTGGCCTCGGCGGCTGCCAGGCTGATCACCAGGATGAACATCACTTGTCCATCCGGCTGGCCCCAACGGCTACCGGCCACGATGAACGCGAGTGCCGCGGCGTTCATCATGATTTCCAGGCTCATCAACACGAACAGAATGTTGCGGCGAACCATCAGGCCGACCAGGCCAAGGCAGAACAGGATGCCGGCGACCGCCAGACCATGCTCCAAAGGGATAGCAGGCATCGTCATTGCTCCTTGGCTTCGTTGCGGCCCAAGTGGAAGGCGGTGATGGCTGCAGCGAGCAGCAGCATCGAAGCCAGTTCGACCACCAGCAGGTACGGGCCGAACAGGCTGATGCCCACGGCTTTCGCGTCTACGGTGGTGTGGCCGATGGCCTGGCCGCTCTGGTGAGCGAACAGCACATACAGCAGTTCACCCAGCAGCAGGGCTGCGAGGATCACCGGGCCGAGCCAGATGCCGGGCTTGAGCCAGACGCGTTCCTGGGCGACAGACGCCGGCCCCAGGTTGAGCATCATCACCACAAACACGAACAGCACCATGATGGCGCCGGCGTAGGCGATCACTTCCAGTACACCGGCGAACGGTGCGCCGAGGCTGAAGAAGGTCATGGCCACGGCGATCAGCGAAATGATCAGGTAGAGCAGGGCGTGCACGGGGTTAGTGTTGGTGATCACGCGAAGCGTGGACACCACTGCAATACCCGATGCGAAATAGAAAGCGAATTCCATCTTTCTTCCTTAAGGCAGCAAGCTCTTCACGTTGATCGGCTCGGCTTCGTTTTGTGCGGCGCCTTTCGGCTTACCGGCAACGGCCATACCTGCAACACGATAGAAGTTGTAATCAGGGTTTTTACCGGGACCAGAGATCAGCAGATCTTCTTTCTCGTACACCAGGTCCTGACGTTTGAACTCGGCCATCTCGAAATCCGGTGTCAGCTGGATCGCGGTGGTCGGGCAAGCTTCCTCGCAGAGGCCGCAGAAAATGCAGCGCGAGAAGTTGATGCGGAAGAAGTCCGGGTACCAGCGACCGTCTTCGGTTTCAGCTTTCTGCAGCGAGATGCAACCCACCGGGCACGCCACGGCGCACAGGTTGCAGGCCACGCAGCGCTCTTCGCCGTCGGGGTCGCGGGTCAGGACAATGCGGCCGCGATAACGCGGCGGCAGGTACACCGCTTCTTCCGGGTATTGCAGGGTGTCGCGTTTGCGAAAGCCGTGACCGAACACCATCACCAGGCTTCGCAACTGGGTACCGGTACCCTTAACGATGTCGCCAATATATTTGAACATGGGTCAAATCCTCACTGAACCGCGCCCGCTGGCGTGTTCAACAACACAACGGCAGCAGTCACCAGCAAATTGATCAGGGTCAGCGGCAGGCAGAATCGCCAGCTGAAATCCATCACCTGGTCATACCGTGGACGCGGGATGGAAGCGCGCAGCAGGATGAACAGCATGATGAAGAACGCGGTCTTCAGGAAGAACCAGAAGAACGCCAGCTGCGGCAGGATGCCGAACGGACCGTGCCAGCCGCCGAAGAACAGCGTGACCAGCAGGGCCGAGATCAAGATGATGCCGATGTATTCACCAACGAAGAACATGCCCCATTTCATGCCGGCGTATTCGATGTGGTAACCGTCGGCCAGTTCCTGTTCCGCTTCCGGCTGGTCGAACGGGTGACGGTGAGTCACGGCGACGCCAGCGATGAAGAACGTACAGAAGCCGAAGAACTGCGGAATGATGAACCACAGGTTCTGCGCCTGGTACTCGACGATGTCGCGCATGTTGAACGAGCCCACCTGCACCACGATGCCCATCAGCGCGAGGCCCATGAACACTTCGTAGGACACGGTCTGGGCCGAGGCCCGCAAGCTGCCCAGCAGGGCGAACTTGTTGTTGCTCGACCAACCGGCGAACAGCACCGCGTAGACCGACAGGCCGGCCATGGCGAAGAAGAACAGCAAGCCGATGTTCAGGTCCGCCACGCCCCAGGTCGGGGTGATCGGGATGATTGCGAAGGCAATCAGCAAGGCGCTCATGGCCACGACCGGTGCCAGGGTGAAGATCACCTTGTCGGCAAACGGCGGGGTCCAGTCTTCCTTGAAGAACATTTTCAGCATGTCGGCGGCGATCTGGAACATACCAAACGGGCCAACGCGGTTCGGACCGTAACGGTCCTGCCACCAGCCCAGCAGGCGACGTTCGACGAAGCTGAGCAAGGCGCCCGCCACGACCACGGCCAACAGGATCACGATGGCCTTGACCACCGCGATGATCACATCGATCACTTCAGGGGTGAACCAGGTCATTGAGCTGCCTCCTGCAGACCGTCAACGGTAAGGCCGAAGATCGCCGGAGGAATCCCCGCGAGGCCTTTTGGCAATGCAACCAGGCCAGCACCCAACTCTTCGTCGATGCGCAGCGGCAGACGCAGGGTCTTGCCGGCGACGTTCACGCTGAGCAGGGCACCGTCGTTGACGCCCAGGCGGTCGGCTTCGGACTTGGCTACGGACACGTAGGCGGCTGGAATGCGCTCTTGTACCGGCGCGGCTTTGGAAGAAGTCTCTTCGCTGCCGAACAGGTGGAAGAACGGCACAACCTGCCAGGTACCCTGGGCCGGGTTGAACAGACGCGGAACGCTGGCGAACCAGTTCAGCGAGTCACCGGTGCTTTCGATCAGGCGGGTGCCCGGGTCGCCGGCACGGATGTGGCCACCGACTTCGTCCTGGAACTTGTTCCAGGCTTGCGGCGAGTTCCAGCCCGGCGACCAGGCGAAAGGCACCTGCTGACGTGGCTCGACCGAACCCGAGTAACCTTCCATGGAGAAGGCAAACGCGGTGTCGTTGTCTTGCGGTGTACGTGGCTCATGCACGCTGATGTCAGCCCGCATGGCGGTACGGCCGGAGTAACGCAGCGGTTCACGGGCGAGTTTCATGCCCTTGATGCGGAACGAGGCAGACGGTGCAGCGTCGACGATGCGCGCCAGTTGCGGTGCGGCTGCGGCTGTGGCGGCAGTCACGTGGTCGAGCTGGGTCCAGTCGATCGGCTGGTTCAGCAGGGTAGCGCGCAGGGCATGCAGCCAGCGCCAGCCTTCGTGAACCAGGATGCTGGCGTCCATGTACTTCGGATCGAACACCTGGAAGAAGCGCTGGGCGCGGCCTTCCTGGCTGACCAGGGTACCGTCGCCTTCAGCAAAGCTGGCGGCGGGCAGTACCAGGTGGGCACGGTCGCTGGTGGCGGTTTTCTGGTGGTCGGCAACGATCACCACTTTGGCCGCGTTCAGCGCTGCGTCGACCTTGGCCGAATCAGTGCGGGTGTACAGGTCGTTTTCCAGCACCACGATCGCGTCGGCACTGCCGTCGGTCACGGCTTGCAGAGCGGCGTCGAGGGACTCGCCACCGAGCATGGCCAGGCCAAGGCTGTTGGCTTCCGGCACGATCAGGCTGATGGAACCGTTCTTCTCGCGCAGCTTCAAGGCTTTGGCAATGTTGGCAGCGGCTTCGATCAGCGCCTTGGAACCCAGCGAGGTGCCGGCGATGATCAATGGACGCTTGGCGGCCAGCAGGGCGTCGGCGATGCGCTTGGCCAGTTCAGCGGCTTCAGCGTCCAGGCCTTCTACGGCAGGCGCACTGGCGTCGAGGGCGTGGGCCACGGCGAAACCGATGCGGGCCAGGTCGTCAGGCGCGGCGTGTACGCATTCTTCTGCGATGTCGTCGAGCTTGGTGGCGGTCAGGCTGGCGATAAACAGCGGGTTCAGCGCGTGCTGGCCGATGTTTTTCACCGCAGCGTCGAGCCATGGCTGGACGCGCATGGCGTCGGCCATGTCTTCGGCCTTGCCTTTTACCGACTGGCGCAGGGACAGGGCGACACGGGCAGCGGTCTGGGTCAGGTCTTCACCGAGGACGAAGATCGCGTCATGGTCTTCGATGTCGCGCATGTTCGGAACCGGCAGCGGGCTGTCGTTCAAGACTTGCAGCACCAGGCGGATACGCTCCAGCTCACCGGCTTCGATACCCGAGTAGAAGTGTTCGGCGCCTACCAGCTCGCGCAACGCGTAGTTGCTTTCGAGGCTGGCGCGGGGCGAACCGATACCGACGATGTTGCGACCGCGCAGCAGGTCAGCGGCTTTATCCAGTGCTTCGTCGAGGCTCAACTTGGCGCCGTCGGCCAGCAGTGGCTGACGTGGGCGGTCTTCGCGGTTGACGTAGCCATAGCCGAAACGGCCACGGTCGCACAGGAAGTACTGGTTGACCGAACCGTTGAAGCGGTTTTCGATCCGACGCAGTTCGCCGTAGCGCTCACCCGGGGAGATGTTGCAACCGCTGGAGCAGCCATGGCAGATGCTCGGCGAGAACTGCATGTCCCACTTGCGGTTGTAGCGCTCGGAGTGAGTCTTGTCGGTGAACACACCGGTCGGGCAGACCTCGGTGAGGTTGCCGGAGAATTCACTTTCCAGGGTGCCGTCTTCAACGCGACCGAAGTACACGTTGTCGTGGGCGCCAAACACACCGAGGTCGGTACCGCCGGCGTAGTCCTTATAGAAGCGCACGCAGCGGTAGCAAGCGATGCAGCGGTTCATCTCGTGGGAAATGAACGGGCCCAGTTGCTGGTTCTGGTGGGTACGCTTGGTGAAGCGATACCGGCGCTCGTTGTGGCCGGTCATCACGGTCATGTCTTGCAGGTGGCAGTGGCCGCCTTCCTCACACACAGGGCAGTCGTGCGGGTGGTTGGTCATCAGCCATTCGACGACGCTGGCGCGAAACACTTTCGCTTCTTCGTCTTCGATGGAAATCCAGCTGCCGTCGGTGGCAGGGGTCATGCAGGACATGACGATACGACCACGGGTGTCGTTCTCGTCGGTGTACTGCTTGACCGCGCACTGGCGGCAAGCGCCAACGCTGCCAAGGGCGGGGTGCCAGCAGAAATATGGAATGTCGAGGCCTAGCGACAGACACGCCTGTAACAGGTTGTCTGCCCCATCGACTTCGAGCTCTTTGCCGTCTACGTGGATAGTGGCCATGGTTCAAAGTTCTTCGTTGGCCCGGTGTCAGCGGGCGTGGCTAATGGAATCTTGTTATTCATGTGCATCAACACAGCCTTGAAGGCGTCAGCACATGAGAAAGCGAAGGGCACGGACCCTTCGCCTTTTTAAGCGTTACGCGCCGACTACGATCGGCCTTGCCAGAGGCGGGACGGCGGCGCTGGTAGGCGCGATGCCGGCTTCGAACTCCGAGCGGAAGTATTTGATCGCGCTGCCCAATGGCTCCACGGCGCCCGGTGCGTGAGCACAGAAGGTCTTGCCTGGGCCGAGGAAACCGACCAGACCCAGCAGGGTCTCGATGTCGCCCTCGCGGCCTTCGCCGTTTTCCAGGGCCATCAGCAGCTTGACGCTCCATGGCAAACCGTCGCGGCACGGGGTGCAGAAGCCACAGGATTCGCGGGAGAAGAATTGCTCCATGTTGCGCAGCAACGACACCATGTTCACGGTGTTGTCCACGGCCATGGCCAGGCCGGTACCCATACGGGTGCCCACCTTGCCGATGCCGCCGGCGTACATTTGAGCGTCCAGGTGTTCTGGCAACAGGAAGCCGGTACCGGCGCCGCCTGGCTGCCAGGCCTTGAGGGTGTAGCCATCGCGCATGCCGCCGGCGTAGTCCTCGAACAGCTCGCGTGCGGTCACGCCGAAAGGCAGTTCCCACAGGCCCGGGTTCTTGACCTTGCCGGAGAAGCCCATGAGTTTGGTGCCCATGTCTTCGCTGCCTTCGCGGGCCAACGATTTGTACCACTCCACGCCGTCGCCGATGATTGCCGGCACGTTGCACAGGGTTTCAACGTTGTTCACGCAGGTCGGCTTGCCCCACACGCCCACGGCGGCAGGGAAGGGCGGCTTGGAACGCGGGTTGGCGCGGCGGCCTTCGAGGGAGTTGATCAGTGCGGTTTCTTCACCGCAGATATAACGCCCGGCGCCGGTGTGCACGAACAGTTCGAAGTCGAAACCCGAACCAAGGATGTTCTTGCCCAAGAGGCCAGCGGCCTTGGCTTCTTCCACGGCACGGTTCAGGTGCTTGGCGGCGGTGGTGTATTCGCCACGCAGGAAGATGTAGCCACGGTAGGTTTTCAACGCGCGGGCACTGATCAGCATGCCTTCGATCAGCAGATGGGGCAGTTGCTCCATCAGCATGCGGTCTTTCCAGGTGTTCGGCTCCATTTCATCCGCGTTGCACAGCAGGTAGCGGATGTTGATGGATTCGTCTTTTGGCATCAGGCCCCACTTGACACCCGTGGGGAAGCCTGCACCGCCGCGGCCCTTAAGGCCTGCGTCTTTCACGGTCTGGACGATGTCGTCCTGGGCCATGTCGGCAAAGGCTTTGCGCGCGGCCGCGTAACCGTTCTTGGCCTGGTACTCGTCGAGCCATACAGGCTCGCCGTCGTCACGCAGGCGCCAGGTCAGCGGGTGAGTCTCGGCCGACCGCTTGATGCGGTTGGCAGGACCGAAGGAAGTCAGGGTCATGGGTAGCCCTCGAGCAATTGGGTGACGCCAGCAGGCTGCACGTCGCCGAATGTGTCGTCGTCGATCATCAACGCCGGCGCCTTGTCACAGTTGCCCAGGCAGCACACCGGCAGCAGCGTGAAGCGCCCGTCCGGAGTGGTTTGGCCCAGGCCGATGCCCAGCTTGCTCTGGATCTCGCTGACCACGGACTCGTGGCCACCGATGTAGCAGACCATGCTGTCGCACACGCGAATGATGTGGCGGCCGACCGGCTGGCGGAAGATCTGGCTGTAGAACGTCGCCACGCCTTCAACGTCGCTGGCGGGGATGCCGAGGATCTCGCCGATGGCGTAGAGGGCGCCGTCCGGCACCCAGCCACGTTCCTTCTGGACGATCTTCAAGGCTTCGATCGACGCCGCGCGCGGGTCTTCGTAGTGATGTAGCTCGTGCTCGATGGCCGAGCGCTCGGTTTCACTCAAGGTGAAACGGTCTGTCTGGATAAGCGTGCTATTCATGCTTAGCGGTCCACGTCGGCCATAACGAAATCGATACTACCCAGGTACGCAATCAAGTCCGCGACCATTTCACCTTTGATCACCGAAGGGATCTGCTGCAGGTGCGGGAAGCTTGGCGTACGAATCCGGGTGCGGTAGCTCATGGTGCCGCCATCGCTCGTCAGGTAATAACTGTTGATACCCTTGGTCGCTTCGATCATCTGGAAGGACTCGTTGGCCGGCATTACCGGGCCCCACGAAACCTGCAGGAAGTGCGTGATCAGGGTTTCGATGTGTTGCAGCGTGCGCTCTTTCGGCGGTGGCGTGGTCAGCGGGTGATCCGCCTTGTACGGGCCTTCCGGCATGTTGCGCATGCACTGTTCGATGATCTTCAGGCTCTGGCGCATTTCTTCGACGCGCACGATGCAGCGGTCGTAGGCATCGCCGTTGGCCGCCAGCGGGACTTCGAATTCGAAGTTCTGGTAGCCGGAGTACGGGCGTGCTTTACGCAGGTCGAAATCGCAACCGGTGGAACGCAGGCCAGCACCGGTGACGCCCCATTCCAGGGCCTCTTTGGTGTTGTACTGGGCGACGCCGATGGTCCGGCCCTTGAGGATGCTGTTGTCCAGGGCGGCTTTCTGGTATTCGTCCAGACGCTTGGGCATCCAGTCGATGAATTCCTTGACCAGGCGTTCCCAGCCACGCGGCAGGTCGTGGGCGACGCCGCCGATGCGGTACCAGGCCGGGTGCAGGCGGAAACCGGTGATGGCTTCGATGACCTTGTACGCACGCTGACGGTCGGTGAAGGTGAAAAACACCGGGGTCATGGCGCCGACGTCCTGGATATAGGTACCCAGGAACAGCAGGTGGCTGGTGATCCGGAAGAACTCGGCCATCATGATGCGGATGGTGTCGACCTTGTCCGGCACCTTGATGCCGGCCAGCTTCTCGACCGAGAGCACGTACGGCAGGTTGTTCATCACGCCGCCGAGGTAGTCGATACGGTCGGTGTACGGGATGAAGCTGTGCCACGACTGACGCTCGGCCATCTTCTCGGCACCACGGTGGTGGTAGCCGATGTCCGGTACGCAGTCGACGATTTCTTCGCCGTCCAGTTGCAGGATGATGCGGAAGGCACCGTGAGCCGAAGGGTGGTTCGGGCCCAGGTTGAGGAACATGTAGTCCTCGTTGGTGCCGGAGCGCTTCATGCCCCAGTCTTCCGGACGGAAGCGCGCAGCCTCTTCTTCAAGCTGTTGCTTGGCGAGGGTCAGGCTGAATGGATCGAATTCGGTGGCGCGGGCAGGGAAGTCCTTGCGCAGCGGGTGACCTTCCCAGGTCGGCGGCATCATGATGCGCGACAGGTGCGGGTGGCCCGGGAAATCGATGCCGAACATGTCCCACACTTCACGCTCGTACCAGTTGGCGTTGGGCCAGATACCGGTCACGGTCGGAACGCTCAGGTCGCTCTCGGAGAGGGCCACCTTGATCATCACGTCGCTGTTACGTTCCAGCGACATCAAGTGGTAGAACACGGTGAAGTCGGCGCCGCTCGGCAGCCCCTGGCGCTTGGTGCGCAGGCGCTCGTCCACGCCATGCAGGTCATAGAGCATGACGTACGGCTTGGGCAGGTTGCGCAGGAAGCTCAGGACTTCGACGAGCCTGGCACGCGCCACCCACAGCACCGGCATGCCGGTGCGTGTGGCCTGGGCGGTGAAGGCGTCAGGGCCAAAACGGTTGTTGAGTTCGACGACCACATCCTGGTCGTCTGCCTTATAAGGCGGGATGTACAGAGCACTGCCTGTAGTCATGGTTTTTTATCGCTTTCGGTCAACGTAAAGAATGAAGCCAGGTTTTCGTTCTATAAAAGAAGCGGTTCTGGATCAGACTTCGTCGGGGCTGCGCAGGTTGGTTACCTGAATACGCTGTTCGCGGCGCTGTTCCTTTTGTGACGGCATCTCGGCGCGGTATACGCCTTGATCTCCGACAACCCAGGAAAGTGGACGACGCTCCTTGCCAATCGATTCCTGCAACAGCATCAAGCCTTGCAGAAATGCTTCAGGGCGGGGCGGGCAGCCAGGCACGTAGACGTCCACGGGCAGGAACTTGTCCACCCCCTGAACCACGGAGTAGATGTCGTACATGCCACCGGAGTTGGCGCACGAACCCATGGAGATAACCCACTTTGGCTCGAGCATTTGCTCGTAGAGACGCTGGATGATCGGCGCCATCTTGATAAAGCAGGTACCGGCGATAACCATGAAATCCGCCTGACGCGGCGATGCCCGGATAACTTCGGCGCCAAAGCGCGCGATGTCGTGGGGCGCCGTGAAGGCGGTGGTCATTTCCACGTAGCAGCAGGACAGACCGAAGTTGTACGGCCACAGGGAGTTTTTACGTCCCCAGTTGACCGCGCCACTCAGCACGTCTTCCAGCTTGCCCATGTAGATGTTTTTGTGGACTTGGTCTTCTAACGGGTCGGAAACGGTTTCCCGTTCGCCGATTGGGTACTGCTCGTTAGGAGCATCCGGGTCGATCCTGGTGAGATTGTATTGCATCGCCAAAGCCTCATTGTTTCAGCTTCGCTTGCCGCTTGCGACGAGCTTCCGGAGCCCAGTCAAGGGCGCCCACTCGAAATAGGTAGACAAGGCCTGCCAACAGAATTGCTATGAAAACGAGGGCTTCGACGAATCCGGTCCAGCCGCTTTCGCGGACGGACACAGACCAGGCAAAGAGAAAAAGGGCTTCGATGTCGAAGATCACGAAGAGCATCGCGACCAGATAGAATTTGGCTGAGAGCCGCAAGCGGGCGCCACCTGTAGGTAGCATGCCGGACTCGAACGGTTCGTTTTTGCTGCGGCCCCAGGCTTTTGACCCGAGGAGGCTGGAGACGCCGAGCATGAAGGCGCAAAGGCCGACTACACCGAGGAGGAAAATGGCAAAGCCCCAGTTGTGGGCCATGAGTCCTGTCGCTTCGGTCATGCTGGAAATCCTTAACAGAGAGCAAAGGTCTCTGAGCTCGAAAAAGTAACGATGCAGTGACGATATGTCGCAGCGCAATCAATCGCGGTGATTTTATGGCTAAACACCGGGCAAGTAAAATTCCTATAGCGAAATTATTCGTTGGAATAAGGACATAGTGCACCTTCTTGGGGCTGTAGCCCTTGTGCTGCGGGCATTAGCGGGCTTTTCACGAATTGTGTTTTGTTTAACCGGTAAAGAAGTTTTCATGCTCTAAATGATAATGAATATTGTTTGCGTGGGGTTTAAA
>NZ_CP080030.1:4494837-4565445 GCF_019382755.1 Pseudomonas sp. Colony2 | reverse complement strand
CAAAAAAACGCCCCGAACCAGTCGGGGCGTCAGATCGTGCGGCACTGCGGTTAGGTCTTCCGTGGGGCCGCAGTGGCCGTGTACTCAGTACTTAGTGGAACTGCTCTTCTTCGGTCGAACCGGTCAGCGCAGTCACGGACGAGGTGCCGCCCTGGATCACGGTGGTCATGTCGTCGAAGTAACCGGTGCCCACTTCCTGCTGGTGCGCCACAAAGGTGTAACCCTTGGCAGCATCAGCGAACTCTTGTTCCTGCAGCTTCACGTAGGCAGTCATGTCGTTGCGGGCGTAGTCGTGCGCCAGGTTGAACATGCTGTGCCACATGTTGTGAATGCCGGCCAGGGTGATGAATTGGTGCTTGTAGCCCATGGCAGACAGTTCACGCTGGAACTTGGCGATGGTCGCGTCGTCCAGGTTCTTCTTCCAGTTGAAGGAAGGCGAGCAGTTGTAGGACAGCAGTTGGTCCGGGTATTCCTTCTTGATAGCTTCGGCAAAGCGGCGAGCTTCGTCCAGGTCCGGCTTGGCGGTTTCGCACCAGATCAGGTCGGCGTACGGCGCGTAGGCCAGGCCACGAGCGATCGCCTGGTCGAGACCGGCGCGCACTTTATAGAAACCTTCCTGGGTACGTTCGCCAGTCACGAACGGCTGGTCGTACGGGTCGCAATCCGAGGTCAGCAAATCAGCCGCGTTGGCATCGGTACGGGCCAGGATGATGGTCGGAGTGCCAGCAACGTCAGCAGCCAGACGAGCAGCCGTCAGCTTCTGAACAGCTTCCTGGGTTGGAACCAGTACCTTGCCGCCCATGTGGCCGCATTTCTTCACCGAAGCCAGTTGGTCTTCGAAGTGAACGCCGGCAGCGCCTGCCTCGATCATGCTCTTCATCAGCTCGTAGGCGTTCAGTACGCCGCCGAAACCGGCTTCAGCGTCTGCAACGATCGGTGCGAAGTAGTCGATGTAGCCTTCATCGCCCGGGCCTTTACCGGCTTTCCACTGGATCTGGTCGGCACGGCGGAACGAGTTGTTGATGCGCTTGACCACGGTTGGCACGGAGTCCACCGGGTACAGCGATTGGTCGGGGTACATGGATTCAGCGGAGTTGTTGTCCGCTGCCACTTGCCAGCCAGACAGGTAGATCGCCTGGATACCGGCTTTGACCTGTTGAACCGCTTGGCCGCCAGTCAGGGCGCCCATGCAGTTGACGAAATCTTTTTCGGGACGGAAGGACGGCTTGGCACCCTGGGTGACCAGCTTCCACAGCTTCTCGGCGCCGAGTTTTGCAAAGGTGTGCTCAGGTTGAACCGAGCCACGCAGGCGGACGACGTCAGCAGCAGAATAAGCGCGGGTCACGCCTTTCCAGCGTGGGTTTTCAGCCCAGTCTTTTTCAAGGGCTGCAATTTGCTGTTCGCGTGTCAGTGCCATGGGGAAAAACCTCGTCGCATAGGTCTAGGTGGAAAATTCCATTTGCCAGCCACGTATCAGTGCGTGGTTATGGCTGCTCGCTGACCAGAAGCTTAGGCGGTCAAGTCAGGCTCGGCGGGGAAGGCGACGGGATGAACGATAGGCTCAAGGGGGAGTTGAGCAGGTAAGGGCGAACTGCGAAAAGTCTTCGGGCGTCGTGGGCCTTTGTACGATCCATCAGTGTGTTGCCGGGTTACCTGGTTAGCTTCCGTCCCTCGGGACAACTTCGTTCCAGTCGCAACCTCGTCAAACACACCTTGTTGGCGGTACAGACACGAATCGGCTCAGGTGGGTGGCTTTGAGCGACGATCCGAAGGCCCTTGCCAGGGCCCCTGATTAGCGGGAGCGAGGCCATCATGCCCATGCTTTTTTGGATCGTCAAATGTTTTGTAGTGCTTTTTTTCAAGCACTACATCTTTAGTCTAATGCGACTCGCCAGTCAGTTTTTGGTGCTTCAGTTCAGCGTGTCGACTTTGACCCGCAATGTCAGGTCATCGCGCCCTTGAGTAGAGTAGCTGCGGGTTGTAGTGCTTTTGTCGGCCTGGGTCTGGCGGTTGATCCCGGCCAGGGTGATCCACTCGCCCAGGCGTCCGCTGACAGTTGTGTCGGTACTTTGCACGTTCACTACATCGGGACGTTCCTGGCTCATGCGGTCACGATTGGTACTGATGCTCAGGTGAACGGTCTCGCCGGTGACGCTGGCCGTCACGTAGAAGCCCTGGGTTACGTTGCGATACTGGGTCTGGTTCTGCGGGCGGCCGTAGGCATCGGGCTGGGTGGTGGTGAGGGGCACGCTCTGGCCGACCTGGATCAGCGCGGGTACGCCTTCGCTGGCCTGGATCTGCTGGATCCCGCCGTCACGGCTTTCGGTGCTGTAGGTGATGACCTGTGTTTGATTGTTGCCGTTGCTCTGCTGGTTGTTTTCGTTGGTGTCGACGGTGATCAACAGGCGTTTGGAGGGCGTATCCAGTTGCGCGAGCAGGGCGCGCAGGCCCTGGATCTTGTCGGGCTCGGCGTTCACGATCAGTTGGTTGCCGTAGGCGCTGACGGTGCCGTCCTTGCCGATAAAGTTCTGCGCCACCGGCAGCAGGTCGGCGCTGGTGCGGTTGCTCAGGGGCACGACTTCGGTGGCGGCCATCACCGAGAAACTGGTGGCCAGGAGCAACAGGGTGAGCAGGGTGCGTAGGGACATGTCCGTTATCTCTGCGAGTCATTTAGGCTAGATATTGCCAGTTTGTCGGCTTGGCGGGGCGCAAGTTGAATCCTGGACGGCAAAAGGCCCTGGCATCGGGGGATGGCAGGGCCTTTTGAGGTGTTGCTGATGGCGCCTTCGCGAGCAAGCCCGCTCCCACATTTGACCTCATTCCAAAGGATGTACTGGATCGAATGTGGGAGCTGGCTTGCCTGCGAAGGGAGCGACTCGGTCTCGGATCAGCCCTCGCGCACCATATCAACGTGAGGAATCCCGACTTCCAGGAACTCATCGCTGACAATCTTGAAGCCCAGGCGCTCATAAAACGGCGCCGCATGGACCTGTGCACTGAGGATCTGCCGGGTCTGGCCGCGTTTCTCGGCCACGCCGATCACCGCTTCCATCAGCTTGTCGCCGACCTTCAGGCCGCGCCAGTCTTTGAGAACCGACACGCGGCCGATCTCGCCGGTAGGCAGCAGGCGTGCAGTACCGATGGGAAAGTCGCCTTCGAACGCCAGGAAATGCACGGCACTCGCGTCGTCTGCATCCCATTCCAGCTCCGGTGGAACCGATTGTTCAGCGATAAATACCGCTTCACGAATGCGCCGTATCTCGGCGATATCCTTTTGCCAGTCCGCGACACTTACGTGAATCTTATTCATCGGCAAACCCCAGGCTTCCTTGCTTGACCAGTTCCCACAGCAGGGCGCAGCCATCTTCATCCGCCAGCCATGGGCCGAGGTTGTCGATGTGCAGGGCGTCGGCGGCGCACACCAGCTTCAGCAGTTCCCGCAGCTTGCCCGGCAACAGGCGGCTCTGGCCACTGGCGAACAGCAGCAGGTCGTCGTCGACTTCGGACCAGGCCAGGCGGGCGCTCGGGTTGCGGATCAGCACGGCGCCGTTTTCCAGGCTGCCCAGCAGGTCTTCTTCTTCAACTTCCGGGCCGGCGACCAGTTCCGGGTAGCGCGGCTCGGTCATGAACTGGCCGAACCAGGTCAGCAGCATGCGCTCGTCGCTCATGTGCTCGGCCAACAGGCTTTTCAGGCGGTCGAGGGCGTCGCCCTGGATCTGGTGCGGGTCGCTGACCGGCTGGGCATCGGCGTCGGTGTAGCGCTCTTCGTCAGTCAGGTACTGGCTGAGGAAGTCGGTGAAGTGGGTCAGCACTTCAGCGGCGCTCGGGGCGCGGAAGCCTACGGAGTAGGTCATGCAATCATCCACGGCCACGCCGCAGTGGGCCAGGCGGGGCGGCAGGTAGAGCATGTCGCCCGGTTCCAGCACCCATTCGGCGGTCTCTTCGAATTCAGCGAGGATGCGCAGGTCCGCGTGTTGCAGCAGCGGGCTTTCGGAGTTGCACATCTGGCCGATCTTCCAGTTGCGCTTGCCGGAACCTTGCAGCAGGAACACGTCGTAGTTGTCGAAGTGCGGGCCCACGCTGCCACCCGGGGCGGCGTAGCTGATCATCACATCGTCAATGCGCCAGCTTGGCAGGAAGCGGAAGTTTTCCAGCAGTTCGGCCACTTCCGGCACGAACTGGTCGACCGCCTGCACCAGCAGGGTCCACTCGCGCTCGGGCAGGGTGCTGAAGGCATCTTCGGCGAACGGGCCGCGGCGCAACTCCCACGGGCGTTCGCCGTGTTCGATGATCAGGCGCGACTCGACTTCTTCTTCCAGCGCCAGGCCGGCCAGTTCGTCGGCGTCGATCGGGCTTTCGAAGTCAGGGATGGCCTGGCGGATCAGCAGGGGTTTTTTCTGCCAGTAGTCGCGCAGGAATTCCCGTGCCGTGATGCCGCCCAGAAGTTGAAGAGGAATGTCAGGATTCATGTGTAACCTATTGAAAAAAAGCACTTTTCAGACGGGAATAAAAACGCCCGGCGCTGCCGGGCGTCTCAAAGGGTCAAGCTTCTATCAGATGCGTTTGGCTTGAGCCACAGCGTTGCCGATGTAGTTGGCCGGGGTGAGCAGTTTCAGCTCGGCTTTGGCGGCGGCTGGCATATCCAGGCCGTCAATGAAAGTTTGCAGCGCTTCGGAGGTGATGCCCTTGCCGCGGGTCAGCTCTTTGAGCTTCTCGTACGGGTTTTCGATGTTGTAGCGGCGCATCACGGTCTGGATCGGCTCGGCCAGCACTTCCCAGCAAGCGTCCAGGTCAGCGGCGATCTTCTGCTCGTTGAGCTCCAGTTTGCTGATGCCTTTGAGGCTGGCTTCGTACGCGATCACGCTGTGGGCGAAGCCCACGCCGAGGTTGCGCAGTACGGTGGAGTCGGTCAGGTCGCGCTGCCAGCGGGAGATTGGCAACTTGCTGGCCAGGTGCTGGAACAGGGCGTTGGCGATCCCGAGGTTGCCTTCGGAG
The DNA here is from genome assembly GCF_019382755.1 of Pseudomonas sp. Colony2. Taxonomy (NCBI): domain Bacteria; kingdom Pseudomonadati; phylum Pseudomonadota; class Gammaproteobacteria; order Pseudomonadales; family Pseudomonadaceae; genus Pseudomonas; species Pseudomonas sp. Colony2. Next base: position 4,560,450 of record NZ_CP080030.1, on the reverse strand, counting down.
TTTTCGAAGTCGATCGGGTTGACCTTGTGCGGCATGGTCGACGAACCGATTTCGCCGGCAATGGTGCGCTGCTTGAAGTAGCCCAGGGAGATGTAGCCCCAGATATCGCGATCGAAGTCGATCAGGATGGTGTTGAAGCGCGCAATCGCGTCGAACAGCTCGGCGATGTAGTCGTGGGGTTCGATTTGCGTGGTGTACGGGTTGAAACCCAGGCCCAGTTCGTCTTCGATGAAGGCGCGGGCGTTTTCTTCCCAGTCGATCTCAGGATAGGCCGACAGGTGGGCGTTGTAGTTGCCTACGGCGCCGTTGATCTTGCCCAGCAGCGGTACGGCCGCGACTTGAGCGATCTGGCGCTCCAGGCGGTACACCACGTTGGCCAGTTCTTTACCTAGGGTGGTCGGCGAAGCCGGCTGGCCGTGGGTGCGCGACAGCATCGGAACGTCGGCGAAACGGATCGCCAGTTCGCGGATGGCGTCGGCAGTCTGGCGCATCAGTGGCAGCATCACGTCATCACGGCCTTCGCGCAGCATCAGGGCGTGGGACAGGTTGTTGATGTCCTCGCTGGTGCAGGCAAAGTGGATGAACTCGCTGACCTTGGCCAGTTCCGGCAGCTTGGCCGCTTGCTCTTTGAGCAGGTATTCGATGGCTTTAACGTCGTGGTTGGTGGTGCGCTCGATCTCTTTGACACGCTCGGCGTGCTCCAGAGCGAAGTTTTCCGCCAGGGCGTTCAGCACAGCGTTGGCTTCGGCAGAGAACGCCGGCACTTCGCTGATGCCAGGGTGAGCGGCCAGGCGCTGGAGCCAGCGCACTTCAACCAGAACACGAGCACGGATCAAGCCGTATTCGCTGAAAATAGGGCGCAGGGCCTGGGTTTTGCCGGCGTAGCGGCCGTCAACAGGGGAAACCGCAGTGAGCGAAGAAAGCTGCATGGGGTGTTCTCGGACAGTCGGGCAACGAAATGGGGCGCGTATCATACATGAAAAAATCCGCCGGTCCGTTGCCAACTGACCGGCGTATTACGCGTGGGGCTATAAAAAAATCGGTTGCTGCGACTTATTCGTTGCGCATCAACGGGTAAAGCTCTTTCAGCAATTTGCGTCGGCTGACCACCAACTGCCAGCGATGACCGCCCAATTGGCGCCATAACCGCGCCGAACGAATACCGGCCAACAGCAGGGCGCGGATTTTCGAGGCGTTGTTCGGTTGTTGCAGGTTGCGCATATCGCCGTGCACCTGGATCCGCTGGCGCAAGGTACTTAGGGTGTCCTGGTACAGGGCGCCACAGGCTGCGATCACGTTTTCGTGGGCCGGGCCAAAATGCTCGACCTGGGACTGGATCTGCGGCAGGCGCTTGCCGATGGTGTCCAGCAGGTCGTCGCGCTTGGCCAATTGACGCTCCAGGCCGAGCATCGACAGGGCGTAGCGCAGCGGCTCGCGCTGCAAGGTGCTTGGATCGCGCTCGAGGGCGCCGACCAGTGCGCGATAACCTTCGCGCAGGGCCAGGTCATCGCCGCCGTACACTTCCAGGGTGTCCTTCGGGTCGCGGATCAGCAGGCTGCCGAGCATGCAGGTCAGGCCTGCCTCGGTGACCTGGCCGGTCTTGGCGATCTTGTCCACCAGCACCGCGGCGAGAAACACGCCGCCCAGTGCCGTCAGTTGCTCCTGGGTCGGGCTCATGCCTGGCTGCTCCAGGGTTCGGCAACTTCGATCACACCGCCCCCCAGGCAAATCTCTCCGTCGTAGAACACTACCGATTGGCCCGGTGTTACGGCGCGCTGCGGGTCGTCGAAGGTGGCGCGATAGCCGGTGGCGGTTTTTTCCAGGGTGCAGGGCTGGTCGCTCTGGCGATAGCGCACTTTGGCCGTGAGGCGGCGCGGGCTGCTGAGGTCCACCGGGTTGACCCAGTAGATGTCCGAGGCCAGCAGGGCGCGGGAGAACAGCCATGGGTGGTCATTGCCCTGGCCCACGATCAGCTCGTTGTGCTCGAGGTCCTTGACCAGCACGTACCACGGCTCTTCGCCGGCGTCTTTCAAGCCGCCGATGCCCAGGCCCTGGCGCTGGCCGATGGTGTGGTACATCAAGCCGTGGTGACGGCCGATGATCTCGCCTTCGGTGGTCTTGATCTCGCCCGGTTGCGCCGGCAGGTACTGCTTGAGGAAGTCGCTGAAACGGCGCTCGCCGATAAAGCAGATCCCGGTGGAATCCTTCTTCTTGGCGGTGGCCAGGCCGTGTTTCTCGGCAATGGCGCGCACTTCGGGTTTTTCCAGCTCGCCCACCGGGAACAGGGTCTTGGCGATCTGTTCGCCGCCGACGGCGTGCAGGAAGTAGCTCTGGTCCTTGTTGGCGTCCAGGCCCTTGAGCAGTTCGGTGCGGCCATCGATGTCGCGACGGCGCACGTAGTGGCCAGTAGCAATCAGATCGGCACCGAGGATCATCGCGTAGTCGAGGAACGCCTTGAACTTGATCTCGCGGTTACACAGGATGTCCGGGTTCGGCGTGCGACCGGCCTTGTATTCGGCCAGGAAGTGCTCGAACACGTTGTCCCAGTACTCGGCGGCGAAGTTGGCGGTGTGCAGCTTGATGCCGATTTTGTCGCAGACGGCCTGGGCATCCGCCAAGTCGTCCATGGCGGTGCAATATTCCGTTCCATCGTCTTCTTCCCAGTTCTTCATGAACAGGCCTTCCACCTCATAACCCTGCTCCATGAGCAGAACGGCGGAAACGGAAGAATCCACGCCGCCGGACATACCGACGATGACGCGCTTCTTTTGTGTGTCAGAAGGGGCTGGATCACGCATAGGATTTCAACGGGAGTCTTTAAAAAGGACGCGATTCTAGCAGGCTCGCGTCTGCAAGGCTAAAGAGAAGGGCGGATCAATTCGAGGCTGTGGCGCTGGCCGGCCAGATAATCGTCGATGCAGCGGATGATCAGCTCGCTGCGCCAGTCTTCGCGCAGGGCCATCAATTCGTCACGGGTCAGCCAGCGGGCGCGCAGAATACCGTCGTCCAGTGGGTAGTCCGGGTGGTGTTGCAGGGCCTTGGCGATGAAGCATACGCGCTGATAGGTCACGCCATTGCTGGGAGCGGTGTACAGGTAAATCCCGACAATCCCGGTGGCTTCGACGTCCCAGCCGGTCTCTTCGAGGGTTTCGCGCACGGCGGCCTCGGTCAGGGTTTCGTTCGGGTCGAGGTGGCCGGCGGGCTGGTTGAGCACGGCGCGGCCGCCCTTGAGTTCTTCGACCATCAGGAAGCGGCCGTTGTCTTCGACGATGGTGGCGACGGTGATGTGGGGGAGCCAGGTCATAAAGTGCCTCGATTCAAGGTGTAACGCTGTCTTCAGGCGCGATTGCATTCAGTGTGGGAGCGGGCTTGCTCGCGAATACGGCGTGTCAGTTAAAGACGTATTGACTGATCCACCGCATTCGCGAGCAAGCCCGCTCCCACATTTTGATTGGGTTTCTTCAATAAAAGCGCCATGTCCAGAAACAGAAACCCCGGCACAGGGCCGGGGCTTCTTTGCATCCTTACAACCTTACACCAGCGCAGCGATTGCCGCGTTGAGGGTGGCGCTTGGGCGCATGGCCTTGCTGGTCAGCTCGGCGTTCGGTGCGTAGTAGCCACCGATGTCCACTGGCTTGCCCTGGACAGCGTTGAGCTCGGCAACGATGGTTGCCTCATTCGCGGTCAGGGTCTTGGCCAGTTCGCCAAACTGCGCTTGCAATGCAGTGTCTTCGGTCTGGGCCGCCAGGGCTTGAGCCCAGTACAGCGCCAGGTAGAAGTGGCTGCCGCGGTTGTCGATGTTGCCGACTTTACGCGATGGCGACTTGTTGTTGTCGAGGAACTGGCCGGTGGCCTGGTCCAGGGTCTTGGACAGTACCAGGGCTTTCGGGTTGTTGTACGTCACACCCAAATGCTCGAGGGATGCGGCCAGGGCCAGGAACTCGCCCAGGGAATCCCAGCGCAGGAAGTTCTCTTCAACCAGTTGCTGCACATGCTTCGGAGCCGAGCCGCCAGCGCCGGTTTCGAACAGGCCGCCACCGTTCATCAGCGGCACGATCGACAGCATCTTGGCGCTGGTGCCCAGTTCCATGATCGGGAACAGGTCGGTCAGGTAGTCGCGCAGAACGTTGCCGGTCACCGAGATGGTGTCCAGGCCCTTGCGGGTGCGTTCCAGGGTGAACTTCATCGCGTCGACCGGCGACATGATGCGGATGTCCAGGCCTTCGGTGTTGTGGTCTTTCAGGTAAGCCTGAACTTTCTCGACCACGACGCCGTCGTGCGCGCGCTGTGGGTCCAGCCAGAAGATGGCCGGGGTGTTGCTGGCGCGGGCGCGGTTGACGGCCAGTTTGACCCAGTCCTGGATCGGCGCGTCTTTGGTCTGGCACATGCGGAAGATGTCGCCGGCTTCAACAGCCTGTTCCATCAGCAGGTTGCCCTTGCTGTCGGTGACGCGGACTACGCCGTCAGCCTTGATCTGGAAGGTCTTGTCGTGGGAGCCGTACTCTTCGGCTTTTTTCGCCATCAGGCCAACGTTGGGCACGCTGCCCATGGTGGTTGGGTCGAAGGCGCCATTGGCCTTGCAGTCTTCGATCACTGCCTGGTAGATAGTGGCGTAGCAGCGATCCGGGATCACAGCCTTGGTGTCGTGCAGCTGGCCGTCGGTGCCCCACATCTTGCCGGAGTCACGGATCATGGCAGGCATCGATGCGTCGACGATGACGTCGCTCGGCACGTGCAGGTTGGTGATGCCTTTGTCGGAGTTGACCATCGCCAGGGAAGGGCGAGCAGCGTATACCGCCTGGATGTCGGCTTCGATCTGCGCTTGCTGATCGGCCGGCAGGGCCTTGATGCGAGCGTACAGGTCGCCGATGCCGTTGTTCAGGTTGAAGCCGATCTGCTCCAGCACCACAGCGTGCTTGGCCAGCGCGTCTTTATAGAACTCGGCAACGATCTGGCCGAACATGATCGGGTCGGAAACCTTCATCATGGTGGCTTTCAGGTGAACCGACAGCAGCACGCCTTGTTTCTTGGCGTCTTCGATTTCAGCGGCGATGAAGCTGCGCAGGGCTTTCTTGCTCAGCACGGCGGTGTCGATGATCTCGCCAGCTTGTACGCTGGTTTTTTCCTTCAGGACGGTAGCAGTACCGTCCTTGGCGATCAGTTCGATCTTGACGGCATCAGCGCCTTCGATCTGAACGGCTTTCTCGCTGCCGTAGAAGTCGCCGTTGCTCATGTGGGCAACGTGGGACTTGGAGTCGGCAGCCCAGGCACCCATTTTGTGCGGGTGCTTGCGAGCGTAGTTCTTGACCGACAGCGGGGCGCGGCGGTCGGAGTTGCCTTCGCGCAGTACCGGGTTCACGGCGCTGCCCTTGACCTTGTCGTAACGTGCACGGGTTTCTTTTTCCGCGTCGGTGGTTACGGTTTCCGGGTAGTCCGGCAGGGCGTAGCCCTGGGCCTGCAGTTCCTTGATCGCAGCTTGCAGCTGAGGGGTCGAGGCACTGATGTTCGGCAGCTTGATGATGTTGGCTTCAGGGGTAACGGCCAGGTCGCCCAGTTCGGCGAGGTGGTCCGGCACGGCCTTGGCGCCCAGTTGCTCGGGGAAGCTTGCGAGGATGCGCGCGGCCAGGGAAATGTCGCGGGTTTCCACGGCAATATCAGCGGAAGCGGTGAAGGCCTCTACGATAGGCAGCAGTGAATAGGTGGCGAGGGCTGGGGCTTCGTCGGTGAAGGTGTAGATGATCTTCGAGCGGGTGGGCATATTCGGATTAACTCTCTTCTTTGCTGAAAGCATGCGCAGAAACTCGAGATGCGCCGGGTAAAGCGCGTTCGTTCAAAGTCATCCATGAGCGAAATGTCGAAGTTTCTTCGCGGTGATGTTGGGTTGCATCAGTCGAGCGTCAAGCGGGTGAGCTACTGTAGTAGCTCGGCTTTTCTGGCGGAGGGCGTCTGTCTAGAGCGGTCGGCCGTCGTGACTCTTTGGTCAGCGGCGGCATTATACATAGGTCGCTATGCTTACGCCGAGCCTTCATACAAAAGGTGTGTCGTCCATTGGTCTAAAGGTCGCAGGCAGCGGGTTGCGCCTAAAGTCGCATGATGTGCTCAAGATTGGCGCTTTTCCCTTTGCTTTCAAGCTTGTAGGCCGCTAAATGTGCTGTTTTCGACGCAAATGTGCAGGGCCTGAGGTTTCAGTCCTCATTTATCTGGAGTAGGCTCGAACGCAGCCAGATGTTCAATCCATAGATGGAGTTCAGCATGGGATACAAGAAGATTCAGGTTCCGGCAGTCGGCGACAAAATCACCGTCAATGCAGACCATTCTCTCAATGTTCCTGACAGCCCGATCATCCCCTTCATCGAGGGTGACGGTATTGGCGTCGACATCAGCCCGGTGATGATCAAGGTGGTCGATGCAGCTGTTAACAAGGCTTATGGCGGCAAGCGCAAAATCTCCTGGATGGAGGTGTATGCCGGCGAAAAGGCCACCCAGGTTTACGACCAGGACACCTGGCTGCCCCAGGAAACCCTGGATGCGGTCAAGGACTACGTGGTTTCCATCAAGGGCCCGTTGACCACCCCAGTCGGTGGCGGTATCCGTTCGCTGAACGTGGCCCTGCGCCAACAGCTCGACCTTTACGTGTGCCTGCGCCCGGTGCGCTGGTTCGAAGGCGTGCCAAGCCCGGTCAAGAAGCCAGGCGATGTGGACATGACCATCTTCCGCGAGAACTCCGAGGATATTTACGCCGGCATCGAGTGGAAAGCCGGCTCCCCGGAAGCGATCAAGGTCATCAAGTTCCTGAAGGAAGAGATGGGCGTCACCAAGATCCGTTTCGACCAGAACTGCGGGATCGGCATCAAGCCGGTGTCCCTGGAAGGCACCAAGCGCCTGGCGCGCAAGGCCTTGCAGTATGTCGTGGATAACGACCGCGACTCGCTGACCATTGTGCACAAAGGCAACATCATGAAGTTCACCGAAGGTGCCTTCAAGGAATGGGCCTACGAAGTGGCGGCCGAAGAGTTCGGTGCGACCCTGTTGGATGGCGGCCCGTGGATGCAATTCAAGAACCCGCGCACCGGCAAGAATGTGGTGGTCAAGGACGCCATTGCCGACGCCATGCTCCAGCAGATCCTGCTGCGCCCGGCCGAATACGACGTGATCGCCACCCTTAATCTTAACGGTGACTATCTGTCCGACGCCCTGGCGGCGGAAGTGGGCGGTATCGGTATTGCGCCGGGCGCCAACCTGTCCGACACCGTGGCGATGTTCGAAGCCACCCACGGTACTGCGCCGAAGTATGCCGGCAAGGACCAGGTCAACCCGGGTTCGTTGATCCTGTCGGCGGAAATGATGTTGCGCCACATGGGCTGGACCGAAGCGGCCGACCTGATCATCAAGGGCACCAACGGCGCAATTTCGGCCAAGACCGTGACCTATGACTTCCACCGCTTGATGGACGGCGCCAAGTTGCTGTCGTCGTCGGCGTTCGGGGATGCGCTGATTTCGCATATGTAAGCTGATACAGGGGCGTAAAAAACCGGCCTTATGGGCCGGTTTTTTTTAGAGCGTTTGCTCAGTGGCTGATCAGGCCAGTTGTCTTTTTGATTTTTGAGCGACGCCCTCTTTGGGGGTAGTGGCGCTGACTGGAGCGCTGATATTCACTGCGTGCAAGCCCTTGGGTCCCTGAATGATGTCGAAGGAAACCGGTTGCCCTGCCTTTAGTGTCTTGTAGCCATCCATTTGGATAGCCGAGTAATGCGCAAATAGGTCGTCAGTCTTGTCGTCTTCGTTGATGAAGCCGTAACCCTTGGCATTGTTGAACCACTTGACCTTACCGCTCGCCATGCCCATATCCCTCTGCACCAGACTCCATCACTGGAGTATCATCCAGTTTATCCGTCCTAACCCGAATAAATAAGGTTGACTGCGCGGACCTTTTTTACCCACTGTGGGTTCTATTGGTTGTAACACTGATTTGCCGATAGTCAAGGCGACCAGTCGGTCAGAGTTGAAATTCTGACAGGTCGCCCCCACCACTGTATTTGAACCACTGACGAACCTTTCTTTCCATGCATGCAATCAGCCAGATTCGACTAACATTCAATCAGGATCGCCCGGATCATCAAGAAGACGACGACGGTTCTGCAGGCATTGCTGTCCAGGAGGCCAAGCCTGCTTTACAGGCGCCGCCGATGTACAAGGTGGTTTTGTTCAATGATGACTACACACCGATGGATTTCGTCGTCGAAGTACTCGAGGTGTTTTTTAACCTGAACCGCGAGTTGGCGACCAAGGTAATGCTGGCCGTTCACACAGAAGGACGGGCAGTATGTGGAGTGTTTACCCGCGACATCGCCGAGACAAAGGCCATGCAGGTCAACCAGTACGCCAGGGAAAGCCAGCATCCGCTACTCTGTGAAATCGAGAAGGACGGTTAACTCCGACCACTTGGGTATGAGGTGAAGCTATGTTAAACCGCGAGCTCGAAGTCACCCTCAATCTTGCCTTCAAGGAGGCCCGTTCGAAGCGTCATGAATTCATGACCGTCGAGCACCTGCTGCTGGCACTTTTGGATAACGAAGCTGCCGCCACCGTACTGCGTGCGTGTGGTGCCAATCTCGACAAACTCAAGCATGACCTGCAGGAGTTTATCGACTCCACCACGCCGTTGATCCCCGTTCATGACGAGGACCGCGAGACCCAGCCAACCCTGGGCTTCCAGCGGGTACTGCAGCGTGCCGTTTTCCACGTACAGAGCTCCGGCAAGCGCGAAGTCACAGGGGCCAATGTGCTCGTGGCGATCTTCAGCGAGCAGGAAAGCCAGGCCGTCTTCCTGCTCAAGCAGCAAAGCGTTGCCCGCATTGACGTCGTCAACTACATCGCCCATGGCATTTCCAAGGTGCCAGGGCATGGCGATCACTCGGAAGGTGAGCAGGATATGCAGGATGACGAGGGCGGTGAGTCTTCTTCTTCGAGCAACCCGCTGGACGCTTATGCCAGCAACCTCAACGAACTGGCGCGCCAGGGGCGGATCGATCCGCTGGTAGGGCGTGAGCTGGAAGTTGAGCGCGTGGCGCAGATCCTGGCGCGTCGCCGCAAGAACAACCCGTTGTTGGTCGGTGAGGCAGGCGTGGGTAAAACCGCGATTGCCGAAGGCCTGGCCAAACGCATTGTTGATAACCAGGTGCCCGACCTGCTGGCCAACAGCGTCGTCTACTCCCTTGACCTGGGCGCATTGCTCGCCGGGACCAAGTACCGTGGCGATTTCGAGAAGCGCTTCAAGGCGTTGCTCGGCGAGCTGAAAAAACGCCCGCAGGCGATCCTGTTCATTGACGAAATCCACACCATCATCGGTGCCGGTGCGGCTTCCGGTGGCGTGATGGATGCGTCGAACCTGCTCAAGCCGCTGCTGTCTTCGGGCGATATCCGTTGCATCGGTTCGACCACGTTCCAGGAATTCCGCGGGATCTTCGAAAAAGACCGTGCCCTGGCGCGCCGCTTCCAGAAAGTGGATGTGTCCGAGCCTTCGGTAGAAGACACCATTGGCATCCTGCGCGGGCTCAAGGGGCGCTTTGAAGCGCACCATGGCATCGAGTACACCGATGAGGCGCTGCGTGCAGCCGCCGAGCTGGCATCGCGCTACATCAATGACCGGCACATGCCGGACAAGGCCATCGACGTGATCGACGAGGCGGGTGCCTACCAGCGCCTGCAGCCGGTAGAGAAGCGTGTGAAACGCATCGACGTGCCTCAGGTCGAGGATATCGTGGCGAAGATCGCGCGGATTCCGCCAAAACACGTCAACACCTCCGATCGGGAGCTGCTGCGTAACCTGGAGCGCGACCTCAAGCTGACCGTGTTTGGTCAGGATGCAGCCATCGACTCGCTGTCCACCGCGATCAAGCTGTCCCGCGCTGGCCTCAAGTCGCCGGACAAGCCGGTCGGTTCGTTCCTGTTCGCCGGGCCTACCGGCGTCGGCAAGACCGAAGCGGCGCGGCAATTGGCCAAGGCCATGGGGATCGAGCTGGTGCGTTTCGACATGTCCGAGTACATGGAGCGTCACACCGTCTCGCGCCTGATCGGTGCGCCTCCGGGCTATGTCGGCTTCGACCAGGGCGGCCTGTTGACCGAGGCGATCACCAAGCAGCCACATTGCGTACTGCTGCTCGATGAAATCGAGAAGGCGCACCCGGAAGTCTTCAACCTGCTGTTGCAGGTCATGGACCACGGCACTCTGACCGACAACAACGGGCGCAAGGCGGACTTCCGCAACGTGATCGTGATCATGACCACCAACGCCGGTGCCGAAACAGCCGCGCGGGCTTCCATTGGCTTTACTCATCAGGATCACTCTTCCGACGCCATGGAAGTGATCAAGAAGAGTTTCACGCCGGAATTCCGCAACCGCCTGGACACCATCATCCAGTTTGGTCGCCTCAGCCATGAGGTCATCAAAAGCGTGGTGGACAAGTTCCTCACCGAGCTCCAGGCGCAGTTGGAAGACAAGCGCGTGCAGCTGGAAGTCTCGGACGCGGCGCGCAACTGGCTGGCGGAAGGTGGCTACGACGCGGCAATGGGCGCTCGGCCAATGGCTCGCCTGATCCAGGACAAGATCAAGCGCCCACTGGCGGAAGAGATCCTGTTTGGCGAACTGGCAGACCATGGTGGCGTGGTGCATATCGATCTGAAGGACGGCGAGCTGACCTTCGACTTCGAAACCACGGCTGAAATGGCCTGATAGCTGACGCAACAAAACAAAAAGGCGCCGAGAGGCGCCTTTTTGCTGCCTTGAACCCGATGGAGATCAAATGTGGGAGCGGGCTTGCTCGCGAATGCGGTGTGCCAGTCGACACAATCAATGACTGACACGCTGCATTCGCGAGCAAGCCCGCTCCCACAAGGGATTGCTGGTTTCAGGTAAATCGCGCGCACACAAAAACGCCCGGCATAACCGGGCGTTTTGTATTGACTTGATTAACGGGCGCGGTAAGTGATGCGCCCTTTGCTCAGGTCATAGGGCGTCAGTTCGACGCGCACTTTGTCACCGGTAAGAATACGAATGTAGTTCTTGCGCATCTTGCCGGAGATATGCGCGGTTACGACGTGCCCATTTTCCAACTCCACACGAAACATGGTGTTGGGCAGGGTGTCGACGACAGTGCCTTCCATTTCGAAGCTGTCTTCTTTCGACATGCAGTAAAGCCCTCGGTATCCAGTGAATGGCCCGGTGCAACTGCGCCAGGCAAAAGCGGCGTGCATTGTGCCCGAAAAAGGGTGTTTAAGCCAAGAGGTTCTAGTTCAACGTGACCCATCTTTGGTTAATTAGCAGCTCAATGGGCCGATATTGGGTCTTGTAGTTCATCTTTTTGCAGTTTTTTATCCAGTATCCGAGGTACACCGCCTCCAATTCCAGGCGCAAGGCTTCACCGATCTGCCACAGGATCGCAAAGCGTCCCAGGCTGCGCCGTTCCTCGGCGGGCTCATAAAAGGTGTAGACCGCCGACAGGCCATTGGGCAGCAGGTCAGTCACGGCGACCGCCACCAGTCGTCCCTCGAGCCGAAACTCATAGAAACGCGAGAAGGGCAGGTCGCGCACCAGGAAGGTGGAAAACTGGTCGCGGCTGGGCGGGAACATGTCGCCGTCGGCGTGGCGCTGTTCGATGTAGCGTTGGTAAAGGTCGAAATATTCTTCGCTGAAGCCGGGTTTGGTGGCGGTAACGGTCAGGTCGGCGTTGCGCTTCAGGATGCGTTTCTGGTTGCGGTCCGGAAGGAACTGCGCCACCGGGATGCGCGCCGGTACGCAGGCGTTGCAGTTCTGGCAGTGCGGCCGGTAAAGGTGGTCGCCGCTGCGCCGGAAGCCCATTTCCGACAAATCGGCATACACATGCACGTCCATCGGCTGGCTGGGGTCGAGGAACAGCGTGGTGGCCTGCTCATCGGGCAGATAGCTGCATGAGTGGGGTTGAGTGGCATAAAACTTCAAACGCGCCAACTCGGTCATGATCAACCCTCGGATAAGCTTTGAAATAAGTGTAAGCCAGGTGTGGGGAAGTCGCCTAGGAAACCCACGGAGCAGAGCTGGTTTGGTCCAAATGGTCGCGCAGGTAGTTGGCGAAGTCGCTGCGGGGAATGGCGCGGGCGCCGAGGCTGTGCAGGTGATCGGTGGGCATCTGGCAGTCGATCAGCACAAAGCCCCAGGCCTGTAGTTGCCGAACCAGGGTGGCAAAGCCGTATTTCGAGGCGTTGTCGGCGCGACTGAACATGGACTCGCCGAAAAACAACTGGCCCATCGCCAGGCCGTACAGGCCGCCCACCAGTTCGCCCGCGTCCCACACCTCCACCGAATGCGCATAACCGCGCTGGTGCAGTTGCAGGTAGGCGTTCTGCATGGCTTCGGTGATCCAGGTGCCATCGGCATAACTGCGCGGCGCCGCGCACGCCTGGATGACCGCAGCGAAGTCCTGGTCGAAGGTCACCGTGTAACGCTGCTGGCGCAACAATTTGCCGAGGCTGCGGGAAACGTGCAGCTCATCGGGGAACAGTACGGTGCGTGGGTCGGGCGACCACCAGAGGATGGGCTGGCCTTCCGAGAACCAGGGAAAGCAGCCGTGGCGGTAGGCCTGGATCAGGCGGTCGGCCGACAGGTCGCCACCGGCCGCGAGCAGGCCATTGGGTTCGCGCATGGCCTTGGCCAGCGGTGGGAAGGTCAGGGTGTTGCGTTGTAACCAGGTCAGCATGGCATCCAGGCTTACGGAAGGGGAGGGCGGAAACGGCGATGTTGTCCGTTGCAAGAGCTGTGATTATTGTCGACGAAACGCTCTGGGGCTACCCCGAACATGGGATCGGTGCAGATAAGCATGAACGGGTGTTTCTGCAACTCTATGCCGGGGGCGTGGTCGTAATCGCGTACGTCGGTCGGCAAGCTAGCCTGGATTGGCAAAAACAGCTCATAAGCCTTTGTCAGTAAAGACAATGCATGCTCAAATTGAACGTTATGAAATTGAACATTGGCTATGCTGTGTAACGTAGGGCCAAGTGCGTGGCATCGCGCACACAAACCCGTACAATGCGGCCATTGGGGCGTTATCGCCGTTTCATGAATCAGTAGCAGGGTGTTAAAAGTAGCTCCACTGGCACTCGTTCATTTTTTACCTGCCCGGATTGGGCAGTGTTTTGCAGTCATTCAACAGATGGACGCGCTAAAGGCGCAGGAAAAGACCCGTTTTGAAGAAATCCGCCGCAACACCTAAAGCCGCAGTCGTGCCCGCCTGGCGCCAGCACCTGCACTACCGACTCAAGGAAGGTGCACTAATCGCCATCGGCGCGCTGTGCCTGTTCCTGATGATGGCCTTGCTCACCTATGGCAAGGACGATCCAGGCTGGAGCCACAACAGCAAGATCGAAGACGTGCAGAATTTCGGTGGTCCGGCCGGCTCCTACAGCGCCGACATCCTGTTCATGGTGCTGGGTTACTTCGCTTACATCTTCCCGTTGCTGCTGGCCATCAAGACCTGGCAGATCTTCCGCCAGCGTCACGAGCCGTGGCAATGGAGCGGCTGGCTTTTCTCCTGGCGCCTGATCGGCCTGGTGTTCCTGGTGTTGTCCGGCGCGGCCCTGGCCCATATCCATTTCCATGCACCTACCGGTCTGCCGGCCGGTGCCGGCGGCGCTCTGGGCGAAAGCCTCGGCGACCTGGCCCGCAGGACCCTGAATATCCAGGGCAGCACCCTGATGTTCATCGCGCTGTTCCTGTTCGGCCTCACCGTGTTTACCGACCTGTCCTGGTTCAAGGTCATGGACGTGACCGGCAAGATCACCCTCGACCTGCTCGAACTGTTCCAGGGCGCGGCCAATCGCTGGTGGTCGGCCCGGGTGGACCGCAAACGCATGGTTGCGCAACTGCGCGAGGTGGATACCCGCGTCAACGAGGTGGTAGCCCCGAGCACGCCGGACCGGCGTGAGCAGGCCAAGGTCAAGGAACGCCTGATCGAACGCGAGCAGGCCCTGACCAAGCACATGTCGGACCGCGAGAAGCAAGTGCCGCCGGTGATTGCCCCTGCGCCGCCGAAGGCCCCCGAGCCGAGCCACCGCGTGCAGAAAGAGAAACAGGCGCCGTTGTTTGTCGACAGCGCCGTGGAAGGCACCTTGCCGCCGATCTCGATTCTTGATCCTGCGGAAAAGAAACAGCTCAATTACTCCCCTGAGTCCCTGGCGGCCGTCGGCCACCTGCTGGAAATCAAGCTCAAGGAATTCGGCGTCGAAGTCTCAGTGGATTCGATCCACCCGGGCCCGGTGATTACCCGCTACGAAATCCAGCCGGCTGCCGGCGTCAAGGTCAGCCGCATTTCCAACCTGGCCAAGGATCTGGCGCGTTCGCTGGCCGTGACCAGCGTGCGGGTGGTGGAAGTGATTCCGGGCAAGACCACCGTCGGTATCGAGATTCCCAACGAAGACCGGCAGATCGTGCGCTTCTCCGAAGTGCTGTCGACCCCGGAGTACGACAACTTCAAGTCGCCGGTCACCCTGGCCCTGGGCCACGACATCGGCGGCAAGCCGGTGATCACCGACCTGGCGAAAATGCCCCACTTGCTGGTCGCCGGTACCACCGGTTCCGGTAAGTCGGTGGGTGTGAACGCGATGATCCTGTCGATCCTGTTCAAGTCGGGCCCGGATGACGCCAAGCTGATCATGATCGACCCGAAAATGCTTGAGCTGTCGATCTACGAAGGCATTCCACACCTGTTGTGCCCGGTGGTGACCGACATGAAGGATGCGGCCAACGCCCTGCGCTGGAGCGTTGCCGAGATGGAGCGGCGCTACAAGCTGATGGCGAAGATGGGTGTGCGTAACCTGTCGGGCTTCAACGCCAAGGTCAAGGAAGCCCAGGACGCCGGCACGCCGCTGACCGACCCGTTGTACAAGCGTGAAAGCATCCACGACGAAGCGCCGCTGTTGACCAAATTGCCGACCATCGTGGTGGTGGTCGACGAATTTGCCGACATGATGATGATCGTCGGCAAGAAGGTCGAAGAGCTGATCGCCCGTATCGCCCAGAAGGCGCGGGCCGCCGGGATCCACTTGATCCTCGCGACCCAGCGTCCGTCGGTGGACGTGATCACCGGCCTGATCAAGGCCAACATCCCGACCCGCATGGCGTTCCAGGTGTCGAGCAAGATCGATTCCCGGACCATCATCGACCAGGGCGGCGCCGAGCAACTGCTGGGCCACGGTGACATGCTCTACATGCCGCCGGGCACCAGTTTGCCGATCCGTGTCCACGGCGCGTTCGTCTCCGACGATGAGGTGCACCGTGTGGTGGAAGCCTGGAAACTGCGTGGGGCCCCGGAATACAACGACGACATCCTCGCCGGCGTCGAAGAGGCCGGCAGCGGCTTCGACGGTGGCAGCGGCGGTGGCGACGATGATGCCGAGACCGATGCGCTCTACGACGAAGCGGTGCAGTTCGTGCTTGAAAGCCGCCGCGCCTCGATCTCCGCCGTACAGCGCAAGCTGAAGATTGGCTACAACCGCGCTGCCCGCATGATCGAAGCCATGGAAATGGCCGGCGTGGTCACCTCGATGAACACCAACGGCTCGCGCGAAGTGATTGCGCCAGCGCAGATGCGTGACTGATTACGTGCCGCGTGGCAACACGCGGCACGCCTTGCAACCGAATCTAAGAGGACTCCCATGCGTCTTATCCGCATGCTGTTGTTGCCTGCATTGGCCCTGACTGCTGTTTCGGCTCATGCTGACCCGGCTTCCGTCGCCAGCCTGAAAAACCTGTTGGACAAATCCCAGACCCTGACCGCGCGCTTCTCCCAGCTCACGCTGGATGCCGGTGGCACCCAGTTGCAGGAAACCGCCGGCGAGATGGCTGTACAGCGTCCAGGGCTGTTCTACTGGCACACAGAAGGCAAGGCCGAGCAGACCATCGTCTCTGACGGCCAAAAAGTCACCCTGTGGGACCCGGACCTGGAGCAGGCGACCATCAAGAAGCTCGACCCGCGCCTGAACCAGACGCCAGCGCTCTTGCTGTCGGGCGATGTGTCGAAGATCAACGACAGCTTCGACATTACCTCCAAGCAGACCAGCAACGTGATTGAATTCACCCTTAAGCCGAAATCCAAGGACACGCTCTTTGACACGCTGTCCCTGTCGTTTGGCAACGGCGTGATCAACAACATGCGTCTGATTGACAGCGTCGGCCAGCGCACCGATATCCTGTTCTCCGGGGTCAAGGCCAACCAGCCGGTACCGGCATCCAAGTTCAAGTTCGACATCCCGAAGGGTGCCGACGTGATCCAGGAATAAACTGCCCAGAGGTTTCAAACGCTGCCCATGGACCTGTTTCGAAGTGACCCGATTGCTCAGCCTCTGGCGGCGCGCCTGCGCTCGACCAACCTGGACGAGTACGTCGGGCAGGAACACCTGCTCGCCCGCGGCAAGCCTTTGCGCGAGGCCCTTGAGCAGGGTGCGCTGCACTCGATGATTTTCTGGGGGCCGCCGGGCGTGGGTAAAACCACCCTGGCGCGGCTCCTGGCAAAAGTCTCGGATGCACACTTCGAGACGGTCTCGGCGGTGCTGGCCGGGGTCAAGGAGATCCGCCAGGCGGTGGAAGTCGCCAAGCAGCAGGCCGGGCAGTACGGCAAGCGCACCATCCTGTTCGTCGACGAAGTACATCGCTTCAACAAGTCGCAGCAGGATGCGTTCTTGCCGTATGTCGAAGACGGCACGCTGATCTTTATTGGTGCCACCACCGAAAACCCGTCTTTTGAACTGAACAATGCCTTGCTGTCCCGGGCGCGTGTCTATGTGCTCAAGAGCCTCGACGAAGCCGCGATGCAGAAGCTCTTGCAGCGTGCGCTGAACGAAGACAAGGGCCTGGGCAAGCGCCAGTTGAGTGTCAGTGAGGAAGGCTTCAAGATCCTGCTGACTGCTGCGGATGGCGACGGTCGACGTTTTCTCAATCTGCTGGAAAACGCTTCCGACCTGGCCGAGGATGGCAGCGAAATCGGCGTCGACTTGCTGCAGAGCCTGTTGGGCGACACCCGCCGGCGTTTCGACAAGGGCGGCGAAGCGTTCTACGACCAGATTTCCGCGCTGCACAAATCTGTGCGCGGCTCCAACCCCGACGGCGCGCTGTACTGGTTTGCGCGGATGATCGACGGCGGTTGCGACCCGCTGTACCTGGCCCGGCGCGTGGTGCGCATGGCCAGCGAAGATATCGGCAATGCCGACCCGCGTGCGCTGAGCCTGTGCCTGGCCGCCTGGGAAGTGCAGGAACGCCTGGGCAGCCCGGAAGGCGAGTTGGCGGTGGCCCAGGCCATCACCTATCTGGCCTGCGCACCGAAGAGCAACGCGGTGTACATGGGCTTCAAGTCCGCCCTGCGTGCTGCCGCCGAGCATGGTTCCCTGGAAGTGCCGCTGCACCTGCGCAATGCGCCGACCAAGCTGATGAAGCAACTCGGCTACGGCGATGAATACCGCTACGCCCACGATGAGCCGGACGCCTATGCGGCTGGCGAAGATTACTTCCCGGATGACCTTGAGCCGCAGCCGTTCTACCAGCCGGTGCCCCGTGGCCTGGAACTGAAGATCGGCGAAAAGCTCAATCACCTTGCCCAACTTGACCGGCTCAGTCCGAAACAGCGGAGAAAGTAGTGCTCAGAACGATTCTTGCCGTGTCCGTGGCCGGCATCGCTGGTACATTATTGCGTTTCGCCACCAGCACCTGGGTCAGCGCCAATTGGCCGAAGCATTTTTATGCGGCGACCCTGGCGGTCAACCTGGTGGGCTGTTTGATCATCGGCTTGTTGTACGGGTGGTTTCTGCTTCGCCCGGAAGTGCCGATTGAGATTCGTGCCGGCTTGATTGTCGGTTTTGTAGGCGGTCTGACGACCTTTTCATCCTTTTCACTGGACACGCTACGCCTGCTGGAAAGCGGGCAGGCACCGGTCGCCTTCGGGTACCTGGCCGTCAGCGTGTTCGGCGGGCTGCTCGCCACCTGGGCTGGCCTGTCCTTGACCAAACTTTGATAAACGAGAGACCGACATGCTCGATTCCAAACTGTTACGTAGCAACCTTCAGGACGTAGCGGACCGCCTGGCATCCCGTGGCTTTGCCTTGGATGTTGCGCGCATCGAAGCGCTGGAAGAACAGCGCAAGACCGTCCAGAC
Organism: Pseudomonas sp. Colony2; assembly: GCF_019382755.1. Classification (NCBI taxonomy): domain Bacteria; kingdom Pseudomonadati; phylum Pseudomonadota; class Gammaproteobacteria; order Pseudomonadales; family Pseudomonadaceae; genus Pseudomonas; species Pseudomonas sp. Colony2. The sequence goes on along the minus strand of NZ_CP080030.1, from coordinate 4,542,277 downwards.
CCGCACCGAAGCACTGCAGGCTGAGCGTAATGCGCGTTCCAAATCCATCGGTCAGGCCAAGCAGCGCGGCGAAGACATCGCGCCGTTGATGGCGGACGTCGAGCGTATGGCTGGCGAGTTGGCTTCCGGCAAAGTCGAGCTGGACGTTATCCAGACCGAACTGGACTCGATCCTGCTGGGCATCCCGAACCTGCCGCACGAATCCGTGCCGATCGGCGAAGACGAAGACGGCAACGTCGAAGTCCGTCGCTGGGGCACGCCAAAAGCCTTCGATTTCGAGATCAAGGACCACGTCGCCCTGGGCGAACTGACCGGTGGCCTGGACTTCGAAACGGCGGCCAAAATGTCCGGCGCGCGCTTTGCCTTGCTGCGTGGCCCGATTGCACGCATGCACCGCGCCCTGGCGCAGTTCATGATCAACCTGCACACCGGCGAGCACGGCTACGAAGAGGCTTACACCCCGTACCTGGTCCAGGCTCCGGCGCTGATGGGCACCAGCCAGCTGCCGAAATTCGAGGAAGACCTGTTCAAGATCAGCCGCGATGGCGAAGCCGACTTGTACCTGATCCCGACCGCCGAAGTATCGCTGACCAATATCGTGGCCGGGGAAATCCTCGACGCCAAGCAGTTGCCGATCAAGTTTGTCGCTCACTCGCCATGCTTTCGCAGCGAAGCCGGTGCATCGGGCCGCGACACCCGCGGCATGATTCGCCAGCACCAGTTCGACAAGGTCGAGATGGTGCAGGTTGTCGAGCCGTCGACTTCCATGGAAGCGCTGGAAGGCCTGACCGCCAACGCCGAACGCGTCCTGCAACTGCTGGAGCTGCCGTACCGCGTTCTGGCGCTGTGCACCGGCGACATGGGTTTCAGTGCCGTGAAGACTTACGACCTGGAAGTGTGGGTGCCGAGCCAGGACAAATACCGCGAGATTTCGTCGTGCTCCAACTGCGGTGATTTCCAGGCCCGTCGCATGCAGGCGCGTTTCCGTAACCCGGAAACCGGCAAGCCCGAGCTGGTCCACACCCTCAACGGTTCGGGCCTGGCAGTAGGCCGTACCCTGGTGGCCGTGCTGGAAAACTACCAGCAGGCTGACGGTTCGATCCGCGTGCCTGAAGTGCTCAAGCCGTACATGGCGGGCGTTGAGGTCATCGGCTAAATGGAATTTCTGCCGCTGTTTCATAACCTGCGCGGCAGTCGTGTGTTGGTCGTCGGTGGCGGGGAGATTGCCTTGCGCAAATCCCGGCTGCTGGCCGACGCCGGCGCGTTGTTGCGGGTGGTTGCTCCCCAGATTGAAGACCAGTTGCGTGAACTGGTGCAGGGCAGTGGCGGTGAACTGATTTTGCGTGGTTATCAGGAGGCCGACCTCGACGGTTGCACCCTGATCATCGCGGCGACCGACGACGAGCCGCTGAACGCGCAAGTGTCCAGCGATGCCCGGCGTCGTTGCGTACCGGTCAATGTGGTGGATGCGCCGGCCTTGTGCAGCGTGATCTTCCCGGCGATTGTCGACCGTTCGCCGTTGGTGATCGCAGTGTCCAGCGGCGGCGATGCGCCGGTGCTGGCACGCTTGATCCGCGCCAAGCTGGAAACCTGGATTCCGTCGACTTACGGCCAGTTGGCCGGGCTGGCGGCGCGGTTTCGCAGCCAGGTCAAAGGCTTGTTCCCGGATGTGCAGCAACGTCGCGCGTTCTGGGAAGACGTCTTCCAAGGCCCGATTGCTGATCGGCAACTGGCCGGGCAGGGCGATGAAGCCGAGCGTCTGCTGGTGGAGAAAATCAACGGCGCGCCGCCCCACGCACCGGGCGAAGTCTACCTGGTGGGCGCAGGCCCGGGTGATCCGGACCTGCTGACGTTCCGCGCCTTGCGCTTGATGCAACAGGCCGACGTGGTGCTGTACGACCGCCTGGTGGCGCCGGCGATTCTTGAATTGTGCCGTCGCGATGCCGAGCGGGTGTATGTCGGCAAGCGGCGCGCAGACCATGCGGTGCCGCAGGACCAGATCAACCAGCAACTGGTGGACCTGGCCAGGCAAGGCAAGCGCGTGCTGCGGCTCAAGGGTGGCGATCCGTTCATCTTTGGGCGTGGCGGTGAAGAGATCGAAGAATTGGCGGCCCATGGCATCCCGTTCCAGGTGGTGCCGGGTATTACCGCGGCCAGTGGTTGCGCGGCGTATGCCGGTATTCCGCTGACCCACCGCGACTATGCGCAATCGGTTCGCTTCATTACCGGGCACTTGAAGGACGGGACTTCGGACCTGCCGTGGAGTGACCTGGTGGGCCCTTCGCAGACCCTGGTGTTCTACATGGGCTTGATCGGGTTGCCGATCATCTGCGAACAGCTGATCAAGCATGGTCGTTCGGCGGATACGCCGGCGGCGTTGATCCAGCAGGGCACCACGTCCAACCAGCGGGTGTTTACCGGCACCCTGGCTGACCTGCCACGCATGGTGGCGGAACATGAGGTTCATGCGCCGACACTGGTGATTGTGGGAGAAGTGGTGCAGTTGCGTGAGAAGCTGAAGTGGTTTGAAGGCGCTCAGTCGCAAGTCTGACACGTCTCCTGTGGCGAGAACGTCTCTGTGGCGAGGGAGCTTGCTGTGGCGAGGGAGCTTGCTGTGGGGAGGGAGCTTGCTGTGGCGAGGGAGCTTGCTCCCGCTGGAGTGCGAAGCGCTCCCAGGATTTTGGGGCCGCTGCGTAGCCCAGCGGGAGCAAGCTCCCTCGCCACAGGGTTTGTCAGCTCAAGATGCCTTTTCCGCTCAGTCTCGCGCGGTCATGCTCTGCCTCAAACGTCTGCAACGGCCCCTTCGGCACAATCCCCGTCGGATTAATCGTGCGGTGACTGGCGTAGTAATGCCCCTTGATGTGAGCAAAATCCACCGTCTCGGCAATCCCCGGCCACTGATACAACTCCCTTAGCCAGTTCGACAGGTTCGGATAATCCGCAATCCGTCGCAGGTTGCATTTGAAGTGGCTGTAGTACACCGCATCAAACCGAATCGCCGTGGTGAAAAGCCTTACATCGGCTTCAGTCAGGTATTCTCCCGCCAGGTAACGATGCTCACCCAAGTGCTGCTCAAGGTGATCCAGTTCGGCAAACACATCATCAAATGCGGCCTCATAAGCCTTTTGTGACGTGGCAAAGCCTGCGCGGTACACACCGTTGTTCACGGCGGGATAGATTCGATCGTTCAGTGCATCAATGGTCGAGCGCTGGGCTTCGGGATAGAAATCCAGTTGATTGCCGGTCAGTTCATTAAACGCACTGTTGAACATGCGAATAATCTCCGCCGACTCATTGCTGACAATCCTCTTGCGCTTCTTGTCCCACAACACCGGCACCGTGACCCGCCCGGTGTAGCTGGCGGTGTCGGCGGTGTAGCGTTGGTGCATGAAGGTGAAGTCGTCAAGCTTGTCGCCGCTGGAGCCATGGGCCTTGTCGAAGGTCCAGCCGTTTTCCAGCATCAGCCAACTGACCACCGACACGTCGATCAGGCTTTCCAAGCCTTTGAGCTTGCGCAGGATCAATGTGCGGTGCGCCCAGGGGCAGGCGAGGGATACGTACAGATGGTAGCGACCGGCTTCAGCCGCGAAACCGCCTTCGCCGGTCGGGCCGGGTTCACTATCGGCGGTCACCCAGTTGCGGCGTTGCGCCTGCTCCCGTTGGAAGGCGCCGTCTGCGCTACTTTCGTACCACTGGTCATGCCAGTGTCCTTCGATCAGCAAACCCATGACTGACTCCTTGGCTAATAAGCGTTGGAGTGCAGTCTAAAGGTCTGAGTTCGAACAAAAAGCGCAAAGGCTGGGGGTTAATGATCGACTAAATCGATTTGTCCCGGGCATCCCAGTACTGCTGGGCCAGTTCGAACGCCTGTTCCCGCGGGTGGCCGAGGCCGCGCAAGGCCAGGGCCATGGTGGCGATCAGTGCCAGTTGCGGGTAGCTGTCCTGCACCTCACCGCGCCATAGCGCCTTCAAATGCTCGGGCTCCAGGGCCGCAGGCTTGACGTGGCGCTGGGCGGAGAGGGCGGGCCACTCTTCATCCCAGCTCTCGCCGCCGGTAGTGCCGTACAGGTGGCTGATGGTGTCCGGGTTGATCTCGATCTCGCCGCCGTCGCCCTTGACCACGATGGTGTTGTCGCCAAGCAGGCCGCTGGCATCGCGGTGTACGCCCTGGTAGCCCGGGTGGAAGATGCTTTGCAGGCCGCAGCGGGCGCTCAACGGGTTGAGGATGCGCGCCAGTGAATGGATCGGCGAGCGCAGGCCCAGGGTGTTGCGCAGGTCGATCATGCGCTGCAGTTGCGGCGCCCAGTCCCCCAGGGGAATAAACGCCAGGTTGCCCTGTTCAAGGGCCGCTTCCACCTGTTGCCAATTGCGGCACAACGGAATCTGCAAGCCATCCAGCAACTGCTCGGTGTAGAGCCGGCCTGCCGTATGCGCGCCGCCGCCGTGCATCAGGATACGCACGCCGTTCTGTGCCAGGCACTTGGCTGCCAGCAGGTACCACGGCAGGTGGCGTTTTTTACCGGCGTAGGTCGGCCAGTCGACATCCACATTGAGCGACGGTGCATTCAGGCGCTCGCGCACGGCTTCGGTGAAGCCTGCGAGTTCTTCCGGGCTTTCTTCCTTGTGCCGCAGCAGCATGAGGAAGGCGCCGAGCTGGGTGTCTTCGACCTTCTCGTCCAGCAGCATGCCCATGGCTTCCCGGGCTTCCTCACGGGTGAGGTTGCGGGCGCCGCGCTTGCCTTTGCCTAGGATGCGCACGAACGGCGCGAACGGATGTTCGGCAGGGGTTTCAGTGATCAACGGGGCAAAATCAGTCATAAGCAATTCGTCGGCCTGGGCAGGCCCGCCAGCTTGGCGGCGAGTTTGGCGGGAGTGCCTTTGAACAGTCGGTTGAGGTGCAGGCTGTTGCCCTTTTCCGGGCCCAGCTTCAAGGCGGTGTACTTGATCAGCGGGCGGGTGGCGGGCGACAGCTGGAATTCGTCGTAAAAGCCGCGCAGCAGTTCGAGGATTTCCCAGTGTTCCGGGGTCAGCTCCAGCGCTTCGGTAGTGGCGAGGGCGTTGGCCACGTCGCTGGACCACTCGGTCAGGTCGACGAGGTAGCCGTCCTTGTCCAGTTCGAGGGTGCGTTCACCTACGGTCAAAGTGTTCATAGCCAGGTGTTGACCTTGTCATAGTCGATCGACAGCTGGACGAACGCCGGGTAATCGACACTGCCGGCCCATTCAGGCACGGCGAGGTTACGCGCCTGGCTGTCTTCGGCCAGTACAAACACTTTCACGCCCCTGGCCTGCAGGGCCTGGCAAGGCGCGCTGGCGGGTTGCAGGGCGTAGGCGCCGTCGCCGCACAGCAGGATCGCATCCTGGGTGCCACAGAGGCGCAGGCAGCTGTCCAGCCGGCTGTCGGTAAAAGGCGAGTGGGATACCACATGCAAGGTCGACATCAGAGGGTAATCACCTGGTCGTAACGGTCAATCATCTGTGAAATTTGTTCACTGCTCAGCGGCTGTGCGTTGCCGGAGGTGGCCAGCCCGCGCACGGCGAGGCTATGGCTGCAGGCAAACACCTCTTCGACGCCAAATAATTCCAGGGCCTGGAGGTTGGCGCTCAGGTCTTTCTGTTGCACGGCCCTGGCGTCCTGGCTCGCGGCCAGTTGAAACACGCCGTCATCCAGAAACAACAGGCCAATCGGCAAATCAAACGCGCCGCCAGCCAATACGATATCCAGCGCTTCACGGGCGCTGGGGCCGGACCACGGCGCCTGTCGGCTGATCACCAGCAAGGATTTCGACATGTCACGGCCCTCCGAAGCAGATCAAGCGGTCAGCGGACTGGGCGGCGTCATGCAACTGCCCAAGCCCGGACAATGCCCAAGGCGCGTCCAGGTTCACCGCGCTGCGCTGATAACGGGTGGCCTCTTCGGCATTCAGCACGCCACGGCGCAGGGCCGCGGCGATGCACACCACGCCATCGAGTTGATGCTCGCTGACAAACTCGCGCCACTGACGGGCGATATCCTGCTCATCCTGCGGCGCAACAATGTTAGTGGACGCGCTGTAGACGCCATCCTGATAAAAAAACAGCCGCACAATCTCATGTCCACCCGCCAGCGCCGCCTGGGCGAACAGCAAGGCACGGCGCGAGGAGGGCGCATGGGCGGCGGAAAAAAGCGCAATCGCGAACTTCATGGAACACTCTGAAGGCAAAACCTGTGGCAATGATAAAGCCGCAGGCAACAAAAAGCCCGCCGAAGCGGGCTTTTTGCATGCGGCTGCGATCAGTCGTCGCGGCCCATGATGCCGAAGATCTGCAACAGGCTGATAAACAGGTTGTAGATCGATACATACAGGCTGATGGTGGCCATGATGTAGTTACGCTCGCCACCCTGGATGATTGCGCTGGTCTGGAACAGGATGCAGGCCGAGGAGAACAGCACGAAACCTGCGCTGATCGCCAGTTGCAGGCCGCTGATCTGGAAGAACATGCCTGCCAGTACCGCAGCCAGCAACACGAAGAAACCGGCGGTGATGAAACCACCCAGGAAGCTCATGTCCTTGCGGGAGATCAGCACGTAGGCCGACAGGCCGCCAAATACCAGGGCAGTCATGGCAAATGCCGAGCTGACCACTTCCGCGCCGCCGGCCATGCCGAGGTAGCGGTTAAGGATCGGGCCGAGGATAAAGCCCATGAAACCGGTCAGGGCAAACGCCGACACCAGGCCCCAGGCCGAGTCGCGCAGCTTGTTGGTCAGGAAGAACAGACCGTAGAAGCCGATCAGCACGACGAAGATATTCGGGTAGCCGACGCGCATTTGCTGGGCTACGAAGGCCATCACGCCGCTGAACGCGAGGGTGAGAGCGAGCAAGCCGTACGTATTGCGCAGGACGCGGCTAACTTCTAGCTGCTCAGCCTGCGCGTTTCCATTCACTGCGTAATTTTGTTCGCGCATGGCGACACTCCTTCAGTTTTGAAACATTCAGTCGCAAGGATCATAACAGACGCTCTGTAACAAGCTATGGCGAGAGTTTGACAGTGTGTTTCATTCGGGTATTATGGCGCCCGCTGAGGCAGGATGAGCTACGCTAATCCTGTGTTGCACAAGGGAAATTGGCAGAGTGGTTGAATGCACCGGTCTTGAAAACCGGCGGACGTTAATAGCGTCTCCAGGGTTCGAATCCCTGGTTTCCCGCCAAGATTGACTCAAGAGCCCCGCTATTGCGGGGCTTTTGCGTTTCTGGGGTTCAGGAATACACCTCTAATCGTTTCCGTATCATTTCAGGCAGTTTCCGCAACTCTGCAAAAAGTGGGCGTCAGCGGGTAGGTTTCACGATCTCACCCACGCGCCGATAACCGTCTCGGTTATCAGTTCACGCTGGAGAAGTCAGGCACCCAAGCCGGGCGCGCTGACTGGCGTGATTCGTTACTGAGAAAAGGCGCAATTACAGGTGGAAGTCGCCCGCAGCCTCCGGCTGGTAAAGCACTTTCTTGATCTCAATCCGGCGGGTCCGGTCAGCAATTCGCCAGTCGATGGCGTCTCCTTCCTGATAGCCAAGGATGGCGGTGCCTATGTCGGAATACACGGAATGCTTTGCTGCGTTGCTGTCCGCGTCTTCAGGGTAGACCAAGGCCACTTCGAACTCTTCATCGTCCAGTTGCAGCAAGGCCCTGGAGTTCATCGTGATGACATTGCACGCCACCTGCTGCGGCTTGACGACGATGGCCCGCTCAAGCTCATGTTCGAGTTCAACAACCGCCGGGCCTTGCTCGAACGCGATCAGATCCTCGAGCCTGGCCTTGTCGATTTCAGTGATGTAGATCCTGGTGGAGTCGCCACCGGCGCCTTCGCGCAAGAACTGGAAATAGCTCGCCGCCGTCATGGAAAATGACGTCAATGTCGGCGTTTCGCTCTCCAGCATAAAGCCGCTGCGCAGAAAGGCTTTCAGCGAGCGCGAGTTGTCCGGGTGAATCTTGGCGATGAGCTTCTCGGCCCGCATGTCGAGGAAGGCCAGTTTCATGCCTTCGCGGATCGTGCTGGCGCCCAGGTTCCGGCCCCATTTGTCGCTGTCTCCGATGACCAGGACAATCTCGCAATTTGAGCCGGTCTTGATGAGACGGACAAAGCCCACCGGAGCGTCATGCCGGTCATAGGCCATAAAGAATCTGCCGCCCTGGTTGAATAGATGAGTCAGGATCGGCAACTGAGTCCGATCAATGACTTGCTCAATGGAGCGGGAGACATGACGCGAATCGCTCAGGTAGCAGGTGATGCGTTCATCCTCTAACCAATCCACCAACGTCAGCGCGTGCGCCCGCGTAATTTCAGGGCACAGCGAAATGAAAGGCTTGTTCATCTTGACCACACTTATTTGTAAAGGATTGAAGCCCTTCATGGATATGTCATGGCGGTTCTTCGGCAACCGGATATTTTAAGACATGCCGCGAGTAATGGCGAACATGCCAGAGAGTTCCAAGAAGCCACCGCTTGCTGAACCCGACCCAGGCAAGCACTCAAGAGAAAGGTGGGCTGACTACGCATCGCAGCCTGAGGGCGGCCTGTCTATCCAACCGAGCAAGCCGTTCCCGGCTGGTACTCAAATGTAAAAATTTTTATCTGGCCTCTTGAAAATTTTCCCGGCGAACATAAATTTTTATCACGCGACGCCGAATGCGGGTCGCGCACTTAATCACTTGGATTTAATCAGGAGATTTTGAGATGGCTACTACCCTTTCCTTGGCCCCTTTGTTCCGTCAATCCGTGGGCTTCGATCGCTTCAATGACCTGTTCGAGTCGGCGCTTCGCAGCGAGGCTCCGAACACTTATCCGCCTCACAATGTGGAAAAGCACGGTGATGACGAATATCGCATTGTCATTGCTGTCGCTGGGCTTACTGAAGCGGATCTGGATATACAGGTCGAGAAGGGCGTTTTGACAGTCGTTGGCGACAAGCGCGAAACCGAGAAAGCAGTCACTTATCTGCACCAGGGCATCGCGCAACGAGCATTTCGGCTGTCGTTCCGGCTGGCAGATCATATCGAGGTGCGCGGTGCTTCGATGAACAACGGGCTGTTAAGCATCGACTTGCTGCGCGTGGTTCCTGAAGAGGCCAAGCCCAAGCGCATCACGATTGGTAGCGGGAAAGAGCCCGAACTGCGTCAGGTTAGTTTGCAATAAGTCAGCGGTAACAAAAAAGGCGCTCTTGGTAGCGCCTTTTTTTGTGTGTGGAATCAAAACGCCTACCGATCAATACCTGGCTACGCAGAGTACCCGGTAGATCCATCAACCGGGCATTCCCGCCTGTTTAGAAGATATTCAACGGGTACTCGGTAATCAGGCGTGTCTGCACCAGATGCCCCCCGGTGGACGCATCACCATCGTGCCAGGCTTCCCTCAGGCGGAAGGACAGCTTCTTGGCCGGGCCACTCTGCACGACGTATTTCACTTCGGCGTCGGTTTCGTGTTCCTGGTCGTTGGCGCCATAGAACCCGGTGTAGGCCGAATTGCCGGGGGTATGCGTACCGTCGATGCCAGCACCGCGAATATGGCGGGCCATGAAGCTCAGGCCGGGGGCGCCAAAGGCTCCCATGTCCAGGTCATAGCGCATCTGCCAGGACCGCTCGCCCGGGCCGTTGAAGTCGGAGTATTGCACCGAGTCAGCCAGGTTGATCGAGTTGCCGTAGCGCCCGGCACCGACGCCGGCATTGGTCTCCCCAAAGCCGACGTAGTCGAACGGCTCGTCACCATGCACTTTCTGCCCGGCCAGGGTGAAGGTCTGTGCACCCAGGGTGTAGGCAGCCGCCAGCGAGGCTGCGGTGGTGTCGATGGTCCCGGCCTTGGCGCTTCCGTCGTCCAGTGTGCGATAGAGGTTGAAGTCCAGCGCGACGGATTGGTCATCGGTCAGTGGATGAACAAGGTTCAGGTTGACGTAGTACTGATTCCACACGTCTTCCAGGTGTGCTCCGTACAGCGACGCGGTGAATTCCTTGCTGAACTGGTATTTGCCCCCCGCGAAGCTGGCCGACGACGCTTCCACGCCTGCATAGCTGGCGAGAATGTCGCCGCTGCGCGAGGTGGTGGTGGTACCGGTGCCGGAGGTGTAATGGCCGGCCTCCAGGTTCAGGCCGGTGATTTCATGGCTGTCGATCTGGAAGCCTGTTGCGGTCTGTGGCATCAGGTAGTTATCGGCGGTGGCGAACACCGGCGACGTAGGCTGCAGGTCGCCGACCTTGAGCGTGGTACTGGAAATACGGAACTTGACGTCACCACCGGCCTTCGCGAAGCCATGATCCGGATTGCCATTGGCGTCGGACGGTATGTTCGGGCCACCGGCGCGGTCGGTGTCCCCGTCGATGCGCAACGCCAGGTCGGCAAACGCATCAATGCCGATGCCAATGGTGCCTTGAGTGAAGCCCGAGCTGTAGGTCGCCATCAGCGCCTGGCTCCAGTCACGGGTGTGGGCGCCGTTGCCGTTCTGGTTCCAGAACAGGTTGCGGTTGAGGATATTCAAGCTGCTGTCGGCGACAAAGCCCTTGGAGTCGGACTGATCGCTGGCATAGCTCATGGCCGGCAAGGCAAATGCCAGCGCCACGGCCAAGGTATTGAGCTGAAGTAACGGTTGACGTTTTTTCATTATATTTTGCTCCTGTGCACGAGTTCGTGTGGGAGCATTAAGGCGACAGCCCAGGCCATCAACAAATGAAACTGGATGAAGGTTTTGATATCCCTTTTACCAAATTCCAGGCAAAGAAAAGCCCGCGATGGGGAGTGCGGGCTTAAAGGTGTTCACTTAGGAGCTGGAGTGACGATAAGCGCTCGAGTGTGAAAGGGATGTGAAAGGTTGTTGGGTGCGTAGCGTATTTATCACGAGTGATCCTCTCCTCGCACAATCCTTCCGGCCTTCACCTCATCCGCGTACCCGCTGAGCTTTTCCTGCTGAGCCGCGAGCAGTGCACCCATCTTCATCAGAGCGACTGCTTCGTCGGGTGATTTGGCGACCCCGGCGATAGTGGCCAGCTCATTGACCGACCAGGCGATAACGGCCGTCGCATCTTCGAGGTCGTAGAACAGTTCCTGCTGTGCGGTCCTTGGGCCGTCGAGCCTTTCCATCAGTTCTGCCATTTACCCGTGCTCTCCAAAAAAGTGGTTCAGTGCGATCAGCTCAAGCACCGTTGCGCCAATCCTCCTGTAAGCCGGCGGACACGGCAATCGCGATTTTCCCTTGAATGCCGTTGTTGGGGCTTTCCAGGCGGGAATGGGCGAGCGGGATGTCAGCAAGGGAATAGACCGCGCCGACGTATGGCCGCAGTTGACCGTTTGCTATCAGTGCGCTCATTTCATCCAGCTTGCCGCGGTTCTGTCGTGTGAAGACGAAGTGATAACTCGCGTTCCTGCCCCAGGCCTGGACGAGGTTCTGGGGGTGCGCCGTGTCCACAATCGTGACCACGCGACCCAGTTGCGCAAGCGCGTCCGGGCTACGGGACAATGTGGTGCCGCCGATGGTATCGAACACCACATCAACGCCACGGCCACCCGTTTCCCGCAGGATGGCGTCGACGTAATCTTCCTTTTCGTAGTCGATGATTACGTCCGCACCCAGGCTTCGCGCGAACTCGACATTGACGTCGCGTACGGTGGTGAACACCTGGGCGCCAATGGCTTTCGCCAGTTGGATCGCCACATGGCCGACGCCGCCCGCGCCGCCGTGCACCAGGATGCTTTCTCCCACCCTGAGGGCTGCACGCACCACCAGCGCTTCCCAGGCGGTGCCGCCGACCAGGCTCAGGCTTGCCGCTTCAAGGTGACTCAGGGCAGGGGGCTTCTTCCCGATAATGCCTTCGGCCGCCACGTGGTATTCGGCATAGCTGCCGGGTCCGTCAAATATTTGCGGGGTGTACCAGACTTCGTCGCCTGGCGCGAAGGACGTAACCCCCGGCCCGACTTCCTCAACGACCCCCGATACGTCATGCCCGGTAATCGCCGGTAGCGGCACAAGGTCAGCGTAGTCGCCACGTCGGACCTGGTAATCCAGCGGGTTGATGGAGGTTGCGTGTACGCGGACCAGGACTTGCCCCGTGTGCGGAACGGGCTTGGGAGCGTCGCGAAGTTCGAATGATTCCGGGCCGCCAAATGACTTGAGTATCAACGCCTTCATTGCATTTCCTTGTTTCGACAAAAAGGGATATCGCGAAATCTCGATATTCTGTGGTAAAAAAACTACAAATCTTTCCCTATGATCTCGGCAAGCCTGCGGATGGTGGCTTCATTGCGCTTGTAGTAAGTCCACTGGCCGATGCGCCTGACTTCGACCAGGCCCACCCGTTGCAGCGTTGCCAGGTAACCGGACACCGTCGACTGCGAGAGCCCGATGCCTTCCTGAATACTGCTGACGCACACGCCCACCGTGTGAACGTCCCCTTCATCTTGTGCAGGGAAGTTCTTCTCGGGGTCTTTCAAACCTTTCAGGATTTCGAGGCGTGTCTGGTTTGAGAGGGCTTTGAATATTTCGAGTAAGTCCATGGCGCGATCATATCGAGAATTACCGATATGTCAATGTGTGTCAGATATAAAGGGTAGTCAGTTTCAGGCCTCACCGTAGGCGGCGACCAAGCACCTGTCGCGCTGCGGGCCTCTGAGCTATAACAGTGTAAAAGCACAAAAAACAAACGTGTTTCCGGGCTGTTTTCAGGAGAGAACTCATGAGTGCCATGGACGCGGGGCAAGTGGTGCCTGGCTACGTAACCTTCGTCGGGCGTGAGGCATCGTGGGCCGGACGCCAGTTCATGAGCTTCAGCTATAGCGTCAATGGGCAGCACTTTCACAAGTCTCTCAACGAGACGGTTGACGCTTGGTCAACGACGGTGCTTCGTAAAGCTTCGAATGGTTTGCGAGTGGGAGACCCGGTGTCTGTCTGGTGTTCTCTCACCGACCCGGAGGTGTGTTGCATTGGCGAAAAACCAGCAGAGAAACCCGCGATCCTGCGGTGGATAGAGTCTCTCGGAGCGTTAGGGCCGTTATGAAATTGATCCCCACCGTTCGTCCATCGTCCGGCACTCGCGACACCGCACCGTTTCTCATGTTCAAGCACGGACATCCCGCGCTAGAACGGAGAGCCAGCATGGAAATTAACGAGAAGGCCCCTGGGAATGTATCCCAGCAAGGCGTAACGCGCGGTACAGATAATGAAACCGGGCATGATCCTCGGCGCGATCAACCTGAAGCGCCTCTACCACCGGACGATGATGCCCCTCTGGAAGAGGATATGTCGGATGTGGATGCGGCTGATTCTGTCGCGAGTGAACACCCCGACAACTGAAGCATCCGAATCAGCCCGACGCACACTGCGTCGGGCTTTTCGGTGTCAAGCGACGATTACGGCATCAGCACCGAATCAACCACATGAATCACGCCATTGGACTGCATCACATCCGCAATGCTGATGCTGGCCTTGCCACCCTTGGCATCCACCACCCACAATTTGCCGTCATGCAGCTTGATCGTCAGCGACTCACCCTGCACGGTTTTCAACATCACGGTACCGCCGTTCTTCTTGGCGTCGGCCATCAGTTGTGCAGAGGTATGAGTGCCAGCCACCACGTGATAGGTCAGGATTTTTGTGAGATCGGCTTTGTGCTCAGGTTTCACAAGCGTATCCACGGTGCCTGCGGGGAGCTTGGCGAAAGCTTCGTTGGTCGGTGCGAATACGGTGAACGGGCCTTTGCTGTTAAGGGTATCCACCAGTCCGGCTGCCTTGACCGCAGCAACCAGAGTGGTGTGGTCCTTTGAGTTGACTGCGTTTTCGACGATGGTTTTCGTCGGATACATCGCCGCGCCGCCCACCATTACGGTGTCGGCGGCAAAACTTAGGGATGTGGTGACGGAGAGGATCGTAAAGCAGGCAACGGCAGCAATTTTTTTGTAGATGGCGTGCATGATGTATCTCCTTGGTGCTTGTGCCCTCCGGGTGAGGGTATTGAATCTACGTACCAAGGATCAAAGTGGATGCACCTCTGGAAAAATTATTGGTTTGCCGCCCTCACTGCACTTTTTCCCGTTCTTCCGATCTATCTCTGTCCCGACCACACTAATTTCCGGCGTGGACAGCAGACCCAGACCTGGTGCCGATGGATCGCACGTTACCTGTTTTTATCACCCGATGGATGCGTCAGCCGCTGTGGCTGGCTGCGGTTTTGATGCTTTGCGCCAACGGTTGCAGCCAGCAGCAGGGGCGCGATATTGCCACGCAGTTCAGCAACGGCAAGCCCGATGAATTCTTCCAGACCAGCGTTGATCGCATGGCCACCCTGAGCATGCGCGACAACCTGCAAAGCCTGTATCTGCTGATGAGCAAGCTCTACCTGCGCAACCCCAACCAGTGGCGTCAATCGGGTTACACCGACGCGGTGACCGCCGCCCGGCAAATCCGCCAGGCCATCGAACTTCGCCAACCGCTACCTGCCCTGGGGGATCGTCGCGACCTGGCGGCGCTGAGCTATTCCCTGAGCCCGGAGTTTCGCGGCGACCGGGTGGGCGCCTTCATCTACGCGATCGGCAGCATGCTGGTGACGGCACACGGCGGGCGCACCGAGTTTTATATAACGGACTCGATCAACCCGCAGTTCGTCAGCAATGCCGCGCGCAATATCGAGAAGGCCACCTGGCTGCTCAGTCAGCGCCAGGATGCCAATGGCTCGCTGTTGCTGTTCTCCAACGAGATCTCGGAGGCGGGCAGCAACCTCAGCTTTGCCGTGGAGTTCGGCAAGATCGTCGCGCGCCTCGACCTGTTGACCCAGATGCAAGACGAACGCTACCGGCGCATCGGGCTCAACTACGCGCAAAGCTTGCTGCTGATGAATTTCCTGCCGGTGCAGTGACGATGCGGGCCTCCCTCACCCCTCGGTTTGCGCTTCGCCGCGGGCAACGGTTTTCTTCGGCGCGCGCATCAGCAGTGGGCCGAACGTCGCGAGCAAACCGAGCATCACCAGCGGGAAGAACATCAGCTTGCTCAGGCCGAAGTTGCTGACGATGACGGTGATGACGGCGGGGCCCACCAGCATCCCGGAAAATCCGATGCAGTTGACGATGCCGATATTGCGCCCGGCATGTGCCGGGTCCCGGCGCCCGGCGGCGGAGATCATCAACGGTGCGATGCACGAAAGGCCGAGGCCAAACAGCGCGAAGCCGACAACGCCGGTCACGGCCGTACCGCCCAATATCGTGGTGATCATGCCGAGGACGCACAACGTACCGCATCCAAACACCACCTGCGCATTACCGAACGCAGCGGCCAGGCGGTCGCCAAAAAGACGCCCCACGAATGACGCACCGACGAACAGTGAGACCGCCATGCCTGCGGTCGAGGTGGTGGTCGCGAACTCCCGGCGAATGTATTCCTGGCCCCAGTCGGCAATTGCGTTTTCGCCCATCATGCTGCCCAGCAGCAAGGTGCCGAGAGCGATCATCACCAGCAGCGTCTTGGCCGAAGGGCCCTTGCCGGTTTCGTCCCGGGACTGGGTGCCGGCTTGCCAGTCGTCGAGCTGGGCGTCGGGCACATCATGCTTGCCCAGCAACCATCGGCTGAACACACAGCCCAGAATGAACATCGCCAGGCCCAGTACGGTGTAAGGCACCAGCACGCTGTCGGTGTAGAACCGGGTCAGCCAACTGCATGCCATGCCCAGCAGGAAGCCGCCCAGGGAATAGAAGGCATGGAAGCCGGACATGATCGAGCGTCGATAAAACCGTTCAACCTGCACGCCGTGGGCATTCAAGGCGGTATCCAGGGCGCCGCGCAACAGCCCCAGCACAGAGCCGAAACACAGCGCAAACCAGAAACCGTTGACGAAGCCCAGCGGGGTAATCGAAAGGGGATAGGCGAGGGCGCCAAGGGTAATTACCGGCTTGGCGCCGAAGGTGTCCAGCAGCCGCCCGACCAGCAGCGCACCGGCTGCGGAACCGACACCGACCCCGAGGGCAATCAGGCCGAAACTCGAGTCCCCGAGTTCTCCCGTCAGGCCAAGCTGGGTCCTGAACACGCTTACACCGGTGGACCAGATGTACATCATGGCGCCGATCATCATGAAGCCGAGAAAGGTGGCGATACGTGCCTTGCGAATACGCGGGGGGATCGGGGTTTTCTGGAAAGTGCTTATCACGCTGCATGGTCCCTTTTGTTTTTGTGGGGTGGTTATGCAATTTTGGGTTATACGAATAACCTTGCGGAAGTAAAACCTGCACCCTGTGGGCTGTCAATGCTTTATCAATCCAGAATATGTAACAGTAACAAGGCAGTGGCTGGCGCTTGAGTTTTAAGTTATACGTATAACTCCAACTGTTCAGGTATTGGGGTTTCCGTGTCGTCTCAAGAGTTGTTATTGCCGTGCTCCACGCCGCATATGTCGGCCTACCGCTTGACGTTTCTGCTGTCCGGCCTGTGCATGGGCGCCTGGGCGCCGCTGGTTCCCTATGCGCGCAGCCGGGCCGGGGTGGACGACGGCGCATTGGGCATCCTGTTGCTGTGCCTGGGCCTCGGCTCACTGGTGATGATGCCGCTGGCGGGCATCCTGAACGCCCGCAAAGGTTGCCGCTTTACCATGCACATCGGCATCGCCCTGGTGTTTCTGACGCTGCCTCTGCTGGCGACCACACATTCATTCTTGGGCTTGATGTTTGCCCTGACCGTGTTCGGTGCAGGGTGCGGCGCAGTGGATGTGACGATGAACGTACAGGGCGTGATGGTTGAGCGTGCGACCGGGCGGTCCTTGATGTCGGGTTTTCATGGCTTGTTCAGCCTGGGCACGATTGTCAGTGCGGCGGGGATCACCGCGCTGCTCTGGCTGGGCGCCACGCCGTTGCTGGCCAGCAGCGCGGTGATGGCGGCACTGGCTGCGTTTGTCCTGAGTTACGGGCGCCAGATGCTCGGGCGCAGCGGCGAAGAGGGCAGCCCGATCTTTGTGCGGCCCACGCCTAAAGTCCTGGTGCTGGGGGTGCTGTGCCTGTTCGCGTTTCTGGCCGAAGGTGCGATTCTCGACTGGAGCGCGGTGTTCCTGACCCAGGTGCGTGATGTCGAGCCTTCCATTGCAGGCCTGGGCTACGCCTGCTTCGCCGTGATGATGGCGTTGGGGCGCTTGAGTGGCGACCGGATTCTGCTCAGGCTCGGCGCCCGGCTAGTACTGGTGGGCGGTGGCCTGATTGTAATCCTGGGCTTTCTCACGGTGGTGCTCGCGACGAACTGGCAGGTGAACCTGGTGGGGTTTGCGGTCATCGGCATCGGTTTGGCCAATATCGCGCCGGTGTACCTGTCGCTGGCGGGCGCGCAAAAGACCATGCCGGGGGAACTGGCGATTGCCGCTGCCACCAGCCTCGGTTATCTGGGTATCCTGATGGGCCCGGCGGTGATCGGCTTGTTCGCCCACGCGACGAATCTATCCTGGGCGCTGCTGGCGGTTGCCTCGCTGATGGTCGCAATCATGTTCAGTGCCACACGACTGGTTCCGAAGGTTTCCCCTCAACGGGTACACTGAGCGCCTGTTTTTTCATGACCTCGCATGAGGTTTCAAAAGGATTGGGAAGCAAGCGATGGCCGTTTCAATGAAAGACGTAGCACTGGCGGCAGGGGTGTCCCAGCCTGCGGTGTCTTACGCCTACAACCGACCTTCCAAACTGTCCCCGGCCCAGCGCGAGCATATCCTCGAGGTGGCCGCTTCATTGGGCTACCCGGGCCCCAATGTGCTGGGCCGCAGCCTGCGCTCGGGCAAGATCGGCGCCATCGGGTTGATGATGATGGACAAGTTGTCCCTGGCCTTTGCCGACCCGTGCACCATCGCCATGCTGCGCGGCATCAGTGAAGTGGGCGAGTTGGAAAATGTCGCACTGACACTGTTTCCGCTCAACAACAACCGCCTGGTGGGCCGGGGCCCGGCGGCGAGCCACGGCAGCCTGGCCCTGCGCGGGCTGGTGGATGGCCTGATTATCTCGACCCTGCCCGATGATCACCCGGCGGTGCTGGCGGTGGTGAAGCACAGTATTCCGTTCGTGGTGATCGACTCGCCGCTGGTCGAGAATTCGTTTTTTGTCGGCATCGACGATCGCGGTGCGGCTCGCACGCAAATGCAGCATCTGCTGGACCTGGGCCACCGCAAGATCGGCGTCATCATTGACCGCCTCAACCCGGATGGTTACCGCGGCCCGATTGACCTGCAACGCTTCAAAAGTGCCAGTGAGCGGATTGTCCGCGAACGCCTCACCGGTTACGTGGAGGCGGCCACCGCCGCGGGCCTGGCGTTTGAAGACCTGAGCGTGATCGAGGCCGGTGGGCTGGATTCCACGTCCGGCCAGGCCGCAGCGTTCACATTGCTGACCTCCAACGACGTCACGGCAGTGGTGGCGTGCTCGGATGTGATGGCGATTGCCTGCATGAAAACCGCCCACGCCCTCAGTCGCCAAGTGCCGCAGACGCTTTCGGTGATCGGCTTCGACGATATTCCCGAGGCGGTGCAGCTCGGGTTGACCACCATTGCCCAACCCATGGTGGAGAAGGGCGTGTACGCCGCACGCATGCTGACCGAGCAATTGAATGCCCCGGCTGATGCGCCGCTGGCGCCCGAGCAAAAGATTTTCGCCACCAAGCTGGTGGTGCGTACCTCGACCCGCAGTATCCAGCAGGCAGACGCCTGATCCCGTTGGTAAGGGATCGCTGTAGGAGCTGGCTTGCCTGCGATGGCATCGACTCAATACCACTGACAGACCGAGTCGACTGCATCGCAGGCAAGCCAGCTCCCACCTTTACCTGGGCTGCCCCTTGAAGTGTGCCGCTACTCTGAGGGCATTCGCCGCGATGGTCAGTGCCGGATTAACCGCCGCCGACGACGGGAAGAACGAGCTGTCCACCACCCATACATTCTCCAGGTCATGCAGCTTGCAGTTCAGGTCCAGCACGCTGGTGGTTGGGTCCTTGCCCATCACGGCAGTGCCGCACTGGTGGGAGTTCGTCGCGATGCCCATGCGCGCCTTGAGGATCAGCGGATACCCTGCATCACGCATGGTTTGGGTGGCCTTGCTCACCAGTCCTTCATGGGCCTTGAGGTTGTTCGGCGTCCAGTGAACCTTGATCGCACCGCGCTGTGTGTCGTAGGTGACGCGGTTGTCCTGGGTCGGCAGATCTTCCGAGGTCAGGTACAGGTCTACGCTGTGGTCAGTGATATAGCGTGAAGCGAATTTCGGCAGCCAGGGCCGCATGGCACTGATCATCGGCTCGCGGATTTTCCCCAGCATCTGCACGTTACCCAAGGGGAATGCGTTGTGCGGGCTGGCGCTGTACCAGTCGTTGATGGCCAGGGTTTTCTGGAAGTTCACGTTGTTCTTGCGTCGCGGGTCCACCGCCAGCATGAAGGTGCTGTTGTGCACCATGTAGTTACGCCCCAACTGCCCAGAGCTATTGCCCAGGCCATGAGGATGTTGAGCGTTCGCAGACTTGAACAGCAATGCCGCGCTGTTGACTGCGCCGCACGCCAGCACGAAGCGTTTGGCACGCAGTGTCACCTCGCGTCCATCGAACAGACCCCGCGCTTGAGTCACGGTTTTGCCATCGTTATCGGTGTTCAGCTGCCTGATCGTGGTGCGAGTCATCAGCCGAATGCTGCCACTGCGCAGGGCGGGCCTGAGCGCAGAAACTTCAGCGTCGGCCTTGGCCTCCACCAGGCACGGATAGCCATCGCAGGTAGAGCACAATACGCAATCGCCGCCATCGCCATAGTCCACCGCCGCCGGCATCACGAACGGCTTGAGTCCGGCACGCTGCATGCTTTGTTCCAGCGCAACCAGGGCCGGGTCGTGCTTGAGTGCCGGTTGCGGGAAGGGTCCTGAACGCCAGGGTTCGCTTGGGTCAATGCCGGCCTGGCCATGCACGCGGTAGAGCTTTTCCGCTTCGGCGTACCAGGGTTCAAACTCGGCGTAGCTGACGGGCCACGCAGGCGACACGCCCTCGGCATGCTGGATCTCGCCAAAGTCCGCCTCGCGAAACCGTGGCAGCATGGCGCCGTAGAATTTGGTGTTGCCGCCGACGTAATAAAACACCCCCGGCGAAAATGCTTGGTTGGCCTGGTCCAGCCACGGTTCGGCATTGCGATAGCGTCCTTGGCCGAACACCGCTTCAGCGCTCCAGTTCTGGATTTCCCGGGGCAGGAAATCCCCTCGTTCGACGATCACAATATCCAGCCCGCTGTCACGCAGGGCATGGGCGAAGGTCGAACCGCCCATGCCCGAGCCGATAATCACCACGTCACAGTTGATCGTGCCATCTGCATCAGGTGTCACCACGTCGAGGGCGCGCGGTTCGCGCGGCGCCCCCGGTTGTGGATTCAGCTCTGCATGATGCGAAATCAATGCATCACTCATGTGAGCCGCTCCGGCATTTACAGGTGTTGTTCGGAATTACGGATTTGCCAGTACTCATCCTGGCGTTCGTCGGTGATGTATTCCGGAATCGGGAAGTCCCACCAGCCGGGCACCCAAGGGCCAGCCGCATCGCGGTCGGTGGGTACTTCGATCAGCACCGGCACATTCAAATCCAGCGCTTCCTGCAGGATAGGCTCAAGGTCTTCCGGGCGCTCCACACGGTAGGATTTGAGGCCGAAGGCTTCGCCCACCGCCTTGAAGTCCGGGCTGTAGGGCGTGCCGTCCGGGTGGTTGAACTCAGTGCCGATATGGCGGCTGGTCTGCTTGCGCTGGCCACCGCGAATCGACATGTAGCCGGCGTTGTTCTGGATCAGGAACACCACAGGGATATTGTTGGTCACGCAGATCGCAATTTCCTGGGAGGTCATCAGGAAATCGCCATCCCCGAGGATGCACACCACCGGCTGGTCAGGCGCCGCCAGCTTCGCACCGATGGCCGCAGGTACGGCCCAGCCCATGGACGAGAAGCCGCCGGAGGTCAGGTGGGTACGTGGCGTATAGACCGGGAAGGTCTGCTTGACCGCGCCCTGGGTGTTGCCCGAGCCAACCACCACGATGGTGTCCCGCGGGAACACTTTGCGCAGCGCGCCGAGGGGGCGTTGCGAGGTGAACGGAAAGCGAACGGAGTCACGACGGCCCGCCAGTTTGGTTTCCCATTCTTCCTGATAACCGCGCAGGTCGCTCAGGTACTCTTCGCGCTCAACCGTCTCGCCTTTCAGGCTTTCGACAATGGCGGCGAGGGCGTATTTGGCGTCGGCACAAATGCCCACGGTCACCGGGTAGTTCTTGCCGATTTCATGCGGGTCGATGTCGATGTGGATCAGCTTCGACGGCGGAATCGCGAAGGTCACGCCCTTGGCGTAGCTGGACGACGACCAGTCGGTGAAACGGCAGCCCACGGCGATGATCACGTCTGCGGTGGACGCGACTTTATTGCCGCACAGGGTGCCGGTCTGGCCGACACTGCCGGCGAACAACGGGTGATCTTCCGGGAAGCCGCTCTTGCCGTTCCAGGTGGTGACCACCGGGATCTTCCAGGCTTCGGCCAGGGCGAACAATTCCGCGCTCGCTTCGCCGGTAATCACGCCGCCGCCGATCACCAGCACCGGGCGCTTGCTCAGTTTCAGCTCTTCCACTGCGCGAGCGGTGGCTGCCGGGTCCGGGAAGCATTTGCCGATCGGGGTGCGCTCTTCGAGGGCATGCAGGGTCACTTCAGCGGCCTCGGCCTGCACATCCATCGGGATTTCCAGGTGCACCGGCCCCGGGCGTCCGGTGACCATTGCGCTCCAGGCGCGGTGCATCATGAACGGCAACTCTTCAACACGGGTCGCCACCCAATGACGCTTGGTCACGGCCTCGGCGATTTTCGGGAAGTCGTTGTCGGTGTAGCGCTCCAGCTCCTGCAGCAAGCCATGGCCACGCATGTGGGTGGGTGGCCCGCCGGTGATCAGCATCAGGCTGGTGGAGTCGGTAAACGCGGTGGCCATGCCGATCACCGTGTTGGCGGCGCCGGCACCGATGGACGTCACTGCCGCCATCGGCTTGCCGCTCACCCGGTAGTAACCGTCGGCGAGATGCACCGCGCTCTGCTCATGGAACACCTGGATGAACTTGAGCTTGGAGTCTTCTTCGAGGAAGGCGTCGGTCAGGGTCCAGATACCGTGGCCGGGAATACCGGCGACATATTCGACGCCATAGTTTTTCAGGGTTTGAGCCACGATCTGGCTGCCGGTCAATTTAGTCATGACAGGACTCCTTGGGTTGATGAAACGGAGGGGGTTGCCTCGGCGGTACTGGCTGCACGCCCGCGTGTCGCCCAGTTCAGGCCTTGCTTGGTCAGGCGGCGGATATTCGGGTCGGCGAGGTTGCTGGTGTCGTGCCCGATGGAGTGATAGAACACCCGCCCCTGGCCCCACTGGCGCACCCACGCCACCGGGCTGCGATGGCCGTTGAGCCAGGGGAAGGGGTTGCCGTCGAAGGTGGTTTCAGCCAGCACATGAATGTTCGGGTCGACCTGCATGTAGTACTGCTCGGACCGTACCTCGAAATCCTCGACGCCCTGGGTCACCTCGTGGCTGTGGTCGATGACGTTGACCTGGTACGGGTGGGGAAAGCCTTCGCCCATCGGGTGTTCGAGGAATGAGCCGCCGAGCACCCAGTGATATTTGAGGCTGGCGCGAAACGCCGCGCCTGCGCCGTGCCAACCCACCAGGCCGGTGCCGCTTTCGATCGCTTCCAGCAGGCGGTTTTCCTGGGACGCGGTGAGCGTCTCGGTAGTGACGGCGTTGTTCCAGCCGATCACGATCAGGTCATAACCGGTCAAGTCCCTGTCCAGTGTGAAGATGTCGGTGGACTCTTCGACCTCGAAATCCAGTTCCTGGAAAACGGTGCGCGCCCATGCCGCAATTTCGTAGGGGAAATGGCCGGGCCAGCCACCGAATAGATACAAGACTCGACTCACGGTTGATCACCTCTTTACGTTGGGTGTGATTGTTAGGTTATACGTATAACCGCTTATTTAACCTATCACTCCGAATCCCTAAGTCAATGGGGCTTACATGTTTTTCATCGGGGGTTATACGAATAACTTCAGCAGCCCGCCGCAGTGCTTCAACACTGCGTCTGTGTTGCGTCAGGTTGCGTCACCAATAGGGAGGCTGCGAAATTGCCCGGGGCATGGGGGTAGGAAAAGATGGTTGCCAATGCCGGGGGCATGTCGCGTGCCCTCAAGAACCACCTGGAGCCACTGATGATTCGTTACCTGAAAACGCCTAAACCGGTCGAAGCCCAAGCCGAGATTGCCGCCCAAGTCCGCGATACCGTTGAGCGCATCATCGCCAACGTCGCCCGTAACGGCGATGCGGCCGTACGTGAGTATTCGAAGCAGTTTGATCAGTGGTCGCCTGTATCTTTCCGGCTGAGCGACGAAGAAATTGCCGACTGCGTGGCGAGCCTGTCCGAGCAGGAAATCGGCGATATCACCTTTGCCCAGGCCCAGGTCCGGCGCTTCGCCGAGGTGCAAAAAGCCTCGATGCACGATGTGGAAGTCGAGACCTTGCCTGGCGTGATCCTTGGGCATCGCAATATTCCGGTGAACTCGGTGGCTTGCTACATTCCGGGCGGCAAGTACCCGTTGCTGGCGTCGGCGCATATGAGCGTGCTGACGGCCAAGGTGGCCGGGGTGAAGCGCGTTGTTGCGGCCGCGCCGCCGTTTGATGGCAAGCCTCATCCGGCCATTGTGACGGCGATGTATTTGGCGGGTGCCGATGAGATCTATTGCGTGGGCGGGGTGCAGGCGATTGCTGCGTTTGCGTTGGGCACCGATACGTTCAAGCCGGTGGATATGATCGTTGGGCCGGGTAATGCGTATGTGGCCGAGGCCAAGCGTCAGTTGTTCGGCAAGATTGGTATCGACTTGATTGCCGGGCCTACAGAGACACTGGTGATTGCTGATGACAGCAGCGATGTTGAAATCATCGCTGCCGATTTGTTGGGGCAGGCAGAGCATGGGGTTAATTCGCCTGCGGTGTTTTTGACGAACAGTGCGGAGTTGGCGCAAACCCTGCCGGCGGAGATCGAGCGGCAGTTGGCGATCCTGTCCACCGCACCGGTTGCTTCTGTCGCCTGGCGCGACTATGGCGAAATCATCCTGTGCGACAGCGTCGACGAGCTGGTGCAGGAAGCCGATCGCATCGCCTCCGAGCACGTGCAGGTGATGACCCGCGATCCGTTGTATTTCCTGGAGCACATGACCAATTACGGCGCGTTGTTCCTTGGTGAGCGCACCAACGTTTCCTATGGCGATAAGGTGATTGGGACCAACCACACATTGCCTACCACCGGGACTGCGCGGTACACCGGCGGGCTGTGGGTCGGCAAGTTCATCAAGACGTGCACGTATCAGCGGGTGCTGACGGATGAGGCTTCGGTGTTGGTAGGGGAATACTGCTCGCGGCTTTGCGGGATGGAAGGGTTTGCGGGGCACAAGGAGCAGGCGGATATTCGGATTCGTCGTTACAAGAAGCACGGTTGAGGGTACATATCCGTTGTTTGGGTAACGGCGACTATTGGTTCCGCTCTTACAGCGGCTCACTTTTGAAAAGCGCAAAAGTAAGCAAAACGCTCTTGCCCCACCACTCGGCTCCTCGCTTAGGCTCGGAGTGCCCTCACTCCGGCTTTGGACCGTGGGCCGCCGTCATGGGCCATCCTTGGCCCAGGACGGCTAACCCGGCGTCCTGCCGGGTTACCCACGCTCCAAAGCCTGCGTTCGGCCAGCGTGGTTTAACGGGGCGCCCAAGATCAAAAGCAGATCAACAGCACAGCGGCCTACCGGCCGGCTTGAGTGTTTAGAAGCAAAATCAAAAGCTAAAGCGGGCACGGTCCACTGTAGGAGCTGGCTTGCCGGCGATAGCATCAACTGGGTGTGTCTGATGCACCGAGGTGTCTGCATCGCCGGCAAGCCAGCTCCTACAGAAAAGCAGCTCTGCTTTCGCTCTGGATCTTGCCTTTGCTTTTAACACTCAGGTCGGCTCTCAGGCCGCCGTGCTTTTGATCTTCATCTTGATCTGACTGCCCCAATAAGCCCGAGGCCGAACGCAGGTATTGCGCAGCGGGTAAACCGGCAGGACGCCGGTTTAGCCGCGCCGGGCCATGGATGGCCCGCTTCGCGGCAGCCCGCTTCGCGGTGCCGGAGTGAGGGAACGCCGAGCCTAGGCGAGGCGCCGACAGGCGGGGCAGAGCCCTAATGAGATGGTCAGCCCGGCACGGGCCCCCGGTAAATCTAGACTTACCGGAGGGCCCACTTCCCGCTCAATAAAACCGACCATTACTCTCTTCCCCCCGGGCAAAAAAAACGCCAGACCAGCCTCCCGTGAAAGAGCGCATGATCCAGCGTAAAAATGAACCTCGGCTGCTTCAGCCAGGCCCCATGTTCGACCCCTTCAGACCGGAATCACCACAAAGCTTTCCGGTTTGCAGGTCAACGCCACATTCGTACCCGGCGGCAGTGCGTGGCTGCCGGGAGTCGGCAGTTGCTGGCATTTGAGATCGAGCGTGCCACCGGCCACCTCCACGCGGTAGATCACCCGATTACCGATAAACGAAGTGTCCTTGACCTTCCCGGCAAACGCACCGTCGGCCAGTGCGGCGCCCAGAGCCGGCTCAAGGCCGATGGTTTCAGGCCGGATCGACACATTCACCGGCCCTGCACCCACGCCGCTTTTAGCCGTATGGGCATAACGCCCAAACGGCAACTCGACCACGCCACCCAGCCCATACGTGCCGTTGACGATATTGGTATCGCCGAAAAACCTGGCGGCAAACAACGTGCGCGGCGACCAATACATCTCCTGCGGCCCGCCGATCTGCTCGATGCCACCCTTGTTCAGCAATACCACACGGTCCGACAAGATCATCGCTTCGTCCTGGTCGTGAGTCACATACACAAACGTGGTGGAAGTCTCTTCGTGGATGCGCTTGATCTCGTTAAGCATGTGATGGCGAATCTTCAGGTCCAGGGCCGCCAGCGGCTCGTCCAGCAGCAACACCGCCGGGCGATTCACCAGTGCGCGGGCCAGGGCCACACGTTGCGCCTGCCCGCCACTGAGCTCGGAGATCCAGCGGCTCTTGAAGCTTTCCAGTTGCACCAGTTCCAGCGCCTTGTTCACTTCACGCTTGATCTCATCCTTGGGCTTCTTCTTCAAACGCAACCCGAAGGCAACGTTGTCGAACACGTCCAGGTGCGGGAACAGCGCGTACTTCTGGAACACCATATTCACCGGGCGGTGTTCAGGCGCCAGGGCGGTGGAGTCCTTGCCGTCGATCACCACTTTGCCGGTGGTGGGCTCTTCGAAGCCGGCAATGATCCGCATCAGGGTGGTCTTGCCGCAGCCACTGGGGCCGAGCAGGGTCAGGATCTCGTTGCGTTTTACCGTGAGGTCGACTTTGCCCAGGGCAGTGAGGTTGCCGTAGCTCTTGGAAATCCCGGTCAGTTCAATACTGTTGGTCATGGTGATTACTCTGCAGTTTCAGCACGTTCAAGTTCGAGGCGGCGACGACGCAAGGTCATGACCAGGCCGGCAATGGCGATGATGGCGATGGTCACCACCAGCATGAATACCGAGGCGGCATTGATGGTGGGGCTGACGGCGCGGCGCATCATCGAAAGAATCATGAGGGGCAGCGTGGTGTCGCTGCCGGTGACGAACACGGTGATCAGGAATTCATCCATCGACAGCGCCACCGCGAGGATCGCGGCGCCGGCGATGGTTGGCCCGATGATCGGCAGCGTCACCAGCCAGAACGCTTTGAGGGGCGAGGCGCCGAGGTCACGCGCGGCCTCCTCGAACGACAGGTCGAAATACTCCAGCCGTGAGCGCACCGACTCCACGAAGAACGGAAAGGTGAACAGGGTGTGGCCGATGATCACCGTCAGCAGCGAGCGGGGCAGGCCGACCAGTGAGAAGAAAATCACCAGTGCAATCCCCAAAAACAAACCGGGCAAGGCGATGGGGGCGAAGTTCATGAACGCGAACACCGCTTTTACCCGGCCTTTCATGCGCATCAGCGCCAGGGCCGAGAACGTGCCCAGCAGCGTGGTGAGAATCGCCGAACCGGCGGCGACGATCGCACTGTTGGTCAGGGCTGTCATGAAGTCCGAACTGCTGAACAGCGCCTCGTACCAGCGCGTGGAAAAACCCTCGAACGGGAACGACAGCGAGGCGGACGAGTGAAAGCTGAACAGCGCGATAATCGCGATGGGCGCGTAGAGGAACAACATGTAGACGTAAGTGAATAACCGGATCATGGCGAGTTACCTTTTTTATGAGCGGCAGTCAGTCGTGGTAACGCTTGCCGGGTGCCAGGTTGGCTGCGCGCAACACCCCCAGCAGCAACGCGTACACCAGCATGAACACGATCAACAGCAGATAAGCCATCGCCGCACCGAGTGGCCAGTTACCTACCGAGCGGAACTGGTTGGCGATCACCAGCCCGGTGGTCATCGCATCCCGGCCGCCCAGCAGTTGCGGGGTGACGTAGTCGCTGGCGGCCAGCACGAAGGTGAACATGAAGGAGCTGACGATGCTCTTGTGGGCCATCGGCATGATCACCCGCCACAGAATGGTGACACCGCCGGCGCCCAGGTCGGCAGCGGCCTCCAGGTAGTCCTTCTTGATGTCCCGCAGGCCCGACACCAGCAGCAACAGGGTGAAGGGCAGCATGATGTGCACCAGGGTCAGCACCACGGCGAACTTGCTGAACACCAGCCACTCCAGCGGCTGGTCGATCAGGCCGAAGTGCAGCAGGGTGGAGTTGATCACGCCGTTGGTGCCCAGGATCGAGCGCCATGCGTAGACCCGTACCAGGTAACTGGAAAACCACGACACCAACGCCAGGTACAACACGGCGTTGGAGCGTGTGCGGTACACGATGTAATAGGCCACCGGCGCACTGATCACGGTGGAGAGCAGGGCGGTCCAGAAGCCGTTTTGCAGGGCGATCCACAGCGAGTCATAAAACCCGCTGGCGCTCAGGGCCTTGGCATAGTTGGCCAGGGTGGCGGCGGGCTCCATGCTGAAGGTCTTGGCGGTCCAGAAACTGGCAATCAGCAACAGTGCCGACGGAACCAGAAAGAACACCACCAGAAACAGCAACGGCGGCGACGCCAGCCAATACCCGCTGAGGGTTCTCTTATCCATCTTCACGTGTTTACCGACCCTTGAATCGCCGTCGTCCAGGGGCATGGACTCGGTGTTGTTGACTACGGTCATGATGAGGTTGCCTTTGCGTTTTTATTCGAGAGTCAGGGCGCGTTGACCCGTGGGGCGCGTGTTGATGAACACCCACCCCACGGTTGCCAGCGCCGGCGTGCCAAGCGCTCTAGAACGAGCCTTTGAAGTTCGCCCACTGATCGATCCATTCCGCATAGGTCACATACTTTTCGGAGCTCAGGGGCGGTTGGCCATAGAGTTTGGATTTCTCGAAGAAGCTGTCGAGGTTCGCGTAGTCAAAGGTGTTTCTCAGGTCCTCGGGCAGCAGCGGCACGGCCTTGGGGTTGACCACGCCGGAGAACATCGTGGTTGCCATCTTGGCCTGGGTATCGGGCTCCAGGGTCTTGTTGATGAACTCCAGGGCCAGGGGAATATCCTTGGCGGTTTTCGGGATGAACAACGCATCGCACCACAGCGCTGCGCCTTCGCTGGGCACCGACAGGGCAGTGGTCACGCCACGCTTGATGGTTTCGCTCGGGGTGTTGGCGGAGGCCGAGAACACCGCGTCCACTTCACCCGATACCAGCAGCGATACCGCGTCACCCGACGAAGCCGCGAACACGCGGCATTGATCACGGTACGGCTTGAGTTTTTCAAAGGCGTCGTTGAACTCGGCGCGGGTCAGGTTGGGGTACTTGTCGCCGTAGCCGGCGATGGTCGCGATCAGCGACCAGTTCGAGGTGCCGTCATCGACAAAGGTCAACTTGCCCTTGAGCTTGGGGTCCAGCAGGTCGGTGTATTGGGTGGGCTTTTTGACGTTCTTGGGGTTGTAGATGATGGTGTTCATCCCCCACAGCAACGGGATGCCCCATTGCTTGCCGTCCCAGTACCAACGGCTGCCCTTGTAGAACAGCGCGAGGGTATTGTCGGCGGAATAGTTGGGGATCTTCGTGGTGTCGATGGCCTTGAGCAGGCCCATTTCCTGATAGATCTTTTCGTAGCCCAGGGCGTACATGGTCAGGTCGAGCTGCACCGGATCGGAGCCGGCCAGCCGGGCGGTGATGTCGTCCTGGTTGCTGGCATAACTGGAGCGCACGGTAACGTTGCGTTGCTTGCGCCAGTCGGCGAGTTCGGCGTCGCCGGTTTCGCCTTCCCAGCCGAGGATTTCCAGGTGCCCGGTGGTGGCGGCAAATGCGCTGGGCACGAACGAGCCGAGGTACAAGCCTGCGGCAGAGGCGGCAGCGCCCAGCAGGAACGAGCGTCGTTTCAAGCTGAGGGAATTGAAGTCAATGCCGGTCAAACCATAACCCGTCTCTATTTCTTTTTTCATTTCGAGTTCCTGCCTGGGTGGTGGGTGCAAATGTTGAGCGACTTGCAAGGCGTGGGCCTGGTGTCGATGCCAGGTGCGTCCTTTTGTATGCAGTCAGTTGGATCGGCAGTGTTATGGCCAGCATTGATTCCATGCTGCTGGGGAGGGTGGTAAGGCCTCCACTGTTCCGATTGACTCTTCCTTGGCGGGGCGACGCACGCTTATTCCGGGCTGCAGGGTGTTGCGGGCCTGAAGCGGTGCGCCCAGCGCTTGATAGGCTCGGCTTGTTGTTTTCATGGGTTGAGTATTGAGCGGGGAGGCGGGGGGCTCAATTTCGCAGGGGGGTTAAAAGCGACGCACTCTGACGCATTGGAGTGACCTAAGCGGCGCACGTGGGGGGGCCAGGGGTTTCTGGGGGGGATCCGTAGCAAGAGCACGGCGGCCTGAAAGCCGACCTGCAGGTTAGAAACCAGAGCAGAAGCAGAGCGGCTTTTCTGTAGGAGCTGGCTTGCCTGCGATGCAGACAACTCGGTACATCAGACACACCTGGGCGATGCCATCGCTGGCAAGTCAGCTCCCACATTTGACCGTGCCCGCTTTAGCTTTTGATTTGGCTTCTAACACTCAAGCCGGCCTGCAGGCCGCTGTGCTGTAGTGAGCCCCAATATCTGCGTCAATCTGCGTCTCTTTTACCCAAGGTGCGAAATTGAGCCCACCCCGCACCAGGCGAATACTCCAAGCCTGATCCCGGCCCAGACGCCGCGCATTCGCTGGAGTATCGAGTGAAATTCACAGGTGGCCAAATCATCGCCAAGGCACTCAAGGCCAACAGTGTCGACTACGTAGCCGGGCCCCCGGGCGACGGCGCCCGGGCGCTGGTGGAAGCGCTGCTGACCCCAGGCACCGACATCCCCTTTATCCACGTCATCCAGGCCCACAGCGCCGTGCACCTCGCCGACGGCTACTACCGTGCGTGCGGTCGCCCCATGGCCGTCGTACTCACGGGCCCCCTGGGCATCCCCTCAGCCCTGGGAGCCCTCGCCACCGCGCACCAGGACGCCTGCGCGCTGCTGGTCATCAGTAACGCCCAGCCCGAAACGATAGCCGCCAACGTCATGAAAGATCACGCGACGGTTTCGACACTACAACAGCTACCCCAAGCCCTGCGCCAAGCCTTCGACACCATGCTGAGCGCCCATCCCGGCCCTGTCAGCCTGTCCATTGACGACGCCCTCCAAGGCGCCTCCACCAACGCCAGCCTGCCACCCGCTACCCTGCGTGCAGAACCCCAACCCACCCCGCGTAAAATCAGCGTACTGTGCGAAGGCCGCGCCTCATCCTCCGTGCTGGAAAACGACGCCATCCTCGTCTTCGGTAGCGGCCCCACCCAGCCCATGGCCCGCAAGATGTTCCCGGTGCATTACCCTGGCAGGCACTTGTGCGCCGGCAACCCCGCCACCCTCGGCTGGGCCATCCCGGCAGCGATCGGCGCCAAGCTCGCCATGCCCGCCCGCCAGGTGGTCTGTGCCGTGGGCAGCCGGGATTTCCTGCAGTCGATGCAAGAGATGGCCGTGTGCGTGATGCACAGCATTCCGGTGGTATTCCTGGTCTTCAACAGCAGCGGTGACGAAGCCCTGGGCGACGTACAGACGTCGCCCATCGAGCAGCACCGGGCCGGTGAATTCAACCTGCCGGATGGCAAACCCTATGCCCCGGACTTCGCCGGCATCGCCCGAAACTTCGGCCTTGAAGCCTGGCGCGTCGAACACGCGTCACAACTCAACGCGACCCTCGTCAAAGCCCTCAACAGCAAGGGCCCGTCGCTGGTTGAAATGATGACGGCACGCCAGCCCCTGCAGGTCCCTCAGTCCTGACCGCCCCAGACGATGGTGGCGTTGTCGCCGGTCATGTATTCACGTACGTCCAGCGGGATCGACTGGTCGCTGGGCAACAGCACCGTTGCATTGCGCAAGTGGTGCTTGCGGATCTTGCCCTTGTCCACCAGTCCCAGCGCCATGCGCGTGGAGAAGGGCTGGCGGAACGAGGACGACGCCACACCCGTCACCAACCCATAGAGAAAACGGATCGGCCGACGATGCTGCGGCGTCAGGATCGAGAACGTCATTTCGTTACGTTGCTTGCCTTCGAAATCCACCATGAACAGGCGATCGCCCAGCAGCAGGCAGAACCCGTGGTAGGTGAATGAATAACCGATCTTGCCGCTGCCATCGCGCAGCGGAAAGCGCTCGACGGTGACGTACTGCACCATCGAGTCGGCGCGGTACAGGCAGGTGACCGAACGCAGGATCCGGCCCTTGTAGATCGATGAATTGTGGTAGCGGTAATACACCCCCAGATAGTCTTCGAGCACGTCAGCCGACTGCTTGGCCAGCGGCAGGAAATGATTGAACTGCTCCGAAGCCCGCAAGCCGGTCGGCAGTTCGTTTTCATAGCCTTCATAGAACTTCTTGAACTCGGCGGGCGGGCGGAAGAGGTCTTCGGCTTCCATCATGAAATAGCGGCCGATCTTTTGCAGAATCTTCTGCGACGGCACGTGCTGGCCCACCAGGTACTTGTTGAACTGCTGGCGGTTCACATCAACTTTGCGGCACATGTCGGCCACCGACCGGCAGGACTCCACCAGCGTGCTCAGGTTCTTTTGCACATTGGCCTGCAAGTCGCTGCGCGCCTGCTGTCGCTCGGGGTGGGAGGTGGCGGCGGCTAATGACAGGGGCGATGAGTCCGGGCGGCTGGGCATTATTATCTCGATGTACTTGGCTGGGTTAAGGCGCCAGTTATTAAAGTTATAGCGCAGTTATCGAATAACCTTGGGCATAACCGTAATAACCGTTTAAGCGTTTGAAACTTCCGATCATTCC
Source organism: Pseudomonas sp. Colony2 (assembly GCF_019382755.1). Classification (NCBI taxonomy): domain Bacteria; kingdom Pseudomonadati; phylum Pseudomonadota; class Gammaproteobacteria; order Pseudomonadales; family Pseudomonadaceae; genus Pseudomonas; species Pseudomonas sp. Colony2. The sequence goes on along the minus strand of NZ_CP080030.1, from coordinate 4,509,935 downwards.
CAAAGCATCTTTCATGCCGTTTGTTTAAGTTCAAACATGAAGTTTGAGCATAACTGAATGCGTCAGATTGTAAGCGCTTTTACTGAAGGTTCGGCGCCAGTGCGTTGTGGTTTTCACGGGTCAATCGTGACGGTGGCGGTCCGCCCAGTAACACATTCGATAGCGACGGGTAACACCCCGTGCTGCGCAGGAGTGCTTCAGTCCGCGTCAGGTATCGCCAAGGGTGCGAAATGGTGGAAACACCGGTCACCCCTGATACTCGGGCCAATGCTTTTTGCGGAGGATTGGGCGATGGCAAGGTTGACCGGCGACATTCCCGGAAAGAGGCGACTCAAGGTCGGCATGGTCGGCGGCGGGCAGGGCGCTTACTTCGCCAGTTACCACCGCGCCGCGATGCGCCTGTGTAATCGCTTCGATATCGTCGCCGGCGCATTCTCTGCCGACGCGGATAAATGCCGCGAGGCGGGCGCAGCGCTCACTATTGAACCCGAACGTATCTACTTGTCGTTCGAGGACATGGCGGCCGCCGAGTCTCGCCGCCCCGACCCGATCGAGGCGGTGGTTATCGTGACGCCCAACCACTTGCACTTCGAACCGTGCCGGTTGTTCCTGGAGGCGGGCATCCCGGTGATCTGCGACAAGCCCCTGGTCAACCACCCTGACGAAGCCCGTGAGTTGGCGAGCCTTGCCGAGCGCCATGGGACATTTTTTGCGCTGACCTACACCTACCAGGGCTACCCGATGGTCAGGGACGCCCGCAGTCGAATCCAGGCCGGCGAGCTGGGTGAGCTGCGCTTCCTGTACGTCGAATACCTGCTGGAGTGGCTGGCCCCCGGCGTGTCCGGCTTGAGCAATAGCCTGGCGTGGCGCGGTGACCCGCAAAAGGCCGGCCCCACCGGCGCGCTGGGAGACGTCGGCACCCACGCCTTCAACCTGTTGGAGTTTCTGTCCGGGCAGCGCTGCACCCAGCTCAACGCCAAGTTGACCAGCGTGGTGCCGGGTTGGGGCCTGGACGATACCTGCGTGGTGCAACTGGAATTCGACGGCGGCGTGGATGGATTGTTGTGGGCCAGTTTCGCCGCGCCCGGGCATCGCAACGGCTTGCGCTTCAAGGTCGTCGGCAGCCTGGCTTCGCTCGAATGGTGCCAGGAGTCACCGGAAACCCTGTTGTTCACGCCCACTGACGGTGCAGACCGCATCTATCGGCGAGGCCAGTCCGACAACAGGCCGCAGACGCTGACGTTCACCAGCTTGCCGGCGGGCAATACCGAAGGTTATCTGGAAGCGCTGGCCGTGCTGTACGCCGACTTCGCCGAGGCCCTGGACGCCGGGGCGCAATGGCGCACAGCGACCAGCGTCCCGTTGCCGGATATTCACGAAGGCGTGCGCGGGGTGTTGTTGTCCCAGGCCAGCCTCGAATCCCACCAGCAGCGGGCCTGGGTGCCTTTCCCGCGGTAATTGATTTCATGCGTGGCACCGCTGCGCATCCAACGACTCACCCAAACGCTGTTGAGGAAAAACAATGTCAAGCGAACTGCATCGCGCCGCGTATTCGGTACTGCTTCCCGCATTCGGGGATTTGCACCTGGACGACAATGTGCGCCGTTACCTGAGCCGTGGTGGTGTATCCCTGTTGCTCGGGGAAACCCGGGATGAATACGTGGGCCGAGGCATGAGCCCGGCGCGCAAGGCGGGCGAGTCCAAAGCCGATTTCATCAGTATCGTCAAGGAAGCCACGGCGCTGGCGGGCTCTGCGGTGCTGATCGCGGTAGACCAGGAACTCGGCGGAATCGAACGCCTGCACCAACTGGTCCCGGCGGTCGCCACCCGGGCGCAGCTCCAGGACCTCGGCGCCGAGGACCTCGAGCAACGTTGCTTCGAGATGGCCGCCGCGGCCCGCGGGCTGGGTGTGAATCTGTTCCTGGCGCCCATCGTGGACGTGGTCACCGGCGTCAATCCATGGCTGCACAACCGGCACCTGGGCGCGGATCCAGTGGAAGTCAGCCGAGTGTCCTGCGCGTTTATCCGCGGGGTGCAGCGCGCGGGTGTGATCGCCACTGCCAAGCACTTTCCCGGGCACTACGTCACCGAGCACGATCCGGCCATTGCCGAAGCCACCGTGCCGGGGCCGCTGGAATTGCTGCATGACAATCTTGAAGTGTTCAAGCAGGTCATCGCCACCGGCGTAAAAGCCGTCATGCCTGGCCCGGCGGTATTTCCTGCGATTGATGCGCAGCAGTCGGCGTCCACCTCGTCGAAGGTCATCGGCGTACTGCGTGACACCCTGGGCTTCGAAGGCCTGATCATTTCCGATGACCTGGACGCGGTGTCGATCCTGCGCGGCAACACCATCCCCGACACCGCCGTAGCCTCCCTGGTGGCCGGTGCGCACCTGTTGCTGGTGTCCAGCGAGTCAGGCCTGGACAGCATCGCCGAGGCGATTGTCGCCGCCGTCCACGAAGGCACCCTGGACCGCCAGGTTCTGTTGGACGCCGCTGCCAAGGTTCGTCAACTGGCAATCGCCACCCAGGAAACCAGCCATGAGCGCGAATGACCGCAAGGCCTACGGCGTACTGTTCCCGGTATTGCTGGACGTGCAGATGACGGATGACGTGCGTCGGTTCCTCGGCAATGGCGGGCGCAGCCTGTTGTTTGGCGAGACGGGAGAGGAATACGTCAGCGGAAAAATGAGCGCCAGGCGCCTGCAAACCGAAACCCTGGACATCTGGCAGCGTTTTACCGGCACGGCCACCGAACTGGGTGGGCCGCTGCTGCTGGCAGCCGATGCCGACATCTCCGCCGTGCACCGCTTGCAAGGGGTGACCCCGGCGCTGCCGGAGCCCGATGTGGCCCGGGCGATGGATTGTGCGGCGCTGGAACAGGCGTGCTTCAAGGTCGCCACCGCCGCGCGGGCGACCGGGGTCAACCTGCTGCTGTCGCCGACGGCGGATGTGGTCGGCGGCCGTAATGTGTGGCTGGCGGGGCGCACGCTGTCGGGCGATGTCCACCAGACGGCGGCGATGGTCGGGGCGTATGTGCGCGGCGTGCGGCGGGCCGGGATGGCCAGCACCCTGAAGCACTTCCCCGGGCACCCGGTGCTGTTTCAGCAGCCGTCGACTGAAACGGCGGTGGTCAGCGAGTCCATGCAGCAACTGCGGGCCTTCTGGCCCGGGTTTCAGGCCGGGATCGACGCTGGCGCCGATGCGGTGATGATGGGCCCGGCGATATTCGCCGCATGCACACCGCCCACCGCAGCCTCGGTGTCGCCTGAATTGATCGGCGTGTTGCGCCAGGAGTTGGGCTTCAAGGGGCTGGTCATGACCATCGACCTCGATCACCGCTCAACCATCGGCCAGATGTCCCTCGGCGAGGTCGCAGTGGCCGCGCTGAATGCCGGGGCCGAGTTATTACTGATTTCCGCAAAGGCTATGCCCCACGTGCCGCAGATCGTTCGGGCGATTGTCGCCGCCGTCGCCGAGGGCCTCTTGCCCCAAGCACGGCTGGACGCCGCGGCGTTGGCCGTTGGTGCCTTGGCTGATCGCTGTTCAACCGTAGGAGCGCCATATGGCAACCCAAAATAACGTCCTCGCCCTGCATTCCACCGTTGCGAAACACTCGACCCTGGCGATGGATATCGACATCGCCCGGACGCTGGGTTTTGACGCGCTGGAGATCAACAGCGGCAAGCTGGAGGCGTATCTGCAGGCCGGCTATACCGAGTCAGAGCTTCAAGCACTGCTCAACGACGTGCCTGTCACCGGCATCGGCTACCTGCGGGACATCGAACGCCAGGGCGCCGAGCGCGATGACCTGTTCAAGGAAGCCCGGCGGCTATTTGAGCTGGCCAATCTGGTGGGCGCCAAAGGCGTGCAGGTCCTCACCGGTCCGATCAATGTACAGGCGGTGATTGATTTTCAGGCGACCGGCAAGAGCCTGCATTACTCAGGCTTGCTGGGCCTGGATCAAGCCGAACAGTACGCCCGCACGGCAAGCAACCTGGCGGAGTTGGCCGATGTGGCCAGGCAATACGGTCTGCTGCTCTACCTCGAAGCCTTGTCCTGGACGCCACTCAACACCCTGGATCACCAACTGCAGCTGATCGAACGCACCGGGCGCAGCAACGTGAAGATGGTGATCGACTATTGGCATTGCTTTACCAGCGGCGTGACCCCTGCGGACGTCGCCCGGCTCGACAAGGACGTGATCTACGGCGTGCATGTCTGCGACTCACTGGCCTTCGAAGGCGGTATTCCGAATGAGGAAGTGCTGCGCGATGTGCCCACCGGCAGCGGCGTGCTCGACCTGGTCGAGTGGACCGCCGCGGTAAAGGCCACCGGTTACGCCGGGTGGTGGAGTTGTGAGTTGTTCTGCAAAAAACAGCAGCAGCAAAACAGCTACGCCGTCGCCCAACAATTGAAGACGCTGTTAACCGGCCTGGTCGGTTGATAACGCGCGTTTCGACACTGGCTGAATACTAAAAAGATCTGAGGTTGTCATGGTGGATTTCATCGTAATCGGGGGCGGCTCCACGGGCTGCACAGTCGCATCGCGCCTGAGTGAGGATGCGGGAGCGTCGGTGGTGCTGTTCGAGGAAGGCCCGCGGGATCGCAGCCCTTACATCCATATTCCCGGCGCCTACTACAAGACCGCCCAGGGTCCGCTGCTCAAGCGTTATGCGTGGGAGCCGACCGAGGACCAGCACCGCAGCGAAACGCCGACCATGGTCCAGGCCAGCGTGCTCGGGGGCGGCAGCTCGGTGAATGCGATGATTTATATCCGTGGCGTACCCGCCGACTACGACGGTTGGGCCGAACAGGGCGCCGCCGGGTGGTCGTATAAAGACGTGTTGCCGTACTTCAAAAAGGCCGAGGACAACGAGCGGTTCTGCAACGAGGTGCACGGTGTCGGCGGGCCGTTGGGGGTGTCGGACCCGATCAATATCCACCCCTTGACCAAAGTCTGGCTGCGGGCCTGCCAGCAGTTTGGATTGCCCTATAACGAAGACTTCAACTCGGGCCAGCCCGAGGGCTGCGGGCTGTACCAGATCACCGCCAAAAACGGCTTTCGCAGCAGTGCCGCCGTGGCCTACCTGGCGCCGGCCAAGTCGCGCAAGAACCTGACGGTGAAGACCGGCTGCCGGGTGCTGCGTATCCTGATGCAGGGCAACAAGGCCGTCGGCATCGAATACCTGGAGAAGGGCGTGCGCCAGGTGATGCACGCCGACAAGGAAATCATTCTGTCCTGCGGCGCCATCAACTCACCCCGGTTGCTGATGTTGTCGGGGATCGGGCCCGCTGAGCAGCTGGAAAAACACGGGATCAAAGTGGTTCAGGATTTGCCCGGTGTGGGGCAGAACCTGCAGGACCATATCGAAATCTCACTGGTGTATGAGCTGACTGGCCCCCACAGCTACGACAAGTACAAAAAACCGTGGTGGAAGCTTATGGCGGGGTTGCAGTACGCGTTGTTCCGGCAAGGCCCGGCGGCGTCCAACCTGATTGAAGGCGGGGCGTTCTGGTGGGGCGACAAGACGGCGGTGCACCCGGATATCCAGTATTTCATGGTGGTGGGCGCGGGCATCGAAGAGGGTGTGGATTCGGTGCCCGGCGGCAATGGCTGCACGTTGAACCTGGGGCAGATACGGCCAAGGTCCAGGGGCTATGTGGAGCTTTACTCCGCCGACCCGATGTCCCCGCCGCGCATCGTGCCCAACTACTTTTCCGATCCGTACGACATTGAAAGCCTGGTGGACGGTTGCCTGGTGGGCGAACAGATCATGGCCCAGGCGGCCTTCAAACCCTACGTGGCTCGTCGGCATGTGCCGGAACCCACCGTGCGCTCGCGCGAAGCGATGAAGCAGTTCTGTCACGAGGAAGCCCACGCCGCACTGCATCCATCCGGCACCTGTCGCATGGGTGTGGATGAGCGGGCGGTGGTGGGGCCGGACCTCAAGGTGCATGGCATCGAAGGGCTGCGGGTGGCCGATGCGTCGATCATGCCGACCCTGATTTCAGGCAACCCCAACTCGGTGTGCATCATGATCGGCGAAAAAGCTGCCGACATGATCCGGACCGCCCGATAGGGTTGCCCGGGCGGTAACACCGGCCTCTTTTTGGGGCAGGCTCAGGCGCCGATCAACCACAGCGCGAAACAGCTGCCGAGGGCCAGCAGCCCAAGGGCGATGCCAAGCTTTGCCTGCAGTTCAAGGGGCATTGCCCTTGGGTCCTGATGTTTGTCCATGGAATCAACGGACTGTACGCGGCCGTTGATCATCTGAGCGGTTGCAAAGAACAAACTGTGCATGGCATGTGCCTCGTGGGTCGTTTCTGCTCAAGTCGAGGCCGATATCGGCCGCCTGCTGGTCAAGAGCAAGCTCCATGCCATTGCCCCAACCTCAACGACGCCCCGTCCGTGTACTCACATCCACCCACACCGCCAGCACCAGGATGCTGCCCTTGACGATCATCTGCCAGTAGCTGTCCACGTCGAGCATCGACATGCCGTTGTCCAGGCTGCTGATCACCAGTGCGCCGAGCAGGGCGCCGTACACCGTGCCCGAACCGCCGCGCATCGATGTACCGCCGATAAAGCACGCCGCGATAGCATCCAGTTCGCCCATGTTGCCCGCCGAAGGTGAACCCGCCGCCAGGCGCGCGGTGTTGACCAGCCCGGCGAGGGCGCACATCACGCCCATGATCCCGAAGATCCACAGCTTGACCGCCTGCACGTTGATCCCCGAGAGGCGCGTGGCTTCCATGTTGCTGCCCACCGAGTAGATGCGCCGGCCAAAGACGGTCTGGCTGGTGACGTAGCTGAAGACCCCCAGCAGCACCAGAAGCAGCAGCACCGGCACGGGAATGCCGTCGTAGCTGTTGAGGGTGTAGACGAAGCCGGCCAGCACGAAACCGATCAACACCACGCGCACGCTGTCGCGCAGCATCGACGGCAGCGCCAAGCCGTGCAGGGCGCGGTTGTGGCGTTGGCGCCAGGTCAGGAATATCGCCAGCCCGAACAGCAACACGCCGAGAATCACCCCGACCACTGTCGGCAGGTAACCCTGGCCGATGTACACCAGTTGTGGCGAAACCGGTGCAATCGTGGTGCCGCCGGTAATGCCCAGCAGCACCCCGCGAAACGCGAGCATGCCGCCCAGGCCGACGATGAAGGAGGGGATGCGCAGGTACGCGGTCATGTAGCCGTTGCCCAGGCCAATCAGCAAGCCACAGAGGGCGACGATGGCCAGGTTCAGCGGCAGGGGAATGTGATAAACCACATCCAGGATCGCCGCGACGCCGCCGAGCAAACCGAGCATCGAGCCCACCGACAGGTCGATCTCGCCGCTGATGATCACCAGCACCATGCCGCAGGCCAGGATGCCGGTAATGGACATCTGCCGCAGCAGGTTCGACAGGTTGCGCGGGGTCAGGAAACCGCCTTCGGTCTGCCAGCTGAAAAACACCCAGATCAGCACCACGGCGATCAACAGGGCGAGCATTTTGTAGCGGGTGAAGAGCTGTTTGACCTGGTTCATTTACGCGGACTTCCGATCATTATTATTGTCATGCCCGTTCGGTTGGCTGAGGGCGGCGGCGAGCACCTGTTCCTGGGTCAGGCCCTGGTTGATGAAGTCGCCGCGCAACTGGCCCTCGCCGATCACCAGCACCCGATCGGAGACCCCCAGCACCTCGGCCAGCTCCGAAGACACCATGATGATCGACACGCCTTCGGCCGCCAGCGCGCCCATCAATTTGTAGATCTCATATTTGGCGCCCACGTCCACACCACGGGTCGGTTCGTCGAGGATCAGCACCCGGGGTTTGGTCAGGAGCATCTTGGCCAGTACGGCCTTCTGCTGGTTGCCGCCGGACAGGCTGGTGATCGGCAGGAACGGGTTCGCCGTCTTCAGGTGGATGCGCTTGATTTCCTGCTCGACGCTGCCCAGTTCCGCCTCGGCATCGATGCGCGTCAGGTGCGAGAAGCTGTCCAGCACCGCCAGGGTGATGTTTTGCCCGACGCCCAGGTCCGGGACGATGCCCTGGCGCTTGCGGTCTTCCGGGACCATGCACAGCCCGGCGCGAATCGACTTCAGCGGCGTGCGTGTATCAATCGGTTTGCCATCCAGCCATACCTCGCCTTGGTAGCGCCCGGGGTAGCTGCCGAACAGCGCCGACACCAGTTCCGTGCGGCCGGCGCCCACCAGCCCGGCGATGCCGAGGATTTCGCCACGGCGCACGCTGAACGAGACATTGTCCACCCGCTTGCGGCCCGGGTTGTCGACGTCGTAGCAGGTGACGTTGCGCGCCTCGAACAGCACCTCGCCGACCGCATGGGGTTCGGTGGGGTAGAGGTTGCTCATCTCACGGCCGACCATCTGCGTGATGATGCGCGACACGTCCATCTCGGCCATGGCCGTGGTCGCGATGTGTTTGCCGTCGCGGATCACCGCGATGGTGTCGCAGATGGCCGAGACCTCATCGAGCTTGTGGGAGATGTACACGCAGGCGACGCCCTTGGCCTTGAGCCCACGGATGATGTCCAGCAGCACCTCGATTTCCGAGCGGGTCAGCGCCGAGGAGGGTTCGTCGAGGATCAGCAGGCGCGCCTGCTTGTTCAGGGCCTTGGCGATTTCCACCAGTTGCTGGTAGCCGCCGCCGTATTGCGAAACGGGCAGGGCGACGTTCATGTCCGGCACTTTCAGCTCGCGCATCAGGGCTTCGGCACGGTGCATCATGGCGGGGTAGTTCATGCGCCCGCCGGGCAGTGTCAGCTCGTGGCCCATGAAGATGTTTTCGGCCACCGAGAGGTCGGGTACCAGGGTCAGTTCCTGATGGATGATCACGATGCCGCAGGCTTCGGTTTCGGCGATGGAGTGGGCGCGCAACGGCTGGCCGTCCCAAAGGATTTCGCCGTCCCAGGTGCCATGGGGATACACTGCCGACAGCACTTTCATCAGGGTCGATTTGCCGGCGCCGTTCTCGCCGCACAACCCTACGCATTCCCCGGGTTTTACCTTGATGTCGATGCCATTCAGGGCTTTGACGCCACCGAAGGTCTTGACGATGTTGTTCATTTCCAGCAGGTAGTCGGACATGGCGGGCACTCATTCCACAGCGAAAAGGCAGGAGCGGCCTCAAACCGCCCCTGCAGTGAGCCGTACGCTTACTGCCCGGCGATTTGCGCTTTGGTGTAGAACCCGTCTTCTTCCAGCACGTTGACGTTGTCCTTGGTCAACGCGGTCGGCTTGAGCAGGATGCTCGACACCTGTTTGCTGCCGTTGTCGTACTGCGAGTTGTAGGCCGGTTTCTCGTCACGCACCAGTTGCACCGAGAGCTTGGCCGCCTCGGACGCCAGCAGCTTCAGGGGCTTGTAGACGGTCATGGTCTGGGTGCCGGCGATCACGCGCTTGATCGCGGCCAGGTCGGCATCCTGGCCCGAGACCGGCACCTTGCCCGCGAGTTTTTGTGCCGCCAGGGCCTGGATCGCGCCGCCGGCGGTGGCGTCGTTGGAGGCGACGATGCCGTCGATCTTGTTGCTGTTGGCGGTCAGGGCGTTTTCGACAATACTCAGGGCTTCGGTGGGGTTCCACTCCTTGACCCATTGCTGGCCGACAATCTTGATGTCGCCCTTGTCGATCGAAGGCTGCAGCACCTTCATCTGGCCCTGGCGCAGGATCTTCGCGTTGTTGTCGGTAGGTGCGCCGCCGAGCAGGAAGTAATTGCCTTTAGGCTGCGCGTTCAACACGCCCTGGGCCTGCATCTCGCCGACCTTTTCGTTATCGAAGGAGATGTAGGCGTCGATATCGGCATTCAAAATCAGCCGGTCGTAGGACAGCACTTTCACCCCGGCTTTCTTGGCCTCGGCCACCACGTTGTTCAGCACCGTGGCATTGAACGGCACGATCACAATCACGTCGACGCCCCGGGAGATCAGGTTTTCGATCTGCGAGATCTGCCGTTGCTCGTTGGCGTCCGCCGACTGCACGTAGACCTTGGCCCCCAGTTGCTCGGCGGCGGCGGTGAAATAATCGCGGTCGCGGGCCCAGCGTTCAAGGCGCAGGTCGTCGATGGAAAAACCGATTTTCGGGTGGGCCGCGTCGGCCATGACCGAATTGGAAAGCAGTGCCAGAACGCTGGTGAGCAAGACGGTTTTCAGGTGTTTCATGATGGTGAGTCCCTTTTATTGTTGTTTAGACGCACTGCTGGACCTGGAGCGTAGCGGTCATGGGTAGATAAAGCGATTCACTACGCCTTCGAGCATCTCCTGGCGGCCACTCACGGCTTGTGGGTTCAGCTGGTGGCTGAAGGCATGCTCGGCCAGCGACGCCAGGCTGAAGTCGCCGCCAAGCACGGCGCGTCCGAAGGATTGGTCCCAGCCGGCATACCGCTGGGCCTTGAACTGTTCGAGGGCGTCGTTCTGCACCATGGCGGCGGCGCGTTCCAGTGACAGCGCCAGCACGTCCATTGCGGCCACGTGGCCATGGAACAGGTCCACTTCGTCGAGGCTTTGGCGGCGTACCTTGGAGTCGAAGTTGTAGCCACCTCCCTTGAAGCCACCGGCCTTGAGTACCTCGTAGGTGACCAGGGTCAGCTCCTCGACGCTGTTGGGGAACTGGTCGGTGTCCCAGCCGTTCTGCGGGTCGCCACGGTTGGCGTCGATGCTGCCGAAAATGCCCAGGGACGCGGCGGTGGCGATCTCATGGTGAAAACTGTGGCCGGCGAGGGTGGCGTGGTTGGCCTCGATGTTGACCTTGATCTCTTTCTCCAGGCCGAACTGATGCAGGAAGCCAAACACGGTGGCGCTGTCGTAGTCGTATTGGTGCTTGGTGGGCTCCTGTGGCTTGGGCTCGATAAACAGCTCGCCGGTGAAGCCGATCTTGTATTTGTGCTCGACCACCATGCGCATGAACCGCCCGAGTTGCTCGCGCTCGCGCTTGAGGTCGGTATTGAGCAGGGTCTCGTAGCCTTCGCGGCCGCCCCACAACACATAGCTGGAGCCCTTGAGACGGTGGGTGGCATTCATCGCGCTGAACACCTGGGCCGCCGCATAGGCAAACACTTCCGGGTTCGGGTTACTGGCGGCGCCGGCGGCAAAGCGCGGGTTGCTGAAGCAGTTGGCAGTGCCCCACAGCAGCCGGATACCGGTCTGTTCCTGATGGCCTTCGAGCTGGTCGACCATTCGCGCAAAGTTGTCGCGGTACTCCGCCAGGCTTGCGCCTTCTGGGGCCACGTCGGTGTCGTGGAAGCTGTAGTAGTCGATGCCCAGCTTGGAGAAAAACTCGAACGCCGCTTCGGCCTTGCCGCGTGCCACTTGCAGGGCTTCCCCCGGTTGCTGCCAGGGCCGCTGGAAGGTGCCGGAGCCGAACATGTCACTGCCGGGCCAGACAAAGTTGTGCCAGTAACACGCGGCCATCCGCAGGTGCTCGCGCATCGGTTTGCCGAGGATCAGCTTGTTTGCATCGTAGTGCCGGAAGGCCAGGGGAGAGTCGCTATCGGGGCCTTCATAGAGGATTTTTTCGACCGCGGGAAAGTAGGGCATCGCCAGATCCTTGTTGTTATGAGTGCACGTTAACCTTGCCTCGATACTAGCAACGGCCCCCGGCCAACCGATTATGAAAATCACCAGAGCAGGGTTCGATTTTGAGTGGTTTTGCGCGCATAGTGGCTCGACATATCGCATGGAGCCGCCCCTGTGAAAACTGTCCCGCCTGTGCACCGGATTGCCCTGCTGTTCAATGGCAACAAGATCTACGATCGCGGCATCATCACCGGGATCGGCAACTACCTGAGCAGTACGCGGGTGTCGTGGGATCTGTTCCTGGAAGAGGACTTCGTCTGCCGGCTCAAGGGTATCGAGCGCTGGCATGGCGACGGGATCATTGCCGACTTCGACGACCCGGCGATGGGCCCCGCGTTGGCGGGTGTGCATGTGCCGGTGGTGGCGGTGGGCGGGTCTTATGAGGATGAGCGGGCTTACCCACGGCATACTCCGTATGTGGCCACTGACAATTTTGCTTTGATCAAGCTGGCCTATGAACACCTGATCGAAGCCGGGCTGACGCGCTTTGCCTGTTTCAGCCTGCCTGAAGCCGATATCAACCGTTGGGCCCAGGAGCGCGAAAAAGCCTTCCGCCGCCTGCTGGAGCGCGATGGCTTGCCGGTGGAGGTGTATCGCGGGCTCGGCACCAGCGCGCCGCTGTGGGACTCGGCGGTGGAGCAACAAATTGCCTGGTTGCACAGCCTGCCCAAACCCATCGGCATCATCGCGGTCAGCGACGCCCGTGCCCGCCAGTTGCTGCAGGCCTGCCTCACCGCCGGCATCCCGGTGCCGGAGCAAGTGGCACTGATCGGCATCGACAACGACCCCTTGACCCGCACCCTGACCCGTGTGCCGCTGAGCTCGGTGATCCAGGGCACTGAAAAAATGGGCCGCACCGCTGCGCGCCTGCTGCACCAGATGCTGCACGGTATGCCTTCGGCAGGCAGCCAGATCCTGGTGCCGCCGGAAGCGGTCAATGTGCAGACCTCAAGCCTGCACCAACCCCTCGGCCATCCCTACGTGATGCAAGCGCTGCATTTCATTCGCCAGTACGCCTGCCAGGGCATCAAGACTGCCCAGGTCGCCAACTACGTCGGCGTGTCGCGGTCGTCCCTGGAAGCGCATTTTCGCAGTGAACTGAACCGCAGCGTCCACGATGAAATCCTGCGCTTCAAACTCGCGGCTGCGGTTTCCAGCCTGGAAAATACCAGGGCCGCGATTGCGGATATTGCCTATGACTGCGGGTTCAAATCCGCCCAGTACCTGCACACGGTGTTCAAGCGCGAGTTCGGGTGTACGCCGAGGGAGTACCAGGTGGGGCAGGTCGAGCGCGATTCGAGCGATGTCATTTCTTTGTCGCCTTGAGTCCCTATTTTGTCCTGAGCTTCGCTCCAGAACTTCAAGGGATTGAATCGTCTTATGCCGACTCTTACACGCAGAACGTTGTTGCAAGCAGCTGCCATCGGATCCGCCTACACCCTGTTGCCCGACTCCATTCGCCAGGCCCTGGCGATCCCCGCCAACAACCGCACCGGCACCCTGATGGACGTCGAACATGTGGTGATCCTGATGCAGGAAAACCGCTCCTTCGATCACTACTTCGGCACCTTGCCGGGTGTGCGCGGGTTCAGTGACCGCTTCACCATTCCACTGCCGGGCGGGCACCGGGTGTGGGAGCAGCAGGGCGTTGGGCGGCGGATCCTGCCCTATCACCTGGACGGCTCCCGTGGCAACGCGCAGCGGGTCAGCGGCACGCCGCATTCCTGGGTCGACGAGCACGCCGCCTGGAGCAGCGGCCGGATGAACGCCTGGCCAACGTTCAAGACACCCACCTCGATGGGTTACTACCGTGAGCAGGAAGTGCCGTTCCAGTTCGCCCTGGCCAACACCTTTACCCTGTGCGACGCCTACCACTGTTCGGTACACGCAGGTACCAATCCCAATCGGCTGTTCCACTGGACCGGCACCAACGGCCCGACCGGTGCAAATGTGGCGGCGGTGGTCAACGAATGGGACGGCCCCGGTGCGGTGGGCGTGGGCTACACCTGGAAAACCTATCCCGAGCGCCTGGAAGAAGCGGGTGTGAGCTGGAAGGTTTACCAGTACCTGCCGGATAACTTTGGCGACAACCCCTTGGCCGGGTTTCGCCAGTTTCGTGCGGCCAGCGTCGCGGCCGGCAACCCCGCCGTGCCACCGAAAGACTTCAAGGATTTTGTGCCCTACAGCGATCAACTGAACGCCCGCGTGCCGTTGTACAAAGGCAATGGCAACACCCTGCCGGCGGTCAGCGGCAGCGACCTGGAATCGATCATCCAGGGCTTTCGCAAGGACGTGAACGACGGGCGCCTGCCACAGGTGAGTTGGCTGGTGGCGCCGGCCGATTACTCCGATCACCCCGGGCCTTCCAGCCCGGTGCAAGGCGGCTGGTTCACCCAGGAAATCCTCAAGGCACTGACCGCCAACCCGGACGTGTGGAGCAAGACGGTGCTGCTGGTCAACTACGATGAAAACGACGGTTTCTTCGACCACGTGCCGTCGCCGTCAGCCCCGTCCAAGCGCCTGGATGGCAGCTTTGCCGGCAAGTCCACGGTGAAGTTCGACAGCGAGATCTTCACCCACCCGGCACCGCCCGGCTCTAGCCAGCAACCCGCGCCGGACGGCGGGGTGTACGGCCCCGGGCCGCGAGTGCCGATGCTGGTGCTGTCGCCGTGGAGCCGTGGTGGCTGGGTCAATTCCCAGGCGTTTGATCACACCTCCGTGCTGCAATTTCTGGAGAAGCGTTTCCACGTGCGCGAACCCAATATCAGCGCCTGGCGCCGGGCGGTGTGCGGCGACCTCACCTCGGCCTTCAACTTCGTCAACCCCAACACCGAGACCCTGCCGCCGCTGCACACTATCAGCCGCCAGGCCGCCGACTCCCTGCGTCAACGCCAGGAGCAACTGCCCCAGGTCGCCCTGCCGACGGTGGGCCAGCAACAGGCGCCGTTCCAGGCGCGAATGGCGCGGCCATCCCGGGCGCTGCCGTACCAGTTGAACGTTGAAGGCTCGGTTGACCGTCGCGCCAGTTCGGTGAGCCTGGACTTCTTCAACAATGGCGAACAGGGCGTGGTCTTCCACGTCTACGACCGCCTGCACCTGGACGAGGTACCGCGCCGCTACACGGTGGAAGCCGGCAAACACCTCAGTGACACCTGGCAAGTCGCGGGCGCCTACAAGCTCTGGCTGTTGGGGCCGAATGGGTTCCACCGTTCGTTCAAGGGGCACCTGCAGCGTCGCGAGCCGGAGTTATCCCTGGCGTATCACGGCGACACCTTGCTGCTGACCCTGGTCAACCCCGGCAAGCGTGCGGCCTCAATCACCATCGAGCGTTGCCCTTACACCAAGCAGGGGCCGTGGCTGCTGGAGATTGCGGGCGGCAGTACCGTGCAACGAACGTTCTCCTGCCAGCCGAATGGGGGCTGGTATGACTTCAAGCTACGTGACGAGCATGGCTGGGTGCGACGAGTGGCGGGGCGCATCGAGACGGGAGCGCACAGTATCAGTGATCCGTTGATGGGTAAGCG
>NZ_CP080030.1:4480433-4494794 GCF_019382755.1 Pseudomonas sp. Colony2 | reverse complement strand
TTCCCTGTTTTGTGTAGGAGCAGGGCTTTCTCCCCATGCAGCGCTTGAAACGCCACCCCTCTGGGCCATAGCCTCACGCTTTTCCTGACACTGAGGCCCGGCATTGGGTAAGCGAAAAACGGTTTGGCCCACGGAGCGGGAAGTTCGACTGCGCTTTATCCTGCTGGCAATCATTGAAACGGCCTGTATTCGAGGCGTTCCCATCGAACGCCTGCTGCTTTCATACATACTGTTGCGCAACAAGCCGACCCAGGAGCAACTTTGGGAGGCCATCAGCGATTGCCTGCTCCTCGATGAGATGCGTGGCTTTCGATTTGAACCCGGGTCGGAAGCCGATCGGTTGATGCGCAAGATCAGCAGCGAAATCAATCAGTCCTGACGAGCCACCAGCGCCGGCGTGCGCGGCGGCACCAGGCGCTTGCTGCCCGTCGACTCATAGGCCGATGCCAATCGCAGCAGCGCCGAATCCTCATACGCCCGGCCGGCAAATGTCAGCCCCACCGGCATGCCGATGTCGGCCATGACGCCCATGGGCACCGTCACTGTCGGCACGCCCAAATGGCGGATGGCGAGGTTGCCGTTGGCGACCCACACTCCGTTGCTCCAGGCGATATCCGCCGACGCGGGATTCACATCCGCATCCGCCGGACCTACGTCGGCGACTGTCGGAAAAATCACCGCATCCAGCCCCAGGTTATCCATCCAGTCTTCAAGGTCGATGCGTCGTGTCTGTTCCAGGCCGCGCAGGCCGTCGGGCACGGTGCTGATCCTGTCCCACGGCGTGATGCCGCGCTCGGCCATGCGCACGTATTCGTCCATGCCGGCGGCCAGGTCGTCTTCGCGGTTGGGCAGGGTGCCGGGGTCGTGGGGGAAGATCTTCGGGCCGTCGACATCCGCCAGGCGGTTCAGCGCAGGGTCGCCGTTGGCCCGCAGGAAATCATCGAACGCCCAGGCCGACAGTTCCCACAATTCATCGTGGAGGAATTCCTTGGAGACCAGGCCTCGGGTAAACACTTTCGGTGCGCCCGGGCGGTCGCCTTCGCAATTGGAGACCAGCGGGAAATCCACCTCGACCACTTCTGCGCCGGCGGCTTCAAGTGCCTTGCGCGCAGCTTCCCAGAGCTCGATCACCGAGGCCCGGGTTTTGATTGGCTGGCCAGTAGGGCCGCCGATTCCCGGGGCGTCGCTGGTGCCTGCCTCGGGGTCGGCGTTGATGTACATGCGCGGCACGCCGAAGCGTTTGCCGGCGAGTGCATCGCCGGTCGCGGCCAGGTCTGCGTAGGACTGCGGGCGTACCGAGGCGACGCCGGGGATTGGCACCCAGGGTTGCATCCGCCACAGGTCGCCGCGTGTGTCGGGGTCTTCTGCGACCACGACGTCGAGCACTTCAAGCAGGTCGGCCATGGTCCGGGCGTAAGGCACGACCACGTCCATGGTCGGGGTCAGCGGCCAGTTGCCGCGCACCGAGATCACGCCACGGGACGGGGTGTAGGCACACAGGCCATTGTTGGACGCCGGGCCGCGCCCGCTGGACCAGGTTTCTTCCGCCAGGCCAAACGCCGCGAAGCTCGCCGCGGTGGCCGTGCCGGCGCCGTTGGAGGAGCCCGAGGCGAACGGTGCGGTGAGGTAGTCGGCGTTGTACGGGCTCTCGGCCCGGCCATATACGCCGCGCTGCATGCCGCCGTTGGCCATCGGCGGCATGTTGGTCTTGCCCAGGCAAATGGCGCCTGTTGCCCGCAGTCGCTCGATGGTGAACGCATCGCGGTAGGCAACCAGGTTCGCGAAAGCCGGGCTGCCGGAGGCGGCGGTGAGGCCCTTGACCAGGTAGCTGTCCTTGGCTGTGTAGGGAATGCCGTCGAGCGGGCCCAGGGTTGTGCCGCTGGCCCGGCGTGCGTCGGATGCCCGGGCTTCCTCCAGCGCTTGCGGGTTGCGCACCACCACCGCGTTGAGCGCGGTGGCAGTCGTGGGGGCGTCGTAGGCGTCGATCCTGGCGAGGTAAGCCTCGACCAGTTCAACCGCCGTGGTCTGGCCGGATTCGAGCGCAGTGCGCAGCTGGGCAATGGAAACTTCGGTTACTTCGATCACGTGGTTATCGCCGGGTGCAGAAAAGGGGGAGGGCTTGAGTGCTGACTCAATCCAATCAGTGAAAGTAGCTTACTGATAGATTTTTCATAGCGCCAGAGAATGGCATCCCTTACTGTGGCGCCTCAATTTCCTTATCGATAACGGTGCTGTTTATGTCCGATGAAGTGCGGCTTGTCGTCATCATCAATACCCAGCCTGGCCGGGGTGCGGACCAGTTGGCGGCCTTTGCCGGGCTCGCTCCGCTGGTCCGGGCCGAAGCCGGTTGCATCCAGTACGACCTGCATCCGGTCGAGGGCAACAGCGACAGTTTTGTGTTGATCGAGACGTGGGCTTCAAAGGCGGCGCTCAAGGATCACCACGCAGCGCCGCACATGCTGGAAGCCGCGAAGCACAACCCGACATTCCGTGCGGGCCCCTCCAACGTATTGGTGCTGGAACCTGCCGTCCAGGCACGTTGACTTCAACCCGGCAGCTCAAGGGTTTATCATTGCCCCTTCATTTTTTGCTGCCCGGAAAGATTTCGATGTTGTTTACAAGGACTGTCATGGCGAGCGCACTGCTCGCCGTTCTGGCCACCCAGGCCCACGCGTCCAGCCTGGACCTGACCTACGAGGCACCTGTCCTCAGCGCTGTACCGCTCACGCCGCAGGCTGAGCCCAAACCGCGCTTTCCGGTCAAAAGCCTTGCGCCGGTGACCGTGGAAAACAGCTGCACCGGCCGCGAGTGCACCTACGAAGGCGACATCAGCCTGCCCCGTGAGGAGCAGACTGTGCGGCGTATTTCCATCGGTATTCAATAAAGCCGGCTGGCGCCTCAGACGATCCCATACCGGGGCGCCGGCTTGCCTGTTTGCGTGGCCGCAAACAACGCACCACGCGCCGCATCATAGGTCTCCCACAACGAACCATCGGCCACCGACGGCCAGGTGATCGTCTCACCCTGATCCAGCCCGGCCAGTGCCGCGTCCACCAGGTTTTCGGTGGTCATGACCGACTCCTGTTCCAGGGCGGAAAGCGGAATGCCCGACGCGTCCCAGATCTCGGTAGCGGTGGCTGCCGGCAACACGATCTGCACCTTCACCCCGGTTTCCGCCAGTTCCGATTGCAAGCCACGGCTGAATGCCAGGACATAGCTCTTGGTGCCGCTGTACACCGAGCTGACCGGCAGCGACTGCACGCCCAACACCGATGCCACGTTGATGATCAAACCTTCATTGCGCACCAGCATGCCCGGCAGCGCCGCGTGGGTCAGGCGGGTGAGAGCGGTGATGTTCAGGGCGATCTGGGTCGTGGAATCCTCGACCGAGGATTGAGCCAGCGGATGCAGGCGGGCCAGGCCGGCGTTATTCACCAGCACCTGGATCGCCGGGTTGCCGGCGAGCAGGCTTTCAACACGGGCCAGGTCCGCGGGGTTTACCAGGTCGGCGCCGATGGTCTGGACCTCGCGCCCGTAGGCTTGAGTGATCTTCGCCGCCAGGGCTTCGAGGCGGTCTTCACGACGGGCGACCAGGATCAAGTCGTAGCCACGGGCTGCCAATCGGTCGGCATACACGGCGCCAATACCTGAAGAAGCACCCGTGATCAGGGCAATTTTTGTGGAAGCAGGGATCGACATGAACGGCTCCAATAGATGAGTGCTCAACCAATATTGTTGAGGGCTCAAGTTATAGGCTTGGCGTTTGTCCTTGTCAATGGTTTAGTACTCAATCATTCTACCGGCATGGAGGATCTGAAAATGCCAACACACAAGACTGACAAGGCTGATGCCCGTGCCGACCTTTTGAGCCTGCTGGGGGACGTGGCGTGCACCAACAACGCACTGCGCCGTGCCGCCCGGCGGCTGGGCCAACTATATGACGAAGCGCTGGCGCCGATTGGCCTGAAGGCTACGCAGGTCGGCTTGCTGGGTGAAATCGCCCGGTGGGCGGCGGTGGATGAGCAGGCATGGCCGACGTTGCAGGAGCTGGCCGGACGCCTGGCGATCCTGATGTCGGCGCTGACCCATGCGATGAAGCCGCTGGTGCGCGACGGGATTGTCGAGCTGCGCCCGGATGCCCTGGACAAGCGCACCAAACGCTGCGTGCTCACGCCCAAGGGCGAAGCGCTGTTCAGTGAGGCGCTGGTGTATTGGGCGGCGGCCAATAACCGGGTAGAGGAGGTGCTGGGGCATGATTCGGCCGCGCAGCTGCGGGGCATGGCAGACCATGTCGCCTCCGAAGAATTTCTGGCGGACTACAACAGCCGATCCGCGCAGGCATAAGTCAGATCCTTTGGTTATTAGACAGACGCCGTTCGCCCATCCGATGCTGGGCCCCTCTCGATCAGGGGCTTTCCATGACCACTCAACGCCAACTGAAGCTGGGCGCGTTCATGCGCCCGGTCAGCATCCACACCGGCGCCTGGCGCTATCCCGGCGCTTACCGTGACGCCAACTTCAACTTCACGCACCTCAAGCAGTTTGCCCAGACCCTGGAGAAAGCGCGTTTCGATGCGTTCTTCATGGCCGACCACCTGGCCCTGCTCAACATGCCTATCGACGCGTTGAAGCGCAGCCACACCGCCACCTCCTTCGAACCGTTCACCTTATTGTCGGCCCTGAGCCAGGCCACCGAGCACATCGGCCTGGTAGCCACGGCCTCGACCACCTACGACGAACCGTTCCACATTGCCCGGCGCTTCGCGTCCCTGGATCACCTGAGCCACGGCCGCGCCGGCTGGAATATCGTCACCACTGCCAACCCGGATGCGGCGCAGAATTTCGGCCTGGAGCAGGCCTATGCCCACGACGAGCGCTACGCCCGTGCGCGGGAGTTCTACGATGTGGTCACCGGGCTCTGGGACAGTTGGGCCGATGATGCCTTCATCCGCGATGCCGACAGCGGTGTGTACTTCGACCCCGACAAGCTGCACACCCTCAATCACCAGGGCCGCTACCTCAATGTGCGCGGCCCGCTGCACATTGCCCGCCCGGTGCAGGGCTGGCCGGTGATCGTGCAGGCCGGCGCCTCGGAGCCCGGCCGGCAATTGGCGGCAGAAACCGCCGAGGTGATCTTCGTGGCGCCCGGCACGCTCGAGGAAGGGCGTAAATTCTATGCCGATATCAAGCGCCGGATGCTGGCGGTGGGGCGGCATCCCGACCATCTGAAGATCTTGCCCGGGGCGTTTGTGGTGGTCGGCGATACGCTGGAAGATGCGCGGCGGATTCGTGCGCATCTCGACAGCCTGGTGCATTACGAAAGTGCGATTGCCTCGCTGTCGATCGCGCTGGGTACCGACGCGACGAAGTTTGATTCCGACCAATACCTCCCGGCGATTCCCCAAACCAACGCCAGCCAGAGCTCCCGCGAACGGGTACTGGCGCTGGCTGATCGCGAACAGTTGACGGTGCGCCAATTGGCCCAGCGTCTTGGCGGTTATGCAGGTCTCTCGTTTGTCGGCACCGCCCACAGTATTGCCGATGAGATGCAGCAGTGGCTGGAAGAAGAGGGCAGCGATGGCTTCAACATCATGTTCCCGTGGCTGCCGGGCGGGCTCGATGACTTTGTGGCCAGGGTGGTGCCCGAGTTGCAGGGGCGCGGGATCTTCCGGCGCGAGTACGAAGGCTCTACCCTGCGGGAAAACCTCGGGCTGCCGCGTCCGGCGAACCGCTTCTTCGCCGAATGAGCGGGTATTTCTACCGTGGTTAGATCGTTTATTTCCTTCTGATTGGGGGCCATTCCCCAATCGCATATCCTTCGCGCCGGTTTGGCCCGGATAGCGGAGCCGGCCGGCGTGATCACGCCAAAGCATCTGTCATCGCGGAATTATCCGCTGCCGCGCCCCGGGAAATCCCCATGCAGCGTCTATTCCTGCTGCTGGGCCAGCGTCTTGCGCCGTTGTGCGGCCTCTCTAGAATCGGCCCCAGAACTTACTCATTTCCTGTCGATTACGGAGTTTCGAAGATGATGAACGCCATGCAGATGCCAATGAACAACGCGATGCCGATGATGCCGATGATGGGCATGCCGATGATGATGGCAACCATGACCTGCAAGATGACCGACGAGGCCATGATGTGCACCATGAAGCCGGCCGCTGGCATGGACATGGCGATGTTCAAGAACAACGCCGAAATGATGGCGATGATGATGAACTGCGGCATGCCGATGATGATGCAGTGCGCCAACATGTCGATGATGTGCATGTCTGAAGACGGCATGGCGATGATGAACAGCATGTCGACCATGAACATGCCGATGATGATGCCGATGGGCATGCCTATGCCGATGATGAAGTGCGTCATGGAATGCAAGATGGAAGCCGACTGCATGACCTGCAAGATGATGCCGATGCCTGGCATGAGCATGGACATGATGAACAACTGCTGCATGCTGATGATGAAGATGATGAACGACTGCGCCATGCCGATGATGATGAGCTGCAACGGCATGCCGATGATGTGCTGCACCTGCTGATTGGTTTGGCGTGAAATCAAAAAGCCCCGGCGTGTGCCGGGGCTTTTTGCGTTTCAGTCCAGGCGTTCCGGGTAGGTGATCACCAGGAACGCCACCGCCTCACTGTCTGCGGGGTTGCGATAGCGGTGGGGCTGGTCGGCGTAGAACAAAATCGAGTCACCGGTAGACAGCAGGTAGCGTTCCTCGTTGACGCTGACTTCCAGCACGCCCTGGGCCACCACCAGGTTTTCCTGGATGCCGGGCCCGTGACCTTCTGAAATCTCCTCGCCGAGGGCCTTCAGGCGTATCTCGTAGAACTCCGACTGGCGCGCCATATCGTAGGGAAACAGCGCCCGGCTGATGAAGCTGCCATCGGCGCTCACCAGGCGTTTGCTCTGTTGCGCCGGCAGCAGCTCAACCCCTTCGAACGCTCGATTTTCTAGGAACGCCGCCACCGACACTTTCAAGCCTTTGGCGATCTTGCACAGCACCTTGATCGACGGCACGCTGCGCCCGGACTCGATCTGCGCGAGCATCGCCCGGCTTACGCCGCAGTTGCGCGCCAGGGCATCCAGCGACAGGTAGCGTTTACTGCGCAGGCGCTGCAGGTTCTGCGCGACGCACTGGCCGATGGCGTCATCGTCGCCGCTGTTGCAGTCCTTGGGTTTGGTGGGGAGGTCGGGCACTTCGGGTATCGCGTGCAGGAAATTCATGGCCTCACGCCCGGCGGGTATCGCTGGACGTGGTGACGTGTGCGGTAAACAGCGCGACCCCGGCCCGTGCCGCATACATCGCCCACATCAGTTCAGCCGCTGCGCGAGCCTGGCGGCGTTTGCGGTGGAGGGTGAAATCGATGACGGTGGCGGATGTTTGCATGACGTAAATCTCTGGGGACTCAATGGCTCTACAGTAATCGGTGCCGCTTATTTCCATAAATACTGAGTTTGCATTTGGTAATTCTATTTTGGACTTAACACCGATGGGGGCCTGTGCGTTCATCAATGGTGACCCGCCGCGCTTCACGGGCTTCCCACCACAGACCTTGTGCCGGACCGAGCCCGTCGCAAAAACGAATTCCAAGGATTTACCCCCATGCCCCCCGCGTTTCCGTTCACCTCCCGAAAAGCCTGGCCCTTGCTGGGCTTTGGCGCCGTCCTGAGCTTCAGCCCGGCCACCCAGGCCGAAGACACGCTGCAACTGGCCCCCGTCGAAGTCAGCAGCGCCGAACTCAGCGCCGACGAACTGGCCGAGGTCCAGCTCAAGAGCGTGCCCGGCGCTACCAACTACATCGACATGGGTAGCGTCGATCAGGGGCGGGTGAGCACCAACGAGGACGTATTCAAGTACCAGGCCGGTGTTTATGCCAAGGCGGCAAACAACGAAGGGGTGAAGCTTTCGATCCGTGGCTCGGGTATCAACCGGGGCCCGGGCGCCCACGCTTCCGGCCTGTATGAAACCTTCGACGGCCTGCCACTGACCGGCCCGGGTGGCACGCCCTACGAACTCAAGGACCCGTTGTGGCTCAGCCGCGTTGAAGTGCTGCGTGGCGCCAACGGTTTTGACCAGGGCGCATTGGCCCTGGGTGGGGCAGTCAATTACGTGACCCACACCGGCTACGACGCGCCCAGGCTGCAAGTACGCTACGAAGCCGGCAGCCATGGCTACGGCCAGCGGGAGATCAGCTCGGGCCAGGTGCTGGGGGATGCCGACTACTACATCAGCCTCACCGACTCGCAATACGACGGTTTCCAGAACCACAGCGCCGGCAGCGGCAAGGGCATCGCGGCCAACTTCGGCTACCGCTTCAACCCTGACCTGGAAACCCGCTTCTACTTTCGCTACCGCGAAACCGACAACGATTCCCCCGGCAAACTGACCCGCGACCAGATCAGCCACGACCCGCGCGCCGCCGCCAGCCTCAACGTGGCGCGAGACTCGAAACGCACGCAACCGGGCTCGACCTGGATCGCCAACAAAACCACCCTGCACCTGGGCGACAACGCCCGGGTCGAGGTCGGGCTGGCGTATCACGATTACCCGATGGACCTGCGCGAGGGCACCAACCGCCTCAAGGTTGCCTACACCGACGTCAGCGGCACCCTGAATTACATCCGCCAGGACACATTGTTCGGGCGTGACAGCAAGACCACCCTCGGCCTGCGCACCACCCAGGCGATGCCGAACAACGGTGGCTCGGAATTCGTGCGGATCCCCACCGGCAATACGGCGGGCTACACACCCGGCACCAAGACCCGCGACTACAGCTACCTGGGTTCGGACACCGTGCTGCATATCGGCAACGACCTGGAACTGCTGCCGGACCTTTGGCTGACCACCGGGCTGGCGGCGATCTATACCCGTCGTGAAACCGAAGTCAGCTACCCGCAGACCCACACACCCGTCAGCCAGCACGATTGGGATTACGCGCCCAGGGTTGGCCTGCGCTACGACTTCAGCCCCCAATTGCAGGTGTACGGCAACCTGAGTCGCTCGGTGGAACCGCCCCATGCGTGGTCGATGATCTGGGGTTCCAACAAGTACTTCCCCGTGGGCGGCGGCCCGGCCAGCGGTTTGCAACGTGAAGGGGTGAAGCTGAAAAACCAGACCGCCACCACCCTGGAAGTCGGCGGTCGCGGTGAAGCGTGGTTCGGTCAGTGGGACCTGGCGCTGTACCGCTCCGAGGTGCGCCACGAACTGCTCAGCGTCGAAACCCAGGCCGCGACGTCCACCACGTCCGCAATAATCGCCGAATCCAACGCCAGCCCAACCGTGCACCAAGGCCTGGAGCTGAGCCTGATCAGCCCGCTGTGGGACGGGGGCCGCACGGGCCAGCTCGCCCTGCGCCAGGCCTACACCTACAGCGACTTCCACTACCGCAACGACGACCGCTTCGGCGACAACACCTTGCCCGGCATCCCCAGGCACTACTACCAGGCGCAATTGCGCTACAGCCACCCGAGCGGTTTCTACACCAGCCTCAATGGCGAATATTCATCGCGGGTCGCGGTGGACTACGCCAACTCCTACTACGCGGCGGCCTACACACTGCTCGGCGCGACGCTCGGGTACGACGCGCCGAAGCACGACTGGCAAGCCTGGGTCGACCTGCGCAACCTGACCAACCGGCGTTACGCGAACACGGTCACGCCGGGTTATGACGACAAGGGGCTGGATGTGGCGCGGTCGACGCCGGGGGATGGCATGGGGGTTTACACCGGGGTTTCCTGGAGCTGGCGTTAATCCGTAAAGTGTTTGATGTTGGCAGTGGGTGATTGCGGGCAAAGCGTACGTTCAGCGAACGAAGGCTGCATGCACCAGGCGCTGCAGCTGCGTTCGCTCCCACAGGCTCATCAGATCGAGCGGATTGGTGCCGTAACGTTGCCAGGTGTCCAGTGAACCTTGCCTGTTATCCGGTGCAATACAGCGCAGGCAGCACTCCAGAGCCGTCCCGCAGGTTGACAGCGTGACCTGCCAGCCGTCGATGTCGACAACCATTTGCTCGTCGCCGGAGCTGACGGGTTTCAGCGTTCGAACCTCTAATGCCACGTCCTTGAGCAGTTGATAGGCCTCGCGGGTGGAGACCGTGTTGGCGAAGGTTGTCATGCGTGATGTCCTTGTATGAGTCGCAGAAGTGTCGCGTGCGCACTGGTCGCTTTCAAGGTGGGCACAGCAAGTCGCAGATTCGTTGCAAGCCATCACTCCATCCTTGCTCCCCCTTCGTTTTACTGTCATCGTTCGCGCAATTGGTAATCTTTCTTGTTTGAGAAATTTTTGCGCATGCATGACTTTCCTGTAGCTGATGGTGATACAACCCGTCGCCAGCAGACCATCACCACCCTCTACAGCGACCATCATTCCTGGTTGCACGGTTGGCTGCGTAAGAAACTCGGCTGCTCGCAACATGCCGCCGACCTGGCCCACGACGCGTTTATCCGCATCCTGCTGCTGGCCGACCCCCATACCATCAAGGAACCCCGCGCCTTCCTGGCCACCACGGCGGGGCGCTTGATGATCGATGGCGCGCGTCGGCGGCGCATCGAAAAGGCCTACATGGAAGCCCTGGCGATCCAGAGCGAAGATGCCGGCATGCCGGACCCGGCGGCGATTCATGTGGCACTGCAGGCCCTGGAACGCATTGCCGAAATGCTCATCGGCCTGCCCGCCAAGGCCCGCGAGGCATTCCTGCTCAGTCGCCTCGACGGGCTGACCTACAGCGAAATCGCCGAACAACTGCAGGTGTCTTCCAGCACCGTGAAGAACTACATCTCCAGTGCGTTGGTGCATTGCTATCACACCCTGCACGGGGCGGACCCGCTGTCGTGAGTTCCGAGCAGATCATCAGTGAAGCCGCCCGCTGGCTGACGTTGTTGCACGACGACCACGTGACCGAGGCCGACCGCGCGGCCTTCGAGAAATGGTGCCAGGCCGATCCACGGCATGCCGTCGCCATCGAGCGCATGCGCAGCCTGTGGGGCAGCCTCGACGAGTTGCCCGCCGCCCCGGCGCGCATGGCCCTGAACCGTGCATTTGCCCCACAGAAAACAAGGTTTGCCGCCCGTAGCACCCAGGCCGTCGCGCTGTTGGGTGTGTTGCTGTGCGGCTGGGCCGGGATTGAGCGCCTGCCGGTGTGGATGGCCGACCAACGCACCAGCGTGGGCGAACGGCGCCAGGTGGCACTGACCGACGGCAGCCAGGTGCAGCTCAACAGCAACTCGGCACTGGACGTGAAGTTTGACGGCCACCAACGGGTGATCGAACTGTTGCAGGGCGAGATGTGGGTCGAGGTAGCCAAGGACGCGCAACGGCCGTTCGTGGTGCACACCGACCAGGGCACGGCCACGGCGTTGGGCACGCGGTTCCTGGTGCGCAAGGCCGAGGATGGCGCGACCGTGGTCACTGTGATCGAGTCCACCGTGGCCGTCAAAGGCACCGTTGCGGGCGACGTGAAAGTGCCGGCGGGGCAGAAGTCCACGCTCCAGGACGGCCGTGCCGGCACCCCACAACCCATCGGCAACGCCGACCCGGATGCCTGGACCCGTGGTTTGCTCAAGGTCGACGACCAGCCCCTGAGCGAGGTCCTGCAAACCCTCGCCGGTTACCGCCATGGGCTGGTGCGCTTTGATCCGCAGGCGCTGCAAGGGATGCGCGTGTCCGGGGTATTCAAGCTCGATGACACCGGCGCGGCACTGGCGTCGCTGGCGGATAACCTGCCGATCAAGGTGGAGTACTTCACGGATTTGGTGGTGGTGATCAAGCCGCTGTAAAAAGTCTGAATAAAAACTGCTCTCATTCATACCCGATTTTCCGACATGGCCGTCATGACTAATAGAACCCCCATTTCCCAGGACTTCTCATGTCGCGCCTTGCTCGTCCTTTACAGCCATTGACCCTTTCAGTGGCGATGGCGTTTGCCGCCGTACCCCTGCTGACCGTTCAAGCGTCCTACGCGGCTGAAAGCGCTGCGTTCTCCATTCCCGCCGGTGACCTGAGCCAGGCCCTCAACAGCCTCGCCGAACAGGCGGGCCTGGTATTGGCCTTTGATTCGAGCCTGACCCGCGGCAAACACAGCAATGGCCTGAACGGGCAATACAATACCGACGCCGCCCTGGCCCAAGTGTTGGCCGGCAGCGGCCTGCAAGCCCTGAAGATCGCCGACGACCGCTACCGTCTCGAAGCCATCCCGCACACCGATGGCGCCATGGAGTTGCAGGCCACCACCATCAGCGGCGCGTACCAGTCGGAAAGCCCCACCGGCCCGGTGTCTGGCTACGTGGCCACCCGCAGCCTGTCGGGCACCAAGACCGACACCGCACTGATCGAAACCCCGCAGTCGATCTCCGTGGTCACCAAAGACCAGATGCGCGCGCAGAACGCCGAGAGCCTCAACCAGATCCTGCGCTACAGCGCTGCCGTGATCCCGGAAACCCGTGGCTCCACCGCCTCGCGTCTCGACCAGTTGACCATCCGTGGCTTTGCCCCGGCGACCTACCTCGACGGCCTGCGTATGCCCTCGAGCCGGGATGCCTTGCCGCAAAAAGACGCCTTCGACCTGGAGCGCGTCGAAGTGCTGCGCGGGCCCGCGTCGGTGCTGTACGGGCAGGGCACCCCCAGCGGCGTGATCAACATGGTCAGCAAACGCCCGCTCGACACGCCGTTCCATGAAGTCGGCGTCGAGTACGGGACCTTCAACAAGAAGCGCACGACCTTTGACTTGAGTGGCCCGCTGGACGACCAAGGCGTTTATTCCTACCGCGTTGCCGGCCTGTTCGACGATGCCGACGGGCAGATCGAGCACACCGAAACCCGTCGCCAGTCCCTGTCCAGCGCCTTCACCTGGCGACCGGACGAGAATACCTCGCTGACCTTGCTCGGGCACTTCCAGAAGGACCCCAAGGGCGCGTCCTACGGCTCGATGCCAGCCTGGGGCTCGGTGCTGCACAGCCCGACCGGGCGCAAGATCGACGTGGATTTCTACGACGGCGAGAAAAACTTCGAGAAGAGCGACCGCGAGTATTACTCCATCGGCTACGCCTTCGAACATCACTTCAACGATGTCTGGACCGTGCGCCAGAATGCGCGCTACCTGCGCAGCGAAGGGCAATACCGCAGCCTCTACAGCAACTACCTGGAGAGCGATTACCGCACCATCCGCCGCTCGACCACTGCCAGCGACGTGAACATCGACGCCTATGCCCTCGACAACCAGTTGCAGGCCAAATTCGACACCGGCCCGTTGCAGCACACCGTGCTGATGGGCGCCGATTACCAGAACACCAGCACTGACACCAAGTCGGGCAACGGCGTGTACACGGCAGGGCCTACGCTGGATATTTTCGACCCGGTCTACGGCGCGGCCGTGCCGGTGCCGGCCTACACCAGCGACGCCACCTCGCGCAGCGAGCAAACGGGGGTGTACCTGCAAGAGCAGATGAAGTGGGACAAATGGGTGCTGTTGATGGGCGGGCGTTATGACTGGGCCAGCACCGACAACAGTACCCTGGCGATGACCACCCAGAAAAAGACCAAGTCGTCCCAGGACAGCAAGGCCTTCACCGGCCGCCTGGGCCTGGTCTACCTGTTCGATAACGGCCTGGCGCCGTATGTCAGCTACTCGGAATCCTTCCAGCCGCAATCCGGCACGGGCTACGGCGGTTCGACGTTCCAGCCGACCGAGGGCAAGCAGACGGAAATCGGCATCAAGTACCAGCCGCCGGGCAGCAACAGCTTCATCACGGCTGCCATTTTCGACCTGCGCCAGACCAACGTACCGACGCTGGACCCGGACGCTTCCCACCTGTGCAACGGCTCGCGTTGCCAGATTCAGGACGGTGAAGTGCAATCCCGCGGGTTTGAACTGGAAGGCAAGGCCAGCCTGAACGACAACCTGGATATCACTGCGGCCTATGCCTACCTGGATAACCGCATCAGCAAATCCAACAACACCGTGCGTTATGCGCCCATCAGCGACATCGGTGTCGGCCCGGCCATTGCGGCCGAAGGCACCACCACCTACGCGGTGCCGCGTCATACCGCGTCGGCCTGGGCGGATTACACCCTGCACGACGGCACGCTGAAGGGCTTCGGCGTAGGCGCCGGTGCGCGCTATGTCGGTTCTTCCTGGGGCGATACCGCCAACACCCTGAAGGTGCCGGGCTACACCTTGTTCGATGCAGCGGTGCACTACGACATCCCGCACATCAATCGTCAGGGTGACAACCTGCGCCTGGCAGTGAACGCCACCAACCTGGCGAATAAAGAGTACGTCGCGTCCTGCTATTCCTACTCGTGGTGCTGGTATGGCTCGCAGCGTACCGTGCAGGCCAGTGCGACCTATCAGTGGTAAA
>NZ_CP080030.1:4414242-4480300 GCF_019382755.1 Pseudomonas sp. Colony2 | reverse complement strand
AGATGGCCTTTTAACATTCCCACCCACTCTTTATCATCCGCCCCCAGCAACTCCGGCCATGGAGACGCTCCATTCACTAAGGAAGTCGTAATGCACATTGGAAAAATGCTGGGGTTGGCCCTGATCACGTTGTCGATGGGCGGCTGCGCCAGCTTCACGAAAGACGAAGTAGCACCCGTCACGCTGCCGTCGAAGGCCAGCTACGCCAACAAACCGAACGTCTACGTAGACTTCAAGTTCTACCAGGGCGAGCCGACAAATGCCGCCGCGGCCGAAGTCCCACAAGCGCGTGAGATGCTCAAGCCACAGCTGCAGAAAGTCCTGACTGACTCCGGCCTGTTTGGTCGCGTGACCCTGGATGAATTCCAGAAGCAGCCAGGCGATTACAGCCTGCGCCTGAAGGTCTACAACCATCCACCGGGTGGCGGCCAACTGGTACTGGCCTTTATCAGCGGCTTTACCTTCACCATCATTCCGGCGCTGGGGACTGATCAGTACACCATGAAGCTGGAATCGGTGGACGCACAAGGCCAGGCACTGAGCACCGGCTCCAACCACGACTCGATCAATACCTGGATGGGCATCTGGTTCATCCCGTTGATGGCCAATACGCCGAAAGACGCGGTGACCGATACCTTCACCCGCCAGGTCAATGCCCTGCTCAAGCAAATGGTCGACGGTAATAACCTGAAGTATTCGGCGCTGGATGCCGGCGTGCCACGGGCGTGACACGTAACTGAACGTTTGAAACAGCTGCGAGGGCAGGGTGGCCGATCCTCGCAGCCCAGGCCTTACTTAAGCGCCTTGATGAACAACGGGTCGCTGTACAGCGACTTGAGCAAATCCCGCACCATCGGGTTGTAGGCGTTGGCGGCATTCGGGATCGCAATGAACCCGAAGAACGAACTGGGCCAGGTGTGATTCACTTCCTTGGTCGCGTCGTACACCACGTCATTGCCCTTGAGCAGGGTAAACCGCGCGGCCAGGGTGCCGTTGCCGGAGCCCATGCCTGCCGACAGCGAATTCTTCACCACCAGCACTTGCAGATGACGTTCTGCTTGCGGGTTCAGCAGGCCTGCCAGTTGCAGTTCCTGGGTGATCGCAGCCTGGATATGCGCCGGGATGCTGCCACTGGGCGAGCGGATCGGGTTGGCACGTACAGACAACGAGCCTTCGCCCGACGCGGCCGTCACCTGGGCATTGCTGACGGGTTGCAGCGGCGCTGCCTGCTTGAGGACCTGGACGTTATCGAAGTTCGGCTCGTATTGCGTCATGGTGACGCCGCAGCCTTGCAACAGCAGCGCGAGCAATGGGGTCAACAGTAGAAGCTTTTTCACGGCGTTTCCTTGCGTGAGTGTGGGAGAGCGCCGCGATTATCGTCAGGCAATGGGCCATCGGCAACCAATAGTGGCAAAATGCCTGAATGGCAACGCTGTTACTCGGTTCGGTTTCAGGTCGGAAAATTCACCGATAAGGCAATTTGCTGGCCCCTTTGTAACAAAATTCTCGCCAAAATCACTTTTATTTTCAGGTGGTTAGGCGGGATGCAAATGCGCAATGTGGGAATCATGCTGATCGCCTGTGCCGTGGCGGGTGGGGCGGTTTCGGTTGAGGCACGGGAGCTGCGGGACAACGACAAGTACATGTGCAGCTGGGGTGCAGGCACCGCCGCCCGGGCCCAGGAATTGAAGCTGTCGGGCGTCTCGCTGTACGCCGCGCGGCAGAAGCTGAAGACCTACCAGTTCAAGAAACCCTGGATGCACATGATGGCCATGGGCATCACCGAGCAGACCTACGACAGCCGTTCGCGGGTCAAGCCCGAAGTGATTCGCCAGAGTTTTTATCAGGACTGTTTGCGCTACAAGCTGGCGCGTAAATAACCCTTATTTATCCAGCAGCAATTGGAGCCTTGAGAACGACTGGTCGTAGTTGGGCTCCCACGGAAAGCGCCCTTGTTTGTCCGGCCAGACCATTTGCAACGCAGGGAAATCAGCTTTGATCGAGGCGTAGAACCAGCCGGCATAACCGAGGTACTCGCGGTAGTGCCTGCGGTCTACAGGAATGAAGGCGATGCGCATGCCTTCGGCAATATCGTCATAGGGCTTGTAGGTTTCATAGGCGGCTTTTGCACCGGCAAAGCGGATCGCGGCGATGTTCAGCAACTGCTGGGCAATCTGCGGGGGCAGCCCGAATACGATGATTTCCGGTTGGCCGAAGTTGGCGTAGAACCCCAGGGAGTAGGCGAACGAAGGCTCACCGTCTTCAGCCCGCACATGCACATGGTGCCAGCCGATCTTCTTGATATCCGCCAACACCTTCTCGTCATATTCCGAATCTGCCTTGGGCAACTGGAATCCCGGAAGCGGGGCCTTGGCTGAAGTGTTCATCGAGAACAATGAGGCGGCGAAGAGGGCGACGGCGCGAATGATGTTCATCAGAGTCCTTTCTGCGGGATCAGGGGTTGAAAGCGCGATGAGGCTAGCAGTGTTGGGTTCGCTTGGCAAAGTGACCGATGCACCGCCCAGTACAAAATCTGCGTAAGCCTGTCCAACTTCGCCCCGGAGCCCGTCCGCATACTGGCCCCAGGTAATCGAAGAGGCACATGCCATGACCCGCTACGTCATCACCCCCAACGAAACCCCGTCCCTCGCCATCCACGGCGACGACGCCCGCTTCCCGCTACGCCGGGTGTTCTGTGTCGGGCGCAACTACAGCGAACATGCCCGCGAAATGGGCCACGACCCCGACCGCGAGCCGCCGTTCTTTTTCATGAAGCCAGCTGATGCCGTGGTGCCCGCCGAGGGCGTGATCGCCTATCCGCCGCTGACCGCCGATCTGCACCATGAAGTCGAGTTGGTGGTGGCCATCGGCAAGGGCGGCGTGGACATCGCCCCGGAAGATGCGTTTGCGCATATCTGGGGTTACGGCTTGGGCATCGACCTGACCCGCCGCGACCTCCAGGCCCAGGCGAAAAAGCTGTCGCGGCCGTGGGAATGGGCCAAGGCCTTTGATGAGTCGGCACCTTGCACTCCGCTGCGGCCGGTGAGTGCCGTCGGCCACCCGGGCACTGGGCGAATCTGGCTCAAGGTGAATGGCGAGCAACGTCAAGTGGGCGATCTGGCAGACCAGATCTGGTCGGTCAGTGAGGTGATCAGCCACGCGTCCAAATCCGTGGCGCTGAAAGCCGGCGACTTGATCTTTACCGGCACCCCGGCGGGCGTCGGCGCCTTGCAACCGGGCGATGTGGTGACCGCCGGCATCGACGGCCTGGCCGAGCTGAGCTTCACCCTCGGCCAGGTTTGACGCTACAGTGGTGCCCAGGCCCCCCGAGAAACGCGTATGCCCGGCACCCGCATCACCACCTATGGCATGGAACAACGCAGCGACCGCTCCGACTTCTACATCCGCGACAAGCGGGGCAGGGCGGCGCTGACCAGTCCCCATCGCCACGAATATTTCCAGATCCAGATCAACCTGGGTGGCGACACCGTGCAGCACATCGGCGGTGCGGTGCGCCCGTTCCCGAAAAAGGCCCTGGCCTTTATCCTGCCCCATCGCCTGCACGTGATTCCCCATCCCGACGACGGCGACTTCATGCTGATCAATTTCAGCCAGGGTTTTTTCCTGCCGCAACTGACCTGCGATCCGCTGGACCTGGAAGACATCCCCATCGGCCAGGCGCCGGAGCTGTCGCCGTTCCGCTTCCAGGAGCAGTTGGACTTCATCCTCGACGACGCGGCCTTCGAAGAAGTCAAAACCTGGCTGGAACACATGCGCAGCCTGGACGCCCACCGCAGCTTCGGCGCCCGGGAGCGGCTCAAGGGTTACCTGTTCCAGTTGATCGGGCTGGTGTGCCAACAGTACGCCGAACCGCTCCAGGCGTTCGCCGCCAACAACGCCACCCGGCGTGGGCGCAAGGATGCCCTGGCCCGGGTGCAAGGCTACATCCGCGAGCATTTGCACGAGCCGTCGCTGAACCTGACGGATGCCGCCGCGGCGGCGTTCCTGTCGCCCAACTACCTGACCCACCTGTTGCGCAAGGAAACCGGCAAACCCTTCTCCCAGTTGGTGCTCGACCGGCGCATGCAACTGGCGCGCACGCTGCTGCTCAACAGCCCGCAGATGATCGGCGCGATTGCGCACCGCTGCGGGTTTACCGACGAGGCGTATTTTTCCCGGTGTTTCCGCAAGGCCCACGGGCTGGCGCCGGGGCAGTTCAGGCGCCGTGAGCAGGATTAACGCGCAATCCGGCTGACTGTTTTACAAATACACCACAACCGATGTGTTTCAATTTACATACAATTGAGCGTCTCATCGGGAGGCGGTGCACATGGGTTCGGTTATACGGTTGGCAACTCCGGGCGATATCAATGCTATTTTCGACATTCGCACCGCCGTGGTGCAAAACCACTTAAGCCGCGAGCAGATGGCTGAGCTGGGCATTACCCCGCAAGTCGTCGCCGACAGCATGCGCGAGGCGCCGTGCGTATGGCTTGCCGAACTGGACGGCAGGCCTGTCGCGTTTGCAATGGTTGATCTTACCGAAGGCGAGGTGTTCGCCCTGTTTGTATTGCCGTCTCACGAGAACCTTGGGTTGGGCCGCCAATTGATGGCAGTGGCCGAGGCCGCGCTGTTCGAGCACCACGACACGCTCTTCCTGATCACGGATGGGCGGGATCAGATCCGTGCCAACGGTTTTTACCAGCGGCTTGGCTGGGCAGTGGTCGACACGGCCGAGGGCGACGATGTTCGCTATCAGAAACACAAGGTGCAATGAGTGTATGAGTGAGCTGGAACCCCCTCAATCCAATGCCTTGCGCTATTTTGGCGTCGGCGTTCTATGTGTCGCGGTGTTGTTGGGGACTTATTTCGTTCGGCTCAATGCCCAGGTCGACCGGCAGCGGGAAGAGGCGGCGGAGCGCCTGGCGTTATGCCGTCAGGCGGCGAGTGTTTCGCGCGCCACGCCCCAGGACGAACTTGTATTGGTGGATCCGTGCAAACACCTGTATCAGCACGACTTGAAGAAGCCCACGCACTTTTAATCAATAACCTTATTTTTATCGAGGAATTAAACAGCGAAGTTTGTTTAACGATGCGCTGTTATTGCACCAAAAAGTGGCATTTCCAATAATCGGATCCATTAAAAAAGTGTGGTTATTGAATGACTTAGCGCTGTTTTAATCCGACGAAAGGTTGAAAATTATCTTGTTACAAGTTTTCCCGCTGGGTAATATAGCCGGGCGTTCACCTCCCACGGTTTATGCATTTTTAAATCCCAAGTTTCCATCAGCTACTTGGGATTTTTTTTGTCCGCGATTTGGCTTTTGTGTCAATCCGCCACGTTGGCAAACTCTGCACGCATCCGGCCATTGCGCTTGGCCTGGTACAGCAACTTGTCGACGGCTTCGACAAAGGCAAGCGCCGCGCTGCCCGGCGTTACCGTGCAAGTGCCTACGCCCAGGCTCAGTGTCAGCAGGTCCGACACCGCCGAGTGCTCATGCGCGATCTGCTGCTGGCGGATCAAGTGCAGGCAGCGTTCGGCCACGCGCCGTGCCGACTCGGCATCGGTTTCCGGCAGCAACCACACAAACTCCTCGCCGCCGATGCGCGCAATGAAGTCCCGTGGCCGGTTGGCCGCCTGCGACAGCGTGCGTGCCACCTGGCGCAGGCATTCGTCGCCCTTGATATGCCCGTAGAGGTCGTTGTACTGCTTGAAATAGTCGATATCCAACAGGATCAACGACAGCGGCAATTGGCTGCGCTGGGCGCTGGTCCATTCCCGCGCCAGCACGGTGTCGAACATGCGCCGGTTGGCGATGCCGGTGAGGCCGTCCTGAAACGAATACTCCTCCAGCTGTTTTTGCAGGCGAATCAGATGTTCTTCGGTCTTCTTGCGCTCGCTGATGTCGAACATGAAGCCGATCAGCGCCTGCACCTCGCCGTCCTTGCGCTCCACGTGCACCACGTCGCGAATCCACACGTACTCGCCGCTGGCGGTCAGCGCCCGGTAATCGGCTTCGTGGTCGACCCCGGCGCGGGACTGCGAGACGCAGAAGTTGACTACGTATTCGCGGTCGTCCGGGTGCATGCGTTCCACCCAGTCGTCCACGGTGGCCCAGCTCTGTGGCGTCCAGCCCAGCAGCGCCTCGATCTGCGGGCCGATGTAGCTGAAAGTCATGGTTGCCCAGTCGATACGCCAGGGAATGGCCTTGGTCGATTCCAGCAACGTCTTGTACACAGCACTGTCGGGTTCGATCAAAGGTTCGATGCTCATGCGGAGTGCTCTCGGTGTCGGAAAAAAACCCGAGCATCTGGCCATCATCGCCAGGAAGCAAGCCCTTCGCGCGGCATCGGATAAGAGGGTGTCGGTGTGGTTTTTTTGGCGTCAGCCGGCCAGCGGTTTTGGCCGAAATGCGCACCAAGTATCACTTTTGCATTAATTCCCGGGCAGTTTGAAAAAGCTCATCTACCCTAGACGGATCACGTCCTCCGAGCCCCGTACAGGGAAGGGTGCCCGCATGATTTCGATCGCCGAGTTTCGCCACATCATGGAGTCGGGCTTCCTGCCCCTCGCCTGTGACTGCTCATTGAACAGCGACGGTTCGCTGCGCATCAACATCTTCGACCCGGCCTCCGGGCGCGTCGACCTGCTGCTGCCCCGTGTGTCGCCCCAGGGTCTGGACAGCATCCGTTCCATCTCAAACCTGATTGGCGAACTGCGCACCGAGATCAAGGCCGGGCGCAGGGGTTTTGCAGCGGTCAGTTAGCGGATCAGGAGATCGCTTGTGCCGTCGGGGTAGTCACTACCCCGTAACCGCGCCAGCAGCAATGCTCGCGGTGCCCCGGCAGGAACACGCAGCCGCCAAGGTTCATGAGCAGGACGGCGGCAACCAGCAGTGAAATTCGACGAGACATGGTGATTTCCTCAAGGTGATGGGCGTCGCCAACCAACAGAACGCGCCTGTCGATTACCAACGGTTAACCCTTGAACGCGGCAATATGGATAAATCCGTCGCGACCTTTCAACAATTTCATCAACTCCCCGCAAACCCTGGGCAATACTGGCCCTGCCTGCCGTCCTGAGCGGTCGCGATAAAAAGTTCTTTTTGTTGCGACGGATTTTCGGACACCTGCCGTTCAACCCTACAACTGCGATCACTGGCGATCGCCGATGAAGGAGTTGTCATGAGACTTGCACGACCGCTGGCCAAATTACGTTATGCCCTGTTGATCCCGCTGGCACTGGCCGCCCTGGTCAGCACGCCGACGTTTGCCCAGACCGAAGTGATCATCCGCGAAGCGCCACCGCCGATGCGCGTCGAGGCCGTTCCCGTCGAACGCCCTGGCTATGTGTGGGATCGCGGGCACTGGCGCTACGAAGGGCGCGGTTATGCCTGGGTACCGGGCCACTGGCAGCCGGTGATGCGCAACGCCCGTTGGGAACCTGGCCACTGGGAATCGCGCGGCCCCAACTGGTACTGGAGAGAAGGGCACTGGATCCGCTGAGCATTCCGTCAACCTGACCCTTAGCCACCGGACCGAGACTTGCCCTATTGAAAGACACTGATCCGGACGTTGAGCTGTTGGCCCGCATCGGTAACAACGAACCGGCGGCCATCAACGAAATGGTGACGCGCAAACTGCCGCGTTTGCTCGCGCTCGCCAGTCGGATCCTCGGGGATGCCGACGAGGCCAGGGACGTGGCCCAGGAAAGCTTTCTGCGTATCTGGCGCCAGGCTGCAAGCTGGCGCAGTGGCGAAGCGCGTTTCGACACCTGGCTGCACCGCGTGGCACTCAACCTGTGCCACGACCATTTGCGTCGGCGCAAGGAGCGCCCGTTGCGCGATGAGGAGGCGATGAGCGAGGTGGTCGACACAGCGCCTGCGCCCGATGAACAGC
Source organism: Pseudomonas sp. Colony2 (assembly GCF_019382755.1). NCBI lineage: Bacteria > Pseudomonadati > Pseudomonadota > Gammaproteobacteria > Pseudomonadales > Pseudomonadaceae > Pseudomonas > Pseudomonas sp. Colony2. Next base: position 4,472,401 of record NZ_CP080030.1, on the reverse strand, counting down.
TGGAAGCGGCCGCCCGCAGTGAGCGCATGGCGGCGGCGTTGGCGTCGCTGCCTGATCGCCAGCGTGAAGCGATTGTGTTGCAGTATTACCAAGAGCTGTCGAATATCGACGCCGCGGCGCTGATGAACATCAGCGTCGAGGCACTGGAGAGCTTGCTGTCACGGGCCCGGCGCAACCTGCGCAGTTACCTTGACGACACACCCGGGCCCGCCCGCCCAGGAAGGGGAAAACCATGACGCCTGAACGATTTGCCCAATTGGCCGAGGCTTACGGCGGCCACTTGCACCGTTGGCCGCGCGCCGAACAGGCCGAGGCCCAGGCCCTGCTGGATGCAGGCGATGCCAGCCTCCTTGAGGTGCTGCATCAGGCGCGATGGCTCGACGGCCAGCTGGACGGCTATCAACTGGCACCCGTCGACCCGGCGCTGGCGCGGCAGATTCGCCAATCGTTTCCCCAGCGCCAGTCCTTCTGGGCGCGCTACGCCGGCTGGCTGTCGCCGGCCGGTTTTGTTGGCGTGGGCATCGCCGGGGTCGCCGCCGGAATCCTGGTGGCGTCGTTGAGCGTGCCGTTGCCCATGCTTGGCCCTGAAGTATTGCCGAGTGTCTTCGACCAGGGCGACGCCGAAGTCGTCTTCACCGTCAACGCCGAGGAAAGCGAGCAATGACCCCGTCACCCAAGTACCTGAAGCCGCTGCTGGTTGTGTCGGTGTTGTTCAACGTGTTTTTGATCGGCGGTGTCGGCGGTGGCTTGTACCATTGGTTGGCGAACACCAAGCCCGCCGAGGCGGTGGTTAACCAGCATGGCCTGCGCCAGGCGATGGTCAAGCTGCCGCCGGAACGGCGCAAGGAACTGCGCCAGTTGTTGCGCCAGAACCGCGCCGACAGCCAACCGCTGGTGCTGGCCGGGCGTGAGGCGCGGCTGGACGTGATCAAGCAACTGGAGGCGCCCACCCTGGACCGTGCGGCGTTGGTGACGGATTTGGGCAAGGCCCGGGAGGCGGACATGGCGCTTAGGGCGCTGGTGGACAACACCCTGGCGCAGTTCGCCAGCACCTTGCCCCGGGATGAGCGCCAGCGGTTGGTGGAGGCGTTGTATATGAAGGGGCAGGCGAAGGGCAAGGTCGCCAAGAGCGACGGATGATCGTTCCCRCGCTCTGCGTGGGAATGCCGCCCCGGACGCTCTGCGTCCARYKGGCGATGCAAGGYTCAAGTCTTGCGYASKGGTGACGCGGAGCGTCACGGGATGCRTTCCCACGCAGAGCGTGGGAACGAGCATTAATAACCGAGACGGGCGACGGATTTTCCCGGGTGGCGGCGTTTAACCCGGGTAGGCCCGCCACTCAGGCGAAGGCCAATCTCATTGGGGAACCGTGCCATGTCCCGCCTATTCAAAGCTACGCTGGCCGCCACGTTGATGGCGGCTGCGTTGTCCGGTTGTATTGTCGAGCCTGTTCATCCGCGGCGTCCGCCGCCTTTGGTCGAGGTGGTGCCGGTGGCGCCGGCGCCAGGGTATCAGTGGGTGCGGGGGCACTATCGCTGGGGGAACGGGCAGTGGTTATGGGTGCCGGGGCATTGGCGGTACTGATCCACCACACGTTCAACTGCGACACCGAAACCCTGTGGGAGCTGGCTTGCCTGCGATGGCATCACCGCGGTCTTATTGACAGACCGAGGTGCCTGCATCGCGGGTAAGCCCGGCTCCCACAGGTGATAGGGGCTCTGTCAGGACTTTCCTGAACGTCTCCACCAGCGGCCGCAAGTTGATCCGATGCCACGCCGCCCACAGCGGCGTGGTGTAGGTCAGCCACGGCAGTTCTCGCAGCACAACGCCCGGCGGTGCATTGCGGCTCAAGCCCTTTTGCACCATCGCGACACCTAGCCCCGACGCCACCAACCCCAACGCGGTAAACGGCTCGCTGGCTTCCATCGGAATCTGCGGGGTAAACCCTGCCCGAATGCACGCCGCAACAAAGTCATCCGCCGGGTTTGCACCCGCTTTGCGCTGCACGCCAATCCATTGCTGCTCGGCCAGATGCTCAGGCAGCAACTCGCTGACGCTGGCCAGCGGATGCTGCTCGGGCAGCGCCAGCAGCATCGGATCGTCCAGCACTTGCAATGCCATCAGGTCCGGGTCATCCGCCGCCGGTGGTTCACCCACCAGAGCGATATCCAGGCTGCGTTGGCGCAGGCCTTCCAGTTGCTCGATGGAGGGCAGGTTGTACAGGGCGATATGCACGTTGGGCCGCGCGTCACGCAGTACCTTCAGGGCGTTGGGCAGCACCCCCGCGTGCATGGCGTTTTCGATGTAGCCGATGCACAGTCCGCCTTCTTCGCCTTTGCCCAATCGCCGGCCCAATGACTCCAGGCGGTTGGCGTGGGTCAGCAGCGCCTTGGTTTCGGCGAGGAACGTCTGGCCGTCGCGGGTCAGGCGGATGCGCTGTTGGCTGCGCTCGAACAGGGTCAGGCCCAGGCGCTCTTCCAATTGGGCAATCTGCCGGCTCAGGGGCGATTGGGAGATGTGCAACCGTTCGGCAGCACGCCCCACGTGTTCTTCTTCAGCGACTACAACGAAGTAGCGCAATTGGCGGAAGTCGATCATGTCAGACCTTAAGGGACTCAAGTTGGTCGCAGTATGTCTTGGACGGTCCGATCTCTGCAATCTACGATCTGCTCAACGGTCAACACAGCGACCTTGAACAATCTTGAGGATTTACCCCATGAGCTTGAAAGACAAACTGCCCGGCGTGCTGGGTTTTGGCACCGCCCCCTTGGGCAACATGTTCCGTGCGATTCCTGAAGAGGAGGCGCAAGCCACCGTTGAAGCAGCCTGGAACCAGGGCGTGCGTTACTTCGACACCGCCCCGTTCTACGGCTCGGGCCTCTCGGAAATTCGCCTGGGCCAGGCCCTGTCCAAGTACAACCGTGACGACTATGTGCTCAGCACCAAGGTCGGCCGGGTGATCCTGGATGAAGTGGAAGAAAGCGCCCGCGACCTCGGCGAGAAAAGCGGCGTGTTTGAACATGGCCGGCCGAACAAGATGGTCAACGACTACAGCGCCGATGCCACCCTGCGCTCCATCGAAGACAGCCTCAACCGCCTGCAAACCGACCGCCTCGACATCGTGTGGATTCACGATATCGCCCAGGACTTCTACGGTGATCAATGGCTGGACTACTTCAATCAGGCGCGCACCGGTGCTTTCAAAGTACTGACCCGCCTGCGTGAAGAAGGCGTGATCAAGGCCTGGGGCCTGGGCGTCAATCGGGTCGAGCCTTGCGAGTTGACCCTGGACCTGGCCGAAGCCCAGCTCGACGGTTTCCTGCTTGCCGGTCGCTACACCTTGCTCGACCATGAACGCGCCTTGCAGCGCTTGATGGATGCAGCCCAGGCGCAGAACGTCGAGATCGTGGTCGGTGGCCCTTACAGCTCCGGGATCCTGGCGGGCGGCGCACATTTTGAGTACCAGAAAGCCAGCCCGGCGATCATCAGCAAGGTCGAGCAGATCAAGGCGATTGCCGCGGCCCATGGCGTGAGTGTGAAAGCCGCTGCACTGCAATTCTCCCTGGCTCACCCGGCAGTGGCCGCAGTGATTCCGGGTGCCAGTCGTCCGGGGCGCATTGCTGAAGACGTCGCGGCGTTGTCAGAGAAGATTCCCGCAGCCTTTTGGCAGGCCCTGCGCGAGGCACGATTGATTTCGGCCCGTGCACCGTTGCCGCTCTAACCACAGGAACGCGAACATGAAAATTGATATCAGTGGCAAAGTCGCAATCGTCAGTGGCAGCACCGCCGGCATAGGCCTGGGCATCAGCCAGGCGCTGGCGCAATCCGGCGCTACGGTGGTGGTGATCGGGCGTGAATCGGGCAAGGTCGACGAGGCGCTGGCGACCATTCGCCAGGCCGTGCCCGGCGCGGATCTGCGTGGGCTGGTGGCGGACCTCGGTACGGCCGAGGGCGCTGAAAAGCTGTTCGCCGCCGAGCCGCGCGCCGACATCCTGGTGAACAACCTCGGGATCTTCAACGACGTCGATTTCTTTGACGCTCCCGACAGCGAGTGGACGCGTTTCTACGAGGTCAACGTGATCTCCGGTGTGCGTTTGTCGCGGCATTACACGCCGGGCATGGTCGAGCAGGGCTGGGGCCGGGTGATCTTTGTGTCGTCGGAATCCGGGGTGGCAACGCCGGCTGACATGATCAATTACGGCGTGACCAAAAGCGCCAACCTGGCGGTCTCCCATGGCTTGGCCAAACGCCTGGCGGGCACCGGGGTGACGGTCAATGCGATCCTGCCGGGGCCGACCTTTACCGATGGCCTGGAGCACATGCTCAAGGACGCCGTGGCCAAGTCCGGGCGCAGTGCGCGGGACGAGGCGGATGTGTTTGTGCGCAATGCGCGGCCGACGTCGATCATCCAGCGCGCAGCGAATGTGGATGAAGTGGCGAATCTGGTGGCGTACATTGCTTCACCGTTGTCCTCTGCCACCACCGGTGCCGCGTTGCGGGTCGACGGCGGTGTTGTCGACAGCATGGCGATCTGATTTTTCTTGAATGGTTTGGAGTGTTAATCGTGGCAAAAGCATCTGCTGTTATTGAAATCCCGGTTTCGGCCGAACAGGTTTGGCAATTGGTCGGCGGCTTCAATTCGCTGCCGGACTGGCTGCCCTTTATCGTCAAGAGCGAGCCGAGTGAAGGCGGGCGCGTGCGTCATCTGCAAACGGCGGATGGTGGTGTGGTGGTGGAACGGTTGCAACGCTTTGATGATGCAGCGCGTACCTACAGTTATTCGATCAGCGAGTCGCCGTTTCCGGTGAGTGAGTATCTGGCGACGTTGAAGGTTGAGGCGCTGGGTGACAGCTCCGCGAAGGTGACCTGGTCGGGCGTGTTTACTCCGGTGGCCGGTGTGACGGATGCGGCGGTGGAGGAGTTGTTTACCGGTGTCTACAGCGGCGGGCTGGATGCGTTGCGCGGTAATTTTCCGGGCTGAATGAAGATCAAATGTGGGAGCGGGCTTGCTCGCGAATGCGGTGGATCAGYSMCAGATGGGTTGACTGACACTMCGCWTTCGCGAGCAAGCCCGCTCCCACATTGGTTTTGTGGTGTTCTTCAGGCTTCAGGCTTCGGGCATCAGTTGTTGGCGGCATTCGAGGATCAGCTTCGCGCCGCCTCGTTCGCTGCTGCCGACTTCCAGCTTGAAACCGTGCAGGTTGATGATCGCGGCCACAATCGACAGCCCCAAGCCAAACCCGCCTTGTTGCTGATTGCCTTCGTCCACCCGGTAAAACCGCTGGAACACTGCCGCACGTTCAGCTGCGGGAATCCCGGGGCCGGAGTCGAGGACTTCAATGCGGGTGCTGCCGGCATCGTTCACGCCGCGCAAAATCACTTCGCCGCCCGGCGGGGTGAATTTGATCGAGTTGCTCAGCAGGTTGGCCAGGGCTTCGAACAGCAGCGCGCGGTCACCGGTGATCCAGGGCAATGAGTCCGGCACTTGCAGCAGCAGTTCCATCTCGCCTTCTTCTGCCAGGGGCAGGTAGAAGTCGTGGAGTTCCTGCAGCAAGGGCAGGGGATCAAGCACCAGGAAGCCCGAGCGGCGCTGGTGGTCTTCCAGTTCGGAAATCCGCAGCAGGCCTCGAAAACGCGCCATCAAGGTGTCGGTCTCGGCGATGGCCGCGTCCAGTTGCAGGGCGTGGGGCGCGTCTTCATCAGCCTGTTGCTGGATTCGGTACAGCTGCGCCCGCAGGCGTGTGAGCGGGGTGCGCAAGTCGTGGGCGATGTTGTCGCACACGCCCTTGACCTCGTTCATCAGCTTCTCGATACGGTCGAGCATCGCGTTGACGATGGCCGCCAGCATGTCCAGTTCGTCGCGTCGGTCGGACAATGGCAAACGGTGGGTCAGGTCGCCGGCCACGATGGCTTCGGCACTCGCCTGGATCCCGCGAATCCGCCGCAACGGGCGCCGCCTGAGCAGGTGCCAGCCGGCCGCGCCGGGAATGATCGTCAGGGTGATCCCCCACAGCAAGGCGTGCAGGATGATCCGCGTCACGCCGAACAGCGAGCCGTTGGCCCGCACCAGGATCAGCCAGCGGCCGTCTTCGGTGTGGGTGGCTACGGCGTCGCAGCTGTCGCGCGGCAGTTTCGGGTCGTCGGAGTCGATGCAGTTGGCCAGGGCGTGGATGTGCCCGTCCATTGGCAGGTCGGGCGGTATCACGCGGATCGGGCCGCTGATCGGGTTGAACTGATTGTCGAACAGGCCGTAGGCGTCAACGCCCTTCATGTCGAAGGTCATGCTGGTGGTCAGGGCTTCCACCAGCTCTTCGCCGTCAAACCGCTGGAACAGGTGCTGGCGCTGCATCAGGGAGTGGCGCGAGAGGTCGCCCAGGTAACCGGACACCTCGTAGTACAGCACGCCCATGAGGATGCAGCTCCAGGCCACGAACAACGAACTGTAGAGCGCCAGCAGCCGGCTGCTGGAAGAGCGCCAGCCTTTAGAGGGGTTCAGCAATGACATACCCGGAACCTCGTACCGTGCGGATCAGCGGCGTGAGGCCCGGCGGGTCGATTTTTTTGCGCAGGCGACCGATGTGCACGTCGATCAGGTTGGTGCCCGGGTCGAAGTGATAACCCCAGACTTCCTCGAAGATCATCATCCGCGAGAGGATTTGCCCGGTGTTGCGCATCAGGAATTCCAGCAGTTTGTATTCGGTCGGCAACAGGCTCAGGGGCTGTTCGGCACGGCTGGCTTCACGGCTGATCAGGTTCAGTTCCAGATCCGCCACGCGCAAGGCAGTTTCGAACTCCTTGACCGTGCTTTTGCGCCGCAGCAGCACTTCGACGCGGGCGGCCATTTCGTCGGAGGCGAACGGTTTGGTCAGGTAGTCATCACCACCGGCCCGCAGGCCGCGTACCCGTTCATCCACATCGGAGAGGGCGCTGATCATCAGGATCGGCGTGGATACGCCGATGGTGCGCAGGGTGGTGACGATGGCCAGGCCATCCAGTTCCGGGAGCATGCGGTCGAGGGTGATCAGGTCGTAATCACCGCTGACGGCACGGACCAGGCCTTCGCGGCCATTGTCTACCCAGTCTACGTCCAGTCCATGGCTACTCAGCTCGGCAACGATCTCGCGGGCCGTTACGGCGTCGTCCTCGATGGTCAAAATGCGGGTCATAAGGATTACCTGGTGAGCGATTCACACTGAAGTGCGGGCATTTTGCCAAGAAATGATAGCCCGCTTCCTAAATAAAAATTTATGTAGGCACAAACGACACAATTCACCATAACCCGCTGAATCTGAACGAACGCTGTGTGTGTAGGATTTTTTGCATGCCATGGGGGGCGTACGGGTTATTTCCTACGAGGAATGCAATACGCCCGCCGCTCCGGGCCATTTCTTGCAAGTTGCATGGTTCAAATTAGTTCAACTTAATTAAGTTGTTGAAATATATGAAGTTTTAATTTTCGAGCTTCTGGCACGTCGCCTGCACTGTCCCTTTTGAGACTTGTAACACTATTTTTCATGCCTGGAGCAAAACAACAATGATTACATCCTCATCCACGCTGCAAGAGTCGAGCACGCTCTCCGGGGTTTCCTGGGGCGCGATCTTTGCCGGGGCCGCTGCCGCGGCTGCGCTGTCCTTGATTCTGGTACTGCTGGGCTTCGGCCTGGGCTTTTCGGCGGTGTCGCCGTGGGCCGACAGTGGCATCAGCGCCAAAGGGCTTGGCATTTCTACCATTGTCTGGCTGGCGGTTACGCAAATCATCGCGTCGGGGATGGGCGGTTACATCGCCGGTCGCCTGCGGGTGAAATGGGCCAATATGCACGGCGATGAGGTGTACTTTCGCGACACCGCCCATGGCTTCCTGGCCTGGGCCGTGGCGACACTGGTGACGGCGGTGCTGATCGTCGGTTCGGTCAGCAGTGTGGTCAGCGGTGGTGTGAAGGCCGGTGCCAGTGTGGCCTCGGGTGCCGTCAGTGGCATGAGCCAGGTGGCTGGCGCTGCCTCCAAGGGCGAAGACTTTGGCTACTACGTTGACAGCCTGTTCCGTGATGATCGCCCGGCCGCCGTCAGTGATGACGCGGTGCATGGTGTGGTCGCTCGCATCTTCGCTCGTACCGTGAGCAACAATGGTCAGCTGGCACCTGAAGACCGTGCGTACCTTGCACAGTTGATCAGCCAGCGGACCAACCTCAGCCAGGCCGATGCCGAGGCGCGTGTTGACCAGGTCTATGGCCAGGCTCAAAAAGCCCTGGATGACGCCAAGTTGAAAGCCAAGCAGGCTGCCGACACGGCTGCAAAAGTGGCTGCCTACACGTCGCTGTGGACCTTCGTGGCGCTGTTGATCGGTGCGTTTTTTGCCAGCCTCGCTGCAACCTTTGGTGGTCGTCGCCGGGATGCCGTGGTGTATCTGGAAACCACTCCCCACACCACTTCCGTTCGTTAATTCAAGGAGAACGTCATGCGCTCATTACTGCTGTTTTTCCTCGGTGTGCCTATCCCGGTCATTATCCTGATCGCGATCTTCATGCACTGATCCTCAGGCTTGCTCGGTCCCCATGTGGGAGCGGGCTTGCTCGCGAAAACGGTGTATCAGTCTCATATGGATTGGCTGATACACCGTTTTCGCGAGCAAGCCCGCTCCCACATTTTGTTTTGTGTCGTTGCTGCATTCCGGGCGAAGGCGAAATCTCCGGATTTTGTTAATTGTTGCTTAACCGCCTTTTGGCTAAGCTCCCGTCCCATGAGCCGCTATCTGCGTTTTTTCCTGGTCCTGCTGTTGAGTCTTGCGCTTCCCCTGACCGGGATGGCGGGTGTGCCGTCGAGCACCGAGCCGTGCCCGATGCAGATGTCCGACATGCAGATGATGAGCGACATGGCCCCTGACTGTTGCCAGGACGGCGCAGCCGCCGATCACAGCAAAAGCTGCAAGCCCGGCCAGGAGTGCAAGACCGGCGGCATGCTGCAATTGTCGATGCCGGTGCTCAAGGCCCCGGTAACTGCCTCCAATGCGCTGGTCGTCAGCGTCTCTTCCGACTTCATTCCCGACCGCACGCCGTCCGGCGTCTGGCGCCCGCCCCGTAGCTGAATCCTGTTGCACCTGAAGACTCGTCCCTGAACCGGGACGGCCTTGCTGTGGGCCGCGTAAAGCGGTGCGCAGCGCAACAGAACAGGACACTTCAAGATGAATTTCCTATGCGTGCGTGCCCTGGTGATGGGCGTGCTGGCGTGGCCGACGCTGGCGTCTGCGCTGACCCTGGATGAGGCCTTGCGCCTGGCGCAAAACAACGCGCCGTCGCTGACGGCTGAATCCTCCAAATTGCAGGCCGCGACCCAGGCGGCGATTCCGGCCGGCGAACTGCCGGACCCGAAACTGGTAGTAGGCCTGCAAAATTTCCCCGTCGGCGGGCCCAATCGCGGCACGCTGTATGGCGATGACATGACCGAGCAAATGATCGGCATCCAGCAACAAGTGCCCAGCCGCGACAAGCGCAAGGCACGGGTTGAGTTGGCGTCGGCCAGCGTGGACACGGCTGCCGCCGAAGGCCGGATCGAGCGCTTGAATGTGCGTCAGGCCACCGCCCAGGCGTGGATTCGCGCCTATGCGGTGGAGCGCAAAGAGGCACTGTTCAAGGACTTCTATCAGCAGAATCGCCTGCTGCAAGACACCGTGCGTGCGCAACTGGCCGGCGGTCGCGGGCAGCCTTCCGACGTCGTGATCCCGAAGCAGGAAGCGGCTGACCTGGCCGAGCGCGAGGATGAGCTGATCCAGCAACGCGCCCAGGCCCGGGCGGCCCTCAAGCGCTGGATCGGCCCGGCCGCCAGTGAAGCCCCCAGCGGGCAATTGCCGAACTGGAAAATCGACACCACCGGCTTCACCCACAACCTGCACCAGCACCCGGTTCTGCAAGCCTTTGCACCGCGCACCCGCGAGGCCGAAGCCCGGCTGAACGAGGCCAAGGCGCAAAAGACCTCGGACTGGAGTTGGGAAGTGGACTACCAGCACCGAGGCCGTGAGTACGGCGACATGGTCAGCCTGCAATTCACCTTCGATTTGCCGATCTTCCCCGGTCGCCGACAAAACCCCGGTATCGCCGCCAAGCAGGCCGAACTCGACCAACTGGACGCCGAACGCGAAGCCAAGACGCGTGAACATACCCAGGAACTCGAAGACGACCTGGCCAACTACCAGCGCCTGGACCGCGCCGTGCAGCGCAGCCAGGACAGCCTGGTGCCGCTGGCCGAGGAGAAATTGTCGCTGAGCCTGGCGGGGTATCGCGCGGGCAAGGGCGACCTGATGAGCGTGGTCAGCGCCCGCCGCGAGTGGGTCGAGGCGCGCTTCAAACAGATTGACGCCATTGAGCAGCGTGCCCTGACCGGCGCCCAGCTGTATTTCGCTTACGGGGAACCCGCCAATGAATAACCGAATCGTGAATATGGCCCTGTTGGGCGGCGTCCTGCTGCTGGGTCTGGGTGGCGGCTATTGGCTGGCGCAGACACGCGAGGCACAGCCGGCCATGGTCGGGACGATGCGGGCGCCGGACGAGAAAAAGGCGCTGTACTGGTACGACCCGATGTACCCGCAGCAAAAATTCGACAAGCCGGGCAAGTCGCCCTTCATGGACATGCAACTGGTGCCGCGCTACGCCGGTGGCGCCGAGGAGAGTGCGGCGATTCAGATCGACCCCAGCCTGACCCAGAACATCGGCGTGCGCCTGGCGAGCGTCAGCCGTGGGGTGCTGGCGTCGAGTCTTGAGCTGTCGGGAATCCTCGCCTTCAACGACCGCGATGTGGCGGTGGTGCAGGCGCGCGCTGCGGGATTTGTCGAGCGGGTTTACGCCCGTGCGCCGGGGGATGTGCTCAAGGCTCAGGCGCCCCTGGCGGACATTCTGGTGCCCGAATGGGCCGCCGCTCAGGAAGAGTTCCTTGCTCTGCGACATAGCGATCCAGGTTTGTTGGCTGCCGCCCGCCAGCGTCTGCGCTTGAGCGGAATGCCTGCCGGGTTGATCACGCAGATGGAGCGCAGCGGCCGGGTGCAATCGGTGATGACCATCACCACCCCGCTGGGCGGCGCGTTGCAAACCCTCGACGTACGCGAAGGCATGACCGTCGCGGCGGGCCAAACCCTGGCGCGGGTCAATGGCCTGGGCACCGTGTGGCTGCAGGTCGCCGTGCCTGAAGCCCAGGGCGCCGCGCTGGCCGTTGGGCAAACGGTCGAGAGCCGTTTTGTCGGGTTGCCGGGACAGGTCGTCAAAGGCACCGTCGCCGCGATTCTGCCGGCAACTGCCATGGACAGCCGCACCGTGCAGGTTCGGGTCGAACTGCCCAACCCTGACGGTATGTTGCGCCCCGGTATGACCGCCCAGGTGCGCCTGGCCCAATCCAGCGGCCAATCGGTGCTGTTGCTGCCGAGCGAGGCGTTGATTCGCACCGGCAAACGCGTGCTGGTGATGGTGGCCGAGGAGGGCGGGCGATATCGCCCGGTAGAAGTCCAGGTAGGTGCAGAAAACCAGGACAACACCGTCATCCTCGCCGGCCTGCAGGAAGGCCAGCAGGTGGTGGCCTCCGGTCAATTTCTGCTGGACTCCGAAGCAAGTTTGAAGGGAATTACCACTCAATCGTCCGGCGGTTTTTCAGATGAGGGGGCCATGGACGGCATGAGCATGCAACCGGGAGCCCGGCCATGATCGCCCTGTTGATTCGCTGGTCGGTGGCCAACCGCTTTTTGGTGTTGTTGGCGACTTTATTCGTGACGGCCTGGGGTTTGTGGGCGATCCAGAACACCCCGGTGGACGCCTTGCCGGACCTGTCGGATGTGCAGGTGATCATCCGCACGCCGTACCCGGGCCAGGCCCCGCAGATTGTCGAGAACCAGGTCACTTACCCGATGACCACCACCATGCTCTCGGTGCCGGGGGCGAAGACCGTGCGCGGCTTTTCGTTCTTCGGCGACAGCTACGTCTACGTGCTGTTCGACGAGGGCACCGACCTGTATTGGGCGCGCTCGCGGGTGCTGGAATACCTGAGCCAGTTGCAGGCGCGTTTGCCGGCATCGGCCAAGCCGGCGCTGGGCCCGGATGCCACCGGTGTCGGCTGGATCTACCAGTACGCGCTGGTGGACCGCACCGGCAAACACGACCTGGCGCAACTGCGCTCGTTGCAGGACTGGTTCCTCAAGTTCGAGCTCAAGACCCTGCCCAATGTCGCCGAAGTGGCGACCATCGGCGGCCAGGTCAAGCAGTACCAGGTGCAGATCGACCCGCTGGCCCTGGCCAGTCGCGGCATCACCCAGGCCCAGGTGGTGGAAGCCATCGGCAAGGCCAACCAGGAAACCGGCGGTTCGGTGCTGAACATGGGTGAGTCGGAATACATGGTGCGTGCGTCCGGCTACCTGAAAACCCTGGAGGACTTTCGCGGCATTCCCCTGCGGCTCGACACCCACAACGTGCCGGTGACCCTTGGGGATGTAGCGACGATCCAGCTGGGCCCGGACATGCGCCGGGGCATCAGTGAACTGGATGGCGAAGGCGAGGCGGTGGGCGGCGTGGTGATCCTGCGCAGCGGCAAGAACGCCCGCGAGGCCATCGCGGCGGTCAAGACCAAGCTGGAGCAACTGCAAACCAGCCTGCCGCCCGGGGTGGAAATCGTCACCACCTACGATCGCAGCAAACTCATCGATCGCGCCGTGGACAACCTCAGCCACAAGCTGCTCGAAGAGTTCCTGGTGGTGGCGCTGGTGTGCGGGATCTTCCTGTGGCACCTGCGCTCCTCGCTGGTGGCGATCATTTCGTTGCCGGTGGGGGTGTTGATTGCCTTTATCGTCATGCGCTTCCAGGGCATCAACGCGAACATCATGTCCCTGGGCGGGATTGCGATTGCCATCGGCGCGATGGTCGATGGCGCGGTGGTGATGATCGAGAATGCCCACAAGAAAATCGAAGCCTGGCACCACGCGCATCCGAACCAGGAATTGAAGGGGGAGGCGCATTGGAAGGTCATCACCGATGCAGCAGTGGAGGTGGGGCCGGCGTTGTTTTTCTGCCTGCTGATCATCACCTTGTCGTTTATCCCGGTGTTCACCCTGCAAGCCCAGGAAGGCCGCTTGTTCGGGCCGCTGGCCTACACCAAGACCTATGCCATGGCCGCTGCAGCGGGGTTGTCGGTGACCCTGATCCCGGTGCTGATGGGCTACTGGATTCGCGGGCGTATTCCCGATGAGCAACGCAACCCGCTGAATCGCGGCCTGATCAAACTCTACCAACCGGCCCTCGACGCGGTGCTGCGCTGGCCGCGCATGACCTTGCTGGTCGCGCTGCTGATGGTCGCCAGTGCGCTATGGCCAGTGTCGCACCTGGGCGGTGAATTCCTGCCGCCGCTGGATGAGGGTGACCTGTTGTATATGCCGTCGGCGTTGCCTGGTTTGTCGACGCAAACTGCCGGCGCATTGCTGCAACGTACCGACCGCTTGATCAAGAGCGTGCCGGAAGTCGCCCACGTGTTCGGCAAGGCCGGCCGCGCCGAAACCGCCACCGACCCGGCGCCGCTGGAAATGTTCGAAACCACCATCGAGTTCAAGCCGCGAGACCAATGGCGGCCGGGCATGACCCCGGAAAAACTGGTGAAGGAACTCGACCGGGTGGTGCAGGTGCCGGGGCTGACCAACATCTGGATTCCGCCGATCCGCAACCGCATCGACATGCTCGCCACCGGGGTCAAAAGCCCGATCGGCGTGAAGGTCGCGGGTTCCAGCCTGATGGACATCGATGCCGTGACCCAGGCCGTGGAAAAGGTCGCCAAGACGGTGCCCGGCGTCAGCTCGGCGCTGGCGGAACGCCTGACGGGCGGGCGCTACATCGACGTGGATATCGACCGCCCGGCCGCCGCGCGTTATGGCCTGAACATCACCGATGTGCAGTCCATTGTCTCCGGGGCGATTGGCGGGGAAAACATCGGCGAGACCGTCGAAGGCTTGGCGCGGTTTCCCATCAACCTGCGCTACCCGAAAGAATGGCGCGACTCGGTGAGCGCGATGAGCAACCTGCCGATCTATACGCCGTCAGGCAGCCAGATCACCCTGGGCACCGTGGCCAGGATCAAGGTCAGCGAAGGCCCGCCGATGCTCAAGAGCGAAAACGCTCGGCCTTCCGGCTGGGTGTACATTGACGTGCGTGATCGCGACCTGGCGTCGGTGGTGAAGGACTTGCGCGAGGCGATCAACCAGAACGTGCAACTGCAACCGGGCATGAGCCTCAGCTACTCGGGGCAGTTCGAGTTCCTGGAGCGGGCCAATGAACGCCTGAAACTGGTGGTGCCGGCGACTTTGCTGATCATCTTCGTGCTGCTGTACCTGACGTTCCGGCGGGTGGATGAGGCGCTGCTGATCCTCGCCACGTTGCCGTTCGCGCTGACGGGTGGGGTGTGGTTGCTGTACTGGCTGGGCTTCAACCTGTCGGTGGCGACGGGTGTTGGATTTATCGCGTTGGCGGGGGTGTCGGCGGAGTTTGGCGTGATCATGCTGCTGTATTTGAAAAACGCCTGGGCCGAACGCCAGGGAGGAGGGGACCAGGCCCTGCTGGAAGCCATCACCGAAGGTGCCGTATTACGCGTACGGCCCAAGGCGATGACCGTGGCCGTAATCATCGCCGGCTTGCTGCCGATCCTTTTAGGCGGCGGCACCGGCAGCGAAGTCATGAGCCGGATTGCCGCGCCCATGATTGGCGGCATGCTCACAGCGCCCTTGCTCTCCCTGTTCGTCATCCCGGCGGCATATAGGCTAATGCGCAAATCCAAAAGCTAACGACAATCAAATGTGGGAGCGGGCTTGCTCGCGAAMGCGGTGTGTCAGTCGCCAGATGCCGTGGCTGACCCACCGCGTTCGCGAGCAAGCCCGCTCCCACATTTAGACCTCATTCAGCCTGACCCACCGCTCCTCCTTGGCCGCCACCCGAATCGCCGTGGCCAACCGCTCAATCTCCCAAGCCGCCGCAAAATCCGTCCCGTCACTACCCTTGCCGGCCAACGCCATCACCAACTCATGCACCTCCAGCGTCTTCAACTCGTTGTACCCCAACTGATGCCCCGGCGCCGGACTGAACGCCGCATACCCTGGCAACGAAGGCCCCGCCAACACCCGCTGAAACCCCTCCTGCCCAACCCGAAACAGCTGCAATTCATTCAACCGTTCCTGATCAAACAACAACGTGCCCCGGGTGCCACTGATCTCAAAGCTCAGGTGATTCTTATACCCATGCTTCAGCCAGCTACTGCTCACCGTCCCCCGTGCCCCATTGGCAAACCGCAACAACGCATGCACCTGGTCATCCACCGCAATCTCCCGCAGCGTCTCACTCCCGGCGGTGGCAGGCCGCTGCCCGTGCACCGTTTGCGTATCGGCACACACACTCACCACATCCCCCACCAAATAGCGCGCCATGGACAGTAAATGGCTGCCCAGATCCGCCAACGCACCGCCGGCATGTCCCACCTCACAGCGCCACGACCACGGCGACGCCGAATCCGCCATGAAATCCTCGCTGAATTCCCCCTGAAAACTGATGATTTCCCCCAACTCACCGCGGGCGATCAACTGCCGGGCCAAACCAATCATCGGGTTGTGCTGATAGTTGTAACCCACCCGCGTCACCACCCCGGCCTTGCTCGCCGCATCACGCATCGCGGCCGCCTGCTCCAGGCTCACCGCCAGCGGCTTCTCGCAATACACCGCCTTGCCTGCCGCCAGTGCAGCCATGGCCATGGGGTAGTGCAAATGGTTGGGAGTAGTGATGGCGACAACATCCACCTTGGGATCGTCAATCAACTGCTGCCAGTCGCCATGGGCCTGGGCAAACCCCCAGTCAGCGGCGCAGCGTATTGCGCGCTCGGTATCGGCATCGGCCAGGGCGGCCAGCGTGAGCTTCACCGGCAGCTCGAACACCGCCCGCGCGTTATTAAACGCCAAGGCGTGGGCACGCCCCATAAAGCCTGTACCAATCAGGCCGATTCCGAGTTCGCGCATAGCCGGGTTCCTTCGAATTATTGTATTGAGAAGCCTATTTATGGAATAAATATTCCCAAAACTCAACACATAGAATAAAAATTCATTCCAGGGCTCTCCATTCACCCGTGGCGAGGGAGCTTGCTCCCGCTGGGCTGCGCAGCGGCCCCAAAAAGCGTAGGAGCGCTGCGCACTCCAGCGGAAGCAAGCCCCCTCACCCCAACAGCCCCCCTCCACGGATCACCGCCGCTGATAGCACTACATTCAGCACCGACCCAAACCCCTCCAGTTAACAAAACATAACGTAGCGCCGATTGTCAGACGATTCCAAAGCCCGCTAGGATGGCCCAGCTTGCCCAAGGCGCTCTAGATTGCAGGTTTCAGGGCTCCCCACGGCAAGACGACCTAACAATAATAAATGGGAGAAAGGTCTATGAGTGAGCCTGTCATGGGTGTGGTGTTTTTCCGCCCGAAGGCCACGCGCAGGGTCGCATTGCTGGCCACAGCGCTCTCGTTGCTGGGGGTTGTCGCGTTGTCGACACCGGCCCATGCCGCCACAGAAACCACCGCCGCCGCGGTGTTCGCCATTGACTCCCCCAAGGCCGCCAAAAGCCTGATGATCGACGTGGTCCACGCAGGCAAGCGCCTGGTCGCGGTCGGTGATCGCGGGCACATCCTCTATTCCGACGACCAGGGTGTCACCTGGACCCAAGGCAAAGTCCCCACCCGGCAACTGCTGACCGCCGTGTTTTTTGCCGACGACCAACACGGCTGGGCGGTGGGCCATGACGCACAGATCCTCGCCACCACCGACGGCGGCATGACCTGGACCCAACAATTCCAGGACCTCAAGCGCGAAGCACCGCTGCTCGACGTCTGGTTCAAGGACGCCAGCAACGGCTTTGCCGTGGGTGCCTACGGTGCGCTGATCGAAACCACCGACGGGGGCAAGACCTGGGACGACGTCAGCGACCGCCTCGACAACGAAGACCAATACCACCTCAACGCCATCGCCCAGGTGAAAGACGCCGGGCTGTTTATCGTCGGTGAGCAGGGCAGCATGTTCCGCTCCCATGACGAGGGGCAAACCTGGGAAAAACTCGAAGGCCCCTACGAGGGCTCGCTGTTCGGCGTGATCGGCACCGCCCAGGCGCAGACGCTGTTGGCCTACGGCCTGCGTGGCAACCTGTTCCGCTCCACGGATTTTGGCAGCACCTGGGAGCCGGTGGAACTGAACGCCACTCGTGGCGCGCTGGAATTCGGTTTGTCGGGGGCGACCCTGCTGGACGACGGTTCCATCGTGGTAGTGGGCAACGGTGGCAGCGTGGTGGTCAGCCACGACGACGGCCTGACCTTCAGCGTATTCAATCGCCCGGACCGCATTTCGCTGTCGGCGGTCACCGCGGCGGGCAACGGCAACTTGATTCTGGCGGGGCAGGGCGGCGTTCGCGTGGCCAGTCCAACCGGCGCCGAGCCGACAAAACAATAAGAAGGCGGGGACACAATGAGCAGTCATCACAACGACAAGGCCACGTTTCTCGAGCGCCTGATTTTCAATAACCGCCCGGCAGTCATCACGATCTGCCTGCTGGTGAGTATTTTCCTGTTCTGGCAGGCGACGTTGATTCGCCCGTCCACCAGCTTCGAAAAAATGATCCCCCTCCAGCACCCCTTCATCGAGAGGATGATGGAGCACCGCAACGACCTGGCGAACCTGGGCAACACGGTGCGCATTTCGGTGGAGGCCAAGGACGGTGACATCTTCACGAAGGAGTACATGGAGACCCTGCGCCAGATCAACGACGAGGTGTTCTACATCTCCGGCGTCGACCGCTCCGGCCTCAAGTCCCTGTGGAGCCCCAGCGTGCGCTGGACCGAAGTTACCGAAGAAGGCTTTGCCGGCGGTGAAGTGATCCCGCAGAGCTACAACGGCTCGCCGGAAAGCCTCGACCAGTTGCGCAACAACGTGCTGAAGTCCGGGCAGGTCGGGCGGTTGGTGGCCAACGACTTCAAGTCGAGCATCGTCGACATTCCGCTGCTGGAGTCCTATCCGGACCCACAGGACCAGGGCAAGCTGCTGGCCCTGGACTACCGCAAGTTCTCCCATGAGCTCGAAGACAAGATCCGCGACAAGTTCGAAGCGCAGAACCCCAACGTCAAGATCCACATTGTCGGTTTTGCCAAGAAGGTCGGCGACCTGATCGACGGCCTGGTGATGGTGGTGATGTTCTTCGGTATCGCCTTCGTCATCACCCTGGTGCTGCTGCTGTGGTTTACCAACTGCCTGCGCAGTACCGTCGCGGTGTTGAGCACCACGCTGGTGGCGGTGATCTGGCAGCTCGGGCTGATGCATGCCCTGGGTTTCGGGCTGGATCCCTACTCGATGCTCGTGCCGTTCCTGATCTTCGCCATCGGTATTTCCCACGGCGTACAGAAGATCAACGGCATCGCCCTGCAATCCAGTGATGCCGACAACGCCCTGACCGCGGCCCGGCGTACCTTCCGCCAGCTGTTCCTGCCGGGCATGATCGCGATCCTCGCCGATGCGGTCGGTTTTATCACCCTGTTGATCATCGACATCGGCGTGATCCGCGAGCTGGCAATCGGTGCTTCGGTGGGTGTGGCGGTCATCGTGTTCACCAACCTGATCCTGCTGCCGGTGGCGATCTCCTATGTCGGCATCAGCAAACGCGCCATCGCCAAGAGCAAGAAGGATGCGCACCGCGAACACCCGTTCTGGCGCCTGCTGTCGAAGTTCGCCAGCCCCAAGGTCGCGCCGGTGTCGATAGCCCTGGCGCTGATCGCCTTCGGTGGCGGCCTCTGGTACAGCCAGAACCTGAAGATCGGTGACCTCGACCAGGGTGCACCGGAGCTGCGCCCGGACTCGCGATACAACAAGGACAACAATTTCATCATCAACAACTACTCCACCAGCTCCGACGTGCTGGTGGTGATGGTCAAGACTCCGCCCGAAGGCTGCTCGCGGTATGAAGCCATGGCGCCCATCGACCAGTTGATGTGGAAGATGCAGAACACCGAGGGCGTGCAGTCGGCCATCTCGCTGGTCACCGTGTCCAAGCAGATGATCAAGGGCATGAACGAGGGCAACCTGAAATGGGAAACCCTGTCGCGCAACCCGGACGTGCTGAACAACTCCATTGCCCGCGCCGATGGCCTGTACAACAACAATTGCTCCCTGGCGCCGGTGCTGGTGTTCCTCAACGACCACAAGGCCGAAACCCTCGACCGCGCGGTGCATGCGGTGCAGGACTTCGCGAAAGAGAACAACAAGGACGGCCTGGAATTCATCCTCGCCGCCGGTAACGCCGGGATCGAGGCGGCCACCAACGAGGTGATCAAGGAGTCCGAGCTGACCATCCTGATCCTGGTGTACCTGTGCGTGGCCACCATGTGCATGATCACCTTCCGCTCGTGGGCGGCGACCCTGTGCATCGTGCTGCCGCTGGTGCTGACCTCGGTGCTGGGCAACGCGCTGATGGCGTTCATGGGCATCGGTGTCAAGGTCGCGACCTTGCCGGTGGTGGCGCTGGGGGTGGGGATCGGCGTGGACTACGGCATCTACATCTACAGCCGCCTGGAGAGTTTCCTGCGGGCCGGCCTGCCGTTGCAGGAAGCCTATTACCAGACGCTCAAGTCCACCGGTAAAGCCGTGCTGTTCACCGGCCTGTGCCTGGCAATCGGCGTATGCACCTGGATCTTCTCGGCCATCAAGTTCCAGGCCGACATGGGTCTGATGCTGACCTTCATGCTGCTGTGGAACATGTTCGGCGCGCTGTGGCTGCTGCCGGCGCTGGCACGCTTCCTGATCAAGCCCGAGAAGCTGGCGGGGCAGAAAGGCAATTCGCTGTTCGCCCACTGATCCAACGCTGTTTGCCAAAACGCCGTGGCCTGTGCCACGGCGTTTTGCATTGCGCGGGCTTAGGCCGATGCAACGATTTGACCTATCATGAGGTCTTTCCTCTTGATGATTGATGGTTATGACTGCCGACACCGCTACCTTGCCCGACGCTTTTGAAGACTGCCAGATGGTCGAAATCGATGGCCTGCACAGCTTCGATTTCAGCCTGGATGACCAGAAGTTATTGATCATCTGCATGGACGGTCGCGTCGAGAAGCGCTGGAGTTTCACCCTGGAGCAAGTCAAGGCGGCGACCTTTGATCAAACCCTGCAAAGCTGGACACTTACCGATGACAAGGGCGAACACCGCCTGGTCTGCATGAGCGGCGTCACCGGCAACAATAATGACGAGGATGAAGCGGATGATGATGCGTAAATTCTGGCCCCTGCTGATGGCCGGCAGCGTAGGCGCAATGTCGGTCCAGGCCGCGCCGGTGGACACCTATGAATTGCTCGTTGGCAGCTACACCGCCGGCACCAGCGAAGGTATCTACCGTTTGCAGTTCGACAGCCGTACCGGGCAGTTCAGCGGCCAGCCGGTGCTCGCCGCCAAGGCGGCCAACCCGTCGTGGCTGACCCTGTCCAAGGACCAGAAGCACCTGTTTGTGGTCAACGAAAACGGCCCGGGCCAAAAAGACCCGGTGGGGCGCGTCAGCAGCTACAGCATCGACCCGAAGAACCATCAACTGACCCTGATCAACCAGGTGCAGAGCCTGGGCAACGAGCCGACCCATTCCAGCCTGGCCAGTGACGGGCGCTACCTGTTCGTGGCCAACTATTCGGTGCTGGAAGATCCGGGCGGCAGCCTCGCGGTGCTGCCGCTAGACACCGAAGGCAAGCTGTCGCCGCCGGTGCAGTTGAGCGGGCACCCGGCCAGCCGGGTCAACCCGGAGCGCCAGGCGTCCAACCACGTGCATTCGGTGGTGTCTTCGCCGGACGGCAAATACGTGTTTGTCCAGGACTTGGGGGCGGACAAGATCTTTGCCTACCACTACGACCCCAAGGCCAACCATGAACTGCCGCTGACCCCGGCCGACCCTGCGTTTGTGCAATTGCCACCGGGCAGCGGCCCGCGGCACCTGCTGTTCACCGCAGACGGCAAGCACGCGTGGCTGACCACCGAGATGAGCGCGCAAGTGGCGGTGTTCGACTACAACGATGGCAAGCTGACCCAGAAGCAACTGGTCAACTTCGCGGATGGCCAGCCGGTGTCCGACAAGGCCGGTGCTGCACTGCACACCTCAAGCGACGGCAAGTTCCTCTACGTGAGCAACCGTGGCACCGCCAACCAGATGTTGGTGTTTGCCATCGACCCGGCCACTGCGCAGCTCAAAGAGATCCAGCGCCGATCGGTGGAAGGTGACCATCCCCGGGAGTTCGCCCTGGACCCCAGCGGCAAGTTCCTGCTGATCGCCAACCAGAAGAGCAACGAGATTGTGGTCGTCGAGCGCGATCCCAAGACCGGTCTTTTGGGCAAAACCGTGCAGAAACTGGCGATTGATGCCCCCAGCGACCTCAAGTTCCTGGTGCGGCAATAAGCCACAGGCCCCGCAGTGCGGGGCCTGACTTGTTGTATTAATACTATTAATAGCGGCTAGTGTTTCAATGAATTTCTAAGGCTAACCCCTCGGGCGTAAGTTTGGTTCCAAGGCCAACACAGGCCACCAAGCTAACCGAACACAAGGGTTACCGACATGAACTTCAATCTTTTCTCGATCATCGCCGCTTCCGCTGTTTCCGCCACCGTAGCGTTGCCAGCCAGCGCCAGTGTTGAAATCAGCAGCAAAAAAACCAGCACCAGCGCCTACACCCAGAAATACCTGCAACAAAGCGCCAACTTCTATGCAGCGCTGGACCACAAAATCCAGAACTGATCTTGAAGCTGATGAAGATCAAATGTGGGAGCGGGCTTGCTCGCGAAAGCGCCGGGTCAGTCTATACATGGGCTGACTGATACACCGCCTTCGCGAGCAAGCCCGCTCCCACATTTTGTCCTGCGACAGTCTCAGGTTTTTGCCATCACGGCGATGAACAACGGCGATTCCAGAAACCGCTGCAACCAAGCTCGCAACCGCGGATACGGCGCCCGGCCAAACCACTCCCGATCCACATGGGCAAACTGCCGCACAAACGGCGCAAGTGCCACATCCGCCAGGCTCAAATGCCCGGCCAGCAAATACTCCCGCTCCGCCAGCAACCCCTCCAGCCTCATCAAAAACACCTCACCCTCGGCCCGATAATGCTCCATCGGATACTCCGGATAGCGCTCGGCATACTTGTATCGATTCAATTGATGTTTGAAGCCCTGATCATTCTCTTCAATCAGCGCCTGCGTCGCCCGATCATCCCCAAGCAACCAACCCTCAGGATCGTTCTGTGCCAGTGCCCAGCGCATGATCGCCAGGCTTTCATCGATCACCCGGCCATCCACGCTCAGCACCGGCACCGTGCCTTTGGGTGACAACGCCAGCATCTCAGCCGGCTTGGCCTTGAGGCTGACCTCGATGATCTGCACCGCCACCCCTGAATACCGCAGGGCCATCCGCGCCCGCATCGCATAGGGGCAACGGCGGAACGAATACAACACGGCGTCGCTCACTTGACCTCCAGGGTGCTCAAGCCATTGCCCTGGCGCTTGACCTGAATCTGCACCGGAATCCGCTCGTGCATTTCCTGCACATGGGAAATCACCGCGACCTTGCGGCCCTGGGCCTGCAAGCCGTCGAGGGCGTCCATCGCCAGTTGCAGCGACTCGGGGTCGAGACTGCCGAAGCCTTCGTCGATAAACAGCGACTCGATCTTCAACGTGCTCGACGCCATCGACGCCAGGCCCAAGGCCAGCGCCAGCGACACCAGGAACGTCTCGCCGCCGGACAACGAGTGCACCGAACGCAGTTCGTCGCCCATCTCCGTGTCGAGTACCAGCAGGCCGAGCATGCTGCCGCCGCGCTTGAGGCGGTAGCGGCGCACCAGTTGGCGCAGTTGGACGTTGGCGTGGTGCACCAGCAGGTCGAGGTTGTAGGCCTGGGCGATCTTGCGGAAGGTATCGCCGGTGGCCGAGCCGATCAGCGCATTCAGGCGTGCCCAGCGTTGCCATTCTTCGTAGGCCTTGGCGATCTCGGCCGCCAAGGCCTGGTTGGCATCCTGGCGGCGCTGGTCGTCGGCCTGTTGGGCGCGCAGTTCGGCGCAGTGTTTTTCGCCAATGATCAGCGCGGCATTGAGTTCGGCCAGGGCGCTGTCCAGTTGCTCGGCGTCGAGGTTGCCGTTGTGCAGCGCCTGGTGATCCTTGAGCCGCTGTTCGCGCTCTTGCAGCAACACCTTGGCCTGCTCGATGGCTTTTTCGCTGTGTTGCAGTTGCTGGCGTAGCTCGGCCACCTGCGGCTCATCGAAGGCCACCAGGCGCGCCAGGCCTTCGTCATCGAGTTCCGGGTGCAACGCGCGCCAGTCGCTCAGGCGCGTAGTGAGGGCCGCGTGTTCGGTTTCCAGGGACTGTTGGCGTTCTTGCAGCGATTTGAGGTCGGCGGCCAGTTGGATCAACTGGTTGCGGGTGTCCTGCAACTGTTGGTTGGCCTCGGCCTCATGTTGCCGCGCCTGGTCGACGGCCAGGTCCAATTGCTGTTGCCAGTGTTCGGCGCTGGAGTTTTCGCCCAGTAGGCCGGCGAGTTTTTCCTTGGCGGCGTGTTGCAGGGCGCTCTGTTCGGCGAGCTGTTTGTGCAAAGTCTCCAGCTGCTGCTGGCGATGTTGCTGGCGGTCCTGCTCTTTCTCGATGGCTTGCTGGCGCTGCAGCTGCTCGGCCAATTCTTCCTTTTGGTTGTCGAGCTGTTCCAGGCGCTGGCTGACCTGCTGGTCGAGCAACATGAAGGTCGCCGCCGGCTCGCTGCGCAGGCCTTCGAGGGTCTCGGTGGGCAGCAGGCTGGCGAAGGCGTTGAGTTCTTCGTCCAGGCGTTCGCGGTCGTTGGACAGTTCCCGTTGCTGGTCGATCAGTAACTGGCGCGCCTGTTGGCTGGCGTCCTGGGCGGCTTGCAGTTGTTGCTGCAAACGCCCGGCGTTCTGTTGCAGGTTGAGCAGGGCGCCCTGGCGTTGCTCGTCCTGGGTGAGGCTCTGGCTGAGCTGGCTCAGTTGCTGGGCGAGCCAGGCGTCGCGCTTGGCCGCGTCCTGGTTGAACAGCGAGGCCGACAGCGGATGGGCTTCAAGGCTTGGCAGCAAGGCCTGCAACTGGCTGGCGAGTTGCTCCTGTTGTTGCAGGAATTCCTTTTGCTGGGCGATCAGGCCGCCCACTTCGCCACGCAGGTCAGTGAGTTTTTCCTTGAGCACATCCACGGCTTGCTGCGCGTTGGCTTCTTCGCTTTCGTCGTGGCGGGTCAGGCTTTGCAGCATGGCTTCGGGCTGGTGATACGGGTGCTCGACACTGCCGCACACCGGGCACGGCTGCTCATCCTGCAGCTGGCCGCGCAATTCCTCGACGCTGGCACTGCGGGCCAGGCGCTGGCGCTCCAGCAGTTGCTTGGTGACGGTCAGGGTCTGTTCGGCGACGGCCAACTCGGCCTTGGCCTGCAAGCCGCTCTGGTTCAACAGTTCGCGTTGTTGCTGGGCGAGGGTCTGCTTTTGCGTCAGGGCCTGGCTCTGGCTGTCGAGTTGCTGATGGCTGTCCCACAGCCGCGCCAAGTCCTCAAACGCGCGATGTTGCTTGCGGTTGTCCTGGAGCAGGCTGCCGAGCAACTGGATCTGTTCGGCCACTGCATGGGGCTCGGCGCCGGCTTCGTGGTACAGCAGGTCAAGGGCTTCGCGTTGCTCGGTCCATTTTTCACCGAGACGGGTGGCGCGCTCTTCCAGTTGTGGCAGTTCGGCCTGGCCTTTATTGAGGCGATTGCCGATCAGCATCAGCTGTTGCAAGCGGTCGCGGTAGGCGCTCCAGGCCTCGCTCAACGGCGCGAGGGCGGCGCTGCGTTCAAGCTCTGCGGCGAGCCGGTGCAGGCGCTCGGCGACAACTTTTTGCTTGTCGAGCAAGCCGGTCAACGTCGCCTGGCCTTCCACGCAGGCAGCTTCACCCAGCTGTTTCTCTTCGCTGCGTTTGGTCAGCTCGCGGGTCAAGTGGGCGAGGGTGGTTTGCTCCTCGAAGGCCTGGCGCAGCAAGGGCACAGCGTCGGCTTGCTGCTTGAGGGCCTGGGCGAGGGTGGCTTGCACGTCGGCCTGTTGCTGTTGCAGTTGGGTCTGGCGGGTGTGCAGCGCGGTTTGTTGCTCAAGGTGCTGCTGGATCTGCGCGGCAAGGGGCTGCAGCTGCGTGGTCAGTTCGGCCTGGCGGGCGAAGTGGTGACGTTGCGGCGCCAGTTGTTCCAGGCGGCTGAGGTCCAGGCGCTGCGGGCCCTGGCTTGCCCAGTGTTGCTGGGCCTGTTGCAGTTGCTCGACCGCACTTTGTTGGCGCTCCTGCCACTCTCGCAGTTCCTTCAGCCAGGTGTGCTGCAACTCGAGTTGCTTGAGTTGCGCCTGCTGGGTCTTGAGCTGTTGCTGTGCGGCGGCCAGTTGCTCGTCGAGTTCGGCGCGGGCCTCGGGGGCCAGCGGGGTGACGCCGGTGGCCTGGTCCTGCAGGTGTTTGTGGGCGTCCCGGGCGTCCTTGGCCTTGTCGAAGGCGCGGCGACCGAGTTGGGTGTAGAGCGCAGTGTCGGTGAGCTTTTCCAGCAGTTCGCTGCGCTCGTTGTCGTTGGCCTTGAGGAACGCGCTGAACTCACTTTGCGCGAGCAACACCGCGCGGGTGAACTGCTCGAAGTTCAGGCCCAGGGCCAATTCCAGCTGGGTCTTGTATTCGGTTTTCTGGCTGGCCAGCAGTTGCTCGCTGTCCAGGTCGATCAGGCTTTGCCGGCTGGCTTGCAGCTTGCCGCTGGCCTTGTCCCGGGCGCGGTTGGCTTCCCAGCGGGCGCGGTAGCGACGGCCACTGACGCCGACAAAATCCACTTCGGCATAACCGCCGCCAGTGCCCCGGCGAATCAGGGTGCGTGGGTCACCGATGGAAATATCGGTGTCGGCATCCGGCATTTTTGCCTGGCCGGTATCGCCCAGGCGCGGCACGGCGCCAAACAGCGCCAGGCACAGCGCATCGAGCAAGGTACTTTTACCGGCGCCGGTGGGCCCGGTAATCGCGAACAGCCCGGCGCTGGCCAGGGGCTCGGCGGTAAAGTCGATTTCAAACGGCCCGGCCAGGGAGGCAAGGTTTTTCAGGCGAATGGCGAGGATCTTCATGGCTGTTCGCCCTCCTGTTGCACTTCCTGGAGCAGCACGGCGAAGTCCTTCAGGGTCTGTTCGTCCACTTCACTGCCGTAGCTTTCCTGCCAGGCGCGGCTGAACAATTCCTGGGGCGTGAGCTGGTCGAGTTCGATCAGGCGGTCTTCCTGGCTGTCTTCACGGCCTCCGTTGCCTGCGTATTCAGCGGCGATGCGCACCAGGCGCACGGCCTTGCCTTGCAGGGCGTTTTCCACCTGCTGGCGCAGGTCGGGCTGCGGTTCGTCGAGGCGCACCCGCACTTCCAGCCACGGTTGGCGCTGTGTTTCGGCCAGCAGGTCGATGTCGGGCAGGTCGGCCAGTTGCTTGAGGATGTCGGCCAGGGGCGCGGCTTCCAGGCGTTGCAGGTTGACCGAGCGCGGGATCAGGCGGGATTCGACGCTGACCAGGGTTTCGCCGTCCAGTTGCACGTCGAGGATCTGGTGCTGGTAGCCGATTTCCGAGAATGACAGCGGAATCGGTGAGCCGCAGTAGCGAATCCGCTCCTCGCCATTCACCCGCTGGGGTTTGTGCAAATGGCCGAGGGCCACATAGCTGACGGTGGCATCGAACAGGCTGGCGGGCAGCGCTTCGGCATTGCCGATGATCAGGCTGCGCTCGGAGTCTTCCGACACCGAGCCGCCGGCCATGTGCGCATGGCTGATGGCAACCAGTGCCTGGCCCGGCTGGCGCTTGGCATTGGCGGCAGCAATCAGCCACTCGTGAACCTGGCCGATGCCCCGCAGGTAATCGTCCCCCAGTTGGGCGCCGGTCACTTCGGCCGGGCGCAGGAACGGCAATGCCAGGCACCAGCCGGCAATTTCACCGTCGGCACCGGGCAATGGAATCAGCAGGCGTTCGACATCCAGTTGTCCGTCATCCAGCCACAGCACCCGTCCCAGGGCGTGGGTGCGCAGGCGGCGCATCAACGGCGCCGGCAGTTCGATGCGCGAGCCGGAGTCGTGGTTGCCGGCGATCATCACGATGGTCAGTGCAGGGTTTTGCTCATGGGCGCCGATGATGAAGTCGTACAGCCGCTCCTGGGCCTTGAGTGGCGGGTTGACCGTGTCGAAAATATCGCCGGCGATCAACAGCACGTCAGGGCGATGCAGGCCCAACTGGCCCAGCAGCCAGTCGAGGAAGCAGGCGTGTTCGAAGTCGCGTTCCTGGCCGTGCAGGTTTTGCCCAAGGTGCCAGTCGGAGGTGTGAAACAGACGCAAGGCGATCTCCGTAAAAAAGAGGGTGACCGCTCAAGACAAGGTGGCGGTACGCAGAACCGCCAATTCTACTTTGCAAATGAACCTATTGCGCGTACGCCCTGCTTTTTGTGGTGAGGAGCTTGCTGTGGTGAAGGAGAGTGCTGTGGTGAGGGAGCAAGCTCCCWCACCACARCAAGCTGTCTCACACTCATTGAGGTGTCTGGCGAAGTTAAACGTCGCGCATCAAAAGGCCGAAACGCAGGTCCATCTCCGCCGGGATCGGCAAATACACCGTATGCCCGTCACCCGGCGCCACCGCGATGGCCTCGCCCTTGGCGTTGTGCAATGAGCCCAGGTCAAAGTGGAAATTCCCCGCCGGGGTCATCAGTTCCAGGTGATTGCCCACGGCAAAACGGTTCTTGACCTTGACCTCGGCCAGTTCGCCGCGCCGTTCACCGGTCAGTTCGCCGACGAACTGCTGGCGTTCGGACACCGAGCTGCCGTTCTGATAGTTCTGATACTCATCGTGCACGTGCCGGCGCAGGAAACCCTCGGTGTAGCCGCGCTGGGCCAGGGATTCGAGGTTGGTCATCAAGCCCCGGTCAAAGTCGCGCCCGGCCACCGCGTCATCAATCGCCTGGCGATATACCTGGGTGGTTCGGGCGCAGTAAAAGTGGGATTTGGTGCGGCCTTCGATCTTCAACGAGTGCACGCCCATGCGCGTCAGCCGCTCGACGTGCTGCACCGCCCGCAGGTCCTTGGCGTTCATGATGTAGGTGCCGTGTTCATCTTCGAAGGCGGGCATCTGTTCGTCGGGGCGATTGGCCTCCTGCAGCAGGAATACCTGGTCGGTGGGCGCGCCGAGGCCCAGGGTCGGCTCGGGCGCATAGTGCTGCACGATGTCGCCGGCGGCGTTTTCCACCGCAGGCGTCGCCTGGTATTTCCAGCGGCAGGCGTTGGTGCAGGTGCCCTGGTTGGCATCTCGCTTGTTCATGTAGCCCGACAGCAGGCAGCGCCCGGAATAGGCCATGCACAGCGCGCCATGCACAAATACTTCCAGCTCCATGGCGGGGACTTGCTGGCGAATCTCGTCGATTTCCTCCAGCGACAACTCCCGCGACAGGATGATTCGGCAGATGCCCTGCGCCTGCCAGAATTCGACGCTGGCCCAGTTCACCGTATTGGCCTGCACCGACAGGTGGATCGGCATGTGCGGGAAGTGCCGGCGCACCAGCATGATCAGGCCCGGGTCGGACATGATCAGCGCATCCGGGCCCATGGCGATCACCGGGGCAAGGTCCTTGAGGAAGGTTTTCAGCTTGGCGTTGTGAGGCGCGATGTTGACCACCACATAGAACCGCTTGCCCTGGGCCTGGGCTTCCTGGATGCCGAGGGCGAGGTTGGCGTGGTCGAACTCGTTATTGCGCACCCGCAGGCTGTAGCGCGGTTGCCCGGCGTAGACGGCATCGGCACCGTAGGCAAAGGCATAACGCATGTTTTTCAGGGTGCCGGCGGGGGCGAGCAGTTCGGGGGCGATAACGGGAGGCATGGGTTCGGGTCGCAAAAGGGCGGCAGGGTAGCCGGGCCGGGTGCGCAGTTTATTGATCCAGGTCTAATAAGTAGGGCACTCGCGGGATTTGCAGTGGACTAAACATCAAGGCGCACATGAGCGCCTGGTGTTTTAGACATGGACCGAACATGAACCAAACCAACCTGCAATTCAAAACCCTGCTGTTACTGCTCGCCCTGGTGACCATCGCGTTTATCTGGATTTTGCTGCCGTTCTACGGCGCGGTGTTCTGGGCGGTGATCCTGGGGATCATCTTTGCGCCGATGCAACGGCGCTTCCAGCAACGTTTTGGCTGGAACCGCAACCTGACATCCCTGGCAACCCTGACGGTGTGCCTGATAATTGCGATTTTGCCGGTGATCATCACCAGTGCCTTGCTGGTGCAGGAAGGCGCGACGCTTTACAAGAACGTCGAGAGCGGCAAGCTCGACGTTGCCGGGTATATCGAGCAGTTCAAGAACTTCCTGCCACCGTATTTCCAGCATCTGCTGGACCGCTTCGGCATGGGCAACCTGGAAGGCCTGCGGGAGAAGATCGTCAAGAGTGCGATGCAGGGCAGCCAGTTTTTTGCGACCCAGGCGTTCAGCTTCGGCCAGGGCACCTTTGACTTCCTGGTGAGCTTTTTCATCATGCTGTACTTGCTGTACTTCCTGCTGCGCGATGGCCCCGAGCTGGTGCGCAAGGTGCGCACCGCGGTGCCGCTGGCCGAACCGCAGAAGCGTCGCCTGCAATTGAAGTTCAACCGGGTGGTGCGTGCCACGGTGAAAGGCAACGTGCTGGTTGCGGTCACGCAAGGCGCGTTGGGTGGCTTGATCTTTTGGTTCCTGGACATTCCCAGCGCGTTGCTCTGGGCGGTGTTGATGGCGTTTCTGTCGCTGCTGCCGGCGGTGGGCGCGGGGATTGTGTGGGGGCCGGTGGCGGCGTACTTCCTGCTGAGCGGGTCGATCTGGCAGGGCGTGGTGCTCGGGTTGTTCGGGGTATTTGTGATCGGGCTGGTGGACAATGTGCTAAGGCCCATCCTGGTGGGCAAGGACACCCGCATGCCGGATTACCTGATCCTTATCTCAACCTTGGGCGGCCTGTCGATCTTTGGCTTGAACGGCTTTGTCATCGGGCCACTGATTGCTGCGTTGTTCATGTCCAGCTGGGCGCTGTTTGTGGAAACCAAGCCGCGGGTGCAACTGCCTTAGGCATGAAAGCAATGCGCCATTTTGACCGACAGGGCCTGGGCGGCCGGTAGTGAAGTGAGTGGGCCGCTGATGGCTTCGCCATCGCGTACCAGGTACCAGCAGGCGAGTAGACCCAGCTCCCGGAGAGAGGCGGGAACGGCACTGCCGATGACAGACATGATTTGAATAGTGGGCATGATGACCTCCGATACGCTATGGAGGTGACATTACGGTGCGCGGGCCTTCAGGGAAAATCAACCTGCTCGATAGTCGACATCACTGTTATCGAGCGACCCTCTGTCAGTCGACCACCTGGTCGAGCATATGCACCACTTCCTGTTCACTGAGCAGGCCCTTGCGCACCAGGTTTTCCGTCAGCAAGGACAGGAACTTGGCGTTGCGATGGCCTTCCAGGGCCTTGAGCTCCGTCAGTACGCTATAGACCTTGCTCGAGGTGCAGAGGCCGGCGGTGCGATGTGGGTTTTGCGTGGGCATGGGCAATCGTCCTTGTTGTTATTGGTCGGACAGTGTTGATAGTGGAAGCCTTTTGAGACACAAACATGACAGCGCAGGCCCCGTTCGGGCAAGCGCCTATTGAGATCAATGATGTGGGATTTGGCCACAGCCATTGTCCTTATAACGACCTTGGCGAGATTTATTCAGACCTGCAGGCCAAAAAAAGGCCCCGCTTTTAGGGCGGAGCCTGTTCAGGTGTATCAGTTGAGGCTTACCAGCCGCGACCGTAATAGCCGTGTGGAGGGCCGTAGTAGCCGCGCGGTGGGCCGTAGTAGACCGGCGCCGGGCGGTAATAAACCTGTTGTTGCACATACACAGGCGGTGGCGGTGCGTAGTAGACCGGCGGCGGAGCGGCATACACCGGCTGCGGCTGGACATACACCGGTTGTTGCACGTAGACCGGCCGCGATTGACTGGCGACGATCGAGCCGCCTACCACTGCACCAACAACGGCTCCCAGTGCGAGCGGAGCACCCCAACCACCACCGTGGGCGGAGGCCTGTCCTGCCATAGCGAGTGCGCCGATCAGCAAGGCGATCTTGGGGAGTTTACGAATCATGGTCATTCCTCGGTTAGCCCCTGCGCTCATGGTCTGCAATCAATCGACTCAAGGATTGTCGCGGGGATACTTTTAAGACAGCGTATTTCTAAAAAACAGCACAGCCGATAGGTAAAGGTTGTGTAAGGTCTGTATCGGTTGGCTTACACAAGTGGCCGGGCACAGTGCGTATGATCCATGACAACCCGCCGGCGCGGGTATTCCGTCTATCCGAAACCGCCTCTGGAATGGCTTCAAGGAGTTACCGATGCAGATGAACCCCAACAAGGACACCCAACTGTGCATGTCACTGTCGGCGCGCCCCGGGAACTTTGGCCTGCGCTTTCATAACCACCTGTACGAGCAGTTGGGGTTGAATTTCTACTACAAGGCCTTCAGTAGCCAGGACCTGCCGGGCGCCGTCGGTGGCATTCGGGCCTTGGGCATTCGGGGTTGTGGCGTGTCGATGCCGTTCAAGGAAGCCTGTATTGCCCTGGTGGATGAGCTGGACGATTCGGCGCGGGCCATTGCGTCAATCAATACCATCGTCAACACCGACGGGCATTTGAAGGCCTACAACACCGATTACATCGCCATCGAGCAACTGCTGCACAAGCACCAGGTGCCCAAGGACTCGACCTTCGCCCTGCGCGGCAGCGGCGGCATGGCCAAGGCGGTGGCCAGTGCCTTGCGCGATGGCGGCTACGCCAAGGGCGTGATCGTGGCGCGCAATGAAGAAGCGGGCCGGGCGCTGGCCCAGAGCCTGGGGTATGAGTGGCAGGCGCAGTTGGGTGCCTTGCGCCCGCAGATGCTGGTCAACGTGACGCCGATTGGCATGACCGGAGGGGCGGAAGCGGATCAGTTGGCGTTTGAAGCTGACGCGGTTGATGCGGCCGAGACGGTCTTCGATGTGGTGGCGATTCCCTCGGAAACGCCACTGATCCTGCGTGGACGGGCCCAGGGCAAACGAGTGATCACCGGTTTGGAAGTGATCGCCATCCAGGCGTTGGAGCAGTTCGTGCTGTACACCGGCGTGCGGCCGACGGATGAACAGTTTCAGGCGGCGGTGGCATTTGCCCGGAGCTGAGCATCACCGCTGGCGGTGTGGAGAGTGAGCTTGCTGTGGCGAGTGAGCTTTTGTGGCGAGGGAGCTTGCTCCCGCTGGGTTGCGCAGCAGCCCCAAGAAAATGGGAGCGCTACGCACTCCAGCGGGAGCAAGCTCCCTCGCCACAGCAAGCTCCCTCGCCACAAAAGCTCCMTYRCCACAGCAAGCTCCCTCACCACAGAAGCCCACTCACCACAAACATTATTCGAGCCGCGAAAGGCGCTCTTCCAGCGCCGCAATCCGCGCTTCAAGCTCTTCGATACGCTCCAGGGAAACCCCACTTCCCGCACCACGCTCCACCGGATTCCCACGTGCCGCCAGGATCGCTTCAATGTCCGCCGGGTCGCCCAGGGCGTGCATGTACCGATCTTCCCGCTGCCCCGACTGACGCGGCACCAACAACGCCAGCCCACGGGCAATCAGGCGTTCCAGTTGATGCACCACCTGCTCGGCGTCTTCAAAGTCATGCATGCGCCCGCTGCGGGTCAGCAGTTCGTTGACCGTCTGCGGCCCCCGCAGGAACAGCAGCCCGCTGAGAATCACCTGGGCCGGCACCAGCTCCAGCGCCTTGTCCACCCGATGCTCCCAGCGGTCGGCGCGGCTGCCCATCACCAGCCGGGTAAACCCGCGGCCTTCCAGGGCCCGCAGGCTCTGGCCAACCTGGCCCTGGCTGAGGTTCATCACCGGTTCGCGGCTGGTTTTCTGGTTACAGGCGATCACCAGCGCGTTGAGGGTCAACGGGTAGGTTTCGGGGCTGGTGGCCTGTTTTTCGATCAGGCAGCCAAGGATGCGGATCTCCGTGCTGTTCAGGCGCGGCTCTTCGGAAGTGGTGTCGTGCTCGGTGGTCATCGCGCTTTCCCTAATGCAGTGAGCTCACTAGCCTAATCCTGAAAAAATAAAAGACAAGCGGCGCCGGTGGCCGGCATGTCTATAATCGCGGCTGTTTCAAACCCTGCCACAACTGTCGAGACTGTCATGACTATTTCCCTGTACGCCGCTTCCCTCCCGGTCTTCAAGCAAATGCTCAACGCCCTGAGCGATGTGCTGAACAAGGCCGAGGCCCACGCCACCGCCAAGAACATCGACCCGAACGCCTTCCTGCAGGCACGCCTGTACCCGGACATGTTCCCGCTGGTGCGCCAGGTGCAGATCGCCGTCGACTTCGCCAAAGGCGTTTCTGCCCGCCTGGCTGAAATCGAAGTTCCGAAATACGACGATACAGAAGTCACCTTCGCCGACCTGCAAGCGCTGATCGCCAAGGTCCTGGCGTTTATCGACACCATCACCCCGGCCCAGGTCGACGGTAAAGAAGGCATCGAGATCATCACTCGCCCTGGCACCCCGAAAGAGAAGCGCTTCAGCGGCCAGTCGTACCTGCTGAGCTACGGCCTGCCGCAGTTCTTCTTCCACGTCACCACCGCTTACGCCTTGCTGCGTCACAACGGCGTGGAAGTGGGCAAGCGCGACTACATGGGCGCGTTCTAAGCCTTGTAATAAAAAGCCCGGGGCGGTTCATTCACGAACCGCCCCGGGCTTTTTTGTGCGCGCAAGGTCTACGCGGCTTGTTCTTCCTTGCCCAGGCACGCGGCAGCGGTGAACAACACATCGGTGGACGAGTTCAGTGCGGTCTCCGCCGAGTCCTGCAACACGCCGATGATGAAGCCCACGGCCACCACCTGCATGGCGATTTCGCTGGGAATGCCGAACAGGCTGCACGCCAGCGGGATCAACAGCAGCGAGCCCCCGGCAACCCCCGACGCGCCGCAGGCACACACCGCCGCGACCACGCTGAGCAGCACGGCGGTGGGGATGTCCACGGCAATGCCCAGGGTGTGCACGGCGGCCAGGGTCAGCACGGTGATGGTGATGGCAGCGCCGGCCATATTGATGGTGGCGCCCAGCGGGATCGACACCGAGTACGTGTCTTCATGCAGGCCCAGGCGCTTGCTCAACGCCAGGTTGACCGGAATGTTGGCCGCCGAACTGCGGGTGAAAAACGCGGTGATCCCGCTTTCCCGCAGGCACATCAGCACCAGCGGGTAAGGGTTGCGGCGCAGCTTCCAGAACACGATGGCCGGGTTGATCACCAGCGCGACGAACAGCATGCAGCCGATCAACACCAGCAGCAGGTGTGCGTAGCCCAGCAGGGCGCCGAAGCCGGACGTGGCGAGGGTCGAGGCCACCAGGCCGAAAATCCCCAGGGGCGCGAAGCGGATCACCATGCGCACGATCAGCGTGACGCCGTTGGACAGGTCGCCCAGTACGGTGCGGGTGGTGTCGCTGGCATGGCGAATGGCGATGCCCATGCCGATGGCCCACGCCAGGATACCGATGAAATTGGCGTTCATCAGCGCGCTGACCGGGTTGTCCACCACGCTCAGCAACAGGCTTTGCAACACATCACCGATACCGCCGGGAGGGCTGACGGCCACATCGTGGGTGGCCAGCACCAGCGAGGAGGGGAACAGCGTGCTGGCGATCACCGCGACCACGGCGGCAGCGAACGTGCCCAGCAGGTACAGGAACAGGATCGGGCGGATATGGGTTTCCTGGCCGTGCTTGTGGCTGGCAATCGAGGCCATCACCAGCACAAATACCAGGATGGGCGCGACGGCCTTGAGCGCCGAGACAAAGACCTTGCCAATAAACCCGGTGGCTTGTGCGACGTCGGGCAACAGCAGGGCCAACAGGATACCGGCGATCAGGCCGATGACAATTTGGGTGACCAGGCTGATAGACATCAGGCGTTGAAAGAGGGAAGGGGCAGCAGTCATAAAAAGGTTGTCTCTGGTTTTTTTAATAGATGCAGCTAGGCAGCATGAATCTGGCAGGGGCGAAGTCTAACATCTGTAGGAAACGTCTAATCCGGGTGCGGCGTTCCGTCACCACGCCGCTACACATTCTGTTAACATTGCCCATCCTCTTATTTCTTCTCTATCAGCGGGCCCTCCGGGCTGTCGTTGATGTCGCTGTTTTCTGGAGTTTTTGATGTTGTTTCCGATCCTGCTGTTGTCGGCAGCCGGTTTTACCGTGCTGACCACAGAGTTCATCATCGTCGGCCTGTTGCCTTCCATCGCCCGGGACCTCGATGTAAGCGTGTCCCAGGCCGGGTTGCTGGTGACGTTGTTCGCCTTCACCGTGGCGGCGTTTGGCCCGTTCCTCACCGCATATTTCGCCCGGTTCGAGCGCAAGCGGCTGTTTATCACGATCCTGATCATGTTCGGCCTGGCCAACACTCTGGCGGCGATGGCCTCGAATATCTGGGTTATGTCCCTGGCCCGGTTGATCCCGGCACTGGGGCTGCCGGTGTTCTGGGCCCTGGCCAGCGAAACAGCGGTGGACATTGTCGGGCCGGACTTCGCCGGCCGCGCGATTGAAAAAATCGGCTTCGGCATCGTGTGTGCCACGGTCTTCGGGATCCCGGTGGGCACGCTGATTTCCGATATGTTCGGCTGGCGCACCGCCTTTGGCATTCTTGCGGTGGTGGCGTTTGCCAAGGCCCTGCTGCTGTTTATCTACCTGCCGAAGACCCGGGCAAAGAACGACCAGGTCAGCCTGCGCTCGCAGTTCAAGATCTTGCGCAGCCCGCTGATGCAGGGCCATATCCTGCTGTCGATCCTGGTGTTCAGCGGGATGTTCACCGCCTACACCTACCTGGCAGACATTCTCGAACGCCTGGCGGGTTTTGACGGCACGGTAGTGGGCTGGTGCCTCATGGGCTTTGGCGCGGTCGGCCTGATCGGCAACTCTTTGGGCGGGCGCATGGTCGACCGTCATCCGCTGATTGCGTCGATGGTGTTCTGCGGTTTCATGATCGCCGGCATGGTGGCGCTGGTGCCCGCCATCCATTCCACGATCGGGTTGGCGGCGGCGATGGCGGTATGGGGCGTGACCCAGGCGGCATTGTTTCTGGTCAGCCATGTGCGACTGATGAAGGCCGCACCTCATGCGCCGGCGTTTGCCGCCTCGTTGAACATTGCCGGGGCCAACCTGGGTATTGGCCTGGGGGCGCTGGTGGGCGGGCACGTGATCGACACCCTGGGCCTGGGCAGCCTCGGGTTTGCCGCGGCGGGCTTTATCCTGTTGTCGATCCTGCTGGCGCTGTGGCTGATGACCGCCAAGACTCGCGCCGTCTGCGCCTGAGCCTTCAGGGCAGGGAAGTGAACAGCTCCCGTCTGGCACCTTCGGTAATCGCCACGATGCCGGGGTGCTTGACCTTGCGCTCCACCGAGATTGCATAAAACGATTCGGTCACCGCATCCGTCTGGCCGATCAGCGCCACGCCATACTGGCGTTCCACCTCGTCGGCAATCACGCTCGGCGCGATAAAAATCCCGCTGCCGGATTGGCCAAAGGCCTGCATCAACGCACTGTCGTCAAATTCCCCGACGATCCGCGGCTGGATCTGCTGCTCGGCAAACCAGCGCAGCAAACGGCTGCGCACCACCGTCTCCGCCCCCGGAATCAACAGCGGCGCACCCTGCAGGCATTGTGGGAAATCGCCGCGATGCTGGTCAGCCAATGCCTGGGTTGCGAAGAAACTGATGCCGCATTCCCCCAGCTTCTGGCTGTAGCCCTTGATGTCCAGATGCGGCGGCATCGGACTGTCGGAGATCACCAGGTCCAGGCGCTGGATCGCCAGGTCCGCCAGCAAGCGTTCGAGTTTGTCTTCACGGCAGGTGATGCGGATCGGCTCGCTCAACTCCATGGTTGGCGCAATCAGCCGATAGACGATGGACTTGGGCACCACATCCGCGACGCCAACCCGGAACAGGATCTGCTGCTCATTGGGCTGGGTACGCAACATCGCTTCAAGCTCATTGCCCAGCTGGAACATCTGCTCGGCATAGGGCAGCGCCTGGCGCCCGGCTTCGGTCAGCTCCAGCTGGCGCCCGACCTTCTGGAACAATGCCACGCCAAAGGTCTGTTCCAGCAGGCTGATCTGCCCGCTGATGGTCTGCGGCGTGAGGTTCAGTTGCTCGCAGGCGCGCACGATGCTGCCGGTCTTGGCGACGACCCAGAAGTAGTGCAGTTGTCGGTAATTGAGCATGGCAGCCAATACTTCGTGAAAACCGAAGTATAAACGAAAAAAATACGAATTTTCCTGAAGTGTTCCCCTGCATAGAATGCGTCGCTATCGAGGGGCCACTACTTGGACCCGACGGTTCTAACGAGGAACGCATCATGAAACTCAATTCCCTGGGCGCAACGGCGTTACTTGGGCTTTCATTAGTCATGCTCAGTGGCTGTGACCAAGCGGAAAAAAGCGCGCAACAACTGCTGGGCAAGGCCACCGAGTCGGCCAAGCAAGTGATTGACGACACCCACCAGGCCGCCGAGCAGGCGTTGAGTGACGCGACCAAGGGCTTGATCGCACCGCCGCAAGGCAAGCCGGACAAGCCGGAACAGGAAGACAGCAAGCCTGAGTCCACCTCCCAAGAAACCTGATACCCGCACACAACACCAGGAATGACCTATGGAATACCTTTTACAACTGGCCGCCAGCCCGACCGCGTGGATCGCACTGGCCACCCTGATCGTCATGGAGATCGTGCTGGGGATCGATAACCTGATCTTTATCTCGATTCTCACCAACAAGTTGCCGGTGAAGCACCGGGCCAAGGCCCGCCGCATCGGCATCAGCATGGCATTGATCCTGCGTCTGGGCCTGTTGAGCACCATCGCCTTTATCGTGCAGCTGACCGAGCCGGTCATCGACATCCTGGGGCAGTCGTTCTCCTGGAAAGACATGATCCTGATCGCCGGTGGCCTGTTCCTGGTGTGGAAGGCCACCACCGAGATCCATCACAGCATGGACCCCGAGAAGGAGCATGTGGACACCGGCGCGCCGAGCGTGACCCTGGGCTTCGCCTCGGCGATTGGCCAGATCCTGCTGCTGGACATGGTGTTTTCCATCGACAGCATCATCACCGCCGTGGGCATGACCGAGCACTTGCCGATCATGATCATTGCCGTGGTGGTCTCGGTGATCGTGATGTTGGTGGCGGCCGAGCCGCTGGCCAAGTTCATCAACGACAACCCGACCATCGTGATGTTGGCCCTGGGCTTCCTCATCATGATCGGTATGACGCTGATCGCCGAAGGTTTCGGCGCCCATGTGCCAAAAGGCTATGTGTATGCGGCCATGGCGTTCTCGGCGGCCATCGAGTGCCTGAACATGATGCGACGCAACCGGCATAAACGGCTTGCTGCCAAACACTAAGGGCTGAACATAAAGGCCGACTGCATGCAGTCGGCCTTTTGCTGTCTGCTAGAATCCGCCCACTTGACGCCTTGAGGGATACCCATGAACGAGCCGATTCGCCTGACCCAATACAGCCACGGTGCTGGTTGCGGTTGCAAGATCTCACCTCAGGTACTGGAAGTGATCCTCGCCGGCAGTGGCGCACAGAACCTCGACCCCAAGCTCTGGGTAGGCAACGCTTCGCGCGATGACGCGGCGGTGTACGCCATCGACGAGGAGCGCGGCGTGGTGTCCACCACCGACTTTTTCATGCCGATCGTCGATGACCCCTTCGACTTCGGCCGCATTGCCGCCACCAATGCCATCAGCGATATCTATGCGATGGGCGGCGATCCGTTGATGGCCATCGCGATTCTCGGCTGGCCGGTCAACGTGCTGGCTCCGGAGATTGCCCGGGAAGTGATTCGCGGCGGCCGTTCCGTGTGTGACGCTGCCGGGATTCCCCTGGCCGGCGGCCACTCCATCGACGCCCCGGAGCCGATCTTCGGCCTGGCCGTCACCGGGCTGGTGGAAAAGCGCCACATGAAGCGCAACGACACCGCCACCGCCGGTTGCCAACTGTACCTGACCAAACCCCTGGGCATCGGCATCCTCACCACGGCCGAGAAGAAGGGCAAGCTGCGCGAGGCCGACGTGGGCCTGGCCCGTGACTGGATGTGCACCCTCAACAAACCCGGCAGCCGTTTTGGCAAGCTGGCCGGTGTCACGGCCATGACCGACGTCACCGGTTTCGGCCTGTTAGGCCACCTGGTGGAAATGGCTGACGGCAGCCAATTAACTGCCCGCATCGAATACGAAAAAGTCCCACGCCTGCCCGGGGTTGAGTACTACCTGGAACAGGGCTGCGTCCCCGGCGGCACCTTGCGCAATTTCGACAGCTACGCCAGCAAGCTGGGGCGCCTGAACGAACTGCACAAACGCGTGCTGTGCGACCCGCAAACCAGCGGCGGGCTGCTGGTGGCGGTCACCCCCGAAGGCAATGCCGAATTCCTCGCCGTGGCGGCGGAGCTGGGCCTGAACCTTGAGCCGATCGGCGAACTGGTTGAGCGACAGACCAACGCGGTTGAGGTGTTCTGATGCCCATCGACATCACCGATTACCGCGATATCTTTCTCAACGACCGGCCGATGATGGATACCCGCGCGCCGATCGAGTTCATCAAGGGCGCGTTTCCCGGGGTGGTCAACCTGCCGTTGATGACCGACGACGAGCGCGAACGGGTGGGCACCTGTTACAAGCAGCAAGGCCAGCAGGCGGCCATTGTTCTCGGGCACGAACTGGTGTCCGGGGCGATCAAGGCCGAACGTATCGAACACTGGGCGCGTTTTGCCCAGGCCAATCCGGATGGTCTGCTGTACTGCTTTCGCGGCGGGATGCGTTCGCAGATTGCCCAGCAATGGTTGAAAACCGAGGCGGGTATCGACTATCCGCGAGTGGGCGGTGGCTACAAGGCCATGCGGACTTTCCTGCTCGACACGGTTGAAAGCGCCACCGCGCAATGCGACTTCGTACTGTTGGGCGGCATGACCGGTACCGGCAAGACCGAAGTGCTCGGCCAGTTGAACAACGCCCTGGACCTGGAAGGCCACGCCAACCATCGCGGTTCCAGCTTCGGCAAACGCGCTACGGCGCAACCTTCCAACATCGACTTCGAAAACCGCCTGGCGGTGGACCTGCTGAAAAAGCGCGCCGCCGGTATCGAGCAGTTTGTGGTCGAGGATGAGAGCCGCATGATCGGCAGCTGCGCGCTGCCGTTGCCCTTGCACAAAGGCATGCAGGGCTTCCCGATGGTCTGGCTGGAAGACAGCGTTGAAGGCCGGGTGGAGCGCATCCTGAAGGATTATGTAGTGGACCTCTGCGCCGAGTTTGTCGCGGTGTTTGGCGACACTGGCCAGGAACTGTTTGCCGAGCGCCTGACCCAGAGCCTGGGCAATATCCACAAGCGCCTGGGCGGCGAGCGGTTTGCGCGGTTGCACGCGATCATGCAGGAAGCATTGGCAGAACAAGCCAGCAGCGGCGCGGTGGATTTGCACCGCGGCTGGATTGAAGGGCTGCTGCGTGAGTACTACGACCCGATGTATGCGTTCCAGCGGGAAAGCAAAGGCGCGCGTATCGAGTTTGCGGGAGAGCAAGCGGCGGTGGTGGAGTATTTCCGGGGCAGGCTCGCTCGGCGTACGTGATTGATTGAGTTTGCCGGCCCCTTCGCGAGCAAGCCCGCTCCCACATTCGACCGCATTCCTACAGGATAAATGCGGTCGAATGTGGGAGCGGGCTTGCCCGCGAAGAGGCCCTCGAATTCACTCGATCACTACAGGATAAACGCCCCGATCAGCCCACACACCACCCCCATCAGCATCGTCAGCCCGGCCACGGTCACCAGCACCCGCGCATCGAAATCCTTGCGCAGCATCAGCAGCGACGGCAGGCTCACGCTCGGCAGCGTCATCAGCAAGGCCACGGCCGGGCCGGTGCCCATGCCGAGGGTCATCATGGTCTGCACGATGGGGATTTCGGCGGCGGTCGGGATCACGAACAACGTGCCGACAATCGCCAGCGGCACCAGCCACACCAGGCTGTTGGCCATGGCGCCGTCCACGTGGGGAAACAGCCAGACCCGCGCCGCGCCGAGGATCAGCACCGCCAGGATGTACACCGGAATCGTGCTCCAGAACAGCTGCCACAGGGTGCGCAGCCAGCGGGTCAGGAACGGTTCGGTTTCGGCATGGCTGGCCTGGGCCACGGCGTCGAGCGCGGCTTCCGGTACCTGCTCCGGCCGCGCGATGCGTTGCGCCACCAGCGAAACACCCACCACCAGCACGATCCCGGCCACCAACCGCAGCGCGGTAAAGCCCCAGCCCAGCACAAATCCCATGAACACCAGTGTCGCCGGGTTCAGCACCGGGTTGGCAATCCAGAACGCCAGCGCCGCGCCGACCGAGACTTTCTGCCGACGCATACCGGCCGCCACCGGAGCGGCGCAGCAACTGCACATCATCCCCGGCAGGGCGAACAGCCCGCCACGCAGGGTAGATCCCAGCCCGGCACGGCCAAACAGGCGCAGCAGCCAGTCCCGTGGGATCAGCACCTGCAGCAATGAGCCGAGAATGACCGCCAGCACCGCAGCCTTCCAGATCGCCAGGAAATACACCTGGGCATAGGCCAGCGCGGCGGCCAGTGGCGCGCTTTGCTGGTCGTTGAGAATCGAGGCGCCGATGCTGTGGTTGTCTGCCGCGATAAACGCCTTGGCGTAGTAGGGCGACCATTTCACGTAGTAGAGGCCGACGCAGGCCACCAGCAGGAACAGCGCTGGTTTCCACCAGAAGGACCAGCCCCGGGCAGGCTGGGTGGAGGAGAGGTTGGACATGTAGATGATCCGCAGGTGAGTCAATAGCGCAACATCATACGCTGTACAAGGCCGCCTCCGAAGCACTGTGGCGAGGGAGCTTGCCGTGGCGAGGGAGCTTGCTCCCGCTGGAGTGCGAAGCGCTCCCAGAATTTTGGGGCCGCTTCGCAGCCCAGCGGGAGCAAGCTCCCTCGCCACGGGTCTTCAGGGGCGGTCAGATATCGGCGCTGACTTGCGTTGCGTCCGGGCAAGTCTGCTGGCCATTATCCAGGCCTTGCTTGTAGTTGCGGCTGAGCAGCGAGGCCTTGCCGTTGTGCCAGGTCAGGGTCAACACATACAAGCTATCGAAATCGCTGCCGGACCAATCGTCGGTAATCACATGTTTTTCACCGACGGCCTCGCTTGCCACCTTGTTGATCAAGTCCGGCAGATACCCATGGGACCAGGCAGTGTAGATGACGGCGTTGTGGTATTTGTCTTCCACCAGTTCGTCAGCGAGGGCGCTGGTGTCATTGGCCGAGAACTTGATGTTGACCGGCAACCCGAGCTTGATCGCGCTGGGGCTGATGGTCATCAACGGGCGGATGTAGCTGTAGGAGTTGTCTTTCTCGCCTTCCTCGACATTGCGGGTCGGGTTGGGTGCGAACACGTAGTTGGCCTTGCCGAATTTTTCCGGCAGCACGGTGGCCAGGTTCATCGCACGGTTAAGCCCCTGGCAGTTGAGTTGGCCGAGGCCCCCGGCAGGTTTCTCGCCATGGCGCAGGAACACCAGGGTTTGCACGCCGTCGACCGGCTGGGCGCGGCTGACCCGCGATTCCAGGCTAAGGCCGACCGCGGCGCTCACCAGCAATACCGGCAGCAGGATGTAGGCGTAGCGTTTGAAGCGTTTCGCAAGACACAGAGGCTTGTAGGTCATGATGGTTCTAAGTCTCGGTGCAGGGATTCAGGGCAAGCAAGCCCAGCCATCGGGCGCTCTTTAAGAGTCCCCCAAGGCAGTTTGGTTCGTTTCGCGGGGGAGATGGGGCGGCATCCTTGCCGTGTGCAGGAGATTAACCCGCCGATGTTGCTGAATTAAGACGGATGCACGATAGGCACTGAACCACTACTCTCCTACTTTTATCAGGAGTCCCATGATGAACTCACTTTCAGACTTCCCCATCACCGCCAAATGGCCGGCCCGGCATCCCGAGCGTCTGCAGCTGTATTCGTTGCCCACGCCCAACGGGGTCAAGGTGTCGATCATGCTCGAGGAAATCGGCCTGCCCTACGAGGCGCACAAGGTCAGTTTCGAGACCCAGGACCAGCTTTCCAGCGAGTTCCTGTCGCTGAACCCCAACAACAAGATCCCGGCGATCATCGACCCCAATGGCCCGAGCGGCCAGGCGCTGGGGCTGTTCGAGTCGGGCGCGATCCTGATCTACCTCGCCGAGAAGAGCGGTGAATTGCTTCCCGAAGACCCGGCGATGCGTTACGAGACGATCCAGTGGCTGATGTTCCAGATGGCCGGTATCGGGCCGATGTTCGGCCAGGTGGGGTTCTTCAACAAATTCGCCGGCGCGGCCTATGAAGACAAGCGCCCGCGCGACCGCTACGTCGCCGAGTCGCGCCGCTTGCTGGAGGTGCTGGAAAAGCGCCTGTTGGGCCGCACCTGGATCATGGGTGACGAGTACAGCATCGCCGATATCGCCACCTTCCCGTGGGTTCGCAACCTGATCGGCTTCTATGAGTCTGGCGACCTGGTGGGTATTACCGACTTCCCGAACGTACTGCGGGCCCTGGACGGGTTCGTCGCCCGGCCGGCGGTGATCCGTGGCTTGAACATCCCAGCATAAGGACCGGCATGGCTTCTTTCGACTTCAAACAACTGGACGTTTTCAGCAGCGTGGCCGTCAAGGGCAACCCGTTGGCCGTGGTGCTGGGCGCCGACAGCCTGAGCGACCAGCAGATGGCGGATTTCGCCAACTGGACCAACCTCAGCGAAACCACCTTCCTGCTCAAGCCCCGTGATCCACGAGCGGACTACCGCGTAAGGATCTTCACGACTCTCAATGAATTGCCGTTTGCCGGC
This sequence comes from Pseudomonas sp. Colony2, assembly GCF_019382755.1. Taxonomy (NCBI): domain Bacteria; kingdom Pseudomonadati; phylum Pseudomonadota; class Gammaproteobacteria; order Pseudomonadales; family Pseudomonadaceae; genus Pseudomonas; species Pseudomonas sp. Colony2. The sequence goes on along the minus strand of NZ_CP080030.1, from coordinate 4,428,469 downwards.
CATCCGACCCTGGGCAGTTGCCATGCCTGGTTGCTGGCCGGTGGCCAACCCGCTGGGGAGGAGATCATCCAGGAGTGTGAGATCGGCCTGGTGCGCATCCGCCGCCAGGGCGATGAACTGGCGTTTATCGCGCCACCGTTGCTGCGTTCCGGCCCGCTGGAAGCTGAATTGGTCGAGCGCGTGCGTCGGGCCCTGGACCTTGAGCCCGGTGCGATTTTGCGCAGCCAGTGGGTGGATAACGGCGCGGGCTGGCTGGCGGTGATGCTGGCGGATCGCGAGCAGGTACTGGCACTGCGGCCTGACTATTCGCAGTTGCAGGGCTTGGCCGTGGGCGTGATCGCCCCGTGGAACCCCGAGCGGGATGGCGATGAGGCGCAGTTTGAGGTGCGGGCCTTTATTGCCGGCGACGGCGCTCCGGAAGATCCGGCCACCGGCAGCCTGAACGCCGGTGTCGCCCAGTGGTTGCTGGGCGAGGGTTTGGCGCCCAGTTGCTATGTGGTCAGCCAGGGCACCGCCATGGGCCGCGCCGGGCGAATCCGCGTTGAACACAGCGGCGAGGAAATCTGGGTCGGCGGCGCGGTTGCCGTTTGCATTGAAGGCCGTCTACAGCTCTAGATCAATGCAATTGTTACCAAGCCTGCAATAAACTGTTCCGCACTTGGCGTTTGTGCTCTGCGGTGCACGAGGCATAAGCTTTCGCCCCAAAGATTTTTGGCCTGCCTTTTTTCAGGAGCATCAATGTCCAGCCAGTTCCCCGAAGCCCGTCCACGCCGCCTGCGCCGCTCCCCGGAGTTGCGTGGCCTGTTCCAGGAAAGCGAATTCACCCTCAATGACCTGGTGCTGCCGATCTTCGTTGAAGAAGAAATCGACGACTTCGTGCCAATCACCAGCATGCCCGGGGTGCAGCGCATTCCCGAGTCGAAGCTGGCCGGCGAGATCGAACGCTATGCCAAAGCCGGGATCAAGTCGGTGATGACCTTCGGCGTGTCCCACCACCTGGACGCCTCGGGCAGTGACACCTGGCAAGAGCGTGGCCTGGTGTCGCGCATGTCCTCGATCATCAAGGATGCGGTGCCGGAAATGATCGTGATGTCCGATACCTGTTTCTGCGAATACACCGACCACGGCCATTGCGGCGTGATGCACGGCGCCGAAGTCGACAACGACCGCACCCTGGTCAACCTTGGCAAGCAAGCTGTGGCTGCCGCTCGTGCCGGTGCCGATGTGATCGCCCCGTCCGCCGCGATGGACGGGCAGGTCCAGGCCATTCGCCGGGCCCTGGATGAAGCAGGCTTCAGCCATATCCCGATCATGGCCTATTCCACCAAGTTCGCCTCGGCCCTCTACGGCCCGTTCCGCGAAGCCGGCGGCAGCGCGCTGAAGGGCGATCGCAAGAGCTACCAGATGAATCCGATGAACCGCCGCGAAGCGGTGCGCGAATCGTTGCTGGATGAGCAAGAAGGTGCGGACGCGCTGATGGTCAAGCCGGCCGGCGCGTACCTGGACATCATCCGCGACATCCGCGAAGCCTCGCGTTTGCCGGTGGCGGCGTATCAGGTCAGCGGCGAGTACGCGATGATCAAGTTCGGCGCCCAGGCGGGCGCGATCGACGAAGCCCGCGTAGTGCGGGAAACCCTGGGCTCGATCAAGCGCGCCGGTGCGGACTTGATCTTCACCTACTTCGCGATGGACCTGGCACTTGCCGGGATCTAAGTAACCTGTGGCGAGGGAGCTTGCTCCCGCTGGGGCGCGCAGCGGCCCTGAAAATGGGCCTGCTGCGCAGTCCAGCGGGAGCAAGCTCCCTCGCCACAAGAAGGCTGTTCGCGGCTGCTTGCAACTTAGCGCTGGGCAAACGCCAGGTTCAGCCCCAACCCCGCAAACGCCGCTGCAAAACTGCGGCGCAGCCAGTTCTGTACACGTGGCGATTCGATCACCGCGCGGCGGAACACATTGGCCAGCAGGCCATAAATCACAAACACCGCAAACGTCATCGCCATGAATACACTGCTCAGCAACAGCATTTGCAGGGCCGGTGCGCCCGCGCCCGGGGTGACGAATTGCGGCAGGAACGCCAGGAAGAAAATCGTCAGCTTGGGGTTCAGAATATTCAGCAACAGGCCTCGCACCATCAGGCTGTGGGCGCTGGAAATCGTCGGTGCGTCGTTCATGGCAAAGGCCGAGCGGTCCCGCCAGGTGGCATAGGCGAGGTACAGCAAGTAGGCGGCGCCGGCATACTTGAGGGCTTCGAACGCCAGGGCGCTGGTATGCAGCAGGGCGGACAGCCCAAGCACGGAGGCCAACAAGTGCGGGACGATCCCGGCGGTGCAGCCCAGCGCGGCGAACACACTGGCGCGCTTGCCGGCGGTCAGTCCGGTGGACACGGTGAAGATCACGCCGGTGCCGGGAATGAGCACGACGATCAGGCAGGTGATCAGGAAGTTCAGGCTAAGCATGGCATTCAAACTCCTTGTAGGAACGACGGGTGCCTAATCCTTTCACGTCCTGGTTTTTTTGGCGAGAGCAGCAGGTCGGCGAACCCCGGTTAGACTTACCGGTCGATATCTGCCAAGACTGGCCCATTGTCGCCCAAGGAAGCCCCATGCGTTCATCTCGCCTCATCCTGTGCCTTACCACCTTATTGGTACTGGCCGGCTGCTCCAGCCAGCGCACCCAGCAACTGCCGGAGCGCAGCGAAGCCGAGGTGAAAGCGCAGATCGTGCGGCTGATGCCGGCCAGCGTGCCGGATCGTGGCGGCTGGGCCCAGGACATCTACACCGCCTTCAACACGCAGAAAATCTACCCCGGTACGGAGAACATATGCGCGGTATTGGCCGTGACCGAGCAGGAGTCCACCTATCAGGTCGACCCGCCGGTCCCGAACATGGGCAAGATCGCCCAGGACGAGATCCTGCGGCGCGCTGCTAAAGTCCATGTGCCGGCGGTATTGGTGCGCACGGCACTGCAACTGCGCTCGCCCACCGGCAAGTCCTACGCCGAGCGCTTGAACGCTGCGCGCACCGAGCGGGATTTGAGTGGAATCTTTGATGACTTCATCAGTGTTGTGCCCCTGGGCAATACGCTGTTTGGCGGCTTCAACCCGGTGCATACCGCCGGCCCGATGCAGGTCAGCATCGACTTCGCACAGAAGCAGGCCCGGGATTATCCCTACACCGTGGATGGCAGCATCCGCCGGGAAGTGTTTACTCGCCGAGGCGGCATGTACTTTGGTATCACCCATTTGCTGGGTTACCCGGTGCACTACGACCAGATGCTGTACCGCTTCGCCGATTTCAATGCCGGTTGGTACGCCAGCCGCAACGCCGCATTCCAGGCAGCGGTCAGCCGAGTCTCGGGCGCCAATCTGGCGTTGGATGGCGACCTGATCAACTACGGCTCGTTCCTGCCGGGCACCACGGAGCTGGCAGTGCGCTCTCTGGGCAAGGCGCTGGACATGCGCAACCCGAGCATCCGCAGCCAGCTGGAGCAGGGCGAGCGCTTGGATTTTGAAGACACTACCCTGTACCAGCGGGTGTTCGCCCTGGCCGACAAGGCCGCCGGCAAACCGGTGCCGCGGGCGATCCTGCCGGGCATCGTGCTGAAAAGCCCGAAGATCACCCGCAACCTCACCACGGCCTGGTTTGCCAAGCGCGTGGATGAGCGTTATCAGCGCTGCATGAAGCGTTAGGCTTATCACCGGGGATTTACCGGGCTGATGTTGATGGTCCGGATGGCTGCGGTGGGATACACCTCCAGCCTTGTCCCCAAGGAAGAACCTGACATGACTGCCCATGCCATCCCCGAAGGCTTTACCCCGCTGCGTCGAAGCAGCCCACTCCTGGACCTGCTTGGCCCGGTGTATAGCCGAGGTGAAGGCTTGCAGCTGGAAATCGGCCTGCGCGCCGACAACCGCCACGCCAACGGACGCGGCACCGTGCACGGTGGCGTGCTGGCCACCCTGGCGGATGTGGGCATGGGCTACGCCATGGCGTTTTCCAGCGAGCCGCCGCTGCCGTTGATCACGGCGAGCATGACCCTGGACTATCTCGGCGCGGTGCAGGTAGGGGAGTGGGTCGAGGTGCGTCTGGAGCATCACAAGCGCGGGCGGCAGATGGCGTTTGCCACGGTCAGCGTGCAGGTCGGGGAGAAGGTGGTGGTGCGGGCAAATGCGGTGTTTGCGGTGCCCCAGGCGCGGGACTGACCGATAAAGAAAAGGCCCGGTTTTCGTGGAACCGGGCCTTTTCCATGTTGCTCTTTGAAATCAGCTGCGTTCAAGGGCCAGGGCTACACCTTGCCCGCCACCGATGCACAGGGTGGCCAGGCCCTTCTTGGCGTCACGCTTGATCATTTCATGCAGCAGGGTCACCAGCACACGGCAGCCTGACGCGCCAATCGGGTGGCCGATGGCAATCGCGCCGCCGTTGACGTTGACCTTGGCCGCGTCCCATTCCAGCTCTTTGCCCACCGCCAGTGACTGCGCGGCAAAGGCTTCGTTGGCTTCGATCAGGTCCAGGTCGCCCAGGCTCCAGCCGGCCTTGTCCAGGCAGCGGCGGGTGGCCGATACCGGGCCAATGCCCATGATCGCGGGATCGACGCCGGCGTTGGCGTAGCTGGCGATGCGTGCCAGTACCGGCAGGCCCAGGGCCTTGGCTTTGTCCGCGCTCATCAGCAGCACGGCAGCCGCGCCGTCGTTGAGGCTGGATGCATTGCCGGCGGTGACCGTGCCGTCTTTCTTGAAGGCCGGCTTGAGCTTGGCCAGCGATTCGGCGGTGGTGCCCGCCCGAGGCTGTTCGTCCACGGCGAAGGCCACCGGGTCGCCCTTGCGCTGGGGAATCAGGATCGGTGTGATCTCATCGCTGAAACGCCCGGCTTCAATGGCCGCCGTGGCTTTTTGCTGGGAGGCGGCGGCGAAGGCGTCCTGGGCTTCACGGCTGATGCCGTACTTGTCCACCAGGTTCTCGGCGGTGATGCCCATGTGGTAGTCGTTGAACGCATCCCACAGACCGTCGGTGATCATGCTGTCGATCATCTTCGCATGGCCCATGCGCAGGCCGGTGCGGGCGGCCGGCAATACGTACGGGGCCAGGCTCATGTTCTCCATGCCGCCGGCGATGATTACCTCGGCATCGCCGCAACGGATCGCTTGTGCGCCCAGGTGCAGGGCCTTGAGCCCCGAGCCGCAGACCTTGTTCAGGGTCAGCGCCGGCACGGCGTGGGGCAGGCCGGCGAGGACCGAGGCCTGGCGGGCCGGGTTCTGGCCGCTACCGGCGGTGAGCACCTGGCCAAGGATCACTTCATCCACGAGTGCCGGGTCGATGCCGGTCTGCTCCAGCAGGCGACGGATCACCGCAGCCCCCAGCTCCGGGGCCGGGATGCTTGCCAGCGAACCTTGGAAGCTGCCCACGGCGGTGCGGGTGGCAGCAACAATCACGACGTCTTGCATGGAATCTGTCCTCACTGGAAGTGCATTTCTGGAACGTGGTCCGGGACGATCAGTTTACCGGCTGTCTTGCTGACGATCTCTTCAACACTGACGCCAGGTGCGCGTTCCTTGAGGACAAAAGCGCCATTTTCGATTTCCAGGTAGGCCAGGTCCGTCAGCACGCGCTTGATGCAGTTGGCGCCGGTCAGCGGCAGGCTGCATTGGCTCAGCAACTTGGACTCACCGTCCTTGGACGCGTGGGTCATGATCACGATGATGTTCTCGGCACCGGCCACCAGGTCCATCGCGCCGCCCATGCCCTTGACCAGCTTGCCGGGGATCATCCACGAGGCGATGTTGCCCTGTACATCGACCTCAAACGCGCCGAGCACGGTCAGGTCGACATGGCCGCCGCGAATCATCGCGAAGGACTCGGCCGAGGAGAAGATCGACGCGCCAATGCGCGCGGTGACGGTCTGTTTGCCGGCGTTGATCATGTCGGCATCGATGGTTTCTTCAGTAGGAAACGGACCCATGCCCAGCAGGCCGTTTTCCGACTGCAGCATGACCTCCATGCCTTCTGGGATGTAGTTGGCCACCAGGGTCGGAATGCCGATGCCGAGGTTGACGTAGAAACCGTCCTGCATTTCGCGGGCGACGCGTTGAGCCATTTGTTCGCGGGTAAGAGCCATTTTTTGTCTCCTTATTATTTGGGCTGGTGGATTATTTGCGGAGGGTGCGCTGTTCGATGCGCTTCTCGAAGGTGCCGCAAATGATCCGGTCGACGTAGATCCCTGGGGTGTGGATATGCGCCGGGTCCAGCTCGCCCGGTTCGACGATTTCTTCGACTTCGACCACGGTGATCCTGCCGGCGGTGGCGGCCAGCGGGTTGAAGTTCTGGGCGGTATGGCGATAGATCACATTGCCGAAGTGGTCGGCTTTCCAGCCTTTGACGATGGCGAAGTCGCCGGTGATGGATTCTTCCATCAGGTACGGGCGACCGTTGAACTCGCGGGTTTCCTTGCCTTCAGCGACTGGCGTGCCGACGCCGGTGGCGGTGAAGAAGGCCGGGATGCCGGCACCGCCTGCGCGCAGTTTTTCGGCGAGGGTGCCTTGGGGCGTCAGGACCACTTCGATTTCGCCGCTGAGCAGTTGCTTCTCGAACAGCGCGTTTTCACCGACGTAGGACGCGAAGACCTTGCTGATCTGCTTGCCTTCCAGCAGCAGGCCCAGGCCGAAGCCGTCGACGCCGCAGTTGTTGGAGACCACGGTCAGGTTGCGGGTGCCCTTGCGCTTGATTTCGGCAATGAGGTTTTCCGGGATGCCGCACAGGCCAAAACCACCGGCAAGAACCGTCATGCCATCTTCCAGGCCTGCCAGCGCCTCTTCATAGGACGCTACGCGTTTATCAAAACCTGCCATATGCACCTCTTTTATTGTTTGTGGGCCAGCCATATGAACCGAGTGTTGCGCCGACGGATTGATTTGTTAAGTTGTTTTTTAAGGTTGATTGATTTAAAAAACAGCATAGTCCTCAGCCATCGAGAGAAGCTTCATGACAGTTAAACAGATGCGCGCCTTTCTTGCCGTGGCCCAGACCTTGAGCTTTGCGGCCGCCTGTGAGCGTTTGCATCTTTCCCAGTCGGCCTTGAGCCTGACCATCAAAGGCCTGGAAGAAGGCCTGGGCGGGCGCCTGTTCAGCCGCAATACGCGCAATGTCGCGCTGACCCCTGAAGGCGAATCCCTGCTGCCCCTGGCCCGGCGCTTGATCGCCGACTGGGACAATGCCGAGGATGAGTTGCGCCAGCGTTTCACCTTGCAGCGCGGGCGGGTAACAGTGGCGGCGATGCCGTCGTTTGCCGGAAACCTGCTGCCACCGATCCTGAAGATTTTTCGCGCGCGCTATCCTCAGGTCAACGTAACGGTGAATGACGTGATCAACGAGCAGGTGCTGGAAATGGTCCGCGATCGCCAAGTGGAGTTGGGCGTGGCGTTTGAACCGTCGGAAAGCTCATCGCTGGTGTTCACCCCGCTGTATGTGGACCGCTTTGTGGCGGTGGTGCCCGGTGACTCGCCATTGGCACGCCGCTCCGATATCGCCTGGCACACCCTGCTGGAACAACCCTTCATCACCTTGCAGCGCCCGTCCACGGTACGAGTGATGCTTGAAGAACACCTGAAGGCGCTGGACCTGAAGCTGCCCGTAGCCCTGGAGAGCCATCAACTGGCGACGGTGGGCAAGATGGTTGCCAGTGGCTTGGGCGTGAGTGCAGTGCCGGCGTTGTGTGCACGCCAAATGCAGGAAGCAGGCGCCCATTGCATCACCTTGAGCGATCCGGTGATCGAACGGCCGATTGGTGTACTGACCAAGCCCGGCCACGAACTTTCAGCGGCGGCCCAGGCCATGTTTGATATTTTTTGCGATGAAGCGGGGAAGGGGCGTTTTCCGGCGTTGTTGCGATAACCGTCGGCCATAAAAAAGCCTGCTCGTTTTAAGCGAGCAGGCTTAAGTGATAAGTGCGTAGTTATCAGCAGTATCTGTCGATCACCTTAACTTGCGAATGGCCTTTAAGGTTCTGCCACTCGGTATTAAGTGTATGGAAGACCTGCTCGATAAAGTTGCGATCGGCGGCGGCTTTCTTGCCGACATAACCCTGGCCGCGGCGGTACATCTTCAGGCGCGCTGCCAGTTCACGGTTATTCCTGTCGAACTCTTCTTCCACGGTGTGGGGCGCCAGGCAGTCAATATGGACCTGGCCCGATTTACCAATCCAGAGGATATGGTCGTCGAGCGTGTCTTTCTGCGCTGCGAACATCTCAGCCAATTCATCGATAGTTGGTTGGTTGTTCAGATTCATGTGTAAGCCCCTTGACCAGTTGGCGATCTCTAGTTGATCCGTTAAAACTACTAAGTTGTCTCCGGCTCAGAAAACCGGGCGTCAGCGACTGTCTGCCGAATACGGGCAGGGTCTTGAACCGATGCATGTAGTCTTGCTGATGACCTGCTACGCAATGGTTTCATAACGAAGACAAGCAGCGTTTGAGCTCCTTGTACCGATCCTTTCGGGCCGGTCAGCTTCATCAATCTGCCTTGTGGGCAGTGCACATCCGGAAAAAACAGCTCGGCGGTCAGACGAGCTTGTTCAAAACGCGTGTTACCAACGCTCCCGATCCGGGAGACGCTTGAATCATGCAATTACAAAACGGTTACGTCAACGATTATGTAGTGATTATTTTTTAGCACTACATAAATCCTTGCAGGGCGGGGGTGTGAGCGGAAAACATGACTTGGGCGTCACTTTTCGTGCGGGCAGGTCGCGGGATCCGGGGGCTTTTTGTGGCGAGGGAGCTTGCTCCCGCTGGGGTGCGAAGCGCCCCCACCAGGCTGACTGCGGTTCTTCAGGAATCATTCGGTTGTCGGTTTTGGGGCTGCTGCGCAGCCCAGCGGGAGCAAGCTCCCTCGCCACAGAAAAGCAGGATTGGGCTATCCCAGGCGTTCTGCCAGCAACGGCAACAAACGTTCGCAGGAGGCTTCGATCTTGAGTTGCAGCAATTCGTCGCCCCGGGTCTTGCCCAGATTGATGGCGATCACGGGCTTGCCTTGCTCGACCATCGCCTTGCACAATCGAAACGCCGAATACGCCATCAGCGACGAACCCACCACCAGCAATCCTTCTGCGTCATCCACCGCCGCCATCGCCTTGGCTGCCGTGCCCTGGGCGACGTTCTCACCGAAAAACACCACATCCGGCTTCAACCGTTGCCCACCGCAATGGGGGCAGAGGGGCACCTGGAAGCGTCCTTCAAAGGCCGGGTCCAGCAAGGTGTCACCGTCGGGGGCTTGGACGGCATCCACACCCGCCAGGTACGGGTTCTCGGCTTCCATCTGGCGCTGGATCAGATCCCGCTCGCTGGTCTGCTGGCAATCCAGACATAGCACCCGGTGAAGGCTGCCGTGGAGTTCGATCACATCATGGCTGCCAGCCTGATCGTGCAGGGTGTCGACGTTCTGGGTGATCAGCCCGGCAATGCGCTGACGTTGCTGCAGAGTGGCCAGGGCGATATGCGCCGCGTTCGGCTGCGCGACACGCACCCTCGGCCAGCCGAGCATAGCCCGCGCCCAGTAGCGGCGGCGCGCCTGCGGGGTTGCCAGGAACTCCTGGTACATCATCGGCGCCTTGCCCCGGCGCACGCCTTCGCTGTCGCGATAATCGGGAATCCCCGAAGAGGTGCTGATACCCGCACCGGTCAGCACCAGGAAGCGCCGTTCGGCCATGGCCCGGTGCAGGCTGTCGAGTTGGTTATCGACTTGATGTTGCAGGGTATCGAGCATGGGGTCCCCAATGATTATTCGCCGCGAATGTACTGCTCCAGCTGTTTGATCAGGTCGGCCTGTTCGGCAATCGCTTCCTTGACCAGGTCGCCGATGGACAGCAAGCCAAGCAGTTCGCCATTCTCCACCACAGGCAGGTGCCGCAGATGTCGGTCGGTCATGATCGTCATGCAAGTCTCGACAGTCTGGTGAGTGTCGACGGTGATCACCGGTGAATTCATGATCTCGTGGGCTTTGGTCGTCACCGAAGACAATCCATGGAGGATGACCTTACGGGCATAGTCTCGTTCACTGATGATGCCCACCACCTTGCCGTCCTGGAGCACTGGCAAGGCCCCGACGTTTTTCGAAGCCATCACGATCAAGGCCTCAAATACCGTATGGTCGTGGGGGATGGTGTGGACTTGCTGGTTATGCTGGTCTTTGGACTTCAGCACTTGGGCAACGGTTTTCATGGAGGCCACTCCGGTGTTGTTATTGTTGGGAGGTTAGCAGGCCCTACAGAATCCTGGATGGCCTGCAGCAGGGCAAGGTCCAAAGCGGCATACATCCCGTCGAAAAACGTCATTGTCGCGATTTCTTAGTGCTTCTCAGCCCTTGTTTGCCGGTTTTGCCGCCCGCTTCGGGCTGGTGGCCGTCTTGCGCTTGGCCGGTTTGCGTTTGTTTTTCCATGGTGTGGCGCCACGTCCGGCCGGGCTGGCCGGGCCGCTGATGGTCAGGCGCATGCCAGTGCAGCGGGTCACCTGTTTGCTCATCCATGCCGCCTGTTTGGCGACGAACTCTTCCAGGCTCATCTCGCCGCTTTGTACCATGTCCAGTGCCTGCTCCCAGATAGCGGTGGTACCGGGGTCGGCAATTGCCCGTGGCACTGCATCAATCAGGCTGAAAGCGGCGGGTGTTGCCGACAGCGCCTTGCCGTTTTTCACCAGGTAGCCGCGGTCCAGCAGGCCCTGGATGATCCCGGCGCGGGTGGCTTCGGTGCCGATCCCGGTGGTGTCCTTGAGCTTTTGCTTGAGCAGCGGGTCTTCCACCAGCTTGGCGACGTTTTTCATCGCCTTGATCAGGTCGCCTTCGGTGAAGGGTTTGGGTGGCTGGGTCCACAGGTCCTTGAGGTTGACCTTGGCCACGGCGTAGTCCTGCCCCTGAACCAGTGTTGGCAAGGACTGCGGCGCAGGTGCTTCACGGCCTTTGGCCGGCGCCAATGCTTCCGGCAATGCGCGTTTCCAGCCCGGCTCGACGATGACTTTACCGACAGCCCGCAAGGCTTCACCGGCACAATCGAAATCTGCCTGGGTACGGTCGTACTCGTGGTTGGGCAGGAACTGCGCGAGATAGCGGGCGCGAATCAAGGTGTAGACGGCGCGATGCTTGCCCGTCAATTGCCCGACATCCTTGCCGGCGCCGGTGGGAATGATACCGTGGTGAGCGCTGACCTTGGCGTCGTTCCAGGCCCGGGAGCGCCGCTTCGGGTCGATGTGTGGCATCAATTCATTCACCGCCGGATCGGCCCGCCCCAGCGCCGCGAGGATTTTCGGCGCGTCGCCGTGCTGGCTCAGGGGCAGGTAGCCGCAATCGCTGCGGGGGTAAGTGATGACCTTGTGGGTTTCGTAGAGCGACTGGGCAACATCCAGGGTTTCCTGGGCGCCGAGGCCAAGCTTTTTCGAGCAGATTTCCTGCAGGGTGCCGAGGTCGAAGGGCAGGGGCGCGACGTCGCGCATGCGCTCGGTACGCAGTTTGACCAGCCGGGCGCTGGCGGCGTTGCTCATGGCATTGGCGGCGTCCCGGGCAAGCTGCGGATTGAGGCAGCGGCCCTGATCGTCACAGGCGTCTTCTGTTGCGCGCCACTGCGCCGTAAAGGTGATGTCGTCGTGGAGCAGATCCACATCGATGGCCCAATAAGCGACGGGTACAAAGTTGGCAATGCTGCGGTCCCGGTCTACCACCAGGCGCAGGGTCGGGGTTTGCACACGGCCGACCGGCAACACGCCCTGGTAGCCGGACTGTTGGCCCAGCAGGGTAAACAGGCGGCTCATGTTCATCCCGATCAGCCAGTCGGCACGGGAGCGGCCAAGGGCCGAATGGTAGAGGCTGAAGGTTTCAGCACCGGGCTTCAACGAGGCCAGGGCCTTGCGGATCGACGCATCGTCGAGCGCCGAGAGCCATAGCCGCTGGATGGGGCCGCGATAACTGCAGTGCTCCACCAGTTCCCGGGCGATCATCTCGCCTTCGCGGTCGGCATCGGTGGCGATCACCAATTCCTGGGCTTCCCCCAGCAGACGCTTGACCGCCTTGAACTGGCTGGCGGTCTTGGGCTTGACCAGCATCTTCCACTTCTCGGGGATGATCGGCAGGTCGGCCAGCACCCAGCGCTTGTACTTGGCGTCGTAGCTGTCGGGCGGGGCGGTTTCCAGCAGATGGCCGATGCACCAGGTCACCGTCACGCCTGAACCCAGCCAGCAACCGTCGCCACGCCGGGTCGCGCCGAGCACGGCGGCGATATCCTTGGCCTGGGACGGTTTTTCACAGAGGAACAGCCGCATGGTCACCACATTCGCTACGCAATTGAATGGGGAGCAGGATGGGCAATAAATCAGAATTGGGCAACTTTTATCTGGATGGATATACAGCAATTTGTGTGTCTGGTGCTAAACCCAATGTGGGAGCGGGCTTGCTCGCGAACGCGGTGGGCCAGCCAACAAGTCTGGCGACTGACACACCCCTTTCGCGAGCAAGCCCGCTCCCACACTGAAACTCCAGCGTCGGCCGGATCGACGTTTAGTTATTGTCGATATCGACGTTCTTGGTTTCTTTCAGGCAAATCAGCCCCACGATCAGGCTCACCCCGGTAATGACCACCGGGTACCACAGCCCATAGAAAATATCCCCGGTGTACACCACCAGCGCAAACGACACCGTCGGCAGGAAGCCACCAAACCAGCCATTCCCGATGTGGTATGGCAGCGACAGCGAGGTGTAGCGGATGCGTGTCGGGAACAGCTCCACCATCAGCGCTGCCAGCGGGCCGTAGCACATGGCGGCGATCAGGATCAGCGCGACAATCAGCACCACCACCATGGTTTTGTTGACCTGGGCCACATCAGCCGATTGCGGATAACCCGCCAGGGTCACCGCGCCTTTCAGGGCGGCTTCGTCGTAACCGTCGATACGCACATCACCCACGCTCACCTGCACTGCGCTGCCCGCCGGGGCGGCCGCGCTTTCATACGGCAGGCCCTGTTTCACCAGGAAGGTCTTGACCTTGTCGCACGGGCTGTCAAAACGCGCCTTGCCCACCGGGTCGAACTGGAAGGTGCAGGTGGCCGGGTCTGCCAATACGGTGATCGGCGACTGGCGGCTGGCGTGGTCCATCGCCGGGTTGGTGTAGTGCGCCAGGCCCTTGAAGATCGGGAAGTACAGCGCGGTGGCCAGCAGCAGGCCGACCATCAACACCGGCTTGCGCCCCAGCTTGTCCGAAAGCCAGCCGAAGAAGATGAAGAACGGCGCACCAATCACCACGCTGATGATCAGCAGCATGTTGGCCAGTGCCGGATCCATCTTCAAAAACTGTGTGAGGAAGAACAGCACATAAAACTGCGCGGCATAGAACGTCACTGCCTGGCCGGCGTTGATGCTGAACAGCGCAATCAGCACGATCTTGAGGTTTTCCCATTTGCCGAACGACTCGCGGATCGGCGCCTTGCTGGCCTTGCCTTCCTCTTTCATTTTCAGGAACGCCGGCGACTCGTGCAGGCTCATGCGGATCCAGGTGGAGATGCCCAACAGCACGATCGACAGCAGGAACGGCAGGCGCCAGCCCCACACTTCGAATTGGTCGCCGGTGAAGTAACGGCACGCCAGCACCACCAGCAGCGACAGCAACAGGCCGAGGGTCGCGGTGGATTGAATCCAGCTGGTGTGGAAGCCGCGTTTGCCCGCCGGGGCGTGCTCGGCCACATAGGTGGCTGCGCCGCCGTACTCGCCGCCCAGCGCCAGGCCCTGGAGCATGCGCAGCGCGACGAGGATGATCGGTGCGGCAATGCCGATGCTCGAATAGGTCGGCAGCAGGCCGACGCAGAAAGTCGCCAGGCCCATCAGGATGATGGTGGCGAGGAAGGTGTACTTGCGCCCGATCATGTCACCCAGCCGACCGAACACCAGCGCGCCGAACGGGCGCACCACAAAGCCGGCGGCGAAGGCCATCAGGGCAAAGATAAACGCCGTGGTGTCGTTGACCCCGGCAAAGAACTGCTTGCTGATTACCGCCGCGAGTGCGCCATAGAGGAAGAAGTCATACCACTCGAACACCGTCCCGAGGGAGGAGGCGAAGATGACTTTCTGTGTGTCGTTGCTGTCTCGCGCCTTGGTGGCGGAGCCCAGGGGTTGAGCGTGTTCTGACATTTGGGTAGCCCTCACAGTGATTATTTATTGTTGTTCCACTGTCGGCGCCAGTTTCAGCGCCGCTATTCCCCTGTAGG
>NZ_CP080030.1:4400325-4414127 GCF_019382755.1 Pseudomonas sp. Colony2 | reverse complement strand
TCAAGCCGGTAAGGTCAGTTCTTTCTCCGGGGCGAGGCTCCTTGTGTTCGGCGAAAGGATAAGCTGCGCGGCTTTTTCCGCGATCATCAGCGTCGGTGAGCAGGTGTTGCCTGAAGTGATGCGGGGCATGACCGACGCGTCGGCGATGCGCAGGCCGGGAACCCCGTGCACTCGCAGTTGGGCGTCGACCACCGCGTCCTTGTCGCTGCCCATGCGGCAGGTGCCCACTGGATGGAAAATCGTGGTGCCAATGCGGGCGGCGGCTTCCTGCAGTTGTTCGTCCGTCTGCAGTTCTGCGCCGGGCAGGTACTCCACCGGGTTGAATTGCTTCAGGGCCGGCGCCGAGACGATGCGTCGGGTCAGGCGAATGGCGTCGGCGGCCACCCGCAGGTCTTCCGGATGGCTGAGGTAGTTGGGGCGGATCAGCGGTGCGTCTGCCGGGTTGGCCGAGCGAATATCGATGCGGCCACGGCTTTGCGGGCGCAAGTCGCACACCGAAGCGGTGAAGGCCGGGAACCCGTGCAGTGGTTCGCCAAAGCGTTCCAGGGACAGCGGTTGCACGTGGTATTCGAGGTTGGCCGACGTCTGCTCCGGCCCGGAGCGGGCAAACGCGCCAAGTTGGCTGGGGGCCATGGACAACGGGCCGCTGCGGTCGTACAGGTAGCGCAGGCCCATGCCCATCTTGCCCCACACGGTGCCGGCGATCTGGTTCAGGGTGCGGGCGTTTTCCAGCTTGTAGATCAGGCGCAGTTGCAGGTGATCCTGCAGGTTGCCGCCCACGCCGGGTAACTCGTGCAGCACATCGATGCCCAAAGGCTTGAGCACGCTGGAGGGGCCGATACCGGAGCGTTGCAGGA
Organism: Pseudomonas sp. Colony2; assembly: GCF_019382755.1. NCBI lineage: Bacteria > Pseudomonadati > Pseudomonadota > Gammaproteobacteria > Pseudomonadales > Pseudomonadaceae > Pseudomonas > Pseudomonas sp. Colony2. Next base: position 4,413,270 of record NZ_CP080030.1, on the reverse strand, counting down.
TGCCCGGCGAACCGACGGAGCCGGCGCACAGGATGATTTCCTTGCGCGCCCGCCACGTGACTGGCTGGCCTTGCCGGCGAGCAACCACCGCCGCCGCACGGCCGTTCTCCAGGAGTACGCGGTCGACTTCAACCTCGGTCATCACCGTCAGGTTGGGCCGCTGGCGGATCGGCTTGAGAAACGCCTTGGCCGCATTCCAGCGCACGCCGGATTTCTGATTGACCTGGAAATAGCCACAGCCTTCGTTGTCGCCCTGGTTGAAGTCGCTGATGCTGTCGATACCGCTTTGCTGCGCCGCGTCACGAAACGCATCGAGGATCGGCCAGTGCAGGCGCTGTTGCTCAACCCGCCATTCACCGCCGTCACTGTGAAATTGCGAGGCACCGGCAAAATGGTTTTCGCTCTGCTTGAACAGCGGCAGCACATCCTTCCAGGCCCAGCCGGGATTGTCCTCGGCCCAGCCGTCGTAATCCCGGGCCTGGCCGCGCATGTAGATCATGCCGTTGATGGACGAGCACCCGCCCAGCACCTTGCCGCGCGGGTAGCTCAGCGCTCGGCCTTGCAGGCCTTCCTGGGCTTCGGTCTTGAAGCACCAGTCGGTGCGTGGGTTGCCGATGCAGAACAGGTAGCCGACGGGAATATGGATCCAGGGGTAGTTATCGCGACCGCCTGCTTCAAGCAGCAACACGCGATGGGCAGGGTTGGCAGACAGTCGATTGGCCAGCAGGCAGCCCGCCGGGCCGGCGCCTACCACCACGTAATCGTATTCAGCAGCTGCAGAATGCATCTGTGACCTCGCTTGTTTTTCTTATTGGTCCCATCCTAGTTGTTAGTTTTCGTCTTAAAAATGTTAGTTTTTACCCAGCTGCTGTGCGTTTTTAGACAACGCTGCTGTTCAGGGGAAGAAGGGGAAGGCATGTTCGACTGGAATGATCTGCGGTTCTTTCTTGAGTTACAGCGTAGCGGGCGCTTGCTCACGGCGGCGCAACGCCTGAAAACCACCCACGCCACCGTGGCCCGGCACATCGAGGCCATCGAGAAAAGCCTGGGCACTGCGCTGTTCGTGCAGCACGCCCAGGGTTACGAACTCACGCCCTCCGGCGAAGCCCTGCTCAAACATGCCGAAGCCATGGAAAACGTGGCGCTGCTGGCCGAAGAAGAACTGACTCATTCCGCCGCGCCCCTGGGCAAGATCCGCCTGGGGGTGGCCGAGGGTTTGGGCGTGATGTTCCTGGCCAGTCGCATGGGCGGCCTGTTCGAACGCTACCCGGGCCTGGAAGTGGAACTGCTGGCAGTGCCACGGTTTGTCAGCATCCTCAACCGCGAAGCGGAAATCAGCATCCACCTCGAACGCCCCAGCGTCGACCAACTGGTGACTCGCAAACTCACCGACTACCGCCTGGCGCTCTACGCCAGCCGCAGCTACCTGGACCGCACACCGCCGATTGAAAAACGCGAGGACCTGGCGGTGCACGCCTGGATCGATTACGTCGATGATTTACTGTTCAGCCAGGAACTGAAATTCCTCAGCAGTTTCTGCCGCAACCCCAAAGTGGTGTTCCACAGCACCAGCGTGATCGCCCAGCACCAGGCGGCGCGCTCGGGGTTGGGAATTGCCGTATTGCCGTGCTTCATGGCGGCGAGCGACCCGGATCTGGTGCCGCTGCTTCCGGCGGAGAGCATCCAGCGCAGCTACTGGATCAGCTCCCGGCGCGAGTTGCACAAGTCGGTAAGGTTGCGGGTGTTGTGGGATTACCTGGTGGAACTCTGCGCGCGGGAGCAAGGGGTTTTGCTGGGGGAGGGTTAGAGCTTCACCACCTGATGCACCTGCTCACCACAGGCACGGATCTCCTTGATCATCTTTTCAAACGGTGCGCTGACAATTTCATCGTGGGCCAGCCAGCGTATTTTCTGCGTCAGGACGTAGTGATAACGCCAGTCGCCCTTGACGCGCTCACCCGTCAGGTCCAGGTCGTACCACGGCGAGCGTACCTGGCAAGCCTTGATGTCCTTGTCGATCTGCCCACCCGACAGTGTGATGGTGTAATCCAGCGTCTCGGGGTTGCCTATGTACAAGTCGGCCAGTTGCCCATTGCGGCGGTAGTTGAGCAGACCGTCCCATTTCTCTTGCAGCAAGGCATCGTTGTAGACGTGGTCGTTGCCCAGCGGTTCCAGGGGCCGCATGTCCGTCAGGGTGGCGCTGACCTTGTAGCTGGCCGGGATCAAGAAGGCGGTGGCGGGGCGCTCGACCTGGCAGTCGGTGATCTGTTTGCCGAAGTTGTCGCAGATGTTCTGGTCGCTGGCGGTGGCGCCTTGCTGGCGGTCGGCGACGCTCAGTTGCATCAGCGGCATGCCGCGAAAATCAACGGTGGCCGAGACCCGGGCGGTGCCCTGGGCGTCGAAGCGCTCCTGTTTGTCGAGGATCAACGTGGGGGCGGCGGGTTGCAGCGGGATGTGTTCTTCACGTACCTGGCCCTCGGCGTTGGTCACCAGCACCCAGCGGTCCTGGATGTCGGGCAGGGTCTGGCCGGGGGCGAAGATCGGGTTGGTCGGGTCCAGCCACCACACCTGGCCATCGACTTCGGCGCGGACGATGGCGTGGTTCGGCGCGCCGGTACCGGGAATCAGCAGCGGGTTAACCACATCGCCGCGGCTGACCCAGGCCGGTTCGGCCTTGATTCCGCTGGCCTTGAGCATGGCCGCCAGCAGCGTCGAAAGGTCTTTGCAGTCGCCGTAGCCGTGCTGCTCGATCTCCGCCAGGCTGAAGGGCACATAGCCGCGATCCGAGGCGCGCCAGTCGCCCAAGTAACGATAGTGGTCGTTGATGTGCTGCATCAGGCCGGCCACCTGTTGTGCCGGTGGCAAGCCGCGAACGGCGGCCACGGCGGCGGCGCCCTGGGGCGGCAGCTTGGCGCCGAGGATCTGGTTGTAGCGTTCGGCAAAGCCGCCGAAGTACTGCTGGCGATCCAGGGAGCTGCCGACTTCGATACGCGGGGCGTGGCGTATGTAGGCGTTGGCGGATTCGTTGATGTAGCTGAGGTAGGTCGGGGCCTTTTGCACCACGTCCAGGGTCTTGCGATTGGCCGATGGCGTAATGCTGAAACCCTCCATCAATTCGCTGCGCCACTCGATCGGCCGCTCGGCGGTGAAGCGTGCCTTGAAGTGGTCGCGCCGTGCGGCGTTGGGGCCGAACTGCAAGGCGTAGTAGAACTCGGTCATCAGCGGTTTGGCCGGGTGATGTTCGCGCACCGTGTAGCGGATTTGCGTGCCGACCCGCAGGTTGGGAAACGCCAGCGAGGTCTGTTTTTCCCGGGAGAAACCCTGGTCCGGGTTGGGGGCGGTGCGGGTGTCGATTTGCGTCGGGTCCAGGGGCACAGGTTTGCCGCCGGGCTGGGTGGACTCGGCCTTGATCAGTTCGAAGCCGTCTTCTTCCTGGTAGCTGAAGTCGATCCGCGAGAGCATTTCGCGGCCGCTTGGCTTGAGGATGGTGAAGTGAAAGCGGGTAGTGCAGTCGACGCTGGCGTCGCGGTTGAAGTGGCAATGCAGCTCGGTGTCGCTGGCCAGCGGGGCTTCGGCCATTGGTTGCAGGGCGGCAAGCGCGCTGTGACTGGCAAGCCCCCAGCTGATGCAGATCAGGGGACGGTAAAACGAAAAACGGAGCATGGGCGCCTCAGGTGGAACATTGACACAAGTACCCTAGGGGTACTGAGAAGGCGCCGGATGATAATGGATCGCAACACGAATGCCTAGCATTGTCCGACAATTAATTACGCTGTAAGGCCCGATCTAGAGCCTTCGTTAATGTTTTAAGGATTATTTTGCGAGTTCAAACTCGACGCTTCCCAGCCGCTCACCGTTCACCAGCACGTGAACCGCATGCTTGCCGGGATAGTGCTTGCGCGTGGTCAATTCACGGATATGTTGGCCACGGCTGATGGCGTGATGTTCTCCGGCACCCAGGGTAAATGCCTTGAGCTTGAACACCTTGGACGCGCTGTGACCGGCGCTTTTCACATAGTCGATGGCGTAGTCGACCACCAGCTTTTGCGACGAATCGGCAGTGGACTCCAGGCTGAAGGACAGGTTGATCCGCTCCCCCAACTTGATCGCCGCCGGCTCGACCTTGAGTTGATGGATCTTCACTTCGGCCCTGGCCCCGGCGCCCATGATCGTCAGCGCCCGGGTGTTGCCTTGCTTGATCAGGCTGCGCAGCGCGTGGCGGGCGATCCACGCGGTGTGGGGGTTATCCAGGGACCAGCCTTCGATCAGGCCCAGCACCCAATCCGGATGGTCCTTGGTGATGTCGTTGAGGTGGTTGGCCACCGACTTGCGCACGTAGAGGCTGCTGTCGGCCTTGAGATTGTCGAGGATCGAAGCGCACAGGTTCGGATCGGCCTGCACCTCGGCCAGGCGAAACGACCATGGCAGCCGTGGCCGTGAACCTTCGCTGGCGAGGCGTCGTACGTGTTCGTTGTCATCCAGCGACCATTGCTGCATTACGGCCAGGGTGCGCTTGAAATCCCTCAGCAGGAAATGCCGCACGGCAAACTCGGCGGAGCCGAAGGTGGTGAAGTACTTGAGGGCAGCCATGGAGCGCTTGAAATCATCGCCGCCGTAGCTGGCAACGTAGTGGGGCAGGAACAGGCTGACAAAGGCGCTGTTCAGCCGAGGGGCAAGGGCATACAGCAACTTCAGGGTTTGCGGATAATCCAGCGGGATCACAGCGTTCAGGCTTTCGCTGACCCGCCCCATGCGCTGCATCACCGACAGGTCTGCCAACCCGGCCTTGGCGTGTTTGAGAAAACCCTTGGCGTCGAACGCCGGGTACACCGCGGTCATTTCGCTGGCGATGTGTTGCAGGCGTTCGGCGTTGAAGATTTCCTTCAGGGCCGGGGCGCTTTGGTCGGTCATGGGCAAGTCCGCGGTTAGCCAGAGATGCCCACGAGGCTAACCATCAGTGCCTAGAGATACCAGCGATATTCCCGCGCATGAATTTCCTGCTGGAATGCCAGGTGGTCCTGGCGTTTGTTTTCGCAATACACGTCGACAAACTCCGCGCCCAGGCCTTCGCGCAACGTCGGCTGATGCTGCATGGCGCGCACCGCCTCCAGCATTTCCAGGGGGAAGTCCGCGCCGCTGTTGCGGTCTTCGTTCAGCGGGGCGATGGGCTCCTTCGCTGCTTCAAGACCATGCTCAAGCCCCACCAGAATCGCCGCCAATACCAGATACGGGTTGGCATCGGCACTCGCCAGGCGATGTTCGATGCGCAGGTTGCGCGGGTCGGATTCAGGAATTCGCACGCACGCGTCACGGTCTTCAAAGCCCCAGCACGCGCGGGTTGCCGCGTTGACCGTGCCACCAAGGCGGCGGAAGGCGTTGTGGTTGGGCGAGAAGATCGGCATGCAGTGAGGCAGCAGTTCCAGGCAACCCGCCACCGCGTGGCGCAACGGTTGCTGCTGGTGGGCCGCCAGCAGGTTATTGCCCGCCGCATCGTACAGGCTGACGTGCACATGCATGCCGCTGCCGGGGTGTTGCAGGTAAGGCTTGGCCATGAAGCTGGCGCGATAGCCGTGCTTGAGGGCCACGCCACGGGTGCTGCGGCAGAACAGGGCGGCCCAGTCGGCGGCGCGCAGGCCGTCTTCCAGGTGGCCGAAATTGATTTCGAACTGGCCGGGGCCGAGTTCGGCGGTGATCACCGTGATGTCGATGCCCTGGGCCTTGGCCGTCTCGACCATATCGTCCAACACCGGCGCAAAGCGTGACAGGCGCTCGATGTGCAAGTTGGGCTGGTCGTCCGCGTCATCACTCAGCGGGTCGCGGGCAAATTGCGGCAGGCCGTCGCTGAGCTTTTTGTCGAACAGGTAGAACTCCAGCTCGAACGCGACCACCGGGTGAATGCCTTTGCGCTGCAGGCGTTCCAGCACCTTGGCCAGTACTTCCCGGGGTTCGAATTCGATGGGCGCTTCGGTGCCGTCGGAGGTGATCAACATCTGCCCCAGCGGCTGCGCCTCCCAGCTCACCGGCTTGAGGGTGCCGGGCACCAGGCGGCGGTTGGCGTCCGGGTCGCCGTCGTGGAAGCAATAGTCGCCGATCTTGAACAGGCCGCCCTGGGCACCCAGCAGCACCGCGTTCTGCGGCAGTTTCAACGGGCTGCCGGCGGCGACCTTTTCCAGCATCTCCACCGGGTAGCGCTTGCCGTAGAAATGCCCGGGAATGTCCAGGGCAATCAGGTCGACGTAGCGCACATCGGGATGGTTCTGGCGAAAGGTCCGGACTTCGGCCAAAAGCGTGGAAGCATGGCTTTTCACGGGTGTTGCTCCTAGTTGTAGACCCACAGCACGCGGGCTGGCAGGTCGGTCAGGTTGCCGTAGCGGCAGTGGGCAAAACTGGCCAGGTGGAAGCTGTCGCCGGGGCCCAGGGTGACCGAGTCCGGCTCGCCCTCGACCCACAGCGTCAACTCGCCCTCCAGCACGTAACCGGCCTGTTCGGCACGGTCGCTCATGGTTTGTTCGCCGCTGTTGGCACCGGGGGCCAGCAGGCTGTCGAGGATCGAGAACGCGCCGTGCATGCTCGGCGACACCAGGATGTCGGTGATGCCATTGGCGTAATACACCGTGCGCCGTTCGTTGGGGCGGGTGACCCAGTCCACCGCCTTGGGTTTGGACAGGCTGTAGAAATAGGTGGTGGGCACACCGAGGGCGTGGCTGATGGCCGTGAGGTCGGCCACGGTCGGGCGCGACAGGCCGCGTTCAACCTGGGACAGGAAACCCACGGAACGCTCGATCTTTTGCGCCAGTTGCGCCAGGGTGAGCTTCTTGTGCTTGCGCAGGTCGTGGATCAGGATCGCCAGGGCCTCGAGTTCTTCTTGCTTGTCCATGGGCGCTTCGTGAAATTCTTATCAGGAAATTTCATGAAAAATTACAGGATTAATTTCACGAGAGCAATGGGTATGGAGTTGGCAGAGCATTTACGCCGCCTGGAACAGGAGCTGCACCAATGCACCACCCGTGCAGATGCGGCGCGGTTGTCGGTGCTGCTGGCGGATGATTTCGTCGAATTTGGTGCCAGTGGCAATGTGTGGGGCAGCAAGGCCGAGGTGATCGAAGGGCTGCAGGATGAGGTGTTTTCAGTCCGTAGCATCAGTGACTTTGCAATGAAGGTGCTGGCCGAAGGCGTGGCGTTGGTGACGTATCGCTGCCAGCGCGCGGCGACGGATGCAAATGCGGCGGGGGAGTCGTTGCGCAGTTCGGTGTGGCGCGAAAGCGGCGGGCAGTGGCAGATGGTGTTTCATCAGGGCACGCCGACACGTCAGCGTGCACCTGTGTAAGCGCCGGCAGGTCAGACCGTACGCTTGGCCTCGAACCCCGACAGGTTGACATCATCACGATGCCCGAGCAGCTCGGCCACCACCGAGGTCGGCGACTTGTGCTTGTAGGTGTTGTAGTTGTTGACCGAGTCGTGGAAGAGCTGGCGGGTGAACGCGACACGGCTTTCCAGGCTGGCGATTTCTGCGGTGGGTGACGAGGCATTTTGCGCCGCCGCCAATTGTTGTTCGGCCTCCTTGAATTGGCCGAAGGCTTTTTTGCAGCGATCGAGCAGGGCCACCAGTTCCCTGTAGGTGCCGAACACGTAGAGCGCGAGCAAGGTGACAACGGTCACGAAAATGATGATGACGTGGGTACCAGTCATTGGAATTCCTGAGCGGCTGGAAAAAAGAACCAATCTTATCTGATTAATCGCCGGCCCGGTCGCTGGCCGTCCACCCATCTGCCGCTTCCATCACGGCGCTGAATGATTCCACGCCGCTGCGGTCGGAATCTTTACGCGTCATTCATTGAAGGAAGTGCCCATGAAGTCCAAATCCCTTGTTGCCTGCCTGCTGGTTGCCGCGAGCCTGTCCGCCGCGAGTCTCACCGTCCAGGCCGCGGATACTCCGCAAAAAACCGTGCAGCCTTCGAATATCAATACCCGCGACCTCAAGACGGGAGACCGCGCGCCAGACATTCTGATGCGTAAGGAGTCGGCCATTGCCGACTGGAAGAAACGTGGCCTGAAGCAGCCGGAAGAAGACAGCCAGTGGGCTCGAGTGAACGACAAGTACGTATTGCTCAAAACCACCAACGGCACGATTCTCGACATCACGCCCGTTAAAAAATAAAGCGTTCAGCGGGATGGGTGATCACGCTTCATCCCGCTGCATTTGATTTTTGCATAAATGCATAAACCAGCATTTTTTTCTTCTTGTTTTGCGTTAAGGTACGTCCGCTTGCGGGCCGCAATGGTCCCTTTACCTTGACCGGAAATGAGAGCAGGATGCTTGCCACAATAAGAAATTACCCGCGTACCGTGAACCTGTTGTTGTCGGCCACGCTGATCCTCACCCTGGCCAAGGCCATCACCTTTCCGTACCTGGTGATCTACCTCACCAACCACTTTGCCCTCGACATCAGCCAGGTCGGCCTGGTGATCGGCAGCTCGTTGATCGTCGGCTCGCTGCTGAGTGTCTACGGCGGTTTCCTGGTAGACCGCATCGACAGCTATAGGTTATTGCTCAGCTTGAGTGTGGTGTTTGCCCTGGGGTTTGTCGGCACGGTGCTGGCCCGGGAAATCTGGTCGTTCTACAGTTGCCTGATCCTGATCAACCTGGCGTACGCGGTGATCGACATCGCGATCAAGTCCGGGTTTGCCAGCCTGTTGCCGGAAGATGAGCGCAGCGAAGCGTTTTCCATCAAGTACACCCTGACCAATATCGGCTATGCCGTAGGGCCGTTTTTTGGCGCGATGGTGGCCAAGCTCGATATCAGCTTGCCGTTTATCCTGTCGGCGGTCCTGGGCTTCGGGTTTTTCCTGCTGTACTGGCGTTGGGGCGACCGCACGCTGGCCACGGTAGACACCACGCAAAAGCCGGTGTCGTTCCTCGCGGTGGGGCGTGTATTGCTGCGGGATCACCGACTGGTGTGCTTCACCGTCGGCGGCCTGCTCAGTGCCGTGGTGTTCGGCCAGTTCACCGCGTACCTGTCGCAGTACCTGGTGACCACCACTACCGCCGAATACACCTACACCATCATCAGCGCGGTACTCACCACCAACGCGGTGTTGGTGATTGCCCTGCAATACGCGATTGGCCGGCGCATTTCCCACCGCTACCTGAGCCAGTGGCTGATCTTCGGCCTGGGCATGTTCATGCTGGGGGTGATTGGCTTTGCCCTGGCGAGCAACGTGTGGTGGTGGATCCTGGCGATGGCGATTTTCACCGTGGGCGAAATCGTGGTGTTTCCGGCCGAGTACATGTTCATCGACCGCATCGCCCCGGACAACCTGCGGGGCATGTACTACGGGGCGCAAAACCTCTCCAACCTCGGCGCTGCGTTGGGGCCGGTGCTGTGCGGGCTGGTGCTGGCCAACCTGCCGGCCCACTACATGTTCTACATGTTGGCAGCGTTCATTGTCGGGGGAGGGGTGTTCTATTTTATCGGGGCGTCGTTGAAAGCCCGCGACATACTGTAGGAGCACGCTTGCTCGCGAAGGTCGTTAACGATAACGCGCCACGCCTGAATGAACGCGGTGCCCGGGCGTTTTTCGCGAGCAAGCCCGCTCCTACAAAGGGCGCAGCGGCAGGTCATCCAGCCTGAGTTTACCGACGGTGTTGCTCTGCAATTCGTACCGCAACTCGTCGACCATCTTTTCCACTTCCTGCGGGGTCTGCAGCTTGTTGACGCTGATCCCGGTGACCACCAAATCCACCCGGCCGCTTTCGGCGTCGAAGACCTTGAGCGTCAACGACGCGTCACGGCACAGGGTGAATTCGCAGGTCAGGGGCGACAGGGCCTCTTCGATGCAGTTGCGCAGTTGGGAGAGCGTAAACATCAGGGTTCTCCTCAGCGACGACGCAGCAACAGGCCCAGCAGCAGGCCGACACCGGCGACGATCGCAACCGTTGCCAGGGGTTTTTGCTTGGCGAAATCGCCGACGGTGTCCAGCGCGTCACCGTAGGTTTGCTGCAACTGGCCAGCGGCCTGGCGAGCTACACCCTCGGCCTGGAGACGTTCGTCACCGGTCAGATCACCCAGAAAACCTTGAGCCTTGCCGGCCACTTTTTCGACGGCGCCTTTGACTTGTTCGCTTTTCATAATGGATTCCTTAAAGGGCATGACATCTCAACGGCACAGGACCCTAAGCCCTATGCCCACCCTTCAAGGTTAAGCAGTGCACCCCCGCGCAATAAGGCGAATTTGCACCGGTCGCACTAGTGCATTTGCACTCTATTTCGGCTTTTTAACCCGCAACTCACCGGCAAACAGCCCGCGCTCACGGGCCCACACGATGGCTGCACTACGGCTATGCACCCCCAGTTTGGAGTACACCGTGGCCACATGGTTACGCACGGTGTTGGGTGCCAGTTTCAGGCGCGAAGCGATTTCCTTGTCGGCCAGGCCTTCGCAAATCAACCCCAGTACGTCGCGCTCGCGGGCGGTCAGGTCGGTAAAGGAAATGTTCGGTACATTGGGGCTGTTGACGCTCTTGGCGTTGGCCAGTTTTTCAATCAGCGTCTGGCTGAACCATGAGGCGTCCTGCATCACTTCCTCGATCGCGGCCACCAGTTCCAGCTCGGAGCGCTTGCGTTCGGTGATGTTCATCAGCACCAGCAGGTAGCAGGGCACATCCTGGATACTGACGGTGTCGGCAGACAGCACACAGTCGATCAGCTCATTGCCTTTCTTGCGGATCTTCAGGTCGAGGCCGTCGAGGTTGCCGGCTTTTTCCAGGGTGGTGAACAGTTGCGTGCAGGCCTGGGGGCTGTCGATAAAGTCGATGTCTTCGATGGATTTGCCGATCAGTTCTTCACTGGTATAGCCGGTGATGGTCATGAAGGCTTCGTTGATATCCACCACCTGGCGGTTGGCGGCGTTGCACACCAGGGTCGGCACCGGCGTCAGGCGGAACGACTTGGCGAAGCGTTCCTCGCTCTGACGCAGGGCGGTTTCGGCCTTGCGGCGAGGCTCCAGGTCGGTGAAGGAAAACAGCATGCAGTCTTCCTCATTCATGTCCAGCGGCTGGCCGGCCACGATCACCAGTTTGCTGCCGCCTTCGGGCAGTTTCAGTTCGGCTTGCATCTGTGGAATGGTCGCGCCTTCGCCCAGGCGCTTGACGGCCAGGTCCTTGTTTTCGGCCTGTTCCAGCACGTCCAGTTCATACACCGAGTGGCCGATCACCTGGTCGCGGTTGTAGCCGGTCATCTCCAGGAAGCCCTGGTTGACCTTGATGTAGCGCAGGTCGCTCAGGCGGCAAATCACCGCCGGCGCCGGGTTGGCATTGAAGGTCTTTTCGAAGCGCTGTTCGGCGCTGGCCCATTCGGTGGCGTCGCTCAGGATCAACACCAGCAATTCCGGCTCGCCCGACGCGTCGTCGAGCACCAGGCTGCGCAGGCGATGCACCCAGACTTTTTCCTCGTCGCCGGTGGGGGTGACTTCCACCACCACATCGCTGAACTCTTCACCGTCTGCCACCCGGCTCAGAGGATAATTCTCCAGCACCAACGGGTGGTTGTTGCGATACCGCAAGGCAAAGCGCGCGGCGTATTCCTTGGTGTTGGCACCCAGGTCTTCGACTTTATCCACGCCATGCATCAGCAGCGCGGCTTCATTGGCCCAGAGTATGGTCTGGTCGGCCTCGGCGAGGATCACCCCATCGGACAAGCCGGAGATGATCTGCTGCAGTTGGCGGCGGTTGGTTTCTTTGGCGAGGACGGCCTGGCTCATGGTTTCTCCTGGGGTAAGTCGCATGGGAAGTACGACACCTGAGGCTCAGGATAGTGCAGACAAACTGCCAGGCGCGGGGTGCGAATGCACCAGTCAACCTAGTGCAATTGTGCCGAGACCGCAGGGCAGGTGCCTCGCCAAACTGGCCACCTACCCACTGTTCAAAGGATCAAACATGACCACTGTCTATGAAACCAACCGTTCGCTGTTTCGTGTGTCCTGGGGCTCGGTATTGGCCGGTAGTGCAATTGCCCTGGTGACCTATCTGGTATTGAGCGTACTTGGCACCGCGATTGGCGCCAGCGCGGTAGACCCGATGGCCGCGGGTAACCCGCTGAGCGGTTTCGGCACCGGTGCCGGGATCTGGCTGTTTGTCTCGACGCTGCTGGCAATCGGTGCCGGTGCATTCGTGGCCGGGCGCACCGCGCCGGATCGCGGCGGCCTGCACGGCGTGCTGAGCTGGACCATCACCACCTTGCTCACCACCTGGCTGCTGGCCGCGCTGGCCACCAGCGTTGTGGGAGCGGCGGGCAATGTCGTCGGCAAGGGCCTGTCGGCTGCCGGCAGCGGGATCGCCGCCGTGGCGCCGGGTATCAGCGACAGCGTCAAGCAGCAACTGAATGAGCAGGGCATCAAGCTGGACTGGAACAGCCTGCAAGGTCAGCTCGACACACTGCTCAAGCAGAGCGGCAAACCTGAACTGGACCCGGCCAACGTTGAGCAAAAAGCCGATCAGGCGGCTGCGGACGGCAAGCAGTCGGCCAACGATGCCGCGACCAACCCAGCCCAGGCTGGTGATGAATTGAAGCAGTGGTTCGAGCGGGTCAAGGCTTCCGGTGAGCCGGCGTTGAACGCGGCGGACAAGCAGGCACTGGTCAACATTGTTGCGGCCCGTACCGGCAAGAGCCAGGCTGAGGCCACCCAGATTGTCGACAACTACGCCCAGGCCTACCAGCAGGCCGTGCAGAAGGTCGACGAACTGAAGCAACAGGCTGAACAGAAAGCCCGTGAAGCCGGTGAAGTCGCGGCCAAGCAACTGTCCCGTGCTGCGTGGAGCACCTTGTTGATGTTGCTGCTGGGCGCAGCGTTGAGCTTCGGTGTGGGTCGCCTGGCGATTTCCACCCGTCGTGTACCGTTGGCCTGATCATGACCTGAGGTGATCTATGTGGCGAGGGAGCTTGCTCCC
>NZ_CP080030.1:4394409-4400296 GCF_019382755.1 Pseudomonas sp. Colony2 | reverse complement strand
GGGCGCGCTTCGCACTGGAGCGCCAGCCCGGTCCAGCGGGAGCAAGCTCCCTCGCCACGATGCTTCGCTGGCACCAAACATGCTAGTGTCAGCACTCCAACATCCACTGGCAGTGCCTGGCGATGCGCGACATCTACAGCGTCTTCAACTCCAACGGCGCCTATGAAACCGGGGCCCATGCCCACGACGAATTCATGCTGATGGTGCCCGAGCACGGCCTGTTGCGTTTCAAGGATGAGGAAAGCGGGCGCACCACCTCGGTGATCGACCGCCAGTTCGTACTGGTGCCGCCGCAATCCAGCCATTCCTCCTCGTCACTCACCGCCAGCCAGGGCCACGTGGCGTTCTACGTCGACCCCGACTACATGCACTACGCCTTGCGTGACCTGTCCGGTGACGCCAACCGCTTGCTGCGCGTGCCCACCCTGGGCATCTGGCAAACCTCCGCGCCGTTGCACCATCTGCTCCTGGCAAAAAAAGCCTTCAGCCAACCCGACCTGTACATCGACCGCCGCCGCCAGGTGGCCCAGGCCGATCACCTGCTGCTGCTCGAATGCCTGGCGATTTCCCTCAGCCAGCCGAGTCTGCAACGCTCATCTACCGAGCGCCACGGCGCCATGCTGGTGCGTGACGTCAAGGCGTACGTGGAAGGCAACCTCGAACATGCGCCGGGGCTGGATGAAATCGCCGAGACGTTTCACATGTCGCGCCGCCATCTGACCCGGCTGTTCGCGCTGCACACCGGCGAGACGGTGCTGGCGTACGTCCAGCGCCTGCGCCTGGAGCGCGCGCAGACGTTGTTGCGGCACACCCGCATGTCGGTGCTGGAGATCGCCAATAACGTCGGCTATGAGTCACCGTCACACCTGGCCCATGTGTTTCGCCGGGTGCTGGGCGTGTCGCCGGATGAGTGGCGCCGCGGCTGATACCGCCTCAACGTTTTTGATGTCCCGATCCCGCGCATGATCCGGCCCGATCCCGTGCGCCGAAAATCCGTCATCCGTTCATCCTCACCCCGTCAACAACAAACAAGTCCGGCCTACCGGACGAGGAGGGGCGGTGAGTGCAAAACCCTTTATCAGCTTCGCAGGGGTGCAAAAAAGCTTCAAAGTCGAGGGCCGCCAGTTTGTGGCCGTGCGCAACGTATCGCTTGAAGTTCAGCGGGGCGAAATCATCACCCTGGTCGGCCCTTCGGGGTGCGGCAAGTCCACCTTGCTCAACATGACCGCCGGGCTCTTCGGCCCCACGGAGGGCCAGGTGCATTACGACGGCGCCGAGGTCAAGGGCGTCAACACCCGTGTCGGCTACATGACCCAGGCCGACCACTTGCTGCCGTGGCGCACCGTGGCCGGCAACATCGCCGTGCCGCTGCAAATCCGCCGCATGCCCAAGGCCCGGATCGACAGTCGCGTCGAGGAGCTGATGGCGCTGGTGGGCCTCACCGGTTTTGGCGAAAGCTACCCCAACCAGCTTTCCGGCGGCATGCGCAAACGCGCGGCCATGGCGCGCTTGATGGCCAGCGACCCGGAAACCCTGCTGATGGACGAACCCTTCGGCGCCCTTGATGCGCAGATGCGCCTGACCCTGCAGACCGAACTCTTGCGCCTGTGCCGCAAGCTCAACAAGACCGTGCTGTTCGTCACCCACGATGTCGATGAAGCCATCGCGCTGGCGGACCGCTGCGTGGTGTTCGCCGGTCGCCCGGGCACCATCGACCATGTGCTCGATATTCCCTTGGGCGGTGAACGCAACCTGGTGCAATTGCGCTCCGACCCACGCTACGTGGAACTCTGCGCCGCCCTCTGGAAACGCTTGGCGCCCGACGTCGCCGGTGCTGCCGATCCCGCCTCATTGGCTCACTCGCTGGAGGTCGTATGATCCAGGTCTATCGCTCGCTGTTCCTGATTTTCCTGCTGGTGTTCTGGGAGTGTGTGTCCCGCTGGTTCGGCGTGGAATTTTTCATCAGCCGGCCTTCGGCGGTGGCGCAAAGCCTGTGGAAAATCCTCATGAACGGGGTGTTCTTCTATCACGCCGGCATCACCACCCTGGAAGCCGTGCTGGGCTTCTTCTTCGGCTCCCTCGCAGGCTTGATCGCCGGTTTGGTGCTGGGCCGCGCCAAGCTGCTGGCGGATATTCTCGACCCGTTCCTGACCGCCTTCTACAGCTTGCCGAAAGTCGCGCTGGCGCCACTGTTCATCCTCTGGTTCGGCATCGGCTTGCCGATGAAAGTCATCCTGACCGCGGCCGTGGTGTTCTTCCTGGTGTTCCTCAACACCTACAGCGGCGTGCGCAACGTGTCCCGCGAGCAACTGACCATCCTGCGCCTGATGGGCGCCAAGGAGCGCGACCTGTTGACCATGGTGGTCATCCCGTCCGCTTTCACCTGGGTATTCACCGGCCTGCGCCTGTCGGTGCCCTATGCGCTGATCGGCGCGCTGGTGGGCGAGATCATCGCCGCCAACCGGGGCCTGGGCTACCTGCTCTCAGATGCAGCCTCGCAGTTCGATACCGCCGGTGTATTTGCCGCACTGGTGGGCATCATCGCCCTCGCGCTGATCCTGAACACGGCGGTGAAGCTGGCCGAACGCAAGTTGATGCCGTGGAAGGCCAACGAAGCGGAACGTGAAGTTGCGGTTTAACCCCTTATTTTTGCGGAGCTTGATCATGTTCAAACCACTGTTCATCGCCAGCGTTTTACTCGCCTCATGCCTGCCCGCCGCGCAGGCCCGGGACCTGACCAAAGTCACCCTGGCGTTCCCCAGCGAAGGCTTCCTCTATGTGCCGATCTACGTCGCGCAGAAGCAAGGCTACTTCGCCGATGAAGGCCTGAATGTGGACGTCATCGTATTCCAGAAAGGTGGCTCGGCAGCACTCACCGCCGTGCTGGGGCGTGATGCGGATGCGTACGTCGGCCTGCCCGCCGTCGCGGTGCGCGCCCGCACCAAAGGCCAGAATGTCCAGGCGTTCGCCGCCGTGCAAACCCAGTTCGGCAGCACCGTGGTGATCGACGGTGCCTCGGCGCAAAAGGCCGGCGTGTCGGCCACCTCATCCCTGGCCGCCCGTGCCCAGGCCCTCAAGGGCTTGAAGATCGGCGTCACCGGCCCTGGCAGCACCACCGACATGCTGGTGCGCTACCTGGCCAAGGATGCGGGGCTCAACCCGGACAAAGACTTCACCATCATGCCCATCGGCGGCGCGCCAAACATGCTCGCGGCGTTTTCCCAGGGCAGCATCAACGGCTTCTCGCTGTCGCCACCCACCATCACCACCGCCGAGAAGCAAGGCGGCTTTGTGTTGATGGACCTGGCCAAGGGCGAATACAAACCCCTGGACGGCTTCCTCTTCACTGCGATGATTGCCCGTGAAGACTGGCTGGCCAGCAACAAGGTCACGGCCGAAAAAATGGTCCGCGCCCTGTGGCGTGCCGAACACCTGATTGCCAGCGACCCGGACAAGGCTCGCGAGTCGGTGCGCCCGTATTTCGCCAACACCGACGCCGCCATCTTCAATGCTGCCTGGACCGCTTCGCTACCGTCCTACCCGGCCACGCCGCGCATCGAGAAAGACGGCGTTGAGAAAAACATCCGCTTCATGAACGCTGTGGAGAGCGACCCGGTCGAACTCGACCCGCAGCAGGTCTACACCAACTCCATCGTCGACGCCGTGGCGCCGACTGTTTCCACCCTTCAGGGAGAGGCGAAATGACGCCCGAGGTTCACCTGGTCAATGTTTTTCCCGCCACCGCCCGTGGCGGCAACCCCGCGCCAACCGTGGCCGTCGCCGATGGCATGAGCGATGCCGACATGCAGCAAGTCGCCCGCGACTATGGCCATGAGTGCGGCTTCGTGTTCGCCGCACCGGTTGGCAGCGAGTTCGATTTTGCCTTGCGCTTCTGGGTGCCCAACCACGAGATGGAAATGTGCGGCCACGCCACCGTGGGAGCGGTGTGGCTGCTGGATCGGTTGGGCATGCTGCACAAGGACCGCCTGACGTTATCGACCCTGAGCGGTCCGGTGGATGCGCGGATCACCGCTGCGGGCACCCCGGATATCCAGGTGGAAATCAGCCAGCCCAAGGGCCAGGTCGAGGCGTTGAACGATGCCGAAGTCGAGGCCGAGATTCTGTCGGTGCTCGGCATCACTTCCAACGAACTGGCACCGCTGCCGATCCAGAACGCTTGCACCAGCCGGGTGAAAACCCTGATCGCGCTGAAAAGCGTGGCGGTACTGGATAGCCTGAAACCGGATTACCGGCGGATGCAGCAACTGTGCGAGCGCATCGGCTCCACCGGCTTGTACCCCTATGCGCCATCGGATCTGGACGGGCGACAGTTTGATGCGCGGCAGTTTCCCAAGTCCTCGGGTTACCCGGAAGACGCCGCCACCGGCATCGCGGCTGCCGCGTTGGCGTTTGGCTTGTTGGAGAATGGCCTGGTGACGGCAGATGATCGCCCGGTGCACATCCGCCAGGGCCGGGCCATGGGCCGACCTTCGCAAATCTCCCTGCGGTTTCGCCGGGATGCAGCGGGGCAGGTGCAAGGTTGCTGGCTGGGTGGGCATGTGGAATTTGTCGAGGAACCGGCATGAGCGTGCGCGAAAAACTGCAAGCCCTCGGGCTGGAGTTACCCGAAGCGCCGAGCCCCAAGGGGGACTACGTGCCGGTGACGATTCATGGAGGCGTGGCGTATGTCAGCGGGCAGGTTTGTCGGCAGGGTGACAGCGTGATTACCGGGCCAGTGACGGACCAGACCTCTACGGAGTTGGTCAACGAAGCAGGGCAGACCTGTGTGCTGCGGGCCTTGAGCGTGCTGGACCAGGCGGTAGGGCTGGAGAACGTCGAGCGCATCCTGTTCGTTCGCGGGTTTGTGTTTGGCGGGGAAGGTTTCCAGGGCTTCTCCAAGGTGGTCGACGGCGCCTCGCAACTGTTGATTGAGCTGTTTGGCGAGCACGGCCGGCATGCGCGTTCGGCGGTGGGCGTGGCGGGATTACCCAGCAACGGCCTGCTGGAACTGGAACTGACGGCGGTCGTCACTGCCTGAGCCACCCACCAAAATGTGGCGAGGGAGCTTGCTCCCGCTGGGCTGCGCAGCCGCCCCAAAACCGATGATCACAGTGCCTCAGGCATACCGCGTCAACCGGTCCGGGAGCGCTTCGCGCTCCAGCGGGAGCAAGCTCCCTCGCCACAGGATTCGTGTTGCTTTCACCTCTGCAGGAACCCCGGCGAACGAGTAAACTGCCCGCCTTTTATTCTCACGACGAGACGGTGAGCTTTTGAACGCAGGAAAAACCGCAGGGCTGTTGCTGCTCACCGCCTTATTGGCGGGATGCGGCACCTCGCCACCCCGCACCCCCAACGACATCTGCGGCATCTTCCGCGAAAAAGACGATTGGTACGACGCCGCCAAGGTGACCCAGGCGCGCTGGGGCGTGCCGATCCAGGTGCCGTTCGCGATCATGTATCAGGAATCGGGCTTCCGGCAGGACGCCAAGACACCACGCAAGTACCTGCTGTGGATCATCCCCTGGGGTCGTGTGTCTACGGCCTCCGGCTACGCCCAGGCCAAGGACGAAGTGTGGAGCGACTACCAGAAAAGCACCGGACGCTACGGCGCCAGCCGGCAGGACTTTGACGACGCCATCGACTTTGTCGGCTGGTACATGGACAAGACCTACACCATTAACGGCGTATACAAATACGATGCCTACGGCCAGTACCTGAATTACCACGAAGGCTGGGGCGGTTACCGGCAGCGTACCTACGCGAGCAAAGCCTGGCTGATGCCGGTGGCGGGGAAGGTGCAGGCGCGTTCGCAGATGTATGCGGCGCAATATGCGGGCTGCAAGAATGATCTGGGGCGTGGGTTCTGGAGCCGGTTCTGGCATTGGCT
>NZ_CP080030.1:4364499-4389672 GCF_019382755.1 Pseudomonas sp. Colony2 | reverse complement strand
AATGAGCACCGAACTGGAAATCACCGACATCCGCCTCGGCGACGGCAAAACCGTGGTCAAAGGCGCCCTGATCACCACGCAATACACCGGCACTCTGGAAGACGGCACGGTGTTCGACTCCTCATGGGAACGCGGCAAGCCATTTCAGTGCGTGATCGGCACCGGTCGCGTCATCAAGGGCTGGGACCAGGGGCTGATGGGCATGAAAGTTGGCGGCATTCGCACGTTGTTTGTGCCGGCGCACCTGGCCTACGGCGAGCGCTCGATGGGGGCGCATATCACGCCCAACAGTAATTTGCGGTTTGAGATTGAGTTGCTGGAAGTACTGACGCGGGATGATTGAGGGGCGGTGAACATGGATGTTGTTGAAGCAGGGGAGTTGCCGCGCAGTTCGATAGCGGGCATTCGGGTGGTTGAGCTGACCCTTGAGGATGAAGCCGAGTTGCAGCGCTTTTTCGAAGCAGCCCCGGAATATTTTCTCGCGGTCAACGGTGAGCCAGCCTCACCCACGGAGGCGCGAGATGAGTTGACTCTTCAACTGCCTGGTACCTGGAGCTACACGCGGATGTATTGGATTGGCTACCGCAATGCCGAAGGGCAGTTGGTTGCGGTGGTGAATGTGGCGTCGGATCTGTTGGCGGTCGGGGTTTGGCATATCGGGTTGCTGTTGGTGGCCACGCCGTTGCATGGCACCGGGTTTGCGCGGCAGTTGCATGCCGATTTCCAGGATTGGGTAGTGAGCCTGGGCGCACGCTGGTTGCGGCTGACGCTGGTGGTGGGGAACGTCAAGGCTGAGCGGTTCTGGCCCCGGCTTGGGTATGTTCAGGTGCGGACTCGGGATGGCATCGAGATGGGGCGGCAGGTGAATCGGGTTTCCATTCAGGTGAAGGCGTTGGCGGGTGGGGCGATCAATGAGTATTTGGCGCTGGTGGAGCGTGATCGACCGTCTTCTGCGTAGCAGCTGTCGAGCCTGGGAGAGGCTGCGTTCGGCGACTCGGTGGAGTGTCTGGCTTGATGATCGCAGTGTGGCCGACGCAGCCTCGCTTGGGCTCGACAGCTGCTACGGGGGGGGAGAGCTGCGCAGTGGTGCGTACCTGAACCCTCCCTGAAGAACCTGCCCAAACCCATCGGGTAAATTTTCCTACGGTTTACTCTCATTAATTCGGAGCGTAAGCTTCGCGCGTTTTCATCAATAGCGGAGACCCTCAGTGGGTACTTGTTCGAGTGACAGTCGTCGGCCGGTCTCGATAACCGGCACATACTTGGCAAGATAACGCGCATTTTTCCGATGCCGTTGTCTCGCCCAGAAGCGAGAAGCGGCATTTCGATGGCGGCCAGTCCTGGCCCGATTCCGAATTCCCTCTCATCGACGCTAACAGTACGTGATGCCTTGCATCGCGGTACTGCGGACGCGCCTGTCGTTTGCGACGGGCGGGCCTGTCCTGTCGTGCCCGTGACTCAATCACGGCCCAGGATGGTCGTACCTGGCCGAAGGTTTCCTTGCGTAAGTTTGGCTGGTAATGAATAGGGAAGACGCCTATGCAAGCAATCAACAACATCAACCTCAACTCGCTGATCGACACGCTGGTCAGCCTCACCGCGGCCTTCATTCTCGGTGGCCTGATCGGGTTTGAGCGTCAGTACCGCCAGCGCACGGCGGGGCTGCGCACCAACGTGCTGGTGGCGGTGGGAGCGGCGATTTTCGTCGACATGGCCAACCGCCTGGGAGGCGCCGAAGGGGCGGTGCGGGTCGTGGCCTATGTGGTCTCAGGCATCGGTTTTCTCGGTGCCGGTGTGATCATGCGTGAAGAAGGCAACGTGCGCGGCCTGAATACTGCGGCCACGCTCTGGGCGTCGGCGGCGGTGGGTGCCTGTGCCGGTGCCGACCTGATCCTCGAAGCGCTGCTCGGTACACTGTTTGTGCTGGCGGCCAACACGCTGCTGCGCCCGATCGTCAATAACATCAACCGCCAGCCACTGGACGTGGTGTCGGCCGAGGTGACCAACATTCTGTATGTGGTGGCCCGGCGTACCCAGCAGAAGGCGGTATTGGCCTTGCTCGAAGCCGAACTTGCTCGCTGCAACTACCCGGCCAGTGATGTGGACGTACGTCCCTTTGGTCCTGAAGAGGTGGAAATCGAGGCGACGCTGGCCGTGACCTCGGTAGACGGTGACGAACTGGATGCGCTGGTGGCCCGTATTTCCACTTCAGCCCTTGTGGTGCAAGCGTTCTGGAGTCCGAGTACCACCGACTAGGCCGCCTTGGCGCCCCCGGGACCGGCTCTTTACTATGCTTATGGTGAGGAAAATTCCTACATTCAGCTGGGACTATCCCTTCAGTTGTTACGCCGTTCCATTGGTAAGGTTGCGCGCTTGCGACTAGCCAGGCACGCAGGTGCCGCCTACCTAGGGTTATGCGCTGTTCAAATGGAGGGACCCGACTGCTGCTTGTAGGACTGTTCAGTTCCGTTCGTCGGAACTGTCATTTCTCACAGGTAGATAGGTCCCGTGTGATGTGTAACGGTACTGAATCCTCCCAGGGGAGCCTTATGAGCAAAGCTTTAATCGTGGATGACCATCCATTTATCCGCGCAACCGTCCGCTACTTGCTGAAGCAGGAAGGCTTCGACACGATCTTCGAGGCCGGCAACGGCGCCGATGCCATGCAGATTGCCCGGGAGGAGCGCCCCGAGCTGATCATCCTCGACCTGGCGATGCCGAAGCTGGGTGGCCTGGAGGTGATCAGCCGGATCAAGGCGCTGGGCCTGCCGTGCAAGATCCTGGTGCTGACGTCCTACCTGGCGGTGTTTTTTTCCACCCGCTGCATGCGTGCCGGCGCGATGGGGTTTGTCGCCAAGACCGGCGAGCTGGATGAGCTGCAAAAAGCGATCAAGGCCGTGATGTCCAACTACAGCTGCTTTCCGAGCCTGCCCACCAGCTCGGTGCGCCGCGACGATTTGCAATCCACCGAGCAGGACCTGGTGGCAGAGCTTTCCGACCGCGAGCTGACCGTACTGCAGAAGCTGGCGCTGGGGTTGGGTAACAAGGAAATTGCCGAGGACATGTTGCTCAGCCACAAGACCATCAGCACTTATAAAACCCGACTGAAGGAGAAGCTGCGGATGTCGTCGGTGGTGCATTTGTCCAAGTTCGCCCAGCGCAATCATCTGATCTGAAATGATCAACTTTCGGGTCTTGTGGCTCAGCGCAAGTGTGCTGCTGGGCGCGCTCTGCACACAAGGCCTGGCGCTTGGCGAGCCGCGCACCCTGTATCTGTTGGGGCATTCAGTCATTGAAACGCCCGCCGTACGGCTGCATGAAACGCAGTGGAGCTGGCTGCGCGAACGGCGCCGGTTGTTGATGGGGATCTCTGGGCCCGACTACGCACCATTCGAGTTGAGCACCAGCGATGAACTCGAGGGGATTACGGCGGATTACGCGTCGCTGATCGCCGATGCGCTGAACATCACGATAGAAGTGCGCCGCTACGACAATCGCGATGAAGTCATCACCGCGCTCAAGCGTGGCGAGGTGGATTTTGTGGGATCTGCCAACGGCTACGAGGCGGCAGACCCGCAGTTGGTACTCTCGCGCTCCTATGCCATGGATCAACCGACCCTGGTCACCCGCACGGGTGACAGCCAGGGCCTGAGCAGCGACCTGGCCGATAAACGTGTGGCGATGTTTTATCACTACATGCAGCCTGACGCGGTGCAGGCGTTTTACCCCAATGCCCGGATCCAGCTGTTCCCTTCAACCTTCGAGGCCATCGGCGCGGTTGCGTTCGGCCATGCAGATGTTTACCTCGGCGATGCAATCAGCACCAACTACCTGATCAACAGGAACCACCTGAACAACGTCCGCATGGCCGACTTCTCGTCACTTGAGGTCAATCCCTTCGCGTTTGCATTTTCCCGGGACAACGCGCGCTTGCTGCCGATCATCAACGCGGCACTGGCGGTGATCCCGGTCAGCGAGCAGATGGAAATCCTGCGGCGCTGGAGTGCCGGCAACCTTGGGTTCCTGGGGCCGGACCGGTTGCGCTTGAGTGCCAGTGAACAGCGTTGGCTGGACAAGAACCCGAGGATCAAGGTCGCGGTACTCGACAAGTTCCTGCCGGTTTCATTTATCGACAAGCAGGGCGCGTTCGAAGGGTTGAGCGCCGAGGTGCTGGCCCGCATCAGCTTGCGCACGGGATTGAAGTTTGACTTCATTCCCGGCACCTCGATGCTCCGGCAAATCGACAGGGTCAACACCGGTGGTGCAGACATGATCGCGGTGGTCACCCCCAGCGTCGAGCGCACGGACAAGGTACGCATTACCCGGCCTTACCTGACCAATCCGTTTGTGTTGGTCAGTCGCATTGATGACGGCAGCCCCCTTACCCTGGAAGACATGGCCGGCAAGCGCCTGGCGCTGATTGGCAGCAATAGCCTGCAGGAGGGCATCGCCCAGGACTATCCGAGCATCAAGTTCGTGGACGTCGAGAACCCCGAGCACGGCATGGAGCTGGTGGCCGATGGCGGTGCCGATGCCGCCGTCAATACCTTGATCAGCGCCCGCTACATGATTGCCCGCGAGTACCGTGACCGGTTGCGGATCACCAGCACGGTCGGGTCCGAGCCGGCCCGCATAGCCTTTGGCGTCAACCGCAGCCAACTGGAGTTGTATTCGATCCTCGACAAGGCGCTGCTGAGTATTACGCCCCAGGAAATGGACGAATTGGCTGGCCACTGGCGTAGCGAGGTATTGGTTGAAGACAGCTACTGGGCGCGGCACCGCAATGCGATTATTCAAGGTTTCAGCCTGGCGGCGCTGCTGTTGCTGATCACCCTCGGCTGGGCGATTTATCTGCGTCAGCTGATACGCAAGCGCGTCGAGGCCGAACGGGCGCTGAGTGATCAGATGCGCTTTATGGGCGTGCTGATCGACGGCACGCCCCATCCGATTTATGTGCGTGATCGCCTGGGCCGGCTGATGGCGTGCAATAGCGCTTACCTTGATGTGTTCGGTTTCAAGCTGGAGGACGTGACCGGTAAAACCGTGGTCGAGACCGACACCGGCAATCGCCCCCAGGCCGAGTCTTTTCATCAGGATTACCTGCGCTTGATGGCGCGGGGCGAGCCACAGATCCAGGACCGCGTGCTCAAGGTGCCGGGCGGTGCGGTCCTGACCATCTACCACTGGATGCTGCCGTACCGCGACGGTAATGAGCAGGTGGTGGGCATGATCGCCGGCTGGGTGGATGTCAGCGAAAGGCAGCAACTGCTCGGCCAGTTGCAGGAGGCCAAGGAGGATGCCGACGCGGCCAACCGCGCCAAGACCACGTTTCTCGCGACCATGAGCCATGAAATCCGCACGCCCATGAACGCCGTGATCGGCATGATCGAACTGGCCCTGAAAGCCGCCGAACAAAACCGGGCCGACCGCGATGCGCTGGAGGTGGCCGCTGATGCGTCACGGGGCATGCTGGAATTGATCGGCGATATCCTCGATATCGCGCGTATAGAATCGGGCCACCTGTCCCTGACCCTCGAGCCTTCGAACCTGCACGAGTTGCTGGCGTCGGTGGCGCGGGTTTTCGAGGGGCTGGCGCGGGCCAGGGGCCTGGTACTGCAGGTGGAGCTCGACCCGCTGATTGATCGGTACGTGCTGGTGGACCCGATGCGCTTCAAGCAAGTGGTGTCGAACCTTTTGAGCAACGCGATCAAGTTCACCCCTCACGGCCGGGTGCGGCTTGGCGCGTCCGGCTCGTCGGCGATTGCCAGCGGCTACTTGAACCTCAGGCTGTGGGTGGAAGACACCGGCATCGGCATCAGTGTCGAAGACCAGAAGCGCCTGTTCAACCCGTTTATCCAGGGCAGCAACACTGCGCAATCGGCGCGCAGCGGTTCGGGCCTGGGCCTGGTCATCAGCCGCAACCTGTGCGAGATGATGGGGGGACAATTGCAATTGAGCAGCCTGCTGGGGCAGGGCACTCGGGTGGATGTCACCCTGGAGCTGGCAGTCGCCGACACCACGCTGATGCCGCCCGTACCGGTTGCCGTGGAAACTCCGCCGGCCCACGCGCTGAACATTCTGGTGGTGGATGACTACCCGGCCAACCGGCTGCTGCTGGCCCGGCAATTGAGCTTCCTGGGGCACCGGATCACCACCGCCGAAGATGGCGTCGAGGGGCTTGAGTTGTGGCTGTCCGGGCATTTTGACGGGGTGATTACCGACTGCAATATGCCGTTCAAGGACGGTTATGAGTTGGCGCGGGATATCCGCACCCTTGAGGGCGAGCGTGGCCTGGCGCCGTGCCTGTTGCTGGGGTTTACCGCCAACGCCCAGCCCGAGGAAGCCGAGCGCTGCCGGCAGGCGGGCATGGATGGCTGCCTGTTCAAACCCACCGGGCTTGAGGATTTGCATGCGGCCCTGGCGCGGCGCACGGCCACACCTTCGGTGGCGCCCGGCACCACGGATGAACTGGCGGCAGACTTTGACTTGAGTCACCTTGAGAAACTGACCGGCGGGGATATCGACGCGGTGAAGGAGCTGCTGGCGCCCTTGCTCGACAGCCTTGAGGCAGACCATGGGCAGCTGGTGAACCTGCAACGCAAGGCAGACTTTGCCGGCCTGCATGACCTGGCCCATCGCACCAAGGGCGGGGCAAAGATGGTCAAGGCCCATGCACTGATGGTTTGCTGCGAGGTATTGGAAAGCGTTTGTGAACGTCAGGCCCGCGACGAATTGGCCAGTGCCGTCGATGGCATGGATGAAGCGCTCGCGCACCTGCACCACGCGCTGTCGGGGTATTGCAATCAGACTTGACCGGTGCGGAGGGGTATTGAGCTGTTTGGGACAACTCCTACGTGAAGGTGGAACAAGCCTTATTTAGTCTTCGGAATATGTCTGGAAAATAGTGCGTCCAGTCCTTCACGAGCGCTTCTTGCTCAGGTGTTCGCCATGCCAAACAAAGCACTGACCCTCCTGATCGCCGATGAACAGCATCTGCAACGACTGTACATCGAAAAAATGCTCAACCAACTGGGCTACTACCGCATCGTTCCGGTGCAGACCTTCGAAGAAGTGCGGATCCTCACGGCGATTCCGGCCAGGCCGTTCGATGTGCTGATCATCAACGCCGGGCTGGCAGACAGCGACGGCGGGGTGCTGGCCTTCCAGGAACAGCACCCGCAGATTCGCCATGTGCTGGTCTACGATAGCCGCGAACTGGGCACGCCGGCCGCCGCACCAACCCTGCTGGTGCGCCTGCCGGGTACGCCGGACAGCATCAACCTTGAACACTTCATGGACATCATCGACCCGCCGTCAGCCACCGACGGGTTGCGGGTGTTGCCGTGGCTGCGGGAGTTGTCCGGCAGCCCTGCGGCTTAGTCCCAGTTCGGCGCGATGCCTTTGGGGCTGGTCAGCCGATGGCCACGCTCCAGGGCGGCGATCTGCGCCATGTCAGCGTCACTCAGGGTCAGGTCCAGAGCCTTGAGGTTGCTGGCCAGGTTGGCGCGCTTGGTCGACGACGGGATCACCGCGTAGCCCAGTTGCATGGCCCACGCCAGGGTCACTTGCGCCGGGGTTGCCTGATGACGTTCGGCGATCTGCTGGATCACCGGGTCCTTCAGCACTTCGCCGTAGGCCAGGGTCATGTAGGAAGTGATCTGGATGCCATGGGCCTTGGCAAACTCCGCCACGGTGCGGTTTTGCAGGTACGGGTGCAGTTCCACCTGGTTGGTCGCGATGTGCTCGGCACCGACGGCGGCAATTGCCTGCTTCATCAGGTCGACGGTGAAGTTGGAAATACCGATCTGGCGGGTCAGGCCCTGGCGCTTGGCTTCCAGCAACTGGCCCATGAACTCGGCGACCGGTACCTGGTCTTCCGGCGATGGCCAGTGGATCAGGGTCAGGTCCAGGTAGTCGGTCTGGAGTTTGCGCAGGCTTTCCTTGAGGCTGGGAATCAGCTGGCCTTCGGCGAAGTTGGCGATCCAGATCTTGCTGGTGATGAACAGCTCGTCCCGTGGGATGCCGCTGTCGGCGATGGCCTGGCCGACGTCGGCTTCGTTTTCGTAGATTTGTGCGGTGTCGATGACGCGATAGCCCAGCTCCAGGCCGGTGCTGACGGAGTCGATGACGACCTGGCCTTGCAGGCGGAACGTGCCGAGGCCGAATGCGGGAATGGACATGAGTGACTCCTGAAGTGATGTGAACAATGGAGTCGAGTATCGGCCTCTCGTTCCTTCGGAAAAACCGCTGAATCCGAAAAGGACTCTTTACCAAAAGTCATGAGTGGCCGGCGGGTGGCCACACGATATCCCTCGAGAGCGGTCTTACCGGGCAGATGCGGGGGGCTGTCGGACATTTCGGGCGTTACTTGATAAGGGGCGCCTCTTTTAACCAGCAGGAGCTAGCGCAAGGACCAAATGCTCAAGGCCTTACAGCACCGAGAAACCTTGAGCAGCGGTCTGAACAGTCGAGTTCAGGGTGAACCGTCCTTGAGGGTCTGGAAGGCTTTTACGCGCTTGACCAGGCTTTTCTTGCTGGCCGAATCGGCACTGTTGAACAGGAACGAAAAGTCCGAGGCCAGGGTCGAGCTGCCGGCGATGGTCGCGTACTGGTGACAGGCATTGCAGTTATCGCCCTGGACGTAGGTCTCCAGGGTGGTGTTGGCCACCGGTACGTTGCCCTGGCTGATAAATGGCCCGTAGGACAGCGGCACTTGCGCACTGACACCCGGTTCCGGCTGGGTGGGCGGGTTGGGGGTGAGGGTCCAGAGTACGTTGATCAGTTTGTAGTACTGGAACACCGACTTGCCCTGGCTCTGCTGGGCAAAATTGGCCTGCACCGCGCCGTTAAGCGCCTGCAGTTCAGTGGGCAGCGGATGTTCCCGGGTGGTCTGCACGGGTTGGTCCCGTGGAAACGGCTCGGTGCAGTCGCGGTCCGGATGCTGCTGCTTGCACTGGATACGCGCAACGTTCGGCGTGCATTCGGGGCCGGTGCCGCAGTTCGGGTTGTTGAAGGCAAAGCTGTCGGGCGGCGTTTGTTGTGGCGGCACCTGGTTGGGTTCCGGCACGTTGTCCACTTGCTCGAAGGTGGTCCAGATGAAGTTGGGCGAGGCCTGGGTCTTGTTGATGATATGCAGGCCCACCAGGCCCACCACCTGCTGGGTGCACTGCAAGGTGGCCGGGTTTTTGAGCCAGGCGACGGTGGTCAGGTAACGTCCGTAGAGCTCGGGTTTGCCGGTGAGAATTCGCCATGCTGCCTTGACCTCCAGAGCTCCCAGTTGCTCCTGCGGCACCGGGTTGGGCGGCAGCGAGCGCATGGGTTCACCGATGGGCAAGGACAGCCCGCCGGGGTTCTGGTTGTCGAGGTTCTGCGCGACTTTCAGCTGGTTGGCCGCGTCGTACAGCCCTTTGCTGACGATGTAGTCGAACTCGGCCTTGCCCACCTTGCGTTCAAAAAACACCAGGTTCTGCGACTGGTCTGTCAGCCAGCCGCCGGAGGCTTCCATGATCGGGTCCGGAATCGAGGCCAGGGTGCCGCTGGACAGGTGAAACCCATGCCGCGCGTTGATCGCGCTTTCGGAGGTGGCGGTCATGAACTTGCGCGCTCCCACCGACATCGCCCTGAGGCTGCCCTGGGTGCTGCAATTGGACGGCACCAGGGTTTGCACGCCCCAGCCGGTGGGCGCGGGCGCGCCGGGCAGGAAGATATCGTTGGCGTCCTTGTAGCTGGCCCATACCGGCGCCACGCTCATCGGCTGCCCGGAGGCAGTCGGTACACCGAATTGCGCCAGGGTACTGTTCATGTCCGGCTCACCCGCGAGGGCAGGTGTGGCTGGCCAACCGAGATTCACCGGCCAGTTCAGGGCAATGAACAACTGCCAGCCAAAGCAATTCATGAAGCTCTGGCCGGTGGCGTTGAAGTTGTTGATCGGCAGGAAGCCGCCGCTTTTCGGGTTGAACACCAACTGTTGCTGCACGCAAGCGTCGGCGTCGGAAGTGGGGGATGCGTAGGCGGCCTGCATGGCGAACAGGCTCAGCACCACACTGGTCAGCAGCGATAAAACACTCAAGCGTAACCTGGACATCATCGCGCTCCTTGCAAGCAGGTAAAGCCGCACCCTGGGTGGGTGCGGCTGATGGGCTGTATCAGTCAGGCGCCAGGCACCAGCGCCAATCCGGATTCCCATGGGTGTTCCGCCGCGCTGGGGTTATCGGCTTCGCCCGGGTTGAGGGCGCGCACTGTCATCAGCCCCGGTGCGGCAGTGGGGCTTACGGTGATGGTCAGCAGGTAGCCCTGGGTGCCACCGGAGTTGGTTTGCCCGGGGATGGCCGAGGCATCCGGCAGGAACTTTGTGACCTGCGCCGTCACCCCAGGATTGGAGAATTGCACCCGCGCCGTCTCGGCGGTGGTCTTGAGGTCGGCGCCTTGCACCACCAGGGCAAACTGCCCGCTGGTGCCGGGTGCCAGCCAGGCCGGCAGGTCGGTGGGTGACTGCCCGTAGAACAGGTCCAGCGGCAGCAGCTGTACCGGCCAGGGTTGCACGCCGTTGACCCGGTCCGTCACGCACGGGCAGGAATCCGGCGTCGGGCTGATGGGCGTGGTTGTCACACTCAGGCCCACCAGCAACTGCGGGGCAATCACCCACACGTAGTCGATCGGCTGGCCGCTGATGGTGATGTCGTTGATCGAGAACCCGGCGCTGACCGGCACTTCAAACACCGCTTGCAGAATCTGGTCGGAGCCGTTGGCGGCGGACTTGGCGGTGCCACGGGTGATTTTCCAGTACTGGCTGACGTCCTGGCCCTGGGGGCCTTTCCACGCCGAGAAGTCGGTGGGTTGTTGCAGGTACAGGCCGATGGGGTTGGTCAGCGACAGCCGGTTGTTCACTGCCACGCTGTTGGCCGAGAAACCGATATGCGGATCGGAGTTGCGGTAGTTCTGCCCGTATTGCGCGCAGCAGATCAATGCCTGGGAATTCTGGCTGCTGCTCAATGGCCGCAGGATGGTCGCCGCGGCAGCCAGGTACACCTCGGCGCTCAGGGTGTTGGGGCCGGAGGTCAGGTGCATCGCACCGCCGTACTGGCCAGGCACACAGGCGGTGCCGGCGTTCCATTTGTTGACGGTGTCGTAGGCCGGTTGACCGGTGGTGGGGTCGATGACCGGGTCGCCGGCCTTACCGGTCGGGCAGTCGGCGGTGTAGCGCAGGTACAGGTCTTCGAGTTGCACCTGTGGGTCGATGTAGTCGCGATACAGCCCCAGTACAGCAGTCGGATCGATGCGCCACATGGCCAGGAAATACGCCGGGTTTTCGCAAGTGAAGGTGATCTTGCGCATGTTGCCGTCGGCATCACGCACGATGGACCACTCGCAATATTCGTCAAGCCAGCCACGGGGGCCAGAGGGCGAGAAATCCTTGTACTTGCCTTGCCAGTCGATGCTCGGGCAGCGAGTGACGGGCAGTTGCAGCAGGGTGCCTTGCTTGTTCGGGTCGTAGAGCATGTACAGGGTGTTGTTGATCGTAATCTGGCCGTTGTCGGTCAGCTCCATCACCTGTTGCATGGACATGGCCTTGCCGCCCAACTGTGGAATCACCGCCGTGCCGTTGTTGTAGAAAAACGTCCACAGCCGATTGGGGAAGGGCGCCCAGGTAATCGCCGGCGGCGTTGTGGGGCCGTAGCCTTCCACCAGTGGGTTGTAATAGCCCGAGCGCGGCGCGTCATTGAGGCCCGACCACGGGTTGCCGATGATCGCGGACTGCGTCCAGCCGGTGAGGTCGTTGTTCCAGTCGGTTTCAAACTGCGGCAACTGGTTTTCCAGGCCCAGCTTGTTGTAGTCCTTGGGAGCTTGCCCGGCGGGAGAGGTGAATTGTTTGAAGGGTGTGCTCATGTCGATTCTCCAGGTGTTGTTGTGGTGGAAACGGAGCAGCAACCGGCACTGGGAGCAGGGCCGGCGACGGTTTGGCGCGGGTCGTCCCACACCAGTTGGGCGATAAAGCCAGGCAGCGGCGCGTACTCTTGCGGCGTCAACACCCGGGCACTATCGAGATGGGTCACCACCACGGATAACTGCGTGGTGTCAGTGGGGCGAAGGTTCAATGCGGCAGCAGTGCGCGCGGCATTCAGCGCGCGTGACACGCCATGGGTGATGCAGCGGCCCTTGTCATCCACCAGGCCCATGCCGATGCGACTGAAGCGCCCGACATAGTGCGGATTGTCGGCGCTCACCTGCTGCGGCGTGGCGTCGGGCTGGTTGAGGAATACGTCGATCAGGTAGGTGTCGTGGGTGCAGCGCACATGGTCGAACACCACCCACGGGCCCAGTCTTGCGGTTTGTTCCTGCGCTTGCATCGGCGTCGAACTTTGCTGGCAGCAGGCTTTTGCGGCCGGGCGGCGGGTGCCAAAGGGCGGTGCGACGGGCACACCGTAGTCATAGCCGATATGCCGACTGTCCTGGGCCATGTCCCCCAGGGTGGTGTAGCGCCAGGCGTCGGCACTGGTGAAGGTGACATCGTCGGCCTC
The DNA here is from genome assembly GCF_019382755.1 of Pseudomonas sp. Colony2. Lineage (NCBI taxonomy): Bacteria > Pseudomonadati > Pseudomonadota > Gammaproteobacteria > Pseudomonadales > Pseudomonadaceae > Pseudomonas > Pseudomonas sp. Colony2. Next base: position 4,377,154 of record NZ_CP080030.1, on the reverse strand, counting down.
GCTGCCGGCAAACGGCTGGAGCAGGCACTGGGTGGTGTACTGCGCTGCCGGGTGGGCGCGGATCCAGACCTCCAGCATCCGGTCGATATTGGCGTGGTAGGAGCTGAACACCGGGTCGAACGCGGTGTAGGCGTTGTCGGCCATGTCGCCGCCGATCCAGCCGTGATAGTTGTCGTGGGGCTGCTCGTAGAGCCCGTCGAAATTCAGCGCACGGTTGGGGTACAGGTCATCTTCCTGGGGGGGATCAAACACCGGGATGTTCGCCCAGGGATAACCTGGCACGCCCTGGGGCTGGCTGAAGGTGTTGAACTTCAGGGCATCGACCACCTGTTGCTGGAAAATCCGGCTCATGCCGTACAACTGGGTGCGTTCGACGCGCTGCGTTTCGCCCCGGGTGTAGAACAGCGGATTGCGTTGCACGAAGCGGCAGTCCACACCCGGGATGCTGGCCTTTTCACAGACCTTCGAACAGCCGTCCTTGGCAGCGGCGTAGCGCAACGGATTAGGGCGAACCTCGCCGGTGTGCGGGTGCACGTAGGTTTCATCGAGAAACGCCTGGGGCAAGCCGGCCTGGGGGCTGCCGTCGACACTGGCGTCTTCGGCCATCCAGTCCCAGTAGGGGATGGGGCAGTCGATCAGCGCTTCCAGGTACAGCAGATAGGCCCGGTGCCACAGGGCAAACGCTTCCTGGTAATGCAGGCACCAGTTGGTGTGGATATAGGCGTAACGCTGCCACGGGGAGCCGCTGTCGGCGTTGGCCACCTGCATTACGTCATCGAGGCGTGAGCGGTACAGGTTCAGTTGTTCCTGTGTCAGTGCGCGAATGTCCTGGCGCACGCGTTTGACCGGGTGAGGCAGGTCGGGTGGGGGGATGCGTTCTGCCTCGTCGAACGGTGAGGCGGGAGTGAGGCGCCAGCCCTGGTTGACCCACAGCCTGAAGGTTTCCAGCGCGTCGATGGGCCAGAACTGCTGCTGGTCGAGGGTCAGCGGCATGCTGCGGGAGGCCAGGTGCTGGTAGATGGTTTCGGACCAGGTCTTGACGGAGGCGGGGTCTTCGAGGAATACGAAGTAGGCGTTCATGCAGCCCACCCAGGAGGCGGCGACGGCGGCGCGTTGCTCTTGGGGGATCCAGTAGGGGGCGCTGAATAGGCCGTGGATATCGGTGGCCCATGTCGGTTTCGCGACTATCATAAGATCCCTCTCATGCGGCCCCGGTGCCTGATTTGGCTGGGCTGCTAAGCTGGATTGATGTTAGTGCGCCACCGCGCAGGATTTGTGCAAATTGGTGGGTGTTTACGGTGGATTCATTGCAGTTTTTTCAAGGAAGATATGGAAAAAATGACAGATGCCATGGATTTGAAGATTCTGGGGAAATTGCAAAGGGATTGCAGTCAGAGTCTGGAGTTGTTGAGTGACAGTGTCGGGCTGTCTTCAACCAGTTGTTACCGGCGTATCAGGCGGTTGGAGAGTGTCGGGATCATCAAGGCCAAGGTGGCGGTGCTGGATGAGCGCAAGCTTGGGATTCAGGTTACGGCGTTCTTCCTGATCAAGCTTGATAGGGACAGCAATGATATCGACCGCAAGATGCAGCATATCCTGGCGAGTCATCCGGAGATTCAGGACTGTTATCTGCTGACCGGGGAGTTTGATTTTGTGATGGTGGCGAAGTTTCGGGATGCCACTGAGTACACTGATTATATCTATCGGTTTTTAGAGATTTATCGGGATATTCCGATTCGTACTTATTCGTCTACTTTGGTAGTGCGGACGGTTAAGAAGTCTTATGAACTGCCGTTGCCGGGGTCTTTGGTTTGAGTACATATCCGTTTCTTCGGTAACGGCCGCTTATGGTTCCGCTCTTACAGCGGGTCACTTTTGGCAAACGCCCGGAATGCCGGCCCAGCCAAAAGTAACCAAAAGGTCTTTGCTCCACCACTCGGTGCCTCGCCTAGGCTCGGCATGCCCGCACTCCGTGGTTCTGCTTTTCTGTGGGAGCTGGCTTGCCTGCGATGCAGACAACTCGGTTTTTCAGATACACCGAGGCGATGCCATCGCAGGCAAGCCAGCTCCCACATTTGAACCGTGCCCGCTTTAACTTTTGATTTTGCTTCACAACACTCCAAAAGTGAGCCGCTGTAAGAGCGGAACCAATACCAGCCCTGACCGCAGCAACGGATATGCCCACCTCACCCCGCCCCAAAAAAGAAGCTTTTATGACAAAAGTTCGGTAGTCCCCAGCGACCCCAGTCTTGGCTATGTAACGCGCTCAACACCGCCAAAAAAGGCGACGTCAGAGCCGCAAGCAGGATGCCAGGAGTGGGGCGAATGGGAACTATGGAACGTTACTCGAAAGTCGGCATGCAGGAGCTCGACCAGCGCCTGTCAAAGATCGTCGAAGCCGCACGCAAAAAACCGGTCTCGGTCTACCGCTATGGCGCACCGTGGGTATGGATCGTCTCCCAGGACGACTGGCAAGGCGCGCTCAAGGAAGTCTCCAGCTACATCCCCGCAGGCCATTCACTGGTCTTGCTGCGCCCGCAGATCGACGACATCCTCGACCTCCACCGCGACCTGCTCCAGGCCCAACCCGGCACCCAGATCGCCCCCCAGACCGTCTTGCAGATCCTGCTGCTGCAACTCCTGTACTCAGTCCCCAACGAACAGCAACTGCACGAACAACTCAACTACAACCTGCTGTTCCGCTGGTTCGTCGGCCTCGACCTGAACCAGAAAGTCTGGGGCATCAACCTCCTGCAACGCGACATCGCCACGTTCCTGAACAACCCGCAGGCGGTGCAGTTGATCCAGAAAATCATTGGTGAAGTGTTCTGTGGCGCCTTGCTGCACATGCCGGAGTTCTCCCTGAACTTCGCCCTGCTGCACACCTGGCTCGCACGGCACGGCAACACCTCGATATCCAGCAATTGAACGGGCCAAACGCCGGGCAAACGGCGACGGCAATCATCTTGAGTAAACCAGGGGGCGGTGTGGAGCATCTGTTCAAATCAACGCTGGCGCTGTGCTGGCTGACGCTGGGTGCACTGGCGCAACCGCTACAGGCCGAAGAGCAGGGCACCCAGCCCGAGCCTCCGGCACGGCTGGTGGACGTCAACGAGTACTTCGTGCGCGGCAACACCGTGCTCGACGCTCGTGCGATCGAAGAGGCGGTGTACCCGTTTCTTGGCCCGCAAAAGACCCTCGCCGACATCGAAGGCGCCCGGGATGCCTTGCAGAAGATCTATCAGGCACGCGGCTATCAGTCGGTGTTCGTCGAACTGCCGGAGCAGAAGGTCGATGACGGAATCGTCTACCTGCAGGTCAGCGAAACCAAGGTCGGGCGCGTCCGCGTGGTCGGCGCCAAGCACTATTCGCCGGTGGAAATCCGCGAGGAAGTACCCGGCTTGAAGGAGGGCGCGGTTCCGGATTTCACCAGCGTGCAAACCCAACTCGCCGGCCTCAATCGCAGCGCCGGGCGGCAGGTCACGCCGCTGGTCCGCGAAGGCCAACGCCCCGGCACCATGGACGTCGACCTGCAGGTGGAAGACCAGAACCCCTGGCACGCCAGCCTCGGCCTGAACAACGACTACAGCGCCGACACCAAGGAGCTGCGCAGCGTCGCGACCCTGGGTTACGACAACCTCTGGCAACTGGGCCACAGCATTTCCCTGACCTACTTCACCGCGCCCCAGGACAGCGACAACGCCAAGGTCTGGTCGGGCTCCTACACCGCGCCGCTGACTGATCGCTGGAGCCTGCAGTTCTCCGGTTATCAGTCCGACAGCAACATCGCCACCATCGGTGGCAGCAACGTGTTGGGCAAGGGCCATTCCTACGGCGTGTCGGCGATCTACAGCCTGCCGGCCAGTGGCAATTGGGCCAATTCGTTCTCCGCCGGGGTCGACTTCAAGGACTTCAAGGAGCAGATGAAGTTTGGCGGCAGCACGGACGATATCCCGCTGAAGTACGCACCGCTGACCTTCGGCTACAACGGCTACCGCTACACCGAGCAGTCGCAATTGGGGCTGGGCTTGAGCCTGGTGGTGGGTACCCGCGCGTTCTTCGGCTACGGCAGCGACGCCGAGGAGTTCCAGTACAAGCGTGACAAGGCCAGCCCGAGTTTTGCGGTGCTCAAGGGTGACCTGAATTACACCTACACCTTCGGCAACGACTGGCAGTCGGCGTCCAAGGCCGGCTTCCAGCTGGCCTCGGGGCCGCTGGTGTCCAACGAGCAATATTCCGCTGGCGGCGCTACGTCGGTACGCGGGTATCTCGCCGCCGAACGCACCGGTGACGAAGGCTACCTGTTGTCCCAGGAGCTGCGCACGCCGTCCCTGGCCAAGTTTCTCGGCAGCTACGTGCAGGAGTGGCGCTTCTACGCGTTTGCCGAAGGCGCACGCCTGCGCCTGCATGACCCGCTGCCCGAGCAGGAAGACGAATACAGCCTGGCCAGTGTCGGCCTCGGCACCCGCGCCAGTTTGAGCAAGTGGTTGTCCGGCAGCCTGGATTGGGGCTACCCGCTGCTTGAAGGCCCAAATACCCAGAAACAGGACTCGCGACTGCACTTCAGTGTGCAGGCGACTTTCTGACCCCTTTTTTCGGAGACTCCTGACATGCAACGCCTATTTCTGAGCCTGTTGATCTGCCTGGGCTTCGCGCTCCCGGCCACCGCCCATGCCTGGTGGCAGGACGATTGGCACTACCGTAAACAGATCACGGTGGACACCACCTCCCAGGGCGCAGCCATCAGCCAGGCCCTGGGCCGCACTGCGTTGCTGGTGCGCCTGCACACCGGCAACTTCACCTTTGACGGGGTCAAGGACGACGGCGCCGACCTGCGCTTTGTCAGCGCCGACGACAAGACCGTGTTCAACCACCAGATCGAAAGCTTCGACCCGCTGATGGGCATGGCGCTGATCTGGGTCGATGTGCCCAAGGTCGAAGGCGGCCAGCGCCAGGACCTGTGGATGTACTACGGCAACCAGAAGGCGCCGGCCACCGCCAACGGCCAGTTGACCTTCGACCCGAACTACACCGCGCTCTACCACTTCGACGGCGCCAACGGCACGCCGCCCCGGGACACCACGGCCTACGGCAACACTGCCGTAAACGCCACCGGTGCGAGCATCGACGGCGTGATCGGCCGGGCCTTGCAGTTCAATGGCCAACCGTTGCTGCTGCCAGCCAGCCCGTCGCTGCAACACGCAGCGGGCGGCGCCTTCACTTTCAGCGCCTGGTTGCGGGTCGACCAGGCCAGCGGCGAGCAAGTGGTGGTGGCACGTCGCGAGGGCGCCCACAGCCTGTTGCTGGGCTTGAACCAGGGCATGCCGTTTATTGAAATCGACGGCCAGCGCGGCGTCTCGACCCAGCCGCTGAACCCCGGCCAATGGCAGCACCTGGCGTTCACCGCCGAGGGCGACAAGGTCTCGCTGTACGTCAATGGCCGTGAGACCGCGACCCTCGCAGTGGCGATGCCGGCGTTCAATTCGCCACTGGCCATCGGTGCCGATTTGCCGGAAGCCGCCAACGGGCACTTGCCGTTTACCGGGGCCATGGACGAACTGCGCTTGTCCAAGGTCGCGCGCCCGGCAGCCCTGTTGCTGGCCGATGCCACGGCCCAGGGCGCCGAGTCGAAACTGGTGGCCTATGGCGTGGATGAAGAACAGTCGGGCTTCGGCTTCGGCAGCCTGGGGTTCCTGCTCAAGGCGGTGCCGGTGGATGCCTGGGTGATCATCCTGGTGCTGGTGGGGATGATGTTCCAGTCGTGGTTCATCATGCTCCGCAAGAACCGCCAGGTCAGTCGCGTGAGTGCTGCCAACGATATCTTCCGCGAGCAATTCGCACAGATCGGTACGCGCCTGGAGATGTACTACGACGACGCGTTACTGGCTGAGCGCCTGACCCATTCCTCGCTGTGGCGCCTGTACCGGGTCGCGGTCAAGGAAATCCGCACTCGCCGCGCCCAGGGCGCCGACACCTCGTCGGTCTCGGCAGCCACCATCGAAGCCATCCGCTGCTCCATGGACGGCGTGCGTACCCGGGAAAACCAGCAGCTCGGCGCCAAGCTGTCGACCCTCTCCAACGCGATTGCCGGTGGCCCGTATATCGGCCTGCTCGGCACCGTGCTGGGGATCATGGTGGTGTTCCTCGGCACGGCGATGGCCGGCGACGTGAACATCAACGCCATCGCCCCGGGTATGGCGGCGGCCTTGCTGGCCACGGCCATGGGCCTGTTTGTCGCGATCCCCGCGCTGTTTGGCTACAACCGCCTGATTACCCGCAACAAGGAAGTCAGCGCCGACATGCGCGTGTTCGTCGACGAGTTCATCACCCGCCTGGCGGAGATGCACGGCGAGAGCCAGCACAGTGAAGCGGCGCACCGTCGCGACCACCACGCCCACGTCCCGGCCTGAGGAGAATCAGCATGGCTTCCGTGAATGCCTCCCACGACGATGACGATGACGCACCCGTCGACAGCATCAACATCACGCCCCTGGTGGACGTGCTGATGGTGGTGTTGGTGATGTTTATCCTCACCGCCACCGCCCAGGTCTCGGGGATCCAGATCCACCTGCCCAAGGCCAGTGCTTCGGTATCGCTGTCCGAGGCCAAGACCAAGGCCATCTCGGTGAACGATGGCGGCCAGGTGTTTCTCGACGCTTATCCGGTGACCTTGCCTGAGCTGGAAGAGCGCCTGCGCATCGAGAAAGCGCTGAACCCGGACTTCCCGGTGATCGTGCGCGGCGACGCCATGGTGCAGTACCAGAAGGTCATCGAAGTACTCGACCTGCTGCGTCGCCTGGAGCTGTCCCAGGTCGGGCTGGTCACCGGCAAACCGAGCCAGGGCTGAGTCATGACCGCACAGATGCCGATCGCGCCGACGCCCCTCAAGAACAAGCCGCCATTGCGCCCGCTGAAGTGGGGCATTGGCCTGCTGCTGGGCGCCGTGGCTGCCTGGTTTCTCTGGCAGTGGGCCAATGACATGAGTGGCGTGCGCCGTGAAGCGCCCAAGGTGCCCACGATTATTCCGCTGCCGCCACCGCCACCACCGCCACCGGAAAAACCCAAGGAACCGGAGCCCGAGGTGCAGGAAAAAATCCCCGAGCCGGAACCCACGCCGACCCCCGACGAGGTCAAGCCCGAGGAAGAGGCACCGCCTTCGCCAGCAGACGACCTGGCCAACCCGATGCAGATCGACGGCGACGCGCAGTCTGGTACCGACGGTTTCAACATCGGTGCCGGCAAGGGCGGCGGCATGGCCGGTTCCGGTGGTGGCGGGCTCGGCACCGGGACGTTCAAGCAGTACCTGGCCGGGGTGTTCCAACGCCTGCTGCGGGAAGACCCGGAGCTGCGCAAGAAGGCCTACACGGTGCAGGCCGACCTGTGGCTGAGCGCAGACGGCGAGGTGACGCGCGTGGAGCTGGCCAAGTCCAGCGGCGACGCCGACACCGACGCCCAGGTGCTGGCCGCGTTGCGTGCCACACCGCGGCTGAAGGAACGCACACCCGCCTCAATGACCCTGCCGGTACGCCTGTCCCTCAAGGGCCGGCGCCCGGATTGATCGAACCCTTTTCTGCAGTTTTCTACAGGAGTTGTGTGCTGATGATTTCCCACGTGAATCGATTGACCCTGGCGGTCGGCATGGTCATCGCGACCCTGGTCGGCCAGGCGACGGCCGCCGCCGCGCCTTCGGAAAACGCCACGATCAACCTGATCCGCCTGCTGGTGCAGCAAGGTGTGCTCAAGCAGGAACAGGCCGACGGGCTGATCGCCCAGGCTGAAAAGGAAGCCCGGCAGGCACGCCAGGCCAGCACCGCCACGGCGGTAGCGGCAGGCCCAGCGGCGGCCCCCGGCGATGTGCGGGTGCAGTACGTGCCGGCCGCGGTGCGCGACCAGATTCGCGACCAGGTCAAGGCCGAGGTCATGGCCACCGCCAAGCAGGAAAACTGGGCCCAGCCCAACACCTTCCCGGAGTGGGTCTCGCGCATCAGCTTCGACGGCGATATTCGCCTGCGGGATGAGTCGCGCTATTTCTCGGGCAACAACAGCAATGAAATCGTCGATTACGCCAAGCTCAACGACAGCGGCCCCTACGACGTGAACAAGAACACCAACACCAAATTGCCGCCGCTGCTCAACACCCGCGAAGACCGCGAGAACCTGTTCCGCCTGCGCGCCCGCCTGGGCATGAAAGCCGTGATCTCGCCGGAATGGACCGCCGGCATCCGCCTCGGCACCGGCAACGACAACAACCCGGTGTCCACCACCCAGACCCTGGGCGGCGGCTTCGGCAAGAAAGACATCTGGCTCGACCAGGGCTACCTCACCTGGAAGACCACTGACTACATGACCCTGACCGCCGGACGTTTTGCCAACCCGTTCTATTCCACCGACATGATGTATTCCGGCGACCTCAACTTCGACGGTGTGGCGGCGATCTTCAACCACAAGCTCAACAGCGACTGGGGCCTGTTCGGCACCCTCGGCGCGTTCCCGGTGGAATACAGCCCCGACACCGCCACCACCAACGGCTTCGACAAGGACGAGAGCGAAAACAAATGGCTGTTCGGCGGGCAGATCGGCGCCGACTGGAAGATCAACCGCAGCAACAGCCTGAAGGGCTCGATGGCCTACTACCACTTCGGCGATATCCAGGGCGAACGCTCCAGCCCTTGCTCGCCGTGGGCCGGCCAGCCGGCGTGCGATACCGATGGCACGCGCCTGGCCTTCATGCAGAAGGGCAACAGCGTGTTCCTGCTGCGAGACATCACCCCCAACCCGGCAACGCCTGGCCTGACCCCGCAACCGCAATTCGTCGGCCTGGCGTCCAAGTTCAATGTGCTGGACCTCAACCTGGCGTGGGACAGCGAGCTGCCGGAAGACCTCAAGCTGCGCAGCCAGACCAACTTCATCCACAACCTGGCCTACGACAAGGGCGAGATGCTCAAGCGCAGCGAAGGCCAGATCGTCAACAACCTCAACCGCGACGGCCAGTTTGAAAGTGGCGGCAATGCGCTGCTGGTGCAGTTCACCCTCGGCAGTGCGCTGGAGATGCGCAAGAAGGGCGACTGGAACGTGCTGGCCGGCTACAAATACATCCAGCCGGATGCCTTGCCGGACGGCTTCAACGACTCCTCGTTCCACCTCGGCGGCACCAACGCCAAGGGCTATTTCATCGGCGCCAACTACGGCCTCGACAAGAACATCTACGCCAGTGCCCGTTGGCTCAGCGCCTCCGAAGTGTATGGCGCGCCGTTTGAAGTGGATGTCATGCAACTGGAACTCAACACGCGCTTCTGATGCGCCGGAGAAAGCTCATGAACACGCGAATTTGCGGCCTGCTTCTACTGCTCGTTACCACCGGCGCTTCGGCTGAGGGTATGGAGGAGCGCCTGCGCACTCAGCTGCGCAGCACCACCCAGCAGTTGCAGGCGCTGCAAAGCGAGCAGGCCCAGGCCAGTGCCGCACGCATCGCCGCCGAAACCCAGGCCAAGCAGGCCCAGGCGCAGGTCAAGCAACTGACCGCCGAACTGGAAAAGACCCGTGGCGTGGCCGAGCAACTGGTGGGCCAGCAACAGAGCCTGCACAGCCAGGCCCAGGCCCAGGTGGCCGCGAGCAATGAGCAGGTGGGCAAGTTCAAGAAAGCCTATGAAGACTTGCTGGTAATCGCCCGGGGCAAAGAAACCGAGCGCGCACGTTTGCAGGCGCAACTCACGGAACGTGACACACAAGTGCAGCAATGTTCAGTCAAGAATCAACAGATGTACGACGTGGCCCAGCAGTTGCTGACGGCCTACGAAAAAATCGACGTGGCCGACGTGATGAGCATCCGCCAACCGTTCGCCAGCAGCGCCCGGGTCAAGTTCGAGGAACTCGCCCAGGGTTTTGGTGACGGCCTTTACCTTAATCGGTTCGATGCTCCACAGACCGTCACTAATCATTGATCGACAAGGAAGATACCCCTATGAGCGACGTACAACTGATCACCAGCGTGACCCCGCAAGCCTTGACCGAGCTGCTGCAGGAAGCCGGCTACCGGGTCAACCAGACCGAGCAGAACGGCATCGTGCAATTGCTCAGCGCAAGCCAGGGCATTGGCTTCGCCGTGCGTTTCGGCAACCCGGCGGCAGAGCAGGGCCGCTACGTGGACTTCACCTACAGCTGCGCGCTGCGGGTGCAGGGCGAATTGCCCGAGGGGCTGGCCCAGGTCTGGAACGCTTCCCGACGTTTTGCGCGGTTGTCGTTGCAGGGTGAGTTCCTGCTGATGGAGATGGACGTGGTGGCCGCCGGCGTGGGTGCGCCGTACTTGCGCAATCAGCTGGAATTGTGGGACCGCCTGCTGCAGGAATTCATCGTCTACCTGCGTGAATACAGCCAGCAAGCCGCCCAGCTCCAGGCCGGGTCCGCGCCTGCTGTCGACGCGCGCGAAGAGGCGCCTGCACTGTGAAGAAACCAGCCCTGGTGGTCGGCGCTAGCGCCCTGGTGGTGCTGGCGGTCGCGGTGGGGTTGAGCCTGCGGCCGGGCAGTGACCCGGTCGCAGCCCAGCAGCCGGCGCCGGTGGCCGTGAAGGACGGGCCGGCGGTGGCGCGCCTGGGCAACCAGCAGATCGACCTCGCCGAACTCAAGTCGGTGTTGGCCGCCTTGCCGACGGAAACCCGCGAGCAGTTGCGTGGCAACCGTGGCTCCCTGGAAACCTGGCTGCGTTCGCGCCTGGCGCAAAAGGCCGTGCTTGAACAGGCCGATGCCCAGGGCTGGCGGCAGCGCCCGGAGGTGGAGCAACAGACCCGCGCCGCCACCGAGCAGATCGTGTTTCGCGACTACATGTTGTCCGTCAGCCAGGTGCCGACGGATTACCCCAGCGCCGCCGAATTGCAGCAAGCCTATGACAGCGGCAAGGCACAATGGGTGACGCCGCCGTTGTACCAGGTCAGCCAGATTTTCCTGGCCGTGAGCGACCCGCAAACCGTCGACAATGTGCGCCGCCAGGCCCAGGAGTTGAGCCGCAAGGCGCAGGCCTCGCCAGGCGAGTTTGCCGCCCTGGCCAGCCAGTATTCCCAGGACCCCGACAGCGCCCGGCGCGGTGGCGATTCCGGGATGCAGCCGTTGCAGCAACTGGTGCCTGAAATGCGCGGTGTGGTGGCGCGGCTCAAGACGGGCGGGGTGTCGGAGCCGGTGCAGAGTGCGGCGGGTTTTCACGTGCTCAAACTCACTGGGCAACAACCGGCGCGCACCGCCACGCTGGATGAACTGCGGGGCCGCTTGACCGAGGCCTTGCGTGCGCAACGCCAGGAGCAGATTGCCAAGGCCTACCTGGAAGGCATGCTCAATACCGCGACCTTGAGTATCGACGGCGCCGAGCTGAACAAGGTACTGGAGTAAAACCGTATCACCGCATTGGATGCACAGTACCCACAAGACAGGGAGTCTCCCATGGTGTTTGTTGAACCGGCTGTACCCCACGGCGTCGCGCCTTATCGTGCGTCGACCGAATCCCGCGAGGCCTGGCTGGCCCTGGCGGCCGCCATCGAGCCCGAGGTGGCGCAGTATTTCCTGATCAGCGCCCGCTGTGGGTGTTTCATGCAGGCGGCTCGCAGCCTCAATATCAAGGCCACACAGTTGCGCAAGCGCCTGGCGCAGCTGGAAGAGCAACTGCGGCGTTCGCTGTTCAGCTATCAGGGCAATGTCCTGGCCCTGAGTCGTGAAGGGCAGCAGTTGCAGGCGCAGTTGATTGCCCTGGCGCATGAGCGACGCTTGCCGGTGCTGGAGCAACCGTTGATTCGGCTGGCGGTTGCCGAGTCGATCCTGCATGACATTCTGGGGCGGGACCTGATTGCCCTGTTGCGGCGCAATGCGAGTGTGCGGCTGGAGATCATTTCCATCGACAGCGAGTTGGGGTTGCAGGCGCTGGATGCGGATGTGGTGGTGTGGTTGTCGGGGATGGATTCGCCGGGGGCGGGGCCGAGTTTTGCCATTGGGGCGCCAGAGGTGTTGGCGCGGTTGGATTATTCGCCGCATATTGCCAAGCGGTATTCGCGGTTGGCGGTGCGGCCGGACAGCATTGAAGACCTTGCGGATTATATGTTGGTGCAGTGGCAGCCGGACCGGCAGGTGGAGGCGCTGCGGCCGTGGAATAGCCTGGTGGAGCAGCGGCTGGCGGGGGTGGTGCGGGTGGAAGCGTATCCGCTGATGCTGGAGATGATTCGGTGCAGTGCGTGTATTGGGTTGTTGCCGCGGTACATGAGTTGTTTTGATCGTGGGTTGACGGCGTTGGATGGGGTATTTCTGGAGGGGATGCAGCGGCAGGTCTGGATGGGGGTGAGTGCTGATGTGCGGCATCCGCTGGAGGTGGGGTGGGTGGTGGAGATGATTCGGAATACGTTTCTTGAGCGGGGGGAGTGGTTTGATTGATTGATTGATTGAGTACATATCCGTTTCTTCGGTAACGGCTACTTATGGTTCCGCTCTTACAGCGGGTCACTTTTTTACAAACGCCTAAAAAAGTAACCAAAAAACGCTTTGCCCCACCACTCGGTGCCTCGCCTAGGCTCGGCATGCCCGCACTCCGGCAAGGCTCCGCGGGCCGCCGCGACGGGCCATCCATGGCCCGGCGCGGCTAAATCGGCATCCTTGCCGATTTACCCGCTCCACCGTGCCTACT
>NZ_CP080030.1:4362682-4364402 GCF_019382755.1 Pseudomonas sp. Colony2 | reverse complement strand
GCAAAGACCAGAGCGAAAGCAGATCTGCTTTTCTGTGGGAGCGGGCTTGCTCGCGAAAAACCTGAGAGCGCCGCGTTCATTCAGAATGCCCGCGTCATCGTTAACGACCTTCGCGAGCAAGCCCGCTCCCACATTTGGACCGTGCCCGCTTTAGMTTTTGATTTGGCTTTTGCTCTTCAACACTCAAGCCGGCCGGTAGGCCGCTGTGCTCTGCTTTTGATCTTGATCTTGGGCGCCCCGTTAAACCACGCTGGCCGGAGTGAGGGCACTCCGAGCCTAAGCGAGGAGCCGAGTGGTGGGGCAAGAGCGTTTTGCTTACTTTTGCGCTTTTCAAAAGTGAGCCGCTGTAAGAGCGGAACCAATCTCAGCCATCACCAAAATAACGGATATTCACCCACCACCGGCCGTGATAAACCGCCGCGCCAAAAAACCATACAACAGATACCCAAACGCCAACACCAGCGTCGCACCAAACACCGCCTCCTCACCACACGCATAAATCGCATACAGCGAATACCCCACGGCAATCAGCAACACCGTGGTATTGCGCGCATACACCACCGCCGCCACCCGCGCCTTGTGCATCATCACCAGCAGCCCGGTCAGCGCGGTGACGTAAGGAATCAAATTGGTCACCACCGCCAGGTTCACCAACTTGCCGAACTGCGCACTGGCTGTGGGCGAGATGGTCGACAAGGCAATCAGGCTCTGCAACGCCGCACAGGCAATCAGCCCCAACACCGGCGCGTGGGCGCGGCTGACCCGGCTGAAGAAGCGCGGAAACAGACGCTGGTCCGCCGACATCTTGGCCGTTTGCGCCAGGGTGAATTGCCAGCCCAACAGCGAACCAATACACGCCACTACCGCCAGGGCCATGATGATATCGCCCACCAGCGGCGTGAAGATCTGCGCATACACCAGGGCAAACGGCGCGGAAGACTCGGCCAGTTCGGCGTTAGGCACGATGCCCTGGATCACGCTGGTGGACAGCACATACACCAGCGCCGCGCCGAGGGTGCCCAGCAGGCAGGCCAGCGGCACGGTGCGCTTGGGGTCTTCCACCGCGTCATAGCCCTGGGCCGCGGACTCCATGCCGAGGAACGCCCAGAGGGTCAGCGGGATACTCGCGCCAATCGCATCCCACAGTTGCAGTTGGTTGGGGTTCCAGGCATCGCTGAACACCTCCGTCTTGAAATAGAACCAGCCGATCACGCTCAAGCCCGCCACGGGAATGATCACGCCCCACACCGTGATCACGCCGATCCGCCCGGTCAGGCGCGGCCCGCCGAAGTTGGCCACGGTAGTCAGCCAGATCAGCCCGAGGGTGCCGATGAATAAGGGGATGGGGCCGCTGCCCAGCCACGGGATGAAGGACGACAGGTAGCCCACCGCCGAAATCGCAATCGCCACATTGGCGATGATCAGCGACAGGAAATACAGGAACGAACAGAGGAAGAACCCGGACTTGCCGTGGGCCTCTTCGGTGTAGGCCGACATGCCGCCGGTGCGGGTGCAGAAGAGGCCGCACTGGGCAAAACAGTACGCGATCGCCATCGAGCCCACGGCGGTGATCAGCCACGACAGCAGCGAAATCGCACCCAATTGCGCCATGCTGGCGGGCAGCATGATGATGCCCGAGCCCATCATGTTGATCGCCACCAGGGTGGTCAGGCCCATCAGGCTCATCTTTTTGCTTGGCTCGGCCATCGGCAACTCCTTG
>NZ_CP080030.1:4353675-4362629 GCF_019382755.1 Pseudomonas sp. Colony2 | reverse complement strand
ATCAGCCCGCGGCCTGCGGCTGCATCCGCAACTCACCTTCCACATCCTTGACCAACCCACTGGCCAGGAACAGCGGCGCCACGCGCTTGTGCAGCTGCGGCTCGACAAATTCCTTCACCGTGTCCAGCGCCAGCGCGCCGCTCAACGGCAGCTCGGCCTTGGTGTAAGACAACCAGGCTTTCTTCAGTATCAACAGCACGTCGCTGCCGGCGGTGGAGGCGAAGCGACGGTGGTTTTTTTTGCCGTCGAAATCGAAGGTGTGCTGAAACTCGTAGCCGGCCTCGCTGCCCTCGCTGGCGACGCAGCGGATGCAGGTGCAGGGGCCATCGCCGAAAGCGCTGCGCAGGTAGTTGTTGAAGTCCACCACGGGCTTGAGTGACAGGCGCTTATCCACCTCGAACAGGTCCCCGGTCATTTTTTCGTCAGTGTTCAAGGTCCATTTCCTCGCAGCGGTTTTTTCAAGGGCGGCACGATACCAGCCGAAGGGCGTGGGCGGGTAGTTTTTGGTCGCCTCAGTGGGGACGTCCATTCGCCAATGCCCTTGTTACAGTTTCCTTAAATCATCGCCCAAGGAAACCGACATGAGCAGCAAACCCACGATCTACAACCACGGCGTTTCATGGGAAGAGGGCAACAGCGTCAGCCAGGGCTACCGCGTCAATGGCACGATCTATATTGCCGGGCAGTTTTCTCACACCCTGGAAGGTGAGTTCGTTGACGGTGATGCCGCCGCCCAGACCCGCCAGACACTGGAGAACCTCGACCATGTGCTGGCCGGCTTCGGCGTTGGCCGCTCGAACATTGCCGCGGTGGATTTCTTCCTGGTGCATGCCAAGCGCGATTTTGAAGCGGTGGTCAATGTGTGGAAAGAATACATCGGTGAGCATCGCCCGGCCGCGACTCTGGTCGGCGTGAATTACCTGGCGTCCGATGCACAGATCGTCGAGATCAAGGTGATTGCCCACGCCGACTGATCAGTCCGCCAGCTCATCCACCATCAGGTCGATAAAGCGCCGTACCCTAGGCTCCAGGAAGCGTTTGCTCGGGTACATCGCCAGGATCTCCACGTCCCCGGCGTCCAGGTCGGGCAGCACCTGTGCCAGGCGTCCGGCGGCCAGGTCCTCGGCCACTACGAAGTCCGGCAGCAAGGCGATGCCCAGCCCGGACACGGCAGCGTCGCGCAGTGCTTCGCCGCTGTCCAGGCGCAGGCGGCTGCGCCCGTACGCCTTGACCCAGGTGCCATCCGATTCGCGAAAGCGCCAGCTTTGCTTGCGCGTGCGGCTGCTGAAATACAGGCAGTCGTGGTGGGCGAGGGCGTCCATGTCCCGGGGCATGCCGTGCTCGGCGAGATAGTCCGGTGCGGCGCACAGCAGCGCCTGATAACGAGCGACCACCCGGGAAACCAGTTGGCGGTCGGTGTTGGCGCTGCCGATGCGGATGGCCAKGTCGAAGCCGTCCTCGACGATATCGGCGGTGCGGTCGCTGAAACTGACTTCCACCTGCACCTCGGGCCAGGCGTGCAGGTATTTCTTCAACAGCGGCAGCAACACCTTGCGCCCGAACGCATCGGGCAGCGTAAGCCGCAATAAACCGCGCGGTACCCCGGTGGGCTGGCCGATGCGGCTTTGGGCGTTGTCCACTGCGGCGAGGATCTCCAGCCCCTGGTCATACAGCGCGCGGCCTTCGTCGGTGAGGCTCAAGGTGCGGGTGGTGCGGTTCAACAGGCGCACACCAAGGCTGTCCTCCAGGCGCGCCACGGCTTTGCCGGCCGCCGAGCGCGTCAGGCCCATCGCCTGGCCACCGGCGACGAAGCTGGCGCCATCGACCACCGCCATGAAGATCAGCATCTCGTTGAGGTTGGTGCGCAGCATGCAGAGTGGCTCCGGGGATGACATCAGGCACAGGCGCGCAATATAGCAGCGCCGGCGGGCAGTGTTTTTCGTATATCCATAGATCGCGATATTCTTTTTCGCACTGTACGTGGGCCGCTACGCTCGCAACCCTTCTCAACCTCGCGGCAGCGTTCTCATGATAATAAAACGACCCACCCTGACGCTCCTGGCAGCAGCCAGTGCGCTCCTCAGCCTTGGTGCACACGCCGAAGGCAAGATCAGCATCGCCCAGCAATTCGGCATCGGCTACTTGATCCTCGATGTGGTTCGTGACCAGAACCTGATCGAGAAACACGGCAAGGAACAGGGCCTGGACATCAAGGTGGAGTGGAACAGTATCTCCGGCGCCACCGCGATGAACGAGTCGCTGCTGGCCGGCGCGCTGGACGTGGTGTCGGCGGGTGTGCCGCCCATGCTCACGCTGTGGGACCGCACCAAGGGCAAGCAGAACGTCAAGGCCATCGCCTCGCTGGGCTCGATGCCCAACTACCTGCTGACCAATAACCCGGATGTGAAGACCCTCAAGGACTTCAGCGAAAAAGACCGCATCGCCGTACCGGCCGCCGGTGTGGGTTTCCAGTCGCGCACCTTGCAGATTGAAACCGCCAAGCAGTTCGGGAACGACAACTACAAGAAATTCGACGATATCTCCATCAGCCTGGCGCATCCGGACGCCACTGCGGCGCTGATTGCTGGCGGTTCGGAGATCAACGCGCACTTTTCCAGCCCGCCGTTCCAGTACCAGGAGTTGTTGAATCCCAAGGTGCACAAGGTGCTGAGTTCCTACGACATTCTCGGCGGCCCGGCGACGTTCAACGTGCTGTACACCACCGAGAAATTCCACGACGAGAACCCCAAGACCTACAAGGCGTTCTATGACGCGTTGGCCGAGGCCGAGAAAATCATCAAGGCCGACAAGCCGGCAGCGGCCCAGGCTTACATTCGTGTAGAGCAGTCGAAGCTACCGCTGGCGCTGGTGGAGAAGATTGTCCAGGACCCGGAAATCGACTTCACCATCGTGCCGCAGCGTACCTATATCTATGCCGAGAAATTGCAGGAGTTGGGCGTGTTGAAGAACAAGGCGGGGAGCTGGAAGGATTACTTCTTTGAAGAGGCGCATGGCGGGAACGGCAGCTGACTCCATTCTGAATTGAAACGCACACAAAAATGTGGGAGCGGGCTTGCTCGCGAATGCGGTGGGTCAGTCGATACATGTGCTGGCTGAACCACCGCATTCGCGAGCAAGCCCGCTCCCACATTGGATCTGCGGTGTTTTCAATTCCCCGCAAGGTTGTTCTTGATCCAGTCGTACAAGTGATTCCCCTCGCTCGACAACTCGCTGTTGGCCCGCCGGCACAGGTAGTACTGGCGGCCATCATCGACCTGTAGATCAAACAGCTTCACCAACTCCCCATTTGCCACATGCGGCGCAACCAGTGGCGCGCGCAGCAGTGAGCAGCCCAATCCGGTCAGCGTGGCCGTCAGCGCCAACTGACCATCCTCCAGCAGCAAACCATTCAACGCGGTCCCGTGATGCACGTCGGCGGCCTGGAACCATTGGCTCCAGGTGCCGCGCTCTTCGTCGTGCAACAGCGGTAATTCACTCAGCGCCTCAGGTGTGTCGATCGGCCCGTGTTGCTCCAGGAATGCGCGGCTGCAATACGGCGTCACCGCCCCGGAAATCAGCGGCTCGCTGTGGTACCCCGGCCAGTGCCCGGTGCCGAAGCGGATCGATAAATCGGCAGCGTCGCTGGGGTAGCTGCGGTGGTTGGCGTAGGTGACGTTGATGTCCAGCGCCGGGTGGTCCTTGAGGAACTGTGCCAGGCGCGGGATGAACAGGTTGATGCCGAACAGCGGGATCAGGCTGATGGTGACCTGGCGTGTGGCGCTTTTTTCCCGCACGTGTTCGGTGGCGCTGCGCAGTACGGCGAAGGCCGAGCGAATTGCGCGGTAGTACTCGCGGCCTTCTTCGGTGAGCACCAGGTTGCGGCCCTGGCGCAAGGTCAGCGCTTGCTGCAGAAAGCTTTCCAGCAGGTGCAGTTGATGGCTGACGGCGGAGGGCGACACGTCCAGCTCGCGGGCAGCGGAATTCACTCCGCCATGGCGGGCAAACGCTTCGAAGGTGCGCACGGCACGCAACGGCGGGTCATTGGCTAACTGTTCTAAATTATTCATGTATTGAATTAAATACTAAGTGAGATGGCAAATAAAGAGCCATAAATGCCGTATTTATGGCGTTTATAGCGCTTTTTGCGTTTGGCATAACCATATGAATTTCTGATATTTGATAAAAACAGAATAGATGCTTAGTGTGCCGCCCTCGTCAGTAGTGAGGTCGATGGTTTCCATGGATGCGTTTATCCAGCAACTGCTCAATGGTTTGATGACGGGCAGTCTCTACGCGCTAGTGGCCTTGGGTTACACCATGGTCTACGGCATTTTGCGGATCATCAATTTTGCCCACGGCGATGTGTTGATGATTGGCGCTTTGGTGGGCCTCTCGGTGATTCGCCTGTTGCAGGTGACATGGCCGGCGATGCCGCCGGTGCTGGTGCTGCTGGCAGCCACTGTGATTGCCATGGCGTTCTGCGCGGTACTCGCGGTGCTGATTGAGCGGGTCGCTTACCGGCGCCTGCGCAATGCGCCGCGCCTGGCGCCATTGATCAGCGGCATCGGGGTGTCGTTGTTGCTGCAAACCGTCGCCATGCTGGTGTGGACGCGTAACCCGCAGATGTTCCCGCAACTGCTGCCGCTGGAACCGATTGAAGTGCTCGCGGGCGCTTCGGCGCATCCGGCGATCACCAACGCTACCGCCCTGACCACCATTGCCGTCGCACTGTCGGTAATGGTCGCGCTGCTGGTGCTGGTGGAACGCACACGCTTTGGTCGGGCCATGCGCGCCGTGGCCGAGAACCCGCAGGTGGCGAGCCTGATGGGCATCAACCCGAATCGCATCATCGTGCTGACCTTTGCCATTGGCGGCGCCCTGGCGGCATTGGCCGGGATCATGATGGCGAGCAACTACGGCAGCGCGCATTTCTACATGGGTTTCCTGCCGGGCATCAAGGCGTTCACCGCAGCCGTATTGGGCGGCATCGGCAACCTCAAGGGCGCGATGCTTGGCGGCCTGCTGCTGGGGTTGATCGAGGCCCTGGGTACCGGCTACCTGGGCGCTGCCACCCAGGGTGTGTTCGGCAGCAATTACCAGGATGTGTTTGCCTTTATCGTGTTGATCGCGGTGCTGGTGTTTCGTCCTTCGGGGCTGTTGGGCGAACGACTGGCGACCCGCGCATGAGTGTCCTGAATACCTCCCGCCAGCGCGCCAGCTTCGGCCTTGTATTGTTCGCCGTGGCGCTGGTGCTGGCGCCGTGGATTGTCGGGCATGCCGGTGGCAATACCTGGGTGCGCACCCTCGATTTCGCGTTGCTGTACATCATGCTGGCCCTGGGCCTGAACATCGTCGTGGGTTACGCCGGGCTGCTGGACATGGGTTTTATCGCGTTCTACGCAGTGGGCGCGTACCTCGCCGCGTTGCTGTCCTCGCCGCATCTGTTGCAGCAATTCCCGGCGCTGATGGCGCTGCTGCCGGCGGGCATGCACACCTCGATCTGGTTGATCCTGCCCTTGGCCGCGTTGCTGGCGGCGGGCTTTGGCGTGTTGTTGGGCGCACCGACCTTGCGCCTGCGCGGTGATTACCTGGCCATCGTGACCCTGGGCTTTGGTGAAATCATCCGCATATTGCTGCGCAACCTGGATCGCCCGGTGAACATCACCAACGGGCCCAAAGGTATTTCCCAGGTCGACCCGGTCAACCTGCTGGGGATCAACCTCGGGCGCACCCAGGAGCTGTTCGGCCTGCGCCTGCCTTCGGTCTATCTGTACTACTACCTGTTCGCCGCGCTGGTGGTGCTGATCCTGTTTGCCTGCATTCGCCTGGAGCGTTCGCGCATCGGGCGGGCCTGGGTGGCGATTCGTGAAGATGAGGAAGCGGCCCAGGCCATGGGCGTCAACACCCTGCGCTTGAAGCTGTTGGCGTTCGCCATCGGTGCCGGGTTTGGCGGCGTGAGCGGGGCGTTGTTCGCCTCGTTCCAGGGCTTTGTCTCGCCGGAGTCCTTCACTCTCAATGAGTCCATCGCGGTGCTGGCGATGGTGGTGCTCGGCGGCATGGGCCATATCCCGGGGGTGATTCTCGGCTGCGTATTGCTGGCGGCGTTGCCCGAAGCCTTGCGCGCGAGCATGGGCCCGTTGCAGCAGGCGCTGTTCGGCCAGGTGCTGGTGGACCCGGAAATCATTCGTCAGTTGTTCTACGGGCTCGCGCTGATCCTGGCGATGCTCTATCGACCGGCAGGCCTGTGGCCAAAAGGAGTGGCGCGATGAATCAGCCGCTGTTGCAGATTGACCAGGTGAACAAGCGCTTCGGCGGCGTGGCGGCGCTCACCGACGTGAGCCTGAGCATCCAGCCTGGGGAGATCTATGGCTTGATCGGCCCCAATGGCGCCGGTAAAACCACCTTCTTCAACGTGATGACCGGCCTGTATACCCCGGATTCCGGGCGCTTCCAGCTCGACGGCGAGGACTACAAGCCGGCCAGCGTGCACCAGGTGGCCCAGGCCGGCATCGCCCGGACCTTCCAGAATATCCGCCTGTTCAACACCATGAGCGCGTTGGAAAACGTCATGGTCGGCCGCCATGTGCGCACCCGCAATGGCGTGTGGGCCGCCTTGAGTCGCCATCGTCGAGCCCGGGAAGAAGAAGCGCAAACCCGCGCCCATGCCCATCGCCTGTTGGTGTATGTCGGGCTGGCGGGGTTCGCCAATTACCGCGCCGACAGCCTGTCCTACGGCCATCAACGCCGACTGGAAATCGCCCGGGCCCTGGCCACTGAACCACGTTTGCTGGCCCTCGACGAGCCGGCCGCCGGGATGAACGCTGCCGAGAAAGTACAACTGCGCGGCCTACTCGAAAAGATCCGCGACGACGGCCACACGCTGCTGCTGATCGAGCACGACGTGAAGCTGGTGATGGGGGTGTGCGACCGCATCAGCGTGCTCGATTACGGCCAAGTGATCGCCGTGGGCGCGCCTGCCGAGGTGCGCCGCGACCCGGCGGTGATCCAGGCCTATCTGGGAGCCAGCGCCCATGTCTGAACCTTTATTGAAAGTCGACGGCTTGCAGGTGCGCTACGGCGCCATCGAAGCGGTCAAGTCCCTGGATTTACACATCGGCGAAGGCGAGCGAGTGACGTTGATCGGCGCCAACGGTGCCGGCAAGACCTCCAGCCTCAAGGCCCTGACCGGATTGCTGCCGGCAGCGGCGGGGCAGATTCACTTCGCCGGGCGTTCGATCCTCGGCCAGGCGCCGGACCAATTGCTGCGCCAGGGCATTGCGATGGTACCGGAAGGGCGCGGGATCTTTGCGCGCATGAGCGTCCTGGAAAACCTCCAGGCCGGGGCCTTCCTGCGTCGTGACACCGAGCAGGTGAACCGCGAGATCCGCCAGTTGTTCGAGCACTTCCCGCGTCTGGAGGAGCGCCTGCAGCAGTCCGCCGGCCTGCTCTCCGGTGGCGAGCAACAGATGCTCGCGCTGGCCCGGGCGCTGCTCTCCAAGCCGCGCTTGCTGGTGCTGGACGAACCGTCCATGGGCCTGGCGCCGATTATGGTGGAGAAGATCTTCCAGGTGATCGACGACGTGTGCCGCCAGGGCATGACCCTGCTGCTGGTAGAGCAGAACGCCCGGCTCGCGCTGCAGGTCACCGACCGTGCCTATGTGATGGACACCGGGCGCATCAGCCTCACTGGCCCGTCCCATGAATTGCTCGACCACCCCGAGGTGCGCAGTGCCTACCTCGGTGAATGAATCAACCCTGACGCTACCGGACGCCCGGCGTGTTCCGACCAGCCCGTAAAGAAACAGGAACCACTGATGAAGACTTTCAAGCACACCCTAGTGATCGGCCTGGCCTTGAGCAGCCTGGCGAGTGCCATGGCCCAGGCCGACCAGACCGTATTGATCGGCCTGGCCGGGCCGTTGACCGGCCCGTCGGCGCGGATCGGCAAGGACCTGGAAAACGGCGCGCAACTGGCCATCGACGCGGCCAACGCCAAGCACCCGAAAATCAACGGTGAGGCGGTGACCTTCAAGCTGCTGTCCGAGGACGACCAGTCCGACCCGCGCACCGCCGTCACCGTGGCCCAGCGCCTGGTGGACGAAGGCGTGGTGGGCGTGGTCGGCCACTGGAACACCGGCACCAGCATTCCGGCGGCGCGGGTTTATCACGATGCAGGTATCGCGCAAGTCGCCCCGGTTGCTACCGGGCACGCGTATACCCAGCAGGGCTTCGACACCAGCTTCCGGATCATGGGCCATGACGACGATGGCGGCCAGGTGGCCGGCGACTATGCTTTGAACACCCTCAAGGCCCGGCGCATTGCGGTGATCGACGACCGCACCGCATTCGGCCAGGGCCTGGCGGACCAGTTCGTCAAATCCATCGAGGCCGGTGGCGCCAAGGTGGTATCCCGTGAATACGTCGACGACAAGACCATCGATTTCAGCGCAGTGCTGACCAATATCCGAAGCCAGAACCCGGACCTGATTTTCTTTGGTGGCGTCGATTCCCAGGCCGCGCCTTTGGCCAGGCGTATCAAGCAACTGGGCATCAAGGCACCGCTGATGGGGGCCGGTGGGTTTGTCAGCCAGACCTTCCTGCAACTGGCGCAGAACGAAGGCGAGGGCGTGATTGCCCTGGAGCCGGGCCTGGCGGTGGCGCAGATGCCGGGTGGCAAGGCGTTCGAGCAGGCTTACAAGGATCGCTACAAGGCGCCGATCGAACTGCACGCGCCGTTTGCCTATGACGGTGTCGGGGTGTTGGTGGCGGCGATCGAGAAGGCCGACTCGGTGGACCCGCAAAAGTACCTGCCGGTGCTGCGCGCCATCAGCTACCAGGGCGTGACCGGGACCATTGCGTTTGATGCCGAGGGCAACCTGAAGAAGCCGTCGTTCACCGTGTATCAGGTCAAGGGCAATCAGTGGCAGCCAGTGAGTGTGGCGGGCGGCAAGTAA
>NZ_CP080030.1:4336269-4353574 GCF_019382755.1 Pseudomonas sp. Colony2 | reverse complement strand
ACGGAGGCACACAATGAGCAAGCTGGAAGGTGAACTGGGCATCCTGGCCCGGCGGCGGATCGAAGCCGAAATCATCAAGCCGATCTACGAGATCCTGGTGCGCGAGCAGGGCAAGGACTTTGCGGCGGCGGTGATCGGCGAGGCGGTGGGCAATGCAGCGATCCAGGCCGGCAAGCACTTTGCCGAGCTGGAAGAGCAGGGCGCCGACCTCAAGAGCTTTGTCGAGCTGCAAGTGCTCTGGGAAAAGGACGATGCGCTGAAGGTCGAGATCATCGCCAGCGACGCCGAGCACTACGACTATGACGTGAAGCGCTGCCGCTATGCCGAGATGTATCACGAGATGGGCCTGGGCGAGATCGGTCACCTGCTGTCCTGCAACCGCGACGAACTGTTTATCGTCGGCTACAACCCGGACATCAAGCTGACCCGCACCCAGACCATCATGGGCGGTGCCCATCACTGTGACTTCCGCTACCGGGCCAAACCCCAGGAGCCGCGTTCATGAACGACTTGGCGCGGGTCAATGGCGAGCGCCTGTGGGGCTCGCTGATGGAAATGGCGCAGATCGGCGGCACCGAAAAGGGCGGGGTCTCGCGCCTGGCCCTCACGGATGAGGACCGCCGCGGTCGCGACCTGTTTGTGCAATGGTGCGAGGCGGCCGGGTGCAGCATTCGGGTGGATGCCATGGGCAATATCTTTGCCCGTCGCGCCGGGCGCCAGGATCACCTGGCCCCGGTGCTGACCGGTTCCCATGGCGATTCCCAGCCGGCGGGCGGCAAGTACGACGGTATCTACGGCGTGCTGGCCGGGCTGGAGGTGGTGCGCACCTTGAATGACCTGGGGATTGAAACCGAGCGGCCAATCGAAGTGGTGAACTGGACCAATGAAGAAGGCTCGCGGTTTGCGCCGGCGATGATTTCCTCGGGGGTGTATGCCGGGGTGTTTGACCTGGAGTACGGCCTGTCCCGGGAAGACAAGGCCGGGATCACCATCGGCCAGGCGTTGCAGCAGATTGGCTATGCCGGTGCGCATCCGGTGGGTGGCCAGGCGGTGCATGCGGCGTTTGAGTTGCATATCGAACAGGGGCCGATTCTTGAGGCACAGGGCCTGACCATCGGTGTGGTCACCGGCGCCCAGGGCCAGCGCTGGTATGAAGTGGAACTGAGCGGGCGCAGCGCTCATGCCGGGACGACGCCGATGGATCACCGGCTCGATGCATTGCTCGGATTTGCCCGGGTGGTGGAGGCAGTCAATCAGATCGGCCTGGAACAGGGCGCCGAAGGGCGGGCGACGGTGGGCATGGCGAATATCTTCCCCAATTCACGCAACGTGGTGCCGGGGCGGGTGTTTTTCAGTGTGGAGTTTCGGCATCCGGATGAAGCGGTGCTGGGGTATCAGGATCGGCAGTTGCAGGCGGCGGTGGCGCGGATCGCCGAGGGGATTGGTTTGCAGCACAGCGTGAAGCAGATTTTCCAGTACGCGCCGATTGCCTTCGACCCTGAGTGTGTGGAGGTGGTGCGGGCTTCGGCGCAAGCGTTGGGGTATAGCCATCGCGACATGATTTCCGGGGCCGGGCATGATGCCTGCTACCTGAACCGGGTGGCGCCGACGGCGATGATTTTTGTGCCGTGTGTGGAGGGGCTGAGCCATAACGAGGCGGAGGAGATTCATCCGCAGTGGTCGACGGCGGGGGCGGATGTGTTGTTGCAGGCGGTGTTGGCCAAGGCGCAACGCTAACGGGATCAACGCGGGACAAAATGTGGGAGCGGGCTTGCTCGCGAATGCGGTGGGTCAGTCAATACATGTGCTGGCTGAACCACCGCATTCGCGAGCAAGCCCGCTCCCACGGGGGCCCTGTTCTCTTTTTGAGGTCTTTGTTGTCTGATGATCAGAGGAAGAACTCACCGGGTGTGGCGTCGAACTGCTGGCGGAAGGCGTTTATGAAGGCCGAGGTGGATTCGTAGCCGCAGGCCAGCGCCACATCGGTCACGCGTTCGCCTTGTTCCAGGGCGGGCAGGGCGCTCAACAATCGCAGGCGCTGGCGCCATGCGCGGAAGGTCAGGCCGGTGTCGCTCAGGAACAGCCGGCTGAGGGTTTTCTCGCTGACCGCCAGTTTCTGGCTCCACTGCCCCAGGGTGGTTTGCTGCTCCGGGTGCAGGTTCAGGCTGCGGTAAATCTGCCGCAAGCGGCTGTCGGCGGGCAGCGGCAACATCAGGTCGACCTGGGGCGCGGCGGCCAGTTGGTCCAGCACCACTTGGGCCAGCCGTCCATCCGGGCCATCCTCGGCGTATTCCACCGGCAATTCGCTGAAGCTGCGAATCAACTCGCGCAACAGGCTGCTCACCGCCAGCACCTGGCAGCGGTCGGCCGCCCAGGCGGTGACGCTGCAATCGAGGTACAGGCTGCGCATCTCGGTATGGGGCGAACTGAACACCCGGTGTGGCATGCCGGCCGGTATCCACACGGCTCGCTGGGGTGGCGCGACGAAGCGTCCTACGCTGGTCTGGATCTCCAGCACCCCGGATATTGCGTAGGACAACTGCACCCACGGGTGACTATGGCGGCGGGTCAGCGCGCGGTTGGGCAGGGATTCGGTGCGGCCATACACCGGCCTGGGCAGGCTGGAAAGCCCGGGCACGCTGCGGCGCACAGTTTTGTCATGTCCTTTTGGCGGCATTTAATGGCTCATTGGCGTTAGTCGGTAACAAGCCGTTACGTTAGAGTCGCGACGATGCTCTTGGCAACCCCTGGAAGATTGGCCTATGACTCGCCCACGCTTTTTACCTGACAACTTCACCCTGACCCTGGTGGCCACGGTGATCCTCGCGTCCCTGCTGCCCGCCAGCGGCCAGACCGCCGTGGCCTTTGGCTGGGTGACCAACCTGGCCATCGCGCTGCTGTTTTTCCTGCACGGCGCGAAACTGTCGCGCCAGGCCATTGTTGCCGGTGCGGGTCATTGGCGCCTGCACCTGCTGGTGTTCAGCCTGACCTTCGTGCTGTTTCCGTTGCTGGGCCTGGGGCTCAAGCCGGTGTTGTCGCCGCTGATCGGTAAAGACCTGTACATGGGCATGCTCTATTTGTGTGCGTTGCCCGCCACCGTGCAGTCGGCGATTGCCTTTACCTCGCTGGCCCGGGGCAATATCCCGGCGGCGATTTGCAGCGCGGCGGCGTCGAGCCTGTTCGGGATCTTCCTGACGCCATTGCTGGTGACGTTGCTGCTGAATGTGCATGGCGATGGCGGCTCCACCGTCGATGCGATCCTGAAAATCAGTGTTCAATTGTTGCTACCGTTCATCGCCGGGCAAATCGCCCGTCGCTGGATCGGCGAGTGGGTAGGGCGTAACAAATCCTGGCTGAAGTTCGTCGACCAGGGCTCGATTTTGCTGGTGGTCTACGGCGCCTTCAGCGAAGCGGTCAACGAGGGCATCTGGCACCAGATTCCGTTGTGGGAACTGGGTGGCCTGGTGGTGGCGTGCTGTGTGTTGCTCGCGCTGGTGCTGGTGGCGTCCACGGTGCTGGGCAAGGCTTTTGGCTTCAGCCAGGAAGACCGGATCACCATTCTGTTCTGCGGCTCGAAGAAAAGCCTGGCCACCGGTGTGCCGATGGCCCAGGTGTTGTTTGCCGGGGCGAGCATGGGGGTGCTGATCTTGCCGCTGATGCTGTTTCACCAGATCCAGTTGATGGTCTGCGCGGCGCTGGCCCAGCGCTATGCCAAGCGTCCTGAGTCGATTCCCGAGCTGATGGGGCAAGTCGATCCCTGAATCGTCGTGTTACTATTTTTTGCGCGCGGCTCAAGGCCCGGCATCGGGCCGGCTTGATCTGCGCGCAAACGAGTACGACGACCTGTAAATGAGCATTTCCGCCGCAACACCTCAAGCCAACTGGCAACCGGTCTTCGCTCTCGCGTTGGCCGCTTTCGTTTTCAATACCACCGAATTTGTACCGGTCGGCCTGCTGAGTGCCATCGGCGCGAGCTTCGACATGCCCATCGCCAGCGTCGGCCTGATGCTGACCATCTATGCCTGGATCGTGTCCCTGACCTCGCTGCCGGTGATGCTGCTGACCCGTAACGTCGAGCGGCGCAAGCTGCTGATCGTGCTGTTCGGCATGTTTATCGCCAGCCATATCCTGTCCAGCGTGGCCACCAGCTTTGGCATCCTGATGCTCAGCCGGGTCGGCATTGCCCTGTCCCATGCGTTGTTCTGGTCGATTACTGCCTCCCTCGCGGTGCGTTTGGCGCCGGAGGGCAAGCAGGTGCAGGCCCTTGGGTTGCTGGCTACCGGTACTTCCCTGGCGATGGTTCTGGGTATTCCGCTGGGCCGCCTGCTGGGCGAAGCCATGGGCTGGCGCACCACCTTCCTGGTGATCGGCGCGTTTGCCGCCGGGCTGGTGTTCTGGCTGGCGCGCACCTTGCCGCTGCTGCCGAGCCAGAACTCCGGTTCGCTGCGCAGCTTGCCGCTGTTGTTCAAGCGCCCGGCGCTGGTGGCGTTGTATGTGCTGACGGCGATGGTGGTGACGGCGCAGTTCACTGCCTACAGTTATGTTGAGCCGTTTGTTGAAGGTGTTGCCGGTATGAGTGGCAATACGGTGACCCTGATCCTGCTGGTGTTTGGCGGCGCGGGAATTATTGGTTCGTTGTTGTTCAGCCTGGTGCATCGCTTTAATCCGCACCGGTTCCTGATCAGCGCGGTGACCATACTGGCGCTGTGCCTGGCGTTGTTGCTGCCGTTGAGTGGCGAGGTGTCGTACCTGGTGACCCTGAGTGTGTTCTGGGGCATGGCCATCATGGGTTTTGGCCTGGCGTTGCAATCGAAGGTGCTGGTGCTGGCGCCGGATGCCACGGATGTGGCGATGGCGATGTTTTCCGGGATCTACAACATCGGTATTGGCGGTGGGGCGTTGATGGGCAGTTGGGTGGGCAGCCACTTTGGTTTTGCCTGGATCGGCGCGGCGGGCGGGTTGCTGGCAGCGGTGGCGTTGATTGGGTATTGCCTGGCGATTTATCGGTTTGGGCAGGGTGTGGCGCGTAGCCCTCTGTAGGAGGTAATTTTCATGGCAGTTCGTTTGATTAAACCGGCGGTATTCGCAGTGCTCGCCGGGTTTTCTGTGTTGTGGCTCAGCCCTGTGAGCCTGGCGGCCAGTTTTGACTGTGACCGGGCAAAGGCGGCTGACGAGAAAACTATCTGTGCCACGCGCTCCCTGAATGATCAGGACGTGACGATGGCGCTGCTTTATGACCTGAACCGGCACTTCATGGCTATGGGCGGACGTGGTTCGTTGATGGATGATCAGGCTGTGTGGCTCAAGCAACGGCATACCTGCCGCGCCCAAGTCAGTTGCCTGAGCAAAGCCTATACGCAGCGGATTGCGATGTTGCGTAGCTTCATTGATGAGCGGGTGATGACGAAAGGGCCGTTCTGAATAACGGGCATAAAGGTACAACGCCGGCTAAAGTCAGTTTTCTCAACAGAGTCTGAAAGCACATCAACACACCGCAGCAGGTTTGCCATGGACGAAAAACCAGACGCGTTACACATAGCGGAAATTCCCTACGAGACCGGTGAGGTTCGATTCAGGTATTCGCGTTACCTGTCCGAGGACGGCACGCAATGGATTCGACATGGGCTATTTCGCGCCTACCACCCAAACGGCAACCTGGCTTCCGAGGGGAATTACGTGGATGGCGCCGAACACGGCGACTGGCGGGACTACCACGACAATGGACAGGTGGCGGCGCAGGGCATTTATGAGCGTGGCCAGGAAGTTGGGCTGTGGTCGTTCTGGGATGCAGATGGATCTCTGGAGGAGTCCTCATGACCACTGAGCTTGCAGCGTCGCTGCACGAAGAGATCCAGTCGTTATGCAGTGCAGGTGATCAATTGGCCGATGACGGCCGTTATGAAGAGGCCATCGAGCAATACAACAAGGCCTGGATCTTGATCCCCGAGCCGAAAAATGATTGGGAAGCCTCCACCTGGGTATTGGCTGCCATCGCTGATGCATGCTTTTTATCCGGATTCAAAGGCTCAGCCCGGGATGCCTTGGACTATGCGATGACCTGTCCGGGCGGTCTCGGAAATCCGTTTTTACATCTGCGCCTGGGGCAGGTTTTGCTGGATCAGGGCCACGATGATCAGGCCGCCGATGAATTGATGCGGGCATACATGGGTGCAGGGGCCGAGATCTTTGACAACGAGGATGGGCGCTATCTGCGCTTTCTTGGCACGCGGGCAAATCTCTAGACGCGAGGGCGGGTGTTGATGTCCACGTTGGTAATGATCCGGCAACAATGTTTGCTTTTGAATGGCGCGCGCGCCGTTGAGCCTGGGTTTCTTGATGAGGTGCAGAGCCACCTTGGCCTGGAGCTTGCGGATGATTTTCGTGAGGCTGCCGAGTTCTTCGATGGCTCTGGAATCTACGTTTTGCCCTTGCACGCAATAGGGTGGGCGCCTGCGCCGAATGTCCTGGACGAAACCAGACGTCTTCGAGAGCGTGCCGGGCTTGCGCGGCAGTTTTTGGTATTAGCCCAACCGCCGGCCAGTTTGATCGTGATGGATTGCTCGGGCGGAGGCGGTCGGGTGATTTGGTGTGATGACGTGGATGTGTGCCGCCTGGGTAGGGAGGCCTTGTTGACTGCGCCGGATTCATGGCCGACGTATACCGCGTTTCTTGAATACCTGATCAGTGAAGAGCAGCAAGATCGTGTTGATCTGCCCGACGATAAAGCTTGATGCTACGAGCCTGGCTGAAGTCCGGCGAGAGGGTGACGCGGAGCGTCACGGTATGCATTCCCACGCAGAGCGTGGGAACGATCAAATGCTCAAAATTTGTTATGGGCTGTCCCAACCATAGTGAAAAATTGTTGGCTCACGACATTCTCCCTAATATCAGAATGTTCGATCCTACAGATCTTGTAATAGTTTTGCATTGTAGGAAATTCTTGTTTCGCCTGTACGATTCAAGTCCTTTTTCCACAACAGGAACTACATGAACACCCTCTCGGAGCCTCCCAGTCGTCTTTCCCCAAGACATTCACTGCCGCCGTTCCCGCTGATCGCCTGCCTCCAGGCCAAGCATCCCGTCTTCCGATTGCCTACCCTTACCCGGTCCCTAGATCGTGCGTTGCCGTGCCCGGCATTCTGAAAAACTTGAAGAGATACTGAGAAATGGAATGGTTAGCGGATCCAACGGCCTGGCTCGGCCTGTTGACTTTGATTGTGCTGGAGCTGGTGCTGGGCATCGACAACCTGGTGTTTATCGCGATCCTGGCGGACAAGCTGCCGCCGGAGCAGCGTGACCGTGCGCGTCTGATCGGTTTGTCCCTGGCGTTGCTGATGCGTCTGGGCCTGTTGGCAAGTATTTCCTGGTTGGTGACCCTGACCCAACCGCTGTTCGAGGTGTTCGACAAGAGTTTCTCGGGCCGTGACTTGATCATGCTGTTTGGTGGTGTGTTCCTGTTGTTCAAGGCCACCATGGAATTGCATGAGCGCCTTGAGGGGCATGTGGCTCAGCGCACTGGCAACGTGGCCTATGCGATGTTCTGGCCGATCGTTGCGCAGATTGTGGTGCTGGATGCGGTGTTCTCCCTCGATGCGGTGATTACCGCCGTGGGCATGGTGGATGAGCTGGCGGTGATGATGATCGCGGTGATCATTTCCATCGGCCTGATGATCGTTGCCAGCAAGCCGCTGACCCGTTTCGTCAACGCCCACCCGACGGTGATCATGCTGTGCCTGGGCTTCCTGATGATGATCGGTTTTGCCCTGACGGCCGAAGGCCTGGGCTTCCACATTCCCAAAGGCTATCTGTACGCGGCCATCGGCTTCTCGATCCTGATCGAGCTGTTCAACCAGATCGCCCGGTCGCGCCGCAAGAAGTCGGCCCAGGGCACGCTGCCGAGACGTGAGCGCACGGCCCATGCGGTGATGCGTTTGCTCGGCGGGCGTAATCTGGCAGTGGAGGAGGTAGGTGAAGAGGTCGCCGACCTGCTGGATAACCCCGATGCCAACGGCGGGCCGCTGTTCGACCGGCGCGAGCGGGTGATGATCAGTGGCGTGCTGCAACTGGCTGAACGCCCGATCCGTACGCTGATGACGCCTCGGGCGAAGGTGGACTCTATAGATCTGTCGGACGATCCCGACACTATCCGCCTGAAACTGATGCATTCGTCTTACTCGCGCCTGCCCTTGATCCGCAACGGTAATGTCGACGAGCCATTGGGCTTTGTGCACAAGAAGGAGTTGCTCAAGGAATACCTGGCCGGTAACGAGCCGAACCTGGAGCACCTGGCGCGCCGGGCGGTCAACTTGCTGGAGAGTTTTTCGATTCTCAATGCCCTGGAGCAGATGCGTCAGGAGTCGACTCACATTGCCTTCGTGATCAACGAATTCGGCGACTTTATCGGGGTGTTGAGCATGACCGACATCCTCGAGTCCATCGCCGGTGAGTTGCCGGATGCGAGTGAGGTCGAAGGCCCGGATATCGTCGAGGAGGAGGGTGGTTTTCGCGTTAATGGCGCCTTGAACCTCAACCTGATCCGCCAGCGCACCGGCTTCAAGGCTGTGGCGACGGAGGATTACCAGACCCTGGCCGGGCTGGTGATGAGCCTGCTGGATCGACTGCCGGTGGTCGGTGACAGCCTGGAACATGAAGGCTGGCGCCTGACCGTGGCGGCGGTGGAGGAGCGGCGGGTCACGCAGGTGTTGCTGGCCCCTCTTTAACGGGTGAATTTCATTCGACGCTGGGCTGGCCTTTGGATAGCATCGCCGCTCACTGAACCGTTAAGGAAGGGTTACCCGAATGACTTTGGACGTGCTTAAGATTTCTGCATTCTGTGACGGCAACCAGGGCGGTAACCCTGCAGGTGTTTGGATCGGTGACAGCCTGCCGGAAGCTGCAGAAATGCAGCGTATCGCCCACGAAGTCGGGTTTTCGGAAACCGTATTCGCCTGCCCGCAGGATGACGGCTGGCGCGTGCGGTACTTCGCGCCGGAGTCCGAAGTTGCGTTTTGCGGGCATGCCACCATCGCCCTCGGTGCGGCCTTGAGCCTGGCGCTGGGCGATGGCGAATTCCACCTGGCGTTGAACAATGGCGATATCTCGGTCAGCGGTCGCAGCGAAGGCGACCTGATCGAGGCCGCGCTGCAATCCCCGCCAACCCGCAGCGCACCGGCCAACGATGCCCTGGTGGACGCGGGCCTGACCTTGTTCGGTTACACCCGCAATGACCTGGACCCGAGCATTCCGCCGGCGATCATCCATGCCGGCATTTCCCACCTGGTGCTGGCGCTCGACAGCCGCGCCAAACTCAGCCAGATGCACTATGAACTGGAAGCCGGTCGCCGCTACATGACCGACGCCGGTTTGGGCACCGTGGTGCTGGTGTTTGCCGAAAGCCCGACGCTGTTCCACACCCGCAACCCGTTTGCGGTGGGCGGCGTGTACGAAGACCCGGCCACAGGTGCCGCGACCGCTGCCTTTGCCGGCTACCTGCGGGACCTGGGCTGGCCGCACAACGGGCGCATCGACATCATTCAAGGCGAGGACATGGGCAGCCGTTCGCGCCTGCAGGCGCAGATCACCGATGAGAAGGGTGCCTCGATTCGGGTTTCGGGGACGGCGCGGTTGATGTTGGAGGACTGATTCTGGTCCTGGCGAACGTCTCCCTCAGCGTTTTTTCGTCGAACCCCTCCAGCTTATTGATCATCTTGCCATTCTGGAAAACCAGCAGGGTAGGCGTGCCGGTAACCTCGGGATGCCTAGGGGTTCGGGCAGTGTCGAGCACCAGGCTCTTCACGGAGCTGGCGTATTTCCCGGCAATCCGTTCAAACAGTGGCCCGGCTTCCCCGCAGGCCGGGCAGTGCTGCGAAACAAACAGCATGAACACCGTTCTATGCGTCTTGAGCAACTGCTGATACTGCTCGGCATCGGCAATCACCGCCGTTGCAATTCCCATGATGATCTCCTTGAGCGAAAGGCCTGGCCCACGCTAATCCCGGCGATCAAAACCGTCTACTGTCAAAACTAACAGGTACCCACCTCCAAGTAGCCCATTGTGGCGAGGGAGCTTGCTCCCGCTGGGCTGCGCAGCAGCCCAAAGCCTTCAGCGCTCCGCCCGCTCCCGAGCCTTCTTCGCCAACCCCACGCACTGCTTATAGTCACCCTGATCCTTGGCATCCTTGGCCCTGCGATACCCATGATGATTCTGCGTGGTGTAGTTCGTACTGAACGCCGCCTTCAGCCTGACCAGCTCGGCCTTGCATTCGCGCCGGTCATCCTTGGCGAACACCTGGGTGGCAAATGCCAGCGACAACAACATAAGGACAAGACTGATCTTCATCTGAACGCGTTCCTTGGAGGGTCGATCATCTGCCAAGACTAGCCCAGCCACGGAATTCTTCCATCCGGCCACTGCACCGCTTTCGTGCACGGTAACGACCCGCCCCCGCACCCAAATGTGGCCTGTCACCCCGGTGTGTAGCCAACGGTAGCAACCTGATTGCAGCGGCTGGCCCAGTGCCTTATCGCTGATAAAAATCTATCCCGTTGATTTAAAAAGAAATTAATCCAGAAATATTTTTCTGTTACTGCGTGTGGCACACTTTCTGCTGTTTATTCCGTTGTTACATACTAAGTTCCGGTATAGCGGAATACACAATCCCTGGAGTGCTTGTCATGCATCACCGACCTTCCGTGTTCAAAGCGTGTGTTTTTCTCTTCGCCGCATCGGCTTCCCTCGCCAGCGTAGTGCAGGCGGCGGACAGCAAGCTCGATACAGTGCTCAAGCGTGGGCACCTGATCGTGGGTACAGGCAGTACCAATGCGCCGTGGCACTTCCAGGGAGCGGATGGCAAGTTGCAGGGTTTTGACATCGACATCGGCCACATCGTGGCCAAGGGTCTGTTCAATGACCCGAGCAAAGTCGAATACGTGGTGCAGTCTTCCGATGCCCGCATTCCCAACCTGTTGACCGACAAGGTCGACATGAGCTGCCAGTTCATCACCGTTACCGCCAGCCGCGCGCAGCAAGTGGCCTTCACCCTGCCGTACTACCGCGAAGGCGTGGGCCTGCTGCTGCCGGCCAACAGCAAATACAAAGAGATCGAAGACCTGCAAGCCGCTGGCGACAGCGTCACCGTGGCCGTGCTGCAGAACGTCTACGCCGAAGAACTGGTGCACCAGGCATTGCCCAAAGCCAAGGTCGACCAGTACGACAGCGTCGACCTGATGTACCAGGCCGTGAACTCCGGGCGTGCCGACACCGCCGCCACCGACCAGTCCTCGGTCAAGTACCTGATGGTGCAAAACCCGGGCCGCTACCGCAGCCCGAGCTACGCCTGGAGCCCGCAAACCTATGCGTGCGCCGTCAAGCGTGGCGACCAGGACTGGCTGAACTTCGTCAACACCGCCCTGCATGAAGCCATGACCGGTGTGGAATTCCCAATGTACAAGGCCTCGTTCAAGCAATGGTTCGGTGTGGACCTGCCAGAGCCTGCGATCGGTTTCCCGGTTGAGTTCAAGTAATTCGTAAACCCTGGGGCGTCGCTGACGGCGCCCCAATCAGGTACTGCCGACCATGAACTATCAGTTGAACTTTGCCGCTGTGTGGCGCGATTTCCCCAGCTTGCTGGCGGGGCTCGGCCTCGGCCTTGAACTGGCACTGCTGTCCGTCGCCATCGGTTGCGTGATCGGCCTGTTGATGGCGTTTGCGATGCTGTCCAAACACCGTGCGCTGCGCATCGTGGCCTCGGTGTATGTGACGGTGATCCGCAACACCCCGATCCTGGTGCTGATCCTGTTGATCTACTTCGCCTTGCCCAGCCTGGGGATCCGGCTGGACAAGATCCCCTCGTTCATCATCACCCTGTCGCTGTACGCCGGTGCCTACCTGACCGAAGTGTTCCGCGCAGGCTTGCTGAACATTCCCAAGGGGTTGCGTGAGGCGGGCCTGGCCATCGGACTGGGCGAGTGGCGTATCCGCGCGTACATCACCGTGCCGGTGATGCTGCGCAACGTGCTGCCGGCGCTGTCGAACAACTTTATCTCGCTGTTCAAGGACACCTCCCTCGCGGCCGCCATCGCGGTGCCGGAGCTGACCTATTACGCCCGCAAGATCAACGTCGAAAGCTACCGGGTGATTGAAACCTGGATGGTCACGACCGCGCTCTACGTGGCTGCCTGTTACCTCATTGCCATGCTGCTCCGTTACCTGGAACAGCGTTTGGCAATTCGCCGCTAAGGAGCGCCCATGTACGAATCCCCCAGCTGGCTGCATGAGTTGTGGATCGCCCGGGAAACCCTCTGGGCGGGGTTCCAGACCAGCGTCTACTGCTCGGCCCTGGCCATTATCTTCGGCACCCTGATCGGCATCGTCGCCGGCTTGGTACTGACCTACGGCAAATTCTGGATGCGCGCACCGTTTCGCCTGTACGTCGACCTGATCCGCGGTACGCCGGTATTTGTGCTGGTATTGGCGTGCTTCTACATGCTGCCGGCGCTTGGCTGGCAGATCACTGCGTTCCAGGCCGGTGCCGTGGGCCTGACGCTGTTCTGCGGCTCTCACGTTTCGGAAATCGTGCGCGGTGCATTGCAGGCCATTCCCAAGGGGCAACTGGAAGCGGGCAAGGCCATCGGCCTGACCTTCTATCAATCGCTGGGCTACGTGCTGTTACCCCAGGCGCTGCGGCAGATTCTGCCGACCTGGGTCAACTCGTCCACCGAAATCGTCAAGGCTTCCACCTTGCTGTCGGTGATCGGTGTGGCCGAGCTGCTCCTCAGCACCCAACAGGTCATCGCCCGGACGTTCATGACCCTGGAGTTCTACCTGTTTGCAGGCTTTATGTTTTTTGTCATCAACTACGCCATCGAATTGTTGGGGCGTTACATTGAAAAGCGGGTGGCGTTGCCATGAACCAACTCTCAAAAGAAAGCCAGCCACTGCTGAACATTCGCGGCCTGCGTAAACAGTACGGCCCGGTGGAAGTGCTCAAGGGCGTCGACCTGAGCATGCAGCGCGGCAACGTCGTGACATTGATCGGCTCCAGCGGTTCGGGCAAGACCACGCTGCTGCGTTGCGTCAACCTGCTGGAAGAATTCCAGGGCGGCCAGATCACCCTCGACGGCGAATCCATCGGCTACAGCGAGGTCGGCGGCAAGCGCGTGCGCCACCCGGAGCGGGTGATCTCCCAGCACCGCGCGATGACCGGCATGGCGTTCCAGCAGTTCAACCTGTTCCCGCACCTGACCGCCTTGCAGAACGTCACCCTGGGCCTGCTCAAGGTCAAGAAGATGGGCAAGGACGAAGCGGTTGCACTGGCGGAAAAATGGCTGGACCGTGTCGGCCTGCTGGAGCGCCGCAATCACTTCCCGGGCCAACTGTCGGGCGGCCAGCAACAGCGCGTGGCGATTGCCCGGGCGATTGCGATGAACCCGAGCCTGATGCTGTTCGACGAAGTCACCTCGGCCCTGGACCCGGAACTGGTGGGCGAAGTGCTCAGCGTAATCAAGGGTTTGGCGGAAGAGGGCATGACCATGTTGCTGGTCACCCACGAAATGCGCTTTGCCTATGAAGTCTCGGACAAGATCGTCTTCATGAACCAGGGCCGCATTGAAGAACAAGGGCCGCCGAAAGACATTTTCGAACGCCCGCAATCGCCGCGACTCGCGGAATTTCTCAAGAACATTCGTTTTTAAATCATCACTTCAGGAGATCCATTATGAGCATTACTCGTTACGGCACCGGCGCCACTGCAGGCGGCGGCCAGCCTCGTCCTTTCGCCCGCGCGGTGGAAGCAGATGGCTGGTTGTACGTGTCGGGCCAGGTGCCGGCGGTGGACGGTGAAATCATCACGGGCGGGATCGTCGACCAGACCCACCAGACCATGCGCAACGTGGTGGCGATTCTCGAAGAAGCCGGCTACGCCCTGGAAGACGTGGTGCGTGTGGGTGTATGGCTGGAAGACCCACGGGACTTCTGGAGCTTCAACAAAGTCTTCGGCGAATACTTCAACCCGGAACATGCTCCGGCGCGGGCGTGTGTGCAGGCGAACATGATGGTCGATTGCAAGGTTGAGATCGATTGCGTGGCCTACAAGAAAAAAGGCTAAATGCCCGTCTCTTGAGACCACAGGAGACCCAATGTGGGAGCGGGCTTGCTCGCGAAAGCGGTGGATCAGTTGTAGATGTATTCACTGACACACCGCTTTCGCGAGCAAGCCCGCTCCCACAGGGGGTCTGTGTTGATAGCTACATCTTCAAACGGGACCGACGACTGCCATGACCGAAGACACCATCAAACGCCGCGCCAAAGGCCTCGACCGGGCGTTCGATATCCTCGATTTCCTTAAGGAAATCGGCCAGCCCCTGCGCCCGAATGACATCGCCAGCGGCATCGGCAGCCCCAAATCCACGGTCTACGAACTGGTGGCCTCGCTGCTGGAACGGCGCATCCTCGAAACCGTCGGCAAGGACGGTCACGTCTACCTCGGCCGTCAGCTGTACTTCCTCGGCCAGGCCCACCTGCGCCATTTCGACCTGACCCGCGAAGCCGACCACGCCCTGCAGGAAATCGTCAGCCAAACCCACGAAACCGCCCAGATGTGCCTGCTCAATGGCCGCAAATACACCGTGGCCCTGATGCGCGAAGGCGAGCGGCATTTCCGCATTTCCTCAGACATCGGCGAGAACGCGCCGATCCCCTGGACCGCCTCCGGCCGCCTGCTGCTGGGCCACCTGAGCGACCAGCAAATCATCGACCTGATCGACTACGACGACTTCATCCTCCCGGACGGTCAGCGCCTGCCTCTGGAAACCTTCCTCGGACAAATCCGTCAGGCCACCCTCGACGGATTCTTCTCCTTCGACAGTGTCGCCGACACCTTTACCCACTGCTTTGCCGCCCCGGTTCGGGACGCCCAAGGCATCAGCATTGCGACCCTGTGCATCGTCGCCCCACGGGCCGATGCGATCAAAAACTACAACGACTACCGCCGGGTGCTGATCGACAGTGCGAACAACCTGGCCCGTCGCATCAACGAATAGGAAACCCTTATGTCTGCCTTCAATGCCGTTGAAAAAGGCGCCGCCGCCGTCGGTGCACATCTGGTCCGTGACGTCAGCCTGCCGGCCCTGGTGTTGCACCGCGACGCCCTGGAACACAACATCCGCTGGATGCAGGATTTCGTCAGCAACAGCGGTGCGCAATTGGCGCCTCACGGCAAGACCAGCATGATGCCCGCGCTGTTCCAGCGGCAGATCGAGCAGGGCGCCTGGGGCATCACCCTGGCCAACGCCGTGCAGACCCGCGCTGCGTACGCCGGTGGGGTTCGCCGGGTGTTGATGGCCAACCAACTGGTAGGCGCGCCGAACATGGCGCTGATCGCCGACCTGCTGGCCGACCCCGAATTCGACTTCCACTGCATGGTCGACCACCCGGACAACGTCGCCGACCTGGGCCTGTTCTTCGCCGCCCGTGGCCTGCGCTTGAACGTGATGATCGAATACGGCGTGGTCGGCGGGCGTTGCGGTTGCCGCACCGAACAACAGGTGCTCGACCTGGCCAAGGCGATCAAGGCCCAGCCTGCGCTGGCCCTCACCGGCATCGAAGGCTACGAAGGAGTGATCCATGGCGAGCACGCCATCAGTGGCATCCGCGAATTCGCCGCCTCCCTGGTACGCCTGGCCGTCGACCTGCAAAACAGCGGCGCCTTCGACCTGGCCAAGCCCATCATTACCGCCTCGGGTTCGGCCTGGTACGACCTGATTGCCGAATCCTTCGAAGCCCAGAACGCCGCCGGCCGCTTCCTCAGCGTATTGCGCCCGGGTAGCTACGTGGCTCACGACCACGGCATCTACAAAGACGCGCAGTGCTGCGTACTGGACCGTCGCAGCGACCTCAACGAAGGCCTGCGCCCGGCGCTGGAAGTCTGGGCCCATGTTCAGTCGCTGCCGGAGCCGGGCTTTGCGGTGATCGCCCTGGGCAAGCGCGACGTCGCCTACGACGCCGGCCTGCCGGTGCCGCTCAAGCGCTACAAGGCTGGCGTGCTGCCAGCCGAGGGTGATGACGTGACCGCGTGCAAGGTCACCGCCGTGATGGACCAGCATGCGTTCATGGTCGTCGCACCGGGGGTTGAGCTGCGCATTGGCGACATCATCTCCTTCGGCACATCCCACCCGTGCCTGACCTTCGACAAGTGGCAAGTGGGTAATCTGGTGGATGAGCAATTGCAGGTGATCGAAAGCCTGCATACCTGCTTCTAGACCGAGTCGCGCCTTTCGCGAGCAAGCCCGCTCCCACATTCGACCGAGTTCCTTCAGTTGAAATGCATTCAAATGTGGGAGCGGGCTTGCTCGCGAAGAGGCCCTCCAGTACATCGAGAGACCCCAGGCATGAACACAAAACCCCGCATCGCCCTCATCGGCGAATGCATGATCGAACTGCAACACCGCGCCGACGGCAGCCTGCAACAAAGCTTCGGCGGCGACACCCTGAACGCCGCCGTCTACCTGCGCCGCGAACTGGGTGAACCGAGCACCGTCGACTACGTCACCGCCCTGGGCGATGACAGCTTCAGCGATGCCATGTGCAAGCACTGGGCCGAAGAAGGCCTGGGCCTGGGCATGGTCCAGCGCCTGCCCGGGCGCCTGCCGGGTTTGTACTGCATCCAGACCGATGCCAACGGCGAACGCAAATTCCTCTACTGGCGCAACGAAGCGGCCGTGCGCGACTGCTTCACCACACCGGCGGCCGAGCCGATCCTGGCAGCGTTGCCGACGTACGACGTGGTGTATTTCAGCGGCATCACCCTGGCGGTGCTGGGCGAAGTGGGCCGTGCGCGCCTGCTGGAAACCCTGGTCGAAACCCGCAAGCGCGGCGGCAAGGTGGTGTTCGACAACAACTACCGGCCACGCCTGTGGGCCAGCGTGGACGCCGCACGCGCGGCGTATCACGCGGTGTTGGCCGAGGTGGATATCGCCTTGCTGACCGAGGATGACGAACGGGCGTTGTTCGGCTATGAAGACAGCGAGCAGGTGTTTGCGGCGTACCCGACGATTGCCGAGGTGGCGCTCAAGCGCGGGGCGGATGCGTGTTTGATTCGCTGTGAGGGGGAGCGGTTCGAGGTGCCGGCGTTGGTGGTGGAGAAGGTGGTCGACACCACGGCGGCGGGGGATTCGTTCAGTGCGGCGTACCTGGCCAGTCGGCTCAAGGGCGGCTCGCCGCAGGATGCAGCACTGGCCGGGCATCGGCTGGCGAGCCGGGTGATTCAGGTGCCGGGTGCACTTATTCCCCGAGACTAACGCTGATCGG
>NZ_CP080030.1:4272611-4336192 GCF_019382755.1 Pseudomonas sp. Colony2 | reverse complement strand
GAGGCATTCCCACGCGGAGCGTGGGAACGATCAGCCATCAATCGCGGTAAAACACTTGCACCAGGTGATACCCGAACTTGCTCTTGATCGGCCCATGAACCACCTTCACGGGCTTCTTGAAGATCACCGCATCAATCACCCCCACCATCTGCCCCGGCCGCACTTCACCCAAATCACCGCCGCGCTTGGCGGAAGGGCAGGTGGAGTACTTCTTGGCCAACACATCAAACGCTTCGCCCTTGGCAATACGCTGCTTGAGCTGTTCGGCTTCCTCACTGGTTTTCACCAGAATGTGACGGGCTTGGGCTTTCATTGATCGGTCCTGATGTGAAACAGCGCGCGATTATGCCTGAAGTCAGGCCTCTGAGCTGATCATGCTGCGGATTTTGTTGGCCAGCAGGTCAATCGAAAACGGCTTGGCCACCATGTCCATGCCTTCCTCCAGGAACCCCTGGCGCTCGGCGGCTTTCTCGGCGTAACCGGTCATGAACAGCACCTTCAGGTCCGGCCGGTGTTGCCGGGCGATTTCCGCCAGTTGCCTGCCGTTCATCCCCGGCAAGCCCACATCAGTCACCAGCAAATCCACGCGCAAGTCGGACTCCAGCAACGGCAGCGCCGCCCGTGCATCCGCAGCCTGGTGTGCGGTGTAGCCCAGTTCATCCAGCACATTCACCACCAGCATCCGCACTGCCGGGTCGTCCTCGACCACCACCACGGCTTCGCCTTCCAGCGCCACCGGGGCTTCGCCCTGGGTAGCGGGTGTGGTCCGCTCCAGTGCCGTGCCATGCAGGCGCGGCAGGTACAGGCGCACGCAGGTGCCCTGGCCCGGTTCGCTTTGGATGGTCACGTGGCCGCCGGATTGCTGTGCAAACCCATAGATCATCGACAGCCCAAGCCCGGTACCCTGGCCGATGGGCTTGGTGGTGAAGAACGGGTCGAAGGCCTTGGCGAGGATTTTCGCGGTCATGCCTGCGCCGTTGTCGCTCACGCCGAGCATCACATAGTCGCCGGCCTTGACCGGTTCCAGGGTGGTGATGTCGGTGCCGTCGAGGTAGCTGTTGGCGGTCTCGATGCACAATTGCCCACCGTCGGGCATCGCATCGCGGGCGTTGATCACCAGGTTGAGCAGGGCGTTTTCCAGCTGGCTGGCGTCGGTGTTCACCGGCCACACGTCGGTGCCCAGTTGCACCTTGAGTTCGATGTGCGCGCCCTTGGTGCGGCGGAACAGGTCTTCCAGGGACGCCACCAATTGATTCGGGTCGACCGGCTTGCGGTCCAGGGATTGGCGGCGGGAGAAGGCCAGCAGGCGATGGGTCAGCGCTGCGGCGCGATGGGCCGAGGACACGGCGGCGTCGGTGAAACGGCCGATCTCGTCGCTGCGCCCGGCGGCGATATAGCGTTGCATCAGGTCCAGGCTGCCGATGATCCCGGTGAGCATGTTGTTGAAGTCATGGGCGATGCCGCCGGTGAGCTGGCCGACCGCTTCCATCTTCTGGGCATGGCGCAGGGCGTCTTCGGCACGCTCGCGCTCGAACATCTCGTTTTGCAGGCGCTGGTTGGCTTCGGCCAGGGCCTGGGTGCGCTGGCTGACGCGCTCTTCGAGGTTTTCGTTGAGGTGGCGCAGGGCCTCTTCGGTCAGTTTGCGCTCGGTCTCGTCGATCACAAAAATATAGAAACCGTTGACTGAACCGTCAGCGCTGAAACGCGGCAGGTACTTCATCAGCGCGTGGCGTGGCCGCCCGTCATGGTGCGGGGTGACGGTGACGAAACTGCAGGCCTTGCCCTTGAGCGCCGCCTCGATCTTGTCGACGCGCCCGGCATAGATTTCGTCGCCCACGACTTCGCGGATGCTCTTGCCGTACAACTCCTGCGGGGTCATGCCGTACCATTCCAGATAGGCACTGTTGTTCAGGCGAAAACGCTGCTCGTGGTCGACATAACCGATCAACACCGGCATGGCGTTGATGATCAGTTGCAGCTCGGTCTGGCTTTGGCGCAGGGCCTGTTCGGTGTGCTTGCGCTCGGTCAGGTCGAGGGCGGCGCCGAGAAAACGCGCCGGTCGGCCATGGTGGTCCTTGTAGCAGCGGCCCCGGGCAAACACCCAGCGCACTTCGCCGTCGGCGCGCTGCAGGCGGTATTCCTCGGCGTACTCGGTGCCGTGGGTGATGCAGTGCTTGATGCTGCGGGCCACCATGCCACGGTCTTCGGGGTGCACGCCTTGCAGGTAGTCGCTGATGGGCAGCAGGTCGGCGTCGCACGGGTCAACACCGTGCAGTTGGGCGAAATGAGCGTCGGCGATAAAGCGGTCTTCGCCGATATCCCAGTCCCAGGTGCCCACGGCATCGGTGGCGGCCAGGGCCAACTGCAGGCGCTGCTCGGTGTTGCGCTGGGCCTTGAGGCTGTTTTCGGTGCGCTGCTGCAGTTCCAGGGCGATGCGCCGGCGCTCGTTGGTTTCGATGGCGGTAATCAGGATCCCGGCGACCTCGCCACGCTCGTCGCGGATCGGGCTGTAGGTCAGGTCGAGCCAGATCTCGGTGTCGCGGTCGTTGCGCTGCAGGACGAAACGCTGCTCGGTGAAGGTGCGCACCTGGCCCATGAGGACGGCGCTGTAGATCGGGTCGGTAAACGGCTTGAGCTCAGGCCAGATCAGGTCAGCCGGTTGGCCGAAGGCGGCCGGGTGCTTGTTGCCGGCCAGCATCGCGAAGCCATCGTTGTAGATCTGGGTGAGTTCGGCGCCCCACAGCAACAGCATCGGCATCGGTGAATGGATCACGATGTCGACGGCGGTACGGAGACTTTGCGGCCAATCAATGGCGTCACCGAGGGGGCTTCGTGCCCAGTCCAGCCGCGCAATCAGTGCTGCGGCCTCGCTGCCGGTGGGTGATACGTTCATGAAAATGCCCTGCGCGTAACGCTTGAAGAATGACAAAAGCCGATTATCCCGTGAGGAGTGATCGGCTTTCCACCCTCGAAAAATAGCATGCTTGAGGGGTTTGTCTTCAAATGAGTGCTTAAAGGCTAAAACGTTTCATCTTTCTGCCAGCTCCCGGCGATCACGAAATTGCTCCAGCGCCTCGGGGTTGGCCAGTGCGTCAGTGTTCTTGACCGCCTCGCCATGCACCACGTTGCGCACCGCCAGCTCGACGATCTTGCCGCTGATGGTGCGCGGGATATCCGTCACCGCGAGGATCTTCGCCGGCACGTGGCGCGGCGTGGTGTTGGCGCGGATCACCTGGCGGATCTGCTGCTCCAGGCCGTCGTCCAGTTCGATGCCATCGTTGAGGCGCACAAACAGCACCACCCGCACGTCATCCTGCCAGCGTTGGCCGATGGCCAGGCTTTCCAGGACCTGAGGCACTTTTTCCACCTGGCGATAGATCTCTGCGGTGCCGATGCGCACGCCGCCGGGGTTGAGCACGGCGTCCGAGCGGCCATGGATCAGCAGGCTGCCGTTGGGCCGCTGTTCGGCGTAGTCACCCTGGGCCCACACGCCGGGGAACTGGCTGAAATACGAAGCCCGCAGTTTTTCCTGGTGCGGGTCATTCCACAGGCCGATGG
Organism: Pseudomonas sp. Colony2; assembly: GCF_019382755.1. Classification (NCBI taxonomy): domain Bacteria; kingdom Pseudomonadati; phylum Pseudomonadota; class Gammaproteobacteria; order Pseudomonadales; family Pseudomonadaceae; genus Pseudomonas; species Pseudomonas sp. Colony2. The sequence goes on along the minus strand of NZ_CP080030.1, from coordinate 4,332,634 downwards.
GCATTGCCGGGAAGTGCCGGGTGCACACCAGTTCGCCTTTTTCGCCCACCAGCGGGTGGCCCTGGTCGTCCCACACTTCGATAGCCATTGCCAGGCTCTTGCACTGCATCTCGCCACGGCGCACCGGCAGCACCGGGTTGCCGATCACGAAGCAGGACACGATGTCGGTGCCGCCCGACATCGACGACAGGCACAGCTCGGGCTTGATCTCGCGGTACACGTAGTCGTAGCTCTGGGGCGACAGCGGCGAGCCGGTAGAAATCAGGCCCTTGAGGCTGCCCAGGTCATGGCTCAGCCGCGGTTGCAGCCCGGCTTTCTCCAGGGTGGCGAGGAACTTGGGGCTGGTGCCGAACACGCTGATTTTTTCCTGGTCGATCAGGTCCATCAGGCGTTCCGGCCCGGGGTGAAACGGCGAGCCGTCATACAGCACCGCCGTGGCGCCGATGGCCAGTACCGACACCAGCCAGTTCCACATCATCCAGCCGCAGGTGGTGTAGTAGAACAGGCAGTCGTCCCGCGACAGGTCGGCGTGCAGGCCGTGTTCCTTGAGGTGGGTGAGCAGCACGCCGCCGGTGCCGTGGATGATGCACTTGGGCACGCCGGTAGTGCCGCTGGAATAGAGGATGTACAGCGGATGATCGAAGGGCACGGCGACGAAATCGGGCTCACCGCCGGGGCTGTAGAAGTCGTCCCAGAGTGCGACGTGGGCCCGGGTCTGATAATCCTCGGGCCGGGCTTGCGGGCGGGCATACGGCACGATGATCAATTGTTGCAGGGACGGCAGCCGTTCGAGGATTTCATTGAGCTTGCTGCTTTGGTCGATGACCTTGCCGGCGTAGCGGTAACCGGCGCAGGTGATCAGCACCTTGGGTTCGATCTGGCCGAAGCGGTCGATCACGCCCTGGGTGCCGAAGTCCGGCGAGGAGCACGACCAGATGGCGCCGAGGCTGGTGGTGGCGAGCATGCCCACCAGGGTTTGCCAGGTGTTGGGCATGCACGCGGCCACCCGGTCCCCCACGCCCACGCCGGCCGCCCGCAGGCTGCGCTGCAGGCCGGCGACATGGCGGGCCAGTTCGGCGTAGGTCAGTTGCTCGCGTTGGCCGTCTTCGCTGATCGCGACCACGGCGGGGTGATCGTCGCGGCGGCGCAGCAGGTGTTCGGCAAAGTTCAGGGTAGCGCCGGGAAACCACTGGGCGCTGGGCATCTCGGCGTCTTCGATCAGTACCGCGCTGGGCGGCGTGCGGAACTGCACCTCAAAAAACTCGACAATCGACTGCCAGAAGTCCGGGCGCTGGTCGATGCTCCACTGGTGCAGGGCCGGGTAGTCGCTGATCTGCAAGGCATGGCGATCATTGATGAAGCGCCGGAACTGATCCATCCGGGTGTTGTGGATGCGTTCGGGGGAGGGTTGCCAGAGTATTTCGGACATAAGGAAATCTCTTTTTTATTATCTGATCTATCTAACGACACCGATCAAAATGTGGGAGCGGGCTTGCTCGCGAATGCGGTGGGTCAGTTCCAGATGTGTTAACTGATACACCGCATTCGCGAGCAAGCCCGCTCCCACATTTGAGCTGCGGTGTCTTGGGAATCGTCGTTTACTGGGCCAGCCAGCCACCGTCGATATTCCACGCCGCGCCCCGCACCTGGCTGCCGGCTTCGCTGCACAGGAACAGCACCAGCTCCCCCAATTGCGGCGGTGTCACGAACTCCAGCGACGGCTGCTTCTCCGCCAGCAAATCCTGCTGCGCCTGCTGCGGGTCAACCCCGCTGGCAATGCGGTCATCAATCTGCTTCTGCACCAGCGGCGTCAGCACCCAGCCCGGGCAGATGGCATTGCAGGTGACATTACTCTGGGCGGTTTCCAGGCCCACCACCTTGGTCAGCCCGATCACCCCGTGCTTGGCAGCGACGTAAGCCGCCTTGCCCACCGAACCCACCAGCCCATGCACCGAGGCGATATTGACGATCCGCCCCCAACCCTTGGCTTTCATGCCCGGCAGGCTCAACCGCGTGCTGTGGAACACCGACGACAGGTTGATCGCAATGATCGAATCCCAGCGCTCCACCGGGAATTCATCCACCGGCGCCACATGCTGGATCCCGGCGTTGTTCACCAGAATGTCGATGCCGCCAAACTCGCGCTCGGCGTAGGCGATCATCTCGGCGATCTGCGCCGGGTCGCTGACGTCAGCCGGATGATGCCCGACCTTGCCGCCGAAGGCCTGCACCTGGGCGATCACCGCGCTGGCGTCGCCAAAGCCGTTGAGGATCAGGTTGGCGCCGGCCTTGGCCAGGCTCAGGGCAATGCCCAGGCCGATGCCGCTGGTGGAACCGGTGACCAGGGCGGTCTTGCCGTTCAATGTCGTCATATCAACCTCACACAATGCCGGTGGCGTAGAAAGTACCAATCACCACGAACACCGCGAGGGTCTTGAWGATCGTSATGCCGAAAATGTCTTTATAGGCYTSGCGGTGRGTCAGSCCGGTGACCGCCAGCARSGTGATSACSGCGCCGTTGTGGGGCAGGGTGTCCATGCCGCCGCTGGCCATGGCCGCGACCCGATGCAGTACTTCAAGGGGGATATTGGCCGCATGGGCCGCTGAAATAAAGCTCTCCGACATGGCCGCCAGCGCGATGCTCATGCCGCCCGAGGCGGAACCGGTGATGCCGGCCAGCAGGGTCACGGTAATCGCTTCGTTGACTAGTGGGTTGGGAATGCCCTTGAGCCAGTCCGCCAGCACCAGGAAGCCCGGCAGCGAGGCGATCACCGCACCAAAACCGTATTCCGAAGCGGTGTTCATCGCCGCCAGCAGCGCGCCGCTGACGGCACTCTTGCTGCCCTCGGCGAGCTTGCTGCGAATCGCCGAGAAGCCGAACACCAGCACCACGATAATCCCCACCAGCAACGCCGCCTGCACCGCCCAGATTGCCGTGAGCTTGGCGACTTCGGTCTGCACCGGCGCGCTCATGCCCGGCAGGCTGAGGGTGTGGGTCTTGCCGTACCACAGCGGAATCCAGTGGGTGAACAGCAGGTTCATGATGCCCACCAGCAACAGCGGCGACAGCGCGATCCAAGGATTGGGCAGCTTGATGTCTTCGGCGGTTTCCGGCTCGTTGCGCAGCTCGGTCCCATAGCCTTCACCGGCGCGCTGGGCCTTGTTGCGCTGGCGGGCCAGGTACAGCATGCCGGCGCAGAACACGAAGATCGTGCCGATCAGCCCCAGCCACGGCGCGGCCCAGGCGGTGGTGTTGAAGAAGGTGCTGGGGATGATGTTCTGGATCTGCGGCGTGCCGGGCAGGGCGTCCATGGTGAACGAGAACGCGCCGAGGGCGATGGTCGCCGGCAGCAGGCGCTTGGGRATRTTGCTYTGGCGGAACATYTCSGCGGCAAACGGRTACACCGCRAACACCACCACGAACAGCGAMACRCCGCCGTAGGTSAGCAGSGCRCASACCAGCACRATCACCAGCATSGCCTGGCKGSTGCCGAGCAMCTGGATCGCGGCGGCGACGATGGAGCGCGAGAAGCCGGAGATTTCAATCAGCTTGCCGAACACCGCGCCGAGCAGGAATACCGGGAAATACAGCTTGAGGAAGCCGACCATTTTCTCCATGAACACCCCGGTGAACGCGGGAGCGACGGCGGAAGGGTCGGTGAGCAGCACGGCGCCGAGGGCGGCGATGGGGGCGAACAGGATGACGCTGTAGCCACGGTAGGCGGCCAGCATCAGCAGCGCCAGGGCCGCTAGGGCAATGATCACACTCATGGTGTGTCTCCATCTGATTGTTATTTTTGTGGGGGTGAGGCGGTGGGGAGGGGCTATAGCGAGATGTGTGCCAAGTTATTAACCTGTTGAAATATATAGAGAAATTCTTGATCTGTGAGAGTGTTCTCAAGTTTTGTCCCGAATTTGAGACTGTTGGAGATCAAATGTGGGAGCGGGCTTGCTCGCGAATGCGGTGTATCAGGCAGTAATTCAGGCACTGACACACCGCATTCGCGAGCAAGCCCGCTCCCACATTGGATTTTCTCTGTATTTGGAATTGTGTCTCTTTTTGGAGACTAGGCGATGCCCAGGGCAACCATTTTCTTATACAAGGTCGACCGACCCAGCCCCAGCCGCTTCGCCGCCTCCACCACATTCCCCTCACAGTGCTTCAACGCCGCCCCAATCACCTGCCGATCAAACCGCTCCCGGGCCGCGCTGAAACTCTCGCCCTCAACGGTCTCTACCGAACTCTGCTCAACCGGGCTGAACGTACCAATCGCCGCGCGAATTTCACTGGCATCCAGCACCAGGTCATCACTCAACAGTGCCGCCCGCTCCAGCACATTGCGCAGCTCGCGGATATTCCCCGGCCACGCATGCTGCGCCAATAACGCCAAGGCCTCGCGGTCCAGCTCATGCTGGCTGCGCAACTCCTCCAGAATCGCCTCGCTCAACGCCGGCAAATCATCCAGCCGCTCGCGCAACGGCGGCACCTGGATCGGCAGCACATTCAGCCGGTAATACAGGTCCGCCCGAAACTCGCCGCGCTTGATTGCCGCTTCCAGGTCCATGGACGTGGCCGCAATCACCCGCACATCACTGTGGATCATCTCGTTGGAGCCCACCGGCTCGAACTCTTTCTCCTGCAACACCCGCAGCAATTTGCTTTGCAGTGGTAGCGGCATGTCGCCGATCTCATCGAGAAACAGCGTGCCGCCCTGGGCAATCTGCAACTTGCCGGGGCGGCCCTTGCGGTCGGCACCGGTAAATGCGCCGGGCGCGGTGCCGAAGAATTCCGCCTCCAGCAAATCATGCGGGATGGCTGCGCTGTTGATGCTGACGAAAGCTTTATGGGCGCGAGGCGATGCACCATGAATCGCCTGGGCCAGCAGCTCCTTGCCGGTCCCGGTTTCCCCCAGCAGCAACACTGGCGACTCCGCGCTCGCACTGCGCCGCGCCCGACGTTTGACTTCCAGGCTGGCCGCGCTGGTGCCGATAAAGTGCGCGAAGTTGTATTTACTCTGCCGCGACCTCAGCAGCGACCGAGTGGAAGCCAGTTCCTGCTGCATGCTCAGGTAACGCTCGATCAACGGCGACAGGTTGCGCAGCTCATCAAACAACGCAAACCCGATGGCGCCGATCACCTTGCCGGCGTCGTCATGGATCGGCAGGCGCATCACCACCAGCGGGCCTTTGGGCGTGTCCTGGATATCCAGCAATATCGGCTGGTCGTTACGCACCACCTGGCGCAACAGGCTGTTGGAAATCACCTGCTCGCAGGGTTGCCCGATGGCTTCGTCGGCGCTTTTCAGGCCGAAGCGCTTGGCGTAGCGCTCGTTCATCCAGACGATGTTCGCGTCACCGTCGACAATCACCGTGCCTTCGCTGGACTGCTCGATGATCTCGAACAGCGACTGGATCGCCAGGCCGCGAACGTATTGGTAATCCTTGAGGCTGCCAGTGGTGCTCATGGGTGCGCCGCCGCGAGGAGTTCCCGGGTGTAAGGGTGTTGAGGCGCGGCAAACACTTCATCGCTGGGCCCGCGTTCCACCACCTTGCCGTCCTTGATCACGATCATGTCGTGGGCCAGGGCCCGCACCACCGCCAGGTCATGGCTGATAAACAGGTACGTCAGGCCGTACTTTTCCTGCAGCTCAAGCAGCAGGGCGACCACCTGTTTCTGCACGGTACGGTCCAGTGCAGAAGTGGGTTCGTCCAGCAGGATCAGCGCCGGCTTGAGCACCAGCGCACGGGCGATGGCGATGCGTTGGCGCTGGCCGCCGGAGAATTCATGGGGGTAGCGATGGCGGCTGGCAGGGTCCAGGCCCACGTCTTCCAGCACGCGAATCACTTGGGCTTCGCGGTCCTTGAGGCTGCACGGCGCATGCACTTCCAGGCCTTCGCTGATGATCTGCGCCACCGACATCCGCGGGCTGAGGCTGCCGAACGGGTCCTGGAACACCACCTGCATCTGCTTGCGCCACGGTTGCATCTGCTTTTGCGTCAGGCCGTCGAGGGCCTCGCCCTGGAAGCGAATCGCGCCGCTGGAATCCAGCAGCCGCAGAATCGCCTGGCCCAGGGTGGATTTGCCCGAGCCGGACTCGCCGACAATCCCCAGTGTCTTGCCGCGCTGTACCTCCAGGCTGATGCCGTCCACCGCTTGCAGGTACTGCTTGCGCCGGAACAGTCCGCCGCCCAGCGGGAACTGCACACTCAGGTTATCCACCTGCAACACCGTCTCCCGCGCCTCGTGATTCAAGACGATGCCTGCCGGTTCAGCATCCAGCAGCAGGCGGCTGTAAGGGTGCTGCGGGGCGCAGAACAGGGTTTCGCAATCCGCCTGTTCGACAATCTCCCCGGCCTTCATCACGCACACCCGCTGGGCAATGCTGCGCACCAGGTTGAGGTCGTGGCTGATCAGCAGCAGCGACATGCCCAGGCGTTGTTGCAGTGACTTGAGCAGCAGCAGGATCTTGCGCTGCACCGTCACATCCAGTGCAGTCGTCGGCTCATCGGCAATCAGCAGTTCTGGCTCACAGGCCAGGGCCATGGCGATCATCACCCGCTGGCGCTGGCCGCCGGAGAGTTGGTGGGGGTAGGCCTTGAGGCGTTCCCGGGGTTTCTGGATGCCCACCAGTTCGAGCAATTCGAGGATCCGCGCCTGGGCCTGTTTGCCGCCCAGGCCCTTGTGCAACAGCAGGGTTTCGCCGATCTGCTTCTCGATGCTGTGCAGCGGATTCAGGGACGTCATCGGCTCCTGGAAGATCATCGCAATCCGGTTGCCCCGCAGTTTTTGCAGGGTGGCGGGCGAGGCGCCGAGCAGTTCCTGGCCGCGATAGCGCACCGAGCCGGTGGTTTCGGTGCCGGCTTCGGGCAGCAGTTGCAGGATCGAATGGGCGGTCACCGATTTGCCCGAACCCGACTCGCCCACCAGCGCCAGGCACTCGCCGGGGCGCACGTCCAGGCACAGCTTGCGCACCACGGTCTGGCCGTTGAAGGCGACACTCAGGTCGCGAATCTCGATCAGGTTTTCAGTCATCTCAACGGCCTTCATGAGCGTGGGTCGAAGGCGTCACGCAACGCCTCGCCGATAAACACCAGCAACGACAGGATCAGCGCCAGGGTGAAAAACGCGGTCAACCCCAGCCACGGCGCTTGCAGGTTCTGCTTGCCCTGGGCGATCAGCTCACCCAATGACGCGCTGCCGGCGGGCATGCCGAAACCGAGGAAATCCAGGGCGCTCAGGGTAGAAATCGCCCCGGTCAAAATGAACGGCAGGTAGCTCAGGGTCGCGGTCATCGCGTTCGGCAGGATATGCCGGCGGATGATCTTGCCGTCCCCCAGGCCCAACGCCCGCGCGGCCTTGACGTACTCCAGGTTGCGCCCCCGCAGGAACTCGGCGCGCACCACGTCCACCAGGGCCAGCCAGGAAAACAGTGCCATGATCCCCAGCAGCCACCAGAAATTCGGTTCGACAAAGCCTGACAGGATGATCAGCAGGTACAGCACCGGCAGCCCGGACCACACTTCCAATATTCGTTGCCCGAGCAAGTCGACCCAGCCGCCGTAATATCCCTGCAACGCACCCGCCGCGATGCCGATGGCGGCGCTGATGGCCGTGAGGGCCAGGGCAAACAGGATCGACACCCGGGCGCCGAAGATCACCCGCGCCAGCACGTCGCGGGATTGGTCATCGGTGCCCAGCCAGTTCACGCTGGAAGGCGGGCTGGGGGCAGGGCGGGTCAGTTCATAGTTGGGGGTGTCGTCGCTGAACGGGATTGGCGGGAACAGCATCCAGCCGCCGTCCTTCTTGATCAGGTTCTGCACGTATTCACTGCGGTAATCCGCCTGGAACGGCAGTTGCCCGCCGAACTCCTGCTCGGTGTAGCGCTTGAACACCGGGAAATACAGTTCGTTCTGGTAGCTGAGCACCAGGGGTTTGTCATTGGCGATCAACTCGCCGCCGAGGGTCAGGATAAACAGGCCGATAAACAGCCACAGCGACCACCAGCCGCGGCGGTTTTTCTTGAAGCGTTCAAAGCGCCGACGGGCCACGGGAGAGAGCTTGAGCATCAGGCGTTCCTCGCGGCGAAGTCGATACGCGGGTCCACCAGGGTGTAGCAGAGGTCACCGATAAGTTTTATCAAGAGGCCAAACAGCGTGAAGATAAACAACGAACCGAACACCACCGGATAATCCCGTGAAACCGCAGCTTCGTAGCTCATGCGACCGAGGCCGTCGAGGGAGAAGATCACCTCGATCAGCAGCGAACCGGCAAAGAACACCGCGATAAATGCCTGGGGAATCCCCGAGATCACCAGCAGCATGGCATTGCGGAACACATGCCCGTAAAGCACCCGGCGTTCACTCAAGCCTTTGGCCCGGGCGGTGACCACGTACTGGCGGGTGATTTCATTGAGGAACGAGTTTTTCGTGAGGATGGTCAAGGTGGCGAAGCCGCCGATCACCAGGGCGCTGACCGGCAGTACCAAGTGCCAGAAGTAATCGGCGATCTTGCCGACGGTGCTCAACTGGTCAAAGTTTTCCGAGACCAGCCCGCGCACCGGAAACCAGTTCAACGAAGTACCGCCGGCGAAGACCACGATCAGGAACATCGCAAACAGAAACGCCGGCATCGCATACCCAATCACGATCGCGGTGCTGCTCCACACATCAAAACTGCTGCCATGGCGCACCGCCTTGCGAATCCCCAGCGGGATCGACACCAGGTAGGTGATCAACGTGGCCCACAGGCCGAGGGAAATGGTCACCGGCATCTTTTCGAGGATCAGGTCGGTCACGCTTTTGCCACGGAAGAAGCTGTTGCCGAAGTCCAGCTGGGCGTAGCTCTTGAGCATCAGCCACAGGCGTTCCGGCGCGGGTTTGTCGAAGCCGTATTGTTTTTCGATGTCCTTGATCAGTTTCGGGTCCAGGCCACGGCTGGCCCGGGAGCCGCTGCTGAGGCTTTCGGCAGACGAGCCGCCGACGCCACCGCCACCGATGCCTTGCAGGTGGGCAATGGCCTGTTCCACCGGCCCGCCGGGCGCGGCCTGCACGATAACGAAGTTCACCAGCAGGATAATCACCAGGGTGGGAATGATCAGCAGCAAGCGCCGCACGATATAGGCAAACATCAGCGGGCTCCCGGGCGTTTGGTCAGTTCGGCTTTCATCTGCTCGTTAGTGAGCGGTGTGGGGCTGATTTCCCACCAGGTTTCCAGGGCCTCATCGGTCTTGGCTTCCACGGCCGGGCGGCCGAAGCGGTTCCACCACGCGGCGGAGGTGCCCGGCGGGTAGTAGTTGGGGATCCACAGGTAATTCCATTGCAGCACGCGGTCCAGGGCGTGGGCGTAACTGAGCATCAGCGACTGGGTATCGGCCTTGACCAGGCCGTTGATCAGGCTGTCGACGGCCGGGTCTTTCAGCACCATGTAGTTGTTGGCGCCGGTATCAAACGCGGCGGCCGAACCGAAGTAGTTGTACAGCTCCATCCCCGGCGAGGTGGTAACCGGGAAGCCGGTGACGATCATGTCGTAGTCCCGGGCCATCAGGCGGTTGACGTATTGCGAGGAGTCAATGCGGCGGATGTTGAGGGTGATGCCGATCTGCGCCAGGTTGCGCTTGTACGGCAACAACAGGCGCTCAAGGCCGTTCTGGGCGTTGAGGAAGGTGAACTCCAGCGGCTCGCCCTCGGCATTCACCAGCTTGTCACCGTCGGGCTTCCAGCCGGCCTGTTCCAGCAGGGCCAGGGCTTGCAGCTGCTTGTCGCGGATCATCCCGGTGCCGTCAGTGGTGGGGGCCTTGAACACCTGGGTGAAGACTTCGTCGGGAATCTGCCCGCGCAAAGGTTCCAGGATCGCCAGTTCCTGGGCATCCGGCAGTTGGGTCGCCGCCAGCGGGCTGTTGGAGAAGAAGCTTTGCTGACGGATGTACATGTTGCGCATCATCTGCCGGTTGGCCCACTCGAAGTCCCACAGCATGGCCAGGGCCTGGCGCACGCGGCGGTCCTTGAACATCGGTTTTTGCACGTTGAATACGTAGCCCTGGGCCGGCTGCGGTGCCTCCTTGGCCAGGTGCGCGCGTTGCAGGCGGCCATCATCGAGGGCCGGGCCGTTGTAGCCGATGGAGTAGCCGGTGGCGGAGAATTCGCGGTTGAAGTCGTAGGCACCGCCCCGCAGGACCTGGCGCGCCACTTCGGTGTCGCCGAAATATTCCAGGCTCAGGTGATCGAAGTTGTACAGGCCGCGGCTGATGGGCAGGTCTTTGCCCCACCAGTTCGGGTCACGCTTGAACGTGATGGTGTTGCCGGCATCCACCTTACTGATGGTGTAGGGGCCGCTGCCGAGGGGAATCTCGTAGCCGCCGCCGTCGGCGAAGTTGCGGGTCTTCCACCAATGTTCGGGGAACACCGGCAGGGTCGCGACATCCAGGGGCAGGGTGCGGTTTTCATTGCTTGCGAAATCGAAGCGCACCTGGCGCGGGCCTTCGACTTCGACGTGTTTGACGTCGGCGAACAGCGTGCGGTAGCGCAGGCTGCCCTGGGTCATCAGCAGGTCAAAGGAGTAACGCACGTCTTCGGCGGTGATCGGTTGGCCATCGGCGAAGCGCGCCTTGGGGTTCAGGTAGAAACGCAGGGACAGACCGTCATCTGACCGCTCCATCTTTTCCGCCACCAGGCCGTAGACCGTGTAGGGTTCGTCCAGCGAACGCAGGGCCAGGGGCGAATACAGCCAGCCATCGACCTGGCTGACCCCGATGCCTTTGTCGACATAAGGCAGTACATGGTCGTAGCGCCCGATTTCGATCGCCGAACGCCGCAGGCTGCCGCCCTTGGGGGCATTGGGGTTGGCGTAGTCGAAATGGGTGAAGCCGGGTTGGTATTTGGCCGGCTCGCCGTACACGGTCAATGCCGATTGCGGCGCGGCGATCACGGCGGTGCTGGCCAGCAACAGGGCCAGGGTGGAGCAAAACAGGGTAGAAAAAGCGACTCGCATTATCAGCCTTGGGCGCCGGGTGAAGAGGTAAAGGGATTTGTACGCTATGCGCGTACGCCTCGCCAGTCATCACACTGTCACAGATGCACAACGGCCCACCAAAGGGCGGGCCGTTGTTTTAAACATTAGCGCGGACTGGATCAGTCCTGACGGCTGGTTACTTCCAGCAGGTGATAACCGAACTGGGTTTTCACTGGGCCTTGCACGGTGTTGACCGGGGCGCTGAATACGACGGTGTCGAATTCCTTGACCATTTGGCCCGGGCCGAACGAACCCAGGTCGCCGCCTTGACGGCTGGACGGGCAGGACGAGTTGGCTTTGGCTACTTCGGCGAAGTCGGCGCCGCCTTCGATTTGCGCTTTCAGTTCGTTGCACTTGTCTTCGGTGGCAACGAGGATGTGACGGGCGGTGGCTTTGGCCATGAGGGGTATCTCCTTGGGTAAAAATGCTGAGCGTACCGGATTCAGGTGGTTATTTCCTGGCAAAGTTCCCCCGGGTTGCCTGGACGGTCAGGATCGGGCCATTACGCCGCTGTGGGTCAGCCAATCGATAAACAGCGCAAACAGCTCCGCCTGGGAGTTGATTTCAAGCTTGGTATACAAATGCTTGCGGTGCATGCGCACGGTTTCCGGGGAAATGCCCAGCACCTGCGCGGTGGATTTCACCGAGTGCCCACGCAATATCAGATGGGCGATTTCCCGTTCGCGCACGGTCAATACGCCGCTGCCAAAATGCATGAACGCCGCTTCAATCTGCTGATGCACCTGGGTCTGGGTGAAGGCCTCGTCGCTGATCACCTTGCACAGCCCGCCCGTGGTGCCGAAGCGGCGTAGCAGTTCGCGCACGATGGGTTGGGCGGTTCGTTGCAGTGCCAGTTGTTCGTCGCTGAACTGGCCGGCACTCAGCCCCTGGAACATGCACAACGAAATCTTGCTGTTGGGGCACAGGTCGACGATGTAGTAGCTCTCCTGGGCGCCGCCGCTGCGCAGGTAGTAGGTTTTGTAGTACTCGCTGTTGAAGAAATCGTCCGGGGCGATCTGCGCCAGGTGGTAGAAACCTTCGGCCAGGCCCTTGTCTACCGCGAGGCAGAACGGGTCCAGCAGGTAGCCCCGGGAGAAGTAACGGTTGATGATCTCTTCGTAGTGCGGCCGGGGGATGCCTTGCTGGTAGAGCAAGTGTGGCGCCTGGCCCTGGCGCTCCAGGCTGATCATCATCGATTCGATAGGGGTCAGCGCACTGAGGGCGCAGGCCAGGTGTTCAAGGAATGACGCTTCGTCGACGCTGGCGAAGGCGTGGGCCAACGCACCATTCCAGGCGTCAAGCACCTGGAAGGACGGGGCAGGGCAGTGATCGGCATGCTCGTTCATGCCGGCCAGTCTACCCGCCGGCCAGGGCCCCGGCAAAAGCACCGGGGCGCCCAGGCTCATCGGCCTTGATACTCGCCGCTCTGGCGCAGCTCTTCGGCGGTGTCGAGGATGCACTGGCGCAGGATTTCCACCACTTGATCCACCTGGGCATGGGTGATGATCAGCGGCGGCGACATCACATTCAGGTGGCCAATGGGCCGTACCAGCAAGCCTTTCGCCTGGGCCCGCAGGTGGATCTTCTCGCCGATGTTCACCGCGTCCGGCAGCAGCGCCTTGGTGTGTTTGTCGGCGACGAACTCAATGCAGGCCATCAGCCGCTGGCAGCGCACGTCGCCCACCAGCGGCAGATTGGCCAGGGTTTGCAGGCGCTGTTCGAGGTACACGCCGACGTCTTCGACATGGGCCAGCAGGTTTTCCCGCTCGATGATCTCGATGTTCTTCAGCGCCGCCACGCAACTCACCGGGTGGCCGCTGTAGGTGAACCCGTGGGTAAAGCAGCGGCCCTTGCCCGGCTCGCCGATCACTTGCCAGATGCGGTCCGAGAAAATACACGCGCCCAACGGCAGGTAGCCGGACGTCAGGCCCTTGGCGGTGGTGATGATGTCCGGTTGCATGTCGAACACTTCCTGGGAGGCGAAGAATTTTCCCAGCCGGCCGAAGGACGTCACCACTTCATCCGCCACGTAGAGCAGGTCATAACGTTGGCAGACTTCCCACATGCGCCGGTGGTAACCCTTGGGCGGAATGATCACGCCGCCCGAGCCCATGATCGGTTCGGCAAAGAACGCGGCCACTTTGTCGGCGCCGATGGTCAGGATCTTGTCTTCGAACTCATCCACCAGGAAATCGAGGAACTGCGCCTCGCTCATGCCCTGCGGCGCCCGGTAGTAGTTGGGGCACGAAATGTGGTGGAACAAGTCGCTCATGAAATCGAATTCCGGCGCGCGGTCGGCGGCCTTGTTGCCGATGGACATCGTGAGGAACGTCGAGCCGTGATACGCACTGAAGCGCGAGATGATGTGTTTCTTCTCATGCTTGCCGCGACTGTTCTGATAGAACTGTACCAGGCGGTAGGCAGTATCGACGGCGGTGGAGCCGCCGGTGGTCAGGAACACATGATCAAGATCGCCGGGAGCCAGGCTGGCAAGCTTGGCGCACAGTTCGATGGCGGTGACGTTGGCCATGTCGCAGAACGGGTTGGAGTACGCAAGCTGGCGAACCTGGTTGGCGATGGCGTCTGCCATTTCCTCGCGGCCCAGGCCGATATTCGTACACCACATGCCGCCGACCGCATCCAGGTAGCGGTTGCCGGCGGTGTCGTAGATGTAGGCGCCGTCACCCGCCGCGATATTCAGTGAGCCTTGTTCACGGTGTTCGTCGAACATATGAAAACCGTGCATGTAATGGGCCTTGTCGGCGGCGTCCAGTTGGTCGTGGTCGAACTGGGCGAAAAAGTCAGGATTTGGCAGGGTCATGGCGTTTACCTTCAATGGCTGGGTTTCACTTGCCGGTCTTCACGGCATTCCAGGTACGGGTGATCAGGCGCACGGCGGCTTGGGACTGGCTTTTCTGGGTGAACAAGCGCTGCATCGTCGCCGGGTCCGGGTAGATGGCCGGGTTGTCGCGTATATCGGCATTTACAAAGGGCTTGGAGGCCAGGTTGCTGTTGGCGTAGTGAATGGTGTTGCTGACGCCGGCGATCACTTGCGGTTGCAGGAGGAACTCGATGAACTTGTGGGCATTCGCCACATGGGGTGCGTCGGCCGGGATGTAGAAGTTATCGAACCAGATCAGCGAGCCTTCCCTGGGGATGAAGTAACCCAGGTTGACCTTGGCCCCGGCTTCCGCCGCCCGGGCCTGGGACGTGGCGTAGTCGCCGGACCAGGTGGTGGCCATGCATAGCTCGCCATTGGCCAGGCCGTTGATAAAACCGCTGGAGTCGAATTTGCGGATGTACGGGCGCACGGCCATCAGCACGTCCTGAGCGGCCTTGAGGTCTTTGGGCGCCACGCTGTTGGGGTCCAGGCCGAGGTAGGTCAGGGCCAGCGGGATCATGTCGGTAGGGGAGTCCATGAAGGTGATGCCACAGTCGGCGAAGCGCGAAACGATCTTGGGATCGAAGATCATCGCCAGTGAGCCGATGGGCGCATCTGGCATGCGTTCCTTGATCTTGTCGATGTTGTAGGTCACGCCATTGCTGCCCCAGGTGTAAGGCGCGGAATAGGTCACGCCCGGATCATGGGTTTCCAGGCTTTTCAGCACTTGCGGGTCGAGGTTGTTCCAGTCCGGCAGCAGCGCTTTGTTGAGGGGCTGGAAGGCCTTGGCCTTGATCAGCAGCGGCACCAGGGACGCGTTGAGCACCACCAGGTCATAGCCCGAACGCCCGGACAGCAGCTTGCCCTGCACGGTCTCGTAGGAATCGTAGGTGTCGTAGATCACCTTGATGCCGGTGGCTTTCTCGAAGTCGGCGAGGGTGTGTTCCCCGATGTAATCGGCCCAGTTGTAGATGCGCAAGGTGTTGCCCGGGTCGTCAGCGGCCTGGCTGACGGACGTTGATGCAAGCAAGACAGCGCTGAACAGGGCGATAACGGCTTTATGCATGGCGAACCCACCTTGATGTTGTGCTTGTTGTCAGGCCGAGGGGCTGATTGCACTTTCAGGCAGGTGGCGGGTGGGGCGCCATACCCTATTCGGGTAGGAGGCGGTCAGGGCAGTACGATGTAGTCGTTTCGCGTGATGACCGGGCGGTGTACGCCGGGTTCCAGGTGGATGTAGCGCCCGTCTACCAGGTCGATGGGCAGGCAGTCGTCGATATCCAGTACGCCATCGGTGTGGGATTGCGTCCAGTGCGTGAGCATCTGCTGTTTGCCTTGGGCTGCCGCCTCCCTGGCCGTGCGCGCAACCACCAGCAGGTAGTGGTGTGCCTCGCCAAAGACGTTCGATTCATACCCGCCCAGGTTGATGAAGTACAGGCGCGGCGCCCCGGCGTTCGGCGCCAGGTGGCTGAGCTGGACTTTCCAGCCGTCAACGCCATCCACCGTCATCCAGGAGTCGATATGCACACCTTTCTGGCTGCCAAACCAGCCCTCGCGCAGTTGCGGGTAGGCGGCTTCCAGGGTGTCGGCGACGGCGAACACCACATCATGCACTTCGATTTTCGCCCGGGGGTGCTTACCCCCCAACATGACCACAAACAGCATTGCATGCCCTTTCTATGGCTGGGATGGAAAGGGCCACCTTCCTTCGATTGAACCCTTTTGTCCAGTCGGTGCCACACTGTTAATTCGCAAATTCATCAGGAGGTTGTCATGCGCACCATTGATCTGGCCGGCGTACCCGTCCCTGTCATCGGCCAGGGGACCTGGCGCATGGGCGAGGATCCCGGCAAGCGCAGCGCCGAAGTGGCCGCGTTGCAACTGGGTATCGATGAGGGCATGACCCTGATCGATACCGCTGAAATGTATGGCGAAGGCGGTGCCGAAGAAGTCGTCGGCGAGGCGATTCGCGGCAAGCGCGACCAGGTGTTCCTGGTCAGCAAGGTGTACCCGCACAATGCCAGCCACAAGGGCATTCCACGTGCATGTGAGGCCAGCCTCCAGCGCCTGGGCACCGACTACATTGATCTGTATCTGTTGCATTGGCGTGGGCAATACCCCCTTGAAGAAACGGTAGAAGCCTTCGAGCGCTTGCGTGAGGCAGGCAAGATCGGTCGTTGGGGTGTGTCCAACTTTGATGTGGCAGACCTGCAGGAGCTGGCTTCCCCGGCCTGTGCCACCAATCAGGTGCTCTACAACATCGAGGAGCGCGGCATCGAGTTCGACCTGCTGCCATGGTGGCAGCAACACAATTTACCCTTGATGGCCTACTGTCCCATCGCCCAGGGTGGCGAGCTGTTGGCCAGCCCGACCCTCAAGCAAATTGCCCGTCGCCACGAGGTCACACCCGCCCAGGTTTCCCTGGCCTGGGTCTTGCGCCAGGACAGGGTGATCGCGATTCCCAAGGCTGTTACGCCAGAGCATGTCCGGCTCAATGCCGCAGCGGCGAAGCTGGTGCTGGATGAGCACGACCTGGACGCGATTGACCGGGTTTTTGGGGCGCCGAAGCGCAAGCATCCGCTGGCGATGGTCTAGTGGCCGACAGAAACGGTGCCGTCCATGGCGATGCCGTTTCTGTTTCGGTGGCTGCTTAGCCGGCTACCGGGCTGCGCCAGTCATCAGAGCCAGAGGTACCGGAGACCTCATGGGTCCAGACGATTTTCCGGTAAGTGAAATACACATCCTCCAGATGCGTGAAGTGTGCGTTGTTCGGGTCCTGGCAATTGGGCATCCGTGACTGGATGTCCACCAGGATCGCGTCTTCCAACTCGATGGTGAAGTAGTGTTCCTGGGTTCCGGCTGAAGAGGTTCGGTACCACTCAAGGCGGCACTTGACCATTTCCCCGGAGGTCAATGCGCTGAACAGCAATGGCGACGATTTATCGAATACCTTGCTGATCATCAGGGGCTTGTGCACACGCTGGCCGGTGGGCTGGCCGGATTGCGGGTCACGGGGAATGATCACCTGATGCTGGAATGCTTCCACCAGGATCTGGTCTTCATGGCCTTCCTGGTAAATGTTGCCGACCGAGTCCTGGGTGAACGTGCCTGCCGTGATCAAGCCTTGCTTGGTGCCGGTGATGGATAGATACGCGGGTGTTGGCATGACGGTTTTCCTTGCCTGATAAATGAGGTCGTCCCGGCCGACGGACTTGCCGGCCGGGTAATGCTCGATATCAAGAAGCGTGCCGGAAAGTTCGAGCGTCAATGAAAGCAGGGGGTTAAGGTTTTATTGGTTTTAATTTTGAACGGCATTAAAGGTTTTAATTCGATTTAGTTGTATTTGTTTGCGCAGGGGTGTGCAGTTAGTTGCTCATGTTGATGGGCGTTGTTATTCGCAGAGTTCACCTCATTCATGATGATGCCTGGCGCCTTGGCTGCGCAAATTCTTGCGCGTCGGCGATTTTTCTATTCTTGTAGGAAACTCCTTAACTGCTATTTGGTGGCTTGAACAATGCTTTTTGCATGGATAAGGTTCGTGCTCTTCTCGTAGGGAAGGCAAACTTTAATCAATGTCCTGATGTGCGCTTGAATGGCCATTAGTTCACTGAACATGCTCAGGAAAGTAAAGTGCGGCCCATAATGGTTTACTCAGACAGGCTTTCCGATTATTACCTCGAACTTGCGCAGGCACCCAACTCGAAAACGAGTTATGCGGGGGCCGATATGCGTTTTTCGACCGAGTATGAGGCGCTTGAAACTGAACTGGGCAAGGCGCACTCCATTCACGGAAACAGTCAGCCTGACTGGCAATGGGTCGTGGAAAAAAGCGAGGCGCTGTTACGCCACCAGTCCAAGGACTTGCGGGTCGCTGTCTGGTTGACCTGGGCCTTGCATCAGCGCGAGTCCTTCCCCGGGCTACTCGCAGGCCTCGGATTGCTGCGCTACCTCTGTGAGCATCATTGGGCGGTCGTTTATCCGGGCAAGCTGCGTACCCGCAGTGCCGCCTTTGGCTGGCTGGTCCCGCGCCTCGAGCAGGTGCTTGCACAACCTGTTTCGCTCAAGGATCAGCGGCCCTTGTTCCACTGCATGCTCGAACACCTGGCGCGGCTGGACGAGTTGTGGACCGAACACCTTCTCGAAGATGCGCCACTGTTACTGCCGGTTCGCAGGCAGCTGTCGGACCGATTGCAACAGTCCACCGAAAGCGAACCTCCAGCAGGCGGTAGCACAGGGGTGATCGCCCATATCAAGCAGGTCGCGACTCAGTTGATGGCGCCCGAGCCCATTGTGGAAAACGAAAAGGACGCCCACAAGCTGCTGCGCACGCTGCAGGAACATGCCCGGCCCTTGTCGGCCTGGTGGCAGCGCCAGAATGCCACTGACCTGCGCGCACTGCGTCTGAACCGAACGTTGACCTGGCTGACGATCACCAGTCTTCCGGACTGTGACAGCGAACAGGTAACGCCTTTGCGCGGGCCGGCGCCCGACAAGCTCAAGCGGTACCAGGAGCGCTTTGCCCAAGGGCAGCATACCGACCTGCTGCTGGAGCTTGAGGGCAGCCTGGCCGGAGCACCTTTCTGGTTCGACGGCTTGTACCGGGTGTGGGAGTGCCTGCAGGCACTCCAGGCCGACCTGGCCATGACCGAGCTGGAAGTGCACTTCGCGCTGTTGCTCCAGCGTTTGCCGGGGCTTGCACAGCTGCGCTTCCACGACGGAACACCCTTCGCCGACGACGTCACCCGTGGCTGGATCAACACCCAGGTTGCCCGCCATTTGCAAGCCCCGGTTCCACTCAGGTCGGCACCTGATGCCCCGGCTGCGCCTTGGGACAAAGCGTTGCACGACGTCATGCCCGTGCTGCGCAAGGACGGGTTCAAGGTGGCTGTGCGGTCCCTCAAGCAGGGCATGCAAACCGCAACAGGTGATCGTGCCCGGTTTCATTGGCGGCTTGGCCTGGCCAGGTTGTGTTTGCTGGCAGGCAAGCATGACCTGGCCAAAGTCCAGCTCGATCACCTGGACCACGAGCTGCAGCACTCAGGCCTGCAGCGCTGGGAGCCCGAGCTGGTGGTTGAAGTGCTGCAGCTCTTGCATGGCTGCTGTGACGTATTGCCCCAAAGCCATTCCGTGCGTGAGCGCAAGGAAGATGTCCATCGCAGGCTGTGCCACTTCGATCTCGAAGCGGTACTTGAATAGGCTTTCGAGCCCCCCGAAAAAGGAGAAACACCATGGCGAAAGAAGGTTCGGTAGCCCCCAGGGAACGCATCAATATCACGTTCAAACCCGCCGTCGGCACTGCGCAGGAAGAGGTCGAGCTGCCGTTGAAATTGCTGGTGCTTGGTGACTTCACCCAGCGTGAAGACCTGCGCAAGCTCGAAGACCGCAAGCCCGTCGGCATCGACAAGAACAGCCTCGACGAGGTGCTGGCCAAGCAGGCCTTGGGCCTGGCCTTGAGCGTCCCCAACCGGCTGCAGGATTCAGTCGAACCTGATGAGTTGGCGATCCGGGTCAGGATCAATTCGATGAAGGACTTCAATCCTGCACAGCTGGTTGAGCAGATACCCGAGCTGAAAAAGCTCATGGACCTGCGCGATGCACTTGTGGCGCTCAAGGGGCCGCTGGGCAACACGCCGAGCTTTCGAAAGGCCATTGAAAATGCCCTCGCCGATGACGATTCGCGCAAGCGGGTATTGGCTGAATTGGGGCTGGACAGCTCCGCCGTATGACTCTCTCAGTTAAAAGGACACTGACACCATGACTACCAGCCAAAGCCCGTCGCATGCGCCCATCACGGATGAGTACAGCATTCTCGACAACATCATTGCCCAGACCCGCCTCAGCGCCGACGACGAGGCCTACAGCATTGCAAAGCGTGGAGTCTCGGCATTTATCGAGGAGCTGATCAAGCCGCAAAACAAGGGCGAGCCGGTCAAGAAGCGCCTGGTTGACCGGATGATTGCCGAGATTGACGCAAGGCTCAGCCAGCAAATGGATGAAATCCTGCACCATCCCGACTTCCAGGCACTGGAGTCTTCCTGGCGTGGCCTGCAGTTGCTGGTTGATCGCACCAATTTTCGTGAAAACATCAAGATCGAACTGCTCAGCGTCTCCCGCCAGGACCTGCTGGATGACTTCGAGGACTCACCGGAGGTGACTCAGTCCGGACTCTACAAGCACATCTACAGTGCCGAATACGGTCAGTTCGGCGGCCAGCCCGTAGGGGCAATCATCGCCAATTATTTCCTTTCCCCCAGTGCTCCCGATGTCAGGCTGATGCAGTATGTTTCCAGCGTGGCCTGCATGGCCCATGCACCGTTCATTGCGGCGGCCGGCCCTGGCTTCTTCGGCCTGGAGTGCTTTACCGGCCTGCCTGACCTCAAGGACCTGAAGGACCATTTTGAAGGGCCGCAGTTTGCCAAATGGCAGAGTTTTCGCCAGAGCGAAGATGCCCGCTACATCGGCCTCACCGTACCGCGCTTTCTATTGCGTACGCCGTACGATCCCGTTGATTGCCCGGTCAAGACGTTCGCCTACCAGGAACATGTGGCCAGCAGCCACGAACACTATCTGTGGGGTAATACGGCCTATGCCTTTGCTACCCGCTTGACGGACAGTTTCGCCCGGTATCGCTGGTGCCCGAACATTATCGGCCCGCAGAGTGGTGGTGCAGTGGAGGACTTGCCGCTGCATCACTTTCACAGCATGGGCGAGATCGAAACCAAGATTCCTACCGAGGTGCTGGTATCCGACCGACGCGAATACGAGCTGGCGCAAGAGGGCTTCATTGCCCTGACCATGCGCAAGGGCAGTGACAATGCAGCGTTCTTTTCCGCCAGTTCGGTGCAAAAACCCAAGTCTTTTGGAATCAGTGCCGAAGGCAAGGCTGCCGAGCTGAATTACCGGCTCGGTACCCAATTGCCGTACATGATGATCGTCAATCGCCTGGCCCACTATCTCAAGGTGCTGCAGCGTGAACAGCTGGGGTCGTGGAAGGAGCGCACCGATCTTGAGCTGGAACTCAACAAATGGATTCGCCAATACGTCGCCGACCAGGACAACCCCAGCACCGAAGTGCGTGGACGGCGCCCGCTTCGGGCTGCGCGCATTGTTGTCAGTGATGTCGACGGGGAGCCCGGCTGGTATCGCGTCAACCTGAGCGTTCGCCCGCACTTCAAGTACATGGGGGCAGACTTCACTCTGTCGCTCGTCGGCAAGCTCGATAAAGAATGAGCCGCCGCCACGTGATTACCCAAAACCGCAGCCTTTTCGAGCGCCTGGAGTCCGGCGTGGGGCGCAGCCCGCAAGGTTGCGTCGTGGAATCCGTGGCGGGGCATCTGGCGAAAATGCTCAGCACCCGTGCGGGCAGTGTCCAGACGCTACCTGATTACGGGTTACCTGATCTGAATGACATGCGTCTCAGCCTGCATGACGCGTTGAGCCAGGCTCGGTTCCTGATTGAGCGCTTTATCCAGGCCTACGAACCCCGTCTGAAGGATGTCCGTGTCAAGGCATTGCCACAGGACCGTGACCCGATGGTGCTGGCTTTTTCCATCGAGGGGGCCATGGAAGTCAATGGCATGACGCAAGCGGTCGCCTTTTGCGCCAGCCTGGCTCACGGCGCACGGGTCGAGGTCAAACCGCATGTCGTTTAACCGCTACTACCAGGGCGAGCTGAGCGCACTGCGACAGTTGGGGCGACGGTTCTGCGAGCGCAACCCGGCACTCGCGCCGTTTCTTGGGGACGCTGGCCAGGACCCGGATGTAGAACGGTTGCTTGAGGGTTTTGCATTCCTCACCGGTCGCCTGCGGCAGAAGCTTGATGATCAATTGCCGGAGTTGAGTCACTCGTTGATGCATCTGCTGTGGCCCAACTATATGCGGCCGCTGCCGTCGTTCAGCATGCTGCAGTTTGATCCGCTCAAGCGCACAGGGCCGGCCATCAGGGTCGAGCGGGATACACCGGTGGAAAGCATTGCGATCGACGGTGAACGCTGCCGTTTTCGTACCTGTTACCCGACGCAGGTCTTGCCGCTGCAACTGGCCGCCATGGAGTACTCGGTACAGGGCGAGGGCGCTTTGCTCTGCCTGCGTCTGGAGATGACGGCCGAGGGCAACTTCAGTGAGCTGGAACTGAACTGCCTGCGTTTGCATCTCGCGGGGGAGCAGCCCGTCAGCCAGGCGCTTTACCTGGGGCTTTTGCGTCACCTGGACGGGTTCGAGTTGCAGCCTTTCGGGCGCGACGGGCTGCCGGTCATCGGCGCCGACGGCAAGCCTGTTTCATTGCGTCTGTCCAGCAACGATATCAGTCCTGTGGGCTTTTCCGAGGAAGAGGCACTGATCCCTTATCCGTTGAATACCTTTCGTGGCTATCGCCATTTGCAGGAGTACTTCGCCTTTCCCGACAAATACCTGTTTGTCGATGTGAGTGGCCTTGGCGCGTTGAGCAGGTTGCCTATTGACGTACTCAAGCAGCTACATGGCGTGACGTTACGCTTCGACATGCGTGGTCGCGGTATTGAGCGAATGGCGCCTACCCTGGACAACGTGAAGCTGTACTGCACGCCCATCGTCAATCTGTTCAAGCACGACGGCGTACCGATTCGCCTGGACGGCAAGCAGGACGAATACCTGTTGTTGCCTGGCGAATACGCCAGGGGGAACTGCGGTGTATTTTCCGTCGACAAGGTCACGGGATGGCTGCCGGGAGGCCTCGGGTACCAGGAATATGTTCCGTTCGAATCGTTTGAGCACGATTTTGGCAGCGCCGCGCCCAGCTATGGCGTTCGCCAGCGCCCATCCCTGCAACATGCCGGCCTGGATACCTGGCTGAGTTTCGACCGGTGTCCAGTGCATGAACAGGAAACCCTGTCGATTGAACTGACCTGCACCAACCACAACCTGCCACGCCTGCTGCAGGTGGGCGATATCAATCAGGAGTGCGAACAGACGCCCGAGTTTCTCTCGTTTCGCAACATCACCGCGGCAACCCCCAGCTTTGCGCCACCCCTGGACAGCGACTTCCTGTGGCGACTCATCAGCAATATGTCGCTCAACTATCTGTCATTGACCGATATCAACGCCTTGAGGGTGATCCTCGAAACCTACGACCTGCCGCGTTATCACGACCGCCAGGTGGAAAAGGTCAGCAGGCGAAGGCTGGGCGCCCTCCGTTCGATCAGTCACCAGCCCGTAGACCGGCTGCACCGAGGCCTGCCATTTCGCGGCTTACGGGTTGACCTCACCATCGATCCTGAAGGCTACCTGGGGGAGGGCGACGTGTTCGTCTTTGCCTCGGTGCTCAACGAGTTCTTCGCGCTTTACGCCAGCCTCAACTCGTACCACGAACTGCGAGTCATCAGCACACAAGGAGACGTGTACCTATGGCCACCCCGGATGGGCCAGCAGCCCCTGCTTTAACCGCACTGTCCCGAGTGATTCGCGAGTACTCGGTGTTTCAGGCGGTTGCGCAGATTATCGAGCGCCTGCGCGAGGCGCATCCCTCGCTGGACGATGATGCGCTCTACGATCAATTGGAGTTCCAGGCCAACCCAGGCTTTGGCTTTCCCGGCAACGACATTGATCGTGTGGAGTTTTTTGTCGAGCACGGCCATTTGCGGGCACGGCTTCGCCTCAATGTGCTGGGCCTGTTTGGTACAGGGTCACCGCTGCCGGCGTTCTATGGCGAGCAAGCCTTTGCCGAGGTAGCGGGCGGTAATCCGACGCGGGAATTTCTTGATCTTTTTCACCATCGCCTGCACCGGCTGATAGTGCCGATCTGGCGAAAATATCGTTATCAGGCGAGTTTTCAAACGGGCGCCCGCGATCCCTTTTCCGAGCAGATGTTTGCATGGGTGGGCCTGGGTGGCAGCGCGATTCGCAGCGCGGCTCAACTGAACTGGAAACGCCTGTTGCCCTACCTGGGGCTGCTGAGCCTGCGCGTGCACTCCGCCGCGCTGATCGAGACCGTGCTGCGTTATTACTTCAAGCACAACCGGCTGGTCATCGAGCAGTGGGTCGAGCGCAGGGTAGTGATCGACCAGGAGCAGCGCAATGACCTTGGTCGCGCCTATAGCTCGTTGGGGTCGGACCTGGTGCTGGGGGAGTGCCTTATCGACCGCAGTGGCATGTTCAGGGTTCATGTATTGGCACTCGATTGGCAGCGTTTTCACGAGTTTTTGCCCACCGGGGCGGGTTACGAGCCGCTGTGTGCGCTGGTGCGTTTTGCCGCCCGGGACCCCTTGGAATACGACGTGCGACTGGTGTTGGCGGCGGGCGAGGTCCGGCCGTTGCACCTTGGCGAGCACAACGTCTGCCGCCTGGGCTGGACCAGTTGGCTGGGGCATGAGCGGGCAGACGGCGTGGTCATCCTGGCCAGTAAAAATCATTAGGGATTGATGGATATGATGAATGTGGATCTGCAACAACTTATCCAGGCATTGACGGCGTCCACACGGCGCGACCTGGAACGCAGCGCCGAGCGTTGTGTCACCCGGGGCGGCGGCGAGGTCCTGGTGGAAGACTTGCTGCTGACGCTCCTGGAGCATCCCGAGGGTGTGCTGATGCGAGCGCTGCAGGATGCGGGCGTGGATGCCGGGGAATTGCAGGCCGTGCTGCAACCTCGGGTCGACCAGAGTGCGTCCCGCAATCCGGTGTTTTCGCCCGCCCTGGTGCAATGGCTGCAGCAGGCGTTGCTGGTTGCCCATCTGGAGCTGGGCCGACGGGAAGTGGACCATGGCGCCTTGCTGCTCGCCTTGTTGCGCAACCCGATGCAGCACGCTGGCAGCCGTTACCAGGCGGTGATGAGCACGCTTGATGCACCGCGTGTGCTCGGATTTCTCTTGAGTGAAAACGCGCAGGCGGCTCCCGCTGAGGCGGGGAGTTCCTTGCTGGAGCGCTTTACCCATGACCTGACTCGCCAGGCCCGGGACGGGAAACTCGACCCCGTGCTCTGTCGCGATAACGAAGTCCGGCAAATGATCGATACGCTCGCGCGGCGGCGCAAGAACAACCCCATTCTGGTGGGCGAGGCGGGTGTCGGGAAAACCGCGATAGTCGAGGGCCTGGCCCTGCAGATCGTCAGCGCGCAAGTGCCAGAGGTGCTCAGGAAGGTGCGCCTGCTGACCCTGGACATGGGCCTGCTGCAAGCCGGTGCCAGTATCAAGGGTGAGTTCGAGCGCCGCCTCAAAGGCTTGATCGATGAGGTCAACGCCTCGCCGCAACCGGTCATCCTGTTCATCGATGAGGCCCATACCCTGGTCGGCGCAGGCGGCTCGGCCGGCAGCTCCGATGCCGCCAACCTGCTCAAGCCAGCGCTGGCACGAGGTGAGTTGCGTACCATCGCCGCGACGACCTGGTCGGAGTACAAGAAGTACTTCGAGAAAGACCCGGCGTTGGCGCGGCGTTTTCAGCCGGTGCAGGTGCACGAGCCGACGGTTGACGATGCCGTGACGATTTTGCGTGGGTTGGTCCCGGTGTATGAGGCCAGCCACGGAGTCTACGTGCGCGATGACGCCGTGGTCGCCGCCGCGCAGTTGAGTGCCCGCTACCTGGCCGGCCGCCAGTTGCCGGACAAGGCTGTGGACGTGCTGGACACCGCTTGTGCCCGGGTGCGGATCAGCCTGGTCACGGCGCCGGACGAACTGCAGCAGTTGCGCGCCGAACTGGCCGAGGGCACGCGCCAGCAACGTGCCGTGCGCAGGGATGCCGACGCGGGGTTGGCCATCGATGAACAGGTGCTGCAGCACCTCACCCGGAGACTGGAAGAAGTAGAAGTCGCACAGTTCCAGCTTGAACAACGCTGGACCCAACAGCGCGAACTGGCCGAGAAGGTACTCTCGCTGCGCCAGCAACTGGCCGACGCCGGTAACCTTGGCGAAAGCACTGAGGCTCTCGCTCCGCTCCTGGCCCAGAACCATCAGGCGTTGCAGGCCATACAGCACGAACAGCGATTGGTCAGCTTCGAAGTATGCCCACGGTTGGTGGCACAGGTTATCAGCGCCTGGACGGGTATTCCCCTGGAGCAGCTTGCCCGCGAACACAGCGCGAAGGTCCTGAACTTTGCGGATGATCTGCGTGGTCGCATCCTCGGCCAGGAAGGTGCCGTGCAGGTCCTGGACCGTTGCCTGCGGGCTGTCGCGGCCGGCGTGAACAAGCCTGATGCCCCCGTGGGGGTATTTCTGTTGGTGGGCCCCAGTGGTGTCGGCAAAACTGAAACAGCCCACGCCCTGGCCGACCTGTTGTATGGCGGCGAGCGCTTTGTCACCACGATCAACATGTCTGAATACCAGGAGAAACACTCACTGTCCCGGCTGATCGGCGCACCACCGGGTTATGTCGGTTACGGGGAGGGCGGGGTGCTGACTGAGGCGGTGCGGCAAAAGCCCTATTCAGTGGTGCTGCTCGATGAGGTGGAAAAGGCCGATCCGGATGTCCTGAACCTGTTTTACCAGGTGTTCGACAAAGGGGTAGCCAATGATGGAGAAGGGCGTGAAATCGACTTTCGCAATACCCTGATCCTGATGACTTCCAACCTGGGCAGCGATCTTGTCACCGGGCTGTGCGCCGACAGTCAACCACCGGCTGTCGAAGTACTGCACGCCGCGATCCGGCCGGTGCTGACAGCTCATTTCAAGCCGGCGCTGCTGGCCCGTATGCGAGTCGTGCCGTATTACCCGGTGGCAGGCGCGGTGCTGCACCAACTGATTGAACACAAACTTCAGCGCCTGGGCCAGCGTCTGCTTCAGCGCAAGCTCGCATTCAGTCACGCAGGCGATCTTGTCGCACACATGGCCGAGCACTGTAGTCACAGTGGGAGTGGCGCGCGGTTTGTCGACCAATGGATCGAGGAAAACCTGTTGCCGCAGGTGGTGGATCGCCTGCTGGATGCGATGGCCGTTGGCAAGTCCCTGCAGTTCGTCCATGCCAGGCTGGATGCCAACGGCACCGTAATCTGTGAGTTCAACTGATGGCGGACAATCCGTTTACCCAGTTGCCAAGCCCGCTGGACTACGCCGCTGCCTTGCTGGGATGGTTTACCCGGTTGGGCATCAATAGTGACGAATCGACATTGGCCGATGACTTTGCGGCAGGCGCCGCGCAACTGAGCGGCTGCGAGCTTGGCCAGTTGTACCTGCTCGACCAGGCCACCGGCCGCCTCGAACTGGCTGCCCAGTATTTGCCGGGCCTGTCGCCGCCAGGGGCGGTTGTGAGCTCGGGCGCGGATTTCCGGAACGAGCAACTGTTGCAGTACGTGCTGCAACAGAACCGGGTGTTTAACCTCACCGAGGCAGGCAGCAGTGTGTATGACACGGGGTTTCTGCCAGCGGTCGCGGCGTCCTGGCAATCACTCCTGTGCGTGCCGTTACCGGGGCCGAGCAAGCAGGTATCCGGGATGGTGTTGTGTGCCAGCCTGCGAGCGACGGAGCTGGCTGGCTACGGTGCGTCCCTGGGCCAATTGGGCAGTTTTGTCTTGAGCCAGTTGGCCCTGTTGCGGCGAATGCGCCGGGCTCCCGGTGCGTTGAAGGTGGTTCGCAGCACCCGCAGCACCAGCGCCTACGGCTTGATCGGAAACAGCACGGCCATGGACGAGACGTGCCGCCTGATCGGCAAGGTGGTGCATAGCCCCTACACCGTGCTGCTCCGGGGCGAGACCGGCACCGGTAAAGAGGTGGTCGCCCGGGCCATTCATGCTGCCGGCCCGCGCAGCAGCAAGGCATTTGTGGTGCAAAACTGCGCAGCGTTTCCCGAAGGCTTGCTCGAAAGTGAGTTGTTCGGTTACCGCAAAGGCGCGTTCACCGGGGCCGAAAGAGACCATGCCGGCCTGTTTGACACCGCCCACGGCGGCACGCTGCTGCTCGACGAAATCGGTGATATGCCGCTGTCACTGCAGGCCAAGTTGTTGCGGGTCCTGCAGGAGGGCGAGATTCGGCCGTTGGGTGCCAACACGTCCCACAAGGTCGACGTGCGAATCGTCGCGGCGACCCACCGGGACCTCACCAGCATGGTGGCTGAAGGAAGCTTTCGCGAGGACCTTTATTACCGGCTGGCGCAGTTTCCTATCGAGTTGCCGGCGCTGCGCCAGCGGGACGGGGACGTGCTGCAACTGGCCCGGCATTTCGCCGACAAGGCCTGTGCACTGTTGGGGCGAGCCACGGTGGGCTGGTCGAGTGCGGCCCTGGATCAACTGTCCAGCCACCACTTTCCCGGCAACGTTCGTGAGCTCAAATGCATGGTGGAGCGGGCGGTGCTGCTGTGCGACGACGAGGTGATCCTGCCTGCGCATTTATCGCTGCCATCAACCCTGTCCGCGCCCGCTGTCGACGCAACGCTGCGCCAGCGCATGGAGCGAGTCGAGCGGGTAGTGCTGATCGACTGCCTGCGCAAGAACCGTGGCAATCGAACCCGCACCGCCCGTGAACTGGGCCTCGCCCGGCGCACGTTGTTGTACCGCCTTGCACGCCTGGACATTCCGTTTGGCGAAGTCCAGGGAGAGTGCTGAATGGCACACCCTTTCAATTCCGGGAGATACCTGATGCCTGTTAGTCAGTGGCAAGCCCTGGTGCTTGTGTTGTTTTTGCTGAGTGGCTGTAACACCAATCATGTCTTTGACGACGATGACTACCGTCCGCTGGGTGATCCGCGGTCCACCGGTCGTGGCCTGTGAGCGCGGAGGAGTCCTGCCATGCAGCTAGTGTTTGAGGTGTGCCCTGCGGGGCCAGCAGAGTCCGCGCCGGCGCTGCGCAAAGTCTTTGACGGAGTGGGGGGCGTCATCGGCCGGGGGGGCGGTTGCGACTGGACCCTGCCTGACACCAGTCGCCAGGTTTCCGGTCGTCACGCGGTGATCAGTTATCGTGACGGCCGGTATTTCCTGACGGATATCAGCAGCAATGGAACCCGCCTGGCAGGCCGCAGTGCGCGTCTGCATGAGGGGCAGCAGCAACCGATAGATGACGGCGCGGTATTTCAGCTGGGGCCGCTGAGTATTCGCGCACGACTGGTCAGCCCACCGCTGGGACAGGGCCAGGACGGATTACACAGGCTGATTCCCGATGATGCATTCCTTGAGCTGGACCCACTGCGGGCACTGGCCAGCGAACTGCAGCGCGAGGACGGGTCGCAACAGCTGGCGGCCCTGAACATGACCACCTACGAGACATTGCGCTGGACGGACCACGCGGCGGCGGACCGGGATCACCTGACGGTTCCCGAACTTGTGAAGCCTGCGCGCCAGGTTGCCCCAAGTCCGCAATCGCCCGTTCCAGGTCACGGCTCAGGGCCATTCTGGTTGGGGTTTGCGCAGGCACTCGGTATTGATCTGGGCGACCTCGATGAGTCGGCAAGAGAAGTCCTGGCGATCAAGGCCGCGAGCTTGCTCCGGCAAATGACTGAAGGGTTGCAACAGAGCCTGGGCACCCGTAACGAGCTCAGGCAAGAGCTGAAACTGGCACTCACCCAGACACCGCTCCAAAGCCCCAACCCACTTAGAGACAGCGCAGACGCCAGTGCGGCCTTGGGGTCGCTGCTGGGTGTCGGGCAGCTGGGGCAGGTTTCCGCCGAGATGCTTGTCATGCGGGCGTACCGCGACATGCAGGCTCACGAGGTGGCCTTGCTGGCGGCCTGCCGCGCGGCAGTACGCGGCGCTCTGGCAGCCTTTGCGCCCGGCCATTTGCTGCTGTGCTTCGAACGCCAGGCAAGGCCGCCGCTGATCCCCCGGTGTGGCGCCCGCTGGCGCGCGTATCAGCGCCATTACCAGACACTGATCGAGGACGAGCACTTGAGCGAGCGCCTGCTGGGCAGCGACTTCGCCAAGGCGTACGAGGAACAGATTCGTCTGATCTCAACCCTTCACCGTTATCCAGGATGATCTTCATGTCCCGAGTCACCGTTGCATTGTTGTGCGCTGTAATGGGTTTGCTGGGTGGTTGCTCCCTGTCGCCCTTTTCGAAGTTGACCAAGCTGGACCTGACACTGACCGCCAGCGAACGGGTCAATCCTGATCTCCATGGTCGCCCGTCGCCGATCGTGGTGCACCTGATGGAGCTTCGACACCCCGTGGCTTTTGAAAATGCGGACTTTTTCAGCCTTTATGCTCATGCCGAGCACACGTTGCCCAAGGACCTGGTGAACCTCGAAGAGCTGGAGTTGCGCCCCGGCGATCACTCCACGCTCAAACTCAGTCTCGAGCCAGGCAGTCGTTATGTCGGCGTGCTGGCGGCGTACCGTGATTTGCCTCACTCGCAATGGCGCTATGTGTTGCCGGTGACCGCGCAGCGATTGACCGGCGCTGAACTGGTCCTTGATCAGGCCGGCATTCGGTTGGTCAACCCGCAACCCGCGAAGGCGGGCGACTGACATGTACAGCCAAAAAGTCATCTGGCAGGAAGGCATGTTGCTGCGCCCTCAGCATTTTCAGCAAAACGATCGGTACCACGATCAGCAACTCACGCGCCGCACCCAGCTGTTGTGCCGTCACGCCTGGGGCTTCCTGGCCCTGGAAATCGATGTGCAATACCTCAATATGGGCAAGGTCGTTGTCAGCCAGGCCAGCGGCATATTGCCGGATGGCAGCCTGTTCGAGCTGGGCGGCGCGATGGAGTCGCTGGTGCTGGAGGTTCCGGTAAATACCGGGAAGCAGTCGATCTACCTGGCCTTGCCGCTGGCCACAGGTAACTGTGTTGAAGCCCGTCGACCCGAGCAGATTGATGTGTTGGCGCGCTACAAGACTCTTGCGGTAGACGTCAGCGACTCCAACGCCGGGGAAGAAGCTCGTCGTCAGGTCAATTGCGGGCAGCTGGATTTTCGCCTGTTGCTGGGGGAGCAACACAGCGACCCGCACTACGTGAAGCTCAAGGTTGCCCAGGTGCTCAGTTGCACCGAGGAGGGCGTCAGCCTGGACCCCGATTTTATCCCGAGCTTCATTCACCTGCATGGCTCCGGCTACCTGCTGTCTTGCCTCAAGGAGGTGATCAGCCTGCTCGCTTACCGGGGGGATGCCATCGCCGAGCGGATTCGCGCCAACGGTACCGCCGCCGGCGCGGAGGTTGGCGACTTCCTGATGTTGCAATTGATCAATCGCACCGAACTGGTCTTGCGTCACTACCTGAGCCTGAGCCAGGTCAGCCCTGAAACGCTGTATCGAACATTGCTGTCGATCCTGGGTGAACTCGCGACGTTTGCCAGCGACAGCAAGCGTGCGCACTTCGAGGGGCATTACCGGCACAGCGACCAGGGCGCCAGCTTTCGTGGATTGATGGAGCCGATTCGCAGCCTGCTGTCGATGGTGCTTGAGCAGCATGCCATTGAGCTGGCGCTGCAGCCTCGCCAGTACGGGGTGCTGGTGTGCCCGGTAAGCGATCTCAACCTGCTGGGTTCGGCGACTTTCATTCTGGCCGCCAGCGCCCATTGTGACGCCGAGGAGCTTCGACACCGGCTGCCGGCGCACCTCAAGGTCGGCCCCGTGGAGCGGATTCGCGAGTTGGTCAACCTGCAGTTGGCGGGCATCAAGGTCAAGCCGCTGCCGGTGGCTCCCCGGCAGATACCGTTTCATGCCGCCAACACCTATTTCATGCTTGAACTCGGTGCCCGGGACATTGAGCAGTTGAAGCAGTCGGGAGGATTTGCCTTCCACGTCAGCGGTGAATTTGCCGAACTGGAACTGAAATTCTGGGCCATCAGGAACTGAGACCATGGACAGGGAATACCCGCAGGACGAGAAAACCGTCCTGCTTGATCGACAGGGACGCGGACCGGCGCAGGGACCGATGACCGACTTCGCATCGCCGCCGCGTTTCGAACAACTGGAAGACCGGATGATCTACGCGGCCCGCTTGCAGGGCGCGGAGCATTTCGACATTGGCCTGAACAGTTTGGTGGCGCCTGCCTGGGAGCTTCTGTCCGAGGTGGTCCGCGTCAAGCGCAGTACCGCCGAGGAAAGCCTGCGCGCCCTGAATGAACGACTCTCGGCTGCAGTCACGCTGTTCGAGACGCGGGCCCGGCATGACGGGGCCCAAGGCAGCGAGGTCATGGCGGCGCGGTATGTGCTGTGCAGCGTGATCGACGAGGCAGTGGTCACCACCTCATGGGGCAGCCAGAGCGATTGGTCGAAGATGAGCCTGCTGAGCAGTTTTCACAACGAAACCTTCGGCGGCGAGAAGTTTTTCCAGTTGCTTGAGCGCATGTCGAGGGACCCCTTCAAGCACCTGGCGATGCTGGAGTTGATGTACCTGTGCCTGTCCCTCGGGTTTGAGGGCAAGTACCGGGTCATGGAGCGTGGGTTGTTGCAGCTTGAACAGGTTCGGGACGCGCTGTATCGGCAGATCCGGCATGTGCGGGGTGATACGCCTGCGGCGTGCGCGCCGTCGCCCAGGCCGGAACAGCCGCGCCGGAAACGGCTGAGGGTCGTGTCGCTCACCTGGATTGCAGTGTTTGTCGCCGCCAGCCTGTTGAGCCTGTATGCAGGATTTGCCTGGGTGCTGGGCCAGCAGCGTGAAGCGGTGTTGCAACCGTATCAACTCGTGGCGCCGGATATGTTCCGGGCGCCGCTCTAACGCAGGGAGCAACGCATGAACGCATTCTTCAGGAGCGCGGGCGCCGTGCTGGGCAGGGTTTGGGTCTGGAGCCTGCTGCTGGTGCTCGCGGTCGCAATGGCCGTGTGGTTCTTCGGGCCACTGCTGGCTGTCGACGACTATCGATTCTGGCAAGCGGCGGCATCGCGCTTGCTGACAATCAGCGGGCTGTTTTTGTTGTGGGGCCTGGCGATGGTGTATGCCAATTGGCGCAGTATGGCTCGGCAATCAACCGTCGATGACGGCGAACCACGCCCGCGCAAAGGCCAGGTTGAAAACGAGCAGCGGCACCTGCGCGGTCGCTTCAAGGACGCTTTGTACACCCTGAAACACTCCCGGATTTATGGTGAGCGCAGCCCGCGTTGGCGTAATGCATTGCCCTGGTATTTGCTGATCGGCAAGGAAGGCAGTGGCAAGTCCCGGATGTTGGCCGCCAGTGGCTTGCAGTTGCTCCAGGATCAGGGCGCGTCGGTAGCGACGCAGGGCGGTGCCACGCGGGACTGTAACTGGCATTTCGCCGAGGACGGCGTGTTGCTCGACGTCGCCGGCCGCTACCTTACCCAGCCTGACAGCCAGGTCGATGGCGCGGGTTGGTCGACGCTGCTGGAGCTGCTCAAGGTGCGGCGCCGGACACGCCCGCTCAACGGTGTGGTGGTGGCGCTGTCAACGGACACATTGCTCCATGGCAGCGAGCGTGAGCTGGAGAATGAGGCGCGGGCAGTCCAGAGTCGGTTGCTGGAGATCCGCCAGACGTTGCATGTGGAGGTGCCGATCTACCTGGTGGTGACCCAGGCCGACCGCCTGCCGGGGTTTGCGGAGTTCTTCGACCGGCCGTTGGGCGAAGGCAGTGATGCGGTGTTGGGCGAATCTATCGTCCCAGGCAAAGCGGGTATTGGCATTGCCCAGGTACGACAGGCGTTTGAAGCACTGCTGCAGCGCTTGAGCGGTGAGCTTGTGCAGCGCCTGCACCAGGAACGCAACAGTGATCTGCGCGGACGGATGCTCGACTTCCCCCATCAGGCGGCCCGGATTGGCGAGCGCCTGAGCCTCTATATCGACGTTGCTTTTTGCGGCCCGCGTTATCAGCACACTAACGGCTTTCGTGGTTTCTACTTGACCAGCGCCGACGGTGGCCCACAGGCACTTGAACCACGTTCGCACTTTATCCAGGGCTTGTTCAGCCGGGTGATTCTGGCGCAAGCCGACCTGGCGGACCTCGATAGCCAGGAGCGCCGTCGAATCCGCCGGCACCAGGGGGGGCTGGCCCTGGGCGCACTAGTGGTCGTCGTGGCGGCGGGCTTGCTGTGGACCCACAGTTACTCCTCCAATCATCAGCGTCTGGAGCAACTGCAGGCGCTGGCACGACAGCCCGCACCCGTGCAGCCTGGGTCAGACGCTACCCAGGCACTCCTGCCGCTGCTGGACAGCCGCCTGGCGGCCACGCGGATTTTCCCCTTGCCGGGCGAAGCCAGGCTGGTTGAGCGGATGGGGTTGTATCAGGGCAGTATCAGCCGTCCGGTGCTGGAGCAGGCCTACGAGCGTGCCTTGGGCCGGCTGTTGCTGTCCCAGGTCAGCGAGATGCTGCAGGAACAGGTTCGCGGCAGCCTGGAAGATCGTGAACGGCTGCTGGATAACCTCCGGGCATACCTGATGCTCAACCTGCGGGAGCGTCGGGATGTCGGCTGGCTGCGTGAGCGGGTGGCGGGGCATTGGTCTGTACGGTTTGCCGGTGAGCCCTCCGTGCAAAACCGGTTGAATGAACATTTCGCGCGCTTGCTTGAGCAGCCGTTCGTGCAGCCGCTCGATGACGAGCTGGTGGCCCGCGCGCGCCACGTGTTGCGCGGCGAATCGCTGGTTGACGTGGTGTACCGGGTGCTGCGCGAACAAGCTCGCGGCCTTGAACCGTTGCGCCTTGCACACGGGCGGGTGTTTGAGGGGGGCGAGCGTTCCATTCCGGGGTTTTATACCCGCACGTACCAGCGGCATTTTGAAGCGCAGGGCGCGCGGCTGGTGAATACCATCGTCCAGGACAACTGGGTGCTGGGAGAGGGCGCCGACCTGAGCGCCATGGATTTGCAACGGTTGATGGTGGAGCTTGAACAACGCTACTTCAGCGAGTATGCCGATGCCTGGAGCGAGGCGCTTGGGCAGGTTGGCTTGCGTGAAACTGAAAACTCCAGGCAAGCCGCCGAGCAGCTCGCCAGCTTGACGTCGGCCCAGTCGCCGTTGTTGCAGTTGTTGCAGCAGGTTCGTGACCACACGCGCCTGCCGTCGGCCAGTGAGCGCCTCGACGAGCTGGCTGCCAAGCTGCCTGGGCCAGCGGCAGAGCGGTTGCCGACCGCCGCCGGGCTGGTCAATGCCTTGCCCGACAGCGCACGGCGAGCCATGCAGCGCCGCTTCGAGCCCTTGCACCAGTTGCTGGACAGCCAGGAGAGCCCGGGGGCCGAGTTGACCGGCGTGTTACAGGCGCTCAACGACTTGCACCTGCAGTTGGCGAGCTTGAGTCGCGAAGGCGCGCCGGAGCCGGTCGCGTTCGAGATGGTCAAGCGGCGGATCCAGGGGCAACAGGATGCGCTGAGTAACCTGCGCAACGTGGCCGCGCGTTTGCCGCTGCCGCTGGCGGGCTGGTTCGAAAGCCTGGCCGACGAGCATTGGCGCCGCCTGCTCGACCAGGCTTATCGGCATGTGAACCAGCGTTATCAGAGCGAGGTATATGGTTTCTACAGCAGGGCGATCAAGCTGCGTTTCCCGTTCAATGCCCACGCCAGCAGCGACGTTTCCCTCAACGACTTCCAGGAGTTTTTCAAGCCTGAGGGGATCATGGCGCGATTCTTTGACAGCTATCTGAAGCCTTTCGTCAGCGGTGATTCCGGGCGCTACAGGCTGCGTAGCCTGGATGGGCGCAGCTTGCCGATGTCTCGGGCGTTGCTCGACCAGCAGGCGAAGGTGCAGGTGATCAGGCGCGGTTTTTTTGCGGATGAGCCGGGGGACTTGCAGGTTCGTTTCACGCTCGCACCCTATAGCCTGGACCCGTCGGTGAGTCGCGCGGTCTTGCGTTTGGGTGGCCAGCAGATGGAGTACCGGCACGGGCCGATTGTCCCCATGGCGATGCAATGGCCAGCTGAGGCTGAGAATGGTCGCAGCAGCCTGGTACTGGAGCGTGGCAGCGAGCGGGCGCTGGGGCTCGAAAAAAATACCGGGGCCTGGTCCCTGTTTCGCTTGTTCGACTTGATGCAGAACGAACCCTCCAGCGGGCAGGATGAGCTGATCCTCAAGGCTGACCTGGCAGGCTTGCGCGCCAACTACCTGCTGACCAGCCGACGCACACCCAATCCATTCCAGATGGCGCAGTGGCGAACCTTTCGCCTGCCGGAGCAGTTGTGAGCCAACCTCGCGACCGCTGGCACAGCGCCGGTCGCACAGACCGTGGAAAGGTCCGTTTACGCAACGAGGATGCCTTTCTCGATTGCCCCGGGACGGGCTGCTGGGCCGTGGCGGACGGGATGGGCGGGCATCAGGCGGGGGACATCGCCAGCCAGCTGGTGGTCGATGGCCTGGCGTCATTGCCCGGCCAGGGCAGCCTGGATGAACGCGTCGAGGCGACCTGTCGTTGCCTGCAATGGCTCAACCGGCGGCTGGGCGATGAATTGACGCTGGCCTCCCATGGCGCCGAGGCCATCATGGGAAGCACGGTCGTGGCGTTGTTGCTTCAGGGCGATCGCGCTGCGTGTGTCTGGGCCGGTGACAGTCGTTGCTATCTGTGGCGCGGGCAGACGCTGTACCAGCTGTCGCGAGACCATTCGCTGTGTGAGCAATTGATTGACGAGCAGGTGAGCCCGGAACAGGCCAGGGCCCATCCAGACGCACGGGCCTTGACCCGGGCCATCGGCTCGCGGGCACCACTGAGCCCGCAGGTCCTGGAACTCGGTACCTTGGCAGGGGATGTGTTTCTGTTGTGCAGCGACGGCCTGTACCAGGCGCTTAGCCACTCTGAGTTGGGCCAGGCCTTGAGCCAGGGAAATCCGCAACGTGTCCTGGACCAGCTGTTTGCAGGTGTCTTGCGCGGCACGGCCGGCGACAACCTGACCGCTGTGGTGGTGCAGTCATGCGCGATCTGACCCACTTTGCCTTTGCCAAGGCCCCGGTAAACCCACCGCGCGACGGAGCCCCCGAGTTGCTGGCCGGGCGATACCTGATCGAGCGCGTGTTGGGCGCAGGCGGCATGGGCGTGGTCTATCGTGCGCGGGACCTGCTGCACGAACAGTTTGGCGAGCCCTGTTCCAGTGTCGCGATCAAGGTGTTGGGCGAAGCCATTCGCGAATCTGCGGATGCCCACGTGTTGCTGTACAACGAGTTTGCCCTGACCCGCAGCCTGCGGCATGAGCAGGTGGTGCGTGTGTATTCATTTGAAGTGGATGCTCCCGGCCAGATCGCATTCTTTACCATGGAACTGCTCCAGGGCATGACCCTGGACCGGTTGCTGCTGGAGTGCCCCGGCGGTTTACCCTGGCAAGCGCTGCAAGGCATCGCCATGCAATTGCTCGACGCGTTGCGCCATAGCCATCAGCAGGGTGTGCTGCACGGGGATGTGAAACCCGCCAATGTCATGGTGGGAGACGGCGGCTTGCGCTTGTTCGATTTCGGTCTGGGCGAGGCTTGCGGACAGGCCCCGGCGGGTTCTCCAGGCTTGAGTCGTAGCCGCTTCAATGCCTGGACGCCCGCGTACGCCGCGCCGGAGTTGCTGGCTGGCGGAGCACTGTCGGCCAGCGCCGACCTGTATGCAGTAGCCTGTGTGTTGTACGAATTGGCACAAGGCCGGCGCCACGCCAGTGACAGGCCGGCCCGGCCCAGGCAACTGCCTCGTCATTGCTGGCCTGTATTGCGTACGGCGTTGACGGCTGACCCTGAACGCAGGGCCGTTACCCTTGATGAATTACGCGCGGTGCTCGCTGATCGCAGGAAGGGCCTGGGCCGCTGGTTCTAGACGGGCAAGTCGTGCAGCTGGCAATACTCGAACCAACTCAGGCCTGCCATTTGCGCCACCTCCTTGTGCACCTCAAGGCGTTGCGCCTCGAACTCCGCCGGGGAATGCGCCGTCAATTTCAGCGTCAGTTCCCAGGCGAACAAGCCCTGTTGCTCGGCTTCTGCCTCGAAGGCTTCATGCAGGCGCTCGGCGCGGTACTGCTCCATGGTTTCCCCTTTGGCCTGGGCCGCCAGGGGGTTCAATGTATTCAGTTCCGCGGCCAGGGCCGGGTGTTCACTCAAGAATCGGTCCAGGGCTAGCTGGTGGTTTTCGCCGGGTTGGGACAAAGGTTTACTCCACGGTAAGAGAGACGGTCAGTGTGGCTTGGACATTAAAAAAGCCGCCATGGCTGCATAGGCGGGCAAGGTCACCCCATCATTGGCGGCGTTGCCGGCCACCGGGTGGGAGGCATAGCGAACAATCACCATTTCAGCCTTGGGGTCGATGTAGATGCTCTGGCCATGCACCCCGCGGGCCATGAAGGCGCCGTCGGGATTGTGGGTTACCCACCACATGTTGCGATAGCTCCAGCCCTTCAATTGAGCGTAGCCGGCCTGGGCGAACGCCTGCTTGTCGCCGCCCTGGCGAATATCCGTCACCACGTTTTCGGGCACGATCTGCTGGCCATTGAAGCGCCCGCCGTTGCGCAGCATCTCGGCAAACCGGGCCAGGTCCCGCAGCCCGGTGTTCAGGCCGCCACCGGCGAAGGGTGTGCCGATGGAGTCGACGGTGAAGTAGGCGTCCTGTTCGGCGCCAAGCCGACTCCAGATGCGTTCGCTGAGCAGTTGCGCGACGTTGCGCCCGGTCGCGCGGGCAATCACCCAGCCGAGTACGTCGGTATTGACGGTCTTGTAGCCGAAGGCACGCCCGTGTTCGCCACGCTGCTTAACCGTTTGCAGGAACTCGTAGTAGCTGCGCGGCCCGGTGTAGTCCTTGGGTTTGGGCAGCGGGTTGCCGGCCTGGGCGTGGGCCCAGACTTCGGCGTTGGGGTCGGCATAGTCTTCGCTGTAGTCCAGGGCGGTGGTCATGTCCAGCACCTGGCGCAAGGTGGCGCTGCCAAAGGCCGAGCGGCCGAGTTCGGGCACATAGTCGACGATCTTTTTCTGTGGGTCCAGGGTGCCATCGGCCACCAGCATCGCGCCCAGGGTACCGATCACCGATTTGGTGACCGACATGGCCGCGTGTTGCCCATCCTCCTTGAGCACCCCGAAATAACGCTCATAAACCACCGTGCCGCGATGCATCACCACGATGCCATCGGTGTAGGTGGCGTCCAGGGCCTGGCGCCAGGTCAGCGGCTGGGCTGCACCCACTGGCTGCACGGGGATTGCATCGAGTGCCGGGTCGAGTTTGCGTGGCAATGCCAGCGGTGCGCCGAGCCCGCGGGAGACGTTCACCGTGGGCATCAATTGGCGAAAGTTGGCGACACTCCAGCGCATCGCCGGGAAGCGGAAATAGCTGCCGTCTTCAAAGCGTACGGTGCGGTCGGCCGGCGGCGGTGCGCCGACCATCCATTGCAGCCTGGCCGGGTCGCTGGCCTGGGCATCGGCGAAGGTCGGGGTGGCGGCGCCGGCCAACGGGCTGGTCAGCCCCAGCAGCGCACAGGCCATGAGGGGAGTGAATCGCAGCATCAGTCGAGTCCGTTCGAGGGGGGCGTCGTTTTTTACGACAACCAGTGCGCCAAAGGATGGGCCAACCCGAGCCAATCGACAAGCAGCAAGCCCCTGCGGTGATTCTGAATAAATGCGCCAGGGGCGGCAAAAGCCTTTCGCTTGCGGTGTCAGGGCGTGTAGCGTTACCCCGTGATAAGGCGACAGCCAGGTGTTATTTTGCGACCCTGGCATCAGGGACCGAGGGACAGGTGATGGCGCAAACGCTGTTCAAGCTTTTCTTCACCCAGCGGCTGGCGGCCCTCGCCAGTACCGAGTCGTTGCGGGCCATACGCGAGGGGCTGTTGTGGATCCTGCCGTGCCTGCTGGTATCGGCCGGTTTCCTGATCCTGTCCGAATGCGCCCGAGTGCTGGGTTTCGACCCTCAGGTGGTGGCCTTCCTGGCGGGGTTGCACAACCAGATCAGCTCGGTAATCCCGCTGCTGGTGGCAGCCTCCATCGGTTACATGCTCGCTATCCAGCACCGCCTGCCGCAACTCCCGGTAGCGTTCCTGTGCCTGGCCCATGTAGTGATTGCCACGTTTGTGCTGCGGGATTTTCCCCGAGCCTCGGCGACCTTCGTGTTGTTCATCGCCATCGCCTCACCGCTGATCAATGTGCCCGCCATCGCCTGGCTGCATCGGCGTCGCTGGACGCGGTTGATCAACGAAGACCTGGTGGGGCACAACCTCAAGGGCACCCTCAATATGGTGGTGCCGGGGGCAATCACGGCGCTCGGGCTGGTGCTCGTGCTGTCGTTGCTGTTGCAGATTCCGCAGGTGGCACAGCTTCAGGGGCCGCAGGTACTCGATGCATTGGAGACGCCCTATGGCAGCGGCCTGTTTGTGACCCTGATGAATTCGCTGCTGTGGTTTTTCGGGATCCATGGGGTCTACGCCATGCAGCCGTTTTTTGATGTGCTGGACCAGGCGGTCGGGCTCAATAATGCGGCGGTGGCCGCGGGCGAGCCGGTCAAATATCTACTGAATGGCGGCTTGCTGGGCAGTTTCGCGTTTATCGGCGGTTCGGGTGGTGCCCTGTGCCTGCTGCTGGCGATCCTGCTGTTTTCCAAAAGCCGGTCCATGCGATTGGTGGCGATGGCGAGCCTGCCGTTGTCGTTGTTCAATGTCAGTGAAGTGCTGTTGTTTGGCTTGCCGATCATTCTTAACCCGCGGCTGTTCATTCCCTTTCTGGTGGTGCCGGCGTTCAACGTGATACTGGCGTTGATGGTGGTGCAGATTGGCTGGGTGTCGCCTGCGG
Source organism: Pseudomonas sp. Colony2 (assembly GCF_019382755.1). Taxonomy (NCBI): domain Bacteria; kingdom Pseudomonadati; phylum Pseudomonadota; class Gammaproteobacteria; order Pseudomonadales; family Pseudomonadaceae; genus Pseudomonas; species Pseudomonas sp. Colony2. Next base: position 4,292,250 of record NZ_CP080030.1, on the reverse strand, counting down.
TGGTGAGCGTGCCATTTACTGCGCCGGTGTTGCTCAACGCCTACCTGAGCACCCACGGCGATCTCGCGGCAGTGTTGCTGCAGGTGGTGTTGCTGGGGGTTGGCATGCTGATCTATGCGCCCTATGTGCGCGCGATCAACCGCCAGGCCACGGAGGGCGGCACGGTGTATTTGAAGTCGCTGGACATGACCTTTCGCGGCCTGGAAGAAAAAGGCCGCTTGCTGGAGCTGGACCCGGTGATGGCGTCCCACAAGGCCCAGGCGCGCCAGGTCAGCGAGTTGAGTCATATCCAGCAGATCAGCGACTATGAGTTCTACCTCGAATTCCAGCCGCAGATTTCCACCCGGACCGGGCTATGCACCGGTTGCGAAGCGTTGATGCGGGCCCGGGACGCCGAAGGTACGGTGCATTCACCCTGGGAGTTCCTGCAATGGCTGGCCCATGCCAGGTTGATGCCCGACGTGGATGTGTGGGTGGCATCCCAGGCTGTGCGCCAGTACCAGAAGTGGCAGAAGGTCGGGTTTACGTTGCCGATGACGATCAATATCTCCAGCGCCACGCTGACTACCCCGGCGTATGGTGATCGGCTGGTGGAGATACTGGCCCAGGCCCACGGGCAGGTTTCGGTGGAGATCACCGAGGATGCGCTGGTGGGCGATATCCAGGGCACGCGGCAGATGATCGAGAAGCTCCAGGCGATTGGTGCCAAGGTGTATATCGACGACTTCGGCACCGGATTTTCAGCGCTGAGTTACCTGCACCAGTTCCCCGTGGATTTCATCAAGATCGATCGCAGTTTCGTGGTCGCCCAGCATGATCCAAAGGGCGCCCAGGTGTTGACCGGGATGCTGCGGTTCTGTGAGGCGTTGAACCTCGGGGTGGTGGTGGAGGGCGTGGAAACCGCCGAGCAACTGGCGTTTTTGCAGTCGGGCTCGGAACTGATCATCCAGGGCTGGTATTTCAGCAAGGCGCTGCCAGGCGATGAACTGGAGCGGTTCGTGCGCGGGCGGTATACCCAGATGCAATCTAACGCTCCAGAACCCCTCTGAAGGTTGCGCTCAACGCCCGCAATGTCTCGCGGGAGCGGCCATCGCTGATGCGGCTGTGCAGCACAATTTCACTGACGGGCAACGCCGGTAATCCGTACTGTTCGCTGACGTCCACGGCGCCCGCCGGCGCCACTCGCCGGGCCAGCGCCGCCACACCCAGGCCGGCGCTGACTGCCGCACCCACCGCCATTACGCCGCCGCCGACAAACACCTCGGTCCAGTCAATCCGCGCCTCATCCAGCGCGCGCACCGCCAGGTGTCGCACGCCGCAGGGCGAGGCCATGGTTGCCATGCGCAGAGGCGTGCCGGGCGTGTGCTGCCAGGTAGGCGCAGCGAACCAGCCAAAGCGCTCCACCACCAATACCTCACCGTCCTGGCGATCGCCTTCGTTGCGCACGATCACCGCGTCCAGTTCGTTGCGGTCGAACGCCGCCACCAGGTCGCGGGAGGAAGCAATCCGCACCTCCAGGATCACCAGCGGGTCATAGGCGGCCAGGCGGCTGAGCCACAGTGGCAGGTCCGGCCCGGCCACGTGGTCGCTGATGCCGATCACCAACCGTCGCGGGGCGCCATTGCCCATGTCACCCAACGCCCGTTCGTGGGCATTGAGCAATGCGCGGGCGGCGACGATGAACTGCTCGCCCTGGGGCGACAGACGTACATGCCGCGGTGTGCGCACCAGCAGGCGATAACCGAGGCGTTCTTCCAGGCGCTTGAGCTTGAGGCTGATGGCTGCCTGCGAGGTGTCCAGTGCCTGGGCCGCGCGGGTGAAGCTGGCGAAATCGGCGACCAGGACAAAGGCGTGCACGGTGTCGATATCCAGCGGCTTGAGTGCGTCGGTCATTTCAGTTCCTTATCACACCTATATCCGGTGATATCTTGCTGAAATCATGGGCGCTGCGCAAGCTGGACACTCATCTGAACAGGAGCGCCATGATGTTTGCCAAACAGTATTCACACCGCTTGCCAGCCGATTACGACATGGGTGTCATCCGTGAGCGGGCCGCTCGCCTGGGGCCGTTGTGGGATCATGCCGAGGGTTTGCTGTTCAAGGCGTTTATCGCCCAGGAGCGAGGGCAGGGGCCGGGGGTGGGTAACCTGTATTCGTCGGTTTATCTGTGGTCGGATCCTTTGCAGGCTGCGGATTTCTTGCTCGGCGAGCGCTTCCAGAAGGTCCTCGACAGTTTTGGCCAGCCGCACATTGAGTCCTGGTTACCGCTGGACGTGCAGCGAGGTCCGGCGCAAGACGCCTTGAGCCTGTATCGGGAGGAGTGGGCGCTGGCGCCGGGGGCGGACCGCGGGCAAATCCTCGCCGCAGAAAAGGCCCGCAACCAGCAGCTCGCGGACAGCAGCGATAACTTCGCGGTGTTTCTGGCGCTGGATGTGCAGGCGTGGAAGCTGGTGCGAATTACCTTGTCGGCCAAGGCGCTGGATGTGAACCATCCGGGCAATGGCTACGAGGTGTTATACCTGGCGCGGCCCGGGGTGTGAATGCCGGTAGCCGCCGATTCGTCGGCGGCTACCTGTACCGTCAGGAGTTGAGACGCGCCTGAGGCTGGCTCAGCTTGCGCTCGGCCACGGCGCCGAACACCAGGCCCAGGGTGGTCCACAGCACCAGTTGAATCCCCAGGGAAGCCACGCGGAATTTCCACAGCAACACTGCCGAGAACTGTTCCGGCACTTCGTTGATGGTCGGGAACAAGCTGCCGGCCACCGACACGATCACGATGTACAGCGCCACACCGAGAATCGCGCCTGCCCATAGGCCACGGCTGGCAATCAGCTTGCGCGCCGCGTTGATCGCAATCACCGCAGCCGCCACCGACACCAGCAGCATCAGGAAGAACAGCTTGGTGCGTTGCGCGATGGTGGCCGGGTCGCCCACCGATGGCGGGTTGGCCGGATACTTCAGCCCCGGCACCACGATGATCGTCACAAACGCCGCCAATGCCAGCAGCGCTGCCAAGCCACGGGGGCCGACCTTGCCAATGCGGCCCAGGGAGTAGGCGAACACCAGGGCGAAAATGCCACCCAGGGAGACGCTGTACACCACCACGCCGGTGAACAGGCCGAAGGTGCTTTGTACTTCGCGGCTCACCAGTTCTTCTTCCGGCGCGTCGCCGTGCATCTGTGCCATCTGATCTTCGAAGGCGATGGCCTTGTCGATCTGCGGCTCACCAAAGGTCTTGGCGAAGCCGAAGGCCAGGATGCCGGCGAGCAGGCCCACCAGCATCCCGCGAACGAGTAAATGCCCTGTCATGTCGTCACGCTCCAATCAATGGCAGGGGAAACCCAGCAGGTGGCGACCGTCATGCACAAACTCATGCACGTACATGCCTTTGAACACGGCCGTCGCGCCTTGCTCGGCGCCGACGAAGTAAATCGCGAGCAATAGCAGCAGGCCGCCGAAGATCGCCCAGGGCAGGATTTCGCCCAGGGGAATGGACGGTATTGAAACGTCGGAGCCAGTTGCAGCGGTATAAGCCATGAGAACCTCCAGGGATGACGCGTCCCGAAATGGATAGCGAGTTGGCTGAAACAGGGTCTGGCTTACGGCTAAAAGGCCGAATACAGTGGCGCGACCGCGCCGGCATTGAACCGGCTTCCTGTTGCAGAATAGTTGAAACATGTTGAAACAACTTCGCAAGTCTACGCTGACTGCACCTTAAAACCAGAGCGATTTGTCATGCAGGCCACCCGTTTGACCCTTGTTGCCCACGCCAGCACCCGTGCCCAGAAACAGGCACGCTTTGCGCTGGATGAGTCGGTGGAGATGGACTGGCAGCAGGCGGCGCTTTCCCAGGGGCAACGCTTCAAGCGTGCACCCCGGGTGCTGTGCGGCCCGGAGGCGCGGACCCGGCAGACGGCGGCGCTGTTTGCCGACGATGCTTTGGTTGAAACAGCCCTGCGCGATTGTGATTTTGGCCGCTGGCAAGGGTTGGCGATCGAGGAGGTTCAGCAGGCCGAACCCGAAGCGCTTCAGGCCTGGTTGACCGACAGCACCTCGGCGCCCCACGGCGGCGAGTCGGTAGTGCAACTGTGTGAGCGGATAGGGCAGTGGTTGCAGTCCCTCGAGCAATCCCCGGGGCATGTCGTGGCGGTGACGCATCCATTTGTGATCCGCGCAGCGCTGCTGCATGTCATGCAATGCCCACCCGCCATGTTCAACCTGATCGACGTGGAGCCGCTGTCATCCACCGAGTTACGCTTCAATGGCGGTTGGCGCCTGCGCCTGGAAACTCACGCCTGACGTCCCGAACATGGCAAAATCCGTTCCCCGCACCGAGACCACCCATGAAGACTTTCCCATGAAACGCATCCTGATCATCGGCATTGGCGCCGGCAACCCTGACTACATCACGATGCAGGCGGTCAAGGCGCTCAACCGCACCGACGTGTTTTTCCTGATGGACAAGGGCCAGAGCAAGGACAAGCTGATCGACCTGCGCCGGGAAATCTGCGAGACCTACATCACCGATCACGCCTACCGCTTTGTCGAGGCCGATTGCCCCGAGCGGGTGCGCGGTGATATCGACTACACCACCGCCGTGAAGGACCTGAACCGCGACAAGCAGCAGACCTTCGAACGGATGATCAATGAAGAAATGGCCGACGGCGAAGTGGGCGCATTCCTGGCCTGGGGCGACCCCGCACTGTACGACAGCACCATTCGTATCCTGCAGGCGATCCTCGCCAGCGGCAGCTGCGAATTCGAATTTGAAGTGATCCCCGGGATCACCAGCGTCCAGGCGTTGGCGGCGCAGCACAAAGTGCCGCTGAACCGCATCGGTCGCTCCATCGAAATCACCACCGGGCGCCGGTTGGCGGCGGGGCAGGCGAGTGATGCCGACACCCTGGTTGTCATGCTCGATGCCGAAGATTCCTACCGCACCGTGGCCGATCAGGACCTGGATATCTACTGGGGCGCCTACCTGGGCACACCGGATGAAATCCTGATCAGCGGCAAAGTGGCCGAGGTTGCCGAAGAGATTGAACGTGTGCGCAAGGCGGCGCGCCAGGCCAATGGCTGGATCATGGATACCTATTTGTTGCGCAAACCCTAGAGGTTGATGCTCATGCTCAAACTGATTGCCCTGACGGTGGCGCTGTTTACCGGCGCCGCACAGGCCGAAGACGTATTGCACACCGACCTGCCGCTGCCTTACCTGGAACAGACTCAAAGTGATGCCCGCAACGAGCCGCTGGTGATCTTCCTGCACGGTTATGGCAGTGACGAGGCCGACCTGTTCGGGCTCAAGGACCGCTTGCCGTCGACCTGGACCTACCTGTCTGCACGGGCACCGATGCCGGTGGAGGGCGGTGGTTATCGCTGGTTTCGCAAGAAGCCGGGCGATGGCGATTTTGATGGCGAGACCGCCGACCTGCAGAGCAGCGCCAAGCTGATCGAAGCCTTCGTCGCCCAGGCCACCACCAAGTACCACACCCAACCTGAGCGGGTGTTTCTGGTGGGTTTCAGCCAGGGTGCGATCATGTCGTACGAAGTCGGGTTAAGACATCCCGAAACCCTGCGCGGGATTTCGGCGTTGAGCGGCAGCCTGCTGCCGGTACTCAAGGCCGAACTCAAGCCGGATGCGCGACTGGGCAAGCTGGCGATTTTCATCGGTCACGGGACGCTGGACCAGGCGCTGCCGTACTACTCGGCAACGCGGGCCAACGAGGTATTGCAGGGGATTGGCCTCACCCCGGAATTCCACGGCTACCCGGGGATGATTCATACCGTCGGTGAGGCGGAGTTGCTGGACTTGAAGCAGTGGCTGGAAAAGAGCCTGCACTGAGTCCGGCGATGTGGACGCGGTCAAAAATGTGGGAGCGGGCTTGCTCGCGAAAGCGGTGGGTCAGTTAATACATGTGTTGACTGAAACACCGCTTTCGCGAGCAAGCCCGCTCCCACATTAGATTTTCATTGTCAGATTAAAACGGGTTATTTACCGCCGATAATCTGCTTCACCAACAGTGCATGACCGGCTTCATCATCCGCCCGGGAAATGGCCTGCACCACCAATTGGTGGCTGCCGGAGCCCGTCAGGAAGGTGGAACTCAGTGTCTTGCCACCGCCCATGGTCGCGGTGCTGTCGACCTGGCGCAGGGCCAGGCCTTTCACGGTGACTTTCTTCTCGGCGCCTTTCTTGAAGTCCGGCAGGGCGGCGCTTTGTTCCTTGACGAAATCCGCCACGGCACCGTCGAGGAACTGCGGGTCGTTGTCCTTGATCAGGCCGGCGACACTCGGTTTTTCGACGACGAAGATCACGCTTTTGGTGGCCTGGTCACTGTACATCGTGCCGCTGGCGCCTGCGGTGCCGTGCTCGGCATCACCGGCCGGCAGTGGGTCGGCCAGGTAGGACTTGGGCAGGTTGAAGCTGAACTTGCCATCCAGGGTGGAGATGGTCTGGGTGGCGGTCTTCTGCGCCGCTGGCTTGCTGGCGGCGAGGACTTGGCTGGCGCCGAAGCCGGCGGCCAGCGCTAGGGCCAAGAGGGCTGCGGTCTTGCTGAGGGTGGCCATGAAGCTCTCCAGGGATGAACGAAATTGCGCCGTATTCTGTCAGAAAACTCGCAAGATCGTTCATCTCCATCCCTACACCTTGTCGGACTCTTCCTCGATCCGGTCCATCTCAAACAGCCGTGCCAGTTCCGTCCGGGCTTCCTGGGCAGACTGCATCACCTTGGCCGCGTCGTCATACACGGCGTGTTGGGCCGCCAGCAATTGCAGGTCATGGTTTTTGAAGCGGCTGATGCGCGCGTCGGCCTGGGCCTGGGTCAAGCCAAGGCCCACCAGGGTGCGGCGGCTCATTTCCAGGCTGGAGTAAAACGTCTCGCGCACCGGTGACGCGTCGAGGTCCACCAGGCGGTGCACATGCTGGCGGTTACGGGCGCGGGCGATGATCTTCATGTGCGGGTAGAGGCTGCGTACCAGCGCGGCGGTCTTGATGTTGATCTCGGGGTCGTCCATGGCGATCACGAAAAACTCGGCCTGGTCGACTTTCGCTGCGTGAAGGATTTCCGGGCGCTGCGGGTCGCCGTAGAACACCGGCATGCCGCCGAAACTGCGGGTCAGTTCGATGGTTTCCACCGAGGTGTCGAGGGCAATGAACGAGATGTTCTGTGCCCGCAGGATCCGCGCCACGATCTGCCCCATGCGGCCCATCCCGGCGATCACCACCCGTGGCGCATCGCTTTCGATGGCACGGTATTCCTCGGGCACTTCCACCGGCTTGGCCTTGGGCTTGAACAGCTTCGGGCAGAGCAACAGCAGCAATGGCGTCACGGCCATGGACAGGGTGATGGTCAGCACCAGGATGTCGTAGAGGTGCGGCTCGAACAGGCCCTGGTCGCGGCCGATCTTGAACACCACGAATGCGAACTCACCACCGGCTGCCAGCACCACGCCCAGGCGCAGCGCGCTTTCAGGGTTCAGGCCGCCTGCCAGGCGACCCACGCAAAACAGCAGCGGCAACTTGATGGCGATCAGCAGCAGGGTCAGCCCCAGCACGATCACCGGCGCGCTGAACAGCAGGCTGATATTGGCGCCCATGCCCACGCTGATAAAAAACAGACCCAGCAGCAGGCCCTTGAACGGTTCGATCTGCGATTCCAGCTCATGCCGGTATTCGGAGTCTGCCAGCAGCAACCCGGCGAGGAAGGCGCCGAGGGCCATGGACACGCCCACCAGCTCCATCAGCCATGCGGTGCCGATCACCACCAGCAACGCGGTGGCGGTGGAGACCTCCCGCAGGCCGGTCTTGGCGACGATGCGAAACACCGGCCGCAACAGATAGCGCCCGCCGATGATCACCACGGCGATGCTGCCCAGTACTTCCAGGCCGTGTCGCAGGCCCTGGGAGGTGGTGGCGGGATGATCGCTGCCCGCGAGCAGCGGCACCATGGCGATCAACGGGATGGCGGCGATGTCCTGGAACAACAGAATCGCAAAGGCCAGTCGCCCGTGGGGCTGGTTGAGTTCCTTGCGCTCGGCGAGGCTTTGCAGGCCAAACGCGGTGGAGGAGAGCGCCAGGCCAAGGCCCAGCACAATCGCGCTGTTCCATGATTGGCCAAACACGAACAGCGCGACCACGCCGATCACGGTGCCCGTCAGCAACACCTGCGCCAGGCCTACACCGAACACTGCCTTGCGCATCACCCACAGACGCTTCGGTGACAACTCCAGGCCAATGATGAACAGCAGCAACACCACCCCAAGTTCGGAAAACTGACTGACGCTTTGCGGGTTGCCCACCAGGCCCAGCACCGATGGGCCGATGATCACCCCGGCCAGCAAGTAACCCAGCACGGCACCCAGTTGCAGGCGCTTGGCCAGGGGCACGGTCAGGACGGCAGCGAGCAGGAATACAACGGCCGCTTGTAACAGGTTGCCTTCATGGGGCATTGGGGACTCCGGGATCGTTTTGCTGAATCAACAGGTTTTACTGTAGGAGCGAGCTTGCTTTGCAGGTCCCAAGGCCTTCGCCTCCGGGTTCATTGGATGTCGTCCGGTTCTTTCGCGGCACTCTCCAAACTATTAATACCATTTATTTCAATGAGTTTTATGCACGTGGCGGTCGGGATCATCCGTGGTGCCGGCGCTGTGGTCGTGTCTTCAGCCGCGCGAAAGGGTGGTTTTTTATGGGCTGAGCATTGTGCGGGAATAATCTACAAACACTTTTCCGGGACAAACGGAAGCCTGTACACGCCAGGAACTCCTACAATTATGCCCTTGAGTTTATATTCCATGGATGGAATATTTGCATGAGTTGGGACATTGAATACACGGACGAGTTTGGAATCTGGTGGGGCGGTCTGGATGCAAAGGAGCAATCCTCAGTATCGGTCAGTGTGGATTTACTGAGCCTTCTGGGGCCAGGCCTTGGCTTCCCCCGCAGCAGCGATATCAAGGGCTCCAGGCATGGCTGCCTGCGAGAGTTGCGGGTGCAGCATGCCGGGCGGCCTTACCGCGTTCTGTATGCATTTGATCCGCGCCGGTGTGCCTTGTTGCTGATTGGCGGGGATAAAACCGGTCGAGGCCGTTGGTATGACGAATACGTCCCGCTGGCTGAGAAGTTGTATGACGAACATTTGGAAACACTGCTTAAAGAGGGCCGTCACCATGGCTAAAAAATTCAGTGAGCTGCAGGCTCGCATGACACCGCAAGCCCGGGCCGATGCAGAGCGCATCTTCCAGCAACACCTGAAAGAAATGCCCCTGCATGAACTGCGCAAGGCGCAACAGATGAGCCAGGATACGCTGGCCAAGGCGCTGAATATCAATCAGGCGGCAGTGTCCAAAATGGAGCGGCGTACCGACATGTATATCAGCACGCTGCGTAACTATATCCGCGCCATGGGAGGAGAACTGGAGATTGTCGCTACGTTTCCTGATGGCCAGGTAAAGATCGAGAACTTTGCCCACTGAGTCATCCGCTCCGTCAAAGCCCGGCCATGCGCCGGGTTTTCTGTTCGCTGAATGCCTGTCGTCATTGTGCAGCTTAATGGACAATACTCGCCATTCTCGCCCCATCGGACATCAACGTGAACCAACTTCTCGCCATGCGTGCCTTCGTCCGTGTCGTCGAAACCGGCTCCTTCAGCCGCGCGTCCGACCAGTTGGCACTGCCGCGTTCGACCGTCAGTAAACTCATCACGGACCTGGAGAAGCACCTTGGCGTCAAGTTGATGCATCGCACCACCCGTGCGCTGGCGGCGACGCCGGAGGGGTTGGAGTACTACAGCCACGCGCTGTGCCTGGTGGCGGAACTCGATGAACTGGACAATGCCCTGCGCGGGCAGAAGCTCAAGCCCGGCGGCCACCTGAAAGTGGATGCGCCGGCGTCCTTTGCCAATTGCCTGCTGATCCCGGCGCTGGTGGATTTTCATCGTGAGTACCCTGAGATCACCATCGCCCTGGGCATCAGCGACCGCGCCGTGAATATCGTGGGGGAGGGCGTGGATTGCGTGCTGCGCGCTGGCAAGCTCGATGACATGGCGATGATCGCCCGCAAGGTTGTCGACCTCGAGTACGTCACTTGTGCGGCCCCCGGCTACCTGGAGCGCATGGGTACGCCCGTGTCTCCCGAGGACCTCGAGAAGAACCACCTCAAGGCGGGGTATTTCTTTGCCGGGTCGGGTAAGCCGGAGCCGTTGATTTTCGAGAAGGGCGCGACTCGGTATGAGGTAGGCAACTGCGCGTTTTCCACCAACGAAGGCAACGGCCTCAAGGAAATGCTGCTCGCCGGCCTGGGCGTCGGGCAGCATTTCAAGACCATCGTTGACTACTACGTAGAGGCAGGCCATTTAGTCCCGGTACTCGAAGACTGGGCCCGGCCCGCCACGCCGTTGCACATCATCTATCCACCCAATCGCCATCAGAACGCCCGGCTGAAGGTATTTATCGACTGGGTGATCGAGCGGTTCGGCGTCAGGCAATAATCGCTGTCACGCGGATTTCAATGCGCATTGCCGGCAGCCCCAGGGCTTCTACTCCCAGCTCAGTCCAGATGGGGGCGTGATTGGGCATGTAATGGCGGTACCACTTGACCATCTGCTCGTTCACCTCCGGCGGGAAACCTCCCACGTGGTAGGAATTGACGTGTACCACATGCTCCCAGCCGGCGCCGGCTGCCGCCAGGGTGCGTTCGAGGTTTTGAAAGGCCAGGGCGATCTCGTCGGTGAGGGATTCGGGAATCTGGAACTCGTCATCCCAGCCGCCCTGGCCCGAGGTTTCGACGCGGTTGCCGATTTTGACCGCCTGGGTGTAATGCAGGGTTTCGCGTGCAATGTCGCCGTAACCGGGTGTGATGAAAAACTCGGGCTTGCTCATGGTGTTCCTCGGTTTCAGTGGTTGACCCGACAAAGGTTAATGGACTGAATCTGCGAACAAAATCCGCGTTTTGTGTCATCACTGTGCAGCGATATGGATAGTCCGAGTATCAGTTTTTCACATTCCCGTAGCCCGCCCTTTGTTACTATCGCCCTCCGTCGTCGCCAGGAGTCACCGTCACATGCAACACCAGTGGGATGAAATGCACCGCACCCGCAAGCCCACGTTTGTGTTGTGTGGCGAGCCCCAGGGGGATGTGCTCAATCTCTACGTGCATGGTTATTCGGCGTTCTTCAACCAGCAACAACTGGGTAGTTTCTCCCGGCAACTGGCAACCATCGAAGGCTCCACCAACCTGATGCTGTTCTGGCCGGCAGGGCATTTCCTGGAAAACCTGTTTGCGCCGTTCAAGGATGTGATTACCTCGATGTTGGGTGGCGGTAGCCTGGGTGCCGCAACCATCGGGGTGGGCAAGGCGATTGCCTATTTCCTCGACCACTACAAAAGCGTCGAGGCGCGGGTGGATGAGGTCGCCAAAAGCCTGCTGCCCGAATTGGCCAACTACCTCCATGGCGAGTCGATCAAGGTGCGGCAGATCAACCTGATCGGCCACTCCCTGGGCGCGCGCATCCTGGTCAAGAGCCTGCTGGCCAGCCCTGAGGTGGCCCGTGAGTTGCCGCTGAACAACCTGCTGCTGATGGGCGGTGCAATTTGTACCTCCAGCCCCTGGGACCTGGTCTCGGCGCCGCTCAGCGGTCGGGTGATCAACTGCCACTCGAGCAAGGATTGGGCGCTGGCGCTCAAGCCTGACACCGAGCGCTGCATCGGTCGTTATGCGATCCCGCTGACACCGGCGCTCAAGGCCAAGGTCGCCAACGTGCACCTGGCCACGTTCGACCACGCCGCGTATTGGCCGCAACTGAAGACGGTGGTGCAGTACACCGACCTGCTGCAGGAACGCCGGGGCATGATCCGCGCCGATCAACGCAGCAGCGAAGTGCGCTTTGCGGAAGAGGATGTCGAGCTGTTCCCGCTGCTGGTGCAGGCGCGGCCGGAGGAGTTGCAGTTTTTCGCCGAGCTGATGGCGCAAAAGCGCAGTGCCTCTATCGACGCCACCGTGCGCGAGCCCTTGAAGCTGGCCATCGAGTTGCAGCGCATGGGCGGCGACACCTTTATGAACCTGGCCCGTGGTCATGGCGTGAGCTATCGCGAAATCGCCCAGGACGTGGCGCAGCGGGTGGGTATCAAGTTTGATCAACCGATCGAGAAAGTGGCCCTTGCTGATCTGGAACTGCAGGTTGCCGAGCGGCTGATCGAGCAATACAAGGACAAGCTCAGCCAGGCTGATCGCCAAGTGTTCGAGGCAGAGTTGAAGGCTGCGGCACAAAAGGAACAGGGTTTTTTCAATCGTTTCGATGTCGGGCGCTCAGCCACCACTGCCCTCAGCGGGACCGCGCTGGCCGGGTTGACCGGGTTTATCCTGCGCCGGGGCGCGGCCACGGCCATTCCGGTGGTGGGGCAGGCGCTCGCGGCGGCGATGCTGCTGGTGACCGGCGTGCGGGCGTTTTCCGGCCCCGCGTATTCCATCACCACCCTGGCGGTGCTGGTGATCGGGGTGATTCGCGAGCGCCTGGAGCGTGAAGCACTGAACCAGGAGATGGATCTGGTGGTCCAGGTGGTAGAGGCATTTGATCTGCCCCGGGAGACGGTGATGCGTACCGTTGCGTCTGACTGATAAGCTGCGTTCACGTCTTGTGTGAAAGCCTGGTACCCCGCGTGAAATTCAGCCTGCCCAAAATCGCTACCGCCCCGTTCTGCCCGCCGGAAGTCGCCGGCTCCATCGTCGTTGATCCCCGTGCCTCGTTTTTCAAACGTGCGCTGATGTTTGCCGGCCCTGGCTTGCTGATTTCCATCGGCTATATGGACCCGGGCAACTGGGCCACCGCCATCGAGGCCGGTTCGCGCTACGGCTACAACCTGTTGTTCGTGGTGCTGCTGGCGAGCCTGGCGGGGATGGCGGTGCAGTGCCTGTGCTCACGGCTGGGTATCGCCACCGGCAAGGACCTGGCGCAACTGAGCCGCGAGCGCTACAGCCGGCGCTCGTCGTTCGTGCAGTGGATCCTTGCGGAAATCTCGATCATCGCCACCGACCTCGCCGAAGTCCTCGGCTGCGCCCTGGCGTTTCACCTGTTGCTGGGCGTGTCACTGACCACCGGGATTGTCATCACTGCCTTCGATACCTTGCTGATCCTGGCCCTGCAAAATCGAGGCTTCCGCCGGCTGGAAGCGATCATGCTGGCACTGGTGGCGACTATCGGCGTGTGTTTCTTCATCGAGCTGGTGCTGATCAAGCCTTACTGGCCCGACGTGTTTCGTGGTTTCACCCCGTCGTTGTCCGCCATCAGTGATGCCGCACCGTTGTACCTGGCCATTGGCATACTGGGGGCCACGGTGATGCCCCATAACCTCTACCTGCACAGCTCCATCGTGCAAACCCGGCTGGTCGGCAAGGACCTGGCCAGCCGCCAGGACGCGGTGAAATTGGCGCGTATCGATACCATCGGTTCCCTGTCCCTGGCACTGCTGGTCAACGCGGCAATCCTGATACTGGCCGCCGCCGCGTTCCACCAGACCGGCCACACTGATGTGGTGGAAATCCAGGACGCCTATCACTTGCTCGACCCGCTGGTGGGTGGCGTGTTCGCCAGCGTGCTGTTCGGTGTTGCGCTGTTGGCTTCGGGCCAGAGCTCCACGTTCACCGGCACCATTGCCGGGCAAGTGATCATGGAAGGCTACCTCAACCTGCGCATTCCCTGCTGGCAGCGACGCCTGATCACCCGTGGCCTGGCGCTGATCCCGGCGTTCCTCGGGGTGTGGCTGATGGGGGATGATGCCATCGGCAAGCTGCTGATCCTCAGCCAGGTGGTGTTGAGCCTGCAGTTGCCGTTTGCGTTGTTTCCGCTGATCCGCATGACGGGTGACAAGCGCCTGATGGGGCCGTTCGTCAACAGCTTGCCTACGCGGCTGCTGGCCTGGAGCTTGTTTGTGGTGATCAGCGGGGCGAATGCCTGGCTGATCGGGCAGTGGTTGTTTTGAGCGAAGTGAATTAAGTCAAAACGGCCAATGATGTGTATTTCGCCACCATCGGGTCGGCTGTCACTAACTTCATCGGCTCAATGACAGCCGTTGCAATGATGAGCCGATCAAACGGGTCCCTGTGATGGTGTTCAAGGTCCTTGACCGCGATGGCGTGCTCCGAGGTGATGGGCAGTTCCACGTAGCCGCTTTCCAGGCAGTATTCGCGAATTTCGTCCAGGTTTACGTTGAGCTTCCCGAGCCCGACCTTTATCGCCAGCTCCCAGAATGTGGCGGCACTGACGTAAATTTCAGCCGCGTTCTCGATCAGCTTTCTGGCCTTCGCTGGCAGTTTTGGATCATCGCTCAGGGCCCAAAGCAGGATGTGGGTATCCAGCAGTATTCTCATGGGTGGTTTCCCTCAAACGCATCCAGCATGTCGTCTGGCAATGGCGCATCGAAGTCATCCGGCACCACCAGTTTGCCCTTCATTGCGCCAATTCGCCGGCCTGTCGGTTTCCCGACAGGAACAAGGCGAGCCATCGCGCGCCCATGCTTGGCTATGGTGATGATTTGGCCGGCGGCGGCATCATCGACCAGTTTTGATAAATTATTTTTTGCTTCACCCAACGGTACGGTAATCATTTGGTCTTCTCGAGGTTTTGGCCAAATATAGCCAAAATTCCGTAAGCAGGCAAAGATCAACCGACTGCTGGCGGAGGGTGATTTTTGCGGGGACGATTGCAGGTTTCCGAACGAGTAATGACTGGCATCCATGACGTCTCTCCTGAAGGAATTCCTCGAAGTCTGCCCGAGTGCAAGCGGTTTTTGACCCGTGTTGTGGAAAATCAGATCGGACTTACTTGAAGGGGGATTTTTCCCGACAGTGCGGGCCGAATAGTTTCCCACAGTTGCTCAACGGTCCCAGTAAGGCACTGCCCCAAAACACTCGACGAAGTAATCAATCACGGTCCGCACCTTCAACGACAGCCGCCGGCTACCCGGCCACAGCGCAGCAATCTGTTGCGGCTCCAGGGTCGTCGCCACTTCATAGTCGCTGAGCACCGCCTGCAGCGTGCCGGCGCGCAGGCCTTCACCGATCAACCATGACGGGAACACCACCAGCCCCAGGCCTTGTTCGGCAGCGTGGGTCAGGGTGTCGGCGTGGTTGCCGGTGATCGGGCCCTTGACGCTGTAGGAGGTCCAGTCGCCCTGGTCGCGGCGGAAGAACCAGCGCTGCTGGCCGGTGACGCCCTTGTAGGCCAGGCACTGGTGGTTCACCAGTTCGTCCGGATGCCGGGGCGTACCGAAACGCTCCAGATAGCCGGGGCTGGCAGCGAGACGAAAGCGCTGGGGGGCGAAGATTCGCGCCTGCATGCCGGAATCGTTCAGCACACCGATGCGAAACAGCAGGTCTGTGCCGTCTTGCAACGGGTCGACGTAGGTGTCGGTTTGCTGGATATCCAGTTGCAGCTTCGGGTAACGCCGACACAGCTCCCCAAGCCACGGCGAGAGGTGGCGTTGGCCAAACACCATCGGCGCATTGATGCGCACCAGGCCGCTGGGTTCGCTTTCCTGTTCCTGCAACGCCTGGCCGGCGGCTTCCAGTTGCTCCAGCATCAATCGCGCATGCCGGCCCAGCAGGCGACCGGCTTCGGTAGGGCTGACCGCACGGGTATGGCGGTACAGCAACTGTTGGCCCAGGGCCTGCTCCATCAACTGCACCTGCCGGGAAATGGAGGAGGGCGCCAGGCCTTCGCGGCGTGCGACTTCGGAGAAGCTGCCGTAGTCCAATACCGCGACAAACAGGCGAAGCGCCTTGAAGCTCAGTTCGTTCAAACCCTGCATCATCACTCCATGCTGTGCGTATTGCGCAAAGGTGTTGTCGGCATGCTCCCATTTATCGCACAGCAGTGCCACCGGATAATACGCGCCATTGTTCCTCTCTCTAACGCGCAGGTGATGTATGCAGGCTTCTTCAGTGGCGGGTGTGGCTCAGGCCAAGCCCAAGACGTTTCTTCGGTTGTTGCTATTGCCGCTGGTGATCTTCGCCGGCATGGGCTTGTCGGTGGAGGCCGGCTTGCTGGGCCCGCTGGGTGTGCAGGTCGGCCACTTGTGGGCGACCTTGAGCATCTTCGGCGTCGGCTCGGCGATCCTGTTCCTGCTGTTGCTGTTCAGCGGCCCGCAAAAGGGCCCGGCGTTGACCGACCTGCCGCGCTGGCAATTGATCGGTGGCTTCCTGGGGCCGATGTACGTGGTGGTGCTGACCCTGGCGACCCCGCATATCGGGATCGCGATGACCATGATTGCGATCTTGTCGGGCCAGGTGGGCAAGAGCGTGCTGATCGACCACTTCGGCTGGTTTGGCACTGCCCGCAAGCGGGTCAACGTGGAGCGCTGGATTGCACTGGCGTTGATTGTGGTGGCACTTGTTCTGATTGCGCGAGGTTAAGGCGATGAACCTGATTCTGTTGTTGGTATTGGTAGTGGCCGCCGGTGCGGTATTGAGTGTGCAGGCCGCCATCAATGGCCGCCTCGGGCAGGCGGTGGGCGTATTGCGCAGCAGCCTGCTGACCTTTGTCGTGGGCGCGATCAGTACCGGGTTGCTGATTCTGTTCTTTGAGCCCGCCCACGCGGTCAGCCTGCTGGACGTGCCGAAGTGGCAACTGACCGGGGCGTTGTTCGGGGTGGTGTACATGATGGTGATGGTCGGCGCGGTCCCGATTGTCGGCACGGCAGTGGCGACGGTGGCGGTGATTGTCGGGCAGTTGGGCATGGGCATGCTGATCGATAACTTCGGCTGGCTCGGCAACCCGGCGATCGAACTGTCCGGCAGCCGCATCGTGGCGATGCTGTGCCTCGCGCTGGCCCTGGTGTTCATGTACCGCAGCAACGCTCGTCGGGCTGACTGACGGGCCTTTGAACCTTGAATCGTTGCCTATAGTCATTGCTTGAGGTGTCGGCGTTCGCCGCACCTGGACGACCACGAAAAAGGAGTCTGACCATGCAAGAGAAAACATGTGCCTGCCCCCACTGCAACTGCCAGTTGGGGAAAAACGCGGTGATGAAGGATGGCAAGGGCTATTGCTGCCAAGGCTGCGCCGAGCATCATGCCCATGGCGAGCCTTGTGCTTCGGCGACCGGGTGCGAGTGTGCCAAGTCGGCGCACGGCTAACGCTGGCTGCCTCCTGTAGGAGCGAGCTTGCTCGCGAAACACCCGAGAGCGACGCGGGGCACCAGGTGCCCCGCGTCATCGTTAACGACCWTCGCGAGCAAGCTYGCTCCTACAGTTTCACGCGCTGGGGCGCGCATCCGAGCGGCGCCATTGCACGTTTTCGATGCCGAATTTCTCGGCCTGGGGCTGGCTCGTCTTCTTCACCTGCTCACGGGCAAAGCGCCCGATGCGGCCTACGCCGGCGTCGCAGCTCGCCCAATGCCAGGCTTCGGCGTTGTCGAGTTTTTCCAGGCGGATGATGAATGACTTGGGCTGGCCATGCAGCGTGTAGTCGATCACGAAAAGTTTTGCGTTAGTCATGGATCCGTAAACCCTCCTTGTGTCTTTAAGTGACCCTGCGCAGGTGGTAAAAATTCACTCGGATCATCCGGTTCACGTCTTATCATGGCGCTCCATACTTGAACGATGTGTCTTCCATGGCCCTTGCCGCGCCTCCCGACCTCAGTGATCACGCCGTCCCCGTGCAACCCTTGGCGCGCACCTACCCGCGTGGGTTGTATGTCGAGCCCCATCAACACGATTGGGGCCAGTTGCTGTATGCCATGAGCGGCGTGATGTGGGTCGAGACACCCCGGGAAGCGCTGGTGGTGCCGCCCCAGCGCGCGGTGTGGCTGCCGCCGGGGGTCGAGCATGGGATTCGCGTGGTGTCGGACTTGCAGATGCGCAACATTTACCTGCGCCCGGCGCTGGCAGCGACGCTGGACAGTCAAGTGCAAGTGATCGAGGTCGGCGGGCTGCTGCGCGAACTGATCGTGGCGCTGGTGGAGCAGGGCGACAAGGGGGACCAGGCCTACTACGAGGCCGTGGTCGGCCTGGCCCTGCTGGAATTGCAACGGGCCCGGCGCTCGCCGATCCGCATCGCCTTGCCCGTGGGCGCCGACCGACGCCTGACCAGCGCCTGCCAGGCGGTGATGGCGTCACCGTCCCTGGACATTCCCTTTGAACAGCACGCCGAAGCCGCCGGCGCCAGCGTACGCACCCTGGCCCGGCTGTTCCAGAACAGCCTGGGCATGGGCTTTGCCGAGTGGCGCCGCCAGGTGCAGTTGGCCACCGCCGTGGCCGAGTTGATCCAGGGCCAGTCGGTCAGCGCGATCGCCCGTTCCCTGGGTTATTCGCCGAGCAGTTTCAGCGACATGTTTCGCCGTGAACTGGGGATGGCGCCGTCGCAGTATCCCGTCTGAGGCTTGGCCGAAATCCTGAAGCACTTGGCCGATGCTTCGGTTTCAGCCCCCCTACACTGACCGCATCAACCCTTGCTGCGGAGTGTTCCATGAATTACCTGATTTCCTTGGCCATCGGCCTGTTGGTCGGCGTGATTTACGGTGCCCTGGACTTTCGCTCGCCTGCGCCTCCTGCCATCGCCCTGATCGGGCTGATGGGCATGCTGATGGGCGAGAAGCTCTGGCCCATGGGCCGGCAAATGGTCAGCGCCTGGTTCTCCTGAAACCCTTTTTAACCTCGATGGATATTGGTCATGAAAGCACTGCAATTTTCCGCCACCGGCGATCTCGCTGCCCTTGCTTACGTTGATGTCGCCACGCCGGTGCCGGCGGCCGGTGAAGTCCTGGTGCAGATCAAGGCTGCCGGGCTGAACCCCAGCGACGTGAAGAACGTGCTCGGGCGTTTCCCCTACACCACGTTGCCACGCATTCCCGGCCGTGATTTTGCCGGGGTGGTGGTGGAAGGCCCACAGGAACTGGTCGGCCAGGAGGTCTGGGGCACCGGTCGCGACCTGGGTTTTTTCGCCGACGGTTCCCACGCCCAGTACCTCACCGTGTCGGCCAAGGGCGTGGCGCACAAGCCCAGCCATCTGAGCTTTGCCCAGGCCGCCAGTCTCGGCGTACCGTACACCACGGCGTGGGATGCCATTGAGCGCAGCGGTGTCGGCAAAGGTACTCGCTTATTGGTGATTGGTGCCAATGGAGCGGTAGGCAGCGCGGCGTTGGCCCTGGCGAAGATTCGTGGGGCTCAGGTGCTCGGGGCCGTGCGTCGGCCGGAACAGGTCGAGGCCTTGCGCGAGCAGGGTTTCGAGGGCTTGTTACTGGGCCAGCCGGAAGCGCTGGGAGGGCAGGTTAATGCGCTGTTCGGTACGGGCGCCGATGTGATCTTTGACACCACCGGCTTCTGGTTGCCGGCAGCGGTGGCGGCACTCGCACCTTTTGGCCGTATCGCAATCATCGCCGCGCCGGTGGACGGGCACGTGCAACTGCCGGCCCTGGCGTTGTACCGCAAGGGTGGTTCGGTGGTGGGGATCAATTCGCTGCTCTACAACTGCGAGCAATGCGCCGTGATGCTGGAGCAGTTCGGGCGGTTCTTCGATGAGGACTTGTTGCCGCTGCCGACCGGTTTGCGAGAAGTGTCGCTGGCCGACGGTGTGAAGTGCTTTGAGCAAGTGAACCAGGGCAGTGCCGACAAGATTATCTTCCTGCCCTGACCCGCTTATTGTGGGAG
>NZ_CP080030.1:4271492-4271590 GCF_019382755.1 Pseudomonas sp. Colony2 | reverse complement strand
GCGCTGGCTTGCTTCTATCGTCGGTCATGGCCAGATGCATTCCTTATCGGCGCTTTGGTGAAAGGAGGTGGGGCGAAGTCTCCCACGGTCTGTACTGC
>NZ_CP080030.1:4269162-4271436 GCF_019382755.1 Pseudomonas sp. Colony2 | reverse complement strand
AGCGGGCTTGCTCGCGAATACGGTGTGTCAGCCAATACATTCGGCACTGATCCACCGCTTTCGCGAGCAAGCCCGCTCCCACATTTGATCTTTGTTCAGGCTTCGGGAACGCCTTTTTCCCACGCCGACCAGTTCTTCAGAATTGCCTGCACCAGCGGATTACCGGTGCGATACAGGTTCTCCAGCGCCGGCACAAATCCGCCCTGGTCCGCATACTTCAGCAGGTTGTCCACTTCGCTGTAGCCCGGGTACGGCCGATCAAAGTCGGAACCGGCCCGCACCACCGCCAGGCGATTGATATCCACCAACCCCTCACGGCTGGCCCGCAGCAACGCTTCATAGGTGGAGTTGTCTTCCTGCTGGGTGGTGCAGTACACGCCTTTATTGTCCGTCAGCAATTTGGTCCAGACCTCGGCGCGCTCACTCAGGCGCGTCCCGGAGAACCAGGTATTGCCCGCCAGGGTGTCGCACCGGGTGACCTGCGGCGGCTGATTGGCCGGCGCGTACGGATAGTGTTTGCGCCAGGCCGTGGACTCCTTGCTTTCACTGAGCTCGACTTTTTGCGACAGCGCAAACGCCTTGGCTTGCAGCTTGGGATTGAGCTCGAACACTTCGGTCTTGTAGTCCAGCGGCGGCTTCTCGTTCGGCCCCTTGGTATTGATGCCGATATAGCCGGTGGGCCAGTCCTTCGGCGCGTCCCGTGAATCCAGTTCCCATTGGGTTCCGAATTCCACCAGGTAATGGGCCCACGCGGCGGTGCCGATGGTGCCATGGTGCGGGTTGATCCCGGCGATCCCGGCGATCAGGAAGTAGCTCTGGCGCAGATCGAACTTGGGCGACAACGCCAGCGCCAGGGTCGAGGCGGCAGCGTTGGTCTGGCCCATGCCGGTCACCAGCAGGCACACGTCCTGGGTGTTGCAGCGGATCACTGGATACTCGGCCGACAAGCCTGGCACGCGAACTTCCTGCTTGAGTTCCAGGCGGTCGATCCAGTTCTGCGCTTCGGGGGCGAACATGGTGATCAGCATCACCTTGGGCTTGATCGGGGCCGGGGCATCAGCCAGCACGACATGCGGCAACAGCGCCCCGGCGGCCAGGCCGATGGCGATTGAAAGGCGGGTAAAGGTCTTCATCTACTGCTCCTTGTTCACACTCAGAATTGATAGCCCACACCGGCGTAGTAACCCCAGCCGTTGGAGCGGGCGCGGAAATTACCGTCGCCAAAGTTCAGCTCGCTGCCGTCTTCCCAGTTGCCGCCGTTGTGGAAGTAACGGCCTACCAGGGTGAAACGCAGGTGAGTGAACGAATACAACAGCACGTTTGTTGCAACCAGGGAGTTGGCGGTGCGCGCGGGGTTGTCTTTGTGCAGATCCGAGCCGAAATCGTAGTTGGTGAAGCCGATATAGGTCAGCGACGCACCATTGTCGAAGCTGCCGATGGGCACGATGTATTTCATCTGCGCACGGTAGCCGTCCCATGAGTATTCGTTGCTGGCGCCGTAGTTTTCCCACTGGTAACGGCCATAGAAGTTGGCCGACAGGTTGACCCGCGAGTGGGTCTCGATGTCGGTGCCCAGGCCGCTGTACAAGGTGTTGGCACGGTTGTCCTTGTTGCTGCCGTGGTCGTAGATCCAGTCAAACGCTACATACCATTCCTTGAACGGGCCGATGGCCAGGCTGCGACCGGCCAGGTAGTCGATGGAGATGCGCGGTTCGTGCTCCATGAACACCGGCGAGCCGTGGTCCCACGCGCCTTTGTCGTTGCTGTTGCCGATCCCGAAGATCTTCGGGATGTCGACGTAGCCATACAGTTCGAACGGGCCCTTGCGGCCGAAGTATTCGTACTCCAGGTACACGTCATCGGCGGGTTTGGGGCCGAAGCTGATGTCTTTGCTGCCGATCACCGTCAGGTCCTGGTTGAACCAGTCCGACAGGTACACGCCTTTTTTCGACGGGCTGGCTTCCGGGGCCAGGGCTTCGCCCTGTGCTGAGTCATCGGTGGGTTTTTCCTGCGCCAAAATGGGTCCGCTGAGTACTCCCGTAACGGCAGCCAGTAGCAGGGAAACAGCAAAAGGGGTAGCCGACGCGGATCGTCTGGAAGTGGGTTGCATTGAAAATCCCTGTTCGTACGCGGTTGGGGCCCGATTCTTCGGGTTGAGGTGAACCTGGTTGCCAAGTTCGTTCCGCAAACGTTTGCACAGGTTGTACCAATTTGTGTCAATTGCATGAAGGAATTGAGAAAAGTGGGAAATAGTCGGCCTTTTGGTCAGAAACG
>NZ_CP080030.1:4252184-4268321 GCF_019382755.1 Pseudomonas sp. Colony2 | reverse complement strand
AATGCGCCTTGGTAAACGGCAGCGCCTGATCGCCATTGCGGTTAAACAGGTACATCGCGGTTTCCCGGCGATATTCGCTGGGCGTCTGGTTCATCTCGATGCGAAAGTGCCGGTTGAAGTTGGAGAGGTTGGCGTAACCCACTTCAAAGCAGATATCGGCCACTGACATCTCGCTTTGCAGCAACAGGCGGCAGGCGCGCTGCACCCGGAACTTGCGCATCAGGTCGATAAAGCCGTGACCGGTGACGCGCTTGAAAAAACGCGAGAAGCCCGGTTCGCTCATGTCCAGCCGTTGGGCGATCACCGACAGCCGCAGGTCGCCGGTCAATTCCGTCATCAGGTATTCGAAGGCTTTGTGGATACGCTCCGAGCTGCGCGCATCCAGGCTTGGCGTGTAGCAGGCACTGGCCAGGCAATGGGCTTCCCCGGAGGGTGCCTGCCCCAAGGTATGCAGTAACTGGATGAACAGAATCAGGCGCGCCAGGCCCTCGGCGGGGCCGATGGACTCCAGCAGGTGCGCAGCCTTCAGGGCGGTTTCACCGGTGAATTCCAGGCCGCGCCGGGCCCGGTCAAACAGGCCTTGCAGGTCGCCCAGCTCGGGCAGCGTGGTGCGCAGGGCCAGCAGTGCGGCGCCGTCGAACTGCAACACCACATCGCGCCCCGTCAGGTACTCGCCGGGGGCCAGGTCGCCGATCCAGTCGTGGGGCAGGTCGGGGCCGATCAGTGCGACATGGCCGGCGCCAAACGCACCGATATAGTCGCCCGCCACGAGCTTGCCGCTGCCCTGGCGGATCAGGTGGATTTCAAATTCGGGGTGATGGTTCCAGCGGGCCAGCTCGAACGGATAGTCATGTTCGTACCAGCGAAAGCCATGCTCGGGCTCGGCCAGAATCACTTCCAGCTCGGCGGGGCGCTGCTCGAAAAGGGCGGATCGGCTTGCAGGCATGGGATTGGCCCTTCTGGGCTTTTTGGAATGGCACCAAAATACGCCCTTTGTCCAAGTAGCCGCTACCCCGGGTTTTGCCCGCCACTGATACTTTTTTGATCTTGGCGATGCGGTTAAAAAAGTATCAGCCGGGCATCCGCCAGTCGTTTGTCCGGCCTTGGGCAAGCTGCTGTAATCGGGCCGTCAACAACAAAAACAATAAGTGGAAACCGCCATGCTCAAGATTCCGAAAGCGCTGTTCCTGCTCTCCGGCCTCACTCTGGCGATGGCCAGTCACGCGGCCGAAACCGTGACCATCGCCACGGTCAACAACAGCGACATGATCCGCATGCAGCGCCTGTCCAAGGTGTTCGAACAGCAGCACCCCGAGGTGAAACTAAACTGGGTGGTGCTCGAAGAAAACGTCCTGCGCCAACGCCTCACCACCGACATCGCGACCCAGGGCGGCCAATTCGACGTACTGACCATCGGCACCTACGAAACCCCGTTGTGGGGCGCCAAGCACTGGCTGGAACCGATCACGCCGCTGCCCGCCGACTACGACGTGGAAGACATCTTCCCCGCGGTACGCCAGGGCCTGTCGGTGAACAACACCCTCTACGCGTTGCCGTTCTATGGCGAAAGCACCGTCACCTATTACCGCACCGACCTGTTCAAGCAGGCCGGCCTGGCGATGCCCGAGCATCCGACCTGGACCCAACTGGGCGAGTTCGCCGCCAAGCTCAACCAGCCCGCCAAGGACCAATACGGCATGTGCCTGCGGGGCAAGGCCGGCTGGGGTGAAAACATCGCGTTGCTGAGCACCATGGCCAACGCCTTTGGTGCACGCTGGTTCGACGAGCAATGGAAACCCGAGCTGACCAGTCCCGAGTGGACGGCGGCGGCGAACTTCTACGTCAACACCCTGAAAAACTATGGCCCGCCGGGCGTCTCCAGCAACGGTTTCAACGAAACCCTGGCGCTGTTCAACAGCGGCAAATGCGCGATCTGGGTCGACGCCAGCGTTGCCGGCTCGTTCACCACCGACAAAACCCAAAGCAAAGTCGCCGACAGCGTGGGATTTGCCGCCGCACCCACCGAGGTCACCGACAAGGGTTCGTCGTGGCTGTACGCCTGGTCCCTGGCAATCCCGGCCACCTCCAAGCACAAGGACGCCGCCAGAGCCTTTATCACCTGGGCCACCTCCAAGGAATACATCCAGCTGGTAGCGGATAAGGACGGCATCACCAACGTACCGCCGGGCACGCGCCAGTCCACCTACAACGCGGCGTACCTGGCCGCGGCGCCGTTCGCCAAGGTGACCTTGCAGATGATGCAACACGCCGACCCCGCGCACCCGTCGGCCAAACCCGTGCCGTACGTGGGCATCCAATACGTGACGATCCCCGAGTTCCAGGCCATCGGCACCTCGGTGGGCAAGCTGTTTTCGGCAGCGCTCACCGGCGGCATGACGGTCGACAAGGCACTGGCCGAGGCGCAGTCCACCACCGAGCGTGAAATGAAACGCGCCGGCTACCCGAAATAATCACCTCAGGGACACTGCATTGATGAATCGACTGGAAGGTAAAAGTGCGCTGGTCACCGGCAGCGCGCGGGGCATTGGCCGGGCGTTTGCCCAGGCCTACATCAACGAAGGCGCGACCGTCGCCATCGCCGACATCAACCTGGAGCGGGCGCGGGCCACCGCCACGGAGCTGGGCCCGAAAGCCTACGCGGTGGCGATGGATGTCACCGACCAGGCGTCCATCGATGCCGCGATTGCCGCCGTGGTGGCGCAGGCCGGCAAGCTCGACATCCTGATCAACAACGCCGCCTTGTTCGACCTGGCGCCCATCACCGACATCACCCGCGAGAGCTTCGACCGGCTGTTCTCGATCAACGTCGCCGGTACCTTGTTCACCTTGCAGGCGGCGGCCCGGCAGATGATCAAGCAGGGGCATGGCGGCAAGATCATCAACATGGCCAGCCAGGCCGGGCGCCGGGGTGAGCCTCTGGTGGCGGTGTACTGCGCGACCAAGGCGGCGGTGATCAGCCTCACGCAATCGGCGGGGCTGAATCTGATCAAGCAGGGCATCAACGTGAACGCCATCGCGCCGGGAGTGGTGGACGGCGAACATTGGGACGGGGTGGACGCGATGTTTGCCAAGCACGAAGGGCTGCCGCTGGGCGAGAAGAAAAAGCGCGTAGGAGCAGAGGTACCGTTTGGGCGGATGGGGACTGCCGAGGATTTGACCGGAATGGCGGTTTTCCTCGCGTCCAAAGAAGCCGACTACGTGGTTGCCCAGACCTACAACGTCGACGGCGGCAACTGGATGAATTGAGCGGGACGCAGCTCCTTGAGCCACCGGGGATCAAAAAATGTGGGAGCGGGCTTGCTCGCGAAAGCGGTGTATCAGTCAATCTATCCGGCGACTGACACTCCGCATTCGCGAGCAAGCCCGCTCCCACAGTTGATCTTCATTGTCCTGGGAAGGGGGCTTGGTCTTATTCGGCAAAGCTGCGATCAAAGAAGTACACCGCCCCAGGCTTCAGATTCTCCACTGTCGCCTGCGGCCGTCCGCCCTCGCCATGCTTCTTGCGCCCCGTCTCCCGCAAAAAACCGGCCTCGGTCAACTTCAGCAACCGCTGGCGAATACTGGTCTTCAGCACCGGCCGCGCCAATACCAGCGAAAAGATCGTAGTCGCCTCCGGCGCACTGAACTCATTGCCCAAAAACATCAATGGCAAGCTGCTGTACAGCGACTTGGAAAACAGCCTTTCCTGTACCGCTGCCACAATCGCGTTGTGATCGAAGGGCAGCTTGACCCCGCCAGTCGCCACGGCATCAACAGAGCACCACTTTTGATGCCCCCCCAGCTCCACCTCATCAGCCACGATCGCCAGGTAATAGGTCGACGACGACCAGCAGCGCGGATCGCGAAACGCATCGCCCACCGTCCCCACTTGCTCATACCAGGCCAGCGGCAACCCAACCTTGTCACTGGCCCGCAACCGCTCCACGGCATCCTGCAGGCTCAGATCTTGCACGCCGCCATTCACCACTACACCGGGCAAGGCCCAGTGCCCGGCGAAGGGCTCGGCGTCGCGCTGGTTGAGCAATATCTTCAGTTCCCCGGATGCACGGCAATAGAACAGCACGCACAAGTCCACGGTGTGCAGGTAGGCGCTAAGGGTTGGGGCGTGGTCTGGCATGTCGGGTCCTGTGGGCAGCGGTGGGGCACAGTCTAACGGATCAAACGGGTATGTCGTGTACTTGATCCAGGATAGATAACAAAATGTTTCTTGCCATGAAAGTACATGACGTGTACTTTTATATCCAGGCCACAGGAGAACACGACCATGACCGTCTCTAAGAACGCTATCGCCTCATTCGACGTTGACGCCCAGAAGAGCTTCACACCGCTGTGCCCCAACGAATTGCCGGTCGCTGGCGGTGACCAGATCGGCGCCGAGCTCAATTACATGGCCAGCCTCGCCGCGCGCCGTGTCGGCAGCAAGGACGCCCATACCCCGCACGCGCCCTGGGTGGTGCAACAGCACAGCGAGATGCTGCAACCCACCGGGCTGGTACATGCCGATGTCACCTGGGTCGCCCACTGTGTGCCCGGCACCGAAGGTTTCACCCTGTTGGACGAATTGCCCACGCCCTATGACTACGACTACTTCATCTGGAAGGGCGTCGAACCCGACCTGCATCCCTACGGCGCCTGCTACCACGACCTCCACGACAAACTCTCCACCGGCGTTATCGAATACCTCAATGCCCAGGGCATCCAGCGTGTGATTGTCGGCGGCCTGGCCCTGGACTACTGCGTCAAGACCACCGCCTTGCAACTGCTCAAGGCCGGTTTCGAGGTGATCCTGCACCTGCCGGCATGCCGTGGCATCAGGGAGGAGGGCGGTGTGCAGGCGGTCAGCCATCTGCAACAAGCAGGCGTTGTAATTACCCGCAATCGGGAAGAACTGGCCGCGATGGCCGCGCGTTAAGGAGTACCTCATGGAAAGTGCATACGACTACGAAAACGCTGTGATCCAGGGCCTGCTGGACACCGACTACTACACCTTCACCATGATGCAGGCCGTGTTGCACCAGCACCCGAATGTCGATGTGGAATACCAGTTCATCGTCCGCTCCAGAGAGAAACTGGGGCACCTGATTCCCGAGCTGCGGGTGGAGCTGGAAAAACTCGCCGGCCTCAGCATGCGCGAAGGCGAGCTGCGCTTTCTGTTCAACCAGCGCCGTGAGTACTTGACCCCGGATTTCGAGCGCTTCCTGGGGCTGTTCCGCTTCAACCTGCGCTATATCCACGTCAGTGAAATCGACGGCCAACTGAACGTCCGCGTGGTCGGCCCGATGCTGCACTGCATCATGTTCGAACAGCCGGTATTGGCCCTGGTCAGCGAGCTGCGCAACCGCGACAAATACCCCGACGTCAGCCTCGAAGACGTCACCCGCAAGCTCTACCAGAAATTCGACTGGCTGGAGAAAAACCTCACCCGCGACGAACTGGCCGACCTGCGTGTCTCGGACTTCTCCACCCGCCGGCGGTTGTCGTTCAAGGCCCAGCGTGAAGTGGTCGACATCATGCGCCGCGACTTTCCCGGCCAGTTCATCGGCACCAGCAATGCGCACCTGGCCTACGAATTCGACCTGCCGCTGATCGGCACCATGGCCCACCAGTGGCTGATGGTGCACCAGCAACTGGGGCGGCTGCGGGAAAGCCAGAATGCGGCGCTGGAAAACTGGGTGCGCGAATACCGTGGGCGCTTGGGTATCGCCCTGACCGACTGCATCAGCACCGACTTTTTCCTCAAGGATTTCGACCTGTACTTTGCCAAGCTGTACGACGGTTTGCGCCAGGACTCCGGTGACCCGATCGTCTGGGCCGACAAGGTGTTGGCCCGCTACAAGGAGCTGGGCATCGACCCGATGACCAAGGACCTGATGTTCTCCGATGGCCTGAATTTCGAGAAATGCCTGCCGATCCTGCGGCACGTGCGGGGCAAGGCCAAGTTCGGCTTTGGCATGGGCACCAGCCTGGCCTGTGATGTCGACGGAGTGGAGCCGCTGAGCATCGTGATGAAACTGGTGCGGGTGCACGGTGAGCCGGTGGTGAAATTCTCCGATGACCCGATCAAGAACGTCTGCGAAGACGCCTCGTTCCTGCAGTATGCGGCGCAGGTGTTCAACGTCGGCAACGTCAATCCGCAACTGGGGGTGTGACATGGACACTCAGGCACGTATCGCACAAGAACTGAAGATCAACCGGCTGCTCGGCAAGGGAGGCGAGGGCGCTGAGCTGCAACGGCGCATCGACTTCATCAAGGGCACCTTGCGCCAGTCCGGCTTCCATGCGCTGGTGCTGGGCATCAGTGGCGGTGTCGACTCACTGACCGCCGGGCGGCTGTGCCAACTGGCAGTGGAACAACTGCGCAACGAAGACTACGAGGCGCGATTTATTGCCATGCGCCTGCCCTATAAAACCCAGGCGGACGAGCGCGACGCCCAGGCTTCCCTGGACTTTATCGCACCGGACCGGATCGAGACGCTGAACATCGCCGCCTGCGTCGACGGGCTGATGGGCAGCCTGTCTGCCGCGCAAGCCAGCGCCGAACGCATCGACTTTATCAAGGGCAACGTCAAGGCCCGGGCGCGGATGATGGCGCAGTACGCCGTGGCGAACCTGCACAACGGCCTGGTGGTGGGCACCGACCATGGCGCGGAGGCGCTGATGGGATTTTTTACCAAGTTCGGTGACGGCGCCTGCGACCTGGCGCCGCTCTCAGGGCTGACCAAGACCCAGGTGCGCCTGCTGGCCAGCGCCCTTGGCGGGCCACGGCAGTTGGTGGCTAAGGCACCGACTGCCGACCTGGAAGAACTGGCACCGGGCAAGCCGGATGAGTTGGCGTATGGCTGTAGCTATGACGAGATCGACCGCTACCTGATGGGCGAGGCAGTGAGTGAGCGGGTGAGGGCGATTGTCGAGAGCGCCTACCTCAAGACGGCTCACAAGCGTGCGCTGCCGTTCGTTCCCGACTAGAGGCGGCGCAGGAAGGATTTGACGATTTGCTGAGTGGCCTGGGTGGTATCCAGGTCTTCCAGGCGTGTGTAGGGATGCCACTGGCATTCCTTGATTTCGCTCAGCGGCCGGGCTTCGTCGATATTCACCACCGACGCCTCGAACACATGGTGCAGGGTGTCGCTGGCCTTCAGCTCCTGCAATAACAGCAAACTGTCCACGTTCAGCCCGGTTTCCTCTTCCAGCTCCCGCGCGGCCGCGCCCACTGGCCGCTCATCGCGCTCGACCTTGCCGCCGGGCAATGCCCATTTCGATCGGGCTTTACGCACGAACAGGATGTGCCCGTCGTGCTCGCAAATCACCGTGGCCCTTATTTTCATCGTCTGTGCCCCCGCAGCTGGATGATTGTCATAAAAGTGTAATGCAATTGTCATGCTCAGTCTTTATCCGGCAGGGTGGAGAGGGGGCCGGAAAACACCGATACTGCCCCATCGAAAAAAACTCACCTGAAGGAGATGCAGATGAACACCGTACGCTGGGGCATGATCGGCTGTGGCGATGTCACTGAACTCAAGAGTGGACCCGCCTTCTACAAAGCGCCAGGTTCTGCGCTGGTGGCCGTGATGGGGCGGCGCGAGGAGGCCGTGCGCGATTATGCGGCACGCCACGGCATTGCCCGTTTCTACACTGACGCCCAGGCGCTGATCGACGACCCGGAAGTAGACGCGGTCTACATCGCCACACCGCCCGACAGCCACCTCGAATACAGCCTGATGGTGGCCGCTGCCGGCAAGCATTGCTGCGTCGAGAAGCCCATGTCCCTGAATGCCGAGCAAAGCGCGCTGATGCAGCGCACCTTCGAACAGGCCGGGCTGCACCTGTTTGTCTCCTATTACCGGCGTTCCCTGCCACGCTTCCAGCAGGTGCGGGACTGGCTGCAGGACGGGCGCATCGGCGAATTGCGTCACCTGACCTGGACCCTGTGCAAGCCGCCTTCGGAAGACGATGCCAGCAGTGCCAACTGGCGCACCGACCCGGCGATTGCCGGCGGCGGGTATTTTGCCGACCTGGCCAGCCACGGTTTTGACCTGTTCCAGTACCTGGTCGGGGATATCGTCGATGTGGCCGGGTTTACCGCGCGCCAGGCCGGGCGCTATGCCGCCGAAGATGCCGTCACCGCCTGCTGGACCTTCGCCTCGGGCGCGCTGGGCATGGGCTGCTGGAACTTTGTCGCCGACCGGCGCGAAGACCGGGTAGAGATGATCGGCAGCAAGGGCCGCATCACGTTTTCGGTGTTCGATGAGGCGCCGTTGCGGCTTGAGGGCGAGACCAGCGAGGTGCTGGAGGTGCCCAACCATGCACATATCCAGTGGCATCACGTGCTGGGGATGAATGCGCATATTCGCGGCGAGAGCAAACACCCGGCACTGGCGATCGAGGCGTTGAAGACCGACCGGGTCATGGACCGGGTGCTACAACGTAACCCCAACCTGGCGGTTTAGCGGTGCTTTGATTTTGTCTTTTTAAGGAATGAACGGATGAAAATGAAAGCAGCCTGGATTGTGCTTTGCCTGGCGTTGGCCGGGGCCGCGACAGCAGCGCCACGGGCCCAGGGGCAGGCCGGGGAGTTTGACTTTTATGTGTTGTCGCTGTCCTGGTCGCCGACCTTCTGCCTGACGCACCCGGACGACCAGCAGTGTTCGGGCAAGGGCTACGGGTTTGTCCTGCATGGGCTGTGGCCGCAGTACGCGAAGGGCGGCTGGCCGGCGTCGTGTGAGCCGCAGTCGCGCTTGTCGGATGCAGACTTCGCCCGGGGCAGGACGCTGTTCCCGTCGCCCAAACTGCTCAGGCATGAATGGGCCAAGCACGGCACCTGCAGCGGCCTTGAGGCTTCGGCTTACCTGGACAAGACCGATGCAGCGCTGAGCGTGGTCAAGATTCCGCAGCAGCTTGAGCCCTTCAATGTCCGAAGCGGCCTAGGCGCGCGGGATATCGAAGCGCTGTTTCGCGAGAGCAACCCGGCCATGGGCAACCATAGCCTTGCGGTGATCTGCAAGGGTGCCGTGCTGACCGAGGTGCGGGTGTGCCTGACCAAGGACCTGGCGTTTGCCGGCTGCCCGCGCAGCGTCAAGAGCCAGTGCCGGGATGGTGATATTCGGATCCCGACCCAGCGCTAAGCGGACTCAGGCGGGCCCATAACCTTTATGGGCCTGCTCGATCTCCTCCACCAGGCGGTCAATACCCGCCAGGCGTGCCCGGTTGTCGTGGTCCCAGGGATGGAACCCGGGCTTGAAGTAATGCAACCAGGGCAGCGCCATGCGCGGGAACACGCCCTTGGGCCCGTACAGAAACTTGAGCATCCGCCAGAAGCCCTTCAAATGCCCGCCCGAACGCCGGTCGGCAAACAACAGGCGCAGGTGAAAGTCCAGGATCGTCAGCCAGAACAGCGCCGTGGTGATGAGCATGGTGGAAGTGCGCAGCAGATAACGCTTGGGCCCGGGCTTGATCACGCTGTTCCACACATCAAACGCCACCGCCTTGTGCTCGGTTTCTTCCAGGGCATGCCAATACCACATCTGCTGGTAACCCTTGACCGAATCCCCGAACCGCGACGGGTCGCTGAGGAGGATTTCCGCGAGCATCGCGGTGTAGTGCTCCAGGGCAATGGTCACCGCCAGGTTGAAGGAGGCGGGCAGGTATTTCTTTTGCGCGTCGAGGATCATCTTCAGCCGACGGTCGAGGGTACTCGCCGGCAGCCCTGCGGCTTGCAGCAGGTCGTTGTAGGCCACGTGCTCGCGGCTGTGCATGGCTTCCTGGCCGATGAAACCCTGGATTTCTTTCTTCAGCTCCGGGTCTTCGATGCGCTGGCGGTAGTGACGCACGCTGTCCATGAAGAACAGTTCGCCCTGGGGAAACAGCAACGACAGTGCGTTGAAAAAGTGGGTAATGAACGGGCCTTGTTCATGCCAGTCCTTGATGCGTTCGGCCGGCAGGGCAAAACGGAGGTCGCGGCGAATCGGCAGCATGGTCGGTACTCCAGTTCAGAGACGGTGCTCTTCGTTGGTTTCAAGGATGGGCGAGGGCGCATTGCGTTGCTTGGGCGCCATGCGTTTGCTGGCCAACACCACCAGCGCTTGATAGGCGGCAGGCAGGCAGCGGGCGAGCAGGTCCAGAAAATAGGCGTCGCGGCCAATCAGCACGCGACGTTTGTTTTTGCGTACGCCTTGCAGGATCACTTTGGCGGCCTGGTCGGCGTCGGTGATGAACAGCTTTTCGAAGTCGGCCCGGGCCTGCTGTTCGCTGTGGATCAGGAAGCCGGTCATGTTGGCGTCGATCCGGCTGCTGCGACAGATGTCGGTGCGGATCCCGCCAGGGTGCACGCAGGTGGCCGAGACCCCGCTTTTCTGCAGGTCGAGTTCCTGGCGCAAGGACTCGGTAAAACCACGCACGGCGAACTTGGTGGCGTTGTAGCCGCTCATGCCCGGCTGGGCGAACAGGCCGAACACGCTGGAAGTGTTGACTACATGCCCGTCGCCGCTGGCCTTGAGGTACGGCAAAAAGGCCTTGGTGCCGTACACCACGCCCCAGAAGTTGATCCCGACG
Source organism: Pseudomonas sp. Colony2 (assembly GCF_019382755.1). Taxonomy (NCBI): domain Bacteria; kingdom Pseudomonadati; phylum Pseudomonadota; class Gammaproteobacteria; order Pseudomonadales; family Pseudomonadaceae; genus Pseudomonas; species Pseudomonas sp. Colony2. The sequence continues at coordinate 4,257,752 of NZ_CP080030.1, read as the reverse complement.
ATCCATTCCAGGTCGGTGTAGTCCACGCCTTCGACGGTGCTCGACAGCGCGACGCCGGCGTTGTTGAAGATCAGGTTGATCTGGCCATGTTCGGCGGCGCAACGGGCGGCCCAGTCTTCCACGGCCTGGCGCTCGGAAACGTCCAGCACCTGCGAGGTGACCAGCACCGGTGCAAGCACCTGGGCCTTGATCAGTGCGACGGTCTGCTCCAGGCCCTGGCTGTTTTTATCCGCCAGCGCCAGGTGGCAGCCTTCACGCGCCAACGCCAGGGCCAAGGCGCGGCCCATGCCGGAAGCGGCGCCGGTAATGGCCGCCACGCGGCCGTTGAATGACTTCATGACAGGCTCCCTTCTGCGGTGGTGTGGGGCGTTGCGGCCGGGCGCGCGGTGGACGGTATCGGCACCAGGCTGGCGACGTAGTCCTTGAGGGCGAAATGCCGGGTGACCTGCTTGAAACGCCAGGTGGAGCCGGGCCACAGCGTGGTGTTCTTGCCGGTGCGTGGGTCCAGGTACCAGCTCTTGCAGCCGCCGGTGGACCAGATGGTGCCGTTGAGTTTTTCCTGCAGCCTGGCGTTGTAGGCCAGTTCCACCGCCGGCTTGACGTCCACCGTGGCGATGCGATGACGCTGCATTTGCTGCAGGGCATCGAGGATGTAGGTGACCTGGGCCTCGATCATCAGAATCATCGAGTTATGCCCCAGCCCGGTGTTGGGGCCGACGATCAGGAACAGGTTCGGATAACCCGGCACCGTGGTGCCCAGGTAGGCGTGGGCGCCGTCTTGCCAGGTGTCCATCAGGTCGATGCCGTGGCGCCCGATGATGCAGTTGCGGGGCAGCGGATCGGTGGCCTGGAAGCCGGTGCCGAAGATGAGGCAGTCAGCCGGGTGCTTGATGCCGTCGGCGGTGATCACTCCGTCGGCCTCGATGCGCAGCACGTTGTCGGTTACCACCTGCACATTGCTGCGGGACAGGGCCGGGTAGTAGTCGTTGGAAATCAGCACGCGCTTGCAGCCGATGGTGTAGTCCGGCGTCAGGGTCTTGCGCAGGGAAGGGCGGGCCACTTGTTTGTGCAGGTGGCGCACGGCGATTTTCTGCACCATTGTCATCAGGCGCGGGTGCAGGGCAAAGCCCACCACGCGACCTTCCAGTGCCCAATAGAACGCGCCGCGTACCAGGCGCTGGGTGAACGGCAGGTGCTTGAAGGCCCAGCGCTCGAAGCGTGAAATCGGCCGGTCGGGCTTGGGCATGATCCACGGCGGGGTGCGCTGGAACAGGTCCAGGTGGGCCACCTGCGGCGCAATCTGCGGCACGAACTGAATGGCACTGGCGCCGGTGCCAATCACCGCCACGCGCTTGCCCTTCAATGAATACTCGTGGTCCCACTGCTGGGAGTGGAAGCGCTTGCCCTTGAAGCTGTCCAGGCCCGGAATATCCGGCAGTGCCGGGCGCGACAGGCCGCCCATTCCCGACACCAGCACCCGCGCACTCACCTGGCGGCCATTGCTGAAGCTCAGGCTCCAGCGCTGTTGCGCCTCATCAAATACCGCCTTCTCCAGGCCCATGCCAAAGCGCAGGAACGGCGCCAGTTCGAAGCGCCGGGCGCACTGCTCCAGGTAGGCGCGAATCTCCGCCTGTGGCGCAAATTGCCGGGTCCAGTCCGGGTTGGGCGCAAAGGAAAACGAATAGACATGGGATTGCACGTCGCAGGCGCAACCGGGGTAGTGGTTGTCCCGCCAGGTGCCGCCGAGAGCATCGGCCTGTTCGGCAATAAAGAAGTCGTGGAACCCGGCTTCCTTGAGTTTGATCGCCATGCACAGCCCGGCAAATCCGGAACCGATGATGGCGATGTCGATGGTGTCATGGGCATTCATAGGCTGTCCCTCGTGGGCCGGTGGCGCCTTACGGGTGTCGACATCGGATGTGCTCCTTGTTTTTGTTTTGGCTTTTTAGATAGAACACCATTGCAAAGGAAAATTGAATTATTTATTTTAAAAAAGATTTTAAATAATCTACCTGAAAATATCGTCTAGGCTACGACCCAGTTCCTCATGTGCGACTTATCCGACGGACGAGAGCTTGTACGCACACAGTTAAGGTCCAGGGTGGACGATGGCTGAGGCCTTGACCAATACCGGTCGGGCCGCCAGCAACTCAGGGATGCAGAGGACCGAGCTATGGCTGTCGAGTGGGTTGTCGCTGCGGGTGTGTGTGTAGGGTTAAGCGTAGTGTTGTGGGCCTTCAGTGCCCGGATGACACGGCGTATAGAGGCTGCTGTTCCGATCAACGGGCGCTTTCTGGAGATCAACGGCGAGCGCTTTCATTATGTAGACGAGGGCAAGGGCCCACCGCTGGTGATGATCCACGGGCTGATGGGCAGCAGTCGCAACTTGACGTACGCCTTGTCTGCCCGATTGCGTGAGCACTTTCGAGTGATCACCGTGGATCGTCCGGGGTCGGGTTATTCCACCCGGCATGCCGGCACGGCCGCGGACCTGCCTGGCCAGGCCCGGCAAGTCGCTAGCTTTATCCAGACGCTGGACCTGGATAAGCCGCTGGTGCTGGGGCATTCCCTCGGCGGGGCGATCTCCCTGGCCCTGGCCCTGGACCATCCCCACGCGGTGTCCGGATTGATCCTGGTGGCGCCCCTGACCCATCCCCAGCGCCTGCTGCCGCTGGTGTTTATGTCGTTGGCGATACGCCCGGGATGGCTGCGACGCTTTATGTCGCACACCCTGACCATGCCGATCGGATTGCTGACCAAAGGCTCGGTGGTCAAGGGCGTGTTTGCCCCCGACCCGGCCCCGGAAGACTTCGCCACCCGTGGCGGCGGCTTGTTGGGCATGCGGCCCGAGAACTTCTATGCCGCCTCCACCGAGATCAACCTGGTCAACGATTTCCTGCCGGACATGGTCAAGCGCTACCCACAGCTGACGTTGCCGATCGGGCTGATCTATGGCGCGCAGGACAAGGTGCTGGATTTTCGCAAACACGGGCAGGCCCTGGCCAGCCTGGTGCCGGGCCTGAAGCTGCAGCTGGTGGAAGGGCGCGGGCATATGTTGCCGATCACGGCCACCGAGCGTGTCGCGGCGGTGGTCGAGCAGATAGCCAAGCGCGTCCGGCCGCCGGAAAGCGCCACGGTGTTGCACCCGCCGTTTGCGTTGGCGAGTAAATAATTGTGCGACTGAACTCGCGGTTCGAACTCGTCAATGCTTGCCCTAGACACCTGACCAAACGGCTGAAAAAGAGACTGCCCGGTCACGTTCAAAAGGGTTCAAGAAACTAGTTGACGACCTAACGATTCCGCGCTATTTATTTAAAAAAATTATTTCAATGTCTAATTTGAAACAATTTTTGAAATGCCTAAGAGCGAATAAAATAATGAAAAAAACGCCTTTTATCGCATGGTTGAATTCTCGGGGCAGTCACCGCTCCGTGTACCTGTCCAGTGTTGATTTTTGCTCCCTGCCTACCTGCCTCGTGCGGAGGCTGCCATGAATCAGACCCTGGCTGCCCCGAACGTCTGGACCGACGGCAAGCGCCACCTGTGGTGGCTCGGCATCATGCCCCTGGCAACCCCAATACTCTCTGGCGCCCTGGCCATCACTACCGGCGTGCAACAACTGTGGTGGGTCGGTGTGCTGGTGATCTTCGGCCTGATCCCGCTGATCGACGGCCTGCTGGGTGAAGACGTCAGCAACCCGCCGGAGTCCGCCGTCAGCAACCTCGAATCCCAAAGCTACTACCGCTGGATCGTCTACACCGGCGTGCTGTTTGTCATCTCATCCCTGGTAGTCACCGGGTGGCTGGCTGCAGGCGGCATCGACTGGATTATCAATGGCGGCCTGTTGCATGCCACCGCCACCCTGGACCCGTCGAGCTGGCTGGCGAAAACCGCCGCGTTCATCACCGCGCGCACCGAGCTGCATGGCCAGGTGAGCTGGTTCACCTACCTGGGCATGGCAATGTCCACTGGCGCTGCCACCGGCATCGCCATCAACACCGCCCATGAGCTGGGGCACAAGCCGCGCCTGCTGGAAGTCGTGCTGGCCAAGATCACCCTGGCGCCGACCTTCTACGGGCACTTCTACACCGAACACAACCGTGGCCACCACGTGCGCGTCGCCACCCCGGAAGACCCGGCCAGTTCGCGGTTGGGGGAGAGCTTCTGGGCCTTCCTGCCGCGCTCGGTATGGTTCAGCGCCCGCTCGGCGTGGAACCTGGAGCGTGAACGCCTGCGCAAACTCGGCCTGCCGGCCTGGCACTGGAAGAACGCCGTACTCAGCGCCTGGATGTACAGCGTGGTGTTGTGGGGCGCGATGATTGCCTGGCTGGGCGCGGCAGTGATTCCATTCCTGATCATCCAGGGCATCTACGGTTTCTCGCTGCTGGAAGTGGTGAACTATGTCGAGCACTACGGCCTGAAACGCCAGAAGTTGCCCAACGGTCGTTATGAACGTTGCTCGCCACGCCATTCCTGGAACAGTAATCGGATTGTCACCAATATTTTTCTGTTCCAACTGCAGCGGCACTCCGACCATCACGCCAACCCAACCAGAAGTTATCAGTCACTGCGTCATTTTGATGAATCGCCGCAACTCCCATACGGTTATGCCAGCATGATTGTCTGGGCGTATGTACCGTACTTGTGGCGACGACGCATGGATCACCGGGTACTTAATCATTACGCCGGGGATATTACCCTGACCAATCTTCAACCTTCACAGCGTTTGAAGTACCTGGAGAAGTACAGCAACACCACCAGACCCTTCTAACGAAAGCAGTCAGTTGTAGGGCGTACTCGGGATCTGTGTATCGCGCAGGTTTTTATCGCCCAGGCTTTACAGGTTTCGAGTACGGCTTAGTGGCAAGAGCGTTGTTTGACCCGAACAAAAATAAGATCAAGGGAAGGACCTACACCATGCAAACACCTGCCAAGTTCACCACGCACATTGTATTGGCCGCCCTGGGCCTGATCGTTTACCACCAGGCCCAGGCCGCCCGTATCGAACCTGCCGGCAGTGCGTTTACTGCCCAGGGGCCTATCAGCTTTTCCAAGGGCGCGCTGATCAGCGCGGACTGCACCATCAAGGTTGCCGGCAAGGTGGCGGCGGATGGCGCGTCGGTGAATGTCGACAAAGTCGAGTTCGACGGCGGCCTCAAGTGCAGCCGGGTCGAAGCCATCAACTTGCCTTGGGTATTAGTGGCTAAAGATACCAAGAGCGGCTCGATGTCGAAGATCGCCGTCGATGTGCATGCCTTTGGCCTGGGCGGCAAGTGCGGCCCCTCTACCGCAGATGGAACTTGGGATAACGCCACCGGCAAGCTGGAAGCGTCGAATGTGCCTATTGGCGAAGACTGCAAGATCAAGACGGTGTCGATCAAGATGCCGCCGAGCTTCAAAGTGGTTGAGTAACAGTTGGACGTTGTAGTGGTAATTGAATTGAAATTTGGCTGGAAAGGGAAGTTCTGCAGATTCACCGTGACCTCTCGATCATGGCCATTACCCCTGGCGAAATGACTCGCCATAACATGTGAGGAAAAATAATGAAAAGCTTTAAAACCCTCGTGT
>NZ_CP080030.1:4249491-4249643 GCF_019382755.1 Pseudomonas sp. Colony2 | reverse complement strand
GGGGTTGGGCATGCCTTGATGCGGGTCAAGGTAGATAACACCTCTGTCGGATGGTTTGCCGGCCTGGCCTGGAAGCCCACGCCGCAAGATACCCTTGGCTTGAACTATCACGCCAAGATCAAGAACAAGCTCGAAGGTAAATACAGCATCTA
>NZ_CP080030.1:4240584-4248760 GCF_019382755.1 Pseudomonas sp. Colony2 | reverse complement strand
TTTTTTCGCCCAAGCATTAAATAAAAATTTCAAAACAAAATTTGAATTTATCTTTTCAAGTTTGTAGTGTGGCTTTACGTCACAGGTCATTCCGATCTGCCCGGGCGTTTGCCGTACCCTGAATTGAGTAGAGGTATCCCCATGGTTATCTGGTTATTGGCGGGACTCGCAGCAGCGATCGCCCTCGCGTATCGACAAGCTGCCGCCACGCTCTGGCTGGGTGCCGGCCTGGTCTGGCTGGCGGCCGGTTACCTGTTCAACGCAGTCGCCGGTTTCGGCGCCGGCGTGGTGGCGGTGCTGGTGGTGTTGCCAGCGCTGCTGCTGACGATCAAACCCCTGCGCCGCACCCTGTTGACCAGCAAGGCCCTGGGCCTTTTTCGCGGCATCATGCCGGCGATGTCCGACACCGAGCGTGCTGCCATCGAGTCCGGCACCGTGTGGTGGGACGCCGAGCTGTTCAGCGGCAAACCGCGCTGGGAACGCCTGCTGCAAGCCGCACCGGCCAGCCTCAGCGCTGAAGAACAGGCTTTCCTCGACAACGAAGTGGAGACCCTGTGCGACATGTCCAACGACTGGGAAACCACCCAGGTCTGGCAAGACATGTCCCCCAAAGGCTGGCAGTACACCAAGGATGCCGGCTTCCTCGGCATGATCATTCCCAAGCAGTACGGCGGCAAAGGCTTCTCCCACTATGCGCATTCGCAAGTGGTGATGAAGCTCTCGACCCGCTGCTCGGCGGCGGCGATTTCAGTGATGGTGCCCAACTCCCTGGGCCCGGCCGAACTGCTGCTGCACTACGGCACCGACGCCCAGCGCAACTACTACCTGCCACGCCTGGCACGGGGCGAAGACATCCCGTGCTTCGCCCTGACCAGCCCGTATGCCGGCTCCGACGCCGGCGCGATTCCAGACCTGGGCATCGTCTGCAAGGGCATGCACGAAGGTGAGGAAGTGCTGGGTTTCCGTGTGACCTGGGACAAGCGCTACATCACCCTCGGCCCAATCGCCACCGTGCTCGGCCTGGCCTTCCGCGCCGAAGACCCGGACGGTCTGCTCGGCCAGCCGGGTTCCCTGGGCATCACCTGCGCGTTGATCCCCACCACCCGTCCGGGGGTGAACAGCGGCCGGCGTCACTGGCCACTCAATGCCGTATTCCAGAATGGCCCGACCACCGGCAAGGATGTGTTTATCCCGCTGGAATGGGTGATCGGCGGCCGCGAGCAAGTCGGCAACGGCTGGCGCATGCTGATGGAATGCCTGGCGGCTGGCCGGGCGATTTCCCTGCCGTCGGCCAACGTCGGCCTGGGCAAGGTGGCTGTGCGCGGCACCACCGCTTATGCGGCGATGCGCAAGCAATTCGGCCTGCCCATCGGCAAGTTCGAAGGCGTGCAGGCGCCCCTGGCGCGCATGGCCGGGCATCTGTATGCCTGCGACGCGGTGCGCAAAGTCTCGGTAGCGTCACTGGATGCCGGTGAAAAACCCTCGGTGATCTCGGCCATTGCCAAGTATCACGTTACCGAGCGGGCACGCATCATCGTCAACGACGGCATGGACATCGTGGCCGGCAAGGGCATCTGCATGGGGCCCAACAACTTCCTCGCCCGGGCCTACCAGCAAAGCCCCATCGCCATCACGGTGGAAGGCGCGAACATCATGACCCGCTGCCTGATCATCTACGGCCAGGGCCTGATCCGCTGCCATCCGTATGTGTTCCGCGAGATGGAAGCGGCGCGCAACACGGACCGGCGCAAGGCCCTGGTGGATTTCGACAGCGCAATGTTCGGTCACCTGAGCTTCGTGCTGGCCAATACCGTGCGTGCCGCAGTGTATTCGCTGACGGGCGGGCGGTTGATTTCCGTGCCGGGCAAGACCGATCCGGCGTTGGCGTCCTACTACCGCCAGGCCAATCGGCTGTCGGTGGTGTTGGCGTTGATCTCGGACATTTCCATGGGCGTGCTGGGCGGTGCCCTCAAGCGCAAGGAAAGCATCACCGGGCGGCTGGGGGACATTCTGTCCCAGCTGTACATCCTGTCCTGCGTGCTCAAGCGTTTTGAGGATGATGGCCGGCCACAGGCAGATTTGCCGCTGGTGCATTGGGCGGCCCAGGACGCGTTGCTGCGCGCCCATGAGGCCCTGGCCGAAGTGCTCGACAACTACCCGTCGAAAGCCGCGGCGGCGGTGGTGCGTGGCTTGACGTTCCCGTTCGGTATTCCACAGCGCAAACCGTCGGATCGCCTGTTGGCGCAAGTGGCGGAGCTGGTGCAGGTGCCGGGGGAAACCCGCGACCGCTTGCTGGGCAATTCCTACATTCCTCGGCCGGAAATCGACAAGCTGGCTTACGGCGAGCTGGCCTTGCGCCTGTTGCCGCAAGTGGAGCTGATCGAGGCGCGGCTCAAGGGGGCGATCAAGCAAGGCCTGATCGAGCCAATGCCGATTTCCAGTGCGGCGTTTACTCCGTGGCGAGTCAAGGCGCGGGCGCTGGACCTGATCAGCGAGGAAGACGACAGCTTGCTCGCGCGCTATGTGGAGTATGGCGATCACGCGATCCAGGTGGACGACTTCCCGCAGGACTTCGGTTTGCTGGAAGCCTTGCAACAGCGCCAGCAGGCGCTGGAACAGGCCGCCAAACCGAGCGCAAGACGCCGCGCCAACCAAGGCGAAAACGCGCCGGTCAACTGACTGGAACTGGAGGAACACGACCCCTGTAGGAGCTGGCTTGCCTGCGATAGCGTTGGTTCAGTGCCAGTTGCATTGGCTGACACACCGCAATCGCAGGCAAGCCAGCTCCTACAAGGATCGGGTTTCCATGGCAACACCGTGTTTGTGAGTGAGTTTATCCATGAGTGACAGCTACCTTTCTTTCGTCAATTCCCCCTGGGGAGCCTGGCTGGCCCGCACTGCCGGGCTGCCCCAACCCCTGGCATTGCAACGTCACCGCAGCGGCCAGCAAGGCCTGGCCAACCCGGTAATCGTCGCGGGGGTAGGGCGCCTGGGGGCGCAAATCCAGCGCATCTTCACCGCCACCGATACAGTGACCGCCACCGCTGCGACCCTCAAGGCACCCTCCACGGTCAAGGTCCAGGGCGCCGTGTTCGACGCCAGCGACATTGCCGACCTCAAGCAGTTGGACGAGCTCTACGAATTCTTCCACGCCAACGCCAGGCGCCTTGGGCAGCACGCCCGGGTGGTGGTGCTCGGCACCGCGCCGGAGTTGTGCAAGGACCTGCCCCAGGCCATTGCCCAGCGTGCCCTTGAGGGCCTGGTGCGTTCGTTGGCCAAGGAGTTGCGCCGGGCGATCACGGTGCAGTTGATCTACGTCGCACCGGGTGCCGAAGACGGGCTGGAAAGCAGCCTGCGGTTCTTCCTGTCGCGGCGCTCGGCCTATGTCTCGGGGCAGGTGGTGCGCCTCGAAAAACCCGTCGATAGCCCAACCGAAATCAACTGGGACAAACCCCTCGGAGGCCGCCGTGCCCTGGTCACCGGCGCCTCCCGTGGCATCGGCCTGGCAATCGCCCAGGTGCTGGCCCGCGATGGAGCCCATGTGGTCTGCGTGGATGTGCCCCAGGCCCAGGATTCGCTGCAGCAGGCGGCCGGCAGTGTCGCAGGCACCGCACTGGCGCTGGACATCACCGCCACCGATGCCGCGCAGCAGTTGCACGCCCATGTCAGCCAACACGGTGCATTCGACGTGGTGGTGCACAACGCCGGGATTACCCGCGACAAGACCATCGCCAAGATGACTGAGACCGCGTGGCGCAGCGTACTGGCGGTCAACCTGGAAGCACCGTTGCATCTGAGCACGGCGCTGCTGGAAAGCCAGGGCCTGAATCCGGGCGGGCGGATCGTGTGTGTCTCATCGATTTCCGGTATCGCCGGCAACCTCGGGCAAAGCAACTACGCCACCTCCAAGGCCGGGGTGATCGGCCTGGTACAAGGCCTGGCCCCGCAGGCGGCGGCGCAGCAAGTGACGGTGAATGCCGTGGCACCGGGCTTTATCGAAACCCAGATGACCGCGAAGATCCCGCTGATGATTCGCGAAGCGGGGCGGCGGATGAACTCGATGTCCCAGGGCGGGCAACCCATCGACGTGGCAGAAACCATCGCCTGGCTGGCGCATCCGGCATCCGGCGGGGTCAATGGCCAGGTGGTGCGGGTCTGCGGCCAAAGCCTGTTGGGAGCCTGAGCATGGACTATGTGACGCAGATTATTGACCCGCCGCCCTCGCGCTCGCGGCTGTTGCTGGACGGGGTATTGGGGCTGCGCAAACCGAAGCTGGAAGGCGAGCCGACGTTGCCGAAAGAACGCCTGGTGCGTTCGGCCGTCGAGCTGTCTGCCCAAGGGATCGCGGCTTACGGTCGGGCCTGTGGTTTCCGCCATGAGCAAGGCGTGCCGCTGTCCTATCCCCATGTGCTGGCGTTCCCCTTGCACCTGATGCTGCTGACCCGGCCGAGTTTCCCGTACCCGGCCAGCGGCATGGTGCATTTGGCCAATCGCATCCGCCAGCATCGACGGCTGGAGGCGGGCCAGGCCTTGCGCCTGGAGGTGTATTGCGAACGCTGGGTCGCCCATCCCAAGGGCCAGGCCTTGAGCATCGCCACCCGTGCCTACAGTGCGGGCACCCTGGTGTGGGAGAGCGACAGCCTGTACCTGCGGCGTGGCGTAAACGCGCCGGTCGGCGAACCGTGGGACGACGCGTTGCCGTTGCAGGAAGAAGGTTTGCTGCGCACTCAACGCTGGATGCTGCCGGCGGATCTGGGGCGGCGTTTCGCCAGGGTCTCGGGGGATTTCAACCCCATTCATACCTCGGTGATCGGCGCCCGATTGTTCGGTTTTCGTCGGGCCATCGCCCACGGCATGTGGACCCTTGGCCGCGCCTTGGCCGCCCAGCAACCCCCCGGCGGACTGGACCAGGCCGAGGCCCATTGCGACTTCAAGCTGCCGATCTTCCTGCCCGGCCAGGTGGCGCTGTGGAACGTTCCGCCAACCGGCCCGCGCCGTGAGTTTGAAGTGCGTAATTTCGCCGGTGACAAACCCCATATGCGTGGGCTGTTTATCTGGAATGAGACCGATCGATGAGTGACTACAGTTTCAACCCGGCCCCGACGCGCCGCGTGGCGATTATCGGCGGCAACCGTATCCCGTTCGCCCGCTCCAACACCGTGTACGCCCATGACAGCAACCAGGATCTGCTGGTCGCCGCCCTGCAAGGCCTGGTGGACCGCTACAACCTTCACGGCCTGCGCCTGGGCGAGTTTGCCGCGGGTGCGGTGATCAAGCACTCCCGGGATTTCAACCTGGCCCGGGAAAGCCTGCTGTCTACCACACTGTCTCCCGAAACCCCGGCCTACGACCTGCAACAAGCCTGCGGCACCGGCCTGGAAGCGGCGTTGCTGGTGGCGAACAAGATCGCCCTTGGGCAGATCGAAGTGGGCGTTGCCGGTGGTTCCGACACCACCTCCGACGCGCCCATCGGCATCAACGAGTCCCTGCGCCGCACCTTGCTTTCAGCCAATCGCGCCAAGGGCACTGGCGCCAGGTTGAAGGCCTTGATGGGTGTGCGCCCGTCGATGTTCTTCAAGCCGCTGCTGCCGCGCAATGGCGAGCCGCGCACCGGCTTGTCCATGGGTGAACACTGCGAGGAAATGGCCAAGCGCTGGCAGATCAAGCGCCTGGCCCAGGACGAGTTGACCCTCACCAGCCACCAGCGGCTGGATGCGGCGTACAAGCAGGGTTTCTTCGATGATTTGATCAGCCCGTATCGCGGCCTGGCCCGGGACAACAACCTGCGGGCCGACGCCAGCCTGGAGAAACTTGCCGGCTTGTCCCCGGCCTACGACCGCCAGAACGGCACGCTCACCGCCGGCAACTCCACGCCCCTGACTGACGGCGCGTCGGTGGTGCTGCTGGCCAGCGAGGAATGGGCCGCCGAGCGCGGCTTGCCCGTATTGGCGTACCTGCGAACCGGTGAAACAGCTGCGGTGAATTTCGTCGACGGCACCGAAGGCCTGCTGATGGCCCCGGCCTACGCCGTGCCACGCATGCTCAAGCGCGAAGGCCTGACGTTCGCCGACTTCGATCTGTTCGAGATCCACGAAGCCTTCGCCGCTCAGGTGCTGTGCACCCTCAAGGCCTGGGAAGACCCGGATTACTGCCGCGACCGCCTGGGCCTCGACGCGCCGCTGGGCAGCATCGACCGCAGCAAGATGAACGTCAACGGCGGCTCCCTCGGCTGCGGCCACCCCTTCGCCGCCACCGGTGGCCGGCAACTCGCGGCACTGGCCAAGGCGATCCACCAGCGTGGCGGCGGCCGCGGCCTGATTTCGATCTGCGCGGCGGGCGGGTTGGGCATTACCGCTATCGTCGAAAAGTAGTTCCCACCATAAAAACAACAAGGAGACTGCCATGAACGCTGTAAGCCTGGAACAGACCGAACGCCTCTGGTTGAACGCTTACCTGCCCGGCGTACCGGCAGACATCGATGCGGGCATCGAGGACTACCCGTCGTTGCGCGAGGTATTCCTGGAGCACCTGCACAAATTCCGCGACCGCGTGGCCTACGTCAGCATCGGTACCGAAATGACCTACGCCGACTGGGAGGTGCAGGGCATCGCCTTTGCTGCGTGGCTGCAAGCCCAGGGTGTGAAGAAGGGCGACCGGGTGGCGCTGATGATGCCCAACTGCTTGCAGTACCCGATCTGCCTGCTGGGCACGATCCTCGCGGGTGCGGTGGTGGTCAACGTCAACCCGCTGTACACCGCCCGGGAGCTTCAGCATTTGCTCAAGGACAGTGGCGCAGAGACCCTGGTGATCTTCGAAAACTTCGCCCACACCCTGGAGAAGGTGGTGGCCGCCAGTACCGTCAAACGTGTGGTGGTTGCGGCCATCGGTGACCTGCTCGGCACCTTCAAGGGCGCGGCGATGAACTTCATCCTGCGCAGCGTGCAGAAGCAGGTGCCGCGTTTCAACCTGCCGGGGGCCGTGCGTTTCAACCAGGTGTTGAAACAGGGACGCGGGCAAACCCATCTCGCCGTGCCGATGAACCGCGAAGACCTGGCCTTCCTGCAATACACCGGCGGCACTACCGGCGATGCCAAGGGCGTCATGCTCAGCCACCGCAACATCATCGCCAACCTGTTGCAGGCCAAGGCGTGGGTCGGTGATCAGCTCGATCAGAACCAGCAGGAAACCAACGTCACCCTGCTACCGCTGTACCACATCTTTTCCCTGACGGTGAACTGCCTGATGTTCATGTGCCTGGGCGGGCGCAACATCCTGATCGCCAACCCACGGGATGTGAAGCGGGTGCAGATGATCCTGCGCAAGGAGCGTTTCAACGGGATTGCCGGGGTGAATACGCTGTTCAACGGCCTGCTGGAAAACAAGGAGTTCTGCGCCCGGGATTTTTCCGATTTGCGCATGGTGATCGCCGGCGGCATGGCCACCCATACCGCTGTGGCCAAGCGCTGGAAGGAAGTCACCGGCTTGCCGATCATCGAAGGCTACGGCCTCACTGAATGTTCGCCGGTGGTGAGCATCAGCCCCATCGACATCTCACGCATGCGCGAGATGGAATTCACCGGCAGTATCGGCGTGCCGTTGCCGTCGACCTGGGTGCGGTTCATTCGTGAGGACGGTGAGTTGGCGGAACTGGGCGAGCAGGGCGAACTGCAAGTACGCGGCCCGCAGGTGATGCAGGGTTACTGGAAACGCCCGGCGGAAACCGCCGAGGTGCTGGATGCCGAAGGGTGGCTGTCTACCGGGGACATCGGGGTGATGAATGAGCAGGGCTTCATCCGCCTGGTGGACCGCAAGAAAGACATGATCCTGGTGTCCGGGTTCAACGTGTACCCCAACGAAATCGAAGACGTGGTGGCGTTGCATCCCGGCGTGGCGGAAGTGGCGGCGATCGGGGTTGAGGATGGGGTGACCGGCGAGCGGGTCAAAATCATCGTGGTGCGCAAGGACCCAAGTTTGACCCAGGAGCAGATTCTGGCGCATTGCCGGGAGTATTTGACGGGGTACAAGGTGCCGCGGTTTGTCGAGTTTCGTACGCAGGAGTTGCCCAAGACGACGGTGGGCAAGGTGTTGCGCCGGGCACTGCGCTAAGCCTTANGATCGTTCCCATGCTCCGCGTGGGAACGCCTCTTGTGACGCTTTGCGTCACGCTTTGGACGCG
>NZ_CP080030.1:4214662-4240572 GCF_019382755.1 Pseudomonas sp. Colony2 | reverse complement strand
CTGCATTCCCACGCGGAGCGTGGGAACGATCGTCAGTCGTCGAATCCCACCTGCTCATGAATCTCATCGACCTTCAATTCCAGCCGATACGCCACGGCAATAAACAACGCCTGGCACAGGCACAGCGTCGCACTCAGTGACCTGAACGCAAACGACGAGCCTTCATTCACCAGCAACACCGTGCTCGCCCGCTTGGCCAGGGGCGACAGGTTGCTGTCGGTAATGATCAGGGTCTTGGCCTGATGGTGCTGGGCAATCCGCAGGCAGTGCTGGGTTTCCTTGCCGTACGGCGTAAAGCTGATGGCAATCACCAGGTCGTTGGCCCGCACACTGCGCATCTGCTCACGATAGCTGCCGCCCAACCCCGAGACCAGATGGATGCGCTTGTTGGTGTGCTGCAGGTTGTACACCAAGTAGTCCGCCACGGCGAACGAGCGGCGCACGCCCACCACGTAGATATTGTCGGCATTCACCACCAGGTCCACGGCCTTGTCGAAGGCTGCGTCATCCAGTTCCAGCCCCAGGCGCTCGATCCCGGAGAGGGTGGCATTCACGCACTCACGCGCCAGGTCGCCGCCGCTGGCTTTCTGCGACTTGTTGGCGATCATGCTGCGGATGCGTTGCTGGTAGTTCTGCACCGGCGTGGTCTTGTGGGTGTAGGCCTCGCGGAACAGCGCCTGCATTTCACTGAAACCACTGAACCCGAAACGCTGGGAAAACCGCACGATGGCCGACGGGTGCACTTCGCATTCACGGGCGATGTCGCTGATGCGGTCGACCATGATCCGGTCGCTCTGCTGGCTCATGTAGCTGGCGATGCGCTTGAGCTGGCGCGGCAGGCTCTCGTATTCATCGGTGATCAGCTGCAACAACCGCTCGGCGTTCAGCGGCGGGCTGGCGAGTGCGTCTTCCGGGGCGCTCTGGGACATAGGGAATCCTTCTGGCTTGTTCTTATAGGGCGCGTCGAGGCGCCCCTGACAATAAGTCGATGTGCGCAAGTCTACAGCGTAGGCGCAAAAAAATACCTCGGCATCCCGCCCCACGGTGCAGCTGAAACGATGCACTGCGGCTGGAACATACCGATGATGGCGTATTGGAAAATATATTCCACAAAAAATATTTATAGAATAAATATTGATTGGCGTCACCAGACGTTCTAGTCTGCTTGCACCAAGAGCGTATGCCGCCACCGCGACGGCACACGCAGGCTGATAAAAATAACAGGAGCCAGCATGGGCCAGACTCGTTTTGCCAGTGGGCGTCAATTGGATCTGATTTGCCTGGGACGCCTGGGCGTCGACCTTTACGCACAACAAGGGGGTGCACGGCTGGAGGATGTCTCGAGCTTCGCCAAGTACCTCGGCGGTTCCTCCGCCAACATCGCGTTCGGCACCGCGCGGCTGGGGCTCAAGTCGGCGATGTTGAGCCGGGTAGGGGACGACCACATGGGGCGTTTCCTGCTGGAGTCCCTGGCCCGCGAAGGCTGTGACGTCAGCGGCATCAAGGTCGACCCGGAACGCCTCACCGCCCTGGTGCTGCTGGGCCTCAAGGACCGCGAAACCTTCCCGCTGGTGTTCTACCGCGAGAACTGCGCCGACATGGCCCTGCGTGCCGAAGACATCAGTGAAGCGTTCATTGCTTCCAGCAAGGCGCTGCTGATCACCGGTACCCACTTCTCCACCGACGGCGTGTACAAGGCCAGCATCCAGGCCCTGGACTACGCCGAGAAGCATAACGTCAAACGCGTGCTCGACATCGACTACCGCCCGGTGCTCTGGGGCCTGGCCGGCAAGGCCGATGGCGAAACCCGGTTTGTGGCCGACCAGAATGTCAGCCAGCACGTGCAGAAAATCCTCCCGCGTTTTGACCTGATCGTCGGCACCGAAGAAGAATTCCTGATTGCCGGTGGCAGTGAAGATTTGCTCACGGCATTGCGCACGGTGCGTGGCCTGACCTCGGCCACCCTGGTGGTCAAGCTTGGCCCCCAGGGCTGCACGGTGATCCACGGCGATATCCCGGCCCGCCTTGAAGACGGCGCGATCTACCCCGGGGTACGGGTGGAAGTACTCAACGTGCTGGGCGCCGGCGATGCCTTCATGTCCGGCTTCCTCAGCGGCTGGCTTGAAGACGCCAGCGACGAGCGCTGCAGCCAGTTGGCGAATGCCTGCGGCGGCCTGGTGGTGTCGCGCCATGCCTGCGCGCCGGCCATGCCGACCCGCGCCGAACTCGATTACCTGTTCAACAGCCCGGTGCCGATTACCCGCCCGGACCAGGACGCGGTGCTGCAACGCCTGCACCAGGTCAGCGTGCCGCGTAAGGTCTGGAAGCAGCTGTTTGTATTTGCCTTCGACCACCGCTGGCAGTTGGTGGAACTGGCACAAAAGGGCGGCCAGGACCCGGCGCGCATCAGCGCCCTCAAGCAACTGTTTATCCAGGCCGTGGAACGGGTTGAAAGCAAACTGGCGGAGCAGGGCGTCGAGGCTGACGTCGGGATTCTGGCCGACCAACGCTTCGGCCAGGACGCGCTGAACGCCGCCAGCGGTCGCGGCTGGTGGATCGCCCGCCCGGTGGAAGTCCAGAATTCACGGCCGCTGGCCTTTGAACACGGGCGCTCGGTGGGCAGCAACCTGATTGCCTGGCCCCGGGAGCAGATCATCAAGTGCCTGGTGCAATTTCACCCCGATGACGAGCCATTGCTGCGCCTGGAACAGGAAGCGCAACTCAAGGCCCTGTATCAGGCGTCCCTGGTCAGCGGCCATGAGCTGCTGCTGGAAGTCGTGCCCCCCAAGGATCACCCGTCCACCTATCCCGACGTGCTCTATCGCAGCCTCAAGCGCCTGTACAACCTGGGCATCTACCCGGCGTGGTGGAAGATCGAGGCGCAGTCGGCCGCAGACTGGAAAAAGCTCGACGAGCTGATCCAGGAGCGCGATCCCTACTGCCGGGGCGTGGTGCTGCTGGGCCTGAACGCTTCCGCCGAATGCCTGGCCGATGGCTTCCAGCAAGCCAGCCAAAGCCAGACCTGCCGCGGGTTCGCCGTGGGTCGCACGATCTTCCAGGAACCGAGCCGAGCCTGGCTGGCGGGGGAGATTGACGATCAAGCCTTGATTGAGCAGGTGCAGTGCATCTTTGAGCAATTGATTAAGGCTTGGCGCAGTTCTCGAAGCTAAACACGCAATCAAAT
Organism: Pseudomonas sp. Colony2; assembly: GCF_019382755.1. Lineage (NCBI taxonomy): Bacteria > Pseudomonadati > Pseudomonadota > Gammaproteobacteria > Pseudomonadales > Pseudomonadaceae > Pseudomonas > Pseudomonas sp. Colony2. Next base: position 4,237,388 of record NZ_CP080030.1, on the reverse strand, counting down.
GTGGGAGCTGGCTTGCCTGCGATGGCATCACCTCGGTACACCTGTTAGACCGAGTCGCGCGCATCCCAGGCAAGCCCGCTCCCACATAAAGCAGATCTCAGGCAACTCTGAAAAAACAATAATAGGTGCAGCCATGCCCGCTATCCGAATTGGCATCAACCCGATCTCCTGGAGCAACGACGACCTGCCGGCCCTGGGCGGTGAAACGCCGTTGAGCACGGCCCTCAGCGAAGGCAAGGACATCGGCTACGAAGGCTTTGAACTCAACGGCAAATTCCCCAAGGACGCCAAAGGTGTCGGCGATGTATTGCGCCCCTACGACCTGGCACTGGTCTCCGGCTGGTACTCCAGTCGCCTGGCCCGGCGCTCGGTGGCGGAAGAAATCGAAGCCATCGCCAGCCACGTTGAACTGCTGCGTGAAAACGGCGCCAGCGTGTTGGTGTATGGAGAAGTCGCCGACTCGATCCAGGGTTCGCCGGTGCGCCTGATCGAACGCCCGCGCTTCCACAGCGAACAGGCCTGGCAGGAATACGCCGACAAACTCACAGAACTGGCGCGCTTCACCCTGTCCCAGGGCGTGCGCCTGGCGTACCACCACCATATGGGCGCCTACGTCGAATCCCCGGAAGACATCGACCAACTAATGCGCCGCACCGGCCCGGAAGTCGGCCTGCTGTTTGATTCGGGCCACTGCTACATGGGTGGCGGCGAGCCTATCGAGGTGCTGCGCAAACACATCGCCCGCATCTGCCACGTGCACTTCAAGGATGTGCGCAAGCCGGTGGTGCAACTGGCACGCAACCAGATGTGGAGCTTCCCGGATTGCATCGTCAACGGCACCTTCACCGTGCCCGGCGACGGCGATATCGACTTCGCCGCGCTGCTGGACGTGCTGCTGGCCGCCAATTACCAGGGTTGGCTGGTAGTGGAGGCCGAGCAGGATCCTGCCGTGGCGCCGAGCTACATCTATGCGAAGAAGGGTTACGACACCCTGCGCGCACTGTTGAGCGAGAGGACTGGACAATGAGCCTGTTGGTCAAAAGCAGCAAGCGCGGGCAAACCATGGTGGCGCTGGAAGAAGGGCGCCTGGAATACGTGGGCTTCGCCGCCTACCGCCTGAGCCTGGGTGAAACCTTGCCAGTCACCGCCGGCGACAAGGAACTGTGCCTGGTGCTGCTCAGCGGCCGGGTGACTATCCAGGGCGAAGGCTTCAACTGGGAAAACCTCGGTGATCGCCACTCGGTGTTCGAAGACAAGTCGCCCTTCGCCGCTTATTTGCCGCCCGGCACCGACGCTCAGGTCACTGCGCTGAGCGACGTGCAAATTGCCGTCTGCGCCGCTCCCGGCTCAACCGACGCAGGTCTGGCACCCCGTCTGATTCGCCCCGAGCAATGCAAGCGCAGCGTACGTGGCAAGGGCGCCAACACCCGCTACGTGTGCGACATCCTGCCCGACAGCGAGCCTGCCCATTCGCTGCTGGTGGTGGAAGTGCGCACACCGTCCGGTCACTCGTCGAGCTACCCGCCCCACAAGCACGACACCGACGATCTGCCGCACCAGAGCTTTCTCGAAGAAACCTACTACCACCAGATCAACCCGCCCCAGGGCTTTGTGTTCCAGCGCGTCTACACCGACGACCGCAGCATCGACCAGGCCATGGCCGTCGAAAACAGCGACCTGGTGGTGGTGCCCAAGGGGTATCACCCCGTCAGCGTGCCGTATGGCTACGAGTCCTACTACCTGAACGTGATGGCCGGCCCCAAGCGTGCCTGGCATTTCCATAACGACCCGCAGCACAGCTGGCTGCTGGATCTATAAGCACTTTTGACGGAGAACAATAATGAGCAACGCCCCGGTAATCGGCCATTACATCAACGGCCAGGTGCACGACAGCGCCAGTGAGCGTTTCAGCAATGTGTTCAACCCGGCTACCGGCGAAGTCCAGGCCCGCGTCGGGCTGGCCAGCCAGAAGACCGTCGATGAGGCCGTCGCGTCGGCACTGAAAGCCTTCCCGGCGTGGTCCGAGCAATCATCCCTGCGCCGTTCGCGGGTGCTGTTCAAATTCAAGGAATTGCTCGACCAGCACCACGATGAGCTGGCTGAAATCATCAGCCGCGAACACGGCAAGGTGTTCTCCGACGCCAAGGGCGAAGTCACCCGCGGCATCGAGATCGTCGAGTTCGCCTGCGGTGCGCCAAACCTGTTGAAAACCGATTTCAGCGACAACATCGGCGGCGGCATCGACAACTGGAACCTGCGCCAGCCACTGGGCGTGTGCGCCGGCATCACCCCGTTCAACTTCCCGGTGATGGTGCCGCTGTGGATGATCCCGCTGGCGCTGGCCACCGGTAACTGCTTCATCCTCAAGCCGTCGGAGCGCGACCCGTCCGCCAGTTTGCTGATGGCCCGCCTGCTGACCGAAGCCGGGCTGCCCGACGGTGTGTTCAACGTGGTGCAGGGTGACAAGAGCGCGGTAGACGGCCTGTTGCAGCACCCGGATATCGAGGCGATTTCGTTCGTCGGTTCCACCCCGATTGCCGAGTACATCCACCAGCAGGCCACCCAGCGCGGCAAGCGTGTGCAGGCATTGGGCGGGGCGAAGAACCATATGATCGTGATGCCCGACGCCGACCTGGATCAGGCGGCTGACGCCTTGATCGGCGCAGCGTACGGCTCGGCCGGCGAGCGCTGCATGGCGATCTCGATTGCCGTGGTGGTGGGCGATGTCGGCGACAGGCTGATCGAAAAACTGCTGCCGCGTATCGACCAGTTGAAGGTCGGCAACGGTATGCAAAAAGACAGCGAGATGGGCCCGCTGGTTACCGCCGAACACAAGGCCAAGGTCGAAGGGTTTATCGACCAGGGCGTGGCCCAGGGCGCGAAGCTGATCGTCGACGGTCGTGGCTTCAAGGTGCCGGGGGCGGAGGGTGGTTTCTTCGTCGGTGCGACCTTGTTCGATAACGTCACCACCGAAATGAGCATCTACCAGCAAGAGATTTTCGGGCCGGTGCTGGGCATCGTGCGGGTGGCGGATTTTGCCAGCGCCGTGGCCTTGATCAACGCCCATGAGTTCGGCAACGGCGTGTCGTGCTTTACCAGCGACGGCGGCATTGCCCGTGCCTTTGCCCGCACCATCAAGGTCGGGATGGTCGGCATCAACGTGCCGATTCCGGTGCCGATGGCCTGGCATTCGTTCGGTGGCTGGAAGCGCTCGCTGTTCGGCGACCACCACGCCTATGGCGAAGAAGGCATTCGTTTCTACAGCCGCTACAAGAGCGTCATGCAACGCTGGCCCGACAGCATCGCCAAGGGCCCTGAATTCAGCATGCCAACCGCCAAGTAACGTTTTCGAGTGTGGAGCACAACAATAATGAAGTCGCCTCTACGTTTTGCCCTGAACCGCATGGTCGCCCCCAGCCTTTCCCTGCCCGATTTTATCCAGCTGGCGGTGACCCTGAAATGCGACGCCATCGAGATCCGCAACGACCTCAAGGGCATCGAGATTGAAGACGGCACCCCTGCCAGCCGCGTGCGCGAATTGTGCGCGGTGCATGGCATCGCGGTGCTGTCGATCAACGCGCTGTACCCCTTCGATGTGTGGAATGACGAACGCCGCGCCCAGGCCATCAAGCTGGCGGCCTATGCCCGCGAATGCGGCGCGCAGGCGTTGGTGATGTGCCCGTTGAACGACCGCGCCGACTCGCGCAACGAAGCCCAGCGCTCGGCCGGTTTGCGCACCGCCTTGAGTGAACTGGCGCCGATCCTGCGGGAATACGGGATTCTCGGTTTTGTCGAACCCCTGGGGTTTGAAGAATGCTCGCTGCGCCGCAAACGCGTGGCCGTGGATGCGATCAAGTCTGTCGGCGGCCTGGATGTGTTCCGCGTGGTGCATGACACCTTCCACCACCACCTGGCCAGTGAACATGAGTTCTTCCCCGAACTGACCGGGCTGGTGCATATCTCCGGTGTGGAAGATGCCGACGCACCGCTGAACTCGATCCGCGACGGCCACCGCGTGCTGGTGGGCGAGGCTGACATCCTCGGCAATGCCGCGCAGATCGACACGCTGCTCAGCACCGGCTACAGCGGCCACCTGTCATTCGAACCGTTCGCCGAAAGCGTGCACGGCCTGGCAGATATCAAGCAGGCGTTGGGGGCGAGTATCGCCCACCTGCAGAAACGATAAGGGGCACCTCATGACCACAACCCGATTGACCATGGCCCAGGCCCTGGTGAAGTTTCTGGATAACCAGTACATCGAAGTCGATGGTGTGCAGAGCAAGTTTGTCGCCGGCATCTTCACGATTTTTGGCCACGGCAATGTGCTGGGCCTGGGCCAGGCCCTGGAGCAGGACAGCGGCGACCTGGTGGTGCATCAGGGCCGCAACGAACAGGGCATGGCCCACGCGGCGATTGGTTTTGCCAAGCAGCATTTGCGCCGCAAGATCTACGCGTGCTCCTCCTCGGTGGGGCCGGGTGCGGCGAATATGTTGACCGCCGCGGCGACCGCGACCGCCAACCGGATTCCGTTGCTGCTGTTGCCCGGTGATGTCTACGCCAGTCGCCAGCCCGATCCGGTACTGCAACAAATCGAACAGTTCCACGACTTGAGCATCAGCACCAACGATGCCTTTCGTGCGGTCAGCAAATACTGGGACCGCATCAACCGCCCGGAACAGCTGATGACGGCGGCGATTCACGCCATGCGCGTGCTCACCGACCCGGCGGAAACCGGCGCCGTGACCCTGGCCCTGCCGCAGGATGTACAGGGCGAAGCCTGGGATTACCCGGATTACTTCCTGCAAAAACGCGTGCACCGTATCGACCGTCGCCCGGCGACCGAAGCGATGCTGGGGGATGCCGTGGCGGCGTTCAAGGGCAAGCGCAAACCGCTGATCGTGTGTGGCGGCGGGGTCAAATACTCCGGGGCGAATGCCGCGCTGCAAGCCTTTGCCGAACGCTTCGACATTCCTTTCGCGGAAACCCAGGCGGGCAAGAGTGCGGTGGTTTCAAGCCATCCACTGAACCTCGGCGGTCTTGGTGAAACCGGCTGCCTGGCGGCGAACCTGCTGGCACCCGAGGCGGATCTGATCATTGGTATCGGCACGCGCTATACCGATTTCACCACGTCGTCGAAGTCACTGTTCAAGCATCCTGAGGTGCAGTTTCTCAACCTGAATATCAGCCCGTGCGACGCACTGAAACTCGATGGCGTGCAGTTGCTGGCGGATGCCAGGGTCGGCCTGGAAGCACTGGCTGAAGCCTTGGGCGACTACCGTTCCAGCTGGGGGGATCAGCCACGGGATGCCAAGGCGCAATTGGACGTCGAAGTCGACCGGATCTACCAGGCGGAATACCAGACTGAAAACTTCGTCCCTGAAATCAACGACCACATGGACCCGGCGGTGCTGCGTGAGTTTATCGAGCTGACCGGTTCCTGCCTGACCCAAAGCCGCGTACTCGGTGTGCTCAACGAAGCCCTGGCCGACGACGCAATCATCGTCGCCGCTGCCGGCAGCCTGCCGGGTGACTTGCAGCGCAGCTGGCGCAGCAAGGGCGTCAACACCTACCACGTCGAATACGGTTATTCGTGCATGGGCTACGAGGTCAACGCCGCATTGGGCGTGAAGCTGGCCGAGCCCGAGCGCGAGGTGTACGCACTGGTGGGCGACGGCTCGTACATGATGCTGCACTCGGAGCTGGCCACCTCGATCCAGGAGCGGCGCAAGATCAACGTGGTGCTGCTGGACAACATGACCTTCGGCTGCATCAACAATTTGCAGATGGAGCACGGCATGGACAGCTTCGGCACCGAGTTCCGTTTCCGCAACCCCGAGACCGGCAAGCTCGACGGCGGTTTTGTGCCGGTGGACTTCGCCATGAGTGCGGCGGCCTATGGTTGCAAGACCTACAAGGTCAACACCGTGGAGCAGTTGCAGGCGGCGCTGGCCGATGCGCGCACGCAAACCGTGTCGACGCTGATTGATATCAAGGTCCTGCCGAAAACCATGATCCACAAATACCTGTCGTGGTGGCGCGTCGGTGTGGCGCAGGTGTCCACCAGCGCGCGCACCGATGCGGTGGCCAAACAACTCAATGAACGCCTGGCCAAGGCCCGGCAGTACTAATAACAAGAGGAGTGTTTTCATGTCTTTGAAGTTGGGTGTTATCGGTACTGGCGCCATCGGCCAGGATCACATTCGTCGCTGCAGCCAGACCTTGCTCAACAGCCAGGTGGTGGCCGTGACCGACATCAACCTTGAGCAGGCGGCCAAGGTCGTCGCTGACCTGAAACTCACCGCCGAGGTGTACCCGGACGGCCACGCGCTGATCAATTCGCCGCAGGTCGAGGCGATCCTGGTGACCTCATGGGGCCCGAGCCACGAAGAATTTGTGTTGGCGGCGATTGCGGCCGGCAAACCCGTGTTCTGCGAGAAGCCGCTGGCGGTGACTGCCGAAGGCTGCCGCAAGATCGTCGAGGCCGAAGTGGCCCACGGCAAGCGCCTGGTGCAGGTGGGTTTCATGCGTCCGTATGACCAAGGCTATCGCGCCTTGAAAGCCGTGATCGACAGCGGCCAGATCGGCGAGCCGCTGATGCTGCACTGTGCCCACCGCAACCCGAGGGTGGGTGAGAACTACAAGACCGACATGGCGATCACCGACACCCTGATCCACGAGCTGGATGTGTTGCGCTGGTTGCTGGCCGATGACTACGTGTCGGTGCAGGTGGTGTTCCCGCGTAAATCGAGCAAGGCGCTGGCCCATCTGCGTGACCCGCAGATCGTGCTGCTGGAAACCGCCAAGGGCACGCGCATCGATGTGGAAGTGTTTGTGAACTGCCAGTACGGCTACGACATCCAGTGCGAAGTGGTGGGGGAGACCGGTATTGCGAAATTGCCGGAGCCGTCCCAGGTGCAGATGCGCAGCGGGGCCAAGTTGTCGAATGCGATCCTGATGGATTGGAAAGACCGGTTCATCGCGGCGTATGACGTTGAGCTGCAGGCGTTTATCGACGGTGTAAGGGCAGGGCAAGTGGGGGGGCCGTCGGCGTGGGATGGTTTTGCAGCGGCGGTGGCGGCGGATGCGTGTATTGAGGCGCAGAACAGTGGGCAGATTGTGAAAGTGGGCCTGCCACCCCGTCCGCATTTCTACGGCTAACCACAACCCTCACTGATGTAACGCAGTCAGTGTGGGAGCGGGCTTGCTCGCGAATGCGGCCTTTCAGTCAACATTTGCATCGACTGACCCACCGCATTCGCGAGCAAGCCCGCTCCCACATTTGACCGAGTTCCTACCTCAAATTCGGGAGATCTCAAGCATGCGCATCGCATTAGACCCCTACATGTACCGCCACCTGCCCCTCGGCCAAATGGTCGACAAGGCCGCCGAGCTCGGCTACCAGCACATCGAACTCTCGCCCCGGGAAGACTTCCTGCCGTTCTACAAGGCCCCCCGGGTCGACCGCGCGCGCATCAAGGAATTTCGCAAGGCCTTGAGCGACGCCGGCGTGCAACTCTCATCCCTGCTGCCCATGTACCACTGGGCCGCCGCCGACGAAGGCCTGCGGGTTGCCGCCGTGCGCAACTGGAAGCGCGCGATCCAGATCGCCGTGGAAATGGACTGCGAGCTGGTCAACACCGAATTCACCGGCCAGTCCGACAATCCGTTGGTGTGCGAAAACCAGTTCATGCGCTCCATGGACGAGCTGATGCCGGAGTTCGAGCGCGAAGGCATCAAGCTGGATATCCAGGCGCATCCGTACGACTTCTGCGAGCGCAACAACGAGTCGGTGGACATCATTCGCGGCCTCGACCGCGACTGGATCAACTACCTCTACGCCGCGCCGCACACCTTCTTCTATGACGACGGCAAGGGCGATATCGCCTCGATGCTCAAGTACGCAGGCTCCAAGCTCAGCCACTTGATCATTGCCGACACTTACAACCACCGGGCGTCGTCCAACCTGCGCTACATCGTCAACCCGCCGGGCGTCACCGCCACCGTGCACCAGCACCTGGACATCGGCCAGGGCGAGGTGAACTGGGAGGCGTTTTTCGGCACTCTGCGGGAAATCAAGTTCGACGGCATTGCCACGGTGTCGGTGTTTGCCTGGGAAGACCGGCCGGATGAGTCCAACCGGATGATGCTGGAGCGGGTGACCCGCGAGTTGTGCTGTTAGACCGTTGTGGCGTGCCCTGTGGCGAGGGAGCTTGCTCCCGCTGGGGTGCGAAGCGCCCCGAAAAGCTTGCGACTGCTACGCAGTCGAGCGGGAGCAAGCTCCCTCGCCACAATTAACCAAGGAGTATTTGTATGCGAATCGGACTGGTTGGATACGGCAAAGGCGGCCGTGTATTTCATGCACCCCTGATAGCCAGCCTGCCGGGGGCGACCTTTGTCGGCGTGGTGACACGGTCACCCGAACGTCGCCAGCAACTGGCGACGGATCACCCCGGAGTGAAGGCCTTCGACAGTATCGGGCAGATCACCGAGGCCGGTGTCGACGTGCTGGTGATCTCCACCACCCTCAAGGGCCGTCCGGCCCTGGTGCTGGAGGCCATTGAGCACGGTGTGGCGGTGGTCAGCGACAAACCCTTTGCCAGCAATGCCGAACAGGCCCAGGCCTTGATCACCGCCGCCGAGCGCCAGGGCGTGCTGCTCAGCGTCTACCAGAACCGGCGCTGGGATTCGGACTTCCTCACCGTGCGCAAGCTGATCGACGCCGGAGCCCTGGGCACCGTCACCCGCTTTGAATCCCGGGTGGAGCGCTACAACCCGGGCTCGGTGGGCAATGCCAGCGGCGGCGGCTTCCTGCGGGACCTGGGCAGCCACCTGGTGGACCAGGCCATGCAACTGTTCGGCCCGGTGGACCGGGTGTTCGCGCAGTTGCACTACACCGCCGATGAGCCGAACGTAGACCACGGCTTCTTTGTATCGCTGACCCACGCCAACGGGGTGATTTCACACCTGTGGGGCAGCGCCCTGCAAAACAACCAGGCCCCGCGGTTTCGGGTGAATGGCACGGCCGGTTGCTACACCATCGAAGGGCTGGACGGCCAGGAAGAGGCGCTGCTGGCCGGCAAGACCCCGAAAACCGAAGGCGAGCACTGGGGCGCTGAAGAACATCGACGCTGGGGCTGGTTCGAGCAGGGGCCGGATCGTGAGCGGGTGCCGTCGGAAAAGGGCCGTTGGAATCAGTTCTACAGTCAGCTGCAAAGCGCGGTGGAAGGCCACGGCGAGTTGCCGGTGAACGTCCTGGATGCGCTGGCAACCACCCGCGTACTGGACGCCGCGCGCCTGAGTTCAGAGCGCCAGCAGGTAGTGGAAATGGCGGCTATGGAGCCTCATGGATGAAAAATAGAATAAAATTCTAAAACAGGTTGATATGGAAATTATTTTCCAATAAAGTCATTCCAGGTTGCATAAAGTACGTTCGGACTCGATTCGGGCGACTCGACAAAAACAAGATCAAAACAACCAGGTACCGTCAGATGAAAATCTTCAACGCTGTACTGCGAGTTTTACGTCCTGCCCTCCAGCCACGCGGTCTGCCCCGCGCCCGGCCGTTTTACTTTTCCCTCCTGAATGTCCTGTGCGTCGAAAGCAAGGGTTCCCTGGTGTGCTGCATTCCGGGGGCGCCGATCGTTCGACTGCCGACCGCTTCGCTCTGAAAAACGCAACGTCCACAAAACCAACAAGAAATTGGAGACAGACCGTTCATGAAGACCCCGATCCGTTTTACCGCGCTGGCCCTGTCCATGATGCTCGCCAGTGGTTTCGCCACGGCGGCCGATATCAAGGTGGGCGTGAGCATGTCGGCGTTCGATGACACCTTCCTGACTTACCTGCGCGAGGACATGGACAAGCAAGCCAAGTCCTACCCCAAGGGTGACGGCGTGCAGCTGCAGTTCGAAGACGCCCGCGCCGATGTGGTCAAGCAACTGAGCCAGGTCGAGAACTTTATCAGCCAGAAAGTCGACGCCATCATCGTCAACCCGGTCGACACGGCGTCTACCGCCAATATCAGTAAAGCGGCCCTCGCAGCGGGCATTCCGCTGGTGTACGTCAACCGTCGTCCCGACCAGACGGATCTGCCCAAAGGCATCGTGGCCGTGACCTCCAATGACGTCGAGGCGGGTCGCCTGCAAATGCAGTACATCGCCGAAAAGCTCGGCGGCAAGGGCAAGATCGTGATCCTGCTGGGTGACCTGGCGAACAACTCCACCACCAACCGCACCAAGGGGGTGAAGGAAGTCCTGGCCAAATACCCAGGCATCACCATCGAGCAGGAACAGACCGGCATCTGGCTGCGTGACAAGGGCATGACCCTGGTCAACGACTGGCTGACCCAAGGCCGTGAATTCAACGCGGTGCTGGCCAACAACGACGAGATGGCCATCGGTGCGTCCATGGCGTTGAAGTCGGCGGGCACCAAGCCGGGCACCGTGTTGATCGCCGGGGTGGATGGCACACCGGACGGTTTGAACGCGATTACCAAGGGCGACATGGCTGCGTCGGCGTTCCAGGACGCCAATGGCCAGGCCGTGGGTTCGGTGGAAGCGGCGCGCAAGATGGCCAGGCACGAGCCGGTCGAGCAGAACGTGGTGATCCCGTTCAAGCTGATCACCCCGGACAACGTCAAAGACTTCAAGTAGCCCTTAATAACAACAATAAACCGGCAGGGCAGCCACGGCGGCCCTGCTGACGGAGTACCCGATATGTTTGCTCAAGCGACTGCTTCCCAGCCTCCCGGTATCCAGCCCTTGGTACTGGAAGAACCCTATCTGCTGGAGATCTCCAACATCAGCAAAGGCTTTCCCGGCGTCGTGGCCCTGGCCGATGTGCAGCTGCGGGTGCGCCCCGGCTCGGTGCTGGCGCTGATGGGCGAGAACGGCGCGGGCAAGTCGACACTGATGAAGATCATTGCCGGCATCTATCAGCCCGACGCCGGTGAAATCCGCTTGCGTGGCAAGCCGATCAAATTCGAAACACCGCTGGCAGCGCAGAAGGCCGGGATCGCGATGATCCACCAGGAACTCAACCTGATGCCGCACATGAGCATCGCCGAGAACATCTGGATCGGTCGCGAACAGCTCAACGGCCTGCACATGGTCAACCACCGGGAAATGCACCGCTGCACCGCGCAATTGCTGGAGCGGCTGCGGATCAACCTCGACCCGGAGGAACACGTCGGCAACCTGAGCATTGCCGAGCGGCAGATGGTCGAGATTGCCAAGGCGGTGTCCTATGACTCCGACATCCTGATCATGGATGAACCGACCTCCGCCATTACCGACAAGGAAGTGGCCCACCTGTTTTCGATCATTGCCGACCTCAAGTCCCAGGGCAAAGGCATCATCTACATCACCCATAAAATGAACGAAGTATTCGCCATCGCCGATGAAGTGGCGGTGTTCCGCGATGGCGCCTATATCGGCCTGCAGCGGGCCGACAGCATGGACAGCGACAGCCTGATCTCGATGATGGTGGGGCGTGAGCTGAGCCAGCTGTTCCCGGTGCGTGACAAGCCCATCGGCAATCTGCTGCTGTCGGTGCGCGACCTGCGCCTGGATGGGGTATTCCAGGGCGTGTCGTTCGACCTGCATGCCGGGGAAATTCTCGGTATCGCCGGGCTGATGGGCTCCGGGCGGACCAATGTCGCCGAAACCATTTTCGGCATCACCCCAAGCTCCGGCGGCGAGATCCAGCTGGACGGCAAGACCGTGCGCATCACCGACCCGCACATGGCCATCGAGAAGGGCTTCGCGCTGCTGACCGAAGACCGCAAGCTCAGCGGCCTGTTCCCCTGCCTGTCGGTGCTGGAAAACATGGAGATGGCTGTGCTGCCGCATTACTCCGGCAATGGCTTTATCCAGCAAAAAGCCCTGCGTGCCCTGTGTGAAGACATGTGCACCAAGCTGCGGGTGAAAACCCCGTCGCTGGAGCAATGCATCGACACCTTGTCCGGTGGCAACCAGCAAAAAGCCCTGTTGGCCCGCTGGCTGATGACCAACCCACGGCTGCTGATCCTCGACGAACCCACTCGCGGTATCGACGTGGGCGCCAAGGCCGAGATCTACCGGCTGATTTCCTACCTGGCCAGCGAAGGCATGGCGGTGATCATGATTTCCTCGGAGCTGCCCGAGGTGCTGGGCATGAGCGACCGGGTGATGGTGATGCACGAAGGCGACCTGATGGGCACCCTGGACCGCGCGGATGCGACCCAGGAAAAAGTCATGCAACTGGCTTCCGGTATGACGGCGGTCCACTAACGAACAGACGGCGCCGGCCCGTTGTGGCCGGCGCAACGCGATAAAAAAGGTGAGTGGTTATGAACGCGATACTGGAAAGCAAACCCGAGGAAAAGAAGCCCGCTGCGGCGCCGGTCAAGCACCGTCGACGCATGCCCACCGAGCTGAGCATCCTGCTGGTGCTGATTGGCATCGGCCTGGTGTTTGAGTTGTTCGGCTGGATCGTGCGCGACCAGAGCTTCCTGATGAACTCCCAGCGCCTTGTATTGATGATCCTGCAGGTGTCGATCATCGGCCTGCTGGCGATTGGCGTGACCCAGGTGATCATCACTACCGGTATCGATTTGTCCTCGGGCTCGGTGCTGGCGTTGTCGGCGATGATCGCCGCCAGCCTGGCGCAGACTTCCGACTTTTCCCGTGCGGTGTTTCCGTCATTGACTGACCTGCCGGTGTGGATACCGGTGGCGATGGGCCTGGGCGTGGGGCTGCTGGCGGGGGCGATCAACGGCAGTATCATTGCGGTCACCGGGATTCCACCGTTTATTGCGACCCTCGGCATGATGGTCTCGGCCCGTGGCCTGGCGCGTTACTACACCGAAGGCCAGCCGGTGAGCATGCTCTCGGACTCCTACACGGCCATCGGCCACGGCGCGATGCCGGTGGTGATCTTCCTGGTGGTGGCGGTGATCTTCCATATCGCCCTGCGCTACACCAAGTACGGCAAGTACACCTACGCCATCGGCGGCAACATGCAGGCGGCGCGCACCTCGGGCATCAACGTCAAGCGCCACCTGATCATCGTCTACAGCATCGCCGGCCTGCTGGCAGGCCTGGCCGGTGTGGTCGCATCGGCACGGGCGGCCACCGGGCAGGCTGGCATGGGCATGTCCTATGAGCTGGACGCGATTGCCGCCGCGGTGATCGGCGGCACCAGCCTGGCGGGCGGAGTAGGGCGCATCACCGGCACCGTGATCGGCGCGCTGATCCTCGGGGTGATGGCCAGCGGGTTTACCTTCGTCGGCGTGGATGCCTACATCCAGGACATCATCAAGGGCCTGATCATCGTGGTGGCGGTGGTGATCGACCAGTATCGCAACAAGCGCAAACTCAAGCGCTGACACGGTCCTCAAGGCCGCATCGGTCAAAATGTGGGAGCGGGCTTGCYCGCGAAGACGGTGTATCAGTTAAACATTCAGTGACTGACACACTGCCTTCGCGAGCAAGCCCGCTCCCACATTTAACCGTTTGTCTTCTATATAGCTCCACAACACTGAATTTCTTGCTATAAACGCACTCCGATGACCATTCGCCGAGCCCGTCCTGGTGCCTTTGCGGGTTATCTTGGAAAAAATGCCTGTCATTTCAGTTGCTGAGCCCTCAAGTCGGCCTTAGACTGCCGCCCCTCGTAAATTGAGTGCCGGGTGGCGCTTGAAATGGACGGCGCCTTTCCGAGACCTGCAGAGGTCGGCCGGAACGCTCCCTTATTCGCCTTAATGCACGTATTTTTTATAGAGAAATCAATGACAAAGGAAAAGTTGCTGGCCATGCCGGCGGATGACTACATGAATGCCGAGCAGCACGCTTTTTTCGAGAAGTTGTTGCAAGACATGAAAGTGGAACACCACGAGCGCATCGAGCAGAACCGCATCGCCATTGAAAGCCTGGACACCCCGGCAGACCCGGCCGACGCTGCTTCTGTCGAAGAAGAGCGCACCTGGCTGGTGAACGCCATCGACCGCGACCAGCGCATGCTGCCGCAACTTGAGCAGGCGCTGGGCCGTATCAAGGAAGACTCCTTCGGCTGGTGCGACGACAGCGGCGAGCCTATCGGCCTCAAGCGCCTGCTGATCAGCCCGACCACCAAGTACTGCATCGAAGCGCAAGAGCGCCACGAGCAAATCGACAAGCACCAGCGCCAAGCCTGATGCGGTGAACTGCTGGAGCCGGGTTACCCGGTTCCCAGCAGAAAACAGCCGTTTCCCCCCGTTTATTGATCTGCTGCAAGCCCCCCACTAAAGGCCCATGGATAATGGCCACATAGTGGCGTCTAATGCAGTCACAATAACGACAAGCAGTGGGGTAACGAACATGGCTGGAGACGGATCTCTCATGGGCGCAGCAGTGTCACCACCCGTGGTGGCGCGACAGTTGCCCGGCTGGTTGACGCCGCTCCTGCAAAGTACCGCCCTGGTGCTGTTGCTGCTGGGCCTGGCGTTCGCCCAACTCTCGATTTACCTGTGCCTGCCGGTGGCCCTGCTGCTGATCTGGCTGCCCCGCCTGAAACATCGCACCCACAGCGTTGCCGCGTCCGAAGCCACCGATGCAATCGGCGAGCTGACCCGCGACCTGTCCTACACCACCAGCCATAACGCGCTGTCTGCTGCCGGCGTGGCCTATTCGGTCAAGCAACTGGCGGCCAGGCTGCAATCTCAATTGGGCGCGGCGAAGCAGATCGTCAGCAGTGCCGAAGTGATGATCGGCACCGAGCAGCTCACCTCGCAACTGAGCCGCCAGGCCCTCGGTGCGGCCAGCCAGGCCCATCAGCGCAGTACCGAAGGGCGCGAGGTGCTGGCGCAGTCCATCACCCGTATGCACCAGCTCAGCCAGCGCGCCAACGACAGCCGTCAATTGATCGAGGCCTTGAGCCAGCGCAGCGAAGAAATCCAGCGCGTCACCCTGGTGATCCAGTCGATCGCCAGCCAGACCAACCTGCTGGCCTTGAACGCGGCGATTGAAGCCGCGCGGGCCGGTGAGCATGGTCGCGGGTTTGCGGTGGTCGCCGACGAGGTGCGTGGCCTGGCTGGGCGAACCGCCACGGCGACCGATGAAGTCGGGGTGATGGTGGCGGATATCCAGCAGCGTACCGCCCAGGTGGTGGAGCAGATCCGGCAATTGTCGGCGGATCTGCAATCCGGTGTAGAGCAGGTGGAGCACGCCGGCGAGCAACTGGACAGCATCGCCAGCCTGGCAGCGGATGTCGAAGGCCAGGTCAATGAAATCGCTCAGGGCACCGACACCAACCGCGCCCAACTCGACAGCCTGTTCCATGCGGTGGAGCAGATGCGCAGCGATTTGACCGTCAGCGACCAGCAGACCCAACAGTTGGCTGCCGCCGCCGTACAAATGGAAGGCCAGGCCGAAACCATCAGTGAACGCCTCGCCGAGGTCGGCCTGGATGACTACCACCAGCGCATCTATGACCTGGCACGCGAAGGCGCGAGCCGCATTGCCGCGCAGTTTGAAGCCGACGTCCTGCAAAACCGCATCAGCCTCGATGACCTGTTCGACCGCAGCTATACCGCCATTCCCAACACGCGGCCAAGCAAGTACCACACGCGTTTTGACGGCTACACCGACCAGGTGCTGCCGGCCATACAGGAAGCCCTGTTGCCCCGGCATGAGGGCCTGGTATTCGCCATCGCCTGCACGCCACAGGGTTATGTGCCAACCCACAACAAGGTGTTCTCCCAAGCGTTGACCGGCGATGCCCAAGTGGACGCGGTACAAAATCGTACCAAGCGCAAGTTTGAAGACCGCACGGGAATCCGCTGCGGCAGCCACCAGCAGGCGGTCTTGCTGCAGACCTACACCCGCGATACCGGGGAGTTGATGCACGACTTGTCCGTGCCGATCACGGTCAATGGCCGGCATTGGGGTGGCTTGCGCCTGGGCTACAGGCCTGAGGGCCGCTGACCCACGAGGGCGATTGTTGCAGGTAATGCAAGGGAGCTATTCCGGGGATAGCTTTTTCCAACTGGAAGAAAACCGTAGCATGGCGAACATTGTTAGCCAGCTAACTAATTTCCGGAGGCGCTCCATGCAAACCAAAGTCGATGTGGCTGTGATGATTGGCAGTGGCGTACCGCCCACCCTGCGTGCGCTGGGGCAAAAGGCCTGTTGGGTAGTGTTGCTCAATGGCGAGCAGCGCGGCACGGCGTTCGCCAGTCGCGATGAGGCTGAAGAGTGCAGGGCTGCCTGGGAGGCGCTGTTGCACCTGGAGCAGTCAGACAGCCTGCATTGAAGGCTCAGGGTTGCTGGTGCAGGCGCTGGTTCAGTTCGTCGACCGCGATCGCCCAGACTGCGTCTTCACGCAGTTCATCCTTAAGGAATTGGGCTTGTTGCGGTGACCAGAAATCCGCGTCAATCAGCTTTACGTCATTGGGCAGGGTGTGTTTGCCGATAAAATCGTCAATCCCTTCGGGTGACGAATCTTCTCCAAGTTGTTCAAACAGGTCTTCGAGGGTGTAGGTCTGCGCTTCCATATCGTTCTCCATGCGGGCTGATCATCGTATGCATGGGAGGGTTGTTGCGGGACAGAGTTCGATCGGATTGTCGCGCCGGGTAATCAGGAGGTCAGCGCGCCGGAATCAACGGCGGCCTTAAGGGCTTTTGCGGCTTCCTTGGCAGCCGTGTTGGCAGCGTCTACGGTTTTGAACCAGCGGTCCTTTTCTACCTGGTGAGTCGTCACGGTGGTCAGGGGAGCCTTGGCCCGCATCACAATCACGGCCTGGAACTCACCGTCTACTTCCCTGGCTTCGCCATGGATGAAAAATTCGCCAATATCAAATTCCGTCACGTATAGCCTTCCCTTGGAGGTAATTGCGCTGATGAAACCTGAACCGCAAGGGCACAAATCTCAATGGACGGACCAGTATGGCAGTTGTTACGCGCTGGCGGCGCAGTAAAGTCAACCAGATGACGAAACGCCAGCCGCGCCTCAGCCGTGTGGCGCTTGCAGGATGGCTTCCAGCTGTCGGGCCAGTTCGCAGGCCTGGCTATGGCCGCTGCGAAAACCTTTGATCCGCCCACTGGGCACTTCAAGGATATGGAAAAAGTTTCTCCCGGCGGGGACTACCCGATAGAGCGCCGAATGCAGGCAACTGTCGTGGGTGTATAGGGAGTAGAATTGCCCGTCATCGATAAAAGATGAACCTGTGTTCGAAGGTGTGGCAATCGGTTGAGGTCGTTGCATAATCAGCTCCTGTCGATCGACATTGCGTACCCGCTTGCAGTATTTCGAGTGGTTTTGACCCGTGTTGCTGTTTTAGTATTGTCGTCAGTGTCCGGCGTCCGGTTCCATCCAAAGCATTAGTTTCTGTGTTGGATGTCGGAAACTGCATTTTTTAAAGGGTTATTGTCTGAAGTGGGTCGGCCAGTATTCTCTGGTCGTTAAACCTGTGATTTCCTGCAACGCCTGGCGACCTGCGTAAGGTGCGTCGGGCACGCCTGTACTAGTCTCATGGCCTGGCAGCGTGATCTTCTTCAGTTTTTATCAGTGGATTTGTTGTGTGATCGTGCCGTTTCCGGCCGTTTTTTTGTGCTGCCCGCTTGGGCGGACAGCACCCTTTTGATGTGGGGGCGTTTCCTTGGCAGTCAGTAATCTGGATATGCACGCGTTATTCGTGCTGGGTGATTTGCGCGCAAAGTTGGTCAAGCAGTTTCAATCCCGTTTCGTCTACGTCACTGAGCAGACACCTGAAGGTATCTACATCGCCGAGATCGATACCGAAGCGGCATTGGTGGTGGACGACAAGCCGCGCCTGGAACTCAAGGTCGGTGATCATTTCCGGGCCGCTGTATTGCCCAGCCGCGAAGGCGGCAAGTTCGAACTGAAGTTTCGCGATATCAAGTTGACGGTGTATGGCCTGGGCGATTACGCCTTTGTGTCCTCGGCCGAAGGCCAGGGCATCGTGTTCAAGGAAGGCCACAGCGTGATGCTGGTGTTTGCCGCCAATGAGCAGTTGGTAGAAGGCCTGACCAAGACCCTGAAGGCCGTCACCGGCAAGGCCGCCAAATGGCGCAAGGGTGAACTCGTGACCTTCAAGGCCAGCGAGTAATGAGCCAGGGTAGGGCACAGTTCCACGAGCAGCACCTGCTCGATGCCCAAGCCACGGCGGCTCAATTGTTTGCCCGCAAGGCCGAGTTGCAGGGCGCCTGGTTGAGCTGGGTCGCCGGCCAACTGTATGAACTCAAGCCCGCCGAATTCGCCAGCATGGTGCGCCGCGAGTTGCAGCGGCTGAACAATCCTGCGTAAAAACCGGCAACCTGCCATGTTCCCCGGAACCTCTACTACAGTTGAGTTGACTTAAGTATTCAGAGGCTTCGCGGTGTTACAGCAAAGCCATTCGCGATTGCTGTAAGGCATGAGGTGCAAAGCATGAAAGGAATTCGAGCACTGTTGGCAGCCTCACTGACGACCCTGAGTCTGTCGGTGGCGTCGCTGCCGGTATCAGCGGCCCAGGCGCCGATTCATTTTGCCGACCTGAACTGGGAAAGCGGCAGCCTGATCACCGAGGTGCTGCGGGTGATTGTCGAAAAGGGCTATGACTTGCCCACCGACACCTTGCCCGGCACCACCATCACCCTGGAAACCGCCCTGGCGAAAAACGACATCCAGGTGATCGGCGAAGAATGGGCCGGCCGCAGCCCGGTGTGGGTCAAGGCCGAGGCCGAAGGCAAAGTGGTGGGCCTTGGGGATATCGTCAAGGGCGCCACTGAAGGCTGGTGGGTGCCCGAGTACGTGGTCAAGGGCGACCCGGCCAAAGGCATCAAGCCCCTCGCGCCGGACCTGCGCAGCGTGAAGGATCTGGCGCGCTACAAGGACGTGTTCAAGGACCCGGAAGCACCGAGCAAGGGCCGTTTCCTCAACAGCCCGATTGGCTGGACCTCGGAAGTGGTCAACAAGCAAAAGCTCAAGGCCTACGGGCTTGACGACAGCTATGTGAATTTCCGCAGTGGTTCGGGTGCTGCGCTGGATGCCGAGATTGCTTCCTCGATCCGCCGGGGCAAGCCGGTGCTGTTCTATTACTGGTCGCCTACACCGTTGATGGGGCGCTACAATCTGATCCAGCTGGAAGAGCCGCCATTTGATGCCGAGGCGTGGAAGACGCTGACCGATGCAGACAATCCTGACCCGAAACCTACACGTTCCCTGGCCTCCAAGCTGAGCATCGGTGTGTCCACGCCGTTCCAGAAGGAGCATCCGCAGATCGCCGAGTTCTTTGCCAAGGTCGACTTTCCGATCGAGCCGCTGAACAAGGCGCTGGCCGAAATGAGCGAGAAGCACAGCCAGCCGCGAGAAGTCGCCCAGGCATTTCTCAAGGATCATCCGGAAGTCTGGAAGGCGTGGCTGACTGAGGATGTGGCGCAGAAGGTCGAAGCCAGCCTGAAGTAACACCGATATAACAGCCCGATTGCGATCAAAAATGTGGGAGCGGGCTTGCTCGCGAAAGCGGTTTTTCAGCCAACATTTGTATTGACTGACTCACCGCTTTCGCGAGCAAGCCCGCTCCCACACTGACCTCATTCTTGCCTTGAAACTTGCTGGGCTTTAGAACTTCGTATGCACCGCCAGCTCAAACGTCCTCGGCGACCCCAGGTAATACGCCGGCGACACATGGGCAAACTCGGCGTACACCTCATTGGTCAGGTTGCGCACCCGGCCCGTCACGGAGGTGTGTTGATCCACCTTGTAAGTCAAAAACGTCCCGAACAAGGTATAGGCCGGCACTGTCAGAGTGTTGGCGTTATCGGCGTACACCGACGCCACATACCGCGCATCCACACCTCCCTGCCAATCCTCCGCAAAGTCATAGGTCAGCCACAGATTACCCACCTGCCTGGGCACATTGGTCGGCGTATTGCCCTTGCGCGACACCACGGCACCGCTGGCGGTTTTCTCGTTGAAGTCCTCGTATTCGGCATCGACCCACGCATAGTTGCCCTCCAGCAATAGCTTGGGCGTGACCCGCAACGAACTGGCCAGCTCGATACCCTTGGACGTCTGCGCGCCCACCGGAATGCTATTGGTCGGGTCCAGCGGGTCGGTGACGGCGAAGTCCTTGCGCTCGATCCGGTAGGCGGCCACCGTGGCGGAGCCGCGACCGTCCATGTAATCGAACTTGCTGCCCACTTCCCATTGCTTGCCGGTGGACACATCGAACACCTGGGTGGTGCTGCTCGGCTGTTCGGCAGCGGTGCTGTATTGCACGTAGACATTGGCTTGCGGGATGAACTGATACGTCAGGCCAATCCGCCCGGTCACCGGCTCCCAACTGCGTTTGACATGCCGCGGATTGCTGGCGGTGATATCCCGGTGGTTGGTGACTTCAAGGTCAATCGCGTCGTAGCGCAGGCCGGTGAGCAACGACAGCTTGTCGGTCAGGCCCAGGCGGTTCTCGAGGAACAATGCCTTGGTGGTGACGGCGTTGGTCTTGTCCGGATCGAAACCGGGCTTGGTGCCCGGGATGTCATAGAAATGCCCGGGATCATAGTTGTTCGGGTCCACCGTACTGTTGCCTGCCACATTCAACGGATTGTTGGTGGTGCTGTTGACCCTGTACTCGAAGCCGCCCGACCACGTGGTGCTCAAGCCGAAGAACGTGTCGTCATGGCGCAGCTCGAACTGGTTGCCGTTCTGCTCACCCTGGTGCCGTACCTGATAGGCCGTCGAGCGATTCACTGCGCTGTTATCAGCGTTGTACTGGTAGGTTTCCAGGTTGCGATAGTCGCGCTGGCTGTCGAGGTGATAGAGGGTATTTTTCAGCGTGGTGCTGTCATTGATCCGGTAGTCGATGATCGAGCGCACCCAGATCGTGCGTTGCTCATAACGACCGTCGGCCACGTTGTAGTTGTTGAAGCGGTTGTGTTTGTCGATCTTCAACTCGCCCGACTTCGGGTTGAGCACCGGTGTGCCCCAGTAGGGGCTGTCTTCGTGTTCGTCCTGGTATTCCAGGGCCAGGGTGTGGGACAGGTTCGGGGTGAAGTCACTCAGCAGGGAAAACGCCACGCTCCAGGCATCGCGCTGTTGGCGATCGATATAGGTGTGGTTGGTGTTGCGGCTTACGTCCAGGCGCGCGTAATGCTGGACCTCGGCGCCCGGCTCGGTCAGGGCGTGGTTCAGGCCGAAGGCCATTCCGGCAGTGTCGTAGCTGCCATAGGTGAGCTGACCTTCGGCGGCCTGTTCCTCACGGGTGGCCAGCTTGGTCACGTAGTTCAGCGAACCACCGACGGAGCCGGCGCCGTTGATCAGCGAGGAGGGCCCGCCCACCAGTTCGACCCGGTCATAAATCCACGCATCCACGGGGCGAGCCAGGCCGCCGGACACCGCGACGCCATTGAACATCTGGGTAATCTGGCTGCTGGTAAACCCTCGATAGGAAATGAAACCGCCAAACCCCGGCGGCGCGCTGGCGTTGACCCCGGGCAGGGTATTGGCCGCGTCCTGGAAGGTCTTGGCGCCTCGGCGCTCGATGTCATTGCGGTTGGCAATGCTGATGGACGCCGGGGTTTCCCGCACGCTCAGCCCCAGGCGCGAGGCCATGCCACTGGACTGATCCAGGGCCAGGCCGGCATCACCGGTTTGCTCGCCATCAATGGTGGTCGGTGCCAGCTCAATCGCCCAGGTGCTGACAGGCAGGCAGCCGAACAGGCCCGCCAAAAGGGGTAAATGTTTCATGGTTGAATCCTGAAAAACTTGGCTTGAAAACAACCCAGTGCCGTCCGCACTCCCGGGGGAGGCAGCCGCGTGGGCCAATCAGAAAAGCGCAGGTATCAGGCGAAGGCGGGCGGGGCGCGCGGATTAGCCGCAGGCCAGGTGAAGCGGGCAGGGATGTCGGCACTGGCAACGATGGCGGGCGGCGGCGCATGGGGTTGCGGAAGCACCGCCACGTTGAGGCTGGAGTTGAGTGCCGGGCCCATGCCGCCGGTGGAGCACAGCGGGCAACCGAAGGCTTTCGAGAGCGTGGGCAGGGATTCATCGGTGGACTTGTAAGGCGCCGGCGCCTGAGTGCGCGGGTCCACCGTACAGAACTGGCCGCCGATGCCGTTGAGCTGCATCCCGACCATTTGCCCGTGGCCGATGCTGCAGGCGAACACATTGAACAGGACGCAGCAGTAGAGCATCCAGGCAATGAGCGAGCGGTCGGTACGGGCGAGTTTCATGGGGCGGCACTTTACCATCAGCCGCCGACGAATTGCCTGCAAAAAATCTCAAGAGGGCTATCCTCTCTCGGACTTTTCCAAGGATATCCAGCCATGAGCTTTTTAGTCGCGCGATGGATCGTCGGGGTTTTTGGCTTTATCAGCCTGGTGCATTTGTACTGGGCGGCCGGCGGCAAATTGGGTGTGACGGCGGCTATTCCGCAGCTGCCGGGTGAATTCGCCAGCGGGCCGCGACCGGCGTTCAAGCCGTCGGCACTGGGAACGTTGCTGGTGGGTGTGGGGTTGGTGGCGATTGCGGTGCTGGTGTGTTTGCGGGCCGGGCTGTATTTCGAGCCGGTGTCCAACCATGCGTTGCAGTGGGGGATTAGTGCAGTAGCACTGGTGATGTTTGCCCGGGCGATTGGGGATTCAGAGCTGGTGGGTTTTTTCAAGAAGGTCGGCGGGTCGCGGTTTGCGCGGCTGGATACATTTTTTTACTCGCCGCTATGTTTGGTGTTGGGGGCGGGGTTGTTGGTGGTGGCGTGGAGTTGAGGGGA
>NZ_CP080030.1:4164401-4212687 GCF_019382755.1 Pseudomonas sp. Colony2 | reverse complement strand
GGCTTACACCCATCCCCTCCCGGACAGGTATTCAACCCCAACGGATCCACCCATCCCGTCGGGTTGGGCACGTACTGGTATCCGTTCAGCCCGCCCGCCAGTTTCACCGGATCAGGCGTCAGGTAGCGGCCAATGTCCGGATTGTAGTAGCGATGACGGTTGTAGTGCAGCCCGCTTTCCGGGTCGAAGTATTGGCCCTGGAAGCGCNNNGGGTTGGTAACGGTGTTGACGTCGAGCTTCGCGATTTGGCCGTAGGCGCGGTAGTGCGCTGACCAGACGATTTCGCCATCGGGCGCGGTGAGTTCTTGTGGCGTGCCCAGGTGGTCGAGTTGGTAGTGGAAGGGTTTTACGTTTCCCGGCCCATAGCCTTTCAGCAGCGCTAACGGGCGAAAGCTGTTGGGTTCGTAGATATAGCTTTGGTGGTGATCAGCACTGTGTTCGGCAATCAGCGTGTCGCCTTGCCAGAAGAACTCGGTGGTTTGGCTTTTTATCGTTTTGGCGATACGCCGACCAAACGGGTCGTAGCGATAGCTGGCCTGGGTGCCGTCCGGTTGGGTGACGCTGATCAGGCGATGCCGACAGTCGTAACTGTATTCGGTAACTAACTGCTGCGCCCGACCCCGGCGTTCCCGCAGGAGGTTGCCGAAAGCGTCGTAGTCGTAGTGACGGTCGCCTTGCGTCAACAGCCGGTTGCCTTTGACGACGCTGGGCCCTACGCGGTCTTGCATCAGCAGGTTGCCCGCCGGGTCGTGGACGAAGCGTTCCTGCAGATCGTGCGAGTGGTCGGCGCGGGTCAGGCGGTCGAGCGGGTCGTAGTGGTAGTCGTGCTGGCCTTTGCGGGTGTCGAGGATGCGGGTCAGGTTGCCGCGTTTGTCGTAGTCGTATTGGCGGCGCTGGTAGCGTTGTTCCTGTTGGGTGATGGCGTGGGCGTGCAGGCGGCCCTGGTCGTCGTAGTGGTAATGGCTGAGGAGTTGGCCTTGCTGGCGTTGGTGTTCGCGGCCGGATTTGAACAGGTGCGAGGTGAGCAGGTTACCGTTGAGTTTGACGGTGGAGAGGTCGCCGCCTTTTTCGTGGTGGAAGGTGAGGCGGTTGTTGTCGGGCAGGCGCAGGTAGTTGAGTTGGCCGCATTCGTCGTAGMSRTAGCGCAASGTGCCCCAGCCCTGGTGYTCGGCGGTGAGGCGGTTTTGCAGGTCGTATTCGTARTGCAGYGGCCAGTGGCCGTCGTCGACGCTGAGGAGATTGCCGAGGCGRTCGTAGGTGTAATYRACCGTGYTGCAGTCRGGCAGGGTTTTTCTTACSAGGCGACCGGCGCTGTCCCGCTGATAACCAGTAACCAGACGACTGCCATCGTCGCCGTACTCGGTCTTTTCCAGCAGATGCCCGGCGAGGTCGTAGACATAGGCGGTGCGGCGACCATCAAACCCGGTCTCCTGCTGGATCAGGCCGTTGGCGTGGTACTCAAGCCGGTAGGTTTCCCCAACCTCATTTTCGATCTCGGTGAGTAACAACCGAACATTGTCGTAGCGGTATTTGAGCTGCGTGCCGTCGGGGTTAATCCGACGGCTGATCAGGTGCAGACCGTCGGCGTATTCGTAGCGGGTGACGCGGCCCAACTCGTCGCGCTCAGCAGTGATTTTTCCGTACGGGTTGTAGCTGAATTCGCGTGTGGCCCCGTCAGGCTGAATCACTTTCAGCAAACGACCTACGGCGTCCCACTGATACTGGGTCAGCGCACCATGCTCATCCTCGCAAGCCACCTGCCGCCCCAGGTCGTCGTAGCGATAGTGCCTTACGCCACCATTCGCCAGCTTCTCCTCAATGAGCTGACCACGTTCGTCCCAGATCAGACGCTGGCTGCTGTTATCCGGATACCAGACGCCGCTGAGCTTTCCGTGTTGGGTGTAGGTGTATTCGGTGTAATTGCCGTCCGGATCAGTCTTACGGGTGATATCGCCTTGATCGTTACGTTGGTACTTCCACACCGCGTCACCGCGGCGCACAACCCGTACGAACCCGTTGTCATGCTCGTAGGACGTCGGCGTATCGTCCCCGGGAAACAGCGCAATCAACCGACCGGCTTCGTCGTACTGATAGGCCGTCACCGCCCCCAGCGGATCCTGCTCGACCGTCAGCCGGCCTTTTTCATCGTAGGATTTGAAGTGCTGCGCGCCGTCCGGATCGATCCGCTGCACCAGCCGWGCGCGCTGGTCGTGGACGTAGACTTCCTGGCTGCCATCGGCGTTGTGTACGGTGACMGTGCCGTTGTCRTCCCACACATACCGYGTGTCCATCTGCGAAAAGCTGGCCCAGTGSCGGACRCATCGCGCYGCCTTGCCAGACCGTTCCCACTCCCAGAAGAAACTCGCCCCACCGGCCAGYTCSCGCTCCAGGATCACCTGCTGATCGTCGTACCGATAACGCTCGCTTTCGCCKACMGCGTTGGTCGCCTCAACCAACCGCCAGGCATCGTCGTACGTGTAGGAAACAACGTTCTGTTCGGTGACCCAGCCCGGCTCCCGCTGCACCTGATAGTCGACGGCAACGATATGGCCGCGCTCATACCGCAGCAGCAATCCCTGGCCAACGTGGTTATCGATCCGCTGAATCCGCCCGGAATAGTCGCGGGAAATGCGCAGCCGGTTGTCGTAAGCGTCGCTGATCGCCGTCAGCACACCGTYRCGGAAGTGGTAGAAAAGSGASGYYTGAGCCAGYACYMATTCATCMGGCAAAGCRCCCAGATAAATCGCCGCTTCCGCCAGGCTATTGGTGATSGCCGGCCGTGCAGCAGAGGGCAGGGGAAASGTSGTRCTGCGGTTYTCGTGATCGGTCCACACCACCGATTCGCCGCTCACCACCAAGCGCTGCGCCAGCGCATGACTCCAGCCAAACCCCAACCCGCAATCCACTTCCACGGCACTGCTGCGATACAACCGCGTCCAGGCAAATGGCAGCACACCCTCCAACGAGCCATCCGTGAGGGTCAGCAGTTCCTCACCAGTAACCATCGATACCGGGCAGCCATTGGTACAGGTATTCGCCGAACAGACCGAAGCATCCCCATTGGGGTTTTTCGCCGAAGCCGGGGCATCATCCACATGTTCTTGCTTCACCAGCGCCGTGCGTGCCGCTTTAGGCTTTCGGACCAGCGCTGCCGGATTCGAAACCTCGTTTACACCGGCCTTCAACGGCACGGCCGCTGCCTTGATCGACACTGGATCATTTTTAAGCGACACCGGCTTAAGCACACTGGGGTGCCAGTCCAACCGTGGTGCCTCGCCCAACTTGGCCATCTGCTCGAGTAACACCCGTGCCCGGCCGGACCTGACCTTGCCCAGCACCTGCGGGCCCAAACGCACCGCCACACCCATGCCGCCGGTGGCCAACAGCAACAGCAGGTTGAGCAGTACCTCGGAAGTCACTTCCCCCAGCAGCTCGTTCATGTCCGGCGGCGGAAGCAATTGCGCCCAACTGAACATCGCCGACAGATAGATGAACAGCAGCGGTTCATCGCTCAGCACCAGAAGACCGTTGGCAATGGCCTCATTGCTGAGCTTCAACAGCTCTTCAAGCTCGCCTTGGGAGAGGTACTGCAGCAACTTTTCGCTATTGGGTTTGATGTCCGCCAGCCAGTCGTACAGGTTTGGAATACCGTCCCAAAGGCTGTACAGCGTGTTCGTAATCCCTCGCACAAACGCGGCGTCCATCAACTTGCGACGGTCGAGGGCGCTGGCGTTTGAGTACTGTTTCCACTGCTCTTCGAAGGTGCTCGTCCATTCACTGCGCAAGCTGCTTTCCAGCGAGCTGATCACCGACTGATAGGAGGCGTAGAGCGCCTTGACGTGATCTTTGGAAACATCGGGGTAGAAGCTGACCTGATACTGCTGGTCGCGCGTGCAGTCGGTGATTTCGAGGATGCCGCTGGGGCCGATGGTTTTATGAATGGGGGGACCGATCAGGCTGCCGTCCTCGGCGATGGCCTGGAGCATGACCGGCGTGTTGCCGATCGGCACAAACCGCTTGCTCTCAAACATATGCACCAGGGTCAGCGCACCATTGGGTTTGCACATTGCAACGGTGGTACTGGGGGCTTTAGAGGAAACAGGCGCGACCAGCGCGACCTCATCCCCAACCTTGAACACCTGCTCGACTTCCAGCGACGAAAAGCTCCAGAAGCTCTCAGCCCAATCGTCAAACGTGTTAAGGCACTCCCTGAAGTTACGAAAGACCGCTTCAACGTCCTTCGTCTCCACATCCATGGGAGCCAGGGCCAACCTGCCTATGGCGGGATTCAAGAGGCAGCCCCATCGGGCAGGGCTTTAATCGAAAAAAACATCGGCGTTCCCTCGCACTGTGTGATCAGGCGAAGGACTTTGCAGAGGTTTGTAAGAGAAAGAAGTCAGAGCTATCCACTGCTACTGATAGGACGTTTCGCCAAATCCCCGGCTAAACCGACCCGTTTTCGTAAGCCAAATCTCCGACAAAAATAAATCCCACAAAACCCACATACGCAACAAATCCAACTTGACAGCTTCCATTCCCTTGGCGTCTATTGACGTACCCGCTGGATCATTTCGCAGATGTCCCAGGATGCTCAATGAAGACTGATACCTCACTGACCCACATGCCCAGCGTCCTGCACGCAGCCGAAAGCATCCGCCAAGGCACACTGACCCCTGTGCAACTGGTCGAGCAAAGCCTCGAAGCCATCAAAACCCACAATCCCACACTGAATGCCTTCGGCGACGTCTACACCGAATCCGCGCGGGAGCAGGCTGAAATCCTGACCGCAGAAGCGCAGGCCAACCAATTTCGTGGCCCGCTCCACGGCATCCCCTTCGGCATCAAAGACCTGTTCTCCACCGCCAATCTGCGCACCACCCGCGGTTCGCTGACCGGCCTGGACAACGTCCCCACCCAGGACGCCCCGATCATCCGCCGCCTCAAGGAGGCCGGCGCGATCATCCTCGGCAAGACCGCCACCACCGAATTCGGCTGGACCGGCGCCAGCACCTCCCGGGTTTTCGGCAATGGCCGCAACCCCTGGAACCCCCAGCTCACCAGCGGAGGATCCAGTTCCGGCTCGGCCATTGCGGTGGCAGCACGCATGGTCCCGGCCACGCTGGGTTCCGACGGCGGCGGTTCGGTGCGCATTCCCGGCGCCTTTTGCGGTGCATTCGCTCTTAAAGGCTCTCTGGGGCGCATCCCCACCTGGCCCTGGTCCGCCACTGAAATGCTCAGCCACGCCGGCCCGATCACCCGTACCGTGCGCGACAGCGCGTTGCTCTTCGATATCCTCTCCGGGCCCGATCCGCTGGATCACCAGGCCTTGCCCGCGCCCACCGAGTCCTACCTGGCGCGCTGCGACCAACCGCTGGGCCCTGTGCGTGTGGCGTATTGCCCGACCTTGTTCGATACGCCGGTGGACCCGGTCATCGCCGCCACCGTCGAAGCGGCGGTGCATTACCTTGCGGATGAGCTGCCGGTCACCGTCACCACCCTGAACCTGGACTGGCAAGACCCGCTGGCCACCTTCGAAACCCTGTGGGTCGGCGGGCGCGGGATCGCCTATGGCAAATCCCTGGCCGATCGCCTCGACCAACTGGACCCGGGTTTCGCTGCGCTGATCAAGCGCTCCGCCGATTACGATCTGGCGGCCTACCTCAAGGCCGTGCAGCAACGTGCACTGTTCGCCAATCAGGTACACGCGCTGTTTAATGACTACGACTTACTGCTGATGCCGACGATGCCGATCCTGCCGTTCGCCGCCGACCGGGTTGCCCCCGAGGGCTGGCCGGGCGAGGAGGGCGCGGTGCCCTGGGCCCGCTGGACGCCGTTTACCTATCCGTTCAATATCACCGGCAACCCCGCTGCCAGCCTGCCCTGCGGCTTCAGCCCGAGCGGTTTGCCGATTGGCCTGCAGGTGATCGGCCCACGTTTTGCCGACGCCCAGGTGCTGCAATTCTGCGCGGCCGTCGAAGCCATCGCCCCCTGGGATCAGCACCTCCCCCCGATGCTGATGCCCTGATTGATTGCACCCGGAGTGGGCTCAAAAGAAGCCCGCCCGTGATAAACGCTTTGTGTTGTCCTGCCCTTTCACACCCTGATGAGTGAGAGGTACCCGTGACCCTGTCCATGGCTGTATTACGTTCTATGCTCCCCGCTGGACCGGCTCGCGCCGCGTTTCGCCGTGGGGCGCGCAATACCGGCCGCCTGAACCTGCCCTGGAATACCTCTTTGATGCTCAACCAGCCACGTCTCGACGAAATCATGCTCCTGCTCACCCAACACCAGCGCGTCAAGGCGTCGGACCTGGCGCAGGCGCTGTTCGTCTCCGAAGAAACCATCCGCCGCGACTTCAAGTACCTGGAAGAAGCCGGCAAGCTGCGGCGCATCCACGGCGGCGCGATCCTGCCGCGGCTCAACGAAGAACAGCCGCTGCAAGTGCGCAGCCGCATCAAGCCCCAGGCCAAGACGCGTATCGCGGTGTGTGCAGCGAAGCTGGTGAGCGAAGGCATGGTGCTGTTCCTCGACACCGGCACCTCGACCCTGGCCCTGGCCCAGCAACTGACCGCGTTCAGCCAGTTGCGCATCATCACCAACTCCCTGGACATCGCCCGCCTGATCACCGAGCAAAGCGCCAACCAGGTGCTGGTGGTGCCCGGCGATGTGCGCCGCAACGACAACGCGCTGATTGGCGCCCACACCCTGGAATTCGTCCGACAGTTCCACTACGACATTGCCTTCATGGGCATCGGCGCTGTCGACCTTGAGCTGGGGTTCATGGATTACCAGGAGCCCGAGGCGCTGCTGCGCCGGGAACTGACCAAACACAGCCTGCGCAGCGTGATCCTGGCCGATGACGCCAAGTTCGGCCACCGCACCTTTATCAATACGCTGCCGTTCAGCGCCATCACGACCCTGGTCACCAATCGTGCGCCGTCCAACGACTTTGCGACCCGCCTGGAGCAAGCCCATGTCGATATCCTTTACCCCTGAGTTGCTGGTGCCCAGTGAACAGGACCTTGAAACCTTCGAGGCGCTGTTCCGCGACACCTCGGCCATCGGCGCGACCAAGGCCGGTGGGCTGCATCGCCTCGCCGCCTCGGCCGAAGACGGCGCCGTGCGCGACCTGTTCGCGGCCTGGCTGACTGAACGCGGTTTTGACGTGCGTGTGGATGCAGTGGGTAACATGTTCGGTTTGATCACCTTTAATCCAGAAGCGCCCTACGTGCTGTGTGGTTCGCATCTGGACAGCCAGCCGAGTGCCGGGCGTTTCGATGGGGTCTATGGCGTACTGGCCGGCGCAGTCGCGGTGGCCAGCCTGGCTCGCCAACTGCGCGAGCGCGGCGAAACGCCGGCGTGCAACCTGGCGGTGGTGAACTGGACCAACGAGGAGGGCGCGCGTTTCCAGCCCAGCCTGATCGGCAGCAGCGTGTTCACCGGTGACCTGGCCCTGCAGGACGCCTGGGCCTGCCGCGATGGCGATGGCATCAGCCTCAAGCATGCGCTGCAGCAGATTGGTTATCTGGGGGAGGGCCGCGTCGAGCTGGGCGTCGCCGGTTATGTGGAAATCCACGTCGAACAAGGTGATGGCCTTGAGCGCGACGGGCTGGCCATCGGTGTGGTCCGCGACACCTGGGCCGCCCTCAAGCAACGGATTCGGTTCATCGGTGAACAGAACCACACCGGCCCTACGCCCATGGCCGCGCGCAAGGACGCCTTGCTGGCCGCCGCCCACGCGATCACTGCGGTGCGGGCCGAGGCCGACCTGCACGGCGTGCAACTGCACAGCTCGGTGGGGCGCCTGGAGATCTATCCCAATTCCCCCAACGTGGTGCCTTCCAGCGTGACGTTGCATGTCGAGTACCGCTCGCCCGACACCGAATTACTGGCCGCAGCCGGTGCGCGCCTGGACGCCAGCCTCAAGGCCACCGCCAGCGCCACGTCGACTGACTACAGCATCGAAAGCCGCGCCCTGCGTGAGCCGAGCCACCTGCATCACGGTTTTGCCGAGCTGGCCTACGGCGTCGGCCAGCAACTGCGCTTGCCCATCGGCAACAGCGTCACCGTGTCAGGCCACGACGCCATCAGCCTGAGCCGGCATTACCCGGTGTGCCTGCTGTTTATCCCGAGCAGCAATGGCGTGTCCCACAACGAAGCGGAATTCACCAGCGAACAGGACATGCGCAACGGCCTGCACATGCTGACCGCGTTGCTGCACCGCGCCTGTTCCACCCCCAACGCCTACCGCTGAGGTCTGCCATGTCGAGTCGTTTGCAAGCAAAGTCACGGCTGCTGGGCGCCCTGGAGGCCGCCGGCTTGTCCGCCCATGTGGTGGTCGAAGAGGGCACCGCCGGGATTGCCTCGCCGGTACGCCTGGCCACCGAGTGGGCCGGTTTTACCGTCAGCGCACCGTGGGGCCAGTGTTACGCCAAAGTCTTGCATGACGACATGCGCGCGTTGATCGACATTGAACGCACTGCCCGCGCCACCCAACTGGCAGCTGATTGCGACGTGACGCCGGGTGTGCGCCTGGTAGATGCTACGGCCGGCGTGTTGCTGCTGGATGCGTTGCCCACCAGCGAGTGGCGTTGGGCCCGCCTCGACGAATTGATGCAGCCCCAGCGCCTGCAAGCGCTCTGGGCCCTGAAGAAACAATTGCACCAAGGCACCTCGCCGGGCTTCGCCCGCTCGCCGCTGCAAGACATCCAGCACCTGCGCGAATTATGCGTGCGCTACAGCGTGGCCTTGCCCATCGACCACGCCTGGATCAGCACCTGCATTGACCTGGCCTGGACCTCGCTGCAACTGAACGCCAGCGACTCGGTGCCGCTGCACGGCGACGGCGTGGCGAGCAACGTGATGATCGGCCCGGACGGCGCCTTGCAACTGATCGACTTCGATTACGCCGGCAGTGGTGATCCCTGGTACGACGTGGCCATCAGCCTTAACGAGTTGTACGTCTTCGAAAACGACTGGCGCGAAGGCATCCATGCCTGGGCCGGCGAGTGCCGTGAAAGCGACTATGCGCGCTGCCGCTTGTACGCCTTGATCAACGATTGGTTCTGGACGCTCTGGGGCCTGTGGGTCGGCGCTACCTCGGCGCGGCCGCTGGAGTTTTCCAAGGTAGGGCAGTGGACGCTGTTGCGCTGCCGCCAAAGTCTGCAAGACCCGCGGTTTGAAGGTTGGCTACGTCAGGTACAGGAGGGGCAGGCATGAAAGCGTTAGGTGAGGCGTGTACGCCACAAGAGTGTCAGCTGGAAGCGGCGGTGCGCGGGGTTGCCAGTTGGGGCGGCACCGGCATTCGTTATGAACCGGTCAGCGGCGGGATTTCCAACACCAACTGGCGGGTGGAAGTGGCCGGGATCGACACTGCGTATTTCTTCAAGGTGCCGGGCGTGGGCACCGAGATGTTCATCGACCGCCGCACGGCCCACGACGCCAGCCTCAAGGCGGCGCAAACCGGCTATGGCGCGCCGGTGTTCGCGTTCCTTGAAGAGTTCGGCGTGGAAGTCTTCGAGTTCATGGAGGGCTGGCGCGCCTCCTCCAACCACGACTTCCTCGACCGCGACGTGCGCCACAACGCGCTGCACGCCCTCAAGGCGTTCAACGACCAGCCGCCACTGGTGCAGACCAAGACCGTGTTCGACATGATTGCCGAGCACCAGCGGCAGGTGGAGCAACTCAACGGCTGCAAGCCCGCCGACGACGCCTGGCTGCGCCGCCAATGCGACCGCGCCCGGGGCGTGCTGCAAGCTTCCGGCATCGACCTGGCTCCCTGCATGAATGACACCCTGGCAGGTAATTTCATGCTCAACGACCGTCGGCAAATTCGTCTGGTGGACTTCGAATACGCCTCCAACAACGACCGGCATTACGAACTGGCGCTGTGGTTCGGCGAGATGTTTTTCACTGATGAAATGGAACTGGCCCTGATCGAGGATTACTTCGGCCAGGTCACCCCGCAGAACCTCGCGCGCATCAAGTTGCACAAGGCCCTGGCGGACATCAAATGGTCGACCTGGGCGATGGTGCAGCACGCGGTGTCGCAGCTGGATTTCGACTTCTACAAATACGGCACCTGGAAGCACATGCGTGCCCGCAGCATCATCAACGATTCGCAATGGGAAACCTGGCTAAGACAGGCTTGAGCCTGCGCCAGACAACAATAATGCATTGAATGAAGTCACTTGGGCGCTGATTGGTGCCTGCGTTTTCACTGCTTGATTTTTGTTTGATCACACAAAAAAACGATCCACAAATTCAAGGAGCACCCGACTCATGAAATCTGATAGCGCACCATCCGGACGCCTGAAAAGCCAACTCTTCGGCGTGTACTTTTTCCTGTTGCTGATGCTCGCCTTATTCCCGCCGTTCTATTTGAGCGTGAGCGGCAGTACCGCGTTGGTACTGGGCATACCGTTGCCGATCTTCTACTGGATCGCCATTGCAGTCCTCGCAGGCCTGGGCCTGTGGGCGTTGTACGTCGCCGAATTGAAGGCCGGCGAAATACCCGAAGAGGGGGATGCGCAATGATCAGCACCGCCAGCGATGCCAACCTCTTTATCACCTTCGGCGTCATCGGCCTGTTCCTGGCCGGGATGATCGCCGTGCTGTACGCCACCAACCGCGAGAGCACGAGTTTTTCCGATTACGCCGTAGGCGGGCGCTCCTATGGGCCGTGGTACATCGCCATGTGTTACACCAACTCGTGGTGGCCGGGCTCGACCTTTACCGCGTTTTTCGCCCTGACCATCGGCGGCGCCCTGGGCTTCTACGGCATGGTCTACGCCACCCTTGGCGTGACGGCAATGTACCTGATGGCCCGCCGCGCGTGGACCTGGGGCCAGCGTTTCAACCTGCGCACCCAGCCGGACTTGCTCGGCATGCGCTTCAACAGCCCGGTGGTCAAGCGCGTGGCCTCGATCATCGGCATCATCTCGGTATTCCCGTGGGTGGTGATGGGCATCCAGGCCTTGGCGATGCTGTTCCAGTTCGCCAGCTTCGGCCGCTGGGGCGTCACCACCTGCCTGGTCGCCGGCGTGCTGGTGGTGCTGGTGCGCCAGTACTGGACCGTGAGCATGGGCATGCGCGGGCTGATCATGACCGACATGTTCCAGGGCCTGATCGCCTATGTCGTGTGTGCGGCGCTGTGTGTGTTCCTGCTGTTCGGCGACCAGGCGTCGTTCTCCAACCTGTCGCACCTGCCGGCGAAAATGTTGCTGATTCCCGGCGCCAGCGGCACCGGTTACGGCCCGCTGTACATGTTCAGCCTGATCTTCACCGGCGTGATCGGCTCGATGTGCTGGCCCATGAGCTTCCAGCGCATCTACACCGCCAGCGGCGTCAAGGCGGTGAAGAAAGGCACGCTGTACACGATCCTGTTGGTGGGTGGTTTCTACGGGATTCTGATGCTGTTTGCCGCGGCCATCAGCCAGGACCCGAACGTCATCGCGCACCCGCAACAAGGTTGGTTCCTCTCGCTGTTCGACATCGGCGGGCCGTGGATGCTGGCGCTGGCTATCGTCATCGTACTGGCGGCGAGCATCGGCCACGTCGACGGCTGCGTGCAGGTCTGCGGCACCCAGTTCGCCAACGACCTGGCTACCTGGAACACCCCGCGTACCGATCGGCAACTGACGCTGTTGGCCAAGTCCGGGATGGTGGTGTTTATCGTTGCCGCCTCGGTGCTGGCATACCTGACCTTTGATTACGCGCGACTGCAATTACTGGCGCAGATTTCCTACCAGGGGATTATCCAATTGGCGGTGCCGCTGTTCTTCGGCATTTTCAGCCGCCGCGGCAACAAGGAAGGCGCGATTGCCGGGATGCTGGCGGGGATTGTGGTGGCGATTGTGCTGACGACGATGTATCCGGACGACATTCCCGGGCTGGGGTCGTTGACCAGCGGGATTGTGGGGCTGGTGGTCAATGCGGGGATTTTTGTGGCGTGTGCATTGGCGATCAAACCGAGTGCGCAGGAGAGTGCTCGGGTGGAGCAGTTGTTTGAGATGGCGGCGCCAGGGCGCAAAGTGCCAATGGGGGCAAGGCCGGTCCTGAACTGAACCCACTTCTCTAACCCAATGTAGTTCCAATGTGGGAGCGGGCTTGCTCGCGAATGCAGACTGTCAGTTAAAGCATCAGCGACTGATATACCGCATTCGCGAGCAAGCCCGCTCCCACATTTTTGATTGTGTTTCTACACAGCATTCCCGTTTTGTCGCAGGCGTTTGTAGAGGGTATTGCGGCTGACGCCAAGCTCTCTGGCCAGGTGAGAGATATTCCCGCCCACCGCCTTCAGTCGCTCATTCAGGTCCAGACTGTCATCCACTGCATCACACACCGGCACCACCCCATTCAAATCCACAAAAAAATCATCCGGCAAATGTTCCACCCGAATCGGCTGCTCTTCCGCCATGGCCAGTGCCACCTGCAACACGCTGCTCACCTGGCGTAGATTGCCCGGCCACGGATGCTGTTCAAACAAGGCCAGCACCTCGTTACTCAACCCGGCCCACTGCGTCGGCTCGCGATGCTGTTGCCACAGCTGCTTGAACAACGCCTGTTTATCCGTGCGCTCCCGTAGCGGCGGGAGCTCCAGGGTCAGGCCGCCGATGCGGTAATACAGGTCTTCGCGAAAACGCCCGAGCTGTACCTGTTCGCGCAGCGAGCGGTTGGTGGCGGAGATGATCCGCAAATCCACCGGGTACAACTCGCTGCTGCCTACAGGCTGCACACAGCGTTCCTGCAATACCCGCAACAGCCGGGCCTGGGTCGGCAGGGGCATGTCGCCGATCTCGTCGAGGAACAGCGTGCCTTTGTCTGCCTTGCGGATCAGCCCGATGCTGCCTTTCTGGTTGGCGCCGGTGAATGCGCCTTTTTCATAGCCGAACAGTTCCGACTCCACCAGTTCGGCGGGGATCGCTGCGCAGTTGACCGCGATAAACGCTTGTTGGCTGCGAGAGCTGGCCTGGTGCAGGGCTTTGACGAACACTTCCTTGCCGACACCTGTTTCACCGTGGATCAGCAACGGAATATCCTTTTCCAGCAGGCGCTCGGCCTGACGCACGGCCTTTTCCACGCGGGCATCGCCGAAGTGCAGGGTCTTGAGACTGATGGCCGTGGGGCCAGGTTCGCGGGGCTTTTTCGTTTCCACAAACACGCGAGCCTGCACTGGCGCCTGTTTCGGCCGTTTCAGCAGGCACTGGAAACGGTTGCGTCCGGCGGCTTGCAGCGAGAAGGGCAGGCCTTCGGGCTGGTTGAGCAGTTCCAGCAGCGAGACCTTGAACAGGCTGTCGATCAACACCCGCGACAGGCTGATGCCCAGCAGGTTGTCGGCCCGGCGATTGGCCGACAGTACCTGGCCGCTTTCATCAAAAATCAGCAGCCCGGCCCATTGGCTGTCGAGATTGTTCAACCCGGTATTGAACGTCAGCTGGAAATGCTCACCGCGAAACAGGTTGAGGATCAGCCGGTTCTCGACGGTCTGGCTCATCATCTTGACCATGCCGAGGGTGTGGGAGGGCGGCAGGTAGCTGTCGCTGGACACATCCAGCACCGCGATGATTTCCCGCTGCGCATCGAAGATCGGCGCTGCCGAGCCGGTCATGAAACGGTTGGCCTTGAGGAAGTGTTCGTCATGTTCGATATGCACTGCCTGGGCACAGGCCAGGGCGGTGCCGATGGCGTTGGTGCCGCTGGAGCGCTCCATCCAGCTGGCGCCGGCGCTGAAACCACGGGCCAGCTTGGGGTCGATAAAGCGTTGGGTGCCCCACGAAGTCAGCACCTGGCCCTGGTTGTCGGCAAGCATGATCAGGCAGTTGGAATTGCTGAGGATGTTTTCGTAGTAGGGCAGCACTTCCTGGTGGGTGGTCTGCACAAGGGAATGCTGGCTTTCCAGCAACTGGCTGACGCCGTCTGCGGGCAGTTGGTCGAAGCTCGGTGTGCTCTGGTGATCCAGGCCATAGGCCCGGCAGCGGCGCCAGGAGTCCTGGATGATGGCATCGTGCGCCAGCGGTGTGCTCATGGCGGTGACCCTTGCTTTATTGTTGTTCTGGGGTGCGGAAGGCCCGTTCAGTGTTGTTCAGAACTGTTCATTGTCAACCCGCCGATTGTTCAGTTGTTCAGCCTGACCTGTTCATTTCTGTTCAGAGGCGAATCGCTGTTTTGCCTAACTCGTTGACCGGCCTGAGGTTTGGGTTGTTGGCACGGAACTCGCTCTGTGCTCCTGCCAGAACCATTCCAATAATAAAAAGGTCGTGTCATGTCATTGACCCTGGAGCACGTCACTCGCGTTGTCGAAGGCCAAACCTGGATCGACGACGCCAACCTGCGTTTCGAAGCCGGTTCCTTCAATGTATTGCTGGGCCGCACGCTCTCCGGCAAGACCAGCCTGATGCGCCTGATGGCCGGCCTGGACAAGCCCGACAGCGGGCGCATCCTGATGAATGGCGTGGACGTCACCCAGAAGCCGGTGCGCCTGCGCAATGTGTCGATGGTCTATCAGCAGTTCATCAACTACCCGACCATGACCGTGTTCGAGAACATCGCCTCGCCGCTGCGCCAGGCCGGAGTCTCTGCCGAGCAGATCCAGAGCAAAGTCCTCGAAACCGCGAAAATGCTGCGTATCGAGAAATTCCTCCAGCGTCACCCCCTGGAACTCTCCGGCGGCCAGCAGCAACGCACCGCCATGGCCCGGGCGCTGGTCAAGGATGCCGAGCTGATTCTGTTCGATGAACCCCTGGTGAACCTGGACTACAAACTGCGCGAAGAACTGCGCCAGGAAATGCGCGAGCTGTTCAAGGCACGCCATACCATCGCGATCTACGCCACCACCGAACCCAACGAAGCCCTGGCCCTGGGCGGCACCACCACGATTCTGCATGAGGGCCGGGTGATCCAGAGCGGCAAGGCCGCCGAGGTCTATCACCAGCCACAGACCGTGCTGGCGGCCGAGCTGTTTTCCGAGCCGCCGATCAACCTGATGCCCGGGCGCATCAGTGGCAATGAAGTGAGCTTCGCCAACTTCGTGCACTTCCCGCTGAACGTCGACCTGCGGCCCATCGGTGAGGGCGAGTTTCGCTTTGGCGTGCGTCCCAGCCATATCAGCCTGGTGCCGAGCAACGACGATGACCTGGAGCTGGCAGTGACCGTGGAAGTCGCCGAGATCAGTGGCTCGGAAACCTTCCTTCATGTGCGCAGCGAACACTTCCTGCTGGTGCTGCATTTGCCCGGCGTGCACGAGTACGACGTCGACGCGCCGATCCGCATCTATATCCCCACCCACAAACTGTTTGTGTTCGATGGCCAGGGACGGCTGGTCCAGGCCCCCGGCCGACGTGTCGCGAGGGTTGCCTGATGGCCGAGATCCATTTGCAGAACCTGGCCCACAGCTACAGCTCAAAGCCAAACGGCCCCGAGGACTACGCGATTCGCGAGATGAACCACGTCTGGGAGCAGGGCGGCGCCTACGCGTTGCTGGGGCCGTCGGGCTGCGGCAAGTCGACCTTGCTCAACATCATCTCCGGCCTGCTCAGCCCATCCGAAGGCCAGGTGC
Source organism: Pseudomonas sp. Colony2 (assembly GCF_019382755.1). Lineage (NCBI taxonomy): Bacteria > Pseudomonadati > Pseudomonadota > Gammaproteobacteria > Pseudomonadales > Pseudomonadaceae > Pseudomonas > Pseudomonas sp. Colony2. The sequence continues at coordinate 4,197,131 of NZ_CP080030.1, read as the reverse complement.
TGTTCGACGCCAAGGTGGTCAACGAACTGACCCCGGAAAAACGCAACATCGCCCAGGTGTTCCAGTTTCCGGTGGTGTACGACACCATGACCGTGTTCGATAACCTGGCTTTTCCCCTGCGAAACCAGGGCATGGCCGAGGCGAAAATTCACAGCAAGGTGCAGGAAATTGCCGAGGTGCTCGACCTGCAAAACCTGCTGGACAAAAAGGCCCGCAACCTCACTGCCGATGAAAAGCAGAAAGTCTCCATGGGCCGCGGCCTGGTGCGGGATGACGTGTCGGCGATCCTGTTCGACGAACCGCTGACGGTGATCGACCCGCACCTGAAATGGAAGCTGCGGCGCAAGCTCAAGCAGATCCACGAGCAGTTCAACATCACCATGGTCTACGTGACCCACGACCAACTGGAAGCCTCGACCTTCGCCGACAAGATCGCGGTGATGTATGGCGGGCAGATCGTGCAGTTCGGCACGCCCCGGGAGTTGTTCGAGCGGCCCAGCCACACCTTTGTCGGCTATTTCATCGGCAGCCCTGGGATGAATCTGATTGAGGTGCAGGCAGAGGCGGGCGGTGTGCGCTTTGCCGGGACACATCTGGCGTTGCCCGAGGCGTTGCAGCAGCGCATTGGCGAAACGCCTTACAAAAGGCTGCAGGTCGGCATCCGCCCGGAATTTATCCATGTGTGGGATGAGTACAATCCCGACGCGCTGCAGGCGCAAGTCACCCATGTGGAAGACCTCGGCACCTACAAGATCATGACCTTCAACCTCGATGGCGCACCGTTGAAAGTGCGCCTGGCCGAAGACAAACCGGTGCCCGAGGGCCAGGCGTCCATCAGCTTTCCGGGGCAGTGGCTGATGGTGTATGCCGATGACTACTTGCTGGAGGTGCAGCCATGAACAAGGTGCAGAACAACAAGGCCTGGTGGCTGGTATTGCCGGTGTTCCTGCTGGTGGCCTTCAGCGCGGTGATCCCGATGATGACCGTGGTCAACTACTCGGTGCAGGACATCTTCGACCAATCCAGCCGCTACTTCGTCGGCGCCGACTGGTACAAACAGGTGCTGCTGGACCCGCGCCTGCATGACTCGCTGCTGCGTCAGTTCATCTACTCGGCGTGTGTGCTGTTGATCGAGATTCCGCTGGGCATCGCGATTGCCCTGACGATGCCCACCAAGGGCCGATGGTCGTCGCTGGTGTTGATCGTGATGGCGATTCCGCTGCTGATTCCGTGGAACGTGGTCGGCACCATCTGGCAGATCTTTGGCCGTGCCGACATTGGCCTGATGGGTTCCACGCTCAATGCGATGGGCATCAGCTACAACTACGCCGCCAACACCATGGACGCCTGGGTCACGGTGCTGGTGATGGACGTGTGGCACTGGACGTCCCTGGTGGCGCTGCTGTGTTTCTCGGGGCTGCGGGCGATCCCGGATGTGTACTACCAGGCGGCGCGGATTGATCGGGCGTCCAGCTGGGCGGTGTTCCGACATATCCAGCTGCCAAAACTGAAGAGCGTACTGTTGATCGCGGTGATGCTGCGCTTCATGGACAGTTTCATGATCTACACCGAACCGTTTGTGCTGACGGGCGGCGGGCCAGGGAACGCCACCACCTTCCTCAGCCAGACGCTTACCCAGATGGCCGTAGGCCAATTCGACCTGGGCCCGGCGGCGGCGTTTTCGCTGGTGTACTTCCTGATCATCCTGTTGGTGTCCTGGCTGTTCTACACCGCCATGACCCACTCCGACGCCAACCGCTGAGGCCGCCAACATGAGCAAGCGCAAGGTAATCCCGCTGCTGGTCTACATCCTGTTCCTGCTGGTGCCGATCTACTGGCTGCTGAACATGTCCTTCAAGAGCAACACCGAAATCCTCGGCGGCCTGACCCTGTTTCCGCAGGACTTCACCTTCGCCAACTACAAGGTGATCTTCACCGACCCGAGCTGGTACACCGGCTACCTCAACTCGCTGTACTACGTCAGCCTCAACACCGTGATTTCCCTGAGCGTGGCGCTGCCGGCGGCCTACGCGTTCTCGCGCTACCGCTTCCTCGGCGACAAGCACTTGTTCTTCTGGTTGCTGACCAACCGCATGGCGCCGCCGGCGGTGTTTTTGCTGCCGTTTTTCCAGCTGTATTCGTCCATTGGCTTGTTCGATACGCATATCGCGGTGGCCTTGGCCCATTGCCTGTTCAACGTGCCGCTGGCGGTGTGGATTCTCGAAGGTTTCATGTCGGGCGTGCCCAAGGAAATCGACGAAACGGCCTACATCGACGGGTACAGCTTCCCCAAGTTTTTCGTGAAGATTTTCATCCCGCTGATTGGCTCGGGGATCGGCGTCACGGCGTTTTTCTGCTTCATGTTTTCCTGGGTCGAGCTCCTGCTGGCACGCACGCTGACGTCGGTGAACGCCAAACCCATCGCCGCAGTGATGACCCGTACGGTTTCGGCCTCCGGCATCGACTGGGGCGTGCTGGCGGCGGCGGGGGTGTTGACCATTTTGCCGGGCATGCTGGTGATCTGGTTCGTTCGCAACCATGTGGCCAAGGGCTTTGCCCTGGGCCGGGTCTGAGGAGTCGATGATGGAATGGATGGCCTGGACCACCCCGACTGCACTGTTCTTTGCCGCGATCGGCCTGCTGCTGGTGGGCATGACGACCTGGGAATTGCGCTCGCCGAGTATCCCCCGGCGCGGCTTTTTACCGATCAGCACCACCCGTGGTGATCGTTTGTTTATCGGTCTTCTCGGCAGCGCCTACCTGCATTTGTTGGTGATCGGCGTAACCGGCTGGAGCATCTGGGTGGCGTCCGCGCTGTCTCTGGTGTGGCTGTTGTCTGTGATGCGTTGGGGCTAGCTGCCCCTTTTGAACCCCAAAACCAGGAGGTCTCTATGTTCGATAAAAACAATAAGCTGCGACATAGCATTTCATTGGCGGCCGTGCTGGCGCTCAGCGGGCTCAGTGCTGCGGCCTGGGCGGATGCTTATGAAGACGCTGCGAAAAAATGGATCGGCAGTGAGTTCAAACCGTCGACCCTCACCGAAGCCCAGCAGCTTGAAGAGCTGAAGTGGTTTATCAAGGCCGCGGAGCCGTTTCGCGGGATGAAGATCAACGTGGTGTCGGAAACCCTCACCACCCACGAGTATGAATCCAAGGTGCTGGCCAAGGCCTTCAGCGAAATCACCGGGATCAAGCTGACCCACGACTTGCTGCAGGAAGGCGACGTGGTGGAAAAGCTGCAAACCCAGATGCAGTCCGACAAGAATATCTATGACGGCTGGGTCAACGATTCCGACTTGATCGGTACGCACTTTCGCTATGGCAAGACAGAATCCATCACCGACCTGATGGCCAACGAAGGCAAGAACTTCACTTCACCCACCCTGGACATCAAGGACTTCATCGGTATTTCGTTCACCACTGCGCCCGACGGCAAGATCTACCAATTGCCCGACCAGCAGTTCGCCAACCTGTACTGGTTCCGCGCCGACTGGTTCGAACGGGCAGACCTGAAAGCCAAGTTCAAGGAGAAGTACGGCTATGAACTCGGCGTGCCGGTGAACTGGTCGGCCTACGAAGACATCGCCAAATTCTTCAGCGAAGACGTCAAGGAAATCGACGGCAAGCGCGTCTACGGGCACATGGACTACGGCAAGAAAGACCCGTCCCTGGGCTGGCGCTTCACCGATGCCTGGTTCTCCATGGCCGGTGGTGGCGACAAGGGCCTGCCCAACGGTTTGCCGGTGGACGAATGGGGCATTCGCGTGGAGGATTGCCACCCGGTGGGCTCCAGCGTCACCCGTGGTGGCGACACCAACGGCCCGGCGGCGGTGTATGCCACGCAGAAATACGTGGACTGGATGAAAGCCTATGCACCACCGGAAGCGGCGGGCATGACCTTCTCCGAATCCGGTCCGGTGCCGTCCCAGGGCAACATCGCCCAGCAGATCTTCTGGTACACCGCGTTTACCGCCGACATGACCAAGCCGGGCCTGCCGGTGGTCAACGCCGACGGCACGCCGAAATGGCGCATGGCGCCATCGCCCGTCGGGCCTTACTGGGAAAAGGGCATGAAGAAGGGCTATCAGGACGTAGGTTCCTGGACGTTCCTCAAGTCGACGCCCGAGAAGCAGAAACTGGCGGCCTGGCTGTACGCGCAGTTCGTGACCTCGAAAACCGTGTCGCTGAAGAAAACCATCGTTGGCCTGACGCCGATTCGTGAGTCCGACATCAACTCCCAGGCCATGACCGACCTGGCGCCGAAACTCGGTGGGTTGGTGGAGTTCTACCGCAGCCCGGCCCGGGTGGAGTGGACCCCGACCGGCACCAACGTGCCGGACTATCCACGGTTGGCGCAATTGTGGTGGAGCCATATTTCGGAAGCGGCCAGCGGAGAGAAGACGCCGCAGCAGGCGCTGGATGGGTTGGCCAAGGATCAGGACGCGATCATGACGCGCCTGGAACGCTCCAAGGTGCAGCCGATTTGCGGGCCGAAAATGAACGAGGAACGGGACGCGCAATACTGGTTTGACCAGCCGGGTGCGCCGAAACCGAAGCTGGCGAATGAGAAGCCGCAGGGTGAGACGGTCAGTTATAACGAGTTGCTGAAGTCGTGGGAGGCGGCGCGCAAGTAACCCAGACGCCGCAGATCAAAATGTGGGANNNNGGCTTGTGTGGGAGCCGGGCTTGCCCGCGATGCAGGCGCCTCGATGTGTCAGTTACACCGAGGTGATGCAATCGCAGGCAAGCCAGCTCCCACACAAGCCNNGTTCCCACATTGGGTTTGCGGTGTTTCTGAGGGGGGCTATTTGGGATACAGCGGCGGCAAGCTGGTGCTGTCCCCCGCAGGGTCCTGCTCGCGCTCCGCCATCGGAATCGCCTTCACCGCCCGCCACAATTCCTCTCCCTGCCAATACTGCCCACTCTCGCTGTACAGCGCGCCGTTCAACCCATCCAGCGCATCCGACAATGGCACAAACCGCGCCGCCATATCCGCCAGGGTCTCCGGCTGCTGTCGCGCCCAGGCATCCAGCGCCTGACGCGTAGCCTGCGGGTCATTCGCCTGGCTCGCCCGCTTGAGGTCGTCCAGCAAGGTACGCGGGCTCGGGCCGGTTTGCGCGGCACGCAAAATCGCCGGCTGCCAGCGTGCACGCCACCACAAACCGAAGCCCAGCAGGGTGGTGCAGGCCAGGATCAGGCTGGTCAGTTGCCAGATCCACAGGCTGTCGTTGTCCGGCGCGGTGATCACGGTCGGGCTGGCCGGCGTGTCCACGATCAGGCTCGGGTTGGTCGCCACCTGCAGGGTGCGCGCCGGCAGGCTGGTGCGTTCCAGATGGTCTTCGTGGGTGTTCCACCACACCACGTCCACCGCCGGCAGTTCAAGCGCGCCAACGCGGTTGGGCACCAGCGCTTCGCGGTCTTCACGGCTGCCGATCAGGCCACGGTCGTTGTTCTGGTTGCTCAGCACCGGCTGGTCCGGGTAGCGGCGCAGGCCGGGGATGTCGCTCAGTGCCAGCGGTGGCAGTTGCGCGCCGGCCAGGCCTTCGGCTTTCAAGGTCAGGCTGCGGGTCAGGGAGTCGCCCACCTGTACGTGATCGGGCTCGGGGTTCCAGCTTTCCGTGAGGGTCAGGCTGCGGGCCGGCAGCCAGGGAGCATCCGCCGGGTACAGCGCAGGCTTGGCCTTGACCGTCAACGACAGCTCCGGCGAACTGACGTGAATCAGCTTGCCGGGCTTGGAACCCTGGGGGTTGTTGTCCTGGGCGGGCCGTGGCTCTACCAGGGTGGCGCTGAACGTCTGCGTCGGAATGGTCAGCGTGCCGCTGTGCTGCGGGTAGATGGCATAGCGGGTTTCGATCACACCGTGGCGGATGCCGTTGATGACTTTCTCGTAGGTGCGCGACTCGCCCAACTGCTCGATGCGCGTATCGGCGACCTGCAACGGCGTGAGGCTGCTGTCGTCATACAGCGACACCGAGTGGTAGACGCGCACGGTCAGCAACGCCTGGGCCTGGACGTAGACGCTGTCCTGGTCGAGGTTGGTTTCGATGAACACAGGAGCCAGTTGGGCCTCGGTGTTCTGGCTGACGGTTTCCACCACTTGCAGGGTAATCGGCTGGGTCTTGAGTTCGCCGATCTGCAACGGTGGAATCACCACGGTGCCGTTCTCCTTGGGCAGCAGGGTGATGATCCAGCGGGTTGTGGCATGGTTATCGCCACCCAGGGTGGTGAGCTGGTTGATCTGGCGCGTGCCGCTCACTTCAAACAGCGGGTCCAGCGGCGCCAGGTCCGGTTTGCCGAACAGCGTGACGTCGTTGGATTCCACCGTCAGTTCCACCGTCTCCCCGGAATTGATGCGGCTGCGGTCGACACTGGCCACCAGGCCGGCGGCCTGGGCCTGGCTGGCCCACAACGCGAGGGTGAGAAGAAGGGCGGTGCAGCGGTTCATCGAGTCTTGTCCTGATGTTGTTGCTGTTCGTACCAGAATTTGCGTCGCAGCAGCTCGCCGGGGTTGTCCGGGATCTGCCGCAGCCATTGTTCCAGGGCCTGGCGCTGCTCGCCTTCAAGCGTGCCGTCGACCGGGCGCAGGGGCGGGGTGGTGGTTTGTTCATCACCCAACTCGCTGCCGGGTACCTCGTTGCTGCCGGCGTGGGGCGTGGCCCCGGTTTGCGTGTCGGTCGCGCCGGGCTGGCCCTGGCCTTGGGACGTCTGCTCGCCACCGGTGGCGGTCTGGCTGCTGGCGCCCGGTTGCGCAGTCTGGCCGGGTTGGGTGGTTTCGTCATCCTCGTTTTTTGCAGGCTTGGCCGGCTCGGTTTTTTCCGGTTCCTGTTGCATCAGGCTTTCCACCAGCGCCTTGTTCTTCAGCGCCGGCTGCAAGTCTGGCTGGGCTTCGAGGGCTTGTTCGTAGGCATCGATCGCCGCTTCCAGCTCGCCGCTTTTGGCCAGGGCATTGCCCCGATTGTAGTGGGAGTAGGCGTCGCTGCCTTCGGCAAACCGCTTGGCGGCTTCGGCATAGTTGCCCGCTTCATACAGTGCGACGCCTTGCCATTGCGGGTCTTCGAAATGTCCGGCTGCTTCGGCTGGGCGTTTTTTCTTCAGCAGCAGTTGGCCCTGTTGGTCGGGGCGCAGCCACAGGTCCTGGAAGTCGAAGGCATAGCTGGGCTGCGGCGCGCCCAACAGCAGCAACGGCAGGAAGAACAGCCAGCCCCGGCGCCCGGCGCAGGCAGCGAGCAGCAGCAGTGGCAAGAGCAGCCAGTAACCCTGGTCGGCCCAGGTGTCGAGGTGCAGCAGTTGGCCGTCATTGCGCAGGCTTTGCGGGCCGTCCAGCATCCCGAGGTGGCGCAGGTCCTTGTCGTCCAGGCGTGCCTGGCGGTAGAGGCCGCCCATTTCGCTGGCGAAGGCCTTGAGGGTCGGGCTGTCGAGACGCGGTACGAGGATTGCGCCTTGGGCGTCCTTGAGGAATTCGCCGCTTTCCTGGGTCACCGGCGTGCCTTCGCGGCTGCCAATGCCGAGGATCGACAAGCTCGGCGCCTGGTTGCCTTGCAGCTGCAGGCGGATCCCCTGGCGTTCCTGCTTGGACAGCGACGAGCCGATCAGCAGCAGCCGACCCTGGCCGAGGCCGCCATGCTTAAGCAGGCTCAGGGCCTTCTCCACGGCCAGGTCGGCGCGGTGGCCGGGCTCGGGCATGATCGAGGGGCGCAGGGCTTCCAGCAGGTTATGGCTGGTGGCCAGGTCGTCCGAGAGTGGCACCAGCGTATGGGCGCTGCCGGCGTAGACCACGATGGCAGTCTGCGCATCGCTGCGGGCCTGAAGCAGGTCGAACAGCTTGCGCCGTGCCTGTTCGAGGCGGCTGGGCGGGCTGTCGGTGGCGAGCATTTCCGGGGTCAGTTCCAGCAGCACCACCAGCGGGTCGGCGGGCTTCTGGCTGGACTGTTCGACGCGTTCCCAGCTCGGGCCCAGCAACGCCAGCACGGCCAGCAGCCAGGCGATGCCGAGCACCACCCACGGCGATTTGCTCTCCCGACCATTGCCGCCACTGAGCAACGCGGCGTGGAACGCCGGCGGCAGAATCATCTGCCAGCGCCCGGCGCGTTTCTGGCGGTGCCACAACTGCCACAGCAACCAGCCGAGCAGCGGCAGCAGCAACAGCCACCAGGGACGGAACCAGTGCGGCCACAGGGCGATCATCGACGCCTCCGCAAACGCAAGCGTTTGAGGCGTTCACGCCATTCAGGATTGGGTTGCAGGAAACGGCCCTTGCTTGAGAGTTTGTTGAACAGGCGTTGCAGGGCGTTATCCGGCCAGCGTTCCTGGATCACCAGCAGCATGCTGAGGATCAGCGCCAACGCCAGCGGCGCGCTGTACAGCGCCTGGGCGGGGCGGGCCTGGGTGGGTTGCTGGGCCACGGGTTCGAGCTGGTCGAGGGTTTCCTTGATCTTCAGCAGTTCGTTGCCGTCGCGGGCGCGGAAGTAGCGGCCGCCGGTGGCCTCGGCGATGGCCTTGAGGGCCGGTTCGTCGAGGTCGAGGCTCGGGTTGACGCCGAGGATGCCCAGGGAGCCGGTTTGCTCGGGGTCTGCGCCGATGCCGATCGGGTAGATTTTCACGCCTTCTTCGGCGGCCAGGCGGGCGGCGGTCAGCGGGTCGATTTCGCCGGCATTGTTGGCGCCGTCGGTGACCAGGATCAGCACCCGGCTTTGCGCCGGACGCTGGCGCAGGCGCTTGAGGGCCAGGCCGATGGCGTCGCCAATCGCGGTGTTTTTACCGGCGATGCCAATCCGTGCCTCATCCAGCCAGGTGCGCACGGTGCGCCGGTCAAAGGTCAGCGGCGCTTGCAGATAGGCCTGGCTGCCGAACAGGATTAATCCCACGCGATCACCTTCGCGGCCCTCCAGGAAATCTCCCAGCAGGTGCTTGACCAGGCTCAGGCGGCTGACGTCTTCGTCTTGCCATTGCATGTCGGGGAAGTCCATCGAGCCGGATACGTCCACCGCCACCAGCAAGTCGCGGCCGCTGGCTGCAATCGGCAAGGGTTCGCCGAGCCATTCCGGGCGGGCGGCGGCGGTCAACAGCAGCAGCCACAGGAACACAAACGGCGCTTGCTGGCGCCATCCCGGCAGGTTGACCCGCGCGCGGCGGCGGGCCAGGCCTTCGAGGTCGCTGAGGAAGCTGACTTTCAGCGCCGGTTCGCCGCTGTCGGCCACCGGCAGGATGAGGCGCAGCAACCAGGGCAATGGCAACAGGGCAAAGATCCACGGCCAGGCGAACTCAAACATGTTTGCGAATCCAGGTGTCGACGGCCTGGGTCAGCCCGGCGATGGCCTTGTCGTCGAGTTTGCATTCGGGCTTGTAGGCGCCTTCCACCAGCACCATCCAGCGGGTCAGGCCGGCGGCGGGGCAGCGGTTGTCGAGGAACGCCAGCCACTTGCGGCCATTGAGGGTGTGGCTCTGGCTGTAGGGGTAGTCGTTGCGGCACAGGCGCTTGAGCAGGCCGTTGAGCTGTTGCAGCCAGGCACCGGCCGGTGCGCCGTCGTAGGGTTTGGGCATCAGGGCCAGTTCGGCGAGGGCGGCGATGCGCAGCGGATCCAGGGGTTGTTCGGCACGGGCCAATGGGCGCTTGGCTGGCAGGAAACGGCGCAGCCACCACAGGCCCCAGCCCGCCAACGGGATGATCAGCAGCAACAGCCACCAACCCGGCGCCGGCGGCCAGAAGCCGATCACCGGCGGGGCGATCAGGGGTTGCAGTTGGTCGAGGCTGCTCATTGCTTTTTAACCGGGCGTTGCGGGTTCAGGTATTCGCGCAGTTGCTCGACCATTTCACCCTGGGTACTCAAGGGCATCAACAGCACCCGCAGCTTTTGCGCGAGCAGTTCCCAGCGTGCGCTGCGGGCTTCGGCCTGGGCCTTGTAGGCCTGGCGCAGATCAAAATTCAGAGTGTCCAGTTCCAGCTGTGCGCCGCGCTCGGCGAAGCGCAGCAGGCCGGCGGCGGGCAGGGCGTGGTCCAGCGGGTCGGAAACCGGCAACAGCAGCAGGTCGCAATGCCGTGACAGCAGGCTCAGCTGTTGCTCGGCGCCTTCGGTCAGGGCGCGCTCGTCACAGATCACAATCACCAGGCTGCCCGGGCGCAATACTTCCCGGGCTCGGCGCAAGGCCATGCCGAGGGCGTCGGCTTCGGGGCGGCGTTCGGTGTTGAGGCTCTGGTTGACCCGTACCAACCGGTTGAGCAATTGCAGCAGGCTTTGCTTGCTGCGCCGGGGTTTGATTTCGTAGTGCTCGCTGTCACCGAACACCAGCCCGCCGACCCGGTCGTTATGGCCCAGCGCCGCCCAGCCGATCAGGCTCGCCGCCTGAGCCGCCAGCACCGACTTGAACATCTGCCCCGAGCCGAAAAACAAGCGGCAGCTTTGCTCCACCATGATGAAGATCGGCCGTTCGCGCTCTTCATGAAACAGCTTGGTGTGTGGCTCCTGGGTGCGTGCAGTGACGCGCCAGTCGATGGTGCGCACATCGTCGCCGGCCTGATACACCCGCACCTGGTCGAAGTCGACCCCGCGCCCGCGCAGTTTCGAGTGGTGCAGGCCGATCAGCGGGCTGCGCTGGCTCGGCGTGGAAAACAGCTGCACTTCCCGCACGCGATGACGCATCTCGATCAATTCGCTCAGGGTGACACGGGTTCCATCGCCAGCGTTCATGGACGTCAAGCGACGGCAACGACGTCGAGAATGCGTTGCACCACGCGGTCCTGGTCGATGCCGGCCGCTTCGGCCTCGAACGACAGAATGATGCGGTGGCGCAGCACGTCGAACAGCACCGCCTGGATGTCTTCCGGGCTGACGAAATCGCGGCCGGCCAGCCAGGCGTGGGCCCGGGCGCAGCGGTCCAGGGCAATCGAGCCACGAGGGCTGGCGCCATAGGCAATCCATTCGGCCATTTCCGGATCGAACTTGGCCGGGGTGCGAGTGGCCATGACCAGTTGCACCAGGTATTCCTCCACCGCATCGGCCATGTACAGGCCGAGGATTTCCTTGCGCGCGGCGAAGATCGCCTGCTGGCTGACGCGCCGCTCGGGCTTGGTTTCACCGTTGAGGGCTTCGCCACGGGCCTGCTGCAGGATGCGGCGTTCGACGGCGGCGTCCGGGAAGCCGATTTTCACGTGCATCAGGAAACGGTCGAGCTGGGCTTCAGGCAGCGGGTAGGTGCCTTCCTGCTCGATCGGGTTTTGCGTGGCCATCACCAGGAACAATGGCGACAACTCGTAAGTGCTGCGCCCCACGCTGACCTGGCGCTCGGCCATGGCTTCGAGCAATGCCGACTGCACCTTGGCCGGGGCACGGTTGATTTCGTCCGCCAGCACCAGGTTGTGGAAGATCGGGCCTTGCTGGAACACGAAACTGCCGGTTTCCGGGCGATAGATCTCGGTGCCGGTGATGTCGGCGGGCAGCAGGTCGGGGGTGAACTGGATGCGATGGAACTGGGCCTCGATCCCTTCTGCAAGCTCCTTGATGGCCTTGGTCTTGGCCAGCCCAGGAGCGCCTTCAACCAGCATATGGCCATCGGCGAGCAGGGCAATGAGCAAGCGCTCGATGAGTTTTTCCTGGCCGAGAATCTGCGTTGAAAGAAAGGTTCGCAGCGCAAGCAGCGCTTCACGATGTTCCATCGATGACGGTTCCTGGAGAGGTGAGACTGGGCATTGCGAAAAATGCCAGGCCTGGGGGCGTTACTTTAATGCATCGGAGGGGGTGGAGACTAACGGCGCGGGGGGTATTTTTCGGGAAATGTGGGAAATGTCTGAGGTTTTTTCCGATAGGCGCCTGCCTTTGTGGCGAGGGAGCTTGCTCCCGCTGGGTTGCGCAGCAGCCCCAACAAGGCTGCCGAGTTTTTCCAGGCAGAACGCAGTTGGCTGGATTGGGGCCGCTTCGCAGCCCAGCGGGAGCAAGCTCCCTCGCCACATTGTGCGGATTTGGCAACTAGGCCCGGATATAGGTCCCGGTGCCCTTGAGAATGTTCTGCAGGGTTTCTTCCACTTCGGCCAGATCCGACTCGGCGGTGCCGTGGGTGATTGCCAATTGATCGTGGCCGCCCAATGCATCGGCATCCGCCGCGCCAATCTCCACCAACAGTGTCGTGGCACTCAGGGTGATCTTCAGCCCGTCCAGGGTCGACGGCTCGTAATCCCAGGTGACTTCCACCTCGTCCTCGTCCGGATAACGGGTCACCATGAACATCTCGCCCTTGTCGCCGTGGCAGCAGAGCATGGCCATGTTGTCTTCTTCGTCATCGCACGGGTTGACGATCAGGTGGGCGGTGGTGAGTTGCAATGGCATGGTTAATCCTGTCTGGGGGAGGGCGAAGCAGGGCAATTGTGCCATTGCGGCGAATTTTGTGCTGCATCGTGTGTCAGACCTTGTGGCATGACCTGGCGGGCAATATCAGTCATTTCCGGTACTCGGCGCCCCGGGATTTCTCCGAAAACACCCGGTTGCCCAAGTCGCAACCCGCCGGCAGCGTGCCGATGACCGAATATGTCGCAGCGTCGCAAGCAGCTTGCTTCCTACACTCGTTAAGCTGCGCAACGGATGTGCCTCGCCAGGAGTCTGACCTGCCCGTCGTACCGTCACCTGGCAAGGTGCGCATCTTATGGAAGTTGAATGTGACCTCATTGTCTTGTCCAGCTTCACCCACCTGTCACTCTGAATTCGTTACTGTAGACCGCGAACAGAGCTGACGGTCTCCCCGCAAGGGGATAACACGCGACGCTTCCATCAATAACAAGCCCAAGCGGAGTACCACAGATGGCGTTCTTCACCGCAGCCAGCAAAGCCGACTTCCAGCACCAACTGCAAGCGGCACTGGCGCAGCACATCAGTGAACAGGCACTGCCACAAGTGGCGCTGTTCGCTGAACAATTCTTCGGCATCATTTCCCTGGATGAACTGACCCAGCGTCGCTTGTCCGACCTGGCCGGTTGCACCCTGTCTGCCTGGCGCCTGCTTGAGCGCTTTGATCACAACCAACCGCAAGTGCGGGTCTACAACCCCGATTACGAACGTCATGGCTGGCAATCGACCCACACCGCGGTCGAAGTGCTGCACCACGACCTGCCATTCCTGGTGGACTCGGTGCGTACCGAGCTGAACCGCCGTGGCTACAGCATCCACACCCTGCAAACCACCGTACTCAGCGTGCGTCGTGGCAAGAAGGGCGAACTGCTGGAAATCCTGCCCAAAGGCACCCAGGGCGAAGACGTTCAGCAAGAATCGCTGATGTACCTGGAAATCGACCGTTGCGCCAACGCCGCCGAGCTGAGTGTCCTGAGCAAGGAACTTGAGCAGGTACTGGGCGAAGTGCGCGTTGCCGTCGCCGATTTCGAACCGATGAAAGCCAAGGTCCAAGAACTGCTGGCCGGTATCGACGCCAGCCCGTACGTGATCGACGGCGAAGAAAAAGCCGAGATCAAGAGCTTCCTGGAATGGCTGGTGGGCAACCACTTCACCTTCCTCGGCTATGAAGAGTTTGTGGTACGTGACGAGGCGGACGGCGGTCATATCGAATATGACGCCAACTCGTTCCTCGGTCTGACCAAACTGCTGCGCCCGGGCCTGACGGCCGACGAGCTGCGCATCGAAGACTACGCGGTGAACTATCTGCGTGAGCCGGCCGTGCTGTCGTTCGCCAAGGCTGCACACCCAAGCCGCGTGCACCGCCCGGCCTACCCGGACTACGTGTCGATCCGCCAGATCGACGCCGACGGCAAGGTCATCAAGGAATGCCGCTTCATGGGCCTCTACACCTCCTCGGTGTACGGCGAAAGCGTGCGGGTGATTCCTTACATCCGTCGCAAGGTGACGGAAATCGAGCGTCGCTCGGGCTTCCAGGCCAAGGCGCATTTGGGCAAGGAACTGGCCCAGGTGGTCGAGGTTCTGCCCCGCGATGATCTGTTCCAGACCCCGGTGGACGAGCTGTTCAGCACCGTGATGTCGATCGTGCAGATCCAGGAGCGCAACAAGATCCGCGTGTTCCTGCGCAAAGACCCGTACGGCCGCTTCTGCTACTGCCTGGCCTACGTGCCGCGGGACATCTATTCCACCGAGGTGCGCCAGAAGATCCAGCAAGTGCTGATGGATCGCCTGAAAGCCTCGGACTGCGAGTTCTGGACGTTCTTCTCCGAGTCCGTACTGGCTCGTGTGCAGTTGATCCTGCGGGTAGACCCGAAGAACCGCCTGGACATCGACCCGCTGCAACTGGAAAAAGAAGTGGTGCAGGCCTGCCGCAGCTGGCAGGACGACTACTCCAGCCTGGTGGTGGAAAGCTTCGGCGAAGCCCATGGCACCAACGTGCTGGCTGATTTCCCGAAAGGTTTCCCGGCCGGCTACCGCGAGCGTTTCGCCGCGCATTCGGCCGTGGTCGACATGCAGCACTTGCTCAGCCTGACCGAAGCCAACCCGCTGGTGATGAGTTTCTACCAGCCGCTGGGCCAGGTTTCCGGCCAGCGCGAGCTGCATTGCAAGCTGTATCACGCCGATACGCCGCTGGCGCTGTCCGATGTGCTGCCGATCCTGGAAAACCTTGGCCTGCGTGTCCTGGGTGAATTCCCGTACCGCCTGCGTCATGCCAATGGCCGCGAGTTCTGGATTCACGATTTCGCGTTCATCGCCGCCGAAGGCGTGAACCTCGATATCCAGCAATTGAACGACACCCTGCAGGACGCGTTCGTGCATATCGTGCACGGCGATGCCGAAAACGATGCGTTCAACCGCCTGGTGCTGACGGCCGGCCTGCCATGGCGCGACGTGGCGCTGCTGCGTGCCTACGCCCGTTACCTGAAGCAGATTCGCCTGGGCTTCGACCTGGGTTACATCGCCAGCACCCTGAACAACCACACCGACATCGCCCGCGAGTTGACCCGGTTGTTCAAGACCCGTTTCTACCTGGCGCGCAAGCTCACCGCCGAAGACCTCGAAGACAAGCAGCAACGCCTGGAACAAGCGATCCTCACGGCCCTGGACGACGTTCAGGTGCTCAACGAAGACCGCATCCTGCGTCGCTACCTGGACCTGATCAAGGCCACCCTGCGGACCAACTTCTACCAGGCTGACGCCAACGGCCAGAACAAGTCGTACTTCAGCTTCAAGTTCAACCCGCACGCGATTCCTGAGCTGCCCAAACCAGTGCCGAAGTTTGAAATCTTCGTCTACTCGCCTCGGGTTGAAGGCGTGCACCTGCGCTTTGGCAACGTCGCTCGCGGCGGCCTGCGCTGGTCCGACCGTGAAGAAGACTTCCGCACTGAAGTATTGGGCCTGGTAAAAGCCCAGCAAGTGAAGAACTCGGTGATCGTGCCGGTGGGCGCCAAGGGCGGTTTCCTGCCGCGTCGCCTGCCGTTGGGCGGCAGCCGGGACGAGATCGCGGCCGAGGGCATCGCCTGCTACCGCATCTTCATTTCCGGCCTGTTGGACATTACCGACAACCTGAAAGACGGCGCCCTGGTGCCACCGTTGAACGTGGTGCGCCACGACAACGATGACCCGTACCTGGTGGTGGCCGCGGACAAGGGCACTGCGACCTTCTCCGACATCGCCAACGGCATCGCCATCGACTACGGGTTCTGGCTGGGTGACGCGTTCGCTTCCGGTGGTTCTGCCGGTTACGACCACAAGAAAATGGGCATCACCGCCAAGGGGGCCTGGGTGGGTGTGCAGCGTCACTTCCGTGAGCGCGGCATCAACGTCCAGCAAGACAGCATCACCGTGGTGGGCGTGGGCGACATGGCCGGCGACGTGTTCGGCAACGGCCTGTTGATGTCCGACAAGCTGCAACTGGTCGCCGCCTTCAACCACCTGCACATCTTCATCGATCCAAACCCGAACCCGGCCAACAGCTTCGCTGAACGTCAGCGCCTGTTCGACCTGCCGCGCTCGGCCTGGACCGACTACGACACCAGCATCATGTCCGAAGGCGGCGGTATCTTCTCGCGCAGCGCGAAGAGCATTGCCATCTCGCCACAGATGAAAGAACGCTTCGACATCCAGGCCGACAAGCTGACCCCGACCGAACTGCTGAATGCCTTGCTCAAGGCACCGGTGGACCTGTTGTGGAACGGCGGTATCGGTACTTACGTCAAGGCCAGCACCGAGAGCCACGCCGATGTGGGCGACAAGGCCAACGACGCCCTGCGCGTCAATGGCAACGAGCTGCGCTGCAAGGTGGTGGGCGAGGGCGGTAACCTCGGCATGACTCAGCTGGGTCGTGTGGAATTCGGCCTCAATGGCGGCGGTTCCAACACTGACTTCATCGACAACGCCGGTGGTGTGGACTGCTCCGACCACGAAGTGAACATCAAGATCCTGCTCAACGAAGTGGTGCAGGCCGGTGACATGACCGACAAGCAGCGCAACCAGTTGCTGGCGAGCATGACCGACGAAGTCGGCAGCCTGGTGTTGGGCAACAACTACAAGCAAACCCAGGCCCTGTCCCTGGCTGCCCGCAAAGCCTTCGAGCGCGTGGCCGAGTACAAGCGCCTGATGAGCGACCTGGAAGGCCGTGGCAAGCTGGACCGTGCCATCGAGTACCTGCCGACCGAGGAGCAGCTCAACGAGCGCGCCGCTGCGGGCAAGGGCCTGACCCGTCCGGAGCTGTCGGTACTGATCTCCTACAGCAAGATCGACCTCAAGGAAGCGTTGCTCAAATCCCTGGTGCCGGATGACGACTACCTGACCCGTGACATGGAGACCGCTTTCCCGCCGAGCCTGGTGGCGAAGTTCTCCGAAGCCATGCGTCGCCACCGTCTGAAGCGCGAGATCGTCAGCACCCAGATCGCCAACGACCTGGTCAACCACATGGGCATCACCTTCGTTCAGCGCCTCAAAGAGTCCACCGGCATGAGCCCGGCGAACGTGGCGGGCGCCTACGTGATCGTGCGTGACATCTTCCACCTCCCGCACTGGTTCCGTCAGATCGAAGCCCTGGACCACCAGGTCTCGGCCGACGTGCAACTGGAGCTGATGGACGAGCTGATGCGCCTGGGCCGCCGTGCCACGCGCTGGTTCCTGCGCAGCCGTCGCAACGAACAGGATGCCGGGCGTGATGTTGCGCACTTCGGTCCACACCTTGCCGCGCTGGGCCTCAAGCTCGACGAACTGCTGGAAGGCCCGACCCGCGAAGGTTGGCAGAACCGTTACCAGGCTTACGTCGAAGCCGGTGTGCCGGAGTTGTTGGCGCGCATGGTTGCAGGCACTACCCACCTGTACACCCTGCTGCCAATCATCGAAGCCGCCGACGTGACAGGCCAGAGTGCGGCAGACGTCGCGAAGGCTTACTTCGCCGTCGGCAGCGCCCTGGACTTGCCGTGGTACCTGCAGCAGATCAGCAGCCTGCCCGTGGGCAACAACTGGCAGGCCCAGGCCCGCGAAGCCTTCCGCGATGACGTGGATTGGCAGCAACGGGCGATCACCATTTCCGTACTGCAAATGGCCGATGCGCCAGAAGACATGGAAGCCCGCGTGGCCCTGTGGCTTGAGCAGCACCAGGACATGGCTGATCGCTGGCGCACCATGATGGTGGAGATTCGTGCTGCAGTCGGCACGGACTACGCCATGTACGCGGTAGCCAACCGTGAGTTGCTGGACCTGGCGATGAGCGGCCAGTCGGTGCTGTAACGGGTCTGACTGAGCGTTAAAACAAAAAGCCCGGTATCGAAAGATATCGGGCTTTTTTGCATTTGATTATCGGCGTGTTATCTCAACTTGTGGCGAGGGAGCTTGCTCCCGTTGGGCTGCGCAGCAGTCCCGTTTTTGGGGCCGCTGCGCGTCCCAGCGGGAGCAAGCTCCCTCGCCACAGGTTAAAACAGTGTGATCAATTGCTGCGTAGTAGCTTGGCTTCCAGATGATCCAGATGCCGGGTCATCAAGTAGACGGCTTTGCCGGCATCGCCATGCTCCACCGCATCCACAATCGCCCTATGTTCCTGCCATGCGCAATACGTGCAAGCCTTGGCCTCAAACTGCGCAATCGCCAATGAGGTCAGCGGCACCAGGCTGTTGAGAAACTGTGCCAACGGTGCATTCCCGGCGATGGCTGCCAGTTGCAGGTGAAATTCCCCGGAAAGGCGAATCGCCGGCCCGCGCTCGTCACGCTCGATGCAGTCGCGCTCCCGTGCGATCAACTCCCGCAGTTGGCGGATCTGCGCCGGTTTCGCCTGGGCACACGCCAACTGCACTACGGTGATTTCCGTCAGGCGTCGCGCCTCGAGAATCTGCTGGGTCTGTTGTGCATCCGGTGCCGCCACCTGGGCCCGATGGTTGGGCCGCAGGATGATCACTTGCTGGTGCGACAGCCGCGCCAGCACCCGGCGAATCACGCTGCGGCTGACGCCAAAACTTTGCCCGAGGCTCTCCTCGGTAAAACGGCTGGCGGGGGCGATGCGTTGCTCGAGAATGGCGTCGAACAGTGCCGGGTAGATGTCGTCCACCGAGAGTTTCGGCTTGCCCACCAGGCGCAACGGCGTAAAGGGGAAAGGGGTGTGCAGGGCGTGAGCGGTCATGCGCGGTCTCCTGGAAGTCAGCTACCCAGATGGTCATCCGGGATGTTCAAGCGAATGCCCATGCGCAAGCCTTCCTGCAGGATGTGCCGGCGCATTTCGGCGCTGGCCAGGGCGCTGTTTTTGTTGCGGATCGCGCGCACCACGGCGTCGTTTTCCTGCAAGCGTTCCGCCAGGTGTTCGGGGGAGTTGCGCAGCACCTGGGCGCTTTGCTTGAGGGCGTTGCTGGTTTGTTGCACCACGTTCTGGAAGATCGGGTTGGAGGTCAGGGCGAACAGTTCTTCGTGGAACGCGATGTAGGCGTTCATCCCGGCTTCGCTGTCGCCGGCGTCGAGGGCTTCGCGCATGTCCATCAGGGTCAGGCGCAGTTGCCCGACTTCCTTGCTGCTGATGGATTGCGCCACTAAACCTACGATAAAGGGCTCGAGGGTGTAGCGCAGTTGCAGGATGTCTTCAAGGCTGGCGTCCGCCACGCCGCTGTCCTGGGCCTGGGATTCGCTGAGGGTGGTTTCCAGCACCACCACGCCCTTGCCGGGCATGGAGCGCACCAGGCCGAGGGTTTCCAGCACGATCACCGCTTCGCGCAGGCTCGGGCGGCTGATGCCCATTTGTTCGGCCAGTTCACGCTGGCCGGGCAGCATCTCGCCGCGCCGCCACTGACCCCTCGCCAGGGCGGCGCGCAGTTTTTCTACCACTGAATTGACGACGGTTGACGAGGTAATCACGTGTGGCTCCCTTTAAATTGAACTGTCTGCTTGGTGTGGCGAGAGAGCTTGCTCCCGCTGGACTGCGCAGCAGGCCCATTTTTTGGGGCCGCTTCGCGCCCCAGCGGGAGCAAGCTCCCTCGCCACAGGGGGTGAGTCCGTCTCATCAGAACTCTTGGTGGGCGGGCAGCACCGGTTTCTTGGCCTGGAAGGCATACCCTTGTTGACCGTCCAGCACCTTGTTGGCGCGCTGGATATCGATGTCTTTTTCCCAGCGGGCGATGGCCACGGTGGCGACGCAGTTGCCGATCAGGTTGGTCAGCGCCCGGCCAATCCCCATGAACCAGTCCACCGCCAGCACCAGCACCAGTCCCACCACCGGAATCGCCGGGATTGCGGTGAGTGTCGCCGCCAGAATCACCAGTGCCGAACCCGGAATCCCGTGGGCGCCCTTGGAGGTGATCAGCGACACCAGCAGGATGGTCAGCAGGTCGGTCATCGACAGCGGTGTGCCGGTGGCATTGGCGATAAACACGATGGCCAGGGTCAGGTAGATCGAGAAACCATCGAGGTTGAACGAGTACCCGGTCGGAATCACCAGGCCCACGGTGGAGCTGCCAATGCCAAGGTGTTCCAGTTTACGCATGATCTGTGGCAACACGGCATCGGAGGACGCGGTGCCCATCACGATCAACAGTTCTTCCCGCAGGTACTTGAGCAGCGGCATCATCCGCAGGCCCGACAGGCGCATCACCAGCCCCAGAATCACCGCGACGAACAGGAAGCACGTAAGGTAGAACAGGCCCACCAGGCTGCCCAGGTGTTGCAGGGAATCCAGGCCGTAGGTGCTGGTGGTGAAGGCGATGGCGCCGAACACGCCGATGGGCGCCAGGCGCACGATCATGCCCATGATGCGGAAGATCACGTGGCTCAGCTCGTTGATCAACCGTGAGATGCCGGAAGCGGCTTCGCCCACCAGGTTCAGTGCGCTGCCGAACAACACCGAGAACAACAGCACTTGCAGCACGTTGTTGTCCGCGAAGGCGCCGATCACCGAGTTGGGGATCAGGTCCATCAGGAACTGGCTGGTACCCTTGATGTGTTGGCCACGGTCTGCCAGTTCATTCAGGCCGGCAGACGACAGTTGCTCCAGGTGGATATTGGCGCCGGTGCCGATCCCGGTGCTGAAGGCCATGATCAGGCCGATCACCAGGGCCACGGTGGTCAGTGCTTCGAAGTAGATCACCGACTTGAGGCCGATGCGTCCGACTTTCTTCAAGTCGCCGGCGCCGGAAATACCGCTGACCACCACGCAGAATACGATCAGGCCAATCAGCATTTTGATCAGCTTGATGAAGCCGTCACCCAGGGGTTTGAGTTGCGAGGAGAATTCAGGGAGGGCGAGGCCGCAGATTATGCCGATCACCAGGCCAATCACGACTTGCAGGAAAATCGAACGCGAGCACCATCTGAGCATGGGAAGGATCTCTATTCGGTGCCCTGGTGGGTCCAGGGCTTAATTGTTGTGGTCTGACCGGTATGTCCAGTGCGGGGCCAGTCTACGCTCGGTTTTTTTCAAGTCGCAAGTAAATATTACGCGGATGGCAGGTCCCGGTCTGACCAGTTGGTCCGCAAGGTTCGTACTTGAGCGGTTGGCGGCCCGGAATTTTTTTCGCTTATCATCCCGGGCTTGGTTCACAGGGTGAGTTATGGATATTCCAGGATTGATCACGGACGCGGCGGGCGTCACCAGCTGTACGTGGCGCACGGCGGCGCCGGAGTACCCGGATTACCACGACCACGAATGGGGCGTGCCGGTGGCCGATGACATTGCGCTGTACGAGAAGATTTGCCTGGAAGGTTTTCAGGCCGGCATGGCGTGGATCACCATCCTGCGCAAGCGCGAGGCGTTTCGCCGGGCGTTCGAGGGCTTTGATTTTCGCCGAGTGGCGCAGTACACCGAGCAGGACATCGAGCGATTGGTGGCCGACCCGGGTATCGTGCGCAATCGCGCCAAGATCGTGTCCACCATCAACAACGCCCGGCGCGCCTGTGAGCTGGTGGATGAGACCGGCTCGCTGGCGGCGTGGTTGTGGTCGTTTGAACCGGCCGCCGATGAGCGCCCGGCGGTGGTGGACATGGCGTACTGGACGGCCAACCCCACGTCAGCCGCGTCAACACGTTTGTCCAAGGCCCTGAAGAAACGTGGCTGGAGCTATGTGGGCCCGACCACGATGTATGCGTTCATGCAGGCGATGGGCATGGTCAACGACCACCTTGAAGGCTGTACCTGCCGGTCTCGAATCGAACACCTGCGCCACCACTTCAAACGACCCTGAGCCACTGACTGTGCGCGGTTAAAACTGTGGGAGCTGGCTTGCCGGCGATGGCGGTGGATCAGCAAACACAACTGTGTCTGATGCACCGCCATCGCCGGCAAGCCAGCTCCCACAGGAGGGTGCGGTGGCGCGGGTTAGTGGGGCAGCGGCGTGAGCACGTCGGCCTTGTCATCCATCACCATCACTACCAGCAGTTTCGCCGGTTGGGTCTGGCTGGCATTGCTGGATTCAAAGTGCCGCGAGCCGGCAGGTTCATAGAACGACTGGCCGACCTTGTAGGTGATCGCCTTTTCATCGTTGACCCGCGAGGTGATTGCACCTTCCAGCACATAGGCCACGGCCGTGCCGGTGTGGCTATGGGGCACGGTGGCCTGGCCCGGCGCATAGTCCACGGTGAGCATCACGGTTTTCTTGCCGGGTACGTTGGCCAGGGCGTGTTCCTGCAACACGTTGATCTTTTCCTGGTTGTACACCGGGTCGTGGGCAAAGGCGCTTAACGAGGCCAGCAGCAGGGTGGTGCCGAGCAGTACTTTCATGGTGAGGCTCCGAGTGAGTCGAGACCCGTTCACCCTAGGCCCCGATCCGGATTTGACCAATAGCCAATCCGGCGGAAATTCCCTCAGCCAATCTGTCGCAGGATATCCCGCACCACGTCCAGCGCCGGGTCAATGTCCAGGGTTTCGATCGCGCCAAACCCGATCTTCAGTCCCTCGCGTACCGGTGTGTCGTGGAAAAACACGCTCAGCGGATAGAGCCCCACGTCAGCCTCCCGTGCCAATTGGGTGAGCTGCGGAATATTCACCGGCACCTTGCACAGTGCGGCCAGATGGAACCCGGCCACGGTGGGCACCACGTCGAACCACGGCGAGAGGTCCCCCGCCAGGCGCTGCAGAATCCGTTCCCGGCGCCCGGCATATACCCCATGGCAGCGCCGAATGTGCTTGAGCAGGTAGCCTTCGCTGATGAACTTGGCCAGGGCCCATTGCGGCAGGGTGGAGCTGTGCTGGTCGGTGAGTTGCTTGGCCTTGAGCACCGCGCCGAAAATCGCCGGCGGCAACACCGTGTAGCCCAGGCGCAACTCCGGCAGCAGGGTTTTCGAGAAGGTCCCGACGTAGGCGACCACGCCGCGGGTGTCCATGCTTTGCAGGGAGTCGGTGGGGCGGCCCTCGTAGCGGAATTCGCTGTCGTAGTCATCCTCGATCACGATGGCGCCCAACGCCAGCGCACGTGCCAGCAACGCCTCACGGCGCGGCACGCTCATGGGCATGCCCAGGGGGAACTGATGGGACGGTGTCACGTAGATCAGCCGCGTGCCGTCGGGAATCAAGTCGACCCGCAGGCCGTGTTCGTCCACCGGCACGCCCACCACGGTCGCCCCCATGGCGTCGAACATCAGTCGCACCGGGGTGTAGCCGGGGTCTTCCATGGCGACGACGGTGCCCGGTTCCAGCACCACGCGGGCGATCAGGTCAAGCGCCTGCTGGGCGCCGTTGGTGACTACGATGTCGTCTTCGCTGCACCTGACCCCACGGGAAAATGCGATATGCCCGGCGATTGCACTGCGCAGGGCCGGCAAGCCTTCCGGCCGGCTGTAGAAGCCGCTGTCCTGTGAGATACGGCGCAAGGCATCGAGGGTGCAGCGCCGCCATTCATCCTGGGGGAACTGGCTGCGGGCGGTGGCACCGCCGATAAAGTCCCGGCTCGGGCGGGTTTCACGGTTGGGGTGACCCATGGGCGCGGGAAGGGCCTGCCACTTGGCCAGGTTGGCGGCGCAGGCAAGGTCGGCGGCACTTTGCAGGTGTTCGCGGCGCGTGGCCCAGGCGTTGACGAACGTGCCACGGCCGATCCTGCCGACCAACAACCCTTCGTAGGTCAGCGCCGCGTAGGTGTCTGAGACTGTCTTGCGCGACACGCCCAGTTGCAGGGCCAGCAAGCGGCTGGGAGGCAATTGCGCCCCGGCCACCAGTTGTCCCGACTCAATGGCCGCGCGCAATTGCTGGTAAAGCTGTTCGGCCAGGTCCTTGCGGCCCTTGATAACGACGTGCAGTTCCATGTTTCATCCAGAGGCAAGCAATCACCCGCAAGATTACCGCAAGTCACCCGCCAGCCGAATCAGGACAGGAAACCACCGTCTACATTCAGCGATACACCGGTGGTGTAGCTCGACGCGTCGCTGGCCAGGTACAGCACCGCGCCGGCCATCTCGCTCGGGTCGGCCACGCGCTTGAGGGGGATCTGCGCCAGGGCCATTTTCAGGATCGAGTCGTTCTTCACCAGCGCCGAGGCGAACTTGGTGTCGGTCAGGCCCGGCAGCAGTGCGTTGCAACGAATGCCGAACGGCGCGCATTCCTTGGCGAAGACTTTGGTCATGTTGATCACCGCGGCCTTGGTCACCGAGTAGATGCCCTGGAATACGCCCGGCGAAATCCCGTTGATCGAGGCCACGTTGATGATGCTGCCGCCACCGTTCTCGCGCATCAGCTTGCCGGCTTCCACCGACATGAAGAAGTAGCCGCGAATGTTCACGTCGACGGTCTTCTGGAATGCGCCCAGGTCGGTGTCCAGCACGTTGCAGAACTGCGGGTTGGTGGCGGCGTTGTTGACCAGGATGTCCAGGCGGCCGAACTGTTCGCGGATCGCGGCAAACACGTTGGTGATCTGTTCCATTTCGCCGATATGGCAGGCAATTGCCGTGGCCTTGCCGCCGTCGGCGATGATCGCGTCGGCCACGTGCTGGCAGCCGTCGATCTTGCGGCTCGACACGATCACGTGGGCGCCTTGCTGGGCCAGCAACTTGGCGATGGCCTCACCGATACCGCGGCTGGCGCCGGAAACGAAAGCAATCTTGCCGTCGAGGTCGAACAGTTGGGTCTTGGACATGGTTTTTCCTTGAAGAGGGTCAGAGGGAAGACTGTTTGATGACATTCAGGCTCATCTGCTCAAGCAGCTTGTTCATGTGAATGAACTGTGCAAAGCGTTTGTCCTGGGTCTGGCCATGGAAGAAGCGGTAGTAGATCTGCTGCACGATGCCGGCCAGGCGGAACAGGCCGTAGGTGTAGTAGAAGTCGAAATTGTCGATCTGGATCCCGGAGCGTTCGGCGTAGTAGTCGACGAACTGGCGGCGGGTAAGCATGCCGGGGGCGTTGCTCGGCTGGCGGCGCATCAGTTGCACCGGGGCCGGGTCGGCCGCTTCGATCCAGTAGGCGAGGGTGTTGCCCAGGTCCATCAGCGGGTCGCCGAGGGTGGTCAGTTCCCAGTCCAGCACGCCGATGATCTGCATCGGGTTATGCGGGTCGAGAATCACGTTGTCGAAGCGGTAGTCGTTGTGGACGATGCTCGAGGTGGGGTGGTCGGCCGGCATCTTGTCGTTGAGCCAGGCACGTACCGCTTCCCAGCTGGGGGCGTCGGGGGTCAGGGCTTTTTCGTAGCGGTCGCTCCAGCCGCGAATCTGCCGCTCCACATAACCTTCGGGCTTGCCCAGGTCGGCCAGGCCGCAGGCGCTGTAGTCGACCTGGTGCAGCTCGACGAACTTGTCGATAAAGCTTTTGCACAAGGCTTCGGTTTTCGCCGCGTCCAGGCCCAGTTCCGGCGGCAGGTCCGAGCGCAGGATGATCCCCTTGACCCGCTCCATCACGTAGAACTCGGCGCCGATCACCGACTCGTCGGTGCAGTGCACGTAGGCCTTGGGGCAATACGGGAAACCGTCCTTGAGCTGGTTGAGAATCCGGTATTCGCGGCCCATGTCGTGGGCGGACTTGGCCTTGTGGCCAAAGGGCGGGCGGCGCAGCACGAATTCCTGGCCGGGGTATTCCAGCAGGTACGTCAGGTTGGAGGCACCCCCGGGGAACTGGCTGATTTTGACGCTGCCGCTCAAGCCCGGGATATGGGCCTTGAGGTAGGGATCGATGAGGCTGGCATCAAGTTCTTCGCCGGGGCGAATCTGGGTCGATTGGTCATTAAGCGCCATGCTTATCCCTTCTGCTTATTCTTAAGGCCTTGGACTATTGGCTAATCTAATGCGCGCGGCCGCCAAGCCACAAGGTTGGGGCGGCTTAATAGGTTAGCGTGTTGGCCGATGATCAGCGGGCTTGATGTGCTCAGATCACCAGAACTGCGCGCCCGCCGGGGTTGCAGGACAGGTTGGCACCGATTTCGACTTTTGCCAGGTCGATGCCCAGGCCGGCGAGCAGGTTATTGACCAGCGGGTCGAGGAGCGGGCTGAGCAGTCCGGAGATGATGCCGCTGAGCAGATTCAGTACGCCGGTGACCAGGCCGACCACCAGGTTCAGCACCAGCCCAATCAGTCCGCCCTGTGTCGGTGGATGGTTGATCAACTGGATGCCATTGAGGGTGTTGCTCAAGCTGCCCACCACGTTGTTGGAACTGAAACTGAAGTAGTCCGGGGGGCTTTTCAACTCGGGCGGCGACAGGTAAGTGTGGTTCCGGACGGTCTTGGCCACGCTGCTGTCGATCTTCAGGCTGATGCCACCCACGCCATACGGTTGCCGGGGATCGCAGACACCGTTGCTACAGGTCTTCACCCCAAGGTCGAGTAATGGGAATTCGTCAACGTTCAGTGGTGCTGTGGAGGAAAACAGGTTTTTTGGGTCGATCTGGCCCACCATCAGCCTAACCGCCGAGGTGGTACCGAGCACCGACAAGGCTTTGTCCGCAGGCCCATTGCAGCGATATCCGGTGACCGTGCTGCTGCCGCTGGCGGCTTCCAGTGCTACATCGATTTGCTGGCCGATTTTGGGGTCAAAGGAGCTGCCTAACAAGAGGCCCACCAGCGCCGTTACCCCGCCCAGTAAATCGTTCACCGCGCCGATTGCCGGCAGTTTCACCGAGATCAACGTCCTGACTTGCGCGGTCCTGACGTAGATCGGCTGGGTGGCGATCAGCTTGGGGTTACCTATGGCGGAAACCTGTGCCGGTTCAATGACCTTGGTCTTGACCGTGATATTCAGCAGTCCCAGCACATCCACCGGCAGCTCCACCGCGACCGCGTTGTACTTGTTCGACAGTTGCACAAACCCCTGGATCAGGTTGAATAGTTGCAGGTTAACGTCCAGGGCGCTCTTGTCGGTGCCGTTCTGGATGGTCAGTAGGTCGCCCAGGTGCAGGATCTTGGTGCCGGGTGCAATCAGCTTGATCGCTTCCAGGTTATTGATCACCACCTTGACCGCATCGCCCCCCAGCTTGAGTACATCTATCGCGGCCTGGATCAGATCGCCGACGCTGGCGTCGGTCTTGAGCAACTCGTCGTAGTTGCCGGCGCTGACCTTCAATTGAATCGCCAGCGCGTCCAGGTAACTGAGCAGGTTGATATCGGTATTGATCAGGCCCTTCCAGCCCACCGCGTCGAGTTGCAATTTGCCCCCCAGCAGTCCGCCGATCAACGCATTGAGTGCGGCGGACTTGGTGCTGTCCACTGTCAGCAAGGTGCTGCGGATGGTCAGTACGGCCACCGGGGGCGCGGGCACGGCGGCCACGGCCACTGCCTGCAACCGGATGGTCGGCTCGAAAGGGCCGGTGGAGAGCAGCATGAACAGGCGGTTGGCGATACTGGTGACGACGCGGTGGGTGGCGATGACCTGGATCGCATCGGACCTTGAGGGATTGGGGCTGAAGGCGCGCATGAAGTCAGCCCCGGTGACCAGGGTGCCGCAGGTGGTCGCCAGGGTACGGTCTGCGTTGAGCGGGAAATCATTGCGGGCTGCGCTTTGGATCGCGAATTGCGCGGCGTTGGTATTCGGCGTCACGCAGGCGCCGCCGCGGGTGACCACTTCCAGGGCCGCGGTGTCGGCAACCCGTTGCAGCTTGCGCTTTTCCAGGTACAGCCGGCCGCTGTCGACCACCACCAACAGGAACAACAGTGCGATCCCCAGGGTCATCGCACCCATCAGTCCTATTGCGCCGCGTTGGCGGACCGAGCCGGGTCCTTGGCAAACCATCCTGCGTTCCTTCGCCGGTCCAGTACCGGCATCCTGAGTATCCCCTCAGGCAGTGTAGTCAGGTTTTGCAAGGATTTATGGCTATTGGCCATTATTTTCGCGGAGGCAGTGCCACGGGCGTCAGCACAGGGCGGCCGGCAAAGTATTCCAGCAGGTTGTCCGCCACGCGCTGCACGGTGTCATGAGCGGCTTCCGGTGACAGGCCGGCGACGTGGGGCGTGAGCACGGTATTGCTGAGGCGCTTGAGCGCGTCGGGCACGTTGGGTTCATCGTCGAACACGTCCAGTGCCGCGCCGCCGATGCGCCGTTGCTCCAGGGCGGTAATCAGGTCGGCGGTGACCACCACGCTGCCGCGCCCGATGTTCACCAGGAAGCCGTTGGGGCCCAGCGCGTCGAGGGCCTGGCGGTCGATCAAATGTCGCGTGCTGGCGCCGCCCGGGGTGGCCAGGATCAGGAAGTCCGAGGCCCGCGCCAGTTCCACGGCGGTGGCGCAGTAGGTGTAGTCCACGTCCTCGCGGGGCTGGCGGTTGTGATAACTCACCTCCATGCCAAAACCCAGGGCGGCCCGCTTGGCGATTTCCAGGCCCACGGCGCCCAGGCCGAGAATGCCCAACTGTTTGCCGGCCAGGGAAGGGCGCATTATCTTGGGCCATTCGCTGCGCCGTACTGCTGCGTCCGCCCGGGGAATGTCCCGCACCAGGCACAGCAGCAAAGCCATGGCGTGGTCGGCCACCGACGGCGCATTCACCCCGGCGCCATTGGTGACCACGATTCCACGGTTGCTGGCGGCTTGCAGGTCCACGTGTTCATACCCGGCGCCGATCACGCAGATGATCTCAAGCAGCGGCAGCGCGGCGATTTCCTCGGCGTACAGGCCCAGCGGGCCACGGGTAAGCACCGCCTGGACCTGCCCGCCGTGGGTCTTGATGGCCTTGGCGCGTTCGGCCGGGGTGGGCGCAAGAATCACGTGAAAGCCATTGCCTTCGATGATCGGCAGGTAGTCGTTGATGGTTTCAACCAGGACCAGAACGGTGACGGGCATCGGAAGGTTCTTCCTGAAGGATTAGAGGCTTGGATTATGCGGGATTTGTAGTCCCGATCGTTTCTTTACCGCAGAAAAATTTCATTTCTCACCAGCCTAATCTGATTTTCCAGACCGCTCGTCCCAGGCCTTTTTACTGCCGCAGACTTCGACGACTTTCCTTAGCAGAGACGTCATGGATGCATGTTCCTGCCACCCCCGAAATCGTCGAGTGGACCCCTTATGGCTACAAGCACAGCCCATCAAAAAACCTAGCTTGGGAAGATATTGTCAGCAGCACCCGATACGGCCCGGCCAAATACAAGCCCGGTATAAATATTGAAAAGCTTGAGCGAGAAGCCTATAAAAATGGAGTGCCAAGCACTCATGCAAAACCCTGGAAACTCAGGGAGTATCCGCAAGTCATAGGTGCCAGTGATGGCAAGCCCAGTTACTGGGTTCGAATTGAGTCAAGCGCGGGCGTCATACATGGTCATCCGATTTCCGAGCAGGAATTCAGGAGGTTAACAAGTTGATCTCACTAGGCTTTATTGACGGAAACGTCACCCATGATGATCTCTCCATCTTGCAGGATGGGGCGATGGAGAGTCAGGTTCACCTGTTGAAAGAGGACATGCTTCAGGTTGAATACGCCGGTGGGCTTATATTGGATGTCGGCTGGTACCCCTCCTTCGATACCCATGGTGGGTTCCGCATCAATGTAATAAGAAATTACGACTGGGACCGCCCAGTGATTGCGTTAACGGCGCACGCAGCCGGTGATCTGGTGGAGCAACTGGCTGTTGCGCAGAGCGCGATCAATGGCGAACTGCGCAACGTATTGAGAACCTCGGCTTAGGTAAAGCTCCAGGCTTTAGAAGCAGATATCGTCAGCTTTCACACGCTGCACAAATGCCCCGGCCAAGGTTGCGTTATGGTGCTCGATAATCGATGCGGCCGATAACGCCGGAGTGTCCATGCAAGTATGGGCATCCTCCGGCAGCAGCACCGAGAACCCCAGCTCCACGGCCACTCGGCACGTCGTGTCGATGCAGTACTGGGTTTTCATCCCGACGATCACCAGTTCATTCACCTGTGCCGCCGCCAGTTGCTGCGACAGCTCGGTGCCGAGAAAACAGCTGGGCCGGGTTTTATTGAAAACCGTGTCGCGAGCTTCATCAACCTCCAGTGCTGGCCATAGTTGCCAAAACGGGCTGCCCACCTCGATGGGCGAACCCGCAGGGCCGGTGTGACGTACAGCGAAAACCGGCACGCCAGCGTGTCGGGCGCGCTGAATCAGCTGGTTGATGTTGTCGAGCACGCGCTGGCGTTCGTAGGGTTTTTCCGGACCATCGTACAGACCGGTCTGCATGTCGATGATCAGCAGGGCGGGGCGCTTGTTGTCAGGCATGGTACTGCTCCTTGTGTTTGCCAGATGGCGGAGCAATAAAAAGGCCCCGTCCATTGCTGGCGGGGCCTTGGGTAAATCCGGGTGGCTTAGTTTGCGCGCCACTCACCGCTACCACACGACCCGCCGGAAGCGGTCGTGGTGGTGGTGCGGGTGAGGGCCAGCTGAATAAGGTTCATGGGCCGATCATGCTGGCGCTGGCGTTTGGCTGTCAACGCGTCAGCCGAGGTTTTTTTCCGGGATCAGGAGATTCCTGGCGGCAGCGAGGAATTCATCAGACAGGCCGTTGCCTTTGGTCGCACGGGCCAGGGTGAGGGCGCCGACCATCGTCGCGTACTGGGCAATGGCGGCCTGCCGGTCACCTTCGGGGGTTCCGGTGGCCTGGGTAGCGGCCAGGATGCCCATGGACGCTTCAAAGCCCCGGATAAAGCTGCGTTGCAACGCGCTGTCGGCGGCTTCATGGCACATCTCCCCGGCAAAAGCCGCAACCGGGCAACTGTCCCCGGGGTTGTCACGATTGGCGGCCGACAGATACGGATCAATCAACGCCAGGCGCGCAGCCTCGGGATCAGGGCTTTGCTCGACCCTGGCCTGCCAGCGCTCGCTCGATTGCTCGAATGCCCGGTTGCAGGCTTCCGTGGCCAGCGCCTCGCGGGACTCGAAGTGCCCGTAGAAACCGCCATGGGTCAGCCCGGCGGCGGCCATCACGTCCGACACGCTGATGCCATGGATGCCCCGTTCACGAAACAGCCGCGTGGCGGCCTCGACGATGATTTCGCGGTTGAGTTCGGCTTGTTTGCGGGACACGCGTGGCATCGAGGGCTCTCTGGATCAGGTGGTGGCAGTGATGGGTGGCATCATAAAACGTTTAGCTGGCGTACTGCGCGATCCCGTTGCCGAACGACCAGTTTTCCTTCTTGACCTCCACCAGGCTGATAAACACATCTTCCAGGCGCACCGCCAGTTCACGGTTCAAGCTCTCGGCGATGGTCTTGTACAACAGCTTTTTCTGCTCGGTGCTGCGGCCTTCATTCAGGGTGATCTGGATGATCACCAGGTTGTCGGTGCGCTGGATGCCCAGGTACTCCGGGTCATAGATGAAGTGGTGTTCATCGTGCTCGGTGAGGATCTGGAAGTTGTCGTGCTCAGGCACGCCGATGGCCGTGTGCATGGCGTTGTAGATCAATACGCCGACGCGCTTGGCGTAGGTGACGTCGGGGTTTTTCCGAAGGTCGATGCGCACGATTGGCATGGCAGGTAGTCCAGTGAGGGGCGTGCTTTAAAAATACATGACGTGATGAATTTATAAAATAGATTTCTTGTGAAATGTAAAATTGACGCTGCCGGAAACGTCTTCAATCCTCTGCACTGCACAACCATTCCTCAGCTAAGTCTTTGCTTCTTCAAGCGAATCCCGGACAATCGCGCCCCTGTTTCGGTCGTGGCGCTGCCTGTCAGGTTTTTCTGACTCGTCTCGACTGAGTGAATGCGGAGATCCGAACGGATGAATGATCAGGCCAATAGCGTCGACGAACGCTACGCAACGACACCTGCAACCCTCACAAGCTGGAGCCGCCAGGACACCACCTGGATGCTCGGCCTGTTCGGTACGGCCATCGGCGCCGGCACCTTGTTCCTGCCGATCAACGCGGGCCTTGGCGGTTTCTGGCCGCTGGTGATCCTCGCGCTGCTGGCATTCCCGATGACGTTTTTCGCGCACCGTGGCCTGACCCGCTTTGTGCTCTCGGGCCGTGAAGGCTCGGACATCACCGACGTGGTCGAAGAACATTTCGGCCTCAAGGCCGGCGCCGCGATCACCTTGCTGTACTTCTTCGCGATCTTCCCGATCCTGCTGATCTATAGCGTGGCGCTGACCAACACCGTCGGCAGCTTCATGGAGCATCAACTGCACATCGCGCCGCCACCGCGGGCGATCCTGTCGCTGGTGCTGATCCTCGGCCTGCTGGCCGTGGTGCGGTGTGGCGAGCAGGTGATCGTCAAGGCCATGAGCCTGATGGTGTATCCGTTTATCGTCGCCTTGCTGTTCCTCGCCGTGTACCTGGTGCCGCACTGGAACGGCGGCATCCTCAGCACCGCCAGCACCGTGCCTGCCCCGTCGGCGCTGCTGCACACGCTGTGGCTGGCGATTCCGGTGATGGTGTTCTCGTTCAACCATTCGCCGATCATCTCGGCCTTTGCGGTGGACCAGAAGCGCCAGTACGGCGAACACGCCGAGGAACGCAGCTCGCAGATCCTGTCCCGGGCACACATCCTGATGGTGGTGATGGTGCTGTTCTTCGTGTTCAGTTGCGTACTGACCCTGTCGCCGGCGCAACTGGCCGAAGCCAAGGCGCAGAACCTGTCGATCCTGTCCTACCTGGCGAACCACTTCAGCAACCCGACCATCGAGTTCGCCGCGCCGCTGATCGCGTTTGTGGCGATTGCCAAGTCGTTCCTGGGCCATTACATCGGCGCCAGTGAAGGCCTCAAGGGCCTGGTGCTCAAAAGTGGCCGTCGCCCGGCTGCCAAGACCCTGGACCGCATGACGGCTGCCTTCATGCTGGTGGTGTGCTGGATCGTCGCGACCCTCAACCCTAGCATCCTCGGCATGATCGAGACCCTGGGCGGGCCGATCATTGCGTCGATCCTGTTCCTGATGCCGATGTACGCGATCCGCAAGGTACCGGCGATGGCCAAGTACCGTGGCCAGGCGTCCAACGTGTTCGTCACGGCGGTGGGCTTGGTGGCAATCACCGCGCTGATCTACTCGTTGATGTCC
>NZ_CP080030.1:4162705-4164265 GCF_019382755.1 Pseudomonas sp. Colony2 | reverse complement strand
GGCAGGCCTGTCCATCGCCGGCCTGTTGCTGCCCGAGGCCGTGGCCTATTCCAGTATCGCCGCGTTGCCGCCCCAGGCGGGCGTGATCGCCTTGTTTGCCGGATTGTTGTGCTACGGCCTGTTTGGCACCAGCCGCTTCGCGATTGTCTCTGCCACATCGTCCTCGGCAGCGGTGCTGGCGGCGGCCACGGCAACGCTGGCGGGGGATGACCCGGCACTCAGGCTGAGCCTGGCAATGGGCCTGGTACTGGTGACGGGGGCGTTTTTCCTGTTGGCCGGGATGCTCAAGCTGGGCGGGCTGACCTCGTTTATCGCCAAGCCGGTGTTGCGTGGCTTTGCCTTTGGCCTGGCGCTGACGATCATCCTCAAGCAGTTGGCCAGCGTGGTGGGCGTGCACCTGACCGACAACAACCTGATTCGCTTCCTGCCCCAGCTCCTGGAGCAACTGCCGCGCTGGAACTGGGCCGCCGCTGCCGTCGCGGGCATCGCGTTGCTGCTGCTCTGGCTATGCGCGCGAGTCCGGCGCCTGCCGGGCGGGTTGCTGGTGGTGATCCTCGGGATTGCCGCCGGCCAGTGGCTGGATCTGCAGGCCCATGGCGTGGCGTTGATCGGCGTCATCGACCTGCGTCTGGAACTGGCGCATTTGCCGGTATTGCCGTTCGCCGACTGGCTGCGCCTGGGAGAGTTGGCGTTTGCCATGGTGATGATTCTTTACGCCGAGTCCTACGGCTCCATCAGCTCCTTCGCCCTCAAGCATGGTGATCGCGTGTCATCCAACCGTGACCTGCTGGCGCTGGGGGCCGCCAACCTGCTGTCCGGGCTGTTCCAGGGCATGCCCACTGGCGCCGGGTATTCGGCGACATCGGCCAATGAGGCGGCGGGTGCCAACTCGCGGCTGGCGGGCGCCGTGGCGGCGCTGGTGGTGCTGGCGATCGTGCTGACGGTGCTGCCGCTGGTGGCATTGACGCCGGAGCCGGTGCTTGCCGCCATCGTCATTTACGCCTTGGGCCGTGGCTTGAGCCTGCAGCCCCTGGGCCGCTATTTCTCCTGGCGGCGCGACCGGTTGCTGGTGATTTGCGCGGTGGCGGCGGTGTTGGTGCTGGGGGTGCTGGATGGGTTATTGGTGGCGGTCGGGATCAGCGTGGTGTTGATGTTGCGCCAGATGTCGTCGGCGGACGTGCGCGAGTTGGGGCGCATTGACGGCGGACATGATTTTGTCGACTTGCTGCATCACCCGAGCGCCGAACGGATCCCCGGTGTGCTGATCGTGCGGCCCAGTGAAGCGCTGTTCTTCGCGAATGCCGAGCGAGTGTTGGGGGCGGTGTTGAGCCTGATGCGGCACGCTACGTTACCGGTGCACACGGTAGTGCTCAGCCTGGAAGAATCCCCCGACCTGGACGGCACGAGCATCGAGGCGTTGCAGGCGTTTTTCGTACAGGTGCAAGGGGAGGGCAGGTGTCTGGTGTTGGCCCGTGTCAGGCATGAGGCGCAGGAAGTGTTGCAGACGCTGCCTGAAGCGTGTGCTCCCCAGGTATTGATCAGCGGCTTGAGTGTCGATGG
>NZ_CP080030.1:4155638-4160554 GCF_019382755.1 Pseudomonas sp. Colony2 | reverse complement strand
GGTTACCGGCGGCGGAACAACGGCAACGGTTCATCCGTCGCGGCCTGGTACGTCACCGAGAAATCCTTGAGGCTTTCCAGCGCTTCATACGGGTCTTTGTCCGAGCGCAAGGCGAAGGCATCGAACCCGCAGCGGCGCAGGTAGAACAACTGGTCGCGCAGCACATCGCCAATCGCCCGCAGCTCGCCCTTGTAACCATAACGGTCACGCAGCAGGCGGGCGTTGGAGTAGTTGCGACCGTCGGTGAAGGCCGGGAAGTTCAGGGCGATGACCTGGAAGTGCTCCACGTCATCACCGATCTCTTCGGCTTCTTCATCGGCGTCCAGCCATACACCCAGGCCGCCGTCGCGGGCCTTGAGGGCGTGAGCGTGCTCGCGCCACAGGGCCAGTGGCACGATCAGGTCGTCGCAGTTGGAGATGCCATCGAAGCTCGCGTCCTTGGGCAGCAGGTGCCAGGTTTCGTCGAGGACTTCGTTGTTCTTAATGATTCGCTGCATAGACGCGCTCCTTGAACAGGTCAATGCCGATGCGCTGGTAAGTGTCGATGAAACGCTCATCTTCGGTGCGCTGTTCGACGTACACGTCGATCAGCTTGCCGATCACGTCAGGCATGGCTTCCTGGGCGAAGGACGGGCCGAGGATCTTGCCCAGGCTCGCATCGCGGCTGGCGCTGCCACCCAGGGACACTTGGTAGAATTCTTCGCCTTTCTTGTCCACGCCCAGGATGCCGATGTGGCCGACGTGGTGGTGACCACAGGCGTTCATGCAACCGGAGATGTTCAGGTCCAGCTCGCCGATGTCGAACAGGTAGTCCAGGTCGTCGAAACGGCGCTGGATCGATTCGGCAATCGGGATCGACTTGGCGTTGGCCAGGGAGCAGAAGTCGCCGCCCGGGCAGCAGATGATGTCGGTCAGCAGGCCGATGTTCGGCGTGGCAAAACCCTGCTCGCGCAGCTCGCCCCACAGGGTGAACAGTTGAGACTGTTCAACGTCGGCGAGGATGATGTTCTGCTCGTGGGAGGTGCGCAGTTGGCCGAAGCTGTAGCGCTCGGCCAGGTCGGCGACGCCGTCCAGTTGCTTGTCGGTGATGTCACCCGGTGCAACACCGGTAGGTTTCAGCGACAGGGTCACGGCCACATAGCCCGGCTTTTTGTGGGCCAGGGTGTTGCGGGTGCGCCAGCGGGCGAAACCCGGGTGCTGCGCATCGAACTCGGCCAACGCGGCGTCCTGATTGCTCAGGGCCTTGTAGTCCGGGTCGACGAAGTGTTTGGCAACGCGGTGCACTTCGGCGTCGGTCAGGGTGGTCTGGCCGCCGCGCAGGTGTTCCATCTCGGCGTCGACTTTCTGGGCGAACACCTCGGGGGTCAGCGCTTTTACCAGGATCTTGATCCGGGCCTTGTACTTGTTGTCACGACGGCCGTAGCGGTTGTAGACCCGCAGGATCGCGTCGAGGTAGCTCAACAGGTCCTGCCACGGCAGGAATTCGTTGATGAAGGCACCCACTACCGGCGTACGACCGAGGCCACCGCCGACGAGCACACGGAAGCCCAACTCGCCCGCCGCGTTGTGCACCGGCTCCAGGCCGATATCGTGCACTTCGATGGCGGCGCGGTCCGAGGTCGAGCCATTGATGGCGATCTTGAACTTGCGCGGCAGGTAGGCGAATTCCGGGTGGAAGGTGGTCCATTGACGGACGATTTCACACCATGGGCGGGGGTCGATCAGCTCGTCAGCGGCAACGCCGGCGAACTGGTCGGTGGTCACGTTGCGCAGGCAGTTACCGCTGGTCTGAATGGCGTGCATCTGCACGGTGGCCAATTCAGCCAGGATGTCCGGCACGTCTTCCAGGGCCGGCCAGTTGAACTGAACGTTCTGGCGAGTACTGATGTGGGCATAGCCCTTGTCGAAGTCGCGGGCAATCTTGGCCATCATGCGCGTCTGACGGGAAGTCAGTTGGCCATAAGGCACGGCAACCCGCAGCATCGGCGCAAAGCGCTGAACATAAAGGCCATTTTGCAGGCGCAGAGGGCGGAACTCTTCTTCGCTCAGTTCACCTGCCAGATAGCGTCGGGTCTGATCACGGAACTGCTTGACGCGGTCCTCGATGATGCGCTGATCGTATTCGTCGTATACGTACATATAGGTCCTGTTCTCGGCAAATCTGCGCGCACGGCCGCGCACTCCCAACGGAGCCGGCGCACGATACCAGTTTGCGTTTATGCGCAAAAGTGATGTTTGAGTATATGCAAATAACCAAATGGCCTAATGAGAACGGTTATCGCGATACCCACATTTGTCATGCGGGCAATCATGAACTTTACTGTGCTCGTGTCTTTGTGCAATCACCTATAAAACCGACAAGAGGCGATGCTATGAGCAATCCGACCAAAGCCCGCAAAAGTGACAGCAGTGTCGATGCGTGGGCCATTCTGTTCTTGATTATCCTGGTGGTTTCCACTGCCGTGTTCTGGGTCAGCCATCAATAAAAGGGCGTTATCGAGCCTTGTTGTCGACAATCGGCAATTAGCCGAGAT
Source organism: Pseudomonas sp. Colony2 (assembly GCF_019382755.1). NCBI lineage: Bacteria > Pseudomonadati > Pseudomonadota > Gammaproteobacteria > Pseudomonadales > Pseudomonadaceae > Pseudomonas > Pseudomonas sp. Colony2. Next base: position 4,158,020 of record NZ_CP080030.1, on the reverse strand, counting down.
TGACCGGCCTGATGCCATTATCATGGGCCGTCATTCCGAAGGGCTCAGGCAACGATGTTGAAGGTTCTCTGCAAGTGCTTGCTGGTGCTGAGCATGCCGTTCTGGGCCATCGCCCAGGCGACGTCGGTGGTGTTTCTCAACCCTGGCAATTCGACCGAGACCTTCTGGGTCAGCTACGCGCAATTCATGCAGGCCGCCGCCAGGGACCTCGGCCTGGATTTGCGTGTGCGCTATTCCGAGCGCAATCCCGAGACCACGCTGGTGCAGGCCCGTGAAGCCCTGCAAGGCGCCGAGCGCCCGGACTACCTGGTGCTGGTCAACGAGCAGTACATCGCCCCACAGATCTTGCGCCTGGCCCAGGGCAGCGGGGTCAAGCTGCTGATCGTCAACAACGCGCTGACCGCGGACCAGACTCAACTGCTGGACGCCGGCAAATACCCTGACTGGATCGGCAGCATGGTCGCCGACGACGAACAGGCGGGCTACTTGATGCTCACCCAGTTGTTGCGCCTGCATGGGCCTGTCGCCCCCGGCCAGACCCTCGACCTGATCGCGTTCTCCGGGGCCAAGACCACTCCCGCCGCGCAACTGCGCGAGCGAGGCTTGCAGCGCGCCCTGGCGGATCATCCGCAGGTGCGCCTGCGCCAGTTGGTGTATGGCGAGTGGAGTCGCCAGCGCGCTTTCGACCAGGCCACGCAGTTATTCAAACGCTACCCGCAGACCGCGCTGGTGTGGGCGGCCAACGATGAAATGGCGCTGGGGGCAATGGATGCACTCAAAGGCAGCGGGCGCACGCCGGGCACGGACGTGTTGTTCAGCGCGGTCAACAGTTCGCCCGAAGCGTTGCAGGCGCGCCTTGAGGGGCGCCTGAGTGTGCTGGTGGCCGGGCATTTCACCCTTGGCGGCTGGGCGATGGTGGTGCTGCATGACGATGCCCGCGGCCTGGGCATGGCGCAGTACGGTGGGCGTGAGCGCAAGCTTGGGCTCTTTCGATTGATTGATCCGCCACAAGCCACGCGCCTTTTAGAGATGCAGGGGCGCGAGGACTACGGCGTCGACTTTCGAGCACTGTCAGCCCAGGGCAAGCCAGCCACCTATCGCTACCCGTTCAGCCTGCAACTGCTGATGCATTGACCGGCTTCAAACACCGGCCAGGTGCAGCACCAGCTTGACGATGGCAAACAGGGTCAAGGCAAACACGGCGGTAAACACAATACCCAGGATGACAAAGTGGCTGGGCTTGCCATGGGTAAAGTCGCGGGCGCGATTCTTCCCGCTCTGCACCCCGAAGGCGGCTGCCATCACGCTGTGAAGCATCTGCCAGAAAGTCGGTGGCTTGTTGTTGGAATCGTCCATAAAGGCCTCGCGGTAGGGATCAAACCCATGGATGAGGATAGCCAAGTTCCCGCAAAACGCCGGCTGTAGCTATCTACCGCCCTGGCGGTTGGCCCGTTCGCTGTACTGGGACTCCTTAACAGAGTCATCAGGAACGAGCGCATGCCAACCTTACCCGCCCCGACAGAGCAGGGGCTACACACCGCATTGATCAAGAACAGCTTGCCCGGCTGGATTGCCCGCAGCGCGGCTGCGGACATCCGACGCTTGAAGCCGGGCCTGCTGCCCGGGCGCGTCCCCGAGGATGCACCACCTGCCTGGCTCAGTAACGCGCCCCAGGGGTTGCGCCAGGCATTCGCCGACAGCCAGTTGGCCAGTCGCCGCGCCCACGAGCGGCTGGCCCAGACTCTCGACGGCCTCAAGGGCATCACCGAGTTCGCCCAGCCGCTGCTGGAAGACGCCTGGCGCAAACGGTTCGGTGAGGTACCGGACGTCCACAAGCACCAGTTGCACTACCTGCGTTACCGTCAGGTGCCGCAACAGCATTCGCTGTTGCAGGCAGCATTGCTCAACTTTGAAGGCAATGAAGACTTTGCCGATATCGCCCTTGAGCAAACCAGCGCGCTGGCCCCCGAAGGGGCGTTGTTCACCGAGTACTACGGCGAAATTCTGAACGACCATTCACGCCGGGCCCGCTATCGCTACCGCGAAAAGCTCGCCGTCACCCCGGACCAGTTTGCCGCGCTCTGCCGCACGCTGGACCTGGGCCGGCAATACCAGGCGCATTTGCAACAAGTGTTCGAGGAGGCGGGCACCAAGGCCGTGGTGCGCGAGCAGATGATCGACGCGCACAAGAAACTGCTGGCCGTCAGGCTGCACACGGCGCGGATGAAGAACGAAATCAGCGACAGTGCCTATGCCATGCTCAATGCATTGCTGGCCGGCACTGAGCAGCCGGTGCTGGATGGCAAGCCCGTTGTCTGCAGACAATTGGCGATTCTCGGCTGCAAGGTGGGTGAGGTGGTGCTGATCGGGCCTGGCGTCGGC
>NZ_CP080030.1:4155355-4155567 GCF_019382755.1 Pseudomonas sp. Colony2 | reverse complement strand
GCTGGCTCCGGCCTCGCCCGATCAGCGGCTGGTGGCCTGGATCCCCGGTGCGCCGTTGTACCCGCTCAAGGAATACCCGTCGATGAAGGCGTTCGAGGCGGACCTGGCAATCAAACTGCGCTCGCCCGCCTATCAACGGCTGTTCGCCAGCTTGGTGCCGCAAGGCGAGGCGCCTGCTTTCCTGCAGCGGCTGAAAACCAAGCTGTTTACCT
>NZ_CP080030.1:4149906-4155285 GCF_019382755.1 Pseudomonas sp. Colony2 | reverse complement strand
CCTGATCAATGGCGAGCTGTTCGCCGCGCTCTACGACAATCACCTGCAGCGTCTCAAGGACAACGCCAAAGTACTCGCCGTACCCACCGCCGAGGCGGATCGCAAGGCTGCCCAGGAACGCCACGAACATTGGCTGAGCATGGGTTTGAATGTGTTGAACGTGGCGGCCTTTGTCGTGCCCGGCCTGGGGGAGGTGATGCTGGCGGTCACGGCTGTGCAGCTGGGCCTGGAGGTCTACCATGGCATCGAGGCCTGGAAGGAAGGCGACATGGATGCTGCCTGGGGGCATCTGGAGTCTGTGGCGCTGAACGTGGCATTCATGGCCGCCCTCGGCGGATCGACGGCCCTGGCCAGCCGCGCGCCGAAGATTCAGGTGTCCCGCTGGGTGGATGGCCTGGTACCGGTCAAACTGCCCAGCGGTGAGGCCCGCCTCTGGAAGCCGGACCTGGCGCCGTACCGCAGCGAGGTGGTGCTGGCCCCGGCTCTCAAGCCCAATGCCCGGGGCCAGTACGAGACAGGCGGCAAGATTTATGTGCGTATCGGTGAAAACCTGCATGAAAAAGGCTTCGACAGCCGAATCCGCAAGTGGCGGATCAAACACCCGGATAATCCCGAGGCTTATCAACCGATCCTTGAACACAATAACGCCGGTGCCTGGCGGCATGTGCATGAGCAGCCCTTCAAATGGGACCGCCTGACCCTGTTGCGACGACTGGGGCCTGCAACTGAAGAATTCTCTGATACGACACTGGGCATTATCGGGGATATCAGTGGGGTCCAGGATGACGTGTTGCGCAAGGCGTATATCGAAGGCAGGCCGCTGCCCGCCGTGCTGGCCGATGCCCTGGAGCAGTTCCGCAGCCAGCCAGTGGCGGATACGGCGCCGCTGGCTGGCGAAGAGGCGGTGCTGCAACGGCGCTTCCCTGGATTGTCGAGGCGAGCCATCCAGGAAATTCTTGATACCGCCAGCGAACAGGAGCGCTTGCAACTGCGCAGTCAGCGTGGAGCCTCGGCGCGCCTGGACAATGCCGCTCGCCGCGCAGTCCAACAAGGCCGCCTGAGCCGTGCCCTGGCGGGGCTGCATCGTCAGGCCGACGCCGGTGCCGACACGGACCGCCTGGCCCTGCATTGCCTGCAACAGTTGCCGGGCTGGCCCACCAATCTGCGCCTGGAAGTGCGCTTTCAGGCTGTCGAAGGACCGTTACTGAACAGCATTGGCCCGCAAGATGCGCCGCTGCGCAGATACCTGGTCAAGCAGGGCGAAGCCTTCCAGGCCTATGACGAGCGCGGTGTCGCGCTGAACAGCCGGACCACCGGGCGGCGTAATTTCTTCCAGTCCGTCGTGCATGCGATCCCCGCTGCGGCCCGACCTGGCCTGGACATGCCCGTGGCGACCCTGGACCGGGAACTGCAACAGGCGGTGGCCAGTTATGCCACCCGCCGCCGTAGCCAAATGTCCAATGTGCTCGGCCTGCGCGCACCGCGTTCGCGACCCGTCTTGACGGGGGCGGGGGGCGTCCTGGGTTACCCGTTGAGCGGTCGGGGCAAAGGCTTTGACGTGGATGCATCGCTGACGGCGAGGGTGCAGGCGCTCTATCCGAACCTCAACGCCGGGCAGGCCAGCGATTTTGTCCTGAGCCGATTGCAGGCCGGTGAAAGCGCCCAACAGATCTTCACCCTGTTGGGAAACCGCCAGCGTGAGTTTGACCTGTTGCAGGCAGAGCTTGATCAGTGGACCGCCGCTGCGTTCCCACAGCCGGGTAGGGTCAGTGATCAGCAACGGATGGCGGCCGACATCATCAGTTGCTGGCGCCAGGGCATTTACCGCGAGCGGCCGCCGCTGAGCACCCTGTCGCTGGGCAGCGTGACGGACCTTCCGCGGCTGAGCGCAGACTTTTCCCATGTGCAGTCGCTGAGTGTGCGAGCCGAGGCCTTATCGGGTGAGCAGGGTACAAGGCTGGCTGAGCAATTCTGCGGCGTGCAACGCCTTGATGTATTCCTTGAGGCAACGCCAGGCATCGAGCTGGTCGACAGACTGAACCGCTTTACCGGGCTCACCCAGTTGACGTTAGGCGGCCGGAATATGGCCTATCCGGCTACGTTCATGCAACGCCTGGGGGGAATGGAGCGTTTGCAGCACCTGAGCATCGAGGGCATTTCGCAACGCCTGGACGTCAGCGCCCTCACGCACCTGCGCTCGCTGCGCATGGAGGGCTCGGTGCAGGAGTGGCCACAGGGGGTGGCGTCACTTGAGCACCTTGAGAGGCTCGACCTGTGGCGAACAAACATCCGTTCGGTGCCCCCGTCGATGCTCATCGGGCATGAACGCCTGTGGCGCGGCTTGAACCTGCGGTGGGCCGCGTTTGACCGCCGGGAATTCATGGCGGTGTATGAACACGTGCGGGGCAATCCGGCTCACCTGCTCAATGAGCAAGCCCTGGTGCGGGGTTACTGTGAGGGCGTGATGGATCGTTTGAAAGACGTGCGCTGGGGGTTTGGCATAGACGTTGTCTCTCAGTTCCGGCAGCAGGGTCTGACCACTGAACAGATACTGGCCCGCACTCACCAGGTATTCGACGAACAGCTCGCCCTGAGCCGGGACCTGGAGGAGTGGGCGGCCAGGGAGTTGCGGGTTGACCGCCGGCAGGTGGATGTCTTTTACCGCCAGCGCGCCGCCGAGCGGCTCCTGGACAGTTGGCGTGAAGGCCTGGGGCCGCGGCTTGCGCCGTCGGGCATGTCGGCGCGCTCCAACCTGCCGACCGCCACACTGAACCTGTCGGGGGGCGTACTGGGCGACTTGCCCGGGTTGCCGGCGGCCGCGTTCGCCCATGTCAAACAGGTCAACCTGAGCGGCACCCGGGTTTCCATTGAGGCGCTGAATGACTTTCTCGGCGCATTCAACGCCATTGAAGACTTGAACCTCAGTGCCAGCAACCTGGCACAGCTGCCTTCGGCCCTGGACAACTTCACCGCCCTGCGCCAGTTGGATCTTTCCCACAACCAACTGAGCATCATCCCGTCCCTCCAGCAACGCTTGAGCCGCCTGACGGCTCTTGAAACCCTGGACTTGCAATACAACCGTGTCACGAGCCTGGATCTGCGTGGCCTCAACGCCTTGCGCCACTTGAACCTCAGCCGCACTGGAATCACCGAATGGCCCGAGGGTGTCCTGGACTTGCCAGTCCTGGAGAGCCTGGACCTGAGCCACAGCGCTATCACCCGGGTGCCCGCCCAGGCGCTCACCGGCCACGACACGCTGATGCTCAAGAGCAACCTGCGGGGTTGCCGACTGACTGCCCGGGCCTGCGCCGACATCCTGGCCTTTGCGCAACGCACCCTGCGGGAAAATCCATTGGGCCTTGATGTGGAATTACTGCCGTTGGTGGGGCCGGAAATCTACCTGCACAAGCCGCTGGGCATTCCCCAGGAACAGCTGCGCATCGGCCGGACCGGCGGCGATCCGGAGTATTTCCCGGTCAGGGTCACCGACGACCCCGGCCAGTTGCTGTTGCCCCTGCACGTCGAGAACGTCGACGCGCAAGCACGCCTCACTCCGGCGGCGCGCCTGCAACAACTGGATCCTGCCTTGAGCAGTGCCCAGGCGGTGGCGCGCATTGATGAATGGCTGGCCGCCGGCCTGGGCGCCACCGGCGTCGACACACGCCTGGTGCAGTTGCGCGCCGAGCATCAACGCTTGAGCCGGGTGTTGAACAGTTGGATCGACATCGAAGGTTATCGCGAGGGCGGCGGCTGGGTCAGTGCCCTCGACCGTCGTCGTGCCGCCGGCCGGCTCCTTGAAAGCTGGCGCCACAACCTGCGTGCCCGGCCCGAGGTGCCGCCGGTGGACGGGCGCGAGGTACTGGACCTGTCCGGGTTGTATCTGGGCGACCTGCCGACGTTGCCGGCTTCAATGAGCCACGTCAGCGTGCTCGACCTCACCGAGGTGAAGCTGACGGAGCAGGGGTCCAATGGGTTCCTGGGCAGTTTCCCCCACCTGCGCCGGCTTGTGCTCAACAAGAATGGCCTGGCGCACCTGCCCGAGGTGATCAACCAATACACGGCGCTGACTCATCTCGAAGCCACCTACAATGATTTGCGCGACGCTGTGGAGCTACAGGCACTGCTCGGCCCGTTAAGTGCGCTGGAATGGCTCGACCTTGGCGAAAACACCCTGGCCAGCCTGGATGTCAGCGGCCTGCGCGGGCTGACAAACCTGGACCTGCACAACAACGTCCTGGAGGAATGGCCGGCCGGGGCATTGGAACTGCCGCGACTGCGCACCCTCGACCTCAGCAATAACCAGATCGAGACCATCCCGGACGATGCCCTGTTACCTCGCCACAACCTCCTGATGAGCAACACCAACCTGACGGACAACGGGCTGGAAGAACGCGTGTTCGAGCGCCTGAGCGACTTCCTCGAGGAAACGGGGTTCGGCCTGGGTTATACCCGGGAGCAAATTGATCGCGAGCTCGATGGCTTCCTCCTCAGTACCAGTCACGAGGAAGCGGATCTGAGCGGTGAGCTGCATCCGGAGCTGCTGACGCCCGCAGCACAGAAGGCCCAGTGGTTTGCTGGCGTGGCGGCCGACTCCAGCAAACACGCAGTCTGGGAGTCGCTCAAGAGCGCTGACGACAGTGAGGATTTCTTCTACATCATTTCCCAGCTGAAAAACGCCCAGGACTTCATCACCGACCGCCCTGAGTTGACGCGCCGGGTATGGGAGGTGTTGGAGGCCGCCGAGCAACGTCCGGCGTTGCGCGAGCAACTGTTCGGCAAGGCTCGCGGCATGCGGATCAACGCGACCTGCGGTGACGGTTGGATCCTGCTGTTCAGCGACCTTGAAGTCAGTGTCTATGAGTTCAAGGCCCTGGAAACCGTGGAGCCCGGAAAAGAAGGCGCGGCGCTGTTCAAGCTGGCCAGAAGCATGATCCGCCTGGAACAGACTGAAGCCACCGCCAGCCGCGTGGTCAGCCTAAAGCCCAGTGTTGACCCGGCGGAAATTCGCCTGGCCTACCGCATCGGCCTGGCCCAACGCCTGGAGTTGCCGCGCCAGCCGTCCGGCATGCTGTACCGCAACCTTTCCCAAGTGAAACAGGCCGATATCGACCAGGCCTACGCCAGCATCATCGGCCGGGAGGCGACCGAGGCGTTCACGGCCGATCTGGTCACGCGCCAGTACTGGGTCGACTACGTGCAGAAGCAATACGCGGCTGACTTTACGACGCTGGCCCAGACCCAGGCCCGCGAGGCTGAAGCCCTGGAGGATCGCTATCCGGCGTTTGGTGCGCAGTACGAGGCGCAAGCCGTGGTCTTGGCCAAGCAAAGGATTGAGCAACGCCAGGCCCTGCTGATTCGCCTGTCCGTACAGGAGAGAGC
>NZ_CP080030.1:4134852-4143097 GCF_019382755.1 Pseudomonas sp. Colony2 | reverse complement strand
AGTTGTCGTAACCCAGGTTCGGCGCCAGCCAGCGTTCGGTCACGCTCAGGTCCTGGTCCTTGCGGGCGGTGTAGCTGGCGACCTGGTCCTTGTCGATCTTGCCCACCGCAAAGTACTGCGCCTGCGGGTGAGCGAAGTACCAGCCGCTGACCGCCGCTGCCGGGAACATCGCGTAGTGCTCGGTCAGGAACACGCCGCTGCGGCCGGCGTGCATCTCCTGGGCTTCAGGGTCCAGCAGTTGGAACAACTGGGCCTTCTCGGTGTGATCCGGGCACGCCGGGTAACCCGGGGCAGGGCGGATACCGCTGTACTGCTCCTTGATCAGCGCTTCGTTATCCAGCACTTCGTCCTTGGCGTAGCCCCAGTGCTCTTTACGCACCTGCTGGTGCAGCCACTCGGCGCAGGCTTCGGCCAGGCGGTCGGCCAGGGCCTTGACCATGATCGAGTTGTAGTCATCGCCGGCGTCCTGGTAGGCCTTGGCGACTTCTTCGGCACCGATGCCGGCGGTGGTGATAAAGCCACCGATGTAGTCGGTTACGCCGCTGTCCTTGGGCGCGACGAAGTCGGCCAGGGAGAAGTTCGGCTTGCCGTCGGTCTTGATGATCTGCTGGCGCAAATGGTGCAGCCTGGCAATCGGCTGGCCGTCATCGCCGTAGACTTCCAGGTCATCGTCCTGCACCTGGTTGGTCGGCCAGAAACCGAACACCGCGCGGGCGCTGATGAGTTTTTCGTCGATCAGCTTCTTGAGCATTTCCTGTGCGTCGGCGTACAGCGCCGTCGCCGCTTCACCCACCACTTCATCGGTGAGGATGCGCGGGAACTTGCCGGCCAGGTCCCAGGAGATGAAGAACGGTGTCCAGTCGATGTACTCGGCCAGGATGTTGAGATCGATGTTGTCCAGCACCTTGGCGCCGGTAAACGTCGGCTTGACCGGCGTGTAGCTGCTCCAGTCGAACTGCGGCTTCTTGGCGATGGCGGCCGGGTAGCTCAGGCGCTCGGTGCGCGCGCTGCGGTTGGAGGTGCGCTCGCGCACGTCGATGTATTCCAGGCGGGTTTTCTCGACGAATGCCGGCTTCAATTCCTTGGACAGCAACTGCGTCGCCACGCCCACGGCGCGGGAGGCGTCGGTGACGTAGATCACCGCGTCGTTGCTGTATTTGGGCTCGATCTTCACGGCCGTGTGGGCCTTGGAAGTGGTGGCGCCACCGATCATCAGCGGCAGGTGGAAATCCTGGCGCTGCATCTCGCGGGCGACGTGCACCATCTCGTCCAGGGACGGGGTGATCAGCCCCGACAGGCCGATGATGTCGCACTTCTGTTCCTTGGCCACCTGCAGGATTTTCTCGGCCGGGACCATCACGCCCAGGTCGACGATGTCGTAGCCGTTGCAACCCAGCACCACGCCGACGATGTTCTTGCCGATGTCGTGCACGTCGCCCTTCACCGTGGCCATCAGGATCTTGCCCTTGGCTTCCGGCTTGTCGCCTTTTTCCAGCTCGATGAACGGGATCAAGTGGGCCACGGCCTGCTTCATCACCCGGGCGGATTTCACCACCTGGGGCAGGAACATTTTGCCGGCGCCGAACAGGTCGCCGACGATGTTCATGCCGGACATCAGCGGGCCTTCGATCACCTCGATCGGGCGCGCGAACGACTGCCGGGATTCCTCGGTGTCTTCGACAATGTGGGTGGTGATGCCCTTGACCAGCGCGTGTTCCAGGCGCTTGTTGACTTCCCAGCCACGCCATTCTTCGGTCTCGGCTTCCTTGACGCTGCCGTCGCCCTTGTACTTGTCGGCAATGGCGAGGAGGGCGTCGGTGCCTTCCGGGGTGCGGTTGAGCACCACGTCTTCCACCGCGTCACGCAGCTCGGCCGGGATCTGGTCGTAGATCTCCAGCTGGCCGGCGTTGACGATACCCATCGTCAGGCCGTTGCGGATCGCATACAGCAGGAACACCGAGTGGATCGCTTCACGCACCGGGTTGTTGCCACGGAACGAGAACGACACGTTGGACACGCCGCCCGAGGTCAGCGCATACGGCAGCTCGTCGCGGATGTAGGCACAGGCGTTGATGAAATCGACGGCGTAGTTGTTGTGCTCTTCGATACCGGTGGCGACCGCGAAGATGTTCGGGTCGAAGATAATGTCTTCCGGCGGGAAGCCGACTTCATTCACCAGGATGTCGTAGGAGCGTTTGCAGATTTCTTTCTTGCGCGCTTCGGTGTCGGCCTGGCCGGCCTCGTCGAACGCCATCACCACCACCGCCGCGCCGTAGCGCTTGCACAGCCTGGCGTGGTGAATGAACTGCTCCACGCCTTCCTTCATGCTGATGGAGTTGACGATGCCCTTGCCCTGGATGCACTTCAGGCCGGCTTCGATCACTTCCCACTTGGAGGAGTCGATCATGATCGGCACGCGGGAGATGTCCGGCTCGCCGGCAATCAGATTGAGGAAGGTCACCATGGCCTTCTTCGAATCCAGCATGCCTTCGTCCATGTTGATGTCGATCACCTGGGCGCCGGCTTCCACCTGCTGCAGGGCGACTTCCAGGGCCTCGGTGTAGTTGTCTTCACGGATCAAGCGGGCGAAGCGGGCGGAACCGGTGATATTGGTGCGCTCGCCGACGTTGACGAACAGCGAGCTGCGATCGATGGTGAACGGTTCCAGGCCCGACAGGCGGCAGGCTTTCGGAATGTCCGGGATCGGGCGCGGTGCGTAACCGGCCACGGCCTTGGCGATGGCTTCAATATGGCCCGGGGTGGTACCGCAGCAACCACCGACGATGTTCAGGAAGCCGCTCTGGGCGAATTCTTCGATGACCTTGGCGGTTTCCGACGGCAGTTCATCGTACTCGCCGAATTCGTTGGGCAGGCCGGCGTTCGGGTGGGCGGAAACGTGGGTGTTGGCCTTGTTCGACAGCTCTTCCAGGTACGGACGCAGCTCGCTCGCCCCCAGTGCGCAGTTCAGGCCCACAGACAGCGGCTTGGCGTGGCTGACCGAGTTCCAGAAGGCTTCGGTGGTCTGGCCCGACAGGGTGCGGCCGGAGGCGTCGGTGATGGTGCCGGAGATCATGATCGGCAGTTCGACGTTCAATTCTTCGAACACGCCCTGTACGGCGAAGATCGCGGCCTTGGCGTTGAGGGTGTCGAAAATGGTTTCGATCAGGATCAGGTCGGCGCCGCCTTCGATCAGGCCTTTGGTGGCTTCGGTGTAGTTTTCCACCAGCTCATCGAAGGTCACGTTGCGGTAGCCGGGGTTGTTTACGTCGGGCGACAGCGAGCAGGTACGGCTGGTCGGACCGAGCACGCCGGCGACGAAGCGCGGCTTGGCCGGGTTTTCCAGGGTCTTGGCGTCGGCGATCTTGCGCGCCAGGCGCGCGCCTTCTACGTTTAATTCGTAGGCGAGGTCTTCCATGCCGTAGTCGGCCATGGAAATGCGCGTGGCGTTGAAGGTGTTGGTTTCCAGGATGTCGGCGCCGGCATCCAGGTAGGCTTTTTCGATGCCGCCGATCACGTCCGGACGAGTGATCACCAGCAGGTCGTTATTGCCCTTGACGTCGCTCGGCCAGTCGGCGAAGCGTTTGCCACGGTAGTCCTGCTCTTCCAGTTTATAGCTCTGGATCATCGTGCCCATGCCGCCGTCGAGGATCAGGATGCGTTCCTTGAGGGCTTGGTGGAGGGCTTGCAGACGAGCGCTACGATCGGGCATGGGACTACTCTGGTCAGGTATTACGGAGGGCGAAGATCATAACAAACCTGTGCGCTTTTAGAGCATGTGCAGGCTTTGCATGAATATCGCTCATGTTGGCGGGGGCGTTACATCGGTAGACTCGACGGGTTTTTCACTGCACGCATTGAATCGGGACCGGAAACATGTCACTTCGCCTCATCGTCAGCGCCGCGTTTGCGCTGTTCGCCCTCACCGCACAGGCAGAAGGTCCCGCCCCGGCGATCTCTTATACCCGTGACATCCAGCCGATCTTCACCGAGAAATGCGTAGCCTGCCACGCCTGCTACGACTCTGCCTGCCAGCTCAACCTGGGCAGTGCCGAAGGCGCCGCACGTGGCGCGACCAAGGTGCCGGTGTACGACGGCGAGCGCAGCCAGGCCAGCCAGCCCACCCGTTTGTTCTATGACGCCTTCGGCAAAGCCGCCTGGCAGCAAAAGGATTTCTACTCGGTACTCGACGCCCAGGGCAGCCAGGCCGCACTGATGGCGCGCATGCTGGAGCTGGGGCATAACGCGCCGCTCGCGCCCAACGCCAAGCTGCCCGACGACATCGTGCTGGGCCTGAGCCGCGAAAACACCTGCCCGATGCCGGGGGAATTCAACGCCTACGCAGGTAACCACCCGAAGGAAGGCATGCCCCTGGCCGTCACCGGCCTGACCGACCAGCAGTACCAGACCCTGCAACGCTGGCTGGCCTCCGGCGCACCGATCGACGAACAAGGCCTGGCCCCGAGTGCCAAGGAGGCCTTGCAAGTGCAGCAATGGGAAAACCTGTTCAACCAGCCCGGGGCCCGGGAAAGCCTGGTGGCGCGCTGGTTGTTCGAGCACCTGTTCCTTGCCCACATCTACTTTGAAGGCGGCGAGCCGGGGCATTTCTTCCAGTGGGTACGCTCGCGCACCCCGAGCGGGCAGCCGATCGACCTGATCAACACCCGCCGCCCCAACGACGACCCGGGCACCCAGGTGTACTACCGCCTGTGGCCGGTGCAGGGGGTGATCGTGCACAAGACTCACATCACCTATCCGTTCAGCGCCGAGAAGATGGCCCGGATCAAGTCGCTGTTCTATACCGATGACTGGCAGGTGCAAGCCTTGCCGGGCTACGGGCCGGGCCGGCGTGCGAACCCGTTCGAGACCTTCGAGGCGATTCCGGCCAAGGCGCGCTACCAGTTCATGCTGGATAACGCCGAATACTTCGTGCGCACCTTCATTCGCGGGCCGGTATGCCGGGGCCAGATCGCCACGGACGTGATCCGCGACAACTTCTGGACCCTGTTCCAGGACCCCGACCACGACCTGTATATCACCGATGCCCGCTATCGCGGCCAGGCCACGCCGTTGCTGGCGATGCCGGGGCAGATTGACGATGTGGGCAGCGTGCTCAGCCTCTGGCTCAAATACCGCGACAAGCGCAACGAGTACGAAGCGTTGCGCCGGGACAGTTATGCCGACCTGCCGCCGCCGAGTTGGTCGAGCCTGTGGGCGGGCAACGACAACGCCTTGTTGAGCATCTTCCGTCACTTCGACAGCGCCTCGGTGACCAAGGGCTTGATTGGCGAAGTGCCGCAAACCCTGTGGCTGTTCGACTATCCGCTGCTGGAGCGCACCTACTACCAGTTGGCGGTGAATTTCGATGTGTTCGGCAACGTTTCCCATCAGGCCCAGACGCGCCTGTATTTCGACCTGATCCGCAACGGTGCCGAGCAGAACTTCCTGCGCCTGATGCCGGCGGACTCGCGGGATGACCTCCTTGACGATTGGTACCAGAACAGCGGCAAGGTCAAGCTGTGGCTGGACTATGAAGCCATCGACGATGACAAGCCCACGGGCCTCAAGCTCGATGAAAAGGACCCCAAGCGCGACTTCGCCAACCAGTTGCTGGCCCGCTACGGCGACCTGAACGCCAGCCCGGACCCGATCAACCGTTGCGTCAGCGCCTATTGCTCGCGTCCGGGCATTGACCCTGCGTTGCAGGACGCCGAACAGGCCCTGAGCCGCCTGACCAACCGCCCGGCGGCGGGGCTCAAGGTGATCGACCTGTTGCCGGAAGCGACCATGCTGCGCATCGAAACCCGCAGCGGCAAACGTGAGATGTACAGCCTGTTGCGCAACCGCGCCCACAGCAACGTGGCCTTTATGCTCGGTGAGGCTTATCGCTATCAGCCGGGCCTGGACACCGTGACCATCTATCCCGGGGTGCTGAGCAGCTACCCGAACTTCATGTTCAACATTCCGGCGCAGCAAGTGCCGGAGTTTGTCGCTGCCATGGAGAATGCCAAGGACGCCAATCGCTTCGAGAAGATTGTCGACCGCTGGGGCATCCGCCGCAGTCACCCGCAGTTCTGGCAGTACTTCCACGACCTGTCGCAGTACATCCGCGAAACCACGCCGGTGGAAGAGGGCGTGCTGGACATGAACCGCTACGAGAATCTTTGATCGACCTTTGACCGTCGACGGCTGTCCCAAGCCATAGGCACCTGAATAACCGGTGTCGAGGGTTGGGAGAGTGGGTCGACGATGTTGATTTCAGTACAGGCACTGCGCGCCCTGGCGGCCTGGACCGTGGTGGGTCATCACTTCATGCAGATTTTCTTTGGCTTTAAGGCCGATTCGGCGCTGGGCCACCTGTTTGTCGACAAAGGTGCGGCGGGCGTGGATGTGTTTTTTGTGATCAGCGGCCTGGTGATCTTCCTCTCCACCGAGAACAAACAGCTGCCGCCCTGGCGATTCCTGCTGTATCGCCTGCTGCGAATCGTCCCGGCCTACTGGTTCTACACGCTGTTGATGGCGCTGCTGGTGGTATTTGCGCGGCCGGTGTTGCCGGACCAGAGCGTCGATGCGGCCCATGTGTTGATGTCCTTGCTGTTCATACCTTCGGAAAATCCCGGTGGTTATGGGGTGTACCCGACCTTGAATGTCGGCTGGACCCTGAACTACGAGATGCTTTTCTACGTGCTGTTTGCGTGGGCGTTGCTGTTTCGCCGGCAGTGGCGGGTGCTGGTGGTGGGCGCGTTGTTGTTCGCGGTGTGCCAGGCGTGGACTTCGTTTGGCTGGATTAGCGAATTCTATCGTTCGGACATTGTGTATGAGTTCCTGCTGGGGATAGGCATCGGCATGCTTTACCGCAAGGGCTGGATTCGCCCCGGGCTGTGGCTTCCATTACTGGGGATTGCGGGGGCATTGTTGGCGATCTATCACTGGCCGGCATCGCCGCGGGCCCTGACCTGGGGCTTGCCGAGTGCGGTGCTGGTGGTGGCCTGTATCTCGATGGAACGCTATTTCGAGCGCAGCCGGCTGCTCAAGGTGATGGGGGATTGTTCCTACTCGGTCTATCTGATGCACGTGCTGGTGCTGTCGGCGGGTGGTTTTGTCGCCCAGCGTTATGGGGTTAACGCCTACGTGATGCTCGGCGTGTGCGTGGTGCTGATCGCCCTTGGGTCGCTGGCCAGCTACCACTGGCTGGAAAAGGGCAGTTATCGTCGGCTCAAAGGCTGGTTCGATGGCGACGAACGGTTGGTTCTTTCCCGACAAAAATACTAGGACTTTGTACCTCGGTAATAATTTGGCGTAAACTGCCGGCAAGCCTGCGAGGAGTTTCCATGACCGCCATAACCATTACCGACGCCGCCCACGATTACCTGGCTGATCTGCTGTCGAAGCAGAACACCCCGGGCATTGGCATCCGCGTCTTTATCACCCAGCCCGGCACCCAGTACGCTGAGACGTGCATTGCCTACTGCAAGCCGGGAGAAGAAAAACCTGAAGATACGGCGTTGGGGCTGAAAAGCTTCACCGCGTATATCGATGCGTTCAGTGAAGCGTTCCTTGACGATGCGGTGGTTGATTACGCCACGGATCGCATGGGCGGCCAACTGACCATCAAGGCGCCGAACGCCAAAGTGCCGAATGTTAATGCGGATAGCCCGATTAACGAGCGCATCAACTATTACCTGCAGACCGAGATTAATCCTGGGTTGGCCAGCCACGGTGGTCAGGTGAGTCTGATTGACGTGGTTGATGATGGTATTGCTGTGTTGAAGTTTGGTGGCGGTTGCCAGGGCTGCGGCCAGGCGGACGTGACCTTGCGTGAGGGTATTGAGCGTACGCTGCTTGAGCGGGTTCCGGAGCTCAAGGGTGTGCGGGATGTGACTGACCATACGCAGAAAGAAAACGCCTACTACTAAGGGTGTTCGCTGCGGATGTGAAAAACGGCGCCCCGTGAGCGCCGTTTTTTTATGGTTTGGATTAGGTATGTTGTGTACATATCCGTTGTTGCGGTAACGGCCGCTTATGGTTCCGCTCTTACAGCGGGTCACTTTTGGCAAACGCCCCAAAAGTAACCAAAAGGTCTTTGCCCCACCACTCGGTGCCTCGCTTAGGCTCGGCATGCCCGCACTCCGGCACGGCTCCGCGGGCCGCCGCGACGGGCCATCCATGGCCCGGCGCGGCTAAATCGGCATCCTTGCCGATTTACCCGCTCCACCGTGCCTACTTGCGGCCATCGTGGTTGACGGGG
>NZ_CP080030.1:4134654-4134805 GCF_019382755.1 Pseudomonas sp. Colony2 | reverse complement strand
GCTTGAGTGTTAAAAGCAAAGACCAGAGCGAAAGCAGATCTGCTTTTCTGTGGGAGCGGGCTTGCTCGCGAAAAACCTGAGAGCGCCGCGTTCATCCAGAATGCCCGCGTCATCGTTAACGACCTTCGCGAGCAAGCCCGCTCCCACATTT
>NZ_CP080030.1:4072255-4134633 GCF_019382755.1 Pseudomonas sp. Colony2 | reverse complement strand
ATTTTGATTTTGCTCTTCAACACTCAAGCCGGCCGGTAGGCCGCTGTGCTCTTGATCTGCTTTTGATCTTGATCTTGGGCGCCCCGTTAACCACGCTGGCCGAACGCAGGCTTTGGAGCGTGGGTAACCTGGCAGGACGCCAGGTTAGCCGTCCTGGGCCAGGGATGGCCCATGACGGCGGCCCACGGTCCAAAGCCGGAGTGAGGGCACACCGAGCCTAGGCGAGGTGCCGAGTGGTGGGGCAAGAGCGTTTTGCTTACTTTTGCGCTCTTCAAAAGTGAGCCGCTGTAAGAGCGGAACCAATAGTCGCCGTTACCTAAATAACGGATATGTACACCATCCCCCCTCAGGGCCGATACAAATGCGCATGCCCCGCACGATACAACGACGACTCACCAAAACTGTCACTGGCCAAAACCCGACCCACCAGAATCAACGCCGTACGCCGAAACCCCTTGGCTGCCACCTTCCCGGCAATATCCGCCAGCGTACCAATGGCCCAATCCTGATCCGGCCAGGTCGCCCGATGCACCACCGCAATCGGACAATCCTCCCCATAGTGAGGCACCAACTCAGCCACGATCTTCTCCAGATGATTCACCCCCAGGTGAATCGCCATGGTCGTCCCATGCTGCGCCAGGCTACTGAACACCTCACCCTCAGGCATCGCCGTCTTATCCGCATACCGCGTCAAAATTACACTCTGTGCAATGTCCGGCAATGTCAGCTCAGCCTCTAACAATGCCGCACAAGCCGCCACCGCCGTCACTCCGGGAATGATCTGAAACCCAATCCCAAGCTCCCGCAACAGCCGAATCTGCTCCCCAATCGCCCCGTACAAACTCGGATCCCCGGAATGCACCCGCGCCACATCCTGGCCTTTCTCATGGGCCGTCTTGATCAGCTCGATGATCTGCTCCAGATGCAACTCCGCACTGTTGACCACCAGCTCAGCCTGATGCCCCTCAAGCACCGCCGCCGGTACCAGCGAGCCGGCATAGATAATCACCGGGCAACTGCGAATCAGCCGCTGCCCCTTGACCGTGATCAATTCCGGATCGCCTGGGCCTGCGCCGATGAAAAAGACAGTCATGGATTCATTCCTGTGAAAAAAAGCACGCGAGCAGCTCTCCAGATGAAGATTGCTCATGATCAAAGCTGACGATTATCGGGAATTCAGCCGGCGCAAGCCAATGCAAAGGTGGCCTGGGCGGTTTTTTTGCGGGTGATCAGCAGGGTGGCAGGGCTTTGAGACAGCTGTTCTGCCAGGGCCAGGGCGGCACTTTCAGCAATGCCGTAGCAGCCGGTATGAGCAAAAACCGTCTCGGACTTATGGCTCAGTCGATCTTCATAGGGCGCCAATTGCTCCGCACTGAAAAATACCAACGGCAAATCCAGAACCTGAGCCAGTGCCAGCAACCCCGGCTCATCCCGCTTGCGATCAAGACTGGCCAACGCAGTGATGCGCTGACGCTCAATGCCACCCTCGGCGAGGGCGGCGTTGAACAGTTCACGCAGGATGTCGACAGAACAACCCCGCTGACACCCCAGGCCAACCGCCAGGATCATGCCGAATACTGACCATCACGGTTACGGCGAAACAGCCAGGCACTGATCAAGCCCAGCGCCAGCCAGAAGGCAACGTTGGTCAACTGCGAGGCGATCTTGAATTGAGCTTCCAGAGCCTCCGGCGCCAGCATCGAGTGGACTTCCGGCTGTGGTGCGCCAATCACATGGGGCACAGCCAGGATCGCCACGCCCAGGATTTTCAGCAGCCAGTTACGACCGAACACGATCAGCGCGATACCGGCAGCGGTAGAGGCGGCAGTGCCGATCCACCAGATTTGCCGTTGCGCCAGGTCTGCCGCCGCAGTCCCCGGCAATTCAGGCGGCAAGCCCAGGGTCGGCGCCAACACAAAGGCGGCGTAACCGGCCAGGCCCCATAGCAGGCCTTGGGCCGTACGGGTCGGTGCACGCAGGGTGTACAGGCCGGCAAGCATCAGGGCAAAACCTACGGCGACCACCAGGTTACCGCCCGTAGTCGACAGCACACGCTGCCAGCCATCTTCCGGCTCCCAGGCTTCAGCGTCGTGGGTGTGGGCCGTGGCTTCGGCATGTTCATGCACTTCGGTCGCGGCCGGGGCGTTTTCGAAGGTCTCCGCCTGCAGGATCAGCGGGGCAACCCAGAAGCTTTGCAGCAAGGTCAGCAGCAAGGCGGCCAGGAGGCCGGTGAAACCTGCGGTTTGAGCAATACGCTTGATCATGTCGGCAGGTCTCAGTGGCACGGGAACGCAGCGCTGTGGCGGGTATCGTGGGCGGCGTTGTGCACCGCTTCGATGTGCGAGAAACCGGCGAAATACACCAGGCACGCGCCGAGGATCGACGCGCCGATGGCGGCAGTCAGGCGTTGGCTCAGGGTGGCGGTGGTGCTGGCGGTAGAGGCGGTGCTGCTGATGATCGACATGGCGCGTCCCTTCAGGGTTTCAGGGTGACACGAGCGCATGAAAACCCCGCGAGCCAGGCACGCAGGGTTCTGAACAGCGCCCGCCCACCGCGGGTTTGTTATCTGATTTTTTCGGGCCGGTCTCCGGGCTTGCGAGGGGCCTGGGCCTTGAAAGCATCACCTTCCCATGCCGTAGAGGCACAGTGGTTTTGATGCTTCACTCGCTTACCGTTGCGGGGGCAGCACCGGACTCGTCACGCCCTTGAGTAAAGGAACATGACTCACCGGTTTCCCGTTTCACCCTGTGAAGGGCACCCGAAACAAGATGTGTAGGAGAGCATGGGCGGGCGATGGGCGTCAAATCGCCGGGTTATTGCCAGCGTTTGAACAGCACGCTGGCATTCACGCCGCCGAATCCAAACCCATTGGAAATCGCGTATTCAATCGGCAACGACCGGGCTTGGCCTCGGACCATATCCAGTCCTTCGGCAGCGGGGTCCGGGTTGTCCAGGTTGAGGGTCGCCGGGGCAATCTGGTCGCGCAGGGCGAGCACGGTGAAGATCGCCTCGATCCCGCCCGCTGCGCCCAGCAAGTGGCCAGTCGCCGACTTCGTTGCGCTGATAGCCACACTGGAATCGGCTCCGAACAGCGTATTGATCGCTGCCAGCTCGCCGTTGTCGCCTACGGGGGTCGACGTGGCGTGGGCGTTCAAGTGCTGGATCTGTGCGGCGCTGATTCCGGCCTGCGCGATCGCCAGTTCCATTGCCCTGCGTGCACCCGAGCCATCTTCCGGGCCCGAGGTCATGTGATAGGCGTCGGCGCTGGTGCCGTAGCCCACCAGCTCTGCGATAGGCGTCGCCCCGCGAGCCAATGCATGCTCCAGTTCCTCGATCACCAACAGCCCGGCACCTTCGCCCATCACAAACCCGTCGCGGCCTTGATCGAACGGGCGGGAAGCCAATGCCGGCGTGTCGTTGTAATCGCTCGACAGCGCACGCGCCGCAGCAAAACCGCCGAGGCTGACTCGGTGGATGCAGGCTTCGGCGCCGCCACACACGGCGATGTCGATTTCGCCGGCACGGATCATGCGCGCAGCATCACCAATCGCCTGTACACCGGCAGCGCAGGCAGTGACGGGGGAGCCCAGCGGGCCTTTCAACTGATGCTGGATCGACACGTGCCCGGCCGCCATGTTGCCGAGGAATGACGGGATCGTGAACGGCGACAGGCGGCGAGGCCCTTTGCTGTCAGCCGTACGAACGGCCTCGGCAATCGCGGGAAAACCACCCACGCCGGAGGCGATGATTGTCGCGGTACGTTCCTGCTGCGATGGCGTCTGCGGACTCCAGCCAGCCTGGGCCAGGGCCTCTTGCGCGGCTGCCAGGGCAAACACGATGAACCGGTCCATCTTGCGTTGTTCCTTGGCCGGGATGACAGTGTCCGGGTCAAAGCCGGCTTCAGGGTCCTGGATGCGGTCCAACACTTGGCCGCCGATGCTGATTGCCAGGTCGCCGATCAATGCCTCGGGTAGCCTGCGAATCCCGGATTCACCGGCCAGCAGGCGCTTCCAGGTCTGTTCCACGCCGGTTGCCAGCGGTGTCACTGCACCCATGCCGGTCACAACAATTCGCTTACTCATGATCGCTTAGCTCCGCAAATTTCAGGTTGGTAGCAATGCATGGACGAAACTATCATTATGAAAGTAACATCCGATAGCTGAAATTTCCGTAGCCGCCCCACAGAGGAACTGCAATGCAACGTAAGTCGCTGGTGAATGCCGAATGCCCGGTAGCCCGTGGAGTGGAACGGGTAGGCGAGTGGTGGAGCATCCTGATCATGCGCGACGCGCTGCAAGGTTTGCGGCGTTTTGACGAGTTTTCCCAGAGCCTGGGGATCGCTCCGAACATGCTCACTCGCCGGCTCAACAGCCTGGTGGAAGCGGGGCTGCTGGAACGCCGGCAATACAGCGAGCGGCCGCCCCGTTTCGAGTACGTGCCGACGCCGGTCGGCGAGGATTTCCGGGTGGTGATCATGGCGTTCGTCGGTTGGGGCAACCGCCATTTCGCCAACGAAGGTGAAAGCCTGCAATTGGTTGACCGGGAAACCCGGCGCCCGGTGGAAGTGGCGGTGGTGGACGCCGACGGTGTGCGCGTGTCCGTCGAGCAATGCAGCGTTCAAGCCGGGCCTGCCGCCAGCGAGGGCATGCTGGAGCGCCTGGCGCTGCTTAGTGCCAAACGCTCGGACATTGACCCGTCCCCGCGCACTGCGTAGCCTTGCACCTTCGAGGTTCTTCGGCCCAGGCCGAAGCTAAGAAGGGAACGCGGTCAATGCCGCGGCTGCCCCCGCAACTGTAAAGGGTTTATCTGACTGCCACGCCACTGCCTGAACAAGGCGGGAAGGCGCAGCCAGCGCCGGCATCACCGCCGGCAAGCCCCAAGCCAGGAGACCTGCCTCGCAACCGATTTTCTACTTCAACCGGGCGGGGTGATCCGGTGGCGAATTCTGCTTCTGCGCACCCGCGCAGGGCCACTCGTCCCGTATGCCCGCCCCAAAGGGCATCCGATGAAAACACTGGCCAAACTCCCCGTCACCATCGTTACCGGCTTCCTCGGCTCGGGCAAGACCACCTTGCTGCGCCACATGCTGGATAACGCCCAGGGGCGCCGCATCGCGGTGATCGTCAACGAGTTCGGCGAGCTGGGCATTGACGGTGAAATCCTCAAGCAATGCTCCATCGGCTGTACCGAAGAAGAGGCGAACGGCCGCGTCTACGAATTGGCCAATGGCTGCCTGTGCTGCACGGTCCAGGAAGAGTTCTTCCCGGTGATGCGCGAACTGGTGGCCCGTCGCGGCGACCTCGACCATATCCTCATCGAAACTTCGGGCCTGGCCCTGCCAAAACCCTTGGTCCAGGCATTCCAGTGGCCGGAAATCCGCAGCGCCTGCACCGTTGACGCCGTGATCACCGTGGTCGACAGCCCGGCCGTGGCCGCCGGTACTTTCGCCGCCTTCCCGGACCAAGTTGACGCCCAGCGCAAGCTCGACCCGAACCTGGACCACGAATCCCCCCTGCACGAGCTGTTCGCCGACCAACTGGCCAGCGCCGACCTGGTGATCCTCAACAAGTCCGACCTGATCAGCCCTGAAGACCTGGCCCGTGTGCGCCTGGAAGTGGCAGAAGAACTGCCGCCGGCGGTAAAAATCATCGAAGCCAGCAGCGGTCGCCTGCCGCTGGACGTATTGATCGGCCTGGGCGCGGGCTCGGAAGAACACATCGACGGCCGCCACAGCCATCACGATCATCATCACGAAGGTGAGGACGACCACGACCACGATGCCTTCGACTCCATCTCCATCGAACTGCCCCAGGCCGACGAAAGCCTGCTGCTGGACGCCCTGACCCAACTGGTGGTCAAGCACGGCATCCTGCGGGTCAAGGGCTTCGCGGCGATCCCGAACAAGCCGATGCGCCTGCTGATCCAGGGCGTGGGCACGCGTTTCGACAAGCACTTCGACCGCGCCTGGCGCGCCGATGAGCCGCGCGCCACGCACCTGGTGCTGATCGGCCAGGAACTCGACGCCGCGTTGCTCGAAGCGCAACTGCGCGCTGCCCTCAGCGTTTAAACCATGCATCTGCTCAGGACCCAGCCCGGCGGTTTCGTTTCGGATGACAACATCGCCGACCTTGGGCAAACCCCCGCCGAGCTGGTGATCCTGTGCAGCGGTGATTCCAGCCTGGCGCTGCTGGCCGAAGCGGCCCAGCAGTTGCCCGAGGATTACCCGAGCCTGCGCCTGGCCAACCCGATGCAGGTGCAGAACCATGCTTCGGTCGACCTGTATGTGGACGAGGTGCTGCGCCACGCCAAGGTCATCCTGATTTCGCTGCACGGCGGCATCGGTTATTGGCGCTACGGTATCGAGCGCCTGGTGGAGTTGGCCGAGCGCGGCGTGCAGCTGATCCTGGTGCCGGGGGATGATCGCCCGGACCCGGAACTCAGTGGCCTCAGCACCGTGGGTGCCGAGGAACGTGACCGGCTCTGGCACTTCCTGCGCCAGGGTGGTTTGGGGAATGCGCTGGATTTCTATCGTTGCCTGGCCGCCGGCTACCTTGGCCGCGATTACGCCTGGAGCGAGCCGCAAACCCTGCCGCGCACGGCGATTTATCACCCGCATAAAGCCAATGCCCGTCTCAACGATTGGCAGGCTGACTGGCAAGCTGATTTTCCCGTGGCGGCGGTGCTGTTCTACCGCTCCCATTTGCAGGCGGCCAACACCGGCTTTATCGATGTTTTTTGCCAGCGCTTGCAGGCCGCGGGTCTCAACCCGCTGCCGATGGCGGTGGCCAGTTTGAAAGAGCCCGGTTGCCTGACCGTGGTCGAGGATTTGCTGGACGAGGTGCACGCCTCGGTGATTCTGAACACCACCGGTTTTGCCCAGTCCAGCCCCGAAGCGCCGCACCTGCGGCCGTTTCGCCGCAATATCCCGGTGATCCAGGCGATTTGCGCCCAGGACAACGAGCCCGGCTGGCAGGCCAGCGAGCAAGGCCTCGGCCCACGTGACCTGGCGATGCACATCGCGTTGCCGGAACTGGACGGGCGCATCATCAGCCGGCCCATCAGCTTCAAGGACCTGGCCTGGCGCAGTGAGCGCAGCCAGTCGGATGTGGTGTGCTATCGCGCACAGCCGGAGCGCATGGACTTTGTCGCCGAACTGGCGCGGCGCTGGGTCGAACTGGCGAGGGTGCCGAATGGCGAAAAGCGTATCGCGCTGATCCTCGCCAACTACCCGACCCGGGACGGACGTATCGGCAACGGCGTGGGTCTAGACACCCCAGCCGCCGCGCTGAATATCCTGCGGGCACTGAAAATCCAAGGTTATCCGCTGCCGGACGAGCTGCCGGAAAGCGGAACGGCACTGATCCAGGCGCTCTTGGGCGGCGTCAGCAACGACCTGGACAGCCTCGACTTGCGTCCCTGTCATCAGAGCCTGGCGCTGGATGACTACGAGGCGATGTTCAACCGCTTGCCCGAGTCCAATCGCCAGGCCGTGTTGGCACGCTGGGGTACGCCTCATAGCGATCCGATGTTCCGCGACGGGCGCATGATGATCGCGGGCCTGCGTTTGGGCCTGACCTTCGTCGGCATCCAGCCGGCCCGGGGTTACCAGGTGGACGCGAGTGCGGTCTATCACGACCCGGACCTGGTGCCGCCCCATGGCTACCTGGCGTTCTACTTCTGGTTGCGCCACACCTACGGCGCCCACGGCGTGATCCACGTTGGCAAGCACGGCAACCTGGAATGGCTGCCGGGCAAGGGCGTCGGGCTTTCCGAGAACTGCTGGCCCGACGCACTACTGGGGCCGCTGCCGAATATCTACCCGTTTATCGTCAATGACCCGGGCGAGGGCGCCCAGGCCAAGCGCCGCACCCAGGCCGTGATCATCGACCACCTGATGCCGCCGCTGACCCGCGCCGAAACCTATGGGCCGCTGCGCGACCTGGAGTTGCTGGCCGACGAGTATTACGAGGCACAACTGCTCGACCCACGACGTGCCCGCGAACTGCAAAAGGACATCCTCAAGCTGGTGCGCGAAACCCGCATCGACCAGGAACTGGCCCTGGACGAAAACCTCGACAGCGACGCCGATGCGGCGATCTGGCTGCCGCGCCTGGACACCTACCTGTGTGACTTGAAGGAGTCGCAGATTCGCGATGGCCTGCACATTTTCGGCGAGTCACCCGAGGGCCGCTTGCGCATCGACACCTTGCTGGCGTTGTTGCGTATTCCGCGTGGCGATGGGCGCGGGCCGCAATCGAGCCTGCTGCGGGTATTGGCCAAGGCCTTCGACCTGGGCTTCGATCCGCTGGACTGCGCCCTGGCCGAGCCGTGGACCGGGCGCCGGCCATTGGTGCTGCAGAAGATCGACACGCAGTTGTGGCGCACCGCCGGCGACACCCGTGAACGCCTGGAGCTGTATGCCGCGCGCTTGATCGAGCAGGCGCTGGAAGGTGCCGTGGAGCAGCTTGAAGAGCCCGGCTGGGAAGACGTCAAGGCGGTGATCGAGAGCTTGCGCATCGTCGTCGCGCCACGCCTGGATGCCTGCGGCCCGGCGGAAATGCGCGGGTTGCTGGATGCCTTGAGCGGGCGCTTCGTCCCGGCCGGGCCCAGCGGCGCTCCGAGCCGGGGCCGCCTGGACGTGTTGCCCACCGGTCGCAACTTTTTCTCGGTGGATGTGCGCAACCTGCCCACCACCACTGCCTGGCGCATCGGCTTCCAGTCGGCGAACCTGATCCTTGAGCGTCACCTGCAAGACCATGGCTACCACTTGCGCCAACTCGGCCTGTCGGTGTGGGGCACCGCCACCATGCGCACCGGTGGCGACGATATCGCCCAGGCCATGGCGCTGATGGGCGTGCGCCCGGTGTGGGCCACGGGCAGCCAGCGGGTGGATGACTTTGAAATCCTGCCCATCAACCTGCTGGACCGGCCACGGGTGGATGTGACCTTGCGCGTGTCGGGATTCTTCCGCGATGCGTTCGCCAACCTGATCCGCCTGTTCGATGCGGCGGTGCAAGCCGTGGCGGCGCTGGACGAACCCGACGACCTGAACCCGCTGGCGGCCAAGGTGCGCAGTGAGCGCGAGGCCTTGCGCCTGTCGGGCCTGGACGAGGACGCGGCGGCGAAGCAGGCTGGTTGGCGGATCTTCGGTGCCAAGCCCGGTGCCTATGGTGCCGGCGTGCAGGGCGCGATTGATGGGCGCTTGTGGCAGAGCCGCGAAGACCTGGCCGAGGTTTACCTGAACTGGGGCGGCTACGCCTATGGCGGCTCCGACGAAGGCACCGCCGCCCGCGAACAGTTTGCCCAGCGTTTGAGCCAGGTGCAGGCGGTGTTGCAAAACCAGGACAACCGCGAGCATGACCTGCTCGACTCCAATGATTACTACCAATTCCAGGGCGGCATGCTCGCCGCCGTGGAAACCCTGAGCGGCGACAAGGCTGCCAGCTATCATGGTGACCACAGTCAGCCGGACCTGCCGAAGATCCGCACGTTGAAGGAAGAGTTGAACCGGGTGATTCGTGCCCGGGCGGCCAACCCGAAGTGGATCGAAGGGGTGAAGCGCCACGGCTACAAAGGCGCGTTCGAGATGGCGGCCACCGTGGATAATCTGTTCGCGTTCGACGCTACGACGGCGTTGATCGACGATCATCAATATGCATTGCTGGCGGATGCCTACTTGCTGGACCCGGACACCCGCGCCTTTGTGCAGCAGCACAACCCGGATGCCCTGCGGGACATGACCGAACGCATGCTCGAAGCCCAGCAACGCGGCATGTGGCAGGAGCCTGGGGCGTACCGCGAGGCGTTGGAAAACCTGTTGTTGGATATAGAAGAAGGCAGTTGATGACCGACATTCCACATTTCCCGCTGTCCGCCGTGGTCGGCGCCGACGAGCTGAAACTGGCCCTGTGCCTG
The DNA here is from genome assembly GCF_019382755.1 of Pseudomonas sp. Colony2. Lineage (NCBI taxonomy): Bacteria > Pseudomonadati > Pseudomonadota > Gammaproteobacteria > Pseudomonadales > Pseudomonadaceae > Pseudomonas > Pseudomonas sp. Colony2. The sequence goes on along the minus strand of NZ_CP080030.1, from coordinate 4,124,718 downwards.
ACCGCCATCGACCCGAAGATCGGTGGCGTGCTGATTGAAGGCCCGCGGGGCATGGCCAAGTCCACCCTGGCCCGTGGCCTGGCGGACTTGCTCGCCAGCGGCCAGTTCGTCACGCTGCCGTTGGGCGCCACCGAAGAGCGGCTGGTGGGCACACTCGATCTGGACGCGGCACTCAGTGAGGGCCGCGCACAGTTTTCCCCCGGCGTGCTGGCCAAGGCCGACGGCGGCGTGCTCTATGTCGATGAAGTCAACCTGCTGCCCGACCACCTGGTGGACCTGCTGCTGGACGTGGCCGCCAGCGGCACCAACCTGATCGAGCGCGACGGGATTTCCCACCGGCATTCGGCGCGTTTTGTACTGATCGGCACCATGAACCCGGAAGAGGGCGAGCTGCGCCCGCAATTGCTCGACCGGTTTGGTTTCAACGTGGCGCTGAGCGGGCACACCCAGCCGGCCGAACGCGGGCAGATCATCCGTCGCCGCCTGGATTTCGACAGCGACCCTCAGGGTTTCTGCGGGCAATGGGCCGACCGGCAGGCCGCGTTACGTGAGCGCTGCACCCGGGCCCGCGCATTGCTGGATAGCATCCCGTTGGATGACCAGGCGCTGGCGCAGATTACCGAGCGCTGCTTTGCCGCTGGGGTCGATGGCTTGCGCGCCGACCTGGTCTGGCTGCGTGGCGCACGTGCCCATGCGGCCTGGCGGGGCGCGACGGCTATCAGCGAAGAAGATATCGAAGCGGTCGCGGAATTTGCCCTGCGCCATCGTCGTCAGGAGCAATCCCCGCCTGCAACGCCGCCCGCTGGCGGTCAATCACCCAAGCCCAATGATGCACCTGAAGGCCAGGGCCAATGGGGCGACATGCCCGCAGCCGCCTTGCCGATAGGTGCTCGCCGTGATGTGCCCACCTGGCCAAAAAAGCCCTAGGCATCCGCCCCAAACCTGACGCGGGGGCGGATGCACGGCCCAAGGCGGGTCGACTGAACAAGGGCCGGCGAGGCCAGGCGCGCAGCGCGGCCGAAGGTTCGATCAACTGGCCGGGTACCTTGCTCGGCGGGCGGCCGCAACGCCGCGAAGATTTGCTGTATCAACTGCGTAGCCGTACGCCCCATGAGCTGTGGCTGGTGATTGTCGATGCTTCGGCCTCCACCCGGCGGCATCAGGCGCTTAGCGATGCCAAGGGATTACTGGCCCAACTGTTCGACGATGCCTATCGAAAGCGGGCGCGCATGGCGTTGCTCACCGCGAGCGGGCAATCGCCAAAGTGGCAGGTGCAGGGATTAAAGGCGGCAAAAGGGCTTGGTCATTGGCTTGATGGCCTCGGTGCAGGCGGTGGCACGCCATTGTTGGCAGCGCTGAACGAAGCGGGGCACTGGTTGGCGGCTCGTCGCAAGCGTTACCCGGTGGAGCAGCAGCGGTTGCTGGTGATCACCGATGGGCGGCTGAAGGATGTGGCGGGTTTGCCGCCGCTGGACTGCCCGGGTTTGCTGGTGGACATCGAGCGCGGCCCGATTCGGTTGGGTCGTTCAAAGCAGCTGGCTATGGGGTTACAGATTGACTATCGGCATATCGATAACCTGTAAGCGCCGGCACGTTCGGCCACAGATCCGCCACCAGAAACAACCGTTCGGCTTCTTCCCATTCGCCTTCGCTGTTTTCCACCAGGCGCACCAGCAACTGCGCGGGCGCCATGGGGTCCAGTTCGGTTAGCCAGTGCTGCATCCGGGCCGCGTCCCAGGCTTCGTCCGCCGGGTAGTGCGCCGGTGCCAGCCATGCATGGCGGGGCAGCGGTTGCCAGCGTCCTGCCGGGCTTTGCTCGATAAACCTCGACCAATCGCGCTGATGCAGCCAGCGGCCATTCAGGTGTTGGGGATGCGCGCCCTGCGGGGCCTGCGCCATGCCCGGCCATGGGTAGAGCAGATACCCGCCCAGCCACAGATGGGCATCAAAGGCCTGGATATCCAGCGCGGCCAGGACCTCGCGGCTCTCCGGCCGGGCGGAAATCGGCAGTTGGTGCTGGGCCAGGTGGGCCAGCTTGCGGTCGAGCCGGTCGTGGCAGCCGGGGCCGAGCCATTGCGCGGTGTCCCGGCCATCACCGTCCTGGGGCCCGAGGTAGAGTTTGATCGCCAGTTCCAGATGATGCACACCGTCACGGTCGCGCAGCAGCATGTCCAGCTCGCCCAGGGTATGCCCGGCCTGGCGGATCGGCAGGTTGGCTGCCAGCAGTTCCACGCCCGGCGCATGCTGCACGGCGAATTGCCACAGGCGTTCGTAATACAACCCCAGCCGGCGGGTGCGTGCCTGGCTCAGCCAATGCAGCAAGGCACTGCTGTCCTGGTCCAGCTGGCGCAGCCAATGCTCCAGCAAATGCGGGGCCTGCACCCAGTCGCTGCCGGTCAGCGGGTGGCGTTGTGGCCACGGCGTTTGCGCGAGCATCGGCGGGGCGAGCATCACCCACGCGAGATCGCGCACCTCGGGGTGACGCAGTTGGCGGGGCAGGTGCTGCAAATCAGGGAACAGAGTCATGGTCCGAGCATAGCCTTTTACAGCCGGGAAGGGGGCTGAGAACCGTTGTCGTCTGGGGTTTGCGGCGACAAAGGATTTTGTGTAACGCCGGCTTTCGCCCATAATCGTTCTTTTTTGCAGAACCCAAACCCCGCAGGAGCCCCATGGAGCAATTTCGCAATATCGGCATTATCGGTCGCCTGGGCAGTACCCAGGTGCTGGACACCGTCCGCCGACTGAAAAAGTTTCTGCTCGAGCGCCACCTGCACGTGATCCTCGAAGACACCATCGCTGAAATCCTCCCGGGCCATGGCCTGCAGACCTCGTCGCGCAAGATGCTCGGTGAAGTCTGCGACATGGTGATCGTGGTGGGCGGCGACGGCAGCCTGCTGGGCGCCGCCCGGGCGCTGGCGCGGCATAACGTGCCGGTGCTGGGGATCAACCGCGGAAGCCTGGGGTTCCTCACCGATATTCGCCCCGACGAGCTGGAAGTCGAAGTGGCCAAGGTGCTGGACGGCCACTACCTGGTGGAAAACCGCTTCCTGCTGCAAGCCGAAGTGCGCCGCCACGGCGAAGCCATCGGCCAGGGCGACGCCCTCAACGATGTGGTGCTGCACCCCGGCAAGTCGACGCGGATGATCGAGTTCGAGTTGTACATCGACGGCCAGTTCGTGTGCAGCCAGAAGGCCGACGGCCTGATCGTCGCCACGCCGACCGGGTCCACGGCCTACGCGCTGTCGGCCGGTGGGCCGATCATGCATCCCAAGCTGGATGCCATTGTGATCGTGCCGATGTATCCCCATATGTTGTCCAGCAGGCCTATCGTGGTCGATGGCAACAGTGAGCTGAAAATCGTGGTGTCAAAAGACATGCAGATCTACCCGCAAGTCTCCTGCGACGGGCAGAACCATTTCACCTGCGCCCCCGGTGACACCATCACCGTGAGCAAAAAGGCACAGAAGTTGCGGTTGATCCACCCGCTGGACCACAACTACTACGAAGTGTGCCGGACCAAGCTGGGCTGGGGCAGCCGCTTGGGGGGTGGAGGCGACTGATGCTCGATCCCGCGCGTAGCTACGACCTGATTGGTGACGTGCACGGTTGCGCTCATACCCTTGAGCACTTGCTCGACCGGTTGGGTTACCACAAGCAGGGCGGTACCTGGCGCCATCCGTCGCGAATGGCCGTGTTCCTCGGCGATATCATCGACCGTGGCCCGCGCATTCGCGAGGCGCTGCATATCGTCCACGACATGACCGAGGCCGGCCAGGCACTGTGCATCATGGGCAACCATGAGTTCAACGCGCTGGGCTGGAGCACGCCCGCCGCCCCAGGCAGCGGCAAGCAGTTTGTGCGCGAGCACACGCCACGCCACGCGCGGTTGATCCACGAGACCCTGACCCAGTTCGAACAGCACCCGGCAGACTGGCACGATTTCCTCGGCTGGTTCTATGACATGCCGCTGTTTGTCGACGCCGGGCGATTCCGCGTAGTGCACGCTTGCTGGGACAACGGCTTTATCGAGCCCCTGCGCGCGCATTTCCCGGACGGCTGCATCGACGAACACTTCCTGCAAGCCGCCGCCGTGCCTGGCAGTTTCGCCAGCAATGCCTTCGACCGCCTGTTGCGCGGCACCGACATGCGCCTGCCGGACGGCCTGACCCTGACCGGCGGCGACGGCCTGACGCGTTCGTTCTTCCGCACCAAGTTCTGGGAAGACGACCCGAAAACCTACGGCGATATCGTGTTCCAGCCCGATGCGCTGCCGGAACCGGTGGCCGCCACGCCGCTGTCGTCCACTGAAAAGAATTCCCTGCTGCGCTACGGCGTCGACGAGCCATTGCTGTTCGTCGGCCACTACTGGCGCAGCGGCAAACCGGCGCCGATCCGCCCGAACCTGGCCTGCCTGGACTACAGCGCGGTGCTGTACGGCAAGCTGGTGGCGTACCGGCTGGATCAGGAAACCCGCCTGGACCCGCGTAAATTTGTTTGGGTCGATGTCGAGCGCCCTGAGGTTATTTCATGAGTACCGTTGCTGTATTACGCCTGCCGCTGGCGGTGGATTTGAGTGGTTTCGTCAAGCTTCTGCAACGCATGCAAGTGCCCCATCGCGTCAGCGAAGAAGCCGGGGAGCAGGTGCTGTGGGTGCCTGACTCCATCAGTGAAGACGTGAAGGTCCTGTACCAGCGCTTTCCGGCCGGTGACCCGGACCAGCAACTGGACATTCCCGAGCAGGCGACGTCGACCAGGCGTCCCGGGTTTGCCCAGCAGCTTCGCCACAGCCCGGTGACCGCGTTGGTGTTGCTGCTGAGCATCATCGTCGGCGCCGTTACGTTGCTGGGGGATAACCTGCAAGCCATGAGCTGGCTGACCTTCCTGCCGTTCAGCGTGGCAGGCGAGTACATCCGTTTCACGCCATTGACCGACAGCCTGGCGTCGGGACAGTGGTGGCGCCTCGTCACGCCGATGTTGATCCACTTCGGCATCCTGCACCTGGCCATGAACGGCATGTGGTACTGGGAACTGGGGCGGCGCATCGAGTTGCGCCAGGGCAGCATCAACCTGCTGGGCCTGACCCTGCTGTTCAGCCTGGTGTCGAACTACGCTCAATACTATTTTGGTGGTCCCGGCCTGTTTGGCGGGTTGTCCGGCGTGCTGTATGGCTTGCTCGGGCATTGCTGGATCTATCAGTGGGTGTCGCCGAATCCGATGTATCGCCTGCCTCGCGGGGTGTTGGTGATGATGCTGGTGTGGCTGGTGCTGTGCCTGTCGGGCCTGGTCTCGATGATCGGCTTCGGCGAAATCGCCAACGCGGCCCACGTGGGTGGCCTGGTGATGGGTTGCCTGACCGGTTTGTTGGGTGGCTTGTACAGCCGCCGCAAAATGTCTCCTATTTAGTTAAGGAAGAGTCTTATGTCCTCTTTTGTCGAAATGATCGAAAACATCACCCCGGACATCTACGAGAGCCTCAAGCTCGCCGTGGAAATCGGCAAATGGTCCGATGGCCGCAAGCTCACCGCCGAGCAGCGTGAACTGTCGTTGCAGGCGGTGATCGCCTGGGAACTGCAGAACCTGCCGGAAGACCAGCGCACCGGCTACATGGGCCCGCAGGAATGCGCCTCGAAGTCGGCGCCGGTGCCGAACATCCTGTTCAAGTCGGATGCCATCCATTGATTGAGATTGGCCGTGGTGCAGTCAGCAAGATGTCGGCGCAGTTGGGTGAGCCGACCGTTCAATACGCGTTTCGCCTGGGCGATACCGAGGTGCCGGTCAATCCATTGATCGGCACTACCGTGCGCCTGGAATACCTCGGTGCGATCCATTGCACCCATTGCGGTCGCAAGACCAAGACCAGTTTCAGCCAGGGTTACTGCTACCCGTGCATGACCAAACTGGCCCAGTGCGACCTGTGCATCATGAGCCCCGAGCGCTGCCATTACGACGCCGGCACCTGCCGCGATCCGGCCTGGGGTGAAAAATTCTGCATGACCGACCACGTGGTGTACCTGGCGAACTCGTCGGGGATCAAGGTCGGCATCACCCGCGCCAGCCAGCTGCCGACCCGCTGGCTCGACCAGGGCGCCAGCCAGGCGCTGCCGATCATGCGCGTTGCCACGCGCCAGCAGTCGGGCTTCGTCGAGGACCTGTTCCGCAGCCAGGTGGCCGACAAGACCAACTGGCGCGCGCTGCTCAAGGGCGATGCCCAGGCCGTCGACCTTGCGCAGGTGCGCGACGAACTGTTCGCCAGCTGTGCCGAAGGCATGCTCGGTTTGCAGAAACGCTTTGGCCTGCAGGCCATCCAACCGGTGACCGACATCGAACCGATCGAAATCCGTTACCCGATCGAGCAGTATCCGACCAAGATCGTCAGCTTCAACCTGGACAAGAACCCGATTGCCGAAGGCACGCTGATGGGGATCAAGGGCCAATACCTGATCTTCGATACCGGCGTGATCAATATTCGTAAATACACGGCCTACCAGCTCGCCGTGCATCAGTAGAAGGACGACAGACATGCGCACCGAACAGCCGAAGATGATTTACCTGAAGGACTATCAGGCGCCGGATTACCTGATCGACGAGACGCACCTGACCTTCGAGTTGTTCGAGGACCATAGCCTGGTCCACGCGCAGTTGGTGATGCGCCGCAACCCCGAGCGCGGCGCCGGCTTGCCGCCGCTGGTGCTGGACGGGCAGCAGCTGGAGCTGCTGTCGGTGAACCTGGCCGACCAGGAACTGACCGACGCCGACTACCAGTTGAGCGACAGCCACCTGACCGTGCACCCCACCAGCGCGACCTTCACCCTCGACACCACGGTGAAGATCCACCCGGAAACCAATACCGCCCTGGAAGGCCTGTACAAATCCGGCGGCATGTTCTGCACCCAGTGCGAGGCCGAGGGTTTCCGCAAGATCACCTATTACCTCGACCGTCCGGACGTGATGAGCGTGTTCACCACCACGGTGATCGCCGAGCAACACAGCTACCCGGTGTTGCTGTCCAACGGCAACCCGATTGCTTCCGGCCCTGGCGAAGACGGCCGGCACTGGGCGACCTGGGAAGATCCGTTCAAGAAGCCGGCGTACCTGTTTGCACTGGTGGCCGGTGATTTGTGGTGTGTCGAAGACACCTTCACCACCATGACCGAGCGCACCGTGGCGCTGCGTATCTATGTCGAGCCGGAAAACATCGACAAGTGCCAGCACGCCATGAACAGCCTGAAGAAATCCATGCGCTGGGACGAGGAAGTCTATGGCCGTGAGTACGATCTCGACATCTTCATGATCGTCGCGGTCAACGACTTCAACATGGGCGCCATGGAAAACAAGGGCCTCAACATCTTCAACTCCAGCGCCGTGCTGGCCCGTGCCGAAACCGCCACCGACGCCGCGCACCAGCGAGTCGAGGCGATCGTTGCCCACGAATACTTCCACAACTGGTCGGGCAACCGCGTGACCTGCCGCGACTGGTTCCAGCTGTCGCTGAAGGAAGGCTTCACGGTGTTCCGTGATTCGCAGTTCTCTGCCGACATGAACTCGGCCACCGTCAAGCGCATCCAGGACGTGGCTTATCTGCGCACCCACCAGTTCGCCGAAGATGCCGGTCCCATGGCCCACGCGGTGCGTCCGGACGGCTTTATCGAGATCTCCAACTTCTACACCCTGACCGTGTACGAAAAGGGCTCGGAAGTCGTCCGTATGATCCAAACCTTGCTCGGCGCCGAAGGGTTCCGCAAAGGCAGCGACCTGTACTTCGAACGCCACGACGGCCAGGCTGTGACCTGCGATGACTTTATCAAGGCCATGGAAGACGCCAACGGCGCTGACCTGACCCAGTTCAAGCGCTGGTACAGCCAGGCCGGTACGCCACGCCTGGCGGTGAGCGAGTCCTACGACGCGGTGGCTAAAACCTACAGCCTGACCTTCCGTCAAAGCTGCCCGGAAACCCCGGACAAGGTGGAAAAACTGCTGTTCGTGATTCCGGTTGAGCTGGGCCTGCTGGACGGGAAGGGCGCGGGCATCGCCTTGCGCCTGGCCGGTGAAACCGCTGCCGGCGCCACGTCCCGCGTGATCTCGGTGACCGAAGCCGAACAGACCTTCACCTTTGTCGACATCGCCGAGCACCCGCTGCCGTCGTTGCTGCGCGGCTTCTCGGCGCCGGTGAAGCTGAGCTTCCCGTATAACCGCGACCAACTGATGTTCCTGATGCAGCACGACAGCGATGGCTTCAATCGCTGGGACGCCGGCCAGCAGCTGTCGGTGCAGGTGTTGCAGGAGCTGATCGCCCAACATCAGCAGGGCAAGGCGCTGGTGCTGGATCAACGCCTGATCACTGCACTGCGCAGCGTATTGAGCGACGAAAGCCTGGACCAGGCGATGGTCGCCGAGATGCTCTCGCTGCCGAGCGAAGCCTACCTGACCGAAATCAGCGAAGTGGCGGATGTCGACGCCATCCACGCGGCCCGCGAGTTTGCTCGCAAGCAGTTGGCCGACAACCTGTTCGAGGGCCTGTGGCTGCGTTACCAGGCCAATCGCGACCTGTCGAAGAAAACCCCGTACGTGGCCGAGGCGGAACACTTTGCCCGTCGCGCCTTGCAGAACATTGCGCTGTCGTACCTGATGCTCAGCGGCAAGCCGGAAGTGCTGGCGGCGACCCTTGAACAGTTCGACGCGTGCGACAACATGACCGAGCGCCTGACGGCTCTGGCGGTGCTGGTCAACTCGCCGTTCGAAGAAGAAAAAGCCAAGGCGCTGGCGGTGTTTGCCGAGAACTTCAAGGACAACCAGCTGGTCATGGACCAGTGGTTCAGCGTGCAGGCGGGCAATGGTTTGCCGGGCGCGCTGGAGCGGGTCAAGACGTTGATGCAGCACCCTGCGTTCAACATCAAGAACCCGAACAAGGTGCGGGCACTGGTGGGCGCGTTTGCCGGGCAGAACCTGATCAACTTCCACGCGGCGGATGGTTCGGGCTATCGGTTCCTGGCGGACCTGGTGATCCAGTTGAATGGCTTCAACCCCCAGATTGCTTCGCGGCAATTGGCGCCGTTGACCCGCTGGCGCAAGTACGACAGCGCGCGGCAGGCGCTGATGAAAGGCGAGCTGGAGCGGATTCGCGCTTCGGGCGAGCTGTCCAGCGATGTGTTTGAAGTGGTGAGCAAAAGCCTCGCTTAACTGAGGCTGAGTACTGCATCTGTGGCGAGGGAGCTTGCTCCCGCTGGAGTGCGCAGCGCTCCCAAGATTTTGGGGCCGCTACGCAGCCCAGCGGGAGCAAGCTCCCTCGCCACAACGGGTCTTAGATAACCGGCGGCCAGCGCAGGTCTTGTGCATCATCGTCCGTATAACGTGGGAAGCGTTCCGCGATCATCTCGTGGGGCACGCCCAGCGGTATCGCGCTGGCAGCATCCAGGCGGGCCACTTGCTCAGCCGAGAGTTGCACACTCAACGCACCCAGGGTGCCGTCCAGTTGTTCGCGGGTACGCGGCCCCAGGATCGGGATCAGCGCGGTGGTAGAACGACGGGCCTTTTCCCGCAGCCAGGCGATGGCGATGTGAGTCGGCGTGGCGTCCAGTTCACCGGCAACCGCCAGCAGGGTGTCGAGCACTGCGGTTTCCCGTGCGCTTTTTTCAGCGTGGACCAAAATCCCCAGCTTGCTGGCGCGGGTATCGTCCTGGCTGTTGCGGTACTTCCCGGTCAGAAAACCACCCCCCAGCGGTGACCATAAAGTCGCGGCCAGGCCCAGGGCCTCGGCCATGGGTAGCAGCTCGCGGTCAGCGGTGCGTTCGGCCAGGCTGTATTCGGTCTGGATCGCTACCAGCGGTGCAAAGCCGCGCACTTCAGCGAGCAGGTCGGCGCGGGCAATGCGCCAGGCGGGGAAGTTGGACAGCCCCGCGTAGTGGATCTTGCCGGCACGCACCAGGTCATCAAAACCCCGCAGGATCTCTTCCATCGGCGTGACGTTGTCGCTGATATGCGCCCAGAACAGGTCGATGTGGTCGGTGTTCAAGCGTTTCAGGCTTTCTTCGACGGCGCGCACCATGTTCTTGCGGTTGTTGCCAAGCTTGAGGGTGCCTTCGTCTTGAGGCTGGGTGCGCAAGGTGTATTTGCTGGCGATCACCAAGCGGTCGCGTTCCGAGGCAATGAACTCGCCGAGCAGCACTTCCGATTGGCCGAACTGGTAGCCGTTGGCAGTATCGAGGAAGTTTCCGCCGGCCTCCAGATAGCCGTCGTAGATTCGCTTGGACTCGTCGCGCTCGGCGCCGTGGCCCCAGCCTGTGCCGAAATTGGCGGTACCCAGGGCCAGCTCTGAAACCCGCAGGCCGCTGCGACGGCCAAAGACTTTATTACGCATACCAAAACTCCTGACGCTGTGGCTAGTTTAAATGTTTCCCGACATCTATTAAATATGATGCTAGTCATATATTTCGTCAAGGGGCTTTTTTGGCGGCTGAAGGGAAGGGTGCCTGCTCCTGACACTTTCTGACGGAGGCCTCTGCTAAGCTGCGCCACCTTTCTTTTTCGAGCATGATCAACGTGTCGCGTACCAGTCGTCTGTTGACCTTGTTGCAAGTCCTGCGGGGCAAAAAACGCCCGGTGACGGCCGCCGTGCTGGCGGCAGAACTGGAGATTTCCGAGCGCACGCTGTACCGCGATATCGCCGAACTGACCGCGTTGGGCGCACCGATCTACGGCGAGGCGGGCGTGGGCTATGTGCTGCGTGCGGGCCTGTTCCTGCCGCCGCTGATGCTCAATGCCGACGAGACCGAAGCCATCGTGCTGGGCTTGCGGTATGTCGACCAGCGCGGTGATGACGTACTGAGCCAGGCGGCGGCCAATGCGCTTGCAAAGATCGCCGACGTGCTTGACCCGGCTGCCCAGGAAGCCTTGCGCAATCCGACGGTGCTGCCGGGCCCGCCAGGCTTCGGCTACCCGGAAAATCGCGTGCCGTTGAATGTGTTCCGCGAGGCCATTCGCGGCCAGGCCAAACTGCACATCGACTACGCCGATGCCAGCCAGACCGCCAGCCAGCGCCTGATCTGGCCCCTGGCCCTGGGTTTTCTCAACGAAGTGCGGGTGATCGTGGCGTGGTGTGAATTGCGTGGGGCCTATCGCACCTTCCGCACCGACCGAGTGGCCGCCGCGCGCCTGCAAGGTGAACGGTATCCGGGGCGCCGCAGCGATTGGTTGCGGGGCTGGCGCAAGCTGATGGAACAGAACGAATCCGGGCCGTTCACTCCTGACAAGAACTGACACAACGCTGCTTTAGGATGGCTCCATAAATCACTAAAAAGGAGCTGTCACCATGTCCCAACCCACCCCTGAACTGGCCCCGGCTATTGCAACCTACATTGCCGCGGCGAATGCCGGCGACACCTCGCTGGTGGCCGACTGTTTCGCCGAAGATGCCAACGTGTTCGACGAAGGCGAGCACCGGGTCGGTACCGCCGCCATCGCCCGCTGGATGGAAGACACGGGGCGTCGTTACCAGCCCAGGGTCCAGGTGCTGAATGTGCAGCACCGCACGGGCAAGGTGCTGGTCAGCAACCTGATCACCGGCAGCTTTCCCGGCAGCCCGCTGGAGCTGCGCTATACCTTCCGCCTCAATGAACACGGCAAGATTGCCCGATTGGATATTTCCCTGTAGCCGTCATGGCATACTGCCGGGCATGACTTTCGACTCGCCACTTGCCGCCTATCAGCACGCCATCACCGAACAGGGTTTTGTCCCCGACGACGCCCAGCGTGAGGCGGTGCAAGCCCTGCAGGACTGCCATCAGGCCTTGCACCACGGCCCTGGGCCCATCACTGGGGTGTACCTGTGGGGCCCGGTCGGCCGGGGCAAGACCTGGCTGATGGACCAGTTCTACCAAAGCCTGGGAGTGCCAGCGCGGCGCCAGCATTTTCATCACTTCATGGGCTGGGTGCACCAGCGTTCATTCCAGCTCACGGGCACCCACGATCCCTTGCAGGCCCTGGCCCGCGAACTGAGCCGGGAAGTGCGGGTGCTGTGTTTCGATGAGTTGTTTGTCAACGACATTGGTGACGCCATCATCCTCGGCCGGCTGTTCCAGGTGATGTTCGAAGAAGGCGTGGTGATGGTCTGCACGTCCAACCAGCCACCGGACCAGCTGTACGCCGACGGTTTCAACCGGGATCGTTTCCTGCCGGGAATCGAGGCGATCAAACAGCATATGCGGGTGGTGGCAGTCGATGGCGGGGAGGATCATCGGCTGCACCCGGGCACCGCACTGCAGCGTTACTGGGTCGACCAGCCCGACGCGTTGGCCGAGGTGTTTCGCCAGTTGAGCGCCGGGCAGGCAGTGAGCAGCGCCCCGGTTGCGGTCGGCTACCGCTCCATCGTGGCAGTGCAGTCCAGTGAAACCGTGCTGTGGTGTCGCTACGCCGACCTGTGTGAGCAGCCGTTGGCGGCGATGGATTTCATGCTGCTGTGTGATCGGTTCAAGGCCATTTTGCTCGGCGAGGTGCCCAACCTCAGCGCGCAAAAGCGCCCGGGACGAATCGCTCGTGGCACCGAAGACGCTGCCGAACGGGTGGACGCCGGGGACCGGGAACTGCCGGAACTGTCGGTGCATGACGACAGCGTCCGGCGTTTCATCGCGCTGGTGGACGAGTGCTACGACCGCAAGGTGCCGCTGTACATCGAGGCCCGGGTGCCGCTGGAAAGCCTCTACACCGAGGGTTACCTGGAGTTTCCATTCCGCCGCACCCTGAGCCGCCTGCAGGAGATGCAACTGGCACGGTTTGGCGAGCCTGGCGCGCTTTCACGCGGGCAAATGTAGTTAATCTCCTTCATCTAATGCCTGCACCACGCTTACAATCGAGCCCTTTTATGGGGACCGAGTCCCTGTCGCACCGTCAACGAGGAAGGAAATGGACAGCGCAGACATCCTGGTGCTGCAAGCCAGCTACACCAATCCGGTACACGCCGAGGCCATTGGCCTGGTGCTCAATCATTACGCCGAAGACCCCATGGGCGGTGGCCACAGCCTGCCGGCCGACCGCTTGCAGCAACTGCCGGCAGAGCTGGCCAAGCGTGCCCACGCGTTCAGTGTGCTGGCCTTTGTCGGCGGTACGCCGGCCGGCCTGGTGAACTGCTTTGAAGGGTTTTCCACCTTTGCCTGCCGCCCGCTGGTCAACGTGCACGACGTGGTGGTGATGGATCAATTCCGTGGCCTGGGGCTGAGTCAGAAGATGCTGCAAAAGGTCGAGGAAATTGCTCGCCAGCGCGGTTGCTGCAAGATCACCCTCGAGGTGCTTGAAGGCAACGCCGTGGCGCAGTCGGCGTATCGAAAGTTTGGGTTTGATGATTCGGTATTTGATCCGCAACATGGCCGGATGTTGTTCTGGAGCAAGCCGCTTTAATTAATGTTTATTTAATTAAAGGCAAAAAAAAGGCGCCAGCAAGTGGCGCCAAATTGACCTTGGCTATCAGAGCGGAATAGCACAGGTATTGCGGGTAAATCAGCTGTTCGGTGTGTTGGTAGTTTGGTCGGCCGTTGCCGGCTTTTCGGTCTTGCCGTCAGCCATTGCGGTTTGCTGGGCAGCACCGTGAGTCTGTTCCTGAACGAAGGTGAAGTTGTTGTAGAACTCCTTCGAACGCTCTGAGCCGCCTTCTGCAAAGGCGGCTACGGAAGTCATGGTCATCAGGCCGGCAAGGATAACAGTCGAAAATTTCATGGCAGTGTCTCAGTAAGTGTGTTGGGTCCGCGCGTTGTCATCAGCGGCGGGATGGGGAGACTGTGGGCCAATGATATTAAGTAAGGGTTAACCTCGCGCTGACCGAAAGTTAACGATTTCGTTAACTTCCAATCTTTAGCAGCGATGAATTCAGAGCTTCCAGTCCAGTGCGACGCTGATAGAGCGCGGGTCTCCCCAATACACGCCGTTATAGAAGCCGACGCGCTCGTAATATTTTTTATCAAATAGGTTGTTGATATTAAGTGACGCCGACAAGTGGTCATCGAACTCATAGCGCGACATTAGGTTGACCACGGTATAGGCCTGCTGGGTGATCCGGGTGCGCTCCCTGATCAGGGCTCCATTGGTGTCCCGGCCAACCGGGCGATAGGCGAAGTCGTAGAAGTCGCTTTGCCAATTCACCGCGCCGCCGACCGTCAGCGCGTGCCATTCGCCGGGCAGGCGGTAGGCCGTGGACACGCGCAGCAGGTTCAGCGGCAGGTGGGTGTTATTGCGCTGCTTGTCCCCGTTCAGGGAGTGGGTGTAGGTGTATCCGGCGGTCAGGTTCCAGTCGGGGCGCACCTCTCCGGACACCTCTACCTCGAAACCCTGAACCTTGTTGCCTTTGCCGCCGGATGTGAAGAACTGCTCACCGGTCTCCGGATCCGGTGGGGTCAAACTGTCCAGTTCCGCGACGTTGTCCTGTTTGCTCCAGAAGTACGCGGCCGCCAGGTTCAGGCGCTCTTCCAGCAGGCTGCCCTTGATGCCCACTTCATAGTTGCTGCCTACCACCGGCTCCAGGTATTGCTTGCTGGCGGTGCGTTCTTCCTGCGGGTTGAAGATATCGGTGTAGCTGGCGTAGACGGTGTACTCCGGGGTCAGGTCGTAGAGCAGGCCGGCGTAGGGTGTCCACATGTCGTTGTGGGTCTGGCTGGATTTTGACGTACCGAGGAACTGGTCAGTGTCCCTGTTGTAGTTGTAGGTGGTGCTCTCGATCTCCCAGCTGCCGTAGCGGCTGCCCAATACCGCATGCAGGCGATCGGTCAGGCTCAGGCGGGTGGCCAGGTAGCCGGCCTTTTGGCGGGTGCTGCCTTGTTCGCCCTTGAGGCCGGTGTTGGTGTCGGGGAATTTGCCGATCCCGCCCATGTGTTTCCAATCGTCGATGCTGGTGTAGTCCTTCGGCACCGTACCGCTGCGCAGGTGTGGCGAAGCGTCACGCTGCTCGGACTCGCCGTAACCCACCATCAATTCGTGCTCACGACCCAGCAGGGCATAGGACCCGGACAGGTTCAAGTCGACCACGTCCATTTTCGAGGTGCCGAGCATGTGGCTGGTCCAGGCGGTCATGCCGCTGCGGTCGGCATTCGGGAAGCCTGAGCCGCCGTAATAGACCTTGCCGTCGGTGTCGCTTTCACGGTGGGTATAGGCGGCCTTCAGGTGCCAGTCACCCGCCAGGCGGTGGTCGAGGGTAGCGAAGGTGGTTTCATCTTTCAGCGGCCAGGAACTCCAGTGGGCCGCGATGTTGGCGGAGCGGGGCAGCCTGGCTTTGCTGCCGTCGCTGTTCCAGTAGGGCAAGGTGCCCCACGCGGTGCCCTGCACATGCTTGTTCTGGTAATCAAAGCCCACCGCCAGCACCGTGTCGTCGGTCAGGTCGCCTTCGAGGATGCCGTAGCCGACTTCCCGTTGCAGCGCGTAGTTGTCGCGGTAGGACTGGGTGTCACGGTAGGCGAGCACCGTGCGGCCGCGCAGGCGCCCATCAAACGCCAGGGGGCCGCCAACGTCCAGGTAGCTGTAGTAATTGTCGTGGGAGCCGCCACTGACGCCTGTCTTGGCCTGCCACTGTGCGGTCGGACGTTTGCGCACCATATTGACCGTGGCCGAGGGGTCGCCGGCGCCGGTGGTCAGGCCGGTGGCGCCGCGGACCACTTCGACCCGGTCGTAGATGATGGTGTCGGCATCGGACTTCATGCGGCCGAAGGTGTTGAGCATGCCGTCAATCTGGAAGTTGGTGATGCCGTAGCCGCGCGAGGAATAGCCGACCCGGTCGGAGTCCAGGTGCTGCACCACCACGCCGGTGGTCTGGCGCATCACTTCGGTCAGGGTGTTGAGGTTGAAGTCGTCCATCTGCTGGCGGGTGATCACCGAGACCGACTGCGGGGTTTCCTTGATGGACAGGTTCAGCCGGGTGGCGGTGCCCATTGGGCCTGTGGTGTAGGCACCGGTGTGTTCGGTGTTGGCGCCAAGGCCTTCGGCGGTGATGCTGGTGCTGCCCAGTTCCAGGGCTTTGGCCGGCGCTTGGGATTCCTGGTCGGGGTCGTTTTCGGCCAGCAGGTCCGGGCTCAGCACCACGCTGAAGAGGCCCAGGGTCAAGGTCATGGAACGGGTAATAGGCGCGAACATCGCGGCGAACTCCTTGTCGTCTATGAAAAATGCCATTGGCTCAAAGACGAAAGGAGGCGGAGAACTTTAGCGCTAAACGAGAATAATTATTATCTTTGCGCTGCAGCCAAATCGGGTTTCACCGCATTGCGCGGATGAAACCCGGGCGATTCAAGCTACTTGACGACCACGTTGGCGGCGTCTGGCTTCGGCTTGATCAGGCTGAAATCAATCAGCGGTTTTTGCTGGCGTGCATACGGGTCGCCAATCAGCCGTGGCCGAGGCTTGAAGCTGTCACTGACCAGGCTCTTGCTGTGGTCCAGTTCGTCGAAGCTCAACCCGGCCATGTCGGCCCAGGTATGGATCAGCTGCGAGCTGGTGTAAGGGCGCTGCAAGTCACCGGCAAAACTCCAGTCATGGCTTTCACGCCACTTGGGTGATGCGTAGGCCATGAACGGAATGGTGTACATCGGTGCCGTCGGCTTGCCTTCGTTGCGGCCCAGGGTGTTGTGGCCGGCCGAATCGAACACGTCTTCGCCGTGGTCGGAAAGGTACAGCAGGAAACCGTTCGGATCGGTCTTGGCGTAGTCCTTGATCAGGCTCGACACCACGAAATCGTTGTACAGCACCGCATTGTCGTAGCTGTTGTAGGTCGGTAACTGTGCGTCGCTGACCCCCTCAGGCACGCCCTGGCGGTCGGTGAACTTGTCGAAGGTCGGCGGGTAGCGGTACTGGTAGCTCATGTGGGTACCCAGCAGGTGCACCACGATGAATTTGCGTTCGGCGGTGTCGGACATGGCCTTGGCAAACGGCTCCAGCACGTCGCCGTCATACTGGCGCGCATTCTGGTTGCGGTTGTTGTTCAGGTACACCTGCTCGTCGGCCTGTTCGGAGAAGGTCGTGAGCATGGTGTTGCGCTTGGTCATGGTCTGCTGGTTGGTGATCCAGAAGGTCTTGTAGCCGGCCTGCTTCATCACGCTGACGATGGAGGGGGTCTTGAGGTACAGGTCCGGGTTTTCTTCGTCGGCGAAGGTCAGCACCTGTTGCAGCGCCTCGATGGTGTACGGGCGCGGGGTAATGACGTTGTCGAACACCGCCAGTTGGTCCCGCAGCTTGTCCAGTTCCGGCGTGGTGTTGCGCGGGTAGCCATACAGGCTCATGCGCTGGCGGTTGGTGGACTCGCCGATCACCAGCACCAGGGTCGACGGCTGGCCGGCCATGCTGTCCTTGAGGTTGGTCAGGGGCGGGATCTTGCTGGCGCTGGTCAGCATGCCTTGCATGTTATCCAGTTGTTCGGTGTAGCGGCGGTAGGCGACGATCATCTGCCATGGCACTGCCGGCTCGATACGGGTTTCGAAGCGGTCGATGGCCAGTTCCATGGTCTCGCTCTTGGCGATCTGCTTGACCAGCGGGTAGCCGACGATGGCAATCACGATTGCGGCAGCCGCCAGCATGGCCTGGCCACGTGGCAGGTAAACCGGGCGTACGCGGGTCCACAGGAAAACGGCCATGGCGGTGTGGGCAATGAACGCCAGCACGATCCACCAGGCAAAGTATTGGGTGGCGTATTCGCCGGCTTCAGAGATGTTCGACTCGAACATGATGAAGATGACGCTTTGAGAGAATTCCTGCTGGTAGATGAAGAAATAACCCAGGCTGGCCATGGAACAGGCCCACAGCACCACGCCAATCAACCCCGCCACCAGGCGCGCGCGACGTGGGAACAACAGCATCGGCGCCAGCCACAGGGCGCTCATGAAGAATGCCTGGCGGAAACCACTGAAGCCGGAGGTGCCGGTCAGTTGGATCAGCAGTTGGGTAATGCCCGAGAAATACCAGAAGAACAGAAACATCCAGCCGAGGCCGGCCCAATCAAAACCTTTCGCAGACGTAGTGCTGCGTTTGAACATCGCCATCCAGCGCTCCAACCCGATAATTTCAGTGTCAACGCGCAGGGATGCACGCAAACAGAGGGCCTGCGCACGTAGCGCGGCCCTATTCGGCGGGAGTATCGGGAGGGGGATGTGAAAACTTCGTGAGTTATTCCTGAACGGTTCGTTCAGCCCACGTTCAGCAAAGTGCGGGCTGGGTGCCGGACGGCTGATTGAGCTGGCCCTGCAGGTGCGAGCGCAAACGCATGACTTCCTGCTGCAGTTGGTCGCGCTCGTTTTTCAACTGGCGCAATTCATCGCGGCGAATGGTGACGTAGAGGGTCTGTGGCGGACGGGTCATGTGTGCAGTGCTCATTGCTTACCTCGCAAATAGCCGGTCTATCGCGGTGCCAGAGCGCTTGAATCGAGGCTCTCGGCAACAGTCGGGGCAATTCTGAATTCTTTTTTTAATGAAGGGAACTTTTTTATTTTTGATGGTCGTTGTGACTTTTAACCCACTGAAGGCGAAAGGATGGCCACTTTTTGTCATGAAACTATGCCAATCCGCTCTGGACTAACCCTCATTAGCCTCATTGCGCTATAAACTGTGACACACATTTATTCGTAGTAAGGAGCATCAGCACATGCAACTGGGGATTATTGGACTAGGCCGCATGGGTGGCAACATTGCGCGGCGCCTGATGCTCAATGGGCATACCACCGTGGTTTACGACCGCAATGAAGCATTCGTAAAAGGTCTGGCAGGCGAGGGCGCCACGGGCGTTGCTGACCTGGCAGGTCTGGTGGCCGGGCTGCAAAAGCCCCGGGCGATCTGGGTGATGCTGCCGGCAGGCGACCCGACCGAGAACACCATTGAAGAACTGAGCCAACTGCTTGAAGACGGTGATGTGATCATCGACGGCGGCAACACCTTCTATAAGGATGACATCCGTCGGGCCAAGGCCCTGTCGGAAAAAGGCCTGCACTATGTCGACGTCGGCACCTCCGGCGGCGTCTGGGGCCTGGAGCGCGGCTACTGCATGATGATCGGCGGCGACGCCGAGACCGTTAAGCTGCTGGACCCGATCTTCGAAAGCCTGGCACCGGGCCTGGGCACCATCCCGCGTACCAAGGACCGTTCCGCCGCAGCGGACAGCCGTGCCGAGCGCGGCTATATCCACGCAGGGCCTGCCGGTTCCGGGCACTTCGTCAAGATGATCCACAACGGCATCGAGTACGGGATGATGCAGGCCTTCGCCGAAGGTTTCGACATCCTCAAGACCAAGAATTCGGAGAACCTGCCGCAAGACCAGCGCTTCGACCTGAATGTTGCCGATATCGCCGAAGTCTGGCGCCGCGGCAGCGTGGTGTCGTCCTGGCTGCTGGACCTGACCGCCGACGCCCTGGCCACCGATCCGAAGCTCGACGGGTATTCCGGCTCGGTCGCCGACAGTGGCGAAGGCCGCTGGACCATCGAGGCCGCCATGGAACAATCGGTACCGGTTCCGGTGCTGTCGAACTCGCTGTTCGCGCGCTTCCGTTCCCGCCAGCAAAGTACCTACGGTGACAAAATGCTTTCTGCCATGCGCTTCGGCTTTGGCGGCCATGTGGAGACTCCCAAAAAATGACCGCCAACGGCAAGAAACCCAAGGCCGAACCCGCTCCGCCCACCACACTGTTTCTGTTTGGTGCCCACGGTGACCTGGTCAAGCGCCTGCTCATGCCGGCGCTGTACAACCTCAGCCGCGATGGGCTGCTGGGCGATGGCTTGCGCATTGTCGGCGTTGATCACAACGCCATCAGCGACGCCGATTTCGCCAAGAAGCTCGAGGACTTCATTCGCACCGAGGCCGCCAGCAAGGTCAAGGGCAATGCCGAGAACGCCCTGGACCCTGCATTGTGGGAACAGTTGGCCAAAGGCATCAGCTACGTCGAGGGTGATTTCCTCGACGACGGCACCTACGCCGATATCGGCAAGAAGATTGCCGACAGCGGTACTGGCAACGCGGTGTTTTACCTCGCCACCGCGCCGCGTTTCTTCGCCGAAGTGGTGCAGCGCCTCGGCGCGGCCGGCTTGCTGGAAGAAACCCCGGAGGCGTTCCGCCGGGTGGTGATCGAAAAGCCGTTCGGCTCCGACCTCGCCACCGCTGAAGCGCTGAACGCCTGCCTGCTCAAGGTGATGAGCGAAAAGCAGATCTACCGCATCGACCATTACCTGGGCAAGGAAACCGTCCAGAACATCCTCATCAGCCGTTTTTCCAATGTGCTGTTCGAGGCGTTCTGGAACAACCACTACATTGACCACGTACAAATCACCGCCGCCGAAACCGTCGGCGTGGAAACCCGTGGCAGTTTCTTCGAACACACCGGCACCCTGCGGGACATGGTGCCCAATCACCTGTTCCAGTTGCTGGCGATGGTCGCCATGGAACCGCCGGCTGCCTTTGGCGCCGACGCAGTGCGGGGCGAGAAGGCCAAGGTGATCGGGGCCATCCGGCCCTGGTCGCTGGAAGACGCACGGGCCAACTCGGTGCGTGGCCAGTACACCTCGGGTGAAGTCGGCGGCAAGCAGTTGCCGGGTTACCGCGAAGAGGCCAATGTTGCGCCAGACAGCAGCACCGAGACCTTCGTTGCCCTCAAGGTGTTGATCGACAACTGGCGTTGGGTGGGGGTGCCGTTTTACCTGCGCACCGGCAAGCGCATGAGCATCCGCGACACCGAGATCATCATCTGCTTCAAGCCGGCGCCTTACGCGCAGTTCCGTGATACCGAGGTCGATGAACTCAAGCCGACGTACTTGAAGATCCAGATCCAGCCGAATGAAGGCATGTGGTTCGACCTGCTGGCGAAAAAGCCCGGGCCGACCCTGGACATGGCCAACGTGGAACTGGGGTTTGCCTACAAGGACTTCTTCGAGATGCAGCCGTCGACAGGTTACGAAACCCTGATCTACGACTGCATGACCGGCGACCAGACCTTGTTCCAGCGCGCCGACAACATCGAGAACGGCTGGCGTGCGGTGCAGCCTTTTCTCGATGCGTGGAAGCAGGACGACGGCATCCAGGCCTACAAGGCGGGTGAGGACGGCCCGGCGGCGGCTGATGCGTTGCTGGCCCGCGATGGCCGTACCTGGCACAGCCTCGGATGAGTGACTTGCCGAGTCAACCCATCCGTTTTGTGTTGAGTGATATGGATGGCACGTTGCTGCATCCGGATCACAGCCTCAGCCAGCGCACCATTGATACGGTTCGCGCCTTGCGCGCGGCCGGGGTGTTTTTCAGCCTGGCCAGCGGGCGACCGCCCAAGGCCATGCGTCAGCAGGTCGAAGCGCTGGGCATCGATGTGCCGATTGCCGGCTTCAACGGGGGCACGCTGGTCAATCCCGACGGGAGTATTCTGGTGGCGCATCACTTGCCGGCAGAAGCGGCGCTGGTGGCGTTGGCCTTGTTTACGCCGCAGCCGGACGTTGAAGTCTGGCTGTTCGCCGACGGCGACTGGCTGCGTCGCGATCCCGGCGGACCGATGGCGGTTCGCGAGGAGCACGGCCTGGGCTATGGGGCGATCGTGGTGGAGAGCTTCGAGCCGTATCTGGATCGGGTCGACAAGATTGTTGCGGCCAGTACCAATACCCAGCTGCTGATGGAGCTTGAGGCGCAGTTGCAGCCCAGGGTCGAGGGATTGGCCCAGGTGTCGCGTTCGCAGCCGGTGTTCCTGGATGTCACCGCCATGAAGGCCAACAAGGGTGAAGCATTGAGAACCCTTGCGGCGCACCTCGGTGTGCCACTGCAACAGACCGCAGCCATCGGTGATGGCGGCAATGACCCGGCGATGTTTCATGTGGCGGGGTTGTCGATTGCCATGGGCCAGGCAGAAGAGGTGGTCAAGCGCCAGGCCAGCGTCGTGACCGGCAGCAATGTCGATGACGGTGCGGCGGAAGCCATCGAGCGGTTTATTCTCTCGGCCTATTGATCGGTAACCACACTAATAAGTAGTCAGCTATGCAAAGTTGCAACTTGCATGGCTGACTGTCCACTTGAGTTAGTGCGGGTCAATATACTGCGCAGCCGGGCGGCACACTTTCGGGTGCCGTCTCACGCACGCTTCAGTTACTTGGGCATTGCCCAGGATTGCAACTGGTAGCCATCTTTGTCGAGTTCGGCACGGGCCTGCAACAGCAAGTTCTCAAGCTGTGCCGGGTCGGTATAAGTGCTGGAAGACAGCTGCTTGCTACCGATACGGGTATTGGTGCGGTCGATGACGCTCAGGCTCAGGGCGCCGTTGCCATCGTGCCAGGCCACACATTGAAAGGGCTGGAAGGCACGGTCTGCGATCAAAAGAGCTTCGTTGATGCGGAGCGGGGCGTTCATGGGGTCTTCTCTCTAAATGCCCATTCAAGTGGAAGCCGTTGGTTGGGCGTGCCTAACGACTGGTTACTTGTACTGATGCACGATCACCGGGTGCGGGTCACATGTTAGAAGAAGATTTTTTAACTTTCCCTGATTAAAGTCATGTAAGGGGCTATTTTGAAAGCCTCATGAAAGTTATGCCGCGGCAATTGACCGCACCCGACTGACATAAAAGACCCGGTTCGTTCGCGACTTATAGCGAATCGGTACAAAGGGTGCGTCAAGATCTTGCTAGGGTTACCAGCAGACTTTGCAAATAGTTGTTTTTAAATAACTTTAACGATTTTGACGCCAAGGAATAGTCATGATTGTTACACCTGCCCCGCGCCGCCTGCTTGTGGTCGATCCCTGTGATGACTGCCACCGGCTATTGCCCGGTTTGCGCGCAGCGGGGTGGGACGTGGACAGCTGCGCCCTCGAGTCGGTGGGTGAGCGCTCCTGTGACGTGGGTTTGTTGCGCCTGCAGCCGTTTCACCTGGAGCGACCCGAAGCGGTCAAGGAACTGATCAGCCGCAGCGGCACCGAGTGGATTGCGGTGCTTAACCAGGAAGTGCTGCGCCTGCAGAATGTCGGCGATTTTGTCTGTGAGTGGTTCTTCGACTTCCATACCTTGCCGTTTGATGTGTCACGGGTGCAGGTCACCCTGGGCCGCGCCTTCGGCATGGCGCGCCTGCGGGGCAAGGGCAACAACGCGCCTGCGGGCCAGCCGGAACACGAGTTGCTGGGGGACAGCCGTCCCATCCGGGAATTGCGCAAGCTGCTCGCCAAGCTGGCGCCCACTGAATCCCCGGTGTTGATCCGTGGCGACAGCGGCACCGGCAAGGAATTGGTCGCGCGTACCTTGCATCGCCAATCCCAGCGCCATGCCAAGCCGTTTGTGGCGATCAATTGCGGGGCGATTCCCGAACACCTGATCCAGTCCGAACTGTTCGGCCATGAGAAGGGCGCCTTCACCGGCGCCCATCAGCGCAAGGTGGGGCGGATCGAGGCGGCGCACGGCGGCACCTTGTTTCTCGATGAGATCGGCGACTTGCCCATGGAGCTGCAAGCCAACCTGCTGCGTTTTCTCCAGGAAAAACAGATCGAGCGAGTCGGCGGCAGCCAGCCGATTGCGGTGGATGTACGCGTGTTGGCGGCTACCCACGTCGACCTGGAAGCCGCGGTCGCAAAGGGCACTTTTCGCGAAGACTTGTATTACCGGCTCAACGTCCTGCAAGTGGTCACCGCGCCGTTGCGCGAGCGCCACGGCGACGTGGCGATGCTGGCCAACCATTTTTCACACTTCTACAGCCAGGAAACCGGCCGCCGTCCACGCAGCTTCAGTGAAGACGCACTGGTGGCCATGGGCGAGCACGGTTGGCCGGGCAATGTGCGCGAGTTGGCCAACCGCGTGCGGCGGGGCCTGGTACTGGCGGAAGGGCGGCAAATCGAAGCCGTTGATCTGGGATTGCAAAGCCAGCAGGCAATCGCGCTGCCGATGGCTACACTGGAGGATTACAAGCACCGTGCCGAACGCCAGGCATTGTGCGATGTGCTCAACCGGCACAGCGACAACCTGAGTGTCGCGGCGCGTGTGCTGGGGGTTTCCCGGCCGACGTTCTACCGGTTGCTGCACAAACACCAGATCCGCTAGGGCGGGTAAACCGAAAAGCCCCGCAACGACCCTTATCGTTGCGGGGCTTTTCCCGTTGTCATGCCTTAAAAGTAATACGGGAACTTCAGGCTGAAGCTGAACGACGGCGCATCCGGTGTGATCCCGATGGCCAGGTTCGGCACGATGGTCAGGTTGTCGCTTGCCGCAATCGTCATGCCCACATTGAAGTAACCCGCGTTGGCATCGCTGGAAACCACTGACTGCCAGTCGCCGCCATCCGGCTTGAGCTTGCTCTTGCGTTGCACCAGGTCGGACACCGAGAACGACATACTCATCTTCTCGTTCAGCGCAAACGCCACGCCAGCGCCGATCTGGAAGCTGTCGCCCAACTGCACTTTCCCCGGGGTCTTCTGGCCGACCTGGGAGCTGATATCGCTGAACGAGTCTTCGAAGTTGTGGGTGTACGACAGCGAGCCAAACAATACCGCCGGGTCGAAGGTCTTGACCAGCGAGATACCCGGCGTAATCGACCACACACCGTTGCCGGTGGGCAGGCTCTCCGGCACGAAGAGGTTGGTGTTGCTGGATGACTGGACCAGCTTGATCCCAAACGGATCTTCGCCGGTGGGCGCCTTGACCCGCACCGACACCACGGCATCCGGCAGGTTGACGCTCTCGTCGAGGAATTTGTAGGCAATCCCGAAGTTGACGTCGCCGATAGTCGGGTCACGCGTGACCGATTGTTCCGAGGTCGCGGTGCCGCTGCCACCGTTGGCACCACCGGACTGATAGGTCGACTCGCGGTACACCACCGGCACGTTTATATCGAACTGCCAGCGGTTGTCGAGGTTGTAGCGGCCCGTGAGGTCGACGGTCCAGTTATCCGACTTGATCCGGTCCAGGTTGATGTTGCCGAGGAAGATCGAGTCCAGCGCCAGGAAGCCGTTGAGGGTCAACTGGCGGGCATCGTAGCGGGAATAGGTGACGCCGGTTTCAAAGCTGAACTTGCCGTTGCCAAAGAACCCGCTGGCCTCGTTATACAAGTTGCTCACGCTCTGTGCCGGGGCCGAATCATCCTTGAGGGACTGGCCGTAGGACGCGCCACCGGCTGCACCGCCCGAGGCCGCAGCCGCGCCGACTCCCGGCGTGTTGCCGGCCACCGTGGTGCCGCCTTTCTGGAAGTCTGCCGGGGATTTGGCCAGGCGTTTGGGCGGCGGCGCCACCGGTTGTTCTTCCACCTGGCGTACCCGTTGCTCCAGCACCGCCAGTGCTTTTTGCTGCACTTCGTAGCGTTGCTTGAGCTCCAGCAATTCCTTTTTCAATGTATCTATGTCGGTGTCCGGCGCGGCATACAACATGGATGCGGGCAGGAGCGTGCTTAAACAAATTACGGCACGTAACGATAGCGATCGATGCATGGAATAAGCCGTCCCTTTCTAATGCGCAAGTGTCGAGGCACAGCGTAGTTCAATAACCGTTAGGGCGTAGGCCTCTGAGTTGATTCAGGTTGAGGTTCTGCCCCAAATTGTTCAAACCGTTGTTGCCCAGCACCACATTGAGTTGGGTCATGTTGCTGACGAAGTTGCTGTTACCCTGCAAAACCGTGCCTTGCAGGACATTCCCGGCGCCGATCTGCTGCAACGAATTGCCCTGATTGTTGTTGGCCAGGATCGCCATTTGCAGCCCGCCATTGGCGGCCGACACCGTGACCTGGCCGGCACCCGTGCTGCCGGTGACCGACTGGCCAGCCACCAGGGCTTGTCCGGACTGGACGACATTGGCCGGCGACAAGCCATTCTGGTTCACATTGATATTCACGTTATTGCTGGCGGTGTTGCCATCGCCGGCGGCGCGCACGCTTTGGGTCACGCCCTGGCCGCTGCCCAGGCCGGCACCACCGACCACTGTGCCGGTGCCATTCGGCTGGTTGGGCGAGACTTTGGTGGGGCTGTCGGTTACCTGCACATAAAACTGCGGGGTGACGGTCGACGCGTTGACGTTCATGCTGGCCGAGCCGGTCACGCTGTCGCCGGCGGCATTGGTCCAGGTACTGCTCATCACGATGCCAAAACTGATGATCCGCCCCGGCATCACGTAGCGACCGCGCAGGTCAGCCAGTTCCGAGTCCTTTATTTCAATCGGTTTGAACACCGATGACGCATAAGCGGGCATTGAGGCTGCCAGGCACATGACCGTCAGCCAACGGTAAGTGTTCATCGTTTGCTCCTGGAGCGTCCTGCCCCTTATTGCGCTTCTAGAAGAAGTCGCTCTGGATAAAACCGAAGTCCATCAATTCACTGTCCCGCACCGGACTGAACTCATTGATTCTGTTTTTCGCCGTCAGTGGGGTGGGCGGGTCGAGCAGCACGTTGGTCTTGTCATAACCTTCGCCCAATACCGCGAAGACGATGCCATTCCAGCCTTTGACGAAGTCGTCGCGGGCATAGCGTTTATGGCCCAGTACCGGGTCGCCGATGTACACCCAGTCCTTGTCGGCGCGCTGCATCACCACGAAGTGCTTGTAGCCGCGAATCTCCAGCAACACCACCACCGGGATCTTCACCGTGAGCAGGGTGTCTGCATTGATCCGGTAACCCCGGGCGCGCATCCCGATGCTTTCCAGGTAGCGCTTCATGTCCAGCATCGAAAAGCCCTGGGTACGCACCAGGTCCTGATCGGCGTTGACCAGCATGCCCTTGATGATGTGGTCTTCATCCACATCCATCCAGTAGGCCTGGCGCAGGATGGTGGCCAGGGCGGCGGCACCGCAGCTGAAATCGGTTTTCTGTTCCACCAGGTTGGCGAACTTGCGTTCACGGATGCTCTCGACCTTCTTGAAGATCACGCCACCGCCGGGCATGGCAGCAATCGCCATTTGCCCCGCCCAAGTCGGGCCGGTGAGCAATAACAGGAGGGTGAGGGCGATGATCCGCATGATCGAATGGCCTGGTGGACACTGGAATAAAAAGGGGCCTTGTTGCCAAGGCCCCGTTGGATCAGAAGCGCACGCCAGAGGAGATCACAGTGGTGTTGCCTTGCTGATTGCCCACGCCTGCAGCAATGTTGGCGCCCAGGTTGCCCGAAGAGCCATTAAGCGAGTTGTTGGCGCTGGCGTTGTTCACGACAGGCAGGTAAGTGTGGCTGCCCCATGGGCCAGACTGAGTGGCCACGGTATTGAGGAAGGTGTTGTCGACGCTGGTTTGAGTGGTGTTGCTCGAAGCAGCGGCGGCGGCACCACTGGCAGAAGCAATTGCCAGTTGGTTTTTCTGTTGGTTGAAGTTACCCGCGGCAACGCTCACACCCAGGTTGCCGGAGCTGCCGTTGGCCGAGTTGTTGAGCGAAGCGTTGTTGTGGGTAGCCACTTGCACAGAGATGTTGTTGCGGTTGTCTTGGGTAATGGTACCCAGGGCAAACACGGCATCTGCGTCACCGGCCGCAATGGCGGTCTGGTTGTCTTGTTGGTTGCCATCACCGGCTGCGATGTTGGCCTGGGCGTTGCCGCTGCTGCCGTTCAACGAGTTGTTGGCCGATGCGTTGTTCTGGGTGCCCAGGTTGAGCACGCCATTGTGGTTGCTCGATTGCGCATCGGAAACGGCGGCTACTGCAGCGGTAGGCTGATGAGTAGGTGGGTTGGCATGTGCGGCGGCAGCCATGATTGCAGCGAGAGCGAAGGCCAGTGGTTTAAGAGCCATTGTAGTTTTCATGGTATTTCCCCTTGCTTCTAATTAGTTGGTTAAGTGTTGGTACGGTCCAGCTTCGAGCTCCAATGAATCATTGGATTTGCACATTCAGGGCGTTAGCCATGCGGTTCCCCACCCCGGCACTCTGATTCACCTGTACCACTCCACGGCTGCCGGTGAAGGCCTGGTCGCTTGTGACGACCTGGCGGCTGCCAGTGGTAGAGGTGAACCCTGAGTTTGGTGACAGCGCCACGTTCTGTTGCGACATGACGCTGTCGTCGATGCTTTGCGGGCCAGCATTCACGCTGATCCGCACCGCATTGATCATCTGGTTGCTGGCCCCGGCCGACTGGTTGACGCCCAGTACACCGCTGCCATTGCTGAAAGAGCTGCCCTGGATCGCCACCCTGGCGTTCTGGGAGCGATCGGCCGGTGCGCCGCCGATGGTCTGGCTGAGGGCGCCGCCCGCCTGGGAGTTGCTGCCCGCCGAAATCGCGCGGCTGTTGAGCTGTTGTTGCTGACTGCCGGCCGCCTGGTTGATCGAGACGATGCCGTTGTATTGCTTGCCGGAGTTGTCGATCACTGCGCTGTTGTCAGCCATGGCCACCGAGCAGCCCAGGATCGCCAGGAACAACCAGTAATGGTTCATCTCACTGGCCTCCCATCAGGCTGCCGATATTGTTCAAAGGCGCCATGCCGCGGGAGATTGAGCCGTTGATCTGCCCCGAGAGGCTGGAGCCGCCACCATGGCCGGCCGCTGCGCCGCCACCAAGGCCTACGCCACCCCCGTTGTTGGTCAAGCCGGGAAGGTTGCCGCCAGGCAGGATGGCGCGAGTGATGCTGGAGCCGCTGCTGATGTTGGCGTAGTCGTTGTCGCTCAGCTCGCTGGTGGCCCGCAGGATCTGTGGAGAAGAATTGGCATTGACGGTGACCGGGTTGGGGTCGACGCCAGCGGTGCGGCCAGCCATGTGGCCCTGGACGGTGCGCTGAATCACGATCACACCGTCGCCTGCCGCGAGCACCGGGAGGCTCACGCTGGTACTCAGTACACAGCTGATCAGCAGAAGGCTCAACGAGCCTGGATTAAGTGTCTTCACGACGGCATTCCTTATTCTTGGCGCTGACCCTAAACAGCGCTGTCAGGAAGAGAGCAGGAGCTGTGCCGCTTTTGAATTTGGGATGACATTCATGGGGTTATGAGCGCGGGGGATAGAATGCACAGTGGATGTGTTTCAACTGTGAGACAGCGGGCCTTTGTCCAGCCCGCCTGGCAGGTGTCTCAGGGATGAAACACTGCGCGCCGTAAACCCGGCACTCCGCAGCCGGCTGTCAGCTCAGCCGGTGCAAGTGTTTCAAAAATGGACGATTTGACGCAGGCAGCATCCGGGAGGAGGGCGCAGGCCCATGACCCTGGCTCAGCTCTTTGGGGTTTTGCGCGGAATGGAATTGAGCACGGGGTTGCCGTCCTGGTTCTGGGTCAGGTAGACCGGCAGGACCTTGGGCAGGGAGGGGACGAGGTTGGACACCTCGTTGATGTTGTAGATGCCGCCAATGCGAATCGCCCCGGTGCCGGCGTCGGCCAGCATCACTGGTTTGCTCAGGTAGCGGTTGATCAACGGCAACGCGTCGGCCAGGGCCAGGTTGTCGAGGATTAGCTTGCCTTCACGCCAGGCCAGGGCCGTGTCGCCCGGGGCAATTGGCTGGGCCTGGGGGCTGGCATCGCCACGGTTGTAGCTGGCCTGCATCCCGGGTGACAGGCGCAGGCCGCTGTGGGCGTCGTCGCTGCTCACCAGCACCGAGCCTTGCAGCAGCATGACCCGCACATGGTCTTCGTATTTCCAAACATTGAACTGAGTGCCGGTCACCCGAACCTGGCCGTCACCGGCGTGGACGATAAACGGATGTTGCGCGTCATGGCTGACCTTGAAAAACGCCTCGCCTTTTTTCAGGGTAACCCGGCGCTGATCCTTGAAATTGCTGTAGACCAGTTCGGTGCCCAGGTTAAGTTCAACCTGGCTGCCGTCGTCAAGGGTGACCTGGCGCAAGCTGTTTTCAGCTTCGTAATGGTTGTACGAGCTGGGCAGCCAGCCTGCTTCCCAGCCGGTAAGGGCCGCCAGTGGCAAGGCCACCAGGCATATCGCCGCCGCTACCGCGTAGTTCCTCAAACGGCTGCGAGGTTGTCGTCGCGCCACGACGGGGGCCGGCTCGCTGCGGGGCAAGTGATCGGCAACGTCCCAGATTTCCAGCATCGCGGCGTATTCGAAGGCATGCAGTGGATGCGCATCGTGCCACTGCTCGAAGGCCTGACGCTCCGCCGTCGTGCAATCGCCAGCGTGCAGACGCATGCACCAGTGCGCAGCGGCATCGGTGATGGCGTCGTATTCGGCTTCTGATAGGGACTTATCTGTCATTAACTCATCCTGATTTCCGACATTCTAACCTCCACAGCAGGACGGCGAGAACAGCCATCATGGCGAATGCACATCAATTGGAACTAATTCTCGTCTGCAGGGCCCTAAAAATTCAGGACAGGTAACACTCATTCCCTAATGGAGCACGAAAATGCTTAAGAAAACCTTAGCCGCCGTTGTCGCAACCACCGCCTTGCTCAGTGCTGGAGCCGCCCTGGCGGACAAACCGGGCGCAGGCTGGATCACCATCGAAAAAGCCATCGAGACCGCCAAGACCAAGGCTGGTTACGTCCAGATCTACAAGATCGAAGCCGATAACGATGGCTACTGGGAAGGTGAGGGGCGCAAGGCCGATGGCGTGGTCTATGAGTTCCGCATCGACGGTGAGTCGGGCAATGTGTTGCGCGATCAGAAAGACTGAATGAACTGACGGGTGCGGGCGTTCGGCCCGCACCCTGTCTGTTACGGTGTGGCTTCGGCAATCGAAGGCACGGGGTCCAACTGGCGCCCCAGGGTGGTGATCAGCAAGGTCAGTGAGTCGGCGTTATCCATCTGTGTATTGAACCGCCGCGTCAGGTTGGTTTTGAAAATTCCCCGCGCGTTGCTCAAGTCCACGCCTCCGGTCGTGGCAAGAATCTGCTGCTTGATGTAGTCATCTTCCGGGTCGGTCCCCAGGTCGAATCCGGTAGGCCCCCACGCGTCCGTTGATTTGAACAATTGCCCAACAGGCGTGTTGATCGAGTACGCATTCTCCTGCACGTTGCGCAGCCAGTCCTGAAGATCGCGACCGGCTTGGGTCTGTACCTCGATCAGGTCGTAAAAGGGCGATGTGGAGTTGAGGTAGGCGACGTCGGCGGTATTGCTCACGATATGAGTCAACTCATGAATCAAGGTGGTCGCGCGGGCATGGGCTCTTTGGTCGAAGTGATTGATCAGGCGCCCTTCGAAATCGGCTGTAGGCGGGTTGAAGAAGTTTTCAGTGAGGTAGATGCGTCGATCCGGGTCGCCGTCGATAGTAAACGCCCAATGCCGTTCCGGTTCGGCAATATGCGCACCGGAGACGAAACGCCGGGAGTTGAGCGAGTAGAGTGCCGGCTCCAGCACCTCATCGAGAATGTCGGTCACCGTGTCCATGAGCTTTTGCGCGAGGGTTGGCGGAAATTTGGCCGGGCCGGTGTCGGCGTCTATCGGGATGCCAAAGAAGCGGTTGATGAAGCGATGCACCCGGGTCACGGGCGGATACTGGTGGTCGAGCAGCTTCAGGTTCTGCTGGCAGTTGTGCAGGTAGAAGGTTGCCAGGTCCAGTGCCTCGACGATCGCCTGGGCCCTGGAGGGCGACACACGCCGAATCTCGGCCAGGCCGCGGGCCTCGACGTTCATCACCTGGTCCACGGCTGTCCGCACCTCACGGCGGTCCATCATTGCACTCCATCCGGGGCCGTGGCGGCGAACCGATGCGCCCGGGTCCAGGGTCCATTTGCGGTTGGCATCCAGGCGCACAAACGGTCCTTTGGACCGTGCACTGAAAAGCCGCCAATGGCCTTCGACCTGCCTGGCGCGGTAGACCTTGCCTGCGCACGGCAGGTAATGCCGGTTGTCCGTCGCTGTGTAGACGCCCGTGTTGCCTGCCGTCAGGCCCTCCAGGCTGATGTCGCAGGCTTCGTACGCTTGCAGCCGGGTTCGGGCCCGGGCGGTGACGTCGATGTCGTGCCAGGCACTGGCCGTTTGCGTCGGCGCGGGTTGCGCGGGGGCGGTGCCTGGTGTCGAGGGTTCATCCATCAATGCGCGGATCGAGGCCATTTGCGCGACACCGCCGATGAAGGTTTGCAGCGCCTCGCGCCAGCGGTGTTGCTGCAAGTCTTCGGCAGAGGCCTGGAACAGTTTGTAGCTTTGCCAGATCACCAGCGGCACCATCAGCTTGCCCGGCAGCAACGCCTGCGCGTGCTGCAGTCCGCTGCTGAACAAGGCTTTGAGGGTGTCCCAGGCTGACCGGGCGTTGGCCTGGGATTGCTGTTCAAACAGGTTCGAGATCAATCCGATGTTGTCGCGGTACAACTGCTTGAGCGCGTGGCCCCTGATCGGATTGGCCCCCAGGGTGATTTCCGAGGTTCCCCCGACCGTGCTGGCCCAGAGGTGTCTATACGTGGCTTGCTCAGCCTCTGGCAGGCGACCGATCACCCAGTCCTGCAAGGGGCCGGGCAGGTTGAGCCGGCGAATCAAATCCGCCTCGTTGTCGAACTCCTGGAACGCCTGTTGCGGCCCATAGGGCGCATACATCACCAGCGGAGTGCTTTCGACGGCACTGATCAAGTAGACCCCAAGGGCCTTGATGGACCGGGCCCCCGCCGTGGCGATCAACTCCAGCGGACGCACTGTCGAGGTCGCGCCCTCGACCGCTGCGCGGGCGAGCGCGTCCGGCATGTCGAGGACCTGTTCGACCAGGCTCAGGCCCGCGGGTGATAACAGTTCCTGCAGCCTCAGCGCGTGGGCATTTTGCAACAGTTGCCAGGGCAGTTGCCGAATAAACCGGCGCTCCCGCACGTCTGCGCCCGGCTTGCCCGGGGTGAGTTTTTCGACCAGGCAAGCCTGGTGGTCCTGCTTGAGTGGCAGGCGCGCGAGGATCTGGCGCACCACAGCAGGTGTCAGGCCGGCGGCTGTGGACTCGACATCGAATGCAGCAGCTTGCTGGCTGACGTGATTGAGGGCGTAGTCCACCAGGTTCTGCCGCTGGCCGGCCAATACCAGCTTGGGCAGGATGTAGACGTCTTGCGGGCGCACGTCATAGGGCTGCAACAAGTCGATGAGCTTGCTGCCGAGATACGCTGGCAGCGGCAGGAAATCGTCAAGGTAATCCTTGTCGTCCGTGAGGCTGTGGCGGTATTGCTCAAGGATTTCGACATGGCGACGCTGTTGGCTGACAGACGCCATCCCCAGCCAGGCGGGCAGTGATTGTTGTGCCATGAAGGTCTGGGCGATTTGTGAGGCATGGCCCAGGTCGTTGGCCGGCAGGGCCTTTTCCAGCCCCCCGAGACGCTTCAGCAAGGCGTCCCCTGAGAGCATCAGGGTGAGGCAGTGAGCCCGTTGTGCCCTGTAATGATCAATCCAGGACTGCTGGCAGTGCTGTGCGACCGCGCCGTTGATCAGCATGAACTGACCGAGTGCGCAGGCCTGGTGCGGCTTGAGATAGCGCGGGTCGAGATTGGCCAGTAGCTGCCTGCGAAGGTCCGGCGCGGCCAGTCGTCGTTGCAGTTCTGTCTGCAATTGGCTGACGTTGGCGAAACTCTCCAGGCCGCGCGCCGGCGTCCACAGCACGGCCCGGCCTGAGTGGGACGGGGCCAGGCCACCGCGTTCGGTGAGCATCAAGCAATGCGCCAGGGGCACCCGTTGCGTCAGGCCCTCGGGTTCGACGGTCAACGCATAGGCATCCGGGATGAATCCACCCAGGCCCTGGCGCCGGCGGCGATCAGGGTGTTGAAGATCAAACACCGTCTGCGCGATCGCCTCATCACGCGCGTCCAGGCTGTTGTTGAGGCGCCTGAGCCTGGCTTCGCCCTGGATCGCCACCGCCATGGCATGGGCCATCGGCGCCTTGAGCTGTTCCAGGTATTCGCGGGGAATATCGGCAATGTTGGAGTGATGAAACTTGACCAGTGCGGCATCGAGCACTGCGTTGGCTTGCGCTATGTCCAGGCCGCCCAGCGGTGTGACAGCCCCATCGACCTGGCTGGCGTAAAGGCCATAGTGCGGCGTTTGCGGAATCGGCCCGCGCTTGTGTATCAGGCGCGCAAGAAAGTAACTGCGCAGGCTCTGGCTTTCCAGGGGCGCAGTGGCGGGTGTCGCGCTTGCGCTGGCGGCGTAGCGATTGACGTAGATCTTGCCGGGATCGTGGCCAGCCAAGCCGCGGCGGTTGAACTCGGCGGTGAGCGCCTGATTGACGGTGTTGGCCAATGTGGGTTGCGCTCGCACCTGGGTTGCCAGCGTGTCCTGGATATCGGTCATCTGCTTTTGCAGCAGGGCGGCACGTTCGGCGGCCAGCGACACCGGGCGAGTCGGGTCGGCCAGTACCGAATGAGGCGTCCAGCGTCCCGCGGTATCCAGGCCCGGGAGGTGGCTGTCGATCATGTACCGCACATCCAGCGCGTAGTCGAGCAAGGCCGAGGGGTCAATGCCGGCGCGGGTGCGTCGGTACAGATCTAGCGCGTAGCGTAGGTTCTGTTGCCGCTTGCCGATGATGGTTTCGAGCACCTGCTCAAACAGATTGCCGGCGATGGGAGTACCGGAAAACTGCGGCGTCTTGAACCCTACAAACAGCGCCCGCTCCTCCAGGGACATCAGGTTGTAGAGGTCGTCTTCATAGCCTGGCGCCTTGACCATGGCCTTGAGGGTGTCCATCAGATCGTCGTAGGTCCCGAGCACCTGCAGGCCCTTCTCGGGGGTGTAGAGAAAGGTCTGCGAATTGCCGATCATGAAGGTGCTGGCCAGCTCGACGGCGTTGCTCGGCTGCTCCCAGATCTGTACGTTCTCGACGCGCAGCGTCTGGCTGTTCGGGGGGGCCTCGTTACCCCGGGAAGAGTACAGCGCTGCCAATGCCCGGCTTTGCTCCGGACTGATGATGGATTGCTGGCGCTTGAACAGCAGATCCAGTTGCGCATTGGCGGCCATGGCCCGGGCGAACCAGGCCCGACGCGACACGCCCGGTGCGATCTCGCTGTTCCAGAACGTCTCCAGTGCACTGTGCAGGAACGGGATCAGTTGGCCGGCTGCTTGTTTGATCGCGGTTTCCCAACGCTGCGTGTCGCGGGCCTTGGCGTCGGCAGGCCGCTTGGGGTGGAAAAACTCCCGGGTTTGCCCGGCGGGCCAGGCTTGTTCACGGTAGTACAACAGCACCGCGTCATTGAGTTGCAGCGAGTCGAGCCAGCGAGGCACCGTGTACCCAACGGGCTGTATGGTGAAAAAACTCACGTGGGCTTCGCCGGGGCTGAGCCCGGGGAACAGTGGGCGGCAGACGCTTTCGAGCAGTTTTGAAAGCAGGGCGCCGAGGGCGGGCAACTGTTTCAACGCCGCCAGCAGCGCCTGGCGATTATTCTCCTGATAGCGCCTGAGGGTTTTTTCCTGTTCACCCAATACGTCGCCGAGCATGGCCTCCGGTGTCAGCACCAGTCGGTTGTCGAGTAGCGGCGATGGTTGTTGCTGCAAGGGCAGGAAGTACAGCAGTTGCGTGGCGCTGTCCGGGGTTTTCAAGCGCTCGGTCAGTGCTGTCAGCAAGTGGGCGGGGCTGTCGAATTTTTCCAGGCCGCCGTACGGGGTGTAGAGCCAGGCATGTGGGTAGGCGCTGGTTGAACTCATCATGAAGCTGCCGGCCAGTTCGACGGCATTGGCAGTGCTTTTATTCAACCAGATGCGCTGCGCGATCATTGGCGGCGACTGTTGGCGACGGCCTGCATCGCTGGCAAAAAACACCTTGCCGAGAAACTCGATGTCCCTGCTGTCGATGTTCAGCTGGCGCTCACGGTCCAGCGCCCTCCAGCCCACGCGCATGGCTTCGGGGAAAAAATACGGGAGAGGGGTGTGGCTCATCATCCTGATCCTTGAAGAGTTGCGTGCCTGCAACCTATCCAGGCCTGGCGCCACGAGGGGCTAGATATGTCTGGCGCTCCCTGTCGACAGCCATGGGGCAAACCCTGTCTAATCGACGGACCGATTCTTGTACGCTGTTGCCCATTCCAATAATTAAACGGGAGCTTCAGATGTCTGCATCGCCTTTGGATGTCGAGTCTTCATCAGAGCGACTCAGTTATGCGCAATTGACCGACCTGCTGCGCCAGGTGTTTGTCCGCCACGGTACGTCGGCCGATGTGGCCCAGGTGCTGGCCGAGAACTGCGCCAGCGCCGAGCGCGACGGTGCCCACAGCCACGGTGTATTCCGTATCCCCGGTTACGTCTCGACCCTGGCCAGTGGCTGGGTCAACGGCAAGGCGGTGCCGGTGGTCGAGGATGTGGCCAGCGGGTTTGTGCGGGTGGATGCGGCTAACGGCTTCGCCCAGCCCGCATTGCAAGCCGCCCGTGCGCTGTTGGTGGAAAAGGCCCGCAGTGCCGGGATTGCCTTGCTGGCGATCCATAACTCCCACCACTTCGCGGCGCTTTGGCCGGATGTCGAGCCTTTTGCTGAAGAAGGCCTGGTGGCCTTGAGCGTGGTCAACAGCATGACCTGCGTGGTGCCCCACGGCGCCGACCGCCCGCTGTTCGGCACCAACCCCATTGCCTTCGCCGCGCCCCGCGCCGATGGCCTGCCGATCGTGTTTGACCTGGCCACCAGCGCTATCGCCCATGGCGACGTGCAGATTGCCGCGCGCAAGGGCGAACGCCTGCCACCCGGCATGGGCGTGGACAGCCTCGGCCAGCCGACCCAGGACCCCAAGGCGATCCTCGAAGGCGGCGCACTGCTGCCGTTTGGCGGGCACAAGGGGTCGGCCCTGTCGATGATGGTCGAGCTGCTGGCCGCGGCCCTCACGGGCGGTAACTTCTCGTTTGAGTTCAACTGGTCCGATCACCCCGGCGCTCGCACCCCATGGACCGGCCAACTGCTGATCGTGATCGACCCGAGCAAGACCGCCGGGCAGAGCTTCGCCGAGCGCAGCCAGGAGCTGGTGCGACAGATGCATGCGGCAGGGTTGCGGCGTTTGCCGGGGGATCGGCGCCATCGCACACGGGCGAAGTCGCTGTCAGGCGGGATCGAGATCGAAACGCAGGAATTGAGCCGGTTGCGGGTGTTGGCACAGGCGTGAAGCGAGCTGCGCCCGGGGAGGGCGCAGCCGTTGCATCAGATCAGTTGCGGCGGCCCAGCAACAGGCCGACTACCAGGCCAAACCCGG
Source organism: Pseudomonas sp. Colony2 (assembly GCF_019382755.1). Classification (NCBI taxonomy): domain Bacteria; kingdom Pseudomonadati; phylum Pseudomonadota; class Gammaproteobacteria; order Pseudomonadales; family Pseudomonadaceae; genus Pseudomonas; species Pseudomonas sp. Colony2. Next base: position 4,087,804 of record NZ_CP080030.1, on the reverse strand, counting down.
CGGAAATCGCCACGGTCTGCCATGGATGGCCACCGATGTAGGTTTCGGTGGCATCCACCACCGGCTTGCTGCGCTCGCGCACATTGGACACCGAGTCCAGCGCCTGCTTGAGCTTGATGGCGACCTGTTCACGCAGGGTTTCACCTTCTTCTCCCACCAGTGACGCGCTGCTTTTGAGCAGCTTGTCCGATTCTTCGATCAGTGCGGTCAGTTCACTGAAGGCTTGGTCCTTGATTTGGTCTTCGACGGCTTGGGCGGCAGATTTGCGAGCCATTGGGTTAACTCCTTGCGGGTGAATGTGGCAATGAATGCGCTTGATGAAGAATGGAGTGTTTGAAGCGGGCAAAAGTTGCAGTTTTTTTCCTGTGGTCAGCTTAGGAGAAATCCAGGCCAGGAAATTTCAACCTACAGTGTAAGATGTCACCTATTTGTGCAGCAGGTAATTCAACATGAGCTTCAATCTGGCCAACAAGCCCCTCGCCGAGCGCGCCGCGCTGGAAGATGAAAAGTCCCGTCTCTACGACCTCTGGCAAAGCAACCTGGGCAAGGCCAAGGGGGAGGCCGCCCGCCTGTTTGGCGAACGCGCCAAACGCAAGGGCAAATGGGCCGAATGGGTGCGTGCAGAACTGGACGGCATGTCACCGCCGGAGTTCTCGAACATGGTGCGCAGTGAAGTCAATCGCCTGATGGCGGCGAAGTAAAACAAGCCTCGATTGCCTCGCGCACCTTGAGCAGCAACGGATCCAGTTGCGCCTGGGTGCGCCAGCCCAGCTCCACCGGGTAACGCGGCAGCGCCAGCGGGCAAGGCAGCTCCCTCAGTCCGGTCATCTGCGCGATGGCCTGGGCCGCATGGCCGGGGATGGTCGCCACCGCCTGGCTGCCCTTGAGCAGGAACGGCAGCGCCGCGAAGTGCGTGGTCGAGGCACCTACGTGGCGGCTCAGCCCCTGCGCGGCCAGGCCCTCGTCGGTGATCCCGATAAACCCGCCGGATGACACCAGCACATGCTCGCGCCTGACGAACTCGTCGAGGTCGATGGCCTGTTGTCCCGGCGCCAGGCTGTCGGGGTCCACCAGGCACGCGTAATGGCCTTCCCCCAATACCTGCCGGCTCAACCGGCGCTCGGCAAACCCGCCGGCGGTGATTGCCAGGTCCAGGCTGCGGTCGAGCAGGGCGTCGGCAACGATCTGGCTGTGGGTCTGGCGGAACATCAACCGCAGCTTTGGCGCACGCCGGGCAATCTCTTCAATCAGCCGCCGGCCGTAGGCGATTTCGAAATCATCCGATAACCCCACCACCACCGAACGGCCCTGATAGTGATTGCCCAGGAGATCCACCATCGCCAGGCTCTGGCGGCAGCGATCCAGGGCTTCGCTGATCACCGGCTTCAACTGATTGGCCCGCAAGGTGGGCGCCAGGCCCCGGCCGGTACGCACGAACAACTGATCGCCGTACACATCGCGCAAGCGGCGCAGGGCTGCACTGATCGCCGACTGCGTGACGCCAAGGCGCAGGGCGGCACGGCTGGCACTGGATTCGTCGTGCAGGGCCTCGAAGGTTTTCAGCAGGTTGAGATCGACGTTGGCGATATTCATATGGCTCATATCAGTTAGCAGCGAAGCGGGCTTTATTCATGATTGCCGCTGGCCGGAGAATGGGCAACCCCCATTGATACGGAGTGATCGTGATGCCTGTTTCTACCGTGGCTGCGCTGCAAATCGGTTCCTTGCCGGGAGGCAAGGCTGAGACCCTGGAACAGATCCTGTCCTACGAGGACGAAATCCTGCGCAGCGGTGCGCAACTGGTGGTGATGCCGGAAGCGTTGCTCGGGGGTTATCCCAAAGGTGAAGGCTTCGGCACCCAGCTGGGGTATCGCCTGCCTGCAGGGCGCGAGGCCTTTGCGCGGTATTTTGCCAATGCGATTGATGTGCCGGGTGTGGAGACCGAAGCGCTGGCCGGCTTGTCGGCGCGCACCGGGGCGAGCCTGGTGTTGGGCGTGATCGAGCGCAGTGGCAGCACGTTGTATTGCACGGTGCTGTATTTCGAGCCGGTGGGCGGGTTGGTGGCCAGGCATCGCAAATTGATGCCTACCGGCACTGAGCGGCTGATCTGGGGCAAGGGTGATGGTTCGACGTTGCCGGTGATTGATGCCGCGGTAGGGCGCATCGGTGGCGCCGTGTGCTGGGAGAACATGATGCCGTTGTTGCGCACCGCGATGTACGCCAAGGGTGTGGAAGTGTGGTGCGCGCCGACGGTGGATGAGCGGGAAATGTGGCAGGTGAGCATGCGGCATATTGCCCATGAGGGGCGGTGTTTTGTGGTGAGTGCGTGTCAGGTGCAGGCGTCACCCCAGGCGTTGGGTGTGGAGGTGGCGAACTGGCCGGTGGATCGGCCTCTGATCGCGGGGGGCAGTGTGATTGTCGGGCCCATGGGGGACGTTCTTGCCGGGCCATTGCTCGGTGGGGCGGGGTTGCTGGTGGCGCGGATTGATACGGATGATTTGGTGCGGGCGCGGTATGACTATGATGTGGTTGGGCATTATGCCCGGCCGGATATTTTCGAATTGATCGTGGATGAGCGGGTTAGGGCGGGGGTGCGGTTTATTGTTGACTGAGTACATATCCGTTTCTTCGGTAACGGCGGCTTATGGTTCCGCTCTTACAGCGGCTCACTTTGGAAAAGCCCCAAAGTAAGCAAAGGGCTCTGCCCCGCCTGTCGGCACCTCGCCTAGGCTCGGTGTTCCCTCACTCCGGCATTGCTCCGCGGGCCGCCGCGACGGGCCATCCATGGCCCGGCGCGGCTAAACCGGCGTCCTGCCGGTTTACCCGCTCCGCAATACCTGCGTTCGGCCTCGGGCTTATTGGGGCAGTCAGATCAAAATCAAAAGCAAAAGCAAAAGCACAGCGGCCTCCCGGCCGGCTTGAGTGTTGAAGAGCAAATCAAAAGCTAAAGCGGGCACGGTCCAAATGTGGGAGCGGGCTTGCTCGCGAAGGTCGTTAACGATGACGCTGGCATCCTGATTCAACGCGGCGCTCTCAGGTTTTTCGCGAGCAAGCCCGCTCCCACAGAAAAGCAGATCTGTTTTCGCTCTGGTTTTTGCTTTTGCTTTTAACACTCAAGCCAGCCGGGAGGCCGCTGTGCTCTTGATCTGCTTTTGATCTTGATCTTAGGCGCCCCGTTAAACCACGCTGGCCGAACGCAGGCTTTGGAGCGTGGGTAACCCGGCAGGACGCCGGGTTAGCCGTCCTGGGCCAGGGATGGCCCATGACGGCGGCCCACGGTCCAAAGCCGGAGTGAGGGCACACCGAGCCTAAGCGAGGTGCCGAGTGGTGGGGCAAGAGCGTTTTGCTTACTTTTGCGCTGTTCAAAAGTGAGCCGCTGTAAGAGCGGAACCCCTATCAGCCGTTACCCAAATAACGGATATACACCCAAAACCCACCTCAGCCCCGCCGACTCCCCAGCCATTCCTCCCGGGTAATCTCCCAGATATCCTTGGGCAAACTCCCAGCGACAAACTGCCCCTCATCGGTCCTGACTAACCGCATCCCCGTCCGCTCGGAAATCCTGCGAGACGCCACGTTCGGCGCCGCCTTGGGCACGCGCATCACGGGCCGCTCCAGCACCTCAAACCAATACTCAGTCACCGCCGCACTGGCCTCGGCCATCAACCCCTGGCCCTGCCACTGCGGCGCCAGCCAAAAGCCGCGGTTGTTGTCCACCTCATCCATCAGGCTGACATTACCAATCAACACCCCAGGCGCGCTTTTCAGGCGGATCGACCAATGCCACTCCTCACCCCGGGCCATCGCCGGCAATGCAACATGCTCCAGATAGCTGCGCGCACCATCCGCCGGGTACGGCCAGGGCACCAGGGCATTCAGGTAACGCACCACTTCCCAGTGCGGAAATTGCTGCTGGACACCCTCGGCATCCTCCAGCGTCAACGGCCGCAGGATCAGCCGTTCGGTATACAGCGTAGGTTGCGCATCCATGTCGTTACCATGTGGCAGTGTTGGGAAAGTCCAGGGTCCCGCGATCCACAAAACGCATGGTGCCAAACAGGCCACCTGCGAGTTTCCCGCGCAACACGTACGGCAGGTTATTCAAACTCTGGGTCTGGCTCAAGCCAAGGGTCTGGCGCAAAACGGAAAACGCCGAAACGCTCACCGGCACCGTCAGCACCGTCTCCGAAAAGCGTGGGATCGAACCACCCTGGTCACTCACCCCGGACGCCAGCGGCCGGCCATTGACCTCCAGGTCCAGGGCCACGCCGCTGTAGTCGATGGCGGTTTCATTCGGATTTTGTATCCGCAGCTTCACCGCGAAACGCACTTCCAGGTCCTGGCTCTGCAGCGGCTCGATGCCCACCACGTTGATGTTCACCGGGTCGCGATTGGGAAACAGCGCGCACGCGCTCAGGGTGAGTAGCAGCAGTGACAAAACCATGAGCTTGCGCATAAAACGGGTTCTCCTATTTCGTGACGTCCGGGTCCTGCATCACTTTGAGGGTGGAGGCTTCCGGATCAAATTCATCTTCTTCCAACTCTATGAACTCCTCAGGCAGGAAGATGTTCAGCACGATAGCGCAGAACGCCCCCACGGTGATCGGCGACTCGAAGATGTTGTGCAGTGCCTTGGGCAGCTCGCGCAGTACTTCCGGCACTGCCGCCACACCCAGGCCCATGCCCAGGGAGATCGCCACGATCAGCACATTGCGCCGGTGCAGCCCGGCTTCGGCGAGGATCTTGATCCCGGCCACGGCCACGGTGCCGAACATGATCAGCGTGGCGCCACCGAGTACCGGCTTGGGCATCAGTTGCAACACCGCGCCGATCATCGGGAACAGCCCCAGCAGCACCAGCAGCCCGGCAATGAAGTACGCCACATAACGGCTGGCCACGCCGGTCAACTGGATCACCCCGTTGTTCTGGGCGAAGGTCACCATCGGCAAGCTGTTGAAGGTGGCCGCCATCACCGAGTTGAGGCCGTCGGCCAGCAGGCCGGACTTGATGCGCTTGATGTACAGCGGGCCCTTGACCGGCTGTTGCGAGATCATCGAGTTGGCGGTCAGGTCACCGGCGGCTTCCAGTGGCGAAATCAGGAAGATCACCGCCACCGGGATAAACGCCACCCAGTCGAACGAAAAACCGTACTTGAACGGCACCGGTACGCTGATCAGTGGCAACTGGGGCAGGGCGCCCAGGTCGACGCGGCCCATCCACCAGGCCACCACAAAACCCAGGGTCAGGCCGATCACGATCGAACCCAGGCGCAGGAACGCGTTGTTGAAGCGGTTGAGCACCACGATGGTCAGCAGCACCAGGGCCGCCAGGCCCATGTTGCCGGCGGCGCCCAGGTCGCTGGCGCCATAACCGCCGGCCATGTCGGTGACGGCCACCTTGATCAGCGACAAACCCATCAAGGTAATGATGGTGCCGGTGACCACCGGGGTGATCAGCTTGCGCAGCTTGCCGATGAACTGGCTGAGCACCACTTCGATAAACGCCGCGAAAAAGCAGATGCCGAAGATCGTCGACAGGATCTCATCGGTGCCGCCGCCCCGGGCCTTGACCATGAAGCCGGCACTGAGGATCACGCTGATAAACGAAAAACTGGTGCCTTGCAGGCACAGCAGGCCCGAACCCACCGGGCCGAACTTGCGGGCCTGCACAAAGGTGCCGAGCCCGGACACAAACAACGCCATGCTGACCAGGTACGGCACTTCGCTTTCCAGGCCCAGCACGCCGCCGACGATCAGCGTCGGGGTGATGATCCCGACAAAGCTGGCCAGCACGTGCTGCAGGGCGGCAAATATCGCCGCGCTGAAGTGCGGACGGTCGTCGAGGCCGTAGATCAGGTCGGATTTATAACGGGGGCGAGGGGTTTGAGTGTCAGACAAAATACGGGCCCGGGTAGGAAAAAGGAGGCGCAGGATGCCAGAAAGTGCCAGTTGTCAGAAGTGTGAAAAAATATTTCGAAACATCCCCCATTAAATCCTCAAGCCGGCCGATAACGTTGTAGGCACCACATACCTATTAAAACAGTGGCGCCGTAAGGTCAGAGCAGCGCGTTGACGCTGACTGACCGTGTCGCGGCAGGGACGCGCGCAGCCACTACTTCTGAGAGCGCACCTATGTCCCTCCGTAACCTGAATATTGCCCCCCGAGCTTTCCTTGGTTTTGCGTTCATTGCGTTGCTTGTGGTTATCCTGGGGGTGTTTGCGGTCAACCGCATGACGCTGATCCGCCAGGCCTCGGTCGACATGGGAACCAACCAGTTACCCAGCGTAAAGTACCTTGGCAACATTACCGAAAACGTGTTGCGCCTGCGCATCCTGTCCTTCCGCATTCTGATCAACCGCGAGCCGGCCGCCGTGCAGGACGCCAAGGAGCGCTCGGCCATTCTGGTGGACAAGGTCAAGGTGGCCCAGGCCGCCTATTCGGCCTTGCCTGCCGAGGGCGAAGAGGCCAGCGTCTACAAAGCCTTTTCCGCGACCCTCGACAGCTACCTGACCGCCCAGGCCGAGATGATGTCGCTGTCGCAGCAAAACAAGGTCGAGGAGATGCGTACCCTGATCAATACCCGGATCAAGGACGGCACCGACCTGATGGGCGAGCAGTTGAATAAACTGATCGCCATCAACAGCGCCGGGGCCGATCAGGCCAACGTCGCCGCCGAAGGCAGTTATTCTCAGGCTGTGACCGGGATCATCATCGTCGCCGTGCTGGCAGCCTTGATGACGGTGTTGCTGGCCTGGCTGCTGACCCGCAGCATTGTCGCTCCGCTGCAAAAGGCGGTCAGTGCTGCCGAGTCCATCGCCGGCGGCAACCTGAGCAAACCCATCGAAGTCGACGGCAAGGACGAACCGGCCCGCCTGCTCGGCGCCTTGGCCGCGATGCAGAACAACCTGCGCCAGACCATCCAGCACATCGCCGGCTCAGCCACGCAGTTGGCCTCCGCCGCTGAAGAGCTCAGCGCCGTCACCGAAGAAGCCTCCAAGGGCCTGCAACAGCAAAACAACGAAATCGACCAGGCCGCCACCGCGGTCAACGAAATGACGGCCGCCGTGGAAGAAGTGGCGCGCAACGCGGTGTCCACCTCCGAGGCGTCCAGCCAGTCCAACCAGGCTGCGCGGGAAGGGCGCGACCGAGTGGTGGAAACCGTCGGCGCGATCCAGACCATGACCCAGGACGTGCAAAACACCTCGGTGCTGATCGAAGGCCTGGCCACCCAGGGCCGTGACATTGGCAAGGTGCTGGACGTGATTCGCGCGATTGCCGAGCAGACCAACCTGCTGGCACTCAACGCGGCGATTGAAGCGGCGCGTGCCGGTGAAGCCGGGCGTGGTTTTGCSGTGGTGGCRGACGAAGTGCGGGCCCTGGCCCATCGCACGGCGCAATCGACCCAGGAAATCGAGAAAATGGTCGCCGGCATCCAGAGCGGTACGGGTGAAGCGGTGCAGTCCATGCAGCAGAGCAACCAGCGCACCCAAAGCACCCTGGAAATGGCGCGGGCTGCCGGTGTGGCCCTGGAGCAGATCACCCAGTCCATCAGCCTGATCAACGAGCGCAACCTGGTGATCGCCAGTGCGTCGGAAGAACAGGCTCAGGTGTCCCGCGAAGTGGATCGCAACCTGGTGAACATCCGCGACCTGGCGACGCAGTCGGCGGCGGGCGCCAATCAGACCTCAGCCGCCAGTCACGAACTGTCGCGCCTGGCAGTGGATTTGAACGGGATGGTGGCCAGGTTCGTCATTTAATCTGAAATGCGATCAAAAAAATGTGGGAGCGGGCTTGCTCGCGAAAGCGGTGTATCAGTTGATGCATTCGGTGGCTGACATACCGCCTTCGCGAGCAAGCCCGCTCCCACATTGGGTGCTGTGGTGTTTCAGGAATCAGTGTTTCCAGGCGGCTGGGTTCACCAGGTTCTTCGGCTTTTCACCGGCCAGCGCCGCCAGCAGATTGTCCACCGCACACTTGGCCATCGCCTCCCGCGTCTCATGAGTCGCTGAACCGATATGCGGCGTCGCCACCACATTGTTCAAACGCAACAACGGCGAATCATGCTGCAGCGGCTCGCGCACAAACACATCCAGCCCCGCCGCACGAATCGTGCGCTGTTGCAACGCCTCAATCAGCGCCGGCTCGTCCACCACCTTGCCTCGGGAGATGTTGATAAAGATCGTCTCCGGGCCCATCAGCGCGAACTCTTCAGCGCCAATCAAACCTTCGGTTTCAGCCGTCAGCGGCAAGGTCAGGCACACAAAGTCGGCTTCCCGGAGCAGGTCCGGCAGGCTGCGGTATTGCGCGTCAAACCGCGCCTCCACCGCAGGTTTTGGCGAGTGGCTGTGGTAGATCACCGGCATGCCGAACCCGAAGTGCCCACGCTGGGCCAATGCTTCACCAATCCGGCCCATGCCGATAATGCCCAGGGTCTTGCCATGCACGTCGCTGCCGAAATGCAGCGGGCCGATGTTCTGGTTCCAGTTGCCGGCACGCACCATATTGGCCAACTCCACCACTCGCCGGGCGGTCGCCAGGATCAGGGCGAAGCCGGTATCGGCGGTGGTTTCGGTCAGTACGTCTGGGGTATTGCTGAGCAGGATGCCGCGCTCGGTCAGGTAGTCGATATCGTAGTTGTCGACACCGACCGACACGCTGGCCACCGCCTCAAGGTTTGGCGCCAGATCCAGCAGTTTGGCATCCAGGCGCAAGCTGGCACCGAGCAAGCCCTGAGCGGTCGGCAAGGCTTCACGCAGTTTGGCCAGGCCGCTTTCATCCAGCGATTCAATAAGCGTGACCTGGGCCTGTTCATGCAGGCGGGCCATCAGCGGTGCAGAGAGTTTCTTGTAGAGCACGACAGACTTTTTCATCAGGTCTTTACCTTCAATTCAAGGGATTGCAGCGGGGCGCGCTCGCGGTCACTGGCGCCGGGCTTGAGAAAGATCGTCAACACCACCGACACCAGCAGCGCACCGCTCATCAGCAAGTACGAGGCGCCGGGCGATCCGGTGCTGCTGTTGAGGTAGCCCACCAGATACGAACCGCCGAACGAACCGAGGGCGCCCATGCTGTTGATCAGCGCCATGGCACCGCCGGCGACGTTGGCCGGGAGGATTTCCGGGACGATCGCAAAAAACGGCCCGTAAGGCGCATACATACAGGCCCCGGCGATCACCAGCAGGGTGTACGACCACCAGAAGTGTTCGGCGCCGAGCACGTAGGACGCATAAAACGCGATGGAGGCGATCAGCAACGGTGGCCACACAAAACGTTTACGTTTTTGCAGTTTGTCCGAGCCCCAGGACACCGCCAGCATGCCGATCACCGCCGCCAGGTACGGCAGCGCCGACAGCCAGCCGGCCTCGACCATGTCCATTTTCAGGCCGGCCTTGAGGATCGACGGCAGCCACAGCACGAAGCCATACACGCCAATGCTCCAGCAGAAAAACTGCAGCGCCAGGATGATCACCTTGGGTGACCGAAAGGCCTCGGCGTAGTTCTTTACCGCCTTGATGCCCACTTGTTCTTCGGCGAGGGCGGTTTCCAGGTCTTTTTTATGCTGGGCGCTCAGCCATTTGGCGTCGGCGGGTTTTTCATCCGCCAGCTTCCACCAGATAAACGCCCACAGCACCGCCGGCAAACCTTCGATGATAAACATCCAGCGCCAGCTGAAATGCTGTACCAGGTAGCCCGAGACCACCGACATCCACATCATGGTCACCGGGTTGCCGAGGATCAGGAAGGTGTTGGCTCGCGAGCGTTCCGCGCGGGTGAACCAGTGACACAGGTACACCAGCATCGCCGGCATCACGGCGGCTTCGACCACCCCGAGCATGAAGCGGATCACGATCAGCATGTAGGCGTTGGACACCATGCCGGTCAGGGTGGCCAGGCCGCCCCACAGGATCAGGCTGACGAAAATCAGCTTCTTCACGCTGCGTTTCTGCGCGTAGATCGCACCGGGCACCTGGAAGAAAAAGTAGCCAAGGAAGAACAGCGCGCCGAGCAATGACGACATGCCCGGGGTGATCATCAGGTCTTCGGCCATCCCGGAGGCGGCGGCAAAGCCGTAGTTGGCGCGGTCCAGGTACGCCAGGCTGTAGGTGATAAACACGATGGGCATGATGTACCACCAACGGCGGGTGGCGAGTTTCAACGGTTCCATAAGGTTGCTCCTGAGCTTGTTGTAGTTGTGGCAACAGGTAACTCGGTGATGCTGATTAACCGGCTTTCTGGGTGTGGGGCAGATCGGTCCTGAACGGCAAGCCTTCCATGTCGCCACGGCTCTGCACCGCGCGGCTGCCGATCCAGTTGCCGCGCTGCACGGCTTCGCTGAAGCTCAGGTTTTCCAGGAGCGCGCTGATCATGCCCACGGCAAATCCATCGCCGGCGCCGACCGTGTCGACCACCTTGGCCACTGGCACGGCGGCGACAAACCCCTGGTCCAGCTGGGTGCGGTAATACGCGCCGTGGGGCCCGAGCTTGATGGCCACGGCTTCCACGCCCTGGTCCAGGTAAAACGCGGCGATGTCGGCCGGGTCTTCAAAACCGGTGAGCAAGCGGCCTTCGCCCAAGCCCGGCAACACCCAGTCCGCCAGGCAGGCGAGGGCGTTGATTTCGCTGATCATGCGTTGCTCGTTCGCCCACAGGGACGGGCGCAAGTTCGGGTCGAAGGACACGCTGCGCCCGGCCTCGCGCATTTGCGTCATCAACTGGCGCGACAGGTCGCGGGTGGCGTCCGACAGCGCCGGCGGAATGCCGGTGGCGTGCAGGTGCCGGGCTTGCAACAGCTCAGGCTTGATCGCCTCGACCGACAGATGGCTGGCGGCCGAGCCACGGCGGAAGTACTCCACCTGCGGATCATCGCCGGCTTCCTCGCGGGACTTGAGTTGAAAGCCCGTGGGGTGCAGCGGGTCCACCGCCACATGAGTGCAGTCCAGGCCTTCGTTCTGCAAGGTGTCCACCACGAAGCGCCCGAGGGAATCGGCACCCACGCGGCTCAGCCATGCGACGTTGAAGCCCAGGCGTGACAGGCCGATGGCGACGTTGCTGTCGGCGCCGGCAATGCGCTTGTGAAACTGGGCAACCTGGGCCAGGTCGCCGGTCTGTTCGGCGACAAACATCGCCATGGTTTCACCAAACGACAGGATATCGATCTCAGACATGTGCGTTCTCCACGCGGGGCTGGCCGAGGACGGCGAGGGCGGCGACCTGCTGGGCGGTGACCTGCACCAGGTCATTGCCTTGCAGCGGAAATTCCACGGCCCGGGTAATACCTTGAGTCATGTGCTTGAGCAGTTGTTCCCACAGATGCAGGTCGGCGGCGCCCGGCGGCAGGGCCACCAGCTTGCCGTCGGCGCGGCGGGCCACGGCCTTGCAGTGCAGGTAATCCACATGCCGGCCCAGCAGGCGCGCGGCGGTGGTCGCGGATTGGTCCTGCCATTGCCAGTTGCCGATATCGAAGGTCATTTTCACCGGCACCGCCAACCGCTCGACTTCGTTGAAAAAGCGCTGCATCGGCTCAATACGCCCGCCGTGCAGGGTCTGGTCGTTTTCCACCAGCAGCTTGACCGGATGCCGGTTGAGCAGGGCGCTCAAACTGTCGAGGTCGTTGGTGTCGGTGAAATAGCCCAGGGAGACTTTCAGCCAGCGGGCGCCGAATGCCTGGGCGCGGTCGAGGGTGGCGGCCAGTTCGGCATTGGGCTGCGAGCGACCGGCCACCCAGAGTTCCAGGGGCGATGAGAACACGCACTCCAGGCCTTGATCGGCTGCAGCTTGCGCCAGCTCATGGGGTTGTTCGGTGGTCAGCAGCTCTTCGCGCCATTCGATGCGTTGCGCGCCGGCGGCAGCCAGCACCTCGACGAAACTCAACTGGCCTTGCTGGCGGACCAGGTCGGCGCCGTAACTGGAAAGGCTGATGGAGACGGGGTATTTATGCATTGTTGTGTACCTCTGAAACCGGTTTCATTTTTATTCGCAAAATAAACGTGTGGGAGCTGGCTTGCCTGCGATGGCGGCGGTCAGCCGCCTACTGCTTCGCCGGAGAAACCGTTATCGCAGGCAAGCCAGCTCCCACAAGGGATTGGGTCGAGCCCCGGATAATCAGTTGTGGCAAGAAGTCCAGGGTGCGTGGGGGCTGGCTATCGCCGCGCAAACGCTTGAGTAAACAGTCAAACGCACTGGCGCCAATGGCCTCGGTGGGCTGGGCGAGGGCGGTGATGCCGTTGCCCACCAGCGGGTACCAGTCGAGGTCATCCAGGGCGATCAGGCCCACGTCATCAAACAGGTCGCAGCCTAGATTTTTCAATGCACGGGTACACGCCAGTGCCGCGATTCCGTTGGCGCAGAACAACGCCTTGGGGCCGGATTTGCCTAGAAACTTTTGCAGACGCTGTTCCAGTTCGCCATCCAACTCCAGTACGGCGCCGGTCAATGTCGGACGGTTGGCAATTTCCGCCTTGAAACTGTCCAGGCGCTCAAGCCGCGAGCTGGTGCCGTCGGTGGCTTCAGTCACCAACAGCAGGTCGCGATAGCCTTGCTGTTCCAGATGCTCCACGGCCATGCGCACCGCCACCGGGTTATCCAGCCCTACCAGGTCGCTGTGCAGCGGTTCGACCTTGCGGTCCACCAGCACCAGGGGCATTTCCCGTTGCAGTTCCAGCAATTGGTCCAGGTGATGGCCGAGGGTATTCACGATCAGCCCTTCGATATTGTAGGCACGCAGGGCCGCCAGGTGCTGGCGCTCCTGCTCGTCATCGCGGTCGGTGTTGCACACCACCAGGCTGTAGCCGTGCTGGCGGCAGGCGGTTTCCACGCCATGCATCACGGCAATCGAATAGGGGTTGCGGATATCGGCTACCAGCATGCCGATCAGGCGGGTGCGCCCGCGTTTCAGGCCGCGGGCCATCTGGTTGGGGCGATAGCCCAGCTCATCGATGGCCTGCTCGATGCGCAGGGCGATGGCATCGGAGAGCAGGGCACGGTCGTCGCCGATAAAGCGCGACACGCTGGCCTTGGACACACCGGCGCGCTCGGCGACGTCCAGCATGGTCACGCGGCTGCGTTGGGCGGCGGAAAAAGTAGTCACGGCGGCGGCCTTTCTTATTGGATTTATCTGGGTTCCAAGGCGAAATCAATTTCTGAAACCGGTTTCAGGAAACACCAAGTAGGAAATTTCGTCAAGCGCTGCTCAGTAACCGCCCTGGCAGCAAGGCCGAGCAAAAAGCGACGAATGGAGGGGTCTACCTGTTAATTCTGACAGTATCCGGACGAAGGAATCGGGCGCTTAATTCTCTCAACGCCACTTGGTATACACACGCCGCCTGCCGGCAGGCCACTGTCCACCGTGTTGAGGATTAAACCCATGTCTGACGTCTCTGGTTCCACTTACCTGATCAAACCCTTGGGCGCGGACGACGGGGGCACTGTGTTGCTGGACCCGATGGACATACCCGGCGTCGACAGTGGTGACCCCCGGGGCCTGATCCCGCGCTCGCGCCTGCAGGGCCCGCTGCAGGTCAACATCCCGATGTGGAACCCGCGACCCGAGCCGCTGCTGGATGAGCCGCACACCGTGCGCCTCCACTGGGTGTGGGCGGGTGTCGATGAGGTGGTTGATTCGCAGGAGGTGTTTGGCCCGCCACCCCCTCTGCCTGCGGTTTTCTCACTGGAGGTGCCCCTGCCACGATTGACTGATGAGGGCTCCGGCACCGCGCAACTCTACTATTCGGTTGAGGACTCCTTTGGCGGTGTCAGTGAGTTGATTCCCAGGAGAACACTCACCATCGATCTGGACTCGCCTGCGTTACTGAACCCACTGGATACTGTGGATTTTGTAGTTGCCCCGACCCCGAACGTCGATGAGCAATACCTGCTCGATAACGTGCCGGTGGCGTTCAATATTCCGTTCTACACCGTGCGCGCGGACAAGGACCGGATTGAGTTCTTCCTGTCCAACCGGGATAACCCGCCGTTAAGCGCGCCGGACGCTGAGTACGTGATCGCGTTAACCTCCGACCCGCTGGTTGCTTACGTGCCCCCCGATATTTTTCGCAGGTTGAACAACGGTGACGCCTATATTTTCTACCGCATTTTTGACGAGGCAGGCAATTTCAGCAGCCAGAGTGCCGGACTGCTGTTTCAGCTGGCACTGACGCCGTTGCCGAGCAACTTGCCGCGTCCGCAAATTCGGCCACCGGCATACGACGACGGCCTGATCAAGCGCGATGATGCACGTCGTGGCGTGTTCATGCGCATTGACCCCGCCTACGACGATTGGGCGCCGGGGGACCAGGTAATCGCCTATTGGAATGCCCGTCCGACAGTCCCGCAGCCGGTACTGAGTTTCCCTTGTGATGTGGAAATTCCATGGCTGACCCTCAGGGGGCCTGCGCCGGTACTGGTTCCCGAAGCGGCGGTGGTGCGCTACGAAATCATTCGCGGAGCCCTGCCTCCATTTCGTTCCTTATCGGAACGGTTCAATGTCGACCTGACGATTGCCGGCCAGGACCATCCCAATGCGCCCGCATTGCTTAACCCGACCCTGGCCAGCGTCACGGTGATAGGGCGCGGCTCCAGGACTCCCAATCAGCTCAATCATCTGGATCGTGGGCTGGATGCCCAGGCATATGTTCCTTTGTTTGCAGATCCGGTTGCGGGTCAATTGCTCAGTCTGTTCTGGAACGGTGTTGGCCCGGTGGCCAGCCATAGCGTGCAGTTGGGGGAGGTAGGAGGGCAGTTGGTGTGGTTTACCGATATCCCCTGGAACCTGATCGAGGGGACGGTCAATCCACGTTTGCCGGTCCATTACCTCACCAGTAATGGGGTCAACGAACAACAATCAGAGCCTACCTTTGTGAATGTAGATGTGACAGCGCTGATTAATTTTACCCCTCCGCAAGTTCAGCACACCCTGACTAACGAGTATGTAACCTGTTGTTCTTCGCCTTCGCCTTTATATGGCGTGCATTGGTTGATTCCGGGCAACATCGGCCTGCAACTTAACGATGAGGTGCGTTTTCACTGGCAAGGCTATGGGCGTAATAACTGGGTTGATCCTATTGATAACACTGAATACGACGCAACTATCCAGGTGCTGCAACCCCATATTGATAACGGCATTAACGTTGTGGTGGAACCGTTCGACCGGACCCTCGAGCCTATGCGCGAATACGGTTCAGCTGTCGCCAGTTTCGAAGTGTGGCGCAACCTGGGCAAGGTGGGTGACTCCCGGCCAGACGTCAAGGGGAGCGGACATATCCGTGTCGACCTGACCTTTCCAACGGGTGGGTTTTGTAAACCCGGGGATGTCATTAGTTGCACTAGTGATGGAAAGGCAACGTTGGTCAAAGATTAAAGGACTGGGTGAATTTGTTGTTGTGCAGGGAATAGTCGGCGTGTGATAGGCGTGCAAGCGCTTTGTCTCGCGGCGCGAGCGGCTATGTCAACGATAGGGAAGTACGTGTGAGATGTGATTCTTCTTAATATCTGGAGACAAGTGATGAAAAAGGAAACGATCGACTTTATCCGTAACTATGTAAAGAATCGAAG
>NZ_CP080030.1:4071954-4072095 GCF_019382755.1 Pseudomonas sp. Colony2 | reverse complement strand
GTCACTGTCTGGTGGAAAAATTTCGATGACAGCGAATGGGGCGATCCCATCTATTCGTTTTCCGTTGTTAACCCAGGGACTGAGATACCGGTGAACATCGCTCAAGGTCGGCGGCCCGCGGGGCGGTACCAAATCAAGTAC
>NZ_CP080030.1:4067721-4071920 GCF_019382755.1 Pseudomonas sp. Colony2 | reverse complement strand
AATCAGTTCCGCAGATCGTTATCGTTGACCTGACACCACCGTATGCCAGCTTCCCCGGTGCGCCGCCGGCGCCTATACCACCTGGCGACCTGCCCACACCTGCCGACCGTGACTACTTTGAAGGCAAGCCCAATGAGTCCGCAGTGTTTACGATCCCGGATTATGTGGCGCAAGGTCGCGCTGCGGGCGATTGGGCGTATCTTTACTATAATGGTTCCGATCAGCCCTATGTCCCCAGCCCGCCTGATCCTTCGCCACGTTGGAATCTGCCTGCGGACCTGAGCTTCCCATTGCCATTATCCGTGGTTGACGCCAGCCCGGATGGCCTGCGCAGTTTGCGGTATGAGTTGTTCGACGCAGCAGGAAACCCGGCGCGGCTTTCTGCTTCCTACAGCCTGGACGTGGGTCTGTTTCCGGCCCCTGAGAACCTCCTGGCACCGCTGGTTGGCCGAACCTCTCCCCCCAGCGACGAATTGATTGATCGGGAGGATGTAGGGCTGGACGGCGGCATGATCGTGCGTATTCCTGAATATACGAACTTTCTGCGCAACGTCGATGGAGATGAATTCCTCGTCACATTGAGGACAAGCATCACCACCGTTAACTTGGATGCCCAGCAGCTGGGCAACAGCCGGTTCCCGGCGGAGGTTCACGTTCCGTACAGGGTATTGGAAGACCTCTATGGCGCCACTCGAGGGCTATTGCCGTTGACGGTTTCCTATGTGGTGCGGCGGCGATCTGTCGACTACCCGGCGATACCGACCACCACCGTCAACCTGGACCTGTTTGTTGTCGGCCCCACTCCCATTGGCCCGGACCCGATCAACGATGACCTGCTGCCCGTAGTCGTGAAGGGGGTAGACGCAACCGGTACCGAGGGCCCCGACGACGTGCTGGAGCGCGACCACGCCAACCGGCCTGCGATTGCCCGGGTGACGTTATGGAGTACGGCACCCACACCGGATGCCAGCGACTTTACGATCCGCCTTTACTATTCGGGCGAACTCGTTGCTACCCAACCGGTGACCGGCGCCTCGGCTGGCCAGGTGATTCCGCTCTCAATCCCGTGGAGCTTCATTGAGCGTCATGGCAATGGCCGCAAGACGGTGTTCTACACCATTGCCCAAGGGGCCAGCACCAACCGCCAGTTTTCCCCTGACACGACGGTGACGGTGAATGCCAACTTCAAAGAGCTTGCCGCGCCGGAGGTACGACATCTGTCGGCAGCGGGGTCGGTCAACTGCGCTTCGTTCAGGCCTGAAAGTCCTCCCGGGAACGTTGTGGTGTGTATTCCGTCTTCGGAGCACTTTGAACTGAGGATGGTAGTTACGCTGCACTGGCAGGGCTACAGCGACGATGCAGGAACGATAGCGGTCCCGGCAGCAGTGGGTCAGGTGGACTCCATACCGCTCACGCAAGGCATGATCAATTCGGGGTTCGAGTTGCTCCTGGGGCCCTATGAGACCATCTACAAACCCATCCAGCCCCACTCGGGTGCAAGGTTGGCCGGCTCCGCGCGGGTCTGGTACACCATCAACCTGCCTGAAGGACCATTACCTTCCGATGAAGCGCATCCTCTTGTTCGCGGGGTTCGGATAGGTGGAACAAATGGCCAATACTGCGACGGCACTGACGTCCCGCTCCCTTAATACTTGTTTGAAGCCTGTTGCCAAAGAGGAGCCTTGCTCCTCTTTGGCATTTTTGCCTTTGGGTCGACTACAAACTGCATTCACTTTCAGTACAGCGTCTTAGGATTAGTCCTACAGATGTTGGGAACAGCTCTGGGTACCTTGGGCGCCGCTTGATTGGCAGGGTCCACACGCTTTTCGGAACCGGCCAGTTTTTTTCCGTAAAGGAACGCCAACCCAGAGGTCCGTAAAGATGTCAGCTCCATTCAATTTCAAACCAACTCCCTTAAGCCTTGCCTTCAAGGCCAAGGCCGTCACACTGCTGATGCTCATGGCGCAGCTGTCCGAGGCGCGTGTCGTGACCGGCCCGGATGAAACGGTGCGGCCTGGCCCGCGTCCTGACACTTTTGAATTGCGTGCAGGTTCCCGCCTGACGGTTCTGGGAGTGCCCACCCTGCAAATCACTGCCAATTCCGCAACCCTGATTGTCAATGCCGGCAGCAGCACCCGTGACATTACCGCAATGAACTCCGACATCCGCATCGATGGTTCGGACGTCGTTGCGCGGGATTCGGCAGTCGCCGCGGTGCGTGTCACGGGCAGCAACGTGCTGATCACCAACAGCAACGTTACCCACAACAACGGAACCGGGCTGATAGCGGCCCGTTCCCTGGGCGACACCAATGGTTCCAGCGTCACGGTCGTCAACAGCCACATCACCGGCAGCACCCGCGGTGCCTCGGCCAGTGCCCACAGCGTGCTGGACCTGACTGATTCGCGTGTCGAAGCGACCGCTGATAATGGCGTGGGTATTGACCTGTTCAGTGGCCAGGCCCGTGCGTTCAATACCAGCATCGTTGGTGGAGACATTGGCGTGAAGATGGGCGTGGATAACGACCCGACTTTGGCCAGCAGCCTGATCCTCGACCGCTCGAGCGTCGAGGGCAAGACCGGTTCGGCGATTCAGGTCGGCTCGTTCAGGCCCGGGGAATCGACCCTTGCTGATATTCATGTACTCAATGGCTCCACGCTGACCGGCGCAAACGGTGTGCTGCTGGAAGTCATGAATGGCGCCACCGCCAACATGAACGTCGACCGCAGCTTCCTGGTCGGTGACGTGGTGGTCGAAGACGGCAGCACCGCCAGGTTGCAGCTCAACAATGGCTCCTGGCTCACCGGCAAACTGCAGAACGTCGCCGAGTTGAGCGTCAATTCAGCGTCCCACTGGATGCTGGTGGATGACAGTTCAGTCGGCGACCTGATCATGGGCGGCGGCACCGTGCACTTTGGCGGCGCCGATGAGTTCTTTCAGTTGGACGTCAACAGCCTGTCGGGTGACGGCAGCTATGTGATGCACACCGACTTCAGCACCGGCCAGACCGACTTGCTCAACGTCAACGGGGTCGCCACGGGCAACCACAGCCTGCTGTTGGCGGCGACCGGCTCCGAGTTGGCGAGTGCGTTGCCGATTCGTGTGGTGCACACCGAAGGTGGCGATGCGCACTTCTCGCTGGACGGCGACACCGTGGATGTGGGCGCCTATTCCTACGGGCTGAAGAAGGAAGACACCGACTGGTACCTCGATCCTAACCGTCGTGGCACCAGCAACAGCACCAAAACCGTGATGGCGTTGTTCAACACGGCCCCCACCGTGCTGTACGGCGAGATGTCCCTGCTGCGTACCCGCATGGGTGAACTGCGTTTCAGCGACGGCCAGAGCAACGGGTTCTGGATGCGTGGCTACGGCAACAAATACGAGGTAGTCGGGAACAAGGACGGTGGTGGCTACACGCAAAACCAGCGTGGCCTGAGCCTGGGGGCCGATGCGCCATTGTCGGGCGGAGATGGCCAGTGGATGGCCGGTGTCATGGCGGGTCACAGCACGTCCGACATCAGCGCCAACACTTCCGGCAGCGGCAAGGTCAACAGCTACTACCTGGGGGGGTATGCCACCTGGATCGACGACGAGAGCGGGCTGTACTTCGACGGCGTGGTCAAGCTCAACCGCTTGCACAACGAGGTCAACGTGACCATGAGCGACGGCAAGCGTGCCAAGGGCAACTACACGCAGAATGCCGTGAGCGCATCGGCGGAAGTCGGCCGGCATATCAAGCTCGACGATGGTTACTTTGTAGAACCGTACTCGCAACTGAGCACAGCGATTATCCAGGCGCAAAGTTACGAGCTGGACAATGGCCTGCAGGCCAAGGGTGATCGCACCGCCTCCGTGGTGGGCAAGCTTGGCGTGACAGGCGGCAAGAATATCCAGCTGGAGAGCGGCGGGGTGCTGCAGCCCTACCTGCGTACAGCGTTGGCCCATGAGTTCAACCACAGCAACAAGGTCAAGGTGAACGACCAGCGCTTCAACAACGATGTGTTCGGTTCGCGTATTGAAGTGGCAGCGGGCGTGGCGATGTCGGTGTCGAAGAACGTCAAGCTGCACGCTGATATTGAACATGCCCAAGGCAAGAAGGTGGATCAGCCGTGGGGGGTTAATGTGGGAGTGCGTTACGATTTCTAGGAAACAGGGGTAAAGAAAAAAGGAAGCCGAGGCTTCCTTTTTTTGTGGGG
>NZ_CP080030.1:4066906-4067102 GCF_019382755.1 Pseudomonas sp. Colony2 | reverse complement strand
CAACACTACTGCCATCAAAAGCCACTTTGCAGGTTACGGTAATGGTGCTGTTGTTGGGTAGCCCATCCAGCCATGAGCGCAGCACAGGCTTATTCACCAAGCCGGTAGATACTTCTCCCGCCTGCAGGCTGTAGTTTGTCAGCACGTTCAAAGGCGCGCTACCGGACCTGGAGAGTTGTACCCAAACCTTCTGGCC
>NZ_CP080030.1:4047748-4066811 GCF_019382755.1 Pseudomonas sp. Colony2 | reverse complement strand
GCGGCCGAGGCAGGGCCGACGACGGAACGCGGTTAACGCTCAGCTTCTGGGGCTCTGACGGGACAATATTCGTCCCTATCGTCGCCATATAACGGAGCTCGATCAATTTGCCCGCGCTATTGGCGAGGATGTCCCGGCTGATCTGAAAGTCGACGCGCTTATTGGTGTTACCGTTCTGCGCCGGGATGGTCGCCATGGTGCCGTTCGGGTAAATCCACTCGAGGGCGATGCGGTGGGCCGCGGTCATTTCGTTATAGGCCACCGCCACATAGGCGTTGTTCTGCCAGTCCTGTGGGTCGATGGTCAAGGTGGCGCCTTGCAGATTGGCAAAGGCCGGGCGCGGCAATGTGGCGGGGATCGACTGGATAATATGCTCGCGTACACCAAACAATACTGCGGTGTTTTTATCAGTGCTTTCGGCCAGGCTGACCCAGAAGCGAATGGTCAGGTGCGACTCGTTCCTGAGACCTTGCAGCTCCGCCAACGGTATGGGTTGCGAGACACCCAGGGTGGCGCTTTCTCCAACGGGGGCGGCGATAAAAGTGTCCAGGTTGAACGCACTGCCGTCGGTGTTGGTACCCGTGTATTGCAGCCACATGAACTGCTCTTCAAAGGCCAAAGGCCAGGCCGCCACACGGATGCGGGCTTGAGCGACGAGCTCGTTCGTCGGCAGGATCACGCTGTTGCCGACCCCGTCGATGGTTGGTGTGGGTAAGCCACTCAACGGCAGCAGGTCCAGGTTCAGAGTATCCGACTCATGGAGAAACCCGCTGCGGGTAAAACTGTATTGCACACTGATGCGGTTACGCTCGTTGCGAATGCCCTTGGCAATGGTACGGGCCTCTATCGGCACACCCACTTCATTGGTGTCGGGGTTGCCCCAACCCGTTTCGACGGTGCTGCCCAGCAGATCGGCCGTCACCCATTTCACTGAAAACGATTCGCTCTCGCGCATGCGCCGGTATTTCACCAGCACCGTTGCACCCGATTGAGCCGCCAGCGGGTCAAGCCGGTCAGGGTACTGCTCGGCTTCCACGACTTCAGGCGCATCCAGTTCCACGCCACGGCCCACGGTCAGGAGGGTTGTAAACGAGCGCAAGGTGAGTTTCGGCAGCGGGGTTTCGCGTTCCAAGCTGTAGGTGATGCGCAGTTGGCCATCGAAGTTGTTATCCAGCACTGCACGGCTGACCTGCAGTACCAGTGGCTGGCCCTGTGTCGCACCGTTGATCGTCACCGAACCGCTGGCGGAACCGCCTGTGCCCGTGCCCACAATGTTCCATTGGATATGGTCGCGGCTCCTGGTTGCCGTATAGGGTAGCGTCAGCAGCACGCTGTCGCCCACTACGTCAACCGGGTCAACGTTGTCGTCAATCGCGCCCTGCAGGGTGGGGGCAGGCATGGTTTCGAGGCGTTCGTCGATGCGTACTGTCAGCACCCGTGATTTGCGTTCAATCAGCGCACCGTAGGCATGCAACTGGCTGTCTGCGCCGTCATCGACCAGGTAATACACCGCGACATCACCGAGCCCCTTGAACTGTTGCAGTATTTCGCTTGGAACCCGGCGCGTGCCACCCTGGTCCCCGGCCAGTTGCGGGTCGGAATAGCGCATTCCACCGCCCCCTGGAACGATCTGCTCGATGACCAGGGTTTCCATCGAATCGTAGGCGTGTGGCTGGTAGGACGGGATGCTGATAAACGCATCATCGTCCGGGTTGATCAGGCCCAACTCGCTCGGGGTCACGGTCACTGCCGGCATCGAGGTCGGTGTACCCACCACCGTCACGGTGACACTGCCAGACTGCCCGAGGTGGCCACCGGTGGCGGTGTGCCAGACGAATGAAGCCCTGAACGAGCCGCCGATGACGCGCTCGATCAAATCGCGGTCCACCGGGAAGATCTCTTCCCGACCGTTCCTGACTTCGACAGGATCAAGCACCAGTTCTTCGATCGTGCCGTCCGCCAGTGTGGCCGTCAGGGTAATCGTGACCTGGTTTGGGGGCAGCGGGGCCGGTGTCACCCGTGGGGTCTGCAACAGGATTTCGAACAGTGAATTACTTTGCGTGTCGTAATCGATTTGCCGGCTTTCCGCGTCATCCACCAGGAAAAACGGCGCGCTCATCAAGCTGGGGTCCAGTTCGGCGACCAGTCCATACGGCTTGGAGTACTGGTATTTTTCCCCTGAGTAATTCTGAACCACATCGAACACCCTGAAGCGCAGGGTGAGTGCGCCGTTGAGGCCGCCCTTGAGAATATTTTCCTTGCTGATAAATACCCTGATCGGCTGGATACCGGCGGCCTCGGCGGCCGTGACCAGGTGCCTGATCTCAACTCCGTCCCAATAGAACTCAATGGTGTCGTTCTTGCGCACGTTCGGATAGGGCGCAATCACGGCGTATAACCCGCGACTGATCGTGTCCATGTTGATCGTGCTGCTTTCGGGCAAGCCGTCGACACTCAGGCTCAGTTTACTGTGCCATTTGTCGTCACCATTGTTCTCAATCCCGCCGGGACGGGTGGTCTTGATCAATATGCTTTGCGGCGGCGAGGTGCTTTCGTGGCCGCTGCCTGCGCGCACTACCCGCGCGCGCACTTGAACTTCACCTTCAGGCATGCGTTCGGCGATGACGTACATGCCATAACGATCCTGGTCCATCTCGACGACACCAGACGCCTGAAGATCGTTATTGAGGTACAACTCAAAGGCGTCGAAGATGGCCCAGGTGTGCCATTTTTCCAGGACGAAATACGCATAGGGCTGAACATGCCGAATGCCCAGGCCATAGGCGTAAGGTTCATCGGGATACTGGTCAAGCGAGACCGGCGGGAACGCCGAATAGGGCGGGGCCAGGTCTTCAGCCGTGATCATCGGCAGGGGCGCGGGCTCAAGGAGGGTCAGGGGGCTGTCGGAAACAGGTACACCTGGGTCTTCAATGACCGAGGCATTGTCATCGGGGTCGATCGGTTGGTTGGGCATGCTGACCACTCCTTGCTGGAAGTCACGCACAGCGCTGGCTGTGCATATAGGCAAGGGAAATCAAACACCCGCAGCCCCGATAGCGGATAGCTGTGAAAACTGACAGTGCCGACGAACGGTTGTGTCTACACCCAGACGCTCAGCCAGCTTGAGACCAGCAACAACACCGCCATGCAGCGGTTGAACCGTTGCATCGCCTTGGGCGAGCGAAACACCCGGCTGCTTCCGACCCCCAGCAATGCCCACGCGCCGAGGCACGGCAAGGCGATCACAAAGAACGCCAGCGACAGGTACAGCACATGGCTCTGGCGTTCATCGCCATTGCCGGCAAACACGCTCACCACCGCCAGGGCCATCATCCAGGTCTTGGGGTTGACCAGTTGCAGGCTGGCGGCGCCGGCCAAGCCCAGGGGTTTTTGCACGGCAGCCGGGTCGATTGACTCGGCGGGGGCGCTGAAAATCTGCCAGGAAAGGTAGCTGAGCCAGGCGACCCCCAGCCATTGCATCGCTGCCTGCACCCGGGGCCAGTGCGCCAGCGACTGGCCAACGCCGGAGCCTACCAGCAGCACAATCCCCGCCGCCCCCGCGCATGCGCCCAGCACGATAGGCAGTGCGGCTTTGAAGCCATACCGTGCGCTGTTACTCAGCACCAGGATATTGGTGGGGCCAGGGGTGATGGAGGCTACAAAAGCGAATAAAAGGAAGGGCAACAGGGTAGGGAACATGGTGGGGCGACTCCGTAGGTGGGGCGATGGAGTCGATGGTTGCAGGTGTGTGGTGGCGTGTCTGGAAGGTTTGAGCAGGGGCGGGCGGACACGGGGAGGGGATAGTGGCGGGAGAGCTATAGGGGACAAAAAAAGGGACAAGTCCATGGTTTAGATGGACCTGTCCCGGTTATACCTCGGTTAGTTAGTCAATAACGCATGACGTAGAGTCCTTGCGAGTCACTGCTGGTGAAATAAGCTTTTGAACCGTTTGGCAGTACTGCAATATTGCCAGATCCAAACCCAATATCCGCGGGTACAGTCGCTATAAGCCTGTCCGTATTTGTGTCAAATATGTTGAAGGCGCCGAACCCTGCCGTATAGGCATGAGGAAGTACCGGGTTGACTGCAACCGACCTTCCCGATCCCGCCCCAATCACGGTCACCAAACTGTTGGTGTTGGTGTTTATTATCCCCAAGCCATCAGCTCTCGCCAAATAGAGGCGAGGGGTGTTGGTACTTAAAGCCATGGGCCCAATCACTCCCTGAATGACAGTTACAACACTATTGTTTGCAGTGTTGATAACAGTCGTATCAACCGCGTTGAAACCGCCGCCATAGGTCGTAAGGTAGGCACGCGTATTATTAGGTGAGCAGGCGATGTAGCGAGACTGACCCGCTATTTGAGCTATCCGATTGCCGGTGGCGGCGTCGTAAGTATAAGCACCGCTCCCCGCAGTAACATATAGCCGAGTGCCTGCAGTATTGATCGCCAAGTCCTGTGCATTTACGGTGGCATAGGTCGCAACTCTGGCGAAGGAGGTTGTACTGATTACCGCTATGCTGGTGCGGACCAGGTCCAAGTAGAGTCTTGATCCGTCCGGGTGAATTGCAAGGTGCCCACTGGACTGAATGTCATACGAAGCCGAGTGAATAATGGCGTCCGTTGCTGTGTCGATAACGTAAACCGCAGTTCTACCACCCGCGCCAACAGCGACATAAACGCGGCGCCCGTCAGGGCTGACGACGACCCCGTTTGATGAGTGGAGGAGGGTAGGAATAAATTTGACCTCCGCTAGCCATGTCACGGTATAGGTGCTTTGCAGGAGCGGGATGGCTTTTGACTCATCGTCACTGCCGTCATACGTCACTTTGCAGGTCACCGTGAACGTAGTGTTTTTCCCCAGGCTTGCCAGCCAGCTGCGGGAGACAGCTTGGTTGGTGATGCCGTTGGCCGCTTGAGCAGCAGTAATGGCGTGTGCCCTCATCACCGACAAAGGTTCTACACCTGCCGCCCCCAGCGTGATCCATACACGTTGACCTTGCTTGCTCAATTCCCATTTGGCTACTGAGGCGTGTGCATCCCCGGTGAACGCCTGGAGGTCCAGGGTTGTGCCGCTGTTCATGTTATTGATTCGCGGTTGTGGCGGTCTTCCCGCCGGGATCCTGGCCACTGTCAATACCTGCGTTTCTGAAGGCACCGGGCTGCCATTGATGGTGGCGACATAGCGCAACTCAATGGTTTTGCCGACGCTGTCTGCCAGCACTTCATTGGTAATGACGAAATCCACACGACCGCCGTCCAGGCCGTCCTTGGCGCCAATATCCGCAACACCGCCATCCGGGAAAATCCATTGCAACTGGATGGAATGGCTTGGATTCATGCCGCCATACGCCACCGTGACACTGGCGTTGTCTACGTGGTCCAGCGGCTGAATGGTCAGCGTTGCCCCGGGCTGGTCGTTGAACCGTGGGTGCGGCAGCACGGCGGGCAGGGTTTGCACACGGTGTTCACGCACGCCAAACAGCACGGCGGTGTTCTTGTCGGGGCTTTCTGCCAGGCTGACCCAGAAGCGGATGGTCAGGTGCGAGCCATCCATCAAGCGCTGCAGTTTGTCCACTGGCGCGGGTGGCGAGATACCGTTGGCGGCACCGTTTTCGGTGACCAGGTTGGCGGTGTAGGTGTCCTCGCGGTACGGGCTGCCGTCGGCAAACGTGCCCTCCCAACTCATCCACATAAACTGCCCGGCATCGATAAACGGCCAGACGGATACACGGGCGCGGGCCTGGTCATTGAGTTTCGACAGGTCGAGCAGGGTGCTGTCGCCAATGCCGTCGATCGTCGGTGTGGGCAGCCCGGTGAGGGGAAGCAGGTGCAGGTCGACAGTGTCCGAAGGGTACGGAAAGGCGCCACGGTTGAAGTGGTATTGCACGCTGATCTGGTTGCCAACGGGGCGAATACCCCTGGCGATGGTGCGGGCCGGGATGGTCACGAATACTTCGTTGGTGGACGGGTTGCCCAGGGTGTACTCGGTGGCACTGCCCAGCCCGTCGCGGCTCAACCAGTCGACCTTGATCTGGTCGGTGGCCTGCATCGGCCGGTATCTCACGATGACCTTGGCGCCGCTCAATGCTGCCAGGGGGTTGAGTGCGTCGGGGAACAGGGTGGCGCCGTCGATAACCGGACGGTCCAGTTGCACGCCGCGGCCCACGGTCAGGTTGAGCACCTCGGAGCGCAATACCAGGCGCGGCGGGCCGCTGCGTTCGAGGCTATAGGTAATGCGCAGGCTGCCATTATTGTTGTTGTCGAGGATCGCCCGGCTCACCGGGAAAACCAGGGGCTTGCCTGCCGTGCCGCCGTTGATGCGCACAACGCCACTGGCCGAGCCGTCAAGGCCGGAGCCGATGGCGTTCCAGTGGATCAGGTCACCTTCTTCGGTCTGCCCGTGCGGGGCTGGCAAGGTCAGGGGCAGGGTCAGCAGCAAGGTGGGCGTGGTCACATGGCTGGGGTCGATGTTGTTGCCCAGGGCGCCTTCCAGGTGTGCAGTCGGCATGTTGCCGATGCGTTCACCCACGTGGGCGAACAGCTCGCGGGACTTGCGAGTGGTCAATGCGTTGCCGTCCAGGACGTGGCCGGCGCCATCGTTGACCAGGTAATAAAATGCGATGTCGCCCACGCCTTCAAACTGTTTCAGGTGCTCTTTGCTGACGTAGCGCGTGCCGCCCTGGGCGCCCGCCAGTTGTTCTTCCACGTAGTCTTCGCCGCCGCCGCCAGGACGGATATGTTCAATCACCAGGGTTTCCAGCCAGTCCGGGTTGTGGGGTTCGTAGAAGGGGATCTGCACGGTGATGTCCTGATCGGGCTCGATCAGCCCCACCTCGATCGGTGCGACCGTCACTGCCGGCATCGCCACCGGCGTGCCCACCACACTGACGGAGGTACTGCCGGATTGCTCCACGCGGCCGTCGTTTTTCAGCCACTGGAACGAGACCCGAAAGGACCCGCCCACCAGTTGTTCGATAATCTCGCGGTCGACGGTGACAAATTCAACGCCGAGGTTTCTGTCCACCACCGGGGCCAAGGGGAACACCTGGGTCGAACCGTCGGCCAGGGTACCGAACAAGGTCACCGCCAACTGGTGCCGCGGCAGGGGAGCCGGGGTTTGCCGAGGCACCGTCACCAGCACTTCGAAGGTTGCCTCGCTCTGGGTATCGAAGTCGATCTGGGTCGCCTCTTCGTAATCCACCAGGAAGATCGGTGCAAAAAGCAGGTTCGGATCCAGCTCGCTGTCCAGGAAGTAGGGTTTGGAGTACTGGTATTTATCCCCGGAGAAGTTTTGCACCACGTCCGAGACCCGAAACCGCAGGGTCAGCTTGCCGAAATGCCCCCCCTGCAAAATGATGTCCCTGGAGACAAAGACGCGAATCGGCCCTGAACCCGCGACTTCGGCCGGGCTGACGATATGCGTGACTAAAACCCCATCCCACGACAGCTCGATCTGGTCATTCTGGCGCAGGTTTTCATAGCGCTGGATCAGGCACCAGACCCCGCTGTTGGCATTATCTATATTAACGGTGGGGCCCTCAGGCAGGCCTTCCACCGTCATCACCAGGCCCGGGTGCCATTTGCTGCCGGGGTCGTTATCGCGGCCACCGGGGCGGGTGGTCTTGATCAGGATGGTTTGCAGCGGCGACGTACTCTCCTGGCCACTGCCGGCCCGCACTACGCGGCCGTATATCTGGACGTCGCCTTCGGGGATGAACTCTTCGGGGACGAACAAGTCGTAACGGTCCCGGTCTTCAAGCGCAATATCGGCGGCGACTGCATTGACCAGGTCGTTGAGGTAGAGGGCGTAGAAGTCGTAATTGAAGTTGAACCAGCGTTCGAAGGTCTACTGGGCAAAGGGGCGCACGTGGCGGATGCCCAGGCCGTAGACCCCTCTTTCAGGATACAGCGTGGCATCCAGCGGGACCGACGGATAGGCTGACTTGGGTGGGTCGAGGTCTTCGACGCGGCGCGACGCCAGGCCTGACGATGGGTTATGCAGCACGAGGGCGTTGCCGGGCGGGTTGTTGTCGCCCAGCGGCGCATTATCCGGGGCTATGGGAAAATTGGGCATGGACAGGCTTCCTTGAATGAGGCGCGGCCCTGAGTGGCCGACTGCTGACAAGGAGATCAAACACCTATCGGGGGGCGTGGCGAACCTGTGAGAATTGACAGTGCCGACGAGTGGTGGTGGCGCAGCTAGCGCTGAAAAACGCTTGAACACCGCTTGCGATACGCCGCCGGCGTCAGGCCATACGCCCTCACGAACCAGCGCCCCAGGTGACTCTGGTCGGCAAAGCCCAGGGCAATCGCCACGTCGGCGGGTTGCTTGCCGTTGGCCAGCCAATGCCGGGCGCGGGCCAGGCGCAGTTGCACCAGGTAGGCATGGGGTGGCAGGCCGAAGGCGCTCTTGAAGGCGCGGGTAAGGCGAAAGCGATCGACGCCGCAGGCCAGCGCCAGTTCATCCATGCCCACATCTTGCTGCAGGTGCGCATGCAGGTATTCCCGGGCCTTGTGCGCCACCCGTGGCAGGCGAGGGTCTTCATGGTAGCGGGTGCGCCAGTGCAGTTGCGCAGTGAGGCGTTCGAGCAGTTGGTCCATCGCCTGTTGCCGCACGATGCGCAGCTCACCTCCGTGCAAGGTCTGGAAGGCCCGGCTGGTGGCCAGGGCCAGGCGCGGGTCGCTGGCCAGGGTGCTGGCAAACCCCAGCTGGCTGTCGAGCGGCGCTTCTTCGAACACTGCGCTGACTTCCCGCGCCAACCACTGCGGGTCGAGGTAAAGCATGTGGTAGGTAAAACCGTCCGCCGTGGGCGCGTCGCCGTCGTGCAGCTCGCCGGGCTCCACCAGGAACACCTGGCCGGGCACGCTGTTATGGCGGGTGCGCCGGCAGTTGAACTGCTGCACGCCTTGCTCCGTGACGCCCACCAGGTAGCTGTCGTGCCAGTGCGGGTCGTAGGCGTGGCCCTCGAAATGCGCGCGCAGGGTCTCGATGCCGGTGTCGGCGTCCTGAGCCAGGTCGATCCAGTTGTGGGCGGCCATAAAATACCTATGGGGTAAACACTGCAAGAGCGAACAAGCTCGCTCCTGCAGGGGCTTAGCGTCTAGAAGGTTTGTGCAGCTTCATCCAAACAATCCGGCGGCAATATTGATCGAGAACCCCCAGTATCGCCGTGTTGAACAGAAACCCGATCAACGATTGCCCCAGCACCACCTTGCGCATGGTACGCGTGGCAACCCCGACATCCGCCGTTTGCACCGCCACGCCGATGGTGAACGAGAAGTACAGGAAGTCCCAGTAATTGGGCGTGCGTAAATCCTCGGCAAAGCGCAGTGCCGGCTCGGGGCCGTCCCAGGTGTAATACAGGCGCGCATAGTGCACGCTGAAAATCACCCCGATCAGCAGCCATGAGCCAACCACCGTCAGGCCGGTGAAGCCGTAATGCAACAGGCGCTGGCTATCGCTCAGGTCCTTGGTGCCCACCAGGTTCAGGGTGATGGTCGCCAGGCTGGCAATCGCCGCGATGCACACCATGAACAACACCAGGCCGGCGTTCTCGTCCTCGATCTCGGCGATGCGTTTTACGTCGTCGGCGCGGGAATGGCTGGTGAGCCACAGCATCAGCACCAGGTAGGTCCAGACCCCGGCGTTCCAGCCGATGAGGACTTTGCTGATGATCGTGTCGGCGGGAGCCAGGAGCCCCACCGCCAGGCCCAGGACGGCGGCGGAGGACAGGCGGGGGTGGGTGCGTGCGAGGAAGGGCATGGCGCTCACAAATCAGGGATGTGTAAGCACCATAGCGCATTTATTACGTGTGGCGCTTGCGCACCAGCTTCATGACCACGACGAAGAACACCGGCACAAACACCACCGCCAGCGTCGCGGTAATCATCCCGCCGATCACCCCGGTACCGATGGCCTGCTGGCTGGCCGAGCTGGCGCCCGTGGCAATCGCCAACGGCACCACGCCGAGGATGAACGCCAGGGACGTCATGATGATCGGCCGCAGGCGCAGGCGTGCGGCTTTCAACGTGGCGTCGATCAGGTCTTCACCCTGGTCATACAGGTCCTTGGCAAACTCGATGATCAGGATCGCGTTCTTCGCCGACAGCCCAATGATCGTAATCAGGCCGACCTTGAAGAACACATCGTTGGGCATCCCGCGCAAGCTTACGGCCAATACCGCGCCGAGCACGCCGAGGGGCACCACCAGCAGCACCGAGGTCGGAATCGACCAGCTCTCATACAGCGCCGCCAGGCACAGGAACACGATCAGCAGCGACAAACCGAGCAGCAGCGGTGCCTGGGAGCCGGACAAGCGTTCCTGCAACGACAGGCCGGTCCATTCCTGGCCCAGGCCGGCGGGCAGTTGGCTGACCAGGCGCTGGATTTCCTCCATCGCCTCGCCGGTACTGTGGCCCGGTGCCGATTCACCGGAAATCGCGATGGCCGGGTAGCCGTTGTAGCGGGTCAACTGGGCGGGGCCCTGAATCCAGCGCGCCTCGACGAAGGCCGACAGCGGCACCATCTTCCCGGCATTGTTGCGCACATGGATCTTCATCAGGTCGGCCACCTGGCTGCGCTGATCACCTTCGGCCTGCACCACCACCCGCTGCATGCGGCCCTGGTTGGGGAAGTCGTTGATATAGGCCGAACCGATGGCCGAGGACAGCACATTGCCGATATCGGCAAAGGAAATGCCCAGGGCATTGGCTTGCTTGCGGTCAACTTCCAGCTGTACCTGAGGTGCCTCGGCCAGGGCGCTTTCACGCACGTTGGCCAGGATCGGGCTTTTCTCGGCGGCGGCCAGCAGTTCGGTACGGGCCTCCATCAACGCGGCATGGCCGACGCCGCCACGGTCCTGCAGGCGGAACTCGAAACCACTGGAGGTGCCCAGGCCATCCACCGGCGGCGGCAGGATTGCATAGGCAATCGCGTCCTTCAGCTCGGTAAAGGCCGCGTTGGCACGGTCCGCAATGGCCGAGGCGGAATCCTTGCTGCTGCGTTCCGACCAGTCCTTGAGCGTGGTAAACGCCAGCGCGGCGTTCTGCCCCGAACCGGAGAAGCTGAAACCCATGATCATCGTGGTATCGCCCACGCCCGGCTCGCCGGCGTTGTGTGCCTCGATCTGCTCGGCGACCTGCACCGTGCGGTTTTTGCTGGCACCCGGCGGCAGCTGGATATCGGTGATGGTGTAGCCCTGGTCTTCCACCGGCAGGAAGGACGAGGGCAGGCGGGCGAACAACACCCCAAGCCCCACCACCAGCACCAGATAGATCAACAGGTAACGGCCACTGCGCTTGAGGGCGTAGGCCACCCAGCCTTCATAGCGGTCGGTGAACTGCTCGAAGCGCCGGTTGAACCAGCCGAAGAACCCGCCTTTCTCATGGTGCTCGCCCTTGGCAATCGGCTTGAGCAAGGTCGCGCACAGGGCCGGGGTCAAGGTCAGGGCGAGGAATGCCGAGAACAGGATCGAGGTGGCCATCGACAACGAGAATTGCTGATAGATCACGCCCACCGAACCCGGCATGAACGCCATCGGCAGGAACACCGCCACCAGCACCAGGGTGATACCGACAATCGCCCCGGTAATCTGGCCCATGGCCTTGCGCGTGGCCTCCTTGGGCGACAGGCCCTCGGTGACCATGATCCGCTCGACGTTCTCCACCACCACAATCGCATCGTCCACCAAAATGCCGATGGCCAGCACCATGCCGAACATGGTCAGCACGTTGATCGAGAAGCCCAGCAACAGCATCGTCGCAAAGGTACCCATCAAGGCGATCGGCACCACCAGCGTCGGGATCAGCGTGTAGCGGATGTTCTGCAGGAACAGGAACATCACCGCAAACACCAGCAACATCGCTTCGCCCAGGGTGTACACCACCTTGGTGATCGAGACCTTCACGAATGGCGAAGTGTCGTAAGGGATCTTGTATTCGACGTTGGCCGGGAAGTAGCGCGCCAGTTCGTCCATCTTCGCCCGCACCAGGGTCGCGGTGCTCAAGGCGTTGGCGCCCGGTGACAGCTGCACGCTGACGGCGGTGGACGGCTTGCCGTTCAGGCGGGTGGAGAACTGGTATTCCTGGCTGCCGATTTCCACCCGCGCCACGTCACCGACGCGCACGGTGGAACCGTCCGGGTTGGCCTTGAGCACGATGTCGGCAAATTCGGCCGGGGTCGACAGTTGGCCTTTCACCAGGATCGACGCGGTGATTTCCTGGGTCTTGGTGCCCGGCAAATCGCCGATGCTGCCGGCCGACACTTGGGCGTTCTGCGCCGCAATCGCCGCGTTGACGTCGGCCGGGGTCAGGTTGAAGCCGATCAGCTTCTGCGGGTCGATCCAGATGCGCATTGCGCGTTCGGCGCCGTACAGCTGGGCCTTGCCCACACCGTCCAGGCGCTTGAGTTCGTTCATCACGTTGCGCGCCAGGTAATCGCTGAGCGCCACGTCATCGAGCTTGCCGTCACTGGAGGTCAGGGTCACCAGCAGCAGGAAGCCGGCGGAGACTTTCTCCACCTGCAAGCCTTGCTGCGTCACGGCTTGGGGCAGGCGCGGCTCCACCGCCTTGAGACGGTTTTGCACGTCAACCTGGGCCATCTCCGGGTCGGTGCCCGGCTGAAAGGTGGCGGTGATGGTGGCCGAACCGAGGCTGCTCTGGGATTCGAAATACAGCAGGTGATCGGCGCCGTTAAGCTCTTGCTCGATCAGGCTGACCACGCTTTCGTCCAGGGTTTGCGCGGAGGCACCCGGGTACACCGCATAGATCTCGACTTTCGGCGGCGCGACGTTGGGGTACTGCGCCACCGGCAACTGCGGGATGGCGAGGGCGCCGGCCAGCAGGATAAACAGGGCGACCACCCAGGCGAAGATCGGGCGGTCAATAAAGAACTGCGGCATGTTTAACGATCCTTATTGGCCGGATGCCTGGGCGATGGGCGCGGGGCTGTCGTCGACCTGGACTTTCTCGCCAGGGCGGGCGTGTTGCAGGCCTTCGACGACGATACGGTCACCGGCCTTCAGGCCGCGGGTCACCACCCAGCGGTCATTGACCACCGAACCCAGTTCTACCGGCTGCTGGCTCACGGTTTGCTCGGCGTCCAGCAGTAACACCATCGGGATCCCGGCGCTGTCGCGGGTGATCGCCCGTTGCGGCACGCTGATGCCTTGCTGGTCGACGGCTTGCTCCAGGCGCACGCGGATAAAGCTGCCGGGCAGCAGGTCGAGATCCGGGTTGGGGAACTCGCTGCGCAAGATGATCTGCCCGGTGCCCGGGTCGACGCTGATCTCGGCGAACAGCAACTTGCCCGGCAGCGGGTACAGGCTGCCGTCATCCTGGATCAGCGTGGCCTTGGCCTGGTCCTGGCCGACTTGCTTCAAGTGCCCGGCGCGAAAGGCCCGGCGCAGGTCGTTCAGCTCGCGGGTGGATTGGGTCAGGTCGGCGTGGATCGGGTCCAGTTGCTGGATCAGCGCCATCGGTGTGGCTTCGTTCTGGCCCACCAGCGCACCTTCGGTCACCAGCGCACGGCCAATCCGACCGGAAATCGGCGCAGTCACGGTGGCATAACCCAGGTTCAATTTGGCGCGCTGCACGGCGGCCTGGTTGGCGGCCACATCGGCGGCGGTTTGCCGGGCGGCGGCGCGGGCGTTGTCGTATTCCTGGCCGCTGATGGCGTTGCCTTCCACCAGTTGGCTGTAGCGCTGCTCTTGCAAGCGCGCCTGGAATGCATTGGCCTCGGCCTTGCGCAGGCTGGCCTGGGCGCTGTCGAGGTCGGCCTTGAACGGCGCCGGGTCAATCCGGAACAGCACATCGCCCTGTTTGACGTCATGGCCTTCCTTGAACACCCGTTGCAACACCACGCCGGCCACCCGGGCGCGCACTTCGGCGATGCGTGGCGCGGCAATCCGTCCGCTCAACTCGCTGGTGATGGACAGGGGCTTGGCTTCCAGGGTTTCGATCCGCACCTTGGCCAGCGGCGCCTCGGCGGCTTCGTCCGCCGACTTGCCACACGCGCTCAACGCCAGTGTCAGGGCCAACAGGCAAAACGGCGCAAACAGATTCTTCGACATGCTCATATCCCAATATTGACTGGCGCATCCTACGGGCGCCCCCGCCACAGTGCTGTGAAGCTCTGTAGGTGGTGTGTGAAGAAATGTAAGGTGCGACCCACAGATGCACGCGGGCGTATATCCTTCATAACCGCCGAACCTTACACGATCTTCCTGACACCGAAGATCAAATGTGGGAGCGGGCTTGCTCGCGAAAGAGGTGTGTCAGTCGCCGTGTGCGTTAACTGAAACACCGCTTTCGCGAGCAAGCCCGCTCCCACATTGGATTTGCGTACTACTCAGAAATTGTATTATTTGGAAATACCATGCCCAACATTCTTCTGGTGGAAGACGACGCCGCGCTCTCCGAATTGATCGCCAGTTACCTGGAACGCAACGGCTATCACGTCAGCGTGCTCAGCCGGGGTGACCACGTGCGCGAGCGTGCGCGACTCAACCCGCCGGACCTGGTGATCCTCGACCTGATGCTGCCGGGCCTCGACGGCTTGCAGGTCTGCCGGTTGCTGCGGGCCGACTCGGCCACGCTGCCGATCCTGATGCTCACCGCCCGCGACGACAGCCATGACCAGGTGTTGGGCCTGGAAATGGGCGCCGACGACTACGTCACCAAACCTTGCGAGCCGCGGGTATTGCTGGCGCGGGTGCGAACCTTGCTGCGCCGCAGCAGCCTCACCGAACCCCAGGTGGCCAACGACCAGATCCTGATGGGCAACCTGTGCATCGACCTGTCGGAACGCACCGTGACCTGGCGCGACCAGCCGGTTGAGCTGTCCAGCGGTGAATACAACCTGCTGGTGGTGCTGGCCCGGCACGCCGGCGAAGTGCTCAGCCGCGACCAGATCCTGCAACGCCTGCGCGGCATCGAGTTCAACGGCACCGACCGTTCGGTGGACGTGGCGATTTCCAAGCTGCGGCGCAAGTTCGACGACCACGCGGGCGAGGCGCGCAAGATCAAGACGGTGTGGGGCAAGGGCTACCTGTTCAGCCGTTCCGAGTGGGAATGCTGAGCCATGTTTCGCGTCCTGATTCGGCTGTACCTGATCACCATCGTCACCTTCGCCGCCGCGATTTACCTGGTGCCCCGGGCGGTGATCCAGCTGTTTGAACACCGTTACATGAACTACAACATCGAGCAGTCCCGAGGCATGCAGAGCCTGATCGTCAAGGAGTACCGACGGGTGCCGATGGAGCAGTGGGCCAATGTCACCGTGCGCCTGTCGGCGGATTTCGCGCCGCTGAAGGTGCAACTGCTGCGTATCCAGGACGCCAGCTACACCCCTGAAGAACAGCGCCTGCTGGAAAAGGACCAGATGGTGATTCGCCTGGGCGAGTGGGGCTGGGCGGACGACGTCAGCTCGGCCCTGGACGACCAGTTGGTGGTCAAGGTCTCGGTACCGCCGGACCCGCTGGACATGAACCTGCTGTACTGGAGCATGAACGTGCTGATCGGCGCGGCGCTGCTGGCATGCCTGCTGTTCTGGCTGCGGCCCCACTGGCGCGACCTGGAACGCCTGAAAAGCACCGCCGCGCAACTCGGCCAGGGCAACCTTGCGGCCCGCACAAAAATCCCGCCCAGCTCCAACATCGGCAGCCTGGCGGCGGTGTTCGACACCATGGCCAACGACATCGAACAGCTGCTCAACCAGCAACGCGACTTGCTCAATGCCGTCTCCCATGAACTGCGTACGCCGCTGACGCGCCTGGACTTCGGCCTAGCCCTGGCGCTGTCCGACGACCTCCCGGCGGCCAGCCGTGAGCGGCTGCAAGGGTTGGTGGCGCACATTCGCGAGCTGGATGAGCTGGTGCTGGAGCTGCTCTCCTACAGCCGTTTGCAAAACCCGGCGCAAACACCCGAGCAGGTGGAAGTGGTGCTGGATGAGTTCATCGACAGCATCCTGGGCAGCGTCGACGACGAACTGGAAAACCCCGATATCGTGATGGACGTGGTGCTGGACTGCGCCGTGGAACGCTTCACCCTGGACCCGCGCCTGACCGCCCGGGCCCTGCAAAACCTGCTGCGCAACGCCATGCGGTATTGCGAGCGGCGAATTCAGGTGGGGGTGAAGGTGTGTCCCAGGGGGTGCGAGATTTGCGTGGATGATGACGGCATTGGCATTCCGGTTGACCAGCGGGAGCGGATTTTCGAGCCGTTCTACCGGCTGGATCGCAGCCGGGATCGAGCCACTGGCGGTTTTGGCCTGGGATTGGCCATCAGCCGGCGGGCGCTGGAGGCGCAGGGCGGAACATTGACGGCCCAGGCTTCGCCATTGGGTGGTGCACGCTTCCGGCTCTGGCTGCCGAGTTAAAGAACACCACAAAACCATTGTGGGAGCTGGCTTGCCTGCGATGGCGGTGGGTCAGCTTGCATCTTTGCTAACTGATACACCGCCATCGCAGGCAAGCCAGCTCCCACATTTGATCTTCATCGTTCTTCAGTCCCGAATTTGGCGTTTGCACAGCCTTACCACCTCACGCGGTGCCTTGTTATAGTTCGGCCCCTATTCCAGCCGCCAGTCAAGGATCACTGCCATGTCCGAATACCAAGCCTTTGTCGTCGAACTCAGCGGCAACGTCGCCCATGTGCAGCTCAATCGCCCGGAAAAGATCAACGCGATGAACGCGGCGTTCTGGACCGAGATCATCGACATCTTCCAATGGGTCGAAGACACCGACGCGGTGCGAGCCGTGGTCATCAGCGGCGCCGGCAAGCATTTCTCCTCCGGCATCGACCTGATGATGCTGGCCTCGGTGGCCAATGACTTCGGCAAGGACGTAGGCCGCAACGCGCGCCTGCTGCGGCGCAAGATCCTCGAACTGCAAGCTTCCTTCAACGCCGTCGACAATTGCCGCAAGCCGGTACTCGCGGCGATCCATGGCTACTGCATCGGCGGCGCCATCGACCTGATCAGCGCCTGTGACATGCGCTACGCCGCCGAAGATGCGCAATTCTCCATCAAGGAAATCGACATCGGCATGGCCGCCGACGTCGGCACCCTGCAACGCCTGCCGCGCATCGTCGGCGACGGCATGCTGCGCGAGCTGGCCTACACCGGCCGCCAGTTCGGCGCCGAAGAGGCCCGCAGCATCGGCCTGGTGAATCGGGTGTACAGCGATCACCAGAGCCTGCTGGCCGGCGTGCTGGAAATCGCCCGGGAAATAGCCGCCAAATCACCGATCGCGGTCACCGGCACCAAGGCGATGATCAGCTACATGCGTGACCACACGATCAATGACGGTTTGGAATACGTTGCCACCTGGAACTCAGCTATGTTGCAATCCAACGACCTGCGCGTGGCCATCGCGGCCCATATGAGCAAGCAGAAACCCGACTTCGTGGATTGACTGAACATGACCCCAGGCTGGATTACCACAACGCTGCTGGACAATGACGCCCCGGGCGGCTGGGCCGTGGCCCGCAGCCGTGAAGGCTTTTTACACGACCAGAACGGCCCGCTGTTTCCCCGGGAATGGCTCAAGCGCCAGGACCTCTCGGTGTTCGCCGAGCATGGCATCGGCCACCTGGACGGCGAGCCGGTGTACCTGCTGGAACTCAACAGCCCCGCCGACGTGCCGGGCTGCGGCTGGCAGGGCCTGCGGGCATTCATGCTGCAGGGCGATCACACGCTGTACAAAGTCCTGGGCTACGCCGCGCAAATCGGCACCTGGGCCCGGGAGCATCGTTTTTGCGGCAGTTGCGGCCAGGCGATGGTGCAGGTGCCACGGGAGCGGGCGATGTTCTGCCAGGCCTGTGACCTGCGCAGCTACCCGCGGATCTCGCCGAGCATGATCGTGTTGGTGACCCGTGGCGACGAGATCCTGCTGGCCCGTTCGCCGCGCTTTGTCACGGGTGTCTACAGCACCCTGGCGGGGTTTGCCGAGCCGGGCGAGTCGGCCGAGGACTGCCTGATTCGCGAGGTGCGTGAAGAAGTGCAGGTGGAGGTCAAGAACATCCAGTACATGGGCAGCCAGTGCTGGCCGTTCCCGCACTCGATGATGCTGGGCTTTCACGCCGAGTACGCCGGCGGCGACATTGTGCCCCAGGCTGACGAGATCGAAGACGCGCAGTGGTTCAACATCCATGAACTGCCGCCGTTGCCGGCGTCGCGCTCGATTGCGCGCTACCTGATCGACCTCTACCTGGCCCGTCGCCTAGGTCACGCTGAACCAGTGCTGCCAGGCTAGGCGCACCGTCAGGCCGAGCACCACGGTGATGAACACCGGGCGAATGAACTTGGCGCCGCCGCTGATGGCGCTGCGTGCGCCAAAAAACGCGCCGCACATCACCGACACGCCCATGCACAGGCCGACAATCCAGTCTACCGAGCCATTGAAAATGAACACCGTCAGCGCCGCCGCGTTGCTGACGAAGTTCATGCTGCGCGCCACGCCGCTGGCCTTTACCAGGTCGATGGGGTGCAACAGCATGGTACTCACGGTCCAGAACGCCCCGGTGCCCGGGCCGGCGACGCCGTCGTAGAAACCCAGGCCAAAGCCCTGGGTGGACTGCCATTTCTTCTTGATCGGTGCGTCGTTGTCCAGCGCCGCCTTGGGCGTGCCGCCGAACAGCAAATACAAACCGCAGCCGAACACAATCACCGGGAGCATCTTGTTCAGGGTTTCTGCCGGCAGGTAATGGGCCACGACCGCGCCGGTGAGTGCACCGACCAGGGTGCCGACGATGGCGTGCACCCACTGGCGCGGATGAAACAGCTTGCGCCGGTAGAAGGTAAAGCTGGCAGTGGCCGAGCCGAAGGTGGAACTGAGCTTGTTGGTGCCCAGCACCAGGTGGGGCGGCATGCCGGCGGTCAGCAGGGCGGGCGTGGTGAGCAGGCCGCCACCGCCGGCGATGGCGTCGATGAAACCGGCGATAAAGGCAACCACGGCGAGGATCGCCAGGGTGGTGAGGTCAACGCTGAGTTCGAAGGGCATGGGCAAGACTTAGTCGGCAGGGCGCAGCAAGGGCTGCGCGAAAGGCCGGTATCTTACCCAT
>NZ_CP080030.1:4041853-4047729 GCF_019382755.1 Pseudomonas sp. Colony2 | reverse complement strand
CCAAATGTGGGAGCGGGCTTGCTCGCGAATGCGCAGTGTCAGTCACTGGATAGAGTGGCTGATCCACCGCMTTCGCGAGCAAGCCCGCTCCCACATTTCAACCGTGCCCGCTTGGCTATTTATGTGTTTCGAGCCACTCCAGTGCGGTCCGCCAGATGCAGATCCCCAGGAAGTACGCCGACATCAGCAACCACAGGCCCAGGGTCAGGCGATTGGTGTACGGGAAGTCGATCACCAGCAGCAGGCTGCACAGCAACCAGATGGTGGTCACGGCAATATTGATCGGCATGAAGCGCTTGACCCGGAACGGGTGCAGGAACTTCATCGGCGTCACGGTCAGCAACGCCAGGCCGATCACGGTGAGCAAGGTGACCCAGGCTTCCGGCTGGATGATATAGACGCACAGCGCCACCACGTTCCATGCGGCGGGGAAGCCGACGAAGTAGTTGTCCTTGCTCTTCATGTTGACGTTGCAGAAGCAGAACAGCGACGACACCAGAATCACCGACACCGTAAACAACGGGGTGAAGTCCGGCAGGGCGATATAGCGATAGATAAACAGCGCCGGAATAAACACGTACGTCAGGTAATCAATCACCAGGTCCAATACCGAGCCATCGAAGCTTGGCAGCACTGTTTGCACATTCACCCGTCGCGCGAGAGAGCCGTCGACCCCATCGACGATCAAGGCCAGGCCCAGCCACAGCAGGCAAGCCTTGGGCTGGTTGTCGAGCAGTGCCAGGGTGGCCAGGAAGGCCAGTACTACGCCGGTGGCGGTAAAACCATGGGCGCCCCAGGCCTTGAGACGGGCTACATGCAGGGTCGATATCACAGGGGCGTTCTCCAAAAGGTGAAACAGGGCAGCCGACGGGGTAGCACCGTCGAATCTGGCCAGAGTGTGCAGGTATCGACCGGGAAGGGTGGGATAAGGTTCACCACCCGGCGTAGGTTAAGCGTAGCAAGCGCAGGACGTTTCGGCATCAGCCTTGGCGAAACACCAGTGCCTTTAATCCGCTTTGCGGGTCGATATCGGGGAATTCCGGCGGGTTTTCCAGCCGCTGGTCAAAGCGCAGGCCAGGCGCTTCGCGGGTTACGCCGTCGATCAGGAAGTCTTCGCCGAACGCCGGGTCGTTCATGCACGCCAGCACCGTACCCTGGGCCGTGAGCAAATCCGGCAGGCGACGCAGCACCCGCTGGTAGTCCTTGGTCAAAAGGAAACTGCCTTTCTGGAACGAGGGCGGGTCGATGATCACCAGGTCGTACGGGCCGCTGTTGGTGACCTTGGCCCAGGACTTGAACAGGTCGTGGCCGAGGAACGTCACCTTGCTCAGGTCGTGGCCGTTCAGGCGGTGATTGTCACGACCACGGCTCAGGGCGCCTCGGGCCATGTCCAGGTTCACCACATGCTCGGCGCCGCCTTCGATGGCCGCCACGGAGAAACCACAGGTGTAGGCGAACAGGTTCAGCACCCGCAGGCCATGAGCCTGTTCGCGTACCCAGTTGCGGCCGTAACGCATGTCGAGGAACAGCCCACTGTTCTGCTTTTTGCCCAGGTCGATCAGGTAGCGCAGGCCGCCTTCGGTGATGGTCAGTTCGTCGACCACCTCGCCCAGCAGCCATTCGGTGGTGCTTTGCGGCAGGTAGCGGTGTTGCAGCGCCACGGTATGGGCGCCGAATGACCGCCAGTCGATCTGCACCAGCATCTGCTTCAAGGCCTCAAGCTCCGCGGCTTCAGGCTCCTTGAACAGCGAGACCAGCACCACGCCTTGCAGCCAGTCCACTGTCAGTTGCTCCAGGCCCGGCCAGCAGCGGCCACGCCCGTGAAACAGGCGCCGGGTCTCGGCGGGGACGGTTTGCAGGGCGTTCAGCAAATGGGTGTGCAGGGTGGCGAGTGCGTCTGGGTTCATCGGGCAACGTCGGTCATTGAGCGGGCGGCATTTTAAACACAATTGCGGGGTGTTCGGGAGTTGAAGCACAACGTGCTCTGAATTTGCTGATTGGCAGTGATTTATGCTCAAAAGACCCCGAGAGGCGGCGCACAACAGTCAAAAAATCCCTTGGCACCGACATAAACTGGAAAAAAAGCCCGGAGGTGCCCATGAACGGTTTCGCGAGTGCAGTGAGTCAGACAGCGATGGACCAGGAAGAACTGGCCGAATGGCGCGATGCCCTGGCCTCCCTGGTGGCCAACGCCGGCGCGGCGCGCGCACGGGAGATCCTCGACATGCTGGCGGATGCCGGCGGCGCGCCGCACATCGCCTGGAAACCCCGGCATGGCACGCCCTACATCAATAGCATCGCCGTAGAGCAGCAACCGCCGTTTCCCGGCGACCTGGCCACCGAAGAACGCTTGGCCTCAGTGGTGCGCTGGAACGCCCTGGCCATGGTAGTGCGCGCCAACCAGGCCTATGGCGAACTGGGCGGGCATATCGCCAGCTACGCCAGCGCGGCGGATTTGTTCGAGGTGGGCTTCAACCACTTTTTCCGGGCCCGAAGCGACAGTTTTGGCGGCGACCTGGTGTTCTACCAGCCGCATTCCGCCCCCGGCATCTATGCTCGCGCCTTCCTTGAAGGGCGCCTGAGCGAGGCCGACCTGGCCCACTATCGCCAGGAAATCGGTGCCGGCAAGGCGGGCGCCCGAGGTTTGTCCAGCTATCCCCATCCGTGGTTGATGCCGGACTTTTGGCAATTTCCCACCGGGTCCATGGGCATTGGCCCCATCAGCTCGATTTTCCAGGCGCGGTTCATGCGCTACCTGCAACACCGCGGCTTGCAGGACACCACCGACCGCCACGTATGGGGCGTATTCGGCGACGGCGAGATGGACGAACCGGAAAGCATGTCGGCCCTGACCCTGGCCGCCCGTGAAGGCTTGGACAACCTGACCTGGGTGGTCAACTGCAACCTGCAACGGCTCGACGGCCCGGTGCGTGGCAACGGGCGAATTATCGACGAGCTGGAGGCGTTGTTCGCCGGTGCCGGCTGGAACGTGATCAAGCTGGTCTGGGGCTCGGACTGGGACGCCTTGCTGGCCAAGGACACCGACGGCGAGCTGGCGCGCACCCTGTCGCAGACGGTGGATGGACAATTCCAGACCTTCGCCGCCAAGGACG
The DNA here is from genome assembly GCF_019382755.1 of Pseudomonas sp. Colony2. Classification (NCBI taxonomy): domain Bacteria; kingdom Pseudomonadati; phylum Pseudomonadota; class Gammaproteobacteria; order Pseudomonadales; family Pseudomonadaceae; genus Pseudomonas; species Pseudomonas sp. Colony2. Next base: position 4,044,616 of record NZ_CP080030.1, on the reverse strand, counting down.
GCGCCTACAACCGCGAACATTTCTTCGGCCAGAGCGAGGCGCTGTCCAAACTGGTCGAGGGCCTGAGCGACGAGCAGATCGACCGGCTCAAGCGTGGCGGCCATGACATGGTCAAGATCCACGCGGCCTATCACGCGGCGCGCCGGGTCGCCGGCAAACCCACGGTGATCCTGGCCCAGACCAAAAAGGGCTTTGGCATGGGCGAGGCCGGGCAGGGCAAGATGACCACCCACCAGCAGAAGAAGCTCGACCGCGAGGCCTTGATCGCCTTCCGCAATCGCTTCCAGTTGCCGCTGTCGGATGAACAGGCCGAATCCCTGAGCTTCTACAAACCGGCTGAAGACAGCCTTGAAATGCGCTACTTGCACCAGCGCCGCGCCACCCTCGGCGGGTATGTGCCGAGCCGTGGCCAGCAGGCGCCCACCGTGAGCGTGCCGCCGGTGTCGGGCTACGGCGCGTTTGCCACCCAGGCGGAGGGCAAGGAAATGTCCACCACCATGGCCTTTGTGCGCATGCTCACCAATCTGCTCAAGGACAAGGCCCTCGGCCCGCGCATCGTGCCCATCGTCGCCGATGAGGCGCGCACCTTCGGCATGGCCAACCTGTTCAAGCAGATCGGCATCTATTCCAGCGTCGGCCAGCGCTACGAGCCCGAAGACATCGGCTCGATCCTCAGCTACCGCGAAGCCACCGACGGGCAGATCCTTGAAGAAGGCATCAGCGAAGCCAGCGCCATCAGTTCCTGGGTCGCGGCGGCCACCAGTTATTCGGTGCATGGCCTGCGGATGCTGCCGTTTTACATCTACTACTCGATGTTCGGTTTCCAGCGCGTGGGGGACCTCATCTGGGCCGCCGCCGACCAGCGTGCCCGAGGTTTTCTGCTGGGCGCCACTGCCGGGCGCACCACCCTGGGTGGCGAAGGCTTGCAGCACCAGGACGGCAGCAACCACCTGATGGCCGCCACCGTGCCCAATTGCCGTGCCTACGACCCGGCGTTTGCCGGCGAGTTTGCGGTGATCCTCGACCATGGCATGCGCCAGATGCTGGAGCACGATGTGGACGAGTTCTACTACGTGACCCTGATGAACGAAAACTACCCGCAGCCGAGCCTGCCGGAAGGCGTCGAAGCGGCGATCATCAAAGGCATGTACCGGCTGAGCGGGCAGCCTGGCGGCATGGTCCGGTTGCTCGGCTCCGGCACGCTGGTGCGCGAAGCCCAGGCAGCGGCGCAATTGTTGGCGGAGGATTGGCAGGTTGAAGCTGAAGTGTTCAGTGTCACCAGCTTCAGCGAACTGGCCCGGGACGCCCGTGACGTGGAACGCTGGAACCGCCTGCATCCGCAACAGCCGGCGCGGCGCAGCCACCTGGCGGAGTGTTTGCCCAAGGGCGCGCCGGTGGTGGCCGTATCTGACTATGTAAGGGCGGTGCCGCAGATGATTGGGTCATACGTGGATTCGGCTTACACCGTGCTGGGGACGGATGGCTTTGGTCGCAGCGATACCCGGGCGGCGTTGCGGGATTTCTTTGAGGTGGACCGGTATCACATTGTGCTGGCGGCGCTGACGGCGTTGGTGGAGCAGGGGAGTCTGGACAGGCAGGTTTGCCAGCAGGCGATAGAGCGTTATGGGGTGCAGACCGATCGCGAGCCGTCCTGGACCTCCTGAGCGACAAAGATCTAAATGTGGGAGCGGGCTTGCTCGCGAAWGCGGTGTRTCAGTCAATATATCCGGCAACTGATACACCGCTTTCGCGAGCAAGCCCGCTCCCACACTGGTTCTGTGTGTTTGTCTAAATACTGGCTATCAACGGCGCCCCAAACGATTCCCGCAGAAACCCCGGCGCGATATACCGCTCGTAATGCGCCTCGGACAACAGGAAAAACTCCCGGTCAATCGCATCCCGCAAATCTGCCAGATTGCGCTCGCGAAACTCCGGCAACAGCGCCAACCCATACGCATCCAACTTCGAAATCACCCGCGCGCCCCGGGCAATCAACTGGTACGCCCAGCAATACGGCGACTGGTGGGGCACAAAGCGAATCTTGCGGTCTTCCAGTTGCTGGCGCAGGCGCTGCGGGTCCAGGACCTGCAGCTTGCTGGTCATCACCTGCACCAGCAGTTGTTCCAGGCGCAGCCACACCGCCTGTTTCTCCTCGGCGTTGTAGCCGTTCCACTGAATCACCTCATGGTGATAGCGCTTGCAGCCCCGGCATACCAGGTCTCCGTAAACGGTGGAGCACAGGCCGACGCAGGGGGTCTTGATGGTTTGATTGGGCATAAAAAAACATCGACAGGTGAAACAACACGGCCCCCGAAGGGGCCGCTTTAAATCAATCCCAGCTCAGCGCGCCGCCAGTCTGGTACTCGATCACACGGGTCTCGAAGAAGTTCTTCTCTTTCTTCAAGTCCATGATCTCGCTCATCCACGGGAAYGGGTTAGTCGTCCCTGGATACTCTTCCTTCAACCCAATCTGCGACAGACGACGGTTMGCGATGAACTTGAGGTARTCCTCCATCATCGCGGCGTTCATGCCGAGTACACCGCGTGGCATGGTGTCRCGMGCGTATTCAATCTCCAGCTGAGTCCCTTGCAGGATCATCTGKGTCGCTTCTTCCTTCATCTCGGCATCCCACAARTGCGGGTTTTCGATTTTGATCTGGTTGATCACATCGATACCGAAGTTCAGGTGCATCGACTCATCCCGCAGGATGTAYTGGAACTGTTCTGCCACGCCGGTCATTTTGTTGCGRCGGCCCATGGACA
>NZ_CP080030.1:4022053-4041695 GCF_019382755.1 Pseudomonas sp. Colony2 | reverse complement strand
GCGACCGATGGAATCTCGTGGTACATGTTGAAGATCTCGCCTTCATCCATGGCCAGCGATTCGATGCAGTACTGGTAGGCGTGGGTGTGGATCGCTTCTTCGAAGGCCTGGCGCAGGATGTACTGGCGGCACTCCGGGTTGGTGATCAGGCGGTACACGGCCAGTACCAGGTTGTTGGCGACCAACGAATCCGCAGTGGAGAAGAAGCCGAGGTTGCGCATCACGATGCGACGTTCGTCGTCGGTCAGGCCTTCCGGGTTTTTCCACAGGGCGATGTCGGCGGTCATGTTGACCTCTTGCGGCATCCAGTGGTTGGCGCAGCCGTCGAGGTACTTCTGCCAGGCCCAGTCGTACTTGAAAGGTACGAGTTGGTTGAGGTCGGCGCGGCAGTTGATCATGCGCTTTTCGTCAACGGCGACGCGGGCGGCGGAGCCTTCGAGTTCGGCGAGGCCTTCGGCGACGTCGAGYTTGTCGAGGGCGGCCTTGGCSCGGATGATCGCGGCGGAGTCGCTGGCGGTCACGTTGCGGGCTTCAAGGGCGGCGGCAGCGCCGGCACCGTCGAGGCGGTCCATGTTGGCTTCGGTGGCGTGGCCGGCGTTGGCGCCCCGGATGACTACGTCACCGGTGTCTGGTTGATCTGCTTCATCCCAACTCAGCATTGAATTGCTCCTTCGTGGTCCGTCTGACGGCGTGGGCTTCGATTCACCCAGCGTGTTCAAAAATGTGCGTTTTGCAGGCTTCAAGGCATTGAAATACGGCGCATAGTGTGGTCGGTGTTCAGCGTTCTTGCACACTATGTAGTGGTTGTCTGTGTTTGTGGGCACACTATATGGGGTGTAACAACGATGGTCAACGCACAAGACCAGGCCGATGGTCGCAGGGCCATGACTAAAACTCACAGCCCCATGACTTTTAATGGTTACGGCCGCTACCCGGGCCAGTGCTAAAAATTCGCCAACCAGCTCCCCATAACAAAAAAGAGCGTTTGCGAAATGAAAGCACTTGATCTGTACATCGGCGAAGGCTTCGAAGGCCCAGGCGTCAATGCTGCCCACATCAACATCCTCATCGGCCCGCGCAACGGTCCGGCCGGCCAGGCGTTTGCCAACAGTTTGGCGTCGCCAAGCCAGGGCCATTGCCCGTTCATGGTGATTGCCCAGCCGAACATCCCGGTCAAACCCATGACCCTCTACGTCAACAAGGCCGCCATCGGCAGCGACCTGCACGGCAATGCCACCTGGGGCGCGTCCCAGGCCGGGATCGCCAAGGCGGTGCTCGAAGCCCTGCTCGACGGCACCCTGCCGCCGGAAGCCGAGGACGAGTGGGCGATTGTCACCGCCAACTGGGTCAACCCGGCCTGCGATGACCTGGATGCGGTCTACCTCAACAACTACAACGCCTGCCGCACCGCGATCCGCGCCGCCCTCACAGGCTTGCCGCACACCGCGCAACTGGCGGATGTGGTCAACCACATCAGCAACCCTTTCTACACGCCAAAAGCCTGAGGACATTCCCATGCAATACATCCGTTTGGGCAACTCCGGCCTGCAAGTCTCGCGCCTGTGCCTGGGCACCATGAACATGGGCACCCCGGACTGGAAACCGTGGATCTTCGACGAGAAACAAAGCGAACCCATCGTTGCCCATGCCCTGGCCAACGGTGTCAACTTCATCGACCTGGCGGACTTCTATTCCGCAGGCGTCGGCGAGGAAGTGGTCGGGCGCATCCTCAAGCGCGTTGCGCGCCGTGAAGACATCGTGGTCACCACCAAGGTCGGCTACGGCACCCGCAGCGGCATCAATGCCAGCGGCCATTCGCGCAAGCACATCATGGACAGCATCGACGCCTCCCTGAGCCGCCTTGGCATGGATTACGTCGACGTGTTCATGCTGCATTACTTCGACGTGAACACCCCGGTGGAAGAAACCATGGGCGCCCTCAACGACATCGTGCGTTCCGGCAAGGCGCGCTACATCGGCGTGTCGACCATGCTCACCGGGCAACTGGCAAAAATCCTCATGGCCTGCGAGCGCAATGGCTGGGTCAAGCCGATCAACATGCAGCTGCAACTGAACTGCGCCTACCGCGAGGAAGAGCGCGAGATGATCCCGTTCTGCCGCGACCAGGGCCTGGGCGTGTCGGTGTTCAGCCCGCTGGCCCGTGGCTTGCTCACCGGCGAAGTGCAGTCGACCCGCAACCAGACCGACTTCTTCACCCAGCAGATGTACAGCGACCAGGCGTCGTTCGACATCGCCCACTCGGTGCAACGTGTGGCCCGTGCCCGTGGCGTGTCCAACGCACAGATTGCCCAGGCCTGGGTGGCCAATCATCCGGGTGTGGACGTGATGCTGGTGGGCGCCGACACCACCGCACAATTTGATAGCGCGCTTGCAGCCCTCGACACCCAACTGGATGCCGAAGAACTGCACGAGCTGGAACGCAACTACACGCCCTGCGATGTGATCAACGACTACACCGCCGGCAAACGCATCTTGCGCAGCGCCCGTCCGGGCCTGGACCGTTTTAACCTGATAGAGGCCGTGGCATGAACCCGCTGATTCGCACAGGCAATTTCATTGATGGCCAATGGTCCAGCGGTGGGCCGGTCTACCCGGTGCGCAACCCGGCCAATGGTGCGCAGATCGCCGAAGTACAACGCGCCGGGGCTGAAGAAACCAACCTGGCCATTGCCGCCGCCAACCGCGCGTTGCCGGCCTGGCGCAAGCTCACCGCCAAGGAACGCAGCCAGCGCCTCAAGCGCTGGAGCGAGTTGATGCTGAGCAACCAGAAGGACCTGGCCCACCTGCTCAGCCTGGAACAGGGCAAGCCTCTGGCCGAAGCCATGGGCGAAGTGGTCTACGCCGCGAGCTTCCTCGAATGGTTTGCCGAAGAAGCCAAGCGTGCCTATGGCGACGTGATCCCGAGCCACAAGGCCGACGCGCGGATCATCGTGACCAAGGAAGCCATTGGCGTGGTCGCGGCGATCACCCCGTGGAACTTTCCCCTGGCCATGGTCACCCGCAAGGTCGGCCCGGCGCTGGCGGCGGGGTGCACGATGATTCTCAAACCGTCGGAAGAAACCCCGCTGTCGGCCTTTGCCCTGGCGGTGTTGGCAGAACAGGCCGGGATTCCGGCGGGCGTGTTCAACATCGTGTCCGGCGATGCCGTGGCCATCGGTGGCGCACTGCAAGCCTCCAGCATTGTGCGCAAGCTGTCCTTCACCGGCTCCACCCGCACCGGCAAGCTGCTGATGCGCCAGGCCGCCGACACCCTGAAAAAGGTCTCCCTGGAACTGGGCGGCAACGCACCCTTTATCGTGTTTGACGATGCCGACCTGGACGCTGCCGTCAAAGGCGCCATGGCTTCCAAGTTTCGCAATACCGGGCAGACCTGCGTCTGCGTCAACCGCTTCTTTATCCAGGACGGTGTGTACGATGCGTTCACCCGCAAGCTGGCCGAAGCGGTCTCTGCGATGCGCGTCGGCAGCGCCCTGGACGGCGAAACCGAACAAGGCCCGCTGATCAATGCGGCCGCGTTGGCCAAGGTTGAAGCCCACGTCGGCGACGCCCTCGAGAAAGGTGCCAAGCTGCTGTGCGGCGGCCGTCGCCATGCCTTGGGCGGGACGTTCTTCGAACCGACCATCCTCACCGAAGCCCACGGCGAGATGCTGATTGCCCAGGAAGAAACCTTCGGCCCGGTGGCGGCCTGCTTCCGCTTCAAGGACGAAGCCGAAGTGCTGCAACGGGCGAATGACACGCCGTTTGGCTTGTCCGCCTACTTCTACAGCCGCGACATCGGCCGCGTATGGCGCATGGCCGAAGGCCTGGAAGCGGGCATGGTCGGGATCAACGAAGGGATCATCTCCACCGAAGTCGCACCGTTTGGCGGGATCAAGGAGTCGGGCCTGGGCCGTGAAGGTTCCAGGTACGGCCTGGAGGATTACCTGGAGATCAAATACCTGTTGATGGGCGGTCTCTGACCCCATTTACCCAAACAACCCCGATCCAATGTGGGAGCGGGCTTGCTCGCGAAAGCGGTGGGCCTGCCACCACATGCATTGACTGACACACCGCCTTCGCGAGCAAGCCCGCTCCCACAGGGAAATGGGCTTGCCCGCTGTTACTCCGTCAAGAACAAAAATATGGAGAACACCATGTCCACCCAACCCATCAAAATCGACGACCTGCCCATCGGTCGCTTCCACCTTAAAATCGCCGGCCTGACCTTCGGTGCGCACTTCACCGACGGCTATATCCTCGGCCTGATCGGCATCGCCTTCACCTTGCTCAGCCCACAGATGCAACTGGACGCCTTCTGGCAAGGCCTGATCGGCGCCTCGGCCCTGATCGGCCTGTTTATGGGCAGCCTGTTCTTTGGCTGGATCTCCGACACCCTCGGCCGGCAGAAAATCTTCCTGGTCAGCTTCGTCCTGATCACCGTTGCCTCGGTGATGCAGTTCTATGCCGAAACCGCCATGGGCCTGTTCCTCTGCCGGGTGTTGATCGGTATCGGCCTGGGCGGCGACTTCAGCGTCGGCCACGCGATGCTTGCCGAGTTCTCACCCAGGAAACATCGCGGGGTACTGCTGGGCTCCTTCAGCGTGGTGTGGACGGTTGGTTACGTGGCCGCGACTTTCGTCGGCACCGCCATGCTCAGCCTCGGCGATGATGCCTGGCGCTGGATGCTCGCATCGTCGGCAATTCCTGCCGGGCTGATCCTGATCGCGCGCATCGGCACGCCCGAATCGCCGCGCTGGCTGGTCAACCAGGGCCGGATTGCCGAGGCCCGAGCCATCGTCAAGAAACACCTCGGCGAACACGTGGTCCTCGATGAAGAGCCGTCGACGCAAACCCGTTCCGGCTACGGCGTGCTGTTCAGCCGTGAATACCGCAAGCGCACCGCGTTCAACTGCCTGTTCTTCGTGTGCATCGTGATGCCGTACTTCGCCATCTACACCTTCCTGCCGTCGATCCTGCAGAAGATGGGCCTGGCCGAAGGTTTTGGCACCGAGCTGATGCTCAACCTGCTGCTGATCATCGGCGCCTTGATCGGCATCTGGTGCACCGTGAAATTCTCCCGGCGGGGCTTTCTGATCAACTCGTTCATCATCCTGGCGGCGGCGCTGTTCCTGCTGGCGGTATTGCCGGGCAGCATGGCGTGGTTGATGGTGCTGACGTTCGGCGTCTTCACCCTGGTGCTGTCGGCGGTGAGCAACCTGGTGGGCGTATTCCCGGCGGAGAGCTTCCCGACCGAAGTGCGGGCCAGCGGCATCGGCCTTGCCACAGCCGTCAGCCGCCTGGGTTCGGCGGTGAGTACCTTCCTGTTGCCGGTGAGCGTAGCGGGGATCGGCCTGAGCCCGACCATGGGCATCCTCGCCGCGATCCTGGTGCTGGGCGCGATCATCTCCTGGGCCTGGGCGCCGGAAACCAAGGCGCTGACCTTGAGCCAGGCGTGCAAGGCCGAGCCTGCGGTGTCAGGGATTGCTCACCCGGTTCAACCACTGCGTAAACAACCGAACCTTGGATAAACCCTGCTTGTCACTTGCCACATCCAGCCAATAGCCATACGGGCCGATCACCTCCACCGGGGTGATCGGCAGCAGGCTGCCATTCGCCAGTTCACGCTCGATCATCTGCCGGTCGATCACCGCCAGCCCACCGCCGGCCAGGGCGGTGTGGATCACCTGGTCCAGGGTGCTGAATTCCAGGCCCTGGCCTGCATCGATATCTTCCCGGCCCATGGCCGCCAGCCAGTTCTCCCAAACCTTCAAGCGCTTACCATCGTGCAGGATGTGCAGCAGCGGAAAGCGCCGCAGGTCGGGCGGCTGACCGTCGCTGAACAGTTCCGGGCTGGCGACGGCGATGTGGCGTTCCATCACCAACAGTTCACTGCTGCACTGCGTGGCCGCTTCCAGGCCGAAGCGGACCTGGCAGTCGATTTCCGCCAGGCTCGCGTGGGTGTTCTGGTGGGTGACGCTGAGGTTGATGTCCGGGTAACGCTCGCAAAACCGGCGCAGGTGGGCGGACAGCCAGCGGGTGGCCCAGGTGGGTGGCGCGACGATGCGCAGGCGCTGGCGCAGGTTGGGCACGCGCACGGCGTGCAGGGCGCGCTCGATATGGTCGAAGGCGTCGCTCAGGTGCGGGGAGAGGGCGAAGCCGGCTTCGGTCAGGGACAGGCCCTGGGGCGTGCGGATGAAGAGGGCGACGCCGAGGTAGTCTTCCAGTTGTTTGATCTGGCGGCTGACGGCGCCCTGGGTGACGTTGAGGCCCACGGCGGCCTGGCTGAAGCTGCGGTGGCGGGCGACTTCTTCGAAGACACGGAGCATGTTGAGGGAGGGCAGTTGGCGCATGAAATGGATTCCACACCTGTTGTTTTTATGGTGTTTTTGGCGGCCTCTTCGCGAGCAAGCCCGCTCCCACATTTGATCGGCGCCGCGGTCAAAATGTGGGAGCGGGCTTGCTCGCGAAGGCGTCAGTGAAGACGCCGCCTATTTTAGAAGTAGTAGCCAATGTTCATATACAACTGATTCTCCCACTGGTTACTCCCCCCAGCTCCCAAGCTCTCGGTATAGCTGCTCCCACCAATATACGGATCGTTCTTGCCGATCAACCACTCCGTGGCCACCCACAGTTTACTCACCGAAAACGACGTGCCCAGGATCACCCGCTGTGAGGTCTTGAACTGATCCTCGGACTTGTCAAACGCACTGTAGTTGGCATACAGCTTCACACCGCTGACCTGGTCAAACAGGTACTTGCCGCCCACGTCGTAGCTCAAGTCCGCCACATACAGATTGCCGCGGCTGGCCACGTTGAACGTGCCGTCATACCCGCCCAGGGTCACCACGCTGTCGGTGCCCGGGTTGCGCGGTGACATCTGCTGGCGTGCCGCCTGCAATTGCACGCCCCACGGGCCGTTCTTGCCCAGGTAGTGGATCGCCACCGCGTTGCGCCAGCCATCGTCGTTGGTGTCCTTGTTCTCCAGGGTGGAGGTCAGGCCGGACAGCCCGACTTCCGATTTCCATCCGCCCAGATCCATGGCCTTGGCCACCCGCACCACCACGGTGTTGCGTTCCTGGTTGTTGCTGCCGTCGCCCACGTAGCTGTCGGCCTCGGAGATCACGCTGGAGTAGGTCACGCCCTTGCTCGTGCCTTTGCCTTGCCACGCCGGGCGCAGGTAGTAACCGGCCTGGATGTTCCAGTCACCGCTTTGCTGGATGTACTTGGCGCCGACCTGCTGCACATCTTCCAGGCCGATCACGTTGCCCAGGGTTTCGTAGAAGGTGCTGCCGAAGTACGGCTGCAAGCCAAACGGCACGGTGTTCAGGCCCACTTGCACCTGCTGGTCGGGGTTGAACTTGTAGCCCACCCAGGCGAACTTGGCGAACTGGATATCGCCGTAGTTCTTGGTGTACTGGTACGGGTAGGAGCGCCCGTAGAAACGGTACTGCGCTTCGCCGATCCAGGTGTCGGAGTTGTACTTGGCGCTGAGGAACGCGGTATCCAGGCCGAACTTCTGGATGCCGCGATCCGGGTCGTAGTCCCAACGGGCGCGTATGGCGCCGCCGAGGTCCAGGTTGTCGGTGACTTGCACGGCCATGGCCGGTGCCGCAAGGGCGCCGAGCACAGGGACCAGGGCGATGTAACGAAGGGTTGGTCGCATGGTTTTGCTCTCGTTATTGGTTATTTTTTGGCAACAGCAGCCCCTTGCCGCAGCGAACGCTGCGACGCGGGGTAAAGGGTTGACTCAGTGCGCTTGCGGGCGAATCAGCCGCAACGGCGGGCCTGCCGTGGGCAGCTCCGAGGCGCCGGGGGCGGCGGCCAGCAAGGTCTGGGTGTAGGTGTTCTGGGGACGCAGCAGCACTTGCTCGGCAGTGCCGTATTCCACGACTTCGCCCTGGCGCATCACCGCGATGTAGTCGCTGATCTGCGCCGCCACCCGCAGGTCGTGGGTGATGAACAGGATGCTCAGGTTCAGGCGCTGCTGCAGTTCGGCCAGCAGTTCCAGCACCTGTTTCTGCACCGAGACATCCAGGGCCGACACGCTCTCATCGGCGATCAACACTTCCGGGCGCATCGCCAGGGCGCGGGCGATGCCGATGCGCTGGCGCTGGCCGCCGGAGAACTGCCGGGGCTTGCGCTTGAGGGCGTCGCGCTTGAGGCCCACCTGTTCCAGCAAATCACCGGCTTCAGCCCACGCATCCTTGGCCGACAACCCGCGCAATTGCGCAGCGCGGGCGATGATGTCGCCCACCCGGTGCCGAGGATTGAGCGAGCCATACGGGTCCTGGAAAATCATCTGGATGCGCCGACGATTCGCCGCCAGCGCCGAGCCGCGCAGGGCCAGGAAGTCGGTGTCACCGACCCATACGTGGCCGCTGTCGCTGTCCACCAGGCGGATCGCGGCTTTCACCAACGTGCTTTTGCCCGAACCGGACTCGCCGACAATCGCCAGGGTCTTGCCCCGTGGCAGTTGCAGCGAGACATTGCGCAAGGCCGCCACCGAGCTGCCGCCGACGGTGTAGGTCTTGGTCAGGTGCTCGATGCGCAATGCCAGCTCGCCGTCGGCACTCGGCTTGTGCAGCTCCGGGTGCAGCGCCGGCACGGCCGCAATCAGCTTGCGGGTGTAGGCGTGGGCCGGGGCATTCAGCACCTGGTCGCGCTCGCCGATTTCCACCAGCCGGCCGCCTTCCATCACCGCGATACGGTCGGCAATCTGCGCCACCACGCCGAAGTCATGGGTGATAAACAGAATGCCGTGTTGCCCGCGGCCGCGCAGCTCGCGCACCAGCTTCAGCACCTGCGCCTGGGTGGTCACGTCCAGCGCCGTGGTGGGCTCGTCGGCGATCAGCAGGTCCGGGTTCATCGCCAGCGCCATGGCAATCACCACTCGCTGGCATTGGCCACCGGACAACTGGTGGGGAAAGCTGTTGGCGATGCGTGGCGGGTCTGGCAGTTGGGTGGATTCCAGCAACGCGAGCATGCGCTCGCGGCGTTCAGCGGCAGGCATCTGCGGTGCGTGAATATCGAAGATCTCTTCCACTTGCTTGCCAATGCGAATCGCCGGGTTCAGCGCCGCCATGGGCTCCTGGAAAATCATCGCGATACGGTTGCCCCGCAGCTGGCGCAAACGCTCCTCGTCGAGGGTGCAAATGTCATCGCCGAGGAAGTCGATCACGCCTTCGGTATGCCGCAAACCCTTGGCATAGTCGCCCATGATCGCCGCCGACAGCACGGACTTGCCGGAGCCGGACTCGCCGATCACGCAGAGGATTTCGCCCTTGCGCACCTCCAGGCTGATGCCTTGCACCGCGTGGCTGCGGTCGGCGCCGGCGGGCAATTCGATGGACAGGTTCTGCACCCGCAGTACTTGCGTGTGGTTCATGCTCAACTCCTTGCGCCTTTCTGGGCGTGTTCATCCAGGCCGTCCGCCAACAGGCTCAGGCCCAGCATCAGGGTGGAGATGGCGATGCACGGGAAGATCACCAGGTGCGGGAAGGCGATGGCCATGGCGCGGCCGTCATTGATCATGCCGCCCCAGTCCGGTGTGGGCGGCGGCAGCCCGAGGCCCAGGAAGCCGAGGGCGCCGATCATGATCGCGGTGTAGCCGATGCGCAGGCAAAAATCGACAATCAGCGGCCCGCCGCAGTTGGGCAGGATTTCCACCAGCATGATCCGCAGCGAGCCCTCGCCCTGGGTGATGGCGCTGAGCACGTAGTCTCGCGAGCGAATATCGATGGTCAGGGCGCGCATGATCCGGAAGATCGCCGGTGCGCTGGTGAAGGTCACCGCAATCAGGATATTCAGCGCCGAAGCACCGAGGGCGATGATGATCACGATGTACAACACCAGCACCGGGAACGACAGCACCGTGTCGGCCACATAGGACAGCACGCTGTCGACCCAGCCGTTGAAGTAGCCGGCGCACAGGCCCATGGCGATGCCCACGGCAAACGCGGTGAGCGTGGCGAGGATCGACCAGAACAGCACGGTACGGGTGCCCCAGATCAGCCGCGAGAGAATGTCGCGGCCAATCATGTCGGTGCCCAGCAGGAAGCTCTGGCCGTTGTCGCCGACGGTCATTGGCGTGAGCAAGGGCGTGAAGCTTTCCAGCGGATCATGGGGCGCGATCCACGGTGCGAACAGCGCGATCAGCACCCAGCCGCCCACCAGCAGCAGGCCGAGCAATGCCAAGGGATGTTTGAACGAGTGCAGCAGGTTCATTGGGCACCTCCGCCGAGGCTGCGCAGGGTGATGCGCGGGTTGAGCCAGGTGTAGGCCAGGTCCGAGAAGATCTTGGTGATGCCCACCACCACGGCACTGACCATCGCGCAGGCTTCGATCAGGTACACGTCATGGTTCAGCGAGGCCGTGTACAGCAGCGAGCCGAAGCCCTTGTAGGCGAAGAACACCTCCACCACGATCACGTTCGACAGCAGCCACGGGATGTACAGCATGATCACCGTGACCGGCGCGATCAGCACATTGCGCAGGGCATGCCGCAGCACAATGCGTGAGGTCGACGCCCCCTTGAGCCGCGCCGTGCGGATGTACGGCGCCTGCATCACTTCCACCATCGAGGCCCGGGTGATGCGCGCGAGGTAACCGATGCCGAACAGGCACAGCACCATCAGTGGCAGCACCAATTGCACGACGTTGAAGCCTTCGCTCATGCTGCTCACACCGGGCAGCCAGTTAAGCCAGAACACAAAGATCGCGGAGACGAAAACCGCGCTGGCGAAGTCGGGAATCGAGGTGGTGACGATCGACAGGAACGACACCAGGCGGTCCAGCGCCGAGCCCTGGCGAATCCCGGCCAGAATGCCGAGGGTCAACGCCACCGGTACCATCACCAGCAAGGCCAGGCCGGCCAGGGTCAGGGTTTGCGCGAGGTTCGGCAGCAGCAGCTTGATCACTGATTCGCGAAAGTACACCGAGGTGCCCCAGTCGCCGCTGACAAAGTCCTTGAGCCACACCAGGTAGCGCCACACAAAGGGTTGGTTATAGCCATGTTCCACCAGCCACGCGGCGCGCTGGTCGGCCGCGGAGTAGGGGCCGAGGACGTTGATCGCCACGTCTTCTATATTCAGTTCCAGGGCCAGGAACACGATCAATGACACCGACAGCAGGGTCGCCACCAGCGCCAATAACTTGCGCATCAGAAAATGAGCCATGGGTGCATGCTCCGACTGTTCAAGGGATGCCTGCCCGTGTGCGGGCAGGGAGGAGGGCGTGCGCTAAATCAAGCGCTCATCCACACACTGTCCATCGGGTAGAAGTCGGAAGGGTGCACCTGGAAGCCCTGGACCTTTTTGCTCACGGCGGTGAACTTGTCGCCCCAGAACGGCTGCACGATCACGCAGGCGTCCTGCAGGATGCGTTCGACATTTTCCATCGCCACGGCGCGCTGTTTCGGGTCGATGATGCCCATGGCCTTGTCCAGCGCGGCATCGAACGCCGGGTCGCTGTAATGGCTTTCGTTCCAGGCACCACCGCCACGGTAGGCCAGTTCCAGGGACATTACGCCCAGCGGGCGGTGGGCCCAGTAGGTCAGGCTGAAGGCGGCCTTGTCCCAGATCGGCCAGTACTGTGCAGCAGGGATCACTTTGAGGTTGATGCGGATCCCGGCTTCCAGGCAGTTCTGTTGCAGGATCTGCGCGCAGTCCTGTTCATAGCGGCCCTGGGTGTTGCCGACGATCAGGTCAATGTCGATGCCGTTGGGGAAGCCGGCTTCGGCCAGCAGCTTCTTGGCCGCCGCCACGTCGCGGTTGCGCTTGGGCAGCGGGAAATATTCGGGGTGGGAAGGCGCCACATGATGGTCTTCGCCGAGGGTGCCCATGCCGCGATAGGCGATCTTCAGCATCTGCGCGTTATCGGCGCACAGCACCACCGCCTTGCGGATGCGCAGGTCGGTGAACGGCTTCTGGTCGCAGGCCATGCGCATCACCACGGTTTGCGCCGACTTGCAGGTCAGCAACTGGGCCCCGGGCAAGCGCTTGGCCAGGTCCAGTTCAGCCACCGTCACGCGGTACAGCACGTCGACTTGCCCGGCTTGCAGGGCGGCGAGGTGGGTGGACACGTCGGTGCCCATGTCGATGTAGCGCAACTCGTCAAGGTTGGCTGGTTTGCCCCAGTAATCGGCGCGCTTGGCGAAGGTCGCCTGCTTGTTCACGGCGAATGAAACCAGCTTGAACGGCCCGGTGCCCAGCGGGTTTTTCGCCCAGTCGTCACCGGCCTTGAAGCTGCGGTGCACGATGGCGCAGGTGAAGGCGTTGAGCATCTCCGGGATCGCCAGGATCGGCCGCTTGAGCACCAGGCGGAACTGGAACTCGCTGACTTTTTCGAAGGCCTTGATGTCCTGGAACGCGGTGCGGTTCACCGACTTGGAATCGGCGGCGATCCAGCGTTCGATATTGTGCTGCACGTCGTCGACGTTGAAGGTGTCGCCGTTGCTCCACTTCACGTTCTGGCGCAGGTTGAAGGTCCAGGTAGCGAGGTCTTCCGACGGGCTCCAGCTCTCGGCGAGGTAAGGGTGGGTGATGTTGTCGGCGTCGACCCAGGTCAGGTATTCCACCGAGTTGCGCAGCAGGTTCGAGGCTTCGATCCAGGTGATCAGCATCGGGTCCTGGATTTCCTGGATCGCGCAGGCAAACCGCAGGCTGCCGCCCTGGCGTGGCTCGGCGGCCTGGGCGTCATTGCCCAGCAGTGCGGAACCGAGAAAGGTGCTGGCACTGGCGACGGTGATGCCCAGCAGCGCGGCCGTGCGCAGGAATTGGCGGCGGTTGATTTCGCCGCTTTGCACTTGGGCACACAGATCATTTACGGCTGGATGCGGCGCGGCGCCGTCCAGGGTAGTCAATTCTTTCATAAGCCTCTCCGGTACTTGCGAATATGCGTTTTTTTGTTGAACCGCAAGGGTCAATGGCAAGCGCCGCGAAGGCGTGACCGTGACCGCTGTGAAGCCGGCAGAAGAACAAGGCGCAACGAAGTCGGGAGGGTGGCAATGGGACAGGACATAGGGCAGCTCTCATGTTGTTTTTATTAGAGATGCCCGCAGTTTTGTCATTTGCGCAAAGATCGACAAACGACAAATTCTGCGTTGGAACGTTCTATAAACGCATGTTACATATCGCTCCCCACCGACCGATCGTTCCCACGCTCTGCGTGGGAATGCCGCCCCGGACGTTCCGCGTCCCCTCTGCGAAACGGTGACGCAGAGCGTCACGGGATGCATTCCCACGCAGAGCGTAGGAACGATCAGTACCTCAACAAGCGCGGGTCGAACGGGTAGTCGGAGAGCAACTCGATGCCGTGTTCGTGGATGTAGATCTGCTCTTCGAGCTTGACCCCTTCGCCGCCGTCGTCGTGGCCGATGTAGCTTTCAACGCAGATGGTCATGCCGGCTTCGAACACGCCGTCGTAGCCCAGGGCATCAATGTCTTCGCGATGCACCACGTAGGGGTATTCACCGGTCATGCCAACCCCGTGCACCAGGGCGAAGTAACGGTTGTTTTTGTAATGCTCGGGAATCTTCCAGGCCAGTTCCGCGTACTCCTTGAAACTGCGCCCGGCCTTGAGCATTTCCATGTTGGTCTGCACTTGCTCGTAGGCCAGTTTGTACAGCTCCTGCTGCTTGGCGGTGGCGGTTTGTTCACCGCACAGGAAGGTCCGCGAGAAGTCGGCGTAGTAGCCGAAACGCCCGACCACGTCAGTGTCCAGCGCTACCAGGTCGCCGGCTTCGATGGGCCGGGTGCTGCACTCCTGGAACCACGGGTTGGTGCGTGGGCCGGAGGACAGCAGGCGGGTCTCGACGTAATCACCGTCGGTGGCGATCACGTGCTGGTGCAGGTGCGACCACAGCTCGTTCTCGCTGATGCCGGGGGTGAGTTTGCTTTCCATCAGGCGCACCCCGGCTTCAGTGGCACGCAGGCTGGCGCGGATCATCTTGAGTTCGTTCGGCACCTTGATGCAGCGCGCACGTTCCAGCGGTTCCTGGGCATCAAATATCTGATAGCCGAGCTTTTGCAGTTCGAAGGCCGCAGCGGAGGTGGCGCTTTCAATGGCGATGCGTTTGCCGCCGCCGCATTTGCGCACCAGCTCATCGATTTCCGCGGCCCAGTCGGCGGTGACATTGCCCAGGAAACTTTCGCAGAAGTAATAGGAGATGGCTTTGGCCGGGCGCACTTCATCGACGGTGTTGAGGGTTTCGGCCAGGTGCAGGCAGCCGCCGAACTCGAACACCACCACCGGGCCTTCTGCCGGGATAAACGCATAGCGGGCCGGGTTGCGCGCCGAGTACACCTGCATGTTGCGTGAGCCGGTGGCGTAGCGCATGTGGGTAGGGTCGAACAGTACGCAGGCGGCGTAGTCGCGTTTTTTCAGCTCGTTGCGTACCCGTTGCAGACGGTCCAACTGGATCTGCTGGATCTCGTCATGGGTAGGTTCGCAGTCAGCGGGGTTGCGGTTGGGGCCGGACAGACTCATAGGGTGTTCCTCGCAGGGCAAATACGGTTTCAAGGTTTCTTAGGTGTGAATCAGTCGAGCAACTGGTCGCTGCGGACCAGGTTGCGTTCGGCTTGCAGATGGGCTTCGGACAGGCGTCCGTAAAGCTGCTTGGTGCGCTGGGCACGGCCAATGATTCCGGGCTTTTCGGAGTAGGCGAAGATCGCCGTGTTGCGCTCGGTGGCGCCTTCCACGCGGGTCACCCGGTGCACCGAAAAACGCCCTTTGAATATCTGCAAATCGCCGGGATTCAGCTCCAGTTCCTGCACCCGCGAACGGTCCTCGCCACGCACCACCTTGCCGACGGCGCCGAGGTTCTCCTGGGTGCGCGAGCGAATCATCGGCGCGTACTCGAACAGGCCGCCGGCCTCGGGCTTCTGGGTCATCATGCTGACGATGAATTCGTTGGTATCGAAGTGCCAGGGCTGCTCGGTGCCGTCCGGCATCACGTTGATCACCAGCCCGGCGAACGGGTCGGCGTACTCGAAGATTTCCGGCTCATTCAGGCAGGCACCGATAAAGCGTTTCATCATCGGCGACACGTACAGCCGGTGGATGATCGCGTCCGGGGCGATCATGTCGCGGGTCACAAAGCCGCTGGTGCGCTCCATGAACGTGCGGCGCGGGTCATCGTGGGGCAGGGAGGTGTCGTCCTCGGTGAAGTAGGCGTTGACCTTGCGCACTGAATAAAACGTCTTGCCCGACAGCGCCAAACCTTCCAGGCGCGCCTGCTCAAGCGCCGCGGGGCGCAGGAAGTTCTTCAGCAGGCAGCAACCGTCTTCGGCCAGTTCGGCCCGGGCGTGTTCGATCAGGGCCTGTAATTGAACATGGCCCGAATCATGTATGGGATACAGCTCGGTATTAATAATGTCGCTGATATCGCCCACTTCAGCGTCAGCAAGTTGAAGGCTCATGCAAGACTCCCGGAACTATCAGTTGGTGTTTTTTGGCTGACCCGATAGTTGCTGAACGAGGTGCAAAGTGGAAATTACAAGTTGTGATCGAATCCATCGGCGAGGGCGATAGTTATGTCGGGCGAACTGGATGGCACCCTGCTTAAAGTGTTTGTGGCAATTATCGAGTGCCAGGGGTTTTCGGCGGCCGCCGAGCGCCTGCACAAGACCCAATCCACCGTCAGCCAGAGCCTGCAACGCCTGGAAGACATCGTCGGCACGCCACTGATCCGCCGTACCAGCCGCTCGGTGGGCCTGACCCCCGGTGGCGAAACCTTTTTGATCTACGCCCGGCAGATCCTCAAGCTGCACAGCGAGGCCGTCAGCGCCGCGCAATTGCCCAATCAACAGGTGTGTATCCACCTCGGCATGCCCGAGGACTACGCCGAGTACTGCCTGGGCGGGATGCTCAAGGACTTCCAGGCGCAGTTCTCCCAGGTACGGCCCGATGTGTGCTGCGAGATGTCGACGGCCCTGGTGGGGCGCCTGCAACGGGGCGAGCTGGACCTGGTGCTGGGGGTGGAACACGCAGGTTTGCACAGCGGGGAATACCTGTGCGACGAGCCGTTGGTGTGGGTCGCGGCGCCCAGCTGGAGTTGCGTGGGGCGTCAGTCGGTGCCGTTGGCGGTGTACGCCGAAGGCTGCGCGTTCCGTGCGAACGCCGTGCAGGCGCTGGCCCAGTCCGGGCGCTCGTGGCAGGTGGTTTACACCAGCCAAAGCCCTCGCGGCATTGCGATTGCGATCGAGCAGGGCTTGTCGGTGGGCGTGATGGCGCGGCGCCTGGTGCCACCCGACTGGCAGATTCTGGACGAGCGCCAGGGCTTCCCGCCGATTGCCCCGGCGCGCCTGATGTTCTGGCGTTCAGCCGGTTGCCAGGTGCCGGAAGTGGATGCCCTGGTGGAGATTCTGCGCCGGCAACTGGGCCACTCAGGGCATCTGGGCGGCCAGCGCTTCGCGGGTGTGTCGCTGGGCCATGCGCTTGAGCAATAACAGGCTGGCCAACACCCAGGCCGCGATCCAGCCGTGCACCACCGCAAATTCGCCAGTGACTTGCAGCAGCCAGCCGCACAAGGCATTGCCGGTGGCACTCGCCAGGCCGTAGCTGACCATGCTCAGGCTCACCACTTTCAGGCTGTGCACCGGGCTGAGCCGGGCACCGACGTAGGCAGCCATCAAGCCCCAACACGGGAAATAGAACAGCGCGAACAGCCCGGCCGCCAGCCAGCTCAGTACCAGGCTCGGGTGCCCGAGCAAGCCGAGCATGCTCAGACCAAACGCGCCGATACTCAGGGCCATCACCCGCAACGCCCCCCAACGATCTGCCAGCGTGCCCAGCAGCAAGCCGCCGATCACACCGCCGATCCCGATCAGCGTCCACATCGAGCCGGTGGCGGAAGCGCTGGCCTGTAGCTGCTCGCTGACGAACGCCGACAGGAAATTCAGAAACGGCCCGCTGATGGCGCCGATAAACGCGCTGAGCAAGACGATCTGCATTGCCACCGGTTGTGCCACGCACAACTTCAGCCATTGGCGCAGCACTTGGTTCAGCGCCGGCGCCATGGTCTCGCGTGGTGCCGGTTGCTTGATTGGGGCCAGTGCCCACAGGGTCAACAGCGTGACAACCAGCGTCAACCCGGCGCAGATCAGCCAGAACTGGCGCAACGACAACCCCTGCAACAGCGCGATCAACAGCCCGTTCAAGCACAGCGCAAAGGCTGAGCCCGAGGACGCCAGCCCGAGCACCCGGCTGCGATGTGTAGTCGGGATCACCTCTTGAGCGAGGGCCGAAATCGCGTTCCAGTTCGACACCGCGCACGCCGACACCAGTGCCAGGCACAGGGCAAACGGCAGCACCCACGGCGTGGCGACGGCCAGGGCCAGCAGGGCGGGGCTGAGGACGATGGTCAGGCGCACCATATTGCGCGGGCTGATCCACGCCGCCGCCAGGCCGCTGGCAATCGAGGCGCCCATGTAGAACAGCTGCAACAGCGCGGCGATCAATGCGGCCTGGCTGTAACTGAGCTCAAAGGCCAGGCGGATCTGCGGCAACAGCGCCGAATACAGGAACACACTGAAACCGTGGGTGGTGGCGTTGCAGGCGGTAAACACCAGTGCCAGCAAGCCAATACTTCGCCGGGATGAAACGGGTGCGTTCGGCATGACGATGACTCGATAAGTTAATCGCGAAAGAGAGGGGCGAAGTTACAGGAAGTACATCGGCAGACTAGCGTTTATAGCCTGGCGACGACCAATGCTTAATTGTCTTAGTGTGCGTGCGTTATACGCAGGCTATTTATTCGTGAGCGACGGTCTGTAGCGATAAACGACACTTTCAGCGTTTGTGGCGATTAATTGTTTGTCAGGCTGGGGTGCTACCGCTGACCCAATACAAAAAGGTATGTTGTGCAGGTTATTTCCCCTGTGCTCCCGAGTGTCGTCCATGAAACGCAAAATGCCCGGTCTCAACGCCCTCAAAGCTTTCGAAGTCGCCGGCAGTACCGGCAGTTTTACCCGGGCCGCCGAGCTGTTGAACGTCACGCAGAGTGCGGTCAGCCGCCAGGTGCGCCAGCTTGAAGAACAGTTGGGCGAGGCCCTGCTGGAGCGTCGTCACCATCACCTGGAATTGACCAGTGCCGGGCGGGTATTGCTGCGGGCGTTGCACCAGTCGTTCGACAAGATCGAGTTGACGGTGCGCAGCATCCAGCAGAAGTCCCATGCCAATCGGCTGCACATCAATGCGCCGCCGACGTTTACCAATCGTTGGTTGATGCCGCGGTTGGGGCGCTTGCGCGAGCAGCATCCGGAGTTGGAGTTGAGCATTACCACGCGGTTGCAGGACAGCCTGGCGGAGACCAGTACGCTGGATTGTGCGATTCGGTTTGGCGATGGGGAATGGGATGGGTTGGACAGCTCGTTGTTGATTCAGGAGCGGCATATCGCGGTGTGTGCGCCGTCGTTGTATGCCCGGGAGTGGAGTGACGGGATTGATCTGAATCGCATGACGCTGCTGCATGTGCTGGCGCGGGAGGATCAGCGGTATCTGACGTGGAAGCATTGGCTGGATGCGGCGCGGATCAGTGGGGTTGATATCGAGGGGGGGTATGAGTTTGACCTGCTGGATTTGGCGATTCGGGCGGCGATCGATGGGTTGGGGATTACCATTGCGGATTGGCATATGGTCGCTTCGGAGTTGGCCAGTGGGCAGTTGACGCAGGTGCTGAATGTGCATGTGGAGGGGCATCAGTCGTATTGGCTGGTGACCCGGCCGGAGCAGACGGATACGCCGCAGTTGCAGGTGTTTGCGCAGTGGTTGCAGGAGGAGATTTGGTTGGCTCAGCGGCAGTTGGAGCCTTCTTTGGCGGCTGTTTGATTCGGTGTACATATCCGTTATTTAGGTAACGGCGACTTATGGTTCCGCTCTTACAGCGGGTCACTTTTGGCAAACGCCCCAAAAGTAACCAAAAGGTCTTTGCCCCACCACTCGGTGCCTCGCTTAGGCTCGGCATGCCCGCACTCCGGCACGGCTCCGCGGGCCGCCGCGACGGGCCATCCATGGCCCGGCGCGGCTAAATCGGCATCCTTGCCGATTTACCCGCTCCACCGTGCCTACTTGCGGCCATCGTGGTTGACGGGGCCCGCAGATCAAGATCAAAAGCAAGAGCACAGCGGCCTACCGGCCGGCTTGAGTGTTAAAAGCAAAGAYCAGAGCGAAAGCAGATCTGCTTTTCTGTGGGAGCGGGCTTGCTCGCGAAAAACCTGAGAGCGCCGCGTTCATCCAGAATGCCCGCGTCATCGTTAACGACCTTCGCGAGCAAGCCCGCTCCCACATTTTTTGGACCGTGCCCGCTTTAGATTTTGATTTTGCTCTTCAACACTCAAGCCGGCCGGTAGGCCGCTGTGCTCTTGATCTGCTTTTGATCTTGATCTTGGGCGCCCCGTTAAACCACGCTGGCCGAACGCAGGCTTTGGAGCGTGGGTAACCCGGCAGGACGCCGGGTTAGCCGTCCTGGGCCAAGGATGGCCCATGACGGCGGCCCACGGTCCAAAGCCGGAGTGAGGGCACACCGAGCCTAGGCGAGGTGCCGAGTGGTGGGGCAAGAGCGTTTTGCTTACTTTTGCGCTTTTCAAAAGTGAGCCGCTGTAAGAGCGGAACCATAGGCGGCCTTTACCTAAATAACGGATATACA
>NZ_CP080030.1:4003510-4022042 GCF_019382755.1 Pseudomonas sp. Colony2 | reverse complement strand
AGCCCCAACCGCTCATGCCACTCGGCAATCGACTCCTCTGGATACTCCTCAAACTCCAGGTCCCCCGCGCGAACACTCACCTCAACCCACGGCGCCTTCGACCCCAGCATCAAATGCGTATGCTCCGGCGGCACCGGCAACGGCGTATCAATCGCCGAAGCAAACGGATGAATCAACTCCGGCCACTGCGGACTGAACAACCACAACCCCGACCCACACTGCGAACAAAAATGCCGCTCAGCCGTACTCGCATGCGCCCGGCTATCCCCCGGCTCTTTCATCCGCGCGTGATAAATCGAAATCAACTTGCGCCCCCGCACCTTGAGGCTCCTGGCATCCCCCCCAAGGTTGATCGCATACCCGCCACCCCCCTGGGTCTTGCGACAAATCGAGCAATAACACCGCTGATAAGGGTAGGGATGCGCACTCTCAAGACTGAACGAAACCGCGCCGCAATGGCAGGAACCTTCAAGCTGCATGACCAGATCTCCTTCGCAAAAGGACAACGTTAGCTTAGGCGCCCGGCAGCCGGGGCGGTTCCATCTCGGGCATCAAGGTCGCGATCAACGCCCGAATCGTCCCCGGCAACGCCTCCAGCTCCCGCACCAGAATACTGCGCTCGCGCACTGCCCAAACTTCATCCAGCTTCACCGTCACCAGTTGCATGGTCCGGCTGTGCCGCACCGCCGCCGACTCGGGAATGATGCCGATCCCCACGCCCGCCTCAACCATCCGGCAGATCGCCTCGAAGCTCGACATTTGAATGCGCAACGACAAGTGCTTGCCCAGCCGCTCCACATGCTCACGCAGGAAACTCAGCAACGTGCTGCCGTCATGCAAGCCGATATGTTGATAAGCCAGGGTTTGCTCCAGCGTCACCGAAGGCAGGCCCGCCAGCGGATGCCCCACCGGTACCGTCAGCACCAGGTGGTCGGTGCTGAAGTGCAGCACCTGCAAACCCGACGCTTCCACAGGCCCGGCGATGATGCCCATGTCGCTGGTGCCATCCAGCACGCCCCGCACGATATCCCGCGACAGCCGCTCCTGCAGGTCCACCGTCACGCCGGGGCGCTGGGACAGGAAGCCGGCCAGCACCTCCGGGAGAAACTCGGTCACGGCGGTGGTGTTGGCAAAAATGCGGATATGCCCGGCCGAGTCGATGCCGTATTGGGTGAACTCGCTTTTCAGGTAATCCACCTGGCGCATGATCAGCCGCGCATGGTGCAGCAGTCGTTCGCCCGCCGGGGTGATCTCCACGCCACGGCTGTCGCGGTACAACAGGCGGGTGTCGAGCTGGCCCTCCAGGGCCTTGATCCGCGCACTGGCGGCGGCCGGTGAAAGGAACGCGCGCTTGGCGCCCTGGGTCAGGCTGGGGGATTCGGCGATATGGATAAACAGGCGTAAGTCAGCCAGATCAAAGTGCATGCAAGGCTCCGGGGCAGCGACGAAGAACCCATGTGGGAGCAGGCAAGCCAGCTCCCACATTGATCATCCGGGTTCTTGAGATCTTTTTATGGGCGATGGCGTTCAGCATAGCCGAACGCTGCTTTATTGAAATGCAAATTCTCAGAACGGCCAAGGCCCAGCATGATCCGGTTCAGATTCCCTGCCCGAGGACATGCACCCGATGAGCGCCACAGACTGGATCGGCCGTAGCGAAACAGCCCACGACCACTTGAGCCACAACCTGCTCAAACGCATCGCCGCCACCTTTGGCGAAGCGGCACCGGCAGATGGCGAGCCGGTTCCGCCCTTGTGGCAATGGTGCTTCTTCCAGGACCCGCTGCCCGAGTCCGCCCTGGGCGGTGACGGTCATCCGGCCCGTGGCGGCTTCCTGCCGCCGGCCGATAATCGCAACCGCATGTGGGCCGGCGGGCGTATCGAGTTCTTCCATGCATTGCGTGCCGGTGAGGCCGCCACCCGCGTTTCGACCATCACCCGGGTGGAAGAAAAAACCGGTCGCACCGGCTCGTTGTTGTTCGTCACCGTGCGCCACGACTATTCCCAGGACGGCCGCCTGGCCCTGCGCGAAGAACAGGACATCGTCTACCGCGAACCCACGCCGCCCAAACAGGGCAGTGGTGACGCGCTCCTCGAAGGCGCCTGGCGTGAAGCGGTCGACCCGACGCCAACCCTGTTGTTCCGCTACAGCGCCGTGACCTTCAACGGCCACCGCATTCACTACGACTACCCCTATGTCACCGGCACCGAAGGTTATTCGGGGCTGGTGGTGCACGGTCCGCTGATCGCCACCTTGAGCCTGCGCGCATTTTGCCGCGCCAACCCCGCGGCCACGTTGCGCCGTTTCTCGTATCGCGGCGTGCGTCCGTTGATTGCCCCGCAAGCCTTTGAAGTGGGCGGGCACGTCACCGCGCCGGGCGTCGCGGAACTGTGGGCGGGCAACGCCGACGGCCTGGCCCAGCGCGCCGAACTGCATTTCGAATAAACCTCCAAGAACAACAGGCGGAGAGCCGTTAATGAACCCGAATGACAACGAAGAACTGAATGCCATCCGCGAAGGCGTGCGCGCACTCTGCGCCGAATTCGACGCCGCCTACTGGCGCAAGGTCGATGAAGAAAAGGGTTTCCCGGAAGCCTTCGTCAAGGCCCTGACCGACGCCGGCTGGCTGTCGGCAATGATCCCGGAAGCCTACGGCGGCTCCGGCCTGGGGCTGGCGGAAGCCTCGGTGATACTGGAGGAAGTGAACCGCTGCGGTGGCAACTCCGGCACCGTCCACGGCCAGATGTACAACATGTTCACCTTGCTGCGTCACGGCAGCGAAGCACAGAAAAGCTTCTACCTGCCCAAGCTCGCCAGCGGCGAATTGCGCCTGCAGTCGATGGCCGTGACCGAGCCCACCACCGGCACCGACACCACCAAAATCAAGACCACCGCAGTCAAGCGCGGCGACAAGTACGTGATCAATGGCCAGAAAGTCTGGATCTCGCGGGTGCAGCATTCCGACCTGATGATCCTGCTGGCCCGCACCACGCCGTTGGCCGAGGTGAAGAAAAAATCCGAAGGCATGTCGATCTTCCTGGTGGACTTGCGGGAAGCCATCGGCAACGGCCTGACCGTGCAGCCCATCGCCAACATGGTCAACCACGAGACCAACGAACTGTTCTTCGACAACCTGGAGTTGCCGCTGGACAGCCTGATTGGCGAGGAGGGCAAGGGCTTTCGCTACATCCTCGACGGCCTCAACGCCGAACGCACCCTGATTGCCGCCGAGTGCATCGGCGACGGCCGCTGGTTTATCGAGAAAGCCAGCGCCTATGCCCGCGACCGCGTGGTATTTGGTCGGCCCATCGGACAGAACCAGGGCGTGCAGTTCCCGATTGCCGAAGCCCATATCGAGATCGAAGCGGCCGACTTGATGCGCTGGCGTGCCTGTGAGGAATACGACAGCGGCGCCAATGCCGGGGCCAGCGCGAACATGGCCAAGTACCTCGCGGCCAAGGCTTCCTGGGAGGCGGCCAACGCCTGCCTGCAAACCCACGGCGGCTTCGGGTTTGCCTGCGAATACGACGTGGAGCGCAAGTTCCGCGAAACCCGCCTGTACCAGGTTGCGCCGATCTCCACCAACCTGATCCTGTCCTACGTGGCCGAGCATCTGCTCGAACTGCCACGCAGCTTCTGAGGGCCCGACCATGAGCCATACCCAAGCGCTGTGTCGGTTCCTCGCCGAGTTGAATTACGCACAATTGCCGGACGCCGTACTTGCCCGCACCGAAGACCTGTTCCTCGACTGGCTCGCCTCGGCGCTGGCCAGCAAGGGCGCGCATCCGATCCCGCTGTTCGAACGTTATGCCCGCAGGATGGGCCCGGCTGATGGCCCGGCGCAGATCATCGTCAACGGCGGCAGCAGCAGTGCCTATTTCGCCGCGCTGGTGAATGGCGCGTCGTCGCACCTGGTGGAGCAGGATGACCTGCACAACAGCTCGGTATTGCACCCGGCGACCGTGGTGTTTCCGGCGGCATTGGCGGCGGCGCAAGACCTCGGCAAGTCCGGGCGCGAGCTGCTGCTGGCCTCGGTCGCCGGCTACGAAGCCGGGATTCGCATCGGTGAATTCATGGGCCGTTCCCACTACCGGATCTTCCACACCACGGCCACCGTCGGCACCCTCGCGGCGGCGGTGGCCGTGGGCAAATTGCTCGACTTCAACCAAGAGCAATTCATCAACCTGCTGGGCAGTGCCGGCACTCAGGCGGCCGGGCTGTGGGAGTTCCTGCGGGATGCCGCCGACTCCAAGCAACTGCACACTGCCAAGGCCGCTGCCGATGGTTTGCTGGCGGCTTACCTGACGGCGGACGGGCTGACCGGTGCGCGCAATATTCTGGAAGGCGATCAGGGTATGGCGGCGGGCATGTCCACCGACGCCGACCCAGGCAAATTGTCCGATCGCCTCGGCAGCCGCTGGGCGCTGCTGGAAACGTCGTTCAAGTTCCATGCCTCGTGCCGGCATACCCATCCGGCCGCGGATGCGCTGCTGGATCTGATGCAGCGCGAAGGGCTCGGCCATGAGCAGATCGCCCATGTGGAAACTCGCGTTCACCAGGGCGCCATCGACGTGTTGGGCCGGGTGACGCTGCCGCAGACCGTGCACCAGGCCAAGTTTTCCATGGGCACCGTGCTGGGGTTGATTGCCGTGCATGGCAAGGCCGGGCTGACCGAGTTTCACGAGCTGGCGCTGAGCGACGGGGACGTGGCGGCGTTTCGCGACAAGGTCTCCATGACCCTCGACGCCGAAGTCGACGGTGCCTATCCGCAGCGCTGGCTGGGCCGGGTCATCGTGACCACCGCCGATGGTCGCACCCTGCACGGCGCCATCGACGAACCCAAGGGCGACCCGGGCAACACCCTGAACCGCTCGGAGCTGGCCGACAAGTTCCAGCGCCTGACTCAATTCAGCGGTGCCCGCACACCCGCGCAAACCACCGGGCTGATCGAAAAAGTCTGGGACCTGCGCAACGCCGCGTCCCTGGCTCACTGGCTTTAAGGAACTGTCATGACCGCTAATCAACGACCGCTGGACGGCATCACCGTTGTCAGCCTGGAACACGCGATTGCCGCACCGTTCTGCACCCGCCAGTTGGCCGACCTGGGCGCGCGGGTGATCAAGATCGAACGTCCCGGCGCTGGCGACTTTGCCCGGGGCTATGACGAGCGCGTGCGCGGCCTGGCCTCGCATTTCGTGTGGACCAACCGCTCCAAGGAAAGCCTGACCCTGGACCTCAAGCACGACGATGCCGGGGACATCCTGGAAACCCTGCTGGCCGATGCCGATGTGCTGGTGCAGAACCTCGCACCGGGCGCGGCCGCGCGCATGGGTTTGTCATTCGAGGCGCTGCATGAGCGCTTCCCGCGGCTGATCGTCTGCGACATCTCCGGCTATGGCGAGGGTGGCCCGTATGAAAAGAAAAAGGCCTACGACCTGCTGATCCAGAGCGAAGGCGGCTTTCTCTCGGTCACCGGTGGCCCGGGTGAAGACCAGATGGCCAAGGCCGGCTGCTCCATCGCCGATATCTCGGCCGGGATGTACGCCTACAGCGGCATCCTCTCGGCGCTGCTGCTACGGGGCAAGACCGGGCAGGGCAGTCGCATCGACGTCAGCATGCTGGAAAGCCTGGTGGAGTGGATGGGCTACCCGATGTATTACGCGTTCGACGGCGCGCCCCAGCCACCGCGCGCGGGTGCGGCGCATTCGACGATCTACCCCTACGGGCCGTTTCCCACCGGCGACGGCGGCACGGTGATGCTCGGTTTGCAGAACGAGCGGGAATGGGCGGCGTTCTGCGACAAGGTGCTGCTCACCCCGGAATTGGCCACCGACGAGCGTTTCTCGGCCAACTTCAAGCGTTCGGAAAACCGCGACGTGCTGCGCCAGATCATCGTCGACAGTTTTGCGCAGATGAGCGCCGAGGGCGTGATCCAGCGCCTGGAAGACGCGCAAATCGCCAGTGCCCGGGTCAACGATATGCAAGGGGTGTGGGACCACCCGCAGCTCAAGGCCCGGGACAGTTGGCGTGAAGTCGACAGCCCGGCGGGCAAGTTGCCGTCGTTGCTGCCACCGGCACGCAATGCCGCGTTCACCCCGCGGATGGATGCGGTGCCGGGGCTGGGGCAGCACAGCCAGGGGATTCTCGACCAGCTGGGTTACTCCGCTGAAGCCATCGACGGCCTGCGTATCCGCGGCGTTATCTGACAAGGAATCGAACGATGCCAACCTCTCTTGTGCGCTCTGCGCTGTTTGTACCGGGCAGCCGACCGGAACGTTTTGCCAAGGCCCTGGCCAGCGGCGCCGATGCGGTGATTGTGGATTTTGAAGACGCGGTGGAAGAGCCGCTCAAGCGTCAGGCCCGGGACAACCTCGGGGTGTTTTTGCAGGCGGCGCCGGCGGCGCGGGTGTGGGTGCGGATCAACGCGCCGGAGCATCCCGAGCATTTTGCCGATGTGGCGTTCTGTCAGGCCCACGCCGGAGTCGCAGGGGTGTTGCTGCCCAAGGTTGAAAGTGCGGCCCAGGTGGCCGTGGTGGCTGCAACGGGCAAGGCTATCTGGCCGATTATCGAGAGTGCGCGGGGTTTGCTGGCGGTGGCGGAAATCGCCCATGCGCCGCTGGTGGAGCGCCTGTCGTTTGGTGGCCTGGACCTGGCGCTGGACTTGAACCTGAGCAGCGGCTCCCCGGCCGCGCAATTTGCCCTCGACCAGGCTCGCCTTGCCTTGATCGTGCATTCCCGCGCCGCCGGGCTGGTGGCGCCGCTGGACGGCGTGCACCCGGCCATCGACGACCCCGAAGGCCTGCGCCGTTCGATTCGGCATGCCTATGAAATGGGCTTTGCCGGCGCGCTGTGTATCCATCCCAAGCAGGTGGCGGTGATTCACCAGGCGTTGGCCCCCAGTGCCGAGGATCTGGCCTGGGCCAAACGGGTGGTGGATGCCGGTGCCCATGGGGCCGGGGCGTATCAACTGGACGGGCAGATGGTGGATGCACCGGTGTTGTTGCGGGCCCAACGATTATTAGCCGCGCAACCGTAGAAATGTGGGAGCGGGCTTGCTCGCGAAAGCGGTGGGTCAGCCAGTGCATCCGGTGACTGGCACACCGCTTTCGCGAGCAAGCCCGCTCCCACATTGGATCTCTGTCGTTTGCAAAATCAGCGTTCGTCCACGCCGAACGCAGGTATCTAAAATTCGAAATTCTCTATACGCGTGACATCAGGCACCTTGCCCTATAACACAACAATAAGAAGGTGATTTTCCATGCTCAAGCTTTCTCGGGCGCTGTTCTGCGCCGCCACCTTGTTTGCCGCGGGCCTGGCCCAGGCGGCCGACCCCATCGTGATCAAGTTCGCCCACGTCGTCGCGGAAAACACCCCCAAAGGCCAGGGCGCCTTGCTGTTCAAGAAGCTCGCTGAAGAACGCCTGCCCGGCCGGGTGAAAGTCGAGGTGTACCCCAACTCCTCGCTGTTCGGCGACGGCAAGGAAATGGAAGCGCTGCTGCTGGGCGACGTGCAGATGCTGGCGCCGTCCCTGGCCAAGTTTGAGCAGTACACCAAGCAAGTACAGATCTACGACCTGCCGTTCCTGTTCAACGACCTGGCGGCGGTCGACCGTTTCCAGGCGGCCCAGGGCAAGGCGTTGCTGACCTCGATGCAAGACAAGAACATCCTCGGCCTGGCCTATTGGCACAACGGCCTCAAGCAACTGTCGGCGAACAAGGCATTGCGAGAGCCCAAGGATGCCCGTGGCCTGAAATTCCGCGTGCAGGCCTCCAGCGTCCTGGAAGAGCAGTTCAAGGCGATCCGCGCCAACCCGCGCAAGATGAGTTTTGCCGAGGTGTACCAGGGCTTGCAGACCGGCACCGTCAACGGCACCGAGAACACTTGGTCGAACTATGAAAGCCAGAAGGTCAACGAAGTGCAGAAGTACTTCACCGAATCCAACCATGGCCTGATCGACTACATGGTGATCACCAACGCCAAGTTCTGGAACGGCCTGCCGCCGGATGTGCGCACCACCCTGGACCAGGTCATGGTTGAAGTCACCGTCGAGGTGAACAAGCAGGCCGAGGCGCTGAACCAGTCGGCCAAGCAGAAGATCATCGACGCTAAGACCAGCGAAATCATCGAGCTGACACCGGAGCAACGCCAGCTCTGGCGCGAAGCCATGCGCCCGGTGTGGCAGAAGTTCGAAGGTGAAATCGGCGCTGACCTGATCAAGGCGGCCGACGCGTCGAACCAGTAATTTGGAGAGCACCGAGATCAAATGTGGGAGCGGGCTTGCTCGCGAATGCGGTGTATCAGTCACCGAATGCATCAACTGAAAGTCTGCATTCGCGAGCAAGCCCGCTCCCACATGTTGATCCGGTTCCCGCCTCCAAGCCTTGCACACACCTATCTCCGCTTCGCGAGGTTTTGCCATGCAAACGCTAAGGCGCGTCTGGGAGCACCTGGAGGAAGGCTTTATCGCCATCCTGCTGGCCGCCATGACCCTGGTGACTTTTGTCTACGTCATGCTCAACAACATCTACACCCTGTTCTTTGCCCTTGCCGACAAGTGGGCGTGGAGCAGCGGTTTCTTCAACGCCCTGGGTGACCACACCATGGGCTGGGCCCAGGACATGACCTGGAGCGTGGCGCTGACCAAGGCCATGTTCGGCTGGCTGATTTTCTTTGGCATCTCCTACGGCGTGCGCACCGCCGGCCACTTGGGCGTGGACGCGCTGGTCAAGCTGACGCCGCGCCGGGTGCAGCGCCTGCTGGGCATGCTGGCTTGCCTGTGCTGCCTGGCCTACGCCGGGTTGTTCATGGTTGCCAGCTACAAATGGCTGAGTGCGGTCACCACCGCGCACATCGGCGCCGAAGACCTCGACAAGTTCGGCATCGACGTCGACGACATCGTGGTGATCGTGCCCATCGGCTTTGCCCTGGTGTTCATCCGCTACCTGGAAATTTTCTACCGCATCTTCACCCACCGCCAAACCGGGCTGGGCCTGGCCGACGAAGCCGGTGAAGCCAGCAAGTTGGCCGGCAGCCATGAGGAGCGTCACTGATGGCCGTTCTGTGTCTGTTTTTGCTGCTGTTCGTGTTCATGTTCCTCGGTGTGCCCATCGCGATTTCCCTGGGGTTGTCGGGCGCGGTGTCGATCCTGATGTTCAGCCCGGACTCGGTGAGTTCCCTGGCAATCAAGCTGTTTGAAACCTCGGACGCCTATACCTTCCTGGCGATTCCGTTCTTCCTGTTGTCGGGTGCGTTCATGACCACCGGTGGCGTGGCGCAGCGGCTGATCGACTTTGCCAACGCCTGCGTCGGGCATATCCGCGGCGGGCTGGCGATTGCGGCGGTGCTGGCATGCATGCTGTTTGCCGCACTGTCGGGCTCCTCGCCCGCGACAGTGGCGGCGGTGGGTTCGATTGCCGTGGCGGGCATGGTGCGCTCGGGCTACCCGAAGGAATTCGGCGCCGGGATCATCTGCAACGCCGGTACCCTGGGCATCCTGATTCCGCCGTCGATCGTGATGGTGGTGTACTCGGCCGCCACGGAAACCTCGGTGGGCAAGCTGTTCATGGCCGGGGTGATTCCGGGCCTGCTGCTGGGCTTGATGTTGATGGTCGCGATCTACATCGTCGCGCGCATCAAGAAACTGCCGGCCCAGCCGCGGGCGACCTTTCGCGAGTGGCTGACCTGCGCCCGCCGGGCATTCTGGGGCCTGTTGCTGCTGGTGATCATCCTGGGCGGGATCTACAGCGGCATGTTCACCCCGACCGAAGCGGCGGCGGTGGCGGCGGTGTACTCGGCGTTTGTCGCGCTGTTCATCTACAAGGACATGAAGATCAGGGATTGCCCCAAGGTGCTGCTGGAGTCCGGGCGCCTGGCGATCATGCTGATGTTTATCATCGCCAACGCCATGCTCTTCGCTCACGTGCTGACCACGGAGCAGATTCCCCAGGAAATCACCGCGTGGGTGATCTCCGAGGGCCTGACGCCGATTGGTTTCCTGATCATGGTCAACGTGGTGCTGCTGGTGGCGGGCAGCTTTATGGAGCCGTCGGCGATCGTGCTGATCCTGGCGCCGATCTTCTTCCCGATTGCGATGAAGCTGGGGATCGACCCGATTCACCTGGGAATTGTGATGGTGGTCAACATGGAGATTGGCCTGGTGCATCCGCCGGTGGGGTTGAACCTGTTTGTGACCTCGGCAGTGACAGGGCTGACGCTGGGGCAGACCATCCGCGCGGCGTTGCCGTGGCTGATGATCCTGCTGGTGTTCCTGATCATGGTGACTTACCTGCCGTTCATATCGCTGGCCTTGCCGCATTGGCTGGGGATGTAAACCCAACTTGAATCACGCCACAAAACAATGTGGGAGCGGGCTTGCCCGCTCCCACATTTGAGGTGTGCAGGGATTTATTTATCCATCGCACTCAAGATCGCATGGGCCACTTTTACCCGTTCGGCATTCGGGTAGTTCTTGTTCGCCAGGATCACCACCCCCAGGCCTTTGCTCGGCACGTACGCCACGTAGGCGCCAAAACCACCGGTGGCGCCAGTCTTGTTCACCAGCGTGTCGGCATGGGGCGCTTGCGGTGGTGTCAGCCAGTTGACCTTGTGGGGCTGAAAGGCCATTTGTGCCGAGTTGCCTTCCGTCAATGCATCCAGCGTGATTGGGTAGGGGTACATCTCCCAGCCGAGGCCCTGGGTCATGCCATCCACCGTGTAGTAGCCGGTGTTAGTTGCGGCAATCGCCTGTTGCAGCGGCTTCTCCAGCTTCGCCGGGTGCATGTTCACTTCAACGTACTGAATCAGGTCCGAGGTGCTGGTCTTGATGCCGTAGGCCTCGGCGTCCAGGGCGCCAGGCCCTACACGCACCGGTTTGCCGGCCTTGTCGTAACCCTGGGCGTAAAGGTTCATTTGTGACTTGGGTACGCTGATAAAGGTGTGCTTGAGGCCGAGTTTCGGCAGCAGGGTCTGCGCCATCAACCGGTCAAACGGCTGGCCCAGGCTTTGCGCTGCCAGGTGGCCGAACAAGCCGATGCTCGGGTTGGAATACAGGCGTTGGGTGCCGGGAGCGAAGTCCGGTTTCCAGTGCTGGTAGTAGCTGATCATCTTGCCGGCGTTATCGGACTCATCGGGGAATTGCAGGGGCAAGCCACCTGCGGTGTAGGTGCCGAGGTTGAGCAGGCTGATGTGGTCAAACGTGTCGCCGCGCAATGCCGGCAGGTATTGGCTGGCCGGGTCCGACAGCTTCAGCTTGCCGTTGGCCAGGGCATAGCCGGCAAGGGTGGCGGTGAAGGTCTTGCTCACCGAGCCGATTTCAAACAGGGTGTTTTCGGTGACGGGCTGCTTGCTCTCCTTGTTGGCGACGCCGTAGTTAAAGTATTGCGCCTTGCCGTTCTGTACGATCGCCACCGACAGGCCGGCGATGTCCTGTTGCTGCATCAGGGGCTGGACAGTGCTGTCCACGACCTGGCGCATGTCGGTAGCCGCCATGCAGTTGCCTGCGCCGAGCAATAAGGCGAATATCGCGGTGTTGCGCACGGTTGGAAAAAGGGATGTGTACATGATGACGTGACTTCCATGAAGGTGATCGGGTGAATACCGTTGCCTGCGCAGGCGCCGCAAATCTAGGCAGTTTGTGATCCCGCGGCAAACGATGATATCTCGCAACAGCCATTAGAAAAATTAGGGTCAAGCCATGCTCCGTTCCCATTTGCCACTCAACGCGCTGCGAGCCTTCGAGGCGTCTGCGCGGCATTTGAGTTTTACCCGGGCGGCGATTGAACTGTGCGTCACCCAGGCGGCGGTCAGTCACCAGGTGAAAAGCCTGGAGGCGCAGCTCAATGTCACGCTGTTCAAACGCCTGCCCCGGGGCCTGATGCTCACCAGCGAGGGCGAGACCCTGCTGCCGGTGTTGCGCGAATCCTTCGACCGGATAGCTCAAACCTTAGGCCAGTTTGAAGGTGGGCATTACCGCGAAGTATTGACGGTAGGCGCGGTGGGCACCTTTGCGGTGGGCTGGCTGTTGCCGCGGCTTGCGGATTTCCAGGCGCGCTACCCGTTTATCGACTTGCGCCTGTCCACCAACAACAACCGCGTCGATGTGGCGGCCGAAGGCCTGGATTACGCAATCCGGTTTGGTTCCGGCGCGTGGCACGGCACCGAGGCGTGCCAATTGCTGGAGGCGCCGCTGACGGTGCTGTGCGTGCCGCAACTTGCTCGGCAATTGCAGACTCCGGCGGACCTGTTGAAGCACACGCTGCTGCGCTCATATCGTGCGGATGAGTGGACGCAATGGTTCCAGGCCGCGGGCTTGCCTGCCGATACGCTGGTGCCGCGCAGTATCGTTTTCGACTCGTCCCTGGCGATGATGGAGGCGGCGCTGCAAGGGGCGGGGGTGGCCCTCGCGCCGGCGATGATGTTCAGCCGGCAGTTGGCGACGGACGTGATTCGCCAGCCGTTCGAGATCGGCATCACCACCGGCAGTTATTGGCTGACGCGCTTGCAGTCACGGGCCGAGACGCCGGCGATGCTGGCGTTCAAGACGTGGCTGCGTGAAGTGGCCATGCATTGAGGTTGGGTCGACGCTGTGGCGAGGGAGCTTGCTCCCGCTGGGCCGCGAAGCGGCCCCAAAGAAGCGGCGGTGTTAGTTCAGCAAGAACGCGGCGGATGGTTTCAGGGTCGCTGTGCAACCCAGCGGGAGCAGGCTCCCTCGCCACAGGTTATTCTCCCACTCGGTCTGCCATTGATCATAAGAGGCTGCAATGCAAACTTCCGGCGTAGACATCCGTCAACTCAAGGCCTTCGTGGTGGTGGCCGAGGAGCTCAGCTTCGTGCGCGCCGCGACCCGCCTGCATGTCTCGCAACCGGCGCTGTCCCAGACCATCCGCCAGTTTGAGGCGCTGCTGGACGTACAACTGTTCCAACGCAACACCCGCAACGTAGCACTGACCGAAGCCGGCCTGGCCTTGCTGGTAGAGGCGCGGGAAATCGTCAATGGCGTAAGCCGCCTGGTACGCACCGCCCACGAACATGCACGCGGCGTACGCGGCTCATTGAATATCGGCTTCCTGATCGGCGCGGGTGTGGACTTGATGCCGCAAATCCTCAGCGTGTTCGCCAAGCGCTACCCGGAGATCGAACTGGTGGTGCGCGAGTATGACTTCGGCTCGCCCCATGCCGGGATCGACGAGGGCATGGACGTATCGGTGCTGCGCCCGCCACTGGGCCTGCCGGACATCGAGTTGCACACCCTGGTGACCGAACCCTGCGTGGCGTGCCTGGCGTCCAGCCACCGGTTGGCCGGGGAGAGCAGCGTGAGCATCTACGATGTGCTGGATGAGCCGATCATTGCTGCACCGGGAGTGGGCGTGTGGCGCAGTTTCTGGACCGCCGACGCGTACCGCGATGGCCAGCCGGCGCGGATTGTCCATGAAGCTTCGACGGTGGAGACCGAGTTGCAGGCGGTGGCGTCGGAGCGCGGGATCAGTATCACCGCGCTGTCCACTGCACGCTTTTATGCGCGGCCCGGCCTGGCCTTCCCGGTGATCAGCGATATGCCGATGTGTGAAGTGGCGGTCGCCTTGCCGCCACAACCGAGTGTGGCGGCGCGCAACTTTGCCGAGTTGGCGATGGAAGTGGCGAGCAGCCGGGGTTAGTCAGGACAGGTCGTGCAGGGATTTGCCGTTGGGCGCACTTACCTGAAGCTCGGAAAACTCCACCTCCAGCCCGCCACGTTCCGGCGTGCAGCAATAAGGTCCCACCTGATACGACGCAGCCACGGGGAACGGCGCCAGGCGCACCAATGGCCAGCTCACGCCATCCACCGACACCTGCACGCGCAGCACGCCCTTGGCCACGGTGGCGCGAATCCAGAACGCCTCGGGATCACCCGGGAACACACCGGTGGCCCAGTCCGACACGCCATCGGTCAATACGCTGCTCAACAGCGTCACACCGTCGGACAGCTCTGCACCGATCTTCACCCAATGCGCTTCATCCACCCGCACCATCAACCCGGCCTGGTCATACAGGTGGGTAAACGCGCTGTGGATCTTGACCTGGGCGGTGAAGTCACCGTCGGTTTCAACAAACAGGAAATGCCCGTTGTCGCGCACAAAACCATAGTGGGTTTCGCGCCAGAAATCGGTGCTGGCATCGGTGCGCACCTTGAGGCGCTCGCCTTCTTGGCTCCATTGCTGGGGTTGATTGAGCCAACTGGCCTGTTCAAACATCGGGAAGCTCCTTGAAGGTGACAAGACAAAACCCCGGCGCCCGGGGTTTTGTTGTTTGGCTGCAATCAGCGGCTAGTGGTCGAGCAATTTGCCGCTCGGCCCGGCGGTGCCATTGTTAAGGCGCGTGCGCAGCGAAAACAACCACCACAGCACGCCGACCCCGAGTGTAACCCCGGTGGTGATGGCGCCGGTGTGGCTTTCTTCGGGCACGCTCAGGGTCAGGATCACCGCGATGGCCCACAGGCCGCCGAGGACGATCATCGGCAACAACCACTTGCCCAGGCTGAACACACCCGCAGGCGCCCCCGGCATCCGGCCATTTTTATAGGCCAGGTACGCGGCAATCAGCGTCAGCAGGTAGGTGCAGTAGTAGGTCAGGCCGACCATCGAGTAGATCGCCGTGACAAACCCGCCGCTCGCCAGGTTCAGCAGCACGGCGATGGCGGTGATCAGCACGATGGCGGCGACCGGCGTACCGAAGTGCGGGTTGATCTTCGCCAGCACCTTGGAGCCCGGCAGCATGTTGTCCCGGGACAGGGCGAAGGTCATGCGCGTGGCCACCGCCATGTTGGCGATGAGGCAGGCGAGGATCGAGGCGAAGGCGATCACGATCATGCCCACGCCGGCGGCGTTGCCCAGTTGCAGGCGCACGATATTGATCACCGGGTTTTCGCTGTGGCTGAGCAGCTCGCTGACCGACCCCGGGATCGCAATGCTCAGCAAGGCGAACACCACGAAGCCCAATACACTGGACACCAGCACCGCACGAATCATCGCCCGGGGCGCGGCGCGGCGTGGGTCCTTGGTTTCCTCGGACAGGTCGGCGGCGCCCTCCCAGCCCAGCAGCACCGAGACCGGCAGCAAGGTGGCGAGGGCGAGGGTGGTGAAGCTGAGGGTGCCGCCGCTGACCGGTTGTGCCGAGGTCAGGATCGCCACGCCCTGGGTGTGCTCGAAGAAGAAAAACACCCCGAAGAACAACGCAATCGCCAGCAGCACCGTGCCGATGATTTCGATGATTGCGCCGATGTCGTTGATCCGCGTGGCCAGGCGAATCCCGCAGATGTTCAGCAGGCCTACCACCAGCGTGGCACCGATGCTCAGGCCCTGGATCTGGCCCTGTGTCGGGCTGGCCCAGATCTCCGGCGCGAACACCGTGCCGATGGCCGCCGAGGTGGCGGCTGTACCGGCGACAAACGAGGTGAACGCGACCCAGCCGGTAAACCAGCCGAAGTGATTGCCCGCCAACCGGCTGGACCATTGGTAGGCGTAGCCGGTAAGCGGAATGCGCCCGGCCAGGTGGCAGTAGACCATGACGATGCAGCACACCAGCGGGATCACCAGCAGCCACAAAAGGATGCCGATACCGCCGACGCGGTTGAACGGGTCGGCGAACAGCGTGACCACCCCGGTGTTGATCGAGACCATGGAAAAGGCCAGGGCAAACGAGGTGAACGAACTCATGGTGCGGTGCATCTTTTGCTCGTAGCCGAGGCTGGCCAGGTCGGCGTCGTCGCTGGACAGCGGGGCCTGGGCATTCGGCGGGGCGGTCACGGTGTTTTCAACGAATGTGCTCATGGCCGTTGCTCCTCGATGATGCCGATCACCTCGTCCAGCACATCGAGGGCCTTGGCCAGCAACGGGCGTTCGATATCCAGAGGAGGCTTGACCTTGATCAGGTTACCCAGCCCGGCGTAGCGGCTTTCGCCAAACAATACGCCGCGCTCCACCCCAAGGCGATACACCTCCTGGGATTCCCGGCAGGCCGGTTCCTTGGTGGTGCGGTCCTTGACCAGCTCGATGGACGCCATCAGCCCGGGGCAGCGCACGTCGCCGATCAGCGGGTGGCGGGTTTGCATGTCCTTGAGGCGGGCGGTGATGTAGTCGCCGGAGTCGCGGGCCTTTTCGCAGAGGTTGTCGGCGACGATCGCTTCCACCGTGGCGTAGCCGGCGGCCAGCGAGACCGGGAAGTGGCCGAAGGTCAGGGCTTCTTCGCCTTCGTCGAACCACTTGAGCTTGTCATCGGCGAGGATCCCGGCCAGCGGGAAGCCGCCGCCGACGCCTTTGCCGAACACGATGATGTCGGGCAGCACGTCGTAATAGTCCGCAGCGAACATCGTGCCCATGCGCCCGAAGCCGGTCTGCACTTCATCAAAAATCAGCAGCACGCCGAGGCGGTCGCAGATCTCGCGCACGCCTTTGTAGTAGGAGCGGGGGAACTCGATATGCCCGCCATTGCCCTGGATCGGTTCCATCATCACTGCTGCCACGCCACCGTCGACGCCCTTGAGGATGGTTTCTTCCAGCAGGCCAAGGCACAGCTGCGACTCGGTTTCCGGGTCCATACCCAGGCGCGTGCGGTACGGGTTGGGGTGGGGGACGCGGGTGAAACGTGGCTGGATCGCCAGGAACGGATTGTTCGGGTGTGGCCAACTGGCGCCGAGGGTGGCCAGGGAGCGGCCGTGGTAGCCGTCCTGCAGCACCAGCAGGTTCTGTGCGCCGGGGCGGTTCTTGAAAGCCAGTTTCATCGCCATTTCACCGGCGAGGCTGCCATGCAGGGCAAAGCCCATCTGGTTGAGGGCGCCCGGGGAGACTTCCCGCAGCTTCTTCACCAGCCGGGTGTGGGCCGGTGAGCCAAAGTTGGGGCGGATGTGAGTCATTTCGCGCAATTGCGCAACGGCGGCTTCCACCACCCGGGGGTCATTGGCCCCCAAATTGTTCGACCAGGCCTGGGCGGTACAGTCGATGTATTCCTTGCCCTGATCGTCCCATACCAGCGAGCCTCGGGCCTTGACCAGGTTGATCTTGGCGGGTGCGGTGTTCATCACTTCATTCATCTGCGTTATCTCTTTTGTTAGGGCGGCAGTGTTTGGGGATGTGTGCAGTTAGGGTTGTGACTCGCTGCATCGAGTTGACCCGATGCTAGTCCCGGGAACGGGAGGAATAGAAAGACCGATTGCAGTGGGATTGATTGGCGTGGCTTATCAATAGAATCCTCTGAAACAAAATGAAACATTTGTCGCGGGCCAGCCTCTACCGTATCTCCACGACGAGTACCTCTATGAAAATTCCGCGTCCCTCTTCACGAATGCCCCACCTCACGCAACTGCGCAACCTGAAGATGGCGCGCTCCGCCCACGCATATGTGCGGGGCAGTACGATTCAGTTTTACGAGTGGCTGCACAGCCAGCGCGGCCGGCGCTTGCCCCACGGACCGGAGATCTGGATCTGCGGCGACTGCCACGCCGGTAACCTCGGGCCCACGGGCGATACCAAGGGCCGGATCGACATGCATATCCGTGACCTTGACCAGGCGGTGATCGGCAATCCGGCCCATGACCTGGTGCGCCTGGCCTTGTCCCTGGCCACCGCTGCGCGGGGTTCGGACCTGCCGGGGGTGACCACCGCCCGCATGCTTGAAGAGATGATGGTGGGCTACGCGCAGGCGTTTAAGGACAAGCCCGACGAGGCACCGCCGCGCCCGTCCCAGGTCAAGTCCGGGATGCGCAGTGCAGTGGAGCGCACCTGGAAGAATCTGGCTCGCGAACGTATTGAAAACACCCGGCCGACGATTCCATTGGGCAAGCATTTCTGGTCGTTGTCGCGGGCAGAAAAGTCCGCCCTTGAAACGTTGTGCGCGTCGGATGAAATCCACCGGCTGGTGACTTCGCTCAAAGGCCGCTCCAACGACGCCGAGGTTGAGCTGCTGGACTCGGCGTATTGGGTCAAGGGTTGCAGCTCCCTTGGATTGCTGCGTTATGCGGTGTTGCTGGGAGTAGGGGACAAATCTGATCAGGAATACTGCCTGCTCGACATCAAGGAAGCGGTAGGCGCTGCCGCGCCGCGTGCGGCCCGGGCAAAAATGCCTCGGGATAACGGCCGGCGGGTGGTGGAGGGCGCGCGGCACCTGTCACCGGCGTTGGGGGAGCGGATGTTGGCCACGCGGTTTCTGGATCACGGGTTTTTCATCCGCGAACTGCTGCCCCAGGACATGAAGCTGGAGCTGGATGAGCTGAGCGAGATTGATGCGATGCACGCGGCCGGGTACCTGGCGCGTGTGGTCGGCGTGGCTCATGCGCGGCAGATGGACCGGGATACGCGCAAGGACTGGATGGCGCTGTTGCAAGAGAATCGCTCCAGGCAACTGGATGCGCCTTCGTGGCTGTGGACCAGTGTGGTGCAGTTGGTGGGGAGCCATGAGGAAGGGTATTTGAATCATTGCCGGCGGTATGCGCTGGAGCACTGACCTCAAGAAAGCTGAAAGTCCCCTGTGGGAGCGGGCTTGCTCGCGAAAGCGGTGGATCAG
>NZ_CP080030.1:3971327-4003452 GCF_019382755.1 Pseudomonas sp. Colony2 | reverse complement strand
GGGTGGTGTTTTGGAGGGCGGGTTACACCAGGTATTTCTTGAACCAGCCCAACGTCCGCTCCCACGCCAGATTCGCCGCCGCCTCGTCATACCTCGGCGTCGAATCGTTGTGGAAGCCGTGATTGGCGCCCTTGTAGATAAACGCCTCATAGGTCGTGCCGGCCGCCTTCAACGCTTTCTCATACGCCGGCCAGCCCTCATTGATCCGCGTATCCAGCTCACCGTAATGCAACATGATCGGTGCCTTGATCCGTGGCACATCCTTGGCTTCCGGCTGGCGCCCATAAAACGACACCGCCGCACCCAGCTCCGGATAAGCCACGGCCGCCGCATTCGTCACGCCGCCGCCATAACAGAACCCGGTAATGCCCACCTTGCCGGTGCTTGCATCGTGGTGCATCAACCATTCGATGGCCGCGAAAAAGTCGTTCATCAGCTTCTCGGGATCGACTTTCTGTTGCAACTCCACACCTTTCTCATCATTGCCGGGATAGCCGCCCACCGAGGTCAGGCCATCCGGCGCCAGGGCAATGAATCCGGCCTTGGCCAACCGACGGGCGACGTCTTCGATATACGGGTTCAACCCCCGGTTCTCATGCACCACCACCACCGCCGGCACCTTGCCGCTGGCCTTGGCCGGGCGCACCAGGTAGCCGCGCACCGTGCCGTTGCCCTTGGGTGACGGGTAGGTGATGTAGTCGGCGACGATCTCCGGGTCGGTGAATTTCACCTGCTCGGCCAGGGCGTAGTTGGGGCTCAGGGCGGCGAGCAGGGCCGAGGCCGTCAGCCCGCCGAAGGTGAACAGTGCTGCGCGGTCGAGAAATTCCCGGCGGTTGATCTTGCCGTGGGCGTAGCCGTCGTAAAGCTCCAGCAGTTCAGGGGCGAAGTCTTTGGCGGTCAGACGAGTCATCGGTAGCGTCCTCGATTAGCGGTGTGACTGAATGTAGACCAGTATCAGGCTTCCCGGCCATGGGCCGCGGCGGCCAGTTGCCCGGTGTCGACCCGCACGAAGACCGAATCGCCAATCGCCGTCAGCACGCCATCGGCGTACACCTCGCACACCACGCGGCTTTTGCGCCCCACGTCACCTTCGACTTTCGCGCGCAAGGTCAGCCGCACGCCCATCGGTGTCGGCTTGATGAATTTGATTCCCAGGTTGCCGGTGACGCAGTCGATACGCGGCAGGCTGCCGGGTTCGCGTTGCTCGGCCTGGTAGTGGTAGGCCATGGCGGTCCAGTTCGAGTGGCAGTCCACCAGCATCGCGATCAGACCGCCATAGACCAGGTCTGGCCAGCCGCTGTATCGGGCGTCGGGCTGGTGCTCGGCGATCACGTGGATGCCGTCGGCGTCCCAGCGGCTCTTGATGTGCAGCCCGTGGGGGTTGCTGCTGCCGCAGCCATAACAGACGCCTTCGGGGGCGGTGGTGTCTTGCAGGGAAAGCGCGGGCATCGTGGCTCCTTGTTGTTTGAGTTCCGTCGAGGCACGAGCCTAATGCCAGGCGCGTGAATAAATCCAGCGCCTACGCTGTTAGCAGTGCACAGCGTGTTCATTCCCGGTTGAGAATCCCATGAAATCTCGATTGCCAGCGGTCTTCCTTGCCTTCGCCACCTTGTCTAACGCGTACGCCGTGGAATACACCGACGTGAATCCGACGGCCAGCACCATCAGCTTCACCTATGACCAGATGGGCCAAGAGGTGTACGGCACGTTTGGCACCTATTCGGCGACCCTGAATTTCGACACGCAAAACCCGGCTGCCGCCAGCACCGTACTGACCATCCAGCTGCCGAGCATCAATGCCGGCAGCGACGACGCCAACACCGAGCTGCCCAAGCCCGGCTGGTTCGACATGACCACCTACCCGGTGGGCACCTTCACCTCGACCCACATCACTGACCTGGGCGACAACCGTTACCTGTTCAGCGGCAACCTGACCCTCAAGGGCCAGACCCGGCCGGTGGAGGTCAAGGTGGCCCTCAAGGAGCAGAGCGGCATTGGCATATTCGACGGCGAATTCGTGCTCAAGCGCGATGACTTCAGGATCGGCGCGGGGGAGTGGGCGGACAGCGTGGTGTCCAATGCGATTGTCATCAAGTTCAAGATGGTTGCGCCTGAACGCTGATGGTCAGCGGGCGAACTTCTTGGCCCCCGCCACACACGCAATCACCGCGACGGTCACCCCCAGCATGCCCAGGCTCACCTGCTCATGCAGCAGCGTGGCCGCCAGTGCCAGGCCGAAAAACGGTTGCAGCAACTGCAATTGCCCGACGGCGGCAATGCCGCCCTGGGCCAGCCCGCGGTACCAGAACACAAACCCGATCAGCATGCTGAACAGCGACACATAGGCCAGGCTCAGCCAGGCCGGCAGGCTGATGCTCACGAAAGTGCCCGGGGCGAGGATCGCCGTCAGCGGGGCCACAATCGGCAGCGAGATCACCAGCGCCCAGCAGATCACCTGCCAGCCGCCCAGGGTGCGTGAGAGCCTGGCTCCTTCGGCATAACCGAGGCCGCACACCAGGATTGCCAACAGCATCAGCAAATCCCCGGCGGGCGCAGCGCTCAGGCCCTGGGCAACCGCGTAGCCCACCACCAGCAGGCTGCCCAGGATCGAAAACAGCCAGAACACCAACTTGGGCCGCTCGCCGCCGCGCCATACGCCGAAGACCGCAGTGGCTAACGGCAGCAGGCCGACAAATACGATGGAATGGGCACTGGTGACGTACTGCAAGGCCAGTGCGGTGAGCAAAGGAAAGCCGATCACCACGCCCAGCGCGACGATTGCCAGGGGCAGCAACTGACTGCGGGCCGGGGTTTTTTCCTTGAACAGCCACAGCAGGCACAGGCCGAGCAGGGCGGCGATGGTGGCGCGGGCGACGGTCAGGAATACCGGATCGAACTCCAGCACCGCCAGGCGCGTGGCCGGCAGCGAGCCGCTGAAGATCACCACGCCGATCAAACCGTTGATCCAGCCGCTGGCGTTGTTTTCCCGGGTGTTGAGGTGGGTGGTTCGTTCCATGGGTGTAGGGCTCGATAGGGATAAGTTGCGTCCTGCGCATCCTATGATTCACTATCAAGACAATCAAAAAATTGTCATGGATACATCGCCTATGCCCCGCGCCCGCTACAAGACATTGGTGGACACCTTCGCCCGGGATATC
Source organism: Pseudomonas sp. Colony2 (assembly GCF_019382755.1). Lineage (NCBI taxonomy): Bacteria > Pseudomonadati > Pseudomonadota > Gammaproteobacteria > Pseudomonadales > Pseudomonadaceae > Pseudomonas > Pseudomonas sp. Colony2. The sequence goes on along the minus strand of NZ_CP080030.1, from coordinate 4,000,294 downwards.
CGTTCGGGCGCGCTGGCGGCGGGCACCCGGTTGCCGACGCACCGCCAGTTGGCCGCCAGCCATGGCCTGGCGCTGGTCACGGCCAGCCGGGTGTACACCGAGCTTGAGGCCATGGGCCTCGTCAGTGGTGAAACCGGGCGCGGAACCTTTGTGCGGGAAATCGCGTTGTCGCCGGGGCAGGGCGTCGGCCAGATCGCGGTGGCGGCGGGAATGATCGATCTCAACTTCAACTACCCGTCGCTGCCGGGCCAGACCGACCTGCTGCGCACCGCATTGCGCCAGTTGGCGTTGTCCGGCGACCTGGCGGCGCTGCTGCGCTATCAGCCTCACGCCGGTCGGCTGCATGAGCGGGCAGCGGTGGCGCGTCATCTGCTGAGTCGTGGGTTGACGGTGCAGGCCGAGCAGGTGCTGATCGTCAGCGGTGCCCAGCATGGGCTGGCGGTGACCATGATGTCGCTGCTCAAGCCCGGCGATGTGGTGGCGGTGGATGCGCTGACCTATTCCGGGTTCAAGGTGTTGGCCGAGACGCTGCACCTGGAAATCGTCGCGATCCCGGTGACCGCGACGGGCCCCGACTTGGCCTTTCTTGAACAACTCTGCGCCCGGCGCCCGGTACGCGCCGTGTACAGCATGCCGACCCTGCATAACCCGTTGGGTTGGGTGATGAGCAGGGAGCAGCGCGAGCACCTGGTGGCGATTGCCCGCCAGCATGATTTGATCCTGATCGAGGACGCGGCCTACGCGTTTTTAGCCGAGGACCCGCCGCCGCCGGTGGCCGAGCTGGCACCGGAACGCACGGTGTATGTGTCGGGGCTTTCCAAGAGCGTTGCCACCGGCCTGCGGGTGGGTTTTGTCGCCGCTCCGCAGCAGTGGATGGCGGCGCTGGAACGTACGGTCATGGCCACCACCTGGAACACCCCGGGGGTGATGACTGCGGTGGCTGCCGCGTGGATCGACGACGGCACGGTGCTGCAGCTTGAAGCGCAAAAACGTAAGGACGCCCAGGCGCGCCAGGCGGTGGCCGATGAGGTGTTGGCGGGCTTGAATGTTATCCGCCATCCGTCTTCGTATTTCTTGTGGTTGCCGTTGCCGGAAGATGCCCGCGCCGATCAGATCACCATGGCGCTGGCACGGGAAAATATCTCGGTGTCCACGGCCGAGCCGTTTGCCGTCTCGGCCCACGTGCCCCATGCCTTGCGAGTGGCGCTGGGGTCGGTGGACCGGGAGGTGCTGCGCGAGGCGTTGGTGAAAGTGCGCTGGGCGGTGGAGGCGTGCTAGGGGGCCGGATCGTTCCCACGCTCTGCGTGGGAACGCCGCCTTGGACGCTCCGCGTCCCGCTGTAGATTTGCGCGATAGTGACGCAGAGCGTCACCGGATGCATTCCCACGCAGAGCGTGGGAACGATCCAGGCGGGACTCAGAACTTGTAGGCCTGGCGCCCGATCAGCAGCCATTTGCCTTTCTGCTTCTGCCAGACCTGGAAGTTTTCAATTTCGGTGGGCACCTCGACGCCACTATTCACCGCCTGTGCGGAAAAGTGGTTGCGCACCAGGGCGGTGTCGCCATTGAGGGTGATGGTCTGTTTCTGCATTTCCAGGGTCTTGAAACCACTTCTGCCGGTTTCAATGTCAGCGATAAATTCCTGCTTGTTCTGGACCTTGCCGCTGGAGTGGCCGTAGGTGAGGTTGTTCGCGGTGAGGGCCTGCAGTTGCGGGATGTCCTTGTGCAACATGGCCTGGGTCAGATGATCGACCGCAGCGGCTACATCCTTGTCACTTGCGGCGGGCGCGGCGGCCGCGTAGCCGCTGAACAGGCACAGAAAACCAATCAGAACCTTGACGTTTTGCATGGGTGTTTCCTTGTTGTTGTGGGTACCGGGACGACTCGGATTGTGTTTTTAAGTCGTCGTACAACCATGCCGTATTTACCGGGATCAAGGAAAGTGAAATTTGTTCTTGGCTAGAAGATAAGCGCTGTTTGCCAGTATTGGTTGTCGTATCACTTGCGAAATAGCGGTCGGCACTTCCCGTGGAAATGGCACATAGCTATGCTGTGGCCGGCGACTTCATGGCGTGGATTCGCAACGACTGAGGAAAACAAAAAAATGACACCGGATCAAAAGTATGCGGCGGCCATGGTGCGCCTGGGTTATCAACTCAACGAGTTCAAGATCGGCGGCAACTACACGCCGCTGCTGAGGGACGGCAATCACGTCTACATCAGTGGCCAGATTCCGCGGGTGGGTGACGCCATCGTGTTGCCCGGCAAGGTCGGCGAAAGCCTCAGCCTGGCCGACGCACAGATTGCCGCGGGCGTCAGCGCACTGCGTTGCCTGGGCTTGCTCAAGCAGGCACTGGGTTCGCTGGACCAGGTCAAGGCGATCCTCAAGATCAATGTGTACGTGCGCAGCGCGGATGACTTCGACCAGCAAAGCGAAGTGGCCAACGGTGCGTCGGACCTGTTGAACGAGGTCCTGGGGGCCGCAGGATCCCATACGCGCACCTCGGTGGGCGTGCTGCAATTGCCCAAGGGCGCGGCCGTGGAAATCGACATGATCGCCGTGGTACGGGACTGAAACCGGGTGATCGCCGAGGCGTTTGCGGTACTGGTCCACTATGGAATCTACCTGCTCCCGGGACTGATCCTGTTTGGCCTGTGGTTCGGTCTCACGCCAAAAACATTGCCGGGCTTGCGCATCGTTATCCTGCTGCTGGCCTTTGTGCTGATGCGCGATGCGATGACGCCACTGGGCATGTGGTCGCTGAGCCGCGAGGTGCAGATCGAATTCACGGCCAACCCGTGGGTGCTGGCCGCGCTGGGCGGGTTATCCCTTGGGCTGATTGCCCTGCTCGCGCGCCTGGCACCGGAGTTGTGGCAACTGACGGTGCTGTTCAAGGGCAATCGTTGGGCGGGCCTGGCGGTGGGACTCGGGGCGGGGTGTCTGATCGGCCTGCCATTGCGGCTGTATCAAGGCATTGAGCCGGTTTACTGGGCCTGGCTGATGGGCATGCTGGTGCTTGCCTACTGCGCCAATGCGCTGGAAGAGGTATTGTTTCGCGGCTTCCTGCAGGGCTATCTCGAACAGCACGTTACGCCGCTGCGTGCGGCGTTGCTCAGCGGGTTGGCGTTCGCCGCGTGCCATTCATTTCTGGCGTTGAGCGTGACGCAACTGGGCTGGCCAGTGTTGGCCTTTACCCTGATTGAAGGCGTGGCCTGCGGGCTGGTGCGGATGCGCTACGGTGTGGTGGCGGCGACGGCCACCCATGGCACGGCGATCTTGCTGATTGCCGTGCCGATGGTGTGAACCGTCTCAGGCCTGTAAATCAACGCCGATGCGGGCCTGGAGCCAGTCTTTGTAGACCGCGATGTTATCGGTCGACTGGTCGCCATTTTTCGCGGTGACAGTCTTGCCGTCCAGGCGCCCGATATCGAGCAGGTACTGAAGACCGTTGGCCACATGGGTGGCGTCGCTTTTGCTGAGTGACTGAACATCGGGCAGTTCGACGGCGTTGCCTTTATCGTCGAAGGTCGCCCATGAAGGGTTGGCCCTGGCGGTGGCAACGGTTTGCGCGGTCGAGCGCACTTGCTCCTGATAGCTGGCTTCCAGCTTGGTCTTGATCTCGGGCGTGGCGTTGGTGACTTCAATCCTCCCGGCCCGCAGGGTGCCGTTTTCCATGGATTGTGTAAAAGTCTTCTGTCCCAGCGCTAACAGACTTGTCGTGCTTCCTATCATGGTGCCGCTCCCTTATTGGTAGCAGCAACAGAGCAAAACCCGGGCCATGTGCTGCATGCCTTGTGCGGCGCGGGCTGGGTGGTATTGCCGGGGCAGGGCGCAGGCCAGGAGTTGCCGGGGCTGGCAAAGGGTTGCCACGTCGGCTCGCGCGAGCGCATTTCAGAACGTTGGAAACTAAGTTCAGAATCTCCAGTCTGTAATAGCGTATCGCCACCTCTACAAGGAATTAACATGAAGCTTAAGGTCGTTTTGCTGGGCACGGTTTTGTTGGCTGCGCCGCTTTACCAAGCGGTTGCCGAGACGTGCAGGGCGAACAGTTATGGTGGGTCCGATTGCGAATACGACAATGGCACCTCTTCCAAGAGTCGCGCCAATAGCTACGGTGGGCAAGACACCCAATACAGCGATGGTACTTCCTCCAAGAGCCGCTCCAATAGTTATGGCGGGCAGGATATCCAATACGGCGACGGCACCTCGGCCAAGACCCGTTCCAACAGCTATGGTGGGCAAGACACTCAATACAGCGACGGCACCTCAGCCAAGAGCCGCTCCAATAGCTACGGCGGGCAAGACACCCAATACAGCAACGGCTCCTCCTCCAAGAGCCGCGCCAATAGCTATGGCGGGCAAAATACGACAAATAACTAATGGCCCCGCCGCGGCTTTCTACCTCACCAATGACCGCTCATACGCCGCGGTCATCACCTGCCACGTCTGCGCATCCGCCGGAATCAAATGCTCGATGCGCAACGACGTTACCGTGATGTCCTGAGGCATGCCGAAGGTGGTGAAGGTCGACATGAAGTTCAGCTCACCTTCACGGGAGTTGACGCGTGTCAGCACCAGTGGCGGCGGTTCATTGACCAAGGCTTCGGTACTTTGCGGGGCCGGCAGGCTGTCCAGAAGCCTGGCAAGTTCGGAGTTGCCCAACGCCTCGCGCGTCGCCCGTTGCCAGGCGATGGTGCGGATTTCGTCAGCGTTGATCAAATGATCACCCAGGCCGCCAGGCTGTAGCAGGGTGACCAGCAAATTCAGCCCATCAGCCGCCTCCGGTTTGATCCCCACCAGCTCGAACAGCACCTGGGTACTGGCGTTGGCGGCGAGCACTTCCCAGTGGCTGCCCAGCACGATCGCCGGTGCAGGATTGTTCGCGTGGAGCACATGGCTGATTGCCTCGCGAATAGCCTCCATGGAGGGCGAGGAGAGCGGGGTTGCCTCATAGCGCGGGGCGAAGCCGGCAGCGAGGAACACGCTGTTGCATTGCTCCAGCGGAACCTCCAGCGCCATCAGCAAATTATGCAAGGTGCCCGGGCTCGGCTTGGCGCGCCCGGTCTCGATGCAGCTCAGGTGGCGTTGGGAAACCCCGGTGATCAGCGCCAGTTCCAGCTGGCTCAATCTGGCGTGCCGACGCAGCACGCGCAGTTGCGTGCCGGCGGTAGTGTCGGGGTTGGCGCGGGGGAAAGGTTGGCTGCTCATGGGTTGACTCTGGCCGTGCGGGTCGGTGGTGTCGATGACCTTCGAGGTCATTGAGAGGGGAACGACGTTATCACTAATGTGCAGCTTCCCGAACCGTTGTCTCCAAGGAGGAGAACATGCGCAGACCCTGGATTGCCCTGGCCGGGCTGTTGGCTTTTGCCCTGTACACATTGATCACGATGCTGATCGCCGAACAATCGCTCATGGCGTTCGGACGTGAATTGATATCGAGGCCGGACACTGCCCAGGTGGTGATTGACTTGTATCTGATGGCGGCCTTGGCGGGCGTATGGATGTACCGGGATGCGCGGGCCAGGGGCAAATCCCTGGCGTCGGTGTTGCCCTATTTACTGGTAACGGCGGTTTTCGTATCCATCGGTCCGCTGCTGTATATCGTGGTCAACGGGTTCCGCGAACCTTCAGGGGGCCGGTGATGGAGGTTTATGCGTTGTGCGTACTGGTGCTGTTCTTGAAGATGCTGGCGATCTCCTGTTACCAGGGTTTCTTTCGACTCAGATTCCGTGCATTCACTAACCACGAGGATGCAGCTTTCTTCCATCGCGATGCGAATCCCCAGGAGTTACCGCAAGTATCCCGGGCCGAAAAGGCTTGGGCCAATGATCTGGAAAATATTCCGTTGTTCTTCATTTTGAGTGGCCTGTGCTTGGCGATGGAAACGCCAGGCACCGCTACCGCGGGGTTGTTCTGTCTGTTCACCGCTGCCCGTGTGATGCATACGGTGATGTATCTGAGCGGCCGCCAGCCCTGGCGCACCCTCGCTTATGGAGTGGGAGTGCTCTGTTTGTCGGGGCTGGCCGGTCTGCTTGGCGCTGGGCTGATAACAATCAAGGGGTGAGAAAGGCCTGATAGTTGTCCTTGGTGATCTGTTGATAGGGAATGGTCAGCTCCGCCGTGTAGGGCTGCTTCCTGATCATCTTCAGCGCCAGGTCAATCGAGCCGACGGCCTGGCCCTTGTTGTCCTGATAGGCCGTGACTACCAATAGATCTTTTTTGATCGCATCCAGGCCGGCGGGTCCGCCGTCGCTGCCGCCCACCAGGATGTCCTTGCCAGGGTGCATACCGGCCTGGGTAATCGCCATCGCGGCACCGATAGCCATTTCATCGGCATTGGCCGCCACGGCGTCGATTTTCTTGCCCGAGACGATCCAGTTGTTCATCAGGTCCATGGCCTTGCTGCGCTGCCAGTCGGCGCTTTGTTCTTCGACGATATGGATGTTGGGGTAATCCTTCAGTACGTTTTTCACGCCCTGTGTGCGGTTGTGGGTGGCGTTGTTAGAGAGCAAGCCGAGCATGATTGCGAGGTTGCCCTTGCCGTTCATTTTTTCCGCGAGGTAGCGCATCTGAATCTCGCCCGCTTTGATCTCGTCCGAGCCGACATAACCCACCCCGGCCGGCAGGACCGGGATGTCCGGGCGACGGTTGACGTACACCAGCGGGATACCCGCCTGCTGGGCATTTACGGTCATTTTCTGGGTGGCGGCGGTGTCGACCGCGTTGACGATAATCGCGTCCATGCCTTGGGCAGAAAAGCTCTGCACCTGGTTCAGTTGGCGCACCACATCGCCTTGGGCGTCTTCGAATTGCAGGGTCACGTCGGTGAGGTCCCTGGCGTGGGCCGCCATGTAGTCACGCATCTGGGCGAGGAACACGTCGTCCACCTGGGCGATGCTGACGCCGATGCGTGTCTCGGCGAGGGCTAGCGGGGTAACGATGAGGGTCAGGAGCAAGGTCAGCAGCTGTTTTTTCATGGTGTCAGTCCGTTTTTTTGTTGTTTTGAAAGACGTTGAAAACATTCCTCAGCCTTGGCGTTTGGCGTGTAGTTGCGCAACGCGTTCGGCAAAGGTCTCGCAGGGCCAGCGTTCGTTCAGTGCCTGCAACATCAGTTGCTGCCCGGTTTGCGGAGCCAGGCCCTGTAAGGGTGGGTCGGTATCCAGGTTGGTGGGAAAGGAATAGCCATCGGCGGTGCAGGCGATCACCGCGTGCAGCGCCTCGCCATCCATGACGTTGTCCGCCAGGCGCTCCAACAGGCAGGGGTACAGCGCCAGCATCATCCGGTCGCGGTCCACAGCCTCCATCGTTTTGCCGAACGCCGAGGAGATTTGCAGCAGGTTGGCCATGCGCTGGCGGTCCGGTGTGCGATTGGTGCCAGCGGCGTGAAACAGGGCCGGGTTGAAGAACAGCAGGTCACCTTTGTTCAGCGGCAATTGCACGGCATGCTGCTGGAAGTACTCGATGAATTCAGTGCGCCTCCAGGCCAGGTAGCCCAGTGGGTATTGCTGGGAAAACGGCAGCAGTTGGGTCGGGCCGGTTTCCAGGGGCATGTCGCTGTGGGCCACGGCCCCTTGCAGCGTGAGGTATTGGGACAGCGTGTGCAGGGGCAACGGAAAGCGCTCCACCACGTCGATGGTCTGGAACCCGAGGTGATAATCACGGTGCGGTTGCTGGGCTTGGCCACCGGGGTGCACCACGTTGACCTGGGCCGTGACTTGGTAGCCCGGGCCGAGCCAGGCTTGTGCGATCAACCCCAGCAGTGGGTTGGCGTAATATTCGACAAAGGATGCCGGCGACTGCAGTGCGGCCTTCTGTAATGAGTTCCAGATACGTCCGTTACTGCCGGCCTTGGCGAAGTGGTCGGCGGCCACACCTTGCGCAGCCTCTTGGGCAAAGATCGCTTCGAATACCTGGCTGTGACGGTCGACCACGTCCAGGTCGGCGTAGCCCTGGCGCACCACCATCACTCCCGGCCCCTGGCTGAACAGGCGATGCAGTTCGTCCAGCACGGCGTGACGATCGCCGTTGCGCAGTGCCTGGGCCTGATAGATCGGGATGTTGCTGCACACTTCGGCGCAGTGCGGGTAGTCCTCGGCAGCAGCCTGCTGGGCACAGATCGAGTGAAAATCTTCCAGTTGCACCGCATCGGCGCTGACAAAGGCAGGCATCACGCACCCTCCACCAGGCTCAAGGCCTGATCGGGGCGTGGGGTGCCGCCGTCGCCACAGCCGATGACGCCTTGCTCCAGGTCGATCACCGTGCCGGTCATCATTCCCGACTCGCGTGACAATAGAAATGCCACGCTCCGGGCCACCTCTTCAGGTTTGAGCAGGCGGCCGAAGGGCTGTGCGGCTTCGGCGGCTTCCAACCAGGCATCCCCGGCACCGTGGTAGTGCCGCTGGATTTCATCCTCGTGCGGTGTGTCCATCCAGCCGATGTTCAAGCCGTTGACCCGAATCCGGTTGCGCAGGGCGCTGAACGCCACGTTTTTGGTCAGAATCGCGAGAGCGCCCTTGGACGCCGCGTAGGCACTCAAGAACGATTGCCCGCCGTGGCCGGTGACACTCTGGATATTGACCACTGCACCTTCAACCCTCTGGCTGATCATCAGCTTCAAGGCTTCCTGCATCAGGAAAAACGGCGCCCTCACATTGACCGCAAATAGTCGATCAAACAGTTCGGGGGAGGTGTCGAGAATGGTGCCGCGATCCGACATCCCGGCGCAGTTGATCAGCCCGTGGAGGGTGCCGAAGTGGGCACGGGCCGCCTCGATCACGGCGCGGCAGTCGCCAATCTGTTCCAGGTCCGCCTGGACAAACACCGCGCGGCAATCGAGCGCTGCCAACTGCCGTACTTGCTCCTGGCCCTGGTCCGGACGGCGTCCGCAGATGATCAGGCCGGCAGCACCGCGCCGCGCCAGGGTATGGGCGACGGCAGCCCCCAACCCCTGGGTGCTGCCGGTGACGACAAAGTATTGGCCTTTGAAGGTATGGCTGAGGTCGGTTGAAGGCATCGGGGTCTCCTGGGTTTTTGTTGTTTTGAAGGCCGGGCTCGACGCCGGGCAAAACTGAGACTAGCATTGCGGTCACCTCAACGAGTCTCAAAAAGACCTCAAAAAAACCTCAGGCTCAACGGCATGCTCGAACGCGCTAAACACTTTTCCATCAAGCAACTGGCCACCCAGGCGGGCGTCAGCAAGGCGACAGTCGATCGCGTCTTGCATGAGCGCGGCAGCGTGCACGCCCAAACCCGGCGGCGTATCGAACAGGCTCTGGATGAGCTGGAATCCCAGGAAAAAAATGGCCTGGCAGTAGGCCGTACCTTTCATGTCGATGTGATCATGCACACGCCCAAGCGCTTCAGTGCGGCGGTGCAGGCCGCCATCACCGCCCAACTGGGCAGCCTGGCACCGTTTCGTATCGCCCCGCGGTTTCATGTGTTCGAAGAGATCGAGCCTCAGGCGATGCACGACCAATTGCTGCGCTGCCTCGAGACCGGCAGCCAGGGTGTGGTGCTCAAGGCCGCGGACGAGCCGGCGGTGAATCTGGCGGTCAAGCACCTGGCGGCCGCAGGTATTCCGGTGGTGACCCTGGTCACCGATCTGCCCCACAGCGAGCGCATCGGCTACGTAGGCATGGATAACCGCACCGCCGGACAAACCGCCGCGTACCTTCTGTCCCGCTGGCTGTCACCCCAACCCCAGGAAGTGGCGGTGGTGATTGGCAGTGAATTGTTCCGGGGCGAGGAAGAACGCGAAATGGGTTTTCGCATGTGGCTGCGCGGCCGTGCGACGCACCTGCGGGTACTGGATATCAGCGGTGGGTACGGCGTGTATGACCGAACGTTTGCCCGGGTCACCGATGCGTTGAAGCAGCATCCCGAACTGAAGGCGGTGTACAGCGTCGGCGGTGGCAACCGGGCAATTGTCGACGCCTTCGCGGCTCTGGATCGCCCGTTGGACGTGTTTATTGCTCACGACCTCGACGAAGAGAATCGCCAGCTGTTGGCTGAAGAAAAAGTCGCCGCGATTATCGATCACAACCTGCAGATCGATGCGCGCCATGTGTTCCTGCACATCCTGCAATTTCATCGGCTGTGGAAGGCTGGGCCGATTGCGCCGTCACAGGTACAGATCGTCACACCGTTCAACCTGCCGGACTGAATCTCCACACCCAATAACAATCCCAGGAGTTCGACCATGCTACGTATCGCTGTCCTTGGTGCAGGGCGCATCGCCAACATTCACGCGGCCAATGTCGCGGCCCATCCTGATGCCACTCTGGTGGTGGTCGCCGACCCCTGGCGGGAGGGCGTCGATGGCTTGGCTGCGCAGCTGGGTTGCGAGGCGGCCTATGACTGCGCAGCAGTGCTAAGTCGGGACGATATCGACGCGGTGGTGATTGGCACACCCACCGACACTCATATCGATTTGCTGCTGGCGGCCGTGTCCCAGGGCAAGGCCGTGCTGTGCGAGAAGCCCATTGACCTGGATTTCGCCAAGGCGCGGGCGGCGGCGCAAGCTGTGGAGCGCGAGGGCGGCAAAGTCATGCTGGGCTTCAACCGCCGCTTCGATCCCGACACGCTGCGCCTGCGCCAGGCCATCGACGCGGGGCAAATTGGTGCTGTGCGGCAGGTGATCATCACCAGCCGCGACCCGGGGTTGGCGCCACGGGATTACCTGGCACATTCCGGCGGCATCCTGCGGGACATGACCATTCATGACTTCGACATGGCGCGGCACCTGCTGGGTGAAGAGCCCATTGAAGTCGGCGCGATAGCCAGCCGGCTGGTAGATCCGAGCCTGGCGCAGATTGACGACTTCGACAGCGTGATGGTGCTGCTGCGCACCGCATCCGGGAAACAGTGCCATATCAACTGCTGTCGGGAGGCGGTCTACGGGTATGACCAGCGACTTGAGGTATCCGGGGCCAAGGGGGTGCTGCTCACGGATAACCATCGACCCAGCACCTTGCGCCATTGGAACCACGAGCACACCGAGGCGTTGGAGCCGTTGCAGCATTTCTTCCTGGAGCGTTATGCGGATGCCTACCGCAATGAGTTGGGCCAGTTTATCCAGGCACTGAGCGCGGGGCGCGCGCTGCCCACCAACATGCGCGATGGGCTGTATGCGTTGCACTTGGCGGACTGTGCGCTGGAGTCCATCAAGACCGGGCGAATGGTTGAGGTCAATTACGCTATTTAAGGTGTTGCCGGAGCGGGCATGCTCGCTCCGGCAGATTGCGCGTTAGATTTTTGCCAACGCCTGCGCCAGATCCGCCCGCAGGTCTTCCACATCCTCAACCCCCACCGACAACCGCACCAACCCATCACCAATCCCCAGCTGCGCCCGGGTCTCTGCCGGGATGCTCGCATGGGTCATGATCGCCGGGTGCTCGATCAGACTTTCAACGCCCCCCAGGCTTTCAGCCAACGCAAAGATCTTCACGTTTTCCAGGAAGCGTGTCGCTCCTGCCAGGTCGCTTTTCAGGTCCACCGAAATCATCCCGCCAAACCCGCGCATCTGCCGGCGTGCCAGCTCATGCTGCGGGTGTGATGCCAGGCCTGGGTAATAAACCCGCGCCACTTGCGGCTGTTGCTCCAGCCACGTCGCCAGTTCCAGCGCATTGCTGCAATGGCGCTCCATGCGCAGCGCCAGGGTCTTCACCCCACGCAAGGTCAGGAATGCGTCGAACGGCCCGGCAATCGCGCCCACGGAGTTCTGCAGGAAGCCCAGGCGCTCGGCCAGTTCAGGATTCTGGCCCACCACCGCAATGCCGCCGATCACATCGGAGTGGCCGTTGAGGTACTTGGTGGTGGAGTGCACCACGATGTCGAAACCCAGCTCCAGCGGGCGCTGGATCCACGGGCTGGCGAAGGTGTTGTCGGCCACGCAGATGATGCCCCGGGCCTTGCAGATGCGGGAGATGGCACTGAGATCGGTCAGGCTCAGCAGCGGGTTGCTCGGGGTTTCGACCCAGACCATCCGCGTGTCGTCCTGCAGCGCGGCTTCGAAGGCCGACAGGTCGGTCAGGTCGACGAAGCTGAAGCGATGCCCGGCGCTGCGCTGGCGCACTTTGTCGAACAGGCGGAAGGTGCCGCCGTACAAGTCATTGCCGGAAACCACGTGGGAACCGGCGTCGAGCAGTTCCAGCACGGTGGAAATCGCCGCCAGCCCGGAGGCGAACGCGAACGCCTGGGTGCCGCCTTCCAGGTCGGCCACGCAGCGTTCCAGGGCGAAGCGCGTCGGGTTGTGGGAGCGCCCGTAGTCGAAGCCCTTGTGAACGCCGGGGCTGTCTTGCAGGTAGGTGGAGTTGGCGTAGATCGGCGGCATCAGCGCCCCGGTGGTCGGGTCCGGGGATTGCCCGGCATGGATCACGCGGGTGGCGAAGGCGCTTTTATCGTGCTGGGTCATGCAAGGGATCTCCGTAGGTGATTGAGCAGGTCGACGCGGGTGATCAGGCCGTGAAAGCCCGAGGCGTCGGCAATGATTGCCACCAGCCCGCGATCCAGCTCGGCCTGCAATTGCGCAAGGCTGGCGCTGGGTGCGAGGGTGTGAAGGGCGTTGGTCATGGCGCTGCCCACAGTCATGGAAAAGTGCGCGGCGTTCTGATGCAGGCCGAGCAATACATCCGACTCGTCGAGCACCCCCACCAGTTGCTTGCCGTCCACCAGCACCGGCAGCTGTGAGACGTCGGCCAGGCGCATGCGCTGGAAGGCGGTGAGCAGGCTGTCGTCGGGGCCGACGCTGATCACCCGGCCGTCCTCGAAACGACGGGCGATCAGGTCGCGCAGGTCGCCGTAGTGTTTGTATTGCAGCAGGCCGGCGTCGTTCATCCATTGGTCGTTGTAGACCTTCGACAGGTAGCGCGTGCCGGTGTCGCAGACGAAGGTGACCACGCGCTTGGGCTCGGTCTGTTCGCGGCAATAACGCAGGGCGGCGGCCAGCAGGGTGCCGGTGGAGGAGCCACCGAGAATGCCTTCGGCCCGCAGCAGTTGGCGGGCGTGGTCGAAGCTTTCTTCGTCGCTGATGGAATAGGCGTGGCGCACGCTGGAGAGGTCGGCGATCGAGGGGATGAAGTCTTCGCCGATACCTTCCACGGCCCACGAGCCGGGTTCGGTCATGGTGCCGCTGCGGCTGTACTCGGCCATCACCGAGCCCACCGGGTCGGCCAGCACCATGGCCAGGTCAGGTTGCACGCGTTTGAAGAAGCGCGTCAGGCCGGTGAGGGTGCCGGCCGAGCCGACGCCAACCACGATGGCATCCAGGTCATGTTGGGTCTGGGCCCAGATTTCCGGGGCGGTGCTGGTCTCATGGGCCAGGGGGTTGGCCGGGTTGTTGAACTGGTCGGCGAAGAACGAATCGGGAATGTCCTTGGCCAGTCGCGCCGCCACATCCTGGTAATACTCGGGATGGCCCTTGCCGACATCCGAGCGGGTGATGTGCACCTCGGCGCCCATGGCTTTCAGGTGCAAGACTTTCTCGGTGGACATCTTGTCCGGTACCACCAGCACCACCCGGTAGCCTTTGGCGCGTCCCACCAGGGCCAGGCCGAGGCCGGTATTGCCGGCGGTGGCTTCGATGATGGTGCCGCCGGGGCGCAGGCGGCCATCGCGCTCGGCGGCGTCGATCATGGCCAGGCCAATGCGGTCCTTGATGGAGCCGCCGGGGTTCTGGGATTCAAGCTTGAGGAACAGCGTGCACGGGCCGGTATCGAAGCGGCTGACCCGCACCAGCGGGGTATTGCCAATCAGTTCGAGCACGGCGGGGCGGGAAGCGGTGGGCATGTCGTCACCTGGCTACGGAAAGGGCGTATGGGATGGACAGCAGCGTTTACAACATGGTTTCGAACATAGGCCGGTATCGACCCGCTCGCAACCGCGCGGCCGCCTGAATGTCTTTTTTTGGCGCATTGCTGCTTCATGACGGAGCACGGCTGGAGGCGATCCATCGGTGGGTTTTCTGTCAATCTCACGTATTCATTGGCTTGCAGCTGATTGGCCCAGGGATTGCTAAAAGAAATCCAAACTTGGATACAAGATGGAATCCTCAATGCGCAACGAACAACTCGGCTGGACCCTGGGTGAATGGCAAGCTGCCTACCGCAGCCAGGCGCTGACTCCCGACATCCTGTTGACCCTGGCGAGCACGTTTCCCGCCGAGGACAACGCCTGGATCAGCCAGGTGCAACCGCAGCAATTGCGTGACCAGTTGGCGCAGTTGGCCGAGCGGCTTGCGGCGGTCAATGGCGATATCGACCAGTTGCCGTTGTATGGCGTGCCGTTTGCCATCAAGGACAACATCGATGCGGCGGGTTGGGAAACCACGGCGGCGTGTCCTGAGTTTGCCTATACCGCCGCGGCGGATGCCTCGGTGGTGGCGCGGTTGCGGGCGGCCGGGGCGATCCTGATGGGCAAGACCAACCTCGATCAGTTCGCCACCGGCCTGGTGGGTACACGCTCGCCCTACGGCGCGGTGAGCAACAGTTTTAACCCGGACTATGTCAGCGGCGGTTCCAGCTCGGGTTCGGCCTCGGTGGTTGCCCGCGGGCTGGTGGCGTTTTCCCTGGGCACCGACACCGCCGGTTCCGGGCGGGTGCCGGCGGGCTTCAACAATATTGTCGGGTTGAAGCCGACCAAGGGGCGCTTGTCCAACACCGGACTGGTGCCGGCCTGTCGTACCGTGGACTGTATTTCGGTGTTTGCGCTGACGGTTGAAGATGCCGAGACGGTTGCGGGCCTCGCTGCTGCTTACGACGCCAGCGACGCCTATTCACGCGTCAATCCCAACAATGCTCCCGTAGCGGTCGGCGCCACAATCAAGCTGGCGGTTCCGGCCAGCCTGGAGTTTTTTGGCGACGCGCAGAACCAGGCCGTATTTGAACAGGCACTGCTCAGGTTCCAGTCCCTCGGCGCCGAAATCACGGCGGTGGATTTCAGCCCGTTTCAGCAACTCGCCGAGCAGCTCTATTACGGCTCCTGGGTTGCGGAGCGCACGGTGGCACTGGAAGGCATGCTCGCCAGCAACGCCGAAGCGATCAACCCGGTGGTGCGTGGCATTGTGGAAAACGGCCACACGTACAGCGCCTGCGATGCCTATAAAGCCGAATACCTGCGCGCCGAACTGAGCCGCCGCATCAACGACACCCTGGCCGGTTTCGACGCCTTGCTGGTGCCGACATCGCCGACGATCCGCACCCTGGCGGAAATGGCCGTGGAGCCGGTGCTCTACAACTCGCAGTTTGGCTTCTACACCAACTTCACCAACCTGGCCGACCTCTCGGCACTGGCCGTGCCCGCCGGGCTGCGCAGCGACGGCCTGCCGTGCGGCGTCACCCTTATCGCACCGGCCTGGCACGACGCCGCCCTGGCGCATCTGGGCAAGCGTTGGCAGGCCGGCCTTGATCTTCCGCTGGGCGCTACCCAACGCAATCTGCCGCAACCGGCACCGGCGGGACAGGCGGCCGGCAGCGTGCGGGTGGCGGTGGTTGGGGCGCATCTCACCGGGATGCCGCTGAACTTCCAGCTGACCAGCCGCAACGCCGTGCTGGTGGAGCAAACCCTGACAGCGAGCAACTACCGCCTGCATGCACTGCCGGGCACGGTTCCGCCCAAGCCGGGGCTGGCCAGGGATGACTCGGGCCGCTCGATCATCGTCGAGCTGTGGGACATGCCTGTCGCCCGCTTTGGTGAGTTCGTCGCCGAGATTCCCGCGCCGCTGGGCATCGGCAACCTCACCCTGGCGGACGGGCGCAGCGTGAAGGGTTTTATCTGCGAGCCCTGGGCCCTGGCAGGCGCCACCGACATCACCGAATTCGGCGGCTGGCGCGCGTACATGGCGAGCAGGAACTAGGCATGCAGCTCTCAACCACGAGAAAACCCGGCGAACGGCCGGACAGCCTGGCGGAACGGGTCTACCAGCAGTTGAAGGACGACATTTTTGGCTTTCGCCTGCTGCCGGGTGATCGCTTCAGTGAAGGTGACGTGGCCGAGCGCATGCAGGTCAGCCGCACGCCGGTGCGCCAGGCGCTGTATCGGCTGGAGCGGGAAGGGTACCTGGAGGTGTTTTTCAGGAGTGGCTGGCAGGTGCGGCCGTTCGACTTCAACTATTTCGAAGAGCTTTACGACGTAAGAATCGTGCTGGAGTTGGCCGCCGTCAGCCGCTTGTGTGGCATGGCGGAGCAGGGGCTTGAACGGCTTGAAGCGATCTGGCGGGTGGACGAAAGTGCGCGTCTGGATGACGCACAGGTCGTCTGCGCGCTGGATGAGGAGTTCCACTGCGGGTTGGTGCAGGCCACGGGCAACGCTGAAATGGCGCGCATGCATTACGAGATAACCGAGAAAATCCGCATCATTCGGCGGCTGGATTTCACTCAGCAATCACGTATCGCAGCGACCTATGAGGAACATGCAAGCATCCTCGATGCGATCTCGGCACGGCACCGCGATCTGGCGCAGCAACTGCTCAAGACTCACATCGAGGTGAGCAAGCAGGAGGTGCGCAAGATCACGTTGCATCGGTTGGCGGTGGCGAGAGGATAAGCCCTCGTATCGACGAGTCAGCCCGCCCCCTGTGGCGAGGGAGCTTGCTCCCGCTGGGGTGCGAAGCGCCCCCAAAACCGGTCACCCCATTTTACCTGGCGAAAACGCGGTGCCTGAATTGGGGCTGCTGCGCAGCCCAGCGGGAGGAAGCGCCCTCGCCACGGGTCATTGCCGCACGCCTAATACTTGCTGCAACCGATTTGTCACCGTCTCACTCGCCCCCAACATCGGCGCCCGCAACTCACTGCCGATCAAACCCTCCATCGCCAGCGCGGCCTTCACCGGCGCCGGATTGGGCTCCACGAACATCGTGTGAATCAACGGCAGCAGCCCGAAAAACGTCTCGCGAGCCGCCAGCAACCGGTTGTCGCGAACCTGTCGATGCAGCGCCACAAAATCCGCGGTACGCACATGCGCCGACGCGGCAATCGCGCCGGTCGCTCCCAGGCACAGCGCGTTGAATATCTGCACATCCTCGCCACACAACACATCCACATTCCCGCTGGCCAGCAGCGCCAGGGTATTGGCCAGGTTGCCGCCACAATCCTTGATCGCGACGATCCGTTCATGGGCGACGATGTTCAGCAGCGTCGCCTGTTCGAAGGCAATGCCGGTGCGATAGGGGATGTCATACAGAATGATCGGCACACTGGACGCATCGGCCACGGTGCGGAAGAACGCCTCAAGGCCCGCCTGGGACGGGCGGATGTAGCTCGGCGGCGGTACCAGCAAACCGGCCACCGCGCGTTGCTGGATTTCACTCTGGAACTGCAGCAGCTCAATCTGGTTATACCCCGCCAGGCCCATCACCACCTGCTGCGGCGGTACCAGTTCCAGTACGGCATCCAGCATCGCCAACTGCTCACGGCGGCTCAGTGCTGCGGCTTCGCCGGTGGTGGTACAGACCATGATCCCGGCCACGCCTTGTTCCAGCAGATGGCAGACCAGGCGGCGCAAGCCGATGAAGTCGATAACGCCGTTATGAAACGGTGTAACGACGGGAACCCAGATACCTTGAAACGATGACATGCGCTTTCTCCTGATGGTTGACCGATTTCGTCACCGTCAGAAGGGCAGAGGGAAGTAAGCAAGAGGAGGGGGCCTTCGCGCTCAATGTCCTGTCAGCTCATCTGACGGGACAGCGCGCCCCGGTCACATGAGCGACTGTTTCTTCGATTTGAGGGCGTGCGCAACGCAACCTTGCGCCTTGGCAATCAAGCCAATGACGGAAAAGTTGAAGGTCGTTGCAGACATTGAGGACACACCCTGAAGAAGGCGCTTATCTTTATGGATTATTACAGGGTGTGTCAACTCACGGCGATCAGTCGCGGTTCAACCAGTGGCGCACGAAACGCACCTGCTCTGCCGACAGTTCTGCGTCTTCCGGCGCGCCCATGAAACCGCCGTGGGGCATTGCTTCAAAGATGTGCAGTTCCACCGGTACCTCGGCCTGGCGCAGCGCCCGGTGCAGGCGTACGGCGTTGGACAGGAACAGGTCGCGGGTGCCGCTTTGCACGAACGTCGGCGGGAAGCCTGGTGCGAAATCCCCGAACAGCGGCGACAGGTACGGGTGAGACAAATCCGCGCCAGCGGCGTACAGCAGGTTGGTGCTCATCAGCGGGTTGGGCAACACCACGTCGACGGTGCGGTTGACCTGGAAGCTGTCGCCCGATTCGGTCAGGTCCACTTCGGGTGACAGCAATACCAGCGCGGCCGGCAGCGGCAAGCCTTCGTCGCGGGCGCGCAGCACCATGGCAGCGGCGAGGTTGCCTCCGGCCGAGCGTCCGCCGATCACGATCTTGTCCGGGGTGTGGTGCTTCAGCACATGCCGGTAGGTGGCCATACAGTCATCGAGTGCCGCCGGGTACGGATGGTCAGGCGGCATGCGGTAGTCCACGCCGTAGCAGGTCAGGTTGTGCAGGTCGGCGTGCTTGCCGGCGGCGAGGCGGGCGTTTTCGCCGCCGCCGAACACCAGGGCGCCGCCGTGCAGGTCGATATAGGCGAACTCGGCCCCGTATGCCGGCGTCGCCCGGTACACGGTGGCGTCTTCCACGGTGAATGTCTCAACGTGGTCTGCCGTCTGTCCCGCCTGGGACGCCGCGTACTGTTGGGCAACTGCGGCCTGCATGCGGCGCCAGCCAGCGTGGTCATCGGGTGCGGGCAGGGTGTACAGGCTGTTCAGCGGCACGCCATCGGCGTTCACCATGCGTTGCAGCATCGCCTGGGCATCGGGGCTGATGGACCGCGGAACCGGGATGATTCGCGGGTCGATCCTTACACCATTACTCATTCTCTGCACCGTTTGGGTTCATGTCAGGACGCGAACGCATTCTTGTCGGTAGCGGTACTACACTGCAAGTCCGAACCTCCACGCTGGAGAACACTCATGCTCAGCAAAAACACGGTGTGCCTTTGGTACGACGGCAGTGCACTGGACGCTGCCAACTTCTACGCCAGGACCTTCCCGGACAGCGCAGTGACCGCGGTCCATCACGCCCCCGGGGATTATCCGGCGGGCAAACAGGGCGATGTGTTGACCGTGGAATTCACCGTCATGGGTATTCCTTGCCTGGGGCTGAACGGCGGCTCCGGCGTGCAGCACAACGAGGCGTTTTCGTTCCAGGTGGCCACCGACGACCAGGCGGAAACCGACCGCTTGTGGCACGCGATTGTCAGCCATGGCGGCCAGGAAAACGTCTGCGGCTGGTGCCAGGATAAATGGGGGGTGAGATGGCAGATTACCCCGCGTGTACTGAGCGCGGCGATCACCCATCCCGACCCGGCAGCGGCCAAGCGGGCGTTTGACGCGATGATGGGGATGACCAGGATTGATATAGCGGGGATTGAGGCGGCGCTCAAAGGTTGATGCAACGATTGAGTCAATCGGCGCCCACCGCCGTCCGGTCCACCAGACGAATACGGTTGCGTCCACCGCGCTTGCATTCATACAGCGCCGCGTCGCCTTGCTCGATCAAGGCCGCGAGGCTGGCGGGCGGCGTGTCGAACAGGCTGGCGCCGATGCTCAATGTCACCGCTTCGGGCGTGGCGAACGCCTGCGAGGCAGCCTGATGAAACTGTTCGCGCAGGGCGCTGCCCAGCGCGACAATGCGCGCGTTCGAGGTGTCATTAAGCAGGATCACGAACTCGTCGCCACCCAACCGCGCCGCCAGCGAATCATCGGGCAACTGCGCGCGAATCATCTCGCTCAGGGCCACCAGCAGCCGGTCGCCCGCGGTATGGCCGTACAGGTCGTTGATCAGCTTGAAATTGTCGATGTCGATCAACAGCAGGGCACCCGGCCGGGCCTGCGAGACTTCGTTCAGCAGACTCGGTGCCCGCATTTCAAGGGCGCGGCGGTTATACAGCGCGGTCAACGGGTCGCGGGCGGCCAACCGTGCAATCTGTTCCTCACGGCGGTAGCGCTCGGTGCCGGTCATCGACAATGCAATCAGCATGATCGCCATGGCGCCTTCCACCAGCGACACCTGAATGATCTCGCCACGAAACGCTGTCAGGTCGATCAGTGTCCCCGGCACGATCGCCACCAGCGACTTGGCCAGATAGAACAGCCCGTGGGCCAGCAGCACATAGCGCAGTTGCACCGCGCCCACGCTGAGTGATCGGCCATGGGGGCGCAACAGGAAACTGGCCCGCAGGGTCGGCAGGGCAACCAGCAGCGAGTTGGCCAGCAGCATGGCCCTGGACCACGACTGTCCTTCCGGCAACAGCAGCATGGCAAACCAGGCCACGAACATCAGGTACCAGGCGCGAGACAGGCGCACCTGGGTGAAACGCGCAACGCCCAGCAGGAACAGCCAGTGTGCGGTGATCAGCAGCCCGTTGGCGAACCAGATGCCGATCAACAGCAAGCCGCTGGCCCGCAACAGCGCCAGGGTGCTGCCCACGCTGATGATGGCGAAACCGGCAGTCCAGTACAGCAGCGATGGCTCGCGGACATTGCGCCACTCGACGGCCAGATACAGCGCGGCGGCGCCTGCCAGTGCGATGGTGAGGACCAGTATGGTGATGGGGTCGAGCGCCATGGGCGAACTGGCCTGCCTGAGTTGCGGTGAGACGGCGATTGTAAGCGTTTTCGCCGGTTTTTCGCAGTGCTCAGGCCCTGCGCGCCATCAGCAATACCGTCGCGGCGGCCGACAACAACCCCGCACAGCAGCGGTTGAAAATCCGCTTGCCCCGAGGCTGCGCGAACCAGCGGCGCATATGCAAACCCATATAGGCGTAGGCGCTGATGGCGAACCATTCCAGCGCCAGGAACATCGCTCCCAGCAGGGCAAATTGCGGCGTGATCGGACGTGCCGGGTCGACGAATTGCGGCAGGAAGGCGGTAAAAATCAGGATTGCCTTGGGATTGCCGGCGGCCACCAGGAACTCCTGTCGCGCCAAGGCCCACAAGCCCGCCTTGGGCGCCGTCGACTCAGCCTCCGCGTGCGGATTGGACCGCCACAGTTGATACGCCAGATAAAATAGATACGCCGCCCCCAGGATCTTGATCCCGTAGAACAACAACTCCGAGGTTTGCAGCACCACCGCCAGCCCGGCGGACGCGAGGGCGATCATCCCGGCAAAGGCCAGCAGTCGCCCGACGCCTGCCAGGCACGAAGTGCGGTAGCCGTAGCGGGTGGAGTTGCTCACGGACAGCAGGTTGTTCGGGCCTGGCGCCATGTTCAGGGCGAAGCAGGCCGGGAGGAAGAGGGTGAGGGTGGCGAGGTCCATGGGGGGCTCCGGCGGGCGCTGGCAGGTAAGGCCACGAGGATAAGGGATGTGAGGCGGTTGAACAATTTGCGCTAATGGGTAGAACCGATGGCGCTCTGGCCATGTCTGTGAGTCGTGGGTAAATAGATCGGTCACCATGACGCTCATTCGTTAATATGCCCGGCATGCCAATCGGGTAAAGGAAGTTGGCGTGAAGCACGAAGCGCTTTTCCCGGGAATTAAAAATAGAGTAGGCAGGGAATGGAATATCCTTCATTTGAAAACAAATCAAAGAAAAGAACCTTGTTGTTGGTGGTGTGTCTGTTATTTGGAGCATGGATTGCTTATACGCTCTGGGCCGGTCGCATTGTAATGCGAACGGTTTTAATGCCATCGATTCCCGAGTGGACGACCTATATAGTCATTGGTTGTCTGGTTGGACTCTTTTTTGCTGCAAGGGCCACCTACTATCGTCCGGCTGTAAGAAACCCGAACCGTGTTGGAGAATCTTTTTTTGGTGGTTTTTGCCTGGGTCTGATTTTGTCCTTGCACAGTTATGACGTCGTTACGTACCTGTTGCCCGGCGACATTGTTCAGTATGCGTCACCTTACGAGCTGGTGACTCCGGGGCCCTACGTTGGAAAGTTCAGTCGTTGTGAGGCGGGCCTGCGGATTAAGGATTTAAAGACTGAGCGCTGGGTTGCGCTTTGTACCACTCAGTCGGAATTCAACGATCAAAGAAAGACAGGCATGAATGCAGTGTGGGTGACTGCTCATTCAAACGAGATAGGTTCTTATATCGAGGCGTATGAATTTATTTATAAATAAATCATGTCGTCGTTGTACCAGCCTTCGTTCATAAGCCAATGACTCATTGTTGGCCGGGAGGGGAATGTTTCGGTTTGCCATCAGCAACTTGTGTCTTGCCACAAACTTGCTGCGTTGCATTCGGCAGTATTGCGCCCCCTTGAAAGCCTCAGATGAACAGATCCGCCCCTTGCCTTCAAAGCGACGCATAGACAAGGGATGAAAGTCGGCGGGGGCGTGGATCAATCATCGAATGGCTGCCCGAAGTCGTGGTGACAAAACCGAAGCTCACTTGTTTTTCGGGATCAGCGAAACTGATCGGGCCACCAAGCCCGATATGGCCAAAGGTGTTCGGGCCCATTGCATGGGAAGCCGTCGGGTCGCGTTGCTGCTCGAGCATGCAACCCAATCCATAACGCATGGGGCGCATCCATACTCGATCCATGCCATGACTGTGCTCACGGCTGAATTCAGTAAGCAGCTCGGGACCGATAAAGTTTCCTGCCATCAATGCACTGTAGAAACCGGCCAGGCCGTGAGCCGAACCGTGTCCACACACGGCGGGTTGCCGGTAGGCCCACCAGCGAGGGTCACTGGTTCGTCTGGGCACCATTCCGGGGTTGGTGAAGGCGAGCGTCGCGATATGCGACGGCTCGTTTTTCACCACGGTTCGCAACGCCTGCGAGTAAGGGTCACCGACTCGTCCCGTGGCACTGTCGAAACGCGCGATACGGTGAAAGTGTTCTTCGTTCACGCCAAGGTGCACGTCCAACTCATGGGGATCGAGAATCTCTTCGTGGATAAACACACAGGGATCTCGTCCGTCCACCCGGCGAATCAACTCGCCGAGGATCCAGCCAAACGTGGTGGTGCCGTAGCCCAGGTCTGTTCCCGGTTCCCACCACAGCGGCTCGGCCTCCAGCAGTCGCAGCATGTGCTCCCAGTCATACATCATGGGGTTATGGTCGGGCCCCCGCAGCGCCGGCAGGCCTGCGGTATGGTTCATCACCTGGCGCAGGGTGACCTTTGCTTTCCCGCTCCGGGCGAACTCGGGCCAGTAACGGGCCACGGGTGCATCCAGCTCCAGCTTGCCCGCCTCAACCAACATCAGGACGGCCACCGCGACATAGGGTTTTATTACGCAGAAGGTATTGGCCAGCGTATCGCGGGTCCAGGGTTTCGTCCCCGCCTGGTCTGCCATGCCGGCCCACAGGTCGACAACGATCTCTGCGCCTACCTGCACGCACAGGCCGGCCCCACGTTCCTGCGGATCATCGAACATGTCCTCGAAGGCCTGCTTGACCGCTTCAAACTGCTTCGCACATATCCCTTGCGCTTTCATACCTCAACGTCCTCGTATTTGAAGTGCGGCCCTTGATACTTGCCGAACACCGATAATGGTTGTGGAGGAATTCACCCACGAGACCGAGTTTGGGAGTGCTCCATGGAAAAGCGATTGGCTCGTTTGTAGGTGCCGAAGTCATTGAACCTGACACCGGCCTGGGCCATGACTTTATGAGCATAAGGTGCCGTCATCTGACGCAGATAAAACGGGTCTCTCACCACGAAGTGATGGATGCTGTGAGTGCTGCCAAAGTTAAAACAGAACAACTGGAACGGCCACAGCCACCAAGGGTTCATCACCTGGGTTTGTTGTAATGCGTTACGCGGGGCAACATCGCCGTAATAGTGCATATTTGAACTTATAAAGAACAGGCAGAACTGCCGTATCATATTGGGCGCTATAAGAATAACTACTGCACTATTTACGATATCCATTAGTTCCAGCGTCGTAGCAGCGCTGTGAACCTCCATCCCGGTAATTGACCCAAGCCAGACATACAGGTGGTAGCCGAGGAACACATACCAGCACCCCCAATACAGAAGCCCGAATGGTGTATTGAGCCGAATGATCTTGCCTAACAATTTTACCTTTTGCCGCCATCCCGGGGCAAACACCGCATTTAGAAAACCAAATACAAAGCCGTCCACCAGTTTCAGTAATCGCAGTATTCCCCAAGGACTGCCGCTCGTGGTGATCCAGGCTTCAACATCAGAATCAGTTCCGGACTCCTTATGGTGATGAAAGTGCAGACTGCGTCTTAGCCACGGGCTGGGCATACCCGGGCGTGCCAGCCAGCAGAAGAGCATCATGGCATTATGGGCCAGCGGCTGTTTTCTAAAATAAAGGCGATGAATCAGGTCATGTTCGATTTCATGAATGAACGAAGTCAGCAGCGCATTGACCAGAATACACATCCATGCGGGGATAAAACCCTTTAGATAGAGCCCTCCCGTAATGACCATCCCTATCAGGGAAAACGCCATGACACTCGCGCCCAGAGCATCCTGGTGCTGCAGGATCGGATAACGCTTTCGCAGGTAGTTCCCATGATCGGTAATACTGCGGGTTACCTTATCAATCTTTTCCTGATCGGTAGTTGGGCGATCAATTTCGATGGCGCCTTCCAAGACATTCATCCATTCATCCTCTGATTGCATCGAGAAACTAACAGCCGCGTCAAGCCGGTCATGTCAATTATTTGAGCTGTAAAACAGTAGATACTCGTATGGGTTGCTTGAATTGCACGGGGCATTCAAGGAATACGAAATCGACTTTTTTGCGAAAAGCTTGTTAGAATTCCATGCTTCAAAATGATAAGACAAGTTCAACTCTTTGCAACTGTGTATTTTGGGTGGGTTCAATGTTACAAGTGCGGTGTAAGGAATTGATAATTTAGTTACAGTTTGTACAAGTATAAAATAACGCTGTACAAGTATTGCCAAGGAGGCACCATGAGATTGCATCGCATCAAATATTTCCGGCGCGCTCTACAAGAGCCCGAGATCGCCGTAGAGAAAATAACAAGCGATGATGTATTTGATGCCGTGTTTTGCGATGAGCCGGCAGACAATGCTGCGAATCCTGCAGGCCTGGAAAGGCTACTCCGCCACCTGCAGCGCGGGGATACCGTGGTGGTGGACAGCATGGCAGCGCTCACCTCCAGCACGGACCAGTTGTGCACCATCATTCGCCGGTTGATTGAAAAGCAGGTCACGTTGGAGTGTTTGAACGAAAACCTGGTTTTCCGGCATGACTGTCTTGAAGTCGTGGAGTCGATCATTGCGGTAATGGAGCTGATTGCAGAGTTCGAGCGCGCTGCGATGAGGGAAAGACAGGCGGCGGGAATTGCCAGTGCAAAGAATCGTGGGACTTATAGAGGTCGCAAGAAAAAGCTGTCTGACAATCAGGTTGTAAACTTAATTGACCGGGCCACTGCAGGAGAAAGTAGATCCAAATTGGCGCGTGATTTTGAAATCAGTCGGCAGACGCTCTATCGGTACTTGAGATCCAGATAGGGGCTTCTTCAGGTCGCACGAGGGAGCGGCTGCCAACAAGATCCTACAGTTGAAAAAACCTGTAGGACGGCATGGCCCGAAAGTGGTGGAAGTCTTGCCATCAATGATTTCTTCGCTGGCAAGACGACCTACTATCGCGGCCAACGCTCCTGCTCCCTCTATTCAAGGCAGCCTTCAGATGCTGCGGGCAAGCGCTCGAGGAACTCGGCGATCTGCTGGCCACCGCGCAAGTGCACCACGGGCACCGACGGGCCTGCCGCCAACCGCACCGCCTCGATACCTGGCCGGTGGCCGCGATCAAACGTCCACACGTACTTCAGGAATGTCAGGAACTCCCGGTCGAGTTTCTCGGTACAGCCGGCGGGAATATCCGGGCGCGGGCGGTTCAGCGCACTGCGCAGGATCACCCGGGTAAAGCAGGTGAGCCGTGGCGTGTCGAGCCAGATGATCAAATCGGCACGGGGCAGGCGCAGGTCGAACGTGCGCCGCGCATAGTTGCCTTCACACACCCAGCCATCGGCGGCAACGGCGTCGCGCACGCGGGTACGGAACTGCTCGGCGTCGGGCTCGACCCAGCCGGGTGACCAGAACAGGGTGTCCAGGTGCACCACGGGCAGGCCCAGGCGTTGTCCGAGGGCGCGGGCGAGGGTGGATTTTCCGCTGCCCGCATTACCGAGAATCACGATGCGTTGCATGAAGGGACGTCCTGTCGCGGGAAAGCCCACAATTGTGCAGGTTTTACATGACCGACAAAAGCCATATGAGGTAGGTTGGGCGCCCCGGAATGGACCCTCTCGACCAAGGAAGCGCCTGTCAATGCCAAATGCCTTTTGCCAAATCAGCGAACGCCTGGACAACCGCCGGTTTATCGTCGCGGGCAACACCCATGGTGTGTCCGGTACAGGCACCGTGTTTCATTACCACGTCGATGAAAACGCCATCTGGGGCACCTACCAGGGCGGCCGGATTCGCATGGGCAATCAAGTCGGGCGCGCCACAGGCCCCGATACCATCGAGTTGCTGTACCAGTGCCTGACCACCGAGGGCGAGATTCTTGCCGGCTGGTCTCGGGGCACGGTAGGCGTGGATGACGCCGGGCGTACCACCCTGGCCTTCGTCTGGGGCTGGTTGTCGGGCGCGACGGGAGGCGGGGAGTCGAGCTACGTCGAACTCGTTGCCGAGTAGTCATGGGATTTCGCGCCTACTGGAACCGCTCAACCAGGTAGTCGACAAAGCACCGGACCCGCGCCGGCGTGTGGGTACCGCCCAGGAACACGGCATGGATCTCTTCGCCATCGCCGGGATTGAATGCCTCCAGCAGCGGCACCAGCCGACCCGCCTGAATGGCGTCCGCCACGGTCTCGGCGCAGACCCGCGCGATGCCGATGCCCTCGGCCGCCAATTGGCCCTGGGTGTCACCGTTATTGGTTTCGACATGGCCCTTGATCGTCAGTGAATAGTCGTGGCCATCCTTGCGAAACGGCCAGGTGGGCGCCGCACGCTTGAAGTTGAAACCGATGCAGTCGTGATCCAGCAGGTCTTCCGGCACCTGCGGCGTGCCGCGTCGTGCCAGATAGCTCGGCGCAGCAATGATGACCTTGTGGGTGGCGCCCAGCCGGCGGGACGTCAGGCTGCTGTCGGGCAGCGGGCCCAATCGCACTGCGACGTCGGCTTGCCCGGCGGCGATGTCGACCACGGTGTCGGTCAGGTTGATGTCCACCAGGATGTCCGGGTAACGCTGAATGAACTCGCCCAACAACGGGATCACGAAGGTCCTGCCATACAGCAGCGAACTGCTGACACGCAGGCGCCCGCGGGGTGAACTCTGGTCGGTAATCTGCTGTTCGGTTTCCCGCAGGTCCGTGAGGATCCGCCGGGCGCACGACAGATAGGCGGCGCCCTCCGGGGTCACGGTCAGTGAGCGCGTGGTTCGCAGCAACAGGCGTACGCCCAGCCGGGCCTCCATGCGGTCCAGCACCCGCGCGATGGAGGAGGGCGCAAGGTTCAAGCGACGCGCGGCCGCCGAGAAACTCGCGGTCTCGGCCACGAGGGTAAAGATTTCCAGTTCGTCCGTTATGTCCACGGGAAACTCACTTGTGCGTTTTTCGCAAAGGCCTTGAGCGGCGCAATGGGGTTCACATCGGTTTTTGTCGGGTTCAGTATTGCGTAAAGCAATGTAATACGGAAACTCACCAGGAGAATCCCATGATCTTGCCCTACACCATCAATATCCCCGACGAACGCCTCGTGGCCATCCGCGACAAAGTCGCCGCCTACGATTGGACCCAGCTTCCCGATTTGGGAGGGTGGAAGTCGGGCGTAGGCGTGCGCGACCTTCAGCGCCTGGTCGCTTACTGGCTGGAATCCTATGATTGGCGCCGGGTCGAAAAACACCTCAACCAATTGCCCAACTTCATCACCGAGATTGAGGGCGAGCACCTGCACTTCGTCCATGTGCGGGGCGACGGTTCCAGGCCGCCGATCCTGCTGCTCCATGGCTGGCCAGGTTCGTACCTGGAATTCGAGGCGCTGCTGGAACCGCTGGCGGCTGACGGACACGATGTGATCGTGCCGTCGCTTCCGGGGTTTGCATTCTCCAGGCCGATCACCGGAGTGATTGGCCCACGTCGGGCGGCCGAACTCATGCATGGGCTGATGGCCCGGCTGTTCGGGCCAACCCGCTTCATCGTTCAGGGCGGTGACTGGGGTTCGGGCATCGCCGGTTGGATGGCCCATGATCGGCCCGAAGCCTTACTGGGGATTCACCTGAACATGGCCGACCTGCTGGCCCAGGGCACCGTTGCGACCACGCCGGAGGAGGAGGCTTTCATCGCCCGGCGTGACGTGCTGATCGACTGGGAAACCGGCTACAACCACCAGCAGGAAACCCGCCCGCAGACCCTGGGTGTCGCGCTGGCCGACAGCCCGGTGGGGGCCGCGGGATGGATCCTCGAAAAAATCGGCACATGGGCCGATCTGCCCACTGCCGCCCATGGCAGTCCGGATCTCTGGGGCACCTTTACCGAGGAGCAACTGCTGACCAACATCATGTTGTATCTCGCACCGTCTTCCATGGTCACCGCGACATGGATGTATCACGGCAAGCGCCTTGAGGGATCGTCAAAATTCCCGGCCGGCACCCGCATCCAGGTGCCGACCGGATTTGCCGCCTTTCGTGACCCGGTGTTCGTGCCGCCGCCGCGCTCATTTGCCGAAAAGACCTTCAACGTCGTGCACTGGAGCGAGATGCCCGCCGGCGGTCACTTCGCGGCCTGGGAGCAGCCGGCGTTGATGCTGGCGGACCTGCGCGCCTTTATCGCTACGGTCTCGGCTTGATCATCAAATCCAGGTTTTGCACGGCGGCACCTGCGGCGCCCTTGCCGAGGTTGTCGAACACCGCCGCCAGCAGGACCTGGCCCGTCTCGTGGTTTTCACGCACGATCAAACGCACATCGTCCGTGCCGTTCAGCGCTTGAGGGTCGAGGTAGGTCAACTCCCTCGCAGCCTGCATCGACAGCACCTGTACGTGACGGGTGTCGCGGTAGTGC
>NZ_CP080030.1:3965650-3971291 GCF_019382755.1 Pseudomonas sp. Colony2 | reverse complement strand
CCCGGGGCCAACAGCCGCAGTTGTAGCGGGATGGTCAGCACGATGCCCTGGCGGAACGCCCCGTAGGCCGGCACAAACAGCGGCGGCTGCGTCAGCCCGCTTTGCTGCTGAATCTCCGGCACATGCTTGTGTGCCAGTCCCAGCCCATACACCAGGAACGAGGGCGCCTGTGAAGCGTCGGCGCCCTCGTGCTCCTGCACCCCGGCGCGGCCCTTGCCGGAATAGCCCGAGACGGCATGAATGGTCGTCGGGTAGTCCCCGGGCAGCAGCCCGGCCTCAAGCAACGGGCGCAACAGACCAATCGCGCCGGTGGGATAGCAACCGGGATTGCTCACCCGCTGCGCCGTGGCAATGCGTTGCGCCTGTTGCGGGTTCATCTCGGCGAAACCGTAGGTCCAGTCGGGATGAGTGCGGTGTGCCGAACTCGCGTCGATCACCCGCACGGCCGGATTGTGGATGCTGGCGACGGCGTCCCGTGCGGCGTCGTCGGGCAGGCAGAGAATCGCGATATCGCAGGCGTTGATCATCTCGGCGCGCTGCTGCGGATCCTTGCGGTGTTCAGGGCTGAGGGTGATCAGTTGCAGATCGGTGCGGTCGCGCAGGCGTTGATGGATCTGCAGCCCGGTGGTGCCTTGGTCGCCGTCGATGAATACAAGAGGATTTGCCATGGGATGCACTCGGATAGGAAATCAGGTGTTCCAATCTTCGGCCAGCCGCTAGGATAGGAAAAGTTGAATTTCCAAACGATGAAGTTCAGTTTTTATGAACGAGGATTGACCCATGCGCGAAATCAGCCTGGACCGCCTGCGTACGTTGGTGGCGATTGCCGACCTCGGTTCGTTCGCCGAGGCCGCCCGCATGCTCAACCTGGCGCCACCCACCGTCAGCCTGCATATCGCCGACCTGGAGGCGCGAGTGGGCGGCAAGCTGCTATCGCGTACCCGTGGGCGGGTGCAGCCTTCAGCGATTGGCGAAACCCTGGTGGAGCGCGCCCGCCGCTTGTTGGCGGATGCCGAGCAGGCGCTTGAAGACGTGGAGCGACAGGTGCAGGGGCTGGCGGGGCGGGTGCGTCTGGGAGCCTCAACCGGAGCCATCGCACAGTTGCTGCCGCAAGCCCTGGAAACCTTGAGCCAACATCATCCTGCCATTGATGTGCAGGTGGCGGTGCTCACGTCGCAGGACACATTGAAGAAGCTGGCCGAGGGCGCCCTGGAGATCGGCCTGGTGGCGCTGCCCCAGGCACCGGTGAAGGGCTTGCGGATCGAGCCCTGGCGGCGCGACCCGGTCATGGCATTTTTGCCGGCGCGCCGGGAATGCCCGGAAGTGGTGACCCCCGCCTGGCTGGCCGCACAACCATTGATACTGAATGACGGCACCACCCGGCTTTCGCGCCTGACCTCGGAGTGGTTTGCCAATGACGGCTACCAGCCGACGGCGCGTATTCAGCTGAATTACAACGACGCAATCAAAAGCCTGGTGGCCGCCGGTTACGGGGCCACGTTGTTGCCCCATGAAGCGTCCACGCCCTTGCACGACACCCGGATTGCGATGCGGCCGTTGCAACCGTTGCTGTGGCGGCA
This sequence comes from Pseudomonas sp. Colony2, assembly GCF_019382755.1. NCBI lineage: Bacteria > Pseudomonadati > Pseudomonadota > Gammaproteobacteria > Pseudomonadales > Pseudomonadaceae > Pseudomonas > Pseudomonas sp. Colony2. The sequence goes on along the minus strand of NZ_CP080030.1, from coordinate 3,969,711 downwards.
ACTGGGGATCGCCCATCGCGCCGGGGAGGTTGAGCGGCCTACGCAACATGTGTTGGACGTGTTGTGGGGATTGAGTGCGGGGTAGGGCGTCGTTGTCTGTGAACTGGGTGGCTGATCGGCGGTGATTGAGTAAGGCCGCAACAGGCCTATGAGGGCTGTGCGAGGTTCACGCCCTCAGCCTGTAGCTTGGCCAGTTCGGCAGACAGGGAGCTGCCCGCTGTCCATAGCACCGCATTCCAGCCCAGTTGCCTTGCCGCGACGACATTCGCAGGGGTGTCGTCTATCAGCAGCAATTGCTCTGGAGCGAAGCCCGAGAGAGCGGCTGTCTGTTCAAAGAAGTCCCGTTCAGGCTTGCGACTGCCCAGTGCCGCCGAATAATAGATGCCGTCAACGTGCGGGCCGAGGCCAAGTTGATCCATCAGGTAGGCCGACCGCAGGTGCTCCTGGTTGGTCGCCAGGAAGACCTTCGTACCTCTCTCGCGCAGTTGGGCGAGTGCTTCCAGCAACGGCCGGTTTAGCCTGGCGTCACTTGCAAACCAATAGGCAATCAAGTCTTCGTGGGGAACGGACGGCGTAAGTCGCGCCAGTGCCAGCTTCAGTTGCTCGGCAAGCCCCGAGTGTCCGACGATGATGTCGCTCCAGTAAGGGCCAAAAAACTCGCGGTTCAAATCGGCGTTACTGATGCCCAGATCCGCTTCAATCTCAGATGCCCAAGGCCTGCCATCTGCAGGCCGCCCGTTAATCAGTACACCGTCTACATCGACCATTATCGCGTGGATCATCGTGCCGCTCTTCCCCGTGGTGGTTGTATGTACTGCAGATACCACGCTGCAATGCCATGATTCATACGATTGGCCTATGAATGCCTTCTTGAATCGGGAATTTACACCGGCATGAATATCCTTGAAATTGGCGGCTTTGGGCAGCTAATCCGTCCAGTGCGGTCGTCTTTCGAGGAATCAACACTATGTCGTCACCCGAACCGTTCACCCATACACGGCTTCTCCAGACGGTCGACGATGTACCGTTGAACATCGCCGCGATCCACCGCGCGGGTACCCTGGCGCCAATCGTGTTCCTGCATGGCTTTGGCTCGACCAAGGAAGATTACGCCGACATCGTCCAGCAACCTGCCTTCGACGGTCATCCATTTTTGGCTTATGACGCCCCGGGTTGCGGTGAGAGCCATTGCGATGACCTGTCGAAGATCTCCATCCCGTTCCTGCTGCAAACCGCCTTGCAGGTGCTGGAGCATTTCAACATCGAGCGCTTCCATCTGGTAGGCCACTCCATGGGCGGCCTCACCGCGCTGATGCTGGCGCACCGGTTGCCGGGCCGGGTGCTGAGTTTTGTCGATATCGAAGGCAATATCGCCCCGGAAGACTGCTTTCTCAGCCGGCAGATCGTCGACTACCCGGCGGATGATCCCGAGGCGTTTTTCAGCGCCTTTATCGAGCGCACCCGGCAGGCACCGGCCTACGCCAGCGCGCTGTATTCGGCGAGCCTGCGGCACAAGGTGCGTGCCGGGGCGGTGCGGGGGATCTTCCAGTCGATGGTCGAACTGTCGGATAACGCCGACTTGATGGGCAAGTTCCTCGGCCTGGAATGCCCGCGCATGTTCATGTACGGCGAGCAGAATGCCCATTTGTCGTACCTGGCGCATATCCAGGCGCAAGGCGTGCGGTTGGCGCCGATTGCCCGGTGCGGGCACTTCCCGATGTACTCCAACCCGATCGCGATGTGGCAGCAGATTGCGGACTTTCAACACGGCTGATACCCATCGCCAACGATCGGCCAGGCCCGAAAGCACAAGACTTACGCCTCGAAACCCGGATAATGGCGGCCATATTTTGCTCGCTATTCTGGTAATCCCGCATGGAAATCAAGGTCAATTTTCTCGACAACCTTCGACTTGAAGCCAAGTTCGACGACTTCACCGTGGTGGCCGACCAGCCTATTCGCTACAAGGGCGATGGCTCGGCCCCCGGTCCGTTCGATTACTTCCTGGCGTCGTCGGCGTTGTGTGCGGCTTACTTTGTGAAGTTGTACTGCGAAACCCGCAACATCCCTACCGACAATATTCGCCTGTCCCAGAACAACATTGTCGACCCGGAAAACCGCTACAACCAGATCTTCAAGATCCAGGTCGAATTGCCAGCGGACATCTCCGATAAAGACCGCCAGGGCATCCTGCGTTCCATCGACCGCTGCACCGTGAAAAAAGTCGTGCAGGCCGGGCCGGAGTTTGTCATCGAGGAAGTGGAAAACCTGGATGCCGATGCCCAGGCATTGCTGATGCCGAGCGCGGCGTCCGACGCGGGCACCTACATCGCGGGCAAGGACCTGCCGCTGGAAACAACCATCGCCAACATGTCGGCCATTCTGGCGGGCCTGGGCATGAAGATCGAGATCGCTTCGTGGCGCAATATCGTGCCCAACGTGTGGTCGCTGCATATCCGCGATGCGCACTCGCCGATGTGCTTTACCAACGGCAAGGGCGCGACCAAGGAAGGCGCATTGGCGTCGGCATTGGGCGAGTTTATCGAGCGGCTGAACTGTAACTTCTTCTACAACGACCAGTTCTGGGGTGAAGACATCGCCAACGCGGCGTTTGTGCATTACCCGGACGAGCGCTGGTTCAAGCCGGGCCGCAAGGACGAACTGCCGCCGCAGATTCTCGACGCGCATTGCCTGCACATCTACAACCGTGACGGCGAGCTGCGCGGCTCACACCTCTATGACACCAACTCCGGCAACGAAGAACGCGGCATTGTTTCGCTGCCGTTCGTGCGCCAGTCCGATGGCGAGGTGGTGTATTTCCCGTCCAACCTGATCGAGAACCTGTACCTCAGCAACGGCATGAGTGCCGGTAACACCCTGGCTGAAGCGCAAGTGCAGTGCCTGTCGGAAATCTTCGAACGCGCGGTAAAACGCGAAATCATCGAAGGTGAATTCGCGCTGCCGGATGTACCGCAGGAAGTGCTGGCGAAATTCCCCGGTATCCTGGCCGGTATCCAGGGCCTGGAAGCCCAGGGCTTTCCGGTACTGGTGAAGGATGCGTCCCTGGGCGGTGAATTCCCGGTGATGTGCGTGACGTTGATGAACCCACGCACCGGCGGCGTATTCGCCTCGTTCGGCGCGCACCCAAGCCTGGAAGTGGCGTTGGAACGCAGCCTCACCGAACTGCTGCAAGGCCGCAGCTTTGAAGGCCTGAACGATCTGCCGCAGCCGACGTTTGAAGGCCATGCGGTGACCGAACCGAACAACTTTGTCGAGCACTTCATCGACTCCAGCGGCGTGGTGTCGTGGCGCTTCTTCAGCTCGAAGTCGGATTACGAGTTCGTCGAATGGGACTTCTCCGGCCAGGGTGAAAACTCCAATGCCGAGGAAGCCGCCACCTTGTTCGGCATCCTCGAAGGCATGGGCAAGGAAGTCTACATGGCGGTGTACGAGCACATCGGCGCGACCGCCTGCCGCATCCTGGTGCCCGACTATTCGGAGATCTACCCGATCGACGACCTGATCTGGGACAACACCAACAAGGCGCTGTTTTTCCGCGAGGACATCCTGAACCTGCATCGCCTCGACGAAGCGGAATTGAAGGGGTTGGTTGAGCGCCTGGTGGAAAGCGAACTGGACGACTACACCGACATCACCACCTTGATCGGCATCGAGTTCGATGACAATACGGCGTGGGGTCAACTGACCATCCTGGAATTGAAGCTGCTGATTTATCTGGCCCTGCAGCAGTTCGAAGAAGCCAAGGAACTGGTGGAGATGTTCCAGCAGTACAACGACAACACCGTCGAGCGCGGCTTGTTCTATCAGGCTGTGAATGCGGTGCTGGAGATGGAGCTGGACGAAGACCTGGAACTGGCGGACTACGAAGTGAACTTCCGCCGGATGTTTGGCAACGAGCGGATGGACGCGGCGATTGGGTCGGTGAATGGCAGTGTGCGGTTCTATGGTTTGACGCCGACGAGCATGAAGCTGGAAGGGCTGGACCGGCACCTGCGGTTGATCGACAGCTACAAGAAGCTGCACGCGGCGCGGGCCAATAC
>NZ_CP080030.1:3946509-3965484 GCF_019382755.1 Pseudomonas sp. Colony2 | reverse complement strand
CACAACGTCCATCCCAACCCCAGCGCCTTGTGCAATGACGCAAAGTCCTTGAGCAACAGCGCATCCCCGGAAATCCGGCTTTCCTGCGCCTGGTACCGCGTACGTTCCGCGTCCAGCCAATCCAGCGTGCTCGCCGTACCTGCCTTATAACGCTGGCGCGTCAGGTCCGCGGCCCGTACTGCCGAAGATTCCACGTTACGCAGCAGCACCACGTTCTGCCGCTGGTTGCCATACCGCGCCAGGGCCACATCCGCATCACGCAACGCACTCAACACCACGCTTTTGTAATGGGCCAGGGCCTCGTCGCGCCCGGCTTCCGCACCTTTGACACTGGCCGCCACCCGGCCGAAATCCAATGCGTTCCAGGTCAGCCGCGGCAACAGCAGCCAGGTGCCGCTGTCCTTGCGCGCCAGGTGCCCGGGATCGGCCGCCGAGAACGACAAGTCGCCCATCAGGCTGAGCTTGGGAAACCAGTCGGCGGTTTTCTCGCCGATCTGCGCGTTGCTGGAAGCCAGTTGGCGCTCGGCCACCCGGATATCCGGGCGTGCTTTCAGGATCGCCGCCGGGTCGGCAAATGGCACCTGGCTAGGGATAGCGGGCAGGGCGCGGGGAGTGTTGAGGCTCGCGTCCAACTCGCCCGGTTCCAGGCCGCAGAGCAGGTTCAACTGGTCAATCGCCTCGACGATTGACGCTTGCAGCGGCAGGCGTTGGGCCCGGGTGTTTTCGGCCTGTGTCAGGACCTGCTCCAGTTGCAACTGCGAGGCCACGCCACGGCTGCGTCGCTGCTGGGTCAGGTCCAGCGCCTGTTCCTCAATCTCGACACTGGCGTCCACCAGTGCCAGTCGCGCCTGCTGGTCACGCACGTCGGCATAGGTCTGCACCACCTCGGCTGCCAGTTGCACCTGGGCATCGGCCAGTTGCGCCTGCGAGGCGTCGTTCTCCGCCTGGGCCGCCTCGATTGCACGCCGGGTGCCGCCGAACAGGTCGGCCTCCCAGCTGGCATCAAAGCCGGCGAGGTAAAGGCTCAATGGCCCGCGACCACCGCCACTGCTGCCACCCAGCGCCGAGGTGTCGGGGGAGCGCAGCTTCAGCATCGCTGCATCGCCGGTGATCTTGGGCAGGGCGTTGGCGTTGGCGCCACTCAGGCTGGCTCGCGATTGCTTGAGGCGCGCCTGGGCGGTCGCCATGTCCGGACTGTTTTGCAGGGCCTGGGCCACCAATTGGTTGAGCTGCGGATCGCCCAGGGCTTGCCACCACTGGGCGACCGCGGGTGTGCGCGGCAGGCCTATGTCGGCGTGGGGCAAGCGCCCGGCCGCGAGGGTCTTTGGCGCGGCATCCGGCGCGCCCTGGTAGTCCGGCCCCACGGTACACGCCGTCAGCAGGCCGACGGTGAAGAGCAAGGGAAGTGAGCGATAAATCATGTTCGTTGGCCTGCCTGCGCCGCGCGCTTTTTCAGGATGAAGATCAGGGGAAGGCACGCCAGCATGGCGAGTCCCAGCACGTAGAACGCGTCGTTGTAGGCCATCACCGCCGCTTGTTGGGCGATGTCGTTGGCCAGATGACTGAGGGCCTGCAGCGAGGCGGTGGACGGGTCGCCGGTTTGCGCCAGGTAGCTGGCGGTATCGCTCGCCATTTGATCCTGGGTCAACTGGGTGTTGGCCTGGATGCCTTCGCGCAACATGTCGTCGTGGAAGTGGCTGCGCCGGTCCATCAGTACGCCGAGCAGCGCCAGCCCCAAGGTGCCGCCGAGGTTGCGTGACATGTTGTAGAGCCCGGCCGCGTCACCCGCATCGCGGGTTTCCACCGAGCGCATCGACAGTTGGCTGAGGGGCATCATCACCAGGATCTGCCCGAAGCCCCGCAGGATCTGCGACCAGTAGAAATCATGGCCGACACTCTGGGCGGTGAGCTGGGTGTCGAGAAAGCAGCTGGCCCAGTACATCAACAAACCCACGCCGACCATCATCCGCAGGTCCAGGCGGCCAAGCATTCGCGGCAGGATCGGCATCAGCAGGAACGCCGGAATCCCCGACAGCAACATGATCGAACCCGACTGTTGCGCGTTATAGCCCGACAGGATGCCGAGGAACTGCGGCACCAGGTACGCCGTGCCATAGAGCCCGGCGCCGACCGCCGTGGCGATCAGCAGCACGCTGCCGAAGCTGCGGTTGAGCACCAGTTGCAGGCGCAGGATCGGCGTACTCGAGCGGACTTGCCCGACGGCAATCAGGAAGAAGCCGATCACCATCGTGATGCTCAACCAGATGATCAACTGCGAATCGAACCAGTGTTCGCGCTGGCCTTCTTCCAGCACCACGGTGAGTGAACTCAGGCCCATGGCCAGGCCAATGATGCCCAGCCAGTCGGCCTTGATGAATTGCTGGAGGTTCATGCGGTCGCTGGGCAGGCCGGTGATCAGCAAGGTGATCAAGGTGATGCTGACGGGCAGGTTGATGAAGAAGCACCAGCGCCAGTTGATATTTTCCGTGAGCCATCCGCCAATCACCGGGCCCAGCAGCGGACCGAGGATCACCGTCATGCCGAACATCGTGGTGCCGATTGCCAACTGATGGGCAGGCAGGCGGGTGCGCACGATGGTCTGCGCGGTCGGGATCATCGCGCCGCCGGCAAAACCCTGGCCGATACGCCCGGCGATCATCGCGCCGAGGCTTGAGGAGAGCCCGCAGAACATCGAGAAAAACGTGAACATCAACGCGGTGCCGATCAGGAACCGGCGCAGGCCGAATACCCGGGTCAGCCAGGCGGCGAGGGGAATCATGACGATTTCCGACATCAGGTAACCGGTGGCGATCCACGTGCCCTCGGTACCGGTCGCGCCGATCTGGCCCTGGATCTGCGGCAGCGCCGAGTTGGTGATCGAGATGTCCAGAGTCGCCAGCAAGGCGCCCAGCGAGCCGGCGGCAACCGCGATCCAGTCGGTCAGCGAAGCGTTGCGCGGTTTGTCCGCGGGCACTTCCGTCAAGATGGCTTCAGCCATGGTTGGCGTCTGCCTTGTGGGTGCGGGTGTCGACTTCCACGGTGGCGGACAAGCCGGGCACCAGTGCCTGGCGCACGTCGTTATCCGGTACATCCAGGGAAATCCGCACCGGCACGCGCTGCACGATCTTGGTGAAGTTGCCGGTGGCGTTGGACGGCGGCAGCAACGCGAACTGTGCGCCGGTGCCGGGGGACAGGCTGTCGATATGGCCCTGAATATCATGGCCTGGCAGTGCGTCCACATGCACGGTGACGGCCTGCCCGGCGCGCATCTCGCCGATCTGGGTTTCCTTGTAGTTGGCGGTCAGGTAGATCGCGCTCACCGGCACCACGGTCAACAAGCGTGTGCCCGGCTGCACGTATTGGCCGACGCGTACACCGCGATCAGCGACGCGGCCATCGAGCGGGCTGCGAATCACCGCGTCGTCCACATCCAGCTGGCTCTGGGCTTCGCTGGCCTTGGCCACGCCGAGTTGCGCCTGGGCTTGCTTGAGCTGGGCTTCGAGGGTGCCGTAGCGGGTCTGGCTGGAGCGCAACGCGGCCTGCTTGGCTGCCACGGTGCTGCGGGCCTGGGCGAGTTGGTTGTTGAGCTGCGCCAGGCGTTCTTCCGGCTCGGCCCCGGAACGCGCCAGCGGCGCATAACGTGCGACTTCGGTTTGCGCGTGCTGGGCGTCGGCCTGGGCGCCTTGCAGTTGGGCCCGTGCTTCGGCGATGGTCGAGTCCTGTTGCACCAGGTCGGCCTGGGCCTTGGCAAAGTCGGCCTCGCGGGCCGCAATCGTCGCCGAGGCTTCGTCACTGACTGCCTGGTATTTGCGCGCATCCAGGCGCACCAGCACGTCGCCACGCTTCACGTTCTGGTTGTCGGCCACCAGCACCTCGGCGACGTAGCCGTTGATTTTCGGCGCCACGCTGATGCTGTCGGCTTGCAGATAGGCGTCGTCGGTGGTCTCGATAAAGCGCCCGGTGAGCCACCACCAGGCGCCCCACGCCAGCCCGGCCAACAGCGCCACGCCGGCGAGTGACAGTAGAATCCGTCGGGCTTTGCCACGTTGGCCGTTGACGGTGGTTTCAGGAATGACCTGAGGAGAGGGAGGTGCAGCGGACATCAAGTCACTCCAGTTTTATATCAGTTGGAATAAATTCGTTTTTTCGCGAATTTTTGTCAACTGGTATATTTTGGTTACGTTAAAAAAATGGAGTGGCACATGGCACGACACAAACCGGCCGCCGAAGGGGGTTATCAGCGGGGTGAAGAAACCCGCGCACGCATTATCGAGGCGGCTGTCGAGGTATTTGGCGAGCGTGGCTACGACGGCGCGTCCACGCGAGACATCGCGAATGCTGCCGGCGTCAATGCGCCCGCGATCCAGTACTACTTCGATGGCAAGGAAGGCGTGTATCTGGAATGCGTCGAGCACTTGATCACGCTGTTGTGGCAAAAGATGGCGCCTACCGTTGAAGCCGCAGAAGGTGCGCTGGCCGATCCCGGGGTCGACGATCAGAGGTTGATCGACGCCTCACTGGGCATTCTCGGCGCGGTGGTTTCAACGATCCAGGACAGTCCCCAGACCACCGCGTGGCGAGCGTTTCTTGATCGCCATCAAGCCGGGCTCTGCCCTGAAAGCGCGACCATGGCGTTCGAGGAACGCTTCAAGGCGCGCATCGCCAACGTGATCCGCCTGCTGATCGCGCGCGTTGCCGGCCTTGCCGTTGACGACGAACGCACGGTGATCCACTCGATGGCGCTGTTCACCCAGGGCCTGGCGTTTCGGGTGCAGAAACCCAAGCTGCTCTCCGCCTTGAACTGGACCGAAGTGAGCCAGAAGGAAATGGAACTGGTGCGGGATGTGGTGCTGATGCAGGCGCGGTTTACCCTGGAAGGCCTGGTACGGCATCGGGACCGGCGCTGACTTCAGCGCTTGCTGAAGGCCAGCCGGGCCGCGAACAGCACGAATATCATGCCGGTGGTGCGGTCCATCCACTTGATCACCTTTTCACGCCGCAGCACACCGGCCAATGGCTGCGTGGCACCGATCAGTATCAGTGCCCAGGCCAGGCTGATCACCACGTGGATGCTCACCAGCCCGAACGTCCACGCCACCAGCGGATGCCCCTGGGGAATGAACTGCGGCAGGAAAGACACGTAGAAAATCCCGATCTTGGGGTTGAGCACGTTGCCCATCATGCCTTTCAGGAACCAGTTGGCACCGGGTTTTCCATCGGCCTCGACGGACGCCAGCGAACTGCGCGGGCGCACCAGCATGTTCAAGCCCAGCCACGCCAGGTAAGCCGCGCCGCAGTACTTCAAGACGTTAAAGGCCACCTCGGACACGGCAATCAACGCGCCCAGCCCAAAGGCCACCGCTGCACCCCACAGCAGGCAGCCGGCATTGATGCCCAGGGTGGCGCGCAAGGCTTGTTGCTTGCCCTCCACCGTTGCAGTGCGCAATACCAGGGCCGTGTCCAGTCCGGGCGTCAACGTGAGCAACGTGGCGGCGAAGGTGAAGGCGAGCAGGTTGTCGGTGATGGACATGGATATTTACCTGAAATCAGAAACTCTCAAGACTGGCGTTGATACCGGCGAAACGCGCCAGCTCGATGGTTGCCGCGACCTGTTCAGCATCGATGATAAAGCCCTGGAAATCGTCATCTCCCGAGTCCAGATGAACGTAACGCTTGCCGAACCGAACCAGCCATTGGTCGAAACGGTCCAGCACCTCAGCCATTGATGACCTGCATACGTTGTATTCATCGTTCGTGGGGCAGATTACGGTCATGGGCGCGCGGCTGTCGATATTTAATCAAGAGCGTTGTGGCTTTCTGGAAAGGCTCATGACGCACTACACCGTCACGCCACGCGATTGCGCCCCGACGACTTGGCCCGATACAACTGCTGATCCGCACGCTTGATCAGCACTGTGGTGTCGCTGTCCGACGCTTCAACGAGCCCGACGCCAATACTCACCGTGACCTGCCCAGCGGTCTCGAAATACGCTCCGGCAATTGCCGCGCGAATCTTCTCGGCCACCACATCCGGGCTGTCCGGCGCTTCGATTTCCGGCAACAGCACCGCAAACTCTTCACCGCCGTAACGGGCGACGAAGTCAGTGGCGCGGGTGGCGTCCTGAATCAACTGCGCGAGCTGGCGCAGTACATCGTCCCCGACGGCATGCCCATGGGTATCGTTGATCCGCTTGAAATGATCAACGTCGATCAGCAGCAAGGCAAACGCGCGCCCGCTGCGCTGGAACAGCAGGCTGTACTCCGCCAGTTTTTCATCGAAGCGCCGACGGTTGTAGACGCCGGTCAGGGCGTCATGGCTGGCCAGGTTCAACAGCTCGGCATTGGCCTGGGTGAGGGCGGCAGTACGCTGGGCGACGGTGGCTTCCAGGGACGCATTGGTGTCCTGCAGTTCGCGCTCTTTGCCAAGCAGCGATTGGGTCATGCCCTTGATGGAGCGCCCGAGTTGGGCGATTTCCAGTACGAAATGGTCTTGAGGGAAATACGCGCCAGGCTGTTGGTTTTGGACCTGCTTGGCTGAACGCGCGAGTTCTTCGATGGGCCGGCTGAGGTACGACGCCAGGTAATACGCCACGAAGCCGAAAATCACCGCGGCAATGACGCCCAACAGCAGCAGTTTGTAGAGCAATACGCGGGCAGGGTGCAGGGCGATTTCCAGCGGCTGGCGCATCACGATGTACCAGGTCAGGCTGGAATTCGACGGGCTGGGCACCGCCACGGCGCTGGTCACGTAGCCGTTGTCGACCGACCAGCCGGTGTCATTGGCCAGGCGGTCCTGGGGCAGTTGCTGGCCGGCCAGTTGTTCCGGGTAGAGCACCTTGCCGTCGTTGTCGATGATCAGCGCCTCGATGTCCGGCGTATTGCCTTTGGCCGCTTCGACAATTTGTGTCACCCACGTCCAGTGGGCGTGAGCCCCCAGTACGCCGATCACCTGGCCCCCGGCATTGCGAATCGGTGCGGCAAAGTCGATGAAGCGCCAGGGCTCACCGTTGGAGCCCGGCAGCAGCTTGGCAAGCAATACCGCCTCGTGGGGATCGCCGGTGTAGTTGCCCTGCAAACCGGCCTGGAACCAGGGCCGTGCCGTTACGGATTGGTTGACCAGCAGCCCATTCACCGCCTGGCGCACACGCCCGTCTGTGTCGGCGACGCCCATCCACGCGTACTCGGCGCGGGACTGGGTGCGTTGTTCCATGGAGGTCAGTATGTCCGGATCGTCCAGGTTGCCCCGTCTGAACAGCGGTGCGCGGCTGAGCAGCGACACTTCGAGCTGGCGTTCACGCAGCTGCACCGCCAGTAGCGCGGCGGTGGAGCGGGCAGTGCTCAACAAGGCATTGCCACTGGCCAGTTTCAGTTGCTCGGTAGCGATGTGCCCAACGTAGAACCCTACGCTCACCAGGGTGAGCAGCGACAAACCGGCAAACCAGAGGGTCAGGTGACTACGCAGGCTGGCTTTGATCATTGGGGGCTATCTGAAAGGAGTGTGACTACATGGTAGTCGTACCATTCGGATAGTTGCCATAGCCTGATGATTTATACGCGCATTGATTTCCCACCTGCTTTCCCATGACGGCCATGCCAGAATATGGCGCTTAGCCACTTAGGGAACTCAAGGATGAAAACGCTGTGTGCTGCGCTGTTGTTGACGGTTGTAACCGGTCTGGCCCAGGCCAATGAGGTTCGGATCGGCTTCCAGGAAATAGTGATTCCCGACGCGGAGCACGGCAGGCCGTTGCAGGTGGCGGTGTGGTACCCGACCCATGCTTCCGGCACACCAGAACTGATTGCTGACAATCCGGTGTTTGTCGGCGCGCCGGCCTTGAAGGACGCCGCACCGGCTGCCGGCGAGCATCCGTTGGTGGTGATCTCCCACGGCATCTTCGGCAACTGGATCAACCAGTCCTGGCTCGCCAGTGCGTTGGCCGGGCAGGGTTATATCGTCGCCTCGCCCAACCACCCCGGCACCACCAGCAAGGACCGCACACAGCCGGCCGCTTCCGAGCTGTGGAAACGGCCCCTCGATATCCATCGGGTGATTGATGCCGTGATTGCCCAGCCGAAACGCTTCGGCGCGGTGGCCCAACGCAAGATCGCCGTCGTCGGGCACTCCCTCGGTGGCTGGACCGCACTCGAAGTCGGCGGTGCCCGCTTTGATCCGCAGCGCTTTACCGAGGACTGCAAGTTGCATCCGGAAATTGCCCCTTGCAAGGCCTACGAACAACTTGAGGTTGGTCGCACCGAGCAGGCGAGGCAGCGACTGGCCGGTGACTTGAGCGACCCGCGCGTGGCGGCCATTGTTTCCCTGGACCTGGGATTCGCCCGCGGCTTCAGCGATGCCAGCCTCGCGGCGCTGAACCGTCCCACGTTGGTGATTGCGGCGGGCACGCCATCGCCGGAATTGCCCGCCGCACTCGAGTCGGCCGACTTGGCCAAGCGCCTGCCGCAGAAGACTTCGCGCTACGTGGAAATCAGCGACGCCACGCACTTCAGCTTCCTGCCCATCTGCAAGCCGGGCGCGGTGGAGCGGATTGAACAGAGCGACCCCGGCGAAGGCTTCATTTGCCTGGATGCCAAGGGTGCTCGTCCCAAGCCGCAGATCCAGCAGCAGGTACTCAGCTTGATCAGTGAGTTTCTGCAGCAGTCACTGCGCTAGCCGTCAGATGTCCTTGGACAGCACCAGGCTCGCGCCCTTGCGGCTGAGGAACCATAGGTAGACCAGCCCGATCACGACCCAGGCAATCCCGAGCTTCTGTGCCTGCAGTCCCATGTTGAACATGATCGCGAAGGTGATCACAAAGCCCAGCACCGGCGTGATCAGGTGCCGCCACACATTGCGCGACTGCATGCGCCGCCAGTAGTAGTTGATCACGGTGATGTGCAGGATCATGAAGCCGCTCAGGGCGCCGAAATTCACCAGTGAGGTGAGGGTGTCCACGGTGTCGATGAAGAAGTAGCAGATGACCAGCGACAGCACGCCCACCAGGTAAATGCTCAGGTATGGCGTGCTGTATTTCGGATGGACCCTGGCCAGGATTCCCGGAAGCTTGCCATCCCGGGCCATGCCGAACAGCAGTCGCGACACTGCTGCCTGCGAGGTGATGGACACCGCCACACCCCACGCCAACGCCGTGGCAATCGCCGTCAGCGAAGCCAGCCAGCTGCCGCCGGCAATGGCTGCAATTTCGTAAAAAGCCGAGTCGGCGGACGTGAAGCCCATGCCTGCCGCAAGGTCGGTTGCCAGCCAGGTTTGCGCCACGAAAATCGCGCCCATCACCAGCAAACTGATCAGCGCGGCCCGGCCCACACTGCGCCCGGCATCGCCTCTGGTTTCTTCCGCCAGGGTGGAAATCGCGTCAAAGCCCAGGAACGACAGCACCGCGATTGAAACGCCCTGCATCAGCAACCCAAAGTTGAATCCTGTGGGGTTGTACAGCGGCGCCAGCGTCAGGTGGCCGTTGCCGGCACCCCCGTGCAGAGCCTTCCAGGCACACACTAGGAAAATCCCCAGCACCACCAGTTGCGCCAGCAGGAACACGATGTTCATGCGCGCGGTAAACGTCATACCGCGCAGGTTGACCAGGGTGGCACTGACCAGGAACGCCAGGATAAATGCGGTCTTCGGAATCTCGGGGTACAAGTGGTTCAGCGCAATCGCGGCATAGATATACAGCAACGGCGGGATCAGCAGGTAATCGAGCAACAGCAGCCAACCGGCAATAAACCCGACACCTGGATTCAGCCCGCGCTGGGCGTAGGAATACACCGAGCCGGCAATCGGGAACGCCCGCGCCATGCTGCCGTAGCTCAACGCGGTAAACAGCATTGCCACCATGCCGACGATATAGGCCAGCGGTACCATGCCGGGCGCTTCGCTGTTCACATAGCCATACACGCCAAAGGGCGCGATGGGGATCATGAAGATCATCCCGTAGATCACCAGGTCCGTAAGGGACAGGCTGCGCTTCAGTTCTTGTTTATAGCCAAACTCTTCAATTGCCATGATGGGGTACTTCCGTATGAAGTAAGGCGAATGCGCAGCCGCCAAAGCGGCCGAACATGTTCTTGAACCCGGCAGGTTAAAAGACGCCCAGGCGGTTTTTTTATAGTTGTAAGACCGGTCCAGCCAACAGCAGCAGCTACAGCAGTGGAGCCAGATAGTCCGCCCATGACTGCAGCGCATGGGGCGTTCGCAGCAGGTCGTTCCTGACCTCCAGCAGCACGGCCTCAATGCCGCGCTGATCACCGTGGAACGGCACGGTCATGTCACCGAGCACATCCACTTCGTAAGGCTGGTTGGCGGCAACGTTCAAGCCCTGGGCGGCCAACCCTTGCAGAATCCCTTCGGCATAGGCGGCGGCGCCGGCAAACAACACGCCGGCCTCGAGCGGGCGGGGTTGGCCGTGGTAAATCGGGGTGAAGCTGTGGACGGCCACGATGCGCACTTCGCGACCTTGCGCCAGTCGCGCATCGATCAGGGCGCTCAAGCGCTGGTGAAAGGGTGTGAACAAGCGCTCCTGGCGATACTGGCGAACGATGTCAGGAAGTTCCCGGTTGCCTGGCACGTCGTAGATTTCGCTGCGTGGCGGAATGCTGTCGGGGGCTTCCAGCGGGCGATTGAGGTCGATCAGCAAGCGCGAATAGGCGGCCGAGATCAACGTGGCATCCAGGGCCCTCGAGAGTCGTTCCGCCAGTTTCAGCGCACCGATGTCCCAGGCGATATGCTCCTTTGCCGCTTCATCGTTCAGGCCCAGGGCGTTCAGTTCCGTGGGGATGTAGGAACTGGCATGTTCGCAAACCAGAATCACCGGGTGCTCGGACTCTTGCCGGCTGACCCGGTATACCGGTTTCTTGAACAGGCCGTGTTCGGGGGAATCAGTAAAGGCGGGCATAGTGATCACAGAGTTCGGCAGGCGTCAGTTTCTCGGTGGATTTGAGCTCTTCGGCTTTCAGGGCGAAGTAGGCATCCATCAGCAGTGGCGGCAATTGGTCCAGCAACTGCGGGTTGTTGCGCAGGCTGGCGAGGGCGTCTTCTAGGGTGTCGGGCAGGGCGAGGATATGCCGCGCCTGGCGTTGTTCATCGCTCATGGACTCCGGGTCTTCATCGGAGGAACTGTCCAGCGTGAGCTTTTGCTGGAGGCCCAGGCGGCCGGCAATCAGCACGGCGGCCATGCTCAGGTGCGGTGAGGCGGTTGCGTCCAGCGGGCGGAACTCCAGGTTGTATTGTCTGGCCGGGGACTTGCCGCCGATGGTGATGGTCGGGCAAATCCGCAGTGACGCTTCGCGATTGCGCTGGCCCAGGTTGGCGTAGGACGCACTCCAGTGATGAGGCTTCAAGCGCAGGTAGGAAATCGGCGTGGGCGCGCTGAAGGCGCATAACGCGGGCAGGAATTTCAACACGCCCGCCGCCCACTGCCGGCCTTTTTCGGACAGCCCGTTGCTGCTTTGCGCGTCGTACATCACCGCGTTTCCGGCTGGATCCTGCAAGCTGATATGCAGGTGCACGCCGTTGCTCACGCCATCGGCTTCGAGCTTGGGCGAGAAGCTGATATCCAGGCCCATCTGGCGCGCGATTTCACGGGTGATCTCCCGCACATTCACCGCGCGATCGGCTGCGGCCACACCTTGAGTGGGACGGCAGGTGACTTCGTATTGCGCCTTGCCATACTCCGGCAAAAACATCTCCGGTTCGACGCCGGCCGCCTTCAGCGCGCTCAACAGCCAGCCGCCGAAAGACGCGGCGTGATGCTGGGCGGAAAGCGAGAAGGCATGGTGAGCGTTGTCAGGGGCCTTGTAGCCGAGGTTGAACTCATGTTCGAACGCGGCAGTCACCTCAAGCTTCAGCTCGTCGCGATAACGCTGGATCTCGTTGCGCAACATCGTGCGCGGGCAGGCCGCCCAGGGCTGGCCGTCGGTTTCGCAGATATCGGCGTGGATAAAATCCAGGCCCGGCGCATTGGCGTCCGGGCCGTTGGGCACCTGCACGCGGGTATTCATGTCCGGGATCAGGCGCAAATCGCCGCAGGAGCCCCAGGGATTATTCTCCGCCACCCGGTCCTGAGGCGTCAGCGCACTGTTGGCCGGCACCCAACCCACACCGGCTTGCTGATAACTCTCAAGCTCGTCCGTGGGAAACGAACGTCCGCGAGTCACACCAATCAGGTCGGTGGTGACGATAGTGGTCATTGCCGTTGGCTGGATCAGGCTCACGGGCGCAACTCCTGCAAACGGTTGATCACGGTTTGGGTGTCGGTGATCCAGCAATAACCCTTGATCGCCTCGAGGCACGCGTGATGCCGTTCGAAGGTGTAAGTGGCGCAGGCATCTTCGATCAGGGTCACCAGATAGCCACGGTCTGCGGCGTCACGCACGGCCATGTCGACGCACTGGTCGGTAACGATGCCGGCGATGATCAGGTGCCGGGTTTCCAGATTGCGCAGCACGTAATCGATGTTGGTGGAGTTGAAGACCCCGGACGACGTCTTGGGCAGCACGATTTCATTTTCAATGGGCGTCAACTCGTCAATCACGCCGGCCTGGTAGCTGCCCTTGGGCAAATGCATGTCCGACAGCTTGTGATCCAGCGAGCGATCGCGGCCATCCGCCGTGAGGCTTTCGATGATGGTGTGCAGCACGTTTTGCCGGGCTTCGCGCACCGCATTCAACAGCCGGACTTGATTGGGGATCACCGTTTCCCGAGCACGACCCAGGAAATATGCTGCGTGCGGGCCCTGCAAATGCGGGTCGAGTGCCGGGTCGAGCCAGGCACGTTGCATGTCCACCAGCAGCAAGGCGGTGTTGCCCGCGGTGAACGGAAGATCGCGGGGCGAATGATGGGGGAGCGTGAACATTGTTATTTTTCCTCCAAAAGGTGAGCGGCGAATTCCGTGCGAAGGGCATCGATCCCTTCCAGGCGGGCATCCAGGCCATTGCTGTGTTGTGTGAGGGTGGCGATCAGGGCTTCTACCTGCGCGAGGGCGGGCACCATCGTGTCAAAGGCCGACACCGATTCCACTGGGGAGCTGATGATCAAGTCGGCCAATTCCCGCAGCGGCGAGGCATAAATGTCGGTGAACAACACCACCCGCGCGCCCCGCGCCTTGGCGGCGGTTGCCACGCGCAAGGCCTGGGTCTGGTAGCGGCGGTAGTCGAACAGCAGCACCAGGTCCTGGCGCTGGATGTCATGGATTCGGTCGGGTAACTGGGCGTTGTCTTCCAGGGAATGACAGCCCGGACGCAACAGGCGCAAGTGATTCACCAGGTAGCCCGCGAGAAAACTGCTGAGCCGGCCGCCGAAGCAGAACACCTGGTGTTTGGTATCCAGCAGCCATTCGGTGAGTACGCGCACGTCTTCGGGTTGGGTCAGGGCCTGGGTTTCCTGAAGGGCGCGGTTGCAGTCGTGCAGGTAAGTGGCCCAGGCGTCATCCTGGGACGAGTGCGCCCGGGGTTGCAGCAGGGTGATTGGGGACCGCAGGCGGTGGTCCATTTCGCTGAGCAAGGCGTCCTGGAATTCGGCATAGCCACCGAAGCCGAGCTTCTTCACCAACCGCATGATGGTCGGGTCGCTGACCCCGGCGTGTTCGGCCAGGCGCGCCATGGAACCGAGGCCGCTGCGTGGATAGTGGTCGAGGAGGGCACGGATCACCTTGCGCTCGGAAGGCGTAGGGCTGAGTGCGGCGTCGGTGAGTTTGTCACGTAGGTTGGTCATATCTCGCCTTGTTGTTTTTGCTACGGCTTGGCGAGAATGAGTGTATTGGTAGTAAATGCTACATGTAAAGGCAGATTTCGGCTGTTTGTTGGAAACACTACAGGGATATGGCTTGACCTGTAGCGAGGGAGCTTGCTCCTGCCGGGGTGCTAAGCGCGTCCAAAGAAAGGACCGCTACGCAGTCCAACGGGAGCAAGCTCCCTCGCCACAATGGTATTTGCATTGGATCACTTCCCCACCCGCCCCGGAATGGCCACCCGACTTGTCGCCTTCACCTCCCGCAACGCCAGGCTCGACTGAATCGACGCAATCCCCAATTGCCGCCGCAACACGCTCTCTACAAAATCGCTGTAGGCATCCAGATCCTCCGCCAGCACCTGCAGCAGATAATCCGCATCCCCGGTGATCTTGTGGCAGGACTGCACCTGCGGCAGCTCCTTGATCACGGCCTCAAAGTCTTCTGGCGTATGGTCGGAATGCACGGCAAACCGCACATGCACAAACGCCATGATCTCCAGGCCCAGCATCTTGCGATCCAGGTTGGCCTGGTAGTCCTTGATCACGCCTTCTTCCTCCAGCCGCTTGCGCCGTCGCCAGCATGGAGTGAGGCTCAGTGACAGCCGCTCGCTGAGTTCGGCGTTGGAAATACTCGCGTCTTCCTGCAGCAAGGCGAGGATGGCGAGATCGGTGTCGTCAAGTGCGACCTGTCTGGTTTTATTTTTCTTCATGGCGGCTCTTTGGGGTAAAAATTCCCGATTACGCTAGCATCGGCGCACGTAAAAGCAAAGAAAGCCCACCGCAGCCAGAACAAAATAATCACCTGTCTTTCACGGGTGGATGTCTTTCATGTTGACTGTTTTCAGCGACTCTCATCGTTTGCACCATGGCACCGAACTCAAGGATGGCGTGCTCAAGCCGTCCTTCGAACAACCCAGCCGCGCCGACACGGTGCGTGATCGGGTCAAGCACGTTGGGCTGGGCGATATCATCGTGCCGCGCACGTTCGACCGGGCCTGTTACGTCAATGCCCACAGCGAACGCTACGTGTCCTTCCTGGAAACTGCCTGGGCCGAATGGACGGCGATTGGCCGTGCCCATGACGCCTTGCCGCTGGTGTGGCCGGTGCGGGACCTGGCCAATGAGCAGGTGCCGGAATTCATCGACGGCAAGCTCGGGTTTTTCGCGATGGATGCCGGTTCACCGATCACCAGCACCACCTGGGAAGCGGTGAAGACCAGCGCCGATATCGCACTCACCGGCCTGGCATTGATTGATGAAGGCCACAACAGCGCCTTCGCCCTGTGCCGGCCACCGGGCCACCATGCGGCGCGGGAATACATGGGCGGTTATTGCTACCTGAATAACGCAGCCATTGCCGCGCAACAGGCGATCACCCAAGGTGCCAAACGGGTCGCGGTGCTGGACGTGGATTTCCACCACGGCAACGGCACGCAGAACATCTTCTATGATCGCAATGACGTGATGTTCGTCTCGCTGCATGGCGATCCGTCGGTGTCGTATCCCTACTATTCGGGCTTCAGTGCCGAGCGCGGTGCCGGGGCGGGCGAGGGGTTCAACCTGAACTACCCGCTGGCGAAAAACACCGGGTGGAGCACCTACAAAGAAGCGTTGCTCGACGCCTGCAATCAACTCAGAACGTTCTCGCCGCAAGTGCTGGTGATTTCCCTCGGCGTCGACACCTTCAAGGACGATCCCATCAGTCATTTCCTGCTGGAAAGCCGCGACTTCCTCGGCATCGGCGAGATCATCGCCAGCGTCGGCGTGCCCACGCTGTTTGTGATGGAAGGCGGCTACATGGTCGATGAAATCGGCATCAACGCGGTCAACGTGCTGCACGGTTTCGAGAACAAACACGCCTGACCCCGATGCCATTCCAACAATAAACAACGCCTGACTTTTTTCTGCCAAAACTCAAAAACATAACAAGAGGTTTTGTGATGAAAACAACCGTGCCCGGGCTGATTGAAAAGCCCGCTTTGCAACGCACCCTCAACAACCGCCATATCCAACTGATGGCCATGGGCGGTGCGATCGGCACCGGCCTGTTCATGGGCTCGGGCAAGATCATCGCGCTGTCCGGCACCTCGATCATCCTGATCTACATGATCATCGGGCTGTTTGTGTATTTCGTGATGCGCGCCATGGGTGAGCTGCTGCTGTCCAACCTGAACTTCAAGAGCTTCGCCGACTTTGCAGGTGCATACCTGGGGCCGCGTGCGGCGTTTTTTCTCGGCTGGTCGTACTGGCTGAGCTGGAGCGTGGCGGTGGTGGGGGATGCGGTGGTGGTCGGGGGCTTTTTCCAGTACTGGTTCCCGCACGTGCCGGCCTGGATACCGGCGATTGCAATGCTGCTGACCCTGTTTGCCTTGAATGTGCTGACGGTGCGGCTGTTCGGCGAGGTGGAGTTCTGGTTTGCGATCATCAAGATCATCGCCGTGGTGACCCTGATCAGTGTGAGCGTGGTGTTGATTGCCAGCTCGTTTGTGTCGCCCACCGGCGTCACGGCTTCCCTGAATCATTTGCTGGATAAACAGGCGGCGTTTCCCAATGGCGTGTTCGGCTTCTTTGCCGGGTTCCAGATGGCGATCTTCTCGTTTGCCGGCACCGAGTTGATCGGCACGGCGGCGGCCGAAACCCGTTCGCCGGAGAAGACGCTGCCCAAGGCAATCAACTCGATTCCGCTGCGGATCATCCTGTTCTACGTGCTGGCCTTGGCCTGCATCATTGCGGTGACATCCTGGGAGCAGGTGTCGCCCAGCAAGAGCCCCTTTGTCGAGCTGTTCCTGGTGGCCGGCTTTCCCGCCGCCGCCGGGATTGTGAATTTCGTGGTACTGACCTCAGCGGCTTCTTCGGCCAACAGCGGGGTGTTTTCGGCGAGTCGTATGTTGTTCGGCCTGGCGGACCTGGGAGACGCACCCGGGATATTCCGACGACTGTCGAAAAACAGCGTGCCGTTTATCAGCCTGGCGTTTACCACCTTCCTGATGCTGCTGGGCTTGTTGCTGCTGTTTATAGTCCCGGAAGTGATGACGGCCTTTACCATCGTCTCCACTGTTTCGGCGATCCTGGTGATCTTTACCTGGTCGACCATCCTGGCGTCCTACATCGCCTATCGGAAAAAGTGCCCGGAGCTACATGAAAAATCCCTCTACAAAATGCCCGGAGGCGTACCGTTGGCGTGGGTTTCACTTGGCTTCCTGGCGTTCGTACTTTGCCTACTGGCACTTCGCCCAGATACCCGCCTGGCCCTTTGCGTGATGCCTGCATGGTTTATGTGGCTGGCGGTTGCCTACCATTTCTCGCATTTTCGCCACCGACTCCAGCCTGATCAACGCACGGCGCAGTAGCGGTTGTCGTACAACCGCAGGCCATTCAACCCTCGAACAAGGCCGGCTTGTACGGCCTTTTCATGACGGTTTTTTCATCGGTACATGACAAAAATTTCACAATCTGCGCCATCGGCCCCATGCCACAATCCGCAGCGTTTGCAGGGCCGCAACGGTATTCGCTCGAAGGACAGTAAAAAAATAATGTTCACAGGGGCGCAGTAAATGAAACTCTCTACATTAGCGTTGGCCATCACGGCGGCTGTCCTTGCACAACACGCCAGCGCGGACGGCTTTGGTCTTGGCTCACTCGGCACGGGTGACGGCCATAGCGGCTTCCTCGAAGACAGTCATTCTTCGATCAGTTCGCGCACCATGTACTACAACGCCGACGTTCACTCCGGCACGGCGAACGACCTGCGGGAAGCGGCTCAAGTACTGCGTTTCGACTATAAATCCGGTTACACCCAGGGCACCGTCGGCGTAGGTTTCGACGTGATGGCTTTCGGCGCGTTGCGTCTGGACGGTGGCGATGGCCACGCAGCGGGCAATGGCCTGTCGGGTAACGGCAACAGCTTCTTCCCGGTGAAGAACAATGGCACCGAGCCTGCTGACAGCTTCGGTCGCGCAGCCGGCAACGTTAAATTCCGTATTTCCCAGACTGAATTGCACGTGGGCGGTGGTTTGGCGCCGATCCTGCCGATCCTGGTGTCCAACGACAGCCGTGCCGCTCCGCAAACATTCGACGGCGGTATCCTGACCTCCAAGGACATTCCCAACGTCACCTTCACCGGTGGCGAGCTGAACAAGGCTGAAGGTCGTGCATCGAGCAACTCCACGGGCTTGAGCGTGGCCGGTGCCACTCGCGACAGCGACAGCTTCCGTTTCGGTGGTGTCGACTACCAGCCGTTTGGTTCTTCTGACAACGTCATCGCTAAAAACCTGACGTTGCAGTACTACTACGCCAACCTGGAAGACTTCTACAAACAGAACTATTTCGGCCTGGTCCACGTATTGCCGTTGGGCAATGACCAGTCGTTCAAGACCGACCTGCGTTATTTCGACAGCACCAGCGACGGCAAAAACGGTTCGGCCGGCTATGCGTTCAACAACAACGGCGGCTATGCCAAGCACGCCGGTGAAGTCGACAACAAAACCTACAGTGCTGCCTTCACCTATCAGTTGGGCGGCAGCCAGTTGATGCTCGGCCATATCGGCGTGAGTGATGACGGTGGCTTCGTCTGGGTCAACCAGGGCAGCATCGCCGATCCAACCGCCCAAGGCGCGGCCGGTTCCGACTTCTACCTGTTCACCGACGCGGTGGTTGGCCAGTTCTCCCGTGCGGGCGAGCAGGTCAATTTCGGTCAGTACCTGTATGACTTCAGAACCCTGGTGCCGGGCCTGAAAGCCTCGATTGCCTACCTCAACGGCAGCGACATCAAGGCCAAGGTTGCCGGTGGCAGCGATCAGTCGGAACGCGAAACCGATTTCCGTCTTGATTACGTCGTGCAGGAAGGCCCGCTGAAAGGCTTCGGTACTACGTTCCGTACCGGCAGCTACCACGGCCATAACACCGGCACCGCCGACCAGGATCAGACCCGCCTGATCTTCAACTACACCTACGCGCTGTTTTAATCAGTCGTCGGTAACTGCTCCAGATGAAGGCCGCCCATTGGGCGGCCTTCTTTATTGGCGTGGGGTTCCAGCCAGAGCAGGGCGCTACAGTTGTTTTTACACAACGCAACGTTTAACCATGCGCGGCAATTCCCAACCTACAGGTCAAGACAAGAACCGTTTCCATGAAAGTCAGTGCACGCAACGTATTCAAAGGCCAGGTCAGCCAGGTCCAGCACGGCGCGGTCAATGCCGAAGTGGTGTTGACCCTGCCCGGCGGCGAGCAGTTGGTGG
>NZ_CP080030.1:3946231-3946320 GCF_019382755.1 Pseudomonas sp. Colony2 | reverse complement strand
AGTTGGCGGGCGGTTCGAAGGTGTTTTCCATCGTGACCCGCGACGCGGTGGCCGAGTTGGGCCTGAAGCCGGGCGTGAGCGCCACGGCG
>NZ_CP080030.1:3933543-3946120 GCF_019382755.1 Pseudomonas sp. Colony2 | reverse complement strand
CGGCGTTTGTTGTTGAAAAGGGCTATTGCGCTAAGGCGCCAGCCGGGTGAACACATAATCGTGGTTCTTCACCAGCGCCTGATGGCAGGCAAAGCACGTCTCATGCTGCGCCTGGTCCACCGGCTTGCCATTGATGAACCGTCCAAAGCCCCAGCCTCCGGTCGCTGCGTATTTCTTCGAGTCCTTGACCATGAACTGCACGGTGGTCGCCGCGCCGGGAATCGACGCGGTCTTGAACTCGGGCGATTGCACGTGCTTCCAGGCCAGTTTCGCCAGCACGGTGCCGTCGGGGAAGGGCAGCGTGCCGTCGCGGTACGCCTTGAGCGCCACTTTATTGCCCAGCACCACTCGCAGTTCATTCAGCGGGTCGGCTTCCTGGGCCGGCGCGATCAGCTCCCATTGACGGTAGCCGTCGGGAATGGTCACGCCGTAGATCGGCGAAGGCTCGCTGGTGGCCGGGCCGCCAAAGGCGAACCCGGTAGCGGTGGCCACCACGGCAGCTGTTGCAGCGACGAGTGCAGCAAGATGCAGGCGCTTCATCACAGGTGGTCCGCATCGATCACAGCCTTGGCAAAGGCTTGCGGTGCTTCCTGCGGCAGGTTGTGGCCGATGCCGCCGCTGATCAGGCGGTATTCGTACTTGCCGGTAAAGCGTTTGGCATAGTCCTCTGCGGCCGGGTGCGGCGCGCCGTTGGCGTCGCCTTCCATGGTGATGGTGGGCACGTTGATGGACGGGGCGGTGGCGAGTTTCTGCTCCAGCGCAGCGTATTTTTTCTCTCCCTGCACCAGCCCCAGGCGCCAGCGGTAGTTGAAGATCGATACGGCGACGTGGTCGGGGTTGTCCAGGCCTTTGGCGCTGCGGTCGAAGGTGGCGTCGTCGAATGCCCATTTTGGCGAGGCGATCTGCCAGATCAACTTGGCGAAGTCGTGGGTGTTTTTCGCATAGCCGGCGACGCCGCGATCGGTGGCGAAGTAGAACTGGTACCACCATTGCAACTCGGCCTTGGGCGGCAATGGGTTCTTGCCCGCGGCCTGGTTGCCGATCAGGTAGCCGCTGACCGATACCAGCGCCTTGACCCGCTCAGGCCACAACGCCGAGACGATGTCGGCGGTGCGCGCCCCCCAGTCATAGCCGCCGAGCACGGCCTGCTTGATCTTCAGCGCGTCCATGAAGTCGATCAGGTCGACGGCGAGGGCGGCCGGCTGGCCGTTGCGCAGGGTCTTTGCCGACAGGAAATGGGTATCGCCATAGCCGCGGGCGTAAGGCACCAGCACCCGGTAGCCCTGGGCGGCCAGCAGCGGCGCTACCTCGGAGTAGCTGTCAATGTCGTAGGGCCAGCCATGCAGCAGGATCACCACCGGGCCATCGGCCGGGCCGACTTCGGCGTAGGCCACATCCAGCAAGCCGGCTTTCACATGCTTCAACGGGCCGAGCGCGCTGTGGGCAGTTGCGCTGGCAGCCGCCGGTGCTTGCGCGTCCTGTGCACTGGCGACGCCGAGGGCACCGAGCTGCAACAGCGCAAAGGCCAGCAGCGACGCGCCCATCAGGCGGCGGGGTGGGGTGTTCAACTGTGTGTGCATGGTGAGTCTCCGGCGGCGGGTGGTGTGCCTGGCTCACAGTTGAACGTAGTTGTGTATCCCGTCTGTTTCGAGAAAACCCGTGGGTTAAAGGTTTTGTATCGCAGCGGTGTTTGGACACACTGCGATACAAAGGTCAGAGGGCCCGCCGGGCCACATACACCTGGCTCGGCGCCTGACCGGGTACATCGTCCAGCTCATCGATGTACTGCATGCCGATTTTCTCCAGCACCTTGATCGATGCTATATGCGCCGGACGCACCACGCCGTACACCTGCGGCTGGTCCAGCTCGACAAACGCAAACTGCAACGCCGCCCTGGCAATCTCGGTTGCAAAGCCCTGGCCCCAGGCGCTGACCGCAAAGCGGTAGCCCAGGTTGATCCGCTCAACGTCGTTGTAGGGGTACAAGGTGATGCCACCAAAGCCGATCACGCAGCCCGGCGCCTCTTGTGTAGTAATCGCCCATTGGCCAAAACCATGTTCTGCCCAGTGCAGCAGCCAGCGAGCCAGGGCGGCCTCGGCTTGGCCCAGATCGGTAAAGGGGCCTGCCGGGTTGTAGCGGTTGGTCTCGGGATCGCCATAAATGGCAAATACACTGGCCACATCGTCGGCCGCTGCGGGCCTGAGAATCAGGCGTTCGGTGGTTATCGGGTGGGTATTCATGGGTGGACTCTGATCCTTGGAGCGAGCGAGAAGGTGTTCACCTATATTTATCCTGCTTTCGGCGCTCTAGCACGCTTGATTCAGTTGTTAGGGCTACTGGCAGGATGCCACAATGGCACTTTGTCGCGGCAGTAAGATCAGGCGGACCAAATGAATGGCCTTGGGCGTGGGCAGGACCAGGATTGCTTCATCGAGGAGCAGGTACGAACAGATCGATTGCACCAGCTGTTTCGCCAGTCATTCTCTGCAGTGTTCGGCAGTTATATGGCGGCCGCCATGCTGTGCTGGCTGTGCTGGGAACGTTTTGATCACAGGGTAATGCTGGTCTGGCTGGTGGTATTGGCGGGGACGTCGTTGCTGCGGGTGTGGATGTTCATGGACTGGTTTTGCTGCCCCAACAGTGAACGCACCCCCGCGCGCTGGGAGCGGCGCTACTGGGTAACGCTGATGTTGTCGGCCGGGGTCTGGGGCATCGGCGCATTCGCCCTGATGCCCACCGACGACCGCCTGTCCCAGGCCCTGGTGATGTTGTTCACCGTGGGCATGTCGGTCAGCGCAGTCTCGTGTTATTCAGCCTATCGCTACATGACCCTGGTCTCCATGGGCCTGGTACTGCTGCCGTGCACCCTGTGGCTGCTGTTTCAACCGTCGTCGATGCAAGTCGGCATGGCCCTGGCGGTGCTGGTGTTCTCTTCGTTTGTCGGTGGCGCCACGCGCAAGCTGTCGGATGCCCTGGAAAAAGCCTTTCGCCTGACCCGGCAAATGGAACGTGCCCACAACATCTCCACCCGCGCCGCACAAACCGACGAACTCACCGGCCTGATGAACCGCCGGGCGTTTTTCGAGCATGCGCAGTTGCTCTACGAACAATGCCGGCATAACCAGCAGCCGTTGTGCGCGCTGATGATGGACATGGACCACTTCAAGGACATCAATGACACCTACGGCCACCAGGCCGGGGACCAGGTGCTGCGCCAGATCGGCGGGGTGATCAGCGCGTCGTTTCGCCAGGCCGATGTGTATGGGCGGCTGGGGGGCGAGGAGTTTGCGGTACTGCTGCCGGATACGTCGCTGGAGACCGGGCGGGACATCGCCGAGCAGTTGATCAAGGCCATTGCCGGGCTGACCAGCGAGCCGGTCCAGGGGTTGACCGCCAGCCTCGGCGTAGCCTGGGCCCGCGCGGTGGACCAGGACCTGCACGGCCTGATGAACACCGCAGACAAGGCGCTGTACCGCGCCAAGGCCCTGGGGCGTAACCAGGTGGCCGTCGCGGAATAGGCCTCAGCCCTTGAGCAGCGCCTTGGCCAGCACCTGCGAGACCTGGTCGGCCGAGTAGGGCTTGGGCAGGAACGCCAGGCCTTCATAGCCGCTTTCCGCCAGTTCCTCGCTGTAGCCCGAGGTCAGCACCACCGGCAGGCCGGGCCGGCGCCGTCGCAGTTCCCGGGCCAGGGCCACGCCGGTGATGCCGGGCATCACCACATCGGAAAATACCGCATCGAACCCCAACGCGTCTGCGCCGGCCAGTTCCAGCGCCTGTTCGGCATTGGTTGCCCAGGTGGTCTGGTAGCCCAGGTCCTGGAGGATCTGATTGGCAAAGCGGCCCACTTCCAGGTTGTCTTCCACCACCAGGATATGGCGCTGGGCGCATTCGGTGATCAGCCCGCAGGTGTGCGGTGTGTCACGTTGGAAGCTCTCTTCAGGTACTACTTGCGGCAAGTACAGGGTAAACACGGTGCCCTGGCCGACCTGGCTGGCCACATCGACGTTGCCGCCCGATTGCTTGGCGAAGCCGAACACCTGGGACAGTCCCAGGCCGGTGCCCTTGCCGACTTCCTTGGTGGTGAAGAAGGGTTCGAAGATGCGCTCGAACGTCTCCCCGGGAATCCCGCTGCCGGTGTCGGTGAGTGAAATGGCGATGAACGCCTGGCGTGAACCGGCGTCACCACGGATGCTCGGCAGTGCTCGGTCGGCGTCCAGTCGCAGGGTCAGGCTGCCCTGGCCGTTCATCGCGTCCCGGGCGTTGAGGGCGATGTTGATCAGGGCGGTTTCAAACTGGCTGGAGTCGGCGCGGATGTAGCACGGCTGCCCGGGCAGTTCGACGTGCACATGAATTCGCGCGCCAGTCACCGTCTCGAGCATCTCGCCGATGTTTTTCACCCGCAGGCCCGCATCGAACACTTCCGGGTTCAGCGGCTGGCGCCGGGCAAATGCGAGTAACTGGCTGGTCAATTTGCCGGCCCGGTCCACGGTGTCGGTGACAGCGCTCATGTAGCGCTGGCGACGCTCTTCGGACAGGCTCGGCATCCGCAGGAAGTCGACGGATGAGCGAATGATGGTCAGCAGGTTGTTGAAGTCGTGGGCCACGCCACCGGTCAACTGGCCGATGGCTTCGAGCTTTTGCGATTGACGCAAGGCGGCTTCGGCCTGGGTCAGCAGGGTGGTCCTTTCGTTGACGCGCTGCTCCAGGCTTGCATTCAGCTCGGCCAGGCGCTGGGACAAAACCACGGTTGCGGTGGTTTCGGTCACGGTGTCGAGCATGCCGACCACCTTGCCCTGTACGTCGCGGATCGGGCTGTAGCAGAAGGTGAAGTACGCCTGCTCCGGCGCGCCGCCGCGTTCGATCGTCAGCGGGAAGTTTTCGATAAAGGTGGCTTCACCTGCGAAGGCGGCATCCGCGATCGGACTGATCTCGGGCCAGGCTTCCTGCCAGATCTCGTTGAATGGCCGCCCGAGGGCATCAGGCTTGTCGCCGAGAATCGGGATAAACCCGTCGTTGTAAAGCGTGATTAGCGCAGGCCCCCAGACGATCGCCTGGGGGAAACTGGAGGCAAGGCACAGGGCGACGGTGGTCTTCAGTACGTCCGGCCAGTGTTCCAAAGGCCCCAATGGCGTATTGGCCCAGTTGTGATGCCGGACCCGTTCGGCCATTTCGCCGCCGCCTTGCAGCCAGTTTGTCATTCGGTGAACGCCTTCTTGCCACGGTTCGCTGAGGTAGGGATGCCAAGCTACAGACATCCCGGGACTCAGCCAGTTCAGCGGGATTATCCACTAGATGGCACTTTAGTGTCTCGGCCGGATAATGCTTCGCTGAGCTCCCTTCAGGCCACCGTAATCGTTACCGCGATATTGCCGCGGGTGGCCTTGGAATACGGGCACGTCTGGTGGGCACGGTCCACCAGTGCCTGCGCCGCCGAGTGTTCGATACCCGGCAGGCTGACCCGCAGGCGCGCTTGCAGGTAATAGCCTTCTTCCGGGCTGTTCACCAGGTCCACTTCGGCACTCACCGCCGTGTCGGCTGGCAGGCGGATGTGAAGGGTTTGTGCGGCTTTGCCCATTGCGCCGATAAAGCAGGCGGACCAGCCGGCACCAAACAGTTGCTCGGGGTTGGTGCCGGGCGCCTTGGAGCCGGGCGGCGACAGCTTGATGTCCAGGTGCAGGTCATCGCTGTGGGACGCGCCTTCACGCCCGCCGGTGGTGTGGGTTCTGCCGGTGTAGAGCACGGTGCTGTTCTGGGACATGACGGTTTCCTCGCAAGTGGCCCGGGGTGGGCCGGTGTGCACAGGAAACCGCGCCGGCGTATCCGCAATGTGTCATCGCCGGGGGCCTGCACCTCGCAGTGTGTCGCCTCGCCGGGAAGATACGTTGGGATACAAACCGTTATTGCTGCTGCACGCCAAACAACCCGGTCCAGTAGATGCCGGCATCACTTTTCGGGTCCATGGCGTAGGCGGCGCCCATTTCGCGGAACTGCGGGTTCATCAGGTTGGCACAGTGCCCGGGGCTGGCCAGCCAGCCGTCGACCACCTTGCGTGGGGTGTCCATGCCGGCGGCGATGTTCTCGCCGATCTGCTGGCCGATGTAGCCTGCCAGTTCAGCCCGGTCACCCGGGGTGCGGCCATCGTGGTCCAGGTGATCGAAGAAGTTGCCGTTGGCCATGTTGCGCGCGTGGCCGGCGGCGGCGTTGGCGAGTGCTTCGTTCCAGCTCAGGGGCGTGGTGGCGGCAAAGGCCTGGGCGCCACATTGGCGTGGTTGCTGGCGGGCGGTGTTGATCAGGTCGAGCACCTTCTTGCCTTCGGTCTGGGTCTCGCCCAGGCCGCTGGTCAGCAGCGGGCGGGCCAGCACGATGCGCCAGTCCTGGCCGCTGTTGCTCACGCCGATATCAATGAACTGCGGGTCGAGCACCACCCGGCAAAAACTTTCGCGCACGGCTTTCATCGCGGCTTCGGCGTTCCTGGGCCCGGACAGGCTGATGGCCTGGACGTTGACCATCGGGTACGCCGCCCGCGCCAGCGCCTGCTGCAAGTCGCCGACACTGTTGACCGGCAACACCAGCCGCGTGTCGCTGGCCAGCGGTGGCAATTCCTGGGAGCCCTGGTTGCCGCAGCGCTGGACCTGGCTGCGGTATTGATTGATCGAGTCGACCAACAGGCTTTCTTCACCCGCCTGCGCCTGGGCGGTAAACACCAGACTGGCGGCCAGCGTCGTAAGACCCATCATCAATGACAGAACGCGCATGGACGTTTCCCTTGAGCTTGAAAGTGCCCATGATGCGCGATGAAGGGGCATCCATGCACCCGTTGGTCCGAACTTTTTGCCTCAGTTCTTGAATGCCGAGTGTTTACGGCCCTGATCGCACAAGGCGAACACCACCACCAGCAGGGACGAGATCGCGAGGATTATCACAACGCCATCAGTGGAGTGAGTGGCCGACGCCGCCACCATCGACAACGCCCCTAATGGCGCCAGGCCACCTGCGATCGCGGTGCCGATTTCCCGCCCGGTGCCAAAGCCCGAGGAGCGGGTCTGGGTCGGGAACTGGCGGCTCAGGAACGAACCCTGCGGCGCAAACATCATCGGCGCGAGGATGCCGGTGCCCACGCCAATGGCGACGTAGATCATCAGGCTTTCACCGGTATTGAGCAGCGCAAGGAACGGGTACGCAAACAGCAGCGACAGCAGGCCGCCGAGCATCAGCACGGTCTTGCTGCTCCACTTGTCGCACAACCAGCCGAAGCATGGCACGGCGACGATGGCGATCAGGCTGGCAATGGTCACCGACAGCGACGTGACGTGCACATCGACACCCTTGAACTGGGTGAGGTAAGCCAGGGAAAAGGTCTTGAAGATGTAGCTCAACGCGTTGTAGCCAATCGCCACGAAGAACACCACGGCCAGGCCCTTGAGGTCGTTCTTGAACAGCGCCTTGAGCGGCGACGCCTTGGCCTTTGCGGTTTCCTTGCTCAGTTCCTTGAATTCCGGGGTTTCCGGGATGCTGTTGCGCACCCACAGGCCCACACCCACCAGCGCGATGCTGCAAATGAACGGAATCCGCCAGCCGCCGGCCAGCAGGAATTCATTGCCGTTGATGGTCAGCAGGTACACGGTCAGCGAAGACAGCAGCAAGCCCAGGTTCAGCCCGAGCGCCGGCCATGCACCCTGGCTGCCGCGCTTGCCTTCTGAGGCGTGCTCGTAGGAGGTAACCGCCGCGCCGGACAGTTCGGCACCGGCCCCCAGGCCCTGGATGATGCGGATAAACACCAGCACGATCGGCGCCCAGATGCCGATGGAGGCGTAGCTGGGGATCAGCCCGATCAACGTGGTGCACACGCCCATCATGCAGAAGGTCAGCACCAGCACTTGTTTACGCCCGAACTTGTCGCCCAGGTAGCCAAACAGAATGCCGCCGAACGGGCGCGCGATGAAGCCGATGGCAAAGGTGGAAAACGCCATCAGCGTAGCGGCTTTCGGGTCGCTGTTATCGAAGAAAATCTTCGAGAACACAATCGCCGCCATGGTGGCGTACAGGTAAAAGTCATACCACTCCAGCATCGAACCGAAGATCGTCGCGGCCGCGACTTTGCGCAGGCGTTTCCTGGTTTGCTCGGGGGTTTCAACGTCCGGGGTGCGGGCTGTAGCCGTCATTCTGTACTTCCTTATGAGTCATTATATTTATTGTCAAAGTGAGGCGTGGTGCGGTGCGTCAGTGGGGCTTGAACATGCGGTCGGCGATCATTGCGCCGATAGGAATCGCGGAGGTGGCAGCGGGTGAGGGCGCATTGCACACGTGGAGCATTCGCGGGGTCTGGGCGAACAGGAAGTCGTGCACCAGGGTGCCGTCGCGCATCACGGCCTGGGCGCGGATGCCGGCTTCATAAGGCAGCAGGTCTTCGATGTTGAGCGATGGGCAGTACTTGCGGCACTGCTCCAGGTAGCCGGACTTGAACAGCGAGTTCTTCATCTCGACGCTGCCCGAACCGAGGTTCTGCCAGATGGTTTTCCAGAAGCCCGGGAAGCTCGCGTACTGCGCCACGTCGCGCCAGTTCACCGAGAATTTGCGGTAGTTCTCGCGACCCAGGCCGAGTACGGCATTCGGGCCAACGGTGACGCTGCCGTCGATCATGCGGGTCAGGTGCACGCCGAGGAAGGGCAGCTCCGGGTCGGGAATCGGGTAGATCAGGTGGTTGACGATGGTGTTCTTCGATTCCGGCAAGCGGAAGTATTCGCCACGGAACGGGATGATCTGGTGGTCGATCTTGACGCCGGCCATCACGGCCAGGCGGTCCGATTGCAAACCTGCACACACCACCAGATGCCTGGCCTGCCAGCTTTCGCCCCGGGTGCTGACGGTGACTTTGTCGGTGTCCTCGACGATCGCAGTGACGGTGCGTTCCAGGCAAATTTCCCCGCCGGCGCGACGAATCACCCGGGCCATGGTTTCGCAGACTTCGCGGTAATCGACAATGCCGGTGGCGTCGAGAAACAGCCCGCCCAGCCCGACGATGTTCGGTTCGCGCTGGCGCAACTGGTCGGCGTCCAGGCGTTCGACTTTCATGCCGTTGAGCTGCGAGCGGGCGTACAGCGCTTCCATCCGTTGTACTTCCAGATCAGTCGAAGCCACCAGCAACTTGCCGCACACCTCGAACTTGATCCCGTGCTCGGTGCAAAACTGCTTCGTGGCTTCGGCGCCACGTTTGCACAAGTCGGCCTTGAGGCTGCCCGGCGCGTAGTAGATGCCGGCATGGATCACGCCGCTGTTATGGCCGGTCTGGTGTTTGGCCAACAGGCTTTCCTTCTCCAGGATCACCAGCGAGGCGTTGGGCTGGCGCTTGAGCAACTCCATCGCGGTGGCCAAACCGACGATGCCGCCGCCGATGATGCAAAAGTCGTAAATCATTGTTTTGGGTACCTACGCATTTCAGTCTGCTTATCAGGTTGTCAGACTAATGGTTTTGTTAAAAAAACAGCGCGCCATCGGCACGCTTTAAACGGGTTCGGATCGGTCAATTGATAGCGGGCAGTTCCAGATGCAGGCGCCTTGCTGCGGCGCGCAAGTGAGCCTCGGCACAGGCGGCAGCACCTTGGGCATCACCGTCGACGATGGCCTGGTAGAGCGCGGTGTGTTCCTGGGTGGCATCGGCCGAGCCGCTGACAAAGCGGGTGGCGGAGTTTTCCCAGGCGGTCTTGCGGGCGCTGGCCAGTTGGCTTCTGAGGAAGTCATGGAAGGCCACGAAATAGTCGTTCTTGCTGGCCTCGGCGATGGCGCGGTGGAATTCCACATCGGCCAGGGCGGCGGCGTCGAAGTCGGCGCGTTTGTCGTGCATTTCCTGCAGGGCGGTCTTCATGCGCTGCAGGTCGGCGGCGTCGCGGCGTTGGGCGGCAATCGAGGCGGCCTGGGTTTCGATCCACAGGCGCACTTCGAACATTTGCGCCAGGTCCGGGCGGCGACCGTTTTTTTCCGGGAAGCGGAACACGGTGCCGGCCGGGGTTTGCGAGATAAATGAGCCCAGGCCACGCCGCGCAGTCAGTACGCCATCGGCCTTGAGCTGGGCAATCGCTTCGCGCACCACCGAACGGCTGACATTGAGTTGTTCAGCCAGTTGCTGTTCGGTGGGCAGGCGCGCTTCGGGCGCCAGTTGGCCGGAGTCGATTTCTGCACGAATGGCGGTGACAACGCGCATAACGAGCGAATCAGGGCGCTGGAGCTCAAGCATGGGAAAACCTTGGTAATCAGGTTGTCAGACAATAGTCGTTACGATTTTACCTTGTCAAGACAGCTGTGGTGCCGAGGCGAGTGCGCAGGGCCAGGAAAAGACCTACACCAATCAGTGCCAACGCCACACCGAACGTGGCTTGCATCCCACTTCCCACATCGCCGGGAGTGGCCGTGACGAGGTCACCTGAAACCTGCGAAAACACTGCGCCCAAGGCCGAAGCCCCGGCGATCAGGCCCAGATTGCGCGACAGATTTAGCAAGCCGGCGACCACGCCACGGCGGTCTGCCAGTACGTCGCTCATCACGGCGGTGTTGTTGGCGGCTTGAAACTGGGCGTAGCCGAGGGTGAGGATGATCAGCGGGGCGATATACCCGGCAACTCCAAGGTTCAGCGGCGCCAGGGAGAGCAGCAGGCAGCCCGCCAGCATCGCCAGCAGCCCGGCGATGGTCATCGGGCCGCTGCCGAAACGGTCGGTCAAACGTCCCGCAGGGATGCCCGTCAATGCCGAAACGCAGGGCCCGACTGCCATTGTCAGGCCCATCCAGGCGGGGTCGAGGCCTGCACCGTGGGTCAGGTAGAAGGGCCCGACCACCAAGGTCGCCATCATCACCGCCGATACCAGCGCGCTCATGGCCAGGCCAGCGCATAGCGTTGAATCCCGTAGTGTCGACAAGAAACTGGACCCGGATTGCGCGGGCTGTTGCCCATGGCGGTCGACACGCAGATAACGCCGGGCGAGGGCAAATGTCAGCAAACCCAGCGGCACGGTGATGAAAAACAGCGCGCGCCAGCCAAACTCCGCGATCAACACCCCGCCAAGGCTTGGCCCAAGCGCGGTACCCATGGCGGACATCGTGCCCAGCAACCCCATGGCGCGGCCGGTGCGTTCCTTGGCCACGGTCTCGCCCACCAGCGCCATGGTCATCGCCATCATGATCGCCGCGCCCACGCCTTGCAGGGCGCGGGCCGCAATCAACAGCCCGAGGGACGGGGCCATGCCGCACAGGGCCGAGGCAACGGTGAAAAGCAACAATCCGGCCCAGAGCAGGCGGCTGCGGCCCATCAGGTCACCCAGTCGCCCGACGCTGACGATCACCGCAGTAATCGCCAGCAAGTAGGCGAGCACCACCCACTGCGCCGCCTGGAACGATGCATCAAACGCCTGCACCAGGCTCGGCAGGCCGACGTTGGCGATGCTGGTGCCCAAGGACGCCAGCAACATTGACAGTGACAGGGCGACGAGAGCGCCACGGGGTGCAGGTGATTTCATCAAGAGGCTCCTGGGTTTGACCGCTGTCAGAAATCTACGCCGTCACCTAACATGGCGGAAGGCGCAGCATTTGCACTTTATACGTGCGCCAAACGCCCTATGAGGTTTGCCGTGTCGACACCTGATTTTAATCTGCTGGTCACCCTGGATGTGTTGCTCGCCGAAGGCAGCGTCGCCCGTGCCGCTCAACGCTTGCGCCTGAGCCCGTCGGCGATGAGCCGGGCGCTGGCGCGACTGCGGGAAACCACCGGCGATCCGTTATTGGTCCGTGCCGGCCGCGGCCTGGTACCCACGCCGCGCGCTTTGGCGTTGCGCGAACAGGTCAGCCAGTTGGTGCAGGACGCCGAAGCGGTGTTGCGACCCGCTGCGACGCTGGATTTGAGCCAGCTGGTACGCACCTTCACCTTGCGCACCAGCGACGGATTTGTTGAAAACTTCGGCCCGGCGCTGTTGACGCGGGTCGCCCGGGAAGCGCCTGGCGTGCGGTTGCGCTTCGTGCACAAGCCGGACAAAGGCAGCACGCCGCTGCGCGATGGCAGTGTCGACCTGGAAACCGGCGTGGTCGACAGCAGCGCCAGCCCCGAGGTGCTGACCCAGGCGCTGTTCCGCGACCGGTTTATCGGCGTGGTGCGCAAGGGCCATTCGCTCAGCCAGGGCGAAGTCACACCGCAGCGCTTCGCCGAAGGCCAGCACATCTACGTGTCCCGGCGCGGCCGTGATCAGGGCCAGATCCATCAAGCCCTTGAAGCGCTCGGGCTGACCCGGGACGTGGTGACCATCGTCGCCGGCTTCTCGACCGCCCTGGCCCTGGCCCGCAGCACCGACCTGATCGCCAGCGTGCCGGAGCGGCATACCGCCAACCTGCACAGTGACCTCTACCGCTTTGCGCTGCCCTTCGTGTTCCCGGACTTCACCGTATCGATGCTCTGGCACCCGCGCCTGGACGCCGACCTGGCCCATCGCTGGCTGCGCGGTTGCCTGCGGGAGGTATGTGCGCAATGAGCCGAGCANNNCCCTTGTGGCGAGGGAGCTTGCTCCCGCTGGGCTGCGAAGCAGCCCCAAAACCTGCATC
>NZ_CP080030.1:3931439-3933495 GCF_019382755.1 Pseudomonas sp. Colony2 | reverse complement strand
GCCCAGCGGGAGCAAGCTCCCTCGCCACAATGGGTGCTTGCGGGTCCACGGCGGCCCTTCAGCAGGTACAATCCGCCGGGCCTTAAAATGAAACACCAGGAATTCAAATGTTCAGCCTTACCCATTACGAAACCCCATGCCCCGAGCCGATCAACGCGCAGATCCTGCAGATGGTGGTCGACTACCTGACGGACATCAGCATGGTCGCCATCCCGCCAAGCAACCTGCTGTACAACGTCTACCAGTACGCCATCGGCTACGAGGTGCACCTGTACCTGGAAGCGCTGGGCGGGTCCAAGGGCATTGCGGTGGAATTGATCGTCGCGCTGGACGCGCAGGAGCAGGTGATCGGCTTCCTGCTGTACCTGCCGGTGAAGGACGATCCCGAGGCGTGCGGCGTGGCTTACATGGCGGTGCACGCCAGCCATCGGCGCAAAGGCGTGGCGCGGGCGATGATGCAGGACATGCTGGCCCGCTACCCGCATGCCGAACTGACCTGCGCGGTGGAGAAGGTCCCGGCGTTCGAGTCCATGGGCTTTCAACTGCGCGGTGTGCGCGGTACTCAGGTGTTGATGAACACCCGCGACTACAGCACTGACGGCTTGATGGGGCTGCTGGATGTGGCGTCGATCTACAGCTCGCTGGAGGTGCGGCAGATCCACACCTACCTCCTGCAAAAGCACGGCAAGCGGGCGATGGTCGATGCCGAAAAACAGCGTGATCGTCACTTCGACCAGCTGACCCACAAGGCTCGGATGTTTGTACATGCAAGGCTGGGCTAACGCGCTCCTCGACTCACCATCGACTTGATGCTCGCAAACAGCTCCTCTTGCGCCTCCAACGGGCTGATCTCGCCGCTGGCCGCAGCATGGGACAAGGCGTCCGCCGCGCCCAGCATTGCGCGTAAACCGGGCTGGCCAATCACACCGTCCACGGCAAAGGGGGCGAGGGCATCGCGACACTTGCCGAGGAAAATCACGTCGTACTCACGCTTGATGGCTTCCAGTTCCGGGCTGCCGGCCAGGGCCGCAATCACTCCCGGAATTTCACGCCCTTGTAGCAACACACAATCGACGTAGCACGAGGCGATCACCCAGGCGCGATCGTCCAGGGTGGGTTCGCTGGCCTCGATTGCGGCGGCAAATACCTGGTTCTGACGGGCGTCGAAATCTTCATACAGCGCGGCCAACAGCCCCGCGCGATCGCCGAAATGATCATACACCACCGGCTTTGTAACGCCGGCCAACTCGGCCAGATGCCCGAGGGTCAGGGCATCGGTGCCTTCTTCTCGCACCAGTTGCCAGGCCACGTCGAGCAACTGGCGCAGCCGGTCATCCCGGGACAGGCGACGGCGAGGGGCAGGGGATTGATCGCTTGACATGCTTATATACCAAAAGTAACTTACCAACGGTAACTTAGCTCAAGCCTACTCAATTTGCCTGCTCATCGCCACCCCGAAGGAGTCATTGCCATGCACGCGCTGATCGTAGTTGCCCATCACGACCCACAATCCCTCACCCACAGCCTCGCCAAACAGGCCGCTGCCGGCATCACAGCCGCAGGGCACACCTTCGAGATCGCCGACCTCGCCGCCGAAGGTTTCGACCCACGCTACAGCGCCGCCGACCATAAAGTGCACCGCACCCGTGCCACGCCGCCGGCGGACGTGCTGGCCGAACAGGCCCGGCTCGACCGAGCCGACGCCCTGGTGCTGGTGTACCCGATCTTCTGGTGGTCGATGCCAGCGTTGCTCAAGGGCTGGATCGACCGGGTGTTCGTCAACGGCTGGGCGCTGGACTACAGCCTGGAAACCCAGGTGGTGAAAAAACTCGGCCATCTGCAGGTGCACTTGCTGGGCGTCGGCGCATCGGACGAAGGCGTGTTCGAACGCCACGGCTATGCCAACGCCATGCGCACGCAAATCGACCACGGGATCTTTGATTACTGTGGGGCGAAGGTGCTGACGTCCGAGCTGCTGCTGGACTCGGAAAGCGGCGCTGCGGAACAGCATCTGGAGACGGCGGCAAAGCTGGGGCGACAACTGTTCGTCACCCTG
>NZ_CP080030.1:3929811-3929907 GCF_019382755.1 Pseudomonas sp. Colony2 | reverse complement strand
GGTGGAGCGCCTGGAGGCCGCGACCGGGCTGAACCCGGAGGACGTGATGGTGGTGATTACCACGACGGCGGCGGATGAGTGGTCGTTTGCGGGGGG
>NZ_CP080030.1:3912942-3929793 GCF_019382755.1 Pseudomonas sp. Colony2 | reverse complement strand
CGGGCGTACTTTTCCAACTGGAATGATTGCCCACAAGGTATGGAGATGTGATCGGGAAGTGCCTGTCTGGAAAAGAGGAGTTTTCCGACAATTTTTTAAGCGGATCACTCTTACTCTCTGCGTTCTTGTGCAATCCAGGAGTAAAGGAATGACTTCCAGCGTCTTGAAAGACGGCTTTCCCGCGGCCCATCGCACCACCCGCGAACGGATCGAAGGCAGTATCGACCTGAACCGGTTGTTTGCCGCGATCGATGCCGATCCGGCGATTGTGGGGGCAGGGGTGGGTGCAACCATGAGTGTCATAGGCAGCGGCGTCTCCGGGAATATCCGGACACTGGCCATCGGCCTATATGAAGAGTTTGAATAATGGAACTGAGAAATTCCCCTAGAGCTTTTATGGCTCACTATTTCCCGGTTTTCATCTGTGCTTTTATGTTTGCGCTTTTTGCTCTTGCGGCAGCGGGGTCATTGATGGGAAGTACCTACATGCGAGGCGTGCCTGCTTATCGTAGTTACATGGGACTGGATGTGGGCATCGCCTCCATTATCTTGTCAGCGGGCAACTTTCTTATCCTCCGAGGTCGCGCCTGGGGCATCTGGATACTGGCAGGCAGTTGTGTGATGAGTTTTTTCATTGTGCTGTTCAGCTACAGCTATCAGCCACATCCTTTTATCTACATAACGGGGCTGCTGTTCCCGCTGTTAAGCCTCTACCTGCTCAATACCGACCGCCACCGCCAAATGCGCGCAGAACTCGTTCTACTTCGTCACGAACGCAAGCGTTACAAAGCCGGTTTTCGGCCCCCGCGTACTCAGGAGATGGCCCAGGCTCGCCTCGAATACAAACAGGCCCGCAGGCTCAAGCGAGACAACCGCCGCAAATGGAACGCGGCCCTCAACCCTCGCGAAACAAGTCATGGGCATCCAGCAACCGATACGCAATCTCCGGCCGCTTCTCCATGCCCTTRCGRATCGCCGCCGGAATCGACTGCCGGGTCTTGCGACACAACCCCGGCAWGTCATSGATAACGATCTGAATCCCGCGCATSSTYTTSACTTCMGTATGMCCSKGCGCGACATGCACGCGAATGCCCAGTTGCTGGTACATCAGCTGTTGCATGCGCTCAAGGTCGGGCAGGCTTTGCAGGTTTTCGAGGCGTTCGAGCAGGCGTTTTTCTTCCTGGCGGGTCAGGTGCAGGATGCGCGCATCGGCGCCGGGAAGGTCGAGCAGTTGCTCGCGATTGCAGTCGCAGGCGCCGGGTGGGCAGGGTTGGCGAATCGTCATGMAGTCTCCCTCCCGTTACCGGCGCCGTTGGCTTAMCAGGTCAGATGAACCCCAAGGCTTTCCAGCTCTTTCCAGTACTCGGGATAGGTCTTGSCGACGCAGTCCGGGTCCTGGATCCTGATCCCCGAGACCTTCARGCCCGCCARGGCAAAGCACATSGCGATGCGGTGGTCGGCGTGGGTGTCGATCAGCGCGTTGCACGTGGTGCCCGCCAGGGCCGGATCGCTGGCCACCAGCAAATCATCACCTTCAATGGTCGCCAGGCCCGGACGGATTTCATTCAGGCCGTCATGCAGGGCCTGCACCCGGTCACATTCCTTGACCCGCAGGTTGGCCAGTTCGGTGAAGCGTACCGGCGTGTTGTTGAACGCGGCCAGTACGGCGAGGGTTGGAATGGCATCCTGCATCTGCGAGCCAATGACCACCGGCTGCATCTGCGGAAATTGCGCGATCACTGCCTGGGCCTTGGCGTCGGGCTGGGTGAAATCCTGCGGGGCGACACCGAGGTCGATGCGGCCACCGGTCAGCACTTCGGCGGCCCACAGATAGGTGGCAGCGGAAGCGTCAGGCTCGATCAGGTAGTCGTGGGCGGTGTAGCCGGTGGGGGCCACGCGCCAGGTGCTTTCATCGACGATGTCCACCTGGGCACCGAAGGCGCGCATGCAGTCCAGGGTCAGGTCGACGTAGCCACGGGCGCCGATGTCCTTGCCGGTCAGCGCCACTTCAATCGGCGCTTCGCCGCACGCCGCCAGCATCAACAGTGCCGACACGTACTGGCTCGACAGGCCGCCGTCGATCTCGAAACGCTTGGCCTGCACGCGGCCGGTGCCGTGGACGGTTACGGGTGGGCAGCCGGTAGGGCTGTCGACCTTGATGCCATTCTGGCCGAGGGTCGCGAGCAGCGGGCCGATCGGGCGTTTTTGCATGTAGGCGTCGCCGTCCAGCACCACGGTGCCTTGCACGGTGGCCACGGCGGCAGTGAGAAAGCGCATCGCGGTGCCGGCGTTGCCGAGAAACAACGGTTGCGCCGGCAATTGCAGCTTGCCAATGCTGGTGACGACGAAGGTGGTGTCGTCCGGTTCATCGATCACCACGCCCATCTGCCGCAGGGCCACCGACATGTGGCGAGTGTCATCGCTTTTCAGCGCGCCGCTCAAGCGACTGGTGCCCTTGGCCAGGGCCGCCAGCAGCAAGGCACGGTTGGTAATGGATTTGGAGCCGGGGGGCGCTACCTTGCCGTTCAATGGAAAGTTGGGCGGTGTAACGGTCACGGTTTTCTGCGAACTCAAGGTAC
Organism: Pseudomonas sp. Colony2; assembly: GCF_019382755.1. NCBI lineage: Bacteria > Pseudomonadati > Pseudomonadota > Gammaproteobacteria > Pseudomonadales > Pseudomonadaceae > Pseudomonas > Pseudomonas sp. Colony2. The sequence continues at coordinate 3,927,214 of NZ_CP080030.1, read as the reverse complement.
AAGGCTCCTGCTTCAAGGCGGGTGGCGTTTGGCGGACACGAATAATCGGCCAAACACGCTACCGTTGTCGAGCGGGGATCGTTGAGAGTCGCGGGTTATGGCGCCATGCGGCCATTCATGTCGCCATAGGTGAACGCCTTGAGCGCGTGCGTATCCAGTTGCCCGGTACGCAGGAAGCCTTCGGCCAGGCTGTGCATGGCGCCATACAGGAATTCGGCGATGCTCGAGCCGGCCGTGAGGCGGCGTACGCCCAAGGCTTGCAGCGTCTCGGGCGCGGGCAGGCCGGCCCAGGCCAGCACGTTGACTGGCAAGTTGGTCGCCTGGCAGAGCTGCTGGATTTCGTGCTCCAGGTGGATGCCGGCGGCAAACAGCCCGTCGGCGCCTGCGCCCTGGTACAACGCGGCGCGCTTGAGGAGTTCTTCAAGGCGCTGTGGCTCCGGGGCCAATCCTTTCAAATACACGTCGCTGCGGGCATTGATAAACAGCTTCACGCCACAGTTGTCCGCCACACGACGGGCGACTTCGATCTTGCGGGCCAGCAGTTCAGGCGTGCCGGCACCGTCCTCGATGTTAATCCCGACGGCACCGGCGTCGATCACCGCCTTGATCACCCGGCCCACGTGCTCCGGGTCGTCGGAATAACCGGCCTCGATGTCCACGCTCAGCGGCACATCGATGACGCGGGCGATGGACTGCACGGTGCTCACCAGCAACGGCAGAGGCAGTTGATTGCCGTCCTTGTAGCCATGGGTCCAGGCGACTGCGGCGCTGCTGGTGGCGACGGCCTGGCTGCCCAGTTGCGCCACCAGGCGCGCACCGCCGGCATCGGCAACGTTGGGCAGGATCAGCAATTGGGCGTGGTGCAGGGCGTGGAAGGCGGTGGCGTGGGCGGTCATGGCGGGTCAGTCCTTTGAGTGGGCTTTATTGTTGAAGGCGCCTGTCATATCAAGAATCGGCCCGGCATCGCAATCGATAACACACCACTGGTCGACATTTCCCACGTTGATGTCGATTGAGCGCCTGATGGATCGACTACAGGCAGAACAACCCGTCGAATCAGGAGAGTGATCATGTCTTACGTAGATGGCTGTGTGATCGCGGTGCCCACCGCAAACCGCGAACAATTCATCCAGCATGCCAAGGCCGCCGCCGTAGTGTTCAAGGAACACGGTGCGCTGAATATCATCGAGTGCTGGGGCGATGACGTGCCCCAGGGGCAGGTGACCTCGTTTCCCATGGCGGTCAAGCTCAAGGAGGATGAAACCGTGGTGTTTTCCTGGATCGTCTGGCCGTCGCGGCAGGTGCGTGACGCCGGGATGAGCAAGGTGATGGAAGACCCGCGCCTGAAGGCAGACGTCAATCCGATGCCGTTTGATGGGCAACGGATGATCTATGGCGGATTTGAGATGATCCTCAACACCTGAGGCCAGGCGTTCATGGACGGCGGCTGTAGTCCGATCGCCTGTCGCAGGGTAGGACCGACGATAACTCTGGTGCAAGACCAGTGCGAAAACTCTGCAAAACAAGGACTTGACGCGATTTGTCTGACAGAAACGTCGGGTAGACAACCCGGCGAGGTGGGCTAAGTTCAAGGCGCTTCCCATGAGGGGAAGTCTTCAATCAAGGAGTGACTGAAATGAACAAACCCCAGACTCAACTCAGGCATGGTCGCGTCGTGACACCCGCCAGTCGTGGCTCGGTGGCGGTAGAGCGTGGCCTGCTGGAAAACTGGCAAGTCAACGAAATGGAAGGCGGCAAGAACTTCCCGGCCCTCAACGCCGGCCCGTTTCCGGCACCTTACGAAACTGACGATCAGAGCGTCACGCCCCCCGCCGACGGGCACATCCTCAGCGGCGGCAAGACCGATGCCCGCGACTGCGTGAACTTCACCGACGAAGAAATGGGTAAGAAGCTCAACACCCCGTTTAACTGGCCGTTGTTGAATGTTGAAGCCGGCCAGGTATTCAAGGTGCAGTGGGCTTACACCGCCGCGCACGTGACCCGTGGCTATCGCTGGTTGATCACCAAGGACGGTTGGGACCCCAAGCAGCGCATCAGCCGTGCTCAACTGGAGGCCAAGCCTTTCTTCGAGGATTTCTACACCCAGGTGCCGTATTACCAGCACTCGGCAGAATTGAAGGCCAAGGTCGAGCATCAAGTGACATTGCCCAAGGGCAAGAAGGGCCGGCATGTGCTGGTGTTGATGTGGATCGTGGCCAACACTGGCAATGCGTTCTATCAGGCGTTTGACGTCGATTTCAACTAGCGGCAACTGAACCCGGAGGAACAACATAAATGTGGCGAGGGAGCTTGCTCCCGCTGGGCTGCGGAGCAGCCCTAAAAATCGGGGGCGCTTCGCACCCCAGCGGGAGCAAGCTCCCTCGCCACAGGTGTTGCGTTCAGCGCTGGGCCAACCAGTAGTCGTGCAACGCACGGGCGGCCGGTTCGATAGCGGCTACCCGTTGCTGATGGGCATTTACATCCAGGTCTGCCGGCAGTTCAAAGTTGTCCTGCTCGGCGCACCAGGAAATCTTTTCCAGTTGCCCGGCCTGTTCGGCAGGCAGCTCTGGCCAGTTGCCGATAGCGGCGCCACGGATATAACCAAAGCACCATTCTTCCGCCAGGGTCAGTGGCTGGTCCTGATGCTCGGTTTCCTCGAAACGTGCCTTGAAACCCTGGACGTCGGTCGCCAGTTGCGTGGCAATGGCGTTCATATGGCGCACGCACAGTTCAAGGAACTGCCCGGCTTCTTCCGGGCTTTCCCAATCCGGGTTCTGCCCACCAAAGATACCGGGGAACCATTCGGCAACCTCCACCTGCGCGGGGCTTGAAACCAGGGCGGTGAAGTAACCGTCGAGCTCGGCCAGGTTCAGCACCGAATGGTCGTCGCCGTACTTGAGCAGGGTGTCGTCGATGAACTCGAAATCGGCGGGGGCGAGGGGTTGGTCGTGCATGGGCATATCCTTTGTGCGTGGAACGCCGCTGATGGGGCGGCTTAAAGCGCGGAGGATGGCGCGTGTCGGGGTTTTAATCCAGCTTCTTCAGCGCTTTTCCCACAGGACGCACAGCTTGCTCATGCACATCGAACCTGCCACCGCGAGGATGATCGGCACCAGGAAGTCATGGTCGATGCGGGTGAATTCCGCCACCAGCACGATCGCCGTCAGCGGCATGCTCATGCTCGATGCCAGGAACGCCGCCGCACCGATGATCGCGAAAGCCCCCAGCGGCACGCCGGGCCACAGCAGGCTCCAGGCGCCGCCGAGGATGATCGCGAGCAGGGCGCCGTTGGCCAGCGCCGGGGTCAGCAAACCGCCTTCGGCACCGGCGCGCAGGCTGCTGGCGGTGATCAGTACCTTGACCACCAGCAGCACCGCGGCGAGGCTGATGGTCAGCTCATTGTCAAAGCCCAGTTGCGCCGGGCCCTTGCCGTTGCCGAGGATCTGCGGCAGGAAAATCGCCAGGCCCCCGATGATTGTGAAGTTGATCAACGACAGCACCGGCAACCGCCAGCCACGGGCGGCGTTGCTGCGGGCCGCGCCGGTCAGGCGGGTGAATCCGTAGGCGGCCAGGCCAAACACCGGCCCGCAGGCCAGCGCCCAGGCGATCAAGCCAGGGCTGAGCACAAAGTGCGGCACCACGTATTGCGCCTCTGCGCCCAAGCCAATCCAGGCCACCGATGCACCGATGGCCGAGGTGGCCAACGCAATCACTGCCGCCGGCCAACTGAACACACCCACCAACACTTCGAGCACAAACACCGCGCCGCCCAACGGCACGTTGTACACCGCCGCCAGCCCGGCGCCCGCACCGCAGGCGACGATCAGCCGGTGCATGTCCGGCGCCAGTCGTGCCCGCTGTGACAACCAGGTGGCGGCCAGCGCGCCGACTTCCCGTGGCGCCACTTCACGGCCCAATGGCGAGCCGAGGGCCACAGTGATGATTTGCAGCACCGCGTGGGCGAGGGTGGTCTTGGGCGGCATGATCGGCGCCTGGGCCGAGACCGCCTGCTTGATGCTCACCAGTGGCCGGCCATAGCGGTAGATCAACCACCAGCCCACACCGGCCACCAGGCCACAGGTGATCAGCACCAACACCCGGCGTTCGGGCGCGGCGGCGGTGACGCCGAGCAAAAAGGTCTCATGGCTGATCAGGCTGTCGAGGCTGTAGCCGTAGGCCAGGTGCTGGATGCCGTGCAGCAGCAAGGCGAGGAGCATGCCGCCCAGGCCGGCGCCGATGCCGGTGAAGATGACGACGAGTGCGAGAATCAGCAGCGAACGGGTTTTTGAGGGCATGAAGGGTCCAGGGAGCCGGGTTTCCGAGCCCGATTCTATAGCGCAATGGTGACGCCATAGCCCCGAGATGTAATGCACATGCGCGAACTGGCCTTCCACAACATTGCATTACGTTCAGATTACTTTAACCGCCCGGCCAATTGCCTGAATCGGACCTGTCGGCTTGCCGGTTTTCGATCCGCCGGGATTTTCCAGGGTCAGCTCAAACAGCTGGTTCGGCGCCAGTGGCGGGAGTTTGTCCAGGGGCACCGACAACGTTTGCCCGGGCTTGACCAAGCCCAGCGACACCGGGCCTTGCCAGTCTTCGCCCTTGGTCCAGAACTGCAGCGTCTTGTCTGCCGGTACTTCCATGATGCCCAGTGGAATCAACTGGATTTCCTGAGTATTGCTCGCCTGGATCACCCAGCCCGGCGCCTGGTTTTGCGGGGCTACCAGCACCACCACATAAGCGGTCGGGTTGATGGCGGCCGTACGGGTCAACAGCAGTGTCGCCAATACCAGGCTCGCCGCGATGCCGGCACCGGCCAGTCCGCGCCACAATGCCAGCCTGTCCCACCATGAGGCCGGCGAGCCCCGGGTGGCTGAATGCCCCAGGCTGCGCTCGATGCGTCGCCATAAATACACCGAAGGCGTTGCAGGCGGGGCCTGTTCGGTCAATGGCAGCAGGCGCTGTTCCCAGGCGTCCACAGCCGCACGCAAGTCGGCATCGGTTGCCAGGCGCTGTTCCACCTCGGCGCGTTGCTCGGTGGGCAAGGTGCCCAGCACATATTCGCTGGCCAGTTCGTCGATGCTGTTCATGCCATGCACTCACGCAATGCCGCGAGGCTGCGTTTGATCCACGCTTTCACGGTACCCAGCGGGGTGCCGAGTTTGTGCGCGATTTCGCTGTGGGAATAACCGTCTACATACGCATGCAGGATGCAGTTGCGGCGGGCCGGGTCGAGTTGTTCGAGGCAGTTGTAGATCCGTCCCGAGTGCGCCTGATAGTCGAAGGTGTCGGTGGGCGCTGCGCTTTCATGCTCTTCGCTGAGGGGCACTTCGCGTCCATTGCTGCGCACGGCATTTAGCGCCAGGTGCCGGGTCACGCTGTATACCCAGCTGCGGGCCGAGCCTCTGTGCGGGTCAAAACTGGCCGCGCCGTTCCAGATCTTGATGAAGGCGTCATGCACGATATCTTCGGCCACCGCCTTGTCACGCACGATGCGCAACGCGACCCCCAGCAGCCGGCTGCTTTCCTGTTGATACAGCCGGCGCAAGGCCGGTTGTTCGCCACGGGCGCAGGCCAGCAGGCAGGCTTGATAGTCAAAATCGGCTTCAGGCAAAGACAGGTTTCCAGGTGGAGGCCCCGGCGGTGAGCCCGGGGCGCTTTGGCAGCAGCGTAGACGAATCTGGTCAGTTGGCCGCCCAGAAGATGTAGTCGGCCTGGTACTTGACCACTTCCTGCTTGCCCTTGTTGGCCGCCGTGCATTCCGTGCCTGGCGCCACGCCGCCCTTGAGGGCCACCCGCTGGATATACGCGACGCCACTCATCGCGCCCTTGCCTTCGGCGGGGTTGGCCTTGACCAGTTGATAAGGCAGGCTGCCAGGGCTGGACGGCGCCACGGCCAACTGGGTGCCGGTGACTTTCGAACCATCCTTGGCCTGCCAGGTGGCCGGCGGGCCGAAGTAGCTACCGACCTGCTGGCCGCTGCGGTCATTGAGCACCGCCTTGGGCCCGACGAAAAACCATTCGGTCTGGCCGGCAGCATTGGCCTTGTCCCGGCATTCGTAGGTGATTTCGCCGACTCCGGTGGTTTCCATGGTCACCTTGTGGCCGTCCGGCACCTTGATGCTGTCGGGTAAACCGGTCTGGGCAAAGGCAGTCGGTGCAGCGGCGAACAGGCAGGTCACGCAGAACAGGGCTTTGGCGTTCATCGGTGTCTCTCCATAAGGGCAGCAAGGCGCTGCTACCTGTACTACCCACGGCACGCGCAAACGGATGCAGCGATTAGAAAATAAATCTTCAAGGGCGCACACTGTGGGCCCCCGCACTACCAGAGGAGAGATTGACGATGACCGGTGTTCACAAGTCTGCTCAACAGGGTTTCTCTACTCAGGCCGTCACGTACGCCCAAGGCCGGCCGGACTATCCACGGCAACTCACGGGTTGGCTCACCGACGCCCTGCAGATCAATCCCCACTCCACGGTCATCGACCTGGGCGCCGGCACCGGCAAGTTCACCCGCTTGCTCAGCACCGTGGCGCCGACGTTGATCGCAGTGGAGCCGGTGGAGGCAATGGGGGCGCAGTTGCACAAACTGCTGCCCCAGGTGCGCCTGCTGTCGGGCACCGCTGAAGCCATCCCCCTGGAGGCGGCCACCGCTGATGCCCTGGTGTGTGCCCAGGCGTTCCATTGGTTTTCCACGGAAGCGGCCCTGGCGGAAATTCACCGGGTGCTCAAGCCGGACGGTCGCCTTGGGTTGATCTGGAATGTGCGGGATGAGTCGGTGGACTGGGTCGCGGCCATCACCGAAATCATCACGCCCTACGAGGGCGACACACCGCGCTTTCATACCGGACGTTGGCGCGAGGCCTTTACCGGCGAGTATTTTTCCGCCCCCGAAATGACCTGCTTCCCCTACAGCCATGTCGGCAGCCCCCAGGAAGTGATCATGGACCGCTTCCTTTCCGTGAGCTTTATCGCCGCATTGCCACCGGCAGAAAAGGCGCAGGTGACTGAGCAGTTGCAGTCGCTGATCAACACGCATCCGGCCTTGCGCGGCCGTGAGACGGTTGCGTTTCCGTACCAGACCCAGGCTTATCGCAGCCAGCGGCTGACCAGAAAGGCATAAAGTCAGATCGTTTTGATATAAGTAGTTATAAGAAAAATCGCTATGCTGCGGCCAGAATTTTATAAGGCCGCAGGTAGTGGTAATGGATGTAGGTAATTTTGGTTTCTCGATTGCTGGCCTGATTGTTGGATTTATCGTGGGAATGACCGGTGTAGGCGGGGGCTCGTTGATGACGCCGATCCTGCTCTGGTTCGGCATCAACCCGGCCACCGCCGTGGGCACCGACCTGTTGTACGCCGCCATCACCAAGTCCGGCGGGGTGCTGGTCCACAGCAAGAATCGCAACATCGACTGGACCATCACCGGCTGGCTGACCCTGGGCAGCGTGCCCGCCGTGTTGCTGACCTTGTGGTTTCTCAAGAGCCTGGACACCGACCCCGCCGCCTTGAACGCGGTGATCAAGCAGTCTCTGGGCGTGGTCTTGCTGCTGACGGCCACGGCGATCCTGTTCAAGAACAAGCTGTTGGCCTTTGCCCAGCGGCATGCCGGCGACGACTACAAGATGGCGCCGCGCAACCTCAATGCGCTGACCATCATCACCGGCGCTGCCCTCGGCACCATGGTGGCCCTGACCTCCATCGGCGCCGGTGCCCTGGGCACGGTGGCGCTGTTTATCCTGTACCCGTTCCTGGCCACCAAGCGCCTGGTGGGTACCGAAATCGCCCACGCCGTGCCGCTGACCCTGGTCGCCGGCCTCGGCCACGCCAGCATGGGCAACATGGACTGGACCCTGCTGGGCTTCCTGTTGCTGGGCTCGCTGCCGGGGATTTATGTCGGCAGCCACATGGCCGGCAAGGTCCCGGACGGGATATTGCGTCCTTGCCTGGCGTTCATGCTGGTGATGATCGGCTTCAAGCTGGCGTTTTAACGCGCCGGCCCATTGCCGATCTGCCACACAAACGGCGGCTCGGTGCGGTTGATCACCCAGTCGCCGACAATCCGCGCCTTGTAGATCACCGGGTTGTGGGACGACACGGTGCGGGCGTTGCGCCAGTGCCGGTCGAGGGCTTTGCCCTGGCGCACATCCGAAGCCCCCAGTGCGTTGAACAGTTCAGTGGTGGCGCGCTGGATCAGTTCCGAGACCACCACCTGCGCCGTGGCTGATTCGATTTCGGCGGTCACATTGGCTTCGCGCTCCACGGCATCGTCCCCACCGAACCGCGCCACATAAGCCCGTTGCGCCGGGACGGTGGCCTTCAGCGCACTGGCTTCGGCGGCGTAGACCAGCGCCGCGACTTCGCCCACCACCTGTTGAATCTGCGAATCCTGGCTCACATGGGCGGCATTGCCGTGGCTGTAGATCCGCTTGCGGCTGCGTACCTGATGCGCCACGTCCTTGAGGGCGGCGCGACCGATGCCGGCCAGGGTGGCGAGCAGCACCAACTGATAGAACGCAGTCTGGTATTTGAAGCGCGTGGCAAAGTCGATGACGTTTTCCGCCTCCACCACCGCATCGGTAAAGCGCGAGGTGCCGCTGCCGGTGGTGCGCTGGCCAAAGCCGTCCCAGTCATCGCTTTGCACCACACCGGGCTGGCGGGTGCGGGTGGCGGCAATCACGTCGGCGCCGGTGTCGCTGCGTTGGGCGTAGACGTCGATCCAGTCGGAAAACAGGCTGCCGGTGCTGTAGAACTTTTCACCGTTGAGTTTCCATTTGTCGCCGTCGGGGCTGACTTTAGTGACGACATTGCCGATGGCCACGCTGCCGATTTCGGTCCAGGCGCAGCCCACGATGTCACCGTCGACAAAGCGTTTGAACCAGAGGTCTCGCGCCGCGCCGGGGGCGGCATTCAGGCGGTCTTCGGCAAACGCGAAGTGCCCGCGCAGGGCCTGGGGCACGTTGGAGTCGGCTTCGGCCAGTTCGATCAGCAGTTCGAATAGCTGGGGCAGGGAGGCGCCGCCACCGCCGTATTCCACCGGGACGCGCACGGCGCCAAAGCCGGCTTGCTTGAGCCATTGGATCGGCTCGTAGGGCAGGGCGCGGGTTTGTTCGCGCTCTACGGCACCCTCGGCGATGCGCTGGAAAATCGGCCGGAAGCGTTCGGCCAGGGCGTGATAATCGACGCCGGTGGACAGTGGATTGATCACGTGATGTTCGGTCATGGGGACGGTTCCTGGGCAGTGAGATAGGTGAGCTATTGCACGGTCCATGCCGGGCGCGAAGGCACGTATTTACGGGACGGGTGCCGATTCAACTGTTGTTCCTGCAACAGCAAAACGACAAACCGCTGCAATCCATGACAGCTCGGAGCAGGCTGCTTTTCGCCTGTTTCCGCGCTCGAAGGCCGGTAGTGCGGGCCTCTCACGCCCACTGGCACAGTTGCTGCTCCACACCTCGTACATGCCAATCCGCGAGGTACAGTCCAATGAGTCAGCAAGCCGTCAAATTTGCCTACTGGGTGCCCAACGTCAGCGGGGGGCTGGTGGTCAGCAAGATCGAACAGCGCACCCACTGGGGCATCGACTACAACCGCAAGCTGGCGCAGTTGGCTGAAGAAGCCGGCTTTGAATACGCCCTGACACAGATTCGTTTCACCGCCGGTTATGGCGCCGAATACCAGCATGAGTCGGTCGCGTTCAGCCACGCGTTGCTGGCGGCCACCACCAAGCTCAAGGTGATCGCGGCAATCTTGCCCGGCCCCTGGCAACCTGCGCTGGCGGCCAAGCAACTGGCAACCATCGACCAACTCACCAACGGCCGCGTTGCCGTCAATATCGTCAGCGGCTGGTTCAAGGGCGAGTTCCAGGCCATCGGCGAACACTGGCTGGAGCACGACGAGCGTTATCGCCGCTCCGAGGAATTCATCCGCGCCCTGAAAGGCATCTGGACCCAGGACAACTTCACCTTCCGGGGTGATTTCTACCGCTTCGACAACTACAGCCTCAAGCCCAAGCCACTGGGCGAGCCCCACCCGGAAATCTTTCAGGGCGGCAGTTCGCGGGCCGCGCGGGACATGGCGGCACGGGTATCGGACTGGTACTTCACCAACGGCAATACCCCGGAAGGCATCAAGGCCCAGGTCGATGATATTCGCGCCAAGGCGGCTGCCAACAATCACTCGGTGAAAGTCGGCGTCAACGCCTTTGTGATCGCCCGCGACACCGAGGAAGAAGCCCGCGCCGTGCTCGCGCAAATCATCGAGCAGGCCGACCCGGAAGCCGTCAACGCGTTTGGCGATGCGGCGAAACAGGCGGGCAAGGCGTCACCGGAAGGTGAGGGCAACTGGGCCAAGTCGACCTTCGAGGATCTGGTGCAATACAACGACGGCTTCAAGACCAACCTGATCGGCACCCCGCAGCAGATCGCCGAGCGCATCGTCGCCTTGAAGGCGGTCGGCGTGGACCTGGTACTGGCCGGCTTCCTGCACTTTCAGGAAGAAGTGGAATACTTCGGCAAGCGTGTATTACCGCTGGTGCGCGAACTGGAAGCCAAGGCCGGGATCAAGCAAGTCGCCTGAACACCACCACCGCTGCCCGCAATTTGTTATTGCCGAACCGGCACATTCGCTCGAACTCCCCATGGCTGACCGGCAGATGCTGGCAGTCCATGGGCTGGCGGTGCTGGCTGTGATCCACGTCCGGGTCGTGCAGGTACACGAAGTCTTCGTCGCAGTCGGTGACGATTACCCAGTGGGGCGACTTGGAGCGGGTCAGGCGGTAGCTGCTGATCAACACCAGCGGCTGGCCGCCTTCGCGCAGCACCTGGGGTAAATCCAGCGGGCCGCCGAGCACTTGCTCAACGTCGCTCAAGGCCAACTCTTCCTCGAAGGCGTCATGCACCAAACGCATGACGTCTTTTTTATGCTGATCACGCACCCCGTCGAGAAACAACGGCCCGCTGACATTGACCTGCATGCGCACCCGAAAGCCCCGGCGCCAGGCGGCCAGCGCCAAACCCTGGGGGCTGCAGCCGCCATGGCCGGCGGTCATGAACACGGTGGTTGCCTCGCGCCAGATCTGCAGTTCTTCCCGGCGCTGGGCCACCCGCGCAGGTTCCAGGGCACCCATGGCCATCAGCAGGCTGGCGGCGCCGCAGGTGAAGTCGGTGGTTTGCTGGTAATAGGGCACGCTCAAGGCGCGCGCGTCCTGGTGCTGGAGGATGCGTTTCTCCAGGCGCAGGGCCGGGGCGTGGTCTTCGTAGTAGTCGTTGACCAGGGCAAAGCGCCGGTAGCCGTTGCGCTCATACAGGGCGATGGCGCCGGGGTTGTCGGTACGCACTTCCAGGCGCAGGTAGGCGCAGTCATGCTCCACCGCACAGGCTTCGATGCGCGTCAGCAGTTGTTTGCCCAGGCCCAGGCCCCGGGAAGACTCGGCGATGGCGATGGAGTACAGGCGCGCCAGCGAGGTGCCACGATGGAACAACACCAGGGCGTAGCCCAGCAATTCGCCGTGTTTTTCTGCCACCAGCAGTTGCCCGTGGGCGCGACTGACCATCCACTGGAAGCTGCGGGTGGAGAGCCGGTCCGTGGTGAAACAGTGCTGTTCCAAAGCCACCAATGCAGGCACGTCATCGGGTGTTGCAACGCGAAAGGAAAGAGCCATGTGACCGCCGTAAAAGTTGCGTAACGAAACGGGACTTCTCTAAAAGATCGTGCTTAATAGAAAAGGTCTAGTTCTCTAAAGCGGATCAATCAATATGTCAGCGGTACAAGGTCATTGGCGTGAAGTATCCGAGCAAACAGTGGCGGCGACAATAACTTCCAACGGTTATTTTTCCAGCCCTCCCAAAAGTGCAAGTCAAGTCGTGATCATTGTCGAGCGCAAGGAAGACTGGGCCTCGTACTTCCCCAGCGAAGACATCGTCACCGCCCAGGAATACCTTGAGCAAACCCGGGAAAACGAGACGGGCAAGCGCGTGCAGGTGATCAACCTGTGCCGCAGCTACAAGTACCTGGGGCACGGCTATTACTGCTCGCTGCTGGCCGAGGCGCGGGGGCACAAGGTGATTCCGTCGGTGCGCACCATCAGCGAACTGACGAAAAAGTCCCTGTACGGCCTGGCCCTGGATGACCTCGATAAAACCCTCGATAAAGCCTTGAGTCATCATCTCTACAGCAACACCGAAGGCTTTACCCTGACACTTTACTTTGGTCGGACCAATATTGAACCCTTGCAGGATCTGGCCCGCCAATTGTTTGAAGCGTTTCCCTGCCCGATCCTGTTAGTTGAGTTTCGCAAGAATAACGGCTGGCACATCGAAGGCATCAAGTCTGGCGTATTGCACAAGTTGCGTGATGACCAGGAAGACCAATTCGCGAATGCCCTGGACAACTTCAGCCGCAAGATCTGGCGTCAACCGCGCTCCCGCCGTCTGGCCCGCTATGACCTGGCGATCCTGCACGACCCGCAGGAACAACTGCCGCCGTCCAATGCCCGCGCCCTGGAAAATTTCGTCCGGGTCGGCAAGGGGCTCGGCATCGACGTGGAGCTGATCGAACGCAAGGACTACGCCCGCCTGGCCGAATACGACGCCCTGCTGATCCGCGAGACCACCAGTGTCGACAACCACACCTACCGCTTCGCGAAAAAGGCCGAGAGCGAAGGGCTGGTGGTGATGGACGACCCGGCCTCGATCCTGCGCTGTACCAACAAGGTCTACCTTACGGACCTGCTGAAAAGCCATCAACTGGGCATGCCCGCCACCGAAATTCTCTACAAGGAGCGACCCGAAGATTTCGAACGGGTGGGTGAGCGCCTCGGCTTCCCGCTGGTGCTGAAGATTCCCGACGGGTGTTTCTCCCGCGGCGTGATCAAGGTCGAAAGCCAGCAAGCGCTGCTGACCGCCACTGCCGAACTGTTCGAGCATTCCGTATTGCTGCTGGCCCAGGAATTTTTCTACACCGAGTACGACTGGCGCATCGGCGTCCTCAACCGCAAACCGATCTTTGCCTGCCAGTACTTCATGTCCAAGGGCCATTGGCAGATCTACAACCACAAGGCCATCGGCCAGGACATCAACGGCGAGTGCCGTACCCTGGCGGTCCACGAAGCCCCCAAGGCGGTGGTGGAACTGGCGGTAAAAACCGCCAACCTGATCGGCGACGGCCTTTACGGCGTAGACCTCAAGCAATCCGGCGACAAGGTGGTGGTGATCGAGGTCAACGACAACCCCAACATGGACGCCGGCATCGAAGATGCCTACCTGCAAGACGACTTGTATTCCCTGGTCCTGGAGGAGTTCGTACGACGCCTGGAGTTGAAGCGTCAAGGCCAGGTGTGGTGACGCGCGATGATCCAGCGCTTTGAGTTATCCGAGGGCAAGCTTTACAACACCCTGGGCGATAGCGGGAATATCCTGCTGTTCAGCAATCCGGACCCCCACGAGCGCAAGTACCTGCGCGACTGCTACAAGCTCGATGAACACGCCCTGGCCTCGGCGCTGGACCCGGACGAAGTGTCGCGCATCGAGTTCCACCCCGATAACCTGTTCCTGATCTGGAAGCGCCCGGAGAACTATTCGGGCGGCGGCAACCTGGTGTTTGAAGTGGCGTCCTGCGGCCTGCTGTTTTCCGGGGACCAACTCTTGGTGATCGCCACCGACGACAGCCAGCTTTCCGGGCTGGGTGCGCGCCGGCCATTGCGCACGCCGCTGGATGTGTTGCTGGACTTGCTGCTCAACAACATCCATCACTACCTGGGCCACCTCAAGGTAATCAAGATGGTCGCCCGGGAACTGCAGCAGCAGTTCAATGCATCGATGAGCAATCGCCACCTGATGCAGATGTTCAACCTCAGCGAAAGCCTGATCTATTACATCAACGCCCTGCACAGCAACGGCGCGGTGCTGACGCGCCTGCGCAACCATGGGGAAAAGGAACATTTCAGCGCTGAAACACTGGGCCTGATCGATGACCTGATTATCGAGAACAACCAGTGCTACAAGCAGGCGGAGATTTACTCCAACGTGTTCTCCGGGCTGATCGACGCCCGGGGCAACCTGATGAACAACAGCATGAACAACCTGCTGCGCAAGCTGACGCTGATCAACGTGGTGTTCCTGCCGTTGAACCTGATCGCCAGCGTGGGCGGGATGTCGGAGTTCAGCATGATGACGGCGGGCACGCCGTGGTGGATTTCGTACCCGTTGTTCATGGCCGCGATGGGACTCGGGGCGGGGTTGATGGTGCTGGGGTTGAAGCGGATTGCGGG
>NZ_CP080030.1:3908628-3910883 GCF_019382755.1 Pseudomonas sp. Colony2 | reverse complement strand
GGCTGCAACGTCAACACCTCAAACCCATCCCGCGTCACCGCCACGGTATGTTCCCACTGTGCCGACAAGCTGTTGTCCCGCGTCACCACCGTCCAGCCATCCTTCAAGCTGCGCACCTTGGCGCTGCCCTGGTTGAGCATCGGCTCAATGGTAAACACCATGCCTTCGCACAGTTCCATTCCGGTACCGGGGCGGCCGAAGTGCAGGATCTGCGGGTCTTCGTGCATCTCGCGGCCAATGCCATGCCCGCAATATTCACGCACCACGCTGTAGCCGTTGCTCTGGGCATGGTTCTGGATGGCGTAGCCGATATCCCCCAGGCGTGCGCCGGGCTTGACCTGGCGGATGCCGGCCCACATCGCTTCAAAGGTCATTTCCACCAGGCGCCGGGCCTTGGGCGAGACATTGCCGATCATGTACATCTTGCTGGAGTCGGCGATATAGCCGCCTTTCTCCAGGGTGATGTCGATGTTGACGATGTCGCCGTCCTTGAGCACGGCCTTGGCGCTGGGCATGCCATGGCACACCACCTCGTTGATCGAGGTGTTGATGCAGAAGGGGTAGTCGTACTGGCCCAGGCTCGCCGGCCGCGATTGCAGGTCATTGCGGATGAAGGCCTCCACCGCACTATCAATCTCCAGGGTCGACTGGCCGGCGGCGACAAAACCGTCGAGCATGGTAAACACCTGGGCCAACAGGCGGCCGGATTCGCGCATCACGGCAAGTTGTTCGGTGGTCTTGATCATTCGCTGCGCCCCCGGATCAGGTCGGGCTTGTCCAGCAACAGTTTGTTGATCAGGTCGTTATAGGCCAGGTGTGGATTGAGTTCGGCGAGCAGGCCGATCTTGATCCAGAACTCGGCCTGGGCGTTGATGGAACGGTCCATGGTGGCGCTGGCCAGACGGAGTTGTTCGTGCAATTGGTCGGTGATCTTGACGATGCCCATGAGCTTCACTGTGCAGAGTTGATATACAAAGCGTATACGTTTCGTATGCTCCGCGTAAAGCCTGGCGTTTCGCCATTGACTTGCCCGGTGGCGCCGGTTAATTTTGATTCATGACATTTCAAACCTTTCGTTGCCAGCCAAGCATTATTACCGCCATTCCTCATTTGGCGGGATAGCGCTCGGCTGTACCCAAACCCGCCCTAGAGGCGGGTTTTGTTTTTCCGTCTCCAGGGCCCTGCAAACACCCAGGAGACATCCATGAGTACCCGCCCCGCGAGCCAGCCCCTGGATTCGGGATTGCTTGAGCACTACGTGAAGAAGATCCTGGCCGCCCCGGTCTACGACCTGGCGGTGCGTACGCCGTTGCAGGTGGCGCCGGCGCTGTCGGCATTGCTGGGCAATCAGATCCTGGTCAAGCGTGAGGACCTGCAACCGACCTTTTCCTTCAAGATTCGAGGCGCCTACAACAAACTGATGCAGCTCAGTGCCGAGCAAAAGGCGCGGGGCGTGATCACTGCTTCTGCGGGTAATCATGCCCAGGGCGTGGCATTGGCGGCGCGGGAGTTGGGGATCAAGGCGACGATTGTCATGCCGTGCAGCACCCCTGAGTTGAAAGTGTTGGGCGTGCGCTCCCGAGGCGGCGAGGCGGTGTTGCATGGGGCCAGCTTTCCGTTCGCCCTGGCCCACGCGTTGCAACTGGCCGAGGCCACCGGCAGTACCTTTGTCTCGCCGTTCGACGACCCGGACGTGATTGCCGGGCAGGGCACCGTGGGCATGGAAGTGCTGCGTCAACAGCAGGGCCCGCTGGACGCGATCTTTGTCCCCGTGGGCGGCGGCGGATTGATTGCCGGTATCGCGGCCTACGTCAAATACCTGCGCCCCGAAGTGCGCATCATCGGCGTCGAGCCCGAAGGCTCCAGTTGCCTGCTGGCAGCCTTGCGCGCGGGGAGTCGAGTGGTGCTGCCAAGTGTCGACAGCTTCGCCGACGGGACTGCAGTGGCCCAGATAGGCGCCCATGGTTTTGAAATCTGCCGACACCATGTGGATGAGGTGATCACCGTCAGCAATGACGAGCT
This sequence comes from Pseudomonas sp. Colony2, assembly GCF_019382755.1. Lineage (NCBI taxonomy): Bacteria > Pseudomonadati > Pseudomonadota > Gammaproteobacteria > Pseudomonadales > Pseudomonadaceae > Pseudomonas > Pseudomonas sp. Colony2. The sequence goes on along the minus strand of NZ_CP080030.1, from coordinate 3,908,861 downwards.
GTGCAGCGCCATCAAGCTGATCTACGACGATACACGATCAATTACCGAACCATCGGGGGCGCTGGCGGTGGCCGGTATCCGCAAGCATGTCGCGAACACCGGGATCCAGGGGCAAACATGGGTGGCGATCAACTCCGGGGCCAATATTAACTTTGATAGTTTGCGGCATGTTGCAGAGCGAGTGGCGGCTCAAGCAGGTTAAACGTTTAATCTAATGAATATTTAATTTAGTT
>NZ_CP080030.1:3907436-3908447 GCF_019382755.1 Pseudomonas sp. Colony2 | reverse complement strand
CGGCATGTTTAATGCTTCATAAGATCCTGTTACAACTCTGAATGAGCAACAAACACGACGGTGCATACCCCAAACGAATGGGTTAATGGCGGTCTGCCACGTAACTTATATAAGTAACGTTGTCGCTTATGAGGAAAGGATCCAACGCACCTCGAACGAGCCTAGTAGGCTGGGTACGTGAAGCCGTCTGCCAGGGCTGGCAAGGCGCAAAAGGTGAACGTGTCATCACGGTCGCCAGCCGTACGAATAAAGAATATTGATAACAATCGATTGGCAATCTCATAAAAGGAGAGGTCGGCCATGCTTTCGGATCTGGAACTACGCGGCATCATTGAAGGAAGTTTTCTGCCCAAGCGCTGTGAAGTCACCAAGGCGTCGGACGCCTCGCTGACGGTCAAGGTCTATCACGAGATCGACCATGACCGGGTAGACCTGGTGGTCACCGGCATTTGCGCCAACAAGCTCGACAGCAGTCGGGCGATCTGCAACTTGATTACCGAGTTGCGTGAAGACCTCAAGCATACCCACACCCAGGCCCCGGCCCTCAAACGAGCCGGCGCGCGTCCTTTCTATTAAACGGACGTCTATTAAACGGACGGTTGAGCTTCAGTCAGTGAAGACTTGCGGGCCTGGATAAATGCCAGGCCCAACGCCGTTTCCGTGATCACCGCCAGTAAAATCCCCGGGCCCGCGTGGCCGCTTATCCATTCGCTGATCCCCAGCATCGCCAGCACGAAACAGCCGATCACCAAGCCGGAGGTCATGGCGTGCCGTGTTGCGTCAGGCGGGGAATGGCGGGCGCGGTAGAACATGATACCGATGGCCAGGAACAGCGCGGCGTTGCGACGGGCCACCAGGCCGGTGGCGCTGGAGTATTCAACACTCCACACCCACAGGAGCAGGTCGGGGCGAAACCCCCAGATCAGCGCGAGGGCAAAGCACAGCAGGGCGGTGAAGGTAGCGAGGGGACGGAAGTGCAATTGCATGGCGAATCCTTTCGGCCGTAACGAG
>NZ_CP080030.1:3906889-3907305 GCF_019382755.1 Pseudomonas sp. Colony2 | reverse complement strand
ATTCTGGAAATCACACGCCTCGGACATTTTGCGATAACCCACGTCCTGGACTTTCCCTTGACTGTCCACGAACTTGATATCGGCATTGATCACTTTGCAGACATTGGTGTCGGGTTCGTGCATGGCAAGTACCTTCTGCACATCCATCTTCTCGCCGTAGTGGTAAGGCGTGATGACGGGTGCGGTGTCAGCCTGCGCCATCCCCGTTACAGCCGTCAGGGCCAGTGCAGCGCCGAGCATTAACGTACGCAGTTTCATGGTGTTTCTCCGCAAGTCGTTCGCAGGCCCAACAACGTGATGAGCCGCGGCCGCCCTGGGCAATGGCGGGTGCCATGCGAGTGCGGTCGATTCAACTGTCGTCCCGGGGGATTAACCATCGATTAAGTGAGGTTTTACTGACAAAAGCTTCATCTTCA
>NZ_CP080030.1:3904603-3905423 GCF_019382755.1 Pseudomonas sp. Colony2 | reverse complement strand
TTTGCTACCGTCGCCGCCGGGTCCATCAATCGGATGGCGTTGGCATTGGGTGGAGTTGGTTTGCAAAAGAAAATCGCAGCAGAGTTTCTTGGGACGTTCTGGTTGACCTTCGGCGGGTGCGGCAGCGCGATACTGGCCGCGGCGTTTCCGGAGCTTGGGATCGGCTTCGCCGGTGTCGCCCTGGCCTTTGGCTTGACGGTGCTGACCATGGCCTACGCGGTGGGCAGTATTTCCGGTGCGCACTTCAACCCGGCGGTGACTATCGGCTTGTGGGTGGGACGCCGGATGCCGGGGGGGGACGTGGTGCCGTACATCATTGCCCAGGTGGCTGGTGCGATTGTCGCCGCCGCCGTGTTGGCGCTGATCGCCAGTGGCCGTCCGGGGTTTGAAGTGGGTGCTTTCGCCGCCAACGGCTATGGCCAGTTGAGCCCCGGGCAGTACAGCCTGCTGGCCGCGTTGGTGGTCGAGGCGGTGGCGACGTTCTTTTTTGTGTTCATCATCATGCGTGTCACCGGCCCGGGTGCGGCTGTCGGATTTGCGCCGATTGCCATTGGCCTGACCCTGACGCTGATTCACCTGGTGGCCATCCCCGTCACCAACACCTCGGTCAACCCCGCGCGCAGCACCGGGCCGGCATTGTTTGCCGGCGGGGAATACCTGATGCAGTTGTGGCTATTCTGGGCGGCACCGATAGCGGGTGCGGTGGTGGGCGCCATCGTTGCCCGCGCGGTTACCTGCCCCCGGGAGGCGTAAGCCTACCAGCTCATGCGTACCCCGGCGTTACCGCTGAAACCCTCCAGCGTGTTGCTGTCCAGTTGGG
>NZ_CP080030.1:3898828-3904011 GCF_019382755.1 Pseudomonas sp. Colony2 | reverse complement strand
CGATAGGGCAGGTCCGGACCGGTCTTGCTGCAGGTGAGTGCCGCGGCGCGGATAGCGAAGGTGAGCATGCTGCTGATCTGCTCCCGGGTCAGCTGTTGCAGGCCCTCCACCGAGTCCAGTTGCTGCTCGGTCAGCCAGGCAATCAACGCGGCCTGGAAGGTATCGCCAGCCCCAACCGTGTCCGCCATGACCACCTTGACCGCCGGGGCCGACCAGCTGCCGTGCTGGCGGCTGAACACCGTGGCGCCGTCGCCGCCGCGGGTCAGGAACACCAGTTGGCAACGGTGCTGCAACCAGCCTTGCAGGACGCTTTCCGGGGTTTTGCCGGGGTAGAGCAGGTGCAGGTCTTCGTCACTGACCTTGATCAGGTCGGCATGCTTGACCAGCTCGGCCACGCGGGCGCGCCACAGCTCGATATCCGGCTCCGGGTTCAGGCGTACGTTGGGGTCGAGGCTGATCAGGCGCTTGCCGCTTTCCCGGCGTACCAGGGCCAGCAGGGTGTCGGCAATCGGCTGCACCACCAGTGAGAACGAGCCGATGTGTACGCCACGCACTTCGTCGCCCAACGCCGGTAGATGCTCAAGTTGCAACTGGCGGTCGGCGCAACCTTCACCGCGAAAGCTGTATTGCGGTGAGCCATTGGCACCCACGGCGACCATTGCCAGGGTGGTGGGCGCTGAGAATTCCACGAGGTAATCCTCGCCCACGCCTTCGTCCTTGAGCACCTGCAACAGGCGTCGGCCCAGGTAGTCGTCGGAGATCCCGGCGAAAAAGCCCGCGTCGATTCCCAGTCGACGCAAGCCTACCGCGACGTTGAACGGCGAGCCGCCGGCAATCGCCTTGTAATTGACCCTGGATGCCTTGCCGCTGGCATCGTCCTCGCTGAAAAAATCAAACAGCGCTTCGCCACATACCAAATACATATTCGTTCGCTCTTAAAGGGATGCCACGTGCTGTTGATAACGCTCATAAGCCTGCTGGTAGGCGCTGACGCTGCCGGCATCCGGCAGTGTGCGGCTGGCTGCGTCGACGCTCACGCAGCGCTGGCACAACTGCGCCAGGCTTTCACCGGACTGGCACCACGCGGCCTGGATTGCCGCGCCCAGGGCTGCGGCTTCGCTTTGTTCGGTGCAGACCACTTCGGTGTTCATGATATCCGCGACCATCTGCCGCCACACCGGGCTTTTCGAGCCGCCACCGATCAGGCGGATGCTCTGGCTTTGCAGGCCGGTCTGGCGCAGCAGGTCCAGGCCATAGCGCAAGCCGAAGGTCGTGCCTTCGACCACGGCGCGGCACAGGTTGGCGCGGGTCAGATTGGTCATGGTCAGGCCGTGCAGGCTGCCGGTGGCGTGGGGCAGGGCGGGCACCCGCTCGCCATTGAGGAACGGCAGCATGCTCACGCCGTCGGCGCCGATCGGTGCCTGGGCCACCAACCCGTTGAACGCGGCCAGATCCAGGTCGAACAGCTCGCGGATGACCCCGGTGGCGTTGGTCAGGTTCATGGTGCAGATCAACGGCAGCCAGCCGCCGCTGGATGAACAGAAAGTCGCCACCGACGCCTGCGGGCTGACATTGGCCTGATCGGCAAAGGCATACACGGTACCGGATGAACCCAGGCTCATGGTGATCACGCCGGGGGCGATATTGCCGGTGCCAATGGCGCCCATCATGTTGTCGCCGCCGCCGCTGGACACCCGCGCATTCGGGTTGATGCCCAGGCGCTCGGCGATGGCTGGCAGGATGGTGCCCACTGGCTGGTTGGCCTCGATCAACTCGGGCAGCGCAGCTTCCAGGCGCCCGTCGGGATCGATGTGGCGCAACAGTGCCAGGTCCCATTCACGGGTGCGCACGTTGAAATAACCGGTGCCGGAGGCATCGCCGTATTCGGCGCAGGCGCGGCCGGTGAGCCAGTAGTTGAGGTAGTCGTGGGGCAGCAGGATATGCGCGATGCGCGCGAACACCTCCGGGTGCTGTTCGCGGGTCCACAGCAGCTTGGACACGGTGTAGCCCGGCGCGATGGCCACGCCGAGGCGTTCCAGGGAGCCGCTTTCACCGCCCAGGTGTTGCAGCAGGCGATCATTTTCCGGCGCGGTTTCGGTGTCGCACCACAGCTTGGCGGGGCGCAGCACCTGGCCTTGGTCACCCAGTAATACCAGCCCGTGTTGCTGGCCGGAAACGCCGATGGCGAGGATATCCTGGCCGTCCACACCGGCCTGTTGCAAGGCGCGGTGAGTGGCTTCGGTAAACGCGTCCAGCCACTCCTGGGTGTGCTGTTCGCGGCGGCCGTTGGCACCGCTGATCAGCGTGTGGCTGGCGGCGCCCAGGCCCAGGACTTTGCCGCTGCTGGCGTCCAGCACGATGGCCTTGGTGCCCTGGGTGCCGCAGTCGATGCCGAGGTAGAGGTTTTGCTGGGTCATGGTAGGTCGCTCAGCATATTGTTATGGGAGAACTCGGTCAATGTGGGAGCGGGCTTGCTCGCGAATAGGGTGTGTCAGTTATGCAAATATTGACTGATCCACCGCTTTCGCGAGCAAGCCCGCTCCCACATTTTTGATTCGGTTCCGTCAGTTGAGATTGGCGAGCAGCCGCTCCAGCGTTTTGCTCACACCCACATCCTGCAGGCTCTCGAAACACCGCTCAAACGCTGCCACAAACTCGGGCGAGTTGGGAATAGCCGTACCAAAAATCTCTTCCACCCCCAGCAGCCGCTTGCTGATCAACGCATCTTCCGTCACCAGCCCCTGGCAAAACTCGGCGCGAGGGTCTGGAATGCGGTAGATCACCCCATTCTCATCCACGCCTTTCAAGTACAACGCCCAGGCCGCCACCACCAGCGCAGCACGCTCGGTCTCGCGACCATCGGCAATCAGGCGGTTGATGGTGGGTACGGTGAACTTGGGAAACTTCGACGAACCATCGGAACACACGCGCTCCAGCTGGTCGGCAATCGCCTGGTTGGAAAAGCGGTCCACCAGGGTCTGCTTGTATTCGGTCAGGTCGATACCCGGAACCGGCGCCAGGTTGGGCGTGACGTCCAGGTCCATGTAGGCGCGCATGTAGGACACGAACAACGGGTCGTTCATGGTCTCGTGGACGAAGCGATAGCCCTTCAGGAAGCCCAGGTACGTCAATGCCAGGTGGCTGCCGTTGAGCAGGCCGATCTTCATCTCTTCATACGGTGTCACGTCGTCGGTGAACTGCACGCCCACCGTCTCCCACGCCGGGCGGCCGTTGACGAACTTGTCTTCCAGCACCCATTGCACAAACGGCTCGCAGACCACAGGCCAGGCGTCGTCGATGCCGTGATCGTCATGCAGTTGCAGGCGGTGCGCGGTGCTGGTCATTGGCGTGATGCGGTCGACCATCGCATTCGGGAAGCTCACGTTGGCCTTGATCCACTCGTGCAGGTCGGCGTCATGCAGCGCGGCGAAGGCCAGCAACGCCTTGCGAGTCACGGCGCCGTTGTGGGGCAGGTTATCGCAGGACATTACGGTAAATGCTGGCACCCCGGCCGCCCGGCGCTCGGTCAACGCCGCGCAGATAAACCCGAACACGGTTTTCGGCGAGCCCGGGTTGGCCAGGTCATGCTGGATCTGCGGCAGGTGGGCCATGAACTCGCCGTTGCTGTCGTCGATGCAGTAGCCGCCTTCGGTGATGGTCAGCGAGACGATGCGAATCTGCGGGCTGGCCAGCTTGTCGATCAACGCCTGGGCGCCGTCTTCGGCCAGCAGCATGTCGCTGATGGAGCCGATCACGCGCACTTCGGTGTCGTCGGTGTCGCCCAGTTCATACAGGGTGAACAGGTAGTCCTGGCCGGCCAGGTCGTCCCGCGCCTTGCGGTCCTCGCTGCGCAGGCCCACACCACAAATGCTCCAGTCCAGGCCTGTGCCGGTATTCATCAAGGCATCGGTGTAATACGCCTGGTGGGCGCGGTGGAACCCGCCAACGCCGATGTGCGCGATGCCCTGGCTGGTATTGGCAATCGCATAGGCCGGCAGTTGCACTTCGGGCGCCAGTTGCGTGAGGTTTTGCTTGTTCAGTTTCATCGGGAAATTCTCGCGAAATCAGGCGGCGGCGCGCAGTGGGCGGGCCACGGCAACACCCTCAGCGTCGAACAGATGGCATTGGGTCGGGTCCAGGTACAGCTGCAGGGTCTCGCCATACTGGCTGGCCATGTCGCCACGGATCCGCAGGGTCAACGGCTCCTTGCTGGCGGTAATCACATGGCAGAAGGTGTCGCTGCCGAGGCGCTCGCCGACGTCGGCGGTGACGGTCAGGGTGGCTTGCCCCGGCGCGGCGATTTCCAGGTGCTCCGGGCGAATGCCCAGGGTCACGGCGCTGCCGACGCTCAAGGTCGCGCTGCTCAGGGGCAGGCTGATGCGGCCGCCGGCGTCCAGTTCGACTTCGCAGCTCTGTGGGTCAACGCGAGTGACCTTGCCCTTGAGGAAACCCATTTTCGGCGTGCCCAAAAAGCCTGCCACAAACAGGTTGGCCGGCTGGTGATACAGCTCCAGCGGCGAGCCCACCTGTTCCACGCGGCCGCTGTTGAGTACGACCACCTTGTCGGCCAGGGTCATGGCTTCGACCTGGTCGTGGGTCACGTAGATCATCGTGGCTTGCAGCTCTTTATGCAGGCGCGACAGCTCCAGGCGCATCTGCACCCGCAGGGCGGCATCGAGGTTGGACAGGGGTTCGTCGAACAGGAAGATCTTCGGGTTACGCACAATCGCACGGCCAATGGCGACACGCTGGCGCTGGCCGCCGGACAACTGCTTTGGCTTGCGCTCAAGCAAAGGGCCCAGCTCCAGGATACGTGCTGCTTCGTTGACCTTGCTCTCGACAATCTTCTTGTCGACGCCGGCCAGGTCCAGGGCAAACGACATGTTCTTGCGCACGCTCATGTGCGGGTACAGGGCGTAGGTCTGGAACACCATTGCCAGGTCGCGCTTGGCCGGGGTGACCTCGGTGATGTCGCGGCCATCCAGCTCGATGGTGCCTTCGGTGACTTCTTCAAGGCCGGCAATCAAGCGCAGCAGGGTGGATTTGCCGCAGCCCGACGGGCCGACGAACACCACGAATTCCTTGTCGTTCACCTCAAGGTCGATGCCCTTGATGATGGAGAAGCCTTCGAAGCCTTTTTGCAGATTCTTGATTTTCAGGTTGGCCATGATGGGCCTCCGCTT
>NZ_CP080030.1:3878408-3898811 GCF_019382755.1 Pseudomonas sp. Colony2 | reverse complement strand
AGCCGTTATTTCACGGCGCCGAAGGACAGACCGCGGACCAGCTGTTTCTGGCTGATCCAGCCAAAGATCAGGATCGGCGCACAGGCCAGGGTCGACACGGCAGACAATTTGGCCCAGAACAAACCTTCGGGGCTGGAGTAGGAGGCGATCAGCGCGGTGAGCGGCGCGGCGTTGGACGAGGTCAGGTTCAGCGACCAGAACGCCTCGTTCCAGCACAGGATCAGCGACAGCAGCACCGTGGAAGCCAGGCCGCCCTTGGCGATCGGCAGCAGCACCCGGACCATTTCCTGCCACAGGGTGGCGCCGTCCAGGCGGGCGGCTTCGAGGATGTCCTTGGGGATGTCCTTGAAGTAGGTGTAAACCATCCAGACCACGATCGGCAGGTTGATCAGGGTGTAGATGATGATCAGCGCAATGCGCGTATCCAGCAGGCCGAAGCTCTTGGCCAGCAGGTAGATCGGCATCAGTACGCCGACCGGCGGCAGCATCTTGGTGGAGAGCATCCACAGCAGCGTGCCCTTGGTGCGCTTGGTCTCGTAGAACGCCATGGAGTAGGCGGCCGGTACCGAGATCAGCAGGCACAGGGCGGTGGCGCTGAAGGAAATCAGTACCGAGTTCCAGGCGTAGCTGAAGTAGTTGCTGCGCTCGTTGATGTGCAGGTAGTTCTCCAGCGTCGGCGTGAAGATGAACTGCGGCGGCGTGGCGAACGCGTCGATTTCGGTCTTGAAGCTGGTCAGCACCATCCAGAAGATCGGGAAGAAAATCAGGATCGCGATGGCCCAGGCCAGGGTGCCGAGCAGCACGCTTTGCAGGCGGCGGGATTGTTGAAGCGTCATGGCGCGGCCCTCAAGGCTTGTCAGTCAGGTTTTTGCCGATCATCCGCACCAGGATGATCGCCGCGATATTGGCGATGACCACGGCAATCAAGCCGCCGGCCGAGGCCATGCCCACGTCGAACTGCACCAGCGCCTGGTTGTAGATCAGGTAGGCGAGGTTGGTCGAGGCGTAGCCGGGGCCACCGTTGGTGGTGGTGAAGATTTCGGCGAACACCGAGAGCAGGAAGATCGTTTCGATCATCACCACCACGGCAATCGGACGTGCCAGGTGCGGCAGGGTCAGGTGCCAGAAGATCGCGATGGCGCCGGCACCGTCGAGGCGGGCGGCTTCCTTCTGTTCCTGGTCGAGGGACTGCATGGCGGTCATCAGCAGCAGGATCGCGAAGGGCAGCCACTGCCAGGACACGATGATAATGATCGATAGCAACGGGTAATGGGCCAGCCAGTCCACCGGCTGGGCGCCGAACAGCTTCCACACGTAGGCGAGGATCCCCGACACCGGATGGAAAATCAGGTTCTTCCAGATCAGCGCACCAACGGTGGGCATGATGAAGAACGGTGAAATCAGCAACACCCGCACCAGGCCGCGACCGAAGAACTCGCTGGCTTCCAGCAGGGCGCTGATCAGTACGCCAAACACTACGCTGATCAGCAAGACGCTGCCCACCAGCAACAGGGTGTTGGTGGCGCCGGGCAGGAAGCCCGAGTCGGTGATGAAGTAGGTGAAGTTCTCCAGCCCCACGAATTGGTTTTCGCCGGGGTAGAGCAGGTTGTAGCGAATCAGCGAGAAGTACAGGGTCATGCCCAGCGGCACGATCATCCACAGCAGCAACAAGGCCACCGAGGGGCTGACGAGGAACCAGCCGGGGTTGATCAGGCGGCTTTTACGCGGCTTGTCCGGCGTAGCGGTTTGCACTTGGGCAGTGGTGGTATTCATGGTGATCAGGACCAGTCAGGTACATGCGGAATGCGGGTCGGAGTGCGGTCAAATGTGGGAGCTGGCTTGCCTGCGATGAGAGCGCCTCGGTGAAACTGACAGACCGAGTTGTCTGCATCGCGGGCAAGCCCGGCTCCTACAGAAAGCGGGTTCCCACATTCAGTGTGGTGAGACCGCTTTACTTGGGATAACCGGCCCGCTTCATTTCGCGTTCGGTGAAGGTCTGTGCATCCGCCAGGGCTTTTTCGGCAGTGGAGCCACCGGTCAGTGCGCTGGAGAAGAACTTGCCGACCTGGGTACCAATCGCCTGGAATTCAGGAATGGTCACCAGCTGGATGCCCACATACGGCACCGGCTTGGCCGACGGGTCTTTCGGGTCGGCGACTTTCAGCGATTCCAGCGTCACCTTGGCAAACGGCGCGGCCTTCATGTATTCGTCGCTGTAGGTCGATTTGCGGGTACCTGGCGGTACGTTGGCAATCCCGTCGGTCTTGGCGACCAACTGGCTGTATTCCTTGGAAGTGGCCCAGGTGGTGAACACCTTGGCAGCGTCCTTGGCTTTGGAACTGGTTGGAATCCCCAGGGACCAGGAGTACAGCCACGAAGTACCTTTGTCGGTCTTCTCGTGGGGGGCAAAGGTGAAGCCGACGTGGTCAGCCACTTTGCTTTGGGTCTTGTCGGTCACGAACGAGCCGGCGACGCTGGCGTCGACCCAGATCGCGCACTTGCCGCTGTTGAACAGCGCCAGGTTTTCGTTGAAACCGTTGCTGGAAGCCCCCGGCGGGCCGGATTTCTTCATGTTGTCGACGTAGAAGTTCAGTGCGTCTTTCCACTCTGGCCCGTTGAATTCCGGTTGCCACTTCTCATCGAACCAGCGTGCACCGTAGCCGTTGGCCAGGGTGGTGATCAGCGCCATGTTCTCGCCCCAACCGGCTTTGCCCCGCAGGCACAGGCCGTACTGCTCTTTGTCCTTGTTGGTGAGTTTGGCGGCGAATTCGCCGATCTGGGTCCAGGTCGGGTGCTCGGGCATGGTCAGCCCGGCGTCCTTGAACAGGTCGGTGCGATAGTAGGTGATGGAGCTTTCGGCGTAGAACGGCAGGGCATACAGCGAGCCCTTGACGGAAAGGCCGTCACGCACGGAAGGGAAAACGTCGTCCAGGTCGTAGGAAGCAGGCAGGTCCTTCATCGGTTCCAGCCAGCCTTTGGCGCCCCAGAGTGCAGCTTCGTACATGCCGATGGTCAACACGTCGAACTGTCCGCCCTGGGTGGCGATGTCGGTGGTGAGGCGTTGGCGCAGGACGTTTTCTTCGAGTACCACCCAGTTCAGCTTGATCTCCGGATGCTCGGTCTCGAAGGTTTTCGAGAGCTTTTGCATGCGGATCATGTCGCTGTTGTTGACGGTGGCAATGGTCAGGGTTTGCGCGCCAAGACTGACGGCGCTGAGGGTCATGCAGGTGCAGGCAAGCAGAGCTTTGGCTGTGAACTTCATCGCGCACTCCATTTCTGCGCCCAGGGGCTGCAGAAGGACAGTTATTGTTGTTGTGTCTTCCACGACAGCTGGAAGAGTGTGCGTTGATTACAGCCTTCAATTGACGTGCTGACAAATCCTTGGGAGCACTTTTACTGATACTTTTTTGCACTGCAGCGGAAAATTGCTGAAACGATTCGCTGGGAGCGATCGGCTTCCTGCGTGAGCGCGATGCAAATGTGGGAGCGGGCTTGCTCGCGAAGGCGGTGAATCAGCCGACATTTGCGCTGCCTGACACACTGCATTCGCGAGCAAGCCCGCTCCCACACAAGCGGGTTCCCACAGGAACGCGCGTTTTCAGGCGAGGTTCTGCTCGGTCAGGCGCTGCACCGCCAGGCGCCGGTAGTGCGAGGGGGTCATGCCCTTGAGCTGCTGGAAGCGGCGGTTGAAGTTGGAGATGTTGTTGAAGCCTGACTCGAAGCACACATCGGTCACGGCTTTGTCACCATCGGCCAGCAGCTCGCAGGACTTGCTGATACGCAGGCGGTTGACGAATTCGATGAAGGTGCGGCCGGTGGCTTGTTTGAACACGCGGGAGAAGTAGGTGGGTTTCATGCCGAGGTATTCGGCCACCTCTTCCAGGGACAGCTCCCGCGCGTAGTGGGCAAAAATGTAGTCCACCGCGCGGTTGGTGCGGTCGATGCTGTGTTCATCCGCCAGTTGCGGCGTGGTCACGCCGGAGAGCAGTTGGTAGTCCTCGCAGGCACTGAGCACTTCCATCAGGATGAAGAAGTGGCCCAGGCGCGCCATGCCCTGGGCATCCTCGATGCGCTGCATCAGGGTCATGGCCTGGGCGATGGTTTTCTTGCAGCGAAATTCGATGCCGTATTGCGCCCGTTCCAGCAGTGGCGCCAGGGTCTTGAGCTCGGCAAAGACATGGCTGCCGCCGTCGAACAGCTCGTCGGTGAAGTTCACCAGCATGTCGCGCTTGGGCACCACTTCGTCCTCGGCCACCTGGCTGATCCAGTTGTGGGGCAGGTTGGGGCCGGTGAGGAACAGGCTTTCCGGGTAGAAGTTGCCGATGTAGTCGCCGATAAACACCTTGCCGGAGCTGGCAACGATCAGGTGCAGCTCGTATTCCTTGTGGAAATGCCAGCGCACCAACGGGCACGGGAAGCCGTGTTGGCGATAGATGATGGACAGACCGTTGTGATCGTCCATCAGCTCGTAGGAAGGATCGGTGATTCTCGCTGCTCGGGTCATGCTGCAGTCGCTTTATTGTGGTTGCGAAAAGGATAATGCCCCCTTGCGCGCCACCTCGCCAGCGTCTGTGTCTACAGCGTACGGTTTTTCGCCTCGATCCACTGCGCCATGTACTGGGTACTTTTGTGCAGGTGGTGGCGCAGCATGCTGCCGGTGAAATTGTTCCGACGGTGCTCGGCCAACTGGCGGCGGCACTGCTCCAGGCGCTCCACCAGGGCCGGGCCGTGGAGGTCGTGGGCGTAACGGCGGGCCAGTAACTGCCGGCCATCTTCCTGGGCCTGGGTCCAGCGTGGCTGGTCTTGATACAACGCAACCGCCGCAGCAGCCAGTGCATTGGCGCTGTGTTCGACCACGCCGGGCCACGGTTCGCCCATGGCTTCGGCGCCAATCGGTGTGGTAACGCTGGGTGTGCCGCAGAGCATCGCGTCGGCCAGCTTGCCCTTGATCCCGGCACCAAAGCGCAGTGGCGCCAGGCAGATACGCGCAGCGCTCATGACCTGCAATGCATCCTCGGCCCAATTCATCACGTGGAAGCCCTGGGCCGGGTTGTGCAGCGCGGTGGCCTTGGGTGGCGTATAGGCGCCGTACACGTGAAGTTGAGCGCCGGGCAATTGCTGGCGGATCAGCGGCCACACACTGTTCTTCATCCACAACACCGCATCCCAGTTCGGCGCATGGCGGAAATTGCCGATGCTCAGGAAGTGGGCACGGTCCTCAAAGGGGGCAAAGGCTTCGGTGGGCGGCGCCAGCATCAACGGGCACCAGTGGAGCAGGGCAGCGGGCACCTTGAAGTGTTCGGTCAGCAACTGGATTTCCACGTCGGAGATCATCAGGCTGATGTCGCAGCGGTAGATCGCAGCGATCTCGCGCTTGGCCAGGTCGGTATCGGCCATGTCATCGAATTCGGCGGCCAGGTCCCGGCTGAACAGCGCGTCGAAGTCATCAGCTTCGGGGTGGGCCTTCAGGAAATCCTTGAGGCGCTGGTGGCGGGCGTCCCGCAGGCTTTGCAGGTCGGATGCTTCCAGCACCCGAAGAGCATTCGGGCAGGATTTTTCCACGCGCCAGCCGAACTGTTCTTCCATCATGAAACGGTCGAACAGCACGATATCCGGAGCCAATTGCTGGATAAACGCGTCGAAACTGCTGTTATTCAACTCGATCGCGCATTCGCGAATGCCCAGGGCGGGCAGGTCGGCCTTGTGTTCGCCGGTGACCGCCGGGCTGCTGAAGGTGATGTCCCAGCCTTGGGCCAGGAAACTCTCCAGAATCTGCATCATGTGCCCGCTGGCCGCCGAGGAGCGAGGCTCTGGCCAGACGTAGCCAATGACCAGGACTTTGGTGGCGGGCTGATTCATCGACAACGGATTCCTTGAAGGGCTGGGCAACGGCGCGCAATTAAACCACAGCCCCTCAAGTTCCGGCGCACTCAGCGGAAGATGTTGACCGGCGTCGGCAGCGTCACCAACCCTACATAACCGTCCCAGAACTGCTTCTGGTCCACCGCGAAGACCACCTTGGCCTTTTGCGTGCCGACCGGCGCGCCTTTCTTGTAGCCCAGTGCCCGGCCATAGTCGGCGCCGAAGGTGGCATCCACGTCCACCCACAGCTCGCGGGATTCGGTGACGATCCCGGGGTTCACGAGAAACAGTGCCGGCAGGCTGTCCCAGGTGAAGCTGTGGTAAGCCGGGTCCTTGGCGAACAGTGGCCCGAACTCGTGCTTGTACAGGTCGGCAATCGGGCCTTTGTGTGCGATCACCCGCTCATACACCGACTTGTCGAAGGTGACTTTCTCACAGACATCGTTGGGAAAAATCACGTGTTCGATGGGCGAGCGCAACACGATCTTCGCGGCCTCCGGGTCGAACCACCAGTTGAACTCCGCCGCCGGCGTGGTGTTGCCCGGAATCTCCAGCGCGCCGCCCATGTACACGATGCGCTTGATCAGCGGCACGATGTCCGGGGCCGAGCGAATCGCCAGGGCAATGTTGGTCAGCGGGCCGACCGCCAGGATCGTTACCTCGTGGGGGTTGGCCCGTACGCTGTCGACGATGAACTGGGCGGCGGTTTCCTTGCGCAGCCTGGTGTGGGTCGCCAGGCCGTCCGGTGGCGCGACCAGTTGTGAGGCACTGGTTGGACGCGGGTTCTTGAACGCACCCGGCCAGCCGGAACCGAACAGGGCTTTTTCCGCCTCATAGGTGGCGTAGTCATGCAGCAGCGGGTAGGCGGCGCCGGAATACACGCCGACTTCCTTTTCCACACCCATGCGTTCCACCGCCTTGAGGGCGTCGACCTGTTCCTGGTCGACCCAGGCGTTGCCGCTGACCAGGGTCATGCCCAGCAGGTCGATGCGTTTTTGCCCGTGCAGCTGGGCGAGCATGATAAAGGCCTGGCCGTCATCGTTGAGCACGTTGAAGTCGGTGTCGAAGATGACCTTTTCTGCGGCCTGCGCCGTACCGGCACACAGGCCCACGGCGACAAGCAGGGCACAGCGCTTGATGAAACCTTGCATGGAGACTCACCCGAAAAATTGTTGTTGTTAGCGGTTTACCAGCTTCGCCGGCAAGGCGATCACCAGGAAGCTGCTGAGAATCAGGCAGCCGGCAAAAAACCACAAGGCCCCCGCGCTGCTGCCGGTGACGTCAATCGCCACGCCCATCAACGAGTTGCTCACCAGGCCCGCGATGTTCGCCAGCGAGCAGGCCAGGGCAAAGCCGGTGGCCGCTGCGGTGCCTTTCAGGAAGGTCGCCGGCAGGCTGAAAAACACCGGCACCGCACCGATGATCGCCGCCGAGGCAATCGCAAACAGCGCCACGGTGGCGACCACGTTATGGGTGAAGAACGTACTGGTAGCCATCGCCGCCGCGCCGATGAAGAACGGCACGATGATGTGCCAGCGGCGTTCGCGGTGTTTGTCGGAGCTGGCGCCGATCAGCAGCATGCCCAAGAGGGCCGCCACGCTGGGCAGGGCCGTGAGGATGCCGATGTGGAAAGTGTCGGTAATCCCGGCGTTGCGGATGAATGTGGGCATCCAGAACCCCATGGCATAGGCACTGAGCAGGATCGAGAAGTCGATACCGCCGAGCATCCACACCTTGAGGTTGAAGAAGCCGTCGCGGAAGCTGTGTTTGCTGCCGGCACCGTCGGCGTCGTCCTTGCGCAGTTCGCTTTCCAGCAGGTTTTTTTCTTCCGGCGACAGCCACTTGGCTTGCTGATAGGTATTGGGCAGCGCCCAGAAGGTCCACACACCGAGCAGCACGCTGGGCACCGCTTCGATCAGGAACAGCCACTGCCAGCCGCGCAGGCCGGCCATGTTGTCGAAGTGGCCCATGATCCAGCCGGACAACGGGCCGCCGATCACGCTGGACAGCGGCAGGCCGATCATGAACAGGGCGATGATCCGCCCCCGGCGATGGGTGGGAAACCAGGTGGTCAGGTAATACAGCACGCCCGGCAGAAACCCGGCTTCGGCCGCACCCAGCAGGAACCGCAGGATGTAGAACTGGGTGGTGGAGGTGACCAGCATGGTGCAGGCCGACAGCAGGCCCCAGGTGATCATGATGCGGGCGATCCAGATCTTCGCCCCGACCTTTTCCAGGATCAGGTTGCTGGGGACTTCGAAGATGATATAGCCGACAAAAAACAGCCCGGCACCGAGGCCGAACGCGGTTTCGCTGAAGTGCAGCTGGTCGAGCATCTGCAGTTTGGCGAAGCCGATATTGATGCGGTCCAGGTAGGCCGCGAGGTAGCAGAAACACAGGAACGGAATCAGCTTCCAGGTGATCTTGTGGTAGAGCGTGTGGACCGGATCGGCGACCGTAGTCGCGGGCGCTGCATTCGCAATGGGCATTGGGGTGTCTCCTGGCGGTGACTTATGGTTTTTATACGGCCGCTTTTTCAGCACTTCGGAGTGCTGTGAAAGCGACTTCCAAAGGCAGTGACAGAAGACTGAGGTGCCCTGTTGGAGGTGATCAAGTGTGGGAGCGGGCTTGCTCCCACATTCGACTGCATTCCAGCGTGGGCGCTCAGTTTTTTCCGGACCACGCTCTTTGTCGTGGTTCCTGTTGACGCGTTACTGCTCCTTGAACTTGCTCATCGCCTCCTGCTTGCTCACCACGTCGCCGTACTTGCTGTCGATATCGAACAAGTTGGCTTCATGGGGCGCCGGGTGGCGGTCGCCGACGCATTCGCGCACGACGATGGTACGAAACCCGTGTTGCACCGCATCCACTGCGGTGGCCCGGATGCAGCCGCTGGTGGAACAGCCGGCGAGCACCACGGTGTCGATGCCCTGGGCGTGCAGCATCGGGGCCAGGCTGCTGCCGAAAAACGCGCTGGCGTATTGTTTGGTGATGACCACTTCATTGGCCAGGGGCAGCACTTCGGTGCAGAAGGCGGCGAGGGGGTTACCCTCGACCATGTCTTTCATCACCGGGGCCTTTTTTACCCAGATACCGCCGTCGGCGAAATGGCCCGGATGGTAGCGGATATTGGTGTGCACCACGCTGATTCCGTGACGCCTGGCGCAGCCCAGCAGCTCGACGCTTTCGGCCACGGCGATGCGCACTTCGGGGGCAAACAGTGGCGCGCCTTCGGTGGTATAGCCTTGCATGAAGTCGATCATCAGCAGGGCGGATTTTTTGCCGAAGCCGATTCGGTTACCCCAGACGCCCTGGTAGTTGGCGTCGGCGGATTGTTCGCTCATCTTTCAGTCCTCGGTAATGGGCAGTGCACATAACCTTGTGGCGAGGGAGCTTGCTCCCGTTGGGCTGCGTAGCAGGCCTGTTTTTTTGGGGGCGCTTCGCACCCCAGCGGGAGCAAGCTCCCTC
This sequence comes from Pseudomonas sp. Colony2, assembly GCF_019382755.1. NCBI lineage: Bacteria > Pseudomonadati > Pseudomonadota > Gammaproteobacteria > Pseudomonadales > Pseudomonadaceae > Pseudomonas > Pseudomonas sp. Colony2. The sequence goes on along the minus strand of NZ_CP080030.1, from coordinate 3,889,481 downwards.
GCCACAAAAGCGTTTTTAGTAGGCGCCGGAGAGCAGGGCGCCGGCGCCGGGGACGATGGGTTCCAGGTCCAGGGCCTTGAGCATGGCGTAGGTGGTGGCGATGGCGGCGGTGAGTACCGGCAGGCCGGTCTGGGCTTCGACCTTCGCGACCACGGGCAGCGACTGCATTTGTACGCAGGCCGACAGTACGATTACGTCGACACCTTCCAGGTTCATCCCGGCAACAATCGCCGGCAGGTTGGCCGGGTCGTGGCGGGCCACTTCGAGGTTGTCGGGGATTTCCAGGGCGCGCCAGTCCACCACTTCAAAGCCTTCTTCGCGGATGTAGTTCACCACCAGTTCGGTCAGCGGTTTCATGTACGGCGCAACAATGGCGATGCGTTTGGCACCCATGACTTTAAGGCCTTCGATCAGGGCGCCGGCACTGGTGATCACCGGGGCGTTGGCGTCGTTGTCGGCGGTGGCCTTGCGCAGGCGTTGCTCGGACTTGCGGTGGTAACCCAGCCCCATGGCCATGATCGCTACCAGGCAGGCGTAGCCCAGCACGTCGACCTTGGCGTCGGACAGTTCGATGGCGCAACGGTCGGACTCACCGTCCATGGCCGCCAGTTCTTCCTTGCGCACTTGCTTCATGCGCATGCGGCTGGAGTGAAAGGTGAAACGTTCCGGGCGGATCGCCTGGCGCGCGTTAAGCATCGCCGGGATCTCGGTTTCCATGGTGGTGTTGGAGCTCGGCACAATCTGGCCGATGCGATAAGGCTTGAGCATGATGGTCTCCGTTATGCAGTCAGGGGCTGGCCGAGGAAGTCGCCGAAGGCAGCGAAAAAGCCTTCAAGGTCATCCCAGGGGATCATGTGTCCTGCATTTGGCACATGGGCGACCTGTAGGGTCGGCTGTAACTGTCGGACTTCCGCGACATCTTCGGCCTGAATTACACCGCCGCGTCCGGCAACAATCAGCAGGGCAGGAGCCCCCAGGTGGGGCAGGTCCTGATGAAAGTCGACGGTATGGAAGTCATTGAACGCACGCACGATCGCCGGCTCGTAGCAGGTGTGCAGCCATTCGGCGCGCAGTTGCAGTTGTTCGTCGGTCCAGGTGGCGCAGAAGGCGCGCATCGCCTCCGCATCCATGCCGACCTGGGATTGACGAATCGAATCGACGTACCACGGCAGTTTGCTTGGGTATTCGCGGCGACCCGGTCCGGACATCGGCGGGTCGATCAACACCACGCGGTTGACACCTTGTGGATGGCGCACCGCACTGCGTACGGCAAACCGCGCGCCCATGGAATGGCCGACCAGGTGATAGCTGTCGAGCTTCAGGGCGTCGGCAAACGCGCCAATGTCATCGGCGCAGGTGTCGGCGCTGTAGTTCAGCTCCGGGCCGGTGGACGACAGGCCGCGACCGCGCACGTCCAGCACGTAGGTGTCGAAGTGCAAACCCAGGCGTTCCGCGACAAAACCCCAGGTAATCGCCGGGCTGGTGATGCCGGGAATCAGGATCAGTGCCGGGCCCTTGCCGCCGTAACGCAGGTAATGCTGGCGGATACCGTTGGCCTGGACATTGCCGCCGTAGAGAAAGCTGCTCACGCCGCCACCCCCGATTTCAGTTGCTGGGCGTAGAGGTCATAGCCGTAGACCCAGTCCGGATCTTCCTGGGTGCGCAGCCAGGTGTTGGCGTTGGACACGGCCTGCACCCGGGACGCGCGTTCCTTGCGGTTGGCTTCATACAGCTCGAACGCGGTGCGGTAGTCGCCGATCCCTGTTTCCTGCAGGCAGCGCGTCAGCATCGCGGCGTCTTCGATGGCCATGCCGGCGCCCTGAGCCATATGGGGTTTCATCGGGTGGCAGGCATCGCCCAGCAATACCAGGCGACCACGGCTCCACAACGGCAGCGGGTTGCGGTTGCGCAACGGCCATTTGGTCACGCTTTCGGTGGATTCGATCAGGGCCTGGACGGTCGGGTGGTAGCCCTTGAAGGCGTCGAACATCTCCTCCCGGCTGCTGTCGACGAAGGCGCCCTGGAAGTCCCATTCCGGGTGCGGCACGCCGGTGACGTAGTAGTACTCGTCGCGCTTGCCGGTGGTGTAGTAGACCATCATGTGCCGGTCCTCGGTCCACCACTTGATGCAGTCTTCGAACTTCAGGTCGTACTTGGCCAACTGGTCGCCACGGATCAGCGCACGGTGCGCGACCCAGCCGCTGTACAACGGTTTTTCGGCACCCAGCAGCTCTTCACGAATGCGCGAGTTGATGCCGTCGGCACCGATCACGATGTCGGCGTAGGTTACCTCGCCGTCGGCGAAAGTCAGGCGCACCTGGGTATCGGTTTCTTCAAGGGTTTCCAGGCGCTTGTTGAAGTGCAGGGTGCCGGGCTTGAGAGTGGACATCTGCAGCGCGTGCAGATCGCCGCGATGCACGGTGATGTAGGACGCGCCGTAGCCAGTCAGGGGAATGCGTGACAGGTAGTCGCCGGTTTCACCATCGCGGCTGAACCAGTGCTCGGGGTGCGACCCCATCAGGTCCAGCTGTTTTTCGATGCCCATGCGGCGGAAGATTTTCATGATGTTGGGGCCCATGTGGATCCCGGCACCCAGGCGGGAAAACTCCGGCGCCTGCTCGTAGATGTCCACGTCGAACCCTGCCTGTTGCAGCAGGGTGGCAGCGGCGGCACCGCCAAGGCCGGCGCCGACGATTGCGATTTTTTGTGTGCTTCCCATGGGGCGTGGTCCTCTTTTTCGAATAATGGCCGGCGGCGTCTGTCCGCAAGGTTGTTAAAGTGTATACGCTCATTTTTTCAAATGAAAAGCCCACGCCTGAAAAATTGTTTTTTTGGCCATATCGATCCCCTGTAACCGGTTATCTCCATATATAACTGCGCTTGTGTGGATTCGTAACGTTTTGGCGTGGTGCTTGCAGTCCATGATGAAATCAGTTCTTATCGTGATTAATTGGCGTATACGCTATAAAAACGCACTAGAGTGAAGCGCCCTGCAAGATCTTGGTGCAGCAGCTGAGGAGACAGGAAATGCCGGTAAGTGATTGCGAACTGACCCAGATGTTTGAGCATGTGTTGAAGCTCTCGAAGGTCGACCCGACCCAGAGCGTCGCCGTGCTCAAGAGCCATTACTCCGACCCGCGCACCGTGCGCGCCGCGATGGACGCTGCGCAGCGCCTGGGGGCCAAGGTGTATGCGGTGGAGTTGCCGTCGTTCAACCATCCCCGGGCGATGGGCAATGACATGACCGCCTACTGTGGCGACACTGCCCTGACCGGCAATATCGCGGCGCAGCGGGCGCTGGAAGCGGCAGACCTGATCGTCGACACCATGATGCTGTTGCACTCGCCGGAGCAGGAACAGATCCTCAAGACCGGCACGCGCATCCTGCTGGCGGTTGAACCCCCGGAAGTGCTGGCGCGCATGCTGCCGACCGAAGAGGACAAAGTGCGCGTGCTGGCCGCTGAAGAACTGCTGAAAAAAGCCCGCTCGATCCACGTCAAATCCCGCGCCGGCAGTGATTTCCGGGCGGCGCTGGGGCAATACCCGTCCGTCACCGAATACGGCTTTGCCGACGAACCGGGACGCTGGGACCACTGGCCGAGCGGCTTCCTGTTCTCCTGGCCAAATGAGGAAACTGCAGAGGGCGTGCTGGTGCTGGATATCGGCGACATCCTGCTGCCGTTCAAGACCTACACCCGGGAGAAAATCACCCTGGAGATCGAGAAGGGCTTCATCACCAGAATCCACGGTGGTTTCGAGGCCGAATACCTGCGCGACTACATGAAATACTTCAACGACCCCGAGGTATATGGCATCTCCCACATCGGCTGGGGCCTGCAGCCACGGGCGCAATGGACGGCCATGGGCCTGCACGACAAGAACGACGGCATGTGCATGGACGCCCGCGCGTTCTACGGCAACTTCCTGTTCTCCACCGGCCCGAACACCGAAGTCGGCGGCACCCGCAAGACGCCGTGCCACATGGACATCCCGCTGCGCAATTGCGACGTCTACCTCGATGATGAGGCCGTAGTCATCGCCGGCGACGTCGTAGCCCCCAAGGCCTCCCTGGCCCACTAAACATCCAATGTGGGAGCGGGCTTGCTCGCGAATGCGGTACGCCAGTCACACATGCGCCACCTGACACACCGCATTCGCGAGCAAGCCCGCTCCCACATTTCAACCGCGTTCCGGCAATGAGATCCTTGAGTCATTTCCACAACCCCGCCATCATGCCACCCCATCGACCACCGCCTTCCCGAGCCCGCCGTGCCTGATTCCTACGTTTTCTCCGAGCAAGTCGGCCACCTGCTGCGCAAGGCCTACCAGCGTCACCTGGCGATCTTCCAGCAGAACGTCGGCGACTCCCAGCTCACCGCCGTGCAGTTCGTCACCCTGTGCGCCCTGCGCGATCACGGTGCAAGTTCGCTCACCGAACTGGTCAAGGCCACCGCCGTCGACCAGGCGACCATCCGTGGCATCGTCGAACGCCTCAAGGCCCGCGAACTGATCACCCTCGAACCCGACCCGCAGGACAAACGCAAAGTCGTGGTCAACCTATCCGACTCCGGCGCCGCCCTGGTGCAGCAAACCGTGCCCTGCGCCGCCACCATCACCGAACTGACCCTGAGCAACCTCAACCCCGCCGAACGCGTCGCTGTACTCTTCCTGCTACGCAAAATGATCGAAGACCCCCAAACCTGACCCCGATCCCCTGTGGTGAGGAAGCTTGCTCCCGCTGGACTGCGCAGCAGGCCCATCTTTTGGGGTCGCTTCGCAACCCAGCGGGAGCAAGCTCCCTCGCCACAGGTATTCATCCATCTTCTGGCACCGTTTTTGCTCTACGTTGATGTAGTAACCACTTCACCCTTCAAGTGTGTCGCGAGACCCCAGGTACGCGACGCTTTTTTTTGACTGTTTGATGTAGTGGACACTTCACCAAATCCAACGGGCGAAGCGAATGACCAGCCAGAACATCACGGTAACGCTTGAGGTCAACGGCCACACCAGCGAAGTCAGCGCAATGGCCGACACCCCGCTGTTGTTGATCCTGCGCAATGACCTGCAACTCAACGGCCCCAAATACGGCTGCGGCCTGGGGGAGTGCGGCGCCTGCACGGTGATCATCGACGGCGTGGCTGCACGCTCCTGCGTCTTCCCCCTGTCGGGTGCCGTGGGCCGCAACATCGTCACCCTCGAAGGCCTCGGCACCCGCCAGACCCCGCACCCGGTGCAGCAGGCCTTCATCGATGAACAGGCCGCCCAGTGCGGCTACTGCCTCAACGGTATGATCATGACCGCCAAGGCCTTGCTCGACCGCAATCCCAACCCCAGCGAAGCCGAGGTGCGCAGCGAACTGTCGGGCAACCTCTGCCGCTGTGGCACCCATATCGAAATCCTCCGCGCGGTGCTGCGTGCCGCCCGCCTAATGCCTTGAACGTGGATCGATGACCATGACTGATGCAATCCCTTCCCGTGACCAATGGCTGGCCAAGGCCGGCGTCCTGCTGATCGTCGACGATGTGCTGCCACCTTCGGGGCCGGTGGCCAAAGGCGGCACACCGACGGTCAAGCCCAAGGAACTGGGGCTGTTTATCGCAGTGAACGATGACGGGCTGGTGTACGCCTTCAACGGGCATGTGGACCTGGGCACCGGCATTCGCACCTCCCTGGCGCAGATCGTCGCTGAAGAACTGGACCTGACCATGGACCAGGTGCGCATGGTGCTGGGCGACACCGAGCGTGCGCCGAACCAGGGCGCGACCATTGCCAGCGCAACCTTGCAGATCTCCGCGATTCCGCTGCGCAATGCCGCCGCCGAAGCCCGGCGTTTCCTGCTGGCGCGGGCGGCGCAACGCTGGTCCGTAAATGCTCAAAGTCTCAAGGTCGACGCAGGCGTTATCCGCGGCGAAGACGGGCGCACCATCACTTATGGCGAACTGGTGACGGGCGAGCATGACCAACTGCGCATCAGCGGCGATGCACCGCTCAAGGCCACCGCCGATTACCGCCTGGTGGGCAAGGGCGCAGCCCGGGTGGATATCCCGGGCAAGGCCACCGGCGAACTGACGTACGTGCACGACATGCGCGTGCCGGACATGCTCCACGGTCGGGTGATCCGCCCGCCGTATGCGGGCCTGGATTGCGGTGACTTTGTCGGCAACAGCCTGCTGAAGGTCGACGAGTCTTCCATCGCCCATATCCCGGGCATTGTTGCGGTGGTGGTGATCCGTGATTTTGTCGGCGTGGTGGCCTTGCGCGAAGAGCAGGCAATCAAGGCCGCCCAGGAACTGCAGGTGCACTGGAAACCCTGGAACCACCCACTGCCGGACATGAGCGATGTGGAGCAGGCAATCCGCGACAACCCGCGGGTACGCCGCACCGTGCTCGACCAGGGCAACGTCGACGCAGCCCTGGCCGCCGCCAGCCAGCGCATGCCGCGCACCTACCTGTGGCCATACCAGATGCACGGCTCCATCGGCCCGTCCTGTGGCGTGGCGGATTATCAGCCCGGTGGCAGCCGCGTCTGGTCGGGCAGCCAGAACCCGCACCTGCTGCGGGCCGACCTGGCCTGGTTGCTGGAATGCCCGGAAGCGTCCATCGACGTGATTCGCATGGAGGCCGCCGGCTGCTACGGCCGTAACTGCGCCGATGATGTATGCGCCGACGCCTTGCTGCTGTCGCGTGCGGTGGGCAAGCCGGTGCGGGTGCAACTGACCCGCGAACAGGAGCACCTGTGGGAGCCCAAGGGCACCGCGCAATTGATGGATGTCGACGGCGGCCTGAACGCCGACGGCAGCATCGCCGCCTATGACTTTGAAACCAGCTACCCGTCCAACGGCGCGCCCACCCTGGCGCTGCTGTTGACCGGCCGGGTCGAGCCGGTGGCGGCGATGTTCGAGATGGGCGACCGCACCTCGATCCCGCCCTACGACATCGCGAACATGCGCGTCACCATCAACGACATGGCGCCGATCGTTCGCGCCTCGTGGATGCGCGGTGTGTCGGCGTTGCCCAACACCTTCGCCCATGAATCCTATATCGACGAACTGGCGTTTGCCGCCGGGGTCGACCCGGTGGAGTACCGCCTGCGTTACCTGAAGGACGAGCGCGCCATCGACCTGGTGAAATCCACCGCCGAACGCGCCAACTGGGCACCGCGTACCGCGCCGATGCAAACCGCGAATGAGGACCACCTGCTGCGTGGTCGGGGCTTTGCCTACGCGCGCTACATCCACAGCAAGTTTCCCGGCTTCGGCGCGGCGTGGGCGGCCTGGGTCGCGGACGTGGCCATCGACAAGCAGACCGGCGATGTCTCGGTGACGCGGGTGGTGATCGGGCATGACTCGGGGATGATGATCAACCCCGCAGGGGTGCAGCATCAGATCCACGGCAATGTGATCCAGTCCACCAGCCGTGTGCTCAAGGAACGCGTGACCTTTGAAGAGTCGACCGTGGCGAGCAAGGAGTGGGGCGGTTATCCGATCCTGACCTTCCCGGAAGTGCCGCAGATCGACGTACTGATGATGCCGCGCCAGGACCAGCCCCCGATGGGCGCCGGTGAGTCGGCCTCGGTGCCCAGCGCGGCGGCGATTGCCAATGCGATCTATGACGCCACCGGCATCCGTTTTCGCGAGCTGCCGATTACTCCCGAGCGGGTATTGGCGGCGCTGAATGCAGGCACCCTGGGCGAGCCGGCGAAGTCCCCGGAAAAGCGCCGCAAATGGTTGTTCGGCTCATTGTTCGCCGCCTTTGGCGCGGTGCTGGGCATGGCTGCTACCGCGTGGCCGTTTCACAGTGAAATTGCCCCGATCACACCGCCCAGCGCCGGAACCTGGTCCAAGGCCACCCTGGAGCGTGGGCGCTTGCTGGCCGCCGTGGGGGATTGCGCGGTGTGCCACACGGCACCGGGCGGCGCCCCCAATGCCGGCGGGCTGGCGATGCATACGCCGTTCGGCACCCTTTACAGCAGCAACATCACCCCGGATGAGAAAACCGGGATTGGCAACTGGTCCTACCCGGCGTTCGAGCGGGCGATGCGCGACGGCATTGGCCGCGACGGGCGCAACCTGTACCCGGCGTTTCCCTATACGGCGTTTCGCAATATCAACGATGCCGACATGCAGGCACTGTATGCCTACCTGATGTCCCAGGCGCCGGTGAGCCAGGCACCGGTGCCGAATGCGATGAAGTTTCCGTTCAATATCCGGCCGTTGATGGCCGGCTGGAATGCGCTGTTCCTGCGCCGCGGAGAAATCAGCGTGCAGCCACAGCGCAGCGAGCAATGGAATCGTGGCGCTTACCTGGTCAACGGTTTGGGGCACTGCGCGGCGTGCCATTCGCCGCGCAACCTGATGGGGGCGGAGAAGGGCGGCAAGGCGTTCCTCGCGGGCGGCAGGGTGGACGGTTGGGAAGCGCCGGCCTTGAATGGCTTGTCCAAGGCGCCGACGCCGTGGACCGAAGACCAATTGTTCAGCTACCTGAGCACTGGTTATTCCGATGCCCATGGCGTGGCAACGGGGCCGATGGGACCGGTCGTGACTGAACTGGCGAAACTGCCCAAGACCGACATCCGCGCGATGGCGGTATACCTGGCTTCGCTGAACGACAGCGGCGCCGCCGAAGCGCAGGTGGTGGCAGCTGCGACGGTGCCCAATGCCAATGGGCGACGGGTATTCGAAGGTTCATGCAAGGCCTGCCATGCCGACGGACAGGGCCCGAAGCTGTTCGGCGTCAGCCCATCACTGGCGACCAATACCAATGTGCACAGCGATCAACCGGACAACCTGATCAAGGTGATTTTGCAAGGGATCAGCACTCCGGCGACCAAGGATCTGGGTTACATGCCGGCGTTCAAGGACAGTTTGTCGAACACCCAAGTGGCGGAGTTGGCCGCATACCTGCGCGGGCGCTTCGCACCCCATGCACCGCAGTGGGAAGGCCTGGAGCAAACCGTGGCACACCTGCGAGCCAATCCCGGTACCCATTGATTCACACGGTCAAAAAATGTGGGAGCGGGCTTGCTCGCGAAAGCGGTTCGTCAGTCGCCAAATATATTGACTGATACACCGCATTCGCGAGCAAGCCCGCTCCCACATTTAGATCCAGGTTCTACCGTTGGATGGGCGGTGTCACGCATACCCCGCGCAACACCAGATCACTGATAAACCCCAGCCAATCCCGCTGCTGGGTCTTATCCGCCAAATCCTCCCCCAAAAACGAACTCAGCGTGTGCTGGTTGGAGTTATAGAAGTAGCACAACGAAGCAATCATCAAGTACACATGCTTGATGTCCACATCTTCACGAAACAGCCCCTGGGCCTGGCCCGCTTCAATGATCGGCCGCAACACCCCAACCGCCTCCCCGGACAACCGCCGCAGTTCACCCGACTGCTTCGCATGCTTGCCCTGGTGCAGGTTCTCGATGCTCAGGATCGCCACAAACTCGGGATGCTTGACGTAGTAATTCCAGATAAACCCCACCAGCGCCTGCAACGCTTGCACCGGTGCAGTCAGGTCGAGCTTGAGCTTGCTTTCGGCCTTGTTGAACTGTTCATAGGTGTGCTCCAGCACACACACAAACAGGTGCTCCTTGCTGCCGAAGTAGTAATACAGCATGCGGTCGTTGGAGTCGGCCTCGCGGGAAATGCTTTCCACACGCCCGCCGGAATAGCCGTCGCGGGTGAAGACCTTGACCGCCGCCTGGAGAATCCGCGCGCGGGTCTGGTCGGCTTGCTGGGCGCGGATACCGGTCTTCTTGATCACCATCGAAAAGCCTCTGCTGCGCGGCGTAAAGGCCCGGAATATAGCATGGGCATTATTCCGTTACCGACAGGCTCTGTCACAAACGCGGCATAACGCTGGGGCTTGGATCGGAAACGTATTACTTTCGAGTTCTTCTAATAAACAGAGTATGCAGGGATGAAATACCAACCGTTTACCCGAACTTTGATTGCCACCGCGCTGGTGCTGACTGTCAGCGGCGTGCAGGCGGCCTCCCAGGCCCCGGTGGCTGGCGAAAATGGCATGGTGGTCACCGCCCAGCATCTGGCGACCCATGTGGGCGTGGATGTGCTCAAGGCCGGCGGCAACGCCGTGGATGCGGCGGTGGCGGTGGGCTACGCCCTGGCCGTGGTGTACCCGGCAGCCGGCAACCTCGGCGGGGGTGGGTTCATGACCGTGCAACTGGCCGACGGCCGCAAGACCTTCCTCGACTTCCGCGAAAAAGCCCCGCTGGCCGCGACCGCCGACATGTACCTGGACAAGGACGGCAACGTGGTCCCGGACCTCAGCTCCAAGGGCCACCTGGCGGTCGGCGTTCCCGGCACTGTGTCGGGCATGGAACTGGCGCTGAGCAAATACGGCACCCTCAAGCGCGCCCAGGTCATCGCCCCGGCGATCAAGCTGGCCGAAGACGGTTTTGCCCTGGAGCAGGGCGATGTCGACCTGCTGCACACCGCTACTGACGAATTCAAGAAAGACAAAGACCTGCGCGGCATCTTCCTGCACGGAGGCGAGCCGATGCTGGTGGGCCAGAAGCTGGTGCAGAAAGACCTGGCGAAAACCCTGCGGGAAATCTCCGCCAAGGGCACCGATGGCTTTTACAAAGGCTGGGTAGCCAAGGCGATTGTGGATTCCAGCCAATCGGGCAAAGGCATCATCACCCAGGCCGACCTGGACAAATACAAGACCCGCGAACTGGCGCCCATCGAGTGTGACTACCGTGGCTACCACGTGGTGTCCGCACCACCACCGAGCTCGGGCGGGGTGGTCATCTGCGAAATCATGAACATCCTCGAAGGCTACCCGATGGCCGACCTCGGCTATCACTCGGCCCAGGGCCTGCACTACCAGATCGAAGCCATGCGCCACGCGTACGTCGACCGCAACAGCTACCTCGGCGACCCGGACTTCGTGCAGAACCCGGTCGAGCACCTGCTGAACAAGGATTACGCCGCCAAACTGCGCGCTGCCATCGACCCGCAGAAAGCCGGGATTTCCCAGGACATCAAGCCGGGCGTTTCGCCCCACGAAGGCAATAACACCACCCACTACTCCATCGTCGACAAGTGG
>NZ_CP080030.1:3869772-3873143 GCF_019382755.1 Pseudomonas sp. Colony2 | reverse complement strand
TTGGGGCAACGCGGTCTCGGTGACCTACACCCTCAACGACTGGTTCGGCGCGGGCGTGATGGCGAGCAAGACCGGGGTGATCCTCAACGACGAAATGGACGACTTCACCTCCAAGATCGGCGTGCCGAACATGTACGGCCTGGTGCAGGGCGAAGCCAACGCCATTGCTCCGGGCAAGACGCCGCTGTCGTCCATGAGCCCGACCATCGTCACCAAGGATGGCAAGGCGGTGATGGTGGTGGGTACGCCGGGTGGCAGCCGTATCATCACGGCCACGTTGCTGACCATCCTCAACGTGATCGACTACAAGATGAACATCCAGGAAGCCGTGGACGCCCCGCGCTTCCACCAGCAATGGCTGCCTGAGGCGACCAATATCGAACGCTTTGCCCTGAGCCCCGACACCCAGAAAATCCTCGAAGGCTGGGGCCACAAGTTTGCCGGCCCGCAGGACGCCAACCACCTGGCGGCGATCCTGGTAGGCGCGCCGTCCCTGGACGGCAAGCCGGTGGGCAATAACCGTTTCTATGGGGCCAACGACCCTCGGCGCAATACCGGGTTGTCGCTGGGCTACTAAAGCCCGCGGATCAGCTCCAGCACCTCGGCCTTCTTCAGCGGGTGCTTCAGGCGTTGCGAGAGCAGCGCCATGGCCCGCTGATGTTCACAGGCAACTACCGCTTCCACTTCGTCGCCCTGGCAGAGCAGGGCGATGAAGTCGTGGCGCTGCAGGTCGCCTTCCACGTGGAGCTGATTCCAGTGGCGGGGGTGGCCCAGCAGTTCAAAGGTCTTGCCGAAGTGATACGTCCAGAAGAACGGCACATCGGCAAACACCTGTTGTGCGCCCAGCATATTGCGCGCCGCCAGCACCCCGAGTTGCTGCGCCACACGCCAGTGTTCGATGCGCACGGGTTGGCCGTTCCATGGAAAGGTCACCATATCGCCCGCCGCCCATAGTCCGGGCGCGACAGACAAACCGGCATCGGCTTTCAGCGACTGGTCCTCGGCTTTTTCCAGCCCCTCGACAAACCCCGTGGCAGGCGTGACGCCGACGCCTATCAGTACCAGGTCTGCGGCCAATCTGTGGCCGTTTTTCAGCACCACCGTCGTCACGTCCATGTGGCCTTCCAGGCGTGCAGGCTCGCTGGCGGTGTGGAATATCACGCCGTTGGCTTCATGCAATTGGCGCAGTGAGGCACCGATGCGCTTGCCCAGTTGGGCCGCCAGCGGAATCTCGTGACGGCCCACCACCTGCACCGTCAACCCGCGCTTGCGTAAGGCGGACGCGGCTTCCAGGCCGATAAAACTGTCGCCGATGATCACTGCGCACGAGCCCGGTTGAGCCGCCTTGACGATACACGCCGCATCGTCCCGGGAGCGCAACACGAACACGTTGTTGAGTACGGTGCCCGGAATATCCAGCGGCCTGGCTTCGCCGCCGGTGGCCAGCAGTGCGGCGTCGTAGTCGAAATGGCGACCGTCCGCAAGCTCGAGGCGCCTGGCTTGAGGGTCGAGATGGCGCACTTCGCCGTGGATCCGCGACGCGTGGCAGGTGGCCTCGTCCAGCAAGGGCGGTGTTTCCTGCGGCGGCATCTCGCCGCAGATGACGAATTTGCTCAGGGCGGTGCGGTCGTAGGCGGGGTCCTGTTCCTGGTCGATCCACAACAACCGGCCGCTGAAACCCTTGCGGCGCAGCGTGGCCACGGCCGCCGAACCGGCTGCACCGGCGCCAATCACGATAAAGCAGCGCGAATCGTTGGTGTGCGGGGCAGCGGGCGAGGGCAGTGCTTCGTCGCCCACACTGACCACGCCGTCGTGAATCTCCACCGGGTACTGCTTGAGCTGCACCAGCGCGGGCGGCTCGCAGACCTGGCCGTCATCCACCCGGAAGGCCGCCTTGTGCCACGGGCAAATGATCCTCCCGTCACAGACCACGCCTTGCTCCAGGGGCGCCCCGGCGTGGGGGCAATCCGCCTGATAGGCACGAACCTCGCTACCCGAACGCACCAGCAGGATGTGATGGGCGGCGGTTTCAACACGAACGCCACGGTCTTCGGGCAAGTTGATCAAGCGGGCAACGATGCGCATGTTCATAGGCCAATCTCCTTTTAAGGATTGACCTGTGCCCCGGGTAGAGGACTGCGTTGACCCGATAACCGGTCTTCAGCCCTGCGCGCCAGAGCGTTGAAAGTGGGCCATGCGTAACGAGCGGTGCATGAAAACCGTCCCCGCCGGTCAATCCAGCAGTTGTTCCACAGCTGAAAAGGCCTGGTCCTGGCGTGCTTGCCAATCCCCACGGATGACCCGTAGCGGTAGATGATGTTGCTCCAGCCAGTCACGACTGGCCTGGAAAAACGCCAGGCGATCGGCAAACTCCGGCTGGCAGCGCTGGCCATCGGCGGTCCACTCCACGTCTTCCGGCGACAGCAGCAGGTGCAGGTCGTAGTGGCGGGCGAGCAGTTCGCTGTCGAGCCACGCCGGGTAGTCGCCAAACAGGGTCTGGCTCCACAGCTTGTTGGTCAGCAGGTTGGTGTCGAGGATCAGCAACGCCGGCTGCGCGGCGCGGGCGGCATCTTCCCAGGCCAACTGGCCCCGGGCGATCTCCGGGATATCCGCCAGGGTGGTATCGCGCTGGTGGTGGTCGATGAAATCGCGCACGTATTCGCCCACCATCACCCCGCCAAAATGTGCCTGCAACTGGGCGGCCAGCCAGCTTTTACCGCTGGATTCCGGGCCGGCCAGTACCACCACCTTCATGCGTGCAACGCCGGGTCGGCGCGCCATTCACGCCAGCCCTGCACCGCGATCACGGTGAACAAGGCGTAGAGCGCGGCGGTGAGGTACAGGCCTTTGTAGAGGAACAGCCCGACGAAGATCACATCCACGGTGATCCACAACGGCCAGCACTGCACGCGTTTTTGCGCCATCCACATCTGCGCCACCAGGCTGAAGCCGGTCAGGGCCGCGTCCAGCCAGGGTTGGGCGGCGTCGGTCCAGTGGGCCATGGCTGCGCCCAGCAACAGGCTGCCCACAGCACCCACAGCCAGGCCTTGCAGGATCGGTTGCAGGCCCAGGCTGGTGACTTGCCGGCCTTGCTTGACCTCACCGGCGCGGGTCCACTGCCACCAGCCGTAGAGTTGCAGGGCGGCGTAGATCACTTGCAGGAGCATGTCGGAGTAGAGCTTCACATCGAAGAAGATCCAGGTGTACAGCAGCACCATCACCAGGCCGATGGGCCAGCACCACGGGTTCTGTTTAACCGTCAACCAGACAGCGATCACCCCCAGGGCGGCGGCAAACAGTTCAAGCCCGGACATGGCGGTTCCTTGGGGGAGTCGAAGAGGGCGCTGATTGTAACCAATGTGGGAGCGGCG
>NZ_CP080030.1:3847113-3869694 GCF_019382755.1 Pseudomonas sp. Colony2 | reverse complement strand
GACGCAGAGCGTCACAGGATGCGTTCCCACGCAGAGCGTGGGAACGATCATCGGCGTCAGACCTTGAATTGGCGCAGAAGGCTGTCGAGTTGTTCGCTCAGGCCTTTCAAGTGCGCACTCGCGACGCTGGACTGCTGCGCCGCCAGTGCCGTGCTGTGGGACAAGCCGGCTGCCTGGGTGACGTTCTGGTTGATGTCTTCCACCACATGCGCCTGCTGCAACGTGGCACTGGCGATCGAGGCGTTCAGCCCGTTGAGATTACGCAGCGCCTGGCCGATGGCAGTCAGGCTCGCTCCCGCCTGGCCTGCTTGCTCAATGGTCAGTTGCGACGCCTGGTGACTGTCGCTGATGACCTTGACCGCTGCCTCCGAATGGCCTTGCAGGCGCTCGATCATTGCCTGGATCTCAGCCGTGGATTTTTGCGTACGCTGGGCCAGCAGCCGTACTTCGTCGGCCACCACCGCAAAACCACGGCCTTGCTCCCCGGCGCGGGCTGCTTCGATGGCGGCGTTGAGGGCCAGCAAGTTGGTCTGGTCGGCAATCGAGCGGATCACTTCCAGCACGCCGCCAATCTGCGTGCTTTCAGTCGACAGCGTGCGGATCACCTCCACGGCCTGGCTGATGGTGCCGGAGAGCTGGTCGATCCGTTGCAGGCTGCCATCGATATTGAGCTGGCCCTGTTCGGCCTGCACCTGGGCATCGCGCATTTCGCTGGCGGCATGCTCGGCATTTTTGGCCACGTCCTGTACGCCATAGGTGACTTCATTGATCGCCGTCGCCACCAGTTCCATCTGCTGCGATTGCTGCTGGCTGCGGTCATGGGCATCGCTGGCGTTGCTGCCCAGCTCGGTGGACGACTGGCCCAAGGCGTTGGCGCAGGTCTGCAACTGGCCCACCACCTGCCGCAGCTTGGCGGTAAAGCTGTTGAAGTGCCGCGACAATTGAGTGACTTCATCCTGGCCATGGGTGTCGAGGGTGCGGGTCAGGTCGCTTTCGCCACTGGCGATATTGGCCATCGCATTCACTGCCTGCTGCAACGGGCGCACGATGCTGCGGGCGATCAGCACCACCAGCAGGGCCATGATCAGCGCGATCACCAGGCCAACCACCGAGGCTTTCCACACCTGGCCGCGGAACTCGCCTTGCACGTCATCGACATACACGCCGGAACCGATGATCCAGCCCCAGGGTTCGAACAGCTGTATATAGGAGGTCTTGGCCACCGGCGCATCGGCGCCGGGTTTGGGCCAGCGGTAATTCACCATCCCGGCGCCCTTGGCCTTGGCCAGGATCACGAACTCGTTGAACACCGCAAAGCCGTCCGGATCGCGGATGGCCGACAGGTTCTGGCCGTCGAGCTTGGGGTTGGCCGCGTGCATGATCATCACGGGCGTGAGGTCGTTGATCCAGAAGTAATCATCCTTCCCGTAGCGCAGGCCACGTACCGCGCTCAAGGCTTGCTTCTGCGCCGCTTCACGGGTCAGGACGCCACTGGTTTCGAGGCTGTGATAATAAGTCAGGATGCCGCTGGCGGTTTGCACCACGCGCTGGGTCTGCTCACTCTTGGCCTGGTACAGGTCGTCATGAATCTGCTTGAGCATAAGCAGGCCGAGGGTTAGCAGCATCAGCACGGCGACGATCAGGATCAGCCAGAGGCGCCGGCTGATAGACATATTGCGCAAACTGTTCATGGTCCTGTCACTCCGTGTTCTTATAATTTTGGGTGCTGCATCGACATTTCCGGCTTGTCTGATAGGCTTTCGGCCCAGAATCAAAAAACCTGAGTCCTGCCTGATTTTTCACGGAATTTTCGCAGTTCGGCCTTGATTATTTGCGCTGTGCTTGCAGCGCACTCTTCGTTAGTGAACGTCTAAAAAATATCAACGAGGCATGCCGTGGGCATGACCTTTGGGGGAATCGATGGATCTTTGGACCGCCGTACAGGCACTGATACTCGGCGTTGTAGAGGGGCTGACGGAGTTTTTGCCGATCTCCAGTACCGGGCACCAGATTATCGTGGCCGACCTGATCAACTTCGGTGGCGAGCGCTTTGAAGCGTTCAATATCATCATCCAGCTGGGCGCGATCCTGGCGGTGGTGTGGGAGTTTCGACGCAAGATCCTCGACGTGGTCATTGGCTTGCCGACCCAGCGCAATGCCCAGCGTTTCACCGTCAACCTGATCATTGCCGTATTGCCGGCGGTGGTACTGGGGGTGATTTTCGCCGACCTGATCAAACACTACCTGTTCAACCCGATCACCGTTGCGGCGGCGTTGGTGGTGGGCGGCGTCATCATGTTGTGGGCCGAGCGCCGCCAGCATGAAGTGCACGCCGAAACCGTCGACGACATCACCTGGAAGGACGCGATCAAAGTCGGCTTTGCCCAGTGCCTGGCGATGATCCCGGGCACCTCGCGCTCGGGCGCTACCATCATTGGCGGCCTGTTGTTCGGCCTGTCACGCAAGACCGCCACCGAGTTCTCGTTCTTCCTGGCGATGCCGACCATGGTCGGCGCAGCGGTGTATTCGGGCTACAAGTACCGTCACCTGTTCCAGCCGGATGACCTGCCGGTGTTTGCCATCGGCTTTGTCACCTCGTTCATCTTCGCGATGATCGCGGTCAAGGCGCTGCTCAAGTTCATCGCCAGCCACAGCTACGCGGCGTTCGCCTGGTACCGGATCGCCTTCGGCCTGGTGATCCTGGCCACCTGGCAGTTCGGCTGGATCGACTGGTCGGCCGTCAAGCCATGATCATCCAGCATCCGCGCTTCAAGGCGTTGGTGTTTGCACTGTTGTGCGCCGCGCCGCTGTTTGGTGCGGCGCTGCTGGCGTACCGCGGGGTTTCGCTGATCCCGCTGGTGGCCTATGGCGTGGTCAGCGTGGTGGCGTTCCTGCTGTACTGGAGCGACAAGCGCAAGGCTCGCGAAGACAGCTGGCGCACCCCGGAAAACGTCCTGCACGCGGTGGAGCTGGCAGGCGGGTGGCCGGGGGCGTTGATTGCCCAGCAGGTGTTCCGCCACAAGACGCGCAAGGTGTCTTATCAGGTGGTGTTCTGGCTGATCGTGTTGCTGCACCAGGTGTTCTGGATTGATCAGCTGTTCCTGGGTGGCACGCTACTCTCGATCTTCTAGCAACAAGCCGACCTGCGTGCGCTTGGGCAGCTTGCTCACCACCAACTGGTGGGAACGCTGCAACAGGCCACGCAGTTCCTCAGCGCCCAGCGGGTAGGGCGTTTCCATGATGATCCACTGCGCCCGCGCCAGGTACGGCGCCGGGTGGATGCCGGGGCGATCCACATGGCCCAGGAACAGCTCCTTGTCGACCTTGAACGCCAGCGAGTCGCCCCGCAGGTTCTGCAAGGCAAACATCTTGTTGCCGGCAATCGAAAACACCCGCACGCCGCCCCATTTGTAATCTTCCCGCGCGCCGGGCAAGCCCAGGCAAAACGTGGCGACTTGTTCTTCGGTCATTTTCATAGCAAACGGTCTCCGCAACCTTTGAAGGCGTTATCCAGGTGGTCGATCCAGGCCCGCACGGCCGGCAACACGCCACGTCGATGTGGGTACACCGCCTGCAACCAGCCACCCGGCAATGACCATTGCGGCAAGAGCTGCACCAACTGGCCGTTGGCCAATTCCTCCTCGCAATACATCATCGGCAGCACGGTAAACCCCAGGCCGGCGAGGGCGCAGGCCTTGCGTACCAGGAAATCATCGATCCCCAGCCGCGCTTCCATCACCAGGTCGTGGCCGCTGCCCTCCGGGCTGAGCATGCGGAAGTGCACCATGCGGTCTGCTTCCAGGGCGCCCAGCACCGGCAGTTGCTTGAGGTCTTCCAGGGTGTCGATCTGCCGCTCACGCACAAAGTCGGGGCTGGCGACAATCGCGGTCTGGGCCTGGCGCAGGCGCTTGGTCACCAGCAGCGGATCTTCATCCCCAAGCTCGCGCACGCGCAAGGCCACATCAATGCCTTCGGCCACCAGGTCGACGCGGCGGTTGACCAGGTTCATCTCCAACTGCACCAGCGGGTTGGCGGTGAGAAACTCCGCCACCACGGTCTGCAGGAATTGGTGGGCCAGGCCCACGGGGCTGCTGACCCGCAGCCGACCGCGGGGTTCGCTGGACATGCTGGCCACTGCCTCGTCGGCCATTTCCGCCTCCAGCAGCATTGCCTGGCAGTGGCGCAGGTAGCGTTCACCCACGGCGGTGAGGGTCAGTTGGCGGGTGGTACGTTGCAGCAAGCGGGCGCCGAGGCGTTCTTCCAGCTCGGCAATGCGCCGCGACAGCCGCGACTTGGGAATCCCCAGCAGCCGCCCGGCAGCGGCGAAACCGCCGGCTTCCACCACCTTGGCGAAGTAGTAGAGGTCATTCAAATCTTGCATGGTCGGCCTATTGTCCTGTCAGTGGGACGAATAATCGCATATTGCCTGACTAATCGCTGATTGGTTTCATCTGTAGGCTTATTTCCATTCCGTCGCCCTTGGCGATGCTTACTTGGAGATTAACCATGAAACTGTTGCATATCGATTCCAGCATCCTCGGCGACAACTCGGTTTCCCGTCAGTTGAGCGCAGGTGTCGTCAAGACCTGGCAGGCGGCCGAGCCAGGCGTTGAAGTGACCTACCGTGACCTGGCCAGCGAAGGCATCAACCACTTTTCCGGCGTGACCCTGGGTGCACTGGGCACCGCTGCCGAGCTGCGTGATGCCGTACAGAAACATGAAGCCGAGCTGAGCGCCAACACCCTCGCCGAATTCCTCGCGGCCGACGCCATCGTCCTGGCTGCGCCGATGTACAACTTCACCATCCCGACCCAACTCAAGGCCTGGATCGACCGTATCGCCGTCGCCGGCCAGACATTCCGCTACACCGAAAACGGTCCTGAAGGCCTGGCCGGTGGCAAGAAAGTCATCATCGTGTCGACCTCCGGCGGCCTGCACGTTGGCCAGCCGACCGGTGTGGCTCACGAAGACTACCTGAAAGTACTGCTGGGCTTCCTCGGCATCACCGACATCGAAATCGTCCGCGCCCACGGCCTGGGCTATGGCGATGAAGTGCGCAGCAAGGCGATCAGCGACGCCAACGCAGTGATCAGCGAACAATTGTTCGCTGCAGCGTAAGACTTGTGTAAATTTTGCTGTTCCTCGATATCAATCTGATTCGAGGCGCCTAAACTCTGTATTCTGCTCGCCTGAAAAGCGATCGGAGTACGGAGTTTTTTCGTTTACCCGCTGTCACTACTTTGGCCCAGGTTATGCACGCATGGGTAAACCCTGCCAGTCCGAGCGCCTGAACCATGGATACTTCAACAGCTACGCGGGCTTACGCAACAAAGGTGGACATCCCCATGATGCGTCTTTGTGCAGTCTTGGTTCTCTCCCTGCTCGGCGGCCTGATTTCAGTGCAAGCCGCGCCCGCGCCGCACCCCCATTGGAGTGTGGGCTTCCACCGCATGACTTTTCTCGACCCGCTGGATCTGCAGCCGATGAAAGCCGTCGCGTTCTACCCGTCCACCGGCCTGGAACACACCACCCAGGTGGGCGCTTATCACATCGCCGCCACTGAAGACTCGAAAATCGCCATCGGCCGCTTTCCAATGCTGATGCTGTCCCACGGCAATACCGGCACGCCCCTGGCCCTGCACGACCTCGCCACCTCCCTGGCGCGCAAGGGGTTTGTGGTGGTGGCGGTGCTGCACCCTGGCGACAACTACAAGGATCACAGCCGGCTGGGCACCTTGAGCAACCTGTACGGGCGCCCGATCCAGATTTCCGAAGCGATCACCGCCACCCTCGGCGACCCGATGCTGTCGCCATTCGTCAACGTCGACCAGGTAGGCGTCATCGGTTATTCGGCCGGTGGCGAAACCGCGCTGATCCTCGCTGGCGCCAAGCCGGACCTCGACCGCCTGCGCCGCTACTGCCAGCAACGCCCGGAAGATCGCGACGCCTGCACCACCAAGGGCGAGTTGATCGTCGACCGCGACGATCTGCAACCGCAGGCCGACCCGCGTATCCATGCCTTGATGTTGATGGCGCCGTTGAGCCTGATGTTTGGCCGCCACACCCTGGCGGACGTGCATGTACCGGTACTGCTCTACAGCGGCGACGGCGACAAGCTGGTGGCCGTGGACAAGAACGCCGAGGCCCTGGCGCGCAAACTGCCGGAGCCGCCGGACTTCAAGCTGCTGGCCGGGGCAGGGCACTTTGTGTTCATGGCGCCTTGCGACGAGAGCCAACTGGCCGCGATGCCCGCCATGTGCACCGATGCTGACGGGGTTGACCGTGAAAGCATCCACCGCGACCTGATTTCCGAGGCCGGGCGGTTCTTTAATCACACCCTCGGGCAATCCACCCGGGCGGGCTTGCAGACGGCTGATCAGTAAGCGCGGCGCTTGAGCAGTAACGTCAGGCCCAGGCCGCTGATGGAAAGCAGGGCGGCGCAAAAGAAGATCCACGAGTAGCCCAGGTTCAGCGCCACCGCACCCATCACCGGCCCGGCAATGGCCAGCGCCAGGTCAAAAAACACCGCATATGCACTCAACCCGGCGCCCCGGCTGCTGTTGGGCACCTGCTTGATCGCCTCCACGCCCAGCGCCGGGTACACCAGCGACAAACCAAAGCCGGTCAGCCCGGCGCCGATCAAGGCCACGCCGGTGGACGGTGCCAGCCACAGCAGCGTCAGGCCCAGGGTTTCGATGGTCATGCAGGCAATCGCCGCGGTGAAGCCGCCGAAGCGGTTGATGGCAGAGATAAACACCAGCCGTGACAGGATGAAACACACGCCAAATACCGTCAGGCACCAGGCTGCGCCCGTCCAGCCACGGCTCAAGTAGTAGAGGGTGATAAACGTGGTGAGGGTGCCGTAGCCAATCGATGCCAGGCACAGGCTGGCGCCGAACGGCGCGATACGCCCGAATACCGCCCAGAAGGGCAGCCGCTCGCCGCGCACCACGGGCACCGAAGGTTTGTTGCGAATCAGCAGCAGGCCCAGGGCGGAAAGTGCCGTGAGGGCGATTCCGAGGCTGGTGTAGCCGTAGTCGGCAACCATCACCACCCCAAGCGGCGCACCAATGGCAATCGCACCGTAGGAGGCGATGCCGTTCCACGAGATCGATCGTGCCGTATGTTCGGCACCGACCGCGCCCATGCACCAACTGATGGTGCCGACGCCGATCAGGCCCTGCGCGACGCCGAGTAACAGCCGGCCGACAATCAATATGCCGAGGCTTAGCAACGGCAGGCTTTGCACCAGCGTGGCGATGAACGTCAGCACCCCGCTC
This sequence comes from Pseudomonas sp. Colony2, assembly GCF_019382755.1. Taxonomy (NCBI): domain Bacteria; kingdom Pseudomonadati; phylum Pseudomonadota; class Gammaproteobacteria; order Pseudomonadales; family Pseudomonadaceae; genus Pseudomonas; species Pseudomonas sp. Colony2. The sequence goes on along the minus strand of NZ_CP080030.1, from coordinate 3,862,414 downwards.
AGCAGAATCCCGCTCAGGCCCAGCACGATAGCGCGCTTGGTGCCCACGTTGTCCGACATGCGCCCGGCCATGGGGCGGCTGAGCAGCGTGGCCAGGTATTGCGAGCCGATGGTTATCCCGGCGACCACCGCGCTGAAACCAAGCTCACCGTGGACATAGCCGGGGATGACGGCAATCGGCAGGCCGATACAGATAAACGCGATAAACGTGTAGAAAACGATGGAGACGATCTGCAGGGTGATCGACAAGGAGCTGGGGGCGGCGGGCTGTGTGGCAGGCATGGGGACTCGTTCGCGGGCGGGCGGTGAGGGCATCATGGCAAGGGCTTGGGGTAAAAGGAAGCAGGCTAACTATATTTGATGATATTGCGGCCCGTGCCTATCCGGCTTTGGATCCATGGGGCCTCCCTGGCCCGGGACAACTAAAGCTGACGCGGTAAAGTGTGGGAGCTGTCGAGCTGTAGCAAGGCTGCGAAGGCGGCGGCATGGTCAATAAAGATGTTGCCTGGCACACCGCTATCGCGGCCTCGCTAAAGCTCGACGGCTCCCACAGAAAAGCAGAGCCATATCCCAAAAAAAAGCCCCATCACACTGGACGGGGCTTTCGCATTTCAAACTACCGGCGGCTCTTAGAAAACCACACCCTGACTACGCAGGTAATCGTCATAAGTCCCGCTGAAGTCGATCACCCCACTCGGGCTCAGCTCGATGATGCGGGTGGCCAGGGACGACACAAACTCCCGGTCATGGCTGACAAAGATCAGCGTACCCGGGTAGTTCTCCAACGCCAGGTTCAGCGCCTCGATGGACTCCATGTCCAAGTGGTTGGTCGGCTCGTCCATGATCAGCACGTTCGGCTTTTGCAGGATCAGCTTGCCGAACAGCATGCGACCTTGCTCGCCACCGGAAATCACCTTCACCGACTTCAGGATCTCGTCGTTGGAGAACAGCATGCGGCCCAGGGTACCGCGAACCACTTGCTCGCCTTCCTTGGTCCAGCGGCCCATCCAGTCGAACAGGTTGGACTCGTCTTCGAAGTCCGAAGCATGGTCCTGGGCGTAATAGCCCAGTTCAGCCGCGTCGGTCCACTTGACCGTACCGGCATCCGGGGTCAGTTCGTTGACCAGGGTACGCAGCAGGGTGGTCTTGCCGATACCGTTCGGGCCGATGATCGCCACGCGCTCGCCGGCTTCAACCTGGAAGCTGAAGTCCTTGAACAGCGTCTTGCCGTCAAAGCCCTTGGCCATGCGATCGACGATGACCGCCTGGCGGTGCAGCTTCTTGGTCTGGTCGAAGCGGATGAACGGGCTGACGCGGCTCGATGGCTTGACTTCGGCCAGCTGGATCTTGTCGATCGCCTTGGCACGGGAAGTGGCCTGCTTGGCTTTCGAGGCGTTGGCCGAGAAGCGGCTGACGAAGGATTGCAGCTCGGAGATCTGCGCTTTCTTCTTGGCGTTGTCCGACAGCAACTGCTCGCGGGACTGGGTCGCCACGGTCATGTATTCGTCGTAGTTGCCCGGGAACAGGCGCAGCTCGCCGTAGTCCAGGTCGGCCATGTGGGTGCAGACGCTGTTCAGGAAGTGACGGTCGTGAGAGATGATGATCATCAGGCTGTTACGCTGGGTCAGGATGTTTTCCAGCCAGCGGATGGTGTTGATGTCCAGGTGGTTGGTTGGCTCGTCGAGCAGCAACACTTCCGGATCGGAAAACAGCGCCTGGGCCAGCAATACACGCAGCTTCCAGCCTGGTGACACTTCACTCATCGGGCCGTTGTGCTGCTCGATGCCGATACCCAGGCCCAGCAGCAACTCACCGGCGCGGGATTCGGCGGTGTAGCCGTCCATCTCGGCGAAGTCGGTTTCCAGCTCGGCCACGGCCATGCCGTCGTCTTCGGTCATTTCCGGCAGCGAGTAGATGCGGTCGCGCTCGGCCTTGACCTTCCACAGCTCTTCGTGACCCATTATCACGGTGTCGAGTACGGTGAATTCTTCGTAGGCGAACTGGTCCTGGCGCAGTTTACCCAGGCGCACGTTCGGCTCCAGCATGACCTGGCCGCCCGACGGGTCGAGGTCGCCACCGAGGATTTTCATGAAAGTCGACTTGCCGCAACCGTTGGCACCGATCAGGCCATAACGGTTGCCTGCGCCGAACTTGACCGAAACGTTCTCAAATAGCGGCTTGGCGCCGAACTGCATGGTGATGTTAGCTGTGGAGATCAATTACTTTACCTATCAATAGCTTGGAGTGCGCTAATTTGAGCCGGGCCCATTTTGTGGCCCAGGCCAACGGGCATACGTCGGCAGCGACATCAAGGCTTGGGGCCCAGTCGCTGAGCAGAAAAATGGGTGCATGTTGGAATTTGGCGCGCATTGTCGCATATGTCAGGCGGGAGTTGTATGGCGCTGCACGGATGGATTCGCCCGAGTCTCCGGCATTGCCACCCACACCAGCCCCAATGCGACGGCCGCCACGCCGGCCAGGGTCAGGAACGCGGCGTTGTAACCCGCCCACTCCACGACAAAACCTGCCAGGCTGCTGCTCAAGGCCGCCCCGAGGCCGAATGCCGTGGACAGCGCGCCCAGGCTGACATTGAAGCGTCCGGTGCCCTGGGTGAGGTCTTTGATTATCACCGGAAACAGCGCGCCGAACACCCCGGCGCCGACCCCGTCAAGCATCTGCACCGCCACCAGCCAATAAGGATCACTGGACAGCGTATACAACACGCCCCGCAGCGGCAGGATCATGAAACCGGCGAGCAGCAACGGCTTGCGCCCCCACACGTCGGCCTTCACGCCCACCAGCCAGGCCACCGGCACCATCACCAACTGGGCCGCGACGATGCAGGCCGAGGTCAGCGGCGTGGCCATCTGCAGGTTGATCTGCGACAGCTTCTGGCTGACCAGCGGCAGCATGGCCGCATTGGCCAGGTGAAACAGCGCGCAGCAGATGGCAAACAGCATCAAGGGCCTGTTCGCCAGAAGCACGGCCAACCCCGACGGTTGTTCATGGCCGGTGCCATGCGCAGGGTCGAAACCCCGTGCGACTTCGTGGTCGATTGCCTGGGCTGACACGCAGCTGACCGCGATGACACTCGCCGCAGCCATGACTGCCATCAGATAGAACACCGCCACCGGGCCGAACAGGTAGGCGAACCCACCAGCGAGCAGGGCCGCGACCGCGTTGCCGGCGTGGTTGAAGGTTTCATTGCGGCCGGTGCGCCGGGTAAAAGCGCGCGGCCCGGTGATCCCAAGGGAAATCGCCGAGATGGCCGGCGCAAACACCGAGGCCGCCGCTGCACTGGCCGCCTGGGTCAGCGCCACCAGGCTGAAGGAGCTGACGAAGGGCAGGAGCAGGCAACTGGCAGTCACCAGCAGCGCGGCGATCACGATCACTGCCCGTTTGCTGCGGGTTCGGTCAATCAATGCGCCGGCCGGCGTCTGGGTCAGCAGGGCCGCGATGCCGGCCAGGGTCATGACTACGCCGATGCTGGCGGGGTCCCAGTGGTGCACGGCCAGCAGATAAATCGCCAGGTACGGCCCCAGTCCGTCACGCACGTCCGCCAGGAAGAAGTTCAGGCTGTCCAGGGACAGGGTGTTGCGCAGGTCAGAGCGAGTGGCCATGGCACGGTCTTCAGGCAAGGGGTCGGTAGCAGTAGTGACCCATGGCGTGAAGGTATAGTTTCTGAAGGCGGCGTTGCACTCGTATGGCAATACAAGCAAAAACATTTACAGAGTGGAGCCATTTGCATCGAAAAATAGCGCTGATCGAGGCTTTTTCAGGGCTTTTTATTGTTAACAGTTGAACATCCAATAAGCCTGGCTTATTTTCCGTCCGTTCGCCCTACAGTGAAGGCTCTTTACCGGTTCAAGGATGGCGAGGCTTTCGGTGTAGGGCGGACTTCTTTTGTCGCAATGACCGGAACATATTGGAGACGCAATAGACATGCTGTCAGCCCAGGTATCAAAACCAGCCCGCTCAACTGCCCCGTGCTACACCCTCACCGCCATCAAGCGCCCGTGCTGATTGGCTGCCGTGCAGGCAAAAAAAGGCCCGTGGGGTAGACGGGCCAAGGTGTTCACTGGAGTAGGTAGCCTTCACCCTATAGGCCAACAAGTGAAGGCCATGTGAAAACCATGTCGCAGGAACGGATGTATATCCGTGTCAGGGTTTGCGCACGAACGTGCGCATGGTTTGCCCTGGGCCGGTACTGAAGCGGGTAGGGCGGGGCATGCCTTCATCTGCCGCAATAAACACGAAGTGATCACCTTCCAGCCGGTAACTCGCGGGTAACTGTTTGCCGGCATCCTCTCCCATCGAGTCAACCCAGGTAATGCTTTTGGGTGCCGTGCTGGCATCGAGCGTGAAGCTGCCTGCCAGTAAAACCTCGCCGTCGACCGTCACCACCTGGAATTGATCGCCCGAGATTGTCGTGATCGCGCCTGGCGCGCTGTGTTCATCCGTGGGATTGGGCACGCCATTGTCTTCCAGTGCCGTTTGCTCCCATGCGCCCTGGAGCGCCTGGAAATCCGCATTTGAAGCAGGTGTCATATAAATTCCTTTTTTTTGGTTAAAAAACGAGCAGTCAATACCTTGGTGCGTAGATGCCTGACGGATAAGCTGAATCGATTTTGTGAGAATTGTCTGGTTTCTCATTGTTGCGTACGAATTTTCCCAGTATTCACGGGTATTTAGCGCCATTTTGTGCGTTGATTCGGAAACGGTTCTTTACAAGTTCGTCTACGCTCAGCACCAGGGTAGGGGCTCCTGCGTATCTGAACGAAAACAATCTACGGTGATGTGGGATTTTTCCATGATCGAGGTGGTCCGATGACCATCGGTAGACCGTTCGTGTCTTGTGTACAGGGCGTTGTCCCTGATTTTCAAGCGGCCATTCAGTATTTGATGAATATGTATGACCGCTGACTGTCGATTTTTTAAGGTGCATCAGTTTTGAATAAAACTCCTCGGCTCCACGCTCATGCGGCATCGGACGAAATTGATCTGTTTGAACTGTGTCATGGTATCTGGCGACAAAAGAAGTTAGTGCTGGGTTGTACAATTCTCGTGGGAGTCCTGGGCGCTGGCTACGCATTTCTGGCACCGCGGGAGTATGAGGTCAGCAGTGTGCTGCGCCCTGCAGCCATCAATGAACTGGATGCACTGAACCGCTCCGAAGTCTATAAGTTGCCCCCGGCGGACGCGCTGAATAAAGTCGGCGCACAACTGGACTCCTACGAAGCCCGCCTGGGGTTCTTCAAGTCGCATGAGGACCTTTTCAAGGCGTTCCAGAAAACCGGGCAAAGCCTGGAGCAGAGTTTTGAAGCATTCAATCGAAACTCGATCAACCTTATTCTGCCGGATCCAAAAAAAGCCGACTCCCTGAGCAGTTATATCCGGCTTGAGTTGCAATACCCCAAAGACATCGACGGCGTTGCCATTCTCAACGGCTTTGTGGACTACGCCATCGCGTCGGAACGCGCCCAAGTGGGTGCAGACCTGAAAGTGATCGTCAATAACCGCCTGAACGAACTCAAGGGCAAGATTGACGCAGCGCGCTCCAACTACGAAACCGATAAGGAGTCGAAAATTGCCAAGCTGCTTGAGGCCGACCGGCTCAAGCGCGCTCAATTGGAAGACGAATTGGTTGCCCTGCGCTTGCAGATGAAAATGGAGCGAACGAACCGACTGGCGGAGTTGGCCGAGGCCATCTCCATCGCCAAGTCGATGGGCATCAAGACGCCGACTACCCCGTCATCCATGGCGGATGCCTCTCGTGGCGGCTCCAATCAAATGATGCGCACCGAGGTCAATAATCAGAAAATCCCGCTGTACTTCCTCGGGACAGAAGCGCTTGAGGCGGAACGTACGGCCTTGCTGGCGCGCACCAGCGACGACTTCACTAACGGTCGCGTTGCGCAGATTGGCAAAGAGTTGCAGATGCTGGAGGTCAACCGAGAAGTCGAGGTCCTGAAAAAACGCGGGAATGAAGACATTTTCTTGCAGGATGTTGAACCGTTACGCGCGGAAGTCGCGCGGTTGCGGAGCCTCAATATCGACATGAGTGACCTCAAACTGGTCACCATTGACCGTCGTGCCCAGGAGCCACTCAGCCCGATCAAGCCTAAAAAAGGCCTTGTGATAATGCTGAGCGTGGTTGCGGGGTTGATTCTGGGTATGCTGATTGCACTGGTCCGCCATTTCATCCTGGCACGGCGCGAAGCCGTACCCTACTCGGAGTTGGATGAATATCGGCTTTCTCTGCGTACACGCAAGGATGACGAACCGAAAAGCTGACGCCTTCAGCAGCGGGCAGGCCGCCCGGCAAGCCCGCTGCTGCTCTTCCTGGCACACTCACTGGACACCTTTTCACAAATCTTGATTAACCTTTGGTTACAAAGTGTGGCTAAAATAGCTGCCAATGGCCACGACCGGATTGTCACCCAGCCGTTCGTGTTGCCGGTTTTGTGAATTGTGATTTCAGGTGCTGCATCTTCAATCCTCGGCCGTTGTGGGCACGCGGGAGCAGCCTGTTCTCTTCTGACTTGTGACGAATACCTTGAAACTCATCATTGTTGCTCTCTACGTTGCCTCTATTGCGTATGTCCACCTGCGTGGCCGGGTGCGCCACAAGCTGGGGCGCCAGCTCAGTGATCACTCGACCTTCCTGGCTCCGGTGAACTGCTTTCTCTACCTCTTTTCCAAACTACCCAGCCGACCGTACCTGTCCCCCAGCGACTTTCCCGACCTGAGCCCGCTTCAGGAGCATTGGCAAGAGATCCGCGAGGAAGGCCAGAACCTGCTGCGCGCAGGCGAGATCAAGCGCTCCGACCAGTACAATGACGTGGGTTTCAATTCGTTCTTCAAGTCGGGCTGGAAGCGTTTCTATTTGAAGTGGTACGGCGACAGTCATCCTTCGGCGATGAAGCTGTGCCCGCGCACCACCGAGCTGGTGCAAAGCATCGGCTCGATCAAGGCCGCGATGTTTGCCGAGCTGCCACCGGGCTCAAAGCTGGTACGCCATCGTGACCCGTATGCCGGTTCCTACCGTTACCACCTGGGCCTGGACACGCCCAACTCCCCGGGCTGCTACATCAACGTAGACGGTGAAAACTACTACTGGCGCGACGGTGAACCGGTGATGTTTGACGAGACCTTCATCCACTACGCCGAAAACACAACCGAGCAGAACCGGATCATTCTGTTCTGCGATATCGAACGCCCGATGAAGTACCGCTGGGCGGCCGCGTTCAACCGTTGGTTCAGCCGCAATGTGATGGCCGCGGCCGGTTCGCCCAACGATGCCGGGGACAAGACCGGTGGCCTGAACCGTGCGTTTACCCGCCTGTACAAGATTCGCCTGCGGGGCAAGGAGTTGAAGAAACGCAACCGCACCCGTTACTACCTGGAAAAATGGGCGATCTTTGCCGGCCTGGCCGCGATCTTCATCCTCATCTGAACCCGGCAGCGGAGCGCATCAGCCTGGCGGATGCGCCCCCAGCTTCTCCCACATCTTCTTGCTGATCTTCTGCCGATTGGCATAACCCGCCCACGGGTCCTTCTTCAAACCCTGCAAACGCTCGTGCAGGTTGGCCACCGTCCATTGTTGGGCGCTGTGCAAACTCTTCAACTCATCACGACTCACCGGTACCGATACCGGCAGGCCGGGCCGCGCCCGCACCGAGTAGGCGGCTACCGTGCTGGCGCCCCGGGCGTTGCGCAGGTAGTCGATGAAGATCTTGCCCACGCGATTCTTCGGGCCCGAAGTTGCGGTAAAGCGTTCAGGCAACTGCAGCGTCATGAACTGGGCGATGGCCTTGGCGAAGGCTTTTACCGAGTCCCAGCCGTCGCGGCGCGCCAGCGGCACCACCAGGTGCAGGCCTTTGCCGCCGCTGGTCTTGACGAACGCTTCAAGCCCCAGTTCATCGAGTACCGACAAGGTCAGTTGCGCCGCTTCAAGCATGCTTTTCCACGGCAGTGCCGGGTCCGGGTCGAGGTCGAGCACAAACAGGTCCGGGGTTTCAATCTTGTCAGCGGTAGCGCCCCAGGTATGCAACTCGACGGTACCCATCTGTACGGCACCGATCAGCGCGGCCGGGCTGTCGATTTCCATCAGCCGCGCATGGCCCGGGTCCAGGGCCTGGTCCAGTTGCTTGATATTCGGGATCGCCAGGCGCTCGGAGTGCTTCTGGAAAAACTGTTCGCCGGCAATGCCTTCCGGTGCCCTGAGCAAGGACACCGGCCGGTTGCGCAGAAAGGGCAGGAGCCATTCGCTGATGCCCTCATAGAACTGTGCCAGTTGCAGTTTCTGTGTAGCGCTCTGGGCATCGATGACTCGGTCCGGATGGGTAATCCTGACCCCAGCCACGGCGCCGGTGCCCGCCGTCTTTTTGCGGGGTTTTTCCTTCAGCGATTTGGCCGTCCGCGGCTGCTCATGCACAATCTGCTCCGCCGGCTTGTCGGTGCGCAGCCCGACAAACGCCGCCTGGCGCACCACACCTTCGCGGGTCCATTCGGCAAATTGCACTTCGCCCACCAGCTGCGGCTCGACCCAGTGCACGCCGCGTGCCTGGGCACTGGTCAGGGGCTTGGCCAGCGGTGAAGTCTGGCGTTCCAGCGCCTTCAACTGTGCACTGATCTTTTTCAGCGCGGCCTGATCGAATCCGGTACCTACGCGCCCGGCATACACCAGGTCGCTGTCATCATTGACCGCCAGCAACAGCGCGCCAAACCCGCTGCGCGAACCTTGCGGGCGGGTGAACCCTACGATCACGAATTCCTGGCGCAGCCGGCACTTGAGCTTGATCCAGTCCGGGCTGCGCCTGGAAACGTACGGGCTGCCGGCACGTTTGCCGATCACGCCCTCCAGCGCCAGGTCGCAGGCACTTTCGAAGATATCCCGCTGGTTGGCAGCAAAGGACTCGGAGAAGCGCAGCAGCTTGCTCTTGCTGCGGCTAACCGCGTCCTTCAGTGCGGTGCGGCGCTCTTCGACAGCGGCTTCGCGCTGGTCGCGGCCGTCCAGGAACGGCGCATCGAACAGGTAATAGACAATGTCCAGGCTGCGGCCGATATCAAAAGCGTTCTGCAGCGCCTGGAAATCCGGCAGCCCGTCGGCGTTCAGGCTGACCACCTCACCGTCGAGCCAACTGTCCTTGAGCTTCAGGGCTTCCAGGGCCTTGGCCTGGCGTGGCAGGCGATCGGTCCAGTCATGGCCATTGCGGGTGAACAGCCGAACTTCTCCATCGCGAATCCGTGCGAGGATGCGATAGCCGTCGAATTTGATCTCGTACACCCAATCGCCTTCCGGTGCACGGTCCACCAGTGTCGCCAGCTGTGGCGCGAGTTGATCGGGCAGGGCGGTTGAGGGCTTGCGCCTGGCTTTCTTTGGCGCTGCGGGCTTTTTCACAGCCCCCACCGTTGCGTCGCTCAGCACGCTTTTCGGTTCAGCCTGAACCACATCGTAGTCAGCCACCGGGCGTGCCTGCTGATCGTTCTCCTTGATCAACAACCACTGCTCCTTGTCGCCGCTGCCCTTGAGTCGGGTGCGCACCAGCGTCCAGTCGCCTGCCAGTTTTTCGCCGATCAGGCTGAACTTCAGCTTGCCGGCCGCGTAGGCCTTGTGCGGGTCATCGTGGGGCTGCCACACGCCGCGATCCCACACGATCACATCGCCAGCGCCGTATTGGCCTGCCGGAATGCTGCCCTCGAAACTGCCGTAGCCCAATGGATGATCTTCCACATGCACCGCGAGGCGCTTCTGGCTCGGGTCGAGGCTTGGGCCCTTGGGCACCGCCCAGCTTTTGAGGACGCCGTCGAGCTCCAGGCGAAAGTCATAATGCAGGTTGCGCGCATCGTGCTTTTGAATCACGAACGACAGGGCATGCGCCCGGTTCCTGGCGCGAGGCGCACTGCCGGCGGGTTCGGCGGTCACATCGAAGTCGCGCTTGGCGTTGTATTCACTCAGGGGCTTGGCCATGGCGGTCTACCTCATGAAGCCTTGCTGGTCTTTTTCGCGGCAGGTTTCTTGGCTGCAGCCTTGGTCGCGGGCTTGCCGGCCAGGCTGCGCTTGAGCAACTCCGTCAGGTCGATCACGTCCGCGGATTTGCGCTCATCCACACCTTCACTGGATTCCACGTCTTCGATCTTGCCGGCTTTGGCCTTCTTCGCCACCAGCGCCATGATCTTTTCCTGGAAGCTGTCGCGGTATTCGTCCGGCTGCCAGTCGGCGCTCATGTCTTCCACCAGACGCTTGGCCATGTCGAGTTCGCCCTTGGCCAATGTCGGTTTGGTCACGTCGCTGCCCAATTCCAACTCGTCCAGGCCACGCACTTCGGCAGGCCAGCGCAGCATCACCAGCACCAGCGCCGACTCCAGCGGCATCAGTGCCGCCAGGTGCTGCTTGGTGTGCAGCACCACGTTGGCCAGGGCGACCTTGCGGGTTTTCTTCAGGGTTTCGCGCAGCAGGGCATACACCTTGCCGCCGCGCTTGTCGGGGGCCAGGAAGTAGGGCGTGTCGATGTTCTGCAACGGGATCTGGTCGCTGGCCACAAACGCGATGATTTCGATGGTCTGGGTGGACTTGGGGTGGGCCGAGCGGATTTCGTCTTCGCTGAGGATCACGTAGCGACCTTTCTCGTAGGCCACGCCCTTGACGATATTCTCCTTGGTGACTTCCTTGCCGGTGGTCTTGTTGATGCGCTTGTAACCCACCGGGTCCATGCTGCGTTTGTCCAGCCAGTCGAAGTCGACGCCCTGGGAGGACGTGGCCGAGACCAGTGACACGGGGATGTGCACCAAGCCAAAACTGATTGCGCCTTTCCAGATAGCCCGTGGCATGTCGGTATTCCTGAAGTGTGTGGTCTTCAGGTGACAGGGCGGATTCGGCAAAAGTTTCCCTGGCCAGCCGGCTGGCACCAGGGTTTCAGACAGATCGTGTTACACCTGATGAGAAACTATTTAGTTACCAAAGCCGAACCCAAGGCGTAGCGTGTTATCGAAAGCACGTATTACTTGCGCCCAGAGAGGCTTTGTCATGAACACCCGTTTGCGCAACCTTGCCGTATTGGCGTTGGGCCTGGCCTTGAGTTCGTTGGCACAGGCGCAAAACCTGCCCGGCAGCAGCAACAACCCCTACAACGGCCCCATCCACCAGGCCAACCCCAACAGCATGCAGGGCACCCAGCCCAACGCACCGGCTGCGCGCGGCACCTACATCCCGCCGGCACAGCGGCCGCCGACCCTGCAAAACGGCGGTATCGGCAACAGCGTCCAGCGCCGTGACGGCGCGCAGACCCCGCCGGCTATCCAGCCCAAGACTCCCACCCGTGACGCCAATGGCAATCGCGGCGATTGAGTGTGTAAAGACGACAAGGAAACCCACCGTATGCTGTTACGCAAAACCCTTCTAGCGACCTTCTGCGCCGCTGCCTTGCTGCCCCTGGCGCTGCCTGTCTCGGCGGCCGCCCCCCAACAGTTTCCCAGCGAGCAAGGGAGTATCACCGTCACCCCGATTGCCAAGGGTCTCGATCACCCGTGGGCGGTGGCGTTCCTGCCGGACAAGCAAGGCTTCCTGGTCACCGAACGTCCCGGCAACCTGCGGTTTGTCAGCCCGGAAGGCAAACTGTCCGCGCCCCTGAGTGGCGTGCCGAAGGTGTTTGCCAAAGGGCAGGGCGGCCTGCTGGACGTGGTGCTGTCGCCGGACTTCAAGGAGGACCGCCTGGTGTACCTGTCCTACGCCGAGGGCGGCGGCACGAATGGCACCGCAGGCACCGCAGTCGGGCGTGGGCGCTTGAGCGATGACCTGAGCGGCCTGCAAGACTTCAAGGTGATCCTGCGTCAGGAGCCCAAGCTGTCCACGGGCAACCACTTCGGCTCGCGGCTGGTGTTTGACCGCGATGGGTACCTGTTCGTGACCCTCGGGGAAAACAACGACCGGCCCACCGCCCAGGACCTCGACAAGCTGCAAGGCAAAGTGGTGCGGATCTTCCCGGATGGTCGTATACCGGAAGACAACCCCTTTGTCGGCCAGGAAGGCGTGAGGCCGGAAATCTGGTCCTACGGCCAGCGTAACCCCCAGGGTGCGGCACTCAACCCGTGGAGCGGCACACTCTGGGAAAACGAACACGGCCCGCGCGGCGGGGATGAGATCAATATCATTGAGCGAGGGAAAAACTACGGCTGGCCGCTGGCGACCCATGGCATCAACTATTCCCTGACGCCGATTCCCGAGGCCAAGGGCAAGACCGCCGAAGGCACAGTGCCGCCGCACCATGTCTGGGAGAAATCCCCCGGCGTGAGTGGCATGGCGTTCTACGACGCCGACCGGTTCAAGGCCTGGCAGCACAACGTGTTTATCGGGGCATTGGTCAGCCAGGAGTTGATTCGCTTGCAGTTCGATGGGGACAAGGTCATCCACGAAGAGCGACTGCTGGGTGGCCTGAAAGCGCGGATCCGCGATGTGCGCCAGGGCCCGGATGGTTACCTGTATGTGCTCACGGATGAAGATAACGGCGTATTGTATCGGGTGGGTTTGAACCAGGACTGACGGATACGGCAAATACCAATGTGGGAGCGGGCTTGCTCGCGAAAGCGGTGGGTCAGTCGCTGGAGATGTTGGCTGAGCCATTGCCTTCGCGAGCAAGCCCGCTCCCACAGTTGTGTAGCGTCGAGCCTACAACCCAAGCTCCGACAACCCCGGATGCTCGTCCGGACGCCGCCCCAGCGGCCAGTGGAACTTGCGCTCGCTTTCCTTGATCGGCATGTCATTGATGCAGGCAAACCGGTTCGCCATCAAGCCGTTCTCGTCAAACTCCCAGTTCTCGTTGCCGTAGGAGCGGAACCAGTTGCCGGAGTCGTCATGCCATTCATAGGCATAGCGCACCGCAATGCGGTTGCCGGTAAACGCCCACAACTCCTTGATCAACCGATAATCCAGCTCTTTGGCCCATTTGCGGGTCAGGAAGGCCTTGGCCTCTTCGCGGTTGTGGGCGAACTCGGCGCGGTTGCGCCATTGGGTATCCAGGGTATAGGCCAGGGATACCCGTTGCGGGTCCCGGGAATTCCAGCCGTCTTCGGCCAGGCGAACTTTCTCAATCGCCGACTCACGGGTAAACGGCGGCAACGGCGGGCGTATTTCAGCAGTGGATGACATGGGACGGCTCCTTAACAGGTTTAAAAGTCAGGTCAAAGTTGCAATAGGGTTCGCGCCATGGATTGCGCATTATCGGCAGCGGTGGTGTCGCCCATCACCAGGGCAACGGTAATGGCGCCATCAATCAGGATCAGCAGGTGCGCGGCCTGGCGTTCCGGGTCGGGGGTGCCATGTGCTTGACACAGTTCAAGGGCGTACTCGAACAGTTTCTGTTTATGGGCCTTGGCCAGGAGGCGGACCGGGTCTTGCGGGTCGCCGGTCTCGCCGCTGGTGTTGATGAAGGCGCAGCCGCGAAAGTCGTCGGAGCCGAACCAGGTTTTCAGCGCACTGAACACACCCAGCAGGCGCTCGCCCGTGGTGGCATGGCGTTCAACTTCGCTGCGCAGCCACTGCATCCAGCGCTCGTCGCGGCGTTGCAGGGCGGCAATCACCAGTTCGTCCTTGTTGGCGAAGTAGCGGTAGACGCTCTTTCTGGAGACGCCGGCGGTTTTCACCAGAAGATCCATGCCGGTGGCAGCGATGCCATTTCGGTAGATCAACTTTTCGGTAACGTCGAGGATAATGTCGCGAGTGATATCGTTCATGGAGATTACAGTAGAACGATCGTTCTCCTTGGTCAATTAATTATTTTTAACCCTGGGCGGGAAGACCTGAGCCAGCCCATGGTGTAAGCTCTGGAGTCCTTCGGATTCGACCCATTGCGAGCCCTATGCCGTCGTTATTCAAACGCTCCCTGTTGCCCAAGCTGCGCGGTTTTCCCCTCACGCCCGACGCGATCGAGGTGCTGTCCGGCGCCGCCGAGTACCGCCGTTGCCTGCTGGAGAAAATTTCCCAGGCCACCCAGCGCATCTACATCGTAGCGTTGTACCTGCAGCAGGATGAGGCGGGGCAAGAGATCTACGACGCGTTGCACGCTGCCAAGGCCGCCCGGCCCGGGCTGGATATCGTGGTGGTGGTCGACTCGCTACGGGCCCAGCGCGGTTTGATCGGCGCCGGCAAGCAGCCGGGCAACAGCGCCTGGTACCAGGCAATGACCGAGTCCCACAGCACCGAAGTGCCGGTGTATGGGGTGCCGGTGCAAACCCGCGAACTGTTCGGCGTGCTGCACCTCAAGGGCTTCGTGATCGATGACAGCGTGCTGTACAGCGGCGCCAGCCTGAATAACGTGTACCTGCACAAGTTCGACAAGTACCGCTATGACCGTTATCACCTGATCCACAACAAGGCGCTGGCCGACTCGATGCAGCACCTGGTGGAGCACGGCCTGGTGGCCGCCAAGGCGGTGCATCGGCTGGACCTGCCCAACCCGCCGACCACCCGCAGCCTGCGCAACGACATCGGCGACCTGCGCAGCCGCCTGAAACACGCGGTGTATGACACCTCGGCGGGGCAGTTGCCCAACGGCAACCTGACGGTCAGTCCGTTGTTGGGTGTGTGCAAGAACAACCCCCTGAGCCGGGTGATCTGCGAGCTGATTGCCAGCGCCCAGCATCAGCTGACCATCTGCACGCCGTACTTCAACCTGCCGCTGCCAGTGACCCGGGAAATCAACCGCGCCCTGGCGCGCGGGGTGAAGATCGACATCATTGTCGGCGACAAGACCGCCAACGATTTCTACATCCCGCCGAGCGAGCCGTTCAAGGTCATCGCCGCGCTGCCGTATCTCTACGAAATCAGCCTGCGTCGCTTCGCCAAGCGTCACCAGCGCATGATCGACAGCGGCCAGCTGAACCTGCACCTGTGGCGCGACGGCGACAACACCTACCACCTCAAGGGCATGTGGGTCGACCAGCGCTACACCTTGCTGACCGGCAATAACATCAACCCGCGGGCGTTTCGCCTCGACCTGGAAAACGCCTTGCTGATCGATGATCCGAAGGGGGAGTGGGTAGGGCCACGGCGCACCGAGCTTGCCGAGATTTTCCAGCACACCTCGCGTATTGAGCGCTACCAGCAGCTGGAAACCCTCGTGGAGTACCCGGCGGCAGTCGGCAAGTTCTTGCGCCGGGTCAGCCGGGTGCGGATCGAGCGTTTGCTGTATCGGATTTTGTAGGGCCCGTGACCTTGCAGGTTAATCCGGAATCGACCTGACAAGAATGTTGTCCAAATCGTAGCGATGGGGTTCGCTGCCTGCACTTCTTGACCAGAATATGAT
>NZ_CP080030.1:3811308-3820366 GCF_019382755.1 Pseudomonas sp. Colony2 | reverse complement strand
GATCAGTTCAAGCCAAGCTTGCCACGCAGTGTGGACAGGTCTTCCGCCAGGGTATTGACCGGGCCAACCAGGGCTTTACGGTCCGCTTCCTTGACCTTGTCGTAGGTCTCGAAACCGCCATCCTTGGTTTTGTACTTGGCCAGGATCTTGTCCACGGTGGCGAAGTTCTTGTCGACTTTGGCAACGAAGGCCTTGTCTTGCTTCTCGATCTGCGGACGGAACAGGTCGACGATTTTCTTCGCGCCGTCGATGTTGCCCTGGAAGTCATACAGGTCGGTGTGGCTGTAGCGGTCTTCTTCACCGGAGATCTTGGTCGCGGCCACTTCTTCCAGCAGGGCAGCAGCGCCACCGACGACTTTTTCCGGCGGAAAGGTCAGGCCGTCCACGCGGGTTTTCAGGTCCAGTACGTCGCTGTTGAGCTTGTCCGCCAGGGCGTCGAGGCCTTTGGTGGTGTTCTCGGAGAACAGGCTGTACTCGATGCGGTGGAAGCCGGTGAAGTCTTCGGCTTTCACGCCTTTCTCGTGGTCGTCCACGCGGGAGTCGATGGAGGCGTCGAGGTCGCTGAACAGTTCGGCGATCGGCTCGATCGACTCATAGTGCACACGGGTTGGCGCGTACAGCTTCTTGGCGGTCGCCAGGTCGCCTTTTTTCACGGCGTCGGTGAACGCCTGGGTCTGGGTGACCAGCTCGCCGATTTCTTCGGTGACATAGATCTTGTAGTCCGACACCGGCCCTACCAGGTCCAGCGGCGCGGTGGCGGCGAAGGCGGCCAGCGGCGAAAGGCTCATTAACAACGACAATGCGAGAGACGACTTCTTCATGGGACGATTTCCGCTCTGGGGTTTGTTTTAGGTTTTGGCAGTGGTTTGTGGATGTGTCGCATCAAGCAGCGTGCGCCCGATGAAATCCTGGGCCCCGGTGACGCCTGGCAAGGTGAAGAAGTAACCGCCGCCAACCGGCTTCAGGTATTCCTCCAGAGGCTCGCCGTTGAGCCGGGTTTGCACGCTGATAAAGCCTTTCTCCAGGTCAGCCTGGTAGCAGATGAACAACAGCCCCATGTCCAGCTGACCGTTTTTGTTGACGCCGTTGGAGTAGTTGAACGGCCGGCGCAGGATCAGGTTGGCCTGGGTCTGTGCAGTACGCGGGTTGGCCAGGCGGATGTGGGCATCGAGCTTGGTCAACTTGCCTTCCGGGTCCTTGCTGTAGTCCGGGACCTGGGTTTCTTTCTGGCCGTCCATGGGCGCGCCACTGGTCTTGATCCGGCCAATGATGCTTTCTTGCTCTTGCAGCGGGGTGCGGTCCCAGCGTTCGACGAAGTTGCGGATGATCCGCACCGCCTGGTAGCTGCCATTGGCGGCCCAGGCCGGTTCGTCGCTGCCTGGCTGGACCCACACAATCTGATCCATCGCCTTGTTGTCGTTGGAGTTCGGGTTGGCCGAACCGTCGCGAAAACCGAGGAAGTTGCGCGCGCTTTGCGCCGGCTCGCCGGGGCGGGCAGGGGCCTGGGGCGGCACGCTGCCTTCCTGCTTCCAGCGCACCAGCAGCAGGTCCGGCAGGTTTTTCACGATGTCGCGCAGGGCGTGGATGTTGGTGTCCGGGGTGTTGGAGCTGAACTGCAGGCTCAGGTCGCCGTGGCACTGCGCCGGTTCCAGCGCATCGTTGGGGAAACCGACCATGCGGATCAGGCGCTTGGGCTTGGCTGCGGCCAGGCCGAAGCGTTCGTCGAACAGCGACTCGCCCACCGATACGGTGATGGTCAGGTTGTCCGGTGTCACCACCGGGCCGAGGATGCCGGAGTCGGTGGGGGGCAGTTTCGGGTCGACTTGCACCACGGTGCCGCCGGTCATCAGGAACGCGATGCGCTCGTTCAGGGTGCGGAACAGCCGCTCCAGGTCCTCGCGGTCGCTGGCCAACACGTCGAATGCCACCAGCATGCCGCAGGCCGGGCGCGGAGTGACGATGCCGGTCTGGTGCTTGCCATGGAAATCGTGGTGGTCCTGGGTCTTTTCACTGCTTGGCGCGGTGGTCACTTGTGCCTCCGCGTTGGCAGCCATTGCCGGGCAGCTCAGGCTGCTGCCGGCAATGGCCGCGCCAGTGGCGGCCATACCCAACAATACACGACGACGCTGGGCGGAAAATTGTTCTGAATCACTCATGTCTACGGTCGTCTTCACTTCAGGCCGGAAAGGCCAAGGGCGGGGTCGATTCCATCGAGTGCAACGGCCAGAGCCTTGGCCTTGTCGGCGATCTGCTTGCGCTGATCGGCGGTAACGCTGTCATACGAGGCGTAGCGGCCATCGACTTTCAAACCGTTGAGTTCGGCATCGAGGGCGGTGATCGCGCTGTCGATCCCCGGCAGTAATTGCGCGGCAGATTTGGTCAGCAGCGGGCGCATCAGGTCGACCACTTTGCGGGCGGCGTCCAGGTTGGCGGCGAAGCCGTTGAGGTCGGTATGGCTGTAGCGTTCTTCCTCACCGCTGGCGGCACGTACGTCGGCCAGGCTGTCGAGGTTGCGCACCACGATGCTCACCAGTTGCTCCGGCGGCAGCGACTGTGCCAGCAGCTGTTGCTTGAGGCTGGTGACGTCGGTGACCAGGCGCTGGGCAATCGGCGCCAGGCCGTCGAGATTGCGTTGCTGGAACAGGCCGTATTCGAGACGGTGGAAGCCGCTGAAGGCCGGGTCCTGCTCGCGCTTTTCAAAGTAGTCGGCGCGGGCGTTGATCGCGTTGTCCAGTTCCGCCAGGCGTTGCGAAGCCGGGGCCAGGCGCTGGTAAGCCTCGCGGGCCGGTACGTAAAGCGCCTGGGCCTGGGCGAGGTCGCCGGCTTCGATGGCTTGGTCCAGCGCGGTAACGGCCTTGACCAGGGCGCTACCCTGGCTGCTCAGGTACACGCGAAATTCCGACAGCGGGCCGATAAACGCGACCATCGACGGCTTGGCCTTGGCCTGGGCGTCAGACTCGGCAGTCGGTGTCACCTTCAAGGTGCCACGCGGGTTGCTCAGCAGGCCGCAGGTGATCTGGTAGTCGCCGGGCAGCAGGTTGGCGTTGATCACCTGGCTCAGGCCGGGGGCGATGTTTTCGCGCTCTTCGACCACCAGCACGCCGTCGAGGATTTCCCATTCCACGGCACGGTCCGAGCGGTTGATGATGCGGAAGCTGGCGCGTCCCGCCGGCACCGTCAGCGCATTCGGCTCGCAGCTGTGGGCGTGGATGGTGACGGCGATTTCATCGTGGTTGGCCTGGCGTTTGGAGGCGGCCAGTTGCGAGGCGTAGTAGAACAGGCCACCGGCGGCGATCATCACGACCACCGAGCCGCCCACCGCCCAGCGCAAGGCGCGGGAGGGCGGAGCCGGTTGAGGGGTTTGGTTGGACAAGAGGCGGTCCTTACTGGCTGGAAACGGAAGAGGTTGTGCGGGTAGCCGGCTTGCTCGGCGGCGCCGGCAGGAAGAACATCACCAGGGCCACCACCAGGTAAATCAGGTAGGCACCGAGGGTGCTGATGGTCGGGGCGTCCTGATAGCCGAACATGCCGGCCAGCACCGAGCCCAGCGGGCCATCCATCGGCAGCGTCGCGCTGAAATCGAACAGTACGGTTTGCAGGTGGTTCCATACCCCGGCTTCGTGCAGGGCTTGTACCGAGTTGGCGAGGATGCCGGCGGCCACCACCAGGATGAACAGGCCGGTCCAGCGGAAGAACGCACCGAGGTTCAGGCGCATGCTGCCGGTGTAGATCAGGAAGCCGACGATGATCGCCAGGATCAGGCCGAGCAGGGCGCCAATCGGCGCGCCCGGACCTTCGCTTTGCTGGAACACGGCCAGCAGGAAGAACACGGTTTCCAGGCCTTCACGGGCCACGGCGAAAAACACCATGGCGATCAGTGCGGTGATCTGGTGTTTGGAGCCGGCCAGGGCATGATCGAGGGATTCATGCAGGGAATGCTTGATGGAGCGCGCGACCTTGCGCATCCAGAACACCATGGAGCTGAGAATGCCCACGGCCACCAGGCCGACGATGCCTTCGAACAGTTCCTGTTGTTTCTGCGGGAATTCGGCACTCACCAGTTCCANGCCACCGCCGACCAGCAGCGCGAGGGCCGCTGCCAGAAATACGCCGATCCACACTGCGGGCATGTACTGGCCACGGCCAGTTTGCTTGAGGTAGCTGGCAATAATGCCAACGATCAAGGCGGCTTCTATGCCTTCGCGCAGCATGATTAAAAAGGGAACAAGCATTCGGCACCGAATCGTCACTAGATAGGATGCTAAGTTGTAACATAATGATACTCATTACTAAACAGGGAATATTGACCTTTACTGAACCTTGACTGAACGGTGGTGGCAAACCGCATCCGACACTAGAATGCGCGGCATCGTCCCAGTCACCGGATTGCGCCATTCCCCATGTCGGAAAAAGACACGATTTCCATCCAACTGGTCCGCGAAGCCCTGTTGCAGAGCTGCGCGCCGGGTGCGGCGAGCGATGAAGTGTTGACCAAGGTCGGGATTGATCCAGCACTGCTGGGCCAGCCAACCGCACGCGTCCCGGCAACCGCTTACGCACGCTTATGGCGCTTGCTGGCACGGCGAATGGACGATGAATTCTTTGGCATGGACCCGCGCAAGCTCAAATCCGGCAGCCTGGAGTTCCTCTGCCGGGCCTCCATGGCACAACCGAGCCTGGCCACTGCGCTGGAAACCGGCCTGGGGTTCTTGTCACTGATGCTCGAGCGCCTGCCGGCGCAACTGGTGCGCCAGCAGAGCCTGGCGGAAATCGTACTGTTGGAGCCGGAGCCCGCACCCAGGCGCGCCTTCACCTATTTCGCCTACTGGATGATCGTCCACGGCGTCGCCTGCTGGCTGGCGGGGCGCCGGATCCCGATCCTGGCGATTGAACTGCGTTGCCCGCAGCCGGACTTCTGCGACGACTACCAGGTGATGTTTTCCGACAACTTGCGCTTTGACCGGCCGCGTACCCGGATGATCTTTTCCGCCGACTGCCTCGACCTGCCGATCAAGCGCAGCCCGGAGGAGCTCAAGCGCTTCCTGGCCCATGCGCCGGCCAACATCCTGGTCAAATACCGCGACCCGGACAGCCTTGCCACCCGCA
Source organism: Pseudomonas sp. Colony2 (assembly GCF_019382755.1). Taxonomy (NCBI): domain Bacteria; kingdom Pseudomonadati; phylum Pseudomonadota; class Gammaproteobacteria; order Pseudomonadales; family Pseudomonadaceae; genus Pseudomonas; species Pseudomonas sp. Colony2. Next base: position 3,815,260 of record NZ_CP080030.1, on the reverse strand, counting down.
TCAAGACCGACCTGCGGCACATGCCTGCCGACACCTGGCCGGAAACCGAAGGCCTGGCCGCATCCCTGTGCATCTCGGCCTCGACCCTGCGCCGGCGCCTGGCGGAAGAAGGGCAGACCTACCAGGGCCTCAAGGACAGCGTGCGCAAGGAGTTGGCGATCGTCTGGCTGGCCGATTCCGACATCAGCTTTGCCGAGATCGCCACCCGCCTGGGGTTTGCCGATGCCAGCTCGTTCTACAAGGCGTTTCGCAAGTGGTCGGGCTCCAACCCCGGGCACTATCGCAGCCTGATATTGAACGAAGCACTGAGCCAGTAGGTCACTGCCAGGCACCCCCGGCACGTTTGCCTGCTTGTCCACGCCTTTAATGATCTGGGTCACTTTCCTGCGCCGCCGTGCGTGTGATATTCGGCGCCACCGCTCCATCGTTCGTTTCCTGACGCAGCCTGATCGGCATTTGTCGCGATCAACGTCTACGCCATTTCCCTCATTCAAGAGCAGGATTTCATGGCACTTCACAGAACCGTAGAGACCCAGGACCAAGCCATCGAAGACGTCTATTCGAGTGGCTCCGCCCAGCACAAACTGCCCAAATACCGCCTCCCGGACCACTCGACCACGCCGTCGGCCGCCTACAACCTGGTGCGCGACGAACTGCTGCTGGACGGCAATTCCCGGCAGAACCTGGCGACCTTCTGCACCACTTGGGTCGAGCCCGAAGTGCAGCAGTTGATGGCCGATGCCCTCGACAAAAACATGATCGACAAGGATGAGTACCCGCAGACGGCCGAGATCGAAAACCGTTGCGTGCACATCATTGCCGACCTGTGGCACGCGCCGAAGTCGTGGCAAACCGTGGGTTGCTCCACCACCGGTTCCAGCGAAGCGGCGATGCTTGGCGGCCTGGCACTGAAGTGGAGCTGGAAGAAACGCCGGGAAGCGGCGGGGCTGCCCACCGACAAACCGAATTTCGTGTGCGGCCCGGTGCAGATCTGCTGGAAAAAATTCGCCCGTTATTTCGATGTGGAAATTCGCGAAGTGCCGTTGCGCGGTGACGCATTGGGCCTGCGCCCGGCCGACCTGCGGGAATATTGCGACGAAAACACCATCGGTGTCGTCGCGACCCTGGGCGTGACCTTCACCGGGATCTACGAACCGGTCGCAGCCCTGGCGGCCGAGCTGGACTCGATGCAACGTGACCTCGGCCTGGATATCCCGATCCATGTCGACGCGGCGAGCGGCGGGTTTATCACCCCGTTCATCCAGCAAGAGCTGCAATGGGATTTTGTGATCGAGCGCGTCAAGTCCATCAACGCTTCCGGCCACAAGTACGGCCTGGCGCCGCTGGGCGTAGGCTGGGTTATCTGGCGCTCCACCGAAGACCTGCCGGAAGAGTTGATCTTCTACGTCGACTACCTGGGCGGCAACATGGCGACCTTTGCCCTGAACTTCAGCCGGCCCGGCGGTGAAATCATTGCCCAGTACTACAACTTCCTGCGGCTGGGGCGCGATGGCTACACGCGGATTCAACAAGCGTGCTCCGACACGGCGCAATGGCTGGCCTCGGAAATCACCAAGTTTGCCCCGCTGGAACTGGTGTACGACGGCAAGGATGGGCTGCCGGCGGTCTGCTACAAGCTCAAGGACGGCGTCGACCACGGCTTCAGCCTCTACGACCTGTCGGAGCGCGTGCGCATGCGCGGCTGGCAGATCGCGTCATACCCGTTGCCGTCCGATCGGCAGAACGTCGTGGTACAGCGCATCCTCGTACGGCATGGCGTGAGCCGTGACCTGGTGGCGTTGCTGCTGGAAGACCTGCGCAAGGCCGTTGCCTACCTGCAGAAAAACCCGGTAGAGCATTCCGACGCGGGCCCCAGCTTCAGCCATGGCGCCATCGCCGACCCGGTCATCCCGGCCGACACCCCGAACCTCGACTGAACGCACTGAACACCCGCCGGGCCTCGAGGCCCGGTGCCTTTAGCGTTGCATCGCCAGGTACGAATCATCGTGACTGCCTTCTTTACTTTCCTGCATGACAACCCCTACATCCTGCTGTTCCTGGTGGTTGGCCTGTCCGTCTGGGTCGGGCGCGGCACCATCAAGGGTTATGGCCTGGGCGCGGTGGCCGGGGCCATCGTGATCGGCTGCGCGATTGCGACGTGGGCGTCTTACTACGGCGTGCATTTCGAACTCGATAACTTTACCAAGAGCCTGTTTTACTACCTGTTCATGTACGGCGTCGGGCTGCGGGTCGGGCCTTCGTTCATCAACAGTCTCAAGGGTGATGGCCTGAAATTCACCTTCCTGGCGACCCTGTCCTCGTTCCTCGGGCTGGGTATCGTGGTGCTCGGCGTTCGGCTGTTATCCCTGCCGGTGGGCGCGGCGGGCGGGATTCTTGCCGGTTCGCAAACCATGTCGGCGGCGATTGGCTCCGCCGAACAGGCGATTACCTCGGGCGTGGTGCCGCTGCCACCGGGCACCACGGCGGCGGCGGCCACCGCGATGATCGCCCTGTCTTACGGCATCACCTATATCTGGGGCACGGTCGGCATCATCCTGATCTGCAAATACCTGCCGCGCTGGTGGGGTGTGGATGCGCGCAAGGCGGCCAAGGCATTCGAGGTGGAGCACGGTGTGCCGAACGTCGACGATGCCGGGCTCAGTGGGTATCGGCCGTTTGACCTGCGGGCCTATCGCCTGGTGAACCCGGAGCTGGTGGGGCAGAGCATCGCGCAGTTTCGCCAGCGCTTTGCGTTGTACCAGATCGAGAACGTCGAGCGTGGTGAAGAGTTGCTGGGGGCTGATCCGACGCTGGTGTTGCAGCTGGGCGATGTGATCGCCCTGGGCGGCAGCCTGGATGCGCTGACCGATCACATGGGCCTGATCGGGCCGGAAGTACCGGATGCCCGGGCGTTGAATATACCGCTGGATGAGGCGGTGATTCTGGTGACCCACAAGGATGCCGTGGGCAGGGCGCTCAAGGAATTCAGCCAGTCGCCGATTGCCGGGCAGGTGCAGTTGGTGGGGATTGAGCGGGGTGGTGCGCCGATTCCGGTGGGGCTGGAAACGCGGTTGCAGCGCCTGGATGTGATGCACTTGATTGGCTTGCGCAGTGCCATCGACAAGGCCACGGCGTTGCTGGGCAAGGCGGGGCGGGCGAGTACGGCGACGGATTTGCTGACGCTGTCGCTGGGTATGGTGCTGGGGTTGTTGATCGGGCTGATTCAGGTGCCGGCGTTCGGTGCGGCGGTGGGGCTGGGCAATGCGGGCGGGTTGCTGGTGTCGGGGATTATCGTCTCGTCGCTGGTGTCGCGGGTGCGGTTTTTTGGGAATACCCCGAATGCGGCGCGCAACATTCTCGAGGACATGGGGTTGATATTCTTTGTCGCGATTGTGGGGGTGAATGCGGGGGCTAACCTGGTTTCGCAGATTAGCGCGATCATTGCGTTGAAGATCTTTCTGCTTGGGTTCGTGGCTTGTACGATTCCACCGTTTATTGTTTGGGCTGTGGGTTTTCATGTGTTCAAGATCAACCCGGCGATTCTCATGGGCGGTGTTGCGGGGGCGCGGAGTCACTCGGGGCCGGCGCGGGAGGCGGCCAAGGAAATTGATAGTACGGTGCCGTGGATTGGGTTTCCGGTGGCGTATGCGGTGTCGGGGATTTTGCTCACGGTGTTTGGGTATTTTGCCATGGTGCTGGCGCGGTAGCTGTATTGGGTACATATCCGTTGCTGCGGTAACGGCGGCTTATGGTTCCGCTCTTACAGCGGGTCACTTTTGGCAAACGCCCGGAATGCCGGCCCAGCCAAAAGTAACCAAAAGGTCTTTGCCCCACCACTCGGTGCCTCGCCTAGGCTCGGCATGCCCGCACTCCGGCTCGGCTCCGCGGGCCGCCGCGACGGGCCATCCATGGCCCGGCGCGGCTAAATCGGCATCCCTGCCGATTTACCCGC
>NZ_CP080030.1:3803586-3811281 GCF_019382755.1 Pseudomonas sp. Colony2 | reverse complement strand
GGTTAACGGGGCCCGCAGATCAAAATCAAAAGCAGATCAAAAGCAGAGCACAGCGGCCTACCGGCCGGCTTGAGTGTTTAACAGCCAGATCAAAAGCCAGAGCGAATGCAGATCTGCTTTTCTGTGGGAGCTGGCTTGCCTGCGATGCAGACAACTCGGTACATCAGGTACTTCCAGTTGATGCTATCGCAGGCAAGCCAGCTCCCACATTTGACCGTGCCCGCTTTAGCTTTTGATTGTGCTGTTGCTCTAAAACACTCAAGCCGGCCGGGAGGCCGCTGTGCTCTTGCTTTTGCTCTGGCTTTTGATCTTGATCTTAGGCGCCCCGTTAAACCACGCTGGCCGAACGCAGGCTTTGGAGCGTGGGTAACCCGGCAGGACGCCGGGTTAGCCGTCCTGGGCCAAGGATGGCCCATGACGGCGGCCCACGGTCCAAAGCCGGAGTGAGGGCACACCGAGCCTGGGCGAGGTGCCGAGTGGTGGGGCAAGAGCGTTTTGCTTACTTTTGCGCTGTTCAAAAGTGAGCCGCTGTAAGAGCGGAACCAATAGCAGCCCTGACCGAAATAACGGATATGCACACACCACAAGCGAGCAAAAAAAAGCCCCGCGACCGAATGACGGCACGGGGCTAAAAATTGGCTGGATGCGACCAACCAAAGGAGCTCTTTAAGTCAAATCACTTGGCACTGGCAATCGTGGTACTCGGCTGCCACCCACCGCCCAACGCCTTGTAGATCGCGACGATCCCACGATACAGATCCACTTCGGCCTGAGCCTGGGAATCCTCGGCGGCCAAACGCTCACGCTGCGCGTCCAGCAACACCAGGAAGTCCACCGTCCCTTCGCGGTAACGAATCTCCGCCAGATCCGCAGCAGCCCGGCTCGACTCACTCTGACGAATCAGCGAGACCAACCGCTGCTGGCGTTTGCCGTAATCACTGAAGGCATTCTCCGATTCTTCCAGCGCCAGCAACACCTGCTGCTCATAAGTCGCCAGGGCGCCATCCGCCTCGGCATCCGCACCACGCAACCTTGCCCGCACACTGCCCAGGTCAAACGCCGCCCAGGTAATGCTCGGACCCAGCGACCAGGCATTCGCCGCCGCCGACCCAATCTGCGAACCCCGCCCAGCGGTAAACCCGAGGAACCCACTGAGGCTCACCCGCGGAAACAGATCAGCCTTGGCCACCCCAATCCGCGCCGTGGCGGCTGCCAACTTACGCTCGGCACTGAGAATGTCAGGACGACGTTGCAGCAGTTGCCCCGGATCACCAATTGGCAACGCCTTGGCAATCGCCGGCAAATCTTTCGGGCTCAAATCCACGCTCAACTTGTCCGGCCGCTCACCGAGCAGGGTAGCGATACGATTACGCTCGCGAACTTCCTCGGCCTGCAGCTGCGGCACACTGGCTTCTACAGCCGCCAGACGCGCATCGGCCCGTACCACATCGAGTTGATCGCCCACACCGGCGTCCCGCAGGCTGACGGTGATACCGCGCGAATCCTCCTGGTTTTTCAGGTTGGCCACCGCGATTTTTTCGCGCAATTGCGCGCCCCGCAGTTGACCGTAAGCGTCCACCAGCTCGGCAATCATCGTCACTTGCAACTGATACAGGTCGGCTTCGGCAACCTGTTGGTCAGCGTCGCTGGCCTCCAGGTTGCGGCGGATGCGGCCGAACAAGTCCACTTCCCAGGCCATGTCCAGGCCCAGGTCATAACGCTCGCTGTTGACACGTTGGGTGGTCTGGCCGGGGATCTGGCCTTTGCCCACATCGCTGCTGACACGGCTGGTGATCACCGGCATCACGTCATTGGCAGCGTCGTCACGAATCGCCCGGGCTGCCCGCAGGCGGGCAAATGCCACCCGCAGGTCACGGTTACCGTTCAGGGACTGAGTCACCAACTGGTTAAGGGTCGGGTCCTCGAACTGTTGCCACCAGATGCCTTCGAACTTCGCGTGGTCGTACTGCTTGGCATCGGCGGCGGCCGTTACGTTGGCCGCCTCCAGTGGCTGGGTTTTATAGTCCGGGCCCACGGCACAGGCGCTCAGCGCCAGTACCAGCAAGCTCGGCAAAAATACTTTCACGCTCATTGCTGTGTCTCCAGCTTCAAGGCCTTGGCCGCTTTGCGCGCTTCACCGCGTTCAACAAACCGGCGGATCAGTACATAGAACACTGGCGTCAGCAGCAGACCGAAGAAGGTCACGCCGATCATCCCGGAGAACACCGCCACACCCATGGCATGGCGCATCTCGGCACCGGCACCGCTGGACATCACCAGAGGCACTACACCCATGATGAAGGCGAACGAGGTCATCAGGATCGGCCGCAGACGCAGACGGCAGGCTTCCAGTACCGCAGCGAGCGGATCGAGGCCTTCCTGCTGTTTATCCTTGGCGAACTCGACGATCAGAATCGCGTTCTTACAGGCCAGGCCCACCAGGACGATCAGGCCGATCTGGGTGAAGATGTTGTTGTCGCCGCCAGAGATAATCACCCCGGTGATGGCCGACAGCAGGGTCATCGGTACGATCAGGATCACCGCCAGTGGCAGGCTCCAGCTTTCGTATTGGGCGGCCAGTACCAGGAACGCCAGCAGTACGCAGAGCGGGAACACGAACAGCGCAGTGTTGCCCGAGAGGATTTGCTGATAGGTCAGGTCGGTCCACTCGTAGGTCATGCCGTTGGGCAGTTCGTCTTTCAACAGTTTCTCGATCGCCGCCTGGGCCTGGCCGGAGCTGTAGCCCGGTGCGGCGTTGCCGTTGATCTCGGCGGTGATGAAGCCGTTGTAGTGCATCACGCGGTCCGGGCCCGAGGTGTCGCTGACCTTGATGAAGGTCGCCAGGGGAATCATCTCGCCTTTGTTGTTGCGCACTTTCAGCTGGCCGATCTGGTCTTCATCCTGGCGGAACTGTTGCTCAGCCTGCACGTTGACCTGATAGGTGCGCCCGAAGCGGTTGAAGTCGTTGGCATACAACGAGCCCAGGTAGATCTGCAGGGTGTCGAAGATGTCGCTGATCGCCACGCCATGGGTCTTGGCCTTTTCGCGGTCGATGGCAGCATCGACCTGGGGCACGTTGACCGTGTAGCTGGTGAACAGGCCGAACAACTCAGGCACGCCACGGCTCTTGGTAATGATGTTCTGCACTTCTTTGTACAGCTCGTCGTAACCCAGGTTGCCACGGTCTTCGACCTGCAGGCGGAACCCGCCGATCGTACCCAGGCCCTGTACCGGCGGCGGTGGGAAGATCGCCATGTAGGCTTCCTGGATGCTGCTGTACTTGCCATTCAGTGCACCGGCAATCGCACCGGCAGACAGGCTCGGGTCTTTACGCTCATCGAACGGCTTCAAGGTCACGAACACGATGCCGTTGTTCGGGCTGTTGGTAAAACCGTTGATCGACAAGCCGGGGAAGGCGATCGCGCTTTCCACGCCGGGCTGTTTCATGGCGATGTCGGACATGCGCTTGATCACGTCTTCGGTACGGTCCAGGCTCGCGGCGTCCGGCAATTGCGCGAAGGCCACCAGGTATTGCTTGTCCTGGGCCGGTACGAAACCGGTCGGCGTGTGGGCAAAGCCCATCCAGGTCAGGACCATCAGGCCGGCGTACAGGAACAGCGCGATACCACTGCCGCGGATCACCCTGCGTACCGTGCCGACGTAACCATGGCTGGCCTTGTCGAAGAAGCGGTTGAACGGTTTGAACAACCAGCCACCCAGCATCCTGTCGAGGAACCTGGAGAACCCGTCTTTCGGAGCGTTGTGGCCTTTGAGCAATACCGCTGCCAGTGCGGGCGACAGGGTCAGCGAGTTGAACGCCGAGATCACGGTCGAGATCGCAATGGTCAAGGCGAACTGCTTGTAGAACTGGCCGGTCAAGCCGCTGATAAATGCCGCTGGAATGAACACCGCACACAGTACCAGCGCGGTCGCGATGATCGGGCCGGTTACTTCGCTCATGGCCTTTTCAGTGGCCGGGAACGGTTCCAGGCCCAATTCGATGTTCCGTTCGACGTTCTCCACCACCACGATGGCGTCGTCCACCACGATACCGATCGCCAACACCAGCCCGAACAGCGACAGCGCGTTGAGCGAGAAGCCAAACAGGTGCATCACCGCAAAGGTACCGATCAACGATACCGGCACCGCCACCAATGGAATGATCGACGCACGCCAGGTCTGCAGGAACAGGATCACCACCAGCACCACCAGGATCAGTGCTTCGAACAGGGTGTGAACCACGGCCTCGATGGAGCCACGTACGAAGACGGTAGGGTCATAGGCGATGCGGTAATCCATGCCCTCCGGGAAGCTCTGTTTCAGCTCCGCCATCTTGGCGCGCACTTCATTGGAGATGTCGATTGCGTTGGAGCCCGGGCGCTGGAAGATCGGGATCGCCACGGCCGGCTGGTTGTCGATCAACGAGCGCAGGGCGTACTGGCTGGAACCCAGCTCAACCCGTGCAATGTCCTTCAAGCGCGTGATTTCGCCGTTGGCGCCGGCACGGATGACGATATTCTCGAACTCTTCCTCAGTGACCAGTCGGCCCTGGGTGTTGACCGACAGCTGGAAGCTGGTGTCATTCGGCGCAGGTTGCGCGCCCAAGGCACCGGCCGCCACCTGGCGGTTCTGTTCGCGAATGGCCGTGACCACGTCGGTGGCGGTCAGGTTGCGCGAGGCGGTCTTGTTCGGGTCCAGCCACACACGCAGGGAGTAATCGCCCATGCCGAACAGTTGCACATCACCCACGCCGCCCAGCCGTGCCAGCTCATCCTTGATATTGAGGATCGCGTAGTTGGACAGGTAGAGCATGTTGTAGCGCTGGTCGGGGGAGGTGATGTGCACCACCATGGTCAGGTCGGGAGAGGCCTTGTCCACGGTAATACCGATGCGCGTCACTTCCTCGGGCAGTTTGGGCTGAGTCCGGGTTACCCGGTTCTGCACCTGCACCTGCGCGTTGTCCAGGTCGGTGCCCAGGGCGAAGGTGATGGTCAGGGTCAGCTTGCCGTCGGCGGTCGATTGCGAGGACATGTACAGCATGTTCTCGACGCCGGTGATGGCTTGCTCCAGAGGCGCGGCCACGGTTTCACCGATGACCTTGGGGTTGGCGCCCGGGAAGTTGGCACGGACCACAACGGTCGGCGGCACCACTTCCGGGTATTCACTGATTGGTAGCTGGAACAGTGAAATCGCGCCGGCGATCAGGATCAGCAGCGACAGCACCGCTGCGAAGATCGGCCGCGAAATGAAGAACTTGGAAAAATTCATCTTGAGTCGTATCCCTTAACCGCGTGGAGTCGCGACACTGGCGAGCTTGGGCGCGGCTTTATCCGGCGCCACTTGCTCCAGGTTGCTGGCTTCAAGCGCTTGTCGTTGTTGTGCCAAGGCGGCGAGGGTTTCCTTGCTGGCCATCGGGATGGTTTCCGGAGCAACCGGCGATCCCGGGCGAACGCGCTGCAAGCCCTTGACGATGATCGTGTCGTCCTTGGTCAGGCCGCTGCGCACGATGCGCAAACCTTCGATCTTCGGACCCAGCTCCACGGCGCGATAGGCCGGCTTGTCGCCGTCCATCACCAGTACGAACTTCTTGCCCAGGTCGGTGCCCACGGCTTCGTCGCTGATCAGCACGGCGGAGTAGGTGCCGCTGCCCACCAGCTTCAAGCGGGCATACAGGCCAGGGGTGTATTCGCCCTTGCTGTTATCAAACACAGCGCGACCACGAATGGTGCCGGTGGCCGGGTTGACCTGGTTGTCGACGAAGTTCATCTGGCCCAGGTGCGGGTTGCCGTCTTCATTGGACAGGCCCAGGTACACCGGGGTAGTCGCGCCACGGCGACCCTGGCGCGCGAGTTCGGTGTACTTGAGGTACACACGTTCATCGGCGTCGAAGTAGGCGTAGACCTTGTCGGTGGACACCACGCTGGTCAGCGCGGTGACATCGGCGGTCACCAGGTTGCCGGCGGTGATCTCGGCACGGCTGACGCGGCCGCTGATGGGCGAGCTGACACGGGTGAAGCTCAGGTTCAGCTTGGCCAGGTCCAACTGCGCCTGGATGCCGGCGACAGTCGCATGGGCTTCCTGGGCGGCGGTGGTGCGCGAGTCGGCCAGCTCGGCGGAGATCGCATTGCTCTGGCGCAGGCGTTCGCCGCGCTGGGCTTCGTTATCGCTGCGGGTGGCGGCGGCCTTGGTTTGTGCGAGTTGTGCTTCGAGGCGGCGCACTTCGGCCTGGAATGGGCGTGGGTCGATCTGGAACAACAGGTCGCCTTTCTTGACCAAGGCACCTTCGGTGAAGGCGACCTGATCGATCTGGCCCGACACGCGCGGACGGATCTGCACGGTTTCCGGCGCTTCGAGCCGGCCGGTGAATTCGTCCCACTCATTGACCGGTTGTTCCAGCACCTTGGCCACGCTGACGTGGCTTGGTGGCATGGCGGCTGCCTGTTCGGGCGCTTTGCCGCAGGCGCTCATCACCATCACGGCCAAAATGGCCAAGGGATAGCGCAAATGTTTGAGTGACTGTTCCATGAGGTGCATCCGCCAATGTATTTAAGATGGGCGGATCATGCTCGGCAGGGTGCTATCTCACGAATCGAATGAAACAAAGGTAACTATCATTCGGAATGATATAAGCGTAAAGCGAGCCCTCTAGCATGGGGCTTTCGTTAGGGAGCTATCAATGCTGTTGATGACAAAGGACTGTTGCGCAAGATGCAAGGAACAGCGCGCCGCATAAACTGTCGGGCGTGTCTGCTATTCAAATGTACAGAGCGCCGGGTTGGTTGCCGTGCATTCGTTGCCTGACCATGCGCTGCCCAGAGGCCTGGCATTGACCTGGTTTTTCAGGGTCATGCTTACCGGTTCATGGTTCTGATCCAGGTAGTGGCATGCCACAGACGACTGGCCCTGGCTGCTTTGGATCACCGCCTTTTCAAAGTGGACCTGTTGCAGGTCCTTCTGCTCTGTCATCGGGTTTTGCCCGGTCCATTGCCGACCGTCCGGGCCGGACGCAGTGTAGGCGACCACTTCCCCGGTCGGCGTCTTTTTGAACGCGTCTTTAAGGGCATGGGTGGGCGGGCAGGCACCAGTGCCAGCGTAGACGTTGCCCATCAACGCCATCAGGGTAATCACGAGGGCTGAGGTTTTCCTGAGCTGCCTGTTCATCACGCGTGCTCCTGGTCTGGAGTAACTGTGAGGTAAAGACTAGCCCAAACAGGCAACGCCGGAAGGTGCTAAATCCACACGTCGTTGATTGCCGTACGCTCGCCACCCTCGCTGCCGGTGTTCAGCACGCCGCAGGGTTCGATCAACAGCAACTTCACCTCACCCAATGCGTGCGGCTTGTGCTCGACGCCCTTGGGCACCACGTACATTTCCCCTTGGCCGATGGTCACCGCGCCGTCGCGGAAGTCGATGCGCAGGGTGCCTTCGAGGACGATAAAGGTTTCATCGGTGTCGGCATGGTCGTGCCAGATGAAGTCACCTTCAATCTTCACCACCTTGAACTGGTAGTCGTTCATCTGCGCAACGACCTTGGGCGCCCATTGCTCGCTGAACAGGGCGTATTTCTGGGCGAAGTTGATCGAGGCGTAATTCGTCGAAGTGTGGGAGGCGGGCATTGTAGGTTCCAGGGTTTCAGGACATTGGAGCCTTAAGTTAGGCCCAACGGCCCGCCGGATATTGAATGATCGTGCAGCG
>NZ_CP080030.1:3784604-3803565 GCF_019382755.1 Pseudomonas sp. Colony2 | reverse complement strand
CAACTGTTGGCTGGGCAACAGCAGTCGGACAGTTGTGGTTTGGGCGGGACAGCAAGGCCTTGTCCATTGTTTTCATCTAATTGATTTTATTCACAATAATTTATGGCATGGGCTCTGCAATGCACACAGGTGAACCCTTTCACCCGTTGCTCAGCGGAGCCCTGTATGCCTTGCACCTTTTTCTCGCGTTCACGTTACATCTTGCTCGGCGCAGCGTTGTTGCTGGGCCACGCCGCCGTGTCCCAGGCCGCCGAGGGCGATGACGCGGTGCCGTCCCTGGCCGGCAAGCGCATTGCCGTGAGCATGACCGGCACCAGTCACTACTTCGATATCAAGGCCTTCCAGGCCCAGGTCGATGAGATCAAGCGCCTCGGCGGCACGCCGATCACCCTGGATGCAGGGCGCAACGACAAGAACCTGGTGACCCAACTGCAAACCGTGGTCACCCAGAAACCCGATGCGGTGATCCAGACCCTCGGCACCCTGAGCGTGATCGACCCGTGGCTCAAGCGCATCAGCAAGGCCGGCATCCCGCTGTTCACCATCGACGCGCCGTCGCAGTACAGCCTCAACAACACCACCTCGGATAACGTCGCCACCGGCAAGGCCCTGGCCGATCAGTTGATCAAGGATGCCGGCGGCAAGGGCAAGATCCTGGTGTTCAACGGCTTCTACGGCGTGCCGGTGTGCGCGATTCGCTACGACCAGTTGAAGCTGGCGCTCAAGGATCACCCGCAACTGGAAATCATCGAGCCGGAGCTGCGGGATGTGATCCCCAACACCGTGCAGGATGCCTATTCCCAGGTGTCCGCGTTGCTCAACAAGTACCCGGCCGGCAGTGTCTCGGCGATCTGGGCGGCGTGGGACATTCCGCAACTGGGGGCAAGCAAGGCGTTGATCGACGCCAAGCGCACCGAGATCAAGACCTACGGCGTGGACGGTACGCCGGAAGTACTGGAGCTGCTCGGCCAGGCCAATTCGCCGGTGGGCGCGGTAGTCGCCCAGCAACCGGCGCTGATCGGCAAGACTGCTGTGCAGAACGTGGCCCGCTACCTGGCCGGGCAGCGTGACCTGCCCAAGGAAACCCATGTGCCGACGCTGCTGACCACCGCCGCCAACCTGGCGCAGGTCCAGCAACTGCGGGGTGATTGATGGCCGCGTTGCACTTGCAGCACCTGCGCAAACGCTTCGGCGCCACCCTGGCGCTGGATGATGCGAGCCTGAAGGTCGAGCGCGGCACCATTCACGGCCTGGTGGGCGAGAACGGTGCCGGCAAGTCGACCTTGATCAAGGTCCTGGCGGGCATCCACAAGGCGGACTCGGGGCAGGTGAGCATTGACGGCCAGCCGTATGCCGCACTGTCGCCACGCCAGGTGGACGCGTTGGGCGTGCAGTTCATCCATCAGGAGCGGCTGTTGCCCGCGAGTTTTACCGTGGATGAAGCGCTGTTCTTCGGGCATGAATTACGCCGGGGTCCGTTTGTGGATCGGCGCCGGCAGCAGCGCGAGGCAGAACGTTTGCTGGCGGAATATTTTGAGCTGCAACTGCCCGCCGACGCGTTGGTAGGCGAGCTGAACAGCGCCGAGCGCCAGGTGCTGCAAATCACCCGGGCGTTGATTCGCCAGCCGAAGATCCTGGTGTTCGACGAGCCCAGCGTGGCGCTGGTCAAGCGCGAAGTCGACCAGCTGCTGCGGATCGTCAAGCGCCTGCGGGACCAGGGTTTGTCGATCCTCTACATCTCCCATTACCTGCAGGAAATCGACAGCCTGTGCGATGAAGTGACGGTGTTGCGCAATGGTCGAGATGTGGCCGTGGTTGAGCCACGGCACACCTCCAGCGCGCAGATTGCGCGGTTGATGGTCAACCGCGAGGTCCAGGAGATGTACCCCAAGGCGCAGGTCGAGCGCGGCGAACCATTGCTGCAGGTGCGTGGGCTGAACCTGGCCCGGCGCTACCGGCAGATCGACCTGGAATTGCGTCGTGGCGAGATCGTCGGCCTCACCGGGCTGGTCGGGTCGGGCGCCAAGGACCTGCTCAAGACCCTGTTCGGTGTGGTGCGCGCCGACAGCGGCAGCATTCATCTGGAGGGGCGTTTGTTGCGCCTGCGTTCACCCGGAGAAGCCATTGCCCAAGGGATTGCACTGGTGCCGGAAGAACGCCGCAGCCAGGGGATTTCACCGCTGCTGTCGGTGCTGGAAAACCTCACGCTCGCCGGGCTTGGGCGTTTCAGTCGCTGGGGGTTACTGAGCCAGCGTAAGGAGCAGGCCGAAAGCCTGCGGCTGATCGACGAGTTGGCGATCAAGACGCCGGGCCCGCAGGCTGCCGTCAGCCAGCTCAGCGGCGGCAACCAGCAGAAAGTCGCCCTGGGCAAATGGCTGAGCCGGCGCTCGGCGGTGTACCTGTTGGACGAACCGTGCGTAGGTGTGGACGTCGGCGCCAAGGTCGAGATTTATCGCGTGATCGGGCGGCTGGTGGAAGAGGGCGCAGCGGTGCTTGTGCTGTCTTCGGATTTGCCCGAGCTGTTGGGGATCTGCGACCGCATCCTGGTGTTGCATCGCGGTGAAATAGCCGGGGAGTTCCATGCCGGTGAGGCGGACAGTGATCAACTGTTGGCGTGTGCCACGGGTGCGGTGCAGTCCACAGTGGCTGTGCAGGTGAAACAGGAGGTGGCGCATGTCCCTGCTTGAAGCTGCTACCCCTGGCTTGTCCCAACGGTTATGGGTACTGCTGTTGCGGCGCGGCTCGGTGGGCGTATTCCTCGCGATTTTGCTGGGCTTTGCAGTCGCCGCGCCGAACTTCTTTTCAGTCGGCAATATCGCGAATGTGTTCAGCCAGTCGGCGATCCTCGGCGTACTTGCCTTTGGCCTGACCTGCGTGATTATCGGCGGCGGCTCCAACGTGGTGGCCGGCGGGCTTGATCTGTCGCTGGCGGCCAATTTGGGCTTGTGCGCGGCCGTGTTCAGTCGACTCAACAACGCAGGCCTCGACCTGTGGGCAAGCCTGCTGCTGACCTTGGGTTGCGGCCTGGCGGTGGGCCTGCTCAATGGCCTGGCCGTGGTGGTGCTGCGCTTGCCACCGTTGCTCGCAACGCTGGCAAGCATGAATGTACTGGCCGGGCTGGAGCTGGTCCTCACCGAAAACACCGTGGTCTCGACTGACTCACCGTTGCTCGACCTGCTCAGTGGCGGGACCTGGCTGGGCGTGCCGGCACTCGCCTGGGTGTTGCTGGTGACGGCCTTTGTGTTGACGCTGCTGATCCAGCACACCGCCTATGGGCTGCGCCTGCATGCCGTCGGCGAGTACCCGCACGCCGCCGAGGCCGCCGGGATTCGAGTGCCGGCCTACGTACTCTCCAGTTATTTGCTCTCTGGGCTGTGTGCCGCGGTGGCGGCTTTGTGTTCAGCGGCATTTTTCAGCGGCAGCACCACCGGCTCCGGCGACATGCTGTTGTCGGTGATCGCCATAGCCTTTCTTGGCGTGGTGTTTTCCCGGCGACTGGTGGCTAGCATCCCCGGCACCTTGCTCGCGACGCTGTTGATCGGCTTTTTGATCAACGGGTTTCAGTTGCTCAACGTATCGAGCTTCTGGGTCAACGGTGTCCAGGGCGTGCTGATTCTGCTGGTGGTCGCCGCTTCCAGCGCATTGAACCGGGGAGAACATTCATGAGTCAGGTATCCATCCTGCAAGCCCATGGCGGCTGGCGTTCGCTGTTGCCCCTGACGTTGCCGCTGGTGTTCGTGGCCATCGTGGTGGTGTTTGCCTGGCAGGCCCCGGGGTTTCTCAGTGGCGGCAACCTGAAAAGCCTGGTGCTGAATAACTTCGTGCTGCTGGCGATTGTTGCGATCGGCATGACCTATGCGGTGGCGGCCGGTGGCATCGATCTGTCGGTAGGCACCGCGCTGGATTTCGCCAGCTTCAGCTTCGTGGTGTTGCTTAACGCCGGGCACGGGCTGGGTGTGGCGATTGCCGGTGCGTTGGCCGCCGGGCTGCTGGTAGGACTGTTCAATGCCGGCTTGATCGCGGGGCTGCGGATCAGCCCGTTCCTGGCCACCCTCGGCACCTTGTTTATCGGCACCAGTGCCCAGCAACTGCTCTCGGACGGCGGCCAGCCAATTTATATCGCCCAGGGTTTCAAGCCGGAACTGGCGAGCTTCAGCCCGTTGGGCGTGCCCTTGCCGCTGTTGATCGTGCTGGTATTGGCCGTGGTCTACGGCCTGTTGCTGGCCCGTGGACGCCTGGGGCGCGAACTGCTGGCCCAGGGTACCCAGCCGCTGCTGGCTTATTACTCGGGCTTGTCGGTGCGGCGCATCGTCACCACCACGGTGCTGGCGGCGGCGCTGGCGTGCGCGGTGGCGGGGATCCTGCTCAGTTCGACGGTGAGTGCCTATGTGCCGCTGTCGGGCAATGCGTTCCTGCTGAATGCGATTGGTGCGGTGTTTATCGGCACCACATTGAACCGCCAGGGCCGGGCGAATATTCCGGGCACATTGCTGGGGGTGCTGTTCATCAACGTCATCGCCAATGGCTTGCTGTTGATCGGCTGGAACTTCTACTGGCAGCAGGTGGCAACCGGCGTGCTGATATTTATTGTTCTGGCCTTCAGTTTCATCAGCCGCAGGATTGCGCAGAACGCCTGAGGCGCGGCGCCCCAGGTGTCGGTCTGCCCGTTACTTTTCCCAGTCAGCCTTGGCAATCAGCAGGCCATGGTTGCCGTTATAGGCGGCGCGCTCGGGTTGTTTCCAGCCCTCCAGCAGCGCGTCGTCGAGGCGGTAGATTTCCACCCCCAGCGGACGGCAGACCTTCAACGGGTCTTCCGCATCCGGGCCCCACATCGGCAGCGACAGGTCGCCACCGGGGCAGGTGGAGAGGGCACACAGCAGGTCGATTTCGGCGAAGAACTCCAGATAGTCGCCCTGCTTGGCCGGGCAGGCTTTCATGAAGTACATGTCGTCGTGATTGAGGCCGGTGCACTGGAAAATGTTCAGCACGTCGTGCACGTCGAACTCGGTCAGGCCATGGGGCAGCACGGCGCGGGTCAGGTTGGAGTGGCAGTGGTGGTGGAAGTCTTCGCCCGTGAGCATCTTGTTCACGTAAGGGTCGCAGCGCGTGCCCAGCAAGTCATGCAGGCGCCCGCCGTGTTCGTCGATGCCATAGTCGGCCAGGCTGTCGTCGGTGATGGTGACCATCGGCCGCAAAAACGGCAGGTTCGACCACAGGCGGTCGTAGGTGGTGACGTGCGCGCCTTGCAGCTGGCGGGTGCGCGCCGCCCACATGCGTTCGCGGGGGTCGTTTGCGCTCCACACGTTGAAGTCGCCGACCTGCGGGCCAACCGGCGTGGTCACGCGGAACACATGGCCTGCCGGTACTTTCCAGGCGCGGCCGGTGCGGATCGGCACTTCGAATTGCTCGATCAGGGTGCGGCCGTCCCGGGACTCGCGCACGCGGTCATAGAAGGCTTTGTCGACCTGCAAGGCAGCGCCTTTGCTGACTTGGTAGGCCGCTGGGTAGTCCTTGTACATGGTGGGTCCTCGCTTCAGGGTTTTGGAATGCTGCTCAGGATGTCCAGCAGCAGCGATTCGGAGTCATTGAGGTAGCTGGCCAGGGCTTCGCCGGCGGCTTGCTTGTGGCCGTCAACCAGCAAGTCGTGAATCTGCCGGTCGCGCTCCAGCCAGGGCTTCTGGAAGGTTTCCTCGCTGGGCGCGTTGGAAAACACCAGGCGCATCTGGGCTGCAATATGGGTAAAAAACTCGTCCAGCAACGGGCTGCGCATCAGCCCGACAATATGTTGGTGAAAGCGCAGGCTGTGGGTGCCGAAGGCTTGCCAGTTCTCGCGGTCCTGGGCCAGCTGCGCGGCCTCGATGGACTCCAGCATCAGGTCGGACTGGTATTCGCGCAGCGGCTTGCTGGCGGCGATGGCCTGCAGTTCCAGGGTGCGTCGCACCTTGAAGATGTCACGCACTTCCTCCACCCCCAGGCGGCGCACGATCACGCCTTTGTTGCGCACGTAGCTGGTCAGGCCTTCGCGGCCCAGGTGGTGCAAGGCTTCACGCACCGTGTTGCGCGAGGCGTTGTAGGCGTTCACCAGTTCGCTTTCCACCAGCGGCATGCCGGGCAGCAGGCGGCCGCCGATGATGTCTTCGCGCAGTTCGATGGCAACCTGGTCGGCCAGCGACAGGCTGGGTTCCTTGGCTTGGCTCACGTCGGGGCTCCTTGGGCTCACGCCAGTTGGACGTCTTTGAGGAACTTGGTCATGCGTTCACTGCGTTGCTCGAGCATGTCACGCGGTGCGGCGTCCTGGATAATCTCGCCGCCTTCCATGAACACCACACGATCGGAAAGCTTGAACGCGAAGTTCATTTCATGGGTGACGATGACCATGGTCATGCCCTCGCGAGCCAATTCCTCGATTACCGCCAGTACGTCGCCCACCAGTTCCGGGTCGAGGGCCGAGGTGGGTTCATCGAACAGCATCACCGAGGGCCGCATCGCCAGGGCGCGGGCAATCGCCACCCGTTGCTGTTGCCCGCCGGATAGCTGGTGCGGGTATTTGCCGGCGTGCTCCAGCATGCCGACCTTGCGCAACAGGGCCAGGCTCAACAGGCGCAGTTCTTCGCCGCTACCATGGGCATGGTAGACCGGCGCGAGCATCACGTTCTCAAGGGCGGTTTTATGCGGGAACAGGTTGAACCCCTGGAACACCATGCCGACATGCACGATGCCGCGCATATGCACCTTGTGCCCCAGCGCGCCTTGCGGCTCCTGGCTGCCACGCAGGAACGGCTGGCCTTGCAGGGTGATTTCGCCACGGTCGAGGCTTTCGAGGCCGTTCATGGTACGAATCAGCGTAGTCTTGCCCGAGCCTGACGGGCCGATGATCGACACCACCTCGCCCCAGCGCACATTCAGTTCGACGCCCTTGAGCACTTCCAGCTCGCCATAGGCCTTGCGCACCCCGCGAGCCTGCAAGGCAAACTCACCGGGCTCGGCCTGGCCGGGGGCACGACGTGTGGCCACCTGGTCGAGCACGGCGGGGGCGATGGCCTTGGGTTTGCGCCGGGTCACGTCCAGGTGATTCTCCAGCACCCGCAACAGCCAACTGAACACCGTCACGATGAGCACGTAATAGAACGCCACGGCCAGCATGGTCTCCATCACCAGGAAGTTCTGGGTGTAGAGTTGTTGGCCCACCAGCAGGATTTCCGAAAGCGAAATCACCGACACCAGCGAGGTGAGCTTGACGATGGTGATGTATTCGTTGGCCAGTGTGGGCAACGCAACCCGCAGCGCCTGCGGCACCACAATCAACCGCTGCACGCCGCGATAACCCACGCCCAGCGCCTTGCCGGCTTCGCGCTGCCCCTTGACCACCGCCAGCAGGCCGCCCCGATGGATCTCGGCGATGTAGGCCGCCTCACTCAGCACCAGGGCGATCAGGCCCGCGGAGTAGGGGTTGGACAACACCACGCTGGTGGACGGAAACACCTGCGGCAGGTTGTAGACGAAGATCAACAGCACCAGCAACGGCAGGCTGCGGAAGAACCAGATGTAGACGCCGGCGGAGTCCCGCAGCCAGCGGCGCTCCGACTGCCGCGCCAGGGCCAGGAAAAACCCCAGCACAATGCCCAGCAGCCAGGTTTCCAGGCTCAGTTCGACCACGGTGCCGACGGCTCGCCAGAAGTCGCCGTTCCATAACAAACCCAGGGTGTAGTGCCAATCGAATTGCATAAAAGTGCTCCGCGTTTCAGTTACCCAGTGCCGCACTGATCTCGGCGGCGTTCGGCTCGGCCAGGTTGTAGCGCGCCAGCAGCTTGCCGTAGCTGCCGTCCTGCTTGATCTGGCTCAGGGCGCCGGTCAGCGCCTGGAGCAGTGCAGGGTTTTCCTTGCGCACGGCCAGGCCGACCACCACCGGGTAGATCAACTCGCTGGAGCTGATCACGGTTTTGCCTTGCAGTTTTTCCACGGTGATCTTGGCAACCGCCGCGTCTTCCATCTGCACGTCCACCGCCTGGGCGAGCAGGGCCTGGGCGGCTTCCGGAGACGTCGGGAACTCACGCGACTCGATCGCCGGCTTGCCCGCAGGAAGGCAGTAGTCCGCCGAAACCTTGTTCAGCTTTGGCACCCACGACGCGCCCTTGATCGACCCGACGCGCTTGCCGCACAGGTCTTCCGGGCGCTGGGGCTTGAAGTCGCCGGCACTGAGCACCATCAGCGAAGAACCGGTCTTCAAGTAGCTGAGGAAATCCACCTGTTTGGCGCGCTCGGGGGTGACGTACAGCGCCGAGGCCACCACGTCGAAACGCCGGGCGTTGACGCCGAGGATCAGGTTGGCGAAACGGGTGTCGAGAAAACGTGGTTTGAGCCCCAGTTGCTTGCCCATCAGTTGCATGAACTCCGGGTCGAAACCGGCCGGGGTCTTTTGCTCAAGGTAGGTGTAAGGCGGGTAGGTGAGGTCGGAGCCGATGGACAGCTCGCCCGGTTTCAGGGTGCCCTTGATTTCGGCAGCCGACAGCAGCGGCGTCACGCACGCCAGGGTGATCGCTAGCGCCAATGTGCGCAGGGTGTTCTTGCCCGTCAGACCTTTTTGCATGTTCGTCGCCTCGGTTGCTGGATGCAGGGAGATTTGGATTGTTCAACAATCCTGTATTAGCTAATAAGCGGTTATCGTGCCAACTAATGACTTTTCCAGGTTTTTGATGGGTTTTGACGCGTGAGACAGCCGTTTTTTGCAAGCGCGCACCCCAATTCGGGGCAATTCGTTACCGGGCGCCACGTTGTGAGGCAGGCATTTCGCGGACCATAAAGGACGCACTTATTGATAAAGTGCCGATTCGAAACCATGAGTGAACAGCAATGACGTCGACCTCCCAACGCCGCTCAACCCTGATTGCCT
Organism: Pseudomonas sp. Colony2; assembly: GCF_019382755.1. Taxonomy (NCBI): domain Bacteria; kingdom Pseudomonadati; phylum Pseudomonadota; class Gammaproteobacteria; order Pseudomonadales; family Pseudomonadaceae; genus Pseudomonas; species Pseudomonas sp. Colony2. The sequence goes on along the minus strand of NZ_CP080030.1, from coordinate 3,794,675 downwards.
TGTTGGTCGCCGTCACCTTCTTCATGGAAAACCTGGACGCCACAGTGATCGCCACCGCGTTGCCGGACATCGCCAAAACCTTCGGCGTGGGCGCGGTGGACGTGAACATCGGTATGAGCGCCTACATGCTCGCCGTCGCGGTGTTCATTCCCATCAGCGGCTGGCTGGCCGACCGCTTTGGCTCGCGGCGGGTATTCGGTTGGGCAATCGTGCTGTTCAGCCTGTCGTCACTGCTGTGCGGGTGGAGCGACAGCCTGCAGACCTTCGTCGCCGCGCGCGTGTTGCAGGGCATCAGCGGCGCGATGATGGTGCCGGTGGGGCGCCTGGCGGTGCTGCGGGCTACCGAGAAAAAAGACCTGGTGCGGGCGATCTCATTCATCACCTGGCCCGGCCTGGTGGCGCCGATACTCGGGCCGCCTGTGGGCGGGTTTATCGTTACCCACGCGTCCTGGCCGTGGATTTTCTACCTCAACCTGCCGCTGGGCCTGCTGGCGCTGATTGCCACGCTGGTACTGATCCCCAAACACGACGAGGTCACGTCCCGCTCATTCGATTTCAGCGGCTTCCTGCTGGTGGGTGTCGCCAGCGCGGCGCTGTTGTACGGCGTGGAACTGCTCGGGCAAAGCCGTGGCAGCTTGTTGCAGGGCCTGTTACTCAGCGCTGCAGGCGTGATGCTCGGTGCCTTTGCCTGGCGCCATATGCGCCGGCATGCCCAACCATTGCTGGCGCTGGGTGTGGTGAGTGTGCGCACGTTCAGTGTGTGCCTGTGCGGCGGGTCGATTTTCCGGGTGGCCATCAGCACCTTGCCGTTCCTGCTGCCGCTGATGTTTCAACTGGCGTTCGGCCTTTCTGCATTCGATGCGGGGTTGCTGGTGCTCGCGGTATTTGCCGGCAACCTGGCGATGAAGCCGTTCACCACGGCGGTGATGCAGCGCTGGGGCTTTCGCTCGGTGCTGATGATCAACGGCATCCTTGGCGTGCTCGCGATTGCGGCCTGTGCGCTGCTGGACGAGCGCATGAGCTGGGCGCTGATCCTGTTCATTCTGTTCGTGGGTGGCCTGTCACGCTCCATGCAGTTCACCTTGTTCAACACCCTGGGGTTCGCTGATATACCCAAGGCGCAGATGAGCGACGCCTCAACCTTGTTCAGCATGTTCTTCCAGCTGAGCATGGCCATGGGCGTGGCGATTGGCGCGCTGTTGTTACGTTTTGCCATGAATTTTCACGGCAATACCGGGCAGGCCGCCACCGCCGATTTCCAGCTGACGTTTCTTCTAGTGGCGGTGATCGCCGGCGTGGCGCTGTTGGATAACCTGCGGCTGCCGCCCCAGGCCGGTGAGTCGGTTTTGCAGCGAAAGTGAACCCACGATACCTTCGGGGTATGAAGCAACACCTATTGAATATTGGACGGCTTGCGTCCCCCGCATCACTCTGCGGTGAAGTACATACGCAGGGCCCATAACAATAAAAGGCGCAACCATGACCGTGCTATTGAGTGAGCGCAGCCAGATTTTCGACCGTGCAGATGCCTATGCCGTGTCCGACTACGTCAACCAGCATGTCGGCAGCCACTGCATCCGCCTGCCGCCCAAGGGCCGCCCGCAGGCAAGCATCAGCCACCGGACCTTTTCCAGCCTGGACCTGTGCCGCATCAGCTACGGCGCGCCGGTGCGGGTGACCTCGGTGGCGCTGGAAACCATCTACCACCTGCAGATCCTGCTGCACGGCCACTGCCGCTCGAGCTCCCGTGGCGAAGAACAGGTGTTGGGCCCCGGCGAAGTGCTGCTGATCAACCCGGATGACCCGGTAGACCTGACCTATTCCGCCGACTGCGAAAAATTCATCGTCAAGGTGCCCGTGCGCCTGCTGGAAAACGCCTGCCTTGAGCAGCACTGGACGTTGCCGCAGCCGGGCATCCGTTTTGCGGCGCCGCGCCACGCACTTGCCGAAATGGGTGGGTTCCTGCAATTGCTGGGGCTGATCTGCCATGAGGCCGAAAACGCCGCCGAACCCGAAGTGCAGGGCCTGTACGAGCGCATTGTGGCGAACAAGCTGTTGGCGCTGCTGGCCAGCAACGTCCTGCGGGTGATTCCGCGACCGGATCAGGGTGGGGGCTTTGAAGCCGTGCGTCAGTTCATCGAGGAGCACCTGGCCGACGACATCAGCGTCGAACAACTGATGGCCATCGCCAGGGTCAGCGAGCGTTCGTTGTATACCTTGTTTGAACGCCAGGTCGGCCTGTCACCCCGTGACTACATGCGCCAGCGCAAGCTGGAGCGGGTGCACGCCATGCTGCAACTGGCCACGGCGCGCAGCGTGACGGAGGTGGCGCTGGATCATGGGTTTGTGCATTTGGGGCGGTTCTCCGAGGCCTATCGCAAACGCTTTGGCGAGCTGCCCTCGCAAACGTGGAAGCGCCGGCTCGCGCCAGGCGGATAACGAATTGCAGTCAGCGGATATTGAGGGGTAGGGCAAGCACATAAGGTGGGGGGGCCTGATACAAGAACAACCGAGGGCCTACCCCATGATCAGCACATTCGACCGACTCGCCCGACAATTGCGCGACTCCGTCCAGGAAGATCCCGCCACCGGGGTGTTCCGCTGCCGCCGCGACATCTTCACCGACCCCGACCTGTTTGCCCTGGAAATGAAGCACATTTTCGAAGGCGGTTGGGTCTACCTGGCACACGAAAGCCAGGTGCCGGAGATCAACGACTACTTCACCACCTGGATCGGCCGCCAGCCCGTGGTCATCACCCGTGACAAACACGGCACGCTGCACGGCCTGGTCAACGCCTGCGCCCACCGTGGCGCCATGCTCTGCCGCCGTAAACAAGGCAACAAAGGCTCGTTTACCTGCCCGTTCCACGGCTGGACCTTCAGCAACGCCGGCAAGCTGCTCAAAGTGAAGGACGCCAAGACCGGCGCCTACCCCGACAGCTTCGACTGTGACGGCTCCCACGACTTGAAACGCCTTGGTCGCTTCGAAAACTATCGCGGCTTCCTGTTCGGCAGCCTCAGCGAGACGGTGCCGGAGCTGAGCGACTACCTGGGTGAGACCCGGGTGATCATCGACCAGATGGTCGACCAGGCCCCGCTGGGGCTGGAGGTGCTGCGGGGCAGTTCGTCATATGTGTATGACGGCAACTGGAAGCTGCAGATCGAAAACGGCGCCGACGGTTATCACGTCAGCTCCGTGCACTGGAACTACTCGGCGACCATGGGCCGGCGCAATTACGAAGCCGAAGGCACGCGCACCGTGGATGCCAATGGCTGGTCGAAAAGCCTGGGCGGCGTGTACGCCTACGAGCATGGCCATATCCTGCTGTGGACGCGCCTGCTCAACCCCGAAGTGCGTCCGGTGCATGCCCATCGCGAGGCGCTGGCCGAGCGCCTGGGCCAGGAACGCGCCGATTTTATCGTCGACCAAACCCGCAACCTGTGCCTCTACCCGAATGTGTACCTGATGGACCAGTTCTCCACGCAGATCCGCGTGGTACGGCCAATCGCGGTCGACAAGACCGAAGTCACGATCTATTGCATGGCGCCCAAGGGCGAAAGTGCCGAGGAACGCACCACGCGCATCCGCCAGTACGAAGATTTCTTCAACGTCAGCGGCATGGGTACACCGGACGATCTGGAAGAGTTCCGCGCCTGCCAGACCGGCTACCAGGGTGCGACCACCTTGTGGAATGACCTCAGCCGCGGCGCCAAACAGTGGGTCGAAGGCCCTGACGAAAACGCCCGGGCCATGGGCATGAATCCGCAGCTCAGTGGCGTCAAGACCGAGGACGAAGGCCTGTTCGTGCGCCAGCACGCCCACTGGGCCCAGAGCCTGCAACGCGCTATCGAACGGGAGCAGCAAGGCTTGATCGCGACGGACAAGGAGGTGCTGGCATGAGTGCTTCCCGTGACCGCCTGTTGGACTTTCTGTACCGCGAAGCCCGCCTGCTGGATGACCGCCAGTGGGATGAGTGGCTCGAATGCTATTCACCCAAGGTCGAGTACTGGATGCCGGCCTGGGACGACCACGACACGCTGACCGAAGACCCCCAGAGCGAAATCTCGCTGATCTATTACCCCAGCCGCGACGGCCTGGAAGACCGGGTGTTCCGGATCAAGACCGAACGCTCCAGCGCCAGCACCCCGGAGCCGCGCACCGCGCACCTGATCACCAACCTCGAAGTGCTGGCCGACGACGGGCAGCACGTGGAGTTGCGTTTCAACTGGCAAACCCTCAGCCATCGCTACAAGACCACGGATACGTACTTCGGTACCTCGTTCTATCGCCTCGATATCCGCGCCGAACAGCCGCTGATCACGCGCAAGAAGGTGGTGCTGAAAAACGACTACATCCATCAGGTCATCGATATCTACCACATCTGAGGACACGCCCATGACGTACTCCATTGCCCTGAACTTCGAGGACGGGGTAACCCGTTTCATCGACTGCAAGGTGGGTGAAAAGGTCCTCGACGCGGCCTTTCGCCAACGTATCAACCTGCCCATGGACTGCTCCGACGGTGTGTGCGGCACCTGCAAATGCCGCTGTGAAACCGGCGCCTATGATTTGGGCGACGACTACATCGAAGACGCCCTGAGCGAGGATGAAGCCGGCGAACGCCAGGTGCTCACCTGCCAGATGGTGCCGCAGTCGGACTGCGTGATTGCCGTGCCGGTGCCTTCCGGTGCCTGCAAGACCGGCACCGCGCAATTTGCCGCGACGGTGGCGAGTATTACCCGGCATGCCGATGCAGCATTGGAAGTCAGCTTCGAACTGGATCAGGCGCCGGTGTTCCTGCCGGGGCAATACGTGAATATTGGCGTGCCCGACAGTGGGCAGACCCGCGCGTATTCCTTCAGCAGTCGCCCCGGCGACAAACGCGCGAGCTTTTTGATCAAGCATGTGCCCGGCGGGTTGATGAGTGGCTGGCTGGAGCGTGCCCAGCCGGGCGACGCGGTGCCGATGACCGGGCCGCTGGGCAGTTTCTACCTGCGCGAAGTGGCGCGGCCACTGCTGTTGCTGGCAGGTGGTACGGGGCTTGCGCCGTTCCTGTCGATGCTTGAAGTGTTGGCCGAGCGCGAGGAAACCCGGCCGGTCACGCTGATCTACGGCGTGACGCGGGACCAGGACCTGGTGATGGTCGAGGCGCTGGAGGCGTTCGCCCAACGCCTGCCCAACTTCGGTTTTGTCACCTGCGTGGCCGACCCCCAGACCGCTCACCCCCGGCAGGGGTATGTCACCCAGCACATGGCCGCTGACGTGCTGAACGATGGCGACGTGGATGTGTACCTGTGCGGGCCGCCACCGATGGTCGACGCGGTACGCCAGCACTTCAAGAACCAGGGCGTCACCCCCGCCAGCTTCCACTACGAGAAGTTCACCCCCAACGCCATCGTCACCGGCGACGCCGCCTGAGGAATCCCCCATGACTCCACGTTTCAACACCCAGGTTGCGCTGGTGACCGGCGCCGCCCAGGGCATCGGTCGGCGGGTTGCCGAGCGTTTGCTGGAAGAGGGCGCCTGGCTGGTGGCCGTCGATCGCTCGGAACTCGTGCATGAATTGCAGCATGAGCGGGCGCTGATCCTCACCGCCGACCTGGAGCAGCATGCCGAATGTGCCCGTGTGATGGCCGCTGCCAAGGCGCGGTTCGGGCGTATCGACATCCTGGTCAACAACGTCGGCGGGACTATCTGGGCCAAGCCCTTCGAGCACTACGCCGAGAACGAAATCGAAGCCGAGGTGCGCCGCTCGCTGTTCCCGACCCTGTGGTGCTGCCATTGCGTGTTGCCCTACATGCTGGAGCAGGGCAGCGGTGCCATCGTCAATGTCTCGTCCGTGGCCACGCGCGGAGTGAACCGTGTGCCGTATGGCGCGGCCAAGGGCGGCGTCAACGCCTTGACCGCGTGCCTGGCCCTGGAGACCGCCGGCAGCGGCATTCGGGTCAACGCCACCGCACCCGGTGGCACCGAGGCGCCACCGCGGCGGATCCCGCGCAACAGCCAGCCCCAGAGCGACCAGGAGCGCGTCTGGTACCAGCAGATCGTCGACCAGACCCTCGACAGCAGCCCGATGAAGCGCTACGGCAGCATCGACGAACAAGCCGGCGCGATTCTGTTTCTCGCCTCTGATGAGGCCTCCTACATCACGGGCGTCACCTTGCCGGTAGGAGGCGGCGACCTCGGCTGACCCAGCGCCGTACCTGCAGACACTGACTCACAACAACAATAATGAGAGCACTGCCATGCGTACCCATGACGTCAATTCGATTATCGATAATGCCCATTTCAATCGTTTCCACTGGCTGGTGGTCAGCCTGTGTGCTGTGCTGTTGATCTTTGACGGTTATGACTTGTTCATCTACGGCGTGGTCTTGCCGTCGATCATGAAGGAATGGGGACTATCGCCCCTGCAGGCCGGCGCTCTGGGCAGTTATGCGCTGTTCGGGATGATGTTCGGCGCGCTGGTCTTCGGCAGCCTGGCCGACAAGTTCGGTCGCCGCAAAGGCATCGCCATCTGCTTTGCCTTGTTCAGCGTCGCCACGGTGATTAACGGTTTTGCCAGCAACCCGACTGAGTTCGGAATCTGCCGGTTTATTGCCGGGCTCGGCTGTGGCGGCCTGATGCCCAATGCGGCCGCACTGATTACCGAATACGCACCGAAGAAAATGCGCAGCATCCTGATGGCGGTGATGTTTGGCGGGTACTCGCTGGGCGGCATGCTGTCGGCCGGCGTGGGGATTTTCATGCTGCCGCGTTTTGGCTGGTCGTCCATGTTCTTCGCCGCGGCGATCCCGCTGCTGCTGATGCCGTTGATTGTGTACTGGTTGCCTGAGTCCATCGGGTTCCTGATTCGCCAGGGCCGCAAGGAACAGGCGCGTGAGCTGCTCAAGCGCCTGTCGCCGCAGACCGGGATCGACCCGCAAGACCAGCTGCTCGTCAGCGCCGGTAAAGGCAAGGGCGCTTCGGTGCTGGAGTTGTTCCGCCACGGCCTGGCCTTGAGGACGGCGGCGATCTGGGTCGCGTTTTTCTGCTGCCTGTTGATGGTCTACGCCCTGAGTTCCTGGCTGCCCAAACTGATGGCGGGTGCCGGTTACAGCCTGGGATCGAGCCTGTCGTTCCTGCTGGCGCTGAATTTTGGCGGCATCGCCGGGGCGCTTGTCGGTGGCTGGCTGTGTGACCGGCTTAACCTGGTGAAGGTGGTGATCGGTTTCTTTATCGCCGCGCTGCTCTCCATCAGCCTGCTGGGTATCAAGAGCCCGATGCCGGTCCTGTACCTGCTGATCTTTTTTGCCGGCGCCACCACCATCGGCACGCAAATCCTGCTGTACGCCGGCGCCGCACAACTCTATGGCTTGAACATTCGAGCCACCGGCCTGGGCTGGGCTTCCGGTATCGGTCGTACCGGCGCCATCGTCGGCCCGCTGCTGGGCGGCGCGCTGATGGGGATTGAACTGCCGCTGCACCTGAACTTCATGGCCTTTGCCATCCCCGGGGCCATCGCCGTGCTGGCAATGACGGCGTATGCGCTGAATGAACGTCGGGGCCGGCAGGAGGTGATCGCCGCCCCGGCGCAGTAACTGTCGATAACAATAACTAAGAGCAACGACATGAACACACAACGTATCTGGCTATCCCTGTTGGGCGTGCCCCTTGCGGCGACGGCGGCCGAAGGCGGGTTTTTCGAGGAATCCACCGCCACCTTGCAGGCGCGCAACTATTACTTCAGCCGCGATTTCTCGGACATCGTCGGCGCCAACAAGCAATCAAAGGCAGAGGAGTGGGGCCAGGGTTTTATCCTGACCTATAAATCCGGCTACACCCCGGGGCCCGTGGGCTTTGGCCTGGATGCCCTGGGCACCCTCGGCCTCAAGCTCGACAGCAGCCCGGACCGCACCAATACCGGCCTGCTCCCGGTCAAGGGCGACGGCAGCGCCCCGAATGATTACAGCCGTTTGGGCCTGACCTTCAAGGCCAGGTTTTCCAGGACCGAATTGAAGGTCGGCGAACTGCAACCGAACCTGCCGGTGCTAGCCTTCAGCGATATCCGCTTGCTGCCGCCGAGCTATCAGGGCGTGAGTGTCAGCTCCGGCGAAATCGCCGGCCTTGCGCTGCAGGCCGGGCACTTGACCACCACCAGCCTGCGCAACGAAGCCGGCGACGAGAAAATGATCGCCATGCTCGGCCATGTGCCGCAACGCGGCGCTGAAAGTGATGGGTTCAACTACGTCGGCGGCGACTACGCCTTCAACACCAACCGCACCAGCGTCAGCTACTGGCATGGCCAACTCAAGGACATCTACCGCCAGGACTTTGTCGGCCTCAAGCACAGCCAGCCAATGGGCGAGTGGACGCTCGGCGCCAACCTCGGCTACTACGATGCCCGGGAAGACGGCGACAAACTGCTCGGCAAGATCGACAACCAGGCGTTTTTCTCGCTGCTGTCGGCCAAGCATGGCGGCCATATCTTCTACGTCGGTTATCAAGCCATGTATGGCGACAGTGCCTTCCCGCGGGTCTTCGCCAACATCACGCCGCTGGGCAACGAAGTACCCACCTACGAGTTTGCCTACACCGACGAGCGCTCCTGGCAAGTGCGGTACGACTATGACTTCGTGGCGCTGGGCATTCCGGGGCTGACCACCACCGTGCGTTATATCACCGGTAACAACGTGACCACCGGCGCGGGTTATGAAGGCAAGGATCGCGAGCGCGACCTGGATATCGGCTATGTGGTGCAAAGCGGCACATTGAGCGGCCTGGGCATTCGGGTGCGCAATGTCATGGCCCGTTCCAACTACCGCAGCGACATCGACGAGAACCGGCTGATCCTCAGTTACACCTGGAAGCTGCTTTAAACCCCGCCCTGGCACGTGCCCATGACCTGGTAGTTGAGGGTGTGGCTGACGCCCTGGCTGTCGAGGTAAACCATCGTCGCCGGTTCTACCTGGCAACTGCCGGGCACGGGTGTGATTGAAACGATGTGCTGGATATCCGGTGCTCCAGCGCTACCGGCCGCCAGGGTGCCGGTAGCGGTGATGAGCAGGATCAGGCCGAGCCATTTGATATTCATTATGAGTCCTTCTGTGAGTAGGGTTCATTTTAGTGATTGCCGCAGCGGGATAAAGACAGGAACAGGTGAATGACTCGTACGTATCAGGTAGCAATCGAGGGGCAACGCTGATGGACCTGCTCAATGGCATGCAGGTGTTCGCCCGAGTTGTCGACACAGGCAGCTTTGCTGCGGCGGCTGCGGCCTTGGACATGTCCGGCGCACACGTGTCGCGGTTGATCGCCGAACTGGAAAAACACCTTGAGACCCGACTTTTGCAGCGCACCACTCGGCGCCTGAGCCTTACTGATTCGGGCGAGCGTTTCCTGTTGCGCTGTCGCGACATTCTTGAGGACGTGAGGGACGCCACCGCCGAAGCCAGCGGCGCCCACCTCAAGCCGCGTGGGCGGTTGCGGTTGCATTGCATGAGCGGGCTTGGCGTGCTGATCACACCATTGATTGCCCGCTACAGCGAGCAGTACCCGGACGTGTCCATCGAGTTGACCCTGTCCCAGCACAACCCGGACCCGCTTGAAGAGGGCCACGACGTAGTGATCTCTATCGCCCATTCATTGCCGGATTCAGCGCTGGTGAGCCAGACGATCGGGCAGTTATTCAGCGTGCCCTGTGCGGCACCGGGATATTTGGCCAGGTACGGCGTGCCCGAGCATCCGCGGCAGTTGATGCAGCATCGACGTTTGCATCTTCAGGATTTCCAGGAGGATGCGTGGCTGTTCAAGGGGGAAGAGGGCGAGATTGGGATTGCGCCGGGTGATACCTTCAGGACCAATGTCGCGGATGCGATGGTCAAGGCAACGCAGGAAGGAATGGGCATCAGCCTGTTGCCGTTTTTCAGTGCAAGCACGGGGCTACGCGATGGTTCGCTGGTGCGGCTGTTACCCGAGTATAGGCTTCGAGAGCGCAGTATTTTCGCGGTGTACCCGTCGAGGCGTTTTCTGGATGCCAAGGTGCGCACATGGGTAGCGTTTTTGCAGGCGCAATTGCCGGTGTTGCTGGC
>NZ_CP080030.1:3741554-3780387 GCF_019382755.1 Pseudomonas sp. Colony2 | reverse complement strand
GGCTGTCAGGATCCCCAAAAAACATCTGAATCCGCGACCTTAACCACCGTTCCCCCGGATCATTGTCCTGGGACCCACGCCACGCCATGTGCAATTCAAAGGTGCGCACCGGCAGTGGCGGCTCCTCAGCCCGCAAGCCACCCGCTGAAGTCAACGCTTCAGCGGCATAGTCCGGCACGGTCGCGACAATATCGGTGCCCGCCAGCAACGTCCCCAGCCCATTGAACTGCGGCACAGCCAGCACGACATGGCGCTTGCGGCCCAGTTTTTCCAGTTCTTCATCCAGAAACCCGCTCAAATCCCCGGCGAATGACACCAGGGCATGGGGCCGCGCGCAGAAATCATCCAGGCTCATGGAGCCCGGCATGCTGTCGGCTCGCAACAGCATCGGCTTGCTGCGGCGCAGGACTTTGCGTTTGGCGTTGGCCGGCAAATCGGTGGTGTAGCTCACGCCGATGGAGATTTCGCCGGAGGCCAGCAGGCCGGGCATCAGGATGTAGTTGACGCGGCGCACTACCAGCACGATGCCGGGGGCTTCGGCCCGCAGGCGCTTGAGCAGCAGCGGCAGCAGGGCGAATTCGACGTCGTCCGACAGGCCGATGCGGAATACCGCGGTGCTGGTGGCCGGGTCGAATTCGGAGGCGCGGCTGACGGCCGTGGAGATCGAGTCCAGGGCCGGGGAGAGCAGGGCGAAGATTTCTACCGCACGGGCCGAGGGCTCCATGCTGCGTCCGGTACGCACGAACAACGGGTCGTCGAACAGGCCGCGCAGGCGTGACAGGGCTGCGCTGATGGCCGGCTGGCCAAGGAACAGTTTCTCGGCAGCGCGGGTCACACTGCGCTCATGCATCAAGGTTTCGAATACGATCAACAGGTTGAGGTCGACACGACGCAGGTCGTTACGGTTCATCTTGTGTCCCAGGCGGCGTCAGTAAACTTGACGGGAGCGGTCATATAAGAACAATGACCGGCATGAATCTTACGGGGAAAGGCTGGTACTCTGCACCGGCTAATTCAGTTTTCCTACATGGTTCGGCACCTTTTCCGTATGTGCGGAATCAATGACAGGCATGTCGACTATTAACGGCGACCGGTGGTCTTGCCCCGAAAGCCCAGATAGAGTTCATGGCAATAGAGGTTACTTTGACGAGGTTTGCGATGTCCCGCACGATCCGTTTTCACAAGTTTGGTCCGGCCGAGGTGCTCAAATGCGAAGAGCATGCAGCCGCTAAGCCCGCACCGGGCGAAGTGCAGGTGCGCGTCGAGGCGATTGGCATCAGCTGGTACGACATTCTGTGGCGCCAGAACCTGGCGTCGTCCCATGCCCGCTTGCCTTCCGGCCTTGGCCATGAAATGGCCGGCGTGGTTGTGGCCGTTGGCGAGGGTGTCGACGACCTGGCGGTGGGTGACAAGGTCGCCAGCTTCCCGGCCGAGAGCCCGAATGACTACCCGGTGTACGGCGAACAGATCGTCCTGCCGCGCTCGGCGCTGACCCGCTACCCGGATGTCCTGAGCCCGATCGAAGCCAGCGTGCACTACACGCCGTTGCTGATTGCCTACTTTGCGTACATGGACCTGGCGCGGGTCAAACCCGGGCAATTCGCCCTGGTAACGGACGCCAGCCACTGTGCCGGCCCATCGTTTGTGCAGCTGGGCAAAGCCCTGGGGGTGCGGGTGATTGCCGCCACCAAGACCAGTGATGAGCGCGAATACCTGCTGTCCCTCGGGGCGGAAAAGGTGATCGTCACCGAAGAGCAGGACCTGCTGATGCAAGTCAACAAGTTCACCGACAACCGCGGCGTAGACGTGGTGTTCGATGGCTTGGGTGGCCCGCAGATGTCGTTGCTGGGTGATGTACTGGCGCCGCGTGGCAGCCTGGTGCTGTACGGCCTGCAAGGTGGCAACCAGACGCCATTTCCGGCCTGTGCGGCGTTCCAGAAGAACATTCAGTTCTTTGTGCACTGCATCGGCAACTTCACCGGCAAACCGGAACTGGGCATCATCCAAGACCAGGTGGCCTTGCAGCGAGCCTTGCGTGACATCAACCAACTGACCGCCGACAAGGTGCTGGTACCGCTGAAAACCACGGTATTTCCGTTCAGCCAGTTCGTTGAAGCGCACCGCTATATGGACGAATGTCCGTGCCGTGAACGGGTTGCCTTGCAGGTAGAAACTGTTTGATCTGTGGGAATATTCTCAAGCGAGTATTCCTGCCCCCGGGCGCATGGGGCAAATGCGCCATTTGACAGGACTTAACCTGCCCACCGCTTGAATCGGGATTTCAGTACTTCAGCCCGATAAACCAGATGTATGCCCCTGACGCCGCCCTGAATCCCAGCGCGGCGTTGTCGTGTCTGCACACTCGATACCCCATGCAAGCCCCCATCTGAACCGGTTTTAGCCGGCGTTCTGTATCTGTTAATCATTATTCAAGTGCCGATAATTGCCCCGTCACTTTTATCTCAAGGATTGAGCAATGATTGAATATATGAAATCACCCCGTACATCCGTCAAGCCCAATAATGTTTCCCATGGCTGTTTTGCCGGAACATCAATATTGAAGTGGGTTATGTCGGATGCTTCTCTAGTTTGTAAGTTAAAGCAGCGTAGGAAGTTGTCAGAGCGTTCCTAAGACTTTCGGTTTGGGCTGCGTGCCCCTTGGCTTGGCGCCTTTTCGGGACTGGAAGCCCCCAAAGGCAGGCTTGGCAAGTAGGGCCCGGTGCTAATCTCCATTGAATGTCACATGTTGTAACGCCCCTACAGAAACAACAGGTCAGGCAAATGCCGTCAACGATTGCCCGAAACTGATATTTCAACTCAGGTAGTAGAACTATGAGCGCTATTCACGAACAAGCCATGAACTATGTCTATCAACAAGTATTGCAACGCTTGATAGGGCATTTCTCTCGAACAGAACGTACCTCGCTCCAGTTATTGATTCAACGAATCGTGGTAGCGGCAGGCGGCATGGAGCGGATCGGTGAATACAAGGTGCTGGTAGCTCACGGCGCAGGCGCCGGCAGCAGCTATGTCCTGGCGTTGTTGCGCGCAGCCCAGCTGACGCTTGCAGGCCGGGCGCCGCGGACGTTTCAACTGCGGGTCGCGACCTTGCGCCATGCGGGCATGTCGCAAAATGCCCTGGACACGCTGCATCGCGGCTACAGCGCGCTGTTCCTGCATGACGATGCGCGTGTCGAATTGCTGATGGTCGAGAATCAGGAAGTCTTGCCGTTCAACCACCTGCGGCCGGCCTCCAGTGCGGCGCGCGATACCAGCCGGCGCAATATGCTGATGGTGGGGCACCTGACCTCGGGAGATCTTCGCCAAACCCTGTGCAACGACGCCTACCTGGCCCTCGGTGACTTTTACCAGCGCGTCACCACCTGCAATGGGGGCGTGCACGCGCTGGTCAGCGGTGACTCCGCGCGCAAGCAGCGGGAGTACCTGGCGTGGCTGAAGAAGGCTGCGCTGGCGAGCGGCGCAGAGGTCCCGCCGCGACAGCCCCTGGTGCTCAGCGGGCTGTTCGCGCGCATGGATGAGTGGAGCAACGCCTATTACTGCGACCTTTACGGCGAGCGTTACGCCGTCGCCGATAAGTCCGACACGGACAACCATCGCCACTTGGCCTATATCGGCGCTGCCGACCTTAAGGACGCGGCCGAATACTCCTCCGGGCCGCTGTTGCGTCAGTTCATGGGCTATGAACCGGACGAGTTTGGCTTTCATTTCAGCCACGCGAGCTATGCGAACCCGTTGCTGATGGCCCATCTGCGGGGCCTGCAGGCCGAGTGCCTGCGGGAACTGGATTACGAGGAGGGCGCACAGGGCTTCATGCAGCAGGCCGCGCTGTTCATGCGGCGCAAGCAGATTCCCGAACACCTGATTGCCCAGGCAGCGACCCAGGATGGCCGAGCGCTGGCGGCCGACTACGCCCAGGCGCTGTTCCGATTGGATGAAAGCCAACTGAACTGCCTGATGTTTTCGCCGTTTATTCGTCACGGCGAGCGCCTCGAAAGCTTTTTGCGCCAATGCCACCCCGGCATGCTGGTGGCGCTCCCCGAGCTGCACAAGGCGCTGCAAGGCAAGCCGGTGGCCGAGATGCTGGTGCAATGGGCCATCGACACCAGCGGGTTGCCGATCGACCTGCTGCAACATCTCTATCGCAAGCGGCCAGCCACCGGCGTGCCGGGCATGGCCGAGACGCCACAGCAAGATGCGCCCGCCCTGGCAGCCTACCAACTGGCGGGGCGTTAAGCGGGTGGCGGCGGGTGACCAGCGATGAACCTCAAGGACGACCGGCAAACCGACTTCGCCTACCAGGCGGTGTATCGCTACATGATCAACCTCATCGGCGAGGTGGGCACGGATGCCCGGGTAAAACTGCCATCATTGCGGCAGCTGGCGGAGCGCCTGAATGTGTCGATCTCGACCATTCAATACGCTTACTCGTTGCTCGAGAAGGAGGGCCGGGTGTACTCGGTGCCCAAGTCGGGCTACTACGCCTGGCCGGTATTGAATAAACCGCCAGGCAGCAGCGGTGGCGACCTGCTGGAGCGCCTCTATGCCAGTGCGCGACGCCCGGGAATGCGCGTGCTCAGCGCCGATGAGCCGGCACTTGCGGCGTCACTGGACGCAGCGCTGTTGCTGCTCGAGCGCGAACTGTTGCGGCATTACCCGCATCATCTGCAGCCATGGTCGCAGCCCTGTGGTGTGTGGGAACTGCGGGCGACGCTCGCGGCGCGCTATACCTCGTCGCCAACCCGTTGCTGGCAGGCGGACGAGGTATACATCGGCGCCGACTTGCGCGGGGTACTGGAAATCCTGATCGAGGTGCTGGGTCTCAAGGGCGCTGCGATCATCGTCGAATCCCCGTGTGACTGGCTGATCCTGCGGTTGTTGCAGGGGGCAGGCGTGAGGGTTCTCGAATTGCCATTCACGGCGGACGACGGCCTGGACCTGGCGTTGTTCGAGCACTTGCTCAGCACCGAGCCGGTGCAGCTGGCGTTGCTGTCATCCGGTGTCAGCCTGCCGTCCGGCGTAGTCCTGTCCACCCATGACCGCCTGCAGCTAGTGCGATTGCTGGACCAGCATGGCTGTTGGTTGTTAGAAAATGACAGCCATGGTGACCTCGGCTTCGGGCAGCCAATCACCGCGTTACGGGACCTGGCCAATCCCGAGCGGCTGATGGTGTTTTCCACGTTCGAGAAGATGCTCGGGCCGGAAGCGCCGTTTGGCTATTTGCTGTCGCGCCACCTCAGCGGCGAGCTGCAGCGCCAGTTCCTGTTGCGCGCATTCCGGTTGTCCTCTATCCGCCAGCGCGCGATTGCGCGGCTCTATCAAAGCGGGCGCATCGACCAGCATCTGCGGGAGTTGCGCCCGCAACTCAAAGAGCAGGCCCGGCTCATGGGCCTGCGGCTGGACACGCATCTGGGCAACCAGGTGAGCTACCGAATGCCCGCCGCTGGCGCGACCTTCTGGTTGCGCTCAGAGGCCCCGGTGGATATGCGCCAGGTGTTCCAGCGCCTGCTCACCCGGCAGGTGGTGATTGCGCCGGGGGAGTTGTTCAGCCTCAGTGGCCTGCACTGCCAGCATCTGCGGCTGAGCCATGCCGTTGACGGCGCCCATAACCTGGAGAATGCCCTGGATGAGCTGGCTCTGGCGCTCAGGCAGGCACAGACCGGCACTGAATGAAATTTCGCTGATTGCTGTAGGATTTATAACGTCGCGGAGCAGTCCAAGTCCCAGTAAACTGCACTTTTTTCCGAATCCTTCTCTTTCAGAGGTTTATGCATGACTCTCAGTCCTTTTGCGGGCAAGCCGGCACCAGCTCAATTGCTGGTAGACATCCCGCGACTGGTAACGGCCTATTACACCGGCCAGCCTGATGCAGCGATCTCCACCCAGCGCGTCGCCTTTGGTACCTCCGGACACCGCGGCAGCTCGTTCGACCTCAGCTTCAATGAATGGCACGTGCTTGCCATCAGCCAGGCCATTTGCCTGTACCGTGAAGCCCAGGGCATCAACGGCCCGCTGTTTGTCGGCCTCGACACCCACGCGTTGTCCACCCCGGCCGGCGCCAGTGCGCTGGAAGTGCTGGCCGCCAATGGCGTGCACGTGATGCTCGCCGAAGGCGATGAGTACACCCCGACACCGGCGATTTCCCACGCCATCATTTGCTACAACCGCGGCCGCACCAGTGGTTTGGCCGACGGCATCGTGATCACGCCGTCCCACAACCCGCCACAAAGCGGCGGCTACAAGTACAACCCGCCCAACGGCGGCCCGGCCGACACCCACATCACCAAGTGGATCGAAGCCAAGGCTAACGAACTGCTGGCCAATAAGCTGGCCGGGGTCAAGCGCATCACCCATGCCCAGGCGCTGAAGGCCGACACCACTCATCGCCACGACTACCTCAACACCTACGTGGCCGACCTGGTCAACGTCATCGACTTCGATGCCATCCGCAACGCTGGCTTGCGCCTGGGCGTCGATCCGCTGGGCGGAGCAGGGGTGCGCTACTGGTCGGCCATCGCCGAGCATCACCGCCTGAACCTCGACGTGGTGAACACCGAAGTGGATTCGACCTTCCGCTTCATGAGCGTCGACTGGGACGGCCAGATCCGCATGGACCCGTCCTCCAGCTACGCCATGCAGGGGTTGATCGGCCTCAAGGACCGTTATGACGTGGCCTTCGCCTGCGACCCGGACCACGACCGCCATGGCATCGTGACGCCGTCCGGTGGCTTGCTGGCGCCGAACAACTACTTGGCCGTGTCCATCGACTACCTGTTCCAGAACCGCCCCGAATGGCGCGCTGATGCTGCGGTGGGCAAGACCGTGGTCAGCAGCGGCTTGATTGATCGCGTGGCCAAGCGCATTGGCCGTCGCCTGTACGAAGTGCCGGTGGGCTTCAAGTGGTTTGCCGATGGCCTGTTTGACGGTTCGCTGGGTTTTGGTGGCGAAGAAAGTGCCGGCGCCTCGTTCCTGCGCAAGGACGGCAGCGTGTGGAGCACTGACAAGGACGGTTTGATCCCGGCGCTGTTGGCGGCGGAAATGACCTCGCGCAAAGGCCAGGACCCAAGCCAGATTTATCGCGGGCTGACCGATGCACTGGGCGAGCCGTTCGCCATTCGGGTGGATGCCAAGGCGACTCCGGCGCAGAAGGCCTTGTTGGGCAAGCTGTCGCCAGACCAGGTGACGTCCACGCAGTTGGCGGGGGAAAGCATCCAGCAGATCCTCAGCCACGCGCCGGGCAATGACCAGGCGATCGGCGGGCTGAAAGTCATGACTGAAAACGGCTGGTTCGCCGCACGGCCATCGGGCACCGAGGACATCTACAAGATCTACGCAGAGAGCTTTATCGGCGAAGATCACCTCAAGCAACTGGTGGAAGAGGCCCAGGTGTTGGTGGACGGGGCGATCTCGGCTAACTGATACCCAGCCTATGACTGATTAACCTGTGGCGAGGGAGCTTGCTCCCGCTGGACTGCGCAGCAGTCCCATCTTTGGGCGCGCTTCGCACCCCAGCGGGAGCAAGCTCCCTCACCACATTCAAGCTCGGTCAGGCGAGGTCGACCAACACGATCTCGCTGTCCTCAACCGCTGTCACCCGCAGTACCTGCTCATCCTCAACCGCCACACCGTCTCGAGCTTGTGCACGCAAGCCATTGACTTCAATCACCCCGGTGGCCGGTACCAGGTACGCCCGGCGTCCGTTGTCCAGCCGATACTCGGCACTTTCACCGGCTTTCAGGTTTGCCGCTACCAAGCGTGCATCGGCCCGAATCCGCAGGCTTTCGCTGTCTCCGGCCTTGCCACTGGCCAGGGTCACAAACCCTTCGCGGTCACCCTTCGGAAACGGCTTAGCGCCCCACGACGGCGGCAAACCGGCCTCATTGGGAATGATCCAGATCTGGAAAATCTTGGTCGGCGTAGCTTCCAGGTTGTACTCGCTGTGGGCTATCCCGGTGCCGGCGCTCATTACCTGGACGTCGCCGGCCTCGGTGCGGCCCTGGTTGCCCAGGTTGTCGGCATGGCTGATGGCGCCCTCACGCACATAGGTGATGATTTCCATGTCCCGGTGCGGGTGCTGCGGGAAGCCGGTGCCCGGTGCGATGAGGTCATCGTTCCACACCCGCAGGTTGCCCCAGTGCATGCGCTTGGGGTCATGGTATTCGGCAAACGAAAAGTGGTGGTGAGCGTCCAGCCAACCGTGATTGGCACCGCCCAGGGTGTTGAAAGGTCGAAGTTCAAGCATGATCGTCTCCTGTGGATGGGAGCTATCATCCAGCAGCGCCAGATCGATAAAAAGCGTAAAAAATGCTGGATTCCTATCGAATGCTTCGATGCCGATGCTCAGGACTTGTCTTCACTTCATCGCCTAACTGCATGAGCGCAAAGCAATTGGCTGGAACTGTGGGGCATTTGCGGCGACCATAGGGCTCTTGTCCGAGTTAAAGCATCGCAGGAGTCCGCGTGCCGCAACACACCCCCGATCTGCCTCCCGAACTGCGGCCACTGGCCGAAATGCCCCTGTTGAAACGGCTCGCCGCCCGATTATTCGGTCACGGCCTGACGCGCCTGCGGGCACAGCACCGTTTCTCATGGCTGCATGGCCAGGCCGACGGCTTTCGCAGTGGCCACACGGCCGGCGTGGAGTATGGCTATAAGGAAGGCAAGGCGGATGGTATCGAAGAAGGCCGCCAGGTCCTGCTGATTCGTGACTTCCGGCCGGATGAGCACACTGCGCCGGGTGTTGACGACAATCTGTTCGATGATTGGCGCCTGCCGCTGACCGCCGAATTGAAAAAACGCATCAAGGCTGATGTGGCGCGCCTGCTGCCGGCCCATGCCCAGCCGAGTGCGGCGCAATGGAAGATGATTTTCAGCGATACGCCGTCCACCTCGGTGATCGCCGGCGCCGGCGCGGGTAAATCCACCTCGCTGGTGCTGCGTATCCTGCTGCTGACCCATTACCTGGGCTTCGAGCTGAGCTCGATGACGGTGGTGACCTTCACCCGTGAGTCGCGCAAGGACTTCATCAACAAGCTCATGGAAATTCTCGCCTTGTGGGGCCAACCCCTTGGTATGAAAGAAGCGCAAGCGGTGGTGCGGACCTTTCACTCACGCATCCTGCCAATGGTGCGCAGCCTGCCGGGCCTTGAACGGCTGCAGGCGTTCGAGAACCTCAATGCGCGGACCGAAGCGGGCTTTGATGAGGCCGACAGCAACCCCTTCGAATTGCGGATCAACGACGCCCAGCGCCAGCAACTGAATGCCTGCTATCACCGGCTGCATGGCCGCCATGAACGCTTCCGCGAACTGATCGCCCCGCTGGCGCGCCATGCCCTGCAACTCAAGGAGCTGGAGCGCGATCACCCGGACGTGCAAAAACGCGTGGCGGTGACCGAACTGGCGGCCAAGCGCGATGAAGAACTCTGCGATGTGATCGAAGACCTGTGGTTTCGTGCCGGCGCCTGGCCGATCAAGGGCATCGAGCCCAATCGCCAGACGTTCGATATCAACGGCGCGAAGTTTCACTGCCATGGCTACATTGCCGAACTGGATGCCTGGGTCGTACTGGGCTTCGACCCGCGGGAAAATGCCCAGGTCAGTCGACCCGGGTCCAAGCTATCAGTACGTGCCGAATGGGCGGTAAAGCGAACCCTATTTCAAGCTTTCTGCCGTAAACCATTGATATGGCTAGAAAGCTACGAGTCTTCCAAGCGGCTTTTAAGCTGCCTGGCAGGTGACGCAACAGCGGGCCCGGGCTTCGATTACAAGGTCAAGGGCGAGCTGGGTTCGGCACCGTTGCTGGACAGCTTTGTTGCCGCCGCCGGGTTCATCGAGAACCTCGGGCTGGATGTGCCCACCGCCGTGGGCAAGATGAGTTTTGCCAAGGATGATCCAGACCGTTTTTACTTCGAGGCACTGAGCATTTTCTGGAAGGCCCTCGAAGATCACTTGCTGGACCAGTCGCCACCGGTCATGACCTACAACCGGATGTTCTCGCTGTTTGGCGAAAACACCCCGGAGAACCTGAAGTTGCTCAGCGACCCGCTGCTACGGCCGATGTCGCACCTGATGATCGACGAATTCCAGGACGTATCGCCGCAGATCGTCTCGTGGATCCGGGCCAGCCTGCGGGAGATCCGCAGCCGTGGGCCGGCCATGCACGTGGGGCGCGGGGCCCAGCGCTCTTCGCTGTTGTGCGTGGGCGATGACTGGCAGTCGATCTATGGCTGGCGTGGCAGTTCGCCCAAGTATTTCATGGAGTTCAACAAGGAGTTCCCGTCACCCACGACCACCCGGGTGATGCTGGGCGAGAACTACCGCAGCCATCAGCACGTGATCGATGCTGCCGAGCACATTGTGCGGGCGGCCCCGGCCATCAGCGGCAAGAAAGCCAAGGCCAGTGGAACCGCGAAGGAGTTGGTGCCGGTCACGGTGCGTGATCGTGACGATGCGGCGCTGGGCCACCAACTGCTGGCGCACTATCAAAAGGGTGATTCGGTGTTAATGCTGTATCGAAAAAGCAGCGATAAGTCATTGATGCAAGAGCATATTCAGTCGGTAGTTAATGTGGATTCTAGTTTGCCGTACGGCAGCCGCCGGCTCAAGCAACTGACTTATCACAGCGCCAAGGGCCTGCAAGCGGATGCGGTATTCCTGCTGGGTGACTGCCAGCACTTGACCAGTTCGCCGTACAAGAACCAGGTCTACCGCATGGCAGGACTGGGCAAGGACGGCGATACCGAAGCTTACGACAGCGCGCAGAAAGACGAAGTGCTGCGCCTGGCCTACGTGGGCATTACCCGGGCGGTGAGCCATTGCTATTGGTATGTCGACGGCCAGGATGGCCAAGGGGTGAATGTGCCAAAGGCTTCGGACCGGGTTGCCGGGGACAAACCGTTTTTTGACGACCAGCGCATCAGCAAATCATAAGGGGTGACGTTGAATCCTGTGGCGAGGGAGCTTGCTGTGGCGAGGGAGCTTGCTCCCGCTGGAGTGCGCAGCGCTCCCAGGATTTTGGGGCTGCTACGCAACCCAGCGGGAGCAAGCTCCCTCGCCACAGGATACCTGCGTTGCCAGATCAAGCCCGCAGCGACAGCGGCGGCACAAACGACTCCAGTTCATCCTCAACCGCCTCGATGATCCGCTCCACGTCCGCAGCGTTCATCACTGTGGCGCAAGGGATACCGGCAATTGCAATCAGGGTTTCTCCGCTGGCGCGGTCGAACAGGCGGGCGATCATACTGCCGGGAGCATCCATGCTCGCCTCAAAGCCCATGGGATGAAAGTGCCAGCGCATCAACTGGCAGGCATTGGGGAATGTCACTTTGTTCATATTGCCCACCTTGTTCATTGAGCGCTTCCTTTAGCTCGCTGCAGGGGCGCCATGACCGTCACTGGTCCTGGCCGTCGTGAGCACTAAAAATAGCATTCGTTCGCATCGGGCATGGGAGTTTTTTCGTCCCGTCCGGCAGTTGTTTTCAATAACGTTGATATGGGTCACGTGCTGCGTGGTATTAAGCGAAAGGCCATTAGTCGGAAATATCAAATGGCCGTTGAGCGGGTACGGGCAGTTGGGCAAGCTGCCTCTTTTTTCACCGGCGTAGAGCGCTCAATGCAAGACATCATTCCGGATGACTCCCAGAAAACCCAAGCTACGGCCAAGCTGGTACTGCGTCACCATCTGTGCTGGCGGGATCGGGACCTGGATGGAGTGATGTCGTACTACCATCCGGACATCCAGTACCACGATTTCTTCCAGAACCGCGTGGTGGGTGCCGGCGAGCTGCGCGAATACCTGCAAGCCAGCATGCCCCGTGGCGCCGACGAAGCGATCGAACACACCGACCGCATCCGCGCCGACGGCGACACCGCGTTCATCCAATACCGCATCACCTTGCGTGGCGGCCAGGGCCTGGTGTCGTTTCGCACCAGCGAAGCGATTACCGTGCGCGATGGCTTGATCTGGCGGGTCAACGAGTACGCCTCCCTGGTCCACGAGCAGTCTGCCAGCCGCCGCGAGACCACACGCCCGACCGTCAGCCGCCTGGGCCTGTCGCCGCAGCAACTGAGCTACATGGCCAACGACCTGCAACAGTACTTCGAGCGCCAGCAACCCTATCTGGACCCCGAACTGGACCTGCAACGGGTGGCGAAGGAGTGCGGGTACAGCCGCAACCAGATTTCCTACCTGTTGAACCAGGTGCTGGGGCAAAGTTTTTATCGCTACGTCAACCAGGCACGCCTCCAGCATTTGCTGGCTGCACTGGAAATGGCCGCGCCGCCGATCCGCATCGACGAACTGGCGTTTGCCGCCGGCTTCAATTCGACGTCGGCGTTCTACAGCAGCTTCCGCCAGCACACCGGCCAGTCGCCCAAGGCCTACGTCAAACAAATTTCCCTGCGTGCACGCGCGCAAGACAGCCGCTGAGGCCAGGCTCTAGGATCACTGCCATCGAAGTGTGGTGGTGGAGCTTGGCATGCCTGCATGGCGCAATATCAGTTTATGGATGGACCAGCTGGACGAGCCGCTGCTGGCACGCGCGTCCCTGGAGCAGGACCTGGACGTCAACGTGGCCATCATCGGTGCCGGCTACACCGGGCTCTGGACCGCGTATTACCTGAAGCGCCAGGCGCCCGAGCTGAAAATCGCAATCATCGAGGCGCAAACCGCCGGGTTCGGTGCCTCGGGCCGTAACGGCGGCTGGCTGATGGGCAACCTGCTGGGAGAGGACCGCCTGTTGGCCGGCCTGACCCCGGAACAGCGCCGGGCCTCGTTCGACCTGCTGCACGCCATCCCCGACGAAGTCGCGCAAGTGATCGAGCGCGAAGGCATCGATTGCGACTACCGCAAGGGTGGTGTGCTGTATTGCGCCGCGCGCTACCCCGAACAGGAAGCCACCCTGCGTGCGTACCTGGCCAAACTTCACAGCCAGGGCCTGACCGACGACGATTACCGTTGGCTTGGCCCGCAGCAACTGGCCGAGCAGATCCGTATCGCCAAGCCTTATGGCGGCATCTATGCACCCCACGTTGCCACGATTCACCCGGCCAAGCTGGTGCGCGGCCTGGCGCGGTTGGTGGAGCGGATGGGCGTCAAGATCTACGAAAACAGTCCCGTCACTCATTGGCAGTCCGGCAGCCTGCGCACGGACAAAGCCTCGGTGCGCGCCTCCTGGGTGGTGCCGGCAGTGGAAGGGTATGCCACCACGCTGGCTCCGCTGGGGCGCTATCAGTTGCCGGTGCAAAGCCTGATCGTTGCCACCGAGCCGTTGCCGGCCAGCACTTGGGACGAGATCGGCCTGAATCGTGGCCAGGCGTTCGGCGAGAGCAGCCGGCAAGTGACTTACGGCCAGCGTTCGGCGGACAACCGCCTGGTGTTCGGCGCTCGCGGGGGTTATCAGTTTGCCGGCAAGTTGCGACACAACTTCGATCTCACCGACAGCGAAGTCGAACTGCGTCGCTACCTGTTCGGCGAACTGTTCCCGCAGCTCAAGAAAGTCCGGATCACCCACGCCTGGGGCGGCAACCTGGGCATGTCCCGGCGCTTCAAGCCGCACATGCTCTGCGATCACGCGGCAGGCATCGCCCTGGCCGGTGGTTACGGCGGCGAGGGCGTAGGCGCCAGCAACCTCGGTGGCCGCACCCTGGCGGACTTGATCCTGGGGCTCGATACGCCGGTGGTTCGCCAGCCATGGGTGATTCAGCCGGGCCGGCTGGACGGGCTCAAGGCCTGGGAACCGGAACCCTGCCGCTGGCTGGGCTACAACGCGATCATCCGCAGTTTTGTGCATGAGGACCAGGTGTTGGCCAACCCCAATACCGCCCCGTGGCGCCGCAAACTGGCCAGCGGGGTTGCCGGGTTCATGGAAGGTTTCATGCACTAAGTCGTTTCAATCACCACAGGTATGAACATGAGCATTACCCAGTTCAAAGACACACTCAGCGCCCATTTGCCGGACTCCTCGCCCGTCGCCGTGCCACTGGGCACACCGGTCGCGGTGGCCTCGACCTTGAGCGTGGAACGTAGCGACGGCGTCGAAACCGGCATCTGGGAATGCACGCCCGGGCGCTGGCGCCGGCAGATCAAAGCCCAGGAGTTTTGCCACTTTATCCAGGGACGCTGCACCTTCACCCCCGACAACGGGGAAATGCTCCACATAGAAGCCGGCGACGCACTGATGTTGCCGGCCAACAGCACCGGTATCTGGGACATCCAGGAAACCGTGCGCAAGACCTATGTATTGATCCTCTGATTCTTTGATCTTTGATCGCCTGCCATAAAAACAGCCCTAAAACCGCCAGGAAATCGAACCATGAGACCCATTGCCCTGTTGCCGCTGGTATTCGTCGCCACCCTCAGCCAAGCCGCCGAGACGGTGAAGATCTACAACTGGTCGGACTATATCGCCCCCGACACCACCAAGAACTTCCAGAAAGAAACCGGCATCGGTTTCACCTACGACGTGTACGACAGCAACGAAACCCTCGACGGCAAGTTGATGACCGGCAAATCCGGCTATGACGTGGTGTTCCCCTCCAACCACTTCATGGCCCGGCAGATCCAGGGCGGGGCGCTGAAGAAACTCGACAAGAGCCAGTTGCCCAACTGGAAAAACCTCAACCCGGTGCTGCTCAAGGCCCTGGAAAACAACGACCCGGGCAACGCCCACGGCTTCCCGTACCTGTGGGGCAGCACTGGTATCGGCTACAACATCGACAAGGTCAAGGCGGTACTCGGCGACAACGCACCAGTGGATTCCTGGGACCTGATCTTCAAGCCCGAGAACATGCAAAAACTTCAGAAGTGTGGCGTCGCCATCCTCGACAACGGCCCGGAACTGCTGCCCGCGGCCCTCAACTACCTGGGCCTGCCGCACCACAGCAAAAAGGCGGAAGACTACAAAAAGGCCGAGGACCTGCTGATGAAAGTGCGGCCGTACGTGGCGTATTTCCACTCCTCGAAATACACCGCCGACCTGGCCAACGGCGACATCTGCGTGGCCGTGGGCTTCTCCGGCGACATCCTCCAGGCCGAAAGCCGCGCCAAGGAAGCCAAGAATGGCGTGAATATCGGCTACAACATTCCCAAGGAAGGCGCCGCCATCTGGTTCGACATGGTCGCCATGCCCGCCGATGCCCCGGATGAAAAAGCCGGCTATGCGTTCATGAACTACCTGCTACGCCCGGAAGTGATGGCCAGCATCACCAACTACGTGCACTACGCCAACGGCAATGCCGCGGCGGACAGCCTGGTGGACCCGGCAATCAAGAGCGACACCAAGGTGTACCCAAGCCCGGAAATGATGGGCAAGTTGTTTGCACTGGAAGCAATGCCACTGAACATCGACCGGATTCGTACGCGGGTGTGGAACACCATTCGTACCGGGCGTTGATGATCGTTCCCACGCTCCGCGTGGGAATGCATCCTGTGACGCTCCGCGTCACGACGTCAAAAGCGCATGCGGAGCGTCCAGGGCGGCGTTCCCACGCCGCGGAATCAAGGATTCTCCAAGTCATGCCCCAACGACTGGATAAACAACGAAAACAGCTCCGGCTGCGACGAGATATCCAGCTTGGCATACAGGTGCCGGCGGTGAACCTTGACCGTATCCGGCGAGATATTCAGCCGTTCGGCCATGGCTTTTGACGAAAACCCGCGCAATACCAATCGCGCTATTTCCAGTTCCCGCTCCGACAATACGCCACAGCCGAAATGACTCAACGCGTCCCGTATCTGGCTGGCCATTTCCGCCGGCGCGGCCACTCGCTGGGTGCTTTGCTGCCAATGCTGCTGCATCAACGGCAACACCCAGGCCGCGAGCGTGGTCATCAACCCCGTTTCCTCGCCGGTAAACAACCGCTGCATCCCCAACGACAGCGATAACGTCCCCGCACCCGGCAATTGCAGGATGAATTGCACCTCGTCTTCCAGCACGTTGTCGTGGAAGTAATTGAGGAAGTATTCACTCTGGCGAAAATGATCCGGCGCCACTTCCTCAAGGCGGTACACGCCACTGGCATACCCCTCGCGACACGCCTGGAAAAACGGGTCCAACAGGTACAAGCCATTCAGATAAACCAGCATCGACGCCGGTTTGCTGCTCGGTTGTGCGTCGTATTCTTCCAGCGCTTCGGGCGGGCCATCGGCGGGGTAGAAGATCGCCAGGGCATTGTCGAAGGGCAGGCATTGGTGCAGCAACAGCACCAGTTGCTTCCAGAAACGCCCGGTGCCGATCTGTGCAACGGTACGCCCCAGGCCCGCGTGCATGCCGACTTCCCTGAACAGGCTCATGTGCAGCTCCACGCTAAGGATTCAGGCCGCAAGGGTTCGACTTTTGCCCGGCGGCGTCAAGGGGAGTACTCCAATAGGGGAATTGGCCGATTTACACAGAGTGTTTAAGTTGGCCGTCAGTCAGTGGGGAACATACCCTGCGCCGCTTCACCTTTTCGTTTCTGCCTCAAACCAAGAACAATCAAGAGGATAACGATATGAGTGCTCCTTCCACGCCCGACGGCGTGCTGAAACCCACCCTGAGCGTATTCGATGTAGTGGCCATCACCGTCTCGGCGGTCACCCCGGCCAGTTCAGTGTTCGTGATTGCGCCGTTTGCCATCCAGCAGGCCGGCAGCGGGGTGTTCCTGGCCTTTGTGATGGCCGCCTTGCTCGCGCTGATGTTCGCCTTTTGCTACGCCGAACTCGGGCGTGCCCACAACAGCGCCGGCGGCGAATACGTGTATGCCAAGCGGGTGTTCGGCGGCATGGTCGGCTACGCGACGTTCCTCACGGTACTGGTGATGCTGCTGTTTATCCCGCCGGTACTGGCCACCGGGGCGGCGACTTACCTGAATAACGCCCTCGGCACCCAATTCGATTCGCAAACCGTGGCCCTGGTGATTGTGGTGTGCAGCTACGCCCTGGGTATCCTCAACATCAAGCTGAATGCCTGGATCACCGGCACCTGCCTGCTGCTGGAAGTGGCGGCGTTGCTGGTGATCGTGTTTATCGGCTTCGGCAACCCGGTGCAGCCGGTCAGCGTGCTGTTGCAACCGCAAATCGTCGAGAACGGCGTGCTGCACCTGGCGCCCTGGGCGCTGGTCATCGGCGCGGTGGGCATCGGCCTGTTCTCGTTCAATGGCTACGGTCCCGCCGTATTGCTGGCCGAAGACATGAAGTGCGGCGGCAGGGGCGTGCACAAGGCAGTGTTGTGGTCCCTGGGCCTGGTGGTGGTCATCGAGCTGGTGCCGATCACCGCCTTGCTGATCGGTGCGCCATCCCTCAGCGCGATGATCAGCAGCCCCGACCCGATCGGCTACCTGCTGACCAGCCACGGTAACGAAACCCTGTCGCGGCTGGTCAGCGCCGGGATCTTCCTGTCGGTATTCAACGCCATCGTCGCCATCGTCATCCAGATTGGCCGGGTGGTGTTCAGCAGCGGCCGCGATGCGCTGTGGACACCCACCATCAACAAACTCTTCACCCGGATTCATCCACGCTGGGATTCCCCGTGGTTGGCTACGCTGTTCCTGGCGGTCCCTTCGGCATTGCTCAGCTTCAGCTCCAACCTGGCGGACCTGACGTCTTTCAGCGTGCTGCTGATCATGCTGGTG
This sequence comes from Pseudomonas sp. Colony2, assembly GCF_019382755.1. NCBI lineage: Bacteria > Pseudomonadati > Pseudomonadota > Gammaproteobacteria > Pseudomonadales > Pseudomonadaceae > Pseudomonas > Pseudomonas sp. Colony2. The sequence goes on along the minus strand of NZ_CP080030.1, from coordinate 3,762,762 downwards.
TACCTGATCGTGGCGTTGAGCGCGTTGATGAGCCGGGTGTTGCTGCGTGACCGCGAGCACCCGTATCGCATGCCGTTGTGGCCGGTGCCGGCCTTGCTGGCGGTGCTGGGCGCCGGCTACCTGTTGGTGACCCTGGCGATTGCCGCCTCGGTTCGCGACATCATGATTATCATCGGCCTGTTGGCACTGTCGGTGATCCTGTATTGCATCAGTGGCCGGTTGAGTCCGGCGTTTCAGAAATTGTAAGGAGTGGTTATGCGTGCACGTCAATTGGGCATCACCTTGGGACTGGGTACGCCCGGTGAGTTGAATGCCATCACCGACGTTCCAGGGGTTCGGGTCGGCCACAGTACGATCAAGAGCCGCATCGACGGCAAACAGGTACGTACCGGCGTGACGGCGATCCAGCCCCGGGCCGGTGCCGCGCGGTATCAGCCATGTTTTGCCGGCTACCACGTGCTCAACGGCAATGGCGACGCCACGGGGCTTGAGTGGATCAGCGAATCGGGGTTGCTGACCACGCCGCTGGCGATCACCAACACCCACAGCATCGGGATTGTGCGCGACACGCTGATCGCCCTGGAGCGCGAAAGCCTTGAAGACCCCGCCGTGTACTGGTGCATGCCGGTGGTGATGGAAACCTACGACGGCTTGCTCAACGATATCTGGGGCCAGCACGTCGGCCCGGAGCATGTGCGCGAGGCGCTGGCCAACGCCGAATCCGGGCCGGTGGCGGAGGGCGCCGTGGGCGGCGGCACCGGGATGATCTGCCATGAGTTCAAGGGGGGCATCGGTACCGCGTCACGGCGCTTGCCGGCGGAGCAGGGTGGCTGGACCGTCGGTGTGCTGGTGCAGGCCAACCATGGCAAGCGCCAGGAACTGCGCGTGGATGGTTACCCGGTAGGCCGGCAATTGATGGACATCCCGTCACCCTTTGCCGATCGCGGCACACCCGGCATGGGCTCCATCGTGGTGATCATCGCCACCGATGCGCCGTTGCTGCCCCATCAATGCCAGCGCCTGGCACAACGCGCGTCCATCGGGATTGCGCGCACGGGTGGCGGTACCGAGGACTCCAGCGGGGACCTGTTCCTGGCGTTCGCCACCGGCAATCAGGATTTGCCGGTGGCCGACTACGGGCGCAAGGGCTCGCCCCTCAGCACAGCCCTGCAAATGGTCAATAACGACCACATTTCACCGCTGTTCAGCGCGGCGGCGGAGGCCGTGGAAGAGGCGATCATTAATGCCATAGTGGCCGGCGAAGACATGACCACCGACCAGGGTGTGCGGGTGCCCGCGCTGGATGCCCACACACTCCTGCAGGCATTGCGCCAAACCGGCTGGCGCGGCCAGTAAGTAAACTAAGTCTTGTCCCGGTAATACGGGACAAACACTTAAATAGTGGCCAATCAATACTAACAATGACACGGTGACACTTTCTTAGTGCACCTCAGTCAATACTTTGGATCCATTCGTGGCTAAATGTCTTTAGGAGTATTTAATATTTAAATAGCTGGATTTTAATAACGCGCTATTTACCAGTGTTTGCAGGTTTTGTTCACCGGCCCAACTTTATCCTTGGATAAAAACCGCTGGACGAATGATTTCAGGTTGTGTCAGTTTTCTTTCGCCTTCAAAAGGGGCGAGTGATCGGACTTACTCGCCAGAGTGGGTCCGGTCGGACAAAAACTGTTCCACTTGCAAACAAGGAAGTACGTTTATGTCAAAAGTAAAAGACAAAGCTATTGTGTCGGCGGCTCAAGCAAGTACCGCTTACACCCAGGTCGATAGCTTTAGCCATCAATACGACCGCGGTGGCAACCTCACGGTCAATGGCAAACCGTCGTTCACCGTCGACCAGGCCGCCGACCACCTGCTGCGTGAGAACGCCGCGTACCGGGACGTGGATGGCAACGGCAAGATCGATCTCACCTACACCTTCCTGACTTCGGCTTCGAACGCGACCATGAACAAGCATGGGATCACCGGGTTCAGCCAGTTCAACACCCAGCAGAAAGCACAGGCCGTACTGGCCATGCAATCCTGGGCCGATGTGGCCAATGTCACCTTCACCGAGAAAGCCTCGGGCGGTGACTTCCACATGACCTTCGGCAACTACAGCGGCGGCCAGGACGGCGCAGCGGCCTTTGCCTACCTGCCAGGCACCAACGCCAAGTACAACGAAAGCGGCCTTGACGGCACTTCCTGGTACCTGACGAACAACAGCTACACGCCGAACAAGACCCCGGACCTGAACAACTATGGCCGGCAGACCCTGACCCACGAAATCGGCCACACCCTGGGCCTGGACCACCCTGGCGACTACAACGCCGGGACCGGCAACCCTTCGTACAAAGACGCGGACTATGGACAGGACACGCGTGGCTACAGCGTCATGAGTTACTGGAGCGAGAGCAACACCAACCAGAACTTCAGCAAAGGCGGGGTAGAAGCCTACTCGTCCGGCCCGCTGATCGACGACATCGCCGCGATCCAGAAGCTCTACGGCGCCAACTACAACACCCGTGCCGGTGACACCACCTACGGCTTCAACTCCAACACCGGGCGTGATTTCCTCAGCGCCACTTCATCGGCCGACAAGCTGGTGTTCTCGGTGTGGGACGGTGGCGGCAACGACACCCTGGACTTCTCCGGTTTTACCCAGAACCAGAAGATCAACCTCAATGAAACCTCGTTCTCCGACGTTGGCGGCCTGGTGGGCAACGTTTCCATCGCCAAGGGTGTGACCGTGGAGAACGCCATCGGCGGTTCGGGCAACGACCTGCTGATCGGTAACGCAGCCGCCAACGTCCTCAAGGGCGGTGCCGGCAACGACATCATCTTCGGCGGCGGCGGTGCAGACCAGCTGTGGGGCGGCTCAGGCAACGACACCTTCGTGTTCGGCGCCAGCTCCGACTCCAAGCCGGGTGCGGCCGACAAGATCTTCGACTTCACCTCGGGTTCCGACAAGATCGACCTCACCGGCATCACCAAAGGTGCAGGCCTGACCTTCGTCAACGCGTTTACCGGTCATGCCGGCGACGCGGTGCTGTCCTACGCTTCGGGTACCAACCTGGGCACATTGGCCGTGGACTTCTCCGGGCACGGCGTGGCGGATTTCCTCGTCACCACCGTTGGCCAGGCAGCCGTCAGCGACATCGTGGCCTGATACACGCGTAAAGGAGGGTGGCGCACACGCGCCGCCCTCTGCCCTTGCATCCACCCCATGAACGGGCGAAGGTGATGACGCTATTTCGCAGTACCGTGGCCTGGAGTTTCCAGGTGTTGCTTATGTCGGCAGGAGCCACAGCAATGGCAAGCAGTCTGGTTTTACCTACTTCCGCGCAGTTGGCCGGGCATTGGGCGCTGCACCAGCAAGAGCAGGTGTGCGCACTGGACTTGATTGAGCAGGCTAACGCGTTAGGGGGCGATGTGGAGTGCGCCGGACAATGGCTGGGGGAAGCCCCCGTTAGTTGGACGCCTACTCCCGATGGTATTTGGCTGATGAATGCCGAAGGCACCGGCATAACCCATTTGAATCGCCAGAAAGAAGGCGAATATGAAGGTCGCGCAAAAACCGGCGCGGTATTGATATTGCAACGTGCACCGTAATAGTTCGTTATAACAATATAACCCGATTTTAATGTTTGCCCGCCCCTTATTGGGGCGCTCGGTAAACTATTGCGCGTCATTCGGCTCAGGGAAGATCAGGCAACATGGCGAAGACCACTCCCGTTGCACCATTGTTCAAGGCACTCGGCGACTACAAAAGTATTCTGATCAGTATTGGCTGTTTCACGGCATTGATTAACGTATTGATGTTGGTGCCGTCGATTTATATGTTGCAAGTCTACGACCGCGTACTGTCTTCACAGAACGAAACCACCCTGGTGATGTTGACGCTGATGGTGGTGGGGTTCTTCGCCTTTATCGGTGTGCTGGAGGTGATCCGCAGCTTTATCGTGATTCGCATCGGCAGCCAGCTGGAGCGGCGTTTCAACCTGCGGGTCTACAAGGCCGCTTTCGAGCGCAACCTGCAACGGGGCGAAGGCCATGGCGGGCAATCCCTGGGGGACCTGACCCACATCCGCCAATTCATCACCGGGCCTGCGCTGTTCGCGTTTTTCGACGCGCCGTGGTTTCCGATCTATCTGTTCGTGATTTTCCTGTTCAACGTGTGGCTGGGTGTCTTGGCCAGTGCCGGTGCCGTGCTGCTGATTGCCCTGGCGTGCCTTAACGAATACCTGACCAAAAAGCCTCTGGGTGAAGCCAGCGGTTATTCCCAGCAATCCACCCAATTGGCCACCAGCCACCTGCACAACGCCGAAACCATCCAGGCCATGGGCATGCTCGGTGCATTGCGCAAGCGCTGGTTCAAGGTGCATTCGCAGTTCCTGGGCCTGCAGAACAAGGCCAGCGACACCGGCTCGATCATCAGTTCCCTGAGTAAATCCCTGCGCCTGTGCCTGCAATCGTTGGTGCTGGGCCTGGGTGCGCTCCTGGTGATCAAGGGCGACATGACCGCCGGGATGATGATCGCAGGCTCCATTTTGATGGGTCGGGTGTTGAGCCCCATCGACCAGTTGATTGCCGTGTGGAAGCAATGGAGTTCGGCCAAGCTGGCCTACCAGCGCCTGGACAACCTGATGCGCGAGTTTCCGCCTCAGGGCGAGCAGATGGCCTTGCCGGCGCCCAAGGGCAATGTGAGTTTCGAGCAAGTCAGCGCAGGCCCGCCGGGGCGACGTGTGCCGACCTTGCATCAAGTCAGCTTCAACCTGACTGCGGGCGAAGTGCTCGGCGTGCTGGGTGCTTCCGGCTCCGGCAAGTCGACGCTGGCCCGCGTGCTGGTGGGCGTATGGCCAACCCTGGCGGGCACCGTGCGCCTGGACGGAGCCGACATTCATCGCTGGGACCGCGACGACCTCGGGCCGCATATCGGTTATCTGCCCCAGGACATCGAACTGTTCAGCGGCAGCATCGCCGACAACATCGCGCGCTTTCGCGAAGCCGACCCGGATTTGGTGGTGCAGGCCGCCCAACAGGCAGGCGTGCACGAATTGATCCTGCGCTTGCCCCACGGCTACGACACCGTGCTCGGCGACGAGGGCAGCGGCCTGTCCGGTGGGCAGAAACAACGGGTCGCCCTGGCCCGCGCGCTGTACGGCGGGCCACGCCTGATCGTGCTCGACGAGCCCAACTCCAACCTCGACACCGTGGGTGAATCCGCCCTGGCCAGCGCGATCATGCAGATGAAAGCCCAGGGCAGCACGGTGGTGCTGGTGACTCACCGTTCCTCGGCGTTGGCCCAGGCCGACAAGCTGCTGGTGCTGAACGAAGGTCGTTTGCAGGCATTTGGTCCGAGCCAGGACGTGCTGCGCGCACTGTCCGGCCAGCAGGAAGCACCACGAGAAAAGGCCGGGGTCAGCCTCAGCCGTCAGTATCAAGCCGGAAGGAATCCAGGCGCATGAGCAGCGACAGCAGCATTCAAATCAACCGCGATTACGAACAGACCCATCCCGAGCACGACGCGCGTTTTTTCGCCCGCATGGGGTGGCTGCTGACGGTGGTCGGCGCCGGCGGGTTTTTCCTCTGGGCCAGTCTGGCGCCGCTGGACCAGGGGATCCCGGTACAAGGCACGGTGGTGGTTTCGGGCAAGCGCAAGGCGGTACAAACCCTGAGCCCCGGCGTGGTCAGCCGGATCCTGGTGCGTGAGGGCGAGGCGGTGAAGCAGGGCCAGCCGCTGTTCCGTCTCGACCAGACGCAGAACCAGGCCGACGTGCACTCCCTGCAAGCCCAGTACCGCATGGCCTGGGCCAGCGTGGCACGGTGGCAGAGCGAGCGGGATAACCAGTCGACGATCACCTTTCCGGCGCAATTGAGCGGCAACCCGGACCAAGCCCTGGCACTGGTCCTCGAAGGCCAGCGTCAACTGTTCAGCAGCCGCCGCGAAGCCTTTGCCCGGGAACAGGCCGGGATTCGCGCCAGTATCGAAGGCGCTACGGCGCAACTGAACGGCATGCGCCGCGCCCGCAGTGACCTGACCGCCCAGGCGCAATCCCTGCGAGACCAGTTGAACAACCTGCAACCCCTGGCCGACAACGGCTACATCCCGCGCAACCGGCTGATGGAGTACCAGCGGCAACTGTCCCAGGTGCAACAGGACCTGGCGCAGAACACCGGCGAAAGCGGGCGGGTGGAGCAGGGCATCCTCGAATCGCGCCTCAAGTTGCAGCAGCACAGCGAGGAGTACCAGAAGGAAGTGCGCAGCCAACTGGCCGACGCGCAACTGCGCAGCCTGACCCTGGAACAACAACTGACCTCCGCCGGTTTCGACCTGCAGCACAGCGAGATCAACGCGCCCGCCGATGGCATCGCGGTCAACCTGGGCGTGCACACCGAAGGCGCCGTGGTGCGTGCCGGTGAAACCCTGCTGGAAATCGTGCCCCAGGACACCCGCCTGGAAGTCGAAGGGCGCCTGCCAGTGCACCTGGTGGACAAGGTCGGTGCGCACTTGCCGGTGGACATTCTCTTCACCGCCTTCAATCAGAGCCGCACGCCGCGGGTGCCGGGGGAGGTGAGCCTGATCTCCGCCGACCAGATGCTCGACGAAAAAACCGGCATGCCTTACTACGTGCTGCGCACCACCGTCAGCAGCAGCGCCCTGGAGAAACTCCATGGCCTGGTGATCAAGCCGGGGATGCCCGCCGAGATGTTCATCCGCACCGGCGAGCGCTCCTTGCTCAATTACCTGTTCAAGCCGCTGCTGGACCGCGCCGGCTCGGCATTGACCGAGGAATGAGCATGAAGCCGATGTTCATCGCCTTGCTGCTCGCCTGCGGCAGCGCCCAGGCCGCCATGGGCCCGTTCGATGTCTACGAACAGGCCCTGCGCAACGACCCGGTATTCCTCGGCGCCATCAAGGAACGCGACGCCGGCCTGGAAAACCGCACCATCGGCCGCGCCGGCCTGCTGCCCAAGCTCTCGTACAACTACAACAAGGGCCGCAACAACTCCCAGGCCACCTTGCCCGACGGGCGCGGCGGCAATTATCACGATGACCGCAACTACAACAGCTATGGCTCCACGTTCACCCTGCAACAGCCGCTGTTCGACTACGAAGCCTATGCCAACTACCGCAAGGGCGTGGCCCAGGCACTGTTTGCCGACGAGAGCTTCCGCGACAAGAGCCAGGCGCTGCTGGTGCGGGTGCTGACCTATTACACCCAGGCGTTGTTTGCCCAGGACCAGATCGACATTGCCCGCGCCAAGAAAAAGGCCTACGAGCAGCAGTTCCAGCAGAACCAGCATCTGTTCCAGCAGGGTGAGGGCACCCGCACCGACATCCTGGAAGCCGAGTCGCGTTATGAGCTGGCGACTGCCGAGGAAATCCAGGCGCTGGATGAACAGGACGCCTCGCTGCGCGAACTCGGGGCGCTGATTGGCGTGCAGAGCGTCAACATCAACGACCTGGCGCCGCTGAACCCGGGGTTTGCCGCCTTCACCCTGACCCCGGCCAATTACGACACCTGGCACGAACTGGCGCTGACCAACAACCCCAACCTGGCCTCGCAACGCCAGTCCGTGGAAGTGGCGCGTTATGAAGTGGAGCGCAACCGTTCGGGGCACCTGCCACGCATCACGGCGTATGCCAGCTCGCGCCAGCAGGAATCCGACAGCGGCAACACCTACAACCAGCGCTACGACACCAACACCATCGGCATCGAAGTCAGCATGCCGTTGTATGCCGGTGGCGGCGTCTCGGCTTCCACCCGCCAGGCCAGCCGCGCCATGGAGCAGGCCGAGTACGAACTGGAAGGCAAGACCCGCGAAACCCTGATCGAACTGCGACGCCAGTTCAGTGCTTGCCTGTCGGGCGTCAGCAAGTTGCGGGCGTATCAAAAGGCGCTGACTTCGGCTGAAGCGCTGGTGGTCTCGACCAAGCAAAGCATCCTCGGGGGCGAGCGGGTCAACCTCGATGCGCTGAACGCCGAGCAGCAGTTGTACAGCACCCGTCGCGACCTGGCCCAGGCACGGTACGACTACCTGATGGCCTGGACCAAATTGCATTACTACGCGGGCAACTTGCGTGACACCGACCTGGCCAAGGTGGACGAGGCGTTTGGTCCTGAGAGCCGCTGATGCCTGGACGAGTGGTACTTGGTGCAAGGGAGCTTTGGTGGCATGGGCGCTTGTTTTGGCAAGGGAGYTTTCTGTGGCAAGGGCGCTTGTTGTGGCGAGGGAGCTTGCTCCCGCTGGGCTGCGTAGCGGCCCCAAGATCTTGGGAGCGCTGCGCACTCCAGCGGGAGCAAGCTCCCTCGCCACAGGTATTTCAACAATAAGAAAAGGGACTCTTCATGATCACTGGTTCACCTCGCTTCAAACCCTTCACCGCAGGCTCCTTGCTGCTGCTGTCAGTGGCGGCCCACGGGCAGTACATCGAAGCCGGAAAAGTCGGCGACCCCGGCAGTTGGCGCACCGCCGAGTTCCAGAGCGACTGGGGCCTGGACCGGATGAAAGCCAACGAGGCCTATGCGAGCGGCATCACCGGCAGTGGCGTGAAGATCGGCGCCCTGGACTCGGGTTTCGACCCCAACCATCCCGAAGCCTCAAAAGACCGCTATCACGCGGTCACCGCCAGTGGCACCTATGTCGATGGCAGCCCCTTCACGACCACCGGCGCGCTCAACCCAAACAATGACTCCCACGGCACCCACGTCACCGGCACCATGGGCGCGGCCCGCGATGGCGTGGGCATGCACGGCGTGGCGTACAACGCGCAGATCTACGTCGGCAACACCAACGCCAATGACAGTTTCCTGTTCGGCCCCACGCCAGACCCCAAGTACTTCAAGGCGGTGTACAGCGCGCTGGTGGATTCCGGCGTGCGCGCGATCAATAACAGTTGGGGCAGCCAACCCAAGGATGTCAGCTACCAGACCATTGGCGACCTGCACGCTGCCTATGCCCAGCACTACAACCAGAACACCTGGCTGGATGCCGCGGCCGATGTGGCCAAGGCCGGGGTGATCAACGTGTTCAGTGCTGGCAACAGCGGCTACGCCAACGCCAGCGTGCGTTCGGCCTTGCCTTATTTCCAGCCGGAGCTGGAAGGCCACTGGCTGGCGGTATCGGGCCTGGACAAGGCGAACAACCAGAAATACAACCAGTGCGGCATCGCCAAGTACTGGTGCATTTCCACCCCCGGGGCGTTGATCAACAGCACCATTCCCGATGGCGGTTATGGGGTGAAATCCGGCACCTCGATGTCGGCGCCCCATGCCACCGGCGCACTGGCGCTGGTGATGGAACGCTATCCATACCTGAACAACGAACAGGCCTTGCAGGTGCTGTTGACCACGGCCACCCAGCTCAATGGCGCGGTCACCGATGCACCGACCACTCAGGTCGGCTGGGGCGTGCCGGACCTTGGCCGAGCAATGCACGGGCCCGGGCAATTGCTCGGGCCGATGAATGTCACGTTGGCGGCCGGGCAGGGCGATGTGTGGAGCAATGCGATCTCCGACAAGGCGCTGATCCAGCGTCAGGCCGAAGACAGGGCCGAAACCCTGGCCTGGCAGCAAACCCTGCGCGACAAGGGCTGGGAGAACGGCGTGGGCGCCGGCGCGAGTCAGCAGGACCAGACGGACTATGCCGTTGGCACTGCTCGTGCGGCAGCCGCGGCCCAGCGTATCTACGAAGGCAGCCTGACCAAATCCGGTGCGGGCAGCCTGATCCTGGCGGGCGAAAACACCTACCGTGGCCCGACCACCGTGAATGGCGGCCGGTTGGCGGTGAATGGCTCGCTGACGTCCGCGGTGACGGTCAATGACAGCGGCACGTTGGGCGGCTCCGGTCGCATCGCAGCGTTACAGGTCAATAGCGGCGGCACCGTGGCGCCGGGCAACTCCGTGGGCACCTTGCAGGTGGCCGGAGATGCAAACCTCGCCGCCGGCTCGACCTATGCGGTCGAACTCACCCCCACCACCAGCGACCGGATTGTCGCCACGGGCAAGGCAATCCTCGGCGGCGGCACCGTGACCCTGGCCCTGGAAAACAGCCCGACCCTGCTCAGCCTGCAACAGGCGGAAAGCCTGGTGGGGCGCCAGTACAACATCCTCCAGGCGGCTGGCGGGATCCAGGGCCAGTTCGGTGCCGTGTTGCCCAACTACCTGTTCCTCGGCGGCACCCTCGACTATGCCGCCAACGGTGTGCAACTGGGCATTGCCCGCAGTGATGCGAGTTTCGCCAGTGTCGGTGCCACTCGTAACCAGCGTTCGGTGGCGGCGGCCGCCGAGCAGTTGGGCGCCGGTAATCCGGTGTACGAAAGCATCCTGCGGTCAGACTCGGCAGCCACGGCGCAGTCGGGTTTCCAGCAGCTGTCGGGAGAAATCTACCCGGCCATCGGCACAATGCTGATCAATGACAGCCGCCAGGTACGCGATGCCGTGGGCGAGCGCCTGCGCCATACGCCGGTTACCGGTGAGAGCAACGTGTGGGTCAAGGCGCTCGGCAGTTGGGGCAAGACCGACAGCCGCAGCGACACGGCAGGCTACACCAGCTCACTGGGCGGCATKCTGGCCGGTGTCGACGGCGCGCTGGACGAGCAGACCCGTGCCGGTCTCGTGGCCGGTTACAGCGACAGCTCGCTGAACATGGGCAGCGGCACGCATTCATCGGCGTCCATCGACAGCTACCACCTCGGCGCCTACGCCGGGCATGAGCTGGGCAATTGGCGCTTGAGCGTCGGCGGTGCCTACAGCTGGCATCGCGGCGACGTGAAACGCGACTTGCAGTACGGCGAAGTCAGCGGCAAGCAGAAGGACAAGCTGGATGCGCGCAGCGCCCAGGTATTTACCGAAGCGGCCTACCGTTTGAACGTGTCCTCGGTGGCGCTGGAGCCGTTCGCCAACCTGGCTTACGTGCATCTGGACAACGAACGCTTTGACGAGAAAGGCGACGCCGCCGCGCTGGAGCGTGGCAGTGACAGCCGCGATGCGGTGCTGAGCACCCTGGGCCTGCGGGCGGCAAAAACCTTCCCCCTCAATGACCGCCAGCAACTGGACGTTTCCGGCTCGCTGGGCTGGCAGCACAGCCTGAGTGCCGTTGAATCCGAAGAGCACCTGGCGTTTGTCGCCGGAGGGCCGTCGTTTGCGGTGCAAAGCTCGCCGTTGATGCGCGACGCGGCATTGGTGGGCGTGCAGGCGAGCCTGGCGTTGAGCAAAAGCACACGGGTCAACCTCGACTACACCGGCCAATTGGCTGGCCGGGAAAAAATCCAGGGTGTGGGGTTGAGCCTGAACTGGCAGTTCTGAGCAAGATCCTGAGGTCGAAAGAGGTCAACTGTGGGAGCGGGCTTGCTCGCGAATGCGGTGTGTCAGTCGACGCACCTGTAACTGAGCCACCGCATTCGCGAGCAAGCCCGCTCCCACATGGGGTCGGCGACGCTTGGGAGAAACGTGATTTATACAAGTGCAATAAAAACTAAGGAAGGTCACCGTGAAAAAAACAAAACGAGGGTTTCAATCCGCCATCCCAACAGGCCCGGGCTACCCGCTCAAGGCCCTGAGCTGCGTGCCATACGGCGCGTTGCTGTGTTGCCTGGCCAGCCTGGGTACCGCCCAGGCCGCACCCTACGTGGAAACCGGAAAACTGGGAGATGCTGCCAGTTGGCGCAGTAATGAATTCAAGGCCGATTGGGGCCTGGGCGCCGTGCATGCAGACGCCGCCTACGCCGCCGGCTACACAGGCAAGGGCGTGAAGCTGGGGATCTTCGACCAGCCGGTGTATGCCCAGCATCCGGAATTCGCCAGCCCCGGCAAAGTGGTCACGCTCGTGACCGAAGGCATTCGCCAATACACCGACCCGTACATCCCGGTGAAAGCCGGGGACGCGTTTCGCTACGACGGCACGCCTTCCCTGGGTTCCAACGGCAAGCTCGGCAATCACGGCACCCACGTAGGCGGGATCGCTGCGGGTAACCGCGACGGCGGGCCAATGCACGGCGTGGCGTTCGATGCGCAGATCATCAGCGCCGAAAACGGTGACCCGGGCCCCGAAGACGGGATCATCCTGGGCAACGACGGTGCGGTCTACAAAGCCGGTTGGGACGCGCTGGTGGCCAGCGGCGCACGCATTATCAACAACAGCTGGGGCATCGGCATCGGTGACCAGTACGCCAAGGGCGGCCGAGATCCGGCATTCCCCAACTTCACGGTCAATGAAGCCCAGGCGCAGTTCAATAACATTCGGCCGATCCTTGGGACGATCGCAGGTGGCGCTTATCAGGGCGCCATTGATGCGGCCCGCAGCGGCGTGCTGACGATCTTTGCCGCCGGAAACGATTACAACCGCAACAACCCGGATGCGATCTCGGGCCTGGCGTACTTCGTGCCGGAGATTGCACCCAACTGGCTGTCGGTGGCGGCCTTGCAACAGAATCCCGACACCGCCAGTTCCGATCCTTACGTGATCAGTACGTTTTCCTCGCGCTGCGGGTATGCCGCCAGCTTCTGCGTCGCGGCCCCCGGCACCAAGATCTACAGTTCGGTGATCAACGGCACCTCCCTGGAAAACCTGACCACCGACTACGCCAATTTCAACGGCACCTCCATGGCCGCGCCGCATGTGGCCGGCAGTGCAGCGGTGTTGATGGAGCGCTTCCCGTACATGAGCGGCGACCAGATCTCCACGCTGCTGAAAACCACCGCGACCGACCTCGGCGCACCGGGCATCGACTCCCTGTACGGTTGGGGCATGATCAACCTGGGCAAGGCCATCAACGGCCCGGGGATGTTTGTGACGGCTGAGGATATCCCGGCGGAGTTTCGTATCGACGGCGCCTACGGCTCCGGCCAGTTTGTCGCGGACCTGCCAGGGATTGGCGCCGTGGTGGATGCCGGCAAACCGACCCAGCGCACGTGCACCGATGTGCATTGCGGGCTGGATGTGTGGAGCAACGATATCTCCGGGCATGGCGGCCTGACCAAGCAGGGCATTGGCGCGCTGGTACTGACCGGCACCAACACCTACAGCGGCCCGACCCTGGTCAACCAAGGGTTGCTGGCGATCAATGGCTCGATCACCTCCGACGTTACCGTCAGCAGCAGCGGCGTAGTGGGCGGTTCCGGGCGCATTGGTTCGCTGACAGCGAACAGCGGCGGTACCGTGGCGCCGGGCAACTCCATCGGCACCCTGAACGTGGCCGGGGATGTGAACTTCGCGGCGGGCTCTACCTATGCGGTGGAGTTGTCGGCCACCAACAGTGATCGCATCGTCGCCGGTGGCAAGGCCACCCTCAGCGGCGGCACGGTGACCCTGGCCCTGGAAAACAGCCCGACGCTGCTGACCCAGACCCAGGCCGAAAGCCTGATCGGTCGCCAGTACAACATCCTCCAGGCTGCAGGCGGGATTACCGGCAGCTTCGGTTCGGTGCTGCCCAACTATCTGTTTATCGGCGGCACCCTGAACTACGCCGCCAACGGCGTGCAGCTGGATGTGGGGCGCAATGCCAACACCTTTGCCAGTGTGGCCGCCACCCCGAACCAACGTTCGGTGGCCGCTGCTGCCGAGCAGTTGGGCGCGGGCAACGCCGTGTACGAAAGCCTGTTGCTGGCGCCGAATGCGGCTTCGGCCCAGGGTGCATTCCAGCAGCTGTCCGGGGAAATCTACCCGGCGCTGGAAACCGCGTTGGTGAATGACAACCGCTACCTGCGCGAAGCCGTGGGCGAGCGCTTGCAGCAAGGGGCAATGGGCGCATCGAGCCAGACCGTCGATAGCCGTGGCAACGTCTGGGTCAAGGCGTTGGGCGCCTGGAGCAAGACCAACAGCGGCAGCGATACGGCGGGCTACACCACCTCCATCGGCGGCATGCTGGCGGGTGTGGACGGCGCGCTGGATGAAGACACCCGTGTAGGCCTGGTGGCGGGGTACAGCGATACATCGCTGAACATGGGCAGCGACACCCATTCCCGGGCATCGGTGGACAGCTATCACCTGGGTGCGTATGCCGGGCATGAAATCGGTGCCTTGCGCTTGAGCGGTGGTGCGACCTACAGCTGGCACCGCGCCGATGTGAAGCGCGAGCTGCAATACGGTGAAGTCGCCGGCAAGCAGAAAGCCAAGGTGGATGCCCGCAGTACCCAGGTGTTTACCGAGGCGGCGTATCGCCTGAACCTGCAACCCCTGGCCCTGGAACCGTTCGCCAACCTGGCGTACGTGCATCTGGATGCCGATGGGTTTACCGAGAAGGGTGATGCGGCGGCCTTGAAGGGCCGGGATGACAGCCGCGATGTGGTGTTGAGTACCCTGGGTGCTCGAGCGCTGAAAACCTTGAATATCAATGACCATCAGCAACTGGAGCTTTCCGGCACCCTGGGTTGGCAGCACAACCTGAGCAGCGTCGATTCCGAGCGGCACCTGGCGTTTGCCTCGGGCGGCCCTTCGTTCACTGTGGAGAGTTCGTCGATGGTGCGTGATGCGGCATTGGTGGGGGCGCGGGTCAGCCTGGCGTTGAGCAAGGAGGCGAAGGTGAATCTGGATTACAACGGCCTGCTGGCAAGCAAGGAGAAAGTCCATGGGGTGGGTTTGAGCTTGGACTGGGCTTTCTAAACACTGCGGTTCGAAATGTGGGAGCGGGCTTGCTCGCGAARGCGGTGTGCCAGTCGGTGGATGGGTTGACTGATCCACCGCYTTCGCGAGCAAGCCCGCTCCCACATTGATCCGGTTCCAATCGTCCATTTGTGCAGATTCGGCTTTCTCGACAATTCCAACAAAAGAGAGGCAATACCATGGGTGTTTTCGACTATAAGAACCTCGGCACCGAGGGCTCCAAAGCGTTGTTCGCCGATGCCATGGCGATCACGCTGTACTCCTATCACAATCTGGACAACGGCTTTGCCGTGGGTTACCAGCACAACGGTTTTGGCCTGGGGCTGCCCGCCACTCTGGTGGGGGCGCTGCTGGGCAGCACCGATTCACAGGGGGTGATTCCGGGCATTCCCTGGAACCCGGATTCGGAAAAAGCCGCCCTCGAGGCGGTCAACAAGGCCGGCTGGACGCCCATCAGCGCCAGTACCCTGGGCTACGGCGGCAAGGTGGACGCCCGGGGCACGTTCTTCGGTGAAAAGCCCGGCTACACCACCGCGCAGGTGGAAGTGCTGGGCAAGTACGATGGCGACGGCAAGCTGCTGGAAATCGGCATTGGTTTTCGCGGGACTTCGGGGCCTCGGGAAACCTTGATCAGCGACTCCATCGGCGATTTGGTCAGTGACCTGCTGGCGGCGCTGGGGCCCAAGGACTACGCGAAAAACTACGCCGGCGAAGCCTTTGGCACCTTGCTCAAGGATGTCGCGGCGTATGCCGGCAGCCATGGCCTGTCGGGCAAGGACGTGGTGGTCAGCGGTCATAGCCTGGGTGGCCTGGCGGTCAACAGCATGGCCGATCTGAGCGGCAATAAATGGTCGGGGTTCTACAAGGACTCCAACTATGTGGCTTATGCCTCGCCAACCCAGAGTGCCGGCGACAAGGTGCTGAACATCGGTTATGAAAACGACCCGGTGTTTCGCGCGCTGGACGGCTCGTCGTTCAACTTCTCGTCACTGGGCGTGCACGACAAGCCCCATGAGTCGACCACGGACAATATCGTCAGCTTCAACGATCACTACGCGTCGACGCTGTGGAATGTCCTGCCGTTTTCCATCGTCAATGTTCCCACCTGGCTTTCTCATTTGCCCACCGGGTATGGGGATGGCATGACGCGGGTCCTGGACTCGCAGTTCTACGACCTGACCAGCCGGGACTCGACGATTATCGTGGCCAACCTGTCGGACCCGGCCCGGGCCAATACCTGGGTGCAGGACCTCAACCGCAATGCGGAGCCGCACAAGGGCAACACGTTCATCATCGGCAGTGATGGCGATGACCTGATCCAGGGTGGCAAGGGCGTGGATTTCATCGAGGGCGGCAAGGGCAATGACACTATTCGCGACAACAGCGGGCATAACACCTTTCTGTTCGGCGGGCAGTTTGGGCAGGACCGGGTGATTGGTTATCAGCCGACCGACAAGCTGGTGTTCCGGGACGTGGAGGGCAGTGCGGACTGGCGTGACCACGCCAAGGTGGTGGGGGGCGATACCGTGCTGAGTTTTGGCGCGGACTCGGTGACGCTGGTTGGCGTTGGGCTCGCCGGGGTTTGGGGCGATGGGGTTTCCATCGGCTAAGTAGCGCCACGGATTGATCGTTCCCACGCTCTGCGTGGGAACGCCGCCCCGGACGCTCTGCGTCCAACGGCCAACCCACGGTTCATGTCTTGCGCAGTGGTGACGCGGAGCGTCACGGGATGCATTCCCACGTAGAACGTGGGAACGATCATGGCAAAGAAAAGTGGGAGCCGACGGGCTCCCACTTTTTATTTCTCCTTCATCACGGTCGCGACGTCATCGGCCTTGACGCGAATATGCTTGCCGGCGATATCGGTGAATTCGTAGAAGCCATCGGCGGTTTTCGCGTTGGGCACGTCCTTGGTCAGGTATTGAGTGCCGTTCTGCAACGTCACCACCGTCTGCGTGGAGCAACCGGCCAATACCAGCAACGTCAACATACCCACCGCCAGACCCAAATTCTTCATGCTCATAACCCTTACCCTGATCCTTCGAAAACCCCGCACCTGAGCGGTCGAGGGAGACTCATTTAATGTGGCTGACAGCCATCTGATCATTATTACGCAAAAAGTTGCGTGTGCCTTTGATCTATTACTGATTGCAACAGTCGGTCAGGGACGGCACTCTGTATGCATAAACAGTGGTTGATCCAGTGCCTGAAATGTCCAATCCCCTAGAAGATCCGCTCTATTACCTGCATAACTTCCGCCAAGTGCTCGCCTGGCTGGGGCAGCGTTATGCCGATTTGCTGGCCCCGGACGAAGAGCATTTCATTCAGCAATTTGACAGCTTGCCGCAGGCTTCCCAGGCGTTACTGGTACGCATGGTGATGCGCAAGGGCGCGCATTTCCGGGCGGGCAAGCTCAACTATGTCGAGATCGGCGCGGTGCACGAGGCGGTTGTGCCTTTGCTGGAACAGGGTTGGGTGACGGATCAATGCCTGTTGTCGTTCGGCGAGTTGTTCGGCCTGTTGCAGAAAGCGGAAATCCTGGCGGCGTTCAAACCCTGGATCGAGCAACCCAAGGCCAGGAAGGCGGACTGGCTGGAAACGCTGTCAACGCAGTTTTGTGAACTGCGTCACTTCCAGCACTGGTGCCCGGACCTGGCCGATCAGCTTTACAGCCTCACCGTGATGGAACTGTGCGACCGCCTGCGCCTGATGTTCTTCGGTAATCTCTATCAGGACTGGTCGGAATTTGTGCTGGCGGACCTGGGGATCTTTACCTACGAGAAAGTCGAATTCTGCGCCGAATCCCGCGGTTTGCGCAGCCGTGACGATGTGCACGGCTTCCTGTTCCTGCATCAGTGCCAGCAGGCCTTTGAAGCGGGCGAGGCACTCGATGGCGTGCTGGAACAAATCGCTACCTTGCACACCGACAACCCCTGGCTGGAGAAACGTCGGGCCAAGCTGTTGTTCCAGGTGGGCCAGTATTGTGAGCGCAGCGCCGAGTTGGCCCTGGCGGAAGCTATCTACCGGGGCTGCACCTATCCCGGCGCACGGGCGCGGCTGATCCGGGTGCTGGAGCGCCAGGAGGATTTTGCCCAGGCGATGGGGCTGGCCCGTGAGGCGCAACAGGCCCCGGAAAGCGCTGCCGAACAGCAGCACTTGCTGCGCGTGATACCCAGGCTGCGACGCAAGCTCGGCGAGCCGGCGCTGCCCAAGGCAAAACCCCGCGAGATCGTGCGCCTGGACCTCGAACTGCCGGCCCCGGAACCGATGATGTCGGTGGAGTATTGCGTACAGGCGCACCTCAGCGACCATGGTGCACCCGTGCATTACGTCGAGAACAGCCTGATCAATTCGTTGTTTGGCCTGCTGTGCTGGCCGGCGATTTTCGCGCCGTTGCCGGGGTCGTTTTTCCACCCGTTCCAGCGCGGGCCGGTAGACCTGCACAGCGAGGATTTTCATCTGCGGCGCGCCGAGCTGTTCGCCGAGTGCCTGGGCCAACTGGACGGTGAGCGCTACAAGCACACCATTCGCCAGCGTTATGTAGACAAATGGGGCATCCAGTCACCCTTCGTGTTCTGGAACGTGCTCAGCGAAGAACTGCTCGACCAGGCCCTCGACTGCCTGCCAGCGGCGCACCTGCGCCACTGGTTCGAACGCCTGCTGCTGGATATCCGCGCCAACCGCGCCGGCATGCCCGACCTGATCCAGTTCTGGCCCGAAGAAAAAACCTACCGCATGATCGAAGTCAAAGGCCCCGGTGATCGCCTGCAGGACAACCAGCTGCGCTGGCTGGAGTTCTGCGGCGAACACCAGATGCCCGTCACTGTGTGTTATGTGCGCTGGGCGGGGCAAGCCGCTTGAGCTACAGCGTTGCGGTGCGTGCGTTATGTGAGTTCACCGCCAAGGTCGGCGACCTCGACCTGCGCTTTACCCCGTCTCCCAGTGCCCAGGAAGGGATTGTCGGCCACCGCACCGTGGCCTCGCGGCGCAGCGCCCATTACCAGAATGAAGTCGCGCTGGAGGGCGAATACCAGCAGTTGAAAGTCCGGGGCAGGGCGGATGGCTACGACCCGGACCGCAACCAGCTGGAAGAGGTGAAAACCTATCGCGGCGACCTGGACAAACAACCGGCCAACCACCGGCAACTGCACTGGGCCCAGGTCAAGGTCTACGGCTGGTTGATGTGCCAGAAGCTCGGGTTGTCGGAGATTGTCCTGGCGCTGGTGTACTTCGACATTGTCGGCGAGCACGAGACGCTGCTCAGCCAACGGTTTCAGGCTGATGACCTGCAGGCATTCTTCGTGCAGCAATGCGCCCTGTTCCTCGGTTGGGCCGAACAGGAAATGCACCAGCGCGAAGCCCGCAATGCCGCAGCGGTTGCCCTGGGCTTTCCCCATGCGGCGTTTCGCCCGGGCCAGCGCGCCCTGGCGGAAACGGTCTACAAGGCGGTCAGCACCGGCCGCTGCCTGATGGCCCAGGCGCCTACCGGGATTGGCAAGACCGTCGGCACGATTTTCCCGATGCTCAAGGCCATGGCGCCGCAACAGCTGGACAAGGTGTTCTTCCTGACCGCCAAGACCCCGGGCCGCAAACTCGCGCTGGATGCGGCGCAAGTGCTGTATGACAGCAGCCCCGATCTGCCATTGCGGGTGCTGGAGCTGGTGGCGCGGGACAAGGCCTGCGAACACCTGGACAAAGCCTGCCACGGCGACTCCTGCCCACTGGCGAAGGGTTTTTATGACCGCTTGCCGGCGGCCCGCGAAGCCGCTTCCCGCGCGCGCCTGCTGGACCAGCGCAACCTGCGGGAAGTCGCCTTGGCCCATGACGTCTGCCCCTATTACCTGAGCCAGGAAATGGCACGCTGGGCCGACGTGGTGGTCGCCGACTACAACTATTACTTCGACTTCGGCGCCATGCTGTTCGGCCTGGCCCAGCTCAACCAGTGGCGCGTCGCGGTGCTGGTGGACGAAGCCCACAACCTGGTGGAGCGTGGCCGCTCGATGTACAGCGCGGCCCTCGACCAGTACACGCTCAAGACCCTGCGCGAGATCGCACCCGAGCCGCTGAAAAAGCCGCTCCAGCGCCTGAACCGTGAGTGGAATGCCCTGCACAAGGAGCAAGTGGCGCCTTATCAGGCCTACGCCCAGAAACCCGACAAACTGCTGCAGGCGCTGAGCCTGTGCACCAGCGCCATGGGTGAATATTTCAACGACCATCCCGAGGCACTCAATGGCGAACTGCAAGCCTTCTACTTCGAGGCCTTGCAGTTTGCCAAGGTCGCCGAGCTGTTCAACGAACACTTCATTTTCGACATCAGCAAACGCGAACTCAGCGGCAAGCGCAGTTCATCGAACCTGTGCCTGCGCAACGTGGTGCCCGCCGAATTCATTCGGCCCCGGCTGACGGCGGCCCGCAGCAGCGTGCTGTTTTCCGCAACCCTGAGCCCGCGGCACTACTACGCGGACTTGCTGGGAATGCCGCCCGACACGGCCTGGGTGGATGTGGAATCACCGTTCAAGGCCGAGCAGCTGCGGGTGCGTATCGTCGACCGGATCTCCACCCGGTTTGTGCATCGCCAGGCGTCCCTGGAGCCCATCGTCGAGCTGATTGCAGCGCAGTTTGCCCAGGCGCCGGGCAACTACCTGGCGTTTTTCAGCAGTTTTGATTATCTGCAGCAAGTGGCGCATTTGCTTGCCGAGCGGCACCCGCGCATCCCGCTGTGGCAGCAGTCACGGGGCATGGCCGAGGCTGAACGCCAGGCATTTCTCGACCAGTTCACCCAGCACAGCCAGGGCATCGGTTTCGCCGTGCTCGGCGGGGCATTCGGCGAAGGCATCGACCTGCCGGGAACCCGCCTGATTGGCGCGTTTATCGCCACCCTGGGCCTGGCGCAACTCAACCCGGTGAACGAGCAGCTCAAGCTGCGGATGGGCGCGATTTTCGGCGCCGGTTATGACTACACCTACCTTTATCCGGGCATCCAGAAGGTGGTGCAAGCTGCGGGCCGGGTGATCCGCAGCCAGCAGGACCGAGGGGTGGTAATGCTGATTGATGACCGGTTTGGCGAAGCGCGAGTGCGGCAGCTATTGCCGCGCTGGTGGTCGATCACTGCGGCGGATACACCGCATCCCGCAACTGGTGGGTGAACTGGCCGGACATGCCTTCGTAAGCCGTATTGGTCAGTGCCACCACCGTAAGCTTCTGCTGCGGGTCGACAAACCAGCTGTGACCGTAGGCGCCGCCCCATTCAAAGGTGCCCCGGGATTGCGGTGTGCCTGTCAACGCCGGGTCATCCAGCACCGCCCAGCCATAACCGAACCCCCAACCCGGGTCCTGGGTTTGCGCCTTGGCGCCGACCGAATCGGTGACCATCAACTGCACGCTGTGTGCCGACAGGATCGGAGCGCCGCCCCGGCGAATGGTTTCCAGGAACCGCGCAATATCACCTGCCGTCCCGGCCATGCCTGCGCCGCCGGAAGGGTAGGCCTGGGGATCGAGAATCCGCCGCACATCAAACAGCGCAGTGCTGGTGCCCGAGGTGATCGTGGCCTTGTCGACCATGCGCAACGGCTGCGGTGATCCATCCTGATACGCGGCGGAC
>NZ_CP080030.1:3712529-3741539 GCF_019382755.1 Pseudomonas sp. Colony2 | reverse complement strand
GTCACGGCAAACCCGGTATCGCGCAGCCCCAGTGGCCCGGTCACCGACTCGTGGAGCAATTCCGGCAAGCGCTGGCCCGACGCCTCTTCCAGCACCGCACCCAGCACATCGGTGGCTATCGAATACTGCCAGCGGGTACCCGGCGGGTAACTCAAGGGCACGCTGGCGATGCGCTTCAGGTTCTCGGCAAAGCTGATTTCCGGCTCGCCCAAACCATCGGAAACCCCGGCGGTGCGGTAGGGTCCGTGCGGGCTTTCCAGAAATCCGTAGCTCAGGCCGGCTGTGTGGTTAAGCAACTGGCTGACGGTGATCACCGGGATGGTGCCATCCGCCAGCTTGGGATTGAAGTCGGGCAGCCAGCGGCTGACCGGATCGTCCAGGCCCAAGCGACCTTGTTCCACCAGGTGCATCGCGGCGGCGGATACCAGCGGTTTGGTCACCGATGCCAGGCGAAAGATCGTGTCCTCTGTCATCGGGCGCCCGTCTTCGCGGTCCGCCAAGCCGGCAGCACGGTGATAAACCAGCTGCCCGTCCCGCAGCACCAGCACCACGGTGCCCACCAGGCGATTGTCGGCAATGGCGCTGTCGACCACCGCATCCACGCGCTTGGCGAGCAGTGGGTCGTGGCTGTCGGCGCAGGCGAGGGTGGCGCAAAGGGAGGCGGCAAGGGGCACGAGGTATCTGGCAGGAGGCTGCATGGTTCAGGTCGCTCATTGGCAGTGCATGACTGCCAAATATGAACGCTGGGGTCCCGGACTACAACGTGACATTGCACAACTGCTGACTCACTGCCCATAAGCGTTCGGCCTGCTCCGGGTCGACAGCCCAGGGCCATACGCCGTTACGGCTGGTGTCATCCTGCGACCAAGCGGCCACATCGCAATCTTCGCAGTAGAGTCCGCCCATGCCCTCCAGTTGCGGGCTGACAGCGCACCACACCGAGGTCGCGGCGCCTTGCTCGGGGCTCTTGTAGTGACTGGCGCGGCGGATATTGCCGTGCTCATCCAGTGCGCCGACGAATGCCAGGTCGTCCTTGTCCAGGTAGCGGATCAGGTCGGTGAGGATTTCCCCCGGGTGCACGGAAAATGCGCGCACACCCTCCGCTTTACCCCGTCGGTCCAGTGCTACCGCGAACAGTGCGTTGGCGGTTTTTGATTGGCCGTAGGCGAGCCACTTGTCATAGGGGCGGTGTTCAAATTGCGGGTCATCGAAATGCACAGGGCTGAGACGATGGCCGAGGGATGATACCGAAACCACTCGTGCGCCATTAGCCTCACGCAGCGCCGGCCACAACCGCGCGGTTAGCTGGAAGTGGCCCAGGTGGTTGGTGGCGAACTGCGCTTCGAAACCTCGCGTATCCCGTTGCAGTGGTGTGGCCATGATTCCGGCGCTATTGATCAGAAGGTTCAACGCCCGGTCGCTGGCGAGGAAGTTTTCGGCAAAACGGTCGATGGAAATCGGGTCGAGTAAATCCAGGCTGGCGTGTTCAACACCGATGATGCCCGAGAGGTTGCGTTCGGCCTTTTCAGGATCCCGCGCGGGAACGATCACCTGCGCACCCGCGTCGACCAACACGCGAACCGTTTCCAGGCCAATGCCGGAGTAGCCACCGGTGACAATCACCGTCTTGCCTCGCAAATCGCTGCCCGCCAAGGCTTGCTGGGCGGTAGTGCCGGCATCGAAGCCGCTGCCAATTGGGGTTTGTTTGTCAGCCATGAAAGATCTCCTTATGGGAGGCCTAGAGTCTCTCGCTGGAGCCCGGACGCGGAATGCCCTAGAGTCCGTGTTTCTGTCGCGATCGTCCGGAGCTTTTATGGATACCCTTTCCGATGTGCTGGCACTGTTAAAAAGCCATCGCTCGACCTTCGCCGGCCTGGAGGCTGGGGGCACCTGGGCCATTGACTTTGCGGCGCCGGATGGCATCAAGTTCAACGCGGTGGTGGAGGGTAGTTGCTGGCTGGAAGTGGAAGGGCTGGCAGTACCGATACGCTTGTATGAGGGAGATTGTTTCCTGTTGACCCAGGCACGCCCGTGGAGGCTGTCCAGCAATCTGTGCCCTGAAGGACTCGATGCACGTGAGGTGTATGCCGATGCGGTGGGAGGCATCGCCACGGTGGGTGCCACGGTGGATCTGTTCTTGATCGGCGGACGATTTATCTACGGGGACGACGCCCGACTGTTGCTGGATAGCCTGCCGCCGGTGTTGCGGGTGAGTGCCAACTCCGAACAGGCCGCCGTGTTGCGTTGGTGCCTGGATCGCCTGGCCCGGGAATACGCCAGCCCGTTACAAGGCGCGGCGCTGATGACCGAGCATTTGGCGCAAATGATGCTGGTGCAAATCCTGCGGCTCTATCAATCTTCCATGGGTACCCATGCCACAGGCTGGCTGGGAGCCTTGGCGGATCCAAGGCTGGCCCCGGTGCTGCGGGAAATTCACGCAGCGCCCGCCCGGCGCTGGACATTGAGTGAAATGGCCGGCGTGGCGAGTCAATCCCGCTCCACCTTCGCCTTGCACTTCAAGCAACGGGTAGGGCTGGCACCGCAGGAATACCTGACCCGCTGGCGTATGCACCTGGCGGTACAGGCCTTGAAGGCCAGCGACAACAGCGTATCCACGATCGGCCAGTCCCTGGGTTATCAGTCAGACAGCGCTTTCAGCAATGCTTTCAAGCGCGTGATGGCTTGTTCTCCCCGGGAATACCGCGAGCGAACCCCACACAAGGAACCCAGTGATGAGCGAAATCCAGCAGCAGAAGGTCAAGGTCAACGGCATTGAGTTGAACGTGCACATCGCCGGCCCCGAGAGCGGCCCGCCGGTGTGGTTGCTGCATGGGTTTCCCGAGTGCTGGCACTCCTGGCGCGAGCAGATTCCGGCGCTGGTGGCCCAGGGTTATCGGGTGTTTGTCCCGGAAATGCGCGGCTATGGACAATCCAGCGCGCCGCCGGAAGTGGCCGACTATGACCTGCTGACCCTGTGCGCCGATATCCAGGGCGCCATGGACCTGTTCGGGCATCGCCGGGTCGTCATGATTGGCCATGACTGGGGCGCCGTGGTGGCCTGGCACCTGGCGTTGCTCGAGCCAGAGCGCGTCAGCCAGTTGGTGACGATGTCGGTACCGTTCGCCGGACGCTCCCGCAGGCCGGTGATCGAGATTATGCGCGAGGTGTACGCGGATCGCTTCAATTACATCCTGTACTTCCAGGCCCCGGGTGTGGCTGAAAAGGAACTGGATGCCGATATCGAGCGAACATTACGGCTGTTCATGCAGGACCAGGACGTTTTCCTGCAGAAGAAACCCGCCAGCGCGAAGCTGCTGGAAGGTGTGCCGCTGCCCGGTACGCTCCCGGCCTGGTGCAGCCAGCAGGACCTCGACGTGTATGTTCAGACCTTCGCCAATGACGGCTTTCGTGGCCCGTTGAACTGGTACCGCAACTTCGAACGCAACTGGCAGCGCACCGAGTTCCTCGCCGGCAGGCAGGTGCTGCAGCCGACGCTGTTCCTGATCGGTGACCGCGACCCGGTCGGCGTGTTCGAAGCCCACACCCTCAAGCGCATGCCCGACGTCGTGCCGAACCTGCAACAAAGCGTCCTGCCCAACTGCGGCCACTGGATTCAGAACGAACAGGGGCCGAAGGTCAACGAACTGCTGCTCGGGTTTCTAGGGCGAACGTGAACGTCGCGCCGCGTCCTGGCACATCGATCAGGCGGATTTCCTGACCGTGCAGTTGCAGGATCCGGTGCACGATGCGCAAGCCCAGGCCGCCATCGCGTCGAGCCCCGCCAATGGTGAAGGCGCGCAGGAACAGACCTTCGCGCAGATCCGCCGAAATCCCGGGGCCGCTGTCGCTCACCGTGACCTCAACAAAACCGGACTTGGGGGCCAGGGTCACTTCAACTTCGCCATTGGGCGGGGTATGGCGCAGGGCGTTATCCAGCAGGTTGGTGAGTACCCGTTCGATCAGGCCCAGGTCGGCCAATACGCTTGGCACCACCGGCGGCAGGCTGGCGGTGAGGGTGATCGCCCGGGCTTCCGCGGTCAGTTCGAACTTCTGGAAAATGTCCTGCACCAGGTCGGGTAACGAAAAGCCTTCGATGACCGGCTGCACAAACCCGTGTTCCAGGCGTACCAGTTCCAGCAGCGACTGGGCCAGCCCGCCGACCTTGCGGCTCTGGTCGAGGGCGATGCCCAGGTAACGCCGGCGTTCCTGCGGGGTCAGGCTGGCGTCTTTCAGGGACAGGGTTTCCAGGTAGCCATGCAAGGAGGCCAGCGGTGTGCGCAGGTCATGGGAAATATTCGCGACCATCTCCCGGCGCTCCTGCTCTTGATGGGTGATAGCGCGCCACTGTTCACCCAGGCGGTTCTCCATCTGCACGAAGGCGTGGTCGAGCACGGCGATTTCATCCTGGCTGGCAACCTCGGGCGCCACGGCCTGTGGGACTTTCGGTGCGCCGTTGATGTCGAACTGGCCGACCTTCTCGGTCAGTTGCCGCAAGGGCCGGGTGATCCAGGCGAACGCGGTCAAACCCGCGAGCAAGCACAACAATGCCACCAGGGCGATGGACCACAGGGCGATGTTCAGTGCCATGCCGGTGGCATCCCGGGCGTCGAACACATCATGGGCTTCGCCCAGCAGCACCACATACAGGTAGCCGGCCTGCTGGCCGTTGACCCGCAGCGGCGCGGCGCTGAACACCTTGAGGCCGTCGACGCTGCGCGGGTCGTCGCCGAGGATCGGCAGCATCGCGCCGCTGAGGAAACGGCGCACCGGTTCCAGGTTGACCTGGTCGCGGCGCAGGTGGCCGCTGGGCGCAGCGTTGCCGACCACGCGCCCGTTAATGTCCAGCAGGTACACCTCGACACTCGGGTTTACCAGCATCAACTGGCTGAACAGGTTGCGCACCGCGTCCGGCTTGAGACCGTCGGCGTCCATCAACTGCGTATCCCGGGCGATGTGCGCGGCGAGGTCGCGGGACAGGCCTTGCACCACTTCCAGTTCATGCATGTGGTTGGAGCGCACTTGCAGCCAGGCCGACGTGCCGCTGCAAATCAGCAGCAACAGCGCGAACACCAGGGACAGGCGCTGGGTAAGGGTCAGCCTCATGCCGATTGCTCGGCAAACTTGTAGCCACGGCCCCACACCGTGAGGATGCGCGCCGGGTTGGCCGGATCGGCCTCGACCTTGGCCCGCAGGCGGTTGATATGGGTATTGACGGTGTGTTCGTAACCTTCGTGGCTGTAGCCCCACACGGCGTTGAGCAGGTCCATGCGCGAGAATACCTTGCCCGGTTGGCGGGCGAAAAAGTACAGCAGGTCGAATTCCCGGGGCGTGAGGTCCAGCCGCTGGCCTTGCAGGGTGGCGTCACGGGTCAGCGGGTTGATGAACAACTGGCCGAGGTCGAGGCTGCCGGCGTCCATCTTCAAGTTGCGCGCCATGGCGTCGACCCGGCGCAGCAGCGCCTTGACCCTCGCCACCAGCTCCGGCATGGAAAACGGCTTGGCCAGGTAGTCATCCGCCCCCAGTTCCAGGCCGAGGATGCGATGCAGCTCGCTGGAGCGGGCACTGGTGATAATGATCGGCGTGTAGCGCGTCATTGCCCGGGCCCGCCGGCAGATCTCCAGGCCGTCGACGCCGGGCAGCATCAGGTCCAGGATCAACGCATCCCAGCCGCCTTGCTCCAGCAGGCGCAGGCCTTCGTCACCATCGGCACTGTGAACCACCTCGAACTGCTCGTCCCGCAGGTGCAGGCAGATCAAATCGGCAATATGGGCATCGTCCTCGACCACCAGGACACGTTTGGGCTGATCCATTGATAAAAACCTGTCTTCTTGATTCGCGCATTGTGCGGCTTTTGCAACAGTGTAGTTATCACGAATTGTTTAACTCTGCGTGAGGATTCCGCGACCACCCCGGGCCTAACCTTACTCATCGCAACGGCAAAAGTACGCCCCCCTCGCCACAGTTTGTTTATCAGCCATAGGGGCTTCGCCAGCCATCCGCACTTGTGTGAGGAGCAACTCATGTATTCACGTCGACAGATCCTGCTCGCCGGCGGCGGCCTCGGCCTCGCGGTAATCGCCGGTGGCCTGCTGCAAAAAATCAACGCCGGCCCCGCCCTGATCGCCGAAGCCGAAGCCGCCGAAAATTTCGAAGTCAGCCACACCGACGCCGAATGGCGCACCCTGTTGACCGCCGAGCAGTACGCGATCCTGCGGGAGGAGGGCACCGAACGCCCCTACAGCAGCGCCCTCAACAGTGAACACCGCAACGGCACCTTCGCCTGCGCCGGTTGCGCTTTGCCCCTGTACGCCTCAGCCACCAAATTCGAAAGCCACACCGGCTGGCCCAGCTTCTGGCAACCCCTGGAAAACGCCGTGGCCAGCCACGTCGACACCTCCTTCGGCGTGGTACGCAAGGAAATCCACTGCCGCCGCTGCGGCGGTCATCAGGGCCACGTGTTCGATGACGGCCCGGCACCCACCGGCCTGCGCTACTGCATGAACGGCGCAGCCATGACGTTCACCGCGACTTAATTCAATGTCTTCCTATAAGGGTCTACCCCATGTGGCTTTTGGTTCTCGCATATCTGGGCGGCGTGCTGACGATTGTCAGTCCCTGCATCCTGCCGGTTCTGCCTTTTGTCTTCGCTCGCACCGGGCAGCCGTTTTTGCGCAGTGGCTTGCCGCTGCTGCTGGGGATGGCGATGACCTTCGCCCTGGTCGCCTCGCTCGCGGCGGTGGGCGGCGGTTGGGTGGTGCAAGTCAATCAGTACGGTCGCTGGCTCGCGTTGCTGTTTGTTGCGCTATTCGGGCTGACGCTGCTGCTGCCAAGCCTGTCCGAGCGCCTGACCCGGCCGCTGGTGGCCGCGGGCAGTCGCCTGTCGGAAGCCGCCGGGGCCGATTCGCGGCCGCGTCCGGGCGCATCGTTCCTGATCGGCGTGGCCACCGGGCTGCTGTGGGCGCCGTGCGCCGGGCCCATCCTCGGGCTKGTGCTGACGGGCGCCGCGCTGCAGGGCGCCAGTATCGGCACTACCTTGCTCTTGCTGGCCTACGCGGCAGGGGCTGCCACCTCCCTGGCCTTGGCGCTGCTGGTCGGCGGTAAAGTCTTCGGTTTCATGAAGCGTTCGCTGGGCGCTGGTGAATGGCTGCGTCGTGGGCTCGGCGCCCTGATGTTGGCCGGTGTGGCGGCCATCGCCCTGGGCCTGGACACCGGGATCCTGGCGCGCCTATCAACGGCGTCAACCGGTGGCCTGGAACAAAGCCTGGTGGAGAAACTCAGCGCCAAGCCTGAACAGAAGAGCGGGGCGATGATGGCCGGCGGCGCGATGATGGCCGCCAACCACAGTGACACGCTGCCAGTGGAAGGCCAGTTGCCGCCGCTGGACGGTGCCGTGCAATGGCTCAACTCCGAGCCACTGACTGCCGAGGCGTTGAAAGGCAAGGTGGTGCTGGTGGATTTCTGGACCTACTCCTGCATCAACTGCCTGCGCACCTTGCCGTACGTCAAGGCCTGGGCCGAGAAATACCGCGACCAGGGCCTGGTGGTGATCGGTGTGCACGCTCCGGAATTCGCCTTCGAACGCGACGTGAACAACGTCACCAAGGCCATGAAGGACCTGGGCATCACTTACCCGGTGGCCATCGACAACAACTACAAGATCTGGCGCGCCTTCAACAACCAGTACTGGCCGGCGCATTACTTTGCCGATGCCAAGGGCCAGATCCGCTATCACCATTTTGGCGAGGGTGACTACGCCGAGTCCGAGCGAGTGATCCAGCAACTGCTGCGTGAGGCGGGCGCTACCAAGGTGGCGGGCGGCTTGATCGAAGCCGATGCCAAGGGCATCCAGGCCGCACCGGACATGAACGAAGTGCAGTCGCCGGAAACCTACCTGGGCTTCCAGCGCGCCGAGAACTTCGTGACCACCGGCACCCTGGGCACCGACAAGGTGGTGAACTACCCGGCAGCCGGCAACCTGGCCTTGAACAACTGGACCCTGGAGGGCCCATGGAACGTCGGCGGCCAGCAAGCCACCCTCGCAGCGGCCAACGGCAAGATCGTCTACCGCTTCCACGCCCGTGACCTGCACCTGGTGCTGGGCCCGGGCGCCGACGGCAAGCCGGTGCGCTTCAAGGTCAGCATCGACGGCCAGGCGCCGGGGGATGCCCACGGCACCGACGTCGCACCGGATGGCAGCGGCACCGTGACCGAACAACGCCTGTATCAACTGGTGCGCCAGCCGGGCGCGGTCAAGGACCGGACCTTCACCATCGAGTTCCTGGACCCGCAAGTGGCGGCCTATGCCTTCACCTTCGGCTAACCCATAGCGAAATTTGGCATGGTTAACCCGATCAATGTAGGAGCTGGCTTGCCTGCGATAGCGATGTTGAATTCACCACCTCAATCGCAGGCAAGCCAGATCCCACAGTTGACCGCATTTATCCTGATGTTTCGGAGTGACTGAGATGAAACTGCTTAAGTACTTACCGGCCCTGGCGTTCGCCGCCTTTGTCGGCCACAGCTCGGCGTTCTCCTTCGGCCCGTCCGACGACGCCGTGGCCATCGCGCCGCCGGCCATGGACCTGCCGGCAGACGCGAACAACCTGCAAACCGCGGTCTTCGCCGGCGGCTGCTTCTGGGGCGTGCAGGGTGTGTTCCAGCATGTACAAGGGGTGAAAAACGCCGTCTCCGGCTATGACGGCGGCGCGGCGAGCACCGCGCAGTACGAAAGCGTCAGCGGCGGCGATACCGGCCACGCCGAGTCCGTCGCCGTGACCTACGACCCGAGCAAGGTCAGCTACGGCAAGCTGCTGCAGATCTACTTCTCGGTCGCTCACAACCCCACGGAACTCAACCGCCAGGGCCCGGACAGCGGCACCCAGTACCGCTCGGCGATCTTTGCCCAGAACGCCGAACAGCAAAAAGTCGCCCAGGCCTACATCGCCCAGCTCGACGCCGCGAAAGCCTTCGACAAGCCGATCGTGACCAAGATCGAGATGGGCAAAGCCTTCTACCCGGCGGAGTCCTATCACCAGGACTTCCTGACCGAAAACCCGTCGTACCCCTACATCGTGATCAACGACCTGCCCAAGGTGGCCCAGCTGAAAAAATTGTTCCCTGAGCAGTACCGCGCAGAACCGGTACTGGTGAAAAACCAGTAGACCTATGATCGTTCCYACKYTSGACGATCGTTCCCACGCTCTGCGTGGGAATGCCGCCAGGGCGCTCTGCGTCCGCTCTTGAAGTCGTGACGCGGAGCGTCACCGGATTCATTCCCACGCGGAGCGTGGGAACGATCAGCGTGGGAACGATCATCAGACGACTTCAAGGTAGGAGCTATGAATCGCCCGCGCCAACTCCCGCACGGTGTCGATAAAATCCGTCAACCGGCTATGCAGCCCATCCTCCAGAATCTCATCAATCCCTGTATACCTCAGCCGCGCCTCAAACTCCGCCGCCAAACGCTGGGCCGTACGCCCATAACTCCCCGGCAGGTCCGCCAGGATATGGCTCAACTCCTCGATACACGCATGCAACGAGCGCGGCACATCACTGCGCAACAGCAACAACTCCGACACCGACCGCGCATTCAGCGCATTCGGGTACAGCTCGGTATACGCCTCAAACGACGACAGCGCCCGCAACAACGCGCTCCACTGGTAATACCCGCGTGCCGAAAGGTCGCTGACTTCCTCGGACTCTTCCCCAAACATTTCATACCGCGCGTCCAGCAACCGCAACGTGTTATCCGCCCGCTCGACAAACGTCCCCAGCCGAATAAACCGATACGCATCGTTACGCATGATCGTCCCGGACGTCGCCCCACGAAACAGGTGCGAGCGCTGCTTCACCCAGTCACAAAAGTGGCTGATGCCATGCCGCGCCAACCCGCCGGCCGCAATACTGCGCATCTCCAGCCAGGTGGCGTTGAGGTTTTCCCACATATCAGCCGTGATCCGCCCCCGCACCGCATGGGCATTACCCCGTGCAGCCCGCAGGCAGTTGTAGATACTGGCGGGGTTTTCCTCGTCGAGGGCGAAGAAGTGCAGCATGCGCTCGGCGTCCAGTTGCTGATGGCGCTCAAGGTAACTGTCCAGGGTGCCGCTGCTGAGCAGCGACATGGCCAACTCGTCCAGCCCGTCACTGCGCCCGGCCTGGGGCATCAACGACAGCGAATAACTGACTTCCAGCATGCGCGCCAGGTTCTCGGCACGCTCCAGGTAACGGGACATCCAATACAGATCTGCGGCGGTTCTACTCAGCATACTCAGCCCTCCACCACCCAGGTGTCCTTGGTTCCGCCGCCTTGCGACGAGTTGACGATCAATGAGCCTTCGCGCAGCGCCACGCGGGTCAAGCCACCGGGTACCAGGCGGGTTTCCTTGCCCGAGAGCACGAACGGTCGCAGGTCGATATGCCGCGGCGCGATGCCGTTTTCGACAAACGTCGGGCAAGTGGACAGGCTCAAGGTCGGTTGGGCGATGTAGGCATGAGGGCGGGCCTTGATACGCTGGCGGAAGTCCTCGATCTCGGCCGCGCTGGACGCCGGGCCCACCAGCATGCCGTAGCCGCCGGAACCCTGGGTTTCCTTGACCACCAGCTCCGGCAGGTGCGCCAGTACGTGGGACAGCTCATCCGGCTTGCGGCACTGGAACGTCGGCACGTTTTGCAGGACCGGCTCTTCATCCAGGTAGAACCGGATCATCTCCGGCACGTACGGGTAGATCGACTTGTCGTCCGCCACGCCGGTGCCGATCGCATTCGCCAGCACTACGTTGCCCGCGCAGTACGCCGCGACCAGGCCGGGCACGCCGAGCATCGAATCGGGGTTGAAAGCCTGCGGATCGAGGAAGGCATCGTCGATGCGGCGGTAGATCACATCCACGGCCTTGGGGCCGTCGGTGGTACGCATGAACACCTTGAGGTCGTGCACGAACAGGTCGGCGCCTTCCACCAGCTCCACGCCCATTTCCCGGGCCAGGAATGCATGCTCGAAGAACGCGCTGTTAAACCGGCCCGGCGTCAGCACCACCACATTCGGGTTGTCCAGGCGGCTGGAGCTTTTCAGGGTCTTGAGCAGCAGGTTGGGATAGTGGTCCACCGGGGCGATGCGTTGCTTGGCGAACACCTCGGGGAACAGGCGCATCATCATCTTGCGGTCTTCGAGCATGTAGCTCACGCCGCTGGGGGTACGCAGGTTGTCTTCGAGCACGTAGTAGGTGCCGTCGCCATCGCGCACAAGGTCGACCCCGGAGATGTGCGAATAGATATCGCGGTGCAGGTCCAGGCCGACCATGGCCTTCTGGTATCCCTCGTTGCCCAGCACCTGATCGGCGGGAATGATCCCGGCCTTGATGATGCGTTGGTCGTGGTAGATGTCGGCAAGGAACATGTTCAGCGCATTCACCCGCTGGATACAGCCGCGCTCGATGACACTCCACTCACTGGCGGGGATGCTGCGGGGGATGATATCGAAGGGGATCAGGCGCTCGGTGTCTTGCTCGTCGCCATACAGGGTGAAGGTGATCCCCGCGCGGTGAAACAGCAGGTCGGCTTCACGGCGGCGCTGGGCCAGCAGTTCTGGCGGCGTGTTGGCCAGCCAGCGGGAGAATTCCTGATAATGCGCACGGCAAACGCCTTGTGCGTCATTCATTTCATCAAAGAAAGATCGAGCCATTCCAATTACCTTGTCAGTGCCGGGACTAACTGCGCTTTGGCACTGCCGCTTTAGAAAACGCATTTTTTTATGAGCCCGTGGCTGATGGTGCCAGCAGGCCTGGTCCTTACTTTCTTTTGGGGTGGGCTCTGGGTCGGGGGGTAACGATTGCTCCTGTATCCGGGCAGATAAAGGACTAAAGCAATGCCTGTGCCATCCACCTTGTGGCGAGGGAGCTTGCTCCCGCTGGGCTGCGCAGCGGCCCCAAAAAGGAACCAGACCGCTGCGCACCGGAGCGCTGTCCCGGTCCAGTGGCACCAAGCTCCCACGCCACCGATGCGGCCCTATCGCCTCAAAACGGTGCACTGATTACTTGAACTTTGCACCAGCCCGGTTCTTCTAAACTGCTTCAAATGCCAGCACGGAGCACGGATGTGCCCAGAATCATCTCACCCGACACCCCGGAATCGAGCCTGACCGACCACAGCGAACACAACGCGAAGATTTTCGGTTCGCCCAAGGACCGTCTCGACTTTTACCGGCGTGAAATCCAGTACGAAACCAGCATCCTGGCCAACCGCACCGACGCCTACCTCACGGCCCAGTCATTCCTGGTAATCGCCTTCGTGTCCGGCATGGGCAACCTGAACCCTGAATGGGGCAAGCTGTTCACCCTGGTGGTGCCCGTGTTCCTGGCGACCCTGGGCATTCTCAGTTCCCTCAACGCCTGGCCGGGGATTCGGGCGGCCTACGAAATCATCGACCACTGGCATTACAAGCAGAGCGAACTGCTGCGCAGCGAGCCGGTGATGGGCCTGGCCTACGATGAGTCGCCACTGTTCAGTGAGATGGAGTCGTCCCACAAGGGCTATCGCAAGTCGCTGTTGTTCTCGATGCGCGCGCCCTGGCTGTTCATGGTGTTCTGGGTGATGCTGGGGGCCTACGCGTTTTACATCCAGGTGGACAACCCCGGCTCATAAGCAATTGGAACTTCACCGACCCGCACGGGACCTTACCTTTACGCAGCCTGCGTTTTCCAACAGAGGTGAGCCATGAGCACAGACAACGACCCGCAAACCAGCAACCGTAACGATCCCGCCATCGACCGCGGCGAACCGGCCCCCGGCACCGCGGCCGACGCGCCGAAAGACCCGACGCCTGCCAGCGACCCCAAGGCCAAGGAAAACGACTACAGTCCAGACTTCAAGCCCGAGCGCGAGCCCAAGCCTGAAACCGATGCCGATATCGATACCCAAGGCGGTTAGAGGAGACGGTGATGTCAGTTGAAATAGACGAAGACGATGAACTCAATGACCCGGGCAATGAAGACCCGGGTTCATTGATGGATGATGCCGAAGTACCGCTTAACGACCTGGATGATGCCGCTGACGTCGGCAACACTGAAAACCAGGAGTAGACGTCATTGTTGTGCCTGGGCACGTCGTTCATACCACGCCAGCATCGGCTGCGTGCTGAGACCATGAACGACGATGCTCAGGGCAATGACTGACAGCGTCAGGTTCACCGCGACCGCGCTGCTGGTGCCCACCAGCCCGTGGTTGATGGCATAGAACAGGTAGTAGATGCTGCCGATCCCGCGAATCCCGAACCAGCCCACCAGCCCGCGCTGATGGCGATTCAGCAAGCTGCCCCAGGGTATCGACAGCACGCTGAGGGGGCGAATCACGCAAAACAGCACCGCCCCCACCGCCAGCGCCCGCCAGTCCCAATGGCTGACCAGCACCACGCCCAGCAGGGTCACCAGGAACACTTCCATCGAACGCTCCACCAGCCCACCAAAGGCGAGCATGTCGCCCATCATCACCCCGGCGGCGATCTGCGTGTCCTGCAGTTGCCCGACATCGCCATGCAACGCATGCTCCGGCTCAACTTCCATGTGGCCAACCACCGGCTGTGCCAGATGTTCCGCCGGGGTTTGTGAGTTGCCGGTGGACTTGAACTCGGCCTGGCGCAGCCCGAGGCCGGCGGCAAATACCGACAGGAAGCCGTAGCCGCCGATGGCTTCGGCCATCACATAGGCGAGGGCGATCAGGGCCAGCGTCAGGTAGTCATTCGGTGACAGGGTGCTGTCGGCATTGGTGATACGCATCTTCAGGGTGACGCGACCGATGCCACGCCCCATCCAGTAGCCCACGAGCAACCCGGCAGGTACGGCCCAGAGCAGGTTTTTCAGCACCCAGCCGCCCAGCCAGTCACCGTCGAACCCGCCGTGCTGCATGAAAATCAGCGCAAAGATCACGAACGGGAAGGCCGTGCCGTCGTTCAAGCCTGCCTCACCGGAAAGACCGAAGCGCAGCGCGTCATAATCCTGCGCGTTATTGACCTGCACCAGGCCCGCGAGCACCGGGTCGGTGGGCGCAAGAATCGCCCCCACCAGCAGTGAAACCCCCCACGACAACCCCAGCAGCCAATGCAGCACCAGGCACGTCCCGAGGATGGTCAAGAGCATCACCGGCCCGGCCATGCCAAACGCAATGCGCCAGGTTCGGTGCTTGAGGGGCAGGCGCAGTTTCAGCCCGCTGACGAACAGCGAAAACAGCACCGCGACTTCCGTCAGGTGTTCCATCCAACTGGCCGAGGCCTTGATGTCCAGATGCAGCAGGTCCATGCCCAGCGGGCCGATACCCACGCCGAGCAACAGGCACACCGCCGAGGTGGTGACCGGCATCCAGCGCAGGTAGGAGGAGGTGAGGGCGAGGGTGAGCAACACCGCGCCCAGTACGGCCATCCATAGGATGAAGGTCATTGAATAGTCCCGGGCATGGTCTGTGTGAACGTTGGAGGTTTGCCGGGAGAGAGAGGTTCAAAAAACGCGCATTGCCTGCTCGGGCAATGCGCGGTTTGTCAGGTCGCCAGGCGTGTTACGTTGGCATTGAGGGTGCTGTTTGGGGTGAAGGAGAAGGTGAACCCCGAGTCGAGAAACTTTTGCAGCCCGTCATTATCAAGACTGAATACCGTTGCACCGACCGATTGATCAAGAGTGCCAGTGGCATCGAACATGGCTTTGTCCAGGCCGGCTTGGTTGGTGTTGTAGATATAGAGCTTTCCATCACTGCTCTTTTGAATATAGGCGGTGTGTACGATATTGCCGTCTGCTCTATTGCTCATGAAATTGATAACGCCTGATTCGGTAATGTCCGCGGGCCTGAATACGGCGCTGGTATTCTCGGCAGTAATACCCATCAGATCCTTGTAGCGTTGCGTGTAATTGGAATCCCCGCTCCTGACCACACTGCCCAGCACGGCCTCGCGAGTTTTCAACGGGAGTGCATTGTCTGCCATCCCGACGAACATGGCTTTTCCGTAGCAGATTGTCCCGGTGTATCCCGTTTTGGCATGGAGCTTCTCCAGTTTGTCGCGAAGCGCTTCTACCGGCACGGCGTCAGCTTTGAAATTTTCCAGCGGCTCGCCAAAGGGCTGTCTGGTTTTCACATTCAAGGCGTGCCAATTACCGGTGGCGTCATCAAACTTCGCAAACACCTTGGCTTCTTCGGTCGCATTGGCCGCCTTGTAAGTGCCTTCGGCAATGCCGGGCTTTTTCGCCAGTGACGTCAGGTCGACACTGCGCAAGGCGCCACGCAGATGATTGACGCCGTTACGTCCAGCGGTCAGCGTGGTGCGCCCCAGCTTCAATGCACTCCGGGCCAGATCATCAGCCCCGCTCAACGGATTGAAACTCCCCAGCGCCGCGCGCCCGACAATCTTCGCGCCCTGGGCGAACTTGCTGAAAGCCGATGCGCCGGCGGCCACGGCCTTGGCCCACCTGGCTGCCGCACCGAGGCCCACGGCAAACCCAAATATATCCAGGGCCAGGTCGCCGACACCTTCGCCGATGTTGCCGTTTTGAAAGTTGACGATTGCCGACCTCAAGGGGATCAGGTTGAGGAGGAATTCATTGACTTTCTTGTAAAAGGGAACCTCGGTATCAAGCGTGGTGAGCCCCTCGGCCTCTTTTTTGAATGACCGGATATCAACATCCTTCACCATGGCATCGGCAATATAAGACGTTCGGGCACTGCCAAAGCTCTTGGGGTTGGCGGCCTGGATTTTTTCACCCGTCAACCCGGGTGCGTACTCGCCCGAAGGTATGACTTCTTCCAGGTCTTTATGGTAATGGGTGTGATTGGAAGGCTGTTTGCCTGCCGTGAAGTCACCCAGGTCCGTACGCTCGGTAATCTTTGCGGTCCTGAGATTGATTTCGTAGATGTGCACTTGGTTGTTGCGCCTGGTTTTCACCAGCAGGCAATTGTCGTCGGGCACCCGCTTGCGGGTTTCCTTGCCAAAGTTGTCCTTATCGACGTCGACTTCCCTGACCACTGTGATTTCGCCGTATTCCAGGTTTTTACGGTCTTCTTCAGGAAGCCGCGAAACCATCCACTTGACCTGGGCCGCGACACTTTTTTCGATGCCGTCGGCGTATTCCCCGAACGCGTCCTGGAACACGTTCGGCATACTTGGAAGGTCTTTGGTTTTTTCCAGCACCTCGCTGAGGTTCAACGTACTGGATGAGGTCACCCAATGATTGTCAGCGGGGGGCGGGGGCCCAATTCCAAGTACCCCTACGGCCGGTGGTTCTTCGACGCCAGGTCGATGGTGAAGCGCGTCCTTCATATACAAGTCGAGGATCGAATAAGGCCCCGGGAAATCGCTATGGGCGGGTTCCAGCGTGATGCTCTTGTCTTCCAGGGTTGCCGTATCCATGCCTGGCAGGGCTTTGCGCAACTGCTCCAGGGCCATTTCCTTTCGTAATGGCATCGGCATGCTCTGTGTTTGACTGGCCGCGCTCAGCTCGGTGATCTGCGCATCGA
This sequence comes from Pseudomonas sp. Colony2, assembly GCF_019382755.1. Lineage (NCBI taxonomy): Bacteria > Pseudomonadati > Pseudomonadota > Gammaproteobacteria > Pseudomonadales > Pseudomonadaceae > Pseudomonas > Pseudomonas sp. Colony2. The sequence goes on along the minus strand of NZ_CP080030.1, from coordinate 3,725,054 downwards.
ATGCATCGCGTACATCATTCATTTGGCCTTCGGTCACCGGATACGGCATACCGTTCGCGCTTCCCCAATCCTTGAGCGCCTCTTGCTGGGCGGCATATTCGACATAACGCTCCTGGGCGGAGACCGGCGCGACCTCAGCGTGGAGCATGACCTGCCCGTAGGACATCCCTGCGGTTGAACCCGGAGACTGCGCTTCGATGCGTTCTACCGCGGTGACAAAACTGACCCAACTATGGGAACCCGGGGTGACCTGGTCCGGGATGTCTTTAACCAGGAACTCTGGAGCGCGGGTGGAGAGCAGCAGATGCGCTTGTAGCGCCGCTGCCTCGGGTGACGATGCCTTGCCGGTGCTGACAAGATGTTCGGCCAACCGGCTGACGATACCGGATGCGGGTTTGCCCCAGGTACTGTTCCCGGTCACGGCAAAACCGGCGATGTGATGCCTGGACCTGGGGTCTGTCGCGCGGAACGAGTTGTCTTTGTCCACACTCATGGCCGCCAACAGCCAATCAGTGGCACTGCCTTTGATGGACTGCGCGTCAAATTTTGCCTGGAGGGCCTCGCCCAACGCCTTGCCCTTGGGGGAGCGGATCAGCGAGTCGAGCACCCGCTGCGGGTCAGCCAGCTCGGAAGGCGTGAACGACTTGCCCTGCATGAGGTATTCCACTACGTTCCTGGCGCCGTTCAAATCAACGTCGCCGATCTTGCCGCGGCGCAGGTCGGACCGCAGCTGATTCGCCGCCTCGGGCGCAAGCGGGGGCTGCCATTCCAGCGCACCGCCATAATTGCCATGGAGCGGCGCCTGGAGTTCAGGCCTGAGCAGATAATTCGTCAGGTTCTCCACCTCCTCGGGCGTGGTTGGCACGTCCCAGCCATTGATCTCAAGGAATTCCTTGAGGCTAATGGTGCTCCCTGAGTCGGTGCTCCCGACCTGGCGGTAAGCGCTGTCGGGGTGAAGCTCGACTTTATTCTTTTGCAGGTAGTCGAGAACGTCACCGCTCCCAATGCTGCCCGATCGAATCCGCTCAAGCAGGTAATTGAGTTCACGCCCCACGGTGTTCAGCGTCTGGGTATTGCCCACCAGGGCTTTCTGGCGCTCAACCTCATCCTCACCACGGGTTTCGTGCAGGTCCGCAAAACGCGGGCCGCTCACGCCGGTAAAAGCCTTGTCGCGCGCCAACTCATCTGCACGCTCGTGGGCATGATCCGGCAGGATATGTTCTTGCTCTTTGTAGAATTGGCTCACCAACCACAGGGGGGCACTGTTGCTGTTTTGGGAGAGCGGCGGTTTGAAGGGGATCGGGTTACCGTCGCCGATAACGCGTGCGGCGTCCCTGACCTGTGCGCCCACCTGCGCCCAGCCTTTGTCATCGGGGCCGTTGGGTTGCGCGGCGGCGGAGGGCCTGCGCTGGTAGGTGATCTTCCCGGTATTGGGGTCAATCATCAATGAATTGGGGGTTATCCCGTTTTCCCTCATCCAGTCACGGACTTGCGGGGACTCCATGGCACGCCCCAACTGCGACCACCACTGCCCGAACGTTGAGTTCGGCGGAATGTTCTCGACCATGATCGCGTCGTCATGGCCGTCGCCCTTGACCTGACGCAGCGCGCTGGCTACCTGGCCTGCCAGTTCACCGTCGGCATCGGCACGCGGGCTGGGGATCCTGGTCCCGGGGGAGCCTGGCGCGGCATTTTCCGGCGCTGCGGCCAGGAGCCGCGCCGGGGGAAGCGGCTTGTCAGGTGCGTTCAAAGGAATGAAAGAAGCCGTAGCCTGAGTAGGAGCAATTGTCATAGGAGGGGGATCCGGTAATTTATCGAGTACACCCAAGCAGCGCTTCGCACCAGCGGGTGTAACTCTTCGTACCCGATGCCCCCTCAGCGATTCCATCCCACTGGCATGCAGATTGATACGGCGTCTTACGCGCCCATGCTAAGGGTGCGCCGCGGTCCTCAGCCGAATCATGTCGATCAGCTGGCGCAATCCCGGCTGCGACTGACGCCGGCTGGGGTAGTACATGCACAGCGGCGCGCCGATGCAGGCCCAGTCGGGCAGCACTTCCACCAGGCGCCCGTCGGCCAGTTCCGCCAGCACGCGATTCTCCAGGCAGTAGGCGATACCCACGCCTTGCAGGGCCGCATCAACGATGGTCTGGGTGTCGGCCGCGCTGAAGTGGCCGGGCACATCGAGCCGCTGCTGGCGTGCGCCATTGCCCAGTTCCCATTTGTAGGTGGTCTTGTCGCCCAGGTACATGCGTACACAGGAGTGCGTGAGCAAGTCCCTGGGCACTGCAGGTGTCCCTGCCTGTGCGAGGTAGGCCGGGGAGGCGACCATGATCCAGCGCAGCTCGCCGGTCAGCGGCACGGCCACCATGTCCTGGGGCACCGTGGCGCCATAGCGGATTCCTGCGTCGTAGCCCTCTGCGACGATGTCGAGCATGCGGTCCTCGATCATCACGTCCAGGCGCAGTTGCGGGTAGGTGCGGGTGAACTCGCCGAGCACCGGCGAAATCAGCAGCACCGCGGCATCCCGGGGTACGTTCAGGCGCAGGCGGCCAATCGGCGCCTCGCGGTACAGTTCGAGGGTGTCGAGGCCGTCCTGGATCGTCGCAAAGCCGGCACTGAGTTTTTCCGCCAGTACCACGCCGGCATCGGTAGGCTCTACGGCGCGGCTGGTGCGATACAGCAACTTGACCCCCAGGCGCGTTTCCAGGTTGCGCATGGTGTGGCTCAGGGCCGAGGTGGTGACGCCAAGTTCATTGGCAGCATGCCGGAAACTGCGGCGACGGATGATCGCCATGAAAACATTCAGGTCGGCCAACTCGGAGCGGTTGAACGCAGCCATATCAAGCACCTTTTATGGGGTTTGGGTTGCACGCGGCGTTGAGCCCGATTCAACCACGGATGATCTAGAGTAATCGTTTTTTTACTGATTGTTTCTGGCGGAGGCTTTTTCATGAGTATCGAAACCATCAAGATCCCGGGCATCGACAAGGCCGTCTCGCGGATTGCCCTGGGCACCTGGTCCATGGGTGGCTCGATGTGGGGCGGCGCCGATAATGAGGTCTCGGTCAAGACCATTCGCCATGCGCTGGCCAGCGGCATCAACTTTATCGACAGTGCGCCGGTCTACGGCCTTGGGCTGTCGGAAGAACTGATCGGCCGGGCCCTGCGCGGTGTACGCCACACGGCGGTGATCGCCACCAAGGCCGGGTTGCAATGGGACGACGGCACGGTGCGCCGCAATGCCACGGCCCGACGTATCCGCAAGGAAATCGAAGACTCACTGCTGCGCCTCGAAACCGACTACATCGACCTCTACCAGATTCACTGGCCCGACCCGTTGGTAGCTCAGGAGGAAACCGCCGGCGAGCTGGAAAAACTGCGCCGTGAAGGCAAGATCCTTGCCGTAGGGGTGAGCAATTATTCGCCTGCGCAAATGGACGATTTCCGCCAGTACACGCACCTGGACACCGTGCAGCCGCCCTACAACCTGTTTGAGCGGGCGATCGACAGCGATATCCTGCCGTACGCCAAGCAAAATTCACTGGTGGTTTTGGCTTACGGTTCGCTGTGCCGGGGTTTGTTGAGCGGCAGCATGCACGCGGCCACGGGTTTTACCGGGGATGACGTGCGCAAGCTCGACCCGAAATTCAAGGCGCCACGCTTTGAGCAGTACCTGGCGGCGGTCGCGGCATTGGACGTGTACGCTCGCGAATGCCACGGCAAGTCTGTGCTGGCCCTGGCGTTGCGCTGGGTGCTGGACCAGGGCCCCACGGTTGCACTGTGGGGCGCCCGCCGGCCGGAGCAGCTCAAAGGCGTTGAAGATGCGTTCGGCTGGCAGCTCACGGCCGACGACCTGCAACATATCGACCGTATTCTGGCCAGCACGATAAAAGACCCGGTAGGGCCGGAGTTCATGGCCCCGGCCCAGCGTTAACCTTTGCGACAGGGATGTCTTGCAGCTGCAAAACAACACAAGACATTCCTTTGGCGTTGAGGTTTTTGGCATGAAGCGCGGTCCCTTGTTCAAGATCATGGGTGGTTTGCTGTGTGTGGTGGCGGTGGCAGCCGCCTGGAAATGGCGCGGCAATCCCGATGTGCTGTGGCAGATCGTCAGCCGTCAATGCGTGCCCGACCAGCACCAGCACCAGAATCCGCGCCCCTGCCTCGAGGTTGATCCGGACAAGGGGTTCGCGCTGCTCAAGGACCTCAACGGCCCGTACCAGGACTTACTGATCCCCACCGATAAAGTCACCGGAATCGAAGACGTCGCGCTGGTCCGGGACTTGTTGCCGCATTACTTTGCCCAGGCCTGGAAACACCACGAAGTACTCTCGGCCGGCCTGCAAACACCGATTGCCGACCGTTATGTATCCCTGGCGATCAACTCGCGGTATGGCCGCACGCAAAACCAGTTGCACATTCATATCGCCTGCCTGCGCCCCGACATTTTCAACACCCTCAATGAACGCGCGGCAACCCTCGACGAGCACTGGCAAATCCTGCCGGTAAAACTGCAGGGGCATACCTACAGTGCCCGTACGTTGTCGGCGGTGGAATTCGACCTGCGCGACCCATTGGCCATCCTGAATGACTACGTGCAGGCCCAGGGCGACGCCATGGCCAGTTACAGCTTGCTGTTGGCACCGGCGGCGAACGGCAACTTCGTACTGTTGACCACGCGGTTGACGCTCAAGGAATGGAACCTGGCCTCCGCCGAAGAACTGCAGGACCGCCAGTGCAACCTGATGGACAAACCACCACAACGACCTGTTTTAGCTGTTAACGACATCCGGTGAAGTTTGCCGTTGAACGAGTGTTCAGTTTCAATTATGTTGGCTGCACCCCCTGCCTGGTAACAGGCGGGCTTGCGCTTTTTCTGATTGAACGAGAGGCACTGGCATGCGGTTTTCACCTTTTGTCGAGCGAATTGCAGGGCAGGGCGTAGCCGCCTGGGACATCCACCACGCTGCCTTCCAGGCCAGCAGCAAAGGCGAAGACATCATCATCCTGAGTGTGGGCGATCCGGATTTCGCCACACCCTCGTTCATCACCGACGCCGCCGTCGAGGCCCTGCGCCAGGGCGACACCCACTACACCGAAATCCCCGGCCGCCCGGCACTGCGCGATGCCATCGCCGCACGCTACAGCCAGTCCCTGGCTCGCCCGCTCGACGCTGAAAACGTCATCACCGTGGCCGGTGCGCAGAACGCCTTGTTCGTCACCTCGCTGTGCCTGTTGCAGGCCGGTGATGAAGTGATCGTGCTCGACCCGATGTACGTCACCTACGAAGCGACCCTCAAGGCCAGCGGCGCAACGCTGGTGCGGGTGCCGTGTTCCGCCGACTCGGGCTTTCGCCTCGACCCGGCACTGCTGGCTGCCGCCATTACGCCTCGCACCCGGGCGATCTTCTTCTCCAACCCCAACAATCCCACCGGCGTTGTCCTCAACCCTCAGGAATTGCAGGTGATCGCCGACCTGGCGATCGAGCATGAACTGTGGGTAGTGGTGGACGAGGTCTACGAAAGCCTGGTGTTCGATGGCGAATACCATAGCCTGGCCGCGTTGCCGGGCATGGCCGATCGCTGCATCGTGATCGGCAGCCTGTCCAAGTCCCATGCCATGACCGGCTGGCGCATCGGCTGGATCGTCGCCGCGCCTGCGATGGTGGCCCACGCGGAAACCCTGGTATTGAGCATGCTCTACGGCTTGCCGGGGTTCGTGATGGAAGCCGCGACCGCCGCCGTGCTGGCCCACGATGAAGTCACCCAGGGCATGCGCGAAACCTACCGCCGCCGCCGCGACCTGGTGGTAGCAGGTCTCGGCGGTTGCCCGGGCATTCACGTGCGGGCCCCGCAGGCAGGCATGTTCGTGTTGGTGGATGTGCGGGACACCGGCCTCGGCTCCCTGGATTTCGCCTGGCGGCTGTTCCGCGAAGCAGGGGTTTCCGTGCTGGATGCCGCGGCCTTCGGCGAGCCGGCCCAGGGGTTTGTGCGGCTGTCGTTTACCCTGGGTGAAGCGCGACTGGCCGAAGCCTGTGAACGTATCAGCCGCTTCGTCGCCAAGCTCGCCGGAGAACCGCGAATCGAGCCTGCGGCGAAAATCATCAGCGTACAGCCGGTGGCTGCGAAGAAGATGATTGAGGTGCTCGACCTGCATAAACGCTTTGGCAATATCGAGGTGCTCAAGGGCATCTCCCTGACCGCCCACGAAGGCGAGGTGATCTCGCTGATCGGCGCCAGCGGCTCGGGCAAAAGTACCTTGCTGCGCTGCATCAACATGCTCGAAGTGCCGGACCAGGGCAGCATTCACGTTGACGGTGAAAGCATCAAGCTCAACTACGGCCGGCCCGGCGCACCGCTGGTGGCCGACGCCAGGCAACTGGTGCGGATTCGCTCGACACTCGGCATGGTGTTCCAGAACTTCAACTTGTGGCCCCATCGCACCGTGCTGGAGAACCTGATCGAAGCGCCGACCCAGGTGCTGCGCGAAAGCCGGGCCGAAGCCATCGAGCGCGCCGAAGCCTTGCTCGACCGGGTTGGCCTGGCCGCCAAGCGCAATGAATACCCGGCGTTCCTCTCCGGCGGCCAGCAGCAGCGGGTGGCCATCGCCCGAGCCCTGGCCATGCGCCCCAAAGTCATGCTGTTCGACGAACCCACCTCGGCCCTCGACCCGGAGCTGGTGGGCGAAGTCCTGCGGGTGATTCGCTCCCTGGCCGAAGAAGGCCGCACCATGATCCTGGTGACCCATGAAATGGCGTTCGCCCGGGATGTGTCATCCAAAGTCGCGTTTTTGCATCAAGGCCTGATCGAGGAAACCGGCTCGCCGGACTCGGTGTTTATCGACCCACGCAGTGAACGTTGCCGGCAGTTCGTCAACGCGCATCAAACTCGCTAACTCCAAAAAAAGACGGGGCAAGATCATGAAATCCAAACGATTGGCAAAGTGGTTGAGCAGTGCTGTGTTGATGCTGGCGGCAGGTACTGCGTTGGCGGCGGAGAAACCCATTGTGTTCGCGGTGGCGGCAGAACCCTACCCACCGTTCACGGTAAAGGGCGGCAATGGTGAGTGGACGGGCTTTGAAGTCGACCTGATCCATAAGCTCTGCGGCTTGATGAAGGCTGAGTGCCAGATCAAGGAAGTGGCCTGGGACGGGATTATTCCGTCGCTGCTGGCGAAGAAAATCGACGTGATTTTCTCCTCGATGTCGGTCACCGAAGAGCGCGAAAAACAGATCGCCTTCAGCCGCGCCTACTACGATTCGCTGCTGGGCATTGCCGGCCCCAAGGGCACCACGGTCGAAGTCTCGCCTGCAGGGCTGAAGGGCAAGATCATCGGCGTGCAGATCTCCACGGTCAGCGCCAACTACCTGAAGAAGTACTACGAGAACATTGCTGACCTGAAGTACTACGATACCCAGGAATCGGCCAACGCCGACCTGATTGCCGGGCGCACCGACCTGATGATGGCCGACGGCGTCGCCATCGCCATGATGGTCAAGACCCCTGAGGCCCAGGGCCTGGCCGAAATCGCCGAAGTGCCTTACGACCCGATCATCGGCCGCGGCGTGGGGGCTGGCCTGCGCAAGGAAGACACCGAACTCAAGGCCCGGCTCGACAAGGCCATCGGTGAGTTGCTGGTGAGCAAGGACTACGCCGACCTGTCCCAGAGCGTGTTTGGGGTATCGGTGAGCCCGTGCAAACGCGCCGATACGCCTGCCTATGTGAGCAAAGTCTGCGACAGCCCCTACACAAACTAACCCGGTAGAAAGGGAGTGCTTGTGGCGAGGGAGCTTGCTCCCGCTGGGGTGCGAAGCGCCCCCAAAAAATGGGCCTGCTACGCAGTCCAGCGGGAGCAAGCTCCCTCGCCACAGCAAGCTCCCTCGTCACAGGGTCACCGCGTGTAATCGAAATAGGGAGCCGCGATGTTCGATCTACTCAACTTCAGCGAACAAGGCTGGGGCAATGCACTGCTCAAAGGGCTTTGGATGACCCTGCAGATCTCCGCCGGCTCGTTTGCGGTGGGGCTGCTGATCGGCCTGGTGGTGGCCTGCGCCAAGCTCAGTGCACCGCGCCCGATAGCCATGCTGATGCGCGGCTACACCACGGTGTTTCGCGCGGTGCCCGAGTTGCTGCTGATCCTGCTGCTGTATTACGCAGGCTCGATGGGCCTCAACGCATTGATGCTGTGGCTGGGGTTTGCGCAGTTCAACATCAGCGGCCCGCTGGTAGCGGTCCTGGTACTGGGGCTGGTGCAAGGCGCGTACGCCTCGGAGATTTTTCGCGCGGCGATCCTCGCGATTCCCCATGGCCAGATCGAAGCGGCGCGGGCGTTTGGCTTGAGCGGCTTTGGCCTGTTCCGTCGGGTGACCCTGCCGATCATGGCGCCATACGCCCTGGCGGGGATGTCCAACCTGTGGATCAATCTGATCAAGGACAGCGCGCTGATCAGCGTAGTGGGCACCAACGAACTGCTGTACACCGCCAAACAGGCGGCGGGCTCGACCCGGCATTACCTGTTGTTCTACCTCACGGCCGCCGCCTTGTATTACCTGGTGACACTGGCCTCCAACTACCTGTCCGGGCGCCTGGAGCGACGTATTCGTCGCTGGATGCCGGTTGTCGAGTGAGCCGCACATGCCTGAGTGGATAAGTTATTACGCAGGACTGATCGCCAAGGGCTTGCAGACGACCCTGTCGCTGCTGGTGATCTCGGCAGTGCTCGGCTTCGCCCTGGCGGTGCTGGTAGCGCTGGCGCGGCTGTCCCGGCGCAAGTGGCTGGCCCGTTGCGCACTGGGCTACACCAGTGTGCTGCGGGGCACGCCGCTGCTGATCCAGATCTACATCTTCTATTACGGCCTGGGCAGCCTGTTTGCCCAGTTCCCAATGATTCGCGGGAGTTTCCTCTGGCCGTTCCTGCGGGACGGTTACTGGTACATCGTGTTCGCCCTGGTGTTATCGGTGGGCGCGTACGTCGGTGAAGTGATTCGCGGCGGGCTGCTGGCCGTGCCCAAGGGTGAAATGGAAGCCGCCTCGGCGTTCGGCATGACGCCACGCCAGGCACTGTTGCGGGTGCGCCTGCCACGGGCCATGCGCCTGCTGCTGCCGACCCTGGCGGGGGAGACGGTGATGCTGCTCAAGTCCACGGCGCTGGCCTCGACCATTGCCGTGGTTGACCTGCTTGGCGCCGCCAACGTGGTACGCGCCCAGACCTTGCAGATCTACCAGCCGCTGCTGCTGGTGGCCGGGGTCTACCTGTGCCTGACCTTTTTGATTGAAGCCCTGTACGCCATTGCCGAGCGACGCGGCACACCGTTGCGCAGGTCTGCCGGATGAAAACCGATCGCTCGTTGCAAGGGATTGCCCTGTGCTCGCTGGCCTATGCGTTCCTGGCGCTGCAGGACGCCGGGATCAAATGGCTGGTGGCCGACTACTCAGTGTTCACCATCCTGTTCTGGCGTAGCCTGGTGGTGGTCGCCGCGTGCGTGATCGCCGGGCGAATGGGTTTGCTCAAGCGCGCTTGGCACTCGGTCAGCCGCAAGCTGTTGATCATCCGCGGCCTGCTGTCGCTGCTGGCCTGGCTGCTGTACTACACCGCCGCCAGAGACCTGACCCTGGCGGAAATGACCACGCTGTATTTTTCCGCACCGATCATGGTCACGTTGCTCGCGGCATTGATCCTCAAGGAGCGCGCCAGTCGCGGCCAGTGGATTTCGCTGATCATCGGCTTTGTCGGCGTGGTGATCGCCTGTCGCCCCAGCAACATGCTCGACCCATTGCCAATCGCCCTGACATTGGCGGCAGCACTGTGCTGGGCGTTTACCTATATCCAGTTGCGCCAGGTGGACGACAACACCTCGGTGCTGGAGCAGATGCTGATCACCAATGTGGTGTTTGTGATCTGCATGGCGCTGACGCTGCCCTGGACCCACACGCCATCGCCGACCCCGGCATGGTTGGGCATGCTCGGCGCGGGGCTGGTGGGCGGGATTGGCCAGTTCCTGCTGTTTGCGAGCTTCCGCCGGGCCACGGCGACGCTGCTGGCGCCGTTTGAATACACCGGTTTGATCTGGGCGTTCCTGCTGTCGAGCCTGGTCTGGGGCACGGTGATGGACGTGTCGCTGATTTTCGGCGCCGTGCTGATCGCCATCAGCGGCACCCTGGCCATGCTCAGCGCCCGGCACCCCGTGTCACAGGATGTGGTCGGCGCCGAATGCTCCGTGACGCAGCCCCTGTATCCAGCAACGGCAGATGTGCAGCCCGTTGGCGGGGCTGAAGGTGCCGGGGTTGAGGCACCACTCGAGCCAGAGTCCGTCGAGCATCGCCGATAAGCCGATGGCGGCCAGGCGCGTGTCGTGGATCACGAAGCCTTCGCTCTCGGCCAGGTCGTCGAGCAACTGGCGGATCAGTTCGAGGTAGGCGCGGTAGCTTTTTTCATGGGAGTCATTCACGTGGTTCGAGTGGCGGATCAGGCTCCAGAACACCACCCAGACGCCCAACAGTTTCGGGTCCATGACCCGCGAGGAAAACGAACCGGCGAGGAATGCATCGAGCCGCGCGGCAGGGCCCACGGCCTGGTCGACTTCCTGCCACAGGGCGGTGGTCAGTTCGCTGGCGAGTTTGTGGTAGGTCTCGGCGATCAGTGCATCGATGCTGCCGAAATGGTGATTGAGCAACCCCACCGAAACCCCGGCTTCAGCGGCGATGCGCCGCACGGAAATGCCGGCATGCCCGTCACGGGCGAGGCTGGTGAGGGTGGCGGCAATCAACAGGTCGCGACGGTCTTCGGCCACAGGCACACCCTCGGTGAAGATACATGGTTGAACGTGTGTTCAATATATACCTGCAGAACCAACAAGAGGAGGGCAACGGCATGGCAAAAGACCTTTCGTGGCAAGTCCCCGGGGATTCCGGGAACACCCTGCACATTGGCGCCTGGCGCTTCGAGGGTGACGGCGACGGCCCTCGGGTGCACCTGCAGGCCGGTGTGCATGCCGATGAAATCGCCGGGATGCTGGTGTTGCATCAACTGCTGCCGCGTTTGCAGGCCTGCCAGGATCAGGGCCGGCTCAAGGGCACGGTGACGGTGGTGCCCCAGGCCAACCCGTTTGGCATTGGCCAGTTTCGCCAGGGGCGGTTGTTGGGGCGGTTTCACGAAGTCACCGGGCAGAATTTCAACCGGGCGTTTGATCATTCATTGGCCATGGAGCGGCCGGCCAGCAACCTGGCGCAATGGCAGAAAAGCCTGGTGCAACTGGCCGCCGATGCTGACCTGGTGCTGGACCTGCACACCGATGATGAAGCCCTGCCATATCTCTACATCCACCGCAGCTTTTGGCCCGCGGGCCGGGCGCTTGCGGCGGCGTTGCAGGTGGATGTGGTGATTGTCTGGGACGAGGGTGGTGATGGGTCGTTTGAGGAGACCATCATTGATCATGGGCAGCCGCGGTTGGCGGCGACGATTGAATTGCGTGGGCAGGCGGATGTGAGTGATGCCCTGGCCGGGCAGGATGGTGATGGGATCTGGGCTTGGCTCTGCGCCAGCGGGGTGATTGATGAGGCGCCGGTGATTGCGCAATGGCACGGGCAACTGGTGGATATGGGCTGTATGGAGACCATCCTGGCGCCGTGTGCCGGGGTGTTGGTGTTTGAAAAAGGTTTGGGTGAACAGGTGGAAGAGGGTGAGCGGTTTGCGCGGATTATTCGGCGGCCTGGGGATCCGGCTTCTGAGGTTGTGCTGCATGCGGCGCAAACCGGGCGGATGGTGACGGGGCATCGGGAGCGGCTGGTTTCACAGGGTTCGGTGGTGGCCAAGTTTACCGGGACGCGGTTGTCTGAGGGGTACAGCGGGGGGGTGTTGGATCCTTAGGCGGGAGTACATATCCGTTTCTTCGGTTATGGCTGGTATTGGTTCCGCTCTTACAGCGGCTCACTTTTGAASAGCGCAAAAGTAAGCAAAACGCTCTTGCCCCACCACTCGGCTCCTCGCTTAGGCTCGGAGTGCCCTCACTCCGGCTTTGGACCGTGGGCCGCCGTCATGGGCCATCCCTGGCCCAGGACGGCTAACCCGGCGTCCTGCCGGGTTACCCACGCTCCAAAGCCTGCGTTCGGCCAGCGTGGTTTAACGGGGCGCCTAAGATCAAGATCAAAAGCAGATCAACAGCACAGCGGCCTCCCGGCCGGCTTGAGTGTTGTGAAGCAAAGGCACAAGCAAAAATCAAAAGCGGGCACGGTCCACTGTAGGAGCTGGCTTGCCGGCGATGGCATCAACTGGGTGTACCTGATGCACCGAGGTGYCTGCATCGCCGGCAAGCCAGCTCCTACAGAAAAGCAGCTCTGCTTTCGCTCTGGTTTTTGATYTGGCTTTTAACACTCAGGTCGGCTYTCAGGCCGCCGTGCTCTTGCTTTTGATCTTGATCTTGCTCTGACTGCCCCAATAAGCCCGAGGCCGAACGCAGGTATTGCGCAGCGGGTAAACCGGCAGGACGCCGGTTTAGCCGCGCCGGGCCATGGATGGCCCGTCGCG
>NZ_CP080030.1:3712102-3712497 GCF_019382755.1 Pseudomonas sp. Colony2 | reverse complement strand
CGCCGAGCCCTAGCGAGGCGCCGACAGGCGGGGCAGAGCGCTTTGGTTACTTTGCCGCTTTTTGTACGGACCGGACACATGGTTGACGGGTGTACGGGGACATGGTGGACACTTTTCGGCGAGCTAACTACGCCGGAAAACCATCATGCCCTGGAATACGAGAGACGCCATGAGCCTGAAAAAAGAGTTCGTTGCCTTAGCCCGGCAACCCGGCAGCAATAAACGAGAACTGTGTCGACGGTTCGGTATCAGTCCCCAAACCGCGTACAAGTGGCTCGGTCGCTACGAAGAACAAGGCCAGCAAGGTCTGCTGGAGAAATCCCGCAGGCCAGCCACTAGCCCAAAACTTACCGAGCCCGCGCTGGAGACTGAAGTCTTGGCAATTAGGCGGGAGC
>NZ_CP080030.1:3705601-3712093 GCF_019382755.1 Pseudomonas sp. Colony2 | reverse complement strand
GGGCGGCCGCACGATCAGCAATCTGTTAGATAAGCGTATCGCTCCTAGCACTGTCACCAATGTCTTACATCGCCATGGTTTGGTTCAAACGGTCCCAAAAGAGTTACAGGCAGCAAGGTTGAGGTTTGAACACGACGCGCCCAATGATCTTTGGCAGATGGATTTCAAAGGGCATTTCCCAACGCAACAAGGCCGATGCCATCCGCTAACTGTTTTGGACGACCATTCTCGTTTCAACTTGGCAATCAAAGCCTGTGCCAACGAGCGCACAGCCACGGTACAGGAGCAGTTGATCGCGGTTTTTCGGCGCTACGGTTTACCAGCTCGCATCAACGTCGATAACGGGCCCCCATGGGGCTCTCCGCGTAATCCGGGGGAGATCACGGAACTGAGTATCTGGCTTGTTCGCCTAGGTATCAGAGTAAGTTTCAGTCGGCCTTTCCACCCTCAAACCAATGGGAAAATCGAACGATTTCATCGGTCACTCAAGGCTGAAGTGCTCAACGGCCGCCATTTTCGGACGCTTGCAGAGGCGCAAACAAATCTCGATCAATGGCGAGAGGTTTATAACCATCAACGCCCTCATCAAGCTCTGGGTTACAAGGTTCCAATGGACCGATACCGAGAAAGCCCCTGGGCTTATCCGGAGACGCTTTTGGCGTTTGAGTACGGGCCGGACGATTTAAAGGCCAAGGTTTATCACAGCCGATTTAAGTTTCAGAAGCGCTATTTCAGGATCGCCAAAGGCCTGGCCGGACATCACATCGCACTACGTCCCAACACTGAAAGTGACGGGCTATTTGACGTCTATTTCTGCCATCATTTTTTGCGAACGATCGACGTGAAACAGCCTGATTACGGTTCATAATGTGTCAACCATGTCCCCGCACATGTGTCCACCATGTGTCCGGTCCGTACACGCTTTTGCAAAGTGACTCGCTGTAAGAGCGAAACCATAAGCCGCCRTTACCYAAATAACGGATATGCCCCCAAAATTCCGCCGATATTCGATCTCGAAAACCACGGCCCCCCTGGGACATCCCACCCGACAAGCGATCTTACTGCCACCCGCTGGTGCATGCTCTTGATTGCATGCAGCTTTTTGTAGCGAGGAAGCTCGCTCCCGTTGACCCGCATGGCAGGCCAAACAGCCTAATCAATAGCAAGCTAGCTAATTGGCGCATTAATTGCCTTGAAATATGGCAATTAGACATCACTCCCGGAGTCCGCCATGAGCAGCCTGTCGAGCAGCACGATGCAGTTATCTTCCGCCGAGAAAAGCTGGCTGCCCTGGTGGGGCAAGACCGGCAAGTTCGCCATGGGCTGGTCCTGCCGCCTCAACCGCGCGGTGTACCCGGTGATGGAGCAAACCTTCGAGGCCATTGCCGAAACCCGGGTCAAACTCCTGCAAACCTGGACCCGCGAACAGTGGGAACACCTCAACGAACTGGCCACGACACTGGCCCGCGATTCCGTGCTCACCGACAACAGCCTGCTGGTGGAAAAACTGCACCAGGCCGGGGATTTCTCCGAGCTGTTTATCGTCGACCCAAAGGGCGAACTACTGGCGAGTACCTGGAGCCAGGCCAGTCACCGCGCGCTCAATCAACAAGCCCTGGCCGCCGGGCTCAAGGCGCCATTCCTCCACGGTCCCTACAGCGACCCGCTGACCTTGCAGATCGGCCCTTCGTCCTCGCGCTTCCATGACGAAGTGACCCTGATGTTCTACCAACCATTGACCCGCGAGGGCAGGGTGGTCGGCTGCCTCTGCGGTCGGGTGCCCAACGACATACTCGGGGATTTGATCCAGCGCGAGGCCGGGCATATCTTCCCCGAGTCCGGCGATAACTACCTGTTCATGGTGCAATCGCGCTTCGACCCGGCGCTGCAGCCGGGCATTGCGCTGTCCCGCTCACGCTTCGAGGACGGCACCTTCACCCACGGTGAAAATCTCAAGAGCGGCGTGCACACACCCTGGAAAACCGTACAGATCCAGCGCCACACCGAGCTGGAATTGCGGTTTATCGACCCCGCCACCCAACAACTGCACCCCGGCGTGCGGGAAACCATCCGCAAGGGCTCGAACCTGTTTGTCACCTATCCCGGCTATTCCGACTACCGTCACATCCCGGTGGTGGGCAAGGGCGTGACCTTCGAACTGCCGGGCTCGCCGGATCGCTGGGGCATGATGTGCGAGGCCGACCTGGAAGAGGTCTACCGCCGGCGCTCCCTGAGCCACGGCTTGATGAAGCCCTATCTGGCGACCATGGCCGGCCTGTTTGCCTGCAACTTCCTGGTCCGTCACTACAGTGGTTTGCCCGCCGCCTGGACCGATGCGTGCGAGGTGCTGAGCATGGTCGTCGCGGCCTTGCTGTTCAGCCGCCTGGGCCCCAGGCGCCTGGCCGCACGCCTGAATGAAATGACCGAGGTCATCCGCACCATTGCCGAAGGCGAGGGCAACCTGCGCCAACGCCTGGACAGCGGGCGCATGGTCAACGACGAAACCGGCGACATGAGCCGCTGGATCAACAGCTTCATCGACCGCCTGGATTCGGTGGTCGGCCAGGTGGTCAAGGCCAGCCACAGCGTTGGCAACACCAACCAATTGATGCTCGGCCGCAGCGAGGCGGCCGGGTTGATGTCCCATGAAGTGGCCGACGCCACCCACCGCATGATGATCATCGTTGAAGAGCAACTGGGAGAAATCCAGCAAGCGTCGGTGAGCGCCGAGCAAATGAAGCAGGCCATGGACGAGGTGGTCAGCCGGGCCCGCGAGCAATTCCTCGCGGTACAGGTCGGCACCCAGTCGATTCGCGATGTGGTGCAGCGCTCCTCGGAAAGCGTGCAACTGCTGGACAGCCGCATGGCACAGATCAGCAACATCACCGGGTTGATCAGCGACATCACCAACCAGACCAACCTGCTGGCCCTGAATGCGGCCATCGAAGCGGCGCGGGCGGGCGAGCATGGCCGCGGTTTTGCGGTGGTGGCCGACGAAGTCCGCACCCTGGCGTCACGCACTTCCAAGGCAGCGGAAGACATTCGCCAGATGGTCGAGGGCCTGCAAGGCGAAACCCGCAAGGCCGTAGGCTTCATGGAAAACGGCGTGACCAACGTCGACAGCAGCCTGCGCCTGGCCGAGGACGCCTCCTCGGAGAACGTGCACCTGCACCAGGCGGTGGAGAGCATGTTCAGCATCATCCAGCAGCTCAACGCCCGCAGCCTCGACTATGGCAAGACCATCAAGCAGGTCAGCCACTCTTCGGAGCAAATGCGCCTGACCGTAGGGGTGTTGCAGACCAGCGCGGAAACCGTGCGGGTCAATGCCAACAAGTTGCAGAAGCTGGTGGGGTTGTTCGAAGTCAGTGAGGCTGCGGCCTGACCAGGCTGCGCTTATCCAGCAGCAGGCGCTCCAACTCCTTCATCGGCAAAGGCCGGCTGAACAGATACCCCTGGATCTGATCGCAGCCGGCTTCCCGCAGAAACTCCAGCTGCGCCTGGGTTTCCACGCCTTCGGCCACCACTCGCAGCTTCAGGCTGTGGGCCAGTTCGATGATGGTGCGGGTGATGGCCGCGTCCTGCGGGTTGCTGGTGACTTCGCGGATAAACGCGATATCGATTTTCAGCGTATCAATCGGGAACCGCCGCAGGTAGGCCAGGCTGGAATAGCCGGTGCCGAAGTCGTCGATGGAGATCTTCACCCCCATCGCCCGCAGGCGCTGCAAGCTGGCGATGGTGTGCTGGGTGTTCTCCATCAGCGAGCCTTCGGTCAATTCAACTTCCAGCCAATGCGCTTCCACGCCGGCCTGGGCGAGGGACTGGGCGATATCGGCAATCAGGTCGCCCTCGATCAATTGATGCCCTGAAACGTTGACCGATACCTCCACCGCCCCCACCGTGCCGGATTGCCAGGCAGCGATCTGGCGGCACACGTTGTCGATCACCCAACGCCCGAGCGTGACGATCAAGCCCTGGCTTTCCAGGATCGGTATGAAGACCGCTGGAGACACCGCACCGTAACCGGGCCGGTCCCAGCGCAGCAGGGCCTCGAGGGCGCACACCTGACCGTTGGCCAGTTCGACCTTGGGTTGGTAATGCAGCACGAATTCTTCGCGCTCGACCGCCAGGCGCAGGGCTTTTTCCAGGTCCAGGCGCGCCAGGTCATGCACATTCAACCGCGAGGACTCATTTTGGTGGTGTTGAAGTTGCTGCTCCAACAACTGGCTATGGTTTTTCAACCGATCGCCGTGGGCCTTGAGCCGCAGCAGGTTGCGTACCCGTAGCCACAACTCGACCCGCTCCACCGGCTTGCTGATGAATTCTTCAGCACCGGTTTCCAGGCCACTGAGCCGCGCGCTGGACTCACTCAATGCCGAAAGCATGATGATCGGAATGTTCGCCGTGGCCTGGTTGCCCTTGAGCTGGTTGGCCACTTCATAGCCGTCCATGCCCGGCATCATGATGTCCAGCAGGATCAAGTCCGGCGGCCGCTGCGCCACCAACTGCAAGGCTTCTTCACCGCTGGCGGCGCTCACGGTCTGGTAACCCTCGTGGCGCAGCAGGGTTTCCAGCAGCTTGCGCACCTGGATTTCATCATCAACGATCAAGAGCGTTGCGGGTTGGCTGGCCATGGAGAGGACTCAAGTTGGAGGTGTAATGTTCTTTTGCAGCAGCGTATCGATTACCTGGTACAGCTCTTTGTAGCGCAGGGGCTTGATGATGTAGGCATCGCAGCCGGCCCGCAGGGTTTTGTCGCGGTCTTCCTTCATGGCCATGGCGGTCAGGGCGATCACCGGGATGTGGGCGGTGTGAGGGTCCTGCTTGAGCAGTGACGTGGCTGCCAGGCCGTCCATGCCGGGCAACTGGATGTCCATGAGGATCAGCGCCGGTTGTTTTTCCCGGGCCAGGGTCAACCCGGTCTCGGCGTCAGCCGCCCACAACACGCTGTGGCCGGCGTTTACCAGCAGCAAGCGGGCAAGGCGCATGTTGGCCTCGTTGTCTTCGACGATCAGGATTTCGGCCATGGGGCCTCCGCCTCCGCGGCGCGGTGCAGCGGCAGCCACACCACAAATCGCGCGCCGGCACCTTCGCGGCTGGCCACGGCGACACTGCCGCCGTGCAGGTCGGTGAGTTGCTTGACCATCGCCAGGCCCAGGCCCGTGCCTTCGAATTTGCGCGCCAGGCTGCTGTCGATCTGGCTGAAAGCCTTGAACAGCTTGCTCATGTCGTGCCGGGCGATACCGATGCCGGTGTCGCTGACGCTGAATTCCAGGAACTGTTGCTGCTCGCTGGGTTGCAGGGCAAAACCGTAGGTGGGCCAGTCGCCGGGAACCTGCCCGACTTGTGCACGACTCACCTCGCGCACCGACAGGGTCACGGAGCCGCCGTGCTCGCTGAACTTCACCGCATTGGCCAGCAGGTTGTAGATGATCTGCTTGGTCTTGCGCAGGTCGAGTTCCAGGGTGCCGAAGTCGTCCTGGCATTCAAGTTTCAACTGGATGCGTTGCAGCGCGGCCTTTTCCCGCACGATCAGCAGGCTGTTGGCCAACAAACCCGCCAGCTCCACGGCTTCCAGTTCCAGGTCCATCATGCCGGCCTCGACCTTGGACAGGTCGAGGATGTCGTTGATCAGCGACAGCAAGTGTTGGCCACTGGTGAAGATGTCACCAATGTATTCGCGCTGGATATCGCTCATGTCGCCCACCAGGCCGTCCTTGAGCGCCTCGGAAAAACCGATCACGGCATTCAGCGGCGTGCGCAATTCGTGGGACATGGTGGCGAGGAATTCGGACTTCATGTGGCTGGCGTGTTCCAGCTCCAGGTTCTTCTCTTCGAGGGCCCGCTCAAAACCTTTGCGTTGCGCCTCTTCCTGCTTGCGTGCGGTGTTGTCGGTGCCGATCAGCAGGTAGCCGATGATCGCGTCGTTGCGGTTGCGCAGGGCGGTGACCGAGACCATCGCCGACAGGCGACTGTTGTCCTTGCGGATATAGGTCAGCTCGTAGATGTCCTCGATGCCCCGGGAGGCCTTGAACACCAGGGCTTCGAAGCCGGGCGTGATCGGTGTGTCCAGTTCCAGGCTGAGGGCGGCGGCGCGGGTGATCAGCTCGGCGGGGTCGGAAATGTCGGCCGGTGTGACACGGTTCAGCACATCGGCGGCGGCATACCCAAGCATGCGTTCGGCACCGACGTTGAAGATCTGGATCACGCCTTTTTCGTCGGTGGCGATGCTGGAGAAGTAGGCGCTGTTGAAGATCGCGTCTTGCAGCGCGCCGGTCTTGAGCAGGGCTTTCTGGCGTTTGAATTCGACGATTTTCTCGGCCCGGGATTGCGGCTCCATCGGGCTGTCGACTGAAGAGTTGTCCATCATGAAGTGTTCCGTGAACTTGAGGCCAGACGCTGCCAAACGCAGCGCCGCAGAGCATGCTCACAGAAGATCGCGCAGGCGCGATGAGGAGGAGATGATGTCTTTGGACGATAGCAGATAAACAGCAA
>NZ_CP080030.1:3699156-3705487 GCF_019382755.1 Pseudomonas sp. Colony2 | reverse complement strand
GATGAACATTTATTCATCAGGTGAAACGTTTAATCAAGCGATAAACGGCTAACGCAAGCGCTTGCGTTAGCAAATATATCTGATTAGAGTCGGCACCAATCAGGTCTGCCGATGACTGCCATCGGCAAACGCCCGAACACAAAAATAATAAAACCAGGAGCTCAGTCATGAGCCTTGAACCCTTGCTTGAAATGCAGGGCATCAGCAAGACCTTCAACGGTCTGCGGGTGCTCAAGAACGTCAGCCTGAAGGTCTACCCCGGTGAAATCCACGCCTTGATGGGTGAGAACGGCGCCGGCAAATCGACCTTGATGAAGATCCTCTCCGGTGCCTACCAGGCCGATGATGGCGGCACCATCCGCATTGATGGCCAGCCCGTCGCCAGCTACAACCCAGCCTCCGCCAAAGCCCTCGGCATTGCCGTGATCTACCAGGAACTGAGCCTGTGTCCGAACCTCACGGTGGCCGAGAACATCTACCTGGGCCGTGAACTGCGCCGTGGCTGGACCATCGACCGCAAGGGCATGGAAGCCGGGGTGGCGGAAGTGCTGGCAAGGCTCGGCGCGGAGTTCCTGCCCACCACCCGCGTCGCCAGCCTGTCCATCGCCGAGCGCCAACTGGTAGAAATCGCCCGGGCGCTGCATGCCCACGCGAAAATCCTGGTGATGGACGAGCCCACCACGCCGCTGTCTTCCCGGGAAACCGACCGCCTGTTTGCGCTGATCAAACAGCTGCGCAGCCAAGGCTTGGCGATCATCTACATCAGCCACCGCATGGCGGAAATCTACGAACTGTCAGACCGGGTCTCGGTGCTGCGGGACGGCGAGTACGTCGGCGAACTGGCGCGGGACGTGCTGTCGGCCGAGGTGCTGGTGAAGATGATGGTGGGCCGCGACCTTTCCGGTTTCTACAAGAAGGAACATGCCGCCTACGACCCCGGCCAGGTGGTGATGCGTGTGCGCGACATGGCCGACGGCAAGCGCGTGCGCCATTGCAGTTTCGACCTGCACGCCGGTGAAGTGCTGGGCATTGCCGGGCTGGTGGGCGCCGGGCGTACCGAACTGGCACGGCTGATCTTTGCCGCCGACCCACGCACCTCCGGCACCCTGGAGGTGGTCGGCAAAACCGTGACCCAACTGCGCAACCCGGCGGATGCGATTCGTGCCGGTGTCGTCTACCTCACCGAGGACCGCAAGGCCCAGGGCCTGTTTCTCGACATGAGCGTGGCCGACAACATCAACGTCTGTGCGTGTGTGCCGGATGCCCATGCCGGTGGCGTGCTCGACCGTGGCCACGCCGCACAACGCTCACGCGATGCGATCAAGTCCCTGTCGATCCGCGTGGCGTCGGGCAAGGTCAACGTCGGCGCGTTGTCCGGTGGCAACCAGCAGAAGGTGCTGCTGGCACGGCTGCTGGAGGTCAAGCCGCATGTGCTGATCCTCGACGAGCCCACCCGTGGCGTGGACATCGGCTCCAAATCCGAGATCTACCGCATCATCAACCAGTTGGCCAAGGCCGGCGTAGGCATCGTGGTGATCTCCAGCGAACTGCCGGAAATCATCGGCACCTGCGACCGCGTGCTGATCATGCGCGAAGGGCAACTCGTGGCCGAAGTGGGCGGGGCATCGGGGCTGGATATTTCCCAGGAGGCGATCATCGACCTCGCCACCGGCAGCGAACAGGTGGCCGCCCATGGCTAATTCAACGACAAGCGGGAGCAACACCATGACTGTGGCAACGATCGGCAAGGCTGAGCGTATTCGCGAACTGATGCGCACGGTGGGCATGTTGCCGGTGCTGGTGCTGTTGCTGGTGGGCTTCGCCCTGGCCAGCGAAAACTTCATGACGGTGCAGAACCTGTCGATCATCACCCAGCAGGCGTCGGTCAACGTGGTGCTGGCGGCGGGGATGACCTTTGTGATCCTCACGGCGGGCATCGACTTGTCGGTGGGAGCGATTCTTGCGGCTTCGGCTGTGGTTGCGTTGCAAGCGTCGATGTCACCGCAGTTCGGCATGTTCGGGATTGCCGCCGGGGTTGGCTTCGGCCTGTTGCTGGGCCTGGTCAACGGCGGCCTGATCGCCTTCATGCGCCTGCCGCCGTTTATCGTCACGCTCGGCGCGCTGACCGCCATGCGCGGTTTGGCACGCCTGTTGGCCGACGATAAAACCGTGTTCAACCCTGATTTGCCGTTTGCCTTTATTGGCAACGATTCGGTGCTGGGCGTGCCCTGGCTGGTGATCATTGCCGTGGCCGTGATTGCGCTGTCGTGGTTCATCCTGCGGCGCACGGTGATGGGGGTGCAAATCTACTCCGTGGGCGGCAACCCGGAAGCGGCGCGGCTGTCGGGGATCAAGGTGTGGAAGGTCCTGCTGTTCGTCTATGCCATGTCCGGTGCGTTGGCCGGGTTGGGCGCGGTGATGAGCGCGTCACGCCTGTTCGCCGCCAATGGCCTGCAGCTGGGGCAATCCTATGAGCTGGATGCGATTGCCGCAGTGATCCTCGGCGGCACCAGCTTTACCGGCGGCGTCGGCACCATCGGCGGCACGCTGATTGGTGCGCTGATCATCGCGGTATTGACCAACGGCCTGGTGCTGCTGGGCGTCTCGGATATCTGGCAGTACATCATCAAGGGCATCGTGATCATTGGCGCGGTAGCGCTGGATCGCTATCGCCAGTCCGGTGCGCGGACCTGATTTCACTCAAACAACAATCACAAGAGAGTCATCATGAACTTCAAACGCATGTTTCCTGTTGTCGCCTCCCTGGGCGTTGCCGTGTTGATGTCCCAGGCGGTGCAAGCCCGTGAACTGAAAGCCATCGGCATCAGCATGGGGTCCCTGGGCAACCCGTATTTCGTGACCTTGGCCGACGGTGCCACGGCGCGGGCCAAGGAGCTGAACCCGGCGGTGAAAGTCACCTCGGTGTCGGCCGACTATGACCTGAGCAAGCAGTTCTCGCAGATCGACAACTTCATCTCGTCCAAGGTCGACCTGATCCTGCTCAACGCCGTCGACCCGTCGGCGATGGCCTCGGCGATCAAGAAAGCCCGTGATGCCGGGATCGTGGTGGTGGCCGTGGACGTCGACGCCAAGGGCGTGAATGCCACGGTGCAGACCGACAACGTCGAGGCTGGCAAGCTCGCCTGCCAGTTCATCGTCGACAAACTGTCGGGCAAGGGCAATGTGATCATTCAGAACGGCCCGCAAGTCACCGCCGTGACCGATCGGGTCAAAGGGTGCAAAGCCGCGCTGGCCAGCGCCCCGGAGATCAAGGTGCTGTCAGATGACCAGGACGGCAAAGGCTCCCGCGAAGGCGGCTTGAACGTGATGCAGGGTTACCTGACGCGCTTCCAGAAAATCGACGGCCTGTTCGCAATCAACGACCCGCAAGCCATCGGCAGCGACCTGGCGGCCAAGCAACTGAAACGCAGCGGCATCATCATCACCTCCGTGGACGGCGCGCCGGACATCGAGAATGCCCTGAAGACCGACACCCTGATCCAGGCCTCCGCCAGCCAGGACCCATGGGCCATGGCCCAGACCGCCGTCAATGTCGGCAATGACATTCTCAATGACAAACAACCCGCCGAAGCGGTTACCCTGCTGGCGCCAAAATTGATCACCCGCGATAACGTCGGTTCCTACGCCGGTTGGTCAAGCAAACATTAAAAGCACCCAGGAGTGAGCACCGTGGCAACCATGGAGGATGTGGCAAGAATTGCAGGGGTGTCGACGTCGACGGTTTCCCACGTCTTGAACGGCACCCGCAAGGTCAGCCCGGACACGGTGCAAGCGGTGCAGGACGCGATCCGGCAGGTGGGCTACATCCCCAACACGCTGGCGCGTTCCCTGGCGCGGTCCACCACCAATACGATTGGCGTGGCGATCTCGGCACTGTCCAACCACTACTTCAGCGAAACGGTGCACGCGATTGAAACCGAGTGTGCCAAGCACGGCTACATGATGTTGTTTGTCGATACCCACGACGATCCCGAGCAGGAATTGCGCGTAGTCACGACGCTGCACCATCGGCGGGTGGACGGCATTCTGCTGGCGCCGTCTACCGGTTCGCTGGCCCTGGAATACCTGCAGGCCAATCAAGTGCCGGCGGTGCTGGTGGACCGGATGATGTGTGATCATTTCGATCAGGTCGGGGTGGAAAACACTCAGTCGACCCAGGCCCTGGTGGCGCACTTGATCGGCCATGGCCACCGGCGCATCGGCTTTATTTCCGGGCGCGCGGGGCTCGGCACTTCCGATGAGCGCGTGGCCGGCTATCAAGCCGCGTTGCAGGCGGCAGGGTTGGTGTTTGACCCGCAATTGCTGGTCAACGGTGGTTCCAGCAGCGAGCCGGCACGGCAAGCGACCGCGCAGTTATTGACCCTGGCAACACCGCCCACGGCAATCATGGCGGGCAACAACCTGATGACCCTGGGCGCGATGCACGCCTTGCGTGATGCGAATATCGACGTGCCCGGGCAGATGGCCCTGGTGGGCTTCGATGATTTTGACTGGGCGGATTTCTTTGTGCCACGCCTGACCCTGATCGCACAGCCGGTCCAGGAACTCGGCGCCAGGGCGGTCAACCTGCTGCTTGAGCGCATGGCGTCGCCCAAGCGTAAAACACACAGCGTGCGGCTCGCGCCCACCCTGAAGATTCGTAACTCATGCGGCTGCCCCTGATATGAACAACGCGGTTTCCCTTGGCATTGATCTCGGCACTTCGGAACTCAAGGCGATCCTGATGGACGAGCAAGGCAACGTCCTCGCCCATGCGGGCGCTCGGCTGACGGTCTCGCGCCCGCACGCAGGCTGGTCCGAGCAGGCGCCTGAGGATTGGTGGCAAGCATGCCTGAAGGCTCTGGACCAACTGCGCACTGATCAGCCGGATGCCTACGGCCGTGTCGGCTGCATCGGGTTGTCCGGGCAGATGCACGGGGCGGTATTGCTGGGGCAAGACGACCGGGTGTTGTACCCGGCGATTCTCTGGGATGACTCCCGTGCCATGGCCCAGGCTGAAGCCTTGGGCAGTGAGTTTGCCGACGTCACCGGCAGCTTGCCGATGGCCGGTCTCACGGCGCCCAAGCTGCTTTGGTTGCAGGAGCATGAACCGGCGGTATTCAGCGCCATTGATTGCGTGCTGTCGCCCAAGGACTACCTGCGCCTGCGCTTGAGTGGTGAGCGCGTGAGTGATGTGTCCGATGGTGCGGGGACGTTGTGGCTGGATGTGGCCAACCGTGAATGGTTTGAACCGATGCTGCAGGCCACGGGTTTGCGATGGGCGCAGATGCCACGGCTGGTAGAAGGTGGCGCGGCCAGTGCTTGTTTGAATGCGGCTGCGGCGGGGCGACTCGGCTTGGCCGAGGGCCTGGTGATTGCCGGCGGTGGCGGGGACAACCCGGTGGCGGCGGTGGGCATAGGGGCGGTGAATGCGGGTGATGCGTTTATCACCCTCGGTACGAGTGCGGCCATCGTGGCGATTACTGATCACTCGGCGGGGAATCCGGCGAGTGCGGTGCATAGTTTTTGTCATGCGTTGCCTGGGCGTTGGTACACCATGGGGGCGATGTTGGCCGGGGCCAGTTGCTTGCGGTGGGTGACGCGGTTGACGGGGTCGGTTGATGAGCAGGCGTTGCTGGATCGGGTGCAGGCCGAGTGGCCGATCGGGCAGGGCGTGCCGGTTTCCAATCCGTTGTTTTTGCCGTATTTGGCGGGGGAGCGCACGCCCCATAACGACCCGTTGTTGCGGGGTGGTTTCATGAGCCTGGGGCATGACTGCACGCCGGCCATGCTGGGGTATGCGGTGATGGAGGGCGTCGGGTTCGGGTTGCTGGATGCATTGAATGCAGTGCAGTCGGCCGGGGCCACGGTGGGGGCTTGTGCGTTGGTGGGTGGTGGGGCGCGCAGTGAGTATTGGGCGCAGTTGTTGGCCAATATTCTTGGGCGGGAGATTTATACGTTGCATGGCAGTGAGTTGGGGGCGTGTATTGGGGCGGCGAAGTTGGGGTTCCTGTCGAGCGGCCAGGGTGCGGCGCTGTTGCAGGCGGGGATGCCGGTGAAGCAACGGTTTTTCCCGGACGGCGCTCAACAGGCTGTTTTGCAGGCGCGATATTTGAAGTTTCGGGGGTTGTTGGGGGCGGCTAAGGCTTTGCACGATTAGGGAAGTTTTGGGTGTATATCCGTTATTTGGGTAACGGCTGCTATTGGTTCCGCTCTTACAGCGGCTCACTTTTGAACAGCGCAAAAGTAAGCAAAACGCTCTTGCCCCACCACTCGGCACCTCGCTTAGGCTCGGTGTGCCCTCACTCCGGCTTTGGAGCGTGGGCCGCCG
>NZ_CP080030.1:3694100-3699141 GCF_019382755.1 Pseudomonas sp. Colony2 | reverse complement strand
GGCCCATGACGGCTAACCCGGCGTCCTGCCAGGTTACCCACGCTCCAAAGCCTGCGTTCGGCCAGCGTGGTTTAACGGGGCGCCCAAGATCAAGATCAAAAGCAGATCAAGAGCACAGCGGCCTACCGGCCGGCTTGAGTGTTGAAGAGCAAAATCAGAAGCTAAAGCGGGCACGGTCCAAATGTGGGAGCGGGCTTGCTCGCGAAGGTCGTTAACGATGACGCGGGCATTCTGAATGAACGCGGCGCTCTCAGGTTTTTCGCGAGCAAGCCCGCTCCCACAGAAAAGCAGATCTGTTTTCGCTCTGGTCTTTGCTTTTAACACTCAAGCCCGCCGGGAGGCCGCTGTGCTCTTGCTTTTGATTTTGATCTGACTGCCCCAATAAGTCCGAGGCCGAACGCAGGTATTGCGGAGCGGCGGCCCGCGGAGCAATGCCGTTTGGTGGACTTTGCCGCTTTTGCAAAGTGACTCGCTGTAAGAGCGAAACCATACGCCGCCGTTACCCAAATAACGGATATGTACCCAATCACTGAGCTGGCTTGCAGGCATGGCATCAGGTTTTTGCAGCCAACTCCCGCAGCACCTTGAGCAATGTGGTCTCACCCTTAACCACGTCCGCCTGCTCAAAGCAGATCCAACCTTCGTTAAACCCATCAATCATGCGCATGCGCGGCATTGGATTCTGCGCGCCTTGCTCACGAAACATCGGCTCCCACGCATCGCGAGGCACCACCTGTGCTGTCACACCACGACCAAGCACTTCGGTCAACGTGCGAGCGATGTCGTTCGGGCTGACCCATTGGCCTTCCAGCTCAACTACCCGACGCCCGCTCCAGTGTTGCTGCAACAATTGCGCAGCGAGGCGGCCGACGTCGGCGGTGGCGATCATCGGTACGGTCTTATCCAGCGGTTGCAGGAAGCTGTGGATCACTCCGTGTTCGCGGGCGGTGGCTACGTCGTAGGCGGCGTTTTCCATGAACCAGCCCGGACGCAAAAAGGTCACCGGCACGTTCAACGCGCTCAGCGCCTGTTCCATCAAGGTGCGTTGGGTCAGCAGATTCAGGTGCTCGGCCTGGGCGCCAATGGTCGACAGGCAAACAACTTTCTGCGGGGCTGCCGCTTCAATGGCCTGAGCGACGGCGGCAATCACTTTGCGCGCCTCGGGAAAACCCGGCTCCGGGTCGAAATCCGAAGGCGGCAGGATGAACACGCCGGTGGCACCCTTGAATGCTTCAGTGAGGGCCGCAGCGTCGTCCATATTGGCGATGGCGACCTCGCAACCAAGGGCGGCCCATACGGCGCCTTTGCCGGCATCGCGAATGACTGCGCGCACGGATTGACGATCGTTGAGGAGAAAGCGCGCGAGGGCGCCGCCGACTTTGCCTGTGATTCCGGTGATGACATACATGGTGTTTACGCCTGTTGTTCCAATGTGTGGATCAAGCATAAACACCGCTCTGGATTGACAGAATAGCGATCCCGTCACTGCATCAGTGACTCAAAATCACGAATCACTCAGTGGTGGCAATCGGCGTTTTACCGGGGTTTTCTTGACGATGGCGGTGTTGGTTTCGGCGTAAGCGTTGAGCTTATCCAGCAGTGTGTCGAGTTGGTCCATGGTGCGCACATGCAGGCGTGCGATGAAGCAGTCATCGCCGGTCACCTTGTCGCACTCGGTGAACTCGGGGATCGCCTGGATCTGGCGCTCCACCTCCTGCAGTTTCCCGGGCAAAGGGCGAATGCGCACGATGGCTTGCAGCAGATAGCCAAAATGCTTGGGGTCAATGTCCACGGTGTAGTTCTTCAACACGCCACGCTCTTCCAGGCGCCGCAGCCGCTCGCCGACGCTGGGGGAGGACAGGCCGGTGATACCCGCCAAGGCCTTGAGGGACAGGCGCGAATCGTCCATCAGCGCGGCGATCAGTTGTTGGTCAATGCTGTCAATCATGGTCGCTCCGAAAGCGATTGCTCAGGTTTGCCTAATAAGAATAGGCGAAATGCAAGGTTCGCCTTATTTAGAATCTGGAGTCGCTACAGGCCAGATTGCCATAATTGAGCCTCACTTGAGGAGCTCAATCATGGACAAATCCATACGTCGCGGTTCATGGGAAATGGTCGCCGCCATGCTCATATCCGGCACCATCGGCTGGTTCGTGCTGGTATCGGGGGTGCCGGTGGTCGAAGTGGTGTTCTGGCGTTGCGTGATCGGCGCGCTGACGTTGCTGGTGGTGTGCTGGCTGCTCGGCTATCTGCGCCTGGACTTGCTGGACTACACCAAACTCGGGCTGGCGATGCTCAGCGGCGTGGCGATCGTGGGGAATTGGTTGCTGCTGTTCGAGTCCTACGCCAGGGCATCCATTTCCATCAGTACAGCGGTGTATAACGTGCAGCCGTTCATGCTGGTGATGCTGGCAGCATTGTTCCTGGGCGAGAAAATCACCGTGCAGAAGCTCGCCTGGCTGAGCGTGGCGTTCGTGGGAATGCTGGCGATTGTCACTGCCCATGGCGATCAGTCAAATACCGGGGATGACTATCTGGTGGGCGTGGCATTGGCGCTGGGCGCGGCGCTTTTGTACGCGATTGCCGCCCTGATCATCAAGCGCTTGAAAGAGGTGCCGCCGCATTTGATGGCGTTGATCCAGGTGACCACGGGCGCCTTGCTGCTGGCACCGCTGATGCAGTGGCACAGCCTTTCGGCGTCGATGGATGCCTGGGCCGCATTGCTGACCCTGGGCATGGTGCATACGGGCTTGATGTACGTGTTGCTGTATGGCGCGATCCAGAAGCTGCCGACGGCAATTACCGGGGCGCTGTCATTTGTCTACCCGATCGCAGCAATCTTCGTCGACTGGATTGCCTTTGGGCATCGGCTGGGCTGGATGCAATGGCTGGGCGTGGCGGCCATTCTGCTGGCGGCGGCGGGATTGCAGCGGGGTTGGTGGTGGCGGTCAAAAACAGTGATGAGCGTCACGCCGTAGCATGACGCTCACCGGCGACTCAATGTGCGCCGCGCGGGATGGTCTTGAGCAGGTCATCCGGGCTGATATAACCCACCACGCTGCCCGGTTGCGGCAGGCCGAGGATGTGGCCCTTGATCTTGCCGATCACGTGCATCTCGCAAGGCTTGCAGTCGAACTTCAGCGTCAGCACTTCGTCGCCGTGGATCAACTGCATCGGCGCGACCTTGGTCTTCACCCCGGTCACCCCCTTGGCCTGTTTGGGGCACAGGTTGAACGAGAAACGCAGGCAGTGCTTGGTGATCATCACCGGCACTTCGCCGGTTTCTTCGTGAGCTTCGTACGCCGCGTCGATCAGTTGCACGCCATGGCGGTGATAGAAGTCGCGGGCCTTCTGGTTGTAGACGTTGGCCAGGAACGACAGGTGCGATTCCGGATACACCGGCGGCGGCGTGGTTTCTGCCTTGCGGCCGCCCCGTGGATGGGCCTGGATACGCGCCTCGGTCAGCGCCTCGATCACTTCACGGCGCAGGGCCTTGAGCTGCGAATTCGGGATGAAGAACGCCTGAGGCGCATCCAGCTCGATCGCGGTGGCGTGGTACTGCGTGGTGCCCAGTTGGCCCAGCAGGTCGCGCAGGGTTTCCAGGGCCTGTTCCGGCTTGTTGGCCACGCCAAACGGGCCGGGCAGGGCAACGCTGGCGCTGATGCCTTCTTCGCTGGTGACGGTCAGTTCCAGGCGGTCTTCCTGCAGGCGAGCCGCCCAGGACACACCAATACGGCGCTCGGCGGAAGTCTTGAGCAGCGCCTGCTGCCAGTTATGGTCCAGGTTGCGGTTCAACGGATGATTCGGCCGCAGTTGATGCAGGCCGGCCGGCATCTCGTTGGGTTCGACGCGGTAGCGATAGCGCTTCTCGCCGTCTTCTTCGAACTCGCCTTTTGGCTCGGCGATGTTCGCGCGGAAACCCACCACTTCGCGCTTGATCAGCACATTGAGGCCGTCGCCATTGGACAGCGGCTCATGGGTGACCACTTGCAAGTCACGCTTGCCGGCTTTTTCCACCACACCCACCGGCAGGCCGGTAAAGGTTGGGGTGTCGAAGGCGCCAATGTCGACCTTGCGGTCGGTGACGAAGTAGTCGGTGCTGCCACGGTGGAAGGTCTTTTCCGGGTCCGGCAGGAAGAAATGCGCGGTGCGGCCGCTGGAGGCGCGGGCCAGGTCCGGGCGGTCTTCAAGAATCTCGTCCAGGCGCTGGCGGTAATAGGCGGTGATGTTCTTCACATAGCCCATGTCCTTGTAGCGGCCTTCGATCTTGAACGAACGCACGCCGGCATCCACCAGGGCGCGCAGGTTGGCGCTCTGGTTGTTGTCTTTCATCGACAACAGGTGCTTTTCAAAGGCAACCACACGGCCCTGGTCATCCTTCAGGGTGTAGGGCAGGCGGCAGGCCTGGGAGCAATCGCCACGGTTGGCGCTGCGGCCATTCTGGGCGTGGGAGATGTTGCACTGGCCGGAGAAGGCCACGCACAACGCACCGTGGATAAAGAACTCGATGGCGGCATCGGTTTCATCGGCAATCGCCCGGATCTCTTGCAGGTTCAGCTCACGGGCCAACACCAGTTGCGAGAACCCGGCCTGGTCGAGGAACTTGGCCCGGCCCAGGGTGCGGATGTCGGTCTGGGTGCTGGCATGCAGTTCGATGGGCGGGATATCCAGCTCCATCACCCCCAGGTCCTGGACGATCAGCGCGTCGACGCCGGCATCGTAGAGCTGGTGGATCAGCTTGCGCGCCGGCTCCAGCTCGTTGTCGTGCAGGATCGTGTTGATGGTGGTGAACACCCGCGCGTGGTAGCGCCGGGCGAACTCCACCAACTGCGCGATATCGCTCACGTCGTTGCAGGCGTTATGGCGCGCGCCGAAACTCGGGCCGCCGATGTACACGGCGTCGGCGCCATGCAGGATGGCCTCGCGGGCGATGGCAACATCGCGCGCAGGGCTGAGCAATTCCAGGTGATGCTTGGGCAAGGACATAGTTTTTTTAGTCAGGCTTGTCACGGAGGCGGGCATTGTAGCTGCGAAATGCCCG
>NZ_CP080030.1:3693706-3694090 GCF_019382755.1 Pseudomonas sp. Colony2 | reverse complement strand
CATCAGCCCTTGGCGGCCATCGCAGTGACTTCAACCCGCATGCCTTCGACGGCCAGGGCGGCAACACCAACCGCCGCACGCACCGGCCAAGGCTTGGCGAAGTAGCGCTTGTAGACTTCATTGAAAGCGGCGCGGTCGGCCATGTCGGTCAGGTAGATGGTCAAATGCATGACCCGGTCAATCGAACTGCCGGCACGTTCGAGCGCAACCTTGAGGGCTTGCAGGGTGCATTCGCTTTGCAGGGTGATGTCGCCAAGCTCCAGGCTGCCGTCGGCGCGGGTAGGGATTTGCGTGGAGACGAGGATGCCGTTGAAACCGATGACGTCGGAGGAGATGGAGTCCGGGTCGAGGTCGGGGGTGAAGGCGAGGTCGTGGTTGGCCATG
>NZ_CP080030.1:3691906-3691979 GCF_019382755.1 Pseudomonas sp. Colony2 | reverse complement strand
AGCCTGTCTTAGCCGCTCTGCTTCGACAACATCCTTTGGTTTGCCGCCGCAGTCTCTGCGGCGGATTTTTTAT
>NZ_CP080030.1:3634448-3679973 GCF_019382755.1 Pseudomonas sp. Colony2 | reverse complement strand
GCCTATAGTTCTTTCACCGCCGCAGCGCCCCACGGGCCGTTGCGAAATCCAGTCGTAGATTGAGGTGATCATAATGAATAGCGAATTCAAGCCTGACGTGGCCGATACCCAACCGCAGCACCTGCTCGATGCCGAATACTTTGAATACAGCAAGGCCGCCAATCCCATCAGCGCGAACCTGATCACGCGCATTCCCTATCACAGCTTCCCGGCCTCGCTGTACGACAGTGGGCCCTCTCGGGTAGTGCCGCTGGACCTCAGCGATGCCTTGGGTTGCGAAGGTCCGGCCACCGGTCCGGGGCTGTGTGCGAACTTCATTCGCCTGAACGCCGGCGATACGCTGGAACTGCACCCCAACGCCACCTCACAGGTGTTTTATGTCATCGCCGGGCAGGGCAGTGTGGTTCAGGGCGCGCACCGCATCGACTGGACCAAAGGCTGCTTCATTGCGCTGCCAGGTCTGCAGCAAGCGCGGTTCAGCGCATCAGAGGATGCGCGCCTGTATTACGTCCACGATGAGCCGCTGTTGCGTTACCTGGGCGTGATCCGCAGTGCCGATCGCTTCGTGCCGACGCTGTATCCCGCGGAGCTGGCCAACGCAAAACTGCGCGAAGCGGCCGATGATCCCCGCGCCCAGGACCGTAGCCGTATCAGCATCCTGCTGGGCAATCGCAACTTCCCGCAGACTCGCACCGTGACCCATGTGCTGTGGGCGATGTACGGCATCCTGCCGCCGGGGTCGATTCAGAAACCCCACCGACACCAGTCGATTGCGCTGGATTTCATCATTGATTGCCCCAAGGGCTGCTATTCGCTGGTGGGCACCGAACTGGACGCCGATGGGCAGATCCGCAACCCGGTGCGGGTCGACTGGTCGCCGGGCCTGGCGTTCGTGACGCCGCCAGGTTACTGGCATGCCCACTTCAATGAGTCCGACACGGAAGCCTTCCTGATTCCGATCCAGGATGCGGGGCTGCAAACCTATCTGCGGTCGCTGGATATCCGCTTCAGCTGAGACGTTTCCAGTGCGGTGTTTCGCCCAGTTGCTCGACGATAAAGTCGATGAAGCACCGCACTTTGGAAGACACGATGCGCTTGGGTGGATACACGAACCACACCGCCGATTCACGGCCTGCGATGCGGATATCCCACTCAGGCAACCACACCAGCAACTCGCCGGTTTCAATGGGTTTGGCTACCAGCCAGTCGGGGAGCAAGGCAAATCCCAGGCCCTGTTGTGCGGCGATCAATTGTGCGTCCAGGTCGTTGATCCGGATGCTGTCTTTATGCACCAGCGGTGACACCTCATGCCCGTTGGCAAATGCGCTGTCAGCCGCCCCCAGAATCGCCGGCATGGCAGCCAGGTCGGCAGCGTTGACCGGCGCCGGATACTCCCGGCAAAACCCCGGGCTGGCCACCAGCCGGTAGCGCTCATCGCAAATCTTGCGTGCCTTCAACGTGGAATCCGCCAGGGTGCCAATGCGGATCGCCAGGTCCGCGCCGGCATGAATCAGGTTGACGTAGCTGTCGTCCAGCACCAGTTCCAGCTTGATCTGCGGGTAGCGGGCCAGGAAGGCATTCAAGGTGGGAAGGATATGGTGACGGGCAAAGGCGGGCGGCAGGTTGAGCTTGAGCACGCCCCGTGGTTGTTCGTTCAGCGCGGAGGTGGCGGCCTTGGCTTGTTCCAGCTCGTCCAGCACCCGGCGTGCGTGCGTCAGGAATGTCTGGCCACCCTCGGTCAGGTGCAGCGTACGGGTAGAGCGGTTGAACAAGGCGATGCCGAGGTCCTGTTCAAGGTCCTTCACGTAGCGGGAAACCGTGGAGGCCTTGATGCCAAGCCGGTCGGCGGCGCGGGAGAAGTTATTGCCCTCGGCGGCTTCGACAAAGGCGGTTAACGCAGCGAAGTAATCCAAGGGCGGCCTCGACTTGACGGTGGGTTGCCTGGCGCTACAGCGGCGTCAGCACGTTCATCACGGTGTCCAGCGCGACCCGGGTATCGTCCAGTTGCACCAGGGAGGCATGCCGCGCGCCGAGGGCGTCACGGTTCTTGATCGCGGTGAGGATCGCTTTGTGCCGGGGCAGGCTGAGGCCCTGGATGTCGGGGCGACGGTTGGTGATGTTGATGGACTCGCGAAGTGGCAGCGACAGCATATTGCACATGTAGGCCAGCAAGTCGTTGCGGGTCGCATCGGCAATCGCCCGGTGGAAGTCCAGGTCGGCCTGCAGCAACGTTTCGTGGGTATTGGCGGTTTCCATGCCGAGGTAGGCTTTTTCGATGGTGGCGATGTCGGCGTCGGTGGCGGTGGTCGCGGCCATCGCGGCGATTTCCGGCTCGAGGATCCGGCGCACACCGGCCAGGGTGTTGAAAAACTCGCTGTGGGGTGTCGACTGCATCAGCCAGGTCAGCACGTCCGGGTCCAGCAGGTGCCACTGCACCCGTGGGCGCACCACGGCGCCAACCTTGGGCTTGGAAATCACCAGGCCCTTGGCGCTGAGCACCCGAGTCGCCTCACGCAATACCGAGCGGCTGACCTTGTACTCCTCGCACAAGGTGGCCTCCATGGGCAATCGTTCTTCCGGCTTGAAGCGTCCGGAAACGATGTGCATGCCCAAGTCCTGAACGATTTGGGCGTGCATGCTCTTGCGCGGCTTGGTCGGCTGCTGATCCATAACAGGGAGGCTACTCTGGCGAAATACGCGGCATCATAGCATTGCTCCCGTCCCAATTAGTGGGAATGACGCGGCACTTCGGCGCCACGGCAGCCCACCAGGAAGTCGAAGTCGCAGCCCTGGTCTGCCTGTAATACGTGGTCGATGTACAGCTGCCGGTAGCCTCCGACAATCAGCTGCTCGGGCGGCGCAAGGTCGGCCATGCGGGCCGCCAGTTCGGCGTCCGGGATGTCCAGGTGCAGGCGGCCATTGGCGCAATCGAGTTCGATCCAGTCGCCTTCCTTGACCGTGGCCAACGGGCCGCCGGCCGCCGCTTCCGGCGCCACGTGCAACACCACGGTGCCGTAGGCCGTGCCGCTCATGCGCGCATCGGAAATCCGCACCATGTCGGTCACGCCCTGGGCCAGCAGTTTGGCCGGCAAGCCCATGTTGCCGACTTCCGCCATGCCCGGATAACCCTTGGGCCCGCAGTTTTTCATCACCAGGATCGAGTTGGCATCCACGTCCAGTTCCGGGTCGTTGATCCGTGCCTTGTACATGTCGAAGTTCTCGAACACCACGGCACGCCCGCGATGCTGCATCAGTTCGGCACTGGCAGCCGAGGGCTTGAGGACTGCACCCAGTGGTGCGAGGTTGCCCCGCAGCACACAAATGCCGCCGTCGGCGCGGATCGGGTTGTCGAGGGTGCGGATCACTTCGTCCTGGCCGTAGATCGGCGCTTCCCGTGTGTTTTCGCCGAGGGACTTGCCGTTGACGGTCAAGGCATTCGGGTGCGGGATCAGGTTGGCCTCACCGAGGCGTCGCAGCACCGCCGGCAGGCCGCCAGCGTAGTAGAACTCCTCCATCAGGAAGCGCCCGGACGGCTGCAGGTCGACGATAGTCGGCATGCCACGGCCCATGCGGGTCCAGTCGTCCAGGTCGAGCTCGACGCCGATGCGTCCGGCGATGGCTTTCAGGTGAATCACCGCGTTGGTCGAGCCGCCGATGGCTGCGTTCACACGAATCGCGTTTTCGAAAGCCTCCTTGGTCAGGATCTTCGACAGCTTCAGGTCTTCGCGCACCATCTCCACCGCACGCATGCCGGACATGTGCGCCAGTACATAACGCCGCGCATCCACCGCGGGAATCGCCGCGTTGTGGGGCAGAGAAGTGCCGAGTGCTTCGGCCATGCAGGCCATGGTCGAGGCGGTGCCCATGGTGTTGCAGGTGCCTGCCGAGCGGGACATGCCGCCTTCGGCCGCGAGGAAATCGTCGAGGGTAATGGTGCCCGCCTTGACCTGTTCGCTGAGCTGCCACACCACGGTGCCCGAGCCGATGTCCTGGCCCTTGTGCTTGCCGTTGAGCATCGGCCCGCCGGTGACGACGATCGCCGGCACGTCGCAACTGGCGGCGCCCATCAGCAGCGCCGGGGTGGTCTTGTCACAGCCGGTCAGCAGCACCACGCCGTCGATGGGGTTGCCGCGAATGGCTTCCTCCACGTCCATGCTGGCCAGGTTACGGGTGAGCATCGCGGTGGGGCGCAGGTTCGATTCGCCGTTGGAGAACACCGGAAATTCCACCGGAAAGCCACCGGCTTCGATCACGCCGCGTTTCACATGCTCGGCAATCTGGCGGAAGTGCGCGTTGCAGGGCGTCAGCTCCGACCAGGTATTGCAGATCCCGATGATCGGTTTGCCGTGGAACTGATGATCGGCAATCCCCTGGTTTTTCATCCAGCTGCGGTACATGAAGCCGTTTTTATCGGCGGTACCAAACCAGCTTGCGGAGCGCAGGACGGGCTTTTTCTCGGACATGGCTGACTCTCTTATTGTAAGACTATATTGATCCATTCTCGGCTTAACATAGGCGTAAATTCGGGCGTTTGGAAGTGTTGTTGATTAAATAGTATTACTATATAGTCAGATTCAACGAGGCCTGGCCCTGGCGGTTTTCCGCGAGAGGCGACCCGAAACGCTCTATAAAAATAACAATCGGAGACCGCTCACATGAGCCAGGAACAGCGGCTGATACGTCGCATCACGCTGAAACTGATTCCCTTCCTGATCTTGCTGTACCTGATTGCCTACGTGGATCGCTCGGCCGTGGGCTTCGCCAAATTGCACATGGGCGCGGATGTCGGCATCGGCGATGCGGCGTATGGGCTGGGAGCAGGGCTGTTCTTTATTGGCTACTTCCTGCTGGAAATCCCCAGCAACCTGATGCTCGACCGTTTCGGCGCGCGGCGCTGGTTCGCACGAATCATGGTGACCTGGGGCGCGATTACCATCGGCATGGCATTCGTCCAGGGCCCCCACAGTTTCTATGTGATGCGCTTTCTGCTGGGCGCCGCCGAAGCCGGGTTCTTCCCGGGTGTCCTCTACTACATCACCCAATGGTTCCCGGTGAGGCACCGCGGCAAGATCCTCGGGCTGTTCATCCTGTCCCAACCCATCGCCATGATGATCAACGGCCCCGTGGCGGGCGGCTTGCTCGGCATGGACGGGATACTCGGCCTGCACGGCTGGCAGTGGTTGTTCATCGTCATCGGCACCCCGGCGATCCTGCTGACCTGGCCGGTGCTGCGCTACCTGCCGGATGGGCCGCAACAGGTGAAATGGATGGACCAGGCGGAGAAGGCCTGGCTCACCGGCGAGCTGGCCAAAGACCTGCAAGCCTACGGCCAGACCCGGCACGGCAACCCGCTGCATGCGCTGAAGGACAAACGCGTGTTGCTGCTGGCGCTGTTCTACTTGCCGGTGACCTTGAGCATTTATGGGCTGGGCCTGTGGCTGCCGACCTTGATCAAGCAGTTTGGCGGCAGCGACCTGACCACCGGGTTTGTGTCGGCAGTGCCCTACATCTTCGGGATCATCGGTTTGCTGATCGTCCCGCGCAGTTCCGATCGCCTGAATGATCGCTACGGTCATCTTGCCGTGCTCTACGTGTTGGGCGCCATCGGCCTGTTCCTCAGCGCCTGGCTGACAGTGCCGCTGTGGCAACTGGCAGCGCTGTGCCTGGTGGCGTTTGCGCTGTTTTCTTGCACGGCGGTGTTCTGGACCTTGCCGGGACGTTTCTTTGCCGGCGCGAGTGCAGCGGCGGGCATCGCCTTGATCAACTCGGTGGGCAACCTCGGCGGCTACATCGGGCCGTTCGTGATCGGCGCCCTCAAGGAGTACACCGGCAACCTTGCGTCGGGCTTGTACTTCCTGGCGTGCGTGATGCTGTTCGGGGTGGTGTTGACCGCGGTGGTCTATCGGTTGCTGGAGCGCAGGCACGTGCTGCCGCCCGATCAGTTCGCCGCCAGCGCCCGTGGCGCCACGCGTACTTAATTGGCAATCAGGAGAACACTCATGGGGTTAGTGCAGTTTGAATTGAACAACGGCGAACGCCGAGTGGGCGTGGTCGACGGCGATCAGGTACGCGAGGTGCGGGCCGCCCGCACGGTACGCGACCTGGCACTCGCCGCCATCGAGGCTGGCGTCACCTTGCAACAGCACATAGACCACCTCGGCCTGGCCGAGAGCCACGACTACGCCAAACTGCTGGCCGCGCAGAAGATCTTGCCACCGCTGGATCACCCGGACCCGGCCCACACGCTGGTCAGCGGTACCGGCCTGACCCACCTGGGCAGTGCGTCGGCGCGGGACAAGATGCACCAGAACGCCAGTGACGAAAGCGCGATGACCGACAGCATGCGCATCTTCAAATGGGGCGTGGAGGGCGGCAAACCGGCTGCTGGCCAGGCCGGTGTGCAGCCGGAATGGTTCTACAAGGGCGACGGCAGCATCGTGGTGCGTCCGGGCCAGCCATTCCCGTGGCCAGCGTTTGCCGAAGACGCCGGCGAAGAGCCGGAAATCGCCGGGCTGTATGTGATTGGTCACGACGGCAAGCCGTATCGCCTGGGCTACGCGGTGGGCAACGAGTTTTCCGACCACGTGATGGAGCGCAAGAATTACCTGTACCTGGCCCACTCCAAGCTGCGCAGTTGCAGCTACGGTCCCGAGTTGCGCCTGGGTGAACTGCCCCGGCACCTGGCGGGCACCAGCCGTATCGTGCGCAATGGCGAGGTGTTGTGGCAGCACGAATTCCTCAGTGGCGAAGCCAACATGTGCCACAGCCTCGAAAACCTTGAATACCACCATTTCAAATACACCCAGTTCCTGCGCCCAGGTGACGTGCATATCCATTTCTTCGGCACCGCCACCTTGTCGTTTGCCGACGGCATTCGTACCCAGCCAGGCGATGTGTTTGAAATCAGCCAGGCCGAATTCGGCGCGCCATTGATCAACGGCATTGCCGTGGCCAACAGCGGCGTGGCACCTGGCGGCATAGGCACCCTTTGAAGGAGACAGGCATGACCCGGATTTGTGGCCACAACTACATCGGCGGCCAGCGCAGCGCTGCCGGCAGCATCACCCTGCAGAGCATCGACGCCACCAGTGGCGAGGCATTGCCCTTTGATTTCTACCAGGCGACCGCGCAGGAGGTCGACGCCGCGGCCAACGCCGCCGCTCAGGCTTACCCGGCTTATCGCAGCCTGAGCGCGCAGCATCGTGCGTCGTTCCTGGAGGCGATAGCCGATGAACTGGACGCCCTGGGCGATGACTTTGTCGCCCTGGTCTGCCGCGAAACGGCGTTGCCCGCCGGGCGTATCCAGGGTGAGCGCGGTCGTACCAGCGGCCAGATGCGGTTGTTCGCCAAGGTACTGCGGCGCGGTGATTTCTACGGCGCGCGGATCGACCAGGCGCTGCCGGATCGCCAGCCCTTGCCGCGCCCGGATCTGCGCCAATACCGCATCGGCCTGGGGCCGGTCGCGGTGTTTGGGGCGAGCAATTTCCCCCTGGCCTTTTCCACTGCCGGTGGCGACACCGCCGCCGCGCTGGCGGCCGGTTGCCCGGTGGTGTTCAAGGCCCACAGCGGCCACATGGCCACCGCCGAGCGGGTCGCCGATGCGATCATGCGGGCGGCCGAGCGCACAGGTATGCCCGGCGGCGTGTTCAACATGATCTTCGGCGGCGGTGTGGGGGAAGCGCTGGTCAAGCACCCGGCGATCCAGGCCGTGGGTTTCACCGGCTCGCTCAAAGGCGGCCGGGCGTTGTGCGATATGGCGGCGGCACGCCCGCAACCGATCCCGGTGTTCGCCGAGATGTCCAGCATCAACCCGGTGATCGTCTTGCCCCAGGCCCTGCAAACCCGGGCAGACACCATCGCCCGCGACCTGGTCGCCTCGGTGGTGCAGGGGTGCGGCCAGTTCTGCACGAACCCGGGGCTGGTGATCGGGATTGCCTCGCCAGCGTTCACAGGCTTCACCCAACAGGTCGCCCAACTGATCGGCGGCCAGCCCGCGCAAACCATGCTCAATGCCGGCACCTTGAACAGCTACGGCAAAGGCCTGCACACGCTGCTGGCCCATCCTGGCATCGAGCACCTGGCGGGCCAGACGCAAACCGGCAATCAGGCGCAGCCACAGCTATTCAAAGCGGACGCCAGCCTGCTGATCAACGGCGATGAAGTG
Organism: Pseudomonas sp. Colony2; assembly: GCF_019382755.1. Classification (NCBI taxonomy): domain Bacteria; kingdom Pseudomonadati; phylum Pseudomonadota; class Gammaproteobacteria; order Pseudomonadales; family Pseudomonadaceae; genus Pseudomonas; species Pseudomonas sp. Colony2. The sequence continues at coordinate 3,671,809 of NZ_CP080030.1, read as the reverse complement.
CTGCAGGAGGAAGTGTTCGGCCCCACCACGGTGTTCGTGGAAGTCGCCGACCAGGCCCAACTCGCTGCGGCGTTGCACGGCCTGCACGGCCAATTGACCGCGACGATCATCGGCGAGCCGGCGGATTTCACCCAGTTCGGCGAGTTGACGCCGCTGCTGGAGCAAAAGGTTGGCCGCATCCTGCTCAACGGCTACCCCACGGGCGTCGAGGTGTGTGACGCGATGGTCCATGGCGGGCCGTATCCGGCGACTTCGGATGCCCGTGGCACTTCCGTGGGCACCCTGGCGATCGAGCGTTTCCTGCGACCTGTGTGCTTTCAGAATTACCCTGATAGCCTGCTCCCCGACGCGCTGAAGAATGCCAACCCGTTGCGCATTCAGCGTCTGGTAGATGGGCAGCCGTCGCGCGACGCGCTGTAACCGGTACCACCTGAAAACAACAAGAAAGCAGGAGGTTTCATGTCGTGGACCGCAGTCACACCGCACCGGGCTCGGCTGGGCGAAGGGCCGTTCTGGGATGTACCGGGCCAGGCCTTGTATTGGGTGGACATCATCGGCCAGCAGGCCTTGCGCCTGCAGGGCGGGCAATTGCACACCTGGCAATTGCCTGAGCCGGTCTCGGCGTTTATCCCGTGCGCCAGCGGCGATGCACTGGTGACCCTGAGCAGCGGCGTGTATCGCCTCGACCTCGATTCGACGCCGAGCGATCCACGCCTGACCTTGCTTTGCGTCGCCGATCCGCAACCGGGCAACCGTGCCAACGAAGCCCGCTGCGACGCCCAGGGCCGGCTGTGGCTGGGCACCATGCAGAACAACATCGGCGAGCACGGTGAAGACTTGCCGGTGCTGCGACGTTCCGGCGGCCTGTTCCGGGTCGATACCGACGGGCAGGTCACGCCGTTGCTGCAAGGCCTGGGGATTCCCAACACCTTGCTGTGGAACGACACCGCCACCCACGTGCATTTCGGCGACAGCCTGGACGGCACGCTCTATCGATACCCGATGACTGAACAGGGCCAGCTCGCACCTGCGCAAGTCTGGTTCGGGCCTCACTCCCGGGGTGGCCCGGACGGCTCCGCCATGGACGCCGAAGGCTATATCTGGAACGCGCGCTGGGACGGCAGCTGCCTGCTGCGGCTGACGCCGGACGGTGAAGTTGACCGGGTCATCGAATTGCCGGTCAGCCGTCCCACCAGTTGCGTGTTCGCAGGCCCCGACCTCAAGACCTTGTACATCACCAGTGCCGCCAGCCCGCTGGATCACCCGCTGGACGGTGCGGTGCTGGCCATTGAGGTCGATGTGCCGGGGAAAATCTGCCACCGCTTTGCAGGATAACCAACAGGCTGTTTAACGCACTCAAAAACAACAACAAGGAGTCACCCTATGAATCGTCGTCGTGGTATCCGTTCCCTGTGCTGCGCCGCTGTGGCGGTGTCCGCCGTCGGCCTGAGCAGCCTGTTGCTGGCGGCCGAGCCGGTAAAGATCGGCTTTCTGGTCAAGCAGGCGGAAGAGCCCTGGTTCCAGACCGAATGGGCCTTCGCCGAAAAGGCCGGCAAGGACAAGGGCTTCGAGGTGATCAAGATCGCCGTGCCCGACGGCGAGAAAACCCTCTCGGCCATCGACAGCCTGGCGGCCAACGGTGCCAAGGGTTTTGTGATTTGCCCGCCGGACGTGTCCCTCGGCCCGGCGATCATGGCCAAGGCCAAAGCCAACGGCTTGAAAGTGATCGCCGTGGATGACCGTTTTGTGGATGCCAAGGGCAACTTCATGGAAGACGTGCCTTACCTGGGCATGGCCGCGTTTGAAGTGGGCGAGAAGCAGGGCAGTGCCATGGCCACTGAAGCGAAAAAACGTGGCTGGGATTGGAAGGACACCTATGCGGTGATCAACACCTACAACGAACTCGATACCGGTAAAAAGCGCACTGATGGCTCGGTCAAATCACTGAAGGCTGCGGGTATTCCGGATGACCACATCCTGTACGCAGCCCTCAAGACCCTCGACGTCCCCGGCAGCATGGACGCCACCAACTCGGCGCTGGTCAAGCTGCCCGGCGGCGCGAAAAACCTGATCATCGGCGGCATGAATGACAACACCGTGCTTGGCGGCGTGCGCGCCACCGAAAGCGCCGGGTTTGCGGCGGCGAATGTCATCGGCATCGGCATCAACGGCACCGATGCCATCGGCGAATTGAAGAAAGCCAACAGCGGCTTTTTCGGCTCGATGCTGCCCAGCCCGCACATCGAGGGCTACAACACCGCGAGCATGATGTTCGAGTGGATCACTACGGGTAAGGAGCCGCCGAAGTACACCGCGATGGATGAGGTGACGCTGATCACCCGCGAGAACTTCAAGCAGGAGCTGCAAAAGATCGGTCTGTGGAACTGAAGACCGCTGACGTTTCCCGGCAGCCCTGCTAACGGCGGTACTGTGGGAGCTGTCGAGCTTCAGCGAGGCTGCGATAGCGGTAGGTCAGGCACCTTGGATATTGATAGTGCCGATGTCATTGCAGCCTCGCCAAAGCTCGACAGCTCCCACAGGTTTAGTCAGCAGAGAATTTCAGCACGGTATTCTGCGTGTAGGTCTGGCCAGGATCGAGACGGGTAGAGGGGAAGCTCGGCTGGTTGGGGCCGTCGGGAAAATGCTGGGTTTCCAGGGTGAACGCACTCCAGTGGGCGTAAGGCTTGCCACCCTTGCCCTTGATCGTCCCGTCGAGGAAGTTGCCGGTATAGAACTGCACGCCAGGCTCGCTGGTATACAGCTGCAAGCGGCGGCCGGACTGCGGGTCACGAACGTCGGCGGCCAGTTTGCCGATATCACCCTTGGCATCCAGCACCCAGTTGAAGTCAAAACCACCTTGTTTAGGTTCGGCGAATTTCAGCTGGGGATGATCGTCCTTGATGTGCTGGCCGATGGCAGTGGGCTTGAGAAAGTCCATCGGCGTGCCGGCGACCGGGGCCAGTTCGCCGGTGGGAATCAGGGTGCTGTTGACCGGGGTGTAATGGCTGGCATGCAGGGTGGCGACTTGCTTGAGCACATCACCGCTGCCGGCGCTGGCGAGGTTGAAGTAACTGTGGTTGGTGAGGTTCAGCACCGTGGGTTTGTCGGTGGTGGCCTTGTAGTCGATGTGCAGTTCGTTCTTGTCGTTGAGGCTATAGGTGACATCGACTTTCAGGTTGCCGGGGAAACCCATCTCGCCGTCCTTGGACAGGTAGCTCAGGGTCACGCCCACCGAATCGTCCTGCTTGACCGGCTGGGCTTTCCACACATGCTTGTCGAAACCTTGCGGGCCGCCGTGCAGCGAGTTCGGCCCGTCGTTGAGGGGCACTTGATAGCGTTTGCCGTCCAGTTCAAAGCTGCCCTTGTCCAGGCGGTTGCCAAAACGGCCGATGGTCGCGCCGAAGAACGCGGTACCGGCCTGGTAGCCCTGGACGTCATCGAACCCCAGCACCACGTCGGCGAACTGGCCGTGTTTGTCGGGTACTTTCAGCGACTGCAAGACCGCGCCATAGGTGATGACCGTGGCTTGTACGCCATGACTGTTACGCAACACATACTGCTCGACGGCGGTGCCGTCATTGGTTTTGCCGAAGGGTTTGTGTTCGCTGGACAAGCCAGCCGCCTGAGCGCCCAGGCTGGCCACCGCCAGGGAGAGGCCAAGGCCGGTAAGCAGGAATCGGGATTGCCGCATGACTGAGCTACCTTTATTGTTGTTAATTAAATAGTTCTACTATTTATTCGGCTGCAGGGCTGATTTATAGCCAATATCGCAAAACATGCAATATAAAATAAGACTAAATACAGCGGAGTGACTGCCCCATGAACACTGAAAAACAGCCCGGCGCGCAGGCGATGTACCCGGACCTGCGGGATAAAACCGTGCTGATCTCCGGCGGTGCTTCCGGGATAGGCGAGGCCATGGTGCGTGCCTTCGCACGCCAGGGTGCCAAGGTAGCCTTCGTGGACCGGGCGCAAGGGCAGGGCGACCGATTGGCGGCGATATTGTCGGCCGAGGGCCATGCCGTCGAATTCGCCCATTGCGATATCACCGACGAGATCGCGTACAAGGCCGCGATAGCGTGCCTGGCGCAGAGCCTTGGACCGATCGACGTGCTGGTGAACAATGCCGCCAATGACGTTCGGCACAGCCTGGATGAAATCGACTCGGAGCGGTTCGACCAACTGATTTCGGTCAACCTGAAGCACGGGTTTTTCGCGGCCCGGGCCGTGGTGCCGATGATGAAGGCCGCAGGCGGTGGGTCGATCATCAACCTGGGTTCCATCGGCTGGATGATGGCTTCCAGCGGCTACCCGGTATACGCCGCCAGCAAAGCCGCCGCCCACGGCATGACCCGGGCCCTGGCGCGGGAGCTTGGGCCCAGCCGTATCAGGGTCAATACGCTGGTGCCGGGCTGGGTGATGACCGAGAAACAACTGGCGATGTGGGTGGATGACGCGGCCCGGGAGTTGATCGCCCGCAGCCAGTGCCTGCCGGGCAGTGTGGAGCCGGAACATATCGCCAATATGGCGCTGTTCCTGGCCTCTGATGTATCGGCGATGTGTACCGCACAGAACTTCATTGTGGACGGTGGGTGGGTCTAGGCCGGGGAAGGGTCGCCATCCCGAATGCAACGAATCGCCGCCCGGGGCCTCATACAGTAACGAACGGTGGCTCATATGCAGCCACCGCAACCGACTACTTCATGGGTGCAGGTGATTGATTTATGACGGACGCCGATAAGAAACATGTGGCCTGGCTGGTGGAACAATCGATGCTGCATGCCGCCAAGCAGCGCGCCAGGCTGTACTCGGGGCAAGGCCGGTTGTGGCAACAGCCGTATGCCCATACCCGGCCCCGTGATGCTTCGGCCCTGGCATCGGTGTGGTTCACGGCCTATCCGGCGTCCATCGTCACCCGCGAGAACGGCAGCGTACTGGAGGCCCTGGGCGATGAAACCTTGTGGCACGCGCTGTCGAAAATCGGCATCCAGGGCATTCACAACGGTCCATTGAAACGCTCGGGCGGTCTATCCGGCACCGAGCACACCCCCACCATTGACGGCAATTTTGACCGCATCAGCTTCGACATCGACCCGCAACTGGGCACCGAAGCCCAGCTTCAGGCGCTGGCCCGCATGGCCGCCGCGCACAACGCGGTGATCATCGACGATGTGATCCCGTCCCACACCGGCAAGGGCGCGGACTTCCGCCTGGCCGAGATGGCCTACGAAGACTATCCCGGGCTCTACCACATGGTGGAGATCCGCGAAGAAGACTGGCCGCTGCTGCCCGACATCAGCGAGGGCCGCGATGCGCAGAACCTCAGCCCGCAGCAGGTCGACGTGCTCAGGGACAAGCACTACATCGTCGGCCAGTTGCAACGGGTGATCTTCTTCGAACCCGGGGTCAAGGAAACCGACTGGAGCGCGACTGATGTGGTCATCGGCGTGGACGGCAAGCCCCGGCGCTGGGTGTACCTGCATTACTTCAAGGAAGGGCAGCCGTCGCTGAACTGGCTGGACCCGACCTTCGCCGCGCAGCAGATGATCATTGGCGACGCCTTGCACGCCATCGACGTGATGGGCGCAAAGATCCTGCGCCTGGATGCCAACGGTTTCCTCGGCGTGGAACGAAAACTGGAAGGTAACGCCTGGTCTGAAAGCCATCCACTGTCCATCACCGGCAACCAGATCCTGGGCGGCGCGATTCGCAAGGCGGGCGGTTTCAGCTTCCAGGAATTGAACCTGACGGTGGACGACATCGCCGCCATGTCCCACGGCGGCGCAGACCTGTCCTACGACTTCATCACGCGCCCGGCTTACCAGCACGCGTTATTGATGGGCGACACCGAATTCCTGCGCCTGATGCTGCGGGAGATGCACACCCTGGGCATCGACCCCGGCTCGCTGATCCACGCCTTGCAGAACCATGACGAGCTGACCCTGGAACTGGTGCACTTCTGGACGTTGCACGCCCATGACACCTACCTCTATCAGGGGCAGACCTTTCCCGGCGGCATCCTGCGCGAGCATATCCGTGAGCAGATGTACGAACGCCTGGCTGGCGAACACGCGCCGTATAACCTGAAGTTCGTGACCAACGGCGTGTCCTGCACCACCGCCAGCATCATCACGGCGGCGCTGGGCATTCGCGACCTTGAGGCGATTACCCCGGCGGATATCCAGCAGATCCGCCAGATTCACCTGCTGCTGGTGATGTACAACGCGATGCAACCGGGGGTGTTTGCACTGTCCGGCTGGGACCTGGTGGGCGCATTGCCGTTACCGGCGGAGGAGGTGGCCCACTTGATGCTGGATGGCGACACACGCTGGATCCATCGCGGCGCCTATGACCTGGTGGACCTGAATCCGGATGCGGAGCAATCCGCCGGGCAGATGCCGCGTCCGAAAACCTTGTATGGCAGCCTGATCAGCCAGTTGGCCGACCCGGATTCGTTTGCCTCGCAACTGCAAAGAATCCTCGCGGTGCGCCGAGCCTACGACATCGCCGCCAGCCGCCAGATCCTGGTGCCGGATGTGCAGCACCCGGGGCTGTTGATCATGGTGCACGAGCTGCCGGCGGGCAAAGGTACCCAGATCACGGCGCTGAACTTCGGCTCGACGCCGATTACTGAAACCCTGCACCTGCCCGATATTGCGCCCGGGCCGGTGGTGGACATCATCAATGAGCGGGTGGAGGGCGATCTGACACCCGAGGGTGATTTCACCATCACCCTGGATGCGTATGAAGGCTTGGCGCTGCGGGTAGTGATCTGACCCACTGATCCACTGCAGGAGCGAGCAAGCTCGCTCCTACACGGGGACCGGCTGTTCCGCCTCCTGATGGTGCGTGGAGCCAATAAACATATACATCGCCGGCACCATGAACAGCGTCAGCACGGTACCGATCGACAACCCGGCAAAGATCACCAGGCCCATGTCATGCCGTCCCGCAGCCCCGGCACCGGAGGCCCACACCAGCGGCACCACGCCCAGCACCATGGCGGCGGTGGTCATCAGGATCGGCCGCAGACGCACGCCGGCGGCTTCTTCTATGGCCTCGCGCTTGCTGTGACCGGCGCGCTGCAACTCGTTGGCAAACTGCACGATCAGGATCCCGTGCTTGGTGATCAACCCCAGCAACGTCACCAGCCCCACCTGGGTGTACACGTTGATCGAGGCAAACCCCATGGTGATAAACGCCAACGCGCCGAAGAGTGCAGGGGGCACCGAGAACAGGATCACCACCGGGTCGCGGAAACTCTCGAACTGAAACGCCAGGGCCAGGTACACGATCAGGATCGAAAACATCAGCAGGCCGAAGAACCCGCCGGATTCCTGCATGAACTGGCGTGATTCGCCGGAGAAGTCGGAGGTGTAACCCGACGGCGCAATATTGGTCAGAATGGTGTTCAGTTTCGCCAGCAGTTCGCCCTGGGCCACGCCGCTGACGCCCGACAGGGTCGCCGAGTTGAGTTGCTGGAAGTGGTTGATGGATTCCGGCTGGGTCGAGGTTTCGATATGCGCCACGGTGCGCGCCTGGATCATGCTGCCGGATGGCGTGCGAATGTAATAATCGAGAATCTGGTCCGGGTTGAGGCGATCAACCTGCAACACCTGGGGAATCACTTTGTACGAGCGCCCGGCAGTGGAGAAGTAGTTCACGTAGTTGCCGCCCAGTGCCGCGGACAGCGCCGCACCGACGTCGGCCTGGGTCATGCCCAGTGCGGCGATTTTTTCCCGGTCCACCACCAGCTTGGCTTGTGGCTTGTCGAGTTTCAGGTCCATGTCGGAGAAATAGAACAGCTGTTGTTTCTGGGCCTCGGCCACCACGGCCTGGGCGACTTCGTTGAGGTTTTCCACCGAGTCGGTGGTGGTGATCACGAACTGCACCGGCAAGCCCTGGGCGCCCGGCAGCGATGGCAGCGGGAAGGCCGCAATGGTGGCGCCCGGCACCTGGTTCCATTTCTGCTGGAGTTCCAATATCAGTTGGGCCTGGGAGCGCGAGCGGTCGCCCCAGTTTTTCAGCAGCACACCGCCCAGGCCCTGGTTGAGGATAGGCAACCCGGTCAGCTGGAACATCTGCGCGTATTCCGGCTCTTTGTTGGCGATCTGGAAGGCCTGGTCGGCGATGCGCTCCATCTGCTGCGGCGAGGCAGTGGGCGGGCCCTTGATCTGCATGAACACCAGCCCCTGGTCCTCGGTGGGCGACAGTTCGCTTTTGGCGGTCATGCCGCTGGCGGCCACCAGCAGGAACAGCACAAAACCAAACGTCACCAGCACCGGCCATACGTTCAGGCCGCCCGAGAGTACGCGGTGGTAACGGCCCCGCAACCAGTCGAAGTACTGATCGAGCTTGCGGGCAAACCGGCCTTCTTCGTGCCCGGACTTGAACAGCCGGGAGGTCATCATCGGCGAAAGCGTCAACGCCACCACGGCCGACACAGTCACGGCACCCGCCAGCGAGAAACAGAACTCCTTGAACAGCGCACCGGTAAGGCCGCTGCGCAGCCCGATGGGCACGTAGGCCGCGATCAGCACCACGGTCATCGCGATGATCGGCCCACCCAGTTCCCGCGCGGCAACCAGCGCAGCCTCCAGCACGCCTTTGCCTTCTTCCTTGATATGCCGGTCGACGTTTTCCACCACGATAATCGCGTCGTCCACCACCAGGCCGATCGCCAATACCAGGGCAAGCAGGGTCAGCAGGTTTATCGAGTACCCCAGCAGGTACATGATGAAGAAGGTCCCGACCAGCGACAGCGGGATCGCCACCAGCGGCACGATCACCGCGCGGAACGAGCCGAGGAACAGGTAGATCACCACCGACACAATGATCATCGCCTCGACCAGGGTCTTCACCACCTCATAGATCGAGGTGTTGATGAACTCCGTGGAGTCATACACGATCTCGCCGCGTACCCCGGTGGGCAACTGGGATTGCAGCTCGGGGAAGGCCTCGCGCACGCTGTCGGCCACCGTCAGGATATTGGCAGTCGGCGCCGTCTTGATGCCGATGAACACCGAACGCTTGCCGGAAAACGCCACGCTGCTGTCGTAGCTTTCGGCGCCGAGGGTGACGGTGGCCACGTCCTCCAGGTACACCAGGGCATCGCCTTTCTGCTTGACCACCAGCCGCTTGAATTCATCCACCGTGTGCAAGTCGGTCCCGGCCGTCAGGTCGACCGTCACCGTTTGCCCGCGGGTGGAACCGACGGCAGACAGGTAGTTGTTGTTGGCCAGGGCGGTGGACACGTCCTGGGCGGTCACGTTATGCGCCGCCAGTTTGTTCGGGTCCATCCAGGCGCGCAGGGCGAACTGGCGCCCGCCGAGGATTTCTGCGGTTTGCACGCCCTGGATTGAGTCCAGCTTGGGCTTGACCACCCGCACCAGGTAGTCGGTGATGTTGTTGGTGGGCAGGGTGTCGCTGTAGAAACCCAGGTACATGGCGTCTGTGGTCTGCCCGACCGCCACCGTCAGCACCGGTTCCTGGGACTGCGCCGGCAGTTGGTTCTTGACCGAGTTGACCTGGGTGTTGATCTCGGTGAGGGCCTTGCTCGCGTCGTAATTCAGCCGCAGCGTGGCGGTAATCGTCGAGACACCGGTGATGCTCGTTGAAGACAGGTAGTCAATGCCCTGGGCCTGGGCGATGGCCGATTCAAGCGGCTGGGTGATAAAGCCGGCAACGGTGGAGGCGTCCGCGCCGTAGTAGGCGGTAGTGATGGTGACCACGGTATTTTCGGTGCGTGGCCATTGGTTCACCGGCAATTCGAAGATCGAGCGCAGCCCCAGGATCAGGATGAACAGCGAGACGACAATCGCCCAGACCGGCCGCTGGATAAAGGTATCGGTAAGCTTCATGGGACACCTTTAGTGTTCTTGGGGAGTCGGCGCAGGATCGTTCAGCGGCGCGGCGCTGTTATCGACCTTCACCGGCGAGCCATTCTTGAGCTTCATCTGGCCGCTGGTGATCAGCAGGTCGCCTTCCTTCACGCCCGACAGGATCGCCACCTGATCGCCCCGGGTCGGTCCGGTCTTGATAAAGGTCTGTTGCGCGGTGAGGACTTCCTCACCCTTGTCGTTCTTGCTCGATGTGGCAATGAATACCGTGGTGCCGTAAGGGTTGTAGGTCACCGATGTCTGCGGAACGGTGAGGTAGCGCTGTGTCGCACCGGAGTTGACCACGGCGCGGGCAAACATCCCGGGCACCAGGTTCTGTTTGGGGTTGTCGACGGTGGCTTCCACGGTGACATTGCGCGTGGTGGCGTCGAACTGGGTGTCGATGGTGCTGATCTTGCCGGTGAATATTTGATTGGACAGGCCGTCGGCCGTTACCGAAACCCCTTGGCCGATGGCGATGGCCTCCATTTGAGTCTGGGGCACCGTGAAGTCGATGTAGATCGGATCGAAGGTTTGCAGCGTGGCGATCTTGTCGCCGGGGTTGAGGTATTGGCCAGGGTTGACGCTGGTGATGCCGATGCGCCCGGCAAACGGTGCGCGGATGGTTTTTTTCGCCACCAGCGCGCGCTGTTGTTCAGCGGCGGCGACCTTGGATTTGAGGTCGGCGGTGTCAGTGTCCACTTGTGCCTGGGAGATGGCGTTAACCGCCAGTTGCGCCTTGTCACGCTTGAGGACGATCACCGCCAGGTCGGCCGTGGCCTCAAGGGAATGCAGTTGCGCGATGTCCGAGTCGGCATTCAGCTGGACGAGCAGCGCCTGGGCCGCCACCTCTTGCCCGGGCGTGAAGCCGATGGTGCGGACGATGCCGCCCACTTCAGTGGTCACATCCACCCCCCTGACCGCTTTCATTGAGCCCACGGCGCTGACATTCGGTTGCCAGTCGCTGAACGGCACCTTCATGGCCGTGACCACGGAGGCGGGCAGGGGCATTTTCGACTGGGCGATCAGCGCCGAAATCTGCACGAACTTCACCCCGGCAATGATCGCCACAATCACCAGCACCACCACGATCATGATGATCATCGGCCGCCACAGTCGGCGCTTGCGCGGTGCGCCGGGCTCGGTGGGCAGGGGAGAGGCGGTTATGACGTCAGCCATGGATGTTCTCGCTGTTTCAAGAGTTCAGTTCAGTTGAACCGTGCCGAATCGGCAGGCGCTGCCTCGTTCCTGGCCGGCATGATCTCGTTCCACGACGGCAGGCCGAACCGATCAGGCCGGCCCTTGGTGGCAGGGTCCACATCGGCACGGTTCCACCATCCGCCACCCAATGCCTGGAAGAGCGCGGTGGTGTCGCTGTAGCGGGAGGCCTGCGCCCTGACCCGGGCCAGCACGGTGTTCTGGTAGGTTTGCTGGGCCGTGAGCAGGTTGATGTACGCCACGGCACCGAGTTTGAACTGCGCCTGCACCAGGTCCAGGTTGGCTTGGGCAGAGCGCTCGGCCACCACCTGCTGGTTGAGCGCATCGGCATCCGCCTCCAGCGCCCGCAGCGCATTGGCCACGTCCTGGAACGCGCCGATCACCGTGCCACGGTAGCGGGCTGCCGACTCGTCATAGGCGGCCACGGCAGCGCGTTTGCGATGTTCGAGTGCGCCGGCATCGAAGATCGGTTGGGTGATCGACCCGGCTAGGCTCCAGACCCCACTGCCCGCCGAAAACAATTTGGTCCCGCTGGCCACCGTGGAGCCCACCGACCCGGTAATGCTGAACTGGGGCAACTGATTGGCGACGGCCACGCCGATATTGGCACTGGCCTGATGCAGTTGCGCCTGCGCGGAACGCACATCGGGCCGCTGGCCAACGATGGCCGAAGGCAGGCTGAGCGGCAGTTCTTCGGGCAGGTGCAGGGAGGCGAGGTTGAAGCGCTCGTCCCGGTCCTGGTTGGGAAACCGGCCGAGGTAGGCCATCAACTGGTTGCGGGTCTGGGCGAACTGCTTTTGCAGGGGCGGCAAGGTGGCACGGGTTTGCGCCAGCGCGGTCTGCTGTGTGAGCACGTCGGAGTCGCCGATCGCACCCAGCCGGCGCTGCGCCTGCAGGACGTCGAGCTGATCACTCTGTAGCCGAATGATGGTTTCGGTGGCGGCGATCTGGTCGCGTATAGAGGCCAGGCTGACTGCGGTGTTCACCACATTGGAGGTCAAGGTGAGGTAGGTCGCCTCCAACTGGAAGCGTTCGTACTCGGCCTGCGCCGAGGTGGATTCAATTTGCCGGCGCGTGCCGCCGAACACATCCGGGGCGTAGGACACGCTCAGCGACGCCGAACTCACCGTGAGAATCGGCGACTCCGGCAGGCCCGAGGTGACGCCCGATACTTTCTCGCGGGCTTTCTGCACGTTGCCGCTCACCGAGGGAAACAGCGACGCCTGGTCGGCATAGACCAGCTCGTTGGCCTGGCGCAATGCCGCCTGCGCGGCGGTGACATCCGGGTTGGCGCGCAAGGCTTCCTCCACCAGCGCGTTCAGTTCCGGTGAGCGGAACAGCGTCCACCATTGCCCGGGAATATCCATCCCGGCGATCAACCGCTGCGCCGCACCGCCGGTGTCGATATCGGCCTTGGCGGTGGAGGTGAGTTTTTCTCGTGAATAATCGGCGTTCGCCGGCACCTCAGGGCGCGCGAAATCGGGCCCGACGGTGCATCCGGCGATGGCGATGCACAGCAGGCTCAAGGGAGCCAGAAGGTGTGGTGGTCGAAAAAGGGCGCGGCTATGCGCCACTGGTTGCGGTGCCGATACAAGCTGCCGAGGCTGCTCTTTCATATTTACTCTGATTAATCAGTTGGTTAACTGCTTTATTTGTTGAGCAATGAGTGCGCGGGCATCGGGCCATACGGCAGAAAAAATGGCGCGAGAGTCGCCGAATTCAAATCAGTGTAGGTGGTGCAGGCGGGTACGCAATGTCCGTGCGCGCCGACCACCCACAAAAATGCATTTAACGCATTAATATCGAATTAGGTTATGCGTTATAGGTATTTTACATGCAGCCGTCAGCCCCTCATCGTAGCCCTCCCTACGAACACTGCCGAGACCGCACGCGCGGATCGACTTTCAATGCTTGAGAAAGCATCTGGAGACGAACGTGCGTTACCTGACAAAACTGGCGGCCGGGTTGGCCGCCACGCTGCTGTGCCTGACCGCGAACGCGCAAACGCTGGTGGTCGGAGACCAAAGCTACAACGCCCAGGCCGTGATGGAAGCGGCGGGGGTGCTGGATGATCTGCCCTATACCCTTGAATGGAAGCAATTCACCGCCGGGTCTCCCGTGGCGGAAGCCCTCAATACCAACAGCCTCGACATCGGCCTGCTCGGCGATGCGCCCGTGCTGTTCCTCGGTGCACTCGGCGCGCCAATCAAGGTGATTGCCATCAGCCGGCAAAACCTCGAGGGCGTGGCCATCCTGGTGAAAAAGGATTCCTCGATCCACAGCCTTGCGGACCTCAAAGGCAAGCGCGCCGCCATCTGGAAAGGCTCCTGGAGCCAGCAATTGCTGCTGACCGCACTGGATAAGGCGGGCGTGCCGAAAGAGGCCCTGGAGTTGCGCTACCTCAGTGCACTGGATGCTTCCCACGCACTGGAAGGCGGTTCGGTTGATGTCATCGCCACCTGGGAACCCTACGTCACCCAACAGGAACGCCAGGGCGCACGGGTATTGGCGACCGCAGACGGGCTGATCCCGGCCCAGAGTTTCGTCGCCGCCAGCACGAGGGCCGTCGATAACAAGCGTGCGCAAATCAGCGATTTTCTCCAACGCCTGAAGAAAGCCCGTGACTGGACGCGCCAAAGCCCGGCCAACGCCGACGCGTATGCAGATGCGTGGGCCAAACGCACCCGCGCAGATGCCGACATTGCCCGCGCCTGGTTTGCCCGGGCACGCACGACGGTCGAACCGGTGACAGCCCAGTCGCCTGTAGAAGCACAAAAGACCGTGGACTTTTTCGCAAGCCAGGGACTGGTCAAGTCTTACCCGGCAGACAAGCTGTTCGACGACTCCTTCGCGGCGTCCTTGCAGCCAGCCGTCGCCAGAACCCAGCCCTGAACGCTTCAAGGAATACGTTGGACATGACCCAAAAAAGACAGCTCAAACTCGGCGCCCTGACCATGGGCTGCGGCGGGCYCGGCCGCCACAATCTGTGGCTCGACCCGCAATTGCCGGCCGATGCCAGCGTCAACGTCGACTGGTACATCGACATTGCACGCCAGGCCGAGGCGGCATTGTTCGACTTGATGTTCATCGTCGACAGCCAATTCATCACACCGGGTTCGCCATCCCACTACCTGAACCGGCTGGAGCCGCTGACGCTGTTATCGGCACTTGCCGTAAGCACCCGGCACCTGGGCCTGGTCGGTACGCTGACGACCTCTTACAACTCGCCCTATAACGTCGCGCGGCGCCTGGCCTCACTCGACCTGATCAGTAAAGGCCGCGCCGGCTGGAACGTGGTCACCAGCGGCGACGCCGGTACCGCCGGCAACTACAGCCGCGACGAACATTATGACTACGACACCCGCTATGGCCGGGCGGCCGAACACGTCCAGGTCGTGCAGGGCCTGTGGAACTCCTATGAGGAAGATGCCTTCGTGCGTGACCGCGCCACCGGCCGGTTTCTCGACCCCGCCAAACTCCACAGCCTGAATCACAAGGGCGAGCACTTTTCCGTGGTCGGGCCGCTGAATATCCAGCGCTCACCCCAGGGCCAACCGGTGATCTTCCAGGCTGGCGATTCGGAACAAGGCCGCGACCTCGGCGCGGCCACGGCCGATGTGATCTTTACCCATGCGGCCAGCATCGAGCAGGGCCAGGCTTTTTATCGGGATATCAAGGGCAGGGCGCTGCAACATGGCCGTGACCCGAAGCAATTGCTGGTGATGCCCGGCGCCGAGATTTATGTAGGCGATACCGATGAACAGGCGCGTGAAATCGAGCGGCACTACCATCAGGCCGACCACAGTTTCGAGCTGGCGCTGAAGGAGTTCGGACGCAATTTCGGCTGGCATGATTTCAGCCAGTACGACCTTGATGCGCCGTTCCCGCAGGAGAGCCTGGAGGCGGCACGCAGCAGCTTTTTTACCGCGGCCAAACGCATTGCCGATCAGGCACGGGAGAAAGGTTTTACATTGCGCCAGGCGGTGGAGTTCGGGCGGCAACTGCGCCCGGGAGCGTTTGTCGGATCGGCGGATACCGTCGCCCGGAAAATGGCTGACTGGCTTGAAGCCCGCGCGGTGGATGGTTTCAATATCTACATCGGCCATCCGGAGCAGTTCAAGCGCTTCACGCACGAGGTCATCCCGTTGTTGCAGGAGCGCGGCGTGTATCGCACGGCTTATGAAGGTACGACCTTGCGGGAAAGCCTGGGATTGAAGATTCCACGGTTTGCGCGCAACGGCGGCGGTTGACTCAAAAAACTGTTCAGATGAATAAATTGGTGGGCCGGGGATTTTTTTAGACATACTGAGGGCTCAAGCCACTCATTTGTCCCGAGACTTTCCTGATGCCATCCCATCCTGCACAAGGGCCTTTCAATCAGGACGACCGGTATCGACTGCTCGTCGACGCAGTGGTCGACTATGCCATCTATATGCTTGATACGAACGGCTTGATTCGCAGTTGGAACTCCGGGGCGAGAAAGATCAAGCAGTACGAACAGAGTGAAGTGCTGGGCAGGCATTTTTCGCTGTTCTACACCCCGGAAGACCTGGCCTCGGACTTGCCGGGCCGGGCACTCAAGAGCGCCGAGCAGTCAGGGCGCTTCGAGGGCGAAGGTTGGCGCATCCGCAAGGATGGGACTCGTCTCTGGGCACTGGTGATCATCGACCCGATACGCGCCGACGACGGCACGTTGATTGGCTTCGCCAAGGTCACACGGGACCTGACCGAGCGTAAGGCCGCGGAGCAGGCGCTGCGCCAGAGCGAGCAGCAATTCAGCCTGCTGGTGCAAGGCGTCACCGACTACGCGCTGTATATGCTGGACCCCAACGGCGTGATCACCACCTGGAACGCCGGCGCCCAGCGCATCAAGGGTTATCAGCCGGCAGAAGTCATCGGCAGGCATTACTCCATGTTCTTCCAGCGTGAGGACGTAGACCACAACGTCCCGCAGCGCGCCCTTGAAACGGTGCTCAGGGAAGGTCGTTACGAAGGGCAGGGCTGGCGCCTGCGCAAGGACGGTACGGGATTCCTCGCCCATGTGGTTATCGACCCGATCAAGAATGAACTGGGTGAGCTGGTGGGGTTTGCGAAGATCACCCGGGACGTTACCGAAAGCGTGCAGGCTCAACAGGAGATCAAGGAAACCCGAGAGGCGTTATTCCAATCCCAGAAAATGGAGTCCCTGGGCCAGCTCACCGGCGGCATCGCCCATGACTTCAACAACCTCCTGATGGTGATTCTGGGGAGTCTTGAACTCGCCAAGAAGCGTGTCCCGCAGGACTCGAGAACCTGCGCCTTACTGAATAATGCCATCGCGGGCGCCCAGCGGGGCGCAACGCTGACTCAGCGCATGCTGGCCTTTGCCCGTCGCCAGGAGCTTGATCCTCAGCCTGTGGATGTGGGCGATCTGATCCGCAACATGTCAGACCTGCTGTCCCGCATGTTGGGCGCAGGCATCAACGTCGACACACAGTTCCCCTTGATCCTGCGGCCGGTATTGGTCGACATGAGCCAACTGGAAATGGCTGTGATGAACCTGGTGATCAACGCCCGGGACGCAATGGAAGGTCGGGGCAGGATCCTGATTTCAGCGCGGGAGGATGCGTTTCCCGGCGGGACGAATGACTCGCAAAGGCTGATTTGCATCTCTGTCATCGACACCGGCCCCGGGATGAATGACGCGACCTTGCAACGGGCCATGGAGCCGTTCTTCACCACCAAGGGAGCGGGAAAAGGCACCGGGCTTGGGCTTTCGATGGTGCATGGCCTGGCGGCACAGTCACAGGGCCACTTTGTGCTGAAGAGCCGGGTAGGAGAGGGCACAACCGCTGAGCTCTGGTTACCGGTGGCGGTGACCGACACCACACAGTCTGCGGCGCTGGCATCAACTGCAGATACACCCGATGCAGCCCATCAGCAATGCCTCGAGATTCTGCTGGTAGATGACGACCCGCTGGTGCTGATCAGCACCGGGGCGATGCTTGAAGACCTGGGCCATCATGTTGTGTCGGCAGGAGACGGGCATGCTGCGTTGGCGTTCCTGGCGCAAGGCGCGTGCTTTGACCTGGTCGTGACAGACATGGCAATGCCGGACATGACCGGGATCGAGCTTGCCGGCAACATCGAGTCGTTGTATCCCAACCTTCCCATCATTCTTTCCTCAGGCTTTGCGGAAATCTCCCTGGACCTCAAGACCACATTGACGCGCTTACCCAAGCCATTTGATCAATCTGCACTGGCCAGGGTGATCGCCGAAACCATGCGCAGCCGGATCGACAAGCCGTGTTGAGCCAGGCGGCTGGCCGTCCGTTGTTTGTTTCCATGGATGGGCCCAAGGGCACCGGCAAAACCACATTGCTGGAGGCCGTTACAAAAGCACTGAGGGCTGACAACAGAATGGTGATCCGGCTTTGCGAGAGAAAAAGCGATCCCTTCAGAAGTGAAACAATGACCCTCGTTAACAGACTCGCCAGGCATCCCGGCCTGGATCTGGAGTGGGAGGTTTGTGAACGCTTCGCTGATAGCCGCGCGTGGATTTCCCGGCACGTGCTGGCTAGACAGCCTCCAGGCAGCATCGTCCTGATCGACCGCTGGTACCCGTCTGATGCCGCGTTTCGCCGGGAAGTCCCGCTGGCAGAAATCCTGCAGTTGAACATTGATCGAAACGTGCAAGTGCCGGACCTGCATATCGGGGTCGTCACTGACCCTGATATTTCATGGGCACGGGCCGCGGCACGCCGGCGTGGGCTGAGCAGTACCGTGATCCACACGCTGGCAGAACATGTCGCCTGTACCCAGGCGTTCGAGCGAGCGGTTGCGGATCACGGCTGGGTGTTATGCCGGAATGAAGGAACCATTGAGGGCGCAACACGGCAGGTGGTTGCCGAAATTTATAACGTCCTTGAGTCCTTCCAGTGTGATTGACCCCGCCGATACGGTCGGCTATCGAGCCCTGTTCAGGCACTTGCCCCGTTGAACATGCTGACCAGGCTATAGGGTGCATCGTCACCAAACAGCAACTCATGCAGTTCATTCCCCTCGGCAGCCATTTGCGCGCTGCGCGGGAACATGGCCTGTTCGTATTCGCCCAGGGCGGCTTCGACGTCATCAGGGTGTGAGGCGATGGCCTTGCCGAGTTCGGCACCATCGTACATGGCCAGGTTGGCACCTTCGCCATTCGGGGCCGCAAGGTGTGCGGCATCACCGATCAGCGTTACGCCCGGCACCCGCTCCCAGCGGTGCTCAACCGGCAGCATAAAGAGCGGGCGCCATACCAGTTCGGTGTCGCTGTCGGTGATCAATGCCGTGAGGGCAGGGGACCAGCCTGCGAATTCCTGCGCGATCCGTGCCGCCGCCGTTGGCGTGTCGGTGAAATCGATGGCGGCAAACCAGCTTTGGGATTCGGTGAGCACTACGTAGGTGTGCAGCGTGGCGCCCGTCTCACGGTGCGCCTGGATCCCTTTTCCCGGTTGAAGTGCGAACATCGCACCGCCACCTACCGCCCTGGAGGTGGCCGGGTGCCGGGCGTCGCTGTCATACAGGTAGGTTTCGATCAACGAGCGGCCCATGTACTCGGGGGCAGCGTCGCTGAGCAGCGGCCGGACCTTTGACCAGGCTCCGTCCGCGCCAACCAGCAGGTGGGTGGCAACGCAAGTGCCGTCGGCGAAGGTCACTTCGTGGCGACCCTCGCCGAGGGCGCGCACGCTCTTGACCTTGTGGCCCCAGCGCACAGTACCGGCGGGCAGTGAATCGAGGAGCATCTTGCGCAGTTCGCCACGCATGACCTCGGGACGGCCGCCTGTGCCGTCGTCGGGTTGATCCAACAGAGTGGCACCCTGCCAATCAAGCACCCGAGTCGCCTCGCGACCTTTCAGGATAAGCGCGCGGAACTCGTCCGTCAGGCCCGCTGCCTGCAAGGCCAGTTGGCCGTTGTAGTCGTGGATATCGAGCATCCCGCCTTGGGCGCGTGCGGTTGCCGACGGCTCTGCTTCATAGACGGTGGCGGCAATACCGTGGACGTACAGCACGCGGGCCAGGATGAGACCGCCCAGGCCAGCACCGATGATTGTGACGGGGGTGTGCATAGGGTACCTGTTGAATGTGAGAAATCTTCCGGACTGTTTTTACGCTATTTTGTGGAAAAAATGGCCTGGTTCAAGGGCTTTACTTTCCGCAGGCGATTGAATATAAAGTTTGCTTCGGCGCACAACCGTTGTTGCGCCCCATGATGTTGACAGGAGGAAGCTATGTCACCGTTAAACGTGATGAAGTTCTAAACGATCAAACCGTCACCCCCTCGCTTGAAAACCTCGAAACACGCTGGTCTCAGCATTGGCAGCTCGAAGGCACGTATGCCTTTGACCACAGCGCCCAACGCGACGCTGTATTCTCCATCGACACGCCGCCACCGACAGCCTCAGGTTCGTTGCATGTTGGCCATGTCTTCAGCTACACCCACACCGATATCATCGCCCGGTTCCAGCGGATGCGCGGCAAGGCTGTGTTCTACCCCATGGGTTGGGACGACAATGGCTTGCCGACCGAACGCAGGGTCGAGAATTTCTACGGCGTACGTTGCGACTCGTTGGCCGCTTACCAGCCTGGCTTCAAACCCTCCGAGTCAATTCCATTAAAACGGGCTGACTTTGCAGTCATCAGTCGGCGCAACTTTATCGAGTTGTGCCATGAGCTGACGGCCATCGATGAGCAAGCGTTCCGTGCACTGTTCGTGCAACTGGGCTTGTCCGTTGATTGGAGTCTTTCATACGCCACCATTGATGAACGCTCCCAACGAGCCAGTCAGCGCGCGTTACTGCGTAACTACCAGCGTGGCGAACTGTATAGCCAGGAGGCTCCGTGTCTCTGGGATGTGACGTTCCAGACGGCCGTAGCCCAGGCAGAGCTTGAGGAGCGCGAGGTTGCGGGTGCGTATCACGAACTCGGCTTCGACGCGGCTGATGGTGCCGAACTGAAGATTGCTACGACGCGACCTGAGTTGCTGATGGCATGCGTGGCGCTGGTGGCTCACCCGGACGACGCTCGTTATCAGGCGAGGTTCGGGCAGACCGTGCGCGCGCCGATTTTTGACCTGGACGTTCCGCTGCTGGCCCACCCTTTGGGTGACCCCGGCAAGGGCACCGGGTTGGCGATGGTCTGCACCTTTGGCGATCTAACCGATGTGATTTGGTGGCGGGAGTTGCAGCTGCCCACACGGTCAGTCCTGGGAAAGGACGGGCGCCTGTTACTTGAGACGCCCTCCTGGTTGACGACTCCGCGCAGCCAACAGGCCTACGCAGGCCTGGCCGGCCGTACCCTGTCCCAGGTTCGTACGCAGCTCGTTTCGATGTTGCGTGACTGCGGCGCCATGCGAGATGAACCACGACCGATTAAACACGCGGTAAAGTTCTTCGAGAAAGGCGACCGGCCTTTGGAAATTCTCGCGACGCGGCAATGGTACTTGCGCAATGGCGGACGCGACGCGAACCTGAGGGACGTGTTGCTCGACGCTGGCCAGGCGTTGGACTGGCATCCGCCGCACATGCTCAGGCGTTACGAGCATTGGGTAGGGGGGTTGAATGGAGACTGGCTAATCAGTCGCCAACGTACGTTCGGCGTGCCGATTCCGTTCTGGTATCGCCTGGACGCACAAGGCGAAGCCGAGCATGGCGCTCCGATTATCGCCAGTGAGGCAAGCCTGCCTGTTGATCCGGGCCTGGATACACCGCCTGGGTATCGACCCGAGCAGCGTGGTCAACCCAACGGGTTTATCGGTGAACAAGACATCATGGACACCTGGGCCACCAGTTCCCTGACGCCTCAGATTGCCGGCGGCTGGGGAGAGGACGATGGGTTGTTTGCCAAAATATACCCGATGGACCTCAGGCCCCAAGGTCACGACATAATCCGAACCTGGCTGTTCTCGACACTGGTACGCAGCCATTTTGAACACGGTTGCGCGCCATGGCGCAACGTCGCGCTTTCCGGGTGGATCCTTGATCCCGATCGCAAGAAAATGTCCAAGTCCAAGGGGAATGTGGTCACCCCTCAAGCCTTGCTCGACCAGTATGGAAGTGACGGCGTGCGCTATTGGGCTGCCTCGGCGCGGCTCGGCAGTGACACAGCCTTTGAAGAGCAGCAGATGAAAATCGGCCGCCGCCTGGCCGTCAAGCTGTTCAATCTTTCGAGGTTGGTTCAAGGCTTTGCGAAGGATGACACCGGGGATATCGACCAACCGCTGGATCAAGCCATGCTTGAACGCTTGGGTGGCGTAGTCCAGGACGCTACCGTCGCGCTGGAGGCCTATGACTACAGCGGGGCGTTGTCGCGTATCGAAGGATTCTTCTGGTGGTTTTGCGATGACTACGTCGAATTGGTCAAGCGTCGTGCCTATCGACCCGACGGCTACTCGGCGCGTAATGCATTGGCACATGCGCTGAGCGTGCAGCAGCGACTGTTTGCGCCATTTCTGCCCTTTGTGTGTGAGGAGGTCTGGCAATCCTGGAATTGCGGCTCAGTGCACAAGGCGCCCTGGCCGCAAGGGGACGCTTGCCCTGACGCGGCTGTTGAACAGTTATTGATGAGCCTGAGCAGCGTGCTGTCTGCGATTCGCAAAGCAAAGTCTGACGCCAGCCAATCCATGAAGGCTCCGGTAGCACGTGTTGAGCTGGTCGACAGCGCCGCGCAGCTTGAATTGATAAAAGGCGTCAGCCAAGACCTGATAGAGGCGGGGCAGGTCGAGGCCTTGGTGTTTATAGAGGGCGCGGAGCGGCAGGTGGATGTCTGGCTGACGTAACGTGGAGTGGTGCCGACCGCCTCAGTGACACCCACTGGGGCGGGCCGGACCACGCATCAGCCTGCGCCAATCGAGCCACATCGGGACAAATGAGCGTATGAGCAGAAGCAAATAGGAATAGGCAAGCCTCATAGATGATCCGGCATAGGTCGCCAGCGGTGGCTTGGCTACCATTAGCACTCAGTAACCGAGAGGAATCTCCATGAGCACTCGCAAAACMCTGTTCATCACCGGCATCAGCAGCGGCTTTGGCAAGGCCCTCGCGACCGAGGCACTGGCTGCAGGCCACCGTGTCATTGGTACCGTTCGCAACGAAGCCGCGCTGCAAACGTTCGAGGCATTATCAGCGGAGCGTGCTCATGGSGTGATCCTGGAYGTCACSGAYTTTGAGCGGATCGACAGCGTCGTYGCCGAGRTSGAGACCCGCTWCGGCCCGGTGGAYGTCCTGGTGAACAAYGCRGGTTACGGYCATGAGGGSATTTTCGAAGAGTCGCCSCTGGARGAMATGCGYCGYCAGTTCGACGTCAAYGTGTTCGGCGCCGTTGCSGTGACCAAGGCSTTCGTGCCGTACTTCCGCCAGCGCCGCMGYGGGCACATCATCAACATCACSTCCATGGGCGGCACSATCACSATGCCGGGYATCGCCTACTACTGCGSSAGCAARTTCGCGCTGGAAGGCATCTCCGACACCCTGAGCAAAGAACTCAAGCCATTCAACATYTTTGTCACSGCCGTGGCKCCRGGYTCRTTTCGCACCGAYTGGGCCGGCCGCTCGATGCAGCGYACGCCCCGCAGYATYGCCGACTACGATGMSAGCTTTGATCCRGTRCGCCAGGCRCGSGAAGMGAAAAGCGGCCACCARTTGGGGGACCCRCAAAAAGCYGCGCAAGCCATGCTGCAGTTGATCGCCAGCGACAACCCACCGGCCCACCTGCTGCTCGGCAGCGATGCGATAGGCTTTGTGCGCGAAAAGCTGACGCAATCCCTGCGTGAAATCGACCAATGGGAAGCACTGACACGCTCTACGGATGGTCACGCTTCGTGAAACCGCAAGAGGGGCCTATGAATCATTTTGCAGCGCGAACCCGGCGCATGGTCCAACTGATGGAGCAGTTGGCCCCCCTGGAGGGCTACAACCTGAGCGCACTGGAAGACATACGCTTTCTGCGCTCCAATCGCCCGCTGACCCGCACGCCAGTGCTCTACGAGCCTGGCATCGTCATCCTGTGCCAGGGGCGCAAGCTCGGCTATCTGGGCGATGAGGTCTACCTTTACGACGCCCAGCACTACCTGGTGGTGTCTGTGCCAGTGCCTTTCACCATGGAAACCGACGCCAGCGAAGAGGAACCGATGCTGGCGGTATACATGCGCCTGGATTTCAAACTCGCTGGCGAACTGATCCTGGAAATTGACGAAAAATCCGGTCCGACCCACGAACGTCCCAAAGGCATGTATTCCTCGCCGATGGACGAGATGTTGCGCGAGTCCACACTGCGCTTTCTCGAAGCGATGAGCCATCCGGTCGATGGCCCGATCCTCGGCCCCTCGCTGGTGCGCGAGATTTACTACCGGATCATCGCAGGTGAACAAGGAGGGTCCATGCGGGCAGCCCTTGGCAAGCAAGGCCATTTCGCAAAGGTGACCCGCGCCATTCGCAAGATACACAGCTGTTACCAGGAGCGGCTGGACGTCGAGTGCCTGGCCCAGGAGGCGAGTATGAGCGTACCCAGCTTTCATCTGCACTTTCGAACAGTCACCGACTCCTCACCCATGCAGTACCTGAAATCGACTCGTCTGCACCAGGCAAGGTTGTTGATGCTCCGCGACGACATGTCGGCCTCATCTGCGGCTTTTAACGTGGGCTATGAAAGCGCATCGCAGTTCAGCCGAGAGTTCAAGCGCTACTTCGGCCGCACACCCCATGCTGAAGTCGAATGGATGAAAGCAACCTATTCGCTGCCAGCGCCGGCGCAGCCTTCTGTCTATGTGTCTTCGCACTGACCTGACAGCCAGGGCGCTGCCCCGTATCTGATTTTTCTGCATATGCCAATTTGACAGGCTATTGTTATTTTTTATTCTTTCCTAACCTATGCTCCCCTCATGCAAAGTCCGCCTCCAGCGATGGCTTTCCATTGCTCATCAACCGCCAGGCTGAATGGCCTTTATTCGCATGGAGCATGCAATGGGTGTGAATCAGAACCCACATTTCGGTCTGATTGGGCAGATGTTCAAAAGTGACTACAGTTGGCTTTGCACGCGGGTAAGCCGGGCGATGGGTTGCGCCCATGGGGCTCAGGACATTGCATCGGAGACCTTCCTGCGGGTACTGGCATTGCCCGACCCTTCGCAAATCCGCGAGCCGCGGGCGTTGCTGACCACCATCGCGCGGCGCCTGATGTATGAGGGCTGGCGTCGCCAGGACCTGGAACGTGCCTACCTGGAAGCATTGGCCCAGGCGCCGATGATGGTGCACCCGTCGCCCGAGGAGCGTTTGCTGTTGATCGAGACGCTGCTGGAAGTCGACCGCTTGCTCGACGGTTTGTCGGCCAAGGCCAAGGCGGCGTTTTTGTATCACCAACTGGACGGTTTGACCTATGCGCAGATCGCCGAGCGCCTGCAGGTCTCGGTCAGCCGGGTTCAGCAGTACATGGCCGATGCGTTCAAGCGCTGCTACCTGGCGATGACACAGCCATGAGCCACAGCGCGCCGGATGAGGCGATCATCGACGAGGCAGCACAGTGGATGGCGTTGCTGCAATCCGGGCACGCCAGCGCTCAGGAGCACCAGGCGTTCCGTCGCTGGAGTGAGGGCGACCCACGGCGTGCCGAAATCTTCAACATGATGGGCGGCGTTCCGGCCGTGCTGAACAATGACGAACTGCGCCGCATGCCTCGCGACAGCCTGTTGCACACCCTCAACGCACCGTCGGGCCGCCGGCGCTTCTTGCGCAATACCCTGGCGCTGGTTGGCGTTGTGTCGTTTGGAAGTCTGATCACGCGGCTGTCCGACAGCTGGTTGCCGTTGGGCGCTTTGCGCACCGGTACGGGCGAGCGCCTGAACCTCACGCTGGAGGATGGCAGTGCATTGACCCTGGATGCGCGCAGCAAGGTGCTGACGCATTTCGATGCTCGGCAACGGCTGTTGCAGTTGCTCGACGGCAAGCTGCTGGTCGACGTTTTCAAGGACAGTCTCAGACCGTTTATCGTCGAGACCGAACACGGCCGCATGCGCGCGTTGGGTACGCGGTTTCTGGTACAGCAGGGCGAGGATCGAACCCAAATCACGATGCTGCATTCCCAAGTGGAAATCACCACGCGCGACGGCGCTGTGCAGGTGATCAGTGCCGGCCAGAAAGCCACGTTCAATGCCCACGGCATCCTCGACCTGGAAACCGCCAGCGGCGGCGAGGCCTCGTGGACCCAAGGCTTGCTGGAAGTGCGTGACCGCTCATTGGGTGAAGTGGTGCAAGCCCTGCGTGACTACCGGCGCGGCATCATCCGCGTCAGCCCCGAGGCGGCGAGCCTGAGGCTGAGCGGGATTTTCCCGCTGGACGACAGCCAGGGCGCCCTGCAATTGCTGGCCAAATCCCTGCCGGTGCAGATCGATTATCACAGCCCTTATTGGGTCAGTATCGAGCGCCGATAAAAATAATTTTCCCAGCCCTATAAAACCCCCGCCACTGTTGCACAACCCAATACAGGCCAGGGTGTATCTGCCTGGGAGTGTTGTTTCGGGCCGTTATAAACCCATGCTTTTTTAGCCTAACGGCCGCCTATAAAAAACCCCGATCTGTTGTTCAACCCATCAACGGCATATCAATGATGGGAACCTCAACCATGCAACTCAAACCTCTCAGTCGCGCATCTCTGGCGGCACTGTCTCTGGCGATTGGCCTGACTTTGGCGGGACATGGCACGGCGGTGCTGGCACAGCCGCTGTCTGCGATATCGACCGCCCAGACTTTTGATTTTGATATTGCCAGCGGCCCCCTCGACCAAGCGCTGTTGACCCTGTCGCGCAGCAGCGGGCAGATCATTTCCTTCCAGCAAGACCTTGTGCAAGGCCTGACCAGCGCGCCGGTGCGGGGCACCTTCACCACCGAGCAAGCGCTGCGACAGGCACTACACGGTGCAGCCCTCGACGCCGTGCCCAGTGGCGACGGCGGTTGGACCCTGCGCCGGGCGGCCAAGCCACCTGCAGCGGCGGTCAAGGCGGCGCCCACGGCGGCGAAAGTCCCGGGCGATGTAGCGTTGGAAAAGGTCGTGGTCACGGGGTCACGCATTGCCCGTGCCCAGGTTGAAGGGCCGTCGCCGGTCACGGTCATCACCGCTGACGAAGTCACCCGCAGGGGCTACAAAAACGTCTACGACGCCATCGCTTCGCAAACCCAGAACACCGGCATGACCCAGGGCGAAGACTACGGCAACACCTTCCAGCCGGCCGCCAGTGCCCTCAACCTGCGAGGGCTGGGGCCGAACCACACACTGGTGCTGATCAACGGCAGGCGCGTGGCCGACTACCCCACGGCGTACGACGGCGCGGTCAACTTCACCAACCTTGCGAACATCCCGGCGGTGATGATCGAGCGTATCGAGATCCTCAGCAGCGGCGCCTCGGCGGTGTATGGCTCCGACGCGATTGCCGGGGTGGTGAACATCATCCTCAAAGACAAGATCAGCGGCGTGGACGTCAATCTGCGTGGTGGCGCCGCCGAGCGTGGCGGCGGCGACAACCAGCGCCTGCAGATCAGCGGCGGCGAGACCTGGGGCGATTTTGACGGGGTATTCGGCCTGGAGCTGACCCAGCGCCAACCGATCTGGGCCAACCAGCGCGGCTTTATGAGCGACGGCCCGGCCAAGGACGTGGGCTACCGCCGTAACCTCGACAGCGGCGCCTACCTCGGCCCCGGCTGCGGCGCCTATGGCGGTATCTACAACGGCAAGCTCGGTGGCAGCAGCACCCGCTGCACCACCAACCAGTACTACAACGACTACTGGACCTTGCAGGCGCAAAAGGAAAACTATGACGGCTACACGCGCGGCACCTGGCACTTCAGCGACACCGGCAAAGTGTTCGCCGACTTGATGTTTGGCTTTGATCACACGCAGAACAACACGCGCGGCCCAAGCTTCACCTCGCCGGACTTTATCAACCGCAACACCGGTAACCTGGAGCGCTGGTCACGCAACTTTTCCAGCGAGGAAATCGGTGGCAAGACCAGCAACAACAGCAAATGGCGCGAAGTGTCCTGGACCGGCACCCTGGGCCTGGAAGACAAGTTCACCAACAGTGATTGGGGTTATCAGATTGCGGCGAACCGCTCCGAGTACACCAGCGACCGCACCACCCGCTACACGCCTTTGAGCGGCATCCGCGATTACTACCTCGGGCCGCAACTGGGCACACAGGACGGGCACCCGGTCTTCGCGCCAGACCCTTCGCGGCTGGACCAGCCGCTGACTCCGGAGCAGTGGGATCAGTTTCGCGGCAACCTGGTGCAGAAGAGTAAATCGGTTTCCCAAACCTTCAGCGCCAACATTAACGGCGACCTGTTCGAGCTGCCCGCCGGGCCGGTGGGCTTTGCCGGTGTGACCGAAGTAGGGCGGCAATCCTACAGCGTCGATGTCGACGACCAACTCAATGACGGCACGTTTTACAACACCACGCCGGCCTCCAATTCAGGCGGTTCGCGTGACCGCTACGCCGCGGGTGGCGAGTTGAGCATTCCCGTCACCGACACCTTGCTCGCCTCGGCGGCCGGGCGCTGGGACCAATACAAATTCAGTGGCCGCACCGAGCAACAAAAAACCTACAACCTGGGCCTGGAATGGCGCCCGGTGACCAGCCTGTTGTTTCGTGGTAGCTACGGCACCAGCTTTCGCGCCCCCGACCTCAACTACCTCTACCAGGCCGCGACCAATGGCTACACGCCTGACCAGATCGACTATTACGGTTGCAGCAAGGGCGTAGAAGGGGCGTGTGACCGAGGCCGCGTGGATTACACCCAGACCGGTAATTCGGACCTCGCCTCCGAGCGTGGCAAGTCCTGGACGTACGGCTTTGTCTGGTCGCCCTCGCATCAGTTTGATTTCTCCGCCGACTTCTGGCGCGTCGAAATCAAGGACCTGTTGACCACCGTCGACATCAACCGCTTGCTGCAACAGGAAAACCAGTGCCGCAACGGCCAGCTTGATGCGACCACTTGCGCCGACGTCCTGGCACGCATCCAGCGCAATGCCAGCAAGGCGGCAGTGGACCCGAACGTGCTGCAACGGGTGCAGGTCAATGCGATCAACGCCGCCAGCGAGCGGGTCAGTGGCCTGGACCTCAAGAGTAATATTCGCTGGGGCGCAGGCCAGTACGGCGCGTTCAGTTCGGCGATTGGCTACAGCCTGGTGCTGTCCCACTACCTCAAGGAATCGGACGATGCGCAAACCCAGAACCTGCGCTCCAGCACCGACAACCACGACTGGCGCAGCAAGGTCAACGCGAGCCTGACCTGGGACTACCAGCACCTCACCACCACGCTGACCGGCATTCGCTACGGCAGCGTGACCAATGGCGCCGGCGATGGGCGCCTGTCGCCCTGGACCACCTTCAACGCCAGCGCCCGTTACCAGGTGAACGAGCAGGCGAGTGTCGGCCTGACCGTCAACAACCTGCTCAATCAGGTCAAGCACGATGACTCCGCCGGCTGGCCGTATTACCCCAGCGGCAACTACGACCCCTATGGCCGCCAGGTCTGGCTGGACGTGAGTTACCACTTCGGCAAGTAGCGCATAAGCACATGCGCTAACGGTCTAACCGGTGCTCTATAAAAACCCTGGCGTCGACGCACAACCCTGCATAAGTGAGCCTTCAGTGTTTTTGGAAAAGGAGTTGAGTTTGTGAGCCTGTTTCGCTTCATGGTGTGGGCGCTGCTGGCGGGGCTGTGGGCCCCGTCACTGCTCGCTCAACCGACGCACGCTTTGACGGTATACGGCGAAGCGCCCAAGTACCCGGCCAACTTCAAACACCTGGATTACGTCAACCCGAACGCGCCCAAGGGCGGCAGTTTTCGTCGCTCGTCGATGGAAGGCGGGGCGTTTGATCACCTGATCCCGTATGTCGACAAAGGCACCGGCATCACCCAGATCCAGGGTTGGCTCTACAGCCCGTTGGCGTACCGTTCGCAGGATGAGCCGTACACCGTGTACGGGTTGGTCGCGCAAGGCATGGAGCTGGCAGATGACCATTCATGGCTGCGTTTCTACCTCAATCCCAAGGCGCGTTTTGCCGATGGCACGCCCATCACCGCGCAGGACGTGGCCTACACCTTCAAGCTGTTCACCACCGAAGGCAGCCTGGCGTATCGCCAAAGCTTTGCCGATGTGGACCAGGTGCTGGTGGAATCGCCGACCCAAGTGCGGTTCACCTTCAAAAGCGCCGACAATCGCACCTTGCCCCTGGACCTCGCTTCACTGCCGGTGCTGCCGGAACATTGGTGGCAGGGGCGCAATTTCGCCAGCGGCGGCGGCTTTGAACCGCCGGTGGGCAGCGGCCCGTACCGTATCAGCAGCGTGGACAACGGCCGCAGTGTCACCTTCGAACGGGTCAAGGATTGGTGGGGGCGAGACCTGCC
The DNA here is from genome assembly GCF_019382755.1 of Pseudomonas sp. Colony2. Lineage (NCBI taxonomy): Bacteria > Pseudomonadati > Pseudomonadota > Gammaproteobacteria > Pseudomonadales > Pseudomonadaceae > Pseudomonas > Pseudomonas sp. Colony2. Next base: position 3,642,297 of record NZ_CP080030.1, on the reverse strand, counting down.
GGTGACGCAGGGGCAGTACAACTTCGACACCCTGCGGCTTGAGTTTTTTGCCGACGGCGACGTGTCGCGCCAGATCCTGCAAGCCCAGGGTTACGACTTCAATCGCGAATTTTCCGCCACCAGTTATTCGGTGGGCTACGACGGCGAGGCTTTGCGCGACGGTCGTCTGCAACGTGAACAACTGGCACCGAATGCCGTGCAGGGCACCCAGGGTTTTGTGTTCAACCTGCAAAAACCGCAGTTCCAGGACCGCCGCGTGCGCGAGGCGCTGAGCCTGTTGTGGGATTTCGACTGGAGCAACCGGCAGATGATGCACAGCCTGTACCTGCGCCAGCGCAGCTTCTTTTCCCGCAGCGCATTGGCGGCCACCCAGCTGCCGGATGCCCAGGAGCTGGCCATTCTGGAACCCTGGCGCGGGCAAGTGCCGGAGGAGGTGTTCACCCAGGTCTACCAGCCGCCGCGCACCGATGGCAGCGGGCGCATTCGGCCGCAGCAGGCGCAAGCGCTGAAGTTACTGGCCGAGGCGGGCTGGACCCCGCGCGGCGACCAGTTGGTTAACGCCGAGGGCACGCCATTGCAGTTCACCTTCCTGAATGCCCAGAAAGGCTTCGAGCGTTTGCTGCTGCCCTACAAACGCAACCTGGCGCAGATCGGCATCGGCTTCACGATCCGCATGATCGACTCGGCCCAATACGCCAACCGCGTGCGCGCACGGGACTACGACATGATCGTCAACGGGTACCCGGTCAGCCCATCGCCGGGCCGCGAGCTGACCAACTACTTCGGTTCCGAGAGTGCCGATGACCCTGGCTCCAACAATTACATGGCACTGCGCAACCCGGCGGTGGACGCCTTGATCGATGGCCTTGTCCGCGCCAACGACCGCCCGACCATGGTGCGCTACGCCCATGCCCTCGACCGCGTGTTGCAGTGGGGCTTCTACTGGATTCCCAACTATTACCCGCCGGGCTCGTCCTCGCTGTGGTGGAACCGTTTTGGTCGGCCCCGCACAGCGCCGCTCAATGACGTGGGCATCGACACCTGGTGGGAAGTGAGCCCGACACCGCTGACCACCGCACAGATGCGTCAACTGACTGAGGCTTCCCAGCATGCTGGCCTATAGCGCGCGCCGTTTATTGCTGATCGTACCAACGCTGGTGTGCATCCTGCTGGTCAACTTTTTTATCGTGCAAGCCGCCCCGGGTGGCCCGGTTGAGCAAGCCATCGCGCGCTTGCAAGGCATCGGCAGCCAAGCGTCGGTGGCCGGCACACGGGTGGAAACCGGCAGCACTGAATCGCGCACAACTCGTGGCCTGGACCCCGCGCTGGTGGCCGATATCGAGCGCCAATACGGCTTCGACAAGCCCCTTGGCGCGCGCCTGTGGTTAATGCTCAGCAGCTACGCGCGGCTGGATTTTGGCGATAGCTTCTTTCGCGGTGCCAAGGTCACCGACCTGATCCTGCAAAAACTGCCGGTGACTTTGTCCCTGGGCTTCTGGGCCACGCTGATCAGTTACCTGGTGTCGATCCCGCTGGGCATCCGCAAGGCCGTGCGCCATGGCAGCCGCTTCGATGTGTGGAGCAGTGCGGCGGTCATTATCGGCCACGCCATGCCGGCGTTCCTGTTCGCCTTGCTGCTGATCGTGGTATTCGGCGGCGGTAGCCTGTTGAACTGGTTTCCGGTGCGCGGCCTGGTCTCGGAGAACTTTGCCAGCCTGTCATGGGCGGGCAAGGTCGTGGACTACTTCTGGCACCTTGTCTTGCCGGTATCGGCGCTGGTGATTGGCGGCTTTGCCACACTGACCATCCTCACCAAAAACAGCTTCCTCGACGAGATCAGCCGCCAGTACGTAGTGACCGCGCGGGCCAAGGGTTTCAGCGAGAAACAGGTGCTGTACAAACACGTGTTTCGCAACGCCATGCTGCTGATCGTGGTTGGCCTGCCCCAGGCGCTCACCGCGATGTTGTTCGGCGGCTCGTTGCTGATTGAAGTGATTTTCTCCCTCGACGGCCTCGGTCGCCTGAGCTACGAAGCGGCAGTGGCACGGGACTATCCCGTGGTCTTCGGCACGCTGTTTATCTTTACCCTGGTCGGGTTGGTCATCAAGTTGCTGGGCGACCTGTGCTACCGCCTGCTGGACCCCCGGCTGGATTTTTCCGCGAGGTCGCATTGATGCCGGTTTTTACTCCGATTACTCGTCGCCGCTGGCTGCACTTCAAGCGCAATCGCCGCGGCTGGTGGTCGCTGTGGATGTTCCTGGCGCTGTTCGCCGTTTGCCTGGGTGCCGAACTGCTGGCCAACGACAAGCCACTGGTGATGGCGTACCAGGGCTCACTGTATTTCCCGGCCTTCGAGCGCTACACCGAGCAGGATTTCGGCGGCACGTTGCCGTTTCAGCCGGATTACCGTGACCCTTACGTGCATGAACTGATTGAAGGGCAGGGCGGCTGGATGCTGTTTGCGCCCATTCCGTTCAGCTACGACACGGTCAACTACGACCTCACGACCCCTTCGCCGGCGGCGCCCAGCGCGAGCAACTGGCTGGGCACCGATGATCAAGCCCGGGATGTATTGGCGCGGGTGATTTTCGGCACCCGGGTATCGCTGTTATTTGCCTTGGCGCTGACCGTGGTGAGCACTTTGATCGGGGTCGCCGCCGGCGCGCTGCAAGGCTATTACGCCGGTTGGGTCGACCTGTTGGGGCAGCGCCTGATCGAGATCTGGTCGGGGCTACCGGTCCTGTACTTGCTGATCATCTTGTCCGGGTTTGTCGAACCGGGTTTCTGGTGGCTGCTGGGGATCATGGCGCTGTTTTCCTGGCTGACCCTGGTGGATGTGGTGCGCGCCGAGTTCCTGCGCGGGCGCAACCTGGAGTACGTGAAGGCCGCGCGAGCCCTGGGTGTGGGCGATGTTCAGGTGATGTTGCGGCACATTCTGCCCAACGCGCTGACTGCCACCTTGACCTACTTGCCGTTCATTTTGACCGGGGCCATTTCGACCCTCACCGCCCTGGATTTTCTTGGCTTCGGCATGCCCACGGGCAGTGCGTCCCTGGGTGAGTTGATCGGCCAGGGAAAAAACAACCTGCAAGCCCCGTGGCTGGCGCTGACCGCGTTTTTTGCGTTGGCGTTGATCCTGTCCCTGTTGGTGTTTATCGGCGAAGCCTGCCGCGACGCCTTCGACCCCCGATCCTGATAAGCGAGCTGTGCCGTGACTGACGCGTTGATTGAAATTCGTAACCTGAAAGTGGCGTTCGACGGGCACAAAGCGGTGCGTGGCATCGACCTGGATATTCACCCGGGCGAGTGCCTGGCGCTGGTGGGCGAGTCGGGCTCCGGCAAATCGGTGACCGCCCACTCGATCCTGCAATTGCTGCCGCCCCACACCACGCGTACCCAGGGCAGTATTCGCTACCAGGGCGAAGAGCTGCTCGGCGCGCGGCCGGAGCGTTTAAGGCAGATTCGCGGCGATCGCATCGCGATGATCTTTCAGGAGCCGATGACCTCGCTCAACCCGCTGTACAGCGTCGAACGGCAGCTGTCCGAAACCCTGCTGCTGCACAAAGGCCTGGGCGGTGCGGCGGCGCGTGAGCGCGTGTTGGAGTTGCTCGAACTGGTGGGCATCCAGCAGCCGCGCCAGCGCCTTGCGGCGTACCCGCATCAGCTCTCCGGGGGGCAGCGCCAGCGGGTGATGATCGCCATGGCCCTGGCTTGCGAACCGCTGCTGTTGATCGCCGACGAGCCCACCACGGCCCTGGACGTGACCGTGCAGCGACGCATTCTTGCGCTGCTAAAAGACCTGCAGCAACGCCTGGGCATGGCGCTGCTGTTGATCAGCCACGACCTCAACGTGGTGCGCAGCATCGCCCAGCGCGTGGCGGTGATGCGCGCCGGCCAGATCGTCGAACAGGCCGACTGCCAGGCACTGTTTGCCGCGCCGCAGCACGCCTACAGCCGGCAGTTGCTCGAAGCCGAGCCAGAGGGCAGGGCGGTGGTGCGTGAGACGGCGGACAACCTGCTGGAAGTAGACAACCTCAAGGTCTGGTTCCCGCAAGGCGGCCTGCTGCGGCGCAAACCTCCGATCAAGGCGGTGGACGGCATCGACCTGCGCCTGCAACGTGGCAAAACGTTGGGCATCGTCGGCGAGTCCGGCTCGGGCAAATCCACCCTAGGCCAGGCGATCCTGCGGTTGATCGACGCCCAAGGCAGCATTCGCTTCCAGGGCCAGGCCCTCGACGCACTCAAAGGCAAGGCCCTGCGTCCGTGGCGGCGCAAACTACAGGTGGTGTTTCAAGACCCGTTCGGCAGCCTCAGTCCGCGCATGAGCGTGCAGCAAATCATCGAAGAAGGCCTGCGCGTACACACGGACCTCAATGCTTGCGCGCGCGAAGCTCAAGTGATTGCCGTGTTGCGCGACGTCGGACTCGACCCCGATACGCGCCATCGCTTCCCCCACGAATTCTCCGGCGGCCAGCGCCAACGCATCGCGATCGCCCGCGCACTGGTGATCAAGCCGGATTTGATATTGCTCGACGAACCCACCTCAGCCCTCGACCGCACCGTGCAAAAGCAGGTGGTGAGCTTGCTGCGCAGGTTGCAGGAGGAGCACGGGCTGACCTACTTGTTTATCAGCCACGACCTGGCGGTGGTAAGGGCGTTGGCTCACGACTTGATCGTGGTGAAGGATGGCGTGGTCGTGGAGGCGGGGAGTACCGAGCAATTGTTCGACGCACCGGAGCATGCCTATACGCGGGATTTGCTGGTAGCGTCGTCGTTGAGGAATCGCGAGTAGTACAGCCTAGTGGGCGCTGATCTCACGCTTTACCGTCTGCTGTGCTTCTGCCAACAACCAGTCCCGGAACGTCGTCAGTTTGGGCAGGCTGGCGCTCTCAGGCCGATAAATGACGTAGTAGGCCAGCTCCGAGTGTTCGGCGTAATGGCGGTCGGGTCTTTTTCGTCGGGTGGGCTGCTGTCGGCTTATGGCTGGAATACAGTGCTGTGGGTTTCGCTTTTACCGCTGGTGTTGGCTGTCGTCGCGCTGGCACTGACTGTCCCCAAGTACATGGCCGGTCGGTTTGATCTGAAAGGGCAAGGTGCGTTAGCCACTCGAGCGCATTTCCTGCTCAAGCAAATCCCGGTCGCTATACGTCATTTAACATAATATACATTATGCGTAATCATATGATCCGTTATCAGGGTCAGTGCCAGCCAGATTTCAACCAGTGCACCACGCTCCTCATCGACCAAACCCAGCCTGTCTCGATTTGGTCGATGAGCCTGGATCACACCTGAGCGAAACCGCCATCCACGAACATCTCGCTGCCCGTCATGAAGCTGCTCTCATCCGATGCCAGGAACAATGCCGCATTCGCCACTTCATCTGGCTGCCCCATACGACCCAGCGGTACACGCGTAACCATCGAATCGACAATCGCATCCTTCTGGCCGGTACCTGATAGCGCTCTGTCCAAACCCGGTGTCGTTGTCGGCCCAGGTGAAAGCACGTTCACGCGAATACCTGTGCCTTGCAGATCCAGCGCCCAGCTTCTTGCGAAGTTTCGCAGTGCGCCTTTCGACGCGCTGTAGACGCTGAACGCTGCGGTGCCCATCGAGGCCGTCGTCGAACCTGTCAGCACAATCGAGCCACCGGCGCTCATCAATGGCAACGCGTTCTGTACGGTGAACAACGTGCCTTTCACGTTCACGCCAAAGGTGCGATCAAACGATTCCTCCGTGATCGCACCAATGGGCTCCAGATCCCCAAGGCCCGCATTGGCGAACAACACATCAACACGACCTTTGTCAGCCTTGATCTGTGCGAATACCCGCTCAAGATCACGCAGGTTTGAAATGTCGCCCTGGATCGCGATCGCGTCATGCCCGATCAGGACCAAGGCTTTGTCCAGTTCATCCTGGCGGCGTCCCACGATAACGACCTGTGCACCTTCGGCCGCAAAGCGTATGGCGCTGGCCAAGCCGATCCCGCTGTTGCCACCGGTGACGACGGCGATTTTCCCGTTGAGCCTGTTCATGAGTGTTTCCCTCAAATGTTGAGGCCCAAGCGTAGATCTGCGCTATTGTTTTGAATAGTATGCACCTTTTGGTAAGTACCTCAGCCTGAGGGCAAAAACATGTCAAACAGCACCTTTAACTGCGGGCTCGACGCCGCCCTGGCGGTGATTGGCGGGAAATGGAAACCGTTGGTCCTGTATCACCTGGCCCATGAAGTTCACCGTTATGGCGAACTGCGGCGCGCCGTTGGCGGCGTGACGGACAAGGTGCTGATCCAGCAATTGAAGGAGCTGGAACGCGATGAGATCATCAAGCGTATTGACTACAAGGAGATACCGCCAAAGGTCGAATACTCCCTGACTCCCTTCGGACGCTCGCTGGCCCAGGCATTGGGGCCGCTTTGCCAATGGGGCACCGACCATATGCTGGCGGTTGAACGCATCAGTGAGCGCCGAACGACCGCCCTCGCCCAGCCTTAAATTCGCGAAATATCCAACTCGACTAAATGGATATTTAGTTGAGTTAAATCAATACCTTACGTCTATCTCCCGTATCCATTGCCTATTCACGACACCCTGCCGTTGGTGACTATGTAGCGAGTCTGTAAACACCGGCTTGTATGCGCCGAGGGCGATCACTAAGCTGGCCCCTCTTTTTTACCGCCGCCCGGAACCACCATGTCTCGAAGTATCGCCCACCTCGCCCTGCTGCTGGGGTTGATCACCGCCGTCGGCCCGTTTGCCATCGACAGCTACCTGCCGGCGTTGCCGACACTCGGCGCCAGCCTGCATGCCTCGCCTGCCGCGGTGCAGATGAGCCTGACGGTGTTCTTCATGATCATCGGTGTGTGCCAGCTGTTCTACGGCCCGATCAGCGATGTGTTCGGGCGTAAGCCGCCGATCTATGCCGGCCTGGCGATTTTCATCGTGGCCAGCATTGGTTGCGCCCTCGCCCCCTCCATCGAGGTGCTGATCGGCTTCCGGGCGTTGCAGGCCTTTGGCGCCTGCGCCGGGATGGTGATTCCGCGGGCGATTGTGCGTGACTTGTACACCGGCCATGAAGCCGCGCGCCTGATGGCGTTGCTGATGCTGGTGGTGAGCATTTCACCGATTCTCGCACCGCTGGCCGGCAGCGTGATCATTGCCGTGTGGAGCTGGCGCGAAGTGTTTTGGGTGCTGAGTGTGGCCGCAGTGCTGTGCCTGATCATGACCGCCGTGCAATTGCCGGAAACCCACCCCGCCGAACGCCGCCTGGGCAAGACCCTGGGCAATGCGTTCGGCAGCTACGGCGCGTTGCTGCGTGATCCGGTGTTTACCGGGTTGTCGGTAGTGGGCGGTTTTGGCCTTGCGACGTTCTTCGTGTTCATCGGCAGCGCGCCATTCGTTTACATCGAGTACTACGGGCTCACGCCAACGCAATTCAGCCTGTGCTTTGCCCTCAACGCGGCGTCGTTTTTTGCCCTGAGCCAGTTGACCGCGCGCTTGAGTGCACGCTTCGGCCTCGCGCCGTTGATTCGCTGGTCGGTGGCGGGCGTGGCAACGGTCATGGCCTTGCTGGCGCTCACCACGCTGTGGGTCAATAGCCTGCCGTTGATGATGGCGCTGCTGTTTATCGGCTTCGGTTTTCTCGGGCTGCTGTTGCCGGCGGCCGGGGTATTGTCCCTGGAAGACCATGGCGCAGTGGCCGGTTCTGCATCAGCGTTGCTGGGCGCGATCCAGATGATCACCGCCGCCGTAGCCATGTCCCTGGCCGGCCTGTTTGCCGACCACACCCCGGCACCGATGTTGATCGGCATCGCCCTGAGCGCGGTGGCGGCGATGCTGACTGCGTGGTGGAC
>NZ_CP080030.1:3578673-3634363 GCF_019382755.1 Pseudomonas sp. Colony2 | reverse complement strand
GCCAAATAAGCCCACGGGTAAATCCCCCGCTGGTGCCCATCGCTGAAAATCAACTGCACGCCATACCCCTGGGGATGGATCTCCAGCACCCGGACACGGTCCGACACCAGCGGCGGCATGCCTCTCAACCGAAAGGCCCGGCACTGCGAGCACGGGCATTCACGGCGCAGGCGAGCGTGGTCGATCCATTGCACGCCGTCGCGCCATTCCAGCCTCAAGCGCCCATCATCATCGCGGCCAATGCCGTTCGGTGCACTGTTCATTGCAGTTGTGCCAGGGCAATGCGCACCGCCTTGCGTACTTCCGGGTCGCCATCGTCGGCCGCATCACGCAGCGGGCCAAGGGCCTGTCGGTCGCCCAACTCGCCCAGCGCCAGGGCGGCTTCCTTGCGCAGGTTGCTGATGCTGTGGCCCAACGTCAGGAGCAGCGCCGACAACGCCGGTGCATACCGCAGGCGCCCAAGGCTGCGGGTAGCGCGCAGGCGGACTTGCCAGTAGTCATCGGCCAGCGCCGTGATCAAGGCGTCGCCCGCGCGGGTGCTACCGACTTTGCCCAAGGTGGTCGCGGCCTCTTCCCGTACTTGCCAGGTGGCGTCCTGCAACGCTTCATACAGCGCCGGCAGTACCCGCTCATCACTGGCCAGGCCGAGGGCGCCGGTGGCGGCACGCCGGACCTCGGTGTCCGGATCGCTGCTGGCCAACCTCGCCAGGGCGTCCAATGCCGGCAGGTGCTTGAGCCAGCCGAGCACACCGACCGCTTCGCGGCGCACCCCCGCATCGGTATCGCTCAGCGCCAGCATTGCCGACGGCGCCGCCGCTTCAAGGCGCAACTCGCGCAGGGCACGGAAGATTGCCGTGCGCACGCTCGCGTCGGCGTGGGTGGCCCATGGCAATAACAGCCGGCCCGCCTGCGTCGTCTTGAGTACGCTCAAGCTCTGGGCGGCGGCATCACGTACCGACGCTTCAGTGTCGGTCAACGCCTGGCACAGCGCCTTGACCACTGCGTCTTCTTCCCACGCCTCCAGCAGGCTGGCAGCCTGGGCGCGCACGTCGGTGGCCGGGTCGTGGCGCAGGCTGTCCACCAGCCACACCAGGCCGTCGGGGTCTTCCAGGTCAGCCAGGTCAATCAGGGCGATCCGGCGCATGCCGGCATCCGGCGCTTGCAGCCGCGGGCGCAGGGCTTGGATGTCGGGGTTTTCGGTTTCATAGGTCATATGGCAAATCGCGGTCTTGGGTGATCGTTGGGTAGCCCGAGCGGGTTCAGCCGTGGTAACTGGCGACCATCTTCGTGGTGCAGCAGTTCCAGGCAATGGCGCTTGAGGTGGGTAAATTCCGGCGAGGTCATCAGTTCGGTGCTGCGCGGCCTTGGGAAAGTCAGCTGGAAATCCTCGATGATGCGCCCGGGGCGCGGGCTCATCACCAGGATGCGGTCGGCCAGGAACAGCGCTTCGTCGATGTCATGGGTGACAAACACCACGGTGGTGCGGATGCGCGTCCAGATGTCCAGCAGCAAGGCCTGCATCTTCATGCGGGTCAGGGCATCCAGCGCGCCGAACGGCTCATCCATCAACAGCAGGCCGGGACGATTGATCAATACCCGGGCAATTTCCACCCGCTGCTGCATGCCACCCGACAGCTGGTTGGGCCAGCGCTCGGCAAAACCTTCCAGGCCCACCAGGTGAAGGATCTCATCGGCGGCGGCCAGGCGCTCGGCCTTGCCTACGCCGCGCATCTTCAGGCCGAAGGCGACGTTTTCGCGTACCGAACGCCAAGGGAACAGTGTGTGTTGCTGAAACACCATGCCCCGTTGCTGGGACGGGCCGGCAACCGGCCGGCCATCCATTTCCAGCGTGCCCTGGCTTGGCGTGAGATGCCCGGCCAGCGTGCCGAGCAAGGTTGACTTGCCACACCCGGACGGGCCGAGGATGCACACGAACTGCCCCGGCTCGATCCTGCAATCCAGGGCTTTCACCGCCTCGAATGCCTGCTGCTGTTCGCCCAATACAATGGACAAGCCGCGTATGTCGACACGGCCTTCAAGATGACTCATCAGGCTTTACCTCGTGGTCGATGCCAGGGAGTGAACAGTGCGCCGAGACGCTTGACCAAAAGGCTGCTGCCCATGCCCAGCACGCCGATCAACAGCATGCCAACGACAATGTCGGCATAGTTCTGGATGGTGTAGGACTCCCAGGTGTAATAGCCGATACCGTACTGGCCGGAGATCATTTCCGCTGTCACCAGGCAGAACCACGAAGTGCCCATGCCAATCGCCAGGCCGGTGACGATGCTCGGCGCGGCGCCCGGCAAAATCACCTCCAGCAGGATCGCCCGGCGCCCTGCCCCCAGGCTGCGCGCCGAGGCGATCAGCCGAGGATCGACGCCTTCCACGCCATGCACCGTATTGAGCAGCACCGGAAACAGCGCGCCGGTGAAGGTGATAAAGATCATCGACAGCTCCGACGACGGGAACATCAGGATCGCCAGCGGAATCCAGGCCACCGCCGGGATCGGCCGGATCACCTCCAGCGGCGGCAACAGCAGGTCTTCCGCCCACTTCCAGCGGCCAATCGCGATGCCCAGGCCGATCCCCACCAGCGCGGCCGCCAGGTAGCCCTCGAACACCCGGGTCAGGCTTGCGCTCAAGTGCCGCACAAGCTTGCCCGAGTCCGCCAGCCCCAGGGCAGCCTGCAGCACGGAGCCCGGCGTGGGCACATTGGCAAATGTCACCAGCCACAGGTTCCAGTGCTGGCTGGCCGCCAACTGCCAGAACAGCAGGCACAACAGCAAGGAAGCGGCCTTGGGCAACCAGCGCCATGGGGTGCTTGTCATGAACACGCTCCCTCAGCGACCGGCAACGGCCTGCGCGCCGGCGTCGGTGAAATTGAACACCTTGCCGCCCTGGGCCTGGGCAAATTGCTGCGCCTGGCCCTTGAGCAGGAATGCACTGAGTTGGCCGTGCTGGTTGGTGGCAAACCAGGCCTGGCTCGCCAGCAGCTTGATGCCGCTGTCTTCGGCCTGGGCATACACGGCGCGCACCGCCTTGCCCTGTTTGTTCAGGCTGTCCAGCGCGGTGAACGCCGCCTCGGCCGACGCGTAATCACGCACCTTGGGCTCACCCTTGACCCAGATTTGCGCGACGTGCTTCCAGTCAGTGATCGGCGCGCCGCTCAGGGCGTCGTTGGCCTCCAGCGGGGCCTGGGCGTAGTTGCCCAATTGCGCCGCATAGTCCAGGCCCGAGGCCTTGAACGCGGCACGGATGTACTGGTCATCGATAAAGGTATTGAGGTCCAGGCCACGGTCGGCCTTTTTCAGCAGCTTGAGGGTGTCGATCGCGGTGCCCACGGCCTGGCGGTATTCGGGTTTCCAGCTCAAGTCACGGGTCTGCACGCCCAGCGGGCCATGGAACAGGTAGTTGACCTCGGCTTCGACGCCGGTGACTTTTTCGATCAGCTCGCTGTACTTCTCCGGCTCTGCGGCCAGCAACTGATTGGCCTCGATACTCGCGCGCAGGTAGGCGACGACCACTTCCGGGTACTGTTTGGCATAACTTTCGTCCACCAGCGCGCCGTGGAACGTCGGGGTGTTGGATTGCGAGCCGTCGTAGATCTTGCGGGCGAAACCACGGTTGGGGAACAGTTCGCCGAACGGCACAAAGTCGGCATGGGCGTCGATCTTGTTGGCCTGCAACGCCGAGCCTGCCACTTCGGGCGCCTGGGCAATGATGTTGACGTCCTTGAGCGGGTCCCACCCCTGGGCCGCAACAGCGCGCAGCAACATGCCATGGGCCGTGGAGGCGAACGGCACGGAAATCGTCTTGCCTTTGAGGTCCGCCAGGGACTGGGCGCTGGAAGCGACCGGCACCACAATGCCGTTGCCGCTGCCCTTGATGTTGCCCGACAACACGCTGATGAACAGGCTGTGCTTGCCCGCCGCCTCGAACGCTACGCCGTTGAAGGCACCGGGGAAGTCGGCCATTGCGCCAAAGTCCAGTTTGCCGGCGACCATTTCATTGGTCAGCGGCGCGCCACTGGTGAAGTTTTTCCACTGCACGTCGTAGGTCGCGTCCTTGTACTTGCCGTCGTGCGGCAGGTATTTGTCCAGCAGCCCCAGCTCGCGGATCAGCAAGCCGCCCGCGGCACAGTTGATGGTGGTGTCCTGGGTGCCGATGGCCACCCGGATCGTTTGTGCCTGGGCCGACAGGCTCAAGCAAGCCAGCACCAGGCCGGCCAGGGTTGCGCGCAATAACATTGGGTAGTTCCCCTCGAATCATGGTTGAAGGAATCGTCTCCGCCACGGTCTGGCGCGGTGGGAAACGAGGGGGTGTGGCTAGGGCTGCGTCCGGGGTTGGCGGATGGCGTTTGCGGCAGGTCTCAGCGCAACAGGTACGGAATCTCGACCTTGACTGCGCCGGTGGGGCAATCTTTTTCACAGGGCATGCAATACCAGCATTCATCAAACGCCATGTACGCCTTCTGCGTTGCCGGGTTGATCGCCAACAGGTCCATCGGGCACACGTCGACGCAGACCGTGCAGCCTTTTTCGGCGATGCACTTGTCCTCGTCCACCGTTACCGGGGCGTTGGAGCGAAAGAATATTTCCTGGGGCTGATAGGCCATTTCACGGTGTCCTGTGGTGAGCGAGCTTGGGGGGCACATTCAGGCGGCGTCAGCCCCTACGCGCAGGCGGTCGTAAGCCTGCATCTCTTCGGCATCCAGCGGGATCACATAGGGCTCGACGGGTTTCTTGAAGCTGACCATCTGCCCGTCCTCGCCCTTTTTCAGGTGGCAATGGCAGAACCAGTCGGCGTCGTTGCGTTGCGGGTGATCGACCCGGTAGTGGTACAGGCCCCAGCGGCTTTCGGCGCGGTACAGCGAGGCGCGGGCAGCCATTTCGGCGCAGTCGCGGATCACGCTGGTTTCCATGGCGCGCATCAATTCATGGGGGTTGTGCGCCTTCATCTGGTCCAGGTCGCGCTCGATATCGGCGAAGCGTTGCAAGCCGATTTCCATCTTGCGGGTGACCTTGGGCGGCTGCAGGTAATCGTTGACGAAGCGCCGCAGCTTGTACTCGACCTGGGCCGGCGGCAGACCGGTTTCGCGGTCCAGCGGCGCATAGACCCGAGCCTGCTCGGCGGCCACTTGCCGGGCATCCACCGCGCTGAATTCGCGCCCGGCCACAAAGCTTGCCGCGTTAGTGCCGGCAAACCAGCCATAGGTGAACGCGCCGAGCATGTAGTTATGTGGCACCGCCGCCATGTCGCCCGCTGAATACAAGCCCTTGACCGAGGTTTCCGCGCGCTCGTTGACCCACACGCCCGACGCCGAATGCCCGCTGCAAAAGCCGATCTCGGAGATATGCATCTCGACCATCTGGCTGCGGTAGTCGGTGCCCCGGTTGGCGTGGAACTGGCCACGGCTGGGGCGCTCGTTGCTGTGCAGGATCTGCTCGATGTTCTGGATGGTTTCCTCCGCCAGGTGATCGAGCTTGAGGAACACCGGGCCGTTGCCGCTTTCCAGTTCCTGGTGGAACTCCCACATCATCTGCCCGCTCCAGTAGTCGCACTCGATGAAGCGTTCACCCTTGTTGTTGGCGGTGTAGCCGCCCAAGGGGCCGGTGACATAGGCGCATGCCGGGCCGTTGTAATCCTTGATCAGCGGGTTGATCTGGAAGCACTCCAGGTTCGCCAGTTCGGCTCCGGCGTGGTAGGCCATGGCGTAGCCGTCGCCGGCATTGGTCGGGTTTTCATAGGTGCCCATCAGGTAACCCGAGGACGGCAAGCCCAGGCGGCCGGCCGCGCCGCAGCAGAGGATCACCGCCTTGGCCTTGATCACCTGGAAGTCCGCAGTGCGGCAGTCAAAACCCATCACGCCATTCACCGCGCCTTCGCTGTCGGTCAGCAAGCGGGTGCACACCAGGCGGTTGGTGATACTGACCCGGGCGCGCTTGAGCTGGCGATACAGCACCTTCTTGATGTCGTGCCCTTCAGGCATCGGCAACACGTAGGCGCCCATGTGATGGACTTTTTTCACCGCGTAATCGCCGGTTTCGTCCTTCTCGAACTTCACGCCCCAGCGGTCCAACTGCTCGATGGTTTCAAAACTGTGGGTCGCGTAGGCGTACACCGCCGCCTGATTGACGATGCCGTCGTTGGCAATCGTGATTTCCTTGGTGTACTGCTCCGGCGTGGAGTGGCCGGGAATGATCGCGTTGTTGAGGCCGTCCATGCCCATGCTGATGGCGCCGCTGCGCTTGACGTTGGCCTTGTCGATCAGCAATACGCGCAGATCGCGGTTGGCCTCCTTGGCCTTGATCGCCGCCATGGGGCCGGCAGTGCCGCCGCCGATCACCACGATGTCGTATTCCAGTTCCAGGGTTTGGCGGCTCACGGGCGGCTACCTCGCTGACGGTCGATGCGCAGGCGATACTGAAACGCGTCGCCACGGTAATACAGGTGTTCGAAGTCCACGGGCTGTCCGTCTGCGGTGTGGGTCAGGCGTTCGATGCGCATGATCGGCGAGCCGGCCTCGACGTTCAGCGCCTGGGTCAGCTCGCTGTCGGCGAGTACCGCGTCAATCGCCACGTCGGCGTGACCCAGTTGCAAGCCACAGTCGTTCTCCAGGATCAGGAAGATGTCGCGGGTCACCAGGTCGGCGTTTTCCAGGCGTTCGCCCAGGGCCTGGCTGAGGTAGGTGATTTCCAGCGACACCGGTTCGCGGTTGATCAGCCGTACCCGCTTGATCTGCGCGACAGTGCTGCCCTCCTCCACGCCCAGGCGCTCGGCCACCAGCTTGTCGGCGGGCACGAAGCGGTAGCTGCGCAGGCGGTTGATCACTTCATAGCCGCGCTCGGTCATAGACTCGCCCAACCCCTGCAGGGTGCTGACGTTCTGATAAGCCTTGGGTTTGGAAACAAAGGTGCCTTTGCCGTGGATCTTGTAGATCAGGCCTTCCTTTTGCAGATCACCCAGGGCCTGGCGCACGGTGATGCGGCTGACTTTGAAGCGCGCGCCCAGTTCGCTCTCGGAAGGCATCTGGGTGTTCGGCGCGTACTCACCATCAAGGATGCGGCTGCGCAGCAGGTCCCGCAGTTGGGCATGCAGCGGAACGCTGGACAGAGGGGATAAGGCGACGGTTGATTCGTTCATCAGGACCACTTGTCATAACGAGTTATGACGTGATCATAAGGAGTCTTATGAAAAGCCTGGAAATACCGTTTTGGAATAAGGTTATGGACCGGCGAATCCCGCTGCACCTACGGGATGGGTGCAGTGGATCCGCCTGTTTTATAGAGCAGTGTCTGGACCTGATGAACAATCAGAAGTTATAGCTGACCCGGGTATAGAGGATGCGGCCAAACGGGTCGGCGTATTTCGGGTCGTACCCGCTCTGGAACGCATAGGTCTGGTTGCTGAACGGCGGCGCGCGGTCAAACAGGTTTTTCGCGCCCAGCGTGACGGCCAGGGACTTGCTCCAGTTGTAGGTACCCGCCAGGTCCCAGACGTTGTAGGAGCCTACGGAGTCGTGGGTGTCGGGGTCCGAGTCGTGATAGCCACTGGTGTAGCGGTTGGTCAGGCTGACGCCCAGCGGTCCGCGGGCCCAGGTGCCGGTCAGGCTGTGGCGCCAGCGTGCAACGGCGCCCGCGGTGGAGAACTCGCCGCCACGGAAATCACCGAGTTTGTCGATGTAGTCGCCCTTGAGCTCCTGCTGGTATTTGTATTCGTTGACGTAGGTGCCTTGCAGGCCGATGCCGAAGTCACCGATGGCGGTGCTCGGGAAGCGGTAGTCGAAACTCACATCCACGCCGTTGGTCTTGGTTTTACCCAGGTTGGCAAGGCCGGTAACGATGTGATCGATGGAGCCGTCAGCTTTGCGAATCAGGCGGTCGCCGTAGGCATCCGGGTCATCGAATACCGACGACTCAGGAAACTCGGCAATTTGGTTGGCGATGGTGATCCACCAGAAATCCAGGCCGGCACTGAGGCGCTCGATCGGTTGGAACACGAAACCAAAGGTCACGTTACGTGCGGTTTCCGGGCTCAAGCTGCCGTTGCCCCCGCTTTGCCGGCGGAACTGCTGGGCGCAGTCGCGGTTGCCGATCCCGCCATTGGCCGGGGTGCCGCCCGGGCACAGGCGCGGGTCGTTGTAGTTGGCCACGGTGTAGCTGGTGTAGGTCGGGTTGTACAACTCATACAGCGACGGCGCACGGAAGCCTTCGCTGTAGGCACCGCGCACCACCAGTTCCTTGAACGGTTGGAAGCGGAACGAGTATTTCGGGTTGGTGGTGCTGCCAAAGTCGCTGTATTTGTCATGACGCACGGCGGCAGACAGCTCCAGGCTTTCGAGCACCGGCACGTTGACCTCGGCGTACTCGGCCGACACGCTGCGATTGCCGCGCACCGCGCCATTGGGGTCTACGCCCAGGCTCTGCACGGTCTCGGCAAACTGGGCGAAATCCTGGTGGAAATCCTCCTTGCGATATTCACCGCCCAGCGCCAGGCCCGTCGGCCCCGCGCCGAACCAGTCACCGATTTCACGGCTTACGCGCCCGTCGATACTTTTCACTCGGCCCACGGCAGTGGCGTAATCGCCATCCACGCGGCTGGAGGCGAGCAACGCCCTGCCCGCTTCACTCTGCGGCCCGAACGGGTTGATCACACCGTTGGCAATCCCCTGGCTGATGGTCTGGTCGTTTACGTAGCCGTCAAGAATGGTTTGCACCACTTTGTTCTGGTTGTAGGACGCGCCGACGTTGTAGTCCCAGTTCGCTACATTACCTTCGAAACTCAGCAGCAGCCGCTGGCTCGTGTTGTCATCTTCGTGCTTGCGCGCGCCGGCATCGGTTTCACGCCAGTTCACGTCTACCGGTTGTGTCGGGTCCAGGGCGAAACCCGTGGGGCCCGGGGTGATACCGTTGCCCGGATAGAAAGGCGTACCCGGATTGACCTGGGCGCCCATCAGGGTGCCTGGGCCAATCTGCGTACGGTTTTCGTTGCGCGCCCAGAAGTATTCGAGGCTGACGGTATGGTCATCGGCCAGCTTGCCGGTGGCTTTGGCAAAGGCCGAGGTTTTTTCGGTTTCCGGCACCAGGTCCAGGTAACTCCACAGGCTTTGGCGGCAGATGCCATTGCGTGACAGCAGCCCGGGGGAGTTGCAACCGGAGCCGGCCAGCGGGTTGGTCGCGTTGCTGCCCTGGCTCCAGTTGGCCGGCGCGGCGGTGCCGGAGGTGAAATCCAGGCCGCGACCGGGCTGGTAGTTGTAGGTGAAGTCACGGTCCTTGGCCGCCAGGCGCGTCTGCTTGTCGTAGCTGACCACGCCGAACACGTTGAAGCGGTCCTCTTCAAGGTCGCCGAAACCGTAGCTGCCGCTGAAGTTATGGCTGTCGCCGCCGCCGGAGCGTGTGGGCGAATCGTAGTTGGTGGAAAGTTGCCCACCGGTGAGGCTGGTCTTGGTAATGAAGTTGATCACCCCGCCAATCGCGTCGGTGCCATACAGCGCCGAGGCGCCATCGCGCAGGACTTCCACGCGGTCGATGGCGGCGAACGGGATGGTGTTCAAGTCCACCCCGGAACCGTTGGTGGTGTTGACGGCGTTGTTGCTCAGGCGCCGGCCATTGAGCAGCACCAGGGTTTTGTTCGCGCCAATCCCGCGCAAGTCGGCATACGCCGCACCGCCGCTGCTGGAACCCACCGAACGCCCGGAGCCAACGGACGACTGGTTGGCCGAAATGCGGTTGATCAACTCCTCGGTGGTGCTCACACCCTGCTCGCGCAATTGCTCGACCCGTAGGATGGTCACCGGCACTGCCGTTTCCGCGTCCACCCGGCGAATCGCCGAGCCGGTCACCGTGACTTTTTCCAGGCGGTAATCAGTACTTTTGCCCTCGGCCGGTGCGACGCTGGTGGACGTCACGGGTGCTGGATGCACCGTCAGCCCCTGTTCGCTGTCGCTCACTTGCAGGCCGCTGCCCTGCAACGCCTTGTCCACCGCTTGCAGGCTGCCCAAATCGCCGCGGATGGCGGCACTGCGCTTGCCCTGCACCCACTGTTGATTGAACGAAATCATCACCCCGGTCTGCCGGGAGATATCCAGCAGCACCGTATCAAGCGGGCCGCCAGCGATATCGAAGGTGAACACCTGGCCGGCCGCTTCCTGGGCCATCACCGATGTCGTGCACACTCCCATCGCCAGCGCCGCCGCCAGCGTCAGCCTTGGTAGTTGTTGTTTGAATAAAAACATCGAGGAGCTCCCTGTTGTATGTGTCTACAGGGATGAGCAACGGCAGACGGATATTTATAGGGCTGCGTTTAGGCGAAGATGCTATGAGTTTATAACCGGTTATAAGAGGCTTGCTGCATCGATTTGGCTGATGTCTTCTATTGGCCCGCAAGCGTTCATCCCCGCGCCAGGCGCTTTGTAGAATGAACCCCACAGTCAAGCCACCACCTTCGTGGTGTCGGAGGTTCTCATGCGTTATCTGCTTATCGCCGTGCTGGGCCTGTTCAGCACACTTGCCTTCGCCCAGGGCGAAACCCCGGCACCCACTGTGAGTGCCAACGCCCCCGCCAGCGAGGCGTACGACTATTCCCAGGACCTGGACATCGCCAAGGTGGTGCGCGTCAGTACCGAATCCTCCACCGAGTGCGGGCCGGTCAAGGGTCACATGGTCTACATCGACAGCCACGGCGTGCGTCATGAACTGGACTACATGCGCCTGGGCGATGCCTGCCAGCACGGTTGAGCGCAAACCATTCGTCGGGCTCGGCCGGCATCGATTACAACTATCCGGCAGCTGAAAATCACTAATCCATAGAACCCGTTGTGATCTATGGAGATTGAGATGACTGACTACCCACGCCCACCTTTCGCCAGCCAGGCCCAATCCGTTCCCGGTTCGCAGAAGAAGATGGACCCCTATCCCGACTGCGGCGAGAAGAGCTACACCGGCTCCGGCCGCTTGGCCAACAAGATCGCCCTGATCACCGGCGCCGACAGCGGTATCGGCCGCGCCGTGGCGATTGCCTTTGCCCGCGAAGGTGCCGATGTGGCCATCGCCTACCTGGACGAACACGAGGACGCGAAGGAAACCGCACGCTGGGTGGAAGAAGCCGGCCGCCAATGCCTGTTGCTGCCCGGCGACCTCGCGCAAAAAGCCAACTGCCAGGCGATTGTCGACCAGACCGTCGAGCAGTTCGGGCGGATCGACGTGCTGGTCAATAACGCCGCATTCCAGATGACCCACGAGACCCTCGAAGAGATACCCGACGAGGAATGGGTCAAGACCTTCGATATCAACATCACCGCGATGTTTCGCATCTGCAAGGCGGCGCTGCCGCATATGAAGGCCGGCGGGTCGATCATCAATACCAGCTCGGTGAATTCCGATATGCCCAAGCCAACGTTGCTGGCTTACGCCGCCACCAAGGGCGCGATTGCGAACTTTACCGGTGGCCTGGCACAACTGCTGGGCAGCAAGGGCATCCGCGTGAACAGCGTGGCGCCGGGGCCGATCTGGACGCCGTTGATTGTCTCGACGATGCCGGACGAAGACGTGAACAGCTTCGGCAGCGAGACACCGCTGGGCCGCCCCGGCCAGCCGGTGGAAGTGGCGCCGATCTATGTATTGCTGGCGTCGGATGAGGCGAGTTACATCTCGGGCTCGCGGTATGCGGTGACGGGCGGCAAGCCGATTCTCTAGGGTCGAATGCAGATCCAGTGTGGGAGCGGGCTTGCTCGCGAAGGCGGAGTGTCAGCCAATGCATCTGTGACTGAACCACCGCCTTCGCGAGCAAGCCCGCTCCCACATTGGGTGCTCGGTCAGCCCGGAGATCGTGTCGGGTCAGCCTTGCGCGGGTAGGTTCTTTCTTCCTGAATCCGCCCATCCATGCTGTGAATCCTCAGCGACGCCGTCTTGTCGCTGAGAAACTCTTTCGCCAACTCAACGATCGCCTCCTTGGTCTCCGCCGTTTTCGACGGCCGTGCCGAGCCCTGCTTGGTCAACGCCCAACCGGTGCCGGTCTTGTTGATGTTGTAGGTATCCATGGTCTGCTCCTTCGCCTGAATAAACACGCCACGCGGCAAAACCCGCGCCCTACTATTGCGAGCGCGGCTGCCGGGCAGAGTTCAAGGCAGTTGGTGGGCCAGGTTACGGGCGGCCCTACAGGTCAAACCGATCCACGGCCCTGCGCCGCTCATTGTCGTCGCGCACATCGTAGGTGGCGGTGGTCTGGATATTGGTGTGGTGCGCCAGCTTCTGGGCGATCGACAGGTCGTACTCTTCAATGACCCGCGTGATGAACGAACGGCGGAAATCATGGGGCATGATTTTTACGCCGACCTGTTCCCCACGCTGGCGGGCGATGTAGTAAATCGCGTGTTTGGTGATGCGCTCGCGGGTGATATGGCTGCCCCGGCGAATCCGGTTGAACAGGAAACCGTCGTCCTGTTCCCCCGGTTTCAGCTGGCTGCGGCGAAACTCCAGCCATGCCTCCAGCTTGGCAAAGGCCCAGGCCGGTGCGTACTTGATCAATTGCTTGTTGCCCTTGCCGGTAACCTGCAGGCTGCGCTCGTCAAAGTTGACCTGGCCCAGTTCGATGTTCACCGATTCCGACTTGCGCATGCCCGAGCCATACAGGATCCCGATCACCGCCGCATCCCGCAGGCCCTGGGGGCGCGGATCGGCGGCGCAGACTTCCATCAACTCACGAATCAGCGTACGCCGCAGGTTGCGGCCCTGGCTCAGGCGGGTGCCGGCCATGGCCTTGACCGAGCGCATCTTCAGCAGGTGGTCCTGGCTGATCAGGCTCATGCGCCAGGCTTCGTTCATCACCCCGCGCACGGCGTTGACGTACAGCGATGAGGTGTTCGGCGCATACCCGTCTTCCCGCAGCACCGCCACCAGGGCCATGACGTGTTCGGGCTGCAGCAGGTGCCAGTCGATGTCTTCGAGGTTGATGTCTTCAAAACCCAGGCGGTCGGCGGCGTCCTGCAGCACGTAGCGCATGGTCAGCTGGCTGGAGGGCGCCAGGCGGGTGAGATAGAGGGTCAGCGGGTTGCGGGTAGACTCAGTCAAGGTAGATCAGCCTTTGGATTAAATATGTCGACTAACCATCTGTTTAATCGACATATTTAGTGAATTGGCGAGCGCCGAGTCTAGCGCAGGTCAATCCCCGGGGCTATTCCTGATCGTCTTCCGCCGGGGCTGGCGTCTGCTGCTGGCTCCAGTCGGTGTCCTGCTTCTGCATCAAGGCAAACCAGTGCTGGCGCATGAACTCCAGGTACGGTTTGGGCGCCTTGGCAAAATCTTCTTCGTCGCCGTAACAGCCAGGAAGCGGCAGCTCGGTACCCTGCTCCTTGTACTGGCTGACCAGCGCCTGTTGGGCGGCGATGCTGCAATCCTTGGGCAACGGCATGCCTTGCAGGGCGCCGGCGTCTTCATCCCACCAGCTGGCGCCATAGCGGTCGATGCCGCGCAGGCGGTACTTCTGCGACTTGCCGATGTGCATGATCAGCTTGAAATCATTGGGACTGACGTCACTGGTGCAGGTGCGGCTATACCCCACGGTGACCTGGCTGATGCCATCGCCCAGCAGGTCGGTGACCCGGGTGGCGTCGCTGTTGAAGTGCGCGCCGGCATCGAACTCGCAATGCTGCACGTCGTCGTAGAGCATCCACAGGCGCTTGGGCCGGTCACCGTCGAGCAGGTACTGGGCGGCGTAGACAAAGGCCGACTGCGCACCGTCGTCGTCGCGTTCGCTGACTTGCTCTGCGAGTACCAACAGGTTCTTGCCCTGTTTGTCGCTCCAGACGAAGGCGCCGACCTGTTTACCCCGCACTTCTACGCCATCGGGCACCTGGTCGATGGACGTCAGTGCCACGCCGTCATCGGCCCGCACACTCGTGGCCCAGGCCACCGTCATCAACAACACCATCAACATTGGCCGTAAACGCTGCACGCTATTCATCCGACTGCCCTGGCAAGAGATGGCTTACTTTACCGGCACTTGCGTGGCATTGCAGAGAAGATTCTTCAGGAACCTGCCCGCGTGAAGAAAAAGGCTACCGGCCCTTCTCCCCTCATCGGTACGGCGTTGTCCGTGCTTCTGCTGTTTACCTGAACCCTAGCTGTCTACCTGCCAAAAAAACGACTTTTTCATCTGCGTTTCATATTCGTTGAACATTTTTGCGCTTAATCTTGGCGGCACGACTTGAGAACGAACCGTACTTTGCAGGTTAACTCGTTGATTCCGCTTTACCTTTGAGCATTTTAGTCTTTACTCACGTAAGCCATGGAAGAACCACTGTGACCTGTCAGGACTGTCGAATGAATGCCACAAATCAACGCTATCTTTGATCGGATGCCCGGCATCCGAGGCTGACGATAACTGCTGTCTTTACGCTCCAAGTTGCTCTAACCCCCGAGGTAATGAATCTTTGAAACCCTATCCAATTCATTGCGTGTCGATCGTTATCCCGGTCTACAACGAACAAGAAAGCCTGCCTGAACTGCTGCGCCGCACCATGGCGGCCTGCAAACAACTGGCTTACGAATACGAAATCATCCTGGTGGACGACGGCAGCCGCGACAACTCCGCGCAATTGCTGGAAGACGCCGCCGCGCTCGAAGGCAGCAATGTGGTGGCGGTGATCCTCAACCGCAACTACGGCCAGCACGCCGCGATCATGGCCGGCTTCGAGCATTGCCGGGGCGACGTGGTGATCACCCTGGACGCCGACCTGCAAAACCCGCCGGAAGAAATCCCGCGTCTGGTCGAACAGGCCGCCCTGGGCTACGACGTGGTTGCCACCGTACGCAACAACCGCCAGGACTCGGCCTTCCGCCGCTGGCCGTCGCGCCTGATCAACCTCGCCGTGCAACGCTCCACCGGCGTGGCCATGAGCGACTACGGCTGCATGCTGCGTGCTTATCGCCGCACCATCGTCGACGCCATGCTGGCCTGCCGCGAGCGCAGCACCTTTATCCCGATCCTGGCCAACAGTTTTGCGCGCCACACCACGGAAATCCTGGTGCATCACGCCGAGCGTGAACACGGCGAGTCCAAATACAGCCCGATGCGCCTGATCAGCCTGATGTTCGACCTGCTGACCTGCATGACCACCACGCCATTGCGCCTGTTGAGCATCGTCGGTTTCAGCCTGGCGGCCCTGGGCATGCTCTTCGCCTTTGCACTGATCGTGCTGCGTCTCGCTTTCGGCTCCGGCTGGGCTGGCGACGGCATGTTCGTGCTGTTCGCCGTATTGTTCGTGTTCACCGGTGGCCAGTTCATCGGCATGGGCCTCCTGGGTGAATACCTGGGCCGCATGTACAGCGATGTGCGGGCCCGCCCACGGTTCTTTATCGAAAAAGTGCTGCGCAACCAACCGGCAGCACCGGCCGAGACCTTTACGGTCGACGGCCTGACGTCCTCCCACACCTCTACTTCTCCTTCCGATCAGGTTTCGTCATGAATTCAAAAGCTGTTGTCTTCGCTTACCACGATATTGGCTGTGCTGGCATTGAAGCCCTGCTCAATGCGGGTTACGAAATTGCTGCCGTGTTCACCCATGCCGATGATCCCAAGGAAAACAATTTCTACGGTTCCGTCGCCCAACTGTGCGCCCGCAACGGTATCCCGGTGCACGCCCCGGAAGACGCCAACCACCCGCTGTGGATCGAGCGCATCGCCAAGCTGAACCCGGACTACATCTTCTCGTTCTACTACCGCAACCTGCTGAGCGAAGCCCTGCTGGCCACCGCCAAGAAAGGCGCGTTCAACCTGCACGGCTCCCTGCTGCCTAAATACCGTGGCCGCGCACCGGCCAACTGGGTGCTGGTGAACGGCGAAACCGAAACCGGCGTGACCCTGCACCGCATGGTCAAGCGTGCCGATGCCGGCGCGATCCTGGCCCAGCAGAAAGTCGTGATCGAGCGCACCGACACCGGCCTGACCCTGCACGCCAAACTGCGTGACGCCGCCACCAACCTGCTGCGCGATGCCCTGCCGCAACTGGCGCAAGGCAAGCTGACCGAAACCGCCCAGGACGAAAGCAAGGCCACCTACTTCGGTCGTCGCACCGCAGCGGACGGCAAGCTGGATTGGAAAAAACCGGCTGAAGAGCTGTTCAACCTGGTTCGCGCCGTTACCCAACCATACCCGGGTGCCTTCTGCGCCGTGGGCGAGCACAAACTGATCGTCTGGAACGCCGAAGTCGTCAAGGGCAACGAAGGCCTGGCGCCAGGCCGCGTGATCAGCGTCAACCCGCTGCGCATCGCCTGCGGTGAAGACTCCCTGGTGGTCAAGTTCGGCCAGCGCAACGAAAACGGCCTGTACCTGGTCGGCCCGTCCCTGGCTGATGAACTGGGCCTGGTGGACGGTTCCGTACTGCGCGGCGCCGAGTCCGGCCGCAAGCCCCGTCGTACCCGCGTGCTGATCCTGGGTGTGAACGGTTTCATCGGTAACCACCTGTCCGAGCGCCTGCTGCGTGACGACCGTTACGAAATCTACGGCCTGGACATCGGCTCCGACGCCATCGAGCGCCTGCGCAGCCACCCGAATTTCCACTATGTGGAAGGCGACATCAGCATCCACTCCGAGTGGATCGAGTACCACATCAAGAAGTGCGACGTGGTCCTGCCGCTGGTGGCCATCGCCACCCCGATCGAATACACCCGCAACCCGCTGCGCGTATTTGAACTGGACTTCGAAGAGAACCTGAAACTGGTTCGCTACTGCGTGAAGTACAACAAGCGCGTGATCTTCCCGTCGACCTCCGAAGTGTATGGCATGTGCCAGGACCAGTACTTCGACGAAGACACCTCCAACCTGGTGGTGGGCCCGGTCAACAAGCAGCGCTGGATCTACTCGGTCTCCAAGCAACTGCTGGACCGCGTGATCTGGGCCTACGGCGACAAAGGCCTGAAGTTCACCCTGTTCCGTCCATTCAACTGGATGGGCCCGCGCCTCGACCGCCTGGACTCGGCCCGTATCGGCAGCTCCCGCGCCATCACCCAGCTGATCCTGAACCTGGTGGAAGGCACGCCGATCCGTCTGTTCGACGGTGGCGAGCAGAAGCGTTGCTTCACTGACATCGCCGACGGCATCGAAGCCCTGGCCCGCATCATCGATAACGACAACGACAACTGCAACGGTCAGATCATCAACATCGGCAACCCGGAAAACGAAGCCAGCATCCGTCAGTTGGGCGAAGAACTGCTGCGTCAGTTCGAAGCTCACCCGCTGCGCAGCAACTTCCCTCCGTTCGCCGGTTTCCGCGACGTAGAGAGCAAGGCGTTCTACGGCACCGGTTACCAGGACGTGGCGCACCGCAAGCCAAGCATCGACAACGCCAAGCGCCTGCTGAACTGGGAGCCTACCGTGGAGATGAGCGAAACCATCGGCAACACCCTGGATTTCTTCCTGCGTGAAGCCATGCTCGAAATCGCGGACAAGCGCTGATGCAAGCGGGTCTACGCATCGACGTCGACACCTACCGAGGCACCCGCGAAGGGGTGCCAAGGTTGTTGGAGTCGCTCGACGAAGCCGGGGTCAAGGCGACCTTCTTCTTCAGCGTCGGGCCGGACAACATGGGGCGCCACTTGTGGCGCCTGATCCGCCCGCAGTTCCTGTGGAAGATGCTGCGCTCCAACGCTGCCGGTTTGTACGGCTGGGACATTTTGCTGGCCGGCACCGCGTGGCCGGGCAAACCCATCGGTCGCGACCTGGGGCACCTGATGCGCCAGGCCAAGGCCGCGGGGCATGAAGTCGGGCTGCACGCCTGGGATCATCACGGCTGGCAAGCCAACACCGGGCGCTGGAGCGATGCACAGCTGATCGAGCAGATTCGCCGTGGCGTCGACACCTTGAGCGACATCCTCGGTGAACCCATCGACTGCTCAGCCGCCGCGGGCTGGCGTGCCGATGAGCGCGTGGTGCAAGCCAAGCAACAGTTCAACTTCCGCTACAACAGCGATTGCCGTGGTACCAGCCTGTTCCGGCCGACCCTGGCGGATGGCAGTGCCGGCACGCCACAAATTCCGGTGGACATGCCGACCTTCGACGAAGTCGTGGGCCCGGTGGTGGCCGCCAAGGATTTCAATAGCTACATCCTCGACCGCTTCAAGCCGTCGAAGCTCAACGTCTATACGATCCACGCAGAAGTAGAAGGGATTCTGATGGCCAATGATTTTCGCCAGTTGCTCGCCCAGGCAGGGCAGCGCGGCATCGCGTTCAAACCGTTGGGCGACCTGTTGCCCGCCGACCTCACCACCCTGCCCCAGCAACAGCTGGTGCGTGGTGCGTTGAGCGGCCGTGAAGGCTGGCTCGGAGTGCAAAAGGCATGATCCGGCGCTGGGCCCTGCCCCTGCTCCTGCTGGCCTTCGGGGTGTTCTACCTGATCCCGTTGGCCACCCACGGGCTGTGGATTCCCGACGAAACCCGCTATGCACAGATCAGCCAGGAAATGCTGCTGACCGGCAAATGGGCCTCGCCACACTTCATGGGGATTCGCTACTTCGAGAAACCGGCGGCCGGTTACTGGATGATCGCGCTGGGCCAGGCGATTTTCGGGCAGAACCTGTTCGGCGTGCGTTTTGCCTCGGCCTTGAGCACCGGCTTGAGCATCCTGCTGGTGTATTTCGTGGCCCGGCGTTTGTGGAACGACCCGCGCAAGAGCCTGGTCAGCGCCGTGCTGTACATGAGTTTTGTCAGCGTCGCGTTCCTTGCGGGCTATGCCAACCTCGACCCGCAGTTCACCTTCTGGGTCAACCTGACCGGGGCGGCGCTGTGGTTCTGCTTCGACAGCACCACCACCCGCGGCCGGCTGTGGTCGTGGGCCTTGCTCGGGTTCGCCTGCGGCATGGGGTTCATGACCAAGGGTTTCCTTGCCTGGTTGCTGCCGGTGCTGATCGCCCTGCCCTACGTGCTCTGGCAAAAACGCATTCGTGAACTGCTCACCTATGGCTTGGTGGCCGTGGTGGTGGCGATTGTCGTGAGCCTGCCCTGGGCGCTGATGGTGCATGCCCAGGAACCGGACTACTGGAATTTCTTCTTCTGGCACGAGCACATCCAGCGCTTTGCCGGCGACGACGCCCAGCACTCCGAGCCCTTCTGGTATTACCTGCCGCTGATGGTTGCGTTCACCCTGCCGTGGATGGCGTTGCTGCCGTCCACCGTGAAGCAGGCATGGCTGGAAAAACGCAACAGCAAGGTCGCCTTCCTGCTGCTGTGGCTACTGATGCCGCTGGCGTTCCTCAGCCTGGCCAAGGGCAAGCTGCCGTCGTACATCATGCCGTGCCTGCTGCCACTGGCGCTGCTGATGGGGCATACCCTCGCCGACAAACTGGCCCAGGCCCGTGGCCGCGTACTGCGCATCAACGGCTGGGTGAATCTGGTCATTGGCATATTGGCGTTGCTGGCCCTGACCTGGTTCCAGCTGAAAAAACCGGTGTACGAGCACGGCCAGGAAACACTCAGCCTGGTGCTGGTGTTCGTCTTCCTGTTCGGCTGGATCATCGCCAACCTGCTGCAAGCCGCCCGCCCGTTGCACATGTGGGCCGCACCGGTGATCGGCAGCTGGTTGCTGGTGGCGCTGGTGCCGGCCGCGTTGCCGCACTCGGTGGTTTATAACAAGACCCCCGACCAGTTCATCATCGACCACCTCCAGGAGCTGCAGCCGACCACTGCGTTGCTGAGCAACGACCTCGGCGCCGCATCGGCCTTGTCATGGCGCCTGCAGCGTCCTGAAGTGATGCTCTACAACACCGTTGGCGAAGTGAAATACGGCATCGCCTTCCCGGACACCGCTTATCGCAAGATCGATGCCGCCAGCGTCCAGCAATGGATGAGCGAGGCGCGCAAGCAAGGCTCGGTGGGCGTGGTGATGCGGGTCAAGGGTGACGACGAACGCCAGGAAGTGGACCTGCTGCCCAAAGACGGCAAGCGTTACGAGCAGGGCAATATCGTGATTCTGATCTTCCCGCAGAGCGCGCCATGACCACTCTGCTGCTGTTGTTAGGTGCCTGCCTGCTGACCTGCATGGGCCAGGTGTCCCAGAAGTTTGCCGTGGAAGGCTGGCGTGACCAGCCCGACGGTTGGGCCCTGAAGCTGCGCTCGCCGTGGCTGTGGTCGGCGCTGGTGTGCCTGGGCGTGGGTTTGCTGGTGTGGCTGCTGGTGCTGCAACGCCTGGAAGTCGGCATCGCCTACCCGATGCTGAGCCTCAACTTTGTATTGGTCACCCTGGTGGCGCGCTTTGTGTTCCATGAACACATCGATGGTCGCCACTGGTTCGGCGTGCTGCTGGTGATTGCCGGTGTGGTGCTGCTGGGGCGCCAGGTATGAGTCGCGCTCGCGGTTTTACCCTGGCCCTGGGCAGCGTGGCACTGGTCAGCGGTGCCCAGTTGGGCATGCGCTGGAGCATGACGCGCCTGCCATTGCCCACCGAATGGCTGACAGCACTCAACACGGGTGCCATCGACCTCGGCGCACTGGGCGTGGTGATCCTGGCGATCATCGCCTATGCCCTGTCGATGCTCTGCTGGCTTGGCGCACTGAAAGACCTGCCGCTGGGCCGTGCCTACTCGCTGCTCAGCATCAGCTACGCATTGGTCTACCTGCTGGCCGCCAGCCTGCCGGTGTTCAACGAACATTTTTCGCTTTCAAAAACTGCGGGAGTGGCCTTGGTCATCCTCGGAGTCCTGACTATCAACTCTCGTCGTGCTAGCACCACAAGTCCCAGGAATGCCCCATGAAAATCAGTGTATTTGGTAGCGGTTACGTCGGTCTCGTACAGGCCACCGTGTTGGCCGAAGTCGGCCACGATGTCATCTGCATGGACGTTGACGAGAAAAAGGTCAAGTTGCTGCAACAGGGCCATGTGAGCATTTTCGAGCCGGGCCTGGCGGCCATGGTCAAGGAAAACCTCGAAGGCGGACGCCTGACGTTTACCTATGACGAAAAACTCGCGGTCGAACACGGCGAAGTGCTGTTCATCGCCGTGGGTACCCCTTCGGACGAAGACGGCTCGGCCGACCTGAAATACGTGCTGTCCGTGGGCGATGCAGTGGCTCGCCACCGTATCGACCCGGTGATCCTCGTGGAAAAATCCACCGTACCCGTAGGCACCGGCGACACCTTGCGTGCGCACATGGAAAAAGCCCTGCGCATTGCCGGCCGCCACCTGGAGTTCGATATCGTCTCCAACCCGGAATTCCTCAAGGAAGGCTCGGCCGTTGCCGACTGCCGCCGCCCGGACCGGATCGTCATCGGCTGCGAACGTGAGGAAGTGCGCGAGGTGATGCGTGAGTTGTATGCACCGTTCAACCGCAACCACGACCGCATCATCTTCATGGACCTGCGCAGCGCCGAACTGACCAAGTACGCCGCCAACTGCATGCTGGCCACCAAGATCAGCTTTATCAACCAGATCGCCGAACTGGCCGAACACCTGGGCGCCGACATCGAAGCCGTGCGCCTGGGCATTGGTGCCGACTCGCGTATCGGCTACCACTTCATCTACCCAGGTTGCGGTTATGGCGGCTCTTGTTTCCCCAAGGACATGCGCGCCCTGATCCACAGCGCCAAGGCCGCCAACTGCTCCAGCGACCTGCTGGAAGCCGTGGAAGCCATCAACCAGCGCCAGAAGAGCAAGCTGTTCGAACGTGCCAATGCATTCTTCAAGGGCGACCTGCGCGGCAAGACCTTCGCCTTGTGGGGCCTGGCGTTCAAGCCCAACACCGACGACATGCGCGATGCGCCAAGCCGGGTGCTGATGGAAGCCTTGTGGGCGGCCGGCGCCAATGTACGTGCGTTTGACCCGGAAGCCATGCAGGAAACCCAGCGCATCTACGGTGATGACCCGCGCCTGATGCTGATGGGCACCCCGGAATCCACCCTGAGTGGCTCTGACGCCTTGATCATCTGCACCGAATGGCAACAGTTCAAGGCACCGGACTTCGACCTGATCCAGCAACGCCTGAAAACCCCGGTGATCTTCGACGGCCGCAACCTGTACGACGGCGAACGCCTGGCACGCAAAGGCATCCAGTACTTCCCGATGGGCCGTGGCGATTCCTGCAACTTGCCGATCCCCCAGCAAAACTGGGCGCCTCAGGCCGAGGAAGCCTGAGACGTGGACAAAGCTCATCCGCCCCTGCTCAGCCCGACGATCCGCCGACACTCATGGGTGCTAGGGCTGCTGGCACTGGTCCTGTTTATCGCAGGCAACTGGAACCAGGCAATCATCGGCTTTGATTCGCGCTTCGTGCTGTTCGCCCAGGAGATGCTGCGCCATGGGCCGGGGTTCTTCCCGACGACGTACGGGCAACCTTATGCCGATTACCTGGCCACCTCGACGCTGCTGACCTGGCTGCTGTCCCTGCCCCTGGGGCAGGTCACCAGCCTGACGGCCTGGCTGCCCACGGCCATCGCTTCGGCGCTGCTCGTGGTGCTGGTCTACCGGCTGACGGCGCCCTACTCCCGGCGCTGGGCGCTGCTGAGCATCGCGGTGATGCTGCTCAGCAGCACCTTCATCAGCGAAACCCGCGCGGTGTCCCTCGACCAGATGTTGGCTGCCGTGGCCCTGGCGGTGTTTTACCTGGGTTATGCCCATGACCACTTCGGCGCCGCCAAGCGCCTGCACTGGCTATTTGCGCTGCTGATCCTGGGGTTTGCAATCCGTGGACCGATTGGCCTGGTCATTCCCACCGGCATGCTGTGCAGCTATTACCTGATCAACCGGCAATGGCGCCAGCTGTTCAGTTTCGGCCTGCTCGCGTTGGCGTTACTGGCGGCGTGCGTGGGCCTGCTGTTGCTGCTGGCCAAGCTCAGTGGCGGTGAAACGTTCATGCAGGACGTAATCCGCATGCAGTTCCTGGGTCGCATGGATGGCACCGAAGGCTCCGGCAGCGCGCTGTATTATTTCAGCAGTTCGCTGGGCAACTACGCACCGGCGTATCCGCTGGCAATACTCGCGCTGGTTGCGATTGTCGCCGGTGGCCGGGAGGACAAGGGCACGGCGCTGAAGCTGGTGTTGTACTGCCTCGCTGCAGGCTTGATCGTGATGATCGGCTTGTCTGTGCCCCAAGCAAAAAAAGCGCGCTATGTACTGCCGATGCTGCCCCTGGCAGCAATCATCGCCGCGTATCCGTTCCAGGTGTCGCGAGGCAGACTGTTCGCCGGGCTGCGCTGGCTGATGCTGGGGTTGTGGACGGTCATTCCGGGGCTGCTGATCGCAGGCTTGTTCGTGGCGCGTCACCGCTTCCCCGAGCAGATTGGCAGCCTCAATCCGGTGTTCGGGATCCTGATCGCGATCCAGGTGCTGGCACTGGGCTTGCTGTTCAACCGGCGGCTTCGCTACGTGGGCCCGGCCTTCGCCGCGGTATTGGCGGTGTGGCTGGCGTATATCGTGATGGTCGAGCCGCTGGAGCGCCGGTTGTATGACACGCGCACCTTTACCCTCCAGGCCCATGCGCTGACCCAGCAACAACCGGCGCCGCTGGTATTGCACGCACTCGGCAAGGACGCAAAAGCCATCAAGTTCATGGTCAACCTCGATTGCGACCGGGTGCCGTTGTTTACCCAGTTGCCTGCCGACCTGGCGCCGATCCAGGCTCCTGCATGGCTGATCATGAGCCAGTCGGACTATGAAGCGTTGAGCGACCCGCGTTTTCGTTCACTGCAGCCGGTACTGACCGGCCAGTTCGACAAGAACCCCTACGTACTGCTGCATTTGATCAAACCCGCACAACCTTGATACAGGGCGCGGGATAAGCGGAACCAACCGCTTATCCCGCGCCAGTACATTCAGTAGTTATAAATCCAAGTGTATGTAAGAAACTTCTTTGCCCCTTCAACTTCGAAACTTTTAGCGTAGCAACTATCGAGAAACATCCTACGCATCTATACGCTGCTACCGATAAGACGCCCTCTTCCCGCCCCTAGCCCTCGACTGTAGACTCGCCTGCCAAGCGAGTTAATTATTTAATACCTTTTAACTATTTTCAGAAGTTCCAAAGGTGCGGTGTAAGGCATTCCTGTTACTTTCGAAAGAAACTCGACGAACGTAGCAGCAAGCCATCAATCAAGACATGCCCCGCTTAAACGAACAGTCGAAATAACAATAAAGACCTTTTAAACAGCATTCAGCGCTGCCGTTTATTTCATTTAGAGGAATGTTTTGTGTCCGACCGTCGATTGCCCGACCCCTCAACCTCTGACGCTGTCGCGCCTTTGTCCCGCGACAGAGTCAATGCGGGTTACATCCCGCTGCCAAAACTGGATCGGCTGATGGAACTGCGTGATGCACTGGTGGTGCTCAAGGGGCCATTGGCCAACAATCCATCGCTGCGGGAAAATGTACAAAACCTGCTGATCAACGAGGAAACCGATGACCGTGTGCTGGGCAAGATCAGCAACCCCATGCCACCGCCAACCCGCCTGATACCGTTTGGCTGACACGTTTTACTGCAAAAACACTGCACTTGACCTGCATTAATATGCATTGGCAGCAGTCTTCATCGATTGGCACACTGCGCAGGTTCCTCCCCCAAATGCAGGAACTTCTTTAAAGGGCTTTTCCGGGAAACCAGGCAAGCCTTTTTTTTCGCCCGCTTTTCACGGATCGTCTGTCAATGCTCGCTCGCTGGTTACCCGCTGCCATCAATACCCGCCCTGCCGAATGGAGTCGTGCCGCCATCGGCATGGCCCTGGGCACACTGTTAAGCGTCTGGCTGTGCACCCAGGTGTTCGGCACCGAGGTGGCCCTGCACCTGATAGGCCCGCTGGGAGCCTCGGCGGTGCTGCTGTTTGCCGTATCCTCCGGCGCGCTGGCCCAGCCCTGGTCGATCATCGGCAGCTACCTGTGTGCCGGGATTGTTGCGCTGCTGGTGGCCCGGGTATTGGGCCGAACGCTGGGCAGCGCATGCCTGGCTGCCGGGATGACCGTGATCCTGATCTGCTGGCTGCGCTGCCTGCATCCACCGGCGGGCGGCCTGGCCATGAGCCTGGTGCTGGCTGACCCTGCCTCGATTGCCATGGGCTGGCACGAACTTGCCGCAGTCATGCTGGGAGCCACAGCCTTGTTGGCCTGCGCGCTGGCCTACAACAACGCCACGCGCACGCGTTACCCCAAGGGCACCCGCGAACCGGCTGCGCCGATCTTTATGCCAATCGCCACCGAAAACCCCGGGATCAGCGCCGAGGACCTCAAGCAGGCCCTCGCCGAGCGCGAGCAGTTCCTGGACGTTACCCCGCAGGAGCTGGAAGAGCTGATCCAGGCCAGCGAGCGGTATGCCCGGCGGCGCACCATCGGCGCGGTTTTCCAGCACCAGGGCCAGCCTCCTCCATAAGGCAAAAATGCAAAAACGACCTGCATGATTCCGACTTGTACTGGGCAAATTTGCACTGGTACGATCGCGAGATGGTTCGCCCGCGAACATCTTGATAAAGAACAATAAAAGCAGGGAGTTAGAGATGACTGCTCAGGTTTCATCCGAGGCAAGCAGCGCCGGGATTGTGCAAGACGAGGTCCTGGCGCACGTACGCAACCATATTGGCCACCTGACCCTCAATCGCCCCACAGGCCTTAACGCCCTCACCCTGGACATGGTCCGCAGCCTCAGCCGGCATTTGCAGGCGTGGGCGGACGATCCCCAGGTGCATGCCGTGGTGTTGCGCGGTGCCGGTGAAAAAGCCTTCTGCGCCGGCGGCGACATTCGCTCGCTGTACGACAGCTTCAAGAGCGGCGACACCCTCCATGAAGACTTCTTCGTCGAGGAATACGCCCTCGACCTCGCCATTCATAACTATCGCAAACCGGTCCTGGCACTGATGGACGGCTTCGTCCTTGGCGGTGGCATGGGCCTGGTGCAAGGCGCCGACCTGCGGGTGGTCACCGACCGCAGCCGCCTGGCAATGCCCGAGGTGGCCATCGGGTATTTCCCTGACGTGGGCGGCAGCTATTTCCTGCCGCGCATTTCCGGGGAACTGGGGATCTACCTCGGGGTGACCGGCGTGCAGATTCGCGCCGCCGACGCCCTGTATTGCGGCCTGGCGGACTGGTACCTCGACAGCACCCGGCTCGCCGACCTCGACCAGCGCCTGGACCGCCTGGAATGGCACGATTCTCCCCTCAAGGACCTGCAAGGCCTGCTGGCCAGCCTCGCGGTGCAACAATTGCCCGACGCCCCTCTGGCGGCGCTACGCCCAGCCATCGATCACTTCTTTGCCTTGCCGGACGTGCCGAGCATCGTTGAGCAATTGCAGCAAGTCACCGTCGCCGACAGCCATGACTGGGCATTGACCACCGCCAGCCTGATGCAGACGCGCTCCCCCCTGGCCATGGCCGTGACCCTGCAGATGCTGCGTGGCGGGCGCCACCTGCCGCTGGAGCAGTGCTTTGCCCTGGAACTGCACCTGGACCGCCAATGGTTTGCCCGTGGCGACCTGATCGAAGGCGTCCGCGCCCTGCTGATCGACAAGGACAAAACCCCTCGCTGGAACCCTCCAACCCTGCAGGCGTTGGAGGCTGATCATGTCGAAAGCTTCTTCCGCGACTTCGACAAGAACGGGAACTAAATCATGCAAGATATTGAATTTACAGAAGAACAAGTGATGATCCGCGACATGGCGCGGGACTTTGCCCGTGGCGAAATCGCCCCCCACGCCCAGGCTTGGGAAAAGGCCGGCTGGATCGACGATGCCCTGGTCGCCAAGATGGGCGAGTTGGGTTTGCTGGGCATGGTGGTGCCTGAAGAATGGGGCGGCACCTACGTCGACTACGTGGCCTACGCCCTGGCAGTGGAAGAGATTTCCGCTGGCGACGGCGCTACCGGTGCACTGATGAGTATCCATAATTCAGTGGGTTGCGGGCCAATCCTCAACTACGGCTCACAAGCACAAAAGGAAACCTGGCTGGCGGAACTGGCCAGCGGCCATGCCATCGGTTGCTTCTGCCTTACCGAACCCCAGGCCGGTTCCGAAGCGCACAACCTGCGCACCCGTGCCGAACTGCGGGACGGCCAGTGGGTGATCAACGGCGCCAAGCAGTTTGTCAGCAACGGCAAGCGCGCCAAGCTGGCGATCGTGTTTGCAGTGACCGACCCGGAGCTGGGCAAGAAAGGCATCTCGGCGTTCCTGGTGCCGACCAACACCCCGGGCTTCGTGGTGGACCGTACCGAACACAAGATGGGCATTCGTGCCTCCGACACCTGTGCCGTCACCCTCAACCAGTGCACCGTACCGGAAGCCAACCTGCTGGGTGAACGCGGCAAGGGCCTGGCCATCGCCCTGTCCAACCTCGAAGGCGGACGCATCGGGATTGCCGCCCAGGCGCTGGGTATCGCCCGTGCCGCCTTTGAGGCCGCGCTGGCCTATGCCCGTGACCGGGTGCAGTTCGACAAGGCGATCATCGAGCACCAGAGCGTGGCCAACTTGCTGGCCGACATGCAAACCCGCCTGAATGCGGCGCGCCTGCTGATCCTGCATGCCGCCCGATTGCGCAGTGCGGGCAAGCCATGCCTGTCGGAGGCCTCCCAGGCCAAGCTGTTTGCCTCGGAAATGGCCGAGAAGGTTTGCTCTTCAGCCATGCAGATTCATGGGGGTTATGGCTATCTGGAGGACTACCCGGTGGAGCGTTACTACCGGGATGCGCGGATTACCCAGATTTACGAGGGCACCAGCGAGATTCAGCGGATGGTGATTGCCAGAGAGTTGAAAAACTACCAGCTGTAACAGGTATTTCGCAGAACCAATGTGGGAGCGGGCTTGCTCGCGAAGGCGGTGGATCAGTCGATACATCGGGTGACTGTAATACCGCCTTCGCGAGCAAGCCCTCTCCCACATTTTTTGATCTTCAGCGTTTCAGGACAGTGTTTACTTGTCCTTGAACTCCGGCGCACGCTTGGCCACAAACGCCGCCATGCCTTCCTTCTGATCCAGCGTGGCAAACGCCGCGTGGAACACCCGGCGCTCAAAGCGCACGCCTTCGGAAAGGCTCACTTCAAACGCACGGTTCACGCTTTCCTTGACCATCATGCTGATGGGCACCGACTTGCCAGCGATCAGGGTCGCGACCTTCAATGCTTCGTCCAACAGCTCATCCGCCGGCACGATGCGCGCGACGATCCCGCAGCGCTCGGCTTCCACCGCATCGATAAAGCGCCCGGTCAGGCACATTTCCATGGCTTTGGCCTTGCCCACGGCGCGGGTCAGGCGCTGGGTGCCGCCCATGCCCGGCAGCACGCCGAGGTTGATTTCCGGCTGGCCAAACTTGGCGTTGTCACCCGCCAGGATGAAGTCGCACATCAAGGCCAGTTCACAGCCGCCACCCAGGGCAAACCCGTTGACCGCCGCGATAATCGGCTTGCGGCGGTTGGCCACGCGATCGCTGTCGCTGAACAGGTCGTCGAGGTAGATCTGCGGGTAGGTCAGCTCGGCCATTTCCTTGATGTCGGCACCGGCGGCAAAGGCTTTTTTCGAGCCGGTTAGTACGATGCAGCCGATTTCCGGGTTGGCTTCCAGGCTGTCCAGCGCCTGGTTCAGCTCGCTGACCAGTTGCGCGTTCAGGGCGTTCAGCGCTTGCGGGCGATTGAGGGTGATCAGCCCGACCCGGCCCTGCACGTCCAGCAAAATGCTTTCGTAACTCATAGAGACTCCTCAGAGATTGCGTGAAATGACCATGCGTTGAATATCGCTGGTGCCTTCGTAAATCTGGCAGACCCGCACATCGCGGTAGATCCGCTCCAGGGGAAAGTCGCTCAGGTAACCGTAACCGCCGAGGGTTTGCAAGGCTGCCGAGCAGACCTTTTCGGCCATTTCCGAAGCAAACAGCTTGGCCATGGACGCTTCCACCAGCGCCGGCTTGCCGCTGTCACGCAGGGCGGCGGCGTAATGCACCATCTGCCGCGCCACGGCGATTTGCGTCGCCATGTCCGCCAGGCGGAAGGCCACGGCCTGGTGCTCGATGATCGGCTTGCCAAAGCTTTCCCGCTCGCGGGCGTAGTCCCGGGCCGCTTCAAATGCCGCCCGTGCCATGCCTACCGCTTGCGAAGCAATGCCGACACGCCCGCCTTCGAGGTTGGCCAGGGCGATCCGGTAGCCTTCGCCCTCCTCGCCCAAACGATTGGCCACCGGCACCTTCACATCCTCAAACAGGATCTGGCAGGTGTCGGAAGCATGCTGGCCGAGCTTGTCCTCGACCCGCGCGACGCTGTAGCCCGGCGAGTCGGTGGGCACGATAAAGGCGCTGATGCCGCGTTTGCCGGCAGCCGGATCGGTGACTGCAAACACAATCACGATCCCGGCGTTTTGCCCGGAGGTGATGAACTGCTTGCAGCCATTCAAGACGTAGTGATCGCCCTCCAGCCGGGCACGGGTTTTCAGGCCGCTGGCGTCGGAACCGGCCTGGGGCTCGGTCAAGGCA
This sequence comes from Pseudomonas sp. Colony2, assembly GCF_019382755.1. Classification (NCBI taxonomy): domain Bacteria; kingdom Pseudomonadati; phylum Pseudomonadota; class Gammaproteobacteria; order Pseudomonadales; family Pseudomonadaceae; genus Pseudomonas; species Pseudomonas sp. Colony2. Next base: position 3,604,950 of record NZ_CP080030.1, on the reverse strand, counting down.
AACGCACCGAGCATCGCACCACTGGCCAGGGGCTTGAGGAACTGCTCGCGCTGTTGATCATTGCCGAACTTGAGGATCGGCACGCAGCCCACGGAGTTGTGCACGCTCATGATGGTCGAGCAGGCGCCGTCACCGGCAGCGATCTCTTCCAGGGCCATGGCGTAGGCCAGGTAGCCGGTATCACAGCCGCCCCATTGCTCCGGGACCAGCATGCCGAAAAAGCCCAGCTCGGCCATTTCACCAATGGCTTCCTTGGGAAAGCGATGCTCGCGGTCCCACTCGGCAGCGAACGGTTTAAGGCGTTCCTGGGCAAATTGCCGGGCGGCTTCGCTGATTTGCAGTTGTTCGTCATTCGGCAGCATAGGTGTTCCTTAGTACAGGCATTCAACGGCCATGGCCGTGGCTTCACCGCCGCCGATGCAGATCGCTGCAACGCCGCGCTTGAGGCCTTTCTGGCGCAGGGCCGAAAGCAGGGTCACCAGGATCCGCGCGCCGGACGCGCCAATCGGATGGCCCAGGGCACAGGCACCGCCGTGGATGTTGACCTTGCTGTGGGGAATCTCCAGCTTGCTCATGGTCACCAGGCTGACCACGGCAAAGGCTTCGTTGATTTCAAACAGGTCGACTTCGTCGAGGTTCCAGCCGGTCTTGCTCATCAGCTTGCGGATCGCCCCCACCGGCGCTACCGGGAACAGGCCAGGCTCATCGGCAAACGCCGCGTGGCCATGGATCACCGCCAGAGGCTTGAGCCCGCGCTTGTGCGCTTCGGACTGGCGCATCAGCAGCAGCGCCGCCGCACCGTCGGAAATCGAACTGGAGTTGGCTGCCGTCACCGTGCCGCCTTCACGGAAGGCCGGCTTCAGGGTGGCGATCTTGTCCAGCTTGGCTTTCGGCGGCTGTTCGTCGTGGATGATGGTTTTCTGTTCCTTGCCCACGGTGACCTGCACCGGGACGATTTCGGCGATGAAGTTGCCGTCGGTGATCGCCTGTTGCGCACGGGTCAGGGACGCAATCGCAAACGCGTCCTGGGCCTCGCGGGAAAAGCCGTTGTGCTCGGCGCAGTCCTCGGCAAAGGTGCCCATCAGGCGGCCCTTGTCGTAGGCGTCTTCGAGGCCGTCGAGGAACATGTGGTCGAGCACCCGGCCGTGGCCCATGCGATAGCCGCTGCGGGCGCGGTCCAGCAGGTACGGCGCGTTGGACATGCTCTCCATGCCACCGGCGATGACCACCTCCACGCTGCCTGCCAGCAACGCGTCATGGGCCAGGATCGTGGCTTCCATGCCCGAGCCGCACATCTTGTTGAGGGTGGTGCAGCGCGTGGACTTGTCCAGGCCAGCACCCAGCGCCGCCTGGCGTGCCGGCGCCTGGCCGAGGCCGGCGGGCAGCACGCAACCGAACAGCACTTCATCCACGGCATCGGAAGCGATACCGGCGCGTTCGACCGCTGCACGAATCGCCGCAGCGCCCAGTTGCGGAGCGGTGAGGCCTTTGAGATCGCCCTGGAACCCGCCCATCGGGGTGCGTACCGCGCTGACAATAACGATTGGATCAGTCATGAAAATCTCCTTATTTGGCTGCCATGCGCAAGGCCCCGTCGAGACGGATCACCTCGCCGTTGAGCATGCTGTTTTCAATGATATGCCGCACCAGCGCGGCGTACTCGCCCGGCTTGCCCAGGCGCGGCGGGAATGGCACGCCGGCGGCGAGGGATTCGCGCACTTGCGGCGTCATGCCCGCCATCATCGGAGTTTCGAAAATACCGGGGGCGATGGTCATCACCCGAATCCCGTAGCGCGCCAGTTCGCGGGCCGCCGGCAGGGTCAGGCTGGCAATCGCGCCCTTGGACGCGGCATAGGCCGCCTGGCCGATCTGGCCGTCAAACGCTGCCACTGAAGCGGTATTGATGATCACACCGCGCTCGCCATCGGCATTCGCCTCGGTTTCAGCGATAGCCGCTGCAGCCAGGCGCAGCAGGTTGAAACTGCCGATCAGGTTGACGTTGATCACCTGGGCGAAGTTGGCCAGCACGTGCGGGCCATTTTTGCCGAGGATTTTCTCGCCCCGCACCACACCGGCACAGTTGACCAACCCATGCAAACCGCCAAAGGCGGCGACGGTGGCCTGTACCGCCGCTTCGGCAGCGGCTTCCTGGCTGATATCGGCGACCGCGCTGCGGGCCTGCGCGCCGAGCTTTTGCGCCTGGGCGGCCACTGCGTCGGCGTTCAGGTCCACCAGCATCACCTTGGCTCCGGCCGCCACGAGCATCTCGGCGGTTGCCGCGCCGAGGCCTGAAGCGCCACCGCTGACCAGAAAAACCTTGTTCTCAATCTGCATCATTGTTTCCTTGAAGAATGGGTCACGCCGTGGCCGCCTGGGCCTTGGCAATTTCCTGATTACGCAAAATGAAGCGTTGCAGCTTGCCGCTCGGGGTCTTGGGCAGCTCGCTGACAAATTCGATTTCCCGCGGGTACGAGTGAGCGGCCAGGCGCTTGCGCACGTGCTGGCGCAGCTCTTCGGCCAGGGCCGGCTCGGCGCGGTACTGCTCGCTGAGCACCACAAACGCCTTGACGATCTCGGTGCGTTCCGGACATGGCTTGCCCACTACGGCGGCCTCCACCACGGCCGGATGCTCGATCAAGGCGCTCTCTACGTCGAACGGCCCCACGCGATAGCCGGAGGTGGTAATCACATCGTCGCTGCGCCCGACAAAGCTGATGCTGCCATCGGGGTTCAGCTCCACCGTATCGCCGCTGAGGTAGTACTTGCCGACGAAGGCCTTGGTCTTGACGCCGTCATAACCGGCAAACCAGCACATCGGCGATTGCTCGCGGTCGATGGCGAGGATGCCCGGTTGGCCGGCGGGCAACTCCTGATGGTTGTCGTCCAGCACCACAATGCGATGGCCCGGCGAGGCAAAGCCCGCGGAGCCGACGTGCACCGGATGCTCCAGGCCATGGTGATTGCACAGCACCATGCCCAACTCGGTCTGGCCGTAGTGGTCGTGGATGGTCACGCCGAGGTTATCGGCGAACCAGCGGATCACTTCCGGGTTCAGCGGCTCGCCGGCACTGCTGACAATACGCAGCTTGCCCTTGATCGACTTGGCGAACTGCTCACCCCCGGCGATCAGCAGGCGGTAGGCGGTGGGCGAACCGGTGAGGTTGGTAATCCCGTATTTGTTGATGACACGGCACGTGCTTTCGAGGGTGAACGGGCCATCGTAGAAGGTGATCGGGTGGCCCATGGACAAGGGGCCGGTCACGCCGAAATAGATGCCGTAGGCCCAGCCCGGGTCGGCGACGTTCCAGAATGCGTCTTCGGGGCGCAGGTCGACGGCGTCGCGGGTGTAGCTCTGGAACGCAACGATTGCCTTGAGCGGCACGGCCAGGGCTTTCGACGGGCCGGTGGTGCCTGAGGTGAACATCAGCAGGAACGGATCGTCGGCGCCCAGCAATACGGGTTCGCAGAGGTTGGAATAGTTGGGCAACTCGGCCCAGAAGCTGAAGTCGCCGCGCACGATGCCTTCGCCGTTGGGGCCGGCGACGGTGACGATGGTCGGGCAGTCGGCCACTTCCGTCAGTTTGGGACGGTTTACTGCATCGGTCACCACCAGCGCGGCGCCGGAGCTGTTCAGGCGGTGTTCGATGGCCTTGGGGCCGAAGGCGGTGAACAGCGGCTGATAGACCGCGCCGATGCGCCAGGTGGCGAGGACGACCACCAGCAGCTCGGCGGTGCGTGGCAGGAGGCCTGCCACCTTGTCGCCGCGATTGACGCCCTGGGCCAGGAGGAAGTTGGCGAAGCGTGCGGCCTGGTCTTGCAGTTGGGTGAAGGTGGACGTGGCGCTGCGGCCGTCCTTGCCCTCCCAGAACAGTGCGATGCGGCCAGGTAATGCGTGGCGGTCGCAGCATTCGACGCAGGCGTTGAGGGCCTGCAGGTTGCCCGACAAGGCAGCGTCGACGGTGTGTTGGTAGTTGAACTGGGTGGTGGCAGCCGAGTAATCACGCATCGCTTCAAATCCCTGTGTGTTTTTTATTTTCAGGATGGGTACGTAGACCGGTGAAATAGTCGCTCTAGAGCGGTGGGTGGGCAATGGTCAAAGCTTTCAACTTGGTTGACTGGTTTGGCCAATGGGGGGCGCTGTTTGGTGTGTGTGTATATCCGTTTTTTGGGTGATGGCTTGTATTGGTTCCGCTCTCACAGCGGCTCACTTTTGAACAGCGCAAAAGTAAGCAAAACGCTCTTGCCCCACCACTCGGCACCTCGCCTAGGCTCGGTGTGCCCTCACTCCGGCTTTGGACCGTGGGCCGCCGTCATGGGCCATCCTTGGCCCAGGACGGCTAACCCGGCGTCCTGCCGGGTTACCCACGCTCCAAAGCCTGCGTTCGGCCAGCGTGGTTTAACGGGGCGCCTAAGATCAAGATCAAGATCAAAAGCAAGAGCACAGCGGCCTMCCGGCCGGCTTGAGTGTTTARAAGCCAAATCAAAAGCTAAAGCGGGCACGGTCCAAATGTGGGAGCGGGCTTGCTCGCGAAGGTCGTTAACGATGACGCKGGCATTCTGGATGAACGCGGCGCCCTCAGGTTTTTCGCGAGCAAGCCCGCTCCCACAGAAAAGCAGATCTGCTTTCGCTCTGGTCACCGAAAAAACGGATATGTACTTAATCCCGATAGACCCCACCAATCACCCGGTCAGCCCAAGCAATTGGACGCAACGCAAACATGCTTCTAACCTGACAGCCTGCGCCACCCAAGAAGCCCGCCCATGATCGTCCGTCCCAAACCCAACCTGCTCGGCATCCTGTTCTCCCTCAAGGGCTCGATCGCCAAACGCATTGCGCTGCGCAGCCTGCTGGTCACCCTCCTGGCCTCAGTCATCGTGCTGGTAGAAACCCTGCACCCGGCCTACTTTTCCAAGGTCAACGCCACACCCTTCACACTGCTGGGGCTGTCACTGTCCATCTTCATGAGTTTTCGCAACAACGCCTGCTACGACCGCTGGTGGGAAGGCCGCAAACAACTGGGCCAGATGATCATCGAGATCCGCTCACTGATCCGCGAAACCCAGGTCCTCAACCCTGCCGAACGCAAACACGTCCTGCGCAGCCTGTGCGGTTTCGCCCATGGCCTGATCGCCCGCCTGCGCCTGGAAGACGAAAGCCAGGCGATCAAACCGTGGGCCAACCCAGAACCCGGCCACCCGAACCTGCCCGACAGCATCCTGCAAGACCTCGGCGCCCGCTGCTCGAACCTCGCCGAACAGGGCCACATCAGCGACTGGCGCTACACCCAACTGGAAACCCGGCTGTACGGCCTGAGCCAGGTCCAGGCCTCCTGCGAGCGGATCAAACACACCCCGCTGCCCTTCCCCTACACCTTGCTGCTGCACCGCACCATCTACCTGTTCTGCATCCTGCTGCCCTTCGCCATGGCCGAGCCGCTGGGCTGGCTGACCCCACTGTTCACCGCCATCGTCAGCTACACCTTCTTCGGCCTGGACGAAATCGGCGACGACCTCGAAGACCCGTTCGGCTTCGACGAAAACGACCTGCCCTGCAACGCCATCGTGCGCACCCTGGAGCGCGAGATTCTCGCCGCCCTCGGCGAAACCACGCTGCCGCCGGCCCTTGAGCCGATTGAGTTCGTGCTGACGTGATGCGGGTTTGACACTCGCGATAACCTGACCGAAGCTGATGGCTTTGCACTAGCTGCCCAGCTTTCGGACGCCTGCATGTCAAAGTCACGCCGTTACTCCATCGTCGGCCTGTGCGCCCTGTTGTTTATTGTGCTGATCACCTGGTATTTCACCCGCACCACGCCGGTGGTCGTGCCCCCGGCCATCGCCCATGGTTACGCCAAGGCCTTGAAACAGGCGCACAACGGTGAACCCGGCGCTGCACGGGTGCTGTATCAACAGTTGAGCCGCCCGGACCTCTCCGATGTGCGCCGCGCCGCCCTGCATGCCGAACTGCCCAACTACCCCAGCCCCCAGGCCCTGAAGCTGGCGGACAAGGACCTGGCCAACGACGCGCCAATGGTGCGCGAGGCGGCGATTCACAGCATTGTCGGCCTGGTGCCCAGCGGCCAGCGCACGCTGTTGCTCGGGCCACTGCTGGATGACCCCGAGCAAAGCGTCAGGTTTGCCGCGGCCAATGCCTTGCTCGGGCTGTCCCCGGATACCCTGGGCCTGTACTTCGGCCCGTTGCAGCAAGTGCTCGACGAATACGTAAAGCTGCTCAAGGGCCAACCCGAAAGCCCCGAAGGCTGGATCCAGCTGGCACGCCTGTACATTCACAGCGCGCTGTTGCCCGACGCACAAAACGCCCTGGAGCAGGCGATGCGCCTGCAACCGGACAACCTGCAAGCCGTGGTCGCGCAAATTGAACTGCTGGACAAGCAGGGCAAGGTCGACGAGTCCCGCCAACTCCTGGCCAAACAGTTGCAGGCGCACCCCGATTCGGCTTACCTGCAACATGCCCTGGGCATGTGGCTGCTGCACCATGGCGAGCGCGCCTTTGCCCTGCTCAGCCTGTCCCGGGCGGTGGAGCTCGAACCGAACAATCAGGATTACCGCTACGACCTGGCCACCACCCTGCACGCCCAGCAGGAGCTGGAGGCCGCCCAGCGCCAGCTGGAAGAAATCATCCAGCGCAACCCGGCCAATCGCAAAGCCAGGGTGCTGCTGGTCAATTACTGGAAGGAAACCGGCCAGTTGCAGAATGTGCAGGTGCTGCTGGCACAGCTTGAACAGCAGAATCCGGACGACCCGGCGCTGCAACAGGGCCTGTAAAAGCGGTATTTGATACAAAACGTTGAACCGCCACACGGCGGCAAGGTCAAGTAAATATGGCGCGCCCCAGACGGCGCTGCCGACTACTTATTTGTGACCCGAGGGCACTTCTTGTCTACATCCAAAGAGCTGTTCACAGCAAAGGCGGCCACCGGTATTCAAGGTCTGGACGACATTCTTGCCGGAGGGCTTTCCCGTAGCCATTTGTTCCTGCTGGAAGGTGAACCCGGCACCGGTAAAACCACCGTGGCCCTGCATTTCCTCCAGGCCGGCGCAAAAAACGGCGAACGATCGCTGTACATCACCCTGTCGGAAACCGAGCGCGAGTTGCGCCAGGGTGCCAAGTCCCATGGTTGGGACCTGGACGAACACATTCACATCTTTGAACTGACTCCCCCCGAAAGCCTGCTCAATGCCGAGCACCAGCAAAGCCTCCTGTATTCCTCGGACCTTGAGCTGGGCGAAGCCACCCGGCAGATCTTCGAAGTGGTGGAACGGGTCAAACCTACCCGCGTCGTGATCGACAGCCTTTCGGAAATCCGCCTGCTGGCGCAAAGCTCCCTGCGCTATCGCCGGCAGATCCTGGCGATCAAGCACTACTTCGTGCGCTACGACGCCACCGTGCTGCTGCTGGACGACCTGACCACCGAGTCCCTCGACAAGACCGTACACAGCGTGGCCCACGGCGTGATTCGTCTCGAAGAACTGACCCCCAACTACGGTGCCGAGCGCCGCCGCGTGCGGATCGTGAAGTACCGTGGCCAGAAATACCGCGGCGGTTTTCACGACTTCACCATCATGGAAGACGGCGTACATGTGTTCCCGCGCCTGGTGGCAGCCGAGCACCGTGGCGGCTACAACCGCCAGACCCTCACCAGCGGCATCCGCGAGATGGACGCCCTGTTGGGCGGCGGGATCGAGACCGGTTCCAGCACCTTGATCCTGGGCCCGGCCGGTACCGGCAAATCGCTGATCTCGATGATCTTCGCCGCAGCGGCAGTCGCCCGTGGCGAAAAAGCCGCGCTGTTCATTTTTGATGAAGAGCTGGGCCTGCTCTTCGAGCGCATGCGCAACATGGGCATCGACCTGGACGCCCTGCAAGCCACCGGCAATCTGCTGATCGAACAAGTGGACGCCGCCGAGTTGTCTCCCGGCGAGTTCTCCCACCGGGTGCGGCGTTGCGTGGACGAGCGCGGGATCAAGACCGTGGTGATCGACAGCGTCAACGGCTACCAGGCCGCGATGCCGGAAGAGAACGCGCTGATCCTGCACATGCACGAGCTGCTGCTGTACCTCAACCGCCGTGGCGCCGCGACCTTCATGACCGTCGCCCAACACGGCCTGGTGGGTGACATGCAGGCGCCAGTGGACATCACTTATCTGGCCGACACCGTCATCCTGCTGCGCTACTTCGAAGCCCTCGGCAAAGTCCGCCGGGCTATCTCGATCATCAAGAAACGCACCGGCAGCCATGAATCGACGATTCGCGAATACCGTATCGGCAGCAAGGGCATGACCATCGGTGAACCTCTGGATACGTTCCAGGGTGTGTTGTGCGGCGTGCCGACGTACATGGGTACCGGTAACCCGCTGCTCAAGGATGAAAGTTCATGAGTGGAGCGTCGGCCATTTCCGAACGGGCGATCATCCTGGCGCCCTTGGGCCGCGACAGCTCCCTGGCATTGATGATGCTCAATGAGGCCGGTTTCAGCGGCATCATCGCCAACCATTTGCAGATGCTCTGCGAAGAGCTGGAGCGCGGCGCCGGGCTGCTGATCGTTGCCGCTGAAGCCATGCGCGGTATAGACCTGGAGCCGCTGCTCACGCACCTTCATCAACAACCGGCGTGGTCAGACCTGCCGATTGTGCTGATGACGCACCATGGCGGCAGCGAACAGAACGGTTCCTCGCACTTGAGCAAGTTACTGGGCAACGTGACGTTCCTCGAGCGGCCCTTCCATCCGATCACCTTGATCAGTCTCGTAACCACGGCGCTGCGCGGGCGCCGCCGGCAGTACGAGGCCCGCGACCGTTTGATCGAACTGAGCCAGAGCGAGCAGCGCCTGCAACGCACCCTGGAAACCCTTGAGCAACAAGTGGAAGAACGCACGGCTCAACTGCGCAATAACGAAGAAGCGTTGCGCCAGTCACAGAAAATGGAAGCCGTCGGCCAATTGACCGGCGGCATCGCCCATGACTTCAACAACATGCTGACCGGGATTATCGGCAGTCTCGAACTGCTGCGAAGGCGCGTCGCCCGGGGCCGCACTGAAGACCTCGACAGCCTGATCGACCTGGGTGTCACTTCAGCCAACCGGGCGGCAGCCCTGACCCACCGCTTGCTGGCGTTTTCCCGTCGACAGTCATTGGATTCAAAACCAGTACAGATCAATCAATTGGTGAGTTCGATGGGTGAGCTGCTGCACCGCAGCCTCAACGAAAGCATCACCCTGGATATCCGCCTGACCGAACAGTTATGGACCGCCGAGGTCGACCCCAATCAACTGGAAAGCGCCCTGCTCAACCTGGCCATTAATGCCCGGGATGCAATGCCCAACGGCGGCAAACTGGTGGTGGAAACCACCAACCGCCACTTGGACAGTGTGTTTACCGCAGCCTACGGCACCCTCACCCCTGGCGACTATGTGGAACTGAGCGTCAGCGACACCGGCTGCGGCATGCCCGAGAGCGTGATCAGCCGCGCATTTGATCCGTTCTTCACCACCAAACCCATCGGCCAGGGCACCGGGCTGGGGTTGTCGATGATCTACGGGTTTGCGCGCCAATCCCACGGGCATGTGTCGATCCGCAGTGTGGTGGGCCAAGGCACCACCGTCAGCCTGTTCCTGCCGAGGTATGTCGGCGAGGTCATTGCAGATGAACCTCTCAACCCGGCATTGCTGCCGTTCGCCAATGCCGGCGAGACCGTGCTGATCGTCGAGGACGACCCGGCCGTGCGGGTGCTGGTCAGCGCCGTGCTGAGTGAACTGGGCTATGCCTTCGTCGAAGCCGGTGATGCCGACAGTGCCATGCCGATCATCGAGTCCAGCCAGCGCATTGACCTGCTGATCAGCGACGTTGGCCTGCCCGGCATGAACGGCCGGCAACTGGCGGAGATCGGCCGGCAGGTGCGGCCCGAGTTGAAGGTGTTGTTTATTACCGGCTATGCAGAGCATGCGGCTGTACGGGGCGGTTTTCTGGACCCGGGCATGCAGATGATCACCAAGCCGTTCACCTTTGATCTGTTGACGGCAAAGGTGAGGGAGATGATCAAGGCTTGAAGAGGGAGTGTGCTCCCTCTTCTCAAGACGTTAAGCCAACAGCCGCTGGATATGTTCCTGCAACGTATCCAGGTCAAACGGTTTGGCCAGGATCGGCGCATTGCGCGTGATCGGGCTGTCGCAGTCGAGAATCTCCTGCGGGTAACCGCTGATGAAGATCACTTTCAATTCCGGTCGCAGCTTGATCGCAGGCTCGGCGATCTGCACCCCGGAAATGCCGCCAGGCAGGCGGTAGTCGGTCACCATCAGGTCCAGGTGCGGCTTGGTGGCCAGGATTTCAAACGCCTGCTCACCGTCAATCGCCTTCAACACCCGATACCCCAGGCCCGCCAGGTACTCGCCCAACACAAACATAATCGATTCGTCATCTTCGACGATCAGTACAACATCTTGTGCATCTTCACTCATGGGAAGCCTTTGTCCGGTCAATTGCTGCTGATACGACCATGGGGTCACGCAGAGGTTGCGTCGGATTTGCGATTGATTTCATGCCCCGGCCTCCAGGGGCAGGCAGACGCGGAACAACGCGCCCTCGCCTATCCGGCTTTCCACTTCAATGGTCCCGCCGTGGGCCGCGATAATCTGCTCGGAGATAAACAACCCCAGGCCCAGGCCCGCCACGGCATGGTTGGCCGACACGCGCTCGAACTGTTGGAAAATACGCTTCTGGTTGTCTTCGCTGATGCCGATCCCGTGGTCACGTACTTCTACCCGTGCTTCGCCATGCTCGGCGTACACCCGCACTTCCACCGGGCTCTTGGCCCCGTAGCGCAAGGCGTTGGTCAACAGGTTGGACACCACCTGTTCGATACGGAATTCATCCCAGTTGCCCACCACCGGCCCTTCCTGGACCCAGGCCACCGAAGACTCCGCCGCCGCCACCTGCGGCGCAAAATTTTCCAGCAGGTTGTGCACCAGTTGCGTGAGGTCAAAGCGACCGGGGCGAATTGACAGCTTGCCCGTGCGAATGCGCGACACGTCGAGCATGTCTTCGATCAGGCGGATCAGGCTCTGGATCTGCCGCTCATCGCGGTCGACCATGGCGTGCATCTTGTCCAGGGTAAACGCCGCGGCGTTGTCCCGGGCAAGGTGCATCTTGCGCAGCTGGGTTTCCAGGATCAGCCCGTTGAGGGGCGTGCGCACTTCGTGGGCGACGATCGACATGAAGTCATCGCGCATGCGCACGGCCTGCTCCAGTTCGGCCTGGGTGGCCTGCAAGCGCGTGAGCAAGGCTTCCTGCTCGCGCCGGCTTTGCTCCAGGGCTTCAACCTGCTGCTTCATCGCCTTGCTCTGGCGGTACAGGTCAACGAATACGTTGACCTTGCTCTTGACCGCGTGGATATCCAGCGGCTTGTGCAGGAAATCCACGGCGCCGCTTTCGTAGCCCTTGAACGCATAGTTGAGCTCACGGCCGGCAGCGCTGACAAACACGATGGGAATGTTCTTGGTCTTTTCGGTGCCGCGCATCAGCTCGGCCAGCTCGAAGCCGTTCATGCCCGGCATCTGCACGTCGAGAATGGCCATGGCGAACTCGTGCTCCAGCAGCAGCGACAAGGCCTCGTCGGCGCTCAATGCCTTATAGACCTGGCGGTCCTCGCGCTTGATCAGCGCTTCAAGGGCCAGCAGGTTTTCCGGCAGATCGTCGACGATCAGCAGTTTGGCCTGGACAGTACTTAACATGGGGAGGATTCCAGGGAAGCCAGCAAGGTGCCGATGCGGCTCAAGGTGAGGATATGGTCAGGTTCATGCAGCGCCAGGGCGGCCCGGGGCATCACGGCGACGCGGGCCTCCAAAGGGTCCTGCACCACCGTGGTACCGCCGCTCTGCTTGACGTGGGCCAGGCCCCGGGAGCCGTCCTGGTTGGCCCCCGTCAGCAAAATCGCCAGCAAGCCCTTGCCGTAGACATCGGCGGCTGAATCAAACAGGTAGTCGATTGCCGGGCGGGAATGGTGCACGCGGTCCTCCTGGCTCAGTGACAGGCTGCGGTCGTGCTCCACCGACAGGTGATAACCGGGGCCGGCAAAATACAGGGTACCGGGCTGGATCACTTCCTTGTCCCGCGCTTCCACCACCTTCATCGATACGCGACGGTCAAACACTTCCGCCAACTGGCTGCGGCGCTCGTCCGGCAAATGCAGCACGGTAATGATCGGCAGGCCGAAGCTCGCCGGCAGCTCGCCAAAAATGCTCAGCAATGCCTCGACACCGCCTGCGGAAGCGCCGATCACAATGGCCTCGATCCCGGATACCGGGCTGGCAGTAGCTTCATTCATAATTTTCGGTAGATCCGTTCTTGCTTGACCAGGGGTTCGAACTGTTTGCTGTAGGCGGAAAAATCCAGGGTTTCCTTGCTGCCCAGCACCAGGAAGCCGCGATGACACAGCGACTCATGGAACAGTCCAAACGCCCGATCCTGCAACTTTTTATTGAAGTAAATCAATACGTTGCGACAGGAAATTAATTGAGTTTCGGAAAACACGCTATCGGTCGCCAGGCTGTGATCGGCAAACGTCACGTTCTCCCGCAGGGTTTTGTCGAAGATCGCATGATCGTAAGCCGCGGTGTAGTAATCGGCAAACGAACGCTGGCCACCGGCCTGCTGGTAGTTGTGGGTATAGGCGCGGATGTTCTCGAGGGAAAAGATCCCCTGCTTGGCTTTTTCCAGGGACCGGGGGTTGATGTCGGTGGCGTAGATGATGGTGCGTTCCAGCAGGCCTTCCTCACGCAACAGGATGGCCATGGAATACACCTCCTCCCCGGTACTGCAGCCCGCGATCCAGATCTTGATCGACGGGTAGGTCTTGAGCAGCGGCACCACTTCCTTGCGAATCGCCAGGAAGTGCGAGGGGTCGCGAAACATTTCGCTGACCGGAATCGTCAGGAACTGCAGCAACTGCATGAACGCCGTCGGGTCATGCAGCACCCGTTCCTGCAAGGCCGAGATGGTGGCGCAGTCGAACTGACGCAACGCATGGGCCACGCGGCGTTTGACCGAAGCGCCGGAGTAGTCGCGAAAGTCGTAGCTGTACTTGAGGTAAATCGCCTCAATCAACAAGCGCAGTTCGATGTCAGTGCTTCGTTCCAATTAAATCCGTTCCATCTTGGGTAGCCACACGCGAATCAATGAAAACAACCGGTCCAGGTCGATGGGCTTGGCCAGGTAATCGTTGGAGCCTGCCGCCAGGCAGCGCTCCTGATCGTCCTTCATGGCCTTGGCCGTCACCGCGATGATCGGCAGCTTGCGCCAGCGCGGGTCCTGGCGGATCAAGGCAGTGGCCTCGTACCCGTCCATCTCCGGCATCATCACGTCCATCAATACCAGGTCGATGTCATCGACTTCATTGAGTTTCTCGATCGCCTCGCGGCCATTACGGCCGATCACGACAATCGCGCCCTTGTGCTCCAGGGCACTGGTCAGGGCGAAGATATTGCGTACATCATCATCCACCAGCAGGATCTTGCGGCCCTCGAACACCTTGTCGCGGCTGCGGGCAGTCCTGAGCATTGTCTGGCGTTCATGGGACAACTGCGATTCGACTTTGTGCAGAAAGAGTGTCACCTCGTCCAGCAGGCGCTCGGGGGAACGCGCGCCCTTGATGATGATCGAGCGCGAATACTTGCGCAGTTCGGCCTCTTCATCGCGGGTCAGGTTGCGCCCGGTGTAGACGATCACCGGCGGGAACGAGCAGATGTCCTCGATGGACATGCGCTTGAGCAGCTCGTTGCCGAGCATGTCCGGCAGCTTGAGGTCGATGATCATGCAGTCGTAGATGTGGGTGCGCAGCAGGTCCAGGGCCTCCTGGGCGAAGCCTACGGCGGTGATCTCGATATCATCGTCGCCGATCAGGCGGGCAATGCTGTCTCGCTGAAGGTCATCGTCTTCCACCAGCAGCACACGCTTGACCTTCTGCGTCAGCTTGGCTTCCAGGCGGGCGAACACATCCTTGAGCTCTTCGCGGGTGGTCGGCTTGACTGCATAGCCCACGGCGCCCATGTGCATGGCGGCTTCGACACGGTCCTCCACGGAAATCACGTGCACCGGGATATGGCGGGTCCCGGCATGTTCCTTGAGACGTTGCAGCACGGTCAGGCCGGAATGGTCCGGCAGGCGCATATCCAGCAGGATCGCGTCGGGAATGTACTGTTCCGCCAGGGCGTAGCCTTCGTCTGCGCCATGGGCCACCAGGCAGTGGTAACCCAGTTCATGGGCGAGGTCGAAGAGGATGCGGGCAAAGTTGGGCTCATCTTCCACCACCAGGATGCAACGCGTGGCGAACGGAGCCTTGTCGCGGTCATCGATAAAGCGCGGAATCTGCGCTTCGTGGGCGATCGGCATCGGCGACACCTTGATCGGCGCCGGTGCAGGCGCAGGGGCCACCGCGCGCGGCTGTTCCAGCGCGGGGGTGTCTTCGTCACGCTCTACATAGTGCTCGGGCACCACCAGGGTAAAGATACTGCCCTGGCCAGGTTCGCTGGTGACGCTGATATAGCCGCCCAGCAGGTTCGCCAGGTCCCGGGAAATCGACAGGCCCAGGCCGGTGCCGCCGTAACGACGGTTGGTGGTGCCATCGGCCTGGCGGAAGGCCTCGAAGATGCTTTCCTGCTGGTCCGGGGCGATGCCAATCCCCGAGTCGCGTACGGTAAAGGCGATGCCCTCCCCCGGTGCCCGGGATACCGACAGGCTGACCTCACCTTTCTCGGTGAACTTGATGGCGTTGGACAGCAGGTTCTTCAGAATCTGCTCCAGGCGCTGGCGGTCGGTGAACAGCATGTGTGGCGAGCCTTCCTGCACCTCCACCTGGAACCCGAGCTTGCGGTCGTCCGCCAGCGGCTCGAACATGCCGCGCAGCCCATCCACCAGGCGCGCAACGCTGGTGTTCTCCGGGCGCATTTCCAGCTTACCGGCTTCGACCTTGGAGATATCGAGGATGTCATTGATCAGGTTGAGCAAGTCGTTACCGGCCGAGTAGATCGACTCGGCGAACTTGACCTGTTCGGCGCTGAGGTTTTCCTGGGGGTTCTCCGCCAGCAACTTGGCCAGGATCAACGAGCTGTTCAGCGGCGTGCGCAGCTCGTGGGACATGTTGGCGAGGAATTCGGACTTGTACTTGCTGGAACGCTGCAACTCGTCGGCACGCTCTTCCAGCTCGATCTGTACGCGGTTGAGCTGGACGTTCTTCTGGTCCATGGCATCGCGCTGCTCGGCCAGGGTCTGGGTCTGTTCGGCGAGTTGCTCGTTGGTCTGTTCCAGTTCCGCCTGCTGGGTTTCCAGGTGGGCCTGGGACTCCTTGAGGATGCGCGACTGTTCTTCCAGCTCTTCGTTGGCTGTCTTGAGCTCTTCCTGCTGCACTTGCAGCTCTTCATTGAGCTGCTGGGTTTCGGCCAGCACTTCTTGCAGGCGCTGGCGATAACGCGCGGCTTCGATGGAGGTGCCGATATTGTCGGCAATCAACTCCAGCAGTTCGACATCACGGTCATCGAGTGCACGCAGGAAACCCAGTTCGATCACCCCGTTGACCCGGCCATCATCGCTGGTCGGTACGACCATCACACTGCGGGTCGAACCCTCGCCGAGGCCGGAACTGACCTTGAAGTAATCCACCGGCACATCGTCCAGGCGAATCAGGCGGTCCTGCCGGGCCGATTGGCCGACGATGCCTTCGTCGTTGTAAATCGACTGTTCCTGCTGCTCCTGCTCGCGGGAGAAGCCATAGGTCGCCACGCGTGTGAGGCCGCCGTGCTCTTCACGCACGTACAACGCCGCCACCGCCGAGCCCATGTACTGGGCGAAGAACTGCAAAATGTTGCGCCCCAGCAGGTTCAGCGTCAGTTGGCCAAGGACCTGCTCGGCCAGCTCGGTCTGGCCGTTTCGCAACCAGGCTTGCTGCTCGAGGCGCTTGGCGATCCTCTGCTGCGACATCAGGTTTTCGCTGTAACTGTTTGAAAGTTCTAGAAGATTCTTTCGGCCGACATACGCCAGGAAGCCGCTCAGGCCGAGCACAAACACCAGGTACAAGGTGACGCTGATGATCGTGGTGCGGGTAACGTCTTCATTGCGGGTGATGCGGAACTGTTGCTCCATCGCCACCGCCCGGTCGTACTCCTTGCGAATCTCGTCCGTCAGGCTCTTGCCACGCCCGGCTTTCACGGCGGTGCGGTAATCGCCGTTTTGCCGCTGCATGTCAATCATCGACTGGGCGTAGGTGTTCCACGCCTGTTGCAACGATTCCAGACGCTTGAGCCGGTCCACCTGCTCCGGATTGTCCGCCACCAGTGCCTGCAAGTTGCGCAAGTCGGAAATGATCCGCGGCTTGGCCACTTCGTACGGGTCGAGGAAATGCTCGTCACCGGTAATCAGGAAGCCGCGCATGCCGGTTTCCAGGTCTACGGTCAGTTTCGAGGTTTCGTTGAGATTGTTGATTACCCGGTCGGTGTGTTCGACCCACTGGATCACCGACAACAGGTAGGTGATCAGAACGACGAAAAACACCGCGCTGAGCACGCCAACGCCCAACGGCAGTGCCACGTTGCGGCCCAGCAATTTACGGAAGCTTTTCTCATCGACAGACGACGCGGGAGTCATGGGCATGCCTTGGCCAATACGGAAAAACGAGGAGTTTGCCCCAAAGTTGCGCCTGAGCGCTATTTTTCTACTGACCCTGGCGACATGGATTACATAACTCTTTGATAAATCGACGAATGTATGTGTTTTTAACACTCGGCAATTGACTTTCCTTCTTACATGGGAACCGAAGTGAGCCTGGAACGTTGTGTGTGGGCCGCCCCACCCAAAGGGGTGCCGTGGGGAACAGGGAACCTCCTCGGAAAAGGCACGTATCTCCTAATAAAACAGGTACCCACCGATGCAAAATGTCAGCAACCTCTCCGTGCAACAGGCTGCGCCCCAATTCTTTTCCTCCCCAGCTTCCGGGGCATCGTCCCTGAGCCCCCAGCCAGCCACACCCCCTGCCGTTGCAGCAGCGCCAGCATCAGTCGCCACCCGCTCCGATGTGCTGAAACAGCCCTTGGCCGACCGGCAGAACTGGCAGAACCTGCTGGACGCCATCAACCTCGCAGCCTCACCCCTGCAAGACTACGACACCGCCCCCTATGTACAGTCCGTCCTGAAGCTCACACAAATGGCCATTCATCCGGACTCGTCCCATCACAACACCATGAACATGGGGACCAGGGTCAACCAAAGCCTGGAGGCATTCCTGAATGCCAACGGGGTGCCTCTGCCAACCTCCAAGGCCGAGTTGCTCAAGCTGAAACTGGAAGCGACCGTCAGGATCGCCGCCCACCCTTTCGGTGACCTGGGCGGTGCCCTGTCCTGGCCCGCACCGCTGGACCAGAACCAGCAAACTCAGTTGCGTCTGCTTGCGATGAACCACTCCCACCACCTCGGCGATCAGCCGCAAGTCACGCAGACAAAGAGCGTCCTGGACTTTCTCGCGTACCAGAATCCCATTCCTGCAGCCGCCTTGAACGACCCGGCGAAGATCCTCGAGTTTCTTTTAAGCTCGCCCGAAGGCCAACTGATGGGCCAGGCCCTGCAGCGCGGGCTCAATGGTATCGAGACCAAGAACAGCCATTACGACTACCTGCTGGCCGCCATCAGTGCACAGATGGATCCCGAGTCAATCCAGGCGCCTCAACGGAACAAACTGGCCGGTTTCGACGTGGCCAGTGAAGAACATTGGGGCAAGCCGGCCTCTGCCATCGTCAACGGGCTGAGCGCACACCTGTCGAGCGAGGGCAGAACGAGCCCCGAGATGGCCCAGGCGGGTGCTTACGTATTGCTGGCAAGAACAGCCCCGGAGTTCCTGATCAAAGACATCCCGGCCAGCGTGACCTATGGCAGCCCGGCCTGGGTCAACCTGGCGGTTGCGGCGGCGTCGATTGAAGCGCAGTCGCCGGGCTCGGTACCGAACATGACTTTCGCCCAAGTGATGCTCATGGCCGAAAGCGCTGCACTCGCCGAGCCCGCCGTGACCCAAAGCGCACAGAGGGCAGCGCTGATTGATTGGGCCGTGGCCAACGGCGTTATCAGCAAACAACCCAACGATGCCTACAGCCCCGACCAGCTGGAAGCGATACGCGTCGAGTTCACTCAGCAGGTGGATGAACGCATGAAGGCCTCCACCCTGCTGGAGACCGATATCCCGAGCCGCAAGGCCATTGCACTGGCCCAGCTCAAAGAGCGATTTGGCGAGGATGTGCCGTTTGAAAAAAAGGCCCTGACGGTGAAGGACACCCGCCAACAACAATTTGGCTCACCGCTCTACGACCCAAACCGCGCACCTGCGGGCCTGCATTCGTTGCTGGACATCGCCATGAGTGGCTTGGGCGATTACACCTGGGAATCCAAGGATCCAGACATCACCCAGGCACTGGAAGGCCAGTCGCTCAAGTTCGACGTAAACGCGACATTTCAGAAGCAGTTTGAAGAGTCGATCAAGTCGCTGAACGACGGGGTCGCCACCACCGTAAAGCACCTGATCGCCAGCCTGCCGCTGGAAGATCGAAAAAACATCGAGCAGGGCAACCTCACTTTTTACCAGCCCTCTGTTTATCAATTGGGCCCAAACCTGGTCACCTCGCTTTTCAAACCGATTAAAAATGAGCTGCTGATAAAGGTAGAGGGTGGCACGGAACCTGTTACCTATAGGCTGGACATAAAAAACGGCAGCATCAAAAAAGTAATGCCCCAGGATTTCTCTGCGAGTACCTGGGAACTGGCGATCGAGGAAAACAGAATAAAAAAATTCGACGCTTCAGAGGCCAGTGAGCCCGAGCGCTCAGCCAGTACAGACACGAACCCACTGCCTCCCAACAGCTTTGCCACCGCCCGAACCCAGTACATCGCGGAGGCATTTGTCGAAAACCTCGACCTGGGCAACGAGGATGTCGTCAAGCAAGCCAAAGGCGCCACGACCTACGACAAGCAAATGGAAACCGAGTTGAAGGTGACCCATTTCTTCCTCGACCTCATTCCCTTCAAGTCAGCGATTGACAACTTTACCAAGGGTAATTACCTGGAGGGGGCGATTGACCTCCAGCTGGACCTGCTGGGCTTTGTCAGCCTGGGTTCGTCCAAAGCGGCACAGGCGGGCACAAAAGCCCTCAGTGCAGGCGCCAAGGCGCTGAATGTTGCCAAAAAGATCGGTGTCGCCACCATCGGCGCCTTGAACCCGGTGGGCGGCTTGGGCGACTTGCTTCTGGGAGGCGCAGGACTGATTAACCGGGGCGGCAAGTTTGTAGTCGAAAAAAGCATTAACGGGCTAAACAAACTCAAGGGGGCAGCCGGCAGCCATGACCTGTTGAAAGCCGCCGGCAAGGAGCATGGCGTCGCGGCAATCGGCACCATCAAGCTGGCGGATCAAACCGTCGAAGCCTCCGCTGTATTGAACAAGGGCGAATGGTACGCGTACGACGCCCTCAAGAAACAACCCTATGGCCCACCGCTGAAGGGGTTCACGCCACAGACCGTGTCGGTCCAGGACAACGTTGAAAGCTTCTGGGAGTACTTTGTCGGAGGGCCGGCCACCAAGGCGCAAAACACACCCTCCAAGCAATTATCCAACTCATTCAAGGCTACGCAGGAACACGCCAGAACAACGAGCCACGATGCGTATATGCGTGGCTATAACAACGGGGTAGTGGATGACATCCCGGGCTACTCGGGCTCCATGGATATCGCAGAGCTCATGGAACTGGCACTTAAGCCGAATCGAAGCCCCGAAGAAATCGGCGCCCTGGCACAGTCAATAGGCAAAAAGCGATCAGAAGTCGGCCTTAAAAACTATGAGTTCTACAAAGCCGAAATTGAGCGCATCCCCGGCATCAAGCTCCGGGGCATGCCCCAGAATTTCTATTTGAGCCAGGTGGACACGGTGACCGGAGGCGAATGTGGCGTGTTAGCCAACGCAATGGCCTACACCGTGTCCGTTGGAAAACAGGACGAGTACATCGACAAGCTTTTCATTGCGGCGGCAACCAAGGAAACCAACCCAAAATCGGCGAGGTTCATCAAGGACATGAGCGAAGCCCAGGATCACTTCAGAAAGCGACCGCACTCGGCTGAAGTCGTCACGCAAAAGTCCTATCAGGCCATCATCGATGACTTGGCCAACGCGACGACGTCCAAGACACTCATCATCGCCACGCCCGTCCACGCGATGACAGCGGGAGTGATCGTGGAAGGCGGCACGCGAAAATGGTTCTATTTCGACCCCAATTTCGGATTGGTCAATTTTCCGACCGAGGACGCCATGAAAAAAGGAATGAAGGAATCGCTGGCCAACAGTAAGACGCCGCTCATCCCGGGAGCGTTTGGGACGCCGACAAACCCGGAATATACGGTCAGCACCTTCAAGGCAAGCGAGAACCAGAGCCGGGTACATGGGTTGGTGTACGGATCCCTTTAACCGATAAAACCGGCAGCTTGAGACCATGGCCGGGGCTTGCTGGTTGTTCCAGCAAGCCCCTGGCAAGTGAGTGGCGGTGATACGCGACATTTGTAGCCGTTACCGGCACAATGTTTTGCTTATCTGGGGAACTTGCCGGGACCGACAATACTCAGGATGAAAACGGTCTTCCCATCGCCCAAGACCTGCCCCTTCCACTGTTCGGGAACCTCCACTATGTCAGCCGCCCCCTCCACCATCCTTGTAGTCGAAGACGACGCCATCGTGCGCATGTTGATCGTCGATGTCCTCGAAGAGCTGGAGTACCAAGTGCTTGAAGCGGCCGATGCCGAAGAAGCCTTGAAAATAGTTCAAGACACCGACCAGACCATCGACCTGATGATGACCGACGTCGGCCTGCCGGACATGGACGGCAAGCAACTGGCCCTCAAGGCCCGTGAAATACGCCCCGCCCTGCCCATCCTGTTCGCCAGCGGTTATGCCGAAAATATCGATTCGCCAGCCGACATGCAGGTGATCGGCAAGCCGTTCTCGATTGATCAGTTGCGTGACAAGGTTAAGTCCATACTGCCTTGACTGCCCCCCGATGCCGCCTTTCACAGGCGGCACTTGATCTCGTTGATGTCAACTGATCGATAGATCTTTGCGTTGAACCTCACGTGCCAAAAGACTTCCCGAGCAACTGAGTGCAAACTCTGCCTGACACGCAAAGGTTCAGCTAGTTGCGACTGTACGCGCCCACCGGAGCCTGCTTTTATAACAGCTGAAAACTCGACGACATCCGACTGACTCAGTAAGGACGCAACAACATGATTCGAACACCGACGCGCCTGCTGTTGGCGAGCCTCTCGATTTTCATGAGTACCGGCGCCTGGGCCGATTTCACCGCCACGCCGAGTGAAGCCCGGGCCATCGCCAAGGAAGCCTATCTTTATGGCTTCCCGGTGGTGGAGATGTACAAGACTCTCTACACCCAGGCTGTCGACAAGACCGGGGCGAACTTCAAGGCGCCGTTCAACCACATCGGGAACACCGCGCAGGCGATAACCCCTAAAGATACAGCGATCCCCACCCCCAACCCGGACACGCCCAACTCCTTTGTCTGGCTCGATCTGCGGGCTGAGCCCGTGGTGTTGACCCTGCCCAGGATCGAAGACAACCGCTACTACGCCGTGCAGTTGGTCGACCTCTATACGCAGAACTTCGGCTATCTGGGTACCCGCAGCACCGGTAACAACGGTGGCCACTACATGATTGCCGGCCCGGGCTGGAAAGGCCAGCAGCCAACCGATATCGACCGCGTCGTGTACAGCGAAAGCAACATCGCCTACGCCCTGTACCGCACTCAATTGTTCGATGAAAAGGACTTGGGCAAAGTCAGACAGATCCAGGGCGGCTATAAGGTCCAGACCCTGAGCAGCTACGTGAAGCAGCCCAAACCCATCAAGCCGCCGAAAATTGCCTGGCCCAAGCCTACGCCGAACATGAGCGACAGCGTGCATCTGTTCCGCTATCTGAACTTCATGCTGGCCTACGCAGCACCGCAGGACAGTGAGAAAGACGTGCTCGCGCGTTTTGCCAGGATCGGCGTCGAGGCGGGTAAACCGTTCGACCTCAAGGCCCTGACGGTTGAGCAACGCAAAGCGCTGGATGACGGCATCGCCGACGGCAAAGCCGAGTATGCAGCCTTCAAAAAAGACAAGATCGATACCCATCAAGTATCCAGTGCAGACCTGTTCGGCAATCGCGACCACCTTCAAAACAACTACCTGTACCGCTACGCTGGCGCCAACCTGCACCTGTTTGGCAACTCCGGCGATGAAACGGCCTACCTGCGCTACTCCGTGGACAGCGAGGGCAAACCCGCCAACGGCGCACGCCACAGCTACACCCTGCACTTCGCCAAGGACCAGTTGCCACCGACCGACGCATTCTGGTCACTGACCATGTACAACGCCAAGACCAATCTGCTGACCCCCAACCTGAAGAAGCGCTACGTGCTCACGTCGGGGATGTTGCCCAACTTCAAGCTCGACGCCGATGGCGGCCTGACGCTGTTGGTCGCGCACCACGAGCCACCGAAGGCGGAACAAAGCAACTGGCTGCCAGCACCACCCGGCCCGTTCTATGCCCTATTGCGCATTTACCTGCCCAAGCCTGAAGTGGGTAACGGGCAATGGAAGCAGCCACCGCTCACACCGATCAAATAGCACCCGCTCAAGTCGCGCACCGTTTGAGGCTTAGCCTTTTTTAAGCTTCAAAAACGATTGATGCAGGTCCGACGCCCAGCCGTCGATGACGTTTTTCACGTCATCGGCTTTCATCACCTGGGAGTCGTTTGCCAACGGTTTACCGGTGCCTTTGCGCACGACTTGGGCGACCACCTTGCCACTGGCACCGTCGAGGAATTGGGCTTCGGTGCCCAAGGTGGTTTCCTGGTCACGAATCCCGGCGCCCGTGCTGACCGTGGCGACTACCAGGGCGACAGGAATGTACTCATAGGGCTTGAGACTTTCGGTCTTGCTGCTGACGGCAGTGATCGCCGCACGCACCACTATCACGCCCGGGCCTGGTCCGTCGGCCAGAGGCAAGGACTTTTCCAGTTCGCGCTTGAGCGCCTGGCTGTAGTAGGTGCTGATGCCCTGCAGGGTGCTTTCAGGGATCTTGGTGCTGGCTTGCGGCTTGGGGTAGAACTGG
The DNA here is from genome assembly GCF_019382755.1 of Pseudomonas sp. Colony2. Lineage (NCBI taxonomy): Bacteria > Pseudomonadati > Pseudomonadota > Gammaproteobacteria > Pseudomonadales > Pseudomonadaceae > Pseudomonas > Pseudomonas sp. Colony2. The sequence goes on along the minus strand of NZ_CP080030.1, from coordinate 3,581,756 downwards.
GTGGGCTCGATGTACACCGCGTTATAGCGGCTCAGACTCAGGTTGGGGTCCACCCAACGCATTACCTGCGCGCCCGAGGGCGACCTGGCTTCCTTGAGGTTGCTGTAGTCGGAGAGAAACCCGGAGTATTCGTCCGGCTGCGTCACCTTGCTGGAACACCCCATCACCCCGATCGTGGCAATACACACGGTGCTGATCATTATTCCCAGTTTCATCGCGATACTCCTTGGCTGACGTTGAGGAAGCGCTGAGCATTAGGTATAGCTGATGCTGGAGCTGCGGCAATGAAGCGAGCCCGCTCGGGGCGGCCTGCATTAACAGTCTTTGACAGTTTCCCGACAAAGCTCACAAAGACTCATGGACGGCCCGCCCCTAGCATTCGAGCATCCAAACCACCCCTCGGGTGCTCCTCATGTTTCGCACATTGCGCAGTATTCCGCTGCTGGGTTTCCTGCTGGGCAGTCTCGGCTGCCACGGCCAACCGCCGGCCCCGCCGCCTATCCCCAAGGGCGACTACAGCGCAATCATCCGCTACCTGCAAAAACGCATCCCCGTTGAAATGGCCAGGCAAAACATACCCGGCCTGTCCATCGCCTTGGTCAATGGCCAGGAACTGATCTGGGCCCACGGCTTCGGCGTTGCCGACAAAGCCCTGGGCAAACCGGTGACGCCCAACACCGCGTTCCGCGCCGGCGCCCTCTCCAAACTGCTGACCGCCACCGCCGCCCTGCAACTGGTGGAGCAACAGCGCCTGGCCCTCGACGCCCCGATCCAGGACACCCTGCGGGAGTTCTACGTACGCTCGCGCTTTCATTCCGACCAGGCTGCCGCCGACCGCGACATCACCCTGCGCCGCCTGCTCAGCCACCAGTCCGGCCTGCCCAGCGAACACCTGCGGGACGTGCGCAACACCTTCGCCATGGGCCAGATGCCAATGCGTATTTCAGGGGTTTGGCTGAGCACGCCACCGGGGACCCAGGTGGCCTATTCCAACCTCGGCTACGCCCTGGTCGGCGCCGCCATCGAACGCAGCAGTCGGCAGGATTTCGAAACCCGACTGCAAAGCAGCCTGCTCAAGCCCCTGGAGATGAACCAGTCGAGCTTCGTCGGCACCGGCGCGCAACCGGGCTTTCGCGCCAGGGGTTATGCAGACGGCACCGTCAGCGCCGACGCCCAGGTGCGCGACCTTGCGGCCGGTGGCTTGTGGAGCAGCCCCAAGGACCTCAGCCACTACGTGCGCATGCTCTTCGCCCGGGGCCTCTATAAAGACAGACAGGTACTGGGCAGCCAGTCGATTGACGAGATGTTCAGCCAGCAAAACACCGGCAACGCCCTGGACTTCGACTGCCAGATGGGCCTGGGGTGGTTTCTCGCCCCTTGCGGCGATGAGCCGGTGGGCCCCGGCATTCGCACCTTCCAGCACAGCGGTGGCGGGGATGATTTCGCCGCACAACTCACGATGCTGCCGGACCAGCAATTGGCCGTGATCGTGATGGCCAACGACAGCAGCGCCGAAGAGATGGTGGCGTCCCTGACCACCGACACCCTGCGCCTGATGCTTCAGGCCCAGACCGGCGACCCGGTGTGTTCCGACGACTGCCAGGCGCCCGCCCACGGCCTGAAAATCCGCCAGGTGCCCGCCGCGATCGACCGCAGGCGCCTGGCGGGTTTCTACGCCACGGCCTGGGGTGTCTTCCGTATCAAGGACGAAAACGGCCAGCTGTATGGCGAGTTGGCCGACACCCGTTTCGAACTGCTGCGCGACGGCCAGGGCTGGCTGCGGGCGCAGCAGAAATTCCTCGGTTTCTGGCTCAAGGACCTCGGTGAACTGGGCCGCGTGCAGCTGGATGTGGTAACGGTGCAAGGGCGCCAGATGCTCACCGCCCGCAGCCACGGCCAACGCGTCCCGGTGGGCGAACGCATCGAACCGACCCCGCTGAGCAATGCCTGGGCCGACACCATCGGTACCTATCAAGTGCTCAACACCCATGAGCCCGACGCGCCCCTGAGCGGCATCAGCGTGCGCCTGGAAAACGGCTTCCTGGTGATCCGCGGCCAACTGCACGACGAGCCGCTGACCGACTACATCCTGCTGCCTGTGGACAACGCCCACGCGGTGCTGGCCGGCAACGGCTATGGCCTGGGCGATACCGTGAGTCGCCAGGTCAACGGCCTGAGCGCCTCCGGCTACCACTTCAAACGTACCGATTCTCCCCACAACCCCTTGAGTCTCTGACCTCACATGAAGACCATCATGCGTTCAAAACACCTGTGCCTGTCCCTGACGTCGCTGTGCCTGCTGGCCAGCGCCGACACCCTGCTGGCCGACGACTGGGAATACACCCTCAAGGCCGGCGTGGCCAACCTGCCCCGCTACAGCGGCAGCGACGAGCGAGTCACCGCGCCGGTGCTGGGGGCGGCCATCGTCAGCCCGTGGGGGATTTTCCTCGACACCGACAAGGGCCTGGGCTGGGGTTATGACGGCGGCGGTGCGAGCTTCAGCGCCTACGTCGGCGCCAGCGGCTCACGCAAGGACGAAAGCAAGACCGGGCGCCCGGGCTCGAAGAAACTCAAGGGTATGGGCGAGATCAAGACTCGCGCCCAGGTGGGTGTCAGTGGCAGCTATAACCTGGGCGGGGTGATTCTCGGCGCAACCCTGGAGCATGCGCTTGAGGAAGATGATCACAAGGATTCCGGCAAGGCGTTCACCCACCTGGAGCTGAGCCTGGGCACCAACCTGTACGACGGCGACTACGGTTCGCTGGATGCCAGCCTCAGCAGCCATTTTGGCGACAGCAACTACCTGCAGACCTGGTACGGCGTGACCACCGGCCAGGCCGCACAGAGTCGCTTCAAGGCCTACAAGGCCAGCGGCGGCAACATCAGCAACGGGATGAATCTGGTGTGGAGCTTGCCGATCAGCGAACACACACAGTTTTCGACGCTGCTGGATGTGCAGTACCTGGCAGACAAGGCCGGGCAAAGCCCGATTGTGGAGAGACGCTTGCAGACGTCGGTGATGGGGATGGTCGAATACACGTTCTAACTTTGGTAATCCAATCAAAATGTGGGAGCTGGCTTGC
>NZ_CP080030.1:3565784-3578577 GCF_019382755.1 Pseudomonas sp. Colony2 | reverse complement strand
CTACTCGGCATACGCCCAGGTCATCCGAAACGATGCCCCGCCCCACTCCGAATCCAGCACTTCAACCTGCCCGCCATGCCATTGGCACACCCGCCGCACCAGCGCCAGGCCGAGGCCGAAGCCACCGGTGCGCCGGTCACGGCTGGCGTCCAGGCGCAGGAACGGCTCGAAAATCTTCCCTCGCCCTTCCACCGGCACACCGGGCCCGTCGTCATTGACCCGTACTTCATAGCCGGTGCCAAACTTCACCAGCGACACTTCCACACGCCGGTCTGCATAGCGAATTGCATTGCGCAACAGGTTGATCACCGCCCGTGCCATAAAGCGCGGCTCGATACGGATGTAATCGACTTCACAGGTGCGCAGCAGCAACTGCACGCCTGCCGCCTCGGCCTCCAGGGCGACGCTGCCGATCACACTGTCGAGCCAGCTGTGGGCCTCGATGCTTTCCCGGGTGATCTGCGTGGCGCCGCGTTCCAGGCTGGCGTAAGTCAACAGTTCCGAGACCATTTCTTCCAGCTCGCCGAGGTCGGCATACATGTCGGCGATCAGTGCGCGGCTCTCCCGTGGATCGGCCTGTTGCCTGAGCTGGTCGAGCTCAAACGACAGCCGCGCAATCGGCGTACGCAGCTCGTGGGACACGGCGTTGGTCAACTCGCGCTGATTGGCGATCAGGCTTTCGATGCGCTCGGCCATCTGGTTGAAGTGCCCCGCCAGCTCGCGCACAGTAGAACGGCGCGGCAGCAGGATGCGCGAGCCGAGATCGTTGTCACCGAAACGTTGCGCGGCCAGGCGGATATGCTCCAGGTCACGCCAATGGGGCCGAACCCAGAAGTACAGGACAATCGCCAGGCACAGGCCGAGAAAGCCATAGGCCCACATGTACAGCCACTTAGGCTCTTCCGGCAGTTTGATTTCCAGCAGTTGGTTGCCGCCGTCGATGTTGGAGATGAACTCCATGAAATCCCCACGCACCACCAACTCGCCACTGGCCAGCAGCTGCTGCTCACGCTCGGTCAGTTTCAGCTTGTCCCGCTGCACCAGCGCCAGGCGCAGCCCATAGTGCGGTTGCAACTCGGCCAGGCGGGCGGCGCGCGCTTCCCCCGTCACCGGCCGCAATTGTTCCACCAGCCCATACGCCGGGCCGCGCAGGGCTTCGCGGTTGTAGGTTTCGTTGGCCTCCGGCAACAGCTCATCGAAGGTGTAGTTCACCAGCCAGATCGCCCCGGCCAAGCCAATGGCCAGGATGATATACAGACGCAGAAACAGCCTTAACATCTAGACCTCCCAGGCGAACGGATTGAACAGGTAGCCCTTGCCCCAGATGGTCTTGATGCACACCGGCTCCCGGGGGTTGTCATTGAGCTTGCCGCGTAGCTTGCTGATGTACACGTCGACGCTGCGGTTGAGCCCGTCAAAGGCAATACCGCGCATGCGGTTGAGAATGTCATCGCGGGAGAGGATTTTCCCGGCGGCGCTGGCCAGCAACCACAGCAGTTCGAATTCCATGGTGGTCAGGTCGATCTTCTCCCCGCCCAGGCTCACCACCCGGCAACTGCGGTCGATGGCCAGGCGGCCGAACTCAAGGGCGCCGCGCACCGTGGGTTCCGGCGCCTGGCGACGTTGCAGGGCGCGCAGGCGAGCCAGCAGCACAGGCGGCTTGATCGGCTTGATCACATAATCATCGGCGCCGGACTCCAGGCCGAGGATGTGGTCGAGGTCGTCTTCCTTGGCGGTGAGGATCACGATGGGTGTGTCGGACACGTTGCGAATTTCACGGCACACATGCAGGCCGCTCTGGCCGGGCAGCATCAGGTCGAGCACGACGATCTTCGGCTTGAACTCCAGGAACGCCGCCAGCGCCAGGTCGCCGCGGTGCACGGCCAGCACCTCGAAGCCATGCTGGGACAGGAAATGGGCGATCAGCCCTGCCAGCTTCTCATCGTCCTCCACGAGCAAGACCTTGCCGAGACCCAAGTTATCCATAAATTTCCAGTGCACGCGCGGATTGAAGTGTGCGCATTATAGGTGGCAAGCCGGCAGACTAAAGCAGCTGGCCATCACTGGCCGACGAAGCTTCATGCTTTTAAGAGTTTTTAACAGTTTCACCGCAGTCTTTAACTCGGTACCGTCCGCCAGATGCGCCCCACACGCTTTTCGGAAGTGTCGCTGATGACAACACCACAAACACAAGAGAATCATGGCCCTCTACCTACATAGCGGGAGAAAACCATGTTCGTTCGTCACAAATCAGACATAGAAAACACCGCGCACTTTGTCGAATGGGGCGCTGGCACCAGCCATCGGTTGCTGACGGAAAAGGACGGGATGGGTTATACCGTCTGCCACACCGTCGTGCGTGCCGGCACCGAGTCACTGCTGCAATACCGTAATCACCTGGAGGCTTGCTACTGCATCGCCGGTGAGGGTGAAGTCGAAGATATGGACGGTAACGTCTACCCGATCCGCCCCGGTGATATTTATGCGCTGGACCAACACGACTGCCATTATCTAAGAGGCGGAAAGGAGCAGGACCTGGTGCTGGTCAGCGTATTCAACCCGCCGCTCAAGGGCGACGAGCGCCACAATCTCACGGATAAATCCGGCTCCGGCTACTGACGACGATTTGACTCACGGACACGAGCACACCATGCGCAAGGATTACCTGGCTTTCTTCATTTCGTTGTTTCTGTCACGCCTGGCCGACCAGATTCTGTTGTTCATCGTGCCGTTGATCGTGTTCCAGACCACCAACAGTGTGTCGTGGGCGGGCCTGGCGTTTTTTGTCGAATCCTTGCCGCGGTACCTGTCGTTCCCGGTGTGCGGGGCGTTGTGCGACAAATATCCCGCCGTGCGCGTCCTGCATATCAGCCAGGTGTACCGGGCGCTGGCGTGTGTGGCGGCGGTGCTGCTGTATGGAATGTTCGACGGGATTTACTGGATTGTCATGCTTTCGGCGCTGTGCGGCGTGTTGACCACCCAGGGCATCATGGCCCGGGAGGTGCTGCTGCCGCATATCTTCAAGCATTACACCTACGCCAAGACCTTGTCCTACTCGCAGATTGCCGACCAGACCGGGCTGGTGCTGGGCCCGCTGGTGGCGGCGCTGATGTTGGGCGTCTGGGCCTGGCACTGGGTCGTGCTGGGGGTTGCAGGGCTGTTCCTGCTGGCGGACCTGGCGATGCGCAGCTGGCAACGCCACACCACGGTCAATCTTGAAACTTTCGAGCAGCACAACGACATCTGGCTGCAACCGTTGCGCGTTGCCTTCGGGCATATCCGCGACCTGCCGGAGCTGAAAAGGATTATCGCCCTGGCGGTGGGTGTGAACCTGATCATCGGCGTCACCCTCGCCACTTCCGCCGCGATGGTCATTGGCCAATACGCCGCCGGCAAGGACACCTACGCCGGGTTGCAGGCGGCCGGCGCGCTGGTGACCATCGCCATCCTGTTTTTCCTGGCGCGCGCTTCCCTGCCGCTCAAGGTGCTGGGCGGTTTGTCGTATTCGATGATTGCCGTGGGAGCGTTGATCACGGCCATCAGCCCGAATGTGTGGGCTTATGCCGTGGGTTTCCTGCTGCTGACCGGTTTCGACAAGATGTTCAACGTGTACATCCGCAGCGTCCGACAACGGGTAATCCCGGCCCGGGACTTTGGCAAGACGGTGGGCGTGCTGACCTTGCTCAACAACCTCTCGCAGCCGCTGGCCGGTTTGCTGATCGCACTGCTGGCGGCGCCGCTGGGGACGCAGGCGGTGATCCTGATACTCGCCGGGATCACCACGTTGCTCGGTGCAGCGGTTGCGTCAGGCTGGCACGCCGCTGTGAAAGCGGAACTCGACGTCCGGTGACTCGATCAGTTCCTGCTCGGCGGCACGTACACGGTCGATGACCTGGGCGATGTCCTTGGCGTCGCCGTACTGGTAAGCCAGTTTCAGGTAACCCTGGAAATGCCGGGCCTCGCTTTTCAGCAGGCCGAAATAGAACTTGCCGAGTTCTTCGTCCAAATGCGGCACCAGTGCTTCGAAACGCTCGCAACTGCGGGCTTCGATAAACGCGCCGACCACTAGGGTATCCACCAGTTTGACCGGTTCATGGCTGCGCACCACCTTGCGCAAACCCGAGGCGTAGCGGCCGGCGGACAGTTGGCGCAGCTCGATCTTGCGCTTCTTCATCAGGCGCATGACTTGCTCGTGGTGCACCAGTTCTTCCCGGGCCAGGCGTGACATCAGGTTGATCAGGTCGACGTGGGAATGGTACTTGGCGATCAGGCTCAAGGCGGTGCTGGCGGCCTTGAATTCACAGTTCTTGTGGTCGATCAGCAGGGTTTCCTGGTCGGCCAACGCGGCCTGGACCCAGCCGTCGGGGGTGCGGCAACCGAGGAATTCGTGGATTTCTGGCAGGTTCATCGGGCTCACGGGCAAAGATTCACAAAAGGCCGGCGATTATACCGACCGCGCCGCAGACCGCCAGCTACCGGGCTTGATGTGCATCAACATGACGTGTGCCGGGCAGCAACTATAGTTGTTCCACGCCCACCCTTTTTTGGAGAACCCGACCATGCAAGCCATACGCAGCATCCTGGTGGTCATCGAGCCTGAGCATTCGGAAAGCCTGGCCCTCAAGCGCGCCAAGCTGATTGCCGGCGTCACCGGGGCACATTTGCATTTGTTGGTGTGTGACAAGAAGCACGAGCATTCTGCGATGTTGAGCCTGCTGAAGGCCGGTTTGCAGGAGGATGGCTACAGCGTCACCACCGAACAGGCGTGGAATGACAGCCTGCATGAAACCATCATCGACGTGCAGCAGGCGGAGGGTTGTGGGTTGGTGGTCAAGCAGCATTTCGCTGACAGCCCGCTGAAAAAGGCGCTGTTGACGCCTGCCGACTGGAAGTTGATGCGCTACTGCCCGACTCCGGTGCTGCTGGTGAAGACGTCCAGGCCTTGGGCTGGCGGGGTGATTTTGGCGGCCATCGATGTGGGCAATTCTGATGCCGAGCATCAGGCGTTGCATAACGCGATCATTGATCATGGGTTTGATATCGCGAGCCTGGCCAAGGCGCAGTTGCATGTGATCAGTGCGCATCCGTCGCCAATGCTGTCGGCGGCGGATCCGGTGTTTCAGCTCAAGGAGACGATCGAGGCCCGGTATCGTGAGCAGTGCAAGGCGTTTCAGGCGGAGTTCGATATTGACGACACTCATCTGCATATCGAGGAAGGGCCGGCGGATGTGTTGATTCCTCACGCGGCGCACAAGTGGCAGGCGGCGGTGACCATCATAGGTACGGTGGCGCGCACCGGGATTTCAGGGGCGTTGATCGGGAATACGGCGGAGGTAGTGCTGGATGCGGTGGACAGTGATGTGTTGGTGCTTAAGCCGCAGGAGTTGATGGATCATCTGGAAGAGCTGGCTAATGGGTGAGTGTTGAAGTGCAAAATCAAAAGCTAAAGCGGGCACGGTCCACTGTAGGAGCTGGCTTGCCGGCGATGGCATCACCTCGGTGTGTCTGATGTACCGAGGAGCCTGCATCGCCGGCAAGCCAGCTCCTACAGAAAAGCAGCTCTGCTTTCGCTCTGGCTTTTGATCTGGCTTTTAACACTCAGGTCGGCTCTCAGGCCGCCGTGCCCTTGCTTTTGATCTTGATCTGACTGCCCCAATAAGCCCGAGGCCGAACGCAGGTATTGCGCAGCGGGTAAACCGGCAGGACGCCGGTTTAGCCGTTGTAAGGGCGGAACCATAAGCGGCCGTTACCCAAATAACGGATATGTACTCAATCACCCCCCAAACGCATCCCTGAGAAACCCCGGCGCGATATACCGCTGATAATGCGCCTCGGACAAAATAAAAAACTCCCGGTCAATGGCATCCCGCAACTCAGGCAACCCCCACTCCCGAAACTCCGGCATCAACACCATCCCGTAAGCCTCCAGATTGCTGATCACCCGCGCTCCCCGGGCAATCAACTGATACGCCCAGCAGTACTCCGACTGATGCGGCACAAACCGAATCTTGCGCTGCTCCAGCTGCCCCCGCAGCATTTTCGGGTCAAACACCTCAAGCTTCCCGGCCATCACCTGCACCAACAACTGCTCCAGCCGCAGCCAAACCGCACGTTTTTCTTCCTCGTTATACCCGTTCCACTGAATCACCTCATGGTGAAACCGCTTGCACCCCCGGCACACAAGATCGCCGTAAACCGTGGAGCACAGGCCTACGCAGGGGGTCTTGATGGTTTGGTTAGACATGGTCGACAACGCACAAATCAGCGAAACAGTTGCATATGTTAGCCCTTTGTCTAAGGTTGATCACCCTGCAAACTTGGCGCGGCAACTTACGTTTAGAATTTTTTTGCCGTAGAATCATCCGGCCTTGTAAGGCGCCAATAATCCGTTGGAAGCTGTTTTCAAAGCGTCACGAGCACAGTCGTTCCTAAAGAACGGTGTTGGCGATGGTTATTTACCCGGTAAATAGCCAGCGCCAACCCTCATCAGCTCCGTTCTGCAGGCGTAAAACTTTGAAAGCAGCTTCTGTGAGGATTGCCGGCAGCGCTGGCTCTACGGCCCAAAAAGCCCCTGAGCGCATGCGTGCCGTGCATTTCTGGATGAGCGTCCCGTGGGACCACTGATGAGGGTAATAACTGTGCTTGAAGCCTACCGCAAACATATCGAAGAGCGTGCAGCCCTGGGTATCGTTCCCCAGCCGCTTAACGCCGAACAAACCGCAGGCCTGGTCGAGCTGCTGAAAAATCCCCCGGCTGGCGAAGAAGAATTCCTCGTTGACCTGATCACCAACCGCATTCCACCAGGCGTTGACGAAGCTGCCTACGTCAAGGCCGGTTTCCTGTCTGCCCTGGCCAAGGGCGAAGCTACTTCTCCCCTGATCGACAAGAAACGCGCTGTTGAACTGCTCGGCACCATGCAAGGCGGCTACAACATCGTGACCCTGGTCGAGCTGCTGGACGACGCCACCCTGGCCCCCGTCGCTGCCGCCCAACTCAAGCACACCCTGCTGATGTTCGATGCTTTCCACGACGTCGCGGAAAAAGCCAGGAACGGCAACGAACACGCCAAAGCCGTGATCCAGTCCTGGGCCGACGGCGAGTGGTTCAAGAACCGCCCGACCCTGGCCGACAAGATCAGCCTGCGCGTGTTCAAGGTCACCGGCGAAACCAACACCGACGACCTGTCCCCTGCCCCGGACGCCTGGTCCCGTCCTGACATCCCGCTGCACGCCCTGGCCATGCTGAAAATGGCCCGTGAAGGCATCGTGCCGGATGAGCAAGGCAAGACCGGCCCGATGAAGCAGATCGAAGAAATGCGCGGCCAGGGCTTCCCGATCGCCTACGTCGGTGACGTGGTCGGTACCGGTTCGTCGCGTAAATCGGCCACCAACTCGGTACTGTGGTTCTTCGGCGACGACGTGCCTTACGTGCCGAACAAGCGCGCTGGCGGCTTCTGCTTCGGCAGCAAGATCGCTCCAATCTTCTACAACACCATGGAAGATGCCGGCGCACTGCCAATCGAGTTCGACGTTACCAACATGAACATGGGCGACGTGATCGACCTGTACCCGCATGCTGGCAAAGTCACCAAGCACAACAGCGATGAAGTCCTGACCACCTTCGAAATGAAGACCCCGGTCCTGTTGGACGAAGTCCGTGCCGGCGGTCGTATCCCGCTGATCATCGGCCGCGGCCTGACCGAGAAGGCTCGCGCCGAGCTGGGTCTGCCACCTTCGACCCTGTTCAAGCTGCCGGAAGCCCCGGCTGAAAGCGACAAGGGCTACACCCTGGCGCAGAAAATGGTCGGCAAGGCCTGCGGCGTGGCTGGCGTTCGTCCAGGCACCTACTGCGAACCGAAGATGACCACCGTCGGCTCCCAGGACACCACCGGTCCCATGACCCGTGACGAACTGAAAGACCTGGCGTGCCTGGGCTTCTCCACCGATCTGGTAATGCAGTCGTTCTGCCACACCGCGGCCTATCCAAAGCCGATCGACGTGACCACCCACCACACCCTGCCTGACTTCATCATGACCCGTGGCGGCGTATCGCTGCGTCCGGGCGACGGCATCATCCACAGCTGGCTGAACCGCATGCTGCTGCCAGACACCGTCGGTACCGGTGGTGACTCCCACACCCGCTTCCCGATGGGCATTTCGTTCCCGGCCGGTTCCGGCCTGGTAGCGTTCGCCGCAGCCACCGGCGTCATGCCGCTGGACATGCCGGAATCGATCCTGGTGCGTTTCAAAGGTGAAATGCAACCTGGTATCACCCTGCGTGACCTGGTTCACGCCATTCCTTACTACGCGATCCAGGCTGGCCTGCTGACCGTAGAGAAGAAAGGCAAGAAGAACGCCTTCTCCGGCCGCATCCTGGAAATCGAAGGCCTGGATAACCTGAGCATCGAACAAGCCTTCGAGCTGTCCGACGCCTCGGCTGAACGTTCGGCTGCCGGTTGCACCATCAAGCTGTCGAAAGAATCCATCACCGAGTACCTGAACTCCAACATCACCCTGCTGCGCTGGATGATCGGTGAAGGCTACGGCGATGCGCGTACCCTGGAACGTCGTGCCCAAGCGATGGAAGCCTGGGTTGCCAACCCTGAGCTGATGGTTGCCGATGCTGACGCCGAATACGCTGAAATCATCGAGATCGACCTGGCCGACATCAAGGAGCCTGTGCTCTGCGCGCCAAACGATCCGGACGACGCCCGTCTGCTGTCCAGCGTTGCAGGCGAGAAGATCGACGAAGTGTTCATCGGTTCGTGCATGACCAACATCGGTCACTTCCGCGCTGCCGGTAAACTGCTGGATCAGGTCAAGGGTCAGCTGCCAACCCGTCTGTGGCTGTCGCCGCCGACCAAGATGGACGCTCACCAACTGACCGAAGAAGGCTACTACGGCATCTACGGCAAGGCTGGCGCGCGCATGGAAATGCCGGGCTGCTCGCTGTGCATGGGTAACCAGGCACGTGTAGAGCCGAACTCGACCGTTGTGTCGACGTCGACCCGTAACTTCCCGAACCGTCTGGGTGACGGCGCAAACGTCTACCTGGCTTCGGCCGAGCTGGCGTCGGTGGCTTCCATCCTGGGTCGCCTGCCGACCGTCGAGGAGTACATGGAATACGCCGCGAAGATCAACACCATGGCCAGCGACGTGTATCGCTACCTGAGTTTTGACCAGATCGCCGAGTTCCGTGAAATTGCTGCAAGCGCCAACATCCCTGTGGTTCAAGCCTAAGGTTTTGTTGCTGTAAACGAACGCCGCGTATCGTCAGATACGCGGCGTTTTTTTATGCGCCTCGATTGAGGCCCAGACCTTGTCCTGCGCCTGGGTGCACGGCGTGCCTTCCGGGTGTGCCTGGATCGTGGCGATCACCGCGCGTAACTCTGCCTTGCTCTGGTCCATTCGGGCTTGAAGCTCTTCTATCTGCGCAATCCTGCGCTCAAGCCTCAAGATGATATCGGCGCGTTTCGCCTCGCTCGGCGAATCGTCGGGCATCAGCGCCTTCAACTCCTGCAAGCTGAAACCGGCGCGCTGAGCGCCCTGGATCAATTGCAGCGTCTGCAACGTCTGCATGGGATAACGGCGATAGCCATTACCTTGTCGCTCGACCTGGATCAGCCCCTGGGCTTCGTAAAAACGAATCTTCGAGGCTGCCAAGCCGCTGCGTCCCGCCAGTTCACCAATATTCATCGCCAACCCCATTGACCTTAAAGTGACCTTTAAGCTTAGCCTGAGCGCTCCCAATGTGAGGAGTCAAGCATGTCGCCCTTTGAAGCGTTGCAATTGCCCAACGGCCAGCTCATCAGTAACCGCATCGCCAAGGCGGCGATGGAAGAGAACATGGCGGATGCGAACCAGGCGCCTTCCGAGGCCCTGATGCGCTTGTATCAAGCCTGGGCCGACGGCGAGCCCGGCCTGATCCTGACCGGCAACGTGATGATTGATCGACGTGCCATGACCGGCCCCGGCGGCGTGGTGCTGGAAGACGAACGTCACCTGGACAAGTTTCGCCAATGGGCCGCGATTGGCCGGGCCAAGGGCGCGCAGTTCTGGGTGCAGCTCAACCACCCGGGCCGTCAGACCATGGCCAACCTCGGCCAGCAGGCCCTGGCACCTTCGGCGGTGGCCCTCGATCTCGGCGGCTTTTCTAAGATGTTCGCCCAACCCAAGGCCATGACCGAAGAAGATATCCAGGACGTCATCACGCGCTTCGCCACCAGCGCGCGTCTCGCCGAAAAGGCCGGCTTCAGCGGTGCGCAGATTCACGCGGCCCACGGCTACCTGCTCAGCCAGTTTCTCTCGCCCTTGAGCAACCAGCGCACAGACCGCTGGGGCGGCAGCGTTGAAAACCGTGCGCGGCTGTTGCTGGAAGTGATCAAAGCCGTGCGCGCCGCCGTGAGCGCGGATTTCTGCGTGGCGGTGAAACTCAATTCCGCCGACTTCCAGCGCGGTGGCTTCGACGCCGCCGACGCCCGCTCCGTGGTCGAACTGCTCAACCCGCTGGCCATCGACCTGCTGGAACTGTCCGGCGGCAGCTACGAAGCCCCGGCCATGCAAGGCGAGGCTCGCGACGGACGCACCCTGGCCCGCGAAGCCTATTTCATCGAGATGGCCAGCGACCTGGCGAAAGTCGCCAACATGCCGGTGATGGTCACCGGCGGCATCCGGCGCTTGCCGATCGTGCAGCAAGTCCTGGACAGCGGCATCGCCATGGCCGGGATCGCCACCGCGCTGACCCTGGAGCCGCACCTGATCAAGCAATGGCGCGCCGGCCGCGATCTCAACCCGCAATTGCCGCCGATCCGCTGGAAGCGCAAACCCCTGGCCAGCCTGGCGAGCATGGCAGTGGTGCGCTATCAGCTTCGCCGCCTGAGCCGTGGCCGCCAGCCGAAACCCGGGGTGACTCCGCTGCTGGCGTTGATAAAAGACCAACTGTTTATCGCCCGCCGCACTCGGCAATATCGCGCTGCGATGACCAATTCTTCACATTGAGCGGGGAGCATTCAGCGCCATGGAACTGTCCTTAACTGATCAGCAGCTTTTTACCCTCACTGACGATTGGAGTTCTTCATGGCGAAAATCACCCTGGCCCAGCAATTGGCGACCACCCTTGAACAGGCGGGCATCAAGCGCATCTGGGGCCTGACCGGCGACAGCCTCAACGGCCTGACCGACTCCCTGCGCACCATGGACAGCATCGAGTGGATGCATGTGCGCCACGAAGAAGTGGCCGCGTTTGCCGCCGGTGCCGAAGCCGCCGCCACCGGCGAACTGACCGTATGCGCCGGCAGCTGCGGCCCCGGCAACTTGCACTTGATCAATGGCCTGTTCGATTGCCATCGCAACCACGTGCCGGTGCTGGCCATTGCCGCACAGATCCCCTCCTCCGAGATCGGCCTGAACTACTTCCAGGAGACCCATCCCCAGGAGCTGTTCAAGGAGTGCAGCCACTTTATCGAGCTGGTGACCAACCCCGAGCAGATGCCTCACGTGCTGCACCGTGCCATGCGCTCGGCGATCCTCAACCGCGGCGTAGCGGTGGTGGTGATTCCAGGGGATGTGTCACTGTTGGAAGTAGAAGATAAATTCAAACCGTGGCCGGCCCTGCTGGCACCGCGCACGTTGCCGGCGGAACAGGACCTGCAACGCCTCACCGACATCCTCGAACACAGCGGCAAAGTCACCCTGCTGTGTGGCAGCGGCTGTGCCGGCGCCCACGATGAGGTGGTGGCCCTGGCCGACGCCCTCGGCGCGCCCGTGGTGCATGCCCTGCGCGGCAAGGAACATGTGGAGTGGGACAACCCGTTCGACGTCGGCATGACCGGCCTGATCGGCTTCAGCTCCGGCTACCACGCCATGCTCAACTGCGACACGCTGATCATGCTCGGCACCGACTTCCCGTATCGCCAGTTCTACCCGACCGACGCAAAAATTATCCAGGTCGACCGCAACCCACAGGCACTGGGCCGGCGTGCCACGCTGGACCTGGGCATTGCAGCTGACGTCAGCGAGACCATCCAGGCGCTGCTGCCGCGCCTGACCCGCAAGACGGACCGCAGCTTCCTCGAAACCTCGCTCAAGCATTATGAAAAAGCCCGCCAAGGGCTGGATGACCTGGCGGAACCGTCAAAGGCCGGCAGGCCAATTCACCCGCAGTATGTCGCGCGCCTGCTCAGCGAACTGGCGGACGACGACGCAATCTTCACCGCCGACGTGGGCTCGCCGACAGTCTGGGCGGCGCGTTACTTGAAAATGAACGGCAAGCGCCGGTTGATCGGCTCGTTCAACCATGGCTCGATGGCCAACGCCATGCCCCAGGCCATCGGTGCGCAAGCCGCGTTTCCCGGGCGCCAGGTGATTTCGATGTCCGGCGACGGTGGGTTCACCATGCTGATGGGTGACTTCATCAGCCTGGCGCAGCTGAACCTGCCGGTGAAGCTGGTGGTGTTCAACAACTCTTCTTTGGGCTTCGTCGCCATGGAGATGAAAGCAGCGGGCTACCTGGATACCGGCACCGAGCTGAAAAACCCGGACTTTGCCGCCATGTCCAACGCCATGGGCATCCTCGGCATTCGCGTAGAGCAGTCCGAAGACCTGGAACCGGCCCTGCGCCGCGCACTGGCCCACGACGGCCCGGTGCTGGTGGACGTGGTCACCGCCACCCAGGAACTGGTGATGCCGCCGAGCATCAAGCTGGAACAGGCCAAGGGCTTCAGCCTGTACATGCTCAAGGCGGTGATGAGCGGACGCGGTGATGAGGTGATCGAGTTGGCGAAAACCAACTGGCT
>NZ_CP080030.1:3536510-3565651 GCF_019382755.1 Pseudomonas sp. Colony2 | reverse complement strand
TGTTTTTCCACCCACTTGCCATAGGCGTCGATAAACGCCTGCAAAAACGGCTTGGTCTTTTCCGAGACCTTGCCCGACTCATCGAACACGCTGCCCGCACCGCCCAGGTAGGCTTCCGGCTGCTGCATGCACGGCACATCGAGGAACACCAGCGACTGGCGCAAATGGTGATTGGCCCCAAAACCGCCGATGGCTCCGGGAGACACACTGATCACCGCACCCGGCTTGCCGCTGAAGACACTTTGGCCATAAGGGCGCGAACCAACGTCAATCGCATTCTTCAATACACCCGGCACGGAGCGGTTGTATTCGGGGGTCACAAACAGCACCGCGTCGGATGAACGCACGTGTTGACGGAAAGTACTGTAGGCTGCCGGCGGTGCAGCACCGTCGATGTCCTCGTTGTAGAGCGGCAAATCGCCAATTTCGACAATGTTCAACTTGAGGTTGGCGGGCGCCAACTCGGCCAGTGCCAGGGCGACCTTGCGGTTGATCGACTCTTTTCTCAAGCTGCCGACCAGTACGGCAATCGTGTAGACCTTGCTCATTGGGGTTTCCCGATTTCTGACTTAAGGAGTTTGTAGTTATAGAGCCTGCGCGACGCTATCACCAGCGCGTTTTTGCAATCCCCAGGGACGTTTACACCGCAGATGGATTTGTAAGTAATGTCTGAAAAAGTCAACGAATAGTATTTTTTTTCAATAGGTAAACTACCCCGCTCTCCTACGGTCTACAGAACCGCAAATCGAGTGTTTATCTCCAGAGGTTCTAAACAGATGGCAGCAGTACTTGTCGGACAGTTCCATGCCAGAGACGCGGAAGGTCGCGTTTATTCGGTGCATGAGTTCCAGGAATCCAACCCGCCCCTCGACGGCCTGGCTGGCTCGGCGCCCACCACCACCTACAAGCTGGCCATTGGCGACCGCGTAGAGAAACTGGATGGCGATGAGTTCAGGCTGATTCAGTCGGGCACTATCATCACCCGCGAATCCGCCACGATCCACGCTTCATAAGACGTTATTCCCCATAGGCGATATCAACATTATCGCCGACGCCTCCCAGTGTCCGGTCCTTGCCGAACGAGAACAGATCAAAGTGGGTTTTGGCCTGGCTGGGAGGATAGTGGTACTGATAGGCCACGCCCCAAGGGTCCGTCAGCATGTCCTGATCCTTGAGATAGGGTCCCCGCCACTTCCCTTCTCCCGCTGGCTGAACCGTCAACACCGCCAGACCCTCGTCGTCGGTAGGATAACGCCCTACATCCTGATGAAACTGCTCGACCGCCTTGCCCAGCTCTTTCAACTGGACCTTGGCCGTGGCGATTTCCGACTGAGTCACGTCGCCGAAGATCCGCGGCCCCACCGCAACCGCCAACACGCCCACCACCAGCACCACCACCAGCAGGTCCCACAACGAAAACCCGCGCGTGTCTGTTTTACCGAGCATCGATAAGGCTCCCCCGTGGATCCTCTGGTTGATACGCCCTTTGTATGACCTGCTGGTTACAGGCGCCAAGTGACTTGATCGTGCAAGTCTAGTTGGGGCGCTGCCGTGGCGGGTCTTTTTTCCACGCCCGGGCCTGAGCCATTGAATCCACGTCGCGCTGAACATAGACTCCGGCCATGCGTTTACGTCATATCGAAGTCATTCAAGCGATTTTACAGACCGGACACCTCGGCACCGCCGCCGAATGGTTGCAACTGCCCGTGGCCGATGTGGACGCAACCCTCAAGGATGCCGAGCTGCAGTTGGGCTTCATGCTGTTCGCCAGCGTGCGCGGACGCTTGCAGGCCACCCGGGAAACCCTTGAGCTGCAGGCCGAAATCGCCCACCTCTATGCAGCCCTTGAGCCGGTGCAACGCCTGGCCAGCAGCCTTAAGCACCACCATGCCCCGCCCTTGCGCGCACTGTGCACCCCGCCGCTGGCCAATCAACTGCTGCCCCAGGCGATCGCCGTGCTACGCCGACGTTTCCAAGACACGCCGTGCAACCTCTCCAGCCATTCCACCCGGGATATCGTCAAAAGCCTGCTGCTGCACGAAGCCGACCTCGGCCTGAGCCTGCACGACCCGGAACACCCGCAAATCCACAGCCAACCGCTGGCCCATGGCAAGCTGCAATTGCTCGCGCCCCATGGCTGGCTGAAGCCGCGGCAGAAATACATTGCGCTACAGGAGTTGGCGGGGCAGTCGATGATCGGCCTTGAAGGCCAGGACCCGCTGAGCCGCCTGCTGGACAGCAAGCTGCAAGCCCTGCGCCCGCTGCCGGTGGTGCAAACGCGGGTGCAGACGTATCAGATGATGCGCAGCATGGTAGAAGCCGGGGAAGGCCTGGCGATTGTCGACCCGTTCACCGCCAGCGGAGCACGGGAAGCCGGGCTGGATGCGTGCCCGTTGTCACCGCCGATTGTGGTGACCTTGTATGCGTTGACCCTGGAGGGTAGCGAGCCATCGCCCGCCTTGAATGCGCTGCTGGAGATCGTCACCGAGAAGGCTGAAAACCTGCTGACAAGCACATTGCCGTGAATGTGGGAGTTGTCGGGCCTTGGCGAGACTGCGAAGGCGGCGGCACAGTCGATAAAAAGGTTGCCTGACCTACCGCTATCGCGGCCTCGCTGGGGCTCGACGGCTCCCACAGGGGATCGGGGGAAGTCTGGGAGYTGTGTGTTCGGTCGCAAGTACTTGGGTTGCKCAAATCGAATGTGGGAGCTGTCGAGCTTCAGCGAGGCTGCGAAGGCGGCGGYACAGTCGATAAAGAGGTTGCCTGACACACCGCYATCGCGGCCTCGCTGGGGCTCGACGGCTCCCACAGGGGRTCGGKGGAAGTCTGGGAGCTGTGTGTTCGGTCGCAAGNACTTGGGGTGCGCAAATCGAATGTGGGAGCTGTCGAGCTTCAGCGAGGCTGCGAAGGCGGCGGCACTGTCGATAAAGAGGTTGCCTGACACACCGCCATCGCGGCCTCGCTGGGGCTCGACGGCTCCCACAGGGGATCGGGGGAAGTCTGGGAGTTGTGTGTTCGGTCGCAAGTACTTGGGTTGCGCAAATCGAATGTAGGAGCTGTCGAGCTTTAGCGAGGCTGCGAAGACGGCGGCACAGTCGATAAAGAGGTTGCCTGATCTACCGCTATCGCGGCCTCGCTGGGGCTCGACGGCTCCCACAGGGGATCGGGGGAAGTCTGGGAGCTGTGTGTTCGGTCGCAAGTACTTGAGTTGCGCAAATCGAATGTGGGAGCTGTCGAGCTTTAGCGAGGCTGCGAAGACGGCGGCACAGTCGATAAAGAGGTTGCCTGATCTACCGCTATCGCGGCCTCGCTGGGGCTCGACGGCTCCCACAGGGGGTCGGTGCAGCTCAGACTGCTTCCAATTCTGTCTTGAACAACCGATACCAGAAAATCGCCACTTCGCGCGTCTGCGGATCAATCCCACGATAGCGCAGGTGGTCGATCCCGCCCATCACATACCCGCAGCGCTCATACAGCCGGCAGGCACCGAGGTTGTTGTTCTGGGTCTCCAGCATCATCCCCGGCAGGTTCTTCTTGCGGCTCCAGAACTGCGCCACGTCCAGCAACGCCTTGGCCACCCCGTGGCGCCGCGCGGGCAAGACCACCGCCAGCTCATCCACATGGGCAAAGCCGTTCCAGTTGGTGCTGACCACGATATGCCCCACGGGCCGGTCATCGAGGTAGGCCATGAACACCGCACTGTCGGCCGCGTCACGGAAGCTGGCGAACTCCTCGGGGTCGATGCCGTAGCATTTGCGGTACGGCACGATACGCTCCACCGCCCACTGGTCGACGCGCTTGCCCATTTCCGGCTTGCCGTAGGCGTTGACTTCAAAGCTGAAGTCGTTCCCCCACACGTAGGCGTCAAATCCTTCGTCAGCCACCCGGACACTGAGGCCCGGGTACTTCGGGTTCATTACAGCTTGCATAAACATCCTTAACCCTTGATGCAGTCGACGGTGTAACAACGACCACTGCCGTCATCTTCGTGTTGCAGTCCATGAACATCGGCAACAAAGCCGGGGAAACTGCTATCGAACGTCCTGGCAAACGCCAGGTAATCAATGATCGAGCGAGTCGATTCGGTAAAGCGCTCACCCGGCATGATCAACGGAATGCCCGGCGGGTAAGGCACCAGCATGACCGCTGCGACCCGACCTGGCAAAGCGTCGATGGACACCGCCTCGACTTCGCCCTTGACCAACAGGTCGTAGGCGTCGGCCGGTTTCATCGCGATTTCCGGCAGTACCGTGTACATCCGCTTCAGGTGCTTGGCCGTGGCATTGCTGCGGTAACAGCTGTGCAACTGGTCGCACAGATCCTTCAAACCCAATCCCTGATACCGCGCCGGGCCCTGCTGAAACACCGATGGCAAACACACAGCAAGGCTCACGTTGGCGTCATAACTGCGCTTGAATTCCAGCAGTTCGGTGAGCAGGGTACTCCACTTGCCTTTGGTGATGCCCATGGAAAACAGCACGAGGAACGAATACAGCCCGGTCTTTTCCACCACCAGCCCACGTTCCCAGAGGAATTTACTGACCACCGCAGCGGGAATTCCGCACTCGCTCAAAGCCCCGCCGGCGTTCAGGCCAGGCATCACCAGGGTGACTTTTATCGGGTCCAGCAGCACGTAGTCTTCGACGATATCGCCAAAGCCATGCCAGTCGGCCTGGGGTTGCAGCAGCCAGTCTGCGGTCACCACCCGGTCAATGCCCGCCACCAGCGGCGGCTGCCAGATGGAAAACCACCAGTCTTCAGCGGCGATGTGCTGGCGCAGGTTGGCCAGGGCACGGCGGAAGCTCAGGGCTTCGTCAAACATCTCCTGCAGCAACGAACGCCCCGCCGGGCCTTCCATCATCGCCGAGGCCACGTCCAGGGAGGCGATGATGCTGTACTGCGGCGAGGTGGAAATATGCATCATGAACGCTTCGTTGAAGCGGTCGCGGTCCAGCTTGCGCACGCCGCCATCCTGCACATGGATCATCGACGCTTGGCTGAACGCCGCCAGCAACTTGTGCGTGGAGTGCGTGGTGAACACCAGCGGGCTCTCGGGCGTGCGCGAGGTGCCCATGCCGTAGCGCCCGGCAAAGAACTCATGAAACGCCGCGTAGGCGTACCAGGCTTCGTCGAAGTGCAGCACCTCGACGCTGTTGCCCAGTTGCTGCTTGATCAGCTCGGCGTTGTAGCACAGGCCGTCATAGGTGGAGTTGGTGACCACCGCCAGCTTGACCCTGGCCGGTCGGCCTCGGGTCAGCGGGCTGGCGTCGATCTTGGCGCGGATCGACTCGGGGCTGAACTCGCTCAGGGGAATCGGCCCGATGATCCCCAGTTCATTGCGCTCCGGGCACAGGTACAGCGGGATGGCGCCGGTCATGATGATCGAATGCAACACCGACTTGTGACAGTTGCGGTCCACCAGCACCAGGTCATCCCGGCCCACCATCGAGTGCCAGACGATCTTGTTGGCGGTGGAGGTGCCATTGATCACGAAGTAGGTGTGATCGGCACCGAAGTTGCGCGCTGCCCGCGCCTCGGCTTCGGCCAACGGGCCGGTGTGGTCCAGCAGCGAGCCGAGCTCCGGCACCGACACCGACAAGTCCGAACGCAGGGTATTTTCCCCGAAGAACTGATGAAACGCCTGCCCCACCGGGCTTTTGCGATAGGCCACGCCGCCGCCATGACCGGGGGTGTGCCAGGAATAATTGGAATCCGCCGTGTGCTGCACCAGGGCCTTGAAGAATGGCGGCAACAGGCCATCCAGGTAGGCGCGGGCCGCACGGGCCACTTGCCGGGCAAGAAACGGCACGGTGTCTTCAAACAGATAAAGAATGCCCCGCAACTGGTTCAGCTCGCTCATGGCATCGGCCGGGGCGTTTTCCAGGGTGACCTGCTCACCGAGGGCGAAGATCGGCAGGTTTGGCGCCCGCACCCGCGCCAGGCGGATCAGCTCCACCATGTTTTGCATCAGATGGGTATTTTCCCCGGCCCCCTCGGCGGCAATCAGCATGCAGGCCAGGCCGTGATGGGTCGAAGCCACCAGGCGACCCTCGGCGTAGTCCACCGCCGAAAAGATACTGAAGCCCTCCTGCTCAAGCTCCCGGGCGATGCCCCGGACGCGGTCGCCGGCAACGGTGTCGGCCTTGATGTCGCGGTGTACGATCAGAACCGGGAACTTCAGGTCTTTGTACATGAGCGCTTGGCGTCCTGAGGGCTATGCCTTCAGGGTAGAAGCTCGGGGCCGATGTGGCGAATGAAGATGTTCAACCGGTGTTCATAAAGCGCCGTCGATGACCTCGCGCAACACCAGCGCCGCTTGCACCGCTTGCTGGCGAGTCGCCAGGTTGGTGAAGCCCATCAACAGGCCTTGCTGACCGCCGGGCTCGATACTCCAGCCCGACACGGCCTGTATCCCCAGCCCGGCACGTGCGGCGGCCGCAGCGACGGCCTGATCGCAGACGTCCGCCCGCAGCCGCGCCAGCAGGTTGATCCCGCCGGACTGCTCATCCACCTGCAAAAGCGCCCCGCAATGACTGGCCAGTGCCTCCACCAGAAAGCCGCGCCGCGCGGTGTAGAGCTGGCGCATTTTTTTCAGGTGGCGGGTGAAATGGCCCTGGTCGAGAAAGTCCGCCGTGGTGGCTTGCAACAATTCGGCGCTGCGGTTTTGCAGCACGCCGGCGCTGGCCTCAAAGGCCGGGAGCAGCGCCCGAGGCACCACCAGATAACCCAGGCGCAGCCCCGGGAAGAGCATCTTGCTGAAACTGCCGGAGTAGATCACCCGGTCGGCCGTGTCCTGGCTCTTGAGCGCGGCCAGGGGCTGGCCCTTGTAGCGGAACTCGCTGTCGTAGTCGTCTTCCACCACCCAGCCGCCGTGGGCCTGTGCCCAATCGAGCAAGCGATGGCGCCGCGCAGTACCGAGGGCGACCCCCAGCGGGCTCTGGTGGGCCGGGGTGACAATCGCCAGCCGGGCGCCGGGCGCACGCCGTATGCCCTCCTCCACATCAAGCCCGTCGTGGTCCACCGGCACCGGGACCAACTGCGCCCCCAGGTGCAGCAGCAGTTGCCGCGCATGCAGGTAGCCCGGGTCTTCGAACCAGCATGGCTGGCCGGCCATCTGCAGCGCATCACACACCAGCGCGAGGCACGCCGAGTAACCGGCACACACGAACACCTGCTCCGGCGAACATTCCACGCCCCGGTACAGCGCCAGGTATTGCGCGATCGCCACACGCAGCGAGCGGGCGCCACGCACATCGCCCATGGCCAGGCTGTTCACATCGACTCGGCGCACTTGCCGGGTGACCAGCCGCGCCCACAGCTTGCGCGGAAAGCTGTCGAGCGCCGGCAAGCCCAACTGCAACAGGCGCGGGGCCGACGCCGGCGCCACGGGTTCGGGTTCAACCGGCAACGACTTGATCGAGCGCTGCGGCAACGCCTCGGCCACCACTGTTCCCGCCTGGCCCCGCGCCAGGAAGAACCCTTCGCTCACCAGCAACTGGTAGGCCGTCTCCACCGTGCCCCGGGCCACCTTCAGTTCCTGGGCCAGGCTGCGCACCGACGGCACCCGCTCACCGGGGCGCAGTTGGCCCTGGTCGATGGCCTGGCGAAAGCGCCGGTAGATCTCCTGGTATTTGGGCAGTGACGACATCGTTATCCGGCTCACAGTGAATCAGCCCTGAAGTCTGATCTTGTCCCAACCCGCTTGTCCATTCTTGGCCCTATTGAGCCGGCGACCCGGCCGCCACACTGACGGCATCACTTCACAAAACAAGGAGCACCCCATGCAACACCGTCTCGACTACGCCCTGGCGGCGCCCGTCGGCTACAAGGCCCTTGGCTCGGTGCACAGCTACATCCACGGCTGCGGCCTGGAGAAGGAATTGATTGACCTGGTGTACCTGCGGGTCTCGCAACTCAACGGCTGCGCCTACTGCCTGGACTCACATTCGCGCGACCTGCTCAAACAGGGCGTGAGCCTGGAAAAGCTGATGCTGCTGGCCGCCTGGCGCGAAGCGTTGCCGTTGTTCAGCCCGCGTGAACGCGCCGCGTTAGCTTGGGCCGAGTCGGTCACCCAGGTCGCACAAACCGAGGTGCCGGACGAACACTATGCCGAGGCCAAGGCCCTCTTCGATGACAGGGAAATTGCCGACCTGACCCTGGCTATCGCCCTGATGAACGCCCTGAACCGCGTCGCCATCAGCTTTCGCAAAGTCCCTGCCGCCGTAAAAGCGCACATGGAGCACGGCAACCATGAATGACTCTGTTGAGTTTGTGCACATCGAAAGCGACGCCGACTGCCTGGCCTGCTTTGCCGTCATGCAGCAACTGCGGCCAAAGCTCGAAGACCCGCACGCCTTCGTCCAGCAGATCCAGCGCCAGCGCGAAACCGGCTACCGCCTGCTGGCCGCCCGGGAAAACGGCCAGGTGCTGGGCCTGGCCGGTTATCGCCTGACGGAAAACCTGCTGTATGGGCGCTTTATCTACGTCGATGACCTGGTGGTGGACGCCTCCCTGCAACGCCGACGCCTGGGTGCGCGCCTGCTGGACGAGGTACGCCAGCACACCCGCCGCCTGGGCTATCGCTACCTGGTGCTGGACACCGGCATGCACATGGCCCTGGCCCAACGCTTCTATTTTCGCCAGGGCCTGCTGCCACTGGGGATGCACTTTTCACAGGACCTCGGCCAATGACCCGCGCCCTGCTACTGAGCTTCAGCCCCCACGGCAAGGCCGCCCAGACCTTCCGCCTGGCCCGCGCCCTGCTCCGCGAACAGGCACCCGAGGCCGAAGTGGTCGAACGCGACTACGGCGGCCAGGCCCTGCCGGCGCTGACCCGGGAATACGCCAACGCCCTGACCACGCCCGGCGGCCTGAGCGGCCCGGCAACCGAGCGCTCCGAGCAACTGATTGTCGAGCTGGAAGCCTGTGACCTGTTGATCATCTGCACCCCCGTGCACAATTTCACGGTGCCGGCGGCCCTCAAGTGCTGGATCGACCATGTGGTGCGCATCCACCGCAGTTTCACGGTGAATCCGCAGTTTGAGAAAGTCGGCTTGCTCAAGGACCGGCGCACCTTTGTACTGGTCAGCTCCGGCAGTTCGCGAAAAAACCGCGAGCCCGACTTCCTCACGCCCTACCTGCAGGCGATCCTTGGAACCGTGGGCATTCACGCGGTGGATTTCGTCTATCTGGGGGCCATGGTGCGTGGCGAAGCCGCCGTGCAGCGCAGCCTGGAACAGGCCCACACGCAGTTGGCCGAGGCATTTGACCGGCAAGCGGGCGCCCGGGCGGCAATCAGCGCTGGCGCGTAAAATTAATGGCGCTAGAATCAGCGCCATTTCTACGCCCGCCTCCCTGATACGAGCCACCCATGAGCTTTGATTTCGACACGATCCACTCCCGCCTCGGCACCGGCAGCACCAAGTGGAGTCGTTACCCGCAAGACGTTCTGCCGATGTGGATTGCCGACATGGACATCGCTGCCCCACCGGCCGTGCTTCAAGCGTTGCACGAGCGACTGGGTCAGCAGATCCTCGGCTACAGCGTGGCCTGCGATGGCGTGCGCGAGACGATCGTCGCCGATCTGTGGGCCAAGTACGCCTGGCGCGTACAGCCGGATGAGTTGCTGTTCCTGCCGGGGGTCGAGCCTGGTTTCAACATGGCGCTGCACGCATTTGTGCAGCCCGGCCAACCGGTGGTGTTGCAAACCCCCAACTATCGCCCGATCCGCCTGGCGCCCGGCCACTGGAACCTGCCGAAGATCGAAGTGCCATTTGAGCTGAGCGCCGAAGGCGAGTACCTCACGCCGTTGCCGGCAATGCGTGAAGCCCTCACCGGCGCCGGGGCACTGCTGTTGAGCAACCCGCACAACCCGATGGGCAAGGTCTTCCCCCGTGAGGAACTGCTGGCCGTGGCCAGCGCCTGCCTGGACCAGGGTGCGCTGATCGTCTCCGATGAAATCCACGCCGAGCTGTGCTTTGACGGCCGCCGGCATATTCCCACCGCCAGCCTCAGCCCCGAGATTGCCCAGCGCACCATCACCCTGATGTCGGCGAGCAAGGCGTATAACGTCGCCGGGTTGAAGACCTGCTTCGCGGTGATCCAGAATCCCGAGATCCGCGAGCGCTTCAACCAAGCCCGCTGCGGCATGGTCGACAGCGTCAGCCCCCTGGGCCTGGAAGCCACGCGTGCGGCCTACAGCGACTGCGGCGACTGGCTGCAGGCGCTGGTGGCCTACCTGCAAGCCAACCGCGATTACCTGCTGAACGCCGTGCAAACCCGCCTGCCCGGCGTGGTCATGCATGCGCCTCAAGGCACCTACCTGGCCTGGCTGGATTGCAGCGCCCTGGGCCTGGACGACCCGCAACGGTTCTTCCTCGAACAGGCCAGGGTCGGCTTGAGCGCCGGGATTGAATTCGGCGATGACAGCCAGCAATTCGTGCGCCTGAACTTCGGCTGCCCACGGGCCATGCTGGAAGAAGGCATCGCCCGCCTGGAACGCAGCCTGCGTCACCGTTAAGGCGCAATTCACAACTTTTCGCAACGACCGCCGAACCCCTGCTGTTACTGTTTTTGCCGATTCGTCCCACCGGTAACAGCAGGAGTTCCATGGCATGACGACCCAGCCGCTCAACCGCTCGACCGACCCCAAAGCCCTTCCTCTCACACCGCCCAAGTCCGGCGCGGCGTTCCACGTGCTGCTCAAGAACAGCGCCAACAACAAGAAGGTGGAGGCCGGCGACAAAACCGCGCAAGGGCTCGCTGCCAGCAAGGAACAAGGCTATGAACTGGCCGCCAAGGACGCCGCGCCGCCCACCACCCTGGGGGATTACAAGGCCATCGGCCCGGCGGACGAAGTCGGCCCCGGCCTGATCCGCTATGAAACCCAGGACGGCATGAAAGTCATCGTCAGCGAAAAAGACAGCCCCGAGCTGTTCAAGCAAGTCAGCGCCGACTTCAAGGCACTCTCCGGCGTCAACGCCAGCGAAGCCGCCGGCTACCAGCGCCTGGGCGGCGACGCCACGGCCCCGGAAAAGCTCGGTGATTACAAATCCCTCGGCCCGCCCGACGAAACCGGCCCCGGCGTGATCCGCTACGAGACCCAGGACGGCAACAAGTTCGTCATCAGCCAGCGCGACAACCCCGAGGCCTTCCAGAAAGCCAAGGAAGCCTATGAAAGCTTCACCGGCCTGGGCAGCAGCGAAGACGCCGGCTACAAGCGCGCCAGCGACAACGAAGTGTGGCCGCCCTACGCCGGCACCACCGTCGGCCCCAAGGATGAAGTCGGCCCCGGCCTGATCCGCTTTGAAAGCAATGGCCAGAAAATGGTCGTGGCCCGCGACGACAACCCCAAGCTGTTCGACTACCTGGCAGGCCTGCACGAGGTCTACACCAACCCCGACAAAAAGGCCGCCGTAGAGTCCGCGCTCAACGACGGCTCGACCCTGGCAGACGCCAATACCAAGGCGCCGGAGCTGAACGACTACAAGGGCTTCGGCTGGATCGAAGGCCAGCAAGGCAATGTGCTGACCTATGAAACCCACGACGGCACCAAGGTCGTCGTATCGGCCGACGTCAGCCCGGAACTGTTCAAGAGCGTGGCCACCGCCCAGGACACCTGGAGCAAGATCCACTCCAGTGAAGACGCCGGCTACAAGCTGGCCGGGCCGAATGACTTCCTGAAGAACACCGAGATCACCTTCGGTTCCCCCGACGAGCTGGGGGACGGCCTGATCCGCTATGAAACCAGCGAAGGCAAGGTCATCGTCTCCAAGGAGCTCAGCCCGCAGCTCTACGACGAAGTGGTGGCGAAATGGGAAGCCTGGAGCGCCGGCACCGTCGACGAGACCCGCGCCAAGTACAACCTGCCGAGCAACGATGAGCTCGACGTGCTCAACCTCGACACCGGCGTGCATGCCGACAAGGACGACGACAAGTCGCCGACCCAGAGCGTCAGCGAACTGGCCACCACCGAACTGATCGACACCTACCGCGCCGGCGTCAAGGACGGCTCGATTCCCAAAGACGACCCACGGGCCAAACTGGTCCGCGCCCTGGAAGCCCAGGCCGCCTACCAGAACGGCCATGGCATCACCGGCTACGAAGAATCCAAGCGCCCGTTCAACACCACCTGGCGCGAGTTCGATGACAAGCAGACCGAGCTCACTTCCGCCGACATGCACGACATCATCGACGGCAAGGCGGTGCAGGAGCAGATCGGCGAGTTGTTCAAGGACCCGACGGTGCAGGCCGACTACAAGACCAAGATGGACGACGCCATCAGTCACCTGCCCAACAAGGACGAGATCAAGCAGAAGCTTCTCGACCTGACCAGCAACCCCGACTATGTGCTGTACCTCAAGGACCTGCAAAAACAGGGCAAGAGCCACGAAGCCCAGCAGGATCTGAGCAACACCCTGACCTCGCTGTCGCTGTTCGACCCGGAAGCCGCCACCAAGGCCGCGCAGAATATCCAGGCCGACGGCCTCACCACCGACCTCAACGAGATTCTCTCGGACCCGAGCAAGATCTCCGACGACAACAAGGAACTGGCCACCAAGGACCTGTTCGGCCTGCTCAAGGGCGTGCTCAAGGGCAACCTGCTGGACCTGCCGCGCCGCAGCCAGGAAGTGCTGGAGAAATTCCTCAACGAGGGCCTGGAAGGCAAGGAGAAATCCTCGGCCGTGACCAAGGCCCTGGAAGAACTCGGCGACGTCTACAAGAACAGCGGCACCATCAGCGAAGCCGACGTGAAAACCGCCCTGAGCAAACCGTATATCCCGGTGGCGGATCGTGGCATGCTCGGCGAAGTGTTCAACACCCTCAACAGCAAAGGCATCCTCGGTTCGATGGGCGCCGGCGTCAGCCTGTTCTCGGGGATTTACCAACTGGTGGGCAAAGGCGGCAAGCTCGGCGAAACCCCGGCCCAACGCATGACCATCGCCAAGGACTTCCTGAGTTTTGCCGGCGGCGCCAGCCACTTCGTCAAGCTCGGTGACAAGATCGGCGAAGCCCTGGGCAAGGGCGGCCTGGTGGACTTCCTCGGCCTGGACAAGACCCTGCCGGAAATCTGGGGCAAGGAAGGGGCGGCCGGCAAAGTCATCGACTTCAGCAAGCCCACCGAAATCGACTCAAAGGTCAGCAAAGAAATCGCTGCGGCCCTGGACGCGGTTCCCGACAGCCAGTACGACGGCGTGGCCAAGCTGTTTGGCGAGGGCGACAAGGCGGTAACCGAAGCCACCGAAGGCCTCGCCACTCACCTGGATGACGGCCTCAAGGCAGCCGGTGCGGCCAAGCTTGGCGCCTCCCAATCGGCGAAGATCGCCGGTTCCGTGATCAAGGTGTTGGGCCCGGCGACGGACATTGCCGGTGGTTTTGCCGACATTGTGCTCGGCGCCCTGGCGATCAAAAGCGGCGTGGACAGCAAAGACCCGTTGGCTCAGGCCGCAGGTGGCTTGCAAGTGGCGGGCGGTGCGTTCGGCGCGTCGGCCGGGGTATTGGGTGCGGCGGCGCTGTTTGGCGCAGGCACGGCGGCGGCGCTGACCGGGCCGCTGTTCCTGGTGGGCGTGGTGTTAGCGGTGGTAGGCGGGATCATCGGTTACTTCGTCGACCACAATAAAAAACAGAAGGCTACCGAGAAGGAAAACGACTGGTACCGCGACCTGGCCGGCGACGGTTTGCTGCAGGACAACTGGGCGGATAAGGTCGAATACGCCCACTACGAGATACACCACTACCACGGCCGCGACACGCCGACCGATGACAGCCTGTTCCGCTTCCAGCAATCGGAGTGGGAGCATTTCGACTCCACACCACAAAGCGGCGGCTCGTCGAGCAACCGGCTGGATGGGGATTTGCACAAGGACTACAAGGACCCGAGTGAAACGCCCAAGGCACTGCCGGATGCTTCGGATGAGAAGCCTGGGTCCCGGCCATCGGGAGGCGGGCCTCGACTCAACTAACCCTCCAACGGCTGTATGCAAAACAAAATGTGGGAGCGGGCTTGCTCGCGAAAGCGGTGGATCAGTCATTGTAGATGTCGACTGTCACACCGCATTCGCGAGCAAGCCCGCTCCCACCTTTGGATTGGGTTCACAACTGGACTCGGGTTTACAACTTGGCAATAGAGACTTCAGTCGACTTCACAAAGGCAATCACTTCACTGCCCACCTTCAATTCCAGGTCACGCACCGAGCGTGTGGTAATCACCGACGTCACGATCCCCGACGCGGTTTGCACGTCGATCTCGGACACCACTTCGCCGATCAGGATTTCCTTGATCACGCCTTTGAACTGGTTGCGCACGTTGATCGCTTTAATGGTCATGTCGGCTTTCCTTTGGTCTGTTGGGTCAATCCGCACGAATGCGCAGGCACTCAAAGTGCCCTATTCGTGAAACCAACAAAAGGAATATATAACTCTTTATTTATTCCATAAAAACATATGCGAGCTGTTGCACAGCCAACAGTGATTCAACAAAGTGCCCGCCTCCCCACTCCCAACCACTCCCCACGTAGCAGCTGTCGAGCCCAAGCGAGGCTGCGTCAGCGGTCTGTCTGACACACCGCAAACGCAGCCTCGCTTGGGCTCGACAGCTGCTACGCCAGGGTGTTGCCCTGCCCTGCAAAGACGCTGGCACAGAGACTGCATATTCCTATAACGCATGATGGAACATGCCATATGAATTTTCTGAATATAAGAAAGCCTTCTCTTTTCCCGCCTTGTCCGGAGCTGTTCCATGAAACCCTTCTTCAATACCCTGTTGGGCGCCTGCGCCCTCGCCTTCAGCCTGCAACCCCTGGCCCATGCAGCGGAAACCGACCCTGCGCAAGTCAACCTGGACTACGCCTACTACTCCCCGGTGAGCCTGGTGCTCAAGCACTTCGGCTGGCTTGAAGAAGCGCTGCCGCAAACCAAGGTCGGCTGGGTGTTGAGCCAGGGCAGCAACCGTTCCCTGGAATACCTCAACAGCGGCGGCGTCGACTTCGCCTCGTCCGCCAGCCTGTCGGCGGTGCTCAGCCGGGCCAATGGCAGCCCGATCAAGTCGGTGTATGTGTACAGCCGCGCCGAGTGGACTGCACTGGTGGTGCGCAAGGACTCGACGTTCAACAGCGTCAGCGACCTCAAGGGCAAGAAAATCGCCGCCACCAAAGGCACCGACCCGTACCTGTTCACCCTGCGCAGCCTGCAGAAAGCCGGCCTGAGCAAGGACGACGTGGAGCTGGTGCACCTGCAACACCCGGACGGCCGTACCGCCCTGGAGAAAGGTGATGTGGACGCCTGGGCCGGTCTCGACCCGCACATGGCCGCCAGCGAAATCCAGGCGGGTTCGCGCCTGCTGTACCGCAACAAGGACTTCAACAGCTACGGCGTGGTCAGCGTGACCGAAAAATACGCCAAGGAGCATCCACAGACCATCGCCAAGGTGCTCGGTGCCTATGAAAAAGCCCGCAACTGGGCGGTGAAACACCCCGACGAATTCGCCAAGCTGCTGGCCGACGAATCCGGCCTGCCCCTGGACGTGGCCAAGCTGCAATTGTCGCGTACCGACTTGAGCAGCCCATTGCTCACTGCCCAGGACGTGGTGTCGTCCAAGGCGGCCGCGCCGATCCTGGTGTCGGAAGAACTGGTGCGCCGTGGGGTGAATGTGGATCAGGTGATCGACCAGTTGATCGACCCAAGCTTTGGCCAGGCTTTGCCTCGTCCATAAGGGGAGCGTCATGAGCAGCAAAAGCGAAACCCTGCCCGTCGCACTCGCGCCAACGCTCACCGTGCAGCGCAGCGCCTGGCCGCGGCGGCTCAAGGGCCTGGCGTTGCCGGTGTTGATCCTGGTGATCCTTGAAGTGGTGGTGCGCATCGGCTGGCTGCCGTCCTACCAGATGCCGGCGCCCAGCGAGATCGCCGTGACCCTCACCGACCTCGCCGAAGGCGCGCTGTGGAAACACATCAGCGCCAGCCTGTTGCGGGTGCTGCTGGGGTTCACCATCGGCGCCGGCCTGGCTCTGGTGTTTGCCGCCTGGGTCGGCTTGAGCCGCGAGGCCGAGGCGTACCTGGAACCAACCTTCGCCGGCCTGCGCTCGATCCCGAGCCTGGCCTGGGTGCCGCTGTTGCTGCTGTGGCTGGGCATTGATGAGACCTCGAAGATCGTGCTGATTGCCATCGGCGCGTTCTTCCCGGTGTACCTCAATGGCGTCGCGGCCATTCGCGACATCGACCGCAAGCTGGTGGAAGTCGGGCAGATGTATGGCTTCAGCCGCACGCGCCTGGTGCGTCGCATCCTGTTGCCTGCCGCCCTGCCCGGCCTGTTCACCGGCTTGCGCAGCGGCCTGAGCCTGGCGTGGATGTTCCTGGTGGCGGCCGAGTTGATCGCCGCGACCAAGGGCCTGGGTTACCTGCTCAGCGATGGCCGGGAAACCTCACGGCCCGACATTGTGCTGGCGGCGATCATCGTGCTGGCGCTGCTGGGCAAGATCAGCGACGGCCTGTTGGCGGCCCTGGAAAAACGCTGCCTGGCCTGGCGCGATACCTTCAACGGCCAAGGCCCGGAGAATTGAGCATGAGTGAAGCGCTACTGGACATTCGCGTCGAGCGGAAAAACTTCGGCGCGACGACGGTGCTGACCAACGTCCATTTGGCCTTGCAGCCGCGGGAAGCCGTCAGTTTGCTGGGCCCCAGTGGCTGCGGCAAAAGCACCTTGCTGCGGATCGTCGCCGGGCTGGAAAAGGACTATCAGGGGGAACTGCTGCAAGGCGGTGGTGAGGTCGCGTTTGTATTTCAGGAGCCACGCCTGATGCCGTGGCTGACGGTGGAGCAAAACATTGGTTTCAGCGATGACGATGGCTATGACAAGGCCTGGGTCGCGCAGTTGATCGATGAGGTGGGGCTTACGGGTTTTGGCCAGGCGTTGCCCAAGGCGTTGTCTGGCGGGATGGCGCAACGGGTGGCGATTGCTCGCGGGCTGTATTCACGGCCGCAGGTGCTGTTGCTGGACGAACCGTTCAGCGCGGTGGATGCGTTTACCCGCATGAAGCTGCAGGACCTGCTGCTGCAATTGGCCGAGCACCACGGGATCGCCCTGCTGCTGGTGACTCACGATGTGGACGAGGCGCTGTACCTGAGTGACCGGGTGTTGGTGATGGATAACCGGCCGAGCAGTATTCGCCAGGAGCTGGCGGTGGAGCTGGTGCATCCGCGGGATCGGCGGGATCCGCTGTTGGCGCGGCTCAAGGCACTGGCGTTGACTGAGCTGCAACGGGCGCATGTGATCTGAAAGGCACGTGTTGAGTCCGCCCAAAATCAAAAGCTAAAGCGGGCACGGTTCAAATGTGGGAGCGGGCTTGCTCGCGAAGGTCGTTAACGATGACGCGGGCATCCTGATTCAACGCGGCGCTCTCAGGTTCTTCGCGAGCAAGCCCGCTCCCACAAGGATCGCATCAAGCAGCCGATTTACGCGGCGTCAACGTCACCCAATACTGCGTACGGGACTGCACTTGCAGCGGCATCGTCGACGCCAGCAACGCAAGAATTCGATCGGTATCGGCCAACTGAAAACTCCCAGTGACCCGCAGCGCTTCAAGGCTCGGGTCCCAGCGCAGCACACCCGGCCGATACCGCTCCAGCTCCCGCAAAAAATCACCCAACAGCTGGTTCTGCGCAGTCAGCACACCGTCGCGCCAACCCAATTGCAACGCATCAAACCCCACCGCAGCGCCCATCCCCGACGCCTGCAACCGTGCCTGCTGCCCCCCCTGCAATGTCGCCACTTGCCCACGCAGGTCCTGCACCTGCACCGCGCCCTTCAACACCGACACCAAACACCCGGAAGACAACTGCCGCATACACACTTCAGCCTGGCTGACGATCACCTGGCCATAACGCGTCTGCACCGTCAGCGCACCAGCCCCCGGCACCGTCAACGCCATCTCCCCTTCCACCAGCGTCACACGGCGCCGGGCCGTATCCACGTCCACCGCGCTCGCGGTATTCAGTTGCAGGCTGCTGCCATCCAACAGCGGCACTCGCTTGCGTTCGCCAGTAGCGGTGTGCAGGTCGGCGCGCCACACGTCGATAGGCAATTGCCGGCTGAGCAACCACGCGGTTGGCAACAACGCGGCGACGCCCAAGGCACGCTTGAGTACTGCACGCCGTCCCGGTTGCGGACGATCAAGGCTGGCCATGGCCAACGCTGGCGGCAAGTCGGTAAACCGTTGGCGCAGCGATTGGGCTTTTTGCCAGATCTGCTCATGCTGGGGATGGCTGTCACGCCACTGCTGCAGGCGGGCGTGATCACGTTCGGTGGCGCTGCCGGATTCCAGCAACGCCAGCCACTGCGCCGCCGCCCGGGCGAGATCCGGCGCAGCACGGCTCACAGTTCCACCAGCAGGCAATGCTCGTAAGCCTGGGCCATGTAGCGCTTGACCGTACGCTCGGACACCTTGAGCCGCTCGGCAATCTCCCGATAGCCGAGTCCTTCCAGCTGGCTCCAGAGAAACGCGCGGCGCACCACCGCCGGCAAACCGTCGAGCAATTCATCCAGGGCTTGCAGGGTTTCCAGCAGCAACCAGCGTTGCTCCGGCGACGGCACGCAAGCCTCCGGCAACTGCATCAACGCATTGAGATACGCCTGTTCCAGACTGCGCCGCTGGTGAAAATTCACCAGCAAGCGCTTGCCCACCGTCACCAGATAGGCCCGGGGCTCCTGCAATTGCGCAATCGGCTGCGCGCTGGCCAGCACCCGCAGGAACGTGTCCTGGCTCAGGTCGGCCGCATCCCAGGCGTTGCCCAAGCGGTGCCGCAGCCAGCTTTCGAGCCAGCTGCGGTGGTCGCGATACAACGTGTGAAGGCTGGGTTCAGCGAGGTGCGTCGGCACTACAGCATCATTCATGGCAAGTAACCTGCGCGGCGCGAGTCAGTCTCAAATGAGATTCATTCTATTTAATAACCTGCCGGCGTACCACGTTCTTTTGCACACGATGTTTAAAGCATTGCGGCCTTTTGCCTGAGCATGTCGATAAACAACCCCAACTCGCGGCTCACCGGGTCGCCCTTGCGCAGCAGCATCCCGAACGGTGCCAGTTGCACCTCCAGCACCACCGGCAAGGCGACCACGAGGCCCATTTTCAAGTAATCCCGCAGGGCGCTTTCCGAGAGCACCATGATCGCGTCGGTGAGTTGAATCAGTTGCTGCATGGAATACACCGAACTGCACTCGATAATGTCCGCCGGCTGCGGCAAGGCCAGGTGTTGCAATGCTTCATCAAAACCAATGCGCGCCGGGCTGGTTTGCGGTTGCAGGATCCACGGCCAGTCACTGACCAG
Source organism: Pseudomonas sp. Colony2 (assembly GCF_019382755.1). Lineage (NCBI taxonomy): Bacteria > Pseudomonadati > Pseudomonadota > Gammaproteobacteria > Pseudomonadales > Pseudomonadaceae > Pseudomonas > Pseudomonas sp. Colony2. Next base: position 3,546,334 of record NZ_CP080030.1, on the reverse strand, counting down.
TTCCGCCAGCGGCAGATGCTCGCGCTGGGCCAGGGGGTGGCCGGCGTGCACCACCACCAGCATGCGTTCGTTGCCCAGGGGCTCAAAGGTGTAATGCTCACTGTCGGTGGCGGCGTTGCGCCGGGCGATGGCCAGGTCGATGCGGCCTTGCTCCAGCAACTGGATCACCTGGTCGCTGGTATCGCCCATGATGCGAATGCGCATCTGCGGGTTGAGGGTTTTGATCTGCGCAATGGAGTCCATCACAAGGTCCGGCGCCGCGCCCATGATGGTGCCGATCGACAAATACCCGTAGCCGCCCTGCTGGCGCATCATCAGTTCCTCGGCGCAGCGGTCGAGGCCACTCAGCGCCGACTCGGCAAAGCGGATCAATTCCTTGCCCAGTGCCGTCGGGCGCATGCCCCGGGGCAGGCGCTCGAACAGGTCACAGGCAAACATATCCTCGATCTCGCGCAACATGCGCGTCGCCGCCGGCTGCGACATGTTCAGGCTTTGGGACGCACGGTGCAGGTTCTGGCTGGAACTCAAGGCCACCAGCATATGCAGATGCTTGTAGCGCAGTCGGTTGAACAGGCTGCGGGAGATTGCGGGACTACTCATTTTTTTCCTTGTTATCGATACCCTGAGGTTATCAGTTGTAAGCGAGATTCGATTTGTAGCGTATAGATGGAGCGCCGTACAGTCCTTCCCATAAGAACAAAACAACTGGACTGAACAATGAAGACCCTGCCTGCGTCCTTGCTCGCCAAGATTTCCTGGCGGCTGCTGCCCTTTCTGCTGTTGATGTACATCATGGCCTTCCTCGACCGCGCCAACGTCGGGTTCGCCAAGCAAGCCTTCCAGGCCGACACCGGCCTCAGTGATGCCGCCTTCGCCTTTGGCGCCGGGGTGTTTTTTGTCGGCTATGCGCTGCTGGAAGTGCCGAGCAACCTGATCATGCATCGCGTCGGTGCCCGCCTGTGGATGTGCCGGATCATGGTCAGTTGGGGCCTGGTGTCCGCCGCCATGATGTTTGCCCATAACGAAACCAGCTTCTACCTGTTGCGCTTCCTGCTGGGCGTGGCCGAAGCCGGGTTTTTCCCCGGTGTCATTCTCTACCTCACCTACTGGTTCCCCTCTGCGGTACGCGGCAAGGCCATGGGGTTCTTCTACTTTGGCGCGCCCCTGGCCTTCATCTTCGGCAGCCCGCTCTCGGGCCTGTTGTTGGAGCTGGACGGGTTCTCTGGGCTGCACGGCTGGCAATGGCTGTTCGCGGTGGAAGGCCTGATGGCCACCGCGGTTGGCATCTGGGCCTACTGGTACCTGGACAACCGCCCCGCCGATGCCAAATGGCTGAGCGTTGCAGAGCGCCGCCAGATCCAGGACCTGCTCGACCGCGAAGACCAGCACAAAACCTCTCACGGCCGTAGCCTGCTCACTGTGCTGTGCCAGCCCAGCGTGCTGTACCTGTGCCTGGTGTACCTACTGATCCAGGCCAGCGTTTACGGCGTGGTGTTCTACTTGCCAACCCAGGTCGGTGGGCTGCTGGGGACCAAGGTCGGCTTGATGGTGGGCCTGGTCTCGGCGATTCCCTGGGTCTGCGCGCTGTTCGCCGCGTGGTGGATTCCCGGCTACTCCGACCGCACCGGTGAACGCCGCAAAGCCGCGTCCCTGACCCTGTTGATGGCCGCCGCCGGGATCGCCTGCTCGGTGACCTTTGCCAACCCGCTGCTGGGCATGCTCGCCCTGTGCTTTGCCGCCTCGGGCTTTATCGCCGTGCAACCGGTGTTCTGGACCTTCCCGTCCAGCTACCTGGCCGGCAGCGCAGCGGCCGCCAGCATCGCCCTGATCAACTCCTTCGGCGCCCTCGGCGGTTTTATCGCCCCGGTGCTGAAGAACTGGGCAGAAACCGCCTTTCACTCCCCTGCGGCCGGCCTTTACCTGCTGTCCGCCACCACTGTAGTCGCAGCCTTGCTGGTACTCGGTATCCATTCCCCAGGCCATAAAGCGACGAACACGCCGGCCACTGTTTAATCAAGGAGTCACACCATGGGCAACCTCACAATCAAGCACGTGCGCGCCTTTGTGCTGCGCGGCGGCGGCGCGGACTACCACGACCAGGCAGACGGCCACTGGATCGACGATCACATCAGCACCCCCATGAGCAAATACCCCGAGTACCGCCAGAGTCGCCGCAGTTTCGGGATCAACGTACTCGGCACGCTCGTAGTGGAAATCGAGGCCAGCGACGGCACCGTCGGGTTCGCCGTGACCACCGGTGGCGAGCCCGCCGCCTATATCGTCGAGAAGCACCTGGCGCGCTTCCTGGAAGGCGCCCGCGTCACCGATATCGAAAAAATCTGGGACCAGATGTACCAGTCCACCCTGTACTACGGCCGCAAGGGCCTGGTGATCAACACGATCTCCGGTGTCGACCTGGCGCTGTGGGACCTGCTCGGCAAAATCCGCCAGGAGCCGGTGCACCAGTTGCTTGGCGGCGCGGTGCGTGACGAATTGCAGTTCTACGCCACCGGCGCCCGCCCGGACCTCGCACAGAAGATGGGCTTTATCGGCGGCAAGATGCCCTTGCACTACAGCCCATCGGAAGGCGAAGAAGGCCTGCGCAAAAACCTCGAGGAACTGGCAACCATGCGCGAACGGGTCGGCCCGGACTTCTGGCTGATGCTCGACTGCTGGATGAGCCTGGACCTGAACTACGCCACCAAACTGGCAACCGGCGCCCATGAATACGGCCTGAAATGGATCGAAGAAGCGCTGTCGCCCGACGACTACTGGGGCTATGCCGCGCTGCGCAACAACGTGCCCAAAGGCATGTTGGTTACCACCGGCGAACACGAAGCCACCCGCTGGGGCTTTCGCATGCTGTTGGAGATGGGGTGCTGCGACATTATCCAGCCAGATGTGGGCTGGTGCGGCGGCCTCACCGAGCTGGTGAAAATCTCCGCCTTGGCCGATGCCCACAATGCGTTGGTGGTGCCCCACGGCTCGTCGGTCTACAGCTACCACTTTGTTGCGACCCGCCATAACAGCCCCTTCGCCGAGTTCCTGATGATGGCGCCCAAGGCAGACGAAGTGGTGCCGATGTTCCACCCGCAACTGCTCGGTGAACCCGTGCCGGTGAATGGCCGCATGCGCCTGTCGGTGCTCGACAAACCCGGGTTTGGCGTGGACCTCAATCCCGATTGCCAATTGCATCGCCCGTACAACCGCTGAGGACTCCTGCCATGAACATGCCCCACAACGCTTTCAAGGCCGCGCTGCGTAAAGACGCCGCGCAATACGGGATCTGGGCCGGCTTCGCCACCGCCTATGCCGCCGAGATCGTCGCCAGCACCGGTTATGACTGGATGCTGATTGACGGCGAACACGCCCCCAACACCGTGCCCAGCGTGCTCAACCAGCTCCAGGCCGTGGCTCCCTACACCACCGCCCCGGTGGTACGCGCGGTAAGCAGCGACGCCAACCTGATCAAGCAACTGCTGGACGTCGGCGCCCAGACGCTGATGATCCCGATGGTCGAAACCGCCGAGCAAGCCAAGGCCCTGGTGCGTGCGATGCGTTATCCGCCCCACGGTATTCGTGGCGTTGGTGGCGGTTTGACCCGCGCCACCCGCTGGGACGGCGTGTCGGATTACCTCAACACCGCCCATGAACAGCTGTGCCTGATCGTGCAGGTGGAGTCGCGTCTGGGCGTTGAAAACGTCGCGGCGATTGCGGCGGTGGAAGGCGTGGACGCGGTGTTTATCGGCCCCGCCGACCTGTCCATCGGCCTCGGTCACCCCGGCAATCCCGGGCACCCCGAGGTACAGGAGCGCATCCAGTACGCAGTCAATGCCACGCTGGCGGCCGGCAAGGCCTGCGGCATTCTCGCGCCCAACGAAGACGACGCCCGCCGCTATCAAGCCTGGGGCTGCCAGTTCATTGCGGTGGCCATCGACATCAGCCTGCTGCGCCAGGGTGCCATGTCGACCCTGGCCCGCTATCGCCCCGCCGCCGACGCCAAAGCACCGTCACGTACTTACTGAGGAGCCAAGCATGTCATCCGTACCGGTCTACCAGAACTTCATCAACGGCCGCTTTACCTCCAGCGATGCACACCTGGATGTATTGAACCCGGCCACCGGCGCCCTGTTGTCGAAGGTCCCGGCGTCCACCTCCGAAGACATAGACCAAGCCTTGGCTGCCGCACGTCATGCGCAAAAAGACTGGGCGCGCAAACCGGCGATCGAACGTGCCGGGCACTTGCGCCGCATCGCCGCCAAGCTGCGGGAAAACGTCGCCCACCTGGCGCGCACCATTACCCTGGAGCAAGGCAAGGTCAGCGGCCTGGCGGAAGTGGAAGTCAACTTCACCGCCGACTACCTCGACTACATGGCCGAGTGGGCGCGCCGCATTGAAGGCGAGATCATCACCAGCGACCGCCCCAATGAAAATATCTTCCTGTTCCGCAAACCCCTGGGTGTGGTGGCCGGCATCCTGCCGTGGAACTTCCCGTTCTTTTTGATCGCCCGCAAGATGGCCCCGGCGTTGCTCACCGGCAACACCATCGTGATCAAACCCAGCGAAGAAACGCCGAACAACTGCTTCGAGTTCGCCAAACTGGTGGCCGAGACCGACCTGCCGGCCGGGGTATTCAATGTGGTCTGCGGCGATGGCCGCGTCGGTGGCGCCCTCACCGCCCATAAGGGCGTGGACATGATCAGCTTCACCGGCAGCGTCGCCACCGGCTCGCGGATCATGGCTGCCGCCGCCCCCCATATCACCAAGCTCAACCTCGAGCTGGGTGGCAAGGCACCTGCCATCGTCCTCGCCGATGCCGACCTGGACCTCGCGATAAACGCCATTCGCGACTCAAGGATCATCAACAGCGGCCAGGTGTGCAACTGCGCCGAACGGGTGTACGTGGAGCGCAAGGTGGCCGACCAGTTTATCGAGCGCATCAGCGCCGCGATGGCCGCCACCCGCTACGGCGACCCCATCGCCCAGGCCGATGTGGAGATGGGCCCGCTGATCAACCGCCAAGGCCTGGACAGCGTCAATCGCAAGGTGCGCACCGCCTTGAGCCAGGGTGCATCGCTGGTCACCGGTGGACAGATCGCCGACCTGGGCCAGGGCTTTCACTTCCAGCCGACGGTATTGGCCGGTTGCCACGCCGACATGGAAATCATGCGCGAAGAAATTTTTGGCCCGGTGCTGCCGATCCAGATTGTCGACGACCTGGATGAAGCCATCGCCATGGCCAACGACTGCGACTACGGCCTGACCTCCTCGATCTACACCCGCGACCTGGGCAAGGCGATGCAGGCGGTGCGCGAATTGTCGTTCGGCGAAACCTACGTCAACCGCGAGAACTTCGAGGCGATGCAAGGCTTTCATGCCGGCGTGCGTAAATCCGGGATCGGCGGCGCCGATGGCAAGCACGGCCTGTACGAGTACACCCACACCCATGCGGTGTACTTGCAGAGCTGAAGTGGTGTAACGGGCCTTGGCGCGGTAGCGTGCGGGCCCTTCCCCATCCATTGTTCCGAAGGATTGCGCTATGCCCCTTACCCCTTACAGCGGGCCGATCATCGACAGCCATTTGCACCTGTTCGACCCGCGCCGCCCCCAGGGTATTCCCTGGCCCGAGCCGGGAAACGCGCTGTATGCCGCACATTTGCCGGCGGATTATTGGCCGCTGGCGGGCGAACATAACGTGATCGGCGCGATTGCCGTGGAAGCCAGCCCGTGGCGCGACGACAACCGCTGGTTGCTGGAGACCCTGCGCAGCGACCTGCGCATGCTCGGTTTCGTCGGCAACCTTGACCCGCTGCACGGCGACTTTGCGGCAGACCTCGATGCCTTGGCCCATGAACCGCTGTTCCTCGGTTTGCGCTACGGCAACCTGTGGGACCGCGATTTGCCAGACGACCAGAAGCGCCCCGGCTTTATCGAAGGCCTGCGCCGCCTCGCCGAATACGGGCGTGGCCTGGACAGCGCCAACCCCAATCCGCGCTTGATCAAAGGGCTGCTGCATTTGAGCGATGCCTTGCCCGAGCTGCGCATCATCGTCGATCACCTGCCCAATGCCAGCGTGCCCGCCGGCGAAGAATCCGCGTATCACGCCGACCTGATGCGCCTGGCAGAGCGGCCGAATGTATTTGCCAAACTGGCGGAAATCCCCCAGGTCGGCCCGCAGGGTCTGATCCTTGACCCGGCGTGCTACAACGACCGCCTGGCCGTGCTGTGGGAAGCCTTTGGCGAAGACCGTTGCTTCTTCGGCAGCGATTGGCCCAACAGCAATCAACTGGCCAGTTTCGCTACCACCCTGGGCCTGGTGAAAGCCTGCATGGCGGGCAAACCCGAGGACGTACAGGGCAAGTTCTTCCTGCACAACGCGGTGCGCATCTACAGTCCTACGCCACCCCACGGAGGCAAGTAATGCAGACCCGAGCCTTTCGCATGAACCTCAACCCCGGTCAGCACGCCGAGTACCGTCGACGCCACGATGAGATCTGGCCCGAACTGGCCCAGGCCCTGCGTGATGCCGGCGTGGTGGACTACCGGATCTTCCTCGACGAGGCCAGCAACGCCTTGTTCGCCGTGATGACCCACGAAGAGCGGCACGGGCTCGACGCACTGCCGGGCACCGCGCTGATGCAACGGTGGTGGCAGTACATGCAAGACATCATGCCCAGCCAGCCGGACGCCTCGCCCGTCAGCGTGGATTTAATCCCGATGTTCAGCCTTACCCCAGGCTGAAACAGCGCGCTACCACAACAATAAAAAAGGATTCGACTACGTGGAAATCATTCTCTTCGGTGTGATTCTGCACTTCATCGGCGGCTTCGCCTCCGGCAGCTTCTACATCCCCTACAAGAAAGTCCGCGGCTGGGCCTGGGAAAGCTACTGGATCACCGGCGGCCTGGTGTCATGGCTGATCGTGCCGCTGATTGCCGCGCAACTGACCGTGCCCGGCTGGGCCGACATCCTGCGCCAGGCCGACATCAGCACCTTGCTCTGGACCTACCTGTTCGGCGTGCTCTGGGGCATCGGCGGGCTGACCTTCGGCCTGACCATGCGCTACCTCGGGCTGTCCCTGGGCATGTCGCTGGTACTGGGCCTGACCTCGGCCCTTGGCGCCTTGATGCCGGCGCTGTATCGCGACCTGTTCACCGACGCCACCGAAGGCACCCTGACCTCAATGCTCGCCTCCCAGGGCGGGCATTGGGTGCTGTGGGGCGTGGCGGTATCGCTGGTGGGCATCGCCGTGTGCGGCAAGGCCGGGCTGATCAAGGAACGAGAAGTGCCGGAAGCGGTGAAATTCGCCAGCATCAGCGAGTTCTCGGTGGCCAAGGGCATGCTGGTTGCGGTGATCTCCGGGGTGCTGAGCGCGTGCTTCAGCTACGGTATTTCAGCCGGGCGCCCACTGGCTGCCGCGGCTGTCGAGCATGGCGCCAACAGCCTGTTCCAGAACAACGTGACCTTCATGGTGATCATGTGGGGTGGCCTGACCACCAACGGCCTCTGGTGCCTGTGGCTGAACTGGCGCAACCGCACGTTCCACAACTACACCGACCGCAGCACTCCGCTGCTTGGCAACTACCTGTTGGTGGCGTGTGCCGGCACCCTGTGGTTCCTGCAGTTTTTCTTCTACGGCATGGGCGAAAGCCGCCTGCAGAACGACGCCAGTTCGTGGGTGTTGCACATGTCTTTCATCATCATCGTATCCAACTGCTGGGGCCTGTATTTCCGCGAATGGCAGGGCACCAGCGCCACCAACAAAGGCGTATTGGCCGCGGGTATCGCGGTGATTCTCGGTGCCATTGCCATGGTCGGTTACGGCAACTATCTCGGCTGAGGCCGCTTTTTTTTCAGGAGTTCACTTATGTTACTTGCAGACAAAACCGTGATTATTACTGGCGCCTCCCGTGGAATCGGCCGCGCCGCCGCCAGGGAATGTGCACGCCAGGGTGCCCGTGTGGTCATCGGCCACAGTGGTAGCGGCCAAGGCACTGAAGCGGCGTTTTCGTTGATCGAGGAAATCAAGGCGTTCGGCGGCCAAGCGGTGGAGGTGGGCGGCGATGCGGCTGATCCGGACAACGGCGACAAACTGGTGGCCGGCGCGCTCAAGGCATTCGGCAGTGTGGATGTGTTCGTCAACAACGCCGGGATTTGTCCGTTCCACTCGTTTCTCGACATGCCGCGTGAGGTGTACCTGAAGACGGTCAACACCAACCTCAACGGCGCCTACTTCGCCGTGCAAGCGGCGGCAAACCAGATGAAAAACCAGGGCAAGGGCGGCGCGATCATCGCCGTCAGTTCCATCAGTGCGCTGGTGGGTGGCGGGATGCAGACGCACTACACGCCGACCAAGGCCGGGCTGCACTCGTTGATGCAGTCCTGTGCGATTGCGTTGGGGCCGTATGGTATTCGCTGCAACTCGGTGCTGCCGGGAACGATTGCCACCGATATCAACAAGGAAGACTTGGCCGACGAGGAGAAGCTGGCGTACATGACTTCGCGCACGCCGTTGGGGCGCCTGGGTGAACCCGACGACGTCGCGGGGCCCATCGTGTTCCTCGCCTCGGACATGGCGCGGTATGTGACCGGAGCTTCGCTGTTGGTAGACGGGGGATTGTTTGTCAACTTGCAGTAGCGTTGGGAAGCGGGCCGCCGCGACGGGGCGTCCCTGCCCCGTGCTACCTGCGTTCGGCCAGCGTGGTTTAACGGGGCGCCTAAGATCAAGATCAAAAACAGATCAAGAGCACAGCGGCCTGAAAGCCGACTTGAGTGTTGAAGAGCAAAATCAAAATCTAAAGCGAGCACGGTCAAAAAATGTGGGAGCGGGCTTGCTCGCGAATGCGGTGTGTCCGTCACCCAATGCATCAACTGACAGACTGCATTCGCGAGCAAGCCCGCTCCCACATTTGGACCGTGTGCGCCCTTGATCTTGCTCTGGCTTCTACCACTCAAGCCGGCCTGTAGGCCGCTGTGCTCTTGCTTTTGATTTTGATCTGGCTCTGACTGCCCCAATAAGCCCGAGCCACAGTGAGGCGCCGACAGGCGGGGCAGAGCCCTGTGCTTACTTTGGGCTGGGCCGGCATTCCGGCTTTTCCAAAGCGAGTCGCTGTAAGAGCGAAACCATAAGCAGCCGTTACTCAACTAACGGATATGTACACCAAAAACCCCTACCCCTCACAATCGAAAACCTCCCCACGCCTAACCACACTACCCGCCGCAAGCACCGCTCCCGGTGCCAACACACCATTGGCTCCAACCCGCGACTGATCCCCAAGCAGCGCGCCAAACTTGTCGCAGCCGGTGCGCTGCAACTGCCCATCAATGCGCACCTGCACTTCCTTGTCGTCACGCTCGTTCCGGTAGTTGGCCACGATACTGCCGGCTTCCAGGTTAACCCCGCGGCCCAATACCGAATCACCGACAAAGTTGAAATGCGCCAACTTGCTGCCGCTGAAGACAAAGGATGTCTTGAGCTCTGCACCCGGTCCGAAGATGCAATATTCATCCACCCAGCAACCGCCGCGAAGGTAGGCACCGGCAGCGATAAAACAGTGGGCGCCGATGATCAGCGGCGCTTTCAAAACAGCGCCCGCCTCCACGACCGCAGTACGGTGCACGGCAATCTCGTCATGAATCTCATAGTCATCATCAGAAAGCCCCGCCAGCAATTTGCGAACGATTTCCGGCGCCCGGGTCACCAACTCCCACGGCGCAAGATCCACCCAGGGTGCCAGCGGCGAACGGGAAAAATCAGCGATGTAATCGGTCAGTCGAATCAACGTCGAGCCCTCTACAGATCAGAGAAGCCCGAAACGCTAACA
>NZ_CP080030.1:3529819-3529904 GCF_019382755.1 Pseudomonas sp. Colony2 | reverse complement strand
CTGTAGGAGCCGGCTTGCCGGCGATGGCGTCCGGTCGACCGCCGCAAGGCTCAAGGGCCTCATCGCCGGCAAGCCGGCTCCTACA
>NZ_CP080030.1:3511930-3512273 GCF_019382755.1 Pseudomonas sp. Colony2 | reverse complement strand
TTGGGTGATGTTTGAGATTGGTTCCGCTCTTACAGCGGCTCACTTTTGAACAGCCGGAATGCCGGCCCAGTCAAAAGTAAGCAAAACGCTCTTGCCCCACCACTCGGCTCCTCGCCTAGGCTCGGAGTGCCCTCACTCCGGCTTTGGACCGTGGGCCGCCGTCATGGGCCATCCCTGGCCCAGGACGGCTAACCCGGCGTCCTGCCGGGTTACCCACGCTCCAAAGCCTGCGTTCGGCCAGCGTGGTTTAACGGGGCGCCTAAGATCAAGATCAAAAGCAGATCAAGAACACAGCGGCCTACCGGCCGGCTTGAGTGTTTAAAAGCCAAATCAAAAGCTAAAG
>NZ_CP080030.1:3499371-3500314 GCF_019382755.1 Pseudomonas sp. Colony2 | reverse complement strand
TTCAGAGGTCCCTCCCATGCCACCGTCTTCCTACCATGACGTAATCAAAGCCGCCGAGCGCCTGGAAGGCTTCGCCCACCGCACGCCGGTGTTCACCTCGCGTACCCTCGATGCCGAGACCGGCGCCCAGGTGTTTATCAAGTGCGAAAACCTGCAACGCACCGGCTCGTTCAAGTTTCGCGGCGCCTTCAATGCGCTGTCGCGTTTTGATGAGCAGCAGCGCAAGGCTGGCGTCGTGGCGTTTTCCTCGGGTAATCATGCGCAAGGCATCGCGCTGGCCGCGCGGTTGTTGCAGATGCCGGCAACCATCGTGATGCCCACCGACGCCCCCGCCGCGAAGGTCGCCGCTACCCGGGAATACGGTGCAAGGGTGGTGTTCTATGACCGCATCACCGAAGACCGCGAGCAGATTGGTCGCACACTCGCCGAGCAACACGGCATGACCCTGATCCCCTCCTTCGACCACCCGGACGTGCTGGCCGGCCAGGGCACTGCCGCGAAGGAGCTGCTGGAGTTCACCGGCCCGCTGGACGCGCTGTTTGTCGGCCTGGGTGGTGGCGGCATGCTCTCCGGCACCGCGCTGGCCACCCGTGCGCTGGCGCCCGATTGCCTCGTATACGGGGTCGAGCCCGAAGCCGGGAACGACGGCCAGCGCTCCTTCCAGAGCGGCAGCATCGTGCACATCGACACGCCCGTCACCATCGCCGACGGCGCCCAGACCCAGCATTTGGGTCAGCACACCTTCCCGATCATTCGCGAGCAGGTCACTGACATTTTCACTGTCTCGGACGCCGAATTGGTGGCCTCGATGAAGTTCTTCATGCAGCGCATGAAGATGGTCGTGGAGCCCACCGGCTGCCTTGGCCTCGCGGCCCTGCGAAACCTCAAGCATCAGTTCCGGGGCCAGCGCGTGGGCGTCATCGTGACCGGCGGCAACGTCGAT
>NZ_CP080030.1:3492944-3497924 GCF_019382755.1 Pseudomonas sp. Colony2 | reverse complement strand
GCCTGCCGGGCACTACTCCCAGGCCGTGAGCCATCAGGGCACGCTGTACATCTCCGGGCAATTGCCGGTGAGCCCGGACGGGCACCACAACATTGAAGCTTCGTTTGCCGAACAGGCTCAAGTGGCCCTGGACAATCTGTTGGCGATTTTGAAGGCCGCAGGCGGCTCACCCGCAGACCTGGTGAAAGTCACGGTGTACGTGGTGGGGGTAAAACACTGGCCTGAATTTGATGGCTTGTACGCCGCTGCGCTGGGGGATCACCGCCCGGCCCGCGCGGTGGTGCCGGTGCCGGAACTGCACCACGGCTATCTGATTGAAATCGAAGCCGTGGCGCGCTCGGCATAGGTCATTTGGCGTAGGTGTAGACCGCCGCCCGCGAGACCCCAAGGTGTGAGGCAACCGTTTCCATGGCACGCCGGATGTCCATCACGCCAGCTTCTTTCAGCTCTTGCATCAGCAGACGCCGGTCGGCGGCCTTGAGGGCACGTGGGGTGGTCGCCAGGCGTGCGGCGAACTGGTCGATGCGCGCACGAATGGCGTCGGCACCGGACGGGTCGAGAGACTCGGCGGGCCGGTCGCCGCTGACCGAGCCGAACTGTTCCAGCATGCCCTGCAAGCCACGGAACAACGAGAGGTCGACGTTCATGCACAAGGCCGCCACGTACTTGCCGGTGGAGTCCTTGATGCCGATGGAAGTGCTCTTGACCTGACGCCCGTCGGCGAACTGGTTCTGGTAGTTGGCGATCACCTGCGGGTACTCGGGATCGGCAATCCGCGCCAGGCCCAGCTCGGTGGCCGGGTCACCCGGCTGGCGCCCGGAGAGGTTGTTGTGGATGGCCATGATTGCGTGCTGCGGGTCGCGCAGGTCGTGCAGCACGACCTCGCAAAACGGGCTGAAGGTCTTGCTCAGGCCTTCGGCAATCTGTTCGAGCTGGCTGATCAAGGCCGCTTGTTCGGGAGTGTGTTTTTTCATTCAGACAACATATCCAGTACTGGATAGACCGTCAATTTACCTTTTGGAGTGTGCACGATGGAAACCCCGACAGCTTTGCTGGATGTGACCCGGATGCAGCGCAATATCCTGCGTATGCAGCAGCGTGCCGATGACTTGGGTGTGAGCTTGCGGCCCCATGTGAAGACCCATAAATGTGCCGAGGTGGTGGCGGCGCAAATCGCCGCCGGGGCCACGGGGATTACGGTTTCGACGTTGAAGGAGGCCGAGTATTTTTTCGACCTCGGCATTCGGGACGTTCTGTATGCGGTGGCGATGGCGCCGCATAAATTGCCTCAGGCGTTGGCGTTGCGTCGTCAGGGGTGTGCGCTGACGCTGATCACCGACAGCCTTGCCGGGGCCCGGGCGATTGTCGAGTTTGGTGCGCTGCAGGGTGAGGTTTTTGCGGTGCTGATTGAGATTGACTGTGATGGGCACCGGTCCGGGGTGAAGCCTCAGGATCCGCTGTTGCTGGAGATCGCCAGGCTGCTGTATGGCGGCGGGATGCTTGCCGGGGTGTTGACTCATGCCGGGGAAAGTTACGGGCTGGATACGCCTGAGGCGTTGCGGGCGATTGCCGAGCAGGAACGGGCGCGCTGTGTTGCAGCGGCCGAGGTGATTCGGGGGGCGGGGTTGCCTTGCTTGCAGGTGAGTGTGGGTTCGACGCCCACGGCGCTGTCGGCGGTGAGCCTGGAGGGTGTGACTGAGCTGCGGGCTGGGGTTTATGCGTTTTTTGATTTGGTGATGCATAACGTTGGGGTGTGCCGCATTGATGAGCTGGCGTTGAGTGTGCTGACTACGGTGATCGGGCATCAGGTGGAAAAGGGCTGGATCATTACCGACGCGGGGTGGATGGCGATGAGTCGGGATCGTGGGACGCAGTCGCAGAAGCGGGATTTTGGTTATGGGCAGGTGTGTACCGAGGGTGGTGAGGTGATTGAGGGGTTGCTGGTGGGCAGCGCGAATCAGGAGCATGGGGTGGCTTGGTTCGACGGGGTGGCGGTGGATGTGGTTGAGCGGTTTCCGCTGGGGACGCGGCTGAGGGTTTTGCCTAACCATGCGTGTGCTACGGGGACGCAGTTCGGCAGCTATGGCGCGCTGCTGGAGAATGGTGAGGTGCAGGTTTGGGAGCGGTTGCGGGGGTGGTAGATCGGGGGCATATCCGTTATTTGGGTGATGGCCGATATTGGTTCCGCTCTTACAGCGGCCTGAAAGCCGGCTTGAGTGTTAAAAGCCAAATCAGAAGCTAAAGCGGGCACGGTCCACTGTAGGAGCTGGCTTGCCGGCGATGGCATCAACTGGGTGTACCTGATGCACCGAGGTGTCTGCATCGCCGGCAAGCCGGCTCCTACAGAAAAGCGCTTGGCTTTTAACACTCAGGTCGGCTTTCAGGCCGCCGTGCTCTTGCTTTTGATCTTGATCTGACTGCCCCAATAAGCTCGAGGCCGAACGCAGGTATTGCGCAGCGGCCCTCGCTGTAAGAGCGAAACCATAGGTAGCCGTTACCCAGATAACGGATATACACCCATACCAAAAGAGTATCAAACCATACCAACCCGATATTAGACGAAAGCAAAACCAGCAGAGGAAACTACCCACAATTACAAAAATACCTAAAGAGTATAAAAAATGCCCACCCACTCCTCATGGATCGTACTGTCCATCACCGGCCTGTACATGCTCAGCCTGGCACTGATCAGCTACGGCGTGCGCCGCCACTCCCGCAGCGCCAACAACTACACCACCGGCGGCGGCCACTTCCCGGCGTTCCTGATCGGCTTCCTGATGCTCTCGGAATTTATCGGCACCGCAGTCAGCATCGGCACCGCCCAAACCGGTTTCAAGGTCGGCATCTCCGCCGCTTGGAACCTGTTCGCCCTGGCCCTGGGCTTCGTACTCTTCGCCTGGCTACTGGCGCGCAAATACAAGGACCTGGGCGACAACACCATCTCCGGCGTACTCGCGCGCAACTACGGCCAACGCACCCGCTTCGCCACGTCGATCATCACCATCTTTGCCCTGGAGATCGTCGCCGTCTCGATCTACGCCAGCGGCGGCGCCGTATTGGCCAGCGTGATGCAAGTAGACCGAACCCTGGCGATCGTGATCGTCGGCGTAGTCTCGGTGGCATACGTCAGCATCGGCGGCATGCGCTCAGTGATCTACACCAACTTCGTCCACGCCGCCCTGAAATACCTGGGCGTCGGCCTGGCCTTGTGGTTCGGCTTGAAGCAGGTGGGCGGCATCGGCCAGCTGCAAGCGCAATTGCCCGCCAGCATGTTTGACTGGACCGCCGTGGGTTGGGGCCAGATCATCGCCTGGATGATCGCCGGGATCGGTTCGATCTTCTCCACCCAATACGTAATCCAGGCGGTGAACACCGTCAGCCATGCAGGCAAGGCCCAGCGCGCCTGTTTCTACGTGGCGGTGCTGATGGTGCCGTTCGGCATCGGCGCAGCACTGATCGGTATGTGCAGCGCGGTGCTGTTCCCCCATGTCGACTCCCTGCAAGCCTTCCCCACCCTGATCGCCAGCATGGACCAACTGACGGCCGGGCTGGTGGTGGCAGGCCTTGCCGGCTCGCTGTTCGGCACCATTTCGGCGGTGAGCATGGGCTCGGCGACGTTGTTGCTGCGGGACTTCTACGAGCCATGGTTCAACCCGGAAAAAAGCGACGCCAAGTCCCTGCGCTTCGTGCGCCTGGCGACCATCGCTGTCGGCCTGTTGCCGATTGCCCTGGCACTGACCTCGGACAAAGTGCTGATGATCGCCTTCCTCGGCAAGGCGTTGCGCGCCTCCCTGGCCGTGCTGGTGTTGATGGTGTTCTACGCGCCGAAATTCGGCACGGCGGCCGGGGCATTCCTGAGCATCATTGCCTCGTTGCTCGCGACCGTGGGCTGGTTCCTCGCCGGTAATCCGTGGGGCATCGACAACGCCTACATCGCCCTGTTCACGCCGTTGATCATCATGGGCATCAGCCATGTGACGCGCCGCAGGACACCGGCCGAACCCCTGGTGGCAGCCACGAGCTGAGGTAGGATGGCAGCCTCACCCAAAAGGAACTTGTGAAATGCTGCCGATTCGCACCCCGTTGATCCTGCACCCCGGCTTGTCTACCGCTACCCGGCGGGTCTGGCTGAAGCTCGAGAACCTGCAACCCTGTGGCTCGTTCAAGTTGCGCGGCATGACCACGCTGTGCGCCTACGCGGCGAGCCAGGGCAAGACCACGGTGGTATGCCCCTCCGGCGGCAATGCCGGGCTGGCCACGGCCTTCGCGGCGCGCGGCCTGGGGTTACAGGCGCGGATCGTGGTGCCGACCACCACCCCCGAAGCCACCCGCGCACGCATCCGCCAGGCCGGGGCCGAGGTGGTGGTGCACGGTGATCTGTGGGATAAATCCAATGAGCTGGCGCTGCAACTCTCCGAATCACCTGAGGCACTGTATGTGCCGGCCTTTGATCACCCGCTGTTGTGGGAAGGCCACAGCAGCATGATCGATGAGATTCTCGAGGACTGCCCTCAGGTGGGCGCCATCGTGACCTCGGTGGGCGGCGGTGGACTGCTCGCGGGCGTTCTGACGGGCCTGGAGCGTCATGGGCGGTTCGGCTGCAAGGTGATTGCGTGTGAAACGGCGGGCGCGGCTTCGTTTGCTGCTGCCGTAGAGGCTGGAAAGCCCGTGCGGCTGGCGAAGATCGATACCGTGGCCAAGTCGTTGGCCGCGACCCAGGTGGCGACGTGGCCGGTGCAGCATATCGGCAGGTTTGCCCATCAATGCGTGGTGTTGAGTGATGCCGACGCGATGATGGGCGTGGCGCGGTACGCCGATGATTTACGCCAGTTGGTGGAACCGGCATGTGGGGTTTCGTTGGCCGTGGCGTATCTGGAGCATGGGGCGATTGCCGGGATTGAGGATGTGGTGGTGATTGTGTGTGGTGGGGTAAGCATCAGTGCGGAAACGGTTGCCCAGTGGCAGAACACGGTCTCTCTA
>NZ_CP080030.1:3483599-3492863 GCF_019382755.1 Pseudomonas sp. Colony2 | reverse complement strand
GGATGCATTCCCACGCAGAGCGTGGGAACGATCAATTCAGGCATCCTGCAGGATCAGATCCGCACCCTTCTCCGCCACCATCAACACCGCCGCATGGGTATTGCCCGAGGTCACGTTGGGGAAAATCGACGCATCGACAATCCGCAGCCCTTGCATCCCGTGCACCTTCAGACGCTTGTCCACCACCGACACCAGCGGGTCCGAGCCCATGGCGCATGAGCCACACAGGTGATAGATCGAGCCGCTGTTCTCGCGGAAGTACTGCAGCATCTGCTCATCGGTTTGCACCGCCGGCCCCGGCAATACCTCGGCCACAGTAACGCCCTTGAGCGCCGGCGCCTGCATGATCTTGCGCATCAGCCGGCTGCCCTGGATCACCTCGTCGATGTCCTTTTGGGTGCTCAGGTAGTTGGGGTCGATCAAGGCCGCGTCCCGTGGGTTTTTCGAGGCGATGCGGATCGTCCCGCGGCTGGTAGGCCGGCACGGGTTGAAGCACAGCAGGAAGCCTGAATACGGCTCGGGCTTGAGGCTGGCCTTGTTGTTTTTCGGGATCTGGTACGACAGCGGGTTGAAGTACAGCTGCAGATTGGGGTGCGCCTGCCCTTCGTTGCCGCGAAAGAACCCGCCGGCCTGGTTGACGCTCATGGCCAGCGCGCCCTTGCGGGTCAGCAGGTATTTGAGGCCGAGTTTGAACTGGCCAAACAGCGAACTGAGCTGGTCGTTCAGGGTCGGGATATTGGCCTTGTAGTAATAACTGGCGCAGAGGTGGTCCTGCAGGTTCTGCCCCACTGCAGGCAGGTCCTTGACCAGCGGGATGTTGTGTTCGGCGAGCAATTGCTTGTCCGCCACACCCGACAGTTGCAGGATCTTCGGCGTATCCACCGCCCCGGCGCACAGGATCACCTCCTTGCGCGCGGTAAAGGTGCGAACCACGCCGTGCTGGGTCACGCTGATGCCGGTGGCGCGCTGCTGATCGTCGAACAGCACGCGGTCTACCAGCGCATGCAACTCCACGGTCAGGTTCGGCCTACCCAACGCCGGGTGCAGGTGCGCAAAGCTGCTGGAGCAGCGCTCACCGTTGCGGGTGTTGACGTCGTAGAGGCCCGCACCTTCGAAGTTCGGCCCGTTGAAGTCATCGCTCAGGCCATAGCCCAATTGCTCGCAGCCCTTGAGAAATACATCGCAGATGGCATGGGTCTGGCCCTTCATCGGGGTGATGCTGATGGGGCCGCTGCTGCCGTGGTATTCGGTGTCGCCCAGGGGGTGATTTTCCAGCTTGCGGAAGTACGGCAGCACGTCCTTGAAGCCCCAGCCGTCGTTGCCATTGGCCGCCCAGTCATCGAAATCATGGGCCTGGCCGCGCACGTAGATCATGGCGTTGATCGAGCCGGAACCGCCCTGCACCTTCCCCCGCGGGGCATAGATGGCACGGTCGGCCAGTTGTTTTTGCGGCTGGCTGTAGTACATCCAGTTGAAGGTCGGGTTGTAGTACATCTTGGCGAAACCGACCGGGATCTTGAACCACCAGGAGCTGTCCTTGCCGCCGGCTTCCAGCAGCAATACCGAATGCTCGCCCGAGGCGGAGAGTCGGTTGGCCAGGACGCAACCTGCGGCGCCGGCGCCGGCGATGATGTAGTCGTATGTCATTCACGGTTACCGCATAAGTCGTTTTTTTTAGCCCTTGGCGGGCGAAGTGTCTTTCACGTCAGCAGGCGTGGGCGCCATTTGCAGGTGCAGCCGCTCGCCGGTGTACGGCGTGTGCTTGCGCACCACGTCCATGTTCAGCTCCACCCCAAGGCCCGGCTCGGTGGACGGGATGATGTAGCCGTCCTCCCATTGCAGCGGCTTGGTCAGCACTTCGGCATGGAAACCGCCCCAGGTCATGATGCTTTCCTGGATCAGGAAATTCGGCGTGCACGTGGCCAACTGGAAACTCGCCGCTGCGCCGATCGGTCCGTTGTACAGGTGCGGGGCGATCTGCGCGTAGTAGGCCTCGGCCATGCTCGCGATTTTCTTGGCTTCCAGCAGGCCGCCGCAGCGGGCCACGTTCATTTGCAGGATCGATGCACCACCGGCCTGCAAGAGCTTGAAGAACTCGTACTTGGTGGTCAGGCGCTCGCCGGTGGCGATGGGAATGCTGGTCTTCGCCGCGACCTGGGCCATGGCCTCTTCCTGGCCTGGTGGCACCGGTTCTTCGAACCACAGCGGGTCGTATTTCTCCAGGCGCTTGGCCAGGCGAATCGCCGACGACGGCACCATCTGCCCGTGGGTGCCGAACAGCAGGTCGCACTTGTCGCCCACCGCCTCGCGAATCTTGCGGCAGAAGGTTTCGCAGCGTTCCAGCACTTCCAGGGAGATCTGGTGGCCGGAGTACGCGGTGTACGGGCCTGCCGGGTCGAACTTCACGGCGGTGAAGCCCTTGTTCATGTTCTCGATCGCGCATTCGGCGGCCAGGTCCGGGTCGTCGTAGTCGTACTCGCCCTTGCTGTTGACCGGGTACAGGTAGGTGTAGGAACGCAGGCGTTCGTTGACCTTGCCCCCCAGCAACTCATAGACCGGTTTGTTGGCGGCCTTGCCGATGATGTCCCAGCAGGCCATTTCCAAGCCGCTGACCACCCCCATCATGGTCAGATCGGGGCGCTGGGTGAAACCGCTGGAGTACGCCTGGCGGAAGAAGCGCTCGATGTGGTGCGGGTCGTGGTTGAGCAGGTAGCGCTCGAACACGTCCTCGATGATCGGCAGCATGGCCTTGGGGCCGAAGGTGGCGGCGTAGATCTCGCCCACGCCTTCGATGCCGCAGTCGGTTTTCAGTTTGACGAACAGCCAATACATGCCGCCGATGTGCGGTGGCGGTACGGCGACAATATGGGTTTCAAGGGCGACGATTTTCATCTCAGGCACCTGTCTGGTTGAATTTTTTACGATTGATCCGGGCGCGCAAGGTCAGGGCCGCGAGGGTCCCGAGCACGCCGATGAAGGCGATGTAGCCGAAGTACAGGTTGTAGCCGACCTGCCCCGGGTATGTGTCGGTGAGGTAGCCATTGATCAGCGGGATAAAGGTGTCCGGCAGGTAACCCACCACCGAGACGATGCCGATGGCCAGGCCGGTGATGCGCAGCGGGATGTCGCAGCTGTCGAGGATCGCCCAGTACAGGCCGCGAATCGCGTAGGTCATCAGGCCGATAAAGATCACCGTGCCGATCAGCAAGCCGAGGCTGCCAATGGCCGGGAACACGATCAGGCCGACCATCGCCAGGGTCACCAGCATCAGCGCGACGATCAGCACCGAGATGTTCGAAAACTTGTCCCCCAGCCAGCCGCCGCCGATCCCGCCGATGGGTCGCATCCACAACTTGATGGTGGTGATGGTGCCGGCCATCACGGCGGTCATGCCGCTGCCTTGCAGGTAATCGGAGAAGCTGTAGGTGGCCCAGAACATGTGGTAACCGCAGAACACGATGGCGGTCACCAGCCACAGCTCGGGGATTTTCACCAGGGTGGTGAGGTCGGCGATCAGGTTGAACTTGCCCTTCTCCACCGCCGCAGTTTCGGCCATGGACTTGGGGTCCTTGAGCAGCACCAGCACACAACCAATGGCGATACACACGAACGAATACAGGTACACCACGTGCTTGAAGCCTTCGGCCGCAGTTTGGCTGCGGGTCTCGGTGGCGTAGGCGAACAGCCCCAGGGCCACGGTCGCCAGCAAGGCTTCCACCAGGCCACGGCCGCCGTCGAGGATGCCGAAGAAACGGCCCTGCTCACTGTGATGGGCGATCATCTTCACCCGCTTGAGCACCGAAGCCCAGAAGGTCAGGCCGGTGGTCAGGCCCCAGCAGCCGAAGATGATCATCAGGCCGGTCATCGACGGCACAGTGGAGTACCAGATACCCAGGGCCCCGGTGGCCACCAACGAAAAGAAGATAAGGAAGCGTGGCGGCAGGCGATCGGCCAACCAGCCGCTCGGCAGGTAGCTGAGCAGGAAGATCGTACCGAGCATCGAGTACAGATAACCCAGCTGGCTGTGGTTGATCTGGAACACCTCGAGCATGGTGGTCTGGTAGACCTGGCGCAGGTAGAGGATCGGGTAGATCGCCCCGGCAGCCAATACCAGCAACATCAATTGGAAGTAGCGACTGGCTTTGTCGCTTTTAGCCGCGGACACGGCATCGAAACCCTGGGCAACGGGTGCAGGCTTGGACATCTTGTAGACCTCGGGCACCCACTGTGCAGGTGCCCCGATAATTGTTTTTATTGAGGTGAAGCCGGTGGTCGGTGAATCAGTACTTCATGACCACCAAACGGGTCTGGGTGAATTCAAGCATCCCGTGCTTGCCGTCATCGCCGCCCAGCCCTGAGCGTTTCCAGCCGGCGTGGAAACCCTGGTAAGGGTCGGCCGGGGTGCGATTGACGTACAACTCGCCGGCCTCGATGGCGTTGGCGACTTTCATGGCCGTGCGGTAGTTCTCGGTATAGAGCACCGACGACAGGCCGAACTGGTGATCGTTGGCCATAGCCAGCGCTTCGTCGATATCGCGGTACTTGAGCACCGGCAGCACCGGGCCGAAGATTTCTTCCTGGATGATTTCCATGTCCTGGCGGCAGGCGCTGAGCAGCGTCGGCGGGTAGAAATGGCCCGGGCCGTCGGGGAGTACGCCGCCTGTTTCCAGTACAGCACCGTCGGCGATGGCGCGCTCGACCATGGCGTGAATATTCTGCCGGGAGCTGGCGTTGACCAGTGGGCCCATCAGGCCCGCATCCGTGGCACGGTCACCGAATTTGACGGCGCCGATCTTGGCCTTGAGCAGGGCCAGGAATCGGTCATAGACGCTTTCCTGCACATACACCCGCTCGACCGCCGTGCACAGTTGGCCGCAGTGGGTGGTCTTGGAAGCGATGATGTCGCTGGCGGCCTTTTCCAGGTCGGCGTCGGCCTCGATGATCGCCGGGGTCTTGCCGCCCAGCTCCAGGGACGGCTTGGCGATGTTGGCCTTGCAGTAGTCGAGCACGATGCGCCCGGCGTTGACGCTGCCGGTCAGGGTGATCAGGCCCACGGCCTTGTGGGTGCACAGGGCGGCGGCGGTGGCGTGGTCCATGGTCAGGATGTTGATCACGCCGGCCGGCATGCCCGACTGCTCGACGGCACGGGCGATTTCAAAGGCGGACAACGGCGTGTTGTTGCTCGGGCGCACCACCACGGTGTTGCCGGCAATCAGCGCCGGGGCGATTTTGCGCAGCAGGGTATAGACCGGGTAGTTGAACGGAATCAGGCAAGCCACGACGCCAATGGGCTCGCGTTGCAGGAACAGGTTTTCGTCCGGGGTGTCGCTGGGGATGATTTCGCCTTCGATGCGGCGTGCCCATTCGGCGTGGTAGCGGGTGATCTGGGCGGCGTAGCGCGCTTCGTTGCTGGCGTCGTCGAGGCTTTTGCCGGATTCGCTGGCCAGCGCCCGGCCTATGCTTTCAGCGCAGGTTTCGAGGGCGGCGGCGAAAGCCCGCAGGTGTTCGGCGCGCTGGATGCTGGTGAGCTTGCCCCAGGTTTTCTGTGCGCTGGCGGCGGCATCGACGGCCGCAATGGCTTCATCAGGGGTGGCGGCGGACACCCGGCCTACCTGGGCCTCGGTCGCGGGGTTGTAGACCGCGATTTGGGCGGTGCTGGCAGGTTCGGCGAAGTGGCCGTTGTAAAAGTTGCGCTCGATTTGCATATGGTTTTTTGCCCAATCGTTGTTGTTTTGCGAGTGACTTGCAGTTTTGTCATTGGGCGGGGGTTGGACAAACGATTTATTGACGGGGGTAACGTGCGAAAAATGCAGGTTAGTGGCTGATCCGTATTAATGACCCGGGTCTGAGTCTGTATTGTTCTACCCATACTTCCTACAGTGCCGCCCACTTGGAACCGTGGGAGGACTAAGCATGCAACCACCATCAACCGCACAGGCCTACAACTACAAGGTCGTGCGTCAATTCGTCATTGCAACCATCGTCTGGGGCGTGGTCGGCATGGCCATGGGCGTGTGGATCGCCTCGCAACTGGTGTGGCCCGAGATGAACCTCGACCTGCCGTGGACCACCTTCGGCCGCCTGCGCCCGCTGCACACCAGCCTGGTGATTTTCGGCTTTGCCGGCAGCGCGCAATTCGCCGCCAGCTACTACGCAGTACAGCGCACCTGCCAGGTACGGCTGTACTCGGACAAGCTCGCTGCCTTTACCTTTTGGGGCTGGCAGTCGGTGATCGTGATCATGCTGGTCAGCCTGCCACTGGGTTACACCACCACCAAGGAATACGCCGAGATCGAGTTCAGCGGCGCGGTGTGGATGACCGTGGTGTGGGTGGCCTATGCGATCGTGTTTTTCACCACTGTGGTGCAGCGCAAGACCCAGCACATCTACGTCGGCAACTGGTTCTTCGGTGCGTTCATCGTGGTGATCGCCATGCTGCACGTGGTCAATCACCTGTCGATCCCGGTGGACTGGTTCAAGTCCTACCCGGTGTATTCCGGGGCCACCGACGCTATGGTGCAGTGGTGGTACGGGCACAACGCCGTGGGGTTCTTCCTGACCACCGGTTTCCTGGGGATGATGTACTACTTCGTGCCGAAGCAGGTCGGGCGGCCGGTGTATTCCTATCGCCTGTCCATCGTGCACTTCTGGGCGCTGATCACCCTGTACATCTGGGCCGGTCCGCACCACCTGCACTACACCGCGCTGCCGGACTGGGCGCAGTCGCTGGGGATGGCGATGTCGCTGATCCTGCTGGCGCCGAGCTGGGGCGGGATGATCAACGGCATGATGACGCTTTCCGGGGCCTGGCATAAATTGCGCACCGACCCGATCCTGCGCTTCCTGGTGCTGTCGCTGGCGTTCTACGGGATGTCGACCTTTGAAGGGCCGATGATGGCGATCAAGACCGTCAACGCCCTCTCCCATTACACCGACTGGACCATTGGCCACGTCCACGCCGGCGCCCTGGGCTGGGTGGCGATGATCACGTTTGGCTCGCTGTACCACATGATCCCGAAAATCTTCGGGCGCGCGCAGATGCACAGTGTGGGGCTGATCAATATGCACTTCTGGCTGGCGACCATTGGCACGGTGCTGTACATCGCGTCGATGTGGGTCAACGGCATCACCCAGGGCCTGATGTGGCGGGCGGTGAACGATGACGGCACCCTCACCTACTCGTTTGTGGAAGCGTTACAGGCCAGCCATCCGGGATTTGTGGTGCGATTCGTCGGCGGGGTGTTCTTCCTCAGCGGCATGTTGCTGATGGCGTACAACACCTGGCGCACGGTGCGAGTGGCGGATTTGAAGGTGGCGCAGCTTGACGCGCAGATCGCCTGATGTGGGAGATAGTGCTGAACCTGGCGGCGGTGATCGGCCTGTATGGCGCGGTGGAGTATTGCCTGCGGGGCCAGTCGAAGGAGAGCCTGGATGAGGCCAGCCTGACGCCGTTCGCCGATGACCCGGAAGTGGCACGGCGGGTGGAGCTGGCCACGGGCAAGCGGGTCAACGCGGTGGCGCCTGAGGAAACAAAGCAGGACTGGGGCAATATAGAGATCTAATTGTGGGAGCGGGCTTGCTCGCGAATGCGGTGGTTCAGTCAACATATACAGCGACTGACACACCGCTTTCGCGAGCAAGCCCGCTCCCACACAAGCACCACATTGAGCGACTAGCCGCGTTCGCGGGGAATCAGGCTCTGCAACTGCAACGCCAGGAAGTTGGCATCGAAGCCGAACGTATCCGGGTCTTTCAAACCGTTGGTTTTCTTCCACAGCCAGTCGTTTTTCCCCGGCAGCAATACCAGGGAAATGCTGCCGTAGCGGGCGGCGGTCAAGCCCATCACCGACAGCGAAATCAAACCGCCGGCGCCCATCACATCCGGCACGAACTCCACCGGTTTGCCGGCGATATGGATGGTCAGTTTCTCGGTCTTGAAGGTGGAGGTCTCCACCGGCACGCTGGGGCCGGAAGCCACGTACGCCTCGCGCTGCACTTCCAGCAAACCGACCGTCTTCACAGGCGCAAGCCACTGCTCGATCTGGCCGAACAACTCGCCGATCTTCTGCGCCCAATGGGCCGACTGCACTTCGAACTGCTGTTTCTTGTGGGCTTCGCTGTCGGCGTAATGACGCAGCATCTCGCCCAGTTGTTGTACATCGTCCATTGCCGTGTTCCTTGGGTGACCCATGTTGCGAGCCTTGATCATGGCAGATGCCGCACACCGGCGTATGACTAAAGCGCAGCGCGCGGGTAATGTGGTGCCCTCGCCCGTCCAATTCAGGAGCATCGCATGCGCACCATCGGCCTTATCGGCGGCATGAGCTGGGAGTCCAGCGCCGAGTATTACCGCATCATCAACCAGAACGTGCGCGACCAGCTCGGGCCTCTGCGCTCGGCACAACTGTTGATGTACAGCGTCGACTTCGGCCCGGTGGAGCAGGCCCAGCACGCCGGGCGCTGGGACGACGCGGCGCTGATCCTCGAAGACGCCGCCCGCCGCCTGCAAGCCGGTGGCGCCGAATGCATCGTGCTGTGTACCAACACCATGCACCTGGTAGCGCCGCAGATTGAAGCGGCGGTGTCGATACCGTTTCTGCATATTGCAGACGCTGCCGGCGCGGCGGCCGTGGAAGCTGGCACCCTGAGCGTTGGCCTGCTGGGTACCGCGTTTACCATGGAGCAGGAGTTTCTCAAGTCACGCCTGGCGGCACAGGGGCTGACCGTGCTGGTGCCGGACGCTGAAGAGCGCCAGGCCGTGCACCGGATCATTTACGAAGAGTTGTGCGTCGGGGTGATCAGCGACGCATCGCGCGAGGTGTACCAGCGGGTGATCGAGTCTTTGGCCGCCCGTGGCGCCCAGGCCATCATTCTCGGCTGTACGGAAATCAGCCTGTTGATCAAGCCGCAGCACAGCGACCTGCCCTTGCTGGACACCACCGAGCTGCATGCGCAGGCTGCGGTGGCGTTTGCGTTGCAGGACGACTAGGCCGGCTTGCGGATGCGCGCCATGGTCAGCGTGTCGACGAATGCGCCGTCACGCACGGCGTAGTCGCGCAGCAGGCCTTCGGTCTCGAAGCCGAACTTGTGGTACAGCCGGTGGGCGGCTTCGTTGTCTGCGTACACCGTGAGTTCCACCCGGTGCAGGTTCATCCAGTTATCCGCCACCTCCAGCGCCGCGCCCAGCAGCCGGGAGCCCACGCCCTTGCCCTGCCAGGCGGTGGCGACGCCCATGCCGAATGAACCGACGTGGCTGCGGCGCAC
>NZ_CP080030.1:3404443-3483513 GCF_019382755.1 Pseudomonas sp. Colony2 | reverse complement strand
CCAGGCGTGCGCGCCAGGCTTCAACCGATTGGAAAGGCATTTGCAGCACCTGACGGCATACAGCCGGGTCGTTGTAGAGCGCAGCGACGCCTTCAAGGTGGGCCTCGGTGAAGCGCGTGATAACGATCTTGGGTTCAGGTGTGTGCATGGTGTTTCGTCCTTTGAAAAACACGTGGCCGACCAGTGTAGGCGGCACAGCGGTTTTTTGGCGAGTACAAATCCTGCCGCACATCATGCATCTGTAGGATAGCGATCAGCCCCCGCAGCGCCGATACTTCACCCAGGCCCTGCCCCGTTTCGGCCTTTAAACCCTGTGACTAGAACAATAAAAAAGTCCCACAGAGGAACGCCCATGAGCCGTCTTGATCCCCCCGGCCTGTTACAGGCTTTCAGCACCCTGACGCTTGATCTGCAACGCCTGGCCCAGCATCAGGACATCGAACAGTTTCATCGCCATGCCCTGTCGCGCATCAGTCAACTGCTGCCCTTCGACAGCGCATGGTGGGGGCGTGCCGCGATCATCGATGGCCTGCCGGAAGAACACAGCAGCTACCTGCATCACCTGCCAGACACGTACTTGGCCGACTGGCAGTCGATCCGCCATGTGGACGTGACGGTCGGGCTGGTGCACGAAGCACCCGGCCAGGCAGTGATTGTCGACATGCTCGACCCCGCCAACGGCCCGGGCCAGAATTGGTTGGGTCAGCGCCATGACATTGGCGAGTTGTTGTGTGTGATCCACGTCGACCCGCAAACCCGCCTCAGTGACCACTTGAGCCTGTACCGCAAACCGGGAGCGCCACGGTTCAACCAGGACGACTGCCAACTGCTGAACAACCTGATGCTGCACCTGGTGGCGGCCGTCTCGGCGAACCAGATCCGCACCCTGGTGGCCATGCGCGAAACCCTTACCAGCCCGCGCAACCTGGCCCTGGCGGTCTGCGACCAGCGCGGGGTGTTGCAGTGTGCCGAACGCGGGTTTGTCGACCTGCTGCTCAGTGAGTGGCCGCAATGGAGCGGCCCCGCCCTGCCGGTGCCGTTGAATCATCGCGGGCATGAGGGCAAGCACATCCATATCGAAGCCTCGGCCGTGGGCGATCAGTTTCTGTTGGCCGCGCGCCTCAACCGCGCCCTGCCCCAGCTCAGTCCCAGAGAGAACGACGTGGCCCAGGGCTTTGGCGAAGGCAAGACCTACAAGGAAGTCGCCCGCGACCTGGGCTTGTCGCCGAACACCGTGCGCCATCACATCCGCGCCATCTACAGCAAGCTCGGGGTCAAGGACAAGGCGCGCATCGCGCACTTGCTGCACGCCCCGCCCGACTGACCTCACCCCTTAATTCGTTGCTTTTTTGCGCTGTCGTTTTGACGGCCTCGGGCGCCCTTTGCCCATTTTCCGCTGCCATCCATCACATTCCATAAGAGATGCCTTGCGATGAATCACTCCACCTTGCGTCACCTGGCCATGCTGCTGGGCGGCACCCTACTGAGCCTCGACAGCCAGGCCGCCGACCTCAACGCCCGGGACTTTTTCGGCGCGCCGTCCGGTACCAGCCTCGGCGTGCTGTACTTGCCGGCGACGCGCTACGATGATTTCCACGGCCCGGCCGACACCACCGGCAAGGCCGACTTGAAGGTCAACGCCGTGGCGTACCGCCAGGTGTTTTTCACTGACGTCTGCGGCACGCTGTGCACCCCGCAATTTATCCTGCCCTTCGCCGACATCAATGCGCGCTTGCCCGGCGCCAGCCAGCACACCGGCGAGAGCGGCTTTGGTGACCCGCAGGTGGGCGGCACGTTGTTTTTCATCAACGACCCGGCCTCACGCACCTACAGCGGGCTGTTGAGCCTGATCACCGTGCCGGTGGGCGAGTACCACAGTAAAAACCCCGACGTGTCCCCCGGGGCCAATCGCTGGGGCGCGACCTTCGTTTACAACTACACCCAGGGCATTGGCGAGAAATGGGTGCTGGAAGCCAACCTCGAAGCCCAGTTGTACGGCACCAATGACGACTATTTCGGCAGCGACCTCAAGCAAGACCCGCTGTACCGCCTGCAAGCCTTCGCCTCCTACGACTTCAGCCCGGCCACCTACGGCGCCCTGCGTTTGATCCACGCCGATGGCGGCGAGCTGCGCATCAACGACCAGCGCATCGACGACACCCACAAGCGCTACACCCAGGTGGGTTTCGAGGTAGGGCATTGGCTCGACCGGCAGAACCAAGTGATGTTCAGCCTTTCGCAAAACGTCGCGGCATCCAACGGCTACGCAGGCACCGACGCCCTGTTGCGGCTGGTCCATGTGTTCTGAATCACTTTCCCGGAGCTTGCCCATGAACACTCAGACCCACGCTGCAACCGCCGGCCTTTCAGCACGGTCATGGCCGTTGCTGGCGGCGATCATTCTGTTCGCCGCCATCACCCCGACCATCCTGATGACCGCACCGGCGGTGGCCGCGCAACTGGCCAGCCAATGGCAGTTGAGCCCGTCCCACATCGGCGACCTGTTCTCCACCGAGCTGGGGGCGATGAGCCTGGCCACCCTGCCCGCCTTCTGGTGGCTGAAACGGGTGGACTGGCGCCTGGCAGCCCTGGTCGCCGCCGTGGCATTCATTGCCGCCAACCTGTTGTCGATGCTCGCCGACACCTACGCCACCTTGCTTGCCTTGCGTTTTATGAGTGCCTTGGCGGGCGGTTCGTTGATGATCATCTGCCTGGCCAGCGCGGCTGCCACTGCCAATCCAAGCCGGGTCTACGGCTTGTGGGTGATGGGGCAACTGGTGGTCGGAGCGGTCGGCCTTGGCGTGCTGCCCGGACTGTTTGCGCGCTATGGCCTCGGCGCCTGCTACCTGATTCTTGCGGGACTGATGACGCTGCTGTTGCCACTCGCCCGGTGTTTCCCGTCCGGCAGCCCGCCGCGCGAGCAAACCGATGCAGCGGCGATACCTGTCTCCCGGGTGAAGGCTGCGCTGGGCATCGCCGGGATCCTGGCCTTCTACGTCAGCCTCGGCGGTGTCTGGACCTTTATCGGCGCCATCAGCAGTGACGCCGCAATCTCCGCGCAACACAGCGGTGAAGTGCTGGCCCTGGCCACCGTGATGGGCATCGTCGGCGCCGGCTGTGCCTCGCTGATCGGTACGCGCCTGCCACGCCTGCTGCTGTTGCTGGTGGGCTACGCCCTGATGGCCGGTGCGGTGCTTTTGCTGAGCGGTACGCCAACACTGCTGCGCTTTGCCCTGGCAGCGCTGCTGTTCAAATTCACCTGGACCTTCATCCTGCCGCTGATTCTCGCCTGCCTCGCCGACCTCGACCGCAGCGGCAAGCTGATGAACACCTCAAACCTGGTGATCGGTGCGGGCCTGGCCATCGGGCCGGCCATTGCCGGGCGGCTCATCGAAGCCAGCGGCGGGTTTGCCTCGCTGCTGGTGGGCGGCGCCGCCGTCACCCTGTTGTCCCTGGCGCTGATGCTCGGCAGCCGCGCCACGCCTGACGCTGTTTTAACCCGCTGAACTGGAGACTCTGATGAACCGAACCACCGCGTTTTTCTTTGATGAACTAAGCCTCTGGCACAGCGCCGGCGCCCACGCACTGACCTTGCCGGTGGGCGGTTGGGTGCAGCCGCCTGCCGGCAGCGGGCATGCCGAGTCGCCGGAGACCAAGCGGCGCTTGAAAAGCCTGCTGGACGTATCCGGGCTGAGCCGTCACCTGCAACAGCACAGCGCAGTTCCGGCCACTGACGAGGACTTGCGACGGGTACACGGTGCCGACTACCTGCAACGCTTCAAGGCCCTGAGCGATGCCGGCGGTGGCGAACTGGGCCCACAGGCACCGATCGGTCCGGGCAGTTACGAGATCGCCCGACTCTCCGCCGGGCTGGCCATCGCTGCAGTGGACGCAGTGCTGAGCGGGCAGGTCGAGAATGCCTACTCACTGTCGCGGCCGCCGGGGCATCACTGCCTGGCGGACGGCGCCATGGGCTTTTGCTTCCTGGCTAATATCGCCATCGCCATCGAGGCCGCCAAGGCGCGCCGCGGGCTGGGCAAGGTCGCCGTGATCGACTGGGACGTGCACCATGGCAACGGCACCCAGTCCATCTTCGAAACACGTGGCGATGTATTGACGATCTCCCTGCACCAGGACGGTTGCTATCCGCCGGGCTACAGCGGTGAACAGGACCGTGGCCGTGGCGCCGGCCTGGGCGCCAATATCAATATCCCGTTGCCGCCAGGCAGCGGCCACGAAGCCTATCTGCACGCGATGGAGCGCATCGTGGTACCGGCCCTGGAGCGCTTCGAGCCTGAACTGATCATCGTCGCCTGCGGCTATGACGCCAACGCCGTGGACCCGCTGGCGCGCATGCTGCTGCACAGCGAGTCGTTCCGTCTGATGACCCGCACAGTACGCCAAGCCGCCGAGCGCCTGTGCCAAGGGCGCCTGGTGCTGGTGCATGAAGGTGGTTACAGCGAAGCCTATGTGCCGTTTTGCGGGCTGGCGGCGCTGGAGGAGTTGGCCGGCGTGCGCACGGCGGTGGAAGACCCGATGCTGGAGTTTGTCCAGTTGCAGCAGCCCAAGGACGTACTGCTGGGGTTTCAGCGCCAGTGGATCGACCGACTGGCGCAGGGCTTTGAGGCTTAGACCGCCAGGGCGGCCACACGCCAAACCCGGGCAATGCCCGAGGCGCGCTCGCGCAACAGGCGCGGTGCCTCGCTGCAGGCCTGTTCCAGGGTAGTCGGGCCGGACGGCAAGGCGAACGCGGCATCCACGCCGTGGGCGTACATTTGCTCGTAGCCATCCCCCAATGTGCCGGCGATCACGATCACCGGCACGTTGTGCTGCCTGGCGATCCGCGCCACGCCAAACGGGGTCTTGCCGCGCAGGGTCTGGGCATCGAACCTGCCTTCGCCGGTGATCACCAGGTCGGCGCCACGCACGGCTTGCTCAAGCCCAACAAGCTCTGCGACCACTTCAACACCCGCGCGAAACTGCGCGCCAAGGAACGCCTTGGCGGCGAAACCCAAGCCACCGGCGGCACCGCTGCCGGGTTCGTCGCGTACGTCTTTGGGCAATACCCTGGCGCAGTGATCGGCAAAATGGCCGAGGGCCGCATCCAGTTGTTCGACTTGCTGGGGATTGGCGCCCTTTTGCGGGCCAAAAATCGCCGAGGCCCCGTGAGGACCGCATAAAGGGTTGTTCACGTCGGCGGCGATTTCGAAGCGCACTTCGTTCAGGCGGGGGTCCAGTTGCTCAAGGCTGATGCGCGACAGCTTGCCCAGCGCCAGGCCGCCAAGGGGCAGCGCTGCTCCCTCGGCATCAAACAACTGCACACCCAGGGCTAGCATCGCCCCGGCGCCGCCGTCGTTGGTGGCGCTGCCGCCAATGGCCAGGATGATGCGCTGGGCGCCGGCATCCAGGGCGGCGCGGATCAGTTCGCCGGTGCCGAAGGTGCTGCTGGAACACGCATCTCGCTGACCCGGTGGCACGAGTTGCAGGCCGCTGGCTTCGGCCATTTCGATGATTGCGGTGTGGCTCTCGGCCAACCAGCCCCAATGCGCGTCGACACTGCCGCCCAATGGCCCTTGCACACGGCTGGTGCGCAGCTCGCCCTGGCAGGCGGCGAGTACCGATTCCACCGTGCCCTCACCACCGTCCGCCATCGGGCACTTGATCAGCTCGGCGTCGGGCCACACGCTGGCCAACCCCTCGGCAATGGCATTCGCCACGCCTTCAGCACTCAGGCTGTCCTTGAACGAGTCGGGGGCGATGATGATTTTCATGGGCTTTCTCCGGTTTTTATAACGCCCATGCTGCCAGTTGGCACCGGCAATAACGCCGGTCCATTGCACAAGAGTGGCTGGGGTTTGTTGTTCATTTGGACAAAGCTTGCGGCAATAGCTGCACGCCGAGGTACAACGCGAGCATGCCGTCGAGGGTCAGCGGGTCGACGCCGCTCAGCTCGGCGATGCGTTCCATGCGGTAGCGCAGGCTGTTGCGGTGGATCCCCAGGGCATCGGCGCAGGCCTGGCTTTGGCCGTCGTGGTCGCACCAGCTGCGCAGGGTCGCCAGCAACTGGCCGTTGCTGTCCTTGGCCAGTACCTTGCGCAGCGGGTTGAGCAGTTCGTCGAGGGCGTCGTCGTTGCGGTGGCGCCAGAGCATGACCGGCAGGCGGTAGCGATTGAGGGTCAGCAACCGCGATTCGGGCAGCACATCACGACCATAGGCGAGCAGGTCGCCGACCCGCCGGTAACAACGGCGCAGGCCGGCCAGCCCGTCCGCTTGCCCGCCGACGGCGACCCGCAGGATGTTCCAGCCCAGGCCGTCGAGCTTTTCCAGCAGGCGCGGGTTATCGACTTGCACCGACGCCGGCCGGCACCACAGCAGGGAAAACTGCGCGGAGCTGACGCACCAGCTGTCGGGGTAGCGCGAGGTCAGCCAGGCGCTCAAGGCCTCGGCCGACTGGCCGCTGCCCAGCTCGAACAGGTACGGCGTGCGCGCCAGCTGCGGCTTGAGGCCCAGTTGCTGGGCTTCATCCACCAGGCGCGGCGAATCGCCGGTCTCGGCCAGCAGCAGTGCCAGCAGATCATCGCAGCGCTGGCGCCGCCATTGCTGCTCGGCTTGCTGGTGACGCTGGCTGACCAGCATTTCGGCGGTCATGCGCACCAGTTCGGCATAGGTGCGCAGCAATTCCGGCTCACCGGTAATGCCCAGCACGCCGATCAGGCGCTGGTCGTGCAGCAGCGGCAGGTTGATCCCGGGTTGCACGCCCTTGAGGTGCTTGGCGGTCTGGCCGTCGATTTCCACCACCCGCCCGTTGGCCAGCACCAACTGCGCGCCTTCGTGGCGGGTGTTGATCCGCTCGGGTTCGCCGCTGCCCAGTATCAGGCCCTGGCTGTCCATGACGTTGACGTTATAGGGCAGGATCGCCATGGTGCGATTGACGATATCCTGCGCCAGGTCATGATCCAGCTCGAACATGGGGCTAAATTCCTGAAAAAAACCGGTTGTTCATAGGCACAGCGCAAACCATGCTTCACTGTGCGCGAGCACAAAGACAGCACCCCTTGAGGTGGCCGAGACTCGTTGGGCGATCAACGTTACCCTCGCATCGCGAAAAATCATAATAAAGAGAGACTGCCATGTCACAGAGCGCCGCTGTTACCCAGGCCACCGATGACGATAAAAACGCCGTATACAAGCGCATCACCCTGCGCCTGATCCCCTTCATTTTCATCTGCTACCTGTTCAACTACCTCGACCGCGTCAACGTCGGCTTTGCCAAGTTGCAGATGCTCGACGACCTGAAATTCAGCGAGACCGTGTACGGCCTCGGTGCCGGGATCTTCTTTATCGGCTACGTGCTGTGCGGCGTGCCGAGCAACCTGGCGTTGACCAAATTCGGTCCACGGCGCTGGATTGCGCTGATGATGATCGTCTGGGGCGCCCTGTCCACCTGCCTGTTGTTCGTTACCACACCGACGCACTTCTACGGCTTGCGCCTGCTGACCGGCGCCGCTGAAGCCGGGTTCTTCCCGGGCGTGGTGCTGTACCTCTCGCAGTGGTTCCCGACCTTCCGCCGTGGGCGGATCATGGCGCTGTTCATGTCGGCAATTCCGGTATCCGGCCTGCTCGGCAGCCCGTTCTCCGGCTGGATCCTCAACCACTTCGCCGCCGGCCAGGGCGGGCTTGCGGGCTGGCAGTGGATGTTCCTGCTGCAAGGCGTGCCGACGGTGATCCTCGGCGCCCTCGCCTACTTCCTGCTCAGCGACAGCTTTGCCAACGCCAAGTGGCTCACGCCCCATGAGCGCGCGGTGTTGGAAGCCGACCAGGCGACCGACCTGGCCAACAAACCGAAGACCACCAGCGACTCGCTGCTGGAAGTGTTCAAGAACCCGGCGATCTGGGCGTTCGGCCTGATCTACTTCTGCATCCAGAGCGGTGTGTACGCCATCAACTTCTGGCTGCCATCGATCATCAAGAACATGGGCTTCAGCGATAACCTGGTGATTGGCTGGTTGAGTGCGATCCCGTACCTGCTGGCGGCGGTGTTCATGCTGCTGGTGGGCCGCTCTGCCGACTTGCGCAAGGAGCGTCGCTGGCACCTGGTGGTGCCGATGCTGATGGGCGCGATCGGGCTGGTGATTGCGGTGAACTTTGCAACCACGCCGGCCATTGCGATCCTCGGCCTGACCATCGCCACCATGGGTGCCCTCACCGGCCTGCCGATGTTCTGGCCGGTGCCAACCGCGATGCTCAGCGCAGGTGCGGCAGCGGGCGGTCTGGCGTTGATCAACTCCATGGGCCAGATGGCGGGGTTCCTCAGCCCGTATATCGTCGGGTTTGTGAAAGATGCCACCGGGTCTACGGACCTGGCGCTGTACCTGCTGGCGGCGGTGATCGTCGCGGGCAGTGTGTTGGCGTTGCGCATGACGCGCACACTCAAGGCTTGAATCAGCGCTGACCGGTGCCGCGATATCGAGGGCGGCGCCGGTCATCTATCTGCTCATATAAAGGCGTGTTTTTATAGGCAAACAACTGCCTGACAGCCGTATTAACCTCTACGCCCATTCCAGGTAACAAATAGGCTACAACCTTTACCCAGCCTTTACTTTCGTACCCCATCATCCCGTCCGAAACCGCTGTCTGAAGCATATGCCCGGGGATATTATCAAGACCGGTTCGGTGCATACGTAGAGGACTTATCATGATCAGTCGACTCTCAAAAATGAAAGTAGCCATGTTGCTCATTGCCACCCTCGCCATCGCAGGGCAAGCAGAAGCCCGTGGAGGATATGGCTATGGCTGGGGTCACGGTTATGGGTACGGGCATGGCGGTGGTTGGGGCTGGGGTGGCCCGGCTTTGCTGGGTGCGGTTGTCGGCGGTCTCGTAGTGGGTTCGGTGGTCGCCAACTCCCAGCCTCCGGTCTATGTGCAGCAGCAACCGGTTTACGTGCAACCGCAGCCGGTGTACATCCAACAGCCGCCACCGGTCTATTACCAGGCGCCGCCTCCAGGCTATTACTACCCGCCACAACCGGTTCCGGTGCCACGTTATTAAGCACGGCCCTATTACTGATAATGCAGGTCCCGCCTGAAAGCGGGACCTTTTTTATTCAGCTGCCTTTAGAGTAATCCGCCGCCGTCGACATCAATCACGCTACCGGTGATAAACCCGTTCTCCATCGCCAACACATACCCGGCAGCCACTTCTTCGGCCTGCCCCACGCGCCCCACCGGCAACGCCCCGCCCGCCTTGGCAAACATTGCCAGTCGCTGCTCATCGGACAACCCGGCATACGCCTCGGTGTCGATCACCCCCGGGCTGACCACATTGACCCGCCGTGGCGCCAGTTCCTTGGCCAGTTGCTTGCCCAGCGCTTCGGTCGCCGCATTGATGCCAGTCTTGATGAATTGCCCCGCAACCGTTTTGCGCCCCAACTGCCCCGACGTCAGGGTGATGCTGCCGCGCTCGGCGAGAAATGGCAGCGCCGACTGGATCGCCCGCAGCGAACCCCAGAGCTTCACGTTGAAGTTGTCTTGCGCCAGGTTCAGGTCGGTCTCGATCAGGGCCTTGGCCTGCACCGCAGGCCCTGCGGTGTAGACCAGATGGTCAAACGGCCCCACGGTTTCGAACAAGCGCTGTAATGAGGCTGCGTCGGTC
Source organism: Pseudomonas sp. Colony2 (assembly GCF_019382755.1). NCBI lineage: Bacteria > Pseudomonadati > Pseudomonadota > Gammaproteobacteria > Pseudomonadales > Pseudomonadaceae > Pseudomonas > Pseudomonas sp. Colony2. The sequence goes on along the minus strand of NZ_CP080030.1, from coordinate 3,473,861 downwards.
ACGTCCACCTGCTCGCTACGCACCCCGTTCTCCACGGTTGAAGACAAGCGCCGCCCGGCCAGCACCACATGGGCACCGCGTGCCACGGCCTGCTTGGCCACCGCGGCACCAATGCCGCTGCTGCCGCCAATGACGATGATGGTTTTGCCGTTGAGGGGAGATGTCATGGGGAAATACCTGGCTGAGAAAATGAGCTTTCATCTTCCCAGCTTGGCAATCGTTGAAAAATCCCGGTAAAACGACAAGATCTTTAAAGGATTTTTACAAATGAGCTCAATCCTCGACCTTGAAGTGTTCGTGCGCACCGCCGACACCGGCAGCCTGTCGGCAGCCGCCCGCAGCCTCAGCCTGACCCCGGCAGCAGCGAGCATTGCCCTCAAGCGCCTGGAAACCCGCCTGGGCATCCGGCTGCTGGCGCGTTCCACCCGCAGCATGCGCCTGACCGAAGAAGGCCGGCGCTACCTCGACAGTGTGCGCGTGGCCCTGGAGGCGCTGTCGGAAGGCGAACAGGCGGTCAAGCAGCAAGGCCAGAGCCTGAGCGGGTTACTGCAATTGGCCGCGCCCTCGGATTTCGGGCGCAATGTGCTGCTGGGCTGGCTGGATGAGTTCAAGCTCGAACACCCGAACGTGCGCCTTCAGTTGCTGCTCAATGACAGCAATGCCGACCTGTTCCGCGAAACCGTCGACATCGCCCTGCGTTTCGGCGTACCACGGGACTCCAGCCTGGTCGCGTTGCCGGTGGTGCCCGACCACACGCGGGTGGCGTGCGCCAGCCCCGACTACCTCGCGCGCCACGGTACGCCACGCCTCCCCCAGGACCTGGCACAACACAGCACGCTGCGCTATATGCGCCAGGGTCGGGCGAACAACACCTGGTACTTTCGCCAGGGCGAGGTGCTGCAGGAAGTCGAGGTCGGCGGCGACTACCTCAGTGATGACGGCGAGATCGTGCGGCGCTGGGCATTGGCCGGGCACGGCATCGCCTATAAAGCGCGGCTGGATGTAGCGCGCGATATCAAGGCCGGGCGCCTGGTGCCGTTGCTCACCGATTGGCAAGGCGAACCGACCCCGTTCAATCTGATGTGTCCCCATCGGTTGCAGGTGTCGGAGCGGGTCAAGGTACTGCACCGCTTCTTGCAACTGCGCTGCGCCGAACTATTACCGCAATAACCGTCGCGGGGCTTGTTCCAGAGCCTTGCTCTCTGGTATTGGATAGGGCCTGTCTCCCCCTTTTGAGGTGTTCACGATGATTTACCGCACACTGGGCCAGTCCGGGTTGAAGGTCAGCGCACTGACCCTGGGCAGCATGATGTTTGGCGAGCAGACCAACACCGAGGACTCGCTGCGCATCATCGACAAGGCCTGGGATCAAGGCATCAACTTTATCGACACCGCCGACGTCTACACCGGCGGGCGCTCCGAGGAAATCGTCGGCGAAGCCATCGCCCGCCAGCGCCAGGATTGGGTGCTGGCCTCGAAGGTCGGCATCGGCCCGGCGGATGGCCTGCCGAACCGCAGCGGCCTGAGTCGCAAGCGGATTTTCAATGCGCTGGAAGCCAGCCTGACGCGCCTCGACACCGATTACCTGGACATCTATTACCTGCACCGCGAAGACCACAACACGCCACTGGAAGTCACGGTTTCAGCGATTGGCGACTTGATCCGCGAGGGCAAGATCCGCCACTGGGGCTTGTCCAACTACCGCGGCTGGCGGATCGCCGAAGTGATCCGCGTGGCCGAGCGCCTGGGGGTGGACAAACCGATCATCAGCCAGCCGCTGTACAACATCGTCAACCGTCAGGCCGAGGTGGAGCAGATCACCGCCGCCGCCGCGTATGGCCTGGGCGTGGTGCCTTACAGCCCGCTGGCCCGTGGCGTGCTCAGCGGCAAATATGCGCCGGACGTAACGCCTGAAGCCGGCAGCCGTGCCGGGCGCCAGGACAAGCGCATCCTGGAAACCGAATGGCGCGTTGAATCCCTGCGCATCGCCCAGCAGATCCAGCAATACACCCAGGGCCGTGGCGTGGGGATTGTCGAGTTCGCGATTGCCTGGGTCCTGAACAACTCGGCGGTCAGTTCGGCGATTGTCGGGCCGCGCACCGAGGCGCAGTGGGATGCCTACACCGGCGCGCTGGAGGTGAAGATCGCGGCGGAGGACGAAGCATTCATCGACTCGCTGGTCACGCCAGGGCATGCGTCGACGCCAGGGTTCAATGATGTGAGCCACTTTGTGTCGGGGCGAGTTGCCCGGCCATAAGTCCCTTTTATGGGGGGACCTGAGAAATCCTCCCATAAACCGCTCCAAAACAGAGCAAACATCTCACCTCAAAAGCACTATATTCCCTCCCTGAAATCCCCCCTTCTTTTGTATCAATCGGCTTTCGTGAGGACAGTGTGTCTAAAGGTGTTGTGTTATCGGTCTTGGCCTCGGTGTTGTTTGCCGTGATGTATTACTTCACGTCGCTGCTTACGCCCTTGAGCGGCCTGGAGATCTTCGGCTGGCGCATGTTGTTGACGGTGCCCTGCATGACCGTGTTCATGATTGTCAGCGGCGAGTGGCGACGGGTGTGGGAACTGGTTCGGCTGGTTGCGGCCAAACCCGCGCTGATCGGCGGGGTCGTGGTGTCTTCGGCCCTGCTGGGGGTGCAGTTGTGGCTGTTCATGTGGGCGCCGCTCAACGGTCGCAGCCTGGATGTATCGCTGGGCTATTTCCTGCTGCCATTGACGATGGTGCTGACCGGTCGGCTGGTGTATGGCGAACAATTGTCACGCCTGCAAAAGATTGCGGTGTTCTTCGCCGGTGCTGGTGTGCTGAACGAGTTGTATCAGGTGGGCGGATTCTCCTGGGCAACCCTGGTAGTGATCATCGGCTACCCGGTTTACTTCGTACTGCGCAAACGCCTGAAGACCGACCACCTCGGCGGGCTGTGGCTCGATATGGCGCTGATGTTGCCGGTGGCACTGTGGTTCGTGCAAAGCGGCGAACAGGGTTTTGCCGTGCTCGACGCCCACAAGGGCTTGTACGCCTTGATCCCGATGCTGGGCTTGATCAGTGCGTCGGCGCTGGTGTGCTACGTCGTCGCCAGCCGCTTGTTGGCCTTCAGCCTGTTCGGGCTGCTCAGCTATGTAGAACCGGTGCTGCTGCTCGGCGTGGCCTTGTTGTTGGGCGAAAGCATCAAGGCGGGGGAATGGCTGACGTATCTTCCGATCTGGCTCGCGGTGATGGTGCTGGTGTTTGAAGGCTTCAAGCATTTGGTGCGTCAGCAGAAGGCCTGACAGCGCTTTTTTTTGCTGCCATTTCGAGCATTACAGCCGTTTGCGACAACCCCCCTCGGATGGCCCCGTAATACGGAATCCTGCCTTGGATTTCGTCGCCTATTTGCGTCAGTGCGGCGTCCATTTGCGCCTTTTCAACGCCAAACAGCTTACCGAGCCGGTTGCCATGGTTGAGTTCAAGCAAGGTGCCGGTGACGGGGTTTTTGACGATTTTTTCGATGGACTGCGCCACATCCTCAGGCACGCCCAGTGCGATCAAGGCCGTCCCAATGCCTGAACCCGGATTCTTCAGTTGGCGGATGAACTCGTCGAACAGCCCCCATAAATCGTTGGCACCCACATTATCCAGGCTGACACTGACGACCGTTTTCAAGTATTGCTCTCGCGAAACAGGCGACAGCGGCTGGTCATTGTTCAGGCCGTTTTTCACAAAGTAGAAGTTGCCCTTGTTACCTCCTCCATGGAAGTTGCCGTAGGCATCGTACTGATAGAGTACGGTTTCTCCGTCCGGACGTGTGCCTGCGAAAGTCACCCGGCCATCACGGGTCTCAACTTTCAGGTAGGTCCCCGTCAGCCCGTTGACCGGTACCGGCGGCACGCTTGTGTGCTTGTCCAGGCGATTGAAGATATCGCCCTTTTCGTAGCCAAAAGGCCCGACCACGGCATTGATATCGCCTGCTGCGAAGCGCGTCATCGTGTCTTTTACCCGCTTTGTCTGATCGGCAGGTGCATTGCGGGAAAAATGCCCGGCAAATACATCCAACGTGTCAGGGTCGGTGGCGACCTCTTTGAGCCAGGCGTTCATTTCTTCAAGGTTATTGAATTCGAAGAACGAATTGCCCTCCTCGTCAGGAATGTACAACAGGATATTCGTTCCGGTTTCAGAGGCGGGTACGCGTTTGACCACCAGAATGTCGCTCGACTGGATCCCGTCCACCGCGAACGTGCAGACCTGCGCGCCGACGGTTGATGAGGTACCCGGGGCCAATACGGCATTGGCCAGTTCGACGCCTGCGGCGGTCAGCTCGCCCTGCGCACTGCTCCATTCCACGTTCGAGGAAAACGTCACGCGGGCGACAGTGGCAGGACTTAATGGGGAGGGAGCAGTTGGGGCCAAGGGACTGATGGCCGGTTCGTCGTTGACGGCTGCTGCCTGATTCAAACCTGGAGGTGGACTACCGGTGTGCGCAATGACTGTCATACATGAACCTCAACTGGGCATATGACACTGAGTAACGCTGGCAGTGAATTCCGTTCCTGGCCGCTGGCAACCGCCTGTGTCCCGATGTTTCTGCCGGGCAACAAAAAGCCCGGCCAGGTGCAATCCCGGTCGGGCTTTTTTGTGTATCGCCCAGGCGATCAGTCAGCGGTCAACACACCACGACGCAATTGGTCGCGCTCGATGGATTCGAACAGTGCCTTGAAGTTGCCTTCACCAAAGCCGTCGTCACCCTTACGCTGGATGAACTCGAAGAACACCGGGCCCATCAGGGTTTCCGAGAAGATCTGCAGCAGCAGGCGCTTGTCCCCCGCCACTGACGAGCCGTCCAGCAGGATGCCCCGTGCCTGCAGTTGATCCACCGGCTCGCCGTGGTTCGGCAGGCGGCCTTCGAGCATCTCATAATAGGTGTCTGGCGGCGCGGTCATGAAGCGCATGCCGATCTTCTTCAACGCATCCCAGGTCTTGACCAGGTCATCGGTGAGGAAGGCAACGTGCTGGATGCCCTCGCCGTTGAACTGCATCAGGAACTCTTCGATCTGCCCGGCACCCTTGGACGATTCTTCGTTCAGCGGGATGCGGATCATGCCGTCCGGTGCGCTCATGGCCTTGGAGGTCAGGCCGGTGTATTCGCCCTTGATGTCGAAATAGCGCGCCTCACGGAAATTGAACAGCTTCTCGTAGAAGTTCGCCCAGTAGGCCATGCGGCCGCGGTACACGTTGTGAGTCAAGTGGTCGATGACCTTGAGGCCCGCGCCCACCGGGTTGCGCTCGACACCTTCGAGGTACACGAAGTCGATGTCATAGATCGAGCTGCCTTCACCAAAGCGGTCGATCAGGTACAGCGGCGCGCCGCCAATGCCCTTGATCGCCGGCAGGTTCAGCTCCATCGGGCCGGTTTCGATATGGATAGGCTGGGCGCCCAGTTCCAGGGCCCGGTTGTAGGCCTGTTGCGAGTCCTTGACGCGAAACGCCATGCCGCACACCGACGGGCCGTGCTCGGCCGCAAAGTAGGAGGCGATGCTGTTGGGTTCGTTGTTGAGGATCAGGTTGATCTCGCCCTGCCGGTACAGGTGTACGTTCTTGGAACGGTGGGTCGCGACCTTGGTGAAGCCCATGATCTCGAAGATCGGCTCCAGGGTGCCCGGGGTTGGCGATGCGAATTCGATGAACTCAAAGCCCATCAGGCCCATTGGGTTTTCGTACAGGTCTGCCATTTTCGGTGCCTCATCATCATTCTTGTAATTAACAAATGTTTATTTGCGAGCAAGGATGAGGTCAGCGGGTGGCGCACAGGAGATACCCCGCACGCTGCGGGCGAGGAAGTCACCAAAGATGAGGGGGGACCCGAGTAGCTTCATGGTTACATCAGTCTCTGACGGGCGAGGCTTGCGTTAGCGCAAGTCCTTATTCTTGTATGCGTAAATCGATTCTACACAGCGTAAACAGATTTGTCCGTACTCTTATCAAATCCCCATTGCCCTGGCCCGCGCAAGGGGTTTGTTGCACAGATAGATACCCAGCAGAATGACCGTCCCACCCAGCAGCATCGGCACGGTCAGTTGCTCGCCAAGCAGCAATGCGCCGCAGATCACTGCCGTCAGCGGATTGAGGGCGATAAATACACCCGCACGGGTGGCGCCGATGCGGCGCAGGCCATCGTAGTAGCCGATGTAGGCCAGTGCCGAGCCCAGCACGCCCAGGTACAGCAAACTCATCAGTTGGGGCAGATCAATCCGGCCCAATGCGGCCGCCGTTAGTCGGCCCGTCACCAGCGTGGTGATCGTCAGCATCAGCGTGCCCAGCAGGATCGACCAGGTCACGGTTTGCAACGGCCCCAGGCGCTGGTTGAGACCCCGGGAAAACAGCGAGTACACGCCCCACCCCACCACGCAGCCGAAAATCAGCAGGTCACCGACCCACGCATCTGCCGTGCCCTGCAGCAACTGCGGGTTGCGACTGACGATCACCAGCCCTGCGCCACCCAGGCACAGCGCGATCCCCACCAGCTTGAAGCAGCCCAGGCGTTCCTTGAACAGCAGCCACGAGGCCAGGCCAATCACTGCCGGGTTCAGCGCCACGATCAACGACGCCCGGGACGCATTGATGTAATGCAGGCCGTAGAAAAAACACAGGTTGTAGAAAAAGATCCCGAAAAAGCCCAGCACCATCAATTGCACCCATTGCGCGGTGGTCGGACGCACCAGGCGAATACGCGCGACGCCCAGGAAGGCCAGCAGCGCCAAGCTGGCCAGTGCAAAGCGCACGGTCGCCGCCAACAGTGGGTCCAGGCCTGCCGCCAGATAGCGCCCGGCAACGAAGGTGCCGCCCCAGATCATGGTCACGGCCGCCAGCTTCAGATACGTCAGACGGTCAGGGCTCGGGTTCATCAGATTTCTACTCACAAGACACGGGATTGGCTTATTGTTTGGCTAATCCACGATCATCGTAAAATGAGTAAATACTCATGACCCTTACCCAACTGGAAATCTTTTCCCTGGTGGCCGAACTGCAAGGTTTCACCAGCGCCGCCAATCGCCTGGGCATCAGCCAATCGGCGGTGTCCCATGCGATCAAATCCCTGGAGCAGGAACTGGGTGTGGAGTTGATCCGACGTCATCAGTCCCAGGTCGAACTCAGCGATATCGGCCAACAACTGCTGTTGCGCGCCCGGGCCATGCTCGGGTTGGCCAACACGCTGCGACAGGAAGCCGCCGATGCCCGCGGGATGAAGCGCGGCACGCTGCGCATCGGCTCGTTCGGGCCGACCTCATCGATTCGCTTGTTGCCCGCGATCCTGCAGCATTTTCGCGAGCAGCATCCGGGCATCGAGGTGCATGTCGACGAAGGCCCCGATCGCCAGGTGACGCAGTGGCTGGAAGAGCGGCGCGTCGACGTTGGGTTTGTGGTGCTGCCTGAAGAGCGCTTCGATACGTTCCCGTTGATTGAGGACCAACTGGTCGCGCTGCTGCCCTTGGGGCATCACTTGGGCGCGCAGCCAAGTGTCAGCCTGAAAGCGCTGTGTGGTGAACCTTTTATCCTGACCCAGGCCGGTTCGGCCGAACTGGTCTCAAGGCTGTTCGTCGGTGCAGGGTTGCAGCCGGATGTGCGTTACCGCTGCTCACAGCTGCTCAGCACCCTGGACACCGTGCGCCGGGGCGACGGCGTGACCATTGTTGCCGAGTTGTCGCTGCCTGAATCCACGCAGGCGGATTACCTGATCAAACCGCTCAAGCCTGCCGTCAAACGCCAGGTGGGGCTGGCGGTACTGGACCGTCGGCAGTCCTCACCGGCAACCCTGGCATTTATTCAACTGGCCACACGGTTGAAGCTTTATTGAACATGCACAGACGCCTGCCGCCATCTATCATGGCCAATACCAATACGCTTTGTTGGAAGGCCACCGAGGTTGTCCCGACCGCATTTGAGCGTCCTATTGCCCTCTCCCGCTACAGGCTGCGCAAATGCCACTGACCGTCAAAGGCCCCCGAAAGGCCTCCACTCGCCATCTGATCACCCTGCTCAGTGGCGCGCTGCCCATTTTGCTGGGTGTGCTTATCCTGTATTGGCAAGCCGGGCGCACCCTCGAGCACAGCACCGCGCAAACCGCCCAGGAGGCCGTGCGCCAGTTTGACCTGATGCTCGACAACACCGCCCTCGCCGCCCAGGACCTGCTGCCACTGGCCGGCCATGAATGTGATAACCCGACTCAACTGAAGCTGCGGGAACAGGTCACCCGCCGGCCGTTCGTGCGCGCCACCACCTTGTCCTGGCAGCGCAACATCTATTGCAGCTCGTTGTTTGGTGGCAACTACCAGTCACCGGTCAACCCTGAGGACTACGTCGGCGGTCGTCTCTGGCTGATGAAAGGCAACCCGGTGACACCCGACACCGCATTGCTTGTTTATCGCCTCACCGAGGGAGACCGGGGGGCCTTTGCCTCCATCGATGGCTACCACCTGACAAACGCCTTGCGCCTGATCAGCCGATATACCGACCTGGTGTTGCAGGTGGGGCCTAACTGGCTGGCGGCGGATGGCAAGGTGCACAGCACAACGCTGCCGACATTTTCCGTCGCGCATCATCATCTCGACTCCACACGGTATACCTACAGCGTGGAAGCCGGGATGCCGGAGGGTGAAACCTGGCGCTACATGCAGGCGCGGTATCCTGCACTGTTCGTTCTGGTGGTGTTTTTCGGCGTGCTGGCAGGCATCCTCGCCCACTGGCTGCAAAAGCGCTCATCGGCACCGACCCTGGAACTGCAACGGGCCCTGGGCGCCAATGAATTTGTGCCCTATTACCAGCCAGTGGTGCGTGGCGACAACATCCGGCAGTGGGCCGGCTGTGAAGTGCTGATGCGCTGGAATCATCCCAGGGAAGGCCTGGTGCGCCCGGACCTGTTCATTCCCCTGGCCGAACATTCGGGCCTGATCGTACCGATGACCCGCGCCCTGATGCGCCAGACCGCCGCACAGTTGGCGCCCCACACCGCGCAGTTTGCCGACAATTTTCACGTGGGCATCAACATTACCGCTCGCCATTGTCACGACCTGAAGCTGGTGGAGGACTGCCGGGAGTTCCTCGCTGCCTTCCCGCCGGGCAAGGTGATCCTGGTCCTTGAGTTGACCGAGCGCGAGTTGATCGAACCCACGGATATCACCCGCCAGCTGTTCCAGGCGCTGCATGAAATGGGGGTAATGATCGCGATCGACGACTTTGGCACCGGCCACTCCAGCCTCGGTTATTTGCGCAACTTCAATGTCGATTACTTGAAGATAGATCAAAGCTTCGTGGCAATGATCGGTGTTGATGCACTCTCGCGGCATATACTCGACAGCATCATTGAACTGTCTGCCAAGCTGGACCTGGGCATCGTTGCCGAAGGCGTCGAAACACAAGAACAATGCGACTATCTGGCGGCCCAAGGCGTTGATTTCTTGCAAGGCTACCTGTTTGGCAAGCCTGTACCTTGCGACGAGTTCATTAGATTCCTGAACAGCCATTGAATAGCCAGCCACTTCAACGGAAATATTGTTATTTATACAAAAGACATGATTTACTCATGACTGATTAACTACTACAATTTTTCCTGCCTGTGCTGAATTGGCAGGAAGGCCACTTTCATTGAGTCGCCTTAAGGCTCTTGGCTTATCGCTTTGTTTGCAGTAGATATCAGCCAAATACACTATTGGAGTATAGATTTTGTCCAGACTCGCCGAATTTCGCGCAGCAGAAAAAGCCCTTCAAGAGCAGCTTGCCCAGCTGGAATCCCTGAAGAACGATGCTGGTTTGAAGAAAGAAATCGAATTCGAAGAAAAGCTGCAAGGGCTGATGAAGACCTACGGCAAAAGCCTGCGCGACATCATCTCCATCCTGGATCCTAACCCGGGCAAGTCCGGCGCTTCCGTCGCTGCCGCACCCAAACAGCGCCGTGCCCGCGTCGTCAAGGTTTACCACAACCCGCACACGGGTGAACTGATCGAAACCAAGGGCGGCAACCATCGCGGCCTGAAGGCGTGGAAAGAACAGTACGGCGCAGCCACAGTAGACTCCTGGCTTCGCGGCTAATGCTTTGCGGCTAGTACAAACGCACTAAGAAAAGCCCTGCACATGCAGGGCTTTTTTGTTTACAGGCATCGATAGTGAAACAAATCAGGACGCTGGCACTTTCAAAAGCGAACTTTAAAAAACATTTCACTTTGTTCAAATCGACTTATTTGTCGCGATGCCTACAACGCTCAAAGTTTAAGGCTGTCACGCACCGAACTGACTTCATCCTTGCTTGATTCGTAAGCGTCGGCCTGGCCTGCGTATGAAAAAACATAGGCCTTATCGGTATCGACAGCCCCCACCAACGTTTGCGACAGCACATGCCGACCGTTCTCGGTGATTACACAGGTAGTTTCCAATGCCTCAAGCCGGCTCAATGTTGTGGGGTGCATCTTGGTGCACACACTTTGATAACCACCCTGGGCAAAGTCCTTCTGGATGGATTTGCGCATTTCCAGCAGCACGCCTTGCAGGTTGACCGTATGCCCTGCTTCGATTGGCGTGCCCGTCAACTCCATGACCATCAAGGTCGCGCCATTCTCATCATTCTTTATGGCCCGCTGGCGGGACACCGCCGACGGTTGCGCCGGGGCCTGATCGTCGGGCGCCACTTCCTCTACCTGCCAGCCGCTGGGCCAATGAATTTCCGGGTCAGCCGCCCATGCAGCGGTGCTGCCCAGCAACAGGCCCAGGGTACTCAACAACGGTGCGCGAAATCCGGTCATTACGAAAAACACTCAAGGTTCAAGCGACAAAGTTTGGGCCCCGGCACCCGCTGGCCGCAAGGGTTGCGTGACCTTTTTCATTTGGCGCAACCGGCAGGGCTGCGTATCATGGACCGGCTGCACGGATGCCAGCCGCAAGCCAAGGGATGCTCCAACCGGAGCCACGTTTGCCCCATTTTTCTCTGGAGGGCCCATGAGCCTGCACGAACTGAACACTTTCCCGGGCGTCACCGCCCAGCCTGACGCCGCCACCACGAACTTCGTATTCAACCACACCATGCTGCGGGTCAAGGACATCACCAAGTCGCTGGATTTCTACACCCGCGTACTGGGTTTTTCCCTGGTTGAAAAACGTGACTTCCCGGAAGCCGAATTCAGCCTGTACTTCCTGGCCCTGGTCGACAAGGCCCAGATCCCGGCCGACGCTGCCGCCCGCACCCAGTGGATGAAGTCGATCCCGGGCATCCTCGAACTGACCCACAACCACGGCACCGAAAACGACGCGGACTTTGCCTACCACAACGGCAACACCGACCCGCGTGGCTTTGGCCATATCTGCATCTCGGTGCCGGACATCGTTGCTGCCTGCGCGCGCTTTGAAGAACTGGGCTGCGACTTCCAGAAGCGCCTGAGTGACGGCCGCATGAAAAGCCTGGCATTCGTGAAAGACCCGGATGCGTACTGGGTTGAAATCATTCAGCCAACGCCGCTGTAAGGTTCCGCCGGCAATAAAAAACCCCATGATCACTCATGGGGTTTTTCATTTCCGGGCCGGAATTTACGCCGGGGCGGAAGTGCGGATCAGGTGATCGAAAGCACTCAGGGAAGCCTTGGCGCCCTCGCCTACTGCAATCACGATCTGCTTGTACGGCACAGTCGTTACGTCGCCGGCGGCAAAAACGCCTGGCAGCGAAGTCTCACCACGTGCATCGACGATGATCTCGCCACGTGGAGTCAACTCCACAGTGCCTTTGAGCCAGTCGGTGTTGGGCAGCAAACCGATCTGTACAAAGATGCCTTCCAGGTCGATAGTCTTGAACTCGCCACTGTCGCGATCCTTGTAGGCCAGGCCGGTAACTTTCTGGCCATCCCCCTTGACCTCACTGGTCAGCGCGCTGGTAATCACGTCAACGTTCGGCAGGCTGTACAGCTTGCGCTGCAACACGGCGTCGGCGCGCAACTTGCTGTCAAACTCAAGCAAGGTCACGTGGCTGACGATACCGGCCAGGTCGATGGCTGCTTCAACGCCGGAGTTACCGCCGCCGATCACCGCCACGCGCTTGCCCTTGAACAGCGGGCCGTCGCAGTGCGGGCAGAAGCACACGCCCTTGGCCTTGTATTCCTGCTCACCCGGTACACCCATTTCGCGCCAGCGGGCACCGGTGGCCAGGATCACGGTCTTGGACTTGAGGGTCGCACCGCTTTCGAAACGGATTTCGTGCAGCTCACCGTTGTTTTTCGCCGGGATCAGCGCAGTAGCACGCTGCAGGTTCATGATGTCCACGTCGTACTGACGCACGTGGGCCTCCAGGGCGCTGGCGAGTTTCGCCCCTTCGGTTTCCTGTACCGAGATAAAGTTCTCGATCGACATGGTGTCCAGCACCTGCCCGCCGAAGCGCTCGGCTGCAACACCGGTACGGATGCCTTTACGTGCAGCGTAGATAGCCGCTGCCGAACCCGCTGGGCCACCGCCGACGACAAGTACGTCGAACGCATCTTTGGCGCTGATTTTCTCGGCGGCTTTTTCGATACCGCTGGTGTCGAGCTTGGCGAGGATTTCTTCCAGGCCCATGCGGCCCTGGCCGAAGTTCACACCATTCAAGTAAACGCTGGGCACGGCCATGATCTGACGATCATCGACTTCTGCCTGGAACAGCGCACCGTCGATGGCGACGTGGCGGATGTTCGGGTTCAGTACTGCCATCAGGTTCAGCGCCTGGACCACGTCCGGGCAGTTCTGGCACGACAGCGAGAAGTAAGTCTCGAAGCTGAACTCGCCTTTAAGGGCGCGAATCTGTTCAATCACTTCGACACTGGCCTTCGAGGGGTGGCCGCCGACTTGCAGCAGCGCCAACACCAGCGAAGTGAATTCATGGCCCATTGGGATGCCGGCAAAACGCAGGCTGATATCGGCACCCGGGCGGTTGATGGAGAACGATGGCTTGCGCGCATCATTGCCATCGCTTTTCAGGGTAATCAGCGTCGAAAGGCTGGCTACATCTTGCAAGAGGGCAAGCATTTCCTGGGATTTCGCACCGTCATCGAGGGAGGCGACGATCTCGATCGGCTGGGTGACCCGTTCCAGGTATGACTTCAACTGAGCTTTAAGATTGGCGTCCAACATACGGGCGATTTCCTATTAATTCGGTTTATTGCAGACAAAAAAAACGCCCGAGCGAATCTCGCCCGGGCGTTTCGAGGGCGGATGCAGCTTACTTAGGTGCGGTAACCCGCCCTTGGCATTTCACAGACTTAGATCTTGCCGACCAGGTCCAGGGACGGAGCCAGGGTGGCCTCGCCTTCTTTCCACTTGGCTGGGCAGACTTCGCCCGGGTGAGCAGCAACGTACTGGGCCGCCTTGATTTTGCGCAGCAGCTCGGAAGCGTCACGGCCAACGCCGCCATCGTTCAGTTCAACGATTTTGATCTGGCCTTCAGGGTTGATCACGAAGGTGCCACGGTCTGCCAGGCCAGCTTCTTCGATTAGCACGTCGAAGTTGCGGGAGATGGTCAGGGTCGGGTCGCCGATCATGGTGTACTGGATTTTGCCAATGGCTGGCGAGGTGTTGTGCCAGGCAGCGTGGGCAAAGTGGGTGTCGGTGGAAACGCTGTAGATTTCGACGCCCAGTTTCTGGAATTCGGCGTAGTTGTCAGCCAGGTCTTCCAGTTCGGTTGGGCAGACGAAGGTGAAGTCGGCTGGGTAGAAGAAGACGACAGACCATTTGCCTTTCAGGTCAGCATCAGTCACGTCTACGAAGTTGCCGTTTTTGTAGGCGGTAGCTTTGAACGGTTTTACTTGGCTGTTGATGATAGGCATCGTTGACTCTCCGTCAGGTTTGTAGAAGGGCTTAGTAAGTTGATGAGGTGAATCCTACCCACTCTCCCGGCCGATGGCTCATTGGCAAACCTGATGCTGACGATTGGTTTTCACTATCAAGAGACTGTATTAATAGAAGAAACCTTGAATCACTCGAGGGATGCTCGGGTCATGCCGAGAAAGGGCGTCGCTTCAACATAGCGCATGGCCGATTTCATGTCTTTCCAGCCGACGTAAGTCATCAACGACTTCAAGTCCCAGCCACTGCGATGAGCCCAGGTAGCGAAGCCCCGGCGCAGGGAGTGGCTGGTGTACTGATCGGCCGCAATCCCGGCGCGCTCCAGCGCCTGGCGCAATAGCGGGATCACGCTGTTGGCGTGCAAGCCCTCCTCGCCCAGGTTGCCCCAACGATCAATGCCGCGAAACACCGGGCCGCGCACCAGCGCTGAAGCGCTGAGCCATTCGCTATAGGCCTGCACCGGGCACAGCCGCAACAGCGCCGGCGTCTGGTAGGTGCGGCCGATATTTTCCCGATCACTTTTGCTGCGCGGTAGATACAGGGTGATGCCCGAACCGGGCACCGCCTGCACGTGCTCGATATTCAACCGGCATAACTCATCGCTGCGAAAGCCACGCCAGAAACCCAGCAGGATCAACGCCGCGTCACGCTTGGCCCGCAGCCATCGAGGATGGTCTTCTGCGCGCCGGGCGTCGTGGCCTTCCTGTTCGAGGAACTGGATGACCTGCTCCAGGTGCTGCAGTTGCAATGGCTCCGCCTGTTTTTCCTGAGCCGGGTGCAGGGCGCGAATGCCTTTCAGGACTTTGCGCACCACTGGCGCCTTGGTCGGATCAGGAAACCCCTGGCTGGTGTGCCACTGGGCCAGCGCCGATAAACGCAGCTTCAACGTGTTGACCGACAGCACGCCCGCATGCGCCACCAGATAGCGCGCCACGCTGTCGCTGGTCGCCGGCAGGAATCCACCCCAATTCACCTCGAAATGCTCGATTGCCGCTCGATAGCTGCGGCGGGTGTTATCGCGGGTGGCCGCATTCAGATAACGGTCCAGCTCACTCATGCCTGTACTGCCATTGGCTGTTGTCCATTTCAAAACCTGTATCACACGGGATAATACGCCAATATCCCATCTGATAAATCATCAATTTCGGCTTTAAAACAATCGTGATATAGTACGTATATACATACTACGTACCACAGTACTAAATCGACGGAGACTCCATGGCTCGCGGCGGCATCAATAAAGCAGTAGTTCAAACGGCACGCCTGGCGATCCTTGCCCGTGGCGAAAACCCGAGCATCGATGCAGTACGCATCGAGATGGGCAATACCGGCTCGAAAACCACGATTCACCGCTATCTGAAGGAGCTGGACGAAAGCGAAACCCGCCAGACCATCACCGAAGCGCCCATCGACGACGAACTGGGTGAACTGGTGGCGCGACTGGCCCAGCGCCTGAAGGAGAAGGCCCAGGAGCCTATCGACCTGGCCCTGGCGCAGTTCCAGCAACAGAAAACCGCCCTGCTCGCCCAGGTTGAGGAGCTGGAAGCGGCCCACTCCCAGCTCAAGCAGCAGTTCGATATCCAGTCCGCCGCCCTGGCCGATGAAAGCGCGGCCTTGCAAAGCACTCGCTCCAGCCTGCAAACCGAGCAAACCCGCAACGCCGGGCTGAGCCAGGCGTGCAGCGATTACGAGTTGCGGATCAACGACAAGGACGAGCAGATTCGCTCACTGGAAGAGAAGCACCTGCATGCCCGGGACGCCCTGGAGCATTACCGCAATGCGATCAAGGACCAGCGTGAGCAGGAACAGCGTCGCCATGAAGGCCAGTTGCAGCAGGTCCAGGCAGAGCTGCGCCAGGCCCAGCAGAGCGCGATGGTGCGCCAGGATGAAATCACTCAGTTGCACCGCGATAACGAGCGCCTGCTGATCGAGCATCGGGTGACCGTGAAGGAATTGAGCGCACTGCAGGAACAGGCTCGCCAGGACCGTGAACAGCAGCGTCAATTGAGCGAGCAAGTGAGTGTGATCGACAGCGAGCGTACCCTGTTGCAGGAGCGCTTGCGAGTTGCCCAACTGGAGAATCAGGCGCGCCAGGAAGCGCTGGCCGAGCATCAGAAGACCAACAAAACCCTGGAACTGGACCTGGTCAAGGCCCAGGCCAGTATTGATGCGCTGCGCCTGGCAGCCGTCGTTGCGACGGTGCCGGAAGCAACTACCGAGGGCTGATTACTGCGCCACTGGCGTGCGCATGGTGACGAACTCTTCCGCCGCCGTTGGGTGCACGCCGATGGTTTCATCGAAATGCTGCTTGGTCGCGCCAGCCTTGAGCGCGATCGCCAGGCCCTGCACGATCTCGCCAGCGTCGGGGCCGACCATGTGGCAACCCAGGACCTTGTCGGTCTCGGCGTCGACCACCAGCTTCATCAAGGTCTTTTCCTGGCAGTCGGTCAGGGTCAGTTTCATCGGCCGGAAGCGGCTTTCGAACACCTGCACCTTGTGCCCGTCTTCACGGGCCTGCTCTTCGCTGAGGCCCACGGTGCCGATATTCGGCAGGCTGAACACCGCCGTCGGGATCATCGCGTAGTCCACCGGACGATATTGCTCAGGCTTGAACAAGCGACGTGCCACGGCCATGCCTTCAGCCAGGGCCACTGGCGTCAGTTGCACGCGGCCGATCACATCACCAATCGCCAGGATCGACGGCTCGGCGGTCTGGTACAGCTCATCCACTTCGACAAAACCGCGCTTGTCCAACTTGACGCCGGTGTTTTCCAGCCCCAGGTTATCGAGCATCGGGCGCCGGCCGGTGGCGTAGAACACACAATCGGCTTCCAGCACGCGGCCATCTTTCAAGGTGGCCTTGAGGCTGCCATCGGCCTGTTTGTCGATACGCTCGATGTCGGCGTTGAACTGCAGGTCCAGGCCGCGCTTGGTCAGCTCTTCCTTCAAGTGCGTGCGCACCGAGCCGTCAAAACCGCGCAGGAACAGGTCGCCGCGATACAGCAGCGAAGTCTGTGCGCCCAGGCCATGGAAAATCCCGGCGAACTCGACGGCGATATAGCCACCGCCGACTACCAGCACACGCTTGGGCAGCTCCTTGAGGAAGAACGCCTCATTGGAGCCAATGGCGTGCTCGCGCCCCGGGATGTCCGGGATCTGCGGCCAGCCACCGGTGGCTACCAGAATGTGTTTGGCGGTAAAACGCTCGCCGTTGATTTCTACCTGGTGCGGGTCCACCAGCCGCGCATGCCCTTCGTGCAGGGTCACGCCGCTGTTGACCAGCAGGTTGCGGTAGATGCCATTGAGACGGTTGATTTCACGATCCTTGTTGGCGATCAGGGTCGCCCAATCGAAATTCGCTTCACCCAGGGACCAGCCAAAACCGCTGGCCTGCTCGAAGTCTTCGGCGAAATGCGCGCCGTACACCAACAGTTTCTTCGGTACGCAGCCCACATTCACGCAGGTACCGCCCAGGTAGCGGCTTTCAGCCACTGCCACTTTGGCGCCAAAACCCGCAGCGAATCGTGCAGCGCGCACACCGCCGGAACCGGCACCAATTACATAAAGGTCAAAATCGTAGGCCATTTCACTCTCCTCGGCAGGACAACAGCATACCTGCTGCCGCGCCAGAGGTCAGCGCCTTACCAGCGATACGTCGCGCTGGCCTGCAACGAACGGGTTGCGCCCCAGTAGCAAAGGAAACCGTTGCTGCAGTAGGCCAGGTATTCCTTGTTGAACAGGTTGCTGGCGTTGAGGGCCAGGCGCCAGTTCTGCACGTCATAGTGCGCCGCGGCATCAAACAGCGTGCGCGATGACACCTCCAGCGTGTTGTCGGCGCTGCCGTAGCTCGGCCCGAAATAGCGCGCACCCGCCGCGAAACCGACGCCCTGCAGCGGGCCGTCGTGGAAGGTGTAGTCCGCCCACAGCGAGGCACTCTTGCCCGGGATGCCGGTCGGGTGTTCGCCCTGGTCGCCGTCATTGGATTTGAGGATGCGCTGGTCCATCCAGGTGTAAAAACCGATCAGGCTGAGGTTCGAGGTGACCTCGGCATGGGCTTCCAGCTCGATGCCGCGGGAGCGGATTTCGCCTTTCTGGGTGGCAAAATTGGGGTCGACATCGTCGGTGGTCAGGACG
This sequence comes from Pseudomonas sp. Colony2, assembly GCF_019382755.1. Classification (NCBI taxonomy): domain Bacteria; kingdom Pseudomonadati; phylum Pseudomonadota; class Gammaproteobacteria; order Pseudomonadales; family Pseudomonadaceae; genus Pseudomonas; species Pseudomonas sp. Colony2. Next base: position 3,455,899 of record NZ_CP080030.1, on the reverse strand, counting down.
TTTTGCTGACGCAGGTCGAACACTGCCGCGCTGTACAGGCTGCGGGAGCCCACAGGCTGGTATTTAACGCCGGCTTCGTACTGCTTGCCGGTGGTCGGCACAAATGTCGCGCCCAGCCGGTCAGTGCCCAGTTGCGGCTGGAACGATTCGCTGTAGCTGACATACGGCGCAACGCCGTTATCAAACACGTAGCTCAGGCCCGAACGCCAGGTGAGTTTCTCGTCGTGCTGGCGCGTGTTGCTCAGGTTGGCGCCGGTCAACGCGCTGTCCTGATTGTCGTAGGTACGCGCCCAGTCTTGCCGCACACCGATCAGCCAGCGCCAATGGTCGAAGCTGAGCTGGTCCTGCAGGTACACGCCAAACTGGCTCTGGGTGGTGTATTGGTTGATGGACACCGGCACCCTCGGCAAGGCGCTGAAGTCGGGGTTGTAGATATTGATCGCACTCGGGAAATACTGACCGCCCCGGTTGATGGTCTGCAACAGCCGCTGGAAGTCCGCCCCCATCAGCACAGTGTGCTTGACCGGGCCGGTGCTGAAGTCGGACTGCAACTGGTTATCAAGGGCGAACTGGCCAAGGTGCTCATGATTGACGTTGGCCCACAGCGGCGCGGTGGCAAGGTTGGCGTCCAGCGGCCCGGTGAGGGAAGTCTGGTAGTAGTCGACGTCATCATGCATATAGCGCAGGTGCTGGCGAAAGCTCCAGGTGTCGTTGAACCGGTGGCTGAACGCGTAGCCCAGGGAAAACTGATTGCGCTTGAAGCGATCGCGGTCAGGGTCGCCCAGGTAATCATCGGGGCGCAAGCGCCCATTCGGGTTGTGCAGCGCGGTGCCATACGCGGGTACCGGGTTGAACAGCCCACCTTCCGGGTCGTATTGATAGTTGGCCAGCAGGGTCAGGCTGGTGTCGTCGTCGATGTTCCAGGTGATGGCCGGCGCGATGGCGATGCGCTGGTCCTTGATGTGATCGGTCTGGGTATCGGCCATGCGGCCCAGCCCGGTCAGCCGATAGGTCACATCGCCCTGCTCGTCCAGGCGCCCGCCAAAATCGAAGCCGGCCTGATAGCGGTTGTCATTGCCCACGCTCATTTGCAACACGTGCAGTGGCTCATCCGTCGGCCGCTTGCTCTGCATGTCCACCAGGCCGCCCGGCCCGCTCTGGCCGTACAGCACGGAAGCTGGCCCGCGCAGCACGTCGATGCGCTCCAGAAACCAAGGGTCGACCCGAGGCGTAGCGAACCAGGTCGTGCGATTGAGCTTGAGCCCGTCGAGGTAGGAGTCGGCATCGAAGCCGCGAATGCTCAACTGGTCAAACCGCAGGTCGTTATCCTGGGAGTAAACCCCTGGTGTGTAGCGCAATGCCTGGTCGACGGTTTGCGCCGCCTGGTCATCCATCTGCTGGCGGCTGACCACCGAGATCGATTGCGGCGTCTCCACGATCGGCGCGCCGGTTTTGGTGCCCACGGTGGTGTTGCGCGCCACATAGCCTGGCACCACGCCGTCTGCCGGCTCGGCCTCGGCGGCTGTCACCGCGGTGTCCTTCAACACGATGGGCGCGTCATCGGCCCACACAACAGGAGCAAGCGCCAACACCACCAGCGCCAGCCTGGAAAGGTAAAACGGAGGAGAAGACAACGCACCGGACATGACGATTCCTTGAAAAGTCTTTTTGTTAATCGTTCTTATTTAATATTGAATCGCGTTAAAGATCCGGTCATTCTTCTACGCGCACGGGTCAATTAATGACCGTTCCAACCTACATCTCAGGAATCATTCTTGATTGGACAACATCTGGCGTAAACGCTTTGGGGCGCCCGCTCGCAGCACCAGCGAGGAATTACGGGTTCGGGCCCATGACTATGTCGATGGCGCACGAGAGATTTGGCACAGCCATGAATATGGCCAACTGGTGCACGCCACCCAAGGCGTGATCCGGGTGTTGACCCGCATGGGCGCCTGGACCGTCCCGCCGGCATACGGCTTTTGGATTGCGCCGGGTGTCGACCATGAATTGCACATGGTCGGTGAGGTTGCGATGCGCGCACTGTACGTGGAAAGCGATCAATTACCCACGGCGTGGCAATCCTGCCGATTGATCAGGGTGGAGCCGCTGCTGCGGGAGCTGATTCTGGGCATGCTCGCACCCGACGCCCACACTGCCCTGCTCACGCCATTGCTGCTGCACCAGTTGATATCCGCGACTGAAACCGAAGGCTGCAGCCTGCCATTGCCCCGGGACAAACGCGTGCTCAGTGTGTGTGAAATGCTTCTGGAAGACCCGGCGAACCCGGCCACCCTGGAAGACTGGAGTGAATCCATCGGCGCCAGCGTGCGCACCCTGCGCCGGCGGTTTCGGGATGAAACCGGGCTGAGCTTCAACCAATGGCGCCAGCAGCTACGGATTGCCGAAGCCGTTTGCCAGTTAGCCCAGGGCCGACCATTGGGGGCTATTGCACGGGACATGGGCTATGCCAACGGCAATGCGTTTGGTGCAATGTTCAAGCGGGTACTGGGCGAAGCCCCCAGCCGCTATTTGGGCAAGGCATAAAAAAACCTGCGGTCTTTCGACTCGCAGGCTTTTTCAACGGGCTGGCAACGATGAATCAGTAAGCCTTGCCAGTCTTGTAGAAGTGCTCGTAGCAGAAGTTGGTCGCTTCGATGTAGCCTTCAGCGCCACCGCAGTCAAAACGACGACCCTTGAACTTGTAGGCAATCACGCAACCGTCTTTTGCCTGCTTCAGCAGGGCGTCGGTGATCTGGATCTCGCCACCCTTGCCTGGCTCGGTTTCTTCGATCAGCTTGAAGATGTCAGGGGTCAGGATGTAGCGGCCGATGATCGCCAGGTTCGACGGAGCATCTTCCGGCGCTGGCTTTTCAACCATGTCGCGTACGCGGATCAGGCCATCACCGATATCGTCGCCGGCAATCACGCCGTACTTGTTGGTTTCCTGAGGATCGACCTCTTGAACCGCGACGATGGTGCAACGGTACTTCTGGTACAGCTTGACCATCTGGGTCAGGACGCCGTCGCCTTCCAGGTTTACACACAGGTCATCGGCCAGTACCACGGCGAACGGTTCGTCACCGATCAGCGGACGACCGGTCAGGATCGCGTGACCCAGGCCTTTCATTTGGGTCTGGCGGGTGTAGGAGAACGAGCACTCGTCGAGCAGCTTACGGATGCCGACCAGGTATTTTTCCTTGTCGGTGCCCTTGATCTGGTTTTCCAGCTCGTAGCTGATGTCGAAGTGGTCTTCCAGGGCGCGTTTGCCACGGCCGGTCACGATCGAGATTTCGTTCAGGCCGGCATCCAGTGCTTCTTCCACGCCATACTGGATCAGTGGCTTGTTCACCACCGGCAGCATTTCTTTGGGCATGGCCTTGGTCGCTGGCAGGAAGCGAGTGCCGTAACCGGCTGCTGGGAACAAGCATTTCTTGATCATATGAGTCCTTACAAAGGGCTGTGCGTACGAAATTCGGCGCAGTCTAATCAGGCCGCAGTCACCTTACAATGGGTCCTGCTGGCGTTGCGATGTCAACATAGAGAAAAAATGTCGGCGTAAGTTCCGCCGGCATTCAATCAAGTACCTTCGCCGCTGTTAGAAATCGTCGGCTTGTGCCCGTCATTCAAAGGGCTCCAACCTTTTTAGCACGCTTTATGACGATCGGCACTGACCTGCAACAACTTGCGCCGCCCCACGCCGTTTGGCGCTATCATTACGCCCTTGAACCAGACAACGAGATTGATAGATGTCAGAACCAAAAGGCGTGAACGGCTACCTGATCACCAAGCGAGCGGACGGCTGGCACTTGATCAACTTCCATGGCGACAGCGTTGCCGGCGCATTCGCGACCGAAGCTCAAGCCTGTGCCGTGGCCGAAGTGTTTGTGGATGAGGCCGGCCACGCGTCGAGCAAGCGTCCGAAAACCAAGTAACACCGCGGTAACGCCAATCAAGCCTCGTTTGACGGGGCTTTTTTGTGTTTGTCTGTACGTTGATGGCGGTTCGCTATAATCTCGCCTGTAACGCCCCACGACAGTGTCAGCGCTCCCCTCCAACACCCTGATGACGACTCCTACATGAACAAGATCCTGGCACTGATTGCGGTACTGGCGCTTACCGGTGGCTGCACCACCACTTCCGACACGGTCCTGAAGAACGGCGAACAAGGACTGGCCATCGACTGCTCCGGCGAAGCCAACTCCTGGGCCAGCTGTTATGAAAAGGCTGATGCGTCCTGCGCGGGCACCGGCTACCGGATTGTCGGCACCGAAGGCACACCGGCCCTGAAAGAAAGCGACAAGACCCTGGGCAAGGATGTCGGCAACTACAAGACCCGCAGCGTGACGGTGGTCTGCAAATAACTACATGTGAATTTCGGCGAACTTGATGCCCAGGCCGCGAATGGTCTCGATCAAGTCGTCCAGGCGGGAGAAGGATTCGACTTCATCCTGGTCATCCACCAGGAAGTAGCTGCGACCGCCGCTCTTCTTGAAGAACACGATCCACTCGCCCGTATCCGCGGGATTTTGAATCACATGGGTCGCAGAAATATGCCCCCCTGCATGCTGTTCCCTGACTTGCTCACGTTTCATGACTGAGTTTCCGAAAAGACAATGCCGCTGATTCAGCGGCATTTTTTATGGGTTATCGACAGTTTAACGGATGCCTTGGCCAATCAGTACGCCATCGACCGTCTGCCCGTAAAGATTGACGCCGTCATTGGCGTGGAACTTCACCCGGGTTTTCTCCACGGAGCCGTCCACCAGGCGCGGGTCCTGAGGACGCTCGTGACGGTTGACGTAGGCCGCCACGTCCCAGGCTTGCTGGTCGGTCAGGCTGCCGCCCTGGCCCAGGGGCATGTTGTGCTTGATGAAGGACGCTGCCGTATTGATTCGATGCATCCCGGCGCCCCAGTTGTAGGAGTCTTTACCCCAGAGCGGCGGCATCACGTAGTTGTCGCCCACTTTCTGGCCCTGGCCTTCGGCGCCATGGCACACCGCGCACTGGCCCTTGTAGACCTCTGCGCCCTGGGCCAGGTCGTAACCCTTGGCGGGTGCCGGCACGTCCGGGTAGCCACGGCCCGGCAGTTCGACGCCCAAGGGAGCCTTGCTCGCCAGCCAGTAGGCATATACCGACAGCGCGGTAATCTCCGGGCTGTCTGCAGCCGGTGGCGTGCCGCCATTCATGCTGAACTGGAAACAGCCCTGCAAACGCTCGGCGAAGGTGTTGACCTTGTCGTTCTTTTTCCGATACGCCGGGTACATCGGGTAGGCACCCCACAGCGGCGCCGAATTGGCCAGGCGACCCTGGTCCAGGTGGCAATTGCTGCAATTGAGGCCATTACCGACAAATTGCGGCGCCAGGCGCTTGGTGTCGACAAACAGCGCGTAGCCCTGTTTCACCAGCTTGCCGTAGGCGTTGTCCGGCAGCTCGCTTTCTTTGGGCGGCTGGAACTGCACGGCAGCCCCATGAGCGCCGGCTGGCTGCAACTGTGACTGGTCTTCCATGGCAATAGGGGCGGCATGGACGGGTACGCCGATCAGGCTTCCCAGCAGCGGAGCAAACAAGAAGCGCTTCATGGCTTGGCCTCCTGGCCGCTCAACGAGGCAAAATAGGTGGCCACGGCCTGCACTTCTTCAGCGCTGAGGGATTTGGCGATATGGCCCATCAGATCATTCGGATCGTTATGGCGCGTGCCGCTGCGCCAGGCGTTCAACTGCGCCGCGAGGTAGGCCGCAGATTGTCCGGCCAGGGGTGGAAACCCGTCGCCGACGCCCACGCCGGCCGGGCCATGACAGCTGACACAGGCCGGAATCTGGCGCTCCCACGCGCCTTGCAGGGCAATCTTTTGCGCAGCGTCAGTAGGCATCTCGCTGCGGTGCACCGGCACAGGTGCGGGCGCAGGCATTGCCGCCAGCTGCCGGGTTACAGCGCTGACTTCCTCTTCCGTGAGGGCGTTGGCCAGTGGCTGCATCACCGGGCTGTTCCGGGCGCCACTTTTAAAATCGTGCAGTTGCTTACGCAAATACCCCGCCGATAAACCGGCCAAACGCGGAAAACCCGCGGCTGCCAGCCCCAGGCCATCAGCCCCGTGGCAGGCCACGCACGGCGCAGCTCCCGGCTGCGAGCCGCCCTGCATATAAACGTTTTTTCCCTCCAGCGCGTGGGCATTGCCCAACATCAGCAACAACGCGCTACCCATCAGAACTCGTTCCAGAGACATCATCACGACTCCATTTTTATAGTTATATGCTTAGGCGAATTAGGCATAAGCCTACAAATGGTAGGGCAATGGCCCGGTCGCGACAACACTCATCCGCGAGCAAAGGACGGTGTACTGAACCTCGCGCACAAAAAAGCCCGACGCTGCGGCAGCAGGGTCGGGCTTCTTGATCGGATTCGAGGTGGGCGGCTACAGACTCAGCCGGAAATGCACGCTTCCCCCGCAGCCTTCACGTCACCTGGACGAATAGGCACATTGGACATGCTCTCGTAGAGCTTGATACTGCTCCCGCTGGAGCGCTCTTCAATTTCAAAAATGGCCGACGGGTCGGCAGAAAACTTCTGCGGTACGATAACTTGAACACCATCCTTGTGAGGCTCGATCTGCGAAGGCCTGCGGGTTTTAGACAATTTCTGGACAACGCACGCCGCGTATTCCTGTGGTTTTTTCCCGGAGATCACTGCCAGCGTTGGTGGGGTCTGCTTGATATCCGCCACCGAAGCACATCCACCCAACGCCAGGGCCAGAACCAACACACTCCACTTCATATAAAAACCTCCGATAAAGACCCTACGACAGCGAAGAAGGTATTTTTCTCCCGCCCACGTAGGATTTATCCCTGATAACTCGGTAAATAACTGTTTTAAATTGTCGAAGTCGTCGACGACGGTCCGATAATAAACGTGCTGGGGCTGATAAACTCCATCTTAACCTACGTATCGTTCTGATTTTTCAGAAAAAGCCCTTCTGGAGACACCTTATGAAATTCATCCACCAGCGTGAGCACCTCAATGAAGGAGATATTGTCGTCATTGAATGCTCGCAAACCTGCAACATCCGCCTGATGAGCGATGCCAACTTTCGCAGCTTCAAGAACGGCGGCCGCCATACTTACCACGGCGGCGCGTTCGACAAGTTCCCGGCAAAAATCACTGCGCCCAGCACCGGGTTCTGGAACATCACCCTGGATGTCGTGACCCGCCGCGCCATCAGCGTGACCAAAAAGCCGACGTTGTCCCACAAGATCCGCATTGTGCGCCGCACCAATTCGAAACTGAGCTGACAGGAATGCCCGTGACTACCACCAAATATGTGATCAAGTACAAACTCAACGGTGAGCGCCGCTTCGAGTTCGCCCAACTGCAAGCAGGCAGCGTGGAGGAAGCCAAGGAAGCCCTGGCGAAAATCCACGATGCCAGCGATGAGATTACCGACATCAATGTGAGCAAGGCGCTGTAATTCGAGCGCAAGCATCGGAGTGTTCTGACGCTGACGACTTTCTAGACTGGCAGCCCTAATGCGCTGCCACAGGAACTTGTCGATGCCTTCCACTCCACTGCATGAACGCCTGGCCAAGCTGGACTGGGCCGCCATCGAGCAAGCCCTCGATGAACAGGGTAACGCACTGATTCCGGCCCTGCTGGATCAGCAGGAATGCGCTGAACTGAGCGGCCACTACCCCCGACCCGAACTGTTTCGCTCCCATGTGATGATGGCCAGGCACGGCTTTGGCCGGGGCGAATACAAATATTTCCGCTACCCGCTGCCAGCGCCGATCTGCGCGCTGCGTGAACAGCTGTATGGGTTCCTGGCGCCCCAGGCCAATCGCTGGAACGAACAGATGAACCTGCCGATCACCTATCCGGTGCACCATGCCGACTTCATTGCCCGCTGCCACGCTGCCGGGCAGCAACGCCCTACCCCGTTATTGCTGCAATACGGCCCAGGCGACTACAACTGCCTGCATCAGGATCTGTACGGGGAACATGTGTTTCCCCTACAAGTAGCCATCCTGTTGTCGCAGCCGGGAGAGGACTTTCGTGGCGGGGAGTTGGTGCTGACGGAGCAGCGGCCAAGAATGCAATCCCGGGCCCAGGTCGTCCCTCTTAACCAGGGTGACGCGGTAATTTTCGCGGTCAATCAGCGACCCATGCCGAGTGTTAGGGGGTTTCATCGGGTGACCTTGCGCCATGGGGTCAGTGTTCTGCACAGTGGTACCCGGCATACCTTGGGAGTGATTTTTCACGATGCGCAGTAAGACCCTTCCCGGATCAACCGCCGATTTGTTCGCCGATGAGGCGCTGCAACAGCCCCCGGGGCGCGAGCAAATCGGTGAACAATCCTACGTCCTCAGGGGCTATGCCCTGCCCTGGCTCGAGCGTTTGCTACCGGAACTGCGACGGGTATTGGCTCAATCGCCCTTCCGGCAAATGGTCACGCCCGGTGGTTTTACCATGTCGGCGGCGTTAAGCAGTTGCGGTGACTTGGGCTGGACGACCGACTCCACCGGTTATCGCTACTCCCCGATTGACCCGAATAACCAACAACCCTGGCCAGCCCTGCCGGCCGCATTGCGCGAACTGGCCGTGATGGCGGCAGCAGATGCAGGTTTCGACGATTTCGAGCCGGATGCCTGCCTGATCAACCGCTATGTGCCAGGCGCGAAAATGTCCCTGCACCAGGACAAGAACGAGCGTCGCTATGCCGCCCCGGTGGTCTCGGTGTCATTGGGTTTACCGGCGATCTTCCTGTTCGGCGGCCATGAGCGCAGCGACAAGACGCAAAAAGTCTCGTTGTTCCATGGCGACGTAGTGGTGTGGGGCGGCGTGGACCGCCTGCGCTTTCACGGCGTGATGCCGATCAAGCCCGGCACGCATCCGGTCATGGGGCCGCAGCGCATCAACCTGACGTTTCGCACGGCCGGATGAACTTGACCGCAAGCATCGGAGTGATGGGAATGCCCCACGGGACTAACCTGGCATTCTTCAACCAGGAGCCACCACCATGACCGCGCGCCACGCCACCGAACAAGACCCCCGCTGGGCAGCGATTGTCGCCCGAGACGCCAAGGCCGACTTGACCTTCGTCTATGGTGTGAAAACCACCGGTGTGTACTGTCGCCCCAGCAGTTCCGCACGGCGCCCGCGCCCGGAGAACGTCGAGTTCTTCGACACCCCGCAACAGGCTGAAGCGGCGGGCTACCGGCCCAACAAGCGCGCGTCGGGGGACCAGACCCAGGTGGCCGCACGCCATGCGCAACTGGTGGCAGCGGCCTGTCGGCACATCGAACAGGCCGAAACCCTGCCGCCCCTTGAAGATCTGGCCGCCCTCGCCGGCTTGAGCCCGTTCCATTTTCATCGGGTGTTCAAGGCGGTGACCGGCCTGACGCCCAAGCGCTACGGCAGCGCTCATCGCTCGCGCAAGGTACGGGACGGCCTCAAGGACCAGCACTCGGTGACTGATGCGCTGTACGACGCCGGCTTCAATTCCAACAGCCGCTTTTATGAGGCTGCCGACCAATTGCTCGGCATGAAGCCCCGCGACTACAAAGCCGGCGGCACCAATACGGATATTCGCTTTGCCGTTGGCCAATGCTCGTTGGGCGCCATTCTGGTGGCCCAGAGCAATCGCGGTGTGTGCGCGATCCTGCTGGGGGATGACCCGGACAAACTGGTGCGCGACCTGCAGGACCAGTTTCCCCGCGCCAATCTGCTGGGTGCCGATCACGACTTCGAACAATTGATCGCCCAGGTGGTGGGCTTCATCGAAGCGCCGGCCCTGGGCCTGGACTTGCCCCTGGACTTGCGCGGCACTGCGTTTCAGGAACGCGTGTGGCAAGCCTTGCGGGAAATCCCGGTGGGGTGCACCGCCAGCTACGCCGAGATCGCCCAGCGCATCGGCGCGCCGACCGCCTATCGCGCCGTGGCCCAGGCATGTGGTGCCAACAGCCTGGCGGTGGCGATTCCCTGCCATCGCGTGGTGCGCGCCGACGGCAATCTGTCGGGCTACCGCTGGGGGGTCGAGCGCAAGCGGCAGTTGCTGGAGCGCGAAAGCCCGGCAGAATCCTGAGGACGTCTACACCAGTTTGCGCTTGCGAAACTCGGCCACCTTATGCCGATTGCCACACAGCGCCATGCTGCACCAGCGGCGCCTGTGGCCCTTGGTGCGGTCGTAGAACCACAGCACGCACTCGGGATGTTCGCAGGTGCGGATCAGGCCGAAATCCCCTTCCACCAGTAACGTCGCGGCGGCTTCGGCAATCGGCGCCAGGAACTGCTCGGCAGTCTGCACCTTGCGCTGGCGCTCCAGCCGCAACTCGCCAGGCGCCGGCCAAGCCAGTTGCGGGTGACTGACCGCCTTGCGCAGGAACGCATTCAGCGCGCCGGGATCGCCCTGCTGGCCGGCCTTGCGCTGCTCCAGTAACACGCGGATCACTTCCCGCAATCCCCGCGCCGCGCCCAGCAATGCCCCCTCCTCAAATACCGGTACTGCGCCCTCCTCGGCCCAGCCAAGCCGCACCAGCCAGCGCTCGACATCGGCATCGCCTTGCCAGAATTCAAAGGGCACACCGTCGACATTCGCCCGGGTATTGAGCATGTCCAGCACGGGATGATCAGCCAGGACGTAGGGTTCCAATGGGGATGGGGTGATGGCGGGCATGGCGAATCCTCTTCAAGTCCGCGCCATCGTAACCGCTGATTTCGCTTTTGAATAGTTACTAAATTCGTCAATCAGTAACCCATTAAATTAATTTGACAGGTTACATTTTCAAGCGCAGCCTGCAAAACCAGTAACCCAACAAATCAATTTAACCAGTTACAAAGAGGACTACGATCATGTCGATTTCAGCCCCGGTTGTTCGCTATCAGCACGTTGATGCCGATGGTGTGCGCATTTTCTACCGTGAAGCCGGCGACCCGTCCGCGCCGGTGTTGTTGCTGCTGCATGGCTTTCCCAGTTCGTCCCATATGTACCGTGACCTGATCCCGCTGCTTGCCACCCGTTACCGGATCATCGCCCCGGACTTGCCAGGCTTCGGCTTCACTGAAGTCCCCGCCGAACGCAATTACCACTACAGCTTCGATAATCTGGCGATCACCGTTGGCCACTTCGTCGACGCCCTGAACCTCAGTCGCTATGCCCTCTATGTGTTCGACTACGGCGCACCGGTGGGCCTGCGCCTCGCCGTGGCCCACCCGGAACGGGTCAGCGCGCTGATATCGCAAAACGGCAATGCTTACCTGGAAGGTTTGGGTGACGCCTGGGATCCGATCCGGGCCTACTGGGCCGAGCCGAGCCAGGCCAATCGCGAGGTGATTCGCAACGCGGTCATCAGCCTGGAAGGCACGCGTTATCAGTACCTGCATGGCGTGTCGCAACCGGAGTTGGTGGCGCCGGAGTCCTACATGCTCGACGTGCTCCTGATGCAGCGTCCCGGCAATGACGAGATCCAGTTGGACCTGTTCCTCGACTACCGCAACAACCTGACGCTGTACCCGGCGTTCCAGGCGTTTTTCAAGGCCACGCAAGTGCCGGCGCTGGTGATCTGGGGCCAGAACGATCCCTTCTTCATCCCGCCGGGCGCCCATGCCTACAAAGGCGACAACGCCAACGCCGTGGTGGAATTACTCGACACCGGCCACTTCGCCCTGGAAACCCACGCCGCGCATATTGCCCAGCGGATTCATGAAGTACTGGGTGACGCCATCAACTGATAACCGCCCATGAAACACTGGATTCGTCCAGTGAATAATACAGACTGGCCTGGTGCTGCCTGGCCCTGCTAAAACGACAGAACAGCATTCCACCGTTGGAGAAGCGTCCCATGAGCACCTGGCCAGACACCCGAATTCTTGACCTGCTGGGCATCGAGTTACCGATCATTCAGGCGCCCATGGCCAATGCAACGAGCACGGCCATGGTGATCGCGGCCAATCAGGCCGGCGCCCTCGGTTCAATGCCGGCGGCGGCGCTCAGCATCGAGCAACTGCGCGAAGCACTCACCACGATTCGCCAGGCCAGTTCGCGGCCGCTGAACGTAAATTTCTTCTGCCATCAGCCACCGACGCCGGATGCTCACCGCGACCTTCAGTGGAAGAACCTGCTGGAAACCTACTACCGCGAGCTGGGCGCCGATTTTGACGCGCCGACGCCCGTCTCCAACCGCGCACCGTTCAACAACGCCGCCTGTGAAGTGGTGGAAGAATTCCGCCCGGAAGTGGTGAGCTTTCACTTCGGCCTGCCGGAAAAAACCCTGCTGGACCGGGTCAAGGCCACCGGGGCGAAAGTGCTGTCGTCGGCTACCACCGTCGAAGAAGCCATCTGGCTGGAACAGCACGGCTGCGATGCAATCATCGCCATGGGCAGCGAAGCCGGTGGCCATCGCGGGATGTTCCTCAGCGACGACCTGAATAGCCAGATCGGCACCATGGCGCTGGTGCCACAGGTCGTCGATGCCGTGCGCGTGCCGGTGATTGCGGCCGGCGGCATCGGGGATGCCAGGGGCATTGTCGCGGCCTTCGCCCTTGGCGCGTCAGCGGTGCAGATTGGCACCGCGTACCTGTTTACCCCCGAGGCCACCGTCTCGAAGTCACACCACCAAGCCTTGCGCACTGCCCAGGCCAGTGAAACCGCGCTGACCAACCTGTTCACCGGGCGCCCGGCGCGGGGCATCATCAACCGCGTAATGCGTGAGTTGGGCGCGATCAACCCCACGGCGCCGGCGTTCCCGCTGTCCGGCGGTGCGTTGATGCCGCTCAAGGCCAAGGACGAAGCCGGCTTCAGCAACTTGTGGTCGGGCCAGGCGCTGCGCCTCGGCAAAGACATCTCCAGCTATGACCTGACGCTGCAACTGGCCGCGCAAACCCTGGAAAAACTCGGCCGAGGCTGAACCTGAACTCCCGGGACAACTTTGCGCTGTACCGGCAGTGGCCAACCGCTATATATTCCCATACATAGCGGTAGTCCCCCTCTGCCTAACAAGCCGCAAACCCCAAGGAGCTTCTTGATGATGATTCGCGCCTCACGCCTGGCCCCCACGGCCCTCGCTACCCTGATCGCCGCGTTTGCCTTCTCCTCGGCGAATGCCGATGAAGTACAGGTGGCCGTGGCTGCCAACTTCACCGCACCGATCCAGGCGATTGCCGCCGACTTTGAAAAAGACACCGGCCATAAACTGGTCGCTGCCTACGGCGCTACCGGCCAGTTCTACACCCAGATCAAGAACGGCGCGCCGTTTGAAGTGTTTCTCAGCGCCGACGACACCACCCCGCAGAAGCTCGAAGCCGAGGGCGACACCGTCAAGGGCTCGCGCTTCACCTACGCGGTCGGCACCCTGGCGCTATGGTCGGCCAAGGAAGGCTACGTCGATGCCAAGGGCGAAGTGCTGAAGAAAAACCAGTTCCAGCACCTGTCCATCGCCAACCCGAAAGCCGCGCCTTATGGCCTGGCCGCCACCCAGGTGCTGGCGAAGGAAGGCCTGACCGAGAAGGTCAAGGACAAGCTCGTTGAGGGCCAGAACATTACCCAGGCCTATCAGTTCGTCTCCACCGGCAACGCCGAACTGGGTTTTGTAGCGCTGTCGCAGATCTACAAGGACGGCAAAGTCACCAGCGGTTCGGCCTGGATCGTGCCGTCGTCGATGCATGACCCGATCAAGCAGGACGCGGTAATCCTCAACAAGGGCAAGGACAGCGCCGCCGCCAAGGCCCTGGTTGAATACCTCAAGGGTCCGAAAGCCGCCGCGGTGATCAAGTCCTACGGTTACGAGCTGTAAATGCCGCTGTCGAGTGCCGATTTTTCCGCGATCTGGTTGACCCTGAAACTGGCATCGCTGACCACGGTCATCCTGCTGGTCATCGGCACTCCGATAGCCCTGTGGCTGTCGCGCACCCGCTCGTGGTGGCGCGGCCCCATTGGCGCGGTGGTGGCCTTGCCGTTGGTGTTGCCACCCACGGTGATCGGCTTCTACCTGCTGCTGACCATGGGCCCCAATGGCTACTTCGGCCAGTTCACCCAATGGCTGGGCCTGGGCACCCTGACCTTCAGCTTCGCCGGGTTGGTGATTGGCTCGGTGATCTATTCGATGCCGTTCGTGGTGCAGCCGTTGCAAAACGCCTTCTCCGCCATCGGCACTCGCCCGCTGGAAGTGGCCGCGACCTTGCGGGCCAATCCCTGGGACACCTTTTTCACGGTGATCCTGCCCCTGGCGCGCCCAGGGTTTATCACCGCGTCGATTCTCGGTTTTGCCCACACCGTCGGCGAGTTCGGCGTGGTACTGATGATCGGCGGCAATATTCCCAACAAGACCCGGGTCGTCTCGGTGCAGATCTACGACCACGTCGAAGCCATGGAATATGCCCAGGCCCACTGGCTGGCCGGGTCCATGGTGGTGTTTTCTTTCCTGGTGTTGCTGGCGCTCTACTCCAGCCGTAAAACCAAGGCGGGCTGGAGCTGATGTCGATGATCGAGGTGCGCCTGCAACTGAAGTATTCCGGGTTTGCCCTGGACGTCGACCTGCACCTGCCCGGTCGCGGGGTGACGGCGCTGTACGGCCATTCCGGCTCCGGCAAGACCACCTGCCTGCGTTGCATCGCCGGGCTGGAGCGGGCTGAAGAGGGTTTCGTGCAGATCAACGACGAGGTCTGGCAAGACAGCCGCAAAGGACTGTTCGTGCCACCCCACAAACGCGCCCTGGGCTACGTGTTTCAAGAAGCCAGCCTGTTCCCGCATTTGTCGGTGCTGGCCAACCTGGAGTTCGGCCTCAAGCGCATCCCGCGCCAGCAACGCCGCGTGGAGATGGCCCACGCCACCGAGTTGCTGGGCATCGGCCACCTGCTGGACCGCCATCCGCAGCACCTTTCCGGCGGTGAGCGCCAGCGCATCGGAATCGCCCGCGCCCTGCTCACCAGCCCGAGCCTGTTGCTGATGGATGAACCGTTGGCCGCGCTGGACAGCAAACGCAAAAGTGAAATCCTGCCATACCTAGAGCGCCTGCATGACGAACTGGAGATTCCGGTGCTGTACGTCAGCCATGCCCAGGACGAAGTGGCGCGCCTGGCTGATCACATCGTGTTGCTCAGTGACGGCAAGGCCCTGGCCAGCGGTCCCATCGGCGAGACCCTGGCCCGGCTTGACCTGCCCATGGCCCTGGGCGACGACGCCGGCGTGGTGATCAACGGAACGGTCTGCGCCTACGACGAGCATTACCAGTTGCTCACCCTGCAATTGCCCGCGAGCCAATTGCAGATGCGCGTGGCCCATGCACCATTGGCGCTGGGCAAACCGTTGCGTTTCAAGATCCAGGCGCGGGACGTCAGCTTGAGCCTGCAGGCCGAGAAACACAGCAGCATCCTCAATCGCCTGCCGGTGACGGTGACCGAGGAAATCCCGGCGGACAACGCAGCCCACGTGCTGGTAAGCCTGGACGCCGCCGGCACGCCGCTGCTGGCGCGCATCACCCGTTATTCGCGGGACCAGTTGCAGCTGCATCCCGGCCAGACGCTGTGGGCGCAAATCAAGGCGGTGGCGGTACTGGCCTGACTGCCCGACAGCTGCTACGGGGGAGCAAACTTGTTGGCACGACCGCAAAACCCTGCGGTCAATCAGAAATACCTGCCAAGGAATTTGCGCCATGCCCGATCCTGCGTTGCTTGCCGACCTGCCCCGCGACCTGCATTACGTCGACGATACCCAGCCCGGGATCTCCCGGAAAAAGCTGCGGGGCAAATTCCAATACTTCAAGGCCGACGGCACACGCATAACCGATGCCGACGAAATCAAACGCATCAACGCACTGGCAGTGCCGCCGGCCTATACCGATGTGTGGATCTGCGCCGACCCGCGCGGCCATCTGCAGGCCACCGGGCGGGATGCCCGGGGGCGCAAGCAGTACCGCTACCACCCGCGCTGGCGCGAGGTGCGCGACACCGACAAATACTCCCGGCTGCAACAGTTCGGCAGCGCGCTGCCCAAGTTGCGCAAACAGTTGGAAGCACAGATCGAGGCGCCCGGGTTCAATCGGGAAAAGGTCCTGGCCACGGTGGTGCTGCTGCTCGACGCCACCCTGATCCGCGTCGGCAATACCCAATATGCCCGCGACAACCGCTCCTACGGCCTGACCACCCTGCGCACCCGCCATGTGGATATCAAGGGCAGTGAGATCCTGTTCCAGTTTCGCGGCAAGAGCGGCATCGAGCACCAGATCAGCGTCAAGGACCGGCGCCTGGCCACGGTGATCAAGCGTTGCCTGGAGTTGCCGGGGCAGAACCTGTTCCAGTACCTGGACGAGAACGGCGAGCGCCATACCGTCAGTTCCACCGATGTGAATGCCTACCTGCACACCCTGACCGGCGCGGATTTTACCGCCAAGGACTACCGCACCTGGGCCGGCAGCGCCCTGGCGCTGGCAGTGCTGCGCGAGCTTGAGTGGCAGCCGGAATCCGACGCCAGGAAACATGTGGTGGAGATGGTCAAGAACGTTGCCAAGCAATTGGGCAACACCCCGGCGGTGTGTCGCAAGTGCTACATCCACCCGGCGGTGCTGGAGCATTTCAGCCTGGGCGAACTGGCGAAACTGCCCAAGCCCCGAGTGCGCAAAGGCTTGAAAGCCGAGGAAGTCGGGCTGGCGATGTTTCTGGAGCAACTGGCCGAACGCCTGTAAGTGCGCCAAGTCATTGCAGCGGAGCACGAAGCGCCCTACGGTAGTGGCCGGATAATCTCACCGAGGAACCCGGCCCCATGCTGCCTTCATCCCTGAAGCCCTACACCAACGCCGCCTTGCTGCATCGCCACAAATGGCGCGGGCGTGTCGGGTTGCTGCTGGTGGCCAGCCTTTCCGTGCTGGCGGGCATGACCGATGCGATTGGTTTCATGGCCAGCGGGGATTTTGTCTCGTTCATGAGCGGCAACACCACGCGCCTCGCCGTGGCGATCAGCGAAGGCGACCTGGGCCTTACCGGGCGCCTGACACTGCTGGTGGCGACGTTTATCGCCGGGAATGCGCTGGGCGTGATGGTCAGCCGCGTCAGCCGGCGCCACGCCCTGCCCCTGTTGCTGTGCATCGCCACCCTGCTGTGCGGGGCTGCGGCCTGGCCGTTCGCCGATCAATTGCCGGCGTTGCTGGCAGCGATCATCGCCATGGGCATGCTGAATGCCGCCGTCGAAGAAGTGAACGGGTTGCCCGTGGGGCTTACCTATGTCACCGGGGCGCTGTCACGCTTTGGTCGCGGACTGGGCCGCTGGATGCTCGGTGAACGCCGCAACGGCTGGCGCGTGCAACTGATCCCGTGGGCCGGGATGTTTGTGGGTGCGGTGATCGGTGCGTTGCTGGAGCACCACATGGGGATTCGTGCGCTGCTGGTCAGCGGGGTGCTGTCGGCGCTGTTGGGGCTGGTGTCGCTGAAGATTCCGCGGCGCTGGCACCTGGGGTACATGCCCCGCTAGAAAACAGTTGCCCTCCCGACGCTTCGGCCTCGACATCCCTGTACCGGTAAAGAGCCGTCACGCCGGGTGAGCGGGAAAATACTAAAACAATGCCTGCGGGACTGTCCGCAGGGCATTTCTGAACTTTTCTAACGGAATGGATTACAGGCAGGTCGCCAGTGCCGCCAGGCGGCGCTTGGCCGGATAGTCATCCTGGGCCGCGTAATAGTTGACGGAGGCGCCGGCGCCGGCACTGCGCACGTCGACAAAATAGTCACCTGCCGTGGTGTAGATGGTGAAGCCACCAGCCTGTGCAGGCTCCATGAAACCACCGGCATCCACCCCGAACACCGCTTCATCCTGCCAGCCGAACTGGATGCACTGGGCAACCACCAGCGGAGCCTTGTCCGAGGCCAGGGTTTTGTAGGGCGCGCCGGTACGCGCCTCTTTCATCTTCGAGCCCGCGCAACCGGCCAGCGATGCCAGGACCAAAGCGCCAATTACCACCATCCGCATACCGAAGCTTCCTTGGAAAAAACGCGACTGTACCATTAGCAGGCGACACCGAAGGATTATTGCGTCACCCTGCCGCCTACTTACGAACCCGCTTTTACCCGGAAACCCCATGACACCCAATGCCGAGCGCTACAACCCCTCCACCGACTACGCCGACAAGCTGATCAGGCGCATCGGCCAGACGCCTTCGTGGATCGCCAAACGCATCGGCGTGACCGACAAGCGCATCCGCTACATCCTTGACGGCGAGCGCACCGTGAAGGGCGAAAGCACCCCGATCCAGATGACCTACACCGAGCAATTTGCCCTGGAATGCCTGGCGGCCGAGGCGAAAGCCAACAAGAAAGCCGCCGCCCCGGTTATCGAATAGCTGACAGATTCATGAACTTTGTTTCACTGTGAAGGAAGATCTCGCCGCCTATAGTCGGCAGGCTCATTTTTAAGAAGTCTCCCTTCCAGCCTGCCCTCCCGCAGGCTTTTTTTTGCCTTGGTTTTGCTCCCCCCGTAGCAGGAGTTTGCTGGTCAGAGCAGCCAGCGGAACAGATAGAACAGCGCCATGCTCAGCAACACGGTGATCAGCACGCTACGGGTCCAGAACATCAACGCCACGGCGCTGATTCCGGCCAGCAGGTAGGGGTTGCCCACACTCAGGTTGAGCTTGTGATCAGCCAGGAAAATGATCGGGCCGCAGATGGCGGTGAGCATCCCCGGTACGGCAAACCCGAGAAACTCCCGCGCCCCGCGATTGAGGCGCACCGGCAGGCGCGGCTCGAGAAACAGGTAGCGGTTAAGAAACACGATCAGGCCCATGCCAAAAATCATCACGAAGATCATTGTTGCCCTACTCCCAGCCGCTTGCAGGCAAACCCTGCGCTCATCCCCAACACACCGGACACCACCACCGCCGATTCCCAGTGCAGGTAGCTCAGCCAAACCGAGCACAGCAACGACACGGCTACGCAGACGATGGTCGGCACGTCGCGCACTACCGGGGTGATCAGGGCGATAAAGGTCGCTGCGATCGAGAATTCCAGGCCCAGTTGATCCAGCCCGGGAATGCTTTTGCCGAGCACGATGCCGGCGAAGGTAAAGACGTTCCAGATGATATAGAACGTCAGGCCGACGCCCAGGGCGTACCAGCGATTGAAGGTCTGGCGGTCGTACTGGCTGACCAGGGCGAAGAATTCGTCGGTCAGCAAAAAGCCCAGGCTCATGCGCCACCGTGGTTTGAGCGGCGACAGCGTGGGACGCATGTGCATGCCGTAGAGCAAATGCTGGGAGGTCAGCAGCAAGGTGGTCAGCAGGATCGAAATCAGGCTGGCGCCGCTCTTGACCATACCGATGGCCACCAATTGTGCGGCACCGGCAAACACGATGGTCGACAGCCCCTGGGCTTCCAGCGGCGTGAATTGGGCATCAATTGCAGTCGAACCGGCCAGCAATCCCCACGGCGCACACGCCAGGGACAATGGAATGATCGCAATCGCGCCACGGGAAAAGGCATTCAGAGGCAGAGCGTTAGGCATACACAACAAGCTCATCGACAGTCAGTCGACAAGCATGCCAGCGGTATCAGGGATTGTCTTGAACGATCGTGCTCAAGCCAGTTTGACCGACACCCGCTCCACCGCGTCCCGGGCTTCGCGCAGTTCGTGGGCGTCCTGGTTGAGCCGGTGGATGGTATTGAGCAGGCGCTGGCGCAGCACTTCATCGCTGAGCTTTTCGACGGCGCGCATCAGGTCAAACGCCGCGGTTTCGTTATTGTCCGCGACGGAATCCAGGGTCTTGCGCAGGTTGCGAGTGGCACGGGTCACACGTTTTCTTCCTTCATCACCAATGGGCAGGCACTTTAGGACATTTGTGTTTCAGTTTAATTTCAACCACTTGTCATCGATTGTCGGGCACTTGACGCAGGTCAATCGAAACAAGGTTTGACCAATACATATGGAAATCCGTATATTCGAATTTCCATATGTATCAAGGCACTGACCATGTCAGATCTTTTCTCCCCGCCCAACGTCTTCAAATGCCTGGCCGACGCCACCCGCGCCAGGCTGACGTTGTTGATCCTGCGTGAAGGCGAACTTTGCGTGTGCGAATTGATCCATGCTCTGGACGACAGCCAGCCGAAAATCTCCCGCCACCTGGCGCAACTGCGCAGTTGCGGGTTGCTGCTGGACCGTCGCCAGGGCCAGTGGATTTATTACCGCCTCAACCCGGCCTTGCCGGAGTGGGTGACGGAAGTGCTCGACACCACCCTGCAAGCCAACCAAGCCTGGTTAAAAACAGACGCCCAGCGTCTGGAAACCATGGGTGACCGACCACAACGGGCCAGCGCCTGCTGCTGATCCTGCGGAGAGCTTTTCATGCTTGTTGCCGTTGCTATCTTTCTGTTCACCATCATTTTGGTCATCTGGCAGCCCAAGGGCCTGGGCGTGGGCTGGAGCGCCACGATGGGTGCGATCCTGGCCCTGGCCTGTGGGGTTATCAGCCTGGCCGACATCCCGGTGGTGTGGCACATCATCTGGAACGCCACCGGGACCTTTGTCGCGCTGATCGTCATCAGCCTGCTGCTGGATGAGGCGGGCTTCTTTGCCTGGGCTGCCTTGCATGTGGCGCGCTGGGGCCGTGGGCGCGGTCGGCGACTGTTCGCGTACATGGTGCTGCTGGGCGCGCTGGTATCGGCTTTGTTCGCCAACGACGGCGCGGCGCTGATCCTCACGCCCATCGTGATGTCGATGCTGTTGGCGTTGCGCTTTTCTCCGGCGGCCACCCTGGCGTTCGTCATGGGCGCCGGGTTTATCGCCGACACCGCGAGCCTGCCGCTGGTAGTCTCCAACCTGGTGAACATCGTCTCGGCCGACTACTTCAAGATCGGCTTCAACGAATACGCCGCAGTGATGGTGCCGGTGAACCTGGTGAGCGTCGCCGCGACCCTCGCCGTATTGCTGTGGTTTTTCCGCCGGGACATTCCGCAAACCTACGACCCGGCCGACCTCGACGACCCTGCCAGCGCGATCCACGACCGCGCCACCTTCCGCGCCGGCTGGTGGGTGCTGGGCATCCTGCTGGTGGGCTGCTTTGCCCTGGAACCGCTGGGCATTCCCATCAGTGCAATTTCTGCCGCCTGCGCCATATTACTGCTGGTGATCGCCGCCAAGGGCCACAAAATCTCCACCCGCAAGGTGCTGAAGGAAGCGCCCTGGCAGATCGTGATTTTCTCCCTGGGCATGTACCTGGTGGTCTACGGCCTGCGTAACGCCGGGCTGACCGACTACCTCGCGACCTGGCTCGACACCTTCGCAAGCTATGGCGTATGGGGCGCGGCCTTGGGCACCGGTGTACTCACCGCGCTGCTGTCTTCGGCGATGAACAACCTGCCAACCGTGCTGATCGGCGCGCTCTCCATCGAGGCCAGCCACGCCGTGGGCGTGGTCAAGGACGCGATGATCTACGCCAACGTGATCGGCAGCGACCTAGGCCCCAAAATCACCCCTATCGGCAGCCTGGCGACCTTGCTCTGGCTGCACATCCTGGCACGCAAAGGCATCACCATCACCTGGGGTTACTACTTCAAGGTCGGGATCGTGCTGACCCTGCCGGTACTGTTGATCACCCTCGCCGCCCTGGCCTTGCGCCTGAGTTTCTGACGGAGTTCGCTTGATGAAAGTCCTGTTCATGTGCACCGCCAACAGCTGCCGCAGCATTCTTTCGGAAGCCTTGTTCAACCATCTGGCGCCGGACGGTTTCCAGGCCATCAGCTCCGGGAGTTTCCCCAAGGGCCAGGTGCTGCCACGCAGCCTGACCACGCTGAAGGCCGCCGGCATCAGCACCGAAGGCTTGTACAGCAAGGGCAACGACGCCTTTGAAGGCAGCCCGCCAGACATCGTCGTCACCGTATGCGACAAGGCTGCCGGAGAAGCTTGCCCAGTGTATTTCGGCCCGGCCATGAAGGCACATTGGGGGTTGGAGGACCCGTCGGATGTTCAAGGCGATGAAGCCCAGGTCGACGCCGCGTTCCGCGCCACCCTGGAAATCATTGAACGGCGCTGCCGGGCTTTTTTCGAGATTCCGTTCGCCAGCCTCAGTCCCATCGAAATCAAGGCCGAGCTTGATCGCATCGCCACGCCGTAACCGAAGAGCCGGGCGAGTAGTCGATCTGAAGGTCTTTTCCGGCGTATGCTCGCGGGCAACGGTCACAGCGAGCCCCCTCAATGAGTTCCATGCAGCACGCCTGGCTGGGCAACTACGAAGTCAGCAGCACCACCTGCACCGGCCTGACATTTGCCCGCCACAGCCATGATGAATGCGTGATCGGCGTCAACCTGCTCGGCGAGGAACAGGTGTGGCTGGATCGTCGCACCTTCGAGGCCGGCCCAGGCAGCATCACCCTGTACAACCCGGGGCAGATTCAAGGCGGCGGCGCGGCCGAAGGGCAGCCGTGGCGGTTTGTCAGCTTGTATGCGACTGCCGAGCAATTGGCGGCTGATCTGGGCCTGGCGCACCTGGAGTTCGACCGTTCGCTGTGCTTCCAGCCGGCGTTGGCGATGAAACTCGCCGGGGCGATTGAAGGTGCGTTGAGTGTCGATCCGCTGGCCCGGGAGCTGAGTGAGGAAGCCCTGGTGGTGCTGCTCGGCGAAGTCGTCGGTTGCAGCGGCGTCCGCTTGCCTGGCAGCACTGCGGTGGGACGCGGGTTGGTGATCAAGGCCCAGGAATTGCTGGCTGAAAACCTGCACCAGGCGGTGGCACTCGAGACCCTTGGTGACGAGTTGGGCCTGTCGAAATTCCATCTGCTGCGGGCTTTTCAGAAAGAAACCGGGCTGAGTCCACGCCAGTGGGCGATGCAACTGCGTACCCGGCGCGCCAAGGGGCTGTTGCGCTCAGGCGTTGCGGCGTCGCAGGTTGCCCATGCCTTGGGGTTTGCTGACCAGAGCCATCTGAATCGGCATTTCCGGGCGGCCTACGGGATCACACCGGGGCGCTATCAACGCGTGCTCAAGGGCTGAAAAGCGCAATCTGGTTCAAGACGACTTACACACCCTTCCCTAAAATGCCGG
Source organism: Pseudomonas sp. Colony2 (assembly GCF_019382755.1). NCBI lineage: Bacteria > Pseudomonadati > Pseudomonadota > Gammaproteobacteria > Pseudomonadales > Pseudomonadaceae > Pseudomonas > Pseudomonas sp. Colony2. Next base: position 3,432,898 of record NZ_CP080030.1, on the reverse strand, counting down.
CCATCACTTGAAGGAAGGCAGGCATGTTGACGATCTTTTTTTCGGCGCTGGTGTTTGGGTTTGTGTTTTGCCTGTCGCCGGGGGCGGTGCTGGCGGAGACGCTGCGCCGTGGGCTGCTGCATGGGTTTACCCCTGCGCTGTTGGTGCAGATCGGTTCGCTGGTGGGCGATGCCGTGTGGGCGGTGATCGGGCTTACGGGCATGGCGTTGTTGATCCAGCATGAGTCGGTGCGGGTGCCGCTGACGGCCGTTTGTGGGCTGTATCTGGCCTGGCTCGGGATTCGCAGCCTGATGGATGCCTGGCGCTTGCCAGAGGCCGGGAGTGCGCCGGCCAGGTCCGGGCAGAATGCGCTGGTGGTGGGGGCGGCGATTTCCCTGGCCAATCCGAAGAACATTGTCTATTGGGGGGCGCTGGGGAGTGCGTTATCGGGGATAGTCGGGGCGGCGCCTAGCCATGGGCAGACGTTGATGTTTTTTGCGGGGTTTATGCTGGCTTCGGTGTTGTCGTGTTTTTTGATTGCGGGGTTGGTCAATTTGCTGCGGCGGAATGCTTCGCCCATGTGGCAGAGGGTTAGCTATGGGGCTTGTGGGGTGGTGCTGCTGTATTTGGCGATTTTGGCGTTGCGGGGGATTTGAGGGGGCATATCCGTTATTTGGGTAACGGCGGCCTATGGTTCCGCTCTTACAGCGGCTCACTTTGGAAAAGCCGGAATGCCGGCCCAGCCCAAAGTAGGCAAAGGGCTCCGCAATACCTGCGTTCGGCCTCGGGCTTATTGGGGCAGTCAGATCAAGATCAAAAGCAAGAGCACGGCGGCCTGAAAGCCGACCTGAGTGTTAAAAGCAAAAGCAAAGACCAGAGCGAAAACAGATCTGCTTTCTGTAGGAGCGGGCTTGCTCGCGAAAAACCTGAGAGCGCCGCGTTCATCCAGAATACCCACGTCATCGTTAACGACCTTCGCGAGCAAGCCCGCTCCCACATTTGGACCGTGCCCGCTTTAGCTTTTGATTTGGCTTTTGCTCTACAACACTCAAGCCGGCCGGTAGGCCGCTGTGCTCTTGCTGTTGATCTTGGGCGCCCCGTTAAACCACGCTGGCCGAACGCAGGCTTCGGAACCCCGCATAAGTTATCCGGCTATTGTTACTTCACCTGCCCGCCACACACCGGCCACTTATCAATAAGCACATTTGATATTGCAACTTCCCCAACCTTCTATCTGAACAAACTCTGAACCAGTAACAATTTAAGTCATTAAACGTTGACATCCGGCAACTGCCTGAGTAAATTCCCCGTGCCTGCAACTCAGGGCCATTTTTCAACCTCACAAAAGAAGCCAATGGACACAGTATCTAGTCGTTGTCCGATCACCGTGAATGCGGCGAATCGGGCGCCAAACCCAGAAAAAATGACGGGACTCGCCTTTCCGGCCGAGTAAGCTGCGCTAGAGCCTGACGCTCCAACGTAACTGCCTCACCGGATGCCAGTCCGGTCCCGAGGTGTGTTATGACCTTTCAACTGATTGTTTTACCTGATCTGCGTACGCTGGCTAACGCCCTGCGTGCCAAATTGTGCCGCGAGCCCGTAGGCTTTTCCCCTACCCGCAGCACCTTTGTGACCTCATCCCCCCGCGTGTGCCCGACTCCCCGGGCACACTGGCGTATCTGCCCCACCACCGGCCACCTGGTCCAGCAATGGGATCACGCCGACCCTCAAGACCCACAGAGACGGGACGTTTCCAGCCTGGTCGCGCAAGCGAGCCTGATGCTGAGCCTCTACGTGGACGCTCGCGCGGCATAAGCCAGCTGGAAACAGCAACTTCCTGATTATCCGTTAGTTGATTAGCTGGAGTTCTCTATGGACGAAGCCAGTAGTAGCCCGCTGCGCGTTAGTTAACTAACGCGCTGTTAGCGGGCCTGTAGAAAGTTACCCAACACTTTATTTAAACCGATCGCGAAGTCAGCGACTCGGCATGCTTTCGCTCGCCTGTCATCAGGTAAGTACCGGGTATGTTTTGTCGAAAAATTGGCGACAGGAGTACACACAATGAGCGCAGTAAAAAACCCGAAACTGCACAAGAAAAACGGCACGGATACCGACACCAAGCTGTCGATGCGCGCCGCCCGCGAAGCCCAGAACGGCCTCTCGGCAACCCTCGCCAATGTCCGGGCAACCAAGGATGGCCTGACCGAACTGGATGCCTCTGCTCGCCTGCAACGTGAAGGCTACAACGAGGTGGCCCACGACAAGCCGCCTCACGCCATCGTGCAATTCCTCCAGGCCCTGAACAACCCGTTCATCTACGTGCTGCTGACCCTCGGCGCCATCAGTTTCTTCACTGACTACTGGCTGCCACTGCAGGCCGGTGAAGAAGCCGACCTGACCAAGGTCATCATTATCATGACCATGGTCATGCTCAGCAGCCTGCTGCGCTTCTGGCAGGAGCATCGTTCGGCCAAGTCCGCCGAGGCCTTGAAGGCCATGGTGCGCACCACCGCCACGGTGTTGCGTCGCGAGCAAGTGGGCTCCAAGCCGACCCTGCGGGAAGTGCCAATGCGCGACCTGGTGGCCGGCGATATCGTGCAACTGTCTGCCGGCGACATGATCCCGGCCGACATCCGCCTGATCGAGTCCCGTGACCTGTTCATCAGCCAGGCCGTGCTGACCGGCGAAGCCTTGCCGGTAGAGAAGTACGACACCCTCGGGGATGTGACGCAAAAATCCGCCACGTCCACGGCGGCCGACCAGGGCAACCTGCTGGACCTGCCGAACATCTGTTTCATGGGCACCAACGTGGTCAGCGGCCGGGCGAAAGCCGTGGTGGTTGCCACCGGCCCGCGCACCTACTTTGGCTCCCTGGCCAAGGCGATTGTCGGCTCCCGAGTGCAAACCGCATTTGACCGCGGGGTGAACAGCGTCAGCTGGCTGTTGATCCGCTTCATGCTGGTAATGACGCCGATCGTGTTCTTCCTCAACGGCTTCTCCAAGGGTGACTGGAGCGACGCGTTGCTGTTCGCCCTGGCAGTGGCGGTAGGCCTCACCCCGGAAATGCTGCCGATGATCGTCAGCGCCAACCTGGCCAAGGGTGCAACCGCCATGGCCAAGCGCAAGGTGGTGGTCAAGCGCCTCAACGCGATCCAGAACTTCGGTTCGATGGACGTGCTGTGCACCGACAAGACCGGCACCCTGACCCAGGACAAGATCATCCTCGAGCACCACGTCAACGCCTTTGGCAACCGTGATGATTCAGTGCTGACCCTCGCCTGGCTCAACAGCCATCACCAGAGCGGCATGAAGAACCTGATGGACCAGGCGGTCGTACAGTTCTCCGAGCAGAATCCGAAGTTCCAGGTGCCGTTTGCCTACAGCAAGGTGGATGAGTTGCCGTTCGACTTTATTCGCCGTCGCCTGTCGATCGTGGTCAAGGACGCGCAAAACGATCACCTGCTGGTGTGCAAGGGTGCGGTCGAGGAGATGCTGAGCATTTCCACCCACGTGATGGAAGGCGACGTGGCCGTCGAGCTGGATGATCGGCGTCGCAACGAGTTGCTGGCGATTGCCCAGGACTACAACGAAGACGGCTTCCGGGTGCTGGTGCTGGCCACCCGCAACATTCCCCATGCACTCGCCCGCAAGCAGTACACCACGGCCGATGAGCGCAACCTGGTGATCCGTGGCTTCCTGACCTTCCTTGATCCACCAAAGGAAACCGCTGGCCCGGCGATCGCTGCCCTGCGCGAAATTGGCGTGGCGGTCAAAGTGCTCACCGGCGACAACGCCATCGTCACCAGCAAGATCTGCCGCCAGGTCGGCCTTGAGCCAGGCGTACCGTTGCTGGGGACGGAAATCGAAGCGATGGACGACGCCACCCTCAAGCTGCGGGTCGAGGAGCGCACGGTGTTCGCCAAGCTGACGCCACTGCAGAAGTCGCGGGTGCTCAAGACCTTGCAGTCCAACGGCCACACCGTGGGTTTCCTCGGCGACGGCATCAACGACGCTCCGGCCTTGCGGGATGCCGACGTGGGCATCTCGGTGGACAGCGCGACGGACATTGCCAAGGAATCCGCCGACATTATCCTGCTGGAAAAGAGCCTGATGGTGCTGGAAGAAGGCGTGCTGAAAGGCCGCGAGACCTTCGGCAATATCATGAAGTACCTGAACATGACCGCCAGTTCCAACTTCGGCAACGTGTTCTCGGTGCTGGTGGCCAGTGCGTTCATCCCGTTCCTGCCAATGCTGTCGATCCACCTGCTGCTGCAAAACCTGATGTACGACATCTCCCAGCTGGCCTTGCCGTGGGACAAGATGGACAAGGAATACCTGGCCAAGCCACGCAAGTGGGACGCGAAAAACATTGGCCGCTTCATGATCTGGATCGGGCCGACCTCGTCGATCTTCGACATGACCACCTTTGCCCTGATGTGGTACGTGTTCTCGGCCAACAGCGTGGAAATGCAGACCCTGTTCCAGTCCGGCTGGTTCATCGAGGGGCTGCTCTCGCAAACCCTGGTGGTGCACATGCTGCGCACCCGCAAGATCCCGTTCTTCCAGAGCAACGCCGCATGGCCGGTGATGATGATGACCTGCATCGTGATCGGGCTGGGCATCTACGTACCGTTCTCGCCGCTGGGCGCGATGGTTGGCCTGGAGCCGCTGCCACTTGCGTACTTCCCATGGCTGGTGGGCACCCTGGTCGCCTACTGCTGCGTGGCACAACTGATGAAAACCCTCTACATCCGCCGCTTCAAGCAGTGGTACTGATCAACCGCCCCTGAAAGCGCTGGCTATCGGTAGATAGCCAGTGCACGCGGAGACAGACAATGAACACACTTATGAGCTACCTCGACAACGCTGCTCGCGCGCTGCTGGTGTACGGCCTCGCCCAGGCGGCCAAGGCGGTGATGGTGCTGGGCGTACGGCTGTACGCGCGCAACGTGCTCAGCGCCGTGGAAATGCGCTTCATGCTGGGTTTTTCCAGCAGCTTGAACAGCACCTGTATCCGCTTGCTGCGCCCGCGTCGATAAATGGCAATACGCACTACAAGGAAAGATCACCATGCGCGTCTTGATCTGTGCAGGTCGTCATTACGCCGATACAAAAATGTCCCGCCAGGTGCTGGACGCCTACCACCGCCTGCGCCCGGTGCAGGTGTTGATCCACGGTGGCAGCCAGTTCCTGGGCAGCGACGTGGAAGACTGGGCCCGGGAAACCGGAGTGGATGTGGTGCGTTACCCACCCAACTGGCAACGCCATGGCAAGCAGGCCGAACGCCATCGCAACCAGTTCATGCTCACCGACAGCCGGCCCGACGTGATCATCGCGCTGCCCGGTGGCGACGACACCTCGGAACTGGTGAGCCAGGCCAGGGCCAGTGGCATCCATGTGCTGACTGTAGACAGCTGAATCAACCCTTATTGGAGTATCCAGGCATGAACGAAGAACCCCGTTGTAGCGGTACCCCGTTGCACACTTTTTTCTATTTGAAACACGGCGCGTCCCTGCCAAGTCCGGTCGGGGCGCGCCACCGGCTGTTGATCGAGGTTCACCATGTACAAGAAACACACCCCTGACGGTTTCGCCAAATACCGCAACCGCACCACCCACGTTACCTTCCATCCCCTGCCCGCCTCCAAGCTTCGGGCAGTGCGGCGCAACCTGATTTTCGTCGGCGTGACCGCGGGCATCGTGCTGGTGCTCAGCCTGATGTCGAATGCCCATGCGGCCGGCGGCTCCTACGTGGTCGACGACGGCGCAATCAACGCCCCGGGCGAATGCAATGTCGACGCCTGGTTCACCGCCAACCGGCACGCTGGCTCAACCCACAGTGAAACCCTGGCGCCGGCCTGCACCTCCGCTGCCATTCCTTGGTTGCAGTGGACTGCCGCCGTGTCCCGGGCCAACCATGATGGCGACGGCGAAACCCAAGTGAATCCGCAGCTCAAGGCGCAGTTGTGGGCCCGGGAAGACCTGGGCCTGGAACTGGCCGCGTCTGCCGGCGTGCATTACGCGCTGAACCGCCGGCACTCATTTGATGGCGCGGACTTGAATGTGCCGTTTACCTGGCAGCCCATGGAGGCCCTGCGGCTTAACTTCAACGCCGGCTGGAGCCACGCTTATAACGACGGCGACCAGACCCATCGGCCGACCTGGGGCACCGGGTTTGAATACAGCCTGATGGACTCACTGACACTGATCGCCGAACGCTACGGCCAGCAAGGCGGCGACCAGGCGTGGCAAGCCGGGCCGAGGATGCATATCGGCAAGAATGTGGACGTGGACCTGGTGGTAGGACGCAGTTTGATCGGGGATCAGCATCAATGGCTCACGACGGGGGCCACACTGCGGTTCTAACCCGCAGACGATGATCCCAGTGGCGAGGGAGCTTGCTGTGGCGAGGGAGCTTGCTCCCGCTGGAGTGCGAAGCGCTCCCAAAGATTCCGGGGCCGCTACGCAGCCCAGCGGGAGCAAGCTCCCTCGCCACAGGTTTGGTATGACCGTAATAGCGGTTTAAACCTGCCCCTTGGCCTGCTGCTCCAGATGCACCTGCAACGCAGGATCAATCTTCAACTGCGCCGCCAGCTCATCCAGATAATTGCGCTCCGCGTCCCGCTGGTCATCCACCAGCAGCACACTGACCAGGTACACCTCCGACGCCACCGCCGGGTCGCCGGCAAACTCGGCAAAATCCGCCGCATTCAGCGGCTTGGCCACCTCGGCATCCAGCCACGCCTGCAATTGCGGATCATCGGTGTGCTTGCCGATCTCGGCCGAGATCATCTGTTGCTCCCGCTCATCAATCTCGCCATCCGCCTTGGCTGCCGCGATCAATGCACGCAGCACGGCGTGGCTGTGTTCTTCGACCTGCGCGCCAGACAACTGGTCAACCGTCTGCAACGCCTGCTGCGGCGCCGACGCCTGTTGCCGCTGCCAGGCCTGATACGCCTGGAACGCCATCATCCCCAACGACGCCAGCGCCGCGTAGTTGGTGCCGCCGGTGCGCCCCTGAGGCGCCGCACGGGTTCCGCCGAGCATGCCGCCCAGGCCACCGAGCAAGCCACCAAGGCCGCCACCGCCGGAAGCCGAAGCACCGCTGCCGCCCAGCAAACCGCCAAGCAAGCCGCCCAAACCACCGAGCCCGCCCTGAGACCCGGGTGCAGCGCCGCCCTGCTGGCTGGACGAGGCCTGGCCCGCCCGCAGCAATTGTTCCAGTAGATCGCCGGTATTCATGGTGTCACCCTCCCAGGGCGCAGAGTTCCAGATCAACAACAATAGCTGCGCTGCGCGAGAACACCATGACCGCCCGGCAGGCTCGCATTATCATGGCGACGCGCGCCCCATCGAGGAACCTCACGTGACCCGTACCGAGCAGATTGCCTTGATGGCGACCTATAACCAGTGGATGAACCGCAAGGTGTATGAAGCGGCCCACGGCCTGAGCGACGAAGACTTGATTGCCGACCGTGGCGCGTTCTTCGGGTCGATTCTTGGCACGCTGAACCACCTCGCCCTGGGTGATCGCGTCTGGCTCAAGCGTTTCGCCGAGCATCCAGCAGGCTTTGCCGCGCTGGTACCGTTAGACGCGTTGGGGTTGCCGCCACGTCTGAATAAACTGGCCTTCGCCGATATCCGTGAACTGTCGGCCCACCGCGCCTGGCTCGACCAGCTCATCATCGACTGGGTGCAGTCGATCAGTGAGTCGGACCTGGATCAGCCCCTGCAGTACCACAACATGGCGGGCACGCCCATGAACAAGAATTTTCATGCACTGCTCGTGCACTTCTTCAATCACCAGACCCACCACCGGGGCCAGGTGACAACGCTGTTGACCCAGGCCGGGCGCGACGTGGGCGACACCGACCTGCTGGCGCTGATGGACTAGTTCAACCGCCGCTGTACTCGGCGTACGCCTGTATCAGCGCGGGGAAATTCTCCCTCTCCGGGAGCTGCGCAAAGCTGTGCTGCGCCGGGGTAGTCGCCCACGGCAGCTTTTCACTGGTCCAGGTTTCAATGAATGGCACATAACCGCTGGCGTCATCCAGCATGGTGGGACGCAGGTTGATCAGATCTTCCACGCCATTGGGGCGGGAAAACATCCAACTCATGCAGTGGGGGCAGCAGTAGTGGCGGTCTACGCCATGCAACCCGCCGATCACCGGGTTGCCCTGGGTGATGGTGAATCCGTGGCTGGGGATCAGCGCGCTCAGCGAGAACGCGCTGGATGACATCTTCTGGCACCCGGTGCAGTGGCACGCCATGGTGATCAATGGTTTTTCGGTCACGGTAAAACGCACCCGGTCACAACGGCAGCCGCCTTCCTGGGACTCTTGATTGCTCATCTTCCACTCCAGTCACATTGTGTGTGTGACCGGAGGATAAACGAGCGGGTGCGTCGCGGACAGCGATGCCGGTTTCGTTACGGCACAAAGAAGTCCGTCGAAAATGCCAGGTCCTTTTGCGCTTCCAGTGCTGCCAGACGGTCGCTGAGCTGCTTGTGCATCACGGTGTAGGCGTCTGGCCCCAAGGCAATGCGCTTGGGCGCAGGGTGCTGGTCGACGCTGGCAAGCATGATCGCAACCATCTTGGCCGGGTCACCCGACGACACCGTCGTGCCGCCTTCGATCATCCGCCGTGCGTGGCTGGAAGGAGAACGGTCGTAGTCTTCCAGGCGTGGCGCCAGTTGCGCGCTGCGATAGCGAAAACCGGTGCGGGCGCTACCGGGTTCGATGAGGGTGCAGCCGATGTTGAAACAAGCCACTTCCTCGCCCAAGGCGTCGACAAAGCCTTCAATTCCCCACTTGCTCGCATGGTACAGCGAACCACCCGGGAAAACGGCCTGCCCGCCCATGGTGGACAGTTGCAGGATCCGCCCGCCACCCTGGGCCCTGAGGTGGGGCAGCGCGGCGCGCAACAATTGAATGGAACCCAGCAGGTTGGTACCCAATTGATGCTCGATCTGCTGATCGGTCATCTCTTCTGCGGCGCCGAAAAGGCCGTAGCCTGCGTTACTGACCACCACCTCAATGGACCCCAGCGCCTTGAATGCCTGATCGACCACCCGGCGAATCGCCGGGGTATCAGTCAGATCCAACTCGGCCAGCCACAGCCTTTCGCCATGAAGCGCTCGCAGGTCCGCCATGCTCGCCAAATCCCGGACCGTGCCCGCAACGCGCTCCCCCCGTGCCAATAATTGCTCGGTCATCTCGCGTCCAAAGCCACTGTTGGCTCCGGTGATCAACCAAGTGCGTGATGTCATGATCAAACCCTCTGTAGTGACGTTGGAGACCCCAGCATATCCATCCGACCTAGACGATGAATGCGCTAGACTCCAGTTTTTATAAGCAATCGTCTAAATCATGACTGATCCATTTTCCGAGTTGCTCACCTTCATGCAAGCCCGCTCCGTGATGTCCGGCGGCCTGGTGGCGGGCGGACGCTGGGCGATCGCCTTTCCACCGGCTACCCAATTGAAGTTCTGGGGCGTGTTGCGAGGGACGTGCTGGCTGAAGATCAAAGGCGAAAGCACGCCCATTGCGGTAAACGAAGGCGATGTGTTTCTACTGTCGGCCGAAAGGCCCCATGTCATGGCCAGCGACCTGAGTGCAACACCGGTGGATTTGCAACAGATCCTCGACAAGCGAGTGGGTGCCCTGGCGTATCACGGCGATGGGGATGAGTTCTTCATGATTGGCGGCAAGGTGGAACTCAGCCCTGACTCCGAACACCTGCTACGTGCAGCACTGGCGCCCTTCATCCATTTGAATGCCAGGACCCATGCGCTCGAAACACTGCATTGGTTGCTCAATCAACTGGTGCGTGAACGGGAGCATGATCGTCCGGGTGCAGCAGTGGCCTCATCGCAACTGGCGCACCTGATGTTCATCGAAATTCTGCGTTTGCATTTCGAAACCGCACCGCCGCTGTCCGGCAGTTGGCTGCGCGCCATGACCGACAAACGCCTGGCGCCGGCGCTGCGCCTTATCCATGGCGAGCCGGGCGAAACCAGGCCGTTGGAGGTACTGGCCAAGGCGTGTGCAATGTCGCGAGCCAGCTTTGCGGCCTACTTCAAGGACGTCGCCGGGGTCTCGCCGATGGCCTACCTCACCCAGTGGCGCATGCGTCTGGCAGCGCGGGCGCTGGCTGAGGGCAAACGCTCGTTGATCGAGCTCGCGCTCTCGCTGGGCTACAACTCCCAGAGCGCATTCAGCCATGCCTTCAAACGTGAGATCGGGCGCTCGCCGTTGCATTACCAGCAGGCGCTACGGGTGTCGACGGAGGCGCAATACCCTCAAACGAACGCATGGAGCAGCGAACTGTCATAAAAGACAGAGCGGTGAACATCAGCCAATGGCTGCCCCGCCCTGCCCGCGCGCATCAGCAGATTACCGATGCGACGCATCCCCCAAGAAGGAGACGCTTACATGGTCATTCACTTCAAGGTCGCCGGGCATCTTGCCTGCGGTCATCACGGCAACAACCTCCCTTCCAGCACCGAGCTGAATCGGGTCAAGTGCCGTACCTGCCGTAACACCGAAGTCTTCAAGGAAGCCCGCCGCACCCAACGCAACGCCGCTCGGCGTGCCGCGCGCAAGTCCAAAACCGCCCATGCCGCCGGTGACTGGCGCAGTGCCTGGACCCAGCGCCTGACCGACCTGCCAGGCCGTCAGCGCCTGCCACGCGGGTTCCACGGCCAGCCATTCGTTTAAGTTACGCGGCCGGGGCACGACGGTAAGCGGCCAACAGCACGCCCATCGTCATCAACAACCCACCCGCCCCGCGATTGAAATGCTGCAAATGTGCGGGCCGCAGGCGACTGAGCAAGCGTGCCCCGCATACCGCGTAGAACATCATGATGCTGACATTGAGCACGCACAGCGCCAGCAACAGGCACGCGTACTGCGGCAGTTGCGCCTGGGTGCTGTCGACGAATTGCGGCAGGAATGCCGACATGAACAACAACGCCTTGGGATTGGAAATCGCCACCAGGAAACTGCGGGTGAAAATACTCGCCGAGCGGGTGCCGCCATCCTCACCTTCGCCCACCGATGGCAACGCCGCCTGGGGTGATCGCAACATCTGCCAGCCGATCCAGATGAGGTACGCCGAACCGATCCATTTCAGCGCCTGAAACAACCCTTCGCTGGCCGCGAGCAGCAATCCCAGGCCACACGCCACCGCCGTCACCAGCAACGCGTCGGCCAACACCGCCCCGGCCATGCCCCAGAACGCCGCCTGCAAACCATGGCGCGAACCATTTTGCAGGGCCAACAGAACCGTCGGGCCAGGTATCGCGATAATCGCGGCGCTCATCATGACGAACAGAAATAAGGTTGCCAGGGACATGACAGGTTCCTACGGGCTGATCAGCTGCGAATCATCCCACCATATCCTCTGTGTGGCGAGGGAGCTTGCTCCCGTTGGGCTGCGTAGCGGCCCCAAAATCCTGGGAGCGCTTCGCACTCCAGCGGGAGCAAGTTCCCTCGCCACCGTTTATGTATTGCTCAAGCGAGACCCAATAAAAAGCCCCGGATTGACCGAGGCTTTTGATGGTTCAAGCATCATTGGCCACCGGCATCGACCTGGCCTTGTACCCCGGCAGCGCAGCGGCATACGCCAGCGCCTGCTCACGGGAACCGAAGGATGCCAGGCGATCAGCCTTGGTACAGACGCGCCACGGGCCGCTGTTGACCTGCACGATGTCATAACCGTTGAGATGCAGCTTGTTCAGCATGGGAGTGCTCATAGTCACCTCTCTCTCCAGAGATAATCCAGGTGTTTGCCCGGTCTACCATACACCCGCTGACGACGAGGCAGCCTACCGGACGTCGAGTCAGCGGTAGGCTGGCAACCCCCATCGCGCGAGGTCAAACGCCTCCAGGCTCAGCAGTCTTCCATCCGCATGCAGGAACTTCTCCTGCGGCATCGCCGGGTCCGGGATGGCCACGGCGTACATCCCGGCCGCCTTGGCCGCAGTGATGCCAAATGGCGAATCCTCGAACACCAGGCATTCAGCGGGCGTCACTCCCAGTCGCTCGGCAGCCACCAGGAAGATATCCGGCGCCGGCTTGGCAGCGCCTACCTGAGGGTCATCGGCGGTGACGATGGCATCGAACAAGCAGAACCAGTCGCGGTGCAAGGTGGTTTTCAGTTCGAAATAGTGCCGCGACGAACTGGTACCCACCGCAATCGGCACACCGTGGGCCGACAAATGCCGCACCAGCGCCTGGGCCCCGGCCATGGCCGCCGCCTGGGGAAACCGCGCATTCATCAATGGTGTGCGTTCCTGCAAGAACGCCTCGGGGCTCATCGGCAAGCCCACGGCCTGCACGATATAGCTGGCCAGTTCATAAGCCCCCAGGCCGATGGTGTTCTGCTTCATGCTCCAGTCAAAGGTGCGGCCGTAGCGGTCGGCAATCAGTTGGGTGACTTCGGTGTAGATGCCTTCGGTGTCGAGCAGCAGGCCGTCCATGTCGAAGATCACGGCCTTGATCGGCGCGGGTAGCGGTGCATTCATCACGGTGTCCTCAGGTGCGCCCGGCGTAATGGTCGATCAAGCGGTTGAGCAAAATCGCCAGCACGATGATCACCCCGGTGATCGCCATCTGGTAGAACGAGCCCAGCCCCAGCAGGTTGAAGATATTGCGCAACACCTGCAGCAGCATCACCGCCACCGCCGTGCCTACCACGCTGCCGCGCCCGCCGAACAGGCTGGTGCCACCCAGCACCACGGCGGCAATTGCATCCAGTTCCAGGCCCTGGGCTGCGGTCGGTTGGCCGACGTGCAGGCGTGAGGTCATCAACAAGCCGGCGAATGCTGCCAGGCCGCCGCAGATGGCGAACACCGCAATCGTCACCGCCCGCACCGGCACGCCGGACAGCCGCGCAGCCTCCAGGTTGCCGCCGGTGGCCAGCACGTATTCGCCAAACACCGTGTAGCGCAGCACCAGCCAGGCGATGACGGTGATCAGGATAAAGATCAGCCCCAGTACCGGAAACGCAATGCCAGCGCTGGGCCAGATGTCGATCATGGCCGAGCCGAACGAGGTGAAGCTGGCCGGCAATCCGCCAATCGGCGCACCGTCGGATGCCAGGAAGGTGGCCCCGCGCAGCGACACCAGCCCGGCCAGGGTGATGATAAAACTCGGCACCTTGCCAAAGACCGTGAGGCTGCCCATCAAGGTGCCGATGGCCAGTCCCACCAGCAACGTGGCCGGCACCGCCAGCCAGCCGCTGACCTGCTGCTGCAGGAGCACCGCCACCAGGATCCCGCCGAAGGCACACAGGCTGCCCACCGACAGGTCGATATTGGCCGTAAGGATAACGAAGGTCATGCCGATGGCGATGATCCCGACAATCGCCCCCTGCTGGAACAGGTTGGCGATGTTGCCGAAGGTCAGGAAGTCGTCCGACAGGAACGTCGCCACCACCACCGCAAACAGGAAAATGAACACAAAGTTGTAGCGCATCACCCACTCCAGCACCGCACTGCGACGGCGGCTGGTAAGGGTGACGGGCTTATCGAAAACCGGGCTTGGGTTGCTTGCAATAGTCATGGTTCTACACTCGTTCTACCGATAAGGATGGCCTGGTCGATCTGGTCGCGACTGGCAGTCAAGGGGTCGAAACACAGCGCGTTGCGCCCCTCATGCATCACCCAGATGCGGTCGCAATTGACGTACAACTCGTCCAGCTCGCTGCTGGCGACCAGCACCGCCGCCCCTTCCTGCGCCAGGCTGCGGGCCAGGGCATACAGGTCGGCCTTGGCGCCGACATCCAGGCCACGACTGGGCTCGTCCAGCAGCAACAGGCGCGCGCCGTCGATCACCCACTTGGCCATGACCACCTTCTGTTGATTGCCGCCGGAGAGCTGGCGTACCGGTTGCTCAAGGTTGTCGAGCTTGGTCTGCAAGCGCTGCAGCACCGGGCCGGCGCGGTCCTTGGCCTGGCGATGGGAAAACCAGTTCAAGTGCCGGGTGTGCACCAGGCAGGCATTGCGGTAGATCGGCGCATCCAGCAGCAGGCCTTCGGTCTTGCGGTTTTCCGGCACCAACCCGACGCCCTGGCGGATCGCCTGGCGCGAGGTTTGCGGCTGATAAGGCTGGCCAAACAGTTCAACATCGCTGTCGTTGCGCCCCACGCCAAACAAGGCTTTGAGCAACGTGCTGCGCCCTGCCCCGTTAAGCCCGGCAAGCCCGACAATTTCGCCCTGACGCACTTCCAGCCCCTGCACGTCCAGGCCCTGCTCGCCTTGCAGCCGGCGAATATTCAGCGCCAGGTTATCCCGCGGCGCCTGACGCGGGCTGCGTTCCAGCAGGTCGCGGTGCTCGCCGACCACGGCGGCGATCAGCGCCTGGTCGTCGATCTGCGCCAGCTCGTGGGTTTGCAGGGTTCGCCCGGCACGCAGCACCGTGACCCGGTCGCCGATCTCGCGAATTTCATTCAAGCGGTGGCTGACATACAGCACCGCCACACCCGCCGCAGTGATCTCGCGAATCACCTGGAACACCCGCTTGAGTTCGGTCTCGTTCAGCGCCGCCGAAGGCTCATCCATCACCACCAGCCGGGCCTCACAGGTCAGTGCACGGGCGATGGCCGCCAATTGCTGGTTGGCAATCGACAGGCTGCCCACCCGGTCGGAACTCGAGAAGTTGGCCCCGACCCGCAACAGTGCGGCCTTGGCCAACGCACTGCGCTTGCCCCGGGAAATAATCCCGAAGCGCTGGGGCGCGTAGCCGAGCATCAGGTTCTCTTCGACGGTCATCTGCGGGATCAGGTCGAGCTCCTGATAGATCATCGCGATCCCGGCCTGGCGCGCCTGTTGCGGATTCTTCAGTTCCACCCGCCGGCCCGCCACCGACATCTCGCCGCCATCCGGGCGATGGGCGCCGGCGACGATTTTCAACAGGGTACTTTTGCCCGCGCCATTGGCACCCAGCAGGCAATGCACCTCACCGGGCCGAACGTCGAGGGAGGCATCGGTCAGCGCCACCACATTGGGCGGAAAACGCTTGCTGACATGACGGATATCCAGGGCCAACTCACTCATGATCCTGCTCCAGCAAATAGCGGGCGGTGGCCGCGTCGGTGGCCAGCACATTGACGTAGCCGGCCTTGACGCTGGCGTGGACGATACGGTGCTTCTGCGCGCCGACGCACACGGCAATGGACCAGGCCTTGTCGCGCAAGGCGGCCAACGGCAGGCCCAGGGTGCGGGCGTCGAGTTCGGGCATCACCGGTTCACCGTCCATGCCGATAAAGCGGCCCATGATGTCGCCGACGGCGCCCAGGCGTTCCAGCTCTTCGAGCAATGGCCGGTCGATGTAACCCGACTCCATCAACACCGAATGATCAGACAACTCCCCCAGGCTGAAACACGCCACCGGCGCCTGTTGCCCGAGGCGCAATACCTGGGCGATCACCGGGTCCTGCTCCAGCGCCTCGCGGGTATGCGCATGCCCGAGAATCGCCGGCACCGGCAGCAACGTGGCCTGGCCACGGGCAGCCTGGGCGAAGCGCTCGGCGACGTTATGGCTGGACTCGCCCATCGAACGGGTATTGATCGCGCCGTTCAGCAGCACCACGTTGACCCCCTCGTTCCAGCGCGGCACCAGCCACTGGGCCATTTTGGTCAGGGTGCGGCCCCACGACACGCCGATCAGCGCCGGCATCGGCTGCAAGTTGCACAGGTAACGGGCGGCGGCCTGGGTCACCACGTTCAGCGCGGTGTCGGCATCTTCCACATCCAGCACCAATGCTTCACGCAGGCCGAAACGCCGTTGCAAAGCCACTTCCAGCTGCGGCAAGCGCGCCGAGCGGGCGACGATATCGATGCGCACCACCCCGCAATCCCGCGCCTCGCGCAGCAAGCGGCTGACTTGCCAGCGGGTCAGGCCGGTCTCCCGGGAGATATCGCTTTGGGTCTTTTCCAGGTCGTAATACAGCTTGGCCACCTGGACCATCAAGTCATCACGCTGGGAATCGGCCGACAACCGCGTGGCAAACGTTTCTTCAGGATGGGCGCTCATGCTGCCGGCCTTACGCCGAGCGTGCGGTTCGCCGGTGGCTTGCAACTGATGGGCGCGACGCTGTCGGTGGCGGCGCGATAGCGGCCCAACAGCTCGATGTATTGCTCGTGGGCGTAAGGGTCGGGCTCGATCAGCCGGCCGATGGTGGTGAAGTCGGTAGCGGCTTCCTGCAAGGTGCCGAACTCGCCGAGGGCGCAGGCGGCAGCGGCGGCGGTGCCGATCAGGGTGAGGTTGTCGTGGGGCACCATTTCGAACGGCACACCGGTGGCATCCACCGTGGCCTGCAACCATAACGGGTTCTTCTGGAAACCACCGGCGGCGACCACCCGGGTGATCTCGATGCCCTCGGAGCGCCAGGTGTGAAAGATGTTCGCCGAGCCCAGGGCAATCGCTTCCACCGAGGCGCGGTACAGGTCATGCCGGTCATGGTTCAGCGACAGGCCCATGATCGCGCCGCGCATGTCCGGTGAGCGGTACGGTGTACGGTTGCCCATCCAGTAATCGAGCACCAGCAAGCCGGTGGAGCCGGGCTGCAGTTCTGCGGCCTGGCGGATCAGGCGCTGGTGCCCGGCATCGTCGAGGCCGAACATCTTTTGCGCCAGCCAGTTGAGGATCGAACCGGCGGAGACTTGCCCGCCTTCCATCAACCATTGGCCGTCGAGCAAGGCGCCGGGGTACGGGCCCCAGATGCCCGGTACGTCGATGCGTTGCGGGGTGTGCATCAGTTGCACCACCGAGGTACCACCGATAAACAACAGCTCGCCGGCGCCAGTGGTGCCGGCACTGAGCATTGCCATGTGGGCGTCGATTCCGCCCTGGGCCACCAGCGTGTCGCGGCTCAGGCCCAGATGATTGGCGGCATCGGCGCTCAATGGGCCGATCCGGCCACCAACCTTGATCACTTCCTGAGGGAGTTTTTGCGCCAGTTCAGGCACGCCCAGTTCGGCGTACAATTCCACCGGAAAACGCTGCTGCAAGGTGTCGTAATTCCACTTGCAACTGGCATTCAATTGGGAGGCGACCCAGCGCCCGGTCAACTGAAAGTTGATCCAGTCCACGGCCTCGCAAATACGCTCGGCGCGCTGGTAAACCTGAGGCTCGTGCTCGGCCAGCCACATGGCCTTGGGCACCAGCCATTCCACCGCGTCACCGCCCTGGTTCATCATCGGGTGGCTGACGTGGGCGGTGCGCGCCGACTCGGCAGCGGCGCGGCAATCCATCCATAACAACGCCGGGGCCAGGGGTTGGCCGTCCGCCTGGGCAACCACCACGGTGGAGGCTGTGGTGGCGACGCACACCGCCGCCACCTGCGGGTGCCCGGCCTGGGCCATCAACTGCCGGCAGGCCTTGCCCAGCGCCGACCACCAGTCCGCCGGCGCCTGCTCGGCCCAACCCAACTGCGGGTATTGCGTGGCATACGGCGCCTCGGCGACGTGTACCAGTTTGTGGCTGTGCAGGTCATACAAACCAGCCCGCACCCCACCTGTTCCGAAATCCAGTCCCAACAACAAGGTCATCGGTAGTTCTCCTGCGTCTTGTAACAACGCTTTTTGTTTTAAGCCCGGCAACGCACAGCGTCGTCGGGCTTGGCGACACACAGCTGACGGCGCGGCTCAGGGACGGAAAATTACCTTGGCCGCGACTTCGCTGCGATCGGCATAGCGCTTGAACATCGCCGGCAATTCATCCAGCGGCAAGTCGTGGGTAATCATGAACTGCCACTGCAATTCACCGGAAGCCAGCTTGTCGATGGAGGCCGTCCACTCATCGCCCGGGAACGGTGCCGAGAACGAGTTCCAGGCGCCGTGCAGGGAGATTTCCTGGCGCAGGAAGTGCGAGAACGTCGCAGTGCTGAGGGCCACGTCACTGGTGGGAATGCCGATAAACACCACATGCCCGCCAGCCTTGGTCAGTTGCACGGCCTGGTTGATCGAGCTGGGATGGCCTGCCGCTTCAATCACCAGTTGGCAACGGGGCAACTCGGCATCCGCCGCGCCGCTGAGCAGGGTGTGGGTGGCGCCGGCTTCGCGGGCCATGGCGAGTTTCTCTTCGGCGATGTCGATGGCGACGATGTCCTTGGCCCCCATGATCCGCAGCCACTGGATCGCAAACAGGCCGATTGGCCCGCAACCTACCACTGCCCCGCTCTGCCCGGCCTTGAAGTCGGCTTTCCAGATCGCATGCAGGGCAATCGCCGCCGGGTCCACCAGGGACGCGGCAATCGGGTCCATGCCTTGGGGCACCTTGATCAGGTTGCTCAGCGGCACATTGACGTACTCGGCATATGCGCCGTCGCGGCGGCTGCCGAAGTAATCGTAGCGCTCCGAGCGGGACGGAAAGCCTCGGGCATATTGGTCGCTGCTGACGTCCGGGATCATCGGCGGCACTGTCACCAGTTCGCCGATGGCATAGCCTTCGACACCGCTGCCGATCTCTTCGATAAAGCCTGCGAATTCATGGCCGCAAATCAGCGGCATCACATGGGCGCCCTTGCTCAGCATGCGCGGGATATCCGAGCCGCACACGCCGCAGGCGGCGACCCGAACCAGCGCGTGGCCGGCCTTGACCGCAGGTTTTGGAACATCTTCGACCCGGATATCGCCCGGTTGGTACATGACGGCAGCTTTCACAGTGAATTCCTCTGTTGAGTGACGAGTGCGTTCGAACAGGCACCTCCCGCAAGAGGTGCCCGCAAAAATCCATAGCGTGGCGGCGCAGATCCGTCAGAGCGCGCCGGGGCGGTATTCGCCGAAGGTAGAGTCATGCTTGACCTCGGCCACGTTGGCCTTGGTCACCACCTGGGTGCCGGCGTCGACAAAGTTCGGCACCGACTTGCCGGCCGCCAGGGCCCGCGCCGCCTCAATGGCGACCTCGCCCAGGTAGCGTGGGTCGTTGAGGGCGGTGGCCACGTATTGATCGCCGCTCTGGATGGCATTCAAGGCCTCGGACAAGCCGTCGATCCCGGCCACGAGGACGTCTTTCTTGCCGCTTTCGGTGAGCACTTGCAGCGCGCCCATGGCCATGTCGTCGTTATGCGCGATCACCGCCTTGAGGTCCGGGTGCGCTTGCAGCAAATCCTGCATTGCCGTGACTGCGTTGGCGCGCATGTACTCGCTGTAGGGGCCGTCGATGATCTTGAAGTCGGTGCAGGCCAAAGCGGTGTGGAAACCCTTGCGGCGTTCTTTCATCACCGTACCGCCGGCGTCGCCCTGGATCTCGATGATCTTGCCCTTGGTCACGCCGCGCTGCTTGAGCGCGGCGAGCAGCGCCTTGCCGGACAGCTCGCCCATCTCGGCATTGTTACGGCCAATAGTGGTGGCGACCGGGGCATTGATTGCGCGGTCGACGGCAATCACCGGCACCTTGGCGCGTTTGGCGGCGTCGAGGGCCGCGCCCACGGCGTCGGGGTTCACGGCATTGATGATGAGGATGTCGACCTTGCGGGTCAGCAGGTCCTGGATATCGTTGTTCTGCTTGCTGATATCGCCGTTGGCGTCGAGGAAGATCAGCTCGTCGCCGCCCTTGGCCGCTGCAGCCTTGGCGCCGTCGCGCAGTTGTACGTAGAAGGGAGATTGCAGGGTGACCTGGCTGAAACCGATCTTCAGATCCTTGGCCTGGGCGTTCAGCGCCAGCGCCGAGGCCGCGACAGCCAGTGCAAGGGCCAGCACATGAACAGGTTTACGGGCTATCTGGAGCATGGTGATTCCTATTTTTATTGTTGTCAGGATTCGGGCACGGCCTTCAGGGAGGTCGTGCTCACAAATGTGAACCGCGATCACATTTGAAAAACTATGCCTTGCTCCCGAGAGTGTCAAGGCCAATTTGTTAAATTCCGAACAAATGAAATAAAAATCACAATTCTGTTTGAGTCAGATCAGCAGGATCGCCCCGCTGTCCCTGATCACCTGCTGCTGTACCGCCTCGAGCCCGGGGTCGCTGATCACCCGCTGGAAGTCCGACAGCTCGGCAAAGTGTGCCGCACGTACTTCGTCGAACTTGCTGTGGTCGGCCACCAGCACGCAGGTCTGCGCCCGCGCCATGACCCGGCGCTTGACCTCCACTTCGTTGAGGTTGTAGCAGGTCACACCGTGGGCGGCGCTGACGCCGGCCGCGGAAATGAACGCCCACGCCACACGGATGCCATCCAGGATGCCCGCCTCGGCATGGCTCTCGAAGACCATGTTGCGCCGGTGAAAGGTGCCACCGCA
This sequence comes from Pseudomonas sp. Colony2, assembly GCF_019382755.1. NCBI lineage: Bacteria > Pseudomonadati > Pseudomonadota > Gammaproteobacteria > Pseudomonadales > Pseudomonadaceae > Pseudomonas > Pseudomonas sp. Colony2. Next base: position 3,412,674 of record NZ_CP080030.1, on the reverse strand, counting down.
GAGGATGATGGTGCAGTGGGGCTTTTGCTGGAGCTTGAGCAATACGTTGAGGGAATTGCACAGCGCGGTGAACTCCAGGTCATCCGGCAACGCCTCGATAATGAACGGCGTGGTGGTGCCGCAATCGATGAACACCGTGTCGCCGGGGCGCACCAGGCTGGCGGCCAGCACGCCGATCTGACGCTTCTCGGCGACGTGGCGCTGGTCCTGTTCGGCGACCTGGTAATCGGGCTCCGGCGGCCCGCTGCGGGTTACGTGCCCGCCCAACAGTCGCAGGCCCTGTGGGCTGTCTGCCAGGTCGCGGCGCAGGGTCATTTCCGATACACCCAGCAATGCGGCCATGTCACGCAAGTGAATCGCCGACTCGCCCTGCAAGGCCTTGTGCATGGCCCGAAATCTTTCGCTTTTCTTTGAATCCACTGCGTTCCAACCCTCGTTGAATGCGTGCCCTTGATCAGGACAGTCACAAATTCCATTTACAATGTTATTTATTTCACATTTAATGCATCCAACTTAACACAAACCGCCTTTTCCCAGCACCTCATCCTTACAGGACACTTGCCATGCCGACTGATCCGTTGCCGCTCGCAGCCTATATCGACCACACCCTGCTGGCCGCCGATGCTTCCCAGGCGAGCATTCGCCAACTGTGCGCCGAGGCCCGCGAGCATGGCTTCAAGTCCGTGTGCGTCAACAGCGCCAACGTGCCGCTGGCCGCCGAATGCCTGCGCGACTCCGCGCCGTTGGTCTGTGCCGTCGTCGGCTTCCCCCTGGGTGCGGGCTTGAGTGCGGCCAAGGCTTATGAGGCAAAGCTTGCGATCGAGGCCGGTGCAGGCGAGATCGACATGGTGCTGAACATCGGCTGGCTGAAGGATGGCCTGCTGGACCAGGTACGCGACGATATTGCCCAGGTGCTGGCGGCCTGCGGCGCGGTGCCGCTGAAAGTCATCCTCGAGACCGGCCTGCTGGATGACCAGCAGAAAACCCATGCCTGCAGCCTGTGCCGCGAGCTGAACGTGGCGTTCGTCAAGACCTCCACCGGTTTCGGCCATGGCGGCGCGACATTGGCGGATGTGCGCCTGATGCGCGGCGTGGTGGGGGCGCAGATAGGCGTGAAGGCGTCGGGCGGCGTGCGCGACCTGGCGACGGCCCAGGCGATGATCGAAGCCGGTGCTACGCGCCTGGGCAGCAGCTCCGGGATCGCCATCGTCAGCGGTGCAAAGGCGGCCGCGGGCGCCTACTGAGTTGAGTGCAGCGCTGGCGCCCTTTCACAACCCTTTCACAGTCGGGCGCCTATGGTCACCTCAGCTCCTGGTGAAAACCTTTAAGCCCGCGCTCCCCATCGCGGGCTTTTCTTTGCCCGGAATTTATCCGCAGGTCAGCTACAGCCGGCGTGGCGGTGAGCCGCCGCAGGCCACGCCCTCCAGGCAGAATACAAACGGGGCCACCACTTGAATCTCGCCTTTGAGCAGCATTGAGGGTGGAGGCGCAGGCACTGGCGACGCCGCCGGAACGAATCTCTCCACGGCGCTGACGAACAGATCCGAACCTGTATGGCTGATGACTTTGTGGCGTATCAGGTTGCCTTTGGCGTCGACCACGAATTCAACCCTGACCAGGCCGGTCAATCCTTGCAGGCGAGCTTCTTCGGGGTACGACTTGAAGTGATTGAGGTGAGTGAGCAACTGGTATTCCCATAAGCGTTGTTCTGCCAGTTGTTCCCGGGTGGGGCCGCTCGTGCAGGCACAAAGCAGTAAGACAAGTGCGATCCAGCTGTATTTCATAAACGCAGTTCCGTTGACGTTTGGTGTGCAAGGTGAGGCTAATCAAGGCTCGGTGCGTCAGCGTGTTATACAGGTCGAACAGAATGGCCCGTGGGTACACGAATGCTTCTTGTGGAAAACCAAATCTGCCTCTCAGGCGGTGGTACTGACGATGGAACCGGTACCGCTTCCACCGTCGGAAGTCAGTGCCTGCAACAACGCCGAAGACGCAGACTGCAATGCAGCTGCCGTTGCGGCAATCTGCGCCTGGGCGGCAGCCACGGCGGCCGCTTTGGCGTCTGCGCTTTGATTGCTGGCCTGGGCCTTTTGCATGTTTTGCTGCTGCTCTTGAAGCTGCTTTTGCAACTCCGCAATCTGCTTTTTCAGCGCCTTGACGGTGTCGGACTCCTGCGACGTGGATGCCGCCTGGCCGCCACCTGCAGCGGGCGCACTTTTGGCACCCGTGTCCGGGTTGAGACTCAAGGTTCCAGAGTCTTCGGTCTTGGAGCTATCGCTGACGCTGGCCGGACTTGGGTTGGCGGGTACTGAAGCGAGACTGCTGACGTTCGTGATCATGTCAAATATCCAATTCCGGTATCGATGTTAATTGATCGGCGCTTAAGCTGATTACTTTAACCCGTTATCGACCCTACCGAACCTGTCGACAACAGCGGACCAATTCAGCGGCAAGGTCTCGAAAAGACGTTGACCAGGCTTCCATCCGGATCACGCAGCAATACCGAAGTGTTGCCCCATGGCATGACCGTCACCGGCATCACCACGTCAGCCCGACCGATACGCAGCAGGACGGCCTCCACATCGTCCACTTGAAACTCCAGGATCGCCGAACGGTTGCTGGCGGCGACTGCCAGTCCATCGTTGTGAAGGCGGACCAGGCGTTCATCGGCTATGGCCAGGACGACGCCGTCGAGGTGAATTTCAGCGAACCCGTCAGCCAGGTGCCTTGGCTCGACAGTCGAGAGGTTGTGATAGAACTGAACGAGCCGTTCAAAGTGGTTGGTAACGAGACGAACAGACGAGAATTTCATCATTTGACCTGACAGGAGTGAGAGAACTCACCTTAATTCAAGCCCGCGTCAGTTCCTGACAGTAGCGTTGTTATCGGCGTTCCAAACGACAGCCTGTGCCACCACCACGTACTCGCCATTGAAGGTTGCCGCTGGCGAGCCGTAAAGCTGGTAACCCAGCGCAAGCGCTTCAGAGACCCGGTGACAGAAGGAGGCATCGTCCTTGCCTGTCAGGATCCGATAGGTAGGTAGACCTTCAGGAGGGGAATTCTGCATGGAAGCACCTGCTGGAACAGTTAAGGAAAGCCCCTTGGCGATCGGGTGACGCCGGCTTGTGCCCGATGATATCAGTCAATGATCACGTCGCGACCCTCGGCCTTCAAACGCGCGAGGTTGTCCTTCATCTGCTGCAACCGTTCAGGCGGATGCCCGTGCCATTTCGTGACCTCCGCCACGACGCGCAAAGGGTCAGTGGAGCGATAGGAAAGCGTGGGATTGCCGGGAAACTTCTTATCCGTCACGTTGGGGTCATCCATGATTGCCCCCGTTGGCTCCACAACATAAATCCGTTCCCGCCCACTGCCGAGCGCCAGCTCAGCCCCCCAGATGGCGGCATCCAGCGTGCCCGCAAAGTAAACCCAGGACAGTGCTTTACCTTCTGTAAAGTTGGACGGGTAGCCGACGCGGATCAGATCGCCCGGCTCCAGGTCGGCCCGGGTACCGTGAAAGAACTGACGGATGAACATGCCAGCGGTATTTGACATGGGCTCGTTGCTCCGTGGATGAATGTTATGTTTGGATGCGAATGCCCCCATCGGCTGGGTTCCTCTATACCACCGCACCTCAGGAAACCGTTGTGACGAATCTGACCATACGACGCGCCAGTATCGACGACTTGCCTTTCATTGTTTTGCTGCTGGCAAATGACTCCCTGGGGCCTGTTCGAGAGGATAGCAGTCTTCCGCTTCAGAGCTCCTACACACGAGCGTTTGAGGCCATCGACGCAGACCCGAACCAGTTTCTTGGCGTCGCTGTGGCTGATGAAGAGGTGGTCGGTACTCTCCAACTTTCTTTCATTCCGAATATTTCTCATCGGGGCGCATGGCGAGCTCAAATCGAAGCCGTCCGCGTGCACGAGCGAATGCGTGGGAGCGGATTGGGCCGGCAATTCTTCGAATGGTCGTTTGAGCAAGCACGTCAGCGCCACTGCCAACTGATCCAGCTTACCTGTGATCGTACGCGGCCAGATGCTCATAGGTTTTATGAGTCCCTGGGGTTCTTGCCAACCCACACAGGCTTCAAGATGAATCTGTGACCATTTGAGGCGAGCTGGCCCGGCGTTTGATTGCCGGGCCAGAGGGCGGAGTCAAAGCAATACAGTAGCAAGCATGCCCAAGGCGCCGAGGACAAACCCGATGAGCGCGCCACGCCCTGGTGCTTCATGGAACAGCGCCCAGACCACCACGGGCTCAAGCAGCACCAGGGAGGTGACTGAGACCACGGTGACGACCCAGATATCACCGACCGCCACGTACCCCAGCCAATACGCACCCAACAGGCAAAGCCCGGCAAAACACATCAGCACAACGGGAAGGACGAACGCCTCCCATGAACCATGCCCTGTCTGGGCAAGCCTGGCGGTTACCACCTCGCTGTAGATTGCACAAAACTCCCCCACCACCATCAACCCTAGAGCAGAAACTCCGAGTAGTTCTTTGGACATATCAAAAACTCCTTCGTATTCAACGCAATATTTTTCAGCTCCCAGCGAGCAATGCCGCTGCCCAGGAGCGTGTTGCAGTGATACGAAGCAGCCTTGAACAGGCCTGAATTACCGAAGTGCTTTTCCATGCTCATGTCCTTCAAAGGGTGAGTCTCAGCGCCCGGAAAAGGGCGCTCGCTGCGATCATACGTTCCGACAGCTCGCCTGAACAACCTGCCCCCTCTCGGTCTGCCGCGAAGTGCTTGTGCTGGATCAGTGAGCGTTGAACCAGTCGGGGGCACAACCGGAAAATGACACCAATGGTCGTTTCAAAAACAGGTTCCGGTCGTAATGTCAGTGAGCAAAAGCAGGCTTGCTGTAGTCGAAAAGAGGCTTTGCGACTAAACCGGTATAGGGGACATCGCCAAATGAGCAAGGGTAGGCCCCCTACCCCCACGGTGGCCGAACACCCGGCGCACCCGGCACATTGAAGGACCGACGCCATGCAGAACCTCAAGATCGCGACATTCAATGTCAACGGCATAAAGACGCGACTGCCCAACCTTCTGCAGTGGCTGGAAAAGGAGCGCCCGGACATCGTCTGCCTGCAGGAACTGAAGGCGCAAGACAACGCGTTCCCCGCTGGAGAACTTGAGGCGGCGGGCTATGGCTCATTGCACCATGGCCAGGCTTCCTGGAACGGAGTGGCAATTCTCGCGCGGGATTCCGAACCCCTTTTGATCCATAAGGGCTTGCCGGGAGCCAAGGACGACTCGCAGTCTCGATACCTGGAAGCGGCTGTCCATGGCGTGATTGTCGGATGCCTGTACCTGCCCAACGGAAACCCTCAACCCGGGCCAAAATTTGATTACAAGCTCGCGTGGTTCGAACACCTGATCTCCCACGCTGCAACACTGCAGGCCAGCGAACATCCCGTGGTCCTGGCCGGTGACTACAACGTGGTGCCCACCGACCTGGACATCTACAACACCCGCTCATGGCTCAAGGATGCCCTCCTCCAGCCAGAAAGCCGTGAGTGCTTTCAAAGGCTGCTTTCCCAGGGCTGGATCGACTCGCTGAGGCACCTGTACCCGGAAGAGCGGGTGTACACGTTTTGGGATTATTTCCGTCAGCATTGGCAGAAGAATTCCGGGCTGCGCATCGACCATCTGCTGCTCAACCCGGTACTCGCCCCGTACCTGAAAAACGTCGGCGTAGATGCATGGGTACGGGGTGAAGAGCATGCCAGTGATCATGCGCCGACGTGGATCGAGATCTCATCACGGCAAACCCGGTCAAGAAAGAAGCCAAAACGCAGTTGATCACAAGCCACGACGCTGACTACCGGCACGCGTGCCGGTACCCGACTCACCCATCCCAAGGTGTGATCCGGGCTTACTGATGGGCCACGAATTTCGCGAGCATCAGCCAGCGACTTATGGCCGCAACGAGTTCGGTCTTGCACTCCACCGGCAGCCAATGCCCGCCAGGCAGGCTCGTCACTGTGAGGTCTGCGCAGGCCGCGCGCATTGGATCGCCCAACTGATTGCCGTTGATGGTATTCATCGGGTCGTAATCACCGTTCACAAACAGGACGGGCATGGAGAGGCGGCCGCCATTGGGTGCGCGATGGGCGTATTCGATGTTGGCGTCGTCGTTCAGATACCACGCGCAGGGCGTGCGGAAACCATGCTCCTCGAACGTGCGCACCAGTACCGCGAAGTCCGTCTCGGGCCAGAGCGCCGGGTCTGGCGGGGTCGGGGGAGCCCGGTGCGCTTCGCCAAACCGCCCGCCTTTGCGGGTCACTTCGGCATTGGAGGCGACCCTGGCGATGCTTGCAGGGTCGCCTCTTCGATAAATCGACGCCAGCGATGCTGCTTTGTCCGCGTCAAGATCAGCCACGGCGGACGCAAAATGCGTGTTGTAGTAGCGGTAATAGTCCCATTGGCCGTCTGGATACTGGTCGACCGGGTAAATCCCTCGGTCAACCAGCGGTATGAGCGTCGCCAGCGCGTTCGTGGAAGGAAAGTACGGAACCGAAACCAACACAACGCCGCGGCTGCGCCAAGGTTCATGGGCGACCAGTTCACCGGCCACGACGCTGCCCCAATCGTGGCCCACCCAGATGGCGGGCGTTCCACCGAGATGGTCATGCAGCTCTGTCATGTCTGCCACGATGTTTTCAATCGTGTACGCATTGATCGCGGCCGGCGCCGAAGAGCCGCCATAGCCGCGCATATCGGGTGCGACGCAGTGCCAGCCTTGGGCAGCGAACGCTTCCATCTGTGCACGCCAGATCAAACCGAGTTCGGGCCAACCATGCAGGAACATCATCAATGCCCCATCGGCAGGTCCCGACTCCAGATAATGCGTTGTGTGACGGGGCGTACTGAAGACGCGCGAAGTCAGCTTGAAAGTGGACATAGGATCTCCTCATGTCATACCGGCGCGATGTTTCACTGTAGGTCACCTCGAGTGCGTGAGCACCACTGCCCGCGTATTTTCAGGTCGCGCTTATCCTGGGATCGGGAGCAAAAGAACTGAAGCAACCACACGTCAATCAACGTTGTAGAAAATTTGAATTAGCCAGTTGCCCGGCCGGTCAAGAATTATGAACGCAGTAAATCTGACGAGGTAACAGCAATGACTATCCAGGCAGAGACACTCGTACAACTGACCGAAGCCCTGCAAGAGCGAGGCATGCATCTGGTTTCAGATGTTCACTTCACCCGCGCGCCCTATCGGCAGAATCACCTCTGGGTCTGCACCGTAGCGTAACGATCCCTTATGATGCTTGCCTGCCAGAAGGTCGCCAACCGCGACAGATGGATCAATGCGAACACTCTTACGGATAAGCCCGATGCGGATCAACGTTCTGACAATTTCCCTGGCCACGTTGATGATGACCGGGTGTGCCAACCATGGCGCCAAGCCTTCGACGCACGCGCTGGCGACTCAAGATAACGTAGTTGGCATCTGGGCCATGGTTCCTCTGCGCAACGGAATTGCCAACGTGGTCGAATACAGCGCTGATGCCAAAGCCACATTGCATCCATTCAACTGCGCTGAACCCGGGAAGCACCAGGAAAAAGAAGTGAGCGACTTCAAGGTGTCCGACGATGGAAAGGTCATCCATCTCAAATCACCTTCAGACAACTTCGACCTGAAGGTCCTGGCATTCGACCCGCAGACCATGACGCTGAGCATGGATGTTTCGGATACGAGCCTGACCTTCAACTACGTAAAAGTCAGTAACGTCGCACCGCTGTGTGCCCTTTATCCAAACGCCGCCGCTGAAGCTGCGCGCAAAACCCCTTTCAAGGCCAGTGACTTTGTAGCGGATCCCGGGATACCTGCCCACTCCGGTATGGAGCGATATATTGGCAAGTGGGCAAATGACAAAGGCGAGCTAGAGGTAGAAGTCATCATGGGTCCCAACGGCAGTGCCTACCTCTACATGGCTTCCAGCAAAAACTGGCACTTCCTGTACAACGAGGTGCATTGGGTAGGCGACGAACTGCATTTTGAAAGCTATGCCTATTCAGACCTTCCCTCTCTTTACAGCCACCCTTTCCATAAATCCAAGACCCACAGCATTCTTCAGCCGAGCGGCGACGGAGGATTACGTTATTCGATCTTTATCGATAAGCGCCGGTACGAATTTCCATTGAGCCGGGCGAAGAACTGAGGTCGAGGTAGCGCAGTACTGTTGCGATGACCGGGCGGTGCATCTGCAAC
>NZ_CP080030.1:3404269-3404391 GCF_019382755.1 Pseudomonas sp. Colony2 | reverse complement strand
ATTACCGACCGGAAACAAACAAGGGCTTGCATCAGCTTTCGCCCGCAAACCCTTGGTTTTAGATGGTGCCCGAAGCCGGAATCGAACCGGCACGCCCTTACGAGCGGGGGATTTTAAGTCCG
>NZ_CP080030.1:3403694-3404105 GCF_019382755.1 Pseudomonas sp. Colony2 | reverse complement strand
CGCCTGCTGCTACGCTGTTCACTCCACCAGAGGAACGCCAATGCCCAATTCAGACCTGCTCCCTTCTCTGCTCTCCAAGCTCTACGAAAACCAGCTGGCTCTTGAGGCGTCCATCATGGAGATCTCGAACTGGGTCGAGCAGCGTGGCTCCGCTGATGTGGCGGAGAACGTGCGCGGCGCCCTGCACACCATCGACGAGAACGAAGAGTTCATCAAGCTGACGCTGGCGGTTCTCATGGCGCCTGACTGATCGTCGGGTAAACCTGCACTTCGTCGCCTCAAGCCTTCAGCTTCGCCAAACCTCGATTACTGTATGYRCATACAGYATTCGGAAGCACAACCCATGAACATTGATGAAGACACCTGCGAGTGGCTTGGCTGCCCTACGCCCCTGGAAATGTACAAGCATCA
>NZ_CP080030.1:3402739-3403442 GCF_019382755.1 Pseudomonas sp. Colony2 | reverse complement strand
CCCGAAAACCATCGTCTAAGCTCAAGCTTCAGATTGAGGGCCAGGCCATGTGTGGAAGACTTTCCCAGTACACAGGCATTCACGACTTCGTTGCGGCACTGAGCATGCCCAATGCCCTGGCGAACTCCGTCGGTGAGCTGCCGCTGGAACGATACAACGTGGCGCCGTCCACCCAGGTTGCCCTGCTCCACCTGCAGGGTGATCTGCTGCACGCCGACCTGGTGCGATGGGGATGGCGGCCGCACTGGGCCAAGGACCGTGCTGCACCGATCAATGCCCGCGTCGAGAAGGTGGCCCACGGCCCGTTCTTCCGCGCAATCTGGCCGTACCGGGCAATCACGCCCATCGATAACTGGTTTGAGTGGGTGGACGAAGGCGGGCCTAAGAAGCAGCCGTACCTGATCCGCCGGCGGGATGGCGCGCCGGTGCTATGCGCCGCCATAGGCCACCTGCCCGATGCCGACGAAGGCCCGGGCGAGCATGACGGCTTCGTGATCATCACCGCCGACAGCGCCGGCGGTATGGTGGACATCCATGACCGGCGGCCCGTGGTGCTTACGCCGGACCTGGCCAGGGAATGGCTGGACCCGGCCACACCCAAGGAGCGCGCCGAGCAAATGGTGCTGCACCAGGGCGAACCGGCCGAGGCTTTCGAGTGGTTCAAAGTCGACACTGCCGTGGGCAATGTGCGGAACAAAGGGCC
>NZ_CP080030.1:3401604-3402128 GCF_019382755.1 Pseudomonas sp. Colony2 | reverse complement strand
GTACGCCTGGCACGCCCGCAGCGCGATCACGGCGTTATCCCCGTCGTCAGTGATGGCGATAATTCGTTGCGCATGCGCTGGGTCAAGTTGGGCTCTACGGGCTGCATGAACCAYGCYGACGGCRCCGGGGGTGGWAGGCACGTYGCAGCYACWGGCTGAATCCGTGGCRTCGAGAAGGACTGACAGCCGSACATCAGCAGTAGCAAGACGGTCACGCAGCAGAGCCTGGTTGCGCTGGGCATCGGATAATTCCCTGGAGTGTTGTTGGTCGGCGGCGGCCAGTTGCTGCTCGGTGGCTAGGCGCTTGTCYTGYTCGGCGCGKGCYTGGRCGGTCGCGGCATTGCCGATCGCGTCGAGGTCYGTCTGGAACTGCCCCGCCTGCTTTGCCAGCTTCCCGTCATACCGCCAGYCCTGCACCTGCCAGGCAGCGCCGAAGCTCACGGCCATCGCCAGCAGGATGAGCACCAGCTTCTGCACCTGCGTCATGCCAGCACCTTAAGCGCCTTGTCGTATAGCGCCTGGCG
>NZ_CP080030.1:3401370-3401540 GCF_019382755.1 Pseudomonas sp. Colony2 | reverse complement strand
GCCAGGGTGTTCAGCCCGCGGGATGACCAGAACCACGCCGCCGACATTGCCGCGTACTGAGGCTGCTCGAGCAGTTCCGGGCGATTGATCAGGTCCAGGCCCAGGGCTTCACCGCATGCAGCATAGTTTGCTCGGCCCGTTATCTGGATCAGTCCACGCCCACGGTACTT
>NZ_CP080030.1:3400222-3401272 GCF_019382755.1 Pseudomonas sp. Colony2 | reverse complement strand
GCCCGGACTCATGCCCGACCTGGGCAATAAATGCGGCGATGCGCAGTCGCGTGACGATTCCGTACTTGGCCATGGCCACATTCAGCACAGGAACAAAAACGCCGGCTTGGCGGCCGGCGTTCGGGAGGATCTGCAGCAGCTGCTGCTCAGTGATCGGCATGTGTTTCTCCAGACAATAAAAAACCGCTCAAGGCGGCATCGGTGTTCGATTGYGGATCARYCCRCGACAGGMTCGAYMGCGGCGGGCAGCGGGTACCGGGCCTTGATTGCAGCTACGGACGCAAGCCAGGCCGCATAATCCGGTTCGCGACCTTGGCTCAGCGCGTCGTAGTCAGCCTCCAAGCGCAGCGGGTCGGATTCGGACAGGTAGGCCGCACGGCGCAATGACAGCGCGGTGTCGAGGTCYGCTTGCAACTGCTCAGTCTGGCGCTGTTCGGCGGTGATCATCTTGCTGAAGTCGATATTGCTCATGCTGGCAGGCTCACTTTTCCGTCAGGTGGGTCAATGATGTCCGCAGGGAACCGTGCCGAGACAGATGCCTCTGGGCCGCACGGGAACATCAGGGTCAGGACCAATTGCCCGTTGATGCGCGTCACATCGCTGGCCAGGGCATMGCACTTCACCGCCTCAGCCGGGAGCGTGGCRCCTTCTGGCATTGCGCTGAAATCGAAGCGCTCGCCGTTGATGGTCAGTACGTCCGCGCGCCGCACAATCGTCARCGCTTCGCTCGGGTCAATCGGGGCATAGGGTGACAACTTGATTTTCATTAGAACCACCGTCCGATGCAGAGAATTTGTGTGGTGCCGATCGTCTGCGCTGTTGCGCCGTTTCTGTAAACGATCCTGACTGTGTTGGAGTTCACCGAGTAGGAGGTCGTAAACCCGTAAGTATCAAACGTCGACGTTGGAATGCCGGTCGCAACTACCGAGAACGCCGAACTTGCGAACTGAGCAGCAATTTGCATGTTGCCGAAGTCCTTCAGCTGGTTGGCCGTCATATCAACGAGGGTTGTCACTAGGCGCTGGCAGATCATCGTGCCGTCGGCAAACT
>NZ_CP080030.1:3397945-3400119 GCF_019382755.1 Pseudomonas sp. Colony2 | reverse complement strand
CCCCAAGCCGAGGCCGTTGCGTGCTGCGGCCTGTGTGCTGCCCCCGGTACCACCTTTCGCCACGGGCACGATGTTTTCCGTGGACACCGAACCCAGGCCGGCAAGTGTTGCGCCCCATTGCTGAATCATCGCCCGGGCTTGGTCGGCCAGATCCTTGGTATACCCCTGCACTGGTGTCAGCGCATAAACGCCGGCGGCGTTGGTGGCGCTTCGATAGTTTGGCGTGATGGAAAGCGCGKTATTGCTYGCRATGTTGGTGATTTCGTACCACCCACCATCAGGCCCAAGGAAMGCATCCCCTACCCGGCTGTTTGCCAGGAAAGCCGTRCCGGTGCCAATGACCGCGTTTGAGTTCAAAGTTACAGAAACTGTGCCGGCTCGATACCAGGGCATGTTTATCTCCAGATAGCATTAAACCCGCCAACGAATCAGGCGAGCRCTAGTTAATTAAGTGTTGGAGGCGCGGCGGTGTTACTGAACGATTCTTCCGACCATCACGGTAAGGCCGGTGACAATGGCGTTTTGAGTGGAGATCATGCCGAGAGTAAGAATYCTGCTCGGGTARTTCCACATAGCCGCAATTTGACGACTCGCAGTGCCGGCGGCGATRGTCACCGACCTCATGGTCAARTTGTTTATAAGCATGTATTCGTCTTCWGCCATGTTGAACTGGGAGTTGAAGTAGGCGATTGAAACCCCCTGTCCGGTKGAGCCACTGCCCGCGTACGTCCAGTTGTTGCTAGACCGGACAAACAGAGCAGACGGGGTGCCGGAGTCAAAGATGACGTTGCGGTTTGCATCCCGCAGGCGGGCACCGTAGGTAGCCAGAGCCTGAGCWACGAAGGTCGCAACAAACCAGCGCCCCACCGGCYTGATCGTGTACATGTTGAAGATGCGCACACGAAACCCGGTCCAGTTTCCCGGCGAGCCAAATATTTCAAGGTTGCTCATCCCGATAATRCCCGCGGCACTGTCGGGYCTKATAAAAACAAGSGGCTGCTCYTGAGTKGTAATSGGTGATGGGAAGTAAGTAGACGAGGAGTCTCCATTCTCCTCGGTGCCTACGTACCGACCTTTGTAGAGAACGACCAGCCTGGAGAATTCAGAATCGAGAATAATTCGATCRTCATCRGCAGACTTGAACATCAGGCCATATGAATCCGCCATGYTATTTGAACCTCGTMACGACCAGTCGCTGCCGCGTTATTGTTATTGCAGAGTTCCCGTAAGGATCWCCTCTGATCGTTCGCCACACCCTGACGAACCCGTTAAAAACCTCGGGYTCMAGYTGAGCATCCTGCAAAGCRTTCAGGCTCTGTACGGGCATCACAAACGCCGCCGCGTTTTGAGGGGTGATACCCGCAACAGCAAGGTCCACATACTTCGTRGACCARAACTGMGGCTGCATWATTTCGGAGTAGACRACYCTCATCGTGAACGAGTTTTCATCGATCTCGATGGCCCCRGTTGGTCCTTTGACCCGCATCCCGAAATTCATACGGAAAGCCTCCCGACCGTCACCCGATCAATATCGTTCGCGTCATAGACGGTCAGACCGTTGTTGTTGAGCAAGGTGGATCCGTCAGCGCCCGTGCTTCGCAGCGTGAATGTGCCGGCCTTGACGTTGATCTCCAGGAGCGGACGACCTTTAGCGTCAACCGCCTCAGAGCGCAGCGTCATGCCCAGCACGATTTCCTGAATAAACGCCCGACTGATCAGCGCGGTGTCGATAACCACCTGCCCGTTCTGCACCACAAACGGCGTAACGAATCCGCCGCCGGCCAGGGTGTTCACCACCGCGAAACGGTCAGCACTCACCAGGAACTGGCTTTGCAGCARACCATCAGCATTTTGCTCGATGCCAAGCCCGATGCCGGCGGCCACGTACTGGCCGTTTTGGTTGACCTGCATCTTCACCGCCCACATCGTGGACAGCTTGCCGTCGGTGTCCGCCTGGGCYTTSGCCGTGATCTGGATCGCYGCCTGGTTCTTCCACTCGCTGAGCGCGCTGGCCAGATCACCCTCATCTGTGCCATCGCGCCCGCCACCGATCACGGCCTGCAACGTGGTGGTTTGGGAGGCGAYMGCGCTKTTGGTATCGGCCAGAGACTGGGTAACCGTCWGGACGGCTGCGGAGTTCTCATCCACCTTCGCTTGCGTGGTATCGACTCTTT
>NZ_CP080030.1:3395636-3395736 GCF_019382755.1 Pseudomonas sp. Colony2 | reverse complement strand
ACCGTCCGGCACCGACTGGTCGCAGTACTGCGCAATGCGGTACAGCTCCCACTTGTCGACCATCCACGGCTTGATGCGGCGACCCAAGCCAAATCGGTCA
>NZ_CP080030.1:3394715-3394806 GCF_019382755.1 Pseudomonas sp. Colony2 | reverse complement strand
TTCGCCACCCTTGGCGCCGTGAATATCCAGCTTTTGTGCTGCGCCCATGCTTTCCTCCAGGCAATAAAAAACCGGCTCTTGGCCGGCATTG
>NZ_CP080030.1:3394575-3394653 GCF_019382755.1 Pseudomonas sp. Colony2 | reverse complement strand
CCCCACCGGCGTTCGCCGATGCAGAGCGGTACCGGGTTGCCGCAGGCCGTGGTGTTCTTCGCGCTGCCGAAGGCGTAG
>NZ_CP080030.1:3392336-3392412 GCF_019382755.1 Pseudomonas sp. Colony2 | reverse complement strand
ATATCCCAGTCCTTCGCCTGCAAGCCCAAGGACTGGGATAGCGCCAATATCGGCGCGTTTATGACCTGGAGGTCAA
>NZ_CP080030.1:3391530-3391662 GCF_019382755.1 Pseudomonas sp. Colony2 | reverse complement strand
CACTCTCCCACCAGCCATCGGCGCGCTGGAAAGCTTCGAACTCCAAGCCCCACTCCTGCTGATACCAGTCAGCGCAGACCTGCCAGCAATCCCAGGCACCGTGCACGAACGGACGCTTGAGCAGCGGCGTGC
>NZ_CP080030.1:3381701-3384568 GCF_019382755.1 Pseudomonas sp. Colony2 | reverse complement strand
GACAAGTTCATAACCCGCATGCCGTTGATGATGTCGCCAATGGCCGGTGCTGCCGGTACCGCCGTTGGCACCCCGCCCTCTGACACGAATAGCTCGTTTTGCAGCACGAGCAGCTTCTTGTCGGTGGTCTGGATGAGGGAGCCGTCGATCTCCTTGGACAGGTAGCTGCCCAGAACACCGCGCCCGGAGTACGTCACGATGGTCTCCGGCGTTTCGCCGCCTAGGTCGGGGTCATACTCGCCCGCAACCTTGCGCACGCCTGTCACCGGCTTTACCGCGTCAGCCAGCCCATCAGGATCATCGAACGACTCGGCCAATTCAGCCTGGATCTCTTCGCGCATGCCCATGATCAGATCCTTTTCAGCATCATCACGCCGGAGCGCTTAATCCAAGGCGCCAGCAGCGCCAGGGCGAAGTTGACGCCCGCCGACTGATCGGTAGAGCCTGCCACGTAGGTTTTGCTCACCGATGTGCCGGACTGAGCCGAGACCGTCCTGCTCTGCACTTCCTTCTGCGTTGCTGTGTACAGCTTGCCCGCCGCCGCCTCTTTGGCGATCTGGGCACCGGCTGTTTTGATCTCGGCCGGAACCGGATCGGGAACAGCCCGCTTAATCTTGGCCGTGAGCCAGGCGTTTGCCATGGTCACAGCAAGGACCGGATCACCGGTACCGGCCCAGTCAGGACCGAGCTGGGCGTCAACATCGGCAACGGTGATGAAGTCGGTCATGTGCTTGTCCTTATTCCGCTGGCACCAGGGCCTGCAGGTCTTCTTTCCTGGCGGTCGCGTCAAAGGTAATGCCCTTCGCGCTCAGCCACTCTTTCAGCTCGGGGACCTTCATTTTCAAAGGGTCGGTTTCAGGTGCTTCCTGCTCCTCGCCGTCGGAAACCTTGATGCCGGCGGCCTGGTAAGCATCGAAGATATCCGGCTTATCGCCATCGACGACCACCTCAGTGGCGGAACCGATGACACCGAAGAATTCGCTCAGCAGGCGGTAGCACACGCCGCGCTCTTTGCCCGGCTTGTCCGTGTAGATCACTTTCATGAGTCACCTCAAAAGCATCCCGGCGCCATAACGGCGCCATGTTATGTGGGCCGAATTACGGCGTGGTGGTACCGCTGATCACGGCGGCGAACGGAACCTGCTTGCGGCTGAACACGCGCTGCCAGTTCGCAGCAGCTGCGTACTGAGTCGCGGTCGGGCTAAGGTTCTGAGCCTCGGAGCCCTTCCAACTGAAGCCGGCGGGCTGAAGGATGTAGGTCTTCCGCTCCCACAGCACCTCGGCACCACCGCCGTTACCGCCGCCTGGCTTACGCTCCAGTTCTACCGGCACCTTGGGAGTTCCTTCGCCGTAGCCGAAAGCGCCCTGGCCGAAGAACACGGACAGGTACTTGCCCGCGCCATATACCAGCGCGTCGTCCATGAAGACTGGCTTGCCGAGGTAGGTGGCCAGGATGATCTTGCCGTCGGAGTCGCGCAGGTACTCGATGAGGTCCTGCTTGACCATCTGGTT
Source organism: Pseudomonas sp. Colony2 (assembly GCF_019382755.1). Lineage (NCBI taxonomy): Bacteria > Pseudomonadati > Pseudomonadota > Gammaproteobacteria > Pseudomonadales > Pseudomonadaceae > Pseudomonas > Pseudomonas sp. Colony2. The sequence goes on along the minus strand of NZ_CP080030.1, from coordinate 3,383,056 downwards.
CATCACCACGGAGTGCACGCCGATCGCGCCGAACTGGTCAGCGGCATCGCCGGCGGTGAACGCAGCATCCTGGAAGGCATTCGCACTGATGGTCGCGCCCGCGTCGATGACCATGTCACCGCCGTTGTTCGCGATGTTCGAGGCGATGATGCCGCGAGCCGCGCCCAGGGTGTAACGCTGCCACTGGCGGGTCCAGTAGGTGCCGAAGCGGTTGCGGATTTGCTGCTGAGGCTCAGTGTTGGCCAGCTCAGCAGTCAGGTCGGTTACGCCGTAGCCTTTGTTGAGGTACAGGACGCGTGCACGCATGCTGTCCTGGGTGACTTTGCCGACTTCGCCCTGGTCGTTCGGATCATCGTTGCTGATGTTCGGAGCTTCATCAGCGTTGAGATCCTGCCAGTGGCTGATCTCAGCGGTGCCCTGGCTGCCGGAGGCGATCGCATCCAGCACAGGCGAGCGGGTCACAATACCCGACTCGTATACAGCGGTCTTTTCCGGGCTGTTAACCGGTGCCAGCGAGGCGTAGTAGTCGCCGACGAAGATGTCGGTCAGTTGGGTAGTTGCCATGGATTAGGTTCCTTTGGTGGCCTGGATTTTCTTGAAGAGCTCAGGGTTGTCACGAGCGATCGAAGCGCGTTCGGTTTCCGTGTACTCGCCCCACTTTTTCGTGGCCTTGCCACCGTTGTCACCGGTCTGCCCGGCACCCTGAGCCCTTGGCCACAGGTGTGTTGCTGTTTCACGCAGAGATTCCGCCCATTCGAGCGGCGACAGCGGGGTCTTCCCGTCCTTCCCGTAAACGACCTCGCCGTCACGGTCGGTGGCAATCGCCTCGCCGTCTTCACTGAGTTTGAAAGTGCCCCGGGCGCGCAGGATGATGTCCTCGGCGGCCTCAGGGAGCGCGCCGGCCTTGATGGCAGCGGCGCGGATTGAATCAGCCAGCACCTTGTCGCTGTATTTGGCAGCGAACTGCTCGGCCTTGTCGGCACGGGCTTTCTCGGCGGCCAGCTTGGTGTCGTAGTCGGTGCGCAGGCGCTCGGTACGGCGGGTGATGACCTCGTCCAGCTTGCCCTCGGCAATCAGCTTGGTCTCTTCATCCTGGCCAACCTTGGTCAGCAGCCCTTTCACGGCGGCGATGTCCAGGCCTTCAAACTGGGACTTGAAGCCGTCCAGCTCGGTTTTGGTGGTCCGGAGCGAGCCAAGCAGTTCGGTGTTTTTGTTCTTGAGGCCCAGGGTCGCCGCCTCTACAGCTGCAGCAATGGCGGTCTGAACTGCCGGGTCTTCAAGATCAATCTGGTTTTCGTCTGGCACTTGGTGCACCCCTTGGGTTTGGTCGGCCCACTTTGCAGGCATAAAAAAAC
>NZ_CP080030.1:3377949-3380960 GCF_019382755.1 Pseudomonas sp. Colony2 | reverse complement strand
CCCGCGCATGACCAGGTAATCGGCGAACTGCGTCCTGCTCGGCGCGTATGGCGGTGGCCGCATGCGCAGCCCAGGCGTATCGCGGTTTAGGCGCGTGCGCCGTCCATTCGGCTCAGTGCAGTGGGTCGGCTCTTCGATCTGGAGGCCCTGCTCGGCGGCGTACATCTCGACCGCCAGCCGTACCTGTCCCCACTCAAGCTCAAAGGGCACGAAAGTCTCGGATAGCGTCTGGTATTCGATCTTGCAGTCGCGCCGAGGCCAGGCCATTGCCTGTTCAGGCTTGGCCTTGCGCCCTTTCCACTGGCGACCGTTGATGTCGGCCGCAGCACGCAGCAGCAGTTCGACCTGGTCAGCCTCAGCTACAGGTATACGGAACCCGTAGTAGTCGCGGTAGAAGGTCAGCTTCTCCAGGGACACGAAGCTATTTGCGTCTGGCCTGCCCTTCCCGTCCTCAACGATGATCTGCATGTACTATCTCAACCTGGTTGAGCGCCGAGTGTAACGCCTGCTCGGGTGAACATGTCAGGCTCTGCTTCCTTCAACTGCGCCAGCGTCAGCGGCTTGAACGACTTGTCGAGCTGCAGCTTGGCGAACTTCTCCGGCGTCAGCCCTCCATCGCGGAACAACTTGCCCCGGACCGGCCCGAGGGCATGATCCTGGAAGCTCGCCGGTTGTGTTGCCAGCCACTCGTAATAATTCAGGCCGGCGTCGACCTGGGCCCCTCCGCTATCGCCCACCGATGCGCGCGTGGCGTCCTTGGCGAACATATCCGAAAGCCTGGTGGTCGGCACCGTAGTTGACCGGCAGTTGATGTGCGCCGGTGGCAGCGGACCTTTGCCCAGGTCAAAACGCATCCCATCCAAGCCCTTGCATTGCTGCGAGGTCTTGCGGTCGAGCGTCGACACCCAGCGATAGCCCAGCACCACGTCACTGTTGGCCTTCAGCGTCTCCATTCGTGCCGTGGTGGCTACGTGCTGGATTGCCGTCTGCACCACGGCGGCAGCATTGCGGTTGCTCACCGCCAGGACGCCATCCGTGAAGTTCTGCGCCGCGGTGCCGCGAATCGCCTGGATCATTTGGGCATTGGTCTGGCCCTGGCCGAATCCGAGCCGGATCGTGTTCGTCACACGCATTGTCTCGGTCCGCGTCCAGCCGCTGACGAAGCTCTTCAGCAACTTGCCGCCATCGATGCCCTTGACCTGAAGCGGATAAGAGAACACCGCCGCACGTATCACCGTGTTGGTAGGAACCACCGCGTCGATGGATAGTGCATTGCTAAGGCTTTTAGCCTCGAAGGTCGACTCGTACAGCGCGATATCGACCAGATCAGCCTGCACCAGGTCGCCGTAGGCCTTGTAGATCTCCAGCAGCTTACCGTCCACCCGGGCCAGGAACTGCTCAAGGCGGTCCCGGCTGTAGGTGGTCAGTTCCTTGCGGGTGAGTTGATCCCGCACCAGCTTGTCGATCTGGCGCAGGTACTTCTCGAACTTCTTGACCTCGCCAGCCTTAAGTCGCTCCAGCATTACCGAGTGGCGGGTCGTCTGCTCCAGCAGTTGGCTGTCCGCCTGTGCCAGGCTTGTCGTTGGCATCGTCTTTGTCCAGGTTGATGCCGGCCGACTCGCGCTCATCGCTGATCAGCTCGGCCTCTTGGTCGTATGGGCGGTCCGGCAGCTTGCCGGTGGTGAGGTACTGCCAATAAGTGTCGGCGCTGACAGTTCCAGCCATCACGCCCTTGAGAAGTTCGGCGAGCACCTGGGCGTCGACCACTGGGGTCACGAACTCAGGATTCACCTTGAACTTGACCTGTTTGGGGTCATAGCCCTTCCACTCGGCGGCGTATCGCAGGCCCTGCTCCACCGCCTCGGCCACCGTGATCACGATGCTGTGCAGTGTGGCGTGCTGGTCGTTCTGGCGTGTTTTACGCGCCTCGCCCGACTCGGTGCCGGCCACGTCCATGACCTTGGCGCCTGCCTCAAGCGCGGCGCTCTTCTGGTCATCCATGGCTTTACGCACGGCTTCGATGCCGGCGCCTTTGAACTCCAGGTAGCCACAGGACCCGCTAGGCCCGAGATCCCAAGCCGCCGATGGCCCGGTGACGCTCAACTCCACCGCCTCATCCAAACCAGAGACCCACGGCTGCGGGTGGCTGGTCTGGTGCAGTGAGGTGAAGTAGTCAGCGCTCAACTGGTAGGACTTCAGCGCGGCCCGCGCCATGGTCAGCAGCGGCACCTCGTCGACATCCGGGGAATTGTCGGTGGAGCCGCAGTAAATCACGGGCAGGTATGGCAGGCCTTTGACCAGCCGGTTATCGGTACCAGTGGTGCCCAGCGGCTTTTCGTCCTCGACCAGCTCACCGCCTTCATTCCGCACGGCGGTGTAGCAGATGTTGCCTTGCATGAAGAACTCGCGAAACACGGTGTCGCAGTCATGGCTGTAGCGATCGCCGCCCTTCTTGCGAAACTCGCGGAACACTGAGAGGACCAAGTCCTGCCGACCACCTTGATCAGCAGTGTCCCAGTTGATCGCGTTGCGAGTGGCGTACGTCGAGAAGTACGGCTCGCCGCTCTCGTCGATGTTCACCACCAGCGGCACCCGGCCGTGGGAAATGGCCTGGCGCACCATCCGGAAGAAAAGTTGCTTCAGGCCGAAGCCGTCGGCCGTTGCATTGTCTTCCAGCGCCTTCAGCCCGGCGGGCAGTTCGATCTCCGGAATCAACCGAGAGACCAGACCCATCATCGAACGCAGCGAGTCGCGCACCCAGTGCTCGTACTGAGCCCGGTTCGTGTAGTTCTGGTACAGATACTTGTTGCCGGCGCCGTCGAGCTTTTCCGCCTCGACCATACCGCTCGGCTTGGGCAGGTTGCACTCGTTGCGCTTGACGGCGCACTCGCCCTCAAGCGCGTCGTCCATCATCTCCCACTCCGCGATGTGCGCGTCGTAGTCGGGGTTTGTCGATTGCACTGGCATCAGGCCAAGCCTCCAATTCGGCGTGTTCCGCCTGTGCGTTTGAT
>NZ_CP080030.1:3375488-3376112 GCF_019382755.1 Pseudomonas sp. Colony2 | reverse complement strand
TCAGGCCGATCTGAGCAGACAGGTTCCGCAGGCCCTCGCAATGTTCAATTTCCCCACCTCAGCAGGACTGTTTGCAGCATCCACCAACGCTTGAACGTTAGGGCTCGCACCATAGCGGCGGACAACACCGACGAACTCTTCTACGTCGTGGCCCTGAAGCTTCAGCTTGGGTGCGCCGTCCTGGGTGAAGGCTGGTTGACCGTACTTATCGGTCGCTTGGGCGATGTGATAAAGCTCGTGTTCGATCAGCGCGCAGAACTCAAGGTCGCTGCACTGGGCGCAGTAGTCGGCTGCCAGGGTGATGATGAAGGCCGGCACATCGCCGAACCAATCACGCATCTGTTGCTCCATCCGCGCTTTCTGCCAACCGCCGGCGCGGAACGCTACCTGTTCGGCCTGGCCCAAGACTGTGCGACCCTGCTTGGCGAAGCTCGACGACGCCCACATGATCCGGATGTCTGCATCCAGTAAGTGGGCATGGTCTTCGTTGTGAATGCTGCCAGTGTCGGCGAGGACCTCGACTTGGAGCCACTCCCAAACATCAGGGGCGGGAGTCAGTCGGATGCCAAAGTCTGAAAGCTCGGACAACTCAAGCAGCGACGATGGAGGGTATGGCCTATCCAT
>NZ_CP080030.1:3372209-3372286 GCF_019382755.1 Pseudomonas sp. Colony2 | reverse complement strand
ATATCGGCCAGCGCCTTGCGCGCCTTAGGCTCATGCCTTGGCGCGTCGATCATTGCGCAGGCCGGACTGCACACCGC
>NZ_CP080030.1:3367058-3367438 GCF_019382755.1 Pseudomonas sp. Colony2 | reverse complement strand
AGCCCACCAAATCATTCCGCTACCCGGTTGTGAGCTGGGTTGCTGCAGGCGCCTGGGCGGAAGCAGTGGAGCCCTACCCGGCCGGGATCTCGGACACCTACGAGTTTTCGGAGTACGACTCTAAAGGCCCGGCGTTCTGGCTGACAGTTAAAGGTGACTCGATGACGGCCCCCGCCGGTCAGAGCATCACCGAGGGCACTCTGATCCTGGTGGACACTGAGGCTGAAGTTGCACCAGGTAAGCTGGTCGTGGCCAAGCTCCCAGACAGCAACGAGGCGACCTTCAAAAAACTGGTCAGCGACGGCGGCCGGCTGTTCCTGAAGCCGCTGAACCCAAGCTACCCGATTGAGGCAGTCGACGAGAACTGCCGAATCGTGGGC
>NZ_CP080030.1:3364837-3365214 GCF_019382755.1 Pseudomonas sp. Colony2 | reverse complement strand
AAAATATGCATTTATGCATGAAACTTCGTGCCGCACTATTGCCAAGATATGTTAGTGCAAATACTGTTCATGCATACAGTATTTGCAAGGAGCGAAGCATGAACCAGGCACCCTACCCCACATCCAAACCGAGAAATTCCTACGAGCTTGTGGGCCACCGCCTGCAACGCTTGATCGCCTCTCCCCGGGTACAGCGGATTCAGTTGGTCGAGGTTTCCAGACGCGACGACGAAAGCCCTGAAGCCTGGCGCCAGGTCATCCAAGACATCGGCGACACCGCAGGCATAAGGATCGAGCATTTGGATGATGGCGCCGTCCGGATCGGCTGGCGCGAGTACTGCGATTCCTAAATGAGCCCGCCAGTGAGCGGGCTTTTT
>NZ_CP080030.1:3363249-3363332 GCF_019382755.1 Pseudomonas sp. Colony2 | reverse complement strand
ACCCCGCGCCCATCGGCAACCAGCGGGAGGCATGAGTGTTGACGAATACAGGTGAACAACCCGCCACCTTGGAGGTGACCATG
>NZ_CP080030.1:3359409-3362762 GCF_019382755.1 Pseudomonas sp. Colony2 | reverse complement strand
CGCATGACCACCGCACCGGTTAAATCACTRATCGACGAGCARCTCGAYGAMGTTGAGTCGAARCTGATCATGCTGGGCTTCGGCCTYCCCTTCAATGAAGTGATCGGCCAGCCGCGYGAGCGTGCYGTGGCCACCTTGCCGAAGCGCCTGGCGGCGACCATGAAGGGCGGTCGAATTGCGGTGAGGGTTCGGYCGTGACCAYCCRCCAGCGCACCCGGCGCCTRCTCATCTGGCGCGGCTCCTTCTCTGCACTCTCCGTCTGCACCTTTCTGATGTTGCTCAGCGCCCTCGCTGATCGAATCACTCAATAACCAACACCTTCAATCGCTGCGAGCATCGCGGCAAGGATCCCCCATGTCCGCAGTAATGAAGCAGGACGACAACACGCCTGCGATGTCGGAGGCCGCGCTCGTTGAAGTGCTGAGCAGCAGCCTCTACCCCGGCGCCGAAAAGAACTCAGTCGTGATGGTGTTGGCTTACTGCCAGGCCGCGCACCTGGACCCAATGCTGAAGCCGGTGCACATCGTCCCGATCTGGAACTCGAAGACGAAAAAGATGCAGGACACGGTGATGCCTGGCATTGGCCTGTACCGCATCCAGGCGGCGCGCACCGGCCAGTACGCCGGGATCAGCGAGCCTGAATATGGCCCCCCAGTAACGGCGAAGTTGAGCGGCGTAGAGGTCACGTATCCCGAATGGTGCCGCGTGACCGTCAAGCGGCAGATGAGCAACGGGCTGGTGGCCGAGTACACCGCCAATGAGCGCTGGCTTGAGAACTACGCGACATCGAGCAAGGACACCGCTGCGCCCAACGCCATGTGGAAGCGTCGAGCATTTGCCCAGCTCGCCAAATGCGCTGAGGCCCAGGCCTTGCGCAAAGCATTCCCTGAAGTCGGGTCGGCGCCAACGGCCGACGAGATGGAAGGCAAGGCATTCGAGGAGCCGGCGCGCGATGTCAGCCCTCGACAGCGCGCCGAGCCTGAACCGGAAGCGCTGCCCGCCTACTCCGACGAACTGCTGACCGAGAACATCGTGAAGTGGCAGCCACTTATCGACTCGAACCGAACCAGTCCTGAACACCTCATTGCGACCATCAGCAGCAAGTACACGCTGAGCCCGGCGCAGATTGAAAAAATCACCAACCTCAAAGCCCTCGATGGAGATTCAGCATGAAAATTCACAACGTAGCTCAAGGCTCCGCCGAGTGGCTTGCCCTTCGCGCCAAGTTCCGCACCGCCTCCGAAGCCCCGGCAATGATGGGCGCGTCGAAGTACCAATCCCGCACCGACTTGCTGATGGCCAAGAAGACCGGTATCACACCGGACGTCACGCCCTCGCAGCAGTTCATCTTCGACAAAGGGCACGCGACCGAGGCCCTGGCGCGCCCACTGGCCGAAGCACTGATCGGCGAAGAGCTTTATCCGATCGTTGCTACCGAGGGCAACCTGCTCGCCTCCATGGACGGCGCCACGATGCTCGGCGAGACACTGTTCGAGCACAAACTGTGGAATGAGTCGGTCGTGGCCCAGGTGAAAGCGGGCGACCTGGCTCCGCACTACTACTGGCAGCTTGAGCAGCAACTGCTGGTGAGCGGCGCTGAGCGGGTGATCTTTGTTTGCTCCGACGGCACGCCGGAGAACTTCGTGCATATGGAATACCGGCCAGTCGCCGGCCGCGCGGCCCAGTTGATCGAAGGATGGAAACAGTTCGAGGCAGACCTGGCCAACTTCGAGATGGCCGACGCGCCTTCAATCGTCGTCGGCAAGGCACCTGATGAATTGCCAGCCCTTCGCATCGAGCTGACCGGCATGGTCACCGCCAGCAACCTGAAGGTGTTTGAAGACTCGGCACTGGCTGTCATCGACTCAGTGAAAACCACGCTCTCCACCGACCAGGACTTCGCCGACGCCAAGAAGGCGGTCAAGTGGTGCGGTGATGTCGAAGAGGCTGTCGCGGTCGCCAAGAAACAGGCCCTCTCGCAGACCCAAAGCATCGACGAGCTGTTTTCGTCGCTGGATCGCATCAGTGCCCATGCTCGCGAGACTCGACTGAAAGTCGACAAGCTGGTGAAGGCTCAAGAGCTGCTGGTGAAGACCAACATCAAGCAAAAAGCCGAGCTGGCGCTGGCGGATCACATCGCCGCCATCAACAAGACGCTGGGCAAAGTCACGCTGCCTCATGTCGTTTCGGACTTCGCCGGCGCCATGAAGAACAAGCGCACCATCGCCAGCCTCCAGGACGCAGTAGATACCGAACTGGCCCGGGCGAAGATCGATGCAAGCCAGGCAGCCGACGGCATCCGCTTGAACCTGACCAGTCTGGCAGAGCTCGCCGTTGATCATGCCTTCCTGTTCAGCGACGTGCAGCAGCTGGTCACTAAGGCCAACGATGACCTGGTGACGCTGATCAAATTCCGAATCTCCGAACACCAGAAGGCGGAAAAGGAAAAGGCCGACGCGAAGCGCATTGCTGAAGAACAGGAAGCCCAGCGCCTGGCGGCCATCAAGCCAGAGCCGGTCGTGGAGAAGGTGGCGACGCCAGAGCCTGCCCGCACCGCTCCGGTCCAGGCAGCGGCACCCGTCGGCCAGGCCACAAAGCCTGCGGCGAGCCACACCATGGAGCAGGTAGCGCTGCAGGCCAACGTGACGGACTTCGAGGCCCTGGTGAAGGCCGTGGCATATGGTCAGGCGCCAATCACCGTACTCTTGGTCAACCGGGAAGCGCTCGACGCGATGGTCGCAGCGCAGGGTTCAACCTTCAGCATGGCCGGGGTGACGCTGGCCAAGGCGGCAGCATGATCAGCAACMACCTCAGCCTGRTCGAGGCGCTKCGCCCGGCCTCGGMTGAACTGGCGGCCCAGGTCGCCCAGTTCCTGGCCAGCGGCGGCCAGATCGAAGAAGCGGCGCCCATCGGCTACAAGCCCAAGCCMATCACYTACARCAACCAGATGCCGCCGGCACCGAAGCCGTTTGTTCGGCGGCGGGTCGAGTCGGCTCCCCTGCCCCCGCACTCGAAAGATATTCGCCAGCAGGAACGCGACGAACTCGCTGAGCGCATCCGGGAACTGGGCACCACGCACACGCAAACGGAAGCATCGGTTGCCTTGGGCCTGAGCCGGCGCACCCTCTACAGCTTCGCAAAGGAGTACGACATCACCTTCAAGAAGCCAACCCGGAGCGGTGCCAACGGCGCAGTTCGAAGCGAGCAGGTCCTGGCCCGCGACGCGAAGTACGCCGAGCGGATTCGCGCCTTCCTKGARCTGGGCATMACYCRSCGCCAGTGCTGCGGGAAGCTGGCGATCGGCAACAAGGCCTTCGAGCGGATCATCGCCGCCCACGGCATCGACTACCCAA
>NZ_CP080030.1:3357836-3358296 GCF_019382755.1 Pseudomonas sp. Colony2 | reverse complement strand
GGCACTGACAGACTGATTGCATCTTCCAATAGCTTGCAAGGCTCGTTCACTGTCGCGATAAGCGTCGGCTCGGTCACGGGCTTTACACACGACGGCCAAATTATCATTTCGAATAACATCCTGAAGTTGCTGTCCATAAATGCCATCGGTATTAGGTCCCAGCTCAATACAGCGACACAGCCCCCCCTGATTGAAGGAAATAGCATCAGCGGAGGCTCAATTGGTATTGACTGGCAAACACCACAGGCAAGGTTTGTCGGCAACAATATTACGTCCATCAATACCGGAATCCAGATAAGCGCGGCCGTTAAAAACATCGACTTGCTTAACAACCACATTACTGCTTCCTCCGCTGTAGCGGGTACCGGGACCGCTGCATGGAAGGGGCTAAGGGCTAGAGGCAACACGATCAATGTCACGGAATGGTCGTTTTACTTAGGGACTATTGGAAGCCTTGGAT
>NZ_CP080030.1:3357570-3357818 GCF_019382755.1 Pseudomonas sp. Colony2 | reverse complement strand
ATAGCGTAATCAATCAAACCACGCGGGCCAACGGGTCGTTGTTGATCAACAATCCAAGCTCAACACGTTTCGCGATGAACACATTTAATCTTCCGCCTGCATCAGGAGGGTCAATTGTCACCATCGGCAGCGCAACAAAGTGTTCATTGCTAGGCAACATTTCTACAGTGGGTTTTAAAGTGGCGGCTCCCGATGCCACAACCACAGCCCAAACGTTGAATAACATCACGGATGCAAGCTACATCGCC
>NZ_CP080030.1:3357057-3357214 GCF_019382755.1 Pseudomonas sp. Colony2 | reverse complement strand
CCGCCAGGAAGCGTGTGGCGCTTGCCGAAGAGGAATTGAGGCTCAGGGTTCGCCCCGGCACCCGTCAGGCGCTGGCCGACCTGATGGAGTGGTCGGGCATTACTGAGCAGGGCGAGGCGATGACGCTGATGATTCATCACCTGCACGCGATGGGCGC
>NZ_CP080030.1:3356292-3356360 GCF_019382755.1 Pseudomonas sp. Colony2 | reverse complement strand
AATACCCCAACCCAAACCAAATTGCCACCACCGGACACGGAGGGCGGCGCCTGACTGGAGATAATCCA
>NZ_CP080030.1:3350086-3350154 GCF_019382755.1 Pseudomonas sp. Colony2 | reverse complement strand
AGGTGACGCCATGATCGCCACCCTCTGGTTCGCCTACGTMTTCATCTACAAGGGGCCGAGGCCATGAA
>NZ_CP080030.1:3347958-3348228 GCF_019382755.1 Pseudomonas sp. Colony2 | reverse complement strand
CGTAACCCACCTTCTGCCGCCCAGCGCGGCAAGGACACCACATGTTCGCAATCAAACTCACCCTGATCCTGCTGGGCGCTTTGSTGTACCTGGTCGGCASCGSMKGCTGGTTCTTTTGGCTCGGCCCACRCCTTCTGGCCGACGGCGAAACGGCCGACATCCTCTACGCCTTCGCCGGCACCTGCGGCTGGATGCTGATCACCTTCGGCCTGGTCATTCACATCATCAAGACAGCGCGGCCCACKGCGGCCGRCGGGAGGTAGATATGGA
>NZ_CP080030.1:3330389-3346642 GCF_019382755.1 Pseudomonas sp. Colony2 | reverse complement strand
ATGGTGCCCGAAGCCGGAATCGAACCGGCACGCCCTTACGAGCGGGGGATTTTAAGTCCCATGCGTCTACCAGTTTCGCCATTCGGGCGGTAGCGCTATGCAGCAGGCCAAGCAGCGTTAAAAGCCCTTGCGCGTTGCCGCAGGCTAGGGAATATATAGATCAAGCCCCCTCGATGCAAGGTCGGGTGCGGGCTTTTTCAAACAATCAAGCGGCGCCCTGGCAAACAAAAAAGCTCGCCAGATCAGTCATCTACAGATTTTTCAGGCGGGAGTGGGCAATGGCGATACCGACCGCTTCACCAGGTGCCGCACCCGTGCCCCACCTGCATCAGGAAAAATAAGTCATTACCGCAATAACCACTGAAACCCAAACCAGGGTCATCAAAAACGACAGCGCAGCCAATGTCTTGCCCATTTGCCTACTCGCCCCGATGAAATCACTTCAAGGAACCCTCCCAGCGCCGCTTGAGAATAGCCACGCACGACGCAGTTCGCCTTCAACCTCCCACGAAAATCGTGGATACGATACTCCACGCAAAAGGTTAGTTCCTTCAGCAGTCCCGCCCACAAGTTACTGAGCCGCTGTTTATTCCCTGATACCCCAAAATGATCATCCCCGGCTTTCCTGCTCCTGCGGCGCCCCGGCCCATCTGATACGCTTTTTTCTTCTGCATCTGCCCCTGTATCGAAAACCGCCCTGCCCTGACAATACACCCACTCCCGACACGCCCGTGGAGCCCGGCAGGAACCGTCCTGCCGGCCCGTTCATTTCGGAGGCCTTATGGCTAAGATGGCATTTTTCCTGTTCGGTTTTCTTGCGCTGACCATCGCAATTGGTCTGCTGGCCACCATCTCACCGGTCTAGGATCCATGGCCTGCTGACGCAACCCGCTGGAGGTCAGAGGGCGTGTCAGCCGGCAAAAAACATCGGATACAACGACAGCACCAACAGCGCCGCCATCGACCAGTTGAACACCCGCAACCAGCGTGGCTCGCGCAGTACATTGCGCAAGCCGCTGCCACAGCCGGCCCATACGCAAACGCTGGGCAGGTTTACCAAGGCAAACACCGCAGCAATCAACAGCACGTTGGTGACATAACCCTCGGCAGGCGTGTAGGTGGTGATCGCGCCCAATGCCATGACCCAGGCCTTGGGGTTGACCCACTGGAAGGCCGCCGCACCGAGAAACGTCATGGGTTTGCGCTTGTTATCGGTGTCATCGGACATCGCGCTGGACGTTGCGATTTTCCAGGCGAGGTACAGCAAATACGCCGCCCCCACATAACGCAATACGGTGTAGGCCCACGGCAACGCCTTGAACACTTCTCCCAGGCCCAGGCCCACGGCGATCACCAACAACATGAAGCCAATGCTGATCCCCAGTGCATGGGGAATCGAGCGAATAAAACCGAAGTTCACCCCGGACGCCAGCAACATGGTGTTATTGGGACCAGGGGTGATTGAGGACACAAAGGCGAACAACGCGAAAGCTGAAAGCAGGCTTGAAGACATGAGCATGGCGCGACATCCGAACGAGTACTGTGGCCGTGACAGTAGAACGTTGCGCCAGCCTGCGCCCCGTACAGCTACGGGTAGATACGGTCATACACTTCGCCAGGCTCGCCAATAAGCGCCCTCCAACCAAACTGCAATTGGTTTGCCTTCATTGATCGGTATACTTGCGCCCTTCTCTGCACTGCACACTGTGCTGAACACATCCTGAAAGGACACTCGATGAGCAACTACCTCGACCGCGCGCTGACGGGCCTGCGGACCCTGGGCATCAATCTTCTGCAGCCGGTTCCAGATGCACCGGTACTGGTATTGCTGGACCGCGTGGCCCAGTACGACACCGCCAAAGTCACCGCTATCGCTGCCGTGCTGCAACAGTCGACCACCTTCAACAGCGTGGTTCGCGAGCAGATTGCCGGCATGGATATCTCCACACGCTTCATGGACATCACCCAGAGCTTCACCTCAATCCGCGAAGACGCGGCCGCCATGGCCGGCTGGATGGATGACGGGCGCCTGGATACGCTGGAGAAGCTCAAGCTGAGCTGGATGAACCTGCGTCGTGGCTCGATCCCCAGCCGCTTCAGCGAGATCCGTGAAAACTACCTGCAGGTGTGCAAGTCGGCCAATGACCAGATCTCCCGGGAAACGGTGATTCTGGAAGCCTACCTGGATTTTCGCATGGCCATGAAAGCGGCCGAGGTCGATGCCCAACAAGTGCTCGCCCTGGCCGGCCAGGTCCTGGAGCAGCGTACCCAGGCGTTAAACGAGGCCAACGCCCAAGTCACGGCTGCCGAAACCCTGGCGCCGGCCGAACGCGCGGCCTTGGAATTGCGCCGTGACGAAGCCGTACGCGCGCTGCAGGACGAAGACAAGCGCTACCAGATCGTCAAGGACATCGCCGATGACCTGAAGGTCGGCTACAACACGGCCGAAATGGTCTTCGCCCGGATCAACCAGGTGCATGTGATCAAGGAGCGCCAGTACCAGCGCATGGTCTCGTTCTTCTCTACCAACGAAGTGGTGTTGACCGGCCTCGCGGTGTCGTTCACCAGCAACAGTGGACTGGCCGAAGCCACCAACACGCTGAATGCCACCACCGACGGCATCAGCAAGGGCCTTGAAGCCCTGGGCAGCACCGGCAACACCCAATTGGAAGCGGCGGTCAAGGCCAGCTATGGCTCCACCATCAAGGTCGACTCGGTGCGCGCCCTGGCCGACGCCACCCTGAGTTTCCAGACGGACATGCACGGCCTGACGGAAACCTACCGCGCTGAATCCAGCAAAGCGTCCCGTGACATCGCCGAAGCCGTCGAAGAGGCCAAACGCAAGTTCGCCGCATTGCTGACCAAGGCCGCTTGATGAGCGACATTCTTCTCTCCGAGCAACTCGGCGCGATGGCGCTGGTGGATCAACTGCGCCACCAGCAGATGGCGGTGGAAAAGGACTTGAGCCTGCCCCAACGCCGCGCAGAAGTGGCGGCGCGCATCCGCGAGTATTACCAGAACAACGGCATTCAATTTACCGAAGCGCAGATCGATCAGGGCGTGCGCGAATTCTTTTCCAAACGCCTGGTGTTCGAGGCCCCGGAACTGAGTGCGCTTGACCGCTTCTGGAGCAAAGTACTGCTCAGGCGGCATCGCGGCATACTCGTCATCCAGCTCATCGCGGTCACCTTGCTGGTGGTGCAATGCAGCCGGGTGATGGTCGCCAGACACGAGATCCTAGAGGCTCAAAGAGCGGCCATCGCCGTCGAGACGAACGCGGCACAAAAACAATCAGACATAGCCCACCTGAAGGCTCGCTTGAGCGCCGTGCAACAGGACCCGGCCTATATTGAGGGCGGCGACCTGTTCAGTGCCTTGCCCCGACTGAATACCAAGGCCGAACATGCCCTGGCCATGGTCGATACCTCCGGGGTCGATTACGCCAGTGAGCAGATCGGCGTGCTGGAGGCGTTTTTAGCCAAGGTCAAGGCAGTCCAGCCGATGACCGACCAGCTCAACGAGTTGACCCGCAAAGTCGCCGACATTCACCTGCCCGCCGCCGACAGTAAAGCGACGCGGGGCATGCAGGCCGAATTGGTCATGATCAAAGACCTCATCGGGAAATTCGAGATCGAAAAAGCCGGCGGCCAACTCAGGGCCCTGCGTGCCAACACCGAACTGATCCCCAAGGAGGTGACCATTCGGGTTGTCGACCGGCCCGGCACGCCGTCCGGTGTCGAGCGCTGCTACGACAAGGCGCTGTGTAATTCCAATCCTGGTTCGACCCAGGGCAAGAGCTGGTATTTGGTTGTCGAAGCCGTCGACCTGTCGGACAGACCGGTTCTACTGCCCACCGTCAGCAGTGAGACCGGCACCGGCGCGTGGGCCAGCCAGTTCGCTGTGCGGGTACCGCAGGCCGAATACCTGAAGGTCAAGGCCGACAAACTCGACGACGGCCACCTGACCCACCGTGTGATCGGCCGCAAGCCAGCCGGCAGGATGGAAGTCACCTACTTGAGCCAACGGACCACCGACCCGCTCGAAACGATATTGGAGTGGTGAAGACATGACGCCTGACACCCTGATCGGCATCACCGAACGTAACTCCCGCAACGCCGAGCTGAGGATTCGCACGGCCGAGCAACACCTGTCTGAACTGCTCGGCGAGCAACTGGCGCTGGAGCAGGACATTACCCAGCGCCTGGGTAAAATCGCGGCCCTGCACCTGGACCAGGGCAACACGCAGAACGAGCAAGTCGCCGCCGCCCTGAACCTGCGCCAACAGTCCCAGGACCTGCTCCACCAGCAACTGCGCGACGCTGAGCAGACCGTGGCCCAGGCGCTGGCGGGCAAGGAAAAACTGCAAGCGCGAGCCGACACCCTCGACCAGCAAGCCCGGCAATCCCTGGAACAAAACCCCGACTACGCCCGCCAGGTCGAGCAACTGGACCTGGCCCAGGCCGCCCACCGAGAACACGTCAGCGGTTATGAAGACTTGCGCCAGGAGTGCGCACTGAAGCGTCCGACCTTTGATACCAACCTGGTCTACGTCTACCTGCGCGGACACGCCTTCGGCACCGACCAATACCGGCGCAACCGCCTGAACCGCTGGATGGACAACTGGCTGGCGACTAAGGTGAACTACCTCGCCAACCGCAAGAACGAGCTGAGCCTGATCGCCCTTGGTGAGCGAAACGAGGCCTTGCAGGCCGAGCGCATCGCCCTGATCAGCGCCTTGAGTGCCAGCGTCGATGCGCAACTGGCTCAGGCACGTGACCAGTTGGGACAGGCCTCAATTCAACCCGAGCTCGACACCCTGCAACGCGTAGTCGACAACGCCAAGCGCCAGGCCAATGCCATCCAGGAAAAACTCGGCAGCTACTCACGCAACGAAGACCCGCAGTACCAGCGCGCACGCCAGTTGCTCACTGACCAGTTGAAAACCCGCAGCATCGGCGAATTGATCGACCTGGCCAGCCACACCCCGGACGACGCCGACGACCTGATCGTCGAGCAACTGCAAACCCTGAACCTGCGCTTGAAAGCGGTGGTACAGCAACTGGCGGATACCCAGGAAGAGGCCGTGGTACACCAGAACAGCTACCAGCGTGCCAAAGACCTGGAGCGCAAAGTTCGCAACGATGCGTTTACCGGCCGCGATGTTTATTTTGACCTGTCGACTGACTTCGAGCGTCTGGTAGAGAGCTACATGACCCAGGGTGCAACCCTTGGCCAGGTTGTGGATGTGCTAAGCCGGGGCCTTAAAATCGTGCGCCGCAGTCAGGTAGCGGCAGGGGCGACGCGAGGCTATGTCAGCGCATCGATCAGCCCTGTCGTCCTTGGCGTCGCCACCGTCGAAAGCAGCAATAACAACACGGCCAGCTTTTCGACGTCAGGCAGTACAGGCGGCGGCAGCTTCAGGACGACCGACAGCTTCTAGCCTGGCGCGAAGCAAATCCGGGACTTCCTCGTTGCTAGCTGTCAGACAACGAGGAGGTGATCTGCGCAATCGCATCCTGATCCAGCCCGTCCAGCGTGCGGTAGTGGTTGATGATCAACGTCTCCTTGTCACTCAGGGTGGCCTGGTTGATAACCGCCCTTTCCCCCGTCAACACGTAAAGCACGTCCACGCCTTTATGCCGGATGGCAATCAGGTAATCGGACTTGGGCGCCCGCGCGCCACTTTCGTAGTGCACCTGAGCATTCGCACCCACACCGCCAATCGCACCAAACTCCTGTTGGGAGAGCCCCAGGATCTTGCGTTCCTCTTTCAGGCGGATGCCGAGTTTATCGTCCATGGCGGGTACCTCAATAAACGTGTTTAACACCCACCATACGCTTATGCGCAGGAGCGGGGTCTATTCATTCGGGTGGCTACCTATTGCGTGCGCACGAAGGCGAACATATGCGGCACGTAATCGGCCTTGCCGAGCGGCACACCGTTATGGCGAAGGATGTTATAGACGGTCATCAGGTGAAAATAGAACTGTGGAATGGCCCAATTGACCGCGTATTCGTAGGCAGTCATGTCGAAAATAGTACCGTCGGGAAGTTCTATCGAGATAGCGCGCTCGCTGCTGTCGATGAGTTCGCGATCTGCCGAGGCGAGGGCTTGCAGGGTTTGCTCGATCAACCCACGCGCCTCGCTCAGGGTTGCGGGTGTGCTCAGAACCGGCAGCGGTTGATGGGTGAGACGCTGGACCGATTCCTGGGCCTGGGTGCACGCAAACCGGATTTGCGTTGCGAGGGTGTGCATGTCGGGCGCCAGCCGCGCGCTCAGCAGGTTTCGCGGGTCATAGCCCAACTCGCCGGCATGCGCCTCGCCTTTGGACAAAAGCCCCTTGAGCGAGCGCAACATCTGCGCAAAGCAAGGGACGGTGATTACATAGGTCGACATCGTTCTTCCTTGACTGGATGCTGAGCGTGGGAGCATGCCATGGGCACGGTCTGCGCGGCTAGCCGGCAAGCTTCATGCAGCTTCACGTGACGTCAGCGGCGAGCCGACTTACCTTGGCCACCCGCCCCTCTTACTGGTATAGAGCGTGCTAAAGATCGCCACCCTTGCCGCCGGCTTTATCTGCCTGTCGATGCTGCCTGCTGCCCAGGCGAGTGATGGGTTCTACGTCAACCCGCAGTCCACCGCCGCACAGTGGGTCCAGCAGCACCCCGATACGCCTGCCACTGCAAGCATCCGCTCAACCATTGCCGAGGTGCCCAGTGCCCTGTGGCTGACCGGCACCAGCCAGGCCATAGGAACGCTGGCCGAGCGCGTCAATCGCTATGTAACCGCTGCCGCCAGCGCTGATAAAACACCGATTTTGGTGGCCTATAACCTGCCCCACCGCGACTGCAGCGGTGGCGCCTCGAAGGGTGGCGCACCGGCAGCGGCGGAGTACCGGGGCTGGATAGACCAACTGATCAAAGGCATTGGAGACCAGCCGGCGCTGGTTATCTTGGAGCCGGACGCACTGGCAGACCTGCAGTGCCTGGACAAGAACAAGCGCGCCGAGCGGCTGGGGCTAATCAATTACGCCGTATCGGGGTTCAACCAGCGCGCACGCCATGCCGATGTTTATCTGGACGCTGGCAATCCAGGCTGGAAATCCCCAGGCGCCATGGCCGATGCGTTGAATGCAGCCGGGGTGAAACAGATCCGGGGGTTTGCCCTGAATATCGCCAACTTCTACACCCTCGCCCAGGTGCGCAGTTATGGTGATGCCATCAATGCCAGGTTGTTAAGCGAATACGCCTATACAAGAGCCGTGGCGGTGGATACCAGCCGCAACGGCAATGGTGCGAATCCTGGAGACTGGTGCAACCCGGTGGGGCGCAGACTGGGCATGCCACCGCAAGTGCTTTCGCCACGGTTGGTTGCCCTATGGATCAAACTCCCGGGCAATTCGGACGGTGCGTCTTCGAAGAAAACCGATTGTCATGAAGGCCCGGCGGCAGGCACCTTCAGTGCCGAACTGGCACTTCGCCTGATTGATGGACACTAACGGCGAATGAGCCTTGCATCACCTGGACTCATTGCTCAGGATAGCGCTCTTGAGCTGAACATCGGCAGGGAAGCAGCAGGTTACCGAGGCCGACAACACATGACGCTCCATCAAGATAGCCCGCTGCACATAGAGGTGTGCCAGCGCCAGAAACACCTCTGGTTCTGGCTCCCAATTGGTCTTTTGATGGTTTTCTTGACGATTACCTCGACGATTTTCCTGGGTACAAATCCGCCGGAATGGATGTTTGTCGCACTCAACTTTGGCTGGGCAATCGTCGCGCTGACACTGCTGGTGAAGCTATCGGGTGTTTGTTGCGCCAAGTGAAGCACCCAGGCGTTTCAGCTTGCATCGCGCATCACTCGGGCTCGTGCCCTCACCTTGATACGTCGTCAATGCCAGACAAACAACGTGAAACAACTCACATTTATGGAGTTTCACGGTTGAAGGTCAAAATTTGACCAAATATATTTCGCCCCACCCGAGCGCTCACCTCTATACGGATATTGTTCTGCGCCTGCTCGGGCACCCGGAGATGCGCAGGCAATAAAACATTGAGGTTTGCCATGCGTCTTTCCAAACTCGCCCCAGCCGCCGCCCTGTTCAGCCTGTTCACTTTGCCCGCCCACGCCGCCGACCTGTCTGCCCTCACCGGTGCCCTGTCATCTGCCTTGGGGGGTGCCGGCAACAGCAACAACACCGTCAACGCCAACAGTGCCTCCTGCCAGCAGCAGATCCGCGACCTGCAGACCAATATCAATGCGGCCAATGCCAAGGGCGATACCTTGCGCGCGACCGCGTTCCAGGCAGCACTGACACAAACCAACAAGAGCTGCAGCAACAGTACCTACAACACCCAGGCACAAGTGGACACTAACCCTCAGCGCCAGCAAAACGTGAATAAGGCTGCGGACGCAATCAACGCAATTGGTGGCCTGTTCAAGTAACTCGAGCTGCCCGGCAGAAAGCCCGCGCTTGCGGGCTTTTTTCTGCATCGCACTGTCCAGGTAAATCAGTCCCCTTTACCCCAGGCGACACGCCCCATACTCAAAACGTCAGCGTGACGGCAATTGTGTCGGTGTAAGTACCGGCAGGCAAACCCACCTTGCCCGGTGATTTACCGTAAATGCTCACTGTTTGCGCAACCCCGGTGCTGGCCGCGAGATTGATAGTGCCGTTGTTGGCAAGAATTTGCGTGTGGGCGGCGTCGGTGTAGATGTCATAGGGCGCAAAGTGGCCGGCACCGTCTGCCAGGGCACGCGTTCCACCGGTGGATTTGCCATCATTGGCGCCGGACGTGATGGTCAATACCGGCGAAGTACCCGCCGAGCATTGAATAGACAAAGGCGCCCCGCCGCCGCCCAGCACTTGCCCATCAGCCTCGGTATACAGGGTGTTGGCGGTACCAAAGTTCAACGCACCGAAATTCAAGCCTGTGGTGCCTCCTACGCCGTTGACCAGGCAACTGTTGATCAATATCAGCGACGCACTGATTTGACCGGTGACGGTGGTCGCGGCCTGCGAGCCGGACACCCAGGCCAGTGTCGTCAACGCCAGTAAGACTCTTGAGATAAGTCCATTCATGAAGCTCTCCTTATGACTTGCCAACCCAGCGCGCCGATTCAGGTCCCTGAGGTGGACCCTTGACACTTGTACAAGGATGGCCGATGCGTAGAAGGTTAGTCAGTCAGGAGGAAACTGCCAGCCCGAGGCCAATCGCTGTCACTTGCGGGAGGTTGCCTGGAGAACTTTTCGGCCTTGTACCCGCAGGAATCACTGGCCAGTTTTCGCTCCGTCGCTGCACGTCAGCGAACGGGTATCGGAACCCGGAAATTACAGGTACCTCCCTATCGATGATAAGCCTTCCGGTAGGTTGTGGGGCTCACGCCCACGATCGAGAAAAAGTGCTGACGTAACGACAGGCTTGTACCAAACCCGCAAGCGTCAGCGATCGACTCGACGCTATGGTCGGTGGTTTCAAGTTGCAGTTGGACAGCCTTGATTCGCTCATTCGTGAGCCACTTTCCAAACGTCGAGCCGGTCAGTTGCTTGAAGTGCCGAGTGAAACTGCGTCGACTCATCGCCAGCCTCGTCGCCACTTGATCGATTGACAACGGTTGTTCCAGGTTTGCCCGAAGCCAGTCCAGCAACTGGCCGAGACGCTGGTCGCTTGCGCCTTGAGGAACAGGCTGGCTGATGAACTGGGCCTGGCCTCCGTCGCGATGGGGGGAAACCAGCAGTTGACGCGCCAACGCGTTGGCAACCCCCCGCCCGTAGATCCGCCTGACGATATGAATACAGCAATCGAGCCCTGCGGCCACGCCTGCAGAGGTCAGGATTTGCTGCGCCTCGACATAGAGCACTTTGGGGTCCACTTCAATGCGTGGGAAATCTCGCGCCAGATGCGCCGCCCACGCCCAGTGCGTGGTTGCCCGCTTGTCGCACAGCAGGCCCGCATGGGCAAGCACGAACGCCCCCAGGCACAGGCCGACCACCAGCGCGCCTCGTTCATGGGCTGCCTGAAGCGTTTCGAGGAGTGCGCTCGGCGGCCTTTCGGTGACGTCCCGCCAGCTGGGAATGATGACGATGTCAGCTCCTGCAACCTGGTCCAAACCATGGTCACAGTGGATCGCGAAACCGGCGTTGGTAACCAGCGCCCCCTCTTCGCCCGCGCAGACCACCAATTCAAACCAGGGCGAATCCCCCACTCGGCGATCTTTACCAAATACGAGGCACGGCACAGAAAGGTGAAAGGGGCTGATGCCGTTAAAGGCGATGACTGCAACTTTCACACTTTTTTTCATAGGGCGGGCCTGATCGAGATTGGCCCGATTCTAATGAAAATGGTCATTGGGCCAATGGTGTGAGTTCCCGGATGCGTTCACTCTGATCGCAGCTGCATTTCACCGGGAAATGCGCAAATCAGAGCTCAGGGCCTCAATGAACATCGCCACCTTTTGCACGCTGGGAGCACTTATGACCACTCTTTCGATGACCGCACCGGCACACGCCAGCGAACCGGTGCCGTCCGTCCCCTATACCACCGAGTCCACTGACTATCATTGGTCCAGTGTGGACGGCGTGAGGGTTTTCTATCGCGAGGCCGGCCCCAGGGACGCGCCGCCCCTGGTGCTGCTCCATGGCTACCCTTCGTCCTCGCGCATGTGGGATTCGCTGATCCCGCTGCTTGCTGACCGGTATCACGTGATCGCCCCCGACTACCCCGGGTTCGGCAGAAGCGACGCGCCCTCGGCCGCGACCTACACCTACACGTTTGACCATCTGGCCGACACCATGAGCAAGCTGCTCACGCAATTGCAGATCCATGAATACACCCTGTTTATGCAGGACTACGGCGGCCCGGTAGGCTTTCGGATGATCCTCAACGCGCCGCAAAAACTGCACGGCATCATCATCCAGAACGCCAATGCCTATGACGAAGGCCTGGGTGCCAAATGGGCGAACATCGCCAAGTACTGGAAGGCTCCCGCCGAGCATCCCGAACAAGTCGATGGGTTCACGGGGTACGAAGGCACGAAGCAGCGTCATCTGGGCACCAGCCCTCATCCCGAGCGTTACAACCCTGATGCCTGGGAGGACGAGTTTGCCGCCTTATCCCGTCCGGGCCAGCGGGCGATACAGTCGGCGTTGTTGCTGGACTACCAGAACAACGTGGCCTCTTACCCAAAATGGCAGCAATGGTTGAAAGACAACCAACCGCCGATGTTGGTCATGTGGGGAAAATACGACCCGTCGTTCATTGTGCCGGGAGCCATGCGCTACAAGGATGATGTGCCGGGGGCCGAGGTTCATATTCTGGACGCGGGGCATTTCGCGCTCGATGAAAAAACCGAGCAGATCGCCAGCCTGACGCGTCAGTTCATGGCGCGTATCACCGCCGGTAAATAGTAAAGAGTGGGAGGCCCGCGCCCGACTGATCGTCGGGTAACCCTGCAGTTCGTCGCCTCAAGCATTCCACTTCACCCAATCTCGAWTACTGTATRCACATACAGYAYTCGRAATACCTMCYATGAAYATCGACGAAGACACCTGCGGGTGGCTTGGCATCCCCACGCCTCTCGAAATGCACAAACARCATGCCCGGCTGCTSGAGAAYGAGATYCAGGARCTGAACCTGCAACTGCGCAAGGCSCGGGCGGAYATMTTCGGCCTRGTCGMGATGCTGRCAGARGCRCAGGCAAAGAAMGAWGAGTTYGCYGGATACCTCANGCTGCGCGGTGCCGAAGCTGCAGCGATGAGGAAGCAGATCGCCAACCTCACCACTTCAGATCGACTCAGCACGCGCGAGGCCGAGAGGCTGCGCAGTGTGCTGAACGAACTGATGTCTCACCCGAAAACCATTGTCTAAGCTCAGGTTTCAGGTTGAGGGCTTGGCCATGTGCGGAAGACTTTCCCAGTACAGCGGCATTCACGACTTCGTCGCGGCGCTGAGCATGCAATGCCCTGGCGAACTCCGTGGGTGAGTTGCCGCTGGGAGAAAATCGACCTGCAACCGAGTGGAAGCTGACGCTGTTGATGACGGCGCGGAGGATCGCGCCAATCATCGTTTGGCTGAACGCAAACGCAGCCAAACCACCCCGACCAGCCCCAACGGCACCCCCAGGCTGAGCCATGAAAGCAGGTCATAGACGCCGTCACCGATCAGCGCCGAGAGCAATCCGAACAGGCTTAGAACAAAGAGCAACAGCGGCCAGCGAAAGATCATCCACAGTCCGCGCCTCATGATCGGCCCCCCATTTCCGGCCCGCTGGCATGCAATTCATCCAAGCGTTTTTGCAACGGTACCTTGCGACGGCTCAGCCACAGGTAGAGCCCACTGCCGAGGATGACGATGCTGATGAGATCGAGCAGCGTCCAGATGATCTTCAGCGGCACACCACCGTAATCACCAAAATGCAGCGGCTGCGAAACCAGCAAGGTTTTCACGTACAACGGCATCTCACGCATGTCGGTCAGCTCGCCGGTACTCGCATCCACCAGGGCCGGCTTGAGCAATCGCGCAGTGAGCGGCGTGGTGCCGCGCATGAACACTGCGTAATGGTGCTGGCTGCTGAACTGAGTACCGGGAAAGGCGATGAAGCTGGGCTCCATGCCTGGCGCCGCCTTACGCGCGGTATCCAGCGCTTTTTGCAACGACCCGAGGCGCTCCAGCGGCGGCGCATCCTTGTAGGGCGCGGTCATCTGCGCCAACTGGTCACTCTGCCAAAAGTCGAAAATGGGCAATGCCAGCGTATTGATCACGCCTGTCAGCCCCACCACCAACACCCAGGCGAGGGTGACGATGCCGAGCACGTTATGCAGGTCCAGCCACTTCAAGCGTGAACTGCGCCCGTTGCGCACAGTGGCGAAGTCCAGCTTGCGCATGAACGGTGTGTACACCACCACGCCGGACACCAGCGCCGCGACCAACAGCAGCCCCATGAAACCGAGGAACAGATAACCGGGCAACCCCATGAATAAATCGGTATGCAGGCGCAACATCAGGTTCATGAACCCTTCGTCTGGCGGCACCGCAGGAAATAACTCGCCAGTGCGTGTATCGAACGACTGCGAATGCCCCTCGATCGGTGGCGGCATAATGCTCGTTGCCGTGTACACCGTACCGAGCGGACTTTCCGGATCGAAACCGACAAAACGCACGACCTCCCCCGGCTGCGCCACCAATGCACTGGCAATGACGGTGTCGTAGTCGATTCGTGGTGTATCGGCGGTCAGCGGGCGCAGGGGCGGCGGCGGCTCGAAGTAGTGCTCAATCTCTTCATGAAAGATCAGTGGCAGCCCCGTCAGGCACAGCAACAACAGGAAAACGGTAGCGATCAGGCTGGTCCATTTGTGGACCAGAAACCAGATACGCAAGGTGCGTGCAGTCATGCTCGGTGGTTTTCCTTAAAGCGCCAGGCTCGCCGCGCGTCACGGGGCACAGCGAGCCCCCAGGCGGTATCAGTATTTCCAGGTAACAGACGCTACCAGGTTACGCGGGGCGCCGTAGCTGGCGGTCGTGGCACTGTTGTACAGCGATAGCAGGTATTTGCGATCGGTGACGTTGTTCAGGTTCAGCGACGTGCTCCAGTTGCTGTCGATGTCATAGCTGGCCATGAAATCGAGCAACGCGTAGGCGTTCTGGTGGATGGCACTGTTCGTGTCGTTTTCCACTGCACTCTGCCAGCTTACCCGTGTACCGATCTTGGCTTGGGGCAAACTTGGCAAGCGATAGGTGAGCATGCCGCGCACGCTATGAGTTGGCACATACTTACGGGCCTTGTCGCCATCGTCGTTGTCGATGCGCACGTAGGTATACCCGGCGAGCACGTCCAGGCCGGGTAGCGCTTCGCCAGAGGCTTGCAGCTCTACTCCGTGACTCTTGTAATCCATGGGGTCGTAAACGGACCGGCCACCCACCAGGCCGACATACTCCGCGACATTCTGCTGTTCGGTCTTGAACGCCGCGGCGGTGACGTTGAGGCGGTCATCCAGCAAGCTGCCCTTCACACCGGCTTCCATGCTTTTGCCTTCAAGCGGAGCAAGCAGTTTGCCGTCCCTGCCCAGGTTGTACTGAGCGCTGTAGATTTTTGTCCAGCTGCCATACACGCTCCACTGCTTGTCCAGGTCGTAGACCAGGCCGGTGTAAGGCGTCACCTTGCCATGTGCGCGGGTGTAGTAGTCGGAACCATAGCTGTCGCCGGAAGCGTCCAGGCTGATCATCCGCGCGCCGGCGATCCAGTGAAGATCATCGGCCAGACTGAATCGGGCACCGGCGTACACGCTTTTCTGAGTGTCCGTGAAATTCTGCGTATTGGCGTCGCTGGTAAACAGGAACGATGGATGCGCCAGATTGCCCGCCAGCACATCCGAGAATGAAACGTCGTAGTAGCCATCTGCAGCCGCATCGTATTCCCGGGCCTTCTGATGGGTGCGGCCATAGGCGGCACCGAGGGTCAACTCATGCTCTCGGCCAAACAGGCTGAACGGGCCGGAGACCTTGGCCTCGCCCAGCAACTGATGAGCCTCGCTGGTGGTATTGGCGGCAAACACTGAGGCGTCATCACCGCTGACCCCGGCGACATACATCATGTTGGTGTCTTGCTTTTCGGTAATGCCCGTGGCGGTGACCGTAGCGTTCCAGCCGTTGCCAAAATCATGCTTGAGCTCAGCGAATGTGCGCTGGGTACGCAGGTTCCAATAGGTCCATGGCTGGCCGATGCTGGAGCTGCGGCTGCCATAGTGAATGGCGTTGCCATCGTTATCCACCAACGGCAAGTTACCCCAGGTGCTGCCGTTTGAATTGCTGTCGTGCTGGGAGAAACCCACGGTTACGGTGTCGGCATCGGACACATCGAACGCCAACAACCCGGCAGCGACGTTGCGCTCATGGCTGTATCGATCCATCCACGAGTTGCCCTTGTCGTGGGAGTAAATGAAGCGGCCGCGTACGTTGCCGGTATCCGTCAACGGCCCGGAAACGTCCACGTCCACACGACGGCCATCCCATGAGCTGACGCTGGTATCGATTTGCGCCTGGAAGGTCTCGGTCGGACGTTTGCGTACGAAATTGACCGTGGCCGACGGGTTGCCAGCCCCGCTCATTAAACCATTGGCGCCATGCAGGATGTCGATCTGCTCGAACTCGGCCAAGTCCTGATCACCGACCAATACGGTTCCCACGAAGGGCATGCCCACGCCATCGTATTCAAAGTTGTTGATATCGAAGCCGCGCGAGGTGAATTCCGTACGATCGGTTTCGGTTTGCTCCACGGTCACCGAGGGCGCAGCACGCAGCGCATCCTTGATGCCCGTAATCTTGAAGTCATCCAGGGCTTGCCGAGTGATGGTGGTCACGGCCTGCGGGGTTTCCTTGTCCGTCAAGCCCAGACGGGTAGTGCTGGACGACGGGTTGCTTTTGTAGCCCACGGTTGGACCGTCAATAGGTTCACTACTCGCTTCGATCTGGGTAGTCGGCAACGTCAAGTCTTCGGTGGCGTGAACGAGGGACGCAGCGCTGCAAGCGCCAGCAAGCAACAGACTGGCAGAAAAGTGATGTTTCAAAACGAGGATTCCTACGACGAGTGGGTCAAGCGCGTTAACATTTCGAGAATGCTAATAGGAATCTAACTCAATTACAAAGTTATGTCGGACATTTTTTTCACATTTCGAAACATTTACTGTCGGGTACATTTGGCTACATTTGTCGTTTGAAAATGGGAAGGCGCGGAACACTGAAGATTCGCCGTTGAGAAGATTTCGGCCGCGGCTCAGGCCGCGAGATTGAATGAGGGCGACTGATTCTGCACCGAGTGGCTCCGATTCCACATCGAGCCATGTACTACCCAGTGGATTCGTCGGGAGCTGAAGCTGATGAAGCGCGAAGGCCTGTCAGCAACCTCACTCCAGTAAGAACCCATCCGCACACTCCTTTTTATGGGCACAAGGGTATTCACATGCCTCAGAAAGAAGGTTCAGGAACAGCGTCTGACTGAGATTGGCTGGGGAGCCAGGGCGCTAGTACCGTAGTCGTGGAAGGAATCGCCGGGGTCAATTCATGAACTCCGGCCGAAGACCGCAAAGAAGATTGATGCCTGCGTTGGAGCTATCGCTAAACGAC
This sequence comes from Pseudomonas sp. Colony2, assembly GCF_019382755.1. Taxonomy (NCBI): domain Bacteria; kingdom Pseudomonadati; phylum Pseudomonadota; class Gammaproteobacteria; order Pseudomonadales; family Pseudomonadaceae; genus Pseudomonas; species Pseudomonas sp. Colony2. Next base: position 3,330,523 of record NZ_CP080030.1, on the reverse strand, counting down.
AAAATGGAAAAGATCCGGGGGGCGGCTCTTTTTTTCGAGCTCAATAAAAAACCCCGTAGACGTTAATCTACGGGGTTTTTAAGAGTGGAGGCCGAGGTCGGAATCGAACCGGCGTAGGCGGATTTGCAATCCAC
>NZ_CP080030.1:3329753-3329857 GCF_019382755.1 Pseudomonas sp. Colony2 | reverse complement strand
GCTCCGCTGATGTGGCAGAGAACGTGCGCGGCGCCCTTCACACAATCGATACGAACGAAGAGTTTATTAAGCTGACTCTGGCGGTCCTCATCGCGCCAGACTGA
>NZ_CP080030.1:3250813-3286706 GCF_019382755.1 Pseudomonas sp. Colony2 | reverse complement strand
GCAATAAAAAACCCCGTAGACCATTAATCTACGGGGTTTTAAGAGTGGAGGCCGAGGTCGGAATCGAACCGGCGTAGGCGGATTTGCAATCCGCTGCATAACCATTTTGCTACTCGGCCTCAAACGATCAATGCCCTACAACCGACATTCACCGCATACAAACTTGAGTGGGCTATGTGAAGCTTGCCTCTACTCTATCTCATTGAAAACATTGAAGTTTTTAATGCTTCAGTGCGTTCGATGGGCGCAATTATGTACTCATTTGCCAGGGCTTGCAACCCCTTGATTTCAAAAAATATTCTCTCAAGGGGCAGGCATTCCTGGTGGGCTACCCTACCGCCCGGCTTCTTCCTTGTCACGGATAACCTGCAATTGATACTGCGGGTCCGCCTTGATCTGCTGTTCGGTAAACGGCAGCGGGCTGAGTTTTTTCTCGGAAAACGCCTGGGTCTGGTCCTTGAAGTATTTCGACGCGGGGTCGCTGGACAAGGAGAATGCCAGCACACCTTCGGCATTGGGCCCCTTCTCGTCGAACGTCACGATCTGCAAGTAGCTGCTGCCGCTGACTACCTCGCGCTTGCCATCGACCCGAGGCACGCTTTGCATGGCGTTATAAACGCCCAGCTCTTGCGGGCCGCCGTGGATCGGTGTCTGGCCCGAGACCTGAATATCACCCCAGCGGCTTTCGGCCGTCAGCCCGCGCTTGGCCACGTCGGCGGCTGACGCGAGCATCGCTTCATGCAGTGCCTTGGCCACGTTTGCCCGATCGACCGCCAGCCCACGTGGTGTGGTCAGGGGTTGTGCCGGATCGAAACCCACCTTCCACGCGTCCGGCGCTTGCGCCAGTTGCTCCGCCAGGTTGATGAAGTGCACCAGGCCCAGGCCGCTGTCGAGGTTGGCGCGCTGGTCCCAGTTTTTCAGGCTGTCGCACACCGATTTCACGCTGGCATCGGCACCCGCGCAGAACTTCAGCAAGTCCGGCATCACCTGGCTGGCAAGATACACCTGGTTGTCCATGACCATGTTCTGCAGGTCGGCGACCTTGATCGGTTGCTTGTCGAGCTCCTGCAAGCGTTGCAAGGCAAAGCGCGCACGCGGGCCCAAGCCGATCTTGTCCTGGCTGATAACGGGCGAAAACCCGGTCAAGGGTGCCTTGGGGTTGACCAGCCAGGCCGAGTCGTTGGAGTGCTGCACGTAGTCGGTGCGCTCCAGTTGCGGCAGTTGCTCGGCGGGGAAGATCCCGGCCTGGGCGGCACGCGGGTCCACGTCCCAGGCGCAGGCGCTGCGAGAGCCGTCGAGCATGATGAATTGCAGCCCGACCCGTGGGTCACTGCACTGTGCGAGCTTTTTCGCGCTGACGTTCGGCACCACCGACAGGTTCATGTACAGGCTTTGACCCTGGTCATCCGCTGCCACCGTGTTGACCCACGGGATACCTTGCAGGGTGTGTACCGAGGTTTGCAGTTCCTTGAGGTTCGCTGCGCGGTTCATCGCGTACCACTGTTGCAGCACACGGTCGTTGCCCAGGTTGGCATCCCGCAGGCTGAAGGCATATTTGGCGTCCCAGTCGAGTTTGCCCGGCCATTGCACGATGGGGCCGAACTGCGAGCTGTAGACCGTGCGGGACTGTTCCCGGGTACCGCCGTCGGCAGTTTTTACCGCTACCTTGATCGTGGTTTTATCCATGGGCACGGACTTGCCGTCCAGCAAATAGCGAGTCGGGTCCTTGGGGTCCAGAGTCAGGCGATACAGGGTGAAGTGCTTGGACGTATCAACGGTGTGCGTCCACGCAACGTGCTGGTTGAAGCCGATATTGATCACCGGCAGGCCCGGCAACGCAGCGCCCATCACATCCAGCTGGCCGGGGATGGTCAGGTGCATCTCGTAGAAACGCATGCCGCCCACCCACGGAAAATGCGGGTTGGCCAGCAGCATGCCGCGGCCGTTGAACGAACGGTCACGCCCCACCGCCACCGCGTTGCTGCCACGGTCCAGGGCGAAACGTTGCTGGTTGGCCGCCGCGACCTCAAACGCCTTGCTGTCCACCTGGGCGACGGTGTTGGGCGGCGTGGCCCCCACCAGGGCCTCGGCAAATTGCCCGACGCCACCTTCCACCAGCAGCCGGCGGGTCAGCTTGACCAGGTCTTCGGCCGTGATCGGCCGTACCCAGGCCGCCTGGCACTGCGCCGGCAAACCCTGGGCAGTGCGCTCCTTGAGGTAGTGGTTGTAACCGGCAACATACCCTTCAATGCGCTGCTGCATCGCCGGGGGCTGGGCCTTCCAGAATGCCGCAACCGCCTGGGGAGTGTTCAGCCAGGTGAAGAACACGTCGTTGGCAAGGTTGTTACGCCCTTCCAGGGTCGCCTGCTCGGGACCAAAGTACCTGGCACGCTCGCCATTGACCGTTAGCACCTCATTGGCCAGCAGGCACAGGTTGTCCTGGGCATAGGCATAACCGATGCCGAACCCCAGCCCACGCTCATCGTTGGCCCGGATATGCGGGACACCAAAGCTGGTGCGACGGATCTCGGCGGTGGCCTGTTGCTCCTGCACCCGCGCCGCGGCCGAAAGACTCAGCCCCAGCAACGCCCCTGCCACACACATCCTGAACAACCCGTTGGAAATAATCACGCAGACTCCACAGCCAAATTAAACACCGCGACGAGGGACAGCTTCGCCAACACCTCAGTTAAGACGTAAATACCGGGAATAATTTTAGCAGCCGCAGGCGTTTATTCGGACAGGTCGGTATGTCTCCAGGATGTTACCGACAAAATTTCTACATCCCCCGCTTCATGATTTGTGCAGCTCGTACGTCTTATTAACTAAGAGCGCCATCATTTTCCTGATCAGGCTCTGATAAGGAGTTTCTGCATGTACAACTCGCAACTGCCCACGGAAGGACACTCACCCATGCATGACGGAGGTTTTGCCACCGGCAACCAGGCGTTCGGCAAGGCGCCGGAACATGGCAACCAGCGTATTCGTCATTTGCTCAAATGCTTTGGCCTGCGCACCAGCCTGATCCGGCTGAAGGTCATCGACGCCCTGCTGACCGCCGCCGACAACCAGCGCACCCTCGGCGTGCGCGGCGTGCACAGCCATTTGCTGGAGCTGGGCATCCCGTTGTCGTTTCTCAGCGTGCGCGAGGTGCTCAAGCGCCTGTGCACCGAAGGCGTGATCACCCTGAACGCCGACAAGAGCTACAGCCTGCACGAGCAGGCTGCCAAAGTCCTGGAAGGCCGGGCCTGACTCAAAGGTTGGGCTTGACCTTGCGACGCATCACACCGTTGATCACCACCACGGTTACCGCTACCGCAATCGCGATGTACTGGAACGTCTTTTCGCTGATGACCCCGTTGTTCTGCAAGTAGGACAGGCCAAACATCGTCCCCAGCACCAGCAGGGAGATCAGAATCGAGTATTTCAAACGTTGCTTTTGGGTCATGACGGGTTCCTGAAGCTAAAAAATTGTGTCCACTTTGTATCGACTACCACACCAAGCACATACCTGTTAGCGGGGATGGATTGGGGTCGGCGGGGTCTCATGTTACAGGCGATGAAAAACTTTGGCTTGCCCAACGCCTGATTGAACCTGAGAGCCCCCTAGAGGATTTTGAAATGCTTCGTCGAATCACACTGCTGATTCCCTTGCTGATCATGTTGAGCATGAGCGGCTGCATTATTTTCCCCCACGGCGGCGGCGGTTGGCATGACCATCGCTACAGCGAAGGCGGACCGGGGTATTACCATCGCTGATCGGTCATCCGTACATTTTCTGACATCTTGAACACTTTACAGGCGGAGCCATTCCCCCTGCTTCCGACACTCAGCAAGAGCGTCCAGGAAGCAGGGAGGTTTTCCTGAAAGGCGCATTCCTGAATGAGCGTGCCTAAAGGTGTTCACGATGATAGTCAGCAACTCGGTTCCTTCCTCCACTGCATACCCACCACCGCCCCCTCCTCCGATACCACTCCCCGATATACCGTCATACCCCGATGAAATATTGCAAAGCGCAACGGACATTCCGGACCCCGCGGCTGACACACCGCCCCCCAATGGCCCGAAAGCCTTGGAGACCGCGCTGGCTGACCGAAAAAACTGGCAGGCACTGGCGCAGCAGCTCACTCATGTCGCCACGTTGGCAGGACCGAACGCGCCGTTTCTGGTGGTGCGATCTGCGCTGGGAAGCACGCTGATGGACCTCGCGCCCAACTCTTCTTACCCCCCAAATAGTGCTAACGCCGTGAGTCTTGCAAACTTTCTCAAGGCTATGGGCCTGCCCGAGCCAACCACCCATGATGAGCTGACGACCCTGGCGCGCACATCGCTGACACGTTCCCACCCCCATCCATGGGGAAATCTGGGCGGCGCCTTGTCCTGGCCCCTGCCCTTGAGCACACCTCAGCAGAACGAACTGCTCACCGCCGCCAGAGAACATGCCGCTGGCGCTCCGGATGTTCAGCAAGCAAGCCAGCAGCGGGGGCTCCTGGAGTTTCTGAACGGTAACCTGCCGCTCTCCAGCGACGCCTCGAGCGATCCGGCCAAAACGCTGGAAGCCCTCATCCGTTCCCCCCGAGGCCAGGCGCTGGGAGAGGCCTTGCAGACCAAACTGGAGAGCATTCCGACTGATAGCAGTGTGAATGATCACGTACTGGCAGCCATCAACCTCGATCTGGATCAGGAATCCATCACCCAACCGCATCGCAACAAAGTGGCCGGATTCGACCTGTCACATAAACAATATTGGGGCAAACCCACCTCGGCGATCGTCGCCGGCCTGCGCGAGCACTTGAGTGATACCGGCAAAACCTCACCTGCCAACGCCTCGCTGGGTACGCATCTGCTGTTGATGCGGGCGGCGCCGCAGTTGCTGATCAAGGATATTCCCGACAGCGTGGTCTACGGCAGCCTGGCCTGGGCCAACCTGTGCATCGCGGCGGCCGCCATCGAAGCCAGGTCCCCTGGCAGCGTAGCGAACATGAGTTTTGCCGAAGTGATGATCGCCGCCGACTCAAGTGGGCCCGCGCCCGAAGCTGCCCAAACTGCGGCATTGTTGGACTGGGCCGTGGTCAATGGGGTGCTTGAGGCGAAAGACGACACGCTTTACGAAAAACCAGACATTGATACCGCCATGGACGTGTTCAACTATCAATTGGGCAAGCTGAAACACGCCTCCGGCCTGCTTGACACCCCGATGCCCAGCCGCAAGCAGATGGCGCTGGACCTGCTCAAGGAAAAATTTGGCGAAGGCGTCCCCTTTGAAGAGAAGGTGTTGCTCAAGCCCAACAAAACCGCCAACAAGACGATCCCCACTCGCGGCCCTTATTCCATGCTGGACCTGACCATGCAAGGCGAGAAAATAACGGCATCAGACTGGGAGCTCAAACCTGGAACGCATGGCGTCGATCTTGATGCCTTCGCCGCCTTTACCCATGGCCCCGGCTTTAAAGTCCCCGACACCTTTGACAAAGCCATTAGCCAGACCATAAGCGACTATAAAACCGTCAAGAAATATTCCATCTTGAATGCCCTCGCCAACCTTCCACCGGAGGACAAAGAAAACTTGCGGTTAGGAAAGCTGAACTTCTACAAAGAAAAATCCTACAGAGTCAGCTGGACACCATTCGCGGGAGAAACCCTCTTCCATACAAGCAAAAAAATACTGGTCACCACAAAACACCAGAACAAGCCGTCCACCTATGAGTTCGATACCGAAAAAGGCAGCATCAGGAAAGTCAGCAACGCAGTTATCACGCGCCAGGACCAGAAGATCGCCAACGAAGTAACCCGAATAGAAGAGTTCTCCACCTTCGATGCCAAGCGCGACTATATAAAGCAAGAGAACCCGCTCGAGGGATCCAATCCCAACCTGTTCAGGAATTTCCGGGCTGAGTACCTTGCGGATTCAATCGTCGAGGGGCTCGATCTGGAAACCGTCAGGCAACAAGCGGCCGGAAGTACGCCGGATGAGCATAGAAGGACGGTCGCCAGCACCATCGGCAACTTTTTTCTCGACCTTGTTCCGCTCAGGTCGGCCATCGTCAACTTCAGTAATGGCAACTATAAAGATGGGTTCTCTGACCTGGCATTTGATGTGTTCGGCTTTCTCACGGCAGGTGCAGGCGTCGCCGCGAAGGTCGGAAAAACCCTGAGCACTGCCAGCAGCGCGGCCAGCAAAGCCCTCAAGCTGAGCAAGATTTTCGGGGTTACCGCACTCTCGGAACTCAATCCGCTGAGCGGACTTGGCGACCTGGTAGTCGGCGCGGGAAAACTCGCCATCGACGGCGCAAACGCAGCCACCCAGGGCTTGAAAACGCTCAAGGGTACAGCGAGCAACAGCGAGCTTGCCGCCGCCGGCACTCGATATGACGCAGCCGCTACCGGCTCATTCCAGATGGGCGAGCAGACGGTCGAGGGCAGCGCGGTGCAGATCAAGGGCAAGTGGTACGCTTTCGACGCACAAACGCACCAGCCGTACGGCAGCCCCCTGCAAGCGTTCAGTAGCGCTGATACGCTGGAGCCCTCCCCCAACGCCTATGCCGCTTCGAGCAAGAGCACTCACCGGTTTAACCCGACAAACACCGTCAACCGCCCACCTCGAATCAGGAAGCCGTTACCCGAGGGCCAATACGTGGAAAGTTTGAAAGGAAGGCTCGAATCATCCCATTTCAAGCTCGACACCCGCCAGGCAACGCTGGATAAGTTTCGGGTGGAAATGGAGGACTATTATGAGGCGATCAAGGATGGAGGCCTTCCGCCGCGCCCTACAATCCCCGATATCCCCGTACCGATCCCCGCAGCCGATCTGATCACGGAGGCATTGAAAGCATCAAACGGCGTGGTGTTTGGAGAGTCTCACTCGCAGATGGCCAGCTTTAAAATGCTGTTCGACAACGTCGATACGCTAAAAAGCCAGGGTGTCAAAAAAGTCTATTTCGAAGGGTATATCGACTACATCGGTGGCCCCGCTGATGATGGAATCGGAATGCTCGGAAACAGCAACACTCGCCGCACGAATCCAACACTGGAGCAACTCAAGAAAAAATTTGAAGACAATGGAATAGAGCTTTTACCCCTCGATCACTATTACCTGACGCGACATAGACACGACAAATCCCGTGATCGCACCCGCACTGGCGTCAACTCTGAAAAGCGGCTCAAGGAGTTCAACTACTACGCTGCGGAAACCATCCAGGCAAACTCCGGCACCGAAAAGTGGGTCGCGTTAGTGGGAAGCGCGCACATGAACACCTCCGAAGGTGTTCCGGGCTTGGCGGAACTGACGGAAAGCATCGGCATCGGGGTTTTTGACAACCGGAACATGACCCACAGCAGCATCGGGCTTAAAGCAAAAAACCCTGCGCCAGACCCGAACCGGCCATTACAGCCCAACGATATTCCAGGCGACCTGCGCATCTACGTGAAACCCTGAGCACATCGCAAAGGCCCGGAAAGCCTCCGAGCCTTTGCATGAGGTGTTCACCCTCCATGCACCCAGCGCTGATGCAACCAGCGCGCAAACGCATCCAGGGCAAACCCCAACAAGCCGATCAGCAGCACCATCGCCATCAGCTCCGAGTAGGCCAGCCGGTCGCGAGTGTCGAGGATGTAATAACCCAGCCCGGCACTGACCCCGAGCATCTCGCACGGCACCAGCACGATCCACAGGATCCCGATGGCCAGGCGCACGCCGGTCAGCACGTGCCCCATCACCCCGGGAATAATCACCCGGCGCAAGGTTTCCCAGCGCGTGGCGCTCAGGCTCTTGCTCAGTTGCAACCAGCGCGGATCGAGCTGACGCACACCCGCCGCCGTATTCAGCAGAATCGGCCACACCGCTGCGAACGCCAGCAGGAAGTAGATCGGCTGGTCGCCCACGCCCATCAACATCACCACGATGGGCATCCACGACAGCGGCGAGATCATCCGCAGAAACTGGAACGCCGGCGTGGTCGCCGCCTCCAGCTTGCGCGAACTACCCACCAGCAAGCCCAGCGGTACACCAATCAGCAATGCCAGGAACAGCCCGACGAAGATCCGCTTGAGGCTCACGGCTATGTTCAGGTACAGCTCGCTGCGGCCCAGCAACTCCCACAGGCTGGCGAGGGTCGCCGACAGCGAAAACCGCGCAGACAAACCGTCCGCGCTGCCAAAGACCTTCACCCCCAGCCACCAGAGCAACAACAACCCCGCCAACCCGCTCAAGCCAAGCAACCAGCCCGGCAACCCCAAGGTTTTGCCGTTGTTCAAACGCCAATCTCCTCGTTTCGCTCAAAGCCCTCAGGCAAGCCGAAGGTCTTCATGCCGCCCACCGCCGCGATCGCATTGCGCACGAAGCGGTCGTCCACCAGGTCCTTGGCGACAAACGCGGGGTCCAGGTCGGCGAGGAATTTCTTGTCGCCCTCGATGAGCGTGTCTTTCAGGCGGCGTACCAGCTCCTCGGTGTAGCTGGGGAATGGATACGGCTGGAAGTCGATGCGATGCTCATCCCAGTTGGCGTGCTGGATCGCGCCGTCAGCCAGGTAAGCCGCACGGTCGCTGGCAGCCGGCGCCAGGACTTTGCGCAGCACCGGTTCGGCATGCGGGGTGTAGCGGTTCTCGCCGTCCTTGGACAGCAGCTTCACCGCCTCTTCACGGTTGTCACGGGTCCAGACCTGGGCCTTGACGATCGCATTCACCACCTTCTGCGACCATTCCGGGCGGTTGGTCAGGTCGTGCTCGTGCATGAACACCACGCAGCACGCATGGTTGCGCCACACATCGCCGGTAAAGCGCTGTACACGGCCCACGTTGAGGTTTTCCGCCAGGGCGTTGAATGGCTCGGCGACGATGTAGCCGTCGATGCGCTTGCTGGCCAGGGCCGGCGGCATGTCCGAGGGCGGCAACACGATCAGGTTGACCTCGTTGGCGGCAATCGCACTGCCGGCGGCACGGGCCACCGGGGTCAGGCCGTTGTCGCGGAACAACTGCTGCACCACCACGTTGTGAATCGAGTACCAGAACGGAATCGCCACCGACTTGCCGCCCAGTTGCTTCACGTCGGTAATGCCCGGCGACACGGTCAAGCCCGAGCCACCCACATGGTTCCAGGCCACGACCTTGGCCGGGACCTTGCTGCCATACCGCGCCCATACGGTCATCGGCGACAGCAGGTGAATCACGTTGACCTGCCCGGAAATGAACGCCTCGATCACCTGCGCCCAACTGCGCAGCAGCACCGGGCGCTCGGCCTTGATGCCTTCGGCCTCGAACAGGCCATTGTTGTGGGCCACCAGCAACGGCGTGGCGTCGGTGATCGGCAAATAGCCGATGCGTACCGGTGCGTCCGGCTCACTGGCCGCCCGGGCCTGCAAGCTGCTCAGCAGTGGCAAGGCTCCGGCGGCACTGAGCACGGCCGAGAGTTTGAGAAAGTCACGGCGCGAGTGAGTGAGGTCATCCAGACACATGGCAAGGCTCCAGCAGTTCAGGGGGTTGGGGGTCAGTGCGGCTCGCCCGCCGTAGGGTTTTGAGAATCTCGATGCGCAGGGTACCGATGGCTTCCACCTGTTCTTCCCGCGGTTGCGGCAAGTCGATGCGCCATTCGCCGAGGGTCCGCGCCGGGCGGTTACCCAGTAGCAGAATCCGGTCGGACAACAGCAGCGCTTCGTCGATATCGTGGGTGATCAGCACCGCCGCCGAACCTTGCTCGCGATTGACCTTGAGCAGCAGGTGCTGCATGTCGGCACGGGTCACTTCATCCAGGGCACCGAAGGGCTCGTCCAGCAGCAATACCTGCGGCTGGCGTGCCAGGCAACGGGCCAGCGCCGTGCGCTGGGCCATGCCGCCGGACAGCGCCGCCGGGAATTGCTGGCGGGCGTGTTCCAGGCCTACGGCGTGGATCGCATGGTCGACCCGGCTGCGACGCTCTTCAGGGCTGAGGTGCGGCTGGCGGGCAAAGTCCAGGCCGAAGGCGACGTTCTTTTCCAGGCTCAGCCACGGCAGCAGGCTGGGGTCCTGGAACGCCACCGCCACGCGCGGGTGCGGGCCATTCAACGGCTCGCCCAGCAGGCGGATGCTGCCACCCTGGGGCGCTTGCAAACCGGCGAGCACCCGCAGCAGGCTGGACTTGCCAACGCCGCTGGGGCCGAGGATCGACACCACTTCGCCGGGCTGCAATTGCAGGTCGAAACCTTCCAGCACCGAATTGCCCGCATAGCCCAGGCAAATTCCCTGGGCGTGCAATACCGCCTGGCTCATAGATTGGCCTGACGGTTCAACTCGGTGCGCAACTGCACCAGGCTCGGGGTCACGATCGGCACAAATGCCGACTCGCGCCAGCGCCGGGCAAAACCGCTGCCGTGGGCCGTCAGGTAGGCCTTGCCGCCGCTGGCTTGCAGCTCCAGTTGCACAGCGCTGGCAGCGATTTCCGCGAGGGCGATGCGCAGGCGGAACAACGGTACCGGCTCAGTGCCGAAGCGGCCGGCCAGCAGGCCTTTCTTCAGGTCGTTGACCGCCTGTTCCAAGGAGGTACGCAACACTTCCAGCTCTTCACGCAATACGGTGCGGCTGGAGCCCAGGTGATTGGCCACCTCCGCCAGCGAGCGCCGCGCCAGGCCGATGGACATGCCGCATTGCAAGCCCAGAAACGCCGGGCGCACGGCCGGCAGGAACTTGCGTGCATCCTCATGCAACAACCAGTCGCGGCTCAGCTCCACGGCTTCAAAGCCGAGGGCCGCGGTATTGCTCGATTGCAGGCCCAGCAGTTCCAGGTCGCGGGAACGTTGCAGGCCGGACACCGAGTCCGGGATCGCCAGGATAAACGGCGCGCCGCCCTGGGCATGCTCGATGGCGGCGGCCACCACAAACCCGTTCTTGCGCAGGTTGGTCACCCAGTGCAGGCGGCCATTGAGATTCCAGCCGTCGTCGGTCGGCTCGGCGCTGATTTGCAGCGACTCGATGCCAGACAAAAACTTCATCGCGTTGGACAGCCCGGTCGCCCCGGCCAGCTTGCCGCTCAGCAGGTCCGGCAGCAGTTGCTCGCGCAGGCGCTGGTTCGGGCTTTGCAGCAGGTATTCGATAAACGAGCGTTGGCCCCAGCACACAAACGCCGACGCCAGGGAATGGCTAGCTACGTCGGCGATAGCTTCCACCGCGCCGGTGACATCGCCGCCCAGGCCACCGAGGTCCTTGGGCACACCGATACGTAATACATTGGCCTCTGCCAGCCGTGGCAGCACTTCCTGCGGATCGCAACTGCCCACATCCAGGGCCTGCGCTTGAACATCGAGCCAACGGCTCAAGATTGGGTCAAGCATTCATGTTTCTCCTTGTTGCAGCATGTTTACCATCGCGAACGCTTGCGCGCCTTCAGCTAGCCGGTTTTTCCCAACGGTATTGCGCCAGTTCCGGGTTCAACGGGGTACGGGCAAACACGTTGGCGAAGTTGCACAGGGTGGCCAGGCTCACACCCAGAATAACCTCAAGGGCATGACCGTCGGTGTAGCCTGCCTCACGGAACGCGGTGTAGCCGGCGTCGCTGACATCACCGCGGGTGGCGATCACTTCACGGGTGAACGCTGCCAGTGTCTCATAACGCTCGTTGGGCAGTTCACCGCGCTGGCGCAGGGCGTCGATCACGTCTTCCGGCAGCTTGGCCTTGTTGCGCGCTACGGCAGTGTGCCCGGCGACGCAGAAATCGCAACCGTGATTGGTGGCGGCAATCAGTTGCACCACTTCGCGGTCGGCCAGGCTCAGGTCAGACTTGGCGTTCAGGCCCGACACGGTGATGTAGGTTTCCAGGGCTGCCGGGGCGTTGGCCAGCACCGCCAACAGATTGGGGATGAACCCGGAACCCTTCAGGGCATTTTCCAGAAAGGGCTTGGCCGCCTCAGGAGCGGTTTCCAGGGTTAGCATCGGTACGCGGGACATGGAGTGGTCTCCTCATGGATTCGTGTACCAAGTCTGTTGGTTATAAAAAATCCGCTCAATAGTCTAAAGTAGCGATTACTTGCTCTAGAGTCTTTCCGTTAGATGAATTCGTCCAGTTCACTCGTCGATTGGTTATTAGATAGCCTTGAACTCAACACCAGCCTGTTTCACGTCGGGCGTTACTGCGGCGACTGGCACGCCAGCACCCATGGCCTGGCAAGCGCGAGTTTTCATCTGGTGGTGCAAGGGCAGTGCTGGATGCACATCGACGGCGACTCGACCCCTTACCCATTGAACAACGGCGATGCAGTCTTCCTGCTGCGGGACCTGGCGTACCGCTTGTCCAGCGATGGCACCGCCACCGGCGCCCAGGAATGCCCGCGCAAACCAATGCTGCCACTGGACAGCCAAGCCAGTGACGGCGTGGGCCTGGTGTGCGGGTTCTTTCACTTCCAGTCCGGGCTGTCGGCGATGATTGTCGACACCCTGCCCGCCTGGATCATCCTGCGGGCCGGTGATCCATCGCTGACCGCCGCGCGCAACCTGTTCGAACTGATCCTGCAGGAATGCGAGCGCACGCCGGCGCCCTCGCCCGCCCTGCTGGAGCGCCTGTGCCACCTGCTGTTCCTGTATGTGCTGCGCCAACAGGTGCTGGACAACACCGACCTCGGCGGCCTGGCGGCGCTGGCTCGGCAACCGGCATTTGCCAACCTGCTGGAGCAGCTGATCGCACGCCCGGCCGAGCCCTGGACCTTGGAAAGCATGGCCGCCTGCACCGGCCTGTCGCGCTCGGCGTTCTTCAAGCGCTTCAATGAACTGTGCGGGCAGTCGCCGGGGCAAGTGCTGCTGATGATGCGTGTGCGCCACGCCTGCCAACTGTTCAAGCAGGACCAGACCGTAGCGGACGTGTCCCTCGCCGTGGGTTATCAATCGGTGGCGGCGTTTACCCGGGCCTTCCATAAGGTCACCGGCTTCCAGCCCGGCGCCTACCGCAAGGCTCAAGGTTGACGCTGCAACCCATTGCCCGGCCGGGCACACAACTCCACCAGCCAATCGACAAACACCCGCACCCGTTGCGACAGCTGGCGATGCGGCGGGTACAGCGCCGTCAGCGGTAACCTGGGCGGCGGCTGATGCGCCAGCACCTCCACCAGCGTGCCCGCTTCCAACTGGCGAACGGCGTGGTAGTACGGCGTCTGTACCAGGCCGTAACCCGCCTCACAGGCCGCCAGGTAACCATCGGCACTGTTGACCGCCACTTGCTTGGGCAGGTCGACCAAGCGGATGTCGCTGCCGATCTGAAACTCCAGGCCATAGCGTTTGCCGCTGGTGCTGGAGAAATACTCCACCACTTGATGGCCGGCCAACTCATCCAGCGTCGATGGCACGCCGAACCGCTGCAAGTAGCCGGGGCTGGCGCAGGTCACCTGATCCATCATCGCCAGCGGCCGTGCCACCAGCGACTCATCCAGCGCCAGGCCGCCGCGCAACACGCAGTCAACGCCTTCGCGGATCAGGTCCACCGGGCGGTCGTTGAGGCCGATTTCCAGATCAATCTGCGGGTAACGTGTGGTGAACTCGGGCATTGCCGGAATCACCAGGAAACGCCCGATCCCGGACGGCATATCGATACGCAACGTGCCGCGCGGGTTTCGTCGGCTGGTGGAGAATACCGCCTCGGTTTCCTCAAGGTCCGCCAGCAGGCTCACGCAACGCTGGTAGTAGGCGGCACCGTCCAGGGTCGGGCTGACCTGGCGTGTGGTGCGCTGCAACAGTTGCACCCCCAGGTGCGCCTCCAGTTGCTTGATCAGGATGGTCACCGAGGCACGCGGCAGTTGCAGGCTGTCAGCCGCCTTGGCAAACCCGCCCAGTTCGACAATCCGCACGAACACTCGCATCGCATTAAAACGGTCCACGGGCCGGTTTCCTTCAGGGATTATTTAGAATTTCATAATAGTGATAGCGGTTTTAGCCGGTTTATCCCGCTTTTGTCGAGGGCAACAATGGAGGCCTTCCCACACAGGAGCTGGACCCATGCACACACGTCAACTCGGTAAAAATGGTCCCCAGGTGTCCGCCATCGGCCTCGGCTGCATGGGCATGACCGATTTCTACACCACCGGCACCGATACCACCGAAGCCATCGCCACTCTGCACCGCGCCCTGGAACTGGGGATCAACCTGCTGGACACCGCCGACATGTACGGCCCCCATACCAACGAAGAACTGATTGGCAAGGCCATCGCCGGCAAGCGCGACCAGGTGTTCCTCGCCAGCAAGTTCGGCATCGTGCGTGACCCCGCAAACCCCGCGCTGCGTGGGGTGAATGGCCGTCCCGAGTACATTCGCGACGCCATCGACGGCACCCTGAAACGCCTCGGCGTAGAAACCCTGGACCTCTACTACCAGCACCGCATCGACCCTGAAGTGGCGATTGAAGAAACCGTCGGCGCCATGGCCGAGTTGGTCAAGCAAGGCAAGGTGCGTTACCTGGGCCTGAGTGAAGCGTCGGCGGCCACCCTCGAGCGCGCTCATAAAGTGCATCCCATCAGCGCCCTGCAAAGCGAATATTCGCTGTGGAGCCGTGATCAGGAGGACAACGGTTGCCTCGCCGCCTGCGAACGCCTGGGGATCGCATTTGTGCCTTACAGCCCACTGGGTCGTGGCTTCCTGACCGGCGCGCTGAAAAGCCCGGATGATTTTGCGGCGGATGATTACCGCCGCTTCAGCCCGCGTTTCCAGGGCGAGAACTTTGCGAAGAACCTGCTGCTGGTGGACCAGGTACAAGCCCTGGCCGCCGACAAGGGCGTGACCGCCGGGCAACTGGCGTTGGCCTGGGTGCTGGCGCAAGGGGATTACCTGATCCCGATCCCGGGGACCAAGCAACGCAAGTACCTGGAAGAGAACGTCGCGGCATTGGAGGTCAAGCTCAGCCCGACCGAGTTGGCGGCGCTGGAGGCCATCTTCCCGGCCAACGCCACAGCCGGGCTGCGCTACCCGGAAGCGGTCATGCAGATGCTGGACAAATAATCCTGCCACGCCGGATCGGGGCTGGCTCGCCAGCTCCGCGCCTTGAATCCCTGCCCTGGTTTTTCTTGCACGATAGTGCCTCAAGCTCGCCCGTCCCAAGCCGATAGCCCTTCGAAGCTCTAACAAAGCCGCGTCGCACAATAAACGCTTCGTAAGGACGACCCCATGCCCTCATTGCGCTCTATCCAAGCCCGCTACACCCTGTTCCTGGTGCTGTTCGTCCTGTTGTTATTCGTCTTGACGGTGGTGGGCATCGGACAGTTGGTGGCCCCCAAGCTGCGCCACACCGAAGAACAGGTGGCCCTCAATCGCATTGCCGAAGTGGCCGAGCAGATCCAGGGCGAACTGAACAAGGTTCAGGCCCAGCAACGCAGCATCACCCAAACCATCCCGCTGCTGGACAGCGACGCCATCGACAAGGTGCTGCCAGGCCTGGTGGACCAGTACGGCGAATTGAAAGTGTTTGGCGGCGGCATCTGGCCCCTGCCCAACCAACGCACCCCGGGACGCAACAAGCACAGCACCTTCTGGCACCGCGATGCCTCGGGCAAGCTGGCGGTGAACACCTTCTGGAACAGCGACGCGGCCCCCAACTACTACGACCAGAGCTGGTACAAGGGCGGCCTCGCTTCGCCCCGCGGCCAGTGCGCCTGGGCGGCGGCCTACAAGGATGACGCCAGCCAGGAGCCACGCACCAACTGCGCGATGGCGATCCAGCGTGACGGCGCAGCCTATGGCGTCGCCACCATCGACGTGACCCTGGGCTTCTTCAACGACCTGGTGGCCAGCAAGGAAAAAGACCTCGGCGGGCAAATGCTGATCGTCGAAGGCGACGGCAAGATCATCAGCAACAGTACGCGCATCAGCGGCCCCGTGGTGTTGAAGAACATCAGCGAATTGGTCGGCACCTCGGCCTTTGCCGCCCAGGTCAGCGCCGGCCTGGCTCATCGTGATCAAACCCTGCAACGCAGCGAGTTCGACAACCAGGGCGTGGCCAGCACGTTCTTCATGCGCCCGATCGAAGGCACCCCGTGGTTCCTCGCCACTGCGCTGCCGACCTCGCTGATCACCGCCCAACGTGATGACGTACTGGGCACGTTGGCGATGCTGCAAATCCCGATGATCCTGCTGTTGGTGCTGTTGGCGGTGTACGCCATCCGTCAGCTGGTGCACCGGATGACCGCGCTGAAGACCAATATCGACGCACTGTCCAACGGCGATGCCGACCTGACCCGGCGCATCACCATCCGCGCCGAGGATGAACTGGGGGCGATTGGCCATTCGGTGAACCGCTTTATCGTCTACCTGCAAAACATGATCGGAGAAGTGACCCTGGCCACCGGCGCCATGTCGTCGAGCCTGGCGCAATTGCAGCAGACGTCGGCCCAGACCAACCAGATCCTGGTGCGCCATGCCTCGGAAACCGACCAGACCGTCACGGCCATCACCGAGATGAGTTCCACCGCCGACACCGTGGCCGAGAACGCTGCCGAAACTGCTGCGTTCACCCAGCGCGCCAATGAGCACGCCGACCGTTCGCGGGTGGTGGTCGGCGAAGCTTCCCGCAGCGTCAGCGCGTTGATCGGCGAGGTCTCCAGCGCCACCCACACCGTGGAAAACATGCGCCAGGATGCCGCCCGCATCACCGAAACCCTCGGCGTGATCGGCGCCATCGCCGGCCAGACCAACCTGCTGGCACTCAACGCGGCCATCGAAGCCGCCCGGGCCGGCGAACAAGGCCGGGGTTTTGCGGTGGTGGCCGACGAAGTCCGCGCCCTCGCCGCCCGCACCCAGGCCAGCACCTCGCAGATCAATGAGATGCTGGCGCGCCTGACCACGGGCGTGAGTTCCTCGGTGACGGCCATGGAAGCCACCCAGGCCAGCTGCCAGTCTGCGGCTGACGCCACGGCCCGGGTGAACACGGGATTGGACGAGATGGCCGGCTCCGTCAGCCATATCAACAACCTCAGCACCCAGATCGCCACCGCCGCCGAACAGCAAAGCGCAGTGACCGAGGAAATCAACCGCAGCATGGTGCACATCCGCCACATGGTCGAAGAGCTGGTGCAAAGCGGCCACGCCACGGAGCACAACACCCAGAGCCTGCTGGATGCCAATGGCCGGGTTATTGCATTGATGGGTCGCTTCAAGGTGCGTTGAAAAAATAGCCTGAAAGCTCCCGTGCAATGCGCGGGAGCCGGACTATTCTGACAGTTCGCTCCGCCACACAGGAGGTGTGTCATGCACGCAGTTGAGCACCCGATCCGTCTGGAGCGGATCAGTCAGGAACGCTATATACAAGCCTCTATCGACGATGTTTACGACTACGTTACCCAACCGGATCGCTGGCATGAATGGCATCCGACATCCCTGGGCGCCGACACCGGTATCGCCGGCTCATTGCCTGCCGGTCATCGTTTCACTGAAACCATCGACCTGCTGGGTGTGCGGGTTCCCATGAGCTATCGCGTGCAGATTGCGCAGCGACCGCGGGAGTTCAAGACCGCGTTCACCTCATTGGCGGTCGATGGCTGTATTCATTATCTGCTGCAAGTACAGGGCAACGGCACGCTGTTCAAGCGCATCCTCACCTATGAAACCGAACTGCAACTGACCACCCTGCATGAGCGCATGATCGCACTGTCCAACCAGGCCCTTGATCAGCTCAAGCAGCGCCTGGAATCCCCGCCAGCCTGACAAAACCGTCATATCCCTCTCAGTTTTCCGACAGCACCAGGCGGTTATTCTGGTGCTGTCGGTTTTTCGTAAAACCTCGTAACAATCCCGGGAAACCCTTTTCCAAAAAGCAGGGAGAATGCCCCGCTGTTGCCCTTTATCCGATGAGATGACGATGAAAACCACCCTGCGACTGGCCGCACTGTCGGCCCTGCTCATGAGCACCCTGGCCCAGGCTGCCGAGCTGATCCCGATTGACGTGCACCGTGATGCCAACTGCGGTTGCTGCAAAAAGTGGATTGCCCACCTGGAGAGCAACGGGTTCAAGGTCAACGACCATGTGGAAAGCAACATGAGCGAGGTCAAGCAACGCCTGGGCGTGGCGCCGCGCCTGGCGTCTTGCCATACCGGCGTGATCGACGGCAAGTTCGTCGAAGGCCATGTGCCAGCCGACCAGGTCTTGGCCCTGCGCAAGCGCGACGACTTGCTGGGCATTGCAGCACCGGGCATGCCCATGGGCTCGCCAGGCATGGAGATGGACGGCAGCAGCGATGCCTATCAGGTCATCGGCCTGACTCGCGATGGCAAAGACGTGGTAGTGGCTGACTATCCGGCACGCTGATTGATGCTTGCCGGTTACCTGGGACTTTTTTTCGCCGCCTTCGGTGCAGCCACGCTGTTGCCGATGCAATCGGAGGCGGTGCTGGTAGGGCTGATGATCAGCGGGCATTACAGCGTGTGGCTGCTGCTCGGGGTTGCAACGGCCGGCAACGTATTGGGCTCGGTGGTGAACTGGCTGCTGGGCCGCTCGGTCGAGCGCTTCAAGGATCGACGCTGGTTTCCGGTCAGCCCCAGGCACCTGGAAAACGCCCGTACTCACTACCAGCGCTGGGGCCATTGGTCGTTGCTGCTCAGTTGGGTGCCGATCATTGGTGACCCGCTGACCCTGGTGGCCGGGGTCATGCGCGAACCGTTCTGGCGGTTCCTGGTGCTGGTGACCCTGGCCAAAGGGGCGCGCTACGGGGTACTGGCCATGCTCACCCTGCACTGGATTTAATCTCCCGTTAATCCCCTCGCCACAGCATCCGGGCACTGTTCCCGGAGCTCTAACCATGTCCAAGATCCGCTCTCTGTGCGTCGCCAGCCTGTTGCTCGGCAGCGCCCTGCCCGCCTTCGCCGCCGAAGAAGGTCCGACCTACGGCCCCGAGCTGCAAGGCTTCCAATACCCGTACCCGGTAGAGCACTTCACCTTCCAGTCCCAGGGCAAATCCCTGCAGATGGGCTACATGGACGTGCCGGCCAAGGGCAAGGCCAACGGGCGCAGCATCGTGCTGATGCACGGCAAGAACTTCTGCGGCGCCACCTGGGATGAATCGATCAAGGCCCTGAGCGACGCCGGCTACCGGGTGATCGCTCCCGACCAGATCGGTTTCTGCACCTCCAGCAAGCCGGACAACTACCAGTACAGCTTCCAGCAACTGGCGATCAACACCCATCAACTCCTGGAAAAACTTGGTATTCAGAAGGCTACCCTGCTCGGCCATTCCACCGGCGGCATGCTTGCCACACGCTACGCCCTGCTCTATCCGCAGCAAACCGAACAACTTGCACTGGTAAACCCTATTGGCCTGGAAGACTGGAAGGCCATCGGCGTGCCCTACCGCAGCGTTGACCAATGGTACGAGCGCGAGTTGAAACTGACCGCCGAAGGCATCCGCAAATACGAGCTCGACACCTACTACGTCGGCCGCTGGAAGCCTGAATACGACCGCTGGGTCGATATGCTCGCCGGCATGAACAAAGGCCCCGGCCACACCCAGGTGGCGTGGAACTCGGCGCTGATTTACGACATGATCTTCACCCAGCCGGTGTACTACGAGTTCAAGGACCTGCAGATGCCCACCCTGCTGCTGATCGGCACTTCCGACAACACCGCCATTGGCAAAGACCTGGCGCCACCGGCGGTCAAGGCGAAGCTCGGCAACTACGCGGTGCTGGGCAAGCAAGTGGCCAAGTTGATTCCCCACGCTACCCTGGTGGAGTTCCCGGGCCTGGGCCATGCACCGCAAATGGAAGAGCCGGCACAGTTTCACAAGGCACTGTTGCAAGGGCTGAACGCCCTTTAATCCAACCTTTTTTCGAGGCATGCGTGAATGTCGGTACAGATCGCAGTGATTGATGATTGGCAGAATGTGGCCAGTGGCGTGGTGGACTGGTCAGTCCTGGCGTCGGTCGGCCAGGTGCACTTCCTCCACGATTACCCGGCGGACACCGCCACGCTGATCGAACGCTTGCAGGGCTTCGAGGTGATCTGCGTGATGCGCGAACGCACCACCTTCGACCAGGCTCTGTTGCAAGGCTTGCCCAGGCTCAAGTTGCTGGTGACCGGCGGCATGCGCAACGCCGCCATCGACATTCCTGCGGCCAAGGCCCTGGGTATCCAGGTAGGCGGCACTGACAGTTACAAGCACGCGGCCCCGGAACTGACCTGGGCACTGATCATGGCGTCCACCCGCAACCTGCTGGCCGAAGCCAATTCCCTGCGCGCCGGGGGTTGGCAAGTGGGCCTGGGCGGCGATTTGTACGGCAAGACCCTGGGGATTCTCGGGCTGGGCAGCATTGGCCAGAAGGTCGCCAAATTTGGCCAGGCCTTCGGCATGCGCGTGATTGCCTGGAGCGAAAACCTTACCCCAGAGCGCGCTACCGAAAGCGGCGTGACCTGGGTCAGCAAGCGCGAGTTGTTCGAACAGGCCGATGTGCTGTCGATTCACCTGGTACTCAGCGACCGCAGCCGCGGGCTGGTGGACGCCGAAGCGTTGGGCTGGATGAAGCCTACAGCGCATCTGGTGAACACGGCACGCGGGCCGATTGTCGATGAGGCCGCCTTGATTGACGCCCTGGCCAATGGCCGGCTGGCGGGCGCGGCACTGGACGTGTACGCCCAGGAGCCGCTGCCAGCCGGGCATCCATTCCGCCAGTTGCCCAACGTATTGGCCACCCCTCATGTGGGGTACGTCAGCGAGCAGAACTACCGCCAGTTCTACCAGCAGATGATCGAAGACATCCAAGCCTGGGCCAAAGGAGTGCCCCTTCGCGCACTAAGCTAGTGCACACATTTCACCTCCCACTCCCCCCCGTAGCAGCTGTCGAGCMYCAGCGAGGCTGCGTCGGGCGCACTGCCGATCCTGAACCGGAGCGCGCTCGACAGCTGCTACCGGGCTCATGAAAAAAATTTGTCCTACAAAAATACCCCACAGACCCCACAGGCTCTGGGATCTGTCCTAGACTCATGACCGATGGGTCCGATCCAAAACAAAAACCCCGCAAAAAATCGAAACTTTCCAACTCTGCCACAGGTCAGGTTTAAGGTAAGGCGAGTGCTGACGGTTCATACCGAACGCCCGTCCATCCACTCTATTTAAGACTCCAGCACAACTGGCATAAGGCTTGCCAGTCTGTGTAGCGCTTGTGCGCCTGGCCGCAGGACGCGGTCAACCTTCGCTGATTGCCATATGCCATCAGCCGACCAGAACTCGGGAGAGAACTATGATCAGTGCCGCTGTAGATACTCAGGGAGAGCGTTTTAGTCAGCCGGTTGGCGGGCCGACCTCATTGGCCGACCTTCCCAACACGGTGCGGCCGGTCCCACGTGTGAATCCCAATCGCAAAAAAGTGCTGTTTGTCACTTCCGAACTGGCCGACCTGGTGAAAACCGGCGGCCTGGGCGACGTTTCCGCCGCACTGCCCCGCGCCATGGCGCACCTGCACGATGTGCGCGTGCTGATCCCCGGCTACCCGCAGGTGCTGGACAGCGACAACCCGATTCATATCATCGGTGAGCTGGGGGGCCACGCCGCGCTGCCACCGTGCAAGATCGGGCGCATGGACCTCAAGGACGGCCTGGTTATCTACGTGCTGATCTGCCCCGAGCTTTACGAGCGCGAAGGCACGCCCTACGGCGCCAACAACGGCCGCGACTGGCCCGACAACCATATCCGCTTCGCCCGCCTGGGCCTGGCCGCCGCCGATATTGCCGCCAACCTGGCGCAGATCCACTGGTGCCCGGACCTGGTGCACGCCCATGACTGGCCAGCAGGCCTGGCGCCAGCCTATATGCACTGGCGTGGGTCACGCACTCCAACGCTGTTCACCATTCATAACCTCGCCTACCAGGGCGTGGTCAGCCTGGCCTCGTGCCCGGAACTGGGGATTCCCGAACACGCCTTGCAGCAAGAAGGCATGGAGTTTTACGGCAAGCTGTCATTCCTCAAGGCCGGCATGGCGTATTCCAGCCATATCACCACGGTCAGCGCCACCTACGCCCAGGAAATCACCACCCCCGAATTTGGCTGCGGTCTGGATGGCTTTCTCGCCAGCAAGACCCAGCAAGGCTTGCTCAGCGGCATTCCCAACGGCATTGATGAAAGCTGGGAGTCGTCCACCGACCCGCACCTGACCCACCCTTTCAACATTGGTGACTGGGAAGGCAAGGCACAGAACGCCGCCCATGTGCGCAACCTGTTTGGCTTGCACGACTCCACCGGCCCGCTGTTCGCCGTGGTATCGCGCCTGGTCTACCAGAAAGGCCTGGACCTGACCGAGGCGGTCGCCAGTTTCATCGTCGAAAATGGCGGCCAGATCGCGATCATCGGCCGTGGTGAGCCGGAAGAAGAACAAGCCATGCGTGCCCTGGCCCTGCGCTTTCCCGGCCAGATCGGCGTGCGCATCGGCTTCAACGAGACCGACGCGCGCCGCATGTTCGCCGGCAGCGACTTCCTGCTGATGCCGTCCCGTTATGAACCGTGCGGCCTGAGCCAGATGTATGCCCAGCGCTTCGGCTCGTTGCCGGTTGCACGCAACACCGGCGGCCTGGCCGACACCATCGAGGATGGCGTCACCGGTTTCCTGTTCAACGAATCCACTGTCGAAAGCTACGAAGCGGCCCTGAGCCGCGCATTCAAGGTCTTCGCCTTCCCAGGCTTGCTCAACGCCATGCGTTGCCGGGCTATGGCCGCACCGTTCAACTGGTGCCAGGCAGTGGAACCCTATGCCGAACTTTATGAGCAACTGGTAGCGAAAGCGCTGGGAAGATCGGGGAAACAGTAAAAAAGAGGTCTTCATAGATGCCGTCACGGACTCTGGAAACCTGGCCCCACGGCGCGATCATGCTGGATGCGGAACACACCCGCTTCGCGTTATGGGCGCCAGACGCGTTTTATGTCAGCGTTGAATTTGAGGAAGGAAAATCGGTAGCGATGCTGCCCCAGGCCGATGGCTGGTTTGTGGTGCAGCTGCAATGCCCGCCGGGCACCCGCTACCGCTACAACATCGATGGCGAACAGGACGTTCCCGACCCGGCTTCCCGGGCACAGGCCACGGACGTTCACGGCTTCAGCGTGGTGGTCGACCCCCTGGCCTATCAGTGGCGCCAAAGCCACTGGCAAGGCCGGCCGTGGCACGAAGCGGTGATCTACGAGATACACGTGGGCGTACTGGGGGGCTACGCCGAGGTCGAGAAACAACTGCCGCGCCTCGCCGAACTGGGGGTCACCGCCATTGAGCTGATGCCCATCGCGCAATTCCCCGGCGAACGTAACTGGGGTTACGACGGTGTCCTGCCCTACGCTCCCCAATCCTCCTACGGTTCGCCCGAGCAGCTCAAACAGCTGATCGACAGTGCGCACCACTATGGCCTCGCGGTAATCCTCGATGTGGTCTACAACCACTTCGGCCCCGACGGCAACTACCTCGGCACCTACGCCAAGGGTTTCTTTCGCGAAGACGTGCACACGCCCTGGGGCGCGGGCATCGACTTTGATCGCCGGGAGGTCCGGGATTTCTTCATCGACAACGCCCTGATGTGGCTGCTGGAATACCGCTTCGACGGCCTGCGCCTGGACGCCGTGCACGCCATCAACGATCCCGAATTTCTGCAGGAGCTGGCGCAAAAAGTACGCCAGCAAGTCGACACGGGGCGGCATGTGTGGCTGGTGCTGGAAAACGAATTCAACCAGGCCAGCCTGCTGGAAAGCGGTTTCGACGCCCAGTGGAACGATGACGGCCACAACGCCCTGCACGTGCTGCTCACCGGCGAAACCGACGCCTACTACAGCGATTTCGCCCAGGACCCCACGGGAAAACTGGCGCGCTGCCTGAGCGAAGGATTTATCTACCAGGGCCACACCACGCGCCACGGCCACACGCGCGGCGAGCCCAGCGGGCACCTGCCGCCCAGCGCCTTTGTGCTGTTCCTGCAGAACCACGACCAGATCGGCAACCGCGCCCTGGGCGAACGCCTGCATCAACTGTGTTCGCCCCAGGCCCTGAGCGCCGCGACGACCTTGCTGCTGATGTCGCCGATGATCCCGCTGATGTTCATGGGCGATGAAGTCAACACCGAGGAGCCGTTCCTGTTCTTCACCGACCATCACGGCGAACTGGCCGAGGCGGTACGTGAAGGCCGGCGCAATGAGTTTGCCGACTTCGCCGCGTTCAGCGACCCCGAACGCCGCGAACGCATTCCCGACCCCAACTCCCTGCAAACCTTCCGCCGCTCGGCACCCGCCCTCGCCGACTGCGGCGACTCGCAGCTCTACCGGCACCTGTTGAGCCTGCGCCACCAACATATCGTGCCGCACCTGCCCGGCAGCATGGCCCTGGGTGCGCACGTGCTGGCGGAGGGCGCGGTCACGGCGCGCTGGCGCCTGGGCAATGGCAGCCTGTTGCAGATCGACCTCAACCTGAGCGCCGATTCTCTGAACTACCCGGCTGCCGAGCACCTCCTATTTGTGACGCAGGCCAGCGGGGCTGAACAATTGGCTCCCCTCAGCGCCCGCGTCAGCCTCACCCATTCCCCTGTTGGAGAGCACCCTTGAGCGACGCGCAATTGGAAATACTCGCCAGCCGAGCGGGCCTGGCCGTCGATTGGATCGACGCGAATGGCCGCCCGCAACATGTAAAGCCCGACGCCCTGCGCGCCGTGCTCAAAGGCCTGGGCCACCCGGCCGACAGCGACGCCGAGATCGAAGCCAGCCTGCTGGACCTCGAACGCGTGCAACAAGACAAGCACCTGCCGCCCCTGATGACCGTCGACAGCGGCGCCGGCCTGGACCTGGCGCGCTACTTCGCCCCCGGTACGCCGTGCCAGATTCACCTCGAAGACTCCAGCGTGCTGGACCTGAGCCTGGACGAGAACGCGGTGTTGCCCGGCTCGATTCCGGTCGGCTACCAACAAGTGCATATTGCCGACCAGCATTTCACCCTGGCCGTGGCACCGACGCATTGCTACACCGTCGCAGAAGCGGTCGACACCCAGACCGCCCGCGCCTGGGGCCTGAGCGCCCAGCTGTATTCCCTGCGCCGCAGCGGCGACGGCGGCTTTGGCGATACCCAGGCCCTGGAACAACTGGCCCGCGCCGCCGCCGAACGCGGCGCCGACGCCCTGGCCATCAGCCCGATGCACGCGATGTTCAGCGCCGACACCGAGCGCTTCAGCCCCTATTCCCCGTCCAGCCGCCTGTTCCTCAACAGTTTGTACGCGTCCCCCGGCTGCATCCTCGGCGAACGTGCGGTGCAAACCGCCATCGAAGCCAGCGGGCTGGCCGACGAATTGAATGACCTTGAGCAACAAAGCCTGATCGACTGGCCGGCCGCGGCCAAAGCCAAGCAGCGCCTGTTGCGCACCCTGTATGACGACTTCCGCCAGGGCGACCACCCGCAACTTGCCGACTTCCTGAGCTTCCGCCAGGCTGGCGGTGAAGCCCTGGAAAACCACTGCCGCTTCGAAGCCGTACAAGCCGAACGCGCGGCCAACGGCGAGAGCCTCGACTGGCGCCACTGGCCAGAGGACTGGCACAGCCCGCAAAGCCCGGCCCTGGTGCAGTTTGCCGAAGCCAATCGGGACGAAATCGGCTTTTACGCCTTCAGCCAATGGCTGATTGCCCGGTGCCTGGAACGCGCGCAACAAGCGGCGCGCGGCAGCGGCATGGGTGTCGGCCTGATCGCCGACCTCGCAGTGGGCGCCGACGGCGGCGGCAGCCAGGCCTGGAGCCGCCAGGATGAACTGTTGGCGGAACTGACCGTGGGTGCGCCACCTGACATCCTCAACCGTGCCGGCCAGGGCTGGGGTATCTCCGCGTTTTCCCCCGAAGGCCTCAAGCGCAACGGCTTTCGCGCGTTTATCGAAATGCTGCGGGCCAACTTCGCCCACGCCGGCGGCTTGCGCATCGACCATGTGATGGGCCTGCAACGCCTGTGGGTGATCCCGATGGACGCCTCGCCACGGGACGGCGCCTACCTGTATTACCCGGTGGACGACCTGCTGCGGCTGTTGGCCCTGGAGTCGAGCCGCCACCAGGCGATCGTCCTCGGTGAAGACCTCGGCACCGTACCCGACGGCCTGCGGGAAAAACTCATCGCGCGCTCGATCCTTGGGATGCGCGTGCTGCTGTTCGAACAAGACCACGGCGGCCAGTTCAAGCCGATCCTCGATTGGCCGGACAACGCGCTGGCCACCACCAGCACCCACGACCTGCCGACCCTCAACGGTTGGTGGCACAGCCGCGATATCGACTGGAATATCCAGCTGGGCCTGATCGATGCACCCACCGTCGAGCAATGGAGCGAACACCGCCTGCGGGAACGCCAGGCACTGCGCCAGGCCTTGAGCCAGGACCCGCAGAACTTCATCGACGAAGTGCGCAACGAAACCGACCACGTCATCGACGCCAGCGTGCGCTACCTGGGCCACACCCGTGCACCCTTGGTATTGCTGCCGCTGGAGGACGCCCTGGGGGTCGAGGAACAATCCAACCTGCCCGGCACCACCGACACCCACCCGAACTGGCGCCGCCGCCTGCCGGGCGATGCCGCCACCCTGCTCGATGACGACAATGCCGCCCGCCGCCTTGAGCTGCTGGCCGTGGCGCGCATCCAGGCCCAAGAGCGTGACCGATGAAAGCATTGACGCTTCGGGCTACCCAGCGCCTGCAATTTCATAAGGGCTTCACCCTCGACGACGCCGTGCCGCTGGTGCCGTACTTCGCCGAACTGGGCATCAGCCACCTCTACGCCTCGCCATTGCTGAGCGCCCGCGCCGGTTCGATGCACGGCTATGACGTGGTCGATCCCACCTCCGTCAATCCCGAGCTGGGCGGCGAACCGGCGCTGCGGCGATTGGTTGCGGCGTTGCGCGAACATGACATGGGGCTGATCCTCGATATCGTGTCCAACCACATGGCCGTCGGCGGTGCCGATAATCTGTGGTGGCTGGACTTGCTGGAATGGGGTCGACTGAGTCCCTACAGCGAATTCTTCGACATTCAATGGCACTCGCCAGACCCGCTGCTCAAGGGCCAACTGCTGATGCCGTTCCTTGGCAGCGACTACGGCGAAGCCCTGCAGTCGGGCGCCCTGCCGCTGCGCTTCGACCCGCAGCACGGCAGCTTCTACGTCGAGCATTACGAACATCGTTTTCCGATCTGCCCGCGGGAATATGGCGAGCTGGTGCCCGTCAAGTCACTGGCCGATCGCTTCAGCAGCCTGGCCTACCAGCCGGACGCCTATCCCCAGGCCGCCGCGCTGAAACAGGAACTGATCGAGGCCGCCCGCGACCCCGAAACCCTGACGGCCATCGAAGCGAACCTCGACCTCTACGACGCCCGCCAGCCCGAAGGTTTCGCCCGCCTGCACCACCTGCTGGAACAACAAAGCTATCGCCTGGCCAGCTGGCGCACGGCGGCGGACGATATCAACTGGCGGCGGTTCTTCGACGTCAACGAGCTGGGCGGCCTGCGGGTTGAACGCAGCGCGGTGTTCGAAGCGACCCACGGCAAGATCTTCCAGCTGATCAGCGAAGGCCTGATCGACGGCCTGCGCATCGACCACATCGACGGCCTCGCCGACCCGCGCGGTTACTGCCGCAAGCTGCGCCGCCGGGTGGACTCGCTGGCGAGTGGGCGGCACTTGCCGATCTTCGTCGAGAAGATCCTCGGCGAAGGCGAAACCTTGCGTGAAGACTGGCGCGTGGACGGCACCACCGGCTACGAATTCATGAACCAGCTGTCATTGCTGCAACATGACCCGAAGGGCTTCGAACCCCTGGCCGAGTTATGGACCCGCCACACCGAGCGCCCGTCTTCATTTATCGAAGAAGCCTGGCTGGCCCGGCAGCAGATCCTCAACGGTTCCCTGGCCGGGGATTTTGAAAGTGTGGCCCAGGCCCTGCTGCAAGTGGCTCGGGACGATGTGATGAGCCGCGACCTGACCCTGGGTGCAATTCGCCGCGCGTTGCAGGAACTGATCGTGCATTTCCCGGTGTACCGCACCTACATCAGTGCCCGGGGCCGCAGCGAACTGGATGACGTGTTTTTCCTGCAAGCCCTGGCCGGTGCCCGCAGCACCTTGAGCGAAGGCGACTGGCCGGTGCTCGACTACCTGGAAAAATGGCTCGGCGGCCAACCCTGGCGCGACCGCCCCCTGGGCCGCAAACGCAAGATGCTCAAGCACGCCTGCGTACGCTTCCAGCAACTGACCTCGCCGGCGGCGGCCAAGGCCGTGGAAGACACTGCGTTCTACCGCTCGGGTGTGTTGTTGTCGCGCAATGACGTGGGTTTCAGCACCGAACAATTCAGCGCCCCGCTGGAAGACTTCCACGCGGTCAACCAGCAACGACTGCGCACCTTCCCCGACAACCTGCTGGCCACCGCCACCCACGACCACAAGCGCGGCGAAGATACCCGTGCGCGCCTGGCCGTGCTCAGCGAGGCCGCCGACTGGTATGCCGAGCAGGTGGAGCAATGGCGCCCCCTCGCCGCCCGCCTGCGCAGCGATGCCAACACGCCGTCCGCGGGTGACGAACTGATCCTCTATCAGGTGCTGCTGGGCAGTTGGCCGCTGGACCTGCACCGCGACGATACCGAGGGCCTGGCGGACTATCACCAGCGCCTGTGGCAGTGGCAGCAAAAAGCCCTGCGTGAAGCCAAGCTCAACAGCAGCTGGAGCGCACCCAACGAGTTGTACGAGCAAGGTGTCGAAGCGTTCCTTTCACGGCTGCTGCTGGAGGACGCCGGCAAGACCCTGCGCGATGCCATCGGCGAGGCCGCCCAGGCCATCGCCCCGGCCGGCGCGCTCAACGGGCTGGCGCAATCCTTGCTTCGCCTCACCGTGCCGGGCGTGCCGGACCTGTACCAGGGCGATGAGTTCTGGGACTTCACATTGGTGGACCCTGACAACCGCCGCCCGGTGGACTACCCCGCACGGCAACAGGGGCTGCACACGCCGCCGGACATCGGCGAGCTGATGTTCAACTGGCATGACGGGCGTATAAAACAGGCGTTGATCAGCCAGGTCCTGGGGTTGCGCAAGGCGCATCCGCAACTGTTTCGCCAGGGCACGTACGAGCCTCTGGAAGTGGTGGGCGAACACGCCGAGCGGGTGGTCGCTTTCTACCGCGAATACCAGGGCAAACAGCTGCTGGTGGTGGTGCCACGCTGGCCTCACCGGCTGCTTGAAAACGGTGTGTATCCCCTGATCAACGCGCAGATTTGGGGCGATACCCGGGTCCGATTACCGTTCGCCGCTCCAACCCAAAATTGGAAGGGACTTTTCCGAACAGGCGCAGTCACACCAAACAAGGAGCTCATGATCAGCGCTGCCCTGGGGGATTTCCCGGTCAATGTCTTTATCAATCCTGATGATCAAGAAAGCTGAAATTTTCTGTGAGGAGCATTGCGATGAGTACTGAAGACAAACGCATCCGCGAACTGGCGCATCAGATCTGGGAATCTGAAGGTAAACCCCATGGCGAGGACGCACGACACTGGGAAATGGCGCGCAAACTGGCGGAAGCCGAAGCGCTGACGCCATCCAAGGCACCGAAGGCCGCCGCCAAGGCCAAGCCAAAAGCCAAGCCCGCAGCGGCAGCGCCCAAACCGGCAGCCAAGCCAAGCGCAGTGCCGGCGGCGAAGAAGCCTGCTGCGAAGAAGCCCAAGGCACCCTGACCCAAAGATCCTCCTGCAGGTGCGCCCGCACCGCAGGAGGCTATCCAACTACCGATATCTACCCGGCATCACGCCGGAATGGCCCCGTTCGGCCCGGAAAAACCCTTTTGCAGGAGCATCTCAATGAGCAAACCCAACAAGCCCAACTCGACGCCGGAAAACGAGCCGTCGCGGATTCGTGAAGGTTTGCCCTTCCCTCTCGGCGCGACCTGGGACGGTCTGGGGGTCAACTTTGCGCTGTTCTCGGCCAACGCCACCAAAGTCGAACTGTGCATCTTCGACGACAGCGGCGAAGTCGAGCTGGAGCGCATCGAACTGCCGGAATACACCGACGAGACCTTCCACGGCTACCTGCCCGACGCCCACCCCGGGCTGATCTACGGCTACCGCGTGTACGGTCCCTATGACCCGGCCAACGGTCATCGCTTCAATCACAACAAATTGCTGATCGACCCCTACGCCAAACAGCTGGTGGGCGAGCTCAAATGGTCCGAGGCCCTGTTTGGCTACACCATCGGTCATCCGGACGCCGACCTCAGTTTCGACGAGCGCGACAGCGCGCCCTTCGTGCCCAAGTGCAAAGTCATCGACCCGGCCCACACCTGGGGCAACGACCAGCCAGTGCGCACGCCGTGGGATCGCACGATCATTTATGAAACCCACCTGCGCGGCATCACCATGCGCCACCCTTCGGTGCCTGAGGAAGTGCGCGGCACCTGCGCCGGGCTGATGGTCGACGATGTGCTCAAGCACATTCGCCAGTTGGGTGTGTCATCGGTCGAGTTGCTGCCGGTGCACGCCTTCGTCAACGACCAGCACCTGCTGCAAAAAGGCATGACCAACTACTGGGGCTACAACAGCATCGCCTTCTTCGCCCCGGACCCGCGCTACCTGGCCAGCGGTAAGATCGCCGAGTTCAAGGAAATGGTCGCGCACCTGCACGAAGCCAAGCTGGAAGTGATCCTGGACGTGGTCTACAACCACACCGCCGAAGGCAACGAACAAGGCCCGACGCTGTCCATGCGCGGCATCGACAACGCCTCGTACTACCGCCTGATGCCCGATGACAAGCGCTTCTACATCAACGATTCCGGCACCGGCAACACCCTCGACCTGAGCCACCCGTGCGTGCTGCAAATGGTCACCGACTCGTTGCGCTACTGGGCGACCGAGATGCATGTCGACGGCTTCCGCTTCGACCTGGCAACCATCCTTGGCCGCTACCGCGACGGTTTCGACGAGCGCCACAGCTTCCTCGTGGCCTGCCGCCAGGACCCGGTGCTGCGCCAGGTGAAAATGATTGCCGAGCCTTGGGACTGTGGACCCGGCGGCTATCAGGTCGGCGGTTTCCCGCCGGGCTGGGTGGAATGGAACGACCGTTTCCGCGACACCGTGCGCTCGTTCTGGAAAGGTGACGACGGCCAACTGGCCGACTTTGCCGGACGCATGACCGCCTCGGGCGAGATGTTCAACCAGCGCGGCCGCCGGCCGTACAGCTCGGTGAACTTCATCACCGCCCACGACGGTTTCACCCTGCACGACCTGGTGTCTTACAACGACAAACACAACGAAGCCAACGACGAGAACAACCAGGACGGCAGCAACAACAACCTGTCGTGGAACCACGGTGTCGAAGGCCCTACCGACGACCCGGAAATCAACGCGCTGCGCCTGCGCCAGATGCGCAATTTCTTCGCCACCCTGCTGCTGGCCCAGGGCACGCCAATGCTGGTAGCCGGTGACGAGTTCGCCCGGACCCAGCACGGCAACAACAACGCCTACTGCCAGGACAGCGAGATCGGCTGGATCAATTGGGAACTGGATGAAGACGGCAAGGCCCTGCTCAAGTTCGTCAAGCGCCTGATCAAGTTGCGCCTGGCGTACCCGATCCTGCGTCGCGGGCGCTTCCTGGTGGGCGACTACAACGAAGATATCGGGGTCAAGGACGTCACCTGGCTCGCGCCGAGCGGCGATGAAATGACCATCGAGCAATGGCAGGACAGCCATGGCCGTTGCCTGGGCATGCTGATGGATGGCCGCGCCCAGGAAACCGGGATTCGCCGCCCGGGGGCCGATGCCACATTGTTGCTGGTGGTCAATGCCCACCACGACATGGTCAATTTCCGCCTGCCACCGGTGCCGGATGGCGGCTTCTGGACCTGCATGCTCGACACCAACCAGCCGGCAGTGCGTGGCCAGGAACGCTTCGATTTCGATCACGAATACGCGGTCACCGGGCGTTCGCTGCTGCTGTTTGAGCTGCAGCATGAGGACGAGGTGTGACATGGCCTTGCATGAGTTTCTTCGCGGCTACCGGGATTACCCGGACACCCAGGCCCTTGGCGCTGCGCTGAGGGCATTGGTGGAGGAAGGCCTGGACCAGTTGCCCTTGCCGGGCAGCGGGCAAACGTTGGAACGCTTCAGCCTGCTGGCGCAAGTCGCCGGCCATGACCTGCGGTTGTGCAAGTTGTTTGAAGGCCACACAGACGCCCTGGCGATCATCGCTGAACTCGACAGCCCCTTGCCGCCGGTTGGCAGCACGTGGGGCATGTGGGCGGCCGAGCCACCCACCGCCAAGGTGCGGATCCGGCGTGACGGCCAACGTGTGCGGCTGGAGGGCCGCAAGGCCTGGTGCTCGGGCGCGGCGGTGGTCAGCCACGGCTTGCTCACGGCGTGGGATGAAGAGGATCGCCAGCAACTGGTTGCAGTGCAAATGCACCAGCCCGGCGTAACCGTCACCGATGAGGGCTGGGCCGCCGTGGGCATGGCCGCTACGGGCAGTGTTGAAGTGCTTTTCCAGGACGCCGTTGGCCTGGCCATCGGCAAGCCTGGGGACTATTTGGCGCGCCCCGGCTTCTGGCAAGGCGGCATCGGCATCGCCGCCTGCTGGTACGGCGCGGCACAACGCCTGGCGGAGGCCTTGCGCGAGCAGTGCGCAAAACGCCCGGAGCCCCACGCCCTGGCGCACCTTGGCAGCGTCGACAGTGCCTTGCACAGCGCGGCCTGTGTGCTGCGCGACAGCGCCACCCATATCGACCGGCAGCCCAAGGCAGATGCCCGGCTGTTGGCACAACAGGCACGGGCCTGTATCGAAGAAACCGTCGACCAGGTGATTCACCATGTCGGCCGAGCACTGGGCGCCGGGCCGTATTGCAAGGACCCGCATTTTGCCCAGTTGATGGCCGACTTGCCGGTGTACCTGCGGCAAAGTCATGCCGAGCGCGACCTGGCCGCCCTTGGTCAACAAGTCGCCGATGAGCGCCCAGGGAGATGGGAACTATGAAGATCAATCCAATCGTCGGCCAGGGCACGCCCTTGCATGTGTGGCAAAGCTCGTCGCGACTGGCCGAGCTGCCTTGCGTAGACATTGCCGAACTGGTGCCTGAAGGCAGCCGCGCCGTGATCATCGCGCCACATCCGGATGACGAAGTCCTGGGCTGCGGCGGCCTGCTGCAAGGCCTTGCCGCGCTGGATCGCCCTATCCTGCTGATCTCCGTCACCGACGGCAGCGCCAGTCATCCCGGCTCGCGCCGCTGGCCGGTGGAACGCCTGAGCGTGGTGCGGCCGCAAGAGTCGGCGCAGGCCCTGCACCGGCTGGGATTGCCGTTGCACAGCCTGAAATGGTTGCGGGCCGGGTTCAGCGACAGCCAGGTCGCCGCAGGTGAAGAAGACCTGAGCCGCTTTATCGAGCGTTACCTCAAGCCCGGCGACGTGGTCTTCACCACCTGGCGCGAAGACGGCCATTGCGACCACGAGGCTGTGGGCCGTGCCAGTGCCAAGGCGACCCGGGCGGTGGGCGCAACCTTGCTGGAGTTGCCCGTTTGGACCTGGCATTGGGCAACCCCGGAAGACAGCCAGGTGCCCTGGGATCGTGCTCGCAAAATCCTCCTGACACCTGAAGCCGTGGCCCGTAAACGGCACGCCATCCATGCCTTCGCCAGCCAGTTGGAAGGCGACCCGCAGATCGGCCTGCCGCCGGTGCTCGCGCCCTATGTGCTGGAGCGCCTGCTGCAACCTTTTGAAGTGGTGTTCGTATGAGTGTCGCCACGCCCTATTTCGACGAGCTGTTTGCCGGCAACGACGACCCTTGGGCCTTTCGGCAACGCTGGTATGAACAGCGCAAGCGGGCCCTGACCCTGGCGCTGCTGACCCGGCCGCGCTATGCCTCGATCTTTGAACCCGGCTGCGCCAACGGCGAGCTGAGCTTCGAGCTGGCCCCGCGCTGTGACCGCCTGCTCTGCTGTGACACGGCGCTAGCGGCGGTCAGCCTGGCACAGGCGCGGCTGCGGGGTTTCAGCCATGCCACCGTGCAGCAGAGCCGCCTGCCGCAGCAATGGCCCAGCGAAACCTTCGAGCTGATCGTGCTCAGCGAGCTTTGCTACTACCTGGACCCGAAGGATTTCGATGGGCTGATCGATCGCGCGCTCGCCTCCCTGACGCCTGACGGACAAATCCTCGCCTGCCACTGGCGCCCGATCATCGAAGGCTGCCCGCAGACCGCCGAACAGGTGCATGTGCGCCTCGGCCAGCGCCTGGGCATGCCACATCTGGCGCAGCATCACGAAAGCGATTTTCTACTGGATTTGTGGAGCCGCGACGGCACCACGGTTGCGACCCTGGAGGGACTGCGATGATCGGCATCCTGATACCCGTGCATAACGAAGAAAAACTGCTGCCCGAATGCCTGAAAGCTGCGATGGTCGCCGCCAGTCATCCGGGCCTGCTGGGTGAAGAGGTGCAGATTCTGACAGTGCTCGACAGCTGCAGCGACCGCAGCGCCATGATCGCCCGCGAATACCAGGTGCACAGCCTGGAAGTGCAGGCGCGAAACGTGGGCCACGTGCGCGGCGTGGGTGCGCGGCACCTGCTCAACAACGGCGCGCGCTGGATTTCCTGCACCGACGCCGACAGCCGCGTCGCTCCCGATTGGCTGGTGGCGCAACTGGCCCTGGGCGTGGATGCGGTGTGCGGCACGGTGACGGTGGACGCCTGGAGCGAGGGCTTCGACCCGGCGGCGCAGATCCGCTATCACCAGGCCTACACCGCCCGGGACGGGCATCGGCATATCCACGGCGCCAACCTGGGCGTCAGTGCCGGCGCCTACGTGCGGGCCGGCGGTTTCGAGCCCCTGCCCTGCCATGAAGACGTGGAGCTGGTGCGCCAGTTGGAGCGCTGCGGGGCTTCCATTGCCTGGAGCCACTCGCCCCAGGTGATTACCAGTGCCCGCCTGGATTGTCGCGCCCAGGGCGGCTTCGGTGATTACCTGAAGAGCCTGATGCAGGCCTCCTGAAAAAATTGCGACACCCGGCGGTGTTAAAGCGGCGATTCATAACTATCATCACTATTCCTTGCACGGCAATCCAGGGTTGGAACGCCGTCGCGCCGCGAGCGTGCAGTACCTGACGCTCGCGTACCACAAGAGCCGTCCCGTCAACGGGGTACGGCCTGCACCACCGATAAACAAGGACGTGACACCCATGAAGCCTGCACTGTTAAGTGACAACCGCCGGGGCCCCGCGCAAATCTGGAACAGCGCCCCGCAACTCGCGCAAATCCCTGCCATCAACCCCGCAACCCTGGTGCCCAAGGGCGCCCGCGTGGTGATCATCGCCCCGCATCCCGGCGACGAAGTGATCGCCTGCGGCGGTCTGCTGCAATTGCTCAGCACCCTTGAATACTCCCTGCAACTGATCTCCATCACCGACGGCAGCGCCAGCCATCCGGGGTCTGCCGTGTGGCCGGCCAAACGCTTGAGCGTGGTGCGCCCCCAGGAAAGTGTCGAAGCCCTGCGCCGCCTGGGCGTGCCCCTGCACAGCCTGAAATGGATCCGCGGCGGTTTCGCCGACAACGCCCTGGCCGCGCGGGAACAGCAAATGAGCCAGTTCATTGCGCGCTACCTGCAACCCGGCGACGTGGTGTTCACCACCTGGCGCAACGACGGCAATGACGACCACGACGCCGTCGGCCGTGCCGCTGCCAAAGCCTGCGCAGTCAAGGGCGTGCGCTTGCACGAACTGCCGATCTGGGCGTGGCACTGGCCGCTTCGGGAAACCGCCGCCATCCCCTGGCAGCGCGCGCGCAAGGTGCGGCTCGACACCTGGAGCGTCGCCCGCAAGCTGCACGCCGCCCACGCCTATGCCAGCCAACTGGCAGGCGACCCGGAAATCGGCCTGGCGCCGATCCTGGCGCAGGTGCTGCTGGAGCGCATGCGCGAGCCCTATGAGATTGTGTTTTTGTAGGCGCACCCACTCGTCTGTACCTGTTACTTTTCACAGTAG
>NZ_CP080030.1:3249549-3249636 GCF_019382755.1 Pseudomonas sp. Colony2 | reverse complement strand
CCTGAACAACGCTGGCCTGATCGACATGACCAACGGCAGTTCCAGCACCACCGACAGCCTCACCATCCACGGCAACTACACCGGCAA
>NZ_CP080030.1:3239930-3248342 GCF_019382755.1 Pseudomonas sp. Colony2 | reverse complement strand
ACGGATATCAATACCGACCAGCAATCCACCACGATGGACCTCAGCGCCGGGGCGACGCTGCAGGTTTCGAACACGGTGAAGGTGTATGGCGAGGTGGGGTACAGCCGCAACCTGGACAGCAATCAGCTCAATGGGCGGGAAGGCACGGTTGGCGTGAAAATTGATTTCTAAGCCACAACACATTCCCAATGTGGGAGCGGGCTTGCTCGCGAATGCGCTGTGTCAGCCAAAAAATCTGGCACTGGTAATCCGTATTCGCGAGCAAGCCCGCTCCCACATGGGGTCTTCATCGTCTGGAAGTCAGGCGTCCGGTCGCAGTATCAGCACACCCAGCGGCGGCAGGTTCAACGACAGCGACAACGGCTGCCCATGCTTGGGCTCCTCCTCCGTAAACGCCCCGCCACCGTTGCCGAAGTTGGAACCGGCATAGGTGTCGGCATCGCTGTTGATCACCTCGCTCCAGCGCCCGGCAAACGGCACGCCGACCTTGTAGGCCTCACGCGGTACCGGTGTGAAGTTGGCCACCACCAGCACCGGCCTGCCGTCCTTGCTCCAGCGCAACCAGGCGTAGACGCTGTTGATCGCGTCATCCCCAATCAACCACTGGAAGCCCTGTGGCGCGTCGTCCTGGTCATGCAGCGCCGGCTCTTCGCGGTACAGACGGTTCAGGTCGCCCACCAGTTTCTGCACGCCCCGGTGTTCGGGGTATTGCAGCAGGTACCAGTCCAGTTGCTGATCGTGGTTCCACTCGCGCCATTGGCCGAACTCGCAGCCCATGAACAGCAGCTTCTTGCCCGGGTGCATCCACATGAAGCTCAGGTACGCCCGCAGGTTGGCAAATTTCTGCCAGCGGTCGCCGGGCATCTTGTCGATCAACGAGTGTTTGCCGTGCACCACTTCATCGTGGGAAATCGGCAGGATAAACCGCTCGGACCAGGCATACACCAGGCCGAAACTCAGCTCGTTGTGGTGATGGGCACGGTACACCGGGTCCTGCTGGATGTAGTGCAGCGAATCGTGCATCCAGCCCATGTTCCACTTGTAGTTGAACCCCAGGCCGCCCTGTTGGGTCGGCTGGCTTACGCCCGGCCATGCGGTGGACTCCTCGGCGATCACCAGCGCGCCGGGAGCCTCAAGGGCAACGACATCGTTGAGGTGGCGCAGGAAGTCGATGGCCTCAAGGTTTTCCCGCCCGCCGTGGCGGTTGGGTACCCATTCACCGGCCTTGCGCGAATAGTCGCGGTACAGCATCGAGGCCACCGCATCCACTCGCAGGCCATCGATATGGAAATGCTTGAGCCAGTGCAACGCCGACGCCAGCATGAAGCCGTGGACTTCGGTGCGGCCGAGGTTGTAGATCAGGGTGTCCCAATCCTGGTGGAAGCCTTCCAGCGGGTTGGCGTATTCGTACAGCGCGGTGCCGTCGAATTGCGCCAGGCCGTGGGTGTCGGTGGGGAAATGCGCCGGCACCCAATCCAGGATCACGCCGATGTCGGCCTGATGGCAGGCGTTGACGAAAAACGCGAAATCCTCCGGCGAGCCGAAACGTGCCGTCGGGGCAAATTGCGACAGCGCCTGATAACCCCACGAGCCGCCGAACGGGTGCTCCATGATCGGCATCAGTTCGATATGGGTGAAGCCCAACTGCTGTACATAAGGGATCAACCGCTCGGTCAGCTCGCGCCAACTGTACTGGCGGGACACCTCGCCGACTTCATCCAGCTCGCACTGCCAGGAACCGGCATGCAACTCGTAGATCGACAAGGGTGCGCTGGGCTTTTGTCGCTCGCTGCGCGATTGCATCCAGTCGTGGTCCTGCCAGTCGACCTGCAGCGGCGAAGCGACCTTGGACGCAGTATCCGGCGGCAGTTGCGTGGCCAGGGCCATGGGGTCGGCCTTGAGCGGCAGAATGCCGTGGGCACCGAGGATTTCATACTTGTAGGCCGCGCCGGGTTGCAGGCGCGGGATGAAAATCTCCCACACCCCGGACGGATGGCGCAGGCGCATCGGATGACGGCGCCCGTCCCAGATATTGAAGTCGCCCACCACCGAGACACGACGGGCATTCGGTGCCCATACCGCAAAACGCACGCCCTGGACGCCGTCGACGCTGGTCACTTGTGCCCCGAGGCAACTGCTCAGGTCGCGGTGATTGCCTTCGGCAAACAGGTACAGGTCCATCTCCCCCAGCAACAGTTGCTGGAAGCTGTAAGGGTCTTCGGTGATCTGTTCGCCACCGGCCCACTGGATCTTCAGCAAGTACGCCTGACGGCTGCCGAAATGCCCGACAAACAAGCCCGGCACCTGGGTCGCATCGAGGCTGCCGATGTGCTCGCCGCTGTCGCGGGCCAGGACCTGGACACTCAGTGCTTCCGGCAGGAAGGCGCGAATGAACTGGCCGCCCTGCTCGTCGTCATGGGGACCCAGGATCGAGAATGGATCATGGTGCTCGGCCCGCACCAGGGCTTCGATATCAGCAGGCTTGGGCATCACACTCAACTTTTCCTGCAGCGGTTCTTTGCTTGTAAAACTCATGACGTCTCCCCACCGCGTGCAGTTTTCGATATTGGTTTCAACCCGCTGAGCAGCCCGTGCAAACCTTGCAACGGCACCGGCAACCAGCTCGGGCGATTCTCTGCTTCGTAGGCCACTTCGTACGCGGCCTTCTCCAGGCTGAACAACGCCAGCGCTGCGTCCTGGCCTTTGGCATCCTGCCAGTCATGGGCCAGTGTAGTCGTGGCAGCGTGATAGGCCTGGATAAATGCCTGCCTGGCCTCATGCAAGTAGCGATCCGCCACACGTTGTCGGGACGCATTGGCCTCGGGCGACTGGTCGACGCCCTGCACATTCACCGCCATGGCCGCCGCGTAATCAAACGAGCGCAGCACCCCGCTCACATCCTTGTACGGGCTGTGTTTGCCACGACGTTCAGGCAGCGGCCGCGCCGGTTCGCCCTCGAAGTCGATGAGGTAGGCATCGCCCTTGACCACCAGTACCTGGCCCAGGTGCAGGTCGCCGTGCACGCGAATGCGCAACCCGCCCACCGTGGCTTTCGCCAGGTCCTGAACGTGACTGGCGATGGCCTTTTTCTGCTCCAGTAAAGCACTGACCAACGCCTGATCGGCAGGGTTCAACTTGGTTTGATGCTGTTTGAGCAACTGCAAGGCGTGGTCGATTTGTGCGCCCACGTGCCTGGCCCAGCCCTGGCTGTCCTTAAGGGTTGTAACCTCGGGCTTGAACGCCTTGTTAGTGGTGGGCGCCGCCAGCACCAGGTGCATCTCGCCCAGGCGCTGGCCGAGCAAGCCGGCGAAATCCGCCAGCTCGCCAAGGGCGTTGTAGTGCTGTTCCTGCTCGGACATGGCTTCGGCCAGTTCGTCGCGAATCGCTCGCTCCAGGTTATTCTGGGTCCAGCCCCACGCGTCGCCTTGGTTGCTCAGGTAACCCTGGGCGATCATCAGCAGGTTGTCCTGGCCATCGGCGTCGTGGCGGATCACCGAGCCCAGCAGCGGCGAGATATGCTCGTAGCCAGCCTCGGTCAGGTAGGCGCCCATTTCCAGCTCGGGGTGAACCCCGGCGCTGACTTTTCGGATCAGCTTGAGCACCAGGCTGCCGCCCACCACCACGGAACTGTTGGACTGCTCCGCCGCGAGGTAGCGCACTTCCGACTCGTGGTTCAATTCCAGTTTGGCCAACTGCGCCGTGGGCTCGAAGCGAATCTCGCCATCGGTGGAGTCGAGGACGGTTTTGGCCTGCAGGCCTTGGATCACGCCGCGGATATAAGTGTCGAGGCTGAAGGCATCGGTCACCAAACCTACCTGAC
Source organism: Pseudomonas sp. Colony2 (assembly GCF_019382755.1). Classification (NCBI taxonomy): domain Bacteria; kingdom Pseudomonadati; phylum Pseudomonadota; class Gammaproteobacteria; order Pseudomonadales; family Pseudomonadaceae; genus Pseudomonas; species Pseudomonas sp. Colony2. The sequence continues at coordinate 3,244,522 of NZ_CP080030.1, read as the reverse complement.
GCACTCGCCGTACACGCGCAAGCGCGAGTTGTTGCGGCAAGGCGCTGGTGAACTGGTCTTCGCCAAGGAAGCCGAACGGCAGCTGATAGCGGCTGACCTGGCCGGCGCTGGTGACTTCGATTTCACTGAGCAGCACCGGATGCTGCGGGTCGCCGAAGCGCACGCCATAAGCGATGTGCACGCCGTCGATCGCCGTATCCTTGCTGGCAAACCAGCGGCGCTTGGGCAGCCACGCCGGCAACGCATTCTGTTCCAGGGTGGTGCGGCACGGTGCTTCGAGCAATTCTTCCATGCGTTTCTTCAGCACCAGGGTGGTGAAGTCCGGGATGCTTTGTGCCGGTTCCACGTGCCAGCTTGGCATCTGGTTTTCCGCCGCCAGCACGAACCAGTAGAAGCCATACGGCGCCAGGGTCAGCAGGAAATTCAGCTGGCCAATGGGCGGGAAGGCATTGCCACCGAGCATCTCCACCGGAACCATGCCGGCAAACGCCGAGAGGTCCAGTTCTGCGGCCTGGGCACTGCGGGACACGTTGGCCACGCACAGGATGATTTCATTCTTGCCATCGGCGCCTGCGTATTCGCGGGTATACGCCAGGATGCGGCGGTTGCTGGGCGAGAGCATTTTCAGGCTGCCGCGACCGAACGCCTTGGACTGTTTACGCACCGCGAGCATGCGCCGCGTCCAGTTCAGCAACGAGTGCGGGTCCTGGGTCTGGGTTTCGACGTTGACCGACTGGTAGCCGTATTGCGGGTCCATGATCGGCGGCAATACCAGGCTGGCCGGGTCGGCGCGGGAGAAGCCGCCGTTGCGGTCGATGGACCATTGCATCGGCGTACGCACGCCGTCGCGGTCACCGAGGTAGATGTTGTCGCCCATGCCGATCTCATCGCCGTAGTACAGGGTCGGCGTGCCCGGCATCGACAGCAGCAGGCTGTTGAGCAGCTCGATGCGCCGGCGGTCGCGTTCCATCAGCGGCGCCAGGCGGCGGCGAATCCCCAGGTTGATACGTGCACGGCGGTCGGCAGCGTAATAGTTCCAGAGGTAGTCGCGCTCTTTGTCGGTGACCATTTCCAGGGTCAGTTCATCGTGGTTGCGCAGGAAGATTGCCCATTGGCAATTGGCCGGGATCTCCGGGGTCTGGCGCAGGATGTCGGTGATCGGGAAACGGTCTTCCTGGGCCAGCGCCATGTACATGCGCGGCATCAGCGGGAAGTGGAACGCCATGTGGCACTCGTCGCCGTCGTCGCCCTTTTTGTCCCCGAAGTACAGCTGGGTGTCTTCCGGCCATTGGTTGGCTTCGGCCAGGAGCATGCGGTCGGGGTAGTTGGCGTCGATCTCGGCGCGGATCTGCTTGAGCACGTCGTGGGTTTCGGGGAGGTTTTCGTTGTTGGTGCCGTCGCGCTCGATCAGGTACGGAATGGCGTCCAGGCGCAGGCCGTCGATGCCCATGTCGAGCCAGTAGCGCATCACCGACAGGACGGCTTTCATGACCTGCGGGTTGTCGAAGTTGAGGTCCGGCTGGTGGGAGTAAAAGCGGTGCCAGAAGTATTGGCCGGCGACCGGGTCCCAGGTCCAGTTGGACTTTTCGGTGTCGAGGAAAATGATCCGGGTGCCGTCGTATTTCTGGTCGTCATCGGACCAAACGTAGAAATCCCGCGCCGCCGAGCCGGGCTTGGCCTTGCGGGCGCGCTGGAACCAGGGGTGCTGGTCGGAGGTGTGGTTGATCACCAGCTCGGTGATCACCCGCAGCCCGCGTTTATGGGCTTCGGCGATAAAGCGCTTGGCGTCGGCCATGGTCCCGTAGTCGCTGTGCACGCCGCGGTATTCGGCGATGTCGTAGCCATCGTCACGGCGTGGCGAGGGGTAGAACGGTAGTAGCCAGATGGTGTTCACACCAAGGTCGGCGATGTAGTCGAGCTTGGCGATCAGCCCGGGAAAATCACCGATGCCGTCGTTGTTGGAGTCGAAATAGGATTTGACGTGAACCTGATAAATCACCGCGTCCTTGTACCAGAGCGGATCTTTGATAAAGGTGGCAGCCTTGGGTTTCTTCGCCATTGGAAACTCCTGGGAATTCGAAAAATTCTGCCTGAAGGAACTCGGTCAATGTGGGAGCGGGCTTGCTCGCGAAAGCGGTATATCAGTGGACCGATTCGGAGACTGACACTCCGCTTTCGCGAGCAAGCCCGCTCCCACCTTTGATCTCCAGTGGTTTGGAGATCGGTGTCGATTCAGGAAACGGTAATGCGCCAGATGCCAAACGGCTGATGCCACGGTTCGATGCGCATCCACTGGGTCTTGCCGTACCACGTCCAGCGGTGGCCGGTCATCAGGTCTTCGCCCTGGGTCTGGGCATCGTCCGGCAAGCCCAGCTCCCACAGCGGCAACTCGAAATTGGCCTCCTGGGCGTTGAACGGGTCGAGACTCACGGCCACCAGGATAAAGTTGCTGCCATCCTCGCTGCGTTTGCCGAAGTACAGGATGTTGTCGTTCCACGCGTTGTAGAGTTTGAGCCCCAGGTGCGTCTGCAAGGCCGGGTTCTGCCGGCGGATGCGGTTGAGCTGGGCGATCTCGGCAATGATGTTGCCCGGCGCCGTGAAGTCTCGCGGGCGGATCTCGTACTTCTCCGAGTCCAGGTACTCTTCCTTGCCCGGCACCGGTGCCGCTTCGCACAGTTCAAAACCCGAGTACATGCCCCACAGGCCTGAGCCCATGGTGGCCAACGCGGCGCGGATCAAGAAGCCGGCGCGGCCGGATTCATGCAGGAAGCCGGGGTTGATGTCCGGGGTGTTGACGAAGAAGTTCGGCCGGAAGCACTCGCGCCACGGCGACTCGTTCAGTTCGCTCAGGTACTCGCTCAACTCTGCCTTGGTGTTGCGCCAGGTGAAGTAGGTGTAGCTCTGGGAGTAACCAACCTTGCCCAGGCGCGCCATCATCGCCGGGGTGGTGAAGGCTTCGGCGAGGAAGATCACTTCGGGGTATTTAGAACGCACATCGCTGATCAGCCATTGCCAGAACGGCAGCGGCTTGGTGTGGGGGTTGTCGACGCGAAAGGTCTTCACGCCCTCTTCCACCCAACCGACCACGATGTCGCGCAACTCGACCCACAGGCTGGGAATCGCGTCGGCCGCATAGAAGTCGACGTTGACGATGTCCTGGTATTTCTTCGGCGGGTTCTCGGCGTATTTGATCGTGCCGTCGGGCCGCCAGTTGAACCAGCCCGGATGCTGTTTGAGCCACGGGTGGTCCTGGGAGCACTGGATGGCAAAATCCAGGGCGATTTCCAGGCCATGGTCGGCGGCGGCCTTGACCAGGTTGCGGAAATCTTCACGGGTGCCCAACTGCGAATGGATCGCCTCGTGGCCGCCCTCTTCGCTGCCGATGGCATACGGGCTGCCCGGGTCATCCGGCCCGGCGGTCAGGGAATTGTTCTTGCCCTTGCGGTGGCTGCGACCGATCGGATGGATCGGCGGGAAGTACAGCACGTCAAAGCCCATGTCGTGGATCATCGACAGCCGTGAGTGCACATCGTTGAATGTGCCATGGCGCGCGGGATCGTCGGTGATCGAGCGGGGAAACAACTCGTACCAGCTGGCAAATTGCGCAGCCTCGCGCTCTACATCAATCGGGTACACCGGGCTGATGCTCAAATAGGCGCGGTGATCGGCCTGGGTCATCAGGTGTGCACTGTCTTCGTGCAGGAACAACGCAACCTGCTCGGTTTCCAGCAAACCGGAGAGTTCGTGGTGCAGCAACATCAGCCGGTCACGCAACTCATTGTCACTGCGCTCGGCGGCTTGCAGGACCTGGCTGCGGCCTTCCTGCAACTCCAGGCTGACCGGCACCCCGGCCTCGTGTTTCTTGCTCAGTTCGTAGCGAAAGCTGGCAAACGTGTCGATCCAGGCTTCGATGCAATACTCATGCGGGCCCTGGGCGGTCACGGTGAATGCGCCCTCCCAGCCGTTGTTGCCGACATCGGTCATCACCACGCTGTGCCAGCTTTCTTCACTGCGCGGGCGCCAGCGGATCATCACCGCAAGCTTGTCGTGGCCATCAGCGAACACCTTGCTGGCAACCTGCACGCGCTGGCCAACCACAGCCTTGACCGCGAACTCGCCGCCATCGATCACCGGGGTCGTGCTTTCAATCGCGATCCTTGGCAGCAACAGTGCCTGGGACAGCGGTAATGTGGAGGTTGAATCGTCTTGAGTCAGTGTTTCAGCAGTCATCGAGCATCTCCCCTTAACGCCCAGTGGACGCTCTTGTGCTTGATTCAAATTCTGAAACGACGCCACTCTCCCTGAGCAGGGCCGTCTAGGTTCCGAGCATGCCGACGAGTGAAAAGTTCAGGCGGATATCCCGCCATCGGGCGGGGAATCAAATCCACCACGCGATTGTCCACCGATAGAGCAAAGCACAAAGGAGGCCATACCGATGAATATCCCTATTCCGGCTGAAACGCCTGATCCCAATATAGATAAGCCCACATTACCGCCGACCGAACCCGATCCGGTTTCCGAGCAGGAACCGCCAGGGACACAGCCACCACCGGTGGAGGAACCACCGACGACGATGCCGCCGGTCATCGTCT
>NZ_CP080030.1:3197433-3238783 GCF_019382755.1 Pseudomonas sp. Colony2 | reverse complement strand
TCTTGGCATCACACTGAACACCGCCAAGGCCAACAACGTGCTGAGTACCGCCGTGGATTCCCGCCCCATTCCCGCCGCCACCCCAATGGCGGCGGTCATCCACAAGCCGGCGGCGGTGGTCAGGCCTTTGACGTGCTGACCCTCCTCGTCTTCCTTGCCCTTTAGGATGGTGCCGGCGCCAAGAAAGCCGATACCCGCGATCACGCCCTGCAGCACTCGGCTCATGGCGTCTGCCTGGGAGCCGGACATGCTCGGCACCAACACGAACAGCGCGGCGCCCAGGGCCACGAGCATGTGGGTGCGTACCCCGGCGGCCTTGCCTTTCTGTTCGCGCTCGTAACCCAGGATCCCGCCCAATATCGCCGCAATCAGCAGCCGAACGGTGATTTGCGTGAGCTGCCGGGCATCGCCGATATCGGCAAATTCCGCTTGCAGGGTTACCCAGACTTCATGCCACCAGGCGTCCATGGACGTTTCCTTGTTGGGGGTCGATAGAACATGGACAGCATCGACCGTCAGTCAGTTGCGCAGAACCATTGCCTGCGCATCCCACCCTAATCGGTAATTGCCCACAAAAAGGAGATCGATATGCCCGTACGTATCGAAGGTCAGCAATGTTTCTTCACCGTCGATGTGGACGGCCACGAGAAACAACTGGAAGCCACCCATGTCACGGTCGAAACCGACAGCGAGAAATCCATGTCGTTCGTGAAGCTGAACGGTGACCGCACCTATATCACCGAAGCCGAAGCCGACGCATTGACCGTAGCGGGTGCCAAAGACGGCCGTAAGCACTTGAAAGCTACCGACGGTGATTCGGTGATTTGATTGACCTGGATCAGCCCCGCCTCAAAAGCGCTGCACCCCGCGCACCACCGGGTGCAGCACATTGTCGCAGGCATGCACGGGCGGCCCATCTGATCCGCTTTTTATCGCCATACCTGAGTCTGTTATGCAAACAGAGCGCCGGTCATAGTTCATCTGCCTGATGGAGGCTGATGAGCGAAAGACCATGAGCGATAGAATCCCCGTCCGAACCGTAGAAGTGTTTGAGCCTGCACATCCAAAGAAGATGAAGGCCAAATCCAGCGACAACCTGATTCACACCCGCAGTTTTACCGGCCTGTTCCGTACCTTGCGCGTGGCAGGCGCAGGCTTTCTGTTCCTGGCATTTTTCGGCACCGTGTGGCTGAACTGGGGCGGACGGCAGGCGGTGTTATGGGACCTGGCTGAAAGCAAATTCCACATCTTCGGTGCCACGTTCTGGCCCCAGGATTTCATCCTGCTGTCGGCGCTGTTGATCATCTGCGCGTTCGGCCTGTTCGCCATCACCGTATTCGCAGGGCGTGTGTGGTGTGGCTATACCTGCCCGCAAAGCTCGTTTACCTGGTTGTTCATGTGGTGCGAAAAGGTCACTGAAGGCGAGCGAAACCAACGCATCAAGCTGCAAGCTGCGCCCTGGAGCCTGGACAAGCTGGCGCGGCGCTCGGCCAAGCACGCGCTGTGGCTGGGGATCAGCGTGCTGACCGGGCTGACATTTGTCGGCTACTTCACGCCGATCCGGCCGCTGGCCGAGGAGCTGCTGACCTGGCAGATGGGCGGCGTAAGCCTGTTCTGGGTGCTGTTCTTTACCGGCGCCACCTACATCAACGCCGGCTGGCTGCGGGAAGCGGTGTGCATGCACATGTGCCCGTATGCGCGGTTCCAGAGTGTGATGTTCGACAAGGACACCCTGACCATTTCCTACGACGTAGCCCGCGGCGAGAACCGTGGCCCGCGCAAACGAGACGTGCAACCGGCGGACGTCGGCCTGGGTGATTGCATCGACTGCCAGCTGTGCGTGCAGGTATGCCCCACCGGCATCGACATCCGTGACGGCCTGCAAATGGAATGCATCGGCTGCGCCGCGTGTATCGATGCCTGTGATTCGATCATGGATAAAATGGGCTATGCCCGCGGCCTGGTCAGCTACACCTCGGAGCATCAGTTGCAAGGTGGCAAGACCCATCTGCTCAGGCCACGCCTGATCGGCTACAGTGCCGTGCTGCTGGTGATGATCGGCGCGCTGGTGGTGGCGCTGGTAGAACGCCCGATGGTGTCGCTGGACGTGACCAAGGACCGGGGGATGTTCCGCGAGAACAGTGACGGCTTGATCGAGAACATCTACAGCCTCAAGGTCATCAACAAGACCCAGCAGCGCCAGGATTACCGCCTGGAGCTGATGGACGGCGACGGCTTCCAGCTGCAGGGCAAGACCGAGATCAGCCTGGCACCAGGTGAGATTACCGATGTGCCGGTGTCGGTGGCGATGACCGCAGAGAAGCCGGCCAGCAGTTCGCAGACGATCCGCTTCAAGGTCTCGGATGTGGATGAGCCGTGGATTTACAGCGCGGCGGACAGCCGGTTTGTGGCGCCATTGAATCGCTGAGCCCAAGCTTTCAGCAACATTGGAGATCAAATGTGGGAGCGGGCTTGCTCGCGAAAGCGGTGTGCCAGTCAATGGATACATCAACTGAAAGATTGCTTTCGCGAGCAAGCCCGCTCCCACCGTTTGATCTGTGTTCAATCAGCAAAATCTGTTCAAAGCACTGAGCCCCAATGAAACGCTACGAAAAATTCGCCGACGACATCGCAGAACTGATCCGCTCCGGCGTGCTCGGGCCCGGCCAGCGCTTGCCGTCGGTGCGTTATGCCAGCCAGACCTACGGTGTCAGCCCGTCCACGGTGTTCCAGGCGTACTACCTGCTGGAGCGACGCGGGCTGATCCGCGCCCGGCCGCGCTCCGGGTACTTCGTCAACACCCATGCGCCCAGCCCGTTTTCCGAGCCGGTGGTGAGTGCCCATGTGCACGAGTCCACCGAGGTGGACGTCAGCGAATTGGTGTTCTCGGTGCTCGATTCCATCAAGGACCCGCAAACCGTGCCCTTCGGCTCGGCCTTCCCCAGCCCGACGCTGTTCCCGCTGCAACGCCTGGCCCGTTCCCTGGCGAGCGCCAGCCGGGAAATGGACCCGCGCATGGTGGTCACCGACATGTCGCCGGGCAACCCGCAACTGCGTCGGCAAATCGCCTTGCGCTACATGGTGGGCGGGCTGATGCTGCCCATGGAAGAACTGTTGATCACCAACGGCGCCCTTGAAGCACTGAACCTGTGCCTGCAAGCCGTGACCGAGCCGGGCGACCTGGTGGCCATCGAAGCACCGGCGTTCTACGCCAGCCTGCAAATCCTCGAGCGCCTGAAACTCAAGGCGGTGGAAATCCCCGTACACCCGCGCGATGGCATCGACCTCAAGGTGCTGGCGCAAAGCCTGGAGCGTTACCCGATCAAGGCCTGCTGGTGCATGACCAGTTTCCAGAACCCGATGGGCGCAACCATGCCCGAGGCCCGGAAACAGGAACTGGTGGAGTTACTGCGCAGCCACCAGGTGCCGCTGATCGAAGACGACGTGTACGCCGAGTTGTACTACGGTCAACAGGCGCCCAAACCGGCGAAGGCGTTCGACACCGAAGGCCTGGTGATGCATTGCGGCTCGTTCGCCAAGAGCCTGGCTCCGGGCTACCGCATCGGCTGGGTCGCCGCCGGACGTTATGCGCAGAAGATCGAGCGGCTGAAATTGATGACGTCGCTGTGTGCCTCGATGCCCGCCCAGGCGGCGATTGCCGATTACCTGCAACACGGCGGGTACGACCGGCACCTGCGTAAATTGCGTTACGCGCTGGAAGAACAGCAAAGCGCCATGCTCGCCGCCATCGCGCGCTATTTCCCGGCGCAGACACGGGTCAGCCAGCCTGCCGGCGGGTACTTCCTGTGGCTGGAATTGCCGGAACAAACCGACTCGTTGAAGTTGTTCCAGATGGCGCTGGCCCAGGGCATCAGCATCGCACCGGGACCGATCTTCTCGCCGACACAGCGCTTCAGGAACTGCATTCGCTTGAACTACGGCAGCCCGTGGGATGAGTCGTGTGAGAAGGCGATGGAGACGCTGGGGAAGATTGTGCGGTCGTTTTAACCTACGGATGGGAACCGTAGCCGGGCTAAGAACCACACAGGAGTGCGCTATTTCTTACGATAGAAAGAGCGCATTCACTTGGTTCACATCAGAGATGCCTTATGACTATTTCTTCAGCTGCCGGCCTGCGACCCCTTCCCGTTCCTCCCCACTATATGCGTGCCGCAGAGCAGCAACAGGTGCGCGAAATGACAGGCGCTACCGGGCGCCCCGCGGGAGATCATCGATCGAGTGACCAGATTACCGAACAAAGCCCTGTGCTGAAGAACTTCCTGGATAACCGCGACCACTACGAAGTGAGCGATGACCTGAAGCGCCAGGTGGGTGACTGGAGCGCGGCCAACCAAGACCCGGACTCTCGCGCCGACGCCACCTACAACCTGGATAAGGTACTGCGATTTATCGACAACGTGGACGATCTCAAATTAAGCGCCAGCCATAGCCGCAACGGTGTCCTGGACGGTTTTTCGAATCACGGCTACGCCATTCATCCAGACTCGGAGGCCAGCCTGCTCAAGGCGTTTTCCCTCAGGGGCTATGAAGCGCTGCGCGGCGCCTGATACCTGGGCTGTGGCGAGCGGCGTGCCCCTCGCCACAGGCGGTACAAAACTAACGACCGCCCGCCAGGTCAAGAAAGGTTCCCGTCGCATAGGACGCCTTGTCCGAGAGCAGCCAGATAATCCCTTCCGCGACTTCCTCTGCACGCCCGCCACGGGCCATGGGGATGCCCGGTTCAAGCTTGCTGACCCGATCCGGGTCGCCGCTCAGGGCGTGGAAGTCGGTGAAAATAAACCCGGGACGCACGCCATTGACCCGGATCCCCTCGCCCGCCACTTCCTTGGAGAGCCCGAGAGTGAAGGTATCCAGCGCGCCCTTGGACGCGGCGTAATCCACATATTCCCCCGGCGAGCCCAACCGCGCGGCGGCCGATGAAACGTTGACGATGCTGCCGCCCTGCCCGCCATGCTTGGGCGACATGCGCAGCAGCGCATGCTTGGCACACAGGATCGGCCCCAACACATTGGTCCTGAGGGTCTTCAGAATGCGGAACTCGGACATCTCATCGACCCGCGACTTGTGCCCGACGGTACCTGCGTTGTTGACCAGTGCCGTCACCCGGCCCAGTTCGGTATCGACCCGGTGGAACAGGCCAATCACTTCGTCTTCAATGCTGACATCAGCCCGCACGGCAATCGCCTGGGCGCCGAGGGCACGCACTTGCTCAAGTACGCGGTGGGCGGCGTCTTCATCGGCCTGGTAATTGATACAGATGCGATAGCCTTGGGCGGCGGCCAGCAGCGCCGTGGCGGCGCCGATCCCACGACTGCCACCGGTGATGACGACGACTTTGTCCATGTGTAAGGTCTCCTGGTTCAACGTGAGCTGATGGATCCAATACTACCTGCGCCCTGCAGGTTTTGCATGGGCTCACATCACCGAATGCACACTCACCACCTGCTCGGCGCGCTGGATGTCGGCCATGAAACCCTCGGCCGGCAACGGATGCCCCAGCAGATACCCCTGAAGCGAATCGCAGCCCAGCCGGGTGAGGAAGCTCTGCTGTGAGTCGGTCTCTACACCCTCGGCCACAATGCGCAGGCCCAGGGCCTGACCGAGGGCGACGATGGCCGAGACGATAGCGGCGTCGTCGCTGTCGTGCTCCAGGTCACGCACGAAGCCCCGGTCGATCTTCAGCTCATTGGCCGGCAGACGCTTGAGGTACATCAGGCTCGAATAGCCGGTACCGAAGTCGTCGATGGACAGGTCGACGCCCATGTCCGAAAGCTTTTGCAACACCGTCATGCTCGCGTCGGCATCGCTCATGGCGGTGGTTTCGGTGATTTCCAGGGTCAGGCTGTTGGCTGGCAAGCGGTGGCGCTCCAGGGCAGCGGCGACACTCTTGACCAGTCCGGCGTGGCAGAACTGCAACGCCGACAGGTTCACGGCAATGCGCCAGTCGTGATAGCCCTGGGCATACCACACCTGCATCTGGCGGCAGGCTTCGTTGAGTACCCATTCGCCGATGGGGATGATCAGCCCGGTCTTTTCCGCCAGCTCGATAAACTTGTCCGGCAACAACAGGCCTTGTTGCGGGTGCTCCCAGCGCAGCAGCGCCTCGGCACCGACCGGGCGGCCGCTGATGGCGTCGAACTTGGGCTGGTAATAAAGCCGGAACTGCTCGTGCTCCACGGCATTGCGCAAGTCCTGCAGCAGTTGCAGTTGCTTGCGCGCATTGGTGTTCATCGACACGTCGAAAAAGCTGTAGCCGTTCTTGCCCATGCCCTTGGCGTGATACATCGCCGCGTCGGCGTTCATCAGCAGTTCCTGGGGCGTGGCGCCGTTGCCGGGGAACAGTGCGATGCCGATGCTGGCGGAGATTTTCAGCTCATGCTCGGCGACGTGGAAGGCCTGGTTGATCATGCCCACCTGGCGCTCGGCCAGGCGCAACGCATCGTCGGGCTGGCCCAATTGCACCAGCAATACAAACTCGTCACCGCCGATGCGGGCCAGGGTGTCCTGGCTGCGCAAGTCTTCGCGCAGGCGCAGGCCGACTTGCTGCAACAGCTGGTCGCCCATGTGGTGACCAAAAGCGTCATTCACCGGCTTGAAGCCGTCCAGGTCGATAAACATCAGCGCGAAGCAGCCGCCCTCTTCGTTCACCCGCTGTATCGCCTGCTGGATCCGGTCGGCGAGCAGGGTGCGATTGGGCAAGCCGGTGAGCATGTCGTGCAGGGCCAGGTGGGTGAGTTCCTGGTTGGCCTGGGTCAGGGAGTCGGCCAACACCGCGGTGCGGGCTTCCAGGCGGGCATCGGCCAGGGAGGTCAGCAGCGCGATGATCAACACTGCCAGGGTGGTGACCAGCACCAGGTTATCCAGGCCCTTGCCACTCAAGCCGTCCAGGGCCGCGCCGCAGAAGCTGCCATCGGCGAAACGCGCGGCGGCCATGCCGGTGTAGTGCATGCCGACAATCGCCACGCCCATCACCATCGCCGCCCCTCCTCGGGCCAACCGCACATACGGCGTGTTGCGCCGCAGGTTGAAGGCAATCCACAACGCCGCCGCCGACGCACCCACGGCAATCAGCAACGAGGCGGTGAACAGCGTGGGGTCGTAGTCGATGCCGGGGGTCATGCGCATGGCGGCCATGCCGGTGTAGTGCATGGCGCTGATGCCGGCGCCCATGATCAATGCGCCAAATGCCAGTTGCCACGCCGGCAAACGCGGCTGGCTCACCAGCCACAAGGCAAAACCGCTGGACAGGATCGCGATCAACAACGACAGCGCCGTGATGCCGACGTCATAGCCGAGGCTGATGGGCAGGCGGAAGGCGAGCATGCCGATAAAGTGCATCGACCAGATGCCCACGCCCATCGCCAGCGCGCCGCCGCCCATCCACAGGTACACCGCGCGGCCCCTGGCAGTGGCGATGCGGCCGGTCAGGTCCAACGCCGTATAGGATGCGAGGATCGCGACGAACAGGGAAATCAGGACCAGGGCGGGGGAATAACTACCGGTGAGCATGGGACTTCTCGTGACCTATGGGCCGAACGGCATCCGTGCCGGGCTGAAAAGTCAGGGATTGTAGCGAGAATAAATCTTGTACACCTGAAATATTGTCGTATAGCCATCATTCAAAATTTGACGCCAATCCGCTGGCTCAAAAACACCGCAGAACCCTTGTGGGAGCGGGCTTGCTCGCGAAAGCGGCGGGTCAGTTCATACACAGTTGACTGCCCCACCGTTTTCGCGAGCAAGCCCGCTCCCACACAAGCCCGTACACCAGCTAGAGCGGGGTTTACTTCTTGTCGCTCAGCTGCATTTGCCCATCCCAACCACCGCCCAGTGCAGCGATCAATTGCACACTGGCAACCAGCCGGGTTTGCAGCAGGGTCAGCACCGTACGCTCGTTGCTCAGGGCGGTGGCTTGCACGGTGACCACATCGAGATAGGCGATCAACCCGGCCTTGTACTGGTTCTGGGTCAGGCGCAGGGATTCCCGGGCCGCTTCGAGGGCCTCGTTACTCACGACCGCCTCGTCTTCCAGGACCTTGAGCTGGACCATGTAGTTTTCCACCTCGCGGAAACCGTCGAGTACGGTCTGGCGGTACTTGGCCACGGTTTCATCGTAGGACGCCTCGGCGCGGTCAACTTCGGCCGAACGCTGGCCCCCGTCGAACAGGGTCATGGCGAGTTTCGGCCCCACCGACCAGAAGCGGTTCGGCAGGCTGATCCAGTCGGCGTAGGTGCTGCTGGAGTAGCCGCCGGCCAGGCTCAGGGTCAGGTCCGGGTAGTAGGCGGTCTTGGCCACGCCGATGTTGGCGTTGGCCGCGATCACCGAGCGCTCCGCCTGAGCGATATCCGGGCGGCGCTCCAGCAGTTGCGACGGCAGGCTCACCGGAATCTGCGGCAGCGCCGGAATGTCCGTGCTCACCGCCAGGTTGAAGTTGGCCGGCGGCACACCGATCAGCACGGCAATTGCGTTTTCCAGCTGCGCCCGCTGCCAGATCAGGTCGATCATGCTGGCCTGGGTGCTTTTCAGCTGGGTCTGGGCCTGGGCGATGGCGTCCTTGCCCGAGACACCGGCGCGGTATTGGTTCTGGGTCATCTGCAGGGAGCGCTGGTAGGTGTCCACCGTGGCTTGCAGCAAACGGGTCTGTTCGTCCATGACCCGCAGTTGCAGGTAATCCTGCACCAGTTCCGATTGCTGGCTCAGGCGCATCGCCGCGAGATCCGCCGCGCTGGCTTCGGCGCTGGCTTCATTGGCTTCCAGGCCCCGGCGCAGTTTGCCCCAGATATCGGCTTCCCAGCTCACGCCCAACTGGGTGTTGAGGGTGTCGCGAATACCGCTGCTGGAGCTGCTGAGGCTGGCGTTACTGCTGCCGGTACCCTGGCTGGCCCGGCTTTTCGAGGCACTCAGGTCAACCGTGGGGAAGAACGCCCCACGGGCACTGCGCACCTGCGAGGCAGCCTGGCGATAACGCGCCTCGGCCTGGGCCACGGTCTGGTTGGAGCTGTTGAGTTTTTCTACCAGCTCATTCAGTTGTTTGTCGCCGTACAGCTCCCACCAGGCGCCCCGGGCCAGCGAGTCGCTGGGCGCGGCCTGGCGCCAGCCCTGGGCCTCTTTGTACTGGGCAGGCTCGGTCAATTCGGGGCGTTTGTAGTCCGGGCCGACGGCGCAGGCGCTGAGCATCACGCCGCACAGGGCCAGGCTCAGCAGCTTTGAGCCGCGAGTCATCGCCAGACGTTGCACGGTGGGAAACGTTGAATCGGTCATAGCGCAGTGTCCAGGGCAGCATCGGTACGCACTCCGCGCCAACCGTTGAAACGGTGGCGCAGGCGGTCGAGATAAAGGTAAACCACAGGGGTGGTGTAGAGGGTCAGGATCTGGCTGAACACCAGCCCGCCGATAATCGTCAGGCCCAGGGGCTGGCGCATTTCCGCGCCTTCGGCCGTGCTGAGCAGCAGCGGCACGGCGCCAAGAATCGCCGCCAGCGTGGTCATCAGGATCGGGCGCAGCCGCACCAGGCAGGCGGCGCGGATCGATTCCAGCGGGCTCATGCCGTCCTTGCGTTCCAGTTGCAGCGCAAGGTCGATCATCAGGATCGCGTTTTTCTTCACCACCCCGATCAGCAGGAACAGCCCCAGCAGCGAGATCAGGCTGAACTCGCCCCCCAGCAGGTAAATCGAAAGCAAGGCGCCCACCCCCGCCGACGGCAAGGTCGACAGAATGGTCAGCGGGTGGATATAGCTCTCATACAGAATCCCCAATACCAGGTACACCGCTACCAGTGCACCGAGGATCATGAACGGCTGGCCTTTCTGGGTGGCGGCGAAGGCGTCGGCCGTACCGGCCATCTTCGCGATCACCTCTTCCGGCAGGCCGACCTTGGCAATCGCCCGCTCAATGGCGGCCGTGCCCTGCTCCACCGTGACGCCGGGCGACATATCAAACGCAATGTTTTCCGAGGCGAACTGGCCTTCATGGCTGACCCGGTCGTCCGCCAGGCTGTTCTCATAGTGAGCGATGGCCGACAGCGGCACGCGCGCACCGGTGGACGTGATCACCTGCATCTGATTGAGGGTGATCGGGTCCTGGGCGTACTTCGGATTGACCTCCATCACCACCTGGTACTGGTTGAGGCTGTCGTAGATGGTGGAAATCTGCCGCTGACTGTAGGCGTTGTTGAGCACGGCAGTGACCATGTCCATGTCAATGCCCAGGCGCTTGGCCTGGTCGCGGTCGACAATCAACGTCACCTGGGCCGCCCCACGTCCTTCACGGGCATCGATGGCGGTCAGCTCCGGCAGCTCACGCAACGCGGCAACCACTTTCGGGTACCACAGGCGCAAGGCCGCCAGGTCGCCGCTTTGCAGGATGTAGGAATACTGCGAGGTGGTCTGGTCGCGGCCGCCGCCGAATTGCAGGTCCTGGTCAGCCATCAGCATCAGGCGCCCGCCGGGCACCAGTGGCACATTCTTGCGCATGCGCTCGATCACCGCCTGGGCAGAAATCTTGCGTTCGCTGATGGGCTTGAGCCGCACCAGCATCACCGCGTTGTTGGTGCCGCTGTTGCCGCCAATAAAACCTGCCACGCTCAACACCGCGGGGTCCTGCAGGACCGCCTTGCGGAAAATTTCCATCTTCGGCTGCATCACACTGAATGACAGCCCGTCATCGCCACGCACAAAGCCGATCAGTTGCCCGGTGTCCTGCTGGGGCATGAAGGTTTTCGGCACCACCACATACAGCGCGACGTTGACCCCGATGGTCACCAACAGGCTGAGCAGCGTCAGGCGCTTGTGGCGCAGCACCCAGTCCAGGCTGCGGGCGTAGCCTGCCACCATGCGGTCGTTGATCTTCTGGCTCCAGCGCTGCAAGCCTGTTTCCTGGCCTTTGACATGGGGCTTGAGCCAGCGGGCGCAGAGCATCGGGGTCAGGGTCAGCGACACCACCAGCGAGACGATGATCGCCGCCGCCAGGGTGATGGAAAACTCGCGGAACAGGCTGGTGACGATCCCGCCCATGAACAGGATCGAGAGGAACACCGCCACCAGCGAGACGTTCATCGACAGCAAGGTGAAGCCGACTTCCTGGGCTCCCAGATACGCCGCCCTCATCGGCGGCACACCCTCGTCGATGTGCCGGGAAATGTTCTCCAGCACCACGATGGCATCGTCCACCACCAGGCCGGTGGCGAGGATCAGCGCCATCAGCGACAGGTTGTTCAGGGAAAAGCCGAACAGGTACATCACTGCAAACGTACCCACCAGCGACACCGGCACCGCCAGGGTGGGAATCAGCGAGGCGCGGAAGTTGCCGAGGAACAGGTACACCACCAGGATCACCAGGGCCACGGCAATCAGCAGGGTCATCTCGGCTTCGTGCAAGGTGGCGGTGATCACTGGCGAACGGTCCATGGCCAGGTTCAGCTTGACGCTGGACGGCAACACCGCCTGCAAGGCCGGCAGTTGTGCCTTGATCTGCTTCACCGTCTCGATGATGTTGGCGCCGGACTGGCGGTTGATCACCAGCAGCACCGCCGAGTCATTGTTGAAGAAGCCGCTGTTGTAGCGGTCCTCGACGCCGTCGCTGATCTTCGCCACATCCCCCAGGCGCAAGGCCGCGCCATTCTGGTAGCGGATCAGCAGCGGTTCATAGTCCTTGGCCTTTTCCAGCTGGTCGTTGGCCTGGATCTGCCAGTTGCGCTGGCTGTCCTCCAGCGAACCCTTGGGCCGGCGCACGTTGGCATTGGCGATGGTATTCCGCACATCGTCCAGGGCCACGCCGTACTGGTCGAGGGCCTTGGGTTCCAGTTCGATACGCACGGCGGGCAACGAGCTGCCGCCGATCTGCACTTCACCCACGCCCGGCACCTGGGACAGGCTCTGGGACAGGATGGTCGATGCCAGGTCGTACAACTGGCCCTTGGGCAACACGTCCGAGGTCAGGGACAGCACCATGATGGGCGCCTGGGACGGGTTGATCTTCTTGTAGGTGGGCATGCTGCGCATGCCGCTGGGCAGCAGGTTACGCGAGGCGTTGATCGCCGCCTGCACTTCCCGCGCCGCGCCGTTGATGTCGCGATTGGAGTCGAACGCCAGGATCACCCGGGTCGAACCCTGGCTCGACGAACTGCTCATGGTGGTAATGCCGGCAATCGCGCCGAAGGAACGCTCCAGCGGCGTGGCCACCGTAGACGCCATCACCTCGGGGCTGGCCCCCGGCAAGCTGGCCGACACCACGATCACCGGGAAATCGATCTGCGGCAATGGCGACACCGGCAACAGGTTGAAGCTGACGCCGCCCAGCAGCATGATCGCCAGGCTCAGCAGCATGGTGGCTACCGGCCGGCGAATGAAAGGTCCGGACAGGTTCATGACTCAACCGGCTCCAGGCGCACCGGCTCTTTGCGCCAGCGACGGCCGAGGCGGTCGAAATACAGGTAGATCACCGGGGTGGTAAACAGGGTCAACACCTGGCTCACCAGCAACCCGCCCACCATCACCAAGCCAAGCGGCTGGCGCAACTCGGCGCCGGAGCCGGTGGCGAGCATCAACGGCACGGCACCGAACAGCGCCGCCAGGGTGGTCATCAGGATCGGCCGGAAGCGCAACAGCGCCGCCTGGTAGATCGCGGTTTGCGGGTCCAGGCCCTGGTTGCGCTCAGCGTCGAGGGCAAAGTCGATCATCATGATCGCGTTCTTCTTCACGATGCCGATCAGCAGGATGATGCCGATGATCGCGATCATCCCCAGGTCGTTGCCACTGAGCAGCAAGGCCAGCAAGGCGCCCACCGCTGCCGACGGCAGGGTCGAGAGGATGGTGATCGGGTGGATGTAGCTCTCGTAGAGCACCCCGAGCACGATGTACATGGTCACCACCGCCGCCAGGATCAGCAGCAAGGTGCTCGACAGCGAAGCCTCGAATGCCTGGGCCGCGCCCTGGAACTGGGTCTGCACGCCCACCGGCATGCCGATGTCTTTCTGGGTCTGGTTGATCAGTTCGACGCCCTTGCCCAGCGCCACGCCGGGGGCCAGGTTGAACGACATCATCACCGCCGGGAACTGACCGATATGCGCGATTGCCAACTGGGCCTGGCGCTGTTCCACATGGGCCAGGCTCGACAGCCGCACCTGGCCGCCGTCGGTGGTTTTCACATGGATCTGGTTCAGGGCGTCCGGGCCGAGGGTTTCACCGGACTGGGCCTGCAATACCACGCGGTACTGGCTGGCCTGGGTGTAGATGGTGGATATCTGCCGCTGGCCGAACGCGTCGTACAGCGCGTCGGTGATGGTCGACACCGACACGCCAAGGCGCGATGCGGCGTCACGGTCGATCACCAGGTACACCTGCAGGCCCTTGTCCTGCAGGTCGCTGGCGACGTCGGAGAGTTCCGGCAACTGGCTGAGGGCGTGTACCAGCTTTTCACTCCACAAGGCCAGCAGCTCGGCGTCCGGCGAGGACATGCTGAACTGGTACTGGGTACGGCTGACGCGGTCTTCGATGGTCAGGTCCTGCACCGGCTGCATGAACAGGCGAATCCCCACCAGCTTGTCCAACTGCGGCTGCAGGCGCGTGATGATCTGCGCCGCGCTCAGGTCCCGTTCACCGTGGGGCTTGAGGTTGATCAGCAGGCGACCACTGTTGAGGGTGGCGTTATCACCGTCTACCCCGATATAGGACGACAGGCTCTCCACCGCCGGGTCTTCGAGGATGATCTTCGCCAGTTCCTGCTGGCGCTGGCTCATCGCCGCAAAGGAAATCGACTGTGGCGCTTCGGAAATGCCCTGGATCACGCCGGTGTCCTGCACCGGGAAGAAGCCCTTGGGCACTACCATGTACAACACCACGGTCAGGCCCAGGGTGGCGATGGCCACCAGCAGGGTCAGCGGCTGATGCCTGAGCACCCACTGCAACTTGCGCCCGTAGGCCTCGATCAGCCAGTCGATCCAGGCGCCGCTGGCCTTGTAGAAACGGCCCTGCTCGTCCTCTTTCGGCTCACGCTTGAGCAACCGCGCGCACATCATCGGCGTCAGGGTCAGGGACACCACCAGGGAAATCAGGATCGCCACCGCCAGGGTGATCGCGAATTCACGGAACAAGCGCCCCACCACGTCCGCCATGAACAGCAGCGGGATCAATACCGCGATCAGCGACAGGGTCAGGGAAATCAGGGTGAAGCCGATCTGCTTGGCGCCCTTGAGCGCCGCATTGAGCGGTGTATCGCCTTCCTCGATGTAGCGGGAAATGTTCTCCAGCATCACGATGGCGTCGTCCACCACAAAACCGGTGGCGATGGTCAGCGCCATCAGCGTCAGGTTGTTGATGGAGAAACCGGCGAGGTACATCACGCCGAAGGTGCCCACCAGGGACAGCGGCACGGCGATGGACGGAATAATGGTCGCGCTGAAGCGGCGCAGGAACAGGAACGTCACCATCACCACCAGGGCAATGGCGATCAGCAATTCGTGTTGTACATCCTTGACCGAGGCCCGGATGGTCTGGGTACGGTCGGTAAGCACCGTCACGTCCAGGCCCGCCGGCAGGTTGTCGGTGATGCTTGGCAACAGCGCCTTGATCCGGTCCACCACCTCGATGACGTTGGCCCCGGGCTGGCGCTGGATGTTCAGCAGGACCGCCTGGTTTTCGTTGGCCCAGGCCGCGAGGCGTTCGTTCTCGGCGCCGTCGACGATCTGCGCCACATCCTTGAGCCGCAACGGCGCGCCGTTGTTGTAGGCGAGGATCAGTTCGGCGTATTCCTTGGGCGAGACCAACTGGTCGTTGGCGTCGAGCATCGACACCCGCGTGGGGCCGTCAAAGTTACCCTTGGGCTGGTTGACGTTGGAGGCGGCGATCAGGGTGCGCACGTCCGACAGGTTCAGGCCGTTGGCCGCCAGGGCCTCGGGGTTGACCTTGATCCGCACCGCCTGGCGCTGGCCGCCGGCGATGCTGACCATGCCGACGCCGCTGATCTGCGCGATCTTCTGCGCCATGCGCGTGTCGACCAGGTCATTGAGCTTGGGCAGCAACATGGTCTTGGAGGTGATGGCCAGGGTCAGCACCGGGGTATCCGCCGGGTTGACCTTGTTGTACACCGGCGGCGCCGGCAGGTCCTTGGGCAGCAGGTTGGTGGCGGCGTTGATCGCGGCCTGCACCTGTTGCTCAGCGACATCCATGTTGATGTCGAGGTTGAAACGCAGGGTCAGCACCGAGGCGCCGCCGGAGCTGGTGGACGCCATCTGGGTCAGGCCGGGCATCTGCCCGAACTGACGCTCAAGGGGCGCCGTGACCGCGCTGGTCATTACGTCCGGACTGGCGCCGGGGTACAGGGTCATCACCCGGATGGTCGGGTAATCCACCTGGGGCAAGGCCGAGACCGGCAGCAGGCGATAAGCGATCACGCCGGCCAGGACAATGGCCAGCATGCTCAGGGTAGTGGCTACCGGGCGAAGGATGAACAGCCGCGAGAGGTTCATGCGCCGCCCTTTTGCGCCTTGGCGGCATCAGCCGGGCCTTGTTGCGTCTTGGCTGCCGGTTGACCCTGGAGGTGTTCGGTCGGCGTGGTCGGCACTTCAGTGCTGTCGTTGACCACTTCAATGTCGCTGCCGTCCTTCAGGCGGTCGGTGCCTTCCAGCACCACGCGGTCGCCGGCGGCCAGGCCTTGCTTGATCACGGTGTTGTCGCCGTCGGAATCACCGATCACCAGCGGACGCACCTTGACCTTCTTGTCGCCATCGAGCACGTAGACGAAGGTGCCGGTATTGCCGAACTGAATCGCTGCCGACGGCGCCAGCACCACGTTGTGCAGGGTGTCGGCCAGCAAGTGCACGTTCACGAACTGGTTGGGGAACAGCGCCTGGTCCTTGTTATCGAACCGCGCCTTGAATTTCAGGGTGCCGGTGGTGACGTCGATCTGGTTATCGAGGCTTTGCAGCACGCCCGTGGCTTTCACCGCGACATCGCCACGGTCCCAGGCTTCCACCGGCAGCTTGTTGCCGGCGTGATAACGCGCCAGCACGGTTTCCAGGGTGTTTTCCGGCAACGTGAAGACCACGCTGATGGGTTGGGTCTGGGTGATCACCGCCAGGAAGGTGGTGTCGTTGGCGGCGACGAGGTTGCCCACGTCTACCTGGCGCAGGCCGACACGACCGGTGATCGGGGCGCGGATCTTGGTGAATTCGAGGTTGAGCTTGGCGTCATCCACCGCGCCCTGGTTGGTCTTGACCGTGCCCTGGTACTGCAACACCAGTGCTTCGGCGGTGTCCAGGGTCTGCTTGGCGATACTGTCCTGGGCATACAGGTCGCGATAACGCTGCACGTCGACCTGGGCGTTTTTCAGCTGGGCCTGGTTCTGCAGCAACGTGCCCTGGGCCTGGAGCAAGGCATTCTGGTAACTGCGCGGGTCGATTTCCGCCAGCAGGTCACCGGCCTTGACCATCTGCCCCTCTTCAAAGGCGATCTTGACCAGCTCTCCGCCAACCCGGCTGCGCACATTGATGGTGTTGAGTGCCGTCACCGTACCCAGCGCCTTGTAGTACACCGGGAATTCGCCCAGCACCGCCGGCGCCACACGCACCGGCACCGGGCCAGTGGAACCCCCAAAGCCCGGGCGCATCATCCCCGACTTGCCGGCATGCCCGGCGGGCTTCTTCTCGGCGCTGTCCTTGTGGCTGGTGCCAGGCCAGAACTTCCAGCACAGGCCGGCAATGACCAGCAGCACGAGAAGGCCGAACAGCCAGCGGCGGGAGTGACGAGGGGTGGATTGCATGGAGTGATCAACCATTGGGTGCGAGAGCTTCTTCTTCGGGAGGCTGAAAGATAAGCACTGGGGCGCGTTAAGAAAAGCGCCTTTACCGGCTATTTACCTTGGATTACAACTTTTAACTTCTGTGCTTAGTCCATTCGCTATCTGGCTAAGCATCTGAAGCACAAATAAAAACGGCCTGGACTAGGCCAGGCCGTAATACTGCATCACGCGTGTTACTGCAAAACGACAGTAATGCGTAGTAACAGTTACTTCAAAACAGCCAGGGCTGCCTCGTAGTTCGGCTCTTGGCCAATTTCGCTGACCAGTTCGCTGTGCAGTACGTTGTCGTTCTCGTCCAGTACCACGACGGCACGGGCGGTCAGGCCGCGGAGCGGGCCATCAGCAAGCGCTACACCGTAGTCGACAGCAAAGGCTGCCTCACGGAAGTCCGACAGGTTCTTCACGTTTTCCAGGCCTTCGGCACCGCAGAAACGCGCCTGGGCAAATGGCAGGTCGGTGGAGATGCACAACACTACGGTGTTGTTCACGTCGTTGACCTGAGCGTTGAACTTGCGAACCGAAGTGGCGCAGGTCGGGGTATCAACGCTTGGGAAAATGTTCAGCACTTTGCGCTTGCCGGCGAAAGTCGCCAGGGTCGCGTCAGACAGGTCGCCGGCAGTCAGGGTGAAGTCTGGCGCCTTGGCGCCGACTTTCGGCAAATCGCCTTCGACCTGGACAGGGTTGCCTCGGAGGGTAACTTGAGCCATGAACGGAATCCTTCTAGTGGTGGTAGTGAAACGAATTTCAGGTGCCGAAGTTAAACACAAAGTTCGATGGGCACCTATGGGCGGACGCAAATTGTCATGGTGCGAGGCTCAACGCCCCGCCGCCACGAACCCGAGCTGCAGGTCCTCGATCAACGCCTCCACATCCTCCAGCCCCACATGCAGGCGCACCACCGGGTTCAATCCACGGTCGGCGGCGTTCTGGCGATCCTGTGTATCGGCCAGGGTCACCAGGCTTTCAAAGCCGCCCCAGGATGCGCCCAGGCCAAACAGCTGCAGGCCGTCGATAAACCGTTCGACGTAGCCGGCATCCGCGCGGTCGAGTTCGAAGGACAGCAAACCGTTGCTCCCGCTGAAGTCACGCTTCCACAGCGCGTGGCCAGGATGCTCCGCCAGTGCCGGATGAAACACCCGCCTGACCTGCGGCTGCGCCTGCAACCACTGGGCAATCTTCAACGCCTGGCGCTCGTGCACGTCCAGCCGGGAAGCCAGGGTGCGTGCGCCACGCAGGATCAGGTAGGCATCGTCGGCACTCACTGCATTGCCAAAGGTATCGCTCATTTTCGCCAGGGCCGGCCATGCCGCTTCGGTGGTGCAGACGCTGCCCATCATCACGTCACTGTGGCCGCCAAGGTACTTGGTCAAGGCCATGATCGAGATGTCGGCACCCAACGCCAGCGGGCGGTACAGGTACGCCGAGCCCCAGGTGTTGTCCACCGCCAGCAGAATGCCCCGCGGCTTGCACAGTGCGGCTAGCGCGGGCAGGTCACACAGCTCATACAGCAGCGAACCCGGCACCTCGGCGTAGACCATTTTGGTGTTAGCCTGCAGTTGCGCTTCCAGGCCGCTGCCGTCCGGGGCGAAATAGCTGACTTCGATGCCGAATGGCTGGAGGAACTCCCGGGCCAGTTTGCGCACCGGCGAATAGACGGCGTCGGTGATCAACACATGGTCGCCGGGCCGCAGGTAGGCCAGGAACGTCTGCGCCGCGGCGGCGAGCCCGGTGCCATACAGCCGTGTGCGATAGCCACCCTCAAGTTCGGTGACCAGGTCTTCAAGGGCAAAAGCGGTGGGATTGCCGCGTGCGCCGTAACTCAGGACCCGCTCACTGTCGCGTCGGGAGCGCGCGTCACGCATCTGGGCCAGGTTGTCGAACAGCACGGTGCTCAGGCGGGTGATCGGTACGTTCACCGCCCGACCACCATTGCCGCCTTCGGTACGCGCCGCGTGAATCAGCCGGGTACGCACCCGTGACGCGGGCAACAACGGCTTGAGACTGGCGATTTCCGCTTCGCTCATCTGTGCCAACAGGCCAATTTCCCAGGCGAGATATTGGCGGGCAGCGTCCTTGTTGCCGCTGTGGCGGTCGTGGGTGAAGAACAGGAAGTCGATGCACTGGTTGTCCGGAGGCGTTTGCGCATCCTCGATCACCGGCAAACCGGCCGCAACCCACGCGGCATAGCCGCCGTCGAGCAAACGCACATCGCCGCCCAAGCCCAACGCAGCAAAAGCGGCCAGTGCCGGATCATCAGCCAGCAGCACCAGTGGACGCCCACCCGCGGTCAACCGCGAACGAATCGACCAGCGCGAACCGACAATCCGGCCCTTGCGATGGATCATGCTCGGGCGCAGGTCCACCAGGTCCACGGTGTCGTCCTTCAGCGCATCGGCCAGCGCCTGCACCGAGATCAGCGGCAGCGCGTCAAAGGGCACGGCCTCCTTGGCCTCCAGCGCCAATCCACTGTGGACGCCGCCCTCCAGCACATACGCCTCATGCCCCAACTGCCGCAGCCAACTGGCGACAATCGGCGCACGCACACCATCACTGTCCAGCAGCACCACCCGTGCCTGACGCACGCCGATGTACAGGTCGGTGGACTGGATCAATTGCCCGCCCGGCGTGTGTTGCGCCCCCGGCAAACTGCCGGCGGCAAATTCTTCAGCGGTACGCACATCGCACAGGAACAGGCTACGGGCCGGGTCCGCCGCCCATTGCCGGACCTGCTCCGCCTTGACACTGACCACCCCAGCCCTCTCCGCCAACTGCCGGGCAGCTTCGCGCTGCCGGCCCAGATCCGTCGAGACCTGGTCGGCATAACGCCGAGTGCTGCCATGCTCCAGCTTGAAGTCCGCCAGGTACCAACCCTGGGTACCGTTTTCCAGGGCATAAACCGGGTTCTTCACCCCGAGGTTGATCAACGTCTGGGCGCCGATAATGCTGCGGGTACGCCCGGCGCAGTTGACCACGATCGGCGTGGTTTCATCCGGCACCAGGTCGTGCACGCGGTAGCCCAGCTCACCATTGGGGCAGCAGATGGAACCGGGAATGGTCATCTTGCGGTATTCATCGAACGGCCGACCGTCCAGCACCACCAACGGCTCGCCCGTGGCCTGCCAGTCCGCCAGTTGCTGCGCGGTGACGTGGGGTGTGTGGCTGGCCTCTTCCACCAATTCGCCAAAGGCTTTCGACGGCACATGCACCCCGGCGAACAACTGCAAACCCGCCGCCTGCCAAGCGTTCGCACCACCTTCCAGCACATGCACATGGCGGTAGCCCAGCGCTTGCAAACGCAGTGCCGTGCGCGCAGCCACATCGCCGCCGTCCTGGTCGTAGATCACCAGGCGCACCCGGGGATTCGGTGCCAGGCGCTGCACCTCCAGTTCCAGGCGGCTATAGGGCAGGTTCACCCCGTGAAACAGGTGGGCCTCGCCGTATTGGCCGTGCTCGCGTACGTCGAACAGGGCGATTTCCTGGCCGTCAAACAGCCATTGTTGCAATTGCCCGGGTGTGATGGTCTGGCTCATGGAAGTCCCGCAAAAAATAGATGGGTTACTGCAAGGCCAGCGAACGCTCGCCGGCGGCCACTTCACGGCCCTTGGCATAGGCCCGCTGGACTGCCGGGCGCGCCTTGATGCGCAGACGCCAGGCCTGGATGTTCGGGTAGTCCGCCAGGTCCTGGCCTTGGCGCAGGGGCTGGATCCACGGGAAAATCGCCATGTCGGCCACCGAATATTCGCCCGCCACATACGGCACCTCGGCCAGGCGCTGCTCCAGCACCCGATACAGGCGCGTGGCTTCGGCGTTCAGCAGGTCCAGGGCAAAGGGAATCGGTTCCGGGGCCTTCTCCTTGAACAGCTGCAACTGGCTCAGGTACGGGGTGATATGCCCTACCTGCCAGAACAGCCATTCCTGGACCTTCTGGCGCTCGGCGGTGCCGGCGGGCGGCAGGAAGCGCCCGGCCTTGTCCGCCAGGTAGTTCAGGATCGCCCCGGACTCGAACAGGCTCAGGGGTGCTTCAAGGCGGTGGTCGACAATCGCCGGAATCCGCCCATTCGCACTGATGCGCTGGAAGCTTTCCTGCTTCTGCGCGCCTTCGCGGATGTTGACCGGAATCAGGCGGTACTCCGCCTCGAGCTCTTCCAGCAGGATGCCGACTTTCAGGCCGTTGCCCGTAGGCCAGTAATACAGATCAATCATAAAAAACCCTGGATGAACGCGGATCTAATTGTRGGAGCGGGCTTGCTCGCGAATGNGGTGGGTCAGAAACGCATTCATTGGCTGACMCACCSCATTCGCGAGCAAGCCCGCTCCCACAGTTGATGTGTGTTGTGCTCAGGAATAGGCCCGGATTGAAGGCGCCATCTGCGAGGCGTTGTAGTTGAGGATCCGGCCGTCTGCTTCAACGCCATAACGGCCGTTGAGGGATTCCAGCGGCAAGCCGTACAGGTGGAAATGCAAGGTCGCCTGCTCACCCTCAACGCGAATCCCGTGCAGGTCTTCACCGAGGAACGAGATAGAGGTGCCCGGCTGCACGACGACTTCTTTCTCAAGGGTCAGGGTGGTGAAGCCTTCCTCACGCCCTTCATCGTTGCGGCCATACACGTAGTTGATTTCCTGGCCTTCAACGGCACTGATGATCGCCCAGGTTTCGTGGTTGTGCGGGAGGGTGCTTTTGCCCGGCAGCAACGAGTTCAGGTACAGGGTGGGCGTGTCGCCGTCGTCGTTCAGGCGATAGCGGAACGCGGTACTGCCCTGCCCCGGCACCGGCGCGGGGAACTCGCTGAAGTTGAACAGGTCCCGGCGCTCGGCCAGGGTTTCCAGCAGCCCGACGATTTCCACCAGGGCCGCGCGGTCTACGCCACGCTGGTTGATGACGCGGATCTGCTGCAGGAAGTCTTCGATAACGGCGGCACGGTTTGCGGTACTCATGACGAGGTTCCTCTTGTTAGACGGACAGGGTGTAGCGGCTCAGGTTGGTCAACAGGTACGGATCGTTGGCGATCGGCGGCCGACGGCCGGGATCGCCCAAGGCATGGCGCAGGAATTCCTGGGTCCGTTCACTGGTGGGGCGCTGGAAGATCTGCTCGGCGCTGCCGTGCTCGACGATCACGCCGTTCTCGGTGAAATAGACGATGTCGCTGATCTCTTCGGCAAAGCGCATTTCGTGGGTCACCAGCACGCAGGTCATGCCTTCTTCGGTCAGCTCGCGAATCACCGTCAGTACTTCACCGACGGTTTCCGGGTCCAGGGCCGAGGTCACTTCATCGAACAGGATCAGCTCGGGGCGCATCGCCAACGCCCGGGCAATCGCCACCCGCTGCTGTTGGCCGCCGGACAATTGGCCCGGATAGGCATCGGCCTTGTGCTCCATGCGCACCTTGGCCAACAGCGCCCGGGCATCTTTCTCGGCATCGGCACGGTTGCGACCGAGCACCTTGCGCGGGGCGATCACCAGGTTTTCCAGCACGGACAAATGCGGGAACAGGTTGTATTGCTGGAATACAAAACCCACACGCTTGCGCAACTCGATGCGCTGGGCTTCCTGGGTCAGCGTATCGACCCGGGTTTCGCCCACGCGAATGGTGCCGCGCTGAGGCTGCAACAGGCCGGTGATGCAACGCAGGATGGTCGACTTGCCCGAGCCCGACGGGCCGATGATCGACACCGCCTGGCCGCGATGCACGTCGAGGTCGATGCCCTTGAGCACCCGGTTGTCACCGAACGACAGCTGCAAATCCCGCAGGCTGACCAGGGGTTCAATAGAAGGCATAACGGCGCTCCAGGCGTTGGGTCAAACGGGAAATCGGGTAGCAGTAGGCGAAGAACAGGACCAACAGGCTGAGGTAGATCACCACGGTAAAGCCGGTCATGTTCACGGTGTTGCTGGCGATCTGTGCGGTGTCGATCACGTCGTGCACGCCCACCAGCGACGCCAGGGCGGTGCCCATGGTGACCACCGCGTAGAGGTTCATCCACGGCGGCAACATGCGCTTGAAGCACTGGGGCAGGATGATCGAGCTGAATATCTGGCCGCGGGTGAATGCCAGTGAGCGCGCCGCTTCCCATTGGGTGCTGGGGATCGAGCCGATGGCGCCGCGAAAGATCTCCGCCACGTTGGCGCTGGCCGGCAATGCCAGGCCAATCGTCACCTTGACCCAGTCCGGGAACGACACGTAGCTGCTGCCAATATGGATCTCGAACGGAAACACGTAGGTGGTGAAATAGATCAGCACCAGCCACGGCGCATTGCGGAAAATCTGCACCCAGACTCGTGCCGGCAAGCGCAGCAGGCGCAATGGCGACAGGGCCAACGCGCCCACTATCAGGCCCAGCAGCGAGCCGAGACCAATCGCCACCAGGCTGATCAGGATGTTCTGGCCGAAACCGCTGACCAGCGCCGGCGACCATTGCAGCAACGCCGACAGCACCGGGAATGAATCAATGGCCATAGCCGGGCATCCTCAGGCGCGCTTCCAGCCAGCGCCCCACACAATTGACGGTAAAACTCAGCAAGCCGAAAAAGCTCAGGATCAGAATCATCAGCTCCAGCACATTGTCGCTCTGGGTCCAGATCATGATCGAGGCGTAGGTGATATCGCCCACGGCGATGGCCGAGGCCACGGCGGTCATTTTCACCAGGTCGATCAGATTGTTGATCAGCGACGGCAGCGCGAAACGCAGGGCCAACGGCAACTGCACATTCCACAGCAATTGCCGGCTGCTGAAGGCCAGGGAGCTAGCGGCTTCCAGGGTCACGGAAGGTACCGCCTCGATGCCGGCACGCAGGGCTTCGGCGTGGAACGCGCCCTTGTGCAACGAGATCACGATCACCACCCAGGCAAACGGCGTCAGCGGGTTGGCCGCGCCGACGGCCTGGGTCAGCAGCATGTTCAACACCAGGAATGCGCAGTACAGCTGAACCAGCGTAGGCGTGTTGCGGGTCACTTCGATAAACACCCGCGCCGGCTTGGCCAGCCACGGATTGCCCGAAGTCAGCAGCGCCGCGAGGCTGATCCCCGCCAGCAAACTGCCGACGATGGTGAACACGCACAACAGCACGGTGGTCAGCGCGCCCTGCTCCAGGGTGCCGCGCTGATAGGCATCCAGCAGAAAGCTGTAGTTGAGGCCGATACCGGCCGCCCAGTGCACAAAAAGCTCCAGCCAATGACTCATTCGACGCCCCGCAGCTTGCCGCAGGCGACAGCGATACGGCGGCCGGCCTCGGCCACGCTGTCGGTCGCCGTGGCGATGGACAGGCGAAACCACGGCGACAGGCCGTAGGCACTGCCCGCTACTCCGGCGACGCCCTCCTCCAGCAAGTACGCGACGACATCGCCATCATCGTTCAGGCGCTGACCGTCCGGGCGATAGCGGCCAAGCAACCCGGCGCAACGCACGAACACGAAAAAGCCGCCCTGGGGTTCGAGTACTTCCAGGCCCTCGACGGTGCCGAGGGCCATCATCAACAGGTCCCGGCGCAGTTGATAGGCCGCTACCTGCTCGGCCAAAAAGCCCAGCCCGCCGGTGAATGCAGCCAATGCAGCGGCCTGGCCCACGGAGGAAGCACCGGAGGTGGATTGCGACTGAACAACCGCCATTGCATGGGTCAAGGCCTGCGGCCCGGCGCCGAAACCGATGCGCCAGCCGGTCATGGCGTAGGTCTTGGACACGCCGCCCACCAGCAGGCAACGGTCCTGCAAATCCGGCGCGACGTTCAGCAGGCTCTGGGCCGGGCGCCCGTCGAAGCGGATGTGTTCGTAGAGTTCATCCAGCAGCACCAGCACCTGGGGATGGCGACGCAGCACCTCGGCCAGCGCATGCAGTTCAGCCTCGCTATACACCGCACCGCTCGGGTTGCCCGGGCCGTTAAGGATCAGCCAGCGGGTGCGTTGATTGATGTGTTGCTCCAGCTGGGCGGGCAGCAGTTTGCAGCCCTGCTCCAGCCCGCACTCGATAAAAACCGGCTCGCCACCGTTGAAGCGCACGCTGTCGGGGAACGACGGCCAGTAAGGCGTCGGCACCAGCACTTGATCGCCGTCGTCGAGGGTTGCGGCGAAGGCGTTGAAGATGATTTGTTTCGCGCCGTTGGCGATCACGATATTCGGCAGCGAATAGTCCAGGTGGTTTTCTTCGGCCAGTTTTCGTTGCACGGCCACGCGCAAGGCTTTTACCCCGGGTGTCGGCGTGTACTTGGTGGCGCCCGCAGTAATGGCTGCGCAGGCGGCTTGCTTGATGTGCTCCGGGGTATCGAAATCCGGCTCGCCGGTGGTCAGGTCCAGGATGTCGCGGCCGGCGTCACGCAGTTCCGTGGCGCGGGATTTGGCCGCCGCATTGGCCGACAGCGATACGCGCTGCACCCGCTTGGACAACCGAACGGTCATGGCTGCACCTCAATGACTTTGCCGGGATTGAGCAGGTTTTTCGGGTCGAGGGCCCGCTTGATGCGGCGCATCAGGTCCAGTTCCACCGGGCTTTTGTAGCGGCCCAGCAGGCCGACCTTGCGCTGGCCAATCCCGTGTTCGGCGCTGATGGAGCCGCCATGGGCATGGGCGCTGTCATGTACCAGCAAGCTCAATTCGGCGTAGTTGCGCATGTGCGCGTCGACCGTTGAATCCAGCGGATGGGCCACGTTGTAATGCAGGTTGCCGTCCCCCAGGTGCCCGAACGTGAAGTTGCGAACACCGGGGAAATGCGTCTGTAACAGCGCATCGGTATGGGCGACGAAGGCGACGATTTGCGAAATGGGCACCGAGATATCGTGCTTCATATTGCGTCCGGCACGCTTCTGCGCTTCGCTCATGTTCTCCCGCAGCAGCCATAGCGCTTCGCTTTGCGCCAGGCTTTCGGCGATCAGTGCGTCGGCCAGCAGTGACTGTTCGAAGGCTTCACCGAGGACCGTTTCGAAGGCTTCGCGGGCGTGGGTTTCACCGTGGTTATCCGACAGCTCCAGCAAGGCAAACCAGGGTTGGCTGGCGTTGAGAAACGGTTGCGGGCCCTCGGGAAATTGCTCGCGCAACAACGCCAGGCAATCGGCGCTGAGCAATTCGAATGCAGTGAGGTTTGCACCAAAACCGGCGCGGGCATGGGACAGGAACGCCACCGCCTGGGCCAACTCGTCAAACGCCAGCAGCGCTGTCGCCTGGGCCTTGGGCAGCGGGAACAGCTTCAGGGTCGCGGCGGTGATAATCCCGAGGGTACCTTCGCTGCCCACGTACAAATCCCGCAGGTCGTAGCCGGTGTTGTCCTTGCGCAACCCTCGCAGGCCATTCCAGATTTCGCCTTCGGCGGTCACCACTTCCAGGCCCAGGGTCAACTCGCGGGTGTTGCCATAACGCAGCACGGCGGTGCCGCCTGCATTGGTGCCAAGGTTGCCGCCGATGGTGCAACTGCCTTCGGCGCCCAGACTCAATGGAAACAGGCGACCGGCTTCACGGGCCACGTCCTGGATGTTTTGCAGGATGCAGCCGGCTTCGACGGTCAGGGTGTCGTTGTCGGTATCGATCACGCGCACCCGGTTCATGCGGTCGAGCAGCAACAATACCGCGCGGCCGCTGGCATCCGGTGTGGCACCCGCCATCAGGCCGGTGTTGCCGCCCTGGACCACGATGGGCGCTTCCAGGGCGACACACGCACGCACCACGGCGGCCACTTCCTCGGTGTTGGCCGGGTGCACCACGGCGATCACCCGGCCGGTGTAGCGGCCCTGTTTGTCGGTCAGGTACTGGGCGGCGTCTTCGCTGCGCTGCACATGGGCGGCGCCGAGCAGTTGTTGCAGGGTGGCGAATAGCGCTTCACTCATGGCTGTACTGCTCGTGCAGATCACGCAGGGCTTGGGACGGAGCCATGCCGGTACGTTCGCCGAGGGCGATCAACCAGCCGCTGCGATGCCAGTCGCGCACGATGGCGTCGAGCCTGGCCTGGGTGTCGTGTTCGCCTTTACGGATCCAGATCACGGATTTGGATGGGATCAAATCCCCTGGCAACGGGATCTCGTAGCCTGACCATTCGGCATCGCCGAGCAGCGCGTGCATGGTCGGGCTGACGTGCACCGCCGCCACACAGCCATTGCCGCGCAACGACAGCAAAGATTCGGACTGGCTGCGGAACGCCTTGATCTGCGCGCCGTAGGTTTCCTGCAACGGCTTGATGAAGTTGCTGCCCTGGGACACGCACACCGGCTTGCCCTTGAGGTCGGCCCACTGGGTGATGCCGGCGCCTTTGCGGATCAACGCCGCGCCGCCGACCTCTTCATAGGGCGTGGGCACGTAGTCGAGAATCTCGGCGCGTTCGTCGGTGTACTGCATGTTGGCGATCAGCACGTCGACCTTGCCCTGTTGCAGGAACTGCACGCGGTTGGGCGCCAGTACCGAAACGGTCCTGGTCTCCACACCCAGCGCCTGGCCCAGGCCCTTGGCCAGTTCGACGTTGTAGCCCAGGTGTTCGCCGGTCTTGGGGTCGATGGTGCCGAACGGCGGACCGCTGAGGATCACGCCGACGCTGATGGCGTGGCGTTGCTGGATCTTGTCGAGGGTGGCGTCGGCGTGGACCAGGCTGGCGCACAGTGCCAGGCCCAAGGCAGTCAGGGTTCTCAATGTCATGTGTCAGGCGCCCTTGAACTGTTTCTGCAACTCCACCAGCGCCGGGGACGCCGGGGTGATGTGGTTGCGGGTCTGGGCTTCGATCAGCCAGCCGCTGCGGTGCAGGTCCTTGACGATGGGGTCGAGTTTGGCCTGGGTGTCGCTCTCGCCACGGCGGGTCCAGATTACCGATGGCGCCGGGTTCAGCTCGGGACTGAGGGTGCGGTAATCCTTCCATTCGGCGCTGTCGTTGATCAGCGGGTTGACCAGGGTGGAGTCATGCACCGCAGCGACGCAGTTGTTGCCGCGCAGGGCCAGCAGGGATTCCGAAGAGCTCTTGAAGGCCTTGATCTGCGCGCCCAGTTCGGTCAGCGGCTTGACGTAGCTGCTGCCCTGGGAGGTGCACACCGGCTGGTCCTTGAGATCTTCCCAGCGGGTGATCTTGCTGTCCTTGAGTACGGCAGCAGTGCCGCCGATCTTGTAGAACGGCGTCGGCACGAACCCGAGGATCTCGCCACGCTCGGCGGTCCATTCCATATTGGCGATCAGCAGGTCGACCTTGCCCTGTTGCAGGAACTGCACACGGTTGGCCGGCAATACCGGCACCAGCTGCACCTCGGCGCCCAACTGACGGCCCAGCTCGTTGGCCAGGTCGACGTTCAAGCCCCTGGGCTTCTGGGTGGTGGGGTCGATGCCGCCAAACGGCCCGCCAGACAGCAGCACGCCGACCACTAGCACATGGCGCTGCTGGATCTTGTCCAGGGTCGCATCGGCCTGAGCCACTGCGCTGCCGCCCAGGGCGATCAACGCGCCCAGGACCACAGGCAACCTTCGTTTTACCGCCGCGCGCACAAACCCCATGGAACTCCCCTCATTAGCGATCGGCGTACCCCGACCTGATGTGGGGGCATGCTAGGGAGAGTGCCGGGCTAACGGAAATTCAAATATCTAATATCGTTATAACTTCCCGTATATGGACGCGCTGACTTTTGGCCATATACTCGAATTCATTAGCCCTCGTAAAAACCCAGCGCGACAAAACATAAACATCTGTAATGTTTATCTTCGCACCCTTGATATAAAAACGCCCTGGAATGGCCATGTCGACCCTCGATCTTGAACTGCTCCGCACCTTTATCGCCGTGGTCGACCACCACAGCTTTGCCGAAGCCGGCACTCACCTGGCACGCACACAATCTTCCGTCACCCAGCATATGCAGCGTCTGGAACAACAAGTGGGCGTCAGCCTGTTTGAAAAACGTGGCCGGCAAAAACAACTGACAGAACCCGGGATGCAGCTGTTGCGGCATGCGCGGCAGATGCTCTCGCTGAATGACGATGCACTCAATTCCTTGCGGGAAAGCAGCCTCAGCGGCGTACTGCGTATCGGCTCGCCCCACGACATCGCCGACACCATCCTGCCGCCGATCCTCAGCCACATCGCCCGCTCGGCACCGCGCCTGCGCCTGGAGATCGACGTCGGGCGCAGCCCGTTCCTGATGGATGACCTGCACCGGGGCAAGGTCGACATGGTGATTTCCACCCGCGCCGATGCCAACCTGGAGGGCTTTGCACTGCGCACCTCGCCGGTGTGGTGGATTTGTTCGGCGCAATACATTCACTCGCCAAGCGAGCCGCTGCCATTGATTCTGGTGGATGAGCCGAGCATTTATCGGCGCTACGCCCTTGAGGCGCTGGAACGGGCGAATATCCCGTGGCGCCAGGCGTACCTGGCATCGAACCTGATCGGGATCAAGGCGGCAACCCGCGCAGGGCTGGGCGTGACCCCACGGAGCATGGAGATGCTAGGGCCGGATATGCGGGTATTGGGGGAAAACGATGGATTGCCGAGGATGCCGGAGGTCACGTACTACCTGTGGATCCGTCCGAACACGGCGAACCCGATTGCGCGCAAGGCATATGACCTGATCAGGGCCAGCCAGGGGCTGGCGCTGGGGTGACGGTTATTGCTGGGTCAATTGGGTCCATAGCGCGGGTGCGCCGGCAGACTTGGCGATCGCCTCGAGGCGCGCTGCATGCTCGGCCATGTCCTGCTCGCTGGCGCGAATAATCGTGGTGGGCTGGCGATCCGCTGGCAGGCGGCGGATTTCCGAAGGACGATTGCCCGAGCCTTCCGCCGAACCATTGCCGTCCGAGGCATTACCGGCCAGGGACAGGCTGGTCTGGCCACCGGTCATGGTCAGGTAGACGTCGGCGAGAATCTCGGAGTCGAGCAACGCGCCGTGGAGTTCACGGCCGGAGTTGTCGACGCCATAGCGTTTGCACAATGCGTCGAGGCTGTTGCGCTGGCCCGGGTGACGCTCACGCGCCATCATCAAGGTGTCGAGGATCGAGCAGTGCCGGGTGATATCGGCCCGATCGGTCTGCCCCATCAGCGCGAATTCGTTGTTGATGAAGCCAACGTCGAACGCCGCGTTATGGATGATCAGTTGCGCGCCGTTGATGAACTCGAAGAACTCATCCGCCACTTCGGCAAACCGTGGCTTGCCCACCAGGAATTCGTTGGTGATGCCGTGGACGCCGATGGCGCCTTCGTCACTTTCCCGATCCGGTTGCAGGTAGACGTGGAAGTGCCGGCCGGTGAGGCGGCGGCCCATCAGTTCGACACAGCCGATTTCAATGATCCGGTGTCCGTCGGTCACCGGCATGCCGGTGGTTTCGGTATCGAGTACAACAGATCGGATGGCCATCAGGGTTCAGCTCTCAACGGTTTGGTACATTTCAAGGGGCGGGATCTTAACACGTCAGACGGCATCAGCTCTGTTTGTGCCGCGCACTTCATCCACACCGCGGTTGGCCAGTTGGTCGGCCCGCTCGTTGCCGGGATGGCCGATGTGCCCGCGCACCCATTTCCAGGTGATGTTGTGGCGATTGCATTGCTCATCGAGCAATTGCCACAGGTCGGCGTTTTTCACCGGCTCCTTGGCCGCAGTCTTCCAGCCGCGCTTCTTCCAGTTGACCATCCACTCGTTGATGCCCTTCATCACGTACTGGGAGTCGGTCACCAGCAATACGTCGCAACGGCGCTTGAGCTCTTCCAGGCCACGGATCGCGCCCATCAGTTCCATACGGTTGTTGGTGGTGTTGGCTTCACCGCCCCACAGTTCCTTCTCCACGCCCTTGCACACCAGCAAGGCGCCCCATCCGCCGGGGCCGGGGTTGCCCTTGCAGGCGCCATCGGTGAAGAGTTCTACGGTATCGGTCATTTCACTGTCCATTAAAGCGGGATCCATCAAAGCGGGTTGCCGATAATCGACCGACAAGTGCCCGAGGTCGAGAGGCTCGACCTGAAATCAAAAAGGTATGTTTACTGTTCGCTCTGCTTGCGATTGACCTTGGCCATCGGCATCGGCACCAGCTTGCCCATCGGCTCGCGACGCACCTGGCGCACCGGGCGCAGGCCAACGACGATCTTGCGCGCCACCAACAGGTAGAAACCCCCGCCGGACAATTGCCAGGCACCGGCCCTGCGTTCCCAGCCGGCCAGCCGGCCTTGCCACTTGGCAGACGCAAGCGGCGGACGATAGCACCCGAAGCGGCGTTTCTCCAGCGCAAAGCCCAGCAGGTTCAACCAGTCGCCGACTCGCGACGGCGAGATGCAGCGCGCCTGGCGCAGCCCGTCATGGGCGAACACATGGCGCAAGCCCCAACTGCTCCAGGGGTTGATGCCAATGATCAGCAAATGGCCACCAGGGCGCACGCTGCTGGCCGCTTCGCGCAGCAAACCGTGGGGCGACAGGCAGAAATCCAGGCCATGCTGCATCACCACCACATCGGCCGCATGCTCGCTCAACGGCCAGGCCTGCTCCTCGCAGACGATTTCAACCCCCGGCAGCGGCGCCCCCAGGCGCACATTGCGTTGCACCTGGGGTGCCGACGGCGGGGTTTGTGCCGACGGCCCGTAATGCACCAGGTAACCACCAAAGAACCGACCCAGCTCGTCTTCGAGCATGCGCCGTTCTTCATCCAGTAAAAATTGCCCGACAGGCCCGGACAGCCATTCACGGGCGGCACCGATCAGTGCCAGCCACTCGGGATCGGCCTGGGCGAACGCTTTATCAGTCATTGCATTCTCCAACGCGCCAAGAAGCTCTAAGATGCACCAATGTGTTCAGCTTGGCGAATCAAAGA
This sequence comes from Pseudomonas sp. Colony2, assembly GCF_019382755.1. NCBI lineage: Bacteria > Pseudomonadati > Pseudomonadota > Gammaproteobacteria > Pseudomonadales > Pseudomonadaceae > Pseudomonas > Pseudomonas sp. Colony2. The sequence goes on along the minus strand of NZ_CP080030.1, from coordinate 3,207,232 downwards.
ATGATACAGATCAGTGCCCTGCCCGCCTTCACCGATAACTACATCTGGTTGTTACAGGATCAGCTGAACAAGCGCTGCGCGGTGGTCGATCCCGGTGATGCCGCGCCCGTGCTGGCCTGGCTCCAGCAGCATCCCGAGTGGACCCTCAGCGACATCCTGGTGACTCACCATCACCATGATCATGTCGGCGGCGTCGAGCAACTTAAAAGTGTTTCAGGCGCCACGGTCTACGGCCCGGCAAATGAAAAGATCCCGGCGCGGGACGTGGCACTCCAGGATAACGACCGCATCAACGTGCTGGGTTGGGACTTCGAGGTGTTTGCCGTACCCGGCCATACCCTGGGGCACATCGCCTTTTATCACGAGGGCGTGCTGTTCTGTGGCGACACCCTCTTCGCCGCCGGTTGTGGCCGCCTGTTCGAAGGCACCCCGCAGCAAATGCACACCTCACTGGAGCGCCTGGCGGCCTTGCCGGCCAACACGCTGGTGTACTGCACCCACGAATACACACAAAGTAACCTGAAATTCGCCCAGGCCGTGGAACCGCATAACGCGGATATCGCCGAACGGGTGGAGAACGTGCGGCAACTGCGGGCGAACGGCCAGATAACATTGCCTTCGACTTTGGCCCTGGAAAAACGCACCAACCCTTTTCTGCGGACCTCTGAAACATCCGTTAAAGAAAAAGCGGACGAACGGAATGGCCGCGATAACCGGGCCGGGAGTGAGGTGTTTGCTAGCTTGAGGTCGTGGAAAGATACGTTCTAAGCGCGCGGAATTTAGTACGTAATTTCTGAATGGTTGACCGCAACCCACGCGCTTTCTAGAATCGCCCGACATTTTTGCCCGGAACTTACTTCCAGCCAATGTCGTCATCTATTCGTAAAACCAACCATTCAGACGCATTGACCCGCCTGGCTCAAGCCGTGGCGGTGGCTGTGTCCGCTACTCTGGCGGGCTGCCAATCGACCCATTTTGCCGCACAATCCACCGTGCAACCCAAGCCAAACCTTACCGCCAAGATCAAGCAAAAACCCCTTTGGCTATCAGAGAAGCCAAGCCCGGAAGTGCCCCAGGATGTCTGGGAACGCATGCGCCGGGGCTTTCAATTGCAGGACGGGTTAGGCGTCAACCCGCGCATTGAACAGCAACGATTGTGGTTTGCCAGCAACCCATCCTTCCTCGAGAACGCCGGCGAACGCGGCAGCCTCTACATTCATTACATCGTCGAACGCCTTGAAGAACGCAACATGCCGCTGGAGCTGGCGCTGCTGCCAGTGATTGAAAGTGCCTACAACCCAATGGCCTATTCCCGCAGCGATGCGGTCGGCCTGTGGCAGTTCGTTCCCGCCACCGGGCGCTATTTCAACCTGCGCCAGACCCGCGCCTACGACGGCCGCCGCGACATCACCGCCTCCACCACCGCTGCCCTCGACTACCTGACTCGCCTGCATGACATGTTCAACGGCGACTGGTTGCTGGCCCTGGCGGCTTACAACGCCGGTGAGGGCACGGTCAGCCGGGCCATCGAGCGTAACGAGAAGCTCGGTTTGCCGACGGACTACTGGAACCTGCCACTGCCCCAGGAAACCAAGGACTACGTGCCCAAGTTCCTGGCGCTGTCCCAGGTGGTGCTGGCCCCCGAGGCGTATGGCGTCAACCTCAACCCGATCGCCAACACGCCGTACTTCGAAGTGGTAGAAATCAAGACCAGCATGGACCTGTCACGGGTCGCCGCGCTGGCCGAGATCGACGAAGACGAGCTGTTCCAGCTCAACCCGGCCTTGAAACAGCGCACCACCCTGGACGGCCCGCAGCATTTGCTGGTGCCGACGTCCAAGGCGCAGTTGCTGGCCAGCAGCCTTTCGGCGATGAAGCCCGAAGAATTGCTGAGCATGCGTCCGAAAAAGCCGGTGTTCGACGACGTTGAGCACAAGGCCATTGCCGGTCGCACCCGCAACTACAAGGTGCGCAGCGGCGACAACCTGACGCTGATCGCCAAGGCCAACAAGGTCGATGTACATGACCTGCAGCGCTGGAACAAGCTCAACGGGCAGGCGCTCAAGGTCGGCCAGACCCTGGTGATGCAGGACACCCGCAAGCTGGTGGCCAAGGCCGACAGCAAGAAGCCGGTGCAATACAAGGTCAAGAAAGGCGATTCGCTGTACATCGTCGCCAAGCGCTTCAACGTCGAGATGCAACATCTCAAGCGCTGGAACCCACGCACTGGCCAGGCCCTGAAACCTGGGCAGATGCTGGTGGTTTCCGGGCCGCGCTAAGCAGCAAACACGAGGGGGAACTGGCAACAGCTCCCCCTTTGTTCTTCACCCTGCCAACCCCCATCCAAGCCTGTAGTCTCCCTCCTGCGGCGCCAGCCTTTTTCCAATCGGAACAAGCTGTTACTGTACGGTTCATAAAGCCCAAGCCGCCTGGATCGGATCCCTGACTTGAAGCGTCCCCTCCTTCTACTAATAAGTCTGGCCTTGAGCTTTTCCGCGAACGCGACCATTACCGAGAGCCACGGTTATGCGCAGTTCGGCACGCTCAAGTACCCGGCCAAATTCACCCACTTCGACTGGGTAAACCCCGCAGCGCCCAAGGGCGGCACCTTGCGGGTCATGGCGTTTGGCACGTTCGACACCCTCAACCCGTACACCTTCAAGGGTTCCAGCCCGGTTTCCACCGCCAATTTCCTGCAATATGGGGTTAACGAGCTCAATGAGCCGTTGATGGTCGGCACCGGCCAATATGCCCCGTCCGGCGATGAACCGACTTCCAGTTACGGCCTGATTGCCCAATCGGTGGAATACAGCGAGGACCGTAGTTGGGTAGTGTTCAACCTGCGCCCTGAAGCGCGGTTTCACGATGGCAAGCCGATCACCGCCTACGACGTGGCGTTTTCCTATCGCACGCTGCTGACCGAAGGCCACCCGCAGTACCGCACCAACCTGCAGGAAGTGGCCCGGGTCGACATTCTTAACCGGCATCGCATTCGTTTTGTGTTCAAGCGCGCCGGCAACCCGTTGCTGATCCTGCGCCTGGGCGAGCTACCGGTATTGCCCCAGCATTACTGGAAAAACCGCGACTTCAAGGCCACCACGTTCGAACCGCCGCTGGGCAGCGGGCCTTACCGCATCAGCAAGGTCAGCCCCGGGCGACAACTGGTGTTCGAGCGGGTCAAGGATTACTGGGGCAAGGACCTGGCGGTCAACCGTGGTTTGTATAACTACGACAAGGTCGAGGTGGAGTTCTACCGCGACAGCGACGTGGCCTTCGAAGCGTTCAAGGCCGGCGAGTTCGATATCTATATCGAGCACCAGGCGAAAAACTGGGCCAATGGCTACAACTTCCCGGCGGTCAACCGCGGCGATGTGATCAAGGCGCAGATCGCCCACCAGATACCGACCCAGAGCCAGGGCCTGTTCATGAACAGCCGGCGCCCGGCCTTCAGCCAGGCCAAGGTCCGCGAAGCGTTGGGGCTGATGTTCGATTTCGAGTGGACCAACCGCACCCTGTTCAGCGGCGCCTATAAACGCAGCCTCAGCTATTACCCCAACAGCGAATTCTCCGCTACCGGCGTGCCGACCGGCCATGAGTGGCTGATGCTGTCGCCCTATCGCGACCAACTGCCGGCCAACCTGTTTACCCAGCCCTTCAGCCTGCCCCAGACCGACGGTCGCGGCATTCCTCGCGACACGATGCGCCGCGCCCTCGCATTGTTGGCGGACGCCGGCTGGAAGCTGTCCGGGCAACGCTTGCTCAACAGTGACGGGCAGCCGCTGAGGCTGGAGATTCTGCTGGTGAACCCGAACCTGGAGCGCATCCTGCAGCCCTATGTCGAGAATCTGACAAGCATCGGGGTCGATGCCCGCTTGCGCACGGTAGACCGCGCACAGTACAAACAACGCCTCGATCAGTTCGACTTCGACATGATTCTGATGACCCTCAACCAGACCCTCAGCCCCGGCCTTGAGCAGTGGCAGTATTTCCACTCCAGCCAGGCGGGGATCAAGGGCAGCAAGAATTACGCAGGCATCGCCAACCCGGTGGTCGACCACCTGCTGGACCAACTGCTGGCGGCGCAAACCCGTGAAGAACAGTTGGCCGCCGGCCGGGCGCTGGACCGCGTCCTGCTGTGGCAGCACTACAGTATTCCCAACTGGTACCTCAACTATCATCGCCTGGCGTACCGCAACCGGTTCGCCTTCGTCACCACGCCGCCCTACAGCCTGGGCCTGAGCGCATGGTGGCTGAAAGCTTCGGAGAAAGCCCAATGATACCTTTGCGTACTGCGATCCTTGGCAGCCTGCTGTTTTGCGCCGCGGCCAATGCGGCCCCGCAACATGCCCTGACCCTCTACAACGAACCGCCCAAGTACCCCGCCGATTTCAAACACGTCGACTACGTAAATCCGGATGCCCCCAAGGGTGGCACCTTCCGCGTATCCAGCATGGGCAGCTTCGACAGCCTCAACCCATTCATCAGCAAGGGCGTGCCGGCAGATGATATCGGCCTGATCTACGACACCCTCGCCCAGCAAAGCCTGGACGAACCCATCACCGAATACGGGCTGGTGGCCGGCAAGATCGAAAAGGCCCCGGACAACAGCTGGGTGCGCTTCTACATCCGCCCCGAAGCGCGCTTCCACGACGGCCACCCGATCCGTGCCGAAGACGTGGTGTTCAGCTTCCAGACGCTGATGAAGGACGGCTCGCCGATCTTCAAGACCTACTACGCGGATGTCGACGAAGTGATCGCCGAAGACCCGCTGCGGGTGCTGTTCAAGTTCAAGCGCACCAACAACCGCGAACTGCCGCTGATCCTTGGGCAACTGACAGTGTTGCCCAAGCATTACTGGGAGGGCCGCGACTTCTCCAAGGGCAACCTGGAGATTCCGCTGGGCAGCGGCCCGTACAAGGTGGCCGAGGTCAAGGCCGGGCGCTCGGTCCGCTACGAGCGGGTCAAGGACTACTGGGCCAAGGACCTGCCGATCAACAAGGGTTTCTACAACTTCGATTACCGGGTCACCGATTACTACCGCGACAACACCGTGGCCCTCGAAGCCCTCAAGGCCGGGCAGTTCGATTACTGGCTGGAAATCAGCGCGAAAAACTGGGCCAATGCCTACAACACCCCCGCCGTCACCCAGGGCCGCCTGATCAAGGAAGAAATCCCCAACGGCAACCCCACCGGCATGCAGGGCTTCGTGTTCAACACCCGCAAACCGATGTTCCAGGATGTGCGGGTGCGCAAGGCCATCAGCCTGTTGCTGGACTTTGAATGGAGCAACAAGCAACTGTTCAACGGCGCCTACACCCGCAGCCGCAGCTATTTCGAAAACTCCGAGATGGCCGCCACCGGCCTGCCCGGCCCGGATGAGCTGGCGATTCTTGAACCGCTGCGGGACAAGATCCCGCCCCAGGTGTTTACCGAAGCCTTCGAGCCATCGAAGACCGACGCCAGCGGCATGATCCGCACCCAGCAGCGCGAGGCCTATCAACTGCTGCAAGAGGCCGGCTGGAAGATCGTCGACGACAAGATGGTCGACACCACCGGCAAGCCCGTGACCATCGAGTTCCTGCTGGCACAGACCGAGTTCGAACGCATCCTGTTGCCGTTCAAGCGCAACCTGGCAGACCTGGGGATCGACCTGGTGATTCGCCGGGTCGACATCTCGCAGTACATCAACCGCATCCGTTCGCGGGACTTCGACATGGTGGTGGGCAGCTTCCCGCAATCCTCATCGCCCGGTAACGAGCAGCGCGAGTACTGGAAGTCATCCAGCGCCGACAAGCCCGGCAGCCGCAACTACATCGGCCTGAAAGACCCGGCCATCGACCAGTTGGTGGAAGAACTCATCGACTCCGACTCGCGCAAGAGCCTGGTGGCCCACGCCAAGGCCCTCGACCGCGTGCTGCAGTTCGGCTACTACGTGATCCCCAACTGGCACATCAAGACCTTCCGCGTGGCGTATTGGGACCACCTCGGCCATCCGAAGGTCTCGCCACGGTATGACGTCGGCACCGCCACCTGGTGGAGCAAACCCGACGTGAAACCTGCGATAACCGTGGACACCAACCAGAGCGCCGATCCGGCGAGCGGGGGCGACTGAGATGCTGGCCTATATTTTTCGTCGACTGCTGCTGATCATCCCGACCCTGTTCGGCATTTTGCTGATCAACTTTGTGATCATCCAGGCCGCCCCGGGTGGCCCGGTGGAGCAGATGATCGCCAAGCTCGAAGGCTTTGAAGGCGCCACCAGCCGGATTGCCGGGGGCGGCGCCGAAGTCTCGGTGGCCGGTTCCAGCTACCGCGGCGCCCAGGGCCTGGACCCGGCGCTGGTGAAGGAAATCGAGAAGATGTACGGCTTCGACAAGTCGGCGCCGGAACGCTTGTGGATCATGGTCAAGAACTACGCCCGGCTGGATTTTGGCGACAGCTTCTTTCGCGATGCGAAGGTCATCGACCTGATCAAGGAAAAGATGCCGGTGTCCATCTCCCTCGGATTATGGAGCACCCTGATCATGTACCTGGTGTCGATCCCCCTGGGGATCGCCAAGGCTACGCGGCACGGCAGCCACTTCGACGTGTGGACCAGCTCGGCGATCATCGTCGGCTACGCGATCCCGGCGTTCCTGTTTGCGATCCTGCTGATCGTGGTGTTCGCCGGCGGCAGTTACTTCGACTGGTTTCCGTTACGCGGGCTCACGTCCAACAACTTTGACGAGTTGAGCTGGGGCGGCAAGGTCCTCGATTACTTCTGGCACCTTGCCCTGCCGGTGACCGCCCTGGTGATCGGCAACTTCGCCACCATGACCCTGCTGACCAAAAACAGTTTCCTCGACGAGATCAACAAGCAGTACGTGGTCACCGCCAAGGCCAAGGGCCTGACCAACCACCGCGTGCTGTACGGCCATGTGTTTCGCAACGCGATGCTGCTGGTGATTGCCGGCTTCCCGTCGGCCTTCATCGGCATTTTCTTCACCGGTTCGTTGCTGGTGGAAGTGATCTTCTCCCTCGACGGGCTGGGCCTGATGAGCTTTGAAGCGGCGATCAACCGCGACTACCCGGTGGTGTTCGGCACCCTGTTTATCTTCACCCTGCTGGGATTGGTGGTGAAGCTGATCGGCGACCTCACCTACACCCTGGTCGATCCGCGCATCGACTTCGCCAGCCGGGAGCATTGAGATGAATCTATCCCCCCTCAATCGTCGCCGGTTCGAGCGTTTCAAGGCCAACAAGCGTGGCTGGTGGTCGCTGTGGCTGTTTTTGATCCTGTTCGGCCTGAGCCTGGGCGCCGAGCTGATCGCCAACGACAAGCCGCTGGCGGTGCACTACGACGGCGACTGGTATTTCCCGGCGCTCAAGCGCTACCCCGAGACCACCTTCGGCGGCGAATTCCCGCTGGAAGCCAACTACAAGAGCCCGTATATCCAGGAGCTGCTCAAGGCCAAGGACGCGTGGACGTTGTGGGCGCCGATTCCGTACAGCTACCAGAGCATCAACTACGACCTGAAAGTTCCGGCCCCCGCCCCGCCGTCACGGGACAACCTGCTGGGCACCGATGACCAGGGCCGCGATGTGCTGGCGCGGGTGATCTACGGCTTCAGGATTTCCGTGCTGTTTGCCCTGACGCTCACCGTGCTCAGCTCGATCATCGGCGTGATCGCCGGCGCGTTGCAGGGCTTCTACGGTGGTTGGGTCGACCTGGCCGGCCAGCGTTTCCTGGAAATCTGGTCCGGCTTGCCGGTGCTGTATCTGCTGATCATCCTCGCCAGCTTCGTGCAACCCAACTTCTGGTGGCTGCTGGGGATCATGCTGCTGTTTTCCTGGATGAGCCTGGTGGACGTGGTGCGCGCCGAGTTCCTGCGCGGGCGTAACCTGGAATATGTGCGGGCGGCGCGGGCGCTGGGGATGCAGAACGGCGCGATCATGTTCCGCCATATCCTGCCCAACGCCATGGTCTCCACCATGACCTTCATGCCGTTCATCCTGACCGGCGCGATCGGCACCCTCACCGCGCTGGACTTCCTGGGTTTTGGCCTGCCGGCCGGCTCGCCGTCCCTGGGTGAACTGGTGGCCCAGGGCAAATCCAACCTGCAGGCGCCGTGGCTGGGCATGAGTGCGTTTGCCGTGCTGGCGATCATGTTGAGTCTGCTGGTGTTTATCGGCGAGTCCGCTCGCGATGCATTCGACCCGAGGAAATGAGATGAATCAGGACAATCTGATCGAAGTCCGCGACCTCTCCGTCGAGTTCGTCGTAGGCAACAGCCACCAGCGGGTGGTGAACAACGTCAGCTTCGATATCAAGCGCGGCGAAACCCTGGCACTGGTGGGCGAAAGCGGCTCGGGCAAGTCGGTCACGGCGCACTCGATATTGCGCCTGCTGCCCTACCCGCTGGCACGTCACCCGTCGGGCACGATCCAGTACGCCAACCACGATTTGCTGACCCTGAAGGAAAAGACCATCCGGCATATCCGCGGCAACCGGATTGCGATGATTTTCCAGGAGCCGATGACCTCGTTGAACCCGCTGCACTCCATCGAGAAGCAGATCAACGAAGTGCTCGGCCTGCACAAGGGGCTTACCGGCAAGGTGGCCACCAAACGCACCCTGGAGTTGCTGGAACTGGTGGGCATCCCCGAGCCCCACAAACGCCTCAAGGCGCTGCCCCACGAGCTGTCCGGCGGCCAGCGCCAGCGGGTGATGATCGCCATGGCCCTGGCCAATGAGCCGGAACTGCTGATCGCCGACGAACCGACCACGGCACTCGACGTCACCGTGCAGCTGAAGATCCTGGAGCTGCTCAAGGAATTGCAGGCGCGCCTGGGCATGGCGTTGCTGTTGATCAGCCACGACTTGAACCTGGTAAGGCGCATTGCCCACCGGGTATGCGTGATGCAAAAAGGCTGCATCGTCGAGCAGGCCGAATGCGAAAGCCTGTTCCAGGCGCCGCAGCACCCTTACACCCAGGAGCTGCTGGCAGCGGAACCCAGCGGCGGCCCCGCCACCAATGAAGTCGGCCCACCGTTGCTGGAAGTCGATGACCTGAAGGTCTGGTTCCCGATCAAGAAAGGCTTCCTGCGCAATACCGTCGATTACGTCAAGGCGGTGGATGGCATCAACTTCAGCCTGCCCCAGGGCCAGACGCTGGGCATCGTCGGTGAAAGCGGCTCGGGCAAATCCACCCTGGGCCTGGCAATTTTGCGGCTGATTGCGAGCAAGGGTGGCATTCGCTTCGAAGGCCATCAGATGGACAAGCTCAGCCAGCAACAGGTGCGCCCGCTGCGCCGGGAAATGCAGGTGGTGTTCCAGGACCCGTTCGGCAGCCTGAGCCCGCGCATGTGCGTGAGCGAGATCGTCGGCGAAGGCCTGCGTATCCACAAGATGGGCACTGCCGCCGAGCAGGAAGCGGCGATTATCGCCGCGCTGAAGGAAGTGGGCCTGGACCCGGAAACCCGCAATCGCTACCCCCACGAATTTTCCGGCGGCCAACGCCAGCGCATCGCTATTGCCCGCGCCCTGGTGCTCAAGCCCCGGCTGATTCTGCTGGACGAGCCGACCTCGGCCCTCGACCGTACCGTGCAGCGCCAGGTGGTGGAACTGCTGCGCAACCTGCAGGCCAAGTACAACCTGACCTACCTGTTCATCAGCCACGACCTGGCGGTGGTCAAGGCGTTGAGTCACCAACTGATGGTGGTAAAACACGGGCAGGCGGTTGAACAGGGAGATGCACCCGCGATCTTCGCCAACCCCCAGCATGCCTACACCCGGCAACTGCTGGAGGCCGCGTTTTTG
>NZ_CP080030.1:3141451-3195494 GCF_019382755.1 Pseudomonas sp. Colony2 | reverse complement strand
AAGCGTGGGCTCTGACAACGCCGCAAAAGCAAACCAATATCATTTGCGCAGTGCCCGGCCCTTTGGTTTAATCGCGACCAATTCTTATTTACGCCAAGGCTTCTGCGCCACATGGATACTGTGTCGACCCCGTCCACCTCGTTCAGCGACCTCTACGGCAATCACCATTCCTGGCTGCTGGGGCTGCTGCGCCGGCGCCTGAGCAATCGCTGGGATGCGGCGGACCTGGCCCATGACACCTTCATCCGGGTACTCAAGCGCCCGCCGGCCGGCGCCGATGAGACGCGGGAGCGCTCCTACCTGGCCACCATCGCCCGGGGGTTGTGCATTGATCACTGGCGTCGGCGCCAACTGGAACAAGCGTGGCTGCAAAGCCTCGCGGACCGGCCGCAAGCCCTGCAACCGTCGCCGGAGCAGCGGGCAATCATTGTCGAAACCCTGTACGAAGTGGATGCCATGCTCGCGCGGCTGCCCCACAAAGTCCGCGAGGCATTCCTGCTGGCGCAGTTGCACGGTACGCCCTACAAGCAGATCGGCGAACAGCTCGGGGTAGGCGAACGGATGGTGAAAAAATACCTGGCCCAGGCGCTGCTGCATTGTGCGGTGCTGGAAGCCGAACTGGACGGGATGCTCGTGGAGTGAACAGCCCCGGAAAGCTCAGCCATGCCAGCCTTGAGCAAGCGGCCCAATGGTACGTACGCCTGCAGGATCAGCCAGAGGCTGCCCAGCACTGGCAGGCATGGCTCGGGCAAAGTCCGGAACACCAGGCCGCCTGGGGCTATGTAGAACGGGTCAGCCAACGCTTTGCGCCGTTGGCCGAGCAATCCCACAGCGCCAGCCGTGCGTTGCGCAGCTCTCGGCGCCAGACGCTCAAGACCCTGCTGGTGCTGTGTGCCGGTTCAACGCTGGCCTGGGGCACCTGGCGCAACACCGCCCTGCCCCGGTTGGTGGGAGGCTGGAGTGCGGATTACGCAACCGCCGGCGGTGAAACCCGCGAAGCGCTGCTGGACGATGGCAGCCGCCTGTGGCTGAACGCCTTGAGCGCCCTGGATGTACGTTTTGACCGGGTCCAGCGCTTGCTGCACCTGCGTTTCGGCGAAGTGCTGATCGAGACCGCAAAGGACCCGAACCGCCCGTTTCTGGTGGAGACTGAGCAGGGTCGCCTGCGGGCACTCGGCACCCGCTTCAGCGTGTTGCAGGACGGCGACAGCACTTTGCTCAATGTGTTTGAAGGCAGGGTTGAAGTGCGCACCGCCGCCAGCCGGCAACAACGAATCATCGAGGCCGGGCAACAAGTGGCCTTCACCCGCGATGGGTTCAATCTCCATTCACCCGCATCCGCCACCCGTGAGGCCTGGAGCCGTGGCGTACTGCTGGCCGACAACCTGCCGCTTGGCCAACTGGTCGCCGAACTCAATCGTTTTCGCCCCGGCCACCTGGGTTGTGATCCCGCCGTGGCGCAATTGCCGGTAATGGGTTCGTTCCCCCTCAAAGACAGCGACCACGCACTGCGCCTGCTACAGGCCGCGCTACCGATTCAGGTCGACACGCTCATGCCGTGGTGGGTCACGGTCAGGCCCAAACACCCAGGCGCATAAAAACTTTCAGCCGTCAGTTCCCTTTTCCAAAACTCGTTCGGTAAACCCTGCAGATGCTTTCAATTCGCCGATCGATTTGATCCAAAGGGAATGTTCATGTCGCAACCCGTTCGCTTCACTTTGCGCCCGCTGGCGCTGGCCGTTACTGCTACCTTGTTGTGCCTGGGCGCGCTCGACGCGCAAGCCGCCGAGTCACCGTCGACTCAGGAAACGGCCCGCCACTACACCATCGCCGCGGGTTCGTTGGTCAACGTGCTGAACAGCTTCGCCGAGCAGTCCGGGATCTTTTTCGCCGGTCACAACAGCCTGGCCAGCGGCAAAACCAGCCCGGGCCTCAACGGCAGCTACACCCCGGCCAGCGGTTTGCAACGGCTGTTGCAAGGCAGCGGCTTGCAGGCCGTGCCCCAGGGCAACAACGGCTACGTGCTGGAGTTGGTCCCGGCCAACACCGGCGCCCTGGAACTGGGCGCCACCACCATCTCCGGCGAAGGCCTGGGCGCCACCACCGAAGATACGCACTCCTACACCACCGGCGCCATGGCTTCGGCCACCGGCCTGGCGTTGTCGATGCGCGAGACGCCGCAGTCGGTAACAGTGATCACCCGCCAGCAAATGGACGACCAGGGCTCCACCAGCATCGCCGACACCCTGCGCCGTGCACCGGGCGTGAGCGTGCAGAATTACGACAGCGAACGCTGGGAGTTTTCCAGCCGCGGCCTGCCGATCACCAACTTCCAGTACGACGGGGTCAACTCCACCTACGACGGCGTGTATGACTACGGGACCACCAGCACCGACATGGCGGTGTATGACCGCCTGGAAATCATCAAGGGTTCAGCGGGGCTGATGTCCGGTTCGGGCGACCCTTCGGCCACGGTCAACCTGATTCGCAAAAAGCCCACCCGGGATTTCAAGGCTTCCGTCACCCAGACCTTCGGCTCGTGGGATAACTACCGCACCGAAGGCGATATTTCCGGGCCTTTGACCGACTCCGGCAACGTGCGCGGGCGCTTCGTCGGCGTGTATCAGGATCGCCAGTCGTACCTGGACCACTACCAGAACACCAAGGACATTGCCTACGGCATCCTCGAAGCCGACCTGACGCCGGACACCCTGCTGACCTTCGGCATCGACCAGCAGGACACCCGCTCCCGTGGCGCCAGCTGGACCGGCTTCCCGATGTACTTCAGCAACGGTTCACGCACCGACTTCTCGCGGTCCTTCAACCCGGCCGCCGACTGGAGCCGCCGCGACTTCCAGAACCAGACCCTGTTTGCCTCGGTGCAACAAAAGCTCGCGAACGACTGGTCGCTGAAAGTCAGCCTCGACCGCAAGCGCAGCCAACACGACACCCTGCTCGCCTCCGCCAGCGGCGGCAACCCGGACCCGGTCACGGGCAACGGGATGTACATGTTCATGGGCAAATACAAGGGTGACCAGGTGCAAAACACCCTGGACATCAACCTCAATGGCCCCTTCAGCCTGTTCGGGCGCGAGCATGAATTGATCATGGGTTTCATGGCCACCCGCTCGAAGCAGGACGTGCCGGTGTACGGCTCGATCTACCCGCCCGTGGGCGGCAGCATTTACGACTGGCGCGGCGAATACCCGAAGCCTGACATTCCCCGCAGCGGCCAGAACGACATCGTGCAACGCCAGACCGGCGCGTACCTGGCCACGCGTTTGAGACCCACCGATGACCTGTCGGTGATCCTTGGCACCCGCGTCAGCAACTTCAGCGGCACCGACAACACCGACTTCTACGACCCGACCAAGGCCGACAACCGTTTCACCTACCGCCAGACCGGCGTCGTCACGCCCTATGCCGGTATCGTCTACGACCTGAATGACATCTGGTCGGTGTACACCAGCTACACCAAGATCTACAAACCGCAAAACAGCAAGGACGCCGACCGCAAGTTGCTCGATCCGATTGAAGGCGATACCTACGAAGCCGGGCTCAAGGCCGCTTTCTTCGACGGCCGCCTGAACGCCAGCTTCGCCGCATTCCGCATCGAACAGGACAACGTTGCGCAGTACGTTTCCGGGTTTGAGACCGACTCGGTGTATCGCCCGATTGCCGGCGCCACCACCAAGGGCTTTGAAGTCGAACTGGCCGGTGAAGTGCTGGACGGCTGGAACGTCTCGGCGGGCTACACCTACCAGCACAGCCGTGACGCCAACGGCGATTACGTCTACGGCTCCGTGCTGCAAACCACCACGCCCCAGCAAGTGGTGCGGTTGTTCAACACCTATCGCCTGCCCGGCGCCCTGGAGAACCTGACCGTGGGTGGCGGCGTGAATTGGCAGAGCGAGTTCTTCGGCAATGTGTTCCAGCCCGATCCCAACGACTCGGTGAATTTCGGCCACAACTCACGCATTACCCAGGACAGCTACTTCCTGGTGGACGTCATGGCGCGCTACCGCTTCAACGAGCACCTGAGCACCACGTTGAACGTGAAAAACCTGTTCGACAAAAAGTACTACACCGGCCTGGGCAACTTCGGTACCGGCTTCTACGGCGAGCCGCGCAGCCTGCAATTGGCGACCCGCTGGGATTTTTGAGCCCAAACGCCAGACTGCCGTAGCGCTTGCAACGGCAGTCGACTCGGGCTACATCCCGTCAGGAAGGTACGTCTGTTGTTCCTTCCCGGGCCATCCGAGGATGAGGGCTCCGGTTGCCCATAAAACGTGGGCGACCCGCACGGAGCCGAACTGACATGGAAGATCTGCCCTTTCTCTCGCACTTGCTGAACTTGCTGACAGGCGCCGATGAGGCGCGAGCGGCGGCGAAGCAACCCCTTTCCCTGGCAGACGCCATCAACGGCGTAGATCCGCGGATCGGTTTCCTGCGCAGAATGGAACCCGAAACCATGAAATGAAACGTTGCAGGCCTATTTCTGTGTAATCATTCACTGCATTGTTTCCCGGTGAGACTTGTAGTGATGCGATCGCCCCTCGAACCGACTGCCCCGGCCTTCTGGCGCGACGAACGCCTGCCGTTCATTGAGGCTCGCACCATCGCCGACGGGCGGAAGGTCTGCTACACCCGCCACGCCCACGAGCACTTTTCCATCGGCGCGATCACGGCCGGGCAGAGCCTGTACATCCATGGGGCATCGACCTTCAAGATCAGCACCGGCACCGTGGTCTTGATGAATCCCGGGGATGTCCACGCCTGCAACCCCATTGATGATCTGCCCTGGTCCTATCACATGCTGTATATCGATACGGCCTGGCTGACCGACCTGCAGCATCAGTTGGGTTTCAGCAAGGACCAGGACTTTCGTCCGTTCACCGCCACCCACACCACGGATGTCGCGCTGTACCGCGGGCTGAACGAGCTGTATGAGGTGCTGGTGGACAACCACGCCGAACACCTGCACAAGCAGAGTGCGGTGGTGAGTTTTTTCACCGAGGTGCAACAACGCCTCAACCCGTCGGAGACCCCGGTGCGCGAGGTCAATCACAAGCTGGAGCGGGCCGCCGACTATATCCGCGAACATTGCACCGAGGCCCTGAAGCTCGAAGACATTTGCCAGGCGGCTGAACTGTCACCGTCGTACCTGATTCGTGCGTTCAAGCAGTATTACGGCATGACACCCCACGCGTTTCTGGTCAATCGCCGTATTCAGTTTGCCCGCACCCAGTTGCGCAGCGGCCAGTTGATCGCCGACGTCGCACTGGCGGCCGGCTTTTCTGATCAGGCGCATTTCCAGCGCACGTTCAAACAGCACCTGGCGGCAACGCCCGGGCAATATCGCGGCTGATTCAGGCGAGCAGTAAATATCCCACGCTGGCCACCAGCAACGCCGCCATCGAGCGATTGAACAGACGCACGCCCTGCGGATTATTCAGGTAGCGCCGCAAAAATGTGCCGGCATAGGCCCAGCACGCCACCGACAGGTAGCAAATCACCAGATAGAGCACCGCGAACAGCCAGACTTGCTGCGCATCGCCGTCGGCCACGAACAATCCCATGCCCGCCACACACGCCAACCAGGCCTTGGGGTTGAGCCACTGCATGATCGCGCCGTAGAGCATCGAGGGCGCCGTGGCCGTGCCTTCAGCGTCCAGGCGCCCATTGTCCACGGCCAGTTTCCAGGCCATGTACAACAGGAAGGCCACCCCGCCCCATTGAATCAACTGCGTCAGCAGCGGCCAGCGCACCAGCACCTCATGCAGCCCCAGGCCAATCAGCACCAGCAGCAAGGTGAACCCCAGCGCGGCCCCGGCCACATGCTTCTGGCTGGCGGCAAACCCAAAGCGCGCGCCTGAACTGAGGGCCACCACATTCACCGGTCCCGGGGTGATGGACGTGGCCAGGGCGAAGGCGGCCATGGAAATGATCAAGCTCATTGCAGTTCCTTTTTGTTGTGCGGGTACGGACTGAACCTTAAGGGGAAGACGGATCACGGTATTGAAGAAAATGCCCCTGCCGGGAATGACCGAAAAAACCACCAGTTGAAACCTTTAGCTCACCCGCTGCAAAAGACAAATTTATTCCATTGATATAACTGTATTTTTCTCTTTCCAACGGGCGTTTTTGATAGGAAAAAATGCGTGTTTCCCAAGGTAGGCACGGTGCTAGAGTCGAGCGCACATCTGGCCGGATGACCTCAACCTGCTCACAAAAAAGGAATCGCCATGTCACGTCGCTTATTGGCAGCTGCCTGCCTGCTGCTATCCTTCTCCGGGGTTCAGGCCGCGGAACGCTGGGAAACCCTTCCGCCCACCCCGGCACCGATTGCGGGGGCCAAGACCGGCTATGCCGCCGTCAACGGCATCAAGGTCTACTACACCAAGACCGGACATGGTTCGCCGGTGATCCTGCTGCACGGCGGCCTGTCCAATTCCGATTACTGGGGCAACCAGGTCAAGGCGCTGGCCGCCAAACACACGGTCATCAGCCTCGACAGCCGTGGCCACGGGCGCAGTTCCCGGGACGAGAACCCCTTCGGTTACGACTTGATGGCCGATGATGTGGTCGCCGTACTCGACAGCCTGAAAATCCCCCGCGCCGATATCGTCGGCTGGAGCGACGGCGCAATCATCGGTATCGATCTTGCCCTGCGCCATCCCGACCGTATCGGCAAGGTGTTTGCCTTTGCCGCCAACACCCAGACCTCCGGGGTCAAGGATGGCGTAGAGAAAAATCCGACCTTCGCCGCCTTCATCGAGCGCGCCGGCAAGGAGTACGCCAGGCACTCGCCGACGCCAAAAGAGTACGACGCCTTCGTCGAGCAGATCAGCCATATGTGGGCCAGCCAACCCAACTGGACCGACGCGCAACTGGCGTCCATCAAGACTCCGATCCTGATTGTCGACGGCGACCACGATGAGGCGATCAAGCGAGAACACACCGAATACATCGCGGCGACCATTCCGGGAGCGGGCCTGCTGATTCTGCCGAACACCAGCCACTTCGCATTCCTGCAGGACCCGACGCTGTTCAATGCCGCGCTGCTGGACTTCCTGGACAGCAAATAGCCCCGCCTACTCTCCTGTCATCCGCTCCAGGCTGTTGCTCAAGTGCAACAGCATGGCGGCCCGGGCCGCGTCCGGGTCCTGGCGGCGGATGGCTTTCAGGATCGCCTCGTGCTCAAGGTTCGCCAGGCGCCCCAGCTCCATCAGGTCCGCGTCGCCGCGTTCCTCGGCATTGATCCGGGTGCGTGGGATTACCGAGTGGCCCAGGTGATAAATCACGTCGGTGAAATAGGTGTTGCCGGTGGCCTGGGCGATCAGGCGATGGAAGCGCACGTCAGGCTCAACGGCACTGTCGTTATTGGCCAGTGAATCCTGGTAATCATCCAGTGCCTGGCGCATCTGCTGCAGTTGTTCATCGGTACGGCGCAAGGCTGCCAGGGCGGCTGCCTGGGTTTCCAGGCCCATGCGCAGTTCAAGAATGCCGCGCACGCTGGCCGCGGTGTCGTGGGTCAGGTGCAGGCCGTGGCGCTCGTCGCGCTCCAGCACAAAGGTGCCGACACCGTGGCGGGTTTCCACCAGCCCGGCGGCCTGCAATTTGGAAAGCGCTTCGCGCACCACCGTGCGACTGACGCCGTACTCGCCCACGATAGCGGACTCGGATGGCAGCTTCTCACCCGGCGCCATCTGTCCCAGGAGAATCTGCTGGGTCAACGCGGTGACGATGTCGTGGGCAAGGCCCGGGGAGCGCTTGCGATGAGGTGCCGAGCTGGGGTTTTGCATCAGGAATTCCGTTCAGGGGCGCCTGGCAATACTAGCATTTTTGGAAGCCCCAACTTGTATGACAACAAACAAATACCTGTAGGAGCGAGCCTGCTCGCGAAAAAACCCGTCGCAGCTCAAACATTGCACCAAACCGCGTAATCGTTGACGATTTTCGCGAGCAAGCTCGCTCCTACAAAGGGTTGCCATCTCTGAAAATGCAGTTGTATGATGTCTATCAAGTTGTCAGACATCTCTGACAACCCAAATACGTCCCCGCACAACAATAATCAGTGGGAGTTTGACCCGTGACCCCTTCCAGCCCTGCGACAGCTGCGCCTGCCACCGACCCGGTCCTGGCCCGCGCGATCAAGAAGGTGAAGAGCCATGTGCTCCCACTGTTCGTGATCATGTTCATCGTCAACTACATCGACCGCGTCAACATCGGCTTTGTGCGTACCCATATGGAGCACGACCTGGGCATTGGTGCGGCCGCCTACGGCTTCGGCGCCGGGTTGTTTTTCATCGGCTACGCGCTGTTCGAAGTGCCGTCCAACATGCTCCTGCAAAAAGTCGGCGCGCGCATCTGGCTGACTCGCATCATGTTCACCTGGGGCATCACCGCCACATTGATGGCCTTTATCCAGAACGAAACCCACTTCTACATCCTGCGCTTTCTGCTGGGCGTGGCCGAAGCGGGCTTCTTTCCCGGGGTGATCTACTACTTCACTCGCTGGTTGCCCGGCGTCGAACGCGGCAAGGCGATTGCAATCTTCCTCAGCGGCTCGGCCCTCGCCTCGCTGATCTCCGGCCCCTTGTCCGGCGTGCTGCTGCAAATCACCGGGCTGGGCCTGCATGGCTGGCAGTGGATGTACATCATCGAAGGCATGGCGTCGGTGCTGCTGTGCTTTTTCGTGTGGTTCTGGCTGGACTCCAAACCCCACGACGCCAAGTGGCTCAGCCTTGAAGAAAAGGATGCGCTGGTGGGCGAGATCGACCGCGAACAGCGCGAGCGTGACGCCGCCACCACGGTCAAGCCGACCCTGGGCAAGCTGCTCAAGGACCGTCAGATCATGCTGTTCTGCGCCCTGTATTTCTGCATCCAACTGACGATCTATGCCGCCACTTTCTGGTTGCCGAGCATCATTAAAAAGATGGGCGACCTGAGCGACATCCAGGTGGGTTTCTACAACTCCATCCCGTGGTTGATCTCGATCATCGCGATGTACGCCTTCGCGGCACTGGCGGGCAAATTCAAGTTCCAGCAAGCCTGGGTCGCTGCGGCACTGTTGATCGCCGCCGTGGGCATGTTCCTCTCCACTACTGGCGGGCCGATCTTTGCCTTTATCGCCATCTGCTTCGCGGCGATCGGCTTCAAGTCGGCGTCCTCGCTGTTCTGGCCGATTCCCCAGGGTTACCTGGATGCACGCATCGCCGCAGCGGTGATCGCATTGATCAACTCCATCGGCAACCTCGGCGGGTTTGTCGCGCCCACCACCTTTGGTTTCCTGGAACAGACCACCGGCTCGATCCAGGGCGGTTTGTATGGCCTGGCGGGCACTTCGATCCTTGCGGCCATCCTGGTGTTTTTCGCCAGGACACTGCCCGGCCCGACCACCAGCAGCGTGCTGCAACCCGCACCCGTCTTGAGCAAATAAGGACTACACGATGAACACAGAACACCAGCACCACGCCAACAGCGCCCCGGTCGTGACCGGCCTGCAAGTCATCCCGGTGGCCGGTCACGACAGCATGCTGCTCAACCTCAGCGGTGCCCACGGGCCGTTTTTCACGCGCAACATCGTGATCCTTACCGACAGCGCCGGCCGTACCGGCGTCGGTGAGGTACCCGGCGGCGAACGCATCCGCGAGACCCTGGAAGACGCCCGCAGCCTGGTGATCGGCAAGCCCATCGGCCAGTACCAGAGCATTCTCAATGCCATGCGCCAGACCTTCGCCGCGCGGGATTCGGCGGGCCGGGGTTTGCAGACGTTTGACCTGCGCATCACCATCCATGCCGTCACGGCGATGGAAGCCGCGCTGCTGGATTTGCTCGGCCAATTCCTCGAAGTCCCGGTGGCGGCCCTTCTCGGCGAAGGCCAGCAGCGCGACGCGGTGAAGATGCTCGGCTACCTGTTCTACATCGGTGATCGCCAGCAAACCGACCTGGCCTATCGCAGCGAAGGCGATGCCGAAGACTGGTTCCGCCTGCGTCATGAAAAGGCGATGACGCCCGAAGCCATCGTGCGTCTGGCAGAGGCGGCCAAGGCGCAATACGGCTTCAATGACTTCAAGCTCAAAGGCGGCGTACTGCGCGGCGGCGACGAAATCGAGGCGGTGACTGCACTGGCCGAACGCTTCCCCGATGCGCGCATTACCCTGGACCCCAACGGCGCCTGGTCACTGAAAGAAGCCATCGCCCTGTGCCGCGACCAGCATCATGTGCTGGCCTATGCTGAAGACCCTTGCGGCGCGGAAAACGGTTACTCCGGGCGCGAAGTCATGGCCGAATTCCGCCGTGCCACCGGGCTGCCCACCGCCACCAACATGATCGCCACCGACTGGCGGGAAATGGGGCATGCGATCCAGTTGCAGTCCGTGGATATTCCCCTGGCCGACCCGCACTTCTGGACCATGCAGGGCTCGGTGCGCGTGGCGCAGATGTGCCACGAATGGGGCCTGACCTGGGGCTCGCACTCCAATAATCACTTCGATATTTCCCTGGCGATGTTCACCCAGGTGGCCGCCGCCGCGCCGGGGGAAATCACGGCCATCGACACCCACTGGATCTGGCAGGACGGCCAGCGGTTGACCAAGGCTCCGCTGAAGATTGTCGACGGCCACATCAAGGTGCCGGCCAAACCGGGCCTGGGCGTGGACATCGACATGGACGCCGTGGCCCACGCCCATGAACTGTACAAAGGCATGGGCCTGGGTGCGCGCAATGACAGCGTGGCGATGCAGTTCATGATTCCGGGCTGGACGTTCGATAACAAGCGGCCGTGCCTGGTGCGCTGACCTCAGTTGAAGATCATCGAAAAGTGCGCGCCCACCCCGGCGCGCACACCCTCGCCGACCGCCAGCGCCACCGAGCCGCCGGCCAGGTTGGCATCGCCGCAGGCAAACACACCGGGCACGGTGGTCTGGCGCGTCTCGTTGGTCAGCAGGTAGGGCCCGGTCGGCCCTTCGACAAACTCACAGCCCAACTGCTCAGCCAATGGGCTGGCCATGCGCGTACGGGACAGGGTGAAAATACCGTCCAGCGCGATCATCCGCCCGTCTGCCAATTCCACATCCGCCCGCTCACCGACAATCCGCCGCACCGCCGAGCTTTCGACGCTGACCCCACGCCGATCCAGTTGCGCCTGCTGCTCGGCATCCGGCACAAATGCGCCGTTGGTAAACAGCGTGGTGGTGCCCCAGTCCGGCAGCAGCATCGCGTGATGCATGGCCAGCGGCGACGTCGCCAGCACGCCGATGCGGCCTTGATCCAGTTCATAGCCGTGGCAATACGGGCAATGGAACACATGCTTGCCCCAGCGCTCCTTCAACCCCTCGACCTCGGGTAACTCATCCACCACGCCGGTAGCGAGAATCAAGCGTTTAGCGTTGAACTCACCCTTGCAACGGGTTCGCACCACGAAGCCATCCTGGTTTCGAATCGCTTCAACGGCGGTGTCCTGCACCCAGGTCACCGTCGGATATTCCATCAACTGCCCTCGCCCTTCGGCAGCGATCAGCTCCGGCGGCTGGCCATCCTGGCTGAGGAAACCGTGGGACGTGGCCGCAAACCGGTTGCGCCGCTGCCCGGCGTCAATCACCAGCACCTTGCGCCGAGCCCGCGCCAGTTGCAGCCCGGCAGACATTCCGGCGTAGCTGCCGCCGACGATAATCACGTCGTAAACCATGAAGATGACCTCTCTGGTGGCCCTTGCATCGGTTGCCGGGCACTCACGACACACCATAAGTTACATAAAAATACCTCGTCAAGTGTCTCGCAACTCCAATCGTTACGAACGATACTTTCGGGCAGGAACTCCAGAGGCTTGCAGATGAGAAACGACACCCGGCTTTCGCGCATGCTCCATGTGCTGATCCACATGGGCCGCCACGAGGAACGCGCCACCTCGGAGACCATCGCGCAGATGCTTGGTACCAACGCGGTGGTGGTACGCCGCACCCTGGGCCTGCTCAAGGAAAAAGGTTATGTGCGTTCGGAAAAAGGCCATCAGGGCGGCTGGATGCTGGGCAAGCCGCTGAGTGAAATCACCCTGCTGGACATCCACAATGCCCTTGGCACGTCGTCGATCTTTGCCGTCGGCCTGTCCACCGATCATCCGCAATGCCTGGTGGAACAGGCCGTCAATGCGGCGCTGAACCAGGCGTTTGACGATGCCCAGGCGTTGCTGCTGCAGCGTTTGGGAGAGGTGACGCTGGCACAGTTGGCGGATGATTTTGACGAGCGCTATCGGGTGGCGATAACGCCCGCACCCTGTGCGTGATGCACGCGACGCCCTAAGCGCCGCCCACCGAGCGCCACGCTGCCTCGGCCAGGGTTTCCCGGTACACCCGAGGGCTGCTGGCCGAGCGCCCGGCCAGCCAGGCACGGCAGTAGCTGTCGGCCTGGCCGATGATCAGTGATGGCAAGAGTTCGGCGGGCACCTGGCTGAGCTGATCACCCCGTCCAGGCAGCACCATCCATTCCTTCAGCAACGCGTTGCGCGCCTGGTTGCGGCTTTCCAGTTCAGCGGCGAACGGGCCCTTGGTCACCGCGAAATGCGCGTGGTACTGGAAGCGCGCCCACTGCGGTTCGCTGTCCACCCAATCGACATAGCTGTGGACCAGTGCGTACACCCCCTCCTTCGCTGTTTTGGCCGATTCAAGGTAGCGCCCACGCAATTCGGCCTGGACCTCCAGCGCGGTAAAAAACAGCGCGGCGACCAGGCCTTCCTTGTTGCCGAAGTGATGATAAATGGCGCCGACGCTGGTATCGCAGCGCGCGCGGATCATCTCGATGGTGGTGGCTTCAAGGCCCTGCTCGTTGAACAGGTCCAGGGCTGCCTTGAAGATATCGCGCTTCAATTCGGCCCTTCGGCCAGGGAAGCAACGCTGAAGCAGATCCGGGGTTTGCATGCTGAACAGGAACTCAGTCAGTGAAGAAGAATAAGCCCAGGCAGCTTGACAGATTTCCCATGGGCAGAATACTGTTCCGTTACAGAACATTATTCCGTAACGAAACAATATTCCGTAAAATTCATTTAATCAGCGAGGCAGCACCATGAGTCAGGCCCTGAGCATGTTCAACAGCGTTGGCCCCGAAGCGTTCAGCAAACTGGCGTGCCAGATGGCGCCCTACTTCAGCACCATCAATCCGTTGATGACCCAGTTGCGTCCGGGGTTTGCCTCGGTGGAAGTGCCGTTCAGCAAGGCCATCACCAACCACCTGGGCACGGTGCATGCCATTGCCATGTGCAACGCGGCGGAGTTGGCGGCGGGTACCATGACGGACGTTTCCGTGCCGGCGGGTGCGCGGTGGATTCCCAAGGGGATGACGGTGGAGTATCTGGCCAAGGCCAAGAGCAGCGTGACGGCGACGGCCAATGGCGAAGGTATCGACTGGCAAACGGCGGGTGACAAGGTGGTGCCGGTGGAGATGCTGGATGCGGAGGGGAAATTGGTGTTTACCGCGCGGATTATCATGAATGTGAAATTGGGGTGATGGGGTTGGGGGCATATCCGTTGCTGCGGTTATGGCCGCTATTGGGTTGCGCTCTCACAGCGGCCTACCAGCCGGCTTGAGTGGGGTGAAGCAACAGCAAAATCAAAGGCGGACACGGTCCAAATGTGGGAGCGGGCTTGCTCGCGAAGGTCGTTAACGATGACGTGGGTATCCTGATTCAACGTGGCGCTCTCAGGTTTTTCGCGAGCAAGCCCGCTCCCACATAATGCGGCGGAGGCAGCTCCCTTTACTTACTTTGGGCTGGGCCGGCATTCCGGCTTTTGCAAAGTGACTCGCTGTAAGAGCGAAACCATAAGTCGCCGTTACCTGAATAACGGATATACCTCCCCAAAAAGCTACCCCCCACAATTCCCACCAATCACCTCCCCCGCAAACGCCTTACGCACAAACGGCGTCGAGTCCACGAGCGAACCATTGACCGTAGCGGAGTGATCCAGCTCAGGATAAAAATGCCATTCAATCCGGTCCCCGACCTTGCACGCATCCCTGACCAACGCCTTTTGCCCAGGCACAAACACATCCTGATCCCGCCCCCCCGTACCGACAAAAACCGGAATATCCGTCTTCAACGTCGGATACGCCGACTCACGATAAACCTTGTCGAGCGCCTCTTTCGGCGACCGCTTGAAACTGTCATTGAAGCTGAGCCCATCAGCCATCACCCGCTGCTCAATGGCATGCAAACAATCCCGCTGGCTGCTCTCAAACGCAGGCACTGCACGCTCGCTCAAGTAATCCGCAGCCACAAACCCAGGATCAAACAACGTGACAGTACTCAGCCGCAGCAAGTTATAGGCAAAGGTCGGCACCACCGAACTGCGGGCCTTTTCCAACTCGGCACCGTCTCCCGTTTTATGGGCAGCCGCGTAAGGCGTACCGGTCGCCACCACCCCCACGATATCCAACTCGGGCGCATAGTCTTTCGCATAGACCGCCGTGGCAAACGCAGCACGGCCACCCTGTGACTGCCCAAACACCACCACACGTTTGGAGAGTTCGAAACCACCCGCCCCTACCGCGCGAATGCTGTCGAGCACCCCATAGGCCAGCGGGCTGGTCAAACCATACGGATGCAGGCCAGGCGTCCCAAGCCCCTGGTAATCGGTAGCGACAATCGCGTAGCCCTGAGCCAGCCAATAATTGAGATAGCGCGTATCCCGAGGGCTGCGACCGGCGAACGACGGCGCGCAGATATCGGCACTCCCCACCGTGCCGTGGGCCCACGCCATCAGGGGCCAGCCACCCGGCGGCGGTGTGCCCTTGGGCAGGAACAGCGCACCGGAAACGACAATCCGTTTATGGGTATCGAGACCGTCGGTGGACGTGTACAGGATGCGAATATTCTGCCCCGCCTCGGCCAGGCTTTGCTTTTCGGTCAACGGCTCGCTGCGCAGCATCCGCCCGGGTGACGCGGGCACCTTGTCCGCCCAGGTATAGAACGCGGGAACACCACCATCACCGACGGGTGTTTGCGCAGCGCTCACACCACTGCATCCCGCCAGCAATACCGCCAGCGCAAGCGATAACCGACGCGACATCACCAGCCCTCTTTCAACATCCGCAATTCAAGGTACTGCAACAACATGATGGTCTTGCCGTCGACGATCTCGGCCCTGTCCACCATGGCCAGGGCCTCCTCGAATCCCAACTCCAGCACTTCGATATCCTCACCTTCATCCTCCAGCCCGCCGCCATCACTGACTCGGTCGCCAGGCTGATATTCGCCGATGAAAAAGTGAATGCGCTCGGTCACCGAGCCCGGGCTCATGAAGGCCGAATAGATCTTTTCTACATGGCCCACACGGTAGCCCGTCTCTTCTTCCGCCTCCAGGCGAATGCGTTCCTCGGGGCTGGCGTTGTCCAGCAGGCCGGCGGCAGACTCGATCAGGTAACCGTGGTAGCCGTTAACGTAGCTAGGCATGCGGAACTGGCGAATCAGCAACACCGTGCGCCGCTCGCGGTTGTACAGCAGGATCGTCGCGCCATTGCCCCGGTCATAGATCTCCCGGGTCTGGGACTGCCAACTGCCGTCGCGGCGGCGCAGGTCAAAGGTGTACTTTTTCAGCACATACCAATTATCCGAGAGCAGTTCTTCGGCGTGGATGCGGACGGGACTGTTTTCCATGGCAGGACCTTTTTGTCTTGTGTTATTCAGCATGTCGTGCAAAATCGTGCACAGTCAAGAAAAAACGTGCAGGAAGCTTCCGATGCTGACCCAACAACGTAAACAACACCTGCTGGATACGCTGCACCGCGACGGCCGGCTGATTGCCAAGGAGTTGAGCCAGGCACTGGAGGTTTCCGAGGACACGATTCGGCGTGACCTGCGGGAAATGGCCAAGGAAGGTTTGCTGCTGCGGGTGCACGGCGGCGCCTTGCCGGCATCCCCCGCGATGGCTGATTTTTCGGTACGGGAACACTTGGTACCCGAGGAAAAAATCGCCATTGGCCGGACGGCTGCGCAACTTGTGCAGCCCGGCCAGGTGGTGTTTATCGATGGCGGTACCACGTGCCTGCAACTGGCCCATCACTTGCCGGCGGAACTGAATGCCACCGTGGTCACCCACAGCCCGTCGATTGCGATGGCCCTGGTGGATCATCCGCAGATTGAAGTGATCATGCTCGGCGGGCGGCTGTTTCGCCACTCACTGGTGGGGGTGGGGGCGGCCACGCTGGAGGCCATCGGCCGGGTCAATGCCGACCTGTATTTCATGGGGGTGTGCAGCGTGCACCCGAATGCCGGCCTGTCTACCGGCGATTATGAAGAGGCAGTGGTCAAGCGCGCGTTGTGTCACGCGGCCGCAGAAACCATCGTGCTGGCCACCTCGGAAAAGCTCAACACCGCGTCGCCCTACCAGGTGGTGGAGCTGGCACACATCAGCGCGATCGTCGCATTGGCCAGTACCCCGCGTGCCCTGCTGCAACCCTATGAAGCTCAGGGCCTGACGCTTTACCTGGCGTGACCGTCAACAGTCCTTGATGGCTTGCCATAACGCGGCGACTTGCACAGCGTCCGAGGCGTTGACCCGCGCCAGGTCAACCGGATACTCGACCCCCGGATTTTCCGCGAACCGCGTGGCGGTGAACTGGCCGTTGCTGGCACGCAGAATATAGCCGCTGTCCTGGCACGCTGCCGAAGCCAGGAAGATCACCCCAGGCGTGACCCATTCCGGCTTGAGGTTGTGCGGCTCGCCGGTCACGCCCCACATGCGGGTCTTGGCCACGGGTGAGATGGCATTGACCAGGATCCCGGCCTCCGCCCCTTCCCCGCTCAAGGCATTCATGATCCCCAGTTGCGCCATCTTCCCCGCGCTGTAGGCCGCCAGGCCGGGCTGGACGTAGCGCGTGTACATCGCACGGTCGGAGGTGGTCAGCACAATGCGGGGTGCGGCAGATCGCGTGAGGTGCTGCCACGCGTGTTTGCACAGCCAGATCGGTGCATAGACATTGACGTCCATGGCCCGCCGGATGAAAGCCTCGTCGGCGGCCTCGATGGGCTGATAGCCGACCCAGCCAGCATTGTGGATCAGGATATCGAGCTGCCCGAAATGCGTGATGGCGCACTCGATCAGCGCTCGACACCCCGCTTCGCCGGACAGGTCACCCGCGTGGCCAACCACCCGCAGGCCTTCACCCTGCAGCGCCAGCGCGGCCGCCTGTACCACCTGGGGATCAGCCCCATCGCCGAGGGTGTCGGCACCGATATCACTGATTACCACCTGCGCGCCGAGTCGCGCCAACTCGCGCGCATAGCTGAACCCCAAGCCACGGGCGGCACCGGTCACGATTGCGGTTTTACCTGTAAAGTCCATCGTCGCGTTCTCCTGATAGGCACTCCACCCTAACAACCCGTGGCCGTCCTGTTTAATACTGAAAAACAGCGATATTGATACCTGCGTCGTATCAAGCCCCACACCGCCATCTACCTGAAGGAACAGCCCAGATGATCGAAACCCGCCTGTTGCGCCAGTTCGTTGCCGTTGCCGAAGCGCTGCACTTTCACCAGGCCGCGGAGCGCCTGCATATGGCGCAGCCAGCGTTGAGCCAGGCGATCAATCGCCTGGAGGCAAAGTTGGGGTTTGCCCTGCTGCAGCGTGACCGTCGTGGCGTGAAGCTGCTGCCAGCCGGGGCGGCGTTTCTTCAGACGGCCTACACCGTCCTCGGGCAATTGCAGCAAGGCATTGAGCAAGCCCGGCAGGTGTCCCAGGGAACCGCCGGCACGCTCACCATCACCTCGGTGTCGATCACCGGCTATCCGTGGTTGCTGGATACCCTCAGGCAGTTTCGCCTGGCGTTCCCCAGGGTTCAGTTGGTGATCAAGGAAATGCCCTCTGCCAACCAGGCCAAGGCCTTGTTGAGTGGTGATACCGATATCGCTTTTTTGCGCTACCTGCCAGGCCTGGCAGATAACATCGAATCCCGGCTGCTGCTGGATGAACCGATCCTGCTGGCGCTGCCCGCAGACCATCCGAATGCGGATGACGCCGCTATCGAGCTGAAGGACTTTGCCGGCGCCGATTTTGTGTTCACGCCCCAGGCATTGGGCAGTGGCTATCACCACCAGTTGATCGCTTTATGCGAGGCCGCGGGCTTCTCTCCAAGGGTGGTCCAGGAAGCCGATCAATTACCCACCCTGATTGGCCTGGTGGCGTGCGGGTTTGGTGTGGCGCTGGTGCCGCAGTCCATTGCCCGTTCGATGCCCCGTGACAAGGTGGCGTTTGTGCCCCTCACCGCCGCGTCCTCCAGCATCGGGCTCTACCTCAACTGGAACACCAGCAATTCTTCCCCCTTGGCCGGGCACTTCTTTTCTCTGCTGGACGAGGCGATGTAATACTTTGCAAGCAATGTCCGGTGACGACCGTCTGAATATTTCCTGCGCGGCCAGGGCATCTGTTAAAACCCGTGCTTCGCCTGTGTCCTGGAACCTTCATGTCTTCACGTTTTCTGTCCCGTCTCGGCCTGCGCTGGTTTCCCTTGCTATGCATGGCCGCCCTGATCATCGGCCTGCCCGTGGGTTGCGCCGTGCTGCAACACAAGGAACGCGAGTTGCTGTTTCGCGTGGAGCCAGGCACTGCCAGCTGGTACAGCGGGTTGCCGCGTGATGTGCAGGAATTCGACCTGAAACCCGCGAGTTTCAAGGCAGGGCAGAATATTCATGGCTGGTGGTGGCCAGCGGCACAGAAGGACGCGCCGGCAATTCTCTACCTGCACGGCGTGCGCTGGAACCTCACTGGCCAACTGTTTCGCATCGAACAGCTGCGGGCCCTGGGCTTTTCCGTACTGGCCATCGACTACCGCGGCTTCGGCCAGAGTCGAGGCGACCTGCCGTCGGAAACCAGCGTGTACGAAGACGCGCGCATTGCCTGGGAACGCTTCCAGGTGCTGCAACCCGATCCTGCCAAGCGCCTCATCTACGGGCACTCCCTGGGTGGCGCGGTGGCCATCGACCTCGCGGTGGAACTGGGCAAGCAGGCAGCGAACAATCAGGTGCCGCCGCCAGTGCGCGGACTGGTCATCGAGTCCACCTTTACCTCCCTGGCAGATGTGGCCACAGCAGTAGCCAATACGTCATTGCCGGTGCGCTGGCTGCTGTCGCAGAAGTTCGATTCCATTGACAAGATCGCTGATATCCACATGCCGCTGCTGGTGGTTCACGGGCTCGCCGATGCCTTCGTGCCACCGCGCTTCAGCCAGCAACTGTTTGACGCCGCCCAACAGCCGAAACACCTGTTGCTGGTACCCGGTGCCACTCATAACGACAGCATGCGACTGGCCGGCAGCAGTTATCGCCAGGCGTTGGACAGCCTGATGCAATCGAAGCGCGCCACTCAGGTTGCCGGGCCCTCCACCGGGCGCCCAAACGACTCGTAAATCTGCATTTCGGCACCGGTTTCGCCGGTGCCTGTCAAGGCGCAAAGCCTGCCCATACTGGCCATAAACAGTGACTGATCAAATATTAACCGCAGGTTAAATCGCCATACCCGCCGGGCTCAAGCGAAGTTATCCACAGAGATACCCACGGTTTTCGTGGACAACTCTTTTTACTTTTTTACGATTTTTTTGCTCAGTAATGCCCTGTTGGAAAGCTTGGCGGCAGCAAAATCTCCTGCATCACCTCGCGAATCGAAACCATGGGGTTTGGTACCGGACCGGGTGTGGTTTTTCCATGGTGCTCAGCTCACTCGGCAGGGCATCACCGACACCCCAACCCATTGCGTTTGCGCCTAATGCTGATTAATCTCGCATAAACACGCATCAACGAGCAAAAACATGCATAACACCCATGCTGCCATCGACCTGCCCTCCCTGCGCAAACAGAAAATCCTGTTGCTGCTGGAGCGCGACGGCAAGGTCACCGCCTCGGAACTGGTGGAACATTTCGCTGTTTCCCAGGACACCATTCGCCGCGACCTTGGCGAACTCGCCTCCGCCGGTCTGCTGCAACGCGTGCATGGAGGTGCGCTGCCACGGCCCAAGGACACCGGCAAGGATTTCTTCACCCGGTTTGGCGAAACCACCGCGACCAAACGCCACCTGGCGCAACTCGCCGCCGATCGCGTGGAGGACGGCCAGATCGTGCTGTTCGACTCCGGTACCACCACCCTGCAAATCGCCCAGTCACTACCGCATTCCATCAAGCTGACCGCCGTCACGCACTCACCGATGATTGCCATCGCGTTGTCCGAACATCCCAATGTGACGGTGATCCTTGCCGGTGGCCAACTCAACCCGGTGACCATGGCCGCCAGCGGGCATGAAGCATTGCGGCTGATCCAGGGCATCAAGGCCGACCTGCTGTTCACGGGTGTGTGCGCACTGCATCCACAGGTCGGCATCAGCTCGTTGCACTTCGAGGAAGTGGCGGTAAAACAGGCTATGCTCGACAGCGCCTCCCACGTGGTGGCCGTCACCCTGGCCGACAAACTGGGCGCCGTGGAGCCATTCGTAGTGGCACCGTGCAGCCGCATTCATACCCTGATTACCGAGTGGCACGTGCCGCCGGGCAGCGTCGAGGCTTATGAATGCCTGGGGCTGGAGGTGATGCAAGTGGATGCCTGAGGGGCAAGCATCGCTTGAAGGGCAAGCGCATCGACCAGCGCATGACCGCTGGCCGTATTATCGAAAATACACCAGGTCGGAATGCCCTCCTCCAGGGAGGCTCTCAATACCTCGGCCAGCGCGCACAAACGCTCGGCTTCGTAAGCGCTGTGATAAATACGCGGCGAACCATGCAGGCGCCAATAACGCACACCTTGCCAGCCTTTCGGTGCATCCCCATCAGCGATCACCGGCGGGTCGGCGGCGACCCGTCCTATCTGGTAATCCTGCAAAAGCCCGTCGGCCTGCACCCAGCTGGCGTGCCGCGGCTCAAGCACCACAGGCCCAGGGAAGCGTTGACGCAAGGCTGGGAAAAATCCGCCGGCAATGATCGGGTCGTAGCTTAAAGAAGGCGGCAATTGTACCAGCAGGCAGCCCAGGCGGTCGCCCAATTGCAAGCACTGTGCAAGGAACTCATCCAATGCCGTATCGCAGTCACGCAGACGTAATTCATGGGTGATGTGCCGTGGCACCTTGACCGAAAAACCAAAGCCCGACGGCACTGACTGCGCCCATCGTGCGTAGGTCTGCGGGCGATGGGGGCGGTAGAAGGAGCTGTTGATTTCAACCGCATTCAAGCACGCGGCATAACGTTGCAGATGAGTGCCCTGTCGGGGAAACCGTGGCCATTGCTCACGAGGCAGGCTCCAACCGGCACAACCGAGAAAAATCGGCATCAGAACAACACCGACGCCGCATCCCTCATGAAAATCTCCACCGTCTTCGGCCCGACGCCCTCGAACGCATTCAAGCGTTTTTCAAACTCCCCACGGTCGGCACTGGCATCGTGGATATGGCTGATCTTGCCCGCGTACTCCGCATTCAACTTGCTGCTGAGGTCGAGCAGGCGTTGCGCGGTGCTTTCGTCGTAACGCACGTAATGCGCCTCACCGAGCATGGCCACCAGTTCGCGAGAGGTGCAGTGTTGCAGTTTGCGCGGGGTGTCCCGGCCATGCTTCACCACAATCACCTGATAGGCCTGCGCCGCGATCTGCGCCTGAATGCGCTTGCCCATCAGGAAGCTGGCGACAAACCACTTGAACAGTGCGTTGTCATCACCGGGCTTGAGCTCAATCCCCAGTTCCCCGGCGCTGATGGATCGCCCCATGACTGCCTCCGTTCTTCACTGACCCAGCTTGCGCTCGGCCTTGGCGGCTTGCTCGTTGATCTGCTCGGTTTGCCGTTGTGTGTCCTTGATGGACGTCGGCGTGATCACCTTATCGATGGTTTCTGTCTTGGGATTGGGACGCTGTAAAGAGCTGTCCTGGTCGGCAGCCTGGCGACCTTTCTGCGCCTGTTCAGAGCTGATCGCATCAGGGGTTTTGTCGGCGGTTTTTTCAGTGCCCATGGGGATTCTCCTGCGGTTAAAAGGCCAGGCTCCAGCGCGGAGCCGTTATGCAGCAGAGCCCAAGGTTTTTCGATAGTTCAAGGAAATTGCCTCGGGTGCGGCACCGAAAAATAAGCGCAAATTAATTTAAACCTTTTGCGCTGGGCCCCCCTCAACAGTCAGGTAACGGCATCGCGCCACTCTTCAGGAGAAGCATCATGAAGCACTTGCTGATGAAACAAATGGGACTGACCTTCGCGCTGGCCGCGGGCTCGATGGGTGTGGCCATGGCCGCCACTTCCAATGACTTCGTTGACGCCGCAGCCCAGGGCGGCATCACCGAAGTAGAAGCCGGCAAACTGGCGCTGGAAAAGAGCGGTGCCGCTGATATCAAGGCGTTTGCCCAGCACATGATCACCGACCACACCAAGGCCAACCAGGAGCTGATGGCCCTGGCGACGAAGCTCGACATCAAGGTGCCCGACGATGCCAGCCTCACCGACAAGGCCAAGAAAATGATCCTGGAAATCCGTGAAGAGTCCTTTGACAAGGCTTACGCCGACAACCAGGTAAAGGCCCACGAAGACACCGTGGCCCTGTTCAAAAAAGAAGCCGACTCCTCGGATAACGCCGAACTGAAGGCGTTTGCCGAGAAGACCCTGCCGACTCTCGAAACCCATCTGAAGATGGCCAAGGAGTTGCAGTCCCAGCACGCCAATTAATCATTGACCCACTCAGGAGACACTCGACCATGAGTTCGCAACTGCACGGCAAGAAGATTCTGATCATCACCTCCAACACCGGTATCGAGCGCGACGAGTTGCTCAAGCCGCTGGAAGCCCTGCGTGGTTTCGGCGCCACGGTGACCCACGGCTCCAGCAAAGGTGGCAGCACCCAGACCTTTCTCAAGGACACCGAGAAAGACAGGACGGTAGAGTCCGACGCCAAGCTCTCTGACCTGCACGGCAGTGACTTCGATGCACTGGTCATCCCCGGGGGCACCGTCAATGCCGACACCCTGCGCCAGGACGCCGATGCACTGCGGCTGATCAACGACTTCGTCAAGGCCGGGAAAACCGTAGCCGCCATCTGCCATGGCCCTTGGGCCCTGATTGATGCCGGCGTGATCGGCGGCAAGACCCTCACCTCCTACAAAAGCGTGCGCACTGACCTGGTCAATGCCGGCGCAGCAAACTGGGTGGATACGCAGGTGAAGGAATGCCCGGCCAATGGCTGGACTCTGATTACCTCGCGCACGCCCGACGACTTGCCGGCGTTCAATGAGGCCATTGCCAAGACACTGGCGGCTTGACGCCCGCCAATGCAAACAGGCGCCCTCGGGCGCCTGTTTTTTTTCGATTCTGTCTTAGCCTTTGCCATGCTCAGTGGCATGTGTCGCCCGGTTCACACCCTTGGGTCCAAACAGCGCCCAGAGGATCAGCCCCAACAGCGGCATGAAGATCAGTACCACCAGCCATAACCCCTTGGTCTCCCAGCCACTGCCACTGCGCAGAACGCTGTTGATCGCCCACAGTTCCAGCAGCACCAGAATCACCGCCAAGCCAATCCAGACATATTCGATTTGCATGATTCATCCTCCTGAGGTCGTATGCGTTAGGTCAAGCAACGCGCCCGAGGGTTCATTAAAATTGCAACGGATGGCTCTCGCCCGACGGTTGCGGCACACGGGCCGTAACCTTCTAGACTCAAATGGACACTACCTTTTACCCCTCGGAGGCCCGGGATGACCGAGCACATCATCCACTTTCACTGCCAGATTGATCAGGGCACCACCGAGCGCTTTCGGGATTGCTGCCTGGACGCCATCGAGCAAGGCGCCAGTTCGTTGCTGTTGAACCTGTCGACCACCGGTGGCAGCACCAATTTCGGCTTTACCCTCTACACCTTCCTCAAGTCCCTGCCGGTGCCGCTGTGTGCGATCAATGCAGGCAACATCGAGTCCATGGGCATCATCATGTTCCTGGCGGCAAACCGCCGGATCACCACGCCACACTCGCGCTTCCTGATCCATCCGATGAACTGGTATTTCAACCAGAACTCGGTAGACCACCAGCGCCTGCGGGAATACCTGTCGAGCCTGGACAACGACCTGGCGCGCTACGTGAAAATCTACGAACTGGAAACCGCCAGCGCCGAAACCCACCTGGATATTTTCAAGTGCCTCTCGGCCGAGGAAAAAGTCATCGCCGCCCACGAGTCACTGGCCTACGGGATTGCCCATGAGGTCGAGCAGATCGTGTTTGCCGACGACATTAAGCACTGGAAAGTCAGCGGCGGCTAGGCATGGTTTAATGCATGCCAGCCGCCACTGGACCGTGCAACCTGCACGACCAGCGTCGATATTTATTCGATATAAACTATTGATTTATAAGCCAATAAATATTCCGCTCAACTTGGTACAACTCATGCTGTAGAGGTCTGGACAGGCGGGCAATTCGACCCGCCCTTTCGCTACCCGTGAGGTGTCACCCATGAATGCCATTGATCTTCTCAAGGCCGACCACGAACGCGTCAAAGCCATCCTGAACCAGCTGAGTGAGTCTACTGAACGCGGCGTCAAAAAGCGCACCGAGCTACTGGCGAAACTGGAAATGGAAATCAGCCTTCACACCCGCCTTGAGGAAGAAATCCTCTATCCGGCTTTTCGCAAGGCTGGGGGCAAGGATCAGGAAATCATGTACCACGAAGCCAAGGAAGAACACCGCACCGTCGACTCCCTCGTACTGCCAGACCTGAAGCAGACCTCACCCTCCACGACCGAGTTTTCCGGGCGAGTCAAAGTGGTCAAGGAACTGTTGGAACACCACATCGAGGAAGAAGAAAGCGAGATGTTCCCGCAGGCCAGGAAGCTGCTGGGCAAGGCATTGCTCGAAGAGCTTGGAGCAGAGATGGAAGCGATGAAAGCCGCGCACAAGAAGGCGCCCGGGGCCAAGCCAATGGCGGCGTGATGTCCATTCGTCGCATGGCTGGAAACTTTTTCAAACTTTGATTTGGCTGGCGGATTCCCAATTAGGCAACACCATTGATTCGCTCATCATTGAGGGTTTTGAAAATGGCTAACAGTGGAAAAACCACCTCAGGCGCTGGTCACAAGGATCAGCAAGAAACCACGCGTAAAAGCGGCGGCCAGGGTTCAGGCGGCAATGTCGCCAATGACCGCGCAAAGGCTTCTGAAGCGGGCAAAAAAGGCGGGGCTCATGGCCACGCCCCAGGCTCCAAGAAGTCTTGATTGAGGCGTCGCCGAAGCCCGGATGTGGTCCGGGCTTCGGTCCCAATCGCCAAGAGGGATTGAGTCATGAAGACCAGCATTTCCCAAAGGATCGTACTCGCCGCCAGCTTGACGCTCGTTCTGTATGCCCCCGCCTACGCAGCCTTCGGCGACAATACCGCCCCCGAGGCACCCGCCTTGAGCGGCGACAGCCCACCCGGTTCGGCGCTGCCACCCGGCACCTATCCCAGCAGCCCTTCAGGGGCCGATAGCAGCGGCAACAAGGGCGCTGAAACCAAAGCACCCGCGCCGTCAAAAAGCGTGAAGAGCATCCGCCACAAAGGCACCTCGACCCAGCATCCCGCCAACAAGAGCGGCAAGAAAACCGTTCCTGCATCGGGAAGTTGAGAAATTAGAGCTCGCTTGGGCCACCGATAAAGTCCAGGCGCAAGTTCAACCACTGCCGAACGATTTCCCGGGACGCTTGCCGGGCATCAACAGCAGAGAAGCCCCGCTCGCGCTGCAACCATTCGCTCGTGACTTGGCGCGCCGGTTCAATGGCCGCCAGCGCCTGCTGGCGTTGCTTGGCGGGCCATTGTTTATCAGCGCCCCAGTTGCGCAGCGTTAATTCAGGATCCTGGGTCTTGCCTGCGGCGCCTGGATGGAGAAACAGCCGAGGCGACGCGGTGGCCTTGAGGGAAAGCGTGTTCCAGTCGGCGTAGCTGGCAAAGCGGATGGTGCCTTCGTTCTGCGATGCAGTGGACAAAGGCGCGGTAAACGAATCGTCCAGCCGCTTCCAGGCCGGCTGTGCAAACAGATCACCCTGAGGGGCACAAATCGGCGCAAAGCTGTCGCGGGTGGAGCCGTACAACGACCCGAACGACTCATACGCGACCTCACCCTGCCGGCTGAAAACGAAACAGTGCACATACGGGCGTTGGTCGGCGTACATCTCATACTGTTGGCGCTCGATCATCATGCGCAGCAAGGTCAACATCACCCGGTCACGGCTGACAGCAGGATCATTCTGCAGGTCCTGCCAGATCGACCAGGGAAAACTGTCTTCCTTGAGTGCTATGAGAACCTGCTTGCGATTCTCCTCGGCCTCATTCTCCGTCACGCCACTGTCAGGTTCAAAACGCTGCAGGTAGACCAGCCAGGCAGCAGCCAGGTCGTTCATCGGATACCGCCTGAGCCCTTCTGCCGCTTGTGCCGGATGGTAGGGAATACTGGCGATGATTGCGTCAACGGCTGCCGTGTCCTTGTGGGTGATCGTACCCACCTCGACCACTCTCTGGCTCAGTTGGGATTGCAGGCAGCCGGGCAGTTGTTCCGGTTCACTGGTACATGCGTTGCGAGTCTGCAGCCAGGCGCGCTGGCCACGGCGCAATTCGTCGCGCTGCTCGGGTGCCAGCTTGGCCATCGCCTGGCTGTAATACACCCCCAGCGTACTGTCGAGTTCGCTTAGTTCGGGACTGGCGCAAATGGCCTTTTCCACCGTGGTGGAGGCCTTTTTACAATCAAAGGACGCGCCACTGGCAGGCATCCCCGCGCCCATCAGCACGCCAGTGAGCAACAACATTGGGTAGGCAGAATGAATACGGCGGGCCATGGCTTTCCTTGGGTGAGTTCCTTTCAAGGCGCTTATTGTGCCGACGCGATTGCCAATGTCCAGCCTGCCGGCACAGTACTACGAAACACTTGCCATGGAGGGCCGATCAGTTGCCAGCTCACGCTCAATCTGTTCGATGCTCGGCAAGCTGGTTTGCAGCTCTGCAGGCAGTGATTCCACCAGTTGATACTCGGCAACACCAATGGGGCGCGAACTGTCACGCAGGGCGTATTCGGCCACTACTTCGTTCTTGCTCTTGCACAGCAGCAGGCCGATGGTGGGGCTGTCCTGTGGGTGCTTGAGCTGGGAATCTACCGCCGCGAGGTAAAAGCCCAGCTGCCCCAGATGGTCGGGTTTGAATTTGCCGGCCTTGAGTTCGATGACCACGTAGCACCTCAGCTTGAGGTGATAAAACAGCAGGTCGACGAAAAACTCCTCGCCTCCCACGTCCAGCAACACCTGCCGACCCACGAAGGCAAAACCGGCGCCCAGCTCCAGCAGAAAATCGGTGACATGTTTGACCAGGGCGTTTTCGATTTCACGTTCCTGCGCGTCAAGGGTCAGGCCGAGGAAGTCGAAACGGTAAGGATCCTTAAGCGATTCGCGAGCCAGGTCGGATTGCGCCTTGGGTAGCAGCCCCTCGAAGTTGCTGACCGCATTGCCGCTGCGCTCCAGCAGGCGACCCTCGAT
Organism: Pseudomonas sp. Colony2; assembly: GCF_019382755.1. Taxonomy (NCBI): domain Bacteria; kingdom Pseudomonadati; phylum Pseudomonadota; class Gammaproteobacteria; order Pseudomonadales; family Pseudomonadaceae; genus Pseudomonas; species Pseudomonas sp. Colony2. The sequence continues at coordinate 3,168,014 of NZ_CP080030.1, read as the reverse complement.
TTGCATCATCAGGATGTTGCGCGACCAGTTGTGCTCGATGGCCTGGGCAATGTACCAGCGACGGGTTTCGGGCCCGGGCAGCCTGTCCAGCAACACCAGGTTATGGCCCCAGGGCAATTGTGCAGCAGCCTGTTGCACAAATTCGGAGTCCGGCCACGCCTCCGCAAATGCGCGCATGTACTTCAGGTTACGCGGCGAGAAACCCTTCATTTCCGGAAACGCCGAACGCAAATCCTGCGCCAGCCGCTCAATCACCTTGGTCCCCCAGCCCTGCCGCGCTTGCCGGGTCAGAATATCCTGGCCGATTTGCCAATACAGCAACACCAGCTCGCGGTTTACCGCCAGGGTGGCGCGTTGCTGGGCGGAGTGGATTCGCCCCTTGAGGTCGGTCAGCCAGTCGCTGTATCCCTCGGGTGGTGTGGTCAGGCTATCGGGGGTCTCACGCATTCCTTTCTCCCTCATGGGTTCGGCAGGCGGTCGATGGTAGCGAGGGGACAATCCGGAATGGGCCAGCAGAATGCTTTCGATACAAATCAACGGGAACCGTACCTTCACGCGGATCAAGGGGTGCCCCAACGTGCGTGCTGTGGTCAAATGGCCCAGTCACTTCCACGGTTATTCCCGATCTATGAACGCCACACCCACCGACGACAGCCAGGCATCCACCGGGGACCGCATCCTGTTCCTGCTCAAGACCCGTGGCCCGCTGAAAACCACGGACCTGGCTGCACTGCTGGAAATCACCTCCGAAGCCGCCCGCCAGCAAATCCAGAAGTTGCAGGTCGCGGAGTTGATCGTCGGCGTATCAGCCCCCATCTCGGGTGCCGGTCGGCCATCCTTGAAGTGGACCCTGACCGAGACCGCCCAGAGCAAATTCCCGGATTCCCATAGCGTGCTGACCTTGCACCTGATCGAGTCCATCGAAGGGATTTTTGGCAGTGAAGGCGTGGAAAAAGTCATCGCCAGCATGGAGGCGACCGCCAAGCACGAATACATCCAGGCCTGCTCCGCCGCATCGAGCTTGCAGGAGAAAGTCGCGATCCTGGTGCAGATTCGTGAGCGCGCCGGGTACATGGCGCAGATGGAGCCGCTGGACGAAGGCTGGCTACTGGTGGAAAACCACTGCCCGATCTGCGTGGCCGCCCGCAAATGCCAGGGTTTCTGCCGCTCGGAGTTGCAGATTTTCCAGGCTGCGCTGGGCGATGAGAATGTGGTGGAACGCTGCGAGCATTTGATCTCTGGGGATCGACGCTGCGCCTACAGCATCCAGCCCCGCCACCCGTAAGAAAGAGGCTGCGATGGGCTGCGCAGCAACCGTAATTCCAGCGCCGCAGTGTCCCGGATACACCAACGGTTCAGGACTCACCATTGCTGCGCAGTCCATCGCAGCCTCAGGCCGAAGTCAGGCCCATTGCAGGTTGAAGAGAGCGAACGCCAACAGCGCCCAGATCGCCAGCACCAAGTGCGTCAGTTGCAAGCCCTCCTGGCGAATCCAGTAGCCAAACCACAAGCCACCCAGCAGCATCGCGAAAACGAAAGCCGAGAAGCCGCTGAGGGCGAGATTGAGCCATGGCCGCGCGGCCGAGAGGCCATCACCGAGGACCAACTGGTAGCTGCCGGTCCATGCCGCCACTGCCGCGATCACCTGCAGCGCCAACACAATCAGCAGTGCCAATTGATGCAGGTGGTGGGAACGCACAGCGCGCCTTAACAGGGGTATGTCGATGGCCGGAGCCTGGTGCAGTGGCGCCATGGCCATGGTCGCGCCCACCGCACCGACCGAGCTGCGAAAGGCCTGCAAATTGTTGACCACGGCGAGGGTCAGCCAGACACTCAAACCCAAGGCCTGAGTGATAAGGAACAGCCCTGCGGTAACTCCCGGCAACCATAGCTCGACGCTCATCCAAACCTCCTTGTCTGCTGTAGGGCAAATCAGGCTCTTGGCATATAACCAAGAATACACTTGGATAATACGGTGAGCGCTTTAACTTACACAAGGCAAACTTTTAGATCCGGTAACCGTTGTTGCCCAGTGGATCGAGCGGAACCTCAAGGCACCGGCAACCACCCGCTGAACCTTCCCTGGCTATCCAGCGCGCACCAGGCGAAATCTCCGGGCAGCGGCGGCAAGTTCTGCAGCGGTACGCCGCTGCCCTGCTTCCAGTCCACCACTTGCAGGGATGAACCTTGCCAGGCCAGGACCAGGCCCCGGGCCTGGCTGGTGTCATCGCTGACCCAACGGGCCGCAGCCGCCGTCATGAATGCTTCGATGGGCTCTTCATCGATCTGCGTGCGATACACCGAACCGAGCAGCCAACGGCACACGTTTACATGGTAGGTCCAGTCCAGGGAGGGACGGTTGCGGTAAGCCCAGGTCATGAAGCTGCGAAACAGGTTCAAGCCCTCCGGCGGGTCGAGCTTGAGCAAACCGGGGCAGATGTCGAACAAGGTGTGCCAGTACGGCAGCAACCGTGCATCCAGGTGGACGAAACAGCGGGCGTTACTCGGGTATTCGACAGACGGTAGCAACACGTCGCTGCGGGACGGACGGCGCGACGCCTTGCTGACCAGACGGGCAGCGCCGGAAGGCAGGATAGAGCTCATGGAACGCACTCACACTCGTGACGATAGAACGCCTCCTGGTATCAGGAAGCCCGGGGCACACGTCAGAATGCAGGGGAAGCGCGAGGGTTGGCCGAGGGCCAGGAATACCGTGGAGGGGCCTTGTTGCGCCGCTCATGGGCCGGGCGCGGCTTTTGCCCGAGGCCCAACAGCCAGGCCAGGCAAAACAGGAAGACGATGCCCAGGGTCACGGCGGAGCACACCGGGCAGGCGAAGAAGTTCGACCAACTGCTGGCCGTCGGATTACCCAGGCCGGCATCCGAGGCCGGCGCCTTGGTGCCCAGGCTTGAGCAGAACTGACCGCCCAGGCCATTGAGCTCAAGCCCCATCATCTGCCCATGGCCCAAACCGCAGACGAACACATTGAACAGGACGCAAAAATACAGGGTCCAGGCAATGAGTGAACGGTCCGGGCGGGAGAGTTTCATGGCGGCGACTTTACCATTCCCCCTCTAGGAGCTGTCGAGCTTTAGCGAGGCTGCGATGCAGGCGCCACGGTCTTGCAGGAATACCAAGCCGATCCCTTCGCAGCCTCGCTCAAGCTCGACAGCTCCCACATTTGGTCTTGCCCGGCAGGGCCTGTGACAGAACGTCGCAGATTACGCCCAGAGGCCCGGGTTGTTAGAATGCCACGCTCTCCTCGCCTGATTTAACGCTTCGTGGTACCCAGGCGCTTCACAGGATGCACAGTTGATGAGTACGTTATTCACCCGCCGCAAAGTCCTCTCCGGCATGGGATTGCTGGGCCTGGGCCTGCTGGCCGGCTGTGACAACAGCCCGAAACTGAACTTCAAGTACGGCAAGGATCTGAGCGACAAGATCATGGGCCGTACCTTCAAGCTCAAGAACACCGACGGCGAGACCGTCACCTTGAGCTCTTTCCGTGGCTTGATGCCGGTGGTGTTCTTCGGCTTCACCCAGTGCCCGGCCGTGTGCCCGACCACCCTGGCGCGCATGGCCCAGGCGAAAAAACTGATGGGCCGCGACGGCAAGATCATGCAGGTGGTGTTTATCACCCTGGATCCGGAACGCGACACGCCCAAGATACTGGACGCCTACGTCAAGGCCTTCGACCCCAGCTTCCAGGCGCTGTACGGCACCCCGGAAGAAATCGCCGTGGCCGCCAAGGAATTCGGGATCTTTTATGAAAAGATCCCCGCCGGCGACAGCTACACCCTCTCCCACACCGCCACCAGCTTTGTGTTCGACACCCGGGGCACCCTGCGCCTGGGCTTGTCTGCCTCGCTTAACGCCAAAGAGTGCGCAGAAGACCTGCTCACCGTCATGGAGGTCTGCTAATGACTGCCGTTCAACACCTCAAGCGCTTCGCCCTCGGTCTCTCCCTGCTGGGCCTCGCCGCCCACGCCAGTGCACAGGCAGTGGTCACCGACGCCTGGGTACGCGCCTCGGTACCGGGCCAGCCGTCCAGCGGCGCGTTCATGACCGTTACCGCCGACAGCGACAGCAAACTGCTCAGCGTGGCGTCGCCGGTCGCCAAGACCGTGCAGATCCATGAGATGACCATGAAGGACGACGTGATGCGCATGGGCCCGGTGGATTCGGTGCCATTGCCCGCGGGCAAGGCGGTCAAGCTCGACCCGGATGGCTATCACGTGATGCTGATCGACCTCACCGCCCAGATCAAGGAAGGCGACCAGGTGCCGCTGACCGTCACCGTGGAAAATGCCAAGGGTGAAAAGCAGTCGATCGAAGTGAAGGCCCAAGCCCGTGCGTTGAATGCGACGGAAACCATGGATCACAGCAAGATGCACTAAAGCGCAGATCAAAATGTGGGAGCGGGCTTGTGTGGGAGCGGGCTTGCTCGCGAATGCGGTGTGACAGTCACCGGATGTATTGACTGATCCACCGCTTTCGCGAGCAAGCCCGCTCCCACATTGGCCCTTCAGTGTCTGAAAAATCGGGCATCCGCTTCATACTTTTTTCGTCTCGCATTAACACTTTCTATATATTTTCAATCTGCAATACAACTCGTTAGCCTGCGCAAGCCGGACGCGTCTCCCTGTCGCCGTCCGGCCAGATAATTCTAAAAATAAGCAGCAGACAACGGGAATAACAATGAACAAATCCCCCATTACCCTGGGCTTGACTTCGGCCACCCTCGGTTTGACCCTCGCCTTCCCAACCTTTGCCGAAGCTGACTTTTTCAAAGACAGCAAGGCCGACCTCGAATTTCGCAACTTCTACTTCAACAGCGATTACCGCCAGCCCAACGCGAGCCAGTCCAAACGCGATGAGTGGGCCCAAGGGCTGATCCTCAATTACCAGTCGGGTTACACCGAAGGCCTGGTGGGCTTTGGCCTCGATGCCATTGGCCTGCAGGGTTTGAAACTGGACTCAAGCCCCGACCGCCAAAACACCGGCCTGCTTCCCGTGGGCGAGGATGGCGCACCGGACAGCTACAGTCGAATGGGCGCCACCGCCAAGGCGCGGATCTCCAAAAGCGTGCTCAAATTCGGCACGCTGATCCCCAAGCTGCCGACCGTACTGCCCAACGATGGCCGGCTGCTGCCCCAGACCTTTCGCGGCACTCAATTGACCAGCCAGGACATCGCCGGCCTGACCTTCGATGCCGGGCGCCTGACCAGCAACACCCTGCGTAACGACAGCGGCCATGCAGACATCGAAGTCGACGGCAAAGGCATCAAGGGTGCCGTGCCCAGCGATAAATTCGACTTCGCCAGTGCCAGCTACAGTTGGACCAAAACCCTGGTCACCGGCTACCACTACGCCAACCTCGAGAACAACTACAAGCAACACATCTTCAACCTGGTCCATACCCTGCCACTGGGTGACGCGCAGTCGTTCAAGACCGACCTGCGTTACGCCGACTCCAGCAAGGAAGGCAACAGCAACATCGACAACCAGGCCTTCGGTGCCAAGTTCACCTACAGCCTCCACGGCCACTCGTTCGGCGCCGCCTACCAGCGCATGAAAGGCACCACCGGCTTCCCCCACCTGGACGGTACCGACTCCTACCTCGTCAACTACGTGATGATCTCGCCGGACTTCGCCAACCCCGAGGAAAAGTCCTGGCAGGCCCGCTACGACTATGACTTCGCCGCCCTCGGCATCCCCGGCCTGACCTTCATGACCCGCTACCTCAAGGGTGACAACTTCGTGCGTACCCGAACCCTGGAAGGTACCGAGTGGGAGCGCAACACCGATATCGGCTACGTGTTCCAGAGCGGTGCCCTGAAGAACCTTGAAGTGAAATGGCGCAATGGCACGTATCGCAGCAATGGCAGCGGCAGCGATATCGACCAGAACCGCTTTATCGTCAGCTACACCCTGCCCTTGCTGTGATTTTTCCCGGAGCGTTGCACATGAATAGCAGAAAAAGCCTGATCCACCTGGCCGTCGCCTTTGCCCTGTTCAGCAGTTACGGCGCCTACGCCGCCGACACCGGCGCGTTGCCCTGCAAAACCACCGAAGAATGCGCCGCCCAGGCGGCCAAAGTCGGCGCCACGCCGGGCTCCTCGCAAAGCGCCCACAAGGCCAAGGGCGACCCGACCCAAACCCAGTTCGCCTGGTTGAACCGCATCAACAAAGCCTCGATCGTGATGCTCACCGAAGAAGGCATCGTCAAGCCGGACATGGGCCACAAGATCGCCGGCGGCGTGCGCTTTGCCATCGACCAGGCCGACCAGCCCGATGGCAAGCGCCCGGAAGACGTGTTGCAACTGGAAAAAATCATGACCGACAAAATCGGTCCGGAAGCGTCGCTGATCCACTCCGGCCGCAGCCGCCAGGACATGCTCGCCACCTACCGCCTGGCCAAACTGCGCTCCCAGGTGCTGGCCTACAGCGAGGCACTGAACGCCACCCGCCAACGTATCCTGAACATCGCCGACAAGAACATCGACACCCTGGTGCCCGCCTACACCAACGGCGTGCAGGCCATGCCCATCAGCTATGCGCACTACCTGCTGGCGTTCGAAGCCGCATTTGATCGCGACGGCCAACGCATCCGTGAACTCTACACCCGCCTCAACCTGAGCCCGATGGGCACCGCGGTACTGGCGAACTCCGCTTACCCGCTGAACCGCGAACGCCTGGCCGAGTTGCTGGGGTTCGACGGCGTGCGGGAAAACTCCCTGGATTCGAGCCAGGTGTCGACCTACGACATCCCGATCGAGGCGGCGAACCTCGCGGCGTCTTCGGCGATCCGCATCGGCGCGATGATTGGCGATATCCATACCCAGTACCATCAGATCCGCCCCTGGTTGCTGCTGGACGAAGAGTCCACCTACACCAGCAGTGCGATGCCGCAAAAACGCAACCCGGGGTTGTTGATGCGCACTCGGGAATCGGCCTCCGACGTGGTGGGCCTGGCGCAAACCGTGACCTTGCGCGCGCATAACGTCACCACCGGCATGACCGACTACAAGTTTGCGTTCGATTCATTGGGGCTGTTCCAGTCCACCGATGACATGTTCAAAAGCATGGATGCCGTGCTGGATGCGCTGCAGATCAACCCGCAGCGAGCGCTGGATGAGCTGGAGTCGGAATGGACCACGTCCATGGAGTTGGCCGACACCCTGGAGCGTCAGTTCAAGGTGCCGTTCCGCATTGGCCACAGCTTCGCCTCGTTGATCGTCACCGAGGCGCGCAGCAATGGCACCACGCCGAAGACCTTCGCGTATGCGGACGCGCAGAAGCTGTACACGCAGGCCGCGGACAAATACAAATGGACGCCGAATACGTTGCCGCTGGATGAGGCCGGTTTCCGTGCTGCACTGTCGCCGACCACGATGGTCAAGACTCGCAAGGGTACGGGTGGGCCGCAGCCGGAAGAGGTCAAGCGGATGCTGGTGGAAGCGCGCAAGAATCTCGACGCGGACCAGAGTTGGTTGAAGGAGCGTCGTGAGAAGCTGAAAGGTGCTGAAGGCAACCTGGACAAGGCGTTCGACAAGTTGCTCAACGCCAAGGGCTGAAATGCGATCTGAATGTGGGAGCGGGCTTGCTCGCGAAGGCGGTGTATCAGTTAGCAGATTTATTGGCTGACCCACCGCATTCGCGAGCAAGCCCGCTCCCACATTTGACCGCGTTTGGGTCTGGAAAGCATGTTCGGCTCAGTGACTCAGTTCCCGCTTCAACACCTCATGGTCAATCGACTTCTGCCACCCGCATATCGCCAGGCACGCCACGCAATTGCCCAGCACATTGGTCAACGACCGACACTTCATCAGCCGCTCCACTCCCAACAACAAACCCACCCCTTCCAGCGGTACCAGTTGCAGGATGTTCAAGGTAGCAATCAGGGTAAACAACGCCGAGCCCGCCACACTGGTAGACCCCAGCGAGGTAAACAGGCAGATCACCAGCACCGCCAGCAACTCGGGTACGGCAATCTCCACTCCGGCGAGGTGCGCCAGGAACATAATGGCAGTAGTCAGGTAAAGATTGGTACCGGCCAAGTTGAACGTATACCCGGTGGTCAACACCAGGCGCACTAATTGGCGATCACAGCCCAGCGCCTCAAGTTTGCTGACGCAACCTGGAAGTGCGGCCACTGAAGAGCCGGTGAACGTCACCAACAACAACTCTTCTTTCAAGTAAACAATTAGCCGGGTCAATTTAACGCCGAGCAGGCGGGTAATCGTGGCGAACACTAGAATGACGAACACCGCGCAAACCAGGTAAATAACAACAATGAACTTCAAGAGCGGCAGCACCGAACTTAAACCGTACTTTCCCACCACAAATGCCATCGCCCCAAACGCCGCCAGCGGTGCGAACTTCAGGATAAACCGCAGCAACCAGAACAACCCGGCGACCGCCGCTTCCAGCCAACCGAGGCAGCGGTTTGCGACCTGGCCGCCACGCCCCAGCAGCAGGCCGCACAGCACCGCCACCAGCATCACCTGGAGCACCAGGCTTTGGGTGAAAACCTTGTAAAGGCTGGACGAAATCGAGGTCATCGACAGCTCGTGCAACAGCGTTTCGGGCGCAGCAGGCGGTGTCAGATGATCAAAATCCAGGTTGGCCACTGCGGTATGATCCAGGCTGAACAACCACTCCGTCGACATTCCCAACACCAATGCAGCAAGGGACATCAGCTGGAAATACACCACGATCCGCCCCACTACATGCCGATGGTGGGGCTCGCGCTTGATACCTGCGACACCGGTCGACACCAGCACAAACAACAGAAATGGCATCAGTAACCCGACCACTTTTATAAAGGCGTCACTGAGCAGCTTCATCTCGATTGCCACGCCCGGATAAAACAGCCCTACAACCATGCCGAGTGCAATGGCAATCAAAATAGGCAAGGTGGCGTTATTCGAAAATCGGGTCGACATCAATGCTCCATGGTCTTTTTATTTATTGTTATTGTCGGATCAGGCCAGTTTCGGCATATTGGTCGCCAAGGCGCACTCAGGCCACAAATAATAAAGTCTTGTCACGGGATATACCACCATGGAACTTCGCCATTTACGTTACTTCATCATGGTGGCCGAAGAGCGACATTTCACCCGCGCCGCCGCTCGCCTGAACATGCAGCAGCCGCCCCTCAGCCAACAGATACGTGCCCTCGAACAAGAGCTGGGATTCGACCTGTTCAAGCGCCACCCCAAGGGCGTCGACCTGACTGCCGGCGGGCTGGTGTTTCTCGATGAAGCGCGAGTGATCCTCGCCCGCGTCGAGCAAGGTTCCCTCAAGGCGGCTCGCGCTGCCCAGGGTATCGAAGGCACGTTGGTCATTGCCTTCACCAGTTCCGCCGCCGCCCACCCGCTGATCCCGCGAATCATCCGCGCCTACCGCGAGCAATACCCGGGCGTGGAGCTCTCGATCAACGAAGGCAGCGCCCGGGAAGTCACCGAAGACACCATCGAAAAACGCATCGACATCGGCATCCTCCGCGCACCGGTGGGCGACCACCAGAGCCTCACGTTCCACCGATTGCTCAACGAAGAAATGCTGCTGACCCTGCCCGTCGGGCATGCGCTGCTCAAGGACGCCGAGCCAAAAATCACCATGGCCGACCTCAAGGACGAACGCTTCATCCTGGTCCGCCGCCCCGGCGCGCCGGGGATGTACGCCAACCTGATCAAGGCCTGCCAGAACGCCGGTTTCGAGCCGAAGATTGCCTTTGAAGTGGAGCGCATGCTGACCAACGTCAGCCTGGTGGCCGCAGGCGAAGGCATCTCGGTGGTGCCGGCGTCGATGCGCGACGTGCATCGCGAAAGCGTGGTGTACTGCCGGATCAGCGATGCACGGCCAAGGTTGCTGGCACCGATCACCCTGGTGCGGCGCGCGTTCAATCCGTCGACGCCGTTGCAGAATTTCATTGGGCTGGCGCGGGAGTTGGCGGGGGTTTATCGCAAGGGTTGAGTCATCGCGTGAAAACTCTCGGTGAGCAGTTCCACTGCCGCGCGGATGCTGTCGCTTTGCCGTGGAACGGCGTACAGGCCGTAGTTGACACTCAAAATAGGCCCATCGCTTTCAGCCAAGGAAATGATGCGCATGGTCTCCGGCCGAATATTCTCCGCCGGCAGCAAGGCCACACCCAATCCGCCCTCCACCGCTGCGGTGATTACGCCAATGTTCGGGCTGGTCACCGTGACCCGAAAATCCCGCCCGGCGTTCAGCAAGGCATCAAACATCAAGCGCCGCCAGGCGCAGGGTTCGGCATACACGATGACATCCAGCGGCAGCGCCGCATCGATTTCTTCATCAATCGCGCACACCCAGTACAGCTCGACGTTCCAGGCGTGCACAGGGTCGGCGTTGAACGATGAGCTGACGCCAATGGCCACGTCCAGCTCGCCGTCACTCCAACGTTCGGCGAGTGCGTCGCCGTGATCAACAACGACCTCCAGGTGTACATGCGGGCAGGCGCGCCGCAGCCGGCCGAGCGCTGCCGGCAACGCCGATACCGCCACGTCTTCCGAGAGCCCGACGCGCACATTGCCCATCACCGTGCGCTCTTTCAGGCGCGCTGCTACCGTCTCGCCCAAGGCCAGAATGCGCGTCGCGTAGGTGAGCAGCAGTTCGCCTTCGGTAGTGGGCACCACGCCCCGACCTGTTCTGCGCAACAGCCGCTGGCCTAGCAACTCCTCAAGCCGGCGGATTTGTGCGCTTAGGGCCGATTGCGCCCTGCCCGCCTGCTGGGCTGCGCCACTCAGGCTGCCGTGCTGGCATACCGAGATAAAGGTTCGTAGCAGATAGGGTTCAAACGCGTCAGATATCATGTTTGGGTTAACTCTGAATCAACAGCTATCACCCTACCTCGATAGCTTGAGCATGACTACCCTGCTGGAACGTTATCAACCAGGAAGAGCCTCATGACCCAGCTCCAGAACCAACGCATCGTACTGGCCGCCCGCCCCGACGGGCGCCCGCAACCCAGCGATTTTCGCGTGGAGTACAGCGCGATTCCCGAGCCTGCCGAAGGCGAAGTGTTGCTGGAAAACCTCTATCTGTCCCTCGACCCCTACATGCGCTGGCGCATGAGTGCGGCCAAATCCTATGCCGAGCCAGTGGGCATCGGCGAGGTGATGGTGGGCGGCACGGTCGCGCGGATCAAACATTCACGAAACCCGTTGTGGCAAGAGGGCGACATCGTGCTTGCCTATGCCGGCTGGCAGCGATTTGCGCTCTCGGACGGCCTCGATCTGCGGCTTCTGGATCCGGGCATCGCCCACCCCAGCACAGCGCTGGGAGTTCTTGGAATGCCGGGGTTCACCGCGTACTCGGGGTTGCTCACTATCGGCCAACCCAAGCCCGGTGACACCGTGGTAGTGGCGGCGGCGAGTGGCGCAGTGGGCTCGGTTGTCGGCCAGATCGCCCGCATCAAGGGCGCACGCGCGGTGGGTATCGCGGGTGGGCCGGAGAAATGCGCATTCGTGAAAAATGAACTCGGGTTTGATGCCGTCATCGACCATCGCGCAGCGGATTTTGCCCAGCAGTTGGCCGAAGCCTGCCCCAATGGAATTGACGTTTACTTCGAAAATGTCTCGGGGGCGGTTTGGGATGCCGTGAGGCCGCTGCTCAATGACTTTGCGCGGATACCCGTATGTGGGCTGATCGCCCATTACAACGACCGCTCGGTGCCCGGGCAACAGGTCGACCGACTGCCGGCGACTATGCACGACATCCTCGCCAAGAGCCTCACAGTGCGCGGCTTTATCCAGACCGAGTTTGTTGACGAGCAGCAGGACGACTTCTTGCAGGAAGCAGCGCAGTGGATTGATCAGGGCAAGCTGAAGTGGCGCGAAGACATTGTCGAGGGCCTAGAGCAAGCGCCTGAGGCGTTTATCGGGCTGCTGGAGGGGCGCAACTTCGGCAAGTTGATTGTGCGACTGGCTTGACGCCTCAATCCACCACGAACAACTTCGCCCCGACGGTAGTCGATGACCGATGCCCCTCCATGTCATTGCCCACCTGATAACTCATCCCGGCAGTCAGCGTGAACTGCCGGCCATCCTCCAGCTCGGTGTGCAGCTCACCTTCCAGGCACAGCAGGATATGCCCGCGCCAACACCAGTGATCAGCCAGGTAACCGGCGCTGTATTCGACCATGCGCACGCGGGTTGAACCGAACTGGCAAGTGCGCCAATACGCACTGCCGGTTTCGCCGGGATGCATCACCGGCTCGAGGGTCGACCAGTCGGTGGTGCCAAAGGGGATTGCGGTCAGGTCCATGGTTTTCTCGGCATTGAATAGGTATGGATGAACCGTATCTATAAGGTGAATGCCGCGATAGAGACAGATCCGCTGCATTTGCGGGATACAGGGCGATGACTCTTGGTATCCTGCCAAGCCTCTTCGCATGGAAGCCCGTCGATGAAGATCGATCCATCCTTTGTTGTGCATGAGACCGAGCACTGGCTGCTCAATCATCACCTGTCATCCGCACTGCCGGGCTACCTGATGCTGGGTGCCAAGGCGCCGGTTGACTCACTGGCCGAGATGCCCGATGCGGCGCTCGCGGAGCTGGGTGGGTTGCTGGCCAAAACCCAGCGGGTCATGGAGGCTCAGTTGAAGCCCAAGTGGCTTTACATCAGCCGGTTCGGGCATATGCCGGGCTTCCCGCTGCACTTTCATTTCATACCGGTGTATGGATGGGTTGAAGCGCTGTTCTGGCAGGATGAGCGCTATCGGGTGTTGCAGAATTTCGGGACGCAGCAGAAGGCTACCGACGGTGCGGAGCTGACGCTTTTTATCTGGCGGGAGTTTGGTGAGAGCCCTACGCCGCCGGTGGTTCAAGGAGCTTCGGTGAGCGAGGTGATCAGGTGTTTGCGTACGGAGTTCAATACCCAAGACGACACATGACCTGTGGCGAGGGAGCTTGCTCCCGCTGGGCTGCGCAGCAGCCCCAAGAAGGTCAGCGAGTTCTTTCAGTCAGATTGCGCTGGCTTTATTGGGGCCGCTTCGCGACCCAGCGGGAGCAAGCTCCCTCGCCACAGCAAGCCCCCTCGCCACAGTTTTTCCGTGTCAGCGAACATTGTGGAGGTGTTTGCGCATAGGAATACAGGCCAGCTGCAACCCCGACGGCGAATGATAGATGGCCTGCTCGGTCCCCACATACCCACACCGTCGATAAAAATCCGCCGCATTCAACGTCGCGTCCAGGATCACTTCCTCAATCCCCAACTCCCGCGCCAACGCCTCCAGATACACCAATATCTGCTTGCCAATCCCGCGTCCGGTAAACCCGGGCAGCACAAACAACGCACCGATTTCGTTGTTCGCCAGATCCAGCATGCCGGTAGCGACCGGCTCACCGTCGACACATCCCAGGTAAAAATGCTTGTCCATCAGCGTGTCGTAACCGTCCTTGGCTGCGCCTTGCGTCCACAACATCATCTGCTCGGACGTATAGGCGCCGATGCATTGGCTGCGTATGGCCAACAGGCGAATGTCGAAGGCTGCCTGTGCATCTTCCAGCGTGGCGCGTCGTATCTCGAGCATCTGTCCCTCCATGGACGTCAGGCGTTCTCGTCACCCGGTCGGGTAAACGAATAGCGATCAATATCGGTCCTCAGCTGCCAGCCCTGGCCCTGCCAATAACGGGCAGCGCTGTCGTTGGACTTGAACACATCCAGGTGGCATTTGCGGATGCCCAATTGCGCCAGGCTGGTGAGGCAGCGCTCAACCAACGCGTTCGCAATACCCTGGCGCCGATACGCGGGCAGCACCAGCAAGTGCTGCAAATACCCGCGCCGGCCATCGTGCCCGCACATCACGCACCCAACCAGCCCCCCATCGACCTCGGCGACGAAACTCATGCCTGGATTGCGCTCCAGGTAACGCTCAGTGGCCTCGCGGGAGTCGGCATCGCGCAGGGAGATGCCAGGCGTTTTCTGCATCAGTTCGAGCACGGCGTCGTAGTCGGCAGTGCTCATTACGCGAATAGTGACCATGGTGTTCAAAGCCCTCTGAGTTCGCGCTGATTTTGCCTGTAGTTGTGCCGGCCGCGCACGCATAAATACACGACCGGATAACCGCTTGAGTCAACGCAGCTGAAACCAGGTGGTTTTCAGCTGCGTGTACTTGTCAAAAGCGTGCAGCGACAAATCACGCCCGAACCCGGATTGCTTGCCACCACCGAACGGCACCGCCACATCCAGGGCGTCGATGGTGTTGACCGACACCGTCCCGGCATTCAGGGCACGGGCCACACGGTGCGCACGGTTGAGGTCATCACTCCATACCGAGGCCGCCAGGCCGTAGAGGCTGTCGTTGGCCTGCTGTATCGCCTGCTCTTCCGTGTCGAAAGCGCTGACGGCAAGCACCGGGCCGAACACTTCATCACGGGACAGGGCCATGTCGCGGGTCACACCGGCAAAAATGGTTGGCTGGATGAAGTTGGAGGAGCCATTGATGGTCAACTGTTCGCCACCGCACAACAGCCTGGCGCCCTCCCCCTGGGCCTGGCTGATGGCGTGCATGATGCGTGCGGTTTGCTGACTGTCGACGATGGCACCGGCCGCACTGCCCGGGTCCAGCGGATCACCCGGTATCCAGGCGCGCGACTTGGCGATCAGGCGCTCGACGAATTCGTCATGGATGGAGCGTTGCACGTAGAGACGGGAGTTGGCCGAACACACTTCGCCCTGGTTGAAAAAGATGCCGAAGGCGGCCTTCTGCGCCGCAAGGTCAAGGTCCTGGCAGTCCTCAAACACCAGGTTCGGGCTCTTGCCGCCACACTCCAGCCACACCTGTTTCAGGTTGGACTGGGCGGAATACTGCATGAAGTATTTGCCCACCTGAGTGGAGCCGGTGAACACCAGGCAATCCACGTCGGGGTGCAGCCCCAGGGCCTTGCCGGCACTGTCGCCGAGGCCGGGCACCACATTCAACACACCTTCCGGGACACCGGCTTCCAGGGCAAGCTGGGCCAGGCGCAGGGCAGAAAACGGCGACTGCTCGGCAGGTTTCAAGACCACGCTGTTACCGGCCGCCAACGCCGGCGCGAGTTTCCAGGCGGCCATGTCGAGCGGGAAGTTCCACGGCACCACCGCCGCGATCACCCCCAGTGCTTCACGCGTGATGGTTGCCAACGCGTTGTGAGCGGTGGGCGCGACTTGATCGTAGAGCTTGTCGAGGGCTTCGCCGTACCAGGCAAACACATTGGCGGCGCCGGGCACGTCAACGTTGTAGGCGTCCATCACCGGCTTGCCCATGTTCAGCGAATCGAGCAGCGCCAGTTCCTCGCGGTGGGTCATCAGTAATTCGGAGAGCCTGATCAAAATTTTCTTGCGCTCCACCGGCGGCATCCGTCGCCAGGGGCCGGTCTCGAAGGCCTGGCGTGCGCTGCGCACGGCCAGGTCGACTTCTGCGTCACCGCAGGCTGCAACCCGCGACAGCAACTGCTGGGTCGCAGGGTTAATGGCATCGAAGGTCGCCCCGGATGCCGCATTCACTGAGCGGCCACCGATCAGGGCGGTGTTGATGAACGTCTGGCGGGCAACACGCTGTTGCCAGTAGTTAAGGTCGAACACGTTGTACTCCCAATGAATGGCGATGGATAAAAGAGGGGTTCACTCGGCGATCTGCAGTTCCGGCATCTTCACGCGCAGCCCCCGCGTGATGCCCAGCAGGCACAGGAGCCCAAGCCCCATCCAGCACAGGCCGATGGTGAACGACAGGCTGGAAAGGCTGCTCCATAGCCAGATCGTGCTGAGGAACCCAAGCGCCGGCACAACGGCGTACAGCAAGTAGTTCCTGGTACCGCGCAACTTCTGGTCGACCAGGTAGTGCTTGATCACCGCCAGGTTTACCGCCGAGAACGCAAACAGCGCACCGAAGCTGATCATGTTGGCGACGGTATCCAACGTGATGAACAAGGCAATCAGCGAGAACAGGCTGACCAGCACGATGGCCGTGGCGGGCAAGCGCTTTTTCGTCACCAGCTTGCCAAGCACGCGGGGCAGCGCGCCGTCACGCCCCATGGCGAACAGCACCCGCGACACACTGGCCTGGGAGACCATCGCCGAGGCGAAGCAACCGGCGACATAGGTTGCGGTAAAGGCGGTCACCAGCAGTTCGCCGCCCACCCGGCGCATCACATCCACCGAGGCGGCATCCGGGTCGACGAAGCTGTTCCATTGCGGGAACACCATTTGCGCGAAATACGAAACCAGCAGGAACAGCAGGCCGCCGAACAGCGACACCACCATGATCGCCAACGGGATGGTGCGGCGTGGGTTGGGGGTTTCCTCGGCCATGGTCGACACCGCATCGAAGCCAAGAAACGACAGGCACAGCACCGCGGCGCCCGCCATGATCAGCGGCGCGCTGAAGCCTTCATGGTGGAATGGCGCCAGCAGCGACACGGGTGCGGACTGCTCGCTCAGGGTGTGCACCGACAACGCCACGAACACCACGATGAACACCAACTGGGCGACGATGAGTATCCAGTTGACCCGGGTGATGGACTCGATGCCCACCAGGTTCAGCGTGGTCACCAGGGCAATCGAGCCGAGCACCCACACGGCGGTCGGCACCCCGGGAAAATACTCGGACATGTAGATGCCGATCAGCAAATAGCTGAGCAACGGCAGGAAGATGTAGTCCAGCAACAGGGTCCACCCGGCGATGAAGCCGAAGTAGGCGCCAAACGCCTTGCGGGTGTAGGAGTAGACCGAGCCCGAATAGGGATGCGCCTGGACCATGCGCCCATAGCTGTAGGCCGTCAGCAGCATGGCGGCGAGAGTCAGCATGTAGGCGGTCGGCAAGTGGCCCTTGGTCATTTGGGTCACCAGCCCGTAGGTGGTAAACACCGCCAGCGGCACCATGTACGCCAGGCCGAACAACACCAGCCCGATAAGACCCAGCGGCTGACGGAAGCGGCGGGACGAGGCGGCTTTGGGTGAGGATTGATGAGCGGGTGTATCGGTCACGTTTGTTATTGTATTCATGGGTGACTCCTGGAAATGGGGATGCAGGGCGTCGCGGCATTCGATGGCATCGATGCCGTTCAGCGTTGCCTGATGGAGGTTGCGCACCACCCCTCGCCTGGGGTGGCGCGCTGGTCACTTCAGCGTTTTCCCGCGATCCGTGCGGTGCGATCCACGGCGATGCGGGTCTTTTCAACCAGCTCGTCCAGCTCAGTGCGCGTGGCCACCAGTGCCGGTGCCATGATCATGCGGCCCAGCGTCGAGCGAATGATTACGCCCTCTTCGAAACCAAACGTGCGGCACTGCCAGGCCAGGTCGTTTTCGTTCTCGAAGCGCTTGCGGGTGCTCTTGTCTTCAGCGAACTGCAAGGCCGCGAGCAAGCCCGTGCCCTGGATCTCGCCGATCATCGGGTGATTGCCAAACACTTCATGGAGGATTTTTTGCAGGTACGGTCCGGTGTCGTTCTTCACCTGGCGCACGATGCCTTCGTCCCGCAGCGCCTTGAGGTTGGCCAGCGCCACCGCCGCCGCCACCGGGTGCCCGGAATAGGTCAGCCCGTGGGCAAACACGCCGCCGCGCTCCACCAGCGCATCGGCCACGCGCTTGCTCAGCACCAGGCCACCCATCGGCAGGTAACCGGAGGTCAGGCCCTTGGCGATGGACAGGGTGTCGGGCTCGAAACCGAAGTGTTGATGGGCGAACCATTCGCCGGTACGGCCAAAGCCACCAATCACCTCATCGGCACACAGCAGCACATCGTATTGCCGGCAAATGCGCTGGATCTCGGGCCAGTAGCTTTCCGGCGGGAAGATCATGCCGCCCGCGCCCTGGAACGGCTCGGCGATAAACCCGGCGACGTTTTCAGCGCCCAGCTCGAGGATTTTCTCTTCCAGCTGCAAGGCGCAGCGGCGGCCGAACTCGGCAGGCGTCAGCTCGCCGCCATGGGCGTACCAGTAGGGTTCGTCAATGTGTGCCACGTCGGGAATCAGGCCGCCCATCTCGTGCATGAACTTCATGCCGCCCAGGGCAGACGCCGCCAGCGTGGAGCCGTGATAACCATTCCAGCGCCCGATCATGATTTTTTTCTGCGGCTGGCCGACCACTTGCCAGTAACGGCGCACGGTACGGATCAGTACTTCGTTGGCCTCGGAGCCGGAGTTGGTGTAAATCACGTGGCTGTAGTGGCCCGGCAACAGGCTGAAGAGCAACTCCGACAGCTCGATCACCGCCGGGTGGGTGGTGTGGAAGAACATGTTGTAGTACGCCAACTGGTCCATCTGCGCGGCAGCGGCAGCGGTCAAGTCCCTGCGACCGTAACCCAGCTGGGTGCACCACAGGCCCGACATGCCGTCCAGGTAACGCTTGCCTTCGCTGTCCCACAGGTAAAGGCCCTCACCGCGCACCATCACCCGCGGGCCTTCGGCATTCAGCGCTTTTTGATCGACAAATGCATGGATGTGGTGGGCCGCATCCGACTTCTGGTAGTCCTCGGTCAGGCGGTTCAGTTGGGCGGGTACGTTCATGGTATTTCTCTCTTATTAGTAGTGACGCAAGGGCGAGCAACGCCGCTCAGCGGTGCTTGCTCATGTAGCTTTCAAGGGGGTCTTTGCTCAGCACTCCCTGGGCTTCGGCCAGCGAATCGATAAACAGGGCAAACAGTTCCGATTGCGCGCCGATATCGAGCTTGGTGTAGATGTGTTTGCGGTGGGACTTGATGGTGTCTTCCGAGACGTCGAGGCGTTCGGCCAGCGAACGGGTGGAATGCCCGCGCAGGATCAGTTGGGCGATCCGGCATTCCCGCTCGGTCAATATCGACGAGCCGAAGTTGTTCAGCGCCGAGTGAATGCGCTGCTCCAGCAGGTTTTCAAAACGCGCCCCCTGGGCATCCAGGCCAACGAAATGCTTGCCCAGCACCGCCAGCACCCACGCCGCGATGCGTTTGAATTGGCCGGTGATGGTGGCGTCGAGCTTTTGCGTAAAGGCCAGCGACACCGCCAGGCTCGAGCCGTTGCTCGACTGCAGGATGTAGTTCAGCTCATCCTCCAGATGGGAGTGCCGGTAAAACGACTGGAAGTATTCGCTGAGCTCGAAGTGATCGGGGGCGACCTCGGCCAGCTCGTAACACCCGGAGCTGACGCCCTCCACACAGGCCCCGTAAAACGGGTCGAGCAGATAAAACCCCGACAGGTACTGGCGCACATTGCCTTGTGGCAACCATGGCCCGTCCAGCTCGAACAGCGCACTGGGCATGCCGCCGCGCGGGTAGAAATACAGCGTGGTGGCCTGGATCGGCTGGAGATAACCGAGAGCCTCGAACAAGGTCGCGGCGAACCCCGATTGCCCGATGCTATCGGTCACCCGGGCCATCTGTTCGAACCATTGCGCAGAAGAAAGCCGGTCGTTTTCCACTTCAAACACTCGCTGAAAGAACTGCAAGGATGGTTGCACACCCGCTCCATCCTCGAAATCACCCGATAGGGTGAGCCTGCATCCGATATTTATGCTCACTTCCCAGCTTAATAATATTTTATTAAAAACCGCCCTCCCCCTAGCCTTGAAGCCATGCCCAAGCTGAATCCAACTGCATTACGCAAGGACAGACACATGACTCAAGCAATAACAAAAACAGACACGCTGGTGGTGGGAGCCGGTCAGGCTGGCGTCGCCATGAGCGAGCACCTGAGCAAGCAAGGCGTGCCGCACCTGGTGCTGGAGCGCAGCCGTATCGCCGAGCGCTGGCGCACCGGCCGCTGGGACTCGCTGGTTGCCAACGGCCCGGCCTGGCATGACCGTTTTCCGGGCCTGGCCTTCGATAACGTCGCCCCCGATGGCTTTGCGCCGAAAGAGCGTGTGGCGGACTACTTCGAAGCCTATGCACGCAAGTTCAATGCACCGATTCGTACCGGCGTCGACGTGACCTCGGTGGTGCGCAATATCGGTCGCCCCGGCTTCACCATCCACACCAGCGAAGGCGTGATCGAAGCCAACCGCGTGGTGGCGGCCACCGGGCCGTTCCAGAAGCCGGTGATTCCGGCGATTGCCCCTCAAGACAGCGCGCTGCACCAGATCCACTCCGCCGACTACCGCAACCCCGCGCAACTGCCGGCCGGCGCGGTGCTGGTGGTGGGGGCGGGTTCCTCCGGGGTGCAGATCGCCGACGAACTGCAACGCTCCGGGCGCCAGGTGTACCTGTCGGTGGGTGCTCACGACCGCCCACCGCGTGCCTATCGCAACCGCGATTTCTGCTGGTGGCTGGGCGTGTTGGGTGAGTGGGACCAGGCCGCGATGAAACCCGGCCGCGAGCACGTGACCATTGCGGTGAGCGGCGCCCACGGCGGCAAGACCATCGACTTCCGCGAGCTGGCCCAGCAAGGCATGACCCTGGTCGGCCTGACCCAATCCTTCAACGGCAGCGTTGCGAGCTTCCAGCCCAACCTGGTGGAAAACCTGGCCCGCGGCGATGAGAACTACCTGGCCCTGCTGGATGCGGCGGATGCCTATATCGAGCGCAACGGCCTCGACCTGCCGCCAGAGCCCGAAGCGCGTCGTGCGTTTCCCGATGCCGAGTGCATCAAGCACCCGATCCTGGAACTGGACCTGGCCAAGGCCGGTATCACTTCAATCATCTGGGCAACCGGGTTTGCCGTGGATTACAGCTGGCTGAAGGTCGATGCATTTGACGCCGCCGGCAAGCCGCAGCACCAGCGCGGCGTAGCCAGCGAGTCGGGCATCTACTTCCTCGGTTTGCCATGGCAGTCGCGCCGGGGCTCGTCGTTTATCTGGGGCGTGTGGCATGACGCCAAGTACGTGGCCGACCATATCGCCATCCAGCGTCAATACCTTGAGTACCGCGAACCCACACCGGTTGTTCACACCTCACCTGTCAGCGCCTGATCACTTTTTTCTGGAGTTTTTTTGATGCCTACTCACACTCGCATCCGCATGTTCAACACCAAGGAAACCTACCCTAACCAGAGCCTGGACAATGACCTGTGCCAGGCCGTACGCGCCGGCAACACGGTGTATGTACGGGGCCAGGTGGGCACCGATTTCGACGGCAACCTGATCGGCCTTGGCGACCCGCGCGCGCAAGCCGAACAGGCAATGAAAAACGTCAAGCAACTGCTGGAAGAGGCCGGCAGCGACCTGAGCCACATCGTCAAGACCACCACCTACCTGATCGATCCGCGCTACCGCGAGCCGGTGTACCAGGAAGTCGGCAAGTGGCTCAAGGGCGTGTTCCCGATCTCCACCGGGTTGGTGGTTTCGGCCCTGGGCCAGCCACAGTGGCTGATGGAAATCGACGTGATTGCAGTTATCCCCGAGTAACCCAAGGAGGCACGACATGACCTTTTCAATCGTCGCCCGCTGCGCGGAAACCGGCCAGATGGGCATTGCTATCAGCTCATCGAGCATCGCCGTAGGCGCCCGCTGCCCATGGCTGCGGCCCGGCGTGGGTGCGGTCTCGACCCAGAACATCACCCTGCCCGCCCTCGGCCCGGACGTACTCGATCTATTGGAGCAAGGCCTTGCCCCTGCCGATGCCGTAGACAAGGCCCTGACCCGCAACGGCTACAGCCAATACCGGCAACTGACGGCGATTGATCACCTCGGGCGCACGGTGCATTTCAGCGGCAACGAAACCCTTGGCACCCACAATGCGGTGTCGGGCGAACAGTGCGTGGCCGCCGGCAATATGCTCGCCGACCGCGCGGTGATCGAGGCGATGGTCAAGGCCTTCGAGCAAGGCGAAGGCCAACTGGCAGACCGCCTGCTGGCCGCGATGCATGCGGCCATTGCCGCCGGGGGCGAAGCCGGGCCGGTGCATTCCGCCGCGCTGGTGGTGGTGGGCGAGCTGACCTGGCCGATCATCAACCTGCGGGTGGATTGGGCCGACGAGCAGCCGATCGCCGAGCTGCAAAAGCTCTGGGACGCCTACCGTCCACAGGTGCAGGACTACATCGACCGCGCCCTCGCCCCGGACCGCTCCCCTGGCTACGGCGTGGCCGGAGACGACCGATGAGCACCAGCCGCGAACTGCTGCAGGCGCTGGTGGGGTTTGATACCACCAGCCGCGAATCCAACCTGAAGCTGATCGAGTTCGTGCGCGATTACCTGGCAGGGTTCGGCGTGCCTTGCGAGTTGATCTACAACGATGAGCGCAGCAAGGCCAATCTGTTCGCCACCCTCGGCCCGGCGAATGTGCCCGGGATTGTGCTGTCGGGGCACACCGATGTGGTGCCGGTAGATGGCCAGCCGTGGACGTTGCCGCCGTTTGAGTTGACCGAACGCGACGGCAAGCTGTTTGGCCGGGGCACGGCGGACATGAAGGGCTACATCGCCTGTGTACTGGCGCTGGTGCCGGCCTTGGCAAGCGCAGACTTGCGCATGCCGGTGCACATCGCCCTGTCCTACGACGAGGAAGTCGGCTGCCTTGGGGTGCGTTCGTTGCTCAAGGTGCTGGAACAATGGCCGGTGAAACCGCTGCTGTGCATTATCGGCGAGCCCACCGAGTTGAAGCCGGTGCTGGGCCATAAAGGCAAGCTCGCCATGCGCTGTGAAGTGCATGGCGAGGCCTGCCATTCGGCGTATGCGCCCCAGGGCGTGAATGCGATCGAGTATGCGGCCGAGTTGATTGGTGAGCTGGGGCGAATCGGCCAGCGCCTCAAGGTGCATCAGGACGAGCGCTTTGACCCGCCGTTCAGCACCGTGCAAACCGGGGTGATCTCCGGGGGCAAGGCGTTGAATATCGTGCCTGCCGATTGCCGTTTTGACTTTGAAGTGCGCGCCCTGCCCTCGATGGACCCGGGTGAAGTGGCCGAGGAGCTGCAAGCCTATGCGATGCAGCAGGTGCTGCCGCGGATGCAGGCGGTGAGCCGGCAGAGTGCGATTCGCTTCAGTGAGTTGTCGGCGTACCCGGGGCTGGCCACCGACCAGCGCAGCCAGGCGGCGGAGCTGATTGCGGCGTTTTGCGGCTCGCGGGAATTTGGCACCGTGGCGTTCGGGACCGAGGGTGGGTTGTTTGATGCGGCGGGCATTCCGACGGTGGTGTGCGGGCCTGGGAGCATGGACCAGGGGCATAAGCCGGATGAGTTTGTGAGTGTTGCGCAACTGAAGGCTTGCGATGCCATGTTGTTGCGCATGCTCGACTCGATTCGCGCCTGAAACGCGGGCCAAATGTGGGAGCGGGCTTGCTCGCGAATGCGGTGTGACAGTCACCCGATGTATTGACTGATCCACCGCWTTCGCGAGCAAGCCCGCTCCCACATTTTTAGTTCTGTGTCTAACCTAACAACCGCGCCAGCTCTTCCCGGCAATACTCCACAAACAACTGCACCGGCTTGGTCAACGGCGCCCGCCGCAACCACACCGCCGACAACCCCGACCCCGTCACCGTCTCCGCCAACGGCACGCACACCAGCTTCTGCCCGTCATAGGAATACGGCGAAAACGGCTTGGTCACCAGGATCGAAAACCCGAACCCGCGCCCCACCATCCCCCGCACCATCTCGATCGACGGCGAACTGAAGACAATATTCGGCGTCAGCCCACGCTCTTCAAAGATGCTCACGAAGTACGTCCGGCTCGGCAGCACATCCAGCAAAATCATCGGTTCCAGCACCAAGTCCGCCAACGACACCTTGGCCTGCTGCGCAAACCGGTGATCCGCCGGCAGCAACGCATAGGGTTGCTGCGGCGGCATCAGCGGCGTGGTCTCGATGGCGCTGCCAAGGTCATGCTCAAACAGCATCGCCACATCGATACTGCCGGCCGTCAGCGCCTGCACCAGTTCCTGCTGTTCGCCATCGCGCAGACGGATTTCCACCCCCGGCCAACGCTCCCGGAAACCGGCAATCAAGCGCGGCAAATACAGCGGTGCCACGGTTTCGAAGCAACCGATATCGATCTGCCCCGCCACCACGTCATTGTCTGCCAGGGCGTTCTGCTCAAACTCATGGGCCACCCGCAGCAGCTCCAGGGCTTTACGATAGAACCGCGCACCGCTTGGCGTCAGCGACACCCCTTGGGCGTGATGGCGGATAAACAGCTGCACACCGAAGCTGTCTTCCAACTGTTTGATGGCCGTCGACACCGACGGTTGCGCGATATAGAGCTTGCGCGAGGCCTCTGCCACGCTGCCGCACTCGGCCGTGGTTACAAAATATCTGAGCTGGCGCAGGTTATAGGCAGCCATCGGGACCTCCATAAACGTGGGATTTCGCCCCAAACAAGTGCGTGAAAATCGGCTTTTTCACACTGATTCAAGTGCATGCAACATACCGGAGCAAAAAACCCCGCGAGATATTATTTTTAAGGTCTATAGCAACAAACTTACTAATTTACCTCCCTGTGACCATTGCACATGATCACTCCAACAACAAAAGCGACGCACACGCGCCGCCCAGCGAAGTACGTCAACGTACTCACCTTGCCTTGGAGCTCGTCATGGTTACCACTGCAACATCCTCCGCCCCGCTTATCGAAAAACACACGATTGGATACGTGCCCCCGGAAGATCGCCACGGAAAGGTAAGAGACCTGTTCACCCTGTGGTTCGGCGGCAACATTGCGCCGTTGCCCATCGTCACCGGCGCGCTGGCCGTGCAACTGTTCGGCCTGAACCTGGTGTGGGGCATCATCGCCATCCTCGTCGGCCACCTCGTCGGCGGCGTGCTGATGGCGCTGCACTCGGCCCAGGGCCCGCAGATGGGCATCCCGCAAATGATCCAGAGCCGCGCCCAGTTCGGCTCCCTTGGCGCACTGCTGGTGGTGGTGATCGCCGGCGTGATGTACATCGGCTTCTTCGCCTCCAACATCGTACTGGCGGGCAAATCCCTGCACGGCGTCGTCGACGCGATCCCGGTACCGGTAGGCATCGTCATCGGCGCCATCGGCTCGGGGATCATCGGCATCATCGGCTACCGCTTCATCCACGTCCTCAACCGCATCGGTACCTGGGTGCTGGGCGCGGGCATCGTGCTGGGTTTTGGCTACATCTTCACCCATGTGCAGACGGCCGACTTCCTGACGCGCGGTAACTTCAACATCTCCGGCTGGCTGGCCACCGTGTCGCTGGCCGCGCTGTGGCAAATCGCGTTTGCGCCGTATGTGTCTGACTACTCCCGCTACCTGCCGGCGGATGTGCCGGTGGCGTCGACCTTCTGGACCACCTATCTGGGCACCGTGCTCGGTTCCAGCCTGTCGTTCATCTTTGGTGCGGTTGCGGTACTGGCTACGCCGGTGGGCATGGACACCATGGACGCGGTCAAACTGGCGACCGGCTCCATTGGCCCGCTGATGCTGTTGCTGTTCCTGCTTAGTGTGATCAGCCACAACGCGCTTAACCTGTACGGCGCCGTGCTGTCATTGATCACCCTGGTACAGACCTTCGCCTACCGCTGGATCCCCACCGCCAAGGCGCGTGCAGTGATCTCGGTGCTGGTGCTGGCGGCGTGCTCGATTGCGGCGGTGTTTGCGTCGAAGGATTTTATCGGGCACTTCGTGGACATGGTGCTGGTGCTGCTGGTGGTACTGGTGCCGTGGACGGCGATCAACCTGATCGACTTCTATGCGATCCATAAGGGCAAGTACGACATCGGTTCGATCTTTCGCGTGGATGGCGGGATTTATGGCCGGTACAACCCCCAGGCGCTGGTGGCCTATGCGGTGGGGATTGTGGTGCAGATTCCGTTTATGAATACGCCGCTGTATGTGGGGCCGATTTCGGCGCATATCAACGGGGCGGATTTGTCCTGGTTGGTGGGGTTGGTGGTGACGTCGCCGTTGTATTTCTGGTTGGCGAGTCGGGACAGTGCGTATAAGCGTCGGTTGGAGGGGGGGAAGTTGGTGGGTGGGGTTTAATAGAGCCTGTCTCAGTTACGAGAAAACCCGCATTTGCGGGTTTTCCAGTTATCCGGCTTGGCGAATATTGATGGTGCCAGGAAGGCCGCCATCGCGGCCTCGCTAAAGCTCGACGGCTCCCACAGGGGGTCGGTGGTGTGAGTGGGTTTTGTGTTCGGCGGTGCTGTCGGGGTGTTCTTTCTTTATCATGGGGGCCGTCGTTCAACTTCTCCGGTAACCCAATGCCCGCCCTCACCTTCCGTAACGCCAACCTCGCCGACGCCAACCGTTGCTACGAAATCGAAATCACCGCCTACGAAGGCGACGAAGCCGCGACCCTGGAAAAAATCGCCACGCGCATTGCGCTGTACCCGCAAGGCTTTCTGATCCTGGAGGCGGATGGTGTTGTGATCGGTTTCATCAACTGCGGTTGCGCCGATGAAGTGGTGATGTCGGATGAAGCCTTCAAGGAGTTGGTCGGGCATTCAGCCGATGCGCCGAATGTGGTGATCATGTCGGTGGTGGTGGATCCCGCCCAGCAAGGCAAGGGCTACTCCACGCGCTTGATGACGGAGTTCGTGCAGCGCATGCAGGCGATGGGCAAGAAGACCATTCACCTGATGTGCAAGGACCGCCATGTGGAGCTGTATAAGCGCATGGGCTATCGCTATGTGCAGCCGTCGGCGTCGGACCACGGCGGGATGGCGTGGCATGAGATGGTGATGGAT
>NZ_CP080030.1:3141023-3141436 GCF_019382755.1 Pseudomonas sp. Colony2 | reverse complement strand
TGATTGAGATAGGTGACCAACCAGACGCCGAAGCCGAGCAGCTTCTCGGCAAGGGACTCGCCGCCTTCAACGAACACATCACCGGCTCCAATGACCGACGTCCGTTGACGGTGCTGATCAAGGATCCCGACACCGGTGAAACCCTCGGCGGCATCACCGGCAAAACCAGCCTCGGGATGGCGTTCCTCGACCTGTTCCATTTGCCCGATGCGCTGCGTGGTTCAGGCCTGGGTACATCGCTGCTGAAGGCGTTCGAAGACGAAGCCCGTCACCGAGGGTGCCGCTCGGCGGTGCTGTACACCATCAGTTTCCAGGCCCCGGAATTTTACGAGAAGAATGGCTGGGTACGTTTTGGTGAAATACCATGCGACCCGCAAGGCAGCAGCCGGGTTTTCCTCAGCAAAACGCTCTGA
>NZ_CP080030.1:3102024-3140177 GCF_019382755.1 Pseudomonas sp. Colony2 | reverse complement strand
AGTCTTTTGCCAAACAACCGATTTTCATGGGTTTCATTCTGGAACGTATACGTAGGCGCCCCCAATAGCTCATAACCACGACGCGGATAAAAACCCAGCGCCCGCTCGTTGCCGACCCACACCGTCGCCCACAACAAAGAAGCGCCACCCTGCCCTGCGCGCTGTTCAGCCGCTTGCAGTAAACGGTAGCCGAGTCCGAGCCCGGTAAACCGTTCCTGGATGTAGAGCCGCTGCAACTCGGCCGCGTTCGGCGTTGAGATCAGCGCATGGCCGGTGTCCATCGCCACCTGGGCAAACCCCACCAGATGCCCGTTGGATTCAGCGACGATAATCCCCGTGCCCGGCTGGGCGATCAGTCCAGAGATCGCGTGGGGCGAAAACGCTTGCAGCGCCTCGGCAGCGATTGAATCGCGAATGCCTTCGGTGGCGTAGGTATCGAGAAAAACCTGCATGCCCAGCACGCCAATGCATAACGCATCTTCAGGAAGCGCATCGCGGATAAGTAGGTCGGGGAGCATTCGATGGGCGCTCTCATCATCAGGAAAGGCAACGTTTTAACACAACTGCACATCTCTGCAATTGCCAGCCCGAATTCACACCCGTAGGGTTATCGCTTCCCCCGCCAACAGGAGCCAGCAATGACCTGGTTTTCAGATCCCGACGCTGTCGCCCGCTACGCCGAAGGCCCGGTGAGGCTGGTGCCGGGTTTCGATTCCTTGCAGCGCATGAGCACGCTGCTGCTGGGCGAAAGCGTCCCAGCCACCGGCAAGGTATTGGTACTCGGTGCAGGCGGCGGCCTGGAGTTGAAGAAGTTTGCCGACAGCCAGCCCGAGTGGCAGTTTGTGGGGGTGGACCCGTCTGCCGAGATGCTGAAGCTGGCCGAGGCCACCTTGGGTCCGCTGATGGCCCGGGTGCAGTTACATGAAGGCTATATCGATACCGCGCCCGAGGGGCCGTTCGATGCCGCCACGTCCTTGCTGACCTTGCATTTCATCCCGGCCGAAGAGCGTCTGCAAACCCTGAAAGAACTGTGGCGGCGCTTGTCGCCGGGCGCGCCTTTGATTGCGGCGCATCACAGCTTCCCGCAGTCGTCGCCAGAGGAAAAAGCGCGCTGGCTGAAGCGTTATGCGGCCTATGCCGTGGATTCCGGCGTACCGGCTGAAGATGCCCAGCGGGCGATTGCCGCCATCAGCAGCCACTTGCCGGTGCTGTCACCCAACGTCGATGAAGCGCTGCTACGGGAGGCAGGCTTCGAAGGTGTGGAACTGTTCTACGCGGGCTTCAGCTTCAAGGGCTGGGTTGCGTACAAGCCCGCCTAGCTTCCGGGGGAGGCTTACCAACTCCCCGACGCCCCACCCCCACCGCTGGAACCGCCACCCCCCGAAGAGCTGCTGCTGGAACTGGAACTCGAACCGGAGGAGCTGGAGCCCCCACCAGACCCCGACCCCGACCCGCCGCTGATACCGTGGGCAAAGATGAACAGCGCCGCGAACGAAGCGAATGGAAACGCCAGCAGCCATCCCGTGGCGCCCTTGTCAATCAATGCCCCAGCGACCCCGTACAACACCAGCACCGCCAACAGCCGCGCGATAAAGCCCACCTGGCTCTCTTGCCACATGCTCTTCATCACCAGGAACAGGCCGAGATACAGGCCCAGGACCAGCAACCCTGCGAATGGATAAGCCAGCCAGTGGATCAAGGATATCTCGCGTACGAAGTTATCGGTCAGCAGCACGCCGGCGATGTAGCCCAACAGCACCAGCACGGTGTAAAACGCCGCCCTCGCCTGCCACAACGCGCCGAAAGTAGCGCCACCGATCAGCATGCACAGGGGCAGCAACAGCAAATAGACCGGCCAGTCCTTGCCGCCCGCAACCGCGACCAGCACCACGGTGACAACGACCACCGCCATCAGGGCCCGGCGCCAAGGGAGTTTTTCGGCGCCCATCAATACCCCGACCACCCCGCCAAACATGAATGCCAGGAGTACCGCATACGCTTCAGGCGGGAAACCGGCCTTGGCCACCTCGGGCAAATTGCCCCCGTCCACCAACAGTGTCAGGTCGTCCACCGCTTGCTGCACGCCGCCTGCGTAATCGCCCTGGCGAAACGCCGGGGTGATGTGTTCCTCGATGATGCGGTGGGCCAGCAGGTCGGTGACCACGCCCTCCAGGCCGTAACCGACTTCGATCCGAACCTTGCGATCGTCTTTCGCCACCAGCAGCAGGATGCCGTCGTTGACGTCCTTGCGCCCCAGTTTCCAGGCACGGAACAGTTGGTTGGCGAAGTCCTCGATGCCAACGCCCTGGGTGCTCGGCAGCAGCATCACCGCCACCTGTGCGCCCTTGCGTTGTTCCAGACCGGCGAGTTGCGTGGTCATACGCAATTGAGTGGCGGCGTCGAGGGTGTGGGTCAGGTCGATCACGCGCTGGTCCAGCGCAACCGTGACCGGCGTCGGGGGAACGGTATCGGCCCACACTTGCGAGCCGGAAACGATCAGCAGCAAGCCCAAGACACATTGCCGTAGGAACACCATCATGTTTTGTTACCTGAAGTTTCATCCTGAATCGGCCGACTTTACCCTATCGACGCTATAAACAGGTGACCCGACGCCACCGACTATCTAGACTTACGCCACCCCCACACACGCCCTACACGAGAACGCCATGGACCTTCAGCAGCGCAACAACGTCAGGGTGTATGGCAGCGGTCCCACGACCCTGGTTTTCTCCCATGGCTTCGGGTGTGATCAGACCATGTGGAATTATCTGTTTCCTCACTTCACCGGGCGCTTCCGTGTGGTGCTGTATGACCTGGTGGGAGCTGGCCAGTCTGACCTGAGCGCGTACGACAGCGAAAAATACAGCTCACTGACCGGCTACGCCCATGATCTGGGTGAGGTCATTGATGAATACGCCGTGGGCCCGGTGGTGCTGGTGGGGCACTCCGTCAGCGCCATGATCGGCGCCCTGGCCGATCGCCAGGCCCCCGGAAAAATCGCCGCCCATGTGATGATCGGTCCTTCGCCGTGCTATATCGATTCCGGTGACTACACGGGCGGGTTCACCCTCGACGATATCCATTCGTTGCTCGATACCCTCGATAGCAATTACCTCGGCTGGTCCAGCACCATGGCCCCGGTGATCATGGGCGCGCCTGGGCAACCGGCCCTCGGCGAAGAACTGACCAACAGCTTCTGCCGCACCGAGCCCGACATCGCCAAGCGCTTCGCACGGGTGACGTTCCTGTCGGACAACCGCCAGGACATCGCCGGCCTGATGACCCCCACCCTGATTCTGCAATCCACCGACGACTTGATCGCACCGGTCTGCGTGGGTGAATACCTGCACGCGGCGTTGCCCGCCAGCACGTATTGCCTGGTCGATAACGTGGGGCATTGCCCGCACATGAGTGCACCTGGCGCCTGCTCAGCGGCCATGGACAGTTTCCTGTTGCCATGGGTAGGTGCCGATGCCAGTCGATAACCTGTCGTTGCCGGATCCTCAACGTTTGTTCGACGGCGCGCCCTGCGCCTTGGTGGTTACCCGGGAAGACGGCACCATCGTGCAGGCCAACCAGTGCTTCAGCGACTGGACCGGCTTCAGCCTCGATGAGTTGAAAGAACGGCGGTTTCAGGACTTGCTGACGATGGGCGGACGGATCTTCCATCAGACGCACCTGGGGCCGCTGATGAAAATGCAGGGCTCCATCGCTGAAGTAAAACTCGACCTGCTGCACCGTGACCGGCGCACCGTCACGGTATTGCTCAACGGCGTCAGGTACGAACATGCCGGCATTGCCTATAACGAACTGGCCCTCTTCGGCACCACCGACCGCGACAAGTACGAGCGTGAACTGCTCAATGCCCGCAAACTGGCTGAAGCCTTGTTGCAGGAAAAGACCGCCACTGAAGTCGCGCTGCAGCAGGCCCAGGCCGAACTGAGCAGCGCCTATGAAATCGCCCAGCGCCGGGCGCTGTTTGCCGAGCAGATGGTCGCGATTGTCAGCCATGACCTGAAGAACCCGCTTACCGCGATCAAGATGGCCTCGGAGTTCCTCGCCCGTGGCGAGCGCAGCCCCAAGGAGCGCCAACTCCTGGGGCATATCGGCCTGTCCACCGAACGGGCGCAGCGGATGATCGCCGACTTGCTGGACTTCACCCAGGCCAGAGTCGGCCAGGGCATCAGCATCAATCCCGTAGCACTCGACCTGCACGCCGTCACCCGTGACAGTCTCGACGAGTTGCGGGTGGCGTTCCCCACGGTGACCCTCGAACATCACGCAACGGGCAGCGCCAGCACGTTCCTGGATGCCKACCGTATACAACAAATCATCGGCAACCTGGTGGCCAACAGCGTGGCGTACGGCGACCTACAACAGTCGATTACCATCACCTCGCACCAGGACGCGCAAGAGAGCCGGCTCTCGGTGCATAACCACGGCCCGGCGATTCCCGAAGCGTTGATGGCTGGCTTGTTTGAACCCATGACCCGAGGCACGGAGCAGGACAGTGAGGTGCGTAGCGTTGGCCTGGGGCTGTTTATCGTGCGGGAAATTGCCAAGGCCCATGATGGAGGTGTTTCGGTGAGTTCAAGCCCGGACCGGGGCACTACCTTCAGTGTGCACTTTCCATTGCGCCACCCATGAGCGCGGCAGCCACAGTGCCGTGAACAACGGTTTGGACTGACCCCGTCAACACCACGCCGCCACGCCCATCCCAATGCACCGTCACGGTACCGCCATCGCATTGCACGTCGACGGTGTCATCCAGCAGCCCACGACGAATCCCGTTGACCACCGCGCCACAACAGCACGAGCCCGAGCCCTGCGGGATGCCGCCGCCCCGTTCCCAGATGCGCAGGCGGATATGACACCGGTCGAGTACCTGCACGAAATGCACATTGGTCTTGTTGGGGAACAGCGGGTGGGTTTCCAACGACGGCCCAAGCGTCGCGATATCGACCGCCGCCAGGTCGTCGACAAAGAAGGTGCAATGCGGGTTGCCCATGCTGCACGCCGCCGGGTCGCCCTCCAGCGGCAAGCGTTCGGTGTCCATCGCCTGCGCCAGCGGAATTTTTTCCCAGCCCAATGAAGGCAGCCCCATGTCCACCGACACCCGCTGTCCCGATTCGCGCACGCACGTCAGCAGCCCCCGGTTGGTTCGCAGCACGAGGGTGGCAGTGCCGGCTTCGCGCATCAGCATGTCTGCAACCCCGCGGGTGGCGCTGCCGCAGGTGTCGAGCGGGGTGCCGTTGGGGTTCCAGAATGTGATGCGGGCAGCCGCGTCAGTGCAGTCGAGCACCACGGCCAATTGATTGAAGCCGATGCCGCGATGACGGTCACCCAGGCGGCGGGCGATTTCAGCGGTGATCGGGTCATCCTGGCCGCGCCGGTCGATCACGATGAAATCATCACCGTGGGCGTGCATCTTCACGAACTGCAAAGTCATGGGGCGTCCTGTTCTCGACCGGGCAAGGCCTGCAAGGATAGAGGGCTGGCGGGTATTTCATCAAATTCCCATCACGGGCATGGTAGCGTGACTTTGCCCCGCCCGGGTCAATCCATCCCTGAGGAACAGCATGCTACAACGCCCTCTGAAAAACGTGGCCCTGGCCGCGCTGCTCGCCTCGTTCGCCCAAGCCGCCTTTGCCGCGCCCCAGGTGCTGAGTGCCTGCCAGCCCGCCACCTCGAATCCGACCTCCAAATCGCTGCTGGCTGCCGCCCAGCGCCACCTCGGCGACCAGCCCGACGCCCTGCCCCATCTGCACACCGAAGGTACCCTGCCGAACCACGGCATCCGCGAGCAAAGCATCGCCGCCGAGAAGGATTGGCCAGTCATGCGCCAGGCGGCCCTGGCCTGGCGCCTGAGCCGTGACACGCGCTACCTCAAGCAAGTGGATGACTACCTGAGCGCGTGGGCCAGCACCTACCAGCCGGACTTCAACCCGATCGACGAAACCAACCTCGACATGCTGATCAGCGCCTACGCCCTCACCGCCAGCGACCTTCGCCCCCAGACCCGCGACGCCACCCGCGCGCTGCTGACCAACCTGGGCAACGGCTATATCGAGCGCATCAAGCAGTTCCACGGCGAAAAGAAAGCCACCAACACCAATAACTGGCAGAGCCACCGCGTAAAACTGGTCACGGTGGCCGCCGCTGCACTGGGCGACCGCGAGATGCTCGAACAGGCCTTCCAGCTGTTCCGGCAACAGATCAACGACAACGTACTGCCCGACGGCTCGGTGAGCGACTTCCAGGACCGTGACGCCCTGCACTATGTGGTCTACGACCTGGAGCCGCTGGTGCAGGCCGCGCTGGCGGCCAAGCCCTACGGCATTGGCGGCAACTGGCTGGACGTCACCGCGCCCCACGGTGGCTCGCTGAGCGAAGCACTGGACTGGCTGGCGCCGTATGCCAAAGGCCAGCGCAGCCACGAAGAGTTCGTGCATACCCACGTGCAGTTCGACCGGGACCGCGCCCGCGTAGGTGAGCCTGGCTACAGCGGCGAATGGAACCCGAAAAGCAGCAATACGCTGTACTGGCTGGCGGCGCAGTTGGACGCCCGGTATCTGCCAGTGGCCGAACAACTCGCGCCCAAGCCTTCGGACTGGATCAGCGCCTGTTATTTGAAGTGAGTCGCCCGGTAGACTGAGCCGACTCACCCCTTCGAAGGATCGACCATGCTTATTGTGTTCAGCGGCCTGCCCGGCACCGGGAAGACCACAATTGCCAAGGCCCTTGCCGGCCAATCCGGCGCCGTGTATCTGCGCATCGACACCATCGAGCAGGCCATCCGCGATGCAGGGGTACTGGAGCAAGGTGTGGGCAGCAGCGGTTACCAGGTGGCCAATGCGCTGGCGTTGAGCAACCTGTTGCTGGGCCACACGGTTGTCGTCGATTGCGTTAACCCGGTGGCTGAAAGTCGTCAGGCGTGGAGCGACACTGCGCTAAGCGCCGGTAAGCCGCTGGTGAATATCCAGGTGGTGTGCTCCGACCCACACGAACACCAACGTCGCGTGGAATCACGCACCAGCGATATTCCGGGGCTCACGCCGCCCACCTGGCAGTCCGTCCTGGCCCATGAATATGAGCCATGGGCCGAGTCGCCATTGACCGTCGATACGGCGCGCTTGCCTCCCCATGAGGCGCTGACGATGATCAACGCTCAGCTAAGCGCCTAGAGCGCACTCTCCATCGCTTTCATCAACACCGGGTCCCGCCCGTAAATGTCCGGCGCGTAGAGCAACGCGCCCTTGCCATCGACCTGCACCGTCCAGTACCCCAACAACACGGGTACCGGCGTCGCGAGCCGGAACTCGTGGGTGGTTTCCGTCGCCAGCAGTTCTTCGGTGCGGATCTTCTCCGCCGGGCTCACCAGGAAGTCGCGCAACAGCAGCGGCTGCTCAACCCTCACACATCCCGAACTGAAGGCCCGCGGGCCCTTGGAGAACAGCGGCTGGCTCGGCGTGTCGTGCAGGTACACCGAATACGGGTTGGGAAAGCGCAACACGATCCGGCCCAGCGGGTTGCGCGGGCCGGCGCCCTGACGCAGCAGGATGTTGCCGGGGTGCGACCAGTCGACCTGTTCCGGTGCCAGCGGGTTGCCCTGGCTGTCGAGCACTTGCAGGTTCTGCTGGCGCAGGTATTCGGGGTTCAGGCGGATCGCCGGCAGCTTGTCCTCGCGCATGATGGTGGGCGGGATGGTCCAGGTGGGGTTCAGGGTCAGCCGGGTGATGCGCGACTTCAGCAGCGGCGTCTGGCGGTCGGCGCGGCCGACTTGCAGGCGGGTTTGCCACACGGGCACGCCGCCCTGGTAGAAGCTCAGTTGCGCCGCTGCCACGTTCACCAGCACGCCCTCGGGTTCCAGGTCCCGGGACAGCCAGCGAAACCGTTCAAGGTTGATGCGCAATTGTTCGCGGCGAATCGCCGGGCTGATGTTCAGCTCGGTGACCGTGCCGGGGCCGATCACGCCGTCGGCTTGCAGGGAATGGCTTTGCTGGAAGGTCTTGACCGCGTTGACCAACTCGCCACGGTATTGCGTCCCCGCGGAGGTGGCGCTCAGGTAGCCGCCATTGACCATTCGCCGCGCCAGTTGCGGCACCCGCGAATCGTCCATGCCCGGGCGCAGCAACGGGCCGCTGGCCACGGCTTCCCAATGCTGCAACGGTTGCTGGCGCAAGGCGGCGTAGGCACTGCGCAGGCCAAGGTATAGCGGCGCGCTCGGGCGGGCCTGGTCGAAGGCTTGGGCGACGTTCTGCATGCCGGCCTCGGCCATGGCCAGCAATTGGGTGTCGGGGTCCGGAGCCGGTTGCGAATGCCAGACGGGCTCGAAGCGCGACTGCTGCAAGCGGCCGAAATGCAGGTCCTGCAGGGCTTGCAGGTACTGCTGGCTGGTACCGATATCGATGCACAGCACGTTCCCCGTGGCATCCGCCGGGGGCAGTCTATAGTGAGTCGGGTCCAGGCCATCGTCGGCCAGCAACTGCAGTTGGGCTAGCAATGCGGCGCGGCGATCCCCCTCGGACCACAGCACCACGTCGCCCTGCTGCTGATAAAACGCCTGCAAACGCGCCAGGGAAGGCGCATCGACCTGCCCGGCCGGGCCTGGGCAAACGGTCGACAATTGCGAGAGCGCCAATTGCACCGGGGCCGGCGACACCACCAACAGGTCTTCGGCTGTCGCGACCAGCGGTGCAACGAGCAGGCAAATGCTCAAGTAACATGCGTGTTTTTTGAACAATCGCTTAGCTCCCATCCACGGCGGAGATGCTTTATACATGCTGACCTTTTGCTGCCGACTCGGCCTGATCATCTCGACCTTTGCCTCGCTGAGCACCGTTGCGCTCGCAGACACGGGTAAACCTCTTACTCTGTATAGCAGCCTCGCCCACGCCGCTCCAGAACTCAACCCCGATGTACTGAAAAGAGCCTTGAGCGCCATGCAATGCGCGGTGGGCAATGGCATCGAACAGTCCGACCGGCTGGCGGTGATCGACTATTCCCAACCTTCGACCGCTCGTCGCCTATGGATCTTCGACCTGCGCAAGAAGACATTAGTGCTGCGGGATTTGGTGGCCCACGGACAAAAATCCGGGGAAAACTTCGCCACCCAGTTCTCCAACCGTGAAGGCAGTTACCAGTCCAGCATTGGCTTGTTCCGCACCCAGGAGAGCTACGAAGGCGCCCACGGCTACTCGCTGCGCATGGACGGCCTGGAGCCGGGTTTCAATGACCGTGCACGGGACCGCGCCATCGTGATCCATGCCGCCGACTATGTAAGCCCATTGTGGAGCAAGCGCGAAGGCCGTATCGGCCGCAGCCAGGGTTGCCCCGCCGTACGCCCGCAGGTAGCGCGCCAGGTGGTGGACAAACTCAAGGACGGCCAGTTCATGTTTTCCTGGTACCCCGACCAGCGCTGGCTGAAGTCCTCGGCTTACCTCAACTGCAAGCCGCGCCAGATGGCGAGTGCCGGTACTGTCAAAGGCGGTTGATGCTCTCGCTGTTGCCGTGCACCATGCGGCTCACGCCACCAGGAACTCCACCGTGTTCCTGGGCTTGATGAGAGAGAGAACCTGAGATGCTTTTACATCAATCCACCTGGATCGAGATTGGCCAGTTTCTGGAACGCAGCCGCAGCATCGTGATTCCCATCGGCTCCAACGAACAACACGGCCCCACCGGCCTGTTGGGCACCGACTGGATGTGCCCGGAAATCATTGCCCATGAAGCGCAGAAGAACGCCGACATCCTGATCGGCCCGACCTTCAACATCGGCATGGCCCAGCATCACCTGGGCTTCCCGGGCACCATTTCCCTGCGCCCTTCGACCTTTATCGCGGCGATTGGTGATTGGGTACGCTCGTTGGCAGGCCATGGTTTCGAGAAGATCCTGTTTCTCAATGGCCACGGCGGCAATATTGCCTCGATCGAAGCGGCGTTCTCCGAGCTGTATGCCGAAGCCAGCTTCAGCGGGCGCCCGTCGGGTTATGCGCTGAAACTGTGCAACTGGTGGGACCTGGAAGGCGTGAACGAACTGGCGCACCAACAGTTCCCGGTGGGCCACGGCAGCCATGCCACGCCGTCGGAGATCGCCGTGACCCAATGGGCCTACCCGGACGCGATCAAGTCGGCAGACTACTCGCCGCAAATCGCCAACACCGGGCCGATTCGCGAAGCCCGCGACTTCCGCGCGCGTTTCCCGGATGGGCGCATGGGTTCAGACCCGGCGCTGGCCACCCCGCAAAAAGGCGGTGAGTTGGTGGCGTTGGCGGCCAAGGGGTTGGTGAAAGCGGTCGAGACGTTCAGCAGCGAGCCAAAGCCGAGCTGAATCATTCGCTCAGACAATGAAGATCAACTGTGGGAGCTGTCGAGCTTAAGCGAGGCTGCGATGGGATCACCTCGGTGTCACTGTCAGACCGCAGTGATGCTATCGCAGCCTCGCTGGGGCTCGACAGCTCCCACATCAGATCCTGGCTCGTCGATTACAGGCAATCCTGCGCTGCATGCTCGAACCGCGATGGCTTGAACGCCGACGCCAACGGCTTGCGCTCGTACAGGAACACCTTGCCGCCGTCCTGGGACTTGTAGACTTCGAGGATGTTGTCCGCGGCGATCTTGCTGCTCACCACGATCCGGGCATGCCGCGAATTCTGCGTGACCGTGGAGGTCATGCCGTTTTTCTCGAACTTGGGCACCACGCACTGCACGTAGGCTTCAGGGTCCTTGGCGGTTTGCAGGGTAAGGGTTGGGGCATTGGGGGCGGATGCACAGCCCGTCATCAATAAAGAAGCAGAAGCCATCGCTGGCACTAACAACACGCGCATAAAAATTCCTGAAAAATAAACGAAGTGGGCTAACCGGCAGCGACCAACGCCTTGAGCGAGGCATCGAACTGCTTTAATGCGTTCAACTGAACGTCGCGCTGCTGCCCAATCTGTGCAGCGATCTGGGGCGCCGTTTTGTCATGTACCCACACATTAGGCAAGTGCATTTGCATCGAACCCTCGGCTTTGGCGATGTATTGCAGGTCAAGGTCATAGAACTTGGCAACAAACCGCGCTTCCACCCGATCATTACGCTGGGTCAGCAATTGGTTGTAGGTATCGAGCATCACCACCACATCCGGGTGCGCCTGCAACAGCGCATCAAGGTTGTCGTAACGGGTGACCGAGGCAAAGGTGTGCCGCAACGAAGCCATCAGCCAGTCAATCGCCAGGTCCGGGTCGGAACTGTCGACGAAGGCCTGGCGAATCTGCTCGTCCAGCTGGCCCTTGGCACCATTGACCGCCATGGCGTGGTAGCGCGCCAGGTACTCAAGGTTGTCGAGGGTGTTGTCGCTGTAGAGCACGCCGACCGATTGCGAATGCCGCAACCCGACCGGGCTGGCGACGATTGGCGCCAGGTGGCTGGCTTGAAGCCCCCCGGCCGACGCAGAGCCAACCATTGTGCTCATCAGCAGCGCCACCAGGGCCAAACCGGTAAAAGTCCTCATCGCAGGGTCCTTGCACATCATGTTCAATGATGGCAATTGTCCTCCTTTTTCAGAAAAACAGAACTCGCAATACTTGATGGTGACTATTATCTAGAGCAATAGTGTCGTGCAGGCCGCCTCACACAAAATGATAAGGAACGCCTATGAAGCCCCACCAGAAAACCTTCGATCGCATCCGTGAAGCTGTGCTTCCGGAGTTTCGCGAGCGGGTTGCCGATTACCTGGTCGACTATGAGGAAGTGCTGCTGGACAACGCCGCCGAACCGGAAGTGGTCTACGCGATTGCCCAGCAATTGCGTGGCTACTTGCGCGGTTTGAACACCACCCGGGTGCTGGGCATGGCCGACTGGGAAGACCTTGACCGCCGGGTGGTGCAAAGCTGGCTGGTGCTGCTCAAAGCCGAATAGCACCGCGCCTCAAGCTCAGCGTATATCCACGCGATAACGGAAATGTTCGGCGTGGCCACGGCCGCGTCGCAACTCCAGGGGTTGGCCGGCGTAATCCCGGGCCAGCCGCTCGATCACCATCACCGGGCTGCCCACCGGCACCTGCAACCAGCGGGCCCACACGTCATCGATGGACTCGGCGGTGAGGGCTTCCTCGGCAGAAGCGACTACTTGCCCGCAGACTTCTTCGTAAGTGGGGTACAACAGCAATCCCTGCCGGGTCAGATCCACGTCCAGCAGCGCCTGGAACCGCTCGCGCGGCAGCCAGATTTCCTCGGCCAGCACTGGCCCGGTGTCCAGCACGTGTACCCGCACGATGCAGATTACCGGCGCATCCGCTGCCAGCCCCAGCACCTCGCTCACCGACAACGGCGCCTTCACCGGCTTGACCGACAGGATCCGGCTCTGCGGCAGCTGGCATTCACCGCCCGGGCCCTGGAAGCGGAAACACCGGAACAACGACGACTGAAACTTCGGGCGGCGCACAAACGTACCACGGCCCTGCTGGCGCTCCAGAATGCCCTCGCCCACCAACGCCTCGATCGCTTTACGCACGGTGCCGGTAGACAGCTGGTACTGGGTGGACAACACCGCTTCAGGGGGAATAGCCGCACCGGCACGCCAGTGATTATTGGCAATCTGCTCAATCAGATGATCCCGAAAACGCTGGTACAGCGGCAGGCGGGAGTCACTCGACAGTATATTCATGGACCAGGATTCACTTTGTAATTGAGGAGTGTGACTACAGCGACGGTCGTGCCTGCTTGACCCATTCCTGGACCGAAGGCCGTTGCCATTGGCGCTGGGCGTACGCCACCAGGTTGGCGGGTACGGTGTCACCGTTGAGGATCAGCCGATTGAGCATCACGGCCAGGTCCACGTCGGCAATCGACCACGCGCCGAACAGGTAGTCGCGGCCGTCGGCCAACAGCGCCTGCGCCGCGTTGATCAGCGTGTGGGCCGCTGCTTCAGCAACCGGCGACAGCGGGTCGCCCTTGAGCCCGTAAAACACCACCAGGGTCGAACGTTCCTGCCGAATCGGCATCAAGTCACTGCGCAACCACGCCTGCACCTGCCGCGCCCTCGCCCGCTGGCGGGGTTCGGCCGGGTACACCGGCACCTGCGGGAACACATCCTCCAGGTACTCGGTAATCGCCGATGACTCGGACAGCGCAAACTCACCCTGCACCAGGGTCGGCACGCGCCCCGTCAGCGACAAGTGCGTGTACGCGTCAGTCTGGTTCTCGGCCGTGTCGAGGTTCAACGTGAGCAGTTCAAATTCAAGGCCCTTTTCCCGCAGGGTCACAAACGCCGACATCGCGTAGGGACTGGTGAAATGGGCGTCAACGTACAGGCTCAGCGGGCGATGGTTCACGGCGACATCTCCTTGGTGGGAGCACCACACTACGAGATCGCGCCGCGCAAATGAAATGCGCGGTTTTTATGGGGGCATTCCTGGCTGGAATACCATCGATAATGGCAATACTATGGCCCCTTGAACCCACCCGTAACGCCCCGAAAAGCGGATCAAGGAACGATCACTAGATGAAACAAGCGGTTGTAGTCATCCACGGAATCGGCGAGCAGCGCCCGATGGATACCCTGCGTGGCTTCGTCGAAGCGGCGATCCCGGCGGACACCCCCGAGGCGACGCCTTTCTACTGGAGCAAACCCGACCGGTTTTCGCGCAACTTCGATTTGCGCGTGTTGAAGTCGGCGGGTCGCAACACCACCGATTTCTACGAGTACTACTGGGCCCACAAGATGCAGGGCACCAAGGTCGGGCACCTGCTCAGTTGGCTATGGGACATTTTCAAGCGCCCGCGCCGGGATATCCCGACGGCCATCGTGCCGATCTGGCGCGCCACGCGCTGGGCCTTGCTGGCCCTGCTCGTGCTGCTGGTCAGCGGAACCCTGGCGACGCTGTATGGCCGATTCCCCCACAGCGACAACCCCTTCGCCCTGATCCCGGTGCTGCTGGCGGTGATCGGCCTGGCCCTGAAGTACTCGGCACTGTCATACCTTGGCGATGCCGCCCGCTACCTGAGCCCCAACCCGCAGAACGTGGTGGTGCGCGAACAGATCCGCGCCGATGGCGTCGACCTGCTGCGCGCCCTGCATGACAAGGGTGATTACGACCGCATCATCGTCGTCGGCCACAGTTTGGGCAGCGTGATTGCCTACGACATCGTCGGCTACCTGTGGCACGAGCATCACGATCAGTTACGCCCCGGCGGCCCGGAACTCGCCGCCCGCTACGCCAATCACGAGCGACTGCAACCGGTGGTCCAGGACACCCTGCCAAAGGCTGGAAACGCCCTCGACGGCCGCCTGCAAAGCCTCCTCAGGTTCCGCGAACAGCAAGCCGAAGCGTTTATCGAACAACGCAACCTCGGCAACCCGTGGCGCATCACCGACCTCGTCACCCTCGGCAGCCCGATGGCCCACGCCAGCCTGTTGCTGGGCCGCAGCGTGAGCGACTTCAAGCGCCGCATCGAACGCCGCGAAGCCCCCGCCTGCCCGCCGACGCTCGACGATAAGGGCTACGGCTACAGCGGCCGGCTGCCCGTCACGGTGGGCGGTCGCCCATTTTCACCCCTGTACTTGCACCATGCTGCGGCCTTCGCCGTGACCCGTTGGACCAACCTCTACTTCCCCGCGCCCCTGGGCCTGTTTGGCGACATCGTCGGCGGCCCGGTCAGCCCGGTGATGGGCCCCGGCGTACTGGACCTGCCGGTCAGCGTGGGCAAATGGAAAGGCTGGCTCGCCAGGTCCTGGCTCAGCCACACCCATTACTGGAGCGAACGCGGCGGCGCCAGGGGCTACCTGAATAAGCTGACCACCGATGACGCGGCAATTACCCAAGGCGAACGTCCGTCGGCGACTGAAGCGTTGCGTTGGGCGATTGATCTCAAGGGTGTGCGGCGTTTTCGCCAGGCGGGCGTCAGAGACTTAGTGGCTGAACCCGAGGCCTAGCCCGAAAAGCCACCGTCCTCCAGGAACGCCCGCTCCTCCTCTGTCGTGACCCTGGCCAACACCTCATTACGATGAGGAAAGCGTCCGAACCGCTCGATGATGCGGGCGTGCTCCTTGGCCCAGCGGTAGGTATTGGCATCAAGGTCCTTGTTCAGGGCCACCGACAGCTGTTGATCCCCGGGATCTTCAGAATGCTCGAAGGGCAAATAACAAAACGCCCGCAACGGGGTTTCGATCGACTTGTCCATCCCCGCCTCGACCATCTGCCGCGCGTACAAACGCGCCAGCGGGTCGGTGGCGAACATATGCGCCGTGCCACGGAAGGTATTGCGCGGGAACTGGTCCAGCAGCAACAGCAACGCCAGCGCGCCCTCCGGCGTTTGCATCCAGCTCTCCAGTTCGCGCCGGGCCGCCTGCAAATGCGTGGTGTAGAAAGCCTCGCGAAAACGCCGGTCAAACCCTTCATCCTTGGCAAACCAGAGCTTGGGCCCCGCCTGTTTCCAGAACTCAATAACCGCCATTGCTGCATTTTCCATCGTCGTCACAATCCTCTCCTCACTCACTCCACAAATTTCATCATCACTCTAAACAAAATCTATAAAGTTTCGGAACGTGTCTGAATGTTTCCACCGCACACAGGTAGTGTTGATGATCCTACGCCTTGCCCAGATTTTCAGTGACTCCAGCACCCGGGTTCGCGCCAAGCTGTTTGGCATCTACGGCTTGTTGATCGGCATTAACGTCGTCGCCTGGATCTGGGCGCTGGTGGCGTTCCATGAGCACCCGGTGCTGCTCGGCACCGCGCTCCTGGCCTACGGTTTCGGGCTGCGGCATGCGGTGGATGCCGACCATATCGCCGCCATCGACAACGTGACCCGCAAGCTGATGCAGGAAAAGAAACGTCCGGTGGCGGTGGGCTTCTTTTTCTCCCTGGGACATTCTTCGGTGGTGGTCCTGGCATACATTGGCGTCGCTTTTGCGGCCTCGATGATGCAGGCGCGGTTTGAAGGGTTCAAGGCCATCGGCGGGGTGATCGGCACGTCGGTCTCGGCCTCGTTCCTGTTGGTCATCGCCTTGATGAACCTGGTGATCCTGCACGCGATCTACAAGGCCTGGCGCCATGTGCGCCAGGGCGGTGCGTATGTGGAGGACGACTTCGACCTGCTGCTGGCGGACCGGGGTTTCATGGCGCGGATTTTCCGCCCGGTGTTTCGCCTGATCAGCCGCAGCTGGCACATGTACCCGTTGGGTTTCCTGTTCGGCCTGGGCTTTGATACGGCCACCGAGATCGGCCTGTTGGGGATTTCTGCGACCCAGGCCTCTCAAGGGCTGTCGCCGTGGGCGATCATGGTGTTCCCGCTGCTGTTCAGCGCCGGCATGTCCCTGGTGGACACGCTGGACGGTCACCTGATGCTGGGGGCATACGGCTGGGCGTACATGAAGCCGATCCGCAAGATCTACTACAACATGACCATCACCCTGGTATCGGTGGTGGTTGCGGTGGTGATCGGCAGTATCGAGGCGTTGGGGTTGATGGGTGACCAGTTGGACCTGAAGGGATCGTTCTGGAGTTTTATCGGCTCGCTGAACGACAGTTTCGGGATGCTGGGCTACATGATCATCGGGATCTTCGTGGCCAGTTGGGCGATCTCGGTGATGCTGTATCGCCTCAAGGGCTTTGACCGGATTGATGTGAACGCGGGTTGACCGAGGGACATTCAGCCTTGTTGTGGCGAGGGAGCTTGCTCCCGCTGGGTCGCGAAGCGGCCCCAATAAGGCAATCGAGAGCCACCTGAAAGAACACCGTGTCCTTTTTTTGGGGCAGCTTCGCAGCCCAGCGGGAGCAAGCTCCCTCGCCACGGGTTGTCCATTCACCCGATAGGGTTTTCCAGGCTCAGAAATCCACCGTCGCCGACAATTTCACTGTCCGCGGCTCACCCTGGGTCAGGTAGTTATTGGCCGTCGACGCCGACGACCAGTACGCCTTGTTCGCTACGTTTTCGACGTTGGCGCGCAGGGTGATGTATTTGTCATCCGCCTTGAAGCCATAACGCGCCCCCAGGTCGACGCGGGTCCAGGCCGGGATGCTCAGGCTGTTGGCGGCGTTGACGTATTCGCCACCGGGGCGCAGCATCCGTGCGCTGACCG
This sequence comes from Pseudomonas sp. Colony2, assembly GCF_019382755.1. Lineage (NCBI taxonomy): Bacteria > Pseudomonadati > Pseudomonadota > Gammaproteobacteria > Pseudomonadales > Pseudomonadaceae > Pseudomonas > Pseudomonas sp. Colony2. The sequence continues at coordinate 3,123,113 of NZ_CP080030.1, read as the reverse complement.
CCGCACCCTGGATGCCCGGCACATCCCAATCCGCACCGATGTTGTACTGGAAGCGCGGCACACCCGCGGCGCGGTTGCCGTCGGTGGCGCCGTTGGAAGTGCTCTTCTGTTCGGTGTCCATCCAGGTGGCACCGGCCAGCAGGCGCAGGCCGTCGATGGGCTCGCCGAACACGTTGAGTTCCACACCTTTGTTGATCTGTTCACCGTCGACAGTGAAGGTGTCGAACTTCTGGCCCGGGAACCGGGTGGTCGCGTTGTTCGGCTGTTCGATGCGGTACACACCCAGCGTGGCGCCATAGTTTTCCCAGTCCAGCTTCACCCCGGCTTCCGTCTGCTTGCTGCGCTTGGGCGGGAAGACTTCGCCGGGGTTGGTCACGTTCGTGAGTGGCGCCGTCGGGCCCTGGGCCAGGCCTTCGATACGGTTGGCGTAGAACGACACGTGCTCCCATGGCTTGATCACCAGGCCATAGACCGGTGTGGTGATGGACTCGGAGTACGGTGTACCCCGTGCCCCCGTGGCCGTGTTCCAACTGTCCACCTCGATGGTCTGGCGCCGCACGCCCAGGGTCAACAGCACCCGATCATCCAAAAAGCCCAGGGTGTCGGACACCGCCGCACTCTTGATGCGGTTCTTGCCGACAACCCGCGGGTCGTGAATATCATTGCCGAAATAGGTGTTGGTAGGTCGCGGCGTTTGCGTCGGGTCGTACAGGTTGCCGGGCTGGCGGTTGGCTTGCAGGATCGCCTCGTAGGACGAGCGCTGCTCGCCCCAGATCCCCGACAGCCCGAAGTTCATCTGATGGGTCACCGGCCCCGTCGCAAAGTGCCCGTTCAAGCCGGCCATGGCGCTTTTGTTGTCTTCGTCATGGGGTGAATAGAGGAAGCCCACCTTGGCGCTGCCATCGTTGGCGACATACAGCGACGAATACTGGCCGTTCTCCCGAGTGTGCTTGGCGCCACCTGCCGCGTAGACCGTCCAGTTATCGTTCAAGTCATATTCGGCGTTGACCATGCCGTAGGTGTCTTCCAGCTGCGACCAGCTCCAGTCCTGGGCGTAGTTGTCCTTGGCCGACGGCGGGCTGGGCACTTTGGTGCCGGTCAGGTAGACCACCGAGCGGCCGTTATTGATGCGTTCTTTCTGGTAGCCAAAGTCGGTGGAGACCCGCAAGCGCTCGCCGCGATAATCCAGGGCAACGGCGATCAACTGCGAGCTTTTGTTTTCGTCATCCACAGCGGTTTCGCCGCCGTGCCGCGCCAGGTTGACCCGGGCGCCAAAGCGGTTGTCTTCGCCAAAGCGTTGGCCGAGGTCGATGTGGCCGCCGGCCTGGCTGTCGCTGGCGTAATCGAGGGTGACGCTGCGGGTGGGCGTGTCTTCAGCGCGCTTGGGCACCAGGTTGACGCTGCCGCCGATCCCGCTGCCCGAGGGCGACACGCCGTTGACGAAGGCATTCGGGCCCTTGAACAACTCCACCCGTTCCAGGGCTTCGGTAGTGATGATCTGCCGGGGCAGCACGCCGTACAGGCCGTTGAATGAGATGTCATCGGTGCTCAGCGGCAGCCCGCGAATGGTGAACACCTGGGAGAAGTTGCCAAACCCGGACGACTGGCGCACCGACGCGTCGTTGAGCAATACGTCGCCGACGGTTCGCGCTTGTTGGTCGGCGATGGTTTTCGAGGTGTAGCTGACCACGCTGAATGGCACGTCGTTGATGGACCGATTGCCCAACACGCCGAGGCGTGCAGAACGTGCCACCTGGCCACCGGCATACGTGTCTGCCTGCGCCCCGCTCGCTTCACCGCTGATGGTGGTGGCGCCCAACTCCAACGCACCGCCGCTGGCCTGGGGCACCACGGTATAACCGTTGGTGCCGGTGCCTTGCAGGGTGTAGCCGCTGCCTTGCAGCAACTGGGCAAAACCCGATTGTGCGCTGTAGCTGCCTTGCAGCCCCGGGCTTTGTTGATCGTTGAGCAACGTGGAATCGAACGACAACGGCACCCCGGACAACGCCGCAAACTGCGCCAGCACATTCCCCAGCGGCCCCGGCGCGATGTTATAGCTGCGCGCCGCACTGCTTGGCGCAGCGTCTTCTGCCTGGGCGTTCTGCAACGGTGCGACGGCGGCAAGGGCGACCGCCAGGCTCAGTGCCTTCAACGGACGGGGGCAATACGGGAGCGGTCTGGCGGTCATGGGCATTCCTGTCGGCGCGGAGCAATGTTGAGGGTTCTCCCCTACACCGGGCGACAACGAAAAAGGTATCAGCGAAAGTTGAAAAAGATCAGCGCGGCTCGACCGTCACCCAATACCCCGTCAGGCTGCTGACCTTGACCGGCAAGGTTTCCTGCAACAGGTGCAGGCTGGCATCGGTGTCGCGCAGGGGAAACGCACCCGACACCGTGAGGTCGGCAACCGAGACATGGCAGCGCAATACGCCGGCGCGATAACGCCCCAGCTCATCCAGCAGGTCCGCCAGGCGCATATGCTGGGCCAGCAGCATGCCGTTCTCCCAGGTCAGGGTGCTGACGTCCAGCGGCTCGACGGCGGCTACCCGGTCAACACTGAAGGCGCCCTGCTCGCCCGCCTTGACGATCACCCCCTGGCCGGCATGCGCCGCCAACAACTCCACCGCGCCTTCGGTCACGGCCACTCGGCTTGCCTGCTCACCCACCCGCACGCTGAATCGGGTGCCCAAGGCCCTGGCGGTACCGTGGCGGGTCTGGACGATGAACGGGCGATGGGCCGAATCATTGGCGGTGGTGATCAGCACTTCGCCCTTGAGCAGCTCGATACGCCGCACCTGCTCGGAGAACGCGATATTCAGCGAGCTGCCGGTGTTGATCAGCATGCGTGTGCCGTCGGGCAAGGTGAGGTTCCTTTGTTCGCCGATGGCCGTGTGCTGGTCGGCGGTCCACTGCTGCCACGGCACCTGCCGATACGCCAGCCAGGCCGCCGGGCCGGCCGCCAGCAACAACCCGAGCGCCTGGCGTCGGCCGAGGGATTTTTTGCGCCCGATGCGCTTCAAGGTATCGCCGGCAATCGCCGCCGGCACGCTGTTGAAGTCCCCCAGAATCGCCTGCGCCCGTTGCCAGGCCTGGGCATGCTGGGCGCTGCGGCCCTGCCACTGGGCGATGGCGCGGCGGTCCTCATCGGTGGCGCTGCCGGATTGCAGCTGCACCATCCAGTCGGCGGCCTCACCGAGGATCAGCGGATCAATCGACTGGCTCATGCCACGCTCAGGCAGGCCAGGAAGGCATCGCGCATGTAGCGTTTGACCGAAATCAGCGACACACCCAGGGCATCGGCGATCTGCTGATAGGTCAGGCCGTCGATCTGCGACATCAGGAAGGCCTGGCGGGTTTTTTCCGGCAGATCCCGCAGCATCGCCTCAATGCGGTACAGCGCTTCGAGGATCAGCCAGCGGGTTTCCGGCGAAGGTACATGCTGTTCGGGCAGGTGGGCGATGGTTTCCAGGTAGGCGCGTTCCACTTCCTGGCGGCGCCAGCTGTCGATCATCAGGCCCTTGGCGATATGGGTCAGCAATGCCCGTGGCTCGGCGCCCAGGTTGCCGGTGGTTTGCCGGGTGAGCAGGCGCATGAACGTGTCATGGGCCAGGTCCGCGGCATCGCTGGCGTTGCCCAGCTTGCGGTCCAGCCAACGGTGCAACCATCCATGGTGTTCGCAGTACAGGTCCTGGATATGCAGATTGAGGGGAGACGACATGCCGATCACCGGGGCGCGCCGGGCGGTGGGGCCCAAGCGTAATTAAGAATTGATCGCATTCTAGTCTGCGCGGGGTAATGCTGGCAATTTCATGATTTTGATAACGCCGGTGACCCAATGTGGGAGCGGGCTTGCTCGCGAATGCGGTGGGTCAGTCGACATCTCCAGCGGCTGATACTCCATATTCGCGAGCAAGCCCGCTCCCACATTTTTGATCTTCACCCGGCGTTTGATTCCGGGTGTCTGGATCAGGCCAGTTCGGCCCGTAGTTGACGCGCCGCAGTCACCATGTGAATCAGTGCCGCTTCAGTCTCCGGCCAGCCACGGGTTTTCAGGCCGCAATCCGGGTTGACCCACAGGCGTTCGGCCGGGATGCGTTTGGCTGCCTTGCGCAGCAGGTTGGCCATTTCCGAGGCATCCGGCACCCGTGGCGAGTGGATGTCATACACACCTGGGCCAATGTCGTTCGGGTAAGCGAAGGCTTCGAATGCCTCCAGCAGTTCCATGTCCGAGCGCGAGGTTTCGATGGTGATCACGTCGGCATCCATCGCCGCGATAGACTCGATCACATCGTTGAATTCGCTGTAGCACATGTGGGTGTGGATCTGGGTTTCGTCACGCACGCCGGAGGCGCACAGGCGGAACACTTCAGTGGCCCAATCCAGGTATTCCTTCCACTGCGCCTGGCGCAACGGCAAGCCTTCGCGGAACGCGGCTTCGTCGATCTGCACGATCTTGATCCCGGCGGCTTCCAGGTCCACCACTTCGTCACGAATCGCCAGGGCGAGTTGCCGCGCCTGTTCTTCGCGGCTCACGTCTTCACGGGGGAACGACCACATCAGCATGGTCACCGGGCCGGTCAGCATGCCCTTCATCACCTTGTTGGTGAGGCCCTGGGCGTAGCGGATCCACTCCACGGTCATGGCTTTCGGACGACTCAGGTCACCGAAAATCACCGCCGGTTTCACACAACGGGAACCGTAGCTCTGCACCCAGCCGAAGCGGGTAAATACATAACCGTCCAACTGTTCGGCGAAGTATTCGACCATGTCGTTACGCTCGGCTTCACCATGCACCAGCACGTCCAGGCCAAGGTTTTCCTGCACTTCGACAGCGTGGCGGATCTCGCTGTGCATGGCTTCGACGTATTCGGCTTCGCTCAACTTGCCGGCCTTGTAGGACTGGCGAGCCAGGCGGATCGAAGCGGTTTGCGGGAACGAACCGATGGTGGTGGTCGGGAACAGCGGCAGGTTCAGGCCGGCACGCTGTTTCTCGATACGTTGGGCAAACAGCGAGTCACGCTGGCTGTCCTTGGCGGTGATCGCCGCCACACGGGCTTGCACCGCCGGCTTGTGGATACGCGGCGAAGCGGCACGGGCCGCCTGCACGGCACGGCTTTCGGCCAGGGCAGCGATCACGTTCGGCGCTTCAGGCTGGTTCACGGCCTGGGCCAGCACCGCCACCTCTTCGCACTTCTGCACGGCAAACGCCAGCCAGCTTTTCAGCTCGGCATCCAGCTTGTCTTCCCGGCCCAGGTCCACCGGGCTGTGCAGCAACGAGCAGGATGGCGCCACCCACAGGCGATCCCCCAGGCGCTCATGAGCATGCTGCAAGGTGGCCAGGGCTTTTTCCAGGTCGCAGCGCCATACGTTACGGCCGTTGACCACGCCCAGGGACAGCACCTTATAAGCCGGCAGGCGATCGAGGATGGTCGGGTACTGATCCGGTGCACGCACCAGGTCGATGTGCAGGCCGTCCACCGGCAGGTTGGCTGCCAGGCCGAGGTTTTCTTCCAGGCCGCCAAAATAGGTGGCCACCAGCTTCTTCAGCGGGTCGCGCTGGATCAGGTTGTAGGCACGCTCGAAAGCGTTTTTCCAATCCTGCGGCAGTTCCAGCACCAGGATCGGCTCGTCGATCTGCACCCACTCCACGCCCAGGTCCGCCAGGCGCTGGAAGATCTGACCGTACAGCGGCAGAAGGCGGTCCAGCAGGTCGAGTTTGTCGAAATCACCACCCTTGGCCTTGCCCAGCCACAGGTAGGTCAGCGGGCCGATGACCACCGGCTTGACGGTGTGGCCGAGGTCGCGGGCTTCCTTGACCTCTTCGAACAGTTGCTCCCAACCCAGCTGGAATTGCTGGTCGGCGCTGAATTCAGGGACCAGGTAGTGATAGTTGGTGTCGAACCACTTGGTCATTTCCTGGGCGTGGGCACCGCCGCAGCAGTTGTCACTGACGCCACGGGCCATGCCGAACAGGGTGTGCAGGGTGGCTTTGCCGTCGGCCGGGCGGAAACGCTCGGGGATCACACCGAACATCAGCGAGTGAGTCAGTACCTGGTCATACCAGGCGAAGTCACCGGCGGGCAACAGTTCGATGCCGGCTTTCTTTTGCAGGTCCCAGTGCGTCTTGCGCAGTTCACGACCTACGGCGCGCAGGCCGGCTTCGTCGAGCTCGCCCTTCCAAAACGCTTCCTGCGCTTTTTTCAGTTCACGATCGCGACCAATGCGCGGGAATCCAAGGGAATGGGCAACAGCCATGACGTAAAGCTCCAATGTGTTTGTATGGGAGCCATTGTCGGGATCGAGTGATAGTGAGACAAACTCATTTTATTTGAGATGATCACAAGTTCCACTCATGATGAAATGCACCGCCCAGGCTTGAGTGATCGCGCGGCGCTCACGCTCCATGCGCACGGGAGTGGGTGGGGCTTCGTTTTGCTTATCACTGAAATAGCTGGCAGCGTCTGTTTCGGTGCACGGCCGCTCAGCATACTTTTGCTTCCCAAGCCCCAAGGAAGCCCCCACATGGAACAGCAGCAGCCACTGACCACCCTCCTCGTTCACTTCGTAGCCCTTGGGCTCACACTCCTCGGCATCGGCAGCCTGGCGCTGCTGATGGCCTGGGCCGGGCGTCTGATTTTCTAGTTCAATCGGCGGGAATATCGGCGCTCAACGTGCGGATCAACGCTTGCGCCTGAGAGTCCCGCTGCGCGGTATACAGCACCACTTCACGACTGGGCAGCGGCGGCAGGTCGAAACGCTGCTCCACGTCGACGCAGCCACCGGGCGCCATCCGCCCAACCATCGCACCGATGCCAATCCCCGCCACCACAGCAGCGCCGATCGCCAGGATCCCGCTGCCCACGAACGCCTCTTCCCAGGCACGGTTCTGCTCGGCCAGCGCCGCCATCACCATGCTGCGCATGCCGCAGGGTTCCGGCTGGATCGCCAGGGGCAACGCCCCGCCCTGGCGCAATTCGAAGTCGTGGGAAGCCATCCAGCCAAAGCGTTCGATGCCCACCACTTCGCCGTCCTGGCGACGGTTGTCGTGCCGCAGGATCATCGCCACATCCAGCTTGCCCTGCTCGTAGTTCATCAACATATCCCGCGAGGTGCCGAGGCTGAACGCCACGATCACGTCCGGGTCGGTGGTCGCCAAACGTCGCAGCCACAGGCTGAGATCGGCGCCGACAATGTGGTGGCTGACGCCCACGCGCAAGGTGCGTTTCTGCGGGCCAAAACAGTTCATCGCATCCTGGTAGTTGTCCAGCAAGCGGCGGGCGCTGGCCAAAAACATCTGGCCATGGGCCGACAGCGTGACCCGTCGCGGCGTGCGCTCCAGCAGCTTGCGGCCAAGGCTTTCTTCGAGGCGTTTTATCTTCAGGCTGATAGCCACCTGGGTGCCGCCGATGGCATCGGCAGCGCGGGTAAAGCTCTTGAGTTCGGCGACCAGGACGAACGCCTGGATGGCGTCGATATCGGGCATTTTCATGGATGGGCTGGCGATAGAGAGTCAAGACGTGACGTTAGCATGCCGCGCCTGCTGACCAAACCACTGCATGATGAGCACGCAGCCTGGGTGTGACGCCGCCGATGACTGCAAGCACAATGCATACACCCCGCCGGTCACCAGCGGCTGACCAAACGGCACCACCAACACACCCCGTTCGATCGACTCGGCCGCCAGCGTCAGATCCGTCATCGCCACCCCAAGCCCGCGCGCGGCGGCATCCAGCGCCAATTCGTCAAGGTTGAACGGGATATGCCGGTAGTCGTCCAGCGACCGCGCGCCATTGGCCGCCAGCCAGTTCATCCAGTCCTGCTTGTCGGCTGAACGATGCAGCAGCGCAAAGTGTTCGAGCTGTTCCACGGAAGCCAGTGGCCCCAAACCCGGCGCGCAGACCGGCACCAATGATTCGTGGAACAAGGTCAGCCGCGCAGGATCGTTGTCGGGCTTGGGCAGGTAAAGGATGTAGGCATCGCTGTCACTCGCCGGCTCGACCACCTCGGTGGCGACGGTCTCGATTGCCAGGGAAATATCGGGATGGTTGCGATAGAAATCGCTGAGCTTGGGCAGCAGCCAGCGCACCGCCAGCGACACATGCAGGCGGATGCGAAACGGACGTTTACGAGGCGAGAGCCGATCCTCCAGCCCCTTCAGTTGCGCCAGGATGCTCCGGGCACTGGCCAGCACCTGCTCACCTTCGGAGGTCAGGCGCAGGCTGCGGCTGGTCCGGGTGAACATCGGCACGCCGAAATGGCTTTCCAGTTGCTGGATTTTGCGGCTCACCGCGCTTTGGGTCAGGCACAGCTTCTGCGCAGCCACGGTGAAGCTCGCGCAGTCGCTGACTTCAACCAACGCCTGAAGGCCCTGCAGCGAAGGCACGTGACGGATGTTATCCATGCGTTTTCCGAATGGCTGGATGATTTTATAACGTTGGTTGTATCACCGCAGGCCCTATAGATTCCAGCTGCAGCCCGAACTTATTTATGCCAGCAACGCATACAGCCGAGGATCTTCATGGAAAACACATGTGGCTGGATTGCCCAGACTGAAAGCCTCCCCGCCCGGGACCGACTCACCGGCCTACAAAAAGCCGACTGGCTGGTGATCGGCGCCGGCATCACCGGTTTGTGTGCGGCGCACAACCTGGCCGAGATGCACCCCGAGGCGCGCATCGTGATCGTCGACCGCCAGCGCGCCGCCCAAGGTGCCTCAGCGCGTAATTCCGGTTTTGTGGTGGCCCATGAGCATCCCGCTGCAAGTGAACTGATGGGCAACGCAGGCTTCGCTGACTTTGAGGTGGACACCGCGATCTCCCGCGCAGCCAGCGATGAAGTGCGCGAGCGCATCGCCCGCCATGCCATCGACTGCGACTTTCGGGACAGCGGCTACTACTTCGCCGTGCACGATCGCGACAAGCTTGCGCATGTGGATGCCAAGTTGGCGACCTTGCGTGCCGCGGGTGCTTCAGCGCAGTTCCTGCAAGGTGCCGCACTCGCGCAGACACTCGGCACCGAGCATTACCAGGCCGCCATCTGGTGCGGCCACGGCAACGCCTTGCTGCAACCGGCGAAGTATGTGAAGGGTTTGCTCGAAGCGCTGCCGGACAACGTGACGCTTTATGAGAACACCGACATCACCGGCCTTGAGCGCATGGCCAATGGCGGCATTCGCGCCAACGGCCTGGACGCCTGCATTGAAGCCGGCCAGGTGCTGGTGTGCCTCAACGCCTTTATTCCACGGGTGGGCCTTGAGGCCAGTGCGACGTTCCCGATGGAACTCAGCGCCAGCCTCACCCGCCCTCTCAGCGATGAGGAATACCGCCGGATCGGCGCAGTGGAACCGTGGGGCGTGCTGTCCACGCGGCCACTGGGTGCCACGGTGCGCCTGACACCGGACCATCGGGTGATGATCCGCAACACAGCGGAGTACCGCACCCGGGACTTGTCCAACGGCGACCTGTTGCACCGGCGCCAACACCATGTAAAGGGCATGCAGCGACGCTTCCCGTGGCTGACCGAACAAGACATCCACTACACCTGGACCGGCCACTTGAGCGCCTCCCGCAGCGGTCAACCGTATTTCGCGCGGGTCGAAAGCAACCTGTATGCCGTCGCGGGCTGCAACGGTTCAGGCGTGGCCCGCGGCACGCTGTGGGGTCGACTGCTGGCCGAGTGGGCGTCGGGCCAGACTTCCTCGCTCCTGCACTCTGTGATGCACAGGGCACAGCCCGGCTGGCTGCCACCCCGGCCGTTGTTCGACATCGGTGCCATGCTGCGTATGGGCGTGGAAACGGTTCGAGCACGGACAGAAATCTAGAACAAGAAACCTCGATAAAGGTGATTCACATGCACATCAACAGTCTGTCCCTGGCGGTCATCCTCAGCGCGCTCCCGGCGGCTGTGTACGCCGCCGAAGAAGTGAACATTTCCAACTGGAACGGCTACATCGCCGATGACACCTTGACCAGTTTTACCAAAGCGACCGGGATCAAGGCGACCTACGACATTCACGACAGCAATGAAGTGCTGGAATCCAAGCTGATGACCGGCAATACCGGTTATGACGTGGTGAGCCCGTCCAACCACTTCCTCTCGCGGCTGATCAAGGCCGGGGCGATCCAGAAGCTCGACCGAAGCCAACTGCCCAACTGGAAAAACCTCGACCCGTTGCTGATGAAAAAGCTGGAGACCAACGACCCGGGCAACCAGTACGGCTTCCCGTATATGTGGGGCACGGCGGGGATTGGCTACAACGTCGAGAAGATCAAGGCGATCTTCGGCACCACCGACGTCACCCATTCCTGGAGCCTGTTCTTTGATGAAAACAACATCAAGAAACTCAGCGCCTGCGGCGTGGCGATTATCGACAACCCCACGCAGATCCTGCCGATCACCCTCAACTACCTGGGCCTGCCGCACCACAGCCACGAACCGGCCGACTACAAAAAGGCCGAGCAGGCGCTGTTGAAAATCCGCCCCTACATCCAGTACTTCCATGCCTCCAAGTACATCAGCGACCTGGCGAACGGCAATATCTGCGCAGTGATCGGCTTTAACGGCGACGTGGTACAGGCTGCCGCCAGCGCCAGGGAAGCGAAAAACGGTATCAGCATCGCCTACTCGATCCCGGACGAAGGCTCGACATTGTGGCTGGACATGGTGGTGATGCCCAAGGGTGCACCGCACGAGAAAAACGGCTATGCCTATATGAATTACCTGCTGGAGCCCAAGGTGATTGCCAACATTAGCAACAGCATCCACTACGCCAACCCCAACAGCGCGGCGGATGAGCTGGTGACCCCTGAGGTGAAGCAAGACCTGGCGATCTACCCGCCGAAAAGCGTGATGGACAAGCTGTTTATCGTGGAGGACCTGCCGCCAGCGATTGCGCGGCTGGCCACTCGGTTGTGGACCAAGTTGAAGACCAATACGTGATACCGAAAACCGGACTTGCTCAAGGCTCATGGGAGAGCGGTATAGTCACTCCATTGAGCTTGGGATTGAATCAACATGGAAGGACTTCACCAGGGTAGCTGCCTGTGCGGCGCGGTCAGCTACCGAGTATCGACACCGCTGAAAGCTGTGACGCATTGCCACTGCAAAAAATGCCAAAAGAGTCATGGCTCCGCCTTCGCGACATACGCGAGTGCTCCGAAATCGTCGGTGCACATCGAGTCTTCGCTGCAAACGCTCAAGGCTTATGAATCTTCCGAGGGTGTGTTTCGTGAGTTTTGCTCACGCTGCGGCTCGTCGATGTTCTGGTCCGATATCAATGGTGTTTACCCAGACTGGGTCTCGATAGCAATCGCTACACTCGATACGCCGCTCTTGCCTGGCAAGCAGGAGCACTCCTGCGTTGACTCCAAGGCCGCTTGGCTGGATCTGGAGAATCGCAGTGGCTGAATCAGAGGATGGTTTGTCGATACGCACCCTCTCGGCGTTGCCCGAAGAGATCCTGGTATTGGAAGCAGAAGCCGTCGCCGAAGGATTCAGGTTTCTCACGCGACTCGTTGCGGAGTGGTCCAGCGGCGCCAACCGTTTTGACCAGCCAGGCGAATGTCTTTTGGGTGTATTCAGCAACGGGCAGTTGATCGCCGTTGGCGGTTTGTCCCATGACCCTTACGCCGGTCCGGAGGTTGGCAGGCTGCGCCGGGTGTACGTCGCACAGGCATCAAGGGGACGCCAGGTGGGCAAAGCGTTGGTAGGCCAGCTTTTGGCACGCGCTGCGCAATCCTTCCATGTCGTGCGCCTGTCTACCGACACCCACGAGGGCGCAAGCTTTTATCTGCGCTGCGGGTTTGAGCCGGTACAGGACGAACATGCAACTCACGCTAAATCATTAATTGATCAGGAGGCTTCATGCAGGTGATCAACGACAACCGGCCTGAATACGTTCGGGGGAGATGACGGTTTGATGTCAGTGTGGGTGCGTTTTTGTCATGTGGGAGCTGTCGAGCTTTAGCGAGGCTGCGATAGCGGTGTGTCAGGCAGCTTATTTATCGGCTGTGCCGCCGCCTTCGCAGCCTCGCTGAGGCTCGACAGCTCCCACAGGGGATAGGGGTTGTTTGGTGGGCTTGTATTTCAAAGTCAGGCCACCAACCCCGCTTTGGCGGCGTTGGCGAGTATGTCTTGGGCGGGTACATTGACCCATGTGGCGGCGTCCACCTCGCCCTGTTTTGCCAGCCAGGCCTCCACCATCTGGTAGCCCAGCGTGTATCCCAGCCATCTTGGCCGCGCGCCGGTACCAAAGAACCATTCACTGTGATCGTAATACGTGGCGTCTAGAAGCTGGCGGTCTACCGGGGCACTCAGCAGTTCCTGGGGGGCAAGCGCCCGCTCCCACAACTCCGGCTCACTGCCCAGCACCTGCCGCACAAACTGCCCGGCCAGGCCCTCACTGACCATCGCCTCCCCCAGCGTCCAGCCATAACCGGGGCCCGCCATGCGCAGGCAATGGTGCACCTCATGCACCACGTGTCGACGCAATGCACCGCTTCGCAGGCTGGTGAGGAAATTCGGGTTATCGGGATCAAGGGTCATGCTGAACATCGTGCTGCGATAAGCACGGCCCATCAGGCCGAGTTCCGGAAGGGTCTCCCCCGGCAACCGCTGGATCAGAATGTCCAGCCGCGGCGGCGGCAGCAGTTGCGCGATTGCCTCGTAGGCAACCTCAAACTCTCGGATCAACTCCGGGCGAAACTGCGCCAGGCTCCCCGAAGCTTCCAGCCAATGCAGCGTCCATGCGTCCATTCTCACCTCTCGTCGCCCAAGCCGTGGTCCGTTATCAAAGCGGCTCATCATACCTACGGGCTGTCATATTCACAGGCCAGCTTATAACCGGGCCAGCAAATTCCGCTGACTAACCTTTCGATCTGTCCCAAGTGCGGGCACAATGCGTGTCCTTTTTTGGCAGGCACCGCCGCAGGCTCTGAAAATGATCAAAACGCCGTACTACCTCATCGACAAACAGAAGCTTCTGGTCAACATGCAGAAGATCGCCTACGTGCGCGAACAGTCCGGCGCCAAGGCTCTTCTGGCCCTCAAATGCTTCGCCACCTGGTCTGTGTTCGACCTGATGCAGGAATACATGGACGGCACCACCTCGTCGTCGCTGTACGAGCTCAAGCTGGGTCGCCAGAAGTTCGAAGGTGAAGCCCACGCCTACAGCGTGGCCTGGGCCGACGATGAAATCGAAGAGATGCTCGACAACTGCGACAAGATCATCTTCAACTCCATCAGCCAACTGCAGCGCTTTGCCGAGCGCAGCGAAGGCAAGACCCGTGGCCTGCGCGTCAACCCGCAAGTGAGCAGCTCCGACTACCTGCTGGCCGACCCGGCGCGCCCGTTCAGCCGTCTGGGCGAGTGGGACCCGGTGAAGATCGAAGATGTGATCGAGCAAATCTCCGGCTTCATGTTCCACAACAACTGCGAGAACGGTGATTTCAACCTGTTCGACCAGATGCTCAACACCATCGAAGAACGCTTCGGCGCGCTGCTGCACAAGGTCAACTGGGTCAGCCTCGGCGGCGGCATCCACTTCACCGGTGAAGGCTATGCCATCGACGCCTTCTGCCAGCGCCTCAAGGCGTTCTCGCAGAAGTACGACGTGCAGGTGTACCTGGAACCCGGCGAAGCGGCGATCACCAACAGCGCCTCCCTGGAAGTGACCGTGCTCGACACCCTCTACAACGGCAAGAACCTCGCCGTGGTAGACAGCTCCATCGAAGCCCACCTGCTGGACCTGCTGATATATCGCCTCAACGCCAAGCTGGCGCCAAGCAATGGCGAACACACCTACATGGTGTGCGGCAAGTCGTGCCTGGCCGGGGACATCTTCGGTGAGTACCAATTTGATCAGCCGCTGGCCATCGGCGATCGACTGTCGTTCATCGACACGGCAGGCTACACCATGGTCAAGAAAAACTGGTTCAACGGCCTGAAAATGCCGTCCATCGTAGTGAAACAACTCGACGGTACAGTCGAAGTGGTTCGTGAATTTGGTTACGACGACTACCTGTCCAGCCTTTCGTAAAGCGGACAGATAAAGGAGAGATAAAGCAATTGAAAAAGAACGTTCTTATCATTGGTGCAGGAGGTGTCGCCAAGGTGGTGGCCCACAAGTGCGCGCAGCACAACGACGAACTCGGTCGTATTGCTATCGCGTCGCGCAACATCTCCAAATGCCAGGCCATCATCGACAGCGTCAAGGCCAAGGGTAGCCTCAAGGTACCCGCCGACATCCAGGCCTTCGCGCTGAACGCTTTGGACGTGGAAGCGACCAAGGCACTGATCCGCGAGACTGAATCGCAGATCGTCATCAACGTCGGTTCCGCGTTCCTCAACATGTCGGTATTGCGTGCCTGCATCGACACCGGCGTGGCGTACCTCGACACCGCCATCCACGAAGAGCCGGGCAAGGTCTGCGAGACCCCGCCGTGGTACGGCAACTACGAATGGAACCACCTGGAAGAGTGCAAACAGAAGAACATCACGGCCATCCTTGGCGTGGGCTTCGACCCGGGTGTGGTCAACGCTTATGCAGCGCTGGCGCAACAAAAGCATTTCGACCGCATTGATTCGATCGACATTCTCGACGTCAATGCCGGCTCCCATGGCAAATATTTCGCCACCAATTTCGACCCGGAAATCAACTTCCGCGAATTCACCGGACAGGTGTGGAGCTGGCAGAACAGCCAGTGGACCAGCAACACCATGTTCGAAGTCAAACGCACCGACGACCTGCCTGTGGTCGGTTCGCAGAACCTGTACCTGACCGGCCACGATGAAGTGCACTCGCTGTCGAAAAACCTCGACGTGCCCAATGTGCGTTTCTGGATGAGCTTCGGCGAACACTACATCAACGTGTTCACCGTGCTGAAAAACCTCGGCCTGCTCTCCGAAAAACCGGTCACCACCGCCGAAGGCCTGGAAGTCGTGCCGCTGAAACTGGTCAAGGCCGTGCTGCCCGACCCGTCGTCGCTGGCGCCTGGCTACACCGGCAAGACCTGCATCGGCGACCTGGTCAAGGGCACCAAGGATGGCCAGCCACGCGAGCTGTTCATCTACAACGTGGCCTGCCACGAAGAAGCCTTCGCCGAGACCGACAGCCAGGGCATTTCCTACACCGCCGGCGTACCGCCGGTAGCCGCAGCGCTGCTGGTTGCCCGTGGCGAGTGGGACGTGAAGCACATGGCCAACGTCGAGGAACTGCCGGCTGAGCCGTTCCTGAAGGCGCTGGACGTGATGGGCTTGCCGACTCGGATCAAAGACGAGAACGGTGACCGTGCCTGGGATGCGATTGCCTGACAGGCGATAGTTGACCGAACAAAAAAATGCGCCCTCAGGGGCGCATTTTTTGTTGGGGCTCACATAAATATCAAAGAACAATGAAGATCAAAATGTGGGAGCGGGCTTGCTCGCGAATGCGGTGTGCCAGTCACTGCATCTGGCGACTGATACACCGCATTCGCGAGCAAGCCCGCTCCCACATTTTGGATTTGCTGTGTTCTTGAGAGCGGGCTATTCAAGATTACGCGCCGAATTGCTCAACGCCCTTGAGCACTGCAACAACGCCGGCGCCAACTGCTTCTCTGCATCCGCCCGGCTCCAGCGACTGGTCGGCGCCACCACATGCACCGCCGCCACCGGCCGACCGTTCGCCCCCAGCACCGGCGCGCCGATGGTCATGTCCCCCAGGAACAGTTCCTGGCCATTCACCGCATAGCCCTGCTCGCGCACCTGCTGCAACGACTCCATGATCCTGTCGACCTCAGTCAACGTCTGGCTGGTGTGCGCCACCCGCTGGCTGTGCTCGATCAATGCCAGCGCCTCATCCTGCGGCAACGCACTCAGATACGCGCGCCCCGACGCCGTGCAATACATCGGCACCCGCGAGCCAATCGGCATGTGTACCGGCACGAAGCCCGAGCTGACAAACCGCGCGATATACGTCATGTCGTAACCCGCAGGCTCGGTCAGGCACGAGGTTTCTCCCGTCAGGCGGGTCAATTCCGAGAGGAACGGGTTGGCCACTTCAATCAGCGAATGCGCATCCAGATAACTGAAGCCCAACTCCAGCACCCGTGGTGTGAGTTGGTAATGACGGGTGCGCGAGTGTTTCCGAAGGTAACCCAGGCTCTCGAGGGTAAACACCATGCGCTGGGCCGAGCTTTTGGTCATGCCGGCGGCCTCGGCCACCTCTGCAAGGCTCATGCTGCGGCGCTGTGCGCTGAATGCCTTGAGCACCGACAGGCCCTTTTCCAGGGATTGGTTGTGCAAGCTGTTGCGTTCTTCGGACATGGCGAACTCGCGGTCAGGTCGATCAAGCGTGGCGATATTTCTACACGAAATCGCGAAATTCGACCACTAAAAATCGCATACCGATACGAATGGTTCATTTTCTTCAATTTCCATAGCTTAAAACGATTTTGTTTAATCGAAATGGCACAGAGCTTGCGGTTTGCTCGGTAACCGCTCGCGGTACTGACGATCCGTTTTCCTTCTGGAGTAACCCGATGAACAGTCTTTCGCCCTTGTTTCGCCGCCTCGCCTTCGGTCTTTGCGCCACCTTTTGCGTGGCCACCGTGCACGCCGCCGGTGCAGCCTCGTACAAAGTCGGTGCAACGGCCAGCGGTTCGCCGTTCACCTTCCTCGACATCAAGAGCAACAGCATCCAGGGCGTGATGGTCGACGTCGCCAACGCAGTGGGCAAGGCAGGTGGTTTCACCAGCGAAATCGAGCAGACCAACTTTGCCGCGCTGATCCCGTCCCTCACCTCGGGCAAGCTCGACTTCATCGCCGCCGGCATGCTCAAGACCCCGGAGCGTGCCCAGGTGGTGGACTTCAGCGCGCCGGTGTACGCCTACGGTGAAGGGCTGATCGTGAGTGCCGACGACAACGCGACCTATACCGACCTCAGCTCCTTGAAGGACCAGGTAGTGGGTGTACAAGCCGGCACGATCTTCTACGACATGCTCAACAAGCTGGGAATCTTCAAGGAAATCCGCACCTACGACTCCATCGGCGAAATGGTCCGCGACCTGAGCCTGGGCCGCATCAAGGCCGCCGTGGGTGACCAGCCGGTGGTGGCGTACCAGATCCGCCAGAAGCTGTTCAAGGGCGTGAAGCTCGCCGCCGACTACAAGCCGGTCAACGTCGGCGAGGTGTGCCTGGTGGTGCGCAAAGGCGACAGCGAAACCCTCGAACGCCTGAACCAGGCCATCGCCAGCATCAAGGCCGACGGCACCCTGGACGCGATCCTGAAGAAGTGGGGGCTCGATGCCCGGGTGCAGCCATGAACCCGGCTGAATTCCTGCAAAACGCCCAGGACTTCCTGCCGATCCTGCTGCAAGGCGCCTGGGTGACGATCCAGATCACCGTGCTGTCGTTCCTGCTCAGCAGCGCTATCGGCCTGGTGCTGGCGCTGCTCAAACTGTCGCCGATCAAGGCGCTGTCGTGGGCGGCGAGCACCGTGATCAATGTGATTCGCGGCCTGCCGATCATCGTGCAGCTGTTCTACATCTACTTCGTGTTGCCGGACATGGGCGTGCACCTCAGTGCATTCCAGGCAGGTGTGATCGGCATGGGCATCGCCTACTCGGCGTACCAGGCGGAGAACTTCCGTACCGGCATCATCGCCGTCGAACAGGGCCAGCGTGAAGCCGCCGAAGCCCTGGGCATGCGCTCGGTGCTGATGATGCGCCGGGTGATCCTGCCCCAGGCGTTTCGCATCGCCTTGCCGCCCTACGGCAACACCCTGGTGATGATGCTCAAGGACTCATCGCTGGTGTCGACCATCACCGTGGCCGAGATGACGCGCCTGGGCCAACTGATCGCCTCGTCCACCTTCCAGAACATGACCGTCTACACCCTGGTCGCCCTGCTCTACCTGCTGATGAGCCTGCCGCTGGTGTATGGCCTGCGCCGCATGGAACAGCACCTGGGCCGGAGGAAAAAAGCATGATCGAGATTCGCCAACTGCAAAAGCACTACGGCACCCATCGCGTGCTGCACGGCGTCGACCTGGACGTGGCCAAGGGCGAAGTGGTGTGCCTGATCGGCCCGTCCGGCTCGGGCAAATCCACCTTGCTGCGCTGCATCAACGCCCTGGAAGCCTACGATGGCGGCACCATCAACGTGTTCGGCGAAACCGTGCAACGTGGCAGCAAGACCGTACACGCCCTGCGCAGCCGCATGGGCATGGTGTTCCAGCGCTTCAACCTGTTCCCCCATCGCACCGTGCTGGAAAACGTGATGGAAGGCCCGGTGTACGTCAAGGGCGAACCGCTGCAACAGGCCCGGGAAGAAGCCTTGGCGCTGCTGGATAAAGTCGGCCTGTCGGCCAAGGCCGATGCCTACCCGGAACAACTCTCCGGCGGCCAGCAACAGCGGGTTGCCATCGCCCGCGCACTGGCGATGAAACCCGACGCCATGCTGTTCGACGAACCCACTTCGGCCCTCGACCCGGAACTGGTGGGCGATGTGCTGGAGGTGATGCGCACTCTCGCGGACGAAGGCATGACCATGATCGTGGTGACCCACGAAATGGGCTTTGCCCGGGAAGTGGCCGACCGCGTGTGCTTCCTGCACGGCGGCTACATCGTGGAGAGCGGGCCGGCCGAGCAGGTGCTGGGCAACCCGCAACAACCGCGCACCCAGGACTTCCTGCGCCGCGTGCTGCACCCGACGGCCAACACCCGGAGCCTGCCATGAAGTCACTCTGGGCCGCGACGGCGCCCGCTGCACCGCAAACACCCGCGTTGGCTGAGTCATTGAAGGTGGACGTGGCCATCGTCGGCGCCGGGTATACCGGCTTGTCCACGGCGCTGCACCTGGCGGAGCGCGGCGTGAGCGTGTGCGTGCTGGAGGCCAACGAGCCCGGCTGGGGCGCGTCCGGGCGCAATGGTGGGCAGGTCAACCCGACACTCAAATACGACCCGGATCAACTGGTGCAGATGTACGGTGCCGAGCGCGCCGAGCCACTGATCAACACCGTGTCCAACTCTGCCGACCTGGTGTTCAACCTGATCGAGCGCCATGGCATTGACTGTGCGCCCACACGCAAGGGCTGGATGCAGGTTTCCTATTCCGAAAAAGGCGTGGAGGGCCTGCACGCCCGGGCCGAACAGTGGGCACGTCGCGGGGTGCCGGTGCAGCGCCTGGATGCCGGCGCGGTGTCCGCCCGCATGGGCAGCCAGGCGTTTGCCGGTGGCTGGCTGGACGGTCGCGCGGGTGCCATCCAACCCTTGGCCTATGCTCGGGGCCTGGTGCGTGCAGCCCAGGCGGCGGGCGTGCGCATTCATGGGCAGAGCGCAGTGACCGCGATGCAACAGGCGGGCGCGGGCTGGAAGTTGCAGACCGCGAGCGGCGCGCAGGTGTCGGCCGGCCAGGTGGTACTGGCCACCAACGGCTACAGCGGCGACTTGTGGCCCGGCATGGCCCAGAGTGTGCTCGCGGCCAACAGTTTTATCGTCGCCACCCGGCCCTTGAGGGGGCCTGCGGCCGAGAGCATTTTGCCGGGGCAGGAAACCGTCTCAACCGCACAGCGCCTGTTGCTTTACTTTCGCAAGGATGCCCATGGCCGCCTGCTGATGGGCGGGCGCGGGTTGTTCGAAGATCCCACCGGGCCCGCGGATTTTGCGCACCTGGAACGTTCGCTGGCACTGCTGTTTCCGCAGCTGGGCAAGCTGGACTTCGAGTACCGCTGGGCGGGCCGGATCGCGATCACCCGGGACTTTATGCCCCACGTCCACGAGCCCGCACCCGGCCTGACCCTGGCATTGGGCTGCAACGGACGCGGGATTGCCTTGTGCACCAGCCTCGGCCAGCAATTGGCCGGGCGCCTGTGTGACAGCCGCTCCGACTTCGCTTACCCGGTAACGCCTTTGCAGCGGTTGCCACTGCATGGCTTGCAACGCTTATACATCGGCGCGGGCGTGGCGTGGTACAGCCTGCTGGATCGCCTCTCCCTGTAGGAGCGAGCTTGCTCGCGAAAAAACCGAAGGCGCCGCGTGTCCTCAGGAGACCGGCGCCTTCGTCAAAGCTCGCAGACCTTTCCCTCATCACTGAAGAAATAGATATTTTCATGCTTGTAGCCCCAGCGACCGCCTCGCTCGCGAGCATGCGGCTCGAAGGTAAAGCACGTCACCTCCTCCAGGCGCCGATGATTGCCCGCCTCGATGTAGAGCCTTTGGTCACGCTGCTCGCAGATGCTGTGGCCGACGTTGCCGGCGAAATCGAGGTTCTCGAAACCCTCGGATGCGATCAGGTCATTGGCGAACGCGTGGAGATCGTTGAACGTGGTTTCAGGCCGGGCGAATGTGCGCATCATCGCGTGTAGCAGGTGCTCGACTTCATAACCCCTGCTGAACTCGGCCCCCACCGGCACCGCCCGGCACACGCCCTCCTCCACATAGAAAGAGCGGGCACAGTCGCCCCACACATTGCCTGCTCTCGGGCTCAAATCCACCGTGATCAGATTGTGTAAACCAACGGCTTCATCACTGGGCCGATAGTCGCGTCCCGACACCGAAAGCGCACTGCGCGAACCCAGCAATACGAAGGCCGGGCAGTCGTAATACCAGGTCTGCGGATAACCGGAATCCGCGAGCATCTGCGTCGCCATTTCGGCGATGGAGGCTTCGGTGGACTGTGGCGTGATCCGCGTAACGAGCTGCTGTAGCACCGACTTGGCGGCGGCCTGGACCACGCGATTAGGCAACATGGATTGTCTCTGACTGATGAGGGATTGCGTCGATGGTAGCAGCACTCTCCTCGACAGGGAGACGCACTCGGATTTTAAGCTCGTTCCCACGCTCCGCGTGGGAATGCAGACCGTGACGCTCCGCGTCACAAAGGCAGACGCAGAGCGTCCAGGGCAGCGCTCCCACGCAGAGCGTGGGAGCGATCAATAGCCGGAGCACCGACTTGGCGGTGGCCTGGACCACACGATTGTGCAACATGGACCGTCTCTGACTGAGGGAGACATGCTCGGATTTTTCCGACAACTGTTTCAGGTTGTCGGTCGGACCCGGGCTGACTAACCTCCCGCAGTCGCTGCCAATTCAGCGACCGGATTTGACCGTCCG
>NZ_CP080030.1:3036754-3101990 GCF_019382755.1 Pseudomonas sp. Colony2 | reverse complement strand
GGCGTTTTTTTTATGCCTGAGGTATCGTGTCGCGGCGGCTGTGCGCGGGATACCTTCGGGTATGCCGGTTTTGTTCGTTGGGCCGGTCGGTCAACCCGCGTACAGCTGCCACCCTCCTCGTTTGACCGCGAACGGTGGTGGCTCCATTCACAAAGGAGCTTCACCATGATTAAAGACAGCCCCAATCCCCCACCGCACACCGACCGGCTTCAAGAAGCCGCTTACCGCGCCATTCACCACTATCTGAAACCTGACGCCCAACCCCAACCGCCTGAACCCACCGAGCTACCGTTCGATGGATTGTTTACCGTGCGTAAGGACCTGGACACAGAAACCTTGCTGGCCAATGCATCGCAAGACCTGGCGTCGATCAATGTCATCGCCGCTCACCTGGCCTTCGAAGTCGATGGTACCCAGCGCAACGTGGCGCTGGGCATTTGCAGGATGCTGGAAGGTGTGCAGATGCTGGTCGACAAAGCGCTGGATCGATGCGCGCAAACCAGCCCGCGCTGAGCTCGTTCCCACGCTCCGCGTGGGAATGCCTACGGTGACGCTCCGCGTCACAAAGGCAGACGCGGAGCGTCCAGGGCTGCGCTCCCACGCAGAGCGTGGGAGCGATCAAGTCTCTTCAAAAAACCGACCATCCGATCCGCTCGCTCAACAACTCCAACGCCTTCATCCCCGCCAGCGAATTGCCTGCCGCATTCAACTCCGGCGACCACACGCACACCGTAAACTGCCCCGGCACCACCGCGAGAATCCCGCCGCCTACCCCGCTCTTTCCCGGCAACCCGACGCGATACGCAAAATTCCCCGCCTCGTCATACAGCCCGCTGGTGGCCATGATCGAGTTCACTTGCTTGGTCTGGCGCGCCGTCAGAATCTGCTCGCCGCTGTGGGTGCACACCCCCTCATTCGCCAGGAAGCAAAATGCCTTGGCCAGGTCCAGGCAGCTCATCTGCAACGCGCAGTAGTTGAAGTAGCTGTGCAGCACTGCATCCACGTCATTGTGGAAGTTGCCGAAGGACTTCATCAGGTACGCCATGGCCGCATTGCGCGCACCGTGCTGGGCTTCGGACTCAGCCACCACACTGTTGACCAGGATCTGCGGGTTGCCCGACAGCCGCCGCACGAAATCGCGCATGGACAGGATCGGCACGGCAAAGCGCGACTGGTTGATGTCGCAGATCACCAGTGCACCGGCGTTGATAAACGGGTTACGTGGCCGCCCACGCTCAAACTCCAACTGCACCATGGAGTTGAACGGCTGCCCCGACGGTTCGTGGCCCAGGCGTTCCCAGATGCTTTCGCCGCCATGGTCGATGGCCTGCACCAGGCTGAATACCTTGGAGATGCTCTGTACGGAGAACAACGTGTGGGCATCGCCCGCGCAGTAGGACGAGCCGTCATTGCCGTACACGGCAATGCCCAGTTGCTGCGCTGGCACATCGGCGAGCGCGGGGATGTAGTCGGCGACCTTGCCGAGGCCGATCAGTGGGCGGACTTCGTCGAGGATCGACTCCAACAGGGCCTGCATGTTTTGTTCGGGCATGGTTTGGAAATAGTGATTGAGCGGGGCGCGGAGGATACCTGAAACGCCGGAGCCAGGCAGGCTGCCGGTGCAAAGATGGACGCTGTGCAGGCCGTGCTATATCTTCGGGCCGCCGCCGGCTCAGGCGAAAAACATGAAGGAGTGAAACGTTGAAGATACAGGGCGCCTTGAGAGGACGAAGCTTTGCGGTGCTGATGGGCATTGCGTTTATCGCCGTGGACCAGTTGATCAAACTGCTGGCGCTGTTTTCGCTTCAAGCCACAACGTTCCGGTTCGGTTCAAGCCCGGTCAACATGGCCTTGGATCTGAGCTTGAACCCGGGTGCGTTCCTCAGCTTGGGCGCTAGCCTGCCAACCCAGGTCAAGCAACTGATCTTTATCGTCGGCGTGGCCGCGGTGGTGTGCTGGGCGGGTTATTGGGCCTGGACGAACTGGAACCACTCCCTGCGCAAGGCCGCACCACTTTTCCTGATTGCCCTGGGCGGCGCCGGGAACCTGATTGACCGGGTCTTTCGCGACGGCCATGTCGTCGATTATCTGGTGGTGAATGTCGGCCCGCTGCATACGGGGGTGTTCAATCTCGCCGATATCGCGATCACTCTGGGTGCGTTGTTGCTGATTCTTGATCTGTTCAAGAGCCCCGGTAAAGCCTGAGTTCCACACCAGCCAACAACACGCTCAAACAGGCAAAGAGAATCAGTGTGGGAGCTGGCTTGCCTGCGATGCAGACACCTCGATGTATCAGTTGCACCGAGGCGATGCTATCGCAGGCAAGCCAGCTCCCACCTTTGATTTTGGCTGGCCTGACATCGTACTCAGTCAGCCAGCCACCCGCTCCCGCCCCTTAAACGCCAGCGAAAAACAAAAAAAGATCACCAGCGCAAAACCCGCCGGAAACAGCCAGATGCTGCGCCAGTCATGGCTGCTACCCGCCGCCACATAGTGGTCGGTCACCTGCCCTGCCACCCAGAACCCAATCAACATGCCCACACCGTACGTAGCCAGGGTAATCAGCCCCTGCGCCGAACTCCTGAAGCGCTCCGGCGCTTTCGCGTCGGTGTAGATCTGCCCCGAGACAAAGAAGAAGTCATAGCAGATGCCATGCAGCGCAATCCCGGTAAACAGCATGAAGGCCAGCTCGCCATTATTGCCGTAGGCGAACAGTGCATAGCGCAGCGCCCACGCCAGCATGCCCACCAACAGCGCGACCTTGATGCCAAAACGCTGGATGAACAGCGGCAACAGCAGCATGAACAGCACCTCGGACACTTGCCCAATGGCCATTTTTGCCGTGGGGTTGGTCACGCCGATTTCCGCGAGAAACGGGTTGGCGTTCTGGTAGTAGAACGCCAGGGGAATGCAGATCAGGATCGAGGCGATGAAGAACACCAGGTAGCTGCGATCCTTGAGCAACCCCAGCGCATCCAGCCCGAGCAGTTGCTTGATATCACCCTTGCCCGCCTCGGCTTTCAAGGGCGCGGTACGCGGCAAGGTGAAGCTGTAGAAACCCAGCATCACTGACGCGATGGCAGACATCAGGAAGGTGTTGCGCAACGCGCCCGTGGTGATCGACTGCTGCGAATCCCAGGCGAACACAAAGCTGATCACCAGCCCCGCAACAATCCAGCCCAGGGTGCCCCACACACGGATGCGCGAAAACTCCTGGGCCGGGTCGCTCATTTGCCGGAAGGCCACCGAGTTCACCAGTGCCAGGGTCGGCATGTAGATGACCATGTATGCCAGCACGTAGGGATAAAAGCCGACGAAGTCCGGCGCGCGGTACAGCTGGTACAGCAGCACCGCGCCGATCAGGTGCAGCACCGCCAGGATGCGCTCGGCGTTGAAGTAGCGGTCGGCGATCAGGCCGATGATAAACGGGGCGATGATCGCCCCCCACGACTGGGTGGAAAACGCCATGCCGATCTGCCCGCCGCTGGCCCCCAGGTTGCTGGCGAGGAAGGTGCCGAGGGTGACGAACCAGCCGCCCCAGATGAAGAATTGCAGGAACATCATGACGCTCAGTCGCGCTTTCATTGTGGTCACCGTTTTATTGTTATTTTGGGGCAGAAGCGCTGTTCAGGCGTCGGGCAGGCCCAGCAGCCGTCGGTTGGATTGCTCGTCGGATGTCACGCCGGCGAAGTCATCGAATGCCTTGCTGGTCTTGCGGATCATGTGCTGGCGAATGAACTCCGCCCCTTCTGCCGCGCCTTGTTGCGCGTCCTTCAGGCAGCACTCCCACTCCAGCACGGCCCAACCGTTGAAGTCGTATTGGGTGAGCTTGCTGAAGATCGATTTGAAGTCGATCTGGCCATCGCCCAATGAGCGAAAACGGCCAGGGCGGTCGACCCATCCTTGGTAGCCGCCATACACGCCGGAGCGCGCGTCGGGGCGAAACTCGGCGTCCTTGACGTGGAACATGCGGATGCGCGCGTGGTAGCGGTCGATGAAGCCCAGGTAATCCATTTGCTGCAGCAGGAGGTGGCTGGGGTCGTAGAGAATGTTGGCCCGGGGATGGTGGTCGACGGCTTCGAGGAAGCGCTCGAAAGAGGCGCCGTCGTGAAGGTCTTCGCCGGGGTGGATTTCGTAGCACAGGTCGACGCCGGCCGCCTCGAAGCAATCGAGAATCGGCAGCCAGCGCTTGGCCAACTCGGCAAAGCCTTGCTCCACCAGGCCGCTGGGGCGTTGTGGCCAGGGGTAGATGTACGGCCAGAGCAGCGCGCCGGAGAAGGTCGCGTGGGCCGTCAAGCCAAGGCGCTGGCTGGCGCGGGCGGCGAGTTTCAATTGGTCGATGGCCCACTCGGTCCGTGCCTGGGGCTGGCCGCGCAGATGGGCCGGGGCGAAGTCGTCGAACAGCGTGTCGAATGCCGGGTGCACGGCCACAAGTTGGCCCTGCAGGTGGGTCGATAGCTCGCTGATTTCGACGCCGGCATGGGCGCAGGTCGCCTTGAGTTCATCGCAGTAGGCCTGGCTTTCTGCAGCGCGGGCCAGGTCAATGTAGCGGGTGCCGAGTGCGGGCAACTGGATCGCCTTGTAGCCCTGGGACGCCGCCCATTGGGCGATGTTGGCCAGGGTGTCGAAAGGCGCTTCGTCCGAGATGAACTGGGCGAGAAAAATGCCTGGGCCGCGCATGTCTGTAGTCTCCTTCATGGGTGGTTCGCCAAGGTGGTCCACTTCGCCTCGCCGTGATGGTTGGCGATCACGGCTTCGATAAAGGCCATGCCGCGCACGCCGACTTCGATGCCGGGTACGCCAACGGCCTCGGTGCCTTGGCGAATGGCCTTGGCGAAGTCGCGGTAGAGGTTGGCCATGGCTTCCAGGTAACCCTCGGGATGCCCGGCGGGCAGGCGCATGCGCTGCAATGCCGCGTCGCACAGCCAGGGCTGGCCGACGCCGGAACGCAGGATGTGCAGCGGTTGGTCGAGGGAACGATGGATCAGACTGGCGGGTTCTTCCTGGCGCCATTCCAGGCCGCCCTTGTCGCCATAGAGGCGGATCTTCAGCGGGTTCTCTTCACCGGCACACACTTGGCTGGCGATCAGCACGCCGCTGGCGCCGGAGGCCATCTTGAACAGCATGGCGGCATCGTCATCCAGTTGCCGACCGGGTACATGGATGCCCAGGTTCGCGCAAAGCTGTTCGATCGGTTGGTCGGCGATGAACTCGGCCAGGGAAAAGGCGTGGGTGCCGATGTCGCCGATGCAGCCGCCCAGTCCCGAGAGTTCGGGCCGGCTGCGCCAGTCCGCCTGTTTGTTGCCCTGCCCGGCCACGTCCTGGCTGAGCCAGCCTTGTGGGTACTCGACGATCACTTTGCGCAACGCGCCGATCACGCCATTGCGCACCATGTCGCGGGCCTGCCACACCATCGGGTAACCCAGGTAGGTGTGTGCCAGCCCATAAAGCCCGGAACTGTTTTTGACAACGTCTGCCAGCGCCTGCACTTCAGCAAGATTGAGCGCGGCCGGCTTCTCGCTGAACACGTGGAAGCCCGCCTGCAGCGCCTGGGTCGCAATCGGTGCATGCAGATGATTGGGGGTGACGATCACCAGCAGCTGCATGCGCTGCTCGGCCGGGAGTGCCTGTTCGGCGGCGAGCATCTGCTGCCATTCGCTGTAACAGCGGGACGCGGGCAGGCCCAGCGCATTGCCGGTGCTCCGGTTGTTCTCGGGCTCACGGCTGAAGGCACCGCACACCAGTTCATAACACCCATCCAGCCCCGCCGCCTGGCGGTGAGCCTGGCCGATGAAGGCGCCTTCGCCGCCGCCAACAAAGCCCATTCTTATTTTTTGCACAGCAACCGTCATCGCAAGTCTTCTCTTTATGGGCAATTACCGATCATGATGTAACCGGTTACATCGTGCCGGAAATTTAGGCCTGGTTGCTCGCGGTGTCAAACCCCGACTGCGGTAAACTTGCAGGCTGCTGTTCTGATAACGAGGTGGTCTTGTCCAATATTCGTGAAGTCGCCCGCCTGGCCGGGGTCTCGGTGGCCACCGTGTCCAGGACCCTGGCCAGCCCTGAACGCGTGTTGCCCGAGACCCGCGACAAGGTCAACGCCGCCGTGGAACAGACCGGCTACCGGCCGAACCGCATGGCGGTGCAATTCCGTTCGCGGCGCACCGGCAACCTGGTGATCCTGGTGCCGGCGATTGCCAACACGTTTTTCGCCCGGGTCATCAGCGGTGCACAGCAAGCGGCGCAGGCATCGGGTTATCGGTTGCTGTTGTGCGACACCCGGGGCCAGGCAGAAATCGAAAAACAGTTCGCCGAACTGGTCCACGCCCATCAGGCCGACGGTGTGATTCAGTTGCGGGCCTCGGACCCATTCAGCGACTGCAGCGACTCACCGCCACTGGTGAACGCCTGCGAGGTGATCCAGGACGGTCGCCACCCCACCATCAGCCTCGACAACCGTGGCGCCGCCCGGGCCATGACCCAGCACTTGATCGACCTCGGCCACCGCCGCATCGGCTTGATCAAAGGCCCGAAAAGCAGCCCACTGACCCGTGACCGCGTGGCTGGTTATGAAGATGCCTTGCTCGCGGCGGGCATCCCCCGCGACCCGGCGCTTATCTGCCACGGCGACTTCACCCTGCACGCCGGTTTCGAGGGCGCAGGCAACATGCTCGCCCTGCCCGAGCGGCCCACTGCGCTGTTCTGCGAGAACGACGAAATGGCCATCGGCGCCTTGAAGCGCATCAAGCAACAGGGCCTGCGCGTGCCCCAGGATATTTCCCTGGTGGGCTTTGATGACATCCCCTTCGCGGCCTACTGCGACCCGCCCCTGACCACCATTGCACAGCCTGCCGAAATCTTCGGCCGCAAGGCGGTCGAGATGCTCATCGCACTGATCGAGAAAACGCCGCTGTCGGAGCGTCAGGTTGTAGTGCCGTTCGAACTCACAGTACGCGGCAGCACGGCAGCGCCCCACACTCAATAGTGCGCCACATCCGACACCTGGGTATCCAGCACGTCCCGCGCCAATGCCCAGGCCTGATCCGTGGATTCCACCACCAGCAACGGGTAGCCCCACGCCTTGCCGAACATCACGGCAAACGGCTTGAGCGCCAGGCGCTTGGCTGCGCTGGGCTCCACCTGGATCATGCCTTTGACGAAAGTACGCAGGGCCACCTTGTGCTTCTTCATCCAGATCGAGGCCTGTTTGCGTTCTTCGTGTGAATGCTCGTGAGTGCTTTCATCCACGGCTTTCTCGTGCAGCAGGACGAAGGGTTCCTCGCGCTGCAACAAGGCCTCGAATGCGCCAAAGGTATCTTGCGGGGGAGTGTCGCTGGGGGCGTCAAACACGATTTTCACCACGGGGAATGTTGAACTGTCGAGTTGCATGGGAAGCTCCTTTAACGAGAATGTTTCTCATGATAGCCATGCCATCACTGGACGCCATTGCACAGAATGGCCAGAATGTTTCGCATTCCAGCCAAGACGCCGCGCCGCCATGTACAACCACCGCCTCGAAACCCGTGACCCCTTGCGCCCGGCCCTCGCCGATGCAATTCCCCGTGCGGTGGTTGCAGTGAGCGCTTCAAGCACCTCTGCGAGTTGGGAGCACGCACCGCACCAGCACCGCAAGGGCCAGTTGATGTACACGTTGCGCGGGGTGATTCATTGCGTCATCGAAGAAGGTATCTGGATCGTGCCCCCCCAGTGCGCGTTGTGGATTCCGGGCGGCCTTTCCCATGCCGCGCGCGGGTCGGGGGCAGCGGATGTCTACTGTCTGTTGGTCGACCCCGACGCCGCCGGCGCCCTGCCCCGGCAATGCTGCACCCTGGCGGTATCGCCGTTGTTACACGAATTGATCAGCAAGGCCGTCAGCTTCCCACCGCTGTACGACACCGAGGGCGCCCAGGGCCGGTTGGTGGCCACGCTGCTGGACGAACTGGCACTGGCACCGGTGGAGGCCCTGCACCTGCCCATGCCCCGGGACACTCGGCTGCGGCGCCTGGCCGACAGTTTGCTGGCCAACCCCAGCGACAAGGCCACCCTGGGCGAATGGGCCGTACGCATCGGCATGAGCGAACGCAGCATGACGCGCTTGTTGCTGGAGGAGATCGGCCTGAGTTTCGGCCGCTGGCGCAGGCAACTGCATGTGATCCTGTCACTGCAGCGCCTGGCGAAAGGCGAAAGTGTGCAGACGGTGGCACTGGACCTCGGCTATGAAAACGCCAGCGGCTTTATCACCATGTTCCGCAAGGCCATCGGCCAACCGCCGGCGCGCTACCTGGCCGACCGCGCGAGCATCCCCCAGCACACGACGCCCGCTATCGCCTTGCTGGATTATTATAAATAGTCACGTATAAGCATTTTTAGAGCTAAGGGACTAGAAGGCTTAAATCATTCCAGCCAAAAAAAATCAACCCGCCTAAAATACTTATCGCACACTAAAAAATTTGCACTAGCATATGAGTACTCCGGTCCACAAACCCGCTCTCAACACCCGCCTGAAATCCGCCTTACCCCCCGCAAATAAAGTGCCGAATGTTAAAATTTGTCACGTTTTGGCGTATTCAATTCGATTAACATCTAAACGCCTGCAGCGATTGAATTGACGGCCTCGCATGCCGGAAAAGGGAGCAACGTGATGCATTTTTCCAACGTCCTCGCTATTGCACGGACCCCATCGAAATCCGAGGACTTCAGCGAGCTTATAGTTCGTACTGTACCGAAAAATCTAAAAGTCGATACACGCTCCTACGGCCAACTAATCGGTCCCTATGCAAGCCATGGACATTACCGTGCCATCATCATAGAGATCGACACCCCCTCTGCCAGCACCCAAACGCTGGACATCATTAAAAAAACCAGATCGGAAAATCCTGGCAGCACCATTTTCCTGGTTGTCACCTTCGCCACTACACTAAGCAAAACCAAATATTATCTCGCAGGCGCCGATTACTGCATAAAGGTCGTCGAGAGCTCGCCCGAGAAAAAACTTGCCCTGTTTGCCGCGTTCCTCAGCGAGACATACTGGCTAAGTAATACTGATTTGCTACTCGATCAGGACCGCATGTGCATCTACGGGGGTGGCAAAAAGCTCGAAGTGTCCTTTGTCGAAATGAAAGTACTGGAAGCGCTCATTCATAATCGATTGCTCAGCCATGATGAAATCGCCGTGGTAATGGGGCTGAATCCCCGATTTTATGATTCAAGGGCCCTCGAAAAATCGATTAGCCGGTTACGTGGCAAAATAAAATCACATTACGGAAGCAATATAATTCAGAGCATTCGCGGTTACGGCTACAAACTAAGCAGAGGGCTGGCTTCGGTTAATCATATCCACCCCGTCAGGGAGCGGTCGAACCGTGAATAGCGGAACCTTATTACGTGAGGCGTCAGCCTGCTTCACCTTTTCGCGGCAAGCGATACTTGAACGAAGTTGCACGCTGTGGGGCAGTGAGATCCGCGTCCACGCCGAGCCTGAGCTCGACAGCCCGCGTGATGACGCCTGCCCGTTTTATTCCGAACAACTTAAAGACGCCTACAGCGAAGCCCTGCAACATGCCAGGCCGAGTTCATTTGCCCGCACAAGTAAACGTTTGCGCGCGGATAAAAGCCCGGGCCTCCACAAGTTTTTCCGAATTGAGCAATCGCTGTTGATGAATGAGGACCTGCTCAAGGAAATTATCGATACTTCACACACGCTGGAAAAAAACAGACAACAACTCATTGTCAGCGTTGAAAACACACTGGACACCCTTCCGGGCCCGCTGGAACGCCGGAGCATGATCCGTCAACTGTATAGCCTGAAAGACCAGAGCAACCTGAAGCTTGCCTATAACAATTACACATTAAATACAAAAAACACCGACCTGCTGATCGACTTGAGTCTTTATGACTATATAAAAATGCCTTTTCCAGACTCGGCCCTCAGGCTCAGTCTGAACACCCGCTCGGGCCTGTTCGACCGGCTTTACGACCAGATGCTGGGGCTGATGAGCACCACCCGGGTCTCCTTCATCGCCGACAACGTCGAGCACGCCGACAGCGCACTTCTCGCCAGACGCTTGCCTTTTGACTATTTTCAGGGCCCCTACTTCTCCCCTGCTGATAGTTTATGAACCCCCGTACTTTCCTGGAATCGGTGAATGCCATGAGTTCTCTCAAGAAACACACATTTACATCGACGTACCCGTCAATCGCACTGCACGATTTCACGCCAAATGTGGCATTTTTACATTACGACGTCGACAGCGGGCCGCTGATCGAAACCGTGGAAAAAACATCGGACGCTTCGACCAGTTCCTACGCCGTTACCAAAGAGCAGAATTTCAATCTGTGGCTCAGTAACTATGTCGCCGCCAAAAGACTTTACGAAGCCAGTAATCGGCTGACCCGACAACTTTACGACGCGTCAAAAAAACCTAACATCACGGCTCTAAAATCAGACGTCACACACCCGGACCTGAATAACACCACCGCGGAAACAGTTAACTCATCCTCTGCATTACGCGGCCCCGATGTCTGGCTACTTACCCAGCAAGATCGTGCGCTGGTGAAAGGTGGGCTACGCATTTCCTTGACCACTATTGAGTCGGCATTGATCAAGAAAATGTTGAACCATGAAGAACGTGTGGTCAGCAAGGAAGAACTTATCCGCAACATCGGACGTGAGCCCGACCTCTATCGCGGGCTTGAAATGTGCCTTAGCCGATTGCAGGACAAGTTCAAGCGCGTGAATGATGGCGAACGCCTGTTCCGCGCGGTGCGTAACCGTGGCTACTGCCTGACACAAAAAATAAAAAGCCCGCTGAGCAGTCGCGCAAACGTCACAGAAAAATAATTATTTCATAAAAATTACAATTCACCCTGCCTATTAGAACGCCTTTCTATCTGCCATTTTATAACAACATGACCGCGTTATAAGTCGTCAGCCATTGCTCCCTGCCATTTATTACTATCAATACGCACGCCTACGCGTGCGCCTGCCATTTGATAGTCATTAAAACCACGCCTCGCTTTAACCTGCCAGCACGTGAGTGGATACCACAGGGAGCAGAAGTATGCTTAACAACAGAAGAATGCATCGTAACCTTACACCCAAAGGCCTGACCTTTTGGGGGCAGTGGGCAATTGCCCTGAGTGTGGTCGTTGTACTTTTGTTTTCACTGGTACTTTTCAAGACCGGGCAATTGGAATCCCACTACCGGATATTGGCAGCCATTACAATACTGGCCTCTATACCGGCCTACATGTTATGTGACGTCTATAGCAAAAAAGATGACTTTTTTGTTGGGCTGGGACGATTATTCACCGGCTGGTTATTGACCCTGGGCATATTGTTCGCGGTCGGCATAGCCTGTAATGCCAGTTCGCTGTTTCCCATCGAGATCCTGCTACTCTGGGCTGCTGTCAGCTATCCAATACTAGCCCTTTGCTACATTCCCATTCACAGTCTATCCAGGTACTACCACCGGCAACTACATGAGCGCCAGAAATCGCTGATTATTGGTACGGGAAAACTTGCAACCGACTTGGCCAATACTCTCGCCAGGCAAAAACGCTCCCCTCTGGTGGGTCTCGTAGGTCCCCGCACCACCTCCCCCCAGGCCGGCACCCAGCCTCAGATCCTCGGTGACTTGCCCGATCTTCCCGCGCTGATCCGCCAGCACGGTATCCGCCGCCTGTACATCACTCACTCTCTCCAGGAAGCGACCCACATCGAGGCGCTGTACCTCAACCTGCTGGAGATCAGCGTGGACGTGATCTGGGTGCCCGACCTCAACAACATGCTGCTGCTCAACCACAGCGTGGCCGAGGTGGATGGATTGCCCGCGATCTTCCTCAATGAAAGCCCGCTGACCAGCCGGCCGACCGCCGCACTGAGCAAGTCGCTGCTGGACAAGAGCCTGGCCCTGTTGGCGATCATCCTGCTCAGCCCGTTGCTGCTGCTGTTCGCCCTGCTGATCAAACTTACCTCTCCCGGCCCGGTAATTTTCAAGCAGGATCGTCACGGCTGGAACGGCGAGGTGATCAAGGTCTGGAAGTTCCGCTCGATGCGCGTGCATGACGACCACGAAGTGCGCCAGGCGAGCCGCAACGACTCACGCATTACCCCCGTAGGGCGCTTTATCCGCCGCACCTCCATCGACGAGCTGCCCCAGCTGTTCAACGTGCTGCAAGGGCATATGGCACTGGTCGGCCCACGCCCGCATGCCGTCGCCCACAATGACTACTACTCGGGCAAGATTCGCGCGTACATGGCGCGGCATCGCATCAAGCCCGGCATCACCGGCCTGGCGCAGGTCAATGGCTGCCGGGGTGAAACCGAGACCCTGGAGAAGATGCAGCAACGCGTCGATATCGACCTGCGCTATATCAACAACTGGTCGCTGTGGCTGGACATCAAGATCCTGTTCAAGACGCCGTTTACCCTGCTGTCCAAAGACATCTACTGACCCCGCCCTTCCCCGTGCCGCTGCATCGGCGGCGCGGGGCACCAGGCGCGCTTTGCGCCCTCCCCGCCACCACTCCCCGCAAGGCGCAACGATAGCGCCCACAGCAACGCCCGGGCCCGGGCCATTCGCATAGTCATCAAAGAGGAAAGTCAGGCAAGTGTTGCGCGCCGGCATTGCACCTGGCGCTGTAGCGTTCGGCGTGGCGACTGCCCGGCGCATTCAACGCCGGGCAGTCGACAACCTGGTCGGCAGATGCCGCACCGTCACTCAGTGATCTTCTCGAAGTTGTTGTAGAACAACTCGCTGTCACGCCCGTCGGTCATGGTCTGCAGCGAATAGCCGCGGTTCAGGCGTGCGCCGCCGTCACGGGTCAGTGGCGCCCATACGACGTTGGCCCGACGCATCGTCGAGGTGCTCATCAATTCGTCGAAGGGGACGGAAATATAGATACCCTTGTCGAAGCTGCCTTCGCCATATTCTTCCTTCGAGGCGGTGGTCAGCGTCACCCAGCCACCAAACTTCACGCCGTTCTTGAACTGGCGCGAGATGTCGACGGTGGTGCCCCAGTCCCGCGCCAGGTAACGCCCCACACTGACGGCGGCCAGGGTGTCATAGGGCAGCTCGGTATAGCTGGTGACATGGCCGGTGATGGTCTGGTAATCCCGCAGGCCGAAGCCCTGGTTGAAATCACGCTGGCGCACGAAGTTCAGGTCTGCGCCCACTGACCAGTGCTTGCCCGCCGGCCGGAACAACACCTCGCCGCCCACCCCGGCGTACATGGACTCCAGGTAGCCGCCGTAGACCATGCCATACAGGTCGCGGTCCAGGCGCTGCGCATGGTTGACCTGGAAGTTCGGCATCGTCACATCGGACGTGGTCATGTATTGGCGCAGGTCGGTGCGTACTCGCGGCAAGCCGCTGGGTGCGTCGTAGGTGAACTTGTCGTAGTTGTTCAGCAGGTTGGCGCTGAGCAAGCCGCTCCACCAGGTATTGCGGGTAAAACGGTACTCCGCGTCGGCGTCGGCAGTGAACTGATAAAGCAGGCCGTCGGGGCCACCGATGTTCTGTTTGTAACCCAGGCCAAGGCCATAGTTGAACGGCTCGGATTTTCCGCTGTAGAGCGTGGTTTCCCGATGGGCAACCGCCGGGTTGACCTCGGTATTACGGTGCAGGTCCGTCAACGGCTGCTGGTTGTTCACCACGGCGCGGAAGGTGTTACGGGGCACGCTGGTTTCTTCGATGGGCATGTCATAGCGCTTGTTCACCAGGGTGAACCAGTCGATATCCTGATTGGCGCTGTTGTCGAGAATCCGGCTGGCGCGTCCCACGGCCTTGGCTGAATAGAAGTAGCGTTGCTGCTCGCCATACACCATCAATTCCGAGCCGCGCCGGGCAATGCGCTCCACCTTGTAGCCGGCATTCTGCTGCAGCCTGTCGGCGACGTTGGCCCAGTTGACCTGGTCGGCCGGGGTGGTGGGCATGCGCGCCGGCAACGGTTCGGCGGGCGGGTCATAGGTCTTGACCGGTGCCTTGCGGCTGACAAAGTTGGTGTGCAGGGTGATGCCGAACATCGCGGTATTCCCGCGTTCCCAGGCCGCACTCAGGTCGACGCTGTCAGCCAGCTTATAGACCACGCCAATGTTTACCGGCGAGTCCTGCTTGATCGGGTTGTCCAACGGCTCGTGCTTGTAGTCATTGCCCTCGTATTCGAGCTTCAGGCTCAGGGGTTTCCAGGGCGTTTGATAGGCGATCCCGCCGAACAACGAAGGGCGGCCCCTGAAATAGGCGTTGGAGTTCACATCCCCTGCCCTGGCGACGACCGCAGTGCTCTTGGGCCGGTCGTTGAATTTGCTGCCGAACACCGACAGCGGGTTGCCGAAGTCGCCTCGGTTTCCCAGGTAGCCCCAGGCGATGCCTAGGCTGAAATCCAGGTTGCCGTGGCGCTTGTTGGCGACAAAGTATTCGCTGGAAAACAGCCCGGTACCGCCGATGTCCCGGGCACCGAAAGCCACCTGCGGTGCCCACCGGCTTTCCTCCCAGAGCCGCGCCTTGAAGTCGATGGCCTTGTCCTTGAAGCTCTGGCTTGCGCTCAACGCCTCGGCGCCGTACCTGCGGTTGCTGATGGCGGTATAACGAAACGAACCCTCCAGCCAATCGAACGGTTGCAGGGAAAAACTGTAGCGCGAGTAGGGATCGGTGCGGTTGGCGTTGGCGCTCAACTCTCCCGCCGGGGCCATGCGTGCGGTGGGGGTCTGTAGCAGGCCCACGCCGCCGAAATCATTTTGGGTGTAACGGGGGTCACCGTGAGCCAACCCGCAAGGCAACAGCAGTACAGCCGCAAAACGTAAATTCAAGGGTTCACCTCAGCCAACGGTTGAGTGGCGAAAAACTCGGCCAGTTGTTGGTTGAGATCAGGGGTCGGCGTCTCAAGGTCGTCGCTGCGGATCGGCACCAGGATCCTGCTGCCGGGGGCCGCCACCACGCCGTCCTCGCGATTCCACGCCGCCACGCCCACGCGCCGTACCTGGCCGTCGGGCTGGATCAGCCACAGGTCATCGCGCTCGGCGTCATCGAGGACCGTGCAGTCGCCAACATAATCCCGCACCTCGCGCATGGCCCGGTACGGCACATCACAGGACTGCGCGACCGCGCCGAGCACGTGCACGGTGGACGGCCTCACGGGGTAGACCAGCCGGTCCCCGTCATCCAGCAATGCGTTGCGCGCGAACCCCGCCTCGACGGCGATCGGGTCCAGCACTTGCACCTGGCGGCCAGTGACCGGCAACTGTTCGACCTGTCGATACAGACGCGCACTCAAGTCCGCCCGGGAGCCACGGTCATCCAGCAAGGCCCCTCGTTGCAGCAGTTTCAGATCGAACAAAACCCCTGCCTTCAAGCGTTCCTGCGTGCTCACCAACGACTGGTGCAGCCACGCGGCGCCCAACCAGTAGCTTTCTGCATTGGGTTGGGCCACACGAATAACGTCCAGCAAACGCGCCCCCGGCTTGACCTCGAAGGCGCCGGGGCTGCGCACATCGCCACTGACTGTAACGGCCGCCTGGCCAGTGCCGGGGCCGATCAGCAACAGGCCCAGCCATAAAAGCTTCGAACACTTCATCGGGCTGCCTCCCGGTCGGGACGCAACTGCACGATTTTCAGGGCCAACCGGGGCGTCAAATGCTGCTCGCTGCGCCAGATGAAACCATCCTGCGGGTCGACCCAATAATGGTTGGTGGCGCGGAAATTCAAGGTGGGAGCGTCCACCTGCTCGTCGATGCGCAGCAAGGCGTAATCCTTGTCCAGAATGCGGAGGGTCTCGATACCGTGGCTGCTGAAACGGCTGTTGACCGCGATACCGATTCGGTTGCCGTCGTAGAGGTCGATCCAGCGTGTGCCGGTGTAACCGTCGGGCAGATGCTGGAGCCCGCGCTTGAACGGCGATTCGCCACTGAAACGCGTGCCATCCAGGGAAACACCCAGCCCGACAGTGCGTACCACCAGGCCGTCACGCATCATCACCACTTGCTTGCCGGAAGCGACCCAGAACTGCAGGTCGCCCCGGCGCCGGGCCATGGCCATCACGCCCTCGCTGACGGCGGTGGTCACCAGAATCTGCGGGTATGGCACCGCGTCGACCTGGGCGCGGGTCACGTTGATCGGGGCCGGGCCCGTCACAGAGGTTTCGAGGGTGTACCACGACGCCCTCATCAACGGGTTACACCCGCACAACAAGAGCGCCATCGACAGGCAGGCGCTGGTAGGCAACATTTTCACCACGGGATAACGCCTTATCTGCTGTTGACTTCGCTGAGGTCATTGGCCGATCGGGCACCAATTCCAATGGCACTGGCGGTCGGCAGCAACTGGCTGATCAGGCGGTTCCAGCGCGTCACGCCGGCCGGCCCGACGTACACGATGTCCTGGGGTTGCAAGTCGAACCGGGTGGCCAGCACCAGCGCGGACGGTGACTGGGCATCGAGTTGGAACACCTTGGCCGGTTCGGCTTCCAGGTTGTCCACGCCGCGAATCACATAGACCGCATTGCCATTGGAAGTGGTCTGGTTCAAGCCGCCTACGGTACCCAGGGCATCGGTCAGGTTGATCGACTTGCCCTTGAAGGTCAGGGCCCGGGGCTGATTGACTTCGCCCATCAGGTAGACACGTTTCTGGTCGTTATAGGGCAGGTACAATCGGTCGCCGCCCTTGAGGTAGATGCCCTGCAGTTGCGAGCCCTGGCGATTGAGGCTGTCCAGGTCAAGCGTGTACTCACGGCCGTCGCGCGTCAGGGTCAGGCTCGAGAGGTCGGCATTCGTGGGGTCGACACCGGCGGCGCCAATGGCCTCGACGGCGCTCAATGGCGTGGTGGTGATCGGCTGTTGCCCGGCCTTGATCACCGCCCCGGTCACCACCACTGTCTGGCTGGCAAACCGCAGGACGCTGACGTCGACCTGTGGGCTTTCAATAAATTGCGACAAGCGCCCGGCGATAAAGGCCCGCAGCTCTTCGATGGTCTTGCCGGCCACCGGGACGTTGCCGATATACGGATAAAACAACGTGCCATCGGGGCGAACCAGGCGCCCGTTGGCGTCGATCTGCTGTTGCGACCCGGACGGTGCCGTCAACTCGGGATGGTCCCAAACCGTGATAAACAACAGGTCATTGGCACCGACGCGATAGCCACCGGGCACATAAGACAACAGTTCTGCCGGCACCGATTCACGAACATGCGTGGCGGCATCCATGGCAATCAATTTGGGGGTGATGGGAATCAACTCTACCCGAGTACTTTCGGAAGAACCCTCACTGGACATTTGACTGGTGTCCATATGTTGACCAGGCGAAAACATGCAGCCGTGCAAGCTGAAACTTGCCAGCAAAAGAACAGGTAACCTACGAATCATAATGGCACTACGCTAGTCGAGGGCGAGTCTAAAAAAGATCACCCAGAAGTTCCGGGTGATCTTGAACAACACACATTGCGGGTTATTAGTTGGTACCGGTGGTACCGCCTGTACCGGTGGTGCCGCCGGTGCCGGAAGTACCGCCATTGGAACTGCCGCCCGAGTTGGAAGCCGCCGCCGCAGCGCCGACTACCGCGGTACCGACCCCGACGGTTTCACCGAGCGTCACGCCGCCCACGAGCGGGGTGCTCAACGACAGGGGCTCGCTCGCGCCGGCCGCATCGCTCAAGGCCTCGCTCGCGACTTCACCTGCCGCCAATGCCGCAGTACTGCTAAAGGCCAGCACGCCGGCCAACAGTATTTTCCTCATATCAGACTCCTTCTCGATATTTACCCCTTATCAAATAATGCAATAAGGGCGTAGTGATGGAACGGAGATAAACAGGCTATGCAAACTGCGCAAAGATCCTGTTGGATCACGCACTTAACCTCCTCGAAATCATCTCACTTGTGGATAGCTCAAACCACCAATGTTAATAATCGTCAGGATTAAACAACGGGGCGTACCGATAACCCGCGACCAATACCGTAATACTCGAAACCATTGGCTTTCATACGCTGCGGATCAAATATATTGCGGCCGTCAAAGATCACCGGCGTGCTCAGTTTTTCTTTTATCAAGTCCAGGTCCGGGGCCTTGAACTCCCGCCATTCGGTCACGATCACCAGCGCATCGGCACCTTGCAACGCCGCTTCCTTGGTGCCCATCAGCAACAGGTCTTCGTTCATCCCGTAAATGCGCTGGGTCTCGGCCATCGCTTCGGGGTCGAATGCCTGGACCCTGGCACCCACGCTGCGCAGTTGTTCGATCAACACGCGGCTCGAGGCTTCGCGCATGTCATCCGTATTGGGCTTGAAGGCCAGGCCCCAGATGGCGAAGGTCTTGCCCTCCAGCTGGCCGCCGAAGTGGTGGTGAATATGCCCGAACAGGTGCTGCTTCTGGCGCTTGTTGACTTCCTCGACGGCAGACAACAGCGTTGCCTGATAGCCGATCGACGACGCGGTGCGCTCCAGCGCCTGCACATCTTTCGGGAAGCACGAGCCGCCATAACCGCAGCCTGGGTAGATAAAGTCGTAGCCGATCCGTGGATCGGAGCCAATGCCTTTACGAACCGCCTCAATGTCGGCGCCCAAGCGTTCGGCGAAATTGGCCATTTCATTCATGAAGGAAATCTTGGTGGCCAGCAGGCAGTTGGCCGCGTACTTGGTCAGCTCGGCACTCCTGATGTCCATCGTGATGATCTTTTCGTGGTTGCGGTTGAAGGGTTCATACAGCTCCCGCATGCGGTCCACGGCGTAACTGCTGTCGCTGCCGATGATGATCCGGTCGGGCCGGGTGCAGTCGGCGACCGCCGAACCTTCCTTGAGGAACTCGGGGTTCGAGATCACGTGGAACTCCACCTCGAGCCCCCGCGACGTCAACACCTCGGACACCTTCGCCCGGACCTTGTCCGCCGTCCCCACCGGCACCGTGGACTTGTTAACGATAATCTTCGGCTCGGTCATGTTGAGCGCAATGGTCGCGGCAACGGAGAGCACGTACTTGATGTCGGCGCTGCCATCGTCATCAGGCGGGGTGCCCACGGCGATGAACTGCACCTCTCCATGCCGCACGCCTTGCGCGGCGTCGGTGGTGAAGTGCAAGCGTCCGGCATCATGGTTCTTCTGGACGAGCGCACTCAGCCCGGGCTCAAAGATCGGAATAATGCCGGCCTTGAGGTTCTCGACTTTAGTCGCGTCCACGTCGACACAACACACCTCATGCCCCGCGTCGGCCAGCACCGCTGCCTGCACCAGACCCACATAGCCGATTCCAAATACAGTTACATTCATTTCAATCTTCCTTTAAACAAGCTCGAGGCGGCCATAGCGGTCTTCAAAGCGGATGATGTCGTCCTCGCCCAGGTACGAACCCGATTGGACTTCAATCAGCTCCAGCGGGATTCGCCCCGGGTTTTCGAGGGAGTGCACAACGCCAATGGGGATGTAGGTGGACTGGTTCTCGGTCAGCAGCACTTGCTTGTCGGCGATTTGCACATTCGCGGTGCCGGACACCACGATCCAGTGCTCGGCCCGGTGGTGGTGCAGTTGCACCGACAGCTTGTGCCCCGGCTTCACCGTGATCCGCTTCACCTGGTACCGATAGCCCTGGTCCACCGAGTCATATTTGCCCCACGGCCGATAGACTTCGCGGTGGCTGGTGCTCTCGATCCGGTGCTTTTCAGTCAGCTGCGCGACTATTTTCTTGACGTCTTGCGCGTGGTCCTTGGTGGTCACCAAAATCGCGTCGGCGGTCTCGACGACCACCACATCATTGATCCCTGCAACCGTGACCAGGCGGTGGCTGGCATGCACATAGCTGTTGGTGACGTCCTGCAGCAGCACGTCGCCCTGGGTGCAGTTCTGGTTCTGATCCTTGAGGCCCGCTTCCCACACTGAGTCCCAGGCACCCAGGTCGCTCCACGGCGAATCGAGGATGACCACCGACGCGATGTGGGTCTTTTCCATCACCGCGTAATCGATCGACACGTTGGGTGCGTTCACAAAATCCACCTGGCTGAGCCGGGTGAAATCCTGGTCATGGGCTGCGTTGGAGAGGGACAGTTCCGCGGCCACCATGATCTCCGGGCTCAGGCGCTCCAGCTCGGCCTTCATCACCGAGGCGCGGAACATGAACATGCCGCTGTTCCAGAAGTAGTTGCCTTGTTCCAGGTAGCCTTGCGCGGTCGCCAGGTCGGGCTTTTCCACGAAGGCATCGACATGCGCGGCGCCGTCCACCGCAGCCTCTTGAGTACGGATATAGCCGTAGCCGGTCTCCGGCTTGGTGGGCACAACCCCGAAGGTGACGATCTTGCCTTTGTTGACTTCCACCTTGGCCAGCGTCAAGGCCGCATTAAACGCTTGGGTATCGCCGATCACATGGTCCGCCGCCAGCACCAGCAGGATCGGATCGTCCCCATCCGCCAGCGCCGACAGGGTTGCCGCCGCAATCGCCGGGGCGGTGTTGCGGGCGGTCGGCTCAAGGAGGATTTTCTGCGGGATCACGTCCAGTGATCGACTTTGCTCGGCCACGATGAAACGGTGTTC
Organism: Pseudomonas sp. Colony2; assembly: GCF_019382755.1. Lineage (NCBI taxonomy): Bacteria > Pseudomonadati > Pseudomonadota > Gammaproteobacteria > Pseudomonadales > Pseudomonadaceae > Pseudomonas > Pseudomonas sp. Colony2. The sequence continues at coordinate 3,081,484 of NZ_CP080030.1, read as the reverse complement.
TTCGTTGCACACAATGATCGGCGGGCTGACGGTCTCGCCCTCTATCGACAGGTTCTTGATGCGATCCAAGGTGGTTTGAAACAAACTCAAGTCACCGTGCAGCGCAATAAACTGCTTTGGTTTAAGCGCTCTTGAAAGCGGCCACAGGCGCGTGCCTGAACCGCCAGACAATATAACTGGGATCATAACGATTACTCGATGATTAAAGGCAATAAGAGCGGATTGACAAACAGCCGAAACTTAAGAAGTGAATGACTTCACATAACTGATCAAGCGGTCCCTTTCGGTAAAGTCCAGTGAACTTTCGGCACTGCTGTAGTTAAGCGCCGAATCAATCGCCGAAAAGAACGCATCTTTATCATGGGCGATAAACACAGAGGGAAGGTCTGCAAAGTTTTCGGCGGTGTCGTACTGGTGATTATTGATGTGTTCACCGCGCCGACTGTCGCGCGGGACAATAACAATCGGTTTGCCCAGTTCAAGAGAGCGAATGATATTGCCCATGCCTGCATGGGAAACAATCACCTTTGACGCATTGAAGTTCTTGGAAAACAGCGGCTCGGCGATGGTCTTGTAAGCCGTAATGCGCCCCAGGTCATTTTCGTTATTGCCCACCTGGGCAACAATCGGGACCTGCGGGTTTGCATGACTCCACTCATGCAAGTAGCCGAGCATTCTTTCAAAGGGTGCTTGAGTGCCAACGCTGCAAAATATCATTTATACAATCCTCCCTTTATATTGGGCCCGGCTGTTTTGCGACAGCGTGGGCCACTGGGTCAGCAACTCATCGACAAAATACACAGCGATCCTGCCGGACAACGAGAGCTTCTTGGGATTGGCAATGCTGTCGATCCACAGGGTCTTTTTGCCCATGAGTTTTCCCGCGACCAGCCCCAGCAACCCCGGTGCCGCCCCGGTGGAGATCACGTACCTGGCCTTGCTGCGGTAAACGATCGCAAAGATCTGGCAAAAGCCCTTGATGATCTTCAACGGTTCACTGCGATTAAAGTCCGGGACTTGCGCGAAGGCATGGGTTGGATACTGCGAGCCAATGCTGATATCCACGGTGGCGATGGTAACTTTTTGACCGTCGAAGGCAGGCAGCAACTTGCTCATTTGTACCCAGTGCCCACCTCCAGAACAAATCAATAAAACATCACTTGATTGACTCATGACGGTTCCCTTCCTGTCAGGTGTAATAGACATCATTAAATAGTGGCGGCAGTTCTTAACAGTTGGGCCTGGCCTTTCCAGCGGGTTATTCGCTTGGCTTTGAGCAAGGCCGATTTCTCTTTATAGGTTTCTTGATTGGCGATGAGCTGCGCGACGCCGGCCTTGATGGACAGCGGGTCCAGGGTGTCGACAAACACCGCCGCCTCGGAAAACAACGAGCGCAGTACCGTGGTATTCGAAAGCGCCATCGGCCTGCCGGCGCTGACCGCTTCGTTGGCCACGCTCAGCTGAACGTTGTCGCGGGTGGTCAGGCCGAGCACCACATTCGCGTGGCACAGCAGCTGTTCAAAGGTCGCCTTGCTGAGGAAGCCGGTCAGCTTGATGTTCTCGGGGAGTGACGCCACGAGCTCCTCGGAGAGCTTGCCCTGATGCTTGCCGGTGATCAGGAAGTCGACACCGGGCATTTCCCGGGCGGCGTTGATCACGATCTCGATCGGTTCATCGATATCAAACGAGCACGGAAACAGTACATAGGGTGTCTCGCGCTCACTGGCGGGCGCCGCGTGAAAGTCACACGGCAAGTCTTCCAGGATAAAGATATTGGTGTCCTTGACGCCCAGGCCGGCCAACTCTTCTTTGACTTTAAAATTATGAACGACGACGGCATCGATTCTATTCAACAGCGCTACCGTGCCCGGAAAGCCTATCCATTGCTTGCGCAACAGGCTGTTGTGGGCATCGGCGATAATCTTCAGCCGCCGGTTGAATATAAACTTGTAGGCCAGTGCTATATGCAATACCGGGCTCGGCGGCAACTGCACCCACAGCACGTCAGGCGAACCGGCCAACAGGGTCTTCAGGGTTTTAAACGACTTGATCAAGTAATCCAGCGGCCGCGCGGATTTCTTCTTGAACTGGTTGGGCAGATGTAGAATGTCATACGCCCAGTATTGCTTCATGGTATCGGCGCGTCGTTGATAGCCAATCCATGCAATCATTAATGATTTCACGTCAGAGTCCTGCATAAATAAAGGTGGGGCCAGTGAGATTGCTTACACTGCAAACCAGATCGGAAAGTCGGCGTTGTATCGAATGGTGTTGTTTCTGAAGCGGATATGTTTGGCCGGATTGCCACCCACGATCGAATACGCTGCAACGTTGCGCGTGACCACACTGCCCGGATAAACAACCGCGCCTGTTCCGATGGTGACGCCTGGCATCACCATCACATTGGGAAAGATCCAGGCATTGTCTTCAATCAACACCGGCTTCCCCACCAGGCAACTCATGGGGTCATCAATATCGTGGCCCAGCGTATAAACCCGGGTGTTATGGGAAATATTGACGTTGTCGCCGATGCGGATGCCCGCCCGGTTATCCAGGTAGCAGTCGTAATTGACCGTGCAGTTTTTCCCGACCGAGAAGTTGCCGAAGGAGAAAAACACCACGTTGCGGTGGATCGTGGTCCGGGCGCCCACCCGGCATCCGGTTGCCCGGAGCAACGCGCGTCGCAGATTGAAAAACAACGCCAGGCTGAGCAGCGTATTGAACAGCGCAACAGCGGCCTTCTTGATGTTCAGTTTCAGGTTCTTCATCTACTCGCCCTGCCCTGAAGTATCCGTTACGCGCTGTGAACTCATCACAAAATTCCTGAAGCGGATATTGGTACTCACCGGCGTGGCGAAAGACGGGTTATTGCCACCGAAGAACGTCGAAAACAGCAAGCCGTCGATGGTGATCTCCGGCGTGTCTCTAAACGTCAGCCCGGTTTCCGAGTGCACCAGCTGGTTGTCGTACCAAATGGAAATCACACCGTCGGCCTGCCCCGGCGTATTCAACTTCACCAGTTGCTCCAACCTGTGCCATTGCCCTACCGTAAAGATCCAGGAACCCAACCCGACTGCCGTGCCCCAGGTTTTACTGGTGGGCAAATACGCGTAAATGGCGCCGGCGCCCTTTTCTTTCCAGATGTAGCGCGTGGAAAAGCCGTCATGGCCGTTCGGTATCTTGCCGCCCGTATTGCCGGTGCCACCGTAGAGGCCCGGGAGCTTGCCGCCTTTTACAAAGTCGAAATTCCTGTCGAACTTCAACTCATAGGTCAGTACCAGGCATTCCCTGCCCGGTTGCGGCAATGGGGATTTGAATTCAATGCCGCCGTAGGGCAACCCAAGCCGCACCATCGAACCCGGGTCATAGGAGCCGGCCGGAAAATGCACGGCAATGTCCTTGATCTTTTGGCTGTAGGCCTTGTTCGTCAGATTGGCCCTGCCCTTTATGCTGCTTTGCGCCTGGGGCCCGTCGGCCATCTGCGAAACGTCCGGCAGTGACGGGTAGATGTTCTTGATGCCTGGCTCGCAACGGTCGTTCAACTCAGATGCGCCGCTGGCAGCCACCTGCAGGGCGAACGCCACAATGAGTAGCGTCGAGGCTGTCTTTTTCACGTCGGTTGCCCCTCCACTTTATTTTTCATCGACCCATTTCAAAAAGTCGTCGACCGCTTTTTGCGCAAGGGAAGAACGCTGGGCGATCTCCTGCTTGAGGTGCTCGGCCATTTGCGCCTTGGATTGCCGAAATTCGCTGATGGTGGCCTTGATCACCTCAGGGTCTGGGGTGCTGACCAGCCGGGTGCCCTGCGGCAGCATTTCATGGACTTTTTTCAGCTTGTTTTCGATTTCAACCGCGATGGTGGGAAAGCCCAGGGAAGCCGGCAGCAGTACACCGTGTGCACGGGCGCTGATGATCACGTCGGACTCGACGATCAGTTTCGCCATGAAGGTTTCGGGCGTATCGCCCGCCGCGTCCCAGCACAACCATTCGAACGTGTGGTACTTGTCGATCAGGTGCTGGTCACGTTCCTTGTACAGCGAGACCAGGCGTACCTGCTCGCCACGCTTGGCGAGCTCATCCGCGGCCTGGACCATCGCCTTGATGAACTGTTGCCCGTTCGCGTCATGGGGCCAGTCGCGCAGGATGAAGGACAGGTACTTGCCCTTCTTGAGGCTGCCGACCTCCAGGTCTTTGCTGGAGATCCACAGGTCGGAAAGCAGGCTGGGATCGGTGTACACCTCGACGTCGGACTTTCCGAAGGCCTTGCAATGCTGCTGGCTGGTACCGTCCCGCACGGAAATGTAGTCACAGCGATTGATCACGCTGACGGCGCGGGTCAGCAGCTTGCCGCCGCCATCGAAGGGGCCCAGGCCAATGCAGAACGCTGCCAGGCGCCGGTGGAAATAGATCCTGTCGACACCACCGCGCATCCCGACATACAAACGCAGAAGCGTGGACTTCAGGTCGGTCTGCGCCTTGATGCTCTTGCACAGCTTCGCCACGATGCCTTTGTTGGCAGCCGCCTCTTTGGCCGGTGGGATGAACGAGAAGAACTGGCCCCCACCGCCCAACACCACCAGGTCAGCCTTGACCGGCTCCTTGATGTGCAGCCACTTGATACGCGGGTTGAAGTTCCTGGCGATCTGCGGATGATCGACACCCACCGCTATATCCGATTCCTTAAAGCGTTTTTTCAGAATATTGATCACGCATAGCATTAATACGTCATCACCCAAATTACCAGGACCGTATGCCCCCCGGATATATACTTTGCTGACATTCATGCTGGGCTTCCATTTTCCACGGGGTCATTAAACACGGCATTCAAGGCAAACGTTGTTGCGAGAATGTAGATAAATATCAGCGCCATGATCATTAATCGATACAGCACACTTTCGACATAGGCGCTTGATATGAAACTGATGAAAGGCAATGTCCACAAGATCAGGATCCTGGGAGATACGAGCAACTCCAGAGGTAATATCTTCTTGTAGACGAAATACGGCAGTCCCAGCAGGAAGTGAATAAACTGCGAACCGATAAATGCCTTGGCAATCCCGATTGCACCTTCTTCCCGAAGCCACAGTGCTCCGGCAATGAATAACACTCCCCATAGAATGTTACTCATCACACTGAACCAGGCCAGGTTCATCACGATCATTTTTCTTGAAATACCGGACTTGAATGCACTGAGCAGCGAACCCAGGATTACCAGAACCAACGTCACTTCAAAATCCCGCCCCAGGAAACTGCTGCCATACAGTTTGGCCAGCAACTCGGGGAACATGATCACCGGCTGTATGATCACCAACACCACCAGCCAGCCCGACAGAAAGTTCAAGGCGTCCAACTTGCGGCTTTTACCGCCCAGCGCGGTGGCCAGCATCGGCACCAGCACAGAGCCCAACACCACGGAAACATGGGAAAAGATCGCGTTCCATTGCATCGCGGCGGCGTACATGCCCAATGCGGCAAGGCCGTTAGTTGTTTCCGCCAGCAACTTGTTGGCGAACCAGTTCATCGGGGCGACCATCAACCCCGTCAGCAATACCGGCAGGCCAACCGACAGCACTGCGTGCTTTTCAGTCATTGCACCTTTGAAACTCAGCGTGGTATTTCGGGCCTTCAAAGTCTTCCAGCAGGCCAGTGCGCTGAAGAACACGATCAGCAATTGAGAACCGGCCAAGCCCAGCAGCGCACCATTGAGTCGGAACTGCAGGGTCAGGAAGTACGTCGCCGGGATCGCGACAATCGCAATGATTCCATTGATGGTCGCGATTGTCCGGTATTGGCCCCAACCGGTCAGGCAGCCCTGGGTCCATCCCGACAGGATAATCAACGTGATGGTGCTCAATACGATCAGCGATGCAGCGCTGAGGCTGTCTGCCCCCAGGATAACGCTGGAGAAAAAGTGCGGGAAAAACAGCGCTGTCCCGATGATCATCCCGCTGAACACAACCGAGAACAGCAGCGTCAGCGCGATGCCCCTGCCGGTCTTCTCGGGACAGGTCTCCTTGAACTGCCCGATATGCTTGGCCGTCGCCGTGGTGGTTGCTTGGGCGGCGACGTTGGCAAGCATCACAATCGCGCTCTGGATCAAGCCATACTCGCCAAACGATTGCGCACCCAATACCCGGGCAACCAGGATGCCGGTGATGACCACCGACACTTTGGTGGCCACGGCAGAAACGAAACTCCATGCCGTACTGGACACGAACTTTTTCAACAGTGTGCTGTTCATCCGGCATTCACCTGCAAGGGTGTGGTTATCAGCGGCTGGCCAGGCTTGAGGATCTTTTTGCGTTGCCTGGCGGTGTGTTCGGAACAGACCCGGAGCACAATCGCGCCATACGCGATACCGATGGCGTACGGCTGATAAGGCGTGGCCGAGACAACGAACATCACCCCCAGAAAGATGGCGATCGAAACCGCCACCCGGCTGTTCATGTGCTGGGTAATCGAGGTAATGAACACGTACAGCAAGTACACGCCTATCAGCCCGTACTTAACGAAGTAGGTTAAGTAGGCACTGTCGATATTCGAGTTCTTGTCATCGAGGCCACGGTACTCGAACCAGGGAATCTCGAACGGCGTGCCCGCGCCCAGTCCCACAAAGTAATGCAGCGGGTTCATGCCACGAATCAACTCCAGTGCCGGGCTGAAGCGCGTGGCCAATTGGGCGGCCATGCCTTCGGACGACAAACCATCATTGATTCGATCAGCCCCGATCATATTGCTGATGCCAATGAACGCCATCAGCACCACCGCCCCGGCCAGGGCAACGCCTATCATGCGGGCGGGCCGGGTGTATTGGTGGATGATAATCGCCGCAAACACCGAGACAAAGATGAAGCGAGAGTTGGCAATGAACAAACAGATGAATGAAGTGGCCAGGCAAATGCTTGCGAGCTTTTTCCTGTGTTCGAACAGCCGTGGGTCTATGAAGTAATAAATCAGATAGGCCACGGCGGCGTACGTACCGCCGTCCAGGTAGCGGTAGGCGTTTTCTTCATAGTAGACGTCTTGAAACTTGTACAAGCCCAAGCGTAACCAGGCAATGTCCAGTACATTGAAGGCGGTCATCGCGATCAATAGCAGGAGCACTGTCTGCAACTTCAGCGTTTTTGCGGCAAGGGTCGCGATGTTCGAGAGCACGATAAACGACAGGATCATTATAAAAGGCCGAACATCCTTCAACAGGTACTTGTTCGAGGACTCCAGCAGGCCGCAGGCGAGTAACACCACATACAGCCCGCAACCAAAAAGCAGGCCGCCCGGTACCGTCAATTGTTTCTTCTGTGTAGCCACCTGCCGGATCAGCAGTGCGCCCAGCCCGCCCACGATATAAAAGTCAAAGAAGTAGATACCCTTGAGCGAGATTATTTCGCTGTAGGAGTTACCCGTGGGAATAACAGCCAGCATTATCCCGAACACTACGATTGAGTATTTTGGATTTTTCGCCGCGAGCAAACCCGCTGACAGCGCGATAAGGGATAACAGGTAAAACATGGCTGGGTATTCTTTATACTGATTTGAATTTGGCACGCTACCGCCCCAGGATTTTTCGTTCATTTCCTGAAAACGTGACCTCTATCCTGCAATTACAGTGGTGAATCAGCTCCGATCAGCCTGGTACTCGTACTGGTAATACCCGTAGTTGCCGTAGCCATATTTGGCCGACGCTTTCTTTTCAACGCCGTTGAAGATCGCGCCTCTGAGCACGATGCCGTTCTGGGCAAATCGGCGCATGGTGTGCTCGATCTCTTTTGCCGGGTTCAAGCCATAGCGGGTGACGATCAGGTTGGTCCCCGATTGCCGTCCCACGATGGCTGCGTCGGTCACGGCCAAGAGCGGTGGCGTATCCAGAATCACCAGGTCATACCGTTCGCTGACCTGCGCCAACAGCTCGGTCAGGTTGCGGTGCATCAGCAGCTCGGAAGGATTCGGCGGTATTTGCCCGCGGCTGATGATGTCGAGGTTTTCAATGCCGGTTTTGTGGATGGCGGATTCAAGGGTGCATTGATTGGAGAGGATGTCGGAAAGCCCATCCTTGGCCGGCACACCCAGCACTTTGTGCAGGTAGCCCCGTCGCATATCCACGTCAATCAACAACACGCGCTGCCCGGTTTGCGCGATGACCGCCGCCAGGTTCACCGAGACAAAGGTTTTACCCACCTCGGGGCTGGGGCCGGAAATCATGATCCGGTTATTCGGCGCCTCGAGCATCGCGAAGTGCAAACTGGTGCGCAAACTGCGCAAGGCCTCCACTGCCAGGTCCGTGGGGTGACTGATGGCCAGCAATGAAGAACCGGCATCGGCACGCCCACGCCCGCGGCTGATTTTGTCTTCTTCGACCTTTTGCAGCGTGCTGTACGGAATCGACGCGTACACCGGCAAGCCCAGTTGCTCGATGGCCTCGGGGCTTTCCAGGCCACGGTTCAGCGCCTTGCGCAGCAGCACCAGCGTCACCGCCAGGAAGCCGCCCAGCAGCGTCGCGATCAGCACGATGAGGATCTTTTTCGGCTTGATCGGCTTGAAGAAATTGACGTCTGCGGTGTCGATCAGGCGCACGTTGCCCACGGTGCCCGCGCGCATCACATCGAGTTCCTGGGACTTGTTGAGCAACTGGGTGTAAATGGCCGTGCCGACCTCGACATCCCGGGTGAGGCTCAGCAGTTCCTGCTGGGTGGAAGGCAGGCTCTCGACCCGGCTCGCCAGGCTCTGCTGCTTGCTGGTCAGCTCGCCGATCTGGGTCAGCAATGCGCGATACGCGGGATGCTGGCGGGTGAACTTGCGGTCCATCTCGGCCTGTTGCAGCTTCAGCTCGGAGATGCTGGTATCGAGGCCCACGATCTGGTCGAGAATCGCCTTGGTTTCCAGGGTGATGTCCACCGACTTGCTGCGGGTCTGGTATTCATTCAAGGCCTTCCCGGCTTTTTCCAGGTCCTTCTTGACCTCCGGCAGTTGCTCCTTGAGAAACGCCAGGCTTTGCGCCGCCTCAGCCGAGGTGCGCTCCACGTTCTGCCGCACGTAGATCGCCGCGATCTGATTGAGGATTTTGATCGCCTGGTCCGGCTCGGTGCTTTCCAGCGCCAGGCCGATCATGCCCGACTCCTTCCCTCGCTCGACCACATCCAGGTTTTCCTGATAGTCGAGGATGCTGGTCAGTCGCGCATTGCGGATCACCCGGAAACGCGTGCCGGGCTTGGCGCGCAGTTCTTCAATCTGGAATGCCACGCCATTTTGCTCGAACGGCTGCCCGGCCTCGCCGGCCGCCAGCACCTGGTCATCTTCATCCACCAGGGTGTAGTGCGCGTTTTCACCCACGGTCAGGGTCAGCTTCTTGCCCAATTGCCCGTCGGGCAGGTCCAGCTTGAAGATCTTCAGCGACTCGCCGCCCCAGGCGAAGCCGTCCAGGCCCAGCAGCGGCTCGGCGATTGCACCGGGGTTGGCCTTCTGGAAGCGGCGCGCCAGGAACTCACCCACCACCGGGAAGTACATCGGCTGTACGACGATATCGAGTTTCAGGTTGTCGACGGTTTTGCCAATCACGTAGCGGGACTGGATCAGCTCGATCTCGGTGGCCGACGGCGACTCCTTGCCCAGCATCCCGCCGATGTCCGAGAAGCCCAGCAAGTCGTTCTTTTTCGCTTCGACCTGCAGCAGGGCATTCGCCTGGTAGACCGGGGTTGCCAGCACCGCATAGGCGGCGCCAGTGACCATAAAGGCACCGGTCACCGCAGCGATCAGCCATTTATGGTCGATCAGTGTTCCAAACAGACCGAGGAGATCAATCTCCCCGTTATCGTCTTCCTGTACGGTGACTGCTGGCGTTTGCTGCATAAGTCGGATTCTTAGCCTTTATTTCGATTCAAAAAGTAGTGGCGATCAGCGTGCAAGACGCTGCGCCCATGCGTTTACAGCTTCTTCGATCAACGCATAAGCGTGCACAAACGCGGCCTTGCCTTGACGGTACGGGTCGCTGATCTCTCGCTCGTTTTGCCATTTGCCCAGCAGCAAGACCTTGCCTCGTGCCTCGGGCGCCATGCTGAGTACGGCATTGATGTGCTGTCGTTCCATGACCAGGATCAGGTCGGCTTCACTGATCGCCTGTGGCGCCAACTGGGTGGCCTGGTGCTTGTCGGCCGGATGACCGTGGGCTTCGAGTACCGCACGGGCGGTGGTTTCAATCGGCTTGCCGACCAACGCGGCAATACCTGCAGAACTGATCTTGATATCGGAGCACGGGAGTGCCCCACGCAAAAGACTTTCCGCGGTGGGACTACGGCAAATATTGCCAATACAGACAATCAACACTCTTTTAAACAAGGCACTATCCCCGGGCCATCCATTACCCCATGAAGCAACCTCTTCAACTTCATTACTTCACGGCAGTATTTATTAACACGTAACCCTTACTTCCCCCAAAATTATCTCCGGACGAAAAATAACAACCACCGCCTTCAAACCGACAATTTATAACGTTCATTACTTCGTCACTCCCATCGGCTTTAAATTACAGCCTTGTCACGTATCGCCCTAATATAGGAAGAGGAACGCCCATGAGCGCAAATGCCAACAAAGCCTGGTACCTGGTCCAGTGCAAATCCCGGCAGGACGAGCGCGCCGAGGAGCACCTCCAGCGCCAGGGCTATACCTGCTTCCGGTCTACCTATAAACGCGAACGGCTGTTGAAGGGCCAGCGCAGGACCACCCGTGAATCGTTGTTCCCCGGCTATCTGTTTATTCAAATGAGCCAGCAGGACAGCTGGAGCTCACTGCGCTCGACCCGCGGTGTGTCGCGGGTGGTGGCATTCGGCGCGCACCCGTTGCCCATCAGCGACACGCTGGTGGACGAACTCCAGGAGCGGGACCACAAGGCCGTGGTGAGCGCCCTGTTGCAGCCCGGCGAAAGCGTGCGCATCAATGAAGGGCCGTTTGCCGAACTTGAAGCGGTCTTCCTGGCCATGGACGGTGAGGAACGGGTGGTGTTGCTGATGAACTTCCTGCAACGGGAACAACGCATCAACTTGCCATTGGCAGAAATCAGCCGAGTGCAAAGAAGTGACTGATAGCGGCGCTGAACAGACAAGAAATAACATTCAACTTAATAACAGACTAAAAATAACATCCGCTTACTTTTTCACCTCTTGAGAATAAAGTAATACGTGAATTAACAGCGAGGGACGGCCATGAAAAGTTCAAAGCTATTGGTAGAGCGTATCGGCCTGTTTCCTTCTTCGGGAAACATTCACGTCAAGGTTAATAGTTCAACCACCGTTGTAGAACGCATGCAGGTGTTATACGCCGGCCATTCCCTGGACAGTGACGAATCCTGTACCGGGCTTTCAATGGTGTTTGCCGACTGGCGCTTCAAGTTGCAGGTGAGCAATCCCCTGTCCATCTGCCTGTGCGTGGAGAGCCGCGGCGACAGCCACCTGATGCAAATGAAGACGGCCGAACTATTGGCGAATATTTCCTGCACCGAGGAGCGGCCATGAGCATTTATGAGGATCTGAAACGGGCCTACGCCTTGAAAAGGCTGACGAACACGTTTGAAGGTTTCGTGGGCCTGGCACCGCACGAACAACTGCCGGCGGAGCAATATGCGCGCAACACCCGGATCATGTCCCACTGGCTGGATCAGTTGCGCGGCAACTCACCGCAGGACATAACCGACACGCTGTTCAAGCAGATGAAGCGTTCGCAGCGCCGTGGCGATGCCCGACGCTTCAATTGCCAGACGGTGCTGCTGGAGCTGCTGGTGGAAAGTAACCTGGCCCTGGACCTGGCCACTTACTCGGCGTTCAACTGCATGGAAGAGGCCCGCCAGGAAGGCTCCTGATGGGCTTGGTCGGCACCTGATACGGCCACTGCCACATGGTTGAGCAGCTTCTCGGCGTTGTACTTGGGTGCCATCGCACTTAACAACAGGATCACCATTCCCCCACCGATCAACGATGGGGAAACCCGCACTTCAACCACCTCAAGGCGCCACAGAAACGCCAGTGCCGCCATGCCGCCCAAAAAGCCACCGGCCAGTGCTTCGTTGAGTGGATGAATATAGGGTGCCACGCAATAAGCACTGAACCAGCCGGCGATCAACATCCCGGCGATAGCTGCGGGCCAGCGCCACTCGGGGTTGACCCGGCGCGCCACCAGGCTCATCGCCACGGGCACCATCAACGACGTATTCATGGCGTGACCGCTGAGCACCGCAATATCCAGCTGCTGGAGCGCCACGCCCCAGCCCTTGAACAGCAACTTGCTGAACGCCACGATGGAATAGGTGCAGGCGATGGTCATCAGCCACCACTTGACCGCCTGGGGCCGGGAATACCAGAGCCAGACGGCGATCACCACTGCGGCCGGAATCATGACGGTGATACCGCCATATTGCGCCAGTTCTTCCCGTATCAAGTGCTGTTTCCTACCCGCAAGTTTTTCCCGGACCCATGAGACCTCAGGTCCGGGCAAAACACAACGACTTCAGGGCGCGCCAGCCAGCGATTGCGGCGAAAACACCTCGGTATCCGTCAGTTTCCGTACCTCTACCCGGTGCGGGAAAATCTTCTTTTCCACAAACAAATCATCCACCTGCTGCAACGCCTGCACATCCCGCTCCTCTACCGGCAGCAGCGACTCATCACCCCATGTGCGCAGCAACTGTGAAACCTTGAGCGGGATATCGTTGACCGTGGCAAACACCCGTGCGTATTCCTCGGGGTTCTGCTGCGCCCATTCAAAAGCCTTGGCGAACCGCTGCAAAACGTCACGCAACGCCTGGCGCTTGAGCGGGTCGCTGAGCACTTCATCGGACGCGGTAATAAACGTCAGGCCGGTATTGATGCCCTCCCCGCTGATCAGCACCCGCGCGCCCTGCTGTTCGGCGAACGCCTGGTACACCCCGAAGGTCGCCCAGGCTTCGATCTTGCCGGCGTTGAACGCAGGTAATGCATCGGTGGGCAGCACGAAGCCGACGTTGACGTCCTTTTCATCCACGCCGGCATTCGCCAGGGCGCGGATCAGCAGGTACTGGGAAATGCTCCCACGGGCTGACGACACCACCACATTGCGTCCTTTCAGATCGGCCACGCTGTGGATCGGTGAATCGGGCGGCACCAGGATCGCAATGCTGCGCGCCTGACTGCGGCGCACCGCAACGATACGCAGCGGCGTGCCTCCGGTGGCAGCCGCCAGCACCGGTGTATCCCCGGCCGGGCCGAGGTCCACGGCGCCGGCGCGCAAGGCCTCGAACAGCGGCGCGGCGCCCTGGAAGTTGGCCCACTGGACCTTGTAGTCGATGCCATCCAGGGCGTGGGCGGCCTCCACCACCGTGCGCAAGCCCTTGGCCTGGTCACCGAGGATCAAGGTCACACCCGACAGATCCGATGCTGACTTCGGCGCTTCAGCGGCTTTGTCGCAGCCGCCCATCAGCAGTGCAGCCGCCAACAGGCAAAGGGTTCTGAATTCAACCATGGGCAAACCGCCTGACGCTGGCGTTCGCAGGCTGGGCGGCCGGGGCGTCCACTTCAACCCCCAACAGGCTCAGCAAGCGGGCGCGAATCGCCTGGAAACCGTCCTGGCCGGTATCCCGTGCACGGGGCAGGTCGATGCGCAGTTGCTCGGCAATCTTGCCCTCCGCCAGCACGATCACGCGGTCGGCCAGCAGGATCGCTTCGTCGACGTCGTGGGTCACCAGCAACACGGCCGGCGTGTGTTTGCGCCAGAGTTCGATGATCAGGCGATGCATCTTGATGCGGGTCAGCGCATCCAGCGCGGCGAACGGTTCGTCGAGCAACAGCAGCTTGGGCTCGCGCACCAGGCCGCGGGCCAATGCCACGCGCTGGGCCTCGCCGCCGGAGAGGGTCGCCGGGTACGCCTCCAGCCGATGGGCCAGCCCGACTTCCGTCAACGCCTGCACCGCACGGGCCTTGGCGTCGGGAACCCGCAGGCCGAGAATCACGTTTTTCCAGGCGCGCTTCCACGGCATCAGGCGTGGCTCCTGGAACACCGCCGCCCGGGCCTTGGGCACGCGCAACTGGCCGCTGTCGATGCTGTCCAGGCCCGCGAGGCTGCGCAGCAAAGTGGTCTTGCCGGACCCGCTGGCGCCCAGCAACGCAACGAACTCCCCCGGGGCGATATCCAGGTCCAGGCCGTCGATGACCCGCTGCTGGCCGAACTGGCGCACCACATTGCGCAACTGCACCGGTGCTGTTGAAGCTTCGAGAATCGACATGTCAGTTCCTCACAAACGATGGGCGCCAGGCCAGGGCAAAACGTTCCAGGGTGCGGATCAAGCCGTCGATCAGCAGGCCCAGCACGCTATAGATCAACAGGCAGATCACGATCACGTCGGTGCGCATGAAGTCCCGCGCATCACTGGCCAGGTAGCCGATACCGGCGGTGGTGTTGATTTGCTCGACAAACACCAGGGCCAGCCAGGAGATGCCCAGGGAATAGCGCAGGCCGACAAAAAACGAAGGCAACGAGCCCGGCAGGATCACGTGCCAGATCAGCTCGCGACGGTTGAGGCCGAGGGTGTTGGCGGCCTCGATCAGTTTGGGGTCGATGTTGCGGATGCCGGCGAACAGGTTGAGGTACACCGGAAAGGTGGTGCCGGTAACGATAAGTGCGATTTTGGTGAACTCGCCGATGCCAAACCAGAGGATGAACAACGGCACCAGTGCCAGGGAAGGAATGGTGCGCAGCATCTGCATCGGTGAGTCGAGGATTACCTCGCCGCGCTTCGACAGGCCGGTGATCAACGCGGCCACCACCCCGATACTCACGCCGATGCTCAAGCCCAGCAGCGCCCGTTGCAGGGACACCAGCAGGTGCTTGCCCAGCTCTCCGGAGACGATCATTGCCCACAGGGTGCCGCCAATCTGAGACGGCGCGGCGATGATCCGTGCCGGGATCAAGCCCAGCTCGGAGGCCATTTCCCACAGCAACAGCAACACAATCGGGCTGACCAGCCGCAGCAACACATCGGGGGTGCGCCAGTTGCGCAGCCAGCGCGGAATCAAGCGGGACGCAACGCCGGCTTGACCCTCGGCCTTGTCGACGGAAAACGAACTGGCGTTAAGGGACTTTTCAGTCATCGGGCTTCCTTCCTCATCAAGAACACGGCCAGGAGCGCCGCTGCGGTTTCATGCTATTCGCATAAAAAACCTCAGTGAAATTCTATTTGGGAATAACCTAATACGATTAAAATGCGTATTACTGATAACGATATAAAAATATGATTCTGTATTTTTATAATTAGGATAGAACCAATCGGCATTTTACAGGCCCGGGTGCGGCCCCTATTTTCGATAGCAGCTTTATTCCTGCCCTCAACAAGGACTGACCATGAGCATCGAATTTATCGGCTATATCGGCGGCCACCACGCCTCCGAGATCCACCCTCGCAGCGGCCCGACCTTGCAGCCCGACTACGTGGAGACCGTGGCCCGCGCCCACGAAGAGGCCGGCTTCGACCGCGCGCTGGTGGCCTTCCATTCCAACAGCCCGGACAGTACGTTGATCGCTGCCCATGCGGCCAGCGTGACGAAAAAGCTGCAGTTCCTGATTGCCCACCGGCCCGGCTTCGTCCAACCCACCCTCGCTGCGCGGCAGTTCGCCACGCTGGATGTGTTCAACGGCGGGCGCACCGCGGTGCACATCATCACCGGCGGCGACGACCGTGAACTGCGGGCCGATGGCAGTCATATCGACAAGGATGAGCGTTATGCGCGCACCGACGAGTACTTGAGCGTGGTGCGGCAGGAATGGACCAGTGAAAAGCCCTTCGACCATCACGGCACTTACTACCGGTACGAGGGTGCGTTTTCGACGGTGAAGTCACCACAGCAGCCGCATATACCGTTGTATTTTGGCGGGTCTTCAGCGGCGGCCATTGCGGTGGCGGGCAAGCATGCGGATGTGTATGCGCTGTGGGGTGAGACCTACGAGCAGGTGAAGGAAGTGGTCGCCCAGGTGCGGGCTGAGGCGGCCAAACATGGGCGTACGGTTCGCTTCAGTTTGTCGTTGCGGCCGATTCTGGCAGAGACTGAAGCGCTGGCTTGGGAGCGTGCGGATCGCATCCTGGAGCAGGCGACGGCGCTGGCGCAGAAGAATGGGTTTGTGAGGCGTGAACCGCCGAATGAGGGGTCGCGGCGGCTGTTGGCGGCGGCGGCCCAGGGGTCGCGGTTGGATAAGCGGTTGTGGACCGGGATTGCGGGGTTGCTGGGGGCCCAGGGTAACTCTACATCGCTGGTGGGTACGGCCGATCAAGTGGCCGAGGCGTTGCTGGATTATTACGACCTGGGTATCACGACGTTTTTGATTCGTGGGTTTGATCCGCTGAATGATGCTATTGATTACGGGAAGAGGCTGATTCCGCTGACTCGGCAGTTGGTGGCTGAGCGGGAGCGCCAGGCGGCTGGAAAAGTGGCCTGAGGGAGGGGGACCGAGTACATATCCGTTTCTTCGGTAACGGCGGCTTATGGTTCCGCTCTTACAGCGGGTCACTTTTGGCAAACGCCCGGAATGCCGGCCCAGCCAAAAGTAACCAAAAGGTCTTTGCCCCACCACTCGGTGCCTCGCCTAGGCTCGGCATGCCCGCACTCCGGCACGGCTCCGCGGGCCGCCGCGACGGGCCATCCATGGCCCGGCGCGGCTAAATCGGCTTCCCTGCCGATTTACCCGCTCCACCGTGCCTACTTGCGGCCATCGTGGTTGACGGGGCCCGCAGATCAAGATCAAAAGCAACAGCACAGCGGCCTCCCGGCCGGCTTGAGTGTTAAAAGCAAAGGCAAGATCCAGAGCGAAAGCCAAATCTGAAGCTGATGCAGCTCTGCTTTTCTGTGGGGGGGTGGTTCTGTTTTTCTGTAGGAGCTGGCTTGCCGGCGATGCAGGCAACTCGGTCTTGCAGGTACACCGAGGTGATGCCATCGCCGGCAAGCCAGCKCCTACAGTGGACCGTGCCCGCTTTAGCTTTTGATTTGGCTTTTTAAACACTCAAGCCGGCCGGTAGGCCGCTGTGCTCTTGATCTGCTTTTGATCTTGATTTTGATCTTAGGCGCCCCGTTAAACCACGCTGGCCGAACGCAGGTATTACGGAGCGGGTAAACCGGCAGGACGCCGGTTTAGCCGCGACGGGGCAGGGACGCCCCGTCGCGGCGGCCCGCGGAGTAATGCCGGAGTGAGGGCACACCGAGCCTAGGCGAGGTGCCGAGTGGTGGGGCAAGAGCGTTTTGCTTACTTTTGCGCTGTTCAAAAGTGAGCCGCTGTAAGAGCGGAACCAATAGTGGCCGTTACCTAAATAACGGATATACACCCACAACCAAGCGTAAATACCAAACCCACAACGTCAAAGTTTGTAATCAGTATCCGTACGCTCCAATTGCCGAATCAACGCATCCCAGTGCCGCGCCACCCCCGGCCCATCCCCGCTCTTGAACACTTCTGCCTGCTTCTCCACCTTGGCCACCACCTCCGCCGGCGGAAAGATCAACTCGGCATTTCCCCCCGCCTGCGCCGCAATCTGGATATTGCACGCCCGCTCCAGCCCCTGCAGCTGCTGGAACGCATGCTCCACACTCACCCCCGCCGTCAGCAATCCATGGTTGCGCAAGATCATCACACTCTTGTCCCCCAGGTCCGCCACCAACCGCTCACGCTCATCCAGGTCAAGGGCCACACCTTCATACCCGTGGTACGCAACGCGCCCGGAAAACCCGATGGAATGCTGGGAGATCGGCAACAACCCGTCCTTCTGCGCCGACACCGCAATACCGTCGCGCGTATGCGTATGCAGCACGGCCTGCAAATCGTGGCGAGCCGCATGGATAGCGCTGTGGATCACATAGCCCGCATAGTTGATCCCCAGGCCCGTAGGGTCATCGACAATCGTGCCGTCGATATCCACCTTGACCAGATTCGAAGCGCTGATCTCATCGAACAACAGCCCGTAGGCATTGATCAGGAAATGCTCCTCAGGCCCCGGCACCCGGGCGGAGAAGTGCGTGTAGATGTGGTCGGTCCACTTGTACAAGGCCGCCAGCCGATAGGCCGCCGCAAGTTTAACGCGCACCTCCCACTCTTCCGGGGTAACCCGCTGGCGGACGTTGTTCGAGACACTGGAGATCGAGGTGACGCTGCTCATGGCAAAACTTCCTGGATGGCCTTAAGGACTTCCAGGCAAGCCTAGGGGATGACCAAAAATAATAAAAAGCACATTTTAATCTAAGCTAATTATTATTTTTTTTCATATCACGCCGCATTGCGCACCTTGTGCAACGACGCCGCCACCAGCTTGCCAAACGCGTCCACCGGCCCTTGCAGGTTGCCCAGGAAATGCGGGTAGATCAGCCACAGGTCCATCACCGGCTTGAAGTCCTTCAGTGGCATGGCCGCCAGTTGATCGCGATGGGCACTGCGCTCCAGCAGCGGGCGTGGCACCAGGCCGAGGCCCAGGCCGTCAGCCACCAGGCCCAGTTGCAGCTCGGTGCCGAAGGTCTCCAGGTTGACCCGCAACGCCAGGCCCTGGTCCGACAGGGTGCGTTGCAACCCGGCACGGAAACCGCAGCCATCCGGGTTCAGGATCCAGCCATTCTGGTACACGTCCGCCAGCTTGCAGGGCTTCTTCGGCAGTTGGGCCTTGGCACACACCACCACCAGTTCCATCTTGCCGATGGACTCGCCGACGATGTTGTCCGGGAAGATCTTGCCCGCCGGAAACAGCGCCGCCGCCGCGTCCAGTTCGCCGCGCTCGATCTTGCCCACCAGTTGGCTGCCCCAGCCGGTAGCCACCTGGGCCCGCAGCTCGGGGAATTCACTGCGCAGGTGCTTGAGGGCGTCCAGCAACACCACGTCGCCAATGGTCTGCGGCACCCCCAGGCGCAGCAGGCCGGTGGGCGGCGCGTCGGTGGCCACCAGTTCACGCAGGGCGTCCATTTCCCGAAGGATCGAACGGCACTGTTCATACACCCGCGTACCGATCAAAGTAGGCTTGAGCGGCTTGGTGTTGCGGTCGAACAACTCCACCCCCAGCGCCTGCTCGAAGTTCTGCACGCGACGGGTAATGGCCGGCTGGGTCAGTTGCAGCGACTCGGCGGCATGGCTGATGGACTGGCAACGAATCACTTCGACAAAGGCATCGATATCGTCAATTTTCATTTGGGCCGCACATAGAGAACAGTCATTAAGATGTGTGAAAAGCATAGTTCCATAAACGGTGGCTGGATAGCCCAACCCCCGGATCGATAACGTCTAACGCTATTCAAACCGGTTCTAAATTACTTTCCGCTATAACCTAATCATTAAAAAATAGCATATTAACTATAAACATTATGCTTAGATAAACCCATCACCACGAACCACCCACGATGGAATTGTCATGACCCAGGCCCGACACCCGGAGAGACTCAGAGCATTCATTGGCGCCCTGGCGGAATTGATCGACGGCAACCCTCGCGAAGGCGACCTGCTGCACCGCGGCGGCAAGCTGCTGGCGCAACTGGTCAGCCACGATGACTGGCTGCCGGACGAGTTTGCCCAACCCGACCCCGAGCGTTATCAGCAATTCCTGCTGCACGCCGATTCGCGCCAGCGCTTCAGCATCGTCAGCTTTGTGTGGGGGCCGGGGCAGACCACGCCGATCCATGACCATCGCGTGTGGGGGCTGATCGGCATGCTGCGCGGTTCCGAGTATTCCCAGGGCTTTGAGCGTAACGCCGAGGGCGCACTGGTCGCCGACGGCAAGCGCATCCAGCTGGAACCCGGCCAGGTGGAAGCCGTGTCGCCGAAGATCGGTGACATCCATCAAGTCAGCAATGCCTTCAGTGACCAGGTGTCCATCAGCATTCATGTGTATGGCGCCAACATCGGTGCGGTGCGCCGCGCCGTGTACCAGCCGGACGGCAGCGAGAAACTGTTTATCTCCGGTTATTCCAACGCTTTTCTCCCGAACATCTGGGATTTGTCCAAAGACGCCCTGTCCAAAGAGAGCCCTGCCCCATGACTGTATCGAACCGCAGCTTCGCCCAGATTCGCCAGGCCCTGCTGGACCGTGAAGAAGTCGCCCTTGTGGATGTGCGCGAGGAAGCGCCTTTCGCCGAATCCCACCCGCTGTTCGCCGCGAATATCCCGCTGTCGAAACTGGAACTGGAAGTGTATTCACGCATCCCACGCCGGGATACCCAGGTGACGGTGTACGACAACGGTGAAGGCCTGGCACAGATCGCCGCCCAGCGCTTGCAGGCGCTCGGCTATACCGAGGTCAGCCTGCTGGAAGGCGGCCTGGACGGTTGGCGCAGCGCCGGTGGCGAGCTGTTTATCGACGTCAACGTGCCAAGCAAATCCTTTGGCGAGCTGGTGGAAAGCCAGCGCCACACACCGTCGCTGGCGGCTGAAGAAGTGCAGGCGTTGCTCGACAGCAACGCCGACGTGGTGGTGCTCGACGCCCGCCGCTTCGATGAATACCAGACCATGAGCATTCCCACCGGCATCAGCGTGCCCGGCGCCGAACTGGTGCTGCGCGCCCGTGAGCTGGCACCGGACCCGGCCACGCGCATTATCGTCAACTGCGCCGGGCGTACCCGCAGCATCATCGGCACCCAGTCGCTGATCAATGCCGGCATCGCCAACCCGGTGTCTGCCCTGCGCAACGGCACCATCGGCTGGACCCTGGCCGGGCAGAAGCTGCAACACGGCCAGGCTCGACGCTTCGCGCCGACCTCGGAAGAACACCGCCAGATCGCCGCCAGGGACGCCCGCCAAGTCGCCGACAAGGCCCGCGTAGGCCGCGCCACCCTCGCCGACCTGCAACGCTGGCAGCAGGAAGCGGCGCGCACCACTTACCTGTTCGACGTACGCACCCCGGAAGAATTCGAAGCCGGCCACCTGCCCGGCTCGCGCTCCACACCGGGCGGCCAACTGGTGCAGGAAACCGATCACGTCGCCAGCGTACGCGGCGCCCGGCTGGTACTGGTGGATGACGACGGCGTGCGGGCCAATATGTCTGCGTCCTGGCTCGCACAACTGGGTTGGGAAGTGCATGTGCTGGATGACCTGCAACCTGCGCACTTCAGCGAACCGGGGGCCTGGGTTGCCCCCGTCCCGGCGCCGCAACAGGCCGAACTCATCAGCCCGCACACCCTCGCCGAATGGCAGGCTCATGGCGGCACCGCAGTACTGGATTTCACCGCCAGCGCCAACTACGTCAAGCGCCACATTCCCGGTGCCTGGTGGGCGTTGCGCGGGCAGTTGCCCGAAGCCTTGCGCAAGGTGCCTGCTGCCGAACGCTACGTGTTGACCTGTGGCAGCAGCCAGCTGGCGCGCCTCGCGGTGGCGCAAGTCGAAGCGCTGACCGGCAAGCCCGTGTTCCTGCTGCAGGACGGCACTGCCAGCTGGATCGCCGCGCAACTGCCGCTGGAGGAAGGCGAGACCCGCCTCGCTTCACCGCGCATCGACCGCTACCGCCGCCCGTACGAAGGCACCGACAATCCGAAGGAAGCCATGCAGGCCTACCTCGACTGGGAGTTCGGCCTGGTGGACCAGCTGGCCCGCGACGGCACCCACGGGTTTTATGTGATCTGAACACCCCCAGGAGCGAGTCCGCTCGCTCCTCTTCCCACTGCCAGCCGACCCCTTCTCCAGGCGGAGGCGACTGAACGCAAGACCTAGCCTGGAGCCCGCCTGATGCGCTTTACCCTTGCCCTTTTACTGGCCGCCCTCACCCTGGGGGCGACTTGCCAGGCCGCCGACCTGCAGCCCCTGCGAGTGGCCAACCAGAAATCCACCATCAAGGCGCTGCTGGAAGTCGCCGGCGAAACCCGGGATGTGCCCTACGAAATCCAGTGGTCCGAGTTCCCCGCCGCCGCACCGCTGGGCGAAGCCCTCAACGCCGGGGCCGTGGACATCGGCGCGCTGGGGGATGCGCCCTACGTGTTCGCCCTCGGTGCCGGAGCACCGCTGAAGGTGGTGAGCATCATCCACGCCGAAGGCCGCAACACCACCGCGCTGATTGTTCCGAAAGACTCCCCGATCCACGATCTTGCCGACCTCAAGGGCAAGCGCATCGTCACCACCCGCGGCTCCATCGGGCACTTCCTGGCGATCAAGGCGCTGCGCAGCGCCGGCCTTTCCACCCACGACGTGCAGTTCATCTTCCTGCTGCCCAGCGAGTCACGGCTGGTGCTGGATAACGGCACCGCCGATGCCTGGTCGACCTGGGACCCCTATACCACCGTGGTCACCAGCCAGAGCCAGGCAAGGGTCCTTGCCAGCGGCAACAACCTGCTGAGCAATCACCTGTACCTCGCCGCCACCAGCAAGGCGATTGCCGACAAGCGCGTGCAGCTGGACGACTTCGTGGCCCGGGTCGACCGCGCCTACCGCTGGAGCAACGATCACCCGCAGGCGTTCGCCGCCGCCATGGCCAAAATCACCGGCTTGCCGCTGGAGGTGCACGTAGCCGTGGCCAACGCCACCCATATGCAACCGGTGGCGATTGACGACTCGGTGATCAGCGGCCTGCAAACCACCGCCGACATCTATCAGGACGAAGGCCTGCTGACCAAACACATCGACGTCTCCCAAGGCTTCGACAAAAGCTTCAACGCCAAACGTGCCCCGCTTACCCAGGCTTCCCGCTAAAAGGAGAGAGAACATGAGCAAACGCCAACTGAAACTCGGTGCCATGGTGCACGGCGTCGGTCACGGCTGGGGCGAATGGCGCCACCCACAGGCGCAACCCAATGCCAGCGTCAACTTCGGGTTCTACAAGCATCAGACGCAACTGGCCGAAGGCGCGAAGTTCGACTTCGTGTTCATCGCCGACAGCCTGCATATCCATGAAAAATCCAGCCCGCACTACCTCAACCGTTTTGAGCCACTGACCATTCTTTCGGCCCTGGCGGCCCTGACCTCGAACATCGGCCTGGTGGCGACCGTCACCGTGAGCTACACCGAACCGTTCCAAGTGGCACGCCAGTTCGCCTCCCTGGACCACATCAGCGGCGGCCGCGCCGGCTGGAACGTGGTGACTTCGTGGCTCAGCGGCACCGCCGACAACTTCGGCAAGGCCGAGCACCCGCCCCACGCCGTGCGCTACCGCATCGCCAGGGAGCACGTGAATGTGGTCAAGGGCCTGTGGGATTCCTGGGAAGACGATGCCTTTGCGTACAACAAGCAAAGCGGCGAATTCTTCACTCCCGGCAAGCTGCATGCATTGGGGCACAAGGGCGAGTTTTTCTCGGTCAAGGGCCCGCTGAATATCGCCCGCTCGCGCCAGGGCCAGCCGGTGATTTTCCAGGCGGGCACTTCCGAGGACGGGCGCAATTTTGCCGCCGAAAACAGCGACGCGATTTTTGTCCATGCCGAGACCTTCGACGAAGCCAAAGCCTACGCCCAGGACTTGAAGAAACGCGCCCGCAGTTTTGGCCGTGATGCTGATCAGTTGTCGATCCTGCCGGGCATCCGGCCGATTGTTGGCCGCGACGAAGCCGAGGTGGAAAGCCGCTATCAGCAAGCTGTGGAGCTGGTGACCGTCGAGGACGCAATCGTCGCCCTGGGCCGCCCGTTCAACGACCACGATTTCAGCAAGTACCCGCTGGACGAACCCTTCCCGGAACTCGGCGACCTGGGCTCCAACAGCCAGAAAGGCGGCTCCGACCGCATCAAGCAACTGGCCCGCGATGAACGCCTGACCCTGCGGGAAGTGGCCCTGCGGTTCTCCCGGCCCAAGCGCGATTTTGTCGGCACCCCGGAGCAGGTCGCCGACGCGATCCAGACCTGGTTCGAAGCCGGCGCGGCCGACGGCTTCATCATCAATTCACTGCTGCCGGACGGCTTGCAGTACTTCACCGAGCTGGTAGTGCCGGTGCTGCAACAACGCGGGCTGTTGCGCAGCGAATACAGCGGCGCCACCCTGCGGGAAAACCTTGGCCTGGACGTGCCGGCGAACCGCTACAGCACCCCGTTCGAAACTCAACCAACGCAGATCGCCATCTGACCAGGGCACGACCATGACGAACACGATCAAACACGGACAGTTCAATCGTCGCGGCTTCCTGGGTGCCAGTTCGATTGCCCTTGGCGCGCTGGGCCTCGCCTCGCTGGTGCCCCGGGCTTTCGCTGCACCTGCGAAGCTCTCGGACCTGACCCTGGCCGTCGCCACCTACCGTGGCCAGGACTCGTACTTCACCGACGACGCCGGCACTTCCAACACGCCCTATAAAGTCGACTACGCCGAGTTCGCCGGCGGCAACCTGATCGTCGAAGCGCTGGCCTCCGGCAGCCTGGACATTGGCGGCATGAGCGAGATCCCGCCGATCTTCTCGATCCAGAGCCACCGCGAGCCGAAGCTGATTGCGGTGCTGCAAGGTGACGTGAATAACCAGGTGATCCTGATTCCCAAGGAGTCGAAAATTGAATCCATCGCCCAGTTGAAAGGCAAGCGTGTGGGCTATGTGCGCTCCACCACTTCGCACTACTTCTTGATCAAGGCCTTGAAGGAGCAAGGGCTGACCTTCAACGACATCACCCCCGTGGCACTCACGCCACAGGACGGTTTCAGCGCGTTCCAGAGTGGCCAGCTGGACGCTTGGGTGATCTACGGGGTGTTTATCCAGCTGGCGAAATTCCGCAGCGGCGCCCGGGTATTGAAAACCGCCCTCGGCTACCTCTCCGGCAACTACCTGATCGGCGCCCGCCCCGCCGCCCTGGAAGACCCGCTGCGCAAACAGGCGATCCAGGATTACTTGCAGCGCCAGGCGCGCACGCTGGAATGGATGAACAACAACCCTGAACCGTGGGCTGAAAAATCGGCGAAGTTGCTCGGTGTGGACAAGGCAGTGTTCCTCGACGTGTACAACAACCGCAGCCAGCCCTACAGCGTGATCGAGGTGAACGACCAGGCCATCGCTTCGCAGCAGGAAGTGGCGGACCTGTTCTTCAATGCCGGGGTATTGAACGAGCGGCTGGATGTCAGCCCGTTGTGGGACCGGCAGTTCAAGTTGCTGCCGATATAACCCGCCTTCGAAAACGCCGAATAACCCATGTGGGAGCGGGCTTGCTCGCGAAAGCGGTGGATCAGCCAACGGATGTGCAACCTGACACACCGCTTTCGCGAGCAAGCCCGCTCCCACATTTTGAACGAGTACACCCATCATGAGCCTTTCTTCTCAACCGTCACTGCGCTCCGTGGAAGTGGCCAATTTCGAAGCCTTGCTGGAACGCCTCAGCGCCCAGCTCGCCACCACTGCACACAGCGTTGATGAATGCGGCACCTTCCCCCACGACAACTTCAAGCTGCTGCACGAACACGGCCTCGTCGCCCTGACCGTGCCCAAGGCCCTCGGCGGTGGCGGTGCCAACCTGAGCCAGGCGCGCAAGGCCATCAGCGCGATTGCCAAGGGCGAGCCGTCCACCGCGCTGATCCTGGTGATGCAGTACCTGCAACACACGCGCCTGCAAGACAGCAAAACCTGGCCGCCCGCCCTGCGCACCCAGGTCGCCGAAGACGCTGTGCGCGATGGGGCGCTGATCAATGCCCTGCGCGTCGAACCCGATCTCGGCACCCCGGCCCGTGGCGGCCTGCCCGCGACCATCGCCCGGCGTACCGCCGCCGGCTGGCGCATCAGCGGGCGCAAGATCTACTCCACCGGCAGCCATGGCCTGAGCTGGTTCAGCGTGTGGGCCCGCAGCAGCGATGAAGACCCGTTGGTAGGCGCCTGGCTGGTGCCCAGGGACAGCCCCGGCATCAGCATCATCGACACCTGGGACCACCTCGGCATGCGCGCCACCTGCAGCCATGAAGTGGTGTTCGACAACGTGCTGGTGCCGCTGGACCACGCGGTCAGCGTCAGCCCCTGGAGCGCACCGCAGGCGGAACTGGACGGTGACGGGTTCCTGTGGATGTCGGTACTGCTCTCATCGGTGTACGACGCCGTGGCCCAGGCCGCGCGCGACTGGCTGGTGGACTGGCTGGAACAACGCAAGCCGTCCAACCTCGGCGCCGCGCTGTCGACCTTGCCGCGCTTTCAGGAGACCGTCGGGCATATCGACACTCTGCTGTTTGCCAACCGCAGCCTGCTGGACGCCGCCGCCGACGGGCACACCCCGGCAGCCCACGCCGCACAGATCAAATACCTGGTGACCGGCAACGCGATCCGCGCCGTCGAGTTGGCCATCGAGGCTTCCGGCAATCCCGGCCTGTCCCGACACAGCCCACTGCAGCGGCATTACCGCGACGTGCTGTGCAGCCGCGTGCATACCCCGCAGAACGACGCGGTGCTGCAAGGCGTCGGCAAGGCCGTCTTCGCTCAACGACACAAGGAACGCCCATGAGCCAGATGATTATCGCCAGCCAGCTGGACGAAGATTTCAATCAAGTCATCCGCCAGCGCCTGGCCCTCACGCACCCCGGTGCCGAGGTGATCAGCGTGCCGGCCGGTGTGCCCAGCGACTTGCCGGCCCAGGCCAATATCCTGCTGGCCCGGCCGATCAATGTGCGCGGCTACACCGCGCCGGACACACCGCCACCGGGTTGGCCGTACGGCGTGCAGTGGATCCAGGTGGTGTCGTCGGGCATCGACTTCTATCCCAGGTGGCTGTTCAACGGGCCGCCGGTGAGCACCTCACGGGGCAGCGCCGCCGAAAACCTCGCCGAGTTCGCCCTGGCGGCAATCTTCGCGGCGGCCAAGCATTTGCCGGATATCTGGGTAAAGGATGCCCAATGGCAGTTCACCCCGTTGCGCCCGCTCAAGGGCACCACCCTGGGGATTCTCGGGTTTGGCGCGATTGGCCGCAGCCTGGCGCAGAAGGCTCATGGGTTGGGGATCAAGGTGGTGGCATTACGCCAAACTGACACGCCGTTTGACGTGGAGGGTGTGGAAGCGGCGCGGGATATCCATGACCTGTTTGCTCGTTCCGATCACCTGGTGCTGGCAGCGCCACTGACCGAGGCCACACGGCATATCGTCGATCGGGAGGCGCTGGCGAATGCCAAGCCAGGGTTGCACCTGATCAATATTGCCCGGGGAGGATTGGTGGATCATGAGGCGCTGCTGGAGGCGCTGGACAGCAGCCATATCGGGCTGGCTTCGCTGGATGTGACCGAGCCCGAGCCATTGCCGGACGGGCATGCGTTGTATGGGCATCCGAGGGTCAGGGTGTCGCCGCATACGTCAGCGATTTCGACCAATAGCCGGCATGACATTGCGGACAGTTTCCTGGGCAATCTGGAAAGGTATCTGAGCGATCGGCCGCTGGAAAACCTCGCTGATACCCAACGCGGTTACTAAACCCAACAGAGATCAAAATGTGGGAGCGGGCTTGCTCGCGAATGCGGTGTTTCAGTCACTATCAATGTTGACTGAGCGACCGCATTCGCGAGCAAGCCCGCTCCCACATTTGTTTTTTGTCGGCTGAAAAATATCATCAACCTTACGCATCACATTCAAACCAATACATACCTATTTTTTATAATTAACTTATAACTAATCGGACTTTTACGCCCGGCATTTATACAAATACTGTTACATCCAGTACCGACCCCTGACCAGGTGGAGGCCCAATTTTGCCTAAACCGTCAACCACCTCAGGGGTCCATCATGAGTCCTACCGCCGTACCCAATCGCCTGGCACTGGCCATTTCCCTCGCCCTGTTTGGCCTCGCCGCCCACGCCGACGACACCGCCCTGCCGGTGGTCAATGTCACCGCCGAGCACCGCAGCGAAGACCTGCAAAAAACCCCGCTGGCGATTTCCGCGTTTGATGAAAAGGCCCTGGAAGACAAGCAGATCAACAGCGTGCGCGACCTCTCGGGCCAGGTGCCGAACCTGACACTCAGCCGCCAGTCGATCTCCTACAGCGCGCAGACCTACGGCATTCGCGGTATCGGTGAAACCGACCCGATCCAGGAAGCCGCCGTCGCCGTGTATGCCGATGACCTGTACATCCCGCGTGCGATTTCGTCGATGCTCGACTTCAACGATGTGGAGCGTGTCGAAGTGCTGCGCGGGCCCCAGGGCACCCTGTACGGACGCAACAGCAGCGCCGGCGCGATCCGCGTGATCACCCGCGACCCGACCCAGGAAACCCGTGGTTTTGTAGAGCTGGGCGCCGGCAACTACGATGCGCAGAACGCACGCCTGCTGATCAGCGGCCCGCTGGTGGACAACGCGCTGTTCGGCAGTTTCTCGGCGATCCGCCTGAGCCGCGACGGCACCGTCTCCGACCCCACCCGGGGCAAGGATGTAAACAACGTCGACATCCAGTCCTACCGCGGCAAGCTGCGCTACAAGCCGGTGGATTCGCCGTGGGATGTGCAACTGACCCTGGCCGGTACCTTCGACCGGGGCGACACCACCAGCTACACGCCTTTCGACGCCAACGGGCATTTCGACAAGTTCAAGAGCTACAGCAGCCTCGACCCGAAAAACCGCCTGGACCAGGGCAGCTCGGTACTGCGGGCGATTTACGCGATCAATGACAACCTGAACTTCAAGTCGGTGACCGCCTACTCGGCGTTCCACCAACCGGTGGACTACGACAACTCAGGGCAAGCCGCGCTGATCCAGAACAACCTGATCCTGTACAAGCAAAACTATGCGACCCAGGAGTTCCAGCTCAACGGCGACTACGACGATTTCAGCTTCAGCACCGGGGTGTACCTGTACCGCGAGAAGTTCGACGCCGACCGCGACAACCTTACCTATTCCATCGCCCGCAATCGGGTGATCGGCCAGGGCCAATACAGCACCACCAACACCGAAAGCTATGCGCTGTATGGCCAGGGCACCTACAAGCTGACGCAACAACTGTCGCTGATTGCCGGCCTGCGCTTTACTCGCGAGCACAAGAATTTCGACTTCACCAACTACGCGATCAACACCGACCGGCAAATCACCGGCACCAACTTCACCGCCGAGTCGAGCAAATCCTGGCAGTCCACCAGCCCGAAGATCGGCTTCGAATACGCCTGGACCCCGCACCTGAACCAGTACGCCTACGTCGCCAAGGGTTTCAAGGCCGGTGGCTACGACAACCGCGCCCCCACCCAGGCCGCCGCCGAACAGGCGTTCTCCCCGGAAGACGTGACCACCTGGGAAACCGGGGTCAAGGGCGACTTCTTCGACCAGCGCCTGCGGGCCAACGTCGCGCTGTTCTACAACGACTACAAAGACCTGCAAACCAACGCCTATGACCCGGCGCTGGGGGTGAGCCTGCGCACCAACGTCGGCCGTGCCCACACCTACGGCGTGGAGCTGGAAACCCTCACCGCCCTGAGCCGCGACCTGCAACTGACCGCCAACGTCGGCTACCTGCAAAGCAAGTACGACGACTTCCAGAACGCCAGCGGTGCCGGGGTGGATGCCAACGGCAAGCAACTGGTGTTCTCGCCACGCTGGAACGCGAGCGTTGGCCTGAACTACACCATCCCGGCCGGGCTGCCGGGCACCTGGCTGGCAGGCACCGATGCGCAGTTCCAGACCAAGTCCTATGCCTACGCATTGAACGACGACATCCAGGAAATCCCGCAACAGACCTTCTGGAACGCCAACACCCGCTACATCAGCGGCGACGGCCACTGGACCACCACCCTGGCGGTGAAAAACCTGCTGGACCGCGCCTACCCGCAGTCGGTGGGCTACGTGCCCTCCAGCGGCGCCCGCTACTACTCGGTCAACGACCCGCGAACCCTGTTGCTGACCGTGCGCTACGACCTCTGACAAACCGCTATCTCAAGGAGCGAATCATGGCTTTTACCCGCAGGGAACTGATTTCCCGTATTGCCGCCGTGGGCGGTTATTCCGCCGCTGTCAGCGCATTGGGCGCGCTGGGGCTGACGCCTCAGGCGGTGGCATCGAGCTTTACCCCGCTGCAATTGGGCAGCACCGGCAAAGGCAAGCAGGTGGTGGTGGTCGGCGCCGGGATCTCCGGGCTGGTCAGCGCCTATGAGCTGCGCAAGGCCGGGTTCAACGTGACGATCCTGGAAGCCCGCGACCGGGTGGGTGGACGCAACTGGACCCTGCGCCGAGGCACCAAGGTCGATTTCGACGACGGCGTCAGCCAGACCGTCGACTTTGATGACGGGCAGTTTTTCAACGCCGGCCCCGCGCGTATTCCCAGCCACCACCAGACGATCCTCGGCTACTGCCGCGAGCTGGGTGTGGAGCTGCAAGTACTGGTCAACAGCAGCCGCAACGCCCTGGCCCGGCCGGATACGCAACAGCCGGCGTTCCAGTTGCGCCAGGCGGTCAATGACACCCGTGGCCAGCTCTCGGAACTGCTGGCCCGCACGGTCAGCCGCAAGGCGTTGGACCAGGACCTGAGCGTGGATGACCGCAAAGCGTTGCTGAGTTTCCTCAAAGTGTACGGCGACCTCAACGGCGACCTGCAATACAAGGGTTCGGTGCGCTCCGGCTACACCCGCGTGCCCGGCGCCGGCGACCAGACCGGCGTGACCCGCGCGCCGCTGGAGCTGCAGACCCTGCTTAATCCCAAGCTGTGGGGCGCACTGGTGTTCGATGAAATCCCGGAGTTTTCCTCCACCATGTTCCAGCCGGTGGGCGGCATGGACCGCATTCCGTATGCCTTCTACGAACATCTGAAAGATGCGGTGCGCTTCAACGCCGAAGTCAGCGATATCCAGACCTCGGAGCAAGGCAGCCGGATCACCTACCGCGACCGCATCAGCGGCAAGACCCAGGTGCTGAGTGCCGACTACGCGATTGTCACCGTGCCCTTGCCGCTGCTGGCCAAGCTGCCAACCAACTTCACGGCACCCTTCAAGCAGGCGATCCAGACCGCGCAAAGCGACCAGGCCAACAAGGTGGCCTGGCAGGCGCCGCGCTTCTGGGAAACCGACTTCAACATCTACGGCGGCCTGTCGTACCTCGACCATGAAGTCAAAGGCCTGTGGTACCCCAGCGACCGCCTCAACAGCGCCCAGGGGATTCTGGTGGCGGCCTACAACACCAGTGAATCGGCCCAGGCCTTCAGCCAGAAATCCCTGGCCGAACAGTTCGCCTCCTCACGCCAGGCGGTGGAGCTGTTGCACCCCGGCCACAGCGCCAAGCTGCAAAAACCGGTGGCGATCAACTGGTCGAAAGTCAGCTACAGCAAGGGCCCGTGGATCGTCAACGACGAGGTCGGCGAAAGCGCCTACCGCCTGCTCAACGAGCCCCAGGGCCGCACGTACCTGGCCAGCGACGCCCTCGCCCACGGCGGCGTCGGCATCTGGCAGAACAGCGCCGCCGATTCGGCGCGGCGCATCGTCTCGCTGATCGGCCGGCATGCCGAACGCCAGCAACCGGGCGTCGCCGCCTGACTTTTCTCTCTCAAGGAATGAACCGATGAAGACGCTTTTTGCAGGACTGCTGATGACCGCCACCACCCTTGCCGCCCACGCCGATGAGATCAAGCGCGTGCCGCTGCCGAACTCGAATTTCCCGATCTCATTGTCGGTGTCGGTGCCGCCGCAGACCGAGCTGCTGTTTGTGAGTGGGTTGCTGGCCGACCTGCATGACTCCAAGGCACCGAAAGACTCGTTTGCAGCCTATGGCGACACGGCCATCCAGACCACGTCGATCCTCAACAAGCTCAAGGGTGTGCTGCAAGGCCAGGGCCTGGATTTGGGAGATGTGGTGCAGCTGCGGATATTCCTGGTGGGCGATCCAGCCAAGGGCGGCAAGCTCGACTTTGCCGGGTTGCAGGAAGGCTACACGCCGTTTTTCGGCAGTGCCGAGCAGCCGAAAAAACCGGCGCGCACCGCGGTGCAAGTCGTCGCGCTGCCATTGCCCGGCGGGCTGGTAGAAATCGAAGCGGTTGCCGCGCGCAAACGCTGACAGGGACATCACTCGAGACCAAGGAGCTCCACTCTCATGCGAAAATTCAACTGGCTGACGGCACCTTTGTGGCGAGGGAGCTTGCTCCCGCTGGGGCGCGTAGCGGCCCTGAAGCCTGACTCCGCAATTTCCCCGGAAGACCGTATTGGGGCTGCTACGCAGCCCAGCGGGAGCAAGCTCCCTCGYCACAGCAAGCTYCCTCACCACAGCAAGCTYCCTCRYCACAGCAAGCTCGCTCATCGTAAAAGGCTACATCGGTACAATCATCTGAAACTCCTGCCGCTCTCGCTGGCGTGCGGCCTGGCGTCCTTCGGCGTCGAATCTGCCGAAGACCGCTCCCCCACCCTCGACACCGTGGTGGTCACCGGCAACCGTGGCGCCGAACAACGCACCGTCACCACCAGCCCCACGCCGATTGATGTGATCAGCGGCGAACAACTGCGGGACGTGGGCAAGCCGAGTTTGCTCGAAGCGTTGGGCAAGCTCATCCCCTCGTTCAACCTGCCCGACCGCGCCGGCTGGGATGCCAGCGGCGTGGTGCGTTCGGCCACCCTACGCGGCCTCACCGCCTCTCACGTACTGGTGCTGGTCAACGGCAAACGCCGCCATACCAGCGCCACCCTGAACATCAACGGCATCAACAGCGGCGCGGCCCCCAGCGACCTCGACCTGATCCCGGTGGCTGCCATCGACCATGTGGAGGTGCTGCGCGACGGTGCGGCGGCGCAATACGGCTCGGATGCGATTTCCGGGGTGATCAACATCATCCTCAAGCAGACCACCGGCGGCAGTTCCGACACCACCCTGGGCCAGAACTACGACGGCAAGCGCGGCACCGGCCAGGAGGCGCTGAACTATGGCTTCCAGGTGGGTGAAGCCGGGGTGCTCAACGTGTCCCTCGACACCCGCTACCAGGAACGCGACAACAAGGCCGGCAGCAACGGCTACAGCAGCCATTACTACCCGCTGGCGGACGGTTCCCCCGACCCGCGCGAAGCCACCTCCAGCCACCACACCTACAAAGGCTACGGCTCGCCCCGCAGCCAGTTGGGCGATGTGGCGTACAACCTCGACCTGCCGCTGAACGACAACCTGACGCTGTACTCGTTTTCCACCCTGGCCACCCGGGAGAACAACGACGGCCAGAACTTCCGCCTGCCCAACGGCCGCAACACCATCACCACCGGGCCCAATGGGTACCCCGAAGGCTACAGCCCGTACTGGCTGGTCAACGAGACCGACTTCCAATCGGCCTTCGGTGCCAAGGGCAATGACCTTGGCGGTGGCTGGGGTTGGGACCTGAGCAGCACCTACGGGCGCAACTACGCCAAGCAGCGCACCTACGACAACCAGAACCCGTCCCTGGGCGAAAGCACACCGAACAAGTTCACCTCCGGGATCTACATCGCCGACCAGCTCACCACCAACCTCGACCTGAAAAACACCTACGAGATCGGCCTGGCCAAGCCGCTGGACGTCGCGTTCGGCCTGGAGCACCGGCGCGAAAGCTACGAGACCCGCGCCGGCTCCGAGGCTTCCTATATCGATGGCGGCTACGTGTTCCCGGCAGGCCATCCGCGTGCCGGGCAGCGTCCCGATCCGGGGGCCCAGGTCACCAACGGCATCCGTCCGGAAGACGCGCAGAAGGTCAGCCGCAACAGCGTCGCCAGCTATGTCGATCTCGGGTTCTACCCCACCGAGCAGTGGTACGTCGGCGTGGCCGGGCGCTACGAACATTACAACGAAGGCGTCGGCGGTACCCGCAGCGGCAAGCTCAGCACACGATATGCGTTCAACCCCGTGTTCGCCCTGCGCGGCACCGTGAGCAACGGCTTTCGCGCACCGTCCCTGGCCAACGAGATCTTCACCGCACGCTCCACCGGGTTCGACACCATCAATGGCGTGTACCAGTCGTATAACTACGTGATCCTGCCGGTGGATTCCGCCGGCGCTCAGGCATTGGGTGCCAAGTCACTGAAGCCGGAGCGCTCGACCAACTTCAGCCTCGGTTTCGCCGTGACCCCAAGCGATGACTTGAGCCTCACGGTGGACGGCTACGTGATCAACCTGCGGGACCGCCTGGTGCTCAGCGAACGCTTCCAGGGCCCGGGCATTGCCTCCCTGTTGGACAGCATCGGCGTACCGGCCACGGCGGGCGCGCAGTACTTCACCAACGGCGCCAACACCCGCACCTCCGGGGTGGACGTGGTGGGCAACTACCGGCAGAACCTCGACCGCTACGGCTCGGTGAAATGGACGGCGGCGCTGAACTACAACCACACGCAGATCCTCAGCGTCAACGACACCCCGGCGCAGCTCGCCGCCCTGGGCAACTTCCAGTTGATGGGTCGCCAGTCACGGGCACTGATCACCAAGACCTCACCCAGCAGCAAGATGATCTTCTCCGCCGACTGGGCGATCCACGACTTCGACGTCAACCTGCGCCTGACTCGCTACGGCACCTACACCGAGGTCAACAGCTCCAGCGACGCGAGCCTGGACCGCACGTATTCGGCCAAGTGGATCACTGACCTCGACGTGGCCTACGCGATCAGCAAACAGCTGACGGTGGCCGTAGGTGCGCAGAACCTGTTCGACAAATACCCGGATCACATCGGCGTGAAGAACTCGTCGTTCGGCGATAACTGGGGCAGCTATTCGCCGTTCGGGTTTACCGGCGGGTATTACTACAGCCGGGTGCAGTACGCGTTCTGATTCAACAACCGCCAGCCAGGCGTTCACGCAGGAACTCGATCAACGCCTGCACCGGGCGCGAGCTCTGGCGGTGCTGGGGGTAAACGGCGGAAAGGGTCAGGGGTTCGGGCGCGCAGTCTTCCAGCAGCGTCACCAGGCGGCCGTCCTGCAAGGCTTGGGCAACGATAAAATTGGGTAGGTAGGTGATGCCCAACCCGGCCACGGCGGCATCCCGCAGCAACTCACCGTTGTTGACCCGCATGCGCCCGCTGACGTTGCGGGTGTGGGGTTTGCCATCGACCTTGAAGTGCCATTGCACCTGGCGACCATGGCCGTAAGGCAGGCATGCGTGATCGGCCAGGTCATCGGGCCTCTGCGGCGTGCCGTGGCGGGCCAGGTAGTCGGGACTGGCGCAATAGACGCGCTGCACACTGGCGATGCGTCGGGCGATCAGGGTCGAATCCTCGAGGGTGCCGATGCGCAGCACCAGGTCGTAGCCCTCGCTGATGAGGTCTACCGGGCGGTCGCTGAGGTCCACTTCCACGGTGACGTGAGGGTGGCGTTGCAGGAACAGCGGCAACAGGCAACCCAGGTGCGCCATGGCAAACGACAACGGCGCGCTCAGGCGAATGGTGCCTCGGGGCTCGGTGTTTTGCCCGGCGATGCCCTGCTCCACTTGCTCGACTTCACTGAGCAGGCGCAGGGCGGATTCGTAGTAACTCTGGCCCAGCGGCGTGACATCCAGGCGGCGGGTGGAGCGGTTGAGCAGGCGTACGCCGAGGCGCTCTTCCAGCTGGATCAGGCGGCGGCTGACAAACTGCTTGGACAGGCCAAGATGCTCGGCGGCAGCGGTGAAACTGCCGGATTCCATGACCTGGCAAAACAGGCGCATGTCTTCGAAGGGGTTCATTGTCGCTTCTCGGTGGACGCTGGGCTGTTTTATAGCCGGTCAGTCGCCACACCACAAATCAAAATGTGGGAGCGGGCTTGCTCGCGAAGGCGGTGGGTCAGTCGGTACATGTATTGACTGGCACACCGCCTTCGCGAGCAAGCCCGCTCCCACATTGGATTACCTGCATATCAGAGAGCGGTTTATTTGGCCGTCAGCGCCGAGTAGCTGTTCATCAAATTGCGATAGTTGGGAATACGCGGCGACAGCAGATTCGCCAAGCCTTCCATGTCGTTGCGCCAGTCCACCTGCAGCTCGCAGGCCACCGAGAACCAGTTCACCAGCTGTGCACCGGCCGCCGTCATGCGTGCCCACGCCGCCTGTTGCACGGTCTCATTGAAGGTGCCCGAAGCATCGGTGACCACAAACACTTCAAAGCCTTCAGCCAGGGCCGACAGCGTCGGGAAGGTTACGCACACGTCGGTCACCACACCGGCAATGATCAGTTGCTTGCGGCCGGTGGCTTTCACTGCCTTGACGAAGTCTTCGTTGTCCCATGCGTTGATCTGGCCAGGGCGCGGGATGTACGGCGCGTCCGGGAACAGTTCTTTCAGCTCCGGCACCATCGGGCCATTGGGGCCGCTTTCGAAACTGGTGGTGAGGATAGTCGGCAGCTTGAAGAACTTGGCCAGGTCCGCCAGGGCCAGGACGTTGTTCTTGAACTCGTTGGGCGAGAAGTCCTGCACCAGGGAAATCAGGCCGGTCTGGTGATCCACCAGCAGGACCACGGCGTCATCTTTGTTCAAGCGTTTGTAAGTCATGAGTACAGTCCTTTGGGGGTGGGTTCAGAAGGCAAAACACGAGCAGCCAAACGCGCCCCAGAAACCCTGGAAGTCGCTGACCGGCACGTTCGAGAGACGCGCCCGTTCATGGCTATGGGCATGCACGCCACAGGGGCCGCTGCACTGGTGCACCTGGGCTTGCAGCGCTGACGCCGGGCGCCAGTGGCCCGGTACCTTGACCACCGGCGACCAGTCCGGCAGCACCGGCACGCTGGGTGGTGCGAAATCTTCAAAGTCGCCGGCGCCGTACACCACCTTGCCGCCGACCACGGTGAGTACCGATTCGATCCACTTGATGGCTTCCTCGTCGACACTGAAGAAGTCCGCCGACAGTGCCGCCACGTCCGCCAGTTGGCCGACCTTGATCTGGCCCTTCTTGCCCTGCTCGGAGGAGAACCAGGCGCTGCCGTGGGTGAACAGTTCCAGGGCCGTCAGCCGGGGCAGCCCCTCGGCGTGCAGTTCCAGCCCGCCGACGGTGCGGCCGCTGACCATCCAGTACAGCGAGGTCCAGGGGTTGTAGCTCGACACCCGGGTGGCGTCGGTGCCAGCGCCCACCGGCACGCCTTCGGCGAGCATGCGTTTGATCGGCGGCGTGGCCTCGGCGGCCTTGGCGCCGTAGCGCTCCACAAAGTACTCACCCTGGAACGCCATGCGGTCCTGGATCGCGATGCCGCCGCCCAGCGCCCGCACGCGCTCGATGTTCTGCGGGGTGATGGTTTCGGCGTGATCGAAGAACCATGGCAAGCCGTTGAACGGGATGTCGCGGTTGACCTTCTCGAACACGTCGAGCATCCGCGAGATCGACTCGTTGTAGGTGGCGTGCAGGCGGAACGGCCAGCGCTGTTCCACCAGGTGGCGCACCACCGGTTCCAGTTCCTGCTCCATGGTCAGCGGCAGGTCCGGGCGTGGCTCGAGGAAGTCTTCGAAGTCGGCCGCCGAGAACACCAGCATTTCGCCGGCGCCGTTGTGGCGCAGATAGTCGTCGCCCTGATGCAGGGTCACGCTGCCGGTCCAGTTCTTGAAGTCGCTGAGTTCTTCCTTGGGCTTCTGGGTGAACAGGTTGTAGGCGATGCGCACGGTCAGTTGCTGGTCCTTGGCCAACTGTTCGATCACCGCGTAATCGTCGGGATAGTTCTGGAAACCACCGCCGGCGTCGATGGCGCTGGTCAGCCCCAGGCGATTGAGTTCGCGCATGAACTGGCGGGTGGAATTCACCTGGTATTCCAGGGGCAGTTTCGGGCCCTTGGCCAGGGTCGCGTAGAGAATCATCGCGTTGGGCCGCGCCACCAGCATGCCGGTGGGGTTGCCGTTATGGTCGCGCACGATCTCGCCGCCGGGCGGGTTCGGTGTGTCCTTGGTGTAGCCGGCCACCCGCAGGGCGGCGCGGTTGAGCAAGGCGCGGTCATACAGGTGCAGCACGAACACCGGCGTGTCGGGGGCGGCCTGGTTGAGTTCGTCGAGGGTGGGCATGCGCTTTTCAGCGAACTGGAATTCGTTCCAGCCGCCCACCACCCTCACCCACTGCGGCGTGGGCGTGCGGTCAGCCTGATCCTTGAGCATGCGCAGGGCATCGGCCAGGGACGGCACGCCTTCCCAGCGCAGTTCGAGGTTGTAGTTCAGGCCGCCACGGATCAGGTGCAGGTGCGAGTCGTTGAGGCCAGGGATGACAGTGCGACCCTTGAGGTCGATGACCTGGGTACCACTGCCGCGCAGGGCCATGGCTTCGCCGTCGGTGCCCACCGCGACGAAGCGTCCTTGGTGGATCGCTACTGCCGTGGCGCGGGGATTTTCACGGTCCACGGTGTGGAACTGGCCATTGAACAGAATCAGGTCGGCGTTCATAGGGTTTCCTTTACAGAGGCTTCAAGCCAGGGCGCGAACAGACGGGTGGCCGCCGGCATCAGCAGGTAAACCACCAGTACAACGATGGTCAGGGTGACCAGGAAGGTGGCGACGATGTAGTTGGACAGGAACGGGTGCAGCCGCAGTACCGGGCCCCAGATGATCGGCACCAGCAACGTCAGCGGCAGGATCACCAGCAGCGTGACCACTGCCTGTTTCCAGCGCGGCGGCTTGGCGGCAGCATCGGCCAGGGGCGAGAACCAGAACTCGTTGACCGCGCCGACTTCGGTCTGGTCGCCGTCGGCCAGCATCGGTGCGGCTTGGTTGATCAGCTCCAGGCGCTGCGGCGAATCGAGCCAGCGCTCCAGGTCTTCGGTGGAGCGATAACGCAGCACGCAGGTGAACAGCGCAAGGCCGCCCTGCTTGCTGCGCACCACGTCAACGCCGAGGTGGCCGGGACGCTCACCGGCAATACGCACAATGCGTCGCAGCCAGGCTTCGTAGTCGGCTTCAAGCCCGGGTTTTATGCGGTGCTTGACCACCAGGGTCACGACCTCGTCCGGCCCGCCTTGTGCTGTTGAGTCCATCGTGCCCTTCCCCTGGATGCTTGAACGTTCGCGCTAGTGTGCGACGGCCCGATCCAGAAAAATTGCATGCATGTGCTCAGTTCAACAGATGCTTGCAGCGGTCTACACTGGGGATTCATTCACCGGTAAGGTGTGTGAAAACAAGCGCCCATCGACCACGGATAGCGATCATGGCTCAACCAGCAGCTGCAACCGGAACCCTGTGTTCAGAGCGGGAACAGAGGGTCAAGCAATTGATCCTCGCCAATCTTGCTGGCCCCCTGGAGGTGACGGAACTGGCTCGCGCCTGTGAGCTGTCCCGCAGCCATTTCTCCAGGGCCTTCAAGCGCACCACCGGTGTATCGCCCCAGGAATGGATTCGCCAGCAACGCATCAAGCAGGCCAAGGTGCTGATCACCGGCTCCGCCCTGAGCCTGACGCAGATCAGCCAGGAATGCGGGTTCTGCGACCAGGCGCACTTCTGTCACCTGTTCAGCCGCAGCGAAGGCGTGAACCCAATGTCCTGGCGCAAACTTCAGCTGCGCTACCGCCATCATCTGCGGACGGCACAGCTGGCGATCGTCAACCTAAAAGAGACAGTCATTCCGATTTCAGCTTCTTAATCAACCTATCGTTAACCAGTAATCTTCTCCTCACACCGAAGCCCTGCATCTCGCAGCCAGGCTTCCCTTGAGGAGAACACCCCATGCTGACCCTTCGCAAAGCCTCGGAACGCGGCGCCGCCAATCACGGTTGGTTGAAGTCGTTCCACACCTTCTCGTTCGCCAACTACTGGAATCCCAAAGAACAGGGTTTTTCCGACCTGCTGGTGATCAACGATGACCGGGTTGCCGCCGGCAAGGGCTTCGGCCAACACCCGCACCGCGACATGGAGATTTTCTCCTATGTGCTCGAAGGCGCCCTGGAACACAAGGACACCCTGGGCACCGGTTCGGTGATCCGCCCCGGCGATGTGCAACTGATGAGCGCCGGCAGCGGCGTGGCCCACAGCGAGTTCAACCACAGCCACACCCAGGGCGTGCACTTCCTGCAAATCTGGATCGTGCCGGATGTGGCGGGCGCCGAACCGCGCTATCAGCAGGAGCACTTCACCGAGGCGCAGAAACGCGGCCGGTTGCAGTTGATCATCTCGCCGGAAGGCACCGACGGCTCCCTCGGCGTGCGCCAGGACGCGCGGGTGTATGCCGGGCTGTTCAACGGCTTTGAAACCGCCAGCCTGCCGCTGGCCCCGGAACGCTACGCCTACATCCATGTGGCGCGGGGCAGCGTTGAAGTCAATGGCCAGCGCTTGCACGAAGGCGACGGCGCCCGAGTGCGCGATGAGCGGGAGATTCACCTGAGCCATGGGGAGGACGCCGAGGTGCTGGTGTTCGACCTGCGCCCTCGCGAACTGCCAGAAATGCCGTGATGAGCGACGCGATGGCCCGGGAAAACGGGCCATCGCTGGCGTCGATAGTCACCATCAGCCCAATGAAGTTCTCTTAAAAAATCTGCCGCGTAACATCGCATCCATACCAACCAACGACTTTCCCGGAGCACACCCTCATGAAACGCCAACTCTTGCTTAGCCTCGCTTTCTCGGTACTTGCTGTAAGCGCCTTTACCCAACCTGCCCTCGCTGAAGGCGGCGCGGATCGCCTGATGGACAGCCGCGTGGCTGAGGGTGGGTCTGACCGTATGCTGGAACGCCGCGTTGCTGAAGGCGGGTCTGATCGCCTGCTGGAACGTCGTGTTGCTGAAGGGGGCGCTGAACGTCTCCAGGGCAACCGTGTAGCTGAAGGTGGTGGTGACCGTCTTCAAGAAAACCGCGTAGCCGAAGGTGGTGCTGACCGTCTTCAAGAAAACCGTGTAGCTGAAGGTGGCGCTGACCGCCTGATGGAAAACCGCGCGTAACCCCTGTCGTTCGCGGTTCACCCCCAGCCGGCCTGATCAGCCGGCTTTTTTTCGCCTGCTGTTAACTGATCCTCACAAGCGCCACGACCCCTGTGGCGAGGGAGCTTGCTCCCGCTGGGCTGCGCAGCAGCCCCAATGAACTCACTGCGTTTCTCCAGGAAGACACCATTGGCAGGTGTTGGGGCCGCTTCGCAGCCCAGCGGGAGCAAGCTCCCTCGCCACACAAGCTCTCTGGCCATTAGTGAAGTTCACGGTCCAGCCACACCACCGCCTTGCCAATCTGCTGCCGTGCCTCAATCCGTGCGTGCACCTGCTGCACCTCGTCCAGCGCGTAATGCCCTTCGATATCCACCGTCAGCGAACCTTCGAGCACCGCCGCAAACACCGCATTGGCACGCCTCTGCACCGTAGGCCCGTCGGCCATGTGGTCGTTGAGCCGTGGGCGAGTCAGGAACAGTGAACCGGCCTCCCCCAACTCCATCGGGTCCAGATCAGTGATCGAACCGGAGACGTTGCCGTAATTGACGATCACCCCCCGCGTGCGGCACGCCCTGAAGCTCTCGCGCAAGGTGGCCTTGCCCACCGAATCGAACACCACATCCACGCCCTGCCCTTGCGTGGCCTCCAACACCCGCTCGGCAAACCCGTCGTATTGCCAGGCCTGATCCGCGCCACGCTCAAGGGCAATCGCGCACTTTTCGACGCTGCTGCCGGCGGTGAACACCGTGGCACCGAGCCGATGGGCCATTTGCACCAGCAACTGGCCGATGCTGCCGGACGCGGCATGGATCAGGCAGCTGTTGCCCGCCTGCAACCGCGCAACATCTTCAATCAGGTAGTGAGCCGTGCAGCCCTGGAACATCGCCGCAGCCGCCTGATCGAAGCCGATCGCATTGGGAATCTGCGCCACTCGCGCGGCGGGTATGCTGGCGTATTCGGCGAACGCGCCCCATGAAATGCACCAGGCCACTCGATCACCCGGCGCCAGATGGCTCACGCCCTCGCCCACCGCCACCACCACACCGGCCCCTTCCATGCCCAAGGTGCACGGCAGCCTAACCGGGTAGGTCACCGAGCTGGCGTATTTGCCCTGGCGGGTGTGCACATCCATGAAATTGATCCCGGCGCAGGCCACCTTGACCAGCACATGGCCGGGTGTCACCTGAGGTGTGGGGACATCGTGACGCAGTTGAACAACTTCCGGGCCGCCGTAGGTTTCAAGGGTGAGGGCTTTCATCGCGGGACAACTCCGTTTGCAGTGGGAATGCGCCATGGTAAAAGACGCTACTCTGTACGAGAATTCCCCAATACCTCCCACCCTCCGTGCGAAAATAACCCGATGTTCGACTGGCAGGATCTGTATTTCTTCACCGTGCTGGCGCGCACCCAATCACTGTCGGCTGCCGCCCGCGAACTGCAGGTGGAACACGCCACTGTTGGCCGGCGCGTCGATGCCCTGGAAAAAGCCCTCGGCGTCAAACTGGTGGATCGCCTGCCCCGCAGCCGGCCGCTCACCGAGGAAGGCCTGGCATTGGCGAAGCTGGCGGCCGGCATGGGCGAGATGGCCACCGAAGTGATGCGCCTGTCCCGCGTGGCCCCGATCGAAGTGGCCGGCACCGTGCGGGTCAGTTGCCCGCCGTCGATTGCCATCCACT
Organism: Pseudomonas sp. Colony2; assembly: GCF_019382755.1. Taxonomy (NCBI): domain Bacteria; kingdom Pseudomonadati; phylum Pseudomonadota; class Gammaproteobacteria; order Pseudomonadales; family Pseudomonadaceae; genus Pseudomonas; species Pseudomonas sp. Colony2. The sequence goes on along the minus strand of NZ_CP080030.1, from coordinate 3,039,241 downwards.
GCATCGCGCCCCATGTCGCACGCTTCAGGGCGCAGTATCCCAAGCTGAATATCGTGTTGATGTCCTCGACGACGCTGGCCGCCCTCGACAAAGGCGAAGCCGACATTGCCCTGCGCACGGTGCGTCCCGATGAAGAAGCGCTGGTACGCAGAAAGGTCGGCGCCGTGCGTTTCGGGCTCTATGCCACGCCCGAGCTCAAGCAGTTACCCGCTGAACAGTGGACGTTCATTGCCTATGACGCCACCCGCGACCATCTGCCCCAACAGGCGTGGATGCATCAGGTGCGCGGCAACCGCACGATTGCCTTCGCCGCCAGCGACCTGATCACCCAGCAAATGGCCGCCCGGTCCCAGGTGGGTGCGGTGGTGTTGCCCACGCTGGTGGGCGATCACGACGCGGCATTGGTGCGCCTGGCAACGACCACCGAAGGCCCGGTTCGCGATATCTGGCTGACGGTGTATCCGGATATGCGCCGCTCGCCTTCGGTGAAGGTGGTGATGGAGTTTCTGGTGAGCTGCATTGAAGGCGAGCCGCAGTTGCGGCGGTGAGACCGATTACTGCGCGGCGTACTGTTCGTCGCTGACCTGCTCCATCCAGTCCACCACCTTGCCGTCGAGCATTTCGTTGATCGCGATATGGGTCATGGCGGTGTTCGCCGTGGCGCCATGCCAATGCTTGACACCGGGTGCAATCCATACCGTGTCGCCGGGGCGAATGGCCCGCACGGGCTGGCCCGCGTTTGCGCTGTTGGTGGAAGCGTTGCGTTATCGCGGCTGAAGGAAGTCCGTCAGGGCCGCGCCCAAGCCATCGAACACCACGGCGATGCGCGGGACCTTGCGCATGTCCTGATGCATGGCGATCCACACGTCAACCTTGAAATCCACCTGCGCGGGCAACACCCGCACCAGCCCGTGACGTTGTGCCACCTGGGCTGAACACACGCCGATCCCAAGCCCCGCACGCAGAGCGGCCAACTGCGCGAGGTGATCGTCGGTGCGAATCACCGTACTGGGCGCCGAACAGTCGAAACCGCGCTCACCCAGGAATTCGATCTCCAGCAAGTTGCGGTCCGGCCCGATCAGCGGGTAGCCGTGCAATTGCGCAACGGTGTCCGGCGTGCCCTGCTCTGCCAACAGTTCGGGTGCGGCGTACAACCCTACGTGAAGGTCGCCGACCTTGCGCGCGACCACCGTGGATTCGACCGGGCGACGGATGCGTACGGCGACGTCGGCCTCTTGCCGGGCAAGTGCCTGCAGCCGATTGGATACGCTCAGTTCGATGGCCAATTGCGGATGATCACGGCGCAGGCTGCGCAACATGGGCGGCAGCACTTCAACGCCCAGCAGCTTGCCGCTGGTGAGCCGCACCGTGCCGCCGGCGAGGGCCGTGTCGGCCGAGGCTGCGCGGCTGAAGGCGTTGGCGGCAACGGCCATCGCTTCAACGTGGCTGATCAGGTCCTTGGCCGTGTCGGTGGGCAATAGCCCGGCGGGTGAGCGGATAAACAGGCTGACCCCGACGCTCTGCTCCAGGGCCTCGATCCTTCGCCGCGCGGTGGCCTGGGCGATCCCCAGCAAACGGGCCGCGCCCGACAGGCTGCCGGTGCGCAGCACGGCGAGGAAGGCGCGCTGGGTTTCCCATTGGAGTTGCGGGGCGTTCATACATTTCCTGTGAGCCGCTGGGCAGTTTTGGCGGATGTTCTTTGTTCGGAGGCTGCGGCATGCTGGCGAGCATAACCGATGGGGCTTTCGCCCTCACTTTGCACAGGATCGTTTTTGATGACACTCACCGGCCAATGTCGCTGCGCCCGCGTGACCTACACCCTCGATACCGACGCGCCGCTGGCGGTGTATGCCTGCCATTGCCGCCACTGCCAGACCTGGAGCGGCAGCGCGTTTGCCCTGCATGCGCTGTTGCCGGCGGATGCGCTGCGGGTTGAAGGTTCGCTGACGAAATATGCCTATGACGTTGATGGGCAGCGCTCGGAACATCGGTTGTGCGGGGTGTGCCATACGCGGATCTGCAACACCACGACGGCCGCGCCGGGGTTGGTTGTGCTGCGGGTCGGGACACTGGATGAGAGCCCGTCCGTGCAGCCGGTGGCGCATATCTGGCTGCGGCACAAGCAGCCGTGGGTAACGCTGGCGGAGGGTGTTCCGACCTGCCCGGAAAGCCCTACGCCCCAGGCGTTTGCGCAGGCGTTGAGCGTTCCCCTGTAGACATGACTCACACCCACACTGTGGCGAGGGAGCTTGCTCCCGCTGGGTTGCGCAGCAACCCCAAAAGCATTGACCGGCCCATCCTGAAAGACCGCAGCGGCCTACCAGGGGGCGCTTCGCACCCCAACGGGAGCAAGCTCCCTCGCCACATTGGGCTCTATGGCGATGTTGAGACTCAGCACTTCGCCATTGCGCAACTGCCAGTCGAAGAAGTCTGAAAAGTCATCGCGAACCAGGGCGCGAATCGCCTTGGCCACCACCCCAGGAGCAA
>NZ_CP080030.1:3008154-3036304 GCF_019382755.1 Pseudomonas sp. Colony2 | reverse complement strand
TCCTGACACTGAAAGGCCGCGAACGGCGCACCCGATAAAGCCCTAAGCTAAGATCGAAAAATTATTTATCTAATGTTTTTTAGAACAATAAGCTCACCTTAATCCATTAAGAGTCGAGCACGCCATGCCTCAGTTTTCGCTCCATCGCCTTTTCATCGCAGGCCTTGCCACACTGGGCCTCTGCACCACCCTGAGCACACAAGCCCAGGAAACCGTACGCATCGGCTACCAGAAATCCTCGACCCTGATCACCTTGCTGAAAACCCAGGGCACCCTGGAAAAAGCCCTCAAGGCCGACGGCATCGACGTCACCTGGCACGAGTTCCCCAGTGGCCTGCCGCTGCTGGAAGCACTCAACGTCGGTAACGTGGATATCAGCGCTGACATGGCCGACACCGTACCGATCTTCGCCCAGGCCGCCCAGGCCAAGCTCACCTACTTCGCCCAGGAAGCGCCCTCGCCCCAAGCCCAGGCGATCGTGGTGCGCAAGGACTCGCCGATCCAGCAACTGGCGGATTTGAAAGGCAAGAAAATCGCCGTGACCAAGGCCGCCGGCACTCACTATTTATTGATCGCTGCCTTGAACAAGGCGGGGCTGGCCTTCTCCGATATCGAGCCGGCGTACCTGACGCCCGCCGATGGCCGCGCTGCGTTTGAAAACAACAAGGTTGATGCCTGGGTCACGTGGGAACCGTTCCTCACCAGCGTGCAGCGCCAACTGCCCACCCGCACCCTTGCGGACGGTACCGGGCTGGCCAGTTACAAGCGCTATTACCTGACGGGCACGCCCTATGCCCAGGCGCATCCCGAAGTGCTGAAGCTGGTGTACGAGCAGTTGCACCAGGCTGGCGAGTGGGTGAAGAGCCACCCGCGTGATGCCGCGAAAGTGCTGGGGCCATTGTGGGGCAACCTGGATGTGGAGACTGTCGAGGCCGCCAATGCTCATCGCAGCTATGAGGTGCAACCGGTGACGCTGGATCAGTTGGGGGAACAGCAGAAAATTGCGGATGCGTTCTTCAAGGCGGGGTTGTTGCCCAAGGCGGTGGATGCGCAGGATGTGCAGGTGTGGAAACCCTGAGGCAGTCAACTGTGGGAGCCGGGCTTGTCCGCGATGCAGACAACCCGGTACTCCAGTCATACCGCGGTGATGCCATCGCAGCCTCGCCAAGGCTCGACAGCTCCCACAGGTGATGTTCAGGGCCTGGACTATCGGCGGTGTCAGCTTTTACGCGTCGCGTCATCCAGCGCAAGGATGGTGTGAGCATTGGTCACCGTGGTCGCCAGGGTATTGATCACTCCCGAACGCAACGCCCCCAGCGTTGCCGCCGCCTTGGTGTTTTCACTGGCAATCGCCACCACATCCGGAATCCGAAACAGCTCCTGCACCGTCAACCCGATCACCCGCCCCTGAATCGCGTTGACCGCCGGCTGGCCATGAATGTCGATGAAGTCATAACCCATCATGTCCCCCACCGTGCCGGACAACCGCGCCTGGGCGATTTCCTGGGGCGAAAACCACCCCATGCGCACCATGTTGCTGTTTTCACTCATGTCACCGATGCCGATCAACGCCATGTCCGCACGGCGGGCACGGTCAAGCGTGGAACGCACCGTATCGTTGCTGATCAACACCCCGCGCAGTTCCGGGTTGGCCACCAGCGCCGGGGCGTACAGGCTTTCACTCTCGCCACCAAACCGCAGGGCCAGGCGCCGGCAAATATGGTCGGGGTTCATGTATTCACCCGCCTTGAGCGAACCGCCAATGGCGCACACAAACGTGCAGTTGCGGGTCACCGGCAAAAATACGTTATCGGCCACCGCACCGACATTACGCCCCATGCCGACCGCGACGATCATGCCGTCGCTGAGGGTTTTGTTCAGGTAGTTGGCCACCAGGCTCGCCACCGCCGAGCGCTGGGTGTCCGGGTCGCTGTGGTCGACCGCAATCAAGGCGCGGTCCAGCTGGAAGCGCTCCACCAGCGCCTGTTCCAGCTCGTTGTTCATCGCCGGGTGCTGCAACACCCGCACCTCGACAATCCCTTCATCCCGTGCGCGTTTGAGCAGGCGGCTGACTTTTGCCCGGGACAGGTCGAAGCGCTTGGCGATGGCTTCCTGAGTGACGTTCTCAAGGTAATAGAGCATTGCCACTTCGGTCATCAGGTCGATGTCGCTGGCGATGCGCTGGGTACTGTCACTCATGGGCACGGGCTTCCGTTTCGGTGTCAAAGGCGCATTCTCCCGACTCTTGCCCCGTTCCGTCCACTACTGATGCCCGTCACGCTCGATCGCGTTGATGCGGTCGACCTTGGCCCCGGAACGCGCGGCTTCGAACTCCGACTCCAGGAACGACTTGACGACGCTCTTGGCCAGTTCCGCGCCGATCACCCGTGCACCGATGGACAGGATCTGCGCATCGTTGCTCTTGCGTGCCCGCTCCGCCGAATAGGTGTCATGGGCCTGGGCCGCACGAATCCCCAGGACTTTGTTGGCCGAGATGGCCATGCCGATGCCAGTGCCGCACACCAGCACGCCCAAGCGTTGCTCGCCGGCATTGATCGCCGTGGCCACCGCCAGGGCAATGTCCGGGTACAGCACCGGCGCCGTGGAATGGGTGCCGAAGTCCGTCACCGGGTAACCCAGCGCCTCGATATGGCGCTTCAACAGTTCTTTGAGCTCATAACCCGCTTCATCGCATCCGATAGCCACCGGGAAAGGTGTGTTCATGGCGTTTGGCTCCGCTGCCGTTTTGGGTGCTGGAGAGTGATCATATGATCACTCAGTGAAATTTAGCTCAGTCATTTCTCGGATATTCCAGTCGCCCTGTCAAGCAGGATTTAGCTGACCTCCCAGTCAAAGCCCTCTAAACCGGCGTACTTTGCGCAAATCCATCCATTTACAACTTTTCAGTGAAAGAGATTGACTGATCAGAATTTCATTTGATACACATATGCTCACAGCGAAACATGACTGTGCGACCTAATAAGAATTCACAGCACGAGGACACGCCGATGGCCACGCCATTACTGCTCCAGGCTGAACACGTCGCCAAGGCTTACGCCGGGATTCCTGCCCTGCGTGAGGGGCGCCTCTCTCTGCGGGCCGGCAGCGTCCACGCCCTGTGCGGCGGCAATGGCGCAGGCAAATCGACTTTCCTGAGCATCCTGATGGGCATCACCCAGCGTGACGCCGGGACCATCCTGCTCAACGGCTCCCCCGTCCAGTTCAACCGCCCCAGCGAAGCACTCGCGGCGGGGATCGCGATGATCACCCAGGAGCTGGAACCCATCCCCTACATGACCGTCGCCGAAAACATCTGGCTGGGCCGCGAACCGCGCCGCGCCGGCTGCATCGTCGACAGCAAGGAGCTCAACCGGCGCACTCGCGAACTGCTGGAAGGCCTGGAGTTCGACGTCGACGCCACCAGCCCCATGCATCGCCTGAGCGTGGCGCAGATCCAGCTGGTGGAGATCGCCAAGGCATTCAGCCACGACTGCCAGGTGATGATCATGGACGAGCCCACCTCGGCCATCGGCGAGCGCGAGGCCGAAACCCTGTTCAAGGCCATCCGCCGCCTCACCGCCCGTGGTGCCGGCATCATCTATGTGTCGCACCGCCTCAGTGAACTGGCGCAGATTGCCGACGACTACAGCATCTTTCGCGACGGCGCCTTCGTTGAGACCGGGCGCATGGCCGATATCGACCGCGCCCACCTGGTGCGCGGCATCGTCGGCCAGGAACTGACCCGCATCGACCACAAGGTCGGCCGCGAATGCGCCGCCGAATGCTGCCTGGACGTCGACAGCCTGAGCCGCGCCGGCGAGTTCCAGGACATCAGCCTGCAACTGCGCCAGGGCGAGATTCTCGGCATCTACGGGCTGATGGGCTCGGGCCGCAGCGAATTCCTCAACTGCATCTACGGCCTCACCACGCCGGACTCCGGCAGCGTGACCCTGCAAGGCAAACCGATGCCCATCGGCCTGCCCAAGGCAACGATCCAGGCCGGCATGTCGCTGGTCACCGAAGACCGCAAGGACAGCGGCCTGGTGCTCAGCGGCAGCATCCTCTCGAACATCGCATTGTCGGCGTACAAGCAGCTGTCGAGCTGGTCGCTGATCAATGCCCGCAAGGAAAACCAACTGGCCCAGGACATGGTCAAGCGCCTGCAGATCAAGACCACCTCCCTGGACCTGCCGGTGGAATCCATGAGCGGCGGTAACCAGCAAAAAGTGGTGCTCGCCAAATGCCTGTCGACCCAGCCGATCTGCCTGCTGTGCGATGAGCCGACCCGGGGCATCGATGAAGGCGCCAAGCAGGAGATCTATCACCTGCTGGACCAGTTCGTACGCGCCGGCGGCGCGGCGATTGTGGTGTCGTCCGAAGCCCCTGAATTGCTGCACCTGAGTGACCGTATTGCCGTGTTCAAAGGCGGAAGGCTGGTGACCATCAGCAGCGATACCGCCCTTTCCCAGGAAGCCTTGTTGAGTCTTGCCTCATGAATGCCAAATCACTTTCTACACCTGCAGCCGCCCCCGTCACGACCGCACCCCGCAGTCGCCTGCGCCTGTCCCTCGACCGCTTCGGCCTGCCGCTGGTGTTCATCCTCCTGTGCCTGGTGATGGCCTTCGCCAGCGAATACTTCATGACCTGGCGCAACTGGATGGACATCCTGCGCCAGACCTCGATCAACGGGATCCTCGCCGTAGGCATGACCTACGTGATCCTCACCAAGGGCATCGACCTGTCGGTGGGCTCGATCCTGGCCTTTGCCGGGCTGTGCAGCGCCATGGTCGCGACCCAGGGCTATGGCGTGCTCGCGGCAGTCAGCGCCGGTATGTTCGCCGGGGCGATGCTCGGGGTGGTGAACGGCTTTATGGTTGCCAACCTGTCGATCCCGCCCTTTGTCGCGACCTTGGGCATGTTGAGCATTGCCCGGGGCATGACCTTCATCTTGAACGACGGCAGCCCGATCACTGACCTGCCCGACGCCTACCTGGCGCTGGGTATCGGCAAGATCGGCCCGATCGGTGTGCCCATCGTGATCTTCGCCGTGGTCGCGCTGATCTTCTGGATGGTGCTGCGCTACACCACCTACGGCCGTTATGTGTATGCGGTGGGCGGCAACGAGAAGAGCGCGCGCACCTCCGGGATCGGCGTGCGCAAGGTGATGTTTTCGGTGTACGTGGTCTCGGGCTTGCTCGCCGGGCTGGCCGGTGTGGTGCTGTCGGCGCGCACCACCTCTGCCCTGCCCCAGGCTGGCACCTCGTATGAGCTGGATGCGATTGCCGCCGTGGTAATCGGCGGCACCAGCCTGTCGGGCGGTACCGGCACGATTGTCGGCACGCTGTTTGGCGCATTGCTGATCGGCGTGATCAACAACGGCCTGAACCTGCTCGGCGTGTCCTCCTATTACCAGCAGGTCGCCAAGGGCCTGATCATCGTGTTCGCAGTACTGATTGACGTGTGGCGCAAGAAGAAACGCTAGTTCTGAAAACTACCACTACAACAATAACGGAGTTCTCTCATGAAACCTGGTACGACTTTGGCCGCCGTCGCGGCACTCTCCCTGCTCGCCAGCAGTATCACCCTGGCCGCCGATGGCAAGACCTACAAGATCGGCGCCGCCGTGTACGGGCTCAAGGGCCAGTTCATGCAGAACTGGGTGCGCGAGCTGAAGGAACACCCCGCAGTCAAGGACGGCACCGTGCAGCTGACCGTGTTCGACGGCAACTATGACGCACTGACCCAGAACAACCAGATTGAAAACATGGTGACCCAGCACTACGACGCGATCCTGTTTGTGCCGATCGACACCAAGGCCGGCGTCGGCACCGTGAAGGCCGCCATGAGCAACGACGTGGTGGTGATCGCCTCCAACACCAAGGTGGCGGACGCCAACGTGCCTTATGTTGGCAACGATGACGTGGAAGGCGGTCGCCTGCAGGCCCAGGCCATGGTCGACAAACTCAAGGGCCGCGGCAACGTAGTGATCATCCAGGGCCCGATTGGCCAGTCGGCGCAGATCGACCGCGAAAAGGGCGAGATGGAAGTACTGGGCAAGCACCCGGACATCAAGATCATCGAGAAGAAAACCGCCAACTGGGACCGCGCCCAGGCCCTGGCCCTGACCGAAGACTGGCTGAACGCACACCCCAAGGGCATCAACGGGGTGATCGCGCAAAACGATGACATGGCCCTCGGTGCGGTGCAGGCGTTGAAGTCTCACGGGCTGACGTCCAAGGATGTGCCGGTGACGTCCATCGACGGCATGCCGGATGCGATCCAGGCGGCGAAGAAGGATGAAGTGACCACTTTCCTGCAGGATGCCCAGGCCCAGTCTCAAGGCGCGCTGGATGTGGCGCTGCGGGCGCTGGCCGGCAAGGATTACAAGCCGCAGTCGGTGATCTGGGAACGTTATGGCAAGGACGTGAAATGGGGTGACGGCACCGCCAGGAACTACATCCTGCCGTGGGTGCCGGTGACCAATGCGAATGCGGATGCGCTGTACCAGCAGGTGAGCGGTACGAAGTAAGTTTTGACTTGAAACCCGGTCAAGTGTGGGAGCGGGCTTGCTCGCGAAAGCGGTGGATCATTCAACAGATGTGCCACCTGATACACCGCTTTCGCGAGCAAGCCCGCTCCCACATTGGATCTCCACCGATCTGAAAAATGGAGTCATGTTCATGTCTGGATTCTGGAATCAAGCCTTCGACCTCACCGGCCGCTGCGCCGTGATCACCGGCGGGGCCGCCGGGATCGGTCTGGCTTGTGCCAGCCTGCTGGTGGAACGCGGCGCGCGGGTGGCCCTGCTGGACCGCGACCCGGCCGTGGTCGAAGTCGCCGCCAGCCTCGGCGCCGGGAACATCGGCATCGCCGTGGACCTGCGCCAACTCGACCAGGTGCACAGCACCGTCGATTACGTATTCGATCACTTCAAACGCCTGGATTACCTGGTCAACAGCGCCGGCGTGGCCCTGCTGGACAAGGCCCTGGACGTCAGTGAAAACGCCTGGGACACCACTCTCGACATCAACCTCAAGGCCAGTTTCTTCGTGGCCCAGGCCTGCGCCAGGCACATGCTGGCCCAGGGCAGCGGGCGCATCGTCAACCTCGCCTCCCAAGCGGCGGTGATCGGCCTGGACCGTCACGTCGCCTACTGCGCCAGCAAGGCCGCCGTGGTCGGCATGACCAAGGTGCTCGCCATGGAATGGGCGCCCCACATCAACGTCAACGCCATCTCCCCGACCATCGTCGAAACCGCCCTCGGTAAAAAGGCCTGGGCGGGCGAGCTGGGGGAACGGGCCAAATTGCAGATCCCGGCGGGCCGCTTTGCCCAGCCGGAAGAAATCGCCGGGCTGGCGTTGTACCTGCTCAGCGACGCCGCACAGATGATCACCGGGGAAAACGTGGTGATCGACGGTGGCTACAGCATCCAGTAATTGATCTTTTGTCGTGAGGTTTATCGTCATGTCTACCGTTACCGAACGCACTGCCGAACAACTGTCCCCCGTCATTCCGAAAACCATGCAGGCCGTGGTCTGTCACGGCCCCGAAGACTATCGCCTGGAGACCGTCGATGTGCCGACGCCCGGCCCCGACGAGATCCTCACCAAGGTCGAGCTGTGCGGCATCTGCATGGGCGACATCAAGACCTACCGCGGCGCGCCCTCGTTCTGGGGCGACGCCGAGCAGCCGCGCTACGTGAAGCCGCCGATGATTCCCGGCCACGAGTTTGTCTGCCGCGTGGTCGCCCTCGGCCCTGGCGCGGAAAAGCGCGGGGTGAAGGTCGGCGACCGGGTGATTTCCGAACAGATCGTGCCGTGCTGGGGCTGCCGCTTCTGCAACCACGGCCAGTACTGGATGTGCCAGAAACACGACTTGTACGGCTTCCAGAACAACGTCCAGGGCGCCATGGCCCAGTACATGATCTTCACCAAGGAAGGCATCATCCACAAAGTACCGGACTCGATTGCCCCGGACGAAGCCATCCTGATCGAACCCCTGGCCTGCTCGCTGCACGCGGCGGAACGGGCGAATGTGGATTTCGACGACATCGTGGTGGTGGCCGGCGCCGGCACCCTGGGCCTGGGGATCATCGGTGCGGTGCGCATGCGCAACCCGAAAAAGCTCATCGTGCTCGACATGAAACCCGAACGCGCTGCCCTCGCCCTGCGCATGGGCGCGGACGAAGTGTGGAACCCGGCCGAAGTCGACGTGATGGCGAAGATTCGCGAGATCACCGATGGCTACGGCTGCGACATCTACATCGAAGCCACCGGGCACCACAAGGCGGTGAACCAGGGCCTGGCGATGCTGCGCAAGCTGGGGCGCTTCGTGGAATTCAGCGTGTTCAACGACGAGGCCACGGTGGACTGGTCAATCATCGGTGACCGCAAGGAACTGGACGTGCTGGGCTCGCACCTCGGCCCCTACATGTACCCGCGCGCCATCGACTTTATCGGCAACCGCAAGATCGACATGCGCGACGTGGTGACCCACAAGTTTGCCCTGGCGGACTTCAAGGAAGCGTTTGCGGTGATGGAGCGCGGGGACAAGTCGCTTAAAGTCGTCCTGGAACCCTGATTGGCCCAATAACACAAAACCCTGCGGGCGCCGGGCTTAGGCTTTTTGTGGGAGCTGGCTTACCTGCGATGCAGACGCCTCGGTCTATTTGTGACACCGCGCCGATGCAATCGCAGGCAAGCCAGCTCCCACAAAAGCCCCCGGCTCCCACACCAAGAACAAGAACACAGGAAACCGCGTTATGAATCGAGTGATAAACGATCCGGACCAGGTGGTCGAGGACATGCTGCGGGGTATTCTGGTCGCGCACCCCGAGCTGCGCCAATACGAAACCAATCCCCGGGTGATCGGCAAGGCCAAGCCGTCACCACAGGGCCGGGTGGGCATCGTGACCGGCGGCGGCTCCGGCCATGAACCGGCGTTCCTTGGCTATGTCGGCCCGGGCCTGGTGGACGCCGTGGCCGTCGGCGAAATCTTCTCCTCGCCCACCGCCAAAAGCTTCTTCGACGCCTTCCGTGCCGCCGACCACGGCGCCGGGGTGGCGTGCCTGTACGGCAACTATGCCGGCGACAACATGAACGTGAAGCTGGCGATGAAGATGGCCGCCAGCAAGGACATGCGCATCCGCACCGTGGTCGCCAACGACGACGTGGCCTCGGCGCCCAAGGCCGACATCGCCAAGCGTCGCGGCGTGGCAGGCGAGATCTTCATGTGGAAGGTCGGCGGTGCAGCCGCGGCCCAGCATTACGACCTGGACGGGGTGATTCGTGTCGCCCAGAAAGCGGTCGACAACTGCCGCTCCATCGGCATCGGCCTCACGCCCTGCACCATCGCAGCGGTGGGCAAGCCGAACTTCCAGATTCCCGACGGGCAGATGGAGTTGGGCATCGGCCATCACGGCGAACCGGGCATTGAAGTCATCCCGATCGAATCCGCCGAGGCCATGGCGGCCCGCATGCTCGCGCCGATCCTCGCCGACCGCGACTTCAGCCAGGACGACAGCGTGGTGGTGCTGGTCTCGGGCCTGGGTGCGACGCCGGTGATGGAACTTTACATTTTCTACGCCGAGGTTGAACGTCAGCTGCAAGCCAGGGGCTTGAAGATTCACCGCTGCTACGTGGGCAACTACTTCACCTCCCTGGAAATGATGGGCGTGACCCTGACCTTGCTGGGCCTGGACGCCGAGCTGAAATCCCTGATCGACCAACCCTGCCGTTCCATCGGCATGACCCAGGCGGACTAAACCATGAGCCAGCATTTCTCCACCCACGACGGCAGCGCCATCGTCGCCGACCTGGTGAGCGTGATCGTTGCCAACCGCGAGTACCTGAGCGAAGTCGACGGCGCCATTGGCGATGGCGACCACGGCATCAACATGGCCAAGGGATTTGCCCATTGCGGGCGCACCATTGAAGGCCGCCAACTGACCCTGGCCGAAGCCCTGGATGAGTTGACACTGAGCCTGATGGAAGGCATCGGCGGCTCCATGGGGCCGTTGTATGGCAGCCTGTTTATCGGCATGGCGGATGAGGTGCGCGGCAGCGAACAGATTGACGCGGCGACCTTTGCCCATTTGCTGCGGGGCGGGCTGACCTCATTGCAGGACATCACCGAAGCCGGCGTGGGTGACAAGTGTTTGATGGATACCTTGATTCCGGCGGTGGAGGCGTTTGAACAGGCCCATGGGTCAGGAGCGTCATTCAGCGATGCGCTGGAGGCGATGAAAAGTGCTGCTTCGCGGGGGCGGGATTCCACCAGGGATCTGGTGGCGAAGATTGGGCGTGCCAGCCGCCTGGGCGAGCGCTCGTTGGGTGTACTGGATGCCGGAGCGGTATCGTGCTGCTTGATACTGACGCGATTGGCGGATTCGGTTCAACCGCGGTTGGTGTAGTGCTTGAAATGACCCCTTCGCGAGCAAGCCCGCTCCCACCTTCGACCGAGTTCCATCTTTGGAATGCCGTCGAATGTGGGAGCGGGCTTGCTCGCGAAGGCAGCAACACACTTAACCCGTGAAGCACCTAACCCGCCGCGATCAAACCTTCAACCTGGCTACCTGCTTCACCTGCTCTATATACCGCGCCACCGCCGGCGCCTTTTCAAAGCGCCGGTAAATCAGCGACAACCAGGACGACGCCTCGCTGCCTTCAATGCTGCGGTACACGACATTCGGCAAGCTCACATGCCCCACCACCGACTCCGGCACCACCGCCACGCCCTGCCCCAGTGACACCAACGCAATCACCGCCACCAACCCACCCGGCTGCGGCCCCAGTCGCGGCGCATAACCACCCTGCGCCGCCACGTGCAGCGTGCCGCTGATCTGCTCGGGCAAGATGAAGGTCTCGTTCTGCAGGTGCTCGCAACTGATTGCCTTCAACCCCAGCAGCCACGAATCCTGGGGCAACGCCAGCACAAACCCTTCACTGCTCAACCGCACCGCTTCGACCCCATCAGGCAAGGTCATCGGCGAACGAATGTAGCCAATGTCGAAACGCCCCTCCGCCACCAGCCCCGGCAACGCCGCCATGGGACTCTCGCGCACGCTGAGGCTCACGTCCGGGCAGTCCGCGCAGAACGACTGCACCTGGCGCTGCAACAACCCCGAATACACCGCCGACGCCACATAACCCAGTTCGATATGACCGATTTCGCCGCGCCCGGCGCGCTGGGCATTGCGTTGGGCAAACTCGAACTGGCGCACGGTGGCCTCTGCCTCGATCAGCAAGGCCGCGCCCGCCTCGGTCAGGCTGACCTCGCGCTGGCGGCGGATAAACAAGCGCGTACCGAGGGTGGTTTCCATGTCCTGGATCTGCCGGCTCAGGGTCGGCGGCGCGATACCCAGCTGTTCGGCAGCACGGGTGAAATTGCGTTGCCGGGCAACCGCCAGGAAGTAGCGGAAATGACGTATTTCCATCGCAGGATTAGCTCAAAGGTAATGAAGTTCTGTATGGCGCCTAACAAGGACGCCACCTGCCGGGGATAAGCTCGCGGTACGTTCACAGTAGAGAGGCTTTCCCATGTTCGTCAAATCATTGGTCCTGGTGCTTGCCGGTCTTTGCACCGTGCCCGCAGCGCTGGCCGCAGAAGCCCCGGCAAGCATTGCCCACAAGGCAATCCTGAGCCTGGCAACGGCCCAGCAGATCGCCGCACACGCGCGCAAGGTCGCCGCCGACAAGGGCTGGCCCTGCGCCGTGGCCATCGTCGATGACGGTGGCTGGCCGATCCTGACGCTGCGCATGGATGGCGCTCCCGTGGTGGCCGGTATCGAGCTGGCCCAGGGCAAGGCGCGCACTTCAGCGCTCTTCAAGCGGCCGTCCGGGGACCTGGAAAACGCCATCAACAACGGCCGCCCGGCAGCCATCACCGCCGGCCTGTTGATGATGAAGGGCGCCCAGCCAATCATCCTTGAAGGCCGGGTAGTAGGCGCCATCGGCATCAGCGCAGATACTCCGGCCCACGATGACGAGATCGCCCTCGCGGCGGTGGCTTCGGTGCAGCCATGAGCAAGGTCAGCCCGCGCCTGACGCTGCTGACCGCCTCCGGGGTCTGTTCGCTGATCGTGCTCGACACCAATATCGTCGCCGTGACCCTGCCGAGCATCGCCCGGGACCTGGGGGCGAATTTTGCCGATATCGAATGGGTGGTCAGCGCTTATATGCTGGCCTTCGCCGCCCTGTTATTGCCGGCCGGAAGCATTGCCGACCGCTTTGGCCGCAAGAAGACCCTGGTCTGGGGCCTGGGTATTTTCATCCTCGCCTCCCTCGGCTGCGGTGCGGCGCCGAATGCGTTGTTCCTGGATATCGCTCGCGCCGTCAAAGGTGTCGGCGCAGCGCTGCTGCTGACCTCGGCCCTGGCCTCCATCGGCCATACCTTCCATGACGAAGTGGAACGCGCCAAGGCCTGGGCCTTCTGGGGCGCGTGCATGGGCGTGGCGATGACCGCCGCACCGACCCTCGGCGGGTTGATTACCCAGTACCTGGGCTGGCGCTGGATTTTCTATCTGAATTTGCCGGTCGGCCTGGTGCTGATGGGGCTGGTGCTGCGCGCGATTCCGGAATCCCGCGATGCCCAGGCTGCAAGGCTCGACCCTTGGGGCAGCCTGAGTTTCAGTGCCAGCCTGCTGTGCCTGATCTGGGGCTTGATCGAAGCCAACCGTATCGGCTGGGACAACCCGCTGACTTATGCGCGGCTGCTGGGAGGCGCTGCGTTGCTGGGTGTTTTTGTACTCGCCGAACGCCTGCAACAGCGGCCCATGGTCGACCTGCAACTGTTCAGGCACCCGCGCTTTATCGGCGCACTGCTGGGGATGTTCGCCTACGCCGGCTGTGCCCAGGTGATGATGACGCTGCTGCCGTTCTATCTGCAAAACGGCCTGGGGTTCTCCGCGATTGCCTCCGGGCTGGGCATGTTGCCGTTTGCCTTGACCATGTTGATTTGTCCGCGGATAGGCGCACGCCTGGCCGGCCGCTTTGCCCCGGCCACTCTGATGGCGACAGGGCTGGCGCTGGTGGGTTGCGGCAACCTGCTGAGTGCCTGGGCGGTCAATATCGGTGGTTATCTGCCGTTCGCCCTGGCGATTGCCGTCACGGGGGCCGGCGCGGGATTGCTCAATGGCGATACGCAGAAAAACATCATGGCTTGCGTGCCACGGGACCGCGCGGGGATGGCGTCGGGCATGAGCACCACCATGCGCTTCAGCGCGATCATGTTGGCGATCGGGGTGTATGGGGCGTTGTTGAGCAGCCATAGCGAACAGTTGCTGCACACGAGCATCGGCTCCCAGTGGCAGGAACAGGCGGCAGGGATTGCTTCACGGGTAGTGGCTGGCGATATGCCAGCGGCCATGGCGTTGCTGCCCGAGTCCGCGCGGGACACGGTGCAGCCACTGGCGCGGCAGGCGTTCGTCGGCGGGTTCAGCGTGGTGCTATGGGTGGCGGGGTTGTTGGGTTTGCTGGGGGCGTTGGTGGTGGGATCGTTGATGCGGCATCCCATACCGGCGGTGCCGCAGGCCTCTTTACTGACCCGATAATGCGACCACCACGACCCAATGTGGGAGCGGGCTTGCTCGCGAATGCGGTGGGTCAGTCAATACATCTGTGACTGATCCACCGCATTCGCGAGCAAGTCGAATCGTCGCACCGCCGCTCCCACATTTTGATCTTCGAACGTCAGTTGAATTGTTACCAGAAACGCTGCTGGGTCAGGCGACTCCACCAGGTCAGCAGCACCCGGTCGACCGAACCGCTGGCCGCCAGGCCCACCCGCTCCTGCAGGCTTTTACGCTCGGCATAGTGCAGGTGGAACACCTCGGCGGTCTTGGCCTTGGTCGCCAGGTATTCGTCGCTGGTTTGCAGCTGGTCCACCAGTTGCTTGTCCAGCGCCGCGACGCCCAGCCAGACTTCACCGGTGGCCACGTCATCAATGGCCAGCTGCGGGCGGTAGCGCGACACGAAGTTCTTGAACAGTTGATGGGTGATGTCCAGGTCTTCCTGGAACTTCTCGCGGCCCTTCTCGGTGTTTTCGCCAAACACGGTCAGGGTGCGTTTGTATTCACCGGCGGTCAGCACTTCGAAGTCGATGTCGTGCTTCTTCAGCAGGCGGTTGACGTTGGGCAACTGCGCCACCACGCCAATCGAGCCAAGGATGGCAAACGGTGCGCTGATGATCTTCTCGCCGATGCACGCCATCATGTAGCCGCCGCTGGCCGCGACCTTGTCGATGCACACGGTCAACGGCACGCCCGCCTCGCGGATACGCGCCAGTTGCGACGACGCCAGGCCGTAGCTGTGAACCATGCCGCCGCCGCTTTCAAGGCGCAGCACCACTTCGTCCTTGGGTGTGGCCAGGCTCAGCAGTGCCGTGATTTCATGGCGCAGGCTTTCAGTGGCCGAGGCCTTGATGTCGCCGTCGAAATCCAGCACGAACACCCGTGGCTTGGCTTCTGGCTTCTTCTTGCCCTTCTTCTTTTCGGCCTTGCCTTCAGACTTGCGCAGGGCCTTGAGCTGGTCCTTGTCGAGCAGGGTCTGCTCCAGGCGCTCACGCAAACCCTTGTAGAAGTCATTGAGCTTGCTGACCTGCAACTGGCCGGCAGCTTTGCGGCGGCCTTTGCTGCGCAGTGCGGCGAAACTGATCAGCACCACCAGGATGGCGACGACCAGGGTGACGGTTTTAGCCAGGAAAGTAGCGTACTCGGCCAGAAAATCCATGTGACTCCTTACAAGTGCAGTGCGCCAGGGGCGGATTGCCCAAGCATACCGACGCCACCGCCATGGGGCCAGTGATCAAACCGCCAGCAGCGGGCCTCTAACGACCTTTTAAAACAAGCGTATGTTTTTTCATTGACAGCTTCCCGGCATCCTCATAACCTCGCCAGACTTTCAACGTACCGGGAAAACGGACGTGGGCAGCATCTACCTGATTCGACATGGCCAGGCCTCCTTCGGTGCAGACGACTACGACGTGCTGTCGCCCATCGGTGTGCAACAGGCGCAAGTGCTGGGCCGCCACCTGGCGGAACTGGGCCTGGGCTTCGACCGCTGCGTGTCGGGCGACCTGCGCCGCCAGCAGCACACTGCTACCGCCGCCTTCGAACAATACAGCGCCCTCGGCCTGCCGGTACCCACGCTGGAAATCGACAGCGCGTTCAACGAGTTCGACGCCGAGGCGATCATCCGCGCCCTGCTCCCGGACCTGCTGCACAGCGAACCCGAAGCCCTGCATATCCTGCGCAACGCCGCGCAAAACCGTGGCGAATTCCAGCGCATCTTTTCCCTGATCATCGAACGCTGGCTGGCCGGCACCTACGACCCGCCGGGCCTGGAAAGCTGGCTGGGATTTGTCGAACGTGTTAAGGGTGGCCTGCAACGCCTCCTCGAAGCCGCCGACAACCGTGACAAGATCGCCGTGTTCACCTCCGGCGGCACCATCACGGCCCTGCTCCACCTGATTACCCGAATGCCTGCCGCACAGGCCTTCGAACTGAACTGGCAAATTGTTAACACCTCGCTCAACCAGCTGAAATTCCGTGGTCGCGAGGTGGCACTGGCTTCCTTCAACAGCCATACCCACTTGCAACTGTTGAAGGCGCCGCAGCTCATCACTTTCCGATGAATTGCGGCCAACCGTGACCCCAAGGTCACTGGACTCACCATAAAAGGATCGAAACCATGACTGACGTAGCTAAAGCCGTAGAAGCAATGAAAGCCAAATTCAACCCAGCCGCTGCCGACGGCCTGGACCTGGTGTTCGGTTTCCGTATCGACGACACCCAGAACTTCTCGCTGGTCGTGAAAAACAAAACCTGCGAACTGCTGGAAGGTGAAAACCCGGACGCCCAAGTCACCCTGGTGATGGACGGCGAAACCATGAAAGGCATCGTTGACGGCTCCACCGACGGCATGCAGGCATTCATGGGCGGCAAACTGCGCACTGAAGGCGACATGATGCTGGCCATGAAATTGAGCGAGCTGTTCCCGGCCTGATCAGGGCAACCCTGGCAAGACCCGTGTGGGAGCGGGCTTGCTCGCGAAAGCGGTGTATCAGCGCAGGATTTGTTGGCTGACCCACCGCTTTCGCGAGCAAGCCCGCTCCCACATTTTGATTGTGCTGTTTTCAGGTTTTTGGCTGCAACAACAGCGCCACCAACGCACTCCACCCTGTCTGATGCGAAGCCCCCAACCCCCGCCCGGTCTCGCCATGAAAATACTCATGGAACAACACCAGGTCGCGGCTCGCCGGGTCCGCCTCCAACTGTGCATACCCCACCATCGACGGCCTTGAACCGTTCTCATCCCTCAGAAACAGGCTCGTCAACCGCTGGCTCAGCCCCTGCGCAACCTCCTCCAGCGACGCCAGATACCCACTCCCCGCCGGATACTCCACCGAGAAATTATCCGCGTAGTAGCGGTGAAACTCCCGCAACGATTCGATCAGCATGTAGTTGACCGGCATCCACAACGGCCCGCGCCAGTTGGAGTTACCGCCGTACAGCCGCGAATCGGACTCCGCCGGTTCATAGCGGGCACACAGGGTATTGCCATTCATCTTCAGCGCCAGCGGTTCCTCGGCGAACGCTTTCGACAGCGACCGCACCCCAAAGGTGGAGAGAAACTCCGACTCATCCAGCATCCGCCGCAGCAAATCCTTGGTCCGCTCCCCCCGCAACAGCGCCAGCAGCAGGCGATTACCCTGCCCCGGCTCGTTCCAGCGCGACACCAGCTTGGCCAGGTCCGGCCGATGTTTCATAAAACCCAGCAATCGCTCGCGCAACCCCTCCAGCCCTTCGTGCTCGCGCTGCTCCAGCACCAGCACCGCAAACAGCGGCATCAGGCCGACGATGGAGCGCAGGCGCACCGGTTCGCTTTCACCGCCAGGCCGATGCAGCACGTCATAGAAAAACTGGTCCTGCTCATCCCACAAGCCTTCATCGCCATTGTCGACGCGGTTGATCGCCCCGGCGATATACAGGAAGTGCTCAAAGAACTTCACCGCGATATCCACATACACCACGTTGCGTTTGGCCAATTCCAGGCCGATACGCATCAGGTCCAGCGCGTACGCCGCAACCCACGCTGTGCCGTCCGCCTGGTCCAACTGATAACCCGGCGGCAAATCAGCCGAGCGATCAAACAGCGCAATGTTGTCCAGCCCAAGAAACCCACCCTGGAACAGGTTGCGGCCCTCGGCGTCCTTGCGGTTGACCCACCAGGAAAAATTCAGCAGCAGCTTGTGGAAGATCCGCTCGAGGAAATCCATGTCGCCCACGCCATTCAGCGCCTTGTCCTGCTGATACACCCGCCAACTGGCCCAGGCATGCACCGGCGGGTTGGCGTCGTCAAAACGCCACTCGTAGGCCGGCAACTGACCGTTGGGGTGCATGAAGCGGTCTTTCACCAACAGCAACAGTTGCTGCTTGGCATAACCGGGGTCGATCAGGGCAACGGCCACCGCCTGGAACCCCTGGTCCCAGGAGGCATACCACGGATATTCCCAAGTGTCGGGCATCGAGAGAATGTCGAAATTCGACAAGTGCCGCCAATGGGTATTGCGGATATGCAAACGCTCGGGCGGCGGCGCGGGCTGGGCCGGGTCGCCGTCGAGCCATTGATTCACGTCGAAGTAGTACAGCTGTTTGGACCACAGCAACCCGGCCAGGGCCTGGCGCTGCACGTTGCGTGCGTCTTCATCGGCGATGCCCTGCTGCAGCGCCGCGTAGAAATCATCAGTCTCCTGACGGCGTTCTTCGAACAGCTTGCGCGCATTGATCCACGGAGCCTCCGCCGGGGCGAAGCGCAGGTACAGGGTTTTGCTTTCCTGACCCGCCAGTTCCAGGATGAAACGCGCGGCCACTTTCGTGCCCGAATCCCGGCGAATAGCCGATTCCAGGCCCGTGGTCACATAGTCGTTGATCCCGTCCTTGAACGGCCCCGGCGCCGGTTGCCCGTCCAGCCTGGGGTAGTTGGTTTCGTTCTCGCAGAACAGCCATTCCACCCCGTCCTGGCCCCAGGCACTGAGGTGGCGATCGAACAGCTCATGGTGCCGCGCCACCACCTGTTCGCCCTCCAGGCGCAATTCAGGCTTGGGGGCATCGTGGGTCCAACTCCAGTCGTTGCGCGCCCACAGGTGCGGCAACACCTGCAGGCGTGTGGATTGGTCCGAACGGTTGTGCACGGTAATGCGCATGAACACATCATCGGGCTGGTGCTTGGCGTATTCGACGGTGACATCGCAATAGCGGTTGTCTTCGAAAACCCCGGTATCGAGGATCTCGTATTCGGCATCTCCAAGGCCACGGCGGGCGTTCTCGGTGATCAGGTCATCGTAGGGAAAGGCCGCGTGAGGGTATTTGTAGAGCATGCGCATGTAGGCATGGCTCGGCACGCCATCGACGAAAAAGTACAGTTCCTTGACGTCTTCGCCGTGGTTGCCCTCGGCGTTGTTCAGGCCGAACAGGCGCTCCTTGATGATCGCGTCGCGCTCGTTCCACAGCGCCAGGCCCAGGCACCAGCGCTGGGCCTTGTCGCTGAAGCCCGCCAGGCCATCCTCGCCCCAGCGGTAGGCGCGGCTGCGGGCATGTTCGTGGGGGAAGTAGCGCCAGGCATCGCCGTCGGCGCTGTAGTCTTCGCGCACCGTGCCCCATTGCCGTTCGCTCAGGTAGGGGCCCCAGTCACGCCAGCGTTCGCCGTCAGGTTTGGCCAGGCGCTGGCCTTCAATCGTTTCCAGAATGTTCGTCGCAGGCTGTGCCGTCATCGAGTCTTCCGTCGCGTTCAGAGGTGACGGCCAGTGTAGAGCCCTTCGACGGTGAGATGCACGTGAAGCTGACGTCATCCAACTCATTCATTTGCAGAATGAAGTCCAGAGGAATCTTCGTTTGCAAGGCGCCGGCAGGCCCAACAAAATCAGGCATCCGTGCTTTTCCTCTCTATAGCCGCCAGGAATTTTTCTATGCCCACCGTCAGCCCTGACGAGATTCGCAAAGGCTTCTCCAAAGCCATGTCCGACATGTACCGCGATGAAGTGCCGCTGTACGGAGCGTTGATGGAACTGGTGGCCGAGACCAATGCCCGGGTGCTGGAAACCGACACCGCGCTGGCGCACCAACTGAAGCGCACCGGGGAAATCCAGCGCCTGGACAGGGAGCGCCACGGCGCCATCCGCCTGGGCACCGCTGAAGAACTGGCGACCATCAGCCGCCTGTTTGCGGTGATGGGCATGCAGCCGGTGGGCTATTACGACCTCACGCCGGCCGGGGTACCGGTGCACTCCACCGCCTTTCGCGCCGTGCATGAAAGCGCCCTGCAAACCAGCCCCTTCCGGGTGTTCACTTCGCTGCTGCGCCTGGAGTTGATCGAAAACCCGGAACTGCGGGCCTTCGCCCAGTCAGCCCTGGCCAAGCGTTCGATCTTCACCCCACGCGCCCTTGAGTTGATCCAGCAAGCCGAAGCCGACGGCGGCCTCGATGCCGCCCATGCCGAAGAGTTTATCCAGCAAGCCCTGGAAACCTTCCGCTGGCACCACACCGCCACCGTCACGGCCGCGCAATACCAGCAACTGAGTGACCAGCACCGGCTGATCGCCGACGTGGTCGCCTTCAAGGGCCCGCACATCAACCACCTGACACCGCGCACCCTGGACATTGACCAGGTGCAGGCGGCAATGCCCGGCAAAGGCATCACCCCCAAGGCGGTGATCGAAGGCCCGCCCCGCCGCCAGTGCCCGATACTGCTGCGCCAGACCAGCTTCAAGGCCCTGGATGAAGCCATTGCCTTTACCGATGCCAAGGGCAGCCACAGCGCGCGCTTTGGTGAAATCGAACAACGCGGCGTGGCGCTGACCCCCAAGGGCCGCGCGCTGTACGACCAATTGCTGAATGCCGCACGGGATGAATTGGGCGCGTTTCCGAATGAGGCCAATGCCGGGCGCTACACCGAATTGATGGAGCAGCACTTCCAGGCGTTTCCCGACAATCACCGCGAGATGCGCGAACAGGAGCTGGCGTACTTCCGCTATTTCGTAACCGAGAAAGGCTTGGCCGCCCAGGACAAGTTTAAAACCCTGGACGAACTGATCGCCGCCGGCCACGTGGACGTGGAGCCGTTGGTGTACGAAGATTTTCTGCCGGTGAGTGCGGCGGGGATTTTTCAGTCGAACCTGGGGGATGCGGCGCAGAGTCACTACGCGGCCAACTCCAACCAGGCCGAGTTCGAAAAGGCCTTGGGTCGCCAGACTATCGACGAGTTGAAGTTGTACGGTGAAACCCAGCAGCGCTCGATTGACGAATGCAAGCGCGCGCTGCTGGCTTGAAAGAGAGAGTTCGCCCGGCCACAGCGCATTCCATGCGCCGTCTAAGAGCCCCAGTGCCGGGCGAACGGTTGGCATGATAGGCAGCGGCGGTGCTGCTGTCTTTCGGGCAATTCTGAACAAATCTTCTACTTGGCCGTCGCTTTCTCCAGTTGCTCGACGATCTTGTCTTTGATCAACAGGCGTTTCTTCTTCAGCTTCTCCAGCTCCTCGTCACCGCCGCTTGAGGACTCAAGCTCCAGCACCTCCTTGTCGGCGCTGTCGTATTGGTGGAGCAGCGAATCCAATCGGTTATCGCTCGCCCTGCGTTCATGAATAGCTTCCTTGCTCAAACCCAGGTCCTGATACAGGTCGTGTTTCACTGGCATGGAGTACCTCCGCAAGTTGATCATTGACTGAATACCCCTTGAAGCTAGCCCATCCGGCGGGCTCTTGTCATGTTTGAGATCAACCTGTCGCGTTTGCGTCCCCGTTCGTCGCGGGGCAGACGATTTCATAAAACCTTTGGCGCACGCTGCCCTCCACTGTAGATCGTCACCCGATGGAGAACAGGTTCCATGAATCACGCTGCCAACGCTGTCGACACCCAGTGCATCAACACCATTCGTACCCTCGCCATGGACGCTGTGCAAAAGGCCAACTCCGGCCACCCCGGCACTCCCATGGGCCTGGCGCCCGTCGGTTACACCTTGTGGAGCCGCTTCCTGCGTTATCACCCCGAGCACCCCGACTGGCCCAACCGTGACCGTTTCGTATTGTCGGTGGGCCATGCCTCGATGCTGTTGTATTCGCTGCTGCACCTGGCCGGTGTGGTGGAGATTGATGCCCACGGCAAGCGCTCCGGCCAACCGGCCATCAGCCTGGACGACATCAAGCAGTTCCGGCAGATGAGCTCCAAAACCCCCGGCCACCCCGAATACCGCATGACCACCGGTGTGGAAACCACCACCGGCCCCCTCGGCCAGGGGTGCGCCAACAGCGTCGGCATGGCCATGGCCGAGCGTTGGCTGGCCAAGCGTTTCAACCGTGACGACCAGGTGCTGTTCGACTACAACGTCTACACCCTGTGCGGCGACGGCGACATGATGGAAGGCATCAGCAGCGAAGCCGCGTCCATCGCCGGGCACTTGAAGCTGGAGAACCTGTGCTGGATCTACGACAACAACACCATCAGCATCGAAGGCCACACTGAACTGGCCTTCAGCGAAGACGTGATCAAGCGTTTCCAGGCTTATGGCTGGCACACCTTGCACGTCACCGATGCGAACAACCTGCTGGCTTTGAGCGACGCGCTTAGCACCTTCCAGAAAAACACCGGGGCACCGACGCTGATCGTGGTCGACAGCGTGATTGGCTATGGCTCGCCCCACAAACACAACACCGCGTCGGCCCATGGCGAGCCTTTGGGCGATGAAGAAATCCGCCTGACCAAAGCCGCGTATGGCTGGCCCGAAGACTCAAGCTTCCTGGTGCCGGATGAAGCGCGCACGGTCCTGCGGGATGCACTGCTCAAGCGCAGCAAGCCGCTGTATGAGCAATGGACTGAGACCCTGTCCCACCTCGAACAGTACGAACCGGAACTGGCCGATGAACTGCGCCGCATGCGTGCCGGCGAGATGCCCGAGCATTGGCAGGAGCAACTGCCGAGCTTTGCCACTGATGCCAAAGGCGTCGCCAGCCGTGCCGCCGGTGGCGAGGTGTTGAATGMGTTTGCCAAGCAGATCCCATGGCTGCTGGGGGGCTCGGCCGACTTGTCGCCGTCCACCAAGACCAACCTGACGTTCGACGACGCCGGGCGCTTCAGCGCCGAGAACTACGGCGGGCGCAACCTGCACTTCGGCATTCGTGAACATGCCATGGGCGCGATTGCCAACGGCATGGCGCTGTCATACCTGCGGCCCTACACCTCGACCTTCCTGGTGTTCAGCGACTACATGAAACCGCCGATTCGTCTCGCGGCGATCATGGAACTGCCGGTGGTGTTCGTGTTTACCCATGACTCGATTGGTGTCGGCGAAGACGGCCCCACTCACCAGCCCATCGAACACCTGACCCAACTGCGGGCGACGCCGGGCTTGCTGACCCTGCGCCCGGGCGACGCGAATGAAACCCTGGAAGCCTGGAAGATCGCCCTGGCCCAGACCCATCGGCCAACCTGCGTGGTGCTGTCGCGGCAGAACCTGCCGACCCTGGACCGCACGAAATACGCAGCGGCGACGGGTACATCCCGTGGTGCTTATGTGCTGGCCGGCGCCGATAAGCCCCAGGTGATCCTGATGGCCACCGGCAGTGAAGTCAGCCTGGCGGTGGAAGCCTATGAGCAACTGAAGACTGAAGGCGTGGCGGCGCAAGTGGTGTCGATGCCCAGCTGGGAACTGTTCGAAGAACAGGACCAGGCCTATCGCGACAGCGTGCTACCACCCGCAGTGAAGGCACGACTGGTGGTGGAACAGGCCGGCCCGTTGGGTTGGGATCGCTACGTGGGGCAAACCGGGGCCAAGGTGGTGATGAACAGCTTTGGCGCCTCGGCACCGCTGTCCAAGTTGCAGGCCAAGTTCGGCTTTACCCTGGACAATGTGGTGAAGCTGGCGAAGGAGCAAGTCAGGCTCAACAGCTGACCCAGTGCATGCATGCCGGGCGTGGCCTACCGAGGAAAACCTCGGTAGGCCATGCCCTGCTGCTCATTTCCCGCCGGTGACATCCAGGAACGTACCGGTGATGAAGGATGCCTCGGCGCCTGCCAGCCACAGGATCGCCCGAGCCACTTCTTCAGGCTGACCGCCGCGGCCCATGGGGATCGAATCCTTCACGCGATCAACCCGCCCTGGCTCCCCGCCACTGGCGTGAATGTCGGTGTAGATATGCCCCGGGCGGATGCAGTTGACGCGTATTCCCTCCCTGGCCACTTCCTTGGCAAACCCGATGGTGAAGGTCTCGAGAGCCCCCTTTGATGCGGCGTAGTCGACATATTCGTTGGGGCTGCCCAGCCGGGCGGATGCCGACGAGATATTGATCACGGCACCACCCCGCCCCTGGTGACGAAACGACATGCGCTTCACCGCTTGCTGGGCACACAGCATCGGCCCGATCGCGTTGACCGCGAAAATCCGCTGCATCCGCTCGAACGGCAAGTCTTCGACCCGGGACTGCAACGCGTTGATCCCGGCGTTGTTAACCAGCACATCGATGCGCCCGAACGTCCGATCTATCGCCGCAAATAACTGGACGACCTGTTCCGGGTCTGCGCTGTCCGCGCGTACGGCCAACGCCCGGCGCCCTGCCGCTTCTACATCCGCCACCACCGCGAGGGCGGCAGACTCATCGGAAACGAAGCTGATCGCCACGTCATAACCTTGTGCGGCGGCCAGCCGCGCGGTGGCGGCGCCAACGCCACGACTTCCACCTGTTATCAGAATCAGCGGTGCCTGCGGGACGGTATCCATTGCGCGAACCTTCATGTGGTGGTGGAAAATGCTTTGCCTGCTGTCAGCCGATCAGGATGGTGCCGGTGGCAATCACCACGCACGCCAGCACCTTGCGGACCGTCAGTGTCTCGCCCAGGAAGAAATAGCCGATCAGTGCCGCAAACAGCACGCTGGTCTCGCGCAAGGCCGAGACCGCGCCCATGGGCGCACCGGCCATGGCATAGATAATGATTCCGTAGGCCAGGAGCGACACCAGCCCACCGGCGAAGGCCGTGAAAAACCCGGGCCGCAGGCTGAACAGACTTTTCGGGCCCCGCAGGCCGATATACACCGCCGGCATCAACACGCCCCACAAGGCGCACATCCACACCGTGTAGGCCATCGGCGCATCCGACAGGCGCGCGCCGATGCCGTCTGTCACGCTGTAGGCGGCAATGAAACAGCCGGTGCCCAGGGCGTATGGCAGGCTGGGAACGGCGAGCCGGCGCCCCCTGAACGCCAGGGAAATGATGCCGCCCGACACCAGGGCAATGCCCAGAAGCGAGCTGGCCGAGACACTCTCCCCGGCAAACACCGCGGCACCCAGGGTGATCAGCACCGGCGAGGAGCCGCGTGAAATCGGATAGGTCTGCCCCAGGTCTCCGACTTTGTAGCTACGCACCAGGAACAGGTTGTAGCCCACGTGCAGCACCGCTGACAGCACCACATAAAACCAGCTGGCTGGCGCCGGAGGGTCCAGGAACACCGCAACGCCGCCACTGGCGATAGCGACCGCCAGGCACATCACCGTCATCGACCAGAGCCGGTCGGCGCCGCCACGCAGCAGCGCATTCCAACTGGCGTGCAGTAAGGCAGCGAAGAGGACCAGGAGAATAATGGGATAAGGCATGCGCCCATCCTAAGCAAACCGGCGCCTTAACTGAAGCGAAGTCTGCTCATTGAAGAATGAGCAAATCCTCATGCTTTATTCGTAAGCCAGTCCGGCGTTTACGGCTTCCTGCATCAGCCAATCACGAAAGCTGACGATATGCGGCTGGGACTCGATGCCTTTGGGGCAGACAAAGTAATAAGCGACCGGTGACGGGAACGGCACATCGAACAGCCTCACCAGGCTGCCATCGCTCAGCTCTGACTCCACATGCCCACTGCGCGCCAATGCAATGCCCTGGCCGAGCAAAGCCGCCTCGATCGTCATGTTGGTGTCCGCAAACCTGACACTTTCCTTGAGCGGCGCAATCGCGAGCCCGACGTGCTGGAACCATACTTCCCACTTCGGCACCAGGTCGGCGCCGTCGCGCATCAGCAAGGGATAGCGCAGCAGTTCGGCGGGTGTGTGTGGCCGGCCAAAGCGCTTCAACAGATCGGGACTGGCCACCGGAAAAATCTGCTCGCGGAACAGGAACTCCGAATACAGCGCCGGGTAATTCCCGTTGCCCAGGCGGATTGCAACATCAGCCTCCGCACTGGAGAAGTTGATGATCTTGTCGCTGGAGTCCAGGGTGACCAATATTTCAGGGTGCCGTTGGGCCAGGCTCGGCAATCGGGGCAGCAGCCATTTCAGCGCGAAGGAATAGGTGGTACTGACCTTGAGCCGGACCCTGCCCTTTTGCTCGCGCAGGTCCGCGAGTGTCGCCTCAAGGTTCATGAAAAACTCGCGCACGATCGGCGCAAGGGCTGCTCCGGCAGGCGTCAGGCTGAGTGACTTGCCCCGCTGGAACAACT
Organism: Pseudomonas sp. Colony2; assembly: GCF_019382755.1. NCBI lineage: Bacteria > Pseudomonadati > Pseudomonadota > Gammaproteobacteria > Pseudomonadales > Pseudomonadaceae > Pseudomonas > Pseudomonas sp. Colony2. The sequence continues at coordinate 3,010,838 of NZ_CP080030.1, read as the reverse complement.
GCAATCCCCAGAGTTCTTCAAGGTGCTTGAGCTGATGGCTGACGGCACTCTGGGTGACATGCAACTCTTCTGACGCCGAGGTGAAGGTTGCGTGGCGTGTGGCAACCTCAAAGGCGCGCAATGTCGAGGTGGGTGGCAGGTCTCTCATGGCATTGCTTCACCGCTTATGAATAGATGCTCATGATAGAACATCTATTCATTGCGCTGTGGGCCGCCCCTCAAACCAGCTGGAACCGCGCCGTGTTGTCGCTCAACGCCCGGCTGCCCTTGCTCAACATATCCGCCGCCTGGTTCACCGCCCGCGCGCCGTCGAGCAATCGCCCGGCGGCCTGGTCAACCTGCTGGATATTGCCGCTCACTTCATCCGCCGTCGCTGCCTGTTCCTCAACCGCCGTGGCGATCTGCGCCAGGGTGTCAGTGACGCTCTGCACCGCGCTGGCGATCTCCCCAAGGCGATGGCCCAGGCCCGTGACGGACTCGGCATCGGTCACCGCCTGCTCACAGGCCACGCCCATCAGGGTGACCGCCTGGCTCACCGTCGCGCGCAAACTGTCGACCGTGCCGGCGATCTGCGCCGTGGAAGCCTGGGTCCGTTGCGACAGGCTGCGCACTTCATCGGCTACCACCGCAAATCCCCGCCCCTGTTCACCGGCCCGCGCAGCCTCGATGGCAGCGTTCAGCGCCAGCAGGTTGGTCTGCTCGGCGATACCCCGAATGGTGTCAACCACCGACTGGATCTGCTGGCCCTGCTGGCTGACGCGCTCCAATGCATCGGAGGTGTCGGTCAAGCGCTGGTTGAGTTGCTGGATACTCGCGGTGGTGCGCTGGCTGTCGCGGCTGCTGTCCTCGGCAATCTGCCGGGTTTTCTGCGCGCTGCCGGAGGCCTGCTCGCAGCTCTTGGCGACGCCCATGGAGGTCGCGGCCAACTGTGTGGCGGCCGCTGCAATCTGGCTGATCTGCTGTTGCTGGTCTTCCACTTCGGTCAGCGTGCTGCCCGATTGCGAATTGAGTGTCAGCACCGCAGAGCCCAACTGCTGCGTCTCGTGATTGACCCCCAGCAGGCTGGTGCGCAACTGCACCACCGCCACGTTGAGCGCCGTGCTGATGGCCGCCAGTTCATCGCGCCCTTCCACCGCCACTTCAACGCACAGATTACCGTCGCGCAGGGATTCGGCCAGGGTGGTGATGCCGCTGGCACTGCGGCGAATCGATGCCTGCAAGCACACGAACAGGTACAGGGCTGCCAGGGCCAGCACGCTGAACGTCACCGCCACCGGGATGAATTGCTTGAGCGAGCTGTCGCGGTAGTAACCCAGGCGCGCGTCCAGCGAGGTCAGCGACTGTTTACGCAACGCGCCGAGGGCGCCAAGCATGCCATCCACACTGCGTTCGAAGCCGGTGGTATCGAGCTTGATGGTGCCGCCGAACACGCCTTCGTCCAGGGTCTTCAGTTCGTTGTCCAGCAGTTGCAAGCTGTCGTCGTATTGCGCGATCCAGGTTTGCAGCCCCGGGTATTGCTTGGCCTTGAGGGATGCGGCGGCCTTGACCAACTGGTCCCTTGCATCGCCGATGCGACCGCGCAAATCACGCATCTGCAAACGGCTTTGCAGGGTGAACTGCCCCGATGCGATGGATGACTGCCCGACGCTCGCCATACGCCCGATACGCTCGATCAGGTCGGGGGTTTGCTGGGTGGAAATCTGCATCAGCAAATAGGTTTCAAGCCACGGATCGAGGATCAACCCGGTGTCCATGGTGATCTGTTCGCGCAGGGTTTGCATCGCGCTCAGCGCAGACGTGAAGCGGTCATAACCATCCGGCCACCAGCCCACGGTGCGCAGGGATTGGGAATCCATGCCCGTGACCGAGGCTTGCAATGCCTCAAAACGTGCAAGGGTATCCGGGCGGGCGTTCTGGGCTTTGAGGGCCTCGCCCAGGGCCTGCACGCTTTGCAGGATCAGCGGGAAATTGGTATCGACCGCAGTCATGGCCGCCTTGGCCGCGGGTGTCTGGTCGTGGAGGATGTCGGCAGCTTTCCAGCGCGCCGCCAGGTTGCGCTGGGCGGTCAGTTGGGCGTCCAGGGCATCCAGCGCCAGCAGTTCGCGCACCCCGGATTGCTCATTGGAAATCACCGTCAGCTTGGTGCGGTACTCCTGCGCGATCATCCACAGGCTGCCCGCCAGGGGCAGCATGAACAGGAAAAACAGGATCTGGAACTTGCGCGCGAATCCAAAACGTCCGAGCAGGCGGATACCTGGCGACAACACACTTTGCATGTCCGACTACTCCTAGAACCACTCGCCTCAACAGCGAATCAAGCTTTGAAATGATTGACGGCAAAATGCCATGTCATTGATTAAGCTGGCTCTAGCAAGAAACGGACCGCTGTTGTCGGGCCCGCTGGATAGGCGGGACGTCGTGCAAAACACGCTGTACCGTGCGCGAAAATGGGGCGAAAGCACTCAGCGCAGGTGGCAGAACGGTAACCGTCTGACCAATACCGCAAGCGTAAGGGCAGACGACAACCTGTGGCGAGGGAGCTTGCTCCCGCTGGGCTGCGAAGCGGCCCCAAAGCAGGCACTGGTGTTCCGTCAGGTCGATATCGATTGCAGGGTTCAGGGCTGCTTTGCAGCCCAGCGGGAGCAAGCTCCCTCGCCACAGGGTGAGTGCTTGCTGAATCAGGA
>NZ_CP080030.1:2980498-2998511 GCF_019382755.1 Pseudomonas sp. Colony2 | reverse complement strand
GGATTTCGGCGGAGAGCGGGATTTACTTTCTGGGTTTGCCGAACCTGGTGAACCGCGCGTCTTCGTTTATCTACGGGGTTTGGCATGATGCGAAGTACGTGGCCGATCATATTGTCTTGCAGAATGAGTACATGGCCTATAGCAAGCCGTGAGGTGCCTTGCCCCATTGCCTACAGTTGCGTCAGAATCCGCCGGCTTGTGCGCTTGGGTATGGGGCTCTAAGGTTGCTCGGTCGCTGAAACCTCAGTGATCGGGTTTAGTAGCCCGAAGTATTCTAGTCAATGTGCATAAGCATCATCTGTCAGACGTCTTTGTCTGTGTTTAATGGTGGCTGTGTGCAGGGCGCCCTCGGGCGCGCCGGTTTTGTCTGGAATATCCGGTCTACTAACCTGCACACAGCTGCCACCTTTCGTTTAGTAGCGATAAGGCGGGGGCCAAAATGGAGCATCCAGACAATGTTCAAGGTTACCCCTAATCCTCCGGGAACTTCCGATCCAAAACTCCACCAGGCCGCCCAGCGCGCCATGGATAACTACCTCAATCCCAGTTCCAAACCCGCCCCAACGCCCTCAGCCCTGTTCAGCGTTCCCAGCCTCAGCTTTTACTCGTTCAACTCACCCTCACCGAGGGTAATTTGCTTATGGATCATGGCAGCACACGCACAGCTTGTTGCCATCAGTATCTCGAAAATACGCGCCGTAATAATCGGGGTGGTAGTGAGGCCTTAATCCAGGCTCTCCTTCACATATCCCGCCGAGCGCCAACGCCGCTGTATAACTTCTTCTAACCGCTTCCCGACTGGGCGCAAGTAGCCCCACCATCTGCCCATTCCCGGGTGCACTCGGGTTGCCATCAAATGGCGCCCCAATGACGAAGATCGGACGAGGTGCGGTTTCAGCCACCCAACCGGCCCACGGTTTATCCGCATCGCAAAATTTCAACCTGAGGCCCAACTCAGCCATCACCTTCGAATAGAAAGCAAAAGCCCGATCAAAATCACCTGTACCTAAAAACACATGGGAAATCATGGTGGCTACCCTGGGGCAATGAATGCCCATGAGTCTGGCGCGAAATGATTGCTGGCGAAAGCTTGATGACTCCGCCCGGCATATGTACGGCTCCCATCCCCTCATACGCCAATGAAAACCGCAAATCCCAACAATCCGCAGGGTGCCGCCCGGCATTTCGTCAACCCATAATGGGCTTACAACAATAAAGGGGCTCACCCCGGGGCGCGTAAGCCATGTACAGAGACCATATTGTCAAGACCCGCATGACGGACAGCGCGGTATTCATGGGCGCGGTGGCCGTGGTGATTTTCATCATCACGCTCGCCTGCGGCGTCGGTGAAGGCCGCCTCTCCCACTTGATGGGCCCCATCGTTCTCGACCTGAAGGCACCACTGGCACGAGATATTGCAGTGGGCGGCACGTTCACCCTGACGGTGGTGCTGAACCTGTTCATCCTTGGCCGCTTTCCCTTGCGCGCGCAGATCATCACGGTCTGGTGCGAGTTGCTGGTGCTGTTCCTGTTATTCTTCGACACCTTCAACCTTTCCTACAGTTTCATCGCGACCAAAATCGGCTTCATGATCACCCAGGGGGTGTTCACCACCGTCTACGTGTCGGCGATTTCGATTGCGATTGCGTTCGTCCTGGCGCTGCTGGGCGCCACCGCGCGCTTGTCTTCCAACGGCTTCGCGATTGCGATTGCGAGCTTCTACACCTCGTTTTTCCGCGGTGTTCCGCTGCTGATCCAGATCTATCTGATTTACCTGGGCATCCCTCAACTGGGCTATGTCGTCGGAGCGGTTCCAGCCGGGATCCTGGCGCTCTCGCTGTGTTATGGCGCCTACATGACGGAGATCTTCCGCGCCGGTATCAGCAGCATCTCGCGGGGCCAGTGGGAAGCCTCGCGGGCGATTGGCCTGAACCCGTTCCAGACGATGACCCGGGTGATTCTCCCGCAGTCCATGCGCTTGATCATTCCGCCAACGGGCAACCAGTTCATCTCGATGCTCAAGGACAGTTCGCTGGTGTCGGTGATCGGCGTCTGGGAGCTGATGTTCCTGGCACGAACCCAGGGACGCGCCGAGTTCCGGCACCTGGAAATGCTGATCACCGCCGCCGTGCTGTATTGGCTGCTGTCGATCGTGCTGGAAACCGTCCAGGCCCGCCTGGAAAAGCACTTCAACCGCGCCCATCGCTGAACCAGGAGCATGACGATGAATCAGCCCTCGATAGTCCCTGCTCCATACCCTGCAATATCGATCCAGGACATGCATAAATGGTATGGCGATTTTTATGTGCTCAAGGGCATCGACCTGCACATTGCCAGCGGTGAAATCGTGGTGGTCTGCGGGCCGTCGGGCTCCGGCAAGTCCACGTTGATTCGCTGCCTGAACCTGCTGGAAGACTTCCAGAAAGGCCACGTGTTCATCGAGGGCACCGAGTTGACCCGTGATGCCGCCTGCGTGGCGAGCATAAGGCGCCAGGTCGGCATGGTGTTCCAGCAGTTCAACCTGTTCCCGCACATGACGGTGCTGGAGAACCTCATGGTGGGACCGCGCCTGGTGAGCAAGCTCAGCGAGCCCCAGGCCCGCGAGCTGGCCTATGAATACCTGGACCGAGTGCGCATCGGGAACCAGGCCGACAAATACCCCAGCCAGCTCTCGGGCGGCCAGCAGCAGCGCGTCGCCATTGCCCGGGCCTTGTGCATGCGCCCGCGCATCATGCTGTTCGACGAGCCCACGTCGGCCCTTGACCCCGAGATGGTCAAGGAGGTGCTGGACGTGATGGGCGAACTGGCCCAGGACGGCATCACCATGGTCTGCGTCACCCACGAGATGGGATTCGCCCGGCGGGTGGCCGACCGGATCATCTTCATGGACCAGGGCTGCATCATCGAGCAAGCCAAACCCACCGAGTTTTTTGACAACCCGCAGCACGAGCGTGCCCGGGAATTCCTGTCGCAGATTCTCAGCCACTGAGCAGCACCGTCGAACCTTGCGAAGTCACCGATAAAAACAACAGGCACCGCACTCAAGATACTGGAGGCTTACCCATGATCTCGTTCACTCGCTTCTTCACCGCAGCCGCTGTCGCCACCGCCCTCACCAGCCTCACAGGTGCGGCCTGGGCGGGCTCGACCCTCGACCGCATCCATGAAACCAAGGTGATCAAGGTGGCCACGTCGGCCAACTGGCCACCGCAATCGTTCCTGGGCCCGGACAATAAGCTGCAAGGCTTCGATATCGACGTCGCCAGCGAAATCGGCAAACGCCTGGGCAGCAAAGTCGACTTCGTGACGCCCGAATACGGGATCATCACCGCCGGGCGCTGGTCGAGCCGCTGGGACCTGTCGGTCGGCTCCATGACGCCTACCACCGAGCGCACCCGGGTGCTCGACTTCCCCGCGATCTACTACTACACCCCGTATGTATTCGCGGTGCACAAGGACGCGGCCGAGACCAAAGTGGCGGACCTGAACGGCAAGATCATCGGCGTCGAAGCCGGTACGACTTCGGAGGACTATATCAACCGCCGCCTGAAGATCGACGCCGCCGATGTGCCGCCGTTCACTTACGAAGTCACCCCCGGCGAGGTTCGCACGTACGGCGACAGCATGGGCCCGCTGGATGACCTGCGCATGGGAGACGGGGTGCGCCTGAACGCAACCCTGTCCGCCCTGCCCACCATCGTCGCCGCCGTCAAGAATGGCTACCCCATCGTCAGGGTGGAAGGCAAACCCGCCTACTACGAACCCCTGGCCATCGCCGTGGACAAGGGCGATGAGGCGTTCAACAGCGCGCTGACCAAGATCGTCGCCGACATGAAAGCCGATGGCACGCTCAAGCAATTGTCAGAGAAATGGTACGGCGCCGACCTCACCCAGGTGCAGTAAAAAACCCCACAGGCCGTACAGGCGCCCCGTCCTCGACGCGGCGCGCTGTATGCCTGCGCCGCGAAAAAAGGACGACCGACTTCATGCACACCTATAACAACAATTACTACACCGCCACGATGCGCGACACGACTGAACGCCAGGCGCTGTGTGGCAACGCCCGGGCCGATGTGTGCGTGATCGGCGCCGGGCTGGCGGGGCTGAGCACGGCGTGGGAACTGGTCTCCCGCGGGCAGTCGGTGGTGCTGCTGGATGCCGGTCGCGTGGCCTGGGGAGCGTCGGGGCGCAACGGTGGCTTCGTGCTCCAGGGCTGGTCCGAAGGGTTGGCCGCCATCGAGCGACGCTGCGGCAAACCTACAGCCGCCGCGCTGTTCAAACTGTCGCTTGAAGGCGTCGAGATTGTTCGGGGCATGATCGCCGGTCATCAGTTGCCCGGCTGCACGCCAACCCCGGGAAAACTGAGTGTGGTGCGCTACGAGGATGGCGACAACCTGCAGCGTGTGCGGGACAAAATGGCCGCGGATTTCGACTTTCACCTCGACTACCTGGATCGCCAGGCGGTGCGCGAAAAGCTCAAGACCGAGCGGTATTTCCAGGCGCTGCGCGACAACCATGGCTTTCACTTCCACCCCTTGAACTATTGCCTCGGCCTGGCCCGACTGATCGAGCAAAGTGGTGGCAAAATCCATGAACGCTCGCCCATGACCGCCGTCGAAAGCCGCAACGGGCGACACCGGGTCATCACCGATCAGGGCACTGTCGATTGTGCCCACGTGGTGTACTGCTGCGGCGGCTATGGGGGGCCTGAGTTCGGCAAATTACGCCGCGCCTTCCTGCCCATCGCGACCTATGCAGTGCTGACCGAGCACCTGGGCGATCGCCTGGCCGAGGCGGTCTGTACCTCCGATGCCGTGGGCGATAACCGCCGGGCCTCGGACTATTACCGCATCGTCGAGGGCGACCGCCTGCTCTGGGGCGGCCGCATTACCACGCGCAACCTGCAGGATGAGAAACGCCTGGGGCAATTGCTGACGCAGGATATCCTCGACGTTTATCCGCAATTGCGCGGCATCAGGATCGACAAGGCCTGGTCCGGGTTGATGGGTTATGCGCGGCACAAGATGCCGCACATTGGCCCGCTGGGGCAGGGATTGTGGGCGTGTACATCATTTGGTGGCCATGGTATGAACACCGCGCCGATCGGCGCACGCGTCATCGCCGAGGCGATCTGCGGCGAAACCGATCGCTACCGCCTGTTCGATGCCTACGGCCTGGAATGGAATGGCGGCCCCCTGGGCCCGGCGGCCGCACAAACGGTTTACGCCGGCCTGAAAATGATGGATATGTTTCAGGAAAAGCGCTCGCAACACAGGGCGACTCATAAAAACTGAACCCCAGCGAGGGTCAAGGACGTGTCCATGGATACGCAGAATCCCGGTCCACTGTTTAACCTCACCGACAAGGACAGGCAATTGCTTGGCCTGCTGCAAGCCAACGCACGCGAACCCACCGCGTCATTGGCCCGCAAGCTCGGGGTCTCGCGCTCTGCGGTGCAGGAGCGGATTACCCGCCTGGAAAAGGCCGGCGTCATCACCGGCTACAGCGTGCGCATCGACCAGGACCGGCTTCAGCAGACGGTGACCTGCTTTACCATGACCTCCTGCACCAACAAGAGCTACACCGATGTGATGACCTCGCTGCGCAGGATGGAAGCGGTGCAGGCCGTTTACGCGGTCTCGGGAGAGTCCGATTTCATCATTCACCTGGCCACCGCCACCCTGAGCGAACTCAATGCCGAGCTCATCAGGATCAACATGATCAAAGGGGTGGCGCACACCGCTTCGCATATCGTGATGGAAACCAAGTTCAGCCGGAAACTGATGGTGTGAAGTGCTGCTGGCCGTGGGAAACCGCGCGCCTCACGCCCCCCCTCGGCTGCCATAGCGACTCAGCCACCTGACAAGTCATTCCTTGCAAAATAATTCGCCTCAACGCAATATTAAAAGCAATTGCTTGGTTAATTACCTCAAGCCTGACGCTTATGCCCTTCGCCGGCTTCCATTCCGCGAACGCATTACAAGGAATCGTTGATGCAAACCCAAGACAGCAGTTGGGGCGAGTTGCTTAGCGGCAAGAACGCCACCCGCTCCATTGCCCTTTCAGGCGGCATCGCGCTGTATGCCACCAACACCTATATCGCCACCACCATCCTGCCGTCGGTGGTGGCCGAAATCGGCGGCCTGGCGCTTTATGCGTGGAGCACCACACTGTACGTGGTGGCCTCGATCCTCGGTTCCGCCCTCACCTCCAAGCTGTTGCAACGCACCGGTCCACGGCTGGCGTATGCGCTGGCCACACTGGTGTTCATGGTAGGCGTGCTGATCTGTGCCCTGGCGCCGAACATGCCGGTGATGCTCGCGGGGCGCTCCATCCAGGGGCTGGGCGGCGGGGTCTTGCTGGCCCTGTGTTACTCGATGATCCAACTGGTGTTCGAAGAGCGCCTGTGGCCGCGCGCAATGGCACTGGTGTCGGGGATGTGGGGCGTGGCGACGCTCGTCGGGCCGGCGGTGGGTGGCGTGTTTGCCGAGATGGACGCGTGGCGCCTGGCCTTCGGCTCGATGGTGCCGGTGAGCCTGGCGTACATGGTACTCACCAGCCGCGCCCTGCCCCCGCGCGACACCACGGCGACCGCCACCGCTCGTTTGCCGGTGCCGCAACTGGTGCTGCTGGCGGGCGCGGTGCTGGCGGTGTGTGCCGGCAGCGTCTCGGCGCTGCCGAGCTGGAACCTGTTGGGTATCGCCACCTGCGTCGTGCTGGTGGTGCTGTTGATCCGCAAGGAGTCCAGCGCCACCGTGCGTCTTTTGCCCCGGGATGCATTGAAGTTCAGCACCCCGCTCTGCGCGCTTTATGCGACCACCTGCCTGTTGGTGATCGGCATGAGCAGCGAGATCTTCATGCCGTACTTTCTGCAGCACTTGCATGGCCAGTCGCCGCTGATCGCCGGTTACATGGCCGCGCTGATGGCGGCCGGCTGGACGGTCTCGGAAATCATCAGCTCCGGCTGGACCGGCCGCGGTCCACATCGCGCCATCATCGCGGGGCCATTGTTTATCGTGGCGGGCTTGATGATGCTGGCGATCACTACGCCCATCGCCAGCCAGGGCGAATGGACATTGCTGGCCCCTATCTGCCTGGGGCTGTTCCTGGTGGGGTTCGGCATCGGCCTGGGTTGGCCGCACCTGCTGACGCGCATCCTGCAAGTGGCTTCGGAACAGGACAAGGACACGGCCGCTTCGTCGATCACCACCCTGCAACTGTTCGCCATGGCCATGGGCGCGGCGCTGGCGGGGGTGATCTCGAACATGGCGGGCATCAATGAAGTGGCGGGCAATGGCGGCATCGCCCATGCCGCGCGCTGGCTGTTCGCGCTGTTTACCCTGGCACCCGTGTTGGCGCTGTTGATGGCGCTGCGGGCAACGCGGACAAAGCCGATCGAAGGCGCGCCCCTCGACCTTGGAATCGTCCAACCTGCCCCCATAACTAGCGAGGTATCCAACAAGGGGAAGCACAGACCATGACCAACCCGACCGAAACCGCCCTGCTCGCCGGCGGCTGCTTCTGGGGCATGCAAGACCTGCTGCGCCGCTACCCCGGCGTGCTGCACACGCGGGTCGGCTACACCGGCGGCGATGTGCCGAATGCCACGTATCGCAACCACGGCAACCATGCCGAAGCCATCGAGATCGTCTTCGACCCGACGGTGATCACTTACCGGCAGATCCTCGAGTTCTTTTTCCAGATCCACGACCCCAGCACGCCCAACCGCCAGGGCAACGACCTGGGCCCCAGCTACCGTTCGGCGATTTATTACCTGAGCGAACAGCAACGCGACATCGCTGAAGACACCGCCGCCGACGTCGACGCCTCAAAGCTGTGGCCGGGCCGTGTCGTCACCGAGATCGAACCGGCGGGGCCGTTCTGGGAGGCGGAGCCGGAGCATCAGGATTACCTGGAGCGGATTCCGAATGGCTATACCTGCCACTTCATCCGACCCAACTGGAAACTGCCGAAACGCGGTTGAAAATGTGGGAGCGGGCTTGCCCGCGAAAGCGGTGTGTCAGTCAGCAAGTTCTTCACTGACCCACCGCCTTCGCGAGCAAGCCCGCTCCCACATAAAGCAGTTCCTACACAAAGCGCCTCCCTCACAAGGCGCATTTCCCTCAGCGCATTTGCAGAATGATCGGGCTACTACTCGCCGGGCCCGTGTGCTCACGCAACTTGCCCACCGCCTTGGCATCCACCGCCCCACCCTGATTGCCCCAGGTGCCGCGCACAAACGTCAGCACTTCAGCAATCTCCTGGTCCGACAACTGCTCACGGAACGCCGGCATGCGATAAGCGTCCGCCACATTGGCCGCCACTACGCGCTGCGAGCCATTGAGGGTGATGTTGATCGCCGAGGCGTCCTCCTTGGCCAGTGCGGAGGTGGCGCCGGCCAGCGGCGGCATCCAGTCCGGTTGCCCTTTGCCTTCCAGCCCGTGGCACGAGGCGCAGCGGGTCACATAGGTATGCGCACCCGGCGCATCCAGGCGTTGCGCAGCCGACACCGCCTGATACTGCCAGGCCGCACCGTCGCGCTGCTCGTCGCCCGGCAATGACCGCAGATAGCGTGCAATCGCCGCCAGGTCATCGTCGCTCATGAACTGCGTGGAGTTGTTGAACGCCTCGGTCATCGAGCCATAAACCACCGCATGTTTGTTGCGACCGGTCTTGAGGAACTGCACCACTTCCGGCTCGCTCCAGCGCCCCAGGCCGGTGTTGGGATCATCCCGCAGGCTCGGTGCATACCAGCCGTCGAGCAAGCCACCGGCCAGGTACGGCTTGCCACTTTCATCCAGTGCCTTCTCGTTGAAGGCCAGGCCCCGTGGTGTGTGACAACTGCCGCAATGCCCCGGGCCCTGCACGATGTAGGCGCCCCGGTTCCACAGTTCATCCTTCCCGGCCTTCGCGACATACGGCTTGCTGTCGGTAAACACGCCATTCCACAGCGCGATCGGCCACCGCATATTCAATGGCCACGGGATCGAACTCTTGATATTGGTCTGCTGCACCGGCGCCACGCCCTTCATGAAGAACGCGTACAGGGCGCGCACATCATCGTCGCTGAGCTTGGCATAGGACGGGTACGGCATCGCCGGATACAGGCGGCGCCCACCCGGCGCGACACCCTGGCGCACCGCGCGGTCGAAGTCGGCGAGGCTGTAGCTGCCAATACCGGTTTCCGGGTCTGGCGTGACGTTGGTGGCGTGGATCGCCCCCAGCGGCGTGGCCATCTCCAGGCCACCGGCAAAGGGCTTGCCGTTGGGCACGCTGTGGCACGCCACACAGTCGCTGAGCCGGGCGACATACTCGCCTCGGGCGACCAGCGCCGGGTCCGTGGCGACGGGCTCGGCCCCCAGCGGCGAGACAGGCTCGCGGGTGACATACCAGGCCAGCAGGCCTGCGGCGACCAGGCACGGCAGCGCCAGCCAGCCAACGGTTCTTGCGAATCGACGGTTGTTCATAAATGCTCAGGCCCCGGTCAGGTGAAGGAGTGGCGGCTTAACGGCATGCTGCGAACGCGCTGCCCGGTCAACGCCGCGACGGCGTTGGCCACGGCAGGCGCCACGGCGGGCAGCGGCGGTTCGCCAATACCGCCCATTTTTTCCCCGCTCTCGATCACGCGCACGTGCACCCGGGCCATCCGCGAAGGCGGCAGCACCGGGTACAAATCGTAGTTACGCGCCCGAGGCAAGCCGTCCACATACACCGCTTCCTCCAACAGCACCTGGGACAAGCCCAGCGACACTGCCCCATTCACCTGCGCCTCGACAATCGCCGGGTTGACGATGCTGCCCGGGTCGATTGCCTGCCAGATGTCGTGCACCTTGACCTGGCCGTTCTCGATCGACACCTCGGCAATCACCGCCGTCTGGGTGCCGAACGGTGACGCCATCGCCACCCCGCGTGCGCGCTTGCTGCCGTCCTCGGCAACAAACGGCCCACGTTTCCAGCCACCCGACAACTCGCCCACCGCCCTCAGCAGAGTGGTCAGCCGCTGGTTATCCCGCAACAGATGCAGGCGCAACTCGAACGGGTCCTTGCCACCCTTGTCGGCCAGTTCATCCAGGAAGGATTCGTAGAAAAAGTCATTCAGCGAATTGCCCACCGAACGCCAGTAGCCCAGCATCACCGGGCCCTTCACATAGATCTGCGCGATACGCTTGTTGGGAATCGCATAGGACTTGCCGGACAGTCCCTCAAGGGCCGTCGGGTCGAGCTTCTCGCCCTGCTTGCCCGCCAGGGCCTCGGTTGGCCCCTCCGTGGCACTCACCGCTTCAATCGCCACCGGCCAGCCGTCGCTGTCCAGCGCCCCACGGAAATTCACCGCTGCGACCGGGCGCAGCACATCCCGCAGGAATTCTTCTTCGCGGCTCCAGATTAACTTCACCGGGCGCCCCACCGCCTTGGCCAACTCGATGGCCTGCGGGTAAGGACTGGCCGAGTCATACAGGAAGTGCCGCCCGAAAAAACCACCCAACAACGGCGAATGCAGGGTAATCCGCTCCGGGGCCAGGCCGGTGCGCTTGGCGATATCGGCCAGGAACATGTCCTGCGCCTGATTCGGCAGCCAGATCTCCAGCGAACCGTCAGGGTTGAAGCGCGCCAGCGCCGAAGGCGGCTCCAACTGGGCATGGTGCAGGTACTGGTTGTGGTAAGTGGCCTCGACCCTGGTCTTGGCATTGGCCAGCGTGCCGGCCACGTCGCCCTCGTTCTCATCATCACGGGCCGGGCCGGTTTCTGCGGCCAGGCGCTTGAAATGCTCGTCGCTGGAAAAGTCCTTCGGCATCCCGCGCACCTTGGAATCAGCCGTCGGCTCCAGCCAGTCGACCTGAATCGACTCCACCGCACGCTTGGCATGCCACCAACGCTCGGCCACCACCGCCACCGCACCGGGCAGGCGATGCACCGAATGCACGCCCGGCATGGCCTTGACCTGGTCTTCGTTGCGCAGGCTGCCCACGGTCATGCCGAGCCGGGGCGCATGCTGCACGGCGGCATGGAGCATGCCGTCGACCTTCATATCAATGCTGTACAGCGCCTTGCCGGTGGACTTGTCATACGCATCGAGACGCTTCACCGGCTTGCCGATCCAACGGAACTGGCTTGGATCGCGCAGCTTCACACTGGACACATCCGGTACCGGCAGGTCCATCGCCCGCCCGGCCAATTCGCCATACGCAAGGGAACGCCCGGACGCCGCGTGTACCACCTTGCCCGGCTCGGTCGACAGCTCGCTCACCGGTACCTTCAGCGCCTGCGCCCCGGCCTCCAGCAACATCGCCCGGGCCAGCGCACCCAGCCGGCGCATCGTGGGGTAACTCATCCGCACCGACATACTGCCGCCGGTGATGCGCATGCCGTTCTCCATCACCACAAAGGCTTCACCGGGCGGGGCACACTCAACCAGGAACGTGGCCGGGTCGGCGTCCAACTCCTCGCCGACAATCTGCGCCATCGCGGTGAACGTGCCCTGGCCGCCTTCGATAAACGGACTGAGCAAACGAATCGTGTTGTCCGGGCGAATCTCCAGGAAGGCCGGCACCTGCGTACCGCGTTCGGCCGTGGCCGCGGCGGTGGCCGCCTGCACTCGGCCAGACCCCAGCGGCAGGCCAAAACCGATCACCAGCGCGCCCACGGCCGTACTGGCCAGGAAGCGACGGCGGGACAGGTTCACCGGGTCAGTCAGCGCCGCGACCAAGGGCAGCGCAGTGGGATCAATGCGAATGTTCATCAGGCCTCTCCCTTCTGCGCAAGGTCATGCACGGCGGCATGAATGGCGTTATAGGTGCCACAGCGACAGAGGTTGACCATGGCGGCCTCGATCTGCGCATCACTGGGCTTGGGCGTGTGCTTGAGCAGCGCGGTGGCCGCCATTACCTGGCCGGATTGGCAGTAGCCGCATTGGGCGACCTGGTATTCGACCCAGGTGGCGACGACCCGCTTGCCGACGTCATCGGACTCGATGGCTTCGATGGTGGTGATTTCGCGGCCGACCACGCCGGAAACGGGCGTGACGCAGGAACGCACGACATTGCCGTCCACAAGCACCGAACACGCACCGCATTGCGCCAGGCCGCAGCCGTATTTGGTGCCGGTCATGCCCAGGTTGTCGCGGATGACCCAGAGCAGAGGCGTGTCGGGTTCGGCGTCGACTTGGTGGGTCTGCTGGTTAATTCGTAATTCCATGGCTCACCCGCTGATCATCGGTTGGTGTTGCATTTTTTAGTATTTTTAGACGGCAAGACGGGGCCTCGCCGCTGGGCATCGATGGCCCGTCTGGTTCGCGCGCGCGTGGTTTGAGTAGTCTAGCGGGCGATGGGAATGACTTTAGACCCTGGTTCATCAAGGCGCTATGCAGGGGTGGGCAAGATCGCAGGATTAGGCAAGCATTCAAGAGGATTGCGTCAGGGGGAGCGGCCTGTGGTGTCAGTGGCGGTCACGCCGGGTGGTGTTCCACCAGAAAGTCGACAAATGCCCTGACCCGCGCAGGCATCGCCGCGCCGCCGACGAACACCGCGTGAATCGGCTCCTGGTCTCCGGGGTTGTACGCTTCAAGCAACGGCACCAGATCACCGCTGGCCAGGTCATCTGCCACGCTGAATGCGCCAATGCGTGCGATGCCGGCACCCAGCTTGGCCAGCTGGGACAATACCTCCCCGCTGTTACCCTCGATCGTACCCGACACCTGCAGCGAAAAATCGCGCCCGTCCACGCGAAACGGCCAGTCTGGTGCTGCCCGGCGGAAGTTGAAACGCAGGCAGTTGTGGTTGAGCAAATCCTGCGGCACCTGCGGCGTGCCATGACGCGCCAGGTAGTCCGGAGAAGCCACGATCACCTCTCCGATGGAGCCGATAAGGCGAGCGGTCAAGGGGCTGTCGGCCAATTGACCGAAGCGGATTGCAACGTCCGCTTGCCCGCCCAGGATATCCACCACCTCATCCTCCAGCCGCAACTCAACCACGATGGCCGGGTAGCGCGCGCTGAACGCGGCAACCAGCGGCACGATCGACAGCCGCCCGTGTGCGAGCGCCGCGCTGACCCTCAGCCGCCCCCGTGGCGCGCCCTGGTCGGTGATCGCATCCTCGACTTCGGCCATGTCCGCCAGGATCCGCCGGGCGCCGCGCAAATACGCTTCGCCTTCGGCGGTGAGCGTGATCGCCCGGGTGGTGCGCAGCAGCAGGCGGGTGCCTATGCGCCCCTCGATGCGGGTGATGATGCGGCTGATGGATGACGGCGTGAGGCCCAGCACCCGAGCCGCCCCCGAGAGGCTGCCCTGCTCCGCGACCATGGCGAACACCGCCATCTCCCCCGACCGACCGCCTATGTCCACTTGTGATCTCCACGCAAAGCTGTAGTGCCCTGCCGAGGGCTACCGCCTGAAAAGTCGTGATTGTAGCATTTGATACAAAGATGAGGAGTCACCCATGCGTATCAACCCACCCCTTGTAGCACTGTCCATCGGCGCCTTCGGCATCGGGGTCACCGAGTTTGCCCCCATGGGCATGTTGCCCGGGATCGCCGCCGACCTCGGTGTTTCCATTCCCGCCGCCGGGCTGCTGGTCAGCGCCTATGCCATGGGCGTGCTGATCGGCGCCCCGATCATGACCCTCGCGACAGCCAGGGTGGCGCGCCGTTATCTGCTGGTGGGCCTGATGGCCATTTTCACCCTGGGTAATCTGCTGTCCGCCCTGGCCACCGACTACCAGACCCTGATGGTCGCCCGGTTGGTGACATCGCTGAATCACGGGGCATTCTTCGGCATCGGCTCCATCGTGGCAGCGAGTGTGGTGGCGCCCGACAAACGCGCGGGGGCCGTCGCCGCGATGTTCCTCGGGCTGACCCTGGCGACCATCGGTGGCGTGCCCCTGGCAACCTGGTTCGGCGAGAACTTCGGCTGGCGTACGGCGTTCTGGGGCATCAGCGGGCTCGGGGCGTTCGTGATGGTGGCCCTGTGGTGGGCGCTACCGAATACGCCCGCTCCAAAAGGGGGAAGCCTGATGGCCGAAATCCGCGTACTGGGCCGCGGGCCGGTACTGGCAGCGCTGGCGTTGACCGTGGTGGGGTCCAGCGCCATGTTCACGGTGTTTACCTATATCGCGCCGATTCTGCGGGATGTCACCCACGCCTCGACCAACTTCGTCACCGCAATGCTCGTGCTGTTCGGGATCGGCCTGACCCTCGGCAACGTCTGGGGCGGCAAGTCTGCGGACCGTTCGGTGGACCGCACCCTGATAACGTCGCTCGTGGTCCTGATTGCCGTGCTGCTGGCCTTCTCTGTGCTTATGCAATGGCCGCTGCCCGCCGCCTTGTCGATCCTGCTGTGGGGCGCCGCCAGCTTTGCGCTGGTACCTCCCCTGCAGATGCGCGTGATGGAAGCCGCCAAGGATGCACCCAACCTGGCCTCGGCGATGAACATCGGTGCGTTCAACTTCGGTAACGCCATTGGCGCGGCGCTGGGGGGAGCAGTGATCAACGCAGGGCTGGGCTACCCGGCCATTTCGCTGGCTGGTGCGATCATGGCGGCCCTGGGTTTGCTGATGGTGCTGGGCCTTGGCTGGCGCTCGCGGCGCACAGATTCACGTATCTGCCAGGAACCGGCGCAGGCATAAAGACAGCCGCGCTTAGACGCCCCCCTACACCCTCCCCTCTGAAAAGCCCCGAATCCCGGGGCTTTTTTGCGTCTGCCTGGCCGCCATCCATCGCTGCAAAAAATTTCAACTAGTGACTTTCATTATGAAATCCACTGTGCAATATTACTTGCGTAATATTTAGCAACAGTTCCCGGAGTCCCTCATGAAGAAAGCCAGCTTCCAACCCATGTCCTGCCCGGTCGCCCGTGCCCTGGAGCACATCGGTGATGGTTGGAGCCTGTTGATCCTGCGTGATGCGTTCTACGGGCTGCGCCGTTTCGACGAGTTCCTGCAGAGCCTCGGGATCGCCTCGAACACCCTGACCCGCCGCCTGAATGCGTTGGTGGCCGGCGGCTTGCTGGAACGGCGCCCGTACCAGGACAACCCGCCGCGCCATGAGTACCACCTCACCGAAGCGGGCCGGGACTTGCGCCAGGTCATCCTCACGCTGATGGCCTGGGGCGCGCGGCATGCCGAGGGCTCGACCAAGGTGTTTCTCGCCGATGAGGCCACCGGGCGCCCGGTGGTGCTGGCGTTGATGGATGCCAACACCGGCAACCCCATCACCCGTGCGGGCCACCGCGTACATGTCAGCGCCGATGCCGAACCGCTGACCCTGTGGCGCGCACGAACCGGCCGGGCCTACGCCGAAAAAGACCAGTTGGTCAGCCCCTTCCCCCACTAATACTCAACGAGGTCATTTCGTCATGGACGCTCCAGTCAGCGCTGTGCCCGAACCCACCCAACCATCCCGGCGCAAACAGGTTTTACGCCTGGGGCTGCTGACCCTGGCCGTGGCGGGCGGCGTGTGGTACGCCAGCCACTGGTGGCTGGTCAGCCGGTTTATCGAAGACACCGACGACGCCTATGTCGGGGCGGATGTGACGGTGATCAGCGCCAAAGTGCCGGGTTATATCAGCGAAGTGACGGTGCAGGACAACCAGTTCGTACGGGCCGGCGACGTGCTGGCGCGCATCGATGTGCGCGACTACCGCACGGCCCTGGCCAAAGCCGACGGCGCCGTGGCCGCGCAACAGGCCTCGCTCGCCAACCTCGACGCCACCGAACAACTGCAACTGGCGGTGATCAACCAGGCCAAGGCACAGATCGACGCCACCGATGCCGAAGCACAACGGGCCGGCGACGATCAAACGCGTTACCAGAACCTGGTGCGCAGCCAGGCCGTATCGGTCGAAAGCGCACAGCGGGTCAGCGCCGTATGGAAGACCGCCCGCGCCGACCACTCCCGGGCACAGGCCGGGTTGATGGCGGCGCGCCGGCAAATCGACGTGATTGAAACCCAGCGCGACCAGGCCCGCGCAGCGCTGCAACAGGCCCAGGCCGAACGTGACCAGGCACAATTGAACATCAGCTACACCGAACTGCGGGCCCCAGTGGACGGCTACGTGGGCAATCGCCGCGCCCGGGTCGGTGCCTACGCCGCGGCCGGCAGCCAACTGATCTCGGTGGTGCCCGCGAAAGGATTGTGGGTGGATGCCAACTTCAAGGAAGACCAATTGGGGCGCCTGCAGGTCGGGCAAAGCGTGAGCATCCGCGCCGACATCCTCCCCGGCCGTGAATTCCACGGGCACATCGAGAGCCTGGCCCCTGCCACCGGGGCGCAATTCAGTGTGCTGCCGCCGGAAAACGCCACCGGCAACTTCACCAAGATCGTGCAGCGAGTGCCGGTGCGCGTGCGCCTCGACAGCAATGACGCCGACTTCGGCGCCCTGCGTCCGGGCCTGTCGGTGATGGCGAAGGTCAACACCGATGAGGCGTTCGAGGACCAGGCCAGCGCCCTCAAGGCCCAGCTATGAACAGCCCGTTGCCCGCCCTCAGCACCGCACAAAAGGTCGCGGCCTTCGCCACCATGTGCGTGGGCATGTTCATCGCCTTGATCGACATCCAGATCGTCTCCGCCTCCCTCAAGGACATCGGCGGCGGGTTGTCTGCCGGCGCGGACGATACGGCGTGGGTGCAGACCGCCTACCTGATCGCGGAAATCATCGTGATCCCCATGTCAGGCTGGCTCTCCCGGGTGATGAGCACGCGCTGGCTGTTCGCGGCGTCGGCGGCCGGGTTCACCTTGACCAGCCTGCTGTGCGCGATGGCCTGGAACATCCAGAGCATGATCGCGTTTCGCGCCTTGCAGGGGTTCCTGGGGGGCTCGATGATTCCGTTGGTGTTCACCACCGCGTTCATGTACTTCAACGGCAAGCAGCGGGTGATCGCCGCCTCCACCATCGGCGCCATCGCGTCCCTGGCACCCACATTGGGCCCGGCCGTGGGCGGTTGGATCACCGACATCTCCTCCTGGCACTGGCTGTTCTACATCAACCTGCTGCCCGGCCTCTTCGTGACCTTTGCGGTGCCGATGCTGGTCAAGGTCGACCGCCCCAACCCGTCATTGCTCAAGGGCGCCGACTATATCGGCATGGCGTTGATGGCGGTGTTTCTCGGCTGCCTGGAATACACCCTTGAAGAGGGCCCGCGCTGGAACTGGTTCAGCGACAGCACCATCTCGACCACGGCCTGGATAGCCGCCATCAGCGGCGGGCTGTTTATCTGGCGCTGCCTGGAAATCAAGGAGCCGATCGTCGACCTGCGTGCGCTTCGGGACAGGAACTTCGCCCTGGGCTGCCTGTTTTCATTTATCACCGGCATCGGCATTTTCGCCACCATCTACCTCACGCCGCTGTTTCTCGGGCGGGTGCGCGGGTACGGCTCGCTGGATATCGGCCTGGCGGTGTTTTCCACGGGGGTGTTCCAGTTGCTGGCGATCCCGGTGTACGCCTTGCTGGCCAATCGTTTCGACCTGCGCTGGATTTTGATGTTCGGGTTGTCGTTATTCGCCCTGTCGATGTGGGACTTCTCCCCCATCACCCACGACTGGGGCGCCAGGGAGCTGCTGCTGCCCCAAGCCATACGCGGGTTTGCTCAACAAATGGCAGTGCCGCCGGTGGTCACCCTGACCCTCGGCGCACTGGCCCCCGACCGCCTGAAGCTCGCCTCGGGCCTGTTCAACCTGATGCGCAACCTCGGCGGCGCCATCGGCATCGCCGCCTGCGCCACGGTGCTCAATGACCGCACCAACCTGCACTTCCTGCGCCTGGCGGAACACCTGAACATCCGAAACGAATCGATGAATGTGTGGCTTGACCAGCTTTCCGGGAATGCCCAGTTGCTGGGACAAAACAGCCTGGATTCGAGCCAGTTCGCGCTGAGTCAGCTGTGGGCGCTGACCTGGCGCGAGGCGCAAACGCTGACCTATGCGGACGCATTCCTGATGATCATGGTGTGCTTCATCGTCGCCGTGTTGCTGGTGCCGTTGATGCGCAAGGTGCAGCCGCCGAAGCAGCCTACTGCGGATGCGCATT
>NZ_CP080030.1:2969239-2979378 GCF_019382755.1 Pseudomonas sp. Colony2 | reverse complement strand
GGGCAGCGTCTTCATATGCTCGATGGTAATCGTCAGCCTTTCGACCAGCCCCGCTTCGGCATTGAACTGCCATTCATACACCCCGCACCCAACCCGGGCTTCGCCGGAGTTCTTGTCGGACATGCCCACCAGCCATTTGCACTGATAGGTTTTGGCCCCCGCCTGCGGTGGCTGCCCCAGGCAAAACGTATAGACGTTTTCAAAGGTCTGCCCGAACCGCCTCACCAGCACATCGCCGATGCCGCCCATCCCTTCGACGTGGGGCGGAAACGAGATGGACCCGGTGCGCACCACCATGTCCAGGATTGCCTCGGGAACAAACGCCCGGCTGAGCAAATGCGGGCGGTTGCCGTCCTTGGCGAGTATGTAGTGCTGAATCGCGAGTTGAGCAGTGTTCATGGTTTTTCCGTCGATTCCCTATCAAGTAATGCTTAGGCCTTCTGGATCAGCTCTCAGAGGTAACAACAGGCTCATCACCGGACTCGGCAGCCAGCTTCAATCGGTCTGCCTTGCTGATGTATTTATCCTTTTTGGCCGGTGCCAATTTGGCGCTGGCCTTTTTGGCCTTGGCCTTGAACAGCTGCTGTAGTTTTTTTTGACGATTCATGTTTTCTATCCGGTGTGTAATCAGTGCTTGCCGGCGTGATTATCCATCTTTCATGCCTTTATCGAAGCAGATTTAATTCACGGCACTCCACAGCGCCACCGCGGTCTGTCCCTATACGCCTCTATTCTCGCCCAGCGGAGCCACCATGATCATCGTCCACCACCTCAACAACTCCCGTTCGCAACGCATCCTGTGGCTGCTCGAAGAACTCGGCCTGCCCTACGAGCTCAAGCGCTACCAGCGCGACCCGAAAACCAACCTCGCGCCCCCTGAACTCAAGGCGATCAATGCCCTGGGCAAATCACCGGTGATTCAAGACGGTCCCCACGTGGTGATCGAGTCCGGCGCCATCATCGACTACCTGATTCGCCGCCATGGCAACGGCCGCCTGCAACCGGATCCGGCCACTGCAACCTATGACGAATACGTGCAATGGCTGCACTTCGCCGAAGGTTCGGCCATGCTGCCACTGATGCTCAACCTGTACGTCGGGCGCCTGGGTGACGCGGGTGCGCCGTTGCATCCGCGTATCGAATCCGAGGTGGCGAACTACCTGGGTTATCTGGACAACGCACTGGGGCTCACGCCGTACCTGGTGGGTGACGAATTGACCGGCGCGGATATCCAGATGAGCTTCATCGGCGAAATCGCCCGGGCCCAGGGCAAGCTGCAGGCCTACCCGAATGTGGCGGCGTGGGTGCAACGCTTTCAGGAACGGCCGGCGTATCGCAAGGCGCTGGAACAGGGTGGCGCATACGCGTTCGCGAAGTAAAAGGCCAGGCGGTTTCGGCGGGTGTTCATCTGTATTGCGTTAATCCCCGGGATGAGGATTACTGTAGGACGCATCCGGCATTGAGATAACACAGCATGTTCGAACTCGCCCCCATCCTGACGTATGTCGCCGTGGTCATCGGCCTTTTCCTGATTCCCGGCCCAGCTGTGCTGCTGGTGATCACCCGCACCCTCCAGGGTGGGCGCAAGGTCGGGATTGCCACCGGGCTGGGGGTGGCCTCGGGCGACCTGATCCATACGCTGTGCGCGGCGCTCGGCCTGTCCGCCATCCTGATGACCTCGGCCGTGGCGTTTAACGTGGTCAAAATCGTCGGTGCCTGCTACCTGATCTACCTGGGCATACGTGCGTTTATGGCCAAGCCTGGCGCCACCACGCGCAAAGACCTGCCCACCGTGACCTCCACCCAGGCGTATTTCCAGGCGGTGGGTGCCGAAGTGCTGAACCCGAAAACCGCGATTTTCTTCCTGGCCTTCCTGCCGCAGTTTATTCACCCGGAATCCGGTTCTTCCCTGGCGCAGTTCGCGGTGTTGGGGTTGATCTTCTCGGGGCTCAGTGCGGTGTACACCACGCTGATTTCGGTGGCGATTCGTCCGTTGAGCCAATGGATGGTGGGCCTTTCAAGGCTGCGCCGTTGGGAGGGGAAGATCATTGGGACGTTGTTCATGGGATTGGGGCTGAAGATTGCTTTCCAGCAGCGTTAATCGGTTGCAAACCGCTGCCTTTTAACCCGGTACATCTCACCATCCGCGTGACTGAGCAGGCTGTCGGCATCTGCTCCATCCGCCGGGTAAAACGCTACGCCGATACTGCAGGACGGCATCTTGACCGCGCCAAACTCAGCGCTCAGGGGCTGGGTCATCACCGCAACTATCTGCTGCACTTTGGCCGACACGGCTTCCGGTGATTGAATATCCGTCAGCAGCACGGTGAATTCATCCCCGCCCATCCGGGCCACCAGGTCGCTCTCACGCACACACCCTTCCAACCGTCGTGCAATCACGCAAAGCACGCGGTCGCCCACGGCATGCCCGTGCACATCATTGATGGCCTTGAAGTCATTCACGTCCAGAAACAGCAAGGCCAGAGGACTTTTGTGGTGGTGAGCGGCTTGCAGGGCCTCGTCCAACCGGTCATTGAACAGCGAGCGATTGGTGAGGGCCGTCAACGGGTCGTGATGGGCGAGGAAACGCAGCTCTTCCTCCGCCTGCGTCAGGGCGGTTACGTCCCGCGCAACACCGATCCGCGCCCCCACTTCCTCGGACCAGAAGGCCGCCCACAGAATGTGCACCACGCTGCCATCCTTGCGGATATAGCGGTTGCGGAAGTCGACGTGGGGCTTGCCATTCATGACCCGCACAATCGACGCCCGGGTGCGGGCCAGGTCTTCAGGGTGCATGTAGTGGGTGATCAGGGTGCCGGTCAGTTCCTCGGCGCGGTACCCCAGCAGCGCTTCGCAGGCATCACTCACAAACACGATCTGATTTTCACTGTCGACCACGAACACCGTATCCAGCATCAAGTGGATCAGTTTGGGATAGAGGGCTTGCAGGTCAACGGGCATAGGTCTGGGGAGCGTCTGGTTCGGATTGGGCGATCATAGCCCGATCCCGAAGGATGGCGAAAAGGAATCATAGCGGCCCGCAGAATAGCCCCCGGCAATGTTGCTGCGCCAACTGCGTCGCCACCAGCAGGCTGCGCCACCCTTCAAGGTCGTAGGAGAGCGCCCGCCAGAGCAGCCACGGCCAATAGTCGCAGAGGTGGAACACGCACCAGATCATTCGACACTCGGTTTTTATAATGAACGAATGATTGCTATGCTGAACACCCGGCGACAAAGCGTCAACCCATTTATGGATGATTTGAAGAACAAATGACCGACATAACGAACAATCTCAATCCAAGCCGAATCGACCTGCTGGCCCTGTCGATCAAGCGCGAACGCCAGGCTGCGGGGCTTTCATTGACTGAACTGGCAAAACGCGCAGGCGTGGCGAAGTCGACCTTGTCCCAGCTGGAGTCCGGCATCGGCAACCCCAGCATCGAGACCCTGTGGTCGTTGGCCACGGCGATGGGCTTGCAGGTGACCCGGTTCTTCGAACAACCCCAGCAACACCTGCGGGTAATTCGCGCCAACGAGGGCCTGACCACCTATACCGAAACCGGCCACTACGCGGCCACACTGCTTGCGGATTGCCCGGCGGGCGTGCGTCGCGATATCTACCGGCTAAAGGTACAGCCGGGCGAAGCGCGCCTGTCTCAGCCCCACCCTGCCGGCACCGTCGAGCACGTGCTGCTGTGCAGCGGCAGCGCGAATATCGGCCCGGCCGGTGCGCCTGTGCTGCTGCACGCCGGCGACTACATCAGCTACCTGGCGAATGCGCCCCATGTGTTCGAAGCACTTGAGGCGGATACCACGGCGGTGATGGTGATCGAACATCCCTAAGCCGCGGGGATGTGCCCTCAGGCATGGATAGGCAGGGCCAACCCGAACAGCACAAAAAACCCGCCGCAGACTTTATTGAATCGGCGCCCGGTTCGCGCCAGCCAGGGCCGTACCCGGTGCGCGGCGCTGGCCACCAGGTACTCGACGATGAACTCCACCACGGCGTAGGTCAGGGCGATGGTGAGCGTCTGCGCAACGATGCTCCGGTGCGGGTCCAGGAACGGTGGAATAAACGCGGTGAACAGCAGCAAGGCCTTGGGGTTTGAGATCGCCGATACCAGCCCCTGGCGGAACAGCGGCCAGCTCCGCGAGCTGGTAGTGCCGGTCGCCTCAAGGCTGACCGGTGCCGCCCGCCACAGCCCGAAGCCCAGCCAGATCAGGTACAGCCCACCCGCCACCTTCAAGGCCGTGAACAAACTGGCCGATGCCTGGATCAGCGCACCCAACCCCAACGCACACAGCGCCAGCACAATCGCAAAACCGAGCACGCCGCCACTGATGGTGAACAGCGTTTTGCGGCTGCCGTGAAGCGCACCGTGGGTCAGCGCCAATAACGCATTGGGCCCTGGCACCACCGCGATGCCGAAGCAGGTAACCAGGTAAAGCAACCAGGTATCAAAGGGCATGGATCCGATCCAGAAGGTGTTGGTTCAAGGCAGAATGTTGCGGGTGAACAAGCGTCCATGAAAAGCGCATAATTCAGGCCTTAGCCATTCGATTAACGAATAGAGGTCAGCGCGATGCCCGCCAGCGATTTGCAACTCGATTGGCTCAAATGCTTTGTGGCCGTGGTGGATGCCGGCTCGTTGTCTGGCGCCGCCCACGAGGTCAACCGCTCGCAGTCCGCCGTCAGCATGCAGATGAAGAAACTCGAAGCCGCCCTTGGACGACAGCTCTTGAGTCGCGGCCCGAGGCACCTGCAACTGACTGCCGATGGCCAGACGCTGCTGAGCTACGCCCGGCGCATGCTCGCCCTGCACGCTGAAACCCAGGCGGCGTTTCACGGTGAAGAGCTGACCGGGCGCATCCGCCTTGGCGTTGCCGAAGACTACGCGGCCCGGTACCTCACGCCGCTGCTCAAGCGCTATTCGCCGCGCTACGCCGGTGTGGAAATCGAACTGACCTGTGAACAGTCGACCACGCTGATCCCGCAGTTGCGCAGCGGCGATCTTGACCTGGCGCTGGTGTCTCGGGACTCGCCCCAAAGCGGCACATTCCTGTTCAAGGAGCCCATGGTATGGGTAGGTTCACCGCAGTTCGAACTGTGGCGGCGCGACCCGATCCCCATCGCCGTCTACGAAAGCGCAAGCCTCGCCCGGCGGTATGCGGTGAACGCACTCACCCAGCAAGGCCGCGAATTCAAGGTGGTGTACAACAGCTCCAGCCTTGCCGGCCAGGTGGCCGCTGTCGAGGGCGGGCTCGCGATTGCCGCGATTACCCAATGCACCGTGCAGGATTCGCTTCAGGTACTCGGTGACGAGCACGGTTTGGGCAGCATTGAGCCCATGGAGGTTTCGATTCTGCGTAGCCGGGCGTCCCGCGGGTCCAAGGCGGTCAATAGCCTGCATGCGTTCATCATCCGGACGCTGAGGGCTCAGCCTTAGTGGGCAGAGCGTTTCGGCACAATCATCGAGCGCTTCGGCGCAGTGCAGTGCCTACGCGCTGTTTAGGATCAAGGCTCAAACCACGCCTGGACACCACCGCGATGAAACTCAAAGCACTTGCCCCCGCGATCACCCTGATCATGGCCGCCAGCGGACACGCCGCCAGCTTCTCACTCAACAGCCCGGACATTGCCGACCAACGCCCGCTGACGCACCTGCAGGAATTCAACGGCTTCGGCTGCAGCGGCGGCAACACCTCCCCTGCCCTGTCCTGGGCCAACGCCCCGGCGGGCACCAAAAGCTTTGCCATCACCGTCTACGATCCCGACGCACCGACCGGCAGCGGCTGGTGGCACTGGACGGTGGTGAACCTGCCCCCCTCCGTCACCCAACTGCCGAGTAACGTGGGCACCCACCTGCCGGCCGGGGCAGTGCAAGGCCGCACGGACTACGGCCAACCCGGCTTCGGCGGCGCCTGCCCGCCCGTGGGTGATAAACCGCATCGCTATCAATTCACCGTGTGGGCGTTGAAAGTCGCCACCCTGCCGATCGACAATCAATCCAGCGGCGCCCTGGTCGGCTACATGCTCAATGCCAACAGCCTGGCCAAGGCCACAATCACGGCCCCTTACGGACGCTAGTCACGATGGATGTTCACGAAGGTCTGCGGCACCGGGAAAGCATCATCGAAAGCTGCGTGATCAGGGCCCGGCAACACCATACCCTGCAACGTGTGCCGATCTTCATGACCGCCCTGTGCCGCGTGCGCCAAGGGCAAAAACTGATGCAGTGGGATGAGCGCGAAATGCGCGCCGGCCCACAGCACCTGATTCTACTGCCGGCGGGCCGCGAGCTTGGGGTGACCAACTTTCCCGGTGCCCAGGGTGACTACATCGCTGATGTGGTGTCGTTTCCGGTGCCGGTGTTGCGTAACTTCGTTGCCCGGTATGGCGCGCAGTTCAAGGGCAGCATGCATGCCGACCTGTGCGTACGCCTGGACAAACAGACCCGACAAGCCTGGGACCAACTGCTGACCGCACTGAGCACCGGCGCCCCGTCGGCCTTGTGCACCCACTATGGCGAGGCCGTGTTGCTCTGCCTGTGCCTGGCCGGCCAGGCGGGACCGTTGCTGATGGATCGCAACGACCCCTTGAGTGAACGCGTGCAGCGGTTGATCGGCAGCAACCTGTCCAGGGACTGGACCGTTGCCACGGTCGCGCAGCAGTTGAATCTGGGGGAGTCGACGTTGCGTCGGCAGCTGGCCAATGAGGATGCGAGCTTCAGGGCCATCCTGGAAAATGTTCGGCTGGGGGCGGCGTTGCAACAGCTGCAAACCTCCAGGGATTCCATCGGGGAGATTTCCAGTGCGTGCGGGTATGCGTCGGCGTCGCGGTTTGC
This sequence comes from Pseudomonas sp. Colony2, assembly GCF_019382755.1. NCBI lineage: Bacteria > Pseudomonadati > Pseudomonadota > Gammaproteobacteria > Pseudomonadales > Pseudomonadaceae > Pseudomonas > Pseudomonas sp. Colony2. The sequence goes on along the minus strand of NZ_CP080030.1, from coordinate 2,972,533 downwards.
GGTGAGGTTCAAGTCACATTATGGGCTTTCGCCGCGCTCATTGCGGGCGGCGATGTGAGGTACACACTACCTGAGTAGCCCGTAGCCTGTGGCGAGGGAGCTTGCTCACGCTGGGCCGCGCAGCGGCCCCAAAAAATGGGCCTGCTGCGCAGTCCAGCGGGAGCAAGCTCCCTCGCCACAGGTACTTCGCGGTTATTGAAGCGCTTTGGCAACCGCATCAAAGGCAAACATATCGTCGATCACCTTGCCACCCGTGGGTTTGGTCTGCGCCTGCCACACCACAATCACCACATTCCTGGTCGGATTGATGTAGAGGTACTGACCAAACGTACCGGCCGCCGTAAAGGCTTTATCCGCTTTGGAGGCGTCGGTCCAACCTGGCCACCACATGGACGCAAAGTCACCGTACGCCGCATCTGAACCGGTAGTCGCACTGGCAAAACTCAACCAGCCTTCAGGCAACACTTGCTGCCCACCGGCCTTGCCACCGCTAAGCACGAACTGCCCAAAACGCCCGTAATCCTCAAGCGTCGCGCTGATACCGCTGCCGCCCACTTCATTGCCATTGAGGCCGTCGAGCCACCACTTGGCATCGGTTTGCATGCCGTAAGGCGCCCAGATCTTCTCGCTCAGGTATTGCGTCAGTGGCTTGCCCACCGCAGCGCTCACCAGTTGCCCCAACACTTGAGTTTCACCGGTGCTGTAGTTGGTGCGAGTGCCAGGCGGCGCGGCGGTGGGCAGGCTGGCCATGAACTTGAGGAGCGACCCGGGCACTTGTTCACTACGCAGTTTGATCAAGTGGCGCTCGTCCGAGGTAGGGTCCGTGTATTGCTCGTTCCACTTGATCCCGGAGCGCATGGAGAGGATCTGGCGCACGGTGACCTGGTCGTAACCGCTACCGGCCAACGCGGGTAAATAACGGGTGACCTTGTCATCCAGGCTCTTGATGGAGCCGTCCTGCAGCGCCGCGCCTACGAGGGTCGAAGTGATGGACTTGGCCACCGACATCGACATCCACCGGGTGTCGGCGGTGTTGCCTTTTTCATAACGCTCATCGACGATCTTGCCGTCCTTGAGCACCAACAGCCCGGTTACCCGGTTGATCGCCACGTAGTCATCGAGGCTGTAATGCTTGCCTTTGTAGTCAAAGGCAACCGGCCCAAGTGGCTGGCTGCTACGGGGTAACGGGAACGGATGGCCGCCCGCCTTGATCGTGCGCGTCGGGAACAACCGGTCGGTATTACGGAAGGTAGTGAGGGCCAAGTCCTCGCTGAGCCTGCCGTCATAGATGGCCTGCACGTCGCCAATCGGTTCCTGTACATGGGGATAAGGCTCCGCGGGATCCGGGGTTGCCGCGCAGGCGGTCAACGACAGCGCGAGTGTCGACGCACACACCAACACGTGAAGCGCGCTGCGTTCAACCAGGGATGAAGAGCGATGAAGCACGGGCATAAGCACCTCTTTATTATTGTTTGATCGGCCTTGAAACGCTTCGGCACATCAGCAAAAACCGACATGCCTAGGCTCAGGATGCAGCGGGGGATTTTTTCTGGCGCGCGGGATCGGGCCGGATTACGCGCGGAGTCGGGCCATGGGCAATCGCGAGGGTCTACACGGAAGAGAACGCTCTACGCAGGCAGTCTTATCAACGAGACTGATGATTACTATCGAACCGGTCGCCTATTGGCTTACCAAAACCGATTCCTATAATCACCTCCACTTTCCCCCTCCCGTCTGTCCGCAGGCGAAATCTCCTCCCGGAACCCAACACCATGCCAAGCGCAAGCCGGGCCCCTAGCGGCCTCCCCGAACATAATCAACAAACCGTCCTGCAGCAGTGGCTGGCGATTCTCTCGGTGGCCGTGGGCGCCTTCGCCCTGGTCACCAGCGAGTTCCTGCCGGTAGGCGTACTCAACGACGTCGCCGCCGACCTCGGCATCAGCGCCGGCCATGCCGGCCTGATGGTCACCCTGCCCGGCATCATGGCCGCCCTCGCCGCCCCGTTGCTGTCGGTGGGCATTGGCGCCATGGACCGTCGCTACCTGCTGATCGGCCTGACCCTGATCATGATCATCGCCAACATGGTGGTGGCCTACGCCAGCGACTTCAGCCTGCTGCTGTTCGGCCGCGTGTTGCTGGGCATCAGCATCGGCGGCTTCTGGGCCACGGCCATCGCCCTCAGCGGCCGCCTGGCGCCCAAGGGCGTGGGCGTGGCGAAGGCCACCTCGATCATCATGATGGGCGTGACCCTGGCCACCGTGCTCGGCGTACCCGTCGGCACCTGGCTGAGCGGCCTGATGGGCTGGCGCATGACCTTCCTCGTCACTGCACTGGTGGGCATCCCGGTACTGCTGGCACAGATGTTCCTGCTGCCGCGCCTCGAACCGGAAAAAGCCATTCGCATCGCCGACCTGCCGGCCCTGTTCATCAACCCACAAGCCCGGGTTGGCTTGATCGCCGTATTGCTGATCGGCCTGGCCCACTTTGCCGCGTACACCTACGTCGCCCCGTTCTTCAAAAACAGCTCCGGCTTCGACGGCCCGACCATTGGCTCCCTGCTGCTGCTCTACGGCGTGGCCGGCGTAATGGGCAACGTCTTCGCCGGCTTCGCCGCCAACCGCAGCGTGCGCCACACCTTGCTGCTGGTCGCGCTGATGATCGGCACCAGCACCGCCCTGTTCCCCTACTTCGCCACCGGCATGAGCGGCGCCGTGATGCTGATCGCACTGTGGGGCTTTGCTTTCGGTGCCTTCCCGGCCTGCGCGAGTATCTGGATGTTCGTGGTTGCGCCCAAGGATGTGGAGCGTGGCATGCCGCTGTTCGTGGCGTTGTTCCAGGTGATCATTGCCGTGGGTTCGTTCTTTGGCGGGCAGATTGTCGACAAGATGGGGACGTCGGTGCTGTTGAGTTTGGCGACCGCGTTGGTGGGCGCCGGGTTTGTGACGGTGCTGGTGTTGGGGCGCAAGGTGAGTAATAGCCTGGCGGCTCAGCCTGCTTAATCGAGGAAAACGGGACTGATTGAATTCAGTCCCGTGGCTGGAGGCAGTGAGCACCGCACCTTGCTCCATTGCCTACAGTTGCGTCAGAATCCGCCGGCTTGTGCACCTGGGTGGGCGTCTCTAAGGTTGCTCGGTCGCTGAAAACTCAGTGATCGGGTTTAGTAGCCCGAGGTTAACTGCAAGTGCATTAGCTTCATCTGTCGGACGTCCTTGTCTGTGCTTGATGGTGGCTGTGCGCAGGGCGTCTTCGGACGCGCCGGCTTTTGTAGTTTCCCCGGTCTACTAACCTGCGTAC
>NZ_CP080030.1:2968716-2969176 GCF_019382755.1 Pseudomonas sp. Colony2 | reverse complement strand
ATGTTCAAGGTAACGCCGAATCCTCCGGGATCTCCCGATTTGAAACTCAACCAAGCCGCGCACCGTGCCTTGGATCACTATCTCAATCCCTCCTCCGCCAAAACCGCCCCGCCGTCGGGTGCGCTGTTCAGTGTGGCTGCTGATGCCAGCAGTGAAAGTTTGATCACCAATAGCTACGAAACCTTTGCCTCGGTCAGCGCGTTGCTGCTTGATCTGTCGGATGAGCTGAGCGGGAAAGACCGYGATGTGGCGYTGGCKATTCACCARYTTAGYGAGTTGGGGGTGTTGTTRATGGGGAARYTGATGGATCGRGAGGTGCCGTGTAGCTGAGGCCGGACGCTGTCCAGGCTACTCAACTAGCTCAATCGACTGATCGCCGAGGCGCTGTAGACATCTACGGCGACTCAGCGACAACGAGCCTACTTTAGTTGAGTGAGTCGGCGCTCATGCTGCGCTCAAT
>NZ_CP080030.1:2955820-2959633 GCF_019382755.1 Pseudomonas sp. Colony2 | reverse complement strand
GCCGATTGCAGCCCCTCGTAACAAGCAGCTTCTGGCTTATCCCCCCTAACGCCCCACCCAAAAACGCCGATAACCTCCTACCATCAATCAACCCCCGCTCCCCCACACCCGATTCGCTCCCCGCATGCCCGTATGGCACGTCGCATGCTTGCCTCACCCCGGCCCGTCCACATGGAGTACGAGTGAATGCCTGCCCAAGCCCGTTTCATCGAGCACTACCGCAAAGCCGACCGCATCATGCTCGCCCTGATCTGGCTGATGACCCTCTTCTCCCTCGGCCTGGCGTTCTGGCACGACACGCTGCTTCAAGCGCTCTTCATAGGCGGCGGCACCAGCGTGGTGCTGACCCTGGCCTATCGCGTCATCAGCGGCACGCGCCTGATGCGTTGCGCGCTGAGCGTTGGGCTGATGGTGATGGCGGCGTTGCACATCAACCAGGCCCAGGGTGTCATCGAATCGCACTTCGGTATCTTCGCGCTGCTGGTGGTGCTGACGTTCTACCGTGACTGGCTGCCTATCCTTGTGGCCGCCGTCACCATCGCGGTGCATCACGTGGTGTTCCATGCGTTGCAGCATCAGGGTTTCCCGGTGTTTGTGATGGAACATCACGGCGGCTGGAGCATGATTTTCGTCCACGCGTTCTACGTGGTGATGGAAACGGTCGCCCTGCTCTACCTCGCGGTGCACAGCCAGTCCGAAGCGGTAGAAAGCCAGGAAATGCTCGAAAAAATGCTCGCCGTCACCACGCAGTTCAACAGTGAGGCCGTCAAGGGCAGTCCGGGAAAAGTCCATGTCTCCCTTGCCACCCGTTTCGATCACTTTCTGACCCAGATCACTGGCCTGATCGACGGCGTCGCCCGTGACTCCCATGGCCTCGGCCAACTCGGCGAGGAACTGGCTCACGCCAGCGGCACCCTGGAAAAAGGCGCGCGCCACCAACTGGCGGAAATCGCCCAGATGACCGGTTCCATGCAGCGCAAGGACTAATGGCCGACAGTAGCCGCTCATGACAGACCACTTCCAGCCAAGCCATTGAGCCACTTCTACCCTACCGATGAGCAAAACCAAAACCCCCCGCACTTCAACCAAAGGCGGGGTGTTCTCTCCAGCGTCACTTCACATCAATCACATCGCCGTATGAAAAATCTGCTCAATCTCATCCTGATTGGCAGGACGCGGATTGGTAAAACCGCAGGCGTCTTTCATGGCATTGGCTGCCAGGGTCGGAATATCGTCAGCCTTCACACCCAGCTCAACGAGCCCGCTCGGAATCCCCACATCCGCAGACAGTTTACGGATGGCCGTGATAGCCGCCGCAGCACCCTTCTCCGCATCGAGCTGCTGAGTCTCAACCCCCATCGCATGAGCGATATCCTTAAACCGGGCCGGGCATACGCTGGCGTTGAAGCTCGACACATGGGGCAGCAGGATCGCGTTGCACACGCCGTGAGGCAGGTCGTAGAAACCGCCCAGTTGGTGCGCCATGGCATGTACATAACCCAGCGAAGCATTGTTGAAGGCCATGCCGGCAAGGAATTGCGCGTAGGCCATGTTTTCCCGGGCGGTCATGTTGTCACCCTGGGCAACGGCGGTGCGCAGGTTGGCCGAGATCAATTCGATGGCTTTGAGTGCACAGGCATCGGTGATCGGCGTGGCCGCCGTCGACACGTAGGCTTCGACGGCGTGGGTCAGTGCGTCCATGCCGGTGGCGGCGGTCAGGCCTTTGGGCATGGCGGCCATCAGCGAGGGGTCGTTGACGGATAACAGGGGGGTGACGTTGCGGTCGACGATGGCCATTTTCACGTGGCGGACTTCGTCGGTGATGATGCAGAAACGCGTCATTTCACTCGCCGTGCCGGCGGTGGTGTTGATGGCGATCAGTGGCATTTGTGGCTTGGCGGATTGATCCACGCCTTCGTAGTCGCTGATGTGCCCGCCGTTGGCGGCGCACAGGGCAATGCCTTTGGCGCAGTCATGGGGGGAACCGCCGCCCAAGGAAATAATGAAATCACAGTCGCTGCGGGCCAGCAGTTCCAGGCCCTTCTCCACGTTGCTGACGGTCGGATTCGGTTTGGCGCCGTCAAACAGGGTGGAGTCGATGTCTTGCTGGGCCAACAGGCCGGCGACCTTGGCCGCCACGCCGGCTTTGGCCAGGCCGGCATCGGTGACGATCAAGGCTTTGCGGAACCCGTACTTGCGGATTGCGAGCATCGCCTCGTCGAGGCTGCCAATGCCCATCATGTTCACGGAAGGAATGAAGAAGGTGCTACTCATGATAAATCCTCTTTTTATTATGGAGACACGGGAGTCAGTGAGGTTTTCTACTCATCTCGCAGGTGATGCGGCGCCTCTTGTTGTCATCGTTGACGATCACAAAGCTGAGCCTAAACCTATGGCGTCAGACCGAAATGGTCCTTTAGCAGGCATTGACACCTCCTTTAGTACTGGAAGCAGGGCTTCACCCATTCCATGGGGGGCGGCAGCAAAATCTGACTTGCGCAGACCCCGACCCGCGCGGATGGTTATGATGGTTCGCTGATCAACAGCCCTCACCCACTCTCCTGTGCAGGAACTGCAAAATGAGCATTGATTGGATCAAGTTGTCGCAGGTATCAGCGGCTTGCTGGGCAGCGTGATGCGGTTTGGCAGTGAGGGCTGGGGCGAGAAAGCGTTGTTTCTGCTTGGCCTGGTGATTGCGCCATTGCTGCGGGGGCTGTTTAGCGTCTTGCCACAGATCGAGATCACGGCACAGTGACCGGGGCCTGGGACCCGTCACTCGCCTTGGTGATGGTCGGGGCCATCGCCGTGGCGGTTATCCCGATGAATTGGGCGCGCAACAACTCACGCACGGCTTCATGGAACGACTCCAACCTCGTGGCATTGATGCGGACGGTTATATCCTCACCGTGTCCAACGTCGAGATGCAGCCACAGTTTCAGGATTTACTTGTGGACGCTTGCATGACGCTCACGCGGCCAGACAGGACCTGATGTGGCCGCAAACACTGGAACGCGTCTATGAAATCAGGGGCTATTCAGTTTTTACTGCGCACGGAGCTCATTCCACATAACGGAGCTACAAATGCGTCCGACCGGAGATCGCCTGTGCGACTGCGCAAACCCGTGCTTGTAGGTCTTCATCGCCAGTGTTGTAGCGCGGGGCTTGCTCATCTAGCACAGGCCTTGGATTGACTCCCCATAAATGGCCGATACTCATCTTCTTATTGATGAGTATCAGCCTCCTCTGCGGGATAAAACTCGCCCTCCTTCCCCATTTTTTTCAGCCGTTCGCGCACAATTACCTCGACGCTGGCTACGGCGGTTTGATCGTCAGGGTTGACCAACTGCAAGCACAGGCGTTGGACATTCTGATCGTGGGTGCCCTCGCTCATCATCTCGTGGGTGAAGACCTGTTCGCCACGCCATAGGCATAGCTGGGTATGCGTCTCGCCAAGCCATATTTCGTTGATTGATCCAAGGTCGGTGGTCGCTAGTTGATCGACGGTGATTGTCTTATCCATTGCGCTGTACCTTACCCATGAGTAGATACCGGTAGACTTGCCGGCATAGCGGGTCGTTCCACGCGTTGGCAGTTCAACCGGGCTAATGGTGGTTAAGCACGTCCCGGTTGGAACCAGGACAATTGACGATTGAAGGCGGACAGTACGAGCCGATAAGGGCAATCACATGACTGATCCTGCTGTTCCACATGCAAATGGCCGCGTCTGGATCAACTTTGATCTCCCCTCCTCGGGCCGATACTGCCAGCTCACAGATGGCGTGCAGCCTACGGAACGACCGGCTGCTATCGGCC
>NZ_CP080030.1:2946287-2946356 GCF_019382755.1 Pseudomonas sp. Colony2 | reverse complement strand
CTGCTTTGGTAAAATCCACGGCATGACTTCCTCGCCCAATCTCGATCAAATGGCCCCCGACCAACTGCG
>NZ_CP080030.1:2945784-2945943 GCF_019382755.1 Pseudomonas sp. Colony2 | reverse complement strand
AGCGCATCGGTGAAGACGTCAGCGAAAAGCTGGACTACACGCCGGGCGTTTTTACCGTTGAACGCCATGTGCGTGGCAAGTGGGTGTGCGATGACTGCGAAACGCTGATCCAGGCCCCGGTACCGGCGCAGGTCATCGACAAGGGCATCCCCACTGCCG
>NZ_CP080030.1:2870949-2943745 GCF_019382755.1 Pseudomonas sp. Colony2 | reverse complement strand
CTACCGACCCAACGCAGCCATCCGCTCCTGACTATTGGGTTAATGCACCCACGTCATTCACCAGTGTGCGCCAGCCATCCTTTGCCTCCTGCTCCGAGGTAAAGACTTGCACTTTGGGATGCCAGAACGCCCCCTCGATTACGATGCATTCCAAGGTAGAGTCCTGAAACGTAAAGACATAGTGGATAGCATCTTTCATGAACCGCTGTTTGTCGTGTCGAGGATGAATGGCGTTCCTTTGCTCAAGCTCTGCTAACCAAGGCGAATTATCTATTCGATGAATTTGGTAATGCTTTAGGCCAAGTCCAATGAGCGGATGGCCGCCCAAAGCTTCGTCGTTTGGCGAACCGAATTGGATTTTCTTTACTAGCGGAAAATGAACCACAGCTATTTCTTCTCCGGTGGTGTAATACCGTAAACATAGTTGCGTGTCCGTGGCGAACACCACTGGTTCAGGCGACGTACTTGGCTGTGGCCAGGAGTCGAGCAGCACTACGGTCGCTAATGACATGCGGGAACCTGATGAATGAATGGGTTATAAACAGAGTGCGAGAGCGACTCGTTGTCGTCAAACCTTTCTGATCGCGACCGACTGCTTCTGGCCGATTGCAGCCCATCGTGACGGGTAGCTTCTTGAAAACTGGCCCCCATTATCGGCCCCAATTTTTCGATGCTGATAATTGGCTACTTTTCCCCGAAAAACCTCCTGGCTTGGGTCGAAGTCGTCGATACAACTACCACCGCCTCCACCACGCTTTCTGAGCAACCACCTCAGGCTTCAGCGAGGCGATCTTAGAGCCTGCAATCTTTACCGGTGCGACGTCCAGACCATCGAAGCTACCTAGACCCAGAGGGGGGCTTTCTGCTTGTAGAAAGCGAGTGGTTTCTGCTGAAGCCACCGCATGCAGTAACGATGAGGGCGTTATATTCCGACTCAAGACGTGAATGCCGTTCTCTGGGTCATGCAGACCACTTGCGTCGGTGCCTTCAACCCCATCTATCAGAAGCGGCTGGATCATGACCGTCCCAAGCTCGTAGGTGATATCCAGATCACCGCAAACGCAACGCAGCCTTTGCAGTTCACCATTCGACGATACACACACAAAATCCAGCCCGTCGTCATCCGTGCAAAAGCTGCAAACGTGTAATTGAAGGCTTTTACTCAGCGCTAAATTCACATTCAGGAAAGCTCTCTTGAAGTAGTCGGCTAGCTGAGCATCCTTAAGCACTTTGTATATCCGCGATAGCGCTGCCAATTCTTGAGGGAGCTCAAGCGGTACATCCTTGATGGGTGGCATAGACGTAAAGGGCCATTTCCGTTCTTCGCCAGCCTTGAACGTGTCTAAGTAGAACGACGTGGCGTTTTCATCCTGGTGCAATGACCAACCAATGCTCACCGGCAACGTAGAAAGTGGTTCTAACTCCGGCTTCACATTCATCGCGTGAGCAACGACAAGGTACCCCATTGTTTAGATCCTTCAGGTACAGGGCTGAATCGCTCCAAGCATAGTCGATACTTGAGTGTGTGCTATTGGCCGATAGCATTCGCGCATGGCCGAGAGCTGACTCAAATGGCCTGAAAAATTCCGGGGATTGAAAATGGAAGAAACGTTCTCTTCGATATTTATGCACTAAAGGAAAACCCATAAATTTCAACGGAAAAACCGTCGTTACGATCATCAACCCCGATTTTTCCTAGCCGTTTTACAAATGTTAACTCCTTCAAGTGGCTATTGGCTTTAGGCTTCAAATCACAAAGTCCGATCGGACCCAATCAGCTTTAAGACGACTCTACAACCATGAATCTGCACGCCATCGCCGCGACGCTTTTTGCGTTTTTCACACTGCTTCCTTCCTCAGTGCACGCCGCGACCCCCATCGCCCATGTCGCTATCTACCGAGGCCCGGCGGGCTGCGAGGGATGTTCAGAGAATGTCAAAACAGCCCTGCTGCGCGTCCGCCCGAATGCGCAGATTGACTTTGTAGGTGCCGATGAATCGATCGACATCACGCCGCAAAGCCTCGCTCGTTATGACCTCTACGTTCAACCGGGTGGCGGTCAGGACATCCCTGCGGCGCTTGATAGTTTGGGGGATGCGCGGGTGCAGGCCATTCGTGACTTTGTCGCCCAGGGTGGGCGCTACCTGGGGCTTTGTATGGGTGCTTATCTGGCCGACGACAGCAACTTTGGCCTGATACCCTACGACCTTGATTCAGAGGCGGGCAGGCCTGGGTTTGAGGTCGCGGGCATTGCGGACGCGGCGGTGCAGGTTGTGTGGGATGGGAAAGCCGATAGCGTCTTTTATCAGGATGGGCCTTACTTCCCCAAGCCTGACGCGACCTCGCCTTCTTCAACCATTGCGACCTACCGGAATGGTGATGTGGCGGCAGCGCGTTACACCTATGAAAACGGGGTAGTGGTGCTGAGCGGCCCGCACCCAGAGGCGGATCGGGAGTGGTTCGAGAAGGCGAATATTCCCTTGAGCAAGATGCCGCGGGGTGAGCTTTTTGGGGCGTTGGTGCGCAGCATTGAGGGGCGCAGGTAGGGGGCGATGATGACTTCCGGATTTCAGCTGGATGCTCCAGCCAACTGAAAAAGTCATATGGCCGCCAGCTATTTACCCAGGTTTTGATTCATCAAATTGTCCAGTACGGGAAATTTGGTGGCCGCCTGCCATTCGCGTAAATGCTTGCAGCCTTCATCATTGAGCTCGGCAAGGTTGCTGCGAGCGTCGCATATCGTGAACCACTTCTGCCGGAGAGATGGATACTTTACAAACTCTTCCCGGGTTGGGGGTTGGTTAGTGGACAAACGCAGAACTGACAGCACTAAAAGTGCAGACACCCCGATACCGATAGAGCCGTTTTTATAATTCACATCAACTTCCGCAAATGAGAAAACTAACCCCACAGCTGAACTAATGACCGCTGTTAACTGCTTGGGGCGTTGGTCGACTATAAGAAGAGAAATGGATCGATAAAAGATCCATTTTCGACATATCTCATAGGGCCATTTATTCACAAGATGGGGAAATCAGAAAAAATCGGGGCAGTCTACCGAACGCTCGGGCAATCACGAAGCTGCCGGCGAACCTGGCGCATGTCGAGCAAAACTCAGCCCAACTCGCGCCCCAAAAACGGCGCCGTCCGGCTGCTCTTGCTCTTCGCCACCTTCTGCGGCGTGCCACTCACCACCACCTTCCCGCCTCGATCCCCGGACCCCGGCCCAATATCAATCACCCAATCACTCTGGGCCACCACGCGCATTTCATGCTCCACCACGATCACCGTGTGCCCCGCCTCCACCAGATGATTCAACTGGCTCAACAACCGGTCCACATCCCGCGGATGCAGCCCGGTCGTCGGTTCATCCAGCACATACAACGTCGCGCCCCGGGCATTGCGTTGCAGCTCGGTCGCCAGCTTGATGCGCTGCGCCTCCCCGCCTGACAACTCGGTCGCCGGCTGGCCAAGGCGCAAATAACCCAAGCCAATATCCCGCAGCACTTGCAGCGAGCGCAGCACACCCGGCTCTTCAGCAAATACCTCTACCGCCTGTTCAACCGTCAGCCCCAGCACCTGGGCGATGGTCAGCCCTTCCCACTTGATTGCTAACGTTTCCGGGTTGTACCGCGCCCCGTGGCACGTCGGGCATGGCGCGTACACGCTGGGCATGAACAGCAATTCAACGCTGACAAACCCCTCGCCTTCGCAGTTCGGGCAGCGGCCTTTGGCGACGTTGAAAGAAAATTGCCCAGCGTCGAAATGGCGCTTTTTCGCCGCGGGTGTGGCGGCGAACAGTTTGCGTACGTTGTCGAACAGGCCGGTGTAGGTCGCGAGGTTGGAGCGCGGTGTGCGGCCAATGGGTTTCTGGTCCACCTGCACCAGGCGGCGAATGTGTTCCAGCCCGCCGCTGATACGGCCGCCGCTGGTTTGCGGGGCGTCGTCTTCGAGGCTGGGTTCGTCTTCGGTTTCCACCACGCGGCCCAGGCCTGCGCCTACCAGTTCCAACAGCGCCTGGCTGACGAGGCTGGATTTGCCCGAGCCGGAAATGCCGGTGACGGCGGTGAAGCAACCCAGGGGAAAGTCCACGCTGAGGTCGTTGAGGTTGTTGCGCGTGACGCCTTCCAGGCTCAGCCAGCCGGTGGGTTGGCGCGGTGGTTGGCTGACGGGGCGCTTTTCGGCGAACAGGTATTCGCGGGTTTGCGAGGCTTCAATCTGTGCGAGGCCGGCGGGTGGGCCGCTGTACAGGACCTGGCCGCCGTGTTCACCGGCAGCCGGGCCGACGTCGATCAGCCAGTCGGCCCGGCGCATGGTTTCCAGGTCGTGTTCCACCACGAACAGTGAGTTGCCGGCGGCCTTCAGGCGGTCGAGGGCGGCGAACAGGGCTTCGCCGTCAGCGGGATGCAGGCCGGCGGAAGGTTCGTCGAGCACGTAGATCACGCCGAACAGTTGCGAGCCCAGTTGGGTGGCCAGGCGCAGGCGTTGCAGTTCGCCGGAGGACAGGGTCGGTGTGCTGCGTTCCAGGGCCAGGTAGCCCAGGCCGAGGTCGGTCAGGGTGCTGACGCGTTCGAGCAGGTCCTGGGCGATGCGTTGGGCGGCCAGGCGTTTTTCCACGGAGAGCTTTTTATCGCCCTGCCCTTCGGCCACCGGTCGCAGCAGTTCGGCGAGTTGCAGCAGAGACATTTGCGACAGTTCGCCAATGTCCACGCCGGCAAATTTCACCGACAGCGCGGCCTTGTTCAGGCGTTTGCCTTCGCACAGCGGGCACGGGCTGCCTTGCATGAACTGCGACACGCGCTTTTTCATCAGGGCGCTTTGGGAGTGGGTGAAGGTGTGCAGGATGTAGCGCCGGGCGCCGGTGAAGGTGCCCTGGTAGCTGGGTTCGAGTTTGCGTTTGAGGGCGTCGCGGGTTTGGGCGGGTGTGAAGCCGGCATACACCGGGACGGTGGGGGTTTCTTCGGTGAAGAGGATCCAGTCGCGCTGCTTTTTCGGCAGGTCGCGCCACGGGATGTCGACGTCGTAGCCCAGGGTGACGAGGATGTCGCGCTGGTTCTGGCCTTGCCACGCCAGTGGCCAGGACGCCACCGCGCGTTGGCGGATGGTGAGGGAAGGATCGGGCACCATCAGGGCTTCGGTCACTTCGTACACGCGGCCCAGGCCGTGGCATTGCGGGCAGGCGCCCTGGGGCAGGTTGGGGGAAAAGTCTTCGGCGTACAGCATCGGTTGCCCCGCCGGGTAACTGCCGGCGCGGGAGTAGAGCATGCGGATCAGGCTGGACAAGGTGGTGACGCTGCCCACTGATGAACGTGTGCTGGGTGTACCGCGCTGTTGTTGCAGGGCCACGGCGGGCGGCAGGCCTTCGATGGCGTCGACGTCCGGTACGCCGACCTGGTCGATCAGGCGGCGGGCGTAGGGCGCCACGGATTCGAAGTAGCGGCGCTGAGCTTCGGCGTAGACGGTGGAGAATGCCAGCGAGGACTTGCCGGAGCCTGACACGCCGGTGAACACCACCAGGGCGTCGCGGGGGATATCCACGTCGACGTTGCGCAGGTTGTGTTCCCGGGCACCTCGTACCCGCACGAAGCCAGGGCGTTGGGTGGTGAGTGAGGTGTCTGGTGGCAGGTTGCGCTGGGAAGTCATGGGTAACCTTATCGGTGTGTTCAAGGCAGTGAAGATCAACTGTGGGAGCCGGGCTTGCCCGCGATGACGGTGTGCCAGTTACCGGATGGGGTGCCTGACACTCCGCCATCGCGGGCAAGCCCGGCTCCCACAGTGGCTTGGTGTTGCTGGCTGGATCTTCATTCGTCACATCATTCGGGAGGTCAGTACCGAGCGCACCCGTTGCGCCAAGTCATCCGGGCCATAGGGTTTGCTCAGCAGGTGAATGTCGTTGCCCAGCAGGTGGTTGCTGGAAAGAATGTCGCGGGTATGCCCGGAGGTAAACAGCACCGCTATCGCCGGCACTTGCCTGCGCGCCCACTCGGCCAGGTCGGTGCTTTTGACCCGGCCCGGCATCACCACGTCGGTGAAGATCAGGTCCGGTTGCAGGCCGGCCTGGAGCATCAGCATGGCCCGGTCGCCGTCTTCGGCGGTGAGCACGGTGTAGCCGGATTGTTCAAGCAATTCCACCGCGGCCGCGCGTACGCCTTCGTTGTCCTCAACCACCAGGATCGTCTCATGGCCGCCGGTGGGTTGTGTGAGCTCGACGGGCGCATCGTGGTTTTCCGGCTCTCCCAGGTTGCGCGGGAAATACATCTGCACCACGGTACCGCTGCCCTCCACGCTCTCGACCTCAACATGCCCGCCACTTTGGCGCACGAACCCAAACACCATGCTCAGGCCCAGGCCGGTACCGTGGCCATTCGGCTTGGTGGTGAAAAACGGTTCGAAGGCCCGTGCCAGGATCGTTGGTGACATGCCGGCGCCGCTGTCGGCGACGGCCAGGCGCACGTATTCACCGGGGTTGATGCTTTTACCGGCGCAATCCGGAGGGTTGAGGATGATGTTTTCGCCGGTGATCCGAATCACCCCCTCGCCTTTCATGGCATCCCGGGCGTTGATCGCCAGGTTGAGCAGTGCGTTTTCCAGTTGGTTGCGGTCGACGTTAATGCACCACGGATCCTGGGGCAGCTGCACATCAATGTGGATGGTTTCTCCCAGCGCCCGCTGCAGCAACTCGCCCAGGCCTTCATAGATGCGCAGCGGGTTGTACACCGCCGGTGACAATGGCTGGCGACGGGCGAAGGCCAGCAGTTGCGAGGTCAGTTTGGCCCCACGTTCCACTGCCGCGATGGCGGCGCTGACGCGGCGCTGCACCTGGGGGTTGTCCGGCTCATGCCGGGCCAGCAGGTGCAGGTTGCCGGAGACCACTTGCAGCAGGTTATTGAAGTCGTGGGCCACGCCGCCGGTCAGGCCGCCAATGGCTTCCAGCTTCTGTGATTGGCGCAACTGTTCCTCGGCGGCGGAACGGGCTTGCACCTCCGCGGCCACGCGCTGCTCCAGGTTGTGGGTGAGTTCCTGGCGCAGGCGCTCGGAGATCATATGTTCGGTGGTCTCCACTACAATCGCCAGGACCCCGGCCGGTCGTTGGTCGTCACCGGCCACGGGGCTGTAATACAGGTCCATCCAGACTTCTTCCGGGCGGCCGTCGCGCAACAGTTCCAGGGGCAGGTTGCGGTAGGACAAGGTGCCGCCAGCCAGGCAGGTGTCGACCACATTGCGGTTGAAGTCGGCGACTTCCGGCCAGCCCAGTTCCACCGGCGCACCCAGCAGATAAGGGTGGCGACCGCCGGCAAATACCGAATAGCTGTCGTTGTAGATCATGTAACCGGCGTGCCCCCACAGCATCACCATGGGCATGGGCGATGCCAGCATCATCTGCACGGCGCTGGTCAGGCTGGAGGGCCAGGCATTCATCGGGCCGAGGTCGGTGGTGGACCAATCGAAAGCACGAATCCTCTGGGCCATTTCCCCAGCCCAACCCTCACAGCCGTGGGTATTGGATAAAAACTGCATCGGTCGGCTCTGCAAAAGATAAAAGGTGGGCGGCGATGAAAACTTTGAGCCCGGCAGCGGCGGTTGGTTTCATCGCATATTGCTTATGCCGGCAGGAAGGAGCAAGGGCCGGCTCAGCGAAAGTCCCGGCTGCGCACACTGATGCCCGACAGCAACGGGGTCAGGTCGGTCAAGCGCCCGGCGATCAGGTGCCGAACCTCGCCCACCGCCTCCCAGCGGCCATCCACCTTGAGCAACCGCGAGCCCACCAGCGCCTGGCGTTGGCGCTCGGCCAAATCGCGCCAGACCACCACATTGATATTGCCGAACTCATCTTCCAGGGTAACGAAGGTAACGCCGCTGGCCGTGCCAGGACGTTGTCGACCGGTGACCAGGCCGGCGACGCTGACGTTGCGGCCATGCTCAACCTGCAGCAATTCCCTGGAACTGCGGCAACGCCGCGCGCGCAGTTCATCGCGCAACAGCGCCAACGGGTGTGGGCCCAGGGTGGTGCCGACGCTGGCGTAGTCGGCATACAAATCTTCGCCGACTGTCGGTTGCGGCAGCTCCACCACCGCCTCTTCCGGGCTGGCGATACCGGCAAACAGGCCCAGTTGTTTCTGCACCCCGGCCACCTCCCAACGCGCCCGGTGCCGATGCCCGGCCAGGCCGCGCAAGGCACCGGCATCCGCCAGCAGTTCCTGGGCGCGAGTGTCCAATTGGGCACGCTCGCCCAAGTCGGCAATATCAAAAAACGCCCGGGCCTGGCGCGCCGTTTCGATACGCCGGCCGTCCTCTTCGCGAAACCCGGAGATCATGCGCAAGCCCATGCGAATCGCCGGTTGCTGGCCTTCGATCGGCTCAAGGCTGCAATCCCAGTCACTGGCCTGCACATCCACCGGGCGGATCTGCAAATGATGGCGACGGGCGTCCTGCAGGATCTGGTCCGGGCTGTAGAAGCCCATGGGCCAGCTGTTGATCAGGGCGCAGGCAAACGCTGCCGGTTCATGGCATTTGAGCCAGCAACTGGCATAGGTCAGCAAGGCGAAACTGGCGGCATGGGACTCGGGAAAACCGTAGCTGCCAAAGCCCTTGATCTGCTCGAAGATCTGCGCGGCGAAGGCTTCGCTGTAGCCGTTTTTCAGCATGCCGGTGCGCAGGCGTTGCTGATGGGGTTCGAGGCCGCCGTGGCGTTTCCAGGCGGCCATGGAACGGCGCAGTTGGTCGGCTTCGCCGGGGGTGTAATCGGCGGCGACCATGGCGATCTGCATGACCTGTTCCTGGAACAGCGGGATGCCCAGGGTTCGTTCCAGTACGGACTTGAGTTCCGGCGACGGGTAGGTGGTTTCTTCCTCCTTGTTCCGCCGCCGCAGGTACGGATGCACCATGCCACCCTGGATGGGCCCCGGCCGCACGATGGCGACCTCAATGACCAAGTCGTAGAATTTTTCCGGTCGCAGGCGGGGCAGCATCGACATCTGCGCCCGCGACTCAATCTGGAACACGCCGATAGTGTCGGCCTTGCTGATCATCGCGTAGGTTGCCGCATCTTCCTTGGGCACCGAAGCCAGGCTCAGGTCCCGGTTGCGATGGCGGCGCAGCAGGTCGAAGCAGCGGCGAATCGCACTGAGCATGCCCAGCGCGAGGATGTCCACCTTGAGCAGGCCCACGGCGTCGAGGTCGTCCTTGTCCCACTGGATGATGGTGCGCTCGGCCATGGCAGCATTTTCCACCGGCACCAGGGTGTCCAGCGGGTGTTCGGAAATCACGAAGCCGCCGGGGTGCTGGGACAGGTGCCGGGGGAAGCCGATCAGTTGCTGAGTGAGTGTGAGCACCCGGCGCAGCACCGGGCTGTCGGGGTCGAAACCGCCTTCGCGCAAGCGTTCCAGGGGCGGTGCTTCGTCGCTCCAGCGCCCACAACAGTCGGCCAGGGCGTTGACCTGATCCGGCGGCAACCCGAGGGCCTTGGCCACGTCGCGCACCGCGCCGGCGCCGTGGTAGCTGCTGACCACCGCCGTCAACGCGGCGCGGGTACGACCGTAGCGCTGGAAGACGTATTGCAGCACTTCTTCGCGGCGTTCGTGCTCGAAGTCCACGTCGATGTCCGGCGGCTCGTTGCGTTCGCGAGACAGGAAGCGCTCGAACAACATGTTCATCAGGCTCGGGTTGATCTCGGTGATGCCCAGGGCAAAACACACCGCCGAGTTGGCCGCCGAGCCGCGGCCCTGGCACAGGATCGAACGGCTGCGGGCGAAGCGCACAATGTCGTGTACGGTGAGGAAATAGCTTTCGTAGCCGAGGTCACTGATCAGTTCCAGTTCGTTATTGATCTGCTGGAGGGTCTTGGCGTCGACCCCTTTCGGCCAACGCTGGGCGATGCCTTGCTCGGTCAAGGTGCGTAACCAGGATTTTGCATCCTGGCCTTCAGGTACCAACTCCCTGGGGTATTGATAGCGCAATTGGCCGAGGTCAAAGGTGCAACGCCGGGCAATGTTCAGGGACTCTTCCAGCAAGTGCGCCGGGTACAGCGCGGCCAATGCATCGAGGCTGCGCAAGTGCCGTTCACCATTGGGATGCAGGCGCGCGCCGGCTTCGGCCACCGGGACGTGGTGACGGATTGCGGTCATGGTGTCTTGCAACGCACGGCGACCGCGCACATGCATATGCACATCGCCGCAGGCCACCGCCGGCAGGTGCAGGCTGGCGGCCAGGTTCAGGCGTTGCTCAAGGTGACGGGCATCGTTCTGGCCGCAATGCAGTTCCACCGCCAACCACAGGCGATCGGTGAAGGTGCTGCACAGCCATTGGATATGGGCCTGGGTGTCGGTGTCTTCGACCATCCATAACGCGAGCAAGCCGTGTACCGCGGTGAAGTCTTCCTGCAGCAACCGGTAGTGACCTTTTTCCGCACGGCGACGGGCGATGGTGATCAGCCGGCACAGGTGTTGATAGCCTTCCAGGTTCTCCACCAGCAGCACCAGCTTGGGGCCGTTTTCCAGGCGCATCTCGCTGCCGATAATCAGCGGCAACCCGACTTCCTTGGCCGCCTGCCAGGCACGGACGATGCCCGACAAGGTGCATTCATCGGTGATGGCCAGCGCCTCGTAACCCTGCTGCCTGGCCCGTTCAAACAGCTCGCGGGCACTGGAGGCGCCCCGCTGGAAACTGAAGTTGGACAGGCAGTGCAGCTCCGCGTACTTCATGCAAACCAGCCTTGCAGCCACAGCGTGCCGCTTTCGCCCACGGTGCGGTAAGCCCAGCCCTGCTGGCCGGCGCGGGTGCGCACCAGGTAGTAATCGCGGCGCACATCGGCGCCATCCCACCAGCCGGACTCGATGCGTTCCGGGCCCATCAGGATGTGTAGACCCTGCTCGGCGAGAGGCGTCGGTTCATGCAACAACCAGCCCGGGCGTTGCACGTTGTTTGAGGGTGAGCACGGGCGAAGATCAGCACCGGTTTGCCAGGCGCATTCGGGGCGGTGGTCGGCGTGAAACCGCAGGCCTTGCACCGCTTCATCCCCCAGCCGCGCCCGCAGGCGTTCGCGCAGTTGTTCCCACGGCAGGGTTTGTTGCGGGCGCTCGTCGAACAGGTCCTGGCGCTGGGGCACAAACACCGGCAGGTCCTCGGCCACCAGGCGAAAGCCGCGCACCGGCGAGGTGACTTGCACCTGCTCCAGGCGCCCACGGGCCAGTTCGAACAGCATCGCCGCGTCACGCTCGGCGCTGAGCAGGCCGACCTTGATCACGCTGTCGGGCTCGGCCGCGTGCTCCAGGTGCAGGTCAAAACGCTGCACGCCACTGTCGCGGCCACACAGGAACGCCGACAGATCGCCAGTCAAACGGCGCAAGGGAAACAGCAAGGCCTGGTGGGACAACACATCAAAATTCAGCTCGATGCGCACATCAAACCGGTCCGGCGGCTGGTAGAACGCCAGCGCCAGGGGCCGTTGGCCGCACAGTGCATCGAGGTGCTTGAGCAGCGCAGCGTCGAAGCGCCGGGCCAGGGTATGCCGAGGCAACGCCTGCACCTGGGCCAGGGTGCGCAAGCCCATGCGCGACAATGCGGTGGCGGCTTGCGGGTCGAGGCCGGCGCGGTCGATGGGGATCGGTGCCAGAGCGTGTTGCAGGTATTGCTCATCGGCCACGGCCAGGCCGTCGTAGACATTCGCCAATATCCGTGCCGCCGCCGGGTTCGGCGCGGCGACGATGCGGTGACGAAACCCCAGTTCGGTCAGCTCCTTGCGCAAGCGCGCTTCGAGCAACGGCCAGGGCCCGAACAGGCCCAGGCTCGACTCGATCTCGAACAGCAACGCCCGTGGGTAGAACACGCTGACCTGGGAGCTGAAACGGTAGGCCCAGGCGGCGAGAAACTGCTGCCAGTATTCGATCTGCGCCGGGTCGTATTCGGCGCAGGCAAACGCCTTGGTCAAGGCATGGGCCGCCGTCAGCGACTGGCCGGGGCGCAGGCCGAGTTTGCGCGCGGCGTCATTGACGGTTTGCAGCACCCGCCGCTGCGGCGTGCCGGCCAGCAGGGCCAACGGCTGGTCCGGTTCGGGGCGCGAACGCAGCACCCCGTCCAGCGCCAATTGCGGGAACACAATACACACCCAGCGCATGCCAACCTCAGTGCCCAAGCGCAATGGGCGCGGGATGGGCCAGGCCACCCCGGCACTTGAGCACCCGCACTTGCGCCGGGCTGGTCTCCACCGCCAGGCGCAAGGCGGCCGGTGACGGGTTGATGGCCTCGCTCAAGGAGCGCCAGGCGAAGGCCAGGGTCTGGCCGGTTTCCGCAGCCACCTGCAAGCGGCGCAAGGCGCGGTCATCGGCCTTGCGCGGCCAGCACAGCACCGCGCCACAGCTGCCGGAACGCAGGCATTGCTCCACTGCCCACAAGGCATCGCGTTCATCGGCCTGGATCACTGACAGCTGGCGCACATCCACCCCGGCGTTTTGCCAGGCGTGGGGGTACGGCGTGTAAGGCGGCGCCACCAGCACGATGCGCTCACCGGCCGCCGCCAACCGTGCCAGGGTCGGCCACACCAGCTGCAACTCGCCCACGCCTTCCTTGGCCATGAGGATTTCGCTCAACGCCGCTTCCGGCCAGCCACCGCTGGGCAGCACCGCATCCAGGGCCGCAAGCCCGGTGGGATGGACGCTGGCCGGCGGCGCGGCGGGCCGGCCTTTCCAGACCCGGCCGCCATTGAACAGCGAGTCCAGTGCAACGACGGCGCCCATCAGCCTTGCCTCACCAGGCCGCAGAACACCCCTTCGATGGCCAAGTCCTGATCGGGCCGCACCACGATGGGTTGATAGGCGGGGTTGCGCGGCAGCAGGCGCACACGCTCGCCCACGTGTTCGAAACGTTTGATGGTGACTTCACCGTCCAGGCGTGCCACCACGATCTGCCCGTTCAAGGCCTCGGCACTGCGGCGTACGCCTACCAGGTCGCCATCGAGGATGCCGTCTTCGATCATCGAATCGCCCTGCACCCGCAGCAGGTAATCCGGGGTTTTCGCGAACATGCCCGGGTCGAGCAATAGACGGTTGTGCACTTCGGCATCGGCGCCAATGGGCAAACCGGCGGCCACCCGGCCGAGCACCGGAATATCCAGCAGCTCCGGCCGCGCCGGTTGATTGAGCAGGCGGATGCCGCGAGCCTGGTTCGGGTTGACCTCGATAAAGCCGCCCTCGGTCAGCGCCAGCACATGCTTGCGCGCCACGCTGCGGGAGGCAAAGCCGAACGCCTCGGCGATCTCGGCGAGGCTGGGGGACTGGCCTTGCTGCGCGATACGGTCGCGGATAAAGGTCAGGATGGCGGTACGGCGGGGCGTTAGATTCTTCATGGAGTACATTTGTACTCCTGTGGGAATTTTCTGGCAATATCCGTCAGTCGCTTCCCATGCAGCCACCGGAAAAGTCCCCGCCAAGTTGACGAACGGTCTTTCGAATGTTCAGATGCCGGCCTGTTTCAGGTGCCTCATGCCGCCGTGCATGGGGTGAAACGGGAAACCGGTGCCGCTCTTTTCGAGCCAGTCCGGTGCTGCCCCCGCAACGGTAGACGCGTGACCCCTTCGACACACCACTGTGGCCTGCGCGCCATGGGAAGGTGAAGGTGTCCATACGCGTGAGCCCGGAGACCGGCCTGGAATTCTGTTTGGCAAAATCCTGCGGTGGGCGGGCATGGGCCGGTATTGGCGTGTGCTCGGTGCCTACTCGTGCGTGCTTTTCGCGAAAGATACTTTTCCGAGAAGACTATGATTCGACCTTACAATACGTCCGTGCCCAGCCTGTTGCTCGGCTGCCTGTTCAGCCCCCTGCTGCTGGCCGACGACCCTCCCCTTGAGCTCAAGCAGCAGATCATTTCCGCACCGTCGGTGGAATCCACTACCGTGGCCGACATGGCCCAGTACGGCAGCAAGGTCGAGATCGTCACCCGCGAACAGATCGAACGCGCCGGCCCCGCCGCCGATGTGTCGCGCGTGATGCAGATGTTCATCCCCGGCCTGTACGTGGCACCCAAGAACGGTCCGTTCGACTACGGCACCTATTCCCTGCTGGGCGGGCGCAACGATGACACGTTGATCCTGCTGGACGGCGTGCGCCTGAACAACCGCCTGTACGGTGGCCTGTACCTGGACACCCTGCCCGCCAACGCCATCGAGCGCATCGAAGTGCTCAAGGGGGGCCAGAGCCTGCTGTTCGGCACCCAGGCGGTGTCGGGGGTGATCAACATCGTCACCCGCAGCCCGCAAACCCGCGAGGCGTCCGGCGAGGTGAACCTGGGTGCCGACACCTTCGGCGGCACCACCGGCGATGCCCGGGTCGAGAAGATCTTCAACAACGGTTTCGCCGATCTTGGCTTGCTGGCCTACGTCAGCCGCAACGTCTCCGAGGGCTACCAGCCGTTTCGCAACCGCGACATGAAAAACGTCAGCGACAAGAAACGCTCCTACGAAGTCACCACCTTCGGCACCAAGGCGATCCAGTCGTTTGGCGATGACACGCGCCTTGAGCTGTTTTACCAGTACGCCGACGCCAACCTCGATTTCGCCCGCCCGGTGGACAACCACAAGACCACCAACGACCGCGTACAACAAATCGCTACGGCGACCTTCGAGCAAACCCTCAACGAGCGCCTGAGCTACTTCGTCAAAGGCCATATCAACGATTGGGACACGCGCTATACCCGCATCAACAATATCGAAAGCGGCGGCACCCGGGCCATCAACCACAACGACTACTGGGGCTTCACCGACTGGGGCGTGCAGGCCGAAGGCAAGGCCGTGCTGCCGGGGGAGCACGTGCTGGTATTCGGGTCCGATAACCAGTGGTTCAAGGGCCAGGACGATGTATTGATCATCGACGACAACAAGGCCCAGGCCCACGCGCTGTACACCCAACTGCGCCCGACTATCGAAGCCCTGCCGAACTGGCACCCGAGCATCGGCGTACGCCACGAAGCCATGAGCGGCGGCGACAGCGCCACCGTCGGCATGCTCACTTCGCTCTACGACCTCAACGACAACTGGGCCCTGCGCGGCCAATACGGCACTGCCTACAAACTGCCGAATGCCGAGCAACTGTTCGTCAACGAAGACGATGAAAAAGGCAACCGCAACCTCAAGCCGGAGAAGAGCCGCAACGCCGAACTGGGCGTCGACTACAAGGGCAGCCTGCTGGCCCGGGACTTCAGCGCCAGCGTCACGCTGTTCAAACGCAAGATCACCGACCTGATCACCCTGGACGATATCCAGTGGGTCAACGGCCAGGGGCAGATCCAGATGCGTGGTTTCGAGGCCGACGCCAAGCTGCAGCTCAATGAACAATGGAGCGTGCAGGCCGACATGACCCGCAACCTCACCGAGTCCCGTGCGGGTGTCACCATCAACGATATCCCGGGCTTCTTCGCCCGCTCGCGGGTCGGCTATGAATCGGCGGACCGCCTGTGGGGCGCCGGCACCGCCGTGCGTTACATCGGCGATATCGTCAGCTCGAAAAAGGTCGAATACGGCAACTACACCGTGGTGGATGCCGACGCCTATCGCTACCTCGACAACGCCCACCAACACCGCGTGAGCCTGCTGGTAGAAAACCTGTTCGACCGCGACTACGTCACCAGCCGCGCCAGCAACGTCGACAACCTCGGGCGGCCGTTCACCTCCGAAGTACGCTACACGTATCGCTTCTGATGAGTACGCCCGTGGAAACTCATCCGGACTGGTCCCACGTGCCTGACCACGCCCGTCACGTGTTCCTGTGCACTGGCCCACGCTGTACGCAGCGTGGCGTGCTGCAACTGTGGAAAACCCTGCGCCGCCACCTGCTGCAACACGACTGCATCGAAAAGCCTGGCGGCGTGCTGCTGACACGCACCCACTGCCAGTTCCCGTGCAACCTGGGGCCAATCGTGACGGTGTACCCGGACACTTGCTGGTACGGCGTGCACAACAAAGACGATGTGCAACGGCTGGTGGAAGTGCATCTGGTGGGCGGCGAAGTCGTCGAGGATCTGCTGATCAAGGAGCACCCATGAAAGCCTCGTGGTTGCTGTTGGGCGCCCTGCTCTGCGCGCCATCGGTATTGGCCGACCGTTATCGCAACTGCAACCAGGATTGGACGGCCACCCACTCACCGCCCTCGCGCATCGTGGCCCTCAATCAGCATGCGGCCGACCTGTTATTGGCGCTGGATGTCGGCCCGGCCTTGGTGGGCGTGGCGTATCTGGATGACAACGGTGTGGCCCACCCACACGGCGAGTATTTCGACGTACCGGTGATCGCGCCCAAGTACCCGTCCAGCGAAGTGCTCTATGCGCAGAAACCGGATCTGGTGGTCGGTGGATTCGCCACTGCATTTGGCGCCGGCGTTACTTCCCGCACAGGGTTGGCAGGCAACGGGGTTGGGTCGTACTTGCTGGAGTCGGCGTGCGACGGGCACTCGCTGGATTACTTCGGGCATATTCGCAACGACCTGTTTACCCTCGGCGCCCTGGTGCACAAACAGCAACGGGCGCGGGCGTTGAGCGATGCCATGGACGCCGACCTGGCCAGTGCCCAGGCACTGGCGGGCGAAGGTAAACCGCTGTCGGTGTTCTACCTGGACAGTGAGGTCAACGGGCTGGACAGCGAAGGCCGGCGTGGGTTCGTCACCACGTTGGTGGCGGCTGCTGGTGCGCGCAATTTATTCGCCGGGATCAACCAATACCGCGTCACCGTGAGCAGCGAAACCCTGCTGATGAGTGATCCGGATGTAATTTTGCTGGCGGATGCGCTGTGGTCACCGGCCAGCCGCAAACGTCAGTTGCTGACCACCGACCCGGTGCTGTCGCGTTTGCGGGCGGTGCGGGAGAACCGGATGATCGATATTCCCTTTACCCATTTGGTGCCCACCGCGAATAGCGGCCGAGTCGTGTTGGAGTTGGCGAGGCAATTCAAACAACTGGCTGAATAATTCACGAGCGAAGCGCCTGACCAATTTACTCAGTCCATGCCACCGACCAAAGTTGTGAAACGCTGTAGGTTTCCAATGCTGAGCGCTTCGTACTTTTAATCGCCTCCAGCTCCTGGCCTGACAGATCAGGGTGATAGAGCTCGCACTTGGTGGCCGAGATATCACTCATCCCGGCCTCAGTGACTACCGACTCGACCGCGCCACCATCCACCGGGGAAAGCCGGGACCCCAAGACGAAAAAAAGGGGCGATCAATGATCGCCCCAAATACAACGAGAGGTCCTTTTCTAAAACTACAAGCTGATCTGCTGGCGCTCCTCATCCGTCAACCGCGCCCGCGCCTGGTCACTCAACGGTCCGGCGCCGAGCACCTGCACCGGGCTGTTGGGGTTGTAGCCCGAGGTCTTCTGCCCGTCCTCCGGCTTGCGCTCCACTGGCTCGCTGCCAAAGCTCAACACTTCCACTGTGACAATCGACGCCCGGCCCTGTTTGGCCGCCGCCTGCTGGCTACGCGCGGCATCTTCCGCCGCCTGGGACGCCGCCGCACCGGCTGCGCTCGCCGAGGTCATGGCCCCGGTGTTTACCGCCGCCGACACCGGCACCCCGGACGACTTGCCCTGGGTCTGGATGTTGGCGGCATTAACGACGCGCAACGCGGCAATGTTGATGTTGCCCGAGACCCGAATCCCCGCTTCACCCGCATCGATGGTGCCCAGCGGGGCGATCAGGTCGATGTCTCCGGCCGGCACTTCGGGAATCGGGTTCAAGGTGGCAATCCCCGCCCCGGTGCTCGGCACCGCCGGCGACAGGGTCACGTTGCCCCAGTTGTCGTAGACACGCTTGGGCGGCGTGTACACCACGGTGGTCTTGGATCCGCGACCGGCGTTGATGTCGCCCTCGCCGGACCAGCCCATGATCGAGCCGCCGAAGGTGGTCATGATGCGGCTCTGGCCCAGCAGGATGCTGCCCATGGAATACAGCTGGATATCGCCGGCGCCCTGGGTGATCACACCGGCGGTGGACGGCGGTGCCGCGCCTTCGATGCCGAAGGTCTGCCCACCGCCCGGGGTGAGCATCTGGATCGAGCCACCGAAATTGGTGTGTACACCGGAGCCGCCGAAAAACGTGATATCGCCCTTGTAGGTGATCGGGTTGCCGGCCACGTCCTTGTCCGGGAACAGCGCGGCAATCGCCGCACGCCCCCGTACATAGCTGCCCTGGCGCACACCGCCCACCGCGTTGTACTCACGGCCGGCGGCCTTGAGTTCGGCGAAGTACACATCACGGGCGAACACCCGTTGCTGTTCAGCGGGCAGTGCGGCGTAAACCGCGCGGGCCTGCTCGCGGGTGCCGACGAAACCGAAGCGCTCGGCGAGCCAGGTGACCAGTTCGTTCTCATAGGTCTTGGCGACCTTGCCGCCCTGGATCGACAGGGCTTCGCCTGGCTGGACGAGGTTGGCCGGGTCCAGGTAGGCCTCGACAAAGCGCCGGTAATCCGGGCCGTTGGGGCCGACGCCAGCTTGCATGACGATGCCTGCGCCAGGGCGGTTGTCGCCCGCGACCACCGGGCCCAGGCTGGTGATGCTGACTTCGCCGCCCTTCGCCGGGTCACGCCCGGACATCAGGATATTGCCGCCCGCCGTCACTTCCAGCAGGCCAGGACCGGCAACCTGGAAGTTGCTGTACAGAATGTCGCGCCCGGCGGAGACGATGGAGATGTCAGTGGGGTTGTTGTGGATGAACAGGTTGCCGGTCGACTGCTCGCTGACCGCACCGGGGGCCGTATTAAAACGGCTGCCACTGCTGACAATGTCTCGCCCCGCCATCATCCAAACCGGCCCGTTGCCCTCGTACCAGGTCTGCCCCGAATGCAAAAACGTGGGGGAAGAATTGAACATCAGGGTCCGGCCGCTGCTGACCCCCACCAGATCGCCGGTCAAGGCATAGAACCGCGCCGGTTCCGTTGGCGCGTAAGCGGCTGCCGACGCCGTGGCGGAGCCAAAGGCAAACAGAGGCCGCGGAATGGAACCCGGCGAGCTACCGTTTTCCGACAGATTGTTGCCATCGACAACCACCTGACCATCAATGGTCCCGACGAACGCCGGCCGCCAAGGTGTGGCCATGATGCTGGGGTCGGCCCCGGAAGGCGTGACAAACATACCGCCCGCATAAATCGAGTCATGGGCCAGGAATTGCAACTGGCTGCTGGCACCGGGGGCGAGCACCAAGGCATTTATCGGACTCGTATCGGCTTGGTACCCCAGGACGGCGTTACCGTAATAAATACTGCCGCCAGCCGCCGTCGCTCGAACGATCGATGGGTAGACGGTTGCCAGGTCGGACGCTGCGGCGGAGACAGATGGCGTCAAGTTGCCCCCCGCTGAAAACAGGTCGATTGCCGTGTGCCCGGTCCATAACGAGAACCAACTTTCGCCGGTCCCACTCGTCCCGCCACGGGTAAACGATGAGTTGTTCAGCAGGACGACACGGCCCGGGTCAATCACTTGCTGCAGCACCAGGTCACCCAATGTGGTCAGGTTGAATGTGGCATCCCCCGGCACCAGGGTGATGCCCCCCACTGCCCGGCCACGGGTCGCCTGGAACGGATCGAATGCGCGGGTTTCGCCCGGGCTCTGCTCAGAGCTGTTGCTGCCGTAGGTCAGGTCGATCCGGCCCGTGGTCGCACTTTGCAGTTGGACATTGCCCCGGATATTCACCAACTGGCCGTTCTGATCGTTTACATCAACCACGCTGCCAGGGTTCAGGGCGCCACCGATACGCACCCGTAAATCACCACCGCCCGTCAACTGCAGGCTGCCATCACCGGCAACCCGCCCGGTACTGCCGACCGCCAGCACCAGCCCCTGGCTGCGCGGGTTGGCAGAGGCCGACATTGGGTTGCCGTCCATGCGCCGAAGCACACCGGCATCCCCGCCTACCTGTACATCCACGTCACCGCCGCCGAGGGTGCCGAAACCGGTAAACCCGACGAACGCATCAGCCTTGGAGGCGTTGGCGGTATAGCTACCGAAATTGATCCACCAGGCCGTCGGCTGCGCCTGCCCGCCGGTGTTCACCGTGCCGCTGCCCTGGCGCCACAGCCAGTTGGCCACATCGGCGGAGTCGATGCCGTTATCCAGGGGGTTGGGCCGACTTGGGTTGAAGACGCCTCCCAGGATATTCCCCGTCAGGTTGCCCCCCACGTTCACGCTCAAATTCCCCCCTGCCTCCGGGTACCAGGCACGGTACAGGCTGTCAGATGAGCCGTTGACGAACTGTTCAAAATAACTGTTGGTATCGTTCAGCACCGTCTTCGCGCTGTTCAGCGCCTTGGGCTGGTTGTAGGGGTCACCGGCACCGGTTGCAGTGGACGATGTACCGGCGGTGTAGACCCCGTACAGGGAGTCCATGCTCAAGTCGCCGGCGCTGAGCAGTTCGAGGTCGCCCGTACCGGTGCGAATCACACTGAAACGGCTGCTGGAGGGGGTCGCCGCATACTCTTTGCCGCTTTGGGCCTGGCAGTAGGCGGGCGAGCTTGCACAGAACTCATCGATGGACGGGATACCGAACTGGTCCAGGATGCTTTGCTCGATCGGCGTTCCGACGGTGACGATAATCCCGTTGTCCGCCAGGTCCTTGGCGCCGAATTCGGTCCAGACATAGCCAACTTTCACGGCGCAGTACGCCGGATTGCCCCCACAGAAATCATCAATCGAACCCAGCCCGAAATCATCGAGGATCTTTTGGTCGATCGGGTCGCCTTCCTTGACCACCACCCCATTGGCCGCAAAGTCCTCCACCGCGAAGGCGGTCCAGGTCAACTTGCCCTTGGCGGGCATCTCCTTGGCAAACATGCCGTAGTGGCTGTCAGCCAAACGCAGGTCGCCGCTGCGCGGATGGGCTTGCAGGATGCGGCTGTCGGCCGCCTCGGTGTCAGCACCTGCAACCAACCGCAGCGACCAGGATTGCGAACCTTCTGCCAGCATCGGCGAGAGGGCCCACAGCTTGCCCTGGCGCCCCGCCACTTCCGGGCGCAACGCCACCGACTCAGCCCCGCCCGGCAACTTGACGTTGGTGCCGGAAGGAATCAACGCGCCGCGCGGCAGCGGTATGTCGCCATTGAGGGTCACGTAGTTTTGCGTCGGGTTAAGCGCCTCGTAGTTCGTCGGCAACGGCACCCCTTTGGGCCAGGTCAGGGCCCCGAGCCGGGTGTCCTGGGTCAGCAGGCTGCCGGCGTCCAGCTGTGAGCCGGCCGCCAGGGTGTGTGCCTGGCTCAATAACGTGCCTGCGGCAAACAGCACATCGCCCGCGCTGTCGAACACCGCTGCGGCCAGTACCGTACCGGCAGGCAGCGTCAGGTCCTGGTTCAGCGTCGCCCGGGTCGGCAAGCGCGTACCGGCGGCCACGCCCACGGCCTTGATCGGCAGGTCGTAGTTGAGCACGGTGCCCGCCGGGAAGGTCGTGCCGTCCGCCAGGGTGATGCCGTTACCCGGCACGATGATCGTGCCCCCGGTAAAGTCGATACCCGGCAACAACACCCAGCCCTTGTCATCGACGGTCTGTGGTGGCGGCGCAAAACCGTCGTTGATGCTGCCGTAAATATTCAGGTCGCCACCGGCGCGCAGGGTCAGGCTGCCCGACTCACCGGAGCCATACACCGAGGTTTTCTGGCTGTTGGGGTTGAGGCTGGCGTAACGGTAGCCGGACAGGTCCAGATCGCCCTGCACCACCAGGTCACCGTCCGCGGTCTTGCTGACGATTTCCACGCCCGGGCGCAGGTGGAACGCATCGGCGTAGGTTGCATTGTTAAGCCCGGCGAGTTTGTTTTGCAGCAGGTTCTGGTTGAGCAATGCACCGTTGATAAAGGCCGTGCTCAGCACATGCTTGCCATCCAGGTAGGCCTGGTCGATCTGTTGGTAAGGCCGGCCGCTGGCCGTCGGGTCGGTGACGAGTGGCGCATCGTCGTAGCTGATCATGCCGTTGAGGGTGATCGAGCGCGCGCCCTGGATCGTCAGGCGGCCATGGGCATCGATGTTGATGTCGTTGCTGGTGCCATCGACGTTGATCAGCCGTGGTGCATTCAGCTCCAGGGTGCCGCGGTTGCGCCCGTCATTGCCCTGGACCGCCTCGGTGCCGTGGCGCAGGTCGATGCGTGCGCCATCGGCCAGGGTCAGTTGACCGGTGCCGGAGCCGAGCACCACCATGGCCCGGTTGGGCGAGTCGATGATCTTGCCGTAGCTGTCCACCCGCAGCTTGCTGCCATGGGCGTCGAGTACCGCGCCGCCGTCCAGCGTCAGGCCGTGCTTGCCGGCCAGGTTGATGCTGCCGACGCGCTCGCCACTGGCGTCCACCAGGCCGGTGACCCGCAGGCTGCCGTTGTCCACGGAGACGTTGACGGTGCCGGCCTTGAGGCCATTACCGATGGTCAAGTCGCCCTGCTTGAGTTGGAAGCTGCGTGTGCCGAACACCTGGCCTTGATTCAGGCGCTGGTTGAGGTCGGCGAACTGCTGGTCCAGCGAACCGCTGCTGCCCAGGCGCTGGGCCTGGATTTCCACGGTACCGGCCTCATAAGGCATCGTGGTCCCGCCCGCATCGTAATAGCCACTGCTGCCGGCGAGGATCGTGCCTTGCAGGTCGACGATACCGCCCGCCGCGTCCACCGCAACCGCCCGCAGTTTGCCGGCCTGGTTGTTTTTGGCCGAGAGGTCGATGGTCGAGCCGGCAGCCTGCAGTATGTTGCCGCTGCGGCTGTCCAGCAGCACAGTGCCGCCCGCGCCGTATTGGGTCACATCGTTGAACACAGTGGCGCCACCGGCCACGTCGATCAACGCCGCATCCGTCAGCACCACATCACCCCGGGCGCCCAGGCTGATTTTACCGCTGGGCAGCACTACCGCCGTGGCCAGGCGAATGCTGTCGCCTTGCAGGGACAGTTCGGCGCCCTGGCCGTCGGCCTTGCCACGCGCCCCCACGGACGCTGCAATATCAATCGCCCCACCTGCGGTGATGCGGTTCACCGAACCGGCTTCGCCGGTCATCAGCGGGGTGAGGATATTCAGGTCGCCGCCGCTGTACTGGAAGCCCTTCACCGGGTCATAGGCGCCCTGGCTCTGATACACCGAGAGGCTGCCCTTGTGGTTGGCGGTAATGCGCTCGCTGGCATTGAGGTTCACGCTGGCAAAGCCCAAAGCCAGGCGATCGAAACTGCTCACGGTGTTGGTCTGGGCAAAGGCGCCGTAGCCGAACTCAATACGCTCGGCGTTGATATCCAGGCGCCCGCTGCCAGTGCCCGCCCCGCCGGCGATCACCGAGCCCGGTGGGGTGGTCGCGCCCTGCCAGATCAGGTTGGCGGTATGAATGTTGGCCACGTCGCCAGCGGCACCGGCACCGTAGATCGCCGGAGTGGAGAGCATCAGGTTGCTCAGCCGCGACTTACCCGTCAGTGGGTCATAGGTGTCCAGGGAGGTACTGCCGTAGAAGTTGAAACTGTCCCGCGCCGAGAGCTGCAGGGTTTCCAGGGCCGGCGCACCGAACTGTGAATCACCTTTGAGCAGGCGATCAAGAAGCGCCTGGGTGAGTGTCAGGCCGGCCGGCAACTGATTGGCCGCAGCGGCAGCGGCCAGGGCTTGGGCGCTGCCGAGGTTAATGGTGTTGACCCCCAGGTTGAGGTGACGGGTGCCGTAGCGCACCTGGTCGCCCAACTGGAAGGTATTGTTGGTCAATGCCACGATGCTGCCTTCGGAGTACAGCCCGGTTTGCCCGCTGCACAGGCCCGTGTCACACACACCGATGCTGATCCCGCCGCTGGGCACCGTCGTATTGAATGCAATGACATTGAGCAAGCCGTTGGACGCCGCCAGCATATTGGTGACTTTGTAGATAAAACCGTCACGAGCGTCGTAGCTGGCTTTGCCACGGCCGATGGTGTTGATGGATGCGCCCTGCTCCAGGACGATCGCGTTGGTGTCACTCAACAAAAAGACTTCCGGCGCTGCGAGCGTCACACCTTCCCGAAGCGTGACGGTGCTGTTGGCCCGACTCGTACCGCCCGCCAGGACGATGTAATTCCCGGACTGGCCATACGTAACTGCCGTCATCCCCCCCACCATCAAACGCGAGGCTCCCAAGGCGTTGAGGCTGTCATCGTTGAAGGTAATGCCGGAAAAACCGCTGGTTGCGGAACTGCCCGCCGCGACGACTTCAATACCAAGCTTGCCTGGATCAATCACCGCCACCGCGCCGCCATAGCCACCCGCCGCGGCCTCAAAACGGCCTATGCCCTGGAACGAAAACGCATCAGCGCCGCCCCCTGGCCGCAAGGCCAGTTTCAGGGTCTTGGCGTCGACGGCGAGCATCGGGCGTGGCACACCCTGTTTCGCAGCGTCGGCCATGGCGAACTGGGCGTAGCTGGTTTCGTTGTATTGGGAATAGCGACGCAAGGTATCGGCCGAGGTCAGAATCAACTGGCTGGCAACGCTGTTGCCGATCCCGGTGTTGGCGATGGACAAGCGCCCGGCGGTGGACCAGGAGCCATTGCGCATGCGCTGGGTGGCGGCATCACTGCCGAGCCCGGCCAGGCCGTTGATCTCGACGCGGAAAGCGCCGGGCATCAAGGCGTAGGTGGACGGCATCAGGGTATAAGTGCCCGCCGGCAGCCCCGGCACTCCGGCGCCGATGGTGACCTGCTGGCCCACCAACGGATCGACTGCGCCTTTCTCCGGTGCCACCGGCGCCGCGCCAGGCTGCACCCCGGGCACGATGGCGTAAATCGGGTTGGTGCCCAGGCCCGGCAACACAAAACCGCCATTGGCACCAAACTGCACCAGTGGGCTGTAGCGCGCATCCGTAGAGCCTCCGCGCCCGGAAACGAAACCGGCCCCCAGCAATTCGCCGCCGCCCGACAGGTCCAGGGTAGCCTCAGGCTGCACCTGCACCGACTGGCCGCCGAGAATCACCCCGACGCTGAGTTCCGCGTCCTGGTTGACCAGCCCGCCCTGGCCGACAAACGTCACGGTCTTGCCGTTGTACTTATAGACCTGCCCGTCCAGGGTGCCGCCATACGGCAGCACCAGGCCCCTGCCGCTCACCGACGTCACGCTGCCCGGCAGCAATTGCACCTGGCTGCTGCCCATGCTGCCGATATCGATCAACCCCAGGGGCGCCCGCACCACACCGCCCTGCCGCACCGTCGCGGCGCCCAGTTGCAGGCGCCCGAATGCCGAGTAAGGCACCGCGGCATCCGTGTTGCCGGTACGGCCAATGGTCAGGGTGCGCAGCGGGTCGAACGTGATGTTGAGGCTGTTGAATTCGCTCAGGTAGCCGGCAATGACCCGCGCACCGACCTCCGTGGCCGGATACAACTGCGCCGCCCGCAAGGTCATGTCGCCCTGGGTCAATAACTGGGTGCTGACCCTCAAGGCCACGCCGTCCGGGTTCGCACCCGCCAGGAAGCGCAGATCGCCCTGGCTGGTCAGGTTGACCTGATCAAAGCCGCGACGCTCAAGGCCGACCAGGCTATCGTCGGCCTGGCGCAGTTTGCCCTTGCTGCCAAACAACACGCTGCCGCGCACATCGATCAAGCTGCCGCTGGCATTGAACTGCGCCTCGGTGGCGCGCAGCGAGGGTAACGGCAACACCGACACCGGGTTCACGTAGAACTCCCGGGCCGGCGAATCCATGCCGGACAGCAGCAGAGACGGTGCCGACAGATTCACCCGGGCATTGGCTGCCGCGCCCTCACTGAGGTTGAAGGCACCGCTATACAGGCGCAGGCTCTGGCCCATGTTCAAGGACACATCGCCGTCGAAACTCAATAGGCCGTTGCTCATCAATGCCAGGTTGTCGAAGCCGCCCGCACTGACCTGGTCGACGCCCAGGCGAGCGTGGCCGTATTCCAGGCTGTCGGCCGCGTCGGCGGCGGTGCCGGCGAGCGGGTGAGCCTGATGGGTCTGGCCGAGCACCAGTTCACGCACCTTCAGCACGCGATCCGTGACACTGCTCTTGGTGTAATACGGGCTGTCCAGCGCTACGTTCAGGCTGCCGCCCGCTGCGCCGGCACCGCCGGCCCGGGCCACCAGACTGCCGTCCAGGTACAAGCCATTGTTGGACGCCAGGCTGATGCTGCCGCCATTGCTGGCCACCCGGGTTGCGCCCTGCCCCGGCACATCCAACACCGCTTGCGTGCCCGACGCGTCCAGCCGGGCGCCCTCGCGTACCACCACAAACAGGTCGCTGGCAGTGACCGTGCCGGTGCTCAGGTTGATCTCGCCGCCGATGCTGATCTTGCCGCCGTCACGGACCAACCCGTATTGGCTTCCACGATTGTCCACGGCAGTCGCGGCCCGGGCGGCGACATCGATCAGTGCGTTTTCACCCAGCCAGATGGAGCGGCCGTGGCCAACCGCGTTGGCCGGCTCGAACGCGCGCGTGGTCAGGCCGTTCAGGTTGACGCTGCCACCCCAGGCATTGAGCGTGCCGTCGACCGTCAGTTGGCCGATGCTGCGCAGGTTGATCGACTGGCCCGGGTCGACGCTGATCACCGCGCCCTTGCCGACCACCAGCGCGGTTGTCGGCAGTTGCTCGGCAGGCGACTCCAGGTGGCCGGCGGAAAGGGTCAGGCTGGCGCCACGGCGTTGGCCGAGTACGCCCTTGCTCGCGTCTTCCTGGTAAAGCGGCGGGGTCCAGCGCTCCATCACGCTGGCCGCATCGCCGCCACCCGGCGTCGTGGCGGCCTGCTCCGAGAGCCGGTAGGCCGGCACGTTCACATCCACCTGAGTACCATCGGCGACCAGCAATCCTTCGTTGCCGGTAATGTCATAGGCCGAAAAACCCTTGTTGAAAAAATCCCCGGCCAACTGCAAGGTCCTGGCATCCGGCGCCTGCGGGCTCTGGCCGATCTGCACCTTGTTGGCCTGCAAGGTCAGGGTGCCGCCTGCGCTGACGCCATAGCCGCGAATCTCGGCGCCCAGGCCCAAAGCCCCCAGTGCGCCCACGGTCACGTCGCCGCCCTTTCCGCCCCGGACTTTGCCATCCAGGCCGATGGTCGCCCCGGACGACGTTTCCACCAGGCTGCCCGCCGCGAGGTTCACGTCGCCGGAGCTGCGCAACGACACCTTGCCACCGTTGATATACGCCACCCCGTCAGTGGCCGAGGGGTCGAGCGCCAGATTATTCCAGCGCCCGGAACTGTCCAGCTTGACTCCGGCGGCCACATCGAGCCGGCCGATACCCGGCAGAATCACATCGCCAACAACATTGGAGCGATTGAGGTCGACCTGATTCAGCAGGTTGCCCGCGTTGATGCTGCCGCCGTGGGCCGTGAGGTTGGCATTGACTGAAACCACGGGGCCGAACAGGGTGATGTCGCCGCCGTCAGCCACCTTGAGTGCGCCATTGACGTCAATCTGCTGCTTTGCGCCGACCTTGATCGCGCCCAATCGGTAGCCATTGAGCTGGTCACTGTCGAGCACCAGTTTGCCCTGGCGTTCGGTCGGCAGCGCAGTGGCCAGGTCCAGGCCGTCGGCGATTTTTTGCGTGCTGCTCTCGATCAGCACCTGGTCGATGGTCGGGGTCAAGGCGTAGCGCAAGGTGCCGGTGGCCTTGTTGTACACCGGCGTGTACTGGCCAATGATCAACTGCGCCCGCTGGGCCATGGCCTGCTGTGACTGCTGATAACCATCAAGGTTGATATTCGGTGCCTGGGTCTGGCGATCGCCCTGGAATACATCGCTGATCAACTGGCCTTCCAGCACCGCGTTGGTGGTGCCCACCACCAGCTTGCCGGCGTCGCGGCCCACGGTGTAGCCCGCCTCGTAGCGGCTTTGCTGGGCCACCAGCGGGTTGTAGTAGAAATCGCTGCGGCCCCAGCGGACGCTGGTGTCTTCAAAGCCCTTGTAGATACCCGCGTATAGAATGTCCCCGGGGGCTTTCGACAGCTCATAGAGCTGGCCGTCAGGCCGCTTGAGCCAGGTCTGGCGGATGTAGCCGGCCTGCACATCGACGGTGCCGCCCGACAGATTGACCTGGGCACCCTGCTGGGTCACCACGTCCTTGCCGGTGAACGTCACAGTGCCGCCCTGGGCCATCCACTCGCCGACCGAGTGGCCCTGGGTGCCCAAGTAACCGCCGACTTCCAGCAGCCCGCCGGCGGTGTACCAGCGGTCCGTCGCATAGCCGTTGGTGCCGGCCGGGACGAACACCAGGTCCCGCAGGTCGACCCATACATCGTTGTTGATCAATTGCCCGCCGTCACGGTTGGCGGGCGCGTCGCGCTGTTCGTTGCCCTGCACGTTGATCTTGATGTTGTTGGCTTCCATCGCCACCTTGACGCCAATCGCGCCGGCCACGTCGATCATCGCGCCGTCACGCACCAGGCTGCGCTGGCCGGCACTGACCGCCACCTGGCCGCCGGTGGCCAGGGTGATCGAGCCTTTGCGGAAATCCACAGTGCCGCCGCTGACGATCTCGATCCGCGACTGGTCGGTGCGATCGGCCACCGCGCTGAGGTTGTTGAACTGGCCGGTGATCAGGTTGGCAGGCAAGCCGTCGAGCTTGATCAGGCCGTTGTCCTTCTGGCTGTTGAGGGCGGTGCTGCCGCTGGCGTCCAGCAGGATCGCCGTGGTGCTGCCCTCGCCCAGGGTCACGCTGGCGCTGATGTCGCTGGCGGCGTTGAGCAAGTGAATCGTGCCGCGGGAATCCACCGAGGTGCTGGCCAGGGCCACGCCGTTCTGCTGCACCTGGTGCCCGGTGAGGGTGATGTCGCCGGTCGACGCCATGATCAGGCCGCTGTTGCTGACCTTGCCCGACGTGCTGCCGGCCTTGAGGCTGGTGGCCACTTCATTGCCACGGGTGGTGGAGCGGTCGTTGCCCGTGGTGCCGACGCCCTTGCGGATATAAAAACTGTCGCCGGCGGCCAGGGTGGCCTGGCCCCTGGCGGTGATGATGCTGCCGGCGTTCTCGACCTCCGAGCCGAGCAGCAAGGCGTAGCCACCGGCGTCGGTAGAGGTGGCCGGGTTGTGAGTCTGGATCAACGCGCCGCGCTGCACCTCGACCTTGCCCGCCGCGTCGGTGAAAGTCGGCTGGGTGCCGTTGGCATCCACATAGATCCCGCGTTGGGTGAATTGGTCATCGGTGATGGTGGCGGCGGCCGCCACCAGGTTGCGCACATTGACCTGGCTGCTGCCGCTGAAGATCACCCCGTTGCGGTTCATGATCATCACTGTGCCAGGGGCGTTGATCTGGCCCTGGATTTCGCTGGGGCGCGCGTTGGGGTCGTTGACACGGTTGAGCACGGCCCAATTCGATTGCTGCTGGAAATCGACCGTGGTGTTGCGTCCGACGTTGAAGGTTTCCCAGTTGAGGATCGCCTTGTCGGCGGTCTGCTCGATGGTCACCGCGGTCTTGCCACCGGACTGGCTCTGGGTCGGGCCCTTGGCGTTGGTCCAGCCCTGGGTCAGGCTGTTGTCCACCTGCAAGCCGCCCTTGCCGAGGCCGTCGGGAATCGTCGAGACCTGGCCGAGCGCCGCTTGCCGGCCAGCGGCCTGGGCGGCCT
The DNA here is from genome assembly GCF_019382755.1 of Pseudomonas sp. Colony2. Lineage (NCBI taxonomy): Bacteria > Pseudomonadati > Pseudomonadota > Gammaproteobacteria > Pseudomonadales > Pseudomonadaceae > Pseudomonas > Pseudomonas sp. Colony2. Next base: position 2,914,250 of record NZ_CP080030.1, on the reverse strand, counting down.
GCTGGGCCGCAATCGCCGCGACACTGTTGTTGAGCGTGCTGATGGAACGTGACAACTGCTGGTTCGCCCGCGCCTGCTGATTCAACGACGGAATCCCCGGCACCTGCGCCCCGTTGAGGCGGGCCGCTGTCGCCGCCTGGGAGGCACCCTTGTCGGCAAACCAGCCGGAGCTGAACGCTGTCGCCGCGTGGGCGCTGCCTGCCACCATGAACAAGGCAATCGCCTGGGCCAGGGGTTTGAGGCGCAGGATCGTCTGGCCGCCAGGGCCTTGGGCATTCAGGTTGACCGGTGGTTTGCAGCGGACCATCAGGAAGCTTCCTTCTTTTTTTTGCCCATGGGGAACTGGCGACGTGCGTCACGTATGGGAGTTAGGCGGTTGGCGAGGGGCGGGACTGAACTTCTGTCATGGAAAGTTCATGTAAGGCTGATAGCCGAGCCGCAAACGCAAAAATCAGCAACGGCACAGGCCGTTGCTGATCGGGTGTTGCCGGTCGGTAAAAGCGTGGGTTACAGCGGACGACCGATGGCGTTGCAGACATCAGACTTGCCGATGCTCAGCGCGCTGGTTGCGGTAACGAAGTTGCTGGTGATCGCGGCTTTCCAGGCAGCTGGCAGTGGCACGAAGCGGTTGGCCTTGATCGCGTTGTCGTTGCTGTTCAAGGCGCTGGCACCGAAGTGACGGGTGAAGAATGCACGCACTTGCGAGGTCTGGGTGGCGTCGGCGTAGCACTGGCTGAAGATCAGGTTGGTGAAGCCCAGGATCGGATAACCGCTGCTTGGGTAAGGCACGACGCTTGGATCGTTGGCATCGGCGGCGGCAGCAAACACCGGTACCCAGGCGTTCTGGTTGGCGACGTTGGCAGCAGCCGGTACGGGCACAGCAGCGATGGCGGCGGAAACGTTATCAGGGGCTGGAGAAACACCGGCGACCTTGGCCACTTTGGTGGCGTCATCCAGGCCAGCCAAGGTAGGCGCGGCATAGTCCGGGCTCATGTAGGTGATGCGACCATCACCGGCGTTCAGTGCGGTCATCACGCCTTGGCTGGTCACGGCAGGCACGGCGCCTGGTGGCACGCCGAAGCTGTCCGCGAAGTTGGTGGTGACCACAAATTTCTTGGACTCATTGACGCACTTGGCCGCCAGGAAACGGGTGAACAGCTCGGTGGTGCCACTGGCTTCGTTACGGTAAACCACCACGATATTACCGGTGCGACCGGTAGCCGGGAGTTGGTTCCAGGTGGTGATGCGGCCCGAGAACACGCCGCACAGTTGATCAACGCTCAGGTCAACCGCGTTGGTACCGGCCTTGTTGAATGGAATGGCAACCGAAGTGGCGACCGAAGGCACTTGAATCAGCTTGCCCCAGGTCGCTTGTTTGGTGGAGGCGTAGGTGGACAGTTCAGTCGAGGTCAGCTTCGAGTCGCTGCCCGCCCAGTGAACGTTCTTGGTGCCGGTGCCGAACTGGCTGTAGTCGTTGTTCAGGAACGCCAGTTTGCCCTTGCCGCTGCCCACGCCGATGTACGGGGCGAAACCGGCGGTCAATACGCCGGAGGTCTGGTACAGCGGTTGTGGCAGGGTGGCGCCGCCGCCGTTGATGTCTGCCATGGCAGCCTGGGCCGAGCACAGTGCAGCGAGGGTCATGGATACCGCGAGAACGTTGCGCTTAAACATGAAGAAGCTCCTTTCGTCGTGTTTGTACGTTGGGGTAGATGACGCTATGGCTTCGGTCCCGGGCTGTGTTCCGGGGGGTACCCAGGGGTGAGGCCATGGGTATGAAATTTCGCAGCATCCGATGACAGCTAAAGGAAAAAACCTCGGGAGGAACGGCTTGATTTTTAAAAAGATTCTCGGGTGTTTTGGTCACACTTTTGAGCGGTTTGGGGGTGAGGTGACAGCGAGGTTTCAGCGCGGATTTCGAGGACCGGGCTGGAGGCGTTACGGGCCGTGTGGTGGGGTTGGGCAGATGACAGAATGAGGAACCCGAGGTTGGGACCCGCGTGTCGGGCGCGCGAAAATAGTCTTGAAGAAACGCAGTTCAAATGTGGGAGCGGGCTTGCTCGCGAAAGCGGTGTGTCAGTCAACACATGTCGCGCCTGAYMCACCGCTTTCGCGAGCAAGCCCGCTCCCACCTTTTTGACCGCGTTTCGTCAGCAGTCAGGTCACCAGTTGATTGATTTCGATGATCGGCAGCAGCACGGCCATGACGATGACCAACACCACGGCCCCCATCACCACGATCATCAGTGGCTCAAGCAACGCCGTCATGCCCATCGCCCGACGCTCGATATCCCGCGACAGGGTTTGCGCCGCGCGCTCGAGCATTGGCGGCAGCGAGCCGGTTTTTTCGCCGCTGGCGATCAGGTGGATCAGCACGGGCGGAAAGACCTTTTCCACCGCCAGCGCAGGAGCCAGGTTGACGCCCTCGCGCACCTTGGCCGTCGCGTCGCTGACACACTGGCTCAGGCGGTCGTTGGACAAGGTCTGGCGCGCCGCTTCCAGGGCGCGCAACAACGGCACGCCCGCCCCGCCGAGAATCGCCAGGGTCGAGGCAAACCGCGCGGTGTTGAGGCCCAGTACAAAACGCCCGATCAACGGCAGGCGCAACACCCGGCTGTGCCAGCTCAACCGTGCCACGGGGTTGCGCAGGTACAGGCGCCAGCTCCAGAAACCACCCACGATCCCGGCAAAACACAGCCAGCCCCAGGCGCGGATAAAGTCACTCGCATTGAGCATCGCCAACGTCAGGCCCGGCAGGTCCTGGCGAGCCTGGGAAAACGCACTGACCACCTGCGGCACCACGTAGCTGAGCAGGAAAATCACAATGCCGATGGACACCAGCCCCACCACGCCCGGGTAGATAAACGCCGTGAGGATCTTGCCCCGCAGGTTATTGCGCTCCTCGATGTAGTCGGCGAGGCGCTCCATGACCTGGGCCAGGTCGCCGGACTCCTCCCCCGCCGCGATCAGCGCCCGATAGATCGACGGAAAGTCTCGGGGCCGGGCGGCCAACGCATCGGCCAGGCGCATGCCGCTGCGCACATCGGCGCGCACCGCGCTCAAGGTCTGGGCAATGTGTTTTTTCTCGGCTTGCTCCACCGTGGCGCTCAACGCGGCCTCCAGTGGCAAGCTCGCACCGAGCAGGCTCGCCAGCTGGCGCGTGGCCCAGGCCAGGTCATTGTCCGAGAGCTTGGCGCTGAACCGGCTGCCACCGCCGGCACGCTCGCTGTTGTTCTCGACCTGCACCCGCAAGGCCGTCAGGCCACGGCTGCGCAGGTTGGCAAAGGCGCCGCTCTGGCTGTCTGCCTCAAGGTGCCCGGACTCCAGCTTGCCGCTGGCGTCGGCGGCTTCGTAGCGGTATCGGTTCATCAGGTGTCCCGTGTTACGCGCAGGATTTCTTCGGGGGCGGTGGCGCCGCTGCGTACCCAGCGTTCGCCATCTTCACGCATGCTGAACATGCCGGCGCGGCGTGCGGCGGCCTTCAAGGCCTGCTCGCCGGCGCCCTGGTGGATCAGCCCGCGCAGCTCGTCGTCGATGCAGAACAATTCATGGATACCGGTACGCCCGCTGTAACCGATCTGGTTGCACTGCGCGCACCCGACAGGCCGCCAGGTGCCGGGCGCGGCCGGGTCTTCCTGCTTGCAGTGCGGGCACAGCCGACGCACCAGGCGCTGGGCCAATACGCCGAGCAGTGACGAGGCCAGCAGGAACGGTTCGACGCCCATGTCGATTAAGCGGTTGACCGCCGAGACGGCGTCGTTGGTGTGCAGGGTGGCGAGCACCAGATGGCCCGTGAGTGAGGCCTGGACGGCAATTTGTGCGGTCTCCAGGTCGCGGATTTCGCCGATCATGATGATGTCCGGATCCTGGCGCAGGATTGCCCGCAGGGCCAGGGCGAAGGTCATGTCGATCTTGGCGTTGACCTGGATCTGGCTGATGCCCGGCAGGTCGTATTCCACCGGGTCTTCGACGGTCAGGATATTGCTGGTGCTCGCATCCAGCCGGGCCAGGGCGGCGTAGAGGCTGGTGGTCTTGCCGCTGCCGGTGGGGCCGGTGACCAGCACGATGCCGTGGGGTTGGCGGATCAGGGTGTCGAGTTTGGCCAGGACGGCGGGGTCCATGCCGAGGGTTTCCAGTTGCAGGCGGCCGGCTTGTTTGTCCAGCAGGCGCATCACTACGCGCTCGCCATGGCCGGTGGGCACGGTGGAGACGCGGATATCGATGGGGCGACCGGCCACGCGCAGGGCGATGCGGCCGTCCTGGGGCAGGCGTTTTTCGGCGATATCGAGTTGGGCCATGATCTTGATGCGTGAGACCAGGGCGCCGTGCAGGCCCTTGCGCGGGGACACCACGTCACGCAGGGTGCCGTCGACGCGGTAGCGCACCACGGAGTGGGTTTCGTAGGGTTCGATGTGGATGTCGCTGGCTTCGTCGCGGGCGGCCTGGGTGAGCAAGGCGTTGATCATGCGGATCACCGGGGCGCCGTCCTGGGTGTCGAGCAGGTCGGTGATTTCGGGGATGTCTTGCATGAGGCGGTCGAGATCGACTTCGTTTTCGGCGGCGCCCACGACGGCGGCGGCGCTGCCGGTGTCGGCGTAGGCAGTGGCCAGGAGGCCGTCGAGTTCGTCGTCGCGCACCTGGATCAGGTGGGTTTGGCCGAACTGGCGGTAGACCTCGCTGATGGACCAGCCGGGGGTCGAGGGGCAAATGGTCAGCGTCGGGCCCTGGGTTCCCGGGTGAAGGAGGATACGTTGGGATTTGGCCCAGGCGTAGGGCAGGAGGCTCATGCTTTTGGGCTTCGTTTGGTTGAGTACATATCCATTCCTTCGGTTACGGCTTCGATTGGTTCCGCTCTTACAGCGGCTCACTTTTGAACAGCGCAAAAGTAAGCAAAACGCTCTTGCCCCACCACTCGGCACCTCGCCTAGGCTCGGTGTGCCCTCACTCCGGCTTTGGACCGTGGGCCGCCGTCATGGGCCATCCTTGGCCCAGGACGGCTAACCCGGCGTCCTGCCGGGTTACCCACGCTCCAAAGCCTGCGTTCGGCCAGCGTGGTTTAACGGGGCGCCTAAGATCAAGATCAAAAGCAAGAGCACAGCGGCCTACCGGCCGGCTTGAGTGTTAAAAGCAAAATCAAAATCTAAAGCGGGCACGGTCCACTGTAGGAGCTGGCTTGCCGGCGATGGCATCAACTGGGTGTACCTGATGCACCGAGGTGTCTGCATCGCCGGCAAGCCAGCTCCTACAAAAAGCAGCTCTGCTTTCGCTCTGGTTTTTGATTTGGCTTTTAACACTCAGGTCGGCTTTCAGGCCGCCGTGCTCTTGCTTTTGATCTTGATCTGCGGGCCCCGTCAACCACGATGGCCGCAAGCAGGCACGGTGGAGCGGGTAAACCGGCAAGGATGCCGGTTTAGCCGCGCCGGGCCATGGATGGCCCGTCGCGGCGGCCCGCGGAACCGGGCCGGAGTGCGGGCATGCCGAGCCTAGGCGAGGCACCGAGTGGTGGGGCAAAGACCTTTTGGTTACTTTTGGGGCGTTTGCCAAAAGTGACCCGCTGTAAGAGCGGAACCATAGGTGGCCGTTACCGCAGCAACGGATATGCCCCCCATCCAAACCCCAAATCACCGCGGCACCGCCCGAATCACCGCCCTAACCCCCTGCCCCCCGGGAATCGCCTTATCCACCGAAGGCAACTGCGGCGCCTGCACATCCGGCATCGCCCAACTATGCTCCGGCTGCAACCCACCCTGGGCCCTGCGCATAAACTCATAGCGATTCAGCGTAATACTGCGCCCCGCCCCACCGTCACGAATAATGTAGGGCCGCAAAAACACCATCAAATTAGTCTTCGTCACACTGCGCTTTTCATTCCTGAACAGCGCCCCCAACCCCGGAATATCCGACAACCAAGGCACCGCGTCATTGCTCTGGCTATACCCATCCTGCAACAGCCCGCCAAGTACCATGATCTGCCCGTCATCCAGCAAAATACTCGTATCAATCGCCCGCTTGTTCGTCACCGTCCCGGCATCCACCGAAGCCCGCGTGTCGACGCTGCTGACCTCCTGATAAATATCCAGCTTCACCGTCCCCCCCTCGGAAATCTGCGGCCGCACGTTCAGCTTCAGCCCCACTTCCTCGCGCTGCACCGTCTGGAACGGGTTATTGCTCGTGCCGCCGCCGCCCGTCACATAACTGCCGGTGACAAACGGAATCGTCTGCCCCACAAAAATACTCGCCGCCTCGTTATCCAGGGTCAGCAGGTTCGGCGTCGACAACACATTAGTCCCGCCCTTGCTCTTCAACGCCCGGGCCAGCACCTTGAGGTCCAGCACCTTGCCAATCCCCGGAATGTCCACCGAGCCATTCACCAGCCCGATGTTCAAACCCTTGGGCAACACATCAATGCTGGTCTTGCTGGTGGGGGTTCCATTCAAGCCGCTGCCCCCCAGGTTCACCCCACCAAAGCCACCCTTCCCGCCCAGGTTGCCCGCCTGCCACTGCACCCCGAACTCGCTGGCATCGTCCTCGCCCACTTCGACGATCAGGCTCTCGATCACCACCTGGGCGCGACGCTGGTCGAGCATGTCGATCACCTCCCGCAGGTTGCGATACAGCGGGTCCGGCGCCGAGATCAGCAAGGTGTTGGTGGTGGCGTCCGCCTGGATCGTCACGCCACCGGCGCTGAACGCGGTGTTCTGGTCGTTGGGGGAAGAGGCTCCGGCTGCACTGGTGTCCTGCCCGTAGCCACTGGGCTGGACAGTGCCGCTGCCGGTGGGAGTGCCGCTGCTGTTCTGGGTACTGCCCTGGCCACCCTGGGTGTTGCCGCCCATGCTGCTCAACTTGCCACGGGCATTATAACTGGTACCGGTGTCGCTCTCGCCGGTCAGCAAGCCCCGCAGCGATTGCGCCAACTTGCCGGCCTGGGCGTTGCGCAGGTACACCACGTGCATATTGCTCGGGTTGCTCTGGGCGTTGTCGAGCTTGTAGATCAGGTTGCGCGCCAGTTCCGTGCGCTCCGGGCTGCCGGCGCGGATGATGATGGAGTTGGAGCGCGGGTCGCCGATCACGTTGATCTTCTGGGTCTGGTCGGCGCCCTGGGTTTCGAGGAGTTCCGAGACCATGGCGGCGATGTCCACGGCGATGCCGTTCTGCACCTTCACCACGTCGGTGTCGATGGCGCTCGGGGTGTCGATGCCGTCGATGATCTGTGCCACCCGCGCCAGGTTTTCCGCGTAGTCGGTGATCACGATGCTGTTGTTGCCGGGGTAGGCGTTGATCGGGTTGTTCGGCGACACGATCGGGCGCAGCACCGGGATCAGGTTTACCGCGTTTTCGTATTGCAGGCGGAAGGTGCGGGTTTGCATGCCCTGCCCGCCCGGGTTGGCGCCGCTGTAGATCGGCCCGCCCAGCAGCTTGGCGTCCGCCTCCGGCACCACCTGGGCCACGCCGCCTACGTCGACCACGCTGAAGCCCTGCATACGCAGCGCCGCCAGCAGCATGTCGTAGGCCTGGTGCGCCGGTACCTGGCCTTCGCTGACCAGGGTCAGGTTGCCTTTGACACGCGGGTCCACCAGGAATTGCTGGCCGGTGGCGCGGGACAACGCGCGCACCACCGCCTGGATATCGGCGTCGACGAAGTTCAGTTGTACCGGTTGATCACCCAGCGGGTTGCGCGCCCTGGCCGGTGCGGCGCCATGGCTGCGGGCGCTGTTGGTCACCGGGTGTTGCACCCGGGGTGGCGGCACGGTTTCGCGCTGGCGGTCCAGTGGTGTGTCGCCGCTGCGCCGGGTGTCGGCCAGGGGTTGGCCAAGCTCGCTGTCCACCAGCAACGGCGCGGAGGATTGGGGGTTGCTGCACGCTCCCAGCGCCAACAAGAGCAAAGGGGCGACCTTGCGATAAGGCGCAGCGTTGGGCAATGACCACTTCATGAAGCTTCCTTAGCGCCAGGCGCCTGATCCATGCGAACGGTCCCGGACAAGGTGCCGGCCGAGTTTGAAGGGGTGGCCTCGCCTGCGCGTTGCAGGCGGGCCGCAGAGACTTCCAGGGAGAACGGCCGGGGGTTGGCCAGCAGCCAGTCGATCACCGCGTCCGCCGGGGCGTCGTCGAAGGTCAGGCGCCAGCTGCCGGTGTCCTGCGGCTGCAATTGATAGCGGCCCTGCAACCCGGCGTTGTCGAGGGACTGGTGCAAGGCGGTTTCCAGGTCACTGCTGCGCGGGGCAGGGGCGACGCCTTGCAGCAGCACCTGCAAGGCCTCGGCCTGGCTGCGCAGTTTCGGGGTTTCGGCTTGCCAGTAGTCGATCTTCTTCAGCGGTGGCTGGATCAACAGCAACCAGGTCAGCAGGCCCGCCAGCACCAGGCCGGCACCCACCAACAGACGTTTTTCACGCATGGCCAGGCCGTTCCAGAACACCTGGGCCTGGCTGCGCAGAAGCTGCCAACGCTTATTCATCTTCGGCCTCATCGTCTGCATCGGCTTCAACGCGCTCGGTAAGCGGGCCGACTGTCCAGCCCTGGTCGTCGCGACTGGCGCTGAACCCGGCCTGGGCCAGCAGCGCCTGCGCGTCAGCGGCCAGCGCCGGGGTCCGGGCGTCAGGCAGCAGGCTCAGCTGCAGGCGGCCTTGCTCGTAGCTCAAGCTCTCGACGCTGCCCGCCATGGACGGCAGGCTGCTGCCCGCCAGCGCCAGCAAGCCGGTAAAGCGCTGCCCAGGTTCGGCCGCCGCGCCGCTCTGGCGTGCGGCCAGTTGCTGACGGGCTTGTTGCAGCGGGTTGAGAATCACCGGCAGTTCGGGGAAGGCCTGGCGTACTTGCTGGCTCATCTGCGCCTTGAGGCGTTGGCCTTCGTCGACCTGGCGGGCGGCGTAGAGGTTCAGGCCCAGGGCCCAGATGGCGACCGCCAGCGCCGTGCAGGCCGCCGCCCTGCCCCAGCCACCGGTTGCCGCCTGCTGGAGCCGACCGTGCAAACCCCAGCCCGGCGCGGTACCGCTCCAACGGGCATCGTCGGCCACATGGAGCACATCGACACCGGTGGCGAGCAGATCATCCAGCGCGGGCTGTCCCAACGGATGCACCGCACCCTGCTGGACACTGAGGCGCAGCAGCAAATGCCCGTCGCTGAATGCCGCGCTCGGTTGCCCGCTGACTGGCAACGCATACGGCGCCGGGTACAGCCCACGCACTTTGATTTGCAGCTGGGTCGTTATCCGGCCCAGGTGCTCAAGGCTGCTTTTGGGCAGCCAGCCGACCTGCACCAGGCCGCTGCTGTCCCGTGGACCGTGGGCCACATGCATCAATTCCAGCGGGCCGAGGATCAATGCCTGGGCCGCACAGGTCACTGCATCGTCGACCTTGGCGGAGGGCAATTGCGGCAGCTCCAGGCTGGTCAGCAAGCTGTCCCGTGGATGCAGAAAACACTCCGCCTGGGTATTCGCCCATTGCGCCAGGCGGCCCTCGCCCTGCTGGCTGACCTGCCCGGCGCGGTCCAGCCAGGCGAACTGCACCTGGCTCTCGGTGGTGAGTTCATCCAGCGGCGGCAAGCCGATGCGCAAACGCTTCATACGCCCACCCGCGACCAGATCACCTGGGGCTGACGGTCTTCGGGGCGATACAGCAACGCCTCCAGCGTGACCCGACGCTGCTCGCGGCGCGCCTGGCCGTGCACGCGAAACCACTCGCTGGTGATCCCCACCTGCACCGTGTCCACCGCGACTTGTGGCATGCGCAACCGGTTGACGAAATCCCCGCGATTGACAAACCAGCGCCCGCCGTCGCGCTCGGCCACCAGTGCCTGGGCCTGGGACAGGCTGAGCCCCGGTACCACGCTGCTGAGCACCTCGGCGCTGGCGGTATTGCCGTTGACCCAGGTATTGCCGGGCAGCACGCTGACATAGCTCGCCATGCGCCGCAGTTGGCGCGGGTCGAGGCCTTCGATACCGCTGAGGTCGGTGAGGCTGCGCAACATCGGGTACTTGGCCGGGATCAATGGCGCGGCGGCACCGGGCGAGGTATCCCGGCTGTTGTTGAAGCCGCCGGTAAGTGAGACGCCGAGCTCGCGCTGGTCGTATGAGTCGATCACTCGCCGGCTGATGCGGCGACTCACGGCCGGCTCGATGCCGATCAACTGGCACAGGCGTTCGAAGCTCTGCAATTGCCCAGCGTCCGGGTGTTGTTGGGTCACCAGGTTGCGCAGGTTGAACTTGCCTTGCTCATCCTCAATCCGCCCCTCGAAAGCACCGCCGAGGGGCCGTGCCCACGGTTGATCGAGCCGGGTCAACACGTCCTGGCGGCGCGCGTCCCACAGGAGCTGGCGACTGGTTTCCAGGCCGCCATTCAACAACCATTGGCCCTGGATACGCAGTTGTTCAGCTTCCAGGCTGCGGGTGAACACGGTTTGCCGGGTGAGCATGGCGCCGGCAAGCACCGCGACCACGGCCGCGATCAGCAAGGCACTGATAATCGCCATGCCGCGCTGCTTCGCCGCTGGGGGCGAATGGCTGTTCATCGCCGGCCTTACAACTGCCAGGAGCCGATATCGGCGTTCACGCCGTCACCATCAGGTTTCCCGTCGGCGCCGAGGGAGAACACATCCACTTCACCGTTGGCCCCTGGGTTGAGGTAGTGATACGGGTTGCCCCACGGGTCGTTGGGCAAGCGTTCGAGGTAGGCGCGCCAGTTGCTGTTTTTCGCATCGGCCGGGCGTTCCACCAGCACCTTCAAGCCCTGGTTCATGCTGGGATACGAGCCGTGGTCGAGGCGGTAGAGTTTCAGGGCCTGCATCAGCCCGCCAATGTCCTGCCGGGCCGCTGTGGCCCGCGCCTGGTCGGGGCGGTCGAGCACCTTGGGCACCACCAGCGCCGCCAGAATCCCCAGGATCACCACGACCACCATGATCTCGATCAGGGTGAAACCGCGCTGCCTGCGCGCTGACGTGAAGTGTGCGATATCCATGTCGACATTCCTTGGCTTGAGTGCATTTCGTGGCGCAGTGTTGCAAGAACACATGTCAGTCATGTTGAAAATCCTCGGGAGCTTTGGTCGCCAATCGGTCAACTCCCGGGGCTAGTCTGCGGGCCTGTTTCCCGGTTTTGAGTACGCCATGGGCGGGCCCCGCAACGAGCAAGGTTTCACCCTGATTGAAGTGTTGGTGGCACTGGCGATCATCGCCGTGGCCATGGCGGCGACGGTACGCGTGGCCGGGCTGATGACCACCAGCAACGGCCTGCTGCGGGACAAGTCGATGGCGCTGCTGGCAGCCCAGGGGCGGATGGCGGAACTGCGCCTGGAAGGTCGGGTGAGCACCGGGCGCAAGACGTTCGACTGCGACCAGGGCCGGCTGAAACTGCGTTGCGAACAGACCATCAGCAACGGGCCGGATGGGCGCCTGTTCCAGGTCAGCGTGCAGGTGCTGGACGCCACCCGGGAAGCGCCCCCCCTGGCACGCCTGGAGACACTGCTGGGGCGCCCGCCGGTGAAGCGCCCGGTTACTGCCGAATGAGGCTTGGCAAGGCTGGCCCGTCGGGCAACTTGTCGAGGGGCACGCGGATTTTTTCCGCGCCGCGCTCGATCTCCACGCTATCGCCTTCAATGGCCGTCAGCCGCACGCCGGGGCTCAGGCGTTCACCCAACAAAAAGCTGCGGGGCGGGCCGTCGTTGAGACTGAGGATCGCCACCGCCCCACGCGCCCCGGCAAGCACCCCGGAGACCTTGATCTGCATCACCGCCGGGATATTGGAAAACCATTGCGCGGCGGGGTTGTCGCTGCGGGCCGCCAACGCCTGGGGCGCGTCCTGCGGGGTGTGGGACTCGGCCGACGTGAGCAACAGTGGCGTCCAGGTCGCAACCCCTGCCAGCGCCGCCAGCAACGCCAAGGCCTGGGCGCCATGGGCGGGTGAAAAACGATGGATGAATGCCATGGGCGGGACCTCCTGTTTGTCCGTCGCCTCAGGCTACAGGGCAATTCACACCTTTTTATTTCAGCGGTTGATCAGGGAGCAAAAAATGAAACAGCAGGGCTTCACGTTGATCGAGTTGATGGTGGTGCTGGTGATCATCGGCATCGCCAGTGCGGCCATCAGCCTGAGCATCAAGCCTGATCCGCTGCACCTGCTGCGCAAGGACGCGGAACGCTTGAGCCAATTGCTGCAGGTGGCCCAGGCCGAGGCGCGTGCCGATGGCCGGGCGATTACCTGGAAAGCCGATGCCAAGGGATTTCGCTTCAGCCGCGTTACCGATGATGGGCTGGGAGTGGAGAACTTCAGCGGCGATCAGCAACTGCGTCCGCGGGCCTGGGACAGTGCGCCGATGCAGGTGCGCATCGAGCCTGGGAAAACATTGGTGCTGGATGCTGAATGGGTGAACCCGCCGGTGCGGGTGGTGCTGTCGGATGGGCAATACAGCCTGAGCCTGCAACGGGATGCGGCGGGGTTGTTGCGGGTGGCGAGTCATGAGTGACCAGAAGGGTTTTACGCTGATCGAGGTGATGGTGGCGATCATGTTGATGGCGGTGGTCAGTGTGATTGCCTGGCGCGGGTTGGACAGTGTGACCCGGGCTGATCAGCATTTGCAGGCCAGCAGTGAGCAGACTGAGGTGTTGTTGCGGGCGCTGAACCAGATGCAGCTGGATGTGAGCTTGCGCGCGGGGGTTGAGTTGGGGCCGCCGATTGGCGAAGACGCGCCGAAGCCTGGCGGGTTGGCGGCGGTGTCGGTGAGGAGTTCGGACAGCAAGGGGTTTCGGCTGGAGGTGATCCGTACGGCTCCGATTCCAGGGGATGGGTTGCAGCGGGTGCGGTGGTGGCTCAAGGGCGACACGCTGTACCGGGCAGCTGCACCGGCGCGGGATCGGTATCCGCTGCCGGCGCCCCGGGATGCGGTGGCGGTGCTTGGGCAGGTCAGGGATTTGCAGGTGCGGGTTTGGGACAAGGGGTGGCGGCAGTTGAGTGGGAATCGGCAGGATGAACCGCTGGGGATCGAGGTGGTTCTGGTGCGGGAGACGGGCCAGTGGGTGGAGCGGTATCGGCAGGTTTTGGGGCCCTTGCGGTAGGGCTTTTTGGGGTGGTGTACATATCCGTTATTTTTGTTATGGCTGATATGGGCTCCGCTCACTTTCGAAAAGCCGGAATGCCGGCCCAGTCAAAAGTAAGCAAAACGCTCTTGCCCCACCACTCGGCTCCTCGCCTAGGCTTGAGTGTTGAAGAGCAAAATCAAAAGCTAAAGCGGGCACGGTCCAAATGTGGGAGCGGGCTTGCTCGCGAAGGTCGTTAACGATGACGCGGGCATTCTGGATGAACGCGGCGCTCTCAGGTTTTTCGCGAGCAAGCCCGCTCCCACAGAAAAGCAGATCTGTTTTCGCTCTGGTCTTTGCCTTTGCTTTTAACACTCAAGCCGGCCGGGAGGCCGCTGTGCTTTTGATTTTGAAGCAGCCGTTACCTAAATAACGGATATGCACACCGATCTAACTCAACAAAACAACACCGCCAGGCAACTCCGTACACTTGGCCCCATACGCATCGCGAATCAAAAGCGCCACCCCCGCCAACTGATGCAGACTAAACCGCGCCTGCACCCGCCGCTTGCCCAACTGCGCATTCATCAGCAGCAACATCCCCGGCCGATAGCGATTGATCTCATCCACCACCGTCGCCAGCGTCGCATTATCAAACACCAGCACCTGCTCCCGCCAAGCCACCACAGCCTGCACGTCCACCGCCACCGGCTCACCCACACCGCTGGCGTCATAAGTCAGCTGCCGCCCACCCTCAAGCCGAACCGTACGCCCCCCCACACCCACCAACAGCGCCCCATCAATACACGTCACACACACACTGTGATCCGTATTGCGCACATTGAACCGCGCCCGAGCCGCACTCAACCACCCTCCACCCGCCTGAACCTGAAGCGGCATCGCAGCATCGGCCAGCACCTCGACCTCCCCCTCCAACAACTCAATCCCACCCTCACGCCGGCTGATCCGCGTCTGCGTATTGAGCTCCAGCCGAACCCCATCACCCAACTCCACCCGCCGCTGCTCCCCGACCTCGGTGCGGTAATCCGCCGTCAACCCGGCAAACCCACCCGGCACCGTCACCCGCACCATCCACACCGCCGCCGACGCCGCAATCGCCCCGCCCAAAAACGCCCGCCGCCCAAAATGCCGCGGCCGGGAAAACTGCTCGGCGGCGGGAGCCAATTGCTGCCACAACACCTTGGCCTGCTCGAACGCCCGGGCATGCTCCGGGCTCTGGGCGCACCACTGGCGCAACGCCTTGGCATCGGCAACGGTGGCCCGGCCCGAAGTCAGCAGCACCAGCCAGTCACGCGCTTCATCGTGCAGGGGGCTATCGGGCGCAGCACGGGCAGCGGAAAGGTTAAAAATGTTCAAGCGCGCAGGTACTCAACGGATTATCAGGGACTCAATCACTAAGACGGTTTTCCGGCCCCGGGACCGAACCGCTGGATCACTTTTCTTTCAAGGCGCTGCGCACAGTGGCCCAGCCCCGCCTTGATTTCCTTTTCGACCATGCGCGTGGAAATCCCGAAACGCCTGGAGATTTCCAGGTGTGGCGCCTCTTCCAGACGTGCAGCGATAAGGATCTGGCGCCGCCGCGCCGGCAGTTCGTAGAGGGCCTTGAGCAAAGACTGGATTTCCCGCTGGCCACCCACCACCCGCGACGGGTCCTGGGCTTCATCGACGGTTTGCAGCAGCTCTTCGACTTCGCTGCCGGTCAACAGTCGCGCATCCGCCTGGCGTCGGTCAGCGGCGATGTTCAGCGCCATTCGATACAGGTAGGCATTGGGTTGCGCCAGGTTCGGCGGCATGTCCATGCGGTCGACCCGCAGGTAGGTTTCGTGCAGCACGTCGTTGGCCAGGTCCTCGGACCCGAGGCGCTTGCGCAGGCGTACCTTGAAGTCCTCGTAGGACGCCAGGAACAGGCTGACCATCATGCTGTGGCCGGTGTCTTTCATGCCCCGGAAACTCCTTCCCCTGCTGTGCATTCCATGCGTGTTCCTGTTGAATCGGGCATCAAAAGTAAGGTCACCGGCAAGCGCAGCGAACTGGGCGCAGGGCGTTCGACCCGGGTGGCGCCCAGGCCGCGTACCAGCGCTTCGTCACGCTGCAGGTCACCGGTGGAGCTGACCAGCCGGCTGTGTTCGATCACCCCGTCACCGTTGACCCACACCTGCACCAGCGCCCGGAAACTGCCGGGGCGGGTCAGCGGCGAACGGCACAAACTGCGTTCGATCGCCTGCTGCAAGGCCGCGGCATAGCTGTTGTTGATCCGTGCTGCATGCCCTGCCTTCAGCCCCCGCGTCGTGGCCGGCTGGCTGACCTCGGGGACTTGCAGGGTGAACGCATCGCTGCGGGCATAACGCGCCATCAGGCCACTCCCTGTCAGCAGCAGGCCCAGGGCTTGCTGCGCACTGTAGCGGCCATGCACGCCGATGGAGCGCCGGCCCCGGGTCAACTCGCGGTCCACCAGCACCGCCATGCCGGTGGCATGGCTGAACGCCTGCAGGGCGCTATCCAGGTTCTGCGCGGGCAGGTCCAGGGTCACTTCGGCGCGCACGGTCTGCGCCAGCCCCAACAGCAGAGCCAGGCAGCAGCCCGCGCGCCTCCAAGCCCCCCTGCTCAGCATCGCAACACGTCCGACATAGCCTACAAAACCGTCATCCTGAGGCCAGTTTATGAACCTGATGTTACGGTGCCAGCAAAAAAAACATCACGGTGACGGGCAGCCCGCTGCACTACACTTTTGAGCCATACCGGCCCATTTCCCAGGGCTCGCCAGGAGGCACCGATGAACCTGTTCCCGACCCTCGCCAGCCTGTTGCTGTGTGCTGCCCTGCCACTGATGGCCCACGCCGAAGGAACGCCGAATGGCTGCACCGAGGTCAACGTGGATGGCTACAAGGCACCGGACTATGGCTGCCTGAGCCAGCAGATGGGCAACAACCCGGACGCCGCCAAGGCCACGCAAAAGAACCAGCAAGCGCAACAGGTGCCCATCGACAAACGCAAGCCGAACCAGATCGGGCTCTCTACACCCGCAGCGACCAGTGTGCGCATGGGCAATACGTTCGGTACTTCGGTGAAACCCCAGCGGCCTTGATCGCCGCTTGTCCCCCCCTGCCCGCCCAGTGCAAAAAAAGCCATTGTGTTATCGCGATTGCCGATGTTATGTTTCTAACAGACATCAAAATCATGAAACATGAGTAACATCAATGACCGGCCTGCGCGAAAACGTCATGGATAAAAACAGCTTCCAGCGCACGCTGGAACAGCAGTTCCCGACGCTGACGCCCACCGGCAAGCGCATCGCGACCTACCTGCTGGGCAACCTGCAACAGCTGCCGTTCGAAACCGCCGACAGCATCGCCCAGCAAGCCGGCACCACAGGGATTTCAGTGGGGCGTTTCTTGCGAACCCTGGGTTATCGCAACCTCGATGACGTCAAGCAAGGCCTGCGCGGCGACCCGCAAGCCTCCTGGCTGATCACCGACCGCCTGGGTGCGTTTCGCCAGGAGAACGATCAGGAAGACGCCCTCGACCGTTCCCTCAACCGCGAGATCGAAGCCATCCAGCATGTGTACGGCCTGGCCCGCAGCCAGGGTTTCGCCGACATCGTGCAGCACATCGTGGATGCAGACGCCGTGTTCATCCTCGGTATCCAGTCCACCCGGGGCATCCTCAATGCGTTCCACAGCCACCTGGAATACATCCGTCCCAAGGTCTATTACGTCGATGGCCTGTCGGGGATCTACGCCGAGACCCTGAACTCCGGCTTTGAAAAACCCTACGCCATCACAGCGGATTTCCGCGCCTATTCCAGCATCACGCCCACGTTCTGCGAGACCGCGAACGCCCAGGGTCTACCCTTGGCGCTGATCACTGACTTGCAATGCCCCTGGGCCCGGGACTACGACCTGGACCTGCTGCAACTGAAAACCGATGTCGGCCAGTTCTGGGACTCCATGGCGCCCCTGACGTGCCTGTTCAACCTGATGGTGTCTGCCGTCGCTGACCGCTACGGCGAGCGACTGGATGCACGCCTGGCAAAAAACCGCGCCCTGCAACAGGCCTTCGGCCAGTTCGAATCCTGACCCTGGAAAGGAAATCTTTGAGTGAAAACCAGCCCATTGGTAGAAATCGCCCCACCGGAATACCCGGTACAGGTCGACCTGATCTACGCCAGTGCCGACAACCTGGCAGGCACCGTGATCTACCGCAATGCCCGCTGCCTGCTGCACGCCGAAGCGGCGGCCTGCCTGCGCAAGGCGAGCCTGTTGGCACGCCAGGCCGGCATGACGTTGCTGATCTACGACGCCTATCGCCCTGCCTACGCCCAGCAACTGTTGTGGCAGGCCCTGCCCAACCCGGACTACGTGCGCGACCCACGCCTGGGCTCGCACCACACCCGCGGCGTGGCCGTCGACCTGACACTGATTGATGAACACGGCACACCCCTGGACATGGGCACGGCGTTTGATGCCATGGAGCCCAAGTCCCACCAGTTCTACCCCGACCTGCCGCCGCAGGTGCAGCGCAACCGCCTGCTGTTGCTGGGCATCATGCTTGGCGCCGGCTTCAAGGCGATTGCCACCGAGTGGTGGCATTACGAATTGCCGGATGCCGAACTTTTCCCACTAATTGAGGAGTCACACTGATCACAAGGACCGTACCATCACAATAATGAGCAGCACCCTTTAGCTCCAACTGCCCGGTTATAGATTTCATAAAAATAAACCAACCCGCTTTTTCCTCTAAATAATCAAGGAAACCGGCATGACCCCAAGCAACCGCAAGACCCTCGCACTCTCCCTGCTGTGCGCCGCCCTGAGCCTGGGCGCGTGGCAATCGGCAAGTGCCGCGGCGCCCAAAGACACCCTGATGATCGGCAAGGCCGCCGACCCGCAAACCCTCGACCCGGCCGTGACCATCGACAACAACGATTGGGCGGTGACGTACCCGGCGTACCAGAAGCTGGTGGCCTACAAAGTCGAAAACGGCAAGGGCAGCACCGAGGTCAAGGGCGACCTGGCCGACAGCTGGACCACCTCGGCCGACGGTCTGGTGTGGGACTTCAAACTCAAGCCCGGCAACAAGTTCGATGACGGCGCCGAGGTCGACGCCAATGCGGTGAAGTTCTCCTTCGACCGCGTGATGCAGCTCAAGCAAGGCCCGTCGGGTGCGTTCCCGGATGACATGAAAGTCACCGTGGTCGACCCGCTCACCGTGCGCTTCACCCTGGCCAAGCCCTACGCGCCCTTCCTCTACACCCTCGCCCACAACGGCGCCGGCATCATCAACCCGGACGT
This sequence comes from Pseudomonas sp. Colony2, assembly GCF_019382755.1. NCBI lineage: Bacteria > Pseudomonadati > Pseudomonadota > Gammaproteobacteria > Pseudomonadales > Pseudomonadaceae > Pseudomonas > Pseudomonas sp. Colony2. The sequence continues at coordinate 2,895,941 of NZ_CP080030.1, read as the reverse complement.
GGTGAAACAGGGCGACGTCAACGCCTACCTCTCCACCCACACCGCCGGCTCCGGCGCCTTTCGCCTGAGCAACTGGCAGAAAGGCCAGAGCCTGACCCTGGAACCCAACACCTACTACGCCGGCACCAAGCCCGCGCTGAACAAGGTGGTGATCAAGATCATCAGCGAAGCCTCGGTACGCCGCCTGCAACTGGAACGCGGCGACCTGGACATCGCCGAAGACATGCCCCAGGACCAGCTCACCAACCTGGCCAAAAAGAAAGACGTGGTGATCAAGGAGTTCCCGTCGCTGCGGGTGACCTACCTGTACCTGAACAACCAGAAAGCCCCGCTGAACAACCAGAATGCGCGCCAGGCGATCGTTGATGCGGTGGACTACAAAGGCATTGTCGACGGCATCCTCAAGGGCCAGGCCAAGTTGATGAACGGGCCGATTCCCGCCGGCATGTGGGCCAATGACCCGAGCCTGCCCTTGATGAAACAGGACCTGGACAGCGCGGGCGCGAACCTGAAGAAACTCCCGGAAAAAATCACCAACCTGAACTACATGTACTCCGACAAGGACCCGGACTGGGAATCCATCGGCCTGACCCTGCAAGCCAGCCTGGCGCCGCTGGGGATCAACCTGAAGATGGAAAAACTGGCCAACGCCACCATGCGCGAGCGCCTGGGCAAGGGTGACTTCGACGTGTCCATCGGCTCGTGGGCACCGGACTTCTCCGACCCCTACATGTACATGAACTTCTGGTTCGACTCCTCCCTGCAAGGCCTGCCGGGCAATCGTTCGTTCTACAGCAACCCGGTGGTGGACAAGCTGATTCGTGATGCGGCGGCCAACAACGACACGGCCAAGCGCACCGAGCTGTATCAGGAAGCCCAGAAGATCGTGCTCAAGGACAGCGTATACGCCTACCTCTATCAGAAGAACTACACCCTGCCGATGCGTGATTCGGTGAAGGGTTATGTGTTCCATCCGATGCTGGAGCAGGTGTTCAACGTGGCTGAGATCAGTAAGTAACACGCGATCAAATGTGGGAGCGGGCTTGCTCGCGAAAGCGGTGTATCAGTTACCCGATGTATGACTGACCCACCGTATTCGCGAGCAAGCCCGCTCCCACACTGGACCTGCTGTGTTTTCCAGGCTGTATCCTGATCCAAATGTCTCGCGTTACCGAGGAGCCCTCATGGCCTTCCTGAATATGTTGCGCAAACGCCTGTTCGGCCTGATCCTGGTCGTCGTCGGCGTTTCGCTGATTACCTTTTGCATCTCCCACCTGATCCCGGGTGACCCGGCGCGCCTGATTGCCGGCGACCGGGCCAGCGACGCCATTGTCGAGAACATCCGCCATCAACTGGGCCTCGACCTGCCGCTGTACCAGCAATACGGCCGCTACATGAGCGACCTGCTGCACGGCGACCTCGGCACCTCGATCCGCACCAGCCGCCCGGTGCTGGAAGACCTGAAAGCGTTCTTCCCCGCGACCCTCGAACTGGCGGTCACCGCCCTGCTGCTCTCGGTACTGGTGGGCGTACCGCTGGGGGTGCTGTCAGCGGTGTATCACAACCGCGCCATCGACCAGATCGCCCGAACGCTGGCGGTTACCGGCATTTCCACGCCGGCCTTCTGGCTCGGCCTGGGCCTGATCGTGTTGTTCTACGGCCAGCTCGGCTGGCTGCCCGGCAGCGGGCGGCTGGATGAAGGCCTCGAACCACCGCGCACCATCACCGGGTTCTACCTGATCGACTCGCTGCTGGCCGGCGATATCCCACTGTTCCTTAATGCCCTGGAACACCTGATCCTGCCCGCCGTCACCCTGGGTTTCGTCAACCTCGGCGTAGTCGCCCGGCAGATTCGTTCGGCGATGCTCGACCAGTTGGGCGAGGACTACATCCGTACCGCCCGCGCCTACGGCCTGTCGCGCTGGGCGGTGATCCTGCGCCACGCCTTGCCCAACGCGCTGATCCCGTCGATCACCGTGCTCGGCCTGACCCTCGGCGACCTGCTGTACGGCGCGGTGCTGACCGAAACCGTGTTCGCCTGGCCGGGCATGGGTGCCTATGTGGTGAAGTCGATCCAGTCCCTGGATTTCCCGGCGGTGATGGGCTTCGCGATCCTGGTGTCGTTTATTTATGTACTGCTGAACATGCTGATCGACCTGCTCTACCGGGTGGTCGACCCGCGCATCGGCGAGGTGAATTGAAATGACCGCTCCCCTGACCATGCCCGTACCGGTGCCCCTGGAACAGCGCCCCACCTGGCGTGCGCGAATGGAGTACCTGGGCTATCAAATACGCCGCAGCCCGCTGACCATCGCCGGCCTGACCATCACCTTGATCGTGCTGATCTGCATGGCCTTCGCGCCCTGGTTGGCGAGCCATGACCCCAATGCCTTGAACCTGGCGCAACGCCTGGCCGAGCCCTCCGCCGAACATTGGTTCGGCACCGATGAAGTCGGCCGCGACCTGTTCAGCCGGGTGCTGTACGGCAGCCGCCAGTCGGTGGGCGTGGGCCTGTTCGTGGCGTTTTCGTCCTGCCTGGTGGGCGGGCTGCTGGGCTGCCTGTCGGGGATCATCGGCGGGCGTTTCGACAGCCTGATCATGCGCCTGATGGACATCATGCTGTCGGTGCCGTCCCTGGTGCTGATCATGGCCCTGGCCGCCGCACTGGGCCCGAGCCTGTTCAATGCGATGCTGGCAATCACCGTGGTGCGCATCCCGTTCTACGTGCGCCTGGCCCGGGGCCAGGCCCTGAGCATTCGGCAGATGGGCTACGTCAAGGCATCCCAGACCTTCGGCGCCGGGCGCTGGCACATCGTGTCGTGGCACGTAGGCCGCAATGCGATGCCGCCGTTGCTGGTGCAACTGAGCCTGGACATCGGCAGCGCGATCCTGATGGCCTCGGCCCTGGGTTTCATCGGCCTGGGGGCACAGCAGCCCACCGCCGAATGGGGTGCGATGGTTGCCACCGGGCGCAATTTCATTCTCGACAACTGGTGGTACTCGACCTTTCCGGGGCTGGCGATCCTGGTCACCGCGACCGGCTTCAACCTGCTGGGTGACGGTGTTCGTGACCTGCTCGACCCACGGCAACAGGGGAAATGACCATGTCCAGTCCGGCAGTGCTTGCCATCGACAACCTGAGCCTGGAATTCCCGGCTTACCGCAACAACGTCCAGGCACTCAACGGCGTGTCGTTGCACGTCAACCCCGGCGAAGTCGTCGGCGTAGTGGGAGAATCCGGCTCCGGCAAATCCGTGACCGCGATGCTCAGCCTGCGCCTGCTGCCGGAGCGCAGTTACCGGATCACCGCCGGCAGCTTGCAGATGCTCGGCCGCGACATGCTCGGTGCCAGCGAGAAGGAGCTGCTGCAGATCCGCGGGCGTGACGCGGCGATGATCTTCCAGGAGCCGATGACCGCGCTGAACCCGACCCGGCGCATTGGCCGGCAGATGCTCGATGTGATCATCCACCACCAGCGCCTGAGCAAGGCCGCCGCCCGTGCCAAGGCCATCGCCCTGCTGCGGGACATGCACATCGCCGACCCCGAGCAAGTGCTCGACAGCTACCCCTTCGAACTCTCCGGCGGCATGCGCCAGCGGGTGATGATCGCCTTGGCGTTTTCCTGCGACCCTCAGTTGCTGATCGCCGATGAACCCACCACTGCCCTCGACGTCACCGTGCAACGCCAGGTGCTGTTGCTGCTGCGGGAAAAAGCCCGGGAACGCGGCACCGCGATCCTGCTGATCACCCACGACATGGCTGTGGTCTCGCAGTTCTGCGACCGGGTGTATGTGATGTACACCGGCGCCGTGGTGGAAGAAGGCCCCACCGCCCAGGTGATGAGCGACCCGCGCCACCCCTACACCCAAGGGTTACTCAGCGGCTTGCCGGAGCAGGTGAAACCCGGCGACGACCTGCTGACCATCCCCGGCCAGGTGCCCAACCTTGCCGCCCTGCCCTCAGGCTGCACCTTTCGCGAACGCTGCCCCCAGGCCATGAGCCAATGCATCGAGCGCCCGCGCCTGGACCTGATCAACCCTGCCGGCACCCGCAAAAGTGCGTGCTGGCTGACTGCCGGGGAGTCGGTGCAATGACCGTGTCTCAAGATTCACTGCTGGCTTTGCGGGATGTACGGGTCAAGTTCCCGGTAAAAACCGACTGGCTGGGCCGCCCGCGCGGTTATGCCCACGCCCTCAACGGCATCGACTTGCAGGTGCGCCGTGGGGAAACCCTGGGGATTGTCGGCGAGTCCGGCTGCGGTAAAAGCACCCTCGCCCAGTTGCTGATGGGCCTGGTCAAGCCCAGCGACGGTGAAGTGGACTGGGTCTACGAAAGTGCCCGGGAGCGCCACCGGCATGTGCAGATCGTATTCCAGGACCCGCAATCGTCCCTCGACCCGCGCCTGCCCATCTGGAAAATCATTACCGAGCCGCTGTTCGCCCTAGGCGACACGCCCAAGAGTGAAATGCGCACCATCGCCGCCAAGGTCGCCGCGCAGGTAGGCATTCGCGCTGAATACCTGGACCGTTACCCGCACCAGTTTTCCGGTGGCCAGCGCCAACGCATCGCCATCGCCCGCGCGCTGGCGTCCAACCCGAGCATCCTGGTGCTGGACGAGCCGACCTCGGCCCTGGATATCTCGGTGCAGGCGCAAATCCTCAACCTGCTGGCCGAGCTGCAACGGCGGCTGGGGCTGACGTACATCCTGATCTCCCACAACGTTTCGGTGGTGCGGCACATGGCCGACCGGGTGGCGGTGATGTACCTGGGGCAGATCGTGGAACTGGGGTGTGCCGAGCAAGTGCTGGAGCAGCCGAAGCATCCGTACACCCAGCTGTTGCTGGAGGCGGTGCCCAAGCTGGGGGTGGCGCTGGACGACGCGTATGTCAGTGCACCGACAGAGCTGCCGGGGAACCGGGTGTTGCCGGGTGGGTGTTTCTTTCTCGACCGCTGCCCGAGGCGTACACAAGGCTGTGAGCGGCCGCAGCGGTTGACGGGTGGGATGAGTCAGCAGGTGCGGTGTCACCTGGAACATCCGTGAGGCGTCCTTAACGAAATTTTCATGATTGCGCGGCTATGATCCGCCACCTCGTTGGGGAGTAGCCTGCTTCGGATTCTCGAAGCGTTCGTATCAACATTCTCGGCAACATGCCGTGGTGCGAACACCATTTTGGTTGGTGAGACCAGCGACACATCCATGCCTAAAGTCGGGCGTGTGGTTGTGTCGTTGACTCATACAGCCCGACTGGAAGCCTTACCGTGAACCCCATTTCCCTGATTCTTCTCGCCCTTGCCATGTCCACGGACGCCTTTGCGGCGGCCATTGGCAAAGGTTCCAGCCTGCACAAACCACGCTTGACCGAAGCCCTGCGGGCCGGGCTGATCTTTGGTGTGATCGAAGCGATCACGCCGATTATCGGCTGGGCCATCGGCCAGGCCGCCACTCGCTGGGTGGAACAGTGGGACCACTGGATCGCCTTTACCCTGCTGGTAGCCCTGGGCCTGCACATGATCTACAACGGCTTGAAGGCCGATGATCCAGAGGAAGAGAAACCGAGCCAGCACTCGTTCATGATTCTTGCCGTGACCGCGTTTGCTACCAGCATTGATGCCCTGGCGGTGGGCGTAGGCCTGGCGTTTGTCGACGTGAATATCCTGGTGGCCGCTGCGGCGATCGGCTTGGCGACGATGACCATGGTAACCATCGGCATGATGCTTGGCCGGGTGTTGGGGACTGTGGTCGGCAAGCGCGCCGAGATGGTTGGCGGCGTGGTGTTGATGCTGGTGGGTGCGACGATTTTGTATGAGCACCTGTCGGCCTAGAAACCGGCGAAGATCAAAATGTGGGAGCGGGCTTGGGTGGGAGCGGGCTTGCTCGCGAAAGCGGTGGTTCAGCCAGCCTATTGAGCGACTGACACACCGCCTTCGCGAGCAAGCCCGCTCCCACACAAGCCCGCTCCTACAGGGATCTGCAGCGATCAATCAGGCCGCGTGTTTTTCTTTCTTCAGGCTCTCGATGTCGATCACGAACCGATACTTCACATCGCCCTTGAGCATGCGCTCGTAGGCGTCATTGATGCCCTGGATGTCGATCATCTCGATGTCCGAGACAATCCCGTGCCTGGCGCAGAAATCCAGCATGTCCTGAGTTTCCTGGATGCCACCGATCAACGACCCGGCCAGGCTGCGACGCTTGAAGATCAGGTTGAACACGGTCGGTGACGGGTGCGGGCTATCCGGGGCGCCCACCAGGGTCATGGTGCCGTCGCGCTTGAGCAGGTTGAGGAAGGCGTCGAGATTGTGGGACGCGGCCACGGTGTTGAGGATGAAGTCCAGGGAGTTGGCAACCTTGGCCATTTCGTCCGCGTTCTTCGACACCACCACTTCATCGGCCCCCAGGCGCAGGCCGTCTTCGCGCTTGTTCGGCGAGGTGGTGAACAGCACCACGTAGGCGCCCATGGCATGAGCGATTTTCACCGCCATATGGCCCAGGCCACCGAGGCCGACAACGCCGACGCGCTTGCCCGGCCCGACGTTCCAGTGGTGCAGCGGTGAGTAGGTGGTGATGCCTGCACACAGCAGCGGCGCGACCGCCGCCAGGTTGCTCTCGTCGTGAGAGATGCGCAGGACGAACTTCTCCTTGACCACGATATTGTCCGAGTAGCCGCCGAAGGTGTTTTCGCCGCCAAAAGCCGGACCGTTGTAGGTGCCGGTGAAGCCGTTTTCGCAATACTGCTCCTCGCCCTCGGCGCAGGATTCGCAGTGCTGGCAGCTGTCGACCATGCAGCCGACACCGGCCAAATCGCCCACCTTGAACTTGCTGACATTGGCGCCCACGGCGGTCACTCGGCCAACGATTTCATGGCCCGGTACCGACGGGTACAGGGTGTTTTTCCATTCGTTGCGTACGGTGTGCAGGTCCGAGTGGCAGACGCCGCAATAGAGGATGTCGATCTGCACATCATCGGCCCCGGGGGCGCGACGTTCGAACGTGAAGGGTTTGAGCGAATCCTTGGAGTCACGAGCGGCGTAGCTGTAAGTCTTGGCCATTTCGTTCACCTGTTTGTTCAGACGGTAGAAAGCAGTTGACCAGCATAGACGCTGAACCGTTCAACCGAGCACAGGCATACAAGTCCCTCGTCAGATTCTGCGCCTATAGTATTGGCTGCCCTCTCACCCAAGGAGTTTTGCCATGAGCACCTTACGCACACAAGACGGTACCGAGCTCTACTACAAGGACTGGGGCACCGGCAAACCGGTGCTGTTCAGCCACGGCTGGCCGCTGGATGCCGATATGTGGGAATACCAGATGGAGTACCTGAGCAGCCGCGGCTACCGCACCATCGCGTTCGACCGCCGTGGTTTTGGCCGCTCGGACCAGCCCTGGACCGGTAACGACTACGACACCTTTGCCGACGATATCGCCCAGTTGATCAACCATCTGGATCTGCAGGACGTGACCCTGGTGGGCTTCTCCATGGGCGGCGGCGATGTCAGCCGCTATATCGCCCGCCATGGCAGCGCGCGCGTGGCCGGGCTGGTGTTGCTGGGGGCGGTGACGCCGCTGTTCGGGCAAAAGCCGGATTACCCGCAAGGTGTCGAGATGGCAGCGTTTGACGGGTTCAAGGCCGCGTTGCTGAAGGATCGCGCGCAGTTCCTGGCAGACTTCAATACGCCGTTCTATGGCATCAACAAGGGCCAACAGGTCTCCAGCGGTGTATTGACTCAAACACTGAACATCGCCCTGCTCGCCTCGCTCAAGGCGACGGTGGATTGCGTCACCGCGTTCTCGGAAACCGACTTCCGCCCGGACATGGCCAGGATCGACGTGCCGACCCTGGTTATCCACGGTGATGGTGACCAGATAGTGCCGTTCGAAACTACCGGCAAGGTCGCCGCGCAGATGATCAAAGGCGCGCAGTTGAAGGTGTACAAGGATGCCCCCCATGGTTTTGCGGTGACCCACCAGCAAGCCTTGAACGAAGATCTGCTGGCCTTCCTGCAACGCTGAGCCGATTGCGTTCTCCTGCGACGACTTATTTCTGGCCGGGCTGACACCCGGCCTTTTCAGGCAGTCGTACTATTCCCCGGTGCCGGCAAACCCCGCGACGATCTCGTCGATCACCACCCGCACCCGGGCGGTGTGCCGCAGGTCGGCATGGGTCACCAGCCACACATCGTAGGGCAACGGCCGCGTACGGTCCGGCCACAGCCGCACCAGGCCGTCGCGTTCGCCGGAAACTATCGGAACCTCACCGATACCGATCCCTGCGGCGATGGAGCGGCGAACCAACAGGCTTGAACTCAAGGCCGCAACAATACGTCCGCGTCCCAGCGGCTCGCTGACCAGGGTCAGGTCCTTCTGGCTTTGCAGGTGCGGCTGGTACACCACCAGGTCGTGTCCTTCGAACAGGCTGCCCGGCTCGGGTGCGCCGTGCCGATCGATATACGCTTGCGAGGCAAACAGCCCCACCGGCCAGCGGGCGATGCGCCGGGCGATCAGGTCGGGGTTGTCCGGGCGGGTATTGCGCACCGCGATATCGGCTTCGCGTTTGGCCAGGTTAAGCAACTGGGTCGAAGCGTCCATCTGCACGCGCACGTCAGGGTGCGCATCGTGCAGCCGGGCAATGGCCGGGATCAGGAAGTCGATGGCCAGGGAATCGGTGGTGGTCACCCGTACGGTGCCGGTCAGGCGGTCGTCCAGGCCCAGGACCTGACGCTCCAGGTCAAGGGCCGAGCGCTCCATGTTCTCCACCGATTGCAACGCGGCTTCACCCACGGCGGTCAGCGCATAGCCTTCGGAGGTGCGCAGGAACAATGTTGCGTTCAGGGACTTTTCCAGGGCATTGACCCGTCGCCCCACGGTGGCCTGATCCACCCCCAGCACCCGCGCGGCTCCGCGTAATGTGGACTCGCGGCACACCGCGAGGAACACCCGCGCATCGTCCCAATTCATGGCTTTCCCCTTCGATGCATTTTTGCATCATCGTGACGTGTAATCGCAGCATTATTGCATCACTCATCACAGCTATGCTGGGCACCAGAGAAAATACCCAGGATCGCCAGCAGGCTGAACCGCTCGGTGACGGGCGCGGTCCCAACCCACACGTTCATTGCTACAGGTGCGCTCAAATGAATCTGCCCCACGAAATGACCCTGATCGAAATCACCAGCCCCGGCGGCCCCGAAGTCCTGCAGCCACGCCAGGAGCCGGTACCTGTCGCCGGCCCCGGCGAAGTGCTGATCCGCGTGCACGCCGCCGGCGTCAATCGCCCGGACGCCCTGCAACGCGCCGGCACGTATCCGATGAAACCCGGCATGAGCCCGATTCCCGGGCTGGAAGTGGCCGGTGTGGTGGTCGCGCTGGGCGAAGGCGTCAGCGAGTACGCGCTGGGCGACAAGGTGTGCGCCCTGACCAATGGCGGCGGTTATGCGCAGTACTGCGCAGTGCCCGCCAGCCAGACCTTGCCGGTTCCCGATGGCCTGGACTGGATTCAGGCGGCAGCGATCCCGGAAACCTTCTTCACCGTATGGGCCAACCTGTTCGGCATCGGCGGTGCGCATAAAGGCCAGCGCGTGTTGATCCATGGCGGCACCAGCGGCATCGGCACCACCGCGCTGATGCTCTGCCGCGAGTTCGGTATCGAAGCGTTCGCCACCGCCGGCAGCGTGGAAAAATGCGCCGCCATCCGCGAGCTGGGAGCCGAGTCGATCAACTACCGGGAACAGAATTTCGCCGAGGTCATCGCTGACAAGACCGCGGGCAAGGGTGTCAATGTGGTCCTCGACATCATGGGTGGCTCCTACCTGAACGACAACATCAGCGCCCTGGCCATGGAAGGTCGCCTGGTGATGCTGGGCTTCCTCGGCGGCGCACGCGCCAAAGACATCGACCTGCTGGCGATCCTCGGCAAACGCGCGATCGTTACCGGCTCGTTGTTGCGCTCACGCACCAGGGAAGAAAAAGCCGCGATTGCCGCACAACTGCGCGAACACGTGTGGCCGGTGCTGTCGGCCGGGCGTTGCCTGCCGATGATCGATGAGGTGTATGCCTACACCGACGCCGCGAAGGCCCATGCGCGCATGGAAGGTGGCGACCATATCGGCAAGATTGTGTTGCGGGTGGATTGATAAACATGCGGAAAAACGGTTTATAACGTCATCAGAACAAAACACTGCGGTTAATGGAGGCTTCATGAAACTGGTCGGCATGCTGGACTCGCCCTACGTGCGCCGCGTGGCCATTTCCCTGGAACTGTACGGCGTCGCGTTCGAACACCAGGCATTGTCGGTGTTCAGCACCTTCGATGAGTTTTCCGGGATCAACCCGGTGGTCAAGGCCCCGACGCTGGTGCTCGACGACGGCACGGTGCTGATGGATTCCGGCCTGATCCTCGAGTACCTGGAAGCCCTGGCGCCGGCCGGCAGCCGATTGCTGCCCCCGTCAGCCCCAGCGCTTGCCCGGGATCTGCAAGTGATCGGCCTGGCGCTGGCAGCGTGCGAAAAGACCGTGCAGATCGTCTACGAACATCACCTGCGGCCCGCCGAAAAACTGCATCAGCCATGGATCGACCGCGTGACCGGGCAACTGCTGGCGGCCTATGCATTATTGGAGGCGCGGGTGGCCGAGCGCGACAGCGACTTGCCGCTGACCCAGGCGAGCCTGACGGTGGCGGTCGCCTGGTCCTTCACCCAGCTGAAGATAGCCGACGTCGTGAAGGCCGATGCGTTTCCCCACTTGCAACGCCACGCGGCCCTCGCCGAGCAGCACCCGGCATTCGGCAAATACCCGATCGAGTAGCCCGTGCCTACCCGGCATACACCGGGTAATCGGTGAAGCCCACCTCGGTGCCGCCATACAGGCCGTCCGCGTTCAACGGGTTCAGCGGCCAACCGTTGAGCAGGCGTTGGGGCAAGTCGGGATTGGCAATGTACGGCCGGCCAAACGCGATCAGGTCTGCCAGCCCCGCCTCTACCAACCGCACGCCGCGCTCTGCGGTGTAGCGGCCTGCGTAGATGATCCGGCCGCTGAAGGTGTCACGCACCGCCTGGCGGAACGACTCGGGCAACTCGGGGGCATTGTCCCAGTCGGCTTCGGCAATCGACACGTAGGCGATGCCGGCCGCCTCAAGCACCTTGATCGCCTCGATGTAGGTGTGATGCGGGTCTTCCTCGACGAGGCCGATGTAGACCCGGTCCTGGTCAGTGCCGCTGAACAACGGCGCAAAGCGCACACCCAGGCGCTGCGGGCCGACTACTTCGGCCACCGCCTCGACGATTTCCCGCAGGAACCGCAGGCGATTGTGCAGTGAGCCACCGTATTCATCGTCGCGCTGGTTGGAATGCGCCGAGATGAACTGGTTGACCAGGTAGCCGTTGGCCGAATGAATTTCCACGCCATCGAAGCCTGCGGCCAATGCATTTTTTGCAGCCTGGGCGTAAAGCCCCACCAACTCCTTGACCTCGGCGGTAGCCAGGGCGCGCGGCTCGGGTGGCTGCACCAACTTACCGGTGCCGGGCCCGGTTGCAACGAATGCCTTGGCTTGCTGCGGCTGGATCGCCGACGGCGCAACGGGTGCTGCGCCGTCGGGCTGCAGTTCGTGATGGGACACGCGGCCCACATGCCAAAGCTGGGCGAAGATCACGCCGCCTTCGGCATGCACGGCATCGGTCACGGTACGCCAGCCGTCAATCTGCTCCGGTGTGTAGATGCCCGGGGTCCAGGCGTAACCCTGGCCGCGAGGCTCGATCTGCGTGCCCTCGCTGACCATGAAGCCGGCGGTAGCACGCTGGCGGTAATAAAGCGCCATCAAGTCCGTGGCGATATCACCGGGCTGGGCACTTCGCTGGCGGGTAAGCGGCGGCAGGACGATGCGGTTTTTCAGGGTGTGGTGCCCCAGTGTGATCGGGGTACCTAAAGCGCTGTTGCTCATGGGGGAAAGTTCCGGATTCAAATTTCAGACAAGCAGAAGCTGCCGGCTCCCGGTCAGGGGAGCCGCCAACAACGTACTTTTGGGGGGGATTTGGCGGGTTACGCGGTCAGCTTCAACAGCGCTTTGGCAACGTCACTGGAACTGGCAGGATTCTGCCCGGTGACCAGCAGGCCATCTTCAATCACAAAGGACTGCCAATCGGCACCCTTCTCATACGTGCCGCCCAGCGCCTTGAAATCATCCTCGATCAGGAAAGGCACCACGTCGGTCAGGCCAACCGCCGCTTCTTCGGAGTTGGAGAAGCCGGTGACGCGTCGGCCCTTGACCAGCGGCTCGCCGTTGACTGCCTTGACGTGCCGCAAGGCGCCCGGGGCGTGGCACACAAAGCCAATCGGCTTGCCCGCACGCTCGAAGGCTTCGATCAGGGCGATGGAGGTTTTCGACTCTGCCAGGTCCCACAGCGGGCCGTGGCCGCCTGGGTAGAACACGGTGTCGAAGTCGCCGGCGTTGACCGACTCCAGCTTCACGGTGGTGGCCAGGGCCTGTTGCGCCGCCGGGTCGCTGGCGAAGCGGCGGGTCTGGTCGGTTTGCGAATCCGGCAGGTCGCTGACCGGGTCCAGGGGCGGCTGCCCACCGGCCGGCGAAGCCAGGGTCACGTCGGCCCCGGCGTCCTTGAACGCGTAGTAGGGAGCAGCAAATTCTTCGAGCCAGAACCCGGTCTTGCGGCCGGTGTTGCCAAGCTGGTCGTGAGAAGTCAAAACCATCAATACTTTCATGTGCCAGTGCCTCGGGGTGATGTGGGTTGGAATGGAATCAAGCTTAGGAGCCGGGCCAAAACCGCACAATGTCATGTCCGCAAGGATTCCGGACATTGCGCCAAGTCGGTTGCCGTTTCCCTGGCACACGCCGACAATCACCGCTCCGCGCCCCCTGGAGAGATGAGATGCACAGCATTGCGCTGATGGTGTACCCGAACTTTCAATCCTTGAGCCTCAGCCTGGGCTCGGTGTTCGAGTGCGCGAATCTGCTGCGTGGCGAGCAGGCGTATGAATTTCACCTGGTGTCGGAAAGTGGCGGCCCGATCATGACGTCCCAGGGCTTCTCGGTGAACAGCACGCCGATCCGGCCCGAGGGCTATGACACATTGATCGTCAGCGGTTACCTGGAGTTCCAACTGCCTGACGCCAGCCTGCCGAGGCTGGTCCAGGCGGCGTCCAAACAGTCGCGGCGGATTGCTTCGTTGTGCATGGGCATCTTCGTGCTGGCCGAGGCGGGATTGCTCGAAGGCAAGCGCGCCACCACCCACTGGCTGCACGCACCGGCCTTTGCCAAGCGCTACCCGCAGATTCGCCTGGAGGAAGACAAGCTGTTCGTGGTCGACGGCCAGATCTGGACCGGTGCCGGCATGAGCGCCGGGGTGGACCTGGCGCTGGCGATGGTGGAGAACGACCTGGGCAGCGACCTCGCCCGCCGCATCGCGCGCAAGCTGGTGATTGCCCAGCGCCGTGGCAGCGAACAGTCGCAGCTATCGGCGTTGCTGGAACTCGACCCCAAGTCCGACCGTGTGCAGTTGGCCCTGGCCTACGCCCGGGAGAACCTGACCCACGACCTTTCGGTCGAGGCCCTGGCGGCCGTGGCGCGGCTCAGCCCACGCCAGTTCAGCCGGGTGTTTCGCGAGGAGACCGGGCAAACCCCGGCCAAGGCCATCGAATCCCTGCGGGTGGAAGCCGCCCGGGCAATGATGGAAACCAGTCGGCATCCGGTGGAAGTGGTCGCCCGCGAGACCGGGTTCGGTGATCGCGAGCGCATGCGCCAGGCGTTCCTGCGGGCGTTCGGCCAGCCGCCACAGGCGATGCAGGCGGCATTGTTCAGTGCAGGGGCTGGCGCCGCTTTCAGTTGATGGTTCAGTGCAACGCTGCGCGCGTCACCAGGAAGCTCAGCAGGTTTGGCTCATCGTCCAGCTCGATGGCCTGCACCGGACGCGGCAGGTTATCCAACACCGTGCGCCAGAACGCCTGGCTCACTTCATCCTGATCATAGAAACGCACCAGCCAGTTCGCCTCGCCGCTGCTCAACACCTGAGTGGCGATGGCGCGGCCAATGCCCTTGCGGCGGTAGCGTTTGAGGATGAACAGGTCCGCCAGTTCCAGCGCATCGATCCCCGGCAGTTCGCTGCCTTCGATCAGCAGGAAGCCGGCGATGAAGCCGTCGACCAGCAGCAGGTTGGCACTCCACTGCGGGTCTTCCCAGTAGCGGGCCAGGTGCTCCTCATGGATGTAGAAGCGACCGTCCACCTCGACATCTTCCTGTTCCCAGTCCGAGGACTCGTAGGCGTAGAACTGGTAAAGGTTGGCGATCAACGTGGCGTGTTCCGGGCCGGTCTCGATCAGTTCGACGGTGGTATCGGGGATTGCAGGCATGGGCATCTCGGCAAAAAAACAGGCTGCCATTGTCAACAAAGCCACCTGCAATGCCAATACACCGGCCAAGCTTTCTGCTTGCTGAACCGATCGCGCTTTTCTCGTGTCAACGACAAAATCGTTACAAAGTTAGACTAAACTCCGCGTCACTTCCCTCCCCTTGCTTTCAGGATAAGTACTTTGACAAACGTCTGCACCAGCGGCCTCGATGTCGGCTTTGCGTCCCTGGATTACCTGCAAATAGGCATCCTGGGCATCATTCAGGGCATCACCGAATTGTTGCCCGTGTCTTCCACCGCCCACATGCGCATCGTGCCCGCCCTGCTCGGCTGGCCGGATCCCGGCTCGGCGTTTTCCGCAGCCATGCAGTTGGCCGCACTGGCAGCAGTGGTCAGTTACTTCTGGAAGGATGTACGCCAGGTCACGGTCGGCAGCATCACTGCGATGCGCCAGGGTGACTACAACAACCAGTGGTTCAAGCTGGCGGTGGCCATTGTGCTGGCGACGATTCCGATCGGGATTGCCGGGATAGCCTTGTCGTCGACCCTCAACTCCTGCAACTCGCCGCTGCGCGGGCTGATGGTGATCGGGATTTCCTGCCTGGTGATGGCGGTGCTGCTAGCGGCGGCTGAACTCAGCGCGAGGCATAAGCGCACGGTGGGCGAAATGCGCCTGCGGGATGCGCTGATTGTCGGCATTGCGCAGATCGGCGCGCTGATTCCAGGGGTTTCCCGCTCGGGCTCGACCCTGACCGCCGCACTGTTCCTCAACTTCAAGCGTGAAGAAGCGGCGCGGTTTTCGTTCCTGCTGGGCTTGCCGGCGATCGCCCTCGCGGGGCTGAAAGAGCTGTGGGTATTGTTCCACGCCGACCTGCCCGCCCACGCCTGGCCGCACCTGATCTTCGGGCTGGTGGTCGCCAGTGTGTCGGCGTTCTTCGCGATCTGGGGCCTGATGAAGTTCCTGGAGCGATTCTCCACCTGGCCGTTCGTGATCTACCGCGCGGTGCTCGGGATATTCCTGATTGTGGCGGTGAGCACCGGGTTGTTGGCCTAAGGCGCGCGGTCGGCCAGTTCTTCGAGCAAATCCGCTGACGGTATGAAGAACAGGCCGCCGGTGACCGCCGTGCTGAAGTCCAGCAGGCGGTCATAGTTGCCGACCGGTCGGCCGACAAACATGTTCTCCAGCATCAACTCCAAAGGCTCTGGCGAGCGCGCGTAGCCGATAAAGTACGTCCCGAATTCCCCCGCGCCCGGCCGGCCAAAGGGCATGTTGTCCCGCAGGATCTTCACTTCTTCGCCGTCCTTGGTGATGGTGGTCAATGCACTGTGGGAATTGCTCGGCTTGGTCGCATCGTCGAGCTCGATGTCCGACAACTTGGTGCGCCCGATTACCCGCTCCTGCGCCTCCACCGACAATTCATTCCAGGCCTGCATGTTGTGCAGGTACTTCTGCACCATTACATAGCTGCCGCCGCTGAACGCCGGATCCTCATCACCGACGATGGTGAAACCCACCGCCTTGCGCCCGACCGGGTTCTCGGTGCCGTCGACAAAACCGATGATGCTGCGCATGTCGAAATAGCGGAAACCCTGGACCTCGTCCACCACCGTCACCGCATCCCCCAGCGCCGCCATCAACTGGGTGGCCAATTCGAAACACAGGTCCATCTGCTCGGCACGAATGTGCAGCAGGATATCCCCCGGCGTGGCCGGCGCCAGGCGCCCGGCCACGCCCACTTCCTTGAACGGGTGCAACGCTGCTGGCCGCGGCCCCCCGAACAACGCGTCCCACGCCTTGGAGCCAAACCCTGCGACACACGTCAGGTTGCCGGCTGGCACCCGCTTGCCGACCGAGCGCACCAGGCCGGCGATATCGGCGCACCAGCTGCGCACCGCCTCAGCCGAGTCACTGCCAGGCGCCAGGGTCGCGACCATGAAAATGGCGCTGCTGGTGATCGGGCTGCAGACGGATTGGGGTTCAAGGTTTTGATCGGAGGGCGATGTCATTGAGAGGTCCACGGGTGGCGGTCGAGATTCAACGAGCGCAGATTAGCAGACCACCTAACCCTGTGGGAGCTGTCGAGCTTTAGCGAGGCTGCGAAGGCGGCAGCAGTGTCAACATTGATGCTGCCTGACCCACCGCTATCGCAGCCTCGCTAAAGCTCGACAGCTCCCACACTGGATTTTCGTTTATGCGCCACTTGTGCATTTCCTCCGGACAAATCCCACAACGGGGGCTCCCCTCCTGCGCCCTCCCGATGGTAGTGTGTGAAATTGTTTCTGACCTTTCGATCAGACATTTCTCACTCACTCCCTGCAAAGGAATGCCCCCAGCAATGGATTTTTCCCTCAAGCAACTGGCCGTAGCCACCCTGATGGCCGCCAGCCTTTCGGTGTTCACCACCCAAGCTCAAGCCAACCTCACCCCACAACAGAACGCCGTCATCCTGAAGACCTTCAGCGATGCCTCGGTCAAGGATTTCCGGCAGTTCCTCGCCAGCCTGGCCAAGAATGACGTGGCCAAGAGCGACAACCTCGGCCCGGCCATCAGTGCCTTTCTCGACAACAAGGACCTGACCGCCGACCAGCAGAATGAAATCCATCGCCTGCTGGGCCTGTATGCGCGGGTTAAGTACGGCGCCGCCGCCACTGAAACCCTGCGTGAGCTGGTGGAGATCCCGACCTTCCAGGTCGCCGGCGTGGCCCAGCACGACAATCCCGAGTTCATCAAGATCGCCGCCAAGATCAAGAGCCTGGCCGAGTCGTTCAACCTGAACTTCCGCAACATCGACAACCGCGTCTACGAGATTTCCCTGGAAGGCAGCGGCGATGAAGTGGTCGGCATCCACGCTCACGCGGACGTGGTACCGGTAACCCCGGAAAACTGGGTGCTCAAGGACGGCACCAAGCTCGACCCATTCAAGGTCACGCTGATCGGCGACCGGATGTATGGTCGCGGCACCGAGGATGACAAGAACGGCATCGTGGTGGCGATGTACGCGATGAAGGTGATCAAGGAAGAGAAGCTGCCGCTGGCGCGCAATTTCAAGCTGCTGGTGGACACCACCGAGGAAACCTCCGGCGACGCGATCCCGTACTACTTCGAGCACAACCCAACGCCCAACTACAACCTGGCGCTGGACGGCGGCTACCCGGTGGTGATCGCCGAGAAAGGCTACGGCACGGTCATGGCCAAGTTCCCCAAGCGCAAGGCTGAAGGCCAAGGCGCAGAAATCATCTCGATGACCGGCGGCAAGGCCACCAACCAGATTCCGTCGGCGTCGGTGGTGACATTGCTCAGCGACAAGCCTGCCGAACTGGCCGCCAGCCTGCAAAAGGCCGGCAGCGAGTACGCCAAGCGCAATGGCGGCGACTTTGAAGTGGCGGCCAAGGTCGTCGGCAAGGACGTTCAGTTGACCGTCACTGGCGTGTCCGCCCACTCCTCCGAACCGGAATCCGGGGTGAACCCGGTAGCCAGGGCCCTCGACTTCCTCAACAGCCTCGACGGCAAGGTCGCGCTCAAGCACAACCAGTTCACCGACGCCGCGCACTACGCCGCCAACAACTGGGGCCTGGATTACCTGGGCGCCAAGCTGGGCGTGGGCTTCTCCGATGCGTTCATGGGCCCGCTGACCACCTCGCTGACCTATGTGGGCGAAGATGACACTACCTTCAAGCTGGCGGTCAACCTGCGGGTGCCAAAGGGCAAGTCACCGGAAGCGCTCAAGGCCGAAATCGCTGACAAGCTCAGCGCCTGGACCAAGAAAAACCACGTGGCTGTGACCTTCGATTACTCGATCGCCGAGCCGATGTACCGCAACCCTGAGGGCGAGTGGGTCAAGGCGCTGTTGGCGGTGGCCAGCGAGAACCTGGGCATGGAGCACAAGTACGGCACGTCTGCCGGCGCTACCTCGGTGCATGAGCTGCCCAACGGCGTGCAATTCGGCCTGGCACGGCCGGAGGTCAAGTACACCGGCCATACCGACAACGAGTTCAAGACCGTCGACCAGTTCCTGCTGGACCTGCAGATCGTCACCGAAATGATGGGCCGCATCGGGCAACTGCCGAAGCTCTGACCTGCCCTTCGGACCCGCCGTCCTGGCGGGTCCACTAAGCGATACGCCAGCCTTTCGATGCTCGCCGCTGCGCGAGGAACCGGGCATAGCGCCCTTGCCTTGCGGTCAATTGCTCAGGCGTGCCCTGCTCCACGATCCGGCCTTCATCGAGCACCACGATCTGGTCGGCCATCACCACCGTCGACAACTGATGCGCGATCACGATCAGCGTGCATGTGCCGCGCAAGCGTGCCAGGGTTTCGGCGATGACCGCCTGGTTCTCGGCGTCCAGTGCTGCCGTGGCTTCGTCCACCAGCAGGATCGGCGCGCCCTTGATCAACGCCCGGGCGATCGCGACACGCTGACGCTCGCCACCGGACAGGCGTGCCCCGCCCTCACCCACCGTGGTCGACAGGCCCATGGGCAGGCGCTCGATAATCGCCTGCACACCGGCCTGCCGCGCGGCCTCCAACACTTGTGCGTCGCTGGCGTCGGGTTTGCCGAGGCGAATGTTGTCGGCGACGCTGCCCTGGAACAGGTACGTGTCCTGGAAGATCTGGCTGATCTGCGCGTTGAGCTGCTCGCCGGACATCTGTCGTACGTCCACGCCACCGATACACACCTGGCCCTGGCTGACCTCGAAAAACCGCGCGACCAATCGCAATAGCGTGGTCTTGCCCGAACCGGAAGCCCCCACCAGCGCGGTCATGCTGCCGGGCTCGATACGCAGGTTCACCCCGCGCAGCACGTCCCTTGAACCGGCCGCGTGGCGAAAGCTCACATCGAACAGTTCCACCGAGGCATCCCGTGGAGGTTGCGGCGCGCTCGGCACCTTCAGGGGCGACGCGGCCAATATCTCGCGCACCGCCTCAAGCTGCACCCCGGCACCGCGCAACGTTTCGCCATAGCCGGCCACCTCCAGCAACGGGTCAATGAAGCGGCTGACCAGCAACAGCGACACCATCACCGCAATCACCGAGCCCACGTGCAAGGCATTTCCCAGGTAAGCGTCAAGCCAGAGCGCGGCGGCGATCAACAAGGCCGCGAACACCACCTGCACCAGCCACATGTTCAGCAGAATCGAGGTGGCGGACAGCAGGATCAGGCGCGCCCCGGTCACGTGCTGCTGCTCGATCGCCCGTTGCAGGAACACCGAGCTGCCGCCGCCACTGAACGCACGCAACACCGACTGCGACTGGGCGAACTCCAGCATGCGCTGGCTGGTGTCGGCCGAGCTGCGCTGGAACGCCCGGTCGGCGCGCCGCCCAAGGCGGGCGCTGAGCCAGAACGCGCCGCCGAGAATCGGCAACGCCAGCAAGGCGATCAGGCCCATTTTCCAGTGCAGCACAAACAACGCCAGTACCAGCACCAATGGCGTCACCACGCCGCTGAGCACCGGAGTAAATACATGGGCCGGCAGCTGAGCCACGGCCATCATGCCCTGGGTCACCACCTGGTTGAGCCGCGCCGTGTTATCAGGCGTGAACCAGCCGACAGGCAGTTCGGCCACATGGTCGCCGATGCGCTGGCGCCCGCCTTGCAGCACCGCCACACCCACCGCGACGCCAGCCTTTTCAACCTCGCGTCGCGTGGCCCAACACGTCGCCACCGCCGCCAGGAACACCACCAGCCACAACGCCGCTTCGGCCAGATCACCGTTGAGCATGTCGGTGAGTACCGGCACCAGGGCGGCGAGGGTCAGCCCGCACAGCGCACCGTAGAACATCACTTTCCCGACATAGCGACGGAAGACCGGCCCGTCATCGCCCAACAGTTCGATAAAGGTTTTCAGCATGTCGGCAGCGCCTGTTCGCGGGTCTGTTTGTAACCGCCCGACGCCCACAGGCGCGCATAACGGCCCTCTTGCGCGATCAGTCGAGGATGGGTGCCCTGTTCAACAATACGGCCGTTTTCCAGCACGATGATGTGGTCGGCGTGCATCACGGTATCGAGGCGATGGGCAATCACCAACAGCGTGCGCCCTTGGGCGAAGCGCGACAGCGCCTCCTGGATTGCCACCTCGTTTGCAGCATCGGCGGCGGCCGTGGGTTCATCCAGCACCAGCACCGGCGGCGCCAGCAACACTGCGCGGGCGATGCTGATACGCTGCTGCTCGCCACCGGACAACTGCGCGTCCTCGCCAATCACCGAGGCATAGCCCCGTGGCAAGCCGATGATGCACTCATGAATATTCGCGGCCCGTGCCGCCGCCTCGATTTCCTTGCGGCTGGCGCTGGGCCGGCCCAGGGCGATGTTTTCGGCAACGCTGGCGTGGACCAGGCGCACCTCTTGCAGCACAAAGCCGATCAGGTTGTAGAGCTGCGAGGTCTCGATCTGCCGCAGGTCGACGCCGCCCAGGGTGATACGCCCCTCGGTCGGGTCAAAAAACCGCAGCAGCAGGCGCGCCAGGGTCGACTTGCCCGAACCCGAGGCCCCGACGATGGCGGTTACGGTGCCAGGCTTGAGGGTAAAGCTGATGTTCGACAGTACCGGGTGCTGCGGGTCATAGGCGTACCCGAGGTTTTCGACGCGTACTTCGGCGTCCTTGGGCAAGCGTTCGCACCCCGGCTCCACCTGGGCCAGCACCGGCGTCGCCAGCAGTGCCTGCACGCGCTGGGCCGCGCCGGTGGCGTTGTCCAGATCATGCACGATGTAACTCAGCAGCAGCAGTGGCGCGCAAATGCCCGGTGCGACAATGGCGAACGGCAGCACCTCCACCGCGCTGATCCAGCCCAGGCTGACAAACACCAGGCCAAACGTCAGCACCATGGCGAGCACCGTCACCGGGGCGATCATCGCGTTGGCATTGGCCATCGTCCCCACCAGTGGCCGGGTGAACTCAACGAAGGCTTCGCTGAACTCATCTACCGCCTTGCGGTAACTGGCGTGGGCCTTGCCGGTGGCACCGAAGGCCTTGACCACCGGAATGCCGTTGACGAACTCGACCACCGCGTTATTGACCCGGGTCATGCGCTCGACAAAGGACTGCATGTGGCTGCCGCTGGCTTTCATCGCCCGGGTAAAAAACAGCAAAAACCCCGGAAACGGCAACAGCGAGACCAGCGCCATGCGCCAGTCCACCATGAACAGATAAGCCGCCGACAGCAGCACGGCCCCGGCACAACGGCCCACGGTGGTGTAGAAATGCGCAGTCAGGCTGTGCAGGGTGCCGATGTCATCCTGCATCGCCTGCTTGACCTCGCCCGACGCCCGCTCGGTGAACCAGCCCAGCGGCACCTGGCTCAGGCGCTGGGCGATGGCCAGGCGCAAGTGGCGAGTGATGTGGTTGTCGGCCAGGTGCGCGACCGTCTCCGCAACTGTCATCAACAGCAGGCCCGCGAACAGGCTCGCCAGGCTGAGGCTGATGGTCAACCAGACCTCGCCCGATGCCTGGGCCATCGACGGCGCGCCGAGGGCGACCCTGGCGATATGCACAATGCCCCCCAGCGGCACCAGCGTCAGCATACTGCCCACACCGGCCAGCAGTGCCGCAGCGATCAGTCGCCCGCGCACCGGCCGCAACACTTGCGAGACCGCGCCGCGCCCCCTGGGTTTGGCCGCAGCCACATCCTTGTTACTCATGAAGTCTCCCTGACTGAATGAGCCTTTGCTCGCCCTTACCTTATCTTCCGAACGAGCGGCCAAAACCCTCAATCGAAACCTCAAGGAATTTTCAGGCAGGGGCGCGGACCGTCACCCAATAGCGGGTGCGCCGCACCACCTGGATCGGCAACGCGGCGGCCAGGTTGTCCAGCGCCAGGTCGGTATTGTCCAGGTGCAATACACCGCTGACCCGCAGCATCGCCACCTCAGGCGCACAGCGCAGTACACCGCGGCGGTAGCGTCCCAGCTCGGCGATCAGTTCGTCGAGCCGGGTGCCATCGGCCACCAACACGCCCCTGACCCAGGCGATGCTGCGGTCAGTCACCGCCGCAGTCGGCTGCACGGTGTCCCTGGAAACCGTGGCGCCTTGACCTGCCTCCACCCGCGCACCTGCGCCATGGTCGGGCTGCACCTGCACGGCGCCCTCAAGCACGGCCAACTGGCAGTTGCCGTCGTCGCATTGGCGCAGGCTGAAACGCGTGCCCAGGGCATGAAACACGCCCTGGCGACTCTGCACCCGAAACGGCCGGGCTGACGGCGCGGTCGTGATGAAGACCTCGCCGGCCCGCAGCAGCACCAGGCGCTGGTCGTCATCGAACTGCACGTCAATTGCTGAAGCCGGGCCCAATACCAGGCGGGTACCGTCGGGCAATACCACTTCGCGAACTTCGCCGGTGCGGGTGCTATGGCCGGCACTCGCCAGTTGCCAGGCGTCGGTGTGGCGCACGCCGTAGGTGAGGCCACCGGCTGCGACCAACAGGCCCAGCAGGCGCAGGGTGCTCCGGCGGTCGGGGGAGTCGGGAGCGTCGGGTTCGGCCAGGCTGTGCCTGGCCACCGGCGCGGGGATGCTGTGGAGTTTTTGCTCGAAGCCCAGCAGGCGCGTCCAGGCCAGTTCGTGATGGGGGTGTTCGGCGCGCCAGTGCAGGCAGTTGGCGTGGTCTTCGGCGCTGGCGTCATCGGCCCACAGGCGGGCCATCCAGGCGGCGGCGCGCTCGATGATATCCGGGGAGATTGGCTGCTCGGTCGACATTGCGAGGGTCAGCCGTACAGGGTCTGGTAGCAGGCCAGCAGGCCCGCGGCGATGTACTTTTCCACCGAGGAGACGGAGACCTGGAGCTCGGCGGCGATCTCGCGGTAGCTCAGGCCATCGAGCTTGCACAGCAACAGGGCCTGGCGCGCCTTGGGTGGCAGGCTGTGCAGGGAGGCGTCGATTTGGATCAGGGCCTCGATGGCCAGGGCGCGGGTTTCTTCATCGGGGGCACAGGGTTCGGGCAACAGGGCCAGGGCTTGCAGGTAGGCGGATTCGATCTGGCGGCGGCGGTAGAGGTCGATGACCAGGCCGTTGGCGATTTGGGTCAGGTGCCGCCGGGATTCGCCGGTGGGCGGGAGTTGGCCCTTGCGCATGAGTTGCAGGTAGACGTCGTGGGCCAGGTCGGCGGCGTCTAATGCGTTGCCCAGCTTGCGGCGCAACAGGGTACGTAGCCAGGCGTTGTGGTCGACGTATAGATTTTCAACCTGGCGTTGAAAGGCGAACTGTCCGATGTTCACAAACCTCTCCTTTTACCCAATGGGCCCGGGGGTGCTGGGGCGATTGGGCTGGTAATGATTTGCAAGACTATCGGCTCTGGGCTGCGGGTGCAATGCGGGGGGCTAGCGGGGGGGATGGCGGGGTTATGGGTACATATCCGTTGCTGCGGTMACGGCTGCTATTGGTTCCGCTCTTACAGCGGCTCACTTTTGAACAGCGCAAAAGTAAGCAAAACGCTCTTGCCCCACCACTCGGCACCTCGCTTAGGCTCGGTGTGCCCTCACTCCGGCTTTGGACCGTGGGCCGCCGTCATGGGCCATCCTTGGCCCAGGACGGCTAACCCGGCGTCCTGCCGGGTTACCCACGCTCCAAAGCCTGCGTTCGGCCAGCGTGGTTTAACGGGGCGCCTAAGATCAAAATCAAAAGCAGATCAAGAGCACAGCGGCCTACCGGCCGGCTTGAGTGTTTAAAAGCCAAATCAAAAGCTAMAGCGGGCACGGTTCAAATGTRGGAGCTGGCTTGCCKGCGATGGCATCRMCTSGGTGTRYCTGATGYACCGAGGTGTCTGCATCGCCGGCAAGCCAGCTCCTACAGAAAAGCGGCTCTGCTTTCGCTCTGGTTTTTGATCTGGCTTTTAACACTCAGGTCGGCCGGTAGGCCGCCGTGCTCTTGCTTTTGATCTTGCTCTGACTGCCCCAATAAGCCCGAGGCCGAACGCAGGTATTGCGCAGCGGGTAAACCGGCAGGACGCCGGTTTAGCCGCGCCGGGCCATGGATGGTCCGTCGCGGCGGCCCGCGGAGCAATGCCGGAGTGAGGGAACGCCGAGCCTAGGCGAGGCGCCGACAGGCGGGGCAGAGCGCTTTGGTTACTTTGCCGCTTTTTGTACGGACCGGACACATGGTGGACACATGTGCGGGGACATGGTTGACACATTATGAACCGTAATCAGGCTGTTTCACGTCGATCGTTCGCAAAAAATGATGGCAGAAATAGACGTCAAATAGCCCGTCACTTTCAGTGTTGGGACGTAGTGCGATGTGATGTCCGGCCAGGCCTTTGGCGATCCTGAAATAGCGCTTCTGAAACTTAAATCGGCTGTGATAAACCTTGGCCTTTAAATCGTCCGGCCCGTACTCAAACGCCAAAAGCGTCTCCGGATAAGCCCAGGGGCTTTCTCGGTATCGGTCCATTGGAACCTTGTAATCCAGGGCTTGATGAGGGCGTTGATGGTTATAAACCTCTCGCCATTGATCAAGATTTGTTTGCGCTTCTGCAAGCGTCCGAAAATGGCGGCCGTTGAGCACTTCAGCCTTGAGTGACCGATGAAATCGTTCGATTTTCCCATTGGTTTGAGGGTGGAAAGGCCGACTGAAACTTACTCTGATACCTAGGCGAACGAGCCAGATACTCAGTTCCGTGATCTCCCCCGGATTACGCGGAGAGCCCCATGGGG
>NZ_CP080030.1:2853744-2870943 GCF_019382755.1 Pseudomonas sp. Colony2 | reverse complement strand
ATCGACGTTGATGCGAGCTGGTAAACCGTAGCGCCGAAAAACCGCGATCAACTGCTCCTGTACCGTGGCTGTGCGCTCGTTGGCACAGGCTTTGATTGCCAAGTTGAAACGAGAATGGTCGTCCAAAACAGTTAGCGGATGGCATCGGCCTTGTTGCGTTGGGAAATGCCCTTTGAAATCCATCTGCCAAAGATCATTGGGCGCGTCGTGTTCAAACCTCAACCTTGCTGCCTGTAACTCTTTTGGGACCGTTTGAACCAAACCATGGCGATGTAAGACATTGGTGACAGTGCTAGGAGCGATACGCTTATCTAACAGATTGCTGATCGTGCGGCCGCCCCAGGCTGGATGCTCCCGCCTAATTGCCAAGACTTCAGTCTCCAGCGCGGGCTCGGTAAGTTTTGGGCTAGTGGCTGGCCTGCGGGATTTCTCCAGCAGACCTTGCTGGCCTTGTTCTTCGTAGCGACCGAGCCACTTGTACGCGGTTTGGGGACTGATACCGAACCGTCGACACAGTTCTCGTTTATTGCTGCCGGGTTGCCGGGCTAAGGCAACGAACTCTTTTTTCAGGCTCATGGCGTCTCTCGTATTCCAGGGCATGATGGTTTTCCGGCGTAGTTAGCTCGCCGAAAAGTGTCAACCATGTCCCCGTACACCCGTCAACCATGTGTCCGGTCCGTACACGCTTTTGCAAAGTGACTCGCTGTAAGAGCGAAACCATAAGTCGCCGTGACCTAAATAACGGATATGCCCCCAATCAATGCGCAATACACACCGACTTCAGCTCGGTATAAGCCTCAATCACCGCCCGCCCAAACTCCCGCCCCATCCCCGATTGCTTCACCCCGCCAAACGGCATCGCCGGGTCCAGCAACACATGCGCATTCACCCAAACCGTCCCCGCCTCGATCCGCGGCACCAGGTTCATCGCCTTACCCAGATCATTGGTCCAAAGACTGGCCGCCAACCCATACCGATTGTCATTGGCCAACTCAATCACCGCATCCTCATCATCAAACGCCATCACCCCCAACACCGGCCCAAACACCTCCTCCCGGGCCACCGCCATCCCATGATCGATATCCGCCAAAATCGTCGGCCGCACATAAAACCCCTCACCCGCAACCTCATCCCCACCGATCACCACCCGCGCCCCCTCAGCCCGGGCCTGCTCGATATGGCGCAGTACCCCTTGCTGCTGCTTGCGCGACACCAACGGATTAATCGCCGCCTCACCATCCATCCCCGCCCCCAACGGCATCGCCGACACCGCCGCCGCCAACCCCTCGACAAACCGGTCATACACCGAACGATGCACATAAAAGCGCGAAGCCGCCGCACACACCTGCCCGTTGTTCAGCAACCCACCCAGGATCGCCCCCTGGATCGCCTTATCAATATCCGCATCCGCCAACACGATCATCGGATTCTTGCCCCCCAACTCCAGGGCAAACCGCGTCATGTTCTCCATGCACGCCACCCCCACGCTCTTGCCCACCGCAGTCGAACCGGTAAACGACACCTTGCTCACCAACGGATGAGCAGTCAGAACGCCCCCCACCGAGGCCCCGCCGCCGGTCACCACGTTGAACACCCCCGCCGGAATCCCCGCCTCCAGCGCCAGCTCCGCCAGGCGCATCGCCGTCAGCGGCGTTTCCATCGCCGGCTTGATGATCACCGTGCACCCGGTCGCCAGCGCCGGCATCAATTTCCAGGCCGCAATCAGCAGCGGGAAATTCCACGGCACGATGCCCACCACCACGCCCACCGGCTCGCGCTTGGTGAACGCAGTGAACCTGGCCCCCGGCGGCAAAGGGATGGACACGTCAAAGGTCTGCCCTTCGATCTTGGTCGCCCAGCCCGACATGTAGCGCATGAACTCCACCGTGGCGTTCAGATCCAGCCCCCGCGCCAGGTTGATCGACTTGCCCTGGCTCAGGGTTTCCAGCTGCGCCAGCTCCTCGGCATGGGCCTCAACCAATGCGGTGAAGTTCAGCAAAATCCGCTCACGGTCGGCCGGGCGCAATCCCGACCACACGCGGGACTTGAACGCCGCATGGGACGACTGCACCGCCTGCTCCACCACGTGCAGCGGCGCATCGAGGGTTTCGCACAGGGTTTGCCCGGTGGCCGGGTTGATCACCTTGATGTGTTCGCCCTCGGCAAATACCCATTGGCCATCGATAAAGCAGCCATGACGACGGTCCAGGAATGCAGCCACCTGCGGCAGGATTTCAACGTTGCTCATGATTCACCTGTATTCAATGCTGTTCTTTGAGAAAGCAGGCGACCGCTTGGCGATCGTCGGCCGAAGCCAGGCCCATGTAGGGCATGTAGGTGCCGGGCACAAACGCCTGGGGTTGGGTGATGAATTGCGCGATGGTCTCGGCTTGCCACTCGACGTTTTTGTCACGCATCGCCTGGGAGTAGCTGAAGCCCGCCAGGGAGCCGGACTTACGCCCGTAAACGCCCGCCAGGTTTGGCCCCATCATTGTCGCGCCGCCCTTCGCCACCGCATGGCACACGCTGCATTCGTTGGCGAAAACCTGGGCGCCACGGCTCTGGTCAGGGCCGCATTCAGCGGCGAATGCACTGTGGGCCAGGACCAGCGACAGCAGGCCGGCCAGGGAAAATCTGTGTGCAGTGAACATAGAAAAACGACCTTGGAAATCATCGAAGTTGCCGACGATTGTCAGGGCTCAAGGTCGCTCGGGTTTTGCCCTGCGTGCCAGTCGTATTGGCCGGGCTGCCAAACCGTGGATTCTGGCAAGCACAGTCAAGTCT
The DNA here is from genome assembly GCF_019382755.1 of Pseudomonas sp. Colony2. Taxonomy (NCBI): domain Bacteria; kingdom Pseudomonadati; phylum Pseudomonadota; class Gammaproteobacteria; order Pseudomonadales; family Pseudomonadaceae; genus Pseudomonas; species Pseudomonas sp. Colony2. Next base: position 2,868,159 of record NZ_CP080030.1, on the reverse strand, counting down.
TTGGCAACCAGACAAAAGGCACGTCACTTCGCCAGCATTAGTATCGCGGCAGACCCCAACCCTGTGGTCATGAACAAGAATGGATGCCACACCATGCTCAAGTCCCCCTTGCTTCGTCTCTCGACCCTCGCGCTGATGATCGGCGCCAACCCGGCCGGCGCTTATGAGCTGTACGCCGATGACAGCAGTCATCTGAACGCCACGCTGGAAGCGGTATTCGGTGCCTTCCACAGCCAGCAGAACTACAGTCAATCCGGCCGCCTGGCCAAGGGCTCCTCGTCCTGGCGCGAGGGCTACGTGAAGTACGGCCTGAGCTTCGACAAAAATTTCAGCGGCGCCGGCACCATCTACGGTGCGGCCAACCTGCTGAGTTCCGGCACCTGGGGCGACGGCGATGCCGCAGGTTTCAGCGACGGTTCGGAGCGCACCACCCAATTCGAAGACGCCTACCTCGGCTGGCGCTCGGGCAAGTTGTTTGAGGCCCTGGGCGAGAATGGCGTGGACCTGTCCTTCGGCCGCCAGAACATCGTGGTCGGCGACGGTTTCCTGATTGACGGCGACGCGCTGAACTTCGGCAAGGGCGTGGCCGATGGCGACCTCAATCGCGGCGGCGGCTACTACATCGCCGCCCGCAAGGCCTTCGACGAAACCGCCGTGTTGCGCCTGGGCGGCAAGGACGGCTGGCGCAGCGACCTGATGTGGCTCAAGTCCGATAACCGTGCCCAGGCCAAGACCGAGATGTACGTCGCCACCCTCGAACACGTGGCTGCCGAAGGCACCGTGGGGCTGACGTACATCGACACCACCGACGTCGACAAGCAGTACGCCTCCCCCACGCAGCTGGAACGCGATGGCATGAAGACCTACAGCCTGCGGGCCACGGGCAATGCCGGGGTGACCAACCTGTTCCTGTCCGGCGAATACGCCTGGCAGGACAAGCCCCACACCGGCAACGAAGACGCCTGGTACCTGGAAGCTGGCTGGACCTTCTCCGACGTGACCTGGACGCCGTATGTGAGCTACCGCTACAGCCGCTTCTCGGAAGGCTTCGACCCGCTGTTCTACGGTTTCAGCCGTGGCTACGGCACCTGGTTCCAGGGTGAAGTGGCGGGCAACTACGCCGGGCCGTTCAACAACAACTCACGCATCCAGAACGTCACGTTCAAGGTTTCGCCCCTGCAGAACCTCAACGTCGGCGCGGTGTTGTTCGACTTCAAGACCATCGACCGCAACCTCGGCAACAACGACGGCCACGAGCTGGACCTGTACGCCGAATGGCACGTCAACGACCACCTGACGGTGATGCCGCTGATCGGCCTGTACCAGCCGGACAAGAGCGCCGAGCAAGGCGGCACGCAGCTGGGCAACCACGATAAAAACCTCTACAGCCAAGTGGTGTTCGCCACTAACTTCTAAGCCCGGCCGGGGCGGTGGCGCCGCCATCGCCCCGCCTGGCCAAGGCCTTCGCAATGCACAAGAAATTCCTCACGATCCAGAGCAAGATCGCCCTGCTCGCCGGCCTCTGCCTGTTATTGGTGGTCGGCCTGCTGATGAGCCTGTCGCTGTACCAGACCCACCAGAGCAGCCAGCACGTGGCCCAGGCCAGCAGCGACATGCTCGCTGCCGCCGCCAAGGAACACATGCAGGCCCTGGGGCAAGTTCAGGCCATGCAGGTGCAACGCACCTTCATGCAAACCCATGAATACGGCCAGGGCTTGTCGCGTTATGTGCTGTACCTGCGGCAACTGCAACAACAGGGCAAACTGACCCGCCCAGAGTTGCGCCAGGAGCTGAATACCCAGCTGCGCCAGGCCCTGGTCGACAAGCCCGACCTGCTCGGGATTTACGTCATTTTCGAAGCCAATGCCCTGGACGGTGACGATGCCCACTTCGTCGACCAGGCCGCCGTCGGCAGCAACGAGGCCGGGCGCTTCGCCCAATACTGGGTGCAGGCCACCCCGGGTGAACTGACAGCGGTAGTCGGCGACGAAGCGCTGCTGGCCAATACCTCGCCCGGCCCCAGCGGCGCGCCGTACAACGCCTTCTACACCTGCGCCCGCGACACCGCCAGGGCCTGTGTGCTGGAGCCGTATTTCGACGAGGCTTCCGGCAGCCGCAAGCTGGTGACCAGCATTGCGTTCCCGCTGATGGAGCACGGCAAGGTGATCGCGGTGATTGGCCTGGACATCAACCTGGCGGCCTTGCAACAGGCCAGCCATACCAGCGCCGGGCAACTGTTCGACGGCCACGGGCAAGTCAGCATCGTCAGCCCCAAAGGCGTGATTTCCGCCTACAGCGAGGACGCCAGCCGCCTCGGGCAGCCGATCAGCGAAGTCATGCACGATGGCGCCCAGGTACTGGACGCGTTGCGCCAGGGGCAACCGCAAACCTTTGTCGATCAACAGCAAATCAAGCTACTCGAACCGCTGGCACCGATTGCCGGTGCCGCACACTGGGGCGTTCTGGTGGGCGTGCCGCAGTCGGTGCTGCTGGCGCCGGTCACCGCGCTGCAACAGCAACTCGATGCCCAAGGGGTGAAAAGCACCGCCCTGGAACTGCTGCTGGGTGGCGGCTCAGCCCTGCTCGGCCTGCTGTTGATCTGGTACGCCGCGCTGCGCATCATCCGGCCGCTGCAAACCCTGACCCGGGTGATGGAGGACATTTCCCGGGGCGAAGGCGACCTGACGCGGCGGCTGGAGGTGCAATCCCGGGACGAGATCGGCCAGTTGGCCAGCGCCTTCAACCGTTTTGTCGAACGTATCCACCAGTCGATCCGCGAAGTGTCTTCAGCGGGGCTCGGGGTCAACCAGGTGGTCAAGCGGGTGTTGCTGGCCTCGAATTCCTCGCTGAACAACTTCGATGAACAGGCGACCCGCACCAACAGTGTCGCGGCGGCGATCAACGAACTGGGCGCCGCCGCCCAGGAAATCGCCCGTAATGCCTCCGATGCTTCGCAGCAAGCCTCCGGCGCCCGGCAACAGGCTGAGGACGGGCGCCAGGTGGTGGAGCGCACGATTGCCGTGATGAATGAACTGTCGGGCAAGATCAGCGCCTCGTGCGTGCACATCGATGCGCTGAATCACAAGACGGTGAACATCGGGCAAATCCTGGAGGTGATCAAGGGCATCTCCCAGCAGACCAATCTGCTGGCACTGAACGCCGCCATTGAAGCGGCCCGGGCCGGTGAGGCCGGGCGCGGGTTTGCGGTGGTGGCCGATGAGGTGCGCAGCCTGGCCTATCGCACCCAGGAGTCGGCGCTGGAGATTCAGCAGATGATCGAAGAGTTGCAGGTGGGCGCACGGGAATCCGTCAGCACCATGACCGAGAGCCAGCAGCACAGCGAGGAAAGCGTGAGCATCGCCAACCTGGCGGGTACGCGGCTGGCCAGTGTGACGCAGAGGATTGGCGAGATTGATAACGTCAACCAGTCGGTGGCGGCGGCGACCGAGGAACAGACGTCGGTGGTGGAAGCGCTGAATGTGGACATTACCGAGATCAATATGCTGAACCAGGCCGGGGTGGAAAACCTGCAGTCGACGCTGCAGGCCTGTACCGAGCTTGAGCGTGAAGCGGAACGCTTGAATCAGCTGGTGGGCAGCTTTCGCATCTGACCAACAACTGCCCCGCAGGCCCCATGTGGGAGCGGGCTTGCTCGCGAAGACAGAGTGTCAGCCACTGAATAGGTTTCTGATACACCGCCTTCGCGAGCAAGCCCGCTCCCACATTTGATCTCCTGAACCTTCAGCAATGGGCGCCAGCATGCTCAATCCGGTGAAACAGCCGGTTGAAGTACACCAGGCTGTCGCCCTGCCCCCGCACCCCAACCCGCGACAACTCCACGAACATCACCGAATGCGACCCTACCTCCTTGCACTCACTGATACGCCCTTCCAGCTGCACCAGCGCATCCCGCAGCACCGGCACCCCCGCCTCGCCTCCGTCCCACAGGTCCCAGGCAAACCGCTCCGCCATGGGCACCTGGGTCATCCCGGCAAAGTGCCGCGCCAGCTCTTCCTGCTCCCCGCACAGCACGTTCACGCACAGCTGCCCATTGGTACGGAACACATCATGGGTTGCACTCCCGCGGTTCACGCACACCAACACCGTGGGGGGCGAATCCGTCACCGAGCACACCGCACTCGCCGTGATCCCGCAACGCCCGCCCGGGCCGTTGGTGGTGATGATGTTCACCGCGGCCGGCAGTTGCGCCATGGCGTTGCGAAAGTCGATTTGCTGCTGGCTCAGGTCGGCCATGTCGGTGCCCCTTTACGGTCCGTGGGTGATGCCACAAGACTAAGACGCCCCGTGCGGCGCGACCATTCAGACGATCCCCATGCCGACTAGGTGGTTTCTTTATCGTCAGGGCCGTTCACACTGGGTATTCTGCTGGCAAGGCTCCACAGATGAGCCAATGTCCGCCGCAGCGTGCCCGCGTGCGAAAACAATAATTAGAAATTCTCGTGGCAGTCCCTGATGGAAATTCGCACACCGATTGTTTACATCGTTGATGACGACAAAGACCTGCGTACCTCGCTGGCCTGGCTGCTGGAGTCGGTCAGCGTAAAGGCCCAATGTTTCGCCGGGGCCGAAGAGTTCCTTGCGCACTACGACCCGCGCCAGCCCGCCTGCCTGGTGCTGGACGTGCGCATGCCGCAGACCAGCGGCTTCCAGTTGCAGGAGATCCTCAACCGGCGCGGCAGCACCTTGCCGACCATCTTCGTGTCGGCCCACGGCGACATACCGATGTCGGTCACCGCAATGAAAAACGGCGCGCTGGATTTCGTCGAGAAGCCCTACAACCCGCAACAGATGATCGACCGCATCCAGGCCGCGCTGAAGACCGCTGTACAGGCCCAGGCCGACCAGGAACAGCGCGAGCACCTGCAAGGCAAGCTGGCGCTGCTGACGAGCCGGGAGCGAGAAGTGTTGATGCTGGTGGTGGACGGCAAGGCGAGCAAGGTGATTGCCCGCGAGCTGAACATCAGCGTGAAGACCGTTGACGTGCACCGCACCAAGATCAAGGAAAAGATGGGCGTGACCAGCATCGCCATGCTGGTCCGCGAGGTGCTGTATCCCTAGGGCGCGATGATTGAATGTGGGAGCTGTCGAGCYTYRGCGRGGCTGCGAWGGGATCGCKGCGGTKTACCTGTCAGACCGAGTGGCCTGCATCGCRGGCAAGCCCGGCTCCCACAGGAAAATGCATTCCAGGTTCGGGAGCGGCACGCATCAATGATGGCTATAGCGCTTGCGGTACTCGCCCGGTGACACGCCAAAGCGCGACTTGAACGCCGATGAGAAGTAGCTGGAGTCGGAGAAGCCCCAAGCATAACAGAGTGCCGACAGCTTCTGCTCCGCCGGCGAATGGCGCAGGGTTTCGGCGCAGAAATCCAGGCGTCGGTGCTTGATGTATTGCGCCACCACCAGCCCGCGCTTGGAAAACATCCGGTACAGCCCGCGCACCGATACCCCGACTTCCCGGGCGATCAGCTCGGGGCAGAGTTCTTCGGCGCCGATGTGCGCATCGATGTAGGCGATGGTCTTGCGAAACTGCCGTTCCTGGGTGTCCACACCGTTGTCCCGGGCGCTGATCCCCGGCAGCAGCAGGCTGACCAATGCATCCAGCACGGCTTCGCTTTCCTGCATGCCCAGGTCGTTTTGCTGGCGGGTGTCGAGCACCATCTGGCTGGCCATCAGCGCCAACGGCGTGCGCGCCGAGATCCGCGTCGCGCAGTTGACCGCCGTGAAGTGCGAACCGCGCTCCACCACCTGGCGCGGCAGGATCAGCGACAATTGCCGGGAGTTGTCGTGGTAGGTCATGTCACTGGGGCGGCAGGCGTCGATCAGGGCGATGTCACCGCAGCCCAGTTGCGCACGGTTGTCGCCCTGTTCCAGCTGTGCGCTGCCCTGCAACTGGAACACCGCGTAGTAGTGCCCTTCATTGCCCGTACTGACTTCCTTGCTGCTGCGATACAGATGCACCTGGGCCATATCGACCACGCTGAGCTTGATCGCGCCGCTGCGAAACTCGCTCAACTCCCCATAAAACCCCGCGCCCAGGGCCCTGGCATCGAAGCGTCCACAGGCCTGGTTAACCTGCTGTAACCAACGCTCGAACGATTCGTTACGTTGCACCGTTGAACTCATCATGACCGCAAGGCCTCACGTTTTTTATTTTTTTGGTCCCAGCAATCTTACGGGTAGCGCCGATCAAATATCCAATACCAGACGAGCGGAAACCGCCCGGGAAACACACGCACAAATCTGCCGGTTGGCGGCCTTCTCCTTGGTCGACAGGCAATTGTCACGGTGCTCGGGCACGCCTTCCAGCACCTCGACAATGCAGGTGCCGCAGATGCCTTCGCGGCACTCGGTGTCGATGTCGCAACCGTGGGCCTGCAATACGTCCACCAGGCTGGTATTCGCCGGTACTTGCAGCACCACGCCGGAGCTGGCCAGCTCCACTTCGAAACCACCGCTGGGCCCGACATTCGCCGCTGGGTCGGCCTGGAAGTGCTCCAGGTGGATCGCTTCCTCGGGACGGCTGCGGGCCGCCACTTCCACCACCTTGTGCATGAACGGTGCGGGGCCGCAGGTGTAGACGTGGGCAGCCGCGCCCGCCTGCTCCAGGCAGGCGCTCAAGGCCGCATCCAGCGCGCCCGGCTCGACGCCATAGTGAAACTGCACATGCTCGCCGAATGTATCGGCCAACAGCTGGGTAAACGCCGCGTACTGCGCCGAACGTGCAAAATAGTTCAGGCGCCACGGCTGGCCGCTGTCGGCCAGTCGATAGGCCATGCTCAACAGCGGCGTCACCCCGATACCGGCGGCAAACAGCGCATGGGCCGGCGCCTCCGGGTCGAGGCGGAACAGGTTGCGCGGCGCGCCCATCTCCAGCTCCATGCCCTCCTGCACCTGCTCATGCAGGGCCAGGGAGCCGCCACGGGATTGCGCCTCTTTCTTCACCGCCACCAGGTACGCGCGGCCATCGTGGGGCGGGCTGCACAGCGAATACTGGCGAGTGACGCCGGTTGGCCCGGTGAGGTCCACATGGGCCCCGGGTTCATAACTGTCGAGGGGCTGGCCGTCACTGCGCACGAGGCGAAAGGAACGGATATCCAGCGCTTCATCGACGATACGTTCGATCTTCACCTTCATCATTGCAGCACCTGAATCCTGTTGTTTCGGTTGAACGCTAACCTGTGGCGAGGGAGCTTGCTCCCGCTGGACTGCGCAGCAGGCCCACTCTCTTCGGGGGTGACTAGCGCATGAACAGCCCGCCGTTGATGTCCCAGCACGCGCCCGTGATCGAGGCGGCGTGGTCGGCGATCAACAGCAGCACGGTGTCGGCGATGGTGTGCGGGTCGCCGAGGGTGCCCGTCGGGATAATCTTGAGGATCTGCTCCAGGCGCTCCGGCGCCACGGTTTCGCGCACCACCGGCAAATCAAGCGGGCCTGGCGAAATGCTGTTGACCGTCACGCCCCGGGGCGCCAGTTCACGGGCGAAGACCTTGGTCAGCGTAGCCACGCCGCCCTTGGCCGCGGCGTAATGCGCGCCAGTGGCAGTGCCGCCGTTTTGCCCGGCGAGGGAGGCGATATTGACGATGCGCCCGAACCCTCGTTCGGCGAAATGCGCACCAAACACCTGGCAGGCCACGAACGTGCCCCGCAGGTTGATCGCCATCGATTCGTCGAATTCCTCGGGTGTGATGTCCATCAGCGCCGCAACTTTCGACACCCCGGCGTTGTTCACCAGGATATCGGTGCCGCCCCAGCGCTCGCTGAGCAGGTCCCGGGCGCGAATAAAATCGGCCTTGTTGCGCACATCCAGCTCGATGGCGACGGCGGTTTCGCCGCGGTTGTCGAGTTCAGAGGCCAGGCGCTGCACGCCGTCCAGGTGCACATCCGCCAGGCCCACGCGGTAGCCTGCGGCGTGCAGGCGCCGGGCGATGCATTCGCCGAGGCCACGGGAGGCGCCGGTTACAAGCGCGATTCGGTTCATCAGGATGTCCTCATCTCAACTGTGGGAGCGGGCTTGCTCGCGAATGCGGTGTGTCAGTCAATGCATGTGGCGACTGATCCACCGCATTCGCGAGCAAGCCCGCTCCCACATTGGTTTTGTGTCGTTGTTTGAATCGTGCTTACAACAGAAAGCCGAGTGCACTCAGGCTGTCGGTGGAATTGATCAGCCGCACCACCTTGCGCTCCAGGGTCGCGCCCCCGGCGCTGAACCGAATGCGGTAATTCAGGTCGGCCACGAACGGCGTGTGCACCCCGCGCTTGTAGGCATAGAGCATCTGCGCACAGTTAACCTCCACCACCTCGCCCGCCGCTTCCACCAGGGTGAATCGCGAGACACTGCGCACGGTTTTCGCCGCATCCACCGCTGACGGTGAATACCCCGCCGTCAGCCGTTCGATGCGCAGGTCACGCATGCGCGCATCGTCATAGGCGTAGTTGAGGTTGGCTTCAAAGTCGTCAGTGTCCGGGTCGATCGGCACGACGTAGCGCCCGCTCTCGCTCCACAACGCGGCCCATTGCACGTAGTCCTTGTGGTCCAGCAGTTCGGCTTCACGCCAGATGAATTCGATGGCCTGGGCCAGCGGTGCGGTAAAACCAGTCAGGGTGTTCATTGGCTCATCATCCTTTTCCACATGTCATAGGCCCCGCGCATACCGCCTTCATCAGTGGCGTGGGATACCTTGTCGCCGTTGTCGGCCAGCACTTCGCGGTTCAGGCCACGGTTGACCAGGATCGGCGCATCCACGCCGGCATACGAGCCGCGTTGCACCCGGTCCCAGGCCTCGGCGTCGTCGGGGCTGCCAAAGCCGAACGGGCCCTGGAAGTGTTCGTGGATGCGCAGGCGCTCGCGGTTGGCAACCTGTGGGCCGCCCTCCATGCCCAGGGCGACGTGGCGGATTTCGGTCTCGGTGACCGACACCGGGCGCAGCACCCGGAAGAACGACATCGACATGGCGACATTGGGAAACAGGTTGAGGTTGAACCCGGCGCCGTGCAGCGAGCGCACGATGCGTCGCACCTGGGCCGGCTCCATGGTTTTCGACAGTTCTTCGGTGACGTGGGCGAAACGCTCCTGCAACTGCTCGGTACCGTCGTCGTGGTCCAGGTCGACATGCTCGGGCACCATCACCATCACACTGTGGCCATTGCCCAGGGAATGGGTGACGGCCTGCTCGTCGGTCATGAACGAGAGCATTTCCGAGGTCTCGGCGTCCACCGACGACATGAACGACTTGTGCACGATCGGGAAGTGGTAGCCGTCGGTGGTGTTTTCCAGCTGGATCTTCCAGTTGCCCTTGAAGCTGAACTTGTGTTCGCCCTGGGTCTTGATCGGGTAGCCGGCGCCCTGCTTCATGAACAGGTCCATCCAGTGTTTGGCGCCGCCGAGGAAGTCGGCCAACGGTTCGATATCGTCGTTGTAGCTGGCGAATACCATCCCGGCGTAGCTGTCCACCCGCAGGCTGGTCAGGGGTAACTCGGACTTTTCCAGGATGCCTTCGTAGCCGTCCGGGTAAGGCAGCGCCCGCAGCTTGCCGTCCAAACCATAGGACCAGCTGTGATACGGGCAGGTGAAGCCGGTGGCGTTGCCCTTGTGCTTCTCGCAAACCGTGGCGCCACGGTGGCGGCAGCGGTTTTCCAGCACGTTGATCGCGCCTTTCTTGTCGCGCACCACAATCACCGGGCGCCGGCCGATGGTCGCGGTCTTGAAGTCGCCGCTGTTGCTCACTTCGCTTTCATGGGCGACCCAGACCCAGGTGCGGTAGAAGATCTTTTCCAGTTCGGCCTCGAACAGCGCCGGGTCGTTGTACAGCGAGACGTCGACGCGATCGTGCTTGACCAACTCGTCGAGGCTTTTCGATTTGGCAATCAGCCGGTATTCATGGGTACTCATGGAGCCCTCCTCAAGGCGTTGTTCTTATTGGCGAGCCGTGATGCTCTGTTGCAGTTGTGCGCCGAGGGCACACACCCATTCGTCCTGGCCCTTGCGGCCGACAATCTGCAGCCCGACCTTCAGCCCGCTGGCGGCCAGGGTCACCGGCACCGTCAACGCCGGGTGGCCGCTGAGGTTGAATGGCCGCACCAATGGCGTCATGCGGGCCACGGCCTGGCTGCCGTTGCGGGCTTCGGCCAGGGTCGGCGGCAGGTCTGGCATCGTCGGCAGCAGCAACACGGAGAATTCTTCGAGCGCGGCGTCCACCTGATGACTGAAGCGGGTGCGCACGACTTCGGCTTCGGCCAAATCAGCAGCGCTGGTGCGGCTGGCAGCCAACAAGCGTTGTTCGACATCCGCACCGATCAGGCCCTTGCCGGTGAGGTGACCGAAGGCTGCCCAGTTTTCCACGTTAATCACCGTAAGGCCGGCGCCGAACGCCGTGTCAAAGTCGTCCAGATGCAGACGCTGCTGACGCCAGCCGGCCGCGTCGACGGCAGCCATCAGGCTCGCCTTCAGCCATGGCTCACAGGCCACATCCAGAAAGCCCACCGGCACGCTGCCGGACGGCGCCGCCTGTGGCTGGAAACCCGGGCAAATCACCTGCATCGCGGCAATCAGGTCCTGCATGTTCGCGGCGAACGGCCCGACGCAATCGAGGCTGGATACCGCCGGTTGCGCGCCAATGCGGCTGACTCGGCCATAGGTCGGTTTCAACCCGGCAATCCCGCAGCACGCCGCCGGCACCCGCACCGAGCCGCCGGTGTCGGTACCAATGGCGATATCCGCCAGGCCCGCCGCAACCGCCGCGGCCGAACCGCTGGAGGAGCCGCCCGGCACCCGATCCGGCGCCTGGGGATTGACGGGCGTACCGCTCCAGTCGTTGATGCCGGTGACGCCAAATGCCAGTTCATGCAGGCTGGTCTTGCCGACGATCTGCCAGCCGGCATCCAGGACCGCCTGCACCACGTGCGCATGCCGCGTCGCCGGCGGAGCATCGGCAAAGGCACGACTGCCCGAGCGGGTCGGATACCCGGCGATGTCGATGGAATCCTTGATGGCCACGCGTCGGCCGCTGCCACCGAGTAAAAATTCGCTGACGAAGGTACTCATGGGTTCACCCCCAACATGCTATTGAACAGGCGCTGCGTACGGAAATGCGCGATCAGCCAGGTGCCGTCGACACGGCGAAAATCGATGGCCAGCCGCGTGCCGAACAACTCGCTGCGCTGGTCGGCGTAGGTGGAAATCTGTTGCATGATCCACTGCCCTGCAGCCGCGCTGCCGTCTACCTGGATCGACTCACTGGTGAGGTAATGCAGGTTCAGCGCAAAGTGTTCCGACGGTGGCAGGTAGCTGCCGACAAACGCCGCCACCGCGTCGCGCCCCCGATGCTGGCCGAAGGTCTGCGCGGTACTTGTGCCAATGCCTTCCCACACCGCATCCACGGTGAACAGCTCGGCCAACTCGCGAACGTTGGTCGCCGCCCGGGGCACGTCGCACAGGTCCATGTAGCGCGCCATCAAGCGCCTTACCTGGCTCTCCCCTTCAAGGGTTTCAACACGCTGCAACAGGTCCATGGCTCACACCCTGGCCGCTTCGGGAATGGTCAGCGGGCGGCCGATCCGCGCTTCAACCTTGGCGTAGCGCCACAGGCTGTATTCACCCACCGGCGTGGTACGGAACAGGTTGCAGGCGTCGATCACCGACTGGTGGCAGTCGACGTCGGCCATGATGTAGACGGTCCACGGCGAGGTGGTCGACGGGCCGACCATCAAGCGGTCGTCATCCATCGCCCCCAGCACGTTGATGCCCGGCATGGCGCCGAGGTCGCCCATCATCTGGCTGAAGCCTTTCCACACGCTCAGGCCTTCGCCGGTAGGCAGGTCGAAAAAGTTCTGGGTGATGCCGATGCAGAAGACGACGCGCAGCGGTTCTTGAGTGGCTTGGGACATGGGTTGATCCTTGAAAGTCAGATGTAGCCAGGAAATGGAGGAACGCCGAGGAACACCGAGCCCGCGCCGTCGTATAGGCCTTCGCTGAGGAAGGCGTGCTGGGTCACCACCATGGCGTCGCGCAGGTAGCGCTGCAGCGGGTGGCGCAGGTAGATCGCGGTGGTGCCCGCCAGGCTGTAGGCGCTCTGCACCACGGCGGCGCCGGCCTGGGACACGTGAATGGCGGTCAGGCGCAACAGGCTGGTTTGCTCGGCCGTGACCGGGTTGCCGGCGAGGATCGAGTTCCACACTTGTTCGGTGGCGCCGTAGAAAAAGCCCCGAGCGGCACTCAGCCGGGCTTCGGCCTTGGCGATTTCGATGCGCACGTAGGCGCGGTCCGCCAGTTTCGGTGCGCCGGTGATGCCGCTGCCGCTGGCCATGGCGCTGATTTCATCGAGGGCCGCGCGGGCCAGGCCGAGGTTGACCACCGCCAGCACCTGGGCGGCGTAGGCAATCGAGGGATAACGAAACAGCGGCTCGTCGATGGTGGCGGCGCCGCCACGGATGAAGGTCCAGCGCTCGTCGATGTATTGGTCGGTAACTCGCAGGTCATGGCTGCCGGTGCCCTTGAGGCCGACCACGTCCCAGTTTTCGATGATTTCAACCTGGCCGGGCTTGAACACGGCAGTGCGTGGCTTGCCGCCCGCCGCACCGATGCCCACGCCCAGCAGGTCGGCGCCTTTGCAGCCGCTGGCAAACTTCCAGGTGCCGTTGACCTGCCAGCCGCCCTCGACGGTTTCCGCCGGCTGCAACGGGAACAGGCCACCGGCAAACACCAGATCGGGGCTGTCGGCATACAGTTCGGCGAGGGTTTCCTGGGGCAAGGCCGCAAGATAGACGCCGGCGCTGCCGAAGCTGGCGACCCAGCCGGCGGAGCCATCGGCTTCGGATATGCGCTCGATCATCTGCAAGAACGTTGCGGGGGCCAGGGCATCGCCGCCGAAACAACGGGGCGTGGCCGCCCGGTAGATGCCCACCTGCTTGAAGCGTTCGATCATGTCCCGTGGCACGTGGGAGCCGGCGTCGAACTCGTCGCGGCGCTGGCGCACTTCATCGAGCACCTGCTGGAACAGCGCGGGCTGCACGTCGGGTAAAGCGTCTGGTTGCACGAGGGCCGAACGCAGCATGGGCTTTCTCCGTTGTAGTTGTTATGGACGCCGTGTCGGGCGTTGATAGGTCCAGTGTAAAAAGCCCGACCACCGTCAACTATTGGGGCGTGCAGCCCACCGGCTAAAGAAATCCCCTAGTGCGCCCCCGATTACTTCTGAGCGTGCCCCCCGATGCAAACCGGTATAACTTGCCACCGTAGTCGTCCCCTCCACCGCCAAGGGCTACGCGATGTACCTACCCAATAACAATGATTTCCACACCCTGATCGAAGCCATGCCGATCTGCACCATCCTTCACGATGCGCAGAGCAAGGACATCCTCTGGGCCAACACCGCGGCGCTGTCGGCGCTGGGGTTTACCCTGGAAGAACTGATCCCGCTCAAGGCCCCGGACATGACCCGGGACGCACCGAAGTACAAGCGCTCCATCGGCTTGCGTTGGCTTGAGCGCGCGGCCCGCAGTGGCCAGCGCACCATCGAGTGGTGTTATCGCTCCAAGGCCGGGGTGGAGATTCTTTCGGAAGCGGTCGCGACGCTGGTGCACCTGGACGGGCGCGACGTGCTGATGGTGCAGTTCCGTGATATTTCCCGGGAAGACAAGGTGAAGCGGGACCTGATCCGCGCCGAGGAAGCCCGGCGTGTCAGTGAACAGCAGCTTGAATACCTGGCCCGATACAACGCCATGGGCGAGATGGCGGTGGCGATTGCTCATGAGTTGAGCCAGCCACTGGCGGCCACGCGCAATTTTATCGAGGGGGTTTTGATTCGTCTGGGCGATACCCACAGTGCCGACCAGGGGGTGAACTGGGGGCTGCAAAGTGCCGTGCGGCAGGTCGAGCATGCGTCAACGATCATCAAGAGTGTGCGTGATTATGTGGTGAAGCTGGAGCAGAGCGCGGAGTGGGTGGACCTCAATGAGTTGCTGCAGGAAACCCGATATTTCATCAGCCTGCGGGCCGAGCCGAGTCAGGTGCGGCTGGAGATCGTCCCGAGCGCGCAACCGCTGATGGTGCAGTGCGAGAGGGTGCTGATTGGGCAGGTGATTCTGAACCTGGCGTTCAATGCCATTGAAGAGATGAGTGAGCTGCCCGTGGAGCGTCGGGTGCTGCGGTTGCATGCCTGCCGGGATGGAAACGTGGCGCGGTTGAGTGTCGAGGATTGTGGGCGCGGGATTCAGGCCGTGGCGCGGGAGAAAATCTTTGACGGGTTCTTTTCGTCGAAGGTGGGTGGTAACGGGATTGGGCTGGCGTTGTGCAAGAACATCATTGGTCGGCATCAGGGGGATATCTGGGCGCAGAATCTGGAGCCGTGTGGGGCGGTGTTCAGTTTTTCGTTGCCTTTGATGGGGTCGTGAGATGGGGGG
>NZ_CP080030.1:2853403-2853695 GCF_019382755.1 Pseudomonas sp. Colony2 | reverse complement strand
GGGTCACTTTTTTACAAACGCCTAAAAAAGTAACCAAAAAACGCTTTGCCCCACCACTCGGTGCCTCGCCTAGGCTCGGCATGCCCGCACTCCGGCACGCTTCCGCGGGCCGCCGCGACGGGCCATCCATGGCCCGGCGCGGCTAAATCGGCATCCTTGCCGATTTACCCGCTCCACCGTGCCTACTTGCGGCCATCGTGGTTGACGGGGCCCGCAGATCAAGATCAAAAGCAAGAGCACAGCGGCCTCCCGGCCGGCTTGAGTGTTAAAAGCAAAGGCAAGATCCAGAGCG
>NZ_CP080030.1:2832164-2853368 GCF_019382755.1 Pseudomonas sp. Colony2 | reverse complement strand
CTGTGGGAGCTGGCTTGCCTGCGATGCAGGCAACTCGGTTTTTCAGTGATACCGAGGTGATGCTATCGCAGGCAAGCCAGCTCCCACATTTGACCGTGCCCACTTTAGCTTTTGATTTTGCTTCTAAACACTCAAGCCGGCCGGTAGGCCGCTGTGCTCTTGATCTGCTTTTGATCTTGATCTTAGGCGCCCCGTTAAACCACGCTGGCCGAACGCAGGCTTTGGAGCGTGGGTAACCCGGCAGGACGCCGGGTTAGCCGCGCTGGGCCAAGGATGGCCCATCGCGGCGGCCCACGGTCCAAAGCCGGAGTGAGGGCACACCGAGCCTAGGCGAGGTGCCGAGTGGTGGGGCAAGAGCCTTTTGGTTACTTTTGGGCTCCTTTCAAAAGTGASCCGCTGYAAGAGCGGAACCMRTWYMWGCCATAACAAAAATAACCGATATACCCCCCTCCCCAAACCATTGGCACAGACACACAACCACTTGGCAGACACAACAATTCTTGCAATCGCCCCACAAGGCAGAATCCACTTGCAAGAATCTGCCAAAGCACCCGCGATTAGCAAAACACAATAATTCAGGGAGTGCCCCTAATGCGAAGCAACAGGATCAACGTACAGTCAGCGCTGGGTCTGGGCCTGCTTGTACTCGGCTTGAACAGCGCCCGGGCGGATTTACCGCCAGACACCATCGGCCAGACCACCCTGGCCTTTCCACCGGAAGCCCACCGCGCATTCGTGGTAGACGTCGAATTCGAAAGCTTCGTGGTCGGCCGCGTCACCGTGGTAGATCCCGACAAGAAGCGCGTCCTCGGCATGGTCCCCACCGGCTTCGCCGCGCCCTCGGCCCTGAGCCACGACCAGAAGACCCTGTACAGCGCCGACATCTACTATTCCCGCGGCACCCGGGGCGATCGCACCGATGTGCTCACCGCCTGGGACAGCTCCAGCCTGTCGCCCGCCTGGGAAGTGCTGATCCCGAACAAACGCGCCGAATCCCTGACCCAGCGCTATGGCCTGAAGACCAGCGGCGATGACCGCTTCGTCTACGTCTACAACTTCACACCCTCCACCTCGGTGACCGTGGTCGACACCCAGTCCCGCTCCGTCACCGCCGAAATCGCGATCCCGGGCTGCGTACTCAATTACCCGGTCGGCACTCGCCGCTTCGCCTCCCTGTGCGGTGACGGCAGCCTGCAAGTGGTGACGCTGAACGAGCAGGGCCAGGAAACCTCGCGCAACCGCACGCACTTCTTCGACCCCAACGCCGAGAAGCTCAACGAACGCGCGGTGAACGTGGGCGACACCTACTACTTCACCACCACCACCGGCACCATCCGCCCGGTAGATTTCTCCGGCGATGAGCCGAAAATCCTGCCGTCCTGGTCACTCACCACCGACGCGGAAAAGAAAACCGGTTGGGCCCCGGGTGGCTGGCAGTTGATGGCCGTGGCACCGAAACTCAACCGCATGTACGTGCTGATGCACGACAACCACGAGCCGATGAAGTGGGAAGACCCGAGCACCATCATCTGGGCCTACGACCTCAAGACCATGAAGAAGATAGCCACCCTGGAAGCCCCGACCCCGGTCTGGAGCATGCAGGCCACCGGCGACGACAAGCCCCTGTTGCTGGGCGCCGACGTCGAAGGCGGCTTGCAGATCTTCGACCTCAAGACCAATAAACTCACCGGTAGCATGGCCAAGGTAGCGAAGACCGCGACCCAGATCATGAGCTACTAAAGAGGTTCGGCCATGCATATCGACCCGATCTTCATCATTGCCAGCGCCCTCGCCATCGCGGTGTTGCTGGCCAGTGCCGCGACCCACAAGTTGCGCGCACCGGCACGCTTCGCCCGGCAACTGGCCGATTACCAGTTGCTGCCAGAAGCAGTGACTCGCCCCGCCGCCCGGGTAATCCCGGTGCTGGAACTGGTGATTGCCTTTGCCCTGCTGGTGCCGGCCAGCCGTTCCTGGGCCGCCCTCGGCGCCGCCGGCCTGATTGCACTGTACGCCGCCGCCATTGGCATCAACCTGTGGCGCGGCCGCCGGGACATCGACTGCGGCTGCGCAGGCCCCGACCAGGCGCAGCCGTTGCGGCCGATCCTGCTATTGCGCAACGGCGCACTGGTGGCCGTGGCCCTGCTGGCCAGCGTGCTGCCGATTGCCCGTGACTTGGTTTTTTTCGACGGCTTCGTGACCGTCGCCGCCAGCGCCGTCGCGCTGCTGATTTACGCCGCAGCCGATGGCCTGCTGGCGAACTCCCCTCTTCTGCTCAAACTGATTGGTAGGTGATCAATGGAAGGCCTTATTGTTTCCAACGTACTGCTGT
This sequence comes from Pseudomonas sp. Colony2, assembly GCF_019382755.1. Lineage (NCBI taxonomy): Bacteria > Pseudomonadati > Pseudomonadota > Gammaproteobacteria > Pseudomonadales > Pseudomonadaceae > Pseudomonas > Pseudomonas sp. Colony2. The sequence goes on along the minus strand of NZ_CP080030.1, from coordinate 2,851,039 downwards.
GGGTACTGCTGCTGGCGCTGGCGTTTGCCGTGATGGGCCTGGTGCGCCAGATTGGTGTGCTGCACGGGCGCATCGCCCCGGCCGGCGCACTGATGGTCGACAAGGGCGTGGCGGTGAATGAGCCGGCCCCGCAAGTCACCGCTTCCGACCGTAAAGGCCGCCCGGTGAACTTCGGCTATGCCGGTGAGAAGAACCAGTTGCTGTTCTTCCTCTCGCCCACATGCCCGATCTGCAAATCCCTGTTGCCGGCGATCAAGTCCATCGCCAAGGAACAGGCTGACCGACTCGACGTGGTGTTTATCAGCGACGGCGACATGGAAGCCCAGCACGCGCTGATCACCGAACACAAGCTGGACGACGTCACGTACGTGGTCGGCCCGGAAGTCGGCATGACCTACCAGATCGGCAAGCTGCCGTATGCCGCGCTGATCGACAAGAGCGGCACCTTGCGCGCCAAGGGCTTGGTCAATTCCCGCGAGCACCTGGACAGCCTGTTCGAAGTCGAACACCTGAAAAGCGCGACGCTGCAGGAATACCTCAACAGCCAGCCGCAGCCCCACGACCACAGCCACGGCCATAGCCACTGATTAAGGCAGGGAGACTCTCATGAAATTGCTGGATCTGTTATTCGAGCGCTCGACCCGTCGCCTGGCCGACACCACGTCGCGACGCAAACTGTTGGCCCGTATGGGTTCGCTGATGGTCGCAGGCGCCGCGTTGCCCCTGCTGCTGCCCCTGGACCGCACCAGCAAGGCGCTGGCTGCCGATAACCCGAAAGCCGGTGACCCGGGCGACCCGAACAGTTGCGACTACTGGCGCTACTGCTCCATCGACGGTTTCCTGTGCAGTTGCTGTGGCGGTTCGGTGACCTCCTGCCCACCGGGCACCGAGGCGTCCCAGGTGACCTGGATCGGCACCTGCCGCAACCCGGCGGATGGCAAGGACTACATCATTTCCTATAACGACTGCTGCGGTAAGCAAAGCTGCGCCCAGTGCGCGTGCACGCGTAACGACAGTGAGGAACCGGCATACCGGCCGTTCAACAACAACGATGTGAACTGGTGCCTGGCGGCCAAATCCCACATCTACCACTGCACGGTCTCGATCATTCGCGGCGTCGCGGTTTAACTCACCCTTGTGGCGATGGAGCTTGCTCCCGTTGGAGTGCGAAGCGCTCCCAGAGATCTTGGGGCCGCAGCACAGCCCAACGGGAGCAAGCGCCCTCGCCACAGGTCAGTGCAAGAGGCTTGTCATGCGTACGTTGTTTTTGCTGAGCTTGATGTGTGTCTTCGCCACCCCGCTCGCCCAGGCTCGGGCCATTCCCAATCCAAACCAGAAGCACGCACCGGGGAATGAGTCGCCGCAAACGCCGATCGCCCAGGCCGGGTACAGCGTGGCGACCAACTATCAGCTGCAGTGTGCCGGCTGCCATCTGGGCAGCGGCATGGGCTCGGCGGCCAACGACACACCGAGGATGACCGGGTTTGTCGGCAACTTTCTGAAGGTGCCAGGCGGGCGGGAGTTTTTGGTACGAGTGCCGGGGATGTCGCAGTCGGCGCTGAACGATGGGCAACTGGCGGATTTGCTGAACTGGCTGATGCGCCCGGACGGGATGGCGGGCAAGAGTACGCCGGTGGATTACAAGCCCTATAGCGCTGCGGAAGTGACTGAGTTACGGCACAAAGCGATGCTCAATCTGCCGGGCACAAGGGCGGGGTTGATCAAGGAAATGCGGGCGCAAGGGATTGCGATTGAAGATGGAATGCCCAACTGAACGAAACGCGATCCAAATGTGGGAGCGGGCTTGCTCGCGAATGCGGTGTGTCAGTCACCCAATGCATCAACTGAACCACCGCATTCGCGAGCAAGCCCGCTCCCACATTTTTGATCGGCGTATCCCCTGATCAGGCGTGTTGTTTGCGGTACTCACCCGGCGCAATGCCGAACCGTGACTTGAACGCCGTCGAAAAATAACTCGAATCCGAAAACCCCCACGAGTACCCCAGCACCGAAAGCTTTTCCTCCACCCTGGATTGGCGCAGGGATTCAGCACACAAATCCAGCCGTCGGTTCTTGATGTACCGCGCCACCACCAGGCCCTTGCGGGCAAAGATCCGGTACAGCCCGCGCACCGACATCCCCACCTCCCGCGCCAGCCACTCGGGGCACAGCTCTTCGGAGCGAATGTGCTGGTCAATGCACTCCAGCGTCTTGCGGAACACTCGTTCATGGGCGTCGCTGCCCTCGCCCGCCTGGCTGATCGCCGGGCGCAGCAGGTTGATGATCGCCTCCAGCGTCGCCTCGCTTTCCTGCAAGGTCAGGTTGTCTTGCCGGGTGGCCTCCAGAATCAGCTGCCGGGACAGCATCGCCATCGGCGACGCCGCCTCGATCCGGTGCCCGCATTTGACCGGGTTGAAACGCAAGGTCTGCTCCACCAGGTACGACGGCAGGATCAACGACAACTGCCGCGAATTCTCGCTGTAGGTGAAGTCGCTGGGGTGCGCCGCATCGATCAGGGTAATGTCGCCGGCGCGCAACAGCGCCTTGCTGTCACCCTGGGCCATGCCGGCCGTGCCGTCGAGCTGGAACACGGCAAAGTACTTGCCGCCCTCGCCCGCCGCGATTTGGCTGGAGGTACGAAACAGCCGCGCCTGGCAGGCGTCGACAAAGCTGAGTTTCAGCGCGCCGCTCTGGTACTCGCGGATCTGCCCGGAAAAACCATCCCCCAGGATCTGCCCATCGAATGCGCCACAGATCTGATTGATCTGATGGATCCATTGGTCGAACCCATCACAGCGCTGTGCAATTGAAGACATCATGTTCAGGCCTCACGCAGGCTTATTTTTATTCTCTACGCCACATTACTCCACCCGTTCTCCTGAACAGCGTCGCTCCTTATTTCAGGCCTCCGAACCGCCGGTAAAAGCTTTCGCCAACGTCCGGCAACGGGCCGTCGGCAGTTTCCAGCGCGCTGTTCAGCCATTCCTCGGCCTTGGCGTAAATCAACCGGTAAATATTGCGGCACAACTGGCGGGCGGCGCGGCCTTCCCAATCGCCGGGGAGCAATTCATCGGGCAATTGCGGGTCGCGCAGCAGCAGTTTGCGGTACTCATGAATAAGCAGGACTCGTGCCAGGAAACAATCCGCAGGCTGTAGCTGTTCCTGCTCGCGAAGCGCTTGCCAGAGCGGTCGGAACAGCTGGATGAACTCGCTGTAATGGGCCGCCAGCTCCTCGATGTTCCAGCTCTCGCGCACCTGCACCCGCAGGGCCTTGGAGGCCAGTACATCCTGGGCGGTGGTTTCGAAGACGATGGTGTCTTCCTGGGCGCCGAGGTCGAGCAAGGTGGCGTTGACGTCGGCGCGGTCGCTGCGTGGGCAGGCCAGCACGGTCGGGGCAATCGCACCAAAACCTTGCCACTCCAGCTCTTCACGCACTTGTTTGCGCTTGTCCTGGGTCAACTGCGTGAGCATCACCAGGCACCACGAGCCATCCCATGCCGGCACGCTGGAGCTGTAGACCCGCTTGAAGGCCTTGTCGAAACGCCGACGCCCGGCACCGGTCAGGCTGTAGTAGCTGCGGCGCCCGACTTTTTCGGCGGTCAGCCAGCCTTCCTTGGTCAGGCGGAAGATCGAGGTGCGGATCAGCCGTTCATTGATGCCGATGGGTTCGAGCAACTGGATCAGGCTGCCCAGCCACACCGTCCCGCCGTGGGGTTCGATGGCGTCCCCGTACAAGGTGATGATCAAGGAACTGGCGCGAATCGGCGTCTGCTCCTGGAAGCGGGTAATCAGTTGGTTCAGGGGTGTCAGTGACGACATGGGCGTACCGAGGCAAAAAGAGAAAATATACCGTTTTTAGCGGCGTCGGGATGCAGGCGATTCATCTGCCCTTGGGCCGCAGGCCGCTGTCGCTGATGCGTGGGCGATCAGCTTCCGGTGCGCTCAGGGGTGCGCATTCCTGCATCTGCTCCAGGCAACGCTGAGCCAGGCGCTGGTATTCACGGGTGCCGGTTTGTTTCCAGTGCACCTCTTCATCACTGAGGCTGCGCTTGACGCTGGCCGGCGCGCCCATCACCAACGACTGCTCAGGGCACTCGAAACCGGCTTTGACGAACGCCGCCGCCGAGACGAATGAGCGAGCGCCGATACGGGCGTTGTCCATCACCACCGCATTCATGCCCACCAGCGCATCGGTGCCGATCCGGCAACCGTGCAGCACGGCGCCGTGGCCGATATGGCCGTTGCGCTCGACCACCGTATCGCTGTCCGGGAAGCCGTGCATCACACAGGTGTCCTGCAGGTTGGCGCCTTCTTCGAGGACGATGCGCCCGAAGTCGCCGCGCAAACTCGCCAGCGGCCCTACATAGCAATGGGGGCCGATGATCACGTCGCCGATCAGTACCGCCGAGGGATGGACGTAGGCCGTGGGGTCGACCACCGGGGTCAGGCCGTCGAGGCTGTAGCAAGTCATGGGGATTCCTTTTATGGCGTATTCGCAAAGCGATGCCGATCTTGGCTTATTTTGTATCACATCATTTTTACAAGCACAAAGCTGAAAAAGCGTATCGCTTGAATCAGGTGTCGCCGTGGCTTGATACGGTGCCGCTGATAATCGACGTAAAGCCAATAAAATAGGGGATTTATCAGGTATTCACCGACCAGCACAGCGAGCAGTTCATTTTCATCAAACTCAAAACAAGACACACCAAATCAATTTTATCGTTGCATTTATGTATCACGTTAAAGCTATACTCCGGCAAAACCGGCTGACCACGCCGATCCAATAATGAGCCGGCTGACCGCCGAGCGTGCACCGTGAGGGCCTCACGACCATGAACTTCGAACACATCCTGTTTTCCATCGAGGCCGGCGTCGCCCTGCTCAGCCTCAATCGCCCCGACCAGCTCAACAGCTTCAACACGCAGATGCACGGCGAAGTCCAGCAAGCGTTGAAGCAAGTCCAGGAAAACCCCGACGTGCGCGTGCTGCTGCTCACCGGTGAAGGCCGCGGCTTTTGCGCCGGGCAAGACCTCAGCGACCGCAACGTGGCACCCGGCAGCGCGGTGCCGGACCTGGGCGAATCCATCGAGAAGTTCTACAACCCGCTGATCCGCCAACTGCGCGACCTGCCTTTGCCGGTGATCTGCGCGGTCAACGGCGTGGCGGCCGGTGCCGGTGCGAACATCCCGCTGGCCTGCGACCTGGTGCTGGCAGCACGCTCGGCGAACTTCATCCAAGCCTTCTGCAAGATCGGCCTGATCCCCGATTCCGGCGGCACCTGGACCCTGCCGCGCCTGGTGGGCATGGCCCGCGCCAAGGCGCTGGCCCTGCTGGGCAACCGCCTGAGCGCCGAGCAGGCCGAGCAATGGGGCCTGATCTACCGCTGCGTGGACGACGCCGACTTGCGCAACGAAGCCCTGACCCTCGCCCGCCACCTGGCCACGCAACCGACCTACGGCCTGGCGCTGATCAAGCGCAGCCTGAACGCCAGCCTGAGCAACAGCTTTGACCAACAACTGGAGCTGGAGCGCGACCTGCAACGCCTGGCCGGGCGCAGCGAGGATTACCGCGAAGGCGTCGCCGCCTTCATGGAAAAACGCAGCCCAAGCTTCAAGGGCCGCTGAAAGGAGCGCACCACATGACCAACCATGAAGCCATGAACCTGGCCAACCAGTGCGCCCAGGCCATGTTCAGCCGCGATGCCGCCAGCCAGGGCATGGGCATGCGCCTGCTCTCGGTGGCGCCGGGTTGCGCACGACTGGGCATGAGCGTGCGMGCCGACATKATCCAGGGCCACGGCACCTGCCACGGCGGCTACCTGTTTGCGCTGGCGGACTCGGCATTCGCCCTGGCCTGCAACAGCTACAACGACGCCACCGTGGCGCTCGGCTGCAGCATCGACTACATCGCCCCGGCCCACCTGGGCGACACCTTGAGTGCCGATTGCCGCGAGCAAAGCCGCTCGGGTCGCACCGGCAACTACGACGTCCGTATCGAAAACCAACTGGGCCAGCTGATTGCGCTGTTCCATGGCAAATCCTACAAAGTGCGCGGCACGGTGCTGGCGCAGGAGAATCCGAATGAATGACGCCTTGATCATCGACGCAGTCCGCACCCCGATCGGCCGCTACGCCGGCGCCTTGAGCAGCGTGCGCGCCGACGACCTCGGAGCGGTGCCGCTGCGCGAACTGCTGCGCCGCCACCCGCAAGTGGACTGGAGCAGCGTCGACGATGTGATCTACGGCTGCGCCAACCAGGCCGGCGAAGACAACCGCAACGTGGCGCGCATGTCGGCGCTGCTGGCCGGGCTGCCGGTGAGCGTGCCGGGCACCACCCTCAACCGTTTGTGCGGCTCGGGGCTGGACGCCATCGGCAGCGCGGCCCGGGCGATTCGCTGTGGCGAGGCCGGCTTGATGCTGGTAGGCGGCGTGGAATCGATGTCCCGTGCGCCGCTGGTAATGGGCAAGGCCGAACAGGCGTTTTCCCGCGATGCGCAGCTATACGACACCACCATTGGCTGGCGCTTCGTCAACCCGCTGATGAAAAAGGCCTTCGGGATCGACTCGATGCCGGAGACCGCTGAAAACGTCGCCGAGCAGTTCAATATCTCCCGCGCCGACCAGGACGCGTTTGCCCTGCGCAGCCAGCAACGTGCAGCCGCCGCCCAGGCCAGCGGGCGCCTGGCCAGGGAAATCGTCGCGGTGGAAATTCCCCAGCGCAAAGGCCCGGCCAAGGTGGTGGAACACGACGAACACCCCCGCGGCGACACCACCCTTGAACAACTGCAGAAACTCGGCACGCCATTCCGCGAGGGTGGCAGCATCACTGCCGGCAATGCATCCGGGGTCAACGACGGCGCCTGCGCCCTGCTGCTGGCCAGCGCGGAAGTTGCCAAGCGTCACGGCCTGGTCGCCCGCGGCCGGGTGGTGGCGATGGCCACCGCCGGCGTGGAACCGCGCATCATGGGCATCGGCCCGGTGCCGGCGACCCGCAAGGTGCTGGAACTGGCCAACCTGAGCCTGGCGGACATGGACGTGATCGAGCTCAACGAAGCCTTCGCCGCCCAGGGCCTGGCGGTGCTGCGCGAGCTGGGCCTGGGGGACAACGACCCACGGGTGAACCCCAACGGCGGCGCCATCGCCCTCGGCCATCCACTGGGGATGAGCGGCGCACGGCTGGTAACTACCGCCCTGCATGAATTGGAGGAACGTGGTGGCCGCTACGCGCTGTGCACCATGTGCATCGGCGTGGGCCAAGGCACCGCGCTGATCATCGAGCGCCTGTCCGACTAAAGATTCGCGATTCCCGGGGAGCCTAGCGGTATCCTTGGGGCATGCACTCAAAGCCCACGGTGTGCGGTGGGCTGATACACAAAAATAATTCGAGTGAACTCATGAACATGCCTATTCCAAACGCCGTGCTTAACCCTGTGCTGGACCCGCTGGAAACCGCCAGCGTCGACGAACTGCGCGCCCATCAACTGGAGCGCCTGCGCTGGAGCCTGCGCCACGCCTACCAGAATGTGCCGCTGTACCGTCAGCGCTTCGACGCGCTGGGGGTGCACCCGGATGACATCAAGTCCCTGGACGACCTGGCCAAGTTCCCGTTCACCACCAAGGGCGACCTGCGGGACAGTTACCCCTACGGCATGTTTGCCGTGCCGATGAACGAGGTGGTGCGCCTGCATGCGTCCAGCGGCACCACCGGCAAGCCGACGGTGGTGGGTTACACTCAGAACGACATCGACACCTGGGCCAATGTGGTGGCCCGCTCGATCCGCGCGGCCGGTGGGCGGCGTGGCGACAAGGTGCATATTTCCTATGGCTACGGGCTGTTCACCGGCGGCCTTGGTGCCCACTACGGCGCGGAACGCCTGGGTTGTACGGTGATTCCGATGTCCGGCGGGCAGACGGAAAAACAGGTGCAACTGATCAAGGATTTCCAGCCGGACATCATCATGGTCACGCCCTCGTACATGCTGAACATTGCCGATGAAATCGAGCGCCAGGGCATTGATCCACAGAAGCTGGCGTTGCGACTGGGGATCTTTGGGGCCGAGCCGTGGACTGCCGAGCTGCGCAGTGCAATCGAGGCGCGACTGGGGATTACGGCGCTGGATATTTACGGGCTGTCGGAAATCATGGGGCCTGGGGTGGCCATGGAGTGTGCGGAAACCAAGGATGGCCCGACCATTTGGGAGGATCACTTCTACCCGGAGATCATCGACCCGGTGACGGGTGAGGTGCTGCCGGACGGGCAGATGGGTGAACTGGTGTTTACCTCCTTGAGCAAGGAGGCGCTGCCGATGATTCGCTACCGTACCCGGGATTTGACGCGGTTGCTGCCGGGGACTGCGCGGCCGATGCGGCGGATCGACAAGATCACCGGGCGCAGTGATGACATGTTGATCATTCGCGGGGTTAATGTGTTTCCCACGCAGATCGAGGAGCAGGTGCTTAAAATAAAACAGCTTTCAGAGTGTTATGAGATACATCTGTATCGTAATGGCAACCTGGACAGTGTGGATGTGCATGTGGAGCTGAAGGCTGAGCATCAGCACCTCAATGATGAACAACAGAAAGCCGTCTCCAGCGAACTGAGCAGGCACATCAAGACGTATATCGGGATCAGCTCGCGTATCGTTTTGCAGCCGCTGCATTCGATCAAGCGGTCTGAGGGCAAGGCTTGCCATGTGATGGATCGTCGCCCTAAGGCATGACTGCTGCACCTTTTTGGCCCCGCATTTGCGGGGCTTTTTTTTGCTCGTTTTTTGGGGTGGGGGTAGAGCACCAGCAAAATCAAAGGCGCACACGGTTCAAATGTGGGAGCGGGCTTGCTCGCGAAGGTCGTTAACGATGACGCGGGCATCCTGATTCAACGCGGCGCACTCAGGTTCTTCGCGAGCAAGCCCGCTCCCACATAAAGCGGCCCTGTTTTTTGCCTACTGGCCCTGCTTACCACGATGACCGGGAACCCTATGCCGCCGTTACCGTAGCGACAGATATCTGCTCCCTTCCCGCAAAGCGATACAAAATTAAATAACGACACCATATTTTGTGTTTGATATTAATTTCCGTATCGCTTATAAAGTCCTCCATGCCTACGACAAAACACAAGGCGGGAGACCCCCCATGTACGCACAGCTTGTAGAAACCGGAGTAAAGCGCATCAAGGACCTCTCCGAGATGTCCGACCAGGAACGCGCCTTCCAGGAAAAAATCGACGCCGAAATCAAGATCGAAGCCAAGAACTGGATGCCCGACGCCTACCGTCAAACCCTGATCCGCCAGATCTCCCAACACGCCCACTCGGAAATCGTCGGCATGCTGCCCGAGGGCAACTGGGTCACCCGCGCCCCCACCCTCAAACGCAAGCTGCAACTGATGGCCAAGATCCAGGACGAAGCCGGCCACGGCCTGTACCTCTACAGCGCCATGGAAACCCTGGGCGCCGACCGCGACGAAGAAATCGCCAAGCTCCACAGCGGCAAGGCCAAGTACTCCAGCATCTTCAACTACCCCACCCTGAACTGGGCCGACATGGGCGCAGTAGGCTGGCTGGTAGACGGCGCCGCCATCGTCAACCAGGTGGTACTGCAGCGCACCTCCTACGGCCCCTACTCCCGGGCCATGGTGCGCATCTGCAAGGAAGAAAGCTTTCACCAGCGCCAGGGCTACGAACTGCTGCTGACCATGATGCGCCAGGGCACCCAGGCGCAAAAAGACATGGTCCAGGACGCGATCAACCGCCTCTGGTGGCCATCGCTGATGATGTTCGGCCCCAGCGACGAACACTCCCCCAACAGCGCCCAATCCATGGCCTGGAAAATCAAGCGCCAGAGCAACGACGAACTGCGCCAGCGCTTCATCGACCAGACCATCCCGCAGCTGGAGCTGCTGGGCTGCACCTGCCCCGACCCGGACCTGAAGTGGAACGCCGAACGCGGCCATTACGATTTCGGCGAGATCCAGTGGAGCGAGTTCTACGAAGTGCTCAAGGGCAACGGCCCGTGCAACCAGGAACGCGTCGCCACCCGCCGCAAGGCGATTGAAGACGGTGCCTGGGTACGCGAAGCCGCCGTCGCCCACGCCCGTAAAAAACAGAACAAGAACGCCGCCTGATCGGCCACCTGATGTGGAGTCACCGTTATGTCTGAATGGACCCTGTTTGAAGTCTTCGTGCGCAGCAAGCACGGCCTGAATCACAAGCATGTGGGCAGCGTGCATGCCGCCGACACCACCATGGCCATCGAAAACGCCCGGGAGCTGTACACCCGCCGCAGTGAAGGCGTGAGCCTGTGGGTAGTGCCTTCCGCGCTGATCACCGCCTCGTCGCCGGACGAGAAAGACCCGCTGTTCGACCCAGCCGATGACAAGGTCTACCGCCACGCCAGCTTCTACGAGTTGCCGGCCGAAGTCGGGCATATGTGAGGTCGACCATGAACCCTGAAACCGATCTGATCGAATACCTGCTGCGCCTCGGCGACAGCGCCCTGATCCAGGGCCAGCGCCTGTGCCAGTGGTGCGGCCGTGCGCCGGCGCTGGAAGAAGAACTGGCGCTGATGAACGTCGGCCTCGACCTGGTGGGCCAGGCGCGCAACTGGCTGGAATACGCCGCCGAGCTGCTGGACGACGGGCGCGACGCCGATCACCTGGCCTTCCGCCGGGATGAGCGGGCCTATCGCAACCTGCTGCTGGTGGAACAACCCAACGGCGACTACGCGGTGACCATCCTCAAGCAATTCCTGTATGACGCCTGGCACTTGCCGGTGTTGAGCGGCCTGGCCCAATCCAGCGACGAACGCATCGCCGGCATCGCGGCCAAGGCGGTGAAGGAAGTCACCTATCACCTGCGCCGCTCCGGCGAGTGGGTGGAGCGCCTCGGGGACGGCACCGAGGAAAGCCATAAACGCATGCTCGCGGCGATCCCCGAGCTGTGGCGGTTCACCGTGGAACTGACCGGCGCCGACGACAGTGAACAGCGCCTGCACGCCGCCGGCATTACGCCGGACGCCGCTCAGGTTGCCGCAGCGTGGCAGACCCAGGTCAGCGAAATCTTTACCAGCGCCACCCTGCCCCTGCCGCCTGCTGCGAGCTATTTCTACCTGGATGCACGCCGCGGTTTGCACAGCGAGCACCTGGGAATTTTGTTGGCGGAAATGCAGTTTTTGCCCCGAGCGTACCCCGATGCAACCTGGTGAGCTGATCGCCAGCGACCAGGGCGCACGCCCGGCGCAACCCACCGACCTGGCTGCCGCGTGGGCCACCCTGGCGCAGGTCATGGACCCGGAAGTGCCGGTAGTGAGCGTGGTCGACCTGGGCATAGTGCGCGACCTGGACTGGCAGGCCGGCCACTTGCATGTGGTGGTCACGCCGACCTACTCCGGCTGCCCCGCCACCGAAGTGATCGAGGGCGATATCCGCGATGCATTGGAGCTGGCAGGTTTCCGCGCGCCGCAACTGGAACGCAAGCTGACCCCGGCCTGGACCACCGACTGGATCACCAGCAGCGGCCGCGAACGCCTGCGGGCCTACGGCATCGCACCGCCCCAAGGCAGTAGCAGCAAACGCAGCCTGCTGGGAGAAAGCCCGGTGATTGCCTGCCCGCAATGCGGCAGCACCCACACCGAAGTGCTCAGCGAATTCGGCTCCACCGCCTGCAAAGCGCTGCACCGCTGCCGCGATTGCCTGGAACCGTTCGACTATTTCAAGTGCATCTGAGGGGCCAGCGGCCCGCTTGGTTGGAGAACAACAATGAGCAAATTTCACAGCCTGACCATCAAGGATGTGCGCAACGAGACCCGTGACGCGGTGTCCATCGCCTTCGAGATTCCGCAGCATCTGCAAGACAGCTTCCACTTCACCCAGGGCCAGCACCTGGTGATGCGCACCCAGCTGGATGGCGAGGAAGTGCGCCGTTCCTATTCGATCTGCACCGGGGTCAATGACGGTGAACTGCGCATCGCCATCAAGCGCGTGGCCGGTGGACGGTTCTCCGCCTTTGCCAATGAGCAGCTCAAGGCCGGGCACAGCCTGGAAGTGATGCCGCCCGCCGGGCATTTTCATGTGGACCTTGATCCGGCTCGCCACGGCCATTACCTGGCAGTGGCGGCCGGCAGCGGTATCACGCCGATCCTGTCGATCATCAAGACCACCCTGCAAACCGAGCCCCACAGCCGCGTGACGCTGCTGTACGGCAACCGTTCCAGCTCCGGTGCACTGTTTCGCGAACAGCTGGAAGACCTGAAGAACCGCTACCTGCAGCGCCTGAACCTGATCTTCGTGTTCAGCCGCGAGCAGCAGGATGTCGACCTCTACAACGGCCGCATCAATGCCGAGAAGTGCGAGCAACTGTTCTCCCGCTGGCTCGACGTGAAAGCCCTCGACGCGGCCTTTATCTGCGGCCCGCAGGAGATGACCGAGACCGTGCGCGACAGCCTCAAGGCCAAGGGCATGGCGCCGGAGCGCATCCATTTCGAACTGTTCGCCGCCGCCGGCAGCCAGCACAAGCGCGAGGCCCGCGAAGCGGCGCGGCAAGTGGATGCGGCGGTCAGCCAGATCACGGTGATCAGCGATGGCCGCGCCCTCGCCTTCGACCTGCCCCGCAACACTCAGAGCATCCTCGACGCGGGCAATGCCCAGGGCGCCGAGCTGCCGTATTCGTGCAAGGCCGGCGTGTGCTCCACCTGCAAATGCAAAGTCATCGAAGGCGAAGTGGAGATGGACAGCAACCACGCCCTCGAAGACTACGAAGTGGCCGCCGGCTATGTGCTGTCGTGCCAGGCATTCCCGGTCAGCGACAAGGTGGTACTGGATTTCGATCAGCTTTAAGGACACACCGCTCCCCTGTAGGAGCGAGCTTGCTCGCGAAGATCGTTAACGATGACGCGGGTAGCCTGAATCAACGCGGCGCCCTCAGGTTTTTCGCGAGCAAGCTCGCTCCTACAGGACGCAGGTTTAACCACAACAACAATAAAAAGGAGCACACCACCATGACCCCCGACGATATCGAGCGCATCCGTCGACATCCCGATTTCATCCAGTTGGTACGCCGCAAACAGAACCTGTACTGGTCGCTGTCGCTGATCATGCTGGTGATCTATTTCGGGTTTGTGCTGTTGGTGGCGTTCTCCCCGGCTACCCTCGGGCAGTCGTTGAGCGGCGGCGTGACCACCGTGGGCATGCTGGTGGGTGTGGTGATTGTGCTGCTGGCGTTCGCGCTGACCGGCTTTTATGTGTACCGCGCCAACCATGTGATCGACCCGCTGAACGACAAGCTCAAGCAGGAGTGCACAGCATGAGCCGGCTGGTAGCGTGGTTTCTCCTGCCGCTGGCATTGGCCACGGACCTTGCAGTCGCCGCCGACGGCGCATCCCGGCCACTGAACTGGAACGCCATCGGCATGTTCCTGGTGTTCGTGCTGTTCACCCTCGGCGTGACTCGCTGGGCCGCCCTGCGCACCCGTTCCGCCAGCGACTTCTACACCGCCGGCGGCGGCATGAGCGGCTTCCAGAATGGCCTGGCGATTGCCGGCGACATGATCTCGGCGGCGTCATTCCTCGGCATCTCGGCGATGATGTTCCTCAACGGTTATGACGGCCTGCTCTACGCCCTGGGCGTGTTGGCCGGCTGGCCGATCATCCTGTTCCTGATCGCCGAGCGCCTGCGCAACCTGGGCAAGTACACGTTTGCCGATGTGGTGTCCTACCGTCTGGAGCAGACCCCGGTGCGCCTGACCTCGGCCTTCGGCACCCTGACCGTGGCGCTGATGTACCTGGTGGCGCAGATGGTGGGCGCCGGCAAGCTGATCGAGCTGCTGTTCGGCATCGACTACCTGTACGCGGTGATGCTGATGGGCGTGCTGATGGTGTTCTACGTGACCTTCGGCGGCATGCTCGCCACCACCTGGGTGCAGATCATCAAGGCGGTGATGTTGCTGTTCGGCACCACCTTCATGGCGTTCATGGTGCTCAAGCACTTTGGTTTCAGCACCGAGGCGATGTTCGCCGGGGCCACCGCGGTGCATGCCAAGGGCAGCGCGATCATGGCGCCGGGCGGCTTGCTGTCGAACCCGATCGATGCGATTTCCCTGGGGCTGGGCATGATGTTCGGCACCGCCGGGTTGCCGCATATCCTGATGCGCTTCTTTACCGTCAGCGACGCCAAGGAAGCGCGCAAGAGCGTGTTCTACGCCACCGGTTTCATTGGCTACTTCTACCTGCTGCTGATCATCGTCGGCTTCGGCGCCATCGTCATGGTGGGTACTGACCCAAGCTTCCGGGATGCCAACGGCGCGATCATCGGCGGCGGCAACATGATCGCCGTGCACCTGGCACAGGCCGTGGGCGGCAACCTGTTCCTGGGGTTCATTTCGGCGGTGGCCTTCGCGACCATCCTGGCCGTGGTCGCCGGGCTGGCGTTGTCCGGCGCGTCGGCGGTGTCCCACGACCTGTATGCCTGCGTGATCCGCAAGGGCCAGGCCAGCGAGCAGCAGGAAATCCGCGTGTCGCGCATCGCCACGCTGTGCATCGGCGTGCTGGCGATCATCCTCGGCCTGCTGTTTGAGTCGCAGAACATCGCGTTCCTGTCCGGCCTGGTACTGGCAATCGCCGCCTCGGTGAATTTCCCGGTGCTGTTCCTCTCGATGTACTGGAAGGGCCTGACCACCCGTGGCGCGGTGACCGGCAGCCTGGCGGGACTGGTCTCGGCCATCGTGCTGCTGGTGCTGAGCCCGGCGGTGTGGGTCAACGTACTGCATTACGACAAGGCGCTGTTCCCTTATTCCAACCCTGCCCTGTTTTCCATGAGCCTGGCGTTTTTCAGCGCCTGGGTCTTTTCCGTCACCGACCGCTCGCCCCGCGCTGCCGTTGAACGCGGGCGTTACCTGGCGCAGTTCATTCGCTCCATGACCGGCATTGGTGCCGCAGGCGCCAGCAAACACTAACTCTCATTTTCCAACCCGGAGGAATCGTGATGTCTCACGCCCCTACCCTGCAAAGTTTTATCGCTGGCCGCTGGATCGGCCAACACGGCGCCCAGGTGCTGCGCAGCGCCATTGACGGCCACGAGCTGGCACGCACTCACGAGGAGCGCCCGGACTTCGCCGAAGCCATCGAACACGGGCGCCTCCAGGGTGTCAGCGGGCTGATGGCCCTGGATTTCCAGCAGCGGGCCCAGCGCCTCAAGGCCATCGCGCTGTACCTGAGCGAGCGCAAGGAACAGCTCTACGCCCTCTCCCACCACAGCGGCGCGACACGTGCCGACAGCTGGATCGATATCGAAGGCGGCAACAGCACGCTGTTCACCTACGCCAGCCTGGGCTCGCGGGAATTGCCGTCGGGCAATATCGTCCACGAAGGCCCGGCGATGCAGTTGAGCAAGCTCGGCAGCTTTGCCGGCACCCATATCCTGGTGCCTCGTGGCGGCCTGGTGGTGCACATCAACGCGTTCAACTTCCCGATCTGGGGCATGCTGGAAAAATTCGCCCCGAGTTTCCTGGCGGGCATGCCATGCATCGTCAAGCCGGCCAGCGCCACCAGCTACCTGACCGAAGCCGTGGTGCGCCTGATGGACGAATCCGGCCTGCTGCCACCCGGCAGCCTGCAACTGGTGATCGGCAGCACCGGCGACCTGCTCGACCGCCTGCAAGGCCAGGACGTGGTGACCTTCACCGGCTCCGCCGACACCGCCGCCAAGCTGCGGGTCAACCCGAACCTGATCCGCAACTCGGTGCCGTTCAACGCCGAGGCCGACTCGCTGAACTGCGCGATCCTCGCCCCGGACGTAAGCCCGGACGACGAAGAGTTCGAGCTGTTCATCAAGGAAGTCGCCCGGGAAATAACCACCAAGGCCGGGCAGAAATGCACCGCCATTCGCCGCGCCATCGTGCCGGCCAAACATATCGACGCCGTCGCCACCCGCCTGCGGGACCGCCTGAAAAAAGTTGTGGTGGGCGACCCGTCGGTGGAAGGCGTGCGCATGGGCGCACTGGCCTCCCACGACCAGCAGAAAGACGTGGCCGACCGCCTGGAAAGCCTGTTGCAGAGCAGCGACATGCTGTTCGGCGCCCGCGACGGCTTTGAACCCCGCGGTGAAAACGTCAGCCAGGGCGCGTTCTTCGCCCCGACCCTGCTGCAAGCCCGCGACCCGCATGCGGAAGGCGGCGCCCACGACATCGAGGCCTTCGGCCCGGTCAGCACGCTGATGGCCTACGACGACCTCGACGAAGCCCTGGCCCTGGCCGCACGCGGCAAAGGCAGCCTCGTCGCGAGCCTGATCACCAAAGACCCGCAGATCGCTGCCAAAGCCATCCCGGTGGCTGCCGCGTGGCACGGCCGCCTGCTGGTGCTCGACCGCGAATCCGCCGCCGAATCCACCGGCCACGGCTCGCCCCTGCCGCAACTCAAGCACGGCGGCCCGGGCCGCGCCGGTGGCGGCGAAGAACTCGGCGGCTTGCGCGCCGTGAAACACTACCTGCAACGCGCAGCGGTACAGGGCTCACCGACCATGCTGGCGGCGGTCACCGGCGAGTACGTACGCGGCGCCAAGGTCATCGAGACCGAAGTGCACCCGTTCCGCCGCTTCTTCCAGGACCTGCAGATTGGCGAATCGCTGCTGACCCACCGCCGCACCGTCACCGAGGCCGACCTGGTGAACTTCGGCTGCCTGTCGGGCGATCACTTCTACATGCACTTCGATGACATCGCCGCCAAGGAATCGCAATTCGGCAAACGCATTGCCCATGGTTACTTTGTGCTGTCGGCGGCGGCCGGGCTGTTTGTGTCCCCGGCACCGGGGCCGGTGCTGGCGAACTACGGGCTGGACACCCTGCGGTTTATCAACCCGGTGGGCATTGGCGACACCATCCAGGCGCGGCTGACCTGCAAGCGCAAGATCGACCAGGGCAAGAAGAGCCCCCAGGGCATTCCGCAAGGCGTGGTGGCGTGGGATGTGGAGGTGACCAACCAGCTGGGTGAGCTGGTGGCCAGTTATGACATCTTGACGTTGGTGGTCAAACGCGAGGAGTGACCGCTCAGACCAATGTGGGAGCTGTCGAGCCCCAGCGAGGCTGCGATGGGATCACCGCGCCGTACCTGCCAGACCGCGGCGCCTGCATCGCAGCCTCGCTGGGGCTCGACAGCTCCCACAGTTGGTCTCAGTTGATCTCAGTTGATCTCAGTTGGTCTCAGTTGATCTCAGTTGATCAGGAGCGTGTGTTCGTATCCCGTGACGCCCTGCGTCACCACTGAACAGATTGATTTTTTATTCCGCACGACACACCTTAGCGAATCGTTTTTCTAAAAGGTGACGCCCGCAGTGTCCGATTTTCCGACGCTCAAAACCGAACGCCTGACCCTCAGAGAACTTACACAGGAGGATGCGGTGGGGTTGTTTGCGATTCATAGCGACGCTGAAGCAATGAAGTGGTTCGGTGCCGACCCAATTACCGAGCCTCATCAAGCGGAGCAACTGATCGAGCTGTTTGCCAGTTGGCGCACCTCACCCAATCCGGGGATTCGCTGGGGGATTGAAGACATAGCCACGGCAGCGCTGATCGGTACCTGTGGTTTCTTCAAATGGAATCGTATGTGGCGCAGTTGTGCCATCGGGTTTGAGATGGCGCAATCGGCACAGGGACAGGGGCTCATGAAGGAGGCGGTTTACGCCGCCCTTCGATGGGCGTTCCAGCACATGGAACTCAACAGGATCGAGGCGCTGGTTCATCCTGACAACGCTCGGTCACTGAACCTGCTTGAGAAAGCCGGGTTCGTGCGTGAAGGAACGTTGAGGCAGGCGGGTTACTGGAACGCAGCTCATCAAGACCTGGTTCAGCTTTCGCTGCTGCGTGGGGAGTGTGAGTACCTTTAGTGTCAGCGCGCGGTCCGGCGGTAAACCAGCGTATCGCGTACGCCGAAGTACTCGCAGCGCCGCGCGCCTTGAAGGGTTTCCACCCATTCAAACCCCGTTGCCTCAGCCAGTCGTTGACTGGATATGTTCGCCGAAGAAGTGGTCAGGCGCAGTGTGTGCCCGCTCAACTGCGAAACCAGAGCGGTCAATGCCTCCCTCATCAGCCCATGACCGGCGTGTGCCTGATTGCCCCAATAGCCAACTTCGTAGCTGTGAATCTCATCGGCCAGCGGCAGCAGGCCGATACAGCCCACCAATGCCTGGGGATCGTCGCGAGATAACAGGAAATACCGTTTCTCCCCGACAGGCGCATCGAAGTCTTTTGCCGCGCGCTGCAGGCTTTCCTGCGTGTCCTCCAGCGTCCAGTGCGGCTTGCTCCATACGAGAAACCGGCGGTGCAGTGCGTAGCTGGCGTTCAAGGCATCGGCGAGTTTTTCAGCGAGCGCCACATCAGGCGCAACCAGGGTCATCCGGTCAGTTTGCAGGGTTGTGGGCAGCGGCGCCTGCTGTTCAATGGTTTGCACCCACACGAATCCTTCGTCTTCACTGGGTGGCTCGAGCATGCTGAACACGCTTTTCAGCGCGTCCTCCGGCACCTTTTTGTCAGCATTGCGTTGGGCATTTCGCGCCAGCGCCAGCTCCAGCGGTGCGCTCACCAGGATGCCGATCACCGGGACTGCATAGTCCCTCGCGATGGACAGCAGCTCCTGCCGATGACGCCGCGCCGGCAAAGCAGCATCGAAGACGATTGCCCGACGTCCCAGTCGCCCAAGGTTTTCCGCCACCCAGCGAGACTTGCCCGCCCCCTGCACGCCCATGACCACGTACACATGAGTGCCCTTTGCCGCCTGTGACAGCTCGTGCCTCAACCGCGCATACGCGAGCTGCCATGCCTGTCGATTTCGTTCAGGCGTGAATTCCCTGCCGAACTCGGTTTCCAGATAGTCGTCAGGGTTGATCACCAAGGGC
>NZ_CP080030.1:2819364-2826816 GCF_019382755.1 Pseudomonas sp. Colony2 | reverse complement strand
ACTCTTGAACATCCATGAACTCTTTGGCCCAGCTCACGTAGGTGTCGGGGAACGTGTAGGTGTGGGTCAGTTCGCTGGCGGTCAGGTTTGATGTGCTGCGCGTCAGGTTGCGCTGTTCGCGAAGGCTGTCGTAGGTGGCCTTGATCGAGGCGAAGTACGCGCCGTGGCCGGCGACCACAATCCGCACACCCAGTTTGGCCAGGCGTTCGTTGTCATTGAGATGCGGGTTGGCGTAGGTCACCAGCATCAACGGCACCGTCAGGCCTTCGGCGATCTGTTCAAGGTGGTCGAAGTCACGGACACCCACCATGCAGATGCCGTCTGCGCCAGCCTCTTGATACGCCTTGGTGCGATGGATAACGTCCTCCACCGGCAGCACGGCGGCGTTGGTCCGGGCGATGATCGAAAGCTGCGGATCGACCCGGGCCTCCAGGGCCGCCTTGACCTTGCCCACGCCCTCTTCCGTGCTGATGAGGTCGGTGGATTTGCGCCCGAACTGCGCGGGCAGCAGGGTATCTTCAATGGTCAGCGCCGAGACGCCAGCACGCTCCAGTTCCTGGACGGTGCGCATCACGTTCAGTGCATTTCCGTAGCCGTGGTCGGCGTCGGCGATCACCGGAAGCTGCGCCACCCGGCCGATGCGGGTGGCCTGCTCGACGAACTCACTCAGGGTAATCAGCGCGAAGTCCGGTGCAGCCAGGACCTGTAATGACGCCACCGAGCCTCCCAGGATGCCGACTTCGAAGCCCAGGTCTGCAGCGATCCTGGCGGACATCGGGTCGAACACCGAGGCGGTGTGAAAGCAGTGTTGGGAGGCCAGCAGCTCGCGAAACGAGCGCCGTAGATCCTGGTGGGAAATTTTCGACATGTTCACTCCTCACTGTCGCCGTATACGCGGGAACGACCAGTGCCAATTCAAAAGTAAGGCTAGCGTATCACGCCGGAAAAAGATGGTTGATGACGTTTGAGAAACTTATACATCACGCTTGGCGGGGGGAAGCCCGCCGCCATTACTTCAACCGTCCCGCCTCACCCAGCCAGGTTGACGCGCCCTGTTGCAACCATTCGGTGGCGGCGGGATTGTGTTTGACCCGGCTATCCAGGAACGCCACACCCATGGCCTGAATCGCGGCCACCTGCTTGGGGTCCGGCGCCGGTTCGCCCGCCATCGGGCCGCCGCCGCCAGGTTTGGCGCCGTGCTTGTGCCCTCGACCCTTGGGCGCGTCGCCAGACGAAGCACTGCCCTTGTCGGCCTTTTTCGCCGGCCGGCTGAACAGCTCGCTCCCGGACAAGGTCTTGTGCGTCGCACTGTTCAACTCCAGCTGAACACTGCCCGCCGCTGTCACCGACTCGCCCAACACCTCTCGCTGACGGTAAGAGCTGACCCAGTTGAACGGGTCTTCATCCTGCTGGCCGGTCATCGACAGCACGGGCGCCGTTATCCGGGCAAACACGTCCGGCCGGGCATCGGCGTCCACATAAGGGCTGAGCAGCAACACCGCCTTGGGTTGAATCCCGACGCCCGGGGTGGCCCCGGGCTCCAGCGCCCCGGCGAGTGCCTCAGCGGTCTGCGCGCCAAAATCAAAGCCGGCCACCACCACCTGGTTCCAGTCGATGGCCGCCAGTTGCGCGTCGCCTTTGGCGGCCCGTGCCCGAACTTCGCTCAGGACTTTCTGCAAGGTCGACAGCCTGTCACGCAGGGCGGCGGCGGAGTAATGACTGCTCGCCATCCCGCGAAAGTCGCCATATAACGCCTGCTGCGAGGCAAAGATCGACTGATCATGGGCGGGTTCCTGAACCGACAACACCGCATAACCGGCCTGCGCCCAAGCCTTGCGCCACGCCACCCCGCCCGAGGCCGGCTCACCCAAACCCGGCAAGTAGATAATCAGCGGCAGGCGCTCATGGGTCACCGGTGCCAGCCACGCAACGTTCACCGATTGCTTGTCGAGCTGCCAGGTCGCGCCCCAGCCGGACGTTTCATAATGGGACGGTTGATACGCGGTGCTCAGTTCCTTGTTGACCCGCTCGCTGAATTCGGCCCGCGGGTTTGGCGGATCGCCCGCACACCCCGCAATCAATCCCAGGCTGCCCACCAGGGCGCTCACCGCCAGCCAGTACCGAGGTTGAAGGTTCATTCGATTCACACCGCCGTTCAGTTCAAGGTAACTGGCAGCCTAACCGACCCGCCGGCGAACGCAGCACCCGCGCAGGTAAAGAATGGGTAAAGCGTGACGGCACGATGGCCCTCTTCGCGGGTCTTTGTTTTATCAAAGCCGGAAAAATTTCAAGGAGACGCCTGTGAGCATCAGAGACAATCCCGAGGACTATCAGGATCTCAAGCGGGCCGTCGGTTTGCTGGAGTCACCCTCCCTGACGGCCAGGCTGTCCGGCATGATCGGCTCCCCGATTGAAAGCGCGGTAAAGGCATTGCCGGGGGTGGTTTCCAAACGGATCAATGGCGCGGTGGCGGCAGCGCTGCATTCATCCGCCGGCGCGGCGCTGAAAAGCCTGGACAACAGTCCGAGAAAACCGGCCTCGACCCGGCTGCACAAGGCTTTTGCGGCCACCTCGGGCGCCATCGGCGGGGCCTTCGGTTTCGCGGCGCTGTTTATCGAGCTGCCGATCTCCACCACCATCATGATGCGCGCGGTCGCCGACGTGGCGCGCAGCGAGGGTTTCGACCTGGGCGACTTTTCGACCAAACAAGCCTGCATCGAGGTGTTTGCCATGGGTGGCACCAGCCAGGCCGATGATGCAACGGAGACCGGTTACTACATGACCCGCAGCTTCACCACCCAGGCCATGCAACAACTGTCCAAGGAGCTGGCGGGGATCGCCGCCAAGCAGGGCTCCAAGGCCATCAGCAGCTTGTCCCCGGGCCAAGCCGGGAAATGGCTGGCGATCCTCATCGATAAAGTCGCGACACGTTTTGGCTTTACCATTTCCAGCAAGTTCGCAGCCCAGGCCGTTCCGGTGATGGGCGCCTTTACCGGGGCGACGATCAATACGCTGTTCACCCACTTCTACCAGGACATGGCGCGGGGGCACTTCATCGTGAAACGGCTGGAAGAGAAATATGGTTTTGAGCCCATCAAGGATGCGTACATGGCCATCAAGGCGGCGCCCCGGGTGAACTAGAAGCGCGGAAATGCCGGAAAAATTTTTAATGCCGTGCATCCACTTCGCTGCCCCGCGCGTACATTCATCCGCAGGGCGCAAGAATTAGGGAGATACGCAGGAAGAGATCACCCGGACGCCATACCCTTGAGCTATCTGATGAATAGAAAAACAACATCATAATGATGGCACTGTCTGATACCTTGTTGTACGAACATAACCACTTTGAGGATTGTCATGGGCGAAGGCGCTCCTATTCCGCCGAATGAAATTGAACGGCTAAAAGAGGTCGCGAAATTTTGTCCAACCGACAGCGATAGTGATGATGTATTTGAAAAGATCGTCGAGATGGCGTCTGCCTATTACAACGCCCCCATCGCACTGATTTCAATTGTCGATAAACACCGGCAATGGTTCAGGGCACGCGTGGGAATTACAGAAACGCAGACACCGCGAGAAGTGTCTTTTTGCGCCTACTCTACCCTGGACAACGCCCTGCTGGAGGTGTCGGACGCAACGCTGGATGCCCGCTTCAAAGACAATCCCCTGGTCACGGGGCCGCCGCATATTCGTTATTACGCGGGCGCGCCATTGATCACGGAGGATGGCTTTACCCTGGGAAGTCTCTGCATCATTGATACTGTCCCCCGCCCTCCCATGAGCGAGCGTGACAGTGCAATGCTCAACGACTTTGCCGAGCTGGTCATGATGCGCATACAGGGCATGCGGTCCCGCAACTTCGTAGACCAACCGACTGGGCTATTCAATCGACTCAGGCTTGAGGAAGATATACGTCAAGCGCTTAAGCTTGAAAACGCGTGCCATGTGTACGCAGTTGACATTATCTCGCCAAAGTTTCTCAACGATATTGTAAAGGCCCTGGGCTACAGCTTTGCCGGAGACCTGGTTCTGGCGATCAAATCTCGCCTGCAAAACCTGTTACCCGCGCAGTGCCTGCTTTACAAAATCAGCCCGACGCGGTTTGGCTTCATCCTTGAGGAGAATCAAACCACCGAGCACATCTGCGAAAGTATTCTCAAGGACTTCAAAAAGCCTGTTGAATGCCACGGCATCCCCATCCTCATGCAAGTCGGGATTGGCGTGCTGCCCATTCACCATTCCGGCCCGCAAGACTGGCTACGCCTGCTGGTGAGTGCGGCAGATGAGGCGCGTGACCGCAAGCTGGGATGGTCTCTTTATGAACCCCAGTTTGATGCGGCTCAACAACGCGCGTTCATGCTGTTGAGTTCATTGCCGGAAGCGGTCAGCTGCGACAAACAGTTCAGCCTGGTGTATCAGCCCAAAGTCAAACTGCCCTCGGGAAGCTGTGATTCGGTAGAGGCATTGCTACGCTGGACCCATCCGTTGCTTGGCCCCATCAGCCCTGCCGAGTTCATCCCCCTGGCCGAAAAAACCGCGTTGATACCGTCCGTTGGATTATGGGTGCTCAACGCAATCATCCGGCAAGCCGCAGCCTGGAAAGCACAAGGCGTGCGCCTGCGAATAGCGATGAACATTACCGTCAGCGATCTGGAAAGCTCCGAGTTCGTGGACGCGATGATTCATGAGCTTCACCGGCACGACCTTGACCCTGCCGACTTTGAACTTGAGTTTACCGAAAGCATGTTGATGACCAACCCTGAGGAAGTCATCCGGCAACTGCAGCGCGTTCGGCAGATTGGCATAGAAGTCGCGGTTGATGATTTCGGCACGGGCTACAGTAACTGGGCGTACCTGAAGGAACTGCCGGCCACTACCGTCAAGCTGGATCAATCATTGATCAGCGGGCTGGGCAGCAATCAAAATGACAAGCAGTTGGTTAAAACCCTGATAGGCCTGGCGAAAGGGCTCGGCTACCGAGTCGTTGCCGAAGGCGTAGAGAACCAGGAAATCCTCGACCTCTTGATACAGTGGGGATGTTCCGAAGCGCAGGGCTACCTGATAGCAAAGCCCATGACCGCAACGGACCTGGAAACCTGGATAAGCCCAGGCCGCTAGCGAACAGGCCCACAGCGTGGGCCTGTAAACGTCAGGCGCCAGTGTCAGGCCAGTTCAAAGCGATCCAGATTCATCACCTTGGTCCAGGCCGCCACGAAGTCCTCGACGAACTTCTCCTCGGCGTCGGCACTGCCATAGACTTCGGACAGTGCCCTCAACTGGGCATGCGAACCGAACACCAGGTCGACCCGGGTGCCCGTCCACTTGACGGCACCGGTCTTGCGGTCATGCGCCTCAAAGGTATCGTGGGTGCCGGTGACTGGCTTCCATTCAACGCCCATGTCCAGCAGGTTCCTGAAGAAGTCATTGGTCAGGGTTCCCGGGCGCTCGGTGAACACCCCGTGCTTGCTTTCCCCGACATTTAGACCCAAGACCCGCAGTCCGCCCAACAGCACCGTCATTTCGGGTGCGGTCAATGTCAGCAGTTGCGCCTTGTCGATCAGCAACGCTTCGGCAGACACCTTGTAGTGCCCCTTCTGGTAGTTGCGAAAGCCATCGGCGACCGGTTCAAGGAAACCGAACGACTCGACATCCGTCTGCTCCTGGGAAGCATCCGTGCGCCCTGCCGTGAAAGGCACCGTGGTCTGGCGGCCGGCATTTTTGGCCGCCAGCTCAACCCCCACACTGCCCGCCAGCACGATCAGATCGGCCAGGGAAATCTTTTTGCCTCCCGTCTGTGCGGTATTGAAGTCGCCCTGAATAGCTTCGAGACGCTTCAGTACGCCCGACAGTTGCTCAGGCTGGTTGAGCGCCCAGTCCTTCTGCGGAGCCAGGCGCAGGCGCCCGCCATTGGCTCCCCCGCGTTTATCGGAGCCGCGGAAGGTGGACGCCGCTGCCCATGCCGTCGAAACCAGCTGCGAGACCGTCAGCCCCGCGGCGAGAATCTTCTGCTTGAGCGCCGCCACATCCTGCTCATCCACCAGTGGATGATCGACCGCAGGAATCGGGTCCTGCCACAGCAACTCTTCCGCGGGGGTTTCCGGGCCGAGATAACGCGCAAGCGGGCCCATGTCGCGGTGGGTAAGCTTGAACCAGGCACGGGCAAAGGCGTCTGCCAGTTGGTCCGGGTTGGCCAGGAAACGTCGGGAGATCTGTTCGTACGCCGGATCGAAACGCAGCGCCAGGTCCGAGGTCAGCATGCTCGGCGCATGCCGCCTGCCGGCATCATGGGCATCCGGAACCTTGCCGGCGCCGGCACCGTTCTTCGGTGTCCACTGATGGGCGCCCGCCGGGCTCCTGGTCAGTTCCCATTCAAAGCCGAAGAGGTTTTCGAGGTACTCATTGCTCCATCTTGTCGGCGTCGAAGTCCAGGTCACCTCCAGCCCGCTGGTGATGGTGTCACCGCCCTTGCCGCTGCCGAAGCTGTTTTTCCAGCCCAGCCCCTGCTCTTCCAGGCCAGCCGCTTCCGGTTCCGGGCCGACGTTATCCGCCGGACCTGCGCCGTGGGTCTTGCCGAAGGCGTGACCGCCGGCGATCAGGGCTACGGTCTCTTCGTCATTCATCGCCATGCGACCGAAGGTTTCACGGATATCCTTCGCCGAGGCGACCGGATCCGGAACACCTTCAGGCCCTTCCGGGTTCACGTAGATCAAGCCCATCTGCACAGCGGCGAGGGGATTTTCCAGGTTGCGCTCACCGCCTCCGGTGCGGCTTTCTTCGTTGCCATGGTTCTGCGGTTCAGCCACCAACGGACCATCACCCGGCTGCTGCATTTTCTTTTGCACGCCGTAACGCTCTTCTCCCCCCAGCCACGTGGTCTCGGCGCCCCAGTAAACGTCCTCGTCCGGCTCCCAGACATCCGGGCGACCGCCGGAGAACCCGAAGGTCTTGAACCCCATCGACTCCAGCGCGACGTTACCGGTGAGTACGATCA
Organism: Pseudomonas sp. Colony2; assembly: GCF_019382755.1. Classification (NCBI taxonomy): domain Bacteria; kingdom Pseudomonadati; phylum Pseudomonadota; class Gammaproteobacteria; order Pseudomonadales; family Pseudomonadaceae; genus Pseudomonas; species Pseudomonas sp. Colony2. Next base: position 2,819,825 of record NZ_CP080030.1, on the reverse strand, counting down.
AATCGGCCCAGGAAATCCGCCGGCCGTACTTTTGCTTGACCGGCCAGATCAGGCGACGGGCCTTATCCAGGCTGACGTTGTCAGGCCAGCTGTTGAGCGGTGCAAAGCGCTGCTGACCGGAACCGGCACCGCCGCGACCGTCGGCGGTACGGTAGGTCCCGGCGCTGTGCCAGGCCATGCGAATGAACAGCGGGCCGTAATGGCCAAAGTCCGCCGGCCACCAGTCCTGGGATTGCGTCATGACATCGCGCAAATCCTGCTTGACCGCTTCGAAGTCAAGGCTCTGGAACGCCTTGGCGTAATCGAAGCCCTCACCCATAGGGTCGCTGAGGGAGGAATGCTGATGCAGGATCTTCAGATTCAGTTGCTGGGGCCACCAGTCTCGGTTCGTGGTGCCGCCACCCGCAGCGTGGTTGAAAGGGCATTTCGATTCAGTTGACATGCTTGGCACACCTTTTAGT
>NZ_CP080030.1:2735615-2819056 GCF_019382755.1 Pseudomonas sp. Colony2 | reverse complement strand
GCAGAAACGAAAAAAGACGCCGAAGCGTCTATTCCTTAAATCCCAGGCAAAAAAAAGCCACTCTATTGAGTGGCTTTTTTTTGTGTTTGGAGCGGGAAACGAGACTCGAACTCGCGACCCCGACCTTGGCAAGGTCGTGCTCTACCAACTGAGCTATTCCCGCGTCTTGGTGATGCGCATTCTATAGAATCCTCATCACCCGTCAACCCCTTGATTCAAAAAAGTTTTATTTCTTTTCAACCTCGGTGCGCAGATGCGGCCAGGCGGCGCGCAAATATTGCAGCATGGACCACAAGGTCAGGCCCGCAGCGATCAGCAGCAAGGCATAGCCCAGCAATACCCAGAAGGAGAAATCCGACGGGTTGGCCAGCAGGATCACCAGGGCAAGCATCTGCGCCGCAGTTTTCCATTTGCCCATGTTGGACACGGCCACGTGGGCTCGGGCGCCGATTTCGGCCATCCACTCCCGCAGGGCGGAGACCACGATCTCGCGACCGATAATCACGGCCGCCGGCAACGTCAGCCACAGGTTGCCGTGTTCCTGCACCAGCAGCACCAGGGCGACCGCTACCATCAGTTTGTCGGCCACCGGGTCCAGGAACGCGCCAAACGGCGTGCTCTGTTCCAGGCGACGGGCCAGGTAACCGTCCAGCCAGTCGGTGGCGGCTGCGAAGGCAAACACCGAACTGGATGCCATGTAGCTCCATTCGTACGGCAGGTAAAACAGCAATATGAAAATCGGTATGAGCAGGACGCGTAGTACGGTGATCAGATTAGGGATATTCATCGGCACAACTGGCTACGAGGTGAGAAGGCATTCTACTCGCTGTGCAGATTTGCATAAATCAACTCTGCGAGCTTTTTACTGATACCGGGAGCTTTGGCTATTTCTTCGATGCTGGCACGGGACAGCTCCTGCAAGCCACCAAAATGTTTTAACAAGTCCCGCCGCCGTGTCGGCCCGACCCCTGCCACCCCTTCCAGGGTTGAGGTACGCCGGGTTTTGCCACGTCGGGCACGGTGGCCGGTGATGGCGAAACGGTGAGCTTCGTCGCGGATCTGCTGGATAAGGTGCAGCGCCGGGGAGTCGCCCTTCAAGGTGAACTCATGGGCTGCATCATTCAAGTACAAGGTTTCAAAACCGGCCTTGCGGGTGGCACCCTTGGCCACGCCGAGCAGGATCAGGTCGGGTACCGCCAGTTCGTTGAGTACGTCGCGGGCCATGGACAGCTGGCCCTTGCCACCATCCACCAAGAGGATGTCCGGCAGCTTGCCCTCGCCGTCCTTCAGTTTGCTGAAGCGGCGGGTCAGGGCCTGGTGCATGGCGGCATAGTCATCGCCCGGGGTGACGCCTTCGATGTTGTAGCGCCGGTAATCGGACTTGATCGGCCCTTCCGGCCCGAACACCACGCAGGAAGCCACGGTAGCCTCGCCGCTGGAGTGGCTGATGTCGTAGCACTCCAGGCGCTGGGGCGGCTCGTCGAGCTTGAGCACTTCGGCCAGGGCGTCAAATCGCGCGGCGACGTGCTGGCGGTTGGCCAGGCGTGCGCCCAGGGCCTGTTCGGCGTTGGTCACGGCCAACTGCTGCCAGCGCGCACGGGTGCCGCGCACGCGGTGGCTGATGTCCAGCTCGCGGCCACGCAGTTCGTGAATCGCTTCGATCAGCGCCGGGAAGTCCTCGTGCACCACGTTGACGATCAGTTCGCTCGGCAGGTCGCGCTCGGGGCTGCTGACGTAGTACTGGCCGAGGAACGCCGCCATGACTTCGGCGACCTCCTCTTCTATACCGGTCTGGGGGAAGAAGTTCTTGCTGCCCAGCACCCGGCCGCCGCGCACGCTGATCAGGTGCACACAGGCGCCGCCCGGGTTGACGAAGGCGGCGATGACGTCGACGTCACCGGTGCCGCCCTCCATGCTCTGCTGGTCCTGCACGCGGCGCAGCAGGGAGATCTGGTCGCGTAGCTCTGCGGCGCGCTCGAAATCCAGGGTGCTGGCCGCTTGCTCCATGGCGCCGGACAGCTCATCGGCCAGGGCATTGCTGCGGCCTTCGAGGAACATCACCGAGTGACGCACGTCCTCGGCATATTCCGCAGGCTCAACCAGGCCCACGCACGGCGCCTTGCAGCGCTTGATCTGGTACTGCAGGCACGGGCGGTTGCGGTTCTTGTAGAAACTGTCTTCGCACTGGCGCACGAAAAACGCCTTTTGCAGCAGGCTCAGGCTTTCGCGGATGGCGCCGGCGCTGGGGTAAGGCCCGAAGTACTTGCCCTTCTGCTTCTTGGCGCCGCGATGGATGCTCAGACGCGGAAAGTCGCCGTCCGAGAGAAACACGTACGGGTAGGACTTATCGTCACGCAGCAGGATGTTGTAGGGCGGCCGCCATTCCTTGATCAGCGTCTGCTCAAGCAGCAGCGCCTCGGTTTCATTGGCGGTGATGGTGGTTTCCACCTGGGCGATACGCGCCACCAGTGCCGCCGTCTTCGTTGCCAGGCCGGTCTTGCGGAAGTAACTCGCCAGGCGGCTTTTCAGGTTCTTGGCTTTACCGACGTAGAGCAGGCGCGCTTCGCTGTCGAACATGCGATACACGCCGGGACGGCCACTGCAGGTTGCAAGGAACGCACTCGGATCGAATTGGACCTTTATTTCAGGAGCTGTCATTTCAGGCGCTGGCATCTACCATGCCGTGGCGTACCGCCAGCAGGGTCAATTCAACATCACTGCTGATGGAAAGCTTTTCGAAAATCCGATAACGGTAGGTGTTCACGGTTTTCGGCGACAGGCACAGCTTGTCGGAAATCGACTGGACTTTCTGACAGCCGACAATCATCAGGGCGATCTGGATTTCCCGCTCCGACAGCGCATCGAACGGCGAGTCGCTGGTGGGCTGGAACGACTTGATCGCCAGCTGCTGGGCAATCTGCGGGCTGATGTAGCGTTGGCCGGCAAATACCAGGCGAATGGCCTGGACCATTTCCGCCAATCCCGCACCTTTTGTCAGATAGCCAGCCGCGCCCGCTTGTAGCAGCCGTGTAGGAAAAGGATCTTCCTCACACACGGTCACTACCACGACTTTGATATCCGGATGGCTGCGCAACAACTTTGTAGTGGCGCCAAGACCGCCGATCCCAGGCATCTTGACGTCCATCAAAACCACATCGGGCTTCAACTCCCGGGCCTTGATCAGGGATTCCTCCCCTGACTCGGCCTGGCCGACTACTTGCAGGCCATCGATGTCAGCCAGCATTCGTGTAATGCCTGTACGAACGAGATCATGGTCATCGACTACTAGCACCCTAATCAAGCAGACACCTCGCGATATGGTCTTATAGGTTGCTGAACACCTTAGCAAAAAACCACGGCGCAGACCTAGCTGCAAGCGTCATATATATAGAGTTTCAATGCACAACGGGCCGCCGCCGAATGGCGGACGGCTCAATTTCCTGGGTAAAAGGTCAGGAATCCGGGGCCGATGACCGGTTTTTTCCATTGGTGGTGAGTGAATGCTCGGCCAGGGTAGAAGTCAGGCGATGGATTGCGTCCTGGTCTTCCTTGAACATCGCACGGTAGTTCCCCAGCACTTTCTCCTCGACCTGGCTCAGGTTTTCAAGTTGGGTCGGCGTTGGATTGCCGGTCAACACGTACAGGATATCGACACCTCTTTCTGCCACGCGGGACAAGTAATCAGCCTTTGGCGCGCGTCCGCCATTTTCATATTTACCCTGTGCGTTCGCCTCTACACCTCCTATTTCACCAAAAGTTTTCTGCGACAGGCCAAGCCGCTCTCTTTCTTGCCTTAACCGGAAACCGATTCCACTCATTTGGATGTATGATCCTATTTGGCACACCCCTAGAGGTGACACACTCATCTCGTTTTACACAAACTTGAACGGTTTTGAACTATGCCCGGTATTCGCACTGCTGCACAAGCCAAGGCCTGGCTGGAACATCAAGGTAAGTCTGTTCAAGCGTTCGCCCGGGAACATGGCGTGGACCCGGCAACCACCTATCAAGTGCTCGCTGGGCGCAAAAAGGGACGGCGTGGAGAAGCCCACAAGGTGGCGGTCCTGTTGGGCATGAAGGACGGAATCATCCCGGTTGAGGGCGAAACCGTGAGACAAGAGCAGGAAGTCATTTCTTGAAGTGAGTATGCGCTTATTAAAACCAAGTGCCTGTTTTCCTCGAACTGGCAGTACTCGCACCCGATCACGGCCGGCAATTGCGCTCCATGCGCCAGAAGCAATCCTCCGCATCTACGATTTCCAGGCCCTTGCGTTGATACAGCCGTCGCGCCGGGTTGGTCTTGAAAACGGTCAACCGTAAAAGACCCAGCCCTTCCGCGCGCGCCTTGTACACCATCTGCTCGATAACCCAGCCGCCAGCCCCTTGATGACGAAACGCCTCAAGGATGTGCAATTCGCGGATATACAGTGCCTTGGGGTCACGACTGATGCTGATGAAACCCAGCACCTCGTTATCGCGACAGATCAGCCAGTTTTCTCGTCCGGCCCAGGCGGTATCGAAACCGGCATCGGACCACGACAAGTCGTATTGGCGATAATAATCACCCATGGCCTGGTGGGTCAGGGTCCGGGCGAAGGCCAGGTGTTGGCTGGTCGCGGCCTGCAGTTGAAACGCCATGTGCCTGAACTCCCTAGATTGCCACCTGTTCTCCCTGCCACTGGCCGCCGGTGTCGCGTCGTGCAATCACCAGCGTATCGCCTACACCCGGGCTAGCCGCGATCAAACCACCGTCGGCGCCCCAGATTGCGCTGCGCCCGGCGCAGGCCCAGCCACCGGATGGACCGCCGTGGTTGGCCATCAGCACCAGCATCCGGTGCTCGGCGGCATAGCCCTGTAGCAAGGCGGTGTCCGGCGCGTAGCCGCCTTCGCTGATCAGCACACCCGCAGCGTAGATGTTCGCCCCGTCCTCGGCAGCCTGTCGAGGGTGGCTGGCGTGGGAAAAATCCGCGCATACCGCCAGGGCGATCCGGTCGTCCCCCCATTCAAGGGCCGCCCCGCCCTGCCCCGCAGCAAACGCCACGTCTTCACCGGGATGCAGATGCTGCTTGGTATAGACCGCCACCGAGCCATCCGGCCCCAGCACCAGCGCACCGATCAACACCTCACTGGCGCCCCCCAGGCGAATCGGCATGCCCACCACCGCGGTAATGCGCAATTCACGGGCCATCTCCCGCAGCGGCGCCAGCGCTTCATCGCCGGGCGCGATCGCCAGCCCGGCGGCCAGTGACGGTTCATAGCCGGTCAGGGACAGTTCCGGAAACACCAGCAACTGCACGCCGTGCTCCGCCGCCACGCGCATGAAAGCCAAGTGACGCGCGATATTTCCGGGTACGTCGCCCGCAATGGAAATGGATTGGGCAGCAGCAATCGTCAAGGCAGTCATGGTCGCATCCAGGCAATCATCGTGAAGTCCGTGCAGCATATCGACACTTAGGTCATAGCCGTAAGTACCCACACTCAATAGAAATTACTGATTGAATCCACCCGCTCGCCTCAGTTAAGCTCCCCCCATCATTTGGAGACACACCATGTTGCAACTCACCCACATTCAGGTTTGCCCTGCTGCCAGCGTCCAGCGCTCGGTTGTGGCTGCCCGTGTGAGCGGTTTGAGCGCACTGGTCAGCTTTTATTTTGGGTATTGGTTTAGCCACTGGCGCGCCTGATACCTGAAATCGGCGCCCACTACTCAAGGGGTCGCCTACCAGAGAAATCTAACCCCCGGTCGGCTCCCCGACCGGGGGTTTTGTTTTTTAAGCCCTTATTATTTTTGCCACACACCGAACACTTAAAGGACTCACGACATGAACTACGCCACCTATTACCGCTACGACACCTCCACCGCCTGGCGATTTAGCAAGCTCCGTTCGGGACAGCCTGCCGCCTCCGATCGGTCACCTATTGGTGGCAAGCCAACACACGTAGCCAATACGGCCAATTGTCGAACACCCCAGTAGGGCAGAGCGTGCGGGAACAGCCCGCCGCTTGCCCAGGAAGCCCGAATATGAACGCCTCGATCGCCGCTCTGCCTGTTTCCACCCTGTCCTGCGCCAATGAAGCGCTGACCCAGCGTTTGCCCAGTGCCCTTGAGCTCAAGCACCAACTGCCCCTGAGCCCATTCCTCAATGAACAGATCCACGCCCATCGCCAAGCCGTGCGCGCCATTCTCCAGGGCGAAGACTCACGCCTGCTGGTGATCGTCGGCCCGTGCTCGATCCACGACCCGGAATCGGCCATGGAATACGCGCGCAACCTGAAAAAACTGGCCCATGAAGTCAGTGACCAGATGCTGCTGGTGATCCGCGCCTACGTCGAAAAACCCCGCACCACCATCGGTTGGAAAGGCCTGGCCTACGACCCACGCCTGGATGGCAGCGACGACATGGCCGCCGGCCTGACCCTGTCCCGGGAACTGATGCGGGAAATGCTGCGCCTGGGCCTGCCGGTCGCCACCGAGCTGCTGCAACCGATGGCTGCCGGCTACTTCGATGACCTGCTGAGCTGGGTCGCCATTGGCGCGCGCACCACCGAATCGCAGATTCATCGCGAAATGGCCAGCGGCCTCGGCATGCCCGTCGGCTTCAAGAACGGCACCGACGGCGGCGTGGCCATCGCCTGTGACGCCATGCGCTCCGCCGCTCACCCGCACCGTCACTTCGGTGTCGACAGCCAGGGCCATCCGGCGATCATCCAGACCCCGGGCAACCCCGACACTCACCTCGTGTTGCGCGGCGGCCATCGTGGGCCGAACTACGATCGCCAGAGCGTGGCCCAGGTTCACGCCGACCTTGCCAAGAGCAAAGTCGCGCCGCGGATCATGGTCGACTGCAGCCACGCCAACAGCGGCAAAGACCCGCTGCGCCAACCGGCGGTGTTCAACGACGTGCTGGAACAGCGCCTGCAGGGCGACACCTCGCTGATCGGCATGATGATCGAAAGCCACCTGTTTGAAGGCTGCCAACCATTGAGCCCGTCGATGAAATACGGCGTGTCGATCACCGATGGCTGCCTGGGCTGGGACGGCACGGAACAGCTGCTGCGCAGCGCTGCCGAGCGGTTGCGGGTACACAATCGCGCCTGACAATGAAGATCAAATGTGGGAGCGGGCTTGCTCGCGAATGCGGTGGTTCAGCCAGCACATGCATCAACTGGCGCGCCGCTTTCGCGAGCAAGCCCGCTCCCACACTGGATCTTCATTCACTTGACTAAAGTGGATAAAGAGCCTCATCAAACTGCGCCAACTTCGGAAACACCAACGGCTGGTCATCCGCCAGCCCTTCCAATCGCTGCTGGTAACTGTGCAGGAAAGTCTGCCGGGCCTCGGCGCTGATATACGGCACATGCCACGCCACAAACGGCTCCAGCACCTCAAACCCGACATACGCCAGCGTGCCACGCAGGATCGGCCGCAGCATGTCCTCCAACGGCCCGTGAATCGCACCCTCGCCAAACATATGCTCGCGCCCGCCGAGGGTCACCGTGACCAGCGCTTTCTTGCCGGCGAGCCCGCCCTGATCATAAAACCGCTTGCCGCCGTAGCACACGCCCGACACCAGCACCCGGTCAATCCAGCCCTTGAGCATCGCGGGCGCCGAGAACCAGAAGATCGGGAAATTGAGGATCAGCAGATCGGCCCACAGCAGCTTGTCCAACTCCTGCCGGATATCCGCCGCGATGGATTGGCTTTTCACCCCCAGGCGCTGCTCCAGGGCATACACCAGGTAGTCGGGGTTCTCCCGAGAGGTGAAGTCCGAGGCGCTGGCTACGGGATTCCAGTGCATCGCGTACAAATCACTGACCTGTACCTCATGCCCCTGCGCTTGCAGGGTAGCCGTGGCCTGGTCACGCAAGGCCGCGGTAAACGACTGCGGCTCGGGATGGGCGTGGACAATCAACACCTTCATAAAAACTCCTCAAGAAGTAAGCGCGGCCCGTTCGGCCAGCAAATGGTCGAGCCAGTCGGGGTCCATTTCCGGCTCCGATGAAAACAGCAGGCCGGTGTAGTCCTGATACGGCGGGGTGAAGATCGCGCTGCGGCTGCCCTGGTCCACCACCCTGCCCCGCTGCATCACCACCACTTCGTCGGCGATGGCGCGCACTGTGGCCACGTCGTGGGTGATAAACAGATAGGCCACGCCCAACTGCTGCTGGATACGGTTGAGCAGCTTCAGCACGCCTTCGGCTACCAATTGATCCAGGGCCGAGGTCACTTCATCGCAGATGATCAATTGCGGATCGGCCGCCAAAGCGCGGGCGATGCAAATCCGCTGCTTCTGGCCGCCGGACAGCTCACGGGGCTGACGCTCCATGAAGGTGGCCGGATCCAGCTCGATCATCTCCAGCAACTCGGCGACTCGGGCGCGCATGGCCTTGCCCTTGAGGCCGAGGTAGAAGGTCAGTGGCCGGCCAATGATGTCGACGATGCGCTGGCGCGGGTTCAGCGCGGTATCGGGGATCTGGTAAATCATCTGGATCCGTCGCAACTGCTCCTTGCTGCGCCGACGAAAGTCCGCCGGCAACGCTTCACCGTCATACAGCACCTGCCCCGCCGTAGCCGGCAGCAACCCGGTAATCAAGCGTGCGGTGGAGCTTTTGCCGCTGCCGGACTCACCGATCACCGCCAACGTCTGGCCGCGATGCAAGCTCATCGACACGTCATGCAGCACCGGCTGATGCCCGTAGCTGGCGCACACCTGACGCACTTCCAGCAACGGCATCTGCTGCTGGGGACAGGCCTTGGGTTCGGTGCGAAAGCTGCGCACCGCCCACAGGGATTTGGTGTAGTCCTGCTGCGGGGCGCTGAGCATGGTGCGGGTCTCGGCCTCCTCCACCAGCTTGCCGTGGCGCAGCACCATGATGCGGTCGGCCATCTGCGCGACCACCGCCAGGTCATGGCTGATATACAGCGCGGCACTGCCGAAGGTTTTCACCGCATCGCGAATCGCCGCCAGCACTTCGATCTGGGTGGTGACGTCGAGGGCGGTGGTGGGTTCGTCGAAGATGATCAGGTCCGGGTGACAGGCCATCGCCATGGCGGTCATCACCCGTTGCAGTTGCCCGCCGGAGACCTGATGCGGATAACGCTGGCCGATGGTTTCCGGATTGGGCAGGCGCAGCACGCGGTACAACTCCACCGCCTCGCGTTCAGCCTGGGCGCGGCTGATGCCACCGTTGATCACGGCGGTTTCCACATGCTGGTCAATCAGCCGGTGGGCCGGGTTGAACGACGCGGCAGCGGATTGCGCTACGTAGGCAATCCGCAGTCCTCGAAGCTTGCGCAAGGCTTCGGGTTTGGCCTGCAACAGTTGAATGCCGTCAAAGCACACCGAGCCACCGGTGATGCGACAACCGTCGCGGGCAAAGCCCATGGCCGCCAGGCCCAGGGTTGATTTACCCGCGCCAGACTCACCAATCAGCCCCAGTACCTCACCCCGTTGCAACGTCAGGTCGATACCCTTGATCAACGGATGCCAGGCGTCTTCGTAATGCCCTTCAATCTGCAGGTTGCGGATTTCCAGCAATGGCTTGTCCATCCTCAACACTCCTTCAGGCCGCTGGATTTATGCAGCATCCAGTCGACGACAAAATTCACGCTGACGGTGATCAACGCCACCGCCAGGGCCGGCAGCAACGGGCTGATGTCGCCGAAGGTAATCAGCACCGCATTGTCGCGGACCATGCTGCCCCAATCGGCGGTGGGCGGTTGAATGCCCAGGCCAAGGAACGACAGCGCGCTGATAAACAGGAACACGAAACAGAACCGCAGGCCGAACTCGGCAATCAATGGCGCGGCGGCATTGGGCAGCACTTCGCGGGTGACCAGCCACCACAGCCCTTCCCCACGCAGCCGGGCGGCTTCGACGAAGTCCTGCACCACCACGGTCATCGCCACGGCCCGGGACAGGCGAAACACCCGGGTCGAATCCAGCAGTGCAATCACCAGCACCAGCGAGGTGGCATTGGTGCCCACCACGCTGAGGATCAGCAAGGCGAAGATCAGTTGCGGGATCGCCATCAGGATATCCACCACCCGCGACAATCCCTGGTCGACCCAGCCGCCCTTGATCGCGGCTATCAAGCCGCTCAAACCGCCCAGCAAAAACGCCACCACCGTGGTCAAAAAAGCGATGCCCAGGGTGTTGCGCGCGCCATACACCAGGCGGCTGAACATGTCCCGCCCGAGGTTATCGGTGCCCAGCAGGAATTGGCCGCTCCAGGGCGCAAACCCGTCACCCACCACCTGGGTTTCCCCGTAAGGTGCGAGCACCGGCGCAAATAACGCCACCAGCACGTACAGCACGATGACCAGCAGGCCGAACTTCGCGCTCAATGGCGCCCGGGCCAGTTGTGTGAGAAGGCTCATGGTCTACCCCTTGGGATGCATCAGGCGTGGGTTGGTGGCGATGGACAGCACATCGGCGCCGGTATTGAGCAGGATGTAGGTGGCGGCAAAGATCAGGCTGCACGCCTGCACCACCGGGATATCGCGCTTGGACACCGAGTCCACCAGCAACTGGCCGAGGCCCGGGTAGACAAACACCACCTCCACCACCACTACGCCCACCACCAGGTACGCGAGGTTGAGCGCGATCACGTTGACGATGGGCGCCAGGGCATTGGGCAGTGCGTGGCGCCAGATAATCCGCGACTGGCTGATGCCCTTGAGCCGGGCCATTTCGATATACGGGCTGGCCAGCAGGTTGATCAGCGAGGCACGGGTCATGCGCATCATCTGCGCGATCACCACCAGGCTCAGGGTGGCCACCGGCAACACCGAACGTTCGAGAATGGTGGCGAATGAGGCATCCGGCGCCAGGTTGGACAGGCTGGGAAACCAGCCCAGCTTGACCGAAAACACCAGGATCAGCAGGTAGGCGACGAAGAACTCCGGGAACGACACCGCACTCAGGGCCGAGGTGTTGAGCAGGCGGTCGAACCAGCTGTTGCGGTACAGCGCGGCGAGCATCCCCAGCACCAGCGCCAGGGGCACCGAGACCAACGCCGCCAGTGCCGCCAGGCGCAAGGTGTTGCCCAGGCGAGCGCCGATCAGTTCGGCGATGGGCCGCTGGTTGGCCAGGGAAGCACCGAGGTCGCCGTGCAGGAGGCGCAGCAGCCATTGCACGAACCGGCTCAGGGGCGGCAGGTCCAGGCCCAGTTGGGCGCGAAAGGCGGCGACGGTTTCCGGCGTGGCGGACTGGCCGAGCATGGCCTGGGCGATATCACCGGGGAGCATGCCGACCGCCAGGAAGATGATCACCGAGACGGCGAACAACGACAGCAGGCCGAGGGCCAAGCGTTGGAGTACCAGTTTGAATAGGCTATTCATGTTCGGTTCTCATGAGTGGGGCATGTGCTCGAAGGCGACACAGGACCAATGTGGCAGCGGGCTTGCTCGCGAAAGCGGTGTGTCAGCCAATACAGATAGAGACTGACCCACCGCATTCGCGAGCAAGCCCGCTCCCACATTTGATTTGTGGCGTATCTGAAATCTTCACGCCTGCCACCACCGCTCGATCAGCCGCAACCCATCCAGTTCCCCATACGGCGCCGTCAGCGGTCCATGGCTGACGCGGTTCGAGCGGGCCGCCACGGAGCTGGCGAACAACGGCACAATCGCACCGCCGTCGTCCCGGCACAGGCTCTGCATTTCGTTGTACATCTCCTGGCGCAGCGGCGCGTTCATCTCGCCCCGCGCTGCGTTGAGCAACTGGTTGAAGCGGTCGTTATCCCAATGGGTTTCGTTCCACGCCGCGCCCTTGGCGTAGCCGATGCTGAACATGCGGTCGGCAGTCAGGCTGCTGTACCAGAACGAGGTGGTGAACGGCTGCTTCATCCAGATATTGGAGAAATAGCCATCCGCCGGCTCGCGCACCACGTCGATATCAATCCCGGCCTGGCGCGCCTGCTCCTTGAACAGCACCGAAGCATCCACCGCACCGGTGTAGGCGGCATCGGAAGCTTGCAGGCGCACCTTCAGCGACTCCACACCGGCCTTGCGCAGGTAGAATCGCGACTTGTCCGGGTCGTAGGTGCGCTGCTCCAGGGCGGCGTTGATGAAACGGCTGCCGGGCTGGATCGGATGGTCGTTGCCCACCAGGCCATAGCCATGCAGCACCGAGGCCAGCAGGGTTTCGCGGTTGATCGCATGCTTCATCGCCATGCGGATGTCGTTGTTCTTGAACTCGTTGCTGTCGCACAACATCGGGAAGGTGTAGTGCTGGGCGCCCTTGGTTTCTTCGATGACCAGCGTGGGATTGCGCTTGAGCAGGGCTACGGTTTTCAGGTCGACCTTGTTGATCACGTCGACTTGCCCGGTGACCAGTGCATTGACCCGCGCTGCGCCGTCGGCAATCGCCAACAGCTCGGCGCTGGCGAAGTGTGCCCTGCCCGGCTTCCAGTAATCCGGGTTGCGCTCCAGGTCCATGCGTACGCCCGGCTCGAAGCTTTTCAGGCGATAACCGCTGGTGCCGATCCCGGCCTGCCAGTCGGCGGCGCCGTCCTTGGCGGGCATGATCACCAGGTGGTAATCGGCGACCACATAGGCGAAATCGGCATTGCCCGAGTGCAATTCGAACACCACCGCATCGCTGCCCTTGGCGCTGACACTGGCCACATCGCCGATCACCGTCTTGGCCGCCGAGGTGGAGTTGGCTGACAGGTGATGGTTGATCGAGGCCACCACGTCGTCAGCGGTCAGGCTTTTGCCGTTATGGAAGGTCACGCCCTGGCGCAGCTTGAAGGTCCAGGTGCGCGCGTCGGGCGTCGACTCGAAGCTTTCGGCCAATTCGGGGATGGCGCTGCCGTCCACCGCGATTTCCGTGAGGGTGTTGTACACCGCCGAAAAGCCGACGAAGGTGAAGGTGTCGACCCAGGATCCCGGGTCGCGGGAGTCGGTGGTGCTGCCGCCGGCCAGGCCCATGCGCAGCACGCCGCCCGGCTTGGGCGTGGCCTCCTCGGCAAAGGCCTGCAGCGGCAGGCCCATGGAAAACGCGGCGGCCACGGCACCGGCTACGGCGCTGTGCTTGAGGAAGTCCCGCCGGTGCATCGCTTGAGTCATTTTGTTGTTGTTTTCGCTCATGGTGTTGCTCCTCTAAAGGTTCACACAGGCATGCTTCAACTCGATCAAGGTCACGCCGTTGCGCTTGAAACCGTTACGCAAATCCGTCTGCAGCTCATCCAGGTTCTGTGGCTCGCTGACCGTGCAGCCGAACGCCCGCGCCAGGGCGGCAAAGTCCGGGTTGCGCGGCAGTACGCCGATGGGTTCGATGTCCAGGTTCAGCATGTCGTCGCGAATCTGCCCCAGGGCGTCGTTGTTCCAGAGCAACACCACCAGCGGGCTGTCCAGTTCTTCCACGGCCGTGGCCAGTTCCTGGGCGGTGTAGAGAAAGCCCCCGTCGCCCACCAGCACCAGGCCGGGCCGTTGCGGTGCGCCGAACTTGGCGCCGATACCGGCCGGCAGGCCATAGCCCAGGGTGCCGTAGCCGGTGGGATGCAGCCAACTGCGGGTGGCGTTGCTGGGAAAGGCGTAGTTGCCGGTGTAAGCCAGTTGGGTCATGTCGCTGCTGATGAAGGCATTGGCGGGCAACTCGGCGGCCACGCGGTCGAGAATCGCCTGGTGAATGCGTTGCAACGGACCATGGCCGCTGCTGACTGCCTGGCGTAACGTCGCGACCGCAGCGGTGGCGGCATCCGCGTTGCGCGGCGTGGCTGGCAAGCGTTCCAGCAAAGCCAGCGTCGTTTGCTGGGCATCACCGCGCAACGCGACGGCGCAAGGATAGAAATCGTTGAACTTGCGCGGGTCGATATCCACCCGCAGCAGCTCGCCATTAATCGGCAGGCGTTCACGCCAGAAGTCGGTATCGGCCATTTCGGTGCCGATGGCCAACACCACATCCGCCTCGGCGATGAGCTGCCAGCCGGGCTCGACACACAGGGTCGAACCGGCATTCAGCGGATGCTCCACCGGCAACAATCCCTTGCCGGCGACACTGCTGAAAAACGGCGCCGCCAACTGCGTACTCAAGCGCTTCAAGGCATCGGCCGCCAACAGCGCACCGCCACCGGCAATGATCATCGGGCGCTTGGCCGCGGCCAGTTTTGCCACTGCCTGATCAAGACTTTCAGCCGATGGCAAGCCACGCCCGGGACGGCGCACCACCTCATTGCTCCAGTCCCGTTTGATCGGCGCCGACAGTACATCCAGCGGCACCGAAATATGCACCGGGCGCGGTCGCTCACTGTCGAACACCGCGTAGGCCCGCGCGATCAACTCCGGCAAATCCTCGGCACTCAACGCTACTGCCGAAAACGCAGTGATGGGCGCGGTCATCGCCCGCTGGTCCTGGGTTTCATGCAGGCAGCCCCAGCCTTTGCCGAGGCTGGCGGTGTGGTTGACGCTGGAAATCACCAGCAGCGGAATCGAGTCGGCATACGCCTGGCCGATCGCCGTCGCGGCGTTGGTCACCCCCGGCCCGGTGATGATGAAACACACCCCCGGCTTACCGCTGACCCGCGCATAACCGTCGGCCATAAAGCCGGCGCCCTGCTCGTGGCGGGTCAGCACATGCCGAATACCGCTGCCCGGCAAGCCGCGATACAGCTCCAGCGTGTGCACGCCGGGAATCCCGAACACCGTGTCGACACCATAGTTGGCCAGCAATCGCACCAGGGCCTGGCCGCCCGTCAAGGTTTTGCTTTGCATTGTCATCTCCTTCACGCCTGGGCGAGACGGATCAATGCATCGACCGCCGTGGCGCCCCGGGCATTGACCAGCAATGGGTTTACATCGAGTTCCAGCAACTGCCCGGCGTTGGCGCAGGCATAGTCGGCCACCGCACGAATCGCCGCCACCAGGGCTTCCATGTCGGCCACTTCGCGTCCGCGAAAGCCTTGCAGCAATGCGGCGCTGCGCAGGCTGAGCAAGGCGTTGCGGATTGCGTCGTCGGTGGTCGGCAACAGCAGGCTGCGGCTGTCCTTGAGCAACTCCACAAGGATTCCACCAGCGCCGATCACCAGCGCCAGGCCGAAGTCGTTTTCGCGCTTGATGCCCACAATCAGCTCGGCCAGCGGCGGCGTAGCCATGGACTCCAGCAGCAGCTGATCGAACGGCACATCCGGCGCATAAGCGGCGATTTGCTCGCGCATATGAGCCAGGGCAGCAGTCAAGGCGAAGCCGTCCTGCAGGTTGAGCGCCACGGCGCCGGCTTCGGTTTTATGCGGCAAGTCGGCACTGACGGCCTTGAGTACCAGCGGGTAACCCAGCACTTTGGCATCGGCTATGGCCCGCTCGGGAGTGCTCAAGACACCGGCTGGCGTGGTCAGGCCGAAAGCCCGTAAAGCCTGCTTGGAATCCCACTCATCAAGCGACTGTCCGTGTTGCTCAAGCGCTTGCGGGCACAGCGGCACCAGTATCGACTCACCCCGCGCCAACAACGCCCGGCGATTGTTTTGATAGTCGGCAATCCGGCCCCAGGCCGCCAGCGCATCTTCCACGCCTTGCAACGCGGCAACGCCCTGGGCATGCAGACGCTCGCGAGCGTGGGCCGGGAGCAATTCGGGAAATGCAGAGGTGACAAAGCCAGTCTTGCCGTGGCGAGTCAGCGCACTGCAAAACAGCTCCAGCAGCAGGTCGCACTCCTTGCGCTCACCGGTAAATTCCGCCGGGTAGTCGAGCACCAGCATTGCCGCATCCGCTTCGGTGCGCAGTGCCGTGTCGAGCATCGTATTAAGCGCGTCGCTGTTGCCCCAGATGGCCGTGGTGAAATCCAGCGGGTTGACCAGATTGGCGTAGCTGGGCAGCACCTGCGCCAACTCTTCACGCTGGCCTTCGTCGAGCTTCGGCAGGCTCAAATCGTTGCGCTCGGCGTAGTCGGCAATCAACCCGGCATCACCACCGGAACAGGCCAGGGCGATCAGGCTGTTGCCCGCCGGCAGATTACCGCAGGCCGCCGCTTTCAGGGTCTCGACAAAACTCACCGGCCCGCTGACCCGGATCACACCCAGGCGCGCGAACAGACTGTCGTACAGCGCATCGGAACCCGACAACGAACTGGTATGACTCAAAGCCAACTCGGCGCCGATCTGTGACACCCCGGTTTTCAGGGCGATGATCGGAATGCCTTTTTCCAGGGCCTTGTGGGCCGCACGGGCGAACCCCGGCACATTCTTCAAGCCTTCCAGGTGCAAGCCAATCGCTGTAACGCGCGGCTCGTCGAGCAGCACGTCCATCAACTCGGCAACCCCCAACTGCGCCTGGTTGCCCACCGATGCCATATAGGCCACCGGCAGCGAACGGTCGCTCATGGACAGGTTGTAGGCAAAGTTGCCGCTCTGGGTCAGCACCGCAACGCCCTTCTCGACCGGCTTGCCGCCATGGGCCACCGGCCACAACGCCGAGCTGTGCAGGTAATCCAGCAGGCCATAGCAATTGGGGCCCAGCAGTGCCATCTCGCCAGCGGCCTTGAGCAGTTGTTGCTGCAAGGCCTGGCCCTCGGCGCCGGTTTCGGCAAACCCGGAGGCGTAGCAGATGGCGCCACCGGTGCCAATGGCCGCCAGTTCGGCGACACAGGTCAGGGTCAGCTCGCGATTGGTAGCGATAAACACCGCATCCGGACCGCACGGCAAATCGGCCACGCGACGCACGCAGGGAACGCCATCGAGGCTGTCATGTTGCGGGTTGACCAGCCACATCTGGCCGGCAAAACCACCCTCGGCGCAGCGCTTGAGGGCACGGGCCATGCTGCGCCCACCGACAAACGCCAGGTGACGGGGCGCCAGCAGGCGCTTGAGATTGTCGCGAATAGCCTGGGACATAAGCGTTCTCCGACCCGATCAACGCAACAGTGGCCGCAACAGTTCGCGGGCAATAATGTGGCGCTGGATTTCCGAAGTGCCTTCCCAGATCCGCTCGATCCGCGCGTTGCGCCAGATGCGCTCCACCGGGCCTTCGTCCATCAAACCCATGCCGCCATAGATCTGCACTGCTTCATCGGCAACCTTGCCCAGTACTTCGCTGGCAAACAACTTGGCCATGCCGGCCTCGCCGTCGGTCATGGTGCCCTGGTCCATTTTCCAGGCGGTGTTCAGGGTCAGCAGTTCGGCCGCACGGATTTGCGTGGCCATGTCGGCGAGCTTGAACGAGATGCCTTGGTAGGTGCCGATGGGCTGGCCGAACTGCTTGCGGTCGGCCGCCCATTGCAGGGAAACGTCCAGCGCACGCTGGGCCTGGCCGACGCAGTTGGCAGCCACCATCACCCGGCCTGCGGTCAGCCAGGCATTGGCGACTTCCCAACCTTTGCCAACTTCGCCGAGGACTTTGGAGGCTGGTACGCGGCAGTCGTCGAAGAACATTTCATAAGTGTGGTAGCCGCGGTTGCTGACGCACTTGGGGCCCCGGCGAATGGTCATGCCCGGCGTGCCACGGTCCACCAGGAACGAGGTCACGGCATTGCGTTGGCGACCGTTGTGTTCGTAGGTGTCGGTAACGGCAAACACGATGGCGAAATCCGCGTGGCCGGCGTGGCTGATGAAGTGCTTGCTGCCGTTGAGCACAAAGTCATTACCGCTGCGCACGGCGCGGGTCTTGATCGCATTGGCGTCGGAACCGGCACCCGGTTCGGTCAGGGCAAAGCAGTCGATCTTCTTGCCCTGCACGCACGGCAACAGGTACTCGCCAATCTGCGCGCCGGTGCAGGCCATGAGGATTTTCGACGGCCGGGCGACAAACACATGCAGCGCCCAGGAGACTTTCGACAACTCACGCTCGATCAACGCCTGTGACAGGTAATCCAGGCCGCCACCGCCGACGTCTTCCGGCATGTTGAAGGCATAGAAACCGGCAGCGATGGCCTTGTCACGAATCTGCGCGGCAAGCTCCGGCGAAACTTCATCGGCGCGGTCCACCGCCTCCTCGTGGGGCAACAACTCCTTGGCAACAAAACTGCGTACCGCGTCCACCAACATGTCTTGTTCTTGGCTGGGCTGGAAATTCATGGCGCTACCTGTCGATCGTTCGAGGGTGTTTTGAAGGGGAATCAGTTGCCGGAGAAGTTCGGTGGGCGCTTTTCCATCGAGGCGCGCAGGGCTTCAGCACCGTCGGCGCTGCGTCCACACAGCAGGCCGGCGGCGAGTTCCGCCTGGAGCTGCTCGGGCAGGCTGCGCCCGGCGCCTTCGCGGATGAGGGTTTTGGTCTGGGCAAACGCAAAGGTCGGGCCGTTGGCCAGGCGCGTGGCCAGCTCGGCGACGTGGGTATGCAGTTGCTCGTCGGCAACGACTTCGCCCACCAGCCCGGCGGCCAGGGCGCGGTCGGCGCTCCACAATTCATCGAGGAACAGCAGGCGCTTGGCTTGCTCGCTGCCGATCAGGCGCGGCAGATGCCAGCTGGCGCCGGCGTCCGGCGAGTAGGCCATGCTGGTGTAGCCGGCCTTGAAGCGTGCCGATTGCGCGGCGACGCGCAGGTCGCAGCACAGGGTGAGGTCCATGCCGGCACCGACCGCCGTGCCGTTGATGGCGGCGAGGGTAGGTTTGTCGAGGGTGTGCAGGCGGGTCATCAGGGCGTGGGCGGTTTCGGTCCAGCCGTAGGTTTCGAGGGCGCCACGGGCTTCGGCATCGGCCCATTCGGCAAGGTCGGCACCGGCGCAGAAGCTGCGACCGCTGCCGGTCAGTACCACCACGCGCACAGCCGGGTCGCGGTTGAAACCGTCCAGCAAGGCATGCAGGTGCTTGAGGGTCGGGATGTCCAGGGCATTGCGCTGGGGGCCGCGATTGAGGGTGATCCAGGCAACGCCTGCCTGCACCTGAGTGAGCACGGACGGATCTGTAGTCATGGAATCCTCGAATTATTTTAATTGGCTTGAGGGGTGCGACATGGGGCGATACTAAACGAGTGTTCAGTAAGGAGGCAATCGGGTAACTGCAAATATTTTTCGAGGGGAAAATGCCGGCCCGGACATTGCGTCCAGGCGGCGCGGAATCGTCAGTTCAGGGTGTGATCTGGAAGCGCTTGCGCCCGCCCGACTGCAAGCCATCGACCCAGGCTTCGCAGATCTGGATGCCCTGCTCCGGGGTGAAGGTGCCGGGATTGAGCCCCGATTCCAGCCACAAGCCGTCGAGCAAGGCGCTCAAGGCGATGGCCGCCAAATCGGCATCGAACTGCTTCCAGCCCTCCTCCCCGGCCATGTCCACCAAGGCCGAACGCATGATGGTGCGGTACTCGCCATAGGAGTGTTCGTGGGCCTGGTTGATCGCCGGGGCCGTCTTGACCGCCCCCCAGAACACCAGCCAGGCATCCAGCAGTTGCGGGTCGAGCAATTCGGGGGAGAACGAGCCGCGAAAGAACGCCGACAGCCGCTCCCGCGGGCTGGGCGGCGCCTTGGCCATCGCATCCCGCAGCAAGTCCATGACCTGCCGGGTGATTGACCGATAGGCCTCGGCCACTAGCTCATCCTTGCCCGAGTAGTGATGACTGATCAGCCCCACCGACACCCCGGCCTCGGCGCTGATCTTGCGGATCGACGCGCCCTGGAAGCCGTCGCGCTTGAGGCAGGCCAACGTCGCCTGCACCAGATTGGCCTTGCGCAACTCCGGTTCCATGCGGGAGAAACGGGATTCCTGGGTCATGAGGCGGTGTCCTTGGGTTGAGTCGGCTGGACGACTCTACCTCACTCCCGGAACCCCGGCGACACCCGATCCAGTAACCGCAGCAATGCCGCCCATGCCAGTTGCATGGCGTCCGGGTCTGCCAGTTCGCCCTCTTCCAGTGGCCGGCCTGGCTCATTGAACTGCCGCTCGGTGTACTCACACACGTGCGCAGGCGGCAGGATCAGCTTGCCGCACGCCTGGGCGGCGATCTGGATATCGCAGGCCTTCTCCAGGTAATACATGCGCAGGAACGCCTGGCTGACCGTCTCCCCTACCGTCAACAAACCATGGTTGCGCAGCATCAACACCGGCTTGTCGCCGAGGTCGCGCACCAGTCGCTGTTGCTCGTCCATGTCCAGCGCCACGCCTTCGTAGTCGTGGTAGGCGACCTTGCCGTAGAACTCCATGGAAATCTGGTTCACCGGCAACAGCCCGCATTCCAGGGCCGCCACCGCACAGCCGGCGCGGGTATGGGTGTGCAGCACGCACTGCGCATCTTCGCGGGCGCCGTGAATCGCGCTGTGAATCACAAACCCCGCCGGGTTGACACCATGGGCCGAAGCCTCGACCGCACGTCCGTCCAGGCCGATCTTCACCAGGCTGGAGGCGGTGATCTCCTCGAACATCAGCCCATAGGGGTTGATCAAAAAGTGATGCTCGGGCCCCGGGATACGCACCGAGATATGGGTGAAAATCAAATCGCTCATGCGAAAGTGCGCGATCAGCCGGTAGCAGGCGGCAAGCTCTTCGCGCAGCTGTCGTTCGGTGGCCCCAGGCATTTTTATTCTCCAGGCGGGTGGGTGATGTGGTTGACGCTAATCCAGTCGCCAGTAAAAAAACAAGTTGATTTTTTACTGAGGCTGACCTCCTATAGAAAAATAATAACAACAGCGCCTGGAGTATCCGCACCATGTCGCCCCATGCCTTTCCGCATCTTTTTGAACCGTTGGTACTGCGTGGCAAACGCCTGAAAAATCGCATCATGTCCAGCGGGCACGACACCTCGATGCCCACCGACAACCAGGTCAACGAGCAGTTGATCGCCTACCACCGGGCACGCGCCGAAGGCGGCGTGGGGTTGATTGTGTTGCAGGTGGCCGGGGTGCACGACAGCGCCCGCTACACCTCCCATGTGCTGATGGCCACCGATGACAGCTGCATCGACGGCTATCGCCGACTGGCCGAAACCTGCCACGCCCACGGCACCGTGGTGCTGTCGCAGATTTTCCATCCAGGGCGGGAAATCATGGAGTCGGCCGACGGTTTGCTGGCGGTGGCTTACTCGGCTTCCGGGGTGCCCAACGAACGCTTCCGGGTGATGCCGCGCGCCCTTGACCAGACAATGATCGACGAGATCGTCGCCGGCTACGGCGCTGCGGCAAGGCGCCTGTATCAGGCCGGGATTGACGGTGTGGAAGTGGTCGCCAGCCATGGTTACCTGCCCGCGCAATTTCTCAACCCGCGGGTGAATCGCCGCACCGACGGCTACAACGGCGAGCTGGAACAACGCCTGCGTTTCCTGCGGGAAATCATCGCCACGGTGCGTGCCGAAACCGACGAGCACTTCATCATCGGGCTGCGCATTTCTGCCGATGAACGCGACCCCGAAGGCCTGACCGAAGAGGATTCCCTGGCCGCCGTGCAACAGCTGCAATCACACCTGGATTATGTGCACATCGTTGCCGGCACCTCGGCCTCCCTCGGCGGCGCGATCCATATCGTGCCGCCCATGGCCATTGCCCCGGCGTACCTGGCGACAGAAGCGGCGACGTTCAAGACGCACCTGTCGATTCCGCTGTTCGTTACCGGGCGCATCAACCAGCCCCAGGAGGCCGAATTGATGCTGCAACGCGGCCAGGCCGATGTGTGCGGCATGACCCGCGCGCTGATCTGCGACCCGCGCATGCCGGTCAAGACCTCAAGCGGCCATGCCGAGGATGTACGCGCCTGCATCGCCTGCAATCAGGCGTGCATCGGCCACTTCCACAAAGGCCTGCCGATCTCCTGCATCCAGCATCCCGAGACCGGCCGCGAATTGCAGTTTGGCCAACTGCAACCGGCACTGCGACGCCAGCGGATCATGGTCGCCGGTGGCGGCCCGGCAGGGATGAAAGCGGCAGCGGTGGCGGCGCAGCGCGGACATGAGGTGACCTTGTATGAAGCCAGTGCCCAATTGGGCGGCCAGGTGCTTCTGGCGCAGTTACTGCCCCGACGCAGCGAGTTCGGCGGCGCCAGTACCAACCTGCAGCGCGAGATGGAACTGGCCGGGGTCCGCGTGGTGCGCAACACCCGCGTCGACCGCCCATTGGTGGAACGCGAACAACCTGACAGGGTGATCATCGCCACCGGCGCCGAGCCCTACTGGCCGGCCTTCGAACGCGGCGGCGAGCTACAGGTGGTGGATGCCTGGCAAGTGCTGCGCGATGAGGTGCAACTGGGCCGTTCGGTGGTCGTGGTGGACTGGCGTTGCGACTGGATCGGCCCGGGCATTGCCGAGCGCCTCACCCGCGCCGGCCATCAGGTGCAACTGGCGGTGAACGGCACCCATTGCGGGGAAAACCTGCCGTTGTACGTGCGTGACCAACTGGCCGGCGAACTGCATCGGCTGGGCATTCCGATCATCCCTTACGCCCGTTTGTACGGCTGCGACGACACTACCGTCTACCTGCAACACACCGCCAGCGGCGAGCCGATGCTGCTGGAAAATATCGACACCCTGGTGTTGTGCCAGGGCCACCAGCCGGTGGACACTCTGGGCGCAGAACTGGAAGGCCTGGTGGCGTTCACGCGGATCGGCGATTGCCTGGCGCCGCGTACCGCCGAAGAGGCGATTTATGAAGGATTGAAAGTAGCGTGGGACATTTGAACGACCAACCGCCACAGCTGTTTCTCGGCACCCGCATCCGCGGCTTGCGCAAGGCCCGGGGCATGACGCTTACCGAATTGGCGCAGATGAGCGAATTGACGGCCGGCTATATCAGCCAACTGGAACGCAACCTCGCCTACCCGTCGATCCCGGCCCTGTTCAACATCGCCCGCAGCCTGGGGGTGACGATCCAGTGGTTTTTTGCCAGCGAGACCACGCCGGCAGCGGAGGATGAAGGTTTTGTGGTGCGCAGGAACAATCGCCAGAGCATTCACTATGAGGACGGGATCGTCGACCAGTTGCTGACGCCCCTGCCCAATCATCAATTGGAGATGCTGCACTCGCGCTTTCCACCGGGCACCTATAGCCAGCAGAGCTATAGCCATGAGGGTGAAGAGGCGGGTTATGTGTTGAGCGGAACGTTTGAGTTATGGGTGGGCGAGCGGCATTTTCAGCTGGTTGAAGGCGACAGTTTCAGCTTCCCCAGCAGTGAGCCCCATCGGTATGGCAACCCCGGAAAGGTGGATGCGGTGGTGATCTGGGTAATTACGCCGCCGACGTTTTAGACCGTTGGAGTGAATGGAGACCTTTCCTACGGGAACTGGCGACGCTGGCACGCCGGCCATCAATGGCGGGGGTCAAGGCCGCTTGCTATAAAAACGACTACATCTTTTCGAGGTCGTCGCCATGTTTGGATTGTATTCGTTGTTTGCCGGTAAGCCGACTCAGGATGACTTGGATACGGTGGAAGCCATCAAGTCAAAAAGAACCATGAGGATTGAGGGAGAATGGGGTATTTCAGTCTCCGCCGAAGAAGTCATGGAATCCGAGGCCTACAAGGAAGCAATTCGCCAAGTCCGCAAAATGGAGGCCAATGATTCATGGGCCTGCTGATCATTTTCCCGTTACTGGTCAGCGGTTATCTGGTGTGTATCAAGCATCCCTATTACTACTGCCGGCTGCATCGTTTTGAAGGGCAGTTACTCTATCTACAGGTTGCGCGACTGGGGCTGGTTTGCCTGGTCGTCGCTAGCCTGGCAAGTGCCTTGACTCTGGCATTTGCAGGTCGTGAGGTTGCAACAGACTACGGCAGCTATCTTGGCGCCCTGTTGGTAGAGCTCGATATTGCCAACAAAAAGAATGCCGCACTTTGGGTTTTTTGGCTGCAGACCGGTTTGACCACCCTGGTCATTCCTTCTCTCTGGGCGAGACTGTATGTCAACGCGAAGAAAAAACAGCTGAAGTTGAAATCCGATGAACAACTCAACTGCCGGCTCGCCTTGAACATCCTTGAAGGCACGCCTTTCAAATACCTGCTCAAAGAATCCATCCAGAAGTACACGCCTTGCATGTTCAGCTTGAACGATCGAAAGGTGTATGTCGGCATTGTCGTATTCGTGGGCATGCCCACCGAGTCAGAAGGAATGGACCACACCTTCACTCTTCTGCCCCTGCTCAGCGGCTACCGTGACAAGGACACACTGGAAGTCAACCTGGGCACGCGTTATTCAGACAACAGCCACCCTGCCCCCATCATGCTCATCCAGGAAAACGTAGTCTCCGTCACTCGCTTCGACTTCACCACCTGGAACACTTCACACGCTCGAACGAACCACCCACCTCGACAGGAGCCGTTCTTCAATCACCGCTCCATCCGTACGACAAAAGCCTCAAGCGCCTGCGCCTGAGGTTTTGAAATAATCCAGGGGCTGCGCCTCGGGGTTCAGTGCACACAAAAACGCAACACTGAACTGCATCGATTGTGATGGCCGCGTCACACCGGGGTTTATATAGTCGTTCCTACTGCAACCCGCCATGAGCCAGCCGGCCCATCACAAGGAAGCGTTCGATGACTGACCTGCATACCCTTACGGCCGCCGAACTGCTGGCGCAATTTGCCAGCCGGCAACTCGCGCCCATCGACTACTACGACCAACTCCTGGCCCACATCGACCGCTGGGAGCCGCAGATCAACGCGCTCTATGCCTTCGACCCGCAACAGGTGCGTCAGCAGGCCCAGGCCTCCACCGAACGCTGGAACAAGGGCCAACCCAACGGCGCCCTTGATGGCGTACCGGTGACTCTCAAGGAATTGATCGCCACCGAAGGCGTGCCCATTCCCCTCGGCAGCGCGGCTACCCGCCTGACCCCGGCCCTCAGGGACGCACCGCCCGCAGCCCGCATGCGTGAAGCGGGCGCGATAATCCTGGCCAAGACCACCAACCCGGACTTCGGCATGCTGTCTTCCGGCCTGTCGAGCTTCCACGGCATCACCCGCAACCCGTGGAACACCGCCAACAACACCGGCGGTTCCAGCTCCGGTGCCGCCGCAGCGGCCGCCGCCGGTTACGGCCCGCTGCACGTGGGCACCGACATCGGTGGCTCGGTGCGCCTGCCCGCCGCCTGGTGCGGCTTGGTGGGATTCAAGCCGACCCTGGGGCGCATCCCCATCGACCCGTACTACACCGGCCGCGCCGCCGGGCCCATGACCCGCACCGTCGATGATTGCGTGCTGTTGATGCAACACCTGGCCCGCCCCGATGCCCGCGATGCCACCAGCCTTCCGCCGCTCACCACCCAGTGGAGTAACCAGCCGCTGTCGGTCATGGGCCTGCGCGTCGGCCTGATGCTTGAACCCGGCGCAGGCATGCAGCCTGAAGGCTTCGTCTGTGAAGCCGTGGAGCAAGCCGCGCGGCTGTTCGAAGCCCACGGCGCCAAGGTCATGCTGATCCCGCCAATCATGGACCGCGCACAACTCGATGGCCTCGACCATTTCTGGCGCGCCCGCCAGTGGGGCGATTTGTCGGCCCTGAGCAGCGAGCAGTTCGACAAGGTCTTGCCGTACATCCGCGACTGGGCCGCGCCGGGCGCCGAGATCAGCGGCGTACAAGCCGTAAAGGGTTTCAACCAGACCTTTGAAATGCGCCGCCGCGCCGCGCAGGTGTTCACCGAACTCGACCTGGTGCTGTCCCCCACCAACCAGGTCAATGCCTTCCCGGCCGAGTGGCCATCACCGAGCAACAACCCGCAACTGCCGTTCGAACACATCGTGTTCACGGTGCCGTGGAACATGGGCGAGCAACCGGCGTTGTCGATCAACTGCGGTTTCGCCGCCGATGGCATGCCCATCGGCCTGCAGATGATCGCCCCGCGTTTTGCCGATCAATGGCTGCTGCAAATCGCTAAAACCTACGAGAGCTGGCGTGGCGCAATCCACCACTGGCCGAATCCTTCCTGACTTTTGACGCTGTAAGAACTGCCCACCCACACGCCAGCTCCGGGCCCTCTTGGCCTGGAGCTCGGACGACCTATAACTAAAATCGAGGGGCTGGTATGCACACTGAGCAATTGACACGATCCGATCCTGATCACGCACCCGAAACACCGTCCCCGGACGCCGGCAAAAAGAGCATCTTCGCCGTGGTCCTGGGCAACGCCGTGGAGTTTTTCGACTTTGGTGTGTACGCAACCTTTGCGGTGATGATCGGCCACACGTTCTTCCCGTCCGACAGCGCCTTCGTCAGCCTGATGCTGTCGGTCACGGCGTTCGGTATCGGCTTTATCGTCCGGCCCCTGGGCGCAGTACTGATCGGCGCCTACGCCGACCGCGTCGGGCGCAAACCGGCGATGCTGTTGACCCTGGTAATGATGGCCGTGGGCACCGGCAGCATCGCGATATTGCCCGGTTACGAGACCATCGGTATCGCGGCGCCGATCCTGCTGGTACTCACCCGCATGATCCAGGGCCTGGCCTGGGGCGGTGAAGCCGGCCCCGCCACCACCTACATCCTCGAAGCGGCGCCACCCCACAAACGCGGGACCTACGCCTGCTGGCAAGTAGTCGCCCAGGGCGTCGCAGCCATGGTGGCCGGGCTGGTAGGGTTCACCCTGACCAAGGTCATGTCCCCGGAAGACCTCAACAGCTGGGGCTGGCGCGTGCCGTTCGTGTTCGGCCTGCTGGTGTTGCCGATCGGCATCTACATCCGCCGCAACCTCGCCGAAACCTTCCACGGCCACGGCGAGCAAACCAGCACCGGCGACCTGGTGCGGGAAGTCTGCGGCAAGCACCGGCGCGCACTGGTGCTGGGGTTGCTGATCCTTTCCGGCAGCACCATCACCCAGTACTTCCTCAACTACATGACCACCTTCGCCCTCACCGAACTGAAGCTTCCCACCAGCATTTCGATGCTCTCGACCCTGGTGGCCGGCGCCGCGATGGCCGTGTGCGCGGTGGCTGGCGGCATGCTCTGCGACCGCTTCGGGCGCCGTACGATCCTGATGACACCGCGGGTGGTGTTGCTGTTGATTTTGTTCCCGGCCCTGCAAATGATGACCGAGCACCCAAGCCCGGCGACCTTCCTGTTGACCCTGGCGGTACTCTCGGGCCTGCACGGCATGAGTGGCGCGGCGCTGATCGTGTTGCTGGTGGAAAGCTTCCCGAAATCCGTGCGCTCCACCGGTTTCTCCATCGTCTACGCCTTCGGTGTGGCGGCGTTCGGCGGCACCGCGCAGATCATCATCACCTGGTTGATCGGCACCACCGGCGACCCGATGTCGCCGGTCTGGTACCTGCTGATCGCCAACCTGGTGTGCCTCACCGCCGCCTGGTTCGCCAAGGAAACCCGTCCGCCGCTGCCCGGCAGCCCGGCCCGCGAAACCCGGCTCGCAGAAGCTTCGGTTCGCTGAATACCTTTTCCCACTGTCCCGCGTCTTTTCGCCACCGACCGGCAGCACCTGAGGGCCTGCCGGGACGGTCGCCTTACGTCTGATTTGTATGGGGATTTACCATGTATCCACGTCTTTTGCTGGCCGTCACCCTGGCGTCCAGCACCCAGGCTTTCGCCCAGGAAAACGCCCAGGCCAGCGCACCGGGCTTTCTCGAAGGCAGCACCCTGGACCTGAACCTGCGCCACTACTATTCCAACCAGCACACCAAACGCACCACCCACTTGAGCATCAAGAAAGCCGGCGGCGTCGAGCCCACGCGTGTACGGGAAACCTGGGTGCAGACCAGCATGCTCAAGTACAGCTCCGGCTAC
This sequence comes from Pseudomonas sp. Colony2, assembly GCF_019382755.1. Lineage (NCBI taxonomy): Bacteria > Pseudomonadati > Pseudomonadota > Gammaproteobacteria > Pseudomonadales > Pseudomonadaceae > Pseudomonas > Pseudomonas sp. Colony2. The sequence continues at coordinate 2,791,495 of NZ_CP080030.1, read as the reverse complement.
ACCCAGGGCCTGATTGGCGTGGGCGTGGATGCGGGGATCTTCAGCGCGGTCAACCTGGAGCGCGGGCACGGCAAGGTGGCCACTGGCGGCGACCGGGTGCTGGTGGACGGCGACGGCGATGCGATTCCCACCTGGAGCCGCCTGGGGGTGGGCGACGTGCGTTTTCGCCTGTCGAGCACCGAGATCAAGGCGGGTCGGCTGATGACCGACAATCCGATCCTGCGTTACAAGGACAACCGCGCCCTGCCCTCCAGCTTCCAGGGCGTGGGCTTGTTCAGCAACGAATTCGACTGGCTGTCGGTGCAGGGCGGCAGCTTCGAGCGGGCGATTCCACGCACCGGCACCGGCGCCGAAAAGCTCACCACCACCTTCGGCAACCGCGCCTACAGCGGCGCACGCATCAGCTACCTGGGAGCCACGGTAAAACCGGGTTACGGGCTGGAAGCCAGCGTCTACGCGTCGCGTTTCGAAGACATGTGGGACCAGACCTACGTCGGCCTGACCCACCGCATCGGTGACAAAAGCGACATCGCCTTGAAGACCGCCTTCAACTACTACCACACCAGCGACTCGGGCGACAAAAACCTCGGCAACATCGACAATAACGCCGCCAGCCTGGCCTTCACCGCCACGCACCTGGCCCACAGCCTGACCCTGGCCTGGCAGCAGGTATTCGGCAACGAATACTTCGACTACGTGTGGGAGTCCACCGGCAACTACATGGCCAACTCGCTGTACTCGGACTACAACGGCCCCAACGAAAAGTCCTGGCAGTTGCGCTACGACCTGGACTTCGCCGCCTACGGTGTGCCCGGCCTCACCGCCAGCCTGTGGCACGCCAAGGGTTGGGACATCGACGGCACCCATTACGATGGCGACCGCAACGGCCACAACACCGGCTACAACGTGCGCAGCCTGGATGGCGCCAAGCACAACGAAAACGGCTTGATGCTGGCCTATGTGATTCAGTCCGGAACACTCAAGAACACCGTACTGCGCACCATCGTTTACAACCATCGCGCCAGCGGCGGGCAGATTGACGGCAGCTACGATGAGTTCCGCCTCGTCGCCAATGTGCCGATCAACATCTTCTGAGGCTCAGGCTCAGTTCAGCGAACAACGCTGCATCGCCCCCGCCAGCATTTCCTGGCACTTGAGCACCGCCACCGAGCGGGGGCGGTTGCGGTACACGCAGAGGTCGATGCGGATGCGGCCGAGGTCTTCATCGGCGATCGGCACGGCGACCAGGCCGTCGCCCAGGTCCCGCACGTCTGCCTCGACCTGGGGCAAAATCAGCACCGCTGCCCGTTGCCGGGCCAGGCTCTTCTGCACTTCCAGGGAGCTGGTGGTGAACACCGGTTCGAGGGTGACGCCGCGTTTTTTTGCCGCCACTTCCAGGGCCTGGCGCACGCCGTAGGCCGAGTCGGGAATCGCCAGGGGCTGGCCTTGCAGTTCGCTCAATTCGATGCTGTCGCGCTGGGCAAAGGGGTGTTCGGCGCTGACCAGCACCCGGTGCCATAACTGGCAGTGGGCGGTGACTTCGACGTCGGCGCGCTCTTGCAGGTAGAACGCCAGGCCCAGGTCCGCCTCGCCGCTGCACAGGGCGTCGAGGGTGGCCGAGGCGCTGGCGATCACGATGTTGAAGGTGACCTTGGGGTGGGCGCGGTAGAAGGTGGCGAGCACCGGGGCGAGCACGGTGGAAACGATACTTTCTGACACATGGATGCTGATGTTACCGGCCACCTGGCTTTGGCGGCTGGCGATGACTTCGCGTACCTGGTCGAGGCCGCGCAGGGTTGAGGTGACTTGTTCGGCCAGGCACTCGCCCTCGGCGGTGAGGCGGATGCCGCGGGGGCCGCGCTCAATCAGGGCGGCGCCGAAGAAGTGTTCCAGGTGTTCGATCTGGCGGCTGACGGCGGTGGGGGTGACGTAAAGACGTTCGGCGGCCTTACGCAGGGAGGCGCAGCGGGCGACCTCGTGGAAATATCGCAAGGCGCGTAGTTGCATGGGGGGTGCTCCTTTTTTGGGGGGGTGGATTGGGGAGGACGCAATTACTGCGCCATGCGGGTGTACATATCCGTTTCTTCGGTCACGGCGTCCTGCTGGTTTACCCGCTCTGCACTACCCGCGTTCGCTCAGATCAAGATCAAAAGCAGATCTGCTTTTCTGTGGGAGCTGGCTTGCCTGCGATGCAGACAACTCGGTRCATCAGGTACACCCAGTTGATGCCATCGCAGGCAAGCCAGCTCCCACATTCGAAGGTGCCCGCTTTAGCTTTTGATTTTGCTCTTCAACACTCAAGCCGGCCGGGAGGCCGCTGTGCTCTTGCTGTTGATCTTGATTTTGATCTTAGGCGCCCCGTTAAACCACGCTGGCCGAACGCAGGCTTTGGAGCGTGGGTAACCCGGCAGGACGCCGGGTTAGCCGTCCTGGGCCAAGGATGGCCCATGACGGCGGCCCACGGTCCAAAGCCGGAGTGAGGGCACTCCGAGCCTAAGCGAGGAGCCGAGTGGTGGGGCAAGAGCGTTTTGCTTACTTTTGCGCTTTTCAAAAGTGAGCCGCTGTAAGAGCGGAACCAATATCAGCCATAACCGAAGAAACGGATATGCACACCCCCACCATTTACGACCCATCCAAACCAAAAGCGACCCCCTCCGTTGACGCCCCACCCCAAACCCCTATTAAGTACTATTAATCCGCATTAATAGGATCAATCAAACATCATGCTAAGCCGCCCGCTGCGCCGCAAACGCCAGAAGCTCTCCGACGTGATCGTCGAGTCGGTCAAACGCTCCATCGTCACCGATGCCCTGAAGCCCGGCGACCGCTTGCCCACCGAACGCGAACTGATGGAAAGCTTCCAGTGCTCCAAAGGCTCCGCCCGCGAAGCCCTCAAGGCGCTGGAAGTCGAAGGCCTGGTCAACACCCGCACCGGCCCGAGCGGCGGCGCCTATCTCAACCAGGCCGGCACCGAACCCGCCAGCCGCGCCCTGCGCAACTACCTGCACTTCCAGCACCTGGACGGCCAACAGGTCTACCAGCTGCGCAAAGTCATCGAAGTCGAACTCGCCGTCTCGGTCCTGGGCCGCCTGAGCGAAGACGACTACCGCGCCCTCCAGGACAACGTCGATTTCTGCAGCGCCCCCGAAGACAGCGAAGCCGGCCAACGCGAACAACGCATCGCCGAACTGGAATTCCACAACCTGCTGGCCAAGGCCTGCCCCAACCCGCTGCTGAGCTTCATGGCGCAATTCCTCAACGACCTGCTGCGTGACCTGGTCGTGCTGAAAAAAGCCTACAAACCCAAGCGCAAGCAATTCGACGCCGCCAACCTCGACTACCACAAACAACTGCTGATCGCCTTCCGGGCCGAAGACGAAGCCACCGTACGCAGCCTGATGCACGAACACATGTGCGACGCCGAACACCACATGACCGCCCTTGAAGGTGAAGTCAGCCCGCACTTTCTACTGGAGTTCGACCACAACCACTAAGCCGCACCCTCCACCAATAAAAGGCCTGCCCACAGGCCGTGCTCCACCGTATCGCCATTGCCACTCCTGCCAATAACTAATCCAGGGAGTCACCCCATGCAGCGTCGTACGTTGTTGAAAGCCAGTCTCACCGCAGCCGCCGCCCTCAGCCTCCCGCTGAGCGTGCGTTCTGCATTCGCCGCCGAGCCTTTTACCTTTTACGGCCTCAAGTCCATGTCTGGCGCCTTTGCCAGCTATGGCAAATTTGCCGACATGGGTTCACGCCTCGCGGTGGAACAACACCCCGAGCTGCTCGGCCGCCCCCTGAACTACAAGGTGATCGACACCGAAGGCAACGCCGGCAAGGCTGTGCGCAAGGTCCAGGAAGCGATCCAGCAGGACGGCGCACGCTTTTTCCAGGGCTGTACCCTGTCGTCTTCGGCACTCGCGGTGGCCAAGGAAGTGAGCAAGGCCGGTGGCGTGTTCATGACCCCGGTGGGCGCCGATGAAGTCACCGGCAAGGACTGCAACAGCGCCACGTTCCGCTGGTCGGTGCCGACCTACGGCGCGATCCGCGAGACCCTCGTGCCGCTGATCAAGCTGCTGCCCGACGCCAAGCGCTGGTACACCATCACCCCGCAATACGTGTTCGGCGAAGCCCTGCTCGAAGGCGCCAAATCGGTGCTGGCCGAGCATGGCCTGGAACACGCCGGCAACAGCTACCACTCGCTGCAGGAGCAGGAGTTCTCCGGCTACCTGACCAATGCCATCGCCGCCAAACCCGACGTGCTGGTGCTGCTGAACTTCGGCAGCCAGTCGTCCAACACCCTGCGTCAGGCGGTGAACTTCGGTATCAAGGAGCGCATGAAAGTGTTGCTGGTGTGGTCCGCCGGCCTCGACCAGTTCCAGGAGCTGGGCAGTGACGTACTGGAAGGTGTGTACCTCGGCGCTCAGTACTGGCATCAGGTCGACACCCCGCTCAACCGTGACCTGGTGAAACTCACCAAGGCCAAATACGGCATCAACCCCACTTACCCGCTGGCCGCCGACTACATCAGCACCAAGGTCATGCTCGAAACCATCATCTCCACCGGCAGTTTCGACGGGCCGACCGTGGCCAAGGCCATGCAGGGCCTGAGCTACGAAGGCCCCACCGGCAAGGAGTCGATCCGCTCCGGCGACCATCAGGTGATCAAGGACTACTACCTGCTGGTGGGCAAGGCCGCAGGCGACATGGCCGACAAGGACGATCTGGCCAAGGTGCTCAGCTCCGGCCAGTCGTTCCCGCCGGTGGAAGCCACGGGCTGCGTGCTCGGCTGATCCGCTGAAAATCTACTGGTGACACAGCGCAGGGCCGCTCATGCGGCCACCTGCCGAGGGTTCCTGCATGCTTAATCTTTACCTGTTCCAGATTCTCAACGGCCTGGGCCTTGGGATGATCTACTTCCTGATCGCGGTCGGCTTGACGATCATTTTCGGCCTGCTGAACTTCGTCAACTTCGCCCACGGTGCGTTCTTTTTGCTGGGCGCCTACATCTGCTACACCGCCGTCAGCCTCACCGGCAGCTTCTGGCTGGCACTGCTGATCGCGCCGCTGGTGGTGGCCGCGCTGGCCTGGGTGATCGAGCGATTATTGATCCAGCGGATTTATCACTTGCCGCACATGTTCCAGATTCTGGTGACCCTGGGGATTGCCCTGATCATCCAGGAAGCCAGCGTGATGATCTGGGGCCCGGTGGGCAAGAGTGTCGCCGTACCGGAATTGCTGCGCGGGGTGCTAGTGGTGGGCGATTTTGTCTACCCCTACTACCGCCTGTTCCTGATCGTGTTCTCCGGCCTCGTTGGCCTTGGCCTGTGGCTGCTGCTGGAACGCACGCGCTTCGGCGCCCTGGTGCGGGCCGGCAGTGAAAGCACGGAAACCGTGTCCCTGCTGGGCACCAACATTTTCCGCCTGTTCTCCATGACCTTCGCCCTCGGCGTGGCCCTCGCCGGTGTGGCCGGTGTGCTGTTCGCCCCGTTGCGCGGCGCCCAGCCCTTTGTCGGCCCGGAAATCCTCGGCGTGGCGTTCGTGGTGGTGGTGATTGGCGGCATGGGTTCCTTCAGCGGTGCACTGGTGGGCGGCCTGCTGGTCGGCGTGGTGCAAAGCCTGATGACCACACTCTGGCCCCAGGGCGCGAGCCTGATGATCTACGGTGCGATGGCCGTGGTGATCCTGGTGCGTCCTTACGGCCTGTTCGGGAGAGCCTGACATGAGCGAGAAAAATCCCCTGCCGTTCGCCAAGACCCAGTCGCGCTACATGCTGCTGTTGGTGCTCGTGGTATTGATCGGCCTGCCTTTGATTCTGCCCTCGGCGACCCTGGCCACCGAGATCCTGATATTTGCCATGGCCGCCCTCGCCTGCAACCTGCTGCTGGGTTACACCGGGCTGCTGTCGTTCGGCCAAGGCATCTTCTTCGGGGCCGGCGCCTACTGCGCGGCGCTGTTGATGATTCACCTGCAACTGGGGCTGTTCAGCGCACTGCTGGGTGCCGCCGTCGCCGGTGGTTTCCTGGCTTTCCTGGTGGGCGCCCTGGCGATCCGCCGCACCGGCATTTACTTCGTGATGCTGACCCTGGCCTTCAGCCAGATGGCCTACTTCGTCGCCTACACCCTGAGCGACTGGACCGGCGGCGACAACGGCCTGCTCAGCGTGCCGCGCCCGGAAATCCGCATCGGTGACACGGTGCTGTTGTCCCTCACCGATGCCCGTGCGTTCTACGGGTTTGTCGCGGTGCTGTTCCTGTTGATCTTCATCGGCGCCCGCCGGGTGATCGCCTCTCCATTCGGCAGCACGCTGATGGCGATTCGCGAAAACGAAACCCGCGCTTCGGCCATCGGCTATGACACCCGCCACTTCAAGATCCTGGTGTTCGTGTTGTCCGGCGCCGTCACCGGGATTGCCGGGGCGCTGTACGCGATGCTGCTGCACTTTGTGCCGCTGTCGAACATCGACCTGGCGATGTCCGAAAACATCCTGATCATGACCATCGTCGGCGGCACCGGCTCGCTGTTCGGCTCGTTGCTGGGCGCCGGTTCCATCGTGCTGCTGGGGGACTTCCTTTCCGATCTGTGGCCGCGCTGGCTGATGCTGCTGGGGGTGATCCTGATCCTGGTGGTGATCTTCATGCGCGGCGGTTTGTGGGGCGGTCTGTCGACCCTGTTCGACCGTGTGCGCGGCAGCCGCAAGGCCGACGTTGTGACCAAGGAGAAGCTGTCATGAGCATCCTGCTGGAAACCAAGAACCTGGAATTGGCCTACGGTGCGTTCCACGCGGTGAACGGCGTCAACCTCAAGGTCGAAGCCGGCACCATCCACACCATCATCGGCCCCAACGGCGCGGGCAAGACCAGCCTGTTCCACTGCCTGACCGGCGAACGCCAGGCCACCGCCGGAGCAATTCATTTCGACGGCAAGAACCTGATGCGCAAACCGGCCCACGGCCGCGTCGGCCTGGGCATGGCGCGCTCGTTCCAGCTCACCAGCCTGTTCCAGAACCTCAGCGTGCGCGAAAACCTGCGCCTGGCCGCCCAGGGCCGCGACGGAGCCCGCGCCCTGAACTTCTGGCGCCGGGTCGACAGCAAGCGCGAACACCTGGAAATGGCCGACCAGGTGCTGGAACGCCTGCAACTCACCGCCCGCGCCGACACCCTGGCCGGCGAGTTGTCCCACGGCCAGCAGCGGGTGCTGGAAGTCGGCATGTCGATCTGCTCCAGACCCAAGCTGCTGATGCTCGATGAACCCACCTCGGGCATGGGCATCGACGACATCCCGATCATGACCCAACTGATCAGCGACCTCGGCCGCGACCATACGGTGCTGTTGATCGAGCACAACATGAGCATCGTCATGTCCATCAGCCAACGCATTACCGTGATGAGCCACGGCCAGATCCTGGTGGAAGGCACACCGGAATTCGTGCGCGCCGACGAGCGCGTGCGCACCGCCTACCTGGGAGAAGCCGCCTGATGCTGACCGTCGACAATATCCACTCCTACTACGACAAGAGCCACGTCCTTGAAGGCGTGTCCCTGACCGTCAACCCTGGCGAACTGGTGACCCTGTTGGGGCGCAACGGCGCCGGCAAGACCACCACCCTGCGCAGCATCCTCGGGATCATCTGCCCGCGCCAAGGCCAGATTCACTTCAACGGCCAGCCACTGGTGGGGCAGAAAATCTTCGAAATCGCCCGCCAGGGCCTGGCACTGGTGCCGGAGAACCGTGGGATTTTCCGCCTGCTCACGGTGGAGGAAAACCTGCGCATCGCGGTGCGCAAGACCAGCCGCTGGCAGATGGAAGACGTGTACGGCATGTTCCCGCGCCTCAAGGAGCGCCGCAAAAACGCCGGCCACGCGCTGTCCGGCGGTGAGCAACAGATGCTCGCCATCGCCCGCGCCCTGCTCAACGATCCCAAGCTGCTGATCCTCGATGAGCCCACCGAAGGCCTCGCGCCGGTGATCGTCGACGAGTTGGTGAAGATCCTGCGCAAGGTCAAGGAAGACGGCCTGCCGGTGCTGCTGGTGGAACAGAACCTGATGGTCTGCGACAAGCTCGCCGACCGCCATTACGTCCTCGAACAAGGCCGCGTGGTGTACGAAGGCAGTGCCGAAGCCTTCCGCGCCGACCCGACGATCAAGAACCGTTACCTGGCCCTGAGTGCCTGACCGGAGACTGCTGATGAATAGTTTTGCGCAACCGCTCCAGAGCAACGCCCCGCTGATCAACCGCGAGCGCCTGTGGCAATCGCTGATGGACCTCGCCCGCCTCGGCGCCACACCCAAGGGCGGCGTGTGCCGCCTGGCCCTTACCGACCTCGACCGCCAGGCCCGCGACCTGTTCGTGCAATGGTGCGAAGCCGCCGGATGCAGCGTCAGCGTCGACGCCATCGGCAATATCTTTGCCCGCCGTGCCGGGCGTAATCCGGCACTGGCGCCAGTGATGACCGGCAGCCATATCGACACCCAGCCTACCGGCGGCAAGTTCGACGGCTGCTACGGCGTGATGGCTGGACTGGAGGTGATCCGCACCCTCAATGATTTGCACATCGAGACCGAAGCACCGATCGAAGTGGTGGTGTGGACCAACGAAGAAGGCTCGCGTTTCCCGCCGTGCATGATGGGTTCCGGGGTGTTCGCCGGTAAGTTCGACCTGCAGGAAACCCTCGACAAACAGGACGAGCAAGGGCTGTCGGTGAGCGCTGAATTGCAGCGCATCGGCTACGCCGGCTCCCGCGCCGTGCTGGGCCATCCGGTGGGCGCCTATTTCGAGGCGCATATCGAGCAGGGCCCAGTGCTGGAAGACCAGGCCACCACCATCGGCGTGGTCATGGGCTGCCTGGGCCAGAAGTGGTTCGACCTGACGCTCACTGGCGTCGAAGCCCACGCGGGCCCGACGCCAATGCACCTGCGCAAGGACGCACTGGTAGGCGCGGCGCAAGTGGTCAGCGCGGTGAATCGCATCGCCCACGAACAACAACCCCATGCCTGCGGCACCGTCGGTTGCCTGAGCCTGCATCCCGGCTCGCGCAACGTGATTCCCGGCGAGGTGCACATGACCATCGACCTGCGCCACCTGCACGCCGACAAGCTGCAAGCGATGGTCGACGAAGTGCGCCAGGTGATCGAAGCCACCGCCGAGCAACACGGCTTGAGCTTTGAGCTGACACCCACTGCCGACTTCCCGCCGCTGGATTTCAACCCTGCCTGTGTCAACGCCGTGCGTGATGGCGCGAGCAGCCTGGGCCTGAGCCATATGGACATCGTCAGCGGCGCCGGGCATGACGCGATCTTCGTCGCCGAACTGGGCCCGGCCGGAATGATCTTTGTGCCGTGCGAAGGCGGCATCAGCCATAACGAAATCGAGAACGCCGCGCCGGATGACCTGGCGGCGGGCTGCGCGGTGTTGCTGCGGGCCATGGTCAACGCGGCGCAAGGAGGTAAAGCGGCATGACGGATATCGCCAACCTGACCGCAGTTGAGCTGCTGGCCCGCTATCGGGATAAAAGCCTGTCGCCGGTGGAGGTCACCGAAGACGCCCTGCTGCGAATCGAACGCTACAACCCGGCGGTCAACGCCTACTGCCACGTCGACCCGGAAGGCGCCTTGAAGGCGGCGCGGGATTCGGAACAGCGCTGGCTCAAGGGCCAGCCGTGCGGGGCCCTGGACGGTGTGCCCTCCTCCATCAAGGACCTGACGCAGACCATCGGCATGCCGACGCGCAAGGGTTCGCGTACCACATCCGCCGAGGGTCGATGGGATGTGGATGCGCCCTTCTCGGCCTTCATGCGCAAGGCCGGCGCGGTATTGCTGGGCAAGACCACCACGCCGGAATTCGGCTGGAAAGGCGTCACCGATAACCCGCTGTATGGCATTACCCGCAACCCGTGGGACACGCGCATGACGGCGGGCGGTTCGTCCGGTGGTGCCGGTGCGGCGGCGGCCTTGAACCTCGGCGTGCTGCACCAGGGCAGCGATGCCGGCGGCTCGATCCGGATCCCCTGTGCCTTCACCGGCACCTTCGGCATCAAGCCGACCTTCGGTTATGTGCCGCAATGGCCGGCCAGTTCGATGACGATTCTGTCGCACCTGGGGCCGATGACCCGCACCGTGGAAGACTCGGTGCTGATGCTGCAAACCATCGCCCAGCCGGATGCGCGGGATGGTTTGATCGGCGCGCCCCGGACCACGCCATGGTTGCACGCCGGGGCTGATTTGAAGGGGCTGCGTATCGCCTATAGCCCGAACTTCGGTTATGTCGACGTGGACCCGCAAGTGGCCAGGGTGGTCGCCCAGGCGATAGAAGGCCTGGTGCAGCTGGGCGCGCAGGTTGAACAGATTGATCCGGGGTTCAGTGATCCGCTGGAGGTGTTCAATACTTTATGGTTTGCCGGTGCAGCACGCCTGGCCGGGCCGCTGAGCGATGCCCAGCGGCAATTGATGGACCCGGGGTTGCTGCGCATTGCCCGACTGGGCGAACAGATCAGCCTCAGCGATTACAGCGCTGCGCTGGAAGCACGGGCAGCGCTCGTGGCGCGCATGGCGGCATTCCATGAGCATTACGATGTGCTGGTTTCGCCGATGATGCCGATCACCGCGTTCGAGGCCGGGCACAATGTGCCGCCGGGTTCGGGACTAGGGGAATGGATGGAGTGGACGCCGTTTACCTATCCCTTCAACCTGACCCAGCAACCGGCGGCGTCGGTGCCGTGCGGGTTGGCGGCCAATGGGTTGCCGGTGGGGCTGCATGTGGTGGGGGCGCGGTTTGCGGATGAGCAGGTGCTGAGAGTTTGCCAGGCGTATGCCAAGGCTTTTCCAACCGAGCACCTGCAAGCCCCCAAAACCCCAACTTGAAATGCAATCAAACTGTGGGAGCGGGCTTGCTCGCGAAGGCGGTGTGTCAGTCACCGGATATCTTGACTGAYACACCGCYTTMGCGAGCAAGCCCGCTCCCACATTTTTTGTCCGTATTCCAATCATCAGCCCCTACAATGCCTCCTATCATCCAAGGGGGTTTCATGGACATCGAACTGGCACGCACCTTCCTCGAAATCACCCGCTGCGGCAGCCTCGCCGCGGCGGCCGAGAAACTGCACGTCACCCAGACGGCAATCACCGCCCGGGTCAAAAACCTCGAAAGCCAGCTCAACAGCACCCTGTTCGTGCGCAACCGCGCCGGTGCCCGCCTGACCCCGGACGGCGAGGCGTTCGTGGTCTACGCCAACCAGCTTGTCCAGACCTGGGAAGCGGCACGCCGCGACCTGCCATTACCCGACGGCTACCGCAACGTGCTGCACATCGGTGGCGAAGTCAGCCTGTGCAACCCGCTGATGCTCGGCTGGGCCCAGGCCTTGCGTGAACACATCCCCGGTCATGCCTTGCGCACCGAGATTCGCGAAGGCGAGTACTTGTTGCGCCAGCTGGAACTGGGGGTGCTGGACGCCGCGCTGGTGTTCCAGCCGCAATACTGGCCGGGGTTGCAGGTGGAGCAGGTGCTGGAAGAAAAACTGATCCTGGTGCAACTGGCCGCCCGGCCCGAGCCCTACGTGTATATCGACTGGGGCCAGGGCTTTCGCCAGCAGCACGACGCCGCACTGCCGGACAAGGCCCGCGCAGCCCTGAGTTTCAATCTGGGGCCACTGGCGTTGCAGTACATCCTGGAAAACGGCGGTGCCGGGTATTTCCGCACGCGGGTGGTACAGAGCTACCTCGACAGCGGTGTGATGGAACGGGTGCCCAAGGCGCCGGAGTTCAGCTTCCCGACGTACCTGGTGTATTCCCGCGAGCGCGATTCGGCGGTTTTGCAGCAGGCGCTGGGGTTGCTGCGGGCGGTGGTGGAGGCCGAAAAGGATTGGTCGCAGCGCTGGGATCCGGTGATTTGAAGCCGTGCCCATGGTAGCCTCAGGTTGTTTTCTCCTGGTTTCCCCCTGCCGATGAACAAGAAAAAGTCCGTCACCATCAGCGACATCGCCAAACGGGTCAACATGACCACCATCACGGTGTCCCGGGCGCTGAGCAAACCCGACCTGGTCAAGCCCGCCACCCTGGCGCGGATTCTCGAAGTGGCGCGGGAGCTGGACTATGTGCCCAACGCCTTTGCCCGCGGGCTCAAGCGCAGCGAGAGCCTGATCATCGGCGTGATCACCGCTTCGGTCGACAACCCCTTCTACAGCGAGATGATCAAGGCGATTTCCCGCGAGGCGAAAAAGCACGGCTACACCATCATGCTGGTGGATACCGACGAACTGGAAGAACTGGAAAGCAAGGCAGTCGACACGCTGCTGGGCTACCGCGTGGCGGGGATCATCCTGTCGCCGGTCTCCGACGAGCCCAGCTACCAGCCGGACTATCTGGAGCGCCTGGGTAACGGCAAGACGCCGGTGGTGCTGCTCGATCGCACGATCCACGACAGCCCGTTCAGCCGCGTGGTGCTGGACAACTATCACAGCGGCATCGAGGCGGCGCAGTACCTGGTGCGGCAAACCCCGAACCTCAAGCGCCTGCTGGTGCTGACCGGGCCCGAGCATTCGCGCATCACCATGGAACGCCTCAAGGGCCTGAAAGAAGTCCTGGCCGAGCACCCTCAGGTGCACGTTGAAGTGTGTGCCGGTGACTACACGCTGATGCCCTCCTACCTGCACACCCTCGACTACCTGGCCGAGCACTCGGCGCCGGACGCGATCATGGGCTTCAACCAGTTGATCACCCTCGGCGCGCTGCGTGCGCTGCGCATGCACAACATCCCCCACGACAGCCTGACCATCTGCGGCATCGACCGCCTGCCCTTTGCCGATATCTTCGGCGTGCCGATTGCCTGCGTGGCCCACGACGCGTCACTGGCCGGCAGCAGCGCGGTGCGGCTGCTGCTGGATCGTCTCGAAGACCCGCACAAACCGCGGGACAAGGTGGTGATCGCCGGCAAGCTGGAGAACGGCTAGCGGCTGGTGTAGCCGCCGTCGATCGGCAGGCTGACGCCGCTGATCATGCTGGCGGCATCGCTCAGCAGGAACAACACCGGCAGGGCCACTTCCGCCGTTTCGGCAAATCGCCCCAGGGGAATCGCCGCCAATGCCGGGTCGCGCTTGGCGGGCGCCGACCAGGCCATCTGTGCCATGGGCGTGAGGGTGACGGTGGGGTTGACGCTGTTGACGCGAATTCCGAAGCGGCCCCATTCGGCGCATTGCACGCGGGTGATGGCGTCCAGTGCGGCCTTGGAGGCGCAGTAGCCGAGGTGATCGTCCAGGGCTACCAGTGAGGCCTGGCTTGAGACGTTGACGATGCTGCCGGGAATCTTCGCTTCAATCATCGCCGCAGCGATACGGCTGGCGACCTGGGCCGCGGCGCGGGCGTTGACATTCATCACCTGGTCGAAGGCTTCGGCGCTGATGGCCGCGGCGGGTTCCAGGCGGGAAATGCCGGCGCAGTTGACCAGTCCATGCATCGGCGGCAGGCCTTGCAGGGCCAGGTCCAGGGCGGCGCTGTTGGCGATGTCCAGGCACAGGGTTTCGCAACCGAGCTGGGCCAGGGCCTGAGCGTCGCGGCCCAGGGCAAACACCTGGGCGCCGCTGGCGATCAGTTGGAGGGCAATTTCCCGGCCGATGCCGCTGCTGGCGCCGGTGACGAGGATGCGCTGCTTGGTGAAGTCAAAAATAGCGTTCATGGTTCACGATCTCTAAAACGATGGAGATCCCATGTGGGAGCGGGCTTGCTCGCGAATGCGGTGGGTCAGGCAATAAATCCGGCACTGATACACCGTATTCGCGAGCAAGCCCGCTCCCACATTTGGATCAGTGTTCGCTTAATTCAATTGCAAGCTGTGCATCACCGGTTTCAAGGCCGGATACAGCTCCAGATAGCTGGCAAACGCCCGGTCATACACCCCGACATTCCCCGCCTCCGGCTCCGCCCGCAGCTCCAACTGCACCCAACCTTTCTCCATCTGCCGGTCATCCACCACCCCCACCGCATGGGCCGCCAACAACGCCGCGCCCAAGGCCGCCTCCACCTCTTGCACAATGGTGTAGACCGGGAAGTGGGTGATGTCCGCAATAATCTGCATCCACAAATCCGAATGGCTCGCCCCACCCACCACAATCAGCCGTGGATCAAGGGAATGCGCCCCACGGGTGCCCGCTTCGATATTGTGCCGCAGGGCAAAACTCACCCCTTCGAGCACCGCGCGGTACAGGTGGATCCGGCTGTGATACAGGTTCAGCCCGACAAAGCTGCCGCTGGCCCGGTCATCCCACACCGGGCTGCGTTCGCCCATGAGATACGGCAGGAACAACAGCCCTTCGCTGCCCGCCGGGATCTTCTCGGCGCTCTGCTCCAGCAGCCACAAACTGTCCTGGCCGGTCTCCCTGGCCTGCTGCTCTTCGGCCTGGCAGAACTGCTCGCGAAACCAGCTCACCGACGCCCCGGCGGTAATCGCACCGCCGAAGATGTACAGGTCCTGATGGCCGTTATAGACGTGGGGCATGCTCACCAGGCCATGACGCGCGTCCACCTGCTGATTGAGATAACCCCAACACATGCTGGTGCCAATCATCGCCACGTGATTGCCCGGTCGCGTCACTCCGGCCGCCAATGTGGCCATGGCCGCGTCCACCCCCCCGGCCAAAATCGGCGTGCCCGCCTGCAAGCCCAATCGCTGTGCCCATTCCTCGAGCAACCCGCCGACCACTTCACCGGAATACAGCAAGCGCTCCGGCATCATCGCCAACGGAATCCCAAGCGCCGCCAGCATCTCGGCCGACCAGCCGCGTTGCGCCACATCGTAGACGCCACCGATATTGCCGGCGCTGCTGTGATCCACTGCCAACTCGCCGGTCAGGCACCAGTTGATGTAGCTGTTGGGAGGCAGCAGGTAGCGGGTGTTGGCCCACACCTGCGGCTGGTGTTGCTTGAGCCAGAGCATCTTGGTGAAGCCGTAGTAGCTGTCTACCGAGTTGCCGGTGACCGCAAACAGCCGCTCCAGGTCCACATGCTCGCGCACCCACTCCACTTGCTCGCCCGCGCGCCGGTCCATCCAGATCAGGCACGGGTGCAGCGGCGTGATCTGCTCGTCCACAGCAATTCCGGAGCCGCCATACAGGCTGCTGATGCACAGCGCCTTGACCTGCTCTTTCCCTACGCCGGCCTTGGCCATGCACTGGGCGACGCAGGCCTCCACCGCATCCAGCCAGACCTGCGGCCACTGCTCGGCCCAGCGCACTTTCGGGGTATCCACGCGATACCCCTGGCTGTGCTGGGCGATGATCAGGCCGTCCGCATCCACCAGCAGCGCCTTGGTGCTTTGCGTGCCGATGTCCACACCCATTACGTAGTTCATGTCAGAGCACCGGCTTCAGCAGCACCTTGATCGACTTGGTCGAGTTGGCCAGCTCAAACGCTTCGGCCCAGCTGTCCAGCCCGAAGTCATGGGTCACGATGCCCTTGGACGTCACCAGGCCACGCTCGAACAGGTCGATGGCCACCGGGTAGCAATACGGCCCCAGGTGCGCACCGCGTACGTCCAGCTCCTTGCGGTCGCCGATGATCGACCAGTCGGCGCTGGTCTCGGCGCCAAACACGCTGAACTCGACAAACCGGCCGAGCTTGCGGATCAAGTCCAGGCCCTGGGTAACGCCCGCCGGTACGCCGGTGGTTTCGATGTACACGTCGCAGCCGTAGTTGTCGGTCAGGCTATTGATGATCTCCCGGGCGTTATCCCGGGACGGGTTGATCACCACGTCGGCACCGTACTGCTTCGCCAGTTCCAGGCGCTCGTCGACCATGTCGATCACCACCAGTTTCTTCGGCGTTTTTAGCGCTGCCACCTGCACCATGCACAGGCCCAGGGTGCCGGCACCAGCAATAACCAGCACGTCATCCAGCTGGATCTCACCGCGGTTGACGGTGTGAATCGCGCAGGACATCGGCTCGATCAGCGCCGAATCTTCCAGGGACACCGACTCCGGAATCTTGTGCACGATGGCAGTCTTCGGAATGCGCATGTACTGGGCCATGCCACCCTCGGCGACTTCACGCTGGAAGCCGAAGATGTTGTGCACCTCGCACATCCAGTACTTGCCGGACTTGCAGAAGCGGCACTTGCCACATGGCACAATCTGCTCGGCGATCACCTTGTCGCCGACCTTCACCTCAAAGTGCTCCTCGGCGCCCTCGCCCGCTTCCACCACGTAGCCAAAGAACTCGTGCCCCGGCACCACTGGGGCCTTGACCCACGGGTTATCGCCGCCCCAGAACATCGCGGCGCCGGAGTGGCATTTGCAGTCACTGGCGCAGATGCCGCAGGCGGCGATGCGAATCACCAGTTCATTGACCCGCGCCTGGGGTTTGCTGATGCGTTCCAGGCGGTAGTCTTTCGGGCCGTGGCAGACGACGGCTTGCATTTGGTTGTGCTTTTCCATGATGTGCGGACCTTTCTTGAGCATGAGAGAACCCATCGCGGCCACCATGGCCGCGTGGAGATAACCGGTTTACTTGTGGCGCTGACGGCTGATGAAGATCGCCAGCAAAATGATCCCGCCCTTGATCACACTCTGGACGTAGGGCGAGACCCCGAGCATGTTCAAGCCGTTGTTCAACACCCCCAGCAGCATGGCGCCGAGCAAGGTGCCGACAATCACCCCGCGCCCGCCGGCAATCGAGGCGCCGCCCAGGACCACAGCGGCAATCGCGTCGAGTTCAAACGACACCCCGGCATTCGGCTGGCCGCTCATCAAGCGTGAGGTCAGCACCAGCCCGGCAATCGCGGCGGTCAAACCGCTGATGCCATACACCAGCAACTTGAAGCGCGCCGCCCGTACGCCGGACAGGCGCACCGCTTCCTCGTTGCCGCCAATCGCGTAGATATAGCGGCCGATGCGGGTGTGTTGCAGCAGCACATAGGCCGCCAGGTACGTCACCAGCATGATCAGGATCGGCACCGAAATGCCGAACAGGCTTTCGCGGCCAAAGAAGCCGAACCACTCCGGCAAACCGGAAATCGGATAGCCGTCGGTGTACATCAGGCCGAACCCGCGGGCGATGCCCATGGTCGCCAGGGTGACGATGATCGGCGGCATGTGCAGGTAGGCGACGAACAGGCCATTGCCGATGCCGAACGCCACGCCGACCAGCATCCCGGCGCCAATCGCCAGGCCCGGCGGCAAGCCTGCGACCATCAAGCCGGCGGTCAAGGTGCCGGACAACGCCATCACCGGCCCCACCGACAAATCGATGCCGCCGGTGAGAATCACGCAGGTCATGCCCACCGCGATAATCGCGTTGATCGACACCTGGCGCGCGATGTTCGACAGGTTGTTGGCCGTCAGGAAGTTATCGCTGGCGAAGATCATCACCAACGTCACCACCAGCAGCCCGACAAAGGGATAGAACGCCGGTGAGCGAATCAGCCGCGCCAGGTTCAGGCGCAGCCGGCCAGGCCCCACGGCATTAATGGACGTATTCACTTGAGCCCCCTGTTGCATGGCGCATGACCTCTTGAGGATTGACGGCAGACGCTTCCAGTACCTTGACGATGGCGCCCTTGTGGAACACCGCGACGCGGTCGCACATGCCGATGACTTCCGGCAGTTCCGAGGAAATCATGATGATTGCGTAGCCCTGTTCGGTGAGGCTGCGCATCAGTGCGTAGATCTGTGCCTTGGCACCGACGTCGATGCCACGGGTGGGTTCGTCGAACACCAGCACGTCGCAGTGATGGTTGATCCAGCGGGCAATCACGACTTTCTGCTGGTTGCCGCCGCTGAGGTTGAACACCCGGCTCTCGCCGCTGGGGGCCTTGATCGACAGCTGGCGCATCAGCGCTTCAACGCTGGCGCATTCCTTGTCCTTGTCGATCAGGCCGCTGGCGTTCTGGTATTTGGGCAGGTTGTTGAGGGAGATGTTTTCGCGAATGCTGAAATCGGTGATCAGCCCTTCGGTCTTGCGGCTTTCCGGCAGCAGGCCGATGCCATGGGCCAAGGCCTGGGCCGGGTCGTCGAGGGTGATTTGTTCACCCCGCAGCCACACGTCTTTGCTCACCGACGGCAGCGCGCCCATCATGCCCAGCGCCAATTCGGTACGCCCGGAACCCACCAGGCCGGCAAAGCCGAGAATCTCGCCCTTGTGCAATTCAAAGTGGTTATGGGGGCCGTTGCGCACCAACTGGATGTCCTTGACCTCCAGCAGCAGCGGCCCGCGTGCGGCGGTGGGCTTGGGCGGAAAACTGCACTCCAGGCGCCGCCCGACCATCATTTCCACCAAGCGGTCGATATCGCTGTCGGCCACATCGGTGACGCCCACATTGCCGCCGTCGCGCAGCACGCTGATGCGGTCGCAGACCTGGAAAATCTCCTCCAGGTGGTGGGAAATAAAAATCACCGCCACCCCCTGGCGCTTGAGTTCACGCATGATTTCGAACAGCAGCTCGGCTTCGCTCGGCGTGAGGGTGGCGGTGGGTTCGTCGAGCACCAGCAGCCGCGCGTCCAGGGCCAGCGCCTTGGCGATCTCGACGAATTGCTGCTCGGCCACGCTCAGGTGCCTGACCGCGCATTGCAGGTCAATACTGACACCGAGGCGCTTGAACAACGCCTCGCTCGCCTCGACCATTTCGCGCTTGCGCAACAGGCCAAAACGGTTGCTCAGCTCGTGGCCGAGGAAAATATTTTCCACCGCCGTGAGGTAGGGAATCAGGCTGAATTCCTGGAACACAATGCCGATACCGGCGGCAATCGCATCACGATACGTCGCGAACTGCCGAGCCTCACCGTCGATCAGGATCTGCCCTTCGTCCTGGTGCTCGACCCCGCCAAGGATCTTCATCAAGGTCGATTTGCCTGCACCGTTTTCCCCGAGCAAGGCATGAATCTCGCCGCGCTGCACTTCCAGGTTGATCGCCTTGAGGGCTTGCACCCCCGGGTAGCGCTTACAGATATTTTCCAGCTTCAGAAGACTGCTCATACCGCCGACCTCATATTCAGATGGATGACCTGTGCCCCACGCCTGGCGTGGGGCCTGGGTGTTTTACCAACTGAAATCCTTGGCCTTGGCCTGGTCGATCAGGGTGATGTCCACCGGGATCGTGGGCGGCACTTGCGAGCCCCACTTCTTGGCCAGGGCGATGCCCAGGGCGAGGCGGATCTGGTCCCGGGGGTATTGCGCGGAGGTGGCGATGAATTTGCTGCCGGGTTTCTGGATGGCCTTGATCGCTTCCGGCGCGCCGTCGACGCTCACCAGCTTGACGTCCAGGCCGCTGGCTTCGATGGCCGAGAGTGCGCCGAGGGAGCCGTTGTCATTGACGCTGAAAATGCCCTTGAGGGTGGGCTGGGCCTGCAGCATGTTTTCGGTGACGGTCAGCGCCTGGTCACGTTCCTGCTTGCCGTTCTGGATGCTCACGATCTTGATGTCCGGGTGCTTGGCCACGGCCTCCTTGCAACCGCGTACGCGCTCCAGGATCGGTACCACGGCGATGCCGTCGAGGATGGCGATATTGCCCTTGTCGCCGATGTTCTTGGCCAGGTATTCGCAGGCCTGGAAGCCGGCGTCGAAGTTCTTCGAGCCGACGAAGGAGTCCAGTGGGCCTTCGGCCTGGGCGTCGACGGCGACCACGACTACGCCGGCGGCGTGGGCGGATTTGACGGCTGATTGCACGCCGACGGAATCGGTGGGGTTGATCAGCAGGATGTCGATGCCTTTTTGCAGCATGTCTTCGACGTCGCTGACCTGTTTGGACACGTCGTGGCGGGCGTCGGTGATGATCAACTGCGCACCGATGGTCGCCCCGGCTTCCTGCAGGGCGTCTTTCATGGTGACGAAGTAAGGGTTGTTGATTTCCTGGAAGGACGCGCCGATGCGGATGGGGGCGGGTTTGGTGTCGGCCAGTGCCAGGCCAGCGGTGCCAAGATTGATGCTCAGAGCCAACAAACACAGGGTTTTCGGAAGCATTTTCATGGTGGGGATCTCTGTTTTGTTTTTATTTTTAGAGCAAATGTTATCGTTAACATTTTGTAAGAAGCTAGCAAAGAAATTGGGGGGTCGCAAGGGGTGTTTGATCGGTGGTGGCGGGTGTGGTGGACATATCCGTTGCTGCGGTAACGGCCGCTTATGGTTCCGCTCTTACAGCGGCTCCTCGCTTAGGCTCGGAGTGCCCTCACTCCGGCCAGCGTGGTTTAACGGGGCGCCTAAGATCAAAATCAAGATCAAAAGCAAGAGCACAGCGGCCTGAAAGCCGGCTTGAGTGTTAAAAGCTAAATCAAAAGCTAAAGCGGGCACGGTTCAAATGTGGGAGCTGGCTTGCCTGCGATGGCATCACCTCGGTGTGTCTGGAAGACCGAGGTGTCTGCATCGCCGGCAAGCCAGCTCCTACAGAAAAGCAGCTCTGCTTTCGCTCTGGTTTTTGATCTGGCTGTTAAACACTCAAGCCGGCCGGTAGGCCGCTGTGCTCTGCTTTTGATCTGCTTTTGATTTTGATCTGCGGGCCCCGTCAACCACGATAGCCGCAAGTAGGCACGGTGGAGCGGGTAAATCGGCAGGGATGCCGATTTAGCCGCGCCGGGCCATGGATGGCCCGTCGCGGCGGCCCGCGGAACCGGGCCGGAGTGCGGGCATGCCGAGCCTAGGCGAGGCACCGAGTGGTGGGGCAAAGACCTTTTGGTTACTTTTGGGGCGTTTGCCAAAAGTGACCCGCTGTAAGAGCGGAACCATAAGTGGCCGTTACCGCAGCAACGGATATGTACACCTTCAGGCCCGACTCCGCAGCCACTGCATAAACCCCTTCTTAACCGGCACCACAGGCGCCTCCTGCGTCAAACTCTGAGCCGCATGCAACCTGAAATCCAGCAGGCTTTTCATAGCCTCACTGATGTCATGCCGAGCATCCAGACAAGGCTTCAGATACTCCTTCTCAATCCTATACAACGTACAAAACGTCTTCGCCGAAAAGTCCGCAGGCACACCCTGCTCCGACAAAATCCCGGCCTCACCAATCACCTCCCCAGGCCCCATCCGCCCCGCTTCAAACTTGTGCCCGGCCTTGGTCAACATCACCGAAATCACCCCGGACTCGATGATAAACAGGTGATCACTCACCTCCCCCGCCGGCAAAATCATCTCCCCGGCGCGAAAGGTCTGCAGCGTCATGTTCTGGCTGAATGTCTCCTTCTCCTCCTGCCTCAACGTCGAGAAAATCGACGAACTCTCCAACAACGCCCGAGCCCGGGAAACCGCCACCGGCGCATTACTCTCGGCCGCCGACAACAAGCTCACCCCCGCCGCCTGCAAATGCCGAAACGCCAAATCATAAAGCTGATTGCGCACCTCACGCTTGAGCGCCATGGCCGGCACAAACCCGCTGATCTCATACTCCACGCCACCACTGGCCGACGTCTTGAACGCCACGCTCGGCGCCGGCTTGGCCAACAACGGCCGACACCCCTGCATCGCCCGCTCCAGCGCATCCAGCACGGTTTGGGGCCGCGCATGGGGGCTGACTTGCAGGCTGACCGCCAAGCCAAACATATCTGCGGGACGTGAGAAGTTGATGATCTTGGCCTTGGCCGCCAACGAGTTGGGCACCACCGCCAGGCTGCCCTGGGAGGTTTGCAGTTGGGTGGCGCGCCAGTCGATGTCGATCACCCGGCCTTCGGTGCCGTCGATGGAGACCCAGTCATCCAGTTGGTAGGGTTTGGTGGTATTGAGCACGATGCCGGAAAACACGTCGCTCAAGGTGCTTTGCAACGCCAGGCCGACGATGATTGCCACCGCGCCGGAAGTGGCCAGCACGCCCTTGACCGGCAGGTCGAGCACGTAGGCCATGGCGGCGATGATCGCGATCAGGAAGATCACCGCGCCCACCAGATCCTGCAACAGCCGCCCGGTGTGGCCGACCCGCTGCATCATCACCGCGCCGAGCAATACCGTGAGGGTGCGCGCCGCAAACAGCCACCAGCCGATCTGGAACGCCGTTGCCGCCAAATGCAGCGCCACGTTGTCGCCGAACGGCGCGACCTGCATCGGGTTCATGCCTTCGTTGAACAGCACGGCGCTGAACACCGCAAAAATCACCAGCCGCGCCGCCAGCTTCCAGTTGGCGAAATCGGCAGAGATCAAACGCCATACGGCAATATCGATCAGCACCAGCGCCAAGGCACAGAACATCGGGTGATCGGAGATAAATGAGGGCATTCAGGCGACTCCAGGGCGAATGCCATGAAGATCGCATGAAATGCCTTTGGAGGGTATAGCGCCCTAGCGCTGCATCTGCCCGAATTGCCCGGACTGATAGTCAGCAAACGCCTGGTGGATTTCCTGCTCGGTGTTCATCACGAACGGGCCGTGGCCGACGATGGGTTCGTCGATCGGCTCGCCGCTGAGCAACAGCACCATGGCGTCGTCGCTGGACTCGAGGCGCAGTTGCGTGCCATCGCGCTCGAACAGTGCCAACTGCCCTTCCCGCGCCACTTCAGTGCCGTTGATCCGCACCGTGCCGCGCAACACCACCAGCGCGGTGTTGCGCCCGGCGTGCAGGTCCAGCGTCACAGAGCGGCCGGCTTTGAGGCGCATGTCCCACACGTCGATCGGTGTGAAGGTGCGAGCCGGGCCTTTGACCCCGTCGAACTCGCCCGCGATCAAGCGCAGGCTGCCGGCGTTGTCGGCCAGGGGCAGCGTCGGAATATCGCCATCGAGGATGGTCTGGTAACCGGCATCGGTCATTTTGTCCCTGGCCGGCAGGTTGACCCACAACTGGACCATTTCCAGGGCCCCGCCGCTGCGGGCGAACGCCTCGGAGTGAAACTCCTCGTG
Source organism: Pseudomonas sp. Colony2 (assembly GCF_019382755.1). Classification (NCBI taxonomy): domain Bacteria; kingdom Pseudomonadati; phylum Pseudomonadota; class Gammaproteobacteria; order Pseudomonadales; family Pseudomonadaceae; genus Pseudomonas; species Pseudomonas sp. Colony2. The sequence continues at coordinate 2,768,702 of NZ_CP080030.1, read as the reverse complement.
AATGATGCCCCTGGCGGCTGTCATCCATTGCACATCGCCCGGGCCGATGGTGCCGCCGGCGCCGGTGGAATCGCGGTGCTCGACTTCGCCCTTGTAGACGATGGTCACGGTTTCAAAACCGCGATGAGGATGCTGGCCCACGCCACGACGTTGCTCGGTCGGGGTGAACGCCGCAGGACCGGCGTGATCCAGCAACAGGAACGGGCTGATCTGCTTGCCCATGGTGTCGTAGGAAAACAGCGTGCGAACCGGAAAGCCGTCGCCGACCCAATGGCCGCGTGGGCTGGTGTAGATGCCGATGATCTTTTTCATATGTGTCTCCAGTAATGGATACACCTTAAATCCGATACCAATTCCGCGCTAGACGGCAAAACCGGCCCTGATCGTCCCACCAGTGGAACAAATACTCGGGGCTGGATTATTTTATATTTCGACCATAATATGGCGACAAATATTACAAGCGTAATTTTTAGCTCACCCCGCCCCACGGAGCCCGACATGAACCCTCTCCCCCTGCGTCTTCTCCCCCCCCTGGCCCTGCTGGCGGTACTCAGTGGCTGCAACAACAAGGCCGACCCCGTCGCCGAAGCGCCCCTGCCCCGCCCGGTGCTGGCCGCCAAGGTCGAAGCCGCGGGCAGCCAGCAAAGCGCCTACACCGGCGTAGTGGCCGCACGCACGGAAAGTGACCTGGGGTTCCGCGTCAGCGGCAAGGTGATCGAGCGCAAGGTTGATCCCGGCCAGCACGTCAACCGTGGCGACACTTTGCTGGTGCTGGATATCGGCGACTTCGAACTGGCCCTGCGTTCGGCAAAAAACCGCGTCAATGCGGCCCAGGCGCAACTGCGCCAACGCCGGGACGATGAATCCCGCTACCAGCGCCTGGCCAATACCGGCGCCGTGTCGCGGCAGATTTTCGACCAGTCCGCCACCAATCTGCGGGTGGCCGAAGCCGAACTGGCCTCCGCGCAATCCGACGCCAGCCAGATCGAAAACCGCCGCACCTACTCGGTGCTCAGGGCCGACAGCGACGGCATCATCACCGACGTACGGGTGGACCGCGGCCAAGTGGTCGCCGAGGGGCAAGTAGTGGCGCGCCTGGCCCACGACGGCGCCCGGGAAGCCATCGTCAACCTCCCGGAAAACCAGCGCGACCAGGCTTCGCAAAAAGCCCTGGCGTTCCCCTTCGGCGCCCCTGAGCAAGCAGTGACCGCCACGTTGCGCGAGCTGTCTGCCAGCGCCGACCCGACCACCCGCACCTACCGGGCCCGCTATGTCTTGCATGGCCCCGTCGACCGCTTCGCTCTCGGCTCGACCATCACCGTGCGCCTGCAAGGTAACGGCCAGGCGCAACAGACCCGCGTGCCCATCGGGGCGCTGCAGGATGCCGGCAAAGGCACCGGTGTGTGGGTGATTGGCGCCGATGACAAAGTCAGCTTCGCCCCGGTCAACGTCGCCAGCCTCGGCCAGGAGGACGCGTTGCTGGACAGTGGCGTGGACCCAGGCCAAGTAGTCGTCGCCCTCGGCGCGCACCTGCTGCACAGCGGTGACGCGGTACGCCTGTTGCCGGCCCAGGTATTGGACCTCAACCGTCAGCAGGAACACTGATAATGCGCGGGATCAACCTCTCCGAACTGGCGGTCAAGCATCGCGCGGTCACGCTGTTCCTGATCATCGCGATCCTCGCCGCCGGGGTCTTTGCCTTTGGCAAACTGGGGCGCGCCGAAGACCCTTCGTTCACCGTCAAGGTCATGACCATCACCGCCGCCTGGCCCGGCGCCACCGCGCAAGAGATGCAGGAGCAAGTGGCCGACCGTCTGGAAAAACGCCTGCAGGAGCTGGACTATTACGACCGCGTCGAAACCATCGCCCAACCGGGCTTCGTCTCGATGCGCATGACGTACCTGGAGTCCACCCGTCCCAGCGAGATCCAGGACCTGTTCTACCAGACCCGCAAAAAGCTCAGCGACGAAGCCGCGAAGTTGCCCAAGGGGGTGATCGGGCCGTTCTTCAACGATGAATACTCCGACGTATACTTTTCCCTGTACGCGCTGGAGGCCGAACATCTACCCCACCGGCAACTGGTGCAAATGGCCGAGGACATGCGCCAGGGCCTGCTCAATCTGCCGGGAGTGAAGAAGGTCAATATCCTCGGCGAACAGGCGCAGCGGATCTTCGTCGAGTTTTCCTATGAGCGCCTGGCCACCTTGGGCATCAAGCCCGAGCAGATCTTCGCCGCCCTCGCCGCCCAGAATGCCGTGGCGCCTTCAGGCTTTGTCGAGACCGCCGGGGCACGCGCCTATATCCGCATCGACGGGGCCTTCGACAGCCTGGCGCTGATCGAAAACGTCCCGCTGGAAGCCAACGGCAAGCTGCTGCGCATCGCCGATGTGGCCACCGTCAGCCGGGGTTATGAAGACCCGCCCAGCTACCGTATCCGTCATCAGGGCGACCCGTCGCTGATGCTCGGGGTGATCATGGAGAAGCACTGGAACGGCCTGGAACTGGACAAGGCCCTCAAGGCCCAGGAAGCGAAAATCCAGGCCGACCTGTCGCTGGGGGTCAACTTCGCCAAGGTCTCCGACCAGGCGAAAAACATCAGCCTGGCGGTCAACGAGTTCATGCTGAAGTTCTTCGTCGCCCTCGCGGTGGTAATGGTCATCAGCCTGCTGGCCCTGGGGTTCCGCGTCGGCCTGGTGGTGGCCGCTGCGGTGCCGCTGACCTTGTCGATCGTGTTTGTGATCATGCTGATGACCGGCCGCGAATTCGACCGGGTGACCCTGGGCGCGTTGATCATTTCCCTGGGCCTGCTGGTGGACGACGCGATCATTGCGATCGAGATGATGGTGGTCAAACTCGAGGAAGGTTTTGACCGGATCCACGCGGCCACCTTCGCCTGGAGTTCCACCGCCGCGCCGATGCTCACGGGCACGCTGGTGACGATTATCGGCTTCCTGCCGGTGGGTTTTGCCCGCTCGGGGGCCGGTGAATATGCCGGGAATATTTTCTGGATCGTCGGTTTTGCGCTGATCGCCTCGTGGCTGGTGGCGGTGGTGTTCACCCCGTACCTGGGGGTCAAGCTGCTGCCGCACATCCAGCCGGTTGTCGGCGGCCACGACGCAATTTACGCCGGGCGCTATTACCAGAAACTGCGGCGCCTGGTGGATGCTTGCGTGCGCAGACGCTGGCTGGTCACCGGGCTGGTGGTGGCGGCCTTTGTGCTGTGTGGCCTGGGCATGGGCGTGGTGAAGAAGCAGTTCTTTCCCAACTCCGACCGTTCCGAGCTGATTCTTGAGGTGTACATGCCACCGGGCAGCGCCTTCAAAAGCACCGAGGCGGTAGCGGCGCAGGTGGAAAAGGCGCTGATGGAGGAGCCGCAAACCGTGATGGTCGATACCTATGTCGGCGGTGGTGCACCACGGTTTTTCCTGTCGCTGAACCCTGAGCTGCCAGATCCCGCCTTCGCCAAGTTGATCGTGCAGACCGCCGACGCCCATGCCCGGGACAGCCTGAAAAAACGCATGGCTGAACGCATCGCGGCCGGCGAATTTCCATCGGCGCGGGTGCGCGTCACCCAGTTGGTGTTCGGCCCGCCGGTGCCCTTCCCGGTGGTGTTTCGCGTGTCCGGTCCCGACCTGAATGTGCTGCGCAGCCTGGCTGAAGACGTGCGCCAAGTGGTCGCGGCCAACACACTCACGCGGGACAGCTTCCTCGACTGGGGCGAGCGCGCCAGCAGTTACCGCCTGGTACTCGACCAGGACCGCCTGCGCCTGCTGGGCTTTACCCCCGACGGGGTGAAATCCCAGCTCAACGCGTTGCTCAGCGGCAACCCGATCACCGAAGTGCGCGAAGGCAATCGCACCGTTTCAGTGGTTGCCCGCTCCCAGGGCAGCCAGCGCGAAGACCTCGGCAACCTGGACAATATGACCCTGACCAACAGTGCCGGCGTCTCGGTGCCATTGGCCCAGGTCGGGCATTTCCAGGCGGTGATGGAAGAACCGACCCTCAAGCGCCGCAACCGTGCGCTGACCGTGGAAGTGCGCGCCGATATTGTCGACGGCACCCAGCCGCCAGACGTGGAAATGGCGGTGTACAAGGACCTGCAACCCCTGATCGCCAAGCTGCCGTCCGGGTATCAGATCGTCATCGGCGGCCCGGTGGAGGAAAGCGCCAAGGCCAACGTGGCGCTGGCGGCACTGTTCCCGATCATGATTCTGCTGACGTTGACCGTGATCATGTTCCAGGTGCGTTCGTTCGGGGTGATGTTCATGGTGTTCGCCACCGCGCCGCTGGGGCTGATCGGAGCGGTGCCGACGTTGTTGCTGTTCAACCAGCCGTTCGGGTTCAACGCGATATTGGGGTTGATCGGGATTGGCGGGATTCTGATGCGCAATACGCTGATCTTTACCGACCAGATTCGGCAGAACCAGGACCAGGGCATGGTGATTCGCGAGGCGATCATCGAGGCCACGGTGCGCCGGGCACGCCCGGTGATCCTGACCGCGCTGGCGGCGGCGCTGGCGTTTATTCCGCTGACACTGTCGGTGTTCTGGTCGTCGCTGGCGTATGTGTTGATTGGCGGGGTGCTGGTGGGGACAGTGTTGACGTTGCTGTTCTTGCCGGCGTTGTGCAGTTTGGTGCTGGGGCGGGAGAAGACCCGGGAAGTGGTGCCTGCAACCTGATCCAACCAACACCACAAACCAATGTGGGAGCGGGCTTGCTCGCGAAAGCGGTGTACCAGATAAGCAGATGTCGACTGATAGACCGCATTCGCGAGCAAGCCCGCTCCCACACAAGCCCGCTCCCACATTTAGAGGTGTGGCGTTTTTAAGTCAGCGCTTGGAGAGCTCCATGATCATCCGGCTCAGCAGATAAATCCGCGGCGCCACGCTCTCCACCTCGGCATATTCCTCCGGCGTATGGATATTGCCCCCGACAATCCCGAACCCGTCCAGGGTCGGCGTACCCACGCCAGCCGACAAGCTCGCATCCGCCGCCCCGCCGCTGCCCTCAATGGTCAGCTTGCGCCCCAACTCGCCATAAATCCCCTGGGCAATCGCCACCAGCTTGTCCGACTCCGGCGTCTGCGGCATCGGCGGCAGGCCACGGTGCAAACTGGTGGTCACTTCAGTCTCGGGGATCAGCTTGTTGGCCGAGACCCGTGCCAGGTCTTTCTCGATCCGGTCAAACTCTTCCGGCAACGCCGCCCGTACATCCGCCTTGGCGGTGGCCTGGTCGGGGATCACGTTGACCCGGTCGCCGGAGTTGATCACGGTGAAGTTGATGGTGGTTTTCTTCTCGGCATCCCCCAGCTTGCCCAGTTGCAGAATCTGGTGCGCCGCTTCCATCGCCGCGTTGCGCCCCAATTCCGGGGCGACGCCGGCGTGGGCGGCCTTGCCCTTGACCTCGACCACGGCGGTGGCGCTGCCTTTGCGCCATACCACCAGGCCATCGGCCGGGCGACCCGGTTCCAGGTTGAGCGTCACGTCGTGGCCCTTGGCGGTGTTGCGGATCAGCTCGGACGCGCCGTCGGTGCCGGTTTCTTCGCTGGCGTCCAGCAGGAAAGTGATTTGTGCGTAGTCCTTGAAGCCCTGGTTTTTCAGGACTTTCAAAGCGTAGATGCCGGCGACGATGCCGCCCTTGTCATCCATTACGCCCGGGCCATAGGCGCGGCCGTCCTTGATGTGGAACGGCCGGGCAGCCGCCGAGCCTTCCTTGAACACCGTGTCCATGTGGGCCATCAGCAGGATCCTGGCCTTGCCGGTGCCCTTGAGGGTGGCGATGACATGGCTGTTATGAGCGGCGGCATCCGGCACCAACTGGATGCTGAAACCCAGTTGCTTGAGCTCATCGACGGCGATGTCACGCACTTGGGTCAGGCCCGGCTCGTAGCCGGAGCCCGAATCGATATTCACCAGGCGCTCCAACAGTTTCAAGGCCTCGGCCTTGTACTGCTCGGAATCGGCCTGGATCTGTTTGTGGGGTTCGGCGCTGAAGGCCGGCATGGCGAAAGACAGCGCCAGGGTGGCCGCCAGCAAGGTACGCGGGAAGTTGAAGAGCATGAACCGATCCTTGTTTTTGTTGGAAGGTAGCGCTCCACCCTACCTGACAAACACCGATTTGTTGATCCTCAGATCGACCTCAGCCAACTTCCCTGCACCGAACTGACCCGGTTGCGCCCGCTACTCTTGGCCTCGTACAAGGCCTGGTCGGCATCGTTCAGCCAACTGGTGGCGTCGGCGTGTGCCGGCCGGTATGGCGCCAGGCCGATGCTCAGGCTGGCGCGCAAGGTCGGGTCCTGTGCGTAGGCCAGGGAGTTGAAGCGATCACGCAGGGCGTCCATCACCTCGGTGGCGCGGTTCAGGGGCATGTCCGGCAGGATCACGCAGAATTCGTCGCCACCGTAGCGCCCGGCCAGGTCAGTGGCCCGCAGGTTCTGGCGCAGCACTTTGCTCAATTGACGCAGCACGATATCGCCGGTGACATGGCCGTAGGTGTCGTTGATGGTCTTGAAGTGGTCGATGTCGATCAGCGCGATGGCGGCGCCCTGCTGGTCGCGGCGGCAGCGCTGGAACTCGATTTCCAGGTGGTCTTTCCAGGCGCCGTGGTTGAGCAGGCCCGACAGGCTGTCGGTGCGGCTCAGGGCCAGCAACTCGCGCTTGTGCCGGGCCAGGGTGATCGCTTGCCGGTAACAGATCCAGCCCAGCGCCAGGGGATACAGCATCAGGATCGGCAGGCAGGCGTAGAGCTGCACTTCACTGGTGAGGGCGGTCACCGCCGGAGTGAACACCAGCATCGAGGCGCCGATGCCCAGCGCCTGGGCCACCCAACCGGCGAGCATGAAGCGCGGGCCGCCGATGGCGACGTTGTTCATGGTCATCATCGACAAGGTGGTCACGCTGGGCAGCGGGTTGAACTGCATGGCGCCAACCCAGAACCCGCCGCAAAACGAGTCGAACAGCAGGTTGCGGTGTTCCGAGCGCAGGGCGTTTTTCGAGTGCCGCGACCATTGGTAGGCCACATGCGGCCAGATGAAGGCATTGGCGATCATCACTCCCCAGACCCAAGCGGATTTATCCAGCGGGTAGATGGCGGCGGCCACACAGACAAACCCGAGGGTCAACCCCAGGGTGCGCGACTTGTACAAGCGTGAAGCGAGCGAAAGTCCGTTTCCTCCTGCGGCTGGCATGTCTGGCTTGATCCTGGATGAATGCCCGAAGTCTATCAGGGCACCGGCAGATCGCCACTACCGCTCATAAGCTGACCTTCAGCTGGAAAAGCCCCGGGCCAACATCAGCGCCACCCCCAGCAGCAACACCGCCGTGGCCCGTTGCAGCAACACCCGGCGCTTGGGGTTTTCCAGCACGTGCTTGATGCGCTGGCCGAAGTAGCAATACAGGCAGCCGCTGGCAAATTGCAGCAGCAGGAAGGTCAGGCCGAGGATCGCGATGTCGGCGGCGGCACTGCCCTGGCCGATGGCGGCGAACTGCGGGAATACCGCGCTGAACAGAATGATCGCCTTGGGATTCGACAACCCGGTCAGCAGACCTTTTCCGAACAGGCTGCGGGCATTTTCCGGGGTTGCATCGTTGGTCTTGATGGTCACTCCGCTGCTGGTCCATTGCTTGTAGGCCAGGTAAAGGATGTAGGCCACGCCTACCACCTGGATGATCCGGGTGATCAGCGGGTAATCCTTGATCAGCTCGGAGAAACCCACGGCAAAGATCAGGATCGACACCAGGTAGGAAACACTCGCCCCGAACTGCGCCGGCAGGGAGCGGCGCAGGCCGTCCTTCAGGCCGAGGCTGAGCAACAACAAGGTCATGGGCCCGGGGCTGAAGGCCAGGGTGGTGCACAGCAGCAGGAAATACAAAAACGAAGACAGCGTCAGCGCGGTGGCCATGGCGTGGAATTTCACAGCAGGAAAGAGGGCTTGCAGTCTAGGGCGCACGTGCCGCCACAGGCAGGTAAACTCTACGGATATACGCGCAGACTTTACCGGTGAAGTTGGCGGCAAACTTAAGGACAGTGTGATGCCCATTCCTGCGATTCACTTTCATGACCGAGCACCGAAGGTGCAGCAGATCGTCGATGCCCTGGCCCATGCGATCGAGCAAGGCGAATTGGCCGCTGGCAGCAAACTGCCTTCGGTGCGTGAGTTGGGAGCCTTGCTGGGCGTCGGAAAATTCACCATGAATGAAGCGCTGGATCGCCTGCGCGGGCGTCACCTCCTGACCTCCAGCCAGGGCCGCGGGCACTTTGTCGCCAGCAGCCTGGCACAGCCGTCGTCCAGCACCTGGGTCGACTTGCTGCCCCAGGACTTGCTCAGCGTACTGCGCCGCCCCCTGGCCATGGCCCAGGGCGACCTGCGCCCCGGCGGCGGCCATCTGCCGGAAGACTGGCTGGATTCCGAAGCCCTGCGCCAGGCCATGCGCAGCGCAGTCCGCGCCCCTACCCTGCGCATCGCCGGGCTGGGCACCCCGGCGGGCCTGCTGCCGTTGCGCCAGGCGCTGCAACAGAAACTGCACGGTGAAGGGTTGTCGGTGCCGGTGGAACAAATCATCACTACGCCCAACACGGTGCAAGGCCTGGACATGCTCATGCGCCTGCTGGCGCGGCCCGGGGACACGGTGCTGCTGGATGCACCGTGTTATTTCAACTTCCACGCGAACCTGGCGTTGCATGGGGTCAAGGTGGTGACGATTGCGCGGCGGCCTGACGGGTTTGATTTTGTCGCGCTGGAGCAGTTGTTGGCGGAGCATCGTCCGAGCCTGTACCTGACCACCAGCGTGTTGCATAACCCCACCGGGCATTCATTCAGTCCGAGCCAAGCGTTTCGGTTGTTGCAACTGGCCCGGGAGTATCGCTGCCATATCGTTGAGGATGATCTTTACGGGGATTTGCACCCTAACCCGCCGCCGCGCCTGGCGACTTTGGCGGGATTGGAGCAGGTGACGTACCTGTCGGGGTTTTCGAAGGTGCTGACGGCGAATGCGCGGGTCAGTTATGTGGTGGCGGCGCCGCAATTGGCCGCGAATCTGACCAATATGAAGTTGATGAGCGGCGGCATAACGTCCGAGCTGTTCGAACAGATTGTGTATCGGCTGCTGAGTGAGGGTGGGTATGCCCGGCATCGCAAGCGCATGGTTCAGCGGCTGCTGGAGGCTGGGGGGCGGGTTGAGCAGTGGCTGCGGCGTTGTGGGTGTGAATTGCCGATGGGGTTTGAGGGGGGGATGTTTATCTGGGCGCGGTTGCCGGCCGGGGTGAATGGTGAGCGGCTGGCTGAAGCAGGGTTGAAGCGTGGGATGGTGTTGGCGCCGGGGGCGTTGTTCGGGTATGAGCCGGGGTTGCGGGATTTCATGCGGTTTAATGTGGCGCATTGCGACGAAGGGCGGGTTCAGGCGCAGTTTGAAGGGTTGCTGAGGGCGCCAACCCGAAGAGTTGGCGCCGGGGTTACGGATCAAGCGGAGGGTTGATCACCGTTCACTGGAGATCACGCGCTGGCTGCAGATATGAGCCATGCTGACCGGGGTAGCGTCGCCACCCACGCCGACATCCGGGTACTCCTCGATGCGCAGGCGCCAGACGGCGAAGTTGTAGTTGGTCTCCCAGGTATTTTTGTAACCCGAGTCGTAGGACACATACCTGACAGTCGCCTCACCCGCGCAGTTGCCCAGGTTGACCGTACCGGATGCCGCGCCCGACACGCCGGTTACCGAACCGTAGTAAGGGATGTACACCGGCAGGTAGGTATTACGGTTGACGTGCTTGTCGAGTTGCAGATACGGCGTCAGTCCCTGCAGGCGTTTACCGGTGCTGTCGGCCCAGGTCACGGCCCAGCTCAAGTCACGTGCCGCCTGGGTGGTCATGAACGGGTCGTAGTCATTGGCCGAAGCCGGGATCCGCACCACGTTGTCACCTTGCACACTGTGGCTCAACACCTCGGGTGTGGAGCCCAGCGACAGCTTGTAGCGCGCCGTAGCCTTCCAGGTTGCGGCCGGGTTAGGCCGCACCCGTACGTTCACCACGCCATTAACCGATGGCGTTGGCCAGGTGATTTTCGCCTTGGGGCTGATCGGGATCCATTTGACGCCGTCAAAATACTCGGAAATCCACTGGCCCCGATCGCTCTCGTTCACACCGTCGAAATAGGCACTGACCTTCTGCCCGCGCAGGGCCTTGAAGGAGAAGTAGTCTTCATCGGTCGCCGTGTCGGAGTTACCCGTGACGTAGTTCAGGGTATCCGGCAGTTGATAAGCCGTTTCGAAACTGTCGTTAGGCTCGAAATCGTCAATCGTCATGTTGATATCCACGCCGAAACTGAACGGCGAACCGTCAGCCGAATTGGCATGCATGAACCAGTAGTAGTCGCCAGGTGGCAGTACGCCAGCCAACACCTCGTTGGCATTGCCCGGGTTATCCGACGTGCCGAGAGAAGTGATGTTGTTCTGGCCGTCGTCCTGGAACAGGGTCAGGGACATGTTGGTGGCAGCACTCTGCCCTACCAGCATCACTGTCGCCCGTGCCTTTTGGGGCACGTTGAAGTGGTAGCAGACGTCGTTGCCGGTTTGCACACCGTCCAGGTTATACATCTGGTTGATACCGAGGGTCTGGCACAGCGGCGTGAACGCCTGGGCCGCCACGGCCTGGGCATCCACCTTGGCGCTATCTGCCTGTACAGGCTCGGCGACCACAACCCCGCTCAAGGCCTTGGCAGCCTGAACCGGCTTTTTCAGCTGCTGCGAGGTTTTGATTTTGTCCAGGAAGGCAGCCGACGCCTTCTGCGCCGTGACGTTGCCGCCACTCTTGAGGGCTTGTTGCACGGCTTGCTGCAACGGTTGCGGCGTCAAGTGTGCAGGAGATTGTTCGGCCAGGGCGCAGGCCGAAACGAAGCAGGACGCCGCGATGGCGGCTCCGAGCATGAACGCTTTTTTCGATTTCATTTTTTATCCATCCATAGTTAAAAAATTGAAGCTCAGGTGATCGGCGACATCCGGTCACCTGGGACGGAATGTAGGACATAACTGTATGCATGTACAGTATTTTATGGCGGCAAGATAGATGCGCCAATCCCGACTACGCTCATCCCCAACAAAAACGACACCGAGCGCTCCCAATGACTCACCCCACCGAGGCTTTCCGCTCCACCTACCGCGCCAGCATCCACCCCTGCTACAACCCGTGGCTCCACGCTGGTTTCGTTTTCGGCTACGGCCTGCTCTGCATCAGCCTGTTCTGGTCCACCACCCGGCAAATCCAGCTATTGGAATGGCTGGCCATCCCCCTCACCCTGATTTTCTTCAATCTGTGTATCTATCTCGTCCACCGTCACCTGGGCCATCACAAACACACCTTCGCCCGCCTGTTCTACGCCCGCCACACCGGCGACCACCACAGCTTCTTCACCCCCGCCCACATGACCTACGACAGCCCTCGAGACTGGCGTGTCATCCTGTTCCCCGCCTGGCTCATCCTGGTCCACAGCCTGGTCATCACCCTCCCCGCCTGGTGGCTGCTCAAACACCTCAACCCCAACATCGCCGGCCTGTTCGCCGGCTGCATGATCCTCGGTTACCTGCTCTACGAGTTTTTCCACGCCTGCGAACACCTGCCCCCCGACCACCCCGTGGCCCGCCTGCCGTGGATCCGCCAGATGCACCACCTGCACGCCCTGCATCACCGGCGCGAACTGATGCAGGGACGCAACTTCAACATCGTCCTGCCGCTGATGGACTACCTGTTCGGCACCCTGCATTGGGAACCGCCCACCACTGATCACCAGGAATCGTCATGAGTACCCGTCCAAGCAACGTTGGTCGTCTGGTCCTGCTGATCCTGACCGCCATCGTCGCCTTCCTGCTGCTGATGCCCACCAAAGTGCAACCGGTCAACTGGTCGCCGCCCAAGGCGCCATCCCTGAAGGACGGGCCCTACGCCGAAAACCAGCGCCTCAAGGACGTGAAAAGAACCGGCGCCCAGGACATCGCCGGGCCCGAAGCCTTGTTGCTGGATGGCAAAGGGTTCCTCATCACCGGCCTGCATGACGGGCGCATCATCCGCACGGCCCCCGAAAGCCACGTTCTCGAAGAGCTGACCAACACCCAGGGTCGCCCCCTGGGCCTGGCCCTGCATCCGGACGGGCGGTTGATCATTGCCGATGGGATCAAGGGCCTGCTCGCCCTCGACACCCAGCACAATCTCACCACCCTGGCCACCAGCGCCGCCGGCCTGCCGTTTGGCTTTGTCGATGACGTCACCGTCGACGCCGCCGGGCGTTATGCGTACTTCAGCGATGCATCAAGCCGCTGGGGTTATGGGGAAGACGGCGAGGCGGTGATCGAGCACGGCGGTGACGGCCGTTTGCTGCGGTATGACTTCAGCACCGGCCACACCGAGGTATTGCTGGGCCAGTTGCAATTCGCCAATGGCGTGGCCCTGGGGCCGAACGAAGACTATGTGCTGGTCAACGAAACCGGCGCCTATCGCATCAGCCGCTACTGGCTCAAGGGCGACAAGGCCGGCGTCCACGACCTGTTTATCGACAACCTGCCGGGCCTGCCGGACAACCTCAGCTTCAACGGCAAGGACCGGTTCTGGGTTGCCTTGTATTCACCGCGCAACCCGCTGCTCGACGGTTTTGCCGGCTACCCGCTGATGCGCAAGATCATGGTACGGGCACTGATGGTGGTGCCCAAGCCCATCGAGCGTAAGGCCTTTGTGCTCGGCCTGGACGTGAACGGCAAGGTCATCGCAAACCTGCAGGATGGCAGCAGCGGTAACTACTCGCCCGTCACCACGGCACGTGAGTACGGTGACTGGTTGTATCTGGGTTCGCTTAAAAACACCGGTATAGCGCGCTTGCCACTCAAGGTGGCATTGGCGCAATAACGAAAAAAAGCCCCTCGGCTATGGCTTGGACCAGACCTCCCAAATAATTGCCAGGACCATCAAAACCAATCCGCCGTAATAGGGCCATACTGCCCATCGCCTCAGAGCCACGGGGACGGACGTCAACTCTGCCTCAGTCGCCTCGCCCTTTTTTACATGGCGTTTTGGCATGGACAGCAGCTCGACGATCACAACCATTCGCATGGTTTTGTCGATCGGCAGATTCCTGCGCCAAAAACGCTTGGTGCGTTGAACGGCCTCGTTTTCGGTGAAATAGCTTTCCAACTCATCGAGTTTTCTGTACGCGACGAAGAGCAACAGTCCCAAGTTGATAAGCATCCATAAAAGCAACGTGACAGTGAAAAAATCATAATAAGACATGATCAAGCCCCATCAGGCTGATACATCAGGTCACCCATCATTTCTCCACCCCATTCACCGGCACGCCCAAACGTACTCCCGGCGGCATAACCTCCGGCAGCACCGCCGATGATCCCGCAGACCAGCGCACCCTGCCCTTTCACCGCAACCCCCATGACTATCCCGCATAAACGTCTCCCGAGCGCAGCCCCCAGAGTCCCTCCAATAGCGGCCCCGCCTACCCCACCCACCAACTTCCCACCCTGCACATACTTCGCCCGACTGCACTGTGCCTCCCGCCCCTTCATGCACGCTTCCTTGACCTCCAACCCCGCAACCCCCACATCCAACGCCAACCCCACATACGTCCCCTTGCCCAAAAACCTCGACGTCTCGACAATGCTGCGAATCCGCTGCGTATAGCCCACGATTTCACTCTTGTGCAGATAACTCTTGGTGGAAATACCCAGCACTTTTTTCAGCGATTTATTGGTTTTCAGGCTCGTGCCAAATCGCGCCGCGCCTCGCAACTGTGTATCCAAACGCCGGAACAACATCTGCCGCTGCAGGATAAAAAGCGCCTTGTTCACCCCACCGTTCTTCAATTGCTGATGCAGCCGTTCAATCTCCTCCAACGTGTGTTGGACCTCGTCCAAATGTCGTCCCCACGCCGACGTCGCACTGCCGACGCCCACAGAGCTGTACCCGAGAAAGCTTTGCAGCAAGTCATAATTATTGATCACCGCTGTCCCCGCTGATGCGTCCAACTCCAAGTTGCGCTGAATCTCCTGGGCATGGCGCATCAACCACGCATCATCGGCAGTGCATGCCACCCCATGGTAATCAGGAATAATCACCATCTGCCCCGGCGTCACCAGGCTTGTCTGGCGCAAATGCAGGTTCAACGCGTCGAATTGATCGGAAAGTTGCCCACTGGCCCCGGTCAGTAACCGGGATTTCAAACTGAGGTAGTCCGTGGTGCGGTCATTGATGTATCCCTGCGCCATCACTTACATCCCTGATGTAATGGATATGGCGCAGGAATATAGGCAGGCGAACACGGCCCGGACACAAGGTTGGAACAGCTGAAATTACATTTGGGAAATCACCTACCTGGCAGGTAATCAAGGCCTACAAAAAATCGTCGGACTCAATACCCCGTCATCTCCAGATACCCCACCCCACCCTGAAATTTCACCGGCCCTTCCCAGTAAGGAATGCTCAGGTTCATCCAGGCTTTTGGGTTGACCGCTTCCGTGGTGATATCCAGATGTTTGCCCGGGATCTTCAATGACCACTGGGTGGGAATGCTGCGCCCATCGATCGCGGTCGTGCCCAGCGGCGTCAGTTGAATATCCTGGTTGTGCAGGGTCTGTGTGTGGCCTTCTTTGTCGATCCAGGTACCCGTCAGGTACGACGGCCCGTCTTTCTGCCGCACCCGAAACAGCATCAACTGCTCGCCGCTGTCCAGGTGCAGGGAGAACCAGTCCCAGCCAGTCTGGCTGGCGGTCAGGGGCTGGCTGCTCCATTCGCGATCGAGCCAGGCGTTGCCGGTGACTTGATAAGATTTTCCATCGATGGTCACGCGGCCATCTGCCTGGAAAAACGGCTGGCTGTAGTAGTACGACGCCTGGCCCTGGTCGGACTTGCGGCTGTAGCCGTTGTCGCCCTGGAGCACCAATGGGCGGCTGGAGGTCAGGTGCAGGTCGTAGTTGAAATGCTCGCCTGCAGCCTTGAGTTGCATGTCCGCCAGGGGGCTGGCTGCACCGGGGCGGGTGGCGAAATTCCAGTCATCGATCCAGGCATTGAACGGCACCGCCTGGGCCCCTGCCTGCCCCACGCCGCCGCGGGCGTAGCGTTCGCTGGCGTAATGGCGGGTGGCCGAGGTGACGGCGGCGTGGCCGAGCCAGATCGTCGAGTCGTGCCAGCCCGGTTGTGTCGGGCCGGCCTTGAGTGCGTTGCGAAACAGCGTCCATTGCACGCCGTAGGCATTGCCCTCGGCATCCTTGAGGTTGGCGGTGAGGTACCACCATTCGATGCGATAGCCGTCATGGGGGCCATGATCCTGGGGAAAGCTGAAGACCTTGCCGGGCACCACCTGGGCAAAGTCCGCGGCCTGGCTGCCCAGTCCGGCGAAGCTTTCTTCAGGTGCAGGTGGTTTGTCGCAGGCGCCCAGCAGCAGGAACGTCGCCCATAGCAGGCACTTAATCTTCATTGGCAAAGGTCCTCAGCAAATCCGCCGGGCGACTGCGGTACAGCTGCCACAACGGCCAGGCCGAAGCCAGCAAGGTGGCCAGCATCGCCAGGCCCAGCAGTTGCGCCAGTTGCCCCGGGAACACCTGCAACGGCAGGCGCCAGCCGAAGGCCTGGACGTTGATCACCACGTCCAGGCACCACGCCAGCAGCAAGCCCAGCGGCAACGCCAGCACCAGGGTCAGCACCGCCAGCAACCAGGTCTGGCCGAGGTTGAGCAGCATCAATTGGCGGCGCGTCACGCCCAGCGCCCACAACGGCGCCAACTGGCCGAGGCGGCTTTGGCTCTGGGTCAGCAGGCTGATAAACAACGCCACGCCGGCGACGCCCAGGGTCAGGCTGTTAAGGGCGGCGGTGGCGGCAAAAGTTCGTTCGAATACCTGGCTCGACCAGCCCTTGAGCTGCTGCTGGTCGACGATGCGGCTGTCTTCGAGGGCAAACCGTTCCTGTACTGCACGCACCAGCGGCGGCACGTTGCCCGGCAAAACCCGCAGGTTGAAACGCGCCGGCGACAATCCCGGCCAGTGCTGCAACAGGTGCCGCGAATTCACCAGCAAGTGGCCCTTGGGGTTACCGTAGTCGGCATAAATCCCCACGACCTTCGGCGACCATGGACCTTGGGGCGTGGGGATGCTGACCACATCGCCCAGCCGCACCTTGAGCCGGCGTGCCATTTGCTCACTGAGCATCAGGCTGTCGTCCTGCAGCAACTGGCCCCATGGGTCCGTCGCCGCTTCCAGCAACGGCCAATGCTGGCGATAAGTAGGGTCGTCGACCACGCCGAACAGGTCAGCCGGCCACCCCTGCAACTGCACCGCAACCTGCCAGGTCGGCAGCACTGTCTGCACCAGGGGCTGCTGCACCAGCCAGGTTTGCAGCGCCTCGGCCTGGGCCGGGTTTTGCGGGTTGAGGTACAACTCGGCCGTCAGGCGTTGTTCCAGCCAGTTGTTGAAGGTCTGGCGAAAGCCCGAGGTCATCGAGCCCGCGCCGATATTGGCGGCCAACGCCAGCAGCAAGGCCATCAGCGCCAGGCTCAGGGCCGGCAACTGCTGGCGGCAATCGGCGAGAAACCATTGCCCCAGCACCGAACGGCTGCGCCCCAATACCGCCTTGAGCACGCCATTGAGCACCACCGGCAAGCCCAGCGCAGCGCCCAGCAACAAGGCCGCCATCAATACAAAACCACTGGCCAGGCTGTCGCCAAATACCAGCGCCAACAGCGCAACCAGTAAGGCCGAACCCGCCACCCAGCCCTGGCGTCGCAGCCAGCGCCCATGGGCCTGGTGCCAGGCCTGGGCATTGGCCAGCGCCAGCAGCGGCAAACGCGCCGCCCGCCACAGGCTGCTGGCCCCGGCGAGCAACGCGCCGAGCAAACCCAGGCCCAGGCCACTGAGCCACCACAGCGGGCTGAGGCTCAGTTGGCCGGGCAACTCGGCGCCATACAGGCCGCGCAAGCTGGCGGCTACATCCGGCAGCAACAGGCTGGCCAGCAAGTACCCGCTGGCCACGCCCGCCAGGCCACCCAGCACGGCCAGGCCACCGAGTTCCACCGCCAGGCTGAGGATCAGCATCCGCGCACTGACCCCGCACGCCCGCAAGGTTCGCAGCAGGCCGCGCCGCTGCTCCAGCGCCAGGCCGATGGCGGCATGCACGATAAACAGGCCCACCACAAAGGACAGAAAGCCCAGCGCATCGAGGTTCAGATGGAAGCTTTCAGTGAGGCGCGCGAGGTTGTTTTCCTCGGCCTGCTTGAGCTGCAGTTGCGCGCCCAGTTCCGGCGGCAGGGCGGGATGCGCGGCGGCAAAGGCCTTGTCCAGCAGCAACCGCGACAGGCGTTGGGGCATGTCCAGCAGCGGTTGGGCGAAGCCGATATCGGTCAGCAATACGCCAGGGGCCATGTCCGCTTGAAGATGCAGCGGCGGCAGCGCCAGCCCGGCAGCTGTCAGCGGCTGGTCGCCCTCTTTCAGGCCCAGAGACTGCAAGGTCTGCGGCGCGATCCAGGTGCGTCCCGGCGGGTTGAAGAACGCGACCATCTGCGCCCGGTCCAGGGTCTGCCCGGCCAGCGCGCCACCGCCGGGCAACGACACCGGGTCGATGCCCATCACTTGCAGGCGCTGGTCTTCATGGCCCTTGAGCTGCACGCGGCCCTGCACCACCGGCGACACCGGCCACCCGGCGCGGCGCAGGTCGGCAAACAGCGCCTGGGGGAAGCTGGCACCGTCCGGCGCACTGAGGCTGGCCTGGGGTTCGCCGCCGATCAGCTGGCTGGCCCGCGCGTAGCTGTCCCGCGCCTGGCTGTTGAGGGCTTGCACGCCGGTCAACAGCGCGGTGGCCAGCCACAGGCCAGTGAGCACACTGAAGAATTGCACAGGGTGGCGACGCCAATGGCTGAGCAGCGCGCGCAGTGTCCAATAGAAGACCCGCATGTCAGCGGGCGTCCGCAGCGAGTACCTGGCCGCGATGCAACACCACCTGCTGGTCAAGGCGCGCCGCGATGCGCGGGCTGTGGGTGACCATCAGCAAACTGGTCGGGCTGTCCCGCAGCAGGTCCAGCAGCAGTTGCAGCACTTCGTCACTGGTGCCTTCGTCGAGGTTACCGGTTGGTTCGTCCGCCAGCAGCAAGCCGGGGCGCGATGCCAGGGCTCGCCCTACCGCTACTCGTTGCTGCTGGCCGCCGGACAGTTGTTCGGGGTAACGCCTGAGCAAGTCACCCAGGCCGAGTCGCTCCACAAGCTGCGCTTGCCACGCCGGATCGAGGCGCCCGGCCAGGCGCGCCTGGAAAGCCAGGTTGTCTTCGACCCGCAGGCTGCCGATCAGGTTGAACTGCTGGAACACCAGGCCGATCTCGGTGCGCCGCCAGTGGGCCAACTGCGCTTCGCTCATCTGGTCCAGGCGCTGATCGCCGACCTGGATGCGGCCACGGTCGATCTGGTCGAGCCCGGCCACCAGGTGGAGCAAGGTACTTTTTCCACTCCCGGACTCGCCCATCAGCGCAAGACTGCTACGCTCTCCCAGGTACAGGTCGACACCCGCCAGCACGGCCAGTGGCCCCTGCGGCGTGCCATAGCTTTTAAACACCCCTTGTACCTGCAGCATCACCATTCCCCACCTGCCTCTGGACTGAGGCCGAGAATAACGGTTGTCACATTTTTATGTCACAACCTTGGGCAAAAGGAGCGCCCCATGACCCCCTGCAAATTTTTCACATCGATTTCACCCGGCCGCCACCTGCTGCACTTTAAATTGCCGTCCATGGGCAGATAACAGGCTGGTTATTTCAAACGCCCGTTAGTGCAAGTGAACAATTTTTTATATCGGTATGTTCAGCAAAAAGACAGCGCCCCTGTGACACGCTTTTGCATATTCCTGCATCAGCGCTACTCACTTGGCGCCTGCCTAACTTGCCGCTGCCAGTTACCGGATTAACGCCTGGAAGTTACCAATGGTGAATAGTGTGGTTGACCTGACCCTGAGCAAGTCTCGCTCGCGCTGGGCATTTGTAAAACAGCTGAACAAACTGTGGCTGGGCGTGGCAGGTATCGTGATGATCAGCCTGGCAGTAACGGCGTTCATCTGGTGGCCAAGATCGCCGCTGGACCTGGGCGTGGGCCACCGCCTGCTCACCTCCGGAACCCTGGAAGCCTGGCGTAACGGAGACCTAGTGGTGCTGGTCCGCCATGAGGAACGCTGTGACCGCTCCAACAACCCTTGCCTGGGCCCGGCAGACGGCCTGACCACGCTCGGCTCGTTGTCTGCCAGTGCCGTGGGCAAGGCCTTCCAGACCCTGGGCATGGAAAACACCGACGTACTGAGCAGCCCCACCACCCGCACCGCGCAGACCTCGCTTTTCATGTTCGGCAAGGCCGAATTGTCACCCGGGCCCCTGGCCATCTGCGGCCCTGCCATCGGCGAGGAACTGCGCCCGCATAAACACGCGGACCGCAACCTGCTGGTGGTCACCCACAGCGCCTGCATCAGCGACTTCGAGGAGGCATTGGGCTACTCACACGCTGCCCATGCTGAATACGGCAGTGCATTGTTTGTAAAGCTGCTGCCCGATGGCAAGTTCAAGGCGCTGGGTATTTTGAACAGTAAGGACTGGGCCGCCGTGCTTAAACAACTTTAGAACACTTCTTAACATTTAATCATTCAAGTTCGTTCAGCAAAAAGACAGCCAGACCGTGGCATCGTCTATGGTTTTAATTGAATTTTTGTCAAAAATTTATTAGCTCACTAACTTTTCACAAGTTAACAACATGACGATGACCTTCGATGACTTATTGGACGCCACACGTTTAACGAGCTTGACTGGGGCACAGGGATATTCAGTTTCGCCCCCCCACTAACAGACTGTTTAAGGAATAACGTTCTGTGCCGCATTTCTACCCGACCACGACCACCTTCCACCCCTCGCGCATGGCTGATCCAGCGCTCGCGCTGATTCACCGTCAATACCGCTTGAGAGTGCAATAGCCATGACCCGCCTTAAACCATTGCCCGTATTGCTACTGGCATTCGTGATGTTCTATCTGTTGCCACTGGGCCTGCATGGCCTATGGATCCCTGACGAAACCCGCTACGCCCAGATCAGCCAGGAAATGCTCATCAGCGGCAACTGGGTGGCACCGCACTTCATGGGCGTGCGCTATTTCGAAAAACCCGCCGCCGGCTACTGGCTCATCGCACTGGGCCAGGCGTTGTTCGGTGAAAACCTGTTCGGCGTGCGCATCGCTTCCGCCCTGACCACCGGCCTGAGCGTCGTGCTCGCCTACCTGATCGCCCGCCGGCTATGGAACGACCCGCGCAAGAGCTTCGCCTGCGCGCTGCTCTACATGAGTTTCGGCCTGGTGGCCGGGCAAGCCGGTTATTCCAACCTGGATCCGCAATTCACCTTTTGGGTCAACCTGAGCCTGGCGGCGCTGTGGTTTGCCCTCGACAGCTCCACCCCCCGTGCCCGCCTCGCCAGCTGGACGTTGTTGGGTGTGGCCTGCGGCATGGGTTTCATGACCAAGGGTTTCCTCGCGTGGTTGCTGCCGGTGTTGATCGCCCTGCCTTACATGCTCTGGCAACGTCGCCTGGGGGAACTGCTGCGCTACGGGCCGCTGGCGATTCTGGTGGCGGCCGTGGTGTGCCTGCCCTGGGCGCTGACGATCCACCTGCAGGAACCGGACTACTGGCGTTTCTTCTTCTGGCACGAGCACATCCGCCGGTTCGCCTCCGACAATGCCCAGCATGCACGTCCCTGGTGGTTCTACCTGCCGCTGATGGTGGTGTCGTGCCTGCCATGGGCGGCGCTGCTGCCGGCGACACTGTGCAAGGCCTGGAAGGAAAAGCGCCAACCGGCCATCGTCTTCCTGGCGCTGTGGTTGCTGCTGCCCCTGGGCTTTTTCAGCCTGAGCAACGGCAAGCTGCCGACCTACATCATGCCGTGCCTGCTGCCGCTGGCACTTCTGATGGGCCATGCGTTGATTGACCTACTGGCCAACGCCCGCACCCGCACGCTGCGCGTCAATGGCCTGCTCAACCTGGGCATCGGCCTCGCGGCGATGGTGACGCTGATCTACCTGCAAATCGACCGGCCGTTGTACGGCAACAGCCACAGCGAGATGTTCAACCTGTCCCTGACGTTCATCGTGCTGATGGGCTGGATGCTCGCCAACTTGCTGCAAGCCTCCCGCCCGCTGGCGCTGTGGGCGATGCCGGCCTTGGGCATTGGCCTGCTGGTGGCGCTGTTGCCCGCCGGCATGCCGGCGGTGGTCGAAGATAACCAGATGCCTGACCAGTTCGTGCTCCAGCACCTGGACGAGCTCCAACAGACCCAAGCGCTGCTGAGCAACGAACTGGAATCGGCGTCGGCCCTGGCATGGCGCCTGCGCCGGCCGGAAGTGACGCTTTACAACACTGAAGGCGAACTGCGCTACGGCCTGCAATACGCCGACTCGATGCACCGCAAGGTGGAGCTCGACAGCGTTCAGGCCTGGCTCAAGCAGGCGCGCCAGCAAGGCCCGGTGGGCGTGCTGATGCGGGTCAGGAGCACCAGCGAAATGCGCGAAGCCGGCCAGCTGCCGTTGGGGGGCAAGCGTTATTACAAGGGTGACCTGGAGATCATCATCTACCCGCAATTGCCGTAACACAGGCGCCCTAATGTGGGGTGACCCCATTCAACACTCATCCCACATCGGAACCGCTCCATGAACTTCTGGAAAACCGAACGCGGCGCCCTGCTGCTGCTCCTGGGCGTGTCGGCCCTGATCCTGCTGCTGGGCCTGGGCGCCCGCGACCTGTGGGGCCCGGAAACCCGCTGGGCGAACATCACCCTGCAGATGCTGCAAAGCGGCGACTACTTCGACCCGTACCTCAAGGGCACCCCGTACTACGACAAACCCTTGCCGTCGTATTGGCTGATCACCGGGTTTGCCAACCTGATGGGCGGCCTGGGGCCGTGGTCGTTGCGCTTGTCATCGGTGATCTCGGCGTGGCTGAGCATCTGGCTGGTGTACCTGATCGGCGAGCAACTGTTCCGCAAAGGCACCGGCCTGATTGCCGGCTGGATGCTCGCGACCACCTTCTACTTCCTCTTCTGGGCCCGGGTGGCCACGGCGGACGTGCTGACCGTATGCGGCGTGCTCGCCGCCGTCTGGTGGTATTGGCGCGGGCCGGACGATACGCGGCTGGGGCGCTACACGGTGTTCTTCCTGTTACTGGCGGCGACATCACTGTTCAAGGGTTTGATCGGCTTTGTACTGCCGGGCCTGGTGCTGTTGCCGCACTTGCTCAGCGAACAGCGCTACAAACGCCACCTCAACCTGCGGCTGGTGCTGGCCGTGATCATTGCCGGGGCGTTCTATGCGATTCCGTTTGTGCTGTCCCACCTCTACGGCGCACCGACCTACGGTGAAAGCGGCCTGGAACTGGTGTTCCGGGAAAACGTGGTGCGCTTCTTCGACCCGTTCGACCATATGGGGCCGATCTACACCTACCTGATCTACCTGCCGGCCTACACCTTGCCCTGGGCGCCGTGCTGGGTGCTGGGCCTGTGGCTCGCCGTGCGGCATTGGCGCGACACCCCGCCCAACACCCGCTGGCTGGTGTGGGGGCTGGGCCTGCTGTTTGTGTTCTTCACCGCCAGTGGCAGCCGGCGCAGTTACTACGTGCTGCCGCTGGTGCCGTTCGCGCAGTTGCTGGCGGCGTGGTGGGTCAGTGAGCGTATCGCCCGCAAAGGCACGGTCGGCCGGGGTTGGTACCGTGGGTTCGGCATCGCTGCCGGGGTGATGCTGCTGGTACTCGGGGTGGTGTATCCGTGGACCAATGGCAATGGCGGCGTGACCCGTTTCGCCGAGGACGTTCAAGCGCAAGCAGTGAAAAGCGCGCCATGGAACGCGTGGCAGATCGTGATGGTGGAAGTCGACAACAAGGTACCGATGTACCTGCAAAATCACGGGACGCCGTTCTACTACGTCGCCGAAACCCAGGACTTCCCGCGCCAGGGCGACAGTGCGGCGTTCATGGCCTGGCTGGAAAAAACCAGCGGCCGCACCTTTGATCCCAAGCGCACAATTATTGTCGCGCAGTCCACCAAGGATGACTCGACGCCGCTGGCCTACCTGGGCAACGATCATCAGGTCATCACTACCCAGCCGGACAATGGTGAACGGTTGTTCCACAAGCGTGACGGTGGCAGCGTGGCATTTGTGCCCAACGCCGCGCCGTAGCACTGGCGGCATGGGGCGGGCATTGCTAGTGTGGCGCGCTTAAGCCACCGTCCGAGCCCGGCCCGCCATGCCCTACTCTTCCCTTTCCCTTGCCGCCCTGAGCCTGATCGTGCTCGCCACGCAGGTAGCGGCAGACACGCCGATGCCGGCCAACATGGTTTACCTGCGCAGCCTCGACCCGAGCATCGCCCAGGACATTCGCTACGCCAGCCCCCACAACTTCACCGGAGCGCCGCTGGACGGCTACAACGCAGCCGAATGCGTGCTGTCTGCCGACGCGGCAAAGGCACTGGTACGGGTCCAGGCCGAGTTGGCCAGGCAGGGTTACGGCCTGAAGGTCTTCGACTGCTATCGTCCCAGCCGTGCCGTGGCGAACATGGGCCGCTTCGCCAGCCTGCCGGGGGATCCGGCCAAGGCCGAGTTCTACCCCCGGGTGAACAAGCAGGACTTCTGGCGCCTGGGCTACGTGGCCAAGGTTTCCAACCACTCCCGGGGGGCGGCAGTGGACGTGACCCTGACCGGCCCCGATGCACTGCCAGCCCAGGCCTGGAACGCCGACACCGCGGCGGTGGATTGCGCCGCCGGTTACGGTCGACGCCTGCCCGATGGCGGCCTGGACATGGGCACCGGTTTTGATTGCTTCGACGAAATGGCCCACACCAACAGCTCCCACATCAGCCAGGTGGCACGCCAGAATCGCCAACGGTTGAGCGCTGCGATGGCCAAGGAAGGCTTTACCGGTTATGCCGGCGAATGGTGGCACTTCACCTATAGCCGAAACCCGGTGCGGGCCGAGCCGATGGACTTCCCTATCGAACCGCTGCGGTAACATCACAACACAGCTTCAGCTTGATAAAGCCCGGGGCAAAAACTAGCGTTTGAGGTTTCCCTCTTTTCAAGGACTGAACGACGTTGAACACGCTCATCAAAACCTGCGCGGCGCTGCTGACGCTGCTTTCAAACGTGGCACTCGCGCAAATCCCCGAGACCAGCCGGCAACTGATCGTGGTCACCACCCCGGGCTGGAACGCCCTCCAGGGCACCGCACAACGCTATGAGCGGCACGGGCAAGGCTTTCAGAAAGTCGGCGAACCCTTTGCCATCGTGGTCGGTAAAAACGGCATGGCGTGGGGCACCGGCCTTACGACGCCCACCCCCGACCAGCAGCCCCTCAAGCATGAAGGCGATGGCAAGGCCCCGGCCGGCATCTTCAAACTCGGCGGTGCCTTCGGCTACGCCCCCACCGCTGACACCCGCTTGCCTTACGCGGCCAGTACCGCCACCCGCGAATGCGTGGATGACAGCCAGTCCAGCCATTACAACACCCTGGTGGACAGCTCGGCGGTGAACAAGGACTGGACCAGTTCCGAGCGGATGCTGCGCAAGGACCAGCTGTACCGCCAGGGGATTTTTGTCGAGCACAACACACCGGCTTTGGCCAACGGCGGCTCGTGTATTTTCCTGCATATCTGGCGCAGCGTCAGTTCGGGAACATTGGGCTGCACGGCGATGGACCCGGTGAATATCCAGGCGTTGTTTGCCTGGCTGGACCCGCGAGAAAACCCGCTGCTGGTGCAACTGCCCGCCGCGCAGTACGACCTCTACCGTGAGCGCTGGAAACTGCCGTCCCGCTGAGCTGACAACAGGCGTTGAAATGCGGCCAATACCTCGCCGGGTTTTTCAAGCATGAGTTGGTGGCCGCATTCGGGCAGCAACTGATACTCGGCATTGGGCAAATGCCGGGCGAGTGCTTCGCCGCCGCTGGCCGGGGTCAGGCCGTCGGTGTCGCCGGCCAGCACACTCACAGGCAGGGTCAGGGTGAGCAGTGCATTGGCGTCTGGCCATTGGACGTTTTTCATCAGGGCCTTGAACATGTACAGCGGGTTGCGCTCGGTGAGTTTTTCTTCGTAGGCGACCAGTGCGGGGTCGGCCTTGGCGTTCCATGCGGCCTGGCGGAAACCTTTGGCCAGCAGTGGGCGCAGCCATTCCAGGAGCCATGCGGGTAGACGCATCAGGCCGCCGCTCCGGCTGATGCTGTGGAGTCGGGTGCCCAGCAGCAATACGGCTTCGATGGGGATCGCGGGTTTGGCCAGCAAGGCGCTCAGGGTCAGGCCAGTGCCGAAGGAGTGGGCGACGATGAGGTTGCGGGAGCCGCCGTAGCGCCTGAGGATTTCCAGGTAGTCGGCGACCAGTTCGGGCCAGGCGTAGGCCTCGGGGTTGCGGGGTTTTGCGCTGGCGCCGTGGCCGAGCAGGTCCCAGGCGACCAGACTGTAGCCTTGGGTTTTCAGGGATTGCCATTGGTGGCGCCACTGGTCCTTGTTGCCGCCGGCGCCGTGGCAGAAGAACACTACCGTGTCGGGTTGGGTGGTGCCCGCGTGATGGGTGATGCTCAGGTGACGGTTGGGGCGGATTTCCAGTGGTTGGCCCTGGATCACTGGCAGTTCGGTGAAAGAGGTCGGCATGGAGGTTTCTCAATAAGTGAAAGGGTTGAGTGTGGTGAAGCAACAGCAAAATCAAAGGCGGACACGATCCAAATGTGGGAGCGGGCTTGCTCGCGAAGGTCGTTAACGATAACGCGAACATCCTGATTCAACGCGGCGCTCTCAGGTTCTTCGCGAGCAAGCCCGCTCCCACATAAAGCGGCTCTGCTTTTGCTCTAACACTCAGGTCGCCTTTGCCGCTTTTGCATCGTGACTCGCTGTAAGAGCGAAACCATAGGTGGCCGTTACCTGAATAACGGATATGCCCCCAACCCCAACAACCCAAGTCAGATGGCCTCAGCCATCAACAACTCCCGCGTATACGGATGCCGCGCATCAGCAAACAGCGCCGCCGTCTCCCCCTGCTCCACCACCCTCCCCTGACGCATCACCGCAATCCGGTCACACAACCGCGCAGCCACCCGCAAGTCATGAGTAATAAACACAATGCTCAACCTGAACCGCCGCTGCAGCGACTCCAGCAACTCCAGAATCTGCACCTGGATCAGCGCATCAAGCGCCGACACACACTCATCAGCGATCAGCACCTTAGGCTCCACCGCCAACGCCCGGGCGATCCCTATGCGCTGCCGTTGCCCCCCGGAAAACTCATGAGGAAACCGCTCAAACGCCGCTGCCGGCAACCCCACCAACCCCAGCAACTCACGGGCCCGCCGCTCGGCATCCGCCTTGGAACCCCCCTGCACCAAAGGCCCAGTCATAACAATCTGCCCCACCGTCTGCCGCGGATTGAGCGACGCAAACGGATCCTGGAAAATCATCTGCACATCACTGCGCAACGCTCGCAGCCGCCCTTCAGACAACCCCGCGACCTCCCGCCCTAACCACTCGATCCGCCCGCTGTCAGCACGCAGCAAACGCACAAGGCACCGACCCAGGGTCGACTTGCCCGACCCCGACTCCCCCACAATCCCCAACGTCTCGCCTTCACGCAATTGCAGCTGAACCGCATCCAACGCCTGAGTCGTACGCCGCCCCCACCAACCGCTGCGGCTGCTGAACACCTTGCCCAGCGCTTCGGCCTTCAGCACCACAGGGCCAGCCACCTGCGTACGTGGCACCAGCGGTTGCGCCGACACCGCCGCCAACAACTGCCGGGTGTAATCTTCCCGGGGCACACGCAACACCGCCGGGGCCGTGCCCTGCTCCACCACCCGGCCCTTCTCAAGCACCAGCACCCGGTCGGCAATCGCCTCGACCACGGCAAAGTCGTGGGTGATAAACAACAGTGCCATGCCCTTGTCCTGCTGGATCTTGCGCAGCAGGTCGAGAATCTGCGCCTGGGTGGTCACGTCCAGCGCCGAGGTCGGCTCATCGGCAATCAACAGCGCCGGATCAAACGCCAGGGCCATGGCGATCACCACCCGCTGACGCTGCCCGCCAGACAGTTCAAACGGATACGCCAGACGCAAGCGCTCAGGGTCAGGCAAGCCGACATAACCGAGCAAATCCACCACCCGCTGACGCCGCACCCGTGCCGCCGCCACGCCATGGGCGCGCAGGGTTTCATCGATCTGTTGGCCCACCCGCAACAGTGGGTTGAGGGCGCTCATGGGCTCCTGGAATACCATGCTGATATCCCGCCCGCGCAGTTGGCGCATGGCCTCTTCGCTGCGGTCGGCCAGGTCTTCGTCGCGAAACACCAGGCGCCCGCTTTCCACCTTCAGCGGGTCCGGCAACTGGCGCAGCAAAGCCTTGGCCAGCATTGACTTGCCGGAACCGGATTCACCCACCACACACAAGCATTCGCCACTGCTCAGTTGCAGCGACAGGTCATACAGCGCATGGCTGCGATCCGCACCGGCCGGCAAGGCGATACGCAAATGTTCAACACTCAACAACGTCATAGCGACCTCCCGGGCTCAAAGGCCACACGCAAACCTTCGCCGACTCGATTGACCGCCAGCACGCACAGCACAATCGCCAACCCCGGCAGAAAGCTCATCCACCAGGCGTCCCGCAGCAAGCCACGGGAGGCATTGATCATGTAGCCCCAGCTCATGGCTTCCGGGTCGCTCAAGCCGAGAAACGCCAAGGCCGCTTCGGTGAGGATCGCCGTGGCCATGACAAAGGTCATGGTCACCAGCAGCGGCGCCAGGGCGTTGGGCAGGATCTGCTGGGCGATGATCCCCAGCGGCGACTGCCCCAGCACCCGCGCGGCCTGCACGAATTCGCGCTGGCGCAGGGTCAGGAACTCACTGCGCACCAACCGCGCCACCGCCGGCCACGCTACGAGTGCGATGGCCAGCACGATGGAGAACAGGGACGGCTCAAGGATCGCCACCAGGATCACCGCCAGTACCAGTTGCGGAATGATCTGGAAGAACTCGGCAATGCGCATCAGCACACCATCGAGCCAGCCACCGAAATAGCCGGCGACCGCGCCGACCAGCAGGCCCACCACCAGGGTCGCCAGGCTGGCCAGCGCCCCCACGGCCAGGGACACCCGCGCGCCGTACAGCAGGCCACTGGCGAGGTCGCGACCGAGCAGGTCACTGCCCAGCCAATGGGCCGGGTCGTGGAATGGCGCGAGCATCGGCTGGCTGTTCATCTCCCATGGCGAGCTGCTGGTCAGCCAGGGGGCGGCGATCGCCAACAGCGTCAGCAGCAGCAAAAACAGCGCACCGATCAACGCCGCAGGCTGGCGCACAAAACGTCGGAAAACCAGCATCAGCCTTGCACTCCTGCACCGATACGCGGGTCGAGAAAACGACAGATCACATCGGTCAACACGTTAAAGCCCACCACCAGAATCGAGATCACCAGGAAACCGCCCATCAACACGCCGTAGTCACGCTGGGCCAGCGAGTCGTACATCAAGCGACCAATCCCCGGCCAGGAATACACCACCTCCACCAGCAACGCGCCGCTGGCCAACTGGCCCAGTTGCAAACCGGCAAAGGTCACCACCGGCAACAGCGCATTGCGCAACACATGCACGTACAAAATCCGCCGCGGGTGCAGGCCCTTGGCGTGGGCGGTGCGCACGTATTCCTGGCCAAGGGCGTCGAGCACGGCGGCGCGGGTCAGGTGGATATACAAGGCGAGGAACAGCACGCTCAACGACACGCACGGCAGCAGCAGGTGCTTGAGCCGGTCGAGCAGGGAAAAGTCCTGTGCCACCGTTTCCATGCCAAACGCCGGCAACCAATCGAGGCTGACGGAGAACAACAGGATCAGCAGCATTGCCAGCCAGAATGGCGGCATCGCATACAGCAGCAAAGCGCCGTGGGAGATCACGCCATCCAGCCAGTGGCGCTTCTGTCGGGCCCGGGCGGCCAACGTCCCCAGGGTGACGCCAAGCACCGACGAGAGCAAAAATGCCGAGCCCATCAGGGCCAGTGTTGCCGGCAAGCGCTCGGCAATCAGCGACCACACCGAGGTCTGGTTGCGGTAGGAATAACCCAGGTCCAGATGGGCGATATTGCCCAGGTAGATCAGCAACTGCGTGAGCAACGGCTTGTCCAGGCCCATGGTCTGGCGCAGGTGTTCGATGAACTGCACATCATCCACCCCCGCCTCGCCGGCCAACAGCAGCGCCGGGTCACCCGGCGCCAGGCGGATCAGTAAAAAGCCCAGCACCAGCACCGCCACAATCATCAACAGTGCCTTGAGCAGGCGACCGCTGAAATACAGCAACCCGTTCATGGTGCAGGCGCGTCGAGGTAGACGCTTTCGTAGTCTTCGTTAAGGCTGGTGGCGGTTTGCAGCAGGTTCTTCACCTCTTTGTGGAACAGTGTCGGGTAGCGCATTTCGAAGATCGGCGCGATCGGCAGGTCGGTGTTCAGCACGTTTTCCAACTGGCTATAGAGCCTGGTGCGTTCCGGGCCTTCCGGGGTGTTGGCGACCTGGGTCCACAGGGCATCGGCCTCGGGGCTGTTGTAGCCGCTGACGTTGGCAAATGGCGAAGTCTTGAGGATGTAGTCGGAGCGGTACAGGTAGGCGTTGGTCAGGTACGGGTCGCCGATCTGGAAGATGAAGTTGTAGGTCAGGTCGAAGTCCCAGTCGCTGACGCGCTGGAACCAGGTGGCGGCGTCGGACGTCACCACTTGTACCTTGAAGCCCAGCGGCTGCAGGGCTTGCTTGGTGTATTCGGCCAGGCGCTCCCAGGCACCGCCCTTCTCGCCGTTGAGCAGGCGAATCCGCACGGCGCCCACGTCCACGCCGGACTCGGCAATCAGCGCCTTGGCTTTTTTCACGTCATAGGTGTACTGCGGCAATTGCGGGTCGTGGTACGGCGAGGTGGACACGAACTGGCCGGGGGCAACTTTGCCCGAACCGAAGAAGATGTTGTCGACGATGAACTGGCGGTTCAGCGCATACAGGATCGCCTGGCGCACCTTGGGGTTGTTCAGCGGCGGCTTGCGCGTATTGATCTGCAGGAAGGCCAGGCCGGAATACAGCTCCCAGCCTTTTTCCGACGACTGCACGTCCGGCAAGGCGGTCAGGCGCTTGAGGTCGGAATAGTCGGCATCACCGCTGCGCAGCACCTGCACGTCGTTGCGCTCGAACGCCGCAGCGCGGGACGAGCCGTCCGGGATCACGTGGAAGATGATCGCATCCAGGTGTGGCAGGCCCTTTTTCCAGTAGTCGGGGTTCTTTGCCAGCTTGATATAGGCGCCGCGTTTCCACTCCACAAACACAAACGGGCCGGTGCCGACAGGCTTGAGGTTATACGGGTTGTTGCGAAAGTCAGTGTTCTCGTAGAGGTGCTTGGGCACCACAGGCCGCAGCCCGCTGCCCAGGGCCGAGAGCAACGGCGCGAAGGGTTTCTTGAGCTGGAACACCACCTGCAGCGGGCCCTTCGCGGTGATGCTGTCGACGTACTCGGTGAAGACCCCGCCCAGGCGCTTGTCCACTTCGGGGTAGAAGGTCTGGAAGCTGAACACCACGTCATCGGCGGTGAACGCGTGGCCGTCATGCCAGCGCACGTTGTCCTGCAAATCGAAGGTGTAGGTCAGGCCATCGGGGGAAACGGTCCAGGCCTTGGCCAATACCGGTTTGGGTTTCAGGTCGGTGTCGAAGGTCAGCAGGCCCTGGAGGATCTTGCCGCTGACGTACTGGGTGGACACGTGGCTGACCACGCCGTGCATCAGCGACGGCGGTTCGGGTTGGGCCACCAGGTTCAGCACCCCGCCGTCATGGGGTTGCGCCTGAGCGGTGCCGGCCAGCAGCACGGCGCCAAGTCCCAGGTATGAAAGGACACGGCGAAAAGATAAAGGGCGCATGGAGACTCCTTGACTAAGGTTTTGTCAGGGATTTAGCAAGGGCTGTGCCATGGGGCGACGGGCCGCGTTTGCGGGCATCACAGGCCTTGGCAGTGATGAAAAAACCACAGTGGCCGGGACGAGTGTGGAAAAAGCAACAGCCCGCCCTCTTGAGGAATGGTTGTGCGTAGCAGCTGCCGGGCCTTGGCGAGGCTGCGGCTGCGGTGTGTCAGGTATGCCGCCAACGCAGCCTCGCCAAGGCTCGGCAGCTGCTACGGTAAGGTTTGAAGTTTGAGGGCCCCATCACTGGCACAAGGTTTGCCCTTCTAACCGCTATCTGAACCCATGAGTTTGAAGCGCATGTCACTGGATTACCTGGGCAACCCCATCGACACCCGCAACCCCGCCACCCGTCAGGGCCTGGATGATTTCGTCGGCGGTTTTCTCGGCTATCAGCCCCGTGCCGAGGGCATCCTCGCGGTCGCCGATGCCGACCCCGACTCAGCATTGGCCAACGGATTTGCCGGCCTGCTGCTGATGTTTATCGAGTCGCCCGAGGGCCCTGTGCTGGCCGAGAAGTACCGTCAGCGGGCGGCGGCGGTGAATTCCCGGCATCCCCGGGCGCTCGTGTATCTGCAAGTGCTGCAAGCCTGGATCAACGACGAGCTGGATGAAGTGCTGCGCCTCAGCGAGCATCTGCTGGATCTTTATCCGCGGGACCTGCTTGCGGCCAAGCTCAACCAGTACCTGGAATTCAACCGGGGCAACTGGCCGGCGCTGCTGCGGATCGGTTTGAAAGCCACCGCCGGCGCGCCGGATATCGCCCACAGTCACGGGCTACTGGCGTTTGCGTATGAGCAGTGTCATTTGCTGGAGGAAGCCGAGGCCAGTGCGCTTGAGGCGTTGCGGTTGCAGGCGTCCGAGCCATGGGCCCATCACGCATTGGCCCATGTGATGCTGACCCAGGGGCGTATCGAGGAAGGCATCGGGTTTCTGGAGGGCGTGAAGCAGCACTGGGACGGGCTTAACTCGTTCATGTACACCCATAACTGGTGGCATCTCGCGTTGTTTTATCTGGGGCGCGGGGAGGATCAGCGGGTGCTGGAGATTTATGACCGGCATGTGTGGGGGATCTTGCCGGAGTACTCCCAGGATCAGGTGGGCGCGGTGTCATTGCTGGCGCGGCTGGAGCTGGCCGGGATTGATGTGGGTGAGCGGTGGCAGGCGTTGGCGCCCTACCTGCAGCGTCGGGTTGGGGATGCGGTGCAGCCGTTTTTGAGTGTGCAGTATTTGTATGGGTTGGCCCGGGCGGGCAAGCCTGAGGCGGATCAGTTGTTGGCGGCTTTGCGCAGGCACAGTGTGGAAGCGCGGCCGGTTTGGCGGGAAGTGACGTTGCCGTTGGCTGAGGGGTTGTTGGCGCAYGCCCGGGGGGATGCCCGGCGGGCGTTGGAACAGCTGGGGATAGCGTTGCCGCGGCTGAATGAGATTGGCGGGAGTCATGCGCAGCGGGATTTGTTTGCGCAGGTGGAGCTGGACGCACGGTTGCGGATTGGGGATTGGCTTGGGGCGCAGCAGACGCTGGAATTGCGCCGGCGATATGACGGGCTGGATGTGCCGACGAACCGAGCTTTGGTGGTGGTGTATGAGGCTTTGGGGTTGCCTGGGGAGGCGCTGCGGGCGCGGGCGCGGATTGGGGGGATATCCGTTATTTAGGTGATGGCTTGTATTGGTTCCGCTTTTGCCCCACCACTCGGCACCTCGCTTCGGCCAGCGTGGTTTAACGGGGCGCCTAAGATCAAGATCAAAAGCAGATCAACAGCACAGCGGCCTCCCGGCCGGCTTGAGTGTTGTAAATCAAAAGCTAAAGCGGGCACGGTCCA
Source organism: Pseudomonas sp. Colony2 (assembly GCF_019382755.1). Taxonomy (NCBI): domain Bacteria; kingdom Pseudomonadati; phylum Pseudomonadota; class Gammaproteobacteria; order Pseudomonadales; family Pseudomonadaceae; genus Pseudomonas; species Pseudomonas sp. Colony2. Next base: position 2,735,904 of record NZ_CP080030.1, on the reverse strand, counting down.
AATGTGGGAGCGGGCTTGCTCGCGAAGGTCGTTAACGATGACGCGGGCATTCTGGATGAACGCGGCGCTCTCAGGTTTTTCGCGAGCAAGCCCGCTCCCACAGAAAAGCAGCTCTGCTTTCGCTCTGTTCTTTGCTTTTAACACTCAAGCCGGCCGGGAGGCCGCTGTGCTCTTGCTTTTGATCTTGCTCTGACTGCCCCAATAAGCCCGAGGCCGAACGCAGGTATTGCGCAGCGGGTAAACCGGCAGGACGCCGGTTTAGCCGCGCCGGGCCATGGATGGCCCGTCG
>NZ_CP080030.1:2724971-2735600 GCF_019382755.1 Pseudomonas sp. Colony2 | reverse complement strand
TAACGGATATACACCCACCCCTAACCCCGCGCAGCAAACACCCCCCGAGCAATCGACCGAGCCACACAATCAGCCGCCGCCGACCCAATCCGCCCAATCTCCACCTGCCGCCGAGGCCCATCCGCCACCTCCACTGCCCCCGAAGCCAACGCAAAAACCGTATCCCCATCAAACGGCAAATGCGCCGGCCGCACCGCCCGGGCAATCCCGTCCTGCGCCATGATCGCCACCCGCTTGCACTCCGCCACCGTCAACCGCGCCGTACTCGCCACCACCACCAGCGTGGTATTGGCCCCCGCTTGCAGACGCCCCATGGAATCCAGCCGCGACAACTCCGGCATCGGATCACTGCAATCCATCTCCGTCACCGGCCGCGCCCCGCCAAACTCCCCCGCCACCTCCCAGGGCCACGCCCAGAACGTCTCGCCATCCGGCATGTAGACCGAACCAATCGGGTTAGCCACCACCAACGCGGCAACCACCAACCCATCGCCCAAATCCAGGGACGCCGTCCCCAGCCCGCCTTTCAGCACCCCGGCCATGGCCCCACGCCCGGCCCCGACAGAGCCCAGCTCAAACTCCGGACCGGCATTGGCCAGCGCCTCAAACCCCAGCCGCCGGTAAGGTGGCTCCAGGCCCCAATCCTTGTCCCCGCCATTCGCCAAATCATGCAACACCGCCGCCGGCACGATAGGAATCGCCGGCGCACCCGGCTTCAAATGCAACCCCACCTGGTCCTGGGACAACTTCGCCGCCACCGCATCCGCCGCCGCCAGGCCAAACACCGAGCCACCGGCAAACACCAGCGCGTGCAGCTGGCCCACCATGTTCTCCGGCTCCAGCGCCGCGGTTTCGCGACCACCTGGGCCTCCACCGCGAATGTCGATACTGGCAGTCCAGAAACCATCCGGGCGGATCACCGTGACGCCGGTGTCGGCGTACAGGTCTGTGGCGTGGCCAACCTCCAGGCCGGGAATATCAGTGAGGGCGTTGCGCGGGCCAGGTCTAGGCATACAGAAAAGCTTCCTTGGGTTTAGGTATGGCGTGGGGAGAGCAAGGGGTGTGCCAAGGAGGCGCTCCCCCGGCCCAGCGTACGCTAGCAGCTTCGCGAAAAAATCCTCTGCACAAAAACCAACACCCTGCCCTCCCGCCTGTTAGAAAAACACCACCCGCCCCGCAAACCCTCCAACAACTCCTTGTTATCCAAGACTTTTCAGCGATGGCACAGCCTTTGCTCTCCTGCCTCCACCAGAGCTTGAACTTAACAAGCCGTCCTCGAACAAGGCCCGTTGCCTAACCACACTGGAGTGTTGCACATCATGAATCCATCACGCGCCGCAGGCCGCCGCCAACCCGGCAAGGCTTTCGCCCATACCCTGTTGTTCCTCGCCGTGTGCGAGGCCGTCAGCTACAGCAGCCTGACCCTCGCCGCCGACGCCCCGGCCAGCGATAACCCCCTGGACACCGTCGTGGTCATCGGCAACCGTGGCCAGGCCCGCACCCTGGCCGACAGCCCGGCGCCGGTGGACGTGATTTCTTCCAAGCAGTTGCTCGCCACCGGCCAGGGCGACCTGACCCGTGCCTTGAGCAAGGTGCTGCCGTCCCTCAACCAGCCGGCCTCGTCGGGCTTCGGTTCGACCTCGATCGTGCGCCCCATCAGCCTGCGCGGCTTGAACGGCGACCAGGTGCTGGTGCTGGTCAACGGCAAGCGCCGCCACAACAGCGCGCTGCTGAACAACGCCACCTCCCTCAACTCCGGCTCGCAACCGGTGGACCTGGACATGATCCCCACCGCCCTGGTGGATCACATCGAAGTCCTGCGTGACGGCGCCTCGGCGCAATACGGGTCGGACGCCATCGGCGGCGTGATCAACATCGTGCTCAAGCAAACCGACCACGGCGGCAGCTTGTCCACCACCTACGGCCAGAACTATGAAAACGGCGATGGCGAAACCGTGCGTCAAACCGGCAATGTCGGCCTGGCACTGCCCAACGACGGTTTCATCAACCTCGCCCTGGACGTGAAGAAACAGGACGTCTCGGACCGTTCCGATGCGGCGCCGTACACCGACAGTGCCGGCAACACCAGCCAACGCCACACCTACTACGGCACCGGCTTGCCCGAGGCGAAGAACTTCAGCCTCGGCTACAACGCCGAGCTGCCGGTCGCCGACGCGCTGACCCTGTACTCGTTCTCAACCTACACCCACCGCAACTCGGAAAAGCCCCTGGCATTCCACCAGCCGCCGTCGTTCAACGGCATCCAGACCCCGTACCCGGAAGGTATCGAAGACAACCTGCGCTTCATCGAAGACGACTTCCAGGTGGCGTTTGGCGGCAAGGGCCAGGCCGCCGGCTGGGACTATGACCTGTCGAGCACCTACGGCCAGGACCATGCCCGGGCCACCCTCACCGACACTTACAACCTGAGCTACGGCCCGAACTCACCGACCTCGGTCGACACCGGCGTAAAAACCTTCAGCCAGTGGACCAACAACCTCGACCTGACCCGCGCCTTCGACCTCGGCCTGTACAAGCCGACGCAGATTTCCTGGGGCCTGGAACAGCGCTACGAAGACTACAAGATCGGCAAGGGTGACCTCGCCTCCTACGCCAGCGGGCCGTTCGACACCGGTGCCAACGGCGCGATCATTCCACCCGGGACCATTTCCGGTGCCGGTACCACCCCGGCCGACGCCGCCGAAAAAAGCCGCATCAGCCTCGCGGGCTACGGCGAGATCGGCCAGGACCTCACCGAAAAATGGCACGTGGACCTGGCCGGGCGCTACGAGCACTACAACGACGGCTCGGGCACCACCACCAACGGCAAGTTCTCCACCCGCTACCAGCTGACCCCGATCCTGGCCTTGCGCGGCACCGTCAGCACCGGGTTCCGCGCACCGTCCCTGGCCCAGCAGATCTACAGCTCCACCTCGCAAACCAGCGTCAACGGGCAACTGTTCGACTACCGCAACGTGGCGGTGAACTCCGATGTGGCCAAGGCCCTGGGCGCGACCACCCTCAAGCCTGAAAAGTCGACCAACTACAGCATCGGGCTGACCCTGCAACCCACTGACAACACCAACATCACCCTGGATGCCTACCAGATCGTGATCAAGGACCGCATCGCCCAGACCGGTTACCTGGGCGGCACGCCGCAAATCAGCGCGATCCTCGCCGCCGCCGGGCTCAACCCGAACCAGGCGGTGACCTACTTCACCAACGCCCTCGACACCACCACCCGCGGCGTTGACCTGGTGGGCGACTACCGCCAGGACATCGGTGCCTATGGCAGCCTGAAATACAGCGCCGGCTTCAACTGGAACACCACCCAGATCGACTCGATCCACGCCTCGACGGTGGCTGCCCAGGCCCTCGGCCCGGACGGTGGCTATGACCGCCAGCGCCAGGGCAACCTCAAGTACGGCTTGCCGCAATCCAAGCTGCTGCTGGGCACCACCTGGACCTACGACAAGGTTGAAACCAGCCTCAACCTGACCCGCTACGGCTCCTACACCGAGTACGGCACCGCCGAGATCTACGACCGCAACTTCGCGCCGACCTGGATCACCGACCTGAACATCGACTACCACCTGACCAAGGCCGTGACCCTGAATGCGGGGGCCAACAACCTGTTCAACAAGTACCCGAAACGCACCGACCTGGTAAGCAGTTCCGGCGGCTTCCCGTACGGTACCTTTTCGCCTTACGGCACCACCGGTGGCTATTGGTACACCGGCGTGACGTACGCCTTCTGACCCAGCCCGCGGGGCCGGTTCGCCGGCCCTGCGCCTGACCTTTTGCGGGAGCCTGCCCATGACCCGACGTACCGATCAACTCAAGCTGGGGGCCTTCCTGGCCAACAGCGGCCACCATGTATCGGCCTGGCGCCATCCCCTGGCCCAGGCGGATGCCAGCCTGGATTTCGAGCACTTCAAACACATCGCGCAAACCGCCGAGCGCGGCAAATTCGACGCCTTGTTCGTCGCCGACGTGGTCGCCCTGTGGGGCCATCATCATGACGCCCTCAGCCGCACTGCCCGCGCCGAACACTTCGAACCCTTGACCCTGATGGCCGCTTTGGCAGCCGTCACCAGCAACATCGGCCTGATCGCCACCGCCACCACCAGCTACAACGAGCCGTACCATATCGCCCGCAAGTTCGCCTCCCTCGATCATCTGTCCAAGGGGCGCGCCGCCTGGAACCTGGTGACCTCGGTGGTCTCGGATGAGGCCTGGAACTTCGGCCGCGAAACCCATATCGACCATGGCGACCGCTACCAGCGCGCCGAAGAATTCCACGATGTGGTCAAGGGCCTGTGGGACAGCTGGGACGACGACGCCTTCACCCGCGACAAGGCCAGCGGGGAGTATTTCGACCCGGCCAAACTGCACACCCTGAATCATCGCGGCGAACATTTTTCCGTACGTGGCCCACTCAACGTCGCCCGCCCTCCACAGGGCCATCCGGTGCTGGTGCAGGCCGGTGCGTCGGAACCCGGCAAGGCCCTCGCCGCCCGCGTTGCCGAGCTGATTTTTGCGGTCAACCATGACCTGGCCGGCGCCCAGGCTTTCTATCAAGACATCAAGCAACGCGCCGCCGCCTTTGGCCGTGACCCCGACCACATCAAGATCCTGCCCGGTGTCACCCCGTTTATCGGCGAAACCCGCGAACAGGCCCAGGCGCTGTTCGAAGAGTTCCAGGCCCTGGTGGACCCGGTGCTGGGCCTGCGCTTCCTGGCCGACACCCTGGGCGATGACATCGACCTGTCGGGCTACGACCTCGACGGCCCGCTGCCGGAAACCCCGGTAGGCCAGCGCGGCAGCCGTCGCGACAAACTGCTGGAACTGGCCCGCAGCCAGAACCTGAGCATCCGCCAGCTGTACCTGCACCTGACCGCCGGCAACCCGATAATCGGCACCGCCGAAGACATTGCCGACTTCTTCGAGCAGTGGTTCGAAGCCCGTGCCTGTGACGGGTTTAACGTGTTCTTCCCGTACTTCCCGGGTGGCATCGACCTGTTCGTCGAGCAGGTGATCCCACTGCTGCAGCAACGCGGGCTGTTCCGCACCGAATACGAAGGCACCACCCTGCGGGAAAACCTCGGCCTGCCGCGCCTGGCCAATCGCTTTACCCAGGGAGTCACACCATGAAGCGCAGCGCATGGATGCTGGCAGTCGGCAGCCTGTTCGTCTCGAAGGCCTTTGCCCTGAACATTTTGCTGAGCAACGACGACGGTTATCAGCACCCCAATATTCGCGCCCTGTACACCGAGCTCAAGGCCCAGGGGCATACGGTGCGGATTGCCGCACCGCAGGCCGACCAGAGCGCACGGGGCGGTGCGTTTTTCTTTGGTCGCGAAGTCACCGTTGGCCATGACGACGACCCGGCCTACCCCGACAGTTACTACATCAGCACCACTGAAAACGGCGTGTGCCAGAGCCCCGAATGCGCCGGCAAAGACGTGCAGATCGAAATCAGCGGTACGCCGGTGATGGCCTTGCTGATGGGCCTGAAAAAAGTCATGCCCCACCCCGACCTGGTGATCGTCGGCCCCAACCCCGGGAATAACCTGGGGGCGATCAACAGCGCTTCCGGCACGTTCAACGTCGCCAGTGTCGCGGTGCAGGCGGGCATTCCGGCGCTGGCAGTCAGCACCGATTTGAAGGAGGCAGACCCACAACGCGCGGCGCAACTGGTGGCGAAGCTGGTCAATGCCCTGGACCAGCATCGCCAGCCCGACGGCGCGCTCTTGCCCAAGGGCCTGGGCCTGAATATCAACCTGCCAAAAGACCCACGGATCAAGGGCGTGAAACTCACCCGCATCGGCAGCTACGTGGGTTTTGAAGCGGTGTACACCGACGACCTCAAGCAATTCAAACTGCCGGGCAAACCCGGCATCGGCTTCCAGTACAGCCCCGCCGCCACCGCCGAGCAGCAGAAGCAGGATGAGGCGGTATGGCTCAACAAGGGTTACTTGACCATCAGCCCGTTCAGCGGCCTGCCGGAGTCGATCAACGCCGGCCCCGCCCTGCAAAAACAACTGGCCCGCGAGGTGCAGCCATGAGTTCGCGTTTTTCCCTGGGGTTTCTCAGCCGCGTCTACAGCCCCGGCTTCGAGCCCAAGGTCTACCGCGACACCGTGGAGTTGTTCAAGGTCGCCGAAGAGCTGGGCTTTGACAGTGGCTGGGTGGCGCAGCACCACTTCGCCAGCGAAAACGGCCGCCTGCCCTCGCCCCTGGTATTGCTTGCCGCCATCGCCCAGCGCACCCGGCGGATCAGCCTGGGCACCGGGATTATCGTGTTGCCCCAGGAAGCGCCGCTGCGCCTGGCGGAAGACGCCTCGGTGCTGGACCTGTTGAGCAATGGCCGGCTGGAGCTGGGCCTGGGTGCGGGTTTTGATCCCGACACGTTCACCGCATTCGGTCGTGAGCCTGAGGCGCGCCACCGCGATTATGAGCAGCACCTGCAACAGTTGATCCATGCCCTGGGCAACGCCCCCCTGACCGACAGCGGCTCGCGCCTGTTGCCACGGGCAGCCGGCCTTGGGCAGCGAATCTGGGAAGCCACCTCACGGGTGGAACGGGTGGCCGAGCGCGGCCACGGCCTGATTATGGCGCCCAACCCGCACCTGCCGCCCGAAGCCGGGGTAGAACTGGTCAACCGCTATCGCAACGCCTGGACCGGTGACAACGGCACCCCGCCCCGTGTCACCCGGGTACAGGCGCTGATCCCGAACCCGGACGCCGCCACGCGCAACGATATCCAGGCCTACGTGCAACGCCAACAGAGTATCGGCGTGTACAAGGCGCCGGTGGATGATGATTTCGACGCCACCCTCAGGCGCCTCGGCATCCTGCACGGCCCGGTCGAGCAGATCATCGAGCAGTTGCAGCAAGGGCCGAGACTGACGGCCAACGACCACCTGGTGCTGCAAGTACAGACCGCCAGCACCCCGCTGCGGGAGGCGATCCGCGCGCTGGAAATCATCCGCGAACAGATCGCCCCGGCCCTGGGCTGGCAACCGACACTGCCCCAAGGAACCCTCACATGAGCTTCAAACTGGGCTTTCTCAGCCACGCCTTTGGCGACGATCCACAGCAGGTCTACCGCGACCTGATCGAACAATTCGAAGTCGCCGAGGCCCTCGGTTTCGACGGTGGCTGGATTGCCCAGCACCACCTGAGCAACGGCTTTGGCCGGCTGCCGTCGCCGCTGGTATTGCTGGCGGCGGTGGCCGAGCGAACCCGGCATATCGAACTGGGCACCGGGGTGATCGTGCTGCCTTTCGAAGACCCGATCCGCCTGGCGGAAGACGCCAGTGTGCTCGATGCCCTCAGCGGCGGCCGGGTGCAATTGGGCCTGGGCAGCGGCGGCGCCAACCTCGACAATTTCAGCGCGTTTGGCCGTGATGCCGTGCAACGCCAGGTCGATTTCAGCGAACACCAGCAGCAGGTCCAGCAGTTACTCGACGGCGAGGCATTGATGCCCCACAGCGCGCTGACCCTGCAACCGCCAGCAACCGGCTTGAGCAGCCGCTTGTGGCACTCCCACGGCAGCCTCGAAGGCGCGGCATACACCGCCAGCCAGGGCAACGGCTTGCTGCTGGGCACCGCCACCCACGATCCGCTGACGGTGCAAAAACCCCTGGCCGATGCCTACTTGAATGCCTGGACCCGCATCGATCGCCCACCGAGAATCGGCGTGGTGCGGGCAATTTTCCCGGCAGCGGATCGCGCCAGTGCCCAAGCGGAACTGGCGGTGGATATCGAGCGCCACATCCCGCGCCTGCAACGCGAAGGCCTGATTGATCAAGCCGTGGACCTGCAGGAGCACCTGCGCCTGATGAACGTGCACCACGGCCATCCCGACGAAGTGATCGCCAGCCTGCAACAGGACCCGTCCCTGCTGCCCTATGCTGACTACGTGATCGCCGTGGTCCAGGCCGAAAGCTCGACCCAGGCGCAGATCCTCAAGCGCCTGGAAATCATCGCCCGGGACATCGCCCCGGCCCTCGGATGGCGAGGACGAGAGTAGGATGATCAAACGCCCTGAAAGCGTCAGCTCCCGTAGCAGCTGTCGAGTGAAACGAGGCTGCGTAGCGGTGTGCCAGATACACCGCGAACGCAGCCTCGCCGGGGCTCGACAGCTGCTACGACGACGCGTGATGCTGATGCCAAACTATGGAGCCCGTGTATGCCCCTTGAATTCAGTTGGTTGATGCCCCTCTGTACCCCCGACTGGGCGGCGCGGCCGGGGCAGTGGATCCAGCTGGCCCAGGCGGTGGAATACGCCGGCATCGACGGCCTGTGGATCCCCGGCGGCGCGCTGTGTGCCGACAGCCTCGGGGTGGCGGCGGCGTTGTGCGCCCACACCCGCCGGGTGCAATTGTCGGTGAGCGTACCGCCGGAAGTCATGCTGCCGGCGGCCCTGGCCACCACCCTGCAAAGCCTGCAATCGATCAGCAGCCACCGGGTGCGCCTGCACTTGCCCGACGGCGAACAAGGCAGCCTGCGCAGTGCGTTTGGCGAATGGCTGAACCGCGACCAGCGCAGCGAACGCATCGGCGAATACCTGGAGATTCTCCAACAACTGCTGGCACCGAATGACGGCGGCCTGGATTATCAAGGCCGCTATTTCCAACTGGAAAACGCCGGCGTCGCCCGCCGCGAACTGCCCGCGCCGCCACTGGTGCTGGACGACAGCCAAAGCCACGCGCTGGTGGCTGGCCACGCCCAGGTCTGCCTGTTGCGGCCTGGGCATCCGCAGTGGCTGGACCAGGAAATACAACGCTGGCGCCAGCTTCAGCCGGGCCTGGCCTTTGCCTGTACCTTCGGCCTGGTCATCGGCGACAGCGAGGACCTGGCCTGGGAAACCGCCGCCGCCCTGCTGCCGACCCAGGACCTGCCCAACCACCGCATCGCCACCGTGCCCCGCGACCGTCACCCGTTGCGCCAGTGGGAGATCCACCCGAACCTGCTGCAACTGCACCCTGGCCAACCGTTGATCCTGGTGGGCACGCCCCGCCAAATCGCCACGCGCCTGCAGGAACTGCACGGCCTGGGCCTTGGCCACATCATCCTGCAAGGCGGCCCGGCGGTCGGCGAAGTGCTGCGCTTTGGTGAACAGATCCTGCCGCTGCTTTTTCAACACGGCCTGCGCAAGGAGCGCCTGCACCATGAACACTGAGGTTCGCCCCCCGATCCAGCTCGACTGGTTCCTGCCCACCAATGGCGACGGCCGCCACCTCACCAGCAGCGGCCTGCCCAAGGTCGGGCTGTTCCAGCAAGGCGAACGTGCCCCCACCCTCGATTACCTGCGCCAGATCGTGCGGGCTACCGAACAGGCCGGGTTCGACGGGATCATGGTGCCCACCGCCAGCGGTTTCGAGGATCCGTGGCTGATTACCGCGGTGCTGGCCCAGGAGGTGCGACGGCTTAAATTCCTCCTGACGTTGCGACCAGGCATGGAGCTGCCGGCCTATACCGCCCACCGTGCGGCGACCTTGCAATTGCTCAGCGAGAATCGCCTGGCGTTGCATGTGGTGACGGGGTCCAGCCGTTTTGAGCAGCGTTCGTTGGGGGACTTTCTCGAACACGATGAGCGTTATGCGCGTACTGCGGAGTTTTTGCAGGTGTTCCAGGCGGTGTGGGCTGGCAAGCAGCCGGCGCATCCGGGGCGCTACTACCGCAGTGGGATCAACACGCCGGTGGCGCCTGGGGCCGAGGTGCCGGCGATCTATTTTGGGGGTGCCTCCGAGGCTGCCGAGCAGGTGGGGGCTGCCCATGGGCAGACGTACCTGATGTGGTGTGAGCCGCCGGCGATGATTGCCGAGCGGGTGCTGCGGATGCATGAGTTGGCCGCGATGCAGGGGCGGACGTTGCGCTTTGGGTTGCGCTTGCACATCTTTGCCGATCGCACTGACGAGGCGGCCTGGGCGCATGTGGAGCGGCTGTTGGAGGAGATACCCAAGGACGCCATTGACCAGGCGCAGCGGCAGATGGCCAAGTATGAATCGGTGGGGCAGAGTCGCCAGACCGAGTTGATGAAAGGCCGTGGGCGTGGGGCGCGGGAGCTGGAGGTTTCGGCCAACCTCTGGGCCGGTGTGGGCCTGGTACGGGGCGGGGCCGGGACCGCGCTGGTGGGGAGTTATGAGCGGGTGGCGGAGCGGATCGAGGAGTATCACCAGCTTGGGGTGGACAGCTTTATTCTCTCGGGGTTTCCGCATCTGGAAGAGTCGATTCATGTGGGGGCGGAGGTGTTGCCGTTGTTGCGCAGGATTGGGGCTTCGGGGAGGGATGTTGAGGTGGGTCGGGGTTGATTGAGTACATATCCGTTTCTTCGGTTATGGCTGATATTGGTTCCGCTCTTACAGCGGCTCACTTTTGAACAGCGCAAAAGTAAGCAAAACGCTCTTGCCCCACCACTCGGCACCTCGCCTAGGCTCGGTGTGCCCTCACTCCGGCTTTGGACCGTGGGCCGCCGTCATGGGCCATCCCTGGCCCAGGACGGCTAACCCGGCGTCCTGCCGGGTTACCCACGCTCCAAAGCCTGCGTTCGGCCAGCGTGGTTTAACGGGGCGCCCAAGATCAAGATCAAAAGCAGATCAAGAGCACAGCGGCCTACCGG
>NZ_CP080030.1:2681635-2722080 GCF_019382755.1 Pseudomonas sp. Colony2 | reverse complement strand
GGCTACCGGCCGGCTTGAGTGTTAAAAGCAAAATCAAAAGCTAAAGCGGGCACGGTCCAAAATGTGGGAGCGGGCTTGCTCGCGAAGGTCGTTAACGATGACGCGGGCATTCTGGATGAACGCGGCGACCTCAGGTTTTTCGCGAGCAAGCCCGCTCCCACAGAAAAGCAGATCTGTTTTCGCTCTGGTCTTTGCTTATGCTTTTAACACTCAAGCCGGCCGGGAGGCCGCTGTGCTTTTGCTTTTGCTTTTGATCTGACTGCCCCAATAAGCCCGAGGCCGAACGCAGGTATTGCGSAGCGGGTAAACCGGCAGGACGCCGGTTTASCCGCKCCGGGCCATGGATGGCCCGTCGCGGCGGCCCGCTTCGYGSTGCCGGAGTGAGGGAACGCCGAGCCACAGCGAGGCGCCGACAGRCGGGGCAGAGCGCTTTGGTTACTTTGCCGCTTTTGCAAAGTGACTCGCTGTAAGAGCGAAACCATAAGCNGCCGTTACCYAAANAACGGATATGTACACCAAAAAATCAGGGTTTCACCCGCCCCTTGAGCATCCCATGATTCACCAAAAGCGTCCGCATGGCATTGCGCGTCACCCCCAACAACTCCGCCGTACGCAACTGATTAAACCCACAAAACGCAAACGCCTCCCGCACGATCAAATCCTCGATATCGTGCAACAACGAATCCCCCGGCACCTCGAACAACCGCAGCAACTGCTCCCGCACCACCTCCTGCGGAATCCTCGGCGCCCCGCTGTTAACGCTGGCATGCATCGCACTCAGCCCCGCAGAAAACTTCAAGTGCGACGGCATGATCGGCCTGTCCCCAGCCACCAAAAGCGCCAGGTGCACCACATTCTCCAGCTCACGAATATTCCCCGGCCACGGATAATCCAGCAACGCCTGGGTCGCCGACTCCGACAACATCGGCTCAGCGATTTTCAGCCTGGCACTGTAGAGCCGCCGAAAATGCTCAACCAACGGCAGGATATCCAGCGGCCGCTCACGCAACGGCAACACCTGCACCTGCGCCACGTTGATGCGATAGAACAGGTCAAGACGAAAGTTGCCCGCCTCCACCGCCTGCTCCAGGTCGATGTTGGTGGCCGTCACCAGCCGGATATTGATCTTGATCGGCTTGCGCGACCCCACTCGCACCACTTCCTGCTCCTGCAATACCCGCAGCAGCTTCACCTGCAACGGCAGCGGCAAGTCACCGATCTCATCGAGGAACAGGGTGCCGCCATCGGCTTCTTCAAACCAGCCGATCCGCCGCCCCGAGGCCCCGGAAAACGAGCCGGCCTCATGCCCAAAAAATTCGCTTTCCGCAAGGTTCTCGCTGATGGCCCCACAGTTCACCGGCACAAACGCACCGGTGCGGCCGCTGGCGCTGTGGATATAGCGCGCCACCAGCTCCTTGCCGGTGCCGGTCTCGCCATTGATCAACACCGGCGCTTCACTGGGGCCAACACGTTGCAAATATTCGAGCAGTTGCAGGGAACGCGGGTCGGCAAAAACCAGTGCCTTGGCGCGAATCGACAACGGGTCTTTTTCGCCCTGGGGCAAAGTCAGGATCGGCGTGGGATGCCCGTGGGGACGGTTCATGAAGAGTATTTCCCGGCGACGAGGTGAAGGTACGTAAGGGAACTTTACTCAGTCACGCATATAACTAGAAATATTAAAAATTCATTAGTACATAACCGTTTATCGACGATGCGCCAGCGACCTCACGCAACGATCCCCCAGGCTTTGCACGCCCTGGACCAGCACCACCAACACAATCACCGTCACCACCATGATCTGGTTATTGAAACGCTGGTACCCATAACGAATCGCCAGGTCCCCCAGGCCGCCACCGCCAATCACCCCGGCCATGGACGAAAAGCCGATCAGCATCACCAGGGTCAGGGTCAACCCCGCAAGCAACGCAGGGAGCGCCTCCGGCAGCAGCACCTTGAAGATCACATGCCGAATATCTCCACCCATGGCAACGATGGCTTCGATGCGCCCCTTGTCCACTTCGTCCAGCGCGTTCTCGACAATCCGCGCAAAGAACGGAAAGGCGCCAATGGTGATCGGCACCACGGCGGCGGTGCTGCCCAATGTGGTGCCAACGATCAACCGGGTCAGTGGAATCAAGGCAATTAGCATCACCACAAAGGGCAATGAGCGGCCCAGGTTGATCACCGCACCCAGCACACGGTTCACCCGTGGCAAGGGGAACAGCCCGCCGCGGCGACTGACAAACAGCAGCACCCCCAGGGGCAGGCCGATCAGCAAGGTAAAGACCGCCGCCAGCAGCACCATGTACAGGGTTTCGCCGGTGGCCGTGAGCAGCAGTTGCAGGATGTCGTTCCAGTCCGTTTTCATACTGCCCTCACCGCTGGCAGGCTGGGGGCCAGTGAGCGGCCCAGGCTTGAGGCGGGGTCGGCCTGCAATTGAATCAGGCTGCCGCTTTCCACCACACGCCCATTGGCCAGGGATACCGCGCTGTCGCAGATAGCCTTGACCACATCCAGCTCGTGGGTGATCAACACGATGGTCACCCCCAGTTGCCGATTGATACTGCGCAGCAGTTCCAGGATCGACGCGGTGGTTTCCGGGTCGAGGGCGCTGGTGGCTTCGTCCGACAGCAAATAATCCGGGCGCGGCGCCAGTGCCCGGGCGATGCCGACGCGCTGCTTCTGGCCGCCGGACAGTTGCGACGGAAACGCCAGCGCCTTGTCACTCAGGCCGACCAGTTCCAGCAATTCCTTGACCCGGGCAACGCGCTCGGCCTTGGGCTGGCCGGCGATTTCCAGGGGCACCGCCACATTGTCGGCGACGTTGCGTGAATGCAGCAGGTTGAAACCCTGGAAGATCATGCCGATACGCTGGCGTTGCTGGCGCAGTTGCTTGTCACTGAGCAGCGTCAGGTCCTGGCCGTCCATGAGGATGCGCCCGGAAGTCGGGCGCTCCAGCAGGTTCAGGCAGCGCAGCAAAGTACTCTTGCCCGCCCCGCTCCGCCCCACGATCCCGAAGATCGAACCGTCGGCAATCTGCAATGACACGTTATCCAGCGCCGGCGGCTGGCCATCGGCGTAGGTTTTGCTGACCTGCTCGACGACGATCATTCGACAGCTACCGGAATCACCGAGCCTGCATATTTCTCGGTGATGAACTTTGCCACCTCTGGCGAATTCAGATCCTTGGCCAGCTGTTTGATCCGTGGGTCGTCCTGCAATTTCGGGGTGGTCACGAGGATATTCGCGTAGGGATTGCCCTGGGCTTTTTCCAGCCCAAGGGCATCCTTGGCCGGTGACAGGCCGGCCTCGAGGGCGTAGTTGCCATTGATCACGGCGAGGTCGACATCATCCAGGGCACGAGGAATCTGTGGTGATTCGATCTCGAGGATCTTCAGGTGCCTGGGGTTCTCGGCAATGTCCTTGGGCGTTGCCTGGTCCTTGGCCGGGTCGTTGAAACCGGGCTTGAGCGTGATCAGGCCGTTGGCTTGCAGCAGGTACAGCGCACGGCTCAGGTTGGTGACGTTGTTGGGCACGGCCACGGTGCCTTTATCCGGCACCTGGGCAAAGCTGGTGTGGCGATGGGAATAGATACCCAGCGGCTCGATATGCACGGTGGCCGCCACTGTGAATTTCTGGTCGAGAGCCTGTTCCTGGGAGTACAGGTACGGCAAGTGCTGGAAGTAGTTGGCGTCCACATCACCGTGGGCCAGCAGTTCATTGGAGTTCACGCCGTTGGGGATTTCGATGATTTTCAGCTGCAGCTGCGGGTCGAGCTTCTGCACGTATTCGAGGATTTGCGCGTGGGGAATCGGGTCCGCCGCCACACGCAGGGCCTCGGCGGCCTGGGCGTCGAAGGAGGCAATCAGGACGGCCAGGGCCAGGGCTGTTTTCTTGAGCATGGTGATGTTCCTTATCAGGCGGACAGGGCTTGGGGAATCGTGGCATCGGCGTAAAACCGTTGGGCGACATCCGGATGGGAACGCAGGCGGCCCTTGAGGTAGTTCCAGCCGACGTCCCGCAGCAGCGGGTTACGCGGGTCACTGGTGGGGCCGTGGGCATCGCGCAGCAACTCGGGCGGCAACTGATACACCGGCACCACCGCGTCGAGTTGTGCACCGAGGAAAAACGCCAGGGACAAACGCTCGCTGCCCAGGGGCGGCGATTCGACCCGGTGCACCGTGGCACGCAGGTAGCCGTTGGTGGCCAGTTCCAGCAACTCGCCGATGTTCACCACCAGGGTGTCGGGGCGCGGCAAGGCGTCGATCCAGCGGCCCTCCTCCACTTCCACTTGCAGGCCGGCCTGCTGGTCTTGCAGGAGGAAGCTGAGAAAGCCGGAATCCTTGTGGGCGCCGACGCCCTGGCGACTCTGCTGGGCGTGGCGGCCGGGGTAGCGGATCAGCTTGATGTGTTCGTTGGGCTTGTCACCATACAGCGGGTCGAAAGCGTTTTCCGGCAGCGACAAGGCCTGGGCAAAGGCGCGCAACAGGCGCAGGGACATCTGCGTCATCGCCTGCTGCCAGGCCAGTAACAAGGGCTTGAGTTCAGGCAACGCGGCAGGCCACTGGTTGGGGCCTTGCAGGCGCGACCAGGCCGGTGAATCCGGGCCTTGCCGCAGCGGCTCGCGCTCGGCGCCGAGGTCGAACTGTTCACGCAGATCCGGCTGCCCCCGGGTGATCTCCGACGCGGCGCGGTTGTAGCCGCGAAAGTGCGGGGAGTTGATCATGCCGACAGCAAGCTTGTCGGCCTCCGGCAAGGCGAAAAACCGGCGCGCCTGCTGCTGCACCTGGGTGAGCAACCCGGCGTCGATGCCGTGGCCGGTGAGGTAGAAAAAACCGATATGCCGCGCAGCGTGGCGCAGGTCATCGAGAAACTGCCCACGCTGGGCCGGGCTGCCGTCGAGCAGCGCCAGGTCCAGCAGGGGCAAGGTGTTGATTGCCAGCGGGTGCGACATTGGGTGCTCACTCCATGAACAGGTACGTGGAGTGGTGAAGCTAAACGATCTAAAAACCCCGCAATAAATACCTTTTTGGCATTAGCTTAGGTTGGCGCGTTCGCTGCCCTGGCTTCTTCCAGCAAGGCCTGGATGACTTTCTCCTGATTGTCGTAGCGGCCCTCGCCGAAATGGCTGTAGCGCACTTTGCCGGTGGCATCGAAGAAGTAATGGGCCGGCCAGTACTGGTTATCGAAGGCGCGCCAGATGCGGTAGTCGTTGTCGATGGCCACCGGGTAATGGATGTCCAGCTTCTTGACCTGGCTGCGTACGTTATCCAGGACTTTCTCATAGGCGTTTTCCGGCGTGTGCACACCGATCACCACCAACCCGTCCCTGGCGTACTTCTTCGCCCACTGATTGACGTAAGGCAGGCTGCGCTGGCAGTTGACGCAGTCGTAGGTCCAGAAATCCACCAGCACCACCTTGCCCTTCAGGCCCTCGGCCGTCAGCGGCGGCGAGTTGAGCCAGGCCACCGCGCCGTCGAGGGACGGCATGCGCTCATCGGACTGGCTGAAACTTTCGGCGTCGACGTTGTTGATCAGGTAGTTCACCGCCTTGGGCACGCCGACCAAGGCAACCACCAGTGCCAACAGCAGCAGGCCTTTTGAGCGGCGCAGGTATCGGATGAAGTTCATGGGTGTCACCTCGTGGCCGGGGGTGTTTCGGCGCGTTTGCGAGCCGCGCCGTTTTGCGCCAGCGGCGTGTTCTGGAAGCAGGTTTCACTGCCAGTGAGTTTTTTCGCGGTGGCGGCATTCACATCCGCCGCCACACCCGCCAGGGAAAACGCCAGGGCGCTGAGAAAGCTGTTGAGTGGGGTCATGGCCGGTCTCCTCAGCTGCCTTCAAGGCAATTGCTGGAAAATTTGCGGTAGTCGAGGACGTGGCGCTGGCCCTCGGAATCGAGGTAGGTCAGTTTCGAGTTGACGATGCCGCACAGCGCGCCACCGGACTCTTCGGAGATCGACAGCACCTGGTGGATATCCGGCTGGCTGGCGGTGGTTTCGGCATGGGCGGCAACACTCAGGCCAGTGAGTAAGGCAAACAGGCAACTGGCATAGGCAGCTTTGATGGTCATGGGTGGTTCCCCGGGGGTTCAAGTGGGCCGAGGCGGATTACCTCGATGGGCTCATTTGAACCTTGCGAGGTATCCGGATTGTGTCGGCCAGGCCGGGATTTTTGCGTCGATGTGTATCTCGTCACCGCCAGATACACTGCAATACAAAGGGCACAAGGCAAGCCCGCCGCCAGTGGCTAGACTGCGCATCAATGACTAATCAACGAGGAAGGCAGCATGGATCACGTCGATCACATTCTGATTGTCGATGACGATCGGGAGATCCGCGAACTGGTGGGAAACTACCTGAAAAAGAACGGCCTGCGCACCACAGTGGTGGCTGACGGCCGGCAGATGCGCAGCTTCCTCGACACCACGCCCGTGGACCTGATCGTGCTGGACATCATGATGCCCGGCGACGACGGCTTGCAGCTGTGCCGCGAACTGCGGGTGGGCAAGCACAAGGCCACGCCGATCCTGATGCTCACCGCGCGCAACGATGAAACCGACCGCATCATCGGCCTGGAAATGGGCGCCGACGATTACCTGGTCAAACCCTTCGCCGCCCGTGAACTGCTGGCCCGCATCAACGCCGTGCTGCGGCGCACACGGATGCTGCCGCCAAACCTGGTGGTGACCGAAAGCGGCCGGCTGATCCGCTTTGGCCGCTGGCGCCTGGACACCACCGCCCGCCATCTGCTGGACGAAGACAACACCCTGGTGGCCTTGAGCGGTGCCGAATACCGTTTGCTGCGCGTCTTCCTCGACCATCCGCAACGGGTGCTCAACCGTGACCAGTTGCTGAACCTGACACAGGGCCGGGACGCGGACCTGTTCGACCGCTCCATCGACCTGCTGGTCAGCCGCCTGCGCCAGCGCCTTTTGGACGACGCCCGCGAACCGGCCTACATCAAGACCGTGCGCAGCGAAGGCTATGTGTTCTCCCTGGCCGTGGAAATCCTTGGGGACCCGGCATGACCCTCACGTTCCGCTGGCCGCGCACCCTCGCGGCGCAACTGACGGTAATTTTCATCGTCAGCCTGCTGTGCGCCAACGCCCTGTCGTTCAGTGCGCAGTTCTATGAACGCTACATGAGTGCCCGCAGCGTAATGCTGGGCAACCTGGAAAACGACGTATCGACGTCGATCGCGATCCTCGACCGCCTGCCCGCCGCCGAGCGTGCCAGCTGGCTGCCGCGCCTCGACCGCAACGCCTACCGCTACCTGCTGAATGCCGGCGAACCCGGCGAGCCGATGGCCAGCGACAACGTGCCCATGGCCGCGACGTCGATTTCCGATGCGTTGGGCGAGCACTACCCGCTGACGTTCCGCGACATCCCGGGCCTGCAAAAACACTTCCAGGCGCACCTGACCCTGGCCGATGGCAGCCCGGTCACGATTGATGTCTATCCCAAGCCGATCCCGTTTGCGTTCTGGCTGCCGGTGGTACTGGTGCTGCAACTGGTGGTGTTGCTGGTGTGCACCTGGATCGCCGTGCGCATCGCCATCCGCCCGCTGACACGCCTGGCACGGGCAGTGGAAACCCTCGACCCGAATGCCCGCCCGACGCCGCTGGACGAAACCGGCCCCACCGAGGTGGCGCATGCGGCGGCGGCGTTCAACGAAATGCAGAAGCGGATTGCCGAGTACCTCAAGGAGCGCATGCAGATTCTGGCGGCGATCTCCCATGACTTGCAGACGCCGATCACCCGCATGAAATTGCGTGCCGAGTTCATGGAGGACTCGGTGGACCGGGAAAAGCTCTGGAGTGACCTGGGGGAAATGGAGCATCTGGTGCGCGAGGGCGTGGCTTACGCTCGCAGTGTGCATGGGTCGACCGAGGCCAGTTGCCGGATCGACCTGGATGCGTTTCTCGACAGCCTGGTGTTTGATTACCAGGATATGAACAAGCAAGTGAGTTTGACCGGTAAAAGCGCGGTGGTTTTGGATACGCGGCCCCATGCGTTGCGTCGGGTGCTGGTGAACCTGGTGGACAACGCGCTGAAATTTGCCGGGGAGGCGCAGTTGGAGGTGGGGTCGACGGCGGCGGGTGAGCTTTCGATCAAGGTGCTGGACCGGGGGCCGGGGATTGCCGAGGATGAACTGGTGCAGGTGATGCAGCCGTTTTACCGGGTGGAGAGTTCGCGTAATCGTGGCACTGGTGGTACAGGGCTGGGGTTGGCGATTGCCCAGCAACTGGCGGTGGCGATTGGTGGGGAGTTGACCCTGAGCAACCGGGACGGTGGGGGGTTGTGTGCGCAGGTTCGGCTGGAGCTGTGACGGGCGGTGTGTATATCCATTATTTGGGTGATGGCTTGTATCGGTTCCGCTCTTACAGCGGCTCACTTTTGAACAGCCGGAATGCCGGCCCAGTCAAAAGTAAGCAAAACGCTCTTGCCCCACCCCTCGGCTCCTCGCCTAGGCGAGGAGTGCCCNNNTCCGGCTTGAGTGTTTAAAAGCCAAATCAAAAGCTAAAGCGGGCACGGTGCACTGTAGGAGCTGGCTTGCCGGCGATGGCATCGCCTCGGTGTGTCTGATGTACCGAGGTGTCTGCATCGCCGGCAAGCCAGCTCCTACAGAAAAGCAGCTCTGCCTTCGCTCTGGCTTTTGATCTGGCTTTTAACACTCAGGTCGGCTTTCAGGCCGCCGTGCTCTTGCTTTTGATCTTGATCTTGCTCTGACTGCCCCAATAAGCCCGAGGCCGAACGCAGGTATTGCGGAGCGGGTAAACCGGCAGGACGCCGGTTTAGCCGCGCTGGGCCAWGGATGGCCCATCGCGGCGGCCCGCGGAGCAATGCCGGAGTGAGGGAACGCCGAGCCTAGGCGAGGCGCCGACAGGCGGGGCAGAGCGCTTTGGTTACTTTGCCGCTTTTGCAAAGTGACTCGCTGTAAGAGCGAAACCATAAGYCGCCGTTACCYAAATAACGGATATGTACCCAGCCAGGTCAAACCGACAAGTACCGACTGATAGTCGCCTCATCCACCCGATCCCGAGTTTCCTCAATCACAAACCTCCCCTTCTCAATCACCAAAAACCGATCAGCAATTTCCAAAGTAAACGACAACACCTGCTCAGAAACAACAATCGTCAAATCCCGCAAATTGCGAATCTCCTTAAGCGTACGAGCAATGTCCTTGATGATCGAAGGCTGAATCCCCTCAGTCGGCTCATCGAGCAACAACACCTTGGGATTCGTCGCCAACGCCCGGGCAATCGCCAACTGCTGTTGCTGCCCCCCAGACAAATTCCCACCCTTGCGCGAACGCATGTCATAGAGCACCGGAAACAGCGCATACAAATCCTCAGGCACCCTGCCCCGGGCCGCCGCCGGCAACCCAGTCTGAATATTCTCCAACACACTCATGCTGGGAAAAATCATCCGCCCCTGCGGCACATAGGCAATCCCCCGCTCCACCCGCTCATGGGTTTCAAGCGCAGACACATCATGCCCATCCACACTGACCTGCCCCTGCCACTGCGGCAAAATACCCATCAGGCTCTTGAACAACGTGGTCTTGCCCATCCCGTTGCGCCCCATCACCGCGACGATCTCACGCTTCGCCACATCCAGCTCCAGGTCGTGAAGAATCTGGCTCTGCCCGTACCCACACGACAGTTTGTCGATCTTGAACATGCCCGACTCCTCAGTGGCCCAAATACACTTCAATGACTTTCGGATTGCTCTGCACCGACTCCATGCTGCCCTCGGCCAGCACCTTGCCCTGATGCAACACCGTGACCTTGTGGGCAATGCTCTTGACGAACTCCATGTCATGCTCGATCACCAACACCGAGCGCCCCTGGCTGATGCGCTTGAGCAACTCGGCCGTTTGCGCCCGCTCGTTGACGCTCATCCCGGCCACCGGCTCGTCGAGCATCAGCAATTCAGGGTCTTGCATCAGCAGCATGCCAATCTCCAGCCACTGCTTTTGCCCGTGAGACAGCAGGTCCGCCTGCTGCTGCAACAAGTCGCCGAGGAAGATTTCCCGCGCCACCTCCTCGACCCGCGCAATCACCTGGGCATTACGCTTGAAAAACAGCGCGCCCCACACCTTGCGCCCGGCCGGATACGACATCTCGAGGTTTTCAAACACCGTGAGGTTTTCGTAGATCGATGGGTTCTGGAACTTGCGCCCTACCCCAGCGCGCACGATGTTGTATTCGCGCATTTTGGTCAGTTCCTGGCCGTCGAACTGGATGCTGCCACTGGTGGCGCGGGTCTTGCCGCAGATCAAATCCAGCACCGTGGTTTTGCCGGCGCCGTTGGGCCCGATCACCACCCGCACTTCATTGCGGTCGATATACAGGTTGAGGTTGTCGACAGCCTTGAAGCCATCGAATGACACGGTGAGGCCTTCGATAGCCAACACCGGTTTCTTCATTTCAAAACCAACGGCGGTCATGGCTGTGTCTCCAGGATCTTGGCTTCAGCCTTGGGCTTGATCTTCGCCGGTTCGGCCTTGATCACCGGCTTGCGCCGCAACACTCGGGCCAGGGCCTGGCGACCATGGCTGTCCCACAACCCCGCCAGGCCGTTGGGGAAGTACATGACCACGGCGATAAACAACCCGCCCATCAGGTACAGCCAAAGCTCAGGGAAGGATTCGGAAAAGTAGGTCTTGCCATAGTTCACCAGCAACGCGCCATACACCGCGCCCAGCAGTGACATGCGCCCGCCCACCGCGGCAAAGATCACCATCTCGATGGACGGCACGATGCCCACGAACGACGGCGACATAAAGCCCACCTGCAAGGCAAACATCGCCCCGCCAATCGCCGAGAACGCCGCCGCCACGCAGAACACGAAAATCTTGAAGCTGGCCACGTCATACCCGGAAAACCGTACCCGCTCTTCCTTGTCGCGCATGGCCATCAACAGCCGGCCCAGTTTCGAGGCGAGGATAAAACGGCCAATGAAGATGCAGCCGAACAACAGCCCGGCGTTGATGAAATACAGGATCATCTTCGCGCCGTCACCGCGCAGGTCCCAGCCCAGCAGGGTCTTGAGGTCAGTAATGCCATTGACACCACCGGTAAGGCCTTGCTGGCCGACGATCAGCACCGTGAGGATCAGCGCAATCGCCTGGGTGACGATGGAGAAATACACATCGCCCACCCGCCGCTTGAACAGCGCCATGCCGATGATGAACGCCAGCAACACCGGCACCGCAATCACCGCGAACAGGGTGAAGGTGAAGCTGTGGAACGGCTGCCACAGCCACGGCAATTCGGTGATCTGGTTCCAGTCCATGAAGTCCGGGATGCCCGGGGTGGACTGGATCTTGGTGCTGATCGGGTCCGAGGCCTCAAGCTTCAGGAACATCGCCATGCAGTAGCCGCCGACGCCGAAAAACACCCCCTGCCCGAGGCTGAGAATCCCGCCATAGCCCCAGCACAGCACCAGGCCCACCGCGACGAACGCGTAGGTCAGGTACTTGCCGACCATGTTCAGCCGGAAGGCGTCCAGGGTCAGCGGGAACACCACGAGGATCAACAGCGCCAACAGCACGATGCCGATCAGGTTTTGCTGGCCGCCCAGCAGTTTGTCTAGAGCCTTCATCGGTTCGCCTCTACTTGCGCACTTTGATGGAGAACAACCCTTGCGGGCGCAGCATCAGGATCAGGATCACCGACGACAGCGTCAGCACCTTGGCCATCGAGCCACTGAGGAAAAACTCCGACAGCGATTGGGTCTGGGCAATCACGAACGCCGAGGCAATGGTGCCGAACAGGCTTTGCGCGCCGCCGAACACCACCACCAGGAAGGTGTCGACGATGTACTGCGAACCGGCGGTCGGCCCGGTGGAGCCGATGGTGGTGAACGCCGCACCGGCCACGCCCGCCACGCCGCAGCCGAGGGCGAAGGTCATGCGGTCGACCTTGCGCGTGTTGATGCCCACCGCCCGGCTCATCAAGCGGTTCTGCACGGTGGCGCGCACCTGCAAGCCCCAGCGCGAACGGTAGAGCATGACGAAGATCGCCCCGGTCAGCAGCACGGTCAGGCCCATCATGAACAGGCCGTTGCGCGGGATCTCGATGGCGTCGCTGAGGTTCACCGAACCCATCAGCCAGGCCGGCGGTTCGGCACTCACTTCACGGGCGCCGAACACCGAGCGGAAGGTTTGCTGCATCACCAGGGACAAACCCCAGGTGGCGAGCAAAGTGTCCAGGGGCCGCTTGTACAAGCGGCTGATCATCGCCCATTCCACCAGCCAGCCCACGGCGCCGGCGACGAGGAATGAGAGGGCAATGGCAACGAAAAAGTAGTACGGCTGAAAGCCTGGCGCGAAATGCGCGGTAAGGCTGGAACAGACGTAGGTGGTGTAGGCGCCAATGGTCAGGAACTCACCGTGGGCCATGTTGATCACGCCCATCTGGCCGAAGATGATTGCCAGTCCCAATGCCATCAGCAACAGCACGCAGAACACGGACAAGCCGTTGAACCCCTGCATCGCCGCGATGGCTCCAAATTCCGATAGCCATTCCATGATGATGGTCTCCTGAGCGGGAGGTTGAAATGCAATCTGCTTCTGCTTTATGTGGGAGCTGGCTTGTGTGGGAGCGGGCTTGCTCGCGAATACGGTGTGTCAGTACCGGATGCACTCACTGATTCACCGCTTTCGCGAGCAAGCCCGCTCCCACACAAAACCAGTTCCCACATTCAGATCAGCGCCAGACCCGAGGTTATTGATAGCCTTTCGGAAACGGATTCGGCTCGATCAGATCCGACTCGTAGATCACCTTGAACTGCCCGTTTGGCTGCACTTCACCAATGCGCGACTTGCTCCACAGGTGATGGTTTTCGTGGATCTTCACATAGCCTTCCGGCGCGTTTTTCAGCTCGATGCCAGGCGATGCGGCGACGACTTTATCCACGTCGAAACTGCCGGCCTTCTCAACCGCCGCTTTCCACAACCATGGGCCGAGGTAGGCCGCCTGGGTCACATCACCGATCACTGCATCCTTGCCGTACTTGGCCTTGAACGCTTCCACGAAGGCTTTGTTGTTCGGGTTGTCGAGGCTCTGGAAGTACTTCATCGAGGCATAGAAGCCAGCCATGTTTTCGCCGCCGATGCCCAGCAGTTCGTCTTCGGTCACCGACAGGGTCAACAGGGTTTGCTTGGACGCGTTCACGCCCGCTGCGTTGAGCTGTTTGTAGAAGGCCACGTTGGAGCCGCCCACCACGGCCGCAAACACCACGTCAGGCTTTTTCAGCTTGACCTTGTTGATCAGCGAACCGAACTGGGTGTTGCCCAGCGGGTAGTAGTCTTCGCCGACCACGGTGCCGTGCAGCACGTTTTCAATGTGCTTGCGCGCGATCTTCATCGAGGTGCGCGGCCAGATGTAGTCCGAGCCCACCAGATAGAAGGTTTTGGCGCCCTTGGTCTTGGCGATCCAGTCGAGGCTGGCAAGGATTTGCTGGGTCGCTTCCTGGCCGGTGTAGATCACGTTTTTCGACTGTTCCAGGCCTTCATAGAAGGTCGGGTAGTAGAGCAGGCCGTTTTCTTTCTCGAGGATCGGCAATACGGCTTTACGTGAAGCGGAGGTCCAGCAGCCGAACACTGCAGCCACCTTGTCGTTCACCAGCAGTTTCTTGGCCTTTTCGGCGAAGGTCGGCCAGTCGGACGCGCCGTCTTCCTGGATCACCTTGATCTGCCGCCCGAGGATCCCGCCCGAGGCGTTGATCTGCTCGATGGCCAGGCGTTCGGCCTGGATCGAACCGGTTTCGGAAATCGCCATGGTGCCGGTGGCCGAGTGCAACTGGCCGACGGTGACTTCGGTAGGCGTCACCGCCAGGCCTTCGTTGTCGGCCATGACGCCATGGCTGAACAGACTCGCCGCCAGCAGTGATAAGGCCAACAACGGTTTGGAGCGGATCAATCGTGATTCCATGGGGCGACTCCTCTGCAATGAGGGGTTCAGCATGGCGGCAGGTGGCCACGGCGGGTATACGCAGCCTGACGTAACGGGGTACGTCATTTGACGTATGCCGTTGCGCACCATTTTCGAGCAGGATCCCGCTCGCCTTGGGAAAGGAAACCCCTGTGGCGAGGGAGCTTGCTCCCGTTGGGCTGCGCAGCGGCGCCAAAACCGGCGACCCGGTTCTGCCTGGAAAAATGAAGTGGTCTTGCTGGGCCTGCTTCGCAGTCCAACGGGAGCAAGCTCCCTCGCCACGAAGAGCGCACCCCGCAGGACTGGGGCACGAATATTGCTGCCATCTCCCCATCCTTGCAGGAGTTCCCCACCGTGCACCCCCTCCCCGGCACCCAGCGCATCGTCAAGATCCGCCGCGACTACAACTCCTGGGTCGCCGACGAGACCATGGAAGACTACGCCCTGCGCTACACCCCGAAGTCCTTCCGCAAATGGTCGGAACTGCGCATCGCCAACACCGCCTTGGGCGCGGTGTCGTTCCTGGCGCTGGAGGCCATCGGCGGCGTATTGGCCTTGAGCTACGGCTTCACCAACACCTTCTGGGCGATCCTCGCCATCAGCCTGGTGATCTTTCTCACCGGCCTGCCCATCAGCTACTACGCCGCCCGCTATGGCGTAGACATGGACCTGCTGACCCGCGGCGCGGGCTTCGGTTACATCGGCTCCACCATCACCTCGCTGATCTACGCCAGCTTCACCTTCCTGTTCTTCGCCCTGGAAGCGGCGATCATGGCCCTGGCCCTGGAGTTGTATTTCCATATCCCGCTGGCCATCGCCTATGTCATCTGTTCACTGCTGGTGATCCCGCTGGTGGCCTACGGCGTAACGCTGATCAGCCGCCTGCAATTGTGGACGCAACCGTTGTGGCTGGTGCTGTTGGTGCTGCCCTATGGCTTCGTGTTGTGGAAGAACCCCGAGGCCTTCAGCGACTGGACCAGCTTTGTCGGCCGCAGCAGCGACGGTGGCGACTTCAATCTGCTGTCGTTCTGCGCCGCCTGCACCGTGGCGCTGTCGCTGGTCACGCAGATCGGCGAACAGGTGGACTACCTGCGCTTCCTTCCGGAAAAAACCAGCGCCAACCGCAAGCGCTGGTGGGCCGCGCTGTTATGCGCCGGGCCCGGCTGGATCGTGCCGGGGGCGTTGAAAATGTTCGCCGGGGCGTTCCTGGCGTTCCTCGCCCTGCAACATGAAATCCCCATGGAGCGCGCCGCCGAGCCAACCCAGATGTACCTCGTCGCGTTCGGCTATGTGTTCTCCTCTCCCGAATGGGCGCTGGGGGCGATGGTGCTGTTCGTGTTCATCTCGCAGATGAAGATCAACCTGACCAACGCCTACGCCGGCTCCCTGGCCTGGTCGAACTTCTTTGCCCGCGTGACCCACAGCCACCCCGGCCGCGTGGTGTGGCTGGTGTTCAACGTCGCCATTGCGCTGATGCTGATGGAGCTCGGCGTGTTCGATGTGATCGAGCAGGTGCTGGGGCTCTACGCGAATATCGCGATTGCCTGGATCGGCACGCTGGTAGCGGACCTGGTAATCAACAAGCCCCTGGGCCTGTCGCCCAAACACATCGAATTCAAGCGTGCGCACCTCTACGACATCAACCCGGTGGGCGTCGGCTCGATGCTGATTGCCTCGCTGCTGTCGATTCTCGCCCACTTCGGCCTGTTCGGCGCCCTGGCGCAGGCTGCGCCACCGTTTGTCGCGCTGGGTACCGCGTTAATCATGGCGCCGCTATTGGCGTGGCTGACCAAGGGCCGCTACTACATTGCGCGCAGCAGCGAGGCGCAATTGATTCACCCGCAACCCGGCACCGGCCTGGTGATCTGCGGGCTGTGCAGCAACCCGTTCGAGACCGCCGACATGGCGTTCTGCCCGGCCTACAGCACGCCGATCTGCTCGCTCTGTTGCTCACTGGATGCGCGTTGCGGCGACCGTTGCAAACCCCACGCGCGCCTGGCCAGCCAGTTCGAAGGGGTGTTGCGCTGGTTGTTGCCGACCACGCTGGTACCGCGCCTGCATACCCGGCTGGCGCATTACCTCGGATTGTTGATGGCGCTGGTGCTGATGCTCGCCGGGGCCCTGGCGCTGATCTACATGCAGGCGGCCCAGGGTTTGCCCCATTCGCAAACCTTGTACCAGGCGTTTTTCAAGGCGTTCCTCACGCTCTCGGTGCTGGCCGCCGTACTCGCCTGGTGGGTAGTACTCACCCGCGAAAGCCGGCGGGTGGCCCAGGAAGAATCCGACCGGCAAACCTCGCTGCTGATGCAGGAGATCGCCGCCCACAGCCTCACCGACCAGGCCCTGCAACAGGCCAAGGAAGCCTCGGAAGCAGCGAACGCGGCCAAGAGTCGCTACGTCACCGGGCTGTCCCACGAGCTGCGCACGCCGCTCAACAGCATCCTCGGCTTCACCCAGATTCTGCAGCGCGACAGTGCCATGCCCGAACAGCATCAGGACGCCCTAGCGACCATCCTGCGCAGCGGCTCGCACCTGCTGTCGCTGATCGACGGCCTGCTGGACGTGGCGAAGATCGAGGCCGGCAAGCTGCGCCTGGAGCTCACCGAAATCCCCTTCCCGGAACTGATCCACGACCTGGAACAAATGTTCACCCCCCAGGCCGAAGACAAGGGCCTGCGCTTTCGCCTGGACTGCGTGGGCAAGATCCCTGCTGTGGTGCGTGGTGATGAAAAACGCGTGCGGCAGATCCTGATCAACCTGCTGGGCAACGCGATCAACTTCACCGACAGCGGCGAGGTGCGCCTGCGGGTCAGCTACATGCGCGAGACCGCCAACTTCGAAATCATCGACACCGGCATCGGGATTGACCCCGAACAGATCGAGCGGATTTTCCAGCCGTTTGAACGCGGCGACCTGATGCGCCAGGACAAGGGCGTGGGTCTGGGCCTGACCATCACACGCATGCTGACCTCGCTGATGGGCGGCGAATTGCGGGTGGTCAGCGAGCTGGACAAGGGCACCTGCTTCCAGGTACGGCTGTTCCTGTCCCAGGTCCGCGTGCCGCAAGCCGTGGTGCATGTGGAGCACGACATCATCGGCTACCACGGCGAACGACGGCGCATCCTGGTGGTGGATGACCACGTGGACCATCGCAAGGTGCTCAGCGGCATGCTCACGCCCCTGGGCTTCGAGGTGTCCCAGGCCAGCAACGGCCAGGAGGCGATCCGCCAGGTGGCGCTGCTGTCGCCGGACCTGATCCTGATGGACCTGTCGATGCCGACCATGGACGGCTGGGCCACCAGCCGGATGATCCGGCGTAATGCGCTGTCTGCCGCGCCGATTATCATCATCTCCGCCAACGCCTTCACTGACGACCGCGAACGCAGCATCGCCGGCGCCTGCAACGACTACCTGGCCAAGCCGGTGCGTACCCCTGAACTGCTCGGACGCCTGCAACTGCACCTGGACTTGCAATGGCTGCGCCGTCGCACACCGCTCGCCGCGCCGGTCGCGACCCAAGGCGCGCTACCCAGCGCAGAAGAACTCGCGGTGCTCGCCGAACTGAGCGCCATTGGCTATGTGCGTGGTTTGCATGAAAAGCTCGACGCCATCGTGCTGGACAGCCCAGGTACCGCACCGTTCATCAACAAGCTCCGGGCCTTGCTGAAAAGCTTTCGCCTGGAAGAACTCAACCGCATCCTGAAGGAGGCCGAAGATGAATGCCTTGACCCACAGCGCTGAGCCCGGCGTGGTGCTGATTGTCGACGACACCCCGGACAACCTGGCCATGCTCTCCGACGCCCTGGACGACGCCGGCTACATGGTGCTGGTGGCGCTGGACGGCCTCAGCGCGCTGAACCGCGTGCAACGCCGACGCCCGGATTTGATCCTGCTGGACGCGGTGATGCCCGGCCTGGACGGCTTTGAAACCTGCCGCCGGCTCAAGGCACAACCGGCCAGCGCGGATATTCCGGTGGTGTTCATGACCGGGCTGACCGACAGCAAGCATGTGGTGCAGGGGTTCGAGGTGGGCGGCAGCGATTACGTGACCAAGCCGATCCAGACCGATGAAGTGCTGGCGCGGGTGGCGGCGCATTTGCGTACGTCGCGGATTTTGCTGTCGGCGCGGGCGGCGACACAGCCGAGCGTGATCACCCTGGAGGATGAGCCGGCGCACAAGCTATTGTCGGCGCGGTTTCAGTTGACGGAGCGGGAGGTGGAAGTGCTGCGTTGGGTGGCGTGTGGCAAGACCAATCGGGATATTGGCGACATTCTTGGGTTGAGTCCGAGGACGGTGAACAAGCATCTGGAGCATGTGTATGTGAAGCTGGGAGTGGAGACGCGCACGGCGGCGACTTCGGTGGCGATGGCGGCGATGAGTCCAACCCGGATCCCACAGATGGCCACGGTCTAAAATGTGGGAGCGGGCTTGCTCGCGAATGCGGTGTGTCAGTCACCAAATTTTTTACTGATACACCGCATTCGCGAGCAAGCCCGCTCCCACATTTGATCTGTGTCGTTACTGGTATTACCTACCCACCGAAGATCTGCGAAGGCCGGCGCAACGTCGGATCAAACGGGTTGATCTTCGGCCCGATCGCCGCCGCCTCGCGCGTCAACAACTCCACCACCGTCGGCAACCGCCCCGGCCCCAGCCGGTCGCTGATAGTCGCCACACTCAACGCCGCCACCGCATGCCCATTGCGATCCAGGATCGGCACCGCCAACCCGGCCATGCCTTCCAGCACCCCGGTGTTTCGCGCCGCATACCCCAACCGCCGCACACTCTCCACCTCCGAACGCAAAAACACCTCGTCGTACAGGTGAAAATCCTTGAGCCGCGGCAAGTTGTAGCGGATCACCGTCTCGCGCTCTTCCTCCGGCAAAAACGCCAAAATCGCCAGGCTGCCCTGCCCCACGCCCAGCGCCACGCGGCCGCCGATATCACCGGTAAAGGTACGGATCGGATACGGCCCTTCACTGCGGTCCAGGCAGATCGCATCAAACCCGCTGCGCGCCAGCAGGAACAATGAATCCCCCAACGACGCACTGAGGCGCAACATGCTCGGCCGCACCAGGTCCCGCAGGTTGCCGGTGTTGCCCGCATTCGCCGCCAGTGCGAAGAACTCCAGGCTCAGCCGATAGCGCTTGCTGCGCGCATCCTGCTCCACCATGCCCTCGTCCATCAGGCTGCGCAGCAGTCGGTGGGTGGTGGGTTGCGACAGCCCCACCTGCTGCGCCAGTTGCGTCACCCGTTCACCACCGTCCGGCGCCGCGCCGAGGATGCGCAGTAATGCAAACAACCGGGAGACGCCACCGGCGCCGACTTCCTTGACACTTTCATTCCGCTCAGTGGAATCCATAAGCCGATATCTCACACTAAATTCTGGTCAGTGAATGAAACTGAAAAAAGTACTCTATCCAGTGAAATTCCATCTTCCGCCATCCTAGTCTTTCGCCCTAATCTGCGTCCACAGGGGCGAAATGAACAACTAACGGCAGCCGACTCAAGATCGAGCGCCAACGCACCCGCAACACCCTTTTCGCATCTGCCCAAAACAAAAAAGCGCGTTTCGACGCGACTCAAAAAGGTGGAACGCAGACATGGCTTTTCTCCAACTCAACGCCTTGAGCAAACGCTACGGCGCCGTCGACGCGGTGGTCGCCACTGATCTTGCGGTGGAAAAAGGCGAATTCGTGTCCCTGCTCGGCCCCTCGGGCTGCGGCAAGACCACCACCTTGCAAATGATCGCCGGCTTCGTCGACGTCACCGGTGGCCAGATCGTCCTCGACGGTCGCGACATCACCCATGCCAAACCCGCCAGCCGCGGCCTGGGCGTGGTGTTCCAGAGCTACGCGCTGTTCCCCCACATGAGCGTGCGCGACAACGTCGCCTTCGGCCTGAAGATGCGCAAGGTGCCTGCCACGGAGATCGCAAGCAGAGTCAAGACCGTGCTGGAACTGGTGCGCCTGGCGCCCCACGCCGAGCGCTACCCGCGGGAACTGTCCGGCGGCCAGCGCCAGCGCGTGGCCCTGGCCCGCGCCCTGGTGATCGAGCCGCCAGTGTTGCTGCTGGACGAGCCCCTCTCCAACCTCGACGCCAACCTGCGCGAAGAGATGCAGTTCGAGATCCGTCGCATCCAGTGCGAAGTCGGGATCACCACCCTGATGGTCACCCACGACCAGGCCGAGGCGCTGTCCATCAGCGACCGGGTAGTAGTGATGCAGGCCGGGCGCGTGACGCAGATCGACGCGCCGTACAAACTCTATGAACACCCGCGCACACGCTTTATCTCGGATTTTGTCGGCAAGGCCAACCTGCTGGCGGGCGACTTCGATCAACTCGGCGCGCCGCAAGTGCGCTTCGAGCCCGGCAAAGGCGAACTGACCCTGAGCCTGCGCCCGGAAAAGATCGACCTGGTGGCGGCCGGCAACGGCCGGCTGCAAGGCAGGATCCTCGACAGCTACTTCTTCGGCAGCCAATGGCTGTACCGCATCAAGACCGAGATCGGCGAGCTGACCGTGGTCCGCCGCAATGACGGCAGCGCGCCATTGGCTTGCGGCGCTGCAGTGGGCCTGGACTGGGAGTCGAACCTGTTGCGGGTGCTGGCCGCGGATGAGGTGCGCGCATGAGCCGTGGCTACCTGTTGTCGTTGCCGGCGCTGGTGTTGTTTTTCGGGCTGCTGATCCTGCCCCTGGGCCTGACACTGGTGCTGTCGTTCAACGTGTTCGACTATCAGGTTGGGGTGAAGGCCGATGAGTGGACCTTCGCCCACTACCTGTCGCTGTTCAGCGATTCGTACTTCTACGAAATCTTCTGGCGCACCTTCTGGATCAGTGCCCTGGTGACCTTGCTGTGTGTGGTGATCGGCGTGCCCGAGGCCTACATCCTCAGCCGCATGGGCACGCCATGGCGCTCGATCTTCCTGATCCTGATCCTCACCCCGCTGCTGATTTCGGTGGTGGTGCGGGCCTTCGGCTGGAGCCTGCTGCTGGGTGCCGATGGCCTGGTGAACCAGGTGATCCAGGCCCTGGGCGGCAAGCCGGTGAAGCTGCTGTACACCTCGTTCGCCGTGATCATCGCACTGGTGCACGTGATGCTGCCGTTCATGATCATCCCGGTGTGGACCTCCCTGCAGAAGCTCGACCCGTCGGCGGAACAGGCGGCGCTGTCCCTGGGTGCCAGCCAGGCCACGGTGATGCGCAAGATCGTGTTGCCGCAGGTGATGCCCGGCGTGCTGTCCGGCACCCTGATCGTGTTCGGCCTGGCTGCCAGCTCCTTCGCGATCCCCGGCCTGCTGGGCGGACGCCGCCTGAAGATGGTCGCCACGGTGGTCTACGACCAATACCTCTCGGAACTCAACTGGCCCATGGGCGCGACCATCGCGGTGGTGCTTCTGTTGGTCAACTTGCTGATCATGCTGAGCTGGAACCGCATGGTCGAAGGCCGCTACAAAAAGTCCCTGGGAGTATAAGACGATGTCCAGAAACGGTCCTTTGGCCCTGGGCTTTCACGGCCTGGTGGTGCTGTTCATGATGGCGCCGCTGGTGGTGGTGTGCCTGGTGGCCTTCACCCCGGAAAATACCTTGAGCCTGCCCACTTCGGGCTTCTCCCTGCGCTGGTTTCATGCGGTGTTCGAGCGCGCGGACTTTATCCAGGCGTTCTACAACAGCCTGGTCCTGGCGTTCGTTGCCGCCACCCTGGCGACGTTGATCGCGGTGCCGGCGGCGCTGGCAATCAGTCGCTACCAGTTCCCCGGCCGTAACTTCTTCAGTGCGCTGTTCCTCTCGCCGATCATCATCCCGCACCTGGTGCTGGGGGTGGCGATGCTGCGGCTGTTCGCAATGATGGGCGTCAACGGCAGCTTCACCTGGTTGATGCTGGCCCACGTGGTGATCATCACGCCTTACGTATTGCGCCTGGTATTGGCGGCCGCCATCGGCATTGACCGCAGCGCCGAGCAGGCTGCCGAATCCCTCGGCGCCAGCCGCTTCACCCTGTTTCGCCAGATCACCTTGCCGATGATTCTGCCCGGCGTGGCCGGCGGCTGGTTGCTGGCGTTCATCAACAGTTTCGATGAAGTGACCCTGTCGATCTTTGTCAGCTCGCCGGCCACCCAGACCTTGCCGGTGCGCATGTACGTGTACGCCACCGAATCCATCGACCCGATGATGGCGGCCGTGTCGGCGCTGGTGATCGGGTTGACGGCGGCGGCAATGATTCTGCTGGACCGGGTCTACGGCCTGGATCGCGTGTTGGTAGGGAAACATTGATGGCACTGTTCAAACGACTGGCCGAGACCGAGCGGCCCAGCCTGGCGTTCACCCTCGATGGGCAGCCTGCCACGGGCCTGCTCGGGGACACCTTGCTGACTGCCGTACTGACCTGCGCCGAGCACCTGCGGGGCAGTGATTTCAGCGCCGAACGCCGCGCCGGTTTCTGCCTGATGGGAGCTTGCCAGGATTGCTGGGTACGGCTGGAGGATGGTCGGCGAGTGCGCGCCTGTTCGACCTTGCTGGAAGACGGCCAGGCGATTCGCCGTGACCCGGGGCGCCAGGCATGAAGAGCGTGGTGATAGTGGGCGCAGGCCCGGCGGGCATTACCGCAGCCCGGACCTTGCTGGACCATGGCGTAACCCCGGTGTTGGTGGACGAGAGCCTGCGCGGTGGCGGCCAGATCTATCGGCGCCAGCCGGCGAACTTCCAGCGCTCGGCCAAGCAGCTGTATGGGTTTGAAGCGGGCAAGGCGACAGCGCTGCATCGCACCATGGATGAGCTGGCCACCCGGATCGACTACCGGCCGGAAACCCTGGTGTGGAATGCGGAAAATGGCCGCCTGGACATGCTCAACAACGGCCACGCCGAAAGCATCGAATACGCGCAGATCATCGTCGCCACGGGCGCCACCGACCGCATCCTGCCCGTGCCGGGCTGGACGCTGCCCGGTGTGTACAGCCTGGGCGCGGCGCAAATCGCGCTGAAGTATCAAGGCTGCGCCATCGGTGAGCGCGTCGCGTTTTGCGGCAGCGGGCCGTTGCTGTACCTGGTGGCGTATCAGTACGCCAAGGCCGGGGCCAAGGTGGTGGCGGTGCTCGACAGCGCGCCGTTCAGCGCCCAATGCCGCGCCCTGCCGGCATTGCTCGGCCAGCCGGCGACCCTGGCCAAGGGTTTGTACTACCGCGCCTGGCTAACGGCCCACGGCATCCCGGTGCATCAAGGGGCAACGTTGTCGCACATCAACGGCGAGCAACGAGTGACGGGCATCCACTGGGACCAGCAGGAAATCGCCTGTGATGCCGTGGCCTTCGCCCATGCCCTGCGCAGCGAGACCCAACTGGCGGATTTACTTGGGTGTGAATTTGCCTGGAATGCATTGAACCGCGCCTGGTTGCCCCAGCGAGATGCGGCCGGGCGTAGCAGTGTCGCGGGCGTGTATCTGGCTGGCGACGGTGCCGGAATCATGGGCGCCGATGCGGCGCAAATGGCCGGCGAGCGAGCGGCATTGGCCTTGCTCGAAGACAGCGGTGTTGCCATCGACCACCGTCGCGGGCCCGTGCTGGAACAACAACTGGCAGGTATCCAGCGCTTTCGCCACGGCCTGGAAACCGCCTTCCCCTTCCCGGAAAACTGGGCCGCTGAAGCTCCGGACGAACTGATCCTGTGCCGCTGTGAAGAAGTCAGCGTCGGCGAAGTGCGCGCGGTGGTGGACGAAGGCCACTGGGAAGTGAACCGGGTCAAGGCCCATTGCCGGGTTGGCATGGGCCGCTGCCAGGGCCGGATGTGCGGGCTGGCGGCGGCGGAAATCGTTGCCCAGCGCAGTGGCCGCGAGATTGAAAACGTTGGCCGCCTGCGTGGCCAGGCACCGATCAAACCCTTGCCGTTTGGCGTGGAGGTGCAGCCATGATCGGCAGTGAAGTGATCGTGTTGGGTGGCGGGATTGTCGGGGCCTCGGCGGCTTTGATGCTGGCGCAAAAAGGTCGGCGCGTGGTGCTGCTGGAGCGGGACTTTTGTGGCTCGCACTCCAGTGGTGTGAACTATGGCGGCGTGCGGCGCCAGGGGCGGCCATTGCACCAACTGCCGCTATCGCAACGTGCCCATGAGCTATGGTCCGACTTGCCGGGGCTGATTGGCATTGACGGCGAATACGTGCGCTCCGGGCATTTGAAACTGGCCCGCAGTCATGACGATCTGGCGGCTCTGCAGGCTTACGCCGACGCTACACGTGGCTTTGGCCTGGGCCTGCAAATGCTCGACCACGCTCAACTGCGCGCCCGGTTCCCGTGGGTGGGTGATGTGGCAGTCGGCGCGTCGTTATGCCCCGAAGACGGCCACGCCAATCCGCGCCTGGTCTCCCCCGCCTTTGCCCGCGCAGCGCAACGCCACGGTGCGAGGGTGATGGAGCAAACCGAAGTCACCCATCTTGAACATGACGGCCAGCGGTTTCAGTTGCGCTGTGCCAATGGGCTGCAGTTGCAAGCCCCCTGGCTGCTGAACTGCGCCGGCGCCTGGGCCGGCACCGTGGCCGCGCACTTTGGCGAGCCGGTGCCGATGACCTCGGCGCACCCGGCGATGCTGGTGACCGAGCCGTTGCCGGTGGTGATGGACGTGAGCACCGGGGTGGAAGGCGGCGGGATTTATGCGCGGCAAGTCGCCCGGGGAAATTGCATCCTCGGTGGCGGGCGCGGCTTTGCCCTGGGCCCGCAACAAGCCCGCCCGGGCCAGGCGGCGGTGCTGGAGATTCTGCGCAATGCCGGCGAGTTGTACCCGTTCCTCAAGGGTGCCCAGGCGATCCGTACCTGGAGCGGCACCGAAGGTTATCTGCCCGACCACGAACCGGTGATCGGCGACAGCAGCACCCAACCCGGCCTGCTCCACGGTTTCGGCTTTGCCGGCGCCGGGTTCCAGCTCGGCCCTGCGGTCGGTGAAGCCCTGGCAGAGATCGTCTGCACGGGGGCCAGCCGGCAGCCCATCGAAGCATTTTCCATCCGTCGTTTCCAAGCCTGAGAGGAAGATTCATGCACATGATCAAACGTACTGCGCTGTCTTGCCTGTCCCTCGCCCTGTTGAGCACGGCGGCCCACGCCGCACCGACGCTGTACCTGGGCATGAACGGCGGCACCATGGAGCGGGTCTACGCCGACAAGGTGCTGCCCGCGTTCGAAAAGGCCAACAACGTCAAGGTGGTGATCGTGCCGGGCACCTCGTCGGACATCCTGGCCAAGGTGCAGGCCAACAAGGACAACCCGCAGATGCACGTGATGTTCCTCGACGACGGCATCATGTACCGCGCGATTTCCATGGGGTTGTGCGAGAAGCTCACGCCCAATCCGACCCTGGATCAGATTCCGGCCAAGGCGAAGATCAAGGAAGAAGCGGTTGCGGTGACGCTCGGGGTGACCGGGTTGGGTTACAACGCCAAGATGTTCAAGGAAAAGGGCTGGGCGCCGCCGACGTCGTGGATGGACCTGGCCGACCCGCGCTTCAAGGACAAGGTGGTGTTCCAGTCGTTGGCCTCGTCCACATTTGGGTTGCACGGGTTCCTCATGTTCAACCGGATTCAGGGGGGTAGCGAGACCAACGTGGAGCCGGGGTTCAAGGCCTGGCCGAAAACCGTCGGGCCCAACGTGCTGGAATATATCGCCAGCTCGGCGAAGATTTCCGAGATGGTGCAGACGGATGAGGCGGCGATCTTTCCGCTGACGCCGACGCAGGTGACCACGCAACAGTTGTTGGGTGTGCCGATGGAGTATGCGCAGCCGAAGGAAGGCGCGGTGGTGTTGAACGTAGCGGAGTGTGTGATTGCGCGGAATGACCAGCCGGAGTTGGCGCAGAAACTGGCGCAGTTCTTGTTGACCGCAGAGGCGCAGGCGCCGGCTTTGGAACTGGGGGATCAGATTCCTTCGAACCCTACTACGCCGACTACCGACAAAACCCGGGCGCGGGTGGAGGCGATGAACAGTTACTTGCAGACGGCGATTTCGATTGACTGGGACCAGGTGAACCAGGCACGGCCCGAGTGGAATGCGCGGTGGAGTCGGTCGATTGAGCGGTAGGCTTTGGGGGTGAATATCCGTTATTTGGGTGATGGCTTAAATTGGTTCCGCTCTTACAGCGGCTCACTTTTGAAAAGCGCAAAAGTAAGCAAAACGCTCTTGCCCCACCACTCGGCTCCTCGCTGTAGCTCGGAGTGCCCTCACTCCGGCTTTGGACCGTGGGCCGCCGTCATGGGCCATCCTTGGCCCAGGACGGCTAACCCGGCGTCCTGCCGGGTTACCCACGCTCCAAAGCCTGCGTTCGGCCAGCGTGGTTTAACGGGGCGCCCAAGATCAAGATCAAAAGCAAGATCAAGAACACAGCGGCCTGAAAGCCGGCTTGAGTGTTAAAAGCTAAATCAAAAGCTAAAGCGGGCACGGTTCAAATGTGGGAGCTGGCTTGCCTGCGATGGCATCACCTCGGTGTGTCTGGAAGACCGAGGTGTCTGCATCGCCGGCAAGCCAGCTCCTACARAAAAGCAGCTCTGCTTTCGCTCTGGYTTTTGATCTGGCTTTTAACACTCAGGTCGGCTCTCAGGCCGCCGTGCTCTTGCTTTTGATTTTGATCTGACTGCCCCAATAAGCCCGAGGCCGAACGCAGGTATTGCGSAGCGGGTAAACCGGCAGGACGCCGGTTTMGCCGCGCCGGGCCATGGATGGCCCGTCGCGGCRGCCCGCTTCGCGGTGCCGGAGTGAGGGAACACCGAGCCTAGGCGAGGTGCCGACAGGCGGGGCAGAGCGCTTTGGTTACTTTGCCGCTTTTGCAAAGTGACTCGCTGTAAGAGCGAAACCATAGGTGGCCGTTACCGAAGAAACGGATATGTACACAATCAATCACCCCACCATCTCCCGCACCCGATACCACAACATCCCCAACGCCAGCAGCGGCGAACGCAACACCTTCCCCCCAGGAAACGTCATATGCGGCACCTGGCTGAAAATATCCAACCCCCGGCTCTGCCCAGCCTGAATCCCCTCAGCCAATAACCGCGCACACCAATGCGTCACGTTAAGGCCATGCCCCGAATACCCCTGGGCATAGAACACATTCGGATGCTGCTTCAGGCGCCCCACCTGGGGAAAGCGATTGGCGGTGATGCCGATCTTCCCCCCCCACTGAAACTCAATCGCGGTATTCGCCAACTGCGGAAAAACCTTGAGCATCTTCGGCCGCATATACCCCGCGATATCCACCGGATCACGCCCCGAATAATGACAAGCCCCCCCAAACAACAACCGCCGATCCGCCGAAAGGCGGTAATAATCCAACCCCACTTTCTGATCACACAACGCCAGGTTCTGCGGAATCAACTGATCAGCCACCCCAACCGACAGCGGCTCGGTCGCAATGATGTAGCTCCCCGCCGGCAACACCTTGCCGCTCAACTTCGGCTCCAATTCCTCCAGATGCGCATTGCACGCCAGCACCAGGCTACCGGCGCGCACTCTGCCAAACTCGCAACGCACCTGCACCGTGTCGCCATGGATCAACTCCAGCACCGGGCTGTCTTCAAAGATCCGCACCCCAAGGGATTCGGCCACTCCAGCCTCCCCCAGCACCAGGTTCAACGGGTGCAGATGCCCGGAGCCCATGTCCACCAGGCCACCGGCATACAAGCCTGAGCCAACCACCTGCGCCATATCCTGCGATGCCACCAACCGCGTTTCAGGCGCATACCCCAAGGCAGCAAGGCTCTCCAGCTCCCCCTGAAACGCCGCAAACTGCGCCGGCGTATTCGCCAACTCGCAAAACCCCCAGCGCAAATCACAGTCAATCCCGTGCTCGCGAATCCGCTCGCCCACCAGCGCCACCGAATCGATCCCGGCCTGCTGCAGGTAACGCACGCCCTCCTCCCCCACGTACCTGGCAAAGCCCGATACGTCATGCCCAATCCCGCGAATCAACTGCCCGCCATTGCGCCCGCTGGCGCCCCAGCCAATCCGCCGGGCCTCCAGCAGGATCACCGACAGCCCGCGCTGGGCTAGTTCGATGGCGGTGTTGACCCCGGTGAACCCACCGCCGATCACACACACATCGGCGGTCAGGTCAGCCCCCAGCGCTGGGCGCCGGGGCATGGCGTTGGCCGAAGCCAGGTAATAGGAACGAGCGTGGTCGGAGGAGGAACGGTTCATTTGTTGGTCTTCACTTTGCTCCAAGACCGCGTCATCAAGCGCATGACGGCGGGCGTCGGGGTGGTGGAAATGTAGAGTTTGTCGAGCACTTCCTGGGACGGGTAGATCTCGGGGTTGTTCACCAGCTCGGGGGCCATGAAGGCCTTGGCCGCCGGGTTCGGGTTGGCGTAGCCGACGCTGGCGCTGACCTTGGCGATCACTTCAGGGTCCAGCAAGTAGTTGATGAAGGCGTGGGCGGCTTTCGGGTTGGCGGCGTCCGCCGGGATGGCCAGCAGGTCGAACCACAGGTTGCTGCCTTCCTTGGGGATCGAGTAGGCGATGTTCACGCCGTTCTTGGCTTCCTTGGCGCGGTTGGCCGCCTGGAACACGTCGCCGGAATAACCGAAGGCGACGCAGATATCACCGTTGGCCAGGTCCGAGATGTACTTGGAGGAATGGAAATAAGTGATGTACGGCCGCAGGGTCAGCAGCTTGGCCTCGGCCTGTTTGTAGTCTTCGGGATTCTCGCTGCGCGGGTCCTTGCCCATGTAGTTGAGGATCGCCGGGAACAGTTCATCCGCCGAGTCGAGGAATGCTACGCCGCACTCGTGGAGCTTCTTGATGTTCTCCGGTTCAAACAGCACGGCCCACGAATCGATATGGTCGATGCCCAACACCTGCTTGACCTTGTCCACGTTATAGCCGATGCCGTTGGTGCCCCACAGGTACGGCACCGAATGCTCGTTGCCCGGGTCGTTTTTCTCCAGCAGTTTGAGCAGCTTGGGGTCGAGGTTCTTGAAGTTGGGCAGCTGCGAACGGTCCAGCTTGAGGAACGCGCCGGCCTTTACCTGGCGCGCCAGGAAGTGGTTGGACGGCACCACCACATCGTAGCCGGTACGGCCGGCGAGCAGTTTGCCTTCCAGGGTTTCGTTGGAGTCGAACACGTCGTAGATCACCTTGATCCCGGTCTTGGCCTGGAAGTCGGCCAAGGTGGTCTCACCGATGTAGTCGGTCCAGTTGTACACACTGACCGTCTGCGCGGCGTGGCCCGCGCTGCTGAACAATGCCGCCAAGGCCAGCGGGAGAAGCTTTTTCACCAGACGCATATCGACACCCCTTTGCTTGATTGATTTTTATGTATTCATCCAGCCATTCTGCCCGTAGCAGCTGTCGAGCCTTGGCGAGGCTGCGTAGCGATGTATCGGACACAATTGCGGTGGGCCCGACGGCAGCCTCGCTAAGCTACGGACGAGTCGTCAGACGCTCAGCAGCAGGAACTCACGTTCCCAGGAGCTGATCACCCGCTTGAAGTTCTCGTGTTCGGCGCGCTTGACCGCGACGTAGCCGCGCACAAACTTGTCTCCCAGGTACTGCTTGACGGTGTCGCACTCTTCCATGCGCGCCAGGGCGTCTTCGATGGTGATCGGCAGCCTCAGGTTGCGGCGCTCGTAGGCGCGGCCTTCCACCGGGGCGCTGGGCTCGACCTTTTCGATCATGCCGAGGTAGCCGCACAGCAGGCTGGCGGCGATGGCCAGGTACGGGTTGGCGTCGGCGCCCGGCAGGCGGTTTTCCACGCGCATGGCGTCGGGGCTGGAACTCGGTACACGCAGGCCAACGGTGCGGTTTTCTTCGCCCCACTCGACGTTGACCGGTGCCGAGGTGTCCGGCAGGAAGCGGCGGAACGAGTTGACGTTAGGCGCAAACATCGGCAGCAGCTTGGGGATGTACTTCTGCAGGCCGCCGATGTGGTTGAGGAACAGCTGGCTCTTGTTGCCGTGTTCATCGACAAACACCTGTTTGCCGGTGGCGATCTCCACCACGCTCTGGTGCAGGTGCATGGCGCTGCCGGGCTCGTCGGCCACCGGTTTGGCCATGAAGGTGGCCGCCACGTTGTGCTTGAGTGCAGCCTCGCGCAGGGTGCGTTTGAACACGGTGATCTGGTCGGCCAGGTCCAGGGCATCGCCGTGGCGGAAGTTGATTTCCATCTGCGCCGGGCCGTCTTCATGGATCAGCGTGTCGAGGTCCAGGCCCTGGGCTTCGCACCAGTCGTAGACGTCTTCGAACAGCGGGTCGAACTCGTTGGCAGCGTCGATGGAGAACGACTGACGGCCACTTTCGGCGCGACCGGAACGGCCCAGTGGGGTCTTCAGCGGCAGGTCCGGGTCTTCGCAGCGCTGGGTCAGGTAGAACTCCATCTCCGGCGCGACAATCGGCTGCCAGCCCTGGTCGGTATAGAGTTGCAGGACCTTTTTCAGCACGTTGCGCGGCGACAGTTCGATGGGGTTGCCCTGCTTGTCGAAGGTGTCGTGGATCACGATGGCGGTGGGCTCGATGGCCCATGGCACCACGTAGGTGGCGTTGGACACCGGGCGGCAGATCATGTCGATGTCGGCCGGGTCCAGCAGGTCGTAGTAGATATCGTCGTCGACAAAGTCCCCGGTTACCGTTTGCAGCAACACACTTTCCGGCAGGCGCATGCCTCGCTCATGCAGGAACTTGTTGGTGGGCGAAATCTTGCCGCGTGCGATGCCAGTCAAATCACTGATCACGCATTCGACTTCGGTAATCTTGTGTTCTTTCAGCCAGGCGGACAGCTGATCGAAGGGGGCGTTCATAAGGACCTCGTCATGGGTTGGATGCTGCGCCGCGGGCTTCCCTCGCGGCGCATTGAGGTCTATCTTGGGCCAGCCGTCCAACGGCATCTATCCACTTTGCGCCAACCACAACGCACCAATAGAGTGCGCCCAGGTTACCCATGACACAGGCAACAGCTTTGCGCGTACAGGCCTTCACCACCGGTGATGTGGCCGCTCAATGCAGTGCGACACCCGGTTGGGTGCAGCAGTACCAGCAGATGTCCCCAGGGCATTTCGCCGGGCAGATCCGCTACCTCGACCTGCAAGGTGTCGAGGTGTACGAAGAGCGGATGAACACCCGGGTGGAACAGAACTTCAACGCGCCGCCGGGTTCCCTGGCGTTCTGTTTCGATGGCAGCGACAACGCGCTGTACGTGCTCAATGGCGAAAGCCGCAACACCTGGATCACCCCGGAAAACTACCGCGAAGTGGCAGTGGTGTTCGGGCCGCAGTTTGTCCAGCGCCATGGTCTGGATGTGGCGAAGCTGGAGGGGTTGTTCATGGCCCCGCTCAACTCCCTGCAAAACCCGTTGTTCAGCCGCTGGCTCAGCGGCACGCTGACACGGCTGTCGGCGACGCTGGACCTGCCGAGTCGTGATGCGCTGACTCAGCAGTTACTGGACGACTGCCTGTTCATCCTCGACAACGCCTGCGTGTGCCTCGACAAGGGCTCATTGCAGCGACGCACCGAGGAGCGAATCATCATGGCGCGCATTGGCGAATGGGCGGCGGATGTGCCGGATGAAACCGTCAACCTGCTGCAGCTGGCGCGCATTGCCGGGGTGCCGTTGCGCCAGTTGCAGCACGGGTTCAAGACGTATACCGGGATGAGCCCGGCGCAGTGGTTGCGGTTGCGCCGGTTGAACAGTGCACGGCGGGAGTTGTTGAACCCGCCGTCAGTGGACACCACCGTGGCGGAGGTGGCGATGAATTGGTCGTTCTGGCATTTGGGGCGGTTTTCCAACAGTTATCGGGCGTTGTTTCAGGAGTTGCCCAGCGAGACCCTGAAGCGCCAGAGGTAAATGTAGGAGCGGGCTTGTGTGGGAGCGGGCTTGCTCGCGAAKGCGGTGGGTCAGTCAATAAATCTGGCACTGATACACCGCCTTCGCGAGCAAGCCCGCTCCCACATTTGAAGATCGTTCCCACGCGGAGCGTGGGAACGATCAGGTCCGAAGAAACGCCAGCATCAACTGATTCACCCGCTCCGCCGCCTCCAGCTGCACCATATGCCCCTGCCCCGGCAGTATCTCCACCTGAGCGTCCAACCCCTGGGCATGGCTCGCCGGGATGATTGCGTCCTCACTGCCCCAGATCACCAGGCTCGGCTGCTGCCCCACCACACTGCGCAAATCCACCAACTGCCGACCACCGCTGAACAACGCTCCGGTGATCTGCCGCAACGCCTGCTCCACACCCTCCAGGCGCTTGAACTTGAGCATGTCTTCCAGCATCTGCCGAGTCACCAGCGCCGGATCGCTGAACAGTTGCACCAGTTGCGGCTTGAGTGCATTGCGATTGCTCGCGTCGATAAAACCTTGCAGGTAGTCACTGTTGATCTGCGTACCCAACCCAGCGCTGGCGATCAGGGTCAACGACGCCACACGCTGCGGTGCCACCCGCGCGAGGTTCAGGGAAACCAGCCCGCCCATGGAATGCCCGGCGAGGTGTACCCGGTCAACCTTCAGATAATCCAGCAGTGCCAATACCGCCTGGCTCAGCTCCTCAAGCTCGCCCGTTTGCAGGTACTTGCCCGACTCGCCATGCCCCGGCAAATCCAGGGCGATCACCCGCCGCTCAGCCGCGAGCACCGGGTGATTGAACAGCCAGTTATTCAGGTCGCCACCAAAGCCGTGCACCAGCACCAGCGGTGTGCCGCCCTCCCCGAGGTCCAGATAGCGCAGCAGGCGCCCGCCCACCTCGACCTTCTGTGCCGATGGCCCGCTGGCTTCAGCCTCGGCGGCACTGGAAACGAACCCCGCCTGGAACGCCTCGATCACCCCATCAATCTCGGCCTCGCTGGCCTCGCCTTCCACCACGATTGCCAGCAATGCCCCCACGGGCAAGGTCTCATCGCTCTGGGCCAACACCCGCCGCAGCACCCCGCTGAAGGGTGCCTCGACACTGCTGGAAATCTTGTCGGTCTCGACATCCAGCACCTCTTCACCCTTCTCCACCGGGTCGCCCGGCTGCTTGAGCCAGACATCAACCCGGCCTTCGGTCATCGACAGCCCCCACTTGGGCATGGTCAGTGTATGGATCATGCGGCATTCCTCTTGTCGGCAATCTTCAGCACCGCAGCTTCGATCTTCGCCGCGTTGGGGATGTACAGGTCCTCCAGGGCATCGGAGAACGGCACCGGCGTGTGAGGCGCGGTGACCATTTCGATCGGCGCGCGCAGGAAGCCGAACGCCCGTTGCGCCACCAATGCACTGATGTCCGTGGCAATCGAGCAACGTGGGTTGGACTCGTCGATCACCAC
The DNA here is from genome assembly GCF_019382755.1 of Pseudomonas sp. Colony2. Lineage (NCBI taxonomy): Bacteria > Pseudomonadati > Pseudomonadota > Gammaproteobacteria > Pseudomonadales > Pseudomonadaceae > Pseudomonas > Pseudomonas sp. Colony2. The sequence continues at coordinate 2,688,879 of NZ_CP080030.1, read as the reverse complement.
CAGGCGCCCGGTTTTCTCCACGCTTTCAAGGATGCTGTCTTCGTCCAGCGGGCTGGTGGTGCGCAGGTCCAACACTTCGCAGTCGATACCCTGGCGCGCCAGATTGGCTGCGGCTTCCAGGGCGATGTGCACCATGCGCCCGTAGGTCACCAGGGTTACATCGTTGCCTTCACGCACGTAGTTGGCTTCGCCGAACGGCACGGTGTACAGCTCTTCCGGCACTTCGCCCTGGAGGCTGTAGAGCATTTTGTGTTCGAGGAAAATCACCGGGTCGTTGTCGCGGATCGCCTGGATCAGCATGCCCTTGGCGTCATAGGGCGTGGCCGGGCACACCACCTTGAGCCCGGGAATATGCGTCCACATCGAGGTGAGCATCTGCGAATGCTGGGCCGCCGCACGCAGGCCGGCACCGTACATGGCGCGCACCACCAGCGGCGTGGTGGTCTTGCCGCCGAACATATAGCGAAACTTCGCCGCCTGGTTGAGCAACTGGTCGAGGCAGCAGCCGATAAAGTCGACGAACATCAACTCGCACACCGGGCGCATGCCACGGGTGGCCGCGCCGACGGCCATGCCCACATAGCCGACCTCGGAAAGTGGCGCGTCGAGCACGCGGTCGGGGAACTCCGGATACAGCCCCTTGGTGACGCCGAGCACGCCACCCCAGGCGTCCTGTTCACCGGGCGAACCGGTGCCGCCGGACACGTCCTGGCCGATGATGAACACGCTCTGGTCGCGGCGCATTTCCTGGGCCAGGGCTTCGTTGATTGCCTGCTGATAGCTGATTTTTCTAGCCATGATGACTTCTCCACGGATTGTTTTTGTAGTGGGTGGCGGTTAGCGGTAGGCGACGTAGACATCGCTGAGCAGGTCGGCGGCCTGGGGTTTGGGATCGGACTTGGCCAGGCGCACGGCGTCTTCGATCAGCTGCGCGACTTCGGTGTCGATGCGTTCGAACTGAGCCGCGTCGAGCCAGCCTTCGGCGGTGCAGCGCTGGCGAAACAGGCTCAGGCAGTCGCCGGTTTCCCGCAGGTTTTTCACTTCGTCCGGGCCGCGATAGGTTTGCGCATCGCCTTCGAAGTGGCCGTAGAAACGGCTCAGTTTGACCTCCACCAGCGTCGGCCCTTTACCGCTGCGGGCACGCTCTACCGCAACGCCGAGGGCGGCGTGCACGGCAAAAAAGTCGTTGCCGTCGACAATCACCCCCGGCATGCCAAAACCCACGGCGCGCTCGGCAATGTCCTTGCAGGCCACCGACCAGCCGGACCCGGTGGCTTCGGCATAACCGTTGTTCTCGGCCACGAACAGGCACGGCAGGTTCATGATCGAGGCCAGGTTCATCGCTTCGAACACCGCGCCCTCGTTGGAGCCGCCGTCGCCGAAAAACGCGACCGCCACACCCGCGCTGCCCTTGAGCTTGGCCGCCAGCGCCGCACCGGCTGCCAGCGGCGCCCCGGCACCCACAATGCCGTTGGCGCCGAGCATGCCCTTCTCCTGGTCGGCGATGTGCATGGAGCCGCCCTTGCCGCCGCAGACGCCGGTCTTCTTGCCGTAGATCTCGGCCATCATGCCGAACACATCCACGCCCTTGGCGATGCAATGGCCGTGGCCACGGTGGTTGGAGGCGATGCAATCTTCATCGTTGAGGTGGGCCATGACCCCGGCGGCGCTGGCCTCCTGGCCGGCATACAAATGCACGAAACCGGGAATCTCGCCGGTGGCGAATTCCACGTGCAGGCGTTCTTCGAAATCACGGATGGTGCGCATCACGGTGTAGGCATGGAGCAATTGATCGGTGGACAGGTGAGTGGACATCTTGTTGTTCTCCAGGTTGTCTCGACACACAAAAGGCTGGATCAGGCCAGCTGCAAGGCACTCAGCACGGCCTGTGCCAATCCGTTGGAAAACCCGGGAAAGCCTTGACCCAGAGCAGTTGCCTGGAAGCGTGGACGTGCCACTGTGGGCCGTTCAATGAGACGCGCCGTTGCAACCTGCCCGCAGCGTCTGCGGCGCAATGAGACGCTGCGTCTCACCTCGGGCAGTTGGTCAGGCCGGCCTTGTTCCTCCCGGCCCATGGGCGCTTAATGGCGGGCATAACAACAAGGATCGAGAACCGGAGGCTTCAATGCTCGCCGTGAACTCCAAGGACCATGTCGACTGTGTCAGCCGCGTGGTACGCAACGCCGACCGCCTGTCCCAGGCGCCGGTGCCGTCGCTGATTTTTGATTCCTGGCGCCGCTCCATGGAGCAGCACCACCTCGACCCCGGTTCCCTGCAAGGGCCGCGCATCCTCACCAGCACCCTGCTCAAGGAATGCCGCGAACGCGCCGAACTGTTCATGCGCATCGCCAGTGAGGAAGTCGGGCAGATTCACAACCGGGTGCGCCACGCCGATTACTGCGTGATGCTCACCGACGCCCAGGGCCAGACCATCGACCATCGTGTGGACGCCGGCATTCGTAACGACTGCCGCAAGGCCGGCCTGTACCTGGGCACCTGCTGGTCGGAAGCCGAGGAAGGCACCTGCGGCGTGGCCACGGTGCTGACCAGCAAGGCCGCGGTCACCGTGCACAAGCGCGACCACTTTCGTGCGGCGTTTATCGGCCTGACCTGCTCTGCCGCACCCATCTTTGATCCCCAGGGCAACCTGCTGGGCGTGATGGACGCCTCCGCCCTCAAATCGCCGGATGACCGGCGCAGCCAACACCTGGTGCGGCAGATGGTGGCGCAAAGCGCGCTGGCCATCGAGAACGCGTTTTTCATGCACAGCGCCCGGCAACATTGGGTGTTGCAGGCCCACAGCACGCCCGGTTACGTCGACAGCCAGCCGGACATGCTGCTGGCGTGGGATCAGGATGGGCGGCTGCAAGCCTTGAACAGCAAGGCGCGGCAGGCCCTGAGGTTGCGCTTCGGGCAGTTGCCGGAGCATATCGGCGAAGTGTTTGACTTGGACGCGTTGCGCGCCGTGACCGATCAATCGACGCAGCAGTTGCATTGGCTCGGCGAGCCGGGGGCGTTGCAGGTACGGGTCAGCGCGCCGCGGCGTAAGGCTGCACGTGCGACGGTGTCTTCGAGTCATCAGGTAGACCCGCGAGTAGAAGAACATCTGCGCCTGGCCGTGCGGGTCAAGGACCGCAACCTGCCGGTGCTGGTCCAGGGCGAAACCGGCGCCGGCAAGGAAGTGTTTGCCCGCCAGTTGCATGAACGCAGTGCCCGTCGCGACGGCCCCTTTGTGGCGGTGAACTGCGCGGCGATCCCGGAAAACCTGATCGAGAGCGAACTGTTCGGCTACGTGGCCGGGGCATTTACCGGTGCCTCCAGCAAGGGCATGACCGGGCTGCTGTTGCAGGCCGATGGCGGCACGTTGTTTCTCGACGAGATCGGCGACATGCCGCTGGCGTTGCAGACGCGACTGCTGCGGGTAATGGCCGAAGGTGAAGTGGCGCCGCTGGGCGGGGCAAAAACCCGGGCGGTGGATATCCAGGTGATCTGCGCCAGCCATCGGGACTTGGCGGCGCTGGTGAGTGCTGGAAGCTTTCGCGAGGATTTGTATTTCCGGTTGGGCTGTGCGCGGTTCTGTGTGCCGCCATTGCGCGAGCGCATGGACAAACTGGCATTGATCAATCGGCTTCTGGAGCAGGAGGCGCGGCACAGCGGTGTTGCGGTCGGGATCGCGGCAGCGGCGCTGGAGTCGCTGCTGGGTTATGCCTGGCCGGGGAATGTGCGGCAACTGCGGCATGTGTTGGCGTATGCGTGTGCGGTGTGCGACGGCGGGACGATTCAGCTGGCGGATTTGCCGGTGGAAGTTCGTGGTGACGCTGTTGCGGTGGAAACATCGGAAAGCGTGAGTCCTGAGCGGCAGTTGGTGCTGGACGCACTGATTCGGCATCGGTGGAAGCCGCTGGCGGCGGCGCAGGCGTTGGGGATTTCCAGGGCGACCTTGTATCGGCGGGTTAACCAGCTGGGTATCGACATGCCCGGCAAGCACTGACCCAACACGGTCAAAAATGTGGGAGCGGGCTTGCTCGCGAAGGCGGTGTACCAGTCAACATTTCCGGTGACTGACACTCCGCCTTCGCGAGCAAGCCCGCTCCCACATTTTTTGACCGAGTGATTCTGCCAGCTCAGCGGTACAGAATCCCGCCATCAATCAACGGCGATTGCCCGGTCATGTAATCCGAATCCGGCCCCGCCAGGTACGACACCAGCCCCGCCACATCCTCCGGCGTTTCCGCCCGGCCCAACGCAATCCCGTCCACATACTTCTTGTACGTCGCCCCCACCTCGGCGCCGGTAATCTCGGCCATGCGCTTGTCGATCTCGACCCACATGTCGGTGCCCACCACACCCGGGCAGTAGGCGTTGACGGTAATCCCGTCAATGGCCAGTTCCCTCGCCGCGGCCTGGGTCAGCGCACGCACGGCAAACTTGGTGGCCGAGTACACCCCCAGCAGCGCAAAGCCTTCATGGCCGGCAATCGAGCAGGCATTGATGATCTTGCCCTTCTGCTTCAGCGCCTTGAATTTCTTGCCTGCGGCCTGGATGCCCCAAAGCGTGCCCTGCACGTTGATACGCAGCGTGCGGTCGACCTGTTCCGGGGTTACGTCCAGCAGTGCGTCAATCTGTGCGATGCCGGCGTTGTTGACGATGATGTCGAAGCCGCCCAGGGTCTGGTGGGCATGGTCCACCGCCGCGACCACTTGCTCCAGCTTCGAGACATCGGCGACATACACCGAGGCCTTGCGCCCCAGTGCAACCACCTCGGCCGCCACCGCTTCAATCTTCGCGCTGTTGATGTCCACCAACGCTATGTCGGCGCCATCCCGCGCCAGGCGCAGGGCGATGGCCCGGCCGATGCCTTGCCCGGCGCCGGTCACCAGTGCAACTTTTCCAGCGATACTCATGACGATCTCCTTCAACGGTGAGAGAAGTCTTGTCTATCGCAGTTGCCAGGGGCCGCTGTCGAGCAGCAGCAGGATTGATCTGCGGGCTGAGACGGGACGTCTCAAAGCGAACCATTCTCGAAAACTTGTAAAACGCCGCCGTTATGCCTAGCTTATGCGCCCTCCGCTCTGCGCTCTCAGGCCTTCCCCCATGGTTTTGCGTCTTCGCCCCGCTGCCCCTTCACGTTTTGCCCTCGGCCTGTTGCTCAGCGCAGGTATTGGAAGCAGCCAGGCGGCTGATATCGAGCTGCCGGAGGTGAAGGTCCAGGGCCAGGATGAATCCGGCTATAACACCGACACCGCGTCGGTGGGCGCTTTCAATGAGGCGCCGTTGCTCGACACGCCGGCCTCGATCGCGGTGTTCAACGAGTCGTTGATCAAGGACCAGCAGGCGCGCTTGCTCAGCGAAGTGCTGCGCAATGACGCCTCGGTGGGCGACAGCTATGCGCCCATCGGCTACTACGAAAACTTCGTGGTGCGCGGTTTCTCGCTGAATGCCGCCAGCAGCTACAAGATCAATGGCCGCACCATCACCGGCGAGCAGAACGTTGCCCTGGAGAACAAGCAGCGCGTGGAGCTGCTCAAGGGATTGTCGGGTATGCAAAGCGGGATTTCCGAGCCCAGCGGCGTGATCAATTACGTGACCAAGCGCCCGGAGGATGTGCGCTCGGTGACGGTGTCCACCGATGATCGCGGCAGTGGTTACCTGGCCACCGACGTGGGCGGCTGGTTTGGCAGCGAGCAGCAGTTCGGCCTGCGCGCCAACGTGGCCCATGAAGACCTGCATTCCTATGTCGAACATGCCAATGGCCACCGGGATTTCCTGTCCCTGGCGTTCGACTGGAACATCAGCCCCGACGCGGTATTGCAGCTGGATGCCGAGTATCAGAACAAGCAACAGCGCTCGGTGCCGGGTTATCAGCTGCTGGGCGGGACCGAGGTGCCGCACGACGCGTCGCCGAAAAAACTGCTGGGGCATCAGAGCGGTGCGAATCAGGTAGGGATTGATTCGCTGAACCTCAACGGCAAGTTTGAATATCGCTTCAGTGACCAGTGGAAAGGCAGCGTCAGCGCGGCGCGCAGCAAGGTGGTGATTGATGATTACAGTTCGTTTGCGTGGGGCTGCTACGGGTCCGCGAGCTGTGCCGGGGCCAAGGTACCGAACTACTTCAGCCCGGAAGGCAACTATGATATCTATGACTTCCGCAGCCCTGATGACACCCGGCGCGATGATGAAATCCAGGCCGCGATGACCGGGTTGTTCAATACCGGTGGCCTGGGGCATGAGTTGACGTTTGGCAGCAGTGCGTTTCGGCGAGTGGTGGACAAGCGCGAATCGGTCAACGAGATGATTGGCTCCGGCAATATCAATCAGGACCCGGAAAACTTCGCGCCCACCGATAAGCCCCTGAACGATAGCCATCGCAACCTCGACAGCCGCCAATACGGCCTGTTCGTCACCGACCGCATCAGCTTCAACGAGCAATGGCAGACCATCGTGGGCGGCCGCGAAGTGCGCCTGGACGAAAAGGCTTTCGATGATCAGGGCAACGAGTCGCGCCACACCCGGCAGTATGTGTTCCTGCCCCAGGCGGCGCTGATCTACAAACCGATTGAAAACCTGTCGCTCTACACCAGCTACAGCAAAGGCCTGTCCCTGGGCGGTACCGCGCCGTGGTTTGCCCTGAATAAAGATGAAACCCTCGCCCCGACAGTTTCCCGCCAGATCGAAGCCGGGGTGAAATACGACTGGCGCCGCATCAGCTTTGCCGCCGCGATCTTCCAGACTCGCCAGGCCTATCAATATGCCAGGCCGGATGACGCCGGCGACTACACCTACGTGCAACAGGGCGAGCAGAAAAACACCGGCCTGGAATTGTCCGCCAACGGCTGGGCCACCCAGCGCTTGCAGATCGCCGCCAGCGTCGCGGCCATCCGTGCACGGGTGACGTGCAGCGGCACGCCGGAATACGAAGGCCATCAAGCGATCAACGTGCCGAAACTGCGGGCCAGTCTGTACGCCGACTACGCCCTGCCCTGGGTCGACGGCCTGGCGCTGCTCGGCGGCGTGCAATACAGCGCCAACAAGTACGCCAATCGCACCGGTGATGTGGAAGTGGGCGACTACGCCATCGTCAACGTCGGCAGCCGCTACACCACCAAACTCGATGGCTATGAAACGGTGTTTCGCCTGAGCGTCGACAACCTGTTCGACAAGCGTTACTGGCGCGATGCCGGCGAATACATGGGCGATGACTACCTGTTCCAGGGTGCGCCGTTGACGGCGCGCTTGAGTGCAAC
>NZ_CP080030.1:2681008-2681122 GCF_019382755.1 Pseudomonas sp. Colony2 | reverse complement strand
TGGAGCTGCMACTGATCGCCGCGACGCGATGGAAGGTGGCAGCTGTGCGCAGGTTCGCGGACCGGTCCCTAGGAACCCGGCATACCCGAAGGTATCCCGCGCACAGCTGCCATA
>NZ_CP080030.1:2678056-2680797 GCF_019382755.1 Pseudomonas sp. Colony2 | reverse complement strand
GGGTTATTTAGGCATCTTGCGAAAACCCACCGCCAGACGGTTCCAGCTGTTGATGGTGGCGATCGCCACGCTCAGGTCGACTTGCTCTTGCGGGCTGAAGTGGGCGGCCAGTTCGGTGAAGTCTGCATCCGGTGCGTGGGTCTGGCTCAGCAGGGTCAGGCTTTCGGCCCAGGCCAGCGCGGCACGTTCACGGGGGGTGAAGAACGGCGTTTCACGCCAGGCCGACACGGTGTACAGGCGGCGCTCGGTCTCGCCCCCCTTGCGGGCGTCGGCGGTGTGCATGTCGAGGCAGAAGGCGCAGCCGTTGATCTGCGACACACGCAGGCGCACCAGCTCCAGCAGCGGCAGTTCGATGGACAGTTTGCCGACGGCAGCCTCCAGGGCCAGCATGGCTTTCATGGCATCCGGGGAAGCGGTGTAGAAGTCGGTACGAGCTTGCATGGTGATACTCCAGAACAGTGGGGATTGGTGTCTAGAGTAGTGACGAGGGGGCATTGGACAAATAGCCAATCCGGGGAAAGATCAGGTAGCCAATGGGGCCAATCCTGACGATCACCCCGGCCCTGCGCCTTCACCGCGAAACGCACTGGGGCTCAGCCCGGTCCAGCGCTTGAACGCCCGCCGAAAACTGCGCACATCGCTGTAGCCAACTTCCTCGGTGATCCGTTCGATGGACAACCCCGGGTTGCTCAGCAAGCCCATGGTCCTTGCCCTGCGCACCTGTTCCAGCAAGCCCTCGAACGTCAGCCCATGCTCGGTCAGGCGCCGGCGCAAGGTACGCCCGCTCATGTTCAAGTCACTGGCGACCTTTTCCAGCTGGCTGCCCTGCAAATCCCGGGAAATCGCGCGCTCCACCGCCTGGATCAAATCCATTTTCTGATGCAGTTGCGCGCTTTCCAGTTCCAGCAGTTCCAGGGCCTGGCGCAAGGCCAGGGCATGGTGATTGGGCAGCCGCACATCCAGCCAGTGGCTGGCCAGGACCATGCGGTTATGCAGGCAGCCAAAACGCACATCCGTACCTAACAGTTGGTGATAGTCAGCGACATAGGTGGGCGCGGCGTGGATAAATTCGACCCGCAGCGGCATGAAGCCCTCGCCCACCAGGGCGCGGCCATACACCATCAGGCTGGCGAAAAACTCCTCGGCGGCAAACACCTGCACCTCGGCGTAGGGCAGCAGGCATTCGATATCGACGAAAACTTCCTGGGGGCCTTCATGGGTGCGCGAGGTGGCGATACCACCGGAGGTGTGCTGATGACGTTCCCCGATGGCAAACGCATCGCGCAACGTCTTGCACAGTGAAATCACATGGCCGAGCAGGCCCAGGGTGCCGAGTACGTTCTGATGGCCTACCCACAGGCCCAGCCCCTGGTCGGGCAACACCTTGAGTGCACGCTGGATCATCGCTACCGCCTGGCGATAGGAAATGCGCTGGGCCGGGTCGTCCAGGTCGGCCAGGGTGAATCCCAGGCCACGGCACAGGTGCTCGGCGCTCGCGCCTTTTTGCGCGACCACTTGGCCGAGGGTTTGCAACAGAAATGGCGAGACCAGGGCCAGATCATAGTGCGGATCAACGGCTTTCCTTTGCATGGATCTTCGATTCCCGACTGAGTGCTTCAGTTCTTGTTTTGGAAACATCCTGACAATCATAGGCTCTTGCAAGAACTGCTGCACTCTGGATGAAAGCTGTCCGCCAAAGTCCCCCTATGTGGCCGCCAATACCCTGCCCCGCCGGGCGCCGAGGGCTTATTTCTATAGGCAGCGTCGTCCTGATAATAATAATGAGCCCAGACATGAACACGACCCGTGCGTTTTACCCCGTGCAACTCGCCCTGTTGACCCTCATCAGCCTGCCGGCCCTGGCCACCGAAGGCGGCGTCGACAACATCGGCCCCGGCACCGATGGCTTCTACATCCTGCCGCTGGACGTCAACAACCTGCCCGACCACATGTTCGCCTTCAACATCTATTACAACCATTACGAAGCCAGGAAGCTCGATATCAGCTCGTTGGGTGGCAAGGTGCCGGACGTGAAGATCAAGTCCGACGCGATCATCCCGCGCCTGGATTACCTCAGCCCGTTGCGGGTATTCGGCGGGCGCCTGGGCGGCTATATCGCCCAGCCGTACCTGAAGCAACAGGTGTCGCTGTTCGGCATGTCCGACACCCGGGAAAGCATGGGCGACACCACCGTGGCGCCGATCATCCTCTGGGACCTGGGCAAGAACCTGACAGTGGGCACCGCCCTGGAAATCACCCTGCCCACCGGCGAATACGACGCCACGCGCCTGGCCAATACCAGCAACAATTTCTACACCTACAAACCGTTGGTGTCGGCGACCTGGATGCCCAACGAGCGCACCGAGCTGTCGATCAAGACCACCTACAGCTTCAACAAGGAAAACCCCGACACCCATTACCGTTCGGGGCAGATTTTTCACTTCGAGTACTCGGCCAGCTACAAGGTGACGGATAACCTCAGCCTTGGGCTCAACGGCTACTACCTCAAGCAGACCACCGACGATAAGCAATACGGGCATACCGTGGTGAACATCTATGGCGAAGATGTGGATGACGGGGTCAAGGGCCAGGTGTTTGCGATCGGTCCGGCGGTGTATTTCACCTTCCTCAAGTATGCGAGTGCCGAAGTGCGCTGGGCCAAGGAGTTTGATGTGCAGAACCGGCCGGAAGGCGACATGTTGTGGGCGAAGTTGACGATTCCGTTTGCCTTGTAAACCCGA
>NZ_CP080030.1:2677948-2678050 GCF_019382755.1 Pseudomonas sp. Colony2 | reverse complement strand
CTGTAGAAGCGAGCTTGCTCGCGAAAAACGTCAACGATTACGAGGGCTGTCTGGATGCGCGCGGCGCCCTCAGGTTTTTCGCGAGCAAGCTCGCTCCTACAG
>NZ_CP080030.1:2670726-2677936 GCF_019382755.1 Pseudomonas sp. Colony2 | reverse complement strand
GTCAGGTGTAGACCGGCCAGGTATCGACGATTTTCCCGCCCCGTACTGCCAGCAAATCGCCGAACTGCAGCAGCACAAACTCACTCTGGGTCGGGCGCAGGAACACCTGGTCTTCCACGTTCAGCCCCACCTTGGGCGAACCATTGACCATCTCCTGATTGGAGCTGCGCCCGTACAGGTCATTGCTCTGCAAGCCCCTGGGCGATTCAAACTCCGCCATCCAGTTGCCCCCATAAATAAAGAACGTGGCGCGCTGATTCGCATCCCACCACGAGAACAACCGCGACTTGCCGTCCAGCGCCGGAATGTCCACCGGCCCGGTGCTTTTCAACACGGGCGTGGCGATATAGGCCGCCGGCACATGCTCGCTCAGCGACGGCAAGTCATAGTGCGTCGGCTTGAGCAACGCCGTGCCCACCGACACCTCGCTGCTGAGCTTCTCCTGCTCGTGAATGCGATAGCTCGGGCTGCCTGCCGTATTCAACGTCAGCCCGTCGCGCCACAGCGGCGCAAAGTGCTGGCGGGTGTAATCCACATAGCCGTTGTAGCGCTGCATGACTTTGTCGAACAGGTCCTGGGGCGAGCCGAGAATCCCCGGCACGCCCATGCCCACGAACGGGTCGTAGCCCATGAACCCGCTGAATTCCAGCTGCTGCGGATGAGCGCTGATCAGCGTGAGCATTTGCCCCAGTACCGCGTTGTCGCTGATGCCGCCGCGATGCAGGCCTACATCCAGTTCAATATTCACCCGCAGTTTGGTGCCCAGCCCCTGGGCCAGCGCCAGGTATTGTTGCAGGCGCTCGGGGGTGTCCAGCAGCCATTGCAGCTGCCGGGACGGATCGAACGGGCCCTTGTGGGTTTGGTAAAACAACTCGGCGGAACGCACCGGCAACGGCTTGCCCAGCAGGATGTCCGCATCGGGAAAGACCTGGGCGTCGTGGTTCAGAAATGGCTGGTGAAACGACATCAGGCGCTGGGTGCCGGCTCGCTTGGCGATGTACGCCAGCAGCCCCGGCGACGGCAGGGATTTCTCCACCAGCCGCAGGTGTTTGCCGCCGCGCTGCACCGACTGCATCACCACGTCGATGTTGTGGTCCAGGCGATCGAGGTCGATCAGCATCACCGGGCGCATCGGCCCATGGGCCTTGAGCTCCTGGTTGAGGCTGCGGAAATACTCGGTGTAAGGGCTGCCCCGGTCGCCCGGCCTCAGCAAGATGGCACCACCCACCAGCAACACGCCGGTGCCGAGCATGAAATGTCTGCGGTTCATCAGGCCACTCCCAGAATAGACGACAGGTGCGCATTGAGGAATTTGCCGCTGGGGTCCAGCTCGCGGCGCACTCGGGTAAATTCCTCCCAGCGCGGATACAGCGGCTGCAAAGTGCGCGCATTGAGGGTGTGCAACTTGCCCCAGTGCGGGCGACCGGCGTATTTCCAGAAGATCGGTTCTACGGCGGCGAAGAAGTTGTGGTGGTCCATGGTGTAGTGCTGGTGCACGGAAATCGAACAGCTGTCGCGGCCCTCGAACATGCTCAGCGGAATGTCATCGGCCTTGACGTAGCGGTACTCGATGGGAAACCAGGTGCGCAGGTCCTTGTCGTTGATCAGCTTGAGGATTTCCCGCAGGCATGCCGGTCCGTGCTCGGCGGGCACCGAATATTCCATCTCGTTGAAACGCACGTTGCGCACGTTGGCGTACACCTGGAACGACTCGGCCACGCGGTCATCGAAGCTGGCAAAAAAGCGCAGGCTGTTGAGCAAGGTACGCCGGGCCTCGGGGAAATCGCTGCCGTATTTGTCGAGTTTCTCGATGATCGATACAAACTCGTTGCCGCCCGCCTCCGCCGGGTCGATGGGCGGGGTTTCGGGGTCGGTGGTTTCGTTCAGGGCGATGGACAGGGCGTAGTCGGAATGGGTCACCACGAGCATTTCCCAGTGCTGGTTTTCCCGGGTGTTCTTAGCCACGTCCTCCAGCAGTTCTTCAGTCTTGGCGATCCACTGGCGCTCCCTCAGGCGGTACGGTGCGCGGTTTTGCAGGCGGACCTGGGTGGCCACGCCGAGGGCCCCGAGGGACACCCGCGCGGCACTGAACACCTCGGGGTGGCGCTTGGCGTCGCATTCCAGCACCTCACCCTGGGCGGTCACCAGTTGCAGGCCGGTGACGCAACCGGAATATGAGGTGAAGCCCACACCGGTGCCATGAGTGGAAGTGGAGATCGCCCCGGCCAGGGTCTGGTAGTCGATATCCGCCATGTTCGGCAGCGCCTGCCCGACGTCTTTCAAGGCCTGGCCCATGCGCGACATCGGCGTGCCGGCGGCGAAGGTGGCCTGCACGGTTTGCGGGTCGTGATCCAGCAGGCCATTGAAGTAACTCAGGGACAGCAACGTGCCGTCGGTGGGCACCAGGGCACTGAACGAATGGCCCGAGCCCACCGGCCGCACCTTGCCCGGTGCCTGGCCGATGACCTGCACCAGTTCATCAAGGTTCTTCGGCGCCAGCCGCGCCAGGGGCAGACAGGTTTGCGCCCCCGACCAATTGCGCCAGGGAATCAGCCGCGGTGCCCGGGCCAACTGGGCCAGCACCGGGTTACTGGTCAATGCCATGAACGCGCCGGCTACCGCGCCGCGCTGCAATAATTCTCGCCGTGAAAGCCCCATCGCCTACCCCGTTATTCTTATTGGATGTGTTGACCCGACATAAAGCTGATCAGCCCCAGGAATTGCTCTTCGGAGCACTGCACGCACATCCCCATCGGGGGCATGCCGTTGTAGCCGTTGATGGTGTGGTCCAGCAGGGTGTCCGGGCCCTGGGCGATGCGCGGGCTCCAGGCCGGGCCGTCACCGGTCAGCGGCGCACCGGAGGCCGGGTTGGCGTGGCACAGCTTGCAACTGGTGTCGTAGACCTGGGCCAGGGCTGCGTCGCTCGGCATGGCATTGGCCGCCGTGGCACGTTCGGGGGGATGTTTCGGTTTGTCGCCACAGGCTGTCAGCAGGCAGGTCACGGCCAGCAGCAGACTGATGCGACGGGGGTTGATTGCCCGCATAGCCACCTTCTCTCTTATTGTGTGAAAGCGTGATCCACACTAAGGCAGCCAGGGCGCGGCGTTGAGGGTATTGGGGGACAGAAAGGGGGGCTTGGGCGGACAGTTGATTGAGCCGCAACGCCGATCAAATGTGGGAGCGGGCTTGCTCGCGAATGCGGTGTGTCAGTCATAAAATTTTTAACTGATACACCGCATTCGCGAGCAAGCCCGCTCCCACCGTTAGAATCGAGGTGGGCTTAGAAGGCTATACCGACCTTGAACCCGTACTCGTCACGCTTGAGCTTGGTGTTGTCGGCCACATACGAATCGTCATCGAGCTTGTACTCGGTGCGGGTGTAGTACAGGCCCGCCATCACTGGCAGATCGCCTTTCTGGTTCATCAGCAGGCTGACTTCGGCGTACGGGTTGGTGCGGTCCTTGAGGTCCACGGTGTCGCTGCCGATGCCGTCGACCTTGAGCTTGGCGCGGCCGTCGATGGTATGGCGGGCGCCCAGTTCAACACGCATGGTCATGTCGTCGAACTGGTGGTTGTAGCCCAGGGCCGCCTTGGCGAACGGCGATTTGTTGGTGAGTTTCATGTCGTAGTCGCCCGAGTCCGGCTCGTAGCGGGTCCAGCTGTAGCCGCCACCCACCAGCACGTCGACGAAGTTGCGCGCATCCAGCGCGGCACGCCAGCCGAGGTCGAGGTCGGCCTGGCCTTCCTTGAGCTTGTTGTCGCTCTTCTCGCCGTACTTGGCTTCGATACCGGCCTGGTAGATAAAGCCGGATTCAGCCGTCAGCTTGTTGCCGAAGTTATAGAACAGGCCGGCTTCAGGCATGTGGTCCTTGTCGCTTTGGCTACCGCCTTCGAGTTTGAAGTCGTTGTAGCTGCCGAGGATCCCGAAGGTGGAAATCGGGTCGGTCGGCGCTGCGGCGAACACCACACCAGGTGCCGCGATCAAGGCCAGGACCGAGGAATTCTTGAGGATCTTTCCGAATAGTTTGGACATCGTTTTACGTCTCCATTGCAGGTGGCAAATTATTCAGGAAACGCTTCGAACCCTCGTTTTGGCGAAAGGTTCGAATTAATTTGCACCTTTTTCGAGGTAAAACGGTTCAGCGAAGGCTCTATATCAAGCGTCTTGGACGGGAGCCAGCAAACGACCGAGAATTGACCGCAACTGCGGATGCGCCGGCAGGCGAATGCCAAAGCTGGCCTGCAACAGGTTCAGCAACTCTTCGACGTCCTCGATTGCACGCTTTTCGCTGGCCCGGTCCAAGTAGTGAATCGCGTACTGGCCGTTGTTCAGCGTGCGGCGAAATCCCGGGCCAATCAGTGCGACTTTCAGCTGGCCGAGGAACGGCGAATCCGGGTAGGTGGAGACGTACCAGTTACCGATCTCGTAGTCGAAGTGTGACTGCACCTGCAGGTCGAACACATACAAGCCGCGCCACTCACCGGCGACCTGCGCCCACAAGGTGTAGCTGCCCTCCTCCAGGCTCAGGCGATAGGGTTCATGGGCGGTGGCCTGGGTGGCATCGGTGTCCAGTTGCAAGGGACTGGTGGGCACCATGCCACCAAAGCCGACATCACTGATGTAACGCACGCCGTCCAGGGTCACCAGGCTCAGCCGATGGGTGCGCGCCGTCAGTGCATCGGGTGGCCCCCCCATCACCACACGGCCGGTAATGCCCCGCGCCTCGAAGCCCAACTCCTGCAACAAGGCCAGGAACAGCTGGTTCAGCTCGTAGCAATAACCACCACGGCCGTCGAACAGGACTTTTTGTTCGACGCTCGGCAAATCGATCGGCACCGGTGCGTGCAGCAGGGTCGACAGGCTTTCAAACGCGAAGGTGCTGACATGGCGCAACTGCAGATCCTGCAAGGTTTGCAGGGTGGGCGGAGGCGGCGTGTCGTAGCCCAGACGTTGCAGGTAGAGGCGGCTGTGGGTCAGCTCTGGCATGACGCAATCCTGGAGTCGGTGGCGAAAGCACCACTAATACCCTGACGGCGGTTATTTGCCAATTGTGGGTTGAATCAAATGCAAGCCCTCAGATGCACAAACTTTCTGAACCTTTCTGAACTGATTTATATCCATTCACTACAAGACAGGGAGGCATCATGAGTACCGCAATGATCTACACCATCCACTACTTGCTACACGGCGAACCAAAAACCTTTGTGGTGCGTGCCGAGGTCATGAACAACGCCGAAGCGTGGCATTGGGCGGCCGTTGACGCCGACATTGCCCACGTGGGGCGGATAGGCCGGCCGGGCCACGAGCGGGTGAAAAAGACCACTCGTCCCTGGGCGGAGAAGTTCGGCATCACCGAGGTGACATGGACAGCCCCGAAACGGCTTGGTTGAGGAATAAAAAGCCCCGCACGACGGCGGGGCTTGTTTCACTTTTTCAGATCACCGAGGGGATCATAGGCCGGCTTCTTGCCGGTTTTTTCTGGCTTGTCCAACGGGGCAATGGCGGGGCCTACCGGGTCGACCTGTGGGTCTGCGACGTCCGGGGAATCGGGGTCGAAACCCAATTCGTCCTTGCCGCTGGAATGCTCGGATGAATGCGGGCCGCTTGTACGATTAGTCATAACTACCTCCTTGGCGCGCCGGGTCTACAGCGGGCGGGCCTTGTCGTGCAGGTTTTCCAGGTCTTCCTCGACCTGCTCTTCTTCGTCTTGCCGTTCGGCCGGGTCGTTGGGGCGCAGGGCGTCGTTGTCACGTTCCTCTTCGCCGGGGGTGCGGTCGGGGTTGGGTGTGCCGGGCGGCTGTTGCTGGTACCGGGTCATGGTTCACCTCACTTGGGGGTCGGTTGCCTACAGGGGTTAGAGAAATTGCGCTGATCCATCGTTCAACCTGATTACCGTCACTCCGACGGGTGAAGCATGAGAAGATGCTGGCCGGCGTTATAACCCTACTTGTGCCATGGAGACTGACCCTGGATGTTTGAGCTCAAACCGTGCGACCCGATTGTTTTTCGCCAGCAGACGCGACGCAGTACGTTGATAGTCGCGGGGTTGTTTGTGGTGTTGGCG
This sequence comes from Pseudomonas sp. Colony2, assembly GCF_019382755.1. Classification (NCBI taxonomy): domain Bacteria; kingdom Pseudomonadati; phylum Pseudomonadota; class Gammaproteobacteria; order Pseudomonadales; family Pseudomonadaceae; genus Pseudomonas; species Pseudomonas sp. Colony2. Next base: position 2,671,871 of record NZ_CP080030.1, on the reverse strand, counting down.
ATGGTGCTTTCCAGCCTGGCGGTGATGCTGTTTGGTGAGCCTGGGGGGGATAATTTTCGCTTTAATGTGGGCGGGGTGTTTGCCGGGGTGTTGATTACCGTAGGGCTGGTGCGGGGGCCGTTCTGGAACCAGGCCTGGTTCGCGCCGGCGGTGTATGGGTGGCAGCTCAAGCGCAGCCTGATGAGTGTGACGAATGTGATGCACAAGGTGACTGACGGGGTGAAGGCGAATGATCCGGTGGCGATCAAGTTGCTGCGGTTTTATCACCTTGGGTTGATGCAGATGCACGAACTGGACGCCAATTCGAGTTCTCAGGCGCAGTTGGTGCGGGAGGGTGATGAGCATCTGGAGAAGATGCGGGGGTTGGGGATTGAGCCTGACCAGACGCGGTTGGATCCGGGGTGGGTTGAGGCTGTGAAGGCTCGCTGATTGGGGGGCATATCCGTTATTTGGGTGATGGCTGAKATKGGTTCCGCTCTTACAGCGGCTCACTTTTGAACAGCCGGAATGCCGGCCCAGTCAAAAGTAAGCAAAACGCTCTTGCCCCACCACTCGGCTCCTCGCCTAGGCTCGGAGTGCCCTCACTCCGGCTTTGGACCGTGGGCCGCCGTCATGGGCCATCCCTGGCCCAGGACGGCTAACCCGGCGTCCTGCCGGGTTACCCACGCCCCAAAGCCTGCGTTCGGCCAGCGTGGTTTAACGGGGCGCCTAAGATCAAAAGCAGATCAACAGCACAGCGGCCTCCCGGCCGGCTTGAGTGTTGAAGAGCAAAAGCCAAATCAAAATCTAAAGCGGGCACGGTCAAAAATGTGGGAGCGGGCTTGCTCGCGAAGGTCGTTAACGATGACGCGGGCATCCTGATTCAACGCGGCGCTCTCAGGTTTTTCGCGAGCAAGCCCGCTCCCACAGAAAAGCAGATCGGTTTTCGCTTTGGCTTTTGATCTGGCTTTTAACACTCAGGTCGGCTTTCAGGCCGCCGTGCTYTTGCTTTTGATTTTGATCTGCGRGCCCCGTCAACCACGATGGCCGCAAGTAGGCACGGTGGAGCGGGTAAATCGGCAAGGATGCCGATTTAGCCGCGCCGGGCCATGGATGGCCCGTCGCGGCGGCCCGCGGAACCGGGCCGGAGTGCGGGCATGCCGAGC
>NZ_CP080030.1:2655207-2670664 GCF_019382755.1 Pseudomonas sp. Colony2 | reverse complement strand
AAAAGTGACCCGCTGTAAGAGCGGAACCCTAAGTGGCCGTTACCGAAGAAACGGATATGTACCCCCCTCCCCCCATCTCATGCTAAACCCCTGGCCCGCCAGCAAAACACCGCACTGACCGCAATCGCCGCCCCCGCCACGCCAAACACCCAAGGCGCCGACGCCACCGGCAACAACAACCCCGCCAGCAAAGGCCCAAGCCCCGCCCCCACATCACGCCACACCGCATTCGACGCCAACGCCGAAACCCGCATCGCCCCCGGATTACGCTCCGCCACCAGCGTCGTCACCAACGGCAACTGCAACGCCCGCAACACCAACACCGCCGCCGCCCCCACAATCACCCAATGACTACCAAACGCCCCCAATGCCAACGCACTGAGAAACGAAAACAGCAGCAACATCGACGTAGCACCAAACTGCTGCGCAGCACGCCCCCCCAGCGGGCTCAGAAGCAACTCCGAAACATATCGCAGCGCCATCAACCCACCGGCAATCAATACCGCATTGCCACCCAGCAGCTTCTGCGCCTGAATCGACAGGCCAAAGATAAACAACCCATCCAGCGCCACCCCTTCGATAAACGACCAGGTCGCCACACTGTCAGGCAACTTGAACCGCCGCCCCGGCGTGCCATGCAAATTGTGACCCGCAGTCGGCAACCCCCGCGCCATCCACAACCCCACCAGGCAACACACCGCCAGAATCCAGAAGATCGGCCGCGGCCCCACCTGCAACGTCAGCCACCCACCCAACGGCAAGGCCAGCATCGGCCCCAGGGCAATCAACGCCCGCGACCGCCCCGCCCGCCGCGCCGCACCCAGCGGTTCAGAGGTAGCCAATACTTGAGTGGAAAGGTTCAACGCCGCAAAACACAGGCCCCAGACCAACCGAAGCCCGAGCAAGGCCGCAAACCCGGACAGCATCGAGTTGCCAAGAGCACACACCGCCGCCGCGCCGGCGGCAATGGAGCACGTCAGCCGATCACCGTTGCGGGCGTAGAAATTCAGAACATGCTTGTAGCCGAAGATCCGCACCAGGCGGTTGGCCGCCAGCAGCACCCCGGCCTGGGCCAGGGTGATACCGAACGCCTGGGACTCCATCGGCAGCACCAGGTACAGCAACACGTCACTGGGCAGGCACAGGCCAAGGGTCAGCGCGGCACGGCGGGAGTGGGAATCAGCACTGCGTTGGGCCAGATCAGACATAAAAGCTGAAACATTCAGAATTATTTAGACGGCCACGGTAGCCGTCTACCTCAAGGTTTTACAAGGCCCAAATAATTAAACCTTGGCGCCGTCCTGCATCAGGCGCAACCCGCTGGCCACCGCGCCCACCAGGGCAAACCCGCAGCCCAGCCACAACGCGTACTGCGGGCCGCTGCTCAGGGACAGGTGGAAACACAACGCCACCAACGAAGCGCCGAGTGTCTGCCCCATCAACCGCGACGTGGCGACGATCCCGCTGGCTCCCCCGCTGCGGGCAATCGGTGCGCTGGTCATGATCGCCTTGAGGTTGGGCGACTGGAAAAAACCGAACCCGGCGCCACACAGGGCCATGCGCCAACCGATGTCGAAGGTCGAGGCGTCGTTGCCCAGGGTCGCCAGCGAGGCCATGCCCGCGCTCAACATCACCAGGCCGATGCCGCACAACAACGCCAGGGAGATACGGTCCGCCAGGCGCCCGGCAATCAGCGCCATCACCGCGACCACCGCCGGCCACGGCGTCATCAGGAAACCGGTGGCCACCTGGCTGTGCCCCAACACGGTTTGCAACAGGAACGGCAGCGACACAAACGCCAGCCCCTGGGCGCTGAACGCGCAAATCGCGGTGAGGGCCGACAAGGTGAACAGCGGGCGCTTGAACAGATCCACCGCAAGCATCGGCGCCGGGTGCCCGGCCTGACGGCGGATCAGCAACAGCCCGCACAGCAGCGCCACGGCGATCAGCCCCAGCGTCAACACCGCCTGCGCACCGTGCACCGCCGAGCCCAGGCCCAGCACCAGCAGGGCAAACAACCCGGCGCAGAGAATTGCCGCCAGCCGGTCGAAGGCATGCCCGGTGATCGGGATCACCGGAATCGCCCGCACCCCGAGCCACAGGGCCAGTGCCCCCAGGGGCAGGTTGATCAGGTACAACCAGTGCCAGGTAGCCACCGATAGAATCGCCGACGCCGCCGTCGGCCCCAGGGTAAAGGCCAGCCCTACCACCAGTGAGTTATACCCCAGCCCCCGGCCGAGGATTTTTGCCGGGTAGATGTGCCGCAGCAGCGCAATGTTGACGCTCATGATTGCCGCAGCGCCCAGGCCCTGCACCACCCGGGCGGCAGTCAGCGTCGGCAGTGACCAGGCCAGCCCGCAAAACAGCGACGCCACCACAAACACCAGCAAGCCGCCGAGGAACACCCGGCGGTGGCCGACCACATCACTCAGGGACGCAAAGGGCAGTACCGCCGCAATGGTCGCCAACTGGTAGGCATTGACCACCCAGATCACCGAAGCGGAGTCGGTGCCAATCCCTTCGGCCAGGGTCGGCAACGCGGTGTTGACGATGGCCGTGTCGAGGGTCGCCATGCCGATCCCCAGGGAAATGGCAACAACCGCCGCTAGACGCTTATCACTGGGCAACCCATCAGCTACTGAAGACATGGACAATCCGCACACGTGGCAAAGGCGTCTAGATTACGGGCAGCGGCCTTTTTTTTCAGCGGGCAAATGCGCGACTGTCCAAATATTCATGTTCAGGTGCGCCATTTGCCCATCTGCGCCATCTGCACCAGCACCTCGGCCAGGGCGGGCTGCGGCGCGCTATTGACGGTGACCAGCGCTACACAGCGGCTCGGCCGCAAGGTCGCCGCTGCCGTGACGGCACGACCGCCGAGATCGAACCCACCCAGCACCGCTTCAGGAATGTGCAAGGCGTTCATCAGGTCCAGCACGTCCTGACCGAGCACCACTTCCTGAGTGCTGGCGGGTGCCGCCTTGTCCAGCGGCGTGGTAGTGCCATGGCCGCGCAGGTACGGGGCAACCACCCGAAAGCCCTGGGACACCAGGTAGGGTGCGACCTCGGCGAAGCGCTCCAGGTCGCCGTCCGCGCCATGCAGCAAAATGATCGGCCTGCCCTCTTCCGGGCCGACATCGTAGTAGCCGATATCCAGCAGGTCGGTGCTGACCTGGCGGATCGTCCAACGGGCGGGCATCGCCATGACCGGCAGTGACAACGCCACTGAAGCAATGGCGGTGGAAATCAGAAAGCGCCGGCGATTGAAAAAAGACATGGTGTTAGAGCTCCGAAAAATGCGACACAGAAAGGTCTTCAACAACCCCCACAATCAACTCGCTGCCGATCCAGCCGGCCAGCCACTCACCGGCTTTTGCCACGCCCTCCTCCTCCCCCAGGCGCTCCACCAGAAACTCGCACAACCCGGCAAAACTGCCGTCGCCTTGCAGGTGCACCAAGGCCTGGAACTCCAGCGCATCGACCTGGCGCAAGCGCGAGGTGAACTGGCGACGCCACACCAGCAGCCCACCGGCCTCGGCCAGCATCAGCGCCTCGGGCGCCGGGGTTTGCTGCCACAATGCCGACCAGATCGCCTCGGCGTTGGTGGTCAGCCCATGGCAGCGCAGCGACGGCGTGAGTTGCAGGCGTGCCGTGTCCCAATCCACCGACGCCAGCACGTCCATGGGCAACGGGCTGGCATCGGCGGCGACAAACGCTTCATTGAGCGACGACTCGATCCAGGCCAGTTCATGCACGTCGGGATTGTTGGGGAACAGTTCGCCCAGGGTCAGGTGAAAACCCTCGGGATAGACGTCCAGGGTCCAGGCATGGGGCGGATGCCGGTCGATATGGCTGACGCACGCGGCCAGGAACGCCTCGTCCCCGACCCAGCGCCGCAGGTTGGGAAACGCCTGTTCCAGGCAACCCACCAATTGCGCGCGGTAGTTGTTCTGATACACCGCCAGTCCCGCGGCCTTGTTACCCAACATCTCGGCCGACTGCTCCGAGGCACTCACCAGCCAGGTATGAAAAGCCTGCTGCCATTGCGCGAGATTCATGAGCGCACCTGCGCACGCTTGTAGGCCTCGGAGGCACCGAGCATGCGGGCGATCGACAGCTCCTCCAGCAGCTCTGCCAGGGGCGGGATCTCGTCATCGCGCTCGATCATCGTGGCGACCGGGCCGAGCAACGCAACGGCCTTGGCATACAAGTCCCAGACGCCATCACACACCGGGCTGTCGTGGCTGTCGATCAGCAAATCGCGGCCCTGGCTATGGCCGGCCAGGTGAATTTGCCGGACCCGCTCGGCCGGAATCCCGTCGAGAAACGCGAGAGCGTCAAAGCCATGGTTGCTGGCGCTGACAAACACATTATTGACGTCCAGCAACAGCTCGCAGCCGGTGCGCCGGGACATGGCGGCGATGAATTCCCACTCGCTCATGGACGCGTCATCAAAGGCCAGGTAGCTGGACGGGTTTTCAAACAGCATCGTGCGGCCCAACACTTCTTGAGCCAGGTCGATATTGGCGCAGACCCGGTCCAATGCCTCATGGGTGTAAGGCACCGGCAACAGATCATGGGAGTTGAACCCCCCGCTGCGGGACCAGCTCAAGTGGTCGGACACAAACAGCGGTTCGATCTCGTCCACCAGCGACTTGAGGCGTTTCAGGTAATCGCGATCGAGGCCCTCGGCCGTGCCGATCGACATCGACACCCCGTGCAGCGCCACCGGATACCGCTCGCGAATCTGGCGCAGGATGTGCCGGGGCTGGCCGCCCGCGACCATGAAATTCTCGGAGATCACTTCAACGAAATCCACCGCCACCGGGTTCTCCAGGAACTCGCTGTAGTGTTCCTTGCGCAGCCCCAGGCCATAGCCTGGAAAACGCGGGTTGGGTGTCGGCATCATGTGGTCTCCGTTGCATAAATAGGCGGCGGGCCCAACCTGGGCCCGCCGGGGTGTTACTTCGGTTCGGTAGTGGTGCCGCCCAGCTTCAGGCACTCGGACGGGGTCTTGACGACAACGCCCTGGCCCTTGCAGCTGTTGAGGCCCTTGCAATCGTTCTTGGCCGTGGCGCACAGGCTTTCGCCCTTGCAGTTGTTCACGCCGTAGCAGCGACCCGGCTGTTCCGGCTGGTCGGCGGCGCTGGCGGCCGCCGCGAAGGAAGCGGACGCCATGGCGATCAGGGCGGCAGCAGTGGCAAGGCTCAAGCGGGATTTGATGGATGTGCTCATGGGTATTACTCCTCGGGGTGGGGTTTATTTGATGACGGATGCCGCGTCTTCGATGACCTTCGCCACAGCCTCGGGCTGGGAGATGTACACCGAGTGGCTGGCCTTGATTTCAGTGACTTTCGAGCCGGCGCGCTTGTACATCCAGCGCTGCAGATCGGGGCTCAGGGCACGGTCTTCGGTGGACACCACGGCGTAGGTCGGCTTCTTGTGCCAGGCCGCGGCCCACACGGTGCCGCCGAACAGCGCGGTGGTGGCCGGCACCTGGGAGGCGGCCATGAAGTCGGTGCGGTTGGTGGTCAGGTCGGCAGCAAAATCGGCATTGAACTTGGTGCGATCAAAGAACAGATGCCCGTCGCGGGTCTGCATCACGTCATTGCTCGGCGCCGGCATCGACGACAGCAGCTGGCTCATGTTCTCGCCGACTTCCGGTTGCAGGGCCGAGACATAGACCATCGACTTGACCTTGTCGCGGTCACCGGCAATCGAGATCACCCCGCCGCCGGAGCTGTGACCCACCAGCACCACCGGGCCGACCTGCTGCTCCAGCACTTCGCGGGTCTCGGCCACGTCGGCGGCGAGGCTTTCATGGCCCTGATGCACCACGGTGACCTTGTAGCCCTTGTGAATCAGGATGTCGTGCACCACTCGCCAGCCGGAGCCGTCGACAAAGGAACCGGGCACGATCACCACGCTTTTACCGGTGCCCGGCTGGGGCTTGGCTGCATCGGCGGCCGAGGCCACCAACGGTGTAGCGAGTGCCATGGCGATCGCCAGGGAAGAAAGAATACGCATGCGACTCTCCACAGGCCTTGGGGCCTGATCATTGTTGTGAAAGGGTTAACGGCGTTGGCCGGACAGCACGCGGTCCACTGACCAGGCCCCGCCGCCATACGCCAGCAGCGGCAGCAACAGCCCGGCCCAGGTCAGGTGGGTCGGCCAGGCGTCGGGGTATACGAACACCTCGATCACCAGGGTCATGCCCAACAGCGCGGCAGCCGCCGGGCGGGTCAGCAGGCCCAGCACCAGCAACAGCGGGAACAGATGCTCGGCGTAGGTCGCCAGGTGCGCTGCCCAGTCCGGCGGCACCAGCGGCAAGGCGTATTCCGAGCGAAACAAGGTGTAGGTCGACGGCTTGAGCTGCAGGAAACCGGTCACCTTGGTGCGGCCCGAGAGGAAAAACACCGAAGCGATCCCGAGGCGGGCCACCAGCAACAGCAGCGCCTCAGGTAGCACACGCTTGAGCACCGCAGGGGCCAGGGCAATCATGGTTGTTCCGTCAGGCTGCCGAAGCCTTTGGGGGTTTTGATCTGGGTGCAGGTGCCTTTGTCCACCAGCACCCAGGCGTTGCCCTGGTAATCCGCCTTGGCGGTGCCGGCGCAGGAAGTCCCGGCACCGGCGGCGCAATCGTTGGCACCGGCGAGGGACACGCCGAAGCATTTTTCCTGAGGCTTGGCATCCTCGGCATGGGCGGTGGCGGCGAAGGCACCGAGGGACAGTGCGAGGGTGGCGGCAAGGGCTGCGTAATGGCGCTTCATTGTTGAATCTCCTGGCTTGACTGAATGTGGCCAGGGCGCTTGTGCGGTGGGTGACCGCCTGCGCCATCTGGTAGACAGATTTAAAGCCAGGCGTGTATCCCGTCTGTGTCGCGTTTCCTCCTTCTATTCATGCCGGTGTATCAGGTGGGTGCTGATACACAGTCTGATACACAGCCAAAAAAACCACGCCAAACCACCGCCGTTTTATTCGGCATCCCGAACGACACAATTAGAAATATTCGCCTTTCCGAACACCCACCTTCCCCCGCTTTCGACGACCTCAAAAATCCCCATAAATTTCATACGGTTGTTGTCATCTTTGTTACATGCCAACTGGCATACATTCTGCTACATCAGGTTTTCTAGTAATAAAATGTTTCTAAATTGAAACAGTCTCATCGCCTGAAACCCAACGGCCCCGCGCCCTATAACAACGTCCATGCCCCAAAGGAGGGCGACAACTCTCACCTTTTTGATCGACTTCAACTCTCCAAGCCTGCTGCCGCACGTAAGCACCCAAAAGGGCGAATGGCCTGATCGCCAATAACAAGCCCGACTACAAAAAAGGACAAATTGATGAGTTCGAGCAAATACCCCGCAGTGTCCTTCACGGACCTCGTCCCCCAGGCCCCGGACCACACCGAGAATGCAATCGGTTTCGGCCCCTTTCTCTTGTTGGCGCGCCAGCATGTATTGCTGCGCAACGGCGAGCCGGTGACCCTCGGCAGCCGCGCCTTGTACTTGCTGATCGCCCTCGCCAGCCGGGCTGGCGAGTTGCTGGAAAAGTCCGAGCTGATCTCTTTCGCCTGGCCCAAGGTGGTGGTGGAGGAATGCAACCTGCGCGCGCAGATCGTTGCGCTGCGCCGGGCGCTGGGGGATGACGGCAACTTCAGCTACATCGTCACCGTGCCAGGCCGGGGTTATCGGTTTGTCGCGCCGGTGACGATGCAGGCGGTGAGTGAAGGCGCTATGACCCAGGCCCTGCTGCCCGCCCCGACAGTAGAGGCACCGAACCTGCAACCGGCGCCCACCACGGTGATTGGCCGCGAACAGCTGATCCTGAGCCTGGCCGACCAGGTACTGAGCCAGCGTTTCGTGACCATCACCGGCCCCGGCGGCATCGGCAAGACCACCGTGGCCCTGGCCGTGGCGCAGCTGCTGCAGGGCCGCTTTCACCAGGGCATGTGCTTCGTCGACCTGGCCCCCGCCACCAGCGGCCAATGGGTGGCCGGCATGCTCGCCAACGCCCTGGGCATCCAGAGCGTGAGTGACGAGCCCTTGCAAAGCGTGGCCGCGATGCTCGCCAACAGCCCGCTGCTGTTGGTGCTCGACAACTGCGAACACGTGCTGCAAGCCACCGCCGACGCGGTCGAGGTGCTGCTGCGTTGCGCGCCCCAGTGCTGCGTGCTGACCACCAGCCGCGAGCCGCTGCGGGCCGAGGGCGAACGGGTACACGACCTCGCCCCGTTGCTGGTGCCGGACGAAGACGTGAACTTGAGTGCCGAGCAAGCCATGACCTGGTCGGGCATCGCCCTGTTCATCGAACGGGTCAAGGCCCTCGACCCCGGCTTCGTGTTCAAGGACACCGACGTCGCCGCCGCCAGCGCCATCTGCCGCAAGCTCGACAGTAACGCCCTGGCCATCGAAATCGCCGCGGCGCGGGTCCGCACCTTCGGCATCCAGGACCTGGTGGGGTTGCTCGACGGCAGCTTCCGCCTGCAAATGACCGGCCGGCGCACCGCCCTCGCCCGCCACCGTTCACTGAGCGCGACCCTGGACTGGACCTACTCGATGCTCACCGGCGACGAACAGGCCATGTTGCGCCAACTGGCGGTGTTCACCGGTTCTTTTACCCTGGACGCGGTCAAGGCCATGACCGCCAACAGCACCCTCGATGCACGCAATGCCCTGCCCTTGCTGGAAAGCCTGATGGACAAGTCGCTGCTGATCGCCGGTGAATCGCAGTTGCTCAAGCGCTACCGCCTGCTGGAAACCACCCGCGCCTACGCCCTGGAGAAACTCAACGAACACGGCGAAGCCGACGCCACCCGCCAGCGTCATGCACTGTATGCGCTGGGCGTATTGCAGGAAGCCGGGCAGACCCTCGACGGGCTTTCTCCCGAGACCTGGATCGGCCTCTACGGCCCGGAAATCAACACCATCCGCACCGCGCTGGAGTGGGCCTTTTCAGCCTCGGGCGACCTGCCCACCGGCATCGAACTGACCCTGGGCGGTGTGCCGCTGTGGCTGCGCCTGTCGCTGGTCAGCGAGTGCCGCACCTGGGTCGACAAAGGCCTGGCCAGCGCCGCCACCACCCCGCTGCCGCTGCCGCTGCGCCAGCGCATGCTGTTGCAAACCGCCCTGGCCAGCGTGCTGATGCTCACCTATGGCACCGGCGGGCCAATGCGCGAAGCCTGGCGCCAGGTGCGTGAAGACGCCCGCGACCTGGGCGATGCCGAGCACAAGCTGCGGGCGCTGTGGGGCCTGTGGAGTGACCGCTGCGGCTGCAACCAGTACGTCGAAGCACTGGAATTGGCCGAGCGCTACATCAGCCTGAACAACTGCGGCAACCAGCAACTGCTGGGTAAACGCATGCGCGCGCTGGCGTTGTTTCACATGGGCGACCTGGCCGGCGCCCGACAGAATATCGACGAGGCACTGGGTTCACCGTCGGCGCCGCGCTCGCACATTATCGACGTGCATTTTGACCAGCGCATCGCCGCCCGCTGCCTCAAGGCACAGGTGCAGTTGCTGGAAGGCGATGTCGACCCGGCGCTGCGCCTGATCGGCAGTTGCGTCGATGAAGCCATCACCCTCGATCACCCCGCGACCCTCTGGTACACCCTGTGCCTGGGGGCAATTCCCCTGGCGCTGTTGGCGTCCAACCTGCCCAAGGTGCGGTACTACCTGGGCTTGCTGCAAGACAGCACGACCCAGCAGGACCTGCACATCTGGCGTCAGTTTCGGCTGTGCTTCGAGAGCATCCTGCTGATCCGCCAGGGGTCGCCCGAAGAAGGCGTGCCGTTGCTGGGTGAGGCCTTGCATCACCTGCATGGGCAAGGCGACAGCCAGCTTTATAGCTTGCTGCGTTGTGAATACGCCCTGGGGCTGGCGCGGCTGGGCCTGGAGAAACTGGCGCTGGAGGTATTGGAAGACACCCTGCAATTGGCGCTGGGCCGGCATGAGCGCTGGTTCGTGCCGCAGATGTTGCGGATCAAGGCGCAGCTGATTCTGCGCCAGGCCCAGTACGGGTCGGTGGACAAGGCCAAGGTGTTGCTGCGCCAGGCGTGGGTGGATGCGCAGTTGGCCGGGGCGCATTTCTGGCGGGCGCAGATTGCCAGTGACCTGGCCAGGTTGCAGGAGCCGAAGATGCGGATTGCTTCGTTGCCAAGGTTTCAACACCGGTAGAGGCTGCCGGCATGTAACGGTAAAAAGGGGACGGTAAAAAGGGGACAGATTTATTTTATAAATAAATCTGTCCCCTTTTCGCTGCTTTTCGCTCTTTTTGAACTCCGGCAGCCGCGCTATTGATCCGCCGCATAAATGACGGTTTGCGCACTGTCGGGTGCAGCGGGTCGGCGGGTGAAGTAGGTGTCGCCTTCATCCGTGTGAATCTCATATTCAAACTTGCTGGTCGCGCGGCCCGTGGCGGTGGCGTGCTTGATGATCTTCAGCACGCGCTGGAATTTCACACTTTGGGTGCCGTTCTGGCTGGGCCCGGTGAGCACGTTGACGCTTTGAAACCAGCCGTCGTTCTTCTTGTTCGCCACCAGGGCGCCGGTCATGGCTTCAAACCGCTCCAGCCGGGTAAAGCCCCACAATGTCTGCTCTTCCACGGTTTGGCCGAGGGCCGCAGAGCCGGTAAACACGAACAGGTTGATCGCCGGGCTGTCTTCACAGAAGAAATCGTAAGGCACCAGGCCGTCGACCATTTTCTTGCCGGCCACGAAGCCTTTTTTGTGCACCTGAAACATCGCCACCTCCACGCCAATGGCGTCACTGAACATCAGCTCACGCAGGAGAAAAGTCTAAAGGCGCAGGGCGTACAGGGCGGTCAAGCCAATGTAATATCGTGTAAAGATCCCACCCGAGGCAGGATGATTTCCACGCTCAACCCGCCGGACGGCTCGTTGTGCGCCTCGATGGTGCCGCCATGCATTTCCACGGACCTCAAGGCGATCGCCAGGCCCAGTCCGAAACCGGCATCGGTGTCATTCGGGCCACGTTCGAAAGGTTCGAAAATACTCCGCAACCGCAGGTTTTCAACGCCCGGACCCTGATCGGTGATCAATACCCGCAGCCAACGGGTGTCGGGGCTGACCTCCGCCGAAACCCGCACCGTGGTATCAGGCTGCGTGTAGCGCACGGCATTTCGAATGACATTTTCGAAACACCGATACAGCAGCTCGCCGCTGGCCCGACTGACAAAGTCCGGACACGCCTGCAAGCTGACACTGCAGCCTTTGATACCCGCCTCGAACTGAGCATCCTCGACAATCACGGCCAGCAATTCGACGATATCCACCGGCTCGCGCTCGATGCTTTCGGGACGGCCCTGCACACGCGCCAGGGTCAGCAGCGCCTCGATCAGCGTGTCCATGCGCGCCGATTCACGCTGGATGCGCCCGAGCATTTCCTGGCGTGCCGGGTCTTGCTGCAACAGCCCGATGGCCACTTGCAGGCGCGTCAACGGTGAGCGCAGTTCATGGGAGATGTCGTGCAACAGCTGTTGCTGGGCCTCCACCAGCAGCTTGAGCTGGTTGGCCATGCGGTCGCAGTCTTCGGCCAGGTCGACGATTTCATCACGGCGCTTGCCCATCATCGGCCGCACCCGGGTTTCGAAGCGGCCCAGCGCAACGTCGCCCATCGCCCGCCGCAGATAAGCCAGCGGCCACGCCAGGTAGTAGGCCATGTACCCACTGAACAGCGCGCTCATCAGCGTGCCGATGATCAGCGGAATCCAGTGGCCCAGGCGCCCGGGTTCGTGGGGAGGATGGGAAGACCTGAGGGACAGCCTGACCCCGTCCTTGCTGATGAGCGACTTTTCATAAGCCACCTGCGAGACCGGCGTGCCGGCCAGCAATTGACCGGCACTGTCATAAACGCCAATGGCTTGGCCGTGGGGTGGCTGCCACACCGCCAGGAGCTGGCGGCCCGACTCGACACCGTACTGTTCCAGCAACTGTTCTTCGCTGGCCAGGATCGCATCCAGATGATGGTCCCCGGGGCCCAGGCTGCCCGCCACGAGAATGCTCAAGCCCACCAGGAACGTCAGGCTGGTGGCCAGCCAAAAGGCCAGGAACAGTTTCCAGAACAGCCGGCTGGGTTTCATCATTCGGCGATCAACAGGTAACCGAGGCCACGCACGCTCTGGATCCAGGCCTTGGCATCCGGGCGCGGGCCCAACTTCTGGCGAATGCTGCTGATATGCACGTCGATGCGCCGGTCATAGCGGGTCAACGGGCAGCCCAGGGCATTGAGCGACAGGTCCTTTTTGCTCACCACCTGGCCGGCGCACCGGGCCAGCACTTCAAGTAGGCTGAATTCGGTACTGGTCAGCCCCAGTGCGCAGCCTTTCCAGAGGGCCTGGCGCTTGCCGGGCCAGAGCACCAGGGCGCCGGTCTTGATCACGTCAGCGGCCGGCGGGTCCACGGGCTGCACCCGGCGCATGATCGCGCGCAGCCGCGCCACCAGTTCACCCGGGGAACTGGGCTTGGGCACATAATCGTCCGCGCCGAGTTCCAGCCCGGTGATCCGGTCGATGTTGTCGCCCCGGGCCGTGAGCAACACCACCGGCACCTGGCTGCTGGCCCGGATACGCCGGAGCACCTCGATGCCCGAGAGCCTGGGCAGCATCACGTCCAGCACCACAATGCTGTAGCGCCCCGACAACGCCTCAACTTCACCCTCCTCGCCGGTGTGCACGCAGGTCGCCTCAAAGCCTTCATGCTCCAGGTATTGGCCCAGCATTTCAGTCAGTTCCTGGTCATCGTCGACTAGCAATACGCGGATCATGGCGAGCTCGTGAAAGGGTACCCCCACAGTATCGCCCAGCCTCATCGCCCCGGGGCCAACCTTTACCTAACTTGACACTTGGTTAACCGCACCAAACCCGCGCCGCTCTTATGCTTGCCGTCCACCCGTCTGGCCGCGTTGTGGTGACCCGTCTGCGGCGAGTCATCCCGGCGCGCTTGCGCTGCTTGTCGATGTGTTCTGGAAAAGATCTTGATGAATTTTTCGCGCCTGCTCTGCTCGGTTGCGCTGCTGCTCAATGTCACACTTGCACACGCTGAAGCCTTCAAAATCTCGGATATCCGTATCAACGGTCTGCAACGGGTCTCGGCGGGCAGCGTGTTTGGTGCCTTGCCGCTGAACGTGGGGGACGAGGCGGATGACCGACGGCTGGTGGATTCCACCCGTGCGTTGTTCAAGACCGGCTTCTTCCAGGACATCCAATTGAGCCGCGACGGCACGGTGCTGATCATCAATGTGGTCGAGCGCCCATCGGTGTCCAGCATCGAGTTCGAAGGCAACAAGGCCATCTCCACCGAAGACCTGCTCAAGGGCATGAAGCAGTCGGGCCTGGCCGAGGGCGAGATCTTCCAGCGCGCCACCCTGGAAGGCATGCGCAACGAACTGCAGCGCCAGTACGTGGCCCAGGGTCGCTATTCGGCCACGGTCGACACCGAAGTGCTGCCGCAGCCGCGTAACCGCGTGGGCCTGAAGGTCAAGATCGACGAAGGCTCCGTGGCCGCGATCCAGCACATCAACGTGGTGGGCAACCACGTGTTTACCGACAAGGAACTGATCGGCACGTTCACCCTCAAGACCAGCAACTGGCTGTCGTTCTTCACCAACGATGACAAGTACGCCCGTGAAAAACTCACCGGGGACCTGGAACGCCTGCGCTCCTATTACCTGGACCGTGGTTATATCAACATGGACATCACCTCGACCCAGGTGTCCATCACCCCGGACAAGAAGCACGTCTATATCACCGTCAACATCAACGAAGGCGAGAAATACACGGTGCGTGACGTGAAGCTCAGCGGCGACTTGAAAGTGCCCCAGGACCAGCTTGAAGCCCTGTTGCTGGTGCAGAAAGGCCAGGTGTTCTCGCGCAAGCTGATGACCACCACCTCGGACCTGATCACCCGGCGCCTGGGTAACGACGGCTACACCTTCGCCAACGTCAACGGCATGCCCACGCCCCACGATGAAGACCACAGCGTGGACATCGTGTTTGCGGTCGACCCGGGCAAACGGGCCTATGTGAACCGCATCAACTTCCGTGGCAACACCAAGACCGACGACCAGGTGCTGCGCCGGGAAATGCGCCAGATGGAAGGTGGCTGGGCGTCGACCTACCTGATCGACCAGTCCAAGGTTCGCCTTGAGCGCCTGGGCTTCTTCAAGGAGGTCAACGTCGAAACCCCAGCCGTGGCGGGGGTCGACGACCAGCTTGATGTGAACTACGCGGTCGAAGAACAAGCGTCCGGCTCGATTACCGCCAGCGTCGGTTTTGCCCAGGATGCCGGGCTGATCCTTGGCGGTTCGATCACCCAGAACAACTTCCTGGGCACCGGAGATTATGCCAGCCTGGGCCTGACCCGCTCGCAGTACCAGAGCAAGTACAACATTGGCTTTACCAACCCCTACTTCACGCCGGACGGGGTGAGCCTGGGCTATAACGCGTTCTACAGTGCCACCGATTACAACAACTACTACGACGATGGCAGCGGTGTTTCCTACTACTCCATCAACAGTTACGGCCTGGGGGCCACACTCGGCTACCCGATCAATGAAACCTCGCGGTTGAGTTTCGGCCTGACGGTGCAACACGACAGTATCGACCCGGGCATCTACAGCTCTGATGAGATTTACGATTTTCTTCAGCGCGAAGGCAGTGAGTTCACCAACTTCAAGGCCAACCTTGGGTGGTCGGAGTCGACGTTGAACAAAGGCGTGATGCCGACCCGTGGTTACTCGCAGAACCTGAACCTGACGGTGACGCTTCCGGGCAGTGACTTGAGTTTCTACAAACTCGATTATTCCGGGCAGACATTTGTGCCGATCACCAATTCGACGACGCTGCGTTTGCATACCAAGCTCGGTTACGCCAACGGGTACGGCTCGACGGACGGCCTGCCGTTTTATGAAAACTACACGGCCGGGGGTGAAGGTTCGGTGCGCGGGTTTGAAAGCGGCACGCTTGGGCCGCGCAGTACGCCGGCGACCGGGGCGTATGCCAGTGCGGGCCAGCAGTACTACAGCGACCGCAGTCCCGAGGCGTTGGGGGGCAACATCCTGATTACCGGGGGGGCGGAATATCTGTTTCCGATGCCGTTCCTTAAAGATAATAAATCGGTGCGTACGTCTGTGTTCTGGGATGTGGGTAACGTTTATTCGGACAAGTGTGCCCTCAGTACTACCCAGGGTTGTAATGGGGTTGACCTGAGTCAGCTGGGTGCATCTGTGGGGGTTGGGGCTACGTGGTACAGCCCGTTGGGGCCGTTGAGTATCAACCTGGCGTTGCCGGTTCGTACGCCGGAGAATGCGACCAAGCAGGTGTTCCAGTTCTCCATGGGGCAGAATTTCTGATCTGCCTGGGTACATATCCGTTTTTGCGGTTATGGCCGCTATTGGTTCCGCTCTTACAGCGGCTCACTTTTGAAAAGCGCAAAAGT
>NZ_CP080030.1:2612727-2655190 GCF_019382755.1 Pseudomonas sp. Colony2 | reverse complement strand
GTTTAACGGGGCGCCCAAGATCAAGATCAAAAGCAGATCAAGAGCACAGCGGCCTACCGGCCGGCTTGAGTGTTTAAAAGCCAAATCAAAAGCTAAAGCGGGCACGGTCCAAATGTGGGAGCGGGCTTGCTCGCGAAGGTCGTTAACGATGACGCGGGCATTCTGGATGAACGCGGCGCTCTCAGGTTTTTCGCGAGCAAGCCCGCTCCCACAGAAAAGCAGCTCTGTTTTCGCTCTGGTCTTTGCTTTTGCTTTTAACACTCAAGCCGGCCGGTAGGCCGCTGTGCTCTGATTTTGATCTGCGGGCCCCGTCAACCACGATGGCCGCAAGTAGGCACGGTGGAGCGGGTAAACCGGCAAGGATGCCGGTTTAGCCGCGCCGGGCCATGGATGGCCCGTCGCGGCGGCCCGCGGAACCGGGCCGGAGTGCGGGCATGCCGAGCCTRGGCGAGGCACCGAGTGGTGGGGCAAAGACCTTTTGGTTACTTTTGGCTGGGCCGGCATTCCGGGCGTTTGCCAAAAGTGACCCGCTGTAAGAGCGGAACCATAAGCCGCCGTTACCTAAATAACGGATATGTACTCAACCCCAACCCCTAGCGAAACCGCGCGATCACCGCCTCCACCACCGGGTTCGGCCGCTGGGTATTCCAGGCGACGGCCGTGGTCACCACATTGAGCTTCTGGCTCAACGCCCGAAACACCACATTGGCCGGCGCCAGCTTCTTCAACGACGCCGGCACCAACGCAATACCCTGCCCATAGCTGACAAACGCGATCTGCGAAGCCACCGACCGCACTTCATGCAGCACCCGAGGCGAAAACCCGCTGGCACGACAGGTCGCGATCAAATTGTCGAAATACACCGGACTGACGTTGCGCGAAAACATCACCAACGGCTCATTCGCCAGGCTCGACAAACTGATCCGCGTACGACTCGCCAACGGATGATCCACCGGCAGCGCCACCACCAGCCGGTCCTCCGTCAGCGGCAATGACTGCACCGAAGCCCCAAGGTCACCATCCAGCCGGGCAAACGCCAGGTCGATATCCCCGGCCTCCAGCGCCGGCAACGCCTCGACGCTGTCGATTTCCCGCACCGACACCGTGAGCTGCGGGTAATCAAGCTTCAGTTGCTCGATCAACCCCGGCAGCACATCAAACATCGCCGTGGAAATCGCGCCGATGGTCAACATCCCCGACTGCCCCGCCACCGCTTCTTCCACGGCGAGTTCCAGGCGCTCCAGCTGCTCGGCGAACTTGCGCACCGCCGGCAGGATCGCCGCGCCCACCGGAGTCAGCTTGGCCCCCCGTCGGGAGCGGTCGAACAGCTTGACCTTGAGCGCCTGCTCCAGCACCTGGATCTGCTCGCTCAGCGGTGGCTGGGACATGCCGAGGCGCTTGGCCGCACGGCCAAAGTTCTGCTCTTCAGCCACGGCCAGGAACAACCAGAGGTGACGAATCAGGCGAAAGTTGATCATGGTCTTATCCATAGGTTAAGCGTATGCAAGGCTTCTGTACTTCGTAATATACCTATCATAGGCACTGCCTGACACTGGCCGCCTCCGTCACCCGAGGCTTGCCCATGACCCCTGACCGTTTGCTCGACCGCCTGGCCGCACTGGACACCAACACCGTGTCCGACGCCCTCGACTTCCTCGGCCTGCCCGGCGCCACCGTGGGCCTGCGCCCATTGTGGAACTGCCCGAAGATCGTTGGCCGCGCCAGTACCGTACTGCTCGGCCCCAAGTCCGACATCGCCCCGACCGTGCACTTGATCACCCCGGTGATCGAACAGGTCGCGACAGACGACCGGGTGCTGGTGATTGCCGGCGGTATCGAGGGCATTTCCTGCTGGGGCGACATCATCGCCAACGCGGCGTTGCGCAAACACATACGCGGTACGGTGATTGATGGTTTCAGCCGCGATATCGACGGCAGCGAAGCCATCAGCTATCCGGTGTACGGACGCGGCGTGACCATGATCAGTGCGCGCAACCGCGTGGTGCAGCTCGACGCCGGCGTGACCCTCAGCGTTGCTGGCGTAAGCGTCAGCGAGGACGACTACGTGATTGCCGATACCTGCGGCACGGTATTCGTGGCCCAGGCGGTGATCGAAAAGGTCCTGGACCTGGGCGAGCGCATTGCCCGCCGCCAGGACGGCATGGTGCAGGCCGTGCGCAGTGGGCGCTCTGTGGTCGAGGTGATGCACGACGCACAGTTTGAGGCGATCAGCCGATGAGTACCGATATCCAGCGGCTGAACCCGCGCCTGGCCAGCGCACAACCGTCTGCCACCTATCGCATCATGGACCGCGTCGCCGAACGCCGGGCGCAAGGCGCGCAGATTATCTCGCTGTGCGCCGGCGAACCGGATTTCGACACCCCGGCGCATATCCGCGAAGCCGCGATCCAGGCCATTGAAACCGGGCATACCCGCTACACCCAGGTGGCCGGTGCGCGGGCCCTGCGGGAGGCGGTGGCGGCGAAGTTCCGGCGCGAAAACGGCCTGGACGTGTCCTGGCAGGACACCCTCGTGTGCAACGGCGGCAAGCAGGTGATCTACAACGCCCTGGCAGCCACACTCAATGAAGGCGACGAGGTGATCGTGCCCGCGCCGTACTGGGTCAGTTACCCGGAGATGGTGCAACTGTGCGGCGGCGAAGCGCGCATCGTCACCTGTGATGCCGACAGCGGTTTCAAGCTGACACCCGAGGCCCTGGCCGCTGCAATGACCCCGCAGACGCGCTGGCTGATCCTCAACTCACCGTCCAACCCCACCGGTGCGGTGTACAGCGAGGGCGAGCTACGGGCGCTGGCCGAAGTGCTGTTGGCCCACCCGCAGGTGCTGATCCTGGCGGACGACATCTACGAGCACCTGATCTTCGACGGCCAGGTGTTCCATACCCTGGCCCAGGTTGAACCCCGGCTGGCACCGCGTACATTGACCATGAACGGCGTGTCCAAGTCCTATGCCATGACCGGCTGGCGCATCGGTTTCGCCACCGGCCCACGCTGGCTGCTGGAGGCCATGGAAAAACTCCAGGGCCAGCAGACCTCCGGCGCCTGTTCGATCTCGCAACAGGCGGCCCTCGCTGCACTGGAAGGCCCCAGGGATTTCATCCGCGACAGCCGCCGGGTGTTCCAGGCGCGCCGGGACTTGATGGTCCAGTTGCTGAACGACACGCCAGGCCTGACGTGCATCAGCCCCGCCGGCGCGTTCTACGCGTTCGCCTCATGCGCCGTGCTGATCGGGCGCACCTCGGCGGGCGGGCGGCTGCTGCGCAGCGATGAAGACGTGGCCCTGGCGCTGCTGGATGAGGCCAATGTAGCCGTGGTGCATGGCAGCGCCTTCGGCCTGGGGCCGTACATCCGCATCGCCTATGCCCTGGATGACAAGTCGTTGCGCCAGGCGTGCGAGGCAATCCGCGGCTTCTGCAGCAGCTTGCTGGCAGAAGAATAAAAGTGATGAGTTCACATAGATAAATATCGCTAATGGTGGCGTGCGCCCCTTCTTAAGATTAAGGCCGAACAGGACAACACTCACAACAACAAGGTCCGCCCCCATGTCTATGCCTGAAGTCATAAAACCCGCTGTGCGCAGCCAATACCGCTGGGTGGTTGCTGCGCTGATTTTCCTGATCTACACCGTGGCCGCCGCCGACCGGGCCAACCTCGGCGTGGCGCTGCCGTTCATTCGCCAGGAATTTGCAATGAGCAACGCCCAGGCCGGTGGCCTGGTCAGCCTGTTCCTGCTGGCTTACGCCCTGGCACAACTGCCGTCGGGCTTTGCCTTCGGGCGCTTTGGCGTCAGCCGGATCCTGCCGGGGGCCATGGTGCTAACCTCCCTGTTGACCGGGCTGGTGGGCACCGCCAGCTCACTGCTGGCGCTGAAACTCTATCGCCTGGGCCTGGGTATCGCCGAAGGCCCGCTGCCCATCAGCATGACCACCACCATCAATAACTGGTTTCCGGCACGGGAAAAAGGCACCGCGTCGGGGATCTTTCTGTCGGCCGTGAAGTTCGGACCGGTGATCGTGCCGCCGCTGTGTGCCGTGATCATTTCGGTATGGGGCTGGCGCGAAATTTTCTACTTCTTTGCGATCCCGGGCATCGTGCTGGCGGTGGTCTGGTACTTCCTGGTCACCGACCATCCGTCCCGCAGCCGCTTCGTCAACCAGGCCGAACTTCAATACATCGTCGAAGACACCGCAATCGCCCAGACCGCCCGTGTGCACAAGACGCCGGCGTGGGTGAAAAAGCTCGACCGGGTGATCCGCACCCGCGATGAAAAGCCCCTGGAAACCAACCGTCAGGTTTTCACCTCATGGAATATCTGGGGGTGCGCCACCAGCTACTGCTTCCAGCTCGGTGTCTCCAGCGTGCTGCTGGCGTGGATTCCCACCTACCTGATGACCGTCAAGCAGTTCTCGATCATGAACATGGGCCTGGTCTCGGCAGCGCCCTGGGTGGGCGCGGTGCTGGGCAACCTGCTGGGCGGTTTCTGCTCGGACCGCCTGATGGGCGGGCGCCGCAAGCCGGGCATGTTGCTGTCGGCCGTCGGCACCTCGTTGATGATGTACCTGCTGATCAATTCACCGGCCGAGCCCCTGCCCTACGGCTTGCTGCTGATGCTGACCGGCGTGGTGCTGAGCCTCGGCTTCTCGTCCTACATGGTCTACCCGATGGGCCTGACCACCAAGAAGACCTTCCCGATCTCCAACGCCATCGTGAACATGATCGGCCAGTTGGGCGCCGCCGCCACGCCCTTCATCACCGGCCTGCTGCTGGACAACTACGGCTGGAACTACGTATTTGCCTGGCTGGCGATCGGCTCGTTCATCAGCTTCATCATTTTGCTGACCATTGCCGAGCCCCGCCCGGCCTCCAGCCACACGACCTGATTTGTCACCACCACGAGGAGTTATCCATGTCACCCCAAGACCAAGAATTGGTTGCCCTGTTTGCCGGCCTGGACACCCCGGGCGTGTCCGACGCCCTGGACAAGCTAGGCCTGCCCGGCCAATGCCTGGGAATCATGCCCCTGGACAACTATCGCCAGGTGGTGGTCGGCCCGGCCTTCACGGTGCGCTACGTCAGCGCCAGCACCCCGCCGGGCACCGTAGGCGACTTTATCGATGACGTGGCCGAAGGCGATGTGGTGGTGATCGACAACGACGGACGCACCGACTGCACGGTGTGGGGCGACATCATGACCCAGTACGCCGGCAGCCAGCGGATCGCCGCGACGGTGATTGATGGCGTGTGCCGCGACGTGAGCAAGGCCCTGGGCGACGGCTACCCGCTGTTCACCAAGGGCCGGTTCATGCGCACGGGCAAGGACCGGGTTGAAGTGGAAGCGGTAAACCAGCCGGTGTCCATCGGCCAGGCCCGGGTGTGCGCCCGGGACATCGTGGTCGCCGACGCCAATGGCGTGGTGATCGTGCCGCGCGAGCGGGCCCATGAAGTGGCAGCCTGTGCACGCTCGATTGAAGCGGTGGAAGCGCGTATCCGGGCGCTGCTCGATGAAGGCAAATCCCTGCGTGAAGTCCGCGCAGCGCTGGGTTATCACACCCTGCAACGCAAGGGCTGAAAGGGCCTTCAGTTCGCCGGCCGCAACAGCTGCATCTGCTGACGATAGTCATCCGTCACCTGCCGTGCCTGGCCGCTGCTGGTGATCACCCTCGGTGTGATCAGCACGATCAGTTCGGTGCGGTCCTTGGACTTGCTGGTGTTGCCAAACAACCAGCGCAGCCCGGGGATTTTCCCCAGGTACGGCACCGCACTGACGCTCTCGGCGTTGTCCTGCTTGATCAGCCCGCCGAGCAACACGGTCTGGCCGCTTTGCACCGCCACCTGGGTCGACACCGAGCGCGTGGAGATACGCGGGTTGTTGGGTGTGTCGCTGCTGTTGGTGGTTTGGTTCTCGGCGTCGCTGACCTGTTGCTGGATGTCCATGTACACCAGGCCGCCCGGGTTGATCCGCGGCACCACGTCGAGGATCACCCCGGTCTGCACGTATTCGACGCTGCTCAAGGTGCTGTCGGCGTTGCCGGTGTTGACCGTGGTCTGGCTGATGGGGATGTTGTCACCCACCTGGATCTGCGCCGGCTGGTTGTTCATCACCACCAGCGATGGCGCCGACAGCACCTGGGTGCGGCCGTTGGTTTCCAGGGCGTGCAAGGCCACTTGCAGGTTGGAGCTGACGAAGGAATAGAACAGCGAATCCGCGCCCAATCCCGCACCGCCGCCACCCAGGGCGCCCTGGCTGCCAGGGGTATTGGCTACCGTGGTGCTGGTGGAGTTGCCCGCCAGGCGGCCCAGGTACCATTGCACCCCTAGGTCCAGTTCGCCGGTGAGTTTGACTTCGAGGATGCGCGTCTCGATCTGCACTTGCAGCGGCGGGTTGTCGAGGCGCTTGATCGCCGATTCGATCTCCTTCCACTGCACCGGTCGGGTGCGTACCAGCAACTGGTTACTGCTTTTTTGCGCGGTGATCCGGGTGCCGGCGTCGAGGCTTTTGGCAGCGCCTGGCTCGGCGTTTTCAGTGTCTTCAGTGGCGGCCGGGGCCTGGTCCTCATCGTCACTGACGGGCGGGCTATTGCTGCTGTTGTTCAAGCCACCCGAGGTGCCGCCGCTGGTATTGAGTGACGACAAGGTCGCCGTGCGCAGACCCGGCGCCACCTTGGCCGGCGTATCGTCCTTGATCGCGCCGGTGCCGTAGATCTGCCGCAGGTATTTGGCGAGGTCCGTGGCCTTCATGTTGCGCACGTCGTAGACGTACATCTGCGGCTCGTTGCCGCCGCCCTCATCGATGGTGTGAATCCAGTCGCCGACTTCGCTGAGGTACTGCGGCTGGGACGAGATCGCCACCACCGAATTGGTCCGCTCGATGGGCAGGAAGCGCACCATGCCCGCCAGGGGCATGCCGCTGTCGGGGCCAAACATTTTTTGCAGTTCGGGCATCAACTCGGCCACCGAAGCCCGTTGCAAACCGAATACGCCCACCGACATGCCCTTGAGCCAGTCGACATCGAAGGTGTCGATGGTGTCCTGATAGTTGGCCAACTCATCCGGCGTACCGGCCAGGCTCAGCACGTTGCGCGCCGGATCCACCAGCAGGAATGCGTTTTCCCGGGCGAACGGCTTGAGCAGTTTCTGCATTTCCGTGGCCGAGATATAGCGCAGCGGAAACAGCCGTGCCGAGAGCCCGCTGGAGGGTTGCGACACGCTCATTTCCGGCACCAGCTTGCCCGCCACCGCCTGGTTGGCGGGCAGGATCACGTAGCGCTGGCCCTGGCGGATCATCGCGTTGTCGGTCCAGGACAGCAGGGTCTCGAGGATCGATAGCGCCTGTTTCTTGTTCACCGGCTTTGAGGTGGAAAAGCTTACGTTGCCTTTCACGCCCTGGGCGATGCTGTAGTTCTCGTGCAGCAGGTCGCCCATGACGCTGTTGATCACCGCTTCAATCGGCTGGTCGGCGAAGTTGAACACGATGTCGCCGCTGGCTTCATCCTTGACCGCCGGCGCCGGTGCGGGCTGGCGCACGAACTGCTGGTTACCGCGAATCAACTGGCGCTGGGGCGGCGTAGGCGCCTGGGGTTGGCGGCTGTCGGCCGCAGGCGACTCGCTGGCCGGGTCCACGGGCGGCCGTTGCGAACCGGTGCCCTGCATCGCCTCGTGAAGCAAGGCATCGTCCGGGTCGAGGTGATCGGGGAATGACCCACAGCCGCCCAAGGCGACGGCGGTGGCCAGGCAAAACACGCTGGTGCGCAAGGCGCTAGGGGAAGTATCGATCAAGGGGCGGGCTCGTGAGGAAGGGAAATCGGTGGTGTGGTGGACGGCGGCGGCAAACGCGGAACGCTGAGGCTCAGGGTTTGCGTGCGGCCATCCAGCACAAAACGGGCGTGCAGCGGTGTCAGGTGTTCCAGGCGCCAGCCGTTGGGCAGAGTCTGGCCTTGGTGGACCTTGAGCGGCGGGCCCTCGTCACGTTTGAGCAGCGCGACGCGCAGGTCGCCGTCGAGCAGCACGCCGGTCAGCTTCAGGCTCGACAGGCTGGAAATCTCGGCCTGGCCAACGGCGGCATCGGGGCTGCGGTCGGGGCTGAACAGCGGCGCCTGCCAGGTGCCGGCGAGGCTTTCCAGGGTCGCACTCGGGGCCACGTGAACCTTCGCCGAAGCATTGGCGCGCACGGCGGAGGCAGGCTCATCCAGCCACTGCGGCGCGTCGCCGATGCTGCTCAAGATGCCCACCATCAGCAGGCCCAGCAGCCCGGCCACACCGAGCAACACCCACTCGAGGGGGCGCAATGAATTGATCATCGGCGGGCCTGCGTGGCGGCTGCCGGTTGCAGATAACCGCGCACCAACAGGTGCACCACCAGCTTTCCGGCACCGCCGCTGGCGGGGGCATTCGGCCCGCGACGGACGCTCATTTCATCCACGAACAGGAACGGTCGCTGGTACTCCAGCTCATGCAGGATCGCAGTCAAGGGTTCGATGGCGCAGTTGAGGGTCAGGCTGACTTTGACCTGGCGATAGGGCTCGGTATCGTCCTGCTCCGGGGTGATGGGCATGCGCTGGGTCAGGCTGCAGCCGCCGCCGAGGCCGGCGCGGCTGTTGATCAGGTCGGCGATGCGCTGCATCAGGTCCGCCGCCACGGCGCTGGGGTCATCCCCCGGCAACAGGCTGGTGCTGCTGGCCGGGTCCTGGCGGGCTTGCTCCAATTGCTCACGCAAGGCGGCGCCCTGGTGCAGCAGGCCCGCATAGCGTTGCTGTTGTTCGCGCAGCTGTTCGGCCTGCTCGCCCATGGCACGCAATGGCCCGGCGAACCAGCTGTCGATCAGCAGCCAGTAACCGCCGCCCAGCACCAGCGCCAGGACCAGCAAGGCGGCGCCGCGACGCTCACGGGGTGTCAGTGGTCGGCGCATCGGCGGCCTCCTGGTGCAAGTGGGCGCGCAGGGAAAACTGATCCTTGCCGGTTTGCGCATCGGGTTGGATCACCCCTTCGAACTGGGGGTTTTCCAGGCTGTGGCACGCCTTGATCCGAGTGATCAGGGCACTCGCCTTGGCGCTTTGCCCGGAGAAGGACACGTCGGCGCCGTTGTTGACGTCCAACTGGTCGATCCAGGTATCGGCGGGCAGGCAGGCGGTCAGCTCGTTGAGCAACGCCGCCAACGGCGGTTGTGCCGACTTGCGGCGAATCAGGTACTGCGCGGCGCCACGGGTATTGAGCAGTTGCTGGCGCAGGCTCTGGACCTCGGCGACCTGGGCTTTCTGTTGTTGCACCTGCGCCTGCATGACGTCGAGCACCCGCTGGCGGTCGTTGAGCCACAGCAGCATCGCGGCAATCAGCAAGGCGCCGCACAGCCAGGGCAGGCTGCGTTGCAAGCCCTTCCCGGCCGGCCGCTGGCGTGGGCGCAACGGCGCCGGCAGCAGGTCGATGCCCATTGGCCCGTCTACATCCACCGCATGGGGCTGCAAGCCGAGGGCAGCGCAGTCCAACAGGATTTGATCCAGGCGCTCCCGCAGGATGGCCACCAGGGTCACCTGCACATGCGTGGCGGTGCGCCGTTCCTGACGGGCCACGAAGTACAACTGTTCAGCTTCGAACGGGGTAAAGCGGTCCAGCTCATAACCCACCACGGTCGACAGGTTGCGCGCGACCGCCAGGGGCAGTTGCAGGGTTTGCAGCAACACCGCCGAGGGCGCGAGCACCAGCACCTGGCGCACCTCGTCGGCAGGTTTTGCCACCGGCCCGGTCAACGGCCAGTGGTAGCGGTGCTCGGGGATGTCACGGACCGACAGCCACGCCGGCAGGCAGCCACGCAGCTCCTTGAGCCACAGGCGCCAGCCCACTTGCAGCAAGCTGCCGCGCCAGCGCCGGGTGAGCGGTTCGGCCAGCTGTTGAAGGCGCGCCACTGGCGCCGAAAGGTATGGATTCATTCTTGCCAACGCAGCACCCGATAAGGTTGTGCGCTTCCCTCCGATGGGCTCAATAAAACCGTGGTTCGTAACCGGGCGTGGTAACCGCCGGGGCGTTGTGCGCGGCTGTCGATCACCAGCACGTCACCGGGGTCGGCCCCTACTGCGCTCTGCCGGGGCAGGTTCAGCGCCTGGCGCATCAATGGGCTGGCGAAAGCGGGGTCGGGCCGGTCCAGGCCGCTCCACAAACTGATTTCCGGGGCCAGCCGGCTGTACAGCGCCTGGGTCATGCCGGGCAATTGCCGCACTTCCTCCACCACGCGGAACGGCGCCAGGCCTGCGTTGCGCCGCATTTCCAGGTCCCCGGCGAGCCGGCTGGCCTGGGCCTGGGTGGCACCGCAGGCCAGGGCCAGGCGGGCAAAGTCAGCGGCCTCGGCGCTGTTCAAATACAGCTTGCCGCGCTCGCTGTGCAGGCTCACGTGAAGCTGTGCGTCATCAAATACCAGCGGCATTTCACGGCCGTCGGCGATCCATTGCTTGCGTTGCAGCGGGTCGGCCAGGGCCTGCATGGCCAGCGCCACGCCCGCCTCCGCCGCCAGCAGCGCCTGGGTATGCTGGCGATGCCACAGGGCCTGGCGGCTTTCCAGTTGTACCCAACCGGC
The DNA here is from genome assembly GCF_019382755.1 of Pseudomonas sp. Colony2. Taxonomy (NCBI): domain Bacteria; kingdom Pseudomonadati; phylum Pseudomonadota; class Gammaproteobacteria; order Pseudomonadales; family Pseudomonadaceae; genus Pseudomonas; species Pseudomonas sp. Colony2. Next base: position 2,644,609 of record NZ_CP080030.1, on the reverse strand, counting down.
CAGGCCGCCCAGCAGCAAGCTGAGCAACGCCAGTACCCACAGCACCAGCAGCAATGCAACGCCGCGCTGACGCTTCATTCGCCTGATGCTCCGCTGCAGAGGTTCAGCCGCAGGGCAACCACTTGGGTGACCCACGGCACCGGTCCGTTGACTTGTGCTGCAATGCGTACCGCATAAGGCAGGCGTTTGGTCCACGGCCAGTCACTGATCCAACCGGTGGCCTGGCCCTTGGGCGACAGGCCGCGATAGCTGAATTGCAGATCCTCGACGTTCTTCAGCAACACCTGCGGTTCGCTGCGGGTGGCCGGCACGCTCACTTGGGCATTGGACTCAAACCGGGCGAACGCCACCTGCAACTCGCGCTCGGTCAACTGCAAGGTGAAACGCTGGATACCGCCACCGAGCACGCCCGGCAAGGTCGCGACGTATTGCAGGCGCTGGGGAGCGCCGACAAAAAAGCCGTTGGTCTGGCTGTCGTCCTCGGTCACGTCCAGGGGCAGCGCCTCGCTGATGGAAGTGCGCAGGAACTGTTGCGCGGCGCGACTTTCATCCAGGCTGACGGTGTAGCGCTGCGCCTTGAGTACTGCACGGTTGGCTCCCAGGAGCGCGCCGCCCACCAGGGCCAACAACACGCCCAGCAGGCTAAGCACGATCATGATTTCGAGCAACGTGAAGCCCCGCTGCTGCTTCACTGGAGGCTCCCGTCGCGGCTGGCGCGCAGTTTCAAGGTACTGAAATTTGCGCGGCGCGGACCTTCGCTGACGCTGAGATCGAGGCGAAACAAATGTGGCTGACCGATGCGGGTGGGCTGCTGGGCGACGCGCAGTTGCCAGGCAATGCCGTCCAGCTCGCCCTCGCGCACGCCACTGGCCAGGGGCCCCGACGCCTCCTGATCCATCACGCTCAAGGCGGTATGGGTCAGGCGGTCGCTGTGGGCCACCTGCAACAACGAGCGCGCGCTTTGGCCGAACGCGACCAGCAACACCGTGCTGCAGATCGCCATGAGGGTCAGCGCTGCGAGCATTTCCAGCAAGGTGAAACCCGACTGACGCTTCATGGCAATGCCCTGGACTGCACGCTACCGGTCAGCCAGCCGACGTCGATGCGCCAGCGTCGCGTGCCATTGGCCAATAACAGGTTGCCGCCGGTAGAGCTGCCGTCGGGGTAAAACTCCACCGCAGCGCCTGCGTGTTCGGCGGTGTGCAGGGTCACTTGCAGATCGGCCGGCCAGTGCTTGATGGGTTGCCCCGGCGCCTGAAAGCTCAGCCGGGCCAAGTCGAAGACGGTCTTGGCCGACCTGCCGCTGACAATCGCCCGTGCCCGTGTGCTGCGCAGGGCATCCACCATCTGCCCGACCACCTGGCGCTCTTTCGCTACCCGCAGGCCTTGTTGCAGGCCAAATCCCACCAACCCGGCCGCGATGCTGATCAACACGATCACCACCAGCATCTCCAGCAGGGTAAAGCCGCGTTGGAGGGCCGGCATTATTCCCAGTTGCCCAGGTCGGCGCTGTAGCCTTCGCCGCCGGGCTGGCCGTCCTGACCGTAGAAGATCAGGTCGAAGGCGCCATGTTCACCGGGGAAGCGATAGCCGAAGGCATGGCCGAACGGGTCCTTGAGGTCTGAGGGCTTGGCGTACGGTCCGGCCCAGCCGGCGGTGTTGCCGGGCTTGTCGACCAATTGCTGGAGGGTCTTGGGTGGCGAGCCGACGTCCAGGCCGTAGCTCTCGATCTTCATGCTCAGGCTGGCCAGTTGCGCCTTGCCCGCGCCGTATTTGCCCTTGTCGACGTTGCCGCCCACCTGGCGCACCACGATGGTCGCGACGATGCCCAGCAACACAATCACCGCGAGCATTTCCAGCAAGGTGAAACCGCCTTGGCGGCGGGCGGGTTTGAAACGGGTATGGCGCATCGGCTTGCTTCCTTGGGTCTTCATATATTGCTGGTCAGGCTCATCAGCGGCAGCATGATCGCGAGCATGATCACCGCCACCAGCACCGCCATGACCACCGTCAGGGACGGCACCAGGGCGGCGAGCAGGCGGTCGATGCCGCGCTTGGCTTCGACGTCGAACACGTCGGCGACCTTGAGCAGCATGCTGTCCAGTTCACCGGCCTGTTCGCCGACTTCAATCATTTGCAGGGCCAGGTCCGGCAGCAGCGGTTGGCTGCCAAATGCACTGGCCAGGGTGCCGCCGCCTTTCACCGACTCGGCGGCCTGGGCCACTTGTGCCTGCAAGGCACGGTTGGTGCAGACCTGGCGGGCGATCACCAGCGCTTGCAGCAGCGCCACGCCGTTGCTCAGCAAGGTGCCGAGGGTGCGTGCCAGGCGTGCGGCTTCGACCCGCTGCAACAGCGGGCCGATAACGCGGATACCCAGCACGCGCCGGTCGTACTGCTCGCGGTGTCGTGGGTTGCGCAGGCGTGCCGCCAGGGCCCAGACCGTCACGATCAACCCGGCAAAAACCGCCAGGCCATAGGCGCCGAGGAACTGCCCAAGGCCCAGGATCACTTCGGTGATCAACGGAATCGGCACGCCCAGATCCTTGAAGATCGGCACGAACTGCGGCACCACGTAAGCCAGCAACAGCGCCAGGGAACCGAGCACGCCCACCACCAGGAAGGCGGGATAGATCAGCGCGTTGATCACCTCGCCTCTCAATAACTGGCTGCGTTCCAGGTAGTCACTGAGTTGGCGCAGGGTGTTCTCCAGCGCACCGCCCGCCTCACCGGCACGCACCATGCTCAGGTACAGCGGCGAAAACTGGCTGCCCTCCTCTTCCAGCGCTGCCGACAATGGCTTGCCGGCCTTGACGTGCTCGCGGATACGCTCGATCAGCGCCCGTGTCTGCGGCTGGCCGGGCTGCTTGAGCAGGATGCCCAGCGAGCGCTCCAGCGGTTGGCCCGCGCCCAGCAGGGTGGCCAGTTGCTGGGTAAAACTGACCAGCGCCGCGCCATTCAACTGACCGCGCCCGAAGGCATTGCGCAGCCCTTGGGCACCGGCGGCATCGATGTGCAATAGCAGCAGGCCACGCTTGTGCAGCGCAGCGACGGCGGCGGCCTGGTCCTTCGCTTCGAGGGTGCCGTTCTGCGCGACGCCCTGGCTGTCCAGGGCACGGTATTTGAACAGGCTCACGCGCCCTCTCCACGGGTGACGCGCAACACTTCTTCAAGGGACGTGACACCGGCCACCGCCTGGCGCAGGCCTTCTTCATGCAGGGTGCGCAAGCCACCACGGCGGGCGGCCTGTTCGAGGGTCGCGGCGTCGGCCTGGCGCATCAACAAGCTGCGCAGTTCGTCATTCATCACCAGCAATTCGGTGATTGCACTGCGGCCGTGGTAACCGCCGCCGGCGGCGTTGGCGCGAGGCCGGTAAAGCAGGATCGGGCGCTGCTCGGTGAAGCGGTCGAGGCCGTGTTCCTCGATCAGCTCCGGCGGGGCTTCGAACGCCTCACGGGTCGCCGGGTCGAGGCGGCGCACCAGGCGCTGCGCGAGGATGCCATTGACGGTCGAGGCGATCAGGTAGCTCTCCACCCCCATGTCCAGCAGGCGCGTGATACTTGCTGCGGCACTGTTGGTGTGCAGGGTCGAGAGCACCAGGTGGCCGGTCAGGGAGGACTGGATGGCGATGCGGCAGGTTTCGAGGTCGCGGATTTCACCGATCATGATCACGTCCGGGTCCTGGCGCACGATGGAGCGCAGCGCGCCGGCGAAGTCCAGCCCAATGGCGGGTTTGACCTGGATCTGGTTGATGCCTTCCAGCTGGTATTCCACCGGGTCTTCGACGGTGATGATCTTGCGCTCGGCGGTATTGAGCCGCGACAACGCGGTATAGAGCGTGGTGGTTTTACCCGAGCCGGTGGGCCCGGTGACCAGCAGGATGCCGTGGGGCCGCTCGAGCACTTCAAGAAAGGTTTCCAGGCGCTGGCCATCAAAGCCCAGGCTCTGGAAATCGAACTGCACGGTCTGGCGGTCCAGCAGGCGCATCACCACCGACTCGCCAAAACTGGTGGGCACCGTGGATACCCGCAAATCCAGCTCCTTGCCCTGGATGCGCAACATGATCCGGCCGTCCTGCGGCAGGCGGCGCTCGGCGATGTCGAGGCGCGCCATGATCTTGACCCGGGAAATCACCGCTGCCGAGGAACTCGCCGGCGGCGCTTCGGCTTCATGCAGCACACCGTCGATGCGGTAGCGCACCTTGAGCTGGTTTTCAAAGGGTTCGATATGGATGTCCGAGGCGCGGTGCTCCACGGCCCGTTGCAGGATCAGGTTGACCAGGCGAATCACCGGGGCTTCGGAGGCCATGTCCTTGAGGTGTTCGATGTCTTCCAGGGCACCGCCCTGTTCGTCGAGGTTTTCGATCAGGGTGCCCATGGCGGAACGGCCCTGGCCGTAGTAACGCTCGATCAGGGTTTCGACTTCGTTGCGCGGCCCGACCGCCAGCCACACCGGCACGCCGCACGCGTACGCCAGGGCCTGGAACGGATACAGCAGCGCCGGGTTGGCCGCCAACACCCGCACACCACCGTGGCTCCAGCCCACCGGCACCACCTGGTAATGGCGCATGAAGCGTTCGGTCAGCGCCGGCAGCGGGTCGAGCACGGGCGGTGCGGCGTCCGCCAGCAGCAACGGCGCGCCGAGCAAATCGGCCCAGGCCCGCGCCAGTTCCACTTCGGAAACCAGCCCCAGGCGCGTCAGCAGGCCGAGCAGTTCGGGGTCGTCGGATTCCTGGGATAACCGTCGAGCACGTTCCAGGTCGACGGTTTTCAGACCGGCTTTTCGCATCAGCCACGCGCACACTTGTTCGGCATCCGGAATCTGCATTCGGCATGCATCGATGGGCATTGACGGTATCGGCTGGGGCATCTGCACAAGTCTGAGGGGCTATTTAAAAACCTGTTCCGTGGCACGCGCCGGAACAAGGGCATCCACACTAAGCTGGAGGTTTTTAGCGCAAGCGCTGTCATGACAAGGTACGGACCCTACACCAAAACATTTTGTATTACAGCCCACTTAAGTTATGGCCTTTTAGAACTACCAACAGGCGCCATTAGTTAGCCATGACCGTACACATGATATTTAAAGCATCGACTGACATGTTTAAACTTAGTTCATCAGCGCAAGAAAATATCGCCAGCCTCACGCAAGATCTGGGTCTATCCCGGCACCTAATGGCAATCAATGATCAGTTCAATAGGCCACCTTGCAATATCACATGGACACTACTCAAAAGAACAACCCACCAAGTCATTGCACTTTTTAAATCGCGAAACTCACCGCACTAATTGCAATTAGCCATCGCTAAAACTTGTCACCGAAGAAGAACTACCCACTGATAAAAAAGAGACGAGCGCACGCAATCAAACGCATGTTTCAGCGGCTGACCTTGAATAATCCGTTATCAGAAAATACCGAGAGTCAACGCAACATGGCCATGAGCCGCAACTGGACTCAGGCGCTCTCGCGCTCGATCAAGCGGCACTCCAGCAGGTTCAAGCGCTGCACCTCATCCTCAACCGGCAACACGCCCAGGCTTTCCAGTACCCGCGTTGCCGCCAGCACACCGATCTCCAGGGCGGGCGGCTTGATGGTGCTGAGACTGGGCAAGAGCATTTCGGCAAACGGGTAATCACCAAAGCCGAGCACGGCGCAATCCTTGGGGATCTCCAGACCTGCCCGTTGCCCGGCCAGCAGGCCACCGGCGGCCAGGTTGTCATTGGCGAAGATGATTGCGTCCGGTGGAATGGCGGCACTCATCAATGCCTGCATCGCTTGCTTGCCCGCCTCAAACGGTGCGCGATCGGCGTCCGGGGCAAACACCCACGGCTGCATGCCCAGCTCAATCAGGGTCGCGCTGTAGCCATCCCGGCGTTCCAGTGCACTGAAGTCCCCCGGCGCGCTGTTCTGTACGAACGCGATGCGCCGATAACCCTTGCCATGCAGGTAGCGCGCAGCCGTCACGCCCACCTCGTAATGCGAGAAGCCAATCTGCAACGGCTCCCGCTCGGGTTGGTAATCCCAGGTTTCAACCACCGGGATATCCGCCTCGGCGATCATCTTCTCGGTGCCCGCGCTATGGAAGCGGCTGGTGAGCACCAATGCCGCCGGGGACCAGCCGAGAAACGCGCGCACTGCATTTTCTTCCTGCTCGGCGCTGAAGTAACTGGACGCCAGCAGCAATTGGTAGCCGTGGCGGCTGAGGGTATCGCTGAAGCCCTGGATGGTATTGGCGAAGATCGGCCCGGAGATGTTTGGAATCACCATCGCGACGATCCTGCCCCGCGCCGACGCCAGCCCACCCGCCACCAGGTTCGGCACATAGCCCAATTCGGCAACCACCGCCGCGATGCGTTCGCGGCGTTCGGGCGAGACCTGCTCCGGCTGGTTGAAATAGCGCGACACGGTAATCGCTGACACACCGGCCTGGCGCGCCACGGTATTCAAGGTGACGCGGCCGGCACCACGGCGTTTCCGGGGTTTGTCTTCGCTCAAGGGACGATCCTGTTAAAAACCTAAAAGAATATAAAACTAATTTTTTAGTATTTGACGCTCTATATCGCACCTACCAATAATGCCGATGTTAGCGCTACCAAAGCGTTTTGTCTGCTACTCGCTCGAGCGAATGCCCAAGACGGATTCAACGGCGCTGTCGTCGCAGAACGGCAGCGGTTCAGGGCATTTTTCGAGCGGTCAGAGCATGCACACACATTCGGGGCAACCTCAAAAACTTTCGCAATCCATACGCGCCGCCACCGGGCGCCGCGCCCACCTGGGTTGGCTACTGGCGGGGCTCGCCGCCCTGCCCGTTCCCGCTGCATTCGCCGCCGACGACCAGGAACCCACCCTCAAGCCGGTCACGGTCACCGCCACCCGCCGCGAAGAGTCGCTGCAAAAAGTCCCGGTGGCGGTTTCGGTGCTCGATGGCGAACAACTGGAGCGTGACAATCGCAACGGCGTGGCGAGCATCGTCCAGCAGGTACCCTCGCTGAATTTCCGTACCGGCGCGTCGAACAAGGACACCTCGTTGTTCGTACGCGGAGTGGGCACGATATCCACCTCGCCCGGGGTTGAACCCACGGTGGCGACGGTGATTGACGGCGTGGTGTACGCCCGCCCCGGCCAGGCTACCCTGGACCTGCTCGACCTGGATCGTGTCGAAGTGCTGCGCGGGCCCCAGGGCACACTGTTCGGCAAGAACGCCTCGGCCGGCGTGCTGAATATCACCAGCAAGGCGCCGACGGCCGAGACCCACGGCTATATCGACCAGTCCTACTTCAGCGGCAATGAAAGCCGCACCCGCTTCGGCCTGGGCGGCAGCCTGATTCCCGGCACGCTGAAGGGCTCCATCAGCGGGCTGTTCGGCAGCTACGACGGTAACGTCGACAACAAGCACAACGGCCAGGAAGTGAACGGCTACAACCATCAGGGCGTGCGCGGCAAACTGGAGTTCACCCCCAACGACGACGTGAAACTGACCCTGATTGCCGACTACATGCAGTCCCACGACGATGCGCCAAATGGCGTGGTGAGCAAATCCCTGACCCCGGCGTTCGCCAACGCGCTGAACCCGGTGCGCGGGACCAGCGACAACCGCGACATCAACACCGACACCCGCAGCCACGTGGAGGACACCAACAAAGGCCTGTCTGCCCAACTGGACTGGAACCTCGGCGACTACACCCTGACCTCGATCACCGCCTGGCGCGGCTGGGACAACACCCAGTACCAGGACGGCGACCGCCTGGGCACCGTGACCGCCGCTTTCCCCGGCACCGCCGACAAAGGCCAACTGGCGTTCGACCAATACTCCCAGGAGCTGCGCCTGGCCTCGCCCAAAGGCGAATTCCTCGAATACGTCGGCGGCCTGTTCTACATGCACGGCAAGGATCAGGAAACCTACCAGCGCACCCTGACCACCACCACACGCACCGACCGCGGCATCGCCGACTACGGCACCACCAGCGACAGCTACGCGGTGTTCGGCGAGACCACGCTGAATTTCACCTCGGCCTTTCGTGGCATCGCCGGCCTGCGCTACACCCACGACGACCTGGAATACGATCACCGCCGTGTCTCCACCTCGGCCACCACGGTCAGCGGCATTCAACCGGCCACCAGCAGTTCGGGCTCGGTGGATGAAGACGGCTGGTCCGGCCGACTGGGGGTGCAATACGACCTGAGCGACACCGTCACCAGCTACCTGACCTACTCGCGCGGCTACAAGGGCCCGGCCTACAACGTGTTCTTCAACATGCAGCCACGGGACACCGATGCGCTGAAACCGGAAACCTCCAACACCTGGGAAGTCGGGATCAAGGCCACCAGCTGGAACAATCGCCTGACCACCAACCTGGCGATCTTCCACAGCGACTACGACAACTACCAGGCGAACTTCTTCGACACCGTCGCCGGGCAAGTGGTGACGCGCCTGATCAACGCCGGCAGCGTCAGCACCGAAGGCGTCGAATTCGACTACGCCCTGCAGGCCACCCAACAACTGAAGCTCTCCGGCGCGCTGGCCTACACCCGTGCCCGCATCGATGAGTTCGCCTGCCCGCCTGGTGCGGCCGCGTCCTGCAACGTCAACGGCAAGCCGCTGCCCTTCAGCCCGGACTGGAAAAGCTACGTGCGCGCCGACTACAGCATCCCGCTGGATAACGGCCTGGATATCGAACTGGGTACCGACTACAGCTGGCAGAGCGAAGTGCAGTACGACATCAGCCAGAACGTCGACACCAAGCAAGGCGCCTACGGCATCTGGAACGCCAGCGTCGCCCTGGCCGACTACAGCAACGGCTGGCGCGTGGCCCTGCTGGCGAAGAACCTCACCGACAAGTCCTATTCACCGCTGCTGGCCAGTGGCGGCAGCTACATCTACCGCGCCGTACCCCGTGACGATGAACGTTACTTCGGCGTGCAACTGCGCAAGGATTTTTGAGCATGCCCCGTGAACTGAAACTCGGCGCTTTCCTGATGGCCACCGGGCACCACGTCGCCGCCTGGCGTCACCCCGATGTACCGGCCAATGCCGGGCTGGATTTCGCCCACTACAAACGCCTGGCGCAAATTGCCGAAGCGGCGAAATTCGACGCGCTGTTCGTGGCCGACAGCATTGCCGCCGCCACCGGAGACATTGCCAGCCGCATGGCGCGCTCGGATCACTTCGAGCCACTGACGCTGCTGTCGGCATTGAGCGTGGTGACCGAACACATCGGCCTGATCGCCACGGCCACCACCAGCTACAACGAGCCGTACCATGTGGCGCGCAAGTTCGCCTCACTGGATCATCTGTCCGGCGGGCGCGCCGGCTGGAACCTGGTGACCTCGGACAACGCCGCCGAAGCACAGAATTTTGGCCGCGACGAGCACCTCGGCCACGGCGAACGCTACAGCCGTGCCCGGGAGTTTCACCAGGTGGTGACGGGGCTGTGGGACAGCTGGGAAGACGATGCCTTTGTGCGCGACAAGGCGAGTGGCAGCTACTACGACCCGGCGAAACTGCATGTACTCGGGCATGTCGGCGAACACTTTCGTGTGAAGGGCCCGCTGAACGTGGCGCGCTCGCCCCAGGGCCAGCCGGTGATTGTCCAGGCGGGTTCGTCCGAGGCAGGCCGCGAATTGGCGGCACAAACTGCCGAAGTGGTGTTCACCGCCCAGACATCATTGGCCAATGCCCAGGCGTTCTATGCCGACCTCAAGGGTCGCCTGACTCGATATGGGCGGGAACCGGATGCGCTGAAGATCATGCCGGGGGTGTTTGTGGTGGTCGGGCAGACAGAAACTGAAGCCCGGGACAAATTCGAGGCCTTCCAGCAGTTGGTCGAACCGCAGGTTGGCGTCGCGTTACTGGGGCGCATGCTGGGTAACTTCGACTTGTCCGGCTACCCGCTGGACGGCCCGCTGCCGGACCTGCCATTGACCGACAGCGGCCAGCGCAGCCGCCAGCAACTGCTGACCGAACTGGCGGGCCGCGAACAACTGAGCCTGGCGCAACTGGGCCGGCGCATCGCCGGTGGCCGCGGGCACTACAGCCTGATCGGCACACCCGCGCAGATCGCCGATGAACTGCAGCACTGGTTCGAGAATGGCGCCGCCGATGGCTTCAATGTGCTGGTGCCGCACCTGCCGGGCGGGCTGGAAGATTTCGCCCAATGGGTGGTGCCGGAACTGCAACGGCGTGGCCTGTTCCGCACCGAATACGCCGGCACCACCCTGCGTGAAAACCTTGGATTGGCGCGACCGGCCAATCGCTTTGCGGAGAAACCGGCATGAGAATTCCTGCACTGTTGTTTGCGCTGTTTGCCCTGACTCAAACTGCAATGGCCGCCGAGCCGGCCACCCTGAGGATCGGCTACCAGAAAGGCTCGATCGCCCTGGTACTCGCCAAGGAACATGGCCTGCTGGAAAAACGCTTCGACCAGACGAAGGTGCAATGGATCGAATTCCCCGCTGGCCCGCAGATGCTCGAGGCCTTGAATGTGGGCGCGCTGGACGTGGCGTCCACCGGTGATATCCCGCCATTGTTCGCCCAGGCGGCGGGCGCCGACCTCGTCTACATCGGCGCTGAACCGCCCAAGCCGACGGCGGAAACCATCCTGGTGCAGGCCGACAGCCCACTGCACGGCATCGCCGACCTCAAGGGCAAGAAAGTCGCCTTCCAGAAAGGCTCCAGCTCCCACAACCTGATCCTGCGGGCCTTGAACAAAGCCGGCCTGAGCTATAAGGATATCCAGCCGGTTTACCTGCCACCGGCCGATGCCCGCGCCGCCTTCGAGCAAGGCAGTGTCGACGCCTGGGCAATCTGGGAGCCCTACTCGTCACTGGCCCTGAGCCAAAGCCCGAGCCGCGTCCTGGCCAATGGCGAAGGCTTGAACCTTTCTGGGCCGATCTATACCGCGCGCCGTGCATACGCCGAGGCCAATGGTCCGTTCATCCACGCCCTGCTCGATGAACTGAGCGCCGCCGAAGCCCTGACCCGCAGCCAGCGCGAAGACAGCCTGCAGGTGCTGACCCGTTTCATGGGTTTGCCGGCCGGGGTGATTGCACGTTACGTCGACAACCGGCCGCCATCGCCGATCCTGCCGATTGATAAGCACATCATTGGGGCGCAGCAAGAGACGGCGGACCTGTTTTACCAGAACCGCCTGCTGCCCAAGCCCATCGATGTACAGAAGGCTATATGGCAGGCTCCTCAGAAGTCGACGGTGGCCGACAGCAAGTAAGTGCGCGGCGTCGACAAGGTCAACCCCGGCTCGCTGTCATCCGAGGCACCGGCCGAACTCCAGTAGCGCCGGTTGGCCACGTTCTCGACATTGGCCCGCAGGGTGATGTGCTTGTCGTCGACCTTGAAGGCGTAGCGTGCGCCAACATCAAGACGGGTCCAGGCGTCGATTTCCTTGACGTTGGACTGGTCCAGGTACTGCGAGCTGGAATAGATCCCGCGGCTGGTCAGGGTCAGGCCTTCAACAGTCGGCACGTCCCACTCCGCGCCCAGGTTGACGTTGTACTTGGGCGTGGCCGGCGCGCGGTTGCCGTCGTAGGTGCCGTTGGTGGTGTGGGTCAGTTCGCTGTCGATGTACATCACCCCGCCCAGCAGGCGGAAACCCTTGAGCGGCTCGCCGAACACGCTGAGTTCCACACCATCGTTTTGGCGCTTGCCATTGGGGCCGAAGACCAGCGTGGTGGCGTTGGTCTCGTAGGCCGGCTGCTTGATCCTGAATACAGCGGCCGTCACCGCGAACGCACCGGCGTCGTACTTGGCGCCGACTTCGACCTGACGGCTGATGAACGGTGGGAAGATTTCGTCATCGTTGACCGACGCCGACGGCGCGACCTTGCCCTGGCTCAGGCCTTCCATGTAGTTGGCGTACAACGAGAGCTTGTCGGTGGCCTTGAACAGGATGCCGCCGGACGGTGAAATTTTTTCCTCGTCGTAGGCGGTGTCGCCTTTGACGTCATCGGTCCAGTCGTCGACCTTGACCCGCTGCCAGCGCGCACCGAGGGTCAGCAGCAACCGGTCATCGAAAAAACCCAGGGTGTCGGACAACGCCACACCGCTGAAACGGTTTTCGGTGTAGACCTTCGAGTCAAATCGCGTTGGCCGGCCAGGCGCCGGGGTTTCCACAGGGTTGTAGATATTGCTCGAACCCTGCGCATATCGCGCGCCGCCGTTTTCGAAGTCCATGTAGAAGTAGCTGGCCGCCAGGTTGACCTCATGGCTCACCGGGCCGGTATGGAACCAGTTGCGCACGCCCGCCGTGGCGGTGCGCACGTTTTCATCGCGGGTGAAGTCGCGGGGCTGCACGCTGAAATCGCCGGCGTTGTTGCTCACCGACACCGCATGGCGCAGGAAGTCATGGTTGCTTTTGCGCGCACCGACGCCGCCGTAGAGCATTAGGTTGTCGCTGAGATCAAACTCGCCGTTGACCGTGCCGAAGGTGTCGTTGGTGCTTGCCTTGCTCCAGGGCTGCGCGTAGTTGTGGCGTACGTCGTTGGCATTCGGCACCCTGGCGTTGGGCCCGACTTGCACACGTTCCTGAGGGGCGTCGGTGTCGCGCTCGGTGCGGCCGATGTCGGTGGAGAGTCGCAGGCGTTCACCGCGAAAATCCAGGCCCAACACGGCCATTTCGCGGTCGACACTCTGGTGATCCCAGGCGGTGTCGCCGGACTGTTTCACGCCGTTGAAACGCAGGCCGAACTGGTTGTCTTCACCAAAACGCCGGCCGATATCCACGGCTCCGCCCGCCTGGCTGTCGGAGGCCCAACTGCCGGTGAGCGAGGTGATGGGTGTGTCGGTGGCACGCTTGGGCACCACGTTGATCCCGCCGCCCACGCTGCCCCGTGGCGAGATGCCGTTGATCAACTGGCTGGGGCCTTTGATGATGTCGACGCGCTCGGCCATTTCCATATCGATGGTGTAGGTCGGCAATACGCCATAGAGGCCGTTGTAGGCGACATCACTGTTGAACAGGCTGAAGCCGCGAATGGTGAATTGCTCATAGCGCCCGCCGGCCGGGTTGGTGGCGCGCACCGAGGGGTCGCTGGCAATCAGGTCGCCAAGGGTACGCGCCTGTTGGTTCTTGACCGCCGCGCTGGTGTAGGTGGTCATGCTGAACGGGGTATCCATGAAGTCCTTCGAGCCCAGCAGGCCCTGGGAGCCACGGCGCGCCACCTGGCCACCGGCGAAAGACTCGCTGTCGGCATCGCCGGTGGTGCCGAGAATCGAGGTGGGCGCCAGTTGCAGGCTGCCGCCTTCGGGAATCGGGGTCAGCCTATAGGCCTGCTCGCCCATGGGCTGCAGTTGCAGGCCGGAGCCCTGGAGCAGGCGCGCGAAACCTTCTTCGACGCCGTATTCGCCGGACAGCCCGCTGCTGTTGCGGCCGCTGACCAGCGCCGGGTCCACCGAGAGGTTGACCCCGGCCAGCCCGGCGAAACGGGTCAGCGCGGCGCTCAGGCTGCCGGCCGGCACCTGGTAGCTGCGCCGGGAGGCACCTTCTTCGGCATAGCTGATGGGAACGAACAACGGGCTGGCACTCAGGCTCAGCATGAGGCTGAGGTTCAGCAACGGGCGTATTGCGGGCATTGGAAGAAGCTCTCGATTTTGTTCACTTACCTGGAATGACCAGTCACGTGAAAAAAAGGGACAGGCTTCAGCCACTATTTTTTGATTATTACGGTTTGATGCCTTTGAGCTTCTGGAGCAGCTCCATCAATTGCTCCAGGGATTCCTCGCCGAACTGCTCCTGAATCTTCAGGTAATTGCTTTCCATCCCGGCGCTCATGTCGACGAAACACTGCTGGCCCTGTTCGGTCAGGGCGACGAACACCCGGCGCTGGTCTTCGGCGGATTTGCGCCGGCGCACGATGCCGTCACGCTCCAGCCGCCCCAGTACGCCGGTCATGCTCGGCTTGAGGATGCATGCGAGGTGCGCCAGTTGGTGGCTTTCGAGTTCGCCTTGCTGGCGCAGGATGCGGATCACCCGCCACTGCTGTTCGGTCAGGTCATGTTCATTGAGCAACGGCCGGAAGAACGCCATGGTCGCTTCGCGGGCCTGGAGCAAGGTGAGCGTAAGGGACGGTCTGGGGGTGGGCATGGTTCACGCGCAATAGAGGTCGAAGCGACGAAGCTTAGAGTCGGTGTTCCGCGTGCGCAACCCGACGCACGCAGCAAGTCGTTAATTTCGAAACGAATTCATAAAAACCTGTTAATCCAGCTATTCAGCTTAAAGATAACATGTTAACAATATGCCCGCCCCTGCCCTGGTGGCGGGCTCTACCAACAAAAACAACAAAAGGAACGCCCCTCATGCATTCGTGCCTCTTTCGCACGGCGGCAAGCGCTGGCCTGTGCGCCGCGTTTAGCCCTCTGGTTGCCCACGCCGAATTCTTCCAGGACAGCAAGGCCAGCCTGGACCTGCGCAATTTCTACATGAACCGCGACTTTCGCCAGGCCAACGCGCCGCAGAACAAGGCAGACGAATGGGCGCAAGGTTTTGTGCTGCGCCTGGAGTCGGGCTATACCGAAGGCGTGGTCGGGTTTGGCGTGGACGCCCTGGGTGAAATGGGCCTGAAGCTCGACTCCAGCCGCGACCGCCGGGGCACCGGGTTGCTGCCGTCTGGCGCCAGCGGCGAGCCGGCCGACAGCTACAGCGAACTCGGCCTGACCGCCAAATTGCGCGTGTCGAAAACCGTGCTCAAGCTCGGCACCCTGCAACCGCTGTTGCCGGTGGCTGCCTACAACGACACCCGCCTGCTGCCGTCGACCTACAACGGTGAACTGGTGACCTCCCAGGACATCGACGGCCTGACCCTGAACGTCGGCCGCCTGGAAAAACAGAACCTGCGGGACTCCTCCAACAACGAGTCCATGAGCTACGGCGGCGTCAACAGCAGCCACCTGGACCTTGCCGGCGGCACCTACGCGATCAACCCGCACCTGGCGGCGACCTATTACTACGCGCAGATGCAGGACATCTACCGCCAGAATTTCATCGGCCTGGTGCATGACCTGCCGCTGGCCCAAGGCGTGAACCTGCGCACCGACCTGCGCTACTTCGACACCCGCGAGCAAGGCAGCGCCCTGCTGCGCAGCGCTTCGCGGGTCGACGGCGGGCGGATCGACAACCGCTTTTTCAACGGCATGTTCAGTTTGTCGGTGGGCGCGCACAAATTCGGCCTGGGCTTTCAGAGCCTTTCCGGCGACGGCGACTTTGCCTTCCCGGGGCAAGATCCGTATTCGGTCAACCTGGTGACCATCAATATCTTCACCAAGGCCAACACCGACGCGTGGCAGGCGCGCTACGACTACAACTTCGCCGCCCTCGGCCTGCCGGGCCTGACCTTCATGACCCGCTACGTCGACGGCAGCCATGCGCAAACCGCCACGGTGCGCAACGGCCGCGAATGGGAGCGCGACACCGACCTGGTCTACACCGTGCAGAGCGGCCCACTGAAGAACGTCAACGTGCGCCTGCGCAATGCGACCCTGCGCTCAAGCAACGGCCTGACCAGCGACATCGACGAAAGCCGGGTGATCATCGGCTACACCGTAGCCCTGTGGTAACGCTGGCCACCTCAACGCAACCCCGATTGACGCTGGCGGTATTCCCCCGGCGTCATCTGCGCGTAGCGCTGGAAGAACCGGCTGAAATACGCCGGGTCCTTGAACCCCAACTGGTAGCAGATTTCATTCGCCGAACTGCCGGTGAACAGCAGCAGGCGCCGGGCCTCCTGCATCAGCCGCTCCAGAATCAGGCGCTTGGACGGCAGGTCGGCGATGCGTCGGCACACCTCGTTGAGCCGCGCTTCAGTGACGCCGATACCGTCGGCGTAGCGCGACAGCGGCCAGTGTTGCAGGTAGTGGTCTTCGATCAGCTCGTTGAAGCGGTGAAAGATCCGCAGGTCTTCGTGGCGTGCAGGGCGGGCTTCCAGGGAATTGGCGCAGAGCCTAAGCAGGCTGATCATGATCAGCCGCGTCAGGCTGTCCAGGGCCGAACCGCGTCCGCTGGCCTGGGCGTTGATCTCGCTGCACAGCTCATCAAACAGGAATTCCAGGCGGCGCACCTCGGGCTGAAACTCCGGTGCCAGCCGCGCCAACGCCACGCAGGCCGCCGGCAATTGTGCGCCGGGGGCCAGGCTGGGGTCGGCGTCAATCAAGGCCCACACCAGTTGCTGGCGCACGGTCAGCACATGGCCGTCGGCGTCGGCTTCGGTGACGAACGAATGCGCCACCGTCGGCGGCGTGAGGAAAAACATCGGCCCGGATTCGAGGTACTGCTGGTCGTCCAGGTAGACCCGCACCGCGCCGGTCTTGACGTAATGCACCTGGAAAAACCGGTCATGGCGATGCACCGGCATGTTGCGGCCAAAAAATCCCGCCAGGTTGCCGAGCCGGTCGTAGTGCACCTCGGCATCGCTGTAACGCTGGTCGTAGACCTGCCCGATGTTGATGTTGGGGATCGGCTGACGATCGCTCATCACTGCATTCTCTTTGTTGTTTTGACTGCCCTGAAATATTGCCACGCTTGACGATAGTTAACATCTTAATTATAACGTTAACAGGTTAACGAATTTCCCACGGTGCAGGTCCGAATCTGCCCCGCCACTGCCAGGAGAAAAGCATGAGCCGTGCCCTGCATGATGTTGCGAACGGCACCCTGTTCGGCGTTGCGCTGAACTACCAGGGGTTGCTGAACCAACGTCTCGCCGAATTCGAACAAGCGCCTTACCAGAAACCACCGGTGAAGCCGGTGCTGTTCATCAAGACGCCCAATACCCGCAACGGCCACGACGGCGTGGTGCTGCACCCACAGGGTGAACGCCTGCAACCGGGCCCGGCACTCGGGGTGGTGATTGGCAAGAGCGCCAGCCGGGTCAGCGTCGAAAATGCCCTGGAGCATGTGGCGGGCTACACCATCGTCAATGAGTTCAGCCTGCCGGAAGACAGCTACTACCGCCCGGCGGTGAAAGCCAAGTGCCGGGACGGTTTCTGCGCATTGGGCCCGGAACTGGTGGCCCGCGACCAGGTCGCCAATCCGCATCAATTGAGCGTGAAGCTGTTCGTCAACGGTGAACTGCGCCAGCAAAACTCCACCGCCAACTTCGTGCGCAGCCTGCCGCAGTTGATCGCCGAGATCAGCGAGTTCATGACCCTGCACGAGGGCGACCTGCTGATCACCGGCACGCCCGAAGGCCGGGTGGATGTGCAACCCGGCGACACGGTTGAAGTCGAGATCAGCGGCCTGGGCCGCCTGGTCAACCACATCAAGGCAGAGGAGCTGTCATGAAACACGCCCGTATTCGCTTTGAAGGTGAAGCCCACCAAGTGCTGGTAGAAGCTGAAAACGCCGTGCGCCTGGCCGACGGCCGCCTGCTGGCCGAAGACCAGGTCGAATGGCTGCCACCGGCCACTGGCAGCATGTTTGCCCTGGGCCTGAACTACGCCGACCACGCCGCCGAACTGGCCTTCAAGCCACCGACCGAACCGCTGGCGTTCATCAAGTCTCCCGGCACCTACACCGGCCATAACCAGGTGACCTGGCGGCCGGATAACGTCGCCTACATGCACTACGAGTGCGAACTGGTGGCGGTCATCGGCAAACCGGCGCGCAACGTCAAGCGCGAGAACGCCCTGGAGTATCTGGCCGGCTACACGGTGTGCAACGACTACGCGATCCGCGACTACCTGGAAAACTACTACCGCCCCAACCTGCGGGTGAAAAACCGCGACGCCACCACCCCCGTAGGCCCATGGATCGTGGATGTCGCCGACGTACCGGACCCAAGCAACCTGAAGCTGCGCACCTGGATCAACGGTGAGCTGCGCCAGGAAGGCAGCACGAAAGACATGATTTTCGACATCCCGTATTTGATCGAGTACCTGTCCAGCTTCATGACCCTGCAGCCCGGCGACATGATCGCCACCGGCACCCCGGAAGGCCTGGCGGATGTGGTGCCGGGGGATGAAGTGGTCGTGGAAGTGGAAGGCGTAGGCCGCCTGGTCAATCGAATTGTCAGCGAGGCGGACTTTTTCGCCGCCCGTAAAGAGGCTTGAGCAACATGATCAAACACTGGATCAACGGCCGTGAGGTCGAGAGCAAAGACACCTTCATCAACTACAACCCGGCCACCGGCGAAGCCATCGGTGAAGTCGCCAGCGGTGGGGCCGAGGAAGTGGCGCAGGCGGTAGCGGCCGCCAAGGAAGCCTTTCCGAAGTGGGCGGGAACGCCGGCCAAGGAACGGGCCCGCCTGATGCGCAAGCTCGGTGAGCTGATCGAACAGAACGTGCCGCACCTGGCCGAGCTGGAAACCCTCGACACCGGCCTGCCGATCCACCAGACCAGGAACGTGCTGATTCCCCGGGCGTCCCACAACTTCGATTTCTTCGCCGAAGTCTGCACCCGCATGGACGGCCACAGTTACCCGGTGGACGACCAGATGCTCAACTACACCCTGTACCAGCCGGTGGGCGTGTGCGCGTTGGTGTCGCCATGGAACGTGCCGTTCATGACCGCCACCTGGAAGACTGCGCCGTGCCTGGCGCTGGGCAATACCGCGGTGCTGAAGATGTCCGAGCTGTCGCCGCTGACGGCCAATGAACTGGGGCGCCTGGCGGTCGAAGCCGGGATTCCCAAAGGCGTGCTGAACGTAATCCAGGGCTACGGCGCCACCGCCGGCGATGCGCTGGTGCGCCACCCGGACGTGCGGGCGATTTCCTTCACCGGCGGTACCGCCACCGGCAAGAAAATCATGCAGACCGCCGGGCTGAAAAAGTACTCCATGGAACTGGGCGGCAAGTCGCCGGTGCTGATCTTTGAAGACGCCGAACTGAACCGCGCCCTCGACGCGGCACTGTTCACCATCTTCTCGCTCAACGGTGAACGCTGCACCGCCGGCAGCCGGATCTTCATTCAGGAGAGCGTGTACCCGCAGTTCGTCGCCGAATTTGCCGCCCGCGCCAAACGCCTGATCGTCGGCGACCCACAGGACCCGAAGACCCAGGTCGGCTCGATGATCACCCAGGCCCACTACGACAAGGTCACCGGCTACATCAGGATTGGCCTCGAGGAAGGCGCCACCCTGCTGGCCGGCGGCCTGGAACGCCCGGCCAACCTGCCGGCGCACTTGAGCCGCGGGCAGTTTATCCAGCCGACGGTGTTTGCCGATGTGAACAACCAGATGCGCATCGCCCAGGAAGAGATCTTCGGCCCGGTGGTGTGCCTGATCCCGTTCAAGGACGAAGCCGAGGCGCTGCAACTGGCCAACGACACCGAGTACGGCCTGGCGTCCTATATCTGGACCCAGGACATCGGCAAGGCGCATCGTCTGGCCTACGGCATCGAAGCCGGCATGGTGTTCATCAACAGCCAGAACGTGCGGGACTTGCGCCAGCCGTTTGGTGGGGTAAAAGGTTCCGGCACCGGCCGTGAAGGCGGCCAGTACAGCTTCGAAGTGTTTGCCGAGATCAAGAACGTGTGCATTTCCATGGGCAGTCATCACATCCCGCGCTGGGGTGTGTAACCCGGATATAACAACGCTACCTGTAGGAGCGAGCTTGCTCGCGAAGAACCCGCAGGCGCCGCGGGCTAACAGAAGTGCTGCGTTATCGTTGACGTTTTTCGCGAGCAAGCTCGCTCCTACAAAAGAATAAATACTCAGGAGAATGATCATGGGCGAAGTGGTTCTGGCAGCGAAGATCTGCCACGTCCCCTCGATGTACCTGTCGGAACTGCCCGGCAAGCACCACGGTTGCCGCGAAGCAGCCATCGCCGGGCACAAGGAAATCGGGCGGCGCGCCCGTGAACTGGGGGCCGACACCGCGGTGGTGTTCGACGTGCACTGGCTGGTCAACAGCGGCTATCACGTCAACTGCGGCGAGCATTTCAAGGGCACCTACACCAGCAACGAGCTGCCGCACTTCATCAAGAACATGGAGTACGAGTACCCGGGCTGCCCCGAGCTGGGCGAGTTGATCGCCGCCGAGGCCAACCTGGCCGGCGTGCGCACCATGGCCCACAACATCCCGAGCCTGGAGCTGGAATACGGCACCCTGGTACCGATGCGCTACATGCACATGGGCGTGCCGGACGCGCAGAAGTTCGACGTGATCTCGATTGCCGCGTGGTGCGCCTGGCACCGCCTGGAAGACAGCTTTGCGTTCGGCGCCGCCGTGCGCCGCGCCATCGAAAAGAGCGACCGCAAAGTCCTGGTGCTGGCCTCGGGCTCCCTCTCCCACCGCTTCTCGGACGACCGCGAAGCCGAAGCCAACATCCACAACTGGACCCGTGAATTCGACAAACAGATGGACCTGCACGTGGTGGAGATGTGGAAGCAAGGCCGCTTCAAGGAGTTCTGCGCAATGCTGCCGGACTACGCCGAGCACTGCTTCGGCGAAGGCAAGATGCACGACACCGCGATGCTCCTGGGACTGCTGGGCGGGCCGGACTACAACCAGCCGGCCGAGATCATCACCCAGCCGTTCGGCAGTTCGGGCACCGGGCAGATCAATGCCATTTTCCCTTTATGAGCCTTGGTGAAGATCACCTGTAGGCGCTGGCTTGCCTGCGATGCAGGCACCTCGGTGTATCTGTCGCACCGAGTTGATGCCATCGCAGGCAAGCCAGCTCCTACAAGGAATTCGCTGTACCTCACCCCAAGAGGAGATACACATGCCGCACTTCATCGCGGAATACACCGACAACATCGAGCAGCAGGCCAACCTGCCGGCCCTGTTCGAGCAGGTTCACGCCGTGCTGGGGGACAGCGGCGTGTTTCCCCTGGGGGGCATCCGCAGTCGCGGAGTGCGCCTGGACACCTGGCGCATGGCCGACGGCAATCATGACTACGCCTTCGTCCACATGACCCTCAAGGTCGGCCACGGGCGCGACCTGGAAACCCGAAAAACGGTGGCCGAAGCCCTGTTCAAGGTCATCACCGAGCACTTCGCCGAGCTGCAATCCCAGCGGCTGCTGGCGTTGTCGTTCGAGATGATCGAGCTGCACCCCGAGCTGAATTTCAAGCAGAACAACGTGCACGCATTCCTGAAGAACCAGGCGGGCTGAGCACAGCCCACCTTTCCGCCCATGGCCACTCAAACAAAAAAGAACAACATCATGAGCACAGCCAATACCGCCGACAGCACCACCCTGATCGAACATCAGCGCACCCACAGCATCGTCACCTGGCGACTGATGCCGTTGCTGCTGATCTGCTACCTGTTTGCCCACCTGGACCGCATCAACATCGGCTTCGCCAAGATGCAGATGAGCACCGACCTGCACTTCAGCGACACGGTGTATGGCCTCGGTGCCGGCCTGTTTTTCATCGCCTACGCGCTGTTCGGCGTACCCAGCAACATGGCCCTGGACCGGGTCGGCCCACGGCGCTGGATCGCCTGCCTGATGGTGGTGTGGGGCGTGCTCTCCACCAGCATGCTGTGGATCGAAAGCTCCACGGGCTTCTACGTGCTGCGCTTTCTGCTGGGGGTGGCCGAAGCCGGCTTCTTCCCGGGGATCCTGGTGTTCCTCAACCGCTGGTACCCGGCCCGCCGCCGGGCGCAAGTCACCGCCCTGTTTGCGATTGCCGTGCCCATGGCCGGTGTGATTGGTGGCCCGTTGTCCGGTGCGATCCTGGAGAACTTCCATGATTTCGGCGGGCTGCGGGGCTGGCAGTGGATGTTCCTGATCGAAGGCGCCCCGGTGGTGCTGCTCGGCCTGGTCGTCCTGAAATACCTGCCCGACAGCTTCGAAACCGTGAAGTGGCTGGAGCCCGCGCAAAAGCAACAACTGCGCGAGCAACTGAGCACTGAAGAACAGCGCAAATCCATCACCTCCTTCGGCGGCATCCTGCGTGACCCGCAGGTGTGGCTGCTGGTGGCGGTGTACTTCGCGGTGATGCTGGCGGTGAACACCCTGGCGTTCTGGATGCCCACCCTGATCCACGGCGCCGGCATCGGCCGCGACAGCCAGGTCGGCTTGCTGAGCGCCGTACCGTATCTGGCCGGGTGCTTCTTCATGATCGGCTGCGGGCGCTCGTCCGACCGCAACCGCGAACGCCGCTGGCACCTGTGCGTGCCGTTGCTGATGTCGGCCATCGGTATTGCGGTGGCCGGGCTCTCGCCCACCAACCCGACCCTGGTGCTGGGCGGCCTGATCCTCGCCGGCATGGGCGCCAGCGCTGCGCTGCCGATGTTCTGGCAATTGCCGCCGGCGTTCCTGTCCAACAGCACCCAGGCGGCCGGCATCGCGCTGATCAGCTCGTTCGGCAGCATCGCTTCGTTCCTCGCGCCCTACCTGATCGGCTGGATGCGCGACACCACCCAAAGCGCGAGCCTGGCCCTGTACGTGCTGGCGCTGCTTATCGCCCTCGGCGGCCTGCTGGTGCTGCGCACCCATGCGGCCATCGTCAATCCCCAGTAGAGATTTTGTCATGCTTGATCAAGCCCTTATTCAGCAAGCCGCCGCCCGCCTCGACCAGGCCGAGCGTTCCCGTGAACAGGTGCGCCAGTTTTCCCTGGAGCATCCGAACATCACGATTGAAGACGCCTACGCCATCCAGCGCGCCTGGGTGGCCCGGAAAATCAAGGACGGGCGCAAGCTGGTCGGGCACAAGATCGGCCTGACGTCGCGGGCGATGCAGGTGTCGTCGAACATCACCGAGCCGGATTACGGCGCCCTGCTCGATGACATGTTCTTCGACGAAGGCACCGACATCCCCTTCGAGCGCTTCATCGTGCCGAGGGTGGAAGTGGAACTGGCGTTCATCCTCGGCAAGCCGCTGAAGGGCCCGAACTGCACGATTTTCGATGTGCTCGATGCCACGGAATGGGTGATCCCGGCGCTGGAAATCATCGACGCACGCATCCAGCAGATCGACCCGCACACCAACGCCACCCGCAAGGTATTCGACACCATTTCCGACAACGCCGCCAATGCCGGCGTGGTGATGGGCGGCCGCGCCGTGCGCCCCACCGAGATCGACCTGCGCAAGGTGCCGGCGGTGCTATACCGCAACGGGGTGATCGAAGAGTCCGGGGTGTCGGCTGCGGTACTTAACCATCCGGCCAAGGGCGTGGCCTGGCTGGCGAACAAACTGGCGCCGTACGACGTCACCCTGCAACCCGGCCAGATCATCCTCGGCGGCTCCTTCACCCGCCCGGTGGCGGCGAATCCGGGTGACACCTTCCATGTCGACTACGACATGCTGGGTTCCATCTCCTGCCGCTTTGTCTGAATACTGGAGGACTGTTTCATGGACATGCCCATCAACCGCTTCAAGCAACGCCTGCAACGTGGCGAGACCCAGATCGGCCTGTGGCTCGGTTTGGCGGACGCTTATTGCGCCGAACTGGCGGCGAATGCCGGGTTCGACTGGCTGTTGATCGACGGCGAGCACGCGCCCAATGACCTGCGCGGCATGCTCGGCCAACTGCAGGCTGTCGCGCCTTATGACAGCCAACCGGTGATTCGCCCGGTGATCGGCGATACGGCGTTGATCAAGCAGGTGCTGGATATCGGCGTGCAGACGCTGTTGGTGCCGATGGTGGAGACGGCTGACCAGGCACGGCAGCTGGTGCGGGCGATGCGTTATCCACCGGGTGGTGTACGGGGCGTGGGCAGCGCGCTGGCGCGGGCGTCGCGCTGGAACAGGATTCCCGGTTACCTGGATGAGGCCGATGCGCAGATGTGCCTGCTGGTGCAGATCGAGAACCGTGAAGGCCTGGACAACCTCGATGCGATTGCGGCGGTTGACGGAGTGGACGGGGTGTTTATCGGCCCGGCGGACCTGAGCGCGGCCATGGGGCACCGGGGGAATCCCGGGCACCCCGAGGTGCAGGCGGCGATTGAGGACGCGATTGGGCGGATTCAAAAAGCCGGCAAGGCGGCGGGCATCTTGAGTGCGGATGAGAAACTGGCGCGGCGGTATATCGAGTTGGGGGCGGCGTTTGTGGCGGTGGGGGTGGATACGACCGTGTTGATGCGCGGGTTGCAGGGGTTGGCGGCGAAATTCAAAGACACCGCAACACCGGCCATTACCGGCGGCGTGTACTGACGCTCTGAAACCACAAAGATCCAAAATGTGGGAGCGGGCTTGCTCGCGAAAGCGGTGTATCAGTGCCAGGTTTGTTGGCTGACCCACCGCATTCGCGAGCAAGCCCGCTCCCACATTTGGATCGGCGGTGTGTCAGCGCTTGATAGTCTTCAACTCATCCAGCAACCCCAACAACACCTGCAACTTCTCCTCCCCGAACTGCTCCTGCAACCGCTGATAATTCTCCTCCATGCACTGGCTCATCGACTCGAAACTGGCCTTGCCCTTCTCCGCCAGCGTCACCAGCACCCGCCGCTGATCCTGCTCGGCCTTGCGCCGGTGCACCATCCCCGCCGCCTCCATGCGCACCAGCACGCCGGTCATGCTCGGCTTGAGAATGCACGCCAGTTCCGCCAGTTGGTAAATCTCCAGCTCGTCATGCTGGCTGAGAATTCGAATAACCCGCCATTGCTGCTCGGTCAGCCCATGCTCATTCAGCGAGGGCCGGAAAAAACTCATGGCCGCTTCACGGGCCTGAAGCAAGGTCAGGGTCAGGGATTGTCTGGGTTTCAACATAGGCTCAGGGTCACGATAAATTTAGTTAATGTTTTAACGAAACTCTAACACTCTCCTCCCCACCTCACGCTATAACTTGTGAAGCCGGCGAAGGCTCTGGCGCGCAGGATCAAAACCGGCGGCACACAGAATCAAGACATCCAGCGCGCCAACGGCCTTAATACACTCATTAGCTCTTCACTGTCAGGCAGCGCAATGATCAATATCGAAACGCCGACCTATTACACGGCGACCAAGAAATACAACCTCAGCTTCCCCACCCTGGAGCAGGACGTGGAAGCCGACGTGGTGATCATCGGTGGCGGCTTTTCCGGGATCAACACCGCCCTGGAGCTCGCCGAAAAAGGCATCACCAACATCGTCGTGCTGGAAGCGCGTTACCTGGGTTTTGGCGGTACCGGGCGCAACGGTGGGCAGATCATGGCCGGCATCGGCCACGACCTGGAAAAGATCAAGAAGGACGTGGGTGAAGACGGCCTGCGCCAGATCTTCGAGATCAGCGACCTGGGCGCCGACATCATCAAGAACCGCATCGCCAAGTACGACATCGATGCCGACTTCTGCCACGGCTATGGCTACATGGGCTTCAACGCCCGCCAGGAAAAGACCCTGCGCGCCTGGGAGAAAGACTTCAAATCCATCAACACCCAACACGAGATCCGCTTTCTTGGCGGCTCCGACGTCAAGCAGATCATCGGCTCCGACGCCTACAGCAGCGCCCTGCTGCACATGGGCGGCGGGCATGTGCACTCGTTGAACCTGCTGCTGGGCGAAGCCAAGGCCCTGGCCGGCCACGGCGTGCGGATTTTCGAGAACAGCCCGGCGCTGGAAGTCAGTTATGGCGAGCGCATCACCGTGCGCACCGGCCGCGGTTCGGTCAAGGCCAGCAAGCTGCTGTGGGCCTGCGACAGTTTCCTCAACAAGCTGGAGCCGGAACTGCACCGCTCGACCATCAACACCTACGCGTTCCAGATGATGACCGAGCCGTTGCCAGAAGAGCTGATCAACCGTATCAGCCCGATTCGCGGGGCCTACAGCGACATTCGCCCGGTGATCGACTACTACCGCGTCACCCACGAAAACCGCCTGCTGTTCGGCGCCGCCACGCCTTTGGTGGAGCACATTCCCGGCGATTTGAAAGCCTGGAACCGCAACCTGATGCTGAAGATTTTCCCGTACCTCAAGGACGTGAAGATCGACCTGGCCTGGGGCGGCCCGATGGCCTGCAGCCCGAACCTGTTCCCGCAGGTCGGCACCCTGTCCGGGCGCAGCAACGCGTTCTATGTGCAGGGCTATTCGGGCTTCGGCGTGACCCCAAGCCACATCATCTGCAAGGTGCTGGCCGAAGGCATGAGCGAAGGCTCGGCGCGGTATGACCTGGTCAGCTCGATCCATCGCCCGACCATCATCGGCAAGGACGCGATCCGCCCGCTGCTGCTTACCGCCGGCAAATCCTGGCACCAGCTCTCCGGTTACTGGAACGGCCGCCGCTGACAAACACCCT
This sequence comes from Pseudomonas sp. Colony2, assembly GCF_019382755.1. Lineage (NCBI taxonomy): Bacteria > Pseudomonadati > Pseudomonadota > Gammaproteobacteria > Pseudomonadales > Pseudomonadaceae > Pseudomonas > Pseudomonas sp. Colony2. Next base: position 2,618,502 of record NZ_CP080030.1, on the reverse strand, counting down.
GTAGGAGCGAGCTTGCTCGCGAAAAACCCAAGGGCGCCGCGTTAATCCAGGACGCCAACGTCATCGTTGACGACCTTCGCGAGCAAGCTCGCTCCTACAGTTGGTCACTAATTTTTTCTCATCAGGAGCAACTGCCATGACCCTCGTTACCCTCAAGAAAGACATCCAGCTATCCGAACTCGACGCCTGGGGCACCGTCGCCGACCTCGGCTCGACCATCCTCGAAGGCGAAGTCCGGGCCTTCGGCAAAATGACCTTCGGTGCCCCCACCGACCCGGTCAGCAGCGCCTATTTCGGCACCACCCAGGGCAAGTTCCGCATGGTCTACCCGTTTGCCGAACAAGCCACCGTGGTCACCGGCGAAGTGGTGCTCACCGACGAGTCCACCGGCCAGAGGACCCGCTACAAGGCCGGTGACAGCTGGTTCGTGACCAAGGGCACCCCGGTGCTGTGGGAAGTGGTCAGCGAAAGTTTCGTCAAACACTACTTCGCCGTGGTGTGATAGCCCCGGCTGCCGGCACCCGTCGGCAGCCTTTTGGCGCAGGTATCCCCCATGCACGCTCTCCCCGCCCACGAAGTCGCCGGCCAGTGCCTGCAGGCTTTCACCCGCTTGATTCCGGTCAGCCAGGCCGCGTTCTATTGCGTCGACCGCCAGCTGCAAGCCCGGGATTTCCAGTTGCACGGCATGAGCGGCGAAATGCACCGCGACTACCTCGACAACTACCGCCAATTCGACCCGTTGCAACCGCGCAACTGCCTGTCCAGTGGCCTGGCGGTGGTAACGCTGGACGTTGCCATGGCCCGCCAGCCGGCGCGGGATACCCGGCGCTATGGGGATTTTCTGCGGCGCTATGGCGTGGTCGATGTGGTGGAGATTTTCGCCCAGCGCGCCGGCCAGCCCCAGGCGGCGATTTCGCTGTTGCGCACCGCCGACCAGGGCGCTTTCACCGGCGAGCAACTGGCCCAACTGAACGCCCTGCAAACCTTGCTGCAACTGGCGGTGGCCAACATGCAGCCCACTGAAGATGCATTGGCCGGTCTCACACCCAAGGAGCGCCAGATCGCCCTGCTGTTGCGCCAGGGCGCCAGCAATAAACAGCTGGCCCAGGAGCTGGATGTCGGCCTGCCCACCATCAAGACCCACCTGATCAACCTGTTTCGCAAGGCCGGCGTCAGCAGTCGCACAGAACTGGTGGGAAGTCTTTTCCTGTAGTTCGCCTCAACCATCCGGTTGATACCCGCGCCTGCTCCCGGGCGCGATGATTCGTGGTGTTCACCCACCCAACCGGAGCTTCGCAAATGACCACCCCTTCTGACTGGATCACCGTGGGCGCCCTGGCCGACGGCTTCGCCCCAGAGGCATTTATCCTGCCGAACCTGGCCGACCTGAGCGGCAAGGCCTTCACCCTGCACTTCGCCAATGGCTGGCAGATCGAGCACCGTTTCGAGCGCGACAGCCTCTCCTGGGTTGCAGCCGACGGTCACTCCAGCGGCAGCGCCACCTACCGTGCGACCTCGGTGCGCCCCGGCCTGTACCTGGTGGATTTCATCAAGCGCGAAGGCACGCAGGCCTGGTCGGTCAGCCTGGTGCTCGACACCGCCAGCGCTTCGTTCACCGCTGTGCTCGGGCGCATGCCCACCCAGGAACAAACCCGCGAAGGCCTCTACAGCCGCGCCCTTGCCGGCAAGCCGCTGACTTCGGTGGAAGTGGAATTTCTCCACGGCAATCTCGACCGCCCGTGGCAGCCAGGCCAATGCCCCCACGCACCAACCACCGACCTGATCGGCCTGCGCAACCAGTATCGCTACAGCCCGAGCGAGGTCTACGAGCACATCTACCTCAACCACCAGTTCTACGCCTGGCAATGCCTCAAGGGTGTCGAGCAAGGCCTGTGCGACACCGACCGCTGCGATTACTACAAGATCGCCGACCAGCTCTACCTGTTCGTCTGGCGCGAAAAAATCATCCCCACCCTCGGCCTGGTGCTGATCGACCTGCAGCAACACCGCAGCGACGGCAAGATCTTTGGCTATGCCGACGCCTCCTTCGATGAACTATCGAACTTTCCCATCAGTTCCTACTGCCAGGTGCTCAATCGCACGGAGCATCCTGATGACTGAGCCGAGCACGATTGTGATCACCGGGGCCGGCACGGGCATCGGTGCTGCGTGCGCCCGGCTGTATGCTGCCGAGGGTGCGCAGTTGATACTGATCGGCCGTCGCCGCGAGCCGCTGGAGCAGGTCGCGCGGGAAACCGGGGGGTGGGTGCTGGTGGGTGATGCGGCCTGCCCGCAGACCTGGGAGGGTTTTATTGCGCAGATTCGTCAGCGCTTCGGCCGGATCGACGTGCTGCTGGCCTGTGCGGGCGGCCATGGCGTGGGCAGCGCCACCGACACCAGCCCGCAGACCTGGGAAGCGGCGCTGCGCAGCAACCTCGACAGCGCCTTCTACAGTGCGCGGGCGTGCTTGCCGCTGCTGCTGGAAAGTGGCGGGAACATCGTGCTGATGGGTTCGATTGCCTCACTGGCTGCCGGGCCCGAGGTGTGCGGCTACACCACGGCCAAGCATGCCTTGCTCGGGCTCAATCGCTCGCTGGCCCGGGATTACGGCCCGCGCGGGGTGCGGGTGAACGCGGTGTGCCCCGGCTGGGTGCGCACGCCGATGGCGGATGAGGAGATGCAGCCGTTGATGGACTTTTATGGCGAAACGCTGCAACACGCCTATGACCGGGTGTGCGCCGACGTGCCGTTGCGACGCCCCGCCAGCGCTGAAGAAATCGCCAGGGTGTGCCGCTTCCTGGCCTCCAGTGACGCGTCGATCATTACGGGTGCGACGCTGGTGGCGGACGGAGGCTCAAGCATCGTCGATGTGCCGACGCTGGCCTATGCGCGTATGGAGCAGCGTCATGAATGAAGACCTGGATTTCACTGGTCGCAACGTATTGGTAACGGGTGGCGCCCAGGGTATTGGTCGGGCCATCGTCGAAGCGTTTGCCCTGCGGGGCGCGCGGGTGATGATCGCCGACCTGCAACTGGCAGAGGCGCTCGCGCTGGAGCTGTGCGGGCGCGGCTGCCAGGTGGAAGCGGTGACGGTGGATCTGGCGGATGCGGCTGCGGTTTTCGAGCTGATTGCAGGGGTGGAACACGACTGGGGGCGGCTGGATATTCTGGTGCATAACGCCGGGTATTTTCCGCTGACGCCCTTTGCCGAGATCACTCCGGCGATGCTCGGCCGTACCTTGGCGGTCAACCTCTCGGCGTTGTTCTGGCTGACCCAGGCGGCGTTGCCGATGTTCCGCCGTCAGGGTCGGGGCTGCGTGCTGGTTACGTCGTCTGTCACGGGGCCGCGGGTTGCGTTTCCGGGGTTGAGTCACTATGCGGCGTCGAAGGCCGGGGTCAACGGGTTCATTCGCAATGCGGCGCTGGAACTGGCCGGTTTGAATGTGCGAGTCAACGGTGTGGAGCCCGGCATGATCGCAACCCCGGCCATGGGCAACCTGGGGGATGACCAGGTAAATGCACAGATCGCCAGCCGGGTGCCGCTGGGACGGCTGGGTGCACCGTCGGATATCGCCGGGGCAATGCTGTTCCTGGCATCGGACCTGGCGGGCTATATCACTGGGCAGACGCTGGTGGTGGATGGCGGCTCGACCTTGCCGGAGGTTTAACGAAACGTCCTACCGAACTGCCGGATAACCTCTACTCCCCTGCCCTGAGAACCTCTGCAAAGTCCCTCGCCTGATCACACAGCGCGAGGGAACGCCGATGTTTTTTTCGATTAATGCCCTGCCCGATGGGGCTGCCTCTTGAATCCCGCCATAGGCTTTCTGGTCGTGGCGGCGATGGACCCGAAGACGCGCGACGTCGATGGGGTTCTCAATGACTTTACACATTGCCTGAACACCTACGACGCGTGGGCCGAGAGCTTCTGGAGCTTTTCGGCACTGGATGTCGAGCAGGTGTTCAAGGTCGGCGACGAGGTTTCGCTGGTCGCGCCCATCACCCGTTCCCTGTATCCCGCCAGCACCGTCGCGACCTGCAAGGCCAACTCACCGTTGACCCTGGTGCACATGTTCCAGAGCACACGGTTCGTGCCCATCGGCAATACGCCGGTGATGCTGCAGGAAGTCGCGCAAGACGGTGGTCCCCTCGGCGATCCCATCCATAAGACCATCGGCCCCAGCGGCATTCTCGAAGTCACCGAGTGCACCGTCGACCGGCAGTATCGAGTCAGCTTTTATCCCAACGTTTCCAGGGATCACATCAAGGCACTGTATGCCTCCTATCAGTCCGAGATCAGCTCGCTGGAAGGCAACTTGCGCGGTCAGTGGACGAGCACGTTCAAGCCGGTATGGGAGAGCTATGCCAAGGCGGGTTATGGCGAGCGCTACACCTCGCTGCAACTGGCTTATGCGCGGGGCTTTGAAAACGTGCTTTACGGCCTCTGGGACGGTATTGCGCAGCTGTACCAGTGGTTGGCAGACATCAAGCCCAACAGCGAAAAGCTCCTGCAGTACCTCTCCCAAGCCGAGCTTGGAGCGCTCCTGAAGCTCAGTCATGAGGCGATTGCCAAAGGATTGTTGATTCTCAGCGACGAGCCGCTGCTGTTCATCTACCTGTCCGCGATGGTCAGCTGGATGCGCATGCTGCCGCCGCATTACATGTTTGAGTTGCTCGGGGAAATCACCACCGAGGTGTTGCTCAACCTGCTGTTGCTGTGGGCTACCGGCGGTATGGGTGTGGCGGTACGGCTGGGCGCGCAGGTGCTGGGCAAGGTCAGGTCCGAGCGGGCACGGGAGTGGTTGGAGCAGATTGCCAAGCTGGGCGGTACGGCCCCGCTGGATAGGCATGCGGAGGTGCTTAAGCCGTTATCGCTTCAGAGTCAGGCAGTACCGGTCAAGGCTGCGGCGGTGCCGTTGAAGGCTGGCGTGGACGAGATTTCCAATCCGGCACCGATGGTGCGGGAGCCGAAGACGGCGCGCACGGCGCTGGTGAAGCAAGAACATGTGGATGATGCCCCAGCTTCGGCGAAAAACCCCAATGGGGATGCTTCGGTCTGTTCGGCGAATACCTGTACCAATGGCTGCCCGGTTTCGATGGTTACTGGTGAGGAACTGCTGACCCTGACGGACGGCTCGTTGGAGGGTGTGCTGCCRTTTGCCTGGACGCGGTTGTATCGCAGCAGYGCCGTGGAAGTGGATTGCGGGTTGGGGTTTGGCTGGAGYCATTCGCTGGCGCAGCGGTTGGTGGTGAGCGGTGAATCGGTGGTGTGGACCGATCACGAAAACCGCAGYACSACSTTTCCCCTGCCCTCTGCTGCACGGCCGGCGATCACCAATAGCCTGGCGGAAGCGGCGATTTATCTGRGTGCTTTGCCGGATGAAYKGGTGCTGGCTCAGGCGTCGCTTTTCTACCACTTCCGYRACGGTGTGCTGACGKCGATCAGCGATGCGTATGACAACCGRCTGCGCATTKCYCGCGAYTATTCCGGGCGGATTCAKCGGATCGATAACCAYGTTGGCCARGGATTGCTGCTGCGKTATGAGCGCGGCCATATCGTTGCCGTCGACTATCAGGTGCAGCGGGAGCCGGGCTGGGTTACCGAACAGAACGTTGTTTCCTACACGTACGACGATGCCTGGCGGTTGGTTGAGGCGACCAACGCGGTAGGCGAAAGCGAGCGTTATCGGTACGACGATCAGCAGGTGATCCTGGAGCGGGAACTGGCCGGTGGGGCGAGTTTCTTCTGGGAGTGGGAACGGTCTGGCAAGGCGG
>NZ_CP080030.1:2612443-2612719 GCF_019382755.1 Pseudomonas sp. Colony2 | reverse complement strand
GTCCGGCACTGGGCCAGTTTTTCGCAGATGGACACGCGGTATGTGTGGGACGACAACGGCACGGTCACCGTACACAACGCCGATGGCAGCCAGGAAGTCTACGTCCACGACCAGCGCGCACGGCTGGTGCAGCGGATCGATCCGGACGGCGCGCAGCACTTCAAATCCTACGATGAAAAAGGCCGGCTGACGGTCGAGCAGGATCCGCTGGGGGCGGTGACGGCCTATCAGTACGACGAAGCCGGTCGGTTGATTGCGCTGTTTCCCGGGGACGAT
>NZ_CP080030.1:2610433-2612434 GCF_019382755.1 Pseudomonas sp. Colony2 | reverse complement strand
TCCTACGAGCATGACAACGGGTTCGTACGGGTTGTGCGCCGTGGTGACGCGGTGTGGAAATACCAGCGTAACGATCAAGGCGATATCACTCGCAAGACTGAYCCGGACGGCAATTACACCGAATACACCTACACCCAACACGGAAAGCTCACGGGTGTTTGGTATCCGGAYAACAGCAGCCAACGCTTTATCTGGAACGAACGCGGCCAGCTCATTGAGGAAAAACTGGCGAATGGCGGTGTGCGGCGTTATCGCTATGACGAGCTGGGGCGGCAGGTGGCTTGCGAGGATGAGCATGGYGCRCTGACCCAGTATCAGTGGGACGCCGTAGGTCGTTTGCTGAAAGTGATTCAGCCTGAMGGKGCCACACGCGAATTCAGCTACAACCCGTACGGAAAAATCACTGCTGAGCGCGACGAGTTGGGCCGCGTCACCCGCTACGAATACGCCGATGGTTTGCACCTGATCAGCCGTCGGATTAATCCGGACGGCACGCAGCTYAAATACCGYTAYGACAATGTTCGGYTGTTACTSACCGAGATYGAAAAYGAGGTYGGSGAAACCTAYCGGCTYGASTAYCACGCCAAYGGCCTGATCCAGCAGGARAYCGGGTTTGATGGCCGSCGKACYGCCTAYGTCTACGACCTCGCCGGKCATCTGCTGGAAAAGACYGAATACGGCGATGACGGCAGTCAGYTGGTTACCGGTTATGMGCGCGATGCCGCCGGTCGYCTCGTAAGAAAAACCCTGCCYGACSGCARCAKYGTCRATTACACCTACGACCGCCTCGGCAACCTTATCAGCGTCGACGACGGCCACTGGCCACTGCACTACGAATACGACCTGCAAAACCGCCTCACCGCCGAGCACCAGGGCTGGGGCACCTTGCGCTATGGCTACGACGAATGCGGGCAAYTCAACTACCTGCGCCTGCCCGAYAACAACCGCCTCGCYTTCCACYACGAMAAAGGYGGCGACCTCGSCACCGTCSAACTCAACGGCAACCYGCTCACCTCGCACCTGTTCAAATCCGGCCGYGAACATCAGCGCCAGCAAGGCCAACTCCTCAGCCACTACCACTACGACGACCAGGGCCGCCTGCACGCCCACGCSATCACCCAACAGGAACAACGCCACCAGCGCCGCCAATACGACTACGACAAACGCGGCAACCTGACCCGCATCCTCGACACCCGCAAAGGCCAGCACGACTATCACTACGACCCACTCGACCGCCTGACCCGCGCCGACCACTCGCACGATCTGCAGGAACGCTTCGTCCACGACCCGGCGGGCAACCTGCTGATGCAAGACCGCGTCGGGCCCAGCGTCGTCAAAGGCAACCGCCTGTTGATGCAAGGCGACCGTCATTACGACTACGACGCTTTCGGCAACCTCCTGCGGGAACGCCGGGGTCGGGCGCGGCAGTTAGTTACCGAATACAGTTACGACTGTCGGCATCGCCTGATCAGCGTCACCCAACCGGACGGCACCCAGGCCAGCTATCGCTACGACCCGTTTGGTCGGCGTATCGCCAAAACGATAAAAAGCCAAACCACCGAGTTCTTCTGGCAAGGCGACACGCTGATTGCCGAACACAGTGCTGATCACCACCAAAGCTATATCTACGAACCCAACAGCTTCCGCCCGTTAGCACTGCTGAAAGGCTACGGCCCGGAAGACGTAAAGCCCTTCCACTACCAACTCGACCACCTCGGCACCCCACAAGAACTCACCGCACCCGACGGCGAAATTGTCTGGTCCGCGCACTACCGCGCCTACGGCCAAATCGCGAAGCTGGACGTCAACACCCTCACCAACCCGCTGCGCTTCCAGGGCCAATACTTCGACCCGGAAAGCGGGCTGCACTACAACCGTCATCGCTACTACAATCCGGACATTGGCCGCTACCTGACGCCTGATCCGGTGAAACTGGCGGGCGGGCTGAACGGATACCAGTACGTGCCCAACCCGACCGGGTGGGTGGATCCGTTGGGGTTG
>NZ_CP080030.1:2601181-2609642 GCF_019382755.1 Pseudomonas sp. Colony2 | reverse complement strand
CTTCCTCCCCTAYCCCACCTGMTGCAACCGCCCMGCCCGAAAATCCTTCGGCGACACTTCAAACTGCTTCTTGAACGASCGACTAAAGTGCGCCGAATCCGTAAACCCCCAYTTATACGCAATCGACGTAATCGACTCACTGCGCAAAAACGGGTTGGTCAGATCATCCGCACTGCGCTTCAACCGCGCCCGCTGGATATACCGGCACACGCTGTCATCCTGTTCCTCAAACAACCGATACAAATGCCGCACCGAAATATTCAACCGACTCGCCAACCCCACCGGGCTAAGCCCTGGCTGGGTCAATGACTCATCAATCACCTTCTGCACATAGCTGCGCAGATTGCTGCCCTGCAACCCGCCACAATCATCGCGCTCATCGTCTTCCTGCTCAAACGCCGACCCCAGCAGCGAGACAAACGCCGACTGCAACGCCTGCCCCTCGCCGACTGCGCCTTCGCCGTTCAGTGCGTCTTTGCACAGTTGATCCATCAACACATGCAACATGCGCCCGCAGGCTTTGCTCGAGGAGATTTTGCCGAAGGTCTTGGGCTGGTTGCCGAACTGTTTGCACACCTCTGCGCGGGACAAGGACAGGGACGCGTGTTCGATGAGCCCGAACGGGGTGATGTCGATGGAGCCCACCGAGTCCATCAATAACAGTTCGCCGGGGGCAAGCTGGAAGCTCTGGCCGTTTTGGGTGATCTGGCAGTAGCCGCTGCGCTGGCTGACGAGGAAGCAGTGTTGGTCGTCATCGTGGTCGGCGCGGGCCTTGGGGCGCTTGATCAGGCCGGCGTTGGTGCGCAGGTTGGCCAGGGGCAAACCGCCGCGGGAAAAGGTGCTGATGCTGCCGATGAACAGCGAGCGGTTGAAGGCCAGTTCTGTGTCGAAGTGACCGCAAACCGCGCGCAGATCCCGGGTCCAGAGGTCCAGCCCGTCTTGCCCAATCTGTTGCATGCTCATGGTTGTTTCTACCTTGGCTTTTTGTTTTTGTCGGGCAATAGTTAACATGTTATCTATATGCGCGCAACAAGTACGTGTCTGCCAAGGTGGTTGCACTATTGATGCCAAATACTGCGGTCAGTGGGCCTGCAAGGCGCACTGGAAACCGTTCAAGGCGTCCAGCAGCCAGGCGCGTTGCACACTGCTCAAGGCGATGTAGCGACGGAACGCCGGCATGCGGTTGACCACCTCGCTGCCGCCCATATGCTCAAGCCGCACACACCACTGGTGATCCACCAGGTCGATGCGCAGGCGCTTGAAGTCCAGCGGCATCAAGGCGCGATGCAAGGCGCTGCCCTCCTGCAATTGTGTGTGCAAAATGCCTGAAACCTCCTTGTCGCCCGACCGCTGTCGACAGCGGATTCCGGTGCGTCGAACGGCCCCGGTGTGGTGCAGTTCGAAGCTCGCCGTGCCCTGCTGCGAGGCAGGGATGCGCAGTACGAATTCGGTCATCACCAGGTGCATCAACAGCTGCGACTCGGTGCGTTCGACGATCTCCAGTTGCAGCCCGAGATTGTCCAGGGAAACCCGGGCCGTCGTCGGTCCACACACCTCATAACCGGCCAGGCCGAGGTTACGCCGCAGGTGTTCCAGCGTAACGCCGGGTCGATACCCGGCAGGCGCGCGCCGGGCGCTGAACAGCTCAGACAGTTTTTGCAGCATGGCTGATATACCCGTTGTGCGGCTGACCCGGCTCATGGGCGAACTCCTTGGCCAACACCTCTTCCACCGAGGCGGGCTTGAATGGATTGACCTTCTGCACAACCAGCGTCCAGAACAGCGCGTACGCCGCCGTGCACCCGAGCATTACGCCAAAGGGAATGTAGATGTCGGCGGGGTTCATGCCCGGCGGGGTGATAAACCACATGCCCAGCAGGATGCCGATGCTCGACAGAATCTGCGGCAGCGGAAAGAACGGCGAACGGTAGGCGCGAGGCAGATCCGGACGGCGAATCCGCAGGATCACCACCGACAGCGTCACCAGCAGATAAGCAAAGCTCCAGGCACACACGGCCGCCAGCACCAGGTGCATGATGTTGTCGGTGTTGCCGCCCAAGTACAGCGCGTGCAGGCACGGAATCAGCATCGCCACCAGAATGCACAGCAACGGTGTCTTGAAGCGCGGGTGCAGGTAGGTGAAGACCTTGGGCAACGCGCCGTCGACCGCCATGCCGTACAGGATCCGTGGCACACCGGCCATCAAGGTGTTGATGGTCGCAGCACCGGCAAACAGGAAGCCGATGCCCAGCCACATCGGGCCGATGCTGCCCATCACCTGCTCGGCGAATTTCGGGATGGCCATCGGCGTATCCAGCAGGTGCACGCCGCCCGCCGCGTCGATCAATACGTTTTCCACCTGGCGTTTCATTGCCGCGCCATAGATGAACATGCACGTGGCCACCCCCAGCAGCCCCAGCACCATCGCCTTGGGCATCACCTTGGCCGAGTTGCGCAGGTCCGGCGCCAGCGGCGTGACGAACTCGCAGCCGACAAACATGAACATCGCCATGCCCACCAGCGACAGGATGGTGATCAGGTCGGTGCCCACCAGGGATTCACCGAACCAGCCGTCCAACTGCACCGCCGGGGCTGCGATCAGGCCCAGCACGCCAAACACCATCAAGGTGGTCCACATGCCGAAAGTGAGGATGATCTCGGCCCGGCCGAACGCGCTGACGCCAAACGCATTGAGCACCCCGAACACAATCACGAAGCCCACTCCCAGCAACCACGAACCGCCGGCGGATTCCGCCAGGGTGTTGAGGTGCTCGAAATTCACCAGCGCCATCACGCCGGAGAGGATGGTTTCGGCGGTGCCGGCAAACACATGCACGATCAGGTACGCCGACAAGGTGCCGGTGATCGCAAAGAACCGGCCCATGCCGCAATTGATGTAGTCGTAGACCGAGCCGGTGGTGGGCAGGATCGAGGCGGCTTCGGCGAAGGTGGTCGCCTGGGCCAGCATCATCACCACCGCGATCAACATCGCCACCGCAAAGGCGCTGCCGCCGATGCCAAACCCCATGGTCGCGGTGAGGATCACCGGGCTGGCCATGATCAAGCCAATGGTGCTCGCCAGCGCGGTTGGAAAGCCCACCGTGCCGCGTTTCAAATGTTCGGTGAGCCGGTCGTTGATCGACATGGTGCAGATCCTCAAGAAGCGGATTTTTAGAAGTATTGGCACTCTGCGCCCGCCCTGGCTGATCGTCTTGCTCCTGGCTGCCGCCGGTTTTGTTGCTGCCTGCCACTGCTGCGCCACTGGCGGCCTGGGACAATTTCCTGGCACGCAGGGGAAAGACTTGGCCCGGTGGCGCTCGCCCTAATGCTCCCTCAATTCACCTTGTTGGGGACTATAACAATGCAGCACACACAACAAACCCGTCACCTGTACAGGGCCATCAGCCTGGGCGTCGCGCTGATGATCATCGACTCATCGGCCCAGGCGTTCGAGCTGTATGCCGATGACGACACTCAGGTCACCGGCAACTTCCTGGCGGTGTACGGGATGTTCAACAGCCGCAAGAACTACGACGGCACCACCGGCGGTTCCACCTGGCGTGAAGGTTTTATCAAGTATGGCTTGAGCGTCGACCAGCGCTTCGGCGCCCTGGGCAGCGTGTATGGCACGGCCAACCTGGTCAGCTCGGGCACCTGGGGTGATGGCGATGCGTCGGGCGTGACCACCGGCAGCGAGCGCACCACCAAGTTCGACGAAGCCTTCGCCGGCTGGCGCTCGGGGGAACTGTTTCCGGCACTGGGCAAGGATGGTGTGAACCTGTCGTTCGGCCGCCAGGTCATCATGCTCGGCGACGGTTTCATCATCAACGATGACGGCCCGAACTTCGGCAAGGGCGTGGATGACGGCAAGTTCAACCGGGGCGGCGCCTACTACATCGCCGCCCGGCATGCCTTCGATCAAACCGCGGTGCTACGCCTGGGTGGCAAGGACGGCGTGCATGGCAGCGTAATGTGGATCAAGTCCGACAACCGCGCCCAGGCCAACACTGAAATGGCTGCCGGCACCCTGGACTACACCGCCGCGCCCGGCACCCTGGGGTTGACCTATATCCACGGCATCAGCGTCGACGACCGTTATGCCAATGACCTGCAAAAACAGCGCGCTGGGATGAACATCTACAGCCTGCGGGGCGCCGGTAATGCCGGGATCGAGAACGCGCACTTTTCCTTTGAATACGCCTGGCAGGACAAGGACGCCGGCCCGGAAAAGGCCTGGTACACCGAAGGCGGTTATACCTTCGCCGCGCTGCCGTGGTCGCCGGACCTGACCTACCGCTACAGCCGCTATTCGAAAAACTGGGATGCGATGTTTTCGGGCTTCAACCGTGGCTACGGCACCTGGGTGCAGGGCGAGGTGGCCGGCAATTATTCGGGGCCGTTCAATACCAATACTGAGGTGCAGCATGTGGCGTTGAAGGTCAAGCCGCTGGACAGCGTCACCCTGGGCGCGCTGTTCTTCGACTACAAGACGTTGAGCAAGGGCGGCATGCTCAACCTCGATGGGCGCGAACTGGACCTGTACGCGGAGTGGGCGGTGAACGAACACCTGATCGTCACGCCGCTGCTGGGTTTGTACAAGCCCAACAAGGATGAGAGCAACGGCGGCAACCAGGTGGGTGGCAATGGCACCAATCTCTATAGCCAGGTCACCGTGGCCGTGCCGTTCTAACACAGATGCAATGAGCTACCGAGATCACATGTGGGAGCGGGCTTGCTCGCGAAWGCGGTGTGTCAGTCGCCAGATGTATTGGCTGACACTCCGCATTCGCGAGCAAGCCCGCTCCCACATTGAACCTGCTTCAGCCTTCGATAGAGGTGTTCGCCCTACGGTTGCCGCTCCTCGATCCGCGCATACGCCCCCTGGTGATAGAGCAACGGCGCACGACCAAAATCATCAAACGCCACCACCTTGCCAATCATGATCCAGTGATCACCACCATCCACCTGCTGGTACTTCTCGCAGTGAAACCGCGCCGAGCAATCAGCGAAGACCGGCGAACCGCCCTCTCCGGGCTCGAATTCGATTTCGGCAAAGCGATCGTCCCTGGGCCGGGCGAAGTTGTTCGACAGGTGGATCTGGTCGGCCGCCAGCACGTTGACCGCAAAATGGCTGGCCTGCTCGAACACCTCGTGGCTGTTGGAGCGTTTGTCGATGCTCCACAGCACCAGCGGCGGGTCCAGGGATACCGAATTGAAGCTGTTGGCGGTGACACCCACTTTGCGCCCGCTGGCATCAGCGGCGGTGACCACCGTGACACCGGTGGCAAAGTTACCCAGGGCCCGGCGAAAGGCCCGTGGGTCGAAACTGTTATCAGACATGCAAGACTCCCGGACTGCATCAACGCGCAGTCCTGATGGTTGTGATGGCCGGGTCGGCGTCAAATCATGCTCGGATCAGGCTCGAGCCCCATCAGCTCACGCCCCAGGATCTGCGCGCACACGTCGTAATCGGTGTACGCATGGGCGCCGGTCATATGGGAATCGCGGAACAGACGCTGCATCTCGTTGTGCTCGAACCACGCATTGCCACCGGCGGCCTCGAACAAACGGTCCACTGCCTGGATGCACATCTTGGTGGCGTACGCCTGGTTGGTACGCCAGAACGCCAGGGTCTCGCGGCTCGGGTAACGGTGCTGTTCGCTGTGTTCGGCGTGTTCCTGCCAGGTCTTTTCCAGGAACGCCCGGGCGGCGGCCACCTGGTGGGTCGACTCGGCCAGGCGCATCAACGCCGGAGTCGCCGCCCCCACTGCCGCGCCGGTGTAGGCACGTACGCGGGTCCTGGTTTTTTCGCGGAATACTTCGAGCATGCGCTCGGCCACACCCAGGCTCACGGTGGAGAAACCGCTGGCGAAATACGGCCGATACGGCGAGTAGAAAATCTTGCTGTCGGGGTACAGACCGAAGCCGGCGGACTTGCCTTCCATCATGTCCTTGGCTTTCTGAATGCGGTGTTCTGGCACCCGCACGTTGTCGATGATCAGCGTCTTGGTGCCGCTGCCTTTCATGCCGGCGGCGAACCAGTCATCGCGAATCTGATAGTCGCTGCGCGGCAGTACCGCGAAGCAATAGTCCTGGGTGCCCTCGGCGTTTTTACGGCGGAAACCGACAATCGCCCACTCGGCATGATCGCAACCGCTGCTCCAGCCCATTTCACCGCTGAACAGCACACCGCCCTCAACTTCTTCAGTGCGGCCAAACGGCGCGATGCTGCTGCTGGCGGTGGCATTCGGGTTATCGCCCCAGACTTCCTGCTGCAACTTGGCGGGAAACAACGCCAGTTGATGGCTGTGGGTGCACAACAGGCTCATGGCCCAGGCGGTGCTGGCACAGGCGCCGGCCAGCAAGGCGATGCAGTCGGCAAACTGCGGCAGGGAGATTTCCATGCCGCCAAAGGGTTTGGGTTGAAAGGCACGGTGCATGCCGATGCTCTTGAGCAGCGCAATGTTCTCGTCGGGAACCTTGCGGTCCTGCTCGGCCTGGAAGGCGTTGGCAGCGATGGTCGGCAGAATCGCCTTGAGATCTTCGAGGAGCGGGTTTGGCTTTTTCATGGACGGCCCTGCTTATTATTGGATGTCCGGCTGGCGTTCAAACTCAACGAACGACGCTGGATGTGGGGCCAGTATGGAGCGGGCGACACCCCCGGAAAATGCACCTTCCACAGCCAAGATTGCACTTTCCACAGGCCTGGCAGCCACAGACATATCGCCCGGCAGGCACGGACAAGCCTGGCCCGGCGGCGCTGGTTACCCTCGGGCTTTTGCGAGCAGGAAAATCCCATGAGCGATATTGCGCTGCTGCCTGAAGTCCAGGCCTTCCTCCGTCGAAGCCATGCCTTGTTTATCGACGGCGGGTACGTCCAAAGCCATTCCGGCCAGGCTCTGGAAGTGATCAACCCGGCCACCGGCGAGGTGATCGCCCAGGTTGCCGATGCGGACCTGGCCGATATCGACACAGCGGTGGAATCGTCCCGGCGTGGCTTCCGGCAATGGGCCCAGGTCGCCCCTGCCATTCGCGGCAATGTGCTGCTGAAACTCGCCGACCTGCTGGAGCAACATCGCGAAGCACTGGCGCAGATCGAAACCTGCCAGTCGGGCAAGATCATCCAGATTTCCCGGGCCTTCGAGGTCGATCAGGCGGCGCACTTCCTGCGTTACTACGCCGGCTGGGCCACCAAGATCAGCGGCCAGACCCTTACCCCGTCACTGCCCTCCTTCGCCGGCGAACGCTACACCGCGTTCACCCTGCGCGAACCGGTGGGCGTGGTAGTGGGCATCGTGCCGTGGAATTTCTCGACCATGATCGCCATCTGGAAACTCGCCTCGGCACTGGTGACCGGCTGCAGCATCATCATCAAGCCCAGCGAGTTCACCCCGCTGACCATCCTGCGCATCGCCGAACTGGCCATCGACGCCGGCCTGCCGGCGGGCGTGCTGAACGTGTTGACCGGTGGCGGCCATGTGGGCAAAGGCCTGGTGGAGCACCCGGGCACCGACAAGGTCTCGTTTACCGGCTCGGTGCCCACCGGCATCGCCGTGGGCCGCAGTGCCATGGGCGCCGGGTTGACCCGGGCGACCCTGGAACTGGGCGGCAAAAACTCCGCCGGATTCCTGCGGGATGTGGACCTCGACAAAGCGGTCAACGGCATCATCGAAGCCGGCTTCCTGCACTCCGGGCAAATCTGCGCGGCCGCCGAACGCTTCTTCGCCCACCGCTCGCAGATCGAGCCGATCATGGACAAACTGGCGCAACGCCTGGGCCGGTTGAACATCGGCTCGCCGCTGGACGAGCGCACCGAATTCGGCCCGGTGACCAACCGCCAGCACCAACAGAAACTCGAATGGTTTTTCGCCAAGGCCCGGGCCGAGAACAATACGATTGTCCACGGCGGCAAGCTGATCGACGGACCGGGGTGCTATGTGGAGCCCACCGTGATTCTCGCCAACACGATCCACGACACCCTGCTCAACGAAGAGACCTTCGGCCCGATCGCCACGTTTTTCCCCTACGACACCGAGGATGAGCTGCTGGAACTGATGAACAACACGCCTTACGGCCTGAGCGCCAGTCTCTGGACCAATGATCTGAGCAAGGCCCTGCGCATGGTGCCGGCGATCAACGCGGGGACGGTGTGGGTGAACATGCACACGATGCTCGACCCGGCGGTGCCGTTTGGCGGCAACAAGTCTTCGGGGGTGGGACGGGAGTTTGGCGGGGCTTTTATCGACGACTACACCGAGCTCAAGTCGGTGATGATTCACTACTGACCGGCATGCGGAGCGCCGGCCGGCTTGAGTGTGTTGATCGTTCCCACGCTCTGCGTGGGAATGCATACCGTGACGCTCCGCGTCACCCTTGCGCGAGACGTCAATCCGGCGGTGCCAGCGGGACGCGGAGCGTCCGAGGCGGCATTYCCACGCAGAGCGTGGGAACGATCATCTGC
>NZ_CP080030.1:2590786-2601109 GCF_019382755.1 Pseudomonas sp. Colony2 | reverse complement strand
GCTAAATACCTGTACAATTTTATTATTTTGTACAAGTATCAGCAGTATCAAGCCCTCTCTGGGAGAACCGCAATGACCCGTCTATTGGTTTCGCTGGCCCTGGTGCTGGGCCTGAGCAGTTGTGGCAGCGTGGATGTAAAACACTATGCCGACCAGCAACCCCAACTGGACCTGGTGCGCTTCTTCAGCAAGCCCGTCAAGGCCTGGGGAATATTCGAAAAGCGCTCAGGTGAAGTCGCCAAGCGTTTCGAAGTGAATATCGCCAGCCGCCGCGAGGGTGAAAACCTGATTCTCGACGAACGCTTTCTCTACAGCGACGGTACTCGCCAGCGGCGCGTCTGGACCCTGACCCCCGATGGCCCGAACCACTGGCGCGGCCGCGCCGACGACGTGGTCGGTGAAGCCAAAGGCGAAGTAGCCGGCAACGCACTGCGCTGGCGCTACATCCTGAGCCTGCCGGTGGACGGCTCCGTGTACGAAGTGAGCCTCGACGACTGGATGTACCTGATGGACGAAGACACGCTGATCAATCGCTCCAGCATGTCCAAGCTGGGCGTCGAAGTGGGCCAGGTGACGCTGTTCTTCCGTCGCCAGTCTTCGCAACCCTGACCGGCAAGGAGTGAATCATGAACCTGCAAACCCTGACCCAATTGGCCACCCAAGGCGACGTGCGTGAAATGGAACTGCTCTCCCTGGAGGGTGGATTCTATCTGGCGCGCGTCCGGCTGGACCATGGCCAGTTCACGTTGCTGGACGCGGCCGCAAAGCCCCTGCACTTTCGTTCCATCAACCACCTGCGTGATGTGTTGCAGTCAGTCCCGGCGTTCCCCTGCACCCTGGTGCATCAGTGCGTCCATGATGAAATGTGCGGCCGGCGTGAAGGGCCCATTGAGGCACTGCGAACGCCATTTTCCCTGGAAGCGCCCTGGTGACCAAGGCCGTTAGAAACCTGTGCCTGGTGCTGGGCGATCAGTTGTCGTTTGACCTGGCCTCACTGGGCGGGCTGGACAGCCAACACGATGCCGTCTTGATGGTCGAGGTGATGGAGGAAGCCAGCCATGTGCCCCACCATCCGCAAAAAATCGCCCTGGTCTTCAGCGCCATGCGCCACTTTGCCCAGGCGTTGCAGCAGCGTGGTATCCGGGTGCAGTACGTCGCCCTGGACGACCCGCAAAACACCGGCTCGGTACCCGGCGAGCTAGGGCGCTGGCAATCGCTGATGCAGCCACAGGAACTGCACCTGACCGAATGCGGCGACTGGCGCCTGGAACAATCCCTGAAAGACTGCGGCTTGCCGATCCAGTGGCATGCCGACAGCCGTTTCCTGTGCAGCCGTGACGAGTTCGCTACTTGGGCCAGCGGCAAAAAACAGCTGCGCATGGAGTTCTTCTACCGGGAGATGCGCCGCAAGAGCGGGTTATTGCTCAACGGTGACGGCACGCCAGTCGGCGGCGCCTGGAACTTTGATGCAGACAACCGCAAGGCACTGCCCAAGGGAACCAAGGCGCCCTACCCGGCGCGCTTCAGTTCAGACGCCATCACCCAGGACGTGCTGGCGCTGGTGGGTCAACACTTCAGCAGCCACTACGGCGAACTGGACACCTTCGATTACCCGGTAACCCACACCGATGCCCAGGCACTGTGGGACTACTTTCTGGATTACGGCCTGGCCGGGTTCGGCGACTACCAGGACGCCATGGCCAGCGACGAGCCCTTCCTGTTTCATGCCCGCATCAGCGCGGCGCTGAACATCGGCCTGCTGGACCTGCGCCAACTGTGCAGCGACGTGGAGGCCGCCTATTGGTCGGGCGGCATCGGGCTGAATGCCGCCGAAGGGTTTATCCGCCAACTGATTGGCTGGCGTGAATACGTACGCGGCGTGTACTGGCTGAAGATGCCGGACTACGCCACCGGCAATGCATTCGGCAACAGCCGCCCGCTGCCGGAGTTCTACTGGACGGGCGAGACGCAAATGAACTGCATGCGCCAGGCGATCGGCCAAAGCCTGAAACATGCCTACGCCCATCACATCCAGCGGCTGATGGTCACCGGCAATTTCGCCCTGCTGGCCGGCATCGTGCCCAGCCAGATATGCGAGTGGTACCTGGCGATTTACATGGACGCTTTCGACTGGGTCGAGCTGCCCAACACCCTGGGCATGGTCATGCATGCGGATGGCGGCTACCTGGGTTCCAAACCTTATTGCGCGAGCGGCCAATACATAAAGCGCATGTCGGACTACTGCCGCGACTGTGCGTACAAAGTCACTGAAAGTACCGCTGACAATGCCTGCCCGTTCAATGCGCTTTACTGGCACTTTCTGATGCGCCACGGCGACCTGCTGCGGGGCAATCAGCGCATGGCCATGCTTTACAAGAACCTCGACCGGATGCCTGAATCCAAGCAGGACGCGCTGTGGGAACGGGGCCAGAGGCTGCTGGCGAAGCTGGATGCGGGCGAGTCACTTTGAGCGGGCGACTTGGTGTTTGCCGGCACGCTGACCGAGCAGCATCAATCCACCTCCCGTCAGCAGCAAGCCCGCCGCGATAACGATATAGCCGCCGTACACATCCACACCTTGCACGAGGTTGAGCGTCTGGGAACACACCAGGGTGCCGGTCAGCGAGGCAATGGCCAGCACCGGCGTCACGGTCGCGGAGACTCGGCCCATATAGCCTGCCGGCACGGCCTCTTGCAGCATAGGCCCCTGCACCATGGCAAACACCGAAAAGCACAGCCCGCAGCAGAACATCAGCCCCCAGGCCAGGCAAAACGGCGGATGCAACGCATAGCCCAGGTAGCTCAGCCCCAGGCACAACAGCGCCACGGTGAACGCGCGTCGAATGCTCAAGACCTTCAACAGCGGCCGAACGAGAAAGGCCGCCACCAGCCCGCCGACGGGGAATGCGGCGAGTACCAGACCATATTCACGCGGGCTCAGGCCCAACGTTTTGAAGGCATACAACGACAGGACGACGTTGTTGATACCGAGGGAAAAGCCATATAACGCCACGCCGGTCAGCAGGGTTCGAATCGACGGGTGCCCCCAGGAAAACCGCAGGCCGGCCAAGAGTCCACGCCAGAATGAGGCGCGCTCTGCGGGCAATGCAGCCCCCAAATCTCGGGTGGCCAGGATACATAGCGCTGAACAGCTGAACGCCAGCACATTGATCAGCAACGCCCAGATCGGCCCCACCCACACAAACAGCGCCGGGCCCACGGAGGCGGAAAGCACCGAAATGCCCGTGAGGGAAAACATCGTCTTGGCCGACGCTTCCACCCGCCGCTCAGCGGGAATGATCACTTGCATGACCGCCTGCCGGGACGGGTTGAAGAACTGCGCGGCGCTGCTGTTCATCACCAGCAACAGCAGCACGCCGGCGAACACTTGCATCTGATCGAGGCCGGACAGCGAATAGATCAGGATAAAGATCAGGAAGTTGATCACCCGGATAGCGTCTGCGCTGATCATCACGTAGAGCGGGGTCAGGCGGTCGACCCAGGCACCCGCCAATGGCGCCACCAGCACCCGCGGGATCGCCGAGGCCGCCACCGCCAGGCCCACGGCACTGGGTAGAAAGGCGCTGTCACGGAACAGATCGGTCACCAGCCAGACGATGATCGTGCTCTCCAGCACATACTCGCCGAAGGACGAGAGCGCCTGGCCCAGCCATAAAAGTGAAAAATTGCGGCTGATGAAAAAACCGGCAAACCGGCTTTGCCCTTGATTCGTCCTGAACACCATCCCTTCCCTGTGCGAAACGCTGTGAAATTTTCCGGCCGCTGCGAATTGTTGTGAAGCCGGTGATAAATGGCCAATTGCCCATGCTAACGTCGGCTTCGATGTCATCCAATTCATTGAGGGAGCAGCGCCGATGTCTACTACCGTAACACCCGCCGGTGGCGGACCGACCACTCAAAAAGCCTCGACGTCGGTATTCGACGACAAGTTGAATATTTCCAAGTCGAGCAAGGTCATCGCCGATTACATGCGCCAAACGGGCAAGTCGGCCATCACCAAGCAAGAGCTTTCGCAACTGGCCAGCAATGCCTCGGGCAAGGTGCCGGCCGATGTGAGCACTGCGGCCCAGTACATGGAGCGCCATCCCGACGTGTTCACCGCGATCGAAACCCATGATGTGGCCGGTGCCGATAACTTTTCCGGGGTGTGGAACTTCGACTGGGCAGCCAACGGTGGGCTCAACGGCACGGCGACCGATGCCATCGCCAAGATGCAGGACACCTTTGATTTCGCGATCGCCAAGTCGGCGCAGATCACCGAGATCAGCACCGGCAAAAAGGCCGAGCTGGACTCGACCAAACAGCGGCCGCAGAACTAGGTTCCTCGAAATGATCGTTCCCACGCTCCGCGTGGGAATGCATACCGTGATGCTCTGCGTCACCATCACCTCTCGCATCGACGGCCGGACGCAGAGCGTCCAAGGCGGCATTCCCACGCGGAGCGTGGGAACGATCTGTCACGGTCAGAAGTGAAACGCCACCCCCGTGGTCACGTTGAACGCATCCCCCACATAGAAGTTGGCCGAGTCCTGGCCCTTGGCGTCGTACGCGGTGTTGGTGGCCGTGGCATAGCGCTTGTTGGTCAGGTTGCGTGCATCGACGAACACTTCCCACTTCTTGCTAGGGGCCTCGTAGCCCACCTTGGCCCCCCACAACGTATACGACGGCGCACTCAGGGAGTTGGCAAAGTCGACGTAATAGCTGGACGCCGCCCGGGCGTTGAGCTGCGCGTAGAAACCGCTGCCTTGGCGATATTCCAGCTCGGCCTGGTAGACCTGGCGCGGCAGGCCCGGCAGCTGGTTGTCGCCGAACACCGCATCGTTGCGGTAGTGGAAGTCGTTGAAGGTGTAGGCCTGGCGCAGGGTCACGGTGTCGCCATTGCCGCCGTCCCACAGTTGCGCATTCAAGCCGGCTTCGATGCCCTGGTGAATGGTCGCGCTGCCGTTGGAGGTGGCCACCAGTTGGTCCTGGGTGGCCGTCGCCTGGCGTACCACCACCGACAGCAGTTCTTTCTGCACCCACGAGCGGTAGACCGTCAGGCTGCCGTCAAAAATACCGTGGCCGCCGCGAATGCCGAACTCCACGGTGTTGGCTTTTTGCGGCCGCACATCACGGATGTATGGTGTGCCGGTGCTGCCCAGCTGCCAGGTAACCGGTGGATCCACCGAGCGGCTGACGTTGCCGAACACTTCGAATTCCGGAGTCAACTGATAGCGCAGGCCAATGCGCGGGGCGACGTCGGTCTCGTCGTATTCAACGCCACTGGGGAACGCGCTGGTATTGGTGCCGGTGCTGTATTCGATCTGCGCCTTGCGCTTGATATCAATCAGCGACAGCCCGGTGGACAGCCACGTCCGGTCATTCAGTTGCAGTTCGTTACCAAGGGAAAACACGGTGTCCCGCGAGCCGGTGTAGTTGGTTTTCTGCTGGGTGATGCCGGTGGCCTTGCTGTGGGATTTCACATCGGCCAGGTACGCCAGCGTATTGCTGAAGGTCACGCTGCTGTCGCTGCGCAGGCCGAAGAAGGTGTCGGCGGTGCGCAGGTAGCGCAAGGTCAGGTTGACGTCCTGGGAGCGCCATTCCTGTGGTGTTGGCGAATAGCGCCAGCCGTTGTCCAGCGGGTAATCGTTGTAGCCCAGGCCGACTTCGAGCTTGGCATTGTCGTCGAAGGTGTAGGTGGTGGTGCTGCCCAGCAACGTCGAGCCGTCCTTCTTGCGCCCGATGGGCACGAGGTTGCTCGTGGGGTCGTGCTTGAGCTGGTATTTGGTCAGGGTATTGCCCTGGCTGAGGGTTTCTTCCTTGTAGCGAATGTAGAAGCGCGTCTCCAGTTGCGGGCTGAACACGTGGCCGAAGTTGGCAACGATCCCCTGCCCCTTGTTCGGTGTGTTGTCCTGGTAACCGTCACGCTCGTTGTGCTGGATGCTGACGTAATAGTCATTGTCGCCGTCCACGCCGCCGGTGCTCAGTTGCTCCTTGCGATAGCCGAAGCTGCCGGCTTCGAAACGCGCGTAGTTGCCCGGATCGGTGCGGCCGGTCTTGCTCACGAAGTTGATCG
This sequence comes from Pseudomonas sp. Colony2, assembly GCF_019382755.1. NCBI lineage: Bacteria > Pseudomonadati > Pseudomonadota > Gammaproteobacteria > Pseudomonadales > Pseudomonadaceae > Pseudomonas > Pseudomonas sp. Colony2. The sequence goes on along the minus strand of NZ_CP080030.1, from coordinate 2,595,033 downwards.
CGCCGCCCAGGGACAAGGCCGAATAACGGAAGGCGTTGGCGCCGTAGAGCACCTCGGTGTGGTCCACGGAAGCCATGTCCAGCATGTCTTCCTGGGTACCGCCCGGGCCGGTCAACGGCAGGCCGTCATAGAGGAATTTGATCCCCAGCACATAGCCTTGATAGAAGGTGTTGAGGCCCGAACCGCGGATCGAAATCTTGTTCGCGCCCGAGCCGCTGGTGGCCTGGGCGAATACGCCCGGCTGCAACGCCAGCACGTCCTCGGCGTTCGCCGCGCGGCCCTGTTCGATCTTGCGGTTGTCGATCACTGCGGTTTTGCCGGGCACCTTGGACAGTTGCTTCTCGGCCTTTTGCGCTTCGGTGGCTTCGGCACCGGTGACCACTACCGTGGCCAGGGTCGGGTCCGCCTGGGCGGCAAAGGCCGCGCCGTGTATCAACATCAACAGCACGCCAAGGCTGGACGCGGTGGCCAGTGACTCAAAACGACGAGCGCGAGGTTCAAACAGTTGCCGCATGAATTAAATACTCCTGGGGTCTCGAATTAGTTGGAGCATCTATTCGTATAGTCGCGCTCTGTTTCCAACTTTGCAGGGTTCATGCCACGTCCAAGCCTCAATAAACACTGGCCGGCCACTCTTATTAATCGCCACAAGTGCAACACTTTGCTGGTGAAATGTTCGATTCCGGACAATACAAAAACCACCCACAAACACTTATATGCTCAAGCAATAAAAGCATAACGAAAGCCCCGCCCTGCGGGCACAGGACGCAACTGTGCAAATTCCAACAGCCCTCCAACAAAAGTTGCGTATTCGACACTGTCCGCGCCTGCATCCCCGTAAGAAGTCGCAAGTTATCGGCTTATTGTTACTTGGTATGGGTCTTGCTCTATCCATTGCCTGTTGAAACAAATCAGCTCGAGCATTCTCGACTTAAGCAACGAGGTATTCACGCGTGACGGTCAACTTACTCTGCACCCGCAGGACGCCACTGGAGATTGCCCGTGACCTGGCGACCGAGTTCGCGCGCACCGCCGTCGACCGCGACGCCAGCGGCGGTACGCCCAAGGCCGAACGCGACAAACTGCGCAGCAGCGGCCTGCTGTCCCTGAGCATCCCCGGGCAATTCGGCGGGCTGGACGCCAACTGGTCGGAAACCTTCGAGGTGGTGCGCGAATTCGCCCGGGTCGACAGCTCCATCGCCCACGTATTCGGCTTTCATCACCTGATGCTCGCCACCGTCCGGTTATTCGCCACGCCCGCACAATGGCAAACCTGGTTCAGCCTGACGGCCAGCAACAACTGGTTCTGGGGCAACACCCTGAACCCCCTGGACACCCGCACGGTGGTCAAGCGCCACACGGGCTGGCGGGAATTCTCGGGACAGAAGAACTTCTGCTCCGGGGCCAACGACTCGGAAATGCTGATCGCCTCGGCCATCGATGAAAGCGCCGGCGGCAAGTTGCTGATCGCGGCGATTCCCAGCGCCCGCAGCGGGATCATCCTGCACAACGACTGGAACAACATGGGCCAGCGCCAGACCGACAGCGGCAGCGTGACCTTCAAGCGCGTGCGCGTGGAAGAGTCCGACCTGTTGCTGGACCCGGGCCCCCTGAGTACTCCGTTCGCCTGCCTGCGGCCGTTGATTGCGCAACTGCACTTCGCGAATATCTTCCTCGGCATCGCCGAAGGCGCGTTCGAAGAAGCGCGCCAATACACCCTGGAAGAAGCCCGCCCGTGGTTCCGCTCCAGCGCCAGCCACAGCACCCAGGACCCTTACATCCTCAGCCACTACGGCGATTTCTGGGTGGCGCTGCAAAGCACCCGCCTGCTGGTGGAGCGCGCAGGCCAGGTGCTGGACGCGGCATGGGCCAAGGGCTCGGCCCTGACCAGCGAGGAACGCGGCGAAACGGCGATTGCCATCGCCACCGCCAAAGTCGCCGCCAGCCGCAATGGCCTGGAGTTGTGTAGCAAGGTCTTCGAGGTCACCGGCGCACGGGCGACCAACGCCTCGGTGGCCCTCGACAGGCACTGGCGCAACTTGCGCACCCAGAGCCTGCATGACCCGCTGGACTACAAACTTCATGAACTGGGCGAGTGGGCACTGAACGGTACCGCGCCCATCCCGACGTTTTATTCCTGATCTTTTATTCAAAGGGATAACCATGCAACTGCTGACCCTACCGCCCTCGCCCGCCCTTGCCACCTCCATCCGCGCCACCGCGCAGGTGTTTGAAGATCCCAGGTCCAAGGCCTTGCTCAAGCATGTGCAACAAGTCGCGCCGAGCGAAGCCAGCGTGCTGATCATCGGTGAAACCGGCACCGGCAAAGAGTTGGTCGCACGGCATATCCACAACCTCAGTGGCCGCAAGGAGCAGCCATTCGTGGCGGTGAATTGCGGTGCGTTCTCCGAATCACTGGTGGAAGCCGAGCTGTTCGGCCACGAGAAAGGCGCGTTCACCGGTGCCCTCGGTGCCAAGGCCGGCTGGTTTGAAGAAGCCAACGGCGGCACGCTGTTCCTCGATGAAATCGGCGACCTGCCCATGTCGATCCAGGTCAAGCTGCTGCGGGTATTGCAGGAGCGTGAAGTAGTGCGCCTGGGTTCGCGCAAAAGCATTCCGATCAATGTGCGGGTGCTGGCGGCGACCAACGTGCAGCTGGAAAAAGCCATCAACGCCGGGCATTTCCGCGAGGACCTGTTCTACCGTCTGAACGTGGTCAACCTGGAACTCAGCCCGCTGCGGGATCGCCCCGGCGATATCCTGCCGCTGGTGCAGTACTTCATCGACACCTACACCCGCCGCCTCGGCTATGGCGAGATCATCTTGAGCAAGGAAGCCGAGCAACGCCTGGCCACCTACAGTTGGCCGGGGAATATCCGCGAGCTGGAAAACGTCATCCACCACACCCTGCTGATCTGCCGCGACGGCGTGATCCAGGCCGATGACCTGCGCATGTCCAACCTGCGTATCGAACGCCAGGAAGACAGCACCACCGCCCATGACCTGCTCGACCAGGCCTTCCAGCGGCTGTTCGAGGAGCAGATAGAAAACCTCCACGAGCAGGTGGAACGCAGCCTGCTCACCGCCGCCTACCGGCTGTGCCAGCACAACCAGGTGCACACCGCCGAGTTGCTGGGGCTGAGCCGCAACGTGACCCGCACGTTGCTGATCAACCTCGGTGAGCTGAAGGTCAACAAGCGCCGCCCGCTGGCCGGTGCCAAGGATGACAGGGTGCTGCACCTCTCGATCTGAACCTGACTGCGCGGCGTACCCGGTACGCCGCTTGGTCACACCACCGCTTCATCCAGCGCATCGCTGAACTGGCGACTCCACAACCGCGCATATTGCCCGCCCTGGCGCAGCAACTGTTCGTGGCTGCCGTCCTCGATCACCCGGCCATTGTCGAACACCAGGATCCGGTCCAGGTGGGCCACGGTGGACAGCCGATGCGCGACCACCAGCACGGTCTTGTCTTCCATGATTTCGTCGAGCTTGTCCTGGATAAAGCGCTCGGTGATCGAGTCCAGGCTGGAAGTGGCTTCGTCCATCACCAGGATCGGCGCATTTTTCAGCAACACCCGGGCAATCGCAATGCGCTGGCGCTGGCCGCCGGACAATTTGACCCCACGCTCGCCCACCAGCGATTCGTAGCCGTGTTCCATGCTGTCGATAAATTCACTGGCGCCGGCGCGGTGGATCGCCTCGGCGACCTCGTCCATCGAGGCATCCAGGCGGCCGTAATGGATGTTTTCGCGAATGCTGCGGTGGAACAGGCCGGGCTCCTGGGGAATCAGGCCGATCTGCTGGTGCAGCGAATGTTGGGTCACCTCGCGCACGTCCTTGCCGTCCACCAGCACCTGGCCTTGCTGCACGTCGTAGAGACGCAGGAGCAAGCTCAGCAGGGTCGACTTGCCGGAGCCCGAAGCACCCACCAGGCCGACTTTCTGGCCGGCGGGGATGACGATATTCAGGTGTTCGAAAATCGAACGGTCACCGCCATAGCTGAAGCCGACATCGCGAAACTCGATATCGCCGCGCTTGACCATCAGCGCCTTGGCGCCGGGTTGGTCGATGACTTCATGGGGGCGGATCAGGGTGCGCACACCGTTGGCGATATTGCCGGTGGCTTCGAAGAATTCGAGAAAGCGTCGCGACAGGTTTTCCACATCGCTGATGATCAACAACGAAAGGCTGGTGGACATGACAAACGCAGCAATGTCGATACGGTGGCTGCGCCACAGGTAGAG
>NZ_CP080030.1:2590273-2590736 GCF_019382755.1 Pseudomonas sp. Colony2 | reverse complement strand
ACCAGCGGATGCGCTCCATATACCCCAGGGATCGGTAGGCAGCCGCCACCTCCTTGTCGAGGAAAGTGCCGAGGTAACTGTGCTCGAACGCATGGCGCGCAAACAGGCGGATATTGGCCAGGTTGGAGACCGCATCCACCACTTTGCCGGTGCTGGTGCTGCGCGCTGCCGAATACTGTTGCGCCAGAGGATGACTGCGGCGTGCGAGGACGTAGCAGATAGCGATAAACGCCACCGACCAACCCGCCATGAACAACGCCAACAACGGCGATGCGGTCCATAGCAAGGCCGTGGCCAGGCTCAGCGTCACCAGCAGCGGGATCAGGTCGAACAACAAGATGCTCAGGGTCTGATTCACGCCCAGGGTAATTTCCGCCACCCGATGCGCCAGTGCCCCGGCGAACTCATTGCTGATGAAACGATGGGAGTGCTGCTGCAGATAGGCGAACACCACATGCGTCAC
>NZ_CP080030.1:2566972-2590139 GCF_019382755.1 Pseudomonas sp. Colony2 | reverse complement strand
GCCCGTTGCTCACGGTGCGGGTGATCTGCCCCAGCCCCCAGGGCGTCAGAATCGAACACACCACCGCGGCGATCTGCAGCAGCAGGATAGCCAGGTACCAACCTTTGAAATGTCCGATGAAATGCCGCACAAACGCCGCCGGCGTCGATGGCAAGTGCTGGACATTCCAGGTGCGAAACAATGAAAAAGACGAACTCATGGCCAATGACATTCCTGAATGACGCCTGTGGCCGCGCAGCTTTCAGGCAAAAATGGTGAGTGTGATCGTTCCCACGCTCTGCGTGGGAATGCATCCGGTGACGCTCTGCGTCACGATTTTAAGAGCGGACGCAGAGCGTCCAGAGCGGCATTCCCCTGTGGCGAGGGAGCTTGCTCCCGCTGGAGTGCGAAGCGCTCCCAGAATTTTGGGGCCGCTGCGCAGCCCAGCGGGAGCAAGCTCCCTCGCCACAGGTTCAGCGTCACTTTTGGGATTGGTAGCGAAGTTCCTCCAACTCACGACCGCCCCGAGCAAGGGTGCGGCTTGATTCGGGCTGCGCTATCCATCCTGCATTTTGGTAAAAGCGCACTGCCCGCCGGTTTTCAGCCAGCACCCACAACGTCGCCATCTCCAGGCCCAGGCTCGCGAGATGCTCCAGCCCCCTGAGCCACAGCGCCCTGCCCACCCCCGTTCCCCAATGCTCGGCCAGCACATACACCGCCTGCACTTCACCGGTTACGCCTGGATCAGCATCCTCATCACGACTCGAGCTGACAACAATCCAGCCCACCACACGCCCCTCGACCTGCGCGACAAACACAGCTTCGCTCCCCTGCTCAATCGACTGCCGCCAAAAGGCTTCACGCCGAGGCTGCGTCGCCTCCAGCGAAGCCAGGTAATCCGCCGGCATCAGTTCACGATAAGCCTGCTGCCAACTGCGAATATGCACCCAGGCAATGTCACCTGCGTCCTCGATACGTGCTGCACGAATCATCCAATTCCCTCTGCGCGTTTTGCATAAATCGCCGAGCCCGCCTGGGGCGACAGCCTGCGATAGACCAGCCCCGACAAGGCACACAGCAATCCGGCACCCGCCATGATCCAGGCGATATCACTCTGCTCGACCGTGGCATGCCCGCGCACGGCCATGATCAAACCGAGCAGCCCCGCCGCGATGCCCACCGATAAACTCAACGTCAACTGAATGGTCATCGCCGACAGGCTGCTGGCGCGGCTGGATTGCTCCGGTGGCACGTCGGCATAGGTCAACGCCCCCAGGGTGCTGAATTGCAGCGAACGAATGATCCCGCTGCCAAATAACACCAGTATTACAATCCAGTAAGGCGTTGATACCTCGAACAGGCTGCACGCCAGGATGGTTGCACCGGTGAGCACCGCATTGCCGATCAAGGTGCGCCGGAAACCGAAGCGGCTGACAATCCGCACTGCCAGCATTTTCATCAGCAACGCCCCCACGCCACCGGCAACGCTCAGCAGCCCCGCCTGCAACGGGTTAAGCCCGAAACACAGCTGGAACAGCAACACCAGCAAAAACGGCTGTGACGCGCTGCCGATGCGCATCAGGTTGCCGCCCCAGAAGCTCACCGCGAAGGTCGGGATTTTCAACAATGAAAAATCGATCAACGGGTACGCCGTCCGCCGTGCATGCAGGACATACAGCCAGGCACTCAACAGCCCGCCGCCAATCAGCAGCAACGCCCACTGGCGCGGCAACAGGCCGTGGCCCAGCACCTCGAAACCGAACACCAGCCCGCCCAATGCCACACCGCTGAGCAACAGGCCGGGAACGTCCAATGGCTGGCCGGGCGTCCCGGAATAGTCCGGGATATAGCGCAGCACCAGGATCACCCCAAGCACGCCGATCGGCAGGTTGATCAGGAAGATCCAGTGCCACGACAGCACCGTCACCAACAGCCCGCCCAACGGTGGGCCCAGCAGCGGCCCAACCAGCGCCGCCACCGTCAGGTACGACATGGCACGCAGCAGGTTTTCCCGCGCCGACCAGCGCAGCAGGATCACCTGCCCCACCGGCACCATCATCGCCCCCGCAGCGCCCTGGGCCAAACGCGCCAGGGACAGTTGCAACAACGAGCCCGAGCAGGCACAGGCCACCGACGCGAGGGTGAAGAGCACGATGGCGCTGATAAACACCCGACGCGGCCCGAACCGGTCGGCCGCCCAGCCGCTGACCGGCACGAACAGCGCCACCGCCAGCAGGTACAGCGACACCACCAGGTTCATGCGCACGCTGGGCTCGCCGAAATCCTGGGCCATCTGCGGCAGCGCCGTGAGCACCGCCGTGGCGTCGATCAATTCCATGAACAGCGCACAGCCGATGATCATCGGCACCCGGCGCGCGTGCCCGGTGCCCACCTCGCCCAAGGGGTGTGAAAGGTCGAGGGCTTTGTTCAAAACAGCCCCGATGTCGGAGGCGGCGTGCCCTTGAGTTGCCAGGCACCCACGGCTGCGGCTTTCCAGTGCCGGGGATTGTGGTTGGCCACGGTGCGCGCGTTGCGCCAGTGCCGGTCCAGGTTATGCGCGCGGCCGGTGGTGGAAGCGCCACCCACGTCGAACACCAGCTCGGCGGCCTTGAGCGCCGACTCCGCCGCGATGTATTGCGCCTGGGCCACGTCCACTGCCGCCTGGTCGACGGCCACCGCATCAAGATCCGCAGCCCAGGCGCGGTCAATGGAGTCCGCCGCGTGCAACACCACCGCTTCGGCGGTAAAGGCCCGGGCCGAGACGTCGCCCACGCTCAGTTCCACGTACGGGTCATCCACCGAGCGCGTGGCGCTGCTGTGCTTGATCGGCCGCGCATGCTCCTTGGCAAAGGTCACCGCATCATTCAGCGCATTACGCGCAATACCGGCCTGCACCGCCGCGAGGAACACTTGCAGGAACGGCGTGACAATCGTGCGCTTGCCTTCCTCGACGGTGCGGGTGCGGATCTCGCTGGCCAACACCTGCACATCATGCAGATGGGTGGTGCCACTGGCGGTCAGGCGCTGGCCCATGGCGTCGAAATCATCCAGCAACTCCAGGCCCTGGCGGTCGCGGGGCAGGATGAACGACACGGGCTGGTCATTCTCGTCCAGGGCGACGGCGCTGACCCAATCGGCATACAACGAACCGGTGCTGTAGTACTTGCTGCCGCAAGCGCGAAAGTGCTCGCCGTCACGCACGATGCGCGCACTGATCGAACCGTTGGCACCGCCGACTTCCCAGCCGGCATTGCCGATCACGGCGCCTTGCAGGTAGCGCCCGAACCAGCGCTCGCGCTCCTCCTCCGCCCCCTCGGCGCGGGACGCCAGCAGGCCTTCGACAAACCCGAAACCGGGGCGCAGCGCCTGGGCCACGTTGGAGTCGGCCGAGGCGATGCGAATCAGCAAGGCAATCACGTCCTTGACCGAACCACCGGCGCCGCCAAACCGCTTGGGAATCCGCACGGTAAACAACCCGGCCTGGGCGATCTGCGCCACGGCCTCATACGGCAGTTGGCGGTCACGCTCACGTTGCGCAGCGCCGGCGGCAATCTGCGGCAGGATGCGGTCGGCGCGGGCGTTCAGTTCGGCCACCGTTACAACCGGCGGCGTGGGTACAGCAGACAACTTGCTCATGGCACTTCCTTGATTCAGGTCTAGATGGCGATTTTCCACAGGCGCGATTCATCAAACAGCCAGCCGGGGTTTTCCGGCTCCAGGGCCGGCACCACCAACTGCGTGCCGCTGCCGGGCAGGCGTGGCACCGCGCCCAGCAGGCGCCGGGTGTATTCGTGCTGGGGCGATTCAAACAACGTCTCGACGCTGGCGCTTTCCACCACCTGGCCGTGGCGCATCACCAACACTTCGTCGCTGACGTGGCGAATCACCCCCAGGTCGTGGGAGATAAACAGGTAGGCCAGGCCCAGCGAGGCTTGCAGGTCGGCCAGCAGATCCAGGACCTGGGCCTGCACCGACACGTCCAGCGCCGACACCGGCTCGTCGCAGATAATCACTTTGGGGTTGCTGGCAATCGCCCGGGCAATCGCCACGCGCTGGCGCTGCCCGCCCGACAGTTGCAACGGTCGGCGCTCGGCCAATTGCGGCGCCAGGCGTACCTGGTCGAGCAACTGTGTCATGCGGGCCGCCTGTTGCTCGGCGTCGATACCGGCAACGTCCAGCGCATCACTGAGGATCTGCCCCACCGTCCAGCGCGGGTCGAACGAACTCAGCGGGTCCTGATAAATCACGCTGATATCCCGGCGATGCACACGGCGGGTCTTTTCCTCGACCCGCTCGGTACCTGCCGCGGCCCATGGCTGGTCGAGAAAACGCACCTCACCGGCATCCGGTTGCAGCAAGCCGAGGGCGATGCGTGCCACGGTGGTTTTGCCGGAGCCGGATTCACCGACGATGCCCAGGGTGCGACCGGCGCGCAGCTCGAAGCTGACGTTATCCACCACCTGACGCGACTGTTGATCGGGGCCGACATACCGTTTGCCCAGCCCGGAGGCCTTGAGCAACACCGGCGAATCCGCGCCGGGCCGTGGTTGCGCCACAGCGTTGCTGCGCTCCGGCGACAAGCGTGTGCCCCGGGCATGTTCGGCGGGCACCGCATCCAGCAGCGAGCGGGTGTAGACGTGGCGTGGGTTGAGCAGCACCTGATCCATCGGGCCCTGCTCCACCACTTCGCCGTGGCGCAGCACCAGCACCTCATCGGCCAATTGCGCGACCACTGCCAGGTCATGGCTGATGATCAGCAGCGAATCGCCACGGGCCTTGATCTGCTGCAATACCTGCAGGATCTGCGCCTGCACCGTGGCATCCAGCGCCGTGGTCGGTTCATCGGCGATCACCAGGCCGGGGTTCAATGCGAGTGCGCTGGCAATCAGCGCACGCTGGCGCAGGCCGCCGGAGAGTTGATCGGGGCGCTGGCAGGCACGCAGTTGCGGTTCGGGTACGCCCACCAGGTCCAGCAGTTCGATGACGCGTTCGCCACGGCTGCGACGGTCGCCCCAACGATGGGTCTCCAGCACTTCGAGAATTTCCTTGCCCACCGGCCGCAACGGGTCGAGGGACACCAGTGCATCCTGCAACACGAAGCCGATGCCATTGCCACGCAAACGACGCCAGCCGCGTTCCGACAGGCTGAGCAAATCCACACCGTCATAGCTCAAGGTGCGCGCCGTAACCTTCGCGCCCGCACCCGCCAGGCCGATCAGGCTGCGGGCGGTGACGCTTTTACCGGAGCCGGATTCGCCCACCAGCGCCAGGGTCTTGCCAGGCTCCAGGGTGAAAGACAGATTGCGCACCACCGACTGCCCGGCAAACTCGATGGACAGCCCTTCAACGATCAAGCGTTTCTGGTCGCTCATGAAAGACGGCCCTCCAGGCGTTGTTGCAGGTAACGGCCAGTGACCGTGGTCGACAGCGTGGTCAATACGATGAACAGCCCGGGGAAGAACGTCAGCCACCAGGCGTTGGCGATGAAGTCGCGGCCCATGGACAACATGGTCCCCCACTCCGGTGCCGGCGGACGGGCGCCCAGGCCGAGAAAACTCAGGGCCGAGGCCCAGACAATCGCCTGGCCCACGCCCATGGTCAGGGTCACGATCAACGGGCGCATGGCGTTCGGCAGCAACTGGCGCAGGATGATGCGCAGCGGCGGATGCCCGAGGGCACGGGCAGCTTCGATATAGCCCGCGTTGCGCACCGCCAGCACCTGGCCACGGACCATCCGCGCATAACCCGGTGCACTGCCCAGCCCGGTGGCGACGATCAGCGGGCCGATGCCGCTGCCGAAAATCGCCACGAACAACAGCGCCAGGATCAGGCTCGGAAACGCAAACAGCACTTCCAGCAACCAGCCCACGCCGCGGTCCACCCGCGCGCCGCCCAGCCCGCCCAACAGGCCAAGCACAATGGCGATGGTCATCGCAATCGCCGTGGCTGCCAGGCCGATGAACAACGACTGGCGAGTGCCATGGATCACCCGCGAAAAAATATCCCGCCCCGACTGATCGGTGCCGAACCAGTGGCTCAGGCTCGGCGAATGAAACGCATCGCGGGGCACGATGGCCAGCGGGTCGCTGTAGGCGAACAACTGCGGCACCAGCGCCGCGACGATCACCAGCAACAGAAAGGTAATCGCCAACAGCGGGCCGAGGCGCAGCGTGCGAGTGGTGCGCTGAATCCGCAGCGCGGGCAGCGGTGTTTCCAGGGTCAGGCCACTCATGCTGGAAGCTCCTGTTGGCGAGGGTCGACCCACAGGTACAGCAGGTCGACCAGAATATTGGCGAGCACGTAACCGGCGGCGACCACCAGGCTGATGCCGATGGTCAGCGGCAGGTCCTGGGCCTGCACCGCCTGGTACAACTGGCGGCCGAGGCCCTTGCGGGAAAAAATCACTTCGATCACCACGGCACCGCTGATCAGCGCGCCGATGGCCCAGCCCGACAGCGAGATGCCCGGCAACACGGCGTGGCGCAACGCGTGTTTGAAGCGCACGTTGAAGTCACTCAGGCCACGGGTGCGGGCGGTCAGGATGAAGGGTTGGTCGAGGGTCAAATCCAGGGATTCGCGGGTGACCTGGGCGATAAACCCGGCCAGCGGAATCGCCAGGGCGAACGACGGCAACACCAGGGTGCGCCAGCCATCACTGCCTGCCGGCGGGAACAGCCGCAGGCCGAACGCAAACACCGCCAGCAGCAGAATCCCCAGCCAGAAGTGCGGCAGCGCGGCGGCCAGGGTTTCGGCCAACGAGGCCAGGCTGGCAACCCAGCGTCGCCGGCCGGCGGTCAGCACCGTCAGCGCCAGCACCAGGACCCAGGCCAGGGCGAGGGACGTCAGGGTCAGCTCCAGGGTCGGCCAGGATTGCTCGGCGAGCACTCGGGTCACCGGCAGGTGCTGGGAATAGGAAACCCCCAGGTCACCCTGCACCAGTCGCCCGAGGTACAACGCGTATTGCACCGCCAGTGGTTTGTCGAGGCCGTACTCGCGGGTGGCTTCGGCGATGGTCTCGGGGGTGGGGTTGCCGCTCGGGCCGCCGAGGATCGCCTGCACCGGATCGCCGGGCATCAGGCGCAAGGCAAAGAACGTCAGCGTGGCCACCGCCCAGAGCACCAGCACGCCGCCGGCAAGGCGCCACAGCGCGCGTTTGCCGAGCCGGGCCAGGCGCTCGCGCCGTGGGTTGGCAAGTGATGTGTCGCTCATTTGTTCACCCATGCGTCATAGAGATAAGTCACCGCCAGCGACGGCTCCAGCCGCACGCCCTGGGTGGTCTTGTAGATACCCAGCCGCGTGCTTTGCGGGTAGGTGGTCAATTGCAGGTACTGGCTGGAAGCGATTTTCTGCGCCTGGTAATACAGCGCCCGGCGCTGCTCGCTGTCCTGGGTGGTGAGGGCTTGCCGGATCAGCGTGTCGAACGCCGGGTCACTGAAGCCTGCGGTGTTCTGGTGGTAACCACCGACACCCGCCGGGCTGATGAACTCACTGCCGAAGATGATCCGCAGCACGTCGGCGGTGTTGGTGTTCCAGTAGCCGAGGCGAATGTCGTAGTCCCAGTCGGCCTGGCGTTTGGTGGCCTGTACGTCACTCATCTGGTCGACGATCAGCTCGAAGCCGACCTGCCGGGTGGTGGCCTGCACCTGTTCCCACAAGGTGTATTCCGACGGTGGCGTGCGGTTGCCCATCACCACGTGAACTTGCAGGCGCTTGCCGTCCTTGGTGCGGTAGCCCTCGCTGTCGCGCTGGGTCCAGCCGGACTGGTCGAGTAACTGAGCAGCCCGGGCCGGGTCGTAATCCTGGGCGTGCTGGAACTCCGGGCTGTAAAAGCGCGTGGCAGGGCTCAGCGGCCCGCCGGCGCGGGGGAATTCGTTGAAGTACACGCTCTTCAACGCGCCCTCGATGTCGGAGCTGCGCACGAAGGCTTCGCGCACTCGCACGTCATCGAACGGCGCACGGGTAATGTTCAGCGTGCCGTTGGTGGGGTTGCCGGGGCGTTGGGCGATCACCAGGGTCAGGTCCGGGTTGCGTCGAGCGGCCTCGTGGGATTCGGGGGGCAATGCCTCGATCACGTCGACCTCGCCAGCCTGCAACGAGGCGAAGCGCACGGAAGGTTCCTGGATGAACTTCCAGACGATCCGGTCGAGCCAGGCCGGGCCCTGGTGCTTGGCGGTGGGTGGCGCCCAGTTGTAGTCGGGGTTGCGCATCAGCTCGACCTGGCTTTGCCGGTCCCAGCGCACGACCTTGAACGGGCCGCTGCCGACCGGGCTTTCGCAGTTCACATCGCGCGAGCGCAGCAATGCCGTGGGGGACTCGATGCCGAGGAAGCCTTGGGCGAGGACTTCAAGAAAGGCCGCGTACGGCGTGGCCAGGTGCACCACTGCGGTGTATTCGTCGAGCACGTCGGTGCTGCGGTATTGGCGGATGTAGCCGCCTGCGGTGCTGGATTGGGTCTTGGGGTTGGCCATGTGGTCGAGGTTGGCCTTCACGGCGGCGGCGTTGAACGGGGTGCCGTCGGTGAAGTGCACGTCGTTGCGCAGGTGGAAGGTGTAGGTCAGGCCGTCGGGGGAGACTTCCCAGGTCTTGGCGAGCCAGGGGCCGATGCGGCCGTCGGCGTCCATCGAGACCAGGGAGTCGAGGTACTGCTGGGCGACGAACACCTGGGGCATGTCGCCGGCCACGTGGGGGTCGAGGCAGGTGGGTTCGCGGTCTGTGGCGTAGACCAGGGTGCCGCCCTTTACCGGCTGGTCACTGCGGGTGACGGTTGAGCTGCCTTGGCCACAGCCCAGCAGCAGGCCGCAGAGTGTGGCGGTGCCGATAAGGAGCAACGGGCTGGATCGTCGCGGGTAAGGGGCGGGTTCTTGCATGATGGGTCAGGCCTAAAGTCCGGGAACTGGGTCATTGCACAAGGCATGCCGGGTTTTTGGGGCTGTAAACAGGGGGGATTGGAGGGTTGGGGGATTGCTGAAAACGACAATGTGTGTGGGAAGTGTTGGTCAGGCAACAGCTCGGCCTTGGGGGGGCGTGAGGTTTGAGTACATATCCGTTGCTGCGGTAACGGCGGCTATTGGTTCCGCTCTTACAGCGGCTCACTTTTGAACAGCGCAAAAGTAAGCAAAACGCTCTTGCCCCACCACTCGGCACCTCGCTTAGGCTCGGTGTGCCCTCACTCCGGCTTTGGACCGTGGGCCGCCGCGATGGGCCATCCTTGGCCCAGCGCGGCTAACCCGGCGTCCTGCCGGGTTACCCACGCTCCAAAGCCTGCGTTCGGCCAGCGTGGTTTAACGGGGCGCCYAAGATCAAGATCAAAAGCAGATCAAGAGCACAGCGGCCTMCCGGCCGGCTTGAGTGTTGAAGAGCAAAAGCCAAATCAAAATCTAAAGCGGGCACGGTCAAAAATGTGGGAGCGGGCTTGCTCGCGAAGGTCGTTAACGATGACGCCGGCATCCTGAATGAACGCGGCGCTCTCAGGTTTTCGCGAGCAAGCCCGCTCCCACAGAAAAGCAGATCTGTTTTCGCTCTGGTTTTTGCTTTTGCTTTTAACACTCAAGCCGGCCGGGAGGCCGCTGTGCTCTCGCTTTTGATCTGCTTTTGATCTTGATCTGCGGGCCCCGTCAACCACGATGGCCGCAAGTAGGCACGGTGGAGCGGGTAAATCGGCAGGGAAGCCGATTTAGCCGCGCCGGGCCATGGATGGCCCGTCGCGGCGGCCCGCGGAATCGGGCCGGAGTGCGGGCATGCCGAGCCTAGGCGAGGCACCGAGTGGTGGGGCAAAGACCTTTTGGTTACTTTTGGCTGGGCCGGCATTCCGGGCGTTTGCCAAAAGTGACCCGCTGTAAGAGCGGAACCMYAAGCCGCCGTTACCGCAGCAACGGATATGTACACCAACTCACGCCGGAAACCGCAATGGCAACGCCGGCTTCAGCAACGCCGCCGGATCCCGATAACGCGCCCCAAAGTGGTCCCCCGGCAACCGCGCCCGCCCAGCCCCAAACAACCGCTCCCGCAACGTCTCCCCCTCGTTGTACCGCTCACGAAACCGCCCCCGACGACGCAACTCCGGCACCACCAATTCAATAAAGTCCCGCGCCGTCTCAAACGACAAATACTGCCTCAGGTTAATCCCGTCGATCCCATCCTCATCCAGCCATTTCTCAATCGCGTCCGCCACCACCGTCGGCGTACCCGCGACAAAAAACCGCTCGCGATTAAACCCACCCAGCTGCGCCAATACCGCCCCAACAGTGGAGTCCGCCTTGTACCGGCTCAAACTCTCCCACCCCTTGACCTGCCGACTCACCAGATCACTGATCAACGTATCCCGCGGATACGCCGTCAAATCAATCGCCGACTGCCCGTGAGCCAGCGACGCCTCGACACTCACCAACTTGCGATAACTGTCGAGCTTGGCACTCACCTCCTCATCCGTCCGCCCAACGATCACCCCCGCCATCACAATAAACTTCAACCCCGCCGGATCGCGATCATGCTCAACCGCCTTCTGCCGCATCGCCTGGATATTCGCCCGCACCGCCGGCGCATCATTACCACCGGTAAACACCACTTCGGCATGCCGCCCGGCAAACTCGATCCCGGCCGGTGACCCCGTAGCCTGAAACAACACCGGCGTACGCTGCCGCGAAGGCTGGCACAAGTGTGGGCCGGCAACCTTGAAGTGTTCCCCCACGTGGTTGATATAGCGCACCTTGTCCGGATCGGTGTAGATCCGACGCTCACGGTCGACAATCACCGCGTCATCGTCCCAGGAGCCTTCCCAAAGCTTGTACAGCACGTCGAGGTATTCATCGGCGATCTCGTAGCGGTGATCGTGAACCACCTCAGTGTCATGCCCGAAGTTGCGCGCCGCATTCGGCAAATACGAGGTGACGATGTTCCAGCCCACCCGCCCCTTGGTCAGGTGATCGAGGGTACTCATGCGCCGCGCAAAGGCGAACGGCGGTTCGTAGGTGGTGGAAAAGGTCGCGCCGAAACCCAGGTTCTTGGTCACCCCGGCCATCGCCGGAATCACCAGCAGCGGGTCGTTGCTGGGAATCTGCATGCCCTCACGCAGCGAGGTCTCGGGGCCGTCGCGAAAGCGGTCATAGGTGCCAATCACATCGGCCAGGAACACGCCATCAAAGGTGCCGTATTCCAGCAGCTGCGCCAGCTCGGTCCAATAGTCCAGGTCGTTGAAACGGTGCCGGTTGTTGTCCGGGTGCACCCACAAACCATGGACGATGTGGCTGACGCAGTTCATTTCAAACAAATTCACGTGCAGTTGCTTGGGCACCAGGAGCACTCCTTTCGTAGATACGTTTTCCAATACGTCAGATCGCGACATTCAGGTAGAACGGGATCGGCGTGTAGTCGGTTTCAAGGGTCGGGATCGCATCGATCAGCGCGCGGGTATAGGCATGGGCCGGACGGTCGAACACCGCGCGTACCGAGCCGGACTCCACCACTTCACCGGCCTTCATCACCAACACGCGCTCGCTGACGTGGTTGATCACGCCGAGGTCATGGGAAATGAACAGGCAAGCCAGGCCGAGGCGGCGCTTGAGGTCGTCGAGCAGTTCGAGAATCTGTGCCTGTACCGACACGTCGAGCGCCGACACCGGTTCATCGCAGATCAGGATCTGCGGCTCGGAAGCCAACGCTCGGGCAATCGCGATGCGCTGGCGCTGGCCACCGGAAAGTTCGATCGGCCGGCGCGACAAGGCGCTGGCATCAAGGCGTACCAGTTCCAGCAGTTCCAGGGCACGGTCGCGCCGGGCATGACGCGGTACGCCAGCCACCACCAGCGCTTCGAACAGCACACGCTGCACGGTGTAGCGTGGGTCGAAGGAGCTGAGCGGGTCCTGGAACACCACTTGCACCGCACGCCGGGCTTCGCGTTTTTGCCTGGCGTCGAGGTCGGACCAGCGCTGGCCATTGATCCACACCTCGCCGGCATCGGCGGTTTCCAGGCCGAGTATCAGCCGGGTCAAGGTGGTCTTGCCGCAACCCGATTCGCCCACCACCCCCAGCGTCTCGCCGCGACGCAGCTGTAGCGACACCTGGTTCAGCACCATGCGGGTTTTGCCGTCGGGGCCGACAAAGGTTTTGGACAGCTCGCGTGCTTCAAGCAGTATTTCGCCCTGGGGCGCCGGCTCGGGCTCCACCGCCGTGAGCAGTCGGCGTGTGGGCTGGAAGTGCACGGCCTTGGCGGCCCGCAGCAGCAGTTGGGTATACGGATGACGCGGGTCTTGCAGGACCTGTTCGGTGCTGCCCTCCTCCACGATCACCCCGTGGCGCATCACGGCCACGCGATCGGCCAGGCGCGAGACCACCGACAGGTCGTGGCTGACCATCAGCAGTGCATTGTCTTCACCGCGCAGGCTCTCCAGCAGGGCGATGACCTGGGCCTGAACCGTGGCATCCAGTGCCGTGGTGGGTTCATCGGCAATGATCAGCCGCGGATTGCAGGCAATCGCCGAGGCGATCAGCGCCCGCTGGCGCAAGCCGCCGGAAAGTTGCCAGGGGTATTGGCTGGCGCGCAGTTCCGGTTCCGGCACACCGACATCCCGCAGCAGTTCCAGCACCCGCAGGCGGCGTGCTTCCAGGCCCAATGCGGTGTGCAGGTGCAACGGTTCTTCGATCTCGGCACCGACGCGGCGCAGCGGGTCCAGCGCGCCCAACGCGTCCTGCATCACAAAGCCGATGCTCGCGCCGCGCAGTTGCTGCCAGGCCCGCTCGTTGAGCTGGCGCAGGTCGACGCCCTGGAAGGCCAGTTTGGCGGCCTGGACATGGGCGTCCTTGCCGGTGAGGCCAGCCAGGGTGCGGGCGGTGACGCTTTTTCCGGACCCCGACTCCCCCACCAGCGCCAGGCATTCACCCCGGCTCAACTGCAGACTGACACCGTGCAACACTGGCTCGGCCTGGCCGAAACGTACTGTCAGGTCGCGGATATCGACCAGCGGGCCGAGGGTATGGATACTCATCGTCATAGAGGCTTTCCTTCGCTGCGGCGCAAGAGTTCGCGGCCGATGGCACTGATGGAAACAACGGTCAGGGTGATGATCAGGGCGGGCCAGGCCACCAGCCACGGCGCATTGGCCAGGAAGCTGCGCCCGATGGACATCATCCCGCCCCACTCCGGCGCAGGCGGCGGTGCGCCGAAGCCGAGGAAACTCAAGGCGGCACCGGCAGTGATCGCGCCGCCGATGCCGATGGTGGCGAGGATCAACACGGGCTTGAACGCATTCGGCAGGATGTGCCGCAGCACCACCGCCAGCTGCGATTGGCCGAGGGTGACGGCGGATTCGACGTAGCCGGCATTGCGTACGCTGAGGGTTTGCGCCCGCACCAGGCGCGCATAACGCGGCACACCGGCAATGCCTATCGCGAGAATCAGATTGGCCGTGCCCTGGCCGAAAAACGTGATGATCACCAGCGCCAGCAACAGGTCGGGAAACGACAGCAACACGTCGATACCGCGCATCAAGGCGCCGTCCAGCCAACGCGGACCGAGCCCGGCGATCAACCCGAGCAAGGTCCCCCAGGCCAGGCCCAGCGCCGTAGCTGCGAGGCCCATGAACAGCGACGAACGCACGCCATAAATCAATCGGCTGAGCACATCGCGCCCGTTCTCATCAGTGCCCAGCCAATGCACATTGCTCGGCGCCTGGAACGCCATGCGCGCCGACGCCTCCAACGGGTCATACGGGGCCAGCCATTGCGGAACAACGGCGGCCAGCAGCAACAGCCCGACAAATACCCCGGCGAGCAACAGGCCCGGCCGCAGTTGGGTAAACCCGACAAGACGCAACGGGCGATTGCCGATCAACGTTTCAATGGTTTGCGTCATGCCAGGCTCCTGGTGCTAAGGCGCGGGGTTGGGGATGCGCTGGTGGATGGCCTGGATCTGCGCCTTGATCTCATCGCCAAGAGTCACGTCCAGCGCGCCGAGGTTGTCGCGCAATTGCGCCAGGCTGGTTTGCCCGGTCATTGCGCTGGTGACGAAGGGTTTGTCGATGATGAAGGCCAGGGCCAGTTGGGCCGGGGTGAGGCCATGTTGCCGGGCAATCTCCACGTAGCCGGTGATGGCCTCCTGGGCCGAGGCACTGTCGTAGCGATTGAAAGTGCGGTACACCGCCGACAGCCGCGAGCCCTCGGGCCGTGCGCCGCCCAGGTACTTGCCGGTGAGTGCACCGAAGGCCAGAGGCGAGTACGCCAGCAGCCCGACGCCTTCGCGATGGGTGAACTCCGAGAGGCCGCCTTCGTACAGGCGGTTAAGCAGGCTGTAGGGGTTTTGCACACTGGCAATGCGCGGCAGGCCGAGGCGTTCGCTTTGCTTGAGAAACTCGGCGACGCCCCACGGGGTTTCATTGGAAACCCCGATGTGGCGCACCTTCCCGGCCTTGACCTGATCGGCCAGCACCGCCAGGGTTTCCTCGATGGCGACGCTCTGGGTGTCTGCCTGATACGGGTATTCGCGCTGGCCGAAGATGTTGGTGGTGCGGTCGGGCCAGTGCAGTTGGTACAGGTCGAGGTAGTCGGTGTTCAGGCGTTTGAGGCTGCCGTCGAGGGCTTCGACGATGTTGCGCCGGTCGTGGCGGCTGAGGCCGTCGCGGATGTGCTGCTGGCTGCTGGGGTCACGGGCCGGGCCGGCGATTTTGCTGGCCAGGATCACCTCGTCACGTCGACCACTGGCCGCCAGCCAGCTGCCGATGTAACGCTCGGTGGTGCGCCAGGTTTCGGCCTTGGTGGGCGTGGGGTACATCTCGGCGGTGTCGATGAAATTGATACCTTCGGCCAGTGCCAGGTCGATCTGTTGATGGGCATCGTTTTCGGTGTTCTGGTGGCCCCAGGTCATGGTGCCGAGGCCCAGCACGCTGACTTGGATGTCGCTGTTGCCCAGTTGGCGGTAACGCATGGGTGATCCTTTTTTCTTCAAGGGTTGATGGCTCATACCGCACTCGCTTCGTCGCGGGCGGCCTGCTGCTCGGCGTCGGCGGCTTGCAGACTGCGCCAGGCGGCGTTCGGGGTGACGTCATTGAGGTAGTAGTTGCCCAGTGCCCGTTCGCGAAAGATCGCCGGGTTGTGGGAGGCCAGGGTTCGCGCGTTGCGCCAATGCCGGTCGAAGCGACGCGACTCGCTGGTGGCGGAGGCGCCGCCGACTTCGAACAGCAGCGTGGTGGCTTCCAGTACCTGTTCCAGCACGATCTGTTGCGCCTGAAAAGCGCGAATCTCGGCCTCGGTGTAATGCTGTTCGGTTGCGTGCCCGCCCTGCTCCGCTTCGTGCACGTCCTGCAGCACCTCGGCGACGGCCAGCACCTGGGTGCGTGCGGCATAGGCCAGGCTCGACAAGCGGCCGATCACCCGCTGCACCAGCGGGTCATCCTTGGGGCTCGATTGCCCCGGCACACCAAACGCGCGGGTGCGGCCCTTGACGAATTCGGTGGCGTCACGCAGCACGGCGTTGGCGATGCCGGCCAGGGTCGCCAGGTGGAACAACTGGTAGAAAGCGCTCAGGTAGGACTCGGCGCGCAGTTCGTCTTTCTTGAAGCGCCGCACAATGTGCTGCTCCGGTACGTTCACCGCCTTGAAGCGGGTGGTGCCGCTGCCGGTGAGTCGCTGGCCAAACCCGTCCCAGTCATCCTCGACGGTGACACCCGGCGCGTCGGTGCGTACCGCCAGGCTGACAAAATCTTCGCCATCCAGGGCCACGGCGGCGATCCAGTTGGCGTACAGCGTGCCGGTGCAGTAGTACTTCTCGCCGTCCAGCTGCCAGCCAGAGTCGACCGCGCTGAGGGTCACCGAATTGCGGGTGGTGTCGGTGCGCTCGGCCATCGCGGCGCCCCACAACTCGCCGTCGACGACTTTGGCGAACCAGTAATCCTGGGAAGCGCTGTCGCGACTGGAAAGCCGGCCTTCGACGAAACCGAAATGCGCGCGCACAATCTGCGGCAGGTTTGAATCGGCCTCTCCCAGCTCAATCAACAGGCGAAACAGCTGCGGCAGGCTTGCACCCAGGCCGCCCAAGGCCTGCGGCACACGCAGTGCGCCAAAGCCGGCCTCGCGCAGCCAAGCCACCGCGTCATGGGCCAGCTCGCGTTGCTGCTCGCGGGCGACGGCGGTGTCGGCTATCCGGGCAAATACGTCAGCGAAACGCTGGTGCAAGTCGGCATAACTCACTTCAGCGGGGATCGAAGCACTCATGGTTTTTCCTTCTTCAAAGGCACTCACGCTTGGTTGGCCCGAGGGTCAATCCAGCGGTTGATCAAATCGACGGCCAGGTTCACCAGCACATAGACGGTGGCGGCCAGCAAGGTCACGCCCAGCACCACCGGCACGTCTTTGTTGCTGGTGGCATCAAGCATCAAGCGCCCGATGCCCTGGCGAGCAAACAGCAATTCCACCACCACCGCGCCGCCCAGCAGGCTGGCGAACACGAACCCGGCCAGTGTCACCAACGGCACCAGCGCATGGCGCAAGGCATGACGCAGGCGCACAGCGGTTTCGGACAAGCCACGGGCACGGGCCATGGCAATAAAGGGTTGTTCGAGGGTGTCTTCCAGGGACTGGCGCAGCAGCTGGGTCAGCACTGCCGCTACCGGCAACGCCAGCGCGATTGAGGGCAGGATCAATGAGCGCCAGCCAACGGAACCGGAGGGCGGCAACCAGTGCCAATGAAACGAAAACACCAGCAACAACAGCATCCCGATCACAAACGAAGGTGCTGATGACAGCACCAGCTCGCTGCCTGAAACGGCTGAGCGCACCCAACGCGAACGGTTGGCGGTGAGGATCGCGCACACCAGGGCCAATACCACCGCCAGCAACGCCGCGCTCAGGGACAGTTGAATGGTTGCGCCGATCTGCTCGGCAATCGCCTGCTGCACCGGGATACGCAAGCGATAGGACTCGCCCAGGTCGCCATGGGCCAGGCGCACCAGGTAATTGCCGTATTGCACTATCAGGGGTTGGTCCAGGCCGTACTCGGCACGCACCCGGGCCAGCAGCTCCGGGGTGGGCATCGAATCCGGCCCGCCGAGGATTGCCAGCGCCGTGTCACCGCCGCTGAAATTGACCGCGAGGAACGTCAGCGTCGCCGCGCCCCACAGCACGCCAATGCCCGCCAGCAGGCGCCAGGCGATGGATTTGAACAGGCTCATGGTTGCCCCCGGTCCAGCCAGATGCTGGTGAAGAACGGTACGTTGTGGGAGGTATCGAAAATCACCCCCTGGACCTGCCGGCCATACGCGGTGAGCACCTGGCTTTCCACCGAAGGCACCGCCGGGACGGTTTCGGTCAGGCGCTTTTGCGCCTCGCCATAGAGCGCCTGCAATTGCACCGGATCGCGGGATTGGCGAGCGGCGCTGAGCACGCGATCCAGTTCGGCATCACGGAAGCGCCCGACGTTCTGGCCGATGATCTTGTCGGTGCTGATGGCCTGGCTGTGATAGAGCACGAACAGGCCATCGGGTGTGTTGGTGTGCCAGTAACCGCCCGCCAGCGCCTGGAACTTCCCGGCGTAGCGTTTCTCGGTCACGCGGGTCAGCGGCAGCATTTCGATGGGCATCTCGAAGCCGACTTTTTTCAGGTCGGCCTGGAT
The DNA here is from genome assembly GCF_019382755.1 of Pseudomonas sp. Colony2. Classification (NCBI taxonomy): domain Bacteria; kingdom Pseudomonadati; phylum Pseudomonadota; class Gammaproteobacteria; order Pseudomonadales; family Pseudomonadaceae; genus Pseudomonas; species Pseudomonas sp. Colony2. The sequence goes on along the minus strand of NZ_CP080030.1, from coordinate 2,572,564 downwards.
GGCCACCGAAACGCTGGCGGGAAACGCCGGGTTGTCATAGGACAGCATCGTTGCCTTCAGGCGCTGCCCGTCCTTGGTTCGATAGCCCTGGGCATCGCGCCCGGCCCAGCCGGCCTCGTCCAGCAGCGCATTGGCGGCTTTCACGTCGTAGGCCAGGGCGTCGTTGTTGGGTTGATAAAACCGGGTGTTGGCCGCCAGGAAATCCGCCTTGGCGATGTATTCGCCGAAGCCGGAAATCCACGCCAACCCTTCGCGGTCAATGGCCTTGGCCACTGCGCGACGCACCCGTACATCGTCGAACGGTGGCTGTTCGACGTTGAAGGTCATGCTGCGGCTCGGGTTGCCTTTGCGGATCCGGCTGCGCATCACCAGGCTCGGGTTGGCACGGATGGCGGCGGCATTCTGGGCCGGTGCATCAAGCGCGAAATCCGACTGGCCGGACTCTAGCGCCGTGAAGCGGATCATGGCTTCGGGGACGTAGCTCAGTTCGATACGGTCCAGGTAGGCCTCGCCCGCGTGGCGCGTCACCGGTGGCGCCCAGTTATAGCCGGGGCGCTTGATGAACACCGCGCCCTGGTCACGGGTGTAGCTCTGCAACGTAAACGGCCCGCTGCCGATGGGGTGCTCGGCGATGGTCTTGGGCGCCTCGCGAATCTGCCTGGGCGAGATCATGCTCAGCCAGGACTGCGCCAGCACATCCAGGAACGGCGTATAGGGTTCGCGCAAATGGGCTTCGAAGGTGTAGTCGTCGATGACCTTGCCATCCAGGTACGGCGCGATATAGGCCGCGGCCAGTGGGGACTTGGTCGCCGGGTCGCGCATGTGGTCCAGGTTGGTTTGCAGCGCCTGGGCATTGAATTTCTCGCCGTCGCTGAAGGTCACGTCGTCGCGCAGGTGAAAGGTGTAGGTCTTGCCGTCGTCGGAGATGTCCCAGGAGCGGGCCAGCCACGGGCTGATATTGCCCTGCTCGTCCTGGTACACCAGGCAATCGAAGAGAATCCGGCCCATCCACTGGATGTTGCCGTTAGACAGTGCGTGAACATCGAAACTGCCGGCGTCGGAGGCGGCTGAGACGCGCAAAGTTCCGCCACTGCGCCCCGGTGACGACTCATGAAAGTCCGTCGCCGAATAAGTCACTACACCGTTGGTGACCGTGCCATCAGCCGCAGACGTTTCATGTTTCGGTGCCGCAGCCGGTGAGCAGGCATTGACTGCCAGGCACAGTGAAATAACCGCCGAAAGTTTCAGGATGGTTGTCAATGACACTTCCTTAGAGGAACTCGATGAACACTGAAAGTTTGCAATTACGGGGTGTAATGCAGTGAGCATGCCAGTCTTCAAGAAACGCCATATTGACCACAAAACCAGCGCAAAACCCTTGTAAAACGGGGCGAACACTGCCAAACACTTATATGGTTATACCCGTTATACACCCCGGGATTGTTGGTAGCCTTACACACTGCTTATCAACTGTTGCGTTCGCGACAGCTGCAGCAATCCCAGCCATTAAAGTTGACTGTTGAGAATCAAACACCGATTCAAAACAAAGTATCCCGCAGAACACTTAACCTTAACTAAGCGCCCGTATTCCTTGGCCAATAGTCTTGGCATAGAAACTGCTAAGAGCGAAACAGGCATGACTATTCGAATAGAAAGCTGGGGCTCTTTTATCTATTCACAAGGAACACGCTTAATGGATCCAATCTTTCGGGGAGAGTTGCAAAAGTTGACACTTGCCGTGCGGCAAGCAACTTGGCTGGCGATGGTGGGGCTGGGCTCAGCCCTGGTTTTTTCCGCCAGTGTGCAGGCAGATGATGAGGTCACACCGACGACCGGAACACGGCTAAAGACGGTGACAGTAGAGGCACAAAAAATCACGCCCGTTGAGGCAGCCAAAAGTCAGCTGTCCGAAGTGCCAGGCGGCACCAGCGTGGTCGACAGCGAACAGGTGGCCAAGGGACGCACCGCCACCTTGCAGGACACCCTCGCCTATCAGCCGGGCGTGTTCGTGCAGTCCACCGGCGGCAACGACGCGGCCAAGATCTCCATCCGTGGCTCGGGCGCCAACACCTCGCCGGGGTATTTCCGTGAGGGCATCAAGTTCCTGTTCGACGGCCTGCCGATCACCGGCCCGGGCGGCACCCCCTATGAATTCCTCAACGGCTCGGGGGTGAACTACACCGAAATCCTGCGGGGGGCCAACGCCTTCCAGTACGGCGCACTGAGTCTTGGCGGCGCCATCAACTTCGTCAACCAGACCGGTTACACCGCACCCGGGCTGCGGGTGCGAGCGGAAACCGGGAGCTACGGCTACAACAAGCAAAGCCTGAGTGTCGGCGGCGTCGAGGGTGCGTTCGATTACTACCTGAATGCCGACAACTACCGCAGCGACGGCTACCGCGACTACAGCCTGTCGAAGAGCCAGGGCGTGGTGGCCAACTTTGGCTACCGCTTCAGCCCGCAACTCGAAACCCGGGTGATGCTGCGTTACCGCGACGAGTTCCACAACGACCCGAGCGCCACCACCCTGGATGCGGTCAAGCACCATTCCGACCGTGCCAGTGCCACCGCCGAAAGCAGCGGCGCCGGCAGCCGTCGCCCCGGCAGCGTATGGCTGGGCAGCAAGACCACCTACACCTTTGAGGACGACGCCACCCTGTCGGTGGGTTTCGTCTACTACCAGTACGCCCACAACAACAGCCCGAACAGCCCGAGCAACCCCAGCTACTGGGACTGGCATGACCTGAGCGCGGTGATCAACTACGACCGCCGCGACACCCTGTTCGGCCACGAAAGCCGCTCCAGCCTGGCCTTCACCTCCACCGAGCACCTCAAGGGCCAGGTCGACTCCACCTTCGCCAACAAACAGACGCGCAAGTTCGTCGACTACAGCTCCTCGTTCGATCACGTGTTCTCCGTGGGCAACGACCTGGAACTGGTAGACGGCCTGTGGCTGACCAGTGGCGTCTCGGCGATCAACGTGCGCCGCCATGCCGACGTCAAGGAAGCCCTGGTGGCCAACACCACCACCTACCCGAGCGATGTGACCTACGACAACTGGAGCCTGGCACCGCGAGTGGGCGTGCGTTACGAGTTCAACCCACAACTGCAAGTGTTTGCCAACGTCAGCCGCTCCGTCGATCCACCGGCGTCCTGGGAATACTCCGGCTCCGGGCCGACCACGCCGTACGTACGGCCGCTGGTGGAACAGAAAGCCAATACCGTGGAAGTCGGGATCAAGGGTTCATCGGGCATCTTCGACGGCAGCCTGGCGCTCTACCGCTCGTGGGTGAAAAATGAATTGCTCAACGTGCAGATCATCCCGGCCACCTCCACGGCTGCTGCGGTCACCGGTGCATTCAACGCCACGCCGACGATCCACCAAGGGATCGAGGCCGGCTTGAATACACGCCTGTGGGAAAACACCTCGGGTGAAAAAATCACCCTGCGCCAGGTGTATACCTATAACGACTTCTACTACCGCCACGACCCGACCTTCGGCGACAACCAACTGCCGGGGATTCCGAAGCATATCTATCAGGGCGAAGTGCAGTATCAGCACCCGGCGGGCTTCTATACCGGGGTGAACGTGCAATCGGCTTCGCGTACGGCGGTGGATTATGCGAACAGCTTCTATGCGCCCTCCTACACAATCTTCGGGGCGAACGCGGGGTATGAAACGCCGAGCAAGGACTGGAAGGTGTCGCTGGATTTGAAGAACCTGACCAATCAGAAATACGTGACGGCGGTGCAGCCGTTGTATGACGCGAAGGGGCAGGATACGGCTTCGTTGTATCCAGGGGATGGGATTGGGGCTTATGTGGCGGTGGAAATGCGCTATTGAGTCAGCGCATAACCTTAGCTGTCGATGTTCTTATTCCTCACGCCCGGCGATGGGTAAATTGTTAGCCACGTATCTCATTGAGGAAGTGGCTAATGTCTGAGTCTCGATCCGAGCCTGTGGTGTGGGTTGCCGGTGTGGGTGCCGTGGCCGGCCTGGGAGCGGCGCTGGCGCGACGCTTCGCGCGGGAGGGTTTGCAGGTGGCTGTCAGCGGCAGGAGCCCGGACAAGTTGCAGGTCGTGGTCGAGGGCATCCGTGCGCTCGGCGGGGAAGCGGTGGCTATCGTGGCGGACTCGGGAATCGAGTCCGAGGTGATCGCCGCCAGCCAGCAGATCAGCCAGTTGGGCCCCCTCAAGGCCGCGATCTTCAATGTCGGCAACTCCGTCGCAGCGCCGACCCTGGAGTTGAGCGCGCAGCTGTTCGAGCAGACCTGGCGGGCATCGACCCTGGGTGGCTTCCTGTTTGCCCGCGAGGCCACCCGCTTGCTGCTCGCCAGTGGTGGCGGCAGCCTGTTGTTCACCGGGGCTACCGCTTCATTGCGAGGCAAGCCACCGTTCGCCGCCTTTGCTGCCGCGAAGGCGGGCTTGCGCTCACTGAGCCAGTCATTTGCCCGCGAGTTCGGGCCGCAAAACGTGCACGTCGCCCATGTGGTCATCGATGGCGCCATCGACGGTGAGCGCGTGCAAAGCCGGGCCCCGGATTACCTGGCGCGACTGGGGGAAGACGGTGCGCTGAAACTCGAAGACATCGCCGACGCCTATTGGTACCTGCACATCCAACCGCGCAGCGCCTGGACCCAGGAACTGGACCTGCGGCCCTTCAAGGAACCCTTCTGAAAACCGCCTCACGGCTGGAGGATTGTTCATGGGAACTCATCAGACTCATCTCGCCCCGCCATCGGTCATCGGCGAACTCAACTACCTGCTGGACACCGGCGAGCGACCGGTGAACTACACCTTCCCGCAGCCAGACGGCACACCCAAGCGCAACGGCGTGCTGGACCCCACCCAAGTGAGTATTCACAACGCCCGGTTGCTCGACGAACCGGCTTGTCTGGATCGCAACGGTTTCGAAAGGATCGACCACACCAGCTCGGTACCTGACCTGGAAAACGATGATCAGGTCCGTGAACACTACTATCCGGAAACCGAAGCCTTGCTCAAGCAACAGACCGGTGCGGTGAAAGTGGTGATCTTCGACCACACCATCCGGGTGGACGAGCCTGGACGCGAGGACCGCGGGCTGCGTGAGCCGGTGCGGTACGTGCATAACGACCAGACCGAGCGCTCGGCGATTCGCAGGGTACGTGATCATTTGCCTGCGGATGAGGCTGAACAGCGGCTGCTGGAACGGTTTGCGATTATTAACGTCTGGCGGCCGATTGGTGCGCCGGTCCTGAGTACCCCACTCGCCCTGTGCGATGCGCAAAGCATGGCCGAGAGCGACTTGCTGCCCAGCGACCTGGTGTATCGGGACAAGGTTGGCGAGACTTTTTCGGTCAAGGCCAATCCCGCACATCGCTGGTATTACTACCCGCAGTTGCGGCCGGATGAGGCGCTGCTGTTGAAGATCCATGACTCGCGTAGCGATGTTGCAAGGCGCAGCGCGCATACGGCGTTTGATGACCCGACTACGCCGGTGGATGCACCGCTAAGGAGGAGTATCGAGGTGCGGGCGTTGGTGTTTTTTGGGGAGTGAGTCTTGGGTTTCTCTTCAGCCATCAAAAAGCCCAACCTTTTCAGGTTGGACTT
>NZ_CP080030.1:2559319-2561012 GCF_019382755.1 Pseudomonas sp. Colony2 | reverse complement strand
AGCGTGCGATCCTCCTGAGACACCACCAACTGAACTTCCACCCGCCGATTTTCTGCGCTTGCCGGGTTCAAGCCGGGCTTGGGTCTGGAATCACCGTAACCCGCCACAATCACTCGCAGTGATTGCTGCCCGTCCAGAGCCAAAACCAACAACTTGCGTGCCTCCCGTGCCCGAGCAGCGGAGAGCGTGTAGTTATCGTCATAGACCGTGCAGTACCGCGCGTAATCAGTGACCGGTCGGCTTACCGGCACATTGTCGGTATGGCCCTCGACCAATACCTGGCCCTGGCCGTAATCGTGGATGAAGGTAGCGACGCGAACGCTCAACTGCGTCAGTGCCCGCTTGGCCTCATCGGTAATACAGGCGCTGCCGCGGCCGAAGGCGTTATCAGGCAACGTCAGGCGCCGGTTCTTGATATCGACATCGATCAGCCCCCCTTCACCGCCGTGTGCCAGATCCGCCTGCATCGCCTCAAGCAAAGCACTCAGACGTGTTTGTTGTGTTACCGCGCCTTGGGCTTTTTCTGCCTGACGCGCCGCATCCAACTGTTGCTTCTCGACTTGCATTGCCGCTTCGGCCGCTTTGTTCTGCAGCACCGAAACTACAAGCATGAGCATCACGACCGCCATGACCCCCGCCATGAGGTCTGAGATGGAAATCCATTCGCTGGGTTTTTCTTTCATGGTCGGTTACGCCGGCTGAGCTTTATTGGTCTGCAAACCACTCGCAGGCGCAGGTTCATAGTCCGCCGTGAGTCGGCCAAGCAATGTCACTGTCGACTGTGCAGCGTCGCTGAGCACCTGGAGGCGATTGGCAAACTGTTTGTCGATATTGGCCGCCAGCTTTTCAGGCAAAGCGCTCATGGCTTGTTGGCCTTGACGATGCGAGTCCGCAAGCGCCTTCACGTCCTGGACAACCGAAGGCAACTGTTGCGCCGAATCACATAATTGCTCAAGCAGTTTGACGCTGGCTCCCAGAGGGGCCAACCTGGCAGGCAACGCTTCCAGAGATTCCTGGGTTTTAGCGCCCTGGTCTGTCATGGTTTTGAACTGCACATTGAGCGTAGTGAACTGCTCGGCGAGCTGCGGGAAAGTCACCAGTTTGCTCGCCACCGCATCCATCTTGTGTCCAGCTTTGGATGCCTCCTTCAAGCCCTCCGAAATGCTCTTGCCGAGTTCATCCATGTTGGAGCTCATAAGTTCGATCGCTTCGTTAAGCGTGGTACTTGTCTGCGTGAACCGAGAGCTGGTTTGCTTCTGCATGTCCTTGGCGCTTTCAGTAGTCACCTTGACTTCATTAACCACCGTGCCGACATGCTCTGACAAACTATCGACCGCAGTGGAAATATTGTCGGTCGCGCCTTTCAGGTTGGCAGCCATGTCCTGGGTGTTCTGGGTAAAGTCTCGGCTCATCGTGGTAATGGTACCGGTCAGGCTCCCTTCGATAGTCTCCATGACGGTGCCCAGCCTGGTGATGTTGCCATCCATGCTCGCCTTCATTTCTACCAAGTGCCCGGCGAAATCCTCATTCAGCGAGTGAATCGCGCCGCTGAGTTTTTCCTGCATGACCTGCACGCTGCCTTTGAGCAGCCCTGCCGAATCGGCCAGTAGCGTTGCGGACTCGCCCATCAATTGAACCGCGGCCTCCTGACGTAGCAAGTTATCGGTTTTGGCCTCCACATAACCTTGCAGGC
>NZ_CP080030.1:2538674-2559264 GCF_019382755.1 Pseudomonas sp. Colony2 | reverse complement strand
CTGCAGGCCCTTGAGGCTCTCTTCGACATTAACCAAGCGGCTGAGCTGAGTACTCATCTCGGCGATTTGTGGAAGGTTTTCACTGAGTCTGGCGATCTGGTCGAGCTGTTGGTGATGGTTGGCAAGTCGGGTATCCAGCGCATTGAAATGGTTCTGGGCCTGTTTACCGTTCTGSAATTCAACCGCYTKGAKCTGTTTGAGCTCGSTCGMCAKCTGCAGACCCTGGRCRTTGWAGGCCTCAATCATCCGAGTGCCGACATTTTCCAGCGTAGCTCGGTTCGCCTGCTCACTTTCGGTATGCAACGCCAACGTAGCTTTRCGACCGAGATCAWTTTCGACTRCYAGACTGGCAAGCCTTTCATCCAGCGCAGTGAGCTGGCTTTCGGATTGTTTACCGTTCTGGAAYTCRACYGCCTTKATCTGYTTGAGCTCGGWGGCAACCAGCAGACCATGGGCATTGAACGCCTCTACCAGCCGGGTACCGACACTCTCCAGGGCAGCCAGGTGCACTTGATCACGTTCGGCATGCCGTGCAAGTGCGGCTTTGCGGCTCAGATCAATCTCAGCCTTCATGTGCTCCAGGCACCAGTCCGTGCGCTTGCTTTCCGCTGACCACGGCGCGGCTTCCCACAGCTTGATCAAGATGAAGGCAATGATGCCCCAAGTGGAGGTTTTAAACTTGGTGCCCAAGTCTTTCATCATGCCGGTGAGCTGAGTCAGGGAACCGCTCATGGCGTTGAGCGAGTCATCATGCCCCTGAAGGATGGTCGAGGCCTTGTCCAACGCCAAGCCCAGCCCCAGAAACGTGCCCAACAGCCCTATGATCAGTAGCAACCCCGGCATATTGGAAGCAAAGCGCTCCCAACCTGACGCGACAGCGTGGCTCAACTCACCAATTGAACCGTGCTCAATGTCCAGCGCATTGATGCGAGCCCCACCGCGCCAGTTTTTTTCCCACTTCGCCGGTTGGCCAAAAACCTGTGAAGTAATCAGCGACAGCAGCAGACCGAACGCGATGATGCTGAAAAAAAACACTTCCAGCGGGTTGCTCAGCGAAGGTGTCAAGAACTGCAGAATTTCGCCAATCATGCCGCTACCTCAATCACTTTGAACGCATCCGTCCGTTTCTTGCAGTCGGCCTCGAAAATATTGGCGAAGCTGACAATCAGCGATTTCTCTTCCGGCTCCAGGCTTTCCCATTTTTCGCCGTTCTGTGCGCAGCGAACGAGAATCTCGCCAACCTTGCCGCCGTGATCGATCAGATACTCCTGATCGTCGGCCACAATTTGCTCTTCGCTCTTCTCAAGCAGTTGCAGAAAACCTTCCGCAGCGAACACATAGTTGCGCTTGGCACGTGTCTCGTTGCCCAGCGCTTCAAGTTTGGCTTCGTCACGTGGTAACAGCTTGCGTAGGTCATCCAGCACCAGCGCCTCTCCCGACTCCAGCGGTTCCAGCTCTGCCTCCAGCTCCAGGCGTCGCTTAAGCACTCGGTCCTTGACCACGCGTTTATTGAGCTCTTCCCAGGCTGCTTGAGCATTTTGCAAACTCAGGCCCCACACCAGAATCATTTCCTCGAATACAAACGGAATCACGGCCTTGCCGAAGTGCTTGACGGTCATATCGTCCAGGCGCTGTACGTCAGCATCGCTCAATTCGGCCCGTGCTTCGATCAGTTGGGCAGCGACGTCGATAATGAACAGTGGCTCCTGGCTCAGGGACACGACGTCTTCCAGCTGGGTCATTTGCTCTTCGTAAACTTGCAGCAGCTTCTGCACGGCGCGAACCCGCAGGTAATGGTCGAAATCCACGAACGCTTCTGTTTCGACGAGGCGATTAGTCAATGCCTTGACCAAGTGATAGCGGTTGGTCAACGCAATCGCCTGGAGTGCTTCGCGGTCTGCACCCTGGGTTTTGGCCATGGCCGCGTTCAGATCTCGCTCCCGCGCCTGCGCTTCGGCGATCTCCTGCTCATCCAGCAATTTTTTCTGCCATTCTCGGGCACGCTCAATCACCCAGTCGATGGCCTGCTGCACCTTGGCTGCCAACGGGTGGGTATCCAGGTGCTCCAGCGCGGCCAAGGCACGCTCCAGGCCAAGACTCAAGGCCTTAACCCATGGCCACGGCACATGGGTTGCGAGCGTTCGAAGTCCCACGCGCATACTGGAAATGTAAGGCTTAGCTGCCTGGTAAAGTTGCTTGACCTCTCCTACAAAAATTTCTGCTTCGTCGGCGAGCCATTTGACGGCTTTGCTAACGGTTTGCTTGACGGCACGGAACGCGGACGACGCAACGTTTTTCACCGTACTTACGAGAGAATCAAACCAGCCCATTAACTATCGCTCCTTTGATGAATGCCCAATGCTTTACGGTTCGCCGCGACGGTGCCGAGATCAACCTCGGGCCGCGAAGCGTGAATGTCTTGACGCGCAGCCAGCAGCTGAGCGAGAGCTTCCTGAAGATGAGCCTGCTGCAGCACACCGGCGCCTTGGGGCAGCAGGGGCTTAGGCAAAGCCAGTCTCAAACAGGCGCGTATTTCACGACCCGATAGTCCCTCAGACGCGGCGGCGAGGACGTCAAGCACCCCTTCCCGCTCCTCTGCCAGGGGAATACCCGGTACCAGCATGCGTGCCCATAGCGCTCGACGCTCACCTTCGCCAGGCAGCTCGAAACGGATGTGCTGAGAAATGCGGCTGACAAAGGCGCTGTCATAGTTGCGCGCAAAGTTGGTCGCAAAAATCACGATGCCAGTGTGCTTCTCCAACTCGATAAGCAGCGTGGAGCGCATGGCATTGACCTCGTTATCAATGCCTTGGGTGACGGAAGACAAACGTTTACCCAGCAACGTGTCGGCTTCGTCCAGGAACAATACGGCGTCTTCGGCACGCGCCAACTCGAACAACTGCGCAATATTTTTTGACGTATCGCCCATGAACTTGCTTTCAAGGTCGGCAATGCTGGCGCTGATAAGCCGTTTGCCGATACTTCCAGCAAATGCCTCGGCCGTCAGCGTCTTTCCCGTACCCGGCGCGCCGTGAAAGTTCAGGATCGTGCCGCTGCCACAAGGGTCGACCTCAGCGAAGCCCCAGGTGACGTAGATGGTGTGATGGTGGTGAATTTTCACCAAGGCTTCATCGAGCTGTTGCTTGATCTGCGGCGAAAGCACTACATCCCGCTCAAGTGTGAAGCGAGGCAATGTGCTTCGCGATGCGGATGCAGTCTTGGCGGGAGGTTCTTCGGCGGCGGCCAACAGCTCAGGCCGTAACTTCTGATAGAGATAGTCTCTGGAGGACACTGTAATCACCAGTCCATTGATTTGAGCTCTTGGGCTTTGCAGCCTTGCAAGAGAAGCTTGCGCAAGTCCGCAGGCAGTGTCTTGATTGAGCCGTTGGAAATCCAACGGCGCATCAGAAAGCTATCGGACAGCAGACGTCGAACTTGAAGATTTTTTGGATCAATTAAGAATCCTGGCGATTAGCACATCACTCCCCGCCGGAGGCCGACTTGCGCCAGGTATCATTCTCTCGCTCCATCTGTTTGTACTTCAGATACAGATCAAAGCTCGCTTTGAGCACCACGGCTAAACCGATGGTAGCCATCACGTTCTTCACCATTTCGCATCCCTCTCTTGTGGTCTGTACTGAGACTACGAGCCGGTCGCGACAGATTGTGTCGGGGCCGAACAGCCGATTCCAAAGGCACGAAAAATACTCACCCTGGCGGTGATACTCAGTCGCCGTCCCCGACTTCCACTTCCCGCCCCATCAATACGTGCTCCAGCCTGTCTGCCTGAGAGGCGACCTGATGAGCAATGTGCATCAACTCTTCAGCATTCAGATGTTGCACTGGATGACACGCCCGCACGCTCAGCTCCTCGTCCTGGTCGACATGGAAGTCCACCAGATCAAATCGGCAATTGCGTCCAAGCGTGTGCTCCACCAGCGGTGACTGGCTGAACTGTTTGAACATCGCCAATTTTCTGGTCCATTTGTGATCGACAACCTTGGAGGTGAACACCACGTACTGGCCCTTGAACCCCCACCGGACCAATTGGTACCGCCCCTCCAGTTTGAAATGGAACTCAAGCCTCCACGTCGATAGACGCCTAACGCTCATGCGCTCAGTGTCGTGTACGAGGCTGTCTACCATCCCGTGGATGCGCGCGACCGTTTCCTCGGTGCGTTTGCTGGATGTAGAACGCGAGCCTGAGACACGCCGATAGACGTCGAGAACTTCGTCACCGACTAGAACACCATCGCTGCCCGCGTAATTTTCGGCGTTGTACAGCAAAGCGAATCGTTTGGTTTTTTCCGCTGTCGGCGCCAGCAACACCCGCCTGAACGAATCGGCTTGCAAGGCCTTGAGGAAGCGGACGCGGCCGATGGGGCTGTGGATATCGCCTGACGCGTCGATATCGCAAGGAATCGTTGCTGCTACCAACAACTCGGCCATGCCAACAGCGCTGCGCACGGTAACGCTCGGCATGTCGAAATCCGCTGTCGACAGATGCCAGCCGTCACCAGCCTCCCTCACGAAAGCCTGCGGATCGCCAGTCAGATCTCTAAGCGTGGTCCCCAATTGGGTTTTGACATGAACCAGACGCTGCGTCATGACACTGGCCTGATTGCTTATCGCCTCACTGCGGTCATCGCCCTTTAGGTCTTCGTCAGTGATTTCATAATGGCTGGTGAGAAAGTCGAGAATCTGCGGCTTCACGGGCGCCTGGTCCACCAACTCCTCATGCAGCTCCACTTCGCGCTTGAAGCGGGGTCCCTGGTGGCCCACGGCATGCAGCGTTTGAATGAATGCGTTCATGTTGGCCGCAGCCTGGCGTACCTGATAAAACTCCATGCTTTGACGGATGTGCGGAAAGCCCACCTGAATGAAATGCTCGGCATAACCGGTGCCGGCCGTGAGCATGCGCCGATGTGCCAGTGACCCGACCCGATCAACACGCCCGACCTTTTGCTCCAGAGCGATGGGGCTGGAGGAAATACCGTAATGCACGACACTGTCGCAGAAGGTATGCAGGTCTTCCCCTTCTTGAAAAACATCGGTGGAGATCAGCACACGTGGATAGCCAGGCATGCGGAAGAGCGTGGCAATCGCTGTACGGCTGGCGCTGTTCTCGCCGGTAGCTCCGCGAATGGGTGAAGTGGAACGAACCTGAGTGGCCAGATACTTGGTCAGGCCACTGACTGGCCTTGAGTAGATCTCCGGAAAGTTGAGTTTGATCAACAAATCCAGGCTCTCGACGGTATCGCGCAATATCTGATAACTGCTGAACGGGCTGTGCTTTGCTCGCTGAACATCCAACAGTTCGACGAGTGCCTCTATGAACAGGCCGTCGGCGTCGCCGTCCTTTTCCCTGCGAGCGCTCCTAAGCGAATACAGATCAATGAAAGGATGATCTACACGACACAGCGCGCCGAGCAATTCCTGATGAGTACTCAGTCTGCGCAACAGCCGATCAACCGCACCATTGTTTAAAGTGGCAAGTTGGGTGAATACTTTTGGACACCAACATGGTGCCAGCACAGCAAGTTCGCCATGGCGCCGCAAGCTATCCCAGAGCGTTGAACGCTCCAGTTCACGGGCAAGAGCTGAAGGGTCAGCCAAGTCACACGTGGCCTGGAACCCTTCGAACAACACATTCAACACGCGATTGGCGACTGCCGCGGCGTCATCGTCACGCGTTGCGACGGCCCGCAGATACGCATATTGAGCCAATCGATAACGTTGGCCGGGACTGGCGACAGACTCGCTCTTGCCAATCACGCTCCAATCGATTTTCAAAGACGTCACGGCGGGCATGCCCGGCAAAGATAACCAGTTAGCCTCGAACACTCGGCTCTGCAACAGCGTGCTACGGAAGTTGTGGGGCAACTGCCCCAGCCCCTTGATGCTGGACAGCTCCGGGTTCTGACCGCGATAGAACCAGGTGAAGAAATTGTCGCTGCTTGCCGGTGCCTCGAATACGTCAACGACATCATTTTCGATCAGGGAGTGACTACGTTCGACCGTGCGCGTTCGGTAAAGCTGGTAACTTTTGACAACGGCATCGTCGCCGTCGATGTAGGCACCAATCCAATCGTCGTAGGCTTCTTCCAGCTTGAACTTCAGCTCGGAAACGCTGCGCACACGGCGGACGAAAACCAACTGTTTTTTACCATCGACAAACGCCCGGTGATGCGTCTGCTGACTCACGCTGTCCATTTTTGGATGCGGTGGTCTGCGTTCGAAGGTGCTCTCGTAATCTTCCACCAGGAATTCAACGACACTGCGGTCTGCCGCATCCCGCAAAGAGTCGCCTTCGTCCGCGGCCTCCTGACCATCGAACTCTACCGGCCGGTTTTTTTCGCCAGGCAGGTAACTCTCGAACGACGCCAGCATGCCCAGCTCAAAACGATTGGAGCAGTTCTCCTGCAAGTGTTCGCTCACCTTCTTTTGCAGCAGAGCGGCGAACAATTTTTGCGCTACGGTCATCTCCACTTCCGCAGCCTTGCCGCTGCGATGCTCACGACGATACATGTTGCGGGTGTGAGCCACCTGATCAAGCGTGAGCGTGTTCAGGCGACGTACGAACAAGCGACTGAGCGCCGCGTGCATGTCGGGGGCGGCCGGATCGCCGCCCTCCGGCAGTGCCGCATGCCCCTGGAAGCCGAACAAAGCGAGTTGGTTGCGCAACTGTCCGAGATGGCGGTCGTAGGGTGTTGCCGACAGCAGCAACAGGCGCTTGATACGCTTGCTGTCACCCAGCAAGGTTGCCAACAAGCGGTTGCGGTCACTGCTTTCACGTCCAGCACGCAGGTTGTGCGCTTCGTCCACTATTACCAGGTCGAAGCGGGGCAACATCTCGCCCAACGCCTTCACCCAGACATCCTTGATCTGCCGCTTGAGTCCTCCTGGATTGCTTCTGCCGTCCATGGTGTTTAACTGCCTGACGATCTTCACCAGAAACTTACTATGTTGCGGCATCAACTCCTCAAAGCGCTGGGTCCAACGCAGCATGTCGGCTACGGTGTTTCCCATGGCAAAGCTGAAGGCTGATGTGCAGATAAAAAGATCGCGCTCGTTGCCGCTGGCCACTGTCTGAACCACCTCAGACAAATTGTGGCAGGCTCTGAACGGCGTGACCGGCTCGCCACCCAGGCCTTTGACCGCCATGTCCTCAATCCGATAGTTGCTATGGACAAACGCCCGATAGTCCTTGATCCATTTGTCGCGGACGTTGTTTTTCGGCAGCAAATACAGGACACGCAGACCAGGGTTGAAATGCCGCATCAATGCAGCAACACCAAGGCCGATGTACGTCTTGCCCATCCCCACTTCATCGGCGAGGTACGCCACCTGACGGTCCGCCAGTTTGTTGTAAAGGGCGACCGTGCCTAAGAGTTGCTGCTCAGCCAAGCCCTCGAGTTCAGGATTGCCGCCGGAAAAATCGATAACGGCCTCGGCCGTTGCCTTATTGATCCGCTGCATGGGGGGCATCCTTCTTCCGTGAATTTACAGCGTTCAAGGGACGCTGAAATTGAGTCCTGAACCAGTCGAGGAAACGCGCACCTTCGGCCTCGTCGAGCTGGCGCAACAGCTCGTCATTTTCCAGTTTGGTAATGAGTTCCTGTACGCGCCTGGTCAGGGTCGCGCAACGGTGCTGCGGATATCGGGCCAACAAGCCTTGCATGCTGATCAGCGTCAAATAGCGCACAACCACCGTGTCTTCATCACCGCCCCCCGCTTCCACGCTTTCCAGCATGGCCGTCAAAGAGTCGGGCTGACAGCCAGCGAGGTAATACGCGAGTTTTTTTGCGTTGTTCTCGTCTGCCGCCAGTGCAAGGGTGCGTTCCAATTGCCAGAACGCGCCATTGACCTGCGAGAACTCCGCGAAGAAGCTTTTGGCGTCACTCGCGTCCATCATTTCCGGCAGTTGTTCATCCGTCGCACCGAGTGCGGCACGGAGGTTAAGCATCTGTTGAGCCAGCTCACCGAACTGGCTGATTTTTTTGGTAAGACGCATCTCGATGAACAAACGCAATAGACTTTGCAGGTCCATCGCCGGCAATTGGCTGGGACGACAGTAAATGTTGCGCTGCGTCACCATCAGGTAACGCTCCACGCACTCGGCACCTGACTGCCAGCGCACCCAGACCAGAGAAGAGCGTTCCAGATGGTCACGCAATGCAGGCAGAAACGCATTGCCCGAAGTTGTCTGTGCGAAAACAATTGAGCCAAGGCTTGGCGTCGGGTCGTCCAGCAATGTCAGCTCACCGCTGATCGAATCCTGTGCTGTCACCTCCAGCATTTGGCTGTCCCAGTCGTATGCCAGGCGCAAGACCGGCATTGCCAGTCCTTCCGAAGCTTCAGCGCTATGCAAATCCGAGTCCGGGGCAAACCCCGAAGGCAGGGCCATCAAAGGCTCCAGCAATGGCGGGAAATCGCCTCCTTGCAGAAGAAAACCAGCCTCGACATTTTCCCGGAATGCCTTGTGGCTGAAATTCACTGACCCCACAAACTGCCACGACCGCTTGCCGCGCCCCTGGAATATCTTTGCGTGTACCCGGCGAAAGGGGGCTCCGAAGACCTGATGGCTATCGTTCCAGGCAGAGGCCCAGTCGCACCATTGATCGGTATCAAACGCTTCAAATACTCCAGGATCGACAACTGCGCGCTTCTCCTCATCCCGTGGCAGCAGCAAACGGATTGTCGGGAACAGACTCATCAGTTTCTGAGTATCGCCACTGTCCGGTTTCTCGCCGAAGAAAGGACTGACGATTTCCAACGTGGCGGCATCCTTGGCAGCGGGCAACGTATGTGGGCGCTGGCCAATGAAGTCGAGAAAAGCCAAACGGTCAGAAGCAGCCCCGGAGAAATAGAAGCTGCAATCGGGATCATCGGCGCTCGCCAACCAACCGGCCTGCACATTCACTATTTCATCCAGGACAGGGGTGGGCGCGACGGCCTGAAAAAATCGCAGTGCACGGCGCATGGGTTCAAGAATATTGGCCGGTGCACGAGTCGCCTGCAGCTCGACAAAATGTCCAACCTCGATGTTGTCCCACCACCCCGCCTTGGTCAGGTTGAATGACCCGGCCACCAGCAGAATCGTCGGTATTTGATCGCCCTTTTCATGCAAAACCAACATTGCCATCTTGGCGTGTTGGCACGCCCCGCCGATCCGCACGGGCAAATAATCGACTTCGAGGCGACTACCTGCCGTGGGGTTGAATACGTCCACGTCATGCACCACGGCAAAGTGCCTGCCCTTGTCCTGCATCAATGCCTGCAACTGGACCGAGCGAATATCGCTCTGGCTTGAAAGGGCCTGATCGCCCAGTAGCAGCGGGATGACCTCAAGCTCGAAGAAGTCTGGCTCGAAGCTGTAGGTGGTGAAAAAAGCCGAGGTCACTTCGCGCTCGCCAATACAGGCCCGAAACGCATCACTGATGGTGTGTGCTTTCATTATTGGCCTGCCTTGGCAATGGTCAGGAAGGAATGAAGAAAAAAGCTATAGTCCCAGGTTTTTCCACAATGACTGCCAAGGTCCTCAGGCAGCCAGGCGCGATCCACGGGAACCCGAACCCTGAGTTTGTCTGCCTCCCAGTGAAGCCACGCGGCGCCACCTCTCTGGCCCATCACTACGCTGTTCTGGATGACGATCTGCTCGATTACCGAAGCGGCATCGCCGCCGTTGGCAGCCTCCACGAGGCTCTGCAGAAACGATAAATGCGGCAACCCCGGCCGGCTCCAGTCCAGCGGCAGGAATGGCGCCGTGAGCCGTGGACTCAAGTCGTCGATCAAATCGCTACGGCAGCGGCCTTTCTGGCTTTGCAGCCAGGCAACAAGCGTATTGGCAAACACCAGCACTGGCTGCAGCAGCAAAATTTGCTTTAGAACATCCTGCAACGGGGGGTCGACACGCTGCTCGGTCAGCGCCCACTGGATAAAATCGCGCACTGAAGATTTATCGCCAGGCAACCGGAGCCACACGTTGACCGCCTCGAACAACGCGACTTGCAGGGGGCCAGCCTCTTGGTATTTCAGCAGCGCCTGGACGATGTGCTTGCGCATGCTTTGGTCATTTAGCAGCGCGGCAAAGTCGGGCGCCAACAGGGACAATTGCGCCCGGGTCACATTGTTCCGGCCGGCAAAATCCTCGAAGCGTTGCCACCGAGAGTCACCAAACACCTGCAACATAAGATCCGTGAGCGCCACACCTCGGTCAGTCAGTTTTCTTTCACTGCCTTTGATAAGACCCGCCGCCTGCAGTGCGGAGGAATACAGCCCCCACAGCCCATAGCTGAGTTGATTGCTGAGGATTTGCGCCTTCTTGTGTATGCCCAATTCCATCGAGTCGCGTTTGAGATTGGCGATAGCAAGCTGGCTTCCCAGTGGCCCGGCTTTAACAGAGTCATGAAGTCGCAGGTAAGCCGACAGTTGCTCGGCGCGCGCGTACCGCTGCTGGACGTCTTCAAGAGGACGAGACTTCGTGCCTGTATGGGCATATCGACAGGCCAGCAACGCGACCATGAAATGGCTCATGCGGCTGGTGACCGTTGTCAGGTTACCCACCGCCTTTCGCCCCACCGAGCTCCAGATGGACTCGATGGCCAAGGGATCTCGTGATCCTTTAGGACGTAACCTGTTATCCAACAGAGATAGAACGGTAAGCATGAAAACTCGATCCTTGAGAAGGCTGACGCCGGACTGAACAAGGTGTTCATACCAGCAATATCACCAGGCACCGACAAGATGTGTCGTCTGCAGTGATCTGGCATCCAGGGGGTCGCCGTGCGCGGCAGGCAATATGACATCACTCAATACGCACGACAACCACGACACATCCTGACCACTGCTCGCCCTACCCTGCCGCCTCCCCAGCATCAGGAGATCTAGCATGGGAACCCGATTAAACCCTTTCGCACACGGCAGCCGCCGCGGCGTTGACACCTGTGCGCTATCGCTGAAGTGGAGTTTCCAACTGCTGCTGGATCTGGGGGGACATCGCACCTTTATCAGCCGACACGGCCTCAATGATGAGGATCTTGCGCATGAACTGGGTCTGGCCAAATGGATAGACGGCGATAATTACAGTCCCGCACTTGCCTTGGCGACACTGCGCAAAGGCGCTCGTAGCTTCAACGCCGATCCCCTGTATGCGCCCTACCCGGACAGCCTGGCGACCAATCTTGAGGCATTGGGAGAATTGTTGGGCTTAGCCGACGCAGAGCTCCAGGTGCTCGGTTTTTGCGTGCTGATGCACACCGATCCGACGCTCAGTGATGCGACGGATCAGCTGGGGATGCTGGGACTCAACCGTGCAATAAAAGTGCTGTCCGTACTATTGGGCCTGCCGCTACCGTCGGTCGAGGCCTGCCTGGCGCATAACAGCCCACTGATGCGCACCGGACTGCTGGAAATAAGCAATAACCACCGCTCCGTCATGGCGTTGAGTTCGATGTTGTCGGTTAGCAACCCGGACCTGCCTGGCCTCCTGCGCTTCAGCAAAGGCACGCCACTGGAGCTGTTCGCTTATGCGTTCCGCTTGAGTCCACCCGGCAGCTTGAGCTGGGAGCATTACAGTCATGTCAGACAGCCGCTGATGATCGCCGAACGCTACCTGAGCAAATCCTTGGCCCAAGGGCGTCAAGGTGTGAACATTCTGCTGTATGGCCCGCCTGGTACTGGCAAGACTCAACTCAGTCGTCTGATCGCTCACAGCCTGGGCAGCGCTCTTTATGAAGTCGCCTGCACTGACAGCCAAGGTGACCCGGTGTCCGCCAAGCAACGTCTGTGCTCCCTGCGCGCGGCCAACAGTGTGCTGCATTCTCAACGCGCCTTGCTCGTACTTGACGAGATCGAAGACATCTTCCAGACCGCCAGCGCAGACGCCAATAGTCGCTCGCAGAAAGGCTGGATCAATCGCATGCTGGAAGAAAATACGCTGCCGTGTTTCTGGCTGAGCAACAGCATAGAGGCTATCGACGCCGCCCATATACGACGCTTCGATATGGTGATCGAGGTGCCCAACCCGCCACTGGCACAACGCAAACGGATGCTGCGCGAGTGTGGCGGTGGCAAATTGAGCGATCAGTTGATCGAACACCTCAGTGCACACGAGCGAATGACGCCTGCCGTGCTGGAGCGGGCAGTGCGCGTAGGACGCAGCGTGTCGCAGCGCGCCAGCAAGGCGCTGGATAACACTATTCGCTGCATTGTCGACGGAACGCTGAAAGCTCAAGGCTTCGAAAAACTTCAGCACACAGACGGCGCTTTGCCAGCGCTCTATTCTCCGGAGTGGATCAACGCCGACCTCCCCCTGGACGGACTGGTTGACGGTTTGCGCTCTCATCCACAGGCACGGTTGTGTTTCTACGGGCCACCCGGCACTGGCAAAACCGCATTTGGCCACTGGCTGGCGCAGGAGTTGGGCAAGCCGCTGATGGTCAAGCGAGTCTCCGACCTCGTATCCCCTTACGTGGGAATGACTGAGCAGAACCTGGCGGGCGCTTTCGAGCTCGCGCAACGAGAAGACGCCGTACTCCTGCTAGATGAGGTCGACAGTTTTTTGCAGGACCGGCGCAAGGCGCGGCAAAGCTGGGAGGTCACTGCGGTCAATGAAATGCTCACGCAAATGGAGAGCTACCGAGGGCTGTTCATTGCCTCCACAAACCTGATCCTCGATCTGGATCAAGCCTCTCTGCGGCGCTTCGACCTTAAGGTGCATTTCGGCTACCTGGCAACCGCTCAGGCTCAGGCATTGTTTGCCGCACATCTGAAGGCTCTGGCGCTCAAGGACCCACAAAACAGTGCTGCGACTCGCTTGCGCGGCGAGGCATACCTGACTCCCGGTGACTTCGCGGCGGTCGCGCGCCGGGGGCGCTTCAAGCCATTCGCCAGCGCGGATGAATTGGCAGGAGCACTGCTTGCCGAGTGTCAATTGAAGTCCACTGGGCAGCAGCGCCCTATCGGTTTCATACATTAAACGGACTAAAGGTTGCCGGATTGTCGCCGATAGGCAGACAACCGGCTTATTCGCCAGCCAAAGGCCAGCTTCAACACTACAAGGATGATTCTCTTGCCTTCAGCCAAGACCCATAGCGCTTTGAGTCGTCAATGGGAGCTGTTGCAACAGCTGCCCAAACGCTCACCCGGTATCACAGTGAGTGAATTGCTGACTCGCCTGACGGCCACTGGCTACTCCATCAGCCGCCGCAGCATCGAACGCGACCTGCGTGACCTGTCCCTGGTGTTTCCATTGCAGTGCAACGATGGCGGTACGCCCTTCGGTTGGTACTGGAAACCGGGCGTGAGCGTCGAGTTGCAGGGCATTACTCTGACTGAAGCCGTAAGTCTTGCGTTGGTCGAAGATGCAATCCGTCCACTGCTCCCGGGCAGCATGTTAAGCGTGCTGGAACCGCGCTTCGAGCATGCCCGACAAAAACTCAAAGGCCTCGAAGACGGCAACCCCGCCGCGCGCTGGCCCGACAAAGTTGCGAGCGTTCGGCCGGATTTCAATCTTCGAGCTCCGGAAATCCAGGCAGAAACGTTGGAGGCACTGCAGCATGCCCTGATTAGCGAACAGCAAGTTCATTGTCAGTACTACTCGGCACACACCGACAAACTCAGTGTAATGACTCTCAACCCCCTGGCGATTGTCCAGCGGGGACTGATCACCTATCTGATCGCCACTGCCGCGCCGTATACCGATGTCCGTCAGTTCGCGGTACATCGCTTTCGTGCGGTAACGGTGCTCGACACGCCATGCCAGGGGCTGGAGTCATTCGAGCTGCAAACCTACCTTGCCACCGACGCCCTGCAGTTCGGCAAACCCGAGAAAATCCGCTTCAAGGCTTGGGTGAGTGAACACCAGGCGCGGTTGATTCGAGAGACGCCACTGAGTAAAGACATGGCGCTCGAAGCATTGTCGGACGGTTATCAGGTGCAGGCCACCGTCAACAATACGTGGCAATTGCACTGGTGGATTTTGTCGTTGGGCGATTCTTTGGTCGTGCAGGAACCGGCAGCACTGCGCCAACAGGTAGGCGATACATTGCGCCGCGCCGCTGCGGCGTATGAGCCAGAAATTTAGCTTGTTTTAAGCAACCGACGCGACCGGCCTATTTTTTGGTCGAATGCTCAACAAGGTAGAAACACATGCTTACACCTTCCATCCTGACCGACATCGCCAGCAATCTGCGTGATCTGGCCTGCTACGTCGAACGCACAACTATCGATAGCCTCCATGACGTATGCATTCCTTTCAGTGAGATCCGCAGCGGCTATCCCGCTCAAACGCTGGGAGCTCTGAAGACCTGGTCCTCTTCCAAAGCGCGCTACATCTATCAGTTTTCAGTTGAAGACGATGCATACAAAGAGCTCCACGTCGCATTTAAGGAAGCCAAGGAGACTCGGAAAAACGATCGGGCGTATTGCCGTCTCAATCCCGCGTCAGCACTGTTGTATGTTGGGAGCTCCTCCGACCTGGATTCTCGGATCAAACAACACCTGGGCTTCGGCAATAAAGGTACCTACGCCATGCAGCTCTGCCACTGGCTGCCAGAACACGAGGGAATGTTGCGCATTCAAGCCTGGCGATTCAGCAAAGAGATCGACGGTGCCGTCGTCCAGGCGATAGAAGATGGCTTGTGGGCCTCGAACAGACCCATGTTCGGCAGACAGGGCGCTCGTTAAGCAATTCGCTGACCGTTGAAGGCGTCCGCTATTCGTTTGCCTGAGCAAGCATCCGCGGCAGTATTTCTGCCGCTTTGCCGACGAGACTGAACTCCCTTTCTCCCTGGACCGATTCTCGCTGCAGGTTGACATGCACAACTACAGCGCCATGTTCCCTGGCGATCC
This sequence comes from Pseudomonas sp. Colony2, assembly GCF_019382755.1. Lineage (NCBI taxonomy): Bacteria > Pseudomonadati > Pseudomonadota > Gammaproteobacteria > Pseudomonadales > Pseudomonadaceae > Pseudomonas > Pseudomonas sp. Colony2. Next base: position 2,544,411 of record NZ_CP080030.1, on the reverse strand, counting down.
GAGGAATTTCCGCCGCTGGTTGTACCAACCCCGAAGTCCCCACCGAAAGCAGCAGATCGCAATCTCTGACAGCCGCCAACGCTTCACGCCATGCCTGCTCCGGTAGCGACTCACCGAACCAGACCACGCCCGGCCGGACCTTGCCGTTACAATGTCGACAGCGTGGCGGTTCGATCCTGCGTCCGTCTTCATGATCATTCAACTGATCAGTGATCCCCTCAAAAGGCCGGGCACACGCAAAACAGCGCGGCGAGTGGAGGCTGCCGTGCAAATGAATCACTCCATAACAACCCGCACGCTCGTGCAGATCATCGACATTCTGAGTAATGACCGTCAGCCTGGTGACTAACCGAGCGAGTTCGGAAATAGCCAAATGGGCGGAGTTTGGTTTGGCGGCAAGTACCTTTGAGCGTCGCCATTCATACCATCCCCACACCAATGCCGGGTCGTTGCGAAATGCGTCGGCGGTGGCCAATACAGCTGGATCGAAACGTTCCCACAAGCCAGTCATGGCGTCGCGAAACGTCGGGATGCCACTCTCGGCAGAAACTCCCGCGCCAGTAAACACGACCACATGGGAAGCATCACGCAAACGCTGCCCCTGGAATTCGATCATGAGTTTGTCCTATCTACGTAACCGGGCAAACCATTCAGCCAACGTACGATCAATCATATTGGCCGGTTGTCGGGTCAACGCTTCGTTTCCACATTTCTCACATCGATCGCACCAATCCCTCGGTCCAAGGGCATCGCTAAGTGGCACGACCGTTTTCTTCCAGCCACATTTGCCACAGACAAATGTGAAGGGTCTTGGTCTTATGGGCATGTCATTACTCCTCTATTACGCTCGCTTTACGCCACAGGCAGCAAGGCCTGCAGAATTTCCACCTTGCGCTGTAGCTGTTCCACATGAGCCTTTTCCGCTCGTAGCGCCGATCTGAGCTCGCGATTTTCCTCGGCATGCCAATTCGCGCGAGTTCGACGCTCCTGCGTAGTGACATGCCAATCGCTGAGTAAACGCCAGGTTTTGCCGCATCGCGTGTACAGCGCAACCAGTACTGAAAGGATCAGCCCCAGCATCGCGATTGATGCCCAACTCTCAAAACCCATAGCATTTTTCTCCTGACGCAAACGCAGCGCCGGCAGCCAGCCGGTACCAGTGCGTAGCCTTGGCAAAGTCTGGCGCCTGGCCATCCATTCCTTTTTCATGCAAACGCCCCAACGCCTGCGCCGCATGCGTGACGCCTCGTCCATAGGCCTGTTCGTAGTAACTGGCCGCCAGGTCCTGGTTAACGCACATGCCCCGGCCGTACCAAGCTTGCTCGCCAAGATTGAATGCCGCCTCACCCGATCCCAACACATACGCGAGTTTGAACAACCGCCGAGCGAGGACGCTATCGAAAGGTACGCGACGACCGTTGATCCATAGCCAGCCAAGATCATTGAGCGCATCCGGGTCTGAGGCGAGCGAGTCATCGCGTAGCGAACGATACAGAATGCGCAGCAACGCGGGATCGACCATGGTGACCATGGGGCTCGCTGCCTTGATCGTGAGGTAGGCAAGATTGCCGTCGACAGGCGCTTTCAACACTCTCAAGGACGGCATGCCAATGTCTGCATCCGCAACGCATGGCGACCGCGACTCGACAAACCGCATGCTCTCGGCATCGGGCAACAGAGCATCCAGAAACTGGAATACTTTTTCATCAGGGCTCATTCGGACAGCCTTCCGGTTGATCATTCGATAGGGCTCATTATCGAAATGACAACGACATTTTGTGTCGTACACGCATCTCGACACATCCTGTCGCGGCTGATCACAACAATGAAGGCTCATCAATACAACCCAGAGCCAGCACTCATGAAAACCTACAGTGCCTTCATGCAACGCTCCATCGCCACTGCCGGTCCGCAAGCCAATTTCACCATCACCGTACAAGCAGTGAGCTCGGCCATGGCCAAGGTCACTGCCGAAGCCCAGTATCCCGGTTACAAGTGTTTCAACGCTCCCACTCAGGTTCGCTGACGTTTCCCCACCTGTGGATCCCTCCCCTCAACAAGTGATAGCTTATCGCCACACTGCGCGAGAATGCACTGGACTGAGTATCCCCGAATGCTCAAGCCTGAGCCTAATCCGCCGATACAGCCTCGATAACCAAGGCCAAGCGGACATCCTCTGCCCCAAGGAAACTCCTGGAATGGATTACCAGTCGCTCAAGACTCGCCACCACAACGAACGCAACCGCCCACCACCCCAACCTCGCCTTACGTGTTCATCGAGCCCTGAGTTGGCTCAATCCTGGATAAGTCGCAAATATGGCGAGAACAGCGCCTTCGCTGACAAACGTGTCGACCACGACGCAATCCGTCGCACCTCGTTCGTACGGTAGCCGCCAGCCGCTAAATGTGTTTCGTCTTTAGGTCGTTACAACAACTCACCGATAGCGGTGTGTTGAACCCTCAACGTTCACAAGGAGCGTCAACGTGTCTGAAATGCTCATCACGTTCGGTATGCAACTCGATGGTCAACGGGCAACCCGGGCGAGCAATCAGCTGGGCGCTTTGACGGTCGGGCCACAGGGATTTCTGGATATTCTGGAAACCCAACTGGGCCTGACAGCACGCCAGCCTTGCGCGGCGCAGCGTACAGCGGCGTATCGGGATTGCCTGGCACACTGCAACAACGCACAGCGTTTCTACAACGCCAGTTTTTCCGCTGATGAACTGGGTGTGTCCGCTGCATTGCTGGCTTGGCGAGATGACTTGTATCTGTACGGTTGGGATGGGCGCGTGGAGGCAGATGCCAGCCAACGCCTGAAGGACCTTACCGAGGTAGAGATGAAAGCCCGCGAGGTAGTCGCGCCCTCGATTGGGCAACGCCTGCACAATGTTGCCGCGGCTCTGGCTGTACGGCAACCACCGATCAAGAATGTGCTGCTGGCTGACGATTGGGAGGTGTACCCACTTGGTTGGCAAGCGGTACTGCATCAACTCCCGCACGAGCGCCTTGAGGTGCCCGTGGGCACGGCGCAAGGCTTCTTAGGCCAGTTGCAGACGCAACTGCGCAAGAGCATTGCCGGTGAGCGCGTGACACCGATGCCGTGGCAAGAGGACGGCACGGTAAAGGTAGTTCAGGCACAGACTCGAGTGTTGGCGGCGAGCTGGTTGAGCCGCTCGCTGGATGAAAGCGTGCAGACCTTGCTGGTGGCCGCTGCCGAAGGCGGCTGCCTTGATGGTCATTTAGTCGGTGCAAACCAAGCTCGCCATGGCCTGAATGGCAGCAGCGATTTGCGGCCGGCCCTGCAGGTATTGCCTTTGGCAATGGCGTTGCTTTGGGCGCCACTGAATTACCCGGCGCTATTACAGTTTCTGACCCATCCGATATGCCCGATTCGGCTGTTTGCCCGTCGACAGTTGGCGACCAAGGTATCGAGTATGCCGGGTATTGTCGGAGCCGAATGGGAAGCAGTCCTGGAGCGGATCGCAGAACACTACGGTGCCGAAGCGCCTCGTGTTCGGACATCCATTGGCGACTGGCTCGAAGCTCCCACGTTCAGTGTTGATGAAGGCGCGCCGCTGAGCGAAGTGCTGGTGCGTGTCCAGCGCTTGCTGGCGTTCTTTCAACCGCGCCTGGGCCACGAAGAACCCGCACACAGCCTAGCTGCTCGGGCGGGTTATGCGCAGTGCGAAGCTGCTTTGGAAACACTAGAGACGCTTCAACTTCAAGGCGTCGAGCGGTTGCGTCCGCGGCAGTTGCAGCAGGTGATCGAACAGGCCACTGCGAGTGGCACGGATAATCCGTTACTGGCCGCCCAGGTCGGCGCTCATTCGACCGTTTCCCGCCCGGGGGCCGCCATTGAGAGCTCGGACACGGTGGTGTGGTGGAATCTGGCCATGCCGGCACTGCCTGCCATTTCGCCGTGGTCCAAGGCGGAACTGCTGCAACTCGCAAATGCAGGAGTGACGCTGCCCGACGGTGGAACGCTGCTGGCTCAAGCGGCCCAAGACTGGCTACGGCCTTTGCTGGCCGCGAACCGCAATCTAACGCTGGTGCTGGCGCCGCCACACGAGGAAAGTCACCCACTTTGGCAGATGATCGAAGCGGTTGCTCAGCACCCAAAAGTACATGCGCTGGAGGACCTTTTGCTTGCGCCCGGCCTCCTATTTCAGCCACAACCGTCGACCCCCCTACCAGTGCGCAAACGCTGGTGGAAGCTGCCGGCAGACATGCCGCTGGCTCTGCCAGAAAAAGCCTCTTTCTCGAGCCTCAACCTGCTGCTGTTCAACCCTTACCAATGGCTGCTGCAATACGGAGCCAAGATTCAGGCATCCAAGAGTCTCAGTCTGAGCGACAGTTTTCTTCTGAACGGTTCGCTTGCTCACCGTTTAGCTGAACACTTTTTCAGCCGAGCCGACGCGTTGACCATGGACGCGGCAGCCTTCGCCGCGTGGTTCTCGACTCATTTCCCGCGCGTGGTGCTTGAAGAAGGGGCAGTGTTGTTGATGGAGGGGCGCGGTGCCGATCTGTCAACCCTGCGCCAACGAGTGTTGCGTGCAATGACCCAGTTGCGAGCGCACTTGGCCAATGCCAATGTCCGCGTTGTAACCGCAGAGCAGGCGTTGGACGGACAATTCGCTGGAGGCGCTCTGGCGGGTTCTGCCGACCTGGTACTGACTACAGAAGACGGGCATCGAGCCATCGTCGATATGAAGTGGGCCGGCGGCAAAAAATATCCCGAACAACTCAAGGCGAACCGCCATTTGCAACTGGCGATTTATGCCGAGTTGCTGCGTCAGGAGACCAATTCGTTGCCGTCCGTGGCGTATTTCATTCTGGAGTCCGCCCGCCTGCTGACACCGGATGACCGCGTATTTGCCGATTCGGAACGGGTGCCCGCCAATCCGCCAAGCACCACGCCCGAACTCTGGCAGAGCTTTACCGAGGCCTGGAAATGGCGTCAGGCGCAAATCACTGCGGGCGTCTTTGAAGTGGCACTGGAAAGCATTGAAGAGGACGAGGCTTCAACACCGCCCGAGAAAGCGATGCCAATGGAATACCTCAAGGAAGCCTACAACGACTACCTGGCCCTGGCCGGATGGGAGCAATGACAATGCCTAAGAACGCGCACATCACTTTTATCAGCGCAGGCGCCGGCAGCGGAAAAACTCACCGGCTCACAGAGATTCTGCACCAGGAATTGCTCAGTCAGCAGGTCCAACCTGCAGGCGTTATTGCCACCACCTTCACACGAAAAGCGGCGGCCGAACTTCGTGAGCGAGTACGCAGCCATCTGCTCAAAAAAGGTGAGATTGGCTTGGCGACCTCTATGGGGCAGGCCCGAATAGGCACCGTCAACAGCGTTTGCGGCCAATTGCTTGAGCGCTTCGCATTTGAAGCAGGCATGCCACCACAACAGCGAGTCCTGGAAGAGAGTCAGGCGAAAGTGCTGCTCAATCAGGCAGTCGATCGGGTCCTGCATGGTGAAAGCATGGACACCTTCCTTGCCATCGCACGCCGTCTTGGCCTGGAGGTCACCCATCAACAGGGCGACTATGCGAGCAACAACTGGCTCGATGAACTGCGCAGACTGTTGGATCAATTACGCACCAACGACATCGACCTCGATCTGGCTCATGGCTTTGCTGTCCGCAATGCCGAGGACATGCTTGAGCATTTCCCCACTGCGACCAAAACCGACTTGAGTGGTGAGCTCCTAGGCATTATTCCCGATGTGCT
>NZ_CP080030.1:2536116-2538637 GCF_019382755.1 Pseudomonas sp. Colony2 | reverse complement strand
ACGGCTGACTATGTATCCCTGCTCATGGATTTTCACCGTGAGTTGCTGCAAGGCAACGCGCGCTGGAGTGCCTGGGCAAAGTTGGCCAAATCGGCCCCGGAAGCCAAGCTCAAGCCTTTGGTTGCAAGCCTGACCGAAACGGTCGAGCGCTACGCCGAACACACGGACTTGCATCGCGATATCACGGTGTATCTGGAACAAATGTTCACCTTGGCCATCGACGCATTGCACGTGTACGGCCAGAGCAAACTTGAGCTCGGCGTGCTGGACTTTGCCGACCAGGAACATGCATTGCTGAAACTGCTAGACAACCCCGCCGTGATTCAGGTGCTGGAGCAAGAACTTGATCTGGTCATGGTTGACGAGTTCCAGGACACCAGCCCGATGCAGTTGGCGGTCTTCCTGAAGCTTTCTCGCTTTGCCAAACGGGTTTACTGGGTAGGCGATATCAAGCAAGCCATCTATGGCTTCCGTGGCAGCGACTGTGCATTGATGCAGGCCATCCTGAACGCCTTGCCCGAACTGGGTGGTGAGAAACAGGTGTTGCCCAACTCGTGGCGCTCACGACCGGAGTTGGTCGAACTGGCCAACGAAGTATTCAGTCAGGCGTTCGCCAACAGCTTGCCGCCCGATGAAGTCCGGCTGTTACCCACCCGCGAGGATCAATTGCCCGGGCCCGCATTCGCCAACTGGCTACTCGATGGTAGCAACGCCGAGCAGCAGGTGAGTGCGTTGGCTGAAGGGATTGGCCAACTGGTGAACAGTCGGCATCAGATATTCGATAAAGCCACCAAAGAAATCCGTGACGTCCGACTGGGCGATATCACTGTACTTTGCTACTCCCACAGCAACGTCGCCAAAGTGGCTGCCGCCCTTGCCGCGGCAGGCATGCCCTGCTCCACCGCGCAGCCGGGATTGCTGGCTACTGCAGAAGCAACCCTGGCGCTAGCGTGCTTGCGTCGCTTGAATGATCCCTCCGATACACTGGCTACTGCGCAGATTGTCTCGCTGGCTGAGGCCGAAGAGCCAGAGAGTTGGGTTGCGGAGCGCCTGCGTTATTTAAATGCGGGTCATCCAAAAGCGCTGTGGCGCGAGCAAGACGTCGACGAATATCGGGCGCACCCCTTGGTTGCGGCAGTGGCGCGGCTGCGCGCTGACCTTCCATTGCTGACGCCTGTGGAAGCGTTGCAGCGCTTGATCGCCGAGTGTGACTTGCCCTCGCGCGTCACAAGTTGGTCGACCTCCCCAGCACAGACTCAAAAGCGCATGGCCAACCTCGACGCATTAATCGACTTGGCGCAGCAGTATGAGGACCTCTGCCGAAATGGCCTAGGGGCTGCATCTCTCTCCGGGCTGGTGCTCTGGTTGGGCGAAACGGCCAACGCCAACAACGATGCATTGGCCACACCGGCGTTGAACGCCGTTCAGGCGATGACCCACCACGCCAGCAAAGGCCTAGAATGGCCAGTGGTAATCCTGATGGATTTGGCGCGCGATATTGGCGACCGTCTATGGTCCGTTTCTTCGCGCTCCAATAGCGCGTTCGATCCGCACAAACCATTGCACGACCGCTTCATCCGCTACTGGCCTTGGCCTCTAGGCAAACAGCAGAAGGTCCCGCTGGCCGAGAAGTTCGAGCAGACCAGCCTGGCCCAAACGTGCCGAGAGGAAGCTGTTGAAGAAGCAAAACGCCTGCTCTACGTGAGCATGACCCGAGCCCGCGATCTGCTGGTGATTGCACGTTCCAGCAGAAAAACAACTGGGCAGTGGCTCGACTGCGTCCAGGCTCCGTGGCTGATGACAACCCCAGGCGAGCAGGTTCTACGTTTACCTAACGGAAAAACGCTGCCGGCCGACTGTCGAACACTGACCGCCGGCAATGCGCCAGAACCTATCGCAGTTGCCGTGCAAAACCTGCATTGGTTTGCCCCACTGGTATTTGCCGAGCCCCTTATACAACTGAGCTTTCAGCCGTCCAGTAACGTCATCCGATCGGTGACAGGCGCCGGAGAAAAATGCCAAATCGGCACCCGTATTGCCTTGCAGGGCAACCCGGAAATGAGTGCATTGGGGACCGCGATTCACGCCAGCTTGTGCCTTTCGTTTACAGATCCAAACCGTCCCGTCGTCCTGGACGAAGTGCAGAGTTTGTTGCTCGGGCATGGAGTGCACGAGCATGTAAGCGCCGGCCAAGTTATGAGCCAGCTGTTTGCGTTGCATTCCTGGATCGAGTCCCGGTGGCCGCAAGCTAAAGCCATGGCCGAGTACCCGGTGCAACAGCTGCTCACCTCGGGGCAGGTACTGAATGGGCGGATTGACCTGTTGTTGGATACGCAAGATGGCTGGGTACTGATTGACCACAAATCCAATCCATCTCCCGAGGCGCAGTGGGAGCGGCTGGCTCAAGAACATGCTGGCCAACTTGACGCGTATGCCCAAGCGATTGAGGCGGCATCTGGTCGGCCGGTAAATGAAGCGTGGATCTTCCTGCCTACGGCGGCCGGCTCCGTTCGGGTTTTCT
>NZ_CP080030.1:2535633-2535917 GCF_019382755.1 Pseudomonas sp. Colony2 | reverse complement strand
AAGGAGCTTGTTGAAAAGTACCGGATAGGTTTCGATTTCTTCATGAAGTCGGCGATTGGTACGACCATCGCCAACAAAGCCAGTGACGGAAAGACCGGTGCAGGTGGAAACAGTATCAGCAATGGCGCCAAGGCCCAATACCTGCGGGTATCGCCCGGCGTCTATAAGGTACTGGAGCCTGCCCAGTAAATACCAGACAGTGCTTCAAATTCGCAAGTAGCCCAGCAATCGTATCAGTTTCGCCACGGCCATTTCCCTGGCCGTGGGTTGCTCCATGCATAAAG
>NZ_CP080030.1:2305990-2342865 GCF_019382755.1 Pseudomonas sp. Colony2 | reverse complement strand
GTGGGGGTAAATGTGGGGGTAATTTTATAGACATGAAAAAGCCCAACCTTTTCAGATTGGGCTAACTCATTGAAAAATATGGTCGGGACGGAGTGATTCGAACACTCGACCCCTAGCACCCCATGCTAGTGCGCTACCGGACTGCGCTACGCCCCGACTAGGCGTGTTACTGGGTTCGCTTCGCAACGAAGCGATCAGGAATATACCGCAAGCTTTTGAAATGTGGAAGTATTTTAAAAGCCGGAATTACTTCTTCAAAACCACCAGCACATCTTCGAGTTCGGAGATCATCTGGCGGATCATTTGCTTGTATTGGGTGGTGTCGTCTTTGGCTTCATCACCGGACATACGCTGGCGCGCGCCGCTGATGGTGAACCCCTGGTCGTACAGCAACGCGCGGATCTGTCGGATCATCAGCACATCCTGGCGCTGATAATACCGACGGTTCCCGGTGCGTTTGACGGGGTTGAGTTGAGGAAACTCCTGCTCCCAATAGCGCAGCACGTGCGGTTTTACCGCACAGAGCTCGCTGACTTCACCGATGGTGAAGTAGCGTTTGCCTGGGATGACGGGCAGTTCGTCGTTATGACTTGGTTCCAGCATAAGCCTCAACTCGGGCCTTCAACTTCTGCCCTGGACGAAAGGTGACCACACGGCGAGCCGTGATCGGGATTTCTTCTCCCGTTTTTGGATTGCGGCCAGGCCGCTGGCGTTTGTCCCGCAGGTCAAAATTGCCGAAACCGGACAATTTGACCTGTTCGTTGTCTTCAAGTGCGTGCCTGATTTCTTCAAAGAACAGCTCGACCAATTCCTTGGCCTCGCGCTTGTTCAGGCCCAGCTCTTCATACAGACGTTCCGCCATCTCAGCTTTCGTCAAAGCCCCCATACGTCACTTCCTTAACGTGGCGTTTAACCTTTGTTCGAGCGAGGTGAGGATATTTTGCGTCGTCGTATTCACCTCATCGTCATTAAGAGTGCGCGATGGATGCTGCCAGGTCAAGCCAACTGCAAGGCTTTTTCTATGCGGATCAATGCCTTTACCCTGATAGACGTCAAATAGCCTGAGGTCTGTCAGCCATTCCCCTGCATTTTCACGGATTACGTCCAGAACAGCACTGGCCGCAACACCTTGATCGGCAATCAGCGCCAGATCACGTCGTACTTCAGGGAAACGCGACAACTCGCTGAATTTAGGCATTTTGCCCGAGGCCACTTCAGCCAAGACTAGCTCAAAAACGAAGACTGGACGGTCCAGCCCCAAGGTTTTCGACAGTTCCGGGTGAATCGCGCCAACGAAGCCCACCAGGCGACCTTCACGTTCGATACGGGCGGTCTGGCCCGGGTGCAACGCCGGGTGTTTGCCAGGGGTAAAAGTAAAGGCATCCAGCGCGCCGGCGAAGCCCAGCACCGCTTCCACATCGGCCTTGACGTCGAAGAAGTCGACGGTGTCGCGACCTTGTGCCCAGCCTTCCGGCAGACGGCTGCCGCAAACCACGCCAGCCAGCATCGGCTCTTGCTTCAGGCCATCCAGCTGACCGACAAAACGCAGGCCGCTTTCGAACATGCGCACGCGGTCTTGCTGACGGTTCAGGTTGTGGGACAGCGCCTTAACCAGACCCGGCCACAGCGACGAGCGCATGGCGGCCATGTCGTTGGAGATCGGGTTAGCCAGCAACAGCGGCTCGACACCCGGGTTGAACAGTTCGAATTGCTTTGGATCGATGAAGCTGTAGGTCACTGCTTCCTGATAACCACGGGCAACCAGCAGGCGACGCAGTTCCGGCAGGTGTGCACGGGCTTCGGCTTTCGGCTGCGGCGCCAGGCGCGCTTGCGGGTAACGAACCGGCAGGCGGTTGTAGCCGTACAGGCGGGCCAGTTCTTCGATCAGGTCGACTTCCAGGCTGATATCGAAGCGATGGCTTGGCACTTCTACGTGCCACTGCCCTGCTTCACCGGCCGAGATGCCGAGGCCGAGTGCCGACAGCAGGCGCTCGATTTCAACCGGCTCGATCACCAGGCCGAGCATTTGCTCAACGGCCTTGGCGCGCAGGATGATCGGTGCAACCGACGGCAGGTGCTGTTCGCTGACGGTTTCGATGATCGGGCCGGCTTCGCCGCCAGTGATTTCCAGCAGCAGGCCAGTGGCGCGCTCCATGGCTTCACGGGCCAGCTGCCAGTCCACGCCACGCTCGTAGCGGTGCGAGGCGTCGGTGTGCAGGCCGTAGGAACGGGCCTTGCCAGCGATGGCGATCTGATCGAAGAAAGCGCTTTCGAGAAAGATGTCGCGAGTGGTTGCGGACACGCCGCTGTGCTCACCCCCCATCACGCCGGCAATCGCCAGGGCGCGGGAATGGTCAGCGATCACCAGGGTATCGGCACGCAGGCTGACTTCCTGGCCGTCGAGCAGTACCAGCTTCTCGCCTTCCTCGGCCATGCGCACGCGGATGCCGCCGTTGATTTCGGCGAGATCGAAGGCGTGCAGCGGTTGGCCCAGTTCCAGCATCACGTAGTTGGTGATGTCGACGGCAGCGTCGATGCTGCGCACTTCGGAACGGCGCAGGCGCTCAACCATCCACAGCGGGGTTGGCTTGGACAGGTCGACGTTACGGATCACGCGACCCAGGTAACGTGGGCAGGCATTGGGGGCGAGCACTTCGATCGAACGCACTTCGTCGTGCACGGCAGGTACCGCTGCAACCACCGGGCGGGTCACGTTCGCGGCGTACAGTGCGCCGACTTCACGCGCCAGGCCCGCCAGCGACAGGCAGTCGCCACGGTTCGGGGTCAGGTCGACCTCGATGCTGGCGTCTTCCAGTTCCAGGTAGACACGGATGTCCTGGCCCACTGGCGCATCGGCCGGCAGTTCCATCAGGCCATCGTTGCCTTCACCGACCTGCAGTTCCGCCTGGGAGCACAGCATGCCGTTGGACTCAACGCCACGCAGCTTGGCCTTCTTGATCTTGAAGTCGCCTGGCAGCTCGGCACCGATCATGGCGAACGGGATTTTCAGGCCCGGGCGCACGTTTGGCGCTCCGCACACGACCTGGAAGGTTTCCGCGCCGTTGCTGACCTGGCACACACGCAACTTGTCAGCGTCCGGGTGTTGCTCGGTGCTCAGCACCTCACCCACAACCACACCACTGAAAACACCGGCGGCCGGCGTAACGCTATCGACCTCAAGGCCGGCCATCGACAGACGAGCAACCAGCTCGTCGCGACTTACCTGCGGGCTTACCCAGCCACGCAGCCATTGTTCACTGAATTTCATCCTGCTCTCCTAAAGATCCGTTACGACTAGCGAAATTGCGCGAGGAACCGCAAGTCGTTGTCGAAGAACAGACGCAAGTCGTTCACGCCGTAACGCAGCATGGCCAGACGCTCAACGCCCATGCCGAAGGCAAATCCCGAGAATTCTTCCGGGTCGATCCCGGACATGCGCAGTACGTTGGGGTGAACCATGCCGCAACCCATCACTTCCAGCCAGCCGGTCTGTTTGCAGACGCGGCAGCCTTTACCGCTGCACATCACGCATTCCATATCGACTTCAGCGGATGGCTCGGTGAACGGGAAGAATGAAGGACGGAAACGTACCGCCAGCTCCTTCTCGAAGAACACCCGCAGGAATTCTTCGATGGTGCCTTTGAGGTCGGCGAAGTTGATGTCGCGATCAACCAGCAGGCCTTCGACCTGGTGGAACATCGGCGAGTGGGTGATATCGGAGTCGCTGCGATACACACGGCCTGGGCAGACGATGCGGATCGGCGGCTTCTGCGATTCCATGGTGCGGACCTGTACCGGCGAGGTATGGGTGCGCAGCAGCATGTTCGCGTTGAAATAGAAGGTGTCATGCATCGACCGGGCCGGGTGGTGGCCTGGGATGTTGAGCGCCTCGAAGTTGTGATAGTCGTCTTCGACCTCAGGGCCTTCGGCAATGCCGTAGCCGATGTGGGTGAAGAACTGCTCGATACGTTCCAGAGTCCGGGTAATCGGATGCAGGCCGCCCGAGGTCTGGCCACGGCCAGGCAGGGTCACGTCAATGGATTCGGCGGCGAGCTTGGCCGCAAGATCAGCCTCCTCGAGCGACGCCTTGCGCGCATTGAGAACCTCTGTAACACGCTCCTTGGCCACGTTGATCAGCGCACCGACTTGCGGACGCTCTTCAGCCGGCAAATTCCCCAGGGTCTTCATCACCTGAGTCAATTCACCCTTTTTGCCAAGGTAGTGAACCCGGATTTGCTCCAGGGCATTGATATCTTCTGCGCTTTGCACAGCCTCTAGTGCTTGAGAGACCAGCGCATCCAGGTTTTCCATGTACAGACTCCAGATACAAAATAGGGGAAGAGCTTGAAGGCTCTTCCCCTATTTAAGACGTTTAACACCGTGGGCCGCGGAAGCGACCCAGGGTGACTGTCGGGGGTACTTAAGCCAAGGTGGCTTTAGCTTTCTCGACAATCGCAGCAAACGCCGCTTTTTCGTTCACTGCCAGATCAGCCAGAACCTTACGGTCGATCTCGATGGACGCTTTTTTCAGGCCAGCGATGAAACGGCTGTAGGACAGACCGTTAACACGTGCACCAGCGTTGATACGAGCGATCCACAGAGCGCGGAACTGACGTTTTTTCTGACGACGGTCACGGTAGGCGTATTGGCCAGCCTTGATAACCGCTTGCTTGGCAACACGGAATACGCGTGAACGCGCGCCGTAGTAGCCTTTAGCAAGTTTCAGAATTTTCTTGTGGCGCTTACGCGCCATGACGCCACGCTTTACACGAGCCATGAGTTACTTCCTCTATTCTTGACTAAAATTAACGAAGGCGCAGCATGCGCTCGACTTTTGCCACGTCAGACGGATGCAGCAAGCTGCTACCGCGCAGTTGACGCTTACGCTTGGTCGACATTTTAGTCAGGATGTGGCTCTTGAAAGCGTGCTTGTGCTTGATACCGTTAGCAGTTTTCAGAAACCGCTTAGCAGCACCACTTTTAGTTTTCATCTTTGGCATGTTCGGTACTCCGCATTCAGTTGATAAACATAATCAGAAGGCCTGCCGTGCCCTATTGATTACTTCTTCTTTTTCGGGGCGATGACCATAATAAGCTGGCGTCCTTCCATCTTAGGATGCTGTTCGACCGAACCGTACTCGAGCAGGTCAGCTTCAACCCGCTTGAGGAGTTCCATCCCCAGCTCCTGGTGGGCCATCTCACGGCCGCGGAATCGCAAGGATACCTTGGCCCTGTCCCCATCACTCAGGAAACGTACCAGGTTGCGCAGTTTTACCTGGTAATCCCCTTCCTCCGTCCCTGGACGAAACTTGATTTCTTTTACTTGAATCTGCTTCTGGTTCTTCTTCGCCGCGGCAATCTGCTTCTTCTTCTCGAAGATCGACTTGCCGTAGTCCATCACCCGGCAAACGGGTGGGATTGCGTCGGCGGAGATTTCCACCAGGTCCAATTTGGACTCTTCAGCAATACGAAGCGCTTCATCAATCGAGACGATGCCAATCTGCTCGCCGTCAGCGCCAATTAACCGAACCTCGCGTGCCGAGATATTCTCGTTGATCGGGGCTTTCGGTGCAGCTCGTTTATCTTGTCTCATTTCACGCTTAATAATAATTACTCCGAATCTGGGCGACCACGCCGGGAAACCGCTTGCGCGAGGAACTCAGCGAACTGGGCGACGGGCATCGAGCCCAGGTCAGCACCTTCACGAGTACGCACAGCGACAGTCTGCATCTCGACTTCCCGATCTCCGATAACCAAAAGATAGGGAACCTTGAGCAAAGTATGCTCGCGGATTTTAAAGCCGATCTTTTCATTTCTCAAGTCGGACTTGGCACGAAATCCGCTTTCATTGAGAGTTTTTTCAACTTCAGCGGCAAAATCTGCCTGTTTATCAGTGATATTCATGATCACTGCCTGGGTCGGAGCCAGCCACGCAGGGAATGCACCCTCGTAGTGCTCGATCAGGATCCCGACGAACCGTTCGAACGAGCCGAGGATCGCCCGGTGCAGCATAACCGGGTGTTTACGGCTGTTGTCTTCGGAGACGTATTCGGCTCCCAGACGGATCGGCAGGTTAAAATCGAGCTGCAGGGTACCACACTGCCAGACGCGACCAAGGCAATCTTTCAGCGAGAACTCGATCTTCGGACCGTAGAACGCGCCCTCGCCCGGCTGCAAGTCGTATGCAAGCCCCGCACTGTCCAGCGCTGCGGCCAGTGCAGCTTCGGCTCGGTCCCACAGCTCGTCGGAACCGACGCGTTTTTCCGGACGAGTGGACAGCTTCATCTCGACTTCGGTGAAACCGAAATCGCGGTACACGTCCATGGTCAGCTTGATGAATGCAGCGGATTCGGCCTGCATCTGCTCTTCGGTGCAGAAGATGTGGGCGTCATCCTGAGTGAAGCCGCGCACGCGCATGATGCCGTGCAGTGCACCCGATGGCTCGTTACGGTGGCAGGCACCGAACTCGGCCAGGCGCATCGGCAACTCGCGGTAGCTCTTCAGGCCCTGGTTGAACACCTGTACGTGGCACGGGCAGTTCATCGGCTTGATGGCGTAGTCGCGGTTTTCCGACTGGGTGGTAAACATGTTGTCGGCGTAGTTGGCCCAGTGCCCGGATTTCTCCCACAGGCTGCGGTCAACGACTTGCGGCGTCTTGATCTCAAGGTAGCCATTGTCGCGCTGAACCTTGCGCATGTACTGCTCGAGCACCTGGTACAGGGTCCAGCCGTTCGGGTGCCAGAACACCATGCCCGGCGCTTCTTCCTGGAGGTGGAACAGGTTCAGGCGCTTGCCGATCTTGCGATGGTCGCGTTTTTCGGCTTCTTCGATGCGCTGGATGTAGGCCGCCAGCTGCTTCTTGTCAGCCCAGGCAGTGCCGTAGATCCGCTGCAGTTGTTCGTTCTTCGCGTCACCGCGCCAGTAGGCACCGGACAGCTTGGTCAGCTTGAACGACTTGAGGAAGCGTGTGTTCGGCACGTGCGGGCCACGGCACATGTCGACATATTCTTCGTGGTAATACAGGCCCATGGCCTGCTCGTCCGGCATGTCTTCCACCAGGCGCAGCTTGTAGTCTTCGCCGCGGGCGGTGAACACGTCGATCACTTCGGCACGCGGAGTGACTTTCTTGATGACGTCGTAATCTTTTTCGATCAGCGCGTGCATGCGCTGTTCGATAGCCGCCAGGTCGTCCGGGGTGAAAGGACGCTCGTAGGCGATGTCGTAATAGAAGCCTTCGTCGATGACCGGGCCGATGACCATCTTCGCGGTTGGGTACAGCTGCTTGACCGCATGGCCAATCAGGTGCGCGCAAGAGTGGCGAATGATCTCCAGCCCCTCTTGATCCTTGGGCGTGATGATTTGCAGGCTGGCATCGCCGGTGATCAGGTCGCTGGCGTCGACCAGCTTGCCGTCGACCTTGCCGGCCACGGTGGCCTTGGCCAGGCCGGCACCAATGGATGCGGCGACCTCGGCTACGGAAACCGAATGATCGAATGAACGTTGACTGCCGTCGGGAAGAGTAATAGTTGGCATGGCGCCTCCTCTCCTAGTGGTGACCCCTACCAAAGGTCACGTGGGTTGGGATGAGCCAGTACAAGATCCAATACCAGGCCGTTCAGTGATGAACGCCTGCCTTACAGCGGCAGGAGCCTTTCGGCCAACCGATAATCGAACCAGAGTGACTGGAGTTAAACAAAAAAGACCTTGGCAAGGCGGCATAGGGCGCGCCGGAAAATAGCCAAGCGGAAGATGCTAGCACAGATGAACGGTCATGGCGCCGAAGCCGCTTCACGAAACGAAAATTCCCGGCTTTTAAGGGCAAAAGTGAACTTGAACTGTACGGCAGCCCTCAAACACACCGAGAATCGCCGTTCGTCCACGACTCCAGGAGCATTTGATTATGCGTTTTACCTCGACTTTCGCCCTTGCTGCATCCCTGACCCTCATGTCCCTGGGTGCGCACGCCGCAGCCCCGTCGAACTGGCCTGCCGGTGCGCGGGACAGCTTCATCAAGGATTGCAGCGCAGCCGCCCAGCAAAGTGTTGATGCCAAAACCGCCAAAGACCACTGTGAATGTGGCGCGGACAAAATCAATGCCGAATTGAGCAGTGCCGAAATCAAGGAACTCATGACCAACCAGAACGCAGATCCCGCGCTCAAGACCAAAGCTGTGACGGCTATTTCGTCCTGCAAAGTCGTGAAGAAAAAGTAATTTTTACACCCTGCCGGACCGGCTGAAGGACCAAAAATCGCCATGAAAACTGCCATTTCTCACAAATTACGCAGCTTTTACGGCTTTTTTTAATAGCTGATATTTCGCCTGAAAGCCCCGTAGATCGGGGCTTTCAGCCAACCAAGGCATGAAACACAACGCGATTGATTAGCAAACAATGCCTTGGGGGGGCTCCCAAGCCGAACATTTCGACTATGATAGCTCGGTGTGCCCAGTTGGCCTGAGCAGCACAGCACTACTGAAAATATATGTTTCTTGGAGATACACCATGTCTAATCGCCAAACCGGCACCGTTAAA
The DNA here is from genome assembly GCF_019382755.1 of Pseudomonas sp. Colony2. Lineage (NCBI taxonomy): Bacteria > Pseudomonadati > Pseudomonadota > Gammaproteobacteria > Pseudomonadales > Pseudomonadaceae > Pseudomonas > Pseudomonas sp. Colony2. Next base: position 2,334,334 of record NZ_CP080030.1, on the reverse strand, counting down.
TGGTTCAACGATGAAAAAGGCTTCGGCTTCATCACTCCTCAAGGTGGCGGTGACGACCTGTTCGTACACTTCAAAGCTATCGAAAGCGACGGTTTCAAAAGCCTGAAAGAAGGCCAAACCGTTTCCTTCGTGGCTGAGAAAGGCCAAAAGGGTATGCAAGCTGCACAGGTTCGCCCAGAGTAATTCTGCGCCGAACTAAAAAAACCCCGTCCATGTGACGGGGTTTTTTATGGCCTGGAGAAAAGCGTTGGAGCAATCAGCCGCAATTGACCCGATTGATCACAAGGTTGTCATCGGTATTGAGGTTCAGGCGATCGGAGCGGTATTCCAGCGTGACCATGTCATCTGGCTTGAGAATGCGTGCGTTCTGCGCTCCGGCGCGGCTACGGGCCTGTTCCAGCAATTGTGGCGAAGCTTTCTGGCCGATTGCGAACTCGGCAGCCTTCGCCTCACAGCGGCTATGACCAGCATCGGTCACGGCAGTGTCTTTGGCTGGCTCAGAGGTACCCGGGGTGCTGCAACCCGACAAGGCGAGCGCAGCCAACAAAGTACCGAATGATGCGAGCTTCCAAGGCATGAAGCCTCCTTTGAGAAAAAATGGACAGAGATCGTGCGACCGTGGTTTGGCCGATTGGTTTCAGAATTGTCACAATTGGCTGTGGGCCAGTCTGCCTGAGTCGACACCGGGCGCTGGCGAATCAATCGTCACCAGATATGAACGCACTCAGTAGATGTCGATGTAATCAAACGGCGGCGTTGGCCAGTTCTGCTTGAGCGCGTTGAAAATCTGCATCACCCACACCTCGTCGCTGGCTGCGACGTTGCCGACATAACCCGAACCCGCCGCCCAGGTCTCCAGGCGGAACAGAAGGCCGTCGATATCGACGCCACCCACCACGCCCGAAGAAATGTAGGCAATACCGGCCTTGGTAACGCGCAACTGGGTGTGAACGTTGTCACTGGCGGACGCAAGCAGCTGCCGCACAGCGTCCAGCGTCAGGTTTTCGGGGTTGTTCAAGTCGATCTGCACGCGGTTTGCCCTGGCAATTAAACAGGCGGACAGTGTCGCACAGCCCTCCCCTCATGCCTAAGTAGCAGTGCCAAACACGGCGCAAAATGGTTAACTCCACACGCAGAACGCACTAACCGCCTTTCAGCCTCGCGAGACACCCATGACCATCGTCACGATCCACGCCGACATCAAAGCCAAGTGGCCCCACGGGCAAAGCTCCTACAGCCCGGGCAGCCCGGAGGAGTTGGCAATCATCGGTATCGACCTGCTGGTCAAGGAACTGGGCACACAGGCCGCGCAGGCATTCATCGGCCAGGTATTCGAGAAATACCCGGCCGATCACATGGGAGCGCCAGACCCCGAGCGCGAATAAGACCCGGCCGACGAACGTCGACCGGCAGGCTGTTTACTTCAGGCGACCAAGGCGTTCGGTCAGCAGATCGAAGAAGCCTTGGGCATCGCCGTTTTCAACCCAGAACGCGTTCTTCGGTTGTTTCAGGCCGTCGTACCAGTCGACGATGGTCTGGCCGAAGGTCGGGCCTTCACGGCTATCCACCACCACATTGACTTCACGGCCGCTGAACAGCGCAGGCTTGAGCAGGTAGGCAATGACGGTAGCGTCATGCACCGGGCCACCCGGGATGCCGTAGTGCTCCATGTCGCCTTTGACGTATTCATTGAGAATATCGCCCACCACCTTGCTCGCGTTGTTGTTCAGCGCAGCGATTTGCTTCAGGCGTGCGTCGCTGGTCAGGACCTTGTGGGTCACGTCCAACGGCAGGTAGGTCAGCTTGACGCCGCTCTTGAGCACGATCTCGGCCGCGATCGGGTCGGCGAACAGGTTGAACTCGGCCACCGGCGTGATATTGCCGCCGTTGAAGTGCGCGCCGCCCATCACCACCACTTCCTTGATGCCTTGAGTGATCTCCGGCGCCTGGGTCAATGCCAGCGCCAGGTTGGTCTGCGGACCGAGCATGGCGATGGTGATGCTGTGGGGCTTGGCGGTGCTGAGGGTCTTGATCAGGTAATCAACGGCATTGCCTTCGGCCAGGCCTTTTTTCGGCTCATGCACGGTGACGCCGGAGATACCTTCCTTGCCATGGATGTTTTCAGCGTAGATCGGCGTGCGCAGCATCGGTTTCGGTGCACCGGCATATACCGGGATGTCCTCGCGCCCCGCCCATTCGCGGGCCAGGCGTGCGTTGCGGGAGGTCTTGTCGAGGCGCACGTTACCGGCAACGGTGGTCAGCGCGCGGATCTGCAGTTCATCGGGCGAAGCCATGGCGAACAGCAAGGCAACCACGTCGTCGGCACCGGGGTCGGTGTCGATGATCAGGTCGATTTTTTCCGCCGCGTGGGCGCTTGCAGCAGTTAGCACGGACAAAAGCAGCACACTCCGGAACAGGTGTCGCAGGGTTTGGGTACCACGTTGCATGACGCACTCCTTGTCGTTGGGGAATTCTAGAACGTTACGCCGGAAACCAGCGCGATATTGCAGTAGGGCTGGCACTCGCCGGTGCGCACCACCGCCCTCGCCTTGCGGCTGAGCTGCTTGAACTCTTCATGGCTGACCAGGCGGCGCTCGCCGAGGGCGGCCTGTTCGGTCAGGGTATTGAGATCCGCCAGGGCCGGCGGTTGCTTGAGCAGGATTTCTTCCGCGAGCACGTGGCTTTCCACCTGCATCTCGCTGAGGACGATGCGCAAGGTACTGACGAAATCCGGAATGCCTTTGGTCAGCGCCAGGTCGATCAGCTCGACACCCGGCGGCACCGGCAAGCCGGCATCACCGATCACCAGAATGTCGCCATGGCCAAGGGATGCGATCACCCGCGACAGCGCGATATTGAGCAAGGGAGTCTTTTTCATGAGGGCACAAAACCTTGGACGTCATGCAATGTGGGAATAGAAGGTTGCGCACCCGCGCGGGTCACGGACAGCGCGGCGGCTACCTGGCCGAAACGAATGGCCTCGGCCTCGCTCCTGCCGTTGGCCAGCGCGGCTGCGAAACCGCCGACGAAGGTGTCACCGGCAGCCGTGGTATCGACCGCCTTGACCTTGGGCGCGACCAGGTGCTCGAAGCCTTGGCCATCGGCAAACAACGCGCCTTCGGAGCCGAGGGTAATGATCACTTTGCCAGCACCGGCCTTGATCAGGCGTGTGGCGGCGGCCTTGGCGCTGTCCAGCGAGTCGACCACCACGCCGCTCAAGGCCGAGGCTTCGCTTTCATTGGGAATCAGGTAGTCGATGGCGGCGTACCAATCCTCGGGCAGCGGACCACTGGCCGGCGCCGGGTTCAGGATCACCGTCTTGCCCAGCTCGCGACCGCGCTTGAGGGCATGGCCGACAGTCTCCATCGGCGTTTCCAGCTGGCAGACAATCACGTCGGCAGCCTGCAGCACACTGTCAAATGCCTGTAATTTGGCTGGGGTCAGCTCGCCATTGCTACCGGCGACAATAACGATCGCATTCTGGCTGCTGTCATCCACCACGATCAGCGCCACCCCGCTGGAACCGTCGACGGTGCTGACGGCCTGGCAATCAATGCCCTCCACCAGCAACGCGTCGCGCAATTGCGCGCCATAGGCATCGGTGCCCACGCAGCCGACCATGGCGACCTCAGCCCCGAGGCGCGCCGAAGCGACCGCCTGGTTCGCGCCCTTGCCGCCGGGAACGGTGGAAAACGATTGGCCGATCAGGGTTTCACCGGCGCGGGGCAGCCGACTGGCCCGGGTGACCAGGTCCATGTTCAGGCTGCCTATTACCACTACTTTTGCTGGCATACATCAGTACTCATCAATTCGGTTCAGCGGTATTGGGCAAACACACCGGCCAACGGCGCCGTCGACTCGCGCAGAACAATACTCGGCGTCACGATGCGTTGATCGATCGGCAATTGGGGTGTCGCAATTCGTCGCAGTAAAAGCTCGGCCGCCATCTCTCCCAGCTGCAGGATCGACTGGCCCACGGTGGTCAGCGCCGGGTACACGTACTGGCTCATCTGGATATCATCAAACCCGATCACCGACAGCTCACCGGGCACCCGGATATTACGTTCGGCAGCGGCACGCAAGACGCCGAAGCCAATCATGTCGTTGCCGGCAAAAATCGCGCTGGGGGGACTATCCGCCAGCAATTGCGCCGCGGCCGCGTAACCACCGGTACTGGTGAAATCACTTTCCAGCACACGGCCGGCCGGCACTTCGAGCCCAGCCTCGGCCAGGGCGCGGTAGTAGCCCGCCATCCGCATTTGCGCCACGCGGGTATGACTCGGGCCACCAATGCAGGCAATGTCGCGATGACCCAGATCGAGCAAGTGCCGGGTCGCCAGGTAAGCGCCCTGTTCATGGTCGATGCGCACCAGGTCGACATCGATCCCGTCCAATGCACGGTCGACGATGACCATCGGCGTGCGTACCGCCTTGAGGCCTGTCGCCAGGCCGCTGTCGTCGCCGCCCACCGAGGTCACGATCAAGCCGTCGATGCGTTTTTCCAGCAGCACCCTCAGGTAGCTGCGTTGCTTTTCGGCATTATCGTCGGAGTTGCAGAGGATCACGCAATAGCCGTTACGCTCGCAGTAATCCTCGATGCCCCGGGCCAGTTCCGCAAAATACGGGTTGAGGCTGTTGGGCACCAACAGGCCGATGGTGGCTGTGGTCTTGGCCTTCAGCGAGCGCGCGACCGCACTGGGTACATAGTCGAGCTGCTTGATGGCCGCCTCGACCTTGATCCGTACCGGCTCGCTGACCGGGCGCGTCTTGTTCACCACATGAGACACCGTGGTGTAGGAAATCCCCGCCAGCGCGGCCACATCCTTGATCGTTGCCATGGCTCAGGCTCGCCGACTGGCGCGCTGGCTGCGGTAAGTATCGAGCACCACCGCGATCACGATCACGGCACCGGTGATGATACGTTTGGTCGGCTCGGTGGCGCCAATCTGCGCCAGCCCTGCCGCCAGTACCGAGATGATCAGCACGCCGAAGAAGGTACTGATGACCGAGCCACGCCCGCCCATCAGGCTGGTGCCGCCGATCACTACCGCAGCGATCACTTGCAGCTCCAGGCCGGAACCGGCGTTGGGATCGGCCGCTTCCAGGCGCGAAATCTGGAACAGCGCCGCCACACCCGCCAGCAGGCCCATCAGGCTGAACACCAGGATCTTGTAGGGCTTGGGATTGATACCCGCCAGGCGCACGGCCTCTTCGTTGGTGCCAATGCCGATCAGGTAGCGACCGAACACGGTACGGGTCAGCACCAGCTGCGCGGCGATGATCACCAGCAACGCGATGATGAACGAAGGTGAAATGCCGAAGGCCACCGGGTTGGACAGCCAGGCAAACGAATCACCGATGTATGCGGTACGCGAGCCGGTCATCTGGTACGCCACGCCGCGCGCCATTTCCAGCACGCCGAGGGACACGATGAATGACGGGATCCGCCAGGCCACTGTGATCGAACCGGTAATGGTCCCGGCCAACGCGGCGCAGCCCATGCCCAGCACGGCTGCCGGCAACACACTCCAGCCCCAGCCGAGAATCGCCACACTGACGGCCGATGCGGCCAGGGCCAGCACGGAGCCTACCGACAGGTCGATGCCGCCGATGATCAGCACGAAGGTCATGCCGACTGCCAACACCATCAGGTCGGGAATCTGGTTGGCCAGGGTGCTGAAGGTGTCGTACGAGAGGAAGTGGTCGCTCAGGAACGAGAACAGCGCAATCATCGCCAGCAAGGCGCCGGCCAGGCCCAGGTAGGTGCCCAGGCCATAGAAGTTGCCGCCACGTTTTGCGGGGGAGGAAGTGGTTTTCATGGGGTATTCCTAGGCGCTGCGTCGTTGAGCAGCGCATCACGTTTCTGATAGCCGGCAAAAGCAGCGGCAAGCAATTCGTCCTGGGTCCAGCTGTCGCGCTCGAAGGTCTCGATCAGGCGCCCGGCGGAAAGTACGCCGATGCGGTCGCAGATCAGCATCAACTCACGCAGGTCGCTGGACACCACCACCAGCGCCTTGCCCTGGCGGGTCAGGTCGCCGAGCAACGCATAGATATCGAATTTGGCGCCGACGTCGATGCCCCGGGTCGGTTCATCGAACAGCATCACCACGCAATCGCGCTCCAGCCAGCGGCCAATCACCACCTTCTGCTGGTTGCCACCCGACAGCTCGGACACCAGCTGCGCCGGACTGGAACTGCGGATACGCATGGCGTCGACCTGGCGCTTGGCCAAGGCCGTTTCGTCACGACTGTTCACCAGGCCACCGCTGGACACCTTCGGCATGTTGCCCAAGGCAATGTTGGCGCCGATGGATTGGGTCAGCAGCAGGCCTTCGCCCTTGCGGTCTTCGGTGATCAGGGCGATGCCATGGCCAACCGCGTCGACGGGCGAGCGAATGCTGACGACTTGCGCAGGTGTGCCCAGGGCCACGGTGCCGCTGTCGGCCAGGTCGGCGCCGAAGATCAGGCGCAGCAACTCCGTACGGCCCGCACCGATCAGGCCGGAGATGCCGTAGATTTCGCCGGCACGCACTTCAAACGACACGTCGCGGACCTTGTCCGAGCGGGTCAGGCCTTTTACCGTCAACAGCGGCGCGCCGATGGTGCGCGGGCCCAGGTCGATTTTCTCGCCCAGTTCGCGGCCCACCATCAGCGTGACCAGTTGCTCACTGTTGTAGTTGGCCATCGGCTCGACACACACCAGCTTGCCGTCGCGCAGCACCGCAATGCGCTGGGCAACCCGGGCCAGTTCTTCGAGCCGGTGGGAAATATAGATAATCGCCACGCCCCGGGCCTGCAGGCGGGTGATTTGTTCGAACAGCATCTCGACTTCACGGGCGGTCAACATCGCCGTGGGTTCGTCGAGGATCAGTACGTGGCAATCGCCAATCAGGTTGCGGGCGATCTCGACCATCTGTTGGTGGCCGATGCCGAGGCTGCCGACCAGGGTGTCCGGGTCGATAGCGTCCAGGCCGACCTGGGCCATGGCTTCAATGGCGGCCTTGCGCAGTTGCTTGCGGCTGATCCAGCCACCGTGGCTGGGCAGGTTATCGAGGAACAGGTTTTCAGCGACCGTCAGGGTTGGCAGCAGGTTAAGCTCCTGCATGACCATGCGGATGCCCTGCTCTTCAGCCTGGGTCCGGCTGCCTGGCGTGTAGGCCTGGCCATTGAACTGCATCTGGCCGTCGGTCGGGGTGACCAGCCCGCCGATGATTTTCGACAGGGTGCTTTTCCCCGCGCCATTCTCACCGGTAAGCGCCAACACTTCCCCACGATTGAGCGTCAGGGTGATGTCGGACAGAACCGGTTGGGCATAGGTCTTGCCGATACCGCTGACCGAGAGGACAGCGTTCGGTGCGGAAGATGACATAGGAACGTCTCCAGGCGTCCGCTCGGGTGAGCGGACGCTGTTTTGTGCTGCCGGGGAATTACTTCTTGAGGATGAGTTCGACCGGGGTTTCGATCATGCCATCCACGGCATCGACTTTTTCACCCTTGACCAGCTTCAGAGCGTTCTGGATACCGAAAACGGCTTGCTGGGCAGCAGCCTGGTCGGCGGTGGCCAGGACACGGCCGTCCTGCAGCATCGGCTTGATGGCCTCGATGTTGTCGTAGCCTACGACCAGCACCTTGCCAGCCTTGCCGGCGCCACGTACGGCGGATACTGCGCCCAGTGCCATGTTGTCGTTACCGGCCAGCAGTGCCTTGATGTTCGGGTTTGCCTGGAGCATGGCAGCGGCAATCGCGTTGCCCTTGTCGATTTCCCACTCACCGGATTGGGTGGAGACGATCTTCATGCCGGCGGCATCCATCGCGTCCTTGAAGCCAGCGGTACGCTGCTGGGCGTTGGTGGTGGTGGACACACCTTCGATGATGCCAACCTGGTCACCCTTGGTGAGGTGCTTGGCCAGTTCTTCACCGACCAGGCGCGCGCCCTTGCGGTTGTCTGGACCTACGAACGGGATATCAAGGTTTTTGCTTTTCAGTACATCCACATCCAGACGGTTGTCGATGTTGACGACCTTGATGCCTTTGTCGGAGGCCTTTTTCAGCACGGTGACCAGGGCTTTCGAGTCGGCGGGAGCAATGACGATCGCGTCAACCTTGGACAGGATCATCTGATTGACGATATCGATCTGAGCACTGGTATCGGTTTCGTTCTTGATCCCGTTGGTGATCATGTCGAAGTCGGCGGCGTGGGCTTTCTGGTATTCCTTGGCACCGTCCTGCATGGTGACGAAGAATTCGTTGGCGAGGGATTTCATGACCAGGCCGACCTTGGGTTTGGCGGCGGTCTCGGCAGCAAATGCAGAGGAAAGAGGCAGGGCAGCGGATGCGGCAGCAAGCACAGCGACAGCAAGAAGACGTCCAGCAAATGGCAGCTTCATGGGTTCACTCCGATCTTATGATTATTGTGAGCAACGCTTGCACCGAAGAACGCTTCGGCAGCCAACCCACCCGGGCGGCTGATACGAGCTTTCACGACACTCGAGGAGCACCCCGTGAAACATCTCGCAAACGTTTGCGTTAGGTCAAACTATGAGAAGCTTGTCGAGATTTGTCAACGGGAGAAAACAGCCTTTTGATGAATCCTCTTTGCGCCCTGCCCTCGAAGCCATCCGGTACCCCCTTTAAACATCCGCGTTGCTGGATCGTTCTCTGAAACGACAGGTCGCGGCGTGCCTCCTGCGTTTAAACCCAAACTTTTCCGTCATCCTTTTCGGACAACCGAACACCTGCGCACCGCTTTGTTCGGAAAGCCGGACAGAAGACCAAGCCATTTACTTACAAATCAAACAAATATAGATATAAATCAATAGGTTAAATTCTATTGCCCAACAAAATCCCGCTGGTACAAATCCTGCTCTTACTCAGCACCTCGTGGCGCTCAGAACCGCCCGGGTGTTTGTAGATGAACCTGCATCAGCACTCATCAAAACTAGAGAGAAGAATAATGAAATCTGCGTTGAAAACTTTCGTACCGGGCGCGTTAGCCCTCCTGCTGTTGTTCCCCGTTGCCGCTCAGGCAAAAGAAGCTGAAACCCAGCAAAAACTGTCCAACGTGGTGATCCTTGCCACCGGCGGCACCATCGCCGGCGCCGGCGCCAGCGCGGCCAACAGTGCGACCTACCAGGCCGCCAAGGTCGGCATCGAACAATTGATCGCCGGTGTTCCTGAGCTTAGCCAGATCGCCAATGTCCGCGGCGAACAAGTATTGCAAATTGCCTCCGAAAGCATCACCAACGAAAACCTCCTGCAACTGGGTCGTCGTGTCGCCGAACTGGCCGACAGCAAGGACGTCGACGGCATCGTGATCACCCACGGTACCGACACCCTGGAGGAGACTGCCTACTTCCTCAACCTGGTGGAAAAGACCGACAAGCCAATCGTCGTGGTCGGCTCGATGCGCCCAGGCACCGCCATGTCGGCTGACGGCATGCTCAACCTGTACAACGCCGTTGCCGTCGCCGGCAGCAAGGACGCCCGCGGCAAAGGCGTACTGGTGACCATGAACGACGAGATCCAGTCGGGTCGCGACGTCAGCAAGATGATCAACATCAAGACTGAAGCGTTCAAGAGCCCATGGGGCCCGCTGGGCATGGTGGTTGAAGGCAAATCCTACTGGTTCCGCCTGCCAGCCAAGCGTCACACCATGAACTCGGAATTCGACATCAAGACCATCAAAAGCCTGCCGGACGTCGAAATCGCCTATTCCTATGGCAACGTAAGCGACACCGCCTACAAGGCCCTGGCCCAGGCCGGCGCGAAAGCCATCATCCACGCCGGTACCGGCAATGGTTCGGTGTCGTCCAAGGTGGTGCCTGCCCTGCAGGAACTGCGCAAGCAAGGCGTACAGATCATTCGCTCTTCCCACGTGAATGCCGGTGGTTTCGTTCTGCGTAACGCCGAACAACCAGACGACAAATACGACTGGGTAGTTGCCCATGACCTGAACCCGCAGAAAGCCCGCATCCTGGCCATGGTCGCCCTGACCAAGACCCAGGACAGCAAGGAACTGCAACGGATGTTCTGGGAATATTGATCGCTCCCGGGCCCGACCGGCAACGGTTGGGCCATCCCGCTCGTGGCGTACCGCGAGCGGGTCTGATTTCCCCCGCTTTATCCCCCGCGCAAAAAAACCTTTGAAAAACAAAGCGTTCCTACACCAAATCGGCAAAACCACTGTCAGAAGAAATTCTTGAATTTTAAGCAGTTGCGAAATTGCCCACAGTTAAATACTGTATGCACGTACAGCCAAATAAGGAATACTCCGTGGCAAAGCCCTCTTCCGCAGCACCAACACCTCCTGATGCCTATCAACGCCTGGCCGTTCGCGTGCAAAAAATCATCAATTCCACCAACGCCCAGAAGAACAAGGCGGCGTTGATCTTCCGTTTGCCGGAGGAACCGGAAGACGAGTGGGCACGACTACTGGAAGAGATAGCAGAAAACGATAACGTCACCCTCGCTTATCGCGATGACGGCGGCGTGCAGATTTTCTGGGTTGTGCCGAAGGAAGATTGAGTCAATGAGTGTCCGTTTTATCAGTGTGTTGTTCGTGTTTTTTGCTGTCACCGCTCACGCCCAAGCCCCCAGGACGTTCAGCGAAGCCAAGAAAATCGCCTGGAAACTGTATGAACCGCAATCCACGGAGTTCTATTGCGGCTGCAAATACAACGGCAACCGGGTAGACCTGAAAGCCTGCGGCTATATCCCGCGCAAAAACGCCAACCGGGCGGCACGTATTGAATGGGAACACATTGTTCCGGCCTGGCAGATCGGCCATCAGCGCCAGTGCTGGCAGGATGGCGGGCGCAAGAACTGCACCCGCAAGGACGCGGTCTACAAGCGGGCCGAAGCCGACCTGCACAACCTGGTGCCGAGCATCGGCGAGGTGAATGGCGACCGAAACAATTTCAGTTTTGGCTGGCTGCCGGTACAAAGCGGCCAATATGGATCATGCCTGACACAGGTGGACTTCAAGGCCAAGAAGGTCATGCCCCGCCCTTCCATTCGCGGCATGATCGCCCGAACCTATTTCTATATGAGCAAGCAGTATGGCCTGCGCCTGTCGAAACAGGATCGCCAGCTGTATGAAGCCTGGAACAAGACCTACCCGGTACAGCCCTGGGAACGCCAGCGCAATCAAACCGTGGCGTGCGTGATGGGGCGCGGCAATGAATTTGTCGGCCCGGTGAACTTGAAAGCCTGCGGCTGAACGAAAAAAGCGGGAGCGCCATGGCCTCCCGCTTGTCGACTCTTTACTGCGCAACCTTGTGTTCGATGACCTCGGACACCGTGTCATTCTTCTTCGCAGTGGCCAGTTTCTCGGTCAACTGCGCTTGTTTCGCCTCGGCCTCGGCCCTGGTGCTGAATGGGCCCAGCAGCACCTGGTCCTTACCGTCTTCCTTCGCCAGATAGAAACTGAAACCGTGTTCCAGCAACCACGCGGTCAGGTCAGTCATCGCCTGCAGCTTGTGATCCGGCGGCCCCACCCATACATCCCATTCTTGAGAGGCGATCGCGCCGACCGCAGGTTGCGCCTGGGCGGGCGCCTCGGCAACGGCAGGCCTGGCCTTGGGGGCGTCGACACTTTTACCTTCACCGCAACCGGCCAATGCCAACACCGCAATTGCCATCGCTACTTTACGCACTACCCTGCTCCTTAGAGGATCAAAGAGGCGACTTTATCATTCACTGTCTATTCTGGCCGTCATAAACGTTGGCTTAAACAATGCGAATGATGTATCGCAGACCTGTATGATGGCGGCATGGGAATTAATGCCGCCTCTATGCGTCCTAAAAGAGGCAGCCACAGGGAAGCGCTTCGCAGTAAGCTACACACATCCGACATCTGCCCTGTCTGAAACATGTGTCCTTCAAAGCAATCAAGGAGAAGTCCATGCTGATACTCACCCGCAAAGTCGGTGAAAGCATAAACATCGGTGATGACATCACGATCACCATCCTGGGCGTTAGCGGCCAGCAAGTAAGAATCGGCATCAATGCTCCAAAGGACGTTGCCGTGCATCGCGAGGAGATCTACCAACGTATCCAGGCGGGCCTGACGGCTCCGGATAAAAACCAGACACCTTGAAGCGCCTCCAGTAGCCAGCCCTTTCGTTCACTGTAACGGCTGGCGAAAACCTCTTTCAGCCTGCTCGCGGCTTCCCGCGGCCAGCGCGCCCTATTCCCTTGTTCCAGCGTCAGGCCAGCGTCATCCCAGGCCGACACCGCGTGCCATGCCACTCGCTGCAATCATCATCAGCACCAGCAGTAACGCCTGCACATGGCTGATGCGCGCAAAAAGACCTGCCTGGTGCAAATCGAGGCGCGTGCCACGCGCCAACGCGATGCGCCATTTGATAAAGCGAATCATCGGCGCGAGCTCCAGTAACAAAATTAATACAAGCAGCGTCATCTTCACGTGAAACAACGGCTGGTCCAGGTAATAATCACTGCCCTTTTCGTAGCCGCCGAAGGCCCGCAGGCCACCGGTTACCAATAACACCAGGGCACTGATTCCCCAGATGTTGTCCGCGATCAATACGCGGCGCAGGGTGGATGGGTCACTATCAGATACACCGCGCAATGCCTTGCCACGCGCAAGCACGGCCGACAAAGCCATGGCGAATGCCAGTAAATGGACTGCTGCAAGAAACCACTGAACCAACATAAGGCGTACTCCCTTTTGTATGACACATGGCAGGAACACTTCTCAGTAATAGTCGCTGGCTGCGTTCAACGCATGAAACAGCCTGCAAACAAAGGGAACTTGTGGAGTTTTCCAGGGCCGAATCTCGTGACAAATCCCCTACAGTCTGCAGCGCGCCAAGGAGCACGTTGATGAGGCGTACCGTTAAACAGCCTTACTTATCCAAGTCTTGGTTGATTGTCACGCTGATCAGCGTGGCGTTTGTGGCGCTGGAGTATGGCCTCAAGTTCGAAATCGAAGGCTCCTCCGACAAAGCCTACTCATGGCTGGACCTGACGCTGTTCCTGAGCGCGTACTTGTTTTTCTTCTGCCTCAAGCCCATTCAGGTCGCCGTCCATCGCAGACTGTGCCGGCGCGCGCCTCACAGTGATCGCCGCAAAGCCTCATCCTGACGGCTTTGGGTTTCATCTTGAAGTTCGTTGCCCCAGCGCGGTGTATCCCGCAAGCGGGTTGAAACCGCCGCCGCAGTTGCTATCAGATCGCCGGTATTTACAGCTGCGCGACACAACCTATGCTTGGGCATGCACGGTCGGTGAAAGGTTGTAGCGCTGATGGACACACTGAGTAAAAGCGAAATCGAATCAGCACTGGCAGCGCGCCTGCCGAGCTACAAAATCGTCTGCACCCTGCATGCCGATGGCACGCTTTCCGCGATTCTCAGCGGCCCGGAAGCTGATCACTTTGCGGTGACCGGCATCGTCCGCGCACACCATCGAGGGCCGGAGGCGATTGCCAGGCTTGCCAGCGAAATCCTCAAGGAAATGGTCTTGTCCCGCCAGGGGCTCAAGGGCAACCGCCTGCAGACGCTGACTGGAAACAGCTCCAACGTTGAACCGCCCCTTTACGAAGAAGGCCGATCCGGGTAACCGGGTCGGCCTTTTTTTACGCCAGGCGCTGTAGATGCAACAGCCCGGCTTCGTCCCGCTGAACCTGTAGACGCTCATACCCGTCAATCGACGGATGCGCGGTGACCATGGGCACAAGGTGGGTCGACGTCACCACCATCACATCGGCCCCCGCCGCCTCGCCGGCGCGAATCCCGACGCTGGCATCCTCAAACACCAGGCAGTCCTGTACCGGTACTCCCAGCCGTTGCGCACCGAGCACATAACAGGCCGGATCCGGCTTGCCGCTGGCGACATCCTCCGCGGTGACCAGCACCGCCGGCGGGTTGATCCCGGCCGCCTGCATACGGCGCAGAGCCAGTGCCTTGGGGGCAGACGTAACCAGCGCCCATTGATCGCCGGGCAATGCGTTGAGGAATTCCACCGCGCCCGCAATCGCCACCACCCCTTCCACATCCTCAAGTTCAGCCTCGGTAATCCACTGCGCCTCAGCCTGCGCGTCCACACCGGGCAACGCCTGGCGGGTGATGGTATCGATGGCCCGGGCACCATGGATGGTCTTCAGAAAAGCCTCGACATCCAGCCCATGGCGTTCAGCCCAGGTGGCCCATACGCGCTCGGCGGCGGCAATGGAGTTCAGGAGTGTGCCATCCATATCGAACAGAAAGGCGCGGTAACGGTGGGCGAATACAGCTGAATCGCGGGTGGACACTGCTCGGCTTCCTCTTGCTTTCGTCACCCGGTCTTGGGCGCTGACGAACCACTTGCCTGGTGCAATCTACGGATCGGCCCAAACGCTGTAAACCTTCCCGTGGTTTGTATCGGACTGTATGGGAACCCCGCCTGGATACGCGAACCCGCATTTCGCCATGCCTGGGCACACATGGCAGATACACCCCGGCGATTAACTACGACCACCAGCCAATCCGGCTGACTCACGCATAGGAGCCTCATCATGTTCAATCTCTCGAAAGCTTCGTCCCTGGTACTCGGCCTGACTGTCATCGCGGGCCTCGGGCTGTCATCCATGGCGTCGGCCGACACCCACGCTGGCGCGGTCAAAGACCAGTCATCCCACCTGCTCGCCGAGGGCGGCGCAGATCGCCTGCACGAACGCGGCCTGGCGGAAGGCGGCGCTGAACGCCTGCAAGCAGCCCGTACTGTCTGATGGGTCACCGTCCAACCAGGGCAGCCTTCCGGCTGCCCATTGCATTACAAACTTGTCATCAAGCTGTCAGTGTTGCCCGCACCCTCACTTCATACAGTGAAGTCGTCAGTCACCCACAGCGGGTGACCCAACTTCCCACTGAAAATGAAGCGAGCCCGCCCATGAAACCTGCAAGCAAACTCTGCCTGATCGCCGCCAGCCTGTTGATGCTGGGGACCGGCGCCGCCGTGGCCGGCCCGATTGCACCGGTGAAAGCCAATAACGTAGTGCTGGTACACGGCTCCTGGGCCGACGGTTCCAGTTGGTCCGAAGTGATTACCCGCCTGCAGGCCGCAGGCTTGCATGTAACCGCCGTGCAAAACCCGCTGACCTCGGTGGCGGATGACGTCGCTGCCACCAATCGCGTACTCGATCAACAGGACGGCCCTACCGTGCTGGTCGGCCATTCCTACGCCGGCACCGTGGTCAGCGACGCCGGGGCCAACCCCAAGGTCAGCTCCCTGGTATACGTCGCCGCCCGCGCTCCGGACGCCAACGAAGACTTCGTCGCCCTGTCCGCCAAGTACCCAAGCACACCCGTGCGGGCCGGTGTGGTGGAGCACGACGGTTACCTGACCCTGAACCAGGACGCCTTCCTCAAGTACTTTGCCGCCGACGTACCCCACGCCAAGGCCATGGAGCTGTACGCCGTGCAACAACCGATCGCCAAGACCCTGTTCAGCGGTCGCACCGTCAACGCCGCGTGGCACACCAAGCCGTCCTGGTATGCGGTGTCCAGCAATGACCAGACCATCAACCCGGACCTGGAACGCTTTCTCGCCAAGCGCATGAACGCCACCACCATCGAGGTGCCATCGAGCCACTTGTCCCTGGTTTCCCACGCCAAGGAAATCACCGACCTGATCCTCGAAGCGTCCGGCCGCCAGCCTTAAGCCCTTCATTACGATCTTGTCATCATCCTGTTGGCTGGCTGTTTGTGTCGCCTGGTTACTGTGAACTCACTGCCGGATACCGGCAGCCAACCCTTAAAGAGAGATACCGCCATGAAACTGTTTATCCTCGGCTTTGCTGCCCTCCTCGCCACCGGCTCGGCCTTTGCCGATACCACCGCCACCACCTCGGTGATCCATGACACCCCCGGCTTCTTCATGCACATGGACGTGGCCAAAGTACTGTCGAGCACCGATACCTACGGCCAGTGCGGCATTGTCCCTGCGCGCCTCGACTACCTCGACAGCCAGGGCCGCGAACACGTGCTGGACTATCAAGTACAGGGCATCGGCTGCCCCAATGACAATTGATCGGGCTACACTTGCGCCACGCAAGAACTGCACATCACCAGGGCGAATCCCATGAATATCCTCGTAGTCGAAGACGAGCCCAAGGCGGGCAACTACCTGCTTAACGGCCTGCAGGAACTGGGTTACTCCGTGAGCCTTGCCCGCGATGGCGTGGACGGGTTGCACCAGGCCCTGGAAACCCCGTTCGACGTGATCGTGCTGGACGTGATGATGCCGAAGATGGACGGCTGGGAAGTGCTGCGTCGCCTGCGCAAGGAAGCCGACACGCCGGTGCTGTTCCTGACCGCCCGGGACGATATTGCCGACCGCATCAAGGGCCTGGAACTGGGCGCCGACGATTACCTGATCAAGCCGTTTTCCTTCGCCGAACTGGTGGCGCGCCTGCGCACCCTGACCCGGCGCGGGCCAAGCCGTGAAGAAGAACACTTGCAGATCGCCGACCTGCAGATCGACGTGCTCAAGCGCCGCGTCAGCCGTGGCGGCGTGCGCATCACCCTGACCAACAAGGAGTTCGCCTTGTTGCACTTGTTCGCCACCCATCAGGACCAGGTACTCTCGCGCTCGCTGATCGCCTCAAGGGTGTGGGACATGAATTTCGACAGCGACACCAATGTGGTCGACGTGGCCGTGCGCCGCCTGCGCCTGAAAATCGACGACCCGTTCCAGCTCAAGCTGATCCATAGCGTGCGCGGCATCGGCTATCGCTTCGATACGCAACCATGAGCAAGCCCCGGCATTACTCCCTGACGCTGCGCCTGGCGCTGATCTTCGCCCTGCTGGCGTTCGCCCTGCTGGCAACCCTCGGCGTGGCGCTGTACCGCGACCTTGAGCGCGAACTGATCCACCGCGACGACGCTGCGCTGATCTACCGCGTCGACCAACTGCGCAACCTGCTGAACGACAGCAACACCCTGGACCTGATCAAGACCAAGCCCGAACTGTTCCAGAACATGCTGGGCAACCGCGAATCGGTGCTGAGCATCGCCGCACCCGGGCAGAAACCGCTGCTGGAAGTGAACCCCGGCAACATCGACATGCCCGACGTTGCACCGGTGCCCCGGGACCACGCCCTGGAATTCGCCGACGTGCAGCATTTACCCGGCGTCAATGGCGTCCCCTTCTCCACCCTCGCCGCGACCATCGATTCAGGCGACCTGGGCAGCCTGCAAGTCACTACCGGGCGGTTGATGACCGAGCGCACCGCAGTGCTCGCCAGCTACCGGCTGAGTGTCTATATCCTCGCCAGCATCGCGGCATTGGTACTGGCGGTGGTCGGTTACCTGATGGTGCATCGCGGCCTGCTGCCATTGCGGCGCCTGGCCGTGCATGCCCAGGGCATCGGCGTCGGCAACCTCGCCGCGCGCCTCGACAGCCACGGCGCCCCCAAAGAACTGCTGCCGATGATTGATTCGTTCAACACCATGCTCGAACGCCTGGCCAAGGGTTTTGTGCAACTGGGCCAGGTCTCCACCGACATGGCCCACGAACTGCGCACGCCGATCAATAACTTGCTCGGGGAAACCCAGGTGGCGCTGCAGCAACACCGTAGCATCGAAGCCTACCAGCAACTGCTGGCCTCCAACGTCGAAGAACTCGAACGCCTGGCGCGCATGCTCGACAACATGCTGTTCCTGGCCCGCACCGACCCGGCCAGTGCGCTGCGCCAGCGCCAGGAACTGGACGCGGCCGATGAAGTGGAACGCATGGCCGACTACTTCGAAGGCCTGGCGGGCGATGTCGATATCAGCATCCTCGCCCAGGGCGCCGGTGTGATCTGGGCCGAACCGATGCTGCTGCGCCGTGCCCTGGCCAACCTGTGCGCCAACGCCATCAAATATGGTGCGCCCGCCTCTGAACTGCTGATCCAGGCCACACCCTGCGCCGAAGGCATCAACCTGACGGTGACCAACCACGGCGCGACCATCCCGGCGGAGCACTTGCCCAGGTTGTTCGAGCGGTTTTATCGCGTGGATGAATCACGGGAGCGTTCGGCGCATTCCAATGGATTGGGGCTGTCGATTGTCGCGACCATCATGCAGTTGCATAACGGCCGATACAGCGTGAGCAGCGAGAACGGTGTGACCTGCTTCGCGTTGTTTTTCCCGGGACGCGAAGCCGAAAACCTCAGCTGACTTGCCCACCCGTTTCAGTGATATCCACCAGGGTATTCCAGGCCGTCAGCAGCGCAATCCGCAAGCCCTCGACCTGCATCGGCAACGCCATCGAGGCCGGCTCGGGTATTCGGCCCACCACCTGCTCGGGCAGCCACGGCACATGGATGAAACCGCTGCGTACCCCTGACCCGGCGAGCGCGTGCTGCAACAGATAGAACACCTGGTTGCACACGAAAGTGCCGGCGGTTTGCGACACGCTGGCCCCAATGCCGGCCTCGCGCACGGCCCTCACCATGGCCTTGCTCGGCAAGGTGCCGAAGTAGGCCGCAGGGCCGCCGGGCAGCACTTCCGTGTCGACAGGTTGCTCACCCAGGTTGTCCGGGATCCGCGCGTCGTTGAGGTTGATCGCGACCCGCTCGATGGAAATATCACTGCGCCCGGGGCCCAGCCCGACAGCAATGACCATCTGCGGGCGGTGTTCGGCCAACAGCTGAGCCAGGCGCTCGCCCGCCGTGGCAAAGGCACAGGGTAACTGCCGCGCGACAATCCGCACATCAGCGCCCAGCTGCACACCCTCCAACAGGCGTACCGCCTCCCAGGACGGGTTGACAAGGTCTTGGTCAAACGGTTCGAAACCCGTCAGCAATACAGTGCGCATTACAGCCTCACATCAGCAGGTAGAGCAGGACAATATTGACCACCAGCATCATCAACGCGGTCGGCATCTGTGCCTTGATGACCGCGTTTTTATCCGGCAGCTCCAGCAACGCTGCCGGGACAATATTGAAGTTGGCCGCCATGGGTGTCATCAGCGTACCGCAGTAACCGGAGAACATGCCGATGGCAGCCATCACCGCCGGGTTGCCGCCGTAGATGCCTACCAGCACCGGTACGCCAACGCCGCCGGTCATCACCGGGAAGGCGGCAAAGCCATTGCCCATGATCACGGTAAACAGTGCCATGCCCAACACATACACCATCACCGCTACCAGCTTGTAATCCAGGTTGATATAGGTGGTGGTGATGTGCGCCACCGCTGTGCCCACGCCCGCTTCGTTGAACAACAGCCCGAGCATCGCCAGCATCTGCGGCAGCACCATCGCCCAGCCCAGCGCTTCGGTGAGGCGCCGGGATTCGCGAAGGGCTTGCACCGGGGTGTCCCGCGTCAGCCAGCAGGCCAGCGCCAGTGCAATCAGGCAGCCGATACCCAGGGAAACAAAGGTGGTGTTCTTCGGGTCCAGCAGCGGCACGCCGCCGATCTCGGTGTGTTTGAGCAATACCGAGCCGATCACCGTGGTCAACGGAATGGCCAATGCCGGGATAAACAGTTTATGCCCCAGGCGACCAGCGCTGGCCCGTGCGGCCTTGTCATGCAACTGGGCATGCGCGCCGCGACCTACGCCGCCCAGGCCCGCGATGAGTGCCATCACCACCACGCCCACGCCGACCACCACCGAGGGCAGGCGCTCCCCCACCAGGAAGGGAATGGCAAACAGCAGCCAGAACAACGAACTCGACCAGCGCCTGGGGTGGGTGCGATCCATCAGGATCATCCCGGCGGTGATCACCAGCAGAACGCCGGCCAGCCAGTACAGGTATTGAATGGAAATGATCATTGCGCCGCCTCCGCTGTGTTGGCCGGTAACAGCTCTCGGGTCAGCATTCGGTCAAAGCGGTGCAAGCGCATGGCGTGAATGATGAAGGCGCAGATCGCCGTCGGGATGCCCCAGACCGCAATGTGCAGAGGCTCGACATCAATCCCCGAACCCAGCAGGAAGGTGTGCATCAACGCAATCGCACCAAAGGCGACGAAGATATCCTCGCCAAAAAACAGCCCCACGTTGTCGGTCGCGGCACACATGGCCAGGACCTTGTGGCGAAGCTTGTCGGGGAGTTTGCCATAGCGTTTTTCCGCCGCGCCTTCCGCCATCGGCGCCAGCAACGGGCGCACCATCTGCGGGTGCCCGCCCAGGCTCGTCAGGCCCATGGCCGCTGTGGATTCACGCACAAACAGATAGATGATCAGCAAGCGCCCAACCGTGGCCCGCTCAAAGCGCGCGATCCAGTTTTGCGCATGCAGGCGCAAGCCATGACGCTCCAGCAAGCCAATGACAGCCAGTGGCAACAACAGGATCAATTGCAAGGCGCGGGTCTGGAGGAAGCCGTCGCCCATGGTGGCGAGGATCTTTTCCAGCGGGAAGTGGGCGGCAAACCCGGTGGCAATCGCTGCCGCCGTGACGACCAGCAGCGGATTGAAGCGCAACACAAAGCCGACCACGATGACGAGTACGCCAATCAGCGGCCATAGGTTCACAACAGTTTGCATGGTGGTGAGGTCCTTAAGTGCGCGCTGCGGCGCCAGTAAAGCAGGTAGTGAACAAAGGGTTCACTGCAAGAAAACGGCGTGCAGCCCGGCTCGATTTTTTATTGTTGACCTGGAAGGTCGAGCGTCAGTGGCCGCATCTTTGCTGCTTGGGGAGGGAGGTGTCCAACAAGAAAAATTGTTGCTGCAATCCAATAAAGTTTGTGGGTGTTTGAAGCGTTAGAGGGCATTTGTCGGCCCGTTTGAAGAGAAGGCCCAGGCGCAGAACGTGCTCAGGTACTTGAAGTCCGATAAAGGGCTGGACGGCTTGGTCACGTGGCGGTCGGTGACCCGCCAGCCCTCAGGCCAGGTGCTTCTGGAAAAAGTGGCGCGTGTGCCCTGGCGGGTACTCGGCAATATGCCCGAACTCGCTGAAACCCAGCCTCCGGTAGAACCCGGGCGCCTGGAAGCTGAAGGTGTCCAGCCAGATCCCCGCACACCCTTTCTCCCGTGCCAGCTCCTCAGCCGCGTGCATCAGCCGCGAGCCCATGCCTTGAGTGCGCATTGACTCAGGCACGCTCAACAGCTCAATGAACATCCAGCCATAGGAAATTTTCCCGTACAGGCCGCCCACCACTTCCTGGCTCACGGGATCGCGCAACAACAACCCGAAGGTTTCGAACGGGTTCTCACCGCACTGGCTGATGTTGTACGTCCGCAGCGGCTGGAGGATGGCCTGGCGCTCTTGCTCCGTCACCTCAAACGACAGTTCCATTGCCACGTCCATCTTGATCGTCCTGTGTTGAATTCCAGATCAGCCCACAAAAACACCACCCCTTCAAGGATTGAGTTTTTCCAGGGCCGCTCGCAACTCGGTGTTGTTGCCCCCCAACGCGCTGGTGGCGATCGCTGCGTTGCGCAGCAGGATCGATGCGGCGTGGGGGATGTGTTCTTTCAGCAATCGGTCGGAGGGGCCCGACAGCGTCAACGCGCCCTTGAGCTCACCGCCCATTGCAAATACGGGGACGGAGACGGCGGTGGTTTCCGGGTCGCGTTCACCGAACGAGCAGGCCCAGCAGCGTTCACGCTCCTGAGTCAGTGTGGCGTCACCCTGGCGTGAGAACGCGCGCAGGACCTTGCCGGAAGCCCCGGCATGCAGCGGGAACCGCGCGCCTTCCAGCACCGAGACCCGCACCGCGCGCTTGGGCTCGACACGGAACAACACCACCCGGCTGCCGTTTTCATAGACGTAAAAAGACGAGGTCTCGCCGCTCTCTTCGGTGATGGATTCCAGCAGCGGCAGGATCACATCCCGCAAGCGGAACGAGGCTTGATATAGCTGGGACAGGCGCAGAGGTTCAGGCCCGACGGCGTATTGGCCGTCACTCAAGCGCCGCACAAACCCGGCTTTTTCCAGCGAGGTGATCAGGCGCAGGATGGTGCTTTTATACAAGCCGGTGCGCCGGGCGATCTCCGCCAGGCTCAAGCTCTCCTGGTCGATATTAAAGGCCGCGAGAATGGAAAACGCGCGATCGACTGCAGCAACGCCGCCTTCCGGACTGCCGGCTTGATCAGCAAGACTGTTGTTGGGTTCGGTACTCATGGCCACTCATTGGGTATTCATCGCCGGCGCAAGCGGCGGCATCATTGCCGTCCCGGTCGCGCCAGACACTTTCAGTCGCCGTAACATACCCTTTTGCGTCGGGGTGCAGCCACCGCATTATGCGTCCCGCAGGAAAAGCCGCAGCGACATAACCATCGCGGCCGCGACGAACATGATGCACCCCATCACCATCAGGCCCGCCGTGAACGAGCCGGTGTAGTCCTTGAGAAAGCCCATCAGGTAGGGCCCGACAAAACCGCCAAAGGCACCAATCGAGTTAATCAGCGCAATACCACCGGCAGCGGCCTGGCCACGCAGGAACTTGCCCGGCAAGGTGTAGAAAATGGTCTTGCCGGCAATCGTCCCCACCAGCGCCAGGGTGATCCCGGCCAGGGCGGCCACCAATGTGTCCATCTGCAAGGCGACCAATAGCGCCAGGCCAGCCAGCAGCATGGCCACGGTCAGGTTGAAAATCCCCTTGCCGGTGCGGTCCACGTGTTTCGCCCAAACCAACAGGCCGATGGTTGCAAAAAAGTAGGGAATCGCCGCCACCCAGCCAATCATGCTGATCTCGACACCGTGGGCCTTGAGCATCTGCGGCAGCCAGATTCCAATGCCGTAGGAGCCCAGGGTAAAACTGAAGGTAATCGAGCTGAGGATCCACACCCGAGGGTCTTTCAGGGCAGCCTTGAAGCCGTGGCGGTGCTGGCCCTGGCTTTGCTCTTCAGCCAGCAAGCCGGTGAGCACGGCACGTTCCTGTGCCGACAGCCATTTGGCTTCGGAAGGCTGGTTGGTCAGCACTTTCAACGTGATCAGCCCGAGGATGCACGCCGGGACGCCCTCGATCAGAAACATCCATTGCCAGCCTGCCAAACCCCAGATGCCGTGCATTTGCAGGAGCCACACCGACAGCGGGCCGCCCACTAGGAACGAAATCGGCGTGGCCGCGGTAAACCATGCCAGCACCCGCGTGCGGTACTGCGCAGGAAACCACAGGGTCAGGAAAAAGATCACGCCGGGAAAGAACCCGGCCTCGGCCACACCCAGCACCAGGCGCATGGCGTAGAAGCTGTAGGGGCCGACGACCCAGGCGGTGGCAGCCGCCGCAATCCCCCAGGTAATCATGATGCGCGCCATCCACCGCCGGGCGCCAAAGCGGTACATCGCCAGGTTGCTCGGCACCTCACACAGGCAGTAGCCAACGAACATAATCCCCGCACCCAGGCCGAATTGCGTGGCGGTCAAACCCAGCTGTTCGGTCATTTGCAAGGCGGCGTAGCCAACGCTGGTGCGGTCCAGGTAGTTGAAAAAGTAAGCCAGGGCGAGCAGCGGGATCAGACGCCAGGCGGCCTTGTGCAGGACGCGGGTTTGCTCTGCATCCAGCACCACGGCGGTGATGGCTGGGGCGCCTGATGCAGGTGTCGTGACAATTGCCATGACGGGTTTCCTCGACATTATTGTTATTGGAATGGCGACAAAAGGACCTAGCGGACCACGCCACGAGCGCGCAAGGCGTCGACATCCCTGGCGGCATAACCCAGCTCTTCAAGTAACGCCTGCGAATGGCTGCCCAGTTGTGGCACGTTCAGGCGCGTATCGAAACGCCGGCCATTCATTTCAAACGGCAGCATCGGCACCTTCACTTCCTCGCCGTTATCCAGCGTCAGGTGCGCCAGGCCGCCGGAGGCATTCAGGTGCACATCGTCAAACAGATCCTGAGGCCGCTGGATCGGCGAGAACGGCAAGCCGGCCTGCTCGCACATGTCCATGATTTGCTGCTTGGGCAGCGTGGCCAGCCGCTCCCGCACCAGCGGCAGGATTCGCGAACGGGCATGCACACGCTGGGTGTTGCGCGCCAGTTCGGGGTCGCTGCCCAGTTGTTCAAAACCAAACGCCTGGCAGAAGCTCAGCCATTGGCTGTCACTCACCACGCCCATGAACACCTGCTCGTCATCCCGGGCGTTGAACACGTCATAGATCGCCCACGCTGAAAGACGGCTGGGCATCGGCGCTGCCGGCTGGCCGGTGGTCGCCATCTGCATCATGTGCTGGCCGACCAGGAACGCGGAGTTCTCGAACAGGCCGGTCTGCACAAACTGGCCCTCCCCGGTCGCCTTGCGTTGCCACAGTGCGGCCAGGATCGAGATGGCGCTGAACATCCCGCCCATCACGTCATTCACCGAGGCACCAGCGCGTAGCGGGCGGCCTTCGGGGCCGGTCATGTACGCGAGCCCGGACATCATCTGCACCACCTCATCCAGTGCAGTGCGGTGTTCGTAAGGGCCCGGCAAAAAGCCTTTCATGGAGCTGTAGATAACGTCGGGCTTGATCGCCTTGACCTGCTCAAAGCCCAGGCCGAGTTTTTCCATGGCGCCTGGACGAAAGTTTTCGGTGACCACGTCGGCGCTTTCGATCAGCTTGCGCACCGCCGCCATCCCTTCCTCGGTCTTGATGTCGACGGCGAAGCTTTTCTTGTTGCGGTTGTAGGTCATCCAGTAGCCGGCGCCCGAACCGGTCAACCGCCGGGTGTTGTCGCCAGCCGGCGTCGGTTCGACCTTGATCACTTCGGCACCAAGATCGGCCAGCACCAGCCCGCAGGTCGGGCCCATGACCATGTGCACAAACTCGACCACGCGGATGCCCGCCAATGGCAGCGCCTGGATCTTGTGATTCTGCGTGTTCATCGTACAGCCCCTGCGTAGTGGAAGTTCTTGCCCACGCCGGCATCCGGAATGAACCCGTAGAGCGGCTCGCCTGGCAGGCCTTTTTGCAGCCATTCACGTGCCGCCACCAGCTTGTCGATATCGACGCCGGTACGCAGGCCCATGGATTCGAGCAGGTAAACCAGGTCTTCGGTCACGATGTTGCCCGACGCGCCCGGCGCATATGGGCAGCCGCCAATCCCGCCCTGTGAGGCGTCGAACGTGGTGACCCCCACATCGAGCGCCGCCAGCACATTCGCCAGCCCCTGGCCGCGGGTGTTATGGAAATGGGCACTGCCAGCCTTGGCGCCGATTTCGCTGTGCAAGCGGATAAACGCCCGGCGCACCTGAGCCGGGTTGGCGTAGCCGACGGTGTCCGCCAGCCCTACCTCATCCACGCCCAGCTCGGCCATGCGCAGCGCCATGCGAATCACATCGTCCTCAGGCACTTCGCCCTGGATCGTGCAACCGAATACCGTCGACAACCCAGCCTCCACTTGCACCTTCGGGAAGTGTTCGTTGCGCAGGGCAATGACCTGGCGAACCTCCTCGAACACCTGTTGATGAGTCTTGCGGATATTGGCCAGGGAATGCGGCTCGCTGACGGAGATCGGCAGGGTGATTTTCTGCACGCCGGCGTCGAAAGCGGCCTGGGCGCCCTTGAGGTTCGGCACCAGCGCCGTGACAAACACGTCCCGGCGTTGACGCATATGCACCACTAAGTGCGCCGCATCGGCCATCTGCGGCAGCAGCTTGGGGGAGACGAATGAGCCTATCTCGATTTCCTTGAGGCCGGCGTCGGCCAAAGCCGTTAGCCACTGCAATTTCAGCGCGGTAGGCATCGTCGCGGCGACGCTTTGCAGGCCATCACGCGGGCCTACCTCGCTGATCAGAATGTCGATGTTTTTATTAGGGGTCATCACCAGGCCTTTAAAGGTCAATTCGTATTTGTTCTATCTGACAGAACGATGTTCTGAAATAAATAATGAGCGCGTTAATTTTCACTGTCAACATCCGAAAAGCGCCCAGCGCTTTTTACTTATATTTGGTTGATCAGCGGGCAAGCCAATTCATTGCATTGGTCTGATATGGCAAAAGACAGGGTTGACAGCCCAAGAAATAACCTCGACATTTGTTCTATTAGAAAGCACATCGTTCTATCCAGCAGAACAAAACAATAATGAGACAAGGCTTACCTCCTTTTCAGAGGTGCCTTGCCCGTTCCGTAGGAGTTGATCCTGTGAGCCTGTATGCCCCGCCTCGTGATTTGCCCACTCGCGTCTTCAGCACATTGCCGCAGGTTTTCTGCAAGGACGGAGACTCCGAGTGGGTGCACGCCAACAAACCCGGCCAGCGAGTGAAAAGCTTCCTCGAAGGACCGTCCTTCGATGTGCAGGGCAATCTCTATGTCACGGACATTCCCTACGGCCGGATCTTTCGCATCGACCCGCACGGCAACTGGACCCTGGTGGTGCAATACGACGGCTGGCCCAACGGCCTGAAGATCCATCGCGACGGGCGTATTTTCATTGCCGACTACAAGCACGGCATCCTGACCCTGGACCCTGCCAGTGGCGTCATCACACCGTTTCTGACTCACCACCGCAGCGAAGGCTTCAAGGGTGTGAACGACCTGTTCTTCGACGCTGGCGGCAAGCTCTACTTCACCGACCAGGGGCAGACCGGCCAACAGGATCCCACCGGTCGTGTATTCGCCTACGACCTGGAAAATCAGACGCTCACCTGCCTGATCAACAACGGCCCGAGCCCCAACGGCCTGGTCATGGACCTGGCGCAAAACGCGCTGTTCGTCGCCATGACCCGGGGCAACGCGGTGTGGCGCCTGCCGATCCAGCGCGACGGCGGCACAAGCAAAGTCGGGATCTTCACCGCACTGGCGGGCGGCGTGAGTGGCGCCGACGGCATGGCCCTCGACGCGCTCGGCAACCTCTACGTGTGCGATGCCGGCAATGCCTGCGTCTGGGTATTCGATCCCCACGCCGTACCGCTCTATCGCATCCGCAGCTGCACCGAGGGCCGCACCCTGACCAACCTGGCGTTCGGCGGCGAGGGCAACCGGCAGCTGTTCATCACCGATTCGTCGACCGGCTCGATCCTGGTCGCCGACCTGGAGCACGCCGGCCAACCGATGTTTTCCCACCTCTGAATTCACCGGCACTGAACGCTGCGCGCAGCACGCAGGGACTTCGTTCGCCCTGAAAAAAGCCGGCAGTCACTTGCCTGCGCCCTATAAGACCAACAAGAAGGCACACCCATGTTGATATTCCTGAGCTACGCCATGATCGTCTGCTTCATGTACCTGATCATGAGCAAGCGCCTGTCACCGCTGGTGGCGCTGCTGCTGGTACCGATCGTCTTCGGCTGCCTGGCCGGCTTCGCCCCGCAACTGGGCGGCATGATGTACGACGGCCTGAAGATGCTCGCCCCCACCGGCATCATGCTGACGTTCGCGATCCTGTATTTCTGCCTGATGACCGACGCAGGACTGTTCAACCCGCTGATCAAAGTGATCCTGCGCCTGGTCAAGGGCGACCCGCGCAAGATCGTGGTCGGTACCGCCGTACTTGGCCTGTGTGTAGGCCTGGATGGCGACGGCGCCACCACTTACATCATTGCGACCGCTGCGTTTTTGCCGCTGTACCGGCTGACCGGCATCCGCCTGCAAGTCATGGCCACCGTGCTGCTGATGTCGATTGGCGTGATGAATATCCTGCCGTGGGGTGGGCCGTTTTCCCGGGCGGCCAGTGCGATGCATGTGGACATCACCGAGCTGTTCGTGAGCATGGTACCGATCATGCTGGCCGGTGCAGTGTGGGTGTTGTTCGCCGCCTGGTGGCTGGGGCGCATGGAGTTCCGCCGCCTGGGCAAAGTGAGCATCAGCGAGGAAGAAGTGCTCAAGGGCTATGCGCACATCCGCCTGGGCGATCCGCGCTTTCTGTTCAACGTGGTGCTGACCATCGCCCTGATCACCTGCATGATGATCAGCCTGATGCCCTTGCCGATCCTGTTCATGATCGCCTTCGGCCTGGCCTGCCTGGTCAACTTCCCGTCCATCAAGCAGCAAAAGGAAGTCATCGCGCGGCATGCCGACAACGTGATGGCGGTGACCTTGCTGATCTTTGCCGCGGGGATTTTTGTCGGGATCATGGGCGGCACCGGCATGGTCAAGGCGATCTCCGACAACCTGATCGCGCTGCTGCCGCAACAGTCCGGGCCTTACCTGTCGGTGATCACCGCGCTGCTGAGCATGCCGTTCACCTATGTGCTGTCCAACGATGCATTCTATTTCGGCGTACTGCCCATCTGGGCACAGACCGCTGCCCACTACGGAATTGATGCGAAGGAAATGGCGATTGCCTCGCTGATCGGTCAGCCGGTGCACTTGCTCAGCCCGTTGGTGGCCTCGACGTACCTGCTGTGCGGCCTGCTGGACATCGACTACGGCGACAACCAGCGCGTCTCGCTGAAATGGACCGTGGGCACGGTGATGGTGATGTTGCTGGCGGCGATTGCGATAGGTGCAATCACCGTCATCAACTGAGGAACGACTGTCGCGGGCGGGACAGTCCTGCG
>NZ_CP080030.1:2285284-2304061 GCF_019382755.1 Pseudomonas sp. Colony2 | reverse complement strand
GTCGCCTGCCGATACTGGCGCGGCGTAAACCCGGTCAACGCCTTGAACTGCCGGGTAAACGCACTGTGATCGGTATACCCACACTGCAACGCCACCTCAGTGATCGGCAGCTCGGTATGCAGCAGCCGGTGCGCATGTTCCAGGCGTACCTTCTGGATCATCTGGCGCGGTGTCAGGTGGAACACGCGCTTGCAGTAGCGCTCCAGTTGCGCCACGGAAATCCCGGCGATCCGCGTCAGTTCACCCAACGTGACCCGCCGATTGAAATGCGCCCGGATGTGCTCGTCCACCGCCGCCAGCCGTTGATAGGCCGGGTGGGTTTCGCTGGCGGTTTGCAGGTCGACCGAGATGCCCGCCAGGCCGATGATTGCAGCGTCGCGGCTGTACAGCGGCCATTTGTGGGTCAGGCACCAACCCGGCTCGCGGGTACCGTAGAGGTGCAGTTCCAACTGGTCTTCGAGGACAAATCCCTGCTCCAGCACCCGCCGATCCTGCTCGGTATAGCCGGGCCCCAACTGCGCGGGAAATACCTCGGCGCTGGTTTTTCCCAACAGCGGTTGCAAGTCCTTCAAGCCGCACCGCTGCACCAGGGTGCGGTTGGCCAATACGTAGCGCGCCTGCACGTCCTTGATAAAGATCGCGGCATTGGGAATCACGTCCAGCATCGGCAACAGCAACCCCACGCCGGCCAGTAATTCTTCGATGGTCTGTGGACGATTCGACTCGCTCCCTTGGCATAGGGTCGCGAACGCGCTCTGCATCATGACGCTCTCTCCTGCATTTTACGGACAGGCCAGGCGCCCGGCGGGCGGTGCCTGGCGAGCAGATTGCCGCATGGCGGTGGCCCTGTCGAGCACTCGCAATTGTGCTGATTTCGTCATCGCAGCCTGCGCAAAACATCAATCGCGGCGCCGTTGATGGGTTCACTGTATGGCCACTGCATGCCTATCCAATAACCCACAAGAAGGCGCCGCCATGTCAGCCCAAGGCAAGTTCAAGAAACAGCTTTCATTGATCGACCTCACCTTTATCGGACTGGGAGCGATCTTCGGTTCGGGCTGGCTGTTCGCGGCCAGTCACGTCTCCGCCATCGCCGGGCCGGCGGGGATTTTTTCCTGGTTGCTGGGCGGCTTCGCCGTGTTGCTGCTGGGCATTGTGTATTGCGAACTGGGGGCGGCATTGCCCCGCGCCGGCGGCGTGGTGCGCTACCCGGTCTATTCCCACGGCCCGCTGCTGGGCTACCTGATGGGCTTTATCACGCTGATCGCGTTTTCAAGCCTGGTGGCAATTGAAGTGGTCGCCTCGCGCCAATACGCCGCGGCGTGGTTTCCCGAGTTGACGCAGGCGGGTTCCAGCAACCCCACCGTCCTCGGCTGGTTCGTGCAGTTTGCGCTGCTCTCGCTGTTTTTCGCCCTCAACTACCGCAGCGTGAAGACCTTCGCCATGGCCAATAACCTGGTCAGCGTGTTCAAGTTCATCGTGCCGCTGCTGGTGATCGGCGTGCTGTTCACCTTTTTCAAGCCGGAGAATTTCCACGCCCAGGGCTTCGCGCCGTTCGGCCTGTCGGGGATTGAAATGGCCGTGTCTGCCGGCGGGGTGATTTTCGCCTACCTGGGCCTGACGCCGATCATCTCGGTGGCCAGCGAAGTGAAGAACCCGCAACGCACCATTCCAATTGCACTGATCCTGTCGGTGCTGCTCTCCACTGCAATCTACGTGCTGTTGCAGACCGCTTTCCTCGGCGGCATCCCCACCGAAATGCTCGCCAACGGCTGGGCCGGCGTCGCCAAGGAACTGGCCCTGCCGTACCGCGACATCGCGCTCGCCCTGGGCGTGGGCTGGCTGGCGTACCTGGTGGTCGCCGACGCCGTGATCTCCCCCAGCGGCTGCGGCAATATCTACATGAACGCCACGCCACGGGTGATCTACGGCTGGGCGCAAACCGGAACCTTCTTCAAGATCTTCACCCGCATCGACGAAAAGTCCGGCATCCCGCGCCCGGCGCTGTGGCTGACCTTTGGCCTGTCGGTGTTCTGGACCCTGCCCTTCCCGTCGTGGGAAGCGCTGATCAACGTGGTGTCCGCCGCGCTGGTGTTGAGCTACGCCGTGGCGCCGGTATCCGTGGCCGCCCTGCGCCGCAATGCACCTGACCTGCCGCGCCCGTTCCGGGTCAAGTGGATGGGCTTGCTCGGCCCGCTGTCGTTCATCATCGCCGCGCTGATCGTCTACTGGTCCGGCTGGAGCACCGTGTCGTGGCTGCTCGGCCTGCAAATCCTGATGTTCGTGGTGTACCTGCTGTGCGGGCGCTTTGTGCCGACCCTGCACCTGAGCCTGGGCCGCCAGGTTCGCTCCTCCGCCTGGCTGATCGGCTTCTACGCCGTGACCATCATCCTGTCGAAGCTCGGCAGCTTCGGTGGCCTGGGCATCCTCAGCCACCCGTTCGACACCGTGGTCGTCGCCGCTTGCGCGCTGGGGATTTATTACTGGGGCGCGGCCACCGGCGTGCCGGCGCACCTGGTTCGCCTGGAAACCGAAGACGACGAAAGCGAAGCCCCTGAGCCCGATATCGGCCGGGCACAGCTGGCTTCCTGAGCCTCAGCCAACCACTGGATGGATTGTTCTATGAAACGAGTGCACATCATTGATTCCCACACCGGCGGCGAACCCACGCGCCTGGTGATGACGGGGTTTCCCACGCTGGCCGGCGAGACCATGGTCGACAAGCTCGACGACCTGCGCACCCGGCATGACCAATGGCGCAGGGCGTGCCTGCTGGAGCCCCGTGGCAACGATGTACTGGTGGGCGCGCTGTATTGCGCGCCGGTCTCGGCCGATGCCACCTGCGGCGTGATTTTCTTCAATAACGCCGGCTACCTCGGCATGTGCGGCCACGGCACCATCGGCCTGGTTGCCTCGTTGCACCACTTGGGGCAGATCGCGCCGGGGGTGCACAAGATCGACACGCCGGTCGGCCCGGTCAGCGCCACGTTGCACGCCGACGGCGCGGTCACGTTGCGCAATGTGCCCGCCTATCGCTATCGCCAGCATGTCTCGGTGCAAGTGCCTGGACATGGCTTGGTCTACGGCGATATCGCCTGGGGCGGCAATTGGTTCTTCCTGGTTTCCGATCATGGCCAAGCGCTGGAAATGGACAACGTCGAAGCCCTGACCGACTACACCTGGACAATGCTCAAGGCCCTCGAAGCCCAGGGCATCCACGGCGAAGACGGTGCCCTGATCGACCATATCGAACTGTTCGCCGACGACCCCCAGGCCGACAGCCGCAACTTTGTCATGTGCCCAGGCAAGGCCTACGACCGCTCGCCCTGCGGCACCGGCACCAGCGCCAAGCTCGCATGCCTGGCGGCCGACGGGAAACTCGCCGCCGGTGAGCCGTGGATACAAGCCAGCATCACCGGCAGCCAATTCGAAGGCAGCTATGAATGGGAGGGCGAACGTGTGCGCCCTTCCATCACCGGCCGCGCCTACATGACCGCCGACAGCACCTTGCTGATCGACGAACAGGACCCCTTCGCGTGGGGCATCTGAACCGCCCCCGCCCCTTCAATCAAACTGGAGCTGAAACAATGAATACCACTATCTTCACCGGTTGCATCCCTGCATTGATGACGCCGTGCACCGCCCAGCGCAAACCGGACTTTGACGCACTGGTCGCCAAGGGCCGCGAACTGATCGATATCGGCATGAGCGCGGTGGTGTACTGCGGCTCCATGGGCGACTGGCCGTTGCTGACCGAGGCCGAGCGCCAGGAAGGCGTGGCGCGCCTGGTGGCCGCCGGTGTGCCGACCATCGTCGGCACCGGCGCGGTCAACAGCCGTGAAGCCGTGGCCCATGCAGCGCACGCGGCGAAGGTCGGCGCCCATGGTTTGATGGTCATCCCGCGGGTGCTGTCCCGTGGTGCATCGGCGACGGCGCAAAAGGATCACTTTGCAGCCATCCTCAAGGCGGCGCCAAACCTGCCGGCGGTGATCTACAACAGCCCTTACTACGGCTTCGCCACCCGCGCCGACCTGTTCTTCGAACTGCGTCGCGAGTACCCGAACCTGATCGGCTTCAAGGAATTCGGCGGTGCTGCAGACCTGCGCTACGCGGCCGAACACATCACCTCCAAGGACGATGACGTGACCTTGATGGTCGGCGTGGACACCCAAGTGGTGCACGGCTTCGTCAACTGCAACGCCACCGGCGCAATCACCGGCATCGGCAATGCACTGCCACGGGAAGTCCTGCAACTGGTGGCCTTGAGCAAGAAAGCCGCCAAGGGCGACGCCACTGCACGTCGCCAGGCGCGGGAGTTGGAGTCGGCGCTGGCGGTGCTGTCGTCCTTCGACGAAGGCTGCGACCTGGTGCTGTTCTACAAGCATCTGATGGTGCTCAACGGCGACAAGGAATACACCCTGCACTTCAACGAGACCGATGCCCTCAGCGATGCCCAGCGTCGTTATGCAGAGAACCAGTACGCGCTGTTCCGCCAGTGGTACGCCAACTGGTCGGCCGAGCAGAACGTCGCTTAACACTATTCAAGGCAGCAAAAATCAAATGTGGGAGCTGTCGAGCTCCGGCGAGGCTGCGATGGGATCACTGCGGTGTACCTGCCAGACCGCAGCGCCTGCATCGCAGCCTCGCTGGGGCTCGACAGCTCCCACAGTGGATTCTCTTCGCCAAGCCCATCTTTACTTTCCAGGACTACGCCATGACTCTGACGGGCACCATGCTGATTGGTCAGCACTCCATTCCAGGCAGCCGCGAGGCCATCCGGGCGATCAATCCTGCCACCAACCTTGCGCTGGAACCCGCCTACGCCGGCGGCACTGCCGAGCATGTAGACCAGGCTTGCGCCCTGGCCTGGAGCGCCTTCGATAGCTATCACGAAACGCCGTTGGCCGCTCGCGCCGAATTCCTTGAAACCATCGCCAACGAAATCGAAGCCCTGGGCGATGAACTGATTGAACGGGCGATGGCCGAGACCGGCCTGCCCCGCCCACGCATCCAGGGCGAACGCGGGCGCACCTGCCAGCAATTGCGCACCTTTGCCCGCACCGTGCGCGCGGGTGAATGGCTGGATGTGCGGGTGGATACTGCACAACCGGACCGCCAGCCGCTGCCTCGCTCGGACCTGCGTCAACGCCACGTACCGCTGGGGCCGGTGGCCGTGTTCGGCGCGAGCAATTTTCCGCTGGCATTCTCGGTGGCGGGCGGTGATACAGCGTCGGCACTGGCGGCCGGTTGCCCGGTGATCGTGAAGGCACACGGCGCGCATCCTGGCACCAGCGAACTGGTGGGCCGCGCGGTGGCCCGGGCCGTTCAGCAATGTGGCCTGCCTGAGGGTGTGTTTTCGCTGTTGTATGGCTCGGGCCGCGAGGTCGGTATCGCGCTGGTGTGCGATCCGCGCATCAAGGCCGTGGGTTTCACCGGCTCGCGCAGCGGCGGTATTGCCTTGTGCCAGGCGGCCCAGGCGCGCCCCGAGCCGATCCCGGTGTATGCAGAGATGAGCTCGATCAATCCGGTCTACCTGTTTCCCGCTGCGTTGAGCGCACGCGGTGAAGCATTGGCACAAGGTTTTGTCGCGTCCCTGACCCAGGGTGCCGGCCAGTTCTGCACCAACCCCGGGCTGGTGATTGCCGTTGCAGGGCAAGCGCTGGACCACTTCGTCGGCACGGCTGCCAACCTGCTTCGATACAGCACTGCCCAGACCATGCTGACACCGGGGATCTTCAAGGCTTACGAAGACGGCGTCAGCGCCCTGACCCGGCATGCTCAGCTCGCAGGTACCGGTCTGCCGGCAGAAGGGCCGAACCAGGGACAGGCCCATTTGTTCGTGACCCAGGCCCGGGACTTTCTCGCCAATCACAGCCTGCAAGCCGAGATATTCGGCGCCGCGTCATTGATCGTGCAATGTGCCAACGTCGATGAGGTCCGCCGGGTCAGCGAACACCTGGAGGGCCAACTGACCGCCACACTGCATCTGGATGACGACGACCTGGCAACTGCCCGCGCGCTGCTGCCGACCCTGGAACGCAAGGCCGGCCGCCTGCTGGTCAACGGCTGGCCGACCGGCGTTGAAGTGTGTGATGCGATGGTGCACGGCGGACCATTCCCGGCCACCTCGGACTCACGCACCACCTCGGTGGGCACCGCCGCGATCCTGCGATTCCTGCGGCCGGTGTGCTACCAGGATTTCCCGGATAGCTTGCTGCCGACGGCCCTGCAACACGGCAACCCATTGCTGCTGCGGCGCTTGCTCGACGGTCAGAGGGAAGCCTAGAACATGTCCGATAACGTCATGCCAGACGTCGCCGTAGTGGGCGCCGGCATCATCGGCGTCGCCTGCGCGCTGCAACTGGCGCGCCAGGGCCGGCGGGTGGTCATCATCGATCAGCAGGAACCTGGCCACGGCGCCTCGTTCGGCAATGCCGGCCACCTGGCGACCGAGCAAGTGTTCCCCATCGCGGATGCGTCGATCCTGACGCGTTTGCCCGCCATGCTCATGGACCCGATGGGCCCGCTGCGCCTGGACTGGAAATACCTGCCGCGTGCACTGCCGTGGTTTACCCGGCTGCTGCTGAACCTGCGCCCGGCGCCCTTCCAGCGCACCGTCGCCGGGATCCGCGCGCTCAATGAAGGCAGCCTAGGCGCCTGGCACCGGCTGCTGGGCAGCATCGAGCGCCCGCACCTGATGCGCGAAGACGGCTCGTTGCTGGTCTTCGAGCGCGCCGAGTCGCGACAGGCCATTGATGCATTGCAGGCACGCATGAGTCAGCAGGAAGTGCCGGTGGACCACTGGCACGCCAGCGTGGTGCAGGACGCGGCGCCACAACTCAGCAAAGGGATTCAGGGCGGGTTGTTCTTTCCTCGCACCGGGCATTTTCTCGATCCCTATGGGGTGGTTTGCGAGCTGATGGAGGCGGCCAAGGCCAGCGGGGTGCAATTTCTCAAGCGCCAGGTCGTGGGCGGGAAGCTGGACGAGCACGGTGTTTCATTGCGGACCGACCAAGGCACCGTGGCCGCGCGCCAGGTGTTGATCGCATGCGGTGCGCACTCAGCCAGCCTGACCGGCGCACTGACTGGCAAAAAGGTCCCGCTGGATACAGAGCGCGGCTATCACCTGATGTTGCCCCATGAGCATGGACGGTTGCCGTTTGCGGTCACGTCATTGGAGCGCAAGTTCATCATGACGCCCATGGACGGCGGATTGCGGCTGGCAGGTACCGTGGAGTTCGCCGGCCTTGATCGCCCACCGAACATGGAACGCGCGTGGCAGTTGCATCGACTGAGCCAGGGGCTGTTTCGTCGTGACTTGAGTGCCGAGGACGCGACGCCGTGGATGGGGTTTCGCCCTTCCCTGCCCGACTCGCTGCCGATTATCGACAAGGTGTGCAAGGGCAAGGTGCTGCTTGCCTTTGGGCATCAGCATCTGGGCCTGACGCAGGCTGCGGTGACGGCGGAGTTGATTGCACGGCTGGCATCGCCTGCGGCCGCGTCCAACGGGCTGCCGGCACTTGGGCCCTACCGGCTGGATCGTTTCTGAGATCATCGGAAACGTCTTGCTACTGTTTCGCACTTTCGGTGATACAAGGCAGGTCATTATCGTGCATGACCTTACGGTTACGCTCCGTTGAGAACCTGCCTTGAACAACCACACCTGTATGCAGCCCCGTCCATCGATGCGCAGAACGCTCCGAAGCGTTGCTTGCGGCATGCTCGCTCTATTGCTCTGCACGACAGCCCTCGCAGAACCGGGCATGCCGCTTGGCCAGAAATCATTCGAAGCGTATCGCGCCGCTACCTTGCAATGGCTGCGGGACCATCGTGATTTCCAGGGCATCGACAAGGATGCCGAACTCAACTGGAACGCCCCGCAGGAATGGCGCCCGGCGGGTGCCCCCAAGCGCGGGATCATTCTCGTGCATGGCCTGGGTGACTCACCCTGGTCTTTCCACGATATCGGCAGCGCACTGGCCGCCCGCGGCTTCCTGGTCAGGACCGTGCTGCTGCCCGGCCACGGCACGCAACCGGCCGACATGCTGCAGGTGCGCATGGAAGACTGGCGCCGGGTGGTGGACGAACAGGCTGCGATCCTTCGCGCAGAGGTGGGAGAAATCTACCTCGGCGGCTTTTCCACCGGCGCCAACCTGGTACTCGACTACGCCTACAAACACGACGACGTCGCGGGGCTGCTGCTGTTCTCTCCCGCGTTCCAGTCCAGCATGACCTACGACTGGCTGACACCCCTGATCAGTTGGGCGCGCCCCTGGCTGCTGGCGCCAGACGCCAGCCGGCCACAACAGAGCCTGGTGCGCTACATGACAGTGCCCACCAACGGTTTTGCCCAGTTCTACCGCAGCAGCCGGCTAGCCCGCCAGGACCTGGAGCGGCGCCCCTATGACAAGCCGGTATTCATTGCCGTCGCAGCCCACGACTCAGTACTCGATACGCACTACGTGCTGGAGACCTTCCAGCAACGCTTCAGCAACCCCCATAGCCGCCTCGCCTGGTACGGCACATTGCCAGAGAGCGCCTGGGATACCCGCCGTGTAAAAGCGCGTACCGACTACCTGCCGGAGTTAAGGATCAGCCAGTTCTCCCACATGGGGTTGCTGTTCTCACCCGACAACGCTCTGTATGGCGAACAGGGCAGCCTGCGGTTTTGCTGGAACGGCCAGACGGACGACGCTACCCGCGCCTGCGAACAAGGGGCCGACGTGTGGTATTCGGACTGGGGCTACCGTGAGCCGGGCAAGATGCATGCGCGGTTGACGTTCAATCCGTATTTCACCTGGCAGCTTGGGGTGATTGACGAGGTCCTGGGCAAGCAGGACCTGGCGAGTCATTAAACGGCAAATCCGGTAAACCGCGTTTATCCCGCGACGCCCAGGAACGGCAGCGCCAGGTACAACTTGATCACGATCGCATTGGTGATATCGATGAAAAAGGCGCCCACCATCGGCACCACCAGAAATGCAATCTGCGATGGCCCGAAACGCTGGGTCACCGCCTGCATGTTCGCAATGGCAGTTGGCGTGGCACCGAGCCCGAAACCGCAGTGCCCCGCCGCCAGGACCGCCGCGTCATAGTTGCTCCCCATCACCCGGAACGTCACGAAAATCGCAAACAGCGCCATCATCAACGCCTGCGCAGCCAGCAGGATGAAAATCGGCAGGGCCAGTGCGGCGAGGTCCCAGAGCTTGAGCGACATCAATGCAATCGCCAGGAACAACGACAGGCTGACATTCCCGAGCACTGAGACTTCGCGCTCGAATACCTGGTGCCAGCCCAGCGCCGACAGGCCATTACGCAACACCACACCGACAAACAAGACACACACAAACGTCGGCAGCTCAAAGGCCGTGCCCTGGATAAAACCGCTGAGGAACGTGCCCACTTGCAGGCTGATGGCGAGCAGCGCCAGGGTCTCGATAAACGAGAAGGAGGTGATCATGCGCTCTTGATTCGGCTGCTCGAATCCTTTTGGCCCTCGCGGTTGTACCGGCGCCAGGGCGGGCGTCTGGACGCGCTTGATCAGCAGGCGAGCGACCGGGCCGCCAATCAGGCCGCCGAGCACCAGGCCAAAGGTCGCGGAAGCAATGGCCAGTTCGGACGCCGACGCCACGCCATACTTCTCGCTGAACACCGCGCCCCAGGCCGCGCCGGTCCCGTGCCCACCCGACAGCGTAATGGAGCCCGCCAACAACCCCATCAATGGATCGAGCCCCAGCGCCTTGGCCAGCGCAATCCCCATCGCGTTCTGGACCACCAGGAGCGCCGTCACCACCAGCAGGAAGATCCCCAGCACCCGCCCGCCTTTCTTCAGGCTGGCGAAATCCGCATTCAAACCAATGGTGGCAAAGAAAGCCAACATCAGTGGCGTCTGCAGCGACGAATCAAACCGGACCTCAATGCCAGCGAGCATACGCAGGACCAGGAGCAGCACCGCCACCACTAAACCGCCGGCCACCGGCTCCGGAATATTGTAAGTGCGCAGGAAACCGATTCGAGCGACCAGCCCGCGCCCAAGTAAAAGCACCAGGGAGGCGGCGACCAGCGTTGAATAGAAGTCGAGTTGAAGCATGGGGCAGCTCTCTGTAGTTATTTATGACGAATCGGGGCAGGCCTATCGATCCTTCGGAACAACACAGGAAGAGTAGTAGTACGACGCCATCTTTAACCTCGGAAAAGTCCTAACGTTGCCGAACGGAATCCCCAGGACGTTCAGGCGAAAGACTTGCGAAGCACTATCAGGAGGGGGCGACGGAAAGATGATCAAATGCGTGGAGGTCGGCGCCGAATGGCGCGCTGAGATGAGAGCCTTGCAAATCGCAGGCAACAAAAAAGGGCCCACCTTTCGGTGAGCCCTTCTAGACCGCCCAGCAGAGCGGATTTTGTTTGGAAGGCGCGATTGGACTCGAACCAACGACCCCCACCATGTCAAGGTGACCCCGGAACACGCGCAAGCATATGATCTGTAAAGGAAAATACTGCTCTTCAGCGCCATCCAAATACGCTATTTCACCTTATAAGAATCAATAACTTAGCGTTGTATATTCCTACAGTGGTTCCCCTCTCCGGCGTCCCTGCCGAACGAACAAATCCATTTTGATCCGAGCCTCAGTCAGCTGTCGGGAATGATGTGAACATGAAGTGCTGCGATATATCATTGTAGGCATTGGGATTTGCAGTGCTCTCTCCTCCAGCCAGAATGGTGAACGTCCCCCTGGAGGTGCCATCAGTTTTTTGTTGCAGTGGAATTGAAGGCAGGGCAAATGATTGTCGAATTCCTGCGCGTACAGGCCATGAGGCCCACATTCCACGAGTAGTTGCACCAGTTATACCGTTCACGTACACGCGCAGATCCGCTCTGTTTTTTCCGGAATTTCTTACAGCTGTTACCGTATCTGAATTAGTACCAGCGTTAGTTATCCCTGTTGCACTTAGTGCAATAGGCATCCACCAATCATACTGCTGAAGTGCAATTTTCTTCGAGCCGCACGTTAGTCCGAGGCACTTGGATACAACCTCTGCGATGTACTGGTGACCCAGAACGCCAGGATGCGCGCCATCAGAAAACATCTTTAAATCATGTATCCTATACTTATCACTTGAAAACTCTCCAAACTTGTTAAACATGTCCGGAAATGGAATATATACCCCATTAGTTTGTTTGGCCAGCCGTTGCAATTGGCGCCTCGTAACATCATTGCCAGGCTTATTCCAAACAAAGTCAGGCACGATAACTGGAACATCATATGCAATTGAATACTTTACAATCCAATCTATTCTTTTTTTAAATTCCGCATAATATGTTCCTTTTTTTGAGTTTTCTCCACTATCATTATATCCGAGCGCGCAGATGAACATCGCGCTTCCGCTCATCAATCTGGCAATGGCATTCTCATCAAGCCAACGCAATCGCCTACCGGAATTTGAGAAATTATTGACAACTAGTTCGCCTTCTTTTGCCACATAACTAAAACCACATAGCTCAACTATTCCTGCTGAGGTCGTAATGCACTCCACTTTGCATGAGCCGGATCCGTCGTCTAAAGCCTGTACAGCAATATAATTAAAGGGCTGACGGACACTTGCATCAGTGTCTACAGCAGCAACTACTTCGCCATTCACCTTAACATCAAAAGTCCCGCCGCCAGGCATGCCAATATACCAGACCAAAACGACTCTTTGAAATGTAGGAATTTTCGTAGAGATAATATTCCCTACTAAAGTAGATCTCCAAGAAAGACCCTGAGGAACATACTCGCCGTTAGATCCATTATGTGGAATCCAGTGGATTGACTCACCATTTATGCTCGTCAATAAAACATCATGTATATCTTGTGAAAATGTATCACCCGCCCCCAACTCCAGCAACGGTACAAAACCGTAGCCAGACACTTCAAATTCAGCATTGATCATTCTTTTGAATATGTTTACCCAGCTATTACGATATAGATCACCGGCGAATGCACCATGGCTTATCGAATCGCCCAGCACGCAAACAGCTGAAGTCGGTGAGGCATTAGCCCTCACCCGAGAAAGCATGGAGGGCACCAACGCTCCCAGTTTCAATAGACTTGAATAGGACTCCGGCGATGCACTCCAGCCTCCTTTTGCAGAAGCCCCAATGGCTTGCGCTGCTGGCGTGGAAAGCGCCATCAATGCTGTGCCTGCTTTCATAAAGCCACGCCGCGACAATACCAAAATGCCACCCCCCCAAAATGTTGCGGGAGTATACATACGCAACGAGCTAATTCAACATCGGCGCCGGCCAACTTTTCATCCCCAGTACCAGGGTTATTCACCTGGACAGGATTGGCGGAATTTGCAGTGACGGCCAGCGGGTAAGGTAACCGGGCTTATTTACTTCCGCATTGATACTTTCTTTGCGTATGCCTGGCATGCCCGCAGCGCGATCACGGCGTTATCCCCGKCGTCGGTGATGSYGATAATTCKTTGAGCATGCGCTGGGTCAAGTTGGGCTCKACGGRYTGCATGAACCAYGCCGACGGCGCCGGGGGKGGCAGGCACGTTGCAGCCACTGGCTGAATCCGTGGCGTCGAGAAGGACTGACAGCCGCACATCAGCAGTAGCAAGACGGTCACGCAGCAGAGCCTGGTTGCGCTGGGCATCGGATAATTCCTTGGTGTGGTGTTGGTCGGCGGCGGCCAGTTGCTGCTCGATGACTAGGCGCTTGTCTTGCTCGGTCCGTGCCTGGGTGGTGGCGGCATTGGCGGCCGGCGTTCGGGAGGATCTGCAGCAGCTGCTGCTCAGTGATCGGCATGYKTTTCTCCAGRCAATAAAAAACCGCTCAAGGCGGCATCGGTGTTCGATTGCGGATCAGYCCGCGACRGGCTCGACCGYGRCCGGCAGCGGGTACCGGGCTTTGATSGCGGCGACGGAYGCAAGCCAGGCGGCATAGTCCGGTTCGCGGCCCTGGCTCAGYGCGTCGTAGTCAGCCTCCAAGCGCAGCGGGTCGGATTCGGACAGGTAGGCYGMACGSCGCARTGACAGYGCGGTGTCGAGGTCYGCTTGCAACTGMTCRGYCTGGCGCTGTTSGGCGGTGATCATCTTGCTGAAGTCGATATTGCTCATRCTGGCAGGCTCACTTTTCCGTCAGGWGGATCGATGATGTCMGCGGGGAACCGTGCCGAGACAGATGCCTCCGGGCCGCACGGGAACATCAGGGTCAGGACCAATTGCCCGTTGATGCGCGTCACATCGCTGGCCAGGACATCGCACTTCACCGCCTCAGCCGGGAGCGTGGCGCCTTCTGGGAGTGCGCTGAAATCGAAGCGCTCGCCGTCGATGGTGAGCACATCCCCGCGCCGCACAATCGTCAGCGCTTCGCTCGGGTCAATCGGGGCATAGGGTGACAACTTGATCTTCATTAGAACCACCGTCCGATGCAGAGAATTTGTGTGGTGCCGATCGTCTGCGGTGTTGCGCCGTTTCTGTAAACGATCCTGACTGTGTTGGAGTTCACGGAGTAGGAGGTCGTAAACCCGTAAGTATCAAACGTCGACGTTGGAATGCCGGTCGCAACTACCGAGAACGCCGAACTTGCGAACTGAGCAGCAATTTGCATGTTGCCGAAGTCCTTCAGCTGGTTGGCCGTCATATCAACGAGGGTCGTCACYAGGCGCTGGCAGATCATCGTGCCGTCGGCAAACTTCACGTAGGTGCCGTTTGCGTTCGACCCAGACTCAAACACGGCGCCTGTCGGCACGCCGSCGACCTGCGACACAGGGCCAAGCAGCGCAGCAACTGCGGCAGACCCCAAGCCGAGGCCGTTGCGTGCTGCGGCCTGTGTRYTGCCCCCGGTRCCGCCTTTSGCCACGGGCACGATGTTTTCCGTGGACACCGAACCCAGGCCGGCAAGTGTTGCGCCCCATTGCTGAATCATCGCCCGGGCTT
Source organism: Pseudomonas sp. Colony2 (assembly GCF_019382755.1). Lineage (NCBI taxonomy): Bacteria > Pseudomonadati > Pseudomonadota > Gammaproteobacteria > Pseudomonadales > Pseudomonadaceae > Pseudomonas > Pseudomonas sp. Colony2. Next base: position 2,290,132 of record NZ_CP080030.1, on the reverse strand, counting down.
GGTCGGCCAGATCCTTTGTATACCCCTGCACTGGTGTCAGCGCATAAACGCCGGCGCGTTGGTGGCGCTTCGATAGTTTGGCGTGATGGAAAGCGCGGTATTGCTTGCGATGTTGGTGATTTCGTACCACCCACCATCAGGCCCAAGGAAAGCATCCCCTAAAGCTGTTGAAGAMGCCGACCTCGTACGTCGGCTTTTTTGTGTCTGAAATTCAGGCTGCCTTCACCGACGCATCCATCACGTCCAGGCTCTGCCGAACGTGATTGATCTCTTGGCGGATCAGGCTCAGAGGGTTGGCAACTGACCCGGGCGTGCAGCGTAAAGCGCCAAGAACATTTATCCAGCGGGAGAACAAGCCGAAAGGCCCGCGGCTGGAAGAACAATTGAATCAGGTCGGCGACTGACGCCAGTAGCGGGAAACCGACCAGCAGAACATTTCACGTCAGCGCCTGAATCGGGCGCTTTCGGAAGCCAACTGAATAGCGGCTATCGACGCTTACCCATGCCCGGCGCTCCCCCGCTAACGATCTGAACCCATCCTTTAGGCATGGATCGATGCGGAGCGGAGCTCAGATGAGTTTCGTCTATGTCTTTGGTGCACGCCGGGCAAAGCGTAGGCGGTTGTTGCCATTCGATATGAATTGAAAACTTGCTATCACACCGCCAACAGACCTTTCGGACCCATTTCGACTCTGAATCCTTGATTGAAGGCTTCGTTTGCTTTGGTGGTGAAGCTAACTTCGGTTTTTTAGCTGTCTTGCTGGCTTTTTTTGCCTCTTTGATCGCCGATCGAGCGGCCTTACGACTCTGCTTCGTGCCCTTTTGCTTTGCGACTTCTCGAAGTTCGATAATTTTGTTGAGTCGCGCAAACTCCAAGCGAAGGTCTCTGGTTAGGTCATCAAGCTCATAGTCAGCCTTATATGCCAACGACCGGACTACACCTTCTTCGATTTCCTTGCGCTTGCTGGCAGCGCGATCAGAGAAATATTGCTCAGACTCTTCGCTGAATCCATCCCGAGACATGTGCGGCGCAGTCTCACCCTCGCCGGATTTTCTTATGAGCTTCAATCGCTCGAGCTTATCGCCATCCATGTGGAACCCCGATCCCTGACCATATCGGCAGAGTAGCAATTAGCTGGTACTGAGCGCCAGGTGAGTGATTCTAGTGACGAGGTGTTGACCGAACTGGCGAATGACCTGGTAAGCGGCGCGAGAGACACCCACAGATTTACTGATGCCGCTTCTATGAGGCGGCATTGGAAATCAACGGAGGGCAACACGATGACCGATGCAGCAGCAACACAAACGAAGTGCACGTACTGCGGCAAGCCAGCCGAAAAGGTGGTGCGCCGCAACATTCACGACCGCACTCGCGACCCATACACCAATCGGCAGGTGCTTCGCACTCGAGAGTTGTCGTTTTGCAGCGCCGAGCATGCAAGCAACTACCAGATGGGCTGCGAAGGCTGACGGACCTTTTCACTGATGCCCATCCAGAGCGGTGGGCATCGGGAAAATAACCGGAGCATGACCATGAACAAAGAACAGATTTACGACGCTCAGATCAGCCCGCTCATGCGGCAGGTCATTGCGATCTGTAAGGAACACGGCATCGCGATGATGGCGAGCTTTTCCATTGGTCACGATGGCGAAGGCCCGAACGGTGAAGACTGCTCGAATTTGACGTGCAACACGTTGCTGCCTGATGGAGCTGGCGAGCCATACTCTGTTTTTGCACAGGCGAACGCATTGATCCGCCGTAATGGACGGCCGGCTCCGCTGACGTTCACCACGGAACACGGCGACGGCTCCAAGACCATGACGGCAGTTATCTGAACAACCAGCGCCACGATAGCCTGTCGTTAAATGCCCGGTCACCTGCATGAAAAAATTTTCGTACTTTATGGAGCCAATACAATCTAGTAGCTTAGAACTGAAATCCTAAACGTGAAACGGCATACCGCCGCTACATGATGAACACCTTAAGGTCTCGTAGAATGAGTGTGACAAAAAATTGGCTGAGGCTGTCCTTTGCGCTTTTGTGGCGCGCATTTCTATTGTTCCAAATTTTCGGTTTGGTATTTGGTGTACTGCTTGGAAAACTCCTACTGCCGAGCTCATTCGTCATATTGATTAAGCCTACAATTTTGTACGGATCATTAGCTCTGATAGTAGTTATCGCTGAAGCCGGATTCAAGCTCAATCTACTTCAATGCATTTTCGGAAAACGTTTAAATCTGTCAAAACCACAATGGCGCATGTGTGCACTTTCACTGGCGTTGCTTCTCGCAACTATGGCAGTGTTGAGCGTTGCGGTCGCTTTTTCCACGCCATTTGATTTTTGGCTTTACTACAAAGTTTTCGGCAGTCCGGTGATATTTGTTGCTGGCATATTCGCTATTTCTTGGATTGCCATCAGCAAGACCAGCATTCACCAGTAATCGCACCTCCCCTAGTGGTGGCTGACCGCTCTGAACAGGGCCTCAGCTCCACCATTCCTACAGCAATGCATTGAGGACTCCCTGTCCTCTCATATCAATCCGTTTTTTCGGATTCCCACCTCTACCCGTCAGCACTCCTCCCCCGCGCCCATCGGCAACCAGCGGGAGGCATGAGTGTTGACGAATACAGGTGAACCAACGAACGGAGAAAATCATGGCCAAGAAGGTTGGCGTAAAAACCAGGAGCGCCCAAATCGGCGTTCGAATCAGCCCCCGCGCTAAGTACATGCTCGATGTAATGGGTCGCATCCAGCGCAGAACAATGAGTGGAGTTATCGAATCGGCTCTTTTGGCTTATGCCAAGTGCGACGAAGAACGCTTAGCCGACCAGACATGGTCAACGGATGAAAGCGAACGATTGCTCAACCTTTACCTAGTAGCGCCTCACCTCCTGTCATTCGACGAAGAGATTGAGGCCAAGCGGCTAATCGCAGCCAAAGCAACCGCCTAACCCCAAGCAATGGAGGCCGCCAATCGTCAATGATCTCTGGGTCGAGATCGATGCCCGCAGCGCCGGTAACGGTGGGCGGCACCCGGCGCCGGTTGCGGTCAGCTTAGGCTGACTGTGCGATGAGAGCCTTCCAACGATGTCGGACGCCAACCCCGCAGGTGCGAGACACCTAGCATAAGGTATGCGTTCTCACTTCTTGGGGAGGTAGTACGAGCACATATCTGGAAGCTTAGATACGACGACAGAGTTGCTCATATTGAACGCCAACGATTGGATTTTTGCTTTGGAAGCTGGATCAGCTTTGACTCGGCGAACTTCTGCTCTAAGCGACTCGGTCGTCTCCGGATCGCTATTTAAAGCGTTCTCAACGCTGCTATTCGAATCTGGATTGGCCTTGACGCAAAGGCTTTCAATGGCCAGCAAATTGACGGCGTTTTCGGTGTCGTCCTCTGCTGCGCTTGCCAAGGTACTTGCGACCGAGGAAACGCTCAATAGCAGAAGCGCTGCAGTAATTCGCTTTAAAAACATCATTGATCTCCCTGAAAAAACTGAAATTTATCATAGCGCTATTGATTGACGATTTTCCAGTTTTCCCCCGCATAGACACCTCCCCACCCACTACCAACAACCTTACCGGTCAGGTGCCCGACAGACCTATTTATGCCGGGATTCAAAGACGGCCACTTCAAATACGTCGCTTACACCGACTAACCCACCCAGCCGCCTCGGAGGYGACCATGAACGCAGCATTGAAGATWTGYCAGGMGMKKTACGACGCYCRGTTGCCTCCAGAGGTCRGCGASAGCRAMGAGGTGACKGASTGGCTKGAGCAYTCRGCSGAGCGSCTGGTGTGCGGCRTSGACATCAAGTGGAAGCGSCGCTACGGCCRGCCGCAGGTKRTKACGTTCGACCGGTWCTGCACKGTCCTGCARGGCCAYCTRAACCAGCGCCAGATMGACGGCYTGGAYSAGCGYGATTCGTTYGCCCGYCTGCTGCTGTCGGCAATGCTCGGCAGCCAGAGCGATGCCCGSKCCCAMGCTGCCGACYTGCTGGGCCAGCARCGKCCSATTGARGCGGTCGAGAAGATCGCYGTRGCGCTGCTGAGGCCSTATGCCGARGACGCTGTAGCGGCGGAACGGGAAGAGSSCGAAGACGAYGTGGATGCMGAYCTATGAGYCCKCACATCCTGATCGAYGARGCGCTGGAGGCMCTKGARCATCCMAGCAGYGARCCRGGCGCCCAAGCCGTCGTGGYGCGGATGATCACSARCATGCTCACYGGCGACGCRATCACCGTCGARGARTTCAACCAYTACTGCCAGCGSCTGCTGAARATCACCASGCAGCGCAAGGAGGMYGCATGACCACCGCACCGGTTAAATCRCTRATCGACGAGCARCTCGAYGAMGTKGAGKCSAARCTGATCATGCTGGGCTTCGGCCTYCCCTTCAATGAAGTGATCGGCCAGCCGCGYGAGCGTGCCGTGGCCACCCTGCCGAAGCGCCTTACAGCAACCATGAAGGGCGGGCGGATCGCGGTGAGGGTTCGGCCGTGACCAYCCGCCAGCGCACCMGGCGCCTRCTSATCTGGCGCGGCTCYTTCTCTGCCCTSKCMGTCTKCAYCYTCCTGATGTTGCTCAGCGCCCTMGCTGAYCGAATCACYCAATAACCAACACCTTCAATCGCTGCGAGCATCGCGGCAAGGATTCCCCATGTCGACAAACATGCAGATCTGGGAAAAGGTCAGCACGACCGACACCCGCTACACCAAAGCTGCCGAGGTTGGCGGACAGAAGATCACCAGCCTGAACGGCACGGCGATGATCATGAAAGCCACGGAGATATTCGGGCCTGTCGGCATCGGGTTTGGGTGGTCAGTCATGGAGGAGCGCTTCGAC
>NZ_CP080030.1:2235295-2284935 GCF_019382755.1 Pseudomonas sp. Colony2 | reverse complement strand
GCAGGAGCGCCTGGACTACATCAAATCGGTTATCGACACGATGGCCGGAGCCCAGTCCCCCCAAGAGCTGAAAAAGATCCATGACGTTGCGGTACGCAAACTCACTCTGCGCAAGGACACCAAGGGCGCCGAGCGTATCTCGCTGGAATGGAAGCGAATCACCGATGCCGATAAGGAGGCTGCAGCATGACCCAGCTCTACACACTCACCGGCAAGCTGGCCGAACTTCAAGCAATGGCTGACACCGACGACGAGGGGTTGAAGGAGGCTCTGCAGTACGCCATGGAGGAGATCCAGGGCGAGTTCGGCGATAAGGCTGAGAGCGTCGTCATGCTGAGTCGGAACATCCAAGGCGACATCGACGCAATAGACAAAGAAGTCGACCGGCTGAATGAGCTCAAGCGCATCCGGAAGAATACCGTAGGCAAGCTCGACGAGTACTTGCGCAATAACATGGAGGCCTCCGACATCAAGACGATCAGGCGACCGTTGTTCACGATCACTCTGGCTTTGGCGCCCGAAAAGGTCATCGTCGATAAAGAAGACGATATCCCGGATGACTTCATCGACACCAAAACCGTGTTCTCTCCCGACAAGCGTGCTATCGCGACCAAGCTCAAGGAAATCCGAGATCACAACGCAGCCGTAACAAAGCGTATGGCGGCCGGTGAGGATGCGGAGCACGAACTTTTACCCGAACCAGCCTGGGCTCACCTGGAGCGCGGCGACAGTTCAATCCGCATTAAGTGAGGCCCTCATGATCAGCAACTACCTCAGCCTGGTCGAGGCACTACGCCCGGCCTCGGATGAACTGGCGGCCCAGGTCGCCCGGTTTCTGGCCGGCGGCGGCCAGATCGAAGAAGCGGCGCCCATCGGSTAYAAGCCCAARCCMATCACYTACAGCAACCAGATGCCGCCAGCGCYGAAGCCATTTGTTCGACGGCGGGTTGAGGCGACTCCCCTGCCCCCTGCACTCRAAAGATATACGCCAGCAGGAACGCGACGAGCTTGCCGAGCGTATTCGGGAACTGGGMRCCAYGCACACGCARACGGAGGCATCGGTWGCCYTGGGCCTGAGCCGGCGCACCCTCTACAGCTTCGCRAAGGAGTACGRCATCRCCTTCAAGAAGCCAACCCGGGGCGGCGCCAACGGCRCAGYTCGAARCGARCAGGTYCRRGCCCGYGACGCGAAGTACGCCGAGCGGATTCGCGCSTTCCTGGAACTGGGCATCACCCRGCGCCAGTGCTGCGGSAGGCTGGCGATCGGCAACAAGGCCTTCGAGCGGATCATCGCCGCCCATGGTATCGATTACCCAAAACGATCGTAGAAACATGCCGGAAACGCTAGATTTCGAACATCGTAAACAAGCAAAACCCCATCATCAAGGAGCAAAGGAAATGCTAGAAAACATTAACGAAGCGGGTATCACCAGTCAGGTCGTCGACAATATCTCAGCACTTAAGGCACTCGTTACGGCGAGTGACGCGGTTTATGTGCTTGGATATTACGTGCCTGGAGATGGAGGTGGAGGTGTCTATCGCAGGGATCCCGACGATGTCACTACACCGGACAATAAAGGAAGCGTGATCGTTGGTGACAACGGCACTTACCGTTGGAAGCTTTGCCAAACTACGCCTTATACCCTTAAACAGTTCGGCTGCAAGGGCGACGGAATCACTGACGATACCGCCGGGTACCTGGCTTGCTTCAGCACTGGACTCCCTGTACATATTCCGTCTGGCCGATACAAGGTAGCGCCGATTGGACCGGCCGCTGTCTACCCGGAAGGGCGGGAGCCGAATCGGACCTCCGCCGTGACGCTAGGCACCGGTCAGAACGTTACAGGAGAAGGTGCGGGCTCGGAATTAATCTGGGGCAACACTACCAAGCAGGCATTTTTCAGAGTAGTTAACGCCAAGAATATTGTGATCTCGGGCATCAAATTCACGGGCGGCTACTCTGCGATTATCATCGATCCGACTGCTGATGGATCGGTTGACGATGTAGGGCTTAAAAACTGCACCCTAGATGGGCAGTTGATCGGTTTGCTCGGCGGTCGCCAGTACGCATTGGACCCCACTGGATCCAAGTACTGCTCGAATATCTGGATAGAAACCTGTGACCTTCGAAATATTGTCGTTCACGGCATGGTCGCTACCAACTGTTATCGCCCAAGAGCCACGAGTAATAACTTTGAGTCCTTCACTGGCGGCTTTTGCATAGACTTCTCCCAGGGAACTCGCGGGGGAATTATCAGCAACAACACTGGCAACAATGTTCTGCACTTCTGCAAAGTAGAGTCGTCAAATATAGGCTTGAACGGGCAACCACTACTTCCGGATGCGACAACCGTCGCAAGCCGCGACTGTCTTATTACTGGAAACAACATTACGGGAATACAGCAACTAGGCATTTTCTTTAACAGCGGCACTGACAGACTGATTGCATCTTCCAATAGCTTGCAAGGCTCGTTCACTGTCGCGATAAGCGTCGGCTCGGTCACGGGCTTTACACACGACGGCCAAATTATCATTTCGAATAACATCCTGAAGTTGCTGTCCATAAATGCCATCGGTATTAGGTCCCAGCTCAATACAGCGACACAGCCCCCCCTGATTGAAGGAAATAGCATCAGCGGAGGCTCAATTGGTATTGACTGGCAAACACCACAGGCAAGGTTTGTCGGCAACAATATTACGTCCATCAATACCGGAATCCAGATAAGCGCGGCCGTTAAAAACATCGACTTGCTTAACAACCACATTACTGCTTCCTCCGCTGTAGCGGGTACCGGGACCGCTGCATGGAAGGGGCTAAGGGCTAGAGGCAACACGATCAATGTCACGGAATGGTCGTTTTACTTAGGGACTATTGGAAGCCTTGGATTTTCTGAGTTTTTCGACAATAGCGTAATCAATCAAACCACGCGGGCCAACGGGTCGTTGTTGATCAACAATCCAAGCTCAACACGTTTCGCCATGAACACATTTAATCTTCCGCCTGCATCAGGAGGGTCAATTGTCACCATCGGCAGCGCAACAAAGTGTTCATTGCTAGGCAACATTTCTACAGTGGGTTTTAAAGTGGCGGCTCCCGATGCCACAACCACAGCCCAAACGTTGAATAACATCACGGATGCAAGCTACATCGCCTGATACTCGGACACCATTGAGGAGTGGCATCCCGATATTCAAAAGCACTGAGAAGGCCCATGCCACTACCTCGATATGGTCGATACGGTAACTGGCTGCAATCGCTCATAGTAGTAACCGTTCCTCATATCCGAGTACCGAAAAGCCTGGATCCGGGCCGACCAAATAGCAGATTGGTCAGCCCGGATCCAAGTCGATGACACAAGGTAGCCACATAGAAAAATTCACACCTGTTGCCCACGTGAACCGCATCAACAACCAGGTGCGGCAGCGCCGGCGGCAGGCATGGCTTGATTTGCCAGCACATGAAATCGAAGAGGTAGGCCATGGCCAAGGACAACGCGCAGATCCAGCGGGACAAGCGCGCGAAAGAGAAGGCGCTGCTCGACCGGATCGGTGCCGAGAAGCGAACGCTGATTGTCTCGAAAGCGCTCGATGATGCGCTTCAAGTGCTGGGCGAACGTCACGACTTTGAAGAGTGGCAGGAGACGGTCTCGACGCTACTGATCAACCTGGCAGCAGCGCCCGCCGAAGAATCTGCCCGCTTCACCACCATGTCGCGACCTGTTTTCGAGGTTACTGAAAAGCAGTCGCGACAGCTTGAAGAGTTCCGCAAGACCGGCATCGAACCCGAATAACCCACCCTACTCGCTGCATGACGAAAAGAAGATCGAGTACCTGGAGGTGGGCGCCGAATTGGCGTTCTGAGGTGGGAGTTTTGCAAAAGTTTTGCAAAAGTTTTGCAAATTCCAGGCAACAAAAAAGGGCCCACCTTTCGGTGAGCCCTTCTAGACCGCCCAGCAGAGCGGATTTTGTTTGGTAGGCGCGATTGGACTCGAACCAACGACCCCCACCATGTCAAGGTGGTGCTCTAACCAACTGAGCTACGTGCCTGCTGTGAGGCGGCATTCTACGGAATTCCCGAGGGGTGTCAACACCTTTTTTGCAGCTAAGCCTATGAATATGCGAATTTTTTATTTGTGGCCAGCGCAACGGTATTTTCCGGTGGCTGGCAGCGGATTTTCAACTCAGGTAGGATCGGCGCACTCGTAAAAAATATAAAACAGAGGTTCCAGGATGGCGAACACCCCCTACCCCCAGTCGTATTACGCCGCGTCTGCGAATGCGGTACCTCCTCGCCCAGAGCTGCAAGGTGAAGTCGAAACCGATGTGTGCGTGATTGGCGCCGGTTATACCGGCCTGTCCAGTGCGCTGTTCCTGCTGGAAAACGGCTTTCGCGTGACAGTGCTGGAAGCTGTCAAGGTAGGCTTTGGCGCCTCGGGCCGCAATGGTGGGCAGATCGTCAACAGCTACAGCCGTGATATCGATGTGATCGAGCGCAGTGTCGGCCCCCAGCAGGCGAAATTACTCGGCGACATGGCATTTGAAGGCGGCAGGATCATTCGGGAGCGGGTGGCCAAGTATCAGATCCAGTGCGATCTGAAGGACGGCGGTGTATTTGCGGCACTGAACAGCAAGCACATGGGCCACCTGGAGTCGCAGAAGCGCCTGTGGGAGCGCTACGGCCACACCCAGCTGGAGCTGCTGGACGAGCGGCGCATTCGAGAAGTGGTCGCCTGTGACAACTATGTGGGCGGCCTGCTCGACATGAGCGGCGGGCACATTCACCCGCTGAACCTGGCGCTGGGCGAAGCGGCAGCCGTGGAGTCCCTGGGCGGCACCATTTATGAGCAGTCGGCGGCGACTCGCATCGAGCGCGGCGCCAATCCGGTGGTGCATACGGCGCACGGCAAGGTCAGGGCCAAATTCATTATTGTCGCGGGCAACGCCTATCTGGGGAACCTGGTTCCGGAACTGGCGGCCAAGTCGATGCCGTGTGGTACGCAGGTGATTACCACCGCACCACTGGGCGATGAACTGGCGAAGACGCTGCTGCCACAGGATTACTGCGTCGAGGACTGCAATTACCTGCTGGACTACTACCGCCTGACGAGCGACAAGCGCCTGATCTTCGGCGGTGGCGTGGTGTACGGCGCGCGTGACCCGGCGAATATCGAGGCGATCATCCGGCCGAAGATGCTCAAGGCCTTCCCGCAGCTCAAGGACGTGAAGATCGACTACGCCTGGACCGGCAATTTCCTGCTGACCTTGTCGCGCCTGCCGCAGGTCGGTCGCCTGGGGGATAACATCTACTACTCCCAGGGCTGTAGCGGCCATGGCGTGACGTATACCCACTTGGCGGGCAAGGTACTGGCGGAAGCGCTGAGAGGCCAGGCAGAACGTTTTGATGCGTTTGCCGGCCTGCCGCACTACCCCTTCCCCGGCGGACAACTGTTGCGCACGCCGTTTGCGGCGCTGGGGGCCTGGTATTACGGGTTGCGGGACAAGCTGGGATTCTGACCCCGGACCACGGGGCTGGCTTGCCGGCCCCTGTACTTGCCGCGCCGGCACCCAATCGCAGACACAAAAAACCCCGGCCTTTCGACCAGGGTCTTTGCTATCGATCCAACCAAGCCAGCGGCTTGCTTTGGCGTCTCAGGGCGTTCAGTGGACCCTGGAACAGATATGGCGCAGCGGACGGGACTCGAACCCGCGACCCCCGGCGTGACAGGCCGGTATTCTAACCGACTGAACTACCGCTGCGTATCGCTCAGACTGCTGAAGTGTCACCTTCAACCGCCTTCAAACATCTGACTGACCAGCCTTGGCTGTTCAATCTCAAATCTGAAACATCAGACCTGGAAAATATGGCGCAGCGGACGGGACTCGAACCCGCGACCCCCGGCGTGACAGGCCGGTATTCTAACCGACTGAACTACCGCTGCGCGTCGGTGCAACCTTTAACGTTGCGTCTTGCCCTAGGGCAAAACTCTCAAGAAGTGGTGGGTGATGACGGGATCGAACCGCCGACCCTCTGCTTGTAAGGCAGATGCTCTCCCAGCTGAGCTAATCACCCTTTGCTTCGTTGAGGCCGCGAAATTTACGCAGGTAGCGGACCTAAGTCAATAGCCTGCTTGAAGTTTTTCTGAAAAAGACAAAATGGCTTCAGGACCGCGACCCGCCCTACTCGGTGTAAATCATCTTCTTGCTCATGCCGCCGTCGACGACGAACTCTTGCCCGGTGACAAACCCGGCATTGCGCGACAGCAACCACGCCACCATCGCCGCTACGTCTTCCACAGTGCCTACCCTGCCCGCCGGGTGCTGGGCGTGATCCGCATCCGTCAGCGGCTCGGCACGGCGTGCAGCCGGGTCACGGGCATCGATCCAGCCCGGGCTGACGGCATTGACCCGTACTTCCGGCCCGAGGCTGATAGCCAACGCGTGGGTCAGGGCCAGCAAACCGCCCTTGCTCGCCGCATAGGCTTCGGTGTCCGGTTCCGACTGGCGTGCCCGGGTCGACGCCAGGTTGACAATGGCGCCGCCGTGGGCCCGCAGGTAGGGCGCACAGTGCTTGGCCAGCAACATGGGACCACTGAGGTTCACCGCCAGTACACGATTCCAGTAAGCCAGGTCGAGACTTTCCAGGGTGATGTTGCGCGGGTCGGCCACGGCGGCATTGCACACCAGCGCATCCAGGCGCCCGAACTGGCCAAGTACCTCGGCCACGCCCTGGGCAACCTGCCGCTCATCGGCCACGTCCATGGTAATAAACCAGGCGTTGTCGCCGAGCACCTTGGACACCTTGGAACCGCGCTCACGGTCCAGGTCCGTCAATACCACCTGCCAGCCTTCGCTGATCAACCAGGCGGCAATCCCCAGGCCGATGCCCCGCGCCGCGCCGGTCACCAGCGCGACCCGCCCGTTACTGGCGCTCGCCGCCTCCATGGACCACTCGATCACAGGGCAGCCAACCCACGGGCCAGGTCGGCCTGCAGGTCAGCGACGTCTTCCAGGCCCACCGCAATGCGGATCAGGCTGTCACGAATCCCGGCAGCTTCACGCTCCTGCGGCGCCAGGCGGCCGTGGGAGGTGGTGCTCGGGTGAGTGATAGTGGTCTTGCTGTCACCCAGGTTGGCGGTGATGGAGATCAGGCGAGTCGCATCGATAAAGCGCCAGGCACCCTCTTTGCCGCCCTTGACCTCGAAACTCACTACGGCGCCGAAACCACGTTGCTGGCGCTGGGCCAACTCGTGTTGCGGGTGGCTCTTGAGGCCGGCGTAGTGGACTTTCTCGATGCCGTCCTGTTGCTCCAGCCACTCGGCCAGGGCCTGGGCGTTGGCACAATGGGCCTTCATCCGCAGGCTCAGGGTCTCCAGACCTTTAAGGAAGATCCAGGCGTTGAACGGGCTCAGGGTCGGGCCGGCGGTGCGCAAGAAGCCCACCACTTCCTTCATCTGCTCGCTGCGGCCGGCAACCACGCCCCCCATGCAACGGCCCTGGCCGTCGATGAACTTGGTGGCCGAGTGCACAACGATGTCTGCGCCCAGCTTCAGCGGCTGCTGCAATGCAGGGGTGCAGAAGCAGTTGTCGACGATCAGCATCGCGCCCTTGGCGTGGGCCACTTCGGACAACGCGGCAATGTCCACCAGCTCGGCCAATGGATTGGACGGCGACTCGACGAACAGCAATTTGGTGTTGGCCTTGATGGCCGCGTCCCAGCCGGACAGGTCCGCCAGCGGCACGTAGTCGACTTCAATACCAAAACGCTTGAAGTACTTTTCGAACAGGCTGATGGTCGAACCAAACACGCTGCGCGATACCAGGACGTGGTCACCGGCGCTGCACAGGCTCATGACTACCGCGAGAATCGCGGCCATGCCCGTGGCAGTGGCGACAGCTTGCTCGGCGCCTTCCAGCGCGGCGATACGCTCTTCGAACGCGCGCACGGTCGGGTTGGTGTAGCGCGAATAAACGTTGCCCGGTACTTCACCGGCAAAACGCGCAGCGGCGTCGGCCGCAGTGCGGAACACATAGCTGGAGGTAAAGAACATCGGGTCACCGTGCTCACCTTCCGGGGTGCGGTGCTGGCCGGCGCGCACAGCCAGGGTATCGAAAGCTACGCCATCGAGGTCGCTGTCCAAGCGACCGGCATCCCATTCCTGACTCATGCTCTACTCCTCAACTCGAATGCTTTATCAAAGATACAAAACCGGCCCCTCAGGGCCGGTGTCTACTCAGTTGTTGTACAGGTCGATGATCGCGCTGACCGCCTGGGTCTTGATCTTCGAGGAATCGTTACGGGCCTGCTCGATCTTGTTCAGGTAGGCCTCGTCGACATCGCCGGTGACGTACTTGCCGTCGAACACCGCGCAATCGAACTCCTCGATCTTGATCTTGCCACCACCGACGGCTTCGATCAGGTCCGGCAGGTCCTGGTAGATCAGCCAGTCGGCGCCGATCAGGTCCGCAACGTCCTGGGTCGAACGGTTGTGGGCGATCAGTTCGTGGGCGCTCGGCATGTCGATGCCGTACACGTTCGGGTAACGCACGGCAGGCGCGGCGGAACAGAAGTAAACGTTCTTCGCACCGGCTTCGCGGGCCATCTGGATGATCTGCTTGCAGGTGGTGCCGCGTACGATGGAGTCATCCACCAGCATCACGTTCTTGCCGCGGAACTCCAGCTCGATCGCGTTGAGCTTCTGGCGCACCGACTTCTTGCGCGCAGCCTGGCCAGGCATGATGAAGGTACGGCCGATGTAACGGTTCTTGACGAAGCCTTCGCGGAATTTCACGCCCAGGTGGTTCGCCAACTCCAGCGCAGCGGTGCGGCTGGTGTCCGGGATCGGGATCACCACGTCGATGTCGTGATCCGGGCGCTCGCGCAGGATCTTGTCCGCCAGCTTCTCGCCCATGCGCAGGCGCGCCTTGTACACCGAAACACCGTCGATGATCGAATCCGGACGCGCCAGGTAGACGTGTTCGAAGATGCACGGGGTGAGTTTCGGGTTCAGTGCGCACTGACGGGTGTGCAGCTTGCCGTCTTCAGTGATGTAGACCGCTTCGCCCGGCGCCAGGTCGCGAATCAGGGTAAAGCCCAGCACGTCCAGGGACACGCTTTCGGAAGCGATCATGTACTCGACGCCTTCGTCGGTATGACGCTGGCCGAACACGATCGGGCGGATGCCGTGGGGGTCGCGGAAACCGACGATACCGTAGCCGGTCACCATCGCCACTACCGCATAGCCACCGACGCAGCGGTTGTGCACGTCAGTCACGGCAGCGAACACGTCTTCTTCGGTCGGCTGCAGCTTGCCGCGCTGGGCCAGCTCGTGGGCGAACACGTTCAGCAGTACTTCGGAGTCCGAGTTGGTGTTGACGTGGCGCAGGTCAGATTCGTAAATCTCCTTGGCCAGTTGTTCAACGTTGGTCAGGTTGCCGTTGTGCGCCAGGGTGATGCCATAGGGCGAGTTGACGTAGAACGGCTGGGCTTCGGCCGAAGTCGAGCTGCCCGCTGTCGGGTAGCGCACGTGGCCAATGCCCATGTGCCCGACCAGGCGCTGCATGTGGCGCTGATGGAACACGTCACGCACCAGACCATTGTCCTTGCGCAGGAATAACCGGCCGTCGTGGCTGGTCACAATACCGGCAGCATCCTGGCCGCGGTGCTGGAGGACGGTTAGCGCGTCATACAGCGCCTGATTCACGTTCGACTTACCGACGATACCGACGATGCCACACATGCGACGCAACCCCTACTTAATGAATCTTGACTGAACACAACTTACTGAGGCGTTTTGGCCGGCAAGAGGTGTTCCTTGAACGGAAGATCAGCGGGTACGCTGATCCCGCTGGCCAGCCACTGACTGCTCCACCCCAAAATGAGGTTTTTGGACCAATCTGCAACCAATAGAAATTTTGGCACGAGTACCGACTCCTGCCACCACGAATCCTGCTGTACCGGCCCCAGGCTCAACAGCCCGACCGCCACGACCACCAGCAAGCCGCCACGCGCGGCGCCGAAGGCCATGCCGAGAAATCGATCGGTCCCGGAGAGGCCGGTGACGCGTATCAATTCGCCGATAAGATAATTGACCATTGCCCCCACCAACAACGTGGCGATGAACATGATGGCGCAGCCCGCGATGACGCGAGCCGAAGGTGTCTCGATGTATCCGGCCAGATAGACAGACAATGAACCGCCGAACATCCAGGCTACAACTCCTGCGATGATCCATGTCAGCAGCGACAATGCTTCTTTGACGAAGCCGCGGCTCAGACTGATCAAAGCGGAGATGGCGACGATTGCAACGATCGCCCAATCAACCCAGGTAAATGGCACAGTTCAGCCTACAGACGGATAAGGCGGCGCATTTTAGCAGAGCGCTGGGCTATCGGTAAGCTGTGATTGGCAGTGCATTTGAAATCAATGAGTTATAGGGGAAACCGGCCTGTTGCGGCACACCCAAAACACTTGTGGGAGCGGGCCTGCTCGCGAAGGCGGTGGGGCAGCCAATAAATCTGCTGACTGATACACCGCTTCGCGAGCAAGCCCGCTCCCACATTGACCGCATTCCAGCTTGAATCCTTGCAGCCTCAGCCTTTTTCGGGCTGGAAGCGAACCACAAAACCCTTGAGGTTCTGCTGGCGATCCAACAGGTCCCGCAGGCGATCGGCTTCAGCCCGCTCGATCAGCGGCCCGATGAATACCCGGTTCTTGCCATCGGCGCTGCGGATATAGGCGTTGTAACCCTGGGTGCGCAGCTTCTTCTGCAACGCATCAGCACTTTCGCGGTTAGCCAGGCTGGCCAGCTGGATCGACCAACTGATCGGCAAGCCATTCGGGTCAATACGGCTCTGGCCCACGTCCGGCTTGCCTGGTGCCGCAGGTTGCGGGGCCACAGGTTTTGGCGCTGGCGCCGGCGCCGCAGGCTTCGCAGCAACTGCAGGAGCAGCAGGCGCAGGCTTAACCACCGGCACGCTCGGCTGCACCGGCATCGACGGCGCTTGCTGTGCAGCCACTTCGTCATCGGTCGGCACCGGCTCTTCTTCCGGCAGCGCTTGCGGCTCGGGAACCACCACCGGCTCAACCTGAACCTGAGGCACCGCAGGCGCCTGGGGCGCAGCTGGCGCTTCAACGGTCACTTGGCGCTGCTCATCCTGACGGGAAAACAGCATCGGCAGGAAAATCACCGCCAACGCCACCAGGACCAGGGCTCCAACCATTCGCTGCTTGTATGCGCTATCCAGTAATGCCATGTGCAGCTTCCTCCGTGGAGCGCCGGGCCAACCATTCGAGCGCCTCGGCAACACAATAAAATGATCCGAACAACAGAATCTCATCCTCAGGCGTCGCAACCGCGCACTGGGCTTCCAGGGCGGCTGTCACGCTTGCATGGGACGTCACGGACGCGCCAAGGTTCTGCAAGGCAACCTGCAACTCGATGGCAGGACGACTGCGGGACGTATCCAGCGGTGCAACCGCCCAGGCCTGGACGTCGCCCAGCAAGGGTGCAACCACGCCGTCCAGGTCCTTGTCGGACAACAACCCGAACACCGCGAGGCGGCGACCGGCGGGCGGCGTGCGTGCTAGGCGCCTGGCCAGGTATTCAGCGGCGTGAGGGTTATGCCCCACATCCAGCAGCAGGTTCAGGCGCTTGCCCTCCCAGTCGAACGTGCGCCGGTCAAGGCGCCCCACCACGCGAGTAGTCTGCAACGTAGCGGCAATCTGCTCGGCATGCCAGGGCAAATCCAGCAACAGGTAGGCTTGCAGCGCGAGCGCGGCGTTTTCCATCGGCAGGTTCAGCAGTGGCAAGTCGCGCAACTCGACGGTTTGACCGCGCGCGTCAAGCCCGCGCCATTGCCAGAATTGGTCGCCAATCTCGAGATTGAAATCACGCCCGCGCAGGAAGAACGGGCAATCCAGCTCGCGCACCTTGTCCAGCAAGGTATGCGGCGGGTCCAGGTCGCCGCACAGTGCAGGCTTGCCCTGGCGGAAGATCCCGGCTTTTTCATAGGCCACGGACTCACGGGTGTTACCCAGGTAGTCCGCATGGTCGACGCCAATACTGGTAATCAGCGCCAGGTCGGCATCCACCACGTTGACCGTGTCCAGACGCCCACCCAGGCCGACTTCCAGCACCACTACATCCAGCTGCGCACGCTCGAACAGCCAGAACGCCGCCAGGGTGCCCATCTCGAAATAGGTCAGGGAAATCTCGCCACGCCCGGCATCAAGTGCGGCGAAGGCTTCGCAGAGTTGCTCGTCAGTGGCTTCGACGCCATTGAGCTGCACCCGCTCGTTGTAGCGCAGCAGGTGCGGCGAGTTGTACACGCCGACCTTCAGGCCCTGGGCTTGCAGCAAGGCCGCGACAAAGGCGCAGGTAGAGCCCTTGCCGTTGGTGCCGGTCACCGTGATCACACGCGGCGCCGGCCGGCCCAACCCGAGGCGGGCCGCTACCTGTTGCGAGCGCTCCAGGCCCATGTCGATGGCTGACGGATGCAACTGCTCAAGGTAGGCGAGCCATTCGCCCAGGGTACGCTGGGTCATATGTTTGCAGGCACCGGTGGCACGACAATCGGCTCGATTTTAGGCGCGACGTACACAGGTGTCGGCAGGCCCATCATTTGCGCCAGCAGGCTACCCAGGCGCGGACGCAGTTCGCCGCGCGGAATGATCAGGTCGATCGCGCCGTGCTCCAGCAGGAACTCGCTGCGCTGGAAGCCTTCCGGCAGTTTTTCGCGAACGGTTTGCTCGATAACACGCGGGCCGGCAAAGCCGATCAGCGCCTTCGGCTCACCGACGATCACGTCACCCAGCATCGCCAGGCTGGCGGACACACCGCCGTAGACCGGGTCGGTCAGCACGGAGATGAACGGAATACCTTCTTCGCGCAGACGCGCCAGTACCGCGGAGGTCTTGGCCATTTGCATCAGCGAGATCAGTGCTTCCTGCATCCGCGCACCACCGGAGGCGGCGAAGCAGATCATCGGGCAACGGTTTTCCAGCGCGTAGTTGGCGGCACGTACGAAACGCTCACCGACAATGGCGCCCATCGAGCCGCCCATGAAGGAGAATTCGAAGGCCGAAACCACCACCGGCATGCCCAGCAGCTTGCCGCTGACGGAAATCAGCGCGTCCTTTTCACCGGTCTGCTTCTGGGCCGCGGTCAGGCGGTCCTTGTACTTCTTGCCGTCGCGGAACTTCAAACGGTCAACCGGCTCCAGGTCAGCGCCCAGTTCGGAGCGACCATCGGCGTCGAGGAAAATATCAATGCGGGCGCGGGCGCCGATACGCATGTGGTGATTGCACTTGGGGCAAACGTCCAGGGTCTTTTCCAGCTCCGGGCGGTACAGCACCGCGTCGCAGGATGGGCACTTGTGCCAAAGACCTTCAGGAACCGAGCTTTTCTTCACCTCGGAACGCATGATCGAAGGGATCAGTTTGTCTACTAACCAGTTGCTCATGCTTTCTTTCTCCAGTACCGGTGGCTTGAACACAGCCCCGCGTATGCCCTTGAGCTAAATTCATATGTGGCGATGACACAAACTGGACGGGGTCAGACGTTCGACCAGCCATTTCCTGCCTGTGCCCTCAGCCTTCCAGACAACCTGCCGTGCAGGGCTGCCACTTCATTTCCGGGCCTCCCACAGGCGGCGCCGGGCTGTTTTACACAGTGGTAGTTATGGACGGCGGCAGACTGCCAGCCGTCACATCGTCCCGCTGCTGTCGCGCACGGCCTGCATGAATGCGCGAATCCTTGCGTGATCCTTGATGCCCTTGCCCTGCTCTACCCCGCCGCTGACGTCCACGGCATACGGCCGAACCTGCTGGATGGCACTGGCCACGTTGTCCGGATTCAGGCCGCCCGCGAGGATAATCGGCTTGCTCAACCCTTCGGGAATCAACGACCAGTCAAACGCCTCGCCCGTACCACCGGGAACGCCTTCGACGTAGGTGTCGAGAAGAATCCCGCGAGCCCCGCCATAGGCAGCGCATGCCGCAGCAATATCGTCCCCGGCCTTGACCCGTAGCGCCTTGATGTACGGGCGCTGGTAGCTCTCGCACTCGTCCGGACTCTCATCGCCATGGAACTGCAGCATGTCCAGTTGCACGGCGTCGAGGGTTTCATTGAGCTCGCAGCGGCTGGCGTTGACGAACAACCCCACGGTGGTCACGAACGGCGGCAACGCGGCGATGATCGCCCGCGCCTGCAACACATTCACCGCCCGCGGGCTTTTGGCATAAAACACGAAACCGATGGCATCGGCCCCCGCCTCGACCGCCGCCAACGCGTCTTCTATGCGGGTAATCCCGCAAATCTTGCTGCGAACGGCAGACATGTCGATGAAACCTCAGGGCGTGTCGGGGAAAGTCCCGGATGGTAACAAATGCTTTTGAGGGCGTCAGCCGCCAAGTTCGCTGAAACCTGTGAGGAAGTGTGGCCCGATGAATCGCTGGGGCAATTCGAACTCGTCGCGGTACTCCACATCCACCAGGTACAGGCCGAACGGATGCGCCGTGACGCCGCCGGTACGGCGAATCCGGCTTTCCAGGACTTCCCTGGCCCATTCCACCGGGCGTTCGCCGGTACCGATGGTCATCAGCACCCCGGCGATATTGCGCACCATATGGTGCAGGAACGCGCCGGCGCGGATATCCAGCACGATCATCTTGCCGTGGCGCGTCACCCGCAGGTGATGGACTTCCTTGATCGGCGACTTGGCCTGGCACTGGCCGGCACGGAACGCGCTGAAATCGTGGATACCTACAAGATGCTGGGCCGCCTCGGCCATGCGCTCGGCGTCCAGCGGGCGGTGGTTCCAGGTGATTTCTTCGTTGAGATGGGCCGGGCGGATCTGATCGTTGTAGATCACATAGCGATAACGCCGGGCGATGGCCTTGAAGCGCGCGTGAAAGTCCGCCGGCATTACCTTGGCCCAACTGACGCTGACGTCGTGGGGCAAGTTGATATTGGCGCCCATCACCCATGCCTTCATCGAGCGCTCGGCCTGAGTGTCAAAGTGCACCACTTGCCCGCAAGCGTGCACGCCGGCATCAGTACGCCCGGCGCACATCAGCGACACCGGTGAGTCGGCGACTTTCGACAGGGCCTTCTCCAGGGTTTCCTGCACCGTCGGCACACCGGAGGCCTGGCGTTGCCAGCCACGATAGCGCGAGCCTTTGTATTCCACGCCCAGGGCGATTCTGAAAAAGCCTGCGGCCGCCATTTCGGCGGCCGCGTTATCTATATTTGCCAAGAACTGAGAGCCTGATGAGTTGCGCAAAGGCGGCCATTATAAGGCCGTGCGCCTGGGACGCCATGGGTTTGGTGCCTGGATGGCAAAACGGCAGCCCGAAGGCTGCCGTTGTATTTACCGCGCGTATCAAGCCAGCCGGCTGAGCATTTCCTTGGCCTCGCCCTTCTGACCGTCATCGCCTTCCTTGAGCACCTCGCCAAGAATGTCCCGCGCACCGTCGGCATCGCCCATGTCGATGTAGGCCTGCGCCAGGTCGAGCTTGGTGGCCACTTCGTCGGTACCGGAGAGGAAGTCGAATTCCGGCTCATCGCCACCCAACGCCGCGTCGTCGGCGGTGAAGGACGGTTCGATTGGCGGATGTTCCAGGCTTTGCGACAGGCGATCCAGCTCGGCGTTGACATCATCAAGCTCCGACGCAAACGCGTCCGGCTTGGCCGCTGCAGGCGCCTCGGGCTCGTCGGCCAGGGACAGGTCGAAATCCTCCGGCAGGTCGAGGTCGTCCAGGTCGGCCGGCGTCAGTGTCGGCGGCTCTACCGGCGGCAGGTCCTTCATCTGGTCTTCAAGGCCGGAGAGGAAGTCGTCGTCGGACTGGGTCGACGAGGGTGGATCGAGTTGCAGGTCCAGGTCGAAATCCGAGAGGTCTTCCGCGCTGGCCTTGGCCTCGGTCTGCTGTTGCAGCACCGATTCAAAGCTCAGGTCGTCGTCCGACGTCGGGCGGACCACAGCTGGCGAAGCAGCCTCCAGATCGTCCAGGCTGAGGTCGAAGTCAGTGTCAAACGCGTCCGGCGCAGGCTCAGGTGCAGGCGGTGCCGGGTCGTCCTTGAGCAGGTCCTTGACGTATTGGGCGTCGAGAGCGGCAGCGGCAACGGCAGCGCTGACGCCTGCTGCGAACACGGCCATGGCCGGGAAGCGGCTTTTCAGCTGTTCGACCTGGGCATGGTTGTCGCCATTGGCGACCAACTGGCGCTCCTGGGTGACAAACCCGTCCTTGTTGCCCTGCAAGCCGTGGACTTCCATCAGCTTGAGACGCAGGTCACTGCGGGCGGGCTCTTGCTTGATTGCATCTTCCAGCACTTCCGCAGCCTGGTTCAGGTGGCCACGGTCGATATGCGACTGGGCTTGCGCCAGGGCGTCGGTCGGACGCTGCACAGCAACAGGTGTGACCACCGGGGCAATCACCGGGGCAACCACCGCCGCCGGAGCTGGAGCTGGAGCTGGAGCTGGAGCTGGAGCCAGCTTGACGTTCGGCGGCGGTACATCAAGGCCTTCGAAACTGTCAGATGGCAGATCGTGATCAATGTTCGGCGCAAATTCCGGCTCTTCAGCCAGGGCCCGTGCCATGCGCAGGTGCTTTTCTTCTTCAAGCCGCGCATTGCGATGACGGGCCCACAGCAGCAGAAGCAACAGCACCAGCAAACCCGCTGCGCCGCCGATCACCCCCAGCACGATCGGGTTGGTCAGCAGGTCGTTGAATTTACCTTCAGTGCTGGCAGGTGCCGCATCCGGCTTGACCGGGGTCTCGACCGGCGCAGCCGCGGGGGTTGCTGCCGGAGCTGCCGCTGCCGGCGCCGCCGGTTGTGCAGTCAGCTCGGCCGGCATCGCCGCCGTTGCAGCAGGCTGCGCCGCAGCGCCACCCGGGGTCTGCAACTTGGCCAGTTGGTTGTTCTTGAGCTCGATCAGCCGCTGCAGCTTGTCCAGCTGACTTTGCAGGTCAGCCATGCGGCTTTTCAGTTCTTCATTCTCGCGACGGGTCGAATCCAGGCTTTCCTGGGTCACCGCCAGCTTGTTGTTCAAGGCCCGGCTGTCGCCCGCCGCGCCCTTCCCGCCTTTCCTGGCCGCTTCGGCCGAGACCAGGCTCAAATTGTCCTTGGTATTGGTCTGCGACGGCGCATTACCCGCCTGGGTACGCTTGGTCGCGTCCAACTGCGCCTTGCCGGCGAGCTGATTGCCGCCACGGCGACCCTCGCGCCACGCCGCGTTTTGCGCCGTCACTTCAGCAATCGCCTCGGGCTGCGGCAGGCTGGTGCTTTGCCCCGAATCCGGCAGGCGCAGGACCTGGCCGGTTTTCATGCGATTGATGTTGCCGTCGATAAAGGCGTCAGGGTTCAGCGCCTGAATGGCCAGCATGGTCTGCTGCACCGAGGCGCCATTGCGGTTTTTCGCGGCGATTTCCCACAAAGTGTCACGGGAAGTCGTGGTGTGTTCCTTGGCCTTGGTGACTGCCGGAGCCGTCGTCGCAGGCGCACTCAAGCGTGGCGCGGGTGCAGGTGCACCGGCGGCCGGGGTCGACTGGTCGAACTTGGCCGGGTCCAGCAACACGCTGTAGTCGCGCATCAGGCGACCGTTGGGCCATTGCACCTGCAGCAGGAAACGCACGTAGGAATCCGGCAGCGGCTTGCTGGAGGTGACACGCACCACACTGCGGCCGTTGGGATTGACTACCGGGGTAAAGGTCAGGTCGTTCAGGAACGCCTGGCGATCGACGCCCGCATCCACAAAGGCCTGGGACGACGCGAGGCTGGGGGTGATCTCGGAGGCGGTCAGGCCACCGACATCGAGCAACTCGATTTCCACCGACAGCGGCTGGTTCAGCTTCGACTTGAGGGTCATCTCCCCAAGCTGCAGTGCTTGCGCCATACCGGAGGACAGCGCCGAGGCGGCCGCTATTGCTAACACCAGTTTGCGAACTTGAACCATAGCCTCATCCTTTTTGAACACTCCCCGGCCGGCGAGAAGGTGGGTAACCGCTGCCATTAGGCATGGCGAGCCGATAGGTCACCGACGCGCAATTTTTCCAGCTTGGGGCCAAGCATAGCGCTTGGCTAGAATCAATCTACAAATTGCCGCCAAGTATCTTTTACACAAGGCCTTTTATCAACAACTGCGCCAGCTGTACGGCGTTCAGTGCCGCCCCTTTGCGTACGTTATCTGACGCCAGCCACATATTTAGTTCCGCGGGGTCATCAACACCGGCACGAACCCGGCCCACGTAGACCACGTCCTGACCGACCGCATCGCCCACAGCCGTGGGGTAATCGCCCTCTTCCACCAATTCGACACCCGGTGCCGAGTCCAGGGCACGGTTGACGGCAGCGAGATCCACCGCTGCCCCCAATTGCAGTGACACAGTCAGGCTATCGCCAAAAAACACCGGGGCTTGAACGCAAGTGACGGAAATCTTTAGCAAAGGCATTTCCAGCACGGCGCGCAATTCGTGCACCAGGCGTTTTTCCAGGGCAGTGTGGCCTTGCGCGTCAGGCTTGCCGACCTGGGCCAGCAGGTTAAAGGCCATTTGCCGGTCGAAGAACTTCGGCTCCAGCGGGCGCACATTCAGCAACTCGGCGGTCTGCCGGGCGAGTTCGCTGACAGCCTCACGGCCCTGGGCGGAAACGGCGAGGTTGGCGGTGACGTTGACGCGCTGAATGTCCAGCAAGCCGCGCAGTGGCGCCAGCACCACGGCCAGGGCAGTGGCCGACGGGCTTGGGCTGCTGACCTGATAAGGTTTTTTCAGGCCATCGAGGATCTGTGCGTTGGCTTCCGGCACTACCTGCGGCGCCTGATCGGCCGGCAAGGCGCCGGACAAGTCGATCAGGGTGCAGCCCGCAGCGGTGGCGCGCGGGGCAAAACTCAAGGTGACCGCAGGGCCGGCGGCGAAGAACACCAGTTGGACTTTGCTGAAATCGAATTCATCGACTTCCCGCACCCGCACGTTCTTGCCACGAAACGGCACCGAATGCCCGGCCGACTCGCTGCTGGCCAACAGGTGCAGGCTGCCTACCGGGAAGTCCTGCTCTTCGAGGATCTGCACCAGGGTTTCGCCAACGGTGCCGGTGGCGCCGATCACGGCAATATCAAAGGTCTGGGTCATGGGGGCTGCCTCGGGCATTGCGGGGGGAGCGGCACTTTACCGGGTGGCTGGGGGTGAGGCAATTAACCTGGGGGTTGTGGTGTGGCTGATGGCCTCTTCGCGAGCAAGCCCGCTCCCACATTCGAGCGAGTTTCTTCAGTTGAAATGCGATCAAATGTGGGAGCGGGCTTGCTCGCGAAGAGGCCCGAGCGCGCAATAAAAAACCCGCGCCTGTCACCAGAACGCGGGTTTCTTATTACCAGCAGCGATTACCGCTCCAGCAAGATCCGCAGCATGCGACGCAACGGCTCAGCCGCGCCCCACAGCAGTTGGTCGCCGACGGTGAACGCACCCAGGTACTGCGTCCCCATGTTCAGCTTGCGCAGACGGCCAACCGGCACATTCAGGGTACCGGTCACCTTGTTCGGGCTCAGTTCCTGGATGCTGATATCACGGTTGTTCGGCACCAGCTTGACCCAAGGGTTGTGCTGGCTGATCAGCCCTTCGATATCGGCGATCGGCACGTCTTTGTTCAGCTTGATGGTCAACGCCTGGCTGTGGCAACGCATGGCGCCGATGCGCACGCAGATACCGTCCACCGGGATCGGGCTCTTGAAGCGACCGAGGATCTTGTTGGTCTCGGCCTGGGCCTTCCACTCTTCACGGCTCTGGCCGTTAGGCAGTTCCTTGTCGATCCACGGGATCAGGCTGCCGGCCAATGGCACACCGAAGTTTTCGGTCGGGTAGGCCTCGCTGCGCATGGCCTCGGCCACACGGCGGTCGATGTCGAGGATCGCGCTGGCCGGGTCAGCCAGTTGATCGGCGACAGCGGCGTGGGTCGCGCCCATCTGCTTGATCAGTTCACGCATGTTCTGCGCGCCGGCACCGGAGGCCGCCTGATAGGTCATGGCGCTCATCCACTCCACCAGGCCGGCTTCGAACAAGCCGCCCAGGCCCATCAGCATCAGGCTGACGGTGCAGTTGCCGCCGATGTAGTTCCTGGTGCCCGCGTCCAGTTGCTGGTCGATCACCTTGCGGTTGACCGGGTCCAGCACGATCACCGCGTCATCCTGCATGCGCAGGCTGGAAGCGGCGTCGATCCAGTAACCCTGCCAGCCGGCTTCGCGCAGCTTGGGGAAGACTTCGCTGGTGTAGTCGCCACCCTGGCAGGTCAGAATGACGTCGAGGGTCTTCAGTTCTTCAATGTTGTAGGCGTCCTTGAGCGGAGCAATGTCCTTGCCCACGGACGGCCCTTGACCACCTACATTGGAGGTGGTGAAAAACACCGGCTCAATAAGATCGAAATCCTGCTCTTCCAGCATCCGCTGCATGAGCACGGAACCGACCATACCGCGCCAACCGATCAGACCTACACGTTTCATCGCAACTACACCTTGTTCAAAAGTGGGCCGCCTTGCAGCAACATCTGCAAGCGGGCCCGAGAGATTACAGATTCCGCAGCGCGGCGACTACTGCGTCGCCCATTTCTTGCGTACCGACCTTGGTGCAACCCTGGGACCAGATGTCGCCAGTGCGCAGGCCCTGGTCGAGCACCAGGCTCACGGCCTGCTCGATGGCATCCGCGGCGTCGGTCAGGTTGAAGCTGTAACGCAGCATCATCGACACCGACAAAATGGTCGCCAACGGGTTGGCAATGCCCTGCCCGGCGATGTCCGGCGCCGAACCGTGGCACGGCTCGTACATGCCCTTGTTGTTGGCATCCAGGGAGGCCGACGGCAGCATGCCGATGGAACCGGTGAGCATCGAGGCCTGGTCGGACAGGATGTCGCCGAACAGGTTGTCGGTGACGATCACGTCGAACTGCTTCGGTGCACGCACCAGCTGCATGGCGGCGTTGTCGACGTACATGTGGCTCAGCTCGACGTCCGAGTAGTCCTTGGCGACTTCTTCGACGATTTCACGCCACAGCTGGCTGGACGCCAATACGTTGGCCTTGTCCACCGAGCAGACCTTCTTGCCACGCACACGGGCCATGTCGAAACCGACACGGGCGATACGGCGGATTTCACTCTCGCTGTACGGCAGGGTGTCGTAGGCCTGACGCTCGCCATTCTCCAACTCGCGCACGCCCCGTGGCGAGCCGAAGTAGATACCGCCGGTCAGTTCGCGGACGATCAGGATGTCCAGGCCCGCGACGATTTCCGGCTTGAGGCTGGAAGCGTCCGCCAGTTGCGGGTAAAGGATCGCCGGGCGCAGGTTGCCGAACAGGCCCAGTTGCGCACGGATCTTCAGCAGGCCGCGCTCAGGGCGGATGTCACGCTCGATCTTGTCCCATTTCGGGCCACCCACGGCGCCCAGCAGCACGGCGTCGGCTGCGCGGGCACGCTCCAGGGTTTCGTCGGCCAGAGGCACGCCGTGCTTGTCGATGGCCGCGCCGCCGATTACGTCGTGGCTCAGTTCGAAGCCCAGGCTGTACTTGGCGTTAGCCACTTCCAGCACCTTGACCGCTTCGGCCATGATTTCCGGACCAATGCCGTCGCCAGGGAGAATCAGAATCTGCTTGCTCATGCGTTCCTCATTTCATCAAGCGACCCGCCCGTGGGCAGGTCGGGAAAAATTAATCAGCGTTCGGCCCACACCACCAGCACGTCGGTGCTGAAGGTGCCGTCGGCTTGAATCTCGAAGTAATCGCGCACTTCCTGGCCCATTGCCTTTTGCAGCTCCAGGATCGCGGCACGCAATACCTCTGGGGTGCGCATGCGCTCGACCC
The DNA here is from genome assembly GCF_019382755.1 of Pseudomonas sp. Colony2. Classification (NCBI taxonomy): domain Bacteria; kingdom Pseudomonadati; phylum Pseudomonadota; class Gammaproteobacteria; order Pseudomonadales; family Pseudomonadaceae; genus Pseudomonas; species Pseudomonas sp. Colony2. Next base: position 2,263,102 of record NZ_CP080030.1, on the reverse strand, counting down.
ACGAGGTGTATTCCAGGCGCAGGCGCTGGCGGCTGCTGTTGCGCACATGCAAACCGGCTTCGCTGAGCTGGCGCATCCACTCGCCGGCGGAATAGTCACGCACATGACTGGTGTCGCGCAGCACTTCGACGGTTTGCAGGTAAGTGTCCAACAGCGGGCTGCCCGGTGACAAGACATCCACAAACGTGGCCACGCCACCCGGCTTGAGCACCCGGCGCACTTCACGCAGGGCCAGGCCCAGGTCGCTCCAATGGTGCGCCGAGTAGCGGCTGAACACGAAGTCGAATTCGCCATCGGCAAACGGCAGGCGCTCGGCGGCGCCGTGCACAGTGCGGATGTTGTCCAGGCCACGGTCCACGGCAGCGGCGGCGACCACGTCAAGCATCTGTTGGGACAAGTCGTACGCCACCACTTCTTTAACCAACGGTGCCACGTTGAAACTCACGTGACCGGCGCCGCAACCCAGGTCCAGCAGTCGTGCAGCGCCCTGCCCGGCCAGTTCGGCCTGGAGCAGCGCGAACTCGGTGCCTTGAGCATGTACTGCGCTGCTCAGGTAGGCCGAGGCCTGTTCGCCGAATTGTTTTTGCACGACTTGGGTGTGGGCAGTGCTGGTCATGATGATGTCCCTGGTTTTTGTGTTGCTGTTGCTGGCCCTTTCGCGAGCAAGCCCGCTCCCACATTCGACCGAGTTCCTTCAGTTGAAATGCAATCAAATGTGGGAGCGGGCTTGCTCGCGAAGGGGCCAGTCCGGTCTACATGGAATCAAGCGTCGCGAAACAACCAAGGCTGGCTGGCCCGGTGTTTAGTTTCAAACGCGGCAATCGCATCGCCGTCCTGCAAGGTCAGGCCGATGTCGTCCAGGCCATTGATCAGGCAGTGCTTGCGGAAGGCGTCCACTTCAAAGTGATACACCTTGCCGTCCGGACGGGTCACGGTCTGCGCCGCCAGGTCGATGGTCAACTGGTAGCCCACATCGGCTTCCACCTGCTGGAACAACTCATCCACTTCGGCATCGCTCAAGATGATCGGCAGCAAGCCGTTCTTGAAGCTGTTGTTGAAGAAGATGTCGGCGTAGCTCGGCGCGATGATGCTGCGAAAGCCATATTCTTCCAGGGCCCACGGCGCGTGCTCACGGCTGGAGCCGCAACCGAAGTTTTCCCGGGCGAGCAACACGCTGGCACCCTGGTAACGCTCGGCGTTGAGTACAAAGTCCTTGTTCAGCGGGCGCTTGGAGTTGTCCTGGTAGGCGTAGCCCACGTCCAGGTAGCGCCACTCGTCGAACAGGTTCGGGCCAAAACCGGTGCGCTTGATCGATTTCAAGAACTGCTTGGGAATGATCTGGTCGGTGTCCACGTTGGCACGGTCCAACGGCGCGACTAAACCGGTGTGTTGAGTAAAAGCTTTCATCGGGTATTCCTCAGATCAATTCGCGAACGTCGATGAAACGACCGTTGACGGCAGCCGCAGCAGCCATGGCCGGGCTGACGAGGTGGGTACGGCCACCGGCGCCCTGACGCCCTTCGAAGTTACGGTTGGAGGTGGACGCGCAATGCTCGCCCGACTCCAAACGGTCCGGGTTCATCGCCAGGCACATCGAGCAACCCGGCTCGCGCCATTCAAAACCGGCTTCGAGGAAGATCTTGTCGAGGCCTTCGGCTTCAGCCTGGGCCTTGACCAGGCCCGAACCTGGCACCACGATCGCCTGCTTGATGGTCGAGGCGACTTTGCGGCCCTTGGCGATCACCGCCGCAGCGCGCAAATCCTCGATCCGCGAGTTGGTGCAGGAGCCGATGAATACGCGATCCAGCTGGATGTCGGTAATCGCCTGATTGGCTTTCAAGCCCATGTACTTCAAGGCGCGCTCGATGGAACCACGCTTGACCAGGTCGGTTTCCTTGGCCGGGTCCGGCACGTTCTGGTCAACGGCCAACACCATTTCCGGCGAGGTGCCCCAGCTGACTTGCGGCTTGATCTGGGCGGCGTCGAGGGTGACCACGGTGTCGAATACGGCATCGGCGTCGGACACCAGGTCTTTCCAGGCTTCGACTGCGGCGTCCCAATCGGCACCGCTCGGTGCGAATGGGCGACCCTTGACGTAGGCAATGGTCTTTTCGTCCGCCGCTACCATGCCCACACGGGCACCGGCTTCGATGGACATGTTGCAGATGGTCATGCGGCCTTCGATGGACAGGTCGCGAATCGCGCTGCCGGCGAATTCGATGGCGTGGCCGTTACCGCCGGCGGTGCCGATCTTGCCGATCACGGCGAGGACGATGTCCTTGGCAGTGACGCCGAAAGGCAACTCACCTTCCACCGACACCAACATGTTCTTCATTTTCTTGGCGACGAGGCACTGGGTGGCGAATACATGTTCCACCTCGGAGGTACCAATACCGTGGGCCAGGGCGCCAAACGCACCGTGGGTAGAGGTGTGGGAGTCGCCGCAAACCACGGTCATGCCGGGCAAGGTAGCGCCCTGCTCCGGGCCGATCACGTGAACGATGCCCTGGCGCACGTCATTCATCTTGAATTCGGTGATGCCATATTCGTCGCAGTAATCATCGAGGGTCTGCACCTGGAGGCGCGACACGGTGTCGACGATAGCGTCGATCCCGCCTTTACGCTCCGGTGTGGTCGGCACGTTGTGGTCCGGGGTGGCGATGATCGAGTCGACGCGCCAAGGCTTGCGCCCGGCCAGTCGCAGGCCTTCGAACGCTTGGGGCGAGGTCACTTCATGGATGATGTGACGGTCGATGTAGATCAGCGACGACCCATCATCGCGCCGTTTCACTTCATGGGAATCCCAAAGCTTGTCGTAAAGCGTTTTGCCGGCCATCACGCGGTCCTCATCAGGTGTTTCTATGCCCCGGGCCTTGAACGATTCAATAACCCTTTGGCTTGTGAGGCTGATGGTATGGCGCTACATTAAATAACTCAAATTCATATTTTTTATGCTTTGGATTACCAACTGGAATAGCACAATGGACCTGGCCAACCTCAATGCCTTTATCGCCATCGCCGAGACCGGCAGCTTCTCCGGTGCCGGTGAACGCCTGCACCTGACCCAACCGGCCATCAGCAAGCGCATCGCCGGCCTGGAGCAACAATTAAAGGTGCGCCTGTTCGACCGGCTGGGGCGTGAAGTCGGCCTCACCGAAGCCGGACGGGCGCTGCTGCCCCGGGCGTATCAGATTCTCAATGTACTGGACGACACCCGCCGCGCCCTGACCAACCTGACCGGCGAGGTCAGCGGTCGTCTCACCCTGGCCACCAGCCATCACATCGGCCTGCATCGCCTGCCGCCCGTACTGCGAACGTTTACCCGGGAATACCCGAACGTCGCCCTGGATATTCAGTTTCTCGATTCGGAAGTGGCCTACGAAGAAATCCTCCATGGCCGCGCCGAAGTGGCCGTGATCACCCTGGCGCCGGAACCCCACACGCTGGTGCGGGCCACCCCGGTGTGGGACGACCCACTGGATTTCGTGGTGGCGCCGGAACACAGCCTGATCAGCAACGGCAGCGTCAGCCTGGCGGACATCGCCCGGCACCCGGCGGTGTTTCCCGGCGGCAACACCTTTACCCACCATATCGTGCAGCGGCTGTTCGAGGCCCAGGGCCTGACGCCAAACATCGCCATGAGCACCAACTACCTGGAAACCATCAAGATGATGGTCTCCATTGGCCTTGCCTGGAGCGTGTTGCCGCGCACCATGCTCGATGACCAGGTGGCACGCATCGCTTTGCCGGGCATACAGCTCAGTCGCCAGCTAGGCTATATCGTGCACACCGAAAGGACGCTGTCGAACGCTGCGCGGGCTTTCATGAGCCTATTGGATGCACAGGTCGATCTGCCAGGGAATCAGGCTTGAATCGCCGTGGCCCGTAGACCGTGGAACCCGCGCCGAACGCCCATCGAGCCAAGGCCCTTTGATAATGCGCAACCCCGTCGATACCGTGCCACCCCTGCCCCGCATCTACGCCCTGGACCCACAGGAGGCGGAGCAAAGCTGGGACAGCGCGCCGCAACTGCTGGCGGCGCTCAACGCTGCCCGGCTGGGCGCCTGGAGCTGGGAAATCGATACCGGCCGGATCAGCTGGTCCCGAGGCACTCAGGCCCTGTTCGGCTTCGACCCGCGCCAGCCGCTGCCTGAAGACCTGGAGTACCTGGACCTGCTGGCCCCCGAGGACCGCGCCAAGGTGGTCCGGGCCTTTCATGCGGTGCTGGCCGGCGAACCCGCTGTCCAGGCCATGCACCACCGTATCCAATGGCCCGATGGCAGCCTGCACTGGCTGGAAATCAACGGCAGCCTGCTACCGGACAAGGCCGGGCGTCGTCGAATGATCGGGGTGATCCGCGAAATCACCCACCAGCGCGAGCGCGAACACGCCCTCAGCCATTCGGAAAAGCGCTTCGCCACCCTGTTCCATTTGTGCCCGCTGATGGTCCTGCTGACCCGCCAGGCGGACGGCCTGATCAGCGAAGCCAACCAGTATTTCGAAAGCCTGTTCGGCTGGCCGTTGGCCGATGCCATTGGCCGCAGCACATTGGAGCTGGGCCTCTGGGTACACCCGGAACAACGCGCGCATCTGGTCAAGGCCACCCAGCGCAAAGGCGCCCCCATCACCATGGAAGTGCAGTTTCGCGCCAGCAACGGGCAGGTCCACGATGGCACCCTCAGCGCCCAGAAAGTCGAGCTGGACGGCGAGGACTACCTGATCAGCACCTTCCTCGACACCACCGAGCGCAAGAATGCCGAGCAGGCCCTCAAGGACAGCCAGGAACGCCTGGACCTGGCCCTGGACTCGGCGCAACTGGGCACCTGGGACTGGCACATCCCCAGCGGCATGCTCTATGGCTCGGCCCGCGCCGCCCAACTGCACGGGCTGGAACCCCAACCGTTCCACGAATCCTTCGAGGCCTTCTTTGAAGGCATGCCCCAGGAAGAGCGCGAGAGCATGCGTAACGCCTACCGCACCCTGCGCGAAGGCCCGGCGGGCAACTACCAACTGACCTACCGCGTGCAACTGGAAGACGGCAGTTCGCGCTACCTGGAAAGCCGCGCCCGCCTGTATCGCGATGACACGGGCGTACCGTTGCGAATGGCCGGGACCCTGCTCGACATCACCGACCAGGTTGAACGTGAGCAGCGCCTGATCGCATCCGAAGAAAAATTCGCCAGCCTGTTCCTCGCCAGCCCCGACCCAATCTGCGTGACGCGCCTGGAGACCGGCCAGTTTATCGAGATCAACCCGGCCTTCACCCAGACCTTCGGCTGGACCGCCGCCGAGGTGCTCAACAACAACGCCGAGCAGATCGGCTTGTGGGAGGAGTCCAGCCAACGCCTGCAGCGCATCGAGCAGGTGATCCGCGAACAATCCCTGAGCAACGTGGCAATCACCGTTCATCACAAGAACGGCCAGACCCTGAACTGTGTGATATCCAGCCGCCTGATCCAGGTCAGCGACCAACCCTGCATCGTCACCACCCTGCGGGACATCACCCAACAACAACGCTCGGAAGCGGCGCTCAAGGCCAGCGAAGAGAAGTTCGCCAAGGCCTTTCATTCCAGCCCCGATGCGGTGTCGATCACCGAGCGCGATACCGGGCGCTACGTGGAGGTCAATGACGGTTTCTGCCGCCTCACCGGCTACCGCGCCGAAGAAGCGATCGGCCTGACGCTGTACCAGATCGGCATCTGGGCCGATGAAAACCAGCGCGCGGCGTTATTGGCCGAGTTGCAGATCAAGGGCCGCATTCATCACCTGGAAATGCTCTGGCACAACAAGCGCGGTGAAGTGCTGGCGGTTGAAGTGTCGGTGGAGCCCATCACCCTCAATGAAACCCCCTGCCTGTTGCTGACCGCCCGGGACGTCAGCCTGCTGAAAAACGCCCAGGCGCAGATTCGCCACCTGGCCTATCACGACCCGCTGACCAACCTGCCCAACCGCGCCCTGTTGATGGACCGCCTGAGCCAGCAGATCGCCCTGCTCAAGCGCCACAACCTGCGGGGCGCCCTGCTGTTTCTTGACCTGGACCACTTCAAGCACATCAACGATTCCCTCGGCCACCCGGTCGGCGACACGGTGCTGAAGATCGTCACTGCACGCCTTGAAGCCAGTGTGCGCATGGAAGACACCGTGGCACGCCTGGGCGGCGATGAGTTTGTGGTGCTGCTCAGCGGCCTGGAAGGCACGCGCCCGCAAGTCAGCACTCAGGTCCAGGAGCTGGCCGATACCCTGCGCGAACTGTTATCCGAACCGATGTTCCTGGATGGCCACCGCCTGCAAGTCACCCCGAGCATCGGCGTGGCGCTGATCCCCGATCACGGCTCAACCCCGGCAGATTTGCTCAAGCGCGCCGACATCGCCCTGTACCGGGCCAAGGATTCAGGGCGCAATACCATCCAGATGTTCCACAACAGCATGCAGAAAACCGCCAGCGAGCGGCTGCGCATGGAAACCGACCTGCGCCTGGCCCTGTCCCGCGGTGAGTTCAGCGTGCATTACCAACCCCAGGTGGATGCGCGCGGCAACACCATCGTCGGCGCCGAGGCCCTGGTGCGCTGGCAACATCCGCAGTTGGGCGCACAGTCTCCGACGGAATTCATCAAGGTCCTGGAAGACAGCGGCCTGATCCTTGAAGTGGGCACCTGGATCCTCGACGAAGCCTGCAGCACCTTCGCGCAGTTGATTGCCGAGGGGCTGGTAGATCCGCTGAACTTCAGCCTGTGCGTCAACATCAGCCCGCGGCAGTTTCGCCAGAATGATTTTGTCGAACGGGTAGAACGCAGCCTGCGCAACCACCACCTGCCTTATACCCTGCTGAAGCTGGAAATCACCGAAGGCATCGTGATCCAGAATCTGGACGACACCATCAGCAAAATGCGCCGCCTGAAAAAGCTCGGCGTGAGTTTTGCGATGGATGATTTCGGCACCGGCTATTCGTCGCTGACCTACCTCAAGCGCCTGCCGGTGGATGCGCTGAAGATCGACCAGTCGTTTGTGCGCGACGCCACCCATGACCCCAACGATGCGGAGATCATCCGCGCCATTGTGGCCATGGCGCGCAGCTTGAACCTGGACGTCATTGCCGAAGGAGTGGAAACCCCTGAGCAACTGGCGTTTTTGCAGGGGCTTGGGTGTCATTTGTATCAGGGGTATCTGCACAGTCGGCCCTTGCCGGTGGAAGGGTTCAGGCAGGTACTGAAGCGAATGCCCCAGGCCACTTCATCGGAATAAGTTGCACCGGATTTTCCTGATGGGCAGCTGCTTTTTGAGCCTGTAGGTTCAAGTGCTTTCCATTTTCGGGCACACCTACCATGCAGGATGCAAAGCACTCCCCGGCGCTGCTGGGCGGCGCCTCGAGATAACCGGCGCCAGGGTTGATGGACACCATGGGAGCAGACAGGGCATACAGCCAATGCTGTTGAATTTCATCCATGACCAGGAGGTTCCAGAGTCGATGAGAGTAGCCGAGGCCAACTACGTATGCGGACACAGATTGCAAGGCATATGCAGCCGGCCACCATCGGACTTGTCTTTTCTGCGCGCAGAAAAAAGACCACGAGATCTCGTGGCCTGTGTTTCTCAAACTTTGCACCTTTGAACCTAAACCAGCGTTAGCGCGGTGCCCTCTTCATCCATCCAGCTTGATGATTTCAGTGGGTGTTTATACCCGTAATCATCAAAAGCCCCATCAACGACGACAACAGAATGCATGAAGTTCGCCAACGTGCCGGTTGCACCATCTGCCAGCGCCTGGACGCTGCTGCTTCGGGTAAAGGCGAACAAACCCAGACGCCGCAGTGCATCACCGGGGGTCTCGCCATCATTGAGCGTACTCATCGCCGCTTCAAAGCTCTCGCCGGCACGAAACTCGTGGTTCTCCATTTGCGCCCGCTTGGCGCTGACGGCGTACAGGAAATTCGCATCCTTGAGCAGGCCGGCGTCGGTGCCTTTGAAATTCGAGTGTTCCCGGGCTGTTTTCAGTTCTGCATGGGTCAAGCTGACCTTGCTGGAATCGCGCATCGTCACGGTGTAACCGTCGCGGGTCTCGGTGATGTTTTTATAGATGCCCCGGGGACTTTGCCCATACTTCATCATCGCCGCCTTGATCGCCGATACCGTGACACAGTTCCCCTCGACGCCTTGATAGAATCCACGCCAGATATCCCCAGGCTTGACCCCGACCGGCACATTGGAAATAGGCAGGGGCCGCGAGCTTGAACCAACGGGCACTCCGTCCGGTACCTCCTCGGCGAGCATGTAGCCATAAGATTTGACGATCGATGGCTTGTCACCATTGCTGTGCTGCAGGCCATCCAGTACCAAGGCACTCGAATAGCCAAAAGTACTGACCACCCCGACCGCGCCCTGCTCCTGCATCTTGGCGGGTGGCACGATGCGCAAGAAGCCAGTCATGCCCAAGCCCTTCAACACGCGGTATTCCGTATCGCCTTTGAGCGTGTTCGATAAAACCTTTTCAAACGATGCCCCAGGGTCCTGGTCACCGCGGGTCATCTGCTTGCGCTTCGTGTACGCCGCCAGCATGAAGTTGGCCTGCTTCACCGCGTCGGGGTTGTTCCCAGCGAAACGCGAGGCCGTGGTCGCTTGCTGCAACTCTTGCAGGGAAAAATGCAGTTCGAAACCGTCCTTCATCGTGATGTCATAACCGTCTCCCGCCGGGGTGACTTTCTCGAACATATCCGTGGCGTCTGGACCAAACCTCATCATCATCATTTTTATGACGCAGGCATGGCTGCTGCCATCAACAACCTCACCGAATCCTCGCTCGGCCGCGTTAAATCCGCTGAGAATGTCAACGGGCTTGCGGCCACGCCGGGTGGACGGCGTATCGACGTGGGGAACATCGACCGGAGCAACCGGCACATCTCGCTTGACCGGCTTAGCCGTTTGCCCCTCCTTGTCCAGCACGTAGACGTAGGGACGGTCGGGGCGATATTGACGGTCAAACCGATGCGCCACCCCATCCCGAATCAACGCGGCACCGAAGTTATGCGCCTCCATGACGCCGACGGAGTTCTTGCCGACGAGTTGCTCCGAAGGGATCTGCTGCATAAAACGGCCCATGCCCATGCCCTTGAGCAGGTTCGATGCAGTCTCACCTTGTAAGGACGTGGTCAAGGCCGCGTTAAAGCTGCTGCTGATACGGCTGTCGGAACTGGACAATTGTTTGCGCTTGACGAAGACAGCCAATGCGAAATTCGCGTTTTCCACTGTACTGGCATCACCACCGACAAATCTCGACGTTGAGGCAGTGCCATGCACTTCATGATCGGAAACATGCAACTTATAACCGTCTTTCAGCGTAACGTCATACCCCGAGCCAACGCGCTTTACTTCATCAAATAGATCAGCGCGCGCAGGACCGAAGGTCGATATCATCATCTGGATAACAGCAGAGTGGCTGCTCGTATCAAAATGCTCACCGAACTGTCGCTCGGTAGAATTCAAAGTACTTACACTGTCGACGGATTTATTTTCGCCCCCGTATACACGCGCAGGATGATGGACCGCCGTACTCATTGCATAACCCGTATTCATCGTAATCATGGAGCACTCCTTAAAGGGCGAACACACAACAGCCCGTGGTAAACGCTGCCACTTGCACGTTGCGCTCAGGCATAAAAAGAAAGTGCATGAACACGGCATACAGTATTTTCTGCACGCCATGAACTGCACCCAGTCAGATAATAAGTTCAACAAGATCTAGTTATAGATTTAACGTGTTGCGCAGCAACGATCATCTTCTTATTGTTTTATGGACGCCCGGTTAGCCAACCAATGCAATAGCCCGTCCAAACCGCGGTCTTCCCGCTTTAGTCCCATACATCTCCTCACACCCATCAACCACTGCTACAGAGTGCCTGCTCCTGTTGACCATACCGATCAATGATTTATCAGCAAACGCACTGACCGGAACTTCTTTCATATGCTGGCGCAAGCCCAGACGCTTGAAGCCTTCCCCGGGCCCCGTTTCGTCTTCACCGTCGTTGAGGCTGTTTATTGCGGATTGAAAGCTCCTGCCTGCAGTCCCGTCATTGTTTTCCAGCATCGCTCGCTTGGCGCTGACGGCAAATAGAAAGTGCGCATCCTTGAGCATGCCGGGATCGCGCATCGGGACAAACTTCGAGCCACGCCTGGCTTGGGCCAATTCATCCTTGCTCAAATCCAGCGCGTACCCGTCACGCATGACAATGTGATAGCCATCACCCTTGGCTTGAACAGACTTGAAGATATCGGTCGGGCTTTGACCGAACTTCGCCATCGCCGCCTTGATCGCCGAAATGGTCACGCAATTACCGTCAGGGCCCTGGCGAAAACCGTTCCATATATTTGCCGGCTTGGCGCCGTTGCGCTTATCGGACAGATCAGGAAGCGGCTGCGGTGTTGGATCCGGCAGGGGTGCATCCGGCTTGGGCAGCACTGCCGGCGGGGGCGCAGGCGTTACCTTGGTCGCAACTGTATTCGCCAGTTCCTTGCCCGCCAGCAGGCCTTGCAACTGTGTAAAAAACTGGGTGAACAGTTCGAGGAGCTTTGCTAACAGCGGGGTGTCGCTGGCTGTGTTCCCAACGGTACTTTGATCGTTATTACCGAACGATGAGAGGACTTGGTTATTAACGAATACCGGCTGCACGGGAACCGATCGTCCTGGTGTGTTGCCGGTTTGCGAATGTTGATAATAGTTTCTGACCGCGCCCGCATTATTGATTTCTGAACAAGACATATAACCATCCTTCATCAAGGGCCCCCGACGTTTTTGATCGGGAGCGCCTTGTTGAAAAAAACTGAGGAAGTGGCCGACTTACCTGCTTATCCGGCGGCCGGGATTAAACCGCCAGTCGTTGTCGAACGCTCGACGCCTGCCGCTGGTTTCGAACTCAAAGAAATCCTCAGACGGCCCTGGCGAAGTGATGTCCGGCTCCGGCTTATCCGGCTTCGGAGCATCTGGTTTAGGCGCATCCGGCTTCGGTGGGACCGGAGCGTCTGGCTTCGGCGGAACCGGCACATCTGGCTTCGGCGGGACTGGCACGTCTGGCTTCGGCGGGACCGGTGCATCGGGCTTCGGCGGAACYGGCACGTCYGGCTTCGGCGGGACCGGTGCATCAGGCTTCGGCGGAACTGGCACGTCTGGCTTCGGCGGGACCGGTGCMTCGGGCTTCGGCGGAACCGGCACGTCCGGCTTCGGCGGGACCGGTGCATCGGGCTTAGGCGGAACCGGCACGTCCGGCTTCGGCGGAACCGGTGCATCTGGCTTCGGCGGAACCGGCACATCGGGCTTCGGCGGAACCGGCACGTCCGGCTTCGGCGGRACCGGTGCATCGGGCTTAGGCGGGACCGGCACGTCCGGCTTCGGCGGGACCGGTGCATCGGGCTTAGGCGGGACCGGCTTCGTTGCATCCGGGTGAGGACAATGGCAGTTCATCACTTGGACCGTGACGTTCACGTCGGAACTGCTCCGGCTGTTCGGCTGCACGTCCTTGCCCGATGCGGGGTCTGGCCTGCGGGGCTCTGGCAGGGGTTTAGGCGTTACCTTAACCTCGGAACTCGGGACCGCTGGATTGTTTGCTGGCTTGTCTTTCTGTACCGACACCTCAGGGTTGGTCCCGGACTTGTCCTTGAGTGCAGTGTTCAATACCGGCGAGTTGGTCTCGGCTTTGTCCTTGGCTACAGTGTTCGGCACTTGCGAGTCAGTCCCCGCCTTGTCCTTGGCCGCAGTGTCCGGCACATTCGATTTACTGTCCGCCTTATCCTTCACCGGAGTATCGCTACTCTTTTCGGGTTTAGGCAGCGGGCCAGCATCGGGTACCAACTTGGGCATCCCCCCCTGCCCGGACAGCATGTTCCGTATGGCCTTGAATGCATATTCAAACAACTCGAACAACTTCTCGAGTGCATCCTTGTTGAAGGTGACGGTTCCATCCGTCACCACGGCGGTATTGTTTTTCAATACTGTGCCGGGCGTATTCGCCCGGATTTCGCCGGCGCTCTTGTCGACAGACTTTGGCAGGTCTGCATTCTGCTGATTGAAGTCATTAGTCAAGCGAGGGAAATTATTGACCGACAAATTAGACATAAACAAATCCTTATTCAGTGATTGCCAAAACTCCTTCAGCGGTCTGCAAACAGACCGTCCAGGTTCTGGACTGGAAACAAACCCGAGTGCTGCACACTCCCTACTTTCGTGGGTGTTGCGAGCATCGGGTTCCGAAAATCGGCCTTCACATAAGGAAATCAAATGAAAATAGAGAATTTATCCTATGGACTTTCCGTAAAATATCATGCTTACCCGGTGGTCGCCGTGGGCAAAATGGATATATCAGGCAACAGTCAGCCGTTAAGGCAAATTGATGAAATCACTCACCCACGCCAGTCATTCATATCTGTGTTATTGCGCGCGCCCCTCATACTCCAACTAACAAAACTTAAAAATATGCGCCGCTGACACCGCAAGACTCTGTAGCAAACAAGAAACTTGCTCACATATATAAAGCAATCAAAAAGCTCTAGTCACGTGCCCACAAACGCTCGCTGTTAACGATCCGTGGCCTTATTTCAAGCAAAAAAAAGGGCGCCCACGGCACCCTTTCCTACTGAATTGAAACGCTTATATATATGTACTCAATTTTGCAGCGCAACCGAATCAGGCACCCCTAACAATCGTCCTACCTGCTCCAGGTCGGTTTCCCGCCGCATCAGCGTAAACAGTTCAACTGCTTCGGGATAGTTGCGGGTCAGCATCGCCAGCCATTGCTTCAAGCGTCCCGGCGCCTGGCGCTCGGTCAATTGCTCAACGGATTGCCGCCAGAATTCCTGGAGCATGGGTTGCATCTGCGCCCAAGTCATCTCGACCACCTCTTCCCCGGCCCGCGCGGCAGCAATCTGCCGGGCCAGGTCGGGACGGGCCACCAGGCCGCGACCGAGCATGATGTCTTCGACACCGCTGATTTCGCGACACCGCCGCCAGTCTTCAACGCTCCAGATATCACCGTTGGCGAACACTGGCACCTTGACCACCTCTTGCACACGCGGGATCCACTCCCAGTGCGCCGGAGGTTTGTAGCCGTCAGCCTTGGTGCGGGCATGCACCACGATATGTGCTGCGCCGCCTTCGGCCAGGGCCGTGGCGCACACCAGGGCACCGTCGGGGCTGTCGAAGCCCAGGCGCATCTTGGCCGTGACGGGAATATGTGCCGGCACCGCACGCCGTACGTGTTCGACGATCTGGTTAAGCAGCTCCGGCTCCTTGAGCAGCACCGCACCGCCACGGGACTTGTTCACGGTCTTGGCCGGGCAACCGAAGTTGAGGTCAACCACCTGAGAGCCCAGCTCACACGCCAGGGCGGCGTTTTCCGCCAAACACACCGGGTCTGAACCGAGTAACTGCACACGCAGCGGCACGCCGGCAGCGGTCTTGGCACCGTGCAGCAACTCAGGGGCGAGTTTGTGGAAATAGGCAGGCGTCAGCAGGCGGTCGTTGACCCGGATGAACTCGGTCACGCACCAATCAATACCACCGACCCGGGTCAGCACGTCCCGCAGGATGTTGTCGACCAACCCCTCCATGGGCGCCAAAGCAATTTGCATGGAAAACACTCAACGAAAAACGTGGCGCAGTTTACTGGTTTCAGACGCTGGCAGGTAATTCGCCTTGCAGCGCAGGGCCATAACCCTCAAGAAATTCCGACGGCATGCGCTTGGGCTTGCCGCTGGACAGTTCGATGCAGACAAAGGTGGTTTGCGCTCGCAGCAAGGTAGCGCCATCACGCGGGCGTACCAGCTGGAAGCGTCGGGTCATTTTCAGGCGCTGGTCCCAGTCGACGATCCAGGTCGCCAACTGCAGCTCATCGCCCTCGTAACCGGCGGCGAGGTAATCGATCTCATGACGCACCACGGCCATCGCGCGATCCAGCCTGCGGTACTCGCTAAGGTCCAGCCCCAGGCGCTGGGAATGGCGCCAGGCGCAGCGTTCGAGCCAGGACACGTAAACGGCGTTGTTGGCGTGCCCCAGACCGTCGATGTCGTCGGCACCGACCTGCAGATCGATGATAAACGGCGTTGCCAAATCCCAGCCCATGGGGTGCTCCCGGTCGATTAATGTCGGCGGCGAGCAGTGTAACCCATGGCTCAGGCGGTTTGGCGCTCCGGCACGTGGCGGCCGGCCAGCAGCGCCAGCACGCCTTCGATCACACGCGGATCCGCCAGCACTTTCTGGTGCCCGCCCTGCTCCAGGCGCAGCAGGCGGCTGTCGAACCAGGCGTCATGGATGACCTGGCAAGCCTTGACCGAGACGAAGGTATCGTCTTCGGCATGCACGATCAGGCCCGGGATATTCATTTGATAGTGGGCGACATCGAGGTGCTTGAGAGGCATGCCCATCGTCAGCTCGACCTCCTGGATAAACGCCGAACGCGCTCGCGCCGGCAAACCGACCATGCCGGCAAAGCCGCGCAGTACGTCGAGAAACCGCGAGGGTGCGGCGATACTGACCAACGCCTTGGTGCGCAAGCCCAACTGCACCGCCAACATCGCGCTGGCCCCACCCATGGAGTGACCGACAACCGCATGCAGCGGTGGCAGTTCGGCAGCCGCTTCCAGCATGGCACGGGCAAACAGCAGCACATGGGCTTCGCGCCCCGGCGAACGCCCGTGAGCCGGACCATCCAGCGCAACCACCGAATAACCCGCCTCCACCAATGCGCTGATCAGGCTGGCGAATTGCGTTGGGCGCCCTTCCCAGCCGTGCATCAACAGCACCGCAGGGCCCTGGCCCCACTTCAGCGCCGACAGGCCGAAACGCAAAGTGATGCGCTCGGACTGCGCCAGCAGCGGCAGCTCCCAGTCACGGGGCGGCAAATCCCGAGGCGTCATGAACACCCGACGCATCTTGCTAGCCACCGTTTGCGGCGCCAGCCGGCCCAAGGTGCCATTGACGCCACGAATCCATTTCAACGTGCCCATCGCTCATCCCTCAGGCCAGAAGCCGTTCTTAACGCACTGCGGACTTGGCCGCACGCAACACACGATCCGATAACTCACCCGGGCCCAGGGCGCGGGCCAGCGACAAGCCACCGATCATCAGTGCCATGTCGGCCAAGGCCTTGTCGGTGTCTTCCGGGCTGGCGGCCAGCTGTGCTGCCATCAGTTCGCAGTGTTCGTTCAAGGCCTGGCGAAATTCGTCCGGCAGGCGGCTCATCTCGCCCACGGTGGACGGGATCGGGCACGCCTGGCTGGTGGAGTCACGGTGTTTACGCGACAGGTAGAACGCTGCGACCAGCGCGCGACGCTCTTCACCGGTCAGCGAGGAGTCCATGTCATCGACGGCGGCGCGACGCCGGGCCAGCAACTCGGTGAAGGCCTCCAGCATCAGTGCGTCCTTGCTTTCAAAGTGCGCGTAGAAACCGCCGACGGTAAGCCCCGCCGCGCCCATGACTTCGCCCACACTCGGCTCGGCCGGGCCGCGTTGTACCAGGGCGGCGCCGGCAGCTTGCAGAATGCGTTCGCGGGTTTGCGCTTTTTTATCGTTCATCGTTGCCTCCGAATCTCATGCTTCGAATATTATTACCATAATAATATTTCGCAAGCCACAGGCATGACCATTGGTCAGAAGAACATTCAGGGAAAAAGGAAGGAGGATTGGCTAAACGCCAGACAAACAAAAGGGCCATTCAATAATTGAATGACCCTTAAAAATCCCGCAGAGCGGGTAATCGTGGCGTCCCCTAGGGGACTCGAACCCCTGTTACCGCCGTGAAAGGGCGGTGTCCTAGGCCACTAGACGAAGGGGACACAAACCTTCTGTACAACTGATCAGCGCTGAGAACTGATCGAATTCAAGGACGGTGTGGCCAGACCTTAAACCTGTAAATTGGTGGAGCTAAACGGGATCGAACCGTTGACCTCTTGCATGCCATGCAAGCGCTCTCCCAGCTGAGCTATAGCCCCGGATTTTTCGCCTCGCGGCGCAGCAGACCTTTCGAACTGCTTGTTGAAACTGGCGTCCCCTAGGGGACTCGAACCCCTGTTACCGCCGTGAAAGGGCGGTGTCCTAGGCCACTAGACGAAGGGGACACAAACCTTCTATACAACGTGATCAGGCTGAGTCTGATCGAATTCAAGGACGGTGTGGCCAGACCTTGAACCTGTAAATTGGTGGAGCTAAACGGGATCGAACCGTTGACCTCTTGCATGCCATGCAAGCGCTCTCCCAGCTGAGCTATAGCCCCTCGTCGGTGAGGACGGGGCGAATCTTAATGGCGTATTCGAAACGTGTCAAATTTATTTTCAACAATTTTCAAAATTTTTTGCCGAGATAACAATCACTTACCGAGCAAACCCCGGAAAACCGGGGTTTGGCCGTTACAACAGCGTGCTTAAGCGATAGCGCCCAGCAGCTTTTCCCATTCCTTGTTTTCTTTCTTCGACACACCACCAAGCAAATCAAGGGCTTGGCGCAGACGGAAGCGAGTCAGGTCCGGGCCCAGAATTTCCATCGCATCGAGCACCGACACCGAACTCGCCTGCCCGGTGATCGCGGCAAACATCAGCGGCATGGCATCGCGCAATTTCAGCTCCAGGGATTCAACCACCGCCTGGATAGTCGCGGTAATCGCATCCTTCTCCCACTGGCGCAGGCTTTCGAGCTTCCATAGGATCAACTGCATCAACTGGCGAACCTGGTCACCCGAGAGTTTCTTCGACTCAAACAGCTTCACGTCCGGGTTCACGCCACCGGCAAAGAAGAAACTCGCCAACGGTGCGACCTGGCTGAAGGTCTCCACCCTGCCCTGCACCAGCGGCGCGATCTTCATCATGTACTCGGGGTTCAACGCCCATTTCTGCACGCGGCTGGCGAACTCTTCCACCGGCAGGTCACGCAGCCACTGGCCGTTGAGCCACGAGAGTTTCTCGATGTCGAAGATCGGCCCACCCAGGGACACGCGGGACAGGTCGAAGTTATCGACCATTTCCTGCAACGAGAACTTCTCGCGCTCGTCCGGCATCGACCAGCCCATGCGGCCCAGGTAGTTGAGCATCGCTTCGGGCATGAAGCCCATGCGCTCGTAGAAAGTCACCGAGGTCGGGTTCTTGCGCTTGGACAGCTTGCTCTTGTCCGGGTTACGCAGCAGCGGCATGTAGCACA
Source organism: Pseudomonas sp. Colony2 (assembly GCF_019382755.1). NCBI lineage: Bacteria > Pseudomonadati > Pseudomonadota > Gammaproteobacteria > Pseudomonadales > Pseudomonadaceae > Pseudomonas > Pseudomonas sp. Colony2. The sequence continues at coordinate 2,245,935 of NZ_CP080030.1, read as the reverse complement.
GCTGCGGTTGTTCCCAGCCGAAGTACTCGTACAGCAGGATCAGTTTCGGCGCCGATGGCAGCCACTCTTCGCCACGCAGTACGTGGGTGATGCCCATCAGGTGGTCGTCCACCACGTTGGCCAGGAAGTACGTCGGCAGGCCGTCGGTCTTCATCAGCACTTGCATGTCCATGCGGTCCCACGGGATCTCGACGTCACCGCGCAGCATGTCCGGCACCACGCACACGCCTTCGCTCGGCACCTTCATGCGGATAACGTGCGGCTCGCCGGCGGCCAGGCGCCGGGCCACTTCTTCCTTCGACAGCAGCAGTGCGCGGCCGTCATAGCGCGGGGTTTCGCCACGGGCCTGCTGCTCGGCGCGCATCTGGTCCAGCTCTTCGGCGGTGCAGAAGCACGGGAAGGCGTGGCCCATGTCGACCAGTTGCTGGGTGTACTGCTTGTAGATGTCGCTGCGCTCGCTCTGGCGATACGGGCCGTGGGGGCCGCCGACGTCCGGGCCTTCAGCCCAGGTAATGCCCAACCAGCGCAGGGCATCGAAAATCTGCTGTTCCGACTCGCGCGTGGAGCGCAGTTGATCGGTGTCTTCGATCCGCAGGATGAATTCACCGCCATGCTGCTTGGCAAAGCAGTAGTTGAACAAGGCGATGTAAGCAGTACCTACGTGGGGATCCCCAGTAGGCGATGGCGCGATGCGCGTGCGGACGGTGGTCATGGCGGGTCTCGAATTGGCGATAAAACTGAAAATGAAACAAGGGGCGAATGGTAACAGCCCCAAGCCCTTGGGCTCCAGCGTGGGGAGGCGAACAAAGGGCATATGAGACAAGCTCCGGTCTCAAGTCTCGACATGGCTATTTGCCAGACCGTTCGCTGGCTATATTCCATTACCTTTTGTCGACGACATCATCGCCATGCCTGCCCCGCTCAAACGCCGCCTGTTTATCTTCCTGTTTATCGTGGTCCTGATCGCCGCGGGCTTTTTCGCCCAGTGGTTCTTCAAGGGCCGTTTTTATGAAAGCACCGACAACGCCTACGTCCAGGGCGAGATCACCCGGGTCTCCAGCCAACTGGGTGCGCGCATCGTCGAGGTGCTGGTGGGCGACAACGAGCACGTGGAAAAAGGCCAACTGCTGGTCAAGCTCGAAGGCGACGACTTCCACCTCGCCGTCGACCGCGCCAACGCCGCCCTGGCCATGCGCGAAGCCGAGCGTGTGCAGGCCCAGAGCAAACTGACCCAGCAAGCCAGCCTGATCGCCGCCGGTGCAGCCAAGGTCTCGTCCAGCCAGGCCACCCTCGGCCGCTCGCAGATCGACCTGAACCGCGCACAAACCCTGCGCAAACCCGGCTATGTCTCCGAAGAACGGGTCACCACCCTCGACGCCGACAACCACATCGCCCGCTCCCAGGTGACCATGGCCCAGGCCGACCTGCAGGGCCAGCGCCAGCAGGTCAACGCCCTGAACGCCGAGATCAAGCGCCTCGACGCGATGATCGCCAACGCCAGGACCGACCTGGCCCAGGCCGAACTGAACCTGACCCGCAGCGAAATCCACGCGCCCATCAGCGGCTTGATCGGCCAGCGCGCCGCGCGCAACGGTCAATACGTACAGGCCGGCGCCTACCTGCTGTCGATCGTCCCGGACCAGGACATCTGGGTGCAGGCCAACTTCAAGGAAACCCAGATCGGCCACATGCAGCCTGGGCAAAAAGCCGAGCTGACATTCGACGCCTACAGCGATACTCCAATCGAAGGCCGCGTCGCCAACCTGTTCGGCGCTTCCGGCGCGCAATTCAGCCTGCTGCCGCCGGACAATGCCACGGGCAACTTCACCAAAGTCGTACAACGGATTCCGGTCAAACTGACCTTCGCCACCGACAACCCGCTGCAGGGCAAAATCCGCCCGGGCATGTCGGTGACGGTCAAAGTGAACATCCAAGACCCGCAAGATGGCCGGTGATCAACTGCTGCCGCCGGTAGGCGAACCGAGCCGGCGCGACTGGATAGCAGTCATGAGCGTAATGCTCGGCGCCTTCATGGCAGTGCTCGACATCCAGATCACCAACTCGTCCCTCAAGGACATCCAGGGCGCGCTGTCGGCCACCCTGGAAGAAGGTTCGTGGATTTCCACCTCCTACCTTGTGGCCGAAATCATCATGATCCCCCTCACCGCCTGGCTGGTGCAGCTGCTGTCGGCGCGTCGGCTGGCGGTGTGGGTCTCGGGCGGGTTCCTGATCGCCTCGCTGATGTGCTCCATGGCCTGGAGCCTGGAAAGCATGATCGTATTCCGCGCGCTGCAGGGTTTTACCGGCGGCGCGCTGATCCCCCTGGCGTTCACCCTCACGCTGATCAAGCTGCCCGAACATCACCGCGCCAAAGGCATGGCCATGTTCGCCATGACCGCCACCTTCGCCCCGTCCATCGGCCCGACCATTGGCGGCTGGCTCACGGAAAACTGGGGTTGGGAATACATCTTCTACATCAACATCCCACCGGGCCTGATCATGATCGCCGGGCTGCTGTACGGCCTGGAGAAAAAGGACTCGAACTGGGACCTGCTCAAAAGCACCGACTATCTTGGCATCGTCACCATGGCCGTGGGCCTTGGGTGTTTGCAGGTGTTTCTGGAAGAAGGCCATCGCAAGGACTGGCTGGAATCCAGCCTGATTGTCAGCCTGGGCACTGTCGCCCTGCTCAGCCTGATCACCTTTGTGATCGTGCAGATGTCCAAGCCCAACCCGCTGATCAACCTGCGCATCCTCGGCAATCGTAATTTCGGGCTATCGAGTATTTCGAGCCTGGGGATGGGCGTGGGGTTGTATGGCTCGATTTATCTGCTGCCGCTGTACCTGGCGCAGATCCAGAACTACAACGCCCTGCAAATCGGCGAAGTGATCATGTGGATGGGGGTTCCGCAGCTGTTTTTGATTCCGCTGGTGCCCAAGCTGATGAAGTACGTGTCGCCCAAATGGCTGTGCACCCTGGGTTTCGGGCTGTTCGGGTTGGCGAGTTTCTCATCGGGGGTGCTGAACCCGGACTTTGCCGGCGACCAGTTCAACCGCATCCAGATCATCCGTGCGCTGGGGCAGCCGTTGATCATGGTGACAATTTCGTTGATTGCCACGGCATACATCATGCAGAAGGACGCGGGGTCGGCGTCGAGCCTGTTCAATATTTTGCGAAACCTGGGCGGGGCGATCGGGATTGCGTTGCTGGCGACGCTGCTGGATGCGCGCACCAAGACCTACTTTGATTACCTGCGTGAGGCGATTGTGCCGACCAATCCACAGGTGGCAGAGCGCATGGCCAGGCTGACGGAGACGTTTGGCAGTGAGACGGCGGCGTTGGGCAAGTTGAGTGAGATAGCGCATCAGCAGGCGCAGATCATGGCCTACAACGATGCGTTTCACTTTGTGGGGTTGGCGTTGGGGATCAGTATGGTGGCGATCTTGTTGACCAAGGCGTTGCCGGCGGGGCTTAAGGCTGGGGAATCTCACTGAAATAACCTGTGGCGAGGGAGCTTGTTGTGGCGAGGGAGCATGCTCCCTCGCCACAAAGAGCTTGAAGATCGTTCCCACGCTCTGCGTGGGAATGCCTCACTGGACGCTCCGCGTCCGCTCYTGKGACGCAGAGCGTCMCGGGCTGCKTTCCCACGCAGAGCGTGGGAACGATCATCAGACCGCCAGTAACCGCTCCCGCAACTTGCCGATCTCATCGCGCATCTGCGCCGCCGCTTCAAACTCCAGATCCCGCGCCAGCTGGTACATCTTCTCTTCCAACTGACGAATACGCTTGGTGATCTCGCTCGGCGAACGCAATTCCGCTTCGTACTTGGCATTCTCCTCCGCAGCCTTGGCCATGCCCTTGCGCTTCTTGCTGCGCGAACCCGGCACCGTTGCGCCTTCCATGATGTCGGCCACGTCCTTGAACACACCCTTCGGCGTGATGCCATGCTCCAGGTTGTAGGCAATCTGCTTGTCGCGACGACGCTCGGTCTCGCCAATCGCCCGTTCCATGGAACCGGTAATCCGGTCCGCATACAGAATCGCCCGGCCATTCAGGTTGCGCGCCGCCCGGCCAATGGTCTGGATCAACGAACGCTCAGACCGCAGGAAGCCTTCCTTGTCCGCATCCAGAATCGCCACCAGGGACACTTCCGGCATATCCAGGCCTTCACGCAGCAGGTTGATCCCCACCAGCACATCGAACGCCCCCAGGCGCAGGTCGCGGATGATTTCCACGCGCTCCACGGTGTCGATGTCCGAGTGCAAATAGCGCACGCGCACGCCGTGGTCGGCCAGGTAATCGGTCAAGTCTTCGGACATGCGCTTGGTCAGCGTGGTGACCAGCACCCGCTCTTCCAGGGCCACGCGCTTGGTGATTTCCGAAAGCAGATCATCCACCTGAGTCAGCGCCGGGCGGATTTCGATTTGCGGGTCCACCAGGCCGGTCGGGCGCACCAGTTGCTCAATCACACGCCCGGCATGTTCGGCCTCGTAGTTACCCGGCGTGGCCGAGACAAAAATCGTCTGCGGGCTGATGCCTTCGAACTCGTCAAAACGCATCGGCCGGTTATCCAGCGCCGATGGCAGGCGGAAGCCGTATTCCACCAGGGTCTCTTTACGGGAACGGTCACCTTTGTACATCGCGCCCACCTGCGGCACGCTGACGTGGGACTCGTCGATCACCAGCAAGGCATCGTCCGGCAGGTAATCGAACAAGGTAGGTGGCGCCTGCCCGGACTCGCGGCCCGAAAGGTAGCGCGAGTAGTTTTCGATGCCGTTGCAGTAGCCCAGCTCGAGGATCATCTCCAGGTCGAAGCGGGTGCGCTGTTCCAGGCGCTGGGCTTCCACCAGCTTGTTGTTGGAACGCAGGTATTCCAGGCGCTCCACCAGCTCAGCCTTGATGCCCTCGATGGCGCCCATCAGGGTTTCGCGCGGGGTCACGTAGTGGCTTTTCGGGTAGAAGGTGAAGCGCGGCAGCTTGCGGATCACTTCGCCGGTCAACGGGTCGAAGGCCGACAGGCTCTCGACTTCATCGTCGAACAGCTCGATGCGGATCGCTTCCAGGTCGGATTCCGCCGGGTAGATGTCGATCACATCGCCGCGCACGCGGAAGCTCGCCCGGGCGAAGTCTATGTCGTTGCGGGTGTATTGCAGGCTCGTCAGGCGACGCAACAGTTCGCGCTGGTCGAGTTTGTCGCCGCGGTCGACGTGCAGCACCATCTTCAAATAGGTTTCCGGGCTGCCCAGGCCGTAGATGCACGACACCGTGGTGACGATGATCGCGTCTTTACGTTCCAGCAGCGCCTTGGTCGCCGAGAGCCGCATCTGCTCGATGTGGTCGTTGATCGAGGCGTCTTTCTCGATAAAGGTGTCGGACGACGGTACGTAGGCTTCCGGCTGGTAGTAGTCGTAGTAGGAAACGAAGTACTCCACCGCATTGTTCGGGAAGAACGCCTTGAACTCGCCATACAACTGCGCGGCCAGGGTCTTGTTCGGCGCCAGCACCAGGGTCGGGCGGTTCACCTGGGCGATCACGTTGGCGATGCTGAAAGTCTTGCCGGAGCCGGTCACCCCGAGCAAGGTCTGGTGCGCGAGGCCGGCCTCAATGCCTTCGACCATCAGGCGGATGGCTTCCGGTTGATCGCCGGCGGGCTCGAAGCGGGTGACTAGCTGGAAATCCGACATAACGTACCTCTTGAGTCACCCCGGGGCCGGAAACAGCAACGGGGACGAAAAAGACCGCGACCCGCGACTGTTCGGCGCAGGTTGCAGGAAAAAACCATGATAGCTGTAGAAGTGGAGGCGAATGTGACGGGTTTCAAGGCAATCGTCCTACATGCCGTTGGTCACCCATGTTGCAATAAGACTAACGGTCGGTAAATAAACCGAAAAACTTGGCCGAAAAGCCGTTTCGGCTGTCGCCGTGAGCAGTGATGGCCTCTATACTAGCTCCCCGTTTGTGCACCGCTCTAGTGCATTCGGCTGGAGCGCGACACGTCCCTCCACTCTCTATAGAGCTGCCGCAAAAATGAGCCTGTTCTCCGCTGTCGAAATGGCACCACGCGATCCAATCCTGGGCCTCAACGAAGCATTCAACGCCGATACCCGAACCACCAAGGTGAACCTTGGCGTGGGCGTTTACTGCAACGAGGAGGGGAAGATTCCACTCTTGCGTGCCGTTGCCGAAGCGGAAGCCATTCGCGTGGCGCAACACGCCGCCCGTGGCTACTTGCCGATCGACGGTATTGTCGCCTACGACCAGGCCGTGCAAAAGCTGCTGTTCGGCGCGCAATCGCCGCTGATCAGCTCCGGCCGCGTCATCACCGCCCAAGCGGTCGGCGGCACCGGCGCCCTGAAAATCGGCGCTGACTTCCTCAAGCAACTGCTGCCCAACGCCGTCGTCGCCATCAGCGACCCGAGCTGGGAAAACCACCAGGCGCTGTTCGAAAAAGCCGGCTTCCCGGTGCAAACCTATCGTTACTACGACGCCGCCACCCACGACGTAAACCGCGCCGGCCTGCTGGAAGACCTCAACGCCCTGCCGCCACAGTCCATCGTCGTGCTGCACGCCTGCTGCCACAACCCGACCGGCGTCGACCTGAGCCCGGCCGACTGGCAACAAGTGCTGGACGTGGTCAAGGCGAAAAACCTCGTGCCGTTCCTCGACATGGCCTACCAGGGCTTTGGCGACGGCATCGACGAAGACGCCGCTGCGGTGCGCCTGTTCGCCGAGTCGGGCCTGACCTTCTTTGTGTCCAGCTCGTTCTCCAAGTCGTTCTCGCTGTACGGCGAGCGCGTGGGCGCCCTGTCCATCGTCACCGACTCCAAGGAAGAAAGCGCGCGCATCCTGTCCCAGGTCAAGCGCGTGATCCGCACCAACTACTCCAACCCGCCGACCCACGGCGCGGCGATTGTGGCGGCGGTGCTGAACAACCCTGAGCTGCGCGCCCAGTGGGAAGCGGAACTGGCGGAAATGCGCCTGCGCATTCGCGGCATGCGCGAGCAGATGGTGGCTGACCTGGCCAAGGCTGCTCCGGGCCACGACTTCAGCTTCGTCGGTCGCCAGCGCGGGATGTTCTCCTACTCCGGTCTGAGCGTTGAACAAGTGACACGCCTGCGTAGCGAGTTTGGTATCTACGCGCTGGATACCGGTCGTATCTGTGTGGCGGCGTTGAACCAGAAGAACATCGATGCCGTGACCAAGGCCATCGTTCAGGTGCTGTAAGCCTGTTGTGATGCAAAAAAAGGGGAAGCCAATGGCTTCCCCTTTTTCATTCTGAAAACCGCGCCCCCTGTGGCGAGGGAGCTTGCTCCCACTGGGCGGCGAAGCGGCCCCAAAACCTGCCACCGTGAACTTTATGAATGAATGCGGTGCCTGAACTGGGGCTGCTGCGCAGCCCAACGGGAGCAAGCTCCCTCGCCACAGGGTGGGTGGTTTGCCTTCAAGAGCGGGTGTTCAGCCCCTAAAAATTCGCTGCTTTCAGTCCGCTGCCCCTAGACTGACAGCAAGACAGTCCCTTCCCCTTGAGTATCCTATGAGAAACGACGACCTGGACCTGCGTGCCGACCGCGACGAACTGGACCACTTCACCCCGCGCCCACCACCCGCCAAGCGCCAGAAAAGCCTGGTGCTGCAAGTCGCGCTCGGCGTATTCCTCGGTGGTTTGGCCTTATGGCTGGTGCAACTGGGCGCCGGCGCCCTGATGGCCAAGCTGGCCATGGGCACCTTCCAGTTCGGCGGCTGACAAAGATCAAATGTGGGGGCCGTCGAGCTTTAGCGAGGCCGCGATAGCGGTGGGTCAGGCACCCTCAATGTCGACTGTGCCGACGCCWTCGCAGCCTCGCTGAAGCTCGACAGCTCCCACAGGGGGTCTACTCCCGCCTTCAGTCCGCGCTCGTGTGGCTGGTTCAACTCGATCCAAGTAGTCCCCCTGCAATTTGGCGGCTGACAAAGACCAAATGTGGGAGCCGTCGAGCTTTAGCGAGGCCGCGATAGCGGTGGGTCAGGCACCCTCAATRTCGACTGTGCCGACGCCTTCGCAGCCTCGCTGAAGCTCGACAGCTCCCACAGGRGATCTACTCCCGCCTTCAGTCCGCGCTCGTATGGTTGGTGCAACTCGATGCAAGCAGTCCCCCTGCAATTTGGCGGCTGACAAAGAYCAAATGTGGGAGCCGTCGAGCTTYAGCGAGGCCGCGATAGCGGTGGGTCAGGCACCMTMAATGTCGACTGTGCCGACGCCATCGCAGCCTCGCTAAAGCTCGACAGCTGCTACGGCTACGATGCCAGGGCCAGGCCACGCTCTTCCAGCAACTGCACAAAACTGTTCAGGCTCTGCGACACCGTACCCCGGCGCCAGATCAGCCAGGTATTCAGAATCCGGAACGTATCGGTCAGCGGCCACACACTCACCGCCGTAAACCCCGGCATGCTCTCCAGCATGCTCCGCGGCATCAGCGCCAACCCGGCACCGGCACTCACACACGCGAGCATCCCGTGGTAGGACTCCATCTCAAAGATCTTCCCCGGCACCGCGCCATCCTGTGAAAACCAGCGCTCGAAGTGATGCCGGTACGAACAGTTCGAACGAAACGTGTAGATGCTCTCTCCACTCACATCCCGCCCCCGGGTGATCGGCGCGTGATGCAACGGCGCAATCACCACCATTTCCTCCTCAAACACCGCCACGCCCTCCAGCGTCGCGTGCAACACCGGCCCATCGACAAACGCCGCTGCCAGCCGCCCCGACAACACACCCTCGATCATCGTGCCGGACGGCCCGGTGGTCAGGTCCAGCTCGACCTTGGCGTGCTTCTGGTTATACGCCGCGAGCAATGCCGGGATGCGCACCGCCGCCGTACTCTCCAGCGAGCCCAACGCAAACGCGCCCTGGGGTTCCTCCCCCGCCACCGTAGCCCGGGCCTCTTGCACCAGATCCAGAATGCGCCGGGCATAGCCGAGGAAATTCCACCCGGCCGGTGACAAACGCAATCGGCTCTTCTCGCGAATAAATAAGTCCACGCCCAGGTCCTGCTCCAATTGCTTGATCCGCGTGGTCAGGTTCGACGGCACGCGATGGATCAATTGCGCGGCAGCGCTGATGCTGCCTTGCTCGGCAACGGCTTTGAAAATTTCCAGCTGGACCAGATCCAAGTCATTCTCCAAACGTGAACGTATTGCTTAATATTATTCAGTTTCCGAAAAAGATACAGCCCCGTACGCTGGCCTCCATCCCATTCACTGCGCAGGACGGTGCCATGAACTCCATTTCCTCCCAGACCCACGCGTTATCGATCAACCCCGCCAACGGTGAAACGGTCGCCAGCTACCCGTACGAAACCGAGGCGCAGCTGGATGCCGCCCTCACCCGCTCGATCAACGCCTTCCGCAACGGGCGCAATACCCCCGTCGCCCAGCGCGCCGAATTGCTGCTGGCCCTGGCCAGCACCCTGCGCGACCAGGCCGAAGAAATGGCCCAGATGATCACCCTGGAAATGGGCAAACCCATCGCCCAGGCCCGTGGCGAAATCGAAAAATGCGCGCAACTCGCTGAGTGGTATGCGGCCCACGGCCCAGCCATGCTGGCCCCGGAAGCCACCCTGGTGGACAACGGCACCGCCCAGATCGAATACCGCCCGCTGGGCCCGATCCTCGCGGTAATGCCGTGGAACTTCCCGGTGTGGCAAGTGCTGCGCGGCGCGGTGCCAACCATGCTCAGCGGCAACACCTACGTGCTCAAGCACGCGCCTAACGTAATGGGCAGCGCGTACCTGATGAAACAAGCCTTCCAGCGCGCCGGCTTTGCCGATGGCCTGTTCGAAGTGATCAACGTCACCCAGGACGGCGTGTCCAAAGCCATCGCCGACCCGCGCATCGCCGCCGTGACCCTCACCGGCAGCGTGCGCGCCGGCATGGCCATCGGTTCCCAGGCCGGGGCCGCGCTGAAAAAATGCGTACTGGAGCTGGGCGGTTCCGACCCGTTCATTGTGCTCAACGACGCCAACCTCGACGAAGCCGTGCAAGCTGCCCTGATCGGCCGTTTCCAGAACTCCGGCCAGGTGTGCGCCGCCGCCAAGCGCCTGATCATCGAAGAAGGCGTGGTGGAAGCCTTCACCGCCAAATTCCTCGAAGCCAGCCGCAACCTGGTGATGGGCGACCCGACCGCCAGCGAGACCTACATCGGGCCGATGGCCCGGTTCGACCTGCGGGACGAACTCGACGGCCAGGTCCAGGCCACCCTGGCCGAAGGCGCCACCCTGCTGCTGGGCGGCAGCAAAGTCGAAGGCGCGGGCAACTACTACGCCCCCACCGTGCTGGCCAACGTCACCGACCAGATGACCTCGTTCAAACAGGAACTGTTTGGCCCGGTCGCCTCCATCATCACCGCCCGCGATGCGGACCACGCCGTGGCCCTCGCCAACGACAGTGAGTTCGGCCTGACCGCCAGTGTGTTCACCACCGACCCGCAGAAGGCACGCAGCATCGCCAACCAGCTGGAAACCGGCGGGATCTTTATCAACGCCTACAGCGTGTCCGATCCCCGGGTCTCGTTTGGTGGTGTGAAAAAGAGCGGCTTCGGGCGGGAGTTGTCGCACTTCGGTGTGCGGGAATTCTGCAACGCGCAGACCGTGTGGCTGAACCG
>NZ_CP080030.1:2229357-2235242 GCF_019382755.1 Pseudomonas sp. Colony2 | reverse complement strand
TGGTTAAGCACCGTCACATATGCACTGAACATATCCGCCATCGCGTCCGCGTAGGCGATGATTTGCACCTCGGTACGCGGGCTTCCCGAGAACTCTTTTGCCACCGAACTGAAGGTGGTGGCGATCAAATCGCACGCCAGTATGCGAGTGGCTTCCGGCACCTGCGGCAGTAATTCAAACATGAACGTCTGGAAGATGTTTTGTCCCTCCGCCCGAACCTCATGGGCCTCCGGCGCGTCACGGTAAAGCGGTGCCGCGTCGCTCAAGGCGACCCGCATCTGCGCCTCCTCACACTCCGAACGAATGAACGCATGCACCAGCGTGCGCAACCGCTCCAGAGGCGGTTGACGCACGTCCTCCAGGATCCGGCTGAGCATCTGCGAGGTTTGCTGCCACTCATCGGTCTGCAGCCGAAACAGGATGGCCGCCTTGTTGGGAAAGTACTGGTACACCGACCCCACGCTGACACCGGCCTTTTCCGCGACCCGTGCGGTGGTGAAACGGCTGGCACCTTCCTTGGCCAAAACCTGAATAGCCGCCTCCAGAATGGCCGACACCAACTCGGTGGACCGCGCCTGTTTGGGCTCTTTGCGTGAGGAAATCTGCGAGGTCTGGCGATCGGTCATGGGGCGTTCCTGCTGCCGTTGGAATGCGAATAGCGAATGTGACGAATTGTTCGCATACTTTAAATGCGACGAATCATTCGCATACTAGCCCGGCGCCTCACGGCGCTCAACCTGCAGCAGGACATCCCCATGAATACGCTTACCTCGGCCCCGATGGCGGCCCTGATTGAACGGCTGTACACACAGGCCGATGCCGCCACCAGCCCCGTCATCAACACAGTGACCCACGAAGAACGCGACCGCCTGATGCGCAGCAAGACCGACTACCTGGCACTCTACGGAATGCTGAAAGACCTGTGGTTGCCCGTCTCCCGCGACACCGGCACCCTGCTGTACATGCTCGCACGCAGCAGCAAAGCGCAGGCCATCGTCGAGTTCGGTACTTCGTTCGGCCTGTCCACCCTGCACCTGGCGGCCGCCCTGCGGGACAACGGCGGCGGCACGCTGATCAGCAGCGAGTTCGAGCCCTCGAAGATCGCTCTCGCCCGGCAACACCTGGAGCAAGGCGGCGTGAGCGACCTCGTGGAGATCCGCCAAGGCGATGCCCTGGTCACCCTGGCCACCGGCCTGCCCGACAGCGTCGACCTGCTGCTGCTCGACGGCGCCAAGGCGCTGTATGGCGATGTGCTGAACCTGGTGGAAAGCCGCCTCAAGCCTGGCGCGCTGATCATCGCCGACAACACCGACTACTGCCCCGACTACCTGGCCCGGGTGCGTTCGCCAGCAAACGGCTACCTGTCGGTGCCGATCGGTGACGACGTCGAGCTTTCCGTTCGCCTGGGCTGATGCCCGTCAGAGGATTCAACTCATGTCTGGATTGGTAAGCCCTGTGGTACTGAAATTACTGCCCATCACCCTGGCGGTGTTTGTCGGGTTCCTGATCATCGGCATGCAACTGCCGGTGCTGCCGCTGCACCTGCACAACACCTTGGGCATGGACACGCTGGTGGTGGGCGTGGTGATCGGTGCGCAGTTTGCCGGGGCATTGTTGTCGCGGTCCTGGGCCGGCAATTTTGCCGATATGCGCGGCCCCAAGCGCGCCATGCTCGTGGGCATGCTGGTGGCGGCCAGCTCCGGCTTGATCTACCTCGCGTCCCTGGCGTTTGTGGCGTCGCCGGTGGTCTCGGTGTGGGTGTTGCTCGCCGGGCGCGTGGTGCTGGCGCTGGGGGAAAGCCTGATCGTGACCGGCTCGATGGGCTGGGGTGTCGGGTTGGTGGGGCCGCAAAATACCGGCAAGGTCATGGCCTGGATCGGCATCGCAATCTACGCCGCGTTTGCCCTGGGCGCGCCCCTCGGGGTGGCGGTGAATAGCCAGTGGGGTTTCAGCGGGATCGCCGTCGGGACCATGGTGATTCCGCTGCTGGCACTGGCCATCGTCGCCGGAGCGCAAGGCGTTGCGCCCACCAGCCTGCGGCGCACCTCGTTTTTCAAGGTGCTGCGCTCGGTGTGGGTACCGGGGTTGGGCCTGGCCTTTGCAAGCGTCGGGTTTGGCGTGATTACCGCGTTTATCGCGCTGCTGTTTGCCACCAAGGCCTGGGGCAATGCGTCATTGGCGTTTACCGCCTTTGGCCTGGCGTTTATCGGCGCGCGGATTTTCTTTGGGCACCTGCCCGACAAGATCGGCGGTGCCAAGGTCGCGCTGGTGTGCGTGATAATTGAAGCCGCCGGGCAGCTGTTGATCTGGGGCGCGGACAGTGCGTTGACTGCCTACCTGGGCGCGGCGCTGACCGGTTTCGGCTACTCCCTGGCGTTTCCCGGCTTTGGGGTGGAGGCGATAAAGCGCGCGCCGCCCCAATCCCGCAGCCTGGCGATGGGTGCGTATGTGGCGTTCCTGGATATTTCGCTGGGGGTCAGCACCCCGCTGATCGGCGCCTTGGCCGGCGTGGCCGGAGTGGCATCGGTGTACCTGGCGGGCGCAGTGGCCGTGGCGCTGTCGGTGATCGTGGCGCTGGCGTTGCTTTTCAAGGCGCCAGTGGCGGAGCGCGAGGTTTATACTTCGCCACCTCGCCCTTAACCCACATCACCCGAGATTCCCGATGAGCCTTTCCCTGTCCACAACCCCAGCGCGCAAGCCGGTCGCGCCATTGCTGGCGTTTACCATCCTGCTGTTCGGCGCCGTCTTCCTGCAAAACAGCGTCGGCTCGCGCCAGGTGCTGTTGCTGGTGGTCGGCGCCGCACTGGGCCTGACGCTGTACCACGCTGCCTTCGGCTTTACCTCGGCCTGGCGAGTGTTCATCACCGACCGGCGTGGCGCGGGCTTGCGTGCGCAGATGGTGATGCTGGCGATTGCCGTGGTGCTGTTCTTCCCCGCGCTGGGGGCCGGCACCCTGTTCGGCCAGCCCGTGGTCGGGCTAGTGGCGCCGGCCGGGGTTTCGGTGGTGTTCGGGGCATTCATCTTCGGCATCGGCATGCAACTGGGCGGCGGCTGTGCGTCCGGCACCCTGTTCACCGTGGGCGGTGGTAACGCGCGTATGCTGGTGACGCTGTTCTTCTTTATCTGTGGTTCGTTGATTGCCACCCACCACATCGAATGGTGGTTTGCCCTGCCCTCGTTCCCGGCGATCTCCATCGTCAAAAGCTTCGGTGTAATGCCGGCATTGCTCGCGAGCCTGGCCGTGTTCGGGGTCATCGCAGCAGTTACCGTGCGCCTGGAAAAAGGCCGTCACGGGCAACTCGAAGCCGGCGTCACCAGCCAGCACCAGGGCCTGCGCCGCTTCCTGCGCGGGCCATGGCCATTGGTGTGGGGCGCGATTGGCCTGGCCCTGCTCAACTACGCCACCCTGGCACTGGCCGGGCGGCCATGGGGTATCACTTCGGCGTTCGCCCTGTGGGGCGCCAAGGTTGCCGGCGGGTTGGGCGTGGACGTAGGCAGCTGGGCGTTCTGGCAAATGCCGGGCAATGCCAAGGCCCTGGCGGCGCCGGTGTGGGAAGACGTCACCAGTGTGATGGACGTCGGCATCATCCTCGGTGCGCTGTTGGCTGCGGGATTGGCCGGGCGTTTCGCTCCAAGCCTCAAAATTCCGGCACGCTCGCTGTTCGCCGCAGTGATCGGTGGGTTGCTGCTGGGTTACGGCTCGCGCCTGGCGTACGGCTGCAATATCGGCGCGTACTTCAGCGGGATTGCGTCGGGTAGCCTGCATGGCTGGGTGTGGTTGGTGGCGGCGTTTATCGGGAATAGCGTGGGCGTGCGGTTGCGGCCGTTCTTCTTTGCAGGCGAGCGTCCGCAAGTGGCATTGAGCGGTTGCTGACTGATCGTTCCCACGCGCAGCAAAGGAATGCCGCCGGGGACGCTCTGCGTCCCGCACTGGGTGACGCGGAGCGTCACGGGATGCATTCCCACGCAGAGCGTGGGAACGAGCAGCATCATCGGCTTTTTGAAATCACACCACTCATGTACTGATTCAAGTCGCGGAAGTCCTGAACTTTCCAGGTGAACGGTGACAACTTCACACCGTTCTCCCGCAACGTTCTGGGAATCAGGTCGCCATTTGGACGAAGAATGACGGACGACACGATAACGCCCGGATAATCACTCAAGCGTTTTTTGAAAGTAGCCGTTGTCAGGTCAGGCGTAGGCGGATTGCTTTTATTCGCCAAGGGGCCCGTGCCTTTGATATCCGCGCCGTGGCACATGGCGCATCGCTGCAGATAAATGTTTTTCCCGTTAACGTTGTCCGCAAAGGACAGTGACGTTTGAACCAGCGATAAAATCCCCAGCGACGCGATGAACGACTTTCTTATTTTCATCTTTCCATGTGGCCTTGTTGTAAAAATCCAATATCAACCAACCGAGCGTAAACGACCCGTGATCCACTCGCGGCTGTAAGCCAGCACCCTGCCCGACATCGCCGTCGGAAAATGAATAAACCCATGAGCCGCCTGCGGCAACAGATACACCTCAGACCCCGCCCACCGCTCAGCCATCTGCAGCGTGTCATCCAGCAGCGGGTCCAGATCCCCCACAAACATCAGCGCCGGCGGCATCCCCGCAAGGTCGCCATACAACGGTGACAACGACGGCTGCCGACGCTGCTCATCACTCAAGCCCGGCGTCAGCAAGCGCAGCGCCTCCACCATGCCCGGCCCGTCCAGCAACAGTGTTTCCCGCCCCGCCGTGCGCACGCTCGGCGTACCGGTCAAATCGTAGACGCCGTAATACAGCACAGCCCCCCTCACCCGCGCCAGCAACTCGGGCCATTGTTTCAGCGCCAGCAACGTCGCCGCCGCCAGATGCCCACCGGCAGATTCGCCGACGACGATCACCGGCAGGCCGGCAAACTCCTCACAGTCCGCGAGCAACCAGCGCGCCGCAGCCAGGCAGTCTTCCAGAATCCCTTCCACCGGCGTGTTCACCGCCAGCCGGTAATCCACCGACACCACCGCCACGTCGCACGCGTTGACCATGGCCACGTTGAGGTCGTCATTCATCTGCGCATTGCCGATCACCCAACCGCCGCCATGGATATCCAGCACCACGCCCTTGGCCTTGCCCTTCGGCCGGATGATGCGCAGCGGCACCGAGCCCACCCGCCGGCTTTCTGCCTGAAGGCCATGCTTGAGCAACTTGTTGCCGGCCACCATCTGGCTGGAGCGCAACAGCGCCTGGATCACCCGGGGCGTCACGCGGTTGCGGATGCGAAAACGCGGCAACCAGGCGAGCCTTTGGTTGAAGCGCTGCATTTGCGCCAGTTCATGTTCTTCAGCAGGCCACAGCGTATGAGTTCCCAATCTGATATTTCCTCTATCTCTAAACGAGATGTTCACCTTCGCCAGTGTGCGTGGGCATCATGGCAATGATGTTTCCGCCCTCTGCCCACGCCGCCAGGCTCAGCGGTTATTGCGCAGGATGGAAAAATTCAACGCTGCCGCAACGCTTAGCCACACCAGGTACGGGAACAGGATCAGCCCGGTGATCAAATCCAGGCGCACCGTCAGCAGCACCATGGCGGCCACTACCAGCCACAGCAGCGTAATGATCACCATCCCGGCGAAAATCCGGTGGGCGCCGAAGAACACGGGCGTCCACAGGGTGTTGAGTGCGATCTGTGCGGCCCATAGAGCCAGCACGATTTCGCTGCCGGGAATCAGGGTCAGCCGGTAGCCGGCCCAAGCCAGCAGCAGGTAGATGATTGTCCAGGCGACCGGGAACAGCCAGTTGGGAGGGGTGAAGCTGGGTTTGACCAGGGTGGCGTACCAGTCGCCCGGCTTGAAGATGATGCCGGTGCTCGCAGCAGCACCGCAGGCCAGAAGAAAAATAAA
>NZ_CP080030.1:2227199-2227917 GCF_019382755.1 Pseudomonas sp. Colony2 | reverse complement strand
CACCTTGCTCCATTGCCTACGCTTACGTCAGAATCCGCCGGCTTGTGCACCTGGGTGGTCATCTCTAAGGTTGCTCGGTCGCTGAAAACTCAGTGATCGGGTTTAGTAGCCCTAGGGTCAATTACACATAGTGCATGAGCTGCATCTATCAGACGTTCCTGTCTGTGCTTGATGGTGGCTGTGCGTAGGGCGCCCTCGGGCGCGCCGGCTTTGTGTAATTCACCGGTCTACTAACCTGCGCACAGCTGCCACCCTTTCGTTTAGTAGCGACAAGGTGGCGGCCCGACTCAGGAATTGCACCATGTTCAAGATAACGCCGAATCCGCCAAACAAGCCGGATCAAAAACTCCACCAGGCTGCCCAACGCGCCATTGATCACTACCTCAATCCCGGCACCGAGACAGTCCCAGAGGCAACCGCCCTCTTCAGCGTCACCTCCGGCGTCAGCAGCGAAATCCTGATCGCCAACAGCTACGAAACCGTTTCCTCCGTCAGCGCCCTGCTGCTCGACCTGTCCGACGAACTGACCGGCAAAGACCGCGACGTGGCATTGGCCATACACCAGCTGAGCGAATTGAGTGTGCTGCTGATCGGCAAACTGATGGACCGCGAAACACCTCGGGCGTAGAGCCCAACGCGGTCCTGCGGGACTAGCCCTTCAACTCACCCAACCGATTACTCGCCGCGTCGTCGTATGCCACATACAACGACTCGGCGA
>NZ_CP080030.1:2225613-2226063 GCF_019382755.1 Pseudomonas sp. Colony2 | reverse complement strand
TGCTGATCGCAAACTGATGGACCGCGAAACACCTCGGGCGTAGAGCCCAACGCGGTCCTGCGGGACTAGCCCTTCAACTCACCCAACCGATTACTCGCCGCGTCGTCGTATGCCACATACAACGACTCGGCGATTTGGCTTTTGATGGCCTTGGCGCTTTCCAGACCCAATACAAAACCTTCGGCTTTGCCGCCTGCGCGGTTCAGGTCTTCTTTGGTGTCAGCACCGGTGATGGCGTCGAGGAGCTTGATGGCCTGAGGGCCTACGCCTTTTGGGAGGCTGATTTGGTCGATGCTCATTGGGATGCCTCGGATGAGATGCGGGATGGGGTGGTGCGGGGTGAAGAGGTCATGGGCGATACCTTGAGATTGAGGTCGGTAGCGCGTGGAACCACTGCCGGGGGTGGCATGGTAGACCGGTATGGGAATTAAAGGGGTGGTTTCGGCCAAA
>NZ_CP080030.1:2222267-2222385 GCF_019382755.1 Pseudomonas sp. Colony2 | reverse complement strand
GCGCCACGACGCGGCACCACATTGGTCACGCCTTCGGCGATGTCGACGTTGGTTTCCAGCTCGCTGGTGTCCACGGCCACGCGGTTTTTGCGATACGGCGTGACGTAAGGCACCAAGG
>NZ_CP080030.1:2221655-2222091 GCF_019382755.1 Pseudomonas sp. Colony2 | reverse complement strand
ACACTCACACCGGCACCCAATTGGGCAAACGGTGCGCGGTAGCCCAGCAACGCAGAGCCGTTGTTGCCGGTGTTTTCCACGCGGTTGGCGTTGACGTTGTAGTTCAGGTTGCCATCGCGACCGCTAAGACCGGCCCGCTGGTCGAGGCTGCCGTCATTGTTGCGGGTGACGCTGAACGTACCGGTGCTGCGGGTTTGTCCAAGGGGCATAGACACTGTGAAAACCACCTGGTTGTTGGAGCCAAAGTCGTCTGTCAGGGTCTTGCTGGCGTATACGCCATAGGTCACACCCTTGTACTGGGTGTTGAAACCCAGCTGCATCTGCTTGTCTTCCCGGGACGTACCCCAGTAGTTCTGCTTGCTCAGGTTCAAGTACAACGATCCGTAGTTGTCCAGGGCCTGGTTGACGCTGGCCTCGACCTTGCTGCGCTTGGAGA
>NZ_CP080030.1:2220931-2221266 GCF_019382755.1 Pseudomonas sp. Colony2 | reverse complement strand
CTGTAGCGCCAGGTATTTTCCCGCAGCATGTTGGCCAGGGTTGCGTACGGCTGGGTGAATCGGCGCTCGCGGCCATCGGCTTCGGTGATGATCACTTCCAGGTCTCCGCTACCCGAGGCGGCGTTGAGGTCGTTGATTTCAAACGCACCCGGAGCCACGTAAGTGGTGTACAGCGAGTAGCCGTTCTGGCGCACTTCGACCTTAGCCTGGGTTTCGGCGATGCCACGGATCACCGGGGCGTAGCCCTGCATCGAGTCCGGCAACATGCCCATGTCCGAGGCCAGTTGCACACCGCGAAACGGTACGCTGTCAAATACGTCGCCAGGGGTGAAGCT
>NZ_CP080030.1:2220691-2220885 GCF_019382755.1 Pseudomonas sp. Colony2 | reverse complement strand
GCGTAGGTATTGCTGCGCTGCCACTGGCGGCCACCTTCATCGTCCTGGCGGAACGATGAGCTGGAGCGAAAACGCCAGTCTCCGAGGTTGAACCCACCAGTGGCATACAGGTTGTATTGGTTGCCAGTGCCGCGGGCGTCACTGTTGGTTTGCGCGGCGGAAAACTGGTAGTTGAGCATCGCGGCATTGATCCC
>NZ_CP080030.1:2220271-2220393 GCF_019382755.1 Pseudomonas sp. Colony2 | reverse complement strand
ACCGGGTAAGTCCCGGGGCCGATGCTGCCGCTGTTCGCAACCGCATCCAGGTCGAGGTTGGGACCGGCACCGGTGCCGCCAAACGACTGCATGAAACTGGCATCGAACTTGGCGGGCTCCCC
>NZ_CP080030.1:2218973-2219292 GCF_019382755.1 Pseudomonas sp. Colony2 | reverse complement strand
GGGCTTACTGGTACTCGACGGTGAACGCAGCCTTGGCGTTGGCCGGGCCGGAAGTCGCAGTGCCGGTGGCGATGTAGTTGGCGGTGAAGCGCAACGGTTGGGTCAGGTCGACGTACGGAGACGATTCCAGGCCCAGTTGCACGTCCTTGTCGGTGGCGTCCTTGATCTGTACCGCAACGTTGGTGGCGTGACCGGCGTCCGGGCTGATGCCGATCCACTGGCCGCTGGCACCGGCAGTGCCGCTCAGGGACAGGAACTTGACCACGGCGCTCTTGCCGGTAACGCTGCAACCAGGAGCAGTGGTGTCGATGGTCAGGCT
>NZ_CP080030.1:2218743-2218939 GCF_019382755.1 Pseudomonas sp. Colony2 | reverse complement strand
GCCAGGGAGGTGGCAGGCACATCGCCCAGGCCCACATCGCCGGCACCGGCCGAACCGTTCAGGTCAGTCACGACCACTGGGCAGGTGTTGTCGGTCACGCTGCCGACGAAGTTGATTTCACCGTCAGCGGCCATGGCAGCTTGGGAACCAGCGGCGAGGACGACAGCGGCAAACAGACCTTTGAGCGCAAACTTGT
>NZ_CP080030.1:2212617-2212694 GCF_019382755.1 Pseudomonas sp. Colony2 | reverse complement strand
TCGTCCCGAATGGCCCGGGCCAGTTCGTAGCCGTTCATCAGGGGCATATTGCAGTCAGTGATCACCACGTCGAAATG
>NZ_CP080030.1:2202248-2203626 GCF_019382755.1 Pseudomonas sp. Colony2 | reverse complement strand
TCGGCCAGAAGCAGTCGGTCGCGATCAGAAAGGTTTGACGACAACGAGTCGCTCTCGCACTCTGTTTATAACCCATTCATTCATCAGGTTCCCGCATGTCATTAGCGACCGTAGTGCTGCTCGACTCCTGGCCACAGCCAAGTACGTCGCCTGAACCAGTGGTGTTCGCCACGGACACGCAACTATGTTTACGGTATTACACCACCGGAGAAGAAATAGCTGTGGTTCATTTTCCGCTAGTAAAGAAAATCCAATTCGGTTCGCCAAACGACGAAGCTTTGGGCGGCCATCCGCTCATTGGACTTGGCCTAAAGCATTACCAAATTCATCGAATAGATAATTCGCCTTGGTTAGCAGAGCTTGAGCAAAGGAACGCCATTCATCCTCGACACGACAAACAGCGGTTCATGAAAGATGCTATCCACTATGTCTTTACGTTTCAGGACTCTACCTTGGAATGCATCGTAATCGAGGGGGCGTTCTGGCATCCCAAAGTGCAAGTCTTTACCTCGGAGCAGGAGGCAAAGGATGGCTGGCGCACACTGGTGAATGACGTGGGTGCATTAACCCAATAGTCAGGAGCGGATGGCTGCGTTGGGTCGGAAGCGGTCGGTCATGAGCGGCCGCTTCTGGCCGATTCTGTTGAAAAAGCCGTACTCGCTTAGCCAAGGTGACCGCCTGCATCAATGAATAGCTTGCGGAGTTTTTTTCGAGCCGCCTCTGAAAGACGCTGTGAATAGCGTTGAAACTCTTCTTCGGCTGTGTCGGGCTTGCCGTTCATGGCCAATACAAACGCGTATGCAAGAGGATGTTGTATGTAGTTGTAGAAACCCAGGCCACCCGTCGACAAATGCTGCTTGACCCGCTCGAAAGCACCAGGCAGGTCGGCTATCGAACGAGCCTCGTCCCAAAACGATTCAGCTTTTGGAATGGCAGCCCGGAGGATATTGGGTGCGCTGGTTGCTATGGCATCAGGTCCGTAGCTGCATGAGATATCAAACGCTCGATCGCGCACATCGAAAGTCAGATCAGGTCGTGCTGATTTTGACGTCCTGTGCCATTTGATTTCATTGCCGGAAAGATGGGGAACGAAGTCCAGTGACAGAGCCCATGACGGCGCTAGCGCGCCGCCTTTCCACTGCTCAAGGCGAAAGAGTTGGCGAATGGGAGCATCGACGCTACGAAGCCAGGACAGCGGGCCCTGAACTTCGAATCCTAACGGCTGTAAAAGTGACTCTACGGTTGGCGAAACAATTTCGTGGATTTGATCTATTCGCACTATCTCGAACGTTTTTCCCTGCATCGGCGGCCCCATGCTCAAAAGTAATCCCACTTCGACAACTTCGGTCGTTGGTTCGACCTCAGATAATAGATGGAG
>NZ_CP080030.1:2191052-2202156 GCF_019382755.1 Pseudomonas sp. Colony2 | reverse complement strand
CCCCTTTTCCGTTGTGGTCCTTGCGTAGAAATCACCCACCCCCTCCCTGGATAGCTCCCCGCCTTACCTGGCCCAAATCCTGCCTGCATCACTCCCACCCAGTCGCTACTGACTACGCGGACGACTCTTTTGAGCCCCGCCGCCCAATCCCCGCCCCCGATAATCAAGCATCCCCCTACCACCGCCGAGGCCTTCCCCCATGACGAGCCCATCCACCGAACAGGTCAGCCCCCAAACCCTGCGCAGAGTGATCATCGCCGCCGGCATCGGTAATTTCGTGGAGTGGTTCGACTTCGCCGTCTACGGCTTTCTCGCCACCACCATCGCCCAGCAATTCTTCCCCAGCGGTGACGCCAGCGCGGCGTTGCTGAAGACCTTTGCGGTGTTCGCGGTGGCCTTCGCCTTCCGGCCCCTGGGCGGGATTTTCTTTGGCATGCTCGGCGACCGGATCGGGCGCAAACGCACGCTGGCCATGACGATTTTGCTGATGGCCGGCGCCACCACGCTGATCGGCCTGCTGCCCACCTACGCCGCCATCGGCGTGGCGGCGCCGATTCTGTTGTCGTTGATTCGCTGCGCCCAGGGTTTTTCCGCCGGGGGCGAATACGCCGGGGCCTGTGCCTATCTGATGGAGCACGCGCCCAGTGACAAGCGCGCCTGGTATGGCAGTTTTGTGCCGGTGTCGACGTTTTCTGCGTTCGCTGCGGCGGCCGTGGTGGCGTACGCCCTGGAGGCTTCGCTGTCCGCCGAGGCAATGGGCAGCTGGGGCTGGCGCTTGCCGTTCCTGATCGCTGCGCCGCTGGGGCTGGTGGGGCTTTACCTGCGCTGGAAGCTGGATGAGACGCCGGCCTTCCAGGCGGTGAAGCAGGAGCACGCGGTAGCGCACTCTCCCCTCAGGGAAACCTTGCGCAACCATGGTGCGGCGATCTGTTGCCTGGGCGCTTTTGTGTCGCTCACGGCGTTGTCGTTTTATATGTTCACCACCTACTTCGCGACGTATCTGCAGGTGGCGGGTGGCTTGAGTCGAGCGGTGGCGTTGCTGGTGTCGCTGATTGCGCTGATTTTCGCGGCGGCGATCTGCCCGCTGGCGGGGTTGTATTCGGATCGAGTGGGGCGTCGGGTCACGGTGATGACGGCGTGTGTGTTGTTGATTGTGGTGGTGTACCCGTCGTTCCTGATGGCCAGTTCCGGGTCGTTCGCGGCATCGGTGGTAGGGGTGATGTTGCTGGCGGTGGGCGCGGTGCTGTGTGGGGTGGTGACGGCGGCGTTGTTGTCGGAGACCTTTCCGACACGCACTCGGTATACGGCTTCGGCGATTACCTACAACATGGCGTACACGATCTTTGGCGGTACGGCGCCGTTGGTGGCGACGTGGTTGATCAGTACCACGGGCAGCAACCTGTCGCCGGCGTTTTATCTGATTGCGGTGGCGGTGCTGGCATTGGCGGGCGGGTTGGCGTTGCCGGAGACGTCGCGGATTTCGCTGCATGAGGTGGGCGTGGAGGAAAAAGGCGCAGCGCCGGTGTTGTCGCGTTAAAGTCGGCGGGTGTTCAAAAGTGCCGGAGACCTGAGCGATGCGTATTACCTGCCTGCATACCGCCGAGAGCAACATTGCCGTGTTTGACGCTGCCGCAGCAGCGCTGGGGATCGGGTCACGGGTGTTGCACCATGCAGTCCGGGCCGATCTTCTGGCAGCGGTTGAATGCGCGGGTAAGCTGACCGCAGGCATAGCCGAGGAAACGCAGCTGGCGCTGGTTGCCCTGGCTCAGCACTGCGATGCAGTGGTGCTCACCTGTTCGACCCTGGGCCCGGTGGTTGAACTTGCCGGTACTCACACCCCGGTGCCGATTTTGCGGGCAGATGAAGCGCTGGCATTCGCGGCGGTTCAAGCTGGCGGGAAGGTGGTGGTGTTGTGCGCTGTCGAAACCACACTCGAGCCGACTGCTCGCTTGTTTTACCAGATGGCCCAGCACACCGGGGCGTCGGTGGAGGTGCAACTGGTTCCGGGGGCATGGGCGATGTTCAAGGCGGGCGACCTGCACGGTTATCTCGCGACCATCGCCAAGGCTGCGGACCGTGCCTATGGGGATGGCGCGTCTATCGTGGCACTGGCGCAAGCGTCCATGAGCGAAGCCTCTTCGCTTGTAACGACGGGCCCTGCTCCACTCACCAGTGCATCGACGGGGCTGCGGGCAGCGCTGAGTCGTGCCGAACGCGGGTATGATCCAGGCTAACCCGGCCCGACTGGACCCACGCTGATGCCCGCCTCCCACACCCGGCCTACTCCCGCACCACTCCTCAAGCCCGGCGAAACCGTGGTGCTGTTCGACGGTGTGTGCAAGCTGTGCAACGGCTGGGCAAGGTTCCTGATTCGCCATGACCACGACCGGCGTGTGCGCTTGGCGGCCGTTCAGTCGCCCGAAGGTCAGGCGCTACTGGCCTGGGCCGGGTTGCCGCTGGATCAGTTCGACACCCTCGCCGTGATCCGCGACCGGCAGTATTGGGAGCGTTCGGAGGCGGTGTTTGAAATCATTGCGCAACTGCCTGCCCGCTGGCGCCCGTTGCTGGTGCTGCGCGCCATCCCGCGCTTTCTTCGGGATTGGGCTTATGATCGCATCGCGCGTAATCGCTATCGGCTCTTCGGGAAATACGACACATGCCTGTTGCCGGATCCGGATCATGCGCGGCGTTTTTTGAAGGGGCCGCCATGAACACCTGAGTTTGGCTTACTCACCTGGGCAGGCGTGGAGGATAGGTAAAGCACTCACTCCCCGCGTCCAGTGTCGTAGCGTTTGGAATAGGAAGCCCCCATCAGATAGAAGCACCCACCCGCCACGATAAACGCCGCGAGCATATAGAACATGAAATGCGCCGACTGCGTTGCCAGGGCAAACCCGCACAGCACCGGCCCCAGCGCACCGCCGAGGCTGGACAGGTTTTGCGCGCCGTAATACATGCCGCGCAGGTGCTCCGGTGCGATGCGGTCGATAAACATGTACTCGGCCGGGAACACGATGATTTCGCCCACGGTGAATATCGCCACGGCCAACGCCCAATGCAGCACGGTGGTGGACAGCGCAAAACCGACGACGCCCAGCAGAAACAGGCTGAAGCCCGCCGTCAGCCATTGATTCAGATGCTCGTTGGTAATGCGCTTGCCCACGATGTACTGCAGGCAGATCACCACGGTCGCATTGACCGCCACCACCGAACTGATGACCCGGTAGGTAAATTCCGGCGTGCTTGTGGTCACCAGGTATTGCGAGATGTAGCCGGTGAACTGGCCGAACGCCACGGCGCTCAACGCGCCGCCCACCGTGAAGCAGACCAGGCGATAGTCCTTGAGCAGAATGCGCCCCACCGCGACGAACGACACCGGGGCATTGGCCGGGTCGGCGGAGCTGAGGCTCCTGTCGCCCCACACCCAATAGGTGAGGAAGAAGCCCATGCCCAGGATCGCCGACACCAGGAACGGCAGTTTCATATCCATGTGCGCGAGCCCGGCGCCAATGAACGGCCCCACTGCGTAACCAACGTTGATCAGGGTGTAGCGCACCGAAAACACTTTGCCGCGTTCGGCTTCCGGCAGCAGTTTGCCAAACGCGGCCTTGACCACGATATCGATCACTGAATAGGCGAAGTTGAACGACACCAGAAACAGGAAAAACAGCCACAGGTGCGACGTGACGCACATGCCAATGAAGCCGACGGTGAAAAACCCCGTGAAGCTGAGAATCAATCGGTAGCTGGAGATTTTGTCAGTCAGGTAGCCGCCGTAAAGGCTCAGCAACGAACCGACGAGCATTGCACCGCCCACCACCAGGCCGATTTCGCTGATGCCCAACGTGAAGTTGGATGAAAGATAAATCACCATATACGGCAGGGTAATGGCGCGCCCCAGGGTCAGGAACAACGCAGACGACAGCAGCAGATTGACCGAAAACGGGTAGTGTCTGAAGGCAGCGAGCATCAGCGTCGGTTCCTGTTATTGGCAGTATCAAAGGCTAAGTAACATATCCTTACACATCCACCTTTGAGCCGGCGTAATTATTTAGCCGCGCCCCCAATCGCCCGTGAAGCCTCAGCCAAGCGCTGCGTAGCGACGCGGATTTCCTCCGAATTGAGCGAGGCGAAGCCCAGGCGCAAGGCATTTTCAGGACGATCAAACGGTGAAAACAGGCGACCGCTGCGCACCACCAGGTCCAGCTCCAGCGCTTTTTCGGCCAGTAGGTCGACGTCGATTGAGTCGGCGAACCTTACCCACAACGCCAGCCCGCCTTCGGGTTCCTGCACAGAGATCTGCTCGCCAAAAGCTTCCAGCAAACAACTGAGCAGGGTCTCCCGGCGCCGACGGTATTCCCTGGAAACCCGCCGCAGGTGCTTCTTCAATTCGCCATCGTTGATCAGGTCCGCGAGCATCCGCTGCATCACGGCATCGCCCTGGCCCAGGCTCACCGCCGCCGTACGTTCGAGCACTTCGATGAGGTTCGACGGGGCAACGATATAGCTGCAACGGAAGGTGCTGCCCAGGGACTTGGACAGCGAGCCGATGTAGATCACATGACGCTGGGCGCTGTCACTGGCCAGGGGCAAATAAGGCCGTCCGGCAAAGTGGTATTCGTGGTCATAGTCTTCCTCGATGATGCAGAAGTCATGCAGTCGGGCCAGTTCCAGGAGCTGCTGGCGACGTCCGGCACGCAGGCTGACGGTGGTAGGAAACTGGTGATGGGGGGTGACGTACATCATCCGTACGTCATGCAGGCGGCACAGCTCGGCGAGTTGGTCGACCCGGCAACCTTCGTCGTCGAGGTCCACGGTGACCAGTTGCGCACCCAACTGGCGGAAAATCTCCCAGGCCGGTGGGTAACTCAGGCGTTCGACCACCACCACATCACCGGGTTTGAGCAGCGCGCTGGCGGTCAGGTACAGCGACATCTGCACGCCTTGGGTCAGGCAAATCTGCGGCGCGCCGACCGTCAGGCCGCGATTGTGGCGCAACATTTCGGCCAGGGCGTTGCGCAGGTACTGTCCGCTGCCTTCGCTGCCATGGCGCACGGTGTTGGTGGTAAAGCTGTTGCGCAAGGCATTGCGGTAATAGCGGTGCAGCACGGCTTGCGGCAGCAAGCGATGGTCACAGGCGCCATTGTCGAAAAACAGCGCGCCGGGCCGGTGTTGCAGGGCTGTCACCTGTTCGCCTGGGGTGAAATAGGCCGCCGCAGGCACCTCCCGCAATGCCGGGGCAAACGACTTCGGTGCGCGGGTGGCCGGCACCGCGCCTGTCGCCAGCTGCGAACTGACGAAGGTACCGCGACGTTGAAGGCTGACCAGCCAGCCCTTGGTCACCGCCTCCTCGTAGGCAAGGATCACCGTCTTGCGGTTGACGTCCAGCAGTTGCGCCATCTCCCGCGTGCCGGGCAACAGCGCTCCGGGGCGCAGGCGGCCCTCGACAATCGCGCTCACCAGGCCCTCGACGATCTTTCTGTAGGACGCCTGCGGCTGCGCCCCATCGAGTTTGAGCAACGGGCGCCATTTGCGAAGCTGGACCATATGAATTATCCAAAACTGGAGGTTCTCCTGGTCCTAGTCTACCGCAACAATCGAGCCTCAATTGCCCCGAGGTGTTTATGCACAACCGCCATGTCGTTGAATTGTTGCCCTCGGGCAAATCCTTCGAAGCTGCCGATCAATTGCTGCTCGACGCCATGCTGGCCAGCGGTCTCGCCGTACCCTTTTCCTGCCGGCGCGGCGCCTGCGGATCGTGCAAGGTCAAGGTGGTGTCGGGCCAGCACCGGGAAAAGCTGCGCACACCCGACACCCCTGCCGCCTCCTATCCGCTCGCGGCTGGCGAGATGTTGCTGTGCCAGAGCCATGCCTGCAGCGACATGCGCCTGGAAATCCCCGGCTGGTCACTGGACACGCCCGCGCTGGAAGTCAGCGCACAGGTGATCAGCAAACGCGCGTTGAGCGCCGACATCGTCGAGCTGGTGTTGCTGACTGCCCAGCCACTCGACGTGCGGGCCGGCCAGTACCTCAGGTTTCGCCTCGACGATGGCGACAGCCGCTGTTTCTCCGTGGCCAATCTGCCCGCGCAGGATCAAGGCCGGTTGGTGTTTCATATTCGCCAGGTCAGCGGTGGCCTGTTTTCCGAACGCATCCTGCCGAGCCTGCAAGTGGGCGATGCGGTGAAACTCGAAGGCCCCGTGGGCGCCTGCACCTGGCAACACGACGATGAGCGCCCTGTTGTGCTGTTCGCCACCGGGACCGGTTATGCCGGTATCAAGCCCTTGTTGCTGACGGCCCTGGCCCGCCAGGCCGAAGTCACCCTGTATTGGGGTAACTCGGCACCTGCGGACTTCTACGACGTCGAGTTTCTCGAACGGGCCAGCCAGGCCCATCCACGCTTTCTCTGGCATCGGGTTTTGTCGGCAGACGCACGCGTACAGCAGGTCGCGCTGACACAGCCCCATGACTGGGCCGAGAGCCAAATCTACGCCTGCGGCAATAGCACGATGATCAACCAGGCCCGCGAAGCCTGCCTGGCGGCGGGTGCGCAGGCGCATCGTTTTGTCGCCGAAGCCTTCGTCCCCAGCGGTGCATTGACGCCAGCGGAGTCGCTCAACACGCGGCACCCGGTGCTGGAAAAAGTCGGCCCGCGCTACTCGCTGGACGGCATGCTTGCGGCCCGCGAGCAAACGGTCAGGGCCCTGGCCGCCATCGCCGATCAATTGAAAGTCGGCATGACCACGGCGCAAGCCCTCGCAATGGCCAGCGAGACATTGCAGGCCATGGGCGCGTCTCACACCTGGCATCCCACCTATATCCGCTTTGGCGAAGACACCATCCGCACACCCCGCCAAGGCATCGACCTGCTGCGCAAGCTGCGGCCCACCGACATCGCCGTGGTCGACCTTGGCCCGGTGTGGGATGGCTATGAAGGCGATTATGGCGACACCTTCGTCTTCGGCGAGCACCCATTGCATGACGCTTGCACGAAGGCCCTGCATGAAGTGTTCGACGAGACCCGCGATGCCTGGCACCGCGGGCTGACCGGGCGCGAGCTGTACGACTTCGCTGAGGGTAGCGCCCTCTCCAAGGGCTGGCGCCTTGAGCGCAACCTGGCCGGACACCGCATCGCCGACTTCCCGCATGCCCTGTTCGGGCAGGACAAGCTGGCTGAAGTCGAGATCGTACCGAGCGAGATGGTCTGGGTGCTGGAGATACAGATCTGCCATCCCACACAACCGGTCGGGGCGTTCTTCGAGGATATTCTGATTGGCGAGGCCAACGGGGGCCTGTAGGGACGGGCCGTACGGTGGACCCGGTGAGTCCAGAGCGGTAACGTTATCCGGGCATTATCACCTCAGCAAAAAGGGAGTTTGCATCATGACCGACGACACAAAAACAAAAGGGCCAGCGTCGTACTTCCCCTCCATCGAAAAAAACTATGGGCAACCCATTAGCCACTGGCTGGATCTGCTCAAGGCCGCCAGTTCCAGGAAGCATATGGAGCTTGTGGCCTTGCTCAAGACTGAACACGGCATGGGCCATGGTCACGCCAATGCGTTGGTTGCGTACTTCTTGGCGGCTGAAAAAGGCAATTGATCCACCTCCCGGCGGGCGGTGAACGTGCCTACCCGCCGGGCGTTGCGGCTGTCTCTTGCAGCGTTCGTTCAAGTCGTCGTAGGTGAGCATTCACAATGAGTTTGTGCGCTGGCCCCACTGGCAGCATGTAGAGGCGCCCATAGGTGTTATGGGTGACAACCGACGAGGTGATCGTGAGTACACGGTCAGCGATTGAAAGGCAGATCATCACATCCAGGTGCCGGTCACGCTCGGTCAGCACCAGCATGTCGGGCGCGCAGCGTTCCACCAGGAAGAAGTCCAGCCGGTCGCCGACCTGCACAGCCTCGCGCAAGGTGCCGGAGAACCCACCGATGCGCTTCACACCAAACAACGAGGAAATGGCATCCCTGATTCGGAAAGCCACCTGCATCAACGGCCCCGGTTCGCCGGTCATGATGTTCCAGGCATCCAGCGCGGTGATTTCAGTAGGCAGCGGGGCTGACCGGGTGTCGTAGTAATCAAGCTCTGACGGTGCACGCAGCGTGTGAACAACATCGGTAGTCGTCAACATTATCTTCCCTGATTGCTCGGTTGGAGCGGCTGACCTACATCAATACGATTCCCGTCCGGGTCTTCGAACACAAACGCCCGCAACCCGTAATCCTGATCCTTGAGGCGCTTGATGATCCTCGCCCCATGCTGCACGCAAGCGGCGTGCAGCCTGTCGACATCGTCCACCATCAGGTGGGCAATCGTGAACGCGGCGGCTGGGTGGTTGGGTTGCAAGGTCAAATGCAGCTCGCCCTGGTCGCGCTGCAGAATCATGAAGCCGATCGGGTTTCCATTTTCGAAGGCTTTCGTAAACCCC
Organism: Pseudomonas sp. Colony2; assembly: GCF_019382755.1. Taxonomy (NCBI): domain Bacteria; kingdom Pseudomonadati; phylum Pseudomonadota; class Gammaproteobacteria; order Pseudomonadales; family Pseudomonadaceae; genus Pseudomonas; species Pseudomonas sp. Colony2. The sequence goes on along the minus strand of NZ_CP080030.1, from coordinate 2,193,725 downwards.
AGGACCCTGGTGTAAAAATCATGGGCCCTGCCCATGTCCTTTACGGGAAGCGTTACTGCAATTCGTCCGAAACGGACGCCATGATCAACGACTGCGCTCATCGCAGAACCTCAACGTGCAAGCACCATGACACCTGCCAGGCGGTGCTGGTGAGTGTGAAGCGCCTTGCCAAACCTGAAGGAGCAGGACGGTGCCTGCGAGGCAGAGGTTATTTTGCGCAGCTACTGAAGTAAAGAGAGATACGAGGGTCGCTGCAGGTCAATGATCAGCAGGCGGTCGTTCAGCTACGATTGCTCGGAGTCGGAACTGAGCCCAAAACCAGCAGGATTGATCAAGCGAACTGAAAGGGGGCGAAGCGCATGCGTTTATTCTCGCCCCCTGCCTCTAACACGGTTTCAGAGATGAAACGCCGGCCCCGCCTCTGCACCTTGTGGAGGCGCTTCAACCTTCACCTTCAGCGCAATCAACAGTGCCGCCAACAGCATCAAGATACCTGCCGCGACAAAGACCCCGCCGATACCACTGAAACTAAACATCGCGCCGCCTGCCGCCGCCCCGGCGGCAATCGCCGACTGCACTGAAGCCACCACCATGCCCCCGGCGCTTTCAGCCTGGTCAGGCACTGCCCGCGCCACCCAGTTCGACCAGGCCACCGGCACCCCGCCAAACGCCAGGCCCCACAGCATCAACAACCACACCTGGCCGGTCACGGTTGCCGGCAACAGCGCCAGGGCGAGCGCCGCAACGCCCACCAGCGCGGGCATCAGCACCAATGTTCCACGCGGCAGACGCACCAGCAGCCAGCCGGCCAGCAGCGTGCCGGCAAAGTTCGCAACGCCAAATCCCAGCAACATCAACGCCAGCCCCTCGGCATCGACGCCTGTGGTGCTTTCCAGGAATGGCCGGATATAGGTGAACAGCGCAAAGTGCCCGGTGTGCACCAGCACGCACCCCAACATGCCCACGGCAATGCCCGGACGCAACAGCACTTCCAGCACCGTCCTCAAGCGGGCGGTCCTGCGGGGTGCGAGCGGCGGCAGGGTGAACAGCTGGAACACCAGGGTCACGCCGCCCACTGCGGCGGCGGCGAGAAACGCGCTGCGCCAGCCGTACAGCCCACCCAAAAAGCTGCCCAGCGGCACCGCCACGACAGTGCCCACCGCGATGCCGCTGAAGATGATCGACAAGGCACGCGGCAGCAGTGCCGCCGGTACAAGCCGCATCGCCACCGCCGCCGCCATGCTCCAGAAGCCACCCAGGGCGATGCCCAGCAGGACGCGCATCAGCAGCAACACCGTGAGGCTCGACGAGACCGCCACCAGCAGGTTGGAGCAGATCATCAGTGCGCTGAAGCACAACAGCACCACGCGCCGGTCGATCCCGCGGGTCAGGCCCGGTACCAGCAAACCGGCGAACAACGCCACCACCGCCGTGACTGTCACCGCCTGCCCTGCCAAGGCTTCCGAGACGCCGAGTTCGGCCGCCATCGGCGTCAACAAACTGGCCGGCAGGTACTCCGCCGTGAGTAATCCGAACACGCCCATCGCCAACGAAAATACCGCCATCCAGGCCGGTGTCGCGGGCGCTACATCTGCACCGGTTACGGCGTCACACACACAACTGCTCATCACGGTCACCCTCCAAAAGTTATCGCGACCGCCAGTCTAGGTACGCAGGACAGGATGATCTATGATGCAAAATCTTGAATTCTTTACCGAAACCCCGAAAATGATGCCCACAGAACCGTTCGACGTGTCCTCTGACCTCATCAACGAGCTGCTGCGCGGCATGCGCCTGCGGGGCGTCGAGTACCGCCGTATCCAGGCCGGGCCGGCGTTTGGCCTGGGCTTTGCGGCCAAACCCGGGCATGCGTACTTCCACCTTGTCGCCGCCGGCGGCGTCACCCTGCGTACCGAGGACGGCACGCAGTACGAACTGACGCCGGGCAACGCCGTGTTCATCTCCCACGGGGGCGCCCATCAGTTGCTCTCCAGCCCGGAGGTGCCGGTGCAGGACATCGACAGCTTCAACGCCGCAGTCCTCGGCGATGCGGTGTGTGCCGTGGATGCCCGCGCCGATGCAGGCGTGGCTCAAAGCACCCTGCTCTTCAGCGGCTGCATGGAGTTTGAACTGGGGAGTTTGCACGGCCTTGGCCGCCTGATGCCGGACCTGATGCTGATCGACGCCAAGGGCCAACGTTATCCGGGGTTGATGCCGATCCTGGCGGCCATGGAGCGTGAAGTCAGCAGCGCCCGCATCGGCTTCGCCGGCATACTGGCGCGCCTGGCGGACGTGGTGGCGGCCATGGTTGTTCGGGGTTGGGTTGAATGTGCGTGCGGGAATGCGTCCGGCCTGGTGGCGGCGTTGCGCGACCCACGCCTCGCCAAGGCCCTGCTGGCGTTGCATCAGCAACCCGGGCGCGATTGGACGGTGGAGGAGCTGGCAGCGCAATGTCATACCTCACGCTCGGTGTTCGCCCAGCACTTTCAAACCACCATCGGCACGCCACCGCTGCGCTACGCCACCGAACTGCGGATGCGCCTGGCCAGCCAGTGGCTGACGCTGGAACGGCTGCCGATCGAAACCGTGGCGCAGCGCCTTGGCTATAACTCCCAGGCGGCGTTCAGCCGAGCGTTCAAGCGCGTTACCGGGCAGCCGCCGGGGGCCAGCCGG
>NZ_CP080030.1:2189535-2189625 GCF_019382755.1 Pseudomonas sp. Colony2 | reverse complement strand
CATCAAGTCGGTGAACAGTTGCAGAACCCGCGCATCATCCACGCCCAACAATCGGTCACCCACATAGCATTCGGTCTTGCACCATCCCGG
>NZ_CP080030.1:2186403-2189495 GCF_019382755.1 Pseudomonas sp. Colony2 | reverse complement strand
GCCCCGGCAAAAGGACCGTTGACGCGGGCTTTTATGACAAAAAATTCATACAGCTAAACTGTACAGTTTTTCTGCACGCATGCTAATGTCCGAGCATGAACAAACCTTCCATCACCTCCGAAACCCAATCCGCCGCCCTGGCTGCCGAGCTGCGCATCTCCCTGGGCAAGCTGATACGCCGGCTGCGGGAACAAACCCATCCGAACGATTTCACTTCCGCCCAGAAGTCGGTGCTGCTGCGCCTGGACCGAGACGGGCCCAGCACCGTCTCGGCCCTGGCCCGGGCGGAGAGCGTGCGGCCGCAGTCCATGCGCATCACCGTGGCCGGGCTGGAAACGATGAAAGCGATCAGGGGCAAACCCGACCCCAGCGATGGGCGCCAAACCCTGATCGAGCTGACTCCCGGCTTTCGTAAGCACCTGATCGCCAGCCGGGCGGCCAAGGACGATTGGCTGCTGCGGGCGCTGCAGGAGCAACTGTCTGCCGAAGAACAAGCTGAACTCGCGGCAGCGGTAAAGCTGCTGGAGCGCCTCGCCGACTTTTGAGCCACTTCTATCCGTTCGAGGACCTCCCATGGCCGTCACCTTGCTGGATCCCAACACCGCGCTGATCATCGTGGACTTGCAAAAAGGCATCGCCGAATACCCGTTCATCCACCCCATCGGCGCCGTGGTGGAACGCTCCCGTGCACTGCTCGACGCGTTCCGCGAGCGCGGCATGCCGGTGGTGCTGGTCAACGTCACAGGCTTCGCCCCCGGGCGCACCGAGCGGCCACGGCGCAGCGATGTATTTCCACCGGGATGGGCCGACCTGCTGCCCGAACTCGATCAGCAACCCGGCGACATTGGGGTGACCAAACGCACCTGGGGTGCCTTCGCCAGCACTGATCTTGAGGCGCAACTCAAAGCACGCGGCGTGACCCAAGTGGTGATCACCGGCGTTGCTACCGGAACCGGCGTGGAGTCCACCGCGCGCCAGGCCTACGAGGCTGGCTTCAATGTGACCCTGGCCGTCGATGCCATGACCGACGCGAACGCCGAGGCCCATCACTACAGCCTGAACCAGGTATTCCCGAAGCTCGGGGAAACCGGCACCGCGCAAGAGATCATCGGCTTGCTTGAAACAAGGGGTGCGTGACGATGCAATGGCATGAGCTGGTGTCTTATTTCTTCGGCGGCGTATTGCTCGCCAACGCGCTGCCCCATTGCCTCAGTGGCTTGATGGGCCAGTCCTTCCAGACGCCGTTTGCCAAGCCGCGCGGCCAGGGGCGGTCTTCCTCGACGCTGAATGTGCTCTGGGGGTTTCTCAACCTGGTGGTCGGCTACGTGCTGGTCTGCCGGGTCGGGGACTTCGACCTCAAAAGCACCGCTGATGTGCTCGCCCTCGGGCTCGGGGCCTTGGCCCTGAGTGTATTCCTGGCGCAGCATTTCGGGCGCTTCAACGGTGGTCATTCCGCAGGGCCGGTGTGAGTTCGATGGGCATTTTCCGCTCGCTGCGCAGCGTCAACTACCGCATTTGGGCCGCCGGCGCCCTGGTGTCGAATATCGGCACCTGGATGCAACGCACGGCCCAGGACTGGCTGGTGCTGACCCAGCTCACGCCGCATAACGCGTCGGCCGTCGGCATCGTCATGGCGTTGCAGTTCGGGCCGCAATTGCTGTTGCTGCCCTGGACCGGCTTCGCCGCCGATCACTACGACAAGCGCAAGCTGCTGATGGTCACCCAGGGCGTGATGGGCGTGCTGGCGCTGATGCTGGGGGTGTTTACCCTGACCGGCATCGTGCAGCTGTGGCACGTGTATGTGTTCGCGTTTTTGTCTGGCTGCGCCTCGGCCTTCGATGCACCGGTGCGGCAGATATTCGTGGCGGAGCTGGTGGGCGAAGCGGACCTGTCCAATGCCATCGCGCTCAATTCCACCTCGTTCAACATGGCGCGCATGATTGGCCCGGCGGTGGCCGGCGTGACCATCGCGTCGGTGGGCACCGGCTGGGCGTTCCTGCTCAATGGCGCGAGTTTTTTCGCGGTGCTGGCCTCGCTGTTTCTGCTGCGGGTTTCCGGCCTGCACACCAGCCTGCGGGCGCTGCGCACCAAGGGCAGCCTGACTGAAGGCCTGCGCTATGTGTGGGCGCGGCCGGACCTGATGGCGATCCTGATCATGCTGTTCTTGATCGGCACCTTCGGCATGAATTTTCCGATCTTCATCTCGACCATGGCCGTCACCGTGTTCCACGCCGATGCCCGCGGCTATGGCCTGCTGACGTCGACCCTGGCCATCGGCACCGTTGCCGGGGCGCTGCTCGCAGCCGGTCGCGAGCGGCCACACTTCAAGGCGTTGTTGATCGGCGCGCTGGTATTCGGGGTGGGCTGCACGCTGGCGGCGATTGCCCCGAACTATTGGTTGTTCGCCGGGGCGCTGGTGATCATCGGCGTGGGCGCGCTGACCTTCAGCAACACCACCAACAGCCTGATGCAACTCACCACCGAACCCTCCATGCGCGGCCGGGTAATCGCCCTGCGGGTGGGCGTGGCCTTGGGCGGCACACCGATTGGCGCACCGATTGTGGGCTGGGTGGCCGACCATCTTGGCCCGCGCTGGGCGTTGGCGGTCGGCGCGGCCTCGGGCATCCTGGCTGCCGGCGTGGCGGTGTACACCATGACGCGCAAGCTGGATCGGCCTAAAAATATCTGATGGGCAACACAGCTCCCACAGTTGATCTTCGCAGGCTCGCACAGTTGATCGTTCCCACGCTCTGCGTGGGAATACATCCTGTGACGCTCCGCGTCACCMCTGCGCAGGACTTGAACCTTGCATCGTCAGCTGGACGCAGAGCGTCCGAGGCGGCATTCCCACGCAGAGCGTGGGAACGATCAATATCTGAAGGGCAACACGAATCCAGTGTGGGAGCTGTCGAGCTTCAGCGAGGCTGCGAAGAGGTCCTGTCAGGCAATAAAGATGTCGCCTGCCAGTCCGCCATCGCAGCCTCGCTAAAGCTCGACAGCTCCCTCAGTTGATCTTCGCAGGCTCGCACAGTTGATCGTTCCCACGCTCTGCGTGGGAATACATCCTGTGACGCTCCGCGTCACCCCTGCGC
>NZ_CP080030.1:2175349-2186359 GCF_019382755.1 Pseudomonas sp. Colony2 | reverse complement strand
GTGGCATTCCCACGCAGAGCGTGGGAACGATCAATATCTGAAGGGCAACACGAATCCAGTGTGGGAGCTGTCGAGCTTCAGCGAGGCTGCGAAGAGGCCCTTTCAGGCAATAAAGATGTCGCCTGCCAGTCCGCCATCGCAGCCTCGCCAAAGCTCGACAGCTCCCACAGTTGATCTTCGCAGGCTCGCACAGTTGATCGTTCCCACGCTTTGCGTGGGAATACATCCTGTGACGCTCCGCGTCACCATTGCGCAGGACTTGAACCTTGCATCGTCAGCTGGACGCAGARCGTCCGAGGCGGCGTTCCCACGCAGAGCGTGGGAACGATCAATATCTGAAGGGCAACACGAATCCAGTGTGAGAGCTGTCGAGCTTCAGCGAGGCTGCGAAGAGGTCCTGTCAGGCAATAAAGATGTCGCCTGACAGTCCGCCATCGCAGCCTCGCTAAAGCTCGACAGCTCCCACAGTGGATCTTCGCAGGCTCGCACAGTTGATCGTTCCCACGCTCTGCGTGGGAATACATCCTGTGACGCTCCGCGTCACCATTGCGCAGGACTTGAACCTTGCATCGTCAGCTGGACGCAGAGCGTCCGAGGCGGCGTTCCCACGCAGAGCGTGGGAACGATCAATATCTGAAGGGCAACACGAATCCAGTGTGGGAGCTGTCGAGCTTCAGCGAGGCTGCGAAGAGGCCCTGTCAGGCAATAAAGATGTCGCCTGCCAGTCCGCCATCGCAGCCTCGCTAAAGCTCGACAGCTCCTACAGTGGATCTCTCGCGTATCATCACCCTCCTCGCTCCTCAAGGAATCCCCATGTCTTCAAGCAAACGCGACAGCGCACGCATCGAACGTCGCCTGGTCGCGACCCTGACCGATGCCTGTGAGATCGCGAAGGCCGAAATCACCGGCTTCGACTGGCTGACCCACGAGGTCGACTACCAGGCCTTTGCCCAAAGCCTGCTGGTCATCTGGGTATTCGATACCAGGGCGAACCGGGAACTGGCCCTTTCTACCGGACTGGACCTGCGCATGCGCGAGCTGACGGCCACCGCGCTGGAGGATGCCGGGGTGGATCGCCCTTCTTCGCACCGCTACGTGCACTTCGACTCCGAGGAAGAATGCCACCTGCAGCATGGCGGCAATTGGCGCCTGCGCCTGCTCAAACTGTATGCGGTAAAGGGGTAAAGCCTTGGCTAAAGATATCGAGAACCCGTGCGTCTCAACCTGCCAGCTCAGTGGTGAGCTGTGCGTGAGTTGTGGACGCACCAAGGACGATATTCGCAAATGGAAAAAGATGAAGCGGCCAGAGAAGATGGCCGCTATGCAGCGCGCAACGTTGCGCTTGAAGACGTTGAAAAAGGGCAAGTGACGCACCCGGTTTCAGGCCATCAAGTACGCCCGACGGACCCCGTCACCGGCAAATTCCCGAGCAACTTGAGCCCGGTGGTTTTCACAAATGTCGCGTAGTCCATCGGCTTCTCGATACGGGTTTCAGCGTTGGGCAGAACATACGCCCAGGCGCGCTTGGACGACACGTCGTAAACCAGCTTGAACAGGCGGGTCGGCACCCAGACCTTGTTGTCGCCAATGGTGCTGTAGCCCGGGTCAAACAACGGGCCGGTGAACACGAACACATTGCCGTCGGCGCGCTTGGCAAACTTGCGCACGTCCGCCTCGACCTTGCTCCAGATCTTGCGGTTGTTGGTCGGGTCTTGCGGGACCATGTTCGACAGCGCAAAGGACTGGGCCATGGCGTTGGTGCTCGGCGCATCCGCCGCCGGGGATTGATGGCCACGGTCCACGGCCGGGTGTTGGCCACGGTAGTCGCTCAACTCGGCGCGCGCGCCTTTGGGAATACGCGGGTCGGGGTAGAACTGGTTGGTGCGTTCTTCGCCTTTGGCATCCTTCAACTGGCCGGCATTCAGGCGTTCGACCACCACCAGCGGGGTCTTGCTGGTTTGCGAGTACAGCACCGCGAAATTATCGGAACACAGCGCCAGGGGTTTCATGGTGGCCGGCACGGTGGCCGTGTTGATCGGTTGTGCGGCCGGGAACAGGTCGGCGCAACTGTCGAACGATGGCTTTTTCTGTTGGCTTGAATACAGACCCAGGGCCGCGCCCTGACTGATGGAGCCCGAGCGAGAGGTATGGGATTGAGGCGGTGTGATGAGGTCCAGCAGGCCACGGGCTTGCGCCCCGGTGGAGAGCAAAACAAGGGCCGACAGCCCAACTGCAATTTTGCGTAGGTGCATGGGTTAAATCTTCAAAGTTCGATTGCGGGGCTTATGGACCCATGGATGTGACTTTAGTGCGAAGCAGCGCTGCAAAATACCCTGAACACGGTTTACGTAAGTGACTGATAGGTTTGAAGATAAGCTCGCAGCATGCGGGTCACCTGCTGTTCCAGGCCGGCTTCAAAGGCCGCAGATGCATTGCCTTCAAGCAACGCCCGAACCGGTCCCACCACCGCGCTGAGCGAGATGGCGGCGGTAAGGGATGGGTCTTCAAACCGGGCATCCGACGCCGTCGCCAACATCGCTGCAATCGCGGCCACCACCCGCTTGTTGATCCGCGCCACAAGCTCCGCACCGCCCCGCTCACCTGCGATGGCATACAGGGCTTTGGACGCCGTCGGGTCCATCAGCTTCACGGCGAGAAAAGCCGTGACAAACCCCGATGCCATTTCCGCCACCGTGGTGCCCTGGTGTTGATCGCACGCCTGCTCGACGGTCTCGGCCACCTGCACCAGATGCTTCTCCAATACCGCAGCAAGCAGTGCATCGCGGTTCGGATAGTACTGATAGAGACTGCCCACCGACATGCCCGCCCGCTCGGCCACGCGGGTCGTGGTGCAGCGGACCAGGCCCTGAGCGGTCAAAACCTGAAGGGTTGCCGTGTGCAGCGCTTCCACCGTCGCCGCCGACCGGGCCTGGACCGCTGATTTTCTTGGCTTTAACGACGCTTTGAGAGGGCTCATGGAATGCGAATTCTAAACCTGAAGGATCCTTCATATTATAGGCTTCCTCCCGTCAAGCAAGAGCCCCGACCATGACCCCCAGCACATTCAATCTCGGCGATCGCACCGTCAACCGCATCGGCTACGGCGCCATGCAACTGGCCGGCCCAGGCGTGTTTGGCCCGCCCAAGGACCGTGATGCAGCGCTGGCCGTACTGCGCGAGGCCGTCGCTTGCGGCGTGAACCATATCGACACCAGCGACTTCTACGGGCCGCATGTCACCAATCAGATTATTCGTGAGGCACTGCACCCGTATAAAGACGATCTCACGATCGTCACCAAGGTAGGCGCCCGCCGTGGCGACGATGGCGCCTGGTTCAACGCTTCGTCGAAGGCCGAGCTGACCCAGGCCGTGCACGACAACCTGCGCAACCTGGGCCTGGATGTGCTGGACGTGGTGAATGTGCGGGCCATGCACGGCGTGATGGGCACTGCCGAAGGCTCGATCGAGGAACCCCTGAGTGCCATTGCCGAGCTGCAACAACAGGGCCTGATACGCCATATCGGCATCAGCAACGTTACCCCGACGCAGGTCGCCGAGGCGCGAAAAATCGTGCGCTTCGTGTGCGTCCAGAACCTGTACAACATCGCCCACCAACACGATAACGCGATGCTCGACGAATTGGCCCGGGACGGCATCGCCTATGTGCCATTCTTCCCGCTGGGCGGATTTTCGCCAGTGCAGTCAGCGGTGTTGTCGAACGTTGCACAGCGCCTCGGCGTCACCCCGATGCAACTGGCCCTGGCATGGCTGCTGCGCCGTTCCCCGAATATCCTGCTGATCCCGGGAACGTCCTCGGTCACCCATCTACGGGAAAACATCGCGGTGGGCGAGCTGGATCTTTCGGGCGAGGTACTCGCAGAGCTGAACACCCTCGCAGGCTGACCCTCACGCCAGCAGTTCTGCGATCCACCGCGCCTGCTGGGCGACCTCTTGCACCTTGTCCTCGGGCACCGCTTGCCGCGCCTGGGCGAAGTCGCTCAGGGTCTGCTGTTTGTGGCGCAGGATGCGCTGCCACTTGAGCAGGAATTCCGGGCTGCGGGTCTGCATTTGCAGCGGGCCGAAGTACAGTTCTTCGGCGGTGTAGGTCACAGGCCCGGCGTGCTCGGCAACGATGATTTCGTAGAAGAATCGGTTCTCCCGCAGCAGCTCTTCGCACACGATGCGGTAGCCGTTCTCCATCAACCACTGGCGCAACGGTTGCTCGCCGCCGTTGGGCTGCAGCACCAGGCGCTCCTCGCCACTGAGGCGCGCCTTGTCGCTGTCGAGGATGTCGCGGATGGTCTCGCCGCCCATGCCGCAGATGCTGATCGCGGTGATCCCGTCTCCCGGCTCGATCGCCGCCAGGCCACTGGCCAGGCGTACGGTGATGTGTTGCTCCAGCTCGTTCTCGCGCACCGTGCGCTCGGCTGCGCGAAACGGCGTCAGGGCCACCTCGCCCGCCACCGCCGCCACGATGGCGCCGCGGCGCATCAATGCCACCGGCAGGTAGCCGTGGTCGGAACCGATATCCGCCAGGCGCGCCCCGGCGGGGATGTGCGTCGCCACGCGCTCAAGGCGCATGGACAATGTGTGTTCGTTCAACTGCCGTTCCTTTTCGGTAATACCCTGGCCATTGTATTGCGGGTTCTTCAAAGAGGAACGTCACTTTGGTGAACGCCGTCAATCAGTGGCCGCCAGCCTTACCAGTTCCTTGCGCAACAGCGAACGATCCAGCACCGCCATCCCGGCCTGCCAGTCGATGGAAAGCAACTGGCTCAGTTTTTCCTGGCTGACCTTGGGCTCAGCCAGGAAATAACTTCTGCACTCGCGGATACTGATGAGATTCACCAGCCAGTCCTCCCCCTGCGCCGCCAGCCACTCAGCGATGGTCGAGCGATGCTTTCGGATCAGCGCACCGGCATCCCACACCGTCATCTGCGCAAAAACCTGCGGCAGGTTGCTGTCGGCTTTCAGCCACTTCAGGTCACCCGCCAACGCGCCTGCAAGGTCTGACTCGATAGTGGCCTGGCACTCGGAGAAATACCGCTTAGGCCAGTCTGCCGCGAGTTTCGCCAGCAGCGCGAGGGTTTCATAAGCCCGAACATCCACCGCGGTGGTCAACTGCCCGGTAAAATTCAGGGTATTGTCCAGGATTGCCGTGGCCAGCAGCGCGGCACTGTGCTCACTGATCAGCGGCAACAAACCGGCCGCCTCCCAACGCAGGAAAACCTGCGTCGCTGCTGCGCCGATCAAACGGATGTCTGCGGCACTTCCCAGCCTCTGCGCCCAATAGGTTTCAAACCCCGGGTGATGGTCAATCACCTCCACCACCTGATCGAGCACGACCACCGGGTCGAAGTGGTGGAAGTCCGAGATATCCACCATCACAAACTCATCGCCGGGCTCGGGTCGGTAGTCATCCAGTGACGATCGCCAGCCGAGCACGGTCCTGGAGATGCTGGCATTCAGTGGAGCACTGCTGACGGCACGCGCCTCGATTCCCTGACGATTCAACAACTCGGCATACGCAATGCAGCAGGCGTATGCATCGATGTCCAGATACGCCGAGCCGGAGGTGACTACCCTCATCGAAAAAACTCCATGATTTCATATTTTTGGCAGGCAAATTTCACACGCCTTTATGACGAAAACATGACTAAATGGACAGAACAACCCTGGAGATTCGAGCAATGACGTCATTTCGCGTTCGCGAGCTGAGCAGTACGGACACTGAAGCATTGCTGGCCTTCGAAGCCCGTAACCGTGACTGGTTCGAGTCGCATATCGAGGCGCGCGACCCATCGTTTTACTCGGTGCAGGGCGTCGCCGAGCATATTGACGGTTATCTATCAGGCCTGGCCACCGGCACATGGCACCCGTTCGTGATCGAAGACGCCAACGGCGAAATCGTCGGTCGCGCCAACCTGAAAAGCATCGACTCGCCAAAGGGCTCTGCCGAGGTCGGCTACCGCGTGGGTGAGCGCTCGTGCGGGCAAGGGCTGGCAACCCTGGCGCTGAACCATCTGATCCGCGAGGCACAGGCGCGCTGGGCACTGACCCAACTGGTGGCGTACGTGTACCCCGAGAATGTGGGCTCACAAAAAGTCCTGACCCGCTGCGGTTTCGTGCCCGACCAGCCCGCACCGGACGGCAAGCCCCAGGGCGAAAACCGCTTTGTCCTGACATTCCAGGCCTGAAGAGCCGACCCCCCGGCGAACCTTTACCCGGTAAACACCGTCCGAGCTAGGGCATTGATGTTTACCGCTCGCCGCGAGGTTTCCGTTTGAAAGCTGCCATCATCAAAAAATACCGCCTGATCATCAAGACCATGGGCTATGTAGGCTGGGCGCTGTTCTGGCTGCTGCTCTGGGATATCGCCGTCACCGTGGACTTCATGCTGTTCCTCAACAGCAAGATCAACCTGCCGCTGATGCCGCTCACCCTGCTCGGCTCGGCGCTGGTGGTGCTGATCAGTTTCCGCAACAGCAGCGCCTACAACCGCTGGTGGGAGGCACGCACGTTGTGGGGGGCGATGGTCAACAATTCCCGCAGCTTCGCCCGGCAAGTGCTGACGCTGCTGGATGATCCGGACAATGAGGTCAACCCGATAAAGGCGACCTTGCTGCGCCGTCACGTGGCGTATGTGAACTGCCTGGCGGCGCACTTGCGGGGCCAGCCTTGCCCGGAAGAAATCCGCGCCTTCCTGCCGGCCAACGAGTTCGCCCGCAGCACCAGTACCAATAACTTTTCCAACGACATCATCAACGGCTCCGCAGCCCTGCTGGCCCAGGAATACAAGGCCGGGCGCCTGGACAGCATTCGCCTGGCGCGGTTGGAGTCGACCCTGGTGGATTTGTCCAACAGCCAGGGCGGCATGGAGCGCATCGCCAATACGCCGCTGCCCTACCCTTACGTGTATTTCCCACGGCTGTTCATCTCGCTGTTCTGCCTGATCGTGCCGGTGGGCCTGGTGGAATCCCTGGGCTGGTTCACCCCGCTGGCGTCCACGGTGGTGGGCTTCATGCTGCTGGCCATCGAACGCATCGGCACCGATTTGCAAAGCCCGTTCCGCGACAGCGAGCACCAGATCCAGATGGAAGCCCTTTGCGAAACCATCGAGAAAAACCTGCAGTCGATGCAGCGTGATTCCCTGGGGGGCGAGCGGATCAGTTAATCCTTGCCGGGCCGTTAACAAAAAAATCCAGCCAATGGTGAATTATTCAGTGTCCGCATGTATCTGACCCATTAAGCGCATGCCACCAAAACAGTGGCATCGAAATGGACCTGCGGCTGAGTATTCCCATGAAATCACGCAAGAAAACCGTCAATCCGATTGGATTGGATGACATCACCATCGTCGACGACGCCAAGATGCGCAAGGCGATCACCGCCGCTGCGCTGGGCAATGCCATGGAATGGTTCGACTTCGGGGTGTATGGCTTTGTCGCCTATGTGCTGGGCAAGGTGTTCTTCCCCGAAGCGTCTCCCAGCGTACAGATGATCGCGGCCCTGGCGACCTTCTCGGTGCCGTTCCTGATTCGCCCGCTGGGCGGCCTGTTCTTTGGCCGGCTGGGGGACAAATACGGCCGGCAAAAGGTCCTGGCGGCGACCATCGTGATCATGTCCCTGAGCACTTTCGCCATCGGACTGATCCCCTCCTATGACTCGATCGGCATCTGGGCGCCGATCCTGTTGCTGCTGGCCAAGATGGCCCAGGGCTTCTCGGTGGGCGGTGAGTACACCGGGGCCTCGATCTTCGTCGCCGAATACGCCCCGGACCGCAAGCGCGGCTTCCTCGGCAGTTGGCTGGACTTCGGCTCCATCGCCGGCTTCGTGCTCGGCGCGGGCGTGGTGGTGCTGATTTCGGCGGTAATCGGCGAAGACGCCTTCCAGTCCTGGGGCTGGCGCCTGCCGTTCTTCCTCGCCCTGCCGCTGGGCATGATCGGGCTCTACTTGCGTCATGCCCTGGAAGAAACACCGGCTTTTCAACAGCACGTGGAGCAACTCGAACAAGGTGACCGCGAAGGCCTGGCGGGCGGCCCGAAAGTCTCGTTCAAGGAAGTCGCCACCAAGCACTGGCGCAGCCTGATGACCTGTGTCGGCGTGGTGGTGGTGACCAACGTCACGTACTACATGCTGCTCACCTACATGCCGAGCTACCTGTCGCACAACCTGCACTACAGCGAAAACCACGGCGTGTTGATCATCATCGCGATCATGGTCGGCATGTTGTTCGTGCAGCCGATGATTGGCTTTGTCAGCGACAAGATCGGGCGCAAACCCTTCATTCTGTTCGGCAGCATCGCGCTGTTCTTCCTCGCCATTCCGGCGTTCATGCTGATCAACAGCGGCAAGCTCGGGCTGATTTTCTCGGGGCTGCTGATCATTGCGGTGGTGCTCAACTTCTTTATCGGCGTGATGGCGTCCACCCTGCCGGCGATGTTCCCTACCCACATCCGCTACAGCGCGCTGGCCAGCGCCTTCAACATCTCGATCCTGATTGCCGGCCTCACGCCAACCGCCATGGCCTGGCTGGTGGAGACCACCAACAACCTGTACATGCCGGCCTATTACCTGATGGTGTTCGCCGTACTGGGGCTTTTCACCGCCCTGACCATGAAGGAAACCGCCAACAAACCCCTGCGCGGCGCGGCACCGGCGGCGTCGGATATCGAGGAAGCCAAGGAGCTGCTGCAGGAGCACGAAGACAATATCGAGCAGAAGATCGAAGATATCGACGCGCAAATCGCCGAGCTGGAAGCCAAGCGTGAAAACCTGGTGCAGCAACATCCACGCATCAACTGACGCAACATATTTGGAAACGAATCGCGGGTGAACTAACGCGCAAGCAGCACGCTCCTTCCTTAAGCGCAGTCAGCGCGGCCCTGATGAGCCTCATCAGGGCCGCTCAACGATAAGGAGCCGCCCGTGACCGACCCCACCACCCTCACCTACCGCTGCACGCCTGGCCCGCTTCACGCGACCTTGCTGGCCGGTACCGTCCCGCTGTTTCTCGGCGCCCTGCTGAGCGACATTGCCTACTACCAGACCTACCAGATCCAATGGAGCAACTTCGCCGCCTGGCTGATCGCCGGCGCCCTGCTGTTCTGCGGGCTGGCGGGGTTGTTTGCACTGGTCAACCTGCTGCGTGCCGACCGCAAGGCCGGGCGCCCCACGGTGTACTTCCTGCTGTTGCTGGTGACCTGGGCGCTGGGCCTGGTGAATGCCTTTGAGCATGCGAAGGATGCCTGGGCCGTGATGCCTTCGGGCCTGGTGTTGTCTGCCGTCGTGACCCTGCTGGCCTGCGTGACCACGTGGGTCGGGCTGACCAACCTGCGCTCGGGAGGTGCCCAATGAAGCCTTCCAGCACGCTGACCGTTTTAAGCATGGCGATGTTGTTGAGCGCCTGCGGTGGCGAAGCCGACAGTACTCAGGCTCGCGGCCCCGACCCCAAGCTGCCGGAACCCCAGCGCGGCCTGTTGCCCAGCATGAAGATCGCCGAACCGGTGGCCTGGGCCGAGCAAAAACCTACGGTGCCCGAGGGGTTCAGCATCACGGCCATCGCCACCGACCTGCGGATCCCGCGCCAGACCCTGGTGCTGCCCAACGGCGACATTCTCGTCGCCGAAGGCCGGGGCGGCAACGCAGCGAAACTCAAGCCCAAGGATGTGATCGCCAGCGTGATCAAGGCCGAGGGCAACACCAAGGTCAAGGGCGGCAATCGCCTGACCCTGCTGCGCGATGCCGACGGTGACGGCACCTACGAGTTGAAAACCGTATTCGCCGAAAACCTCAACGCGCCCTACGGCCTGGCCTTTGCCGACGGCAAGCTGTACGTGGCGAACCAGGATGCGCTGGTGCGCTTCGACTACGAAGACGGCCAGACCAAGGCCGGTGGCCCGCCCACCACCGTCACCGAGCTGCCCGCCGCGATCAATCACCACTGGACCAAATCCCTGGCGATCAGCCCCGATGGCCGCTCGCTGTATGTGGGCATTGGGTCCAACAGCAACATCACCGAACGCGGTATGGAGGTTGAGATCGACCGGGCGATGGTCTGGCAGATCGACGCCGCCACCGGTGCCCACAAGCCTTATGCAACCGGTTTGCGCAACCCGACGGCATTGACCATTCAACCGGGCTCCGGGCAGGTGTGGGCGGTGGTCAACGAGCGGGATGAACTGGGGCCGGACCTGGTGCCGGATTACCTGACCTCGGTGCGCGAAGGCGAGTTCTACGGCTGGCCCTACAGCTATTGGGGCCAGAACGTCGACACCCGCGCCCAGCCGCAGAACCCGGCCAAGGTCGCCGCCGCGATCAAGCCGGATTACAGCCTTGGTTCCCACGTTGCCGCGCTGGGCGTCGATTTTTCCATCCCGGCCATGGGCGAGAAATATGCCGACGGCGTCTTCGTCGGCGAGCACGGCAGCTGGAACCGGGACAATCCGGTGGGCTACAAGGTGATCTTCGTGCCGTTCAGCAATGGCCGGCCTGCCGGTGAGCCGCTGGACTTCGCCACGGGTTTCCGCGGGGACGATGGCAAGACTCGCGGGCGGCCGGTGGGGGTCACTGTTGATCCGAAGGGTGCGCTGATCATTGCCGATGACCTGGCCAACACGGTGTGGAGGGTGACTCGCAATAAATAAGGCCTGAAGCGGCCGATGTGGTTGCCTTCCTGTGGAGCGCGGCGGTACCTTCGCCGCACTCACGAACAGGAAGGTAACCGCAATGCCAGACACCACCGACAACGGCTTCTATGATCGCGCGGACGCGCACATCGAGCTGTCCAACGAGCAGTTCAGGGCGTTCGCCGACCTGGGCAAAGTCAGCGCCTCGATGATGTTCGGCACCACACGCTTCAATGCCTGGGTCAGCGCACGCAGCTTTAAATCCGGCGAAGAAATGGCCCAGGCCCGTGAGGCGATGCTGAAGTATTTCTGTGATCAGTACCGGATGATGCTTGAGGATAATCTTGATGATCACATCAACAATTTCAGCAAGTACATGCTC
>NZ_CP080030.1:2133296-2165244 GCF_019382755.1 Pseudomonas sp. Colony2 | reverse complement strand
CACTGTCGGCGACCAGTTTCACGCTGACGGCGCTGTGATCAAGGGCAGTGACCGAGCTCACAGGTTCCACGTTACGGACGCTGATGGCGCTGCCGCGTGCGGACGTAGGGCAATTGTTGAGTTTCATCCCGTTGGCCACGGCGAGCGGTGTGCAAGACGCTTCGACGATGCTGCCGTGAAACGAGATGACTCCCTGCCCCACCGGGCTCGCGGCCATGCAGGCACCGGACAGGCTGAACAACAGGCCAATATGGATTGCAGACATTCTCTTGATGCGCATGCCGATACTCCCGGGGGTGATAAAGCCTATGCCCCGGGATATCGGCCGAGCAGCAGGTTATTTTAAGATTTGTCTGATGTTAGAAGCGGTTTTTCCAAAGACTTTGGAAATATCAGTGCCCGCCAACCACAGGTTTACCGTGGGCCCGGTGCCCCGGCTTGAAGCCATGGAGTCGCGCGCACCACACAATCGCGAAGCCCACCGCCAGCAACACCAACATTGCCCAGGGGAAAGACGCCACGCCCCAGGTATCCAGCAACACGCCACCCACCACGCCGCTTCCGGCAATCGCGCTGTTCCATGCCACCACGTTCAGCGACAGTGCCACGTCCGCTCCATCGCCTGCCGCATCCGCCAGTGCGGTTTGCAGCAACGTCGCAGCGCCGCCAAAACTCAAGCCCCACACCGCCACGCCGAGGTAAATAACGCCCGGCACCTGCGCCAGAAAACCAAACGCCAAACACGTCGCCGCAAAGCCCGCCAGGCTGACCAGCACCGTCTTGCGCAACGCCACATCCACCAACCGGGCAGTCACCCAAATCCCGAGCAGCGCCGCTATACCAAACACCAACAACACCAGATCCACACGGTCCACCAAGCCCGCCGGGGCCACAAACGGCGCGATGTAGGTATAGAGAATGTTGTGGGCGAGCATCCATGAGATCACCACCGCCAGCACTGGCCGTACGCCCGGCGTGGTCAGCACCTTGCGCAACGGCATGCGCTGATGGGCCGACTGGCCGGGATAATCCGGCACTTTCACCAGCACCCAGACAATCAGCACCAGGGTCAGTGCCGACATGATCCCGAACGTGGTGCGCCAGCCCACCAGCCCACCCAGCCAGGTGCCCAGCGGTACGCCGAGTGACAGGGCAATCGGCGTTCCTACCATGGCCAGCGCCAACGCCTTGCCCTGCTGATGTGGCTCAACCATGCGCCGCGCGTAGCCGGCCAACAAACTCCAGGCCAGCCCCGCCGCCATCCCGGCGAGGAACCGCGCCAACAGCGTCAGCCCGTAGTGGGAGGACAGCGCCGTGATGGAGTTGAACAGCAGAAAACCGACGATGGTCAGCAGCAGCACATTGCGTCGCCGCCAGCCGCGAGTCGCGATGGTCAGCGGGATCACCGCCAGCACCGAGCCCAGCGCATACGCGGTGACCATCTGCCCGGCCATGGAGGCTGAAACTCCCAGCCCATCGCTGATCAGCGGCAACAGGCCCGCCGGCAGGGTTTCGGTGACGATGCAGATGAAACCGGTCATGGCCAGGGCGAGCAAGGCGCCGAAGGGCAAGCGGTCGGGAACGGCGTCTGCCGATAAGGTGGTTGAGGGGGTCACAGGGAAACTCCTTGAGCGAGAGGACTTAAATACCGATCGATATAAATGTTGGGCGCCCCACGCAGCGTTGTCAACGACTTATGTATCGACTAGTATTTATCTCATCACCCAAGAGGATTTCCACATGGCGCAGATGGGCCGCCCCCGCACCTTCGACCGCGACCAGGCCGTGGAACAAGCCATGCACCTGTTCTGGCAGCACGGTTACGACGCGACGTCCCTGAGCCAGTTGAAAGCCGGATTGGGCGGCGGCATCTCCGCGCCGAGTTTCTACGCGGCGTTCGGCTCCAAGGACGCGCTGTTCCAGGAGTGCGTGCAGCGTTATCTGGCGACGTTCGCCCAGGTCACCGAATGCCTGTGGGATGACAGCCTGCCACCGCGCCAGGCCATCGAGACGGCGTTGCGCCAATCGGCACGCATGCAGTGTGAAGAGGGGCATCCCAAAGGCTGCATGGTAGCCCTGGGCGTGATGAGCGCGCCCTCCCCCGAGAACGCACAAGTCACCCATGGGCTGACCCATTCGCGAGAGCGCACACGGGCGGGCATCGTGCATTGTGTCGAGCGCGGCATCCGGGCGGGCCAGTTACCCTCCGAGACCAACGCCCGTGCCATGGCCACGGTCTACGACAGTTTTCTGCAAGGCGTGTCGATCCTGGCCCGGGATGGCGTCGACGCTGATGCCATCGATACTGCCATTGGCCAACTGATGCTGACCTGGGACTTATCCGCCGCTACAGCGCCGCCCATTCGGCGCGATGCTCCAGCAGAAAATCCACAAACGCCCGCACCCGATGGGGCACATAGCGGCCGTGGGGATACAGCAAGGTAAACGGCCGTGATCGCCCGCCGTAAGGCTGTAAGACCTCTACCAGGCTGCCGTTGGCCAACTCCTCCTCGACGATGAACTTGTAGGTCTGGAATAACCCCGCGCCGTGCTTGGCCAGGGTTACGCCACCCAGCACATCGTCAGAGCAGCTGTAGCCTGCTTCCCCGGCAAACTCCCGCTCCTTGCCGTCCACCTGGAACAGCCAGGAAATGCGTCGCCCGTTGCTCGGCAATTCGTACTGGATGCACTCGTGGTTCGGCAAATCCTCCAGGGCCTGGGGCGTGCCGGCACGCTTCAGGTATGACGGCGTCGCGACCACCACCAGCCTGGCGTCTTCCAGCAACCGCGCAATCAGCGTCGAGTCCGGCTGGGCCCGCACGCGAATGGCCAGGTCATAACCTTCGGCGACGAAATCGATGTTGCGGTTGCTGATGTGGATATCCACGCTGACTTGCGGGTACAGCGCACGGAATTTCGGCAGCAGCGGCAGGATCCGGTGATGGCCGTAGGTGGTCGGGATGCTGATGCGCAACAGCCCGGACGGCACCGATTGCGCGCCCATCATTTCCTGCTGGGCTTCCACCAGTTGCGTCAGCGCCTGGCGGCATTGCTCGAAAAATGTCCGGCCGCCATCGGTCAGGCGGATGCTGCGGGTGGTGCGCACAAACAGCCGGGAGCCCAGGCGCTCTTCCAACCGCGAGATGCTGCGGCTCACCGCCGCCGGGGTCACGCCTGCCACCTGGGCGGCGGCGGTAAAGCTGCTGGCCTCGGCGGCCAGGCAGAACAGCTCGATGCTGCCCAGCTGCAAATCTTCGAAATGGCGTTTCATGATGGATTACACCGGGTAGGTCTTTAAGGACTCGCTCACTGCTTCGAAAAACTAAAACAACAACCGCGAAAAATCACAACACTGCACCGCCAATTGCGCCACATTCTGGTTCAAGCCAAACTGCCGATCCCCGCGATGCAACGCCACATACCCAACCCTCGGTAGCGCCGGTTCCGTCACCAGCGCGCGCAGCTCCCCGCGCTCGATCAAATGCGACAAACACCCCTTGGGCAAATAACTCACCCCCACCCCCGACAGCGCCAGCCCGACCTGCACCAACAGGTTATGACTGGTCAACTTGCGCGGCATCTGCACAGCATGCGCTGCCAACCAGCGCTCATAAATCAGCCCCGTCCCCGAGTGCGAACCCTGGGTCAACACCGTATACCCGGCCAATGCCTCAAGCCCCACCGGATCAGCCTCGCTGACCAACCCCGGTGCGCACATCCAGGCGTTTTCCACACTGCCCAGCGGCGTACTCAGGAAGCGCGAATCACTGTAGGCATCAGGCACGATCACCAGGTCCAGCTCATCACTCTCCAGCTTGCGAAACAGCTCACTGCTCAACTCCACCGACGGCTCGATCTGCACCTTGGGATAGGCCTCGCGCAACGCCTCCACCAGCGCCGGCAACCAGGTGAAAGCCGTCAATTCCGTCACCCCCAGGCGAAACCTGCGCACCAGCACTTCACGGGTGCTGACCCGCTCCAGCATGTAGTCACGACGCTCCAGCAGGTCCTTGGCGTAGTCGAGCAACTCGGCGCCCTTTTCCGTCAACCGCGCATTGCGTTTGCTGCGGTCGAAAATCTCCACATCGAAGGTTTCTTCCAACTCCTGGATGCGCTTGGAAATCGCCGACTGCGACATGTTCAGCTTGTTCGCCGCGGCCTCGAAACTGCCCAGCTCGGCAATCCAGTACAACGCGTCGATTTGCTTGAACGTGATCATCGGCCACCTCCCATGAGAAAAATCGATCCTATCAGATAATAAAATATCGCTAAAACTGTATGTTCATCACTCCTAAGATCTAGCCACAGACCCATAAGATCAATCGGAGTTACAGCCATGTCCTTGCCCGGTTCCCGCATCCTCCCCAACCCACCTCTGGCTTGCGCCGAAGTGCTTGAAGCCTTCACTCACGTGGTCACCCCGCACATCAGCGACAACCTCGGCCGGCACATCGGCGCCCGTGGGCTGAACCGCTACAACCGCACCGGCAAGCTGGTGGGCACCGCGCTCACGGTGAAAACCCGCCCCGGCGACAACCTGCTGATCTACAAGGCCTTGAGCATGCTGGAGCCGGGCCACGTGCTGGTGGTGGACGCCCAGGGCGACACCAACAACGCGGTGATCGGCGAACTGGTCAAGCTCTACGCCCAGCAACGCGGCTGCGTGGGGTTTGTGATTGACGGGGCGATTCGCGATGTCGCGAGCTTCGAGGACACCCCTTGCTACGCCCGCAGCGTGGTGCATTGCGGCCCCTACAAGACCGGCCCGGGCGAGGTGAATGTGCCGGTGTCCATCGGCGGCATGCTGATCAACCCGGGGGATGTGCTGGTGGGTGACGAAGACGGCCTGGTCGCCTTCTCCCAGGCCGACGCCGCCGAAGTGCTGCGCAAGGCCGCGCAACACGCGGCCCATGAAGAGCAAGTCAAAGCCGAAATCGCCAGCGGTGCGGTGCGCCAGAGCTGGATCGACAAGGTGTTGCAACAGGCCGGCCTGGCAGGCTGAGGGGAGTCATCATGAGCACTGCCTTTCTGTCCGACCGGGTGCTGGGCATCGCGCCCTCCCCGAGCATCGCCGCCAATGCACTGGTCAGCGAACTGCGCGCCCAGGGCCGGGACATCGTCAACTTCACCGTGGGCGAGCCGGACTTCGATACACCCGCGCATATCCTCGAAGCAGCCAGCGCCGCGATGCACGGTGGCGACACCCACTACACCGCCACCAGCGGCACCCTCGCCCTGCGCCAGGCGATCTGCCTCAAGCTCAAGCGCGATAACCAGCTGGACTATGGGCTGGACGAAGTGATTGCCGGGTGCGGTGGCAAGCACATCATTTATCACGCCCTGGCGGCGACCCTGAATCGCGGCGACGAAGTCATCGTGCACACGCCGTATTGGGTGTCGTACCCGGACATCGCACGGCTGAATGACGCGACGCCGGTGATCATTCCCGGCGACGAGTCACTGGGGTTCAAACTGTCGCCCCAGGCCCTGGAACAAGCGATCACCCCGCGCAGTAAATGGGTGATCCTCAACAGCCCGAACAACCCCAGCGGCGCGGTGTACAACGAGGCCGAACTGCTGGCCCTGGCCGCGGTGCTGCGGCGCCATCCCCATGTGCTGATCATGGCGGACGAGATCTACGAGCACTTCGTCTACGACGATGCCCGCCACGTTTCCCTGACCCGACTCGCACCGGACCTGAAGCCGCGCACGCTGATCGTCAACGGCGCCTCCAAGGGCTACGCCATGACCGGCTGGCGCCTGGGTTTCGGTGCCGGTCCGGCCTGGTTGATCGCGGCCATTGCCAAGCTGCTTTCGCAAACCACCACCTGCCCCAGTTCCCTCAGCCAGGCTGCCGCAGTTGCCGCCTTCGCTGGCGACCAGGCGCCCATCGCCGGGATGCGCGAGGTGTACCAGCAACGCCGCGAACGCATGCTGGGCCTGCTCGAAGACATTCCCGGCGTGAGCTTCACGCCACCGGATGGCGCGTTCTACGTGTTCGCCAACGTCGCCGGGCTGATGGGCAAGACCACCGCCCACGGCGAGCGGATCGACAGTGACACCCAACTGGCCGAGCACCTGCTGCGGGAACACGGCCTGGCCACCGTAAGCGGCGCGGCGTACGGCATGTCGCCGTATATCCGCCTGTCTTTCGCCAGCTCGCTTGACGTGATTGAAGAAGGTTGCCGTCGCCTGAATGAAGCGTGCCATCGATTGCGCTGACGGATTCCCGCCCCACCCGGCGGCCAGGGATGGCCGCTCATTGACTGCCTAGAACAACACTCATAATCATTGATATAAATGAGGCATTCCCATGCACAAGCCCCGCATCGCGCTGGTCTGGCAAATCCTGATCGGCCTGCTCGCCGGCATCGCCATCGGCGCCCTGCTGCACCGTTTTCCCGAATCCCGGCCGTGGCTGGTGGACAACCTGCTGCAGCCGGCGGGCGATATCTTTATCAAGCTGATGAAGATGATCGTCGTGCCCATCGTGTTTGCCTGCATGGTGGTGGGCATTGCCGGGCACGGTGACGGTAAATCCCTGGGACGCATCGGGGCCAAGTCCCTGGGCTATTTCTTCTGCATCACCACCCTGGCGATCATCGTCGGGCTGGTGATGGGCAACCTGCTCAAGCCGGGCGCCGGCACCGAACTGGCCAGCCTGCAAGCGAATGCCGTGACCCTGCCCACGAGCAGCGCCGGCGGCGGCCACAGCCTGGGGCAGATCATTGTCGGGATCATTCCGGACAACGTCATCAACGCCATGGCCCAGGGCAGCCTGCTGTCGGTGCTGTTCTTCGCGGTGATGTTTGGCCTCGGGGTTTCGCGCTTGCCCGCCGAGCGCAAAGACCCGGTGATTGCCCTGCTGCGCGGGGTGTCGGAGGCGATGTTCAAGGTCACGTCGATGATCATGGCCTATTCGCCCATCGGCGTGTTCGGGATGATCGCGGTGACCGTGGCCAACTTCGGGTTCAGCTCGCTGTTGCCGTTGGCCAAGCTGATCCTGGTCAGCTACGTGTCGATTGCGTTCTTCGTGCTGGTGGTGCTCAACCTGGTCGCGCGGCTGTGCGGGATCAACCTGTTTGCGTTGATGCGACATATCAAGGACGAACTGATTCTGGCGTTCTCCACCGCCAGTTCGGCGGCGGTGATGCCGCAACTGATGAAGAAACTCGAAACCTACGGCGTGCCGCCTTCACTGGTGAGCTTTGTGGTGCCGGTGGGGTATTCGTTCAACCTGGACGGTGCGTCGCTGTTCCTGGGGATCGGCACGCTGTTTGTGGCGCAGCTGTATGGCATCGACCTGAGCCTTGGCGACCAGGCCCTGCTGGTGGTGACCATGGTACTGACATCCAAGGGCGCGGCCGGGGTGCCGGGGTTCATGTTCGTGATTCTGTCGGCGACCCTGGCGAGTGCGGGCTTGCCGTTGGAGGGCATCGCCTTCATCGCCGGGGTGTATCGCCTGATGGAAATGCCGACCACCGCGTTGAACGTGCTGGGCAACGCCCTGGCACCGCTGGTGATTGCCAAATGGGAAAGGCGTGAGAGCACCGCAGAAACCTGTGGCGAGGGAGCTTGCTCCCGCTGGGCCGCGAAGCGGCCCCAATAAGCAKCCCGCATTCTTTCAGGTACAACGTGGGCGCAGGTTTTGGGGCTGCTGCGCAGCCCAGCGGGAGCAAGCTCCCTCGCCACAAGGGTGGGTGTGGTGGGTCAGTCGAGGTCCGACGCCTCATGCCGCTCGCGCAGTTGCTCTGACAGCTCGCCCGACACACGGTTGACCCGGCGCCCACGCTGCACCGCCGGCCGCGCTTCGATGGCATTGGCCCAGCGCACGACGTGCTTGTAATCCTGCACCGAGAGAAACTCCCCCGCCTCATACAAGCGGCCTTTCACCAGGCCGCCGTACCACGGCCAGATCGCCATGTCGGCGATGGTGTACTCATCCCCGGCGATGTATTCGTGCTCGGCCAATTGCTTGTCCAGTACGTCCAGTTGGCGCTTGGTTTCCATGGCGAAGCGGTCGATGGCGTATTCGATCTTGGTCGGCGCGTAGGCATAGAAATGCCCGAAACCACCGCCCAGGTACGGCGCGCTGCCCATCTGCCAGAACAACCACGACAGGCATTCGGCACGGGCCGCCGGTTCGGTGGGCAGGAACGCGCCGAACTTCTCGGCCAGGTACTGCAGGATCGCACCCGACTCGAACACCCGAATCGGCTTGGGCCCGCTGCGGTCCAGCAGCGCGGGAATCTTCGAGTTCGGGTTCACGCCGACGAAGCCGCTGCCGAACTGGTCGCCGTCACCGATCCTGATCAACCACGCATCGTATTCCGCCCCCTGGTGACCCAGGGCCAGCAGCTCTTCCAGCAGGATCGTGACCTTCTGGCCATTGGGCGTTGCCAACGAATACAGCTGCAACGGATGACGGCCTACCGGCAATTCCTTGTCGTGGGTCGCGCCGGCAATGGGCCGGTTGATGCTGGCGAAGGTGCCGCCGTTTTGGGTCTTCCAGGTCCAGACTTTTGGCGGTACGTAATCAGTCATGCCACTACTCCTTGGATTCAATGTTCACAACAACTAACGGCAGGCGCGAGCTTGCTCGCGAAAAACTCGAGGGCGCCGTGTTCTTTCAGGATGCCCGCGTTGTGGTCGACGACCTTCGCGAGCACGCTCGCTCCTACAGGTTCTTTTGGGCCAGTTGGGCCATATTCCAGCCGCCACCCAATGCCTTGATCAGCCCTACGTTGGCGCTTAACTGTTGAGTCTGCAGATCCAGCACCGTGCGCTGTGCCTGCAACGACGCTACCTGCGCCGTCACCACGTCCAGGTACGCCGCGCCACCCTGGCGATAGCGTGCCAGGGACAAGTCCTCGGCGTACTGCGCGGCTGCCGCCGCATCGCGCTGGTCAACCAGGGCGGTGTCGAGCCCGGAGATGATGGAGAGGTTGTTCTCCACCTGCTCGAACGCGGTCAACACTACACCACGATACTTGGCTGCGGCCTCATCTGTTGCCGCCTTGGCACTGTCCACTCCGGCCTGGCGCGCGCCGCCGTCAAAAATCGTCCCCACCAGCGACGGGCCAATCGCCCAGAAAATGTTGGGCGCGCTCAACAAGTGCGCGAACTCATCACTCTGGAAACCACCCTGGGCACTCAGGGTAAGGGCCGGGAACCAGGCGGCTTCCGCCACCCCTATGCGTGCATTGGCCGAGGCAATCCGGCGCTCGGCAGCGGCGATGTCCGGCCGACGCTGCAACAGCGTAGACGGTACACCGGTGGGCACGCCGGGCAAGGCGATATCCGCGACGCTTGGGGCAATCGCGTAGGTCGATGCGGACTCACCCAGCATCGCCGCTATCGAGTGTTCGAGCACTGCACGCTGCACCAAATTCTGGCTCAGCTGCGACTTGACCGTCGACAGTTGGGTACGCGCCCGCGCCACGTCCAGCCCGGAGACGATACCGCCGCCGTGCAAGCCTTCGGTCAGGCTCAAAGCCTTGGCATAGGCATCGCTGGTTTCCTGCAGCAACTGGTCTTGCCGGTCGATGCCACGCAGGCGGATGTAGCTGTCGGCCAATTGCGCCTGCAAGCTCAGACGCACCGAAGCCAGGTCGGCCTTGGCGGCCTGGGCGTCGCTGGTGCCGGCGGCAACGGTGTCGCGCACACGGCCCCAGAGGTCGACTTCATAGTCCAGTTCGACCCCCACTGTCCCGGAATCGTAAACATTCGGCGGGCTGGCAGAGCGCAGTGGGCGGGTGTCCGACTGGCGAATGCGCTGGGCATTGCTGGAACCGATCAGCTTTGGAAACAGCCCGGATTGCGCCTGGGCCAAAAACGCCTGGGCCTGGGAATAGTGAGCCAGTGCCGCGCTCAAGTCCGGGTTGCTTTGTAGCAACTGCTGCTCCATCGCGTCCAGTTGCGGGTCCTTGTAGATGTGCCACCAACCGTCGCGACTTGCTTGGTCGTTCGGCGTGCCGACGGTCCACGGTCCCTGGGTATGGAACTGCGCGGCGATGGGTACCTCCGGCACGTCCAGCGGTGGCGCAAGATGGCAGGCGCCCAGGCCCAGGGTCGCGACCAATACCAGGCAAGTGCGCTTAGCCATGGGGCTTGGCCTCCACGGGATTGGCGGCCAGTTGCACCGAATCGTCGTCGGCCAGGCCGTCGGGCGGGGTGTCGATCACGCGGTCGGTGGCGACCAGGCCGCTGCCGATTTCCACGCTGTCACCGAAGTCCCGGGCGATGGTCACGGTCTTGAAGTGCACATGATTATTCGCGTCGAGGGTGGCCACGCGCATGCCCTTGTCATCGAACACCAGGGCGCTGGCAGGCAGGCGCAGCACGTCGGTCTGCACCGGCAAGGTGAACTGCACGCTGGTGTAGCCGCCCGGCAGCAGGCGGCTGCCGGGGTTCTCCACCAACAGTTGCACCAGGGTGCTGCCGGACGCGGCGTTCACCGCATCGGCGGTGGCGATCACCTTGGCGTTGAAGGTTTCACCGCGATACTCCGGCACGCTCAGACGCGCCACGGTGCCCACCTGGATCTGCGGCGCCGACGACTGCGGCACCTGCACATACACCCGCAGGCGGCTGACGTCAGAGACCGCGAACAGCTCTTTGCCAGTGGCACCACCGGCACTGATCAACGCCCCCACATCGGTGGAGCGTGCAGTGACCACGCCGGCGAACGGCGCAGTCAAGCGCTGGAAGCCCTTGGTGGCAACCAACTGGTCGACGTTGGCCCTGGCCGCGACCACTTTGGCCTGCTTGGCAGTCAGGTCGCCGGTGCGCTCATCCACGTCCTGGCGCGACACCGAGTCCGACGAAAGCATCGCCTGCCAGCGCTTGGCGGTGGTCTGTGCCAGCGACTCGTCGGCCTGGGCCGAAGCCAGCACGGCCTTGGCTTGCAGCAGTTGCTGATCGAGCTCCGGCGTGTCGATTTCGGCCAGCAGTTGCCCGGCCTTCACGTGGTCGCCGATGTCGACGTTCCAGGTCTTGAGGTAGCCATTGACCCGGGCAAAGATCGACGCCCGCGAATACGCCTCAAGACGCCCCGGCAGGTTCAGGATCGGACCCTGGGGCTGCACGCTCGGGGTGATCAGGATCACGCTGGGCAACGCCTGGGCATCGGTCCAGGTTTTCAGGTCATGGGATTCGCTGGCGCGCACGCCGATGCCGAATACCACCACGGCAACCAGGACCACCAGCCCGAGCAACAGCCAGAGCAGACCACGGGATTTACGGCGGGGCGAACCCGGATTGGAAACGGAAGCAGACATGTCAAACCCCTTGAGTGGCGGTGGTCGCAAGCGTGGCGTGCTGACGCCGCCCGTGCACAAGACTGAAAATCAGCGGAACCAGGAACAACGTGGCAATAGTGGCGAAGGCCAGCCCGCCGATGACCGCGCGGCCCAGCGGGGCGTTCTGTTCGCCGCCCTCCCCCAGGCTCAGCGCCATCGGCGCCATGCCGATGATCATCGAAATCGCGGTCATCAATACCGGGCGCAGACGGGTAAAGCCGGCTTCAAGCGCCGCCTGCACCGCATCCCCGTGCACGGCCAGGCGTTCGCGGCAGAAGCTCACCACGAGGATGGCGTTGGCGGTGGCCACGCCCATGCACATGATCGCCCCGGTCAACGCCGGTACCGACAGCGGCGTGTGGGTGATGAACAGCATCCACACGATGCCCGCGAGCGCCGCCGGCAAGGCGGTGATGATCACGAACGGGTCAGCCCACGACTGGAAGTTGACCACGATCAGCAGGTAGATCAGCACCACCGCGCCAAGCAGGCCAAACAGCAAGCCACTGAAGGCCGCGTTCATGGTTTGCACCTGACCCTGCAACAGCACCTTGGAGCCGGTGGGCACTTCGCTGGCGTGGGCGGCGATGATCTTCTGGATGTCGGCGGCAACGGCACCGAGGTCGCGGCCCTGAATTGCGGTCAACACCTCGACCACCGGCTGGATGTCCGACTGGGTCACCACCGAGTTCGCGTGGCTGCGTTCGATGGACGCCAGGCCGCCGAGGGTCTGGTCTTGCGCCGAACCGGGGCTGCCGCTCAACGGCAGGTTATGCAGGGCGGCCAGGGTGTCGAGGCCGTACTGCGGGGTTTGCATCACAATCGGATAAGACACGCCGTTGGCCGGGTTGAGCCAGAACGTCGGCGCCACCTGGCTGGAACCCGCCAGGTTGACCACCAGGCTGTTGGTCACATCGCGCTCGTTCAGGCCCACCAGTTGGGCCTGGGTACGGTCCACATCGATCTTGAACGTGGGCAGTTGCCGCGACTGCTGGATACGCGCATCCACCACACCCGGCACCCGCCGGATTTCCCGCAGCAACGTGCTGGCGTAGGTGAAGTTGGCGGGCAGGTTATTGCCGCTGACTTGCACATCCACCGGCGCCGAAGAACCGAAGTTGAGAATCTGCCCGACGATGTCCGAAGCCGGGAACGAGAACACCGCATTCGGGAATTCACGGGGCAGCCGCTCCCGCAGTTCGCGCATGTATTCGGCGGTGGGACGATGGCCCTCTTTCAGGCTGATCTGGATGTCGCTGTCCTGTGAACCCACGGTGCCGGTGTTGTTGTAGGCCACGTTGATCCCGCTGATGGCCAGGCCGATATTGTCGACGATGGCCGCCAGCTCCCGGGGCTCGATCACGTTATGAATGGTGTTCTCGATCTGCGAGACCAGCCGCGCATTGCTCTCGACCCGCGTGCCGATCGGTGCACGCACATGCAACAGGATCTGCCCGGAGTCGACGTCGGGGAAGAAGTTGCGACCCAGGAATGGCACCAGCGCAAACGACACGGCGACGAACGCCAGCATCGCGATCACCGCGATACGACGGTGGTGCAAGGCACTCTCCAATGCCCCGTGGTAAACCCCGCGAAACGCCTCGAACTGGCGCTCGAACCCGCGCTGGAATTTCACCAGCGGGTTGCTCGACGGCACCACCACCGGCGTACCGTCCGCATGATGTTCGTGAGGCTTGAGCAGGTAATTGGCGAGGGTCGGCACCAGGGTTCGCGAGAGGATGAACGAGGCGATCATCGCGAAGATCACCGCTTCGGCCATCGGCACAAACAGGAAGCGCGCCACGCCTTCCAGGAAAAACATCGGCACAAACACGATGCAGATACACAGCAGCGACACGAACGCCGGCGTGACGATCTGCGCCGCGCCGTCGAGGATCGCCGTCTCCACCGGCTTGCCCTGTTCCAGGTGCCAGTTGATGTTTTCGATGGTCACCGTAGCGTCATCCACCAGGATCCCCACGGCCAATGCCAGGCCGCCGAGGGTCATGATGTTGAGGGTTTCGCCGAGCGCCGACAGCGTGGCAATCGACGACAGGATGGCCAGCGGGATCGACGTGGCGATGATCACCGTGGAGCGCCAACTACCGAGGAACAACAGGATCATCAGGCTGGTCAACGCGGCGGCAATGATCCCTTCCCGGGCGACGCCGCTGATGGCCGAGCGCACGAACAGCGACTGGTCGCCGATCAGGTCGATATTCAGGTTGGGCGGCAAGGCGCCTTTGTTGTCGGCCAGTTTGTCCTTGATCCCGGCGATCACCCCGAGGGTCGAGGCCGAACCGGTCTTGAGCACCGGCAGCAGCACGGAGCGGTTGCCGTTGACATGCACGATGTTGGTCTGCGGCGGGTTGCCGTCACGCACCGTGGCCACGTCACGAATCAACACGGTGGTGCCGTCGGCGGTCTTGATCGGCAGGTTTTCCAGGTCGTGGAAGTCCGTCGGCGAGTTGTTCAGTTGCAGGTTGAACTCGTAGCTGCCGATCTTTTGCGTGCCCACCGGGGTGATCAGGTTCTGCGTGGCCAGGGCAGTGGCCACGTCCTGCGCCGAGAGACCACGGGCCTGCATGCGTGCGGAGTCGAGGTCGATCTGCACCTGGCGGGTCTTGCCGCCGAACGGGTATGGCAGTGCGGCACCGGGCACCGTGGTCAGCATCAGGCGCACGGTGTTGAGGCCCAGGTCACCGAGTTTCTGTTCGCTGAGGCCTTTGCCGGACAAGGCCAACTGCACGATCGGCACTGTCGAGGCGCTGTAGTTGAGGATCAGCGGCGGCGTGGTGCCCGGCGGCAGTTGACGCAGGATGGCCTGGGACACCGAAGTCATCTGCGCGTTGGCCGTACTGATGTTGACTCCCGGCTGGAAGAACACCTTGACGATTCCGTAGCCGTTCAGCGATTGCGCCTCGATATGGCGGATGTCGTTGACCGTGGTGGTCAGCACCCGCTCGAACGGCGAGGTGATGCGGCCGGCCATCTGGTCGGGCGGCAAGCCGGTGTACTGCCAGATCACGGCAATCACGGGGATGCGAATTTCGGGGAAGATGTCGGTCGGTGTACGCCAGGCCGCGAGCGGGCCCACAATCAGAATGAAAATAGCCAATACCAGGAAGGTATAGGGGCGCCGCAATGCGATGCGCACGAGGTTGAGCATAGATGTGATCCAGACAGG
The DNA here is from genome assembly GCF_019382755.1 of Pseudomonas sp. Colony2. Lineage (NCBI taxonomy): Bacteria > Pseudomonadati > Pseudomonadota > Gammaproteobacteria > Pseudomonadales > Pseudomonadaceae > Pseudomonas > Pseudomonas sp. Colony2. The sequence goes on along the minus strand of NZ_CP080030.1, from coordinate 2,150,757 downwards.
AAGTTGATGACTGAAGGAGGTACCGAACAGCGCTTCCCTCCTGCCCCGCCCGTCTGTGTTCCGGGCCAACTGCACTGACATCCGGTCAAAATAGAGGCATATGCCACGATATAGCGTTTAGTGGCATACGCAACTAATTTGTTGCAGCATGTGTCAATATTCATCTTGCCGGATTAACGTTCGGTTAACCCTTGATCTGTAGCGAGTGATCAGCCTGTGAAATGCGCACCGCCTGTCCTGAATAGCCCGAGCACCTGTTCCAACGGAGCCGTGCGGCGCGCGTCCCGTCGTATGGCGCAGATCTATGACGAGGCGTTTGCGCCGTTTGGTTTGAAGGCCACCCAGTATTCGCTGATGAACCACATCGCCAATGGGGACGCTCCGAAGATGCGCGACCTGGCGCAGTCGTTGGTGATGGATTTGTCGGCCCTGGGGCATACGCTTAAGCCGCTGGTGCGGGATGGGCTTGTGGTGTTGCGGGTGGATGAGTTGGACCGTCGCAGCCGGCGGGTGCTGTTGACCGACGCGGGGCAGCGTAAATACGAAGAGGCGCGGGTGGTGTCCAGGCAGATGGCGGTGCGGTTTGATGAGGTGTTTGGGGCTGAGGCGGCTTGCGAGTTGCGCAAGGCCATGGACTTTATTGCGTCTGATGAGTTTGCTCGGGCGTTGTTGGGTTAGGGGGCATATCCGTTATTTGGGTGATGGCTTATATCGGTTCCGCTCTTACAGCGGCTCACTTTTGAACAGCGCAAAAGTAAGCAAAACGCTCTTGCCCCACCACTCGGCACCTCGCCTAGGCTCGGTGTGCCCTCACTCCGGCCAGCGTGGTTTAACGGGGCGCCYAAGATCAAGATCAAAAGCAGATCAASAGCACAGCGGCCTACCGGCCGGCTTGAGTGTTTAAAAGCCAAATCAAAAGCTAAAGCGGGCACGGTSCACTGTAGGAGCTGGCTTGCCGGCGATRGCATCRCCTCGGTGTGTCTGATTCACCGAGTTGTCTGCATCGCCGGCAAGCCAGCTCCTACAGAAAAGCAGCTTTTGCCTTTGCTTTTAACACTCAGGTCGGCTCTCAAGCAGCCGTGCTCTTACTTTTGATCTTGATCTAACTGCCCCCTGCCGCTTTTGCAAAGTGACTCGCTGTAAGAGCGAAACCATAAGTAGCCATAACCTAAATAACGGATATGTACCCCCCCCTCCTCCGGCCAAACTCAACACTTCTCCCGCGAAATAAACCCCAACACCCCAGTATCCATCACCGGATTAAAACGAACCCGGGTCGTAATGTCCTGCTCAATCTCACGCATCGCCACCTGCGGCAACGTAGAAATATCCGCATCCTCCCGTATCCGCGCCGGCGTCACCGACGAGGTCAAAAACGCCACCCCACGCTGCACCGACCACGCCAACGCAACCTGAGCCGGCGTCTTCTGCACCCGCCGTGCAATCCCGGTAATCACCGGTTCATCCAGCACCCGCGGCCTCATCCCATGCCCCAACGGCGCAAACGCCAACACCACAATCCCATGCTGCCTGCAAAACTCCAACAGCTCCCACTCCGGCAGATAAGGGTGTGACTCAACCTGCACCACCGCAGGTTTTATCCGCGCCACCGCCACCAACTCCCGCAGCGTTTCCAGGCTGATATCCGACACCCCGATGGACTTGCAACGCCCCTCATCCACCAGACGCTCAAGCACCCGCCACGTCTCGATCAACGTCACCCCCGAGTCATACAACACATGCCCAAACGCATCCCGTGGGTGCAGCTCGTCACCCGGCAAAAACGCAAACGGCGTATGGATCATGTAGCAGTCGATCACCTCCACCTGAAGCCGGCGGCAACTGGCTTCGAACGCCGGCACCACACGCTCGGGCCGATGGTTGTTGTTCCACAGCTTGGTGGTGATGAACAGGTCCTCGCGCCGGACTTTACCGGCCGCCACCGCATCGTGAATCGCCGCGCCGACCTGCGCTTCGTTGCCATAACGCTCCGCACAATCGAAATGGCGAAAGCCCGCCTCCAACGCTTGCGTGACCGCCTGGGTGGTGGCCGTCAAATCCCTGAACAGCGTCCCGAACCCCACCGCCGGCATCGCGCCCGAACCATGCTGCAAAGGAAAACGGGTATCGCGAAGTGCATCGTAATAGCTCATGTGTTTGCTCCACTAGCGTTTGAAATCGTTGACCGAGCGACCACCGAGCGCCACGAACAACCGCACGGTGTCGAGATGTTGGGCGGTGCTCGCCCGGATCTGCCCGAGCAGGGCCTGCTCATAGGCGCGTTGTGCCTCCAGCACTTGCAACAGCCCGTTTTCTCCTGCCCCATAGGCCTGCTGGTTCAGGCGCAAACTGTTGGCGGCGGCCTGTAGCGCGGCGGTCTGTGCCTGGTACTCCTCGGCGTCGTGGTTGATCGCCTGCAAGGTGTCTGCGACCTGGCCGAAGGACTTGATGACGGTCTGCTGATAGTTGGCGAGCGCGGCGTTGTAGCCCTCCACGGCGGCCTGGCGCTCTGCCTTGAGAGTTCCGCCATCGAAGATCGGCCCCGCCAACCCGGCGGCAAAACCCCACAGCGCCGCACCACCATTGCCCGACGCGGCCTGGGCCAGTGACGCGGACAGCTCCACACGGGGATAGAGATTGGCGGTGGCCACGCCGACCGCCGCGCTGGCCGCATGCAATTCGGCTTCGGCTTGCAGCACGTCCGGGCGGTCGTGGGCCAGTTCGGACGGCAAGCTGACCGGCAGCGTGGTGGCCGAGGCAAATCCAGCCAGTTCGAAATCCGGTGCGCGCCAATCCGCCGGGCCCTTGCCCGCCAGGATCGACAGCGCATGCCGCGCCGCATCGCGCTGCTGGGCGAGTGGCGGCAACAGGGTGCGGTCCTGCGCCAGTCGCGTTTCGGCCAGGGAGACATCGAGCTGCGTCGTCGTGCCGCTGTGTTGCGCCGCGCGCACCAGTTCGAGGTTTTTCGCGTCGGTGGCGAGCAAGGTCTGCACCGCTTCCATCTGCGCGCTGGCCGAGGCCATCAGCAACGCCTGGCTGGCGACGTCGCCCGTCAGCGTCAGGTACGCCGCCTCGAAGCGATGCTGCTGGAAATCGGCCAATGCCTGCTGTTGCTCGACCCGGCGCTGATTGCCGCCGAATACGTCGAGGTCGAAACTGACCTGCGGCCCGACGCCATAGAAGTTCGTCACCGCTGGCCGAGCGGCGTTGTGCACGCGCTGGCGGCCCGCTTGCGCGGCGAAATCCACCTGCGGGAAAAGTGCACCCTCGGCCGCAGCCACCGAAGCGGCGGCCTGACGCAACGTCGCGTCCGCTGCCGTCAGCTCAAGGTTGCCGGCAATGGCCCGGCGCATCACGCTGTCGAGCGTTTCGGAATGAAAGGTCGACCACCAGTCGACGCTGACCTTCTGACTGAAGGAAACGTGCTGCTCAGCCTGCACGTCATAGTGCTGCGAAGCGGTAACGGACGGCGCCTTATAGTCCGGGCCAACCGAACACGCGGACAGGGTCATGACGGCCGTGATAACAAGCCCATGGGATTTCATTACGCACACTCCGGAAAACTAGTGGGTCGTGACAGGTTTACGCAGCAGCAGCACCAGCGGGCTCACCACCAGCATTGCCCACAGCAGAATCTTGAATTGGCCGACCACCGCGATGAAGGCGGCCTGGCCGGTGATGGCTTCGTTCAGCGCGGCGAATCCCGCCAGGGGCGTCGACGCGGGGACCGAATGCACAGTCAGGTGGCCGGCCAGCGCCACGTGCATCGCCTGGGTGTTGTTGAAGAAGAACCACTGCACCACCGCCACACCCAGAGTGCTGCCGTAGACGCGGGACAGGTTGAACAGCCCGCTGCCTTCGGGGCGCAACGTCGGGTCGAGGGTGCTGAACGCCACCCGGGAAAGCGCCGGCATCAGCAGGCCCAGGCCCGCGCCCTGGATTGCGCCAGCCACTGCCACCGGCCAGCCGTCCATCAAGGGTGAATAGCCGAGCATCGAGTGGTTGGCGTAGATCACCACGGCGATCCCGGCGACCACAAATGGGCGGCCGTCGAGATGCGCAGGCACCTTGTTCATCAGCCAGAACGCACCCAGCAGCCCCACGCCACGGGGGATGGTGAGGAAGCCTGTGGTGTCGGGCGGGAAGCCCAGCAGTTCATCCAGCATCGGCGAGGTCATCGCCATGGTCGGCAGCAGCACGAAACCGACGGCGAAGAACAGGATGGTCGACAGCACGAAGTTGCGGTCGCGCAATAACCCCTTGCTGATGAAGTGTGTGCTCGAGGTGAACCGGTGCATTGCGAACAGGTAGAACCCCAGGGCACTGGTGGCGGCTTCCAGCCAGATCTCGGGCGAGTCGAACCACTCCAGGCGCTGGCCACGGTCGAGGACCATTTGCAGGCCGATCACGCCGAGGGTGAAGCTGGCGAAGCCTGCGAAATCAAACGCAGCAGCGCTGTTGGCTTTCTTCTCCTGCTGCAACATCGCCACGATCAAGAAGGTGTACGCCAACAGCGGCAAGCTGGCGTAGAACATCCAGCGCCAGCCGAAATGCTCGCTGATCCAGCCACCAATCGCCGGGCCGCTGACAATCCCCAGCAACCCGATCGCCGTCCATAACGGGCCGAATTTTGGCCGTTGCAACGGGGCCAATGTCTCCAGGGCGATGGCCATCGACAGCGGCGCCAATACGCCGCTGGCAGCCCCCTGGATGATCCGCGCGCCGACGAATTGCAGTGAGGTGGTGGCCTGTGTCGCGAGCAGCAGGCCGAGGGCGAAGATCAGCATCGCCGCCTGGTAAACCGCCTTCACGCCGAAGCGCGCAGCAAGCCACTGAGCCACCGGCAACGTAATCGCGCTGGCCGCCAGGTACGACGTGAAGATCCACCCCGCCTCGTCATCCGTCATCGACAAACTGCCCTGCACAAACCGCAGGGCCGAGTTCGGCAGCGACACGTTGACCGCCTGCAACCAGGTCACCAGCAACGCCGCAAACCGGAGAGTACGTGCGCCGTTCATGGGCCGGTCCTGATATCAACCGTCACCGTGGCGCTGGTGCCGGAGAACAGCGGCAAGTCCGCGTTGGCATCGTCCAGTTCCAGGCGCACCGGCACCCGCTGCACCACCTTGACCCAGTTGCCGGTGGCGTTTTCCGGCGGCAGCAGCGCGAAGTCGGCACCGGCGCCCGGGCTCAGGCTGGTGATGTGCGCCTTGAAGGGATGATCCGGGTAGGTGTCGAGCTTGATGGTTGCCTGCTGACCGGCTCGCATATGGGTGATCTGGGTTTCGCGAAAGTTGGCCTCGACCCAGGTGCGACGGGGCGACAGCAAGGCGAAGGCCGGCGCGCCGCTGTTCAGATAATCGCCGACCTGCACGTCATCCACCTTGGCCACCACGCCGTCGTCGGGGGCATAGACCGTCGCGTACGAGAGGTAGAGTTGCGCCTCGTCGAGCTGCGCCTGGGCCTCGCGAATCGCCGGGTGTCGGTCGATTTCGATGTCGGGATTGCCGTTCAGCGCCACCACCGTATTGGCGATCTGCTGCTCGACGGACGCCACGCGTTGCCGGGCGACTTTCAGGTCGGTATCGGCCCGTTCGAACACGGCCTGGGACACGAACTCGGTGGCCACCAGGGCCTTTTTGCGGGCGAATTCCTTCTGGTCGAAACCCGCCGATTCCTTGGCCGCCTGCAACTCTGCCTGCTGTTGCCGGTAGCTGGCCTTGAGGCCTTCAATCCGCAGGCGCGCCACGCTCAATTGCGCCTGCGCACGCTCGACCGCGACCTGGAACGGCTCGGGGTTGATACGCAGCAGTACCTGCCCCTTGTGTACCGACTGGTTGTCTTCCACGGCGATCTCCACGACCTGCCCGGATACCCGCGCATTGATCGACGCCTTCGCCACTCGGGCATACGCGTTATCGGTGGATACGTACGGCGCATCCTTGAGGTAATACACATACCCGGCCGCTGCAATGAGTACCGGAAAGCCCACCATCAACAGTGAACGCCAGGGGGTGCGGGTCGTGTTTTCCAACGCATTGCTCATGATCGAATCACCTTTGCTGAGCCCGGGATTTCTGAGGCCTTAATTTTGTGCGATGATGTAAGAATATCGATCCACCCACCTCTACTCAAGGATTTTTGTACGCCATGGCACAAAAAAAGATCACAGAGGCAAAAAGCCGTGGCCGCCCACGGGCCTACGACCCCGAAACGGCAATGCAAAAAGCCCTCGGGGTGTTCTGGAGCACCGGCTATTCCGGCGCCTCACTGGACAGCATCGCCACCGCCGCCGGGATGAACAGGCCAAGCCTGTACGCGGCGTTCGGCGACAAACACGCGATCTACCTCAAGGCACTTGAGCAGTATTGGGGCCTCGCGTCAGCCGCCATCGACGAGGCGCTGGACGACCCGAGCCTGACCCTCGCAGAGGCGTTGATGCGCTTATATGAAGGCCAGTTGTCGATCTACTTTTCGGGGGATGGCGAGCCACGGGGCTGCTTTATCATCGGCACCGCAACCACTGAAGCGGTGGAGGATGCGGAGATTCGCGCCGTGCTTTTGCAGCGCCTCGACGCACTCGACGCCCATCTCGAAAACCGCTTGCGCACGGCCATCGAGGCCGGTGAGTTGAAAGGTGGTGCAGACCCGGCAGCCGTCGCCGTCCTCGCCGCGTCTTTGGTGCACAGCCTTTCGATTCGTGCACGGGCGGGCAAGCCCCACGCCGAATTGATCACCCTGGCGCGCAACGCCGTGCAGGTCATCTGCGGATGAGTGAAGGACTGGAAGACATTCTGGCCGAGCACCTGGCCGTGATTTTCTGCGGCATAAACCCGGGGCTGAAGGCCGCCACCACCGGGCATCACTTCATGGGCAGGAGCAATCGGTTCTGGCGCACGCTGCACCTGGCCGGGTTTACGCCCCATGAAGTGCAGCCGGAGAGCGACCGCACGATCCTGCAATACCAATGCGGGCTGACCACGGTGGTGGAGCGGCCTACGGCCCGGGCGGACCAGTTGTCGGCGGATGAATTCAGGGCGGCGGCGGCGGGTTTTGAACGCAAGATCGCACGTTATGCGCCACGGTATGTGGCGTTTCTGGGAAAGGCCGCCTATAGCGCGTTGAGCGGGCAGAAGCAGATTGCCTGGGGGCTTCAACCGCACACCCTGGGGTGTGCGGCGGTGTGGGTTCTGCCCAATCCCAGCGGCAGGAACCTTGGGTTTACGCTCGACCAATTGGTGCAGGCGTACCAGCAATTAAGGCTGGCAACACTCAGTCCCGATTAGAACTCAACTTCTCCCACAAAAAGCTGTAGACCAGCGCACTCATATGCGCAGCCTGTGCATTGTCTGCCGCCCCGCCGTGCCCACCTTCGATATTTTCGTAGTACGTCACGTCCTTGCCGGCCTCGATCATCTTCGCCGCCAGCTTGCGGGCGTGGGCTGGATGCACCCGGTCATCGCGGGTCGAGGTCAGGAAAAACACCGGTGGGTAGGCCTTCGCCGGATCGAACAGGTGGTATGGAGAAAATGTCTGGATGTACGCCCACTCTTCAGGTACGTCCGGGTTGCCGTATTCCCCCATCCACGACGCCCCGGCCAACAGGAGGTGATAGCGCTGCATGTCGAGCAAGGGCACCTGGGAGACGATTGCACCGAACAGTTCCGGGTATTGAGTAAGCATATTGCCGACCAACAGACCACCGTTGCTGCCACCCTCCGCGCCCAGGTGTCGGGGCGAAGTAATCTCGCGGTCGATCAGGTCACGGGCCACTGCGGCAAAATCTTCGTAGGCACGCGGACGGTTCTGCTTGAGTGCGGCCTGGTGCCAGCGCGGGCCGTATTCACCGCCACCGCGAATGTTGGCAACCACGTACACCCCGCCCTTCGAAAGCCAGGCGCGGCCTGCCTTACCGGAGTAATACGGGGTCAGGGAGTATTCAAAGCCGCCGTAACCATAGAGCAAGGTCGGCGCCGTGCCGTTGCGCGGCAGGTCTTTCCCGAGCACCAGGAAATACGGCACACGAGTGCCATCCCTGGAGACCGCAAAGTGCTGCTCGATCACGTGCTGGCTGGAATCGAAAAAGGCCGGCAGGGTTTTCAGTACCTCGGGCGGATGACCGATCTCGGCCAGCGACAAGGTGGTCGGCGTCAGGTAGTCAGTGGTCACCAGCCAGACGGCATCACTGTCGTCGCTGTCCACTGCGCTGGCACCCACCGTCCCCATGCTCGGCGCCCCGGTGAACGGGCTGTGCTGCCAGCCGTTCGCGCCGGGAGTGAGGACGCTGAGGCGGTTCTTGACGTGATCCAGTACGTTCAGCACCAGGTGATTCAACGTCCAGAAAAACCCTGCCAGCGAGGTGCTGTCCGTAGGGGTGAACAGCACCTCGAAATCCCGCTGGCCTGCCATGAAGCGATCAAACCGGATCGCCAGCAACGAGCCGGCCACAAACACTTCATCAAGCGTCCAGTCCTCCCGCAGTTCCAGCAGCAGCCAGTCTTTGTACACCGACTTTTCCGCTGAGTTCGGCGCGTCGATTTTGCTTAATTGGTTGTCGCTGCCCCGCAGGTACAGCTCGTTGTTGTAGAACGCCAGCGTGCGGCTGACGAAGTCACGCTCGTAGCCGGGCGTGTCGTCGTGCATCGCCGCGATGTACATATCATCCAGCGCGCCTTCATAGACAAGACTGGCGGCACTCAACGGCGTACCGCGCTGCCACTGCTTGACGATGCGCGGGTAACCGGAACGGGTCATCGACCCTTCACCAAAATCGGTATAGACATAGACGTTGTCACGGTCGATCCAGCCCAGGCCGCCCTTGGACTCGGGCAACTGGAAGCCGTCTTCGACCCAGGTCTTGCTGGCCAGATCAAACTCGCGGGTGACATTCGCATCGGCGCCGCCACGGGACAGCGCCAGCAGGCAGCGCTGGTAGTCCGGGCGCAAGAAATCAGCACCGTGCCACACCCAGTTTTCGCCTTCGGCGGCGTTCAGTGCGTCAAGGTCCAGCAACGTTTCCCAGGCAGGTTGAGGCTTGCGGTACTCCGCCAGCGTGGTGCGACGCCACAGGCCCCGCGGGTGGGCGGCGTCCATCCAGAAGTTGTAGTAATAGGCGCCGACCTTATCGACGTAGGGGATGTTGCTGTCCGAGTCCAGTATCTCCAGCACATCGGCATTGATCTGCTTGAAGCTGTCGGAGCGGGCGAGCCGGTCTTCGGTCCTGAGGTTCTGGGCGCGTACCCAGTCCAGTGAACGCGTGCCGTCGACGTCTTCAAGCCATTGGTAGGGATCGTTGGACGTTTCGGGAAGTTTTGACATGTTCGAATCCTGTCGAAAAGCAGAAATGGATAGCGTGCCCGACTTTGAGCCTTTTTGAGTGATAAAAAAAGCAAGAAACCGGGTGCGCTAGCCGATCTGATCGGCGATACATGGCGGAGGTACCGCAGGCTGCTACGGCAGGAGGACAGGCGATGGCTGACAAAAACGTGTGGATGCTGATGGGCGCAGACGCAAGCCCCTTCCCAAGCCCCGAGCCGGGAACGCTGGGCGGCCACCGTCGCGGCAAGCGCTATGGAAAGCTCGACTGTCGTGCGGCGCTGCGAGCCATTGCGCGTGGCGGCTACGTGAAAAATCGCGTGTTTTTTCTCGATGAAGCGACGGCTGTCGCCGCGGGATTTCGTCCTTGTGCGGTGTGCATGCCTGCCGAATATCGTCTGTTTCGAGGGCACGCCTGAATCGAGTGTCCGGGACAAATTCCAGGCAAAAAAAAGCCTGCATCGCTGCAGGCTTTTTTACTATCTGGCTCCACGACCTGGACTCGAACCAGGGACCCAATGATTAACAGTCATTTGCTCTACCAACTGAGCTATCGCGGAATGCGCCGTATGTTACTGATTGAAAAGGAGAAGTCAAGCATTCAGTGAGATTTTTGCTTCACCCCAGGTGCGCCGCGCTGGAAAATCACCACGCCACTTCCTGTCACGACGCTGTCATACGTCAACGCCAACATCCGCAGATACCCCGCCCCTACCCTCTTCTTGAAGGACGACACATGCACACTCGCTCAGGCCCGCCAGCGGTAAAAACCCTGCTTGCCCGTTTTATCGTTATCGGATGCAGCCTGACGGTGAGCGCGTGTGACAGTGTGACCAGGAACGCGCCTGTCGCGCCTGCTTCGTTCAAAACCCTGGACGGTGCACCGCCGCTGGTTATCGGCCATCGCGGCCTGCCAGGACTGTACCCGGAAGAAACCCGGGCCTCCTACGAGCATGCAGCCGACGCTGGTGCGGATTCGCTGGAGCTGGATCTGCACATGACCAAGGACTGTGTATTGGTGGCCCGGCACAATCCCTGGTTGAGCGACAACACCAACATCAGCGACGTCGCGAAGACCAATCCCGAAGTTGCACGCCGCAAGCGCACGGTGCCGGGTGTACTGGTTAACGTCAGGTATCCGGCCACTGCAGAAAATGGCCCGGCCCAGTACCTGAGTGATCTGACTGACCCCAACGATCCAAAATCCGTGTTGAAGTCCTTGATCGTGGATGGCGAAGACCATACCAACGACTGGTCAATCAGCGATTTCACCCTGGCCGAACTCAAGCAATGGATCGGCGGCACGACGTATGATGCCCGCGACGAGCGCCCGACCGAACTCAACGGCAAGCTGCCGATCCTGAGTTTCCAGGAAGTGATCGACATCGCGAAAGCCAAAAGCGCAGCCACGGGCCGCGTGATTACCACCTACCCGGAAAGCAAGAACCCGATCTGGAACAATGCCCAGGCCATCGCCAACGGCTGCGGCGCGCCGGGCAGTCATCCGTTCGAAGCGGCGTTTCTCAAGACCCTTGAAGACAACAACCTCAATCGCAAAGACGCGCCGGTGTTCGTGCAGAGCTTCGACCCGAACAGCCTGAAATACCTGCGCTCCATCGGCCTGCAAACCAGGGCGGTTCAACTGGTGGATGGGAACGGGGTGAACTTCAAGACAGGCGAGACCATTTTCATCACCGACAAACCCAACACCTTCGTCAGCGGCCGCCCCTACAGCTGGACCGTCGCCGGCGACCCACGCTCCTTTGGTGCGATGCTGACCCCGGCCGGGCTGGCCGAGGTCAAGACCTACGCCGACGGCATCGGGCCATGGAAGCCGCAAGCGATGTCGCTGACCGCCGCTTCAGCGCATAACCCCGGCTTGCCCGAGGTCGATACCTTCAAGCCCACCAGCCTGATCAGCGATGCGCACAAGGCCGGCCTGTTCGTGCATATTTTCACCTTCCGCAACGAAGCCAAATACCTGGCAGGTGCCTACAAGGGCAACCCGGCGGCGGAATACATGGCCTTTTTCCGCGCCGGTGTTGACGGTGTGTTTACGGATTTCACGCCGACTGCCGTTGCGGCCCGAACTGCCTACCTTAAAGAAGTCGCGCGCTAAAAAGTCGTGCGCAAAGATGGCGGCCTTATGGGCCGCCATCCTTCAGTCGAGTTGCTCAATCACCCCTCCTGCCTTGAGCTGCCCCAACTGCTCTGCCGACAACCCGAGGCGCTCGCCCAGTACCTCATCGGTATGCTGCCCCAACATCGGCGCCGGCCTTACATACTCTACCGGCGTGCCCGACATCTTGATCGGGCTGCCGACCATCTCGAACTGCGGATTCCTGGGATGCGGGATCTTCACCATCAACCCACGGGCAATCACCTGCGGCTCTTCCAGGGATTGCGCGATGTTGTTGATCGCCCCCACCGGTACTTTCGAGGCGTGAATACTCGCCACCCACTCGTCCGCCGTGCGCCCCAGGAAGTGCGCCGACAACAGTTCGACAATCTCCGCCCGATGCGCAACCCGATCGGCATTGCGCCGAAAGCGCGGGTCTTCCGGCAGGTGCGGCAAACCGATGCTGTGGCACAGCGCTACAAACTGGCTGTCGTTGCCGCAGGCAATAATGAAGTCGCGGTCGGCGGCGCGGAATACCTGGTACGGCACGATGTTGGCGTGAGCGTTGCCGAAACGCTGCGGCACCTTGCCCGAGGCCAGGTAGTTCATGCTCTGGTTGGCCAGGGTTGCCACTTGTACGTCCAGCAGCGCCATGTCGATGTGTTGGCCAACGCCGGTGCGTTCGCGGCTGAGCAGCGCGGCCTGGATCGCGACGGTGGAATACAGGCCGGTCATCAGGTCGGAGAACGCCACGCCGACTTTTTGCGGGCCGCCGCCGGGCAGGTCGTCGCGCTCGCCGGTGATGCTCATCAGGCCGCCGATGCCCTGGATGATGAAGTCGTAGCCGGGTTCTTCGGCGCGCGGGCCGGTCTGGCCGAAGCCGGTGATGGAGCAGTACACCAACCGTGGATTGATCTCGGCCAGGGTCGCGTAATCCAGGCCATAACGCGCCAGGGAACCGGCCTTGTAGTTTTCGATCAGTACGTCGGAGCTGGCCGCCAGGGCCCGCACCAGTTCCTGGCCTTCGCTGGTGGCCAGGTCAATGGCCACGGATAGTTTGCCGCGGTTGGTGGACTGGTAATAAGACGCCTGCCCGGACGACTCGCCGGTGTCGGTCTTCATCCACGGCGGGCCCCAGCCGCGGGTATCGTCGCCACTCTGTGGCCGTTCGATCTTGATCACTTCCGCGCCGAGGTCGGCCAACACCTGGCCACACCAGGGCCCGGCCAATACCCGGCTTAAGTCCAGCACCCGCAAACCTGTCAATGCACCCATTATTCTTGTCCTGTGATGAATCGAAATCAGCCGACTGCCGGCTCTTCATGACGCAGGGAAATCCCCAGCACGGCACGCCGCCGCAGCCAGGGACTGGGGCGATAACGTGGGTCGTGGGTGAGTTCGCTCATGCGTTGCAAAATCGTGAGGATGCGCCGTGGCCCGAGGGCATCGCCCCAGGCGAGCGGGCCTTGTGGATAACCCAGGCCGAGTTGTACGGCCTGGTCAATGTCGTCGACGCTGGCGATGCGTTGCTGGGCAATGTCGCAGGCCAGGTTGACCACCATCGCCAGGGTGCGCTGGGCAACGAAGCCGACGCTGTCGCTGATCACTGTCACACCTACACCGTCATTGGCGAGCAACGCGTGGGCGGCATCGCGGGTGGCGGTGGACGTCAGCGGGTTTTGCATCAGGGTGCGGTGGCGCGACAGGTCGGTCAGCAGGTCGATGCACAGGGTGCGTGCCGGGTCAGTGTGGAAGCGCTCGCTGGCCGAGGTGGCGTCGAGACCGTAGGGCGCCAGCAGGCACAACGCTTCAGGCGAAGGCTGCGCCGCGCTTTCAAGGTGTGCGCCCAACTCGATCACCAGGGCGCTGAGGCGCTCGTAGTCTTCGGCGTTTTCGGTGGCGATCCATACCGGCGGGAATTGCTTGATGGAAGGCACCGGCTGCGGCTGCGGGCCGTCGACCACCTGGCCATTTTCATAGCGGTAGAAGCCCTGTCCGCTCTTGCGCCCGAAGCGTCCGCCCACCAGCATCTGGCGCGTCAGGGGCGATGGTTTGTAGCGCGGGTCCTGATAGAACTGGTTGTAGATCGACTCCATCACCGGGTGGGAAACGTCGAGCCCGGTGAGGTCCAGCAGTTCCAGCGGCCCCATGCGAAAGCCTGCGCCTTCACGCAGGATACGGTCGATGTCGCCGCGCTCGGCAATGCCTTCATCGAGCATCTTCAAGGCTTCGGTGCCGTACGCACGGCCGGCGTGGTTGACGATGAAACCCGGAGTGTCCTTGGCGCGCACGCCGCGATGGCCGGTACGGGCAACGAAGGCCAACAGGTCATCGCCGACCTTCGGTGCGGTGGCCAGGCCGTCGATCACTTCGACGACGCGCATCAACGGTACCGGGTTGAAAAAGTGCAGCCCGGCGACCCGCTCAGGGTGTCGGCAGCCGGTGGCGATGGCCGTGACCGACAGCGACGAGGTGTTGGTGGCGAGGATGCTCGCCGCGCTGACCACACCTTCCAGCTGCTGCAACAGGCCGCGCTTGGCGTCGAGGTTTTCGACAATGGCTTCCACCACCATGTCGCAGTCGTGCAGCGCCTCAATGGTGGCGGCGACTTGCAGGTTCGCAAGCGCAGCGTCCACCGCTGCCTGGGTGATCTTGCCCTTGGCGGCCAGCTTCGAGAGCGTGGCGCCGAGGTTATCCCGAGCGGTTTGCGCCGCACCGTCGCGGGCATCGAACAAGCGCACCAACACGCCCGCCTGAGCGGCAATCTGTGCAATCCCGGCGCCCATCACGCCGGTGCCTACCAGGCCCATGATCTTGATTGAATCAGCCATTGTCATTCCCCCAGGTAGTTCGCGGTGCGTTTTTCGAAGAACGCCGCGGCGCCCTCCTTCTGGTCTGCCGAATCGAACAGCAGTTGAAAGGCCTTGCGCTCCAACACCAGCGCGCTTTCCAGCGGCAGGTCGGCGCCGGCCAGCATCACTTCCTTGATCTGTTCCACCGCCAGTGGCGGCAAGGCGGCGATCTGCGCGGCCAGTTCCAGGGCGCGGGGGATGGCCTGGTCATCGGCCACCACTTCGCTGAGCATGCCCATGGCCAGGGCTTCCGGGGCCTTGACCATGCAGCCGGTCAACGCGATGCGCATGGCCTGGAACTTACCCACGGCGCGTACCAGGCGCTGGGTGCCACCGGCGCCCGGCATCAGGCCCAACTTGACCTCGGGCTGGGCGAAGCGCGCCGATTCCCCGGCGACGATCAGGTCGCAATGCATGGCCAGCTCACAACCGCCGCCCAGGGCAAACCCGTTCACCGCGGCGATCACCGGCTTGGGGCAGCGGCTGATGGCTTCCCACAGGTATTCAGTGTGGCGGCGATACATCTCGATCGGGCTGGCGCTGGCGAATTCCTTGATGTCGGCACCGGCCACGAAGAACTGGTCGCCGCCGGTGAGCACGATGGCGCGCACATCACGGCGTTTGGCCAGGGCACGAAAGTGCTCGGCCAGCTCTTCTCGAACCTGGGCGTTCAAGGCGTTTTTCACTTCGGGACGGTGGATGCGTACCACGGCGACGCCATTGTCCTGGACGTCGAGGTGCACTACGGGTTGGTCGAGGCTGGCCACAAATTCTCCTGCTGCAATGTTCTTGTTAGTTCGGATATCGCCAGTTTCGCTATGCGAAACAACATTCCGTATTTAGCGATAATCATAAGGACCGAGTCGCCGTGATGTAAACGTAAAAACCTGACCCTCCGATAAATCGGGCTATAACTCGTTGTTTAGACGAGTTTTATTAAACAAAAAGACAACGCCACGCAAAGTTGATTAGTTTCGCTGTGCGGAATACAATTTTGTTTTGTTGATTTTCTAAAAAAAGGGGGACTAACATGCGCCGTCGAAACCTGGACCCGAACACACCCGAAACACCTGCCGGCAACCACGCCTTCGAGCACTTGCTGATCGATCCGATGAATGCCGACGAGGAAGAAGACAAGGACCGCCAGTTCGTCACCGCCCTGGCCCGAGGCCTGGAATTGCTGCGCTGCTTCACCCCCAGCGAAAGCGTGCTGGGTAACCAGGAGCTGGCACGCAAGACCGGGCTGCCAAAGCCGACGATTACGCGGATGACCCATACGCTGACCCGCTTGGGCTATCTCAAGCACCTGCCGCAGTCAGGCCGGTATCAGCTGGATGTGGGCGTGATGGCATTCGGTTACGCAATGCTGTCGAACCTGTCGGTGCGGGCCGTGGCCCATCCGCTGATGGAGACGATGGCCAAGTACGCCCAGGCCGCGGTGGCGATGGCCACGCGGGACCGCCTGGACATGGTTTACCTGGACGTGGTCCAGGGTGAAGCCAACATGACCATGCGCCGCCAGGTCGGCACACGGTTGCCGTTGCACTTGAGTTCCGCAGGCCGCGCCTGCCTGGCAGCGATGCCGGAAAACGAGCGGGAATTTATCCTCGACCATATCCGCCAGCGTCATCTGGAGGATTGGCCGGGCATCAGGAAGGGTCTGGAACGTGCCTTCCGGGATTACACCGACTTCGGCTACTGCATGTCGATCGGTGAGTGGCACCGCGATGTAAACGCCATCGCCGTACCGCTGCTGCATGCACAACATGGGCTGCTGACGTTCAACTGTGGCGGACCGAGTTTTCACCTTTCCCGGGAGAAACTCGAGGACGACATCGGGCCCCGTCTCAAGCACATGGTGAACAACATCGAGGCCGCCGCCCGCTAGACAGATCGGTGCAAGGCCTCGGCAGATTGACGACAACAGGCCCGCCGAACGGGCCGCTGAGGAATGCACATGATCCGAGACCCCGAAACGCTTCATCTGTTGCTGGAAACCCTGCAGCAGTTCGTCAACGAGGCGCTGATCCCCCGGGAAAACGAACTGGCCGAGACCGATGACGTCCCGGCGGATATCGTCAGCCAGTTCCGCGAGCTGGGCCTGTTTGGCCTGACCCTGCCCGAAGCCTACGGCGGCCTCGGGCTGACCATGGAAGAAGAGGTCAACGTGGCCTTCGAACTGGGCCGCACCTCGCCGGCATTCCGCTCCTACTTCGGCACCAACAACGGCATCGGCTCCATCGGCATCCTGCTGGACGGCACCGAGGCGCAGAAGCAGCACTACCTGCCGAAACTCGCCAGCGGTGAACTGCTCAGTTCGTTCTGCCTGACCGAGCCGGACTCCGGCTCCGACGCCGCCTCGCTGAAAACCACGGCGGTGCGCGACGGTGACTACTATGTCATCAACGGCACCAAGCGCTTTATCACCAACGCCCCCCACGCCGGGATCTACACGGTGATGGCCCGTACCAACCCGGACATCAAGGGCGCGGGCGGCATCAGTGCATTCATTGTCGAGCGCAACACCCCCGGCCTGTCTCTGGGCAAGCGCGACCACAAGATGGGCCAGAAAGGCGCCCACACCTGCGACGTGATTTTCGACAACGTGCGCGTACCGGCCGACCAACTGATCGGTGGCGTCGAAGGCGTGGGGTTCAAGACCGCAATGAAGGTGCTCGACAAGGGCCGCCTGCACATTGCCGCCGTCAGCGTCGGGGCCGCCGAGCGCATGCTCAACGATGCCCTGAACTACGCCCTGGAGCGCAAGCAGTTCGGCCAGCCGATCGCCGAGTTCCAGCTGATCCAGGCGATGCTCGCCGACAGCAAGGCCGAGATCTACGCCGCCCGCTGCATGGTGGTGGACGCCGCGCGCAAGCGTGACGAAGGCCTGAACATCGGCACCGAAGCGTCCTGCTCGAAAATGTTCGCCACGGAGATGTGCGGCCGCGTGGCCGACCGTTGTGTGCAGATTCACGGCGGTGCCGGGTATGTGAGCGAGTACGCCATCGAGCGGTTCTATCGCGATGTGCGCTTGTTCCGCCTGTATGAAGGCACTACGCAGATCCAGCAATTGGTGATCGCCCGCAACATGATTCGCGAGGCCAAGCACTGAACCCGGGAACAACACTGGACCAATGTGGGAGCTGGCTTGCCTGCGATGCAGACAACTCGGTCT
>NZ_CP080030.1:2109503-2133248 GCF_019382755.1 Pseudomonas sp. Colony2 | reverse complement strand
TGACCGTGTTCCAACCGCATTACCGCAACACCCATAACTTGTGCCCTAACAACTACAACAAGGTATCGCTATGGAAGTCGCCGCTTCGGCGGGTGCGTTGTCGCCCGCGCAAAACAAACTGTGGATCATCGTATTCATCTTCTGCTTCCTCGGCCTGCTGATCGACGGTGCCGACTTGATGCTGCTGTCCTACAGCCTCAGCAGCCTCAAGGCCGAGTTCGGCCTGACCAGCGTCGAAGCCGGCAGCCTGGGCAGCTTCACCCTGGCCGGGATGGCCATCGGCGGGATTTACGGCGGTTGGGCCTGTGACCGTTTTGGCCGGGTGAAAACCGTGGTCTGGAGCATCGTGCTGTTCTCCGCCGGCACGGCGATCCTGGGCATGACCCACAGCTATTGGCAGTTCGCGAGCACCCGTTTCTTCGCGTCCCTGGGACTCGGCGCGCTGTATGTCGCGTGCAACACCCTGATGGCCGAATACGTGCCGACCCGCTATCGCACCACCGTGCTCGGCACCTTGCAGGCCGGTTGGTCGGTGGGCTACATCGTCGCCACCCTGCTCGCCGGCTGGATCCTGCCGAACCACGGCTGGCGCTGGTTGTTCTACGTGGCGATCATCCCGGTGATCCTCGCCGTACTGATGCAACGCCTGGTGCCGGAGCCGCAAGCCTGGATCAAGGCCCAGGCCGAACGTGCCCGGGAAAACGCCGAAGGCATCAAGCGCGTGTCGGCGAAGAAACCCGACGGCATGTTCAAGCTGATCTTCAGCGACCCGAAAGCCAGCCGCATGTTTATCCTCTGGGCGCTGACCGCAGGCTTCCTGCAGTTCGGCTACTACGGCGTGAACAACTGGATGCCGTCATACCTGGAAGGCGAGCTGGGGATGAACTTCAAGTCGATGACCAGCTACATGGTCGGCACCTACGCGGCGATGATTTTCGGCAAGATCCTCGCCGGGCTCGCGGCAGACCGCCTGGGCCGGCGCCTGGTGTTCGCCGTCGGCGCGTTGGGCACGGCGATTTTCCTGCCGGTGATCGTGCTGTTCCAGAGCCCGGACAACATCCTGTGGATGCTGATTGTGTTCGGCTTCCTGTACGGCATCCCCTACGGCGTGAATGCGACCTACATGACCGAAAGCTTCGAAGCGAAATTTCGCGGCTCGGCAGTGGGCGGCGCCTACAACATTGGCCGAATCGGCGCGGCGGTGGCACCGGCAGCCATTGGTTTCCTGGCGTCCCATGGCTCGATTGGCGTGGGATTCCTGGTCATGGGCGGCGCGTACTTTATCTGCGGCGTAATCCCAGCGCTGTTTATCCGTGACAAGCAGTTCGACCCGCAAAAACAATAAGCCCAACCCGGGGCCCGCGGCGACGCGGCCCCGGCTATAAGACGTGCGGCAGTTATACCCTTAGGTAAACCGGGCTAGACTGTACGTCAGTCCTACGGAACTGAAGGAACAGTACGACGCTCTCACCCAGCCTGTAAGACAGTTTTGTGCTTAGAGGCTCATTCGTTTATGAAAACACCGACCCAGACCAACGCAATTGACTTCGACAGCGCCAAATTGCAACGCCTGGGCTTTGGTCAGCCTTCCCTTCTTACACGACGCCCCGCGACGGTTGAGCAACTTCGCCAGCAACTGGGCATGCAATTGCAAACCAGCCTGGAGCCGGAGCATATCCTTGCGTTGTTCTTCCGCGAGATCCAACGCCTGGTGCCGCTGGACGCCCTGCAATACCGCCACGAAGCCAGCGACCTGCGCCTGGAGTACGGTCACCGCGGCCATCATTCGGTGAGCTATGCCCTCAGCCATGAAGGCGAGCACCTTGGCGAACTGGTGTTTCGGCGCAACCAACGCTTTCTCGAAGACGAACTGGCCAACCTGGAATCGCTGCTGGCCACCTTGCTCTACCCGATGCGCAATGCCCTGCTCTACCGTGCGGCGACTCGCAGTGCCCTGCGCGACCCACTGACCGAAACCGGTAACCGCATCGCCATGGACCAGACCCTGCAACGGGAAATCGACATGGCTCGCCGGCACCTGCAACCGCTGTCCTTGCTGATGCTGGACATCGACCACTTCAAGCACATCAACGACAGCCACGGCCATGCCACGGGCGACAAGGTGCTCAAGGCCGTCGCCGCCTCGATCAAGAGCCAGCTGCGCAATGTGGACATGGTGTTCCGGTTTGGCGGGGAAGAGTTTCTGATTCTGCTGTCCAACACCGGCCGGGACGCGGCATCGATGGTCGGCGAGCGCCTGCGCCAGGCGGCACAGGCCCAGGATTATTGGGCGGATGATGAGCGGATCGAATTGACGGTGAGCCTGGGCTGCTCGACCTTGCTGGCGGGAGAGTCCGCCGAGAGCCTGTTGCGCCGGGCGGACAGTGCCTTGTATGTGGCCAAGCGTGAAGGCCGCAATCGGCTGGCAATGGCGGGGTAATTTACCCCGCCATCACCCCGTTTACGCCTCGCTGGCAACCAGGGCCGGTTGTTTGCGGGGGGCGGCCACCGACTTTTCCAGCTGCATGCAACGTTCCAGGAACAGGTACATGTAGTCGTAGCTCTTGCAGACCGCCTGGCGCAGCTCTACCTGCAGTTCCTTGGTCGGGTTCATGCCGGCCAGAGTGCAGATGATTTCCAGGGCTTCCCAGGGATGTGCGTCATCGTACTGGGCATGCATCTTCAGCCACTTCATCGCGCGCTTGCGGTCTTCCTCAGGGAAAGCCGCGGCATAGACGCCGGTGGAACACACCACAGCGGACCACTCCCCAGTGGCCCCCTCGATGGCGTAGTTGGTGGCGGCAATCGCGACAATCAGCGAATCGGCCGAGCTGGTGTGCCAGCACCAGTGGCTCAGTGCATGCAGCTCCGGCGGCACTTCCTGTGCCTGCAATTCTTCCAGGCTGACACCATGGGCGCGGGCCCAATGCACCCAATAATCGGCGTGGTTGAGTTCCACGCGAATATTGCGCATCAGCCAGCGGCGCGCCATGTCCTCCCCAGGATGGCGGGCAAATTTGGTCTTGGTGAGGTTCTGTGCCATGTACAACGCAAACTGTTCAACCACCGGCCAGCCACCAATCAGGTAGTGGCGCATGGTCTTGGCGCTGAGCTTGTTATCGCGCATGCGCTGGTACAGTTCGTGTTCGACAACGCGACGCTTGCTCTCGCTACAGTCCTGGATCAGCTGTTGCGCCCAGGCGGGGTAACTTGAGGCTTCCATAAGCGGGCCGGTTCTGTTGAATGTGTCGATCACTGTCGGGCTCCTTTTGATTTGTGATATGTACAGACCAGCAAATGTTTCATCGGAACGTGCCAGGCGCCTTGAATAACAGAGGCTGCGGTCGCACAGGTCGACACTGCAAACTATCAAAGGTAAACAACTGCGGTCGCTCGATCAGGTATCCCTGAGCGTAGTCGACCCCGATCTCAAGCAAGGCTTGTTCGATCTGGGGTGTCTCGACAAATTCGGCAATTGTGCGCTTACCCATGACATGACCGATGTGATTGATCACTTCGACCATAGCGCGGTTAATCGGGTCGTCCAGCATATCCTTTACGAAACTTCCATCGATCTTCAAGAAGTCTACAGGTAAATGTTTAAGATATGCGAACGAGGACATCCCGGCGCAGAAGTCATCCAGGGAGAAATGGCACCCTAACTCTTTGAGCTCGTTGATAAAACGAATCGCACTACCCAAATTCGCTATAGCGCTGGTTTCTGTAATTTCAAAACAAATCATTTCCGGTGGAATGCCATAGGCAATGAATTGCTCACGCAGGAACCCAAGAAAGTCCTCATCGCCGATGGTAGTGCCTGACAGATTGATCGCACACATGGCCATGGGCCGGCCCGGGCGCTCACGCATGCAGCCCGCGATGATCTTGAACACGTTCTCCACCACCCAACGGTCCAGGGAGGTCATCAAGCCGTAACGCTCGGCGGCCGGGATAAAACTGTCCGGCAGGATGATCCGCCCCGCCTCGTCATGCAGGCGTAGCAGGATTTCGATATGCCCATCCCCCTGTTCGGTGTGCCCAAGGGGCGCGATTTCCTGGGCGTACAGGCAAAAACGGTTCTCTTCCAGCGCCATGTGCAGGCGCTGCACCCAGGCCATCTCGCCAAAGCGCAGGGACAATTCCGAGTCATCGGCGTGATACACCTGCACCCGGTTGCGGCCCTTTTCCTTGGCCATGTAGCACGCCATGTCGGCGGCTCGCAGGGAAGTCTCCAGGGTGGTCGGGGCGTGCGTGATGTGCACCAGGCCAATACTCACGGTGGTGACAAACGGCCTGCCCTTCCACACAAAGTGCAGGCTCTGCACGGTGTGGCGCAGGCTTTCGGCGATTTTTTCCGCCACCGGCGCCGGGCAGTTCTCCAGCAGGATGCCGAACTCGTCGCCGCCCAGCCGGGCCAGGGTGTCACCTTCACGCAGGTCGGACTGCAAGAGCGCGCAGATATGCCGCAACAGTTCATCCCCCGCGGCATGCCCGCAGGTGTCGTTGACCAGCTTGAACTGGTCCAGGTCGAGGAACATCAAGGCATGGCGCCCGGTTTGCTGGCGCCCGACGTTGTGCAGCACCTGCTCCAGGCGGAACTCGAACTCGCGGCGGTTGGCCAGGCCGGTCAAGGCGTCGTGGGTGGCCTGCCAGGACAGGTTGGCGATGTACTGGCGTTCCTGTGTCATGTCGTGCAACACCAGCACCGCGCCGACGACTTTGCCGGCACTGCGGATCGGCGCGCCCACCAACGTGACGGACACGGTGGTGCCGTCCAGGCGCTGGATCAGCTTGGAGTGCTCGCTGCCCCCACCGAGTTGGCCGCCCAATATGTGTTCGATCAGGGTAAAGCCGTCGGCCTGGGCATTTTCGTCCAGCAGGTTGAACAGCGCCGCCAGCGGCAGCCCCTGGGCCTGGGCGGCTTTCCAATGGGTCAGGGCTTCGGCGGCCGGGTTCATATACGCAATGGCGCCGTCGACATCGGTGGTGATCACTCCGTCGCCAATCGACTCCAGGGTGATCTGCGCCCGCTCCTTCTCCAACTGGAGCGCGTCGGCAAACGCATGCCGCTGGGCCAGCAGCTTGTGGGTGCGCAACAGCGCCAGCACGATCAAGCCCAGTGCCGTGGCCAGGTTGGTCACCAGCAGCAGGCGCAGGATCATCCGCGAGCCTTCACCCAGGGCATCGCTGAAGGCTTTCGCGGCCGGCGTCACCCCGTCGTTGATCGCGAAGATCCGCTGCTTCCAGCGGTGTACGTCGCTGCTGCTGACCTGATTGGCCATGATCGCTCGGTGCATCTCCTGGGCCAGGTCGTCCAGTTGCACCAGGTAGCCATCGCCCACCGTCCACAGTTCGATGGCTTTTTCCAGGTAACTGAAATGGCGGAAGTTGAGGTACAGCCAGATCAGGCTGGAAACGTCGTCAGGGTGGTTACCGCCCTTGAGGATGCCCTGGCGCGCGGCAGGCAGGTCCGGCGTCGGGCGGTCCAGGGCCAGCCGCAGCTCATGCCCGCCCTGGGGTACGGCAATCGCGTTCTGGTATTTGAGGTAGGTGGCTTCGTCGCGGCTGTCGGCGTAGAGCGTCAGGTAAAAGATCGCGTCTTTCTGGCCCTTGGACCACAGGCTTTCGCCCGCCACATAACCGCGCACCGCCGAGAGTACGTAGAGACTGACGCAGCCTAACAATGCCTGGAACAGCACGACGGCGATAAAAGGCCACACAATGCCCAATAACCGAGGGGTTCCGAGAGTCTGCTTTTGCTTCATGAGGTCCCTTGCACATGCACAACTAAAATACGCACGCGAGTGAAAACCGCTCCTGATAGCTCAGCGTAGGCTAAATCACCGCACTTGTTGCAAGTGTCCGTAAAGTTTGGCGTACAAGCCACCATCAGCAATCAACTGCTGATGGTCGCCATCTTCGGCAATATGGCCGCCATCGAACACCAATACCCGATCCGCCTGTTTCACCGCCGACAGCCTGTGGGCGATGATCAAGGTGGTACGGCCACTGAGAAACCGCGCCAGCGCCTGGTGCAGGTTGTATTCGGTTGCCGCATCCAGGGCCGAGGTGGCCTCGTCGAGTATTACCACTTTCGGCTCCGCCAGCACCATCCGGGCAATGGCCAGGCGTTGACGCTGCCCACCGGAAAAGCGCACGCCGGAGCGTCCGACCACGCTGTCCAGGCCCAGCGGCAGCGCCTTGACGGTCGCATCCAGCTGGGCAATTTCCAGCGCCTGCCAACAGGCCTGGTCGCTGCGCTCGCGGCCCATGGTCAGGTTGGCGCGCACCGTATCATTGAACAGTGCCGGGTGCTGCAGCACCACGGAGACATTCTCGCGAATCGTCTCCAGGCCGATTTCCTGCTGGGTCGAACCACCGAAGCGAATGCTGCCGGCCTGCGGCGTATACAGCCCCAGCAACAGTTGCACCAGGGTACTTTTGCCGCCGCCGCTGGCGCCGACAATCGCGACTTTTTCACCCGGGGCGATGTTCAGGTTCAACTGGTCCAGCACCAGTTCCTCGCCGTAGCCGAAATTCAGGCCGCGCACTTCGATGCCGACGGTCTCGCGTCCGGTAAACGGATCGGCACCGCCCGCGTATTGCGGTTCATCGGCGCGGGCCAGCAGTTCGTTGATCCGCGTCAGCGCCCCGCCCGCCGCGTAGTAGGCGTATTGCAGGTTCAGCAACTGTTCCACCGGGCTGATCATGAACCACAGGTAACTGAACACCGCGAGCATCTGGCCGATGGACAGGTCGGAAAACAGCACCGTCAGCATCGCCGCCGCACGGAAGATGTCGATACCGAACTGGAACAGCAAGCCACTGGCGCGGCTGGAGGCATCGCTTTTCCACTGGGAATTGACCGCAAAATCCCGCACTTCCTGGGCCCGCTGGCCCAGGCGACCGAGGAAAAAGCCCTGGCGATTGCCGGCACGCACTTCCTGGATCGCATCGAGGGTTTCGGTGAGCGCCTGGGTGAAACGCGATGTGCTGTCGTTTTCCAGCTTCTTCAGGTGCTTGACCCGCTTGCCCAACTGCACCGTGGCGTAGATCACCAGCGGGTTGAACAGCAGGATCAACAGTGCCAGCTTCCAGTGCATCCACATCAGGATCCCGGAGGTGCCTACCAGGGTGAGCATCGCCACCAGGAACCGGCTGAGGGTCTCGCCGACGAATTTGTCCACCGTGTCCAGGTCGGTGACCAGGTGCGTAGTCACCGTGCCGCTGCCCAGGCTTTCGTATTCGCTGAGGGAAATGCGCTTGAGGCGCTCGATCAGCCGCACGCGAATGCGATAGACGATGTCCTTGGCCAGCCGCGCAAACAACCGCGCCTGCAGCACGTTGAACACCAGGGCGCCGCAACGCAACAGCAACGTCACCAGCAACATCAGGCCGATATAGCCGGCGGCCTTCTGCCAACCCAGGGGCAATGCGTGGTTCATCACCTTCAGTGCCGCATCGCCATGGCCCAACAGCACTTCGTCCACCAGCAACGGCAGCAGCAATGGAATCGGCACGCTGCACAAGGTTGCCAGCACGGCGACGCCATTGGCGATCCACAGGGATTTCTTGTGATGCAGCGCCAGGCGGCGGACTTCCGCCCAGGTCAGCCGGTCGACACGCTTGGGTTGCTCAACGGGATCGGGCTGATCATGCACAGGCAGCTCGCTCCAGCCAACGGCTCAGCAGCGGCGCCAATTCGGACAGCGGCTGGTAGCCGTTGGTCAGCAGCGCCAGTTGCCCATTACGCTCCGCCAGCAAGGTCGGGAAACCGGCGATGCCCAGGTCCTGGACCCAGGTGAAATCCGCCGCGGTGGCCGCGTGCTGGTCGGCGCGGTCGAAAGCTTCGGCGAACTCGATACGCGGCACGCCGGCGGTCTCGGCCAGTTCCACCAATACGTCGGCGCGGGTCACGTCGCGCCCTTCGACGTAGAACGCCTGCTGGATCAGGCCCAGCAGTTTCCACGCGCAATCCGGCGCCAGGCTACGGGCAGTGACCACGGCGCGGCAAGCCGGCTCGGTGTCGTAGACAAAACCATCAGGCAGTGCACCTTCACGCTTGAACGGCTGGCCGGTGGCGTCGGTCACGGCCTGCCAATGCTCAAGAATATAGCGCCGGGTCGTCGGCTCCAGCGCCGCGCCACTGCCGGTGCGCAAGCCGCCCACCACCAGGTGCAGCTCCACGCCTGCGGCCTGGGCCTGCTCAACCAGCGCCTTGGCCACCGGGGCGAAACCCCAGCACCAGGAGCACATCGGATCCATTACATAGAGCAGGCGTGCGGACATGGCTCAGGCCTCGGAGGATGGGGATTGCTTGTAGTTGTAGCCAATCGGGTGCGGCATATTGCGGGCCTTGGCCAGTTCAATCTGCTTTTGCCGGTCGATCGCGCTGCGACGGGTCTTCTCTGAAAGCTTATCCCAGCAATGCGGGCAACTGATGCCAGCTACATAGTGTTCGGATGCACGGTCCTCGACGCTGACCGGTGTGCGGCAGGCATGACATTGATCGTAGTCGCCTTCGCTCAAGTCGTGGCGCACGGTCACGCGATTGTCGAACACAAAGCAGTCGCCCTGCCACTTGGTTTCTTCCTGCGGCACCTCTTCGAGGTACTTCAGGATGCCGCCCTTGAGGTGATACACCTCGTCGAAACCCTCGCTGAGCATATAGCTCGAGGCCTTTTCGCAACGAATGCCGCCGGTGCAGAACATGGCGACTTTCTTGTGTTTGGCCGGGTCGAAGTTGGCTTTGATGTAGTCGGGAAATTCGCGGAAGCTGGTGGTCTTCGGGTCGATCGCGCCTTCAAAGGTGCCGATGGACACTTCGTAGTCGTTGCGGGTATCGATCAGCAGCACTTCAGGGTCGCTGATCAGCGCATTCCAGTCCTGCGGCTCGACGTAGGTGCCGACTTTCTTGTTCGGGTCGACGCCTTCGACGCCCAGGGTCACGATTTCTTTCTTGAGCTTGACCTTGGTGCGGTAGAACGGCTGCTCGTCGCAGTACGACTCTTTGTGGTCGATGTCGTCCATGCGCGGGTCGTTCTTGAGCCAGGCCATCAAGCCATCAATGCCTTCGCGGCTGCCGGAAACGGTGCCGTTGATGCCTTCTTCGGCAATCAGCAAGGTGCCTTTGATGCCGTTGTCGACCATCGCCTGCAGCAGTGGCTCGCGCAGGGCGACGTAATCTTCGAGGGTGACGAACTTATACAGTGCCGCCACGACAATCGGTTGAGTCATGGGTGTTCTCTCCAGGTGGCTACCCTCGTAAAGGGTGAACCGGATGCAAAAAAAACGCGCCGACTGAGCGGCGCGTTGCGGATTCTAACAAAAATGGCGACGATTATGGACCGCCTCTTACTGTGGCGAGGGAGCTTGCTCCCGCTGGGCTGCGGAGCGGCCCCAACCAGGCAGTTGCAACCTTTCAGAAAGATCGCGGTGATTGGCAGAAGGGCTGCTGCGCAGCCCAGCGGGAGCAAGCTCCCTCGCCACATCAAGCTGATGTGCCACAGTGTCAGTGACCGCCGGCGCAGGTCGGCGAGGCCGGGGCTGCGTCGATTTTCGCCCATTCTTCAGGCGTGTAGGTATGCAGCGCCAACGCATGGAATTCGCTCATCAGGTCACCCAACGTGGCATAGACCTTCTGGTGGCGCTTGACGCGGTTGAGGCCCTCGAACTGCTGGCTGACCAGCACGGCCTTGAAGTGGGTCTGCAACCCACGGCTGTGCATATGGCTTTCATCCAGCACGCTCAAGTGTTCCGGGCTCAGGGCGACGAGTGCCGATTCGATACGCTGTTGCATGGTCATTCCTGTTTACTTCTTCTTGGCCGGGGCCGGGGCTTTTGGCGTCAGCTCGTTGGTCATGTCTTCCAGCAGCTTGTTCACCACAGGTACCGCGCTTTCAAGCTTGGCCTGGGTCATCTGGGCCGATTGCTGGGTCAGCTGGGGCATTTTCTCCAGGACTTTCTTGCCCAGTGGCGACTGGTAGAACGCAACCAGGTCCTTGAGCTCGGATTCGCTGAAGTTGTCGGTGTAGAGCTTGATCATGTCCGGCTTGAGCTTGTTCCAGCCGATGGCCTGGTCCAGGGCGGTGTTGGCCTTGGCCTGGTAGGTGTCCAGGACGGTTTGCTTGGAAGCAGGCGCCTTGGTCTGCTCGAAACGCTGGGCGAACATTTGTTGCACTTGCATGTACACCGGGGTACCCAGCTTGTCGGCATGGGCCAGGGTAAGGAAGGCTTCGGCACTGGCGTTGTGGCTGGCGGTATCGGCAAAAACCTGGCCGCTGGCACATACCAGAGCAACCGCGGTACAGATGGCACGAAGACGAGTCATCGAGTTTCCTTTTCTAGCAGGCGAGGTAAGACCCCAAGGGCGCCCATTCTGCGCCTAAAAAACGCCGCGGCTCAACCCCACGCCTTGTGGGGCCTGGTTTTGCGGGGCTTAATCCGATGAAAAGTCTTTTAAGGGAACCCCACCGGGCGATCAGGGCCTAAACTGCGCAAACGAACCTGAAGGAGTGTGCCCGATGAGCCGTATCGAAACCGACAGCCTGGGAGAAGTGCAAGTCCCGGATGACGCTTACTGGGGCGCGCAGACCCAACGCTCGCTGGTGAACTTCGCCATCGGCGACCAGCGCATGCCCCTGGCTGTGCTGCACGCCCTGGCCCTGATCAAGAAGGCTGCGGCCCGGGTCAACGACCGCAATGGCGACCTGCCCGCCGACATCGCCCGGCTGATCGAACAGGCCGCCGACGAAGTGCTCGCCGGCGAACACGACGACCAGTTTCCCCTGGTGGTATGGCAGACCGGCAGCGGCACCCAGAGCAACATGAACGCCAACGAAGTGATCGCCGGCCGTGCCAACGAGCTGGCGGGCAAGCCCCGTGGCGGCAAGAGCCCGGTGCATCCCAACGACCACGTCAACCGTTCCCAGAGCTCCAACGACTGCTTCCCCACCGCCATGAGCATCGCCGCCGTGCAGGCCGTCACCGAGAAGCTGTTGCCGGCGATCCGTGAACTGTCTGGTGGTTTGGCAGAGTTGTCGGCGCGCCACATGAAGCTGGTGAAAACCGGCCGCACCCACATGATGGATGCGACGCCCATCACCTTCGGCCAGGAAGTCTCGGCCTTTATAGCGCAACTCGACTACGCCGAACGCGCGATCCGCAGCGCCCTGCCCGCCGTGTGTGAACTGGCCCAGGGTGGTACTGCCGTCGGCACCGGGCTCAATTCACCCCACGGTTTTGGCGAGGCGATTGCCTCGGAATTGGCCGCGCTGTCGGGCCTGCCGTTTGTCACCGCACCGAACAAATTCGCCGCGCTGTCGGGCCATGAGCCGTTGACCACCCTGCACGGCGCCTTGAAGACCCTGGCCGTGGCCCTGATGAAAATCGCCAACGACCTGCGCCTGCTGGGCTCCGGCCCGCGTGCCGGGCTGGCGGAAGTCAAGTTGCCAGCGAATGAACCGGGCAGCTCGATCATGCCCGGCAAGGTCAACCCGACCCAGTGCGAAGCGCTGTCGATGCTGGCCTGCCAGGTGCTGGGCAATGACGTGACCATTGGCTTCGCCGCCAGCCAGGGCCACTTGCAGTTGAACGTGTACAAGCCGGTGATCATCCACAACCTGCTGGAATCGATCCGCCTGCTGGCCGACGGTTGCAGCAACTTCCAGGAGCACTGCATCGCCGGCCTGGAACCCGACGCCGAGCAAATGGCCGCGCACCTTGAGCGTGGCCTGATGCTGGTGACTGCGCTGAACCCGCACATCGGCTACGACAAGTCCGCCGAGATTGCCAAGAAGGCCTATGCCGAAGGGCTGACCCTACGGGAAGCGGCGCTGAAGCTGGGCTATCTCACGGACGAAGAGTTCGACCAGTGGGTGCGTCCGGAAAACATGCTGGAAGCCGGTCATTAAGACGCCAATCGTGCACGCCGGGCCCTGAGCCCGGCGAACAGCGACGGCGCCAACGCCACGGTCGCAGACCCCAGCACCACCAACACGGCACCGCCGTAGCCGAGGGCATTGATGTCTTCGGCGTGCACATACTCGGGCCACATCCAGGCGGCCAGCGCCACCGCGACGAAAGTCACCAATGGCGTCAGCGCCAGGGTGGCGCTGACCCGCGAGGCTTCCCAGTGGGCCAGGGCTTCGGCGAATGCGCCGTAGGCAATCAGCGTATTGAAACAGCAGGCCAGCAGCAGCCAGCCTTGCAGCGGGCTCAGTTGCAGCGCTTCCATCGGGTGCGCCCATGGCGTCAGCAAGAGCGCGCAGGACAGGTAGATCACCATCATCACCTGCAACGAATTCCATACCGTCAGCAACTGCTTCTGGCCCAGGGCGTAGAAGGTCCAGATGGTGGTGGCCAAGAGAATCGTCAGCACCCCGGCGGTGTAGCTGCCCAGGGAGGTCAACAACTCGGTCAGGCGCTGGTTGAAGAACAGGCCGAAGCCGATGATCAGCACCAGCAGGCCCATGCCCTGCCCGAGGCTGAAGCGTTCCTTGAACACGAAGACGCTGGCGATCATCAGGAAGATCGGGCCCACCTGTACCACCAGTTGCGCGGTGCCGGGGCTCAGCAGTTTGAGGCCGACCAGGTAGAGCACATAGTTGCCCATCAGGCCGCACACGGCGATTGCTACCAGCCAGCCACCTTTTGGTCCGAGGGAGCGCCAACTGGGCAGGCGCCTTACGGCGGCGAGATAGATAAACAGACAACTGCCGGAGACGACCAGGCGAAACCAGGTGACGGTGACGGGGTCCATCACCTGCAAGACCTGTTTGAGTTTGATCGGCAGAATGCCCCAGAGCAGCGCGGTCAGCAGGGCCAGGGATAAACCGTAGACCCAACGGCCCGATGAGATGTGCATGAGTGCCCCGAATGCCTGAGGTGGAGGAGGTGCATTCTAGGGGGATGTGAACGGATTGGGATACGGTGCTGATCAAATGTGGGAGCGGGCTTGCTCGCGAAGGCGGTCTATCAGCCAACATTTTCATCGACTGCCCCGCCGCATTCGCGAGCAAGTCGAATCGTCGCACCGCCACTCCCACACTGAGTCAGCGTACGGCTTCGAACAAGCCGGTGGCCCCCATGCCGCCGCCCACACACATAGTGACAATGCCGTAACGCAACTTGCGCCGCTGCAACTCACGCACCAGATGCCCCACCTGCCGCGACCCCGTCATCCCAAACGGATGCCCGATGGAAATCGACCCACCGTTGACGTTGTACTTGGCGTTATCAATTTCCAGCCGATTACGCGCATAAAGGCACTGCGAGGCAAACGCCTCATTCAGCTCCCACAAATCAATATCCGCCACCGCCAGCCCACGGGCCTTGAGCAACTTGGGCACCGAAAACACCGGCCCGATCCCCATCTCATCCGGCTCACACCCCGCCACCGTAAACCCGCGAAAAAACGCCTTGGGCTTAAGCCCCAGTTCCAGCGCTTTCTCCAGGCTCATCACCAGTGTCATGGAAGCCCCATCAGACAACTGCGACGAATTCCCCGCCGTCACCGACCCATCCTCCGCAAACACCGGCTTCAATCCCGCAAGACTGGCCAACGTCGTATCCGGACGATTGCAATCATCCCGATCCACCACCCCCTCCAACACCTGCACCGCGCCGGTGTTCTTGTCCTCAACCTTGTACTTCACCGCCATCGGCACGATTTCATCATCGAACAACCCGTCAGCCTGGGCCTGAGCCGTACGCTGCTGGCTTTGCAGCGCATACAGATCCTGCTCTTCACGACTGACGTGATACCGCCGCGCAACGATTTCCGCCGTCTGCCCCATGGGAAAGTAAATGCCCGGCACCTGCTCCTTGAGCAACGGATTGATCAGGTTATCGGTGTTGACGCTCTTCATGGTCAGGCTGATGGACTCGACCCCACCGGCCACGATGATCTCGCTGCAACCGGAAGCAATCTGGTTGGCGGCGATCGCAATCGCTTGCAACCCCGAGGAACAGAAACGGTTGAGGGTCATGCCCGCCGTACCGGTACCCAGTTGCGACAACACCGCCACATTGCGGCCGATGTTGTAGCCCTGGGCACCTTCGTTGGAACCGGCGCCGACGATGCAGTCCTCGACCGTGGCCGGGTCGATGCCATTGCGGGTCAGCAACGCGTTCACGCAATGGGCAGCCATGTCATCGGGACGGGTCTGGTTGAACTTGCCGCGAAAGGACTTGGCCAGGCCGGTTCGCACGCTGTCGACGATCACTACTTCACGCATGGGCTACCTCAATTGTTGTGGTTGTTGAGAGATGGATCGAGCATAGATCCCGCCCTCTTCAACCGCGACAATCATTCACCCCGCGTATGCAAAAGCATGGCGTTACTTCTTCTTTTCCTTCTTGTCATGCTTGTCGGTCTTGTCGAACGCTTCCTCCAGCGCCCGGTTGATGGTGCGCAGTACCTTCACCCGCGCCCAGCGCTTGTCGTTGGCTTCAACCAGCGTCCACGGCGCGATCTCGGTGCTGGTGCGGTCCACCATGTCACCCACCGCCGCCCGGTAGTCGTCCCACTTCTCGCGGTTACGCCAGTCGTCCTCGGTGATCTTGAAGCGTTTGAACGGGATTTCCTCGCGGGCCTGGAACCGCTCCAGCTGCGTCTGCTTGTCGATCGCCAGCCAGAACTTGACCACGATCACCCCGGCGTCGCGCAGTTGCTCTTCGAAGTCGTTGATCTCGCCGTAGGCGCGCATCCAGTCCGTCGGCGTGCAGAAGCCTTCGATGCGTTCCACCAACACCCGGCCATACCAGGAGCGGTCGAACACGGTGAACATGCCCCGCGCCGGAATCTTCTGCCAGAAACGCCACAGGTAAGGCTGGGCGCGCTCGTCTTCACTGGGCGCGGCAATCGGCACGATGTGGTACTGCCGGGGATCGAGGGCTGCCGCCACACGCCGGATGGCCCCACCCTTGCCCGCCGCGTCGTTGCCTTCAAACACCGTCACCAACGCGTGCTTGCGCATGCGTTTGTCGCGCATCAGCCCGGAGAACCGTGCCTGCTCGGTAATCAGTTGTTCTTCGTAATCGTCCTTTTCAAGGCTCAGGCTCATGTCCAGGCTGTTCAGCAGGCTCATCTGGTCAACCGCCGATGGCAGCGGCGCCGGGTTCATGCCGCTGGCTTTACCCTTGGGCACTTTCAAGGCGTTTTGCAGGCCTTCGAGCAGGATCTTGCCGACGGTCAGCCCGCGGTAGTGCGCATCGACACCCTCGATCACATACCAAGGCGCATAGTCACGGCTGGTGCGGCGCAGGATCCGCTCACCAAAATGCACAAACTTGTCGTAGGTCTTGGACTGCTGCCAGTCCAGCGGGCTGATGCGCCAGCTGTGCAGCGGGTCGTCCTGCAAGGCTTTGAGCCGGGATTTCATTTGCTTCTTGGAGAGGTGGAACCAGAACTTGAAGATCAGCGCACCTTCATCACACAGCATCTTTTCCAGGCGCTCGGCCCCGGCGATGGCCTGGTCCAGCCGCGCGTCCTTGATCTCGCCATGGACGCGACTCTGCAGCATCTGGCTGTACCAGTTACCAAAAAAGATCCCCATGCGGCCTTTCGCCGGAAGCTGGCGCCAGTAGCGCCAGGCCGGTGGGCGGGCCAGTTCTTCGTCGGTCTGCTGGTCGAAGGTGCGCACCTCGATCAGGCGCGGGTCCATCCATTCATTCAGCAACTTGACGGTTTCACCCTTGCCCGCACCTTCGATGCCATTGATCAGGATGATCACCGGGAAGCGCTTCTGCTGTTGCAGTTCGTACTGCACTTCCAGCAAGGCTTCACGCAGGGCCGGCACTTCGGCGTCGTAGGTGTCTTTGTCGATGGCGTGACCGATTTCGGCAGATTCGAACATGGGCGGCTCCGTTCCAGAAGTGATCAAGACTAGCGGATTGGGCAACAACACGTGGCAGGAAATTCCGCAGCGGCTTGCCATGGATCAATGACAACCCTGTTGATCAGCTAGAATGGCCGCCTTGCCTTTGCCGAGCCGCTCATGAACCCCGTATCCCACGCCCAGCTTGACTGGGATGACCAAGGTCGCCCGCACTCGCGGGTCTTCGATGACGTGTACTTCTCCGACAAGTCGGGCCTTGAAGAAACCCGCTACGTATTCCTCGAACAGAACCGTTTGCAGGAACGTTTTGCGGCGCTGCCGGTGGGCGGGCGACTGGTGATCGGTGAGACGGGCTTCGGCACCGGCCTGAATTTCCTGTGCGCCTGGCAGTTGTTCGAACAACACGCGGTGGCGGGCGCACGCCTGCATTTTGTCAGCGTGGAAAAGTACCCGCTGAGCCACGCCGACCTGCAGCGCGCCCTCGCCCTCTGGCCGGAACTGGCACCGTTCGCCGAGCAGCTGTTGGCGCAATACATCGCGATTCACCAAGGCTTCCAGCGGCTGGTACTGGATAACGGTCGAGTCACCCTGACGTTGCTGATCGGCGACGCCCTGGAGCAATTGCCGCAACTGGACGCACAGGTCGACGCCTGGTTCCTCGACGGTTTCGCCCCGGCCAAGAACCCCGACATGTGGACTGCCGAGCTGTTCGCCGAACTGGCGCGGCTGGCGGCGCCGGGCTCGACCATCAGCACCTTTACCAGCACCGGCTGGGTACGGCGGTTGATCAACGCCGCCGGGTTCAAGATGAAGC
Organism: Pseudomonas sp. Colony2; assembly: GCF_019382755.1. Lineage (NCBI taxonomy): Bacteria > Pseudomonadati > Pseudomonadota > Gammaproteobacteria > Pseudomonadales > Pseudomonadaceae > Pseudomonas > Pseudomonas sp. Colony2. The sequence continues at coordinate 2,116,595 of NZ_CP080030.1, read as the reverse complement.
GCACCCCCGGCATCGGCCACAAGTGGGAAATCCTGCGGGGTGAGTTTCTCGGCTGGCCCGCTGAAACGCCTGCGCCTGCCGCGGCAAAACCCTGGTTTGCGCGCCCACCTGCGGTTTCCGGTGAACGCCATGCACTGGTCATCGGTGGTGGCCTGGCCGGTTGCGCCACGGCGGCCAGCCTGGCGGCACGCGGCTGGCGCGTCAGTTTGCTGGAACGCCACGCAGCGCTCGCACAGGAAGCTTCCGGCAACCCGCAAGGGGTGTTGTACCTCAAGCTTTCCGCCCATGGCACGGCACTTTCGCAGTTGATTCTCAGCGGTTTCGGCCACACCCGGCGCCTGCTGGAACACCTGCAACGTGGCGTGGACTGGGATGGCTGCGGCGTGCTGCAACTGGCCTTCAACGCCAAGGAAGCCGAGCGCCAGGCACAACTGGCCGGCGCTTTTGCCCCAGACCTGTTGCACCTGCTGGATAAAGAGCAGGCACAGGTGCGCGCCGGGATAACGCTGGAGCACGGCGGCTTGTTCTTCCCCGAGGGCGGCTGGGTTCACCCGCCGGCGCTGTGCGAATGGCAGGCCAGGCACCCGCTGATCGAAGTGCTCCAGCACCACGACGCCCTTGAGCTCAAGCAGGTCGACGGTCAGTGGCAGGCGTTGCAGGGCGATACGGTTCTGGCTCAAGCCAGTGTGGTCGTGCTGGCCGGCGCCGCCGAGATCAAGCGGTTTTACTTCAGCGCTGACTTGCCCCTCAAGCGCATCCGCGGGCAAATCACCCGCCTGCCGCAAACGGCGCAAAGCCAGGCGTTGGCCACAGTGGTGTGCGCCGAGGGCTACGTCGCCCCGCCACGCCTGGGCGAGCACACCCTCGGTGCCAGCTTCGACTTCAAGAGCGATGACCTTACGCCCACGGTGGCCGAGCACGCGGGCAATCTGGAGATGCTGCGGGAAATCTCCCTCGATTTGCTGCAACGCCTGGGCGCCGACAGCCTGGCACCCGAACAGCTTGAAGGCCGCGCCGCCTTCCGTTGCACCAGCCCGGACTACCTGCCGATCGTCGGGCCGCTGGCGCAGCGAGAGGCGTTTGATCACACCTACGCCGCCCTCGGCAAAGACGCCCGGCAGGTCCCTGATGCGCCGTGCCCGTGGTTGCACGGCGTGTATATCAACAGTGGCCATGGCTCACGGGGGCTGGTCACCGCGCCACTCTGCGCAGAGCTGCTGGCCGCCTGGCTCGACAATGAGCCCCTGCCGCTGCCGCGCAGTGTCAGCGAAGCCTGTCACCCCAATCGGTTCGCGCTGCGTGCCCTGATCCGCGGTACCCCAGGCAAATCCTGAAGGCCATGACGGGCTCGCAGCCCGTCAAGGCTCTTTGCCTTATAACGTATTGTTCTAAAACTCCCACAATGTACCCGGGTCAGTCTCTGGGTACCCGCCGTTTTGGCGGGCTGCATTTCTATCCCTCCCCAACGGAAAAACCGGTAAGGAATTTATGTGCGGATTAGCTGGAGAGTTACGTTTCGATCACCAACCTGCCGACCTGGCAGCGGTGGAACGAATCACCCATCACTTGGCGCCACGCGGTCCTGACGCGTGGGGCTTTCATGCCCAGGGGCCGATTGCCCTGGGCCATCGACGCCTGAAAATCATGGACCTGTCGGATGGCTCCGCCCAACCGATGGTCGACGCCCAGCTGGGCCTGTCCCTGGCGTTCAACGGCGCGATCTATAACTTCCCGGAATTGCGTGAAGAGCTGGAAGCCCTGGGCTACGCCTTCTATTCCGGTGGCGACACCGAAGTGCTGCTCAAGGGCTACCACGCCTGGGGCGAAGCCTTGTTGCCCAAGCTCAACGGGATGTTCGCCTTCGCCATCTGGGAGCGCGATGCCCAGCGCCTGTTCATCGCCCGTGACCGCCTCGGCGTGAAGCCGCTGTACCTGTCGCGCACCGGCCAGCGCCTGCGTTTTGCCTCGGCCCTGCCGGCGCTGCTCAAGGGTGGCGATATCAACCCGATCCTCGATCCGGTGGCGCTCAATCACTACCTGAACTTCCACGCCGTGGTGCCGGCGCCGCGCACCCTGCTGGCGGGCATTGAAAAGCTGCCGCCCGCCTCCTGGATGCGCATCGACGCCGATGGCAAGACTGAACAGAAAACCTGGTGGACCCTGCCCTACGGCCCCCACGCCGATGAAGCCAACCTGACCCTGGAAGACTGGACCGACCGCGTGCTCGACAGCACCCGCGAAGCCGTGGCGATTCGTCAGCGGGCGGCGGTGGATGTGGGCGTGCTGCTTTCCGGCGGTGTCGATTCCAGCATGCTGGTGGGCCTGTTGCGGGAAGTCGGCGTGCAGGACCTGTCGACCTTCTCCATCGGTTTTGAAGACGCTGGTGGCGAGCGCGGCGACGAGTTCCAGTATTCGGACTTGATCGCCAAGCATTACGGCACCCGTCACCACCAACTGCGTATCGCCGAAAGCGAAATCATCGAGCAGTTGCCGGCGGCGTTCCGTGCCATGAGCGAGCCGATGGTCAGCCATGACTGCATTGCCTTCTACCTGCTGTCCCGGGAAGTGGCCAAGCATTGCAAGGTGGTGCAAAGCGGCCAGGGCGCCGATGAACTGTTCGCCGGTTACCACTGGTACCCGCAGGTGGATGGCGCAAGCGATCCGTACGCGGCCTACCGCGACGCATTTTTCGACCGCAGCTACGACGACTATGCCGCTACCGTCGCGCCGAAATGGTTGACCGCGAATGACGCCGCCGGTGACTTCGTGCGCGAGCATTTCGCCCAGCCCGGCGCCGATGCGGCGGTGGACAAAGCCCTGCGCCTGGACAGCACCGTTATGCTGGTGGATGACCCGGTCAAGCGCGTCGACAACATGACCATGGCCTGGGGCCTGGAAGCGCGCACGCCGTTTCTCGACTATCGCCTGGTAGAACTGTCGGCCCGCGTGCCGGGCAAATTCAAATTGCCGGACGGCGGCAAGCAAGTGCTCAAGGAAGCGGCGCGCCGGGTGATCCCGAGCGAGGTCATCGACCGCAAGAAAGGCTACTTCCCGGTGCCCGGCCTCAAGCATTTGCAGGGTGACACCTTGAACTGGGTGCGTGAGCTCCTGCTGGACCCAAGCCAGGACCGCGGCCTGTTCAACCCGGCCATGCTCGACCGCCTGCTCACCGATCCCCAAGGCCAACTGACCCCGTTGCGCGGCTCCAAGCTGTGGCAACTGGCGGCGCTGAACCTGTGGCTCAGCGAACAAGGAATCTGATTCATGAAACCTCATGCCACGGCTTACAGCCAACGCTTGCTGCGAGGGCAGGCGCCCTCCTACGAGCGCCTGCAAGCCCGCTTCGCCGAAGACGGCAGCGAACTGGACCCCACGCCGATTGCCGTGCATTGCGGTTGGGGCCGGCTGTTGATCGGCCACACCTTCCCGGACCCGGCGAGCCTGGCCCTGGAGTTGCTCAACGAGCAGCCCGGCGAGCGGGATATCGCGCTGTATGTGGCGGCGCCGCAGCAGATCCTCGGGATTGATCCCCAGCAGTTGTTTCTCGACCCGTCCGATACCCTGCGCCTGTGGTTCACCGACTATCGTCCGGCGACCCGAGTGTTTCGCGGGTTCCGGATTCGCCGGGTACAAACCGAGGCGGACTGGCAGGCGGTGAACCAGCTGTACCAGGGGCGCGGCATGTTGCCGGTGGACCCGGCGCTGCTGACGCCACGCCATCAAGGCGGCCCGGTGTATTGGCTCGCCGAGGACGAAGACAGCGGCGCGGTGATCGGCAGCGTGATGGGCCTGAACCACCAGAAGGCCTTTCACGATCCGGAGAACGGCTGCAGCCTCTGGTGCCTGGCGGTCGACCCGCAATGTACCCGCCCCGGGGTGGGTGAAGTGCTGGTGCGCCACTTGATCGAACACTTCATGAGCCGTGGCCTGAGCTACCTCGACCTGTCGGTGTTGCACGACAACCGCCAGGCGAAAAGTCTCTACGCCAAGCTTGGCTTTCGCGCGCTGACCACCTTCGCCATCAAGCGCAAGAACGGGATCAACCAGCCGCTGTTCCTCGGCCCTGGCCCGCAGGCGGAGTTCAATCCCTATGCGCGGATCATTGTCGAGGAAGCCCATCGGCGCGGGATCGACGTGCAAGTGGACGATGCCGATGCCGGCTTGTTCACCCTGAGCCACGGTGGCCGCCGGGTGCGCTGCCGCGAATCCCTCAGCGACCTGACCAGCGCCATCAGCATGACGTTGTGCCAGGACAAGAGCCTGACCCACAAGGTGTTCAAGGCCGCAGGCCTGAACCTTCCGGCCCAGCAATTGGCCGGCAGTGCCGATGACAACCTGGAGTTTCTCGACGAGCACCAGCGTATTGTGGTCAAGCCGCTGGATGGTGAACAGGGCCAGGGCGTGGCGGTGGATTTGCAGACCATTGAAGACGTGCAAAAAGCCATTGAAGCGGCCCGCCAGTTCGACTCGCGCGTACTGCTGGAAAGCTTCCACGAAGGCCTCGACCTGCGCATTCTGGTGATCGGTTTCGAAGTGGTCGCCGCCGCGATTCGCCGCCCGGCGGAAGTCACCGGCGATGGCCAGCACTCTATTGGCGCGTTGATCGAGGCTCAGAGTCGTCGGCGCCAGGCCGCCACCGATGGCGAAAGCAAAATCCCCCAGGACGCTGAAACCCAGCGCACCCTGAAGGCCGCCGGCTACGACTACAACAGCATCCTGCCCCGTGGCGAACGCCTGGCGGTGCGGCGTACCGCCAACCTGCACACCGGCGGTTGCCTGGAAGACGTCACCGCCATCCTCCACCCGACCCTGGTGGACGCCGCCGTGCGCGCCGCCCGTGCCCTCGACATTCCCATGGTGGGCCTGGACCTGATGGTGCCGGCCGCCGACCAACCGGACTACGTGTTTATCGAAGCCAACGAACGGGCCGGGCTGGCCAACCATGAACCGCAGCCGACGGCTGAAAAGTTCGTGGACCTGTTGTTCCCGCATAGCCAACCGACGGCGTGAATGATCGTTCCCACGCTCTGCGTGGGAACGCAGCCCGTGACGCTCCGCGTCACAAGAGAGGACGCAGAGCGTCCCATGAGGCATTCCCACGCAGAGCGTGGGAACGATCATCCTCAACTCATCAGGAGTCTTTATGACCCGAACCATCCCCGAACCGGATCTCGCTTACCTGCAAAAAGTGCTGCTGGAAATGCTCGCCATTCCCAGCCCCACCGGGTTTACCGACACCATCGTGCGCTACGTCGCCGAGCGCCTTGAGGAACTGGGCATTCCCTTTGAAATGACCCGGCGCGGCACCATCCGCGCCACCCTCAAGGGCCAGAAAAACAGCCCCGACCGCGCCGTTTCCGCGCACCTGGACACCATCGGCGCCGCCGTGCGGGCGATCAAGGACAATGGCCGCCTGACCCTCGCGCCGGTCGGCTGCTGGTCCAGCCGTTTTGCCGAAGGCAGCCGCGTCAGCCTGTTCACCGATAACGGCGTGATCCGTGGCAGCGTGTTGCCGTTGATGGCCTCCGGTCACGCGTTCAATACGGCCGTGGATGAAATGCCCATCAGTTGGGACCACATCGAACTGCGCCTGGATGCCTACTGCGCCACCCGCGCCGACTGTGACTCCCTGGGTATCAGCGTCGGCGATTTCGTCGCCTTCGACCCGCTGCCGGAGTTCACCGAGAGCGGCCACATCAGCGCCCGTCACCTGGACGATAAAGCCGGGGTTGCCGCACTGCTGGCGGCGCTCAAGGCGATTGTCGACAGCGGCCAGCCGCTGCTGATCGACTGCCATCCGCTGTTCACCATCACCGAAGAAACCGGCAGTGGTGCGGCGGCGGCATTGCCGTGGGATGTGAGTGAGTTCGTCGGCATCGACATTGCGCCGGTGGCCCACGAGCAGCACTCCAGCGAGCACGCGGTGAGTGTGGCGATGCAGGATTCCGGCGGGCCGTATGACTATCACCTGTCCCGCCACCTGCTGCGCCTGGCGGCGGAAAATGAGCTACCGGTGCGTCGCGACCTGTTTCGCTACTACTTCAGCGACGCGCATTCGGCGGTGACCGCCGGCCACGACATTCGTACCGCACTGCTGGCGTTTGGTTGCGATGCCACCCATGGTTATGAGCGCACGCACATCGACAGCCTCGCCGCGCTGAGTCGCCTGCTGGGCGCGTACATCCTCAGCCCGCCGGTGTTCGCCAGCGATGCACAGCCGGCCAAGGGCTCCCTCGACCGGTTCAGTCACCAGATCGAACACGACACACAAATGGAGAGTGATACCCGCGTGCCGTCGGTGGACAGCCTGGTGGGCCAAAAAACCTGAGACTGGCAACCCGGATCCCGGCGCAGTAGCATCGCCGGGATTCCCTAGCCGAGGCTTGTATGCTGATTCCCTACGATGCACTTGAAGTCGACACCCTGACACGCCTCATCGAAGACTTCGTGACCCGCGACGGCACCGACAATGGTGACGACACACCTCTGGAAACCCGGGTGCTGCGGGTACGCCAGGCGCTGACCAAGGGCCAGGCGCTGATTGTCTTCGACCCCGAGAGCGAGCAGTGCCAGTTGATGCTCAAGCACGATGTGCCCAAGCACCTGTTCGACTGAGACTCAAGGATTGGGCACAGGCACTGGATGGGTGTTGGCCTGCTGCCCGTGGCGGCTGAGGATCTTCTGATAGACCTCCGCCCGGTGCACATTGACCCCCACCGGCGCTTCCACACCCAGCTTCACTTGGGTGCCGTTCACTTCCAGAATGCGCAAGGTGATCTGGTCACCCACCGAAATTATTTCACCTACCGCGCGGCTTAATACCAGCATGGGGTTCGTCCTTTTTAAGTTACCGAACCCCGACCATGCGCTCCCTGCCTGGCACCATCAATGGCCTTCAGGTTAAACAGGCATGCCTTACACATCAGGGTAAATTACCCTACAGACAGGCAGTGAATAATCTCGAATTACACCCAAGAACCAAACGATATGTTCAAATTTGCAGGCGCTCTCTGTGGCTAGAGAGCTTGYTGTGGCGAGGAGCTTGCTGTGGTGAAGGAGCTTGCTCCCGCTGGGGTGCGAAGCAGCCCCCAA
>NZ_CP080030.1:2083298-2109459 GCF_019382755.1 Pseudomonas sp. Colony2 | reverse complement strand
GGGGCTGCTTCGCACCCCAGCGGGAGCAAGCTCCCTCGCCACAACAAGCCCTCGCCACATCAGGTGCTCACCTGAAATTCAACCTTTTACCGCCTGCGACTGAGCTTTCGCCCGCATCTTGTCCGCCATCACGGTCATCTCGTCATACAGCAGTTGCGGGTTCTTCTGTTTCAATGCCCAGGCCATGCGCCCCTGCTCGTGGGGCAGGATCATGAATTGCCCTTGCGCCACTTGCTGGTAGATGTAGTCGGCGATTTCTGCGGCGGTGATCGGCGAGCTTTCCAGCAGCTTGCCCACCTGGGCTTTCATCGCGGGCGTCGGCCCGCGGAACGAGTCCAGCAGGTTCGTCTGGAAGAAGGATGGGCACACCACATGCACGCCGACTTCCTGTTGCTTGAGTTCCACCAGCAGGCTCTCCGAGAGCGCCACCACGCCGGCCTTGGCCACGTTGTAGTTGCTCATGGCCGGGCCCTGCATCAGGGCGGCCATGGACGCGATGTTGATGATGCGGCCCTTGCTCTTTTCCAGCAGCGGCAGGAATGCCTTGCAGCCCTTGACCACGCCCATCAGGTTGATCGCGATCTGCCAGTCCCAGTCTTCCAGGGACAGTTCGCTGAAGAACCCGCCCGATGCGACACCGGCGTTGTTGACGATCACGTCGATGCCACCGAACTTTTCCTCACAGGCCTGTGCGAACGCGGTGAGCTGGCTGTAGTCGCGCACGTCGCAGCGCTGGGTGAAACCGTCACCGCCGGCCTGGCGTACAAGCTTGAGGGTTTCTTGCAGGCCCGCTTCGCTGACGTCCGACAAGGCCAGCTGCCAACTCTCACGGGCCCAGCGCAGAGCGATTTCGCGACCCAGGCCAGAACCGGCGCCGGTGATCATCATGCGATTTTGCATAGGAAAGTAGCCTTGTGGTTCACGGAAGAAGTGAGCCGCAGTGTAGCGAAGGTTTTTCCCGCACCCACGCACCATCAGACTGCTGAATGCCCCAGGCAAACCGTGGGCCGGGTCGGATAGCGGGAAACCCGCCAAGTTCCATTTATTTGAACTAAGGGCGGTTATTTGCAACGGGGTTAAAGGAAATAAGCAAGTTAGCGAAAAGCTTTAAAAAAACACGGAATTTTCTGCCAAACACATTGGTCGGAGTTATTAAGGCGTCCGTATCAGTTGTCGGGCCTATTCGTTAAATAACAGGTCTTTTCAGAAGACAATAAGGAAAACAAAACATGAGCCTCATTCTTATCATTATTCTGATCCTCCTGCTGGTCGGCGGTCTTCCAGTGTTCCCTCACTCACGTAACTGGGGTTACGGGCCATCGGGTATTCTCGGTACTGTGTTGGTAGTGCTGTTGATTCTGTTGTTGCTCGGCAAGATATAACGCGTTCCAGCGTGCAAAAAAAAGAGGCCTTGAAAGGCCTCTTTTTTTATGCGCGGGTGTTTAGTCCGGCTTGCCGTCCACTACACCGGCAGTGTTGTCCAGCAGGCTCTTGGTAGCGGTCTGCAGGAACGATTCGAGCTTCTGCTTCAACGCAGCCTCGTCCGGCGATTCTGGAATCACTTTCCCGGTCGGGTTGGCGCCCAGTTCGTATTCCCACAACTTCGGCGGCATTTCCTTGGGCAGTACCAGCACGCGGTCACCGGTGAGCAAGGCGACGGTCTGGTCGCTGCCCGACGGCTTGATCACGCCAAAGCCCTTGTCACCTTCCGGCAGGTTGAGCAGGTCACGGCCCCAGCACTGGTGCAGGGTGTCACCGCCCAGGCGGCCCATAATGGTCGGCACGATGTCAATCTGGGTGCCCACGGTGTGGTCACGCTCGCCGAACTTCTCCTGCATGCCCGGTGCGATCATCAGCATCGGCACGTTGAAGCGGCCCAGGTCCATCTCGGTGATCTGCTGCTCGTTGCCGAAGCCGTGGTCGCCCACGATCACGAACAGGGTTTCCTTGAAGTACGGCTCCTTGCGGGCCTTTTCAAAGAACTGGCCCAAGGCCCAGTCGGAGTAACGCATGGCCGTCAAATGCTCGTTGAGGCTGCCACGGTCGGTGACCTTCTCGACCGGCAATGGCGTCGGCAACGCGTACGGCGTGTGGTTGGACAGGGTTTGCAGCAGCGCATAGAACGGCTTGCCGCCTTCACGTGCCTTCAACTCTTCCAGGCCACGGCTGAACATGTCCTGGTCGGACACGCCCCAGGTTGGATCCGAGAACACCGGGTTGACGAAGTCATTACGCCCGATGAAGTTGGTCATGCCCTGGTTGCTGAAGAAGCCCGACTGGTTGTCCCAGGCGAAATCGCCGTTGTAGACGTACACGTCGTCAAACTTGCGGGCGCTGAGCAACTGCGGCAGGCCCGACAGCTTGTGGCTGCCTTCCGGGGTCTGCATCAGGTATTCGAAACCCGGCAGGTTCGGGAAGCAGGCCATGGTGGCGAACATACCCTGGTGGGTGTGGGTGCCGTTGGAGAAGAAGCGGTCGAACAGCAGGCCTTCCTTGGACAGTTTGTCGAAGTACGGCGTGATATTGCCCGGGCGGCCCAGGGCGCCCACCGAGTGACCGGCGAAGCTTTCCATCAGGATAACCACGACGTTCTTGATCGGCAGGGTCTTCTCGGCCGGCGGCGTGAAGTCACGGCGTACCGCGGCGGTGTCGGTGTCGACCAGTTTCTCGGTCGGCAATACCAGCATGTCGCGCACGGTCTGGGTGGCCAGCGGCTGCTCCAGGGTGGCTTTCCAGATGTTCGAACGCTCCTCGGAGAAGCGCGATTTCGCCGCCGCAATCAGCGACAAGGTACCGTTGAGGCCCAACTGGTTGGCGAAGTTCGAGTCGGTGGTGTACACGTCGCCCCAACGCAGTGGCGGGCCCTGGCGCAGGGTGCCACGGATGGCGACCACGGCGACCAGCAGGCAGACCACGAACACCGCGATGCGCGTGTACCACGGCGCTACCTGGCGAGTGCCGATGCTGCCACCGCTGAACGGGCCGCGTGGGCGCGTTGCACGGTCGGCGCCTTTGAAGGCGATGCTCAGGATCAGCGTACCCACGGCCCAGGCCAGCAGGTAGCGCACCACCGGGAAACCGTACCAGAGCATGCTCATCACGGTTTTCGGGTCTTCCTTCACGTACTGGAAGACCAGGCCGTTGAGGCGCTGGTGGAACTCGCGGTAGAAGTCCATTTCCATCAGGCCCAGGAACAGCGCGATGCTGGACGCGACCGTCAGCCACAAGCGGAAGAACCCGCGCGCCGCCATGGCCCGTACGCTGAACAACGCCAGCAGCAACGGCACCAGCACGTACATCACCAGGCGGATATCCAGGCGCAGGCCGTTGGCGAACGCTTCAAGGAAAGTCGAGGCCGGTGTGTCGAGGATCATCTCGCGGTTGTAGACCAGCAGCGCCAGGCGCAGCAGGGAGAACATCACCATCATGATCAAGGCACAAAGCAGCGTGTACGCCAGATGGGATTTGACGGTCGGTTGCAGCAAGCGATTAGAAGCTCGCTGCTGATTCAGGGCGTCCGGGTTTGCCATGTCGTTTTAGGACCCATTGGAAGTTTAAGTTGCGAATGAATACAGCGGCGCCCCGCCCTCGCCCAGGCAGGCTGGGGTAGACGGTGAACGCAATGGCGCAAATGGTGCCCGATCAACGCCGGCAACGCCATTGATTACTCACTCCTGCAGTAGGTGGGCACTCGTTTTAGAGCACTCGACAGGGGAAATAGCCGGCGAATTGTCTTGGATGGAATGTGAAAATTTTGTACAGCGAATATCTCGAAACACAATAACGGGCGTACGGAAACAGATGTGGGAGCGGGCTTGCTCGCGAATACGGTAAATCAGTCGATACATCAGGTGACTGTTACACCGTATTCGCGAGCAAGCCCGCTCCCACACTTACTGTGCCCGCTCTGGATAGCGTTGTTTGGATCAGATCCGCACGTTACCGCGCGGCCCGGCGATCGCCCAGATGATCAAGCCCAGTACCGGCAGCAGCAGGATCAACAGGATCCACAACACTTTGGCGCCGGTACTCGCGCCGCTTTTGAACACGTTGATGATCGCCCAGATATCCAGCGCGAGGATGATCAACCCGATCAGACCATTAAAAGTGGAACCCATGGTGTCGCTCCTAAGTGAGGGCTTGCCTGCTTAGGATAGTCAGCCGTGGCCGGTGGTTCCGTTTTATTTCAGACGTGTACCGCAACCCGCAGGGCTTCCAGGGAGGGTTCGCCCTTGATCCCGACTTCGGCACACAACTCCAGCACCCGTGGCACGTCGTCGCCGTAGACCAGCACAGCCTGGATCTCGTCGTCCAGCAACTGGCTGAAGTTCATCAGCACGTAGCCGCCGTTCTCCGGGTTGAGGGCGCTCATCTGGATCTGGATGCGGTTCAGCGCGGTCAGGGCTTCGGTCTTGGCCAGTTGCTTGGGCTTGAGGTTGAACGCCACGCCGGGGCCAAAGGAGGCGACGATCTGGGCGAACAGGTCCTGGTAAGTGTCGGCCTGGAACAGCACGGTGTCTGGCAGACTGCCAACAACGATCCACTCGCCCAGGGAAATCGGGAAAGTGTCGTCGTAGTTGATGTCGGGGTTGGCGGCCAGGAAAGCGTCGGGATCGGCGTAGGCCTGGGCCGCTTCGTCAGCCACCCTAGCGATCTCGGGTTCGCTCATGCAGCCGGAGCTGATTTTGCTGATGAGTTCGACGAGTGCGGTTTTCATGGGGTGGTCCTGTGGCGGGGCTGATTTTGAGGGCGCAAAGCCTACACCAGTTTTTGCAACTGCGCCGCCGTATCCACCGCCCCCATGGTCTGGGCCGCTGCCAGCGCGGTCACGCCCTGGGCATCGGTGGCCTTGGGATTGGCGCCCTGGCTGATCAGGTAGTCCACCATTTCGGTACGGTTGAACATCGCCGCCATCATCAAGGCGGTGCGACCATCAGAGGATGCGCCTTCGACCAACGCTCCGCCTTCGATCAACGCTTTGACCACCGGCAGGTTGCCCTTGAACGCCGCGCCGGCAATCGGCAGCTGGTTCTTGTCGTTGGCAATCTGGGGGTCGGCCTTGAATTCCAGCAGCACTTTCACCGCGTCCACATGGCCGTGGTAGGCCGACAGCATCAACAGCGTATCGCCATTGTGGTTACGCAGGTTCGGCGGCAAGCCCTTGGCCAGCAACGCCGCCAGCATCGCGGCATCGCCTTTGCGCGCCACGTCGAACACCTGCTCGGCAAATTCGGCGGCTTCGTCTTCGGTCATTTGTTTGGCTTGGTCTGACATGTGGGGCTCCTTGTCTGGTGTTTCATAAGGCGCCCAGTCTCGCGATGGAGTTCCCCACTGTCATGCCTTTTTTCCCAAAAGCGGCGATAGGCAGAATCAATAACGGAACTTGCCCGCCTGGATATCCGCCAACAGTTGCCCCGTGACCGGCACATAACTGTCCGACCCAGGCAGCCAGGCAAAGATCGGATCATCACCGGCCTTGCCCGGGTCGAACGCTTCCTCCTTGAGTTTCACCTTCTGGTATTTGAAGGTGCCCGTGGTTTCCATCTTCACCTTGATCCGCAGGAACAACGGCACCGCATACGCGGGCAATTGCCCGTGGGCGAACGTCAGCAACTCGCGCATGTCCAGGGAAGCCAGGGATTCGGCAGGCGTAATGGCCGCCATGCCCGCGCGGCCGTTGGTGTTTTCAATCTCCACGCCGTAGGCCACCACTTCGGAAATCTGCGGGTGCTGCAGGAAGATGTTCTCGACTTCGGTGGTGGAGACGTTTTCACCTTTCCAGCGGTAGGTGTCCCCCAGCCGGTCAACGAATTGGGCGTGGCCAAAGCCGATATTGCGCAACAGGTCGCCGGTGTTGAAATAACGGTCGCCCTTCTCGAACACGTCGCTGAGCACCACCTTGCGGTTCTTCTCGGGGTCGGTGTAGCCGTCGAACGGTGCCTTGTCATCGATCCTGGCCAGCAGCAGCCCCTGGCCCCCCTTGGGCACTTCGCGCATGAAACCGTCGGCGCCGCGAATCGGCTCACAGCTGTCATGGGCGTAGTCCACCAGTGCCCAGTGCATCAGGGAAAAGCCGATGGTGTTGTCGAAGTTCAGCACATTGGTGAAGCCGATGTTGCCGTCACTGGCGGCGTACAGCTCGCAGATATGATCAACGCCAAAGCGCTGCTTGAACTCAGCCCAAACCCCAGGGCGCAGGCCGTTGCCGATCATCTTCGTCACCCGGTTATCCAGGTCGCGCCCGTGGGCAGGCTGGTCGATCAGGTAGCGGCACAGCTCGCCGACATAACCCAGGGTGGTCGCATTGAATTTGCGCACATCGTCCCAGAACTGGCTGGCGCTGAACTTGCGGCGAATCGCGAACCCCGACGCCCCGGCAATCGCTGAACCCCAGCACACGCACAGGCCAGTGGCGTGATACAGCGGCAAGGTGCAATAGACGACATCCTCGGGCCCCATATCCAGGGCGATGGTGCCGAAACTGGCCGAGGACTTCATCCAGCGGCCGTGTTTGAAAATGCCGGCCTTGGGCAAGCCGGTGGTGCCGGAGGTGTAGATATAGAAGCAAGGGTCGTTGAAAAAAATCTGCTGGGTGCTGGCGGGGTTTTCCACCGGGCAGTCGGCGCTGGCAGCCATCAGGTCGACGTAATCCGGCGGCACATGGCTGTGCTGCTGATCGGCAATAAACCAGGTTTTATCCGCCTCGATGGCCACCTGGCTGCGCACGGCCTCGTAGGCCCCTACCAACTCGGCACCCACCACAATGGCCGCCGGCGTCACCAGGTTGAGGCTGTGAACCAGTGCGGTCTGGGTTTGCGAGGTATTGAGCATCGCGCAAATGCCGCCCACCTTGGCCACGGCCAGTACGCTGAGCAACAACTCGGGGCGGTTCTCGATAAACAACGCCACCACGTCGCCCTTGCCGATCCCCTGCTGCTGCAGGTAGTGAGCCATGCGGTTGGCCTGCTGGTTGGCCTGGCGGTAGCTCAGCACCGTGTCGCCATACAGCAGCGCGGCGCCGTCGGGGTTGTGTTGGGTGGCTTGTTCAAAGGTCCAGCCCAGGCCGCACGGCTGGTCGGGATCGGTGATGTTGGCAACGCGGATTCCGCGCACCAGGCGCGGCAGCGCACGGACAATGGTGGGCACCTTACGCAGCATCATGCCCCAGGTGATCATGTCACTTGGCGGGTGGTTCATGGCGGGAACGTCCTTTTTCTTATTGTTCGTATGACCCTCAAGGCACCCATCGCACTGTAAGACCCGCGCCGAATGCCTTGCAGGAAAATACGCCAGCCGTTCTTCGGCTGTACACGCAGGATTTGAAAAGTTTTGTATCCCGAAAGGAAAAGGAATTTAGCGCACCGCCAGGTGGTCACTATGGAAGACCTGCCTTGCGTGCCAGCGGTGAAACACTTGGCAAAACCCCGCAAAATGCAGGATGCACGATGGCCATTCATGCAAATTGCACGAAACCGGAAATCTTAAAATTTTATAACTAGTTGATTTATAACGATTTTTTAAGATATTCAGTACTGGCACAATCACTGCACCTATCACTCCACGCTGCAAAACATGAGCTAACGGAGCTGATAGACATGAGCCTGATCCAAGATAAATTTTCTTCTGTGTTCTCCAATTTCGACGTCACCACCCAGGCGCGTCCTGATGGCGGCATCCTGCTGACATTGCGTAACAGCGAAGGCAAGCAGATCAAACGTTCGATCTCTTATCAGCAACTGCACACGGCCGACCAACTGACGTGGGTCATCAGCGCCATTCGCCGCGACCTGGCTGAACAAGCCAGCGACCTGCCACAGATTTCGATGCTGCAAAGCCAGAACCGCTTTGCCCTGCCGACCTACCATTCGGCTTGACCGTCATGCAGGACCCGAACAGGTCGTGGTGCCGTTGCGCACCACGGCCTTTTTTTATTTGCACAATCCCTGTTTCACCGCCTCGTTCACGGCCTGGACCCGGTTAGTCACCTGCAACTTGCCGTAGATGTTGCGCAGGTGAAACTTCACCGTGGCCTGGGAGATGGAGCGAATCCTGCTGATTTCCCACACCGTCTTGCCCTCGACCGCCCAATGCAGGATTTCCCGTTCCTTTGGGGTCAGGGGTTTACCCGACAACATCGCACGCGCCTTGCGGTTGGCAACCGGCGCGCTGTCCGTTTGCGTGGACGGTTGTTCCTGTGGCTCCGAACCGCTCATGCAGGCCCCTCTCTTCATATAGGTCTTGTAACGCCCGAAGTCGGATTACTCCTATTGACAGGCGAATAAATATTGAGACCAGAGAGAGTTACACAAAGAGTGGAAGTAACAAGTAAGGTCAACGATAAACAGCTGTTACCCACAAACTTTCAAGTTTATTCCTACAGCGATTTCCAACCTGAAGGAATTGAAGTTAAAAAAATGCCCCCTGTTCAGGAGGCATTGCCGGACGAACTTAGTCATCAAGCCGAGGAAAACCCTCGGCGATCGCGTCGCCCGTCAGCATGACCGCCAGCCCTTCAGGGTCACTGAACAGGCGGATCGCCACAAAGTGCGGGTTCTCCCCCATATCAAACCAGTGCGGGATGCCGCTCGGCACCAAGATCAGGTCGTTTTTCTCGCAGAACACCGCGTACACATAATCTTCGATGTGCAAGGTAAACAGCCCACGACCCGCTACGAAAAAACGCACGTGGTCTTGGGCCATGCGGTGTTCGTCGAGTCGCTCGGCGCGCAATTGGGCTTTCTGTGGGTGATCGTTGCTGACGCGGAGCACATCAACGGTGGTGTAGCCGCGCTCGGTCATCAGCTTGTCGATGGGCGCCTGGTAGGCCGCGATAATCTCAACCTCGCTGGCCCCGGGCTCAAGTCGGGTAGCCGCCTGCCAGCGATCGAACCCCACACCCAGCTCGGCCAGGGTCGAGGCGATATCGTCCTGGTGAGTCAGGACCTTGTTCGGGGTGTCGGGGGTGCAGACGTGGTAAACCGCGAGATAGCTCATCAAACTCTTCCTCTGTCACGGGAGCCGCTCATGGCCGCTCCTCTTGCAATCGAATGCCAATGATTAGGGCGGCGGCCAGGGCCGCGATGCTGGCAATGCTGAAGGTCAGGGTCGGCCCCAGCAGGTTCCAGCTGTAACCTGAATAGAGTGCGCCCAGCGCACCGCCGGTACCGGCCAGTGCCGCATACAGTGCCTGGCCCTGCCCTTGCTGGCGAGCACCAAAGCTGCGTTGCACGAACTGGATGGCCGCCGCGTGGAAGCTGCCGAAGGTCGCCGCGTGCATCACCTGCGCCAGCAACAGCACCCAGAAGAATTCGGCAAACGAGCCCAGCAGCAACCAGCGCAGTGCGGCCAGCAGGAAACTCGCCATCAATACCCGGCGTACCGAAAAGCGCGTGAGAATCCGGCTCATGGCCAGGAACATCAAGACTTCCGCCACCACGCCCAGCGCCCACAACATGCCGATCACGCCACGGCTGTAACCGAGGTGTTCAAGGTGCAGGGTGAGGAAGGTGTAGTACGGGCCGTGGCTCATTTGCATCAGCGCCACGCAGGCATAAAACGCGAGGACGCCGGGGCTGCGCAGTTGCCGCAAAAAGCCGTCACCGGCCAGGCGGTTGCCCTGGGCCGGCGGCTGCGCATTCGGCACCCAGAGGCTGGCGCCGATGATGCCGGCCATGATCACCACGACCACCACCGGGTAGATATCCAGGCTCAGCCAGTCGAACAAGCGGCCCATGATCACCACGGTGAGGATAAAACCGATGGAGCCCCACAACCGCACCTGGCTGTAGCGCGAGGTCTGGCCTTGCAGGTGCGCGAGGGTGATGACTTCAAACTGCGGCAGGACCGCGTGCCAGAAGAACGCGTGCAAGGCCATCACCAGCGCCAGCCAGGCGTAGGTCTTGCTGACAAAGATCAACGAGAAACTCACCAGGGTGCACACCGCGCCAAAGCGCACGATGGCCAGGCGCCGGCCGGTGTAATCCCCCAGCCAGCCCCACAGGTTGGGTGCCACGCAGCGCATCAGCATGGGGATGGCCACCAGCTCGCCGATGCGCGCGCTGGAGAACCCAAGGTGATCGAAGTACAGCGCCAGGAACGGCGCCGTCGCCCCCAGCAGGGCGAAATAGAACAGGTAGAAGCTGGAGAGTCGCCAGTATGGAAGGGCTTGCGTCAGCATAAGTGACTTGTGGCGAGCGAGCTTGCTCGCGCTGGGTCGCGAAGCGCCCCCACTAGAAGCGCCGCAGTTCTCCAGGTCCTACCGGGTTGCAGGCTTTGGGGCCGCTGCGCAGCCCAGCGCGAGCAAGCTCGCTCGCCACCCACGGTCACAGCTGGTCCAATACCGGAGTACTGACTTTTACGTCGGCGTTTTGCCCACGATGGCGCAGCAGGTGGTCCATCAACACAATGGCCATCATCGCCTCGGCAATCGGCGTGGCGCGGATGCCCACGCAGGGGTCGTGACGGCCCTTGGTGATCACGTCCACCGGGTTGCCGTGCACATCGATCGAACGGCCCGGCGTCGTGATGCTGGACGTCGGCTTGAGGGCCAGGTGCGCAACGATTGGCTGGCCGGAGGAAATGCCACCGAGAATGCCGCCGGCGTTGTTGCTGAGGAAACCTTCCGGGGTCAGCTCGTCACGGTGCTCGGTGCCACGCTGGGCCACACAATCGAACCCGGCGCCGATTTCCACGCCCTTGACCGCGTTGATGCTCATCAGCGCGTGGGCCAGTTCGGCATCGAGGCGGTCGAAGATCGGCTCGCCCAGGCCCGGCATCACGCCTTCGGCAACCACGGTGATCTTGGCGCCGACGGAATCCTGGTCGCGGCGCAACTGGTCCATATAGGCTTCCAGCTCCGGCACTTTGTCCGGGTCTGGGCAGAAAAAGGCGTTGTCTTCGACGCTGTCCCAGGTCTTGAACGGGATTTCGATCGGGCCCAGCTGGCTCATGTAGCCGCGGATCACGATGCCCTGGGTCGCCAGGAACTTCTTCGCAATCGCACCGGCCGCCACGCGCATCGCGGTTTCCCGCGCCGAGCTGCGGCCACCGCCACGGTAGTCGCGCTCGCCGTATTTGTGGTGGTAGGTGTAGTCGGCGTGGGCCGGGCGGAACAGGTCCTTGATCGCCGAGTAGTCCTTGGACTTCTGGTCGGTGTTGCGAATCAGCAGGCCGATGGCGCAGCCGGTGGTGCGGCCTTCGAACACGCCGGAGAGGATTTCGACTTCGTCGGCTTCCTGCCGCTGGGTGGTGTGGCGGCTGGTGCCGGGCTTGCGGCGGTCGAGGTCACGCTGCAGGTCTTCCAGGGACAACTCGAGGCCCGGCGGGCAGCCGTCGACAATGGCGACCAACGCCGGGCCATGGCTTTCGCCCGCGGTGGTAACAGTGAACAGCTTGCCGTAGGTATTGCCGGACATGCAGGGCGCTCCGTGAAATCAGTTGAATCAAGTCAACCGTAATAACTTAAGGCGGCCAGTATACGCAGGCTAACCGACTAGTTCATCCTCGAAACCTTACCGGTAGACGTTGGTCCAACCGGCACCTTCCTCATGATGGCGCGATGATGCTGCGAGTTCTGCTTTTGACCCTCACTCTGTTTTCCAGCCTTGGCTTCGCCGCCTCCCCTGTCGTGCTGCAACGGCCCATCAGCCTGGACACCGGCAGTGGCGAGCTGTTTGGTTCGCTGTTGTTGCCCAAATCCGACAAGCCGGTGCCGGTGGTGCTGATCATCGCCGGCTCCGGGCCCACCGACCGCAACGGCAACAGCGCCGACGGCGCACGCAACGACAGCCTCAAGCGCCTGGCCTGGGTGCTGGCCAGGCACAACATCGCCAGCGTGCGCTACGACAAGCGCGGCGTGGCCGCCAGCCTTGCCGCCACCCCCGATGAACGCAACCTGACCCTGGATGCCTACGTGTCCGACGCCGTGGCCTGGGGCAAGTTGCTCAAGGCCGACCCACGCATGGGCCCGCTGATTGTGCTGGGCCACAGCGAAGGTGCACTGGTGGCCGCCCTCGCCGCCCCGCAGCTCAACCCGGCCGGGGTGATCTCCCTGTCGGGCAGTGCGCGCCCGGTGGACCAGGTGATCCGCCAGCAACTGGCCGACCATATGCCTCCAGCGCTGTTACTGCGCAGCAACCAGATTCTCGATCACCTCAAGGCCGGCCAGGTGGACGCCGATGTGCCCACACCCCTTGAGGGCATTTTCCGCCCCAGCGTGCAGCCCTATCTGATCAGCCTGTTCCGCGCCGACCCTTCGGCGGCCTTTGCCAAATTGACCATGCCGGCGCTGATCGTCCAGGGCACCAATGACCTGCAGGTCGGCGTGGCCGATGCGCAACAATTGCAGAAGGCCAAGCCCGACGCCGAGCTGACGGTGATCGAAGGCATGAACCACGTGATGCGCATCGTGCCCAACAACGTGAAGCAGCAACTGGAGTCCTATAACGACCCGCAGTTGCCGCTGGCGGCTGAACTGGGCACCCGCCTGGTTCGCTTTATCGACGGACTTCGCGCCAGTTAAGCGAGTATTGCCCTCCAGTCCTGAGCAAAACGGCCGATAAGCCAAGGGTCGACAGCAAAAAGCCTGTCGGCCCGCAGAGCTTGGACAGGATCGCGCCGAATGACGAACACCGAAGCAACACCCGAACCTACCGCCGACACCACGGCTGACACCGAGGCCGCCGCATCGGCCGCGTTACCGTGGGCGGAGGTGCAGGCCGAACATTTCAAGATGCTGCGCCTGGCCCCTTTGGCCACCGACCGTGCCACGGGCGTGCGGCCCCTGCGCTTTGTGCAGTTTGGCTGGGCCGAACGCAACAACAAGGACCACAGCCTGCTGCGCATGGTCATTCAGTTGCCGGGCCAGCGGGTGCGCCGGGAACAGAACCATTTGGATATCTGGGTCGATCACGCGACCCATCGGGTGCACTTTGGCCCGGGCAACAGCCTGGAGATCGAGCCGGCTAACCGCGGCATCGGCCGTTTCCTGGTAGCCCAGGGCGCCGCCTGGGCGAAAAAGAAGTGGTCGCACTACCGCGTCGACGGCGTCGACCTGGCCAACAAGGACGCCCTCAACGAAGCCACGCGCCTGCGCCGGGATCACTTCCTGCGTATCCAGGGCTTTGATGTGGCGTACGCCGATGTCCAGCATTTGAAGGGCAACGTGCAGCCGGGCAAGGTCAGCGATGTGCTGGACAGCTGGAACACCGAAAAGCTGCAGTTCGTGGAGATTCTGGAAGCGGCGCAGATGCTGCAACAGGCCGAGCAGAACCTGGCGGAACAGGAAGTGAAACTGCGCAAGGAAGAGGAAAAAGTCACCAAGTTCAAGCGCGAAGACAGCGGGTTGCGCTTCACGATTACGTGCCTGGTGGCGTTTACCGTGTTTCAGGCGGGGTTGTTGATCTGGATTGCGACGCATCGGTAATCCGGTTTATCAATTGAAACCGGATCAAAATGTGGGAGCGGGCTTGCTCGCGAATGCGGTGTGTCAGTCACCGGATATCTTGACTGAGCCACCGCATTCGCGAGCAAGCCCGCTCCCACACTGACCGCGTTACCCACTTGGAAGCGGTTAAACCCTGGCGGCAAACACCGCCTGATGCGCCCGGCACTGCTCGGCCGTCAACATGAACACGCCATGCCCGCCGCGCTGGAACTCCAGCCAGGCGAAGTCCACTTCCGGGTACAACGCCTCGACGTGAACCTGGCTGTTGCCCACTTCGACAATCAGCAAGCCCTTCTCGGTCAAGTGATCTGCCGCCTCGGCCAGCATCCGCCGAACCAGGTTCAAGCCGTCGTCACCGCAGGCCAGGCCCAGCTCCGGCTCGTGCTGGTATTCATCCGGCATGTCGGCAAAGTCTTCGGCGTCGACATACGGCGGGTTGGACACGATCAGGTCAAAACGCTGGCCCGGCAAACCATCAAAGCCGTCGCCCTGAACGGTATACACGCGCTCATCGACGCCATGGCGCTCGATGTTCTGGTTGGCCACCTCCAGCGCTTCGAAGGACAGGTCGCCCAGTACCACTTCGGCGTCCTGGAACTCGTAGGCGCAGGCAATACCGATGCAACCGGAACCGGTGCACAGGTCCAGAATGCGTGCCGGCGGTGTGCCCAGCCACGGTTCGAAGCGGTTTTCGATCAGTTCGCCAATCGGTGAGCGGGGAATCAATACACGCTCATCAACGATAAACGACATGCCGCAGAACCAGGCTTCCTTCAACAGGTAAGCGGTCGGCACACGCTCGTGGATACGGCGGTGCAGCAACCGTTGCACGTGGGAGATTTCCTCTTCTTCCAGGTTGCAATCCAGGTAACTGTCGGCAATTTCCCATGGCAGGTGCAAGGCGCCGAGCACCAGTTGCCGGGCTTCGTCCCAGGCGTTGTCGGTGCCATGGCCAAAAAACAGGTCTTCCCCATGGAAACGGCTGACGGCCCATCGGATGTGGTCGCGCAAGGTGCGCAGGCGGGAAGTGATCACGGGGGCAAGCTCCTGGAAAAAACGACCGGCGATTCTAACAGTCTTAAGCTGTACCGACGATGTACGAAAAAACCCTTTGCCGCACGTCGGATTTCATCTTAAACGTGGTTTTTGCCTAAACGTAGTGCCCTATTGACATCGCTGCACGCCAACAACGGCGTACCTTACGATGGTAGCGATTCACAGAAGCGCTCAGCCAGAGGACAATGTCACAAAAGCCCCACTCACAGGAGCCCCAGAATGTCCGTTCCAAAGACGATGTTTCAACTCAGCGGTCGTGGTTACGCAGCGGCGAACCTGAACCATGCGACCCTCGTGATCATCGACGCCCAGAAGGAATACCTCAGTGGTCCCCTCGCCCTCTCGGGCATGGACGCTGCTGTCGAACATATCAAGCAACTGGCGGCTGCCGCGCGCAACGCCGGGCGCCCGATCGTGCATGTGCGCCACTTGGGCACTGTCGGCGGGTTGTTTGACCCTCAGGGCGAGCGCGGTGAGTTCATTCCTGGCCTTGAGCCACAGGCCGACGAAACCATCATCGGCAAGCTGCTGCCCAGCGCCTTCCACGGCACCGGCCTGGAGAAACACCTGCAAGACCTCGGTTCCCTGGACCTGATCGTCTGCGGCTTCATGAGCCACTCCAGCGTCAGCACCACGGTGCGTGCGGCAAAAAACCTGGGCTTTCGCTGCACCCTGGTGGAAGACGCCTGCGCCACCCGCGACCTGCCTTACAAGGGCGGCATTCTCAGCGCCGACCACGTGCAGCAGACTGAAATGGCCATCATGGCTGACAACTTCGCCACCCTCGCCTTGACCAAAGATCTGATCTGATCGACCTTCGATGAGCGGGTAGCCGCCCGCTCATCCGCAAATACCTGTCATTTGCTGCAATTGCCTCTGTACCCGGAACAACCTGTGTATCTTCCGGTCGAAGGGCCGATACCCTGGAGGAAAGGTCGGAATGAAGATATCCGATGGTTTTGATGCTCGTCGCTTGCGCCCCAAGGGCCCGAGCAACTGGCGTCTGCGCATCGGCGCCGGCTTTGCCGCGCTGTTGGCGATAGGTGGCGTACTACTGGCAATTGCTGGCGGCGCTGGTTTGGTTGGACACTCACCGGCCCTGGGCGAGCTGAATGCCAGCCCTGGCGGTTCTGCAATACTCTTGGTCATCGGCCTGCTGGTGCTGTGGTTCGGCGTATGGCTGTGGCGCCGTTGCCGTCGGCGCATGCGCCAACCGCTGTCACTGAACATCGCTTCGCACCTGATGAAAAAGCACGACTGATGGCGTACAGATAGCGTTTGTTGCGCATCAAGCCGCCGCGATTAGGTAAACTGCCCGCCCTTCGCGGAGGCTGACATGCAAGACGACGATTTTTCCCTATTCAAGAACGAGCTGCGCGGCGTCAAGCCGATCAAGCATGATCGCGCCGACACCGGCAAACCCAAGACCGATCGCGCCCAGATCGCCAAGCTGCGCCAGGCCGCGACCGTGCGCACGGACGCCACCACCGTGGACGGCCTGTCGGATCAATTCGTTATCGATGTAGGTCCCGAAGACGAGTTGATGTGGGCCCGCGACGGCGTGCAGGAAAGCCAGATGCGCAAGCTCAAGGTCGGCCAGATCCCGTTCGAGGGTAGTCTCGACCTGCACGGCATGACCGTCGAAAAAGCCCGCGAAACCCTCTGGGCGTTCCTCGCCGAAGCCACCAAATTCGAAATCCGCTGCGTGCGCGTCACCCACGGCAAGGCCGTGCGCCTGGACGGCAAGCGGCCGATGATCAAAAGCCACGTCAACACCTGGTTGCGCCAGCACTCCCAGGTGCTGGGTTTTACCTCATGCCAGCCACGTCACGGCGGCGCTGGCGCGGTGTATGTGATGCTCAAGCGCACCATGATGGAAGGCCGCGACGAGTAACAAGTGCCATCGTCAGGCTTGCAGCGATGTGTTGGCCGCCGTACCCTTGCCCTTTGCGAAAATCCCACTAGGTAGTTTCATGTCCCTGGAACAGAATTACACCGCGATTCTCGGCCAACTCGGCGAGGACGTTTCCCGCGAGGGCCTGCTCGACACGCCAAAACGTGCCGCCAAGGCCATGCAGTATCTCTGCCGCGGTTATGAACAGACCCTCGAAGAAGTCACCAACGGTGCCTTGTTCAGCTCTGACAACAGCGAAATGGTGCTGGTCAAGGACATCGAGTTGTACTCGCTGTGCGAACACCACCTGCTGCCGTTCATCGGCAAGGCTCACGTCGCGTATATCCCGAGCGGCAAAGTGCTGGGCCTGTCGAAGGTCGCGCGTATCGTCGATATGTATGCCCGCCGCCTGCAGATCCAGGAAAACCTCAGCCGCCAGATCGCCGATGCGGTCCAGCAGGTCACCGGCGCCCTGGGCGTTGCAGTGGTGATCGAGGCCAAGCACATGTGCATGATGATGCGCGGTGTGGAGAAGCAGAATTCGTCGATGATCACGTCGGTGATGCTGGGTGAGTTCCGCGAAAATGCGGCGACCCGCAGCGAGTTTCTCAGCCTGATCAAGTAATACGCGGCACCTGGAAAAACCGGCGTTCATCGCCGGTTTTTTTTCGCCTGTGAAAAATCAGGTAAGCTGCGCCCCCTTAAGTCTAGGGCAAGAGGTTTCAGCCATGTTCGTCAAAGCACTTCGAGTGGGCCTCGGCCATGTCATCATCGCCGGCGA
Organism: Pseudomonas sp. Colony2; assembly: GCF_019382755.1. Classification (NCBI taxonomy): domain Bacteria; kingdom Pseudomonadati; phylum Pseudomonadota; class Gammaproteobacteria; order Pseudomonadales; family Pseudomonadaceae; genus Pseudomonas; species Pseudomonas sp. Colony2. Next base: position 2,092,284 of record NZ_CP080030.1, on the reverse strand, counting down.
CTTCCTGACCCGTCCGCGCAAAAAGCAGCGCCCTGCCGAACAACAGGCGCAGGTGAACGCAGCGGCCAAGGACCTGACCCTGTATCAATTCCACGCCTGCCCGTTCTGCGTGAAGACCCGCCGCACCCTGCACCGCCTGAACGTGCCGGTGGCCTTGAAGGATGCGAAGAACAACGAGCAGGACCGCCAGACCCTGCTGGAGCAAGGCGGCAAGATCAAGGTGCCATGCCTGCGCATCGAAGAGAACGGCCAGACCACCTGGATGTACGACTCCAAGGTGATCATCGATTACCTCGACAAGCGGTTTGCGGCGGTCTGACAAACAGCGAGGATCCAGTGTGGGAGCGGGCTTGCTCGCGAAGGCGGAGTATCAGCCACAGACGTAGTGGCTGATACTCCGCCTTCGCGAGCAAGCCCGCTCCCACATTAGTTTGGTATTGCCAATTCAAGATCCAGCAATGCTGAGCCCAGGCACTTGCCATGGGCGTCCAGCGCCAGCGACCGCGTCACCCCGCCCCGCAGGATCCCCGGCAACACGAAGTTCAGTGCCTGCACATTGGGCAGTTCATAACGCCGCACCGGTGCGGCGCCCGCCTCCAGCAACGGCGCAAAAAACGCCGCTACCACCTCAGCCGTGAGTTGCTCGCAGAGCAGCGGATAGTACTCGGACCGATACGCGATGATCGAGATGTTCGAGGTGTCGCCCTTGTCTCCCGTTCGGGAGTGGGCCAGGGTGTGCAGCTTCATGCTTCGATCCTCGGGTTGACCGCGTGACGAGGCAGCAGCAACGATGCCACCGCCACCACTTGGCGCAGGCTCTTGCTGGCGCCGCCGCCGCCGGACGGGCCGTTGGTGTAGAGAGTTTCAACTTCATTGCCGACACGCACCGCCTCGCTGCGTTCTGCGCAGCGGGCGGCTATGCGCAGGCGCACTTCCCACGGTTCAACCGTGCTGCGCGGGCCGTGCAGGGAGTCGACGCCGATCAATTCGGCACGCACGTCCTGCATGCGCACGCCGGTCAACTCCAAGCGTTTCAGGACCACATCGCGAGCCAGTTGCGCACGAGCGACCGCGCCCGGGCCACCGTAGGAAATCTGCCCCTCACCGATCCAGCCGTCCAGATAACCGACGCTGACTTTCAACGCTTCGGGACGTGGCCGTCCGCTCGCGCCGTGGGCACGCACCCGGTCCACGGCTTCTTCGGTAAACGCCACCTGGGAAAAATCCGCGCACACGTCCGGTGTGAGGTAGGCCGCCGGGTCGTGCACTTCGTAGATCAATTGTTCGGTGCACGTGGCACGGCTGACCCGCCCACCGGAACCTGCGACCTTGGTGATCAAGGCCTCGCCGTCTGCGTCAATCTCGGCCAGTGGAAAGCCAAGGCGTGCCAGATCGTCCACGTCCTTGAAGCCCGGATCGGCAAAGTAGCCACCGCTGACCTGCCCCGCACATTCCAGTAAATGCCCCACCAGCGTGCCGCGCCCCAGCCGTTGCCAATCATCCGCAGCCCAGCCGAATTCGAACATCTGCGGCGCCAGGAACAACGAAGGGTCTGCCACCCGGCCGGTGATCACCACGTCGGCCTCGGCGCGCAAGGCGTCGATAATGCCGTCGGCGCCCAAATAGGCGTTCGCGGAAATCAATCGCTCGCCCAACGAGCCAAGGGTCTGACCGTTGTCGAGCAATTGCTCCGGCTGGGCACGCAACGTCTCAAGCACGTCATCGCCAACCACCGCCAGCACCTTGAGGTTAAGCCCCAGTTCACTGGCAATCCGCCGCACTTCAACCGCCGCCGCCACCGGATTGGCCGCGCCCATATTGGTGATTACCCGCAGGCGTCGGCGCCCTTCGGACCGGCCGACAAAGGGCAGCACGCGGCGCATGCGCTCACTCAACAGCGGGTCGTAACCGCCTTGTGGATCGCTGATCCGCGCCTGTTGCGCCAGGGCGATGGTGCGTTCGGCCAGGCATTCGAAGACCAGGTAATCCAGGACGCCCTGTTCGGCCAATTCCACCGCAGGTTCGATACGGTCGCCGGAGTAGCCGGCGCCGGAACCGATGCGCAAGGTTTTCATTTCAAATCACTCCCAGGAGCAAAGCCGTCAGGGTCATCAACACCGACGCGGCAAACAGAAAGGGGATGGTGAAGCGCTGGTGATCGGCCAATTCGATCTTGCACAGGCCCACCAACAGGAAGGTCGCCGGCGTCAACGGGCTGACCGGAAAGCCGGTGGTGTGCACGCCCAGCAACGAGGCCTGGGCCACTTGCAGCGGGTCGACGCCCAAGGCCTTGCCGACTTCGGCGATCACCGGCATCACGCCGAAGTAGTAGGAATCCGGGTCAAACAGCATGCTCAGCGACATCGACAGGAAGCCCACCACCGCCGGGATCAACTTGCCGTGGCCCGCCGGAATCTGCGCCACCGCCACTTCGGCGATGGCCTTGAGCATGCCGGTGCCTTGCATGATGCCGGTGAACACACCGGCGGCGAGCAGGATGCTGGCCATGGTCAGGGCGGTTTTTGCGTGGGCGTCGATCCGCGCGCGTTGGGCGTCGACGTTCGGGTAGTTGATGCACAGCGCCACCACCGTGCCGAGCATGAACATCACCACCGGGTCGACCCAACCGGCGATCATCACCACCATCACCAGTACCGTCAGGACCAGGTTGACCCAGAACAGCCGCGGGCGACGCAGGGCAATGTCATCGTCGCTGAGCACCCGTTGCGGCACGGCGTCCACGCTGGAACCAGCGCCCAGGCCCAGGCGTTTTTCTTCCCGGTGGCCCAGCCACCAGGCGCAGGCGAATACAAAGACCAGGCCGACGATCTGCACCGGAATCAACGGCTGGAACAAGTCCGCCACCGGCACGTGCAGCGCTGCCGAGGAACGCAGTACCGGGCCGGTCCACGGCAGGAAGTTGACCCCGGCCGCCATCGCCGCCACACACGCGAGGATGCGTTTATCAATCCCCAGCCGCGTGTACAACGGCAGCATCGCCGGCACCGTCACCAGGAAGGTCACCGCGCCGGAGCCGTCCAGGTGCACCAGCAACGCCAGGGTCGCGGTACCGACGACAATCCTTGTAGGACGCGTCCCTACCGTGCGCAGGATGCGATCAATGATTGGATCCAGCATGCCGGCATCGGTCATGATCCCGAAGAACAGGATCGCGAACACAAACATCCCCACCACGGGGGCGACGTTCTTGATGCCGGTGATGATGAAGGCGCTGGTTTGCAGGCCGAAACCGCCCAGCAGCGCGGCGATGATCGGCAAGGCAATCAGGGCCACCAGTGGCGACAGGCGTTTGCTCATGACGGCAGTGAGCAGGCACAGGATGGTGATGACACCCAGGGTAGCGAGCATGGGGTAGCTCCAGAACGGCGTTTTCGGCCGGTTATTGTTTTCCCTGGAGTATTGGAATCGCGTTAGGCTTTGTAAATTGGAATATTCGGCACTCCACATTCGAAAAAACAAAACGCTCGAGCAAAATAAAAATGAAAAATTCGATCCAGCATATCCAGGCGTTTCTCGCCGTTGCCCGCACGGGCAGCTTTACCAAGGCCGCCAACGAACTGCATTTGTCGCCCTCAACGCTGACCGTGCAGGTGCAGCAACTGGAGGAATGGCTGGGCGTCGCGCTGCTCGACCGCAGCCCGCGCCACGTCAGCATCACCGCCGCCGGGCTGGATGCACGCGGGCCGATGGAGAAGCTGTTGCTGGACCTGGACAACATCGTCACCGGCTCCCGTGACCTGGCAGCGCTACGACGAGGCGTGGTGACCATCGCCGCCCTGCCCTCCGTGTGCGCCGGCGCGTTGCCTCCCGCCCTGCGCCTGTTTCGCGAACGTTTTGCCGGGATCGAGGTGCGCTTGCATGACCTGGTTGCACACCGCATTCATGCGCAAGTGCGTTCGGGCGAGGTGGATTTCGGTATTGGTGTGCGGGCGCGGCTGAGCCACGGGTTGGCGTTTGTGCCGGTGCTGAATGATCGGTTATGTGCGTTCGTGCCGCTGGATCATCCGCTGACTCGTTTTGCAAAGTTGAGCCTGGAGCAACTGGCCGACCAGCCGATCATCCTCACCGGCCGCGACAGCAGCGTGCGGGAACAGGTGGACGCGTTGTTCGATGAAACACGCCTGACGATGCTCGCGGGGATGGAGGCCAACTACATGTCGACCGTGTTGGCGTTGGTGCGGCAGGGCTTGGGGATCAGTGTGTTGCCGGAATCGGCGGCGGACAGTCTGGAGGGGTTGAAGCGGATTACCATTGATCATCCGGGGGTGAACCGGGAGATCGGGTTGATCAGTCGCAGTGGACAGCCGTTGAGCCCAGCGGCGCAGCGCTGTTTTGAGTTGCTCAGTGAAGAATTACCTGGCGCACCGCAAAACTAAATGTGGGAGCGGGCTTGCTCGCGAAGGCGGTGGGTCAGCCAATACATGTGCTGACTGGTACACCGCCTTCGCGAGCAAGCCCGCTCCCACATTTTTGAGCGCATTTCAGCCCAGCATCGGCACATGCTTGGGATGGCTGGCCACGCGCTTCAACCAGGCTTGCACACCTGGATAGGCGCTAAGGTCAAAGCCACCTTCATCCGCCACATGGGTGTAGGCATACAGCGCCACGTCGGCAATCGAGAATTGGTCGCCCACCAGATACGGTGTCAATTGCAACTGGCGCTCCATCACCTTCAGGGCTTTATAACCGCCCTTGTGCAGCTTCTTGTATTCCTCCAGGCGATCTTCCGGCAGCCCCAGGTAAAACTGGATAAACCGCGCCACCGCGATGTACGGCTCGTGGCTGTACTGCTCGAAAAACTGCCACTGCAGAACCTGGGTGCGCAGGCGCGGTTCGCTGGGCAGGAACTCGCTGCCATCGGCCAGGAAGTTGAGAATCGCATTGGACTCCCACAGGCAGGTGCCGTCTTCCAGCTCCAGCACCGGGATCTTGCCGTTGGGGTTCTTGGCCAGGAACTCCGCGGTCTGGGTGTCGCCCTTCAGGATGTCGACATCGATCCACTCATAGTCGATGCCCAACAGGCTGAGCATGAGTTTGACTTTGTAGCAGTTGCCCGATTTGTAATCGCCGTAGACCTTGTACATGGAGGCTCCCCTATGCCGCTTGCGCGTGCTGTGCTTGACGGACCACCGCAGCGAGACGCTTGAGACCTTCGTCCAAGCGCGCCGGGTCGATATGGCTGAAATTGAGCCGCAGGTGACCGTGATGATTGTCCGGCTCGGAAAAGAACGGTTCACCGGGCATGAACGCGATGTCCTGGTCGAGCGCAGGTGCCAACAAGGTGCGGGTATCGAGCGGCTGTTTCAAGGTCAGCCAGAAGAATAATCCGCCCTGGGGTATTTGCCAGTCGGCCAGGTCGCTGAAATGCCGCGCCAGTGCAGCCTGGAAAGCGTCGCGCCGGCCTCGGTAAAAGCTGCGCAACTCTACCAGGTGATGCTGGTATTTCTCGGTGCCGATCCATTGCATCGCCTGCCACTGGCCAACGCGGTTGGTGTGCAGGTCGGCTGACTGCTTGAGTTTGAGCAAGTGCGGGAACAGGTCCGGACTGGCGATCAGGTAGCCGACCCGCAGGCCGGGCAACAAGGTCTTGGATACGGTGCCGGTGTAGATCCAGCTGGCCTTTTTCAGTCGGCTGACGATGGGTTGCGCGCTGCCGCCGTCGAAGGTCAGTTCGCGGTAGGGTTCGTCTTCGATCAGGGTTACGCCAAACTCGTCCAGCAACGCGGCGACGGCCTCGCGCTTGGCATCGCTGTAGCGCACCGCCGAAGGGTTCTGGAACGTCGGGATCAGGTAGACGAAGGACGGGCGATGCTGCTCAAGGCTGCTGCGCAAGGCTCTGAGGTCCGGACCGTCCGCCTCAAGCTGTACGGTCAGGCAATCGGCGCCGAACAATTGGAAAATCTGCAATGCAGCAAGGTAAGTCGGGCCTTCCAAGAGGATTTTGGTGCCCTTGTCGATGTACAGCTTGGCCGCCAGGTCCAGGGTTTGCTGGGAGCCGCTGACCACCATGACCTGGCGCGCATCGCAGGCGATACCCAGCACCCGCGCCTCGGCCGCCAGCAATTCACGCAACTGTGGCTCGCCTTCGCTCATGCCGTATTGGCCGATATTCAGCGGCATGCCTTCCCAATCCAGCGTGGGCAGCATCACTTCGGCCGGCAGGCCACCGGCGAAGGACATCACCTGCGGCTTTTGCGCCGCCGCGAGGATTTCACGGATCAGGGAGCTTTTAAGACGCGAAACACGTTCTGAGAAGGCCATAAGGGTCACCGGTAGCAAAGCCTGGGGAAAATACGTCAAACTGCTTGACCGAAATTACGACGACTTGGGCAGATACGTCAATATGCTTGACCTTAAAAACCAGACCAGCCAGCAAACCGCCATGGAAGCCTTCTTCTTCGGCTACCAGGCGTTCACCGCCAAGGCTGACGAAATGCTGGAGCGCCGCGGCTTGAGCCGGGTGCATCAACGCATCGTGTTTTTTATCGCGCGCTACCCGGCCTTGAGCGTCAAGGAGCTGCTGGAACTGCTCGGCGTGAGCAAACAGGCGCTGAACATGCCGTTGCGCCAACTGCAGGAAATGCACCTGGTGGACAGCGTGGCGTCCGAGACCGACAAGCGTAAGCGCCTGCTGGAGTTGACCGAGGAAGGCCGGCGTTTCGAACAATCGCTGCGGCGAGAACAGGTAAAGCTGCTGCAACGGGCGTTTGCCGAGGCAGGCGAGACGGCGGTAGAAGGCTGGCTGGCGGTAAACAAGGCACTCAGTGGCCAATCCTGAATTGCCTTTCATCCCCTTTCGCACACAAAATAGAAAACATTATTTGCTTTATTTGTATACAAAAGCATAATTCGCTTCGTGCGAGTTCCTGACCTATTGGTCAACAAAACCCGCTGGTACCTCAAAGCGCTGCTGCCCACTCATGTGTCCGGCGCTGGAAATAACAATAAAACTCTTGAGGAGTACTTGCTGTGGAAAGCCGCAAATCCGAAGCCCCTACGCTGGACCTATCGCCACCCCACAACGGCTGGCTGGAACGCCTGTTCAAACTGCGCTTGCATGGCACCACAGTGAAGACCGAGCTGATCGCCGGCCTCACGACGTTTATCACCATGGCCTACATCATCTTCGTCAACCCCAACATCATGGCCGACGCCGGCATCGATCATGGCGCGGCGTTTGTCGCCACCTGCATCGCCGCGGCACTCGGCTGCCTGCTGATGGGCCTGTACGCCAACTGGCCAGTGGGCCTGGCACCGGGCATGGGCCTGAACGCGTTTTTTACCTACACCGTGGTCGGGACCATGGGCTACAACTGGGAGACTGCACTGGGTGCGGTGTTTATCTCCGGGGTGTTGTTCATGATCCTGACGCTCTCGCGTATTCGCGAGTGGCTGCTCAACAGTATTCCGGTGAGCCTGCGCCACGCCATGGGCGCCGGTGTCGGGCTGTTTCTCGGGGTGATCGGCCTGAAAACCGCCGGCATCATCGTGCAAAGCCCGGCCACCCTGATCAAGCTCGGTTCCCTGCATGAGCCCGCCCCGCTGCTGGCGGCCATCTGCTTCCTGTTGATTGCGATCCTCAGCTACCACCGGGTATTCGGCGCGATCCTGATCAGCATCATCGCCGTGACCCTCGCCGGTTGGGGCCTGGGCCTGGTGGAGTACCACGGCATCATGGCCACTCCGCCGAGCCTGGCGCCGACCTGGATGGCCATGGACGTGATGGGCGTGTTCAACGTCAGCATGATCAGCGTGGTGTTCGCGTTCCTGTTTGTGCACATGTTCGACACCGCCGGTACCCTGATGGGCGTGGCCCAGCGCGCAGGCCTGGTGAATGCCGACGGCAAGATCGAAAACCTTTCCCGCGCCCTGAAAGCCGACAGCGCCTCCAGCGTGTTCGGCGCCATGGTCGGCGTGCCACCCGTCACCAGTTACGTGGAAAGCGCCGCCGGGGTTGCCGCCGGTGGCCGTACCGGGCTGACCGCTGTCACCGTGGGTGTGCTGTTTATTGCGGCGATGTTTTTTGCCCCGCTGGCTGGCATGATTCCGGCCTATGCCACCGCCGGCGCGTTGATCTATGTGGCGATGCTGATGATGAGCGGCATGGCCCATATCAATTGGGACGACGCCACCGACAGCATTCCGGCGATCGTCACGGCGATCATGATGCCCCTGACCTTTTCCGTCGCCGATGGCATCGCGTTGGGTTTTATCACCTACGTGGCGCTGAAGGCCGGCACCGGTAGACATAAGGAAATTTCCATCAGCCTGTGGGTGCTGTGCGCGATCTTTATCGCCAAGTTCGCGTTCCTGTAGGCCAACCCGCTTGACCCAGCCTCACCCCGTCGGGTGGGGCTTTTGTACGAATGGAGGAATGCAATGAGTGTGGAAACCTGGCTGCTGTTCAGCGGCGCTGCGCTGGTGGTGATCCTGATCCCCGGCCCCCTGTCCTTGCTGATGATCAGCAACAGCTTGAACTACGGCCTGCGCCGTTCGTACCCGGCCTTTCTCGGTGGGGTGATTGCTTCGATCTGCCTGTTGAGCGCCTCGGCGCTGGGCTTGGGCGCGTTGTTGTTGGCCTCGGAGCAGCTGTTCAGCGCCCTGAAGATCGTCGGCGCGCTGTACCTGTTCTACCTCGCCTGGCAGAGCTGGCAGCAATCGCGGCAGCCGTCACTCGGTGCCGACGTGCCGCACGTGGCCGCCGCCCCGCGTTTTCGTGCGCTGTTTGGCCGGGCCTTTGTGCTGGGCGCCAGCAACCCGAAAGACATCCTGTTTTTCGCTGCCTTCCTGCCGCAGTTTCTCAGTGCCCAGCAGGCCTTTTTGCCGCAGTTGCTGATCATGATCGCCACCTGGACCGTGCTCGACCTGCTGTGCAAACTGGCCTATGGACTCGGCGCCCATGGTGCCGCGCGCTACCTGCGCAGCGGCAAGGGCCAGAGCTGGTTCAACCGGATCAGTGCGGGCT
>NZ_CP080030.1:2079796-2083208 GCF_019382755.1 Pseudomonas sp. Colony2 | reverse complement strand
TCAGCAGGCGAAAAAAAGCCCGCAGTGTGAGCGGGCGAAAAACCAACGAAGAGCTTTGGGGGTGTGAAGCGCGGTGACGACTCAGCTACCGCGATAGGTGGAGTAGCTGTAAGGCGAAATCAGCAAAGGCACGTGGTAGTGATCCTGTTCGGCGCTGATGCCGAAGCGCAGCACCACCACATCGAGAAACGCAGGTTCGGGCAGTTGCACACCGCGGGCGCGGTAGTAATCGCCGGCGCTGAACTGCAACTGATAGACACCGCTGCGGTAGTCATCGCCTTGCAGCAGGGGTGCATCGCAGCGGCCGTCGCTGTTGGTCAGGGTGCTGGCGACCAGCTCAAGCTGTGCGCCCTCGACACGGTACAACTCAACCTTGATCGCGCTGCCGGGGCAGCCATGCGCGGCGTCCAATACGTGTGTGGTCAAACGTCCCATAGCGTCTGCGCGCCTCCCGAAATCAGTAAAAAATGAAAGACCGCACCTTTTCAGGTCACTGAAAAAGCCGGCGATTGCTGATTAAGACACTTTTCAAAAAAATTGTACACAATAAATTCAACAAGCCCGCTTTCCGTTGCTGACATCGATTCTGCAGGAGCGCGCTTGCTCGCGAAGATCGTCAACGATAACGCAGCGCTTCAGGGTTAACGAGGCGCTCTCAGGTTTTTCGCGAGCAAGCTCGCTCCTACAGTGAATGAGGTTTTTTTCAATTTAGCTGACCAGTCAGGCAGGTTTCTTGCAGTGCTATTCTACAAAGACCCTGCGGAAAAAATGCAGAAATACAGGCTTACAAAGTGCACGCTAAGTTGTATACAATCAGTCATCGTTGTGACGCCACCCAGTCTTTCCGCTGCCCGGCCGCCACACACACCGCTACCACGAACAAGAAGGAAGACTGCAGTGAGCGCTGACTACCCACGCGACCTGATCGGTTACGGCAGTAACCCTCCTCACCCACACTGGCCGGGCAAGGCCCGTATCGCCCTGTCGTTCGTACTCAACTACGAAGAAGGTGGTGAGCGCAACATCCTGCACGGCGACAAAGAGTCGGAAGCCTTCCTGTCCGAGATGGTCTCGGCGCAACCGCTGCAAGGCGAGCGCAACATGAGCATGGAGTCGCTGTACGAATACGGCAGCCGTGCCGGCGTGTGGCGCATCCTCAAGTTGTTCAAGGAATTCGATATCCCGCTGACCATCTTCGCCGTGGCGATGGCGGCCCAGCGCCACCCGGATGTGATCCGCGCGATGGTCGCCGCCGGCCACGAGATCTGCAGCCACGGCTACCGCTGGATCGACTACCAATACATGGATGAGGCCCAGGAACGCGAGCACATGCTCGAAGCGATCCGCATCCTCACCGAACTCACCGGCGAGCGCCCACTGGGCTGGTACACCGGCCGCACCGGCCCCAACACCCGGCGGCTGGTAATGGAGGAAGGCGGTTTCCTCTATGACTGCGACACCTATGACGACGACCTGCCCTACTGGGAACCCAACAACCCGACCGGCAAGCCGCACCTGGTGATCCCCTACACCCTGGACACCAATGACATGCGCTTCACCCAGGTCCAGGGTTTCAACAAGGGCGACGACTTTTTCGAATACCTGAAAGACGCCTTCGACGTGCTGTATGCCGAAGGCGCGGACGCACCGAAAATGCTCTCCATCGGCTTGCACTGCCGCCTGATCGGCCGCCCCGCGCGCCTGGCTGCGCTCAAGCGGTTTATCGAATACGCCAAGGGCCATGACCAGGTGTGGTTTACCCGCCGCGTCGACATCGCCCGTCACTGGCATGACGTACACCCTTTCCAGGGAGCCGCCAAATGACCGCGTTCCAAACCCTGAAACCGTCGACCCTGAGCCGCGACGAATTCGTCAAAGCCTTCGCCGACATCTACGAACATTCGCCATGGGTGGCCGAAAAGGCCTTCGACCTGGGCCAGGACGCTTCGATCGACGAGATCGAAACCCTGCACCAGCGCATGAGCGACATCCTGTTGAGCGCCGATCACGCAAGCCAACTGGCCCTGATCAACGCTCACCCGGACCTGGCGGGCAAAGCGGCCGTCCAGGGCCAGTTGACCGAAGCCAGCACTAATGAACAGGCTGGCGCCGGTATTCACCAATGCTCGAGCGACGAGTTTTCGCGCTTCACCGAGCTGAACGATGGCTACAAGGCCAAGTTCAAGTTTCCCTTCATCATGGCGGTAAAAGGCAGCAACCGGCACCAGATCCTTGCCGCGTTTGAAACGCGCATTCACAACTCGGTGGAAGCCGAGTTCAAATGTGCGCTGGCCGAGATCAATAAAATCGCGTTGTTCCGATTACTGACCCTTTAGCAGACCTGGCCCGAGCGGTTCATGAACGCCCAGGGCCTGGCGAGCATCCCAAGCCACTTACTTTAAGGCAGACAAGAAGAATGAAAGCGCAACCCGTACCTTTCGAAAAGTTCGTCAACCTGGCCGACGCCCGCCTGGGCACCAAGATCATCTCTGTCACCGATGACTGGTTCGCCGACGCCAACCGCCTGTTCCAGCCGACCCCGGCCGTGTGGAAGGAGGGCGTTTTCGATGACAACGGCAAGTGGATGGACGGCTGGGAGTCGCGCCGCAAGCGCTTCGAAGGCTACGACAGCGCAGTTATCCGCCTGGGCGTACCGGGTTCGATCAAAGGCGTGGACATCGACACTTCATTCTTCACCGGCAACTTCCCGCCATCGGCGTCCCTGGAAGCCTGCTTCCTGGCGTCCGGCGAGCCGGATGACAACACCCAATGGGTTGAAGTGCTGTCGGCGGTGGAGCTGCAAGGCAACAGCCATCACTTCCACGAGATCAACAACGACCAGGCCTTCAGCCACCTGCGTTTCAACATCTACCCGGATGGTGGCGTGGCCCGTCTGCGTGTGTACGGCATTCCGTTCCGCGACTGGTCGGCGGTGGGCGACAACGAACAGGTGGACCTGGCTGCTGCATTGAACGGTGGCCGCGCACTGGCCTGCTCCGATGAACACTTCGGGCGCATGAGCAACATCCTCAACCCAGGCCGTGGCATCAACATGGGCGATGGCTGGGAAACTGCTCGTCGTCGTACACCGGGCAATGACTGGGTGATCGTCGCACTGGGCCACCCGGGCGAGATCGAGAAGATCGTGGTCGACACCCTGCACTTCAAGGGCAATTACCCGGACACTTGCTCGATCCAGGGCGCATTCGTGAAGGGCGGCACCGACAGCCAGATCGAAACCCAATCGCTGTTCTGGCGCGAACTGCTGCCGGCGCAGAAACTGGAAATGCACGCTGAACACACATTTGCCGAGCAGATCAAGGCGCTGGGCCCGATCACCCACATTCGTCTGAATGTGTTCCCGGATGGTGGTGTGAGCCGCCTGCGGGTTCTCGGTAAGGTCTCGAAGTAA
>NZ_CP080030.1:2079682-2079791 GCF_019382755.1 Pseudomonas sp. Colony2 | reverse complement strand
GATCGTTCCCACGCTCTGCGTGGGAATGCATACCGTGACGCTCTGCGTCACAAGAGCGGACGCAGAGCGTCCAGGGCGGCGTTCCCACGCAGAGCGTGGGAACGATCCA
>NZ_CP080030.1:2038856-2079672 GCF_019382755.1 Pseudomonas sp. Colony2 | reverse complement strand
TAAGAAGACAGCCATGCGCACACTGATGATCGAACCCCTGACCAAAGAAGCCTTCGCCCCTTTCGGAGACGTTATCGAAACCGATGGCAGCGATCACTTCATGATCAACAACGGGTCGACCATGCGCTTTCATAAACTGGCGACGGTTGAAACCGCCACGCCAGAAGATAACGCGATCATCAGCATCTTCCGCGCCGACGCGCAGGACATGCCGCTGACCGTGTGCATGCTGGAACGACACCCGCTGGGCAGCCAGGCTTTCATCCCGCTGCTCGGCAACCCCTTTCTGATCGTGGTCGCGCCACTTGGCGATGAACCTGTATCGGGCTTGGTCCGCGCCTTCGTTACCAACGGCAGGCAGGGCATTAATTACCATCGCGGCGTCTGGCACCACCCGGTGCTGACGATCGAAAAGCGGGATGACTTCCTGGTGGTTGATCGCAGTGGCACAGGCAATAACTGCGATGAGCATTTTTTCAAAGAGGATGAGCGGTTGATCCTCGCCCCCCACCAATAAGAGAAGGTCTGATCACTCGACGACAGAGTGACAGGCGAGAGGTAAAGACTGTGGAAGCACATTTGATGGAATGGCTGAACCTGAGCGTGCGCTGGGTTCACATGATCACCGGCGTCGCCTGGATCGGCGCTTCGTTCTACTTCGTTTGGCTGGAAAACAACCTCAACCGCGTCAACCCCAAGGACGGCCTCGCCGGTGACTTGTGGGCGATCCACGGTGGCGGTATCTACCACCTGGAAAAATACAAACTGGCCCCACCGACCATGCCGGACAACCTGCACTGGTTCAAATGGGAAGCCTACTTCACCTGGATGTCCGGCATCGCGCTGCTGTGCGTGGTGTTCTACGCCAACCCGACCTTGTACCTGCTGGCCCCGGGCAGCAGCCTCAGCGGTCCGGAAGGTGTGTTGCTGGGCCTCGGCTCGCTGCTGGCCGGCTGGTTCATCTACTCCTTTCTCTGCGACTCGGCACTGGGCAAGCGCCCCGCCCTGCTCGGCCTGATCCTGTTCGTGCTGTTGATTGCCGCCGCGTACGGCTTCAGCAAGGTGTTCAGCGGTCGTGGTGCGTACCTGCACGTGGGCGCCGTGATCGGCACCATCATGGTGGGCAACGTGTTCCGCATCATCATGCCGGCCCAGCGTGCGCTGGTGGCGGCCATCGCCGAAAACCGCACGCCCGACCCGGCACTGCCGGCCAAGGGTCTGCTGCGTTCGCGCCACAACAACTACTTCACCTTGCCGGTGCTGTTCATCATGATCAGCAACCACTTCCCGAGCACCTACGGCAGCCAATACAACTGGCTGATCCTCGCAGGTATCGCGGTGGCGGCGGTGTTGGTGCGTCACTACTTCAACACCCGTCACAACAGCCAGAAATACGCCTGGACCTTGCCGGTGGGCGCACTGGCAATGATTTGCCTGGCCTACGTGACCGGCCCAAAACCGGTGGCGACTGCACCGGAAGTGGCCAAGGCGCCAGCGGCCATCGAGTACCAGCCGCTGCCGGAAACGGCGTTGGGTGGCGGGCTTAAACCGGCTGCTCCAGTGGCACCKGCACCGGCACCTGCCGAAGCAGCACCGGCCCAGGCATCGATTGATTTTGACAAGGTCCACGGGGTGATCCAGGAGCGCTGCGCGGTGTGCCATTCGGCCAAGCCGACAAGCCCGCTGTTCAGCACCGCGCCGGCCGGGGTGATGTTTGATACGCCGCAGCAGATCCAGCAAATGGCCCCGCGCATCCAGGCACAGGCCGTGGCCAGCCAGATCATGCCGCTGGGCAATATCACCCAGATGACCCAGCAGGAACGGGACTTGATTGGCACCTGGATCACTCAGGGGGCGCGTACCAACTGACTGATTAACGCAGGACTAGTGTGGGAGCGGGCTTGCTCGCGAATGCGGTGTGTCATTCAACACTTCAGGTGACTGAACCACCGCGTTCGCGAGCAAGCCCGCTCCCACATGGGATCTGCGGTGTGCTTTGACGAATGAGTTCCACCCGGCAATTGAATGCCGAACAACACAACAATAAAAAGATCCGAGGTGTTGCATGTCCCAGCTAGAAACGCAGACTCCTGCCGCGCCCGCCATGGTGCGGCTGCCCCTCTTGCAACTGATTCTGGTAGGCCTGCAACACGTCTTGCTGATGTACGGTGGCGCCGTCGCCGTGCCTTTGATCATCGGCCAGGCCGCGGGCCTGAGCCGTGAAGAAATCGCCTTCCTGATCAACGCCGACCTGCTGGTGGCGGGCATCGCAACCATGGTCCAGTCCTTCGGCACCGGCCCGGTAGGCATTCGTATGCCGGTGATGATGGGCGCCAGTTTCGCCGCTGTCGGCAGCATGGTGGCCATGGCCGGCATGCCCGGCATCGGTCTGCAGGGGATCTTCGGTGCGACCATCGCCGCCGGTTTTTTCGGCATGGTGATCGCGCCGTTCATGTCCAAGGTCGTGCGCTTCTTTCCACCGCTGGTGACCGGTACCGTGATCACCGCCATTGGTCTTTCGCTGTTTCCCGTCGCGGTCAATTGGGCCGGCGGTGGCGCAGCGGCGTCCACGTTTGGCTCACCGATTTACCTGGCGATTGCCGCGCTGGTGCTGGCCACCATCCTGCTGATCAACCGTTTCATGCGCGGCTTCTGGGTGAATATCTCGGTGCTGATCGGCATGGCCCTCGGCTACGGGCTGTGCGGGATGATCGGCATGGTCGACCTCAGCGGCCTGGCGCGCGCCCCGTGGGTGCAAGTGGTGACGCCACTGCATTTCGGCATGCCCAAGTTCGAGTTGGCGCCGATCCTGTCGATGTGCCTGGTGGTGGTGATCATCTTCGTCGAGTCCACCGGGATGTTCCTCGCCCTGGGCAAGATCACCGGCCAGGAAGTCACGCCGAAAATGCTCCGCCGTGGCCTGTTGTGTGACGCCGGCGCATCGTTTTTTGCCGGGTTCTTCAACACCTTCACCCACTCCTCGTTCGCGCAGAACATCGGCCTGGTGCAGATGACCGGCGTGCGCTGCCGTTCGGTGACGATCGTGGCCGGCGCGTTCCTGATTGTGCTGAGCCTGCTGCCCAAGGCCGCCTTTTTGGTAGCGTCGATTCCACCCGCAGTGCTGGGCGGCGCGGCGATTGCCATGTTCGGCATGGTGGCAGCCACCGGGATCAAGATCCTCCAGGAAGCCGACATTGCCGACCGTCGTAACCAGTTGCTGGTGGCGGTGAGTATCGGCATGGGATTGATCCCGGTGGTACGTCCCGAATTCTTTGCACAGCTGCCGCTATGGATGAGCCCGATCACTCACAGCGGCATCGCCATGGCCACGATCAGCGCGCTGTCGCTGAACCTGTTATTCAACATCCTGGGTGGCGCCGAACGCGCTGCCCCAAGCGCTCACGCACACCCACATTGATTCCTGCGTCACAACAAAAACAATAACGATCAGGGAACACACCATGTACGCCATTCACCCGGGGCCGGCCACGCGCCGTGCCCCATTCTCGCCCCGCGCGCTCTTTAACGGCGCACTTGAGCACAGGCCTGGGAGTCAGTATTCTCGGCGCCCGCTCAAATCGACTCAAAAAAAAACAGCGAATGTAAAAGCTGACTGCAAGGCCAACTTATCCCGGCCCCACGTCCGCAGCCAACGTGTGCAAAAACCCTCCGAATTCGACTGTGTTCATCACAGCCGACGGGGATTTTTTGGCTTTTTAAACACCTTGGCGCAGCTCTTGCTAAAAGCATCAAAGCTGACCGAACAGACGATTTTTGCGGCAAGCCAAAAGACGCCACACCAGAGCGTCCGCTTAGAAAAAAAACCAGAAACCTTTACCTCGGGAGCAACCGAATGAAACGTACCGTGAACAGCCTGATGCTGGCAGGATCCCTGCTGGCCGGGGGCCAGGCCATGGCCGGTGATCTGCTGCAGTGGCAGAACAACAGCCTGACTTATCTGTGGGGCAAGAACTTCACTGTTAACCCGCAGATCCAGCAAACCGTGACCTTCGAACACGCCGATGCGTGGAAGTACGGCGACAACTTCTTCTTCCTCGACCGCATCTTTTACAACGGCAAGGAAGACGGCAATGTCGGCCCGAGTACTTACTACGGTGAGTTCAGCCCACGCTTGTCGTTCGGCAAGATTTTCGACAAGGACTTGTCGTTCGGTCCGATCAAGGACGTGTTGCTGGCGTTCACTTACGAGTTCGGCGAAGGCGACAACGAGTCGTACTTGCTCGGCCCGGGCTTCGACCTGGCAATCCCTGGTTTCGACTACTTCCAGCTGAACTTCTACCAGCGCCAGACCGAAGGCAATCGCCCGGGTGACGGCGTATGGCAGATCACACCGGTGTGGTCGTACACGATCCCGGTGGGCAACTCCAATGTGCTGATCGACGGCTTCATGGACTGGGTGGTGGATAACGACAAGAACGCCCGCGGCACTTACCACGCCAACCTGCACTTCAACCCGCAGATCAAATATGACCTGGGCAAGGCGTTGCATTGGGGCGAGAAGCAGTTGTATGTCGGTATCGAATACGACTACTGGAAGAACAAGTACGGGATCCAGGACAGCGGCGCGTTCGAGACCAACCAGGACACTGCGAGCCTGTTGGTGAAGTACCACTTCTAACCACACCGCCTATCCCCTGTGGAATCGGGTTTATGTGGGAGCGGGCTTGCTCGCGAATACGGTGGGTCAGTCAATACATCTGGCGACTGACACACCGCATTCGCGAGCAAGCCAGCTCCCACACAAGCCCGCTCCCACATTCAGTCCGGTGTCAGGCCCAGGAACCGCTGCAACTCTTCGCGCTTGGCCAGCGCATCCCGCCTTCCCAATTCGATCAATTCGCTGCAATACCCCGCCTCGAACAGCAGGTAGCTGAGCACACCCGCGCCACTGGTTTTGGTCGCCCCCGGCCCGCGCAGAAACAGGCGCAATGCCGCCGGCAATTCCTGGCGGTGACGTGCCGCGATTTCGTCGATTGGCTGACTGGGAGCGATCACCAATACTTCCACTGGCGCCAAACCTTGTATCGCCGCGTTGGCCGGCAACACGTGGCTGAACTGGTTCAGGCGCTCAAGCAATTCGATATCGCTTTCCAGGCTGTCGATGAACGTGCTGTTGAGCATGTGCCCGCCGATCTGCGCCAACGTCGGCTCCTGGCCGGTGAAGGTGCGCGCCGGGTTCGATGGATCGTTGCCACGCGGGTTGCCACTGACCCCCACCACCAGCACGCGGCTGGCGCCCAGGTGCAACGCAGGACTGATCGGCGCCGACTGGCGCACCGCCCCGTCACCAAAATATTCCTGCCCGAGTTTGACCGGCGCAAACAGCAACGGAATCGCCGAGCTGGCCAGCAAATGTTCAACGGTCAATTGGGTGGGAATGCCGATGCGCCGATGCCGCAACCAGGCATCGATGGTGCCGCCGCCCTGATAGAAGGTCACGGCTTGCCCGGACTCGTATCCGAACGCGGTCACCGCCACAGCATGAAGGTGTTTCTCGCGGATCGACTGCGCGATGCCTTCCAGGTGCAGTTTGTCGCGCAACAAGTCCCGCAGCGGCGAACTGTTGAGCAGCGCCACTGGCACCTGCGCCCCCATCCCCAGCAGGCTGTGGATAAGGAATCGACTCGCCTGGCTGATCACCCCGGGCCAGTCGCTGCGCAGCACCAGGTGGCTGCGAAAGCCCTGCCAGAAGGCGGTCAGGCGCTGGATGGCGGCGGTAAAGTCCATGGCGCCACTGGCCAGGCTCACCGCATTGATCGCCCCGGCCGAGGTGCCGACAATCACCGGAAACGGATTGGCCGCGCCCGGCGGCAACAGCTCGGCTATCGCCGCCAGTACCCCCACCTGATAGGCGGCCCGCGCCCCGCCGCCGGAAAGAATCAAGCCTGTGACCGGTTCAGCTGGGCGCATTGCATCACTCCATGGTGCTTGGGGACTTCAGATCAACGGCGACGTTTTTCATACAGTTTAGGCTCACCTGGCGGCCGGCTCTTGAAGCGGCGGTGCGTCCACAGGTATTGCTCGGGGCATTCGCGCACGGAGGCTTCGACCCACAGGTTGATGCGCAGGCAGTCGATCTCGTCGGTTTCACCGGGGAAGTCGGTCAGCGGCGGATGGATCACCAGGCGATAACCGCTGCCGTCGGCCAGGCGTTCCTGGGTGAACGGCACCACCAGTGCCTTGCCCAGGCGGGCGAACTTGCTGGTGGCGGTCACGGTGGCGGCCTGAATGCCGAACAATGGCACGAAGATACTTTGCTTGGCGCCGTAGTCCTGGTCCGGTGCGTACCAGATCGCACGACCGGCCCGCAGCAGCTTGAGCATGCCGCGCACGTCTTCGCGCTCTACGGCCAAGGAGTCGAGGTTGTGCCGCTCGCGGCCACGGCGCTGGACGAAATCGAACAAGGGGTTGCCGTGCTCGCGGTACATGCCGTCGATGGTGTGCTTCTGCCCGAGCAAGGCGGCACCGATTTCCAGGGTGGTGAAATGCAGGGCCATGAGGATCACGCCCTTGCCTTCCAGTTGCGCCTGCTTGAGGTGCTCCAGCCCTTCGACATGGGCCAGGCGCGCCAGGCGCGGCTTGGACCACCACCAGCTCATGGCCATCTCGAAGAACGCGATGCCGGTGGAGGCAAAGTTTTCCTTGAGCAAATGTTTACGCTCTTTAGCGGACTTTTCCGGGAAGCACAGTTCCAGGTTTCGTGCGGCGATACGTCGACGTTCACCGGCCACCCGGTACATTCCCGCCCCCAAGGCACGGCCAACCCCCAGTAAAGCCCGGTACGGCAACTGCACAATCAGCCACAGCAAACCCAGCCCCAGCCATAACAGCCAGAAGCGCGGATGAAAAAATACAGCTCGAAAACGCGGGCGATCCATTCAAGATTCCGGTAAAGACAACGGCCGCGCATTCTACAACGGTTCGACCCGGCTTGCGGCTAGCGGATGTTCTCGTTATAAGTCTCGACACTTTTCGTGACAAGCCGCTTTGCCGACCATGAGCCAAACCGAACCGCTAGACCAAGATCCCGTGTTCCAGTTGAAAGGCAGCATGCTCGCCATTACCGTGCTGGAACTGGCCCGCAACGACCTTGATGCCCTGGACCGCCAGCTCGCCGCCAAGGTCGCCCTGGCGCCGAACTTCTTCAACAATGCACCGCTGGTGCTGGCCCTGGACAAGCTCCCGGCCAGCCAGGGCGCGGTCGACCTGCCCGGGCTGATGCGCGTGTGCCGCCAGCATGGCCTGCGCACCCTGGCGATCCGTGCCAGCCGTATCGAAGACATCGCTGCGGCAATCGCTATTGAACTGCCAGTACTGCCGCCGTCGGGTGCCCGCGAGCGTCCGCTCGACCCGTTGGTCGGCGAAGAGAAGAAAAAACCGGAGAAACCGCCGGAGCCGACGATCAAGCCGACAAAGATCATCACCTCTCCCGTACGGGGCGGGCAGCAGATTTACGCCCAGGGTGGCGACCTTGTCGTCATCGCCCCGGTCAGCCCGGGGGCGGAACTTCTCGCCGATGGAAACATCCATGTATACGGCCCCATGCGTGGTCGTGCCCTGGCCGGCATAAAAGGTGACACCAAGGCCCGTATTTTTTGCCAGCAGTTGACCGCTGAGCTAGTGTCCATCGCAGGCCAGTACAAGGTTTCGGAAGATTTGCGCCGCGATCCGCTGTGGGGGGCCGGGGTACAAGTCAGCCTGTCGGGCGATGTGTTGAACATCGTTCGTCTTTAACGGATACTGCCGCATTTTCCAAGCATCTCTGGACTCTGATAGCACAGCGAAAACGGCAAAACTTGTGTAGGAATAATTTTAAGGTGGGGTTTGCCCAGGCAAACCGTGCTTTCTCCTACAAGAGCTGCCCGCCTGCAGCGAGTGACAAGAGATGTTTTTCAGGGACTAAAAAGTCCTTTTTCCTTAGGGGTGAAACACCTTGGCCAAGATTCTCGTGGTTACATCCGGCAAGGGTGGTGTGGGTAAGACCACCACCAGCGCCGCTATCGGTACCGGCCTCGCTCTGCGCGGCCACAAGACAGTTATCGTCGACTTCGACGTCGGCTTGCGTAACCTCGACCTGATCATGGGCTGTGAACGCCGCGTGGTTTACGACTTCGTCAACGTCGTCAATGGCGAAGCCAACCTGCAACAGGCACTGATCAAGGACAAGCGCCTTGAGAACCTGTATGTACTGGCCGCCAGCCAGACCCGCGACAAAGACGCGCTGACCAAGGAAGGCGTGGGCAAGGTCCTTGCCGAACTGAAGGAAACCTTCGAATACGTGGTGTGCGATTCCCCGGCGGGTATCGAGACCGGTGCTCACCTGGCGATGTACTTCGCCGACGAAGCCATCGTCGTGACCAACCCTGAAGTCTCCTCGGTACGTGACTCGGACCGCATGCTCGGCCTGCTGGCCAGCAAGTCCCAGCGCGCCGAGAAAGGTGAAGATCCGATCAAGGAACACCTGCTGCTGACCCGCTACAACCCTGAGCGCGTCAGCAATGGCGAAATGCTCGGCGTTGAAGACGTGAAGGAAATCCTCGCCGTGACCCTGCTGGGTGTGATCCCGGAATCCCAGGCCGTCCTGAAGGCATCCAACCAAGGTGTGCCGGTGATTCTTGACGACCAGAGCGACGCCGGCCAGGCGTACAGCGATGCGGTAGATCGCTTGCTGGGCAAGACCGTGGAACATCGCTTCCTCGATGTTAAGAAGAAGGGATTCTTCGAGCGTATCTTTGGAGGCAACTAAACAATGAAATTTCTCGACTTCTTTCGCGCCAACAAAAAGCCAAGTACCGCGTCGGTAGCGAAAGAGCGTCTACAGATCATCGTGGCGCACGAACGCGGCCAACGCAGCACCCCGGATTACCTGCCAGCCCTGCAGAAGGAACTGGTGGAAGTGATCCGCAAGTACGTCAACATCGGTAACGATGACGTGCATGTCGCCCTGGAAAATGACGGCAGCTGCTCGATTCTGGAACTCAATATCACCCTGCCTGATCGTTGATCGAAAAGGCGGTCGCCACGGCGGCTCGGTTACCTGGCTCCCCTCACGGGGCCGGGTGAGCGAGCCGCCGTTGGCGTTTGTTACGAGGCTGTTTTAATGCCGTTGTCCAATGTCCATATCCTTCATCAGGACGCTGCTGTCCTGGTGGTGAACAAGCCTACCCTGCTGCTCTCGGTGCCCGGTCGCGCCGACGACAACAAGGACTGCCTGATCACCCGCCTGCAGGAAAACGGCTACCCCGAAGCCCGCATCGTCCATCGCCTGGACTGGGAAACGTCCGGGATCATCCTGCTGGCCCGAGACGCGGATACCCACCGTGAACTGTCCCGCCAGTTTCATGACCGGGAAACCGAAAAGGCCTACACCGCACTGTGCTGGGGCCAACCGGAACTGGACAGCGGCAGCATCGACTTGCCCTTGCGCTACGACCCACCGACCAAGCCACGGCACGTGGTGGACCACGAGTTCGGCAAGAACGCGCTGACCTTCTGGAAAGTCCTGGAGCGTTGCGGCGACTGGTGTCGGGTTGAGCTGACACCGATCACCGGCCGCTCCCATCAACTGCGCGTGCATATGCTGTCCATCGGGCATCCGTTGCTGGGCGATGGCTTGTACGCCCACGAACAGGCCTTGGCTGCCTGGCCACGTCTGTGCCTGCACGCCAGCATGCTGAGCTTCACCCATCCCCAGAGCGGCGAGCGTCTGCGCTTCGAGTGCCCCGCGCCGTTTTAACCTGTAAACGCAATTAAAATGTGGGAGCGGGCTTGCTCGCGAATGCGGTGGATCAGTTAGCTCATTCGGCGACTGACACACCGCATTCGCGAGCAAGCCCGCTCCCACATTTGTTCTGTGCACTTATCCCGTCGGACGGTAAACTCGCGCCATTGCTGTCTGGAGCTACTTATGCGCGAAGAGTTGAACCAAGGCCTGATCGACTTCCTCAAGGCCTCCCCTACCCCGTTCCATGCCACCGCCGCCCTTGCACAGCGCCTGGAAGCGGCCGGTTTCCAGCGTCTTGACGAGCGCGAGACCTGGACCACCGAGGCCAACGGGCGCTACTACGTGACCCGCAACGACTCCTCGATCATCGCCTTCAAGCTCGGCCGCCACTCGCCCCTGCAAGGCGGCATCCGCCTGGTCGGCGCCCACACAGACAGCCCGTGCCTGCGGGTCAAGCCACAGCCTGAACTTCAACGCCAGGGCTTCTGGCAACTGGGTGTGGAAGTGTACGGCGGCGCGCTGCTGGCGCCGTGGTTCGACCGCGATCTGTCCCTGGCCGGCCGCGTCACTTTGCGCCGCGACGGCAAGGTCGAAAGCCAGCTGATCGACTTCAAACTGCCCATCGCGATCATCCCCAACCTGGCCATTCACCTGAACCGTGAAGCCAACCAGGGTTGGGCGATCAATGCCCAGACCGAACTGCCGCCGATCCTTGCGCAGTTCGCCGGTGACGAGCGCGTAGACTTCCGCGCAGTGCTGACCGAGCAACTGGCTCGTGAACACGGGTTGAACGCTGACGTGGTGCTCGACTATGAGCTGAGCTTCTAC
Source organism: Pseudomonas sp. Colony2 (assembly GCF_019382755.1). Taxonomy (NCBI): domain Bacteria; kingdom Pseudomonadati; phylum Pseudomonadota; class Gammaproteobacteria; order Pseudomonadales; family Pseudomonadaceae; genus Pseudomonas; species Pseudomonas sp. Colony2. Next base: position 2,069,099 of record NZ_CP080030.1, on the reverse strand, counting down.
GACACCCAGAGCGCGGCCGTGATCGGCCTCAATGGCGACTTTATCGCCGGTGCCCGCCTCGACAACCTGCTGTCGTGCTACGCCGGCCTGCAAGCCCTGCTCACCGCCGAAACCGATGAAACCTGCGTGCTGGTATGCAACGACCACGAAGAAGTCGGCTCGTGCTCCGCCTGTGGTGCCGACGGCCCGATGCTGGAGCAGACCCTGCGCCGCCTGCTGCCGGAAGGTGATGAATTCGTACGCACCATCCAGAAGTCGCTGCTGGTGTCTGCCGACAACGCCCACGGCGTGCACCCCAACTACGCCGAGAAGCACGACGCCAACCACGGCCCGAAACTCAATGCCGGCCCGGTGATCAAGGTCAACAGCAACCAGCGCTACGCCACCAACAGCGAAACCGCCGGGTTCTTCCGCCACCTGTGCATGGCCGAAGAAGTGCCGGTGCAGAGCTTTGTGGTTCGCAGCGACATGGGTTGCGGCTCGACCATCGGCCCGATCACCGCCAGCCACCTGGGCGTGCGCACCGTGGATATCGGCTTGCCGACGTTTGCCATGCACTCGATTCGCGAGCTGTGCGGCAGCCACGACCTGGCGCACCTGGTGAAGGTGTTGAGTGCGTTCTACGCGAGTCGCGACTTGCCGTAATTGCAGGATGAACACAAATCAAATGTGGGAGCGGGCTTGCTCGCGAATGCAGAGGGTCAGTCAATACATCGGGTGACTGATCCACCGCTTTCGCGAGCAAGCCCGCTCCCACATTTTGATCTTCATTGTTTGATAGATCGGGCTCAGTTCAACACTTCACTCAGCGGAATGAAGTTGACCCGGTCACCGATCTCCAGCGTCGTCCCCTCCAGCACTTCTACCAAACCTTCGGCCCACGCCGCGCTACGCAGCACACCCGAGCTCTGGTTGCGGTAGATGATCGCCTTGCCCTGCTCCAGCCGCCCGCGCAAATACTCGCGGCGATTCCCCGGCTTGGGCCAGACAAACCCCACGGGCACTTCAATGCGCAGCGGCTGCACGTCTTCCACGCCCTGGCGGCGCAACAGGTAAGGCCGCGCCAGCAAGGCAAAGGTCACCAGCGTCGACGCCGGATTGCCCGGCAAACCGATCACCGGTACACCACGGAAATGCCCGAACGTCAGCGGCTTGCCCGGCTTGATTGCCAGCTTCCACAGCGCCAGCTCCCCTTCTTCCCGCAGCGCAATCCCGAGAAAATCCGCCTCCCCCACCGACACACCGCCGGTGGACAGAATCAGGTCTACCGAGCCCAATGCGCCCAGGCGTTCGCGGGTTTGTTCCAGGTCGTCCGGCAGGATCCCGGCGTCCACCACTTCGCAGCCCAGGCGCTCCAGCCAGCTGCACAGCACTCGGCGATTGCTGTTGTAGATCTGCCCGGGACCCAGCGGCAGACCCGGCTCGATCAACTCGTCGCCGGTGGACAGCACAGCCACGCGGGCGCGTCGTACCACCTCCAGCCGATCACGACCCAGCGAAGCCGCCAGGCCCAACTCGATCGGGCCCAGGCGTGTACCTGCTGGCAACACCCAGTCGCCCACCGTGGTTTCCTGGCCTTGGGGACGGATGTTTTGATCCACCTGCAACGCTTCGGTGAAGCTCACCCGCTGATCGGCATGGACCACGGCGTTTTCCTGCATCTCGACGCAGTCCGCGCCCTCCGGTACCGGGGCTCCGGTGAAGATCCGCGCGCAGGTACCGGCAGCCAAGGGCTCGGGTGCCGTGCCCGCAAAAATGCGCTGGCTGACTACCAGTGGCTCACCGGTCCAGTCCGCCAGGCGCAGGGCGTATCCGTCCATGGCGCTGTTGGGCCAGGGCGGCAAGTCCAGCGTGGAGATCAACGCCTGGGCCAGCACCCGACCATCACACTCGGCCAGCGGCAACGTTTCCGGCTCGCGGATCGGCGCTGCCTCGGCCATCGCCAGCAATTGTTCGAGGGCGTCTTCCACCGGCATCAACGCGCCGGTCTTGCCCGGCTTACCCACGGGATTCACAGGGCTCGGCCTGTTTCAAATGCGGGACGAAGTTGCACGGGCGGTGACGGTTATCCAATTGCTCGGCGAGAATCCCGTCCCAACCGGTGCGCACCGCGTTGGTGGAGCCCGGCAGGCAGCACACCAGTGTGCCGTTGGCCAGGCCGGCCAGGGCACGGGATTGCACGGTGGAGGTGCCGATATCGGCCACGGAGATTTGCCGGAACAGTTCGCCGAAACCATCCACCTGTTTATCCAGCAGGCAGCTCACCGCTTCCGGGGTGCTGTCGCGGCCGGTGAAGCCGGTGCCGCCGGTGATCAACACCACCTGCACCACGTCTTCGGCAATCCAGTGCGCCACTTGCGCACGGATTTTGTACAGATCATCTTTAAGCAAAACTCGCTCGGCCAGCAGGTGACCGGCGGCGGTCAGGCGGTCGACGAAGACCTGGCCCGAGGTGTCGGTTTCCAGGGTGCGGGTGTCGCTGACCGTCAATACAGCGATATTCAGGGGTACAAAGGGCGCATCAGCCTTGGCTTTCATGGCTCGGTCCGGTTGTCGAAGGAACAGCCCGATGTTATATCACAGCCCCCCATTTCACTGCCCGCAGGAGCCGTCATGCCAAGCCATTCTTCCCCACTGCCCTGCTCGATCCTTTTGCTGGCCGGCGGTCGTGGCCAGCGCATGGGCGGCCTCGACAAGGGCCTGCTGGACTGGCACGGGCAGCCGCTGATCGCGCACCTGCATCGCCTGGTGCGGCCGTTGACCGACGACCTGATCATCTCCTGCAATCGCAACCAGGCGCAGTACGCGGCCTACGCCGATCAATTGGTCGGCGATGACAGCCCCGACTTTCCCGGGCCACTGGCCGGCATTCGCGCAGGACTGGCGGTGGCGCAGCATGGGCATCTGCTGGTATTGCCGTGCGATGTGCCGCAGATCGATGCACGATTGCTCGCCGACCTGCGCAGCACGGCGCAGCAAAACCCGTTGCTGCCGGTGATGGTGCGCCACGGCGATTTCTGGGAACCGCTGCTCTGCGTGATCCCCACTTCGCTGCGCGAGCCCTTCGAACGGGCCTGGGCAGCCGGCGAGCGCAGCCCGCGCCAGATCATGCAGGCGCTGGGGGCCAAGGCCCTGGATTGCCCCGCCGACGATCCGCGCCTGGCCAACCTCAATACACCGGAGTTGTTGCACCGCCCGCCCAGCGTGTCAGAATGAGCGTCGAACAAGGAACTTTGCCGACGTTACACACGTCACAAGGTCAGTACTCAACAAAGCATTCTCTCGGAGACAAACTCATGACTCAACGGACCATCGCCGCTCTCATGCTTGCACTGGGCCTCGCTACCCTTGCCGGTTGCGCCTCGCCGACAGTGATCACCCTGAATGACGGTCGCGAAATCCAGGCCGTCGACACTCCTAAATTCGACAAGTCCACCGGCTTCTACGAATTCGAACAGCTGGATGGCAAGCGCACCCAGATCAACAAGGATCAGGTTCGCACCGTTAAAGACCTGTAAGTCTTAACGCCAGATACAAAAAAGCCCGCGTAATGCGGGCTTTTTCGTTGCTGGGATTTACCAGTCCAGGCTGATCTCGCTGCGAAAGTCGCGCTCAAGGCCGGTGACCGGGTCGATGAAACGCACCCCCTGGGCCAGCAGCTTGAGCGGGTTGGCGTAGTCGTCCTCGGCATCCTTGATAACGTCGGGGTAGAACGGATCGTTGCAGATACTCGCGCCCAGGGCCGTCATGTGCACCCGCAACTGATGCTTCTTGCCGGTCACCGGAAACAGGCCATAGCGCCACAGGTCGCCATTCTTTTCCCGCACCTCGACCGCCGTCTCGGTGTTGCTCGCCCCCTCGCCTTCCTGCATGCGAAAGAACGGCTCGCCATCCACCAGCCGGCTTTTGTGCACCAGCGGAAAGGTCAGCCCAGGCAATGCAGGGGCAATGGCTTCGTAGAACTTGTCGATCTTGCGCGTGGGAAACAGCTGTTGATACGCCGAGCGCGTCTGGGGGTTGGCCGAAAACAGCACCAGCCCTGCGGTATGCCGATCAATGCGATGTAGCGGCACCAGCGCCGGGTTGTCGAGGCGACGGATCAAACGCCGCAACAGGGTCTGCTCGACGTATTCACCGGCAGGCGTGACCGGCAGGAAATGCGGCTTGTCGGCTACCACCAGGTGTTCATCGGCGTACAGGATCGTCTCCTGCACCGGGATTACTTTCTCGTTCGGTACTTCGCGAAAGTAGTAGATGCACAGGCCTTCGCGGTAGGCGAGGTCCTGATTGATGGGAGTGCCATTGATGTCCAGCACCCTGCCCCGGGCGATGCGGTCCAGCCATTGCTCACGGCTGATGGCCTGGAAGTGCTCAGACAGGCAATCCAGCACGGTGGCCCAGGCGCCTGGCGGCAGGTACAAGGTGCTGGCTTGGTGCTGGGCAGCGGAAAAAACGGACATGGGCAGGCTCAAGACGTGGACATACAGGCGCGCATTATCCCGCATGCAGCCGGATCAGGCCCAGCACAGATTCAGGCCTTGGCCAATTCCGCGCGCAACACCGGTGACGCACTGGCCGCCTCGGTGAATTCCTTGAGCCAGCGCAGCACATCCACCGCTTCCCAGCGGCCCGGGTCGTAAAGCGCATACAGCAAGCCCTGATAACCCACCACATCCAGCTGCTTGTGATAACCCGCGCGCTGGAACAGCGCCTCGATCTCGGCAAAGCAGGTGTTGAAATGCACTTTGTTAAACGGCGTCTTGCCTTCCGTGACCAGGCCATCGAGGCGCAGCTCGTTCACCGCGTCGCGCACGACGTCGGCGGACATGCGATTGACGCTGCTTTTCAGTTGTTCAACATTCACCACGGGCGTTCCCTCTCATTCAATCGCTGTACAAACATACAGTAACCGAATAATCGGGAACTCGCCATCGCCGAGTGCTAGCTAAGAAAGTTCACTACCTGCGCTTCGTCGAACGGCCACTCCAGCTCCGCGCCCGTGTCCACCCGGCGCAGCACCGGAATCCGCAGGCCGTAGGCTTCATACAGGGCCTCGGAATCGGCGATATCCACCAACTCCACCAGCAGGCCGTGTTCGACCAACGGCATGATTTCGGCTTCGGCAAACTCACACAGATGGCAGCCCAGGGTGCCGAACAACTGACATTCAGGAAGCATGGCAACGGGTCCAAGAAGAATCAGGCACCTATTCTAACAGCGTCGGGACACTGCAAAAGCCTGACCCAGATCAGCATGGCGTATAACTGATTCAGCGACTCTCGCGACTTTTTTCCCGTAATACCTGCAATGGAGCTGCATGTGTTTGCCAACCTGCTGATTATCCTGGCCTCCTCCCTGGTGGTGATTGCGCTGTTTCGTCGCCTGCAACTGCCGCCGGTGCTGGGCTATCTGTGTGTTGGCCTGGCCGTGGGCCCCACCGCCCTCGACTGGGTCAATGACAGCGAAGAGTTGCCAGATCTTGCCGAACTGGGTGTGGTGTTCCTGCTGTTTTCCCTGGGCCTGGAGTTTTCTCTCAACAAAATGCTCAGCCTGCGCCGGGTGGTGTTTGGCTTGGGCAGCCTGCAGGTACTGTGCTGCGGGTTGCTGCTGGGCGGTTTGCTGGCACTGTTCGGCCTGTCGCCGACGACCGCGCTGTTGCTCGGTGCTGGACTGGCACTGTCGTCCACCGCCATCGTCAGCAAGGAGCTGACCAGCCTCGGCGAAATCTTCAGCAGCCATGGCCAGAATGCGATTGGGGTATTGCTGTTCCAGGATGTAGTGGCCGTATTGCTGCTGACCCTCGTGCCAGTGTTCGCCGGTAACAGCGAGCAAGCCTGGTACTGGGCATTGCCACTGACCCTGGGCAAAACCGTGGTGCTGTTCCTTGGCCTGCTGCTGGCCAGCCGCTGGTTGCTGCCGCGTTTGTTCCGTGAGGTGGCGGCGTCCCATTCGGCCGAATTGTTCGTGCTGCTGGCACTGGTGATCGTACTGCTCACCGCCTGGCTGACCCACTTGCTGGGCCTGTCCCCGGCACTCGGTGCGTTTCTCGCCGGCATGCTGCTGGGGGAAAGCCATTACCGCCATCAGATCGAAGCCGATATCCGACCGTTTCGCGACATCCTGCTAGGACTGTTTTTTGTCAGCATCGGCATGCTGATCGACCTGCAACTGTTCGTCAGTCATAGCCTGTTGATTCTCGGCCTGACCCTCACGCTGATGTTGATTAAAGGCTGTGTGGTCGCGCTATTGGTGCAACTGCGCGGCAGCGACGGTGAAACCGCCTGGCGCAGCGGCCTGGCGCTGGCCCAGGGCGGCGAGTTCTGTTTCGCCTTGATGGCGCAAATGCAGCAAAGCCGCCTGATGCCCGCCGACATCAGCGGCCTGCTGCTGGCTGCCACCTTCTGCTCGATGCTATTGACTCCGCTGTTGCTCAGGGCTGCACCCGCGATTGCCCTGCGCCTGCACCGCAAGCCCAACCAGCAAGTACAGCTTGAAGAGATTACGGCCCTGAATGCCGAGCTGCGCGACCACGCGGTGATCTGCGGCTACGGCCGGGTTGGCCAGTCCATCGGGCGCTTCCTGCACCGTGAACAACAGGCGTTCATTGCCCTTGATGACGACCCGGAGCGAGTCCAGGAAGCGTCTACCGAAGACAGCGCCGTGCATTACGGCGACTGCCGCCGTGGCGCCCTGCTCAGCGCGGTCGGCCTGGAACGTGCGCGCCTGGTGGTGATCGCGGTGGATAACAGCGACGTCGCCCTGACCGTGCTCAACGAAGCGCGGCGGATCAACCTGACCGTACCGATCCTGGTACGCACCCGCGACGACAGTCAGCTGGCCGAACTGAAAGCCGCCGGCGCCACTGAAGTGGTGCCCGAGTTGCTGGAGTCGAGCCTGATGCTCGCCTCCCATGCGTTGATCCTGCTGGGGTTGTCGGAGCAGCAGGTGCAAGGCCGTGTCGATGAAGTGCGCCAGAGCCGGTACCGCCTGTTACATGGCTGCAACCAGAACGAAGGGGACGCGCCCCTCAATCCTGACTGACCGCGCCAATCTTGTGGATCGACAAATCCGCGCCGTAATACTCCTCTTCCTGGCTCAAGCGCAGGCCATGCACGCGTTTGATCACGCCATACACCAGGAAGCCGCCGGCCAGGGCTACCACTACCCCCAGCGCGGTGCCGATCAACTGGCTGATCAGGCTCACGCCGCCCAGGCCGCCCAGGGCGGTCTGGCCGAAGATCCCGCAGGCAATCCCGCCCCACACGCCGCACAGCCCGTGCAATGGCCATACACCCAGCACATCGTCGATTTTCCAGCGATCCTGGGCGGCAATGAAGAACCAGACGAACAAGCCGCCCGCCACCACGCCGGTCACCAACGCGCCCACCGGGTGCATAAGGTCGGAACCGGCACAGATCGCCACCAACCCGGCCAATGGACCGTTGTGCAAGAAGCCTGGGTCGTTACGCCCGATCACCAATGCCGCTACCGTGCCACCGACCATCGCCATCAACGAATTGACCGCCACCAGCCCGCTGACCCCGGACAGGGTTTGCGCACTCATGACGTTGAAGCCGAACCAGCCGACGATCAAGATCCACGAGCCCAACGCGAGAAATGGAATGCTCGACGGCGCGAACGCCACCAGGCGCCCTTCCCGATAACGGCCCTGCCTTGGCCCCAGCAACAGCACCGCCGCCAGCGCCAGCCAGCCGCCCATGGCGTGCACCACGACGCTGCCGGCAAAGTCATGGAAGCTGGCGCCGAAGGTGGCCAGCAACCAGGCTTGCAGGCCGTAGTTGCCGTTCCACACCATGCCTTCGAAAAACGGGTAGATGAAGGCTACGATCAACGCAGTGGCACACAGTTGCGGAACAAACCGTGCACGCTCGGCGATTCCCCCGGAAATGATCGCCGGGATCGCCGCCGCGAAGGTCAGCAGGAAGAAGAACTTCACCAGGCCGTAGCCGTGGTCGGCGCTGATCACCGCCGCCGGTTGCATGAAGGTCACCCCGTAGGAGATCCAATAGCCTATAAAGAAATAGGCCAGTGTGGAAATCGCGAAGTCACTGAGGATTTTCGACAGGGCATTGACCTGGTTCTTCTGGCGCACCGTGCCGACTTCCAGGAAGGCAAAGCCGGCGTGCATGGCCAGGACCATGACCGCACCAATCAGAATAAACAGCGTGTTGGAGCTGTGGACGAGGGTGTCCACCGCGCTTTGCAAATTTTCCATGGAGGATGGCAGGCCTGCACATGCAGGAAAAAGCACCAAAGCAGTTCATGACCTTCATGATGCGCACTAAATTGGCACCAGCGGTCCGACCCTCGTTTCAGGCCGTGAACCGCTTTGGCGCAGCGATCATTGAAAAAGGCAGAATCCGACAGGGTTTTTCCGCGAGTTTTAGTTATTTGGGGTAAGGTTTTTCAGGGTTTGAGCCCCAACCGCCCGGATTCAGCGCAAGGCCCCGGGCCCGCGCACCAAGGCAAAGCAAAAGCTGTACCAGACAATTGCAGTGAACCTTCACCGACACCGGTGACTCGAAACCAGAAGTAAACAGACCAGCCACTCACGGAGATAACCATGGCCAGAAAAACGGCAAAGACTGCTCAAGAAATACTGATGGCGGATTTTCAAACCCTGGTCAGCGATACCGAGAAGCTGCTGGACGACACGGCGATCCTCGCCGGTGACCAGGCTGACGAGCTGCGCAGCAAGATTCACGAAAGCCTGCTCAAGGCCCGTGAAACCCTGCAACTGACCGAAGACTCCCTGCGCGAACGCGGCCAGGCGGCGGTCACGGCCACTGAAGACTATGTGCAGGCCAACCCCTGGCAGTCCGTCGGCATTGCGGCCGGCGTGGGCTTTTTGATCGGCCTGCTGGCTACAAGGCGCTAATCATGTCTATCGGCGAATCCGGCTCGTCCACGGGCCCAAGTTCTACTTCACGGCGCCTGGGCGCGGCTGTCCTGGGTTTGCTGCACAGCCATGTCGAGCTGTTCGGCATCGAGTTGCAGGAGCAGAAAGCCCGCACCGTCAGCCTGTTGCTGTTCGCCGGCCTGGCGCTGGTGTTTGCCTTGCTGTTGCTGGTGGGTTTGTCGGCGCTGGTGATGATCCTGGTGTGGGATACCTACCGCCTGACCGGGATTATCAGCCTGTGTGTGTTCTACATACTGGCCGCAGCATTCTGCGGGTTGCGCCTGAAGGCGGCGGTGTTCGATGAGTCCACGCCGTTCCACGCCACCCTCGAAGAGCTGGCCAACGACCGGGAGCGCCTGCTGCCATGAGCATGACTGAATTGCCGCAAAACACTTCCCGGCGAGAAATGCGCAAGGCGTTGATCCGCCTGCGCATGGAAATGCACCGCCAGGAAATCCGTCACGAGTCCCAGCAACTGATGCTGCCGCTGCAAAAGGTCCGCAACATGGGCCAGAGCTGGCAGGACGGTTTTGGCATCAAGCACGCGCCGCTGTGGGGCGTGGGCGTGGTGACGCTGCTGGGGTTTCTCACCGGCAAAGGCGCCAAGGGTGGCGGAATCGGCACCATGACCCGCCTGGTGCGGCTGGGTGCCGGCCTGATCCCGCTGATCAAACTGGCCATGCAAGGTGCTTCGCGCAAAAGTTGAGCGTGCTGGCTGCATTCTTGCAAACAGATCAGGCCCGGCCCTCTCCATTGAGGGCCGGGCCTTTTTTATTTCCGGTCTTTTAAGGAGGCCCCGTGATCGACGGGCAACCGCTCGCCTGCTTCCAGCCATTCATCGACACCGCCACCGGCCGCATCGCCGGCGTAGAAGCCCTGGGCCGCCTACGCCAGGCGAATGGCCAACTGCGCTCGGTGGGTCCGCTGTTCGCCGACCCGCGCACGCCCTCGGTGGCCTTGCGCCGCCTGGACCGGCAGATCCGTGACAATGCCCTGAGCCGCCTGCATGAAGCCCCGCAGGAGTGGTTCCTCAGCCTGAATATCTCGCCACGCTGGATCATCCGCCTGCGCCCGGGCCAGGCGCTGCCGAGCCTGAAGCAATTGCAGCTGCATAACGTCGACCCGCGCCGCATCGTGTTCGAGATCACTGAACTGGGCGGCGATATCCTGCGCCTGGCCGAAGTCGTCGAGCGCTACCGCGAGGCCGGCGCGCGGATTGCCATTGATGACTTCGGCGCCGGCTATTCGCAGCTGGACCGGGTGCTGGCCTTGCAGCCGGACATTCTCAAGCTGGACATGCGCCTGTTCCAGGCCGCGGCCCGCGGTGGCCCGAGCGGTGAGGTGGTACGGGCACTGGCGCAAATGGCGGAAAAAACCGGCTGCTGGATCATCGCCGAAGGGGTGGAAACCGAGGCCCAACTGAATTTCGCCCTGGAATGCGGTTCGCGTTATGTCCAGGGCTACCTGTTCGCCCAGGCCCAACTGGACTGGTTCGACACCGACGCATTCGTGCCGCGCTTCGCCCAGTTGCGCACCGGCTATGTCCAACAGAAGCTCGCCGAACGTGGCCGGATCATGCAACTGCGCCAGCAACTGGCGGAGCTGATGCAGATCCTGCAAACCTGGGCCCACACCCGCGCACCGCTGAGCCACCTGCCGCAATTGCCGGCGTTTCCCTGGCTGCTGCGTTTTTACCAGTGCGACCGGCATGGCACGCAACTGACACCCAACTTCGAATGGCACCAGGGCGCCTGGCAAGCCGACAGCCGCTACCTGGGCCACAACTGGTCATGGCGTCCGTATTTTTATCATTTGCTGGCCGAAGGTTGGGAGGAGCGGCGGCTGACCCTGTCCTCAACCTATCGCGATGCCACGACCAACCAGTACTGCCTGACTGCCGGACAATTCTTTGATAATGGTCAGCGCCTGCTGTTAATCGATATCGACGCCGCCGGCCTGTAGTTTTTCGCTTGCGAAGGCCTGGCTGAACCGGGAAGCTGGGAGCCGTCATTCACCGCACGGAGAGTACCCGCCTTGGATTGGCCCACCCTGCTTACCCGCGAACGCCTTGGAAAACCCCTGCACAGCCCGGAAGAACTGGGGCGCAGCCCGTTTCACAAAGACCATGACCGCATCATCTTTTCCGGTGCGTTTCGCCGCCTGGGCCGCAAGACGCAAGTGCACCCGGTGACCAGCAACGATCACATCCACACCCGGCTGACCCACTCCCTGGAAGTCAGTTGCGTGGGACGATCCCTGGGCATGCGCGTAGGCGAGACCATCCGCAGTGCCCTGCCCGACTGGTGCGACCCGAGCGACCTGGGCATGGTGGTGCAGTCGGCCTGCCTGGCCCATGACATCGGCAACCCACCCTTCGGCCATTCCGGCGAGGACGCGATCCGGCACTGGTTCCAGCAAGCTTCAGGCCGTGGCTGGCTGGATGACATGAGCAGCGCCGAACGCAATGACTTCCTCAATTTCGAAGGCAATGCCCAGGGCTTCCGGGTACTCACGCAACTGGAATACCACCAGTTTGATGGTGGCACCCGCCTGACCTACGCCACCTTGGGCACCTACCTGAAATACCCCTGGACCGCCCGCCACGCCGACTCCCTGGGCTACAAGAAACACAAGTTCGGCTGCTACCAGAGCGAACTGCCGATCCTGGAGCAGATCGCCCAGAAGCTCGGCTTGCCGCAGTTGGAAGAACAACGCTGGGCCCGGCACCCGCTGGTGTACCTGATGGAGGCGGCCGACGATATCTGCTACGCGTTGATCGACCTCGAAGACGGCCTGGAAATGGAGCTGCTGGAATACGCCGAGGTCGAGTCACTGCTGCTGGACCTGGTGGGCGACGACTTGCCGCAAACCTATCGGCAACTCGGCCCGCTGGATTCCCGGCGACGCAAGCTGGCGATCCTGCGAGGCAAGGCCATCGAACACCTGACCAACGCCGCGGCCCGGGCGTTCGTCGAACAACAGGACGCGCTGCTGGCCGGCACCCTGCCGGGGGACCTGGTGGAACATATGCACGGCCCGGCCAAGCGCTGCGTGCTGGATGCCAAGGACATGGCCCGCAAGAAGATTTTCCAGGACAAGCGCAAGACCCTGCATGAGATCGGCGCCTACACCACCCTGGAAATCCTCTTGAATGCCTTCTGCGGCGCGGCCCTGGAACAACATGGCGGTCGCACCCCGTCGTTCAAGAACCGACGCATCCTCGACCTGTTGGGCAATAGCGCCCCGGATCCCTCCTGGTCATTGCACGCGTCCTTCCTGCGCATGATCGACTTTATCGCCGGCATGACTGACAGCTACGCCAGCGAGATGGCCCGCGAGATGACCGGCCGCTCCAGCCCGCAATAAATCGGAGCCCTGGCTGATGGCCAGGGCGACTTTTCAAAGAATCGCCCTACGCACGGAACAGAGCGGCCTGATCGAAGTTCTTCCCCGCCGCGATGAATAATCGCGCGCCCTGACCGCAGTCTTTCGACCTGCTCCTGCGCCCGATAGCTGGCGGGCCCATTAACTTCTTACTACACGCCCTGGTGGAGCGTCTTCAGGGCTCTTGTCCATTCCATGGAAAAAACCATGCTCGAACAACTTCGCATCCTGTTGGTGGAGGATCACCCCTTTCAATTGCTGGCCACCCAATGCCTGCTACGAAACTATGGCTACCACGACCTGGCACTGGCCGAGAATGCAGAACAGGCAATGCGGCTGATGACACAAACCGACGTGCCATTCGATATTCTGCTCTGTGATCAATGTTTGCCCGACTTGCCCGGGCTGGAGTTGATTGAAATTGCCAACCGCAGAGGCTTTATAAGGTCCGCGATATTGCTCAGCGGCCTGCCCGTCAATGAACTGGAACACCTGATGGCCCAGGCATCCCGACGCAACTTTCCATTACTTGGCTATTTGTCGAAGCCGTTAAGCCACCTTGAGCTGAATGAACTCATACGCCAATCACGCCTTACTCGTTCAACAGAAAAGTAGGAAGTTAAACACCCGGGCAATCCGAAAACGCCTCTTTATAACGCTGCGCTCTCACGACCAGTTACTTTTAAATTCCACCCACGCAAAACTCTTACACCCAAACAACAAACACCTCACAGAGCGTAATCCCTTGCTTTTTTTGATGTAGGATTATTCTTGTTTTACGTTTGTTCCACATCAAGTTCATCCTCCTTCATTGCCATGTGAGCTAATGTGCCGACTTTATTTGCGCCTGTATGGAATTTGATCATGAACTCAGTTTTTATTATTGACGACCACCCCGTCATCCGACTTGCCATTCGGATGTTGTTAGAACACGAAGGCTATAAAGTAGTGGGAGAAGCCGATAACGGTTGTGATGCGATACAAATGGTCAAGGAGTGTCAGCCTGACCTGATTATCCTTGATATCGGCATTCCGAAACTCGATGGCCTGGAAGTGCTGTGCCGGTTCAACGCAATGAGTACGCCGACCAAGACGTTGATACTCACCGCCCAGACCCCCAAGCTCTTTGCTACCCGGTGCATGCGCTCCGGTGCCGATGGCTATGTGTGCAAGGAAGGTGACTTGAGCGAACTGCTCAGTGCCATCAGGGCGGTCTTGTCAGGTTACAACTACTTCCCGAGCCAGGCCCTTAACGGCAGCACTAACGAAACGGATAACAATGAAGAGCTTGAACTGTTCAAAGTCGTCAACGATCGTGAACTCATGGTATTACAACTTTTTGCCCAAGGCCGGACAAACAAGGAAATCGCCAAGGGCATGTTTCTCAGCAACAAAACCGTCAGCACTTACAAAAAAAGGCTCATGCAAAAACTGAAAGCCAAATCCTTGGTAGAACTTATCGAGATGGCAAAACGTAACGCGCTAGTGTGAGAAATCGGATGCCCAGGCGATTAAAGGACTATCTAATCATATTGAGTATCGGGGTGTGCCTCAGCACTTCCGTGCCTGCCGAACAAACTGTTCCCGAGCAATATGCCCTGCTGGGGCGTGCCGGTGCCGTTCAACTGGACACCCCCCTGAACAAGACACAGCGCCAGTGGCTGCAGAACAAACGGGAACTGATACTGGGCACCTCTGCACCCGACTATCCGCCCTTCGACATCACCTCCAGCGGGCGTGATTATGAAGGGCTGACTGCCGATTACGCCGGGCTGCTGGCCAGGACACTGGCGATACCGCTCACCGTGTTGCGCTACTCCTCCCGTGAAGCCGCGATCCAGGCGCTGGCAAACGGCGAAATCGATTTTCTGGGGTCTGCCAACGGTTTTGAAGCGGCGAATCCCGACATCGTCCTGTCACTGCCCTACGCAGTGGATCAGCCGGTACTGGTGACCCGTGAAGGTGAGAACCGCGAACTTGGCGACGGCCTGGCCGGCCTGCGCCTGAGTCTTGTCTACCATTACCTGCCCATGGACGAAGTGCAGGCGCTGTACCCCAAGGCGACCATCCACGCCTACCCGTCCTATCAAAATGCCTTGAATGCCGTGGCATTCGACCAGGCTGACGTATTCCTGGGCGACACCATTTCCACTCACTACATGATCAACAAGGGCTACCTGAAAAATATCCGCATGGCCAACTTCGGCAAGCACGAGGCCCACGGGTTCAGCTTCGCCTTGCGCAAGGATCAACCCATTCTCCTGAGTATCATCGACTCAGTGCTCGATGGCGTATCAACCTATGAACGTGACAGCATCGCCAAGCGCTGGAGTGCGGGCAGCGACATTCTGCTGACCGACCGCAAGCTGCAACTGAGCCTGCGCGAAGAGCGCTGGCTCAAGGACAACCCCGTGGTGAAGGTGGTGGTCAATGAAACCCTCGCCCCCCTGACGTTCTTCGATACCGACGGCAACTTCCGGGGCATCACCGCCGACGTGCTGGAGCTGATCCGCCTGCGAACCGGCCTGCGCTTCGAGATTCAACACGTGCGTGACGTCGCCAACATGATGCAACTGGTGCAGACCGGCGCAGCCGACATCATCGGCGCAATTACCCCCAGTACCGGGCGCGAGTCCCAGTTGAACTTCAGCCGCCCCTACCTGGAAAACTCCTACGTATTACTGACCCGTAAAGAGCCGGGCGCGCCCACAAGCCTTCAAGAACTGGCCGGCAAGCGCCTGGCGATTACCCAGGGCAATCAGCTGGAAAAATTCCTGCAGCAGGCATTTGCCCAGATAAACCTGGTGGAAACCGGGGATACCTTCAAGGCATCGGAATTGCTGGCACAGGGGCAAGTCGACGGCGCAGTGAACCCTTTGGTGATCGCCAACTACCTGCTTTCTTCTCCGGCATTCCAGGACAAACTGCAGATCAGTTCCAGCATCGGCACGTTGCCTGCGACGTTTGCCCTGGCGACGTCCCGACACGCCACGGAGCTGAGTTCGATCCTGGACAAGGCATTGCTGAGTATCGCCCCGGATGAGATGGCGGCGATCAACAGCCGCTGGCGCGGCTACAACGCAGCGTCCGATGGCTACTGGCGCAATTACCATCGCCTGATTGCCCAGATCATCATCGGCACCGGGCTGCTGCTGTTGATTTCCCTGGCCTGGAACGGCTACCTGCAGCGCCAGATCAAGCACCGAAAACTGGCCGAGCGCGCCCTTAACGACCAGTTCGAGTTCATGCGGGCGCTGGTCAATGAAACGCCCCATCCGATCTACGTACGCGACCACAACGGCTATCTGCAGACCTGCAACGACAGCTACCTGCAGACGTTCGACATCAAGCGTGAAGACGTCATCGGCAAAAGCATCACGCAGATGAGCATGGCCCTTGAGACGGAGGCGGCGCAGTACCATGCCGACTACCAGCGGGTAGTGGCCGAGGGTAAACCGTTGATCCTTGATCGCACCCTGCACGTGCACGGAAAAAAACTCACGATCTACCACTGGATCCTCCCCTACCGCGACTCCGTGGGCGAGGTCCAGGGCATCATTGGCGGCTGGATCGATATCAGCGAACGGCGCCAGTTGTTCGACGAGTTGCGCGCCGCCAAGGAACGCGCCGACGAGGCCAATCGCGCGAAAAGCACGTTCCTGGCCACCATGAGCCACGAAATCCGCACGCCGATGAACGCCGTCATTGGCATGCTGGAATTGACACTCAAGCGCGCCGATCAGGGACATCTCGATCGCCCTGCGATCGAGGTCGCCTACAACTCGGCCAAGGACCTGCTGGAGTTGATCGGCGACATTCTGGACATTGCACGTATCGAGTCCGGTCGATTGAGCCTGGCCCCGGAGCGGGTCAACCTGCGCGAAGTCATCGAGTCGGTGGTCCGCGTGTTCGATGGCCTGGCGCGCCAGAAAACCCTGAGCCTGGTGCTGGAGTTCACCCCCGATGTCGAGGATACCGACGTACTGATCGACCCTCTGCGGTTCAAGCAGGTGCTCTCGAACCTGGTGAGCAATGCGATCAAGTTCACTGAACGCGGGCAGGTGAAGATCAAGGTGCAGCTGAAGGCGACCGGGCAACCTCAACAGATCGAGATGAAACTGGTAGTGGAGGACACCGGCATCGGGATCAATCGCGAAGACCAGCTACGCCTGTTCGAGCCGTTCGCCCAGGCCGACAACTCCGGGCACCTGGCCAGGAGCGGCGCCGGCCTGGGCCTGGTGATCTGTCGCAGCCTGTGCGCCATGATGGGCGGGCAATTGAGCCTGAGCAGCGTGCCCATGGTAGGCACCCAGGTCCACGTCAGCCTGAAGATGACCAGCCTGCCGCCGGTCAAGGCCGTAGACAAGCTTGAACCGGCCGCGGCCACGCCGGCGCCAGTACTCAACGTGCTGGTGGTGGATGACCATCCGGCCAACCGCTTGCTGATGTGCCAGCAACTGGGTTTCCTGGGGCATCAGTTCACCGCGGCCCATCATGGTGCTGCGGGGTTCCAGGCCTGGCGCCAGGAACACTTCGACCTGGTCATTGCCGACTGCAATATGCCGATCATGAACGGCTACGAATTGAGTCACTCCATTCGCGAGTATGAGGAGCGCGAGCAGAAAACCCCGTGCGTGATACTCGGCTTCACCGCCAACGCGCAGCCCGAGGAGAAACAACGCTGCTTTGACGCCGGCATGAATGACTGCCTGTTCAAACCCATCAGTCTTACTGCGCTGGAACAGCACCTGGCGCAGGTCGATCCGCTGCCCACCCGCAACGTGTTTACCCTGCAAAGCCTGGACGCGATGACGGGCGGTGACCCACAGTTGAGCCGGCGTTTGCTCGAGGAGTTGCTCAGCAGCAGCCGGAATGATCGGGTCGAGCTGATGGCCATGCTGGCACGGCAAGCCGTGCCCGGCGACCTGATCGACCAGGCCCACAAGATCAAGGGCGCCGCCCGGATCATCCAGGCCGATACCTTGTCCGGACAATGCGAAGCGTTGGAGCAGGCGTGTGGCGAACGCGAGACACCACACGTTATCGAGGCGGGCATCAAGGCAATAGAGAAATCCATGCTTGAGCTGGAGAGGATGCTGCAGATGCAACTGGACGTGCTGGACTGTCGATAGCCTGCAGGAGCGAACCTGCTCGCTCCTGCAGGAGACTCACCCCATCAACAATCGGTCAACCGCAGGAAAATCGCCGCCAACTGCTCGATGCCGGCCTGATCCTGCGGGGTAAACCGCGACAGCGATGGGCTGTCCAGGTCGAGCACACCAATCAAGCGCCCGTCCTTGACCAACGGGACGACCAACTCGCTGTTGGACGCACTGTCACAGGCGATATGCCCCGGGAATGCATGCACGTCTTCCACCCGCTGGGTTTGCCGCGAGGCCGCTGCCGCGCCGCACACACCGCGACCAAACGGAATGCGCACACAGGCGATCTGCCCCTGGAACGGCCCGAGCACCAGCTCTTCATTGCGGTTGAGGTAGAAGCCTGCCCAGTTCAAATCATCCAGCTGGTTGAACAGGAACGCAGAAAACTGCGCGGCATTGGCAATGAAATCCCGCTCATCCGCCAACAGCGATTCCAGCTGCGCATGCAGCATGGCGTAGCCATCGAGGCCGGTTCCAGCCTGTTGCAAATCAATCATGGTTGACGCTCCAACAACTTGAGGCCCACCCAGTAGCGGGCGAACTGATAGGCACAACGGCCGTTGCGATTACCGCGCCCGGTGGCCCAGCGCACGGCGAGGATGTCCAACTCTTCATCGCGTTGCCACTGCAGACCGGCCTTACTCGCCAACTCACCGATCCAGTGCTCGACCACATCCAGGAAGTGCTCCTGATTGAACGGGTAAAACGACAGCCACAAACCGAAACGGTCAGACAGGGCAATCTTGTCCTCCACCGCTTCGTTGGGATGCAGCTCGCCGTCTATGGTCTTCCAGTTCTCGTTATCGCTCTGGTTCTCGGGCACCAGGTGACGACGGTTGGAGGTGGCATACAACAGGACGTTTTCCGGCGCCTGCTCCAGGGAGCCGTCGAGTACGCTCTTGAGTACACGATAATCGCTCTCGCCGGCTTCGAAAGACAGGTCATCGCAGAACAACACAAAGCGTTGTGGCAATTTGATCAGTTGCTCGACCACCCGCGGCAAGTCCGCCAGGTGATCGCGCTCGATCTCGATCAGGCGCAGCCCGGCCTTGGCGTGCTGCGCCAGCAAGGCGCGCACCATGGACGATTTACCGGTGCCGCGCGAGCCCCAGAGCAGCGCATGGTTGGCCGGCAGGCCGTCGAGAAACTGTTGGGTGTTACGGGCCAATTGTTCGCGCTGTTTATCCACGCCGATCAGGTCGGACAGGCGCATATCCAGGCTGACTTCCAGTGGCAATAAAAAGCCGCTGCGACCTTCGCGCTGCCAACGGGCAGCCAGGCAATGGTTCCAGTCAACGGCTTCGCGCGGGGCAGGCAACAAGGGCTCCAGGCGAGCCAGTACCGCGTCGGCACGCTCAAGAAAGGCATTCAATCGAGAATCCACGACTATTCCTCTGGCAAGTTCTTGTAAAAGATGGCGTATTGGCAACCCTGAGGCAGACCGTGCAGGGCTGCACCGAATAAAATCGATTCGTGCCGGGCAAGTTTGAGCCTGTGGATGTTCAGCTATGCTTGCCGGGCGAAAGGAAACGTAAAGTGGTACAGCACCCGATGGATATCAAGTTCGCCCACCGCTTGTCTTATAAACAAGCCAGACTGACAGTGCTGGTCGGATTCGTCTTGGGAACCTTGCTCAGCCTGATACAGATTGGGATTGATTATGCCAGCGAAGACGCTTCCATCAACCGGGAAATACATGCGCTGATTGAAATCAGCCATAACCCGGCTTCGCGCATCGCCTACAACATCGACGCCGAGCTGGCCCAGGAACTGACGCTGGGCCTGCTGCACTCCCCCGCCATCACCCATGCACAACTGGTCGACAACAATGGTTTGGTCCTAGCCGATGTCCATCGTCCGCGCAAGGAAAGCACCTACCGGCCCATCAGCGACTTCCTGTTTGGCGCCAACCGCCAATTCGAAGACCGGCTGTACCTCACCCACATGCCCAATGATTCCCTCGGTGTACTGCGTCTTGACGTAGACACCTACGCGTTCGGCAGCCGCTTCCTGCACCGCGCCGAGATCACCCTGCTCAACGGCTTCGCCCGCAGCCTGATCCTCACCGGCATTCTGTTGGCGCTTTTCTACGTGATGCTGACCAAGCCGCTGGTGCGCATTATCCGCGAGCTGAGCTCACGCAAGCACGAGCGCCTGGACTGCCCGCCGGGGCACGAGCACGACGAGATCGGCGTACTGGTCAACGTCGCCAACCAACAGTTTGAAAACATGGAGACTGAAATCCAGCAACGCCGGCATGCTGAAAATCGCCTGACCGAATACCTCGGCCAACTGGAAGACATCGTCTCCGCACGCACCACCGAGCTCAAGGCGATCAATCATCGGCTGACGCTCTCGAACGACGAGCTGGAAGCGGCGAAGATGACGGCCCTGGGCATGGCCCAGGCACGGGCGGCGTTCCTGGCCAACATGAGCCATGAAATCCGCACACCGCTGAACGGCCTGCTGGGGATGATCGCTCTCTCCCTCGACAGCCCGCTGAACGCCGAGCAACGCCAGCAACTGTCGATCGCCCATGACTCCGGCAAAGTACTGGTGGAGCTACTCAACGATATCCTCGACCTGTCGAAGTTCGACGCCGGCCAACTGGAACTGGAAAGCATCCCGTTCGACCTCGGTTCACTGGTGGAAGACACCGCCAACCTGCTCTCGCAAAACGCCGCGCCCAGCGTGGAGCTGACGTGCCTGATCGACCCGCAGTTTCCCGCCCAGGTGCTGGGCGACCCGACGCGGGTACGGCAGATTGTCAGCAATTTGCTGTCCAACGCCCTGAAGTTCACACGTTTCGGCCGGGTGGATGTACGCCTCAGTGCCCAGGCCGGCCGGGTAAGGATCGAGGTGTGCGACACCGGTATCGGGATCGCCCAGGATGCCCAGGTCAAGATTTTCCAGCCGTTCACCCAAGCCGGTGCGGGCATCACCCGCCAGTTCGGCGGGACAGGCCTGGGCCTGGCGCTGACCCACAACCTGTGCGAAGCCATGAAGGGCCGCCTGAGCATCAGCTCGGAAGCTGGCTTTGGCAGCAAGTTCTGTGCCGACCTGCCCTTGCCGACCCACTTGCCGGCGGTGCGCCTGGCGCCTTTGGCTGGAGATGTAATCGCCATCACCAGCACCAGCAGCGGGCTGGCAGAACTCCTCACCAGCCTGCTGCCGAGTTGGGGCCTGGCTCCGCGCTGTTATTCCATCGACGATGACTTGAGCGGGCAGAATCCCGACCTGCTGATCACCGACTGCCCCGAATGCCTGTTCCGCCTGCGCCCGATGATCACCGCCCCGATCCTGGTGGTAACCGCCTACGGCAACTTCATGCCCAGCGAAGAAGTCGCGGCCCTGGCCCCCTTGCAGCAACAGGCCCGCCCCCTGAGCCGCACCGCGCTGTACCAGGTCCTGCAACGCAACTTGCGCACCGATCCGGACCTGGTCCTGGACCTGATCCAGCTGGAAACCGGCCCCCTCGCCCACCGGGCGCGCATCCTGCTGGTGGAGGACAACCCGGTCAATCAACTGGTGGCCAAGGGCATGCTCGGCAAGCTCGGGTGCGAGGTGATCGTCGCCGCCCACGGTGGTGAAGCCCTCAAGCTGCTGGAAGAGCAAGGCTTCGACATGGTGTTGATGGACTGCAATATGCCGGTGATGGATGGCTATGAGGCCAGTCGGCAGATCCGCCGCAGCGGGCGCTGGCCGGACTTGCCGATCGTCGCCTTGACGGCCAATGCCATGTCCGAGGAACGCGAGCGCTGCCGGGCGGCAGGCATGAACGATTACCTGGCCAAGCCGTTTCGCCGGGAAGAACTCAAGGCCTTGCTCGATCTGTGGGTGCCGACTACGACAAGTCTTTGACCTGGCGCAACAGCTGATCCAGGCCGTCACGCAAGGCATCGGCCTGGTTCAGGTCAACGCCGCTGTCACACAACAGGCGGGCCTTCAGCGGCTGCACCCGGTCGCGCAGGTGCCGGCCTTCATCGGTCAGGCTCAGGTGCACTTCACGCTCATCCAGCGCACTGCGCTGACGCCGCACCAGGGCAAGCTGCTCCAGGCGCTTGAGCAGTGGCGTCAGCGTGCCGGAATCCAGCAGCAGGCGCTCGCCCAGGGCCTTGACCGTAGGCTGCGACACAGCTGCAGCCTGCCATTCCCACAGCACCAGCATCACCAGGTATTGCGGATAGGTCAGGCCCAACTGATCGAGCATCGGCTTGTAGGCCCGGGTGACTGCGCGGGAGGCGGCGTAGAGCTTGAAGCACAGTTGGTCGTCGAGGGCCAGGGACAGGTCGGTCATTTGAGCAGGGCTTCGATCTCTTGGGTCAGGTCCTGGGGCTTGGTGATCGGGGCGAAGCGCTTGACCACCTGGCCGTCGCGACCGATCAGGAACTTGGTGAAGTTCCACTTGATGCCCTTGGAGCCCAGCAATCCCGGGGCCTGCTTTTTGAGCTGTACGAACAATGGGTGGGCATCGCTGCCGTTGACGTCAATCTTCTTGAACAGCGGGAAACTGACACCAAAGTTCAGCTCGCAAAACTCCGAAATGGCGCCTTCGTTGCCCGGCTCCTGCTTGCCGAACTGGTTGCAGGGAAAGCCCAATACCACCAGTCCCTGGTCCTTGTAATGCTGCCAGAGCTCCTCAAGCCCCTTGTATTGCGGGGTGAAGCCGCACTTGCTGGCAGTGTTGACCACCAGAATCGCCTTGCCGGCGAAATCGGCCAAGGTCTTTTGCTCACCCTTGATGGTGGTGCAAGGGATGCTCAGCAGGTTGTCGCTCATGGCAGTGCCTCTACAGAGATAAGAAGGACTAAACGATAGTAGGCAATTCAATTGTGTGCAATTTAATTGGCGGGACTTATGCCTTGATATAACGGCCCCTGCGGGCACGAAGCCCGCAGGAGCCTGACGGCTCAGCGCGGTACCAGGTCCAGGCACACCGAGTTGATGCAGTAACGCAAACCGGTCGGTGGCGGTCCGTCCGGGAACACGTGGCCCAGGTGCGCATCGCACTTGGCGCAGGTGACTTCGGTGCGGATCATGCCGTGGCTGACGTCCCGGATCTCGACCATGGCCTGCTCGGCGATCGGCTCGTAGAAGCTGGGCCAGCCGCAGCCGGAGTCAAACTTGGCCCTGGAATCGAACAGCGGCTCATTGCAGCAGATGCAGTGGTAGACGCCGTCGGTCTTGGTGCCGTTGTACTTGCCGCTGAACGGTCGCTCGGTGCCTTTGAGGCGGCACACGTTGTACTGCTCCGGGTCGAGCATGGCTTTCCATTCTTCAACGGTTTTCTGCAACTTTTCCATCGGTACACCTCGGCAACTGAAAAAGCCTGATCTGTGTCTTTTCCATGGATCAGGCGGCACGTATGATTGCGCCTCTTCAAAGCGCCAGTCTGGCACCCGCGTTACCGGCATTCAAACGTATTTATGGGTCAGGCCAACGCAGGATTCTCAGCACGGTAGTCTTCACACCGTCTGGATCGTTCATTTTCAGGATCACATCGCCATGCAGGTCAGCAAATCGAACAAGCTCGCCAACGTCTGCTACGACATTCGCGGCCCGGTGCTCAAGCACGCCAAACGCCTGGAAGAGGAAGGCCATCGCATCCTCAAGCTGAACATTGGCAACCCGGCACCCTTTGGTTTCGAAGCGCCGGACGAAATCCTCCAGGACGTGATCCGCAACCTGCCTACCGCCCAGGGCTACAGCGACTCCAAAGGCCTGTTCAGCGCGCGCAAGGCCGTCATGCAGTACTACCAGCAGAAGCAGGTTGAAGGTGTCGGCATCGAAGACATCTACCTGGGCAACGGCGTGTCCGAGCTGATCGTCATGTCCATGCAGGCCCTGCTCAACAACGGCGACGAAGTGCTGGTTCCGGCTCCCGACTACCCGCTGTGGACCGCCGCCGTAACCCTGGCCGGTGGCCATCCGGTGCATTACCTGTGTGACGAAGGCGCCGACTGGTTCCCGGACCTGGCCGACATCAAGGCCAAGATCACCCCGAACACCAAGGCCCTGGTGATCATCAACCCGAACAACCCCACCGGCGCCGTCTACTCCAGGGAAGTGTTGCTGGGCATGCTCGAACTCGCGCGCCAGCACAACCTGGTGGTGTTTTCCGATGAGATCTACGACAAGATCCTCTACGACGACGCCGTGCACATCTGCACCGCCTCCCTGGCGCCGGACCTGTTGTGCCTGACCTTCAACGGGCTGTCTAAATCCTACCGGGTGGCGGGCTTCCGTTCCGGCTGGATCGCCATTTCCGGCCCCAAGCACAATGCCCAGAGCTACATCGAGGGCATCGACATGCTGGCCAACATGCGCCTGTGTGCCAACGTGCCGAGCCAGCACGCCATCCAGACCGCACTGGGCGGCTACCAGAGCATCAACGACCTGGTGCTGCCACAAGGCCGCCTGCTGGAGCAGCGCAACCGCACCTGGGAACTGCTGAACGCGATTCCCGGCGTCAGTTGCGTCAAGCCGATGGGGGCGCTGTATGCGTTCCCGCGGATCGACCCGAAAGTGTGCCCGATCCTCAACGACGAGAAGTTCGTGCTCGACCTGCTGCTGTCGGAAAAGCTGCTGGTGGTCCAGGGTACGGCGTTCAACTGGCCGTGGCCGGATCACTTCCGGGTGGTCACCCTGCCGCGGGTGGATGACCTGGAGATGGCCATCGGTCGCATCGGCAACTTCCTGAAGTCCTATCGCCAGTAATGGGCATTGCGCTGTGCGGCCCACCCGTGGTCGTACAGCGATTATCTGGCAACACTTCTCTGCCCTGCGCGGGCGGTATCGCCTTTTACGCCTGCCGGCTCCACCCTTGCTCGGGCATCACCCTATAATTACAGGGCTGCAAGGTAATGGGGCGAGGCTGCCGAGCCACACCAGGCCTCGGAAATTCCCTTCAAGGCTCTACATTCAGGCTGTAGGACACAGTTTGAAATAGTCCCCCGGTTGAATAGCCCCATGCCGCACCTTATATACCCCGCAGTACGCGACATATTAAGCATGAGGAGAATTCTACAACCATGATGCGCATTCTGCTGTTCTTGGCCACTAACCTGGCGGTCGTGCTGATTGCCAGCATCACGCTGAGCCTTTTCGGCTTCAATGGGATCATGGCGGCCAACGGGGTTGATCTGAACCTCAATCAGCTGCTGATCTTCTGTGCGGTCTTTGGTTTTGCCGGGTCGATTTTCTCGCTGTTCATCTCCAAGTGGATGGCGAAGATGAGCACCAGCACCCAGATCATTACCCAGCCACGCACCCGTCATGAGCAATGGCTGCTGCAGACCGTCGAGCAACTGTCCCGCGAAGCCGGGATCAAGATGCCTGAAGTCGGGATCTTCCCGGCCTATGAAGCGAACGCCTTTGCTACCGGCTGGAACAAGAACGACGCCCTTGTGGCCGTCAGCCAGGGCTTGCTGGAGCGGTTCTCGCCCGACGAAATCAAGGCGGTGCTGGCCCACGAGATCGGCCACGTGGCCAACGGTGACATGGTCACCCTGGCGCTGGTCCAGGGCGTGGTGAACACCTTCGTGATGTTCTTCGCGCGGATCATCGGCAACTTCGTCGACAAGGTGATCTTCAAGAACGAACAGGGCCAGGGCATGGCCTACTACGTGGCGACCATCTTCGCCGAACTGGTACTGGGCTTCCTCGCCAGCTCGATCGTGATGTGGTTCTCGCGCAAACGGGAATTCCGCGCAGACGAAGCCGGCGCACGCCTGGCCGGTACCGGCGCGATGATCAGCGCCCTGCAGCACCTGCGCTCCGAACAGGGCTTGCCGGTGCACATGCCGAACACCCTGACCGCCTTTGGCATCAACGGTGGCATCAAGCAGGGCATGGCTCGCCTGTTCATGAGCCACCCGCCACTGGAAGAGCGAATTGACGCACTGCGTCGTCGCGGCTGATAGCGACAAGAAGAAGGGGCGATTCAATCGCCCCTTTTTTGTGGGCGCTCTTCAGCGCCAGGCCAACCGGTACACCCGCTCGTCCAGGCGCGTGACGCCATCCTTAACAAACTTCCAGCTGTCCCCCAGGATGTCCTGCTCCTGCAGCACATCCAGGCTCCACCGGCCGCCCAGGAGCAATTGCACTTCCTCATCGCTCACCGCGAACGGCGGGCCGGCCTTTTGCGACTGCTCATAATCGAGGGTGATCAACAGGCCACGACTGCCTCCCGCCAGAATCCCATTCAAGTGCGCCGCATACTGCTCGCGCATCAACGGTGGCAGGGCAATCAGCGCCGCCCGGTCGTAAAGCGCTGTGCAACCAACCACGGCACCGGCATCCAGGGCGAAGAAATCCCCGCACCACAGCTCGATGGAACCCGCCTGGAAAACTTTGAAAGCGCCGCGCTGGCTGACCTGCGGCATCAGCTCCTGCTCGCTGAAAAACTCTTCAACGGCCTTTTCCGACAACTCGACCCCGATCACCCGATGCCCGACGCTCGCCAGCCACACCAGGTCCAGGCTCTTGCCGCACAACGGCACCAGCACCTGCGCCCCGCTCGCCACACCCAGACCGGGCCAGTGGCGCAGCAGGTAAGGATTCACCTCGGGCAAGTGGAAACCCGTCTGATTGCGCGCCCAACGCTCATGCCAAAATCCAGGTTCCATGATTCACCCTAAAACTTGATCAAATAGCGCTAAAACTTATATTAGATTTAGATCAATGATCTGATTGAAGATGGTCCCATCTTAACCCTCAGGACCCTACTCATGCTGCCCAGCCTGTTTATCTCCCACGGTTCGCCCATGCTTGCCCTGCAACCCGGTGCCAGTGGCCCGGCACTCAAGCGCCTGGCAGCCGAGCTGCCACGCCCCAAGGCCATTGTGGTGGTCTCGGCGCACTGGGAAAGCCAGGGGCTGCTCGTGACTGGCAGCGCCGCACCAGAGACCTGGCACGACTTTGGCGGCTTCCCACGGGAACTGTTCGCGGTGCAGTACCCGGCACCCGGTGACCCGCAGTTGGCCGCCCAAATCGTGCAGTTGCTCAAGGCTGACGGCCTGGAAGCGCGCATTGATGATCAGCGCCCCTTCGACCACGGCACCTGGGTGCCCCTGTCGCTGATGTACCCGGCGGCCGATATCCCGGTGGTGCAGGTATCGCTGCCAAGCCGCATGGGCCCTGCCCTGCAAACCCGTGTCGGCCACGCACTGGCGAGCCTGCGGGAACAGGGCGTGCTGCTGATCGGCTCCGGCAGCATTACCCATAACCTCGGCGAACTGGACTGGCAGGCCGGGCCGGAGAGCATCGAGCCCTGGGCGCGGGATTTTCGCGATTGGATGGTCAGCAAACTGGCAGCCAACGATGAAGCCGCGCTGCACGACTATCGTCGCCAGGCACCTCATGCCGTGCGCAGCCACCCCAGCGACGAGCATTTGCTGCCACTGTATTTCGCCCGGGGCGCCGGCGGTGAATTCAGCGCAGCCCACCAAGGCTTCACCATGGGCGCGCTGGGCATGGACATCTACCGTTTCGCCTGATTGCAGGCAAAAAAAATCCCCGAACCAGTCGGGGATTTTTTATGTTCGATCAATCAGCCCGGGGGCGGATCAATCTTCGCGGTAGCGACGCAGCTTCAACTGCTTACCGGCAACGCGGGTGTCCTTCAGCTTGGTCAGGAGTTTCTCCAGACCATCTTCCGGCAGCTCTACCAGGGAGAAGCTGTCACGCACCTGGATGCGACCGATCGCTTCACGTGCCAGGCCACCCTCGTTGAGGATAGCGCCCAGCAGGTTCTTGGCAGCGATGCCATCACGCGCGCCCAGCGCGGTACGGCAGCGAGCACGGCCTTCAGCCAATGGAACCGGAGCACGACGCTCACGATCACCACGGTCCGGACGGTCGCCAGTACGCTCTGGACGATCACCGCGCGGAGCGTTGTTCGGCACCAGTGGACGTTCTTTCTCGATGGCAGCCAGGGTCAGGGCCTGACCGTTGGTCGCCTTGCGCAGCAGGGCTGCAGCCAGGGCACGCGGGGTGCAACCGATATCGGCAGTCAGGCGGTCCAGCAGGTCGCCGTGGGTCGATTCAGCATCAGCCACCAGTGGCGACAGGCTGTTGGTCAGTTTCTTGATGCGCGCATCGAGAACGGCCTGGGCATCCGGCAGGCGGACTTCGGCAACTTTCTGACCGGTTACACGCTCGATCACTTGCAGCATGCGGCGCTCACGTGGAGTCACCAGCAACAATGCACGACCTTCGCGACCAGCACGGCCGGTACGGCCGATACGGTGAACGTAGGACTCTGGATCGTAAGGCATGTCAACGTTGAACACGTGGGTGATACGTGGAACGTCGAGGCCACGGGCAGCAACGTCGGTCGCCACAACGATGTCCAGACGGCCATCCTTGAGGGAGTCGATCACGCGCTCACGCTGGTTCTGGGCAATGTCACCGTTCAGCGCAGCGGCTTTGTAGCCTTTGGCTTCCAGGGCGCTGGCCAGGTCCAGGGTCGCTTGCTTGGTGCGCACGAACATGATCAGGGCGTCGAAGTCTTCGACTTCCAGCAGGCTCAATACAGCCGAGGTCTTCTGGTCAGCGTGAACCAACAGGTGAGCCTGTTCGATCGCGGTAACGGTCTGAGTCTTGGTCTGGATCTTCACGTGTTGCGGATCGCGCAGATGGCGTTCGGCAATGGCACGGATCGACTGTGGCAGGGTAGCCGAGAACAGTACGGTCTGACGGGTTGCTGGCAGTGCCTTGAAGATGACTTCCAGGTCGTCCATGAAGCCCAGCTTGAGCATTTCGTCAGCTTCGTCCAGAACCAGGTGGTTCACGGTCGACAGCACTTTTTCGTCGCGACGCAGGTGGTCGCACAGACGGCCCGGAGTGGCGACAACGATCTGTGCGCCGTTACGGATTGCTTTCAGTTGTGGGCCCATAGGCGCGCCGCCGTAAACGGCCACAACGGTAACGCCCGGCATTTGCTTGGCGTAGGTTTCGAAAGCGGTTGCTACTTGCAGCGCCAACTCACGGGTTGGCGCCAGGATCAGGGCTTGCGGCTCGCGCTTGGCAGGATCGATGCAGTGCAGGATTGGCAGGGCGAACGCGGCGGTTTTACCGGTACCGGTTTGCGCTTGGCCAATCATGTCTTGGCCGGCCATGATGATCGGGATCGATTGCTGCTGAATAGCCGAAGGTTCTTCGTAGCCAGTCGCGATGACGGCAGCAAGAATGTTCGGGTTAAGATTAAAAGCGGCGAAGCCGCCGGTTTCCTGGGTCATGGGTCTGCCTCTAAGTGCATCCGCAAAGACCCATGCTCCAAAGCTGCGCATGCCGTGTTGAGACTCAAGAGTCGCCCTGGCTGCTTTGTCGGCGGGGATTTGCGAAAACGAATGAATGAAAAAGATTCGTCAAGGAAGAGTCCGCTGTGCGGACGTGCAGCCGAAGCTGACTTCGGGGAATTGCGCTACCTAAACGCGGCCCGGTTAAAGGCCGGCGCGCACTATACCGGAAATCGCTGAAAAAGGGAGCTTTTTTTATCGCAAACCGCAGGTAAACGCCTCTGCATCAAAGGCTTTGCGCATCCAGGCAGCAGGGTCTATTTTTCAAAGGCCCGGCCCTGTTGGTCATGACGCTTAAACGGTTCACCCTTAACAGCGGGCCCTTCGGTCCGAAACCTCCCTTTGCGCCCGAGGGCACACCCCATGAACCAAGCCACCAGCAGCCGCGTCAGCCGTGAACAGCAGGGTCATGTCCTGTTGCTGGGCCTGGATCGCGTGGCCAAGCGCAATGCGTTCGACCTGGAATTGCTCAATGATTTGAGCCTGGCGTATGGCGAATTTGATCGCAATGAGGAAGCGCGGGTGGCCATTGTCTTCGGGCATGGCGATCACTTTACCGCCGGATTGGACCTGGCCAATGTGGGGCCCACGATGGCACAAGGCTGGCAACCGCCGTTGGGTGGTTGTGATCCGTGGGGCGTTTTCGCGGGGCCCCGGGTCAGTAAGCCGGTGATTGTTGCGGCTCAGGGGTACTGCCTGACCATTGGTATCGAGTTGATGTTGGCGGCGGATATCAATCTGTGTGCCAGCAATACCCGGTTTGCGCAGATGGAAGTGCAGCGCGGGATTTTTCCTTTTGGGGGCGCGACGTTGCGCTTTCATCAGATCGCGGGGTGGGGGAATGCCATGCGCTGGTTGCTCACGGGGGATGAGTTTGATGCCCATGAAGCGCTGCGGTTGGGGTTGGTGCAGGAGGTGATGGCCAGCGAGGATTTGTTGCCCCGGGCGGTGGCGCTGGCAAACCGCATTGCCCAGCAGGCGCCGCTGGGGGTGCAGGCCACGCTGATGTCGGCGCGCCAGGCACGGATCGAGGGGGAGACCGCGGCGGCGGCCGGGTTGCCCGTTTTGGTGGAGAAACTGCTGAATAGTGAGGATGCCAAGGAAGGTGTACGGGCGATGATCGAGAAGCGGCCTGGGGTTTTTAAAGGCTGTTGATTGTGGAGGGGGCTTGGGGCGGGGTACATATCCGTTATTTAGGTAACGGCCACTATTGGTTCCGCTCTTACAGCGGCTCACTTTTGAACAGCGCAAAAGTAAGCAAAACGCTCTTGCCCCACCACTCGGCACCTCGCCTAGGCTCGGTGTGCCCTCACTCCGGCTTTGGACCGTGGGCCGCCGTCATGGGCCATCCTTGGCCCAGGACGGCTAACCCGGCGTCCTGCCGGGTTACCCACGCTCCAAA
This sequence comes from Pseudomonas sp. Colony2, assembly GCF_019382755.1. Lineage (NCBI taxonomy): Bacteria > Pseudomonadati > Pseudomonadota > Gammaproteobacteria > Pseudomonadales > Pseudomonadaceae > Pseudomonas > Pseudomonas sp. Colony2. The sequence continues at coordinate 2,038,931 of NZ_CP080030.1, read as the reverse complement.
GCCTGCGTTCGGCCAGCGTGGTTTAACGGGGCGCCTAAGATCAAGATCAAAAGCAGATCAAGAGCACAGCGGCCT
>NZ_CP080030.1:1915075-2038821 GCF_019382755.1 Pseudomonas sp. Colony2 | reverse complement strand
GCTAAAGCGGGCACGGTGCACTGTAGGAGCTGGCTTGCCTGCGATGGCATCAACTGGGTGTACCTGATGCACCGAGGTGTCTGCATCGCAGGCAAGCCAGCTCCTACAGAAAAGCAGCTTTGTTTTCGCTCTGGTCTTTGCTTTTGCTTTTAACACTCAAGCCGGCCGGTAGGCCGCTGTGCTCTTGCTTTTGATTTTGATCTGCGGGCCCCGTCAACCACGATGGCCGCAAGTAGGCACGGTGGAGCGGGTAAATCGGCAAGGATGCCGATTTAGCCGCGCCGGGCCATGGATGGCCCGTCGCGGCGGCCCGCGGAACCGGGCCGGAGTGCGGGCATGCCGAGCCTAGGCGAGGCACCGAGTGGTGGGGCAAAGACCTTTTGGTTACTTTTGGCTGGGCCGGCATTCCGGGCGTTTGCCAAAAGTGACCCGCTGTAAGAGCGGAACCATAAGCGGCCGTTACCGCAGCAACGGATATGTACACAATCAAAACCCTACGTAGCCGGCCGAATCGCCTTGATCAGCGACTGCAACGAATACCCCAACCGCGGCGCCAACGCCTCAGCCCGCGCAGACAACGCCGCCACATCGAGCACCTGATCCAGATCCGCCGGCACCAGCAAAATCACATTCCCCTCCTTCACCGGCAACTCCCAATAATGCCGGTGATACAACCCACGCAACAACGCCGCTCCCAACGGCTTCCCATCATCCGTAGCCCACTGATTAATCACCAACCACCCCCCCGGATTCAGCTTCTTCTGGCAGTTCTCCAGAAACGTCCAGGCCAGATGCCCAACGCCCGGGCCAACATCCGTATACAGGTCGACAAAAATCAGGTCCGCCGACTCAGCCGAAGGCAGCAATTCCAACGCATCCCCAACGCGGATATACAGCCGAGGATCATCATCCAGCCCCAAGTACTCAATGGCCAGACGCGGCACATCAGGCCGCAGTTCGATGGCTTCCACATCATCCAAAGGCAGAAACTTCAGGCAAGCCTGGGTCAACGTCCCAGCGCCCAAGCCCAGGAACAACGCACTCTCCGGCTGCTCATGGCACAACGCCCCAATCAGCATCGCGCGGGTGTAGTCATACTCCAACCAGCTCGGGTCAGCAGTAAACACACAACTCTGCTCGATGGCATCGCCAAACTCGAGAAAGCGGTAATCGGCCACTTCCAGCACGCGGATCATGCCGAAGTCATCATGGACCTCGGCCAGCAGGCGCTCGACGCGCTCCTCAGACATTGCAACTCCTAACGGCGTGCCAACGGGAAAGCCGGGATTGTGGGCGAACCGGCGGCAGCAGGTCACGTACTAATTGCTGATAACATGACGGCCCGACCGCAAATCACTCGAGTTCATGATGAGCCAACCCTGGAGCCCCGACAGCTGGCGCGCCCTGCCGATCCAGCAACAACCCCAGTACCCTGACGCCGCGCATTTGTCGCAGGTCGAGCAAAACCTGGCGAGCTATCCGCCGCTGGTGTTTGCCGGTGAAGCCCGTGAGTTGCGCCGTCAGTTTGCCGAGGTGACCCAGGGTCGCGCCTTCCTGTTGCAAGGCGGCGATTGCGCCGAGAGTTTTGCCGAGTTCTCGGCGGCAAAAATCCGCGACACCTTCAAGGTGCTGCTGCAGATGGCGATTGTGATGACCTTCGCTGCCGGCTGCCCGGTGGTCAAGGTCGGGCGTATGGCGGGCCAGTTCGCCAAGCCGCGCTCTTCCAACGATGAAACCATCGACGGCATCACCCTGCCCGCCTACCGCGGCGATATCGTCAACGGTATCGGCTTCGACGAAAAAAGCCGCGTGCCCGATCCGGACCGCCTGCTGCAGTCCTACCACCAGTCCACCGCCACCCTGAACCTGCTGCGGGCGTTTGCCCAGGGCGGTTTTGCCGACCTGCACCAGGTGCACAAGTGGAACCTGGACTTCATCGCCAACTCCGCCCTGGCCGAGAAGTACAGCCAACTGGCCGACCGCATCGACGAAACCCTGGCCTTCATGCGTGCCTGTGGCATGGACAGCTCGCCGCAACTGCGCGAGACCAGTTTCTTCACCGCCCACGAAGCGCTGCTGCTCAACTACGAACAAGCCTTCGTGCGCCGCGACAGCCTGACCAACGACTATTACGACTGCTCGGCACACATGCTCTGGATCGGTGATCGCACCCGCCAACTTGACGGTGCCCACGTCGAATTCCTGCGCGGGGTGAACAACCCGATCGGGGTCAAGGTCGGCCCGAGCATGAACCCCGACGACCTGATCCGCCTGATCGACATCCTCAACCCGGACAACGACCCGGGCCGCCTGAACCTGATTGCGCGCATGGGTGCCAGCAAGGTCGGCGACCATCTGCCCAACCTGATCCGCGCGGTACAGCGCGAGGGCAAGCAGGTGCTGTGGAGTTCCGACCCGATGCACGGCAACACCATCAAGGCCAGCAGCGGCTACAAGACACGGGACTTCGCGCAGATTCTCAGTGAGGTGAAGGAGTTCTTCCAGGTGCATGAAGCCGAAGGCACTTACGCCGGCGGGATTCATATCGAGATGACCGGGCAGAACGTCACCGAGTGCATCGGTGGCGCGCGGCCGATTACTGAAGACGGGCTGTCGGACCGCTACCACACCCACTGCGACCCACGGATGAATGCCGATCAGTCGCTGGAATTGGCATTCCTGATTGCCGAGACGCTAAAACAGGTCAAGCGTTAAAAGCTCTACCCGCAACCGTGCCGCACTGGCCCGCTGGCAATTGAGCTGTATCTGCTCAAGCCCGAGCCAGTCGGCCATCTGCCGCAGATTCAGGGCCAGCGCGCGCATGCCCTCCTCGTCCAGCCCCGGCTCTTCCTCGTGAACGGCATGCACCGCCAGGCGTCCGGCCGCCCGCTCCGCCCGCAGATCCACGCGCGCGGCAATCCGCTCGTTGTGCAGGAACGGCAGCACGTAGTAGCCATATACCCGCTTGTCCTGGGGCGTGTAGATCTCCAGCCGATAGCGGAAATCGAACAACCGCTCGGTACGGCTGCGCTCCCAGATCAGCGAATCAAAAGGCGATAACAGTGCGCTGGCAGGCACCTTGCGCGGGACTTTCGGCTCGGGCAGGCAATAAGCCGGCTGTTTCCAGCCCTGGACCTCGCAGGTGATCAATTGCCCATCCTCGACCAGCTCCGCCAGGCGCCCACGGCTGTCGGCCGGGTCCAGACGGAAGTAGTCGCGCAGGTCTTTTTCAGTGCCCACCCCCAGCGCCGTGGCGCTGTGCAGCAGCAAACCGCGTTGCGCCTCAGCCTCGTCCAAGGGGGGTTGCTGGAGAATGTCGGCCGGGATCACACGCTCCGGCAGGTCATACAAACGCTCAAAACCCCGCCTCCCGGCGACGGTCACCTGGCCGGCGGCGAACAACCATTCCAGCGCATGCTTTTCATCGCTCCAGTCCCACCACGGGCCGGCGCGCTCCTCGCGGGTCGACAAACTGCCCGCACCCAGGGCGCCTTGTTGTTCGACGATGCCCAGCACCCGGGCGATGGTGGCCTGCTGCTCGCGACCAAAACGCGCCATTTGCTGATAGATCCCCTGCCCCCGGGCCGCCCGTTCCATGCGCCAGCGCATCAATGGGTACAACGCCATTGGCAACAACGACGCCTCATGGCCCCAATATTCGAACAGCGAGCGGCGCCGCCCCGAACTCCAGGCGGCCTGCTCTAGAATCAACGGAGAGTAATGCCCCAGACGGGAAAACAGCGGCAGGTAGTGCGAACGCACCACCGCATTTACCGAATCAATCTGCAACACGCCCAAACGCTCAACCAGGCGATTGACCTGCGCCGCCTTGATCAACGCCGGCGGCTGGCGCCCGGAAAAACCCTGGGCGGCCAGCGCCAGGCGTCGCGCCTGCTTGAGGGAAAAGGACAGTTCTGCGGGCATGGGCATCTCCTTGTGTGCTCGCGAACCACCCTACTGCATCCCGAGTCATTTTCGCAGCGGGTCTTCCCAAAAATGCCGGCGGCTTTCCTGCTCGACATCGCCACGGTTGAGCCCGATGTCCTTGAGCGCCTCATCGCTCATGCTCATCAACAGCTGACGCTCACGGTGCACGGCCATCCACCGGGAACCCAGTTGAAGCAGCCCGGAAAACGGCCGCTTCGCCATCAGTACAAAGCCTCTTTGACCTTTCATCATCTCGCCCTCCAGTGGGGATGACTGAAGTCTGTGCCTGGCGCTATGATCAATCCAACGAATGTTTCTTATGCAATACATCTCGGAGATTGATCAATTGTCCAGCTACCCGAGTATCGACACCGAGGTGCTGCGCACCTTCGTCGCCATCGCTGATCAAGGGGGCTTTACCCGCGCCGGCGAGCAGGTCAACCGCACCCAGTCGGCGGTGAGCATGCAGATGAAACGCCTGGAAGAAGATGTGTTGCAGCGCAAGTTGTTCGAGCGCGATGGTCGCCAGGTGCGGCTGACTCCGGAAGGCCAGGTGCTATTGGGCTATGCCCGCAGGATCCTGAAGCTGCACAGCGAGGTGTTCAACACCCTGCGCGAGCCGCACATGGTCGGGTTGGTGCGCATCGGCACCCCGGACGATTACGTGATGCGCTACTTGCCGGGGATTCTCAAGCGCTTCTCCAAGGCTTACCCGCTGATCCAGATTGAAATGCACTGCGAGTCGTCGCCGGTGCTGATGCAGCGCCGGGACCTCGACCTGACCGTTATCAGCCGCGAACCGGGAAATGAAATCGGCGAACTGCTGCGCCATGAACGCATGGTGTGGGTGGCGGCGCCCTGCTTCTGTATGGATGAGCACAGCGCCCTGCCCCTGGCCATTTCCGGCCTCGACAGTTTTTGCACGCAGTGGGCACGCGCCGCGCTGGACGCCCAGGGGCAGGAGTACCGACTGGCGTATCACAGCTCCAACGGGGCCGCGATCCTCGCAGTGGTGGGTGCCGGCCTGGCCGTCACGATCAATATGGAAAGCCTGGTGACCGAAGACCTGCGCATATTGGGCACAGCGGACGGTTTTCCGCCGCTGCCGTCGGTCAACCTGCGGCTGTTGCGCAACCCGCGCACCACCTCGCCGATTACCGAATGCCTCGCCGAATACATCCTCGAAGGCTTCAAACTTTAAACGTCAGCATCACCGCACACACCGCCAGGAACCCGCAGAACAGCCCGCGCAACATCCGCTCCGGCATGGCGTGGGCGACTTTCACGCCCCAACTGATACTGAGCAAACCGCCGACGGCCAAAGGCACGCCGATCATCCAGTCCACTTCGTGGTGCCAGGCGTAGGTCACCAGGGTCACGCTGGTGCTCGGCAGAGCCAGGGCCAGCGACAGCCCTTGGGCCACCACCTGGCTGGTGCCGAAGATGCTGGTCAGCACCGGCGTGGCAACCACTGCACCGCCCACCCCGAACAAGCCACCCATGGAGCCTGACGCCGCGCCCAACACCCCAAGCCACGGCCAGGAATAACGCATCTGCGCTGACGGCGGTGCATTGTGGGTAAACATTCGCAGCAGGTTGTAGGACGCCAATACCAGCAGAAACGCGATAAAACCCACCCGCATCACGTCAGCATCGATTCCCACCGCCCAGATCGAGCCCAGCCAGGCGAAGGAAAAACCCATCACGCCCAACGGCAGTGCATGACGCAATTCAATCCGGTTGCGCTGGTGATAACGCCACAACGCCAGCATCACATTCGGCACCACCATCACCAGGGCCGTGCCTTGGGCGATCTGCTGGTCGAGGCCGAAAAATACTCCCAGCACGGGAATGGCAATCAGCCCGCCGCCGATACCGAACAAGCCACCGACCGTGCCCAACGCTACGCCCAGCATTAAATACAACGCTAAATCTGCCACCCGCTCGCTCCTGCTGTTCCCAGGCCTTGCATGCTACGCAGTCCGCTCTGGTGCGGAAACGCACAGCAACGCACAATGGCTGTGCCAATCTCGCACAAGCAGACGCTGATGAACCCCAATACATTGACCGATCAACTGAGCCTGTTTCTCGACGTACTGGAAGCCGGCAGCTTTTCTGCAGCCGCGCGCCGTCACCCGCTCACGCCCTCGGCCGTGGCGCGGCGCATCGACAGCCTGGAAAGCTCGGTGGGTAGCCGGCTGTTTCAACGCAGCACCCATGCGGTGGTGCCGACGCCCGCCGGCCTGGCGTTTGCCGAGCGCGCCCGGCGGATTGTCAGCGAGCTGCAACTGGCGCGGGCCGAAGCGGTGTCGCTGAGTCATGCGCCTGAAGGCTTGATCCGCGTGGACGCACCGGCGGCTTTCGGCAGGCGGCATTTGGCGCCTGCCATCGCTGACTTTCTCAATGTCTATCCGGGACTGGACGTGCACCTGCACTTGATCGACAGCTTTGTCGACATGCAGGGCGAGCATCTGGGCAAGGTCGACCTGGTGCTGCGGGCCGGGCATATCGTCGACACCCGGCTGATTGCCACGCCACTGGCCAGCATCGTGCGCATCGCTTGCGCAAGCCCGGCCTACCTGAAAAGCCGTGGCACCCCGACCCATCCCAGCCAATTAAGCGAGCATGACGGCCTGGATTGGGAAGGCCTGGCACCGATGTTCGCCTGGCGTTTTGAGCTCGATGGGCGCAAATCCACCTACCGCCCGCAGCGCATTCGCATGAGCGCCAATAACGCCGAAGCCCTGCTTTCAGGCGCGCTGGCCGGACTGGGTGTTGCGCATCTGCCCACCTGGCTCGCCAGTGAATACCTGGTGCGCGGTGAACTGGTCCCGCTGTTCTGCGAGAACGGCCTGCCGACGCCTGAAACCGCGGGCATCTATGCGCTCCGCCTGGAGCAACACGCCAACGCCCGCAGCCGCTTGTTGCTGGAATACCTCAAGGCGCGCTTCAGCCCTGTGCCGCCCTGGGACCTGGCACTGCAAAGCGGCCTGGGTTGACCGGCCGGACAGAATTGTCTGGCGCGTTAAAGATTTGCCCGCTAGATTCGAAACCAGACACGTTTTAAGGCACTGCCATGACCAAGCCCCTCGATACCTGCGAATCCTTGTTGCTCGACAACCAACTGTGTTTTGCCCTGCATTCCACCTCGTTGTTGATGACCAAGGTCTACAAACCGCTGCTGCAAGCCCTCGGCCTGACCTATCCGCAGTACCTGGCCATGATGGTGCTGTGGGAAGAGGATGGCTTGACCGTAGGCGAAATCAGCAATCGCCTGCTAACGGATCCCGGCTCCCTGACGCCGCTGCTCAAGCGCCTGGAAGCCGAAGGCCTGCTCAGCCGCACCCGCAGCCGCGAAGACGAGCGCGTGGTGGTGGTTGAATTGACCGAGGCCGGGCGCGCCCTGCGGGACAAAGCCATGGAGATTCCACAGTGCATCCTGGGCGCCAGCGGGCTGGACATCGAGCAGTTGCGCAAGCTGCAGGGCGATTTACTGGCACTGCGAAAAAACCTGCAAGTCTCCCTCTAAAGGCACCACGCATCAAAAATGTGGGAGCGGGCTTGCTCGCGAATGCGGTGGATCAGTCAATGCATCTAGTGACTGTCACACCTCATTCGCGAGCAAGCCCGCTCCCACATTTGTTTGTGCAATGCCTGGCTATCAAAGCGCGCAAAATATTTTCCAAATATATCTTGCGCACTAACTATTAGCGCGATACATTCACCTCGCCACTTACTTAGTGCGCAAACATTTAGCGCAAACACTGACGAGGAAATCACCATGCAAGCTCTCTACACCGCAGTAGCCACCGCCACCGGCGGCCGTGATGGTCGTGCTGTTTCCAGCGACAACATCCTCGATGTAAAACTCTCCACGCCAAAAGAACTGGGCGGCGCGGGTGGCCAGGCCACCAACCCGGAACAACTGTTCGCCGCCGGTTACTCCGCCTGCTTCATCGGTGCCCTGAAATTCGTCGCCAGCCAGACCAAACGCAAAATCCCGGATGACGCTTCGATCACTGCCCACGTCGGCATCGGTCAAATCCCCGGCGGTTTCGGCCTGGACATCGACCTGCACGTCAGCTTGCCCGGCCTGGCCCAGGACGACGCGCAAAGCCTGGTCGACGCTGCGCACCAGGTCTGCCCTTACTCCAACGCCACCCGTGGCAACGTCGATGTACGCCTGCACGTAACCGTCTGACCCACGCGGTTTTTTGGAGAAGAACATGAACACATTTGGCAAAGTACTCACCGGCACCCTGCTCGCCTTCTCGATCACCAATGCCTTTGCGGCCAGCGGTGACGTGGAACACAACACCCAGGCGTTTCTCGATGTACTGAACGCCGGCACCGGCAAACCGATGGAGCAACTGACGCCCAGGGAAGCCCGTGCGGTGCTGACAGGTGCACAGTCAGGCGTGAAACTGACGCTGCCCAAGGCCGACGTGAGCCAGAAGACCATTCAGGTCGATGGCCAGCCGCTGAGCCTGACCATCGTGCGTCCGGCCGGGGTCAAGGGCACATTGCCAGTGTTCATGTTCTTCCACGGCGGTGGCTGGGTACTCGGGGATTTCCCGACCCACGAGCGTCTGGTACGTGACCTGGTGGTGGGGTCGGGAGCGGCGGCGGTGTTCGTCAACTACACGCCATCACCTGAAGCGCACTACCCGGTGGCGATCAACCAGGCGTACGGGGCAACCAAGTGGGTGGCCGAACACGGCAGCGAGATCAACGTTGATGGCAAACGCCTGGCCGTCGCCGGCAACAGCGTCGGCGGCAACATGGCAGCGGTGGTCAGCCTGATGGCTAAGGACAGGGGCACTCCGTCAATCAAGTTCCAACTGCTGTTGTGGCCGGTGACCGACGCCAACTTCGACACCGGGTCCTACAACCAGTTTGCCGAAGGCCACTTCCTGACCCGCAACATGATGAAGTGGTTCTGGGACAACTACACCACCGACACCAACCAGCGCGCCGAGATCTATGCGTCGCCCCTGCGGGCAAGCACCGCGCAGCTCAAGGATTTGCCACCTGCGTTGATTCAGACCGCAGGCTCGGACGTGCTGCGTGACGAAGGCGAAGCCTATGCCCGCAAGCTGGATGAAGCCGGTGTACCGGTGACCGCCGTGCGCTACAACGGCATGATCCATGACTACGGTTTGCTGAATGTCGTCAGCCAGGTACCGGAGGTTCGTTCGGCGCTGCTGCAGGCGTCCGAGGAGCTGAAGCAACACCTGAAGTAAAAACCGGCACCCACAAAAAAGCCCGACGCATGGTCGGGCTTTTTTTATCGTACCGGTGGCGCAGGAATTACTTCTTGGCGCGACCTTTGTACGAACCACCTTCACGGGTGTCGATCTCGATCAGGTCGTCGATTTCGATGAAATCGGCTACTTGCAGTTCGGTACCGTTAGCCAGCTTGGCAGGCTTCATCACCTTGCCCGAAGTGTCGCCGCGAGCGGAACCTTCGGTGTAGGCAACCTTACGCACGATAGTGGTCGGCAGCTCTACGGAAACCAGACGGTCTTCGAAGAAGATAGCTTCGCAGACGTCTTCCATGCCTTCTTCCACGAACGGCAGAACGGCTTCGATGTCTTCAGCGTTCAGCTCGTACATGGTGTAGTCGGTGGTGTCCATAAACGTGTAGGTGTCGCCGCTGATGAAGGACAGGGTCGCTTCTTTGCGGTCGAGGATCACGTCGTCCAGTTTGTCATCGGCGCTGTAGACGATCTCGGTCTTGTAACCGGTCAGCAGGTTCTTCAGCTTGGTCTTCATGATTGCGCTGTTACGACCAGACTTGGTGAACTCAGCTTTCTGAACCAGCCAAGGGTCGTTTTCGAGACGGATCACTGTACCGGGTTTCAGTTCTTTACCAGTTTTCATTGCGAATATCCGAAATTTGGATGGGATTTACAAAAATCAAGGTCGCGTATCATATCCAATTTACATAAAACTGTACCAGCGCCGTCGCAAGATCGGTCCGCGAGCCTTGTTCCAGAGCCCATTTCTCGGCGTTCGCGGTCACTTCCGGCCAGTGTTCCAGCAGCATTTTCCAGCAAAGTGCCATATCGCCATCAGCGTTCCAGGCCTGCCAAAGGCCGACCAACGCGACTTTCGCAGCCGGAGACAGACCTTCGGTATACAGCTCAAGGAACGCATCGAGCTTGTCCAGGTGAATGTCTTCGTCCTGGCGATAGATATGCCACAACAGTGGCCGCCCGGCCCATTGCGCCCGCACGAACGAGTCTTCGCCGCGCACGGCGTTGAAGTCGCAGCACCACAACAGCCGGTCGTATTGCTCCTGGCGCACAAACGGCAGCACTTGCACGGTCAACCCGTCGCGCCGGTGCACATCACCTACTTCCAATGACTCGACCCCCAGCCAGCCCTGCACATCTCCGAGGATCCGCCCTTCCGGCACCAGCAGATGAGTGGCGCGCCCATCGGCCGCCAGCACGTCAAGCCAACTGGCCAGCCCGGCGTTTTCATAGGCGAACAACGACATCATTCGCGCACCGTCCACCGGGAAAACCCCAAGCGCCTGCAGAAACTGCTGCCGGGCGGCGGCGTCTTGCTGGAAGGCATCGCGCTGTTCCAGCAGCCCCGCCTCACGCAATAAACCGCCGGTGCCGGGACGGAATCCGGGAAAGAAGAAGTACTTTTGCACGCCCTTGAATTTCACCGAGGGCAAACCGTGGCAGCCGACCACCCAGTCTTCGGCGCTCAGGTAATCCAGGTTCATCCACAACGGCGTGCGGTCGCGTGCGGCCATCGCTTCCATGTAGCCAGGCGGCAATTGACAGGCGAACGCAGCGATCACCACGTCTGCCGCGTCGGTCGCCGGCCAGTCGGAGGGCCAGTAGCGCACGTCGACGCCCTCTTGCCATTGCTGGTGCACCTGCACATCAATCTCGGGGCACATGCGTTCGAACGCCCGCAGGTCATCGACCCACAAGCGCACCGCACACCCTTGTTCCGCCACCAATTGCCGGGCCAGGCGCCAGGTCACGCCGATGTCGCCGTAGTTATCGACGACGCTGCAAAAAATATCCCAGCGGGCTTTCATTCCGGGCTCCAACGCTCAAAGGCTCGATTGTCCGTATAAATGCCTCGATACAGAAGGGTTGATCGCGATTATTCTGCGCGCGGCTGTGGGACAATCGGCGCCATGCCGCACGTGCCTGCCAGGAGGCCACCATGTCTGATCGTTCGTTCTCGCTGTTCAAACTCAGTATCGCCGTGGCCTTCGGCCTGTGGCTGGGGTTTATCGCCATTGTGCTGAGCGTGTGGCTGGCTTCCCGCTACCTGCCCGAGCAAACCGTGGCGCCGGTGGCCCGAGTGGTGCAGCAACTGGGCAAGCCAGAGGTGGTTGCACCGGAGCCACCGAACCGGATGTTCGAGCAGTACCAGGAGAACCTGCGCAAGCAGGAGCAACAGCAAACCCTGGACCAAGCCCGCAACAACCCGCGTAACCTGTCCAACCCCAAATGCCAGTTCTGGCTGCAACAGGACCAGAACGCCCCCAACGACAAGAGCCGGGCCAACGTCCTGCAATTTTGCGATTGATCACGAAAGCCGCCCATGAATAAACACGCCGTTCACCAGTTGGTTTTGGACAAACTCGCGGTCGATCTCGATATCGCCCAGCGCGCCGCGCAAACCGCGTACGAAACCGCGACCCACGAAGAAAACATCGCCGAGAACAAGTACGACACCCTGGGCCTGGAGGCTTCTTACCTGGCAGCCGGCCAGGCCCGACGCGTCGAGGAGATCCGGCAGGCGCTGACGCTCTGCCAGAACATGCAGCTGCGGGCCTACGATGACCAGCGCGGCATCGAAGTCGGCGCATTACTGGGGTTGGCAGATGAAAACGATCGCCAGCAGTGGCTATTCCTGGCGCCGGACGGCGCAGGCTTGAAGGTCGATGTGGTGGGGCAACCGGTGACCGTCATCACCCCACGCTCGCCCCTGGGCAAAAGCCTGTTGGGCAAGTTCGAAGGGGATGAGGTGGAGATTCTGGTGGGGGGCGCTCGGCAACAGTTTGCTGTTACCGAGGTGAAGTAAGCCGATCAGTGAACCGGTAGTTCAACGCCGTCGAACAGCTCTTCCAGTTCCTGCTTGTTGTGGCACTGGATGGCCTTGGCCATCACTTCGCGCGTCAGGTGCGGCGCGAACTTTTCGATGAAGTCGCACATGAAACCACGCAGGAAGGTGCCACGACGGAAACCGATCTTGGTCACGCTGGACTCGAACAGCTCGCTGGCATCGAGCACCACCAGGTCGTTGTCGAGCTTGGTGTCGACCGCCATCTTGGCGACGATACCGACACCCAGGCCCAGGCGCACATAAGTCTTGATGACGTCGGCGTCAGCCGCGGTGAACACCACTTTCGGCGTCAGGCCACGATGGCTGAAGGCTTCGTCGAGTTTCGAACGGCCGGTGAAACCGAACACGTAAGTCACGATCGGGTATTCAGCCAGGGCTTCCAGGGTCAGCTTCGGCAGCTTGGCCAATGGGTGGCCTTGTGGGACCACGACGCAACGGTTCCAGCGGTAGCACGGCATCATCACCAGGTCGCCGAACAATTCCAGCGCTTCGGTGGCAATCGCGAAATCGACGGTGCCGTCGGCGGCCATCTCGGCGATCTGCATCGGCGAGCCCTGGTGCATGTGCAAGGCCACGTCCGGGTACTGCTTGATAAAGCTGCTGATCACCGGCGGCAGCGCATAACGCGCCTGGGTGTGGGTGGTGGCGATCGACAGGGTGCCCTTTTTCTCGTTGGAGAATTCCTGGGCGATCTGCTTGATGCTTTCGACCTTGCGCAGGATCTCGCCGGCGGTGGTGATGATGCGCTCACCGGCCGGGGTGACACGGGTCAGGTGCTTGCCGCTGCGTGCGAACACTTCAACGCCCAACTCATCTTCGAGCAGGCGGATCTGCTTGCTGATACCGGGTTGCGAGGTGTAAAGGCTTTGAGCAGTAGCGGAAACGTTGAGGTCGTGGTGCGCCACTTCCCAGATGTAGCGCAGTTGTTGAAGCTTCATATGTGTCCCTCAAAGCGGATAGACGCCACGGGTATCAGCGACGGTATATAACTATATTAAAGGTTAGACGGATAAATCTAGAACTTTTTATCGTTTTCTACCAATCACACGTCGTCACTGCGTCGACGCTGCAACAGCGGCACCAGGTACACCGGCACCTGGGACAGCTGCAGCACCCGTGCGGCGGTTCTCCCCAGAGGTGTTGCCACCCCGACCGCCTGGCTGTGACTACCTACGATCAACAAATCCACAGAGAGTTTCTGCGACTGGTCGAGAATCACTTCACAAGGATCACCCTGGATCACCCGCACCGAACGGATCAACTTGAGGTCCTGCTCCCCGTCCCCCAGCTCCTCGCGAAAACTGTCGAGCACCCGTTGTTCGATGGTCGCCATCACCGTCGTCAGGCCCTGGCTTTGCCATTCACTCAAGGCCTTCTCATCAAGGTAGCTGTGCAACACCGATTCGGCGAACAGCCCGATGGGCTCGACCACGTGAATCACATACAGATCAGCCTTGAACGTTCGCGCCAGCGCCAGGGCATGTTGCATCACATAGGGGGCATACAGACCGAGGTCAGTGGCGTACAGCATCGAACGAATCATAGAACCTCCTGGGCAGCCAGGATGGCGGGGATTGATTCAGCTTAGCAGCGCCTTTGGCAGTGCTCAGCCCTCGGTCTGAATTTTCAACTCGTTACTGATGCCATGGGGGACGTGACCGGTGGCCACGAACTCCCGGGCCTTCTCGCAATGCCCTTCCTGGTCATCGAAAAACACATCGGCGGCGAAGGCTTCGAGGAACGCCGACTTCTCCAGGCCACCAAGAAACAGCGACTCGTCGAGACGGATATCCCACTCGCGCAGCGTGCGAATCACCCGCTCGTGGGAAGGCGCCGAACGGGCGGTCACCAGCGCAGTGCGGATGGGGCAGGACTCGTCGGGGAACTCGCGCTGCAACAGGTTGAGTGCCGCCAGGAAGCCCTTGAATGGGCCGCCGCGCAACGGCTCGCGGGCGGATTCGCGCTCGCTGGCCTGGAAGGCTTCAAGGCCGCCCGACTGATAAACGCGCTCGGACTCGTCGGAAAACAGCACCGCGTCGCCATCGAAGGCGATCCGCAATTCAGCACTGGAGGCCCGACCTGCGCCGCCCGACAGAATCGTCGCTGCGGCAAACCCGGCATCCAGGGCGCTGCGCACATCCTCGGCATGGGTGGACAGAAACAGGTGGCAGCCAAACGCCGCCAGATAAGGATAAGGGCTGCGCCCGCCGACAAACGCCGCGCGGGAGATGTCGAGCCCGTAATGCTGGATCGAATTGAATACACGCAAGCCGGTGTCGGCACTGTTGCGCGACACCAGCACCACCTCGACCCGGGCGCGGCCGAGGCTGGCGTTGAGGCTCAGGAGTTTCTTCACCAGCGGGAAGGCGTCACCGGGCTCGAGGGTTTCTTCCTCGTGGTCGATCTGGTACTTGCGGTACGCCTCGACGCCTTGGGCCAGGTAGACCTTGTGGCTCTCGCTCAGGTCGAACAGCGCTCGCGAGGAAATCGCCAGCACCAGTTTGTCGCCCAATCCCTTCGCCATGGTGTTCCCCCCAATCAGCGGTTATGCCGATCCATAAAACTCAAGGCCTGATACAGCGCCTGCATGCGTGGCAATTCACAACCCGCCGCGTTGGCCGCGGCCAAGGGGCGCGCGTAGATCGCCGCCAGTTCCAGCGGGCGCTTGTGCACGTAATCGTGATACATGCTGGGCAAGTAGTCATCCATGCTCTCGGTCATGGTGAACATCTGCCCGGCGTAACTGGCGGGAATCTCATGCCCGCAGGCGTGGGCGCCCTGCACCACTTCGGCCATCAGCGCCTGGATCAGTTCGCGGCTGGACTCATCCGCCATCATCGCCGTGGTGCCCGTGCCGAACACTACCGAGAGACCGTTGTAAGGCACGTTCCACACCAGTTTATGCCAGCGCGCCTGGTGCACATTGGCCATGGCCTGGGAATCGATACCGGCCTGGTGAAACAGCGCGGCGCCTTCTTCGACGATGGCTTGCCGACCGTTGTCATCGTTGGCCGCGGGGCCACTGTGGTAACCCAGGTTGACCCGGCCCAGCGCCTGATGCTCGACGATCCCGGGACCGGAACGGTGCACGCCGATGTAGCACAGGCCACCCAGCAGGTGCAGCGACGGCGGCAGGTGTTCACGCAGGCTGTCCTCTACGTCGAGGCCATTTTGCAACAGGATTATCCTGGCGTCCGGGGCGGCAACTTGAGCGATGGTCGGGGCCAGTTCGACATTCCCGGTCGATTTGGTGCCCACCAGCAGCCAGTCGCACGGCGGCATGTCGGCGGCGCGGGCATAAGCCTGTACCGGGTGAAGGTGCACGGTTCCGTGGATCGTGCTGTTGAGTTGCAGGCCGCGCTCGCTGACCGCCGCGTACTCGCTGCGCAGCAGGAAATGCACATCGAAGCCGGCGCGCGCGAGCATCACACCGTAGTAGCCACCAATGGCCCCGGTGCCGATGATCCCGATCCGTGGCGACTGTTTGGTTACTTCGGTCATGGCAACTCCTCTGGTATTCGTTTGAGCGCCTGCTGCACACCTTGAGTCAGGTCGCTGGCGGTCAGACGCGTCAGTGACGCTAATATTCCATGGAATTTCCCGTTACACACCACAAACAACGCCGGCAGGTGAAAGATCTCGTAGCGCTCCACTGCCCCGCCATTGTGACCCGCATCCACCCAGCACACCCGGTCCACCGGCAAGTCCCAACCCGGCAGTTGCTGGTGCAGGAAGCGGCAACGCGAGCAGCCGTCACCGGTAAACACCACCAGGGACGTGCCGGGAAGCCCCAGTAATTGCTGGTCGATATCCAGGTCGGTAAGTTGCAGCTCTTTCACTATACTGCTGCCACCGCCGTCAACTGGACGGTGCTCGGAGTCCGTGTGCATGGGTCGTTTCTTTCCTCACCCTGATGATGTCGCTGTCGAAATAACCCAACGCCCCATTTCCGGCATTTCCCGCCAACGGCTGCACACTATCGGCCTGGGCGGCGTCGCATGCAATTGCCCGCGCGCCTGGCGCCAGGGCGCGGCCATCGAGTTGCACATCCCCTCACTGGGCCAGACGGCCCGCTATCCGGGCTATGTGGCATGGTGCCGCAAGGCCGAAAACGGCTACCGCGTCGACATTGCCTTTACCGATGAGCAGGCCTTGTTCGGTGCGCGAATGGGTGAGCAAGTGTGCCAGATCGAACGGTACTGCCGCCTCCACGAAGGCGTCGAGCCCACACTCGGGCAGAGCGAAGCGCTGGCCCGGGAATGGGTCACGCGCCATGCCGGCGAGTTCTCCCATGAGGCTTTTGTGCTGCCAGCGCTGGATTAAAGCGGACGTTGCCCATTGTCTCGCAGCCTTGTAACGCGCTAAGGTTCCGCTCCCCGCTGCACTTAAATCATGCTGTGCTCCGCCGCACGGGGATCGCTGGCGGCCGGCACCCGTGACCCTGACGAGTAACACGATGGCTGATTTACCGATCAACGACCTTAACGTCGAATCCAACGAGACCCTGATCACGCCCGATCAGCTCAAGCGCGAAATCCCCCTGAGCGACGCTGCCCTGCAGACCGTCACCAAGGGCCGCGAAGTCATCCGTGAGATTCTCGACGGCACCGACCACCGCCTGTTCGTGGTCATCGGGCCGTGCTCGATCCATGACCTCAAGGCTGCCCACGAATACGCCGAGCGCCTGAAGGTGCTGGCGGCGGAAGTGTCCGACACCTTGTACCTGGTGATGCGTGTCTATTTCGAGAAGCCGCGTACCACCGTCGGCTGGAAAGGCTTGATCAACGACCCGTACCTGGACGACTCGTTCAAGATCCAGGATGGCCTGCACATCGGTCGTCAATTGCTGCTGGACCTGGCGGAAATGGGCCTGCCGACGGCAACCGAAGCCCTGGACCCGATTTCCCCGCAGTACCTGCAAGACCTGATCAGCTGGTCGGCAATTGGTGCACGCACCACCGAATCCCAGACTCACCGCGAAATGGCTTCCGGCCTGTCCTCGGCCGTGGGTTTCAAGAACGGTACCGATGGCGGCCTGACCGTGGCGATCAACGCCCTGCAGTCGGTCTCCAGCCCGCACCGCTTCCTGGGCATCAACCAGGAAGGTGGCGTGTCCATCGTCACCACCAAGGGCAACGCCTACGGTCACGTGGTACTGCGTGGCGGCAATGGCAAGCCCAACTATGATTCGGTCAGCGTGGCCTTGTGCGAACAGGCGCTGAACAAGGCGAAGATCAAGCCGAACATCATGGTCGATTGCAGCCACGCCAACTCCAACAAGGACCCGGCCCTGCAACCGCTGGTGATGGAGAACGTGGCCAACCAGATTCTGGAAGGCAACCAGTCGATCATCGGCCTGATGGTCGAAAGCCACCTGAACTGGGGCTGCCAGGCGATTCCAAAGGACCTGGCCGACCTGCAATACGGCGTGTCGATCACCGATGCGTGCATCGACTGGTCTGCCACCGAGACCACCTTGCGCAGCATGCACGCCAAGCTCAAGGACGTGTTGCCCAAGCGCCAGCGCGGCTGAGCACAGACTGCGGACACAAAAACGCCGGGCTAAACCCGGCGTTTTTTTTGATCGTTCCCCCGCCCTGCGTGGGAATGCATCCTGGGATGCCCTGCGTACCGCCCTACTCAATGCTCAAAGCTTCGCGGCATGGCGCTGGTGGCGCTCCATGTAGCGCTCAACGTAGGAGCAGGACGGGATCACCGTATAACCTGCCTCTTCGGCGAACTTCAACGCTTCCTCGGTCAGCGCGGCAGCAATGCCACGGCCGCGCAATGCGTTGGGCACGAAGGTGCGATAGATATCCAGGGTCTGCTTCCCGAGATCCATATAGGTCAGATAGGCACGATGACCGTCCACATTGGTCTCGAACTGATGACCAGCCTGGTCATGGTGGATGGACAACGCCTCGCTCATCACTACTCCTCGCGGGTCTTGGTTTCTGACCCCTACCTTACCGATGTTTTTCCGGCGAAGGAACATCTACGCCACCCGGTGCCGGTTTCGACAACGAGAAAAGCGGCCAGTGCCTTGCACTAGCGCTCACAACCAGCACAGGGAAATAGTAGGCGCCAATCGCACAATTGCTCAAGACGCGCTCGTCTTCCGTTGCGCTGGCGGACATAGAAAGGGCCAATCGAGATTCCTTACGTCGATGGCCTGAACATTGCCGGCAGTTGAAGCTTGAGACGAACACGCGCTCTTAAAGTCACCTCAACATGCACAAAAGATACCGAATGGCGAAAAGACAATCTGAACAATAGTGTCAGGGACGATATATAAAATGACTTATGTTTACATGGCTTAACACATGCCAGCCGGCCCTTTCAGGCTGGATCCAATCCTCGGCCGAGTGCAAAAATTTGCATATTTTTTATACAGACTCTCGAAAGATTAGCCAAAATAGATTGGACGCGAGAATTTTTTTTGCTTCTTGCGCTACGTCAGTTTACTTACTACAAGTAATGGGTAGTATGTACGCCGGCTATTAGCTCACTCTGAGAAAGTAGCCATTTAATAGAAAGTCCTTGAAGGGGAACACGATGAACAACGTTCTGAAATTCTCTGCTCTGGCTCTGGCCGCAGTTCTGGCTACCGGTTGCAGCAGCGTCTCCAAAGAAACCGAAGCTCGTCTGACTGCAACTGAAGACGCAGCAGCACGCTCCCAGGCTCGTGCAGACGAAGCCTACCGTAAAGCTGATGAAGCTCTGGCTGCTGCTCAAAAAGCACAACAGACTGCTGACGAAGCTAACGAGCGCGCTCTGCGCATGCTTGAAAAAGCAAGCCGCAAGTAATAATCCTCCGGGGTTGTTATCAAGCCGATCCATTCTTGGATCGGCTTTTTTTTGCCTGTGATTTGGCTGGATTCCAGACAATAAAAAACCCGTCACCGCGCGAGGCGATAACGGGTTATGGATCGTGCAGGCTTACTGCTGCAGATCGACCGGCGTACTCGACACCATCGGCGCCCCGCCGGGTACACCGATTTCCGTCGGCAAACCGTCTTCAGCCGCAACCACGTCACGCACCTGGTCCCAGTTGACCCGCAGGTTGCTGGACAGGTCTTCACGCTTGAGCAAGGCGTTGATGACGGCGGTGTGCTTGTCGACGACCGATGGGGTGCCATCGTCGTTCAGCGGCGTATGGGCTTCCAGGTAGACCTTGCCCCCGGCCGCGCCGAACTTGTAGGCGTCGTTGATAATCCGCACCGACGTGCCCACCGGCACCATGTCGGCCATTTCCAGCACGTTGTTGTTGAACATGCGGAAGCAACCGTGGCTGGTACGGGTACCGATGCCGAACTTCATGTTGGAACCGTGGATCAGGTAGCCCGGCGTGCCGAGGGTGAACTTGAACGGCCCCAGCGGGTTGTCCGGGCCCGCCGGCACGACGTTGGGCAACGGGTCGCCATTGGCGGCGTGTTCTGCCTTGATCGAGGCTGGCGGGGTCCAGGTCGGGTTCGGGATCTTGCCCGTGATGGTGGTGTGGGCCACTGGCGAGCCCCAGCCTTCACGGCCAATCCCCAACGGGAACGTGTACACCACGTTCTGGCCCTTGGGGTAGTAGTAGAGCCGGTACTCCGCCAGGTTGATCACGATGCCTTCACGCGGGCCGGGCGGCAGGATGAAGCGCGTCGGCAACACGATCTCGGTACCCGCTCCCGGCAGCCAGGCATCCACGCCCGGGTTGGCCGCGACCATCTCCGAATAACCCAGGTCGTAGGTGGTGCCGAGGTCCGCGAAGGTATCTTCGTACTTGGCCTTGATCACCTGGACCTGGCCAACGATATCTTCACCCGGTGGCGGCAAAGGCAACTGCAAGGCTGCAGCAGGACCGGCCGCGCAGAGCGCAGCGAGAGACAGGCAGCAGGTGACGGCGGAAAGGCGCGACAACATCCGGGAATTCCTTCGCAGATCGACGGGTAGTAGAAAATGGATTGTACACGGCTGCCCGGCGGGCACCCATATTCAAAGCTCGAAGCGCAGCTCCGGCCAGATCGGCGGTGTGCCGCGTTTTTGCGACTCGAGGATCGCCCGGCACAGGGGGCACAAACGCTGGTCCTGGAAGATCGAGCGATCCACCGATGACCAGCGCGGCTGGGCAGGCAACAACGTGCCGCAGAGGGTGCGGTCGATGGACCCGCCCAACTCCAATTGACGCGTCACCAGATGCACCCGGACTTCCTGGCAGGCGAACAGATCCAGCTGTTCGTCAGGCTCGATCAGTTGGTAGGCAAACAGTGACCAGGCAGGACGCGACATCGGGGGCTCCAAATCGGGGGGGCGCCACCTTAGCCGAAAGACCGCTGCTAGAAAAGCGTCATAGCAGTGGTTTTAGCGTTGGCCAGACATTTTCCAGCAACTTGCCCTGCGCGCCAACCGCCGGGTGCAATTGGTCAGCCTGCATCAGCTCTGGATGGCCGCCGATTCCTTCCAGGAAAAACGGTACCAGCGGGACGCTTTTCTCCTTGGCCAACGCCCCGTAGACCTCGGCAAACGCGGTGGTGTATTTCGGGCCGTAATTGGGCGGTAACTGCATGCCCAGCAGCAGCACCTTGGCACCGCTGGCCTTGGACTGTTCAATCATCGATGCAAGATTTTGTTTCAATTGCTCGGGTGGCTGCCCACGCAGGCCGTCATTGCCGCCCAGCTCAATGATCACCAGGTCCGGCTTATGCTCTGCAAGCGCCGCCGGCAGCCGCGCCCGGCCTCCGGCACTGGTGTCGCCGCTGATAGAGGCGTTGACCACTTTATCGTCGAAACCTTCGCTCTTGAGCCGTTGTCCCAACAACGCTACCCACCCTTTGCTGGTATCCAGCCCGAAACCGGCACTGATACTATCGCCAACGATCAGGACTGTACCCGCCGCTGCGTTCTGGGCCATGCACATCAAGGCCAGGCCAGCACTCAAAAACCACATTCGCATTGGATTCTCCATGGGCGCAAGCATTCTCACCGCGCGAAACCTTAGCAAAGTGGTTCCCAGCGCGGAAGGTGAACTGACTATCCTGCACGAACTGAGCCTGGAACTGAACAAGGGCGATAGCCTGGCTATCGTCGGCGCCTCCGGTTCCGGCAAATCCACCCTCCTCGGCCTGCTGGCCGGCCTCGACCTGCCCAGCAGTGGCGAAGTCACCCTCGCCGGCCAGGCCCTGAGTACCCTCGACGAAGACCAGCGTGCACGCATCCGCGCCGAGCACGTGGGGTTTGTGTTCCAGTCCTTCCAGTTGCTCGACAGCCTCAACGCGCTGGAAAACGTGATGCTGCCCCTGGAGCTGGACGGCCGCAAGGACGCCCGCGAGCGCGCCAAACACCTGCTGGAGCGTGTCGGCCTGGGCCAGCGTCTCACCCACTCGCCGCGCCAACTCTCGGGGGGTGAGCAGCAACGGGTAGCGATTGCCCGGGCGTTTGCTGCCGAACCAGACGTGCTGTTTGCCGATGAACCCACCGGCAACCTCGACAGCCATACCGGCGAGCGCATCAGCGACCTGCTGTTCGAACTCAACAAAGAGAGCGGCACGACCCTGGTGCTGGTGACCCATGACGAGCGCCTGGCCCACCGTTGCCGTCGCCTGATCCGTCTTGAAGCCGGCCTGATGGTCGCGCCCCTGGAGCCTTGATGGCACGCTTGCCCTTGTTGCGCCTGTTCAGCCTTGCCCTTCGCCAGTTGCTGCGCGATGCCCGCGCCGGCGAACTGCGCGTGCTGTTCTTCGCCCTGCTGGTGGCCGTGGCCGCCAGCACCGCCATCGGTTACTTCGGTGCCCGCCTGAACGGCGCGATGATGTTGCGCGCCACCGAGTTCCTGGCGGCCGACCTGGTGCTGGAAGGCAGTTCACCCGCCCGCACCGAGCAAATCCAGAGTGGCACCGAGCTGGGCCTGCAGCACGCCAGGGTGGTGGAATTCTCCAGCGTGATTGCCACTGACGCCGGCATCCAGCTGTCCAGCATCAAGGCGGTCAACGAGGCGTATCCGTTGCGCGGCGAGCTGAAGAGCGCCGCCGAACCCTTCGCCGAAGAAACTGCCAGAGGTGGCCCCAAACCCGGTGAAGCCTGGGTGGAAGCACGGCTGTTGACGGCACTGAACCTGAAAATCGGCGACAGCATCGACGTCGGCATGAAGACCCTGCGCCTTTCCCGCGTGCTGACCTATGAGCCGGATCGCGCCGGCAACTTCTATAGCCTGACGCCCAGGGTGATGATCAACCTGGCCGACCTTGACGCCACCGGCGTGGTGCAGCCCGGCAGTCGCGTGAGTTATCGCGACCTGTGGCGCGCGCCACAAGGCGGCACCGTGCTGCAAACCTATCGCGACCTGGTCAAGCCCGGCCTGGCTGCCAACCAGCGGCTGCAGGATGCGCGCGACGGCAACCAGCAGATCGGCGGCGCGCTGGGCAAGGCCGAACGTTACTTGAACATGGCCAGCCTGGTGGCGGTGCTGCTCTCCGGCGTGGCCGTGGCGCTCTCGGCCAATCGCTTCGCCAGCCGACGCTTTGATGCCAGCGCCCTGCTGCGCTGCCTCGGGTTGTCGCGACGCGAAACCATGTTGCTGTTCAGCCTGCAATTGGCCGTGCTGGGGTTGCTGGCCAGCCTGACCGGCGCCCTGCTCGGCTGGCTGGCGCAATTGGGCCTGTTTGCGCTGTTGCATGACCTGCTGCCGGCGGACGTTCCACCCGGCGGGCTGCTGCCGGCCGTTGCCGGGATTGGCACCGGGCTGGTAGCCCTCGCCGGTTTCGCCCTACCGCCGCTGGCCGCCCTGGGGCGGGTGCCGCCACTGCGGGTATTGCGCCGCGACTTGCTGCCAATCCCTTCCAGCACCTGGATGGTCTACGGCGCCGCACTCTTCGCCCTGGGCCTGATCATGTGGCGCTTGAGCCTCGACCTGGTGCTGACCTTCGCCCTGCTGGGCGGCGGCGTGATTGCCGCGCTGGTTCTCGGCGGCCTGCTGCTCCTGTTGCTGCAAAGCCTGCGACGCCTGCTGGCCCGGGCCTCCTTGCCCTGGCGCCTGGGGCTGGGCCAGTTGCTGCGTCATCCCCTGGCCGCCGCGGGGCAGTCACTGGCGTTCGGGCTGATCCTGTTATCCATGGGCTTGATCGCGTTGTTGCGCGGCGAATTGCTGGATACCTGGCAGAACCAGTTGCCCAAGGACGCCCCCAACTATTTCGCCCTGAACATCCTGCCCGCCGACAAAGACACCTTCGGCGCACGCCTGCTGGAATTACAGGCGCAATCGGCTCCGCTGTATCCGGTGGTACCGGGACGACTGATCAGCATCAATGGCTCGCCAGTGCAGGAGATTGTCAGCAAGGACTCCAGCGGCGATCGTGCAGTACAGCGAGACTTGAGCCTGACCTGGGCCGCCGACCTGCCACCGGGCAACAAGTTGACGGCGGGCTCCTGGTGGACGGCGCAACCGACCGACGAGATTCCAGGCGTCTCGGTGGAGGCCAAGGTCGCCGACAGCCTGAAACTCAAGCTCAACGATCACCTGGTGTTTACCGTCGGCGGGGAAAACCGTGAAGCGCGGGTCACCAGCCTGCGGGAAATCAACTGGGACAACTTCCAGCCCAACTTCTTCATGATCTTCCAGCCCGGCACCCTGAAGGACCTGCCGGCCACCTACCTGACCAGCTTCTACCTCGCACCCGGCCATGACCAACAGATCGTCGACCTGTCCCGGGCCTTCCCGGCGGTGACCATCCTGCAGGTGGAGGCACTGCTGGAACAACTGCGCAGCATCCTGGCCCAGGTCACCCTGGCGGTGGAGTACGTGCTGTTGTTTGTCCTGGCAGCGGGGATGGCCGTGTTGTTCTCCGGGCTCCAGGCAACCCTCGATGAGCGGATTCGCCAGGGCGCCCTGCTGCGGGCGCTGGGGGCTGAGCGCAAGTTGCTGGTCAAGGCCCGGCGTATCGAGTTCGGGTTGTTGGGCGCAGTCAGCGGGCTGTTGGCAGCGCTGGGCACTGAACTGGTGACACTGGTGCTGTACCGCTACGCGTTCGACCTGACCTGGCACCCGCATCCGTGGCTATTGCTGCTGCCGGTGATCGGCGCCGTGCTGATCGGCGGTGCCGGCGTGTTCGGCACCCGCCGCGCACTGAATGCCAGCCCGTTGACGGTGCTGCGCGAGGGCTGAAAACGCAAATGGCCCGCACGCGTTCATGCGTACGGGCCATCCGTTGTCACTTCACATATTCGATAGCGGTGATCCACCAGCACACTTCGCCACTCGGGGTCTGCACGAGCGCCTCGTCATCCACTTCCTTGCGCAACAGTGCCCGGGCCATGGGTGAGTCGATGGAGATGTAGTCCATACGCTCATAGATCTCGTCGTACCCCACGATGCGAAACCGCTTGGTCTCGCCCTGTTCGTTTTCAATCTCCACCCAGGCGCCGAAAAACACCTTCCCTTCCTGCTCGGGCATGTACTCGACCACGCGCATGTCTTCCAGGCGCTTGCGTAAATAACGCACCCGACGATCAATTTCCCGCAGCAGCTTCTTGTTGTACTGGTAGTCGGCGTTTTCGCTCCTGTCCCCCAGGGAGGCCGCCCACGTCACTTTGCGGGTGGTATCAGGGCGCTTTTCTCGCCACAGGTAATCAAGCTCCTTTTTCAGGGCCTCATGACCTTCTTTGGTAATCAGCTTGGTGCTCAAAAGCTCTACATCCCCTGGAAGTTTGCATTTTTCAGACCCGCTGCCGCATCAGGCACAACGCATTTAACGCCCGATGTCGGCTGTGGGGGTCGATGATAAATGAACTCGGGAAAGTAGCCAGACCCACCGGCGGATTCCGGCAACGACGCGTATCAGTCAGCCTCCGTCTGGGTCGGGCCGCATTCAGGCTGGCCGCGCCCGTTCTCGCCAAGCCATGCAAGTGACTCATCCAGGGATTGAAGCGTAACCCTCAGGTTGTCCCGCAGGACAGGCAACTGGAACAGCGCAGCCGTCAGCTGTTGCTCCTTGAGGCGCACCGCAAGGTCACGGTCATGCAACTGGGCTTCCTGGCTCTCCAGGTAGCGCGCACGCTCGTCCATTCGACGCTGCTCTGTCTGGTTCAGCGCCGAGCTGCCAGCCAGATGCTCCTCCCGGAGGGCCAGCGTGCGGGCCAACTGTTCCAGGGACGTTTCCTTTTCGGCAATCCTATCGGCACTCCGCTGACTCTCCTGCTCAAGGTCAGCCTTTTCCTGGCGCAGTTCGAGACGCAACTGATCAAGCGCTTCTTCCTGCTTGAGCACGCTGAGCTTTTGCTGCGTCAGCTCCTGTGACAATCGGGAAAGATTGGCCAGCGTATCGTCCACTTCAAACAACGAGGATGACTCATTCCGGGCAGGCATGGGCGGCGGCGCCTGGGGGACCGGTTCAGGTTGTTGGACTATGGGCGCCGGCAGTGGCGCAGCGACAGCAGGCGCCTCGATCGGTGCCTGTAGTGGCGCCTCAACGAGCGGCTCGGATATCTCGAGCTCAGCCTCGGGCGCCTGCGTCACCGGCTCGGGCAATGACCGCGCAGGCTCTGAAGGATCGGGGGACCTGGGAGCAGACACCATTCTTGAGGAGAAACGAATCGACGGCACGATCAACGTGTTGCTTTCAATCGCGGGCAAACCGGGCGCCGACGTTCCCAGGGTAATCACCTTCATCACCAGGGATTTCTTGATCGTCAACGAGTGATGATCTTCAGGCCTGGCCGGGGGCAATTTGCAGCCTTTCAAATCAACAAAATGAAAGGGAATCTGAGTTTCGCCACTGCTTGCAGATTTTGCCCCGGGAGCAGCCGCGAGCGTCAGGATTTGCTTGAAGACATGGGTCGCTATTTGCAGGTCTTCCTTGGAGTCTATCGCCCCCAGAAAGTAACGTTCGGACTTTTTGCGCAACGCTGCGATGTACACCCGTGAACTACCGGGCTCTGTTTCTTCATCCAGACTGTAGGCAAGAAAGTTTGAAGAGATCTGCGCCACCGCAAAACCACAAAGCAGTGCACCATTGACCGGTGCATCATGCCCGGACTGTTCAAGAACAAGGGTACGTAGAAGCAGCATGACATCAGGCTCCATTTCAAATTGGCATAAACTTTAAATAAACACCAAATAAACAACGACTGTAATTAAATCATCAAAACCAAAACAATTGTTTCAGCGAGTCATAGTCTGGCATGTAGGACTTATCTTATTCAGCCCCCTCAGCATTTCCAAGAGCGTTTATTGAACGTACCATTTTTTAACAGTGCGACGTCGGAAAAGCTTCAACATAAAAAGATTTCAAGCATTGAATTTCGAACATTCACAACCTGCTGTTCACCCAGGTTAATCCAGCCTTGCCATATCCATTCAGTAGAAAAGCATAATGATCGAGATAACGAGCCTGACAAAAACCATGGGCGGAAAAAACATTATTCATGACTTCTCATTCAACGCCCAACCCCAGGAATGCCTCGGGCTGTTTGGAAATGATGGTGCGGGAAAAACAACTATTATCAAAATGATCTCAGGCTCGACTACACCCTCTTCAGGTCATATAAAAATATTCGGTAACGATATCGCCCTGAACGCATTCCAGGCAAAGAAAGTCACCGGCTACCAGCCAGAGCGACTCTTGAGCCATGGTGCAATGAGTGTAAAGGCCTTTCTCGGTTTCATTGCCGAAATACGCGGATTCCGCGGCGCGGAAAAACGCAAGATGATTGACCGGGCAGTTGCACGGCTTGAGTTGTGGCGGATACTCAAAAGCCCGGTGGAAACCCTCACGGACGGGTTGAAACGCAAGGTAGCCATCGCCCAGGCAATCCTGCATGACCCCAGCCTGCTGTTGCTCGATGAGCCAACAGGAGGTCTGAATGCCGACCAGAAACACAAAGTCAGAATGCTCATCAAGTCGCTCAGCGACGAGATGACGGTCATTGTCGCGTCCCGTGCGCCGGAAGAACTGACCGGTATTTGTAACCGCGCACTGGTGATAGCCGACGGCCGATTGGTGGCAGACACTTCGGTGCCCGAACTGCAGCGCAGCTCCCGTCATCACCAGGCGGTCACCCTTGCAGCCGACACACCGCTGGACCTGTTGGCCCTGGCGGTATTGCCCGGGGTCGCCGGCATCGAGGAAGACCGCGAGACTCCCGGCACAGTGACCGTACTCGCCCTGCCGGGGCAAATCATCTACCCCCACATCAATGCACTGGTCACCCAGCGCCGCTGGAAGCTCAATGCCCTGAACCTGGAAGCCGGGCGCCTGGATGACGTTGTGCACCATATGAGCCAGGAGGCATCGATTTGAAACTTCTCCCGGTCATATTCAAGCGTCAACTGGTCAGTTATTTTTCGGCTCCCGTCACTTACCTGAGCACTGCGGTTTTCCTGACCGCCGCTGCTGTATTTGGCTTCCATGCAACCCGGTTACTGGAAGTCGGCAGTGCCGACTTGCAGGGCTTCTTCCAGTTGCACCCCTGGCTCTACTTACTGTTGACACCTGTCCTATGCACTCGGCTTTGGGCCGACGAGCCCACCACCGGTTCCATGGAGTTCCTGAAAACCCTGCCCGTCACACGTTTCGAGATAGTGGTCGGAAAGTTTCTGGCGGCCTGGATTGTTTCCGGCGTGGCCCTGCTGTTGACCTTCCCGATAGTTAT
Organism: Pseudomonas sp. Colony2; assembly: GCF_019382755.1. Classification (NCBI taxonomy): domain Bacteria; kingdom Pseudomonadati; phylum Pseudomonadota; class Gammaproteobacteria; order Pseudomonadales; family Pseudomonadaceae; genus Pseudomonas; species Pseudomonas sp. Colony2. The sequence continues at coordinate 2,011,161 of NZ_CP080030.1, read as the reverse complement.
CACCGTCAACTATTTTGGCAATCCGGACAATACAGTCATTGCGTCACAATACCTGGGAAGTTGGGTATTGGCCGGATGTTATCTATCCGTGGGCTGTTTTATCTGCGCACTGACACACCATCGCGCGATTATATTCACCGTAACCCTGTGCTTGCTGCTGACCGCCAGTGGCCTGTCATCCATTCTTGATGCGATTGAACATCAAGTTCCGGTATGGCTGATTGACCGCCTTCTTTCCCTGAGCCCGTCTGCGCGTTTTGACGCCATTGACCAAGGGGTACTGGCTCTTCAAGACAGTTTGTACTTCATCAGTATGATCATCGCCTTTCTTGGCGCGACGGTCATTGTCCTGAATGTAAGAAACGGTTGAGAGGGACACATCACGATGAAAACGCGACTAAGTGCCAGCCTCACAATTATCACGCTCCTGTTACTGTTTCTCGCTTTTAACCTGGTCTGGGCACTGAAACTTCCAAATCCACGGCTGGATTTTTCGGAACAGAACATCCATACACTTTCCGATCCTGTACAGACTATGCTCGGTTCACTGGAAAGACCGGTGGATCTGTACTTCTTCAATTCAAGCAACCGTGCACACAAAGCCAACGCCGTTGAAAGCTACGCTAAACGGGTAGAGCTGTTGCTCAAGGAATATGAAAAAGCGGCAAAGGGCAAAATCAACCTGCACCTCATCGACCCCACCCCTTTTTCTGAAGATGAATACAAAGCCAGGTTACTGGGACTTGACGAACAACACGGATTCTTCGGCCTGGTGGGTACCAGCGCGGGCCATGCGCCCCATAGCATCCCGTCATTCAGCCCGGACCGGGAGTCACTGCTGGAGTATGAAATCAGCCATTTGATTCATAAGGTGATCCACCCCGAGCAACCCATTGTGGGCGTGATCTCCCGGCTGCCAATAAACGGTGAGCGAGATGAACGCAACGGCGTTAATACGCCTCCCTGGCAGGTGTTGCAGGAGATCCGTCGCCAGTTCAACGTGGTGAGCCTGGAGCCGGGTATCGCGCAAATTCCTGAACACGTCAAAACCCTGATGGTGATTCATCCCGGCAACCTGCCTGACCAAACCCTCTACGCAATAGACCAGTTTGTATTGGGCGCAGGCAAGTTGATGATGTTTACCGACCCGCTTGTCGGGCTGGACACCAGCGTCACGGCCCCGGAAAACCCCAAGATGGAAGCATTGCTGTCCGCCTGGGGCATCCAGATGCCCGCGAACAAGGTGATTGCCGATCGCGACTATGCCACTTCGGTGATCCTGACCACGGGCCAGCCGCCTGTGCGCCATCCCGCGGCACTGACCTTGCCCCGCCAGGCGATGGCACAGGATGACATCAGCGCCTGGAAACTTCACAACGTCAACGTCTTGAGCAGCGGCGCCCTGGCCCCTGCCAAGAGAAGCCGCATGACCTTCACCCCGTTGCTGCAAAGCTCCGCGCACGCCGCGCTGTTTGAGGCAGAGCGCTTCGCCCTGCCAGCGCAGCTCAATTCACTGATCAATGAAACAGCCACTCGCGCTCAACAACAGGTGATCGCCGCCCGCGTCGAAGGGCCCGCCTATTCCGCCTTTCCTGACGGCATCAGTGGGCGTAACACCGGCTTGCAAAAGGCTGCGAACATCCATGTGGTCGTGGTCGCCGACACTGACCTGCTCAGCGATCGTGTGTCTGGAATGCTCCAGAAGCATCGCGCGGCGGGTGGCCCGTTGTCAGATAACGCGATGTTTGTATTGAACACCCTGGACAACCTGGCGGCGCCCGATGCACTGATGAACATTCGCCCCCGCGCAGGCGGTTCTCGATCACTGCAGGTGCTGCAGGCAATGCGCGAAGACGCGGCACTGGCCTACGGTGAGAAGTCCGCCGAACTGGCGCAACGCCTGGAACAAACGGAAAAGGAATGGCAACTGCTCAACCCCCCGACAATTTTCCCGGGCCCTCAGGCTGCAACCTCCAACACACTGCTGCAAGCGCTCAACAAGGAGCGGTTGCGAATCCCCATGGAAATTCACGCGCTGAAGGTCCAGTCATACGCCGAGGTTCACGCCCTGGAACGCAAAGTGAAGCTGCTCAATATCGTGCCTGTACCGCTGATACTGTGCCTGATTGCGGGGGGTATTTTCCTGCTGCGTCGCCGTCGCCGGCACCTGCCTTCAGCAGCGTTCTACTGAGGGCTCAACGCCGGGCGATCAGCCCTTGCCGGGCAATGCGGGTCAGTTGGCGTATCACTTCGCCCGCGTCGCTGGCACTGGGTGCCTGAATGACGGCCAGGTCGAAGCTGTTGGACGCAAAGCGCGCAAGGGAGTCGCCGTCTTCGACAAACTGGATCAGAAAGGCCGAAGGCCGCCCCGTGCGGCGCGGCCAGCCATCCAGATAGCGCAGCAACGTCGGCTGATGCTTGCCGCCCAAGAGGATTTTAGGATTGCGTTGGGTCAGGTCCGCGGTGATCGGGGCCAGGCGTATGAGGGGGCGTAGTGCATTCATTGTGTCGTGTCTCTGCCTCAAAAGTCTGCGGGCAGGTGAGAGGCAACACCGAACCAGCGCTTTAGCGGAATTTCGAAGCTGGCCCATGGCTCTGGCTTCTGTCGGGACTGTGATCAGTCACCCGTGGCGCCCCGCAATTAGCTGTTTAAATCGGCGCATGGGCAACATCCTAGAGAAGCCTGTAGGGCGGTGTCAAGAATCCCGAGCAACGAAAAGGCCCGCACTGGGCGGGCCTTTTAAGGGGGGGGTCGCGGTATCAGTGAGTGATGGCGCGGTCTGCGGACAATTTGCCCGCACCTTCCAACAACACGGCCAGCGTACCGCCCAGCAGCGCCAGGGCGAACTCGTAGCCGTTGTTGGCCATGAACAAACCGTTATGGATATGCACCGAGAAAATCGCCACCAGGGAAATGATCGACAGGCCGAGTGCCGCCGGCCGTGCCAGCAAGCCAATGATCAGCGCCAGCCCGGCGAAGAACTCGGTACCACCGGACAGCACCGCCATCAGGGTACCTGGGGCCAGGCCGATACTTTCCATCCACTGGGCAGTGCCCGCCAGGCCGCCGCCGCCAAACCAGCCAAAGAGTTTTTGCGAACCGTGGGCGGCGAAGATGATCCCGACAAAAATCCGCAGGACAGTCAGGCCGTAGCCGGCGCGGGTGGAGAGGATGCGGGTGATCAATGGGCTCATGCTGATAATCCTTTTCAAGGTAGGGGTTGGGTTGGCCGCTATATTAATCAGTTTAAACAATGATAAAAGCCGATAAAGCGGCTCATAATTATCGAATTAATAGATTATTTACGTGAGGCAACCCGTGGCGCTGCCGGCTCCAACGACTCCCGCTCACGATCAAACGCCAGGTAATACTTGTTCACGCTATTAACATAGCTGACGCCGCTCATTCCCACCTGCTCCATTGCAATGCGCTCGACCTGGAAAAACCATTGGTTTGGGTTAAGCCCCCGCCGCCGCGCCTCGGCACGCATTCCCTGGACCCGCTCGGGCCCCATGTTGTAGGCCGCCAGCACAAACGCCATGCGCTCGCGCTCGTTGAGCTTGGGGCTTGAGAAGAACTTGCGCCGGATCATCGCCAGGTACCGCGCGCCCGCCTGCACATTGCTGTCCAGGCTTTCGATGTTGTTCACCCCGACCCGCTGCGCCGCCGATGGCGTGATCTGCATCAGCCCGGTGGGGCCGCCGCTGCTGCGAGCGCCAGGGTCCAGGGCAGACTCCTTGAACGCCAGCGCGGCCAGGTTCAGCCAGTCCATGCCCTGCTCGCGGGCATGCTTTTGCAGCACCGGGCGCAGTTTTTCCAGGCGCTGGCGGTCGACGCGAGCCAGTGGATAACGTACCTGGTAGAGGCGGCGGTAGATGCGCTGGAACGCCACATCCTGATCGGACGGCGTGCGGTAGGTCTTGAGGAAGCGATCAATACTGGCCCGCAGCATCGAGGCATCCTGGCGCACAAACCAATACTCTTCGCCCGGCTCGCTGATGGTCACTTGCCGGTCGAAACGCAGCTTGGGCAGGATCTTCGCCCAGCGTTCGGCAATCGGCCGCTCGACAATGGTCAGGTGGAAAATCCCGGCCTGTACCATCTCCAGCACGTCCTCTACCGCGAGGCTCGGATCCACCCATTCCACCTTCACCGGCGGCAATTTGTGCAGCGCCAGCTTCTGGTTGACCTGGCTGATCGCATCCGACGCGGCACTGCCCGTGGTCAAGGCCAGCGTGCGCCCGGACAGTTGCTCCAGCCGGGTAAACCGCCGCTCGCCCTTCAGCCCCACCAGCCATAACGGCACGTTGCTGGCGATCGGGTCGCTGGTGGCAATCTTGTGGGCGGCCTTCACATCCAGCAATTCGCCGGGTGCCACCAGGTCGCCCTCGCCACGGGCCAATGCGCCAATCAGCTGATCCTTGGCCTTGGGAATAATCTTGAGGTTGATTTCCTCGCCGTCACGGGCGTGACCGTTGAGGTATTGCTCGAAAGCGCGCAGGCGATGGTATTCAACACCGATGGCCTGGCCCTGGACTTCGCCGGAACTGTTGCGGCTCTGGTTGACCAATACCCGCAAGGTGCGGCTGCTGCGGATTTCCGCAAGGTCGCGGACCTTGCCGGGCCGGGTCACTTCCAGCGGCCCGTCCAGACGCGCAACCGCCGCCATGGGCAGCAGTAACGTCAGGCACAACACAAGCAACGCCGAGGGTCGGATCATCCGCTCTCCGGAAGAAAGAATACTGCCCATTGCTTCGCGAAAAACGAGGCGTTGGGGGACAGAAACAGAGCGCCATGAGCGCAGGCTTTGGGCGCAAGGGTGGCACGGCAGATGGCGACAAACCAAACACGGTGTTACTTGCGACTTTCAAAGACAGCTTTAACTCGTTGTAGTTCTTGGCTTTTCTTATAAATCTACAGCTCTGATATGCTTTCCGACCGCAGGCGGAGGTAGCACCATGCAACTCATTGATATCGGCGTCAACCTGACCAACCCAAGTTTCGACGAAAAGCACCAGGCCGTTCTCGACCGTGCCTACGCCGCCGGGGTGAGCCAATTGGTGCTCACCGGTACCAGTGTCGACGGCAGCGAACAGGCCCTGGAGCTGTGCCAGCAACTGGACGAAAGTGGCCAACGCCTGTTCGCCACCGCCGGCATTCACCCCCACTCTGCCAGTGACTGGAACGCCGAAAGCGCCAGGCGCCTGCGCGGCCTGCTCAAGGAAAGTCGCGTGCGTGCGGTGGGTGAATGCGGGCTGGATTTCAACCGGGATTTCTCGCCGCGCCCCCAGCAGGAAAAAGTCCTCGAAGAACACCTGGCCCTGGCCGTGGAGTTGAAGCTCCCGGTATTCCTCCACGAACGTGACGCCAACCAGCGCCTGCTGGAAATCCTGCGGGACTACCGCGATCACCTGTCGGCCGCCGTGGTGCACTGCTTCACCGGCGAGCAGCGGGCGCTGTTCAGCTACCTCGACCTGGACCTGCATATCGGCATCACCGGCTGGATCTGTGACGAGCGCCGTGGGACGCACCTGCATCCGCTGGTCAGGGAAATCCCCCGGGGCCGCCTGATGCTGGAAAGCGACGCGCCCTACCTGCTGCCTCGCACCCTGCGGCCCAAGCCGAAAAACGGTCGCAACGAACCCGCCTATTTACCGGAAGTCCTACGGGAGGTCGCGTTGCACCGCGAAGAAACCGTGGAAGACCTGGCGCAACACAGCACCGCCTGTGCCCGCGCCTTTTTTGGATTGCCTGTGCCGGATTGACGCGGCGCATTGACCCATATCAAAACCCGGCATCCCGATAGCGGCAAAATAATGGCACCTTGCCAATGCTGTTTCCGCTATCAGAGAAAACCTTCCATGGGTGCCTGGCTTAGCAACATCTCGCTGAAGTACAAATTCTGGGCCGTGAACGCGGTCGCCTTCATCACCACCCTGCTGCTGGTGTTGTACGCCGTGCAGCTCGAACAACAGGCCCGCAGCCAGGCCTCACAGGCGTCGGCGCAAGCCCAGGGGCGCTTGCTCGGTGCCTGGCCCGCCGGCCAGCCACTGCCCAAGGGCGAGCACTGGCTGACGTTTGCCAGGGGCAAAGTCCCACAACTGGGCGACGAAGATCTGTCAGCCCTGGCCAACGCCAGTGGCTGGGTGGATTTCAATCACATGCCACTGCTCGGCAAAAACCCGCTGATGGGCACCGAAGTAATCAGCCGTGCCGACGGTCAACAGGTCGCCGTGCTGGCCTACGGGCCCAGCTTGAGCCAAGTGTTCGAAGAACGCTTCGCCAACTACGCCGTAGCGGTGATGATTCTGATGCTGGCCATGCTCGGCGCCTCACAGCTGCTGATCCGCTTTCTCCTCAGCCAGCTCAACACCTTGAAAGACGTGATGCTGCACGTCGAGAAAACCGGCGACCTCTCGGCCCGCGTCCCCCTGGCCTGCAAGGATGAAGTCGGGCAGATGGCCAGCGCCTTCAACGCGATGCAGGCGGGTTATCAACGGGTGGTCAACACGGTTGCGCGCACCGCCAGGCAACTGGACGACGGCGCCGCACGCCTGGCCAGCAGCATGAACGAGGTGCAGCACGGCATGCTCGGCCAGCAAAGCGAAACCGACCAGGCCGCCACGGCGATCAACGAGATGACCGCCACCGTCTACCACATCGCCCAGCACGCCGGCGCCACCCGCGACCTGTCCCAGACGGCTGACACTCTCGCCGGCAGCGGCCAGGAAGTGGTCAGCCGGGTACAGCGCTCGATTGCCGGGCTGTCCACCGGCGTGCAGCAGACCGCCGAAATGATCCAGAAGCTGGCCGAGGACAGCCAGAAAATCAACGGCGTGGTCGGGGTGATTCACAGCATTGCCGAACAGACCAACCTGCTGGCCCTCAACGCCGCCATCGAAGCCGCCCGCGCCGGCGAAATGGGCCGGGGTTTTGCCGTGGTCGCCGACGAAGTGCGCAACCTGGCCAAGCGGGTGCAAAGCTCCACCGATGAAATCACCCGCATGGTGTCCGCCCTGCAAGCCGGCACCCGGGACGCGGTGGACTTCATGCAGGAAAGCTCGTTCAAGGCCGACGACTGTGTGCAACAGGCTCAAGAAGCCGGGATTGCCCTCGCCGAGATCACCGGCGCGGTGGCGCAGATGCGCGAGAGCAACACGCAGATTGCCGTGGCTGCCGAGCAGCAAAGCCATGTGGCCGAGGAAATGAACCGAGCGGTGGTGAGCATTCGGGACGTCACCGAAAACACCGTGCAGCAGACAGTAGACTCGGCGACCACCAGCAATGAGCTGGCAACCCTGGCCGGGGAACTGAGCAAGGCCATCGGCCAGTTGCGGCTTTAACCCCTGAAGAGATGGCTATGGCCCCCATAGCCATCCTTGATTCGCGGCCCCACCCTGCCCGACCTAAACTCTGCTCAAGATGTTTCAACGGACAGAGGAATCACGATCATGGGCAAACGTCATCCGAATATCCCCGCCTGGCAATGGCGCACCCACCCGCAAAATCACCAGCACGGGACCAATCAAGTGTTGCAGCTGATTGCGCTGCCACTCCTGGTCATCGGTTTTCTGTTGATGGCATCGGGCGTGTTCAGCGAGAACCTGGCGAGTGCCGCCATCGGTATCGTCGGCATTCTGGCAGCCCTTGGATTGCAGCATCACGGTCGCCGCCTGGAGGCACGCGGCAGCGACGCCTCCAGCGATCAACACTTGCTGGTCTGAGGACTCAGGCGAACACCACCACCGACTGGCGGCTGATAGCGATCAACTGGCCGTCGGGGCTCCACAACTGCGCAGCCGCATGGCCATAGCCATCGCGGGCGTGCTCGATGTGGACCAGGTATTGGCACCAGTCCAGGGTGCTCAGGTTTTGCAGCGGTTGGACAAATTCGATGGTCCAAGTCAGGGTGCTGCCGGCCGCCGGTTGTTTCAGGTGCGGCAACACCGACGGTGGCCACGCATCCACCAGCGCGAGGATGTGCGCTTCGGTCAGCGGCTCTTCCTTTACATCGCCACGCAAGCGCACCCAGCCGCCCATCTCCCGGGATGTATTGCCGGTGAACGGCAGGCCACCGACGCTCCAGCGCATCGCCAGGTGGCGCATGAACTCCGGCGTCACGCCTTTGATGTAGGGCAACTCCTGGCATTCATCCCAATGCTTGAAGGTGGGCGCCGGTTCGGCGGCGACGTCAATCTGCGAAGGCCGTGATGCGCCAAAACTGGCCTGCACCAGGGTCATCGTTTCACCGTTCTGCACCACACGTCCCAGCACTTGGCTGACGGCCTTGCCTTCGCGCAACACTTCGACCTCGTAGCGGGCCGGCACATCCGGCGCCACCGGCCCCACAAAGGTGATCGCCAGTGAGCGCAACGGGCGATCCGCCGGGACTTTCGCCCGCAAGGCCTCGTACTCCAACGCCGCAACCAGCCCGCCAAAGCTGGCGCGGCCCTGGGCCCATTCGGCCGGGATCGAAACGTCCAACGGGTGGCTGCGGGCAGCGTCGAGTAAATCACTAAAGCGCATGGCGGTCTCAACTTGAAAAAGGAGTTGAGGGATCTTAACCAGCCGGCCTACACCATGCAGCGCCTATTCCGGCCAAAATCCCGGACAGATAGGTCGCAGGGTCAAGCGAAGCAGTCGGCGTTCAACTTATCCAAAACCCGATCCGCCTGCCCTTCCGCCTCGGCCATGGTGCGGTGCCAACCAGGCACGCACGGCTGCAAATCGGGCTCGTGCCCGGCTTGCGCCAGCCATTGCCAGCAATCGTGCCAATCACCCAGGGCGCCCTGGGCCGCCTTGAGACGCGATATGGCTTTGGGCGGTAGCTTGTTCAGCTCGGGATAAGCCTCGGCCGCATAACGCACGCGCTTGATCAACAGGCGCAGGCGATGACGGTCGTGGTTGGGGTCGTGCAGCGCTTCGCCGAGCTTCTTCCATTGCTTGGCCAGGCGTTTTTCAATGCGCGTGCGCAGGCCCTTGAGCAATTTCTGCCGTTGGGAGGCGCGGATAAAGCGGGGGAATGCTTCGAGGATCAACAGCAGTTGCGCCAGATCAGGCCCTTGTGCAACCGAGCGGTAGGTGGCCGGCTGCTGCCGGATACGCCGCTCGGCCGCCTCATGATGGCCGTGTTGGTGGAGGTACGCCGCCAGCACTTCGCGGTCGCGAAATGGCGTGGTCAGTTGGCCGACGGCACTGGCGGCCGCCTCGAGCTGCTCGACACCGGGCAACCCGCGCAATGGCCGCAACAGGCTGCGCAAGCGCCGCACCGTGGTACGCAGATCATGCAGGGCCTCGTCGTCCGTGACGGCGGCGAGGCGCGCCTGGCAGCTCAGTAACCCAACTTCCAGGCCGATGACCTGAGCGACTAGCTGATCGACCAAGGCTGACATCCTTTCCTCCTCAATGATTAAACCTTCGGGCTTGAGGCCGCCGACGCAGCCTCGTTGCACTCGACAGCTGCTACGCGGGGTTAGCGCCCTGCGCGCGACTCACGAATATAGAAGCGGGCTTTCTCGGCCTTGGTCGAGCAGCCTTCGAAGGCTTCGAACTGCTGCTGGGTCTTGGCGCCAGTCAACAACGACAGAGCCTTGGAGTAACTCACGGTGCCGGCGAAACCTTCGGCCTTGGCCAGGTCCAGCTCGTGCCACGCAGCGTCCAGTTGCGTGCCGCAGCTGTCGCGATAAGCGGTTTTCCCGGCACAACCGGCCAGGGCCAACACGATCACAGGCACACACATCCAGGCTTTCATCAAATGACACCTCAAGAAAAGAAAAAACAGTCACAGGTGTAGACGTTGCCTACACCGAAAAGTGCCTTATCCGACTGCCTGAATCCGCAGTCCCGATTGCCAGAGCATACCCGAGCGTGGTGGCCCGCTCGCGAAAATAATCGGTTGTGACAGTGATGATTGAAGCGCGCCCCTCGATGGGTGCATTGTGGTCACCTGTTTTGCGAAGGATCAGGTCATGAAGAAACGTGTTGCATTGGTGCTGGGCTCCGGCGGCGCCCGGGGCTACGCCCATATCGGCGTGATCGAGGAAATCGAAAAACGCGGCTACGACATCGCCTGCATTGCCGGTTGCTCCATGGGCGCCGTGGTGGGTGGGATCTATGCCGCGGGCAAGCTGGAAGAGTACCGAAACTGGATCGAAAGCCTCGACTACCTGGACGTACTGCGCCTGGTAGACGTGAGCTTTCGCCTGGGGGCGATCCGTGGCGAGAAGGTGTTCGGGCAGATCCGCAAGATCGTCGGCGAGATCAATATCGAAGACCTGCGCATTCCCTACACCGCCGTGGCCACGGACCTGACCAACCAGCAGGAAATCTGGTTCCAGGAAGGCTGCCTGCGCCAGGCCATGCGGGCCTCGGCGGCGATTCCCAGCCTGTTCACCCCGGTGATGCAGGGCAATCGCATGCTGGTGGACGGCGGCTTGCTGAACCCTCTGCCGATCGTGCCGGTGGTGTCGAGCCACTGCGACCTGATCATTGCGGTCAACCTCAACTCCACCAACCAGAAGCACTACAAGCTTCCGGTGATCCAGCGTCCGCCGGCGTTCAGGAGCCGCTTCGACAACCTGGTGCGTTCACTGGGTTCGCACTTGCCGTTTCGGCGCAAGCAGGCCGAGCAGTTGTTGATGCTGGAACAGGAAGCGCTGCTGGCCCAGGCTGCCGACATCAACCCGTGGCTGGACTCTGCCGAACCCGAGGCGCAACAACCGGCGGCGGCACCGGAAAAGGCCGGGGCGCCAAAGTCGGCGACCGGCTCGTTCATCATCGATAACGTGGGGCCTGCATCGCTGCTGGATTTGATCAACCAGAGCTTTGAGGTGATGCAGACGTCATTGGCGCAGTACAAGATCGCCGGGTATCCGCCGGATATTCTGATCAACGTGCCAAAGCGCGTGTGCCGGTTTTTCGAGTTTTACAAAGCGCCGGAGTTGATCGCGCTGGGGCGGGAGATCGCGAGCGATACGCTGGATCGTTACGAGAGCGAGCAACACTGAGGTTTGATAAGCAGGGCTTGTGTGGCGAGGGAGCTTGCTCCCGCTGGAGTGCGAAGCRCTCCCAGGATTCTGGGGCTGCTGCGCAGCCCAGCGGGAGCAAGCTCCCTCGCCACAGGTGAGCTAACGCTTCAGGCTTCGGTGTTCAATAGCCGATACCCAACACCGGCCTCAGTCACGATAAACCGTGGTTGGGTCGGATCATCCGCCAGTTTCTGGCGCAGATGCCCCACCACAATCCGCAGGTAATGGCTGTCTTCGGTATGGGTCGGGCCCCAGATATCCTTGAGCAGTTGCTGCTGGGTGATCACCCGCCCGGGATGCCGCGCCAGTTGCGCCAGTACCGCGTATTCCTTGCGGGTCAGCGCCACTTCGACACCGTCCAGCAGCACCCGCCGATAAGCCAGGTCTACCGTCAGCGGGCCAAAACGTAGTGCCGCTTCCTGGGCCTCCCCCGCCGGCGCCTGGCGCAACAACGCCCGCACCCGTGCAAGAAACTCCTGGATGCCAAATGGCTTGGTCACATAGTCATTGGCGCCGTTGTCCAGCGCCTCGACTTTTTGCACTTCACTGGCTCGCACCGACAACACCAGTACCGGTACCGTGGACCACTCACGAAACTCGCGCAGCACCTGCTGGCCGTCCATGTCCGGCAGGCCGAGGTCAAGCACCAGCAGGTCCGGTTTACTCAAGGCGGCCTGCGCCAGGCCTTCGTTGCCGGTGCCGGCCTCGATCACTTTGTAGCCCTGGGAGGCCAGGCTGATACGCAAGAACTTGCGGATCTGCGGTTCGTCGTCAATGACCAAAATCGTCGCAGTCTGGCTCATGGTGTCCAATCAAAATCCGTGAAGAAAAGAGGGTAGCTCAAGGTTCGCTTTCCAGGCCAGGCTGGGCCTGCAATGGCAGGAATAAAGTGATGCAGGTGCCACGGCCGTCAATGCCGTCGGCCACGCTGATATGCCCGCCGTGGGCGCCGACCATGCCCTGGCAGATCGCCAGGCCGAGCCCGGTGCCCTGCCCGCCGCGATCCCCCCTGGCGGCGGTGTAGAACATATCGAAAATCTTCGCCCGCTCCTCCTCGGGAATCCCCGGTCCCTCATCGGCAACAGCAAAAAACAACTGGTTATCCTGCACGCCCGCGCTGAGTTTCAGCCGGCCTTGTGGCGGCGAGAAGCGTGCGGCATTTTCCAGTACGTTGACCAGTGCTTGCTCGATCAACGCGGCATGCACGTAGAGCAGCGGCAGCTCGGGCGGCACGTCGGTGATCACCTGCAGCGGCGCCAATACCGCACGCAAGCGGCCCAGGGAGCTGCCGACGATATCGCCGGGTGACACCCAGTCCCGCGCCAGCTTCAGGGCGCCGTGACCCAGGCGAGTCATGTCCAGCAGGTTCTGGATGTAGCGATCCAGGCGCTCAGCCTCATCGCGAGTGCCTTCCAGCAGCTCCCGGCGATCTTCCAGGGGAATCGCCTCGCCGAGGGCCAGCAGGCTGTCGATGCTGCCACGCATGGAGGTCAGCGGTGTGCGCAAATCGTGAGACACCGAAGCCAGCAAGGCGCTGCGCAATTGCTCGGTTTCACCGTGCAGGCGTGCCGCTTCCAGTTCCTGGCCGAGCTGCGCACGGGCCAGGGCCTGGGCCAATGGCTGGCTCAAGGCCGTGAGCAGGCGACGACGTTGGCCGCTCAGTTCAAGCCCGGCCTTCGGGCTGACCCCCAGCAGACCCAACGGACCTTCTTCGCTGGACAACGGCCACCACCACCAGCGCCCGAACGGCAAGGTGCCGGTGCCCATGCCGGCCGGCTGATCGTGCTGCCAGGCCCAGTCGGCGGCGGCGCGTTCGGCTTCGGTAAAGGTGATCGGGCCACCGGTCTCGACCTTCCAGTCGCCCTGCCCGTCGCGGTTGAGCAGGCACAATTGCAGGTCGCTCCAGCCTTCCAGATGATGCGCGGCGGCACTGATCACTGCCTGGCGATCGGTGGCGGCGGTGAGTTTGCGGGACAGGTCGAGCAGCTCGGTGGTTTCTTCCTGGGTATCGCGCAGCGCCTGCAACTGCCGGCGCTGGCGTGCAGCGAGATTACCGGTGAGCGCCGCCATCAGCAGGAAGAACAACAGCGTCAGCACGTCTTCTTCACGCTGGATCGCGAACGAGAAATTCGGCGGGATGAACAGGAAGTCGTAGCTCAGGAATGACAGCGCCGCACACGCCAGCGCCGGCCCCAGGCTACTGCGCACCGCCACCAGCAATACGGCGGCGAGGAACACCAGCGAGATATTCGGCAACGGCAAGGCACTGGCGACACCCCATGCGACTGCGGCCGCGATCACGGTCGCCACCACCGCCAGGGCATAGTCAAACCACACCAGCCCACGCACATCCGGCAGGCGTGGCGGAGCCGGCACTTCGTCACTGTCGAGGACGTTGATTTCCAGGCCCCGGGCATTGCGCAACAAACGCGACGCCAGGCCACCACCAAACACGGTGCGATGCCAGCGCGGCCGGGACTGCCCCACCAGAATCAAGCTGGCGCGACGCTCGGCGGCGTGCTGGATCAGGGTCTTGGCCACCTCCCCCGCTCGCAGCAACACCACTTCACCGCCAAGACGCTCGGCCAGTTGCTGGGCGTTTTGCAGACGCAGGCGCGATTGTTCATCGCGCACCCGGCCGTTATCCACATGCACCAGGCTCCACGGCAAATGCCGACGCTGGGCTACGCGGCTGGCATGACGCACCAGGCGTTCGGCCTGGGCATCGCCGTCCACGCCCACCAGCAAGCGGCCACGCACAGCCGGTGCGGCCTGGCCCAATTGGCGATAACCCTGGGCCAGGTCATCGTCGACATGGGCCGCGGCGGTTTGCATCGCCAGCTCGCGCAGGGCCATGAGGTTGGTCTGGGTGAAGAAGGCATCGATGGCAGCACGGGCCTGTTCCGGCACGTAGACCTTGCCGTCCCGCAGGCGCTCCAGCAGTTCCCGGGATGGCAGGTCGATCAGCAGCAGTTCATCGGCTTCCTGCAAGACCCAGTCGGGCAAGGTCTCGCGCACTTGCACGCCGGTAATGCCGCGCACCTGGTCGTTGAGGCTTTCCAGGTGCTGGACGTTGACCGTGGTGAAGACGTTGATGCCCGCCGAGAGCAATTCCTGAATGTCTTGCCAGCGTTTTTCGTGGCGGCTGCCGGGGGCGTTGCTGTGGGCCAGTTCGTCCACCAGCACCAGTTTGGGCTTGGCGGCGAGCAGGCCGTCGAGGTCCATTTCCTCCAGCATCACGCCGCGGTATTCGGAACGCAGCAGCGGCTGTTGTGGCAAGCCGCTGAGCAAGGCTTCGGTCTCGGCGCGGCCGTGGGTTTCCACCACGCCGGCGATCAGCCGCACGCCCTGGCGCAGCTGGGTGTGGGCAGCCTGGAGCATGGCGTAGGTCTTGCCCACGCCGGGCGCGGCGCCGAGGAAGACTTTGAGCCGGCCACGGCCGTCCCGGGGTAGATCGGCTAACAGGGCATCGGCGCGGCCGGAGTCGCTCATGCGGGCGGTCTTCCTTCAGGTGTTGATGTGGGTTTCTTGAGTCCGCCTTCGCGAGCAAGCCCGCTCCCACATTTGACCGCATTCCAAAGGTGAAACTCAGTCGAATGTGGGAGCGGGCTTGCTCGCGAAAGCGGCGCCACGGCTTACAGTTTTTCCAAGGCCATGTTCAACGCCAGCACGTTCACCACCGGCGGCCCCACCAGCGGGCTTTCGATGTGCTCGTCCATCAAGCGCTGCAGGGTCGCCACCGGCAGATTACGCGCGGCAGCTACCCGGGCCAGTTGATAGGCAATTGCCTGCGGTGGCAAGTGTGGATCAAGACCGCTGCCGGAGGTAGTCAGCAATGCCATCGGCACCGGTCCCTGGTCTGGCACCAGCATTTTCCTGGCATCGTCAAATACACGAGTGGCCAGTGCGGGGTTGCTTGGGCCGAGGTTGCTGGCGCTGCTGGAAACCGTAGCAAACGCACCGGCAGATGGCCGTGGGTGGAACCAGCCGTCACCGGTGAAATCCTGGGCAATCAGGCTCGAACCGCGAACCTTGCCGCTGGCATCGTGCACCAGGCTGCCGTTGGCCTGGTCAGGGAACGCGACTTGCGCCACGCCAGTGACAACCAGGGGATAGGCCACACCGGTGATCAGGCTCATCAACACCAGCAGGCTCAGGGCCGGGCGGATTATGTTGGACATTTCAAATTCCTCGATTCGGTTATTGCAACCTGCAGGCACCGGTTTGCCGGCGCCTGCAGGCATCGGGTCAAACCAGGTGCAGCGCGGTCAACAGCATGTCGATCGCCTTGATGCCCACGAACGGCACCACGATCCCGCCCAGGCCGTAGATAAGCAGGTTGCGACGCAGCAACGCCGCCGCACTCGCCGCCTGCACACGTACCCCGCGCAGCGCCAGGGGGATCAGCACCACGATGATCAGCGCGTTGAACACGATGGCCGAGAGGATCGCGCTCTGCGGGCTTTGCAGGTGCATCACGTTGAGCACACCCAGTTGCGGGTAGATCGAGGCGAACAGCGCCGGCAGGATCGCGAAGTACTTGGCCACGTCGTTGGCGATGGAAAAGGTGGTCAGCGCACCACGGGTCACCAGCAATTCCTTGCCGATCTGCACCACGTCCAGCAGCTTGGTCGGGTCGCTGTCGAGGTCGACCATGTTGGCCGCTTCACGGGCGGCTTGCGTGCCGTCGTTCATTGCCATGCCGACGTCAGCCTGGGCCAGCGCCGGGGCGTCGTTGGCGCCGTCGCCGCACATCGCAACCAGGCGACCATCGTTCTGTTCGTGACGAATGCGCGCGAGTTTTTTCTCTGGGGTGGCTTCGGCGAGCACGTCATCCACACCGGCTTCAGCAGCAATCGCGGCGGCGGTCAGCGGGTTGTCGCCAGTCACCATCACGGTGCGGATCCCCAACTTGCGCAGCTCGGCAAAACGTTCGCGGATGCCGGGCTTGACCACGTCCTTGAGGTGAATCGCGCCGAGCAACTTGCCGTCGGCACACACCAGCAATGGCGTGCCGCCGCTCTGGGCGATCTTGTCGATTTCCCGCGACAGCGCCGGTTGCAGGTCGCGGCGTTGCAGGCCAATGAACGCCAACAGCGAATCCACGGCGCCCTTACGGAACACACGGCCCTGGTAGTCGACGCCGGACAGGCGGGTTTCCGCGCTGAACGGTACCGAGGTCAGCTCATCCGTCGACGGCTCGGCTTGTGGGTGCTGGCCGCGCAGGTATTCGACGATGGACTTACCTTCGGCCGTGTCGTCCGCCAGGGATGCCAGCAGCGCGCCCTCGGCCAGTTCCTTGCCGCTGACACCCGGCGCGGCGATCACGTTGGTGCAACGACGGTTACCGAAGGTGATGGTGCCGGTCTTGTCCAGCAGCAGTACGTGCACGTCCCCCGCCGCTTCCACCGCGCGACCGGACTTGGCGATCACGTTCAGACGCACCAGGCGGTCCATGCCGGCAATACCAATGGCCGACAACAGGCCGCCGATGGTGGTCGGAATCAGCGTGACCAGCAGCGCCACCAGGAACACCAGCGGCAGGTTGCCATTGGCGAAGTGGGCGAACGGCTGCAGGGTCACCACCACCAGCAGGAAGATCAGCGTCAGTCCGATCAGCAGGATGTCCAGCGCGATTTCGTTGGGGGTTTTCTGGCGCTTGGCGCCTTCCACCAGGGCGATCATGCGGTCCAGGGTCGACTCGCCCGGGTTGGCGGTGATGCGAATCATCAACCAGTCCGAGACCAGGCGGGTGTTGCCGGTGACGGCCGAGCGGTCGCCGCCGGATTCACGGATAACCGGGGCCGATTCACCGGTGATGGCCGCTTCGTTGACCGCGGCAATCCCTTCGATGACTTCGCCGTCACCCGGGATCATTTCCCCGGCGACCACGCGTACCACATCACCTTTGCGCAGGCTGGTGGCCGGCACGACCTTGAAGCTGCCGTCGGCTTCCTTGCGGCGGGCGCTGAGGCCCTCGCTGCCGGCCTTGAGGCTGTCGGCGCGGGCCTTGCCGCGGCCTTCAGCCAAGGCTTCGGCGAAGTTGGCAAACAGCACGGTGAACCACAGCCACACGGCGATTTGCACGGAGACGTAGGTCGGTACGGCCACCTCCGGCACGAAGCACAGGATGGTGGTGAGGATCGCGGTCAGCTCGACCACCAGCATCACCGGCGAGCGTTGCAGCTGGCGCGGGTCCAGCTTGACGAACGCCTGGACCAGCGCCGGGCGCCACAGGGCCGACATTGCGGTCTTGGCCGGCTCCTGGGTTTTCACCGGAGCCGCGTTTTTTGCAGGCATATTCATTTTCATATCCCCTTAGAAGCCCATGCTCAGATGTTCAGCGATAGGCCCAAGTGCCAGCGTCGGCAGGAAGGTCAGGCCGCCCACCAGCAAAATGGTCACGGTCAACAGGGTCACGAACAGCGGGCCGTGGGTCGGGAAGCTGTTCTGGCCAATCGGTGCGGTCTTCTTCATCGCCAGGCTGCCGGCCAGGGCCAGTACCGGGAGGATGTAACCGAAGCGACCAAGCAACATCGACAGGCTCAACATCAGGTTGTGGAACGCGGTGTTGGCACTGAAGCCGCCAAACGCCGAACCGTTGTTGGCACTGGCCGAGGTGTAGGCGTACAGCAACTGGCTGAAACCGTGGGGGCCAGGGTTACTGATGGCACCGGCCGGGCCAGGCAGGCTGGCGGCGATGGCACCGAGTACCAGGGTGCCGACCGGCATCACCAGCAAGGTCACGACCAGCAACTGCACTTCCTTGGCCTGGAGTTTCTTGCCGAGGTATTCCGGTGTACGGCCAATCATCAAACCGGCGAGGAACACCGCGATCAACACGTTGAGCAACATGCCGTACATGCCGGCACCGACGCCGCCGAAGATCACTTCGCCGACCATCATGTTGACCAGCGACACCATCCCGCTCAGGGGGTTGAGGCTGTCTTGCATACCGTTGACCGAACCGTTGGACGCGGCGGTGGTAGCCACCGACCACAACACGGTGCCAGTGGTGCCGAAGCGCGCTTCCTTACCTTCCTGCGGCGCGGCCTGTTCAACCGCCGGGTTGTTCAGCGCCGGGTTGGGCTGGTATTCGGCCCACATGGCGGTTGCGCCGCCGATGATGAACAAGGCCAGCATGCAACCGAGGATCGCCCGGCTCTGACGCAGATCTTTCACGTAGTGGCCAAAGGTGAACACCAGCGCCACCGGAATCAGGATGATCGCGCCCAGCTCAAACAGGTTGGCCCAGGCAGTCGGGTCTTCGAACGGATGCGCCGAGTTGACACCGAAGAAACCACCACCGTTGGTGCCCAGTTGCTTGATCGCAATCTGGCTGGCAGCCGGGCCCAGTGGGATGACCTGGTCAACGCCCTGCATGGTGACCGCGTTCACATAGTGAGCGAAAGTTTGTGGCACGCCCTGCCAGACCAGGAACAACGCGAACACCAGGCACATCGGCAACAGGCCGTAGAGCGTGGCGCGAGTCATGTCGACCCAGAAATTGCCCAAAGTCTTGGTGGATTTGCGACCGATCCCACGGCACAACGCGACCAGTACGGCGAGGCCGGTGGCGGCACTGACGAAGTTCTGCACGGTGAGGCCGACCATCTGACTGAGGTAGCTCAGGGACGCTTCACCGCTGTAGTTCTGCCAGTTGGTGTTGGTCATGAAACTGATGGCGGTGTTGAACGCCAGGGTCCATTCCTGACCCGGCAATTTCTGCGGGTTCAGCGGCAGGTATTCCTGGAACAGCAGGATCGCGAACAGCAGCACGAAACCGGCAAGGTTGAACGCCAGCAACGCCAGCGCGTATTTCTGCCAGCTCTGTTCCTGGTCTGCATCGACACCCGAAAGGCGATAGCACACGCGCTCGACCGGGCCGAACACCGGCGTGAGCCAGGTTCGCTGCCCTTCCATTACCTTGTAGTAGAACCGCCCCAGGGCCGGTGCCGGAATCAGCACCAAGGCAAAGAAGGCGATGATCAGCCAATAGTCATAACTGTGCATAGCCTGCTCCTAGTTCCGATCCGCGCGTAACAGCGCAACCAGCAGATAAATGAACAGCGCCACAGCCAACAGCAGTGACACCCCGTCCAGAACGCTCATGGAAGTTTCTCCGTCGTGCGGCGACTGCCGCGTGTAGGAGGATTGTCCGCAGGAGTGGCGTAAAGGAACGAGAGCGACGGTATGGGTGGGGCGTAAAGACGGCGTAAAGAGTGGGTTTATGCGGGGTTTACGGGGGGTATGCACTTCAAATGTGGGAGCCGGGCTTGCCCGCGATAGCGTCAGACCAGACACCAACGCCCTTATCTGGTGCAGCGCTTGAAATGATTCAAACGCCAAACCGTTCCCTCGGCGACAGTTCGGCGCCTTTACGACACGGCTTTGGTTAATGGCATGTCCGCTGCAATGCCCTGAAACATTCCAAACCGTTCAGGGAGAGCTACACGATGAACACACAACTCAAACCCACCTTGGGCACTCTGCATTTGTGGGGCATCGCAGTCGGGCTGGTGATTTCCGGAGAGTATTTCGGCTGGAGTTATGGCTGGGGCGTGGCGGGAACATTGGGCTTCCTGGTGACCTCGTTAATGGTCGCCGCCATGTACACCTGCTTTATATTCAGTTTCACCGAGCTGACCACCGCGATTCCTCACGCTGGCGGCCCGTTTGCCTACAGCCGCCGGGCGTTTGGCGAGAAAGGTGGCTTGATTGCCGGGCTGGCGACGCTGATCGAGTTCGTCTTCGCCCCGCCCGCGATCGCCCTGGCCATCGGCGCGTACCTGAACGTGCAGTTTCCGGCCCTCGATCCGAAACATGCGGCCGTCGGCGCCTACATTGTGTTCATGGGCCTGAACATCCTCGGGGTGAAGCTCGCCGCCACCTTTGAATTGGTGGTCTGCGTGCTTGCCGTGGCCGAGTTGCTGGTGTTCATGGGCGTGGTCGCTCCCGCCTTCAGCTTCAGCAACTTCGCCCTCAACGGCTGGGCCGGCTCCGACACCTTCGGCGCACCGGCGATCGCCGGAATGTTTGCGGCCATACCCTTTGCCATCTGGTTCTTCCTCGCCATCGAAGGCGCCGCCATGGCGGCCGAAGAGGCGAAAGATCCCAAGCGCACTATTCCAAAGGCCTACATCAGCGGCATCCTCACCCTGGTGATTCTGGCCATGGGCGTGATGTTCTTTGCCGGTGGCGTGGGTGACTGGCGCGCCCTGTCGAACATCAACGACCCGCTGCCCCAGGCGATGAAAACCGTGGTCGGCGACAGCTCGGGCTGGCTGCACATGCTGGTGTGGATCGGCCTGTTCGGCCTGGTGGCCAGCTTCCACGGGATCATCCTGGGTTACTCCCGCCAATTCTTCGCCCTGGCGCGCGCGGGCTACCTGCCCTCCTTCCTCGCCAAACTGTCGCGCTTCCAGACCCCGCACCGGGCAATCATCGCCGGCGGCATCGTCGGCATCGCCGCCATCTACAGCGACGGGCTGATCAACCTGGGCGGCATGACCCTGACCGCCGCGATGATCACCATGGCGGTGTTCGGTGCCATCGTCATGTACATCATGAGCATGCTCAGCCTGTTCAAACTGCGCAAGACCGAACCGCTGCTGGAGCGGACCTTCCGCGCCCCGGGCTATCCAATCGTGCCGGGGATTGCGCTGGTACTGGCCGTGGTCTGCCTGGTGGCGATGGCGTGGTTCAACGCGCTGATCGGGCTGATCTTCCTGGGCTTCATGGTGGTGGGTTTTGTGTACTTCCAACTGACCGCGCAAGACCGCGCCGATGCACCGGCGGACGCTATGTTGACCGGGCTGTAAGGCTACCGGGGCAGAACGGGCCTACAATGAACTACTAAGAAAGCCCGTTACTCAAAGCAGTCATTACCGTGGGAAATTTCCCCACGGTTTGCTGCCTCAAGGAGAGCCCTATGCCGTGGTATGCCTGGTTGATTTTAGTGGTCGCGATCGGTTCGATCGTCGGTGGTTTGTTGATGCTGCGAGACAGCGCCAACAAGGTTGAATTGACTGATGAACAACGTAAGCGCGTGGCAGAACGCAATGCCCAGGCGGACGCCAAGGATGCGCAGGATCGCTGATCACTTTCGTGTAAATATTCGCTCAGCCTGCTTAAAAACCCTCTGTTTCGCTTTCCCCCTCCCTTCACGCCGCCCGTCTTTTCAAGCTGAATAGACGGCGTCGCGGCACCTCCGCGCGCACTGGAAAACCCCGTTTCATGACTGGCAATCACGTCTGGAAAAACCGCGCGCGAAGCAAAACAATCAACAAAGAGTTTAATTTCTCAAAAAAAGCACTGGTTATTCATACAGTACATTGTTATCGTTTCCTCGTGCTTGAAACCAAGCACTTTCTGCGGCGAATGACCTGCATGGAGCATGCAGAAATCCATTGGCATACCAAATGCTTGGGGATAGCTGCCCAAAACAATCCGCACTCCGCGGTTTTTTTTCTATCGAGGGACACGATGACTGACATGAACGACCGAGCTGCAACCGCAACCAATCTCATCTATTCGAGCGACTCAGGCTTCGACGTTGCTGTGGAGGACTTCCGCCAGGACGATGACACCGGTACTGATTCGAGCACTATCCGCGCTGCACTCGCATGGATCAGCGCCAACGTGCCGGACGGCCAGGGTTCGCGTTTGTATTTCGAAACCGGCCGTACCTATATTTACGACCGCACGGCTGAAATTGACTACATCAACAATCTGGTTATCGATCTGAACGGCGCGACTCTCATGCGCGCAGATGCATCGGTCACCACCGCCAGACTAGCCACAGACACCAGCGTAAGCAGCAATACAATCGTGCTGGATGCCGTGCCCGACAGTTGGTACGTCAACGATACCGTGACAGCGTTTGTTGGCTCAGGGGATCAAGACACCAGCCGAAGCCCCATGCGTATCACTGCAATCGACCCGAATACGAATACAGTGACCCTGGCTGCCGGCTTTGGTCCCTTCGGTAACACGACCCAAACCATCCCTGCTGGATCGTGGGTTGGTAAAAGCTTCCAATGCTTCCTCGGCCGTCCGTCTACCGAAGAAGGCGGCAAGCTGCGCCCGGGCATCAACTACAACGTGCAGATCATCAACGGCTCCGTCGATGGCAACAGCGCCAATCAACTCAACAACTCCTGGCGCTTCGCCATGGAGATCTATATCAACGGCCGCTCTTCGGGGATCCGTGGCGTACGGTTTGCCAACACCACAGGCGAATGCATCGTCGGTCATGGCCTGCGGGTAGAAAGTTGCGAGTTTCGCAACCTCTCGGGCTCGGCCTTTCATACAAGCCGCCACGACGATACAGACGCAGTTGGAAGTGCCTCCTGGTTCATCAACAACTATGTTGAGAGCGTGTGCCTGGCGGGTAACCAGGCAAATGGTCACTCCGAGGGTGCAGTAACGTTTTCATGGGGCGCCGGGCGCCTGATTGTCACCGGTAACGAATTCAGGAACGGCAATGAGAGCGTGCTGGGGGGCTTTGGCCCTTCCTCCGGCGAAGCAATGCCGGATAAGTGGATCATTTTCAGCGATAACATTGCCACGAGCTTCAAGGCACTGTTCTGGGGACTGTTTCCGCCGCTCGAAGGTGTCGTGATCAGTAACAACGTTCTGGTGGACTGCAACGACAACAGTGCTCAACTGAACAAGCTTTTTGACTCGGAAACTTCCTCGGTAGGCGGTAACGTCGCTGTCGGGAATACCGTACTGGGCGGTTCGTTCCGCGCGACCAATGCGACGTTCGGTGTCGAGCCGACCAATACCATCAGTCAAGTCAAGGTCTGGGCACGCGGGCGCAAGTTGCGGACCGACTATTCGAGCTTGTCCGACTGCACCGCAGTGGTAGAGGCCAGCACTGCAATCATGGCGCTTATCAGTGCCGATACGACGGGCTCTGTAGTGGCATTCCACTCGGCATCCGGTAATCGTTCCGGTTCCTTCTTCATCCAATGGCTGCCGTCTCAGAAAAAGCTGCAACTGTTGGGTAACGAATCAGGCGCTCGTGTCGAGTTCGCTACGCCGGTAGCGATGCCTGGCCAAGTCAACATGACATTGCGTACATTCAACGATAATACGGCTGCAAAAGCCGCAGGTTTGGTGGCGGGAGACCTCTACAAACTGGCGAGTGGCGCAGTTTTCAGCGTGATCTGATCAAGGAAAGCCCTTCACTGAAGGGCTTTTTTATTTCCAACCCGCCTTGGCGATATGCAGCAGTATTCTCCCCTATAGACAGCACGCTCAAGCTGGCTCCAGCATTCGAGCAACGCCTGTGGCGATCACTAAATCCCACACCGAACAGGCCAGCCTGGACCTTCCAGGCATGCACGGTACGAATCAGCGCGTCGAACTTTTCGATCAACGACATGCCAGGGTGCAGATAACTGCCGACGATATCGGCGCGCGACTCCAAGACATTCGATCAGCCAGTCAGCAATTTTGTAACGAGATGCCCCTTTGCCTGCATGAGCTTGGCTAATATGGCGCAATGTTTCGGAGGCTGTTCTATGCGCTACTCGGCAAATCACAAAGCTCAAACCCATCGGCGCATCATCAAGGAGGCTTCCGTACGTTTTCGCCGCGATGGTATCGGGGCTACCGGCCTGCAACCGCTGATGAAAGCCTTGAGTCTGACGCATGGCGGATTCTATGCGCATTTCAAATCCAAAGATGAGCTGGTGGAAAAGGCCCTGCAAGCTGCGGCCGCTCAACTGGATGAACACTGCGAACAGCTGTTCAGCCAGGAACGCCCCCTTGAAGCGTTCATCGACAACTATCTTTCGCAGTGGCACCAGACCTCACCGCATGAAGGGTGCCCGTTGACAACCATGTGCCCTGAGCTAGGACTGCGGGGTCAGCAAAGCCCGACCACTGATGCAGTACTTGGCGCACGGTTGAAGCAGGTGCAAGCCGCACTGGGGCGGCCGGATGCCAATGAGCAAGGCCTGCTGATGATGTCGACTCTGGTGGGAGCACTGGTGCTGGCGCGCAGCGTGGAGAGCGCCGAGCTGGCAGCGCAGATCCTGGAGGTAGTACGTGGCAATCTGAAAAAACAGATCGCACAAAATTGAAGAGGCCGGTCAATGACCGGCCTCCTGGCTTACTTCGTTATTCCTTAATTGAGCTCCAGCCGATCGCGGTTTTTCTCCAACAGCGCTTTACCGATCCCTTTCACCTCCAACAACTCATCGACTGCGGTAAATGGCCCGTTGCTTTCTCGATAGGCAATGATCGCCTTGGCTTTGGCTGCTCCGATTCCGAACAGATCGCGGCGCAAGGTTTCAGCGTCGGCGGAGTTGAGGCTGACCTTGCTGGATTGCTCGGCCTTGGTCATTTGCACAGCTATCGGCGTGGGCGTTTCAGGCTTGGTAGACGGCGCTGCGGTGGTAGCCAGTGAAATGCTGGAGAGGAAGGCGAAAATGAGGGACGAGAAACATGTTTTATTCATAGGTGACGCTCCATGACATCTGTAAGAGAAAAGCAGCTTTTCCGAAGCTGCTTTTCAAACTTAGGTGATGTTTGGAGGGTGTCAAAAACAGGTGAGTTACAGGGTATGAGTCAGGGCTCGAGACGACGCTGTTGGTAGATCCAGTCGACGATCTCGCCATCAGGCGTGTAGCCACTGACGGTTTCGCGCAAAAGCTGGCGAACACGCGTGTAATCGTCCTGTTCTACTGCTGTCAGCAACTCTGCCAGCTTGTCCTTCAACACATCCCACGACAGGTAATCTTCATTGGCACTCATGATCATCGGGTGCTGCGTGGCGACTACGTTGTCACCAATCAGCAACTCTTCGTAAAGCTTCTCACCCGGGCGCAGGCCAGAGAATTCGATTGCAATATCGCCATGAGGATTTTTATCCGACCTGACACTCAGACCAGACAGGTGAATCATCTTCTCGGCCAACTCGACAATCTTCACCGGCTCACCCATGTCCAGCACGAACACGTCACCGCCAAGGCCCATGGAGCCCGCCTGAATCACCAATTGGGCGGCCTCGGGAATCGTCATGAAGTACCGGGTGATTTTCGGGTGGGTAACCGTGAGAGGTCCACCGGATTTGATCTGCTTGTGAAAAAGCGGAATCACCGAGCCGGAGGAGCCTAATACATTGCCAAAGCGAACCATCGTGAAGCGGGTTTTATTGACCCGCGAGATATTCGATTTGTCACCGAACAGCACAGGTGCCAACTCACGACTGAGCGCCTGGAGGGTCAACTCGGCGAGACGCTTGGTGCTTCCCATCACATTGGTGGGCCGTACAGCCTTATCGGTAGAGATCAACACGAAGTTGGCTACCCCCGACTGCAATGCCGCTTGGGCCGTGTTAAGCGTACCAATAACGTTATTCAGCACGCCTTCCGCAATATTGTGCTCAACCATGGGCACATGCTTATAAGCGGCGGCGTGATAAACCGTGTCGACGCCCCAGGTTTTCATGACACCCAGCAATTTGCTCTGATTGCGCACTGAGCCGAGGATGGGCAGCAGCCTTACTGGCAGCGACTCTCGGGTAATCCGTTGTTCAAGCTCCGACAAAATGCTGTAGAGGTTGAATTCGCTGTGTTCAAACAACAGCAGTATGGTCGGTCGCAAAGCAAGGATCTGACGACACAGCTCTGAACCAATGGAACCACCGGCCCCCGTTACCAGAACGCTGCGCCCCTTGATGCAATGCTCCAGCAGTTCGCCCTGGGCAGGCACCGCGTCACGTCCCAGCAAGTCCGCGATATCCACTTCCTGAATATCGTCGACCTTGACCCGGCCACTGGCCAGGTCCATAAATCCTGGAACACTGCGCACATGCAGAGGAAACCCTTCAAGGTAGCCCAGGATTTCACGACGCCGGGCACGGTTGGAAGACGGTATCGCCAGCAGGATTTCCTGGGCTCCGGTGGCATCGATCATGCGCTGAATGTGCCGTGGCTTGTACACCTGAAGTCCGGAAATTACCCGGTCAGAAATACTGTCATCATCATCAATGAAGGCTACAGGCCGCATGACCCGGCCCATACGCAGGGCAGCGACCAACTGATTGCCTGCAGCGCCCGCGCCGTAGATGGCGACGCGCGGCAAGCCATCTTCGCGATTGGTGAACGGTACGTGCTGGGCGGCGGCAAACCAGTCGCCAAGGAAATATTGACGCATGGCAAGGCGTAGGCCGCCAACCATGATGAGGCTTAACCACCAATAGTTGAAAATGATGGAACGAGGTACCACGTTTTGATGATCGCTGTACCAATAGACCACCACGCCCAGAATCAACGATGAAAGGCTGACGGCCTTGATAATCGCGATAAGCGCGTCATTGCCAAAATAGCGCATGACAGCACGGTACATGCCAAAACGGATGAACAGCGGAATAGCGACGACCGGAGCACTCAGAAACAGCCAGCGATGCGCAGACGCAGGGTTGATCATATCGTCCACCCCCAATCGAACGACAAACGCCATCCACAGGGCGAGCCAAACAAGAAGAATGTCCGCAATAACCTGCAGGATGCGCTTCTGTCGGCGAGGGAGACCCAACAAATATGATCGAATTATGCTCATAAACCCTTTAAACACCTCTGTTGCTCCTGATACGGCTGCTGCTCTGCGAATTTAAACACTTTAGGCCAGTCAATCACCGCTGAAATGACTCTAAAAACACAATCACGCGGCCCTTTCCAGCTCACCCGCCTTGTACTTGACTGCCAGCATCACCAGCGGGATGTACGCTATTACAACGCCCAGCACGCCGTTTAGACCCAGTAATGCAACGCAAAGTGCGATCGGCAGCAGCCAGATCACGTTGATCGCAAGCACCCCAAGCGTTACTGGCAAGTGGCCTCCAACTTTACGCGATGCAAACTGATAGCCATGACTGCGATGGGCTTCGTAAACCTTGTCGCCCCTCATCAGGCGGCGGACCAGAGTAAACGTCGCATCGACGATAAAGACACCGAGCAGGATCAACCATACCCACAGCAAGTCGGCGTTCTGCCAGGCGGCCTGCAGGGATAGCACGCCCAGGACGATACCGAGAAAACCGCTACCGGCATCCCCCATGAAGATTCGTGCCGGTGGAAAGTTCCAATAGAGAAACCCCAGCACCGCCATGCTTAATAACAGTGGTGCCCAGATAAGCGCCTGATAACCAACCAACCAATAAATCAGACAGGCGCCAAGGCATGCACAGAGCGCTTCGACGCTGGCCAAGCCATCGATACCATCCATGAAGTTGTACAGATTGAGCATCCACACCAGATAAAACGCGGCAAGGATGTGCCCCGCCCAGCTCAGGTCGAGGACCACCCAGGGCAGCGTTATTGCGGGCAAGCCGCCCAACCAGAAAAGAGCCCAGGCCGCGGCACTGAAGTGCCCCAGCAAACGCCAGCGCGCGGCGATATGGCCATGGTCGTCGAGAAACCCAAGCACCGCCACAGCCGCACCAGCCCCCAGCAACGCCCATGTAACCGAGCGTGTTATCTCATCACCGATAAACAATACTGGCAACGCAATCAAGAAGCTCAAGACTATCGCCACTCCGCCTCCACGAGGCGTCGGAACAGTATGAGAACTGCGCGCATTGGGAACATCAATCAGACTTCGGGCCAGCGCATAACGGCGCAGGCACCAGGTCAGAAGAAGAGCAAGGGCTGCAACAGCAGGCGCCAGCCACAGTAAACGATTCATCTACAGCTCCAATTAAGGTCCCTCATAGGGCACCACTATTTACTTCAAGCTTCCCTGAAAACTTTCAGCCGTCTTGCGTAATGCGCTGGCCACCGTCAATGGAGGATTCCAGCCCAGCATTTGGCGAGTCTTGCCAATATCAACCTGCAACGAACCACACAGGCGCTGGCCAATAGCCTTGCGGCCTAGCACGGTCGCGCCCAATTGCAGTAGGGCTGCCGGTACGGGGATCAACCGGGCCGGTTTACCCAAGGCAATCCCCATGCGTCTCAACAAATCAGTGGTCGACATGTCATCACCATCGCTGGCCAGAAACGTCTGATTGGCCGCCGCCGGGTGATCCAGGCACGTCACAATCAAGTCAACGAGGTTGTCCAGCGCAACCAGGCTGCGCTGGTTACGAATAGCGCCCAACGGCAGTACAGCTCCTTTGTCGAGCCAATTCATCATGCTGCGAAAGTTTGCCTTGACCCCAGGGCCGTACACCAGGACGGGACGAATAATAACAACTTCCATCCCGCTTCTTTGCGCCAGCGACAAGAGTTGCTGCTCGGCCTCCATTTTGGAAACACCATAGGGGTCGCACGGCGCCGGCACGTCATCTGCCGTGTAAGGGGCGCCCATTTGGGTTCCCTCACCGTTGACCTTGATCGAGCTGATAAAGATGAAACGCCTGACGCCCGCCTGAGCTGCCTGCTCCGCCAGCTTCAACGTGCCTTCGACGTTGACCTTGCGATACTCGGTTAACGGATCACTGGAGGCATCTGACATCACATGAACGCGCGCGGCGCAGTGAACCAGAACATCAACCCCTTCAAGAACAAGCGACTCACCCGCAAGATAATCGGCACCGACCCGCACAGGTACAGCAGACGCAGGCAGTGTCACACCCTCGCGACGTACCAGCGCCAACACCCGACAGTCCCCTGCAGATGCCAACCGGTTGACCAGTGCCCCCCCCACAAAGCCACTGGCTCCAGTGACGAAGATAGTTTTGTGCTGATTCAAAGCGCGCGCTCCAACTCTCTGTACACATCCAAATGCTGCTGCACGATCTTCTCGATCGCAAATGCGCGTAAAGCCAGTTCACGGCCAGCCGCCCCCATCCGGGCACGCAAGGCAGGAGCCTCAATCAACACCTGCAATTGATTAGCCAGGGCCTGTGCATCACGAACAGGTACCAGAAACCCTGTTACATCGGCATCAATCGCATCCCGGCAACCTGGCACATCGGTGGTGACCACTGCGCGGCCGCACGCTGCGGCTTCGACCAGCACCTTGGGCAAAC
The DNA here is from genome assembly GCF_019382755.1 of Pseudomonas sp. Colony2. Lineage (NCBI taxonomy): Bacteria > Pseudomonadati > Pseudomonadota > Gammaproteobacteria > Pseudomonadales > Pseudomonadaceae > Pseudomonas > Pseudomonas sp. Colony2. The sequence goes on along the minus strand of NZ_CP080030.1, from coordinate 1,982,144 downwards.
CTTCACGATAGGAAGGAAGGGTCACGATATTCGCCGCAGCGAACACATTCGCGATGTCATCGCGGTAACCGAGCAGCTCGATCACCCCTTCCTCTCGCCACTGCTGCAACTGTGAGGTGGTAACTGTCGCCGGGTTACCGGGATCAATATCACCAATTAACTGAAAGCGCGCGTTAACACCGCGCGCGGTCAATATTTTTGCCGCCTCAACGAACTCGACAACGCCCTTGTCCAGCAGCAGTCGAGCCGCCAGGCACACCACTGGGGTCCCTTCCGGCTCTGGCAACGCGGTGTAACGAGACAGGTCGACGCCTGAACCACGAATCATCACGACCTTGGATTGGGTAAGTCCACCCATGCTCAAGAGCAGGTCACGATCATCGGGGTTCTGAAAAATCGAGCGCAGATTACGCTTGCCCAATGCCAACCGATAAAAGGTGCTGACAACCTTTCGCGTGATAGTGGCCTTGAGTCCCTTGGAGAGAAATACAAAGCCCAGTCCGGAAATAGCGGTAACCACACCTTTGACCGGTGCCAGCCGAGCGGCAACGCCACCATACAAAACCGGCTTGATGGTCACCAGGTGCAAGACGTCCGGCTTCAATTGCCAGAGCAGCCGCCAGATCGCGAACATCAGTCCCAGTTCGGCCAAGGGGTTACGGCCGCTACGTGAAAGCGGCAACGGGTGAAACTCGAAATCTTCAGCGGCAATAGCCGCAACGGCCGGACCAGGCATGCACGCCACATGAACCCTATAGCCCTCTGCCTGCGCGCCCTTGGCAACTGCCAGCCGGTGCGAAAGAAAAAACCCCGGGTCGTTGACGATAAACAAAAGTACTTTACTCATGCCTGCTCTTCCAACCATGCCTGGAACATGAGGATGGTCCACAAGTGAGGCTGCCAGTTTCCCCGGCCCTCAAGATGTTCCTGCCACATGTGCCTGATGCGTTCAGGGTGGAAGTATCCCTCCTGGCGCAAGCGCGCTTCATCCAACAAAGACTCTGCCCACTCCCGTAAAGGACCGCGTAGCCACGCCCCAAGCGGGATACCAAAACCTTGCTTGGGCCTTTCGATCAACTCCTTGGGAACATGACGATAAAGCACTTCTCGCAACAGCCATTTGCCCTGGCCGTTACGAATCTTCAGGTCCAGAGGCATGCGCCAGGCCAGTTCGACAACCCTGTGGTCAAGCATAGGGACCCGACCCTCAATGCTTGCGGCCATCGCAGCGCGATCCAGTTTCACCATGATGTCATCCGACATATAGGTCTGGGCGTCCATCGCCATCATCCAGTGTTCGAAACTATCGGTCTGGGGCCAGCGCGAAGGGTCAGTGAAAATGGTTTCGGGTTCCTTGCCACCGATCACGACACTGGCAGGGTCAGTCCAATGACTGTTGAGCTGCAGGTAGAACTCATGCCCATCCGCAAGCGCCAGGACGCTAGCCAATTTATGAGCCTTTTCCCCAGGCGTGCTGAGATGAAGCCGCTTGGGCAGCAAAGGTTTGGAGAGACGGAACAGGCTGTCCCAGGTGGACGGTGAAAGTGAGCGTAAAAGCCCGGCGCTCGCCTGTCGGGCAAACGGCGGCAGTTGCTGCATTTTTGACCAGACTTTCTTGGCGCTGAGGTAGCGGTTATAACCGCCGAAGAGCTCGTCGCCGCCGTCACCACTCAACACAACCTTGAGCTGTTGGCTGGCCAATTGGCTGACAAGGAATGTGGGAATCTGCGAGCTGTCGCTGAACGGCTCACAATACATCGACGGTAGACGCGGGATAACAGCCAGGGCATCGTCCGGGCGCACGTACAACTCGGTGTGTTGCGTGCCAAGATGCTTGGAAACCGCCTTGGCATGAACAGCCTCGTCATAGCCGCCTTCGTCGAAGCCGATGGTGAATGTGCGGATTGGCTGGGCGCTCTGGGCCTGCATCAAGGCCACGATAGTGCTGCTATCCACGCCGCCGCTCAGGAATGCACCCAAAGGCACATCTGCGAGCATTTGCTGACCAATGCTTGAGCTCAGTTGCGTCTCCAGCAAATCCGTCGCTTGGGCGGGAGTGCCCTTGAAGGGGTCGGCAATGCCTTTTGCTACTGCGTCGTTGAGACGCCAGTAAGCCTGTGGGACTGCGGCCTTTGCAGCGGGCAGATTCTTCAGCGCAAGCGTTACGTAGTGGCCGGGCTCGAGCTTGGCGATGCCTTTATAAATGCTGTAAGGCGCAGGAATGCAGTTGTGCCGAAGCAATAGCGTCAACGCGTTGCGATCCACTTCGCCAGTGAACTGCGGGAAAGCCTTGATAGCCTTGAGCTCAGACCCCAGCAGCAGCGTGTCTTCCTGCCAACCGTAATACAAAGGCTTCTCGCCCATCCGATCGCGTGCAAGCGTCAATACCTGCTCTTGCCTGTCCCACAGCGCGAAGGCAAACATACCAACCGATGCCTGCAAGGTCTTTTCGACACCCCAGCCTGCAAGACCTGCGAGCAGGACTTCGGTATCAGAATGGCCTCGCCATGCGGGTGGCGACAATCCTTCATTGTCCAGCTTCTGCCTGAGTTCGGTATGGTTATAGATCTCACCGTTGAAGACGATTAAAAATCGCCCACAACTGGAATGCATCGGCTGATGACCGGCCTCCGACAGATCGACAATTGCCAACCGTCGATGCCCGAGCGCGAGGCCTGCATTTTCGTCAACCCATACACCACGATCATCGGGGCCACGGTGCACGAGGGCATCGTTCATCCGGGTAATGATCGATGCCAGATCACTATTACGGGCCTGGAAAATTCCGCTGAAACCACACATCAATGAACGTCCTGATTTAAGTAAAGCCGGTCATAGATTTCTTTGAATTTATGCTCGGTACATTTCATCGTGAAATTTTCGACGATACGTGTATAGGCACCCTGCCCCATCATTGATCGCTCGGCAGGAGACGCTGCAATCATCTTCGCCAGCGCTTCAGCCAACGCGAGTGGATCCTGTACGGGTACGACAAACCCATTTTCACCCAGCAGGAATGCCGCGTCTCCTGCATCGGTCGTCACACAAGGCAACGCCAGGCTCATCGCCTCGCCCAGCACATTAGGAAAACCTTCGGTAAATGAATGCAGGCAAAACATGTCCATCGCCTTAAAGCAGGCGGGCACATCTTTTCGTTCACCCAGCAACACAAATCGATCAGCGAATCCGGTTGATGCAATCTGCGCCATCAATACGCTATTCGCCTCATCGACATCACGTCCCACCATCAGGAACTTGACGTGCGGGAACCTGGGAGCGACGAGCCCGGCAGCCTCGACAAAACTGGCGTGATCCTTGACTTCGTTAAAACGCCCCAAGCTTCCTACAACGAAGTCATCTGCGCTTATTCCTTGCGCCGACCTTATGGCCTCACGCTCTTGCGGCGATGCAACCAGACGCTCAAGATCAAACCCGTTGGGAATGACAGCCATTCTGCTCGGGGAATAACCCGCAGTCATATGCGTCTTTCGTGACGCCTGGGCAGCGCACACGATAACGCTGGGGACAGTCGCCGACAGCCAGGCACACAGTTTGCGAACAATAATTGTGGCCTTTGCGCCACCTCGGCTGACGTCAGTGGTCCTGACCCCCCAGATCACGCCCCTGATCCCCACCCAACGCGCTGCCAAGCCACCCAACAAGTCAGAGTGATACATCCAGGTCTGAACGATATCAGGCTTGTTCAGCCGAAGATGGCGAACCAACTTTGCAAACGTTGGCATGACATCCCAGGCCCCCCGCATACCCAACGTGTCAACAGTCACCCCGCAGGCACGCAGCCGAGCGCCCACTTCACCCAAATCCGTCAATGAGATAACACGGTGTTCATCATCGCCGCTTGAGTTGAATGACTCACAGAGCCGAAGCAGCATCAACTCCGCGCCGCCGATATGCAGACCGACAATAATATGGGTAACTTTCAACGGCCTTGCTCCTCCAACCACGCCTGGAACATCAGGACACCCCATAACTTGCTTGAATGATCAGCCCGACCACTGAGGTGTTGTTCCCAGGCACGGCGGATCGGTGCAGGATGGAAGAAACCCTCCCGGCGCAACCGGCCTTCATCCAGCAAGCTTTCCGACCAATCGCGCAGGGGCCCGCGCAACCACGTCGCGATAGGTATGGAAAAGCCCTTTTTCGGTCGCTCGATTAACTCGCGAGGAACATGACGATAAAGCACTTCCCTCAATACCCACTTGCCAACACCACCTCGAATCTTCATATCCAACGGTATGCGCCAGGCCAATTCAACAACCCGGTGATCGAGCATTGGCACGCGAGTTTCCAGGCTGCTGGCCATCGCCGCACGGTCGACCTTTACCAGGATGTCGTCAGCCATATAGGTCTGTGCATCCATCGCCATCATCCACTCTTCATACCGCTGCGTAGCGGGCCACGCTGAAGAGGTGTCAAGCACCGTAATCGGCTCTTTCGCGCCGATAACGACACTGGAAGGTGTTTTCCAGTGACTGACAAGTTGCCGATAAAAGTCCTCCCGACTCGGAGTATCAAGAATATCCACCAACTTCTCGACCTTGCCTTTTATCGGCAATGCCTTGAGCGTTGCGGATGCAAAACGTCGCAGGGGTAACGGCACCTGGCTGATCTTCCCCCAGATACGTGGGGCAAATTGGTAAGGGTTATAGCCGCCAAACAGCTCATCTCCCGCATCACCGCTTAACGTGACGGTGACTTGTTGTCGCGCAAGGCGACTGACCAGGAAGGTCGGGATCTGTGAACTATCGGCAAAGGGTTCGCAGTAGATGTTCGGTAGATCCGGGATAACGTCCAACGCGTCTTTGGATTGAACATAGATCTCAGTATGTTCAGTACCTAAATGGCGGGATACGGCCAGAGCATGTTCAGCCTCATTGAACCCTGCCTCACTGAAGCCAATGGTGAACGTCTTGACCGGTCGCGGGCTTTGTTTCTGCATCAGGCCAACCACAAGACTGCTGTCCACGCCACCACTTAGAAACGCGCCCAGGGGCACGTCCGCGAGCATTTGCATGCCGATGCTTTCGCTAAGCTGTGCTTCAAGCGTATCAACTACGGCGTTGGCATCAGATTGCAGCGGAGACGCAAGCCCCGCCTCAACCGCCCGATTGAAAGACCAAAAAGGAAGCGCTTTTACATCCGATCGGCGCTGGTCTATCGCGATCCTTACATAATGCCCCGGCTTCAGCTTCTCTATCCCTTGATAGATGCTGTAGGGCGCGGGAATGTAGTTGTGGCGCAGATAAAGGGCCAAGGCGTCACGGTCGATATCAGCGCAAAACGCGGGATGGATCTTGAGCGCCTTGAGTTCAGAACCGAACAACAGCACGTCATTCTGCCACCCCCAATAAAGCGGCTTCTCCCCAAGACGATCCCGAGCCAATACCAGTTCATTTTGCCGCGTATCCCACAGCGCGATGGCGAACATCCCAACCGTTGCCTGCAGGGTCTTTTCGATTCCCCAGTGCTCAAAGCACTCAAGCAGCGTTTCTGTGTCTGAGTGCCCGTTCCAGGTAGGCGAAAGCCCACTCTCCTCAAGAAGAGCACGCAGTTCGCCATGGTTGTAGATCTCGCCATTGAACGCAATTACGAAGCGCCCACTCGATGAATGCATTGGCTGGTGGCCGGCAGCAGTCAGGTCGACAATCGCCAGCCTCCTGTGGGACAGGCCTATACCAGCGGCTGAATCAAACCAATAACCGCCGCCATCCGGGCCACGGTTGATGATTGAGCGGCCCATTGCCTCAAGCAGCGAAGACTCATCGGTAGAAAACTTCTTGTTCGTAAAATATCCGGAAAAACCACACATCAGGAAAGCTCGCAATTAATTTACTGGTCGGGCCGTTCTCGCCCGCCTGAGTCAAGCCAGATGAGCACTCGGGTTCACGCTCGCATAGCGATTATAAAACCGGTGCAATAGCGCGCTTGAAAATATCAATATAAACAAGCGAGACACGTCATTCTGATAAAACACAGGAGCCTTTACTTCCAAAACTAAAATCAGGCACAACAGTACCAAAACAAAATAGCCCGCATCGGCAAATCGCCGCATCCCTGTCCAGATTTTCAAGAACATCCAACCATAAGACGCGTAAACCAGCACAAATCCCACGACGCCACTGGCGAGCAGCGTTTTCAGATAACCGGAGTCAGACCGCGCGACGCCACCACTTTGATCATCAAACGAGCCACTACCTGCAATAATATTCAACAGATCCGGGACGAAAAGCATACTTTTCAGATCATCCGTAGAGGCAGAGGTGAGGCCCTGACCTTTCGAATAGTTGATGAAAATCTCGAACGCATAATCAAAAACGTAGGTTGAAAAAAATTCGAACCTTTCCGGAAAAAAATACTGGAATAACAAAATTGCCAGCGCAGCAAAGGCGCTAAAAGCCACCCCTACGATGAGGGACTTCAGAGGCCATCGAATCGCGAGAAGCCCCACGCCAAGAAGGAACACGACCACACCGGTACGTGCAACCAGTGTAATTGAAAGAGCAATCACGGAGATGCTTAGAAATCGCCAAATGGTCGCATTATTGGCCCGGGAATATACTGAGTAAACACCGTATACAGCGGCCAGCGCAAGAATAGCGCTGAGGTTAAAACCGCCGCTATCGTGAATACCGCGAAAGCGCAGAACACTATCAACTTCAATATTTCCACGGTTAGCCAACGACGCGGATAACAAATCCCTAAAAGAGGGCTCCACGAACGACAGCATAATGAAAAACGCCTGAAGAACAGTCGCCCAATAGATCAACTCGAAGCATCGATGAAAGCCATAGAGTGCATCATCTGAATTCGCACGCCGGCCAACCGCATAATAAGTTATAACCAGCGCCAACAGCAGAACGACAATAAACTTTATGAAAATCTCCAGAAATATTGTCTCAGCGTTACCCCAGAGAACACTCAGCATCACGCCCAAGGAACCCGCGAGCAACAGCGCCACGATGGCAAAGCGGCAGGTGACAAATGCATAACCAACAAAACCGCGGAGCAACGGATCAGCAAGAATCAGAAGCAAAGCCCCAGGAATGAGAAGCGCGACAGAGGGCACGCCCAGAAAGCTGAGCGTAAAATTGAACACGTAGAAAAAAACAACCAACACCAAAAAAAACGACCGCACCTTGCTCACCCTGCCACCGAAGTTGAAGTTACGTTCTCACGAGCGCCTTGCCAGGAACACCTACAACAACCGTATCCTGTGGAAAGCTTTTAACAACAACGCTGTTCGCACCCACAACCACATTGTCACCCAGAAAAATCGGCCCGAGGACTTTTGCACCCGTACAAATAACCACATTATTTGCCAGTGTCGGTTGATTGCCCTTGCTGGTTTTCGATAGGTCCTGGTTCCCAAAAGTCACACCATTAAAAATCTTGCAGTTCGACCCCATTACTACATCGGCACCTATCACTATGTCATGACCGTGCATGATGCAGAGACCTGGGCCAATTTGTGCCCTGCAAGAGATATCGCTACCAAAGACAATGCGAATAAAATACTCAACCAGAAAGCTCAATACACGCCCGATAACGGGAATTTTTAACAGGCTTTGGCCCAGTCGCAACATGATGGTCAAATGAGCGGTGTGATCAAACACTACGCTCTTGAGCACTCTGGACGCCCGCTCACTACCTGCGATTGAGCGTAGGTCCTGGATCAAATAGGTTAACGACATAAAAACCTCATTTACTCTTGACCGCATCGGGGATTCTGAGCATTGAAAGCATCTTACTGGCACGCCATACTTTTGGTATAGTCGTCAGTCTAAAAGCGCGAACGAATATTGGGAAAAACAGTTTACAGTCTTCAAAACGCCTGTTTTTCAGTGCGGCAATAAACAAGAAGCTGATAGACACCGATATATCTGCGGCACTACCTTTGTACTTTTCCAAAAAGTAATCAAACGACTTAACCAGCAAAACTTTTGTCTTGTTTCCCGAGGAGGCAATACCGATACCTGTACGATAAACACCCAAAGGCTTGGCGCTGACGAACCCTGCATAGCCTTGTCCAACCTGCTCGACGTTTGCAAAGTAATCCAGCAAAGGAAAATCTGGCAGTTCAATGTCCCTTGCCGTGGCCCGATACATTTTAGAACTGTTCATTCCAATCGTTATATATTGAAAAATGTCCTTTCTGGTGAACGAGTTACTCACGCGAGATAAGTCAATGAGGTCTTCTACAACAACCTTGGTGCCAGGATTCTCGACGAGCATCCTGTGCCAGACGATATTATAGTTCGGGTGCTCGTCCAGAAAGTCACTTTGAGCCTGTAGTTTCCCTGGAAGAGCGTAATCATCACCATCTAGATGAGCAATGTACTTGCCGCATGCCAAAGCGTGCACTTCAAGGTAATTTGCCGTGATACCAACATTCTTTTCATGTATAAGCGGCTTGACAATATCGGGGTATTGCTCCGCCAAACTACGTACTACGTCGCTGGTGCCATCTGTCGAACAGTCATCACCGACGATCACCTCAAACTTGAAATCCGTGACCTGATTAATCAAGCTCAACAAGCACTCGCTGATATAACCAACCTGATTATAAGTCAGCACACATACTGAAACCTTTATATTTTCTCCCTCGGAAACAATACTCACACGCCTCTCCGCCCAACAATCTTGTTAGCTACCATTGCCCGGGCAGCGCTTGAAAAAGCCACCGCGGTCAACATAATTAACCCACCTGAAACAAACACTATGAGCACGCTTAAAATCCTGCTTTCACTTCGCACATCTACCCAATTAACAAGCAGTCCGGCTGCGGCTGCGGGTAAAACAATCAAACCTATATCATGAGTCAGCCACTTCTTGTGGAGCCCAGGCTCAAGCCTCGAATGAACGAACCAAACCCAAAAGATCAAGAATGTCAGGTTGACCATCATCCAACTGTAGCCAGCACCGATGCTTCCGTAATAGGTCGACGAAAAATAGATAGCGGGGACCATGACGCATAACAAAATCAGGTTACCCAGAAAATGAAGCCTCAGGTTTCCGCGAGCATACTGAAGATAGTAAGGGAATGCTGAAACCGCCAAGCACCCGTTTCCAATCGCATACAACACCATTGTCGGGGCAACGTTTTCGACAACGGTCGCGTCACCTGTCCATGCCCACAGCAAAGGACGCGCACAAATTGCAAGGGTAATCGATGCAGCACCGGCAATAATGGAAACAAGTTGAGTAGAGTTACGATAAATCGTAATCACATCAGCTTCCTTGTTTTCGGCATGTAAGCGGGCCATTCGCGGCATAATCGCGCTGCTGATCGGTCCGGTTATAACCATTACCCCGCCAGCAATCAGCACCGCCAGAGTGAAGTATCCGTACTGGCTTAGCGGCAATATGCTCGAAAGTATCAACTTATCTGTCTGCGTGACCATTACCCAAATTGAGGCAGTAAACGCCACCGTGAGGGAAAAAGCCAAGACACTTCTAATGGGTTTGAGCGACCACCCCATCGACGCGCTGACTACCTTTGGGAGTACGCCATACGACTTAATGTACAACCCAAGAATTTCCACAACCGCAATAATTAATTGATAAAAGAAGAATACAATCGGCGTATATCCATAAAACCACATCACGGGCAAAACAAATATAAATCTGAGTGTCGCAATGATTGACGTATAGCCACTCAACCAAACCAGATGTTCGCCACCGGTGATGACGCCTCGATACAAGCCACATATCCAGCGGATTGCGATACATGCGGCCATTATCTGTATAGCAAAACTCGCCTGTTCGACACTCAACGCATCAAGTTTCAGCCAATGTTTTACAACAAGCGGGGCAAACAGATACAACGTAATAAAGCCGAGAATGCCAATGCCCAGAAATAAAACATGGAGCGCCCGGAACAACCGCCGAAAGTCCAATGCCGATACCGCACCGGCCTTGAAACGTGCAGTTTCCCTGCCGATCGTAGGTGTCAAGCCAAGATCAAGCAAGCTGAACCAGGCCTGCAGCATGGAGAAAAATCCAACCAGGCCATAGGCTTCCGCGCCCATGTATTTTATATAGACAGGCAGCATCACGATGCCAATCAACGTCACATATATTTGGCTTACGTAGTTAGCGGCTATGTTCTTCTGAAGCGACAATTGTTTATATCCCGAATATTTATAGCCGAACCTGCATTTTTATGTTCGTGTCGCCGTCTGCTACTATCTTGAATCCATACCGCGTGTAAAGCTTTATCGCTGAACTGTTCCCTGCGCGCACCTCCAGGCTGCATGCAGTGAAACCGCGACTCTTCATCACCATGAGTGCGCTGCTCAGGAGCTCGCCCCCAAGCCCTTTGCCTCGGCCACTTGCAGCGATCAAAAGCAACGCTATGTATCCCTCCCTGGATACATCATTATTGCAGTAAAATGCCACAAACCCGTCATACGACCCACCAGAGTGATGGATGAGAATCTCTGCCTGGTCTTCAATTTTCAGAATGTAGTCTTCTGCAGAGATACCGCGAATAAACTCTCCTTTTTGAAGACGCTGCTCAATGTGTATTAAATCTTTCAGCTCTGGGGGCAGCATAAATAACCCATCGTTTATTTATTAGTGACAAGCTGGCGAGCTTCATCAAAAGAGTTAAACATCATCACATCCAAAATAGAGAGGCCGGGCTCGAAATCTCGTCCCGCCTGTGGATACTCAACTAGCGCCGGCTTGACAAACTTCAGGTCAATGCCTCGCGAAGCAAAACTCTCTTTCTCATAGAGAAGCGCACCACCTGGTAAATTCCAGTACTCGTCGGCCTGCTCTTTATTGCAAATATCCAGAATTCGGTCTTCGCTTTTCAATTGCTCGTTTGCGTAAACCTTCGAGCTCATTACCATCTCAGCATCGATACCCAATGCCTCGACCGTTAACAAAACACTGGATTTTGCATAATCAGAAATTGAGTCTTGTTCTTGCTCGAGAACGGCGTTGAACAACTCGAAACACGCTTTGAAGTTTGGTGCTTTCGAATAGTTCTGTTTGACCGCCTCGGTCAGCTTACGGACCCAGAGTGATTTTTTCTGGGTTTGCACGTCACAAATTTTTTGATTAGAGCTCGCCCCAAGGAGCGGAATAGTCATATAACCGACTTTGCCGGATACAAATATCCGATTTCTATTTATCCATCCATTTTTAATGAAATCGACATCATCATAGAAAACGAACTTATCCACGGACCCTATCAGCTTAAAATATCCGACATACGGAAAAAAGTAAGGCTGCATTATTGCGAGCTTCATTACGACGCTTTTCTCACATTACGAATTATTTCGACAACCTTATCAACGGCAGACATCTCCAGCGCCGGATAGATAGGAAGGCAAAGAACTTTCGATGAAATATCATGAGCCACAGGCAGGTTCCGACTGTCCGCTGAAGGCATGCTTCTATACATGGAAAACTCGCTGATTAAAGGAAAAAAGTACCGTCTACCGAATACGTTTTGCTCCTTTAACACTTCGTAAAGCTCGTCTCGCGAGAGCGGGTAATCATCTTCAACCAGAATGGGGTAGTACGAATAATTCGACTCAAGGCCTGCACTGATGTGGCTCAGGCTGATACCTTCAACACTTTTTAATCCGGAACTGTAGCGTTGACCAATTTCTTTACGCAGACTCATCGCACTGTCGATATGCTTCAGCTGAAGCAACCCAAACGCCGCGTTAATCTCGCTTAATTTCCCATTTATCCCTGGTGCGACCACGGTGACTTCATCTACAAAGCCAAAGTTCTTCAATTGTTCTATGCGTTTTTTTGTCTTCGCGTCGGGGCAGACGATGGCGCCGCCCTCAAAGGTATTGAATACCTTAGTGGCATGGAAGCTCAAAATGCTCAAGTCGCCATGGCGAAGAATACTTCCCCCTGCATCGTTAACGCCGAACGCATGAGCGGCATCATAGATAATTTTCAGATTGTAATTATCAGCGATATTCTGAATAGCGTCGGTATCGCAGGAATAACCATAGCAATGCACTGGCATGATAGCTGTGGTTTTCGACGTAATTGCCGCCTCGACTTTTTTCGGATCCAAATTAAAAGTAACAGGATCGATATCCACGAAAACAGGCTGCAGCCCATTCCACAACAAAGAGTGGGCAGTCGCAACGAATGAGTAAGGTGTCGTAATGACTTCGCCTGTAACTCTGAGCGCCTGCAGCGCAGTCAATAACGCGATTGTACCGTTATTAAAAAGCGCAATGTGCTCCACCCCCAGGTACTCACAGAGCTCCTTTTCAAGCTGCTGGTGCATTGGGCCGCCATTGGTCAGTGTCTTGCTCTCCCATATTTTTTCAAGATAGGGAACAAACTCTTCTAGTGGCGGAAGGTAGGGCTGAGTTACATAAACAGGCTTATCGCTCATAAAACTTCCTTGCGCTAATCTTAATCACTCAACCGCGCCTCGTAGCTGAGTACTTATTAGTAAGTCATATAGCGAGATAGAGAGAACCCATATCTCGCGCTATTCTTACTTCAAGAATTCCGCATACCAAGGCATGGCCTTTGCGATGCCTTGCCCAATATTAAACTTGGGTGCATATCCCAAAAGCGTTTGTATCTTGCCAATATCTGCTTGTGAATGGCGCACATCACCCGCGCGAAAGTCTCGATACACAGGCTCTTTATCATAAGTGATGCCGTTTTCCGCCAGGGATTCGCGCAACGCCGAAAACAACATATTGAGATCAGTGCGCCCACTGACCGCCACATTATAAACCTGATTGCGCGCGGAAGAATCGCTTGCAGTCGCGGCTAAAATATTGGCTTGAACTGTATTCTCGATGAAGCAGAAATCCCGACTGGTTTCACCATCACCATTGATGAAAACTTCCTCGTTTTTTATCATCGCAGCCGCCCATTTTGGGATAACAGCCGCGTAAGCACCATCAGGATCCTGCCGCTTGCCAAAAACATTGAAGTAACGCAAACCGATTGTTTCAAAACCATAGCATCTGGCGAAAACGTCGGCATACAGTTCATTGACGTACTTGGTGACCGCGTAGGGGGACAGCGGCTTACCGATCACATCTTCAACTTTTGGCAGACCGGGATGATCGCCATAAGTCGAACTGCTTGCCGCGTAAGTAAAACTCTTTACCTTGGCATCCCGTGCCGCGACCAACATGTTGAGGAAGCCATCAATGTTGGTACCGTTTGTTGTGATCGGGTCGTTAAGGGAACGAGGAACAGACCCCAAAGCGGCCTGATGCAGTACATAATCCACACCTTCGCAGGCCTGATGACAATCCTTGAGCTCTCGAATGTCACCTTCGACAAATCGAAAACGTGCCCACTGCTCAGGGAGAACTGTATTTTTTACTTCGTCGAGGTTTCTTTGGTGACCGGTAGCGAAATTATCCAACCCGACAACCGTCTGATTCAAACCAAGCAGTGTTTCCAACAAATTAGAGCCAATAAAACCCGCAACTCCGGTGACTAACCAGGTTTTCGGCGAAGCTGGAAGTGTTTCTATCAGAGTTTCGTAGCGGGTCATCGATATTAGCTCGTAATTTGATTTAGGTTAACGACTTCAGAAACCTGGGGCTTACAGGCGAATGTCCGATTCTTCACGACTCAGAAGATATTTAAGATCATAAAGAACGTGCTCCGCCTTACCGAACCGGCGGATATTTTCTGCACCCAGGGCACGGAACTCATTGTGAGCGACCGCCAGAACGATACCGTCGTATGCATTTACTCCCGGCTCGGAAACAGGAGTGATCCCATACTCATGCTCCGCTTCGGCAACACTCACCCATGGATCATAAACATCCACAGCAATGTTGTATTCTGCCAGTTCACTCACGATATCGACGATACGAGTATTACGCAGGTCCGGGCAGTTTTCCTTGAAAGTCAGACCCATGATCAATACGCGAGCACCATCTACATGGATGCGCTCTTTCAACATCGCTTTTACCAACTGTGAAACAACGTAAGCGCCCATGCCATCATTCAAACGACGGCCGGCCAGGATGATTTCCGGATGGTAGCCGATTGACTGGGCTTTATGGGTAAGGTAGTAGGGGTCAACACCGATGCAATGCCCGCCGACCAACCCTGGACGGAACGGAAGGAAGTTCCACTTCGTACCCGCGGCCTCAAGCACCGCTTCCGTATCAATGCCCATCTTGTTGAAAATAATCGCCAGCTCGTTGATAAGCGCAATATTCAAGTCGCGCTGAGTGTTCTCGATAACCTTGGCAGCCTCGGCAACCTTGATGCTGCTAGCCTTGTGAGTGCCCGCGACAATGATCTGATTGTAAAGTGCGTCGACCAGGTCAGCGATTTCAGGCGTGGAGCCGGAAGTGACTTTTTTGATCGTAGTAACCCGGTGCTCTTTGTCGCCCGGGTTGATCCGCTCAGGACTGTAGCCAGCAAAGAAATCGACGTTGAACTTGAGACCAGAGACCCGCTCAAGAACCGGGACGCAGTCTTCTTCTGTAGCGCCTGGGTATACAGTTGACTCGTAAATAACCAGATCGCCCTTCTTCAACACCTTCCCGATGCTTTCAGAAGCCTTGATCAGAGGCGTCAGGTCTGGCTGGTTGTATTCGTCGATAGGGGTCGGAACGGTAACGACAAAAGTGTTGCAGGCAGCCAGCTCATTCAGCTCACAGCTATAACTCAAATAGCCCGCCTGCTTCAGCTCCTCGTCACTGACTTCAAGAGTTGAATCATGTCCTTCTTTCAAGGCTTGGATACGCGGCTGGTTAATGTCAAACCCGACCACCGTCCGATGCTTACCAAACTCCACTGCGAGGGGCAGGCCCACATATCCAAGGCCGATAATGGCGAGCTTAATATCTTCCAGTTTTTGCATAATCAAAGCCTAAATAATCAGAGAATCCATAATATTTACTGAATTAATTTCAGTATGAAGTGCTTCAAGCGCGACGCCGATTCAGTACTCTCTCCTGGTACAGTCATGGCTCGCACATCCAACTAATCCCTCAGTGATGCTTTTTGAGGCATTCCACCACCTATATTATTCGTCAGCAGCATATTCCATCAGCGAACAATTCAGGTCTGTTTCTGGCACTGCCGCAGCCTCCCCTGTCGAATAGGGTACGTATCGCTCCTGGCCCATCAGCGCCGGATAGTTTAAACACCACAACCCGCTGAACACCATGAAGAATATCGCCCTCAGTTACACTCGGAATCGGATAATCAGAAGACCGCGAAGCATAGCGCAATGCCATCATGCCTCGATGATTCTCAATTAGAAGAGTTCCATGACAGCTAGATAATCATACTACGCGATACCAATATAAATCAGAACTCGCGGCATCCGGATCCCGACGTCAGACATGCAACGCCAAGAGCCTGAAGGCTCATGGCATGCCGGAGAGTCATTTTTTGAACACCCGAAGGTGATTTGGTTCGCTATAGGAGCAGTCCCTATACCGAGAGAAGAATTGGGGATCGGGTTGTTTGCACACAATCGAGCGACACAACCCTACTGGACGCAGTTAATACACTCGCGTCTGAGCCTGAGCTTTTCCCTCTCCAAGCAGTTCAGAGCCGAGAACGGGCACTTGACGTGTCGCCATTCTTTTCCTGCTTGCCAGCAGTGTTCGAGCCAGAGCAATCAGAACGCCAAGAATCCCACCCAGAACCAGCCCCATTGCGAGCACGAGAGCTTTCTTCGGCTTAATTGGACTCAGCGGCTCGAGCGCCTGCTTGTCAATAGTCACCAGTTTCAACCGACTCATATCGATATTCAGTTTACGTAGCCGAGCCTCCTCTGCACGCAGGGGCTCCACATTGATTAGAAACAGGTCTTCATTCTCACGACGATTCAAGACCTCAATCTGACGATTGGCCCGCAGCAGTTGAAGCTCTTTGGCAATTTGCGCGATACGACCTTCAGTAAAGTCATCAGACGTGCGCCGTTGCAGGGCATTTCGCTCTGCCTCCAGTGCATCTACGCCCATAAAATATAGGGGGATCTGCTGGTTATTGATTTCGGTACGCATCATGCCTGGCGTCCCAGCGCGGTTTTCATCGCCGAGCGACGAGGGAGTAGCTGGCTTTTTAATACCCAGCGACTTGGCGATGCCAATTGCCTCGTTCAGCAGTACAAGCCGATCACCACGGATGATTTTCAATTGGGCCCTGAGCGCTTTGAGCTCATCCTGCAACTGGGCACGCCGAAGCACATCAGCTTCAGTCAGAGTGGCAATTTTTGCCTCTTTATCGATCTCATAGCTTGAGCGAGCAGCTTTCAGCTTACCTTCAATCTCGTTCAGTCGGTTTTTCACGATTACGTTCAAATCAGCGCCGATCTGCTGACGCTCGGCATCAATCGCGAACTGAATAAACCCGTTCAAAATCGAGACACCATCAATTCCCTTGGGATAGTTCATCTCAAGTTTGATATAGGCACTCAGGGAGTCGGCTTTTTTAGGATCAGGCAGAACCAGATTGATCGAGTTACGATTGAACTCCTCAAAACTCTGCTCGAGAGTTCTTCCTGGACGCTCAAATGCCTTAAATAGATTTTGATGAGTCCGAAAAAAACTCAGGCGGGTGTCATACGACTCAAGAGACGCTCCGACCCTGATCAGCGCCTCTCCAGGAGGAAGACCGTAAATTTCAGATCGATTCAACGCATCCAATTCGTTGATCGCCGCAGGACGCAAAACGCTACTGACTTGATATTCAGGAGTCGCAAAAAAGGCATAAGCGGCAGCCATCGCGCCAACAAGCGCGGTGACTATGACTATGAGGACCTTTTGCTGCCATACCGCCTGAAAAAGCGCGACAAGATCAATTTCATCGGATGGTGGTACCGGAGGGGCATTAAAACTACTACTCACAACAAAAACCTGCCTTCAAAGAGAAACTGCGGGCTCGTTATGCAGACAATTCATGGTTTTTTAGAATTATAAACATCTGGCTCGCCCCCGGCGTCGCTGCTGGGATGAGCCACAAAAATTGCCTATTCTCGAGAACAGCAAGCATTTTGCCATCTAATTGCCATATTACAAGTCTTGACAATCTGTAGGACTGTTCCGAAAAAGCCAAACTTCTTGAAAAATGCTACAAAAACTTGTGCGATACCCCATGCGCACCGAGCTATCGATCAGGGCGCCAGCCTCTTCGACCGAGGAGAGCGATTCAACCTAAACGCCAAACCCACCAATGGGCCAACGATCATTCCTACAAGCAAAGCCAATGTCATGAAGATGGAAATCGGTGCCTGGGGAGCGGTCCACCCCAGGAATGACAAAGCGACGCTCTGTTGATTCTCCAGCACAAACGCCAGCACCCCAACCATGACGAGCAAAGTAATCAGCACCGACACAACGCGCTTGACCCCACGCATAAACTTCTCCTACCCAAAAACCCTCAGACGCTTTCTTCTTCGTCTTCGTTCACCCGATCGCGCAATTCCTTGCCCGGCTTGAAATGAGGCACGAACTTGCCGTCAAGGCTGACGGACTGCCCGGTTTTTGGGTTGCGCCCCACACGAGGCGCACGATAGTGCAGCGAGAAGCTACCAAACCCACGAATTTCAATCCGATCGCCGGTAGCCAGACATTGGGACATCTGCTCAAGCATGGTCTTGATGGCCAGCTCCACATCCTTGGATGAGAGCAGCCCTTGATGGGTGACAATTCGTTCGATCAACTCCGACTTCGTCATATTTTTCCCTTCTTTTTCAAGCAGCTAGGAAAAGCGCTTCGAAGGTTTTAGCATGACCGGAGGAATTTGAACAGCCCATGTATTGACTTATATTCAAAGACTTGGGGTGCAACTCGAAGAGAGTTGGCATTGCGCACCCCGACAGCCAGCTCTCGCTCAGTCTCACTGGAGGCACTCCAGCGCGATCGCTGCCAGATAGAGCCTATAAGCGCGAACGCGCTGCCAGCGCGACGACGGCGCTCCAGCCACAGAACGCCAAGGCGACGTTGTGCACAACACCAAATCCCAGGCACAAAAAAGGGCGACCGAAGTCGCCCTTTTTCTATGGTCTGACAGAACTTAGTTCTGCTTTTCCATTTGTGCACGCAGCAGGTCGCCCAGAGTGGTAGGACCAGCAGAAGGCTCAGAGGTAGCTGGCTTGTCGCGCAGGCTCTGGATGGCTTCTTTCTCTTCAGCATCGTCTTTCGACTTGATGGAGAGCTGGATTACGCGGCTCTTGCGGTCAACGCTGATGATCTTGGCTTCTACTTCTTCGCCTTCTTTCAGAACGTTGCGCGCGTCTTCAACGCGGTCACGGCTGATTTCGGAGGCTTTCAGAGTCGCTTCGATATCGTCGGCCAGAGTGATGATGGCGCCTTTAGCGTCAACTTCCTTCACGATGCCTTTAACGATTGCGCCTTTGTCGTTCTCTTGAACGTACTCGGAGAACGGATCGCTTTCCAGTTGCTTGATACCCAGGGAGATGCGCTCGCGCTCTGGGTCAACCGACAGGATAACGGTGTCCAGCTCGTCGCCCTTCTTGAAACGACGAACAGCTTCTTCGCCAACTTCGTTCCAGGAGATGTCGGACAGGTGAACCAGACCGTCGATGCCGCCGTCCAGACCAATGAAGATACCGAAATCGGTGATCGACTTGATGGTGCCGGAGATTTTATCGCCCTTGTTGAACTGGCCAGAGAAATCTTCCCATGGGTTAGATTTGCACTGCTTGATGCCGAGGGAGATACGACGACGCTCTTCGTCGATGTCCAGAACCATAACTTCCACTTCGTCGCCGACTTGTACGACTTTCGAAGGGTGGATGTTCTTGTTGGTCCAGTCCATTTCGGAAACGTGTACCAGGCCTTCCACGCCTTCTTCCAGCTCTGCGAAGCAGCCGTAGTCGGTCAGGTTGGTAACACGCGCGGTTACGCGAGTGCTTTCTGGGTAACGAGCCTTGATAGCGACCCATGGATCTTCGCCCAGCTGCTTCAAGCCCAGGGAAACACGGTTGCGCTCACGATCGTACTTCAGAACCTTGACATCGATCTCGTCGCCAACGTTGACGATTTCCGATGGATGCTTGATACGCTTCCAAGCCATGTCGGTAATGTGCAGCAGGCCATCGACGCCACCCAGATCGACGAATGCGCCGTAATCGGTGAGGTTCTTGACGATACCTTTGACTTGTTGGCCTTCCTGCAGGGATTCCAGCAGAGCTTCACGCTCGGCGGAGTTCTCTGCTTCCAGGACGCTGCGACGGGAAACGACAACGTTGTTGCGCTTCTGGTCGAGCTTGATGACCTTGAATTCGAGTTCCTTGCCTTCCAGGTGCGTGGTGTCGCGCACAGGACGAACGTCGACCAAAGAACCTGGCAGGAACGCACGGATGCCGTTAACGTCGACAGTGAAGCCGCCTTTAACCTTACCGTTGATAACGCCCTTGACCACTTCTTCAGCTGCGAAGGCTGCTTCGAGAACAATCCAGCATTCAGCGCGCTTGGCTTTTTCACGGGACAGCTTGGTTTCACCGAAACCGTCTTCAACCGAGTCCAGAGCAACGTGAACTTCGTCACCGACATTGATAGTCAGGTCACCAGCATCGTTGTAGAACTGTTCCAGCGGGATCAGAGCTTCAGACTTCAGACCAGCGTGAACGGTTACCCAGCGAGCTTGGTAATCGATATCAACGATAACACCGGTGATGATGGAGCCTGCCTGAAGGTTCAGGGTTTTTAGGCTTTCTTCAAAGAGTTCCGCAAAGCTTTCGCTCATTTTAATTCCTGTTGATAAGGGCGAAGAATACGCCCATCTCCACACCCCAGACGGTGTGGGTCAGTTTCAATTAAAAGAAGCACCACAGGACTATGACTGGTCCCCTGCGGCCTTCTTGGTCACCCGGCGATATCGCGAATGGCGATCTCACTCAAGATGCGTTCCAGCACCTGCTCGATGGACAACTCCGTGGAATCCAGCTGTATGGCGTCAGCCGCCGGCTTGAGCGGGGCTACCGCACGCTGGGTATCACGCTCATCGCGTGCACGGATCTCATCTAGCAGACTCGACAGACTAACACCATCGACTTTGCCCTTCAACTGCAAGTAACGGCGACGGGCCCGCTCCTCGGCGCTGGCCGTGAGGAAAATCTTCAGCGGCGCCTCGGGGAAGACCACCGTGCCCATGTCGCGGCCATCGGCCACCAGACCCGGCGGTTCCTGGAAAGCCCGCTGGCGCTGCAGCAAAGCATCGCGCACCGCCGGCAATGCGGCGACCTGGGAAGCCCAGGAGCCGACCTGCTCGTTGCGCAGGTCGTCGGTCACATCGTCCCCTTCCAGGATGATGCGCTGGGGATGACCTTCGGTCGCCCCGACGAACTGCACGTCAAGATGCGCAGCCAGCAGCTTCAGCGATTCTTCGTTGGTCAGGTCGACGCCATGGTTGCGGGCGGCAAAGGCCAGCAATCGGTATAGCGCCCCGGAATCCAGCAGGCACCAGCCCAGGCGCTTGGCCAGGATGCCGGCGATCGTGCCCTTGCCCGAGCCACTTGGCCCGTCGATGGTAATCACCGGTGCTTTGATATTCACAATTGAGCCTCTTGGGCAACACGGATGCCGACTTGGGCACACAGTGTAAGAAAATTCGGAAAAGACGTAGCCACGTTGGCACAGTCATGGATACGAATCGGCGCAGCCGCTCGCAGGGAAGCCACGCTGAAGGCCATGGCAATCCGGTGATCGCCATGGGCGTGGACTTCACCACCGCCGATCACGCCACCATCGATAATAATCCCATCAGGTGTCGGTTCACACTTCACGCCCAGCGCAAGCAGACCGTCGGCCATGACCTGGATCCGGTCGGACTCCTTGACCCGCAGCTCCTCTGCCCCACGCAATACCGTCCGGCCTTCGGCGCACGCCGCAGCCACGAACAACACCGGGAACTCATCGATAGCCAGCGGGACCAGGGCTTCAGGAATCTCGATCCCCTTCAACGGCGCCGCACGAACACGCAAATCAGCGACCGGCTCACCACCCACTTCCCGTTGGTTTTCCAGGGTGATGTCCGCGCCCATCAGTCGCAGGATATCGATCACGCCGGTACGGGTCGGATTGATACCCACATGTTCAAGCAACAGCTCGGAGCCTTCGGCGATTGAAGCCGCCACCAGAAAGAACGCCGAGGAGGAAATATCCCCAGGCACCTCAATATGGGTCGCGGTCAACGCATGGCCCGACTCGACCGCAGCCGTAGCGCCCGCCACGTCCACCGGATACCCAAAACCGCGCAACATCCGCTCGGTATGGTCGCGGGTCGGCGCCGGTTCGGTAATCGAGGTTTTACCCTCGGCATACAACCCGGCTAACAACAGGCAGGACTTGACCTGAGCGCTGGCCATCGGCAATGCGTAGGTCAGCCCCTTGAGTGCCTGGCCGCCACGAATGGTCAGCGGCGGGCGCCCTTCCGGCCCGGTCTCGATCACCGCGCCCATTGCGCGCAATGGCTTGGCCACGCGATTCATCGGGCGCTTGGACAGCGAGGCGTCCCCCGTCAACACACTGTCGAAGCGCTGGGCCGCCAGCAAACCGGACAACAACCGCATGGAGGTGCCGGAGTTACCCAGATAGATCGGACCTGGCGCCGGCTTCAAGCCATGCAGGCCAACCCCGTGGATGGTGACGCGCCCATGGTGCGGGCCTTCAATCACCACGCCCATGTCGCGGAACGCCTGCAAGGTCGCCAGGGCGTCCTCACCCTCCAGAAAACCTTCGACTTCAGTGACACCGTCCGCCAGAGAACCGAGCATGATCGAGCGATGGGAGATCGACTTATCCCCAGGCACGCGGATCTGCCCGCTCAAGCGGCCACCGGGACTGGCGAGAAACACCAGGTCATCCGCGTTTACTGCAGCATCCATATAAGCCCGACGCGCCAGAATCTTGCTGAAATGCTCCCGTGCCACCCGCGCACGGGTGAACACGCCCAACAACTGGTGCCCGTCGCCAGCATCGACCGCGTCGCGCAAGGCGTCGAGGTCGCTGCGGAACGTGTCCAGGGTGCGCAACACCGCATCGCGGTTGGCAAGGAAGATGTCGTGCCACATCACCGGATCACTACCGGCGATCCGGGTAAAGTCGCGGAAACCACCGGCGGCGTAGCGGAAAATCTCGAGGTTCTCGTTGCGCTTGGCCAGCGAATCCACCAGGCCAAATGCGAGCAAATGCGGCAGATGGCTGGTCGCTGCCAGCACTTCATCGTGGCGCTCGACCTGCATATGCTCGACATCCGCCCCCAGCTCGCGCCAGAGCCGATCCACCACGGCCAGTGCCGCAGGATCGGTTTCATCCAGCGGTGTCAGAATCACTTTATGGCGACGGAACAGCTGCGCATTGGACGCCTCCACCCCGCTCTGCTCGGACCCGGCAATCGGATGCCCAGGCACAAACCGCGCAGGCATGCCACCAAAGGCCAGCCGCGCCGCACGCACCACATTGCCCTTGGCACTGCCGACATCGGTCAGGATTGCCTGGCCCAGATCCATGCCGGCCAACAGCGCCAGCAACTTCTCCATGGCCAGGATCGGCACCGCCAGCTGAATGACATCCGCGCCCTGGCAGGCTACAGCGAGATCAGCCTCGCAACGGTCCACCACACCCAACTCCACCGCCAACTTGCGCGATTGCGGGTCCAGGTCCACACCGACCACTTCGCCACACAGGCCGCTTTCCCGCAGGCCCTTCGCAAAGGAGCCACCGATCAATCCCAGACCGACCACCACCAGGCGACCGATCATAGGTACAGCAGGTTGCAATGCAGTGACATCAACCACGAGCCAGAACCTTGGCCAGCGCTTCGAGGAAGCGGCTGTTTTCAGCAGGCAGACCGATGGTGATGCGCAGGTGGTTCGGCATGCCGTAATTGGCCACCGGACGCACGATCACACCCTCGCGCA
Source organism: Pseudomonas sp. Colony2 (assembly GCF_019382755.1). Lineage (NCBI taxonomy): Bacteria > Pseudomonadati > Pseudomonadota > Gammaproteobacteria > Pseudomonadales > Pseudomonadaceae > Pseudomonas > Pseudomonas sp. Colony2. The sequence continues at coordinate 1,959,247 of NZ_CP080030.1, read as the reverse complement.
GCAAGCCCTGGAACACAGGAGCCGCCACTTGGCCGAGGTCGACGCAGATGAAGTTGCCCTTGGACGGAATCCAGCCCAGGCCCAGCTCACGGAAACCTTCCTGCAACTGCAGCATGCCGCTTTCGTTGAGGCGACGGCCTTCTTCCAGGTACTCGGCGTCCTGCACCGCAGCGCAAGCCGCCGCCAGTGCGAGGCTGTTGACGTTGAATGGCTGGCGCACACGGTTCAACACATCGGCTACCACCGCAGTGGACAAGCCGTAACCGACCCGCAGCGACGCCAGGCCATAAGCCTTGGAGAACGTGCGCGAGACCAGCAGGTTCGGATAAGCCGCGAGGAAGTCCAGGCCGTCCGGCAAGTCGCTGCCTTCGGCGTACTCGATGTACGCCTCGTCCAGCACCACCAGTACATGCTCCGGCACGTCCTGCAGGAAGTTATCCAGCACCTCGGCGCTGAACCAGGTGCCGGTCGGGTTGTTCGGGTTGGCGATAAACACAACACGAGTATTGTCATCGATGGCCGCCAGCATGGCTGGCAGGTCATGACCCCAGTCTCTCGCAGGAATCACACGCGCCTCGGCGCCAACGGCCTGAGTGACGATCGGATAGACCGCAAATGCATGCTCGCTGAACACCGCGTTCAAGCCCGGCGCCAGATAGGCGCGGCCGACCAGCTCCAGAATATCGTTGGAGCCGTTACCCAGGGTCACCTGGTTGATATCAACGCGGCAGTTTTTCGCCAGCAGGGACTTGAGTTCAAAGCCGTTACCATCAGGATAACGGGTCAGTTCGGCCAGCGCCTCACGAATCGCGGCCAGTACCTTGGGGCTTGGGCCCATCGGGTTTTCGTTACTGGCCAGCTTTACGATCTTCGACGGATCCAGGTTCAACTCGCGCGCCAACTCGTCCACAGGCTTGCCCGGAACGTAAGGCGACAGTTGTTGCACGCCCGGCTGCGCCAGGGCGAGGAAGTTGCCACTCATGTTAAAGCCTCACAAAACCGCTTTCGGGTAGGAGCCCAGCACCTTGAGTGCCACGGCTTCCTGACTGATTTTCTCGAGCACACCCTTGACCAGAGGGTCGCGGTGATGGCCGACGAAGTCGATAAAGAACACATAAGTCCATTTACCGCTGCGCGAAGGACGAGTCTCGATTCGCGTCAGGTCAATCCCGTTATCGTGGAACGGCACCAGCAGCTCATGCAGCGCGCCGGGCTTGTTGCTCATGGAGACGATGATCGATGTCTTGTCGTCGCCGGTCGGCGGCACTTCCTGGCTGCCGATCATCAGGAAGCGCGTGGAGTTATCCGGGCGATCCTCGATTTTCTCGGCCAGGCGCGTCAACCCATACAGGCCGGCAGCCATGTCGCCGGCAATCGCCGCCGAGTTCCACTCACCCTTGACCCGCTTCGCCGCTTCGGCGTTGCTGGACACCGCCACGCGCTCCACATTCGGGTAGTGCGCGTCCAGCCACTTGCGGCACTGGGCCAGGGACTGGGCGTGGGAGTAGATGCGGCTGATGCTGTCGGTCTTGGTGTTTTCGCCCACCAGCAAGTGGTGGTGAATACGCAACTCGACTTCGCCGCAGATCACCATGTCGTGCTCAAGGAAGCTGTCGAGGGTGTGGTTGACGGCACCTTCGGTGGAGTTTTCCACCGGCACCACGCCAAAATTCACCGCCCCGGCGGCCACTTCACGGAACACTTCGTCGATCGCAGCCATCGGCTTGCTGATCACCGCGTGACCGAAGTGCTTCATGGCCGCGGCTTGAGTGAAGGTGCCTTCCGGGCCCAGGTAAGCCACTTTCAGCGGCTGCTCCAGTGCCAGGCACGAAGACATGATTTCACGGAACAACCGCGCCATCTCTTCGTTGCCCAACGGGCCCTTGTTGCGTTCCATCACGCGCTTGAGCACCTGGGCTTCACGCTCCGGACGGTAGAATACCGGCACTTCGCCTTCAGCCAGGGAAGCCATCTTCACCCGTGCAACTTCCTGGGCGCACCGCGCGCGCTCACTGATCAGTTCCAGGACTTTCTCGTCCAGACTGTCAATGCGTACGCGCAGGGCCTTGAGTTCTTGCTCAGACATTAGCCGTGTTCCTTTTCGAACTCTGCCATGTAAGCCACCAACGCCTTGACGGCGTGGATATCGACAGCGTTATAGATGGAGGCGCGCATGCCACCTACCGAACGGTGGCCCTTGAGGTTCAACAGGCCGCGCTCGTCGGCGCCGGCGAGGAAAGGCTTGTCCAGGCGGTCATCCGCCAGGCGGAACGGCACGTTCATCCACGAACGGTCGGTCAGGTTGATCGGGTTGCTGTACAGGCCGCTGGCGTCGATGAAGTCGTACAGGGTACGTTTCTTCTCTTCGTTGAGCTTGCCCATGGCAGCCACACCGCCCTGCTCTTTCAGCCATTCGAACACCAGGCCCGACAGGTACCAGGCGAAGGCCGGCGGGGTGTTGTACATCGAGCCGTTATCGGCCGCGACCTTGTAGTTGAGCATGGTCGGGCACAGCGAACGCGCACGACCCAACAGGTCTTCACGGACGATGTTGACCAGGATGCCGCTCGGGCCGATGTTCTTCTGTGCACCGGCGTAGATCATGCCGTACTTGGACACATCGATCGGGCGCGAGAGGATGTCCGAGGACATGTCACAGACCAGCGGGACATCACCCACTTCCGGCACCCAATCGAACTCCAGGCCGCCGATGGTTTCGTTCGCCACGTAGTGAACATAGGCCGCGTCTTTCGACAGCTTCCACTCGTTCTGACCGGGGATGGCGAAGTAGTCGTAGGGCTTGGCCGTGCCTGCCACATTGACGTGACCGTAACGGGAGGCCTCTTCAATGGCCTTCTGCCCCCAGATACCGGTGTCGATATAGTCCGCAGTGCCGTCTTCCGGCAGCAGGTTCAGCGGGATCTGGGCGAACTGCTGGCTCGCACCACCCTGCAGGAACAGCACTTTGTAATCGGACGGGATGTCCAGCAAGTCGCGCATATCCTGCTCGGCCTTGGTGGCAATGGACACGAACTCATCGCTGCGATGGCTCATTTCCATCACGGAGAGGCCTTTTCCATGCCAGTCGAGGAGTTCACCCTGCGCGCGCTGCAGGACTGCTTCAGGAAGCGCCGCGGGACCGGCACAGAAGTTATAGGCTCTCTTGCTCACATCCAATCTCTCTGATCTGGTGGGACTGCAATCAACATCCCGCAACGCGGAACCCTGTAGGAGCTGGCTTGCCAGCGATGCAAACGACTCGATGCTTCACTTGAATCGAGTTGATGCCATCGCCGGCAAGCCGGCTCCTACAAGAGCGGCGCGGCGTCGTATTTCAAACGGGACAAACAACAAGGGGGCGAATCTTCATCCGCCCCCTGTGTGTCCGCTTATTCCTGCGGTTCTTCTTCGTCTGCGGCAGCGTCGAGTGCTGGCTCGTCGACGCCGTCATCGGCATCGCCGATCACTTGCCCCTCGAGTGCAATCCCCTCTTCACCTTCCAGCTCCTCGCCTTCGACTTCCGATGGCTCCTGGACACGCTCCAGGCCTACCAACGTTTCGTCGCTGGCCAGCTTGATCAAGGTCACGCCCTGGGTGTTACGCCCCAGGCTCGACACTTCATCAACCCGGGTACGTACCAGGGTGCCCTGGTCGGAAATCAGCATGATTTCCTCACCATCCAGCACCTGGACCGCGCCGACCAGGCGGCCGTTGCGATCGTTGCTGACCATGGCGATAACGCCCTGGCCGCCACGCTTGTACTCGGGGAACTCGCTGATGGCCGTACGCTTGCCGTAGCCGCGGGCCGATGCAGTGAGGATCTCGCTGCCTTCTTCCGGGATCAGCATCGAAATCAGCTTCTGCCCTTCCGGCAGGCGCATGCCGCGCACACCGCGGGCGGTACGGCCCATGGCACGAACGTCGGACTCCTTGAAGCGCGTAACCTTGCCGCCGTCGGAGAACAGCATGACTTCACGCTCGCCGTCAGTGATGGCCGCGCTGATCAATACGTCGCCTTCGTCCAGTTCGAGGGCGATCAGGCCCACGCTGCGTTGACGGCTGAAGGATTCCAGCGGGGTCTTCTTCACGGTGCCTTTCGCAGTGGCCATGAAGATGAAGTGACCTTCGGTGTACTCGTCTACCGGCAGCATGGTGGTGATGTATTCATCACTGTCCAGCGGCAGCAGGTTGACCAGCGGACGACCACGGGCAGCGCGGGACGCTTCCGGGATTTCGTAGGTTTTCAGCCAGTACACCTTGCCCTTGCTGGAGAACAGCAGCAGCGTGGTGTGGCTGTTGGCAACCAGCAGGTGAGCGATGTAGTCCTCATCCTTGACGCCGGTAGCCGATTTGCCTTTACCGCCACGACGCTGGGCCTGGTACGCAGCCAACGGCTGGGTCTTGGCATAGCCACCGTGGGAAATGGTCACGACGCGATCTTCTTCCGGGATCATGTCACCCAGGGTCAGGTCGAGACGGGCGTCGAGAATCTCGGTGCGGCGCACATCGCCGTATTCGGCGCGGATCACTTCCAGTTCTTCGCGGATCACTTCCATCAGGCGCACGGCGCTGTTGAGGATGCGGATCAGCTCGCCGATCTGGTTGAGGATCTCCTGGTACTCGGCCAGCAGTTTCTCGTGTTCCAGGCCGGTCAGACGGTGCAGACGCAGTTCCAGAATGGCCTGGGCCTGTTCCGGGGACAGGAAATACTTGCCGTCGCGCAGGCCGTATTGTGGGTCCAGGGTCTCCGGACGGCACGAATCGGCACCGGCACGTTCCACCATCGCTACTACGGCGCTGGATTCCCACGGCATCTTGATCAGCGCTTCCTTGGCTTCCGACGGCGTCGGCGAAGCCTTGATCAGGGCGATGACCGGGTCGATGTTCGACAGCGCAACAGCCTGGCCTTCCAGGATGTGGCCGCGTTCACGGGCCTTGCGCAGTTCGAATACGGTACGGCGGGTTACCACTTCGCGGCGGTGACGCACGAAGGCTTCCAGCAGATCCTTGAGGTTCAGGATGCGCGGGCGGCCGTCGATCAGCGCTACCACGTTGATACCGAATACGCTTTGCAGCTGGGTCTGGGCGTAGAGGTTGTTGAGGATCACCTCAGGCACTTCGCCACGACGCAGCTCGATCACCACGCGCATACCGTCCTTGTCAGACTCGTCGCGCAGCTCGGTGATGCCTTCCAGCTTCTTCTCTTTAACCAGCTCGGCGATCTTCTCGATCAGACGCGCCTTGTTCAACTGGTAAGGGAGTTCGGTGATGACGATCTGCTGACGGCCACCGACCTTGTCGATGTCTTCGATGATCGAGCGGGCACGCATGTAAATGCGGCCGCGACCGGTACGGTAGGCTTCGATGATGCCGGCGCGACCGTTGATGATCGCGGCGGTCGGGAAGTCCGGACCCGGGATGTACTGCATCAGCTCATCGACGGTCAGCTCGGGGTTGTCGATGAGGGCCAGGCAACCGTCGATGACTTCACCGAGGTTGTGTGGCGGGATGTTGGTGGCCATGCCCACGGCGATACCGCTGGAGCCGTTGACCAACAGGTTGGGAATACGGGTCGGCATGACCGCCGGGATCATTTCGGTGCCGTCGTAGTTCGGCACCCAGTCCACGGTTTCCTTGTGCAGGTCAGCCAGCAGCTCGTGCGCCAGCTTGGTCATGCGCACTTCGGTGTATCGCATGGCCGCAGCGTTGTCGCCGTCGACCGAACCGAAGTTGCCCTGGCCGTCTACCAGCAGGTAGCGCAGGGAAAACGGCTGGGCCATCCGAACGATGGTGTCGTACACCGCAGTGTCGCCGTGAGGGTGATACTTACCGATCACGTCACCGACAACACGGGCAGATTTCTTGTACGGCTTGTTCCAGTCGTTACCCAGCTCGCTCATCGCGAACAGCACACGCCTGTGCACGGGCTTCAAGCCATCGCGCGCATCAGGCAGTGCCCGACCGACAATTACGCTCATCGCGTAGTCGAGGTAGGACTGTTTCAGCTCGTCTTCGATATTGACCGGGAGGATTTCTTTGGCCAGTTCGCCCATGAGAAGCCTGATTCCTTTTTCGGGTGAAACCTCGTCACATCCTATGGGACGAACGAAGCTCGCCGCTGCCGGCATGATGCCTGGCAACGACTTACGACAAATCAACGAGTTATGACACGGATCTGCGCATTAAAGGTTACCCCTTGGGGTGACCCTGGAAACCGCCGGATGTTATCACAATCGCCGCCACGCACCTATCCCCCTGATGCGCATGGAGCATAGTAAGTTGACGGATGACAGGCTTGACGGCGACGAGAGGGCCTTAGAGCTGGATCCAAGGGGATTTTTGCGGGCAAATTGCCTCAATGCAGGCGTTTACGACACATCAGCTGCGCCAACTTCGCCGTGTCGGGGCGTTCGACGATGCCTTTTTCAGTGACGATCACATCAATCAGGTCCGCCGGCGTCACGTCAAACACCGGGTTGAAGGCGTCTACATCAGCGGCTACGCGGGTGCCGCCGACTTCCAGCAGCTCACGGGCGTCGCGCTCTTCAAGCGGCACGTCATCGCCGCTGGCCGCCATCAGGTCGATGGTGGAGCTGGGCGCCACCACCATGAAACGCACGCCGTGATGCATGGCGCACACCGCCAGCTGATAGGTGCCGATCTTGCTGACCACGTCACCGTTGGCCGCAATGCAGTCGGCACCGACGATCACCCAGGTCACGCCCTTGGTCTTGAGAATATGCGCGCCAGCCGAATCGGCATTCACGGTGACCGGAATGCCTTCATTGGCCAATTCCCAGGCCGTCAGCCGCGAGCCTTGCAGCCAGGGCCGGGTTTCGTTGGCGTAGACCCGTTCCACCATGCCTTCCAGGAACGCACCGCGAATCACCCCGAGCGCGGTACCGACGCCGCCGGTAGCCAGCGCACCCGCATTGCCATGGGTCAGGATCGCCTGAACATTGCCCTGATGCTTGCGGATCAGCTCTACACCCAGCTGCGCCATGGTCAGGTTGGCTTCGCGATCACTTTGGTGAATGGCCACCGCCTCGGCTTCCAGTACCGCCAGCGGGTCGGCGTGTTTCTTGAGGCGATCGAGGCAATCGCGCATGCGCTTCATGGCCCAGAAAAGATTCGACGCGGTCGGGCGGGTATCCGCCAGCAGCGCGTAGTCCTCTTCCCAGGCGGCCTGCCAGTCATCGCCCTCGGCGATGTGGGCACGAGCGGCCAGCACCAGGCCATACGCCGCACTGATGCCAATGGCCGGCGCACCGCGCACCACCATCGTGCGAATGGCCTCGGCCACCTCGGCAGCACTGGTGCAGGCGACCCAGGTTTCTGCAGACGGCAAAATACGCTGATCGAGCAGGTACAGTGCGCCATCACGCCAGTCGATGGCCTTCACTTTCTCCGCAGCCAACAGTCGATCGCGCATCCCTCACCCCGCACTCATGAACAAAAGCCGCCGATTATAGCGATCCGCCAGCCAGGACGCTCGGGTATACTTCGCCGTTCTTTATAGATGCCTGGGAAACTGCCCTCGATGACACCGACTGCCGCCCCGCTCGACTTATTGCTGCTGCCCACCTGGCTGGTACCTGTCGAGCCTGCCGGCGTAGTGCTCAAGGAGCACGCCCTGGGCATTCGTGACGGGTGCATTGCGTTTATCGGCCCACGCGCCGCGGCCTTGAAGCTCGCAGCGAGCGAAGTGCGTGAACTGCCGGGCATGCTGCTCAGCCCCGGCCTGATCAACGCCCACGGCCACGCGGCCATGACGCTGTTTCGCGGCCTGGCCGACGACCTGCCGCTGATGACCTGGCTGGAAAACCACATCTGGCCCGCCGAGGCCAAGTGGGTCGACGAAGCCTTCGTCCGCGACGGCACTGACCTGGCCATCGCCGAGCAGATCAAGGGCGGCATCACGTGTTTCTCGGACATGTACTTCTTCCCGAAAGTCGCCAGCGAACGGGTGCACAACAGCGGCATGCGTGCGCAAATCGCCATCCCGATCCTGGATTTCCCGATTCCCGGCGCTGCTGACGCCGACGAGGCGATTCGCCAAGGCGTCGAGCTGTTCGGCGACCTCAAGCATCACCCACGGATCAAAATCACCTTCGGCCCGCACGCGCCGTACACCGTCTGCGATGAAAACCTGGAAAAAATCCGGGTGATCGCCGAGGAACTGGACGCCTCGATCCACATGCACGTGCATGAAACCGCCTTCGAAGTGCAGCAGTCCGTTGAACAGCGTGGTGAACGCCCGCTGGCACGGCTTGGCCGCCTGGGTTTGCTGGGGCCGCGCTTCCAGGCCGTTCACATGACCCAAATCAGCGATGACGACCTGACTTTGCTGGTAGAAAGCAACACCAGCGTGATCCATTGCCCGGAATCCAACCTGAAACTGGCCAGCGGCTTCTGCCCGGTGGAACGCCTGTGGCAAGCCGGCGTCAATGTGGCAGTAGGCACCGACGGCGCGGCCAGCAACAATGACCTCGACCTGCTGGGCGAAACCCGCACCGCCGCGCTGCTGGCCAAGGCCGTCGCCGGCTCGGCCACCGCCCTGGATGCCCACCGCGCCCTGCGCATGGCCACCCTCAACGGCGCCCGGGCCATGGGCCTGGAAAGTCAAATCGGCTCGCTGGAAGTCGGCAAGGCCGCTGACATCGTGGCCTTCGACCTGTCGGGCCTGGCGCAACAACCGATCTACGATCCGGTCTCACAGCTTATATATGCCACCGGACGCGATTGTGTGAAACACCTTTGGGTCGGCGGCAAGCAATTGCTCGACGACCGGCAACTGACCCGCCTGGATGAACAACAGTTGTGCGCCACGGCCATCGCCTGGGGCCAGCGCATCAGCGGACACAGCGAATAACACCCGCCCTGGCAACGCATGCCAGGGCCGGCAAAACGTTTTATCAGATTTAGAGGATTCCCCATGAGCAACGTCGACCACGCTGAAATCGCCAAATTCGAAGCCCTCGCCCATCGCTGGTGGGACCGCGAAAGCGAGTTCAAACCCCTGCACGACATCAACCCGCTGCGGGTCAACTGGATTGACGAGCGCGTCAACCTGGCCGGCAAGAAGGTACTGGATGTGGGTTGCGGCGGCGGGATCCTCAGTGAATCCATGGCTCAGCGCGGCGCCACCGTGATGGGTATCGACATGGGCGAAGCGCCATTGGCCGTGGCCCAGTTGCACCAACTGGAGTCCGGCGTGAACGTCGAATACCGGCAGATCACCGCCGAAGAGCTGGCCGAAGAGATGCCCGGGCAGTTCGACGTGGTCACTTGCCTGGAAATGCTCGAGCACGTGCCGGACCCGTCCTCGGTGATCCGCGCCTGCTTCCGCATGGTCAAGCCCGGTGGCCAGGTGTTCTTCTCCACCATCAACCGCAATCCGAAGGCGTACCTGTTCGCGATCATCGGTGCCGAATACATCATGAAGCTGCTGCCCCGCGGCACCCATGACTTCAAGAAATTCATCCGCCCTTCCGAGCTGGGCGCCTGGAGCCGTCAGGCCGGGCTGACCGTCAAGGACATCATCGGCTTGACCTACAACCCGCTGACCAAGCACTACAAGCTGGCCAGCGACGTTGACGTCAACTACATGATCCAGACCCTGCGCGAGGAGTAAGCCTGTGAAGTTGCGAGCGGTTCTTTTCGACATGGACGGTACCCTGCTGGACACCGCGCCAGACTTTATCGCCATCTGCCAGGCCATGCGCGCTGACCGCGGCCTGGCACCGATCAACGACCAGCACATCCGCGATGAAATCTCCGGCGGCGCCCGGGCGATGGTCGCCGTGACCTTTTCCATGGACCCCGAGTCCCCGGGCTTTGAAGAGCTGCGCCAGGAATTCCTCGAGCGTTACCTCAAGGGCTGCGCGATCCACAGCAAGCTGTTCGAGGGCATGGAGGAGCTGCTGGTGGATATCGAGAAATCCAGGCTGATCTGGGGCGTGGTCACCAACAAGCCACTGCGCTTTGCCGAACCGATCATGCAGCAGCTGGGCCTGGCCGAGCGCTCCGCGCTGCTGATCTGCCCGGACCACGTGAAGAACAGCAAGCCAGACCCGGAACCGTTGATCCTGGCGTGCAAGATGCTCGACCTGGACCCGGCCAGCGTGCTGTTCGTGGGGGATGACCTGCGGGACATCGAGTCGGGCCGCGACGCCGGCACTCGTACCGCGGCGGTCACCTACGGCTATATCCACCCGGACGACAACCCGCGCAACTGGGGTGCCGATGTGGTGGTGGATCACCCGCTGGAATTGCGCAAAGTGCTGGACAGCGCGCTGTGCAGCTGCTGATCGGGACTGCCTGAGGTTGCTGCAACTTTGTGGCGAGGGAGCTTGCTCCCGTTCGACTGCGCAGCAGTCGCGAAAGCTGGGGCTGCTTCGCAACCCAACGGGAGCAAGCTCCCTCGCCACAGAAGCCTTGGCCAGCCTTAGCCGCAATCAATCACATGGATTTTCTGTGAACTTTGTCGAGGTTGTTTATGTTTGATTACTCCGCACGTCCAGAACTGCTCAAGGGCCGGGTCATCCTGGTCACCGGCGCCGGTCGCGGGATTGGCGCAGCGGCGGCCAAAACCTATGCTGCCCACGGCGCCACCGTGCTGCTGCTGGGCAAGACCGAAGCCAACCTGGCCCAGGTCTACGACGAAATCGAAGCCGCCGGCCAACCGCAGCCGGTGGTGATCCCGTTCAACCTGGAGACCGCCCTGCCCCATCAATACGATGAGCTGGCAGCGATGATCGAAAAGGAGTTCGGCCACCTCGACGGTTTGCTGCACAACGCCTCGATCATCGGCCCGCGCACGCCGATCGAGCAGTTGTCCGGCGAGAACTTCATGCGGGTGATGCATGTGAACGTCAACGCGATGTTCATGCTGACCAGCACGTTGTTGCCGCTGCTCAAGCTGTCCCAGGATGCGTCGGTGGTGTTCACCTCAAGCAGCGTGGGCCGCAAGGGCCGTGCCTATTGGGGGGCGTACGGGGTGTCGAAGTTTGCCACCGAAGGCCTGATGCAAACCCTGGCGGACGAGCTGGATAACGTCGCACCGGTGCGCGCCAACAGCATCAACCCAGGCGCCACCCGCACCAGCATGCGGGCCCAGGCGTATCCAGGGGAGAACCCGACCGATAACCCGACACCGGAGGAAATCATGCCGGTGTACCTGTACCTGATGGGGCCGGACAGTACCGGCATCAATGGGCAGGCGTTTGACGCGCAATAACTATCTGGAACACAGTGCAACCTAATGTGGGAGCGGGCTTGCTCGCGAAGGCGGAGTGTCAGTCAACAGAGATATCGACTGATCCACCGCCTTCGCGAGCAAGCCCGCTCCCACATTTGTATTGCGGTGATCTCTAGAACTTAGTTCTTCACCACTTCCTCAAGCGTGAAGCGCCCCAGCGGGTTTTGCAGGAAGTTGCTCACGTTCTTGCGTGAGATGTTGATGTACGGGCTGTAGTACAGGTCGATCCAGTTCACATCCTGTTTCGCCATTTTCTGCAGGTCGACGTACATCTGCTCACGCTTGACCGGGTCCGCCTCGATCCGCGCCGCGGCCACCAGGTCCTTGACCTTGTCGTTCTTGTAGCGGGTCATGTAGTTCTGGTTGGTGTCGTGGCCCAGCACGAAGGTGGTCTTCTGGTCCGGGTCGAGGATGTCGTTGGTCCAGTACATCACCGAAATATCGTAATCACCGTCCACCAGCATCTGCCAGCTTTGGGTCGGGTCGACCTTTTGCAGGTTGGCCGTCACACCGACCTTGGCCAGTTGATCCTTGATCATCACCGCAATCTGCTCGTCGGCTTCGTTGCCGGCGTTGACCACATAGTTGAGCTTCAAGTCCTGGGCGCCGGCAGCCGCCAGCAGCTTCTTGGCTTCGGTCGGGTCATACGGGCGTTGCAGGTTGTTGGCGTAGTGGTACAGCGAGCCTTTTGGGATGTAGGAATAGGCCACGGTGCCCTGGCCGAAGGTGGCGGTTTTCACCAGCGATTGTTTATCGATGGCCATGTCCAGCGCCTGGCGCACTTCCGGCTTGGCCAGCAGGCCGTGGGCGTGGTTGATCAACAGGTGATCTTCACGGGTAGACGGGTCGGAGTGCACCACCACGTTCTTGTCTTTTTTCAGCTCTTCAACCCGGGAAAACGGGACGAAGATCGCCGTGTCCAGCTCGTTGTTCTGCACCATGCGCATGCGCGTGTTGTCGTCGGTGACGGAGACCCATTCCACACCATCCAGGCTGACGTTGCTGGCCTGCCAGAAGTTCGGGTTCTTCTTCAGGATCACCCGATCGCCCTTGCGCCACTCGCCCACGGTAAATGCGCCAGAGGTCACCGGGTTTTCCGAGTAGGCGTCTTCACCCATCTGGGTCATGGCTTTTTCCGACAGGATCGACACCGTCGGCGAAGCGAGTTGCGAGAGGAAGGCCACCGCCGGGGTTTTCAAGGTCACTACCAGGGTTTGCGGGTCGCTGGCCTTGGCGGTGTTGATCAGGCTGAACGGGTCGCTCCACAGCGAGGCCTTGTTGTCGCGGATGCGCAACAGGCTGAAGGCAGCGTCTTCGGCGGTGATCGGCGAGCCATCCGAGAACTTCGCGGCACGCAGCTTGAAAGTGTACGTCAGGCCGTCCTTGGAAATGTCCCAGCTTTCGGCCAGCCCCGGTTCCATCTTGGTGCCCAGGTTGTCCACGCGTACCAGGGTGTCGTAGACGTTGGCGAACACCCAGGTATCGCGGTTCTGCGCGCTTTTGATCGGGTCAAACGTGGTGCTGTCTTCGCGGCAACCGATGGTCAGCACACCTGCGGCGTGGGCAATACCGGCGGTCAGCGACCAGGCGGTGAGTGTGGCGGCGGCGAGCAACTTCAAGTGACGGGATTGCATGTCATAACTCCTTGTCTATAACGGCGGTTGTTCATGATCGGCAGGAAGGGTTCAAAGCAAAGGTTCTTCAAGCACGCAACTGTACCGATGCGTTTGCACAACGTGAGTCGGCGGCAATACCTCGGCACACACGGCTCGTGCATGTCGGCAACGCGGGTGAAAGGCGCAACCATTAGGCAGCTTCAGCGGGCTCGGCGGCTCGCCCGGCAACGGTTCGCTGGGCAACGGGCGGTACGGATCAATCTCCGGGATCGCCTGGATCAACGCTGCTGTGTAGGGATGGCGCGGCGTGGTGAACACCGCCTCCACCGGACCTTCCTCAACGATTTTCCCCAGGTACATCACCGCCACCCGGTCGCACAGGCGGCGGACGATGGCCAGGTCGTGGGCGATAAACAGGATCGCCAGGTTCATGCGCTGTTGCAGTTCCAGCAGCAGGTTGATGATCTGGCCCTGGATCGACACATCCAGGGCAGCCACGCATTCGTCGGCGATGATCAGCCGCGGCTCCACCGCCAGCGCCCGGGCAATGCCGACGCGCTGGCACTGGCCGCCGCTCAGGGAGCCAGGCTTGCGGCTGGCAAGCTCGGGGCGCAGGCCTACCAGATCGAGTAATTCGTCGACCCGGCGTGGGATGTTTTCTGGCGCCACCTTGCGCTGCACCCGCAGGACTTCGGCAATGGTTTCGCCGATGGTCAGCCGCGGGTTCAGGGCCGCGTAGGGATCCTGGAAGATCATCGCCGTCTCGTGCCGCAAACGAGCGATATCGACCGGCCCGGCGTGGGCCATGTCGATGCCGTCAAACACCACCTGCCCGGCGCTGATGGGGTTGAGGTGCAGGATCGCCCTCCCCAATGTGCTTTTGCCGCTGCCGGACTCGCCCACCAAACCCAGTGTTTCACCGGCGGCCAGGGTCAACGACACCCCGTTGACCGCCCTCACCCACTGTTTATTCAGGCCGAACAGGCCGCTGCCGGCGGCGGCGAAACGCACCTCAAGGTCATTCACCTGCAACAGCGTCATGGGCGAACTCCCAGGGGATAGTGACAGGCCACCCGCGCGCCTTCCGGCAGCAGCTCGGTGCACAAGCTGCCGACTTGCGGGCAGCGCGGGTTGAACCGGCAGCCCTTGGGCAATGCGTCGAGCAATGGCGGTTGGCCGGCGATGGTGCGCAACAGGGCGTGGCCGCTGCTGGTGGCGGGCTGGCACTCGATCAGGCCGGCGGTGTAAGGGTGTTGCGGGTGTGCCAGCAGCTCGTATTTGCTGCCGTGTTCGCACAGGCGCCCGGCGTACATCACGGCGATGGAGTCGCAGGTTTGCGCCACCACGCCCAGGTCGTGAGTGATCATGATGATCGACAGGCCACGCTGGTCCCGCAGGTCCAGCAACAGCCGCAGAATCTGGGCTTGCACGGTCACGTCGAGGGCGGTGGTCGGTTCGTCGGCAATCAGCACCTTGGGATTGCAGCCAAGGGCCACCGCGATCATTGCCCGCTGGCGCATGCCGCCGGAAAACTCGTGGGGGTAATTGTCGATCCGCGCCTGGGGATCGGGAATGCCGACCTGGCGCAGCACTTCGATAGCCTGCAAGCGCGCCTCCTTTTTCGACGCGCCCTGGTGCAGTCGGATGCCTTCGGCGATCTGCTCGCCGATGCGCATCAACGGGTCGAGGTGGCTGCTGGGGTTCTGGAAAATCATCCCAAGTTGCCCACCGCGTACCGCGCGCATGCCGGCGTCATCCAGCTGCAGAAGGTCCTGGCCCGCCAGGCGCACCGAACCGCCCTGCACCCGCAGGCTCGGGGACGGCAGCAAGCGCATCAGCCCGCGACAGGCCATGGTCTTGCCCGAACCGCTTTCGCCCACCAGGCCGAGGATTTCACCTTCGGCCAGGTCGAACGACACCCGGTCCACCAACGTTACGTCGCGCCCGGTGTTATTGGCGATGACGCTCAGGTCCTGCACCTGCAACAGGCTCATGAGCGATCCCCCAGCATTTGCGCCACACCATCGGCCAGCAGGCTGAAGCCCATGGCCAGGGTCACGATGGCCAGGCCCGGGAAAGTGCAAATCCACCAGGCGGTGGTGATGAACGCCTGGCCTTCGGCAACCATGGTGCCCCACTCGGCGGTCGGCGGTTGTACGCCCAGGCCGAGGTAGCTGACCGCTGCTCCGTTGAGCAGCACCAGCACTGCGTCAGACATCGAGAACACAATCGAACCGAACATCGCGTTGGGCAACAAATGCCGGAACAGAATGCGCCCATGGCCAAAGCCCAGGCTTTTGGCGGCCAGGGCGAAGTCGCTTTCCTTGAGCACCAGGATCTGCGAGCGGATCAGCCGCGCGTAGGACACCCAGCCCACCAGCGCCATGGCGATGTAAAAGCTTTTCAAACCCGGGCCGAGAATGGCCATGATCGCCAGCATCAGCACCAGGAAAGGGAACGCGAGGATCACGTCGATCACCCGCATGCAGAAGCTGTCGAAACGCCCGCCGATGTAGCCGGACACCGCACCGACGAAGGTGCCGATCAGGAACGGAAAGATCACCCCGACCACCGCCAGTTGCAGGTCGATGCGTGCGCCCCAGATCACCCTCGAAAGGATGTCTCGCCCGTAGTTGTCCGTGCCAAATGGATGGGCCTGGCTGGGACCCAGCAAACTGATGTCGTTGTTTTGCGCAATCGGGTCAAAGGGTGCGATCCAGGGGGCGAACACGGCCAGCGCCAGCCATGTCAGCAGAATCAACAGGCCCCAGGCCGCCGTCAGCCGGCCATTGCGAAAACCAAAGCGCAGGCGCAGGCGCCATGGGGCGATCAATGGGCGGCTGCTCATTGCATCTTCACTCGCGGGTCCAGCGTGACCGTCACCACATCGGCAACAAAGTTGACCAGCACGGTGGCACAGGCCAGCACCATCGCCACGCCCTGCACCACCATGTAGTCGCGGGTGAAGATGCCGCGCACCAGCAATTGGCCGATGCCGGGAATCGCAAACAGGCTTTCGATCACCACCGTGCCGCTGATCAGCCAGCCAATGTTCACCGCCAGCAGGTTCACCGCCGGCACCAGGGAATTGGGCAGCACATGACGACGAAACACCGCCGCCTCCGACAACCCGCGCGCCCGGGCGGCGGTAACGTGGTCAGCCTGCAACTCCATCAACATGCTCGCCCGCAGGTTGCGCACCAGCACCGCCGACAGCGCCAGGGCGATGGTCAGGCACGGCAGAACCATGTGGTGCGCCTTGTCCAGCCAGGTGCGCCCATACCCGGAGACCGGGAACAGGCCCCATTGCACGCTGAGCAACAGGATCAGCATCAAGCCCAGCCAGAACGCCGGCATGCCCAGGCCCACCGTAGTGAACAGCCGGATCAGGTTATCCGCCCAGCCACCTTTATTACGCGCGGCCACGGTGGCCAGCGGCACGGCGATCAACAGCGCCAGCAGCACACTGCCGAGCACCAGGAACAGGGTCGGCTCGATGCGGGTGACGATCAGTTTCAGCGCGTCGACCTTGTACAGCAGTGACTGGCCGAGGTCGCCCTTGAGCAGGTTTTTCAGGAAGTAGAAATATTGCAGCCACAGCGGCTGGTCGAGGCCGTACTGGGCGCGGATCTTCAGCAAGGCGTCCGGGGTGCTGCGCGAACCCAGCAGGGCCCGCGCCGGGTCGCCGGGAATCGAGCGCACCAGCACAAAGGTGATCAGGCTGATGCCAAACAGCACCGGCAGCAATTGCAGCGGCCGGGACAGCACAAAACGGTAACGCGCCAGGTTCATCCGTCAGCCTCGATGACGAGCGAGGAAGTCCAGCAGCACCGGGAAGTATGCCTGGGGCTCTTCGTAAAAAGGCATATGGCTGCTGTTGGGGAACACGTGCAGCTCGGCGTGCCGGGCCGCGCTTTTCATGCGCATGGCGCAGGCCGGGGTCAGTTCGTCGTGCTGGCCGGTGGTGATCAGTATCGGCATCTTGAACTCGGCCATCTCGGGGATGCGGTTCCAGTCCTTGAGGTTGCCGATGTAGAGAAATTCGTTGGGACCCTGCATGGTTTCGTAGGGGCCCATGTTCCAGTCGCCGAGGGAACGCTGGACCGGCGCCGGCCATTCGTCCAGGCGGCAGACGTGGCGGTAGTTGAGCAAGGTGATGGCGGCCTGGTACTGCGGGTGATCGAGGGTGCCCATGGCTTCATGGCGTTGCATCATCGCCACGGTTTCGCTGCCCAGGGCGCCGCGCAGGCGTTCCAGCTCGAGGGACAGGTGCGGAATGTCGCCGACGGTGTTTTCCAGGATCAGGCTTTTCAGCGCATCGGGGTAGTGAATGGCGTACTCGATGCCCAACCATCCGCCCCAGGAATGCCCCAGCAAGTGCACGCGGCCAAGGCCAAGGGCCTGGCGCACGGTTTCGACTTCTTCGACATAACGGCTGATTTCCCACAGCGAAACATCGGTCGGTCTGGCTGAAGCGCCCGTGCCAAGCTGGTCGAATGCAACCACTCGCAGGCCGTTGTCCTTGAGCCAGCCATGGGCGTCGCGCAAGTAGTCGCAAGGCAGCCCGGGGCCGCCATTGAGGCACAGCAACACTTCATCGCCTTCGCCAAAGCTATAGGCCACGAGGTTGTGGCCATCGACCTGCACGTTGTACCGCTGGTCGGGGGCAATTTCACGCCACATGCATACATTCCTTGTTGTGTGTCGGCCCTGTGGAGAGTGGCCGTTTAGAGGCCAACACTACCGAGGATGCCGCGTGTCCATAACCTGGTAATTCTTATAGGTTTGGTCTGGCAGTCCTTCGCCGGGGCGTGGCATTCTACTTGCAGCAAGACGAGATTCAAATGAAATCGGGAGCAGAACGGATGCTGGCCAGGCTAACTGCGTTTAATGACCGTCTCATCCCCGGCAGGAGCCTGGATGAACAGATGGACAACACCCTCGTATTGGCCCAGGACCTGGGTTTTGATGCGTTGGTCTACGACTACACCCCCGTGCCCATTGACCATAATGGTGCACTGATCACCCCTTCTGTGCTGCAACTGCGCAATACCCCGCCCGACTGGTACAACCTGTGGTGCAGCTCCGGTTTTTATCAGATCGATCCGGTGCAACACCTCGCACTGTCGACGGTTTCACCATTTGTGTGGTCCTACGAGGCCAAGGCCGATACCGCGCTGCAAAAAATCATCGACCCCTGCCACGCCCCGGTTTCCAGCTACTTGCACGACCGCCAGATGACCTGCGGCGTCAGCGTGCCGATCCATTTGCCCCGTGGCGGCTTCGCCTCGCTGACCGGCCTGCGCACCGGCAAGGCCAGCGCCGTGTTGCAGGACGCCCGCCAGACGCTGTCGGAATTCAGCCTGATTACCCACGCCTTGCAGGAAGCGGCCTACCCGCTTTTCAGCAAGGAACTGCGCTCCTACCCGCATATCCGCCTGACCAAGCGTGAGCGCGAATGCCTGAAATGGGCCGCCGACGGCCTGACCGCCGCCGAAATCGCCACGCAATTGAGCCGCTCCCTGGCAGTGGTTACCCTGCACCTGGCGTCGGCCATGCACAAACTGGGGGCCAAGAACCGGGTGCAAGCGGTGGTACGGGCCACTCATTACCGGCTGCTGGAAGACTGATCCGAAGGAAAAACCTAGCTGTTTTGCTAGTTACTTAAACTTTCTGTGCCGACTATCGTGTACCTGATCACTTTTTCTCAGGGCAGGGCACGAAATGGAATTCATCGAAACAATCCGCGAAGGCTATGCGGCCTTTCGCGACTACCAGACCTGGTATCGGGTAACCGGCGATCTGGACAGCGGCCTCACGCCGCTGGTCATCCTCCATGGTGGCCCGGGTTGTACCCATGATTATGTCGATGCCTACAAGGACGTAGCCGCCAGTGGCCACGCGGTCATTCACTACGACCAACTGGGCAACGGCCGCTCCACCCACCTGCCTGACAAAGACCCTTCATTCTGGACCGTCGGCTTGTTCCTCGAAGAACTGGACAACCTGCTGGACCATCTGCAGATCAGCAACAACTACGCGATCCTGGGTCAATCCTGGGGCGGCATGCTCGGCAGCGAACACGCCATCCTGCAACCCAAGGGCCTGCGTGCATTTATTCCGGCCAACTCGCCGACCTGCATGCGTACCTGGGTTGCCGAGGCCAACCGCCTGCGCAAGCTACTGCCTGAAGGCGTGCACGAGACCTTGCTCAAGCATGAACAGGCCGGCACCTACCAGGACCCTGAATACCTGGCCGCCTCGCGGATTTTCTATGACCAGCACGTGTGTCGGGTCAATCCGTGGCCGGAAGAAGTCGCCCGCACATTCGCCCAGGTGGATTCGGACCCGACGGTGTATCACGCCATGAGCGGCCCGACGGAATTCCATGTGATTGGCAGCTTGAAAGACTGGAACGTGATCGGCCGGCTGTCGAAGGTCAATGTGCCGACCCTGGTGATTTCCGGTCGCCATGACGAGGCCACGCCGCTGGTGGTCAAGCCGTTCCTGGATGAGATCGCCGATGTGCGCTGGGCGCTGTTCGAAGACTCCAGCCACATGCCGCATGTTGAAGAGCGACAGGCGTGCATGGGGACGGTGGTGCAGTTTTTGGATGAGGCTTGTTCGGTGCCCCACAGAACGCTCAAGACTGGCTGAGATCAAAATGTGGGAGCGGGCTTGCTCGCGAAGGCGGTRGATCAGTCAGCATATTTAGCGACTGACACACCGCCTTCGCGAGCAAGCCCGCTCCCACATTGGACTCTTTGTGGCTGTTACACCTCGCTGGTCTGCGCCCTGCCGTGCACAGCCGCTTTCTTCGGCACTTCCTCCAGCAACGGAATTTCCTTGCCCTCGGCATCAAACAGCTTGCCGCCGCTGAAGTAATCCCCGTCCCGCAACGCCGCCACGTCCTGGAAGCACAGGCTGCGTTCCGTCCCGGCAACGAATACCGACTGCTGGTCCGAGTTGCCCGCGGTGAAGTGGTTGAACGCCAGGTTCAACAGGATCGCCATGATCGCCGACGAACTGATCCCCGAGTGGAAAATGGTCGCGAACCAGCTCGGGAAGTGATCGTAGAAACTCGGGGCCGCAATCGGGATCATGCCAAAACCGATGGAAGTGGCGACGATGATCAGGTTCATGTTGTTGCGGTAATCGACCTTGGACAAGGTCCGGATACCACTGGCAGCCACGGTGCCGAACAGCACGATCCCGGCCCCGCCCAGCACCGAAGTCGGCACTGCCGCAATCACCCGCCCCATGAACGGCAGCAGGCCGAGGATCACCAGGAATATCCCACCGGTGGCGACCACATAACGGCTCTTGACCCCGGTAACCGCCACCAGTCCGACGTTTTGTGCAAACGCGCTCTGGGTGAACGAGCCGAAGATCGGCGCAAACATGCTCGACAGCATATCCGCACGCAGGCCATTGCCGAGGCGCTTGGAGTCGACCTTGGTGTCGATGATTTCACCCACTGCCAGAATGTCCGCCGAGGTTTCCACCAGCGTCACCATCACCACGATGCACATGGAAATGATCGCCGCGAGATGGAAGGTTGGCATGCCGAAATGGAAGGGTGTGGGAAAGCCGAACATCGGGCCCTGGGTCACGCTGGAGAAGTCAGCCATGCCGAGGAACACCGCGATGACGGTGCCGATCACCATCGCCAGCAGGATCGACAGTCGCGAGATGGTCGCGCTGCCGATCTTGCTCAGCAGCAATACCAGCACCAGGGTCAGCGCCGCCAGGCCGATGTTCGGCATGCTGCCGAAATCTGCAGCGCGGCTGTTGCCGCCCATGGCCCAGCGGGCGGCGACGGGCATCAACGTCAGGCCGATGGTAGTGATCACAATCCCGGTAACCAGCGGCGGGAAGAATTTGGTGATTCGCGAGAACACCGGGGTGATCAGCAGGCC
Organism: Pseudomonas sp. Colony2; assembly: GCF_019382755.1. NCBI lineage: Bacteria > Pseudomonadati > Pseudomonadota > Gammaproteobacteria > Pseudomonadales > Pseudomonadaceae > Pseudomonas > Pseudomonas sp. Colony2. The sequence continues at coordinate 1,938,452 of NZ_CP080030.1, read as the reverse complement.
TATCAGGGAGGCGGCCATCACCGCCCCGAGAATCGCCGGGATGCCACCCGCACCGTCGCTGCCAACAATCGCCACCATGGTCGCCACCCCGGCAAAGGACACCCCTTGCACCAGCGGCAACTGGCAGCCGAAAAACGGCAGGCCCAGGGTTTGCAACAGCGTAGCCAGGCCTCCGGCAAACAGCGAGGCAGCGATCAGCAGGCCAATATCGGCCGGCGACAACCCGGCCGCCTGGCCGACGATCAACGGTACAGCCACGATGCCGCCGTACATGGTGAGCACATGCTGCAGGCCGTAAGCCATGTTGGCCGCGACGCCGAGATTCTCATCTTCTGGCCGCTGCGGTGACGCCTTCGGGATAGTCATGGTGAGGGGTTCTCTGTTTTTGTTGTGCACTCACTGTATGCAATAGAAAGATTGGATGTCCATAGAGTTGTATACAATCATTTTCACAAGAACACCCTGAACGCCGTTACAAAAATCCATTCAGCCGCCCTGCCCCGTGGCTCGAAGCGCTGCGCACAAGGACTTGAAAAAAATGCTCAACCGCAAGCTGCGCATCCACGCCCCGGCGATTTACTACTTCGACATGGTTCGCCGCTGCCACTCGATCCGCGAAGCCGCGCGCCGCCTGAACGTGGCGTCTTCGGCGGTGAACCGGCAGATCCTCAAGCTGGAAGACGAGGTGGGCGCGGCGCTGTTCGAGCGCCTACCCGGCGGCCTGCGCCTGACGGCGGCCGGGGAAATCCTGACCCGCCACGTGAGTTTCCTGTTGCAGGACGTGGAGCGCGTGCGCGGTGAACTGGATGGCTTGAACGGTGTGCAGACCGGCCACGTGGAAATCGCCACGGTGGAAGGCGCCACTGTGGAACTGCTGCCCGCCGCTCTCAAGCGCATGCGTGAGCGTTATCCGAAAGTGACTATTGGCGTCACGGTACAAGGTTCGCAATCGATTCCCGGTGCGGTGATCAACGGCCAGGCTGACCTGGGGCTGGCCTTTGCTTTACCGCGCAGCAGCGAAACCATCCAGGTGTGTGTCGGCCATTTTCGCCTGGGGGCGTTGATGGCACCGGGGCATCCGTTGGCCGGTGAAACCAGCGTGAGTTACGCGCGCTGCTGTGAACACGGGGTGATCCAGGCCAAGAGCGAGCTCTCGGTTCACCACCTGATCGCACCGCTGCACAAGCGTTCGGCGGCGACGAACAAGCCACTGCTGCACAGCAACTCGATGGAGCTGGCCCGGCAACTGGCGCGCCAGCAACTGGGCATCGCGTTCCAGACGCGCATTGGCGTGGAGGTAGATTTAGCCCGCGGCGAACTGCTGCACATTCCGCTCAGCGACCAGGGCGGGATCTTCAGCGACCTAGGCCTGTACGCCCGCAAAGACCGGGACTTGCCGATGGCGGTGCAAGCCATGGCCCATCTGCTCAGTGAAGAAATCAGTTTGCGCGAACATCAGGAAACACCCTGGGCGCCACGTATTTCCTGACTCTCAGGCCAATTTCAGTGCTGCCGTTTCGGCATCGGCCCAGGCGAGATTCTGTTCTTTGGAACCTACAACGGATGTGCCGATACTGCGCCCGGCGACCCTTGCGCGGTCGCCATGAGCCAAAACGCCAAAGGAATTAAAACAATGAAAAAGGCACTGCACGGCGCAACCGTATTACTCACCCTGTTCGGCGGCGGGGAGGCTGTCGCGCTGGAATGGATGAACAACAGCCTGGGATTTCGCTACGGCCAGCAGTTCACCAACCCGAACAACCCGGATGAATTCAGCAAGCGCATCTACAGCTTCACCCACGCCAGCGGCTACCAGTACGGCAGCAACTACCTGAACCTCGATGTGTTCCTGTCCGACAGCCGCGACCCACGCAAGGGCACCGACCACGGCGGCAGCGAAGTGTATGCGGTGTACCGGCACCAGCTGTACGCCTCACGGGTATTCGATGTGCCGCTGGGCACCGGGGTGATCAAGGATTACGCACTGACCTTCGGCTTTGATGCTAACCGCAACAACAACCTGGCGTCGGCGAAAAAACGCGCGCTGGTGATTGGCCCGACCTTGAAGTTCAACACCGTCGGCGTGCTGGACCTGAGCCTGATGTACTACAAGGAAAGAAACCATTCCGGCATCCCTGGCGCGAAAGACCCCGATCACACCTTCGACGATACCTACATGCTCAACCTGACCTGGATGCGGCCTTTCGAGATCGGCAACCACGGGGCGAAGTTTCAGGGGTTTATCAATCACGTCGGGGAAAAGGGCGAAGACTTCCATGGCCGCGACACCGCGCCGGAAACCCTGATGCGCACCGCGCTGATGGTGGCGGTGCGTCCGGGCAAAGGCGTCAAGCCCAATCTCTACCTGGGCGTCGGCTATGAGTATTGGCATAACAAGTTCGGCGTGGACGGCGGCCGGGGTAGCCGCACGTCAACGCCGACGGTGAACATGGAAGTGACGTTCTAGCGGGCGCGCACCAGGTCGGCATCGCCATCGTCGACCTTCGGTCGCGCCAGCCAGTAGCCCAACACGGCCAATGGCGCGGTCGCCAGCATCACGATCGCAGTGATCAACAGCGGCTGGTCGATCATCGACGACACGATCAGGCTCGCCAGGAAGCACAACCCCAACTGCAAGGTGTTCTGCAATGCCGCCGCCTTGCCGGAATTTTCCGCAAACGGCATCAGTGCATTCGCCACCACGATCGGGTAGCTGGCGCCATTGACCAGGGCCATCAGGCAGAACGGAATCAGCAAGGTGGCGAGCGTCGGCACGGTCAAGGTCGCGACGAGGTACAGCGCGACCATGCTGATGCAGTACGCCAGCAGCAGCCACGGCAACAAAGTCTTGCCCTGGAACCGCTGCAACGCACTGCGGCAACTGTAGCCACCGATCAGGAACGACAGCGTTGGCAATACGTAGCTCAAGCCGATGTCATTCGGGCTGTAGCCCATCCCGCCAAGGATGAACGGCGAGGCGGTAAGCCAGGCGAAGAAACTGGCCGAGCATGCGGCAAAGATCATCACGTTGCCGGTGAACACCCGCGACTTGAGCAATTGCCCATAGCCGAGTCGGGACGGTTCGCCGTCGGTTGTCAGGCGTTTCGGCAGCGGCCTGAGAAACAACGTAGGCAGCAGCAGGAGCAGCGAAACCACCAACAACACACCGAAGATCGCCTGCCAGCCCCAGTGATTCAGCATCAGCGCTCCCAGCAATGGCGCCAGGGCCGGAGACAGTGACATCAGCGGCATGATGCCGGCGAACACCCGATGGGCCTTGTCCGCCGGGTAGCGGTCAATCACCAGCGCCTGCCAGCTGACGGCGGCAGAGCACACGCCAATCGCCTGGACAAAACGCAAGGCCAACAGCTGCGGTGCGGTCTCGACCCAGAACATCCCCAGGCAGCCGAGCACAAACAGTGAAAGGCCCGTAAGCAGCACCGGCTTGCGTCCCAACCGGTCGGACAGCGGCCCCCACAGCAACTGCCCTACGGCAAAGCCGGCGAGGAAAATGCTCAGGCTCGCGCCCACCGCGCCGGGGGAAATCTGCAGTTGCTCGCCCATGGCGCCAAACGCCGGCAAGTACATATCCATGGCCAGATAGCCGAGCATGCTCAGCCCCGCCAGGTACCAGGTGAATCCAAAAGAATTTTTCATTGAAGCCTTGTATAACCTGCCATCAAACTATTTGCTGACTGGCGCCTATTATGAAGCTGAGCAAATCCCTGTGAAGCGATAATAATTGGAAACTCTTATCAATAATTTTGAAGGCAAACCCCATGTGGTCTGAATATTCCCTGGATGTGGTGGATGCAGTGGCCCGCCACGGCAGCTTCAGCGCCGCCGCCCAGGAACTGCACCGCGTGCCGTCAGCCATCAGCTACACCGTGCGGCAACTCGAAGAATGGCTGGCGGTGCCGCTGTTCGTCCGACGGCATCGGGATGTGGAGCTGACACCCGCGGGTAAATTGTTCATCGACGAAGCCCGCGGCGTCATGAAAAAAATGCTCGGCACCCGCCGGCTGTGCCAGCAAGTGGCAAATGGCTGGAGTGGCCAGTTGAAAGTCGCGGTGGATTCCATCGTTAAACAGCAGCGCTGCCGGCAGTTGGTACTGGATTTCTATCGGCAGTTCCCGGAGGTGGAATTGCTGTTGGATTACGAGGTGTACAACGGGGTGTGGGATGCCCTGGCCGATGACCGCACCGATATCGTGATCGGCGCCACCAGCGCGGTGCCGGTGGCCAGTCAATTCACATTTCGTGACATGGGCCTGCTGAACTGGCTGTGCGTGGTCAGCAGCCGGCATCCGCTGGCAGCGGTCGAAGGCCTGCTCAGCGATGACCAATTGCGGCCCTTCGCCTCCCTGTGCATGACCGACACCTCGCGCAACCTGCCCAAGCGCGACACCTGGACCCTGGATAACCAGCGTCGTTTGGTGGTGCCGCACTGGGCTTCGGCGATTGATTGCCTGCGGGATGGCTTGTGCGTCGGCATGGCACCGGCGCACCTGGTGCAGCCGTGGATCGAGCGCGGCGAGCTGAGCGCCCTGCAACTGTCCCGGCCCTTCCCTGCCAGCCCGTCGTGCGTGGCCTGGGCACAGAACAAACTGTCGCCGGCCATGGCCTGGTTGCTGGATTACCTGGGGGATACCGAGACCCTGAATCAGGAATGGCTGAACGGGGTGCAGGTGGGCTCCGGCTACCCCGTTTGACTGATCGTTCCCACGCTCTGCGTGGGAATGCAGCCAGTGACGCTCCGCGTCAGCCTCATCCGTGTTTAGTCCAGAAGCCGGGAAAGTGCGCGCACGATCATCTCCACTTCCTTGGCATCGATGGTCAGCGGCGGCAGCAGGCGGATGATCTTGCCCCGGGTGACGTTGATCAGCAGGCCATGCTCTTGCGCCGCACGGTGGGCCAGGTCGCGCTGAGGCGTTGCCAGTTCGATGCCGATCATCAGCCCTTGCCCGCGAATCGCCAGCACCTGGGGATGCTCGTTCAATTCCACCCGCAGGCGCGCCAGCAGCCGCTCACCCTGTTGCGCCGCGTTGTCCAGCAGGCCTTGTTCTTCGATGATCTCCAGCACCGTACAACCGACACGGCAGGCCAGCGGGTTGCCGCCGAAGGTGCTGCCGTGGCTGCCGGGGGTAAACAGTTGCGCAACAGCGGCCCGGGCCAGGCACGCGCCAATCGGCACACCGTTGCCGAGGCCTTTGGCCAGGGTCATCACGTCAGGCACGATGCCTTCATGCTGGAAGGCAAACCAGCGACCGGTGCGGCCGATCCCGGTCTGGATCTCATCGAGCATCAACAACCAGCCTTGCCGGCTGCAGTGCTCGCGCAAGGCTTTCAGATAGCCCGGCGGCGCGACTTGCACGCCGCTTTCGCCCTGGATCGGCTCAAGCAGCACCGCAACAATGCGCGGGCCAAACTCCCGGGTCACGGCCTCCAGCGCCTTCAAGTCACCGAAGCCGACCTTGATAAAGTCCCCCGGCAGTTTTTGAAATCCCAACCGCACGGAAGGCCCGTCGCTGGCGGACAGGGTGCCCAGGGTGCGCCCGTGAAAGGCATTCTCCATCACCACCACCAGCGGCTGTTCGATGCCCTTTTTCCAGCCATGCAGCCGGGCCAGCTTCAGCGCCGTTTCGTTGGCTTCGGCACCGGAGTTGTTGAAGAACGCCTGGTCCAGCCCGGAAAGCCGGGTGAGGCGCTGGGCCAGGCGCTGCTGCCAGTCGATGCTGTAGAGGTTGGAGGTGTGCAGCAGCAAACCGGCCTGCTCACTGATGGCCGCTACCAGCCGCGGGTGGGAATGACCGACGTTGGTCACCGCCACACCTGCCACCGCATCCAGGTATTCACGGCCCTGCTGGTCCCACAGGCGCGTGCCAAGGCCTCGGGTAAAGCTCAGGGGCGACGGTTGATAAGTGGTCATCAGGCAGGCGGCGGTCATGGCATCAGGCTCCAGTGCATCGTAGTGATGGCACCAGTATCGTTAGCCACCCGAGCTGGATAAACTGCACAACACTGCGATCACTTTAAACCAGGGCTTGATAATGGATCTGTTCCAGGCGATGACGGTGTACGTAAAAGTGGTGGAAGCCGGCAGCATGACGGCGGCAGCGCAGGCGTGCGGCATGTCCACCACCATGGTCGGCAATCACCTGCGCGCGCTGGAACAAAGGCTGGGGGTCAGCCTGCTCAAGCGCACCACGCGCAAGCAAAGCCTGACCGAGTTTGGCGGGATTTATTACCAGCGTTGCCTGGAGGTCCTGGGCCTGGTGGCCGACTCCGAGCAGATGGCCGAACAAGCCAACAGTGACGTGCCCAAGGGGCTGCTGCGGATCACCGCACCACCGGCCTTTGGCACCGAACGCCTGGCACCGGCGCTCAGCGAATTTTCCCAGCGCTACCCACAGATCAAGCTGTACGTGGTGCTGAGCAACCAGCGGATGGACATGGTCGACAGCGGCTTCGACGTGGCCATCCGCTTGGGCGACCTGGACGCGCCAAGCCTGATTGCCCGCCCCATGCAGGATTACACCATCACCCTCTGCGCCTCTGCGGAGTACCTGGCGCGCCGTGGCACACCTCAACGCCCCGACGATCTGCAGCAACATGACTGCCTGGCGTTCGCTTACCCGGCGACCGACGATTGGCGCAACGCCGACAAGTTGTGGCGAATGCGCGGTGCAGAGGGCGAAGTGGAAATTCCGGTTTCCGGCTCATTGACCATCAACAGTTCGCAGGCCTTGCGCCAGGCTGCCCTGGAAGGCATGGGCATCGTGATGCTACCTGACGCCCTGGTCGAGCCAGACCTGCGGGCCGGGAAACTGGTGGCATTACTGACGGACTACCAACTGCCCAGCCGGCCCATGCATTTGCTGTACGCCCAGGACCGCTATCGCCTGCCCAAGCTGCGGGCGTTCGTGGATTTCGTCATGGAGAAATGGGCGCGCTAGAGGCTCACCCCCAGCTCGATCAAGCGCTCCCGGGTCTGCGCGGCAGACACGTGGTGAATCCCCTGCCAACCCAGCGCAGTAGCCGCCTCGGTATTGCCGGCTACGTCGTCAATAAACACCACTTCACCCGGCTGGATATCCGGCAAATGGGCGCGCACCTGCGCCAGGCTGGCTTGGTAAATAGCAGGATCGGGCTTGATCAGCTTGATTTCGCCGGACACCACGATGTCGCGAAAATACTGCAGGAAGGGATAGTGGGCGCGGGCATAGGGAAAGGTCTCGGCGGACCAGTTGGTCAGGCCGAACAGCGGCATCTTCGCCTCATGCAACGCTTCGAGTATCGCCACGCCCTCCGGCAATGAACCACGCAGCATCTCGTGCCAGCGGTCGTAGTACGCCTGGATCATTGGTGCATGCTGCGGATGTTCGGCGATCAGCGCGCGGGTGCCCTCAGCCAGACTGCGCCCGGCGTCCTGCTCGGTGTTCCAGGCCTGGGTGCAGACGGTGTCCAGGAACCGTTGGCGCTCCCGGTCGTCGGTAATCAGCTGGCGGTAGAGATGGTGCGGGTTCCAGTCGAACAGGACACCGCCGAAATCAAAAACGACTGCACGAATCGTCATGTAGATCCTCCGTTAGCGTGGGTGTGATAACGGCCGCAGTCTGGCATGACGCGCACAAAAAAGCGGCCCCTGGAGGCCGCTTCTTCGTTACCGCAAGCGCTTAAGCCTGAATCAGGCCCTTGATCTTCACGGTCGGATTCACGTCAGCGTCGTAGTCCACGCCGTCGATCTCGAAACCGAACAGGCGCAGGAATTCCGCCTTGTAGCCGGCAAAATCGCTGATCTCGTTGACGTTGTCATCGGAGACCTGATTCCACAGGGCCGCTACCGCGTCCTGAACCTTAGGCTCAAGTTCCGCGAGGTCGGCGCGCAGGCGGCCGTCGGCGTCGAGCTTGGGCTCTTTGCCATACAGGCTGTCCTTGAACAGGCCGTAGACCTGCTCGATGCAACCTTCGTGGGTGCCCTGCTCTTTCATCACTTTAAACAGCAACGACAGGTACAGCGGCATGATCGGGATCGCCGAGCTGGCCTGGGTCACTACTGCCTTGAGTACCGACACACGGGCGTCGCCTTTCAGCGCCGCGAGGTTTTCGCGCAGGGTCAGGACTTTCTTGTCCAGGTCCTTCTTGGCTTCGCCGATGGAGCCGTTCCAGTAGATATCCTGGGTCAGCTTCTCGCCGAGGTAGGTGAACGCAGTGGTCTTGGCGCCTTCGGCCAACACGTCGGCGTCACGCAGGGCGTCGATCCACAGCTGCCAGTCTTCGCCGCCCATGACTTTCACGGTGCCGTCGATTTCTTCCTGGGTGGCCGGTTCGAGGGTGGTGTCGACCACGACGCCCTTGTCGGTGTTGATGCCGCGCAGGGTCACAGCCTTGCCGATCGGCTTCAGGGTGGAGTTGTGCACCACGCCTTGCGGGTCGGTACGGCGTGGCGCGGCCAGGCTGTAGACCACCAGGTCGATCTTGCCGAGGTCTTTCTTGATGGTTTCGATGGTCAGGCGCTTGATCTCGTCAGAGAACGCATCGCCGTTGATGCTCTTGGCGTACAGGCCTTTTTCCAGCGCAAACTTCTCGAAGGCGGCGCTGTTGTACCAGCCGGCAGAGCTGAGCTTGCCTTCTTCGCCTTCTTTCTCAAAAAACACGCCCAGGGTGTCGGCGCCGCAGCCAAAGGCAGCGCTGATGCGCGCGGCCAGGCCGTAGCCGGTGGAAGCCCCGAGGACCAGCACCTTTTTCGGGCCGCCTTCAATGGCACCGTGTTCGGTCACGTAGTCGATCTGCTCTTTGACATTCGCTTCACAGCCAACCGGGTGAGCGGTCACACAGATAAAGCCACGAACCCGCGGTTTGATGATCATAAAATTTCTGCCTCTTCCAAGGTGCCGAAGGCCAATGGTGGCCATTACAGCGTCAATCGTACGGGTCTATGACGCCCGGAAAACCGAAGCGTCACGATAGTCGCAAATCTTCTGTTCACAAAATGCTATCCGCAACACCGCCAGCCTGGCCATCCGCCGAGGCATTTTAGGGGGACAGCGGTAAAAATCTGTGCAGTGACTTCACAAATTTCCAGCATTTAAAACGCCACGTGAGGGCGATAACACCCTATCATGACCATATTATTTCGATATGTTTCGGCTCGGGCATGATGCCCACGGGTTGACTGACTCCTTTGCCTGGCCTGCCAGTCAACCGCGGACGGTTTTGAAGCAATCGAAAACCGTCTGATGGAGCCCAGTTTCATGAGTAAGAGTGTCATCCGCAAACGCCTGGCGTCCGCCGCATGGGTCCTTGGCGTCTTGCTGTTCATTTATTGCTTCCCCAAGACCACCCTGGTGTTTCTGATGCTGGTGGTGTTCTGCGGCCTGTACGATTTCCTGCGCAATGGCCTGTACGACGGCGCGACCATCAAGAAGTATTTCATCGGCAACGGCCGCAATACCTGGTTGCTGGCGCCGTTCAACACGCTGTTTGACCTGTTGAGCCAGCGCAATCGCCACGTTTATAAAATGAACGACCTGCCGCCCGCCTGGCGCGAAGACCTGCAAAAGGTGATCGACGACGCCATGGCCAACAAAGACGAGATCATCCAGTACCTGGATGAGCGCATGGCCGAGAAAAAACGCGGCATGCTGTTTTTCCAATGGTACGGCCGCCCGATCGAGACCACCCTGGATATCCCGCAACTGCGGGAAAAACTGCCCTACGTGAAAACCATCGGCGTGTCGGTATTCAACGAAAACCGTTCCACCTCGTTTCACTTCGGCCCGCTGCGCATGATGTTCCGCGTGCTCTACAACATGGCACCGGCGCCCCATCACGATGGCGTCTACATCCAGGTCGGCAAGCACAAACACTACTGGCACGATGATCCGCTGTTTATCTTCGATGACACGCTGATGCATGCCTCCTTCAACAAGAACGACGCCAAGCGCTACTGCCTGTTCATCGACATCGTGCGGCCAACCCTGGTGCCGTCGGTGCTCAACGGCCTGATCGCGGGCTTTGCCGGAGCAGTCTTTACCCTGCGTCGGTTTTTCTACAAAAACTGGAAGCTGATTCAGTAACTTCTGCGGCATGATGGTGCGCGACGGTGTTTGCGCTCGGCTCCAGTGCCGGGGAAAATGCCAGTCCAATGCGACCGAAAACGGCGCGCACTATCCTCAAGCCACTGGCCATGCATGGTCCGGTGGCTGTGCTTTCAGGGAATCAGAATGCCCCAAAGACAAGTCATCAATGCCTCCGTAAGCCCTAAAGGCAGCCTTGAAACGCTGTCGCAACGTGAAGTCCAGCAACTGAGCGAAGCCGGTACCGGCAGCATCTACACCCTCTTCCGTCAATGCGCCCTGGCCATCCTCAACACCGGCGCGCACATCGACAACGCCAAGACCATCCTCGACGCCTATAAAGATTTCGAAGTGCGCATCCACCAGCAGGACCGTGGCGTGCGCCTGGAACTGTTGAATGCACCGGCTGACGCGTTCGTCGATGGTGAAATGATCGCCAGTACCCGGGAGATGCTGTTCAGCGCCCTGCGTGACATCGTCTACACCGAAAACGAACTGGACAGCCAGCGCATCGACCTGAGCAGCTCCCAGGGCATCACCGACTACGTGTTCCACCTGCTGCGCAACGCCCGCACCCTGCGCCCGGGCGTCGAGCCGAAGATCGTGGTGTGCTGGGGCGGGCACTCGATCAATACCGAAGAATACAAATACACCAAGAAAGTCGGCCACGAACTCGGCCTGCGCAGCCTCGACGTGTGCACCGGCTGCGGCCCCGGCGTGATGAAAGGCCCGATGAAGGGCGCGACCATTTCCCACGCCAAGCAACGCATTACCGGCGGGCGCTACCTGGGCCTGACCGAACCGGGGATCATCGCCGCCGAGGCGCCGAACCCGATCGTCAATGAGCTGGTGATTTTGCCGGACATCGAAAAGCGCCTGGAAGCCTTCGTGCGCGTCGGCCACGGCATCATCATCTTCCCGGGCGGCGCCGGCACCGCCGAAGAGTTCCTGTACCTGCTGGGCATCCTGATGCACCCGGACAACCGCGACGTGCCGTTCCCGGTGATCCTCACCGGGCCGAAACACGCCGCGCCGTACCTGCAACAGTTGCACGCGTTCGTCGGCGCGACCCTGGGCGAAGCGGCCCAGGCTCATTACCAGATCATCATTGACGACCCGGCTGAGGTGGCCCGGCAGATGACCGTCGGCTTGAAAGCGGTCAAACAGTTCCGCCGCGAGCGCAACGACGCGTTCCACTTCAACTGGCTGCTGAAGATCGACGAGGGCTTCCAGCGCCCGTTCGACCCGACCCACGCCAACATGGCCAGCCTGCAACTGAGCCACGCGCTGCCGCCCCATGAACTGGCGGCCAACCTGCGCCGGGCGTTCTCGGGGATTGTGGCGGGCAACGTCAAGGACAAGGGCATCCGCCTGATCGAGCAGAACGGGCCGTATGAGATTCATGGCGACCCGGCGATCATGAAACCGCTGGATGAGTTGCTGAAGGCGTTCGTAGAGCAGCACCGGATGAAACTGCCAGGCGGCGCCGCCTACGTGCCGTGCTACCGCGTGGTGCAGTGAGTCAGCGCTGAACCGCTACGCACTTGATCTCCAGCAGCAAGCCTGGGTTGGCCAGTTCTGATACGCCAATGACCGTCCAGGCGCACAACCCGCGAGGGAACAGGCGGTTTTTCACTTCACGGAAAACCGCCATGTGCTCGCTCATGTTCACGTGGTAGGTGGTCATGTCGACCACGTCTTCAAACGTACAGCCCCCCTCCTCCAATACCAGGCGCAGGCTCTCCCAGGCGGCGACGAACTGTGCCTCGGGATCGGTGATGACTTCCAGGTGTTCCGTGCGGCCGACCTGCCCTGCGCAGTACAGGGTCTTGCCGACTTTTACGGCCGGGACGTAGCCGGCGCGCTCGACGATGGGGTGCATGGAAGTGGGGATGATGAGGTGGCGGTCGGTCATATGTTGTATCTCTTAAGGCTGGTTTCAGGCGTGTCGACGGGAAACGTTCGGACTATCGTTTTACCTGTTCCGACCCACCCACGCCAGATGAGTAACCTATGGACCAATGGATCTTGCCCTCCACTATTCCTTACCCTAAGGTAAGGAGTATCACGAGAGAGGCTTTCAACATGGCTACCGCCACACTCACTTCAAAAGGCCAAATAACCATTCCCGTTCAAGTCAGGGCCGCACTTGGGCTGAACACTGGCGACCGGGTCGAATTCGTCGAAATGGAAGAGGGCAAGTTTGCGATCATCGCGGCCAGCAAGACTGTGTTGGACCTCAAAGGGCTGATCCGCAAACCCGCCAAGCCCGTCAGCATCGAAGAAATGAACCTGGCCATCGCTGCACAGGGAGCCAAAGCACGATGATTGGACTGGATACCAATGTGCTGGTGCGTTACGTCACCCAGGATGATCCCGTCCAATCGCCAAAGGCATCCAGACTGATCGAGTCGCTCACCACTGCCTCGCCGGGTTTTGTCAGCCTGGTTTCAGTGGTGGAACTGGTGTGGGTCCTGCAGTCCAGTTACCAGTCAGCCAAGAGTGAAGTGGTTGCGGTCCTGGAGACGCTGCTGCGTACCCGCGAACTGACCGTAGAGCACGCCGACGTTATCTGGCAGGCACTCCGGCGATTTACAAGCACCAGGGCCGATTTCGCCGACTGCCTGATTGAACGCTGCGCCCACGCAGCAGGCTGTGAATATACGGCGACATTTGATGTCAGCGCGGCCAAGGCTACAGGTATGCGGCGGCTGACCTGAGGCGTCGCGTTGCAGAAGCGTCAAGGCTTTGGTAGAAAATGCCCTTACTGACTTTATCCAGAGACAAGACCAACGTGCGCACGCTTTTTCTCGCCGGCCTGGCATTAACGTCCCCATTGACCCTCGCCGAAGCCATCGCCTGGCCCGACCTGCCCGACACCTGCTTCGTCAGCGGTCGCTCCGCTACCAGTCAGGATGTGGACACCGGTTGTGCGGCGTTTCTGATCAATGTGAAGGGCAAGGCGGCAGGCACGCCGATCAAGCTGGATATCCCGCAGTACGCCATGCATGTCGACGAAGGCACCGGCAAGGAAACACCGGTGATCCTCATCCAGGCGGAAGAGAATGGCGATGTTAAAGCTGTAGGTTACAAGGAGCTTGGCACCGGCCAGTTGGGCGCGGCGCTGCTCAGGGAAGTTCGGCTTCTGGGTACGAAGAAGCCGATTTAAGCCATCGGAAAACGGTCAGCGAACCCAACCGCCGCCCTGCCAGTGATAGCCGTCGTTACGCTGCTCCCAATGCGGGTGAACATAACGATAACCTGGCCGTACCGGCTCCCAGTGGCCGTGAACCGCCACATAGCGCCCGCCTTCCCAACGCCAGTAGCCACGCGACCACAGGTAACCTGGCCGCCCTTCGGGCTCGACCTCGATGACCTGCACCGGCGGCGGTTGCGGCGCGACGACTTCTACATATTCACGCTGCACCGGTCGTCGATCATGCACGACCCGCTCCTCTACACACCCGGAAGCCGCGACGACCAAAGCCGCCAATGCCGCATAACGTAACAACATACAGAATCCTCGGGCGTGACCGCCCAGCGTTTATACCGGAAAAAAAAATGCCCCCTTGTTCCAGCCGCGCTCCTGCTTGGCCATAAGACTTTTTAACAGGTGCCAACTGTCAGCTTGCTGAACCCACGGGCAGACAGCAGGTAAAGAAAAACTGACCTTTTCAAGAGGCACAGACTGCGACCGGCTGTTTCAGTCGCACCAGAATCAGCCCGGCCACCACCACGGCGATCCCTGCATATGTCGACGCATGAATCTCATCGCCAAACATCAGTGCCGCCCACACCAGTGTCACGGGAGGCTCCAGGTACACCAATGTCGCCACATGGGTAGCCGTCATTACGCGCAACAACATCCACAGGCTCAGGTAAGCCACGAAGGTAGAGAACACCGTCAGCCAAACGATGGAGATCAATACGTCGGGGGTCCGCGGAATGCTCAGCGTATCGGTGTACAGCACCGCTGCAGCAAAGCCGATCAAGGTCAGCAACGACTGGATAAACAACGCCAGGCTCAGGCCGCCGGAGTCAGTGCGGGCCGCCCGCCGTTCGTACAGCGTGGCCACGGTCAGACCGAGTGCCGACACCAGGGGCAATGCATACATGACCCACCCGACTTCGGCCCCGCTGTTGCGGTATTGCCCGAAGATGACGATCGACACGCCGGCAAAACCGATCATCAACCCCAGCCACTGCCAGCCGCCGCTGCGTTCGGCGTGGCTACCCGATGACAGCGCCGCCGTCATCAATGGCTGCAGGGCCGCGATGATCGCCGCAATCCCCGGCGGCAAACCGTTCTGGATCGCCACGTAGACACAGGTCAAATAGAGAAACTGCGAGAGGAAACCCACCACCGCGTGATGGCGGATCTGTGCCCAGGAAACCTTCAGCAGCCGCACGTTCAAAAACAGCGCCAGGCACAACGACACCAGCAAGAAACGCCAGAACAGCACGTTGAACACGCCATCACTCCGGGTCGCCAGTTTCGCGCCGATAAACCCCGAACTCCACGACAGCACGAACACCGCCTGTAACAGCAACCGCCCCACGGTTGATCGCTTCATTGAGCCTCCGGTTCGCTTGATTGACCAAAAGGCTAAGTGCCGCGCATGATTCTGTATATTTGAATAATCTGTACCACTAATCCTTAAAAGTGGAATCATGGGCAAACAACTGAATATTGACCTGTTGCGCACTTTCCACGCGGTGGCCCGCTTCCAGCGATTCAACGAAGCGGCCAATCATGTGCACCGCAGTGCCTCGACGGTGACCACGCAGATCCAGAAGCTCGAAGACCAGGTCGGCCAACGCCTGTTCAGCCGCAGCAACCAGGGGGTTGAACTGACGATGTACGGCAAGAAACTCCTGGGCGAAACCACCGAATTCCTCAAGAGCCACGACCGCTTGCTGGCCTCCCTCACGCCGCAACGCATGCAGGGCAAGATTCGCCTGGGTTTGCCTGATTCCTACGCGCCAGACTTCATGCAGGAGTTCCTGCCCCGCCTGGTCGCCGACAACCCACTGCTGGAACTGGAGGTAGAGGCGCGCTCCAGTGGCGAACTGCTCACGCTGTTCGCCAGCAGGCAGTTGGACCTGGCCCTGATTGTCAGCGCCCAGCCGTTGGAACAAGGCGAGCGCCTGGGAGAAATCCAGCCGCTGTGGGTGGCCGCCGAACACTTCAGCTGCCCACCGCAGGCGCCGCTGCCGATTGCCGTGCAACTGACAGGTTGCCCTTATCGCGCTGCAGCGATTCGAGCGCTGAAGGAGCACGGCACTTACTATCGGGTGCTGCTGGAAAGCGCGAGTTCGCCCGCTGTTGAAGCGTGTATCCGCAGTGGCATGGCGGTGGGGTTGGTGGAAGAAAGCCGCATGGGTAAGGGATTGACGCGCCGGATTGCTGGAGCTGAACTGCCGCCGCTGCCGCTGCACCACCTGTACCTGCTTGGCGACAGCAGCAACCTGTTGGCACTGCATCTGTATGAGCAGGTCAAGGCCGGCTTCAGCGTCTAGGGCGGTCCGAAACGCAACAGCACCGCATCGACAAATCGCCGCAGCTTGGCGGTGCGCTGGCGATTCGCGGTGTAGAGCAAATGCATCTGCCGACTTGGCGCCTCATAGTCCGGCAGCACTCGCACCAACTCACCGCTCTTGAGGGCCGAGCGTAAGAAATCCTCAGGCCCCAGCACAATCCCGAAACCATCCCGCGCGGCCGACATCAAGGCCCGGCTTTCATTCACGTGCAGGCGGCTGGCAACCTGCGCCTTGTGCAGGACGGCGCCTTGGTAGAACGACCATTCGCGATCCGCCGGGCGTGACCAGTAGGCGTATCCCAGGCACTCGTGGTGTTCAAGGTCAGCGGGCGTCAGCGGCGTGCCGCGCTCGGCCAGGTATTTGGGTGCCGCACAGACCACCAGACGGTAGGGCTGCAGCGGCCGGGCGGTGAGGCTGCTGTTCGCCAGCGGGCCGATACGGAACGCCACTTCGTAGCCCTCCTCCAACAGGTCGACAAACCGGTCGGTCAGGTGCAGGTCGATTTCCACCTCGGGGTTGTCGCGTAAAAATTCGGTCACCAGTGGCATCAGGCTGTAGGAGCCAAAAGTCACTGGGGCGCTGATCTTGAGCTTGCCCCGTGGTGTGTCATTCATGATCTGGGCGAGGGAGTCTGCGGCCTCTGCCTCTGTCAGGATATGTTTGCAGCGCTCGTAGTACGCGCTTCCCAACTCCGTCAGGCTTTGCCGGCGTGTGGTGCGGTTGAGCAGGCGTGCGCCCAGCCGCCGCTCCAGCGCCGCCACATGCTTGGCTACCATCTGCGGCGACATTCCCAGGCGTTCGGCAGCACGGGCGTAGGACCCCAGTTCGGCAGCCATCACAAAGGCACTCATGCTTGAAAGGCGGTCCATCATTCACAACTCCCAGTAACAACACCAAGACCAGAACGGCCATTTATCCTCATCCAGTAGCCAATCATCATAACGTCTCTCTCAACTCAGGAGCACCGACATGAAAATTGGCATTATCGGAGCAGGCTTTATCGGACGCGCCGTTGCGCAGTTGGCGTTGGCGGCCGGCCATGAAGTGATGTTGAGCAACTCCCGCGGCCCGCAGTCGATGAGCAGCGTGCTGAGTGGCATTCGTGGGGTTCAAGTGGGTACTGCGCAAGACGCCGCGCAATTTGGCGAACTGGTCCTGCTGGCGATTCCGTTCGAACATTACCGCAGCGTGCCGGCGCAGTGGCTGGAAGGCAAAACCGTGATGGATGCCAACAACTACTACCCGAACCGCGACGGCCATATTCCCGTGCTCGACCGCTTTGAAACCACCACCAGCCGGTTGGTGGCCGAGCACCTGTCGCAATCAAATGTGGTGAAAGTGTTCAACGCTATCCTGGCGCCGGACCTGACCCAGGATGCTCGCAGCCGCGGCGCACCCGACCGGCGCGCGCTCCCGGTCGCGGCGGATGACCCGGCAGCCAAGGCGCAAGTCATCGCCCTGCTGGACGAGATCGGCTTCGACGCCGTAGATGCCGGTGGGCTGGATGAGAGCTGGCGGTTTGAACGCGCCAAGCCGGCGTACTGCATACCTCTGGATAAAGAGGGACTGAAGGCAGCGTTGGCAGCTGCAGAGCGGCAGGTCGAAGTACCCGCTCATTGGTGACACCTGCAAAAAAGCCCGCTGACCGTCACCGGTTCAGCGGGCTTTTTACGTTGCGCAGGCCCTGAATCAGGACCTCACCAACGTCTTACAGCGCGATGTCAGAAGCTGGCTTGCTCGGCTCAGCCGCAGGCTTTGCAGCCTCGGTGGCTTTCGGAGCAGTCAGCTGCGGAATCGCAGGTGGAGGCGTCAGCTGCAGAATGTTGGCGGTGTAGGCCCATTCTTTAGCCACAGCTTCAGGGCTGTCGTTCAGCTTGGTGCCGTAGCTAGGCACGATCTGGTGCAGCTTTTCCTGCCAGGCCGGGGAAGCAACCTGTTCCTTGAACACTTTCTGCAGCACGGTCAGCATGATCGGAGCCGCGGTGGACGCGCCTGGCGATGCACCCAACAGGCCGGCGATGGTGTTGTCGGCGGAGCTGACCACTTCGGTACCGAGTTTCAGGACGCCGCCCTGCTCTTCGTCACGCTTGATGATCTGCACACGCTGACCGGCTTGCCACAGGCGCCAGTCTTCTTTCTTGGCGTTCGGGAAGTACTCTTGCAGCGCCTTGAAGCGGTCGTCATCCGACAGCATCAGTTGGCCGGCGAGGTACTCGACCAGTGGGTATTCGCGGATACCGACTTTGGTCATTGGCCAGATGTTGTGGGTGGTAGTGCTGGTCAGCAGGTCCAGGTACGAGCCTTCTTTCAGGAACTTGGTCGAGAAGGTAGCGAATGGGCCAAACAGAATCACGCGCTTGCCATCCAGCACGCGGGTGTCCAGGTGCGGAACCGACATCGGCGGTGCGCCAACGGAAGCTTTACCGTAGGCCTTGGCCAGGTGCTGCTCGGCAATCGTTGGGTTATCGGTGACCAGGAACGAACCGCCAACAGGGAAGCCCGCGTATTCCTTGGCTTCAGGAATGCCCGACTTCTGCAGCAGGTGCAGTGCACCGCCGCCCGCGCCGATGAACACGAACTTGGCGTCGGTTTCCGTCTTGGTGCCGTCTTTCAGGTTCTTGTAGCTGACACGCCAGGTGCCATCGGCGTTCTTGGTGATGTCCTGCACTTCGCTCGACAATTTCAGGTCGAACTTCGGCGTAGTTTGCAGGTGAGCGACGAACTGGCGCGTGATCTCGCCGAAGTTCACGTCCGTACCGATCGGGGTCCAGGTGGCCGCGATTTTCTGGTTCGGGTCACGCCCTTCCATCATCAGCGGAACCCATTTGGCGATTTGCGCAGGGTCTTCGGAGTACTGCATGCCGGCGAACAGCGGGCTCGCTTGCAGCGCTTCGTAACGCTTCTTCAGGAACTTGATGTTGTCATCGCCCCACACGAAGCTCATGTGCGGAGTGGAGTTGATGAACGAACGCGGGTTCTTCAGGACGCCCTGCTGAACCTGCCAGGACCAGAACTGACGGGAGATCTGGAACGCTTCGTTGATCTCGACCGCTTTCGGGATCTCAACGTTGCCGTTCTTGTCTTCCGGGGTGTAGTTCAGCTCAGCCAAAGCCGAGTGACCGGTACCGGCGTTGTTCCAGCCGTTGGAGCTTTCTTCGGCCACGCCATCGAGGCGCTCGACCATCTCCATCGACCAATCCGGTTGCAGCTCATTGAGCCACACACCCAGGGTTGCACTCATGATGCCGCCGCCGATCAGCAGCACATCGACTTTCTTTGCCTCTTCCGCGTGAACGGAAGTGATCCCCATCGACAAAGCCAGCCCCAGCAGGGCAGTGTTTACTTTTTTAAACATCAGTAGCACCTATGATAAAACGCCATCCGCCCCACTGCCCCTGATCATGGGCAACCCTCAATCACGCTGCGCCAGGCAACGCACCGCGGGGTGTGCACATTCATTCGGGGACCGCAGGGTGGGCACACAAGGCCGACGTATCGACCTCACTTTTATGTCCCTTCTGCGCTGACTTCTTATCATTATTGGCTTCAGCTACCTGGGCGCCAGCCAACCACCGGGACGTATACGGGTGTACGTACTCGATAGAGGCTAGACCAAGATGGCGCGCAGAATATCACGCTCGGCGCCTTATATGGACTCAGCGGTCGGGCGGCCATCAGTTCGCCAGTTTTTAAGATCCGTCTCATGTGCCTCTAAATCACAGCATTGCACTATGGATTGGCTTACCTGACGGGTAGGCAGACAACCTTCCTTCTCTTAAAAGAGGCACTGCAATGCTGAACAAACTGAGCCAACTCACCCTCGCCTGCGGCGCTTGCTGGTTGCTGGCCGGCACCGCACAGGCGGCGGACGGGCAGATCGAATTCACCGGTTCCGTCACCGATAACGCCTGCACCATCACCACCGGCGACGTGAACAAGTCGGTGACCCTGGACCCGGTGCGCATCGCTGACTTCGCGCCTACCGTGGGTTCGGTGCTCACCGATAAAGCCAAGCCGTTTTCCATCAGCCTGGACAACTGCAGCACCGCGACCCGTAAAAACGTCGCGATCACCTTCAGCGGCCAGCAAGACGCCAGCGACCCGACATTGCTGGGCCTGACCGGTGAAAACCAGGTGCGCGGCATCGCGATCCAGATCACCGACTCCCGTAACGGCAACAAACTGCCACTGAACACGCCGACCGCCGATTACGACCTGCGTGCACAGTCCAACACCTTTGACTTCACCGCTGCCTACGTGCGCACCGTCGCCGACACCACCACCGGCGAAGGCGACGACGCGGTGACCACCTCCGGCATCAGCACCGGTCAGGTGCACGCGCTGGCCAGCTTCGACGTTACCTACAAGTAATTGCTCGTCAACACCGTGGGCCAGGCGTTCGCGCGCCGGCCCGCGGGCTTTCGGAGGTCCCCCTGTCATGCGTTTGAAAGTCTATCTTCTGCTCGCCCTGCTGCCGCTCTGGCACAGCGCCGCCAACGCCGCCGTCACCGTCGGCGCCACGCGACTGATCTACGACGGCGCTTCCAACGAAGCCAACCTGAACGTCAGCAACCGCGACGACACCTCGCCTTACCTCGTGCAGTCCTGGGTCAGCCACTTCGGCAGTGGCAACGAGGAAAGCGTCGATAACTTTATCGTCACGCCGCCGCTGTTCCGGCTGGATGCCGACAAGGAAAATATCCTGCGCATCATTTTTACCGGTGGCCCAGAAGTGCCCCAGGACCGCGAAAGCCTGTTCCTGATGAACGTCAAGGCAATCCCGGCCATGAGCGACGATCAAAAAGGCAAGAACGTGCTGCAGATCGCGCTCAAGACCACAATTAAATTGTTCTACCGCCCGGCCGGCCTCAAAGGTTCGCTCAAGGACGCGGTGGCGCAAGTGAACTGGAAGGCCCAAGCGGGTGCATTGGCCGTCAATAACGCCTCCAAGCTGCACGTGGTGGTCAGCGAACTGAAGCTCAACGGCCTGCCGATCACACAGGCGCCGGATGTGCTGCGCCCAGGCGAAGCGCGTGAGCTGCCGATCCAGGCAAAGGCCGGCGATGAAGTGCAACTGAGCTACATCGATGACTACGGCAGCATCGTGACCGCCCCCGTCATCCGCATTCACTGATACCCAAGCGACAACCCCGGAACGCCTTTTCAGGAACGACCATGCTCCGTTCATTCCCATTCATGCGCCGTTGCGCCGTGAAGGCTTTCGGCTGCCCGCTCGTGGCCGCCGCCGCCTTGCACCTGGCCCCCGCCCACGCCGGCTACGAGTTCGATGCGTCGTTTCTCGAAATCGGCGGCGGGCAGAGTTCGGCAGCCGTGAAACAGCAGGTCAGCGCCATGAGCGACGGCCAGCTGCCGGGGATTTACCGGGTGGATATCCAGCTCAACCAGCGTTCGATCGAACAGCGTGATGTGCGCTTCATCCGCGCCACCGGCACCCAGGAACGCTCGAGCACCGGCCTGTTCCCCTGCCTGGATGTCGAGTTCTTCCGCGCTCAGGGCGTGGCCGACACGGCCCTGCAAAACCGCACCGACGCCGACCCCACCTGCATTGCGTTCGATCAGGGCCTGGCCGGCGTGAGCTACGACTACGACTTCAACCGCCAGATCCTGTCGATTGAAATCCCCCAGGCCTACCTGGGCAGCATCGCGTTTGAAGTGCGCCGTCGGCAGTGGAGCAACGGCGAGCAAGTGGCGTTCACCAACTACAGCTTTACCGGCAGCACCGTAGAGTCCGACAGCGGCCGCCGCCAGGACCAGTTCGGCAGCCTGAGGAGCGGCGTGAATGCCGGGGCCTGGCGCCTGCGCAATTTTTCGACCTGGCAAAAAGGCAGCACCACGCCCGGGCGCTGGGAGTCACTGGAAACCTACGCCCAGCGCGACATGGGCAACATGATGGCGATCGCCACCCTGGGCGATTCCACCACCGAAGGCGACCTGTTTGACGCGATCCCCTATCGCGGGTTGGGCATCGCCTCTGATCTGGACATGCTGCCCGACCAGGCCCGCGAATTCGCCCCGGTGATTCGCGGCATTGCCAATGGCCGCTCGCGGGTGATCATCCGCCAGCGCGGCTATGTGATCCATGAGCAATGGGTGCCGTCGGGGCCGTTCGCCTTGACCGACCTGTACCCCACCGCCAGCAATGGCGACATCGAAGTCACCGTGGAAGGCCCGGACGGCCAGCGCCAGGTCTACACCCAGTCGTTCTCGTCGGTGCCCTACATGCTGCGCGAAGGCCAGCAAAGCTATTCGGTATTCGCCGGCCAATACCGCCCGGCGCAATCGTCCTTTGTGCAGCAAACCCCAACATTTATCCAGGCCTCCCTGCGACGCGGTTTGAGCGGCAGCACCACGCTGTTTGGCGGCAGCCTGCTGAGTGATCAATACAACGCCGGCCTGCTGGGTTTTGCCCACGACTTTGCCGGCTTTGGCGCGATCTCGGTGGACGTGACCCACGCCCGCAGCGACGCCGTGGGCCGGGAGAAAACCACGTCCAGCGGCCAGTCGTTTCGCTTTCGCTATTCCAAGTCCCTGGCGGCCACCGACACCAACTTCAGCCTGATCGGCTACCGCTACTCCACCGGCGGCTACTACTCGTTCAACGAAGCGCTGAACAGCCGCAGCACCGAGCAAACCCTGGACACGTACCGCAGCGGCCACATGAAAAGCAACTTCACCGCCAACGTGTCGCAGCAATTGGGCGGCTACGGCGGGGTCTATGCCAACGTGTCGAAAACCGCCTACTGGGACAAGAGCAAGGCCGACACCTCGATCCAATTGGGATACAGCGCGAGCGTCGGGGACATTTCCTACTCCCTTGGGCTGGGCCTGAACAAAGGCGCCAACAGCGACGACCGCAGCCTGTCCCTGAGCATCAGCATGCCCCTGGGCGGCACGCGCAGCCAGCGCGTTACGGCCAACATGAACCAGAGCGCGCGGGGCTCGGCATCACGCACCGCGACCCTGAGCGGCAACGCGTTCGAGGACGATACGCTGGCCTACAGCGCGGGTGTGTCGCAGCAAGTCAGCGGCGCGCAACGCCAGACCGGCGGCACCTTCGCCGCGCAATACGACGCGCCCAACGCGATTGTGCGCGGTGCCTATAACGAGACCACCGGCAGCCGCCAACTGGACATGGGCGTCGAAGGTTCGGTGGTGGCGTATGGCAGCAACCTGATGTTCAGCCAGCCATTGGGCGAAACCAATGTGATCGTCGCCACACCGGGCGCCGCCGACGTGGGCATCAGCAACAAGCGCGGTGTGCGCACCAACAGCAATGGCTACACCGTGGTGCCGCAGGCCCTGCCCTATCGCAAAAACCGCGTGTCGCTGGACACCCAGTCGATGCCGTCTGACGTCGACATCGCCGAGCCGGTGCAGGAAGTCACGCCAAACCGCGGCGCGTTTGTACTGGCCGACTTCGACACCCGGCGCGGCCAACGCATCCTGTTTCGCATCAGCGACCCCCTTGGCGAAGCAGCGCCGTTTGCCGCCCGCGCCGAATTGTTTGCCCCGGATGGCCGCGCCCTCGGCAACACCCTGGTGGCCGACAAAGGCCGCGCGTTCCTGACCGGCGTGCCGCCCGAGGCGCGGTTGTTGGTCAGCGTCGACGGCCAGCCGTGGTGCAGCCGTGAATTGAAGCTGGACGAAACAGCGCCTGCCGAAGGCGGGATTACCCAACTGAATATTCAATGTGAGCGCGCGGCCGGTGGGTCGGGTGCCAAGGATTCCTGACATGA
>NZ_CP080030.1:1630235-1914625 GCF_019382755.1 Pseudomonas sp. Colony2 | reverse complement strand
TGGGCGTGACTTCGCAGAACTATCTGGGGTATGGCGAGTGGTTCGTGCAAACGCTGTTTGAATACACCGTCGTGCCGCCGGCGTGCAGCCTGAGTTCACCCGGCAGCGTCAACCTGCGCTTTGGCTCTATCAGCAACAGCGACCTCAATAACCAGATGCAGTCGACCACCGTGTCGATCAACTGCAAGTCCGCGATGCGAGCCAACGTCTACCTGCTTCCAAACCAGGCGGTAGTCAGCCCTACTACCGGTGTGACACGCACCTCGCTGGCAGGTTTGAACATGCAGGCGCTGTGGACCGACACCCTGAACCCGGTGAACTTCACTACCCCGCGCTTTATGCAGTTACGCGTGGGCAGCAATGACGTAAACCTGAGCTTCAAGCCACAACTGGCGGCCGGGCAATCACCGACGGGTGCGTTTCAGAGCCAATACACGCTGAACATCGACTATCAATGAGGGCCTTGCCATGAAAACTCCACTGCTCGCCCTGATGCTGCTCAGCAGCACCGCTCACGCTGCCGACGTGGTGAATATCACCGTCAGCGGCACCCTCACCCGCCCACCGTGCGTATTGAGTACCGGCACAACCCTGACCGCCGCATTTGGCGACGTGCGTACTGACCAGGTGGCGACCACCGGCACTGTGGAAGTGCCGGTGCGCTTGAAGTGCTCGTCGGGTTCTTCGCTAAATGTCAGCTTCACGTCCAATAACGGCACCTACACCTCCACCGTGGCCAAGACCACGGCGGATAACCTCGGTGTGTCGTTGCTGTGGGCGGACAACACGGCGGCAAACCTCAATGGCACCGTCAAGAAATACACCAACCTCAGCGGCGACGTGGATATCAGCCTCAAGGCGCAACTGGTCGAACGCGGCACGCTGGCGCCGGGCGCGTTCACCTCGTCGATGGTCATGACCCTCAATTACCTATGAAAGCGCTCGCCTGGATGCTGCTGGCCGTAGCCAGCACCGCCCTTGCGCAAGCGGCGGAAGAAGCGCAGATCGACGTCAGCGGCAAGCTGACCGCACCGCCGTGCACCGCAAGGTTTCCGAGTACGCAACAGGTGGACCTGGGCAAGGTCAACCTCAACCAGTTGGCCGACGGCAGCACCGTCGCCACCGATGTGCCGCTGGTCTTCGACTGTCAGGCGGGCGCTCAGGTCGAGCTGAGTTTGTCGGCGGGCATGGCCCGGGCCCTCACCGTCAGCCCGGTGCTGCTCACCAATCTCCCATCCCTGGGGTTGCAGGTGCAATTGCGTGACAAGACCGACAAGCCGGGGATCGGCCTGGGCCAAACCGGCACCTGGCCGGTAGAAGACGAACCGTTGGCGCTGACCCTGCGCGTCAAGCCCGTGTCCCTGGGCGAGCTGCCCGAGGCGGGTAGCTACAAAGCCACCCTGTTGATGCAGATGACGTACCGCTGATTACTGAAACTGCCGGGCTTCGATGCAATAGGTCAGCAGCGCCTGGTCACTGTCCACCTCCAGCTTGCGCATGGCCGAAATCTTCTGCGCGCTGACGGTCTTGTTGCTGCGGCTCAACTGCCGCGCGATATCGCTCACGCTCATGCCCGTCACGAATAAACGCAGCACTTCCATCTCCCGTGGCGACAGGCTCTGGAAGCGCGCCTGCACCTGGGTCACATTGGCCAAGACCGAAGTCGCGGCGGGCTCCGGTGCGCGGTAACTGCGCTGGGCACTGATCGCGCCGAGGGCCTTTTCGATCTCGCCGTGCAGGTGGTTCTTCTGGATCACCCCGGCCACACCCAATTCCTGCAAGCGGGTGAGAATCAGGCTGTTGGAAATCATGGTCAGCACCAGCACCTGGGTCGCGGGAAAGTGACGCAGGATGTACTCGATCAGCTTCAACCCATCGCCATAGGTGTCGTCACCCGGCATGTTGAAATCGGTGATCAGGACTTGCGGCCGGTGCTTGCGCAACTGCTCGATCAGTTGACTGGAACTGACCGCCTCGCCCACCAGGCTGTAGCGTGAATCACGCTGCACAATTTCGCGCACGCCCACCAGTACGATCGGGTGGTCATCGGCGATCACAACGTTCATTTCTCGCATTCTTTATCTTCCTTGTAATGGGCTTTCATCAAGTTTGCGACTCTGCCAGCAAGCACTGCGCAACCGCTGTAAGCCGTGCGCACACGCCTCGAATCTGCGTGGTGGCGTATGTATCCAGCGGTGCGTCGTACAGGGTGTTCTCCCATGCCTGACAAGCGCTGGACAGTTCCCCGGCACGCACACTGGCCAGCGCGCCGTTGAGGCTGTGCAAACGCTCACGTACGAGGGTGGCATCGCCGGCCGTCAGGCCTTGTTCGATCTGCTGCACATCCACCAGCAACGTGTCGGCCATCAGTTGGCGCATGGCCGGGGAAAGCTCGATCCAGCCTTCACGGTCCCGGTCCACCTGCACCACCGGCAAGGCCGTGGCCCGCCGGCAGTGCGCCATTAACGCCTGGCGCAGCATGCTCAGGCTCAGCGGTTTGACCACCCACGCGTTCATGCCCACCGCCAGGCAACGCTCGCCCTCCTCGCGCAGGGCATTGGCGGTGACGCCGATGATCGGCACCTGGACGCCTTGTTCACGCAACGCGCGGGCCAGGTCGTAGCCGTTGAGGCGCGGCATATTGATGTCGGTGATCACCAGGTCGAACGGCTGCGAACCCCAGATTTGCAGCGCATGCTCGCCGTCACGCGCTACGGTGGGGTGGGCGCCAAGGGCCTCGAGCTGTTCTTGCAGCACGGCCTGGCTGACCGGGTTGTCTTCGGCGACCAGCACGCGCACGTTCAGGCACGGTGCGTCCAGGCACGGCGGCATCGGCGGTTGTTCCGCAGAGGGCAGGGTTTCCTGAAGCACCGGCAAGGTGATGAACAGCGAAAAACTGCTGCCCAACCCTGGCTCGCTGACCACGCGCATGCTGCCGCCCATCAACTCACTCAAGCGCGAGCAGATAGACAGGCCCAGGCCGGCGCCATTGCCGTCCTGGTCGCCCGCTACCTGATAAAACGGCTTGAACAACTGGTCCAGCGCCTTTTCCGGAATGCCCACGCCGGTGTCAGTGACCTGCCATTGCAGGGTCACTTTATCGTCAAGTAGTTGCTGCACCATCAGGCGCAAACGCACGCGCCCGGAGTCGGTGAACTTGATCGCGTTGCCCAGCAGGTTATGCAGGACCTGCCGGATGCGGCCAGCATCGCCAAGCAGTTGCGGCGGTAGCAGCGGGTCGATCTCGGCATCGATCTGCAAGCCTTTATTGCGCGCGGTCGCGCTGAACGCCAACACCGATTCCGCCACCAACTGGCCCGGGCTGAACGGCGCCGCTTCCACGGCCATTTGCCCGGATTCGATTTTCGATACATCCAGTACGTTGCTGATCAACTGGAACAGCACAGTGGACGAACCCTGGATAATTTCCAGGTAGTGGCGCTGGCGCTCGCTCATGTCGGTCAGGGCCATCAGTTCCAGGTTGCCGAGCACGCCGTACAGCGGGGTGCGGATTTCATGGCTCATGGTTGCCAGGAACACGGTTTTGGCCTCGTTGGCTTCGGTGGCTTCCTGGCGCGCCTGGGTCAGCAACTGGGCCTCGTCCACGTGTCGGGTGATGTCGTTGCAGCCGCAGAGGAACACGTCCTCACCTTCGTACCGCGCCGCCACCACCACGACCTGCAAGTACCGCCCCTCCACCGCCAGGCACATCTCGCCGGGGGTATCCGGGCCATCGTTGGCCTTGAGCACGTCGAGCAGCGGTGCGGTGCCCTGCAATTGCAGCGCGCGCTGGTTTTCCAGGAGTAACTGGTGATCGCTGCGGCGCACTACGCACAATCCCACCGGGGCGTTGTGCAGCATGATGCGGTTGAATGCCTCGCTCTCGAACAGACGCTCCTGCGCGCGTTGCGCCGGGCTGACGATGCGGGTCTTGTACCAATGGTTGATCCACCAGCCCAGCAGCACGGCCGCCAGAAACGTCAGGCCAAGGCCCAGCAGCGGCCATTTGGCGTAGCGCAGGAAATCCTGATAGCTGATGGCGTACAGGCCGGTCCAGTGCTCGCCACCCTCGCTGAGCATCTTGAAGCGCAAACCCTGGCTGTTGAAGCTCAGGCCCAGGGGCGCCATGTGTTCATCGCCGAGGCTGCCGAGCAACACGTCGCCCTGGGGCGAGATCAGGGTGAACTGGTTGTAGACCGACAGTTGCAGTACTCGCTCGATTTCGTCGACCTGCGAGGTGTCCACCACCGCCGCCAGCGTGAGCAGGCCCTGAGGCTGATTGGCCGGC
Organism: Pseudomonas sp. Colony2; assembly: GCF_019382755.1. Lineage (NCBI taxonomy): Bacteria > Pseudomonadati > Pseudomonadota > Gammaproteobacteria > Pseudomonadales > Pseudomonadaceae > Pseudomonas > Pseudomonas sp. Colony2. Next base: position 1,910,337 of record NZ_CP080030.1, on the reverse strand, counting down.
AATACGGCGGCAGGCGCGTCGAGGCCGATCATCGCGACCACGCTGCGGCTGTTCTGGTACAACTGCGGCGGCGCACGCATCCAGCGCACGCGGCTGTCGGTCAGCAGGAGGCTTTGGCTCTGTTGCAGTTGCTGCAAGCGGCTCACCACGTCGCGGTACTGCTCGCGCAACAATGGCTGGTGCTGGCGCAAGCCGCCCACGCCGGGCACGGCCAGGCTGGCGACGGCATTGGGGGTGAACACGAACAGCTGCGGCGAGGCGTAAAACGAGCTGGCCCAGTAGCCGCCGTAGTAGTCAGTCAGTTGCACGCCAAACGCCAGTGCCCGGCGCGTGTCATCCGCCGAGAACGTCTCGGCGTGGGACAAGGTGAAGGGTAGCGACATCGCAAACCCCTTGGCCTGCAACACCACCTGCCCGCCTTCGTGCTGCAACTCCACCACCGAGGTCGACTGCACGGCCGGCAGCGGCGGCGCGTTGCTGCGGCTGTAGCCACTGGCCACGTTGCGCAGGAACGCCTCGTGCTCATGGATGATCTCCACCACGCGGGCGAAGTGGAACTCGACCTTTTCCTGTTCAGCGTCGAGCAACCGCGACACCGCCCAATAGCAACTGCTGGACAGCAACAAGGCGAGCCCCGTGAGCAATAACAGGGCTTTGTTCAAGCGTTGAGAGCTTTGCGCCAGCTTGTCCAGGCGCAGACTTGCATGTTTCATCGTCAGTACCGCAGAAGCCTGAATCAGGATATGGGGCCTATGCTTGATCCCGGCATTGGCCAATAACGCCCGGCTGACCGGGCGACCCTTCCTTCGGGCTTCTTGACTGTGTGACCCTGGCCACTCACATAAGTGCTGGCGCAGGGCCATCCTCGATTAACAGGGCGCTGAATTTTTCCGCCGCCACGGCATGGGAGATCAGGAAACCCTGCACCTGATCGCAGCGGATACGCCGCAACATCGCCAGCTCCGCCTGGGTCTCGGCGCCCTCGGCGATGGTGGTCAGCCCGAGTTTGCGGCCCAGCTCGACAATGCTTTGCAAGGCCGACGCCAGGCTTTCGTTCTCGGCACAGCCATGCACCAGTGACCGGTCGATCTTGACCTCGTTGAACGGCGTCGACACCAGGTTGAAGTAGGAACTGAACCCCTTGCCGAAGTCATCCTGCGCCAACCCAAAGCCCATCATGCGCAAGCGACATGCTCCAGCGTAGTAGTTACTGGGCAGCCGTGTGGTGGAGCTTTCCATCAATTCGAAGGTAATTTGCCGGGGTTCGGCGTCGCGGCTTTGCACCTGGGCAAGCAGGCGGTCGACCAGGTCGCTCTGGTCGAGCAAATGCGTGGGCAGGTTGATCGACACCGGCAGCCGGTAACCGAGTTGCGCCCACTGGGCCTGGGCGATGAGGGTTTGGCCGAGAATGCAGGTGAGCAAGCGGGTTTCCAGGTCAAGGCGCTCGATGTCGTCAAGAAACGCGCCGGGCATCAATAACCCTTCCACCGGGTGCACCCAGCGTGCCAGGGCTTCGGCGCCCACGATGCGCCCGTCATGCAGGGATTTTTTCGGCTGGAACCACGCCTGGATTTCACCATTGGCCAAGGCGCGCTCAAGGTTCTCCCGGGCATGGCTGACACCCCGGTGGCAACACGGCGTGCGCGCCTGCTCGGCGAGTTTGTCGAGGCAATCGCGCAGGGTGCGCACCTCGCGTTCGCGCACCGGCTTGGAGATTAGCCCGGCGACGGTCAGGCCGAGGTTCCCGGCCACCTGCCCGGCGCCCACCAGCATGCGCCGCGACGCCACGCTCATCAGCGCCAGCGCAGGCGGCGCGTGCATGCGGGCCAAGTGCTGGATCAGTTGCACACCGTCCATCCCCGGCATCATCAAGTCGCTGAGCAGCAGATCGTAGCGCTGTCGGGCCAGGCGTTGCAGCGCGGTGGCGCCATCCCAGACCACATCGACGTCAAACCCGCCGATGGCCTGGAAGACGTTGATCAAGTACTCATGCTGGAAAGGATGGTCTTCCACGATGAGTACGCGATAGGCGCTCAAAGCACCCTCCTCTGATAGCGATGCAGGCACTGGTAGAGGGCGCGCAGGGTGAACGGCTTGACCAGGCAATGATCCATGCCAGCGTTCAGGCAGCGCTCGGCTTCGTCGAGCATCGCGTTGGCGGTGGCCCCGATGATCGGCAGTGAGCAACCCAGGCGACGCAGTTGTTCGGTGAGTTCATAGCCGTTCATGCGTGGCATGTTGACGTCGGTGAGAATCATGTCGAACGCGGTATCACCCCACAATGACAGCGCTTCAATGCCGTCGCCGGCCAGCACCACGCTGCAGCCGAGCTCTTCCAACTGGTCGCGCAGGATCAACTGGTTGATCAGGTTGTCTTCGGCCACCAGCAGGCGCAGGTTGAGGCTGAACTCGGTGGGCTTCTCGCTGATCCTCGGCGACAACAACTCTTCGCTGCCCTGGGCGCGGCTGACCGCACGGTTGAGCGCCTGCAGGTTGTTCAGGCCGATCTGCCAGGGATAAGCGCCATGCTCGTCGACCGCGGCCATCACCCGCGGCCCGGACCAATGCACCAACTGGTCGGGCTCGGTCGGGCCGGGATACAGCTCGACCAATACCGCGCCGGGGTCGGCCTCGGCGGACTCCGGCGCACCGAGTTGCGCGCGCGCGCCCCAGCGACGCAACCAGCCGCCAACACTTTCCGCCAGCTCACGCACCGGCGACACCACATACACCCGCTCGCCGAGCAGCGGCTGCGCCCAGGGAGCCTGGTCGTCGTCGTTGACTTGCTCCAGCGGCAAGGTGAAGGAAAAGCTGCTGCCCAGGCCCGGTTCGCTGACCACCCGCAAGGTGCCGTTCATCAAGTGCATCAGGCGCTTGCAGATCGACAAGCCCAGGCCGCTGCCGGCGACCACATTCGCATTGCCGCTGACCTGGAAGAACGGCTCGAACAGGTACCGCTGGTCTTCCTCGGCGATGCCCTTGCCGGTGTCGACTATCTGCCACTGCAACATCGTGCGCTCGCCTTCACGGCTTTCCAGGCGCAGACGCAAGACAATCCGGCCGCTTTCGGTGAATTTCAGCGCGTTGTTCAGCAGGTTATTCAGGATCTGGCGGATGCGTGTGACATCCCCGCTCACGTGGTCGGGCAACTGCGGGTCGAGGCAGGCGAACAACTGCAGGCCCTTGCTTTGGGCGGCGCCTGCGTAGCCCTGGATCACTTCCTGCACCAACTCGATCGGTGAGAACGTGCTGAACTCTAGGGACAGTTGTCCCGCTTCGATTTTCGACACGTCCAGCACATCGCAGATCATTTGCAGCAAGTTCGCCGACGAGCCCTCGATGGCATTCAGGTAGCCACGCTGCTGGCTGTTAAGGTCGGTGCGCGCAAGCAATTCCAGGGTGCCCAGCACGCCATACAATGGCGTGCGGATTTCATGGCTCATGGTTGCCAGGAACAGGGTCTTGGCCTCATTCGCCGCGTCCGCCAGCGTGCGCGCCTGCTGCAGGGCCAACTCCACCTGCTTGCGTTCGGTGATGTCGCTGAAGGCGCAGATCAGCACCTCCTCACGCTGGTAACGGGTTGGCGCGAAACTCAGGTACAGGTGACGACCGTCGGCCATTTGCAGCTCGTCGGTGCTGCTTTGTTCCGACTCATCGAACGCGCGGCGAATCCAGCCGTGACACAGTTGCTGGCGCTCGTGGCCGTTGCCCAGCCATTGCCGGGACAGGGGGTTTTCCAGCACTACCTCGCCGTCGCTGCGGCGCAGCACGCACAAGGCCACTGGCGCGATGCGAATCACCGCACTGCTGAATGCCTCACTCTCCACCAGCGCTTCGATGCGATTGGCTGCCGGGATAATCAAACGCTGATCGATGCGCCGCACCAACCGCACCATCAACAAGCTGGCCGCTGCGCACAACAGCAGGCACAGCAGCAACGGCATGGCCAGGCTGGGCAACAGTGAACTCAGCTCCAGGCTGTAGACGATCTGCCACTGGGAGTAACCCAGGTGCTTGCGAATGGCCAAGCGATCCGGCAGCCAGCGGCTGCCTTCCCAACCAAAGCTGGCCGTGGCGTGATACTGGCGCAGCACCTGCGCAGCCGAGGGTTGATGAGGCGTGCTGCTGAAAATCAGCTGCCCGGCGCCGTCAAGCAACATGAAGTCCCCGGCTTTTTCATGCTGCAGGGCGTTGATCAGGTCCGGGCCGTCCACCTCCAGCCCGAGCCAACCCGACGTGGGGCTACGGTCGTCGAGGCGGGTGAAGATGTATAGCGGTGAATCCAGGCGGCTCTGCTCAGTCAGCCACAACTCATCGCTGACCGAGACCTTGCCGGTGTCCACCGCCATCAACCGCTGCAATACCGGCTGCGGCACATTCTCCGGGGCCGCCCCAACGGTAAACAGGCGCTCCACCACCGGCTCGGCGCGCTGCGCGACGTAGATCAGGTTGACCTGGTTGACCTGCAGGTAATCAAGCAGGCGCCTAGTCAGCCAAAGGCTCCAGATATTGCCCGCCTCGCCCAAGGTGATGTGCAACTCTTCGGCCGGCACATTATTGAGGTTGCCCACGGGTGGCGTGACATGACGAACCGTCGACAGGCCGAGGCTTTTGAGCAGCGTCTGGCGGCTGACAAAAAAACTCTGCGCATCGGAAATCGCCTCATTCATATAACTGCGCCGTAGCGAAATTTCCTCATTCAACGCCGCACGCAAGTAGCTGTAGGCACCCACATACACGCCGAGCACCAATGCCAGGGCAAACAGCCGCAACAACTTGCGCGCGGCCTTGGGCGTCGAAAAAGAAGAGTCGAGTGGTTGCAGGAAATGTTTGAGCTTCATCGCCAAAAGAGTAAGCGTGGCGAGAGGGTAGTTGAATAAGACGGATCTCAAAGCCCCGCACTGCTTGCGCCGATGGAACTCTCGCGCAACACGCTGTTCTAGACACCTTCGTCGCTGCATGCGTAGCATCGGCGGCTGTCCTTCGTGCACTTCATCAAACAGAGTTACCCATGACTATCCAGCAAACACCCGGGCACGTGCTGCCCGCGCGCAGCGCCGCCAAAATGGAAGCGGCCATGGCCGTGGGCGCCTTTGCGATCGGCACCGGCGAATTCGCCATCATGGGGCTGATGCCCGACATCGCCCACAACCTCAATCTCAGCGAACCGCAAGTGGGCCACGCCATCAGCGCCTATGCGCTGGGCGTGATGGTCGGCGCCCCGCTGCTGGCGATCCTCGGCGCCAAGTTGCTGCGTAAACACATGCTGCTATTGCTGATGGGCCTTTATGCCCTGGGCAACCTCGCCACGGCGTTTACCCCAACCTTCGGTTCGCTGGTGGCCTTCCGCTTTATCAGCGGCCTGCCCCACGGTGCCTACTTCGGCATCGCCGCCGTGGTCGCCTCCAGCATGGTGCCCAACGACAAACGCGCTGGCGCCGTCGCCCGCGTGATGATGGGCCTGACCCTGGCCATGCTGCTCGGCAACCCCATCGCGACCTTCCTCGGTCAACACTTGGGCTGGCGCTCGGCGTTTGCACTGGTCAGTGCTATCGCCCTGTGCACCATCGCGCTGGTCTGGCAATTCGTGCCGGATCGCCACGACGAACCCCGCAGCGACCCGCGCAAAGAACTGCGCGCCTTCACCAAACCGCAGGTGTGGATGGCGCTGTCCATTGGCGCTATTGGTTTTGCCGGGATGTTTTGCGTGTTCAGCTACCTGGCGCCGACCATGCTCGAAGTGACGAAAGTCTCGCCGCAGTGGATCCCATTCGGCCTGGCCGCGTTTGGCGTAGGCGGCATCATCGGCAACATCGCCGGCGGCAAGCTGTTTGATCGCCTGCAATTTCGCGCAGTGGGCTGGATTATGGTGTGGTCGATGGCCGTGCTGATCTTCTTCACCTTCGCCGCGAGTTCGCTGTGGGGCGTACTGCTGGGTATTGGCCTGGTCGGCACCATGATCGCCATGGCCGCGCCGCTGCAAATCCGCTTGATGGACATTGCGCATGAGGCACCGAGCCTGGCGGCGGCGTCCAACCACGCGGCGTTCAACCTGGCGAATGCGCTGGGGCCGTGGTTCGGTGGGATGGCGATTACGGCGGGGTATGGGTGGACCAGCACGGGCTACATTGGCGCGGCTACGGCGCTGGTAGGCTTGGGCATCTACCTGATCGCCCGACGTATGAAAGGCGGTCACTAAAGCCCTCCCACGATCCAATGTGGGAGCGGGCTTGCTCGCGAAAGCGGTGGGTCAGTCACTGAGTAAATGACTGCCCCACCCGCTCAGTCAGTCATCATGCATCAACCCCGAACCATACTCCCCGTAACTGCTCCCCAGCGCGTTGCCCCCAAAATTCATCTTGGCGGCCTTGCTGGGGCTGTGGTCGCCAAAGGCTTGGCATCCCCCTGAATAACAAGGGTCGCTACTCAGGTCGCTACTCATGCCCGATGAACCCGACGAACAAGCGGCCAAGAGCAACGTGCCTGCGACCATCACGACTTTGACGAGGTTGGAGATCATTTTTTCAGTTCCCTTTGGGCTTATGGGCTGAGCGTAGGCCTCAATGCCGGTGAGAATTATGAAACTTTGCCGTAGGACAGGATCGGTTCAGGTTGATGTCGTTTTGGCGACGAATTATCCAGGCACATATTCTGATTGGCGATATCAACAGTTAGCCCCTACATATTAAAGCCGACCAGGCATCAATTCAGATGAACCTGCGGCCTACGTAGAGGGAAGCTCAAGTAATGGCTAAAGACGAAAAAACCAGTGAAAGCATCGCTTCAAAAGCAGCCAAGCTGCTGGCGGATCCCACCACTCCGCCGGATGTGAAATCTGTGGCGGCTTCGGCGCTGACTCAGGCGCCCGACAAAAAGAAGAAATAAGCTGAAAACCGTGCCAGGGTGGCTGGAGCTCTGGCACTGGCCACCACGGCACCACGCCCATTCCTGTTAAACTGTCCGCCCTTCGCCTTATCCATCTCAGATCCTAATGTCCTCACCTATAGCACCAACGCCATCGTTCTCCCGTCGCTTCTCCGTTGCTCCGATGATGGATTGGACGGACAGACACTGCCGCTTCTTCCTGCGCCTGCTGTCCAAAAACGCCCTCCTCTACACCGAGATGGTCACCACCGGCGCAATCCTCCACGGCGACCACGAACGTTTCCTGCGCCATAACGAGGCCGAGCATCCACTCGCCCTGCAGCTGGGCGGTAGCGTCCCCGCTGACCTGGCCGCCTGCGCCCGCATGGCCCAGGACGCCGGCTACGACGAGGTGAACCTCAACGTCGGCTGCCCCAGCGACCGGGTGCAAAACAACATGATCGGCGCGATCCTGATGGCCCACCCGGCCTTGGTGGCGGATTGCGTTAAGGCAATGCAGGACGCCGTCTCGATCCCGGTAACGGTTAAGCACCGCATCGGCATCAACGGCCGGGACAGTTACGCCGAGCTGTGCGATTTCGTTGGCCAGGTGAAGGACGCGGGCTGCACCAGTTTTACCGTGCATGCGCGAATCGCCATTCTGGAAGGGCTGTCACCGAAGGAAAATCGGGACATCCCGCCCTTGCGCTACGAAGTTGCCGCCCAGTTGAAGCAGGATTTCCCTGAACTGGAGATCATCCTCAACGGCGGCATCAAGACCCTCGAACAGTGCCAGGAACATTTGCAGACGTTCGATGGCGTGATGCTGGGCCGCGAGGCTTATCACAATCCGTATTTGCTGGCCGAGGTGGATCAGCAGCTGTTTGGCAGTACGGCACCTGTAATCACCCGCGCCGAGGCGTTGGCGCAGTTGCGTCCTTATATTGCCGAACACCTGGCGACAGGTGGCTCGATGCATCACATCACGCGCCACGCACTGGGGCTGGGGACGGGTTTCCCGGGGGCGCGGAAGTTTCGGCAGTTGTTGTCGGTGGATATTCACAAGGCCAGTGATCCGCTGGCGTTGCTGGATAAGGCCGGGGAGTTGCTGGAGGGGCGGTGATTTGGGTGTCAGTGGGTTTATTGGGTGGCTGACACGTCGCCTTCGCGAGCAAGCCCGCTCCCACATTTGGATGGGGGGGATGTCAGGAAGATGGGGCAAGGCTGCTCCCACCGTTTGATCGGGTGGTCATCGGGCAGTTGGGTTGAACCTGCTGACTGTTTTGGCCTCCTATTGAGCATTGGCCGGTGATTCAAACGGCTGTTTTCAGGTTGTTGCCCTCGCAAACGATCGAATGCATTTGCGCCCTTGAGCGGCTGTCAGCGCTCGGGTAATGTCATCAGACCCACAGGACAGAGCACGCCCATGACTTCCAAGCTGGAACAACTCAAGCAATTCACCACTGTAGTAGCCGATACCGGCGATTTTTCTACCCTCGCCAAGCTCAAGCCACAAGACGCCACTACCAACCCTTCCCTGCTGCTCAAGGCCGCGTCGATCCCAGGCTATGCCAAGCTGCTGGACGAGGCTGTTGCCGACTGCAACGGCGATGTAGGCCTGGCCAGCGACCGTTTTGCGGTAGCCGTCGGCCAGGAAATCCTGAAAGTGGTGCCCGGCCGCATTTCCACCGAGGTGGATGCCCGTCTGTCGTTCGACACTGACGCCGTCCTCAAGCGCGCCCATCGCCTGATCGACCTGTACGACAAGGCCGGCATTGGCCGTGACCGCGTGCTGATCAAGATCGCTTCCACCTGGGAAGGCATCCGCGCCGCCGAGCAGCTGGAAAAGGAAGGCATCCAGACCAACCTGACGCTGCTGTTCTCCTTCGCCCAGGCCGTGGCTTGCGCTGAAGCCGGTGTGTTCCTGATTTCGCCGTTCGTAGGCCGTATCTACGACTGGTACAAGAAGGCCAACGGCAACGACTACACCGGTTCCGAGGATCCGGGCGTGCAGTCGGTGACGCGCATCTACAACTACTACAAGGCCAATGGCTACAAGACCGTGGTAATGGGTGCGAGCTTCCGTAACCTGAGCCAGATCGAAGAGTTGGCCGGTTGCGACCGCCTGACCATCAGCCCGGACTTGCTGGAAAAACTGGCTGCCGACAATGGCAAGCTGGAGCGTAAGCTGGCGCCAGGCCATGCCGGTGAGGCGCGTGTGCACCTGACCGAAGCGCAGTTCCGTTGGGAATCCAACGAAGATGCGATGGCTACCGAGAAACTGGCCGAGGGCATTCGTCAGTTCGCCCGCGACCAGGAAAAACTCGAAGCGCTGTTGGCCGCCAAGCTCTAAAAACGGCGGCGACAAAAAGGGCGGCACCTGTGAGGGTGCCGCCCTTTTTTTGTATTAGCCGATTTCGAGCCGAACTCAGTTAAAAATGTGGGAGGGGGCTTGCTCCCGAATACAGGCGTCAGTCGCTACATTCACTACTGACCCGCCGCTTTCGGGAGCAAGCCCCCTCCCACACTTTGACAGTGTTTCATCTGGAAATTAGTGCCGCTCCAGCGCATTCACCAGGTCGTGGAACGCCTCACGGTTGGAGTCGTTCAAGCCCATCAGGATCTTGTGGGCTTCCAGCACCTTGACCCGTACCACTTCCTCGGACTGGTCCTGGGATGGCAGGTCGGTCAGGCATTCCGGGCACGGGATCGGGCGGTCAACGATGTTGAACACTTGATCGAAGCCCATGGACTGCAACAGACGGGTGATGTCTTCGTGGGTGGTGACGACGGTCGGCAGCAGTCCGACCTTCTGCCGAGACAGAATGGACAACTTGGCCAACAGCCCAAGGGTGGTGCTATCGATGCTGCGGGTTTCGGTCAGATCAATCACGATCGCCGAGAAATTCAAGGCTGTGAAGATCCGCTCAATCGTCGCATCCAGCGCCGAACACAAGGTCAGGCGCACTTCACCGACAAACTTCAGGACAAACGTCCCGTCTTGCTCGGCGAATTGGATTCTTCCGGTACTCATCAAAGATTCCTGCTCAACACCAATAGGGCGATATCATCCGGCATCTCCCCTAGCGTGGCCAATCCAAAAACCTGCCGCAGGCCATCCAGGCTGCCGCCCGCCGACCTGACCCGTTGGGGCAAGGCGGCTTCTTTCTCTTTGAGTGTAGGCTCTGGCAAAAGGTCCAGGATACCGTCGGACATCAGCGTCAGGCTGAACGTCGGCGGCAATTCCAGGATGTGGTCTTCGTAGGTGGCTTCATTGAACAAGCCAACCGGCAAACCACGCCCTTCCAGGTAGCGCACACTGTCTGGAGTGTATAAAACCGGCAATGGCAGGTGACCGCCAATGCTGTAGGTCAAAAGACCTGTTTCTTCATCAATCACGCCGCCGACCATCGTCACGTGCTTGCCCAGCTTGCAGCTGATCAGGCCCCGGTTGATGTGGCCCAGCACTTGCGAAGGGGTGAACTCCGGCAAGGTGCCATTGCGCTTGGACTCGAACAATAGCCGTGTAGTCATGAACTTCAACAACACGGTCACGAATGCGGAGGAGGCGCCGTGGCCGGAAACGTCGGCCAGGTAGAACGCGACACGCCGCTCATCAACGCGGAAGTAGTCGACGAAATCACCCGACAGGTACAGCGACGGGATGATCTGGTGGGCAAACTTGAACTCGTCGATGCTCCACGGGCTCACCGGCAGCATGTTCATCTGCACCTGGCGACCGGCGTTCTGGTCTTCCTGGAGCAGGTTCAGGCTGGCTTCGAGTTCGCGGTTGGCGGTTTCGAGCTTTTCACGGTAACGCTGGTTTTCCAGCAGCAGCCGTGCACGATCCAGGGCACGACGCACCGAGTGCTCCAGCACAGCCAGGTCTTCCAGGGGCTTGATCAGGTAGTCGGCAGCGCCGAGGCGCAAGGCCTCGACGGCATCGTTCATCACGCCGGCACCGGACACGACAATCACCGGCGTCTGCGGGGCGATGTCGGTTACCTGGCGGATCAGCTCAAGGCCGCCCACCTGGGGCATGCGCAGGTCGCAGATCACAAGGTCGGGCTTGTCGCGCTCGAATACCTGGAGACCCTGGAGGCCGTTGCTGGCCTGCAGGACGCTGAAGCCACTGTCTTCCAAATAGGCCGCAAGACTCGCGCGCACTACTTCGTCGTCATCGATTATCAGCAGCGTGGCACTGGTTTTCTGCATGTGGGCAAACGGCGCCAGAATTAGGTTGGCGTAGGCAGCTCGACAATGGCCGGGCTTACTACTGGATTCGCTTTCTAGCCTCTCTGTCCTACAAAACGCCGAGTTATTGCCGACGCACAAAGGTAAAGCAGAGGTGCCCTTCTAAGGCGCAGACGGTACTCCCATCCGCCAGGGGTTTCAAGCTCACGGCGATGGTCGCCGGGCGTCTTTACATCGCAAATCACCAGTAGTTATAAGAACGCATAAAACCGCGACTTAAAGTAAGCACGTAACCCACGGATAAACCTCGAATGCCGCCCACAAAAAAGGCGACCCGAGGGCCGCCTTCTTCTTTCAAGCCTGGGGCTTAAAAGTCGTCTACAACCTTGCCATCCTTGACCTTGAACTCGCGGTTCTGCAAGTAGGCGTTGCGGATGAAGGTGTATTTGTCGCCGCTGATCAGCTTCTCGGAGGACAGCAGGCTGGCACGCGTGTCGACGATATTCAGGCCGAAGGTGCTGTTGCGCCAGCCGATATCGTTCATGTAGCGGTACGGCTGGGTGTAGCTGTCCACGTATTTGGACGGCGCGTCACGCAGGGTGCTTGGGCCCAGCAGTGGCAGCATCACGTAAGGACCGCTGTCGACGCCCCAGTAGCCGAGAGTCTGGCCGAAGTCTTCGTCGTTGCGTTGCAGCCCCATTTTGGTGCCGACATCAACAAAACCCAGCACGCCGAACGTGGTGTTCATCAGCAAGCGGGCAGTGTCGACGCCTGCAGCGTGGGGCTTGAGTTGCAGTACGTCGTTGGCAAAGTTGCCGACGTCGCCGATGTTGCGGAAGAAGTTGTGGATCCCGTCCTGCACGAACTGCGGGGTCACGAACTGATAGCCTTGAGCCAATGGCTTGAGGGCATAGGTATCAACGGTATCGTTGAAGGTGAAGATCGGGCGGTTGACGCTTTCCCATGGATCATCTTCCGAGGCCGCCTGGGCTACGAAAGGAACCAGCAAAATACTCGCACATACGGACAGCTGAGCTAGACATTGGCTCCAGCGCATAGCTTGAACTCCTTGAATGGTCTGTCATGGGCGCTATGCCCTGAATGAGGCCGTCAGTATATGACGGAAGTGTCAGATTAGGCAGCCTTGCAGAAATGTCATTCAGCAAATGCACAAAATTCCTACAATTGCTGCGGGTGTAACTTGCTTGTCACCCAAGTCCGGTAGCGTCACTGCTATTTCAGGGACGTCGAAATGCCACATGCCGAGATTGTTAGTGCCAGCACCCCGTCCTTGACGGCCGTACTGTTCGGGCTTAGTGGCTGCCTGGTGGACTTTGGTTCCCAGGCCCGCGCCGATTCCGCGCCTTCCAGCGATACCCATGCCACTGTCGGCGCCCTGAAGATCCTGCGCAGCCTCGAAGAACAGCGCGTCCCTTGTGCATGGCTGGACGAGTTGCCGGCGTCGGTTTCCACACCGCTGGCCGCCGGGCTACCCCGCTGGATCAAGGCTGCCAAGCCCTCCTCCACCCGCTGGCCGGCGCCTCACGCCTGCTGGCAGGCCCTGATGGAACTGAATATCGAACGCCTGGAAGGCTGCGTCCTGGTCAGCGGCGAGCCACGCCTGCTGCAATCGGGGCTCAATGCCGGGCTGTGGACCATCGGCCTGGCGTCCTGTGGCTCACTGTGCGGGCTTTCGCCGCAGCAATGGCAAGCACTCACCGAGAAGGAACGCGAGCATAAGCGCGCCAAAGCCACTGTCACGCTCTATGGCCTGGGCGTGCATTCGGTGATTGACCACCTGGGCGAACTGCAGACCTGCCTGGCCGACATCAGTCTGCGCCAGCTTAAGGGCGAGAAGCCCTGATCGAGATCATGCACAGTCGGCGCCAGTGGATTAATCTACAGGTCAGCCCATAGACCTTTCCCGGCGTGCCGCGGTCTATGCCAGTGCCTATCGATAAAAGGAAGAACGCCATGCCTGCCCGCGAACAACTGCAAGAACAGGTCAAAATTTTGCGCGAGCAATTGGATCAGAATCCAGAAATGCCCCTCGAACAGCGCGAAGAGCTGCGAGATTTGATTGCTGAACTGGAAGTTCAGGAGCCACTGGAAGGTGCCATTCAGGATCCAAGCATCGCCGACGGTGTGAACCTGGCGGTAGAACGCTTCGAACTCGACCACCCGGGTATTGCCGGGACCTTGCGCAATATTGTGGTGACCCTGGGTAACATCGGGATCTAATAGTCGGACACCTATCAAATGTGGGAGCGGGCTTGCTCGCGAATGCGGTCCGTCAGCTGATACATAAGCTGGCTGATACACCGCTTTCGCGAGCAAGCCCGCTCCCACATTTGTTTTGTGTGAAGTCTACTGACGAGCCAGGCGCAGGTTCTGGAACTGCTGCTCTTCAGTACTGCGATACGGGTTGATATCCAGCCCGCCACGCCGCACATACCGCGCATACACCGTCAGTTTCTCCGGCTTGAGCAAGCGCTGCAGGTCGAGAAAGATCCGCTCCACGCACTGTTCATGGAAGTCCGAATGCTGGCGGAAGCTCACCAGGTATTCCAGCAGGCTGGCATGATCCAGCGCCGCGCCGCGGTACTCCACCGCCACACTGCCCCAGTCAGGCTGGCTGGTCACCGGGCAGTTGGACTTGAGCAGATGACTGTGGACGCTCTCCTCCACCACGCGCGAATCGTCGCAACGCAACAGTTCCGGGCGCGGGTGCTCGTAGTTGCTGACGGTAATGTCCAGGTCATCAATGCACACACCCGGCAACGCGACCACGCCTTCGGCTTCAACCTCGCCCAGGCTGCGGATGCGCACGCCAACCGGCTTGCCGGCCGCTGCACTCAGGTCGGTGCGCAAAGTCGCTTCAAGGCTTTGCACATCGGCAAACGCGGTTTGGTTCAGCGAGTTGAGGTACAACTTGAACGACTTCGACTCGATGATGTTCGGCGAGTCGGCCGGGATACTGAATTCACCGATGGCCACCACGGGTTTGCCGGATGGCAGCAGCCAGGACAGTTCGAAGCAGTTCCAGAAATCCACGCCTTTATACGGCAGGGTCTCGGCACTCAGGCCCAGCTCGGCCCACTTGGCGGCGCGAGGAATCGGGAACAGCAACGACGGGGTGTAGGTGGAGATGTATTCACTGGACTTGCCCAGCGGCGAATGTTCGGCTGCGGGATGCATGGCGGAAACCTGGCTAAATAAACGCCGCCATTCTACCCGCCTTTGCCCGTCAATGGCTTACTGGCTGACGTTCAGCTTGCCGACCATGCCCGCCTGGTAATGCCCCGGAATGTTGCAGGCAAACTCCAAGCCGGTGGCCTTGGTGAAGGTCCAGGTCAGCTCGGCGGTCTTGCCTGGCTCTACCAACACGCTGTTGGGGTCGTCGTGCTTCATGCCTGCCATATCACCATGCCCCATCGCACTGTGGTCCATTTTGCCCATGCCGGTCGCCGTCAGCATGCCGCTGGCCTGCATCTGCAGCATCTCTTTCTGATGCGCTGCGTGCATGGCGGCATCGCCAAGGTTGAATTCATGAAGCAACTGGCCTTTGTTGACCAGCACAAAGCGCACGGTCTCACCGGCTTTTACATCAATAGCCTTGGGCGAAAAGGAAATGTCCTGCAGCACCACTTCCACCGTGCGCGTGGCCTTGGCGGCGGGCGCGGCCTCACCGAAGGCGAAGGTTTCAGCCGGGGATGCCAGCACCGGAAGACTCATCGCCATCAGGCAGCCCGCCAACAACCAGGATTTACGTAAAAACATGCTCACACTCCAAAGGTTCGGAATCAGTCTGTGGGACACTTTACGAACGCGCCGCTGCCAGCCAGCTGACGGCCAGATTACAACTTTGTCAGCTTGAGCCGGCTGCCGGATGTGCGCGGTATAACGTCTGTGTTCCCGTAAAACCATGAGCCGCCCATGAAACTGCTGATCGTCGAAGACCAACCGAAAACCGGCCACTACCTGCGCCAGGGCCTGGCCGAGGCCGGGTTCAACACCGAACTGGTGGCCGACGGCACCAGCGGCCAGCACCTGGCGCTGACCGGTGACTACGACCTGTTGATCCTCGATGTGATGCTACCGGGTCGCGATGGCTGGCAGATCCTCCAGGCCGTACGCAACGCCGGGCTCGACATGCCGGTGCTGTTCCTCACCGCGCGGGACGCCGTGGAAGACCGGGTGCATGGCCTGGAACTGGGCGCCGACGATTACCTGGTCAAGCCCTTCGCCTTCTCCGAACTGCTGGCCCGGGTGCGCAGCCTGTTACGCCGTGGCAGCAGCCCACCCCAGGAAACCAGCCTGCAACTGGCCGACCTGCGTATGGACCTGATCCGCCGCCGGGTAGAGCGCGACGGCCAGCGCATCGACCTGACGGCCAAGGAGTTTTCCCTGCTGGAACTGCTGCTGCGGCGTCAGGGCGAAGTCTTGCCCAAGTCGCTGATCGCCTCCCAGGTGTGGGACATGAACTTCGACAGCGATACCAACATCATCGAAGTCGCGATCCGCCGCCTGCGCCTGAAGGTCGACGATAACTTTCCCAACAAGCTGATCCATACGGTACGCGGCATGGGCTACGTGCTTGAGGAGCGGTTCAGTTGATGAAACGGATTTCCCTGGCCAGCCGCCTGGCGCTGTTGTTTGCCGGCTGCACAGCCGTGGTTTCGCTGCTGGCCGGCGTGCTGTTCAACCATGCCAGCGAGGCGCACTTTATCGAGCTGGACCAGCAGTTGCTCGACGGCAAGCTGATAGCGCTGCGCAGTACCTTGCAGGATGCGGACACGCCCGAGCTATTCGCCTTGCGGGAAGGGAAGCTGCGCGAAGAACTCAATCGCCAGCCTGACCTGGCCTTGCGCATCACCGCAGGCGACCGGCGCTGGTTCGACGGCGCCCCGGGCGTCGCCCTGCCGCAGGAGCCTGGCCTGCACAGTTTGCAGAATGCCGGGACCGATTACCGCGTGTATAACGTGCCCCTGGTACCTGGAAACGCTGAATCGCCACAACTGACGCTGATGCTCGACATCACCCATCACCAACACTTCCTGCAACGCATGCAGCATCTGATCTGGCTGACCGTCGGCCTTTCCGCCCTGGCCACCGCCCTGCTCGGCGCCTGGGCCGCCCGCAGCGGGTTGCGACCGCTGAGGCGCATGAGCGAAGTCGCCAGCGGCGTCTCTGCCCACTCCCTGACCCAACGCCTGCCCCAGGAACAAATGCCCGCCGAACTGGCAGAACTCGCCCAGTCCTTCAACGCGATGCTTGGGCGCCTGGACGATGCCTTCCAGCGCCTTTCGGCGTTTTCTGCCGACATCGCCCATGAACTGCGCACGCCACTGTCGAATTTGCTGACACAGACCCAAGTCATCCTCACGCAGCCACGGGCGCTGGAGGACTACCGCGAAGCCCTGCACAGCAACCTGGAAGAACTGCAATGGATGGCGCAGTTGGTCAACGACATGCTGTACCTGGCCAAGGCGGACCATGGGCTGCTGGTGCCCAAGCGCGAAACCCTGGTGCTGGCGGACGAGGTGGAGGCGTTGCTGGAGTTTTTCGCGCCGCTGGCGGAGGACGTCCAGGTGCGGCTGGTTCGGGAAGGCAGCGCCAGCACTTCAGGTGACCGCAGCATGTTGCGCCGGGCGATTTCCAACCTGCTGGATAACGCGTTGCGGTTCACCCCGCCGGGTGGCGAAGTCAGCGTGCGGATCGTCGAGGGGATGCAAAGCGTGACGCTGAGTGTGGAAAACACCGGGGAAGGCATTCCCGAGGCATTGTTGCCACGGTTGTTTGACCGCTTTTACCGGGCAGATCCGGCGCGTCATGAAGGGAGCAGCGAGCATGCGGGGCTGGGTTTGGCGATTACCCAGTCGATTGTGCGGGCCCATGGGGGGCGGATTTTCTGTGAGTCGGGGGCGGGATGGGCGAGGTTTGTGATGGAGTTGCCGCAGGGGTATTGATGCAAGCTGTAGCGGCCCTTTCGCGAGCAAGCCCGCTCCCACATTTTGACCGAGTGCATTCAGGAAGAACGCGGTCAAAATGTGGGAGCGGGCTTGCTCGCGAAGGCGGTCTTAAGAATTACGAATACCTGAGGGCATGCGCCGGCTCAATCTTCGCCGCGCGATACGCCGGATAGATGGTCGCCAAAAAGCTCAACACAAACCCCGCCGAGCAAATCAACAACACATCCCCACCCTGCAATTGCGAAGGCAGGTTGCTGACGAAATACACGTCCGAACTGAAGATATGCTGCCCGGTGACCCGCTCCAGCCAACCGACCAGTTCACTGACGTTCAGCGCCGCAATCACGCCGAGGATGCCACCGATCAAGGTACCGACGATCCCGATCACCGTCCCCTGCACCATGAAGATCGCCATGATCTGCCGTGGCGTGGCGCCGATGGTGCGCAGTATCGCAATGTCGGCGCCCTTGTCGTTCACCACCATGATCAAGGTCGCAATGATGTTGAACGCCGCCACCGCGACGATCATCAGCAACAGCAGGCCTATCATGGTTTTTTCCATCTTCATCGCGCTGAACAGGCTGCCCTGGGTGTGGGTCCAGTCGTCGGCCTTGTAGTCGGCACCGAGGCTGGCGGCGATATCCGCCGATACCTTGGGTGCGGCATATAAGTCTTTCACCGCCAGGCGCACGCTCTGCACCTGGTTCGGCTCCCAATGCTGTATCTCGGCGGCGTCGGCCATGTGGATCAGGGCCATGGAGCCATCCAGCTCCGCGCCCACCTTGAACACACCCACCACGTTCAAACGCTGCATACGCGGGGTGATGCCACCGGGCGCACTGCTGATTTCCGGCACGATCAGGGTCAGCTTGTCACCGACATTCAGGCGAAAACGCCGGGCGGTGATTTCGCCGATCACCACACCGAACTCGCCCGGTTTCAGGTCTTCCAGATGGCCCTGGACAATATGTTGGGCCACGATCGACACCTTGCCTTCCTGGGCCGGATCAACGCCACTGATCTCGATCGGCTGCATCGCGCCCTTGTAGGAGAGCATGCCGTCCATCTGTGTGAACGGTACGGCAGCGGTGACTTCCGGATTCTTCATCGCGGCATCTGCCACCGGCTGCCAGTCGCTGATGGGCTTCACGCCAACGATGGTCGCGTGGGGCACCATGCCGAGGATGCGTGAGCTCATTTCCCGCTGGAAACCGTTCATTACCGACAACACCACGATCATCGCCAGCACGCCGAGGGCGAGGCCGATCATCGAGGTCATCGAGATAAACGAAACAAAACGGTTGCGGCGCTTGGCGCGGGTATAGCGCGTGCCGATGAAAATCGATAACGGTCTGAACATTCGCGGGCACCGTTGAAAAAATAGAAAACCCGGCGCCGGGCGCCGGGCTTGAAACAGGTCAGATGGCGACCAGATGACCTTCCTGCAGGTGCAACACACGGTCCATCTGGCGGGCCATGCTCATGTCATGGGTCACCACCAGGAACGCGGTGCGCATCTGGGTGCTCAACTCCAGCATCAAGTCCTTGATGCCCTGGGCGGTGTGGGAGTCGAGGTTGCCGGTCGGCTCGTCGAGCATCACCAGCCCCGGGTTGTTGACCAGGGCACGGGCAATCGCCACACGCTGGCGCTCGCCGCCGGACAACTCAGCCGGCTTGTGCTCCAGGCGATGGCCCAGGCCGACGCGCTCCAACAACGCCTGGGCACGCTGGCGTGCTTCCGGGATCGCGGTCTTGCCGATCAACAGCGGCATGCAGACGTTTTCCAGGGCGGTGAACTCGGGCAGCAAGTGGTGGAACTGGTACACAAAACCCAGCGAACGGTTGCGCAACTGGCCACGGGCCTTCTCGCCCAGGGCCGACAACTCTTCGCCGGCCAGCCAGACGCTGCCCTGGGACGGCGTATCAAGGCCGCCCAACAGGTTGAGCAAGGTACTTTTACCGGAACCGGAACTGCCGACGATCGCCACGCGTTCGCCCGGGTGCAGTTCCAGCTGCAGGTTGGACAGCACCACCACGGACTCCGGGCCTTCCTCGTAGGATTTGCCCAGGTTGCGGCAGCTCAGGATTGCTTTTTCACTCATGCCCGATTCACTCATAACGTAAAGCCTGCGCCGGCTGGGTACGTGCCGCGCGCCAGGCTGGATACAGGGTGGCAAGGAAACTCAGGACCAACGCGGCGCCGCCGACCATCAATACGTCCTGGCTCTGCACCTGGGACGGCAAGTAGTCGATGAAGTAGACATCGGAGTTCAAGAATTTGTGGCCGATCAACACTTCCAGCCCGGCGATAGCAGCGCTGACGTTCAGCGCGGCGAGAATCCCCACCACGGTGCCGATCAAGGTGCCGACGACACCGATCACCGTGCCCTGGACCATGAAGATCGCCATGATCTGCCCCGGCGTGGCGCCAAGGGTGCGCAGGATCGCGATGTCGCCCTTCTTGTCGTTCACCACCATCACCAGCGTGGAGATGATGTTGAAGGCGGCGACGGCGACGATCAGCAGCAACAGCAAGCCGATCATGGCTTTTTCCATGCGGATGGCCTGGTACAGGTTGCCGTGGGTACGGGTCCAGTCGCGGGCGTAGTACTGGTTTTCACCCAGGTGCTGGGCGATTTCCCACGAGGTACGCGGCGCGTCGAACAGGTCGTTGAATTTCAGGCGCAAGCCCTGGACCTGGTCCGGCTTCCAGCGATGCAGGCGGGCCAGGTCGGTCAGGTTGGTCAGGCCCAGGTAGCCGTCGATCTCACCGGCGCCGACATGGAAGATGCCGACCACGGTAAAGCGCTTCATGCGCGGGAACATGCCCGCCGGAGTCACGGTGACTTCCGGCGCGACGAAGGTCAGCTTGTCGCCGATGCCCACGCCGAGCTTGGCCGCCGCCTTGTCGCCGATAGCGATGCCAAAGCTGCCGGGCGACAAGTCGTCCAGTTTGCCCTGCTGCATGAAGTTATCGATTATCGAGACATTGCGTTCCTGCGCCGGGTCGATGGCATTGAGCAGGACTTTCTGCACCTTGCCGTCGTTGGTCAACAGGCCCTGCATCTGGGTGAAGGGCGCAACCGCCAGCACTTTGGGGTTCTGCTTGACCTTCGCGGCCAGGCTTTGCCAGTCGCTGATGGGCTCACCCGACTCGATGGTCGCGTGGGGCACCATGCCCAGCACGCGGGTGCGCATCTCATGATCGAAGCCGTTCATCACCGACAGCACCACAATCATCACGACAACGCCAAGGGCGAGCCCGATCATCGAGGTCAGGGAAATGAACGACACAAAATGATTGCGACGTTTTGCACGGGTATAACGCGTGCCAATAAATACGAAGAGAGGTCTGAACATGTCGGGGCTTGTTCGGAGGAAAAGAAGACGTCCTTGTGGCGGGGTCAGGTAAGCAGCTTTACACTCAGACCATCACCGCTGCCTTGGGTTCGCCATGTCGACATTAGATGAAGAAGATCGCCGCGAATACTACCGTATCGAGGACATGATCGCACTGGAAATTACCCCACTGTCGGGCCCGGAAGCGCTGAGCAAGGAAGTGTTGCTGGATGATTCGCCGCTGTTCAATCTGCTCAGCGAGTTGCACCTGAGTGAATTTGAATCCCAGCACTTGCTGCGCCAGATCGGCGAGCGGGACCGCACCCTGGCCGCCTTCCTCAAAGTGCAGAACAAACGCATGGATTTGCTCAGCCAGATCATGGCGCAAAGCCTGCTGGGCGAAATCGGTACGCCGCAGCCCGTGGTCATTTCCGAAGGCGGCATCGAATTTCTGAACCCCACCGCGATCCAGCCCGACAGCCACCTGGCGGTCAAGCTGGTGCTGATGCCGCAAGCCCTCGGGCTGTTGCTGCGAGCCAAGGTGACCCATTGCGATGCCAAGACCGGTGGCTTTGAAATCGGCACGGAATTCGAAGCCATGACCGATGCCCAACGCCAGTTGCTGGCACGCTATATCCTGCAGAAACAGGCCCAGGAACGGCGCCTGGCGCGGGAAAAAAGCGACGAATCCGACACCTGAATACGATCATTGAATGGCGCGTCGCGTCATCCATCCAGCCAGGAACCCTGGCGTAAAGGAGCAACTGTGACCCTGATTTATGGCCACCGCGGTGCCAAAGGCGAAGCACCGGAAAACACCCTGACCAGCTTCCAGGAATGCCTCAAGCACGGCGTGCGCCGCTGCGAACTGGATTTGCACCTGTCCATGGACGGCGAGCTGATGGTCATCCACGACCCGACGCTCAAGCGCACCACCGACCGGCGCGGCAAGGTCGTCGAGTACTCAGCCGCCGACCTGGTGAAGATGGACGCGCGCAAAGGCGGCCCGGGCTGGGTCAACCCTTGCCCGATCCCGCGCCTGGAAGAGCTGTTCGAACAGTGCGACTTCGACCACTGGCAACTGGAAGTCAAAAGCGCATCGCGCACCCGCGCGGCAACCACCGTGCTGGCGATCCGGGAAATGGCTCAGCGTTTCGGGCTGATGGACAAGGTCACCGTGACCTCAAGCTCGCGGGAAGTGTTGAAAGCGGCGCTGGACCTCACCCCGGACCTGTCCCGCGGGCTGGTAGCCGAATACGCCTGGCTCGACCCGTTGAAGGTCGCGGCCAACTATGGCTGTGAGATTCTGGCGTTGAACTGGACGTTGTGCACCCCTGAGCGTCTGGAAAAAGCCCAGCGCCAGGGTTTGCACGTGTCCGTGTGGACCGTCAACGAACCCGCGCTGATGCGCAGGCTCGCCGACTTCGGCGTAGATAGCCTGATTACAGACTTTCCCGGTTTGGCCACTGCCACCCTCGGGAATTACTGAAATCGGTCTCCCCGGCCGGCTCAGGCCACCGGCCGGAGCCGCTCAAAAAAGCCGGTTGAGGCCGTCGTAGGCCGCTACCCGATAGGCTTCAGCCATGGTCGGGTAGTTGAACGTGGTGTTGACGAAATACTTGAGGGTATTCAGCTCACCCGGCTGGCTCATGATCGCCTGGCCGATGTGCACGATCTCCGACGCCTGATAGCCGAAGCAATGCACGCCGAGCACTTCCAGAGTCTCGCGGTGGAACAGGATCTTCAGCATGCCCTGGGGCTCACCGGCGATCTGCGCACGCGCCATGCTCTTGAAGAACGCCTTGCCGACCTCATAAGGCACCTTGGCCTTGGTCAGTTCGTGCTCGTTCTTGCCGATCGAGCTGATCTCGGGAATCGTGTAGATCCCGGTCGGCACGTCGTTGACGTAGCGCCAGCTGCCGTTGTCGACAATGCTGCCAGCGGCCGAGCGGCCCTGGTCATGGGCGGCACTGGCCAGGCTCGGCCAGCCAATCACGTCACCGGCACCGTAGATGTTCGGTACGCAGGTGCGGTAGTTCTCGTCGACTTCGATCTGGCCACGGCTGTTGACCTTCACACCGATGTTTTCCATGCCCAGCTTGTCGGTGTTGCCGGTACGGCCGTTGCACCACAGCAAGGCGTCGGCCTTGATCTTCTTGCCGGATTTCAGGTGCAGGATCACACCGTTGTCCAGGCCTTCGACCCGCTCGTACTCTTCGTTGTGGCGCACGGTGATGTTGTTGTTGCTGAAGTGGTAACTCAACGCCTGGGAAATTTCCGAGTCGAGGAAGCTCAGCAACTGGTCGCGGTTATCCACCAGCTCGACCAATACACCCAGGCCGCTGAAGATCGAGGCGTATTCACAGCCGATCACGCCGGCGCCATAGATGATCAGTTTGCGCGGGGTGTGGCCCAGGCTGAGAATGGTGTCGCTATCGTAGATACGCGGGTGGTGGAAATCGATATCCGCCGGGCGATACGGACGCGAGCCGGTGGCGATGATGATGTGCTTGGCTACCAGCTTCTCGACCACGCCGTTGGCGCAGACCACTTCGACGGTTTGCTCGTCGGCGAAGCTGCCGGTGCCGAAGAACAGGTCGACGCGGTTACGGGCATAGAAGCCGGTACGCGAGGCAACCTGTTTGGAAATGACTTTTTCAGCGCTCTTGAGCACGTCCGGGAACGAGAACCAGCGCGGCTCACCAATGGCCCGGAACATCGGGTTGGTGTTGAACTGCATGATCTGGCGCACCGAGTGACGCAAGGCCTTGGACGGGATGGTACCCAGGTGGGTGCAGTTACCGCCGACCTGGCGACGGCTATCGACCATCGCCACCTTGCGCCCTGCTTTGGCGGCGTTCATCGCCGCACCTTCTCCAGCTGGGCCGGAACCCAGTACCACCACGTCGTAGTTGTAGACAGCCATGCGTACTCCTCAGAACAGGCCAGGGCGCACGGTTGGACGCCTGGCTAAATCATGCCGCGGCCAGCGGTCATGAAGGATCAATGTGGCTCAAGTGTGTGAGCCGGGGCACAGTCTATAGAACGCTCAACGTCGCGCACATTAACCCTTGGTCGCGTCGTAGGCCAGTTTTGCCTTTACTACACGGCGCTCGTTATTGAATTAACCTGTAGGCAAGCACCTTTTCAGGACTGGCCATTATGAAGCATGTCGTCATTTGTTTATTGCTGATGTTTTCGGTCCCGGTTCTGGCGAATGAGGCTGATCGCCTCAAACAAGCCGATTTTCCGCCGAAATCTCATCAACTGGTGCTGAAAAACCAGGCCGTCCTGACCTACCTGTGGGCAGACGTCTATGCGGCGGCATTGTTCGCCCCGGCTGACCTGAGCGCCAAACAAGCCCTGGATCAGCAAAAAGACCTGCGCCTGGAGCTGTATTACTTTCGCGATATCGACCGCAACGATGTGATCAAGGCCGCCACTGCCACCCTCGAACGTCAGCAAACACCCGCCACCCTCGCCCGCCTGAAGCCTGAACTGGATCAATTGCACAAAAGCTTCCGCAACATCCGCAGCGGCGACCG
Source organism: Pseudomonas sp. Colony2 (assembly GCF_019382755.1). Classification (NCBI taxonomy): domain Bacteria; kingdom Pseudomonadati; phylum Pseudomonadota; class Gammaproteobacteria; order Pseudomonadales; family Pseudomonadaceae; genus Pseudomonas; species Pseudomonas sp. Colony2. The sequence goes on along the minus strand of NZ_CP080030.1, from coordinate 1,886,423 downwards.
TTATGCGCTGGACTTCCAGCCTCAGCGCGGCCTGAACCTGGAAATCAACGGCACGGTGGTGTTCAGCAGTCGCAATGACGAACTGGCCAAGGCTTATCTCGGCATCTGGCTGGCACCAAAAGGCTTGTCCGACAGCCTGCGTAGCACCCTCCTCAACTGATCGCAAAAACCCTGTGGGAGCGGGCTTGCTCGCGAATGCGGTGTGTCAGTGGCTCATAAGCTGACTGACACACCGCATTCGCGAACAAGCCCGCTCCCGCATTGAATTTTCATCACCGGGAGGCCTGCGGCAATTTGCCAGCTTGCCATCGGTTTTTTGTTGCCTGTGGTGGCTTATACACATATCGTTACAAAACTGTTCAGCGCCAGCCTCGTGCCAAAGCTTTAACAGCAAGGACGGTTGCGACCAGGGATTACTAATAAGATAGCCAAAATGAGTGCATGACATGTCCACTACAACGGGCAAGGGCAAGGCGATCTTTCGCGTTGTCAGCGGTAACTTTCTCGAGATGTTCGACTTCATGGTCTATGGCTTCTACGCCACGGCCATTGCCAAGACATTTTTCCCCACCGACAGCGCTTTCGCGTCCCTGATGCTGTCCCTGGCGACCTTTGGTGCCGGGTTCCTGATGCGTCCGCTGGGCGCGATTTTCCTCGGTGCCTATATCGACCGTCACGGCCGTAAAAAGGGCCTGGTGATCACCCTGGCGATGATGGCCGCCGGTACCGTGCTGATCGCCTGCGTTCCCGGGTATGCCACCCTGGGTGTCGCGGCGCCGCTGATCGTGTTGTTCGGCCGCCTGCTGCAAGGTTTCTCCGCCGGTGTCGAACTGGGCGGCGTGTCGGTGTACCTGGCGGAAATCGCCACTCCAGGCCGTAAAGGCTTCTTCGTCAGTTGGCAGTCCGCCAGCCAGCAAGCTGCGGTGGTATTCGCCGGCCTGCTGGGCGTAGGCCTCAACCACTGGCTCAGCCCGGAAGAAATGGGTGACTGGGGCTGGCGCGTGCCGTTCCTGATCGGCTGCCTGATCGTGCCGGTGATCTTCGTGATTCGTCGCTCCCTGGAAGAAACCCCGGAATTCCAGGCGCGCAAGCACCGCCCTACCCTGCAGGAAATCGTCCGCTCGATCGGCCAGAACTTCGGCATCGTCATCGCCGGCATGGCGCTGGTGGTGATGACCACCGTGTCGTTCTACCTGATCACCGCCTACACCCCGACCTTCGGCAAGGCCGAACTGCACCTGTCGGACTTCGACGCGCTGCTGGTCACTGTGTGCGTGGGCATCTCGAACTTCATCTGGCTGCCGGTGATGGGCGCGGTGTCCGACAAGATCGGGCGTAAACCCCTGCTGCTGGGGGCGACTATTCTGGCGATCCTCACCGCTTATCCAGCGCTGTCCTGGCTGGTGGCCAATCCGAGCTTCAGCCATCTGCTGATCGTGCTGCTCTGGCTGTCGTTCCTGTATGGCTCGTACAACGGCGCGATGGTTGTAGCGCTGACCGAAATCATGCCGGTAGAAGTGCGCACCACCGGTTTCTCCCTGGCCTACAGCCTGGCGACGGCAACCTTTGGTGGCTTTACTCCGGCGGCCTGTACCTACCTGATCCACGTGCTGGACAACAAGGCCGCACCGGGCATCTGGCTCAGCGGCGCGGCGGTGCTGGGCTTGATCGCCACATTGATTCTGTTCAAGGGCAACCGGCATGAACTGCGTACCGCGCAGGCCTCTGTAGTCGGCGGCGCTTGATAGGTCGCTTTCGCGAGCAAGCCCGCTCCCACATTTGAAATGTATTCACAAATCAAAATGTGGGAGCTGGCTTGCCTGCGATGAGGCCGGTACAAGCAACACAAAAACAACAGACATAAAAAAGCCCCGAACCAGTCGGGGCTTTTTCATTTACCGCTGATGCTTAGCGCGGGAATGCTGGCGGGTTAACCCCGGCCATGTCTTCCATCACGCGAACCACCTGGCAGCTGTAACCGAATTCGTTGTCGTACCAAACGTACAGAACAACGCGGTTGTCTTGAGTGATGGTCGCTTCAGCGTCCACCACACCGGCGTGGCGCGAGCCCACGAAGTCGGTGGAAACCACTTCCTGCGAATTGACGAAGTCGATTTGCTTGTGCAGATCGGAGTGCAGCGCCATGTAGCGCAGGTACTCGTTCATCTCTTCACGGGTGGCGGCTTTCTCAAGGTTCAGGTTGAGAATGGCCATCGACACGTTCGGCGTCGGAACACGGATCGCGTTACCGGTCAGCTTGCCGGCCAGCTCAGGCAGGGCCTTGGCAGCAGCGGTGGCAGCACCGGTCTCGGTGATCACCATGTTCAGCGCGGCGCTACGGCCACGGCGATCGCCCTTGTGGAAGTTGTCGATCAGGTTCTGGTCGTTGGTGTATGAGTGAACCGTTTCAACGTGACCGTTAACGATACCGAACTTGTCATTCACAGCCTTCAGCACCGGCACGATGGCGTTGGTGGTGCAGGAAGCGGCGGACACGATCTTGTCGTCAGCGGTGATTTCACCGTGGTTGATGCCGTGCACGATGTTCTTCAGCTTGCCCTTGCCAGGCGCAGTCAGGACAACGCGGTCGATACCCGGGCACGCCAGGTGCTGGCCCAGGCCCTCGGCATCACGCCACACACCGGTGTTGTCCACCAGCAGTGCGTCCTTGATGCCGTACTGGGTGTAATCCACCTCAGACGGGTTCTTCGCGTAGATCACCTGGATCAGGTTACCGTTGGCGGTGATGGTGTTGTTTTCTTCGTCGATGACGATGGTGCCGTTGAACGGACCGTGGACCGAGTCACGACGCAGCAGGCTCGCGCGCTTGGTCAGGTCGTTTTCAGCACCTTTACGCACCACGATGGCACGCAGGCGCAGGCCGTCGCCGCCACCGGTTTTTTCGATCAGGATGCGCGCCAGCAGGCGGCCGATACGACCGAAACCGTACAGCACAACGTCGGTGCCTTTGCGGGCTGCGGCGTTTTGCTGGCCAACCACGTCGGCCATTTCTTCACGTACGAACTGCTCGGCGGTGCGGCCAGCGCCTTCCTTGCGGAATTTATAGGCCAGCTTGCCCAGGTCTACCGAAGCCGCGCCGAGCTTGAGCTCGCTCATGGCTTTAAGCAGAGGGAATGTTTCGTGGACGGAGAGTTCGCTATCGTCGGCAGAACGATGGCGAGCAAAGCGATGAGCCTTGAGAATCGCGATGACTGATTGGTTGATCAGGCTGCGGCCATAGATCGAGCTCACCACGTTGTTATTGCGGTATAGCTGACCGATAAGCGGAATCATCGCTTCAGCGAGTGCTTCACGGTCGATCCATTCACCAAGACACTGGTCGGGCTTCTGAGTCACGGGAACCTTCCACATGTAGGGGCAGAAAAAAGGGGCTACATTATGCCGCCCGACCGCCCTCGGAGCAATGCGCGGCCCGCAACAAAACCCCTTGCAAAAAAATATCGCCCCTCTGCAGCCCAGTAAATACGCGGCTTCCAGCGCACCCCCTGTTGGACCAATGTGACAAAGTGTCCGTAACCCTCCGAAACATACACCGATTTCGGCACTACATAATGAGTCAAAAGGCACCTTTGTTTGTCTTAGCCACTACATTTCCTACAAACCGTAATAGGCTCAGTCAGCAACTGACAGGCGGCACTCAGGGCCGTTACAATTACCGACTTTGTCGCAACGCTTGGAGCTCAACCTTCCGTGCCCGTTCTGCGTCTACCGCTTCTCCCTGCCGCGGCAGGTAAACAGCACTGGGGCAATCTGCCCGGTGCCGCCCTGAGCCTGGCCATCGCCGAGGCTGCCAGCGCTGCCAAGCGCTTTACCCTGCTGCTCACCGCCGACAGCCAAAGTGCCGAGCGGCTGGAACAGGAGCTGAGTTTCTTCGCCCCCGATTTGCCGGTACTGCATTTCCCGGACTGGGAAACCCTGCCCTACGATCTGTTCTCGCCGCACCAGGACATCATTTCCCAGCGCATCGCCAGCCTGTACCGCTTGCCGGAACTGGCCCACGGCGTGCTGGTGGTGCCGATCACCACGGCCCTGCACCGCCTGGCACCGACCAAGTTCCTGCTGGGCAGCAGCCTGGTGCTGGATATCGGCCAGAAGCTCGATGTGGAGCAAATGCGCACCCGGCTTGAGGCCAGCGGTTATCGCTGCGTCGACACGGTGTACGAGCACGGTGAGTTCGCCGTGCGTGGCGCGTTGATCGACCTGTTCCCGATGGGCAGCAAACTGCCCTACCGGATCGACCTGTTCGACGACGAAATCGAAACCCTGCGCACCTTCGATCCGGAAAACCAGCGCTCCATCGACAAGGTGCAGTCGATCAAGCTGCTGCCGGCCCGGGAGTTCCCGCTGCAAAAAGACGCGGTCACGCGCTTCAAGGCACGTTTCCGCGAGCGCTTCGACGTGGATTTCCGTCGCTGCCCGATCTTCCAGGACTTGAGCAGCGGGATTACCCCCGCCGGTATCGAGTACTACCTGCCGCTGTTCTTCGACGAAACCTCCACGCTCTTCGATTACCTGCCCCAGGACACCCAGGTGTTCTCGCTGCCAGGCATCGAACAGGCAGCGGAGAATTTCTGGAATGACGTGCGCAACCGTTATGAAGAACGCCGCGTCGACCCGTCCCGTCCTTTATTGCCACCGGCCGAGCTGTTCCTGCCGGTGGAAGACTGCTTCGCCCGCCTGAAAAACTGGCCGCGGGTAGTCGCCAGCCAGCAGGACGTGGATGCAGGCGCCGGCCGCGAGCGCTTTCCGGCGCAAGCGCTGCCGAACCTGGCGATTGAAGCCAAGGCTAACCAGCCGCTGGAAGCGCTGTCGAATTTCCTCGGTGACTTCCCCGGCCGTGTGCTGTTTACCGCCGAGTCCGCCGGGCGCCGCGAGGTGCTGCTGGAGCTGTTGGAACGCCTGAAGCTGCGGCCGAAAACCGTCGACAGCTGGCCGGACTTTGTCGAGAGCAAGGACCGCCTGGCGATCACCATCGCACCGCTGGACGAAGGCCTGCTGCTGGACGACCCGGCCCTGGCACTGATTGCCGAAAGCCCGCTGTTCGGTCAACGGGTGATGCAGCGTCGCCGCCGCGAAAAGCGCGCCGATGCCAACAACGATGCGGTGATCAAGAACCTCACCGAGCTGCGCGAAGGCGCGCCGGTGGTGCATATCGACCACGGCGTGGGCCGTTACCTGGGCCTGCAGACCCTGGAGATCGACAACCAGGTGGCCGAATTCCTCACCATGGAATACGCCGAGGGCGCCAAGCTCTACGTGCCCGTGGCCAACCTGCACCTGATCGCCCGCTACACCGGCAGCGACGACGCCCTCGCGCCGTTGCACCGCCTGGGCTCCGAGACCTGGCAGAAAGCCAAGCGCAAGGCCGCCGAACAGGTACGCGATGTGGCCGCCGAGTTGCTCGACATCTATGCCCGCCGCGCCGCCCGCGAAGGTTATGCGTTTGCCGACCCAAAAGCCGACTACGCCACCTTCAGCGCCGGCTTCGCCTTCGAAGAAACCCCGGACCAGCAAACCACCATCGACGCCGTGCGCGCCGATATGCTGGCGCCCAAGCCGATGGACCGCCTGGTGTGCGGCGACGTGGGCTTCGGCAAGACCGAAGTGGCAATGCGCGCAGCGTTTATTGCGGTGCACGGTGGCCGCCAAGTGGCGATCCTCGTCCCCACCACCCTGCTCGCCCAGCAGCACTACAACAGCTTTCGCGACCGCTTTGCCGACTGGCCGGTGACTGTGGAGGTGATGAGCCGCTTCAAATCGGCCAAGGAAGTGAATGCGGCCATCGCCGACCTGGCGGAAGGCAAGATCGACATTGTCATCGGCACTCACAAGCTGCTGTCGGATGACGTGAAGATCAAGAACCTCGGGCTGGTGATCATCGACGAAGAGCACCGCTTCGGGGTTCGCCAGAAAGAACAGCTCAAGGCCCTGCGCAGTGAAGTCGACATCCTGACGCTCACCGCCACGCCGATTCCGCGCACGCTGAACATGGCGGTGTCGGGCATGCGCGACCTGTCGATCATCGCCACGCCGCCGGCGCGCCGGTTGTCGGTGCGCACCTTCGTCATGGAGCAGAACAAAAGCACGGTCAAGGAAGCCCTGCTGCGCGAGTTGCTGCGCGGCGGCCAGGTGTACTACCTGCACAACGATGTAAAAACCATCGAGAAATGCGCCGCCGACCTCGCCGAACTGGTGCCGGAAGCACGGATCGCCATCGGCCACGGGCAGATGCGCGAGCGCGAACTCGAACAGGTGATGAGCGACTTCTATCACAAGCGCTTCAACGTGCTGATCGCCTCGACCATCATCGAGACCGGCATCGACGTGCCGAGCGCCAACACCATCATCATCGAGCGCGCCGACAAGTTCGGCCTGGCGCAGCTGCATCAGTTGCGCGGCCGGGTCGGGCGCAGTCACCACCAGGCGTATGCCTATCTGCTGACACCGCCGCGCCAGCAGATCACTTCCGACGCCGAGAAGCGCCTGGAAGCGATCGCCAACACCCAGGACCTCGGCGCCGGCTTTGTGCTGGCCACCAACGACCTGGAAATCCGCGGCGCCGGCGAACTGCTGGGCGACGGCCAGAGCGGGCAGATCCAGGCCGTCGGCTTCACCCTGTATATGGAAATGCTCGAGCGCGCGGTGAAGTCCATCCGCAAGGGCGAACAACCGAACCTCGACCAACCGCTGGGTGGCGGCCCGGAGATCAACCTGCGCCTGCCGGCGCTGATCCCCGAAGACTACCTGCCGGATGTGCACGCGCGACTGATCCTGTACAAGCGCATCTCCTCGGCCACCGACGAAGAAGGTCTCAAGGACCTTCAAGTGGAGATGATCGATCGCTTCGGCCTGTTGCCGGAGCCGACCAAGAACCTGGTGCGCCTGACCCTGCTCAAACTGCAGGCCGAGCAACTGGGCATCAAGAAGGTCGACGCCGGCCCGCAAGGCGGGCGTATCGAGTTCGAAGCGCAGACGCCGGTGGACCCACTGGTGCTGATCAAGCTGATTCAGGGCCAGCCCAATCGCTACAAGTTCGAAGGGGCTACGCTGTTCAAATTCATGGTGCCGATGGAACGCGCCGAAGAACGCTTTAATACACTGGAGGCGCTGTTTGAGCGCCTCATCCCGAAATCTGCTTGAAGGACGCCCCAATGCGCCTGTTCCGCATTTTGAGCTTGTTGTTGGTGGTCGTTGCGCCTTCGGCGTTCGCCGACAGCCCGTACCTGGTGGAGATGATCCTGGTGCGCCAGAACGCCGAGCCGGTGATCAACAGCCGTGCGGCGCCGGAAAACTGGGACGCCGGCGCACCACGCCTGGGGACTGACAAAATGAGCCCGCCACGACTGGGCAATATTGTCGAGAAGCTGCAAGCCAGCAGCGACTACACCGTATTGCTGCACAAGTCCTGGGAACAGAATCTCGGTGAGCAACCGGTGAAGCTGGCCATCAGCGATGGCCAGGAACAGTTCGGCCAGTTCCCCATCGAAGGTACCCTGAACCTGCAGCTTGGACGCTTTACCGATATCGACGCAGACTTCTGGGTCAACCAGTTCGACGCCAACGGCAGCGTCATCGCCAGCGAACACCTCAGCCAGCAAGACGTGCGCACCAAGAACAACCAGCTCAACTACCTGGACGGCGGCCACCTCGCCCTGCTGATCAAGATCACTTCGCTGACCGCCAAGCCGCCCAGCGCTCCACCGCCCGATGTCCAGGACTGATCCAGCACCATGCCGCTGACGTCGTCGTTGACCAAACCCCTGGCCCCTTCGTGGGCCAATCGCTTTAAAGAGCAAAGCCTCGAGCGTGGCCGGCGCTACGCCCTGGAAAACCGTGTGCGTATCGTCGAGTCCGGCGACAGCACCATCATTGCCAGCTGCGAAGGCTCGGGTGGCAATGTCTACCGCCAGACCATTTCGCTGCGCGAATCCGCCAAGGGCACGTTGATCCTGGTGGACAGCCGCTGCACGTGCCCCGTGCACACCAACTGCAAACACATCGCCGCCGTGCTGCTCAAGGTCCAGGAAACCCTGGCCTACCCGGCGGCGGCCCAGGATGCCGAGTTGCTGGAGAAGCTCCAGGCGGTGCTGGATAACCGCGTGGTGTTGCCGCAAGTGGTGATGGAAGACGTGCAACCGGTGCCGCGCCTGTGGCTGGCGAGTATCGAGTTCAGTGCCTTCGAACCGCGCAACGGCAAGATGCAGCGTTATATCCAGCATCGCGCGGCGTTGTCCTTCAACTATTTGGGCAACTACGTCAGCGGCCAGAAGAACGCCGACATTATCGTGCGCCAGGAACAGCAGAGCCTGCGGATCAAGCGCCACCCCGAGGTGGAGCAGCAGTTTCGCGAACAGCTGCGCCTGCTGGGCTTCAAGATCGCCACCCGCCAGAGCAAGGCCCTGCCGGAAAGCGCCGGCGAGCTGTTCGAGATGGTCAATGACAGCGCGTGGCTGAACTTCACCCTGAATGCCTCGCCGAACCTGCGCGCCCAGGGTTGGGAACTACAGATCGATGAAGATTTCGGCTTCGACCTGAGCGCCGTCGACGACTGGTACGCCAGCGTCGACGAAGTGCCGGAGCGTGACTGGTTCGACTTGGAGCTGGGGATCATCGTCAACGGCGAACGCCTGAGCTTGCTGCCGATCCTGTTGAACCTGATGCGCTCCCACACCGAGATTCTCAACCCGGAAAAACTCGCCCGGCGCCGCGATGACGAACTGATCCTGGTGAACATTCCCGGCCTGCCCAACGGCCACGGCCCGCTGCAAGTCGCGCTGCCTTATGGCCGGCTGAAACCGGTGCTGGCGACCCTGGGCGAGTTCTACCTGCAAGAGCCCGGCACCACCGCGCTGCGCCTGGCCAAGGCCGACGCGATTCGCCTGAACCCGCTGGAAGACCTGCCGCTGCAATGGGAAGGCGGCGAAAAGATCCGCAACTTCGCCCAGCGCCTGCGGGACATCAAGGATTTCAGCTGCGAAGCGCCGGAAGGCTTGAACGCAACGTTGCGCCCTTATCAACTGGAAGGCCTGAGCTGGATGCAGTCGCTGCGCCAACTCGACGTCGGCGGGATTCTCGCGGATGACATGGGCCTGGGCAAAACCCTGCAAACCCTGGCGCATATTCTCAGCGAGAAAATCGCCGGACGCCTGGACCGCCCGTGCATGGTGGTGATGCCCACCAGCCTGATCCCGAACTGGCTCGACGAAGCGGCGCACTTCACGCCGCAGCTCAAAGTCATGGCGTTGTACGGCGCGGGGCGCAAGAAACATTTCCCTCAGTTGCAGGACTACGACCTGCTGCTGACCACCTACGCCCTGCTGCCCAAGGACATCGAGCAACTGGCCGCCCTGCCCTTGCACGTGCTGATCCTTGACGAAGCGCAGTACATCAAGAACCCCAACAGCAAGGCGGCCCAGGCGGCCCGCGAGCTGAACGCCCGCCAGCGCCTGTGCCTCAGCGGTACACCGCTGGAAAACCACTTGGGCGAGCTGTGGTCGCTGTTCCACTTCCTGCTGCCGGGTTGGCTGGGGGACGTGAAGAGCTTCAACCGCGATTACCGCGTACCGATCGAAAAGCGCGGCAGCGATGTGCGATTGCAGCACCTTAATGGTCGGATCAAGCCGTTCCTGCTGCGTCGCACCAAGGAGCAGGTGGCGACCGAGCTGCCGCCCAAGACCGAGATCATCCACTGGGTCGACCTCAACGAAGCCCAACGCGACGTGTACGAAACCATGCGCCTGGCGATGGACAAGAAAGTCCGCGACGAGATTACCCGCAAGGGTGTGGCGCGCAGCCAGATCATCATCCTGGAGGCGCTGCTCAAGTTGCGCCAGGTGTGCTGTGATTTACGCCTGGTCAATGATGCAACCCTGCCGGCAAAGGGCAGTAGCTCGGGCAAACTCGACAGCTTGATGGAGATGCTCGAAGAGCTGTTTGCCGAAGGCCGCAGGATTCTGCTGTTTTCCCAGTTCACCTCGATGCTGAGCCTGATCGAGGCCGAGTTGAAGAAGCGTGGCGTGGCTTATGCGCTGCTTACCGGTCAGACGCGGGATCGGCGCACGCCGGTGAAAGACTTCCAGAGCGGCAAGCTGCAGATCTTCCTGATCAGCCTGAAGGCAGGCGGCGTCGGACTTAACCTGACGGAAGCCGACACGGTGATTCACTACGACCCGTGGTGGAACCCGGCCACGGAAAACCAGGCCACCGACCGTGCGTACCGCATCGGCCAGGAGAAGCCGGTATTCGTCTACAAGATGATTGCCCGGGGCACCGTGGAAGAGAAAATCCAGCATTTGCAGCAGGAAAAGTCTGATCTGGCGGCGGGCGTTCTGGATGGGCGGACGACGGGAGATTGGAAGTTGGGGAATGAGGATATCGAGGCGTTGTTTGCGCCGTTGCCTCATAAGCAGGAAAAGCGCTGACTGTTAGATCGCCTTCGCGAGCAAGCCCGCTCCCACATTTGACCGCATATACCCTGGAGGAATGCGGTCGGATGTGGGAGCGGGCTTGCTCGCGAAGGGCGCACCGCAGTTGTCAGTCGATCAACTGAGCATCCCGCAGCGCACCCAACGCCGCCAACCAACGCGGATCCTGCTTGTACTCGGTCGACGCCACCGCTTGGCCACGCATCCGCGCGATACGCGCCGACGGCGTGACCTTCATGCGCTGGGCAGCACTCAGGGCCAGCTCGGCGGCGGCGCGGTCGTTGCACACCAGGCCCATGTCGCAACCGGCAGTCAACGCCGCCTCAATACGACTGGCAGCATCACCGACCACATGAGCCCCCGCCATCGACAGGTCGTCACTGAAGATCACCCCGTCGAACTGCAACTCGCCACGCAGGATGTCCTGCAACCAGCGCCGGGAGAAGCCGGCCGGTTGCGCGTCCACTTGTGGATAAATCACATGGGCCGGCATGACGGCTGCCAGTTGCTTGCTCAGGCGCGCGAAAGGCACCAGGTCATTGGCGCGAATCTGTTCCAGGCTGCGCTCGTCGTTGGGAATGGCGACGTGGGAATCGGCTTCGGCCCAGCCGTGGCCGGGGAAGTGCTTGCCGGTGGCCGCCATACCGGCGCTGTTCATGCCACGGATGAAGGCGCCCGCGAGCACGGCGGCGCGCTCGGGGTCGCCTTCGAAGGCGCGAGTGCCCACAACGGCGCTGCGTTGGTAATCGAGGTCCAGCACCGGGGCGAAGCTCAGGTCCAGGCCAACCGCCAGCACTTCGGTTGCCATGATCCAACCGCACTGCTCGGCCAGTTGCTCCGCATTCGGGTTGTCGGCCAAGGCACGCATCGCCGGCAGACGCACAAACCCCTGACGCAAGCGTTGCACTCGGCCGCCTTCCTGATCGACCGCCAGCAACAGGTCCGGGCGCACGGCGCGAATCGCCGCGCTCAATTCACGCACCTGCCGAGGATGCTCGATATTGCGTGCAAAAATGATCAGGCCGCCCACCTCGGGCTGACGCAACAAGTGGCGATCCTCAGCCGTCAGCCAGGTGCCGGCAACGTCCACCATCAAAGAGCCTTGCAGGGCTTGGGTCATATAGCTTCCTTAAATAACGCGCGCAGCCCGAAGCCCCCGCGAGATCGCATCGCCAGGATTGAATCTGGAGACGGACGCTCAGCAAGCGCAACGGGCTGTGGATAAATAGCTGAAATCGGCATGGGCGGCTAGCTTAGCGGATGCAAGCGGCCGCGCACACCCGGGAGGGGTTAAACCTTGGCCGGGACCGGTGCTGACTTGCTGCGCGGGCGCAATTGGGCGGCGGCCATGGCCTGGTCGGTGACGCCGGTTTCGGCACGCATGCCGGCGGCGAGAAACGGCACCATCAGGCGCATGACCTGCTCGATGGAGGTGTTGACGCCGAAGTCGGTCTCGGCAATCGCACGCAGTGCCTTGATCCCGGACATGCTGAATGCCGCGGCACCGAGCATGAAGTGCACGCGCCAGAACAGTTCGATTGGCGGGATACGCGGGGCGGCTTCGTTGACCAGCAACATATAGCGGCGGAACACCTTGCCGTACATGTCTTCAAGGTAGCGGCGCAGGTGGCCCTGGCTCTGGCTGAACGCCAGGCCCAACAGGCGCATGAAGATCGACAGGTCGTTGCCGCTGCGTGGCTGAACCACCAGGGCTTGTTCGACGAGGATCTCCAGCAGGTCTTCCAGGCTTGGCTTGTTTTCAGGCTTGGCCTGGCGACGCTCCAGCTCACGGTCGAGGCTGATGCAGAAAGGCCCCAGGAAACGTGAGAACACGGCCTGGATCAGCGCCTTCTTGGAGCCGAAATGGTAGTTCACTGCCGCCAGGTTGACCCCGGCCTTGCTGGTAATCAGCCGCAATGAAGTTTCAGCAAATCCTTTTTCCGCGAACAACTGCTCGGCAGCATCGAGAATGCGTTCAACGGTTTCCGACTGGGCCATGGCTACTCCGCCTGACAAACACTTGTTTGAAACATACGTTTCAAGCTATGTCTTGTCAAGCCTGCAGGTCGGTTTGCGGCTGGCCGGTCAGCTATTTCATGGCCATTTAATCACATTCGCCAAGGTCTGTAGGCAGCGCTGTCTCCAGTGTGTAGGACAGGTGATAAATGACCGTCCAGCGGAGTGACTGAAAACGGTGATTGCCAAGCGCAGTCCACTGTATATAATCCCAGTCACTGTATAAAAAGACAGAGCGATCAACATGCTAAAACTGACGCCACGCCAAGCTGAGATTCTGGCTTTTATCAAGCGCTGCCTCGATGACAACGGCTACCCGCCGACCCGGGCGGAAATTGCGCTGGAACTGGGATTCAAGTCACCCAACGCCGCTGAAGAACACCTCAAGGCCCTCGCCCGCAAAGGCGCGATCGAGATGACCCCGGGTGCTTCACGCGGTATTCGCATCCCTGGCTTCGAAGCCAAGGCCGACGAGTCGACACTGCCGATCATCGGCCGCGTCGCAGCCGGTGCGCCGATCCTGGCGCAACAGCACGTCGAGGAATCCTGCAACATCAACCCGACCTTCTTCCATCCCCGTGCCGACTACCTGTTGCGGGTCCATGGCATGAGCATGAAGGACGTGGGCATTTTCGACGGCGACCTGCTGGCCGTCCACACCACACGTGAAGCTCGCAATGGCCAGATCGTCGTCGCCCGTATCGGCGATGAAGTGACGGTCAAACGCTTCAAGCGCGAAGGCAGCAAGGTCTGGCTCCTGGCCGAGAACCCCGAATTCGCGCCGATTGAAGTGAACCTGAAGGATCAGGACCTGGTGATTGAAGGCTTGAGCGTCGGCGTTATTCGCCGCTAACGGAGGCATCATGCAGTTCCTACAGACCCCACAACACACTCAACTGTCGCTGTTTGAGGCCTTTATGGCCCAGCCCCTTGCGCCCATCCTCAAGGAAGTGGTCGAAGCGCCCTGGAGCGCCGAACCCGAGGCGTTCAGTGAACTGTCGTTGCGCGGTGCTGCCGGGAACTGCCTGAGCCTGTTGGCGCCGATCCTTCGCGAATTGAGCGAGGAACAGGACGCCCGCTGGCTGACGCTGATCGCCCCGCCGTCCAGTCTGACCCAGGCCTGGTTGCGGGATGCCGGCCTGAACCGCGAACGCATCCTGTTGCTGCAACCCCGTGGTGCTCAAAGCGCCCAGCAGTTGACCTGCGAAGCCTTGCGCCTGGGCCGTAGCCATACGGTGGTCAGCTGGCTGAATCCGCTGACCACAGCGGCCAGGCAGCAACTGATCAGCGCCGCCCGCACAGGTGATGCGCAAAGCTTGAACATTCGGTTGGGATAAAACGATACGCGGGTAACTGACAGCTGTCAGGATCCGCCATGACGCGAGGCTTCTTCAGAATTGAGAAGCCGATCTGCACAATTGAAGCCTGTAAAAAAGTCGACAGACGGACTCAGTGAAGAATCCGCGGGCCGTCTTCCTTTTCCGGTTCGCCTTCAGCCAGGCGCCCCGCCATCTGCACACCTACGCTCAACATGGCTTTTGCCACTTCCACGTGCTGGCCCTGTAGGAACGCTTTTGCGTCCTCGGAAAAATCCAAGATCACCAGAGAACCCTCGTCCTCAGCCCGGCGCAGCTCGATTCGGCCGTCGGGCAACTCAACAATTTCCAGAAAGGACGTTGGCATAAAAGTCTGTTCTCCACGAAAGGCCGGCATTATATCAGTCTTGTGGCGAGCGGGCTTGCCCGCATTGGGCTGAGCCGCGGCCCTCCGACAGCTGACACTGCCAGGCCTGAAAAGCCTTGGGGCTGCTTCGCAACCCAACGGGAGCAAGCTCCCTCGCCACTAAGAGCGGTAGTTGTCAGCGAAAAGCCTTCAGCACTCGTTCAATCCATCCCGAAACCGAATGGCCAACTTCTTCAGCTCCTGCCGCCAGCTTTCCAGCTCTTCCCGGCTCAACGGCTCGGGTCCTTCTTCGTCCAGGCTTACGGCCACGATCAGCGGCTGGGTCACATCGCCTTTGGGCGTGTGCTTCACCCGTGGCGGTTGGAACATCTCCGCGTGGGCTACCAGCAAGCGCGCCAGCCAACTGTCCGGGCTTTGCGCCATCTCCACCAGTTCGGCCAACTCCGGGATGGCCATGGACTCCAGCACATCCCGGTGGATGATCATTTCCGCACGCGGCGAGCCGGCCTGCGGCAGACGGTAGAACCCGGCGATCTCATGGCATAAGCCAAGCAAGGCGCCATAGAGGTGGAACAGCGCGGCTTCACGCCCGGCCTGTACCAGCGCGATAGCGTTCATCTCCTTTCCTTCCTCGGCACGGCCAAGGGCTTCCAGGGACAAACCCGCGAAGTAAATTTTCTGGTTGGTACGGGTATAGAGTTCGTTGGCCATGAAGGCAGTCTCCACAACGAATAAAGCGTGATGCTGGCTGAACAGTGTCACGGATCAGCCAAGGCCACTGCAAGCGCAAAAAAAAGGCCGCCTATCAAGGCGGCCTTTGTGCATGTAGCTGATCGTATCAAGCGCCCTGGCGCTTGTCCTCGACCTTCCACTTGCCACCGTCGTAGAACGCTTTCCAGCCGGTAGGCTTGCCTTCAACCTCGGTCTGCACGTACTGCTCCTTGGTCTTGCGGCTGTAGCGGATCACGGACGGACGACCGTCCGGGTCCTTCTTCGGCGCTTCGCAGAGGAAGTGGTACTTCGGATCGATCTCGTCCTTGTGGGGCACGATCTCCATCACCAGCGGTGCACGGGTCTCACGGTTTTTCGGGAACTGGCTGGCAGCCAGGAACAGCCCCGAAGCACCATCACGCAGGATGTAGGTGTCGTTGACCTTCTCGCACTTGAGTTCAGGCATCTTCACCGGGTCCATCTTCGGCGGCGCCGCGTCACCGCTTTTCAGCAGTTTGCGGGTGTTCTTGCACGTCGGGTTGGTGCAACCGAAGAACTTGCCGAAACGGCCGGTCTTGAGCTGCATCTCGCTGCCGCACTTGTCGCATTCCAGGCTCGGGCCTTCGTAGCCCTTGATGCGGTAAGTGCCTTCTTCGATCTCGTAGCCGTTGCAATCCGGGTTGTTACCGCAGATGTGCAGCTTGTGCTTCTCATCCAGCAGGTAGGCATCCATTGCCGTGCTGCAGATCGGGCAACGGTGCTTGCCACGCAATACCAGTGACTCGGATTCACCCTCGTCATCGGCCGCGATTTCATCGCCCGGCACCAGGTTGACGGTGGCCTTGCAGCGCTCTTTCGGCGGCAGGCTGTAACCCGAGCAACCGAGGAACACACCGGTGGAGGCGGTACGAATCTGCATCGGGCGGCCGCAAGTGAGGCACGGAATGTCCGTCATCACCGGCTGGTTGGCCCGCATGCCGTTCTCGGCGCTTTCAGCCACTTCAAGTTTCTTCTTGAAGTCGCCGTAGAACTCGTCGAGCACGTTTTTCCAGTCGCGTTCGCCCTGGGCCACGTCATCGAGGTTCTCTTCCATGCCGGCGGTGAAGCCGTAGTCCATCAGGTTGGAGAAACTCTCGGACAGGCGCTCGGTGACGATGTCACCCATCTTTTCCGAGTAGAAACGACGGTTGTGCAAGGCCACGTAGCCGCGGTCCTGGATGGTGGAGATGATCGCCGCATAGGTCGAAGGACGACCGATACCGCGTTTTTCCATCTCCTTGACCAGGCTGGCTTCCGAGTAACGCGCCGGCGGCTTGGTGAAGTGCTGGGACGGGTCGAGCTTGATCAGCTTCAACACATCGCCCTGCGCCATGTCCGGCAGTACATCGTCGTCGCCCGGCTTGGCGATTTGCGGCATCACGCGGGTGTAACCGTCGAACTTGAGGATACGGCCCTTGGCACGCAGCTCGAAGTCACCAGCACCCACGCTGACAGTCGTCGACAGGTATTGCGCCGGCAGCATCTGGCACGCCAGGAACTGGCGCCAGATCAGCTCGTAGAGGCGCTCAGCGTCGCGCTCCATGCCGCTCAGCTTGCTTGGCTCGGTGTTGGCGTCGGAGGGACGAATCGCTTCGTGAGCCTCTTGTGCGCCTTCCTTGCTGCTGTAGACGTTCGGCTTCTCCGGCAGGTACTTCTTGCCGAATTCGCTTTCAATATAAGTGCGCGCCATCGCCACCGCGTCTTGCGACAGGTTGGTGGAGTCGGTACGCATATACGTGATGTAGCCCGCTTCATACAGGCGCTGGGCCATCATCATGGTCTTCTTCACCCCGAAGCCCAGGCGGTTGCTCGCGGCCTGTTGCAGGGTGGAAGTGATGAACGGCGCCGACGGCTTGCTGCTGGTGGGCTTGTCTTCACGCTTGACGATGCTGTAGCTGGAAGCCTTGAGCTTCTCCAGCGCGGCCATGGCCTGGGCTTCGTTGAGCGGCTTGAAGGCCTCGCCTTTCTCGCGGGCCACTTCAAAGCGTACGTTGTTGCCCTTGGCAGTGCCCAGGTCAGCGTGCACTTCCCAATATTCTTCAGGGTTGAACGCACGAATCTCGCGCTCACGCTCCACCACCAGCTTTACCGCAACCGATTGCACACGGCCGGCGGACAGGCCACGAGCGATTTTCGCCCACAGCAGCGGCGAGACCATGTAACCCACGACGCGGTCGAGGAAGCGACGGGCCTGCTGGGCATTGACGCGGTCAATGTCCAGTTCGCCCGGCTTGGAGAAGGCTTCCTGGATCGCCTTCTTGGTAATTTCGTTGAACACCACGCGCTTGTAGCGGCTGTCGTCACCCCCGATGGCTTCCCGCAGGTGCCAGGCAATAGCCTCCCCCTCGCGGTCCAAGTCGGTTGCGAGATAGATGGTGTCAGCATCCTTGGCGAGCCGGCGCAGCTCTTCGATGACCTTTTCCTTGCCCGGGAGGATCTCGTACTTGGCTTTCCAGCCATGATCGGGATCGACACCCATGCGCGAGACCAGCTGCTTGCGCGCTTTCTCTTTAGGCGTGAGCACCGGACCTTCGCCCGCAGCCGCCTTGCCGCGCTTGGCGGCAGGCTCCTTGCTGGCGCTAGCCGAACCGCTGGTGGGCAGGTCTCGGATATGGCCGATACTCGACTTCACCACGTACTCGTTACCCAAGTACTTGTTGATGGTCTTGGCCTTAGCCGGGGATTCCACAATGACCAGCGATTTGCCCATGGATCGGAAAATTCCTGAATTCGAGAAGTGAAAGGCGGTTGGCGCCTGACGCGGCAACGCTATATATAGTGGCAACAAGGTGAGGTCAAGCGCAGCATTCTGCGCGGCCTGCCTTTATTGCACGGAAAAAAGGCTGGGTTCGGCCTGCATCAAAGCAAAGCGCGGGACCTGTTCGCCGTCAACTTCGACGGTCTCAAGGAACATGCTCAAGGGACGCACCCAAAAGCCGTAATCGCCATACAGTGCTTGGTAAAACACCACTTCCTCTTCGGTCTCGGAATGCCGCGCCACATTAAAAACGCGGTACTGCGGACCTTTATAATGCTGGTAGAGCCCTGGTTCGACTTTCATGCTCTGGCCCTCTTACAAAATTTGTTAAAAAAAAATATAAAAAATTCCAAAAAACAAAAACCGGGGCACTGGGCCCCGGCTTCCGTCAACGAAACGTTTAGATACGTTCGAAGACGGTGGAGATGCCTTGGCCGAGGCCAATGCACATGGTTGCAACCCCAAGGTTGCCGCCATTTTGCTTCATCACGTTAAGCAACGTGCCGGAGATACGAGCGCCGGAACACCCAAACGGGTGACCCAAGGCAATCGCGCCGCCGTGCAGGTTAACCTTCTCGTTCATCTTGTCGAGCACTTTCAAATCTTTCAGCACTGGCAGGGCCTGTGCGGCGAAAGCTTCGTTGAGCTCGAAGAAGTCGATGTCGGAGATAGTCAGGCCTGCGCGCTTCAATGCTTTTTGTGTGGCCGGTACTGGACCATAGCCCATGATTGCCGGGTCCACACCTGCGACTGCCATCGAACGAATCACGGCCATCGGCTGGATGCCCAGGTCCTGGGCACGCTGGGCCGACATCACGATCATGCACGAAGCACCGTCAGTGATCTGCGACGAAGTACCGGCTGTCACGGTGCCGCCCTTTGGATTGAAGGCCGGCTTCAGGGCCGCCAGGCTTTCCAGGGTGGTGTCCGGACGAATGGTTTCGTCGTAGTCGAACAGTTTCAGGAAACCGTTCTCGTCGTAGCCGTTCATCGGGATGATTTCATCCTTGAACTTGCCTTCCACGGTTGCCTTGTGGGCCAACTGGTGGGAACGCAGGCCGAATGCATCCTGGGCTTCGCGGGTAATGCCGTGCATTTTGCCGAGCATTTCAGCGGTGAGGCCCATCATGCCCGAGGCTTTCGCCGCGTACAGGGACATGTGCGGGTTCGGATCCACACCGTGCATCATGCTGACGTGGCCCATGTGCTCCACGCCGCCAACCACGAACACATCACCGTTACCGGTCATGATCGCTTGGGCAGCGGTGTGCAGCGCGCTCATGGACGAGCCACACAGGCGGCTGACGGTCTGGCCGGCAGCGGTGTGCGGGATCTGCGTCATCAAGGAAGCCATGCGGGCGATGTTCCAGCCCTGCTCCAGGGTCTGGTTGACGCAGCCCCAGATCACGTCTTCGACTTCGTTCGGGTCGACCTTGACGTTGCGTTCCAGCAATTTGCTGATCAGGTGCGCCGACATGTCTTCGGCACGGGTGTTGCGGTGCATGCCGCCCTTGGAGCGGCCCATCGGCGTACGACCGAAGTCGACAATCACGACGTCTCTTGGATTCAAGCTCATAAATATTCTCGCTCTAGTCGTCTGGGCACTTAACCGAAGAAGCTCTGGCCGTTCTTGGCCATCTCGCGCAGCTTCGCAGTCGGGTGGTACAGCGGGCCCAGATCAGCGTATTGATCAGCCAGGGCAACGAACTCGGCCACACCGATGGAATCGATGTAACGCAGCGCACCACCACGGAATGGAGGGAAACCAATACCGTAGACCAGGCCCATGTCGGCCTCGGCTGCGGTTTCAACGATGCCGTCTTCCAGGCAACGCACGGTTTCCAGGCACAGGGCGATCATCATCCAGTTGACGATGTCCTCGTCGGACACTTCACGCTGTTCGTAGATGACCGGCGCGAGTACTTCGTGAACCGATGGGTCGGCCACTTTCTTCTGCTTGCCCTTCTTGTCGGTCTCGTAGGCGTAGAAGCCCTTGCCATTCTTCTGGCCCAGGCGCTTGGCTTCGTAGAGCGCGTCGATCGCCGAGCGGCGGTCGTCTTTCATGCGGTCCGGGAAGCCTTCAGCCATTACGTCGCGACCGTGGTGGCCGGTGTCGATGCCGACCACGTCCATCAGGTACGCCGGGCCCATTGGCCAGCCGAATTTTTCCATGACCTTGTCGATGCGCACGAAGTCCACACCGGCGCTGACCAGCTTGGCGAAACCGCCGAAGTACGGGAACAGTACGCGGTTGACCAGGAAGCCCGGGCAGTCATTGACGACGATCGGGTTCTTGCCCATTTTCTTGGCGTAGGCAACGGTGGTGGCAACGGCCAGCTCGCTGGACTTCTCGCCACGGATCACTTCCACCAGCGGCATCATGTGCACCGGGTTGAAGAAGTGCATGCCGACGAAGTTTTCCGGACGCTTGAGGGCCTTGGCCAGCAAGGTGATGGAAATGGTCGAGGTGTTGGACGCCAGGATCGTGTCTTCTTTCACCTGGGCTTCAACTTCAGCCAGTACCGCCTGCTTGACCTTCGGGTTCTCGACAACCGCTTCGACCACCAGGTCGACGTGGCCGAAATCACCGTAGGACAGGGTCGGACGAATGCCGTTAAGCACTTCAGCCATTTTCGCTGCAGTCATGCGGCCTTTATCAACGCGGCCTACCAGCAGCTTCGCGGCTTCTGCCAGACCCTGCTCGATGCCGTGCTCGTTGATGTCTTTCATCAGGATCGGCGTGCCTTTGGACGCCGACTGATAGGCGATACCGCCGCCCATGATACCGGCGCCGAGTACGGCAGCCTGTTTCACGTCGCGAGCGATTTCGTCGTAGGCCTTGGCCTTTTTCTTCAGTTCCTGATCGTTCAGGAACAGACCGATCAAGCTCTGCGCGGCAGAGGTCTTGGCCAGTTTGACGAAACCGGCAGCTTCGACTTCCAGGGCTTTGTCGCGACCGAAGTTCGCGGCCTTCTGGATGGTCTTGATCGCTTCAACCGGCGCCGGGTAGTTCGGGCCGGCCTGGCCAGCCACGAAACCCTTGGCGGTTTCGAACGACATCATCTGTTCGATGGCGTTGAGCTTGAGTTTTTCCAGCTTTGGCTGACGCTTGGCCTTGTAGTCAAATTCGCCGCTGATGGCGCCCTTGATCAGGTTCAGCGCGGCTTCTGCAAGCTTGTCGGGAGCCACCACAGCATCCACGGCGCCGACTTTCAGCGCGTCTTCAGCACGGTTTTCCTTGCCGGCGGCAATCCACTCGATGGCATTGTCGGCACCGATGATGCGCGGCAGGCGCACGGTACCGCCGAAGCCTGGGTAGATGCCCAGCTTGACTTCCGGCAGGCCGATTTTCGCGGTGGCAGACATCACGCGGAAGTCGGCGGCCAGGCACATTTCCAGACCGCCGCCCAGGGCGATGCCATTGATCGCGGCAACGGTCGGCACGTTGAGGTCTTCGAAATCGCTGAAAATCTTGTTGGCTTCGAGGTTGCCAGCCACAAGCTCGGCATCGGGCAGCTTGAAGTTGTCGACGAATTCGGTGATGTCAGCGCCGACGATGAACACGTCCTTGCCGCTGGAGACGATCACGCCCTTGACCGAAGCATCTGCTTTGATGGTGTCTACGGCCTGACGCAATTCATTCAGGGTTAGACGGTTGAACTTGTTGACGGACTCACCCTTGAGGTCGAATTTCAATTCGACGATGCCACTTTCAAGAGCCTTAACCGTGATGGCTTTACCTTCGTAAATCATCAACTGATCTCCACGATATGGAAGCTGAACAGTACACGTCGGACGCAGGATTCAGCGTAGGCACTGACGTTACCGTCGATGCTAACGCCAATTTGCCAGGCACACCCGCCAACGCGATAGTCGGGATTCTGTACGAACGGTCTGAAAGACAAACGCTCAATTCATACGCCCGTTTGATTTGGGTACGTCACCTTCAGCCAAATCCGAAGAATTGTCAATCGCTCGAAAGGGCCGCAAAAACGCGACTTTTCAGTCATTTCAGAACCCGGGGCAGCCGGCATCGCCCCGCCAATGTTTAATCATTCGCGAAATCAATAATGTGAATTTTGATTTAAAGGGCTGTACAGAACCGAATATGCGGCTAGGCTAGCGGCACGTAAAACGAATTACCGGCCTGCCTGGCCAACTCCAGCCCGATGATGCTTTCGGGCTTTTTAATGCCCGCAGGAATCTCAGGCCAGCGCCTTGAGCACCGCGTCAATGTCCTGCAACACGCTCAACTCGCCCTTCTCGCCCCAGTACAAGGTGATCATTTGCTTGTCGGCTTCGACTTTGTAGACGTTCGCCGGCAGCGTCGCAAAATGTGGCAACAACTTTTCATCGACGCAGGTTTCCTGCCACTGATTGACCCAAACCCCTGGCTCCAACTGCCAGTAACTCCAGGTCACCCGCGTGGTGCCACGCCGTGGCCGGTGATACTGGGCACACGGGCTTGGCGGCTCGTGCTTGAGCCAGTGCGGCCATTCCTGGGGCGTCAGTTGCATGGCCAGGCCAATGCGCCGCGCCTCCATGCGCAAAGCCATGCGCCCGCTCGAATGGCGCGAAGGACGCAGCCACGCCAGGGGGCTTAAAACCAGCGCAAGGATTGACACCACTATCCAGACCGTCATATGTGTACTCCCGAATTTCTTGATGAGCGGATTTGACCTGACGCAACCCCATCCGCTTGAAACCAGCCATACTGAACTTATCGCTTTCCCTTGGAGGACTCCTCATGCCCTACGAACATATTCTGGTCGCCGTGGACCTGACCGAAGAATGCGACCCCGTGATCAAGCGGGCCGTAGGCCTTGCAGGCGACTCGGTGAAGCTGTCCCTGGTGCATATCGTCGAACCGATGGCCATGGCCTTTGGCGGCGATGTGCCGATGGACCTTTCCCAACTGCAACAGCAGCAGTTCGACCAGGCCAAGGAACGCCTTGACCGGCTGATCAACAAATACCCTGCCCTGAAAAAAGACCAGAGCCACCTGACCTACGGCCAGCCGCGCCAGGAAATCCACCACCTGGCCAAGGAGCAAGGTTGCGACCTGATCGTGGTCGGCAGCCACGGCCGTCACGGCCTGGCCTTGCTGCTGGGCTCCACCGCCAATGACGTGCTGCACGGCGCACCTTGCGATGTGCTGGCCGTGAAACTGGTCAAGAGCTCGTAAGACCAACGGCAATCCAATGTGGGAGCGGGCTTGTGTGGGAGCGGGCTTGCTCGCGAAAGCGGTGGATCAGTCGACAAATATATGGACTGACACACCGCATTCGCGAGCAAGCCCGTTCCCACATCTGAACCGCGTTTCATACAAAAAACCCGGTGCTCATACAAATGAGCGCCGGGTTTTTTATTGCGCTTGAATCACTCAGGCATCCAGCTCGGCCCAGCGTTCAACCAGGGCTTCAAGCTCGCTGTTAAGCTGCTCGAGGGATGCAATCACCTTGGCGGTTTCTGCAGCCGGACGCAGGTAGAAACCCGCGTCAGCCATTTCAGCTTCAACGGCAGCAATCTGCTGTTCCTTGGCGTCGATATCACCCGGCAGTGCTTCCAGCTCACGTTGCAGCTTGTAGCTGAGCTTCTTCTTCGCAGCAGGTGCTTCCTGGGCTGGTGCCGGAGCAGCAGCCACTGGAGCAACCACGGCCGAGGTCAAGTCAGCCTTGCCGGACTTGCTCTCGGTCACGCCCAGCAGGCGCGGCGAGCCGCCCTGGCGCAGCCAGTCCTGGTAACCACCGACGTATTCACGCACCTTGCCTTCACCTTCGAAGACCAGGGTGCTGGTGACCACGTTATCGAGGAATGCCCGGTCGTGACTGACCATCAGCACGGTGCCGTTGAAGGTCAGCAGGACCTCTTCCAGCAGTTCCAGGGTTTCCACGTCGAGGTCGTTGGTCGGTTCGTCGAGTACCAGCAGGTTGGCTGGCTTGCTGAACAACTTGGCCAGCAGCAGGCGCGCACGCTCACCACCGGACAAGGCCTTGACCGGCGTACGTGCACGCTGCGGGCTGAACAGGAAGTCGCCCAGGTAGCTCAGCACGTGGCGGCTCTGGCCGTCGATGTCGATAAAGTCGCGACCTTCGGCGACGTTGTCGATCACGGTTTTTTCCAGGTCCAACTGGTGGCGCAGCTGGTCGAAGTAGGCCACGTCGATGCGCGTGCCCTCTTCCACGGTACCGCTGGTGGGTTGCAGGCCGTTGAGCATCAGCTTGAGCAAGGTGGTCTTGCCGGTACCGTTGGCGCCGAGCAGGCCGATACGGTCGCCGCGCTGCAGGACCATGGAGAAGTCCTTGATCAGGAACGGGCCGTCCGGGTGATGGAAGCTGACGTTTTCCAGGACCATCACTTGCTTGCCCGACTTGTCGGCGGTGTCCA
This sequence comes from Pseudomonas sp. Colony2, assembly GCF_019382755.1. NCBI lineage: Bacteria > Pseudomonadati > Pseudomonadota > Gammaproteobacteria > Pseudomonadales > Pseudomonadaceae > Pseudomonas > Pseudomonas sp. Colony2. Next base: position 1,862,384 of record NZ_CP080030.1, on the reverse strand, counting down.
GCTGGATATTGGCCTTGCCGGTGCGTTCACGGCGCTCGCTGCGCTCGACACGCAGGGCTTTCAGGGCACGTACGCGGCCTTCGTTACGGGTGCGGCGGGCCTTGATGCCCTGGCGGATCCAGACTTCTTCCTGGGCCAGCTTCTTATCGAACAGGGCATTGGCGGTTTCTTCCGCAGACAGCGCGGCTTCCTTGTGCACCAGGAAACTGGCGTAGTCGCCGTTCCAGTCGATCAGGCCGCCACGGTCCAGTTCGAGGATGCGGGTTGCCAGGTTCTGCAGGAAGGAACGGTCGTGCGTGATGAACAGCACGGCGCCCTGGAAATCCTTGAGGGCTTCTTCAAGCCAGGCGATTGCGCCGATGTCCAGGTGGTTGGTCGGTTCGTCGAGCAGCAACAGATCCGGCTCGGAAACCAGGGCCTGGGCCAGCAGGACGCGGCGACGCCAGCCGCCGGACAATTCGGCGAGGGTCTTGTCGGCGGGCAGTTGCAGGCGACTCAGGGTGCTGTCGACCAATTGCTGCAAGCGCCAGCCGTCGCGGGCTTCGAGGTCTTGCTGGACGTGCATCAGCTTGTCCAGGTCGGCTTCGGTGACGCAGTTCTGCGCCAGGTGATGGTATTCGGCGAGCAGTGCGCCCACGCCGTCGAGGCCTTCGGCAACCACGTCGAACACTGTCCGTCCGTCGGCCACCGGCAATTCTTGCGGCAATTCGCCAATCTTGAGGCCCGGGGCGCGCCAGACAGAGCCGTCATCGGGCTTCTGGTCGCCTTTTACCAGCTTCATCATGCTGGACTTGCCGGTGCCGTTGCGGCCGATGATGCACACCCGCTCACCACGGGCGATCTGCCAGGACACCTTGTCCAACAACGGCATAGCGCCGAAAGCAAGGGACACATCGCTGAATTTGAGCAGGGTCATACGCTTCTCCAAAAACTGGGCGCGCATTCTACCTGACTTAGGGCTCGAGGCGGCCGGCATTTTCGCCGCTGACACGTTCTGTTGGACATTTCAGATGAACTTGAACGAAGCGACCGGCAAAGCTTTCACCGGTTGCGGGCAAAAGGCTAAGCTAGGGGCAATCAGTGTCGGCGACGTCGGCACTAGTCCAGATTCCTCTGCACGGACGTCTCATGCGCAGTCGCCTTTTCAGCTTTTTATCTTGTCTGCTTCTTTCTGCCACCGCCGTTCAATCCGCCCAGGCCGTGGACCTCACCACCCAACGTCAATATTACGATGAAGCCAAACGAGCCCTCGCCAAAGGCGACAGCGGCCCGTATTTCCAATACAGCCAGGCCCTGGCCGACTACCCGTTGACGCCGTACCTCGCCTACGACGAGCTCACGGCGCGACTGAAAACCGCCAGCAACGAGGAGATCGAACAATTCCTCGCCAAGAACGGCGACCTGCCCCAGGCCAACTGGATGAAACTGCGCTGGTTGCGCTGGCTGGCCGACCGTGGCGACTGGCAAACCTTTGAAAAGTACTACGACGCCAAACTCAATTTCGTCGAACTGGACTGCCTCCATGGCCAATTCCAGCTGACCCACAACCAAAAAGCCGAAGGCTATAAAACCACCGAGAAGCTGTGGCTGACCGGTAAATCCCAGCCTGCTGCCTGTGATGCCACCTTTGGCCAGTGGGCCGCCGACGGCCAACTGACCGAACAGAAAATCTGGGACCGCGCCAAGCTGGCCGCCGAAGCCCGCAACTATCCGCTGGCCAACAGCCTGGTGAAGACCCTGCCGACCCTCGGCGCCCAGGGCCGCCTGATGGTGGACGTGGCGCAGAAGCCCGACATGCTCGGCGACCCATCGCGCTTCCTGCCGGCCAACGAAGCCATGTCCGATGCCGTAGGCCTTGGCCTGCGCCGCCTGGCACGCCAGGACCCGGACAAGGCCATGGCCCTGCTCGACGGTTATGCCAGCAGCATGCACTTCTCTCGTGACGAAAAAGTGTCGATCGCCCGGGAAATCGGCCTGACCCTGGCGCGTCGCTACGACCCGCGCGCCCTTGACGTGATGACCAAATACGATCCGGAACTGCGGGACAACACCGTTTCCGAATGGCGCCTGCGCCTGCTGTTGCGCCTGGCCCGCTGGGAAGACGCCTACCAGTTGACCCGCAAGCTGCCCCAGGATTTGGCCACCACCAACCGCTGGCGCTACTGGCAGGCCCGCAGCCTGGAACTGGCAGAGCCGAAGAACCCGCAAGCCCTGGTGATGTACAAGGGCCTGGCCAAGGAACGAGACTTTTACGGTTTCCTGGCGGCGGATCGCTCCCAGTCCCCGTACCAACTGAACAACAAGCCACTGGTGATGAGCCAGGCGCTGATGAACAAGGTACGCAACACACCGGGCGTGCGCCGCGCCCTGGAGTTCTACGCCCGTGGCCAGATCGTTGATGGCCGCCGCGAGTGGTACCACGTCAGCCGGCATTTCAACCGCGACGAAATGGTCGCCCAGGCCAAGCTGGCCTATGACATGAAGTGGTACTTCCCGGCGATCCGCACCATCAGCCAGGCGCAGTACTGGGACGACCTGGACATCCGCTTCCCGATGGCCCACCGCGACACCCTGGTGCGCGAAGCCAAGGTCCGCGGCGTGCATTCCAGCTGGGTATTTGCGATCACCCGCCAGGAAAGCGCCTTCATGGACGACGCGCGTTCCGGCGTCGGTGCCACCGGCCTGATGCAACTGATGCCAGGCACCGCCAAGGAGACTGCGCGCAAGTTCAGCATCCCGCTGGCTTCGCAACAGCAGGTGCTCGACCCGGACAAGAACATCCAGCTCGGCGCCGCCTACCTGAGCCAGGTCCACGCCCAGTTCAACGGCAACCGCGTGCTCGCCACCGCCGCCTACAACGCCGGCCCGGGCCGTGTACGCCAATGGCTGCGCGGCGCCGATCACCTGAGTTTCGATGTGTGGGTGGAAAGCATCCCGTTCGACGAAACCCGCCAGTATGTGCAGAACGTGCTGTCTTATTCGGTGATCTACGGGCAGAAGCTCAATGCACCGCAGCCGCTGGTGGATTGGCATGAGCGGTATTTTGATGATCAGTAAGTAACGCGTCCCATAAAAAATGCCCGCATTGAGAGATGCGGGCATTTTTTGTGGGCGGTGAATCAGTGGGTGGTCGACTCACCATCACTGAACTGCAACGCCGCCAGCCGTGCATACAGCGGATTGCTGGCGATCAGTTGCTGATGCGTCCCCACCGCCACCAGCTTGCCCTGGTCCATCACGGCAATCCGGTCGGCATTCTTCACGGTGGCCAGCCGGTGGGCGATGACCAGGGTGGTGCGCCCTTCCATCAACTGCGGCAGCGCCTGCTGGATCAGGTGTTCGCTCTGGGCGTCCAGCGCGCTGGTGGCTTCGTCCAGCAGCAGGATCGGTGCATCCACCAACAAGGCCCGGGCGATGGCCAGGCGTTGGCGCTGGCCGCCCGAAAGGCCCATGCCCCCGTCGCCCAGGTGGGTCTGGTAGCCGTCGGGCATTTGCAAAATGAAATCGTGGGCATGGGCGATGCGCGCCGCTTCCTCGACCTGGGCAAAGGTGGCCGTCGGATTGCCGTAGCGGATGTTCTCCTCAACGCTGCCGAAAAACAGCGCCGGGCTCTGGGACACCAGGGCGAAACAGCGGCGCAGGTCCAGCGGATCCAGCTCGGTCAGCGGGTGGCCTTCAAGCAGGATGCGGCCTTGCTGGGGATCGTAGAAACGCAGCAACAGATCGAACATCGTCGATTTACCCGCTCCGGACGCACCGACCAGGGCCAGGGTTTCGCCTGCATTGATGCTCAGGCTCAAGCCGTCGATGGCAAAACGATCCGGACGCGAAGGATAAGAGAAGCGCAAATCCTGGATTTCCAGGCGGCCACTGACCCGCTCCGGCAACTTGATCACGTTGGCTTCGGGCGCCTTGATCTCATTGCTCGACTGCAGCAATTCGCCAATCCGCTCCGCCGCACCGGCGGCGCGCTGCAACTCGCCCAACACTTCACTCAACGTACCGACGGCACTGCCGACGATCAAGCTGTAGAACACGAACGCCGCCAGCTCACCACCGGAAATGCGCCCGCCGATCACGTCCATGCCGCCGACCCAGAGCATCACGCCCACGGCGCCCAGCACCAGCATGATCACCAGGGTAATCAGCCAGGCGCGCTGCACGATGCGTTTGCGGGCGGTGGTGAACGCCTCTTCCACCGTCAGCGCGAAGCGCTGTTCGTCCTGGACCTGGTGGTTGTAGGCCTGCACGGTCTTGATCTGGCCGAGGGTCTCGGACACATAGCTGCCGACATCGGCGATGCGGTCCTGGCTCTGGCGCGACAGGCTGCGCACCCGGCGGCCGAAGATCAGGATCGGCGCCAGCACCAGTGGCAGCGCTATCACGACGATGCTGGTGAGCTTGGGGTTGGTGACAAACAGCAGCACGATCCCGCCGATCACCATCAAGGCGTTGCGCAGGAACAGCGACAGCGAGGAGCCGATCACCGATTGCAGCAAGGTGGTGTCGGTGGTCAGCCGGGACTGGATTTCCGAGCTGCGGTTGTTTTCGTAGAAGCCCGGATGCAGGTAGATCAAGTGGTTGAACACCTGCCGCCGGATGTCCGCCACCACCCGCTCGCCGATCCACGACACCAGGTAAAATCGCGCAAAGGTGCCCACCGCCAGGCCCAGCACCAGGATCATGAACAGACCGATGGATTGGTTGAGCAGGTGCGGCGACTGGGTCATGAACCCCTGGTCCACCAGCAGGCGAATACCCTGGCCCATGGACAAGGTAATGCCGGCGGTGACGATCAGCGCCAACAAGGCGCCCAGGGCCTGCCAGCGGTAGGGAGCGACGAAGCGACTGGCCAGGCGAATCGCGCGGCGTTGACGGGCTGAGAGCATGGAGGGTTTCACCTGAAGGTTGGAGACGGGAACCTGCATAGCTACATGGGGGGAACTTGAGCGAATCACAATGAGTCAGGATAATTATGCTCACCGAACCTAGGCCCTAGAGGCTATCGGTCTAAGGACCGGCTGGAAATTTGTATCGGTTTCTGCTGGACTGGGCATTCGATCTGCGGGCCGCGCAAGGAGTTGTAACAACGCGGTCACGCGGGGGTTTTAAAGTAGGTACACAACCTGATGAGGAGACGGGCCATGTCCTTGCAAAACAGCAGCAACGCCAAAATTCAAGTGATCCGCCAACCGCAGCAGTTGCCTTGCTCGTACATCGACGCTCAGGGCCGCGAAGTGCAAATCACCGAAGAAATGATCCAGAGCGCGTGCGCCGAACTGGAACAGAAATTGGTCAAGCCTGCCAAGCGAGGCTGATTCGCCCACGCTCTCTTAAACCCGGCCTTGATGGCCGGGTTTTTTATGCCTTCAGATTGCCTGTGCGCCCAATGCTGCCACGATGCTCGACAAGGCGGCAGACTCGCCGTTGATCCGCACTTTCAAGCCGTCAATCTCACGCCGCTCGGGGTAGTGCTTGCGCAATAGGTCGAAGGCCTTGCGCTGCTCATCCACTGTGCCTACCAGGCTGCGGCGGAAATCCGCGTCATCACGGCGCGGGTCGTACACGCTGCGGCACAGGGTCGCCAGGGCCCAGGCCGGATCGGTATTGGCATTGAGGCTGACTTCGGCCAGCCACGGCTCCGGCAGCAAGTCGCTCAATTGAATCGTCGGGTCCTGACCAAGATGCCGGCAAAACGCCTGATAGATCTGCGCCGTGCCGCGCTGCTTGCCGTCCAGGCTGTAGCCGGCGATATGCGGGGTGGCCAGCACACACAGGTCGGCCAGGTCGACGTCCACCTGCGGCTCGCCTTCCCACACATCCAGCACGGCCTGCAGGTCTTCGCGCGCCAGCAGCACCTCCTTGAGGGCGGCGTTGTCCACCACCGGGCCGCGGCTGGCGTTGATCAGCCAGGCACCGGGCTTGAGCTGGTTGAGGCGCTCGCGGTCGAACAAGTGCCAGGTGGAGCCGTTGCCGGATTTGTTCAGCGGCGTGTGCAGACTGATCACATCGCACTGCTCGACGATCTGCTCCAGGCTGACGTAATCACCGTCCTCGGCGATCTGCCGGGGCGGGTCGCACACCAGCACGTTCCAGCCCAACGCCTTGAGCACCTTGACCAGACGCCCGCCGACCTCACCGGCACCCACCACACCGTAGGTGCGCTGGGCCAGGTCGGCGCCTTCGATCTCGGCCAGGGTCAGCAGGCTGCCCAGTACATAGTCGACCACGCCACGGGCATTGCAGCCGGGGGCGCTGGACCACTGGATGCCGGCGCGCTGGAAGTAATCGAGGTCGAGGTGATCAGTGCCGATGGTGCAGGTGCCGACAAACCGCACCGGCGTGCCTTCGAGCAAGGCCCGGTTGACGTTGGTCACTGAACGCACCAGCAGCACATCGGCCTGCTCGATCGTCGCGCGGTCAATGGACCGGCCCGGAACCCGGCGAATCTCGCCAAATCCTTCGAAGAATGCATCGAGCAGCGGGATATTTTCGTCGGCAACAATCAGCATGGCAGGCTCCTTTCGCGGATCAGCAGTGTACAGCGGTTTTCCTTGTGGCGAGGGAGCTTGCTCCCGCTGGAGTGCGCAGCGCTCCCAAATGCAGCACCGTGTTTTTTCAGGTACACATCGGTTGCCCGTTCTGGGGCTGCTGCGCAGCCCAGCGGGAGCAAGCTCCCTCGCCACAGCAAGCTCCCTCACCACAGCAAGCGCCCTCGCCACAAAACGCTGCATTTGCGCGGGGATGTGTTTACAAATCCACAACACAGGTTTTTTCCTGACCAACACGTCAAGGCGTAGAATGCGCCGTCCTGCGCTCCCCCTATCGGACATCTGTACGTGAACACTGCCACAACCACCACCGCCCTTTCTCGCCCCGCCCGCGTCAGCCTTGAAGTGCGCAACCTGCTGGCCCTGGCGCTGCCGATCATGATCGGGCAACTGGCGACCACCGCCATGGGGTTCGTCGATGCCGTGATGGCCGGGCGTGTCAGCTCCCGAGACCTGGCGGCGGTTGCCCTGGGCAACTCCATCTGGATCCCGGTGTACCTGCTGATGACCGGCACCCTATTGGCCACCACGCCGAAAGTCGCCCAGCGCTTTGGTGCCGGCACCCACGGTGAAATCGGCCCGCTGGTGCGCCAGTCGATGTGGCTGGCACTGGTGGTGGGAATTACCGCGCTGCTATTGCTGATCAGCGCCGAACCGATCCTGCACCTGATGAAGGTCGATCCCGAGTTGATCAAGCCCTGCATGGGCTACCTGCACGGCATCGCTTCGGGTATGCCGGCCATTGCGTTGTATTACGTGCTGCGCTGCTTCAGCGACGGGCTGGGGCGAACGCGGCCGAGCATGGTCATGGGCCTGTGCGGGCTGGCGCTGAATATTCCGCTGAACTATGTGTTCATCTACGGCCACTTCGGCGTGCCGGCCATGGGCGGCATCGGTTGCGGCTGGGCCACGGCGATCGTGATGTGGGTGATGATGCTTGGCCTGGCCGCCTGGACCCGCTGGGCACCGGTGTATCAGAGCAGCGAGCTGTTCAAGCGCTTTGACTGGCCGCAATGGTCGGTGATCAAGCGTGTGTTGAGCATTGGCTTGCCCATCGGGATCGCGGTGTTTGCCGAGTCGAGCATTTTTGCGGTGATCGCTCTGCTGATCGGCAGCCTCGGTGCCACGGTGGTGGCCGGACACCAGATCGCGCTGAACTTCAGTTCGCTGGTGTTCATGATTCCCTATTCCCTGAGCATGGCGGTCACCGTGCGCGTGGGCCAGGCTCTGGGCCGAGGAGAACCCCGTGAGGCGCGCTTTGCCGCAGGTGTCGGAATGGGCACCGCGCTGGTGTATGCCTGCCTGTCCTGCAGCCTGATGCTGCTGTTTCGCGAACAGATCGCCACCATCTACACCCAGGATCCGCTGGTGATCCAAGTGGCGGCGATGCTGATTGTGTTTGCGGCGCTGTTTCAGTTCTCGGACGCGATCCAGGTCACGGCCGCCGGCGCACTACGTGGTTACCAGGATACTCGGGTGACCATGGTGCTGACGCTGTTTGCGTATTGGGGCGTGGGCTTGCCGGTGGGCTACGCGCTGGGGCTGACCGAGTGGCTGGGCGACGCCCGCGGCCCGAGCGGCTTGTGGCAGGGGCTGATCGTGGGCCTGAGCTGTGCCGCGGCGATGTTGGTGATCCGCCTGGTGCGCAGCGCACGCAAGCGGATTCGCCGGGCTTAAGCCGATTTCTTGCGGATCCAGTATAGGTAGGTACCGGCCTGCTCCTGCTGGTCCACCAGTTCATGGTCGAGAAACACGCAGAACTTGGGGATGTCGCGACGGGTCGACGGATCGGTCGCGATCACCTTGAGCAAGCCACCGGGCGCCAGGTCGCGGATGTGCTGGTGCAGCATCATCACTGGCTCCGGGCAGTTGAGGCCGGTGGCGTCGAGGACGGCATCGACGGGTAAATCAGGGGTCAGGCTCATGGTTTACTCCTAAACAGGCCGGCATTTTAACGGTAACGCGGGGCGCCAGGTAGCCAGCGGCGCCCTCGGTTTTTTCGCGAGCAAGCTCGCTCCTACATTGAGCAGCGTTTACCGGGCCTTTGGCTTCTTCACATCCAACCGGCGCAAATGGCAGGTCACTTCTTCACGGTCGTGGTACAGCTGCTTGCAGCCGATCTCCACCCGGATGCCACGTTCCTTGAAGCCTTCCGCGATGCGTTCAAGCAGGCGCTTCACTTCGGCATAACGCTGCTTCATCGGCAACTTCAGGTTGACCACCGCTTCGCGGCAGTGTCCCTCGCCAATCCAGGTTTCCAACAGGGCCGCATTGCGCGCCGGTTTTTCGACGATGTCGCAGACCATCCAGTCCACCGGCTGCTTGGGGGTGTAGATAAAGCCGTCGGCCATCAAGTGCTGCACCAGCCCGGTGTCCATCAGGCTTTCGGCCATCGGGCCGTTGTCGATGGCGGTCACCAGCATGCCGCGGTTGACCAGTTGCCAGGTCCAGCCGCCAGGCGCTGCGCCGAGGTCGACGCCGGTCATGTCGCTGTGCAGGCGCTCGTCCCACTGGTCTCGGGGGATAAAGTGGTGCCAGGCCTCTTCCAGCTTCAAGGTCGAGCGGCTTGGCGCGTCCCGCGGGAATTTGAGGCGCGGGATGCCCATCGGCCACATGGCCGAGTTGTTCGACTCGGCCAGGCCCATGAACACTTCGCGGCCGCTCTTGAAGGTCAACAGCAGGCGCGGCTTGCTGGCGTCTTCCACCAGTTTGCCGGCGGCCATCAGCGCCTTGCGCAAGTGAACTTCGAATTTCTTGCAGAAGTTCGACAGCTCCTTGCCGTCATTGGTGTCGACCATTTCCAGCCACAGGCTGCCGCACACCGGGAAATCCCGCAGGTGCGCGAGGATCACGCTGATACGGTCGGTTTCCGGCAAGTCGATGAACACCCCGCGCGCCCACTGCCTCGGGAAGATCAGCTCGGCAAAGCGTTGGCCGCGCATCAGGCGCTGGGCGCCGTCTTCTTCGGTGCAGACAAATTCGGCGCAGGCGCTGCCGGTCTTGGCCTTGGCATAGCCCGAAACGTTCAGGCGTGCGGCGTGTTCCGCGATCTCGGAACAGACTTCGCCTTCAAAACCCGGGCGGCAGTGCATAAAAAGGGTGTTCATCAACTCTCCTGGATCACGGGCTTGCTATAGCGCAATGCCTGTCATGAAAACGCGCGCATGATAGCCGAGTTCGGAACCTTGGACTTATTGATAGAGTCCAGTAATTAGCCAGCTACTTAAAACAGGGCTAATTTGTAAGCTCTGTTCGTCCCGTCAGGTCCGTAGCCGTGCGGACCATAAGGAGTCATGTAATGTCATCCCTTGATAGTCTGAGAACCCTTAAAACCTTACAGATCGACGACAAGACCTATCACTACTTCAGCCTGCCCGAAGCCGCCAAGAGCCTGGGTGATCTGGACAAGCTGCCGATGTCCCTCAAGGTGCTGCTGGAAAACCTGCTGCGCTGGGAGGACGAAAAGACCGTCACCGGCGCCGACCTCAAGGCCATTGCCGCCTGGCTCAAGGAGCGCCGCTCCGACCGCGAGATCCAATACCGCCCCGCCCGTGTGCTGATGCAAGACTTTACCGGCGTGCCCGCCGTGGTCGACCTGGCCGCCATGCGCGCCGCCGTGGCCAAGGCCGGCGGTGACCCGCAACGCATCAACCCGCTGTCACCGGTGGACCTGGTGATCGACCACTCGGTGATGGTCGACAAGTTCGCCACCACCGGCGCCTTCCAGGAAAACGTCGACATCGAAATGCAGCGCAACGGCGAACGCTACGCCTTCCTGCGCTGGGGCCAGAGCGCCTTCGACAACTTCAGCGTAGTGCCACCGGGCACCGGCATCTGCCACCAGGTCAACCTGGAATACCTCGGCCGCACCGTGTGGACCAAGGATGAAGACGGCCGCACCTACGCCTTCCCCGACACATTGGTAGGCACCGACTCCCACACCACCATGATCAACGGCCTCGGCGTATTGGGCTGGGGAGTGGGCGGGATCGAAGCGGAAGCCGCGATGCTCGGGCAGCCGGTGTCGATGCTGATCCCGGAAGTGATCGGCTTCAAGCTCACCGGCAAGCTGAAAGAAGGCATCACCGCCACCGACCTGGTGCTGACCGTCACCCAGATGTTGCGCAAAAAAGGCGTGGTCGGGAAATTCGTCGAATTCTATGGTGATGGCCTGGCTGACCTGCCCCTGGCAGACCGCGCCACCATCGCCAACATGGCCCCGGAATACGGCGCCACTTGCGGCTTCTTCCCGGTGGACGACGTGACTCTGGACTACCTGCGCCTGTCAGGCCGTCCTGCGGAAACCGTCAAGCTGGTAGAGGCGTACACCAAGGCCCAGGGCCTATGGCGCAACGCCGGTCAGGAGCCCATCTTCACTGACAGCCTGGCGCTGGACATGGGCAGCGTCGAAGCCAGCCTCGCGGGGCCAAAACGTCCGCAAGACCGCGTTTCCCTGCCGAACGTCGGCCAAGCCTTCAGCGACTTCCTCGACCTGCAATTCAAGCCCACCAACAAGGAAGAAGGCCGCCTGGAAAGCGAAGGCGGCGGCGGTGTTGCGGTGGGCAACGCCGACCTGATCGGTGAAGCCGACTACGACTTCAAAGGCCAGACCTATCGCTTGAAAAACGGCGCGGTGGTGATCGCGGCCATTACCTCCTGCACCAACACCTCCAACCCGAGCGTGATGATGGCGGCGGGCCTGGTGGCGAAAAAGGCCGTGGAGAAAGGACTGAAGAGCAAGCCCTGGGTGAAAACCTCCCTGGCGCCGGGCTCCAAAGTCGTGACTGATTACTACAAAGCGGCAGGCTTGACCCACTACCTCGACAAGCTGGGCTTCGACCTGGTGGGTTATGGCTGCACCACCTGTATCGGCAACTCCGGGCCGCTGCCCGAGCCGATCGAAAAAGCCATCCAGAAAGCCGACCTGGCCGTGGCCTCGGTGCTCTCGGGCAACCGTAACTTCGAAGGCCGGGTGCACCCATTGGTGAAAACCAACTGGCTGGCCTCCCCGCCCCTCGTGGTGGCCTATGCCCTGGCCGGCACCGTGCGCATGGACATCAGCAGCGAACCACTGGGCACCGGCTCTGACGGAAAACCTGTGTACCTGCGGGACATCTGGCCCAGCAGCAAGGAAATTGCCGACGCCGTCGCCCAAGTCAGCACCGGGATGTTCCACAAGGAATACGCCGAGGTGTTTGCCGGCGACGAACAGTGGCAAGCCATTGAAGTGCCGCAGGCCGCGACCTACGTGTGGCAGAAAGATTCCACCTACATCCAGCATCCACCCTTCTTCGACGACATTGGCGGCCCGCTGCCGGTGATCGAAGACGTCAAGGGCGCCAACGTGCTGGCACTGTTGGGGGATTCGGTGACCACCGACCACATCTCTCCCGCCGGTAACATCAAGACCGACAGCCCGGCCGGCAAATACCTGCGCGAGCAAGGCGTCGAACCGCGGGACTTCAACTCCTACGGCTCGCGCCGCGGCAACCATGAAGTGATGATGCGCGGCACCTTCGCCAACATCCGCATCCGCAACGAAATGCTCGGCGGTGAGGAAGGCGGCAATACGATCTACATCCCTACCGGCGAGAAAATGCCGATCTATGACGCCGCCATGAAATACCAGGCCTCGGGCACCCCGCTGGTGGTGATCGCCGGCCAGGAATACGGCACCGGCTCAAGCCGTGACTGGGCGGCCAAGGGCACCAACCTGCTGGGGGTAAAGGCGGTGATTGCCGAGAGTTTCGAGCGGATTCACCGCTCCAACCTGGTGGGCATGGGCGTGCTGCCCCTGCAGTTCAAGCTGGACCAGAACCGCAAGGCACTCAAGCTGACCGGCAAGGAGAAGATCGACATCCTCGGGCTGACCAACGCCGAGATCGAGCCACGCATGAACCTGACGCTGGTGATCACCCGTGAGGATGGCAGCAGCGAGAAGGTCGAAGTGCTGTGCCGCATCGACACCCTCAATGAGGTCGAATACTTCAAGGCCGGCGGGATCCTGCACTACGTGTTGCGGCAGCTGATTGCCTCGTAACTGACACGCGCTACCCAAAACACCGCCTTCCCTGGCGGTGTTTTCATTTTTACCGTCGGTGACGCTCGGTATACTGCCGCCCTCAGATTTTGACTGTCACAAGGATTCCCCATGCTTGCATTGCCATGGCTGTACCTGGCGCTTCTTTCCATCGGCTATGTACTTGCCTTGAGCTACGGGCAATTGGGGTTAATGGCGGCGCTTTCCGTCGCCATGCTGCTGTTGGCCGGGTTTGCCGTGCGGCAACAGCGAAACCCGTGGGTACGCTATCTGGGCCACGGGCTGTTTATCGTGCTGGCGCTGGGGCTGGCGATGCATTGGCTGCCGGGGTTCTACAACGGTCGCGGGATCGCCCCGCAGCGCTTTACGGACGACGCCGTGCCTTTCTCGATGTACCTGAACCAGGACAAACCGCTGATTGGCTTCTGGCTGCTGCTGGCATGCCCGTGGATTGTTGCGCGCCGGTCCCTGCGCCTGTCGATCTACGCCACCGCCCTGGCGTTGACACTGACGGCGATTGCCGCCCTGGGCGGCGCTGCGTTGCTGGGCGTCATCAGTTGGGCCCCGAAGTGGCCGGAGCAGGCCTGGCTGTGGGTGTTGAATAACCTGCTGCTGGTGACCCTGGTGGAGGAAGCGCTGTTCCGCGGTTATATCCAGGGCGGCCTGAGCCGACGGTTCAAGCAATTGCCCTATGGTGAAAACCTCGCCCTGCTGTTGGCCGCCCTGTTGTTCGGCCTGGTACACCTGGGCGCAGGCTGGCAGTGGACCCTGCTGGCGACCATCGCAGGCCTGGGCTACGGCCTGGCGTATCGCTTTGGCGGATTGGGCGCGGCGATCGTTACGCACTTCGGGCTGAACCTGCTGCATTTCGGGTTGTTTACCTATCCGATGCTGGCGGGCTGAGGCTGCGCCGATTGTTGCAAAAAATAAGTTAAATAAAACCCCGCGACGGTCGACAACCTGTCAAAGCCTTGCGGATTGAACAATCATGCGTAATAACCAACCCGTTACCCAGCGCGAACGTACCTTCCCCGCTCAGCAACGGTTGATCTCCACCACGGATGCCAAAGGCGTGATCACCTACTGCAACGACGCCTTCGTCGAGATCAGTGGGTTTTCCCATGACGAACTGCTGCGTGCCCCGCACAACCTGGTTCGTCATCCGGATGTGCCGGCGGCAGTGTTCGCACACATGTGGTCCACGCTCAAACAAGGCTTGCCATGGATGGGCATCGTCAAGAACCGCTGCAAGAGCGGTGATCACTATTGGGTCAACGCCTATGTGACACCGGTCTTCGACGGCAACCAGGTGATCGGCTACGAGTCGGTGCGGGTCAAGCCCACCGCCGAGCAGATCCGCCGTGCCGAAGCGCTTTACCAGCGCATCAACCAGGGCAAGCCGGCCATCCCGCGCCGCGACAAGTGGCTGCCGGTGTTGCAGGACTGGCTGCCGTTTATCCTGGTCAGCCAGTTGAGCTTCCTGATTGGCGTCTGGCTCAATTCCCACTGGGGCTTTGCCCTGGCAGCGGCGCTGTCGGTACCGCTGGGCCTGTTGGGCCTGAGCTGGCAACAACGCGGGCTCAAGCGCTTGCTGCGCCTGGCCGAACAGACCACCTCAGACCCGCTGATCGCGCAGATGTACACCGACAGCCGCGGCGCCCAGGCGCGCCTGGAAATGTCGATCCTCAGCCAGGAGGCGCGCCTGAAGACGTGTCTTACCCGTTTGCAGGACACGGCTGAACACCTCAACTCCCAGGCGGCGCAGTCCAATACCCTGGCGCATAACAGCTCCAGCGGTCTTGAACGCCAGCGCGTGGAAACCGAACAGGTGGCCACCGCGGTCAACCAGATGGCCGCGACGACTCAGGAAGTCGCCAGCCATGTGCAACGCACCGCCGATGCCACCCAGGAAGCCAATCGCCTGACCGGGCGTGGCCGTGATATCGCCGGCGAAACCCGCGAGGCGATTCAGCGCCTGTCGGTGGCCGTGGGCGAGACCGGCGTGACCGTGACCCAACTGGCCAAGGACAGTGACGAAATCGGTGGCGTGGTGGATGTGATCAAAGGCATCGCCGACCAGACCAACCTGCTGGCGCTGAACGCGGCCATCGAAGCGGCCCGTGCCGGGGAGATGGGTCGCGGCTTTGCGGTGGTGGCCGACGAAGTGCGGCAACTGGCCCAGCGCACCAGCGAGTCCACCGGGCAGATTCACGCGCTGATCGCCAAGCTGCAACAGACCGCCAGTGCGGCCGTACAGACCATGGACGCCGGGCATCGCCAGGCGGAAGAAGGTGTGGCACGGGTGATGGAAGCGGATCAGGCGCTGATCGGGATCAGCGAGGCGGTGGCGCACATCACTGATATGACGGCGCAGATTGCGGCGGCGACCGAAGAGCAGAGCTCGGTGGCGGAAGAGATCAGCCGTAACATCAGCACCATTGCGCTGCTGGCGGACCAGACGTCGGAACAGGCGTTGAATTCGGCGCAGTTGAGTGAAGAGCTGACGCATACCGCCAATACTCAGTATTCGCTGGTAGAACGCTTTAACCGGTAAACCGCTTTCGCGAGCAAGCCCGCTCCCACATTTGGAATGCATTTCAAATGTGGGAGCGGGCTTGCTCGCGAAAGGGCCCTATCAGGCGCCGAGAAACCCGGCCACCTTCACCGCCGCAGCCTCCAGATGCTGCTCATGACTGAACCCCGAAGCCTTCAACGGCTTCAGATCATGATCCCCCGCCACCAGCCACATCACCTCGATGCTCGGCGACAACACATACCCTTCCACCGCCGCCCGATTGCCCAGAGCATCCCGCTCGCCCTGCACGATCAACGTCGGCGTCTTCAGCCCGGCCAGGTGCTCGGTCCGTGGCTTCTCCGGCTTGCCCACCGCATAGAACGGATAACCCAGGCACACCAGCGCGTCCGTACCCAATTCATCCGCCAACAAACTGGCCATCCGCCCGCCCATCGACTTGCCGCCCACCGCCAGTTTCCCAGCGACATGACGTCGCACCTCGGCATACACCTCACGCCAGCATTCCAGCAGTTTCGGCGCCGGGTTCGGCGGACGTTTACCGCCATCCACACGACGCTGGGCCATGTAGGGAAACTCGAAGCGCAACACGTTCACGCCATGCCCGGCAAGGCGTGCAGCCATGTCGTTCATGAAGCCCGAGTCCATCGGCGCACCCGCGCCGTGGGCCAGGATCAACGTCGTGGGCGTACGCGCCATAGACCCTGTGGCGACATCCCACAACCAGCCGCGTTCCCGCACACACTGCGCCCATTGATCCCCGTCAATACTGGCCTTGTGCTCTTTGCCCATGCTTGCCTCGCTTTTTAGTCTGCCTATAACTCCAGCCCAAGTGCCGCATTTGCTTGGGTTGAACCGTGGATGGGGAACCATGAACACTACTTTAAGTACCGCCTATAACTACAAGGTGGTCCGCCAATTCGCCATTATGACGGTGGTGTGGGGCATCGTCGGCATGGGGCTCGGGGTTTTTCTCGCTGCCCAGTTGGTATGGCCCGAACTCAACTTCAATTTGCCCTGGACCAGTTTCGGCCGCTTGCGCCCGCTGCACACCAACGCGGTGATCTTTGCCTTTGGCGGTTGCGCGCTGTTTGCCAGCTCCTTCTACTCGGTGCAACGCACCTGCCAGACCCAATTGTTCGCGCCAAAGATCGCGCAGTTCTGCTTCTGGGGCTGGCAGCTGGTCATTGTGCTGGCCGCGATCACCTTGCCGCTGGGCTACACCAGCTCCAAGGAATACGCCGAGCTGGAATGGCCGATCGACATCCTGATCACCATCGTCTGGGTGGCCTATGCCATCGTGTTCTTCGGCACGGTGATGAAGCGCAACACCAAGCACATCTACGTCGGTAACTGGTTCTTCGGTGCGTTCATCATCACCGTGGCCATCCTGCATATCGTCAACAACCTGGAAATCCCGGTCAGCCTGACCAAGTCCTACTCGCTGTACGGCGGTGCGACGGATGCCATGGTGCAGTGGTGGTATGGGCATAACGCGGTAGGCTTTTTCCTCACCGCCGGCTTCCTGGGGATGATGTACTACTTCGTGCCGAAACAGGCCGAACGCCCGGTGTATTCCTATCGCCTGTCCATCGTGCACTTCTGGGCACTGATCACCCTGTACATCTGGGCCGGCCCGCACCACTTGCACTACACCGCGCTGCCGGACTGGGCACAGTCCCTGGGCATGGTGATGTCGCTGGTACTGCTGGCACCGAGCTGGGGCGGGATGATCAACGGGATGATGACCCTGTCGGGCGCCTGGCATAAGTTGCGCAGCGACCCGATCCTGCGATTCCTGGTGGTTTCCCTGGCCTTCTACGGCATGTCGACCTTCGAAGGGCCGATGATGGCGATCAAGACGGTCAATGCCCTCTCCCACTACACCGACTGGACCATCGGCCACGTACACGCCGGGGCGCTGGGTTGGGTAGCGATGATCTCCATCGGCGCGCTGTATCACATGATCCCGAAAATCTTCGGTCGCGAGCAGATGTACAGCCTCGGCCTGATCAACGCGCACTTCTGGCTGGCCACCATCGGCACCGTGCTCTACATCGCCTCGATGTGGGTCAACGGCATCGCCCAGGGCCTGATGTGGCGTGCAGTCAACGAAGACGGCACCTTGACCTACTCCTTCGTCGAAACCCTGGTGGCCAGCCACCCAGGCTTCATCGTGCGACTGGTGGGCGGGGCGATCTTCCTCAGCGGCATGTTCCTGATGGCTTACAACACTTGGCGCACTGTGCGTTCGGCACAACCCGCCGAAGTCGCCGCTGCGGCGCAGATGGCCTGAGGAGTCGATGATGAAACACGAAACCATTGAAAAGAACGTCGGCCTGCTGATGCTGCTGATGGTGCTCGCCGTGAGCATCGGCGGCCTGACCCAGATCGTGCCGCTGTTCTTCCAGGATGTGACCAACAAGCCGGTGGAAGGCATGAAGCCCTACACCGCGCTGCAACTGGAAGGTCGCGACATCTATATCCGCGAAGGCTGCGTACAGTGCCATTCGCAGATGATCCGCCCGTTCCGCGCCGAAACAGAGCGTTATGGCCACTACTCGGTGGCCGGTGAAAGCGTGTGGGATCACCCCTTCCTGTGGGGCTCCAAGCGTACCGGGCCGGACCTGGCCCGCGTCGGCGCGCGCTACTCGGACGACTGGCACCGCGCGCACTTGTACAACCCGCGCAACGTGGTACCGGAATCGAAGATGCCGGCGTACCCATGGCTGGTCACCGCCCCGGTCGACAGCAGCCACACCGAGACCAAGCTCAAGGTGATGCGCACCCTCGGCGTGCCGTACACCGACGACGACATCGCCGGTGCCGTGGCCTCCCTCAAGGGCAAGACCGAGATGGACGCGCTGGTTTCGTACCTGCAAGTGCTCGGCACTGCCATCAAGAGCAAGAGGTGAGCCATGGGATTTGAATTCGATGCTGGAACCATCCGCGGCCTTGGCACGCTGGTCGTGGCCATCGCCTTCATCGGCCTGTCGCTGTGGGTGTTCAACTCCCGGCGCAACGCAGAGTTCGCCGAGGCGTGCCTGCTGCCGTTTGCCGATGAACCGCTACCGCCAACCCCCGACGCTCAAGAAGAGCCTGCAACAAGGAGCAACCGGCCATGACTACCTTCTGGAGTACATGGATCTGTGTACTGACCCTCGGCAGCCTGATCGGCCTGACCTGGCTGTTGATCGGCACCCGCAAGGGCGAGACCAAGGGCAGCGTGGACCAGACCATGGGCCACGCCTTCGACGGGATCGAGGAGTACGACAACCCGCTGCCACAATGGTGGTTCATGCTGTTCGCCGGCACCCTGGTGTTTGCCGTCGGCTACCTGATCCTCTACCCGGGCCTGGGCAACTGGAAAGGCGTGTTGCCGGGCTATGAAGATGGCTGGACCCAGACCAAGGAATGGGACAAGGAAATGGCCAAGGCCGACGCCAAATTCGGACCGATCTTCGCCAAATTCGCGGCCATGCCGGTGGAAGAAGTTGCCAAGGACCCGCAGGCGCTGAAAATGGGCGGCCGCCTGTTCGCCTCCAACTGCGCGGTGTGCCATGGCTCGGACGCCAAGGGCGCCTACGGCTTCCCGAACCTGGCAGACAACATCTGGCGCTGGGGCGGTTCGGCGGATGCAATCAAGATGACCATCATGAATGGCCGTCATGCCGCGATGCCGGCCTGGGGTGAAGTGCTGGGTGAGGACGGTGTGAAGAACGTCGCAGCCTACGTGCGCCATGAATTGGCGGGGCTGCCGCTGCCGGCGGACAGCAGTGCGGATGTCGCCGCGGGCCAGGTGGCATTCAGCACCACCTGTGTCGCCTGCCACGGGCCGGAAGGCCATGGCGTGGAAGCCATGGGCGCGCCGAATCTGACGCAGCCAGGCGGCTTTATCTACGGCACCAGCCTGGCGCAGTTGCAGCAGACCATTCGCCACGGCCGCCAGGGCCAGATGCCTGCGCAGGAAGTACTGCAAGGCAATGACAAGGTGCACCTGCTGGCCGCCTATGTTTACAGCCTGTCCCACAATGCTGATGGCGCAACGCCTGACAGCCAACCCGAGTAATCCTGCACCACCCAAAAGCCGCGCCTGATTCAGGCGCGGCTTTTTTGCGACCCATTGTCGCACCCTTCCGATCGCTGACTTTCCCCTCCTGCCATTCGGGTCTACGCTTGTTTGCACAGTGGACTGGCATTGGCCGGTCGACGGCCGACTTGCACTCGATGGGTTGAAACATTTCTGCTCGATGACAGGCGCAAAGGCTGGTACTTACCGGCTGTCGTGCCACTGGCCATTCGTCACCCGAGCTGCTTGTTTACACACACTCAGTTACAAGTACCTTCGACCCGTTTAAAATCCTGTCCAAGTCGTCAGCTTTTAACCCTGAATTTTGTCCTTACGCCAAACATGGAAAGGGCGCAGAATCTGGTTTGGAACGCATTGACGCAGGTCACCTTGCGTTGCAATGGAATCTTGCTTTCTCCATACTTGCGACCGATTTTTACCCTATAAAAAAACTAAACCGTGGAACCTTAGAATGAGCACAGCAATCAGTCCGACTGCTTATAACTATAAGGTAGTCCGCCAGTTCGCCATCATGACGGTGGTCTGGGGGATCCTTGGCATGGGGCTCGGCGTTTTCATTGCCTCGCAACTGGTTTGGCCAGAGTTGAATTTTGGCCTGCCATGGACGACATTTGGACGCCTGCGCCCGTTGCACACCAACCTGGTGATTTTCGCCTTCGGTGGATGTGCACTGTTTGCCACTTCTTACTACGTCGTGCAGCGAACCTGCCAAACGCGACTGATTTCCGATGCACTGGCGGCCTTTACCTTCTGGGGTTGGCAAGCGGTCATCGTGGGCGCGATCGTCACCCTGCCGCTGGGCTACACCACCACCAAGGAATACGCCGAGCTGGAATGGCCGATCGCCATTTTGCTGGCGATTGTCTGGGTGACCTACGCAGTGGTGTTCTTCGGCACCATCGTCAAGCGCAAGACCAAGCACATCTATGTCGGCAACTGGTTCTACGGGGCGTTTATCCTGGTGACGGCGATGCTGCATATCGTCAACCATGCGTCCTTGCCGGTCAGCTTCTTCAAGTCCTACTCGGCCTACGCCGGTGCGACGGACGCAATGATCCAGTGGTGGTACGGCCACAACGCCGTAGGTTTCTTCCTCACCACCGGCTTCCTGGGGATGATGTACTACTTCGTGCCGAAACAGGCCGAGCGTCCGATCTACTCCTATCGCCTGTCCATCGTGCACTTCTGGGCCCTGATCACCCTGTACATCTGGGCCGGTCCGCACCACCTGCACTACACCGCATTGCCGGACTGGGCCCAGTCCCTGGGCATGGCGATGTCGATCATCCTGCTCGCGCCAAGCTGGGGCGGCATGATCAACGGCATGATGACCCTGTCGGGCGCCTGGCATAAATTGCGCACCGACCCGATCCTGCGGTTCCTCGTGGTCTCCCTGGCGTTCTACGGCATGTCGACCTTCGAAGGCCCGATGATGGCCATCAAGACGGTCAACTCGCTGTCCCACTACACCGACTGGACCATCGGCCACGTACACGCCGGCGCCCTCGGTTGGGTAGCGATGATTTCCATCGGCGCGCTGTACCACATGATCCCGAAACTGTTCGGCCGTGCGCAGATGCACAGCGTCAGCCTGATCAACACCCACTTCTGGCTGGCCACCATCGGTACCGTGCTCTACATCGCCTCGATGTGGGTCAACGGCATCACCCAGGGCCTGATGTGGCGTGCAATCAACGATGACGGCACCCTCACCTACTCCTTCGTCGAAGGGCTGCAAGCCAGCCATCCGGGTTACATCGTGCGCGCCCTGGGCGGTGCGATCTTTGCCAGCGGCATGCTGTTCATGGCCTACAACGTGTGGCGCACCGTGCGTGCCTCCGACCCTGTAGAAGCCGAAGCCGCTACCAAGATCGCCGTTGTGGGAGCTCACTGATGAAGCATGAAGTAGTCGAGAAGAATATCGGCCTGCTGGCCTTCTTCATGGTCATCGCCGTGAGTATCGGCGGCCTGACCCAGATCGTTCCGCTGTTTTTCCAGGACGTGACCAACAAGCCGGTGGAAGGCATGAAGCCGCGCACCGCCCTTGAACTGGAAGGCCGCGACGTCTACATCGCCAACGGTTGTGTCGGCTGCCACTCGCAGATGATCCGCCCGTTCCGCGCCGAAACCGAACGCTACGGCCACTACTCGGTCGCCGGTGAAAGCGTGTGGGACCACCCATTCCTGTGGGGTTCCAAGCGTACCGGCCCGGACCTGGCCCGGGTCGGCGGTCGTTACTCCGATGACTGGCAGCGTGCGCACTTGTACAACCCGCGCAACGTGGTGCCCGAATCGAAAATGCCGGCGTACCCGTTCCTGGTCGAAAACAAACTCGACGGCAAGGACACCGCCAAGAAGATGGAAGTCTTGCGCACCCTGGGCGTGCCCTACACCGACGAAGACATCGCCGGTGCGGCAGCGGCCGTGAAGGGCAAGACCGAAATGGACGCACTGGTGGCCTACTTGCAAGGCCTTGGCACCATCATCAAAAGCAAACGGTGATCTGGATGGATATCGGGATGATTCGAGGCCTGGGCACCGTTGTCGTGATGGTGGCCTTTATCGGCCTGGCCTTGTGGGTGTTCAGCCCCAAGCGCAAGTCGGAGTTTGAAGACGCGACGTTGCTGCCCTTCGCGGATGATCCCGAAGCCATCAAGCACGTCGTGGAAGCGTCTAGGAGTAACAAAGAATGACTACGTTCTGGAGTCTGTACGTCACAGTCCTCAGTCTGGGTACCATTTTCGCCCTGACCTGGCTGCTGCTGTCGACCCGCAAGGGCCAGCGCGCCGAGCAAACCGATGAAACCGTCGGCCACTCGTTCGACGGCATCGAGGAGTACGACAACCCGCTGCCCAAATGGTGGTTCATGCTGTTCGTCGGCACCATCATCTTCGCCCTCGGTTACCTGGCGCTGTACCCTGGCCTGGGCAACTGGAAAGGCCTGCTGCCGGGCTACAACTACCTCGACAACGACAAGCAAACCCCATTTGCCAATGGCCAGACCGGCTGGACCGGCGTGCACGAATGGGAAAAGGAAATGGCCAAGTCGGACGCCCGGTTCGGGCCGATCTTCGCCAAGTTCGCCGCCATGCCGATCGAAGAAGTGGCCAAGGACCCGCAAGCCTTGAAGATGGGTGGCCGCCTGTTCGCCTCCAACTGCTCGGTGTGCCACGGTTCCGACGCCAAGGGTGCCTACGGCTTCCCCAACCTGACCGACGCCGACTGGCGCTGGGGCGGCGACCCGGCCACCATCAAGGAAACCATCATGAAGGGCCGCCACGCGGTGATGCCGGCGTGGGCCGAAGTCATTGGCGAGCAAGGCGTGGCCGATGTGGCCGGCTTTGTGGTGACCAACCTCGATGGCCGCAAATTGCCGGAAGGCGCGAAGGCAGACGTGGCCAACGGCGAGAAACTCTTCGCCGCCAACTGCGTGGCGTGCCACGGTCCCGCCGGTAAAGGTACACCCGCCATGGGCGCGCCTGACCTGACCCACCCTGGCGCGTTCATCTACGGTTCGAGCTTCGCGCAACTGCAGCAGACCATCCGTTATGGCCGTCAAGGCCAGATGCCTGCGCAGGAGCAGTTGCAGGGCAATGACAAGGTGCACTTGCTGGCGGCCTATGTTTACAGCCTGTCCCATGGAGACAAGGCAGCTGAGGAGCAGTAAGCATTAAAACCAAAAAGCCCCGCGCAGCCAATGCTGCGCGGGGCTTTGGTAATGGGGCATTGGTGGAACTCAACTTACCCCGAGGACGAGGCGTTACCGTTCTTCATGCACTTGGTCCATTCTTTTAATAGCAGCGTTGATCGCCCCCCGATCAGCCGATTTAGACCAATCCGTCAGTCCTAACTGTGCCACTAACTCAGGACGACTCAAGATTTCCCGCGCGACCATCGCTTCATCTGGGCCGCGATCATGACGCGTCCCATCCGCGATGTTCTTCAGTGAAGCGTAAGTCACACCCTCCCTGCGATCAATCCCACCCCAACCGCGCTCCGGGTAATAGGTGTCATATTCATTCAGGAGCTTTTGCGCCAGTTCTTTATCACTCATCGTGGCCAGGGGAAACCCCATATTCTGACCCACGGTTATGATACTTTCACGATCGATTTTGCCATCGTGCTTATGCTTTCCGTACCCATCGAGTTTCTCCATGAGTACAGGATTTTCCAGCAGCGAACGGGCAAAATTCATGTCGTCACTGCTGTAGCCACTCTGCGCAGAGGCATACGCAACCTGTCGTAGAGAGTCGCGGGTGATGTAGTCTGGTTGCGCAGGGTCGGCATACTTATCAAAGTTTCTGAGTAGACGGTCGGCCACCCGATAATCATTCCAACTACTGAATTGCTCTACGCTGATGCCAGAGGATACTGGCAGCGTCGAAGCCGATGGTGGAACGGCTCCAACATTATGCGTGTCATTAGCACGTTGAATGGTCATTGGTTTCCTCGATTTGAATAACGTCAAAACAAAATAAATTTATCGGCGCGCAAGAGACCTAGGCATAACGTTCAACAATTGCTCATCAAAGGTTTCATCGTGGTAACGCTGCGCGCTGCTACAAAACATTGCCGAACACTGATCCAGACTTGATCTCAACGTCGGCATTTCCTGCGTGGCAATAACGCGATCAGCGTTCCTACAACAAACGTTTCATTCTGTGTAAACAAAGGCTCGTTTGGGCCTAAGAACTGATATCGCAGAAGCGTCAGCTTCCTAACCAATCGTTGTAGGTTATTTAACAGCGCAAAAAGCAGTTATAAAAACGCCACCACACCGGCCCGTAGACCTCTCCTGATTTACTTACTCAACACCAGGAAGTCGCAAGGGAAACGGCAAGGTGCACTTGCTGGCGGCGTATGTTTCGGACTGTCCCATGGGAACAAGCCGCCAGACGCCGTGTGAGGAAAAGCGGTGAAAAAAAACGGCCCCGCCAGTGGAGATTGGCGGGGCCGTTTTGTTTTCAAGTCGAAAAAGTCGTCACCGCCAGCAACGCATCTACATTTGAGATTGATCAAGAAAACCGCAGGTAGTAACGTGACTACATTCGTACTCCATACGGAGGTTAGCCCCCATGACCATCACCACCATTTCCAGCCGTGAATTCAATCAAGACACAAGCGGTGCCAAAAAAGCCGCCCGCCAAGGCCCGGTTTTTATCACTGACCGGGGCAAGCCTGCCCATGTACTGCTAAGCATTGAGGACTACCAAAAACTGACAGGCCTCAATGCCGACATCGTTGACCTGTTGGTGATGCCAGAAGCGGCAGATATCGAGTTCGAAACCGAACGCGCCGTGATCACTCATCGACCCGTGGACTTCACTTGATGTATCTACTCGACACCAACGTCATCTCTGAACTGCGCAAACCCCAGGCCGATGCCAAGGTCGTCGCCTGGGCCAAAAGTGTCATCGCGCCACGGATGTATATTTCAGCC
Source organism: Pseudomonas sp. Colony2 (assembly GCF_019382755.1). Lineage (NCBI taxonomy): Bacteria > Pseudomonadati > Pseudomonadota > Gammaproteobacteria > Pseudomonadales > Pseudomonadaceae > Pseudomonas > Pseudomonas sp. Colony2. The sequence continues at coordinate 1,837,730 of NZ_CP080030.1, read as the reverse complement.
ATTACCTTGAAGGAACTGGAAACAGGAGTCCTGCGAATGGAGCGGCGTGATCCCGCCCAGGGGAAGGTTTTGCGCACATGGCTCAAGCGCCATGTCATACCGGCGTTTGATGCCAGAATCCTGCCGATTGATGCAGCAGTTGCCCTGCGCTGTGCCAGCTTGCATGTGCCAGACCAAGCCAACGAAAGTGACGCGCTGATCGCTGCAACCGCGCTGGTTCATGGGCTGACAGTGGTCACGCGCAACACTGGCGACTTTCAATCCAGCGGCGTCGCGCTGATCAATCCATGGGACGAATGACCGGTAAGGCTAAAAAAACCGTCCATACTTCACAAGTCAATTGACCCAGATCACGTACACCATCAATTGATTTCCCCCAACGCGACCAAAGGTCGCACCCGTCGAAGGGTATCAGGGGCGTATCATTAGGCCACTGCAACACCCCTATTTTGACCCCGGCTGGCACGTACTGGCCGAGGCAAATCTCCACTGCCGTGGGATGCAATGATGAGCAACCAGATTCCGGTACATGACGTTACCCCGCCTGCCAAAAATTCGAATAACACCGTCGATCTCTACGCATCGCGGGAGAAAATCTACACCCGTGCCTTCACCGGCTTGTTCCGCAATCTGCGGATGCTCGGGGGTGCCGGTTTGTTCCTGCTCTACTTCGGCACCGTGTGGCTGAACTGGGGTGGCCACCAGGCTGTCTGGTGGAACCTGCCGGAGCGTAAATTCTTCATTTTTGGCGCGACTTTCTGGCCCCAGGATTTCATCCTGCTGTCGGGCATCCTGATCGTGGCGGCGTTTGGCCTGTTCTTCATCACCGTGTATGCCGGCCGCGTCTGGTGCGGCTACACCTGCCCGCAAAGCGTGTGGACCTGGATCTTCATGTGGTGCGAAAAGGTCACCGAAGGCGACCGCAACCAACGCATCAAGCTGGACAAGGCGCCGATGAGCGCCAACAAGTTCCTGCGCAAGTTCGGCAAGCACAGCCTGTGGCTGATCATCGGCTTCGTCACCGGCATGACCTTTGTCGGCTACTTCTCGCCGATCCGTGAACTGGTGTTCGATTTCTTCACCGGCCAGGCGGATGGCTGGTCGTATTTCTGGGTCGGCTTCTTCACCCTCGCCACCTACGGCAACGCCGGCTGGCTGCGCGAGCAGGTGTGCATCTACATGTGCCCGTATGCGCGTTTCCAGAGCGTGATGTTCGACAAGGACACGATGATCGTTTCCTACGACCCGCGCCGTGGCGAAGTCCGTGGGCCGCGCAAAAAAGGTATCGACTACAAGGCCCAGGGCTTGGGGGACTGCATCGATTGCACGATGTGCGTACAGGTGTGCCCTACCGGCATCGACATCCGTGACGGCCTGCAGATTGAATGCATCGGCTGCGCTGCCTGCATCGACGCCTGCGACAACATCATGGACAAGATGGAATACCCGCGCGGGCTGATCAGCTACACCACCGAGCACAACCTGTCCGGGCAGAAAACCCATAAGCTGCGCCCGCGCCTGATCGGTTATGCCCTGGTGCTGCTGGCGATGATCAGCCTGTTGGTGGCCGCCTTCTTCGTGCGCTCGCTGGTGGGTTTCGACGTCAGCAAGGACCGCGTGCTGTACCGCGAAAACGCCGAGGGCCGGATCGAAAACGTCTACAGCCTGAAGATCATGAACAAGGACCAGCGCGACCACACCTACGTGCTTGACGCCGCAGGCCTGCCAGACCTCAAGCTGCAAGGCCGGCGCGAGATCAAGGTAGCGGCCGGGGAAATCTTCAGCATGCCGGTGGAGTTGTCGAGCGCACCGGAACAACTGCCGTCGAGCACCAACGAGGTGAAATTCATCCTCAGGGATGCCGATGACGACAGCGTCCACATTGAAGCCAAGAGCCGATTCATCGGCCCACAAGTCCGTTAATAGAGAGCCGAACAATGCCCGCAGCTACTGCCGCAAGCCCCTGGTACAAGCACCTCTGGCCCTGGATCATCATTGGGATCCTGACCTGCTCGGTGACGTTGACCTTGTCCATGGTGACCATCGCGGTGAACAACCCCGACAACCTGGTCAACGACAACTATTACGAGGCCGGCAAAGGCATCAACCGTTCCCTGGACCGCGAACTGCTGGCCCAGACTCTGCAACTGCGGGCCAAGGTGCACCTGGACGAGTTGACCGGCGAAGTCGAATTGCACCTGACCGGCAACAGCGGGCCCGGCACCCTGGAGCTGAACCTGATTTCGCCGACCCAGCCGGAGAAGGATCGCAAGATCATCCTGACCCGCAGCGACAGCGAACCCGGCCGCTACATCGGCCAGGTGACCGACAAGGTCGAAGGCCGCCGCTTCGTCGAGCTGCTGGGGGTGGAAGGCGACCGGACCTGGCGTATGTTTGAAGAAGAACAGGTCAGCCATGACAAGGACTTGCTGCTGGGCGACGAGCCGCTGCAGGGTGCTGAAGACCTGAAAAAATAGAGCGTCACCTGTTTGATCGTTCCCACGCTCTGCGTGGGAATGCATCCCGTGACGCTCCGCGTCACAAGAGCGGACGCGGAGCGTCCAGCGAAGCGTTCCCACGCAGAGCGTGGGAACGATCATCGGAACTGAGCCATGACCACCCCGATCCCCTGCTACCACTGCGCCCTGCCCGTGCCGCCCGGCAGCCGGTTCACTGCCGTGATCCTCGGCGAGCCCCGCGAGCTGTGCTGCCCGGGCTGCCAGGCGGTGGCCGAGGCGATTGTCGCCGGTGGCCTGGAAAGCTATTACCAGCACCGCAGCGAAGCCTCGGCCAACCCCGAGGCGCTGCCGGTGCAACTGGTGGACGAGCTGGCGCTGTATGACCGTGCCGATGTGCAAAAGCCTTTCGTGCGCCACGACGGTGACCTGTCGCAAGCCACACTGTTGATGGAAGGCATCAGTTGCGCCGCCTGTGGCTGGCTGATCGAAAAACACCTGCGCAGCCTGCCCGCCGTGGCCGAGGCGCGGCTGAACCTGTCCAACCACCGCCTGCACGTGCGCTGGGCCGACGGGCAATTGCCCCTGAGCCAACTGCTCGGCGAATTGCGTCACATCGGCTACGCCGCCCACCCGTATCAAGCCGACCGTGCCGCTGAACAACTGGCCAGCGAAAACCGCCTGGCCCTGCGTCAACTGGGGGTGGCCGGGCTGCTGTGGTTCCAGGCGATGATGGCGACGATGGCCACCTGGCCGGAATTCAATATCGACCTGAGCCCGGAGCTGCACGTGATCCTGCGCTGGGTCGCGATGTTTCTGACAACGCCCATCGTGTTCTACAGCTGCGCACCGTTTTTCAAGGGGGCGATGCGCGACCTGCGCACCCGCCACCTGACCATGGATGTTTCGGTGTCCCTGGCCATTGGCGGTGCCTACCTGGCCGGAATCTGGACCGCCATCACCGGCACCGGCGAACTGTATTTCGATGCAGTCGGCATGTTTGCCCTGTTCCTGCTGGCTGGGCGCTACCTGGAGCGTCGCGCCCGGGAACGTACGGCGGCAGCCACCGCGCAGTTGGTCAACCTGTTGCCAGCCTCGTGCCTGCGCATGAGTGCCGACGGGCAAAGTGAACGGATCCTGCTCAGCGAACTGGCCCTGGGCGACCGGGTACTGGTGCATCCGGGGGCGGTGCTGCCGGCAGACGGCATCATCCTCGACGGCCACTCGAGCATCGACGAATCGCTGCTGACCGGCGAGTACCTGCCGCAACCACGCCAGGTCGGCGATGCCGTCACTGCCGGCACCCTCAACGTCGAAGGTGCGCTGACCGTCGAAGTCCGCGCCCTGGGCCACGACACGCGCCTGTCGGCCATCGTGCGCCTGCTGGAGCGGGCCCAGGCGGAGAAACCCCGGCTGGCGGAGATCGCCGACCGCGCCGCCCAATGGTTCCTGTTGTGCTCGTTGGTCGCCGCTGCGGTCATCGGCCTGGTGTGGTGGGAGCTGGATTCGTCACGGGCGTTCTGGATCGTCCTGGCGATGCTGGTTGCGACCTGCCCTTGCGCCCTCTCACTGGCAACACCCACCGCCCTGACGGCAGCCACCGGCACCCTGCACAAACTCGGCCTGCTGCTGACCCGCGGCCACGTGCTGGAAGGCCTGAACCAGATCGACACGGTGATTTTCGACAAGACCGGCACCCTTACCGAAGGTCGCCTGGCGTTGCGCGCGATCCGCCCGTTGAGCCTGCTGGGCAGCGACGAGTGCCTGAGCCTTGCGGCGGCGCTGGAGCAACGTTCGGAACATCCGATCGCCCGCGCATTCGGCCGCGCGCCGTTGGCGGCGGATGAAGTGCTCAGCACGCCGGGCCTGGGCCTGGAAGGCCGCGTCGGTAACCGCCGGTTGCGCATTGGCCAGCCGGGTTTTGTCTGCGAACTGAGCGGCTGCGCCCTCCCCGCCTCACCGAAGGAAGCCGGCCAATGGCTGCTGCTGGGCGACACCGACGGCGCCCTGGCCTGGTTTGTCCTGGATGACCGCCTGCGCAGCGACGCGCCCGCCTTGCTCGCCGCCTGCAAGGCACGCGGCTGGCGCACGTTGCTGCTGTCGGGAGACAGCTCGCCGATGGTTGCCAGTGTCGCCGCCGAGCTGGGCATCGACGAAGCCCATGGCGGCCTGCGCCCCGATGACAAGCTGCAAATGCTGCAACAGCTGCACAAGGAAGGCCGCAAGGTGCTGATGCTCGGCGATGGCGTCAACGATGTGCCGGTGCTGGCCGCCGCCGATATCAGCGTGGCCATGGGCTCGGCCACCGACCTGGCCAAGACCAGCGCCGACGCGGTGTTGCTGTCGAACCGCCTCGACGCCCTGGTGCAAGCCTTTACCCTGGCCCGGCGCACCCGCCGGGTAATCATTGAAAACCTGCTGTGGGCCGGGCTGTACAATGGCCTGATGTTGCCGTTTGCCGCCCTCGGCTGGATCACTCCCATCTGGGCGGCGATCGGCATGTCCCTCAGTTCGTTGACCGTGGTGCTCAATGCCCTGCGCCTGACTCGCATGCCGAGCACGCCAGCCGTGAGCCCCGCCCCCGTAACCCGCCCGCTGCCGGCTTGAGTCGCGCGGGCATGGAGTGCAGATGCCAGCTCTTTACGTGATGATCCCGGCGGCGCTGTTGATCGTGGCCATCGCCATTTACATCTTCTTCTGGGCGGTGGACAGCGGCCAGTACGACGACCTCGATGGCCCGGCCCACAGCGTGCTGTTCGATGACCAGGACCCGAACCACCTGGCGGCCGTCGATGAAGCCAACGGCCCTGAACAACCGCCCAAGCCGAAAGATCCGCCCCATGCTTGAACTGGCGCCCCTGCTGGTCTCGGCGGTGATCCTCGGCCTGCTGGGCGGCGGCCATTGCCTGGGTATGTGTGGCGGCCTGATGGGCGCGCTGACCCTGGCGATTCCCAAGGAGCAACGCAGTCGGCGCTTTCGCCTGCTGCTGGCCTACAACCTGGGGCGCATCCTCAGCTACGCCACCGCCGGCTTGCTGATCGGCCTGGCCGGCTGGGCCGTGGCCAACAGTCCGGCAGCGATGTTCATGCGCATCGTCGCCGGGCTGTTGCTGATCTGCATGGGCTTGTACCTGGCTGGCTGGTGGAGCGGCCTGACCCGTATCGAAAGCCTCGGGCGCGGCCTGTGGCGGCATATCCAGCCGGTTGCCAACCGTTTGCTGCCGGTGTCCAGCCTGCCCCGGGCGTTGCTGCTGGGTGCGCTCTGGGGCTGGTTGCCGTGCGGGTTGGTCTACAGCACGTTGCTGTGGGCGGCCAGCCAGGGCAATGCGCTGGACAGTGCGGTGCTGATGCTCGCGTTCGGCCTTGGCACCTGGCCGGTACTGCTGGCCACGGGCTTAGCCGCTGATCGAGTCACCGCGTTATTGCGCAAACGCAGCGTGCGGATGGCCGGTGGCCTGCTGGTCATGCTGTTCGGCATCTGGACCTTGCCCGGGCCGCACCAGCACTGGCTGATGGGCCACTAGATCGCCATGTGGCATAGCGCCGCTCCCCGTTGATGCAAATCAAGATGGCTTCCCCACCCAGCCCCTAGACTCGGCCCACTAGCCTATCCGGGGGAACGCCCGCATGCTCGACGCCATTCGTTGGGACACTGATCTGATTCACCGCTACGACCTGGCGGGGCCACGCTACACCTCGTACCCCACCGCCGTACAATTCGACAGCCAGGTCGGCACCTTCGACCTGCTCCACGCCCTGCGCGACAGCCGCAAGGCCGTACGGCCCCTGTCGCTGTATGTGCATGTGCCGTTTTGCGCCAACATTTGCTACTACTGCGCCTGCAACAAGGTCATCACCAAGGATCGCGGCCGGGCTCACGCCTATCTGCAACGCCTGGAGCAGGAAATCCAGTTGGTGGCGTGCCACCTCGACCCCAAACAGCCGGTGGAGCAGCTGCACTTCGGCGGCGGCACCCCGACCTTTCTCAGCCATGACGAGCTGCGTCAGGTCATGGGCCGCCTGCGCCAGCACTTCAACCTGCTGGACGATGACTCCGGCGACTACGGGATTGAAATCGACCCGCGGGAAGCCGATTGGGCGACCATGGGCCTGCTGCGTGAACTGGGGTTCAACCGCGTCAGTATCGGCCTGCAGGACCTGGACCCCGAAGTGCAGCGTGCGGTGAACCGCCTGCAAAGCCTGGAAGAAACCCGCGCAGTGATCGACGCAGCGCGCACCCTGCAGTTTCGTTCGATCAATATCGACCTGATCTACGGTTTGCCCAAGCAGACACCGATGAATTTCGCACGCACCGTGGAAGAAGTCATCAGCCTGCAACCGGACCGCCTCTCGGTGTTCAACTACGCACACCTGCCGGAACGGTTCATGCCCCAGCGACGGATCAACACCGACGACCTGCCCTCCCCGGCGGAAAAACTGCTGATGCTGCAAACCACCATCGAGCAGTTGACCCGGGCGGGCTACCGCTACATCGGCATGGACCACTTTGCCCTGCCGGACGACGAATTGGCCGTCGCCCAGGAAGAAGGCACGCTGCAACGCAACTTCCAGGGCTACACGACCCACGGGCATTGCGATTTGATCGGGCTTGGGGTGTCGGCGATCAGCCAGATCGGCGACCTGTACTGCCAGAACAGCAGCGACCTGAACCACTACCAGAACGCCCTCGCCGGCGCGCAACTGGCCACCAGCCGTGGGTTGTTATGCACCACGGATGACCGGTTGCGACGGGAAGTGATCCAGCAGCTCATCTGCACATTCAGCCTGAATTTCGAGAAGATCGAACAGGCCTTCAACATCGATTTTCGCGGCTATTTCGACGAGCTCTGGCCGCAACTGGAGGCGATGACCGAGGACGGACTGATCGAACTCGACCCACAGGGCATCCGCGTATTGCCGGCGGGACGCCTGCTGGTACGCTCGGTGTGCATGGTGTTCGATGCCTATCTGGAGCACCAGAATCGGCAACGATTTTCGCGGGTAATCTGAACCTGTCCTACTTCGCCAGCAGGGCCATCGCTTCCAGCTGCGACTCGGGAGACTCGTCCTTCAAGGCCTTGGTCAACTGCGATTGGGCCGTCATCAAGCCGGCCTGCAATGTCGCGATATCACTCTGCAAGGCGGCCACTCTGGCCTGCCTTGCCTGCGGGGTCTTTGAGGCGTCGGACATGGCAGCTGAGAGCTGAGCCATCTTCTCGGCGAGCTGTTTTCTCATCTCGCGAATCATTTTCAACAGCTGCTTGATGTTGTCTTTCAGGTTGCTGTCGTCAATGTCCTTGTTGGAGTTGGTGCTGGCCTTGGAGGCTTTCAGCCCCGCCCCCGAGATATCCACCACCAGTCCTTGGGGCTTGGTGTCAGTGGCCCGATCGGTAGAAGACGCTTGGTCTTTATCGTCTGCAGCGGGGTCTTTTTTCGCATCAGGCACGGTTAGCGAAGAAACAATGGCAGGGTTGGTTGCGCCAATGGAAAGCATGATCTGAGCCTCCAGCTCTAGGAGTGACAATCTTGTATCGACCTCGATACAAAATTCTTTATACCGCTGCTGCTTTTCTGTACACGCTGGCCTGATTGCCCCCCGGTGCGTTACCCTTACGTCTTATGTGTGTTTTCCCACAAGGATTTAAGAAATGTCCGAGCCAGTTAAACTGCGCGCTCATAGCCAGGCTCATTGCAAGGATTGCAGCCTGGCCCCCCTCTGCCTGCCACTTTCGTTGAATCTGGAAGACATGGAAGCGCTGGACGAGATCGTTAAACGCGGTCGCCCACTGAAAAAAGGCGAGTTCCTGTTTCGCCAGGGCGACAAGTTTGACTCCGTTTATGCAGTACGTTCTGGCGCGCTGAAAACCTTCAGCCTGAGCGATGGCGGCGAAGAACAGATCACCGGCTTCCACCTGCCGAGCGAACTGGTCGGACTGTCGGGCATGGACACTGAGATTCACCCCGTGTCGGCCCAGGCCCTGGAAACCACATCGGTGTGTGAAATCCCGTTCGAACGCCTGGATGAACTGGCCCTGCAGCTGCCGCAATTGCGTCGCCAGTTGATGCGCGTGATGAGCCGGGAAATCCGCGACGACCAACAGATGATGCTGTTGTTGTCGAAGAAAACCGCCGACGAGCGTATTGCCACTTTCCTGGTCAACCTTTCCGCACGTTTCCGCGCGCGGGGTTTCTCGGCCAACCAGTTCCGCCTGAGCATGTCGCGCAACGAAATCGGCAACTACCTGGGCCTGGCGGTGGAAACCGTGTCCCGGGTATTCACCCGCTTCCAGCAGAACGAGTTGATTGCGGCCGAAGGCAAGGAAGTGCATATCCTCGACCCGATCCAGCTCTGCGCATTGGCTGGCGGTTCGCTCGACGGTTGATCCAGACGCTTGCGGCCGAGCCAATCGGCTGGGCCGCAGGTATACTTCGAGTCCGCTTTCCTCCCCAGGACTCCTCGACGATGGTCTTCGATTCGTTCGACATCAAATCCCTGATTCGCCCAGTCATCGACTTCCCCAAGCCTGGGGTGATCTTTCGCGATATCACGCCGCTGTTCCAGTCGCCCAAGGCCTTGCGCCTGGTGGCCGACACCTTCGTACACCGCTACGTCGAAGCCGACTTCACCCACATCGGCGCAATGGATGCCCGAGGCTTCTTGATCGGTTCGATCATTGCCTATCAGCTGAACAAACCGCTGATCCTGTTCCGCAAGCAAGGCAAATTGCCGGCTGACGTGCTGACCGAGAGTTACCAGACCGAATACGGCGAAGCCCTCCTGGAAGTGCACGCCGACAGCCTGTGCGAAGGTGACTCGGTGCTGATGTTCGATGACCTGATCGCCACCGGCGGCACGCTGATCGCGGCGGCCAACCTGGCCCGGCGCATGGGCGCACGGATTTTCGAAGCGGCGGCGATCATTGACCTGCCGGAGCTGGGTGGTTCCCAGCGCCTGGAAGACATGGGCATTGCGACGTTCTGCCTGACGCAGTTTGCCCTGACAGACCAATAACCCCGGGACTCGTGTGGCGAGTGAGCTTGCTCCCGCTGGAGTGCGCAGCGCTCCCAAAGATCTTGGGGCCGCTACGCAGCCCAGCGGGAGCAAGCTCCCTCGCCACAGCTCCCTCGCCACAAAAGCGCTTTCTACAAGCCCATCTGCTTGCTGATGATTTCGTTCATCACTTCCCGAGTCCCGCCACCGATGGACAGGATGCGGTTGTCGCGATACAGCCGCTCCACCAGGTTTCCGCGCATGTAGCCCTGGCCGCCGAGGATCTGCACGGCATCAAAGGTCACGCGGTCGGCGGTGTCGGTGGCGAGGTTCTTGGCCATCGAAATCTCCTTGATCACACTCTTGCCCGCGGCCATCTTGGCGGCCTGGCGGTAGGTGAATTCCCGCGAGACCTCCACCGCCGTGGCCATTTCCGCCAGGCGATGCTTGAGCACCTGGAACTTGCCGATGGGTTTGCCGAAGGCCTCGCGCTGGGCCGCCCACTTCAGGCTTTCCTCCAGGGCCATCTGCGCAGTCATATTGGCCATCAGGGCCAGGGCCAGGCGCTCGCTCTGGAAGTTGCCCATGATGCAGGCGAAACCCATGTTCTCGGCGCCGATCAGATTGCCTACGGGTACGCGGCAATCATCGAAGAATAATTCGGCAGTGTCCGACGCCCACCAGCCCATTTTCTTCAGCGGTGTACCGGTGGTGAAACTAGGCGTGCCCTTTTCGATCAACAACAGGCTGATGCCGGCAAAGCCCGGCCCACCGGTACGCACGGCGACGGTGTAGAAGTCGGCACGCTGGCCGCTGGTGATAAAGGTTTTGCTGCCGCTGACGCGGTAATGGTCGCCGTCGCGCACAGCACGGGTCTGCAGGCTGGCGACATCGGAGCCGCCACCGGGCTCGGTGACGGCCAGGGCGGCGATCTTCTCGCCGGATAACACCTGCGGCGCCACACGATCGCGCACCTCGGGCCGGGCCCATTTGACGATGGGCGGCAAGCCGATATCCAGCGAGCCCAACCCTGCCACTACCCCGCCGGAGCCGCAGCGCATCAGTTCTTCGCTGGCGGCGACCTTGGCGAACAGGTCACCTTCGTGGCTGCCTCCAAGGGCTTCGGGGTAACCGATCCCCAGGATCCCCGCCGTGCCGGCCTTGAGGTACAGCTCCCGGGGGAAGCTTTCCGCTTCTTCCCACTGCTCGATGCCCGGCAACATCTCGCGCTCGACGAAACGACGCACGCTGTCGCGGACCAATTGGTGGCTGGGGTCGAAGTATTCCTGATAGGCAGACATCGGCAAGCTCCACGGGACGGTAGAGCGAACTTACCAAGCGCTTGCTTGGTTATCAAGCAAGAGGAAAGACTCGTGAACGCCACAAAACAAATGTGGGAGCGGGCTTGCTCGCGAATGCGGTGTATCAGTCGCCAGATGCATTGACTGAACCACCGCATTCGCGAGCAAGCCCGCTCCCACATTTTGTTCTGCGGTGTTTGTTATAGGGCGATCGGCTTACGCCCGGCAAACGAATGCGCCAGGGTCCCGCCATCCACCAGTTCCAGCTCGCCACCCAACGGCACGCCGTGGGCGATGCGCGAGGTAATCAGGCCTTTGTTGGTCAGCAACTGGGCGATGTAATGGGCCGTCGCTTCGCCTTCCACCGTAGGGTTGGTGGCCAGGATCACCTCGACGAACGTGCCCTGCTCCTCGATTCGCGTCACCAGTTGCGGAATACCAATCGCCTCCGGCCCCAGCCCGTCCAGCGGCGACAGGTGGCCCTTGAGCACAAAGTAGCGCCCGCGGTAACCGGTCTGCTCCACCGCGTAGACATCCATCGGCCCTTCGACCACGCACAGCAGCGTGTCGTCGCGACGCGGGTCGGCGCATTGCGGGCACAGCTCTTCCTCGGTCAGGGTGCGGCACTGGCGGCAGTGGCCGACCCCTTCCATCGCCTGGCTCAGGGCCTGGGCCAGTCGGGAGCCGCCGCTGCGATCACGCTCCAGCAGTTGCAGCGCCATGCGCTGGGCGGTTTTCTGGCCCACGCCCGGCAAAGTGCGCAGGGCGTCGATCAGTTGACGAATCAGGGGGCTGAAGCTCATGGGGAAAGGTCCGACAAAACAACGAGACGCGGTTTATACCCGCGCCTCGGATTAGCGTCAAATGCTCAATCTTGTGCGACCCGCACCACCAACTTGCCGAAGTTGCGCCCCTCCAGCAAACCGATAAAGGCTTCAGGTGCCTGCTCCAGGCCTTCCACCACGTCCTCGCGGAACTTGATCTTGCCGTCCCGCACCCACGGCGCCATGGCACTGAGGAATTCCGGTTGGCGGTCGCCATAGTCGTCGAACACGATAAAGCCCTGGATCCGCACACGCTTGGTCAGCAAGGTACGTTGCAACGCCGGCAGCCGGTCGGGACCGCTGGGCGCTTCGTGGGCGTTATAGCCGGCGATCAGGCCACACAAGGGAATGCGCGCCTTGGCATTCAGCAGCGGCACGACCGCGTCGAATACCTTGCCGCCGACGTTTTCAAAGTAGATATCGATGCCCTTGGGGCAGGCCTGGGCAAGCTCCTCGGCAAAGTTGTCGCTCTTGTGATCGACACAGGCATCAAAGCCCAGCTCGTCCACCACATAGCGGCACTTGTCGGCGCCGCCCGCCACACCGACCACCCGCAGGCCCTTGATCTTCGCCACCTGGCCCACCACCGAGCCCACCGCACCGGAAGCGGCCGCCACCACCAGGGTTTCCCCGGACTTGGGCTGGCCGATATCGGTGAGGCCCATATAGGCGGTCATGCCGGGCATACCCAGCACACCCAGGGCCATGGACGGGCTGGCCAGTCCCTTCGGTACCGGGATCAGGTTGCGCCCATCGGAGATGCTGTGGCTCTGCCAGCCGGTGGAACCGACCACCAGGTCACCCACCTCGAACTTCGGATTGCGGGACTGTTCGATGCGGCTGACAGCGCCACCGGTCATCACTTCGTCGATTTCTACCGGCGCAGCGTAGGACGGCGCATCACTCATGCGCCCGCGCATGTAGGGATCCAGGGACAGGTAAAGGGTCTTCAGCAAAACCTGGCCGTCGGCCAGTTCCGGCAGCGCGACGCGCTCCAGGCGAAAGTTTTCCGGCACCGGTGCGCCGTGGGGGCGTGAGACCAGCACAATGCGCTGGTTGAGGGTCAATGCTTCGGACATCAGCGAGGCTCCTTCTATCGGTGATTGAATTCAACGGTATAGGGTGCAGACCCCAACACAGGGTCCAGGGTTCGACAAAACTCTCGCAGTAGCCGTTGTCGAGCGCCAGCGAGGCTACGTTAGCCGCACCGCTGCTTTCATGCCAGACGTGGGACCGAGTCGCTGCCGACGCAGCCTCGCTGGCGCTCGACAGCTGCTACGGGTATGGAAAATAGCCGGACAAAAAAATGCCAGGCGCGGGGCCTGGCATTTTCGGTGCTGCGCTTGCCGATCAGAACGGCAGCTTCATACCCGGTGGCAGTTGCATGCCAGCGGTCACGCCAGACATCTTGTCCTGGCTGTTGGCTTCGATCTTGCGCACGGCGTCGTTGACGGCCGCGGCAAACAGCGCCTCGAGCATTTCCAGGTCGTCTTCGCCGACGCCCGGCAATACGCTTGGGTCGATGCTCACGCGCTTGATGTCGTGACGACCGGTCATCACCACGCTGACCATATCGCCACCGGCTTTACCGGTGACTTCGGCGTTGGCCAGTTCTTCCTGCATCTTGGCCATCTTTTCCTGCATCTGCTGCGCCTGCTTCATCAGGCCGGCCATGCCACCTTTCATCATGGGAATCACCTCAAAAGTACGTGGATCAATTATTGGCCCCGGGTTATGACGCTTGGGGTACCGGGGCTTCTACAGGTTCAATAGTATCGTGCCGCACCACCGCGCCAAACTGCTGCATCATCTGCTGGATGAGCGGATCACCGTGGATCGACTCTTCAGCCTCGCGCTGGCGGTTGACCCGGCGACGGGACGCCGCCTGGGCCGGGGTTTCCTGCTCGGGCTTGATCAGCTCGATGCTGATGGTCAGCGTGCGCCCGTGGAACTGGTTCAGGGCATCGTTGAGCCGGCGCTGCTGGGTCGCGTTGAACAGGGCGCTGTGGGCCGGGTCCAGGTGCAGCAGCCAGTGGTCGCCATCAACGGCAATCAGGGTGCAGTTGGCGGCGATGCTGCCGGTCATGCCGGAGATCGGCAGTTTCGGGAACAGCTCCAGCCATTGCAACGCCAGGCCGGTGGCCGGCATCGCGGCAGGTTCGGGTTCAGGCTCCGGGGCAGGCTCGGCGGTGTGTTCGCTGGCCAGGTCGTCCAGGTAGCTGTAGGCCGAATCCATGTCCGGCTCGATGTAATCTTCGTCCAGCGGTGGCTCGTCGTCGAGGTCGGTGCCCGGGGTGGCGGCGTCCACTTGCGCAACGGTCGGCTCCGGCACCGGGGCCGAAACCCACTCGGGGGCGTCCGGCACCACGCTGTCCGGGGTCGGCGCGGGCATGGGTGTCAGTTCAGGCTGCTCGCTGGTGGTTTCCAGCACCGGCTCGACGGCAGGCTGCAGCTCGACCTCGACCTCGACCTCTACCGGGTCGTTCCACGGCAGATCGACTTCAGGCACGGGCGCAGGCTCAACCACCGGCTCCGGCACCACCACAGGCGCCACGGGCTCGGCGACAACCGGGGCGGCGGCCTGTGCAACCGGCGCAGGCGGCGCAACCACTGGCGCGACAACAGCCGGGCCAGCCACTGGTTTGGCGGAATCAACTGTGGCCTGGCTGATCCCCACTGGCTTTAGCGGCTGTCTCGGCGCATCCGCCGTGTCGGCGGGCCTGAAGGCCAGCATCCGCAGCAGGACCATTTCGAAGCCGCCCCGCGGATCGGGTGCCAACGGCAGGTCACGTCGCCCAATCAGGCCCATCTGGTAGTAGAACTGTACGTCTTCGGCCGGCAGCGCCTGGGCCAGGGCCAACACGCGGTCGCGGTCGCCGTGGCCGTTGTCGACACCTTCGGGCAGGGCCTGGGCGATGGCGACGCGGTGCAGCACATTGAGGATTTCCGACAGCACGCCATTCCAGTCCGGGCCTTGCTCGGACAGGTGGCGCACGGCTTCGAGCAACGCCTTGGCGTCGCCTTCGATCAGCGCGTGCAGCACGTCGAACACCTGGCCGTGGTCCAGGGTGCCGAGCATCGCCCGCACGTCGGCGGCCAGCACCTTGCCTTCACCGAAGGCGATGGCCTGATCGGTAAGGCTCATGGCATCACGCATCGAGCCGTCGGCGGCACGCCCCAGCAACCACAGGGCGTCGTCTTCGAACGGTACGTTCTCGACACCCAGCACGTGGGTCAAATGCTCGACCACACGCTCCGGGGTCATGTTTTTCAGGGAGAACTGCAGGCACCGCGACAAAATCGTTGCAGGAAGTTTCTGCGGGTCGGTGGTGGCCAGGATGAATTTGACGTAGGGCGGCGGCTCTTCCAGGGTCTTCAACAAGGCGTTGAAGGAGTGGCTGGACAGCATGTGCACTTCGTCGATCAGGTAGACCTTGAAGCGGCCACGGCTCGGTGCGTACTGCACGTTGTCGAGCAGCTCGCGGGTGTCTTCGACCTTGGTGCGGCTCGCGGCGTCGATCTCGATCAGGTCGACAAAACGCCCTTCGTCGATTTCCCGGCACACCGAGCAGGTACCGCACGGCGTCGAGGTGATGCCGGTTTCACAGTTCAGGCACTTGGCAATGATGCGGGCAATGGTGGTCTTGCCCACCCCGCGGGTACCGGTGAACAGGTAAGCGTGGTGCAGCCGCTGGCTGTCCAAGGCATTGATCAGAGCCTTGAGCACATGGGTCTGGCCGACCATTTCGCGGAACGAGCGCGGACGCCATTTACGTGCAAGAACCTGATAACTCATCGAAAACCGTCGCAACTGGGAAGCGGAAGCGGGTAATGCTAGCGGAGCAAGGGGGAAATTGCATCCGGCACGCTCGTCTAATCTGACTAAGCTGGTCTGACCAAGCCTGTAAAAGGCTGAACCCGGAGAATTTATGCGCGCAGTCCTGGGCGCCTTGTGGATGATTGCCACGGTCAGCCTGGCGGCACCCGCACCTCTGCGATTCTCCATTTCCGACAGCTGGACCATGCCCATGGTGCAACTTGACCAGGGCCAGCCGACCCAGGGGATTTTGTATGACCTGATGTTGAGCCTGGCCACCCAGGTCGGCCGTCCTGCGAAATTCCATGTGCTGCCGCGTGCGCGCATCGACACCGCCATGGAGCGCGGGGATGTGGACGTGCGCTGCTACGTGACACCGGCGTGGCTGAACAACCTGTCGGGGGACTACACCTGGAGCATCCCGCTGCTGGTCCAGCGCAATGTGCTGGCCGCCGGGCGCGTGCCCTCAACGTCAGTGGCACTGGACAGCCTTGCGCCGCAACACATCGGCACGGTACTCGGCTACAGCTACCCGACCCTGGAGGCGCGCTTCGCCAGCGGCCAGTTCAGCCGCGACGACAGCCGCAGTGAAGAGCAAGTGCTGCAAAAACTGGTGGCCGGACGCTTCAACTATGCAGTGATCAACGAATGGATCCTTGACCGCTTCAATCAGCAATTACCGCCCACACAGCGCCTGCATACGGTGGCCGTGATCGAGGAGCAACGCCTGGGCTGCTATGTGCGCAACGACCCGCAGGTGCCGGGGCAGCAGATCCTGCGCACGTTGCTGCGGATGAAAATGTCCGGGGAGATTGATGAAATCATCCAGCTGTATATCGGGAACAGCGCCCCTGCCTCTTAAGATCACCTGATTGTCCTTGTGGCGAGGGAGCTTGCTGGCCAGGGAGCTTGCTGTGGCGAGGGAGCTTGCTCCCGCTGGAGTGCGCAGCGCTCCCAAAGATCTTGGGGCCGCTACGCAGCCCAGCGGGAGCAAGCTCCCTCGCCACAGCAAGCTCCCTCGCCACAATAAACATCACTCAAGCTTTTGCCACTGCGGCGGCGGTGCAAATTCCTCGACCCAACCCGGCACGTCTTCTGCAGGCATCGGCCGGGCGATGAAATAGCCTTGGGCCACTTCGCAGCCCATGCGCATCAACAGCTGGCCGTGCTCCAGGGTTTCCAGGCCTTCGGCAATCACTTCGCGGCCAAACGCACGGGCCAGGCCGATCACGGCCTTGGTCAGCGCCAGGTCGTCCTTGTCGTGCAGGATGTCGCGCACGAACGACTTGTCGATCTTGATGGTCTGGGTCGGCAGGCGCTTGAGGTAGCTCAGGGAGGAATAGCCGGTGCCAAAATCATCCAGGGAGAACTGCACGCCCAAGGCCTGGCAGGCCTCCAGGTGCTGGGTGACACGCTGGATATTGTCGATGGCCACCGACTCGGCGATCTCCAGGTCCAGCCGGTGCGGCTCCACCTGCGGGTATTGCGCCAGCAAGTCTCGCAGGCGCTCGACAAAATCCTCGCGCTGGAAGTGCCGCGCCGCGATGTTCACGCTCACCGACCACCAATGCCCATGCACCTGCCAGCGATGCATCTGGCCCAACACCTGGGCGATCACCCATTCGCCGATATCGACAATCAGGTCGGTCTGCTCGATCAGTGGCAGGAAATCCCCCGGCTTCACCAGGCCACGCTCGGGGTGCTGCCAGCGTAACAATGCTTCGAACCCCACCACCGTGCCGCAGCGCAAGTTGACCTTGGGCTGGTAATGCAGGCACAACTGGCCCGCCGCCAGGGCCTGGCGGATCTGCTCCACGGTCTGGTGGCTGGCCTTGACCTCCTGTTCCAGGGATACATCAAACAACTGGTAGCGGTTGCGCCCGCTCTGCTTGGCCACATACATCGCCTGGTCGGCATGGCGCAGCAAGGTGTCGGCGTCCTCGTCGTCCAGGGGGAACAGCGTGACGCCGATGCTGGCGAACACATTCAGCTCCGCCCCCTGGATCGAGTACGGCTCGGAAATCGCCTTAAGGATGCGCAGCAAGGCGCCGTTCAGCTCGTCGATATCGCGCACATAACGCAGGATCAGTACAAATTCGTCACCGGCGAGCCGGGCGACCACGTCCTCGCCGCGGATGATCTCCCGCAACCGAGTGGCCACTTCCACCAACAACAGATCCCCACAGGCATGCCCATACCCGTCGTTGACCGCCTTGAAGCCGTCCAGGTCGAGCATGCACAACGCCAACGGGATGTCTTCGCTGCGGGAGAACTCCAGGGACTGGTTAAGCAACTCGGACAGATAGGCGCGGTTCGGCAAGCCGGTCAGCACATCGTGGCCGACCCGCCATTGCAGGGTGTGCAACAGCTGGCGCTTTTCGCTGACATCAAAGCGGATCGACACGTACTTCTGCACGCGCCCGGTCTTCTCATCGAGCAGCGGCACCATGGTGCTGTCCACCCAATACAACGTCCCATCCTTGGCCCGGTTGCAGATTTCCCCACGCCACACCCGGCCTTCGCTGATGGCTTGCCACATGCCCTGGAAGAACCCCGCAGGGTGCAGTCCCGAGCTCAGAATGCGGTGATTTTGCCCCAGCAACTCGTCACGCCCGTAGCCGGACATGCCGCAGAACTGGTCATTGACGTAAGTGATGCAGCCCGCCAGGTCAGTCTCGGAGAAAATGGCGGCTGCATCCACGGCCCTGCGGTATTTCTCGTCCATGAGTCAGGCTCACTGTGGCTAGCGGTTGAACCGCTCGACCAGGGCGCGCAACCCGGAAGAGATGCTTTCGAGTTCCCGGCCACGGGTGACTGCAGCGTTGGCATTGCCCGCTGTCTTTTGCACCGTGGCGGCAACGTTATTGATCTGCTGTGAAACTTCCTCGGCGACGTGGGATTGTTCCTGTGAGGCAGCAGCCATTTGCTGACTCATACCGGTAATACGCTCCACCGCGTGGCGAATACCTTGCAGCGCCTGCTGCGCCTCAAGTACTTGCTGCACGCCCTGCTCGGCCTCGTGAATGCCCAGGCTCGCGATCTCGACCGCCTCATCGGCGCCGGCCCGCAGGTTCTGGATGATGCCCTGGATCTGCTGGGTCGACTCCCGCGTCTTGCCCGCCAGGGCGCGCACCTCGTCGGCCACCACGGCAAAGCCACGGCCCTGCTCGCCGGCGCGGGCCGCTTCAATGGCCGCGTTGAGGGCCAGCAGGTTGGTCTGGTCGGCGATTGCCTGGATCATGCTCGCGGCCACCTGGATTTGCTGGGTCTGCCCGGCCAGGTTGCCCACCGCCTGGTTGATCTGGGTGACGGTGCCGGCCAGCAGCTGGATCGCCTCGCGGGACGTGCCGGCCACCTGGCTGCCCTGCTCGGCGAGGGTGTTGGCGGTGTGAGCTTCGCTGGCGGTTTGCTGCACGTGCACCGCCACTTCGGCGATGGACGCAGCCATCTCGGTCATGGCGGCGGCGGTCATGTCGGTCTCGGCGCGCTGTTCCAGCAACGCCGATTCGGTGGTGCTCGACAACACGCTGGAATGGGCGGCTGCTTCGGCCATCTGGTTGGCCAGGTCGCTGAGGCGCGTCAGGGCGGTTTTAAGTCGCGCCTCTTCGCTGATCAGGATCATTTCGAGCTGCGCGGTCGGCCCCAGCGCGTCGCTGTAGGTCATGGCGCTGATGGGGTCGGAAAAGGTATTGGGCGTGTTCTGCACAATCTGCTTGAGCTGCAGCCCCAAGCGTTGATGCCCCCAGACGCCCAGGCCGAGAAACAAGCCGACAGTCAACGCCTGGGCCCATACACCCGGAACCCATTGGAAGGCGGCGACACTGGCAACGGCAGCCGCCAGTGGCAACGCCATGGCCCGGGACACAGACGCCACACGCCGCACCGGCGAGACCGCCGCACCACCTGCCTGCAACCGCGCGTACAGCGCTTCTGCGCGGCGCACCTGTTCGCGGGTGGGCTTGACCCGCACCGACTCGTAGCCCATCAGCCGCCCGTCTTCGAGAATCGGCGTCACATAGGCGCTGACCCAATAATAGTTGCCGTTCTTGCAGCGGTTCTTCACCACACCCATCCAGCTCTGCCCGGCCTTGAGGTAGCTCCACATCAGCTGGAACACGGCAGGCGGCATGTCCGGGTGGCGCACCAGGTTGTGGGTGCTGCCGATCAGCTCGGCCTGGGTAAAGCCGCTCATGGCGGCAAACTCGGCGTTGCAGTAGGTAATATGGCTGTTGACGTCAGTTGCGGAAATTAGCCGTTGCTGCTCCCCAAAAGTCTGTTCAACAGCAGTGACCGGCAAATTGAGACGCACGTTAAAGCTCCATGGACAGCATTCGATCGCCCTCTCGACCACCGGGTAGGCAGGACAGGCGGATTCGTATTTCCAGTCGGGCTGCGCCGTCGATCGGCTGGTTGGCCGCAAAGGTACGCAAACCCACGATTTTGCACAGCAATTCATCATCCATTCAGTGATGATCAACTAGGCTTGAATTCGGGTATCCGGCACGTGAGGCGCAATGAAGCGTGGCACTGACGAGCGACATTTCAGTCCCTGCCAGGCGTCCGTTTTATGGGCACATTT
The DNA here is from genome assembly GCF_019382755.1 of Pseudomonas sp. Colony2. Lineage (NCBI taxonomy): Bacteria > Pseudomonadati > Pseudomonadota > Gammaproteobacteria > Pseudomonadales > Pseudomonadaceae > Pseudomonas > Pseudomonas sp. Colony2. The sequence continues at coordinate 1,817,762 of NZ_CP080030.1, read as the reverse complement.
ATGAGAGTAAGGAGAGAGCAATGATTTCCTGTTTCATAAACCTGCCTTCTGAAACGAGACCACCAAATACTTGTCCTAGATGCCGATTCTACGAATTACATCACATTTTGCAAGAAAAGGTGATGGTACATGCGGTTGTCTAATTTTAAGATTTATCGTTAAGTTCTTGATTCTAAATGGGAATTGAGCGATGCACATTTCAAGTTTGGGTCCAGCCATCAGACGTTACCGCAAGGTCGCAGGGCTTACTCAGGCTGAACTAGGTGAAAAAACCGGTTTTGACCCTAAAACCATCAGCCGCTTCGAAACCGGCACCTATACACCCAGCGTCGAGGCACTGTTCTTGTTCGCAGAGGCGCTGGGAGTGAAGCTGAAAGTCTTTTTCGCAGACCTGGTCGACGAGGAGGAACAGCGCGCTTATCTGTTCGGTGTCATTCACAAAGCCACCCCGAAGGATCTGGGAAAGCTGATCGCAGCGGTAGACCAGGCCTTGTCCAAGCCTTAGAGCTCGCAACACACGTGCACGCAATAAAAAGAGCAGACAGCCAGATTGACTGTCTGCTCTTTGCTTGATGACTCCTGACATGAACTGACAGGACAGCCCCTTAGACTAGGGACTGAGCCGCGCCATTGCTGCGTCATTCCACGGAGTCATCATGAATAGCATTGCCCATTACTTTTTGTTGTACGTCGACAGCCCGGCCACCAGCGCCAACCTCTACAGCCGACTGCTGGACAAGCCGCCGGTGGAGCTGGGGCCGACCTTTGCGCTGTTCATCCTCGACAACGGGGTGAAACTCGGCCTGTGGTCGCGCCATACCGTGGAGCCTGCGGCCCAAGCCTCGGTTGGCGGTAGCGAGGCGGGTTTCTGCGTCGCTGATATCGCAACGGTCGACGATTTGCACACACGCTGGGTGCAACTCGGGATGAGCATCATCCAGTCACCGGTCGAGGCGGACTTCGGCTACACCTTTGTCGCCCAGGACCCCGACGGTCACCGCCTGCGGGTGTTCACCGTGAACCCGTAACGGCTTGCGGCGCCAGCGCCCTTCGAGGCTGATGGCGCCGACACTGGCCAGCACGATCAGGCCACCCAGCACCACGCGCAGCGAAACCTGCTCGCCCAGCAGCGTGGCGGCCATCACCATCGCCACCGGCGGCACCAGGTACAACGCCACTGACGCGCGGCTGACCTCGACATGCCGCAACACATAGGCCCAGGCCAGGTACGCCAGGGCGCTGGGAAAGGCGCCGAGCAACAACACCGCCCAGTTGGCTTGGGTTGATGATTGCGACACCACCGCCGGCAAACCCGGCAAATACACACACAACAGCAAGGTGCCCGACCACACGGTGTAGCACACCGTGGTCAGCGGGCTGTAGCGCCGGGAATAGTGTTTCTGGATGGTGAAATAAAGGCTCCACGACAACGCCGCCAGCAGGATCATCAGTCCACGGGGATCAATCTGCCCCAGGCCATGCTCGCCCCAGATCACCACCAGCACCCCGCTCAAGCCCAGCAGCACGCAACCCCAGCGCCAGCCGGTAACTCGCTCCTTCAAGCCGAAAAACGCCACCAGCACCGTAAATAGCGGAACCGACTGCGCCAGCACACTGGAGGCAGCGGCCGTGACAAATTGCTGGCCGAAATTGATCGTCAGGTGATGCAGGAAAATCCCGAAGAAGCCCAGCACCAGCAACCACGGCAGGTCCCGCAGACGTGGCCGCTCGATCCTCATGACCAACGCGACGCCGGCCATCAATACCGAAGCAATCAGGAACCGCCCCAAGGCCAACTGGCCAGGGCTGTAGCTGTGCAAGGCCAGATGCACGCCAATCGGCGAATACGCCCAACAGAGGATGACGCTGGCAGTGACTAGCGTAAGCTTTACAGGTGACGGGGCTTTCATGAACGGCGTCCAGCAGTGGGAATGCCGTCAGTCTTGGCCCCGGCAAGGCGCAGGACAATTAACCGTTTCTGACTTCTGTAATCACTGGAACTGAGCGATGGAACTGGCCCAACTGAAAATGGTGAAAGCCGTGGCACAAACCGGCAGCGTGGCCCAGGCCGCCCTGCAACTGCACTGCGTGCCGTCCAACATCACCACACGCATTAAGCAACTGGAAAGCGAGTTGGGTACCCCGCTGTTCATTCGCGCCGGGCGCGGGTTGGCGATCAGTGCCGCAGGGGAAGTGTTTCTCGACTACTGCGAGCGCATCCTCGCGCTGGTGGAAGAGTCCAAGCGTGCCGTCGACAGCAACGCGATTCCCCGCGGCAAGCTGCGCATCGGCGCAGTGGAATCCAGCGCCAGTGGCCGCCTGCCGCCGCTGCTGGCCGAATACCATCGACGTTATCCACAAGTGGAGCTGGAACTGGTGACCGGTGCCTGGGCGCAGTTACTCGATGACCTGCAACATCACCGCATCGACGCCGCGCTGGTGGCCGCCGGCGGCAAACGCCCGAAGCTCGAACAAAGCGTGGTCTACAGCGAGCGCCTGGTGCTGATTACCAGCGCCTCCAGCGCACCCATCGAGGACGCCCGGGACCTGGCCGGCCGCACGCTGCTGGTGTGGCCGCCCGGCTGCCCGTATCGCGCAGCCCTGGAGAACTGGCTCAAGCCCCACGACATCAAGCCTGCCATCGCAAGTTATGCCAGTTGGGGCACGATCATTGGCTGCGTCAGCGCGGGGATTGGCGTGGCACTGGCGCCGGAAGGCATCCTGGCGCGCTACGAGCAGGCCAACCAATTGACGTCCTACCGCTTCGACGAATTGGCGGCGGTGGATAACCTGCTGTTCTGGCACAAAGACACCCAACGCCATCTGGCGCGGGATGCCTTTGCGGGGCTGTTGCGGGAAACTTTCGGCTAACCGGTTTTCGCCCCGCTGTGCGCGGGCGCAGCAGCATCTTCAGCCTTTTGCGGGGGCCAGCCTGGCGTACTGGTCCTGGCTGATCCAGCCCTTGGAAGAGCGGCCTTCGCCATTGATGAACTCGACCTGGGCCCAGCCATCCTTGAACGCCAGTACCGCGACCACATCGTCCTTGACCACGTAGGCACGATGACTGGCCTTGGCGTCCGGGGTCTTCTGCAGGAAGGCCTTGTCGGACGAAACGGTCACCAGGCCGATCCACTTCTTGGCAGCGGTTTGGGTCAGGTCCAGGCCGGTGGCAATTTCCGGCATCAACACGTTGATGCAGCCGGGATGTTCGCGGCCCTTCTCCACGGTCAGCGTCACACCGTCCGAGGAAGCCGCGACGGTACCCGGATAGGCCTCATCCAGCCATGTCGACACCGATGCCTTCGCACCGTCGACCTTGCCCTGCAGGAAGAACGTGCATGAGCGGGTCACGCCCTCGCCCATTTCCTCGGCATAAAACCCCTCCACCTGATGCTCGGGCGTCACGGCCAGCATCAGCCCTTCGTACTTGCCCGAGTGCAGCGTAGCGGCAAACGCCGGCGCACCTGCAGCAACACACACGAAAGAGGCAACCAGCAATCGGGACACGCAACGTTTGAACGGCATTCTATTTTTTCCCTTCAAGTGCTTCGTAGGCTTTTTTGATGCGTTGGTCATAGTCGCCATAATCCTTGCCGTTATAGTTCAGCGCCATGGCGGCGTAATCCTTGTTCTTCATGGCCTTGACCAGGGCCGGGCTCTGGCTGCAAAAACCAAGGAAGGCCTTTAGTTGATGCCCGGCATTAATCTTCATGGCCACCACAAATTCAAACACCGTTTTATAACCGCATGCCGTGAAGTTGGAGCCCATTATCTGAAACATGCCCCAGGAGGCCGACTTCAAGGCCGCTTCCTGATCCAGCGCAAAGGCGATGGCCATGGTTTCCCAGGCCTTGGTCTGGTCCTTGTTATTGGCCTTCCACTGGGGCCCGGCCTTCTTCACGTAGGGGTACGACAACAGCGGGTGGGTCTGGTCGTATTTACTCTTGGTGTACTTGCGAAAATGGTGCCCTTCAAAGGCGATCACCGGCAACTTGGCCGGGCCGAACCCGGAGCGCCCGCCCGACTCCACCGTGGCGAAGGCCTTGATGATATTGACCGAAATCCCGTTACCCAACTGCGCGGCAGCGTTCTGGAAGTCCGTATCCGTCAGCGTCGTGCCGCCGTCGCACGTGGCCTGGAGCATCATCTGCCGGTTGCGCCGCTCAGCCTCGATCATTGCCCGCATGCGGTCCAGATAGTGGTCGACCGTGGCCTGGACCATGTCCGTGCCGGTGTTGCCGAACACATTGAGGAACGTCGGAATACGCAGGGTCGGGTTCGGCTTGACCGGCACCTTCACCGCCTCTTCGATCAGGCTATTGAAGGTGCGCCCGGTGGGGTCGATAACACCATCGGGATGCGCGTATTTAAGGTGGCGGAACTGATACTGGCTGATGCACTGCACCAACTGGCCGTCGCATTTGCCATTTTCCGCCAGGGGGAAACCCAACTTGGGAATGATCAAGTTGAATAAATACTGGATGCATTGAACATCGGCGGGCAAGTTGCGGGCTTTGCCCGGCGCACCGACGGAAGCGCTGATGAGAGTGGGCAACCCTTGCAGGCTTTTCATTACTGACATCCTTGTTAGTTGGAGTAGATGAGCCATAAAGCGCCATCACTTTAATATCATCCATGTGCCACCGACATATTTAGAAATATGCCGCTGGCGCAAACTAACAAGGCGAATTTGGCTTGTCCAGCGCAAGGTTTAAGGATGTGAGCAATCCCTCACTGACGTCGTCCCTGGGAATAATTTTTAAACGGACTGGGCACTTTGCCACCACCTGCGCTACTGTCTGTTTCGCAGGATGCATTGTCGTCCTGACATCTAACAATGACGTCCAGGGACTGACATGAAATCGACCTTTATTGCCTGTGCCATCAGCGGATTGCTCTTCGTCTCGCCAAACACCCACGCAGAAGATTTTGCGGGCTACTTGCTCAAGGCGGTAACGCCAAAAGGTCCGCAATGGCAAACCAAAAACGATGACGAGATGGCATCAGCGTTCGCGAATGCCGGGGTAAAACGATACAAGTGGTCTGCCGACACCGGAAAAGACGAGATCACCCTGTTTGTGTTGCCGGGCCAGAATCAACCGCCAAGCGCGGCCCGTGATTCCGATACCCGGGCCGCCGAGAAGAACTGCAAAACACATATCAGCCAGACTGACATGGGAGATACCAGCACCCCGTATATGGGCTGGTCGGTGATCTGCACACAGGCGAACGGCAACGTCATGACCTTGAGGCATTTTGCCTATCAATTGGGGGGCGACACGTACAAGGTCTCCAGGACCTGGAGAGAAATGCCTTCAGAACAAACCGTTGCACAATGGAGCGCAACGCTCGCCAGCATCGCCGACCACATCAACAGCACTAAGCCGTGACACAGGAGGTGCCCATGCGTTGGCTAATCGTGGTATCGACTGTCCTGCTGCTGTTCGGCTGTGCATCCAAACCGCCTGTGGCGCCGCCGGACCTGTCCCGCCCGTCGATCGCCGAGACAAAGTCGGTGGTGTTTGCAGGGAAAACATACGTCCTGAAATACCAGGCCCGGGGCAACGTTCCGCTCTGGGAATATTTCCTCGCACCAGAAAGCGTCAACGCCTGGAGCGAACTGGTGGATTTTCGCCTCGCGCCGCCCCAGACCACCGGCAACGAGCCCCGGGATCTTGCCAACCTGACCGCGCAGGCCCACAAACAGGAATACCCCAACCTTCCGGTGGAGATGTTTTCAGACGAGAAAACCGATGCGATCTACGTGCTGCTGTTTTATCCGACCTCCACACGCAAGGACGGCAGCTTCTTTGAGTTCAATATCTTCAAATACTACAAGGACAACGGGACCGGCCAAATCATCAGCTTCCATTTTGCCAAGAACATCCCGTCCGACACGCCTGCCGCACGACAGGAGTTGCCCGGGCACATGGCGAGGTTGCGCGCAGAAGTGATTCCGGCCATGGGAGAGTTCCCGCTGTACCGTCAGTAACCCTGATGAGCGAACAGCAGAAATCGCTTCGCAGATGACGATTGTCAGCGAAGGGCTTCATAAAAGTATTTTTTGAATCAAGGAGGGTTGCGTTATGGAGGCAACCCCACCAGCCACACCCCGGCACACAATGTTCCCGCTGTGGCTGCTGCCTTCCGGCTCTGACCAGGTTCACGGGTAATCGTTGCGGGGGGACCGATGGGGTCACCATAACGACGCTCGCCTCTCGGCAAGCCGCGCCATTGTACCGATCTCATCGGAAGTTACAACCGTTGGCGCGGGATTAAAAATATCTGATGGTTCAAGTACTTGGCCGTAGGAGCAAGCTTGCTCCTACAAAAGCACGACCTCGTCCGCCCGACCGCCCTCTTGCTGGATCACCAGGTGAATGAAGTGCAGCTTGGCAATCACCGCCGGCGGCAGGACGAACGGATAGAAATCCGGCTGGCCCATGCTGCGGGACAGTTCGTTGAGCATGCCGGCCAGTTCGATCCACGCATTGACGAATGACAGGAACGCCGTGCCGCCGGGATGCCCGGGGTCGTAGAGGGTGCTGAGGGGGAACGGCTGGTAATCCAGGTCCATCTCCCGGGCGCTCATGCCGAAGCCCAGCGCGGTGTCGACGGCGTCCATCATGTGCAGGTAATGCGCCCAGGTTTCCGCCCAGTCTTCCCACGGGTGCATGGTGGCGTAGGCGCTGACGCAGGTTTGCTGCCAGTCCGGGCGCGGGCCGTTCTGGTAGTGCTGCTCCAGGGCGTCGGCGTAGCTGGCGCGCTCGTCACCGAACAGCGTGCGGAACGGCTCCAGCCAATGGCTGTTGGCGATCAGGCGGTCCCAGTAGTAATGGCCGACCTCGTGACGGAAGTGACCGAGCAAGGTGCGGTAAGGCTCGCGCATCTGTACGCGAATTTTCTCACGGTGGGCGTCGTCGGCTTCCTTGATGTCGAGGGTGATCAGGCCATTGGCGTGGCCGGTGGTGGGCGCGTTGCCTTCCAGGTCGATGCCGACAAAATCGAAGGCCAGGCCGGTGTCTTCATCGACCGTCTTGGGAATCACCTGCAAGCCCAGGCTGATGAGTTGGGCCACCAGACGACGCTTGGCGGTTTCGACCTTGCGCCAGCGTTCGGGGTTTTCGGGGATCGACAGGTCGGGAATGGTGCGGTTCAGGCTGCAGGCCACGCACAAGACCTGGCCGTTGTCGGCGGGCAGCAGCCAGTTGCAGGCGGCCGGCGTGTCGAGGTTGGCGCAGCGGCGAAAGGCACCGGCTTCAGGGTCGGCGTCCAGCAGCCAGGTATCGGCATACGGGCCGGGCTGCAGGGAGGACAGGCGACTCTGCTCCGGCTGATAGCCCAGCAGCGCCGAGCAGGCCAGGCACTGGCTGTTGCGAAAGAACAGCGATTGCCCACAGCGGCACTGCCAGACCTTGCTGTTGCGCGAGGTCTCGGCCATGAACGGTGCGGCGATGCGCGAACTGAGTTGTTCGAAGAAGCGGTACATGGCGATCTCTCCGGGAGGCTTGCCAATACTAGAGCATTGCCCGAGAGAGATCGTTCCCACGCTCTGCGTGGGAATGCATCCAGTGACGCTCCGCGTCGCACCTTTAGAGCGGACGCAGAGCGTCCAGGGCGGCGTTCCCACGCAGAGCGTGGGAACGATCATCAGACCGTGATGTTGTGCTTGGCCAAAAATGCCACGAACGCCTCTTCATCCAGCACTTTCAAGCCCAGCTCAGTGGCCTTGGCCAGCTTCGACCCCGCGCCCGGCCCGGCGACCACGCAATGGGTTTTCGCCGACACCGAGCCCGCGACCTTGGCGCCCAGGCTTTCGAGTTTTTCCTTGGCAACATCGCGGCTCATCAGTTCCAGGGAGCCGGTGAGCACCCAGGTGTGACCGGCCTCGGGCAAGCCTTCGACGACTTTCTTCTCACTCTGCCAGTGCATGCCGAAGTCCTTGAGCTGTTGCTCGATGGCCAGCGCACGCCGGGCGTTTTCTTCAATATCGAAAAAGTCCCGGACGGCCTTGGCCTGCTTCTCCGGCAAAGCCTGGCGCATGTCGAGCCAGTCGGCCTTGATCACGCCTTCGAGGGAGCCGAATTTGTCGGCGAGTTTCTGCGCGGCGCCCGGGCCCACGGACGGCACGTGCAGCTTGTCGAGCAAGCCGCCCAACGTGGTGCTGGCCGCAAACTCGGCGCTCAGGTCGCCCTGTTCCTGCAACTCCAGGCCGCACTCGTCCTTCGAGATCAGGGCGCCAATCACATCCTGGTTATGGCTGTCTTCAAAGAAGCTGTGAATCTCGTGGGCCACTTCCAGGCCAACGTCCGGCAAGTACGTCAGCACTTCCGGCAAGGCCTGCTGCACGCGCTCCAGGGATGCCAGCGAGCGCGCCAGCACCTTGGCCGTCTCCTCGCCCACATCGGGAATGCCCAGAGCGTAGATAAACCGTGCGAGGGTTGGCGTCTTGCTGTTTTCAATAGAGGCAATCAGCTTCTTGCTGGAAACGTCGGCAAAACCTTCCAGGTCGATGATCTGTTCGTACTTGAGCTTGTAGAGATCCGCCGGCGAGCCGATGAGTTTTTCGTCCACCAGTTGCTCGATGGTCTTGTCGCCCAGGCCATCGATGTCCATGGCCCGGCGCGAAACGAAATGGATGATCGCCTGCTTGAGCTGCGCACCACAGGCCAGACGCCCGACGCAGCGGTACACCGCGCCTTCACTGACGGTTTCCTTGCCCTTGCTGCGCTTGACCAGTTGCGTACGCTCAACGTGGGAACCGCACACCGGGCAACTCTCGGGGATCTGCACCGCACGGGCGTTTTCCGGGCGACGCTCGGTGACAACCGACACCACCTGCGGAATCACATCACCGGCACGGCGGATGATCACCGTGTCGCCGATCATCAGGCCCAGGCGTGCCACCTCGTCCATGTTGTGCAGTGTGGCGTTGGACACGGTCACACCCGCGACCTTGACAGGTTTCAAGCGTGCCACGGGTGTCACAGCGCCGGTGCGGCCGACCTGGAATTCAACGTCAAGCAGCTCGGTCAGCTCTTCCATGGCCGGGAATTTATGGGCAATTGCCCAGCGCGGCTCGCGGGCACGAAAGCCCAGCTCCCGCTGGTAGGCAATGCTGTTGACCTTGAACACCACGCCGTCGATTTCATAGGGCAAGGCGTTGCGGCGCTCACCGATATCGCGGTAGTAGTCGAGGCAATCCTGAATCCCCTTGGCCAGCTTCAGCTCATGGCTGATGGGCATGCCCCACTTCTTCAGCTGTTGCAGGTTGCCGATGTGGGTGTCGCTGATATCCGTGGTCACGCCATAGCAGCAGAACTCCAGCGGACGGCTGGCGGTGATCTTCGAGTCCAGCTGACGCAGGCTACCCGCCGCCGCGTTGCGCGGGTTGGCGAAGGTCTTGCCGCCAACTTCCAGCTGGGTGGCGTTCAGCCGCTCGAAACCGGCCTTGGACATGAATACTTCGCCGCGCACTTCGAGGGTCGCCGGCCAGCCGGTGCCGTGCAGTTTCAAAGGAATGTTGCGTACGGTACGCACGTTGACGCTGATGTCTTCGCCAGTGGTGCCATCGCCGCGGGTGGCGCCACGCACCAGCTCACCGTCCTGATACAGCAGGCTGACCGCCAGGCCATCGAGCTTCGGCTCACAGCTGTATTCCACCGCCGCGCCGCCGCCAAACAAGTCTCCCACCGGCAGATCCAGGCCTTCGGTCACCCGGCGATCAAATTCCAGCATGGTACTTTCATCGAAGGCGTTGCCGAGGCTGAGCATCGGGATTTCGTGGCGTACCTGAGTGAACGCAGACAATGCCGCACTGCCGACCCGCTGCGTCGGTGAATCACGGGTTACCAGCTCCGGGTGCTCGGCTTCAAGCGCCTTGAGCTCGTGGAACAAACGGTCGTACTCGGCGTCCGGAATGCTCGGCTCGTCGAGGACGTGGTAACGGTAGTTGTGCTGATCCAGTTCAGCGCGCAGTTCGAGGATGCGGGTGTGGGCGGCGGTCATGGGTGTTCTCTCATAAAGCAAAAGAGCAGCCGAAGCTGCTCAATATGTTAGTGCATGGATTCTACAGGCAACGCTTAAGCTTGGACCTTAGCGCTTCTGTGTCAGGGCACGACGCTCGAACTCGACGATGCGCTGACGGTAATGCTCGATGGTCTGGGCGGTCAGGACGCTGCGTTGATCGTCCTTGAGTTCGCCGTTGAGTTCCTGGGACAGCTTGCGAGCTGCCGCCACCATCACGTCGAACGCTTGTTTCGGGTGACGCGGGCCCGGCAAGCCGAGGAAGAAGCTCACCGCCGGAGTGCTGAAATGGTCGATGTCGTCCAGATCGAAGATGCCCGGCTTGACCGCATTGGCCATGGAGAACAGGACTTCACCGTTGCCGGCCATGCTTTCGTGGCGATGGAAAATATCCATCTCGCCAAAGCGCAGGCCGCTTTCCAGAATATTCTGCAGCAGGGCCGGGCCCTTGAAGCCGGCGGCGTCACGGCAGATCACGCTGATCACCAGCACCTCTTCGGCAGCCGGCTGGTCCTTGACGGATTCTTTATGGGCGCCCTTGGCCGGGGACTCATCCGGGAAGTCGTCATCACGGCTGCTGAAGCTCGGGCCTTCTTCCAGGTCCAGGTTCAGGTCGCCCTGGGATGGCTCGCTGGCCGCGCTGCGCTTGCCGCGCTTGGGTTCACGGGCTTCACGCACCGGTGCGCTCATCGACGGCAGGTCGTGCTCGTCCAGGTGCGGTTCTTTATGGTTGTCCAGGACACGCGGTGGCCCCAGCAGCTCGGCGCTGCCGTCGTCGTCCGGCAAATTGGACAGGTTGCGGTCCAGGCGAAATTTCAACTTGCCCTTGCCGCCACGCATCCGGCGCCAGCCATCAAAAAGAATACCGGCAATGACAATAATGCCGATGACGATCAGCCACTCGCGCAGACCGATTTCCATGTAATCCCGTGCCTCTAATAAAAAATGCTGAAAAATAAGGGGTTTAGCACCGTGCAAACCGCTTTAAAACGTGGCGCCAACTCTATGTTCTGAATGACGTTTTGCCCACGCATACGAAAATTTGACATTAAACTAGCACGACCAAAGATAACTTTACACCGTCTGTCAAAATGCCTTGAACAAATATGTCCATTTGCCACTTTTCCCAGACCGGTAAATCACCTTACGTCCTGCTGAAAATCCTCCTTCGACCTGCGGCTCAGGATTCCACCAGCGCCATCGCCTCTTCGACATCCACCGCCACCAATCGCGAACAGCCCGGCTCGTGCATCGTCACGCCCATCAATTGATCGGCCATTTCCATGGCGATCTTGTTGTGGGTGATATAGATGAACTGCACCGTCTGGGACATCTCTTTAACCAGTCGGGCGTACCGTCCAACGTTAGCGTCATCCAGCGGGGCGTCAACTTCGTCGAGCATGCAAAACGGCGCCGGGTTCAACTTGAAGATCGCAAATACCAGGGCCAATGCGGTCAGTGCCTTCTCGCCACCAGACAACAAATGGATGGTGCTGTTCTTCTTGCCCGGAGGCCGCGCCATGATCGTTACCCCTGTATCGAGTAGATCTTCGCCCGTCAGTTCCAAGTAAGCGCTGCCACCACCGAAAACTTTCGGGAATAACGCCTGTAAACCGCCATTAATCTGATCAAAGGTATCTTTGAAGCGATTACGGGTTTCCTTGTCGATCTTGCGGATCACGTTCTCCAGGGTGTCCAGCGCTTCGACAAGATCGGCGTTCTGCGCATCCAGATAACGTTTGCGCTCGGACTGCTGCTGGTACTCGTCGATGGCCGCGAGGTTGATCGCGCCGAGTCGTTGAATGCGCGCGGCAATCCGCTCAAGTTCTTCTTCGGCTTCTTTCTCGTTGGCCTCGGCGGTCAGGGTATTGAGCACGCCGTGCAGGTCGTAGCCGTCTTCCAGCAACTGGTCTTGCAGGGTTTTGCGGCGCACCGTCAGGGCCTGCCATTCCATGCGCTGCTGTTCGAGCTGGCCTCGGATCAGTTGCGACTGTTGCTCGGCCTGGGTCCGGCGTTTTTCTGCGTCGCGCAGTTCGCGGTCGGCGTCTTCCAGGGCGATCTGGGCGGTCTTGAGCTCTTCGTCGACGGTCATGCGCTTGTCGAGCAACTCTTCAAGCTTCAGGCGCAGCTCTTCCAGCGGGGCCTCGCCCTCCTCCAGGTTGAGGCTCAGTTGCTCGCGTTTTTCGGTCAGGCGTTCGGACTGCATTTCCAGGCGCTCAAGGGCCTGGCGCGTGGAGTCGTGCTGCGCCCGCAGGGAGCCGAGGCGCACGGCCAATTGATGGGCGTGATCCTTGTGCTGGCGAGCTTCCTGGCGCACCCGGTCGAGGCGCTCGCGCAAGCTGTCGCGCTGGGCCAGCAGCAACTCGCGCTGCTCGGTGTCCAGGGCCATGCTGTCGAGGGCTTCCTGCAATTGCAGGCGTGCTTCGCCGACTTGTTCGTGTTCGAGGGCGCGTTGCTCGCCCATCTCGGCCACTTCTTCGTCGAGCCGGGTGCGGCGCAGGGTCAGTTGCTCGACCTTGGCCTTGCTCGCCGAGAGCTGGGCTTTCAATTCGCCCTGCTGGCGCGCTTCGTCCTGCAACAGCCGGCGCAGGTGTTCGCGGCCGGTCTCTTGCTGGCGCTGGGTGGCGCGCAGGGTTTGCAGCTGGTTTTCCAGGGACTCGAGTGTGGCTTCGCGCTCTTCGCGCTCGGCGGTCAGGTTGACGATTTCCTGGCCACGGGCCAATACGCCGCTTTCCGCTTCGCTGGCACGCCGTACCCGCAAAAAGTGCCGGCCGACCCAAAAGCCATCACGGCTGATCAGGCTTTGCCCGGCGGCCAACTGCCCGCGCTGGGCCAGGGCCTGCTCAAGGCTGTCGACCGGCTTGACCTGGCCGAGCCAGGGCGACAGGTCAATCGCCGCCTCCACTTTATCCAGCAGGCTGCCCGGCACGCGAGTGCCGTCCGCCGCCGGGCTGAGCAAACGCAGATCGCCCTGGGCAAAACCCGCCAGGTCAAACCCGCCAAAATCATCCACCAGCACCGCTTGCAGGTCGGCGCCGAGCACGGTTTCCACCGCCAGCTCCCAACCGGCTTCAACCTTCAGGCCTTCGGCCAGGCGCGGACGCTCGGCCAGGTGTTGGTCACGCAGCCATTCAGCCGTGCCGGTGCCCGGGTCAAGCGCCGCTTGCTGCAAGGCTTCCAGGGAAGCCAACCGGCCGTTGAGCCGCTGCAAATCGCCCTGGGCCTGCTGCTGTGCCTGGGTCGCCTGCTGCAGTTGCTGACGCAATTGCTCGAGGCGCTCCACTTGTTGTTCTTCGCTGGCTTCCAGCTCTTCCAGCGTCATTTCGCTTTCGGCGAGTTTCTCGCTCAGTTCGAGGATCGCTGCATCTTCCGGGTCGGCAGCGAGCAGCACGCGCTCTTCCACCAGGCGCCGCTGACGCTCGGCCAGGCGCTCCATGCTGGTTTCCAGTTGCTGGATGCGTGACTGCTGCACCTCAGCCTGGCGGCGCGGCTCGGCAGATTGCAGGTTGAACGTGTCCCACTGCTCCTGCCAGGCGTGCATGGTGGTTTCGGATTCTTCCAGGGCCGCAGCGGCTTCCTCGGCAGCGGCGCTGGTGACTTCCTGCTCGGGAGTGAGCATGTCCAGCTCCTCCCCAAGGGTCAGCAGCAAGGTGCGGTCGTGGCCCAGGTGCGATTCGGTTTCCAGGCGCGCACGCTCGGCTTCTTTCAAGTCGTCCTGCAACTGGCGCAAACGCTGCTGGCCGTGCTGGATGCTCTGCTCGACCCGGGCGATATCGCCGCCCACCGAATAGAAGCGCCCCTGCACCAGATTGAAGCGCTCGGACAGGTCATGGTGACCGTCCCGCAGGCGTTCGATGCTGGCGTCGGCATTGCGCTGCTCGGCCACCAGGGCTTCGAAGCTGATTTCCTGGGTGCCGATGATTGCTTCGCGCTGGCCCACCTGGTCATTCAACGCCTGCCAGCGCAGGGCCGACAGTTGCGCCTTAAGCTGACGCTCCTCGCCCTTGTATTCCTGATACTTCTCGGCGGCCTGGGCCTGGCGGTGCAGGCGCTCCAGCTGGCGCTCCAGCTCTTCACGCAGGTCAGTCAGGCGGGCAAGGTTTTCATGGGTACGGCGGATACGGTTTTCGGTCTCGCGGCGGCGCTCCTTGTACTTGGAGATGCCGGCCGCTTCCTCGATAAAGTTACGCAGGTCTTCGGGCTTGGCTTCGATCAGCTTGGAGATCATCCCCTGTTCGATGATCGAATAGCTGCGCGGGCCCAGGCCGGTACCGAGGAAGATGTCGGTGATGTCCCGGCGGCGACACTTGGTGCCGTTGAGGAAGTAGCTGTTCTGGCTGTCGCGGGTCACTTTGCGGCGAATGGAGATTTCCGCATAGGCCGCGTACTCGCCCACCAGGGTGCCGTCGGAATTGTCGAACACCAGTTCGATGCTGGCCTGGCTCACCGGCTTGCGGCTGGTGGAGCCGTTGAAGATGACGTCGGTCATCGACTCGCCACGCAGGTTTTTTGCGGAGCTCTCGCCCATCACCCAGCGTACGGCGTCGATGATGTTCGACTTGCCGCAGCCATTGGGCCCGACCACTGCCGCCATGTTACTGGGGAAGTTCACCGTGGTCGGGTCGACGAAGGATTTGAACCCCGCCAGTTTGATGCACTTGAGCCGCACGCTTAGGCTTCCGCCAACGCAGCAATGACCAGCGAGCAACTGCGCTCGCCGTAGGCCGAGAGCACCAGGCGAATCTGCGGCAGGTCACGGGCCAGCACGGCGGCGAGCAATTGCTCGAACAGCACCAGGTACTCGCTCATGGACGCCTTGCGCTGATCCAGCGCCAGGTAATAGGCGCGGTTCATCGCCGGCTGCAGGTTCTCGACGGTTTCCTGCAGGTACGGGTTGTTGGCGAACGGATAGGCGGCACGCATCACGTTGAAGCTCTCTTCGACGAAGGCGCGGATGTCCTGGCGTTCGAAGCTGGCGATCAGGCGCTGCTGGATTTGCACGAACGGCGCCATGTCGGCCTGGGTCTGCCAGCCGGCGGCGACCGCATTGCCCAGCAGGATGTACAGCTCGCCCATCAGCGTGCACAGGCTTTGCACCTTGTGGGCAGTCAGCTCGGTGACGTGGGCGCCACGGCGCGGCAGGATCGCAATCAGGTGCCGGCGCTCGAGGATCAGCAAGGCTTCGCGCACGGAACCACGACTGACATTCAGCGCCAGTGTGACCTTCTGCTCCTGGATCCGCTCCCCAGGCTTGAGATCGCCGCGAATGATACGTTCGGCGAGGTGGTGAGCGATTTGCTCGGCAAGACTATCCGGCGCCTTGAACGTCATGTTTTCCCTTCAAAATCTTCTATCGGTACAAGCGCGGCAGTGTAGCGCACTTGCCGGTTGATGGCGTACGGCCCACAGAGCGGAATTTGGCATGAAATAAGCAGCCATTAAAGTCCAGAAGCCCCCAAAAACGGCGGTTCCAGAGAACTGGACCATAATTAAGGATGTTGATATCGCATTTTCTTGACCTTTCGGTCAGAAAATCGTTGACCGAAAAGTCAGACATGACTAGATTCGGCGCAAAGCGGTTAACAACAATAATGAGTCTGCGAGGCCTTCCGTGATCCAGTTTTTACTAAACCAGGAGCTCCGTAGCGAGCACGCCCTGGACCCGAACCTGACCGTGCTCAACTATTTGCGTGAGCACCTGGGCAAATCCGGCACCAAGGAAGGCTGCGCCAGCGGCGACTGTGGCGCCTGCACCGTGGTAGTCGGCGAGTTGCACACCGACGATCAGGGCGCCGAGCAGATTCGCTATCGCAGCCTCAATTCGTGCCTGACGTTTGTCTCGTCCCTGCACGGTAAACAACTGATCAGCGTCGAAGACCTCAAGCACCAGGGCCAACTCCACAGCGTGCAACAGGCCATGGTGGAGTGCCACGGCTCGCAATGCGGCTTCTGCACCCCGGGCTTTGTGATGTCGCTGTTCGCCCTGCAAAAGAACAGTGATGCACCCGACAGCCAAAAGGCCCACGAAGCCCTGGCTGGCAACCTCTGCCGCTGCACCGGCTATCGCCCGATTCTTGCCGCCGCCGAACAGGCCTGCTGCAACAAGCCCCAGGACCAGTTCGACAGTCGCCAGGCCGACACCATCGCCCGCCTGAAAGCCATCGCCCCGACGCAAACCGGCGAGTTGAACAGCGGCGACAAACGCTGCCTGGTGCCGCTGACCGTCGCCGACCTGGCGGACCTTTACGACGCTTACCCACAAGCCCGGCTGCTGGCCGGCGGCACCGACCTGGCGCTGGAAGTCACCCAGTTCCACCGCACGCTACCGGTGATGATCTACGTCGGCAATATCGAAGAGATGAAGCGCATCGAAAGCTTCGACGACCGCCTGGAAATCGGCGCCGCCACCTCACTCTCCGACTGCTACACCGCACTCAACAACGAATACCCGGACTTCGGCGAATTGCTTCACCGCTTCGCCTCGTTGCAGATCCGCAACCAGGGCACCCTGGGCGGCAATATCGGCAACGCCTCGCCCATCGGTGATTCGCCGCCACTGCTGATCGCCCTCGGCGCGCAGATCGTGCTGTGCAAGGGCAACACCCGCCGTACCCTGGCGCTGGAAGACTACTTCATCGACTACCGCGTCACTGCCCGCCAGGACAGCGAATTCATCGAGAAAATCATCGTGCCCAAAGGCGTGCCGCTGTTCCGCGCCTACAAGGTTTCCAAGCGCCTGGACGATGACATCTCTGCCGTCTGCGCGGCCTTCAACCTGAAGATCACTAACGGTGTGATCGACGATGCCCGCGTGGCGTTCGGCGGCATGGCCGCCACCCCGAAACGCGCGAAGAACTGCGAAGCCGTACTGAACGGCGCCACCTGGAACTCCGCCACAGTGGAAAAAGCCTGCGCGGCCCTGGCCGAGGATTTCACCCCGCTGTCGGACTTCCGCGCCAGCAAGGAATACCGCCTGCTCAGCGCACAGAACCTGCTGCGCAAATACTTCATCGAACTGCAAACGCCGCACATCGAGACTCGGGTGACCGCTTATGTCTAACCATCACGCCGTGGAAAAATCCCAGGCCGAACTCGCCGAACTGTTTGCCAAGGACCTGACCAGCGGCGTCGGTCGCAGCGTCAAGCACGACAGCGCCGCCAAGCATGTCTCGGGCGAAGCGCAGTACATTGATGACCGCCTGGAATTCCCCAACCAGTTGCACCTCTACGCACGCATGTCGGACCGTGCCCACGCGAAGATCCTCAGCATCGACACCGCGCCCTGCTATGCATTTGAAGGCGTGCGCATCGTCATCACCCACGAAGACGTGCCGGGTCTGAAAGACATCGGCCCGTTGATGCCCGGCGACCCGTTGCTGGCCATCGACACCGTGCAGTTCGTCGGCCAGGTGGTGCTGGCCGTCGCCGCCCGCGACCTGGAAACCGCACGCAAGGCGGCGATGGCCGCTGTGATCGAATACGAAGACCTGGAGCCGGTGCTGGACGTGGTCGAGGCGTTTCGCAAAAAACATTTCGTGCTCGACAGCCACACCCACCAGCGCGGTGATTCGGCGGGCGCACTGGCGACCGCGAAGAACCGTATCCAGGGCACCCTGCACATCGGCGGCCAGGAACACTTCTACCTGGAAACCCAGATCTCCTCGGTGATGCCCACCGAAGACGGCGGCATGATCGTCTACTGCTCCACGCAAAACCCCACCGAAGTACAGAAGCTGGTGGCCGAAGTACTCGACGTATCGATGAACAAAATCGTGGTCGACATGCGCCGCATGGGCGGTGGTTTTGGCGGCAAGGAAACCCAGGCCGCCAGCCCGGCATGCCTGTGTGCGGTGGTCGCACGCCTCACCGGCCAGCCGACCAAAATGCGCCTGCCGCGTGTCGAAGACATGCTGATGACCGGCAAGCGCCACCCGTTCTATATCGAGTACGACGTAGGCTTCGACGACAGTGGCCGGCTGCACGGCATCAACCTGGACCTGGCGGGCAACTGCGGTTGCTCACCGGACCTGTCGAACTCGATTGTCGACCGCGCAATGTTCCACTCCGACAACTCGTATTACCTGGGCGACGCCACCGTCAACGGCCACCGCTGCAAGACCAACACCGCGTCCAACACCGCTTACCGCGGCTTCGGCGGCCCCCAAGGCATGGTCGCCATCGAGGAAGTGATGGACGCGATTGCCCGGCACCTGGCCCTCGACCCGCTGGCCGTGCGCAAGGCCAACTACTACGGCAAGACCGAGCGCAACGTCACCCACTACTACCAGACCGTCGAGCACAACATGCTCGAAGAGATGACCGCCGAACTCGAACAAAGCAGCCAGTATTTCGAGCGCCGCGAAGCGATCCGTCGCTATAACGCCAACAGCCCGATCCTGAAAAAAGGCCTGGCACTCACACCGGTAAAATTCGGCATTTCCTTCACCGCCAGTTTCCTCAACCAGGCCGGTGCGCTGATCCATATCTACACCGACGGCAGCATCCACCTGAACCACGGTGGCACCGAGATGGGCCAGGGGTTGAACATCAAGGTCGCGCAGGTGGTGGCCGAGATTTTCCAGGTGGAAATCGACCGCGTGCAGATCACCGCCACCAACACCGACAAGGTGCCCAACACCTCGCCGACGGCGGCGTCCAGCGGCGCCGACCTGAACGGCAAGGCCGCACAGAATGCTGCCGAAACCATCAAGCAGCGCCTGGTGGAATTTGCCGCGCGCAAATATGAAGTCAGCGAGGCCGACGTTGAATTCCACAACGGGCATGTGCGGGTCCGCGATCACATCCTGACCTTTGAAGCGCTGATCCAGCAGGCGTATTTCGCCCAGGTGTCGCTCTCCAGCACGGGCTTCTACAAGACCCCGAAAATCTTCTACGACCGCAGCCAGGCACGTGGGCGGCCGTTCTACTACTTTGCGTTCGGCGCGGCCTGTTGCGAGGTGATCGTCGACACGCTGACCGGCGAGTACAAGATGCTGCGCACCGACATCCTGCATGACGTGGGCGCCTCGCTGAACCCGGCCATCGACATCGGCCAGGTCGAAGGCGGCTTCATCCAGGGCATGGGTTGGCTGACCATGGAAGAGCTTGTGTGGAATAACAAGGGCAAGCTGATGACCAACGGCCCGGCCAGCTACAAGATCCCGGCGGTGGCCGACATGCCGCTGGACCTGCGGGTGAAGCTGGTGGAAAACCGCAAGAACCCGGAAGACACGGTGTTCCATTCCAAGGCCGTGGGTGAGCCGCCGTTCATGCTCGGTATTGCCTCGTGGTGTGCGATCAAGGACGCCGTGGCGAGCCTGGGTGACTATCGCCATCAGCCGAAGATCGATGCACCGGCGACGCCGGAGCGGGTGTTGTGGGGCTGTGAGCAGATGCGCCAACTGACCGCTGCAAAAGCTGTGGAAACGGAAACCGAGTTGGCTTCGCTTTAGACCGAGGCGCTGCCTTCGCGGGCAAGCCCGGCTCCCACATTTTGATGTGTGAACCCAATCAAATGTGGGAGCGGGCTTGCTCGCGAAGGCGGTCGAACTGACAACAGAGATGTTGAGGTAAACATGAACAACTGGATCAGCGCCCTCGCCGACCTGCAGAACCAGGGCGAACCCTGCGTGCTGGTGACCATCATCGAAGAGCTCGGCTCCACGCCGCGCAACGCCGGTTCGAAGATGGTGATCAGCGCCGCCCACACCTTCGACACCATCGGTGGCGGGCACCTGGAATACAAGGCGATGCAGATCGCCCGGGACATGCTTGTGCGCGGCCAGCAAAACACCCACCTGGAGCGCTTCAGCCTCGGCGCCAGCCTGGGCCAGTGCTGCGGCGGCGTGACGGTGCTGTTGTTCGAACCCATGGGCCAGGTGCAGGCGCAGATCGCGGTGTTCGGCGCCGGCCACGTGGGCCGCGCGCTGGTGCCGTTGCTGGCCAGCCTGCCGTGCCGGGTGCGCTGGATCGATTCCCGGGAACAGGAATTCCCGGAACACATCCCCCAAGGCGTGCGTAAAATCGTCAGCGAAGAGCCGGTGGATGAAATCGACCACTTGCCTGTGGGCAGTTACTGCATCGTCATGACCCACAACCACGCGCTGGACCTGGAGCTGACCGCCGCCCTGCTCAAGCGCAATGACTTCACCTACTTCGGCCTGATCGGCTCGAAGACCAAACGCGTCAAGTTTGAACACCGCCTGCGGGATCGCGGTTTCGACACCGCGCAACTGCAACGCATGCATTGCCCGATGGGGCTGACCGAGGTCAAAGGCAAACTGCCTGTGGAAATCGCCATCTCCATCGCCGGCGAAATCATCGCCACCTATAACGCCAACTTCGGCCAGCACACTGCGAGCGCCGAACCCATTGCCAAACTGCTGCCGGTATCCCGCCGCAGCCAAGCGACTAACTGAGACGACCATGCCTTTGACACGCAAAGCCTACCGTGCCGCCATTTTGCACAGCATCGCCGACCCTGCCGAAGTGGGGATCGAAGCCTCCTATGAATATTTCGAGGACGGCCTGCTGGTGATCGACAACGGCCAGATCAGTGCCCTTGGCCACGCCAGCGACTTGCTCGCCAGCCTGCCCGCCGACATCGAAGTCACCCATTACCAGGACGCGCTGATCACCCCCGGCCTGATCGACACCCACATCCACCTGCCACAGACCGGCATGGTCGGTGCCTATGGCGAGCAGTTGCTGGACTGGCTCAACACCTACACCTTCCCGTGTGAAAGCCAGTTCGCCGACAAGGCCCACGCCGAAGAAGTCGCGGATATTTTCATCAAGGAACTGCTGCGCAACGGCACCACCACCGCGCTGGTATTTGGCAGCGTGCACCCGCAGTCAGTGAACTCGTTTTTTGAAGCGGCCGAGAAGCTCGACCTGCGGATGATCGCCGGCAAGGTAATGATGGACCGCAACGCGCCGGACTATTTGACCGACACCGCCGAATCCGGCTACGCGGAGAGCAAGGCGCTGATCGAGCGCTGGCACGGCAAGGGCCGTTTGCACTACGCGGTGACGCCACGTTTCGCACCGACCAGTACACCTGAACAACTGACCCTCGCCGGGCAGCTGCTGGGGGAATACCCGGACCTCTACATGCAGACTCACATCAGTGAAAACCTGCAGGAAGTGGAATGGGTGAAAGAACTGTTCCCGGAACGCAAGGGTTACCTGGACGTGTACGACCATTACAAACTGCTGGGTGAACGCTCGGTGTTCGCCCACGGTGTGCACCTGTGCGACGACGAATGCGCGCGGTTGGCAGAAGCCGGTTCGGCAGTCGCGTTCTGCCCGACGTCGAACTTCTTCCTGGGCAGCGGTTTGTTCAACCTGCCGATGGCCGAGAAGCACAAGCTGAATGTCGGCCTGGGTACGGACGTCGGCGGTGGCACCAGCTTCTCGCTGCTGCAAACCCTGAACGAAGCGTACAAGGTGATGCAACTGCAAGGGGCGCGCTTGAGTCCGTTCAAGTCGTTGTACCTGGCGACCCTGGGTGGTGCTCGGGCGCTGCGTCTGGAAGACAAGATCGGCACGCTGCAACCCGGCACTGACGCGGACTTCCTGGTACTGGATTACAACGCCACCCCGCTGCTCAGCTATCGCCTGAAGCAGGCCAATAACATCGCCGAGACGTTGTTTGTGTTGATGACACTGGGGGATGACCGGGCGGTGTTGCAGACGTATGCGGCGGGGCAATTGGTGCACCAACGCTGATTTAACAGGTACAACAAAACAAATGTGGGAGCGGGCTTGCTCGCGAAGGCGGTGTGTCAGTCGCTGGATGTGCTGACTGATCCACCGCCTTCGCGAGCAAGCCCGCTCCCACATTTAGTTAGTGGCGAGCCTGGAAAATTACAGTTTTACAGACGAGCGCCCCGGCTTCTTTGTCTGCAACAGATGCGAGAACACTGCATGCAGATCGTCAGAAGCGCTTTCCTCATCGAGGTTGAGCTTGCTGTCGATGTGATCCATGTGATGCATCATCAGGTTCACCGCCAAATCCGCATCCCGCGCTTCGATCGCGTCGATCAACTGCGTGTGCTCATCGTAGGAACAGTGCGAGCGGTTGCCGCTTTCGTACTGGGCGATGATCAACGAGGTCTGGGACACCAGACTGCGCTGGAAACTGATCAGCGGGGCATTCTTCGCCGCCTCGGCCAGCTTCAGGTGGAACTCGCCGGAAAGCCGGATGCCCGCGCCGCGATCGCCCCGGGAGAAGCTGTCGCGCTCGTCGTTGACCATCTGCCGCAGCTCGGCCAGTTGCTCGGCCGTGGCATGCTGCACCGCCAACTCAGTGATCGCACGCTCCACCAGGCGCCGGGCGAGGAATACCTGGCGGGCTTCCTCGACGCTCGGGCTGGCCACTACCGCACCACGATTAGGCCGCAGCAGTACCACGCCTTCATGGGCCAGGCGCGACAGCGCGCGGCGAATGATGGTGCGGCTGACGCCGAAGATTTCGCCCAGCGCTTCTTCACTCAATTTGGTACCGGGCGCCAGGCGTTGTTCGAGGATCGCCTCGAAGATATGCGCGTAGACGATATCGTCCTGGGTTCCACTGCGACCGGCCTTACCGGCTCGCGGTTGTTTCTTGAGGGGCTGCAACTGTTCGTTCATGGGCACTCGGGTCGGGAGAACGGCGGCGAATTGACGTTGACTGTAATACGGCACAGAGGGTCGCTGGCAAGTATCGCGTAAAATCAGCGCACATTGTACACAACCCAGTGCGCCAACACACTGTACGGCTGTTTGGGGCGCCGGCTGTATTGCAATGAATCGTTACGTTTGAGTTTAGGCTTGATTCCACGTTTTCTCCTTTGCAGGAGCGAGCTTGCTCGTGAAAAACGTCCAGGCAGCGCATTCCTTCAGGGTGCCAGCGTCATCGTTAGCGACCTTCGCGAGCAAGCTCGCGCCTACAGACAACCCGGTAAAAGGAACACCGCCCCATGTCCGACGTCCCCCAAGCGCGATTACGCCCACTGGCCGACACTTCGCCTTCGGCCATCGTCGCCGGTTTCATTGCCATGATGACCGGCTACACCAGCTCCCTGGTGCTGATGTTTCAGGCTGGCCAGGCTGCGGGCCTGACCACCGCGCAAATTTCCTCGTGGATCTGGGCGATTTCCATCGGCATGGCGGTGTGCAGCATTGGTCTGTCCCTGCGCTATCGCACGCCGATCACCATTGCCTGGTCCACACCGGGCGCGGCGCTGTTGATCACCAGCCTGGGCGGCGTCAGCTACGGCGAGGCCATCGGCGCCTACATCACCTGCGCGGTGCTGGTGACCATCTGTGGGCTGACCGGCAGCTTCGAAAAACTCGTCAAGCGCATCCCCGCGTCCCTGGCGGCCGCCTTGCTGGCGGGGATTCTGTTCAAGATCGGCAGCGAGATTTTCGTCGCCGCGCAGCACCGTACCGGGCTGGTACTGGGGATGTTCTTCACTTACCTGGTCATCAAGCGCCTGTCGCCGCGTTATGCCGTGCTCGCGGCACTGCTGATCGGCACGGTGCTGTCCGGGCTGATGGGGCTGCTGGATTTCAGTGGCTTTCACCTGGAAGTGGCAACGCCGGTGTGGACCACGCCGCACTTCTCCCTGGCCGCGACCATCAGCATCGGCATCCCGCTGTTCGTGGTGGCCATGACCTCGCAGAACATGCCGGGTGTCGCGGTGCTGCGGGCCGACGGCTATAACGTACCGGCGTCGCCATTGATTACTACCACCGGCCTGGCCTCGCTGGTGCTGGCGCCGTTTGGCTCCCATGGCATCAACCTGGCAGCCATCAGCGCGGCGATCTGCACCGGCCCTCATGCCCATGAGGATCGCAACAAGCGCTACACCGCCGCGGTCTGGTGCGGGATTTTCTACGGGATCGCCGGGGTGTTTGGCGCGACATTGGCCGCGTTGTTCGCCGCCCTGCCCAAGGAACTGGTGCTGTCGATTGCGGCACTGGCGTTGTTTGGCTCGATCATCAATGGCCTGAGCATCGCCATGAATGAACCCAGGGAACGGGAAGCTGCGTTGATCACCTTCATGGTCACAGCGTCGGGGTTGACGTTGTTTTCCATCGGTTCGGCGTTCTGGGGGATTGTCGCGGGGGTGTTGACGCTGGTGATTCTGAACTGGCGCAAGGCCTGATTCTTTAGACCCAGTAACGAAAAAGCGACCCGGGCGGGTCGCTTTTTCATGACATCAGACTGCCGGGTTAATCGGCTTTTCTGGGTGCCAAGCGTCCAGCAGGGCGCTGACTTCAACGCGGGTCAGCTCTGGACGAGCCTTCAGCCACGCTTCAACAGCGGCACGCTGTTCTTCGTTGACCGAACCACGGGTGGCTTTGCAAACCAGACCGAAGTCATCACCGCCGACGTAGTCCAGGCCGTTGCCGTCCATCGCTTCAGTCAGGAATGCTTCGAGGAAAGCGTCAACCGCTTCATCGTCCAAACCTTCTTTGAAGTCCAGGTTCAGTTCGAAACCCAGCTCTTGAAATTCATCAACGCACAGTTTTTTGCGCAGACGCCGGGAACGGTTAGTCGCCATTGGAACAATCCTCTTAAGTAATAACGGGCGGCACTTTAGCAGTTTAAGCAGGCCTTTGCCCGATTCTCTGGGACAGGCGGCAGAGTGCCAGTAAAAAAAACCGCCAATTGCAGCTATCGTTCAGCCACAAGTGCGACAGCCTTGGGGCATAATGCCGACACTTTCATGACCATTGAGGGATTTTTCGTACATACCCCTCACCTTTTTACCCCCTCAGCAGTAGGGTTTTAATTCTTATGATCAAATCTTTGCGTCCACTGTTACTCGCCAGTTTTCTTCTGCCCCTGGCCTTTTCCGTTACCGCCGCCCCGATCAACACTTCCCTGCCGCCCAAGGTCCAGGAAGCCCTCCAGAAAGCCAAGCTGCAAAACAATGCCCTGTCCCTGGTGATGATTCCCCTCAATGGCCCGGGCACACCTACCGTGTTCAACGCCGACGTGTCGGTCAACCCGGCCTCGACCATGAAGCTGGTCACCACCTACGCGGCCCTGGAAATGCTCGGTCCCAACCATCAGTGGAAAACCGAGTTCTACACCGACGGCACCCTGAGCGGCGGGATCCTGAACGGCAACCTGTACCTCAAGGGCGGCGGCGACCCCAAGCTGAACATGGAAAAACTCTGGCTGCTGATGCGCGACCTGCGGGCCAATGGCGTGCAGCAAGTGACCGGCGACCTGGTGCTGGACCGTGGCTTCTTCATCCCGCCGCAACTGCCGGAGTTCAATGACGACGGCAACGACGAGAACAAGCCGTTCCTGGTCAAGCCCGATGCCTTGATGGTCAACCTCAAGGCGCTGCGCTTCGTCACCCGCAATGATTCGGGCAAGGTGCTGGTCTCGGTCGAGCCGCCGATTGCGAGCATCCGCATCGACAACCAGGTCAAGGTCTCCAACGCCAAGCAATGCACCGGCGATGTGCGCTACAGCCCGATGACCGCCGCCGACGGCAGCGTCACCGTGACCGTCAGCGGCCAGTTGGCGGACGGCTGCAGCTCGCAGACGTATCTGTCGTTGCTGGACCACGCCACCTACACCGCCGGCGCCGTTCGGGCGATCTGGAAGGAACTGGGCGGCAGCATCCAGGGCCGCGACATCCAGGCGCCGGTACCGAAGAACGCCAAAGTGCTGGCTCGTGCGTTCTCGCCGGACCTGGCGGAGATCATCCGCGACATCAACAAATACAGTAACAACACCATGGCCCAGCAGTTGTTCCTGAGCCTGGGTGCGCAGTACCGCACCGATGCCGACGGCGACGACGCCAAGGCCGCCCAGCGCGTGGTGCGCCAGTGGCTGGCGAAAAAAGGCATCACCGCGCCGCACCTTGTGATGGAGAACGGCTCCGGCCTGTCCCGTGCTGAACGGGTCAGCGCCCGCGAGATGGCGACCATGCTGCAAGCGGCGTGGAGAAGCCCGTACGCGGCGGAGTACATCAGTTCGCTGCCGATTGCCGGCACCGACGGCACCATGCGTAAACGCCTGAAGACCACGGCCATGCGCGGCGAAGCCCACGTCAAGACCGGCACCCTGAACACCGTGCGGGCGATTGCCGGGTTCAGCCGCGACAACAATGGCAATACCTGGGCTGTAGTGGCGATTCTCAACGATCCGAAACCGTGGGGCGCGTCCTCGGTACTGGACCAGGTGCTGCTGGACCTGTATCGCCAGCCGAAACTGGCGGCGGCGGCCCCGGTCCTCTAACAGCAGCAAATATCAAATGTGGGAGCTGGCTTGCCTGCGATGTATACGCCTCGGTCTATCAGGAATACCGAGGTGATGCTATCGCAGGCAAGCCAGCTCCCACATTGATCTCTAATAGCTTGAATGGCCGTGCACTTCAGGCAAGCACCCGCTCTGCCTCAACTCTGTCCCTGCCCGCCTGCTTGGCGGCATAGACACCCGAATCCGCCCGCAGCAACAAGCTGTCGACGCCCTCCTCGACCCGCCAACTGGCGACCCCGAAGCTCGCCGTCACCGTGCCGACACCTTCCATCGGCTCACCGCGCAACGCCTGCCACAACTCCAGGGCAACACTGAACGCCTGGCTGCCGTCGGTATTGGCGCACAGCACCACAAACTCCTCGCCGCCCAGCCGGCAAAACACATCCGTGCGTCGTAACCGCTGGCTGATGCGCCGGCATAACTCCTTGAGCACTTCATCACCCACCGCGTGACCATGCTGGTCGTTGATGCGCTTGAAGTGATCGATGTCGAACATGATCACCGACAACGCCCCCGAGGCACGCTTGACCCGGATCATCTCGGCCTTCAGCCGGTCCTGGAAGTAGCGTCGGTTATGAATGCCGGTCAGGGAATCGGTAATCGACAGCGCCCGCAGCTCTTCCTCGACCCGCTTGAGATCGGAAATATCCGACACATAGCCATGCCATAACGTACCGCCACCGGCCAGCTCTTCCGGCGTCGCCTCACCGCGAACCCAGCGCAGCCCCCGATGGGGCAACTGCACCCGGTATTCTTCACGCCAATGGCTCAGTTGCAGGGTGGACAGGCGAATGGACTCCCGTACCCGCTCGACATCCAGCGGATGAATCCGCTCGAAGACCTTTCGCGCATCCTGCTGCAACACCCCAGGCTCGATTTCGTAGATGTCGCGGATGCCATCGCTGGCATAAATGAAACGCGAGACATTGTTCGGTTCCAGGATGAACTGGAAAATACCGCCGGGCACATGGGCGCTGAGTTTCTTCAGCAGGCGGTCCCGCGCGGCCAGTGCCTCATAGGCGCGCTTCTGCTCGGTGACATCCAGGCAGATCGCCAGGTGCCCGACCCACAGGCCATGCTCGTCCAGCAGAACAGTGGCGAGCATGTTCACCGTCAGTTGGCTGCCGTCCTTGCGCACCAGCGTCCACTCGCGGGCCTCATGCACTGCATCGGCGCTGTCCACCAGCATCGCCTGGGCTGGCGCGATGCGCTTGCCGAGGATTGCGCTCAATTGCGCGGCACGGGCTTCCAGCTCGGGGGCCAGGTGCAGGCTTTCGAGGGTCAGGTGGCCCAGTACCTCTTGTGCTTCAAAGCCCAGCATCTGCTCGGCGCCGGCGTTGAAGGTGGTGATCACACCGCGCAAGTCCGTCGCGATGATCGCCACCTGGGTGGCCGCATTGAGCACGCTGCGCAGTTGGCCGTGGGTGCCTCGCAGCTCCTGTTCCCGCTGACGCAATTGGGCGGTGCGCTGCTCCACCAGCTTCAATGCGCGCTGGCGCTGGCTGACCACCACGTAGAGCAACGCACTGAGCAGCACACTCAGCAGGCTGCCCATGACCAGGATACTGACCAGCGACGAGTGATTGCCCTGCTGGAACACCTGGCTGGGGCGCAGGCTCAAGGCGTAGACGTGGTCGCCGAGCGTCAGCCGGCGTGCTGCCACCAGGTCACTGTCTGCCACGGGGTTGCTGGATTCGTACAACACCCGTTGCTCTGCATCGGAGGTGTCGACAATCTGCATCACCAGGTTGTCCCGTGCGGCCTTGGGCAAGCCATCGGCCACCAGCTGGCGCATGCTGATCACCGCCATGACGTAGCCGTAAGGTTCACTGTTGGGCACTTGTGTCGTCGGTGCCCGGCTGACCGGTGCCACCAGCAATACACCCATGGCATAGGCCGGCTCCACACCCACCAGTTGCATGGGCTGGGACACCGCCATCTTCCCTGACTGTTGCGCACGCTCCACCGTCGAGCGCCGCAGTGGTTGGGCCAACAGGTCAAAACCCAGCGGCGAGCCGAGAATGCTCTGGGTCTGGCTGTACAGCACCGGCACATACTCATCGCGATCAGTCGCCGGGGTCAGTCCGCCCGCCGCATTCAATTCACGAATGGAGAAATTCGCACCGCGCTCCGCCGTGATTGCCTGCTCGAACGCACCGCGCTGGTCACGCAAAACCCGGGGTGCCCAGGCATAGGCGCGGGTACGCAACAGCAAGGGCTGCGCGAACCCTTCGAACTCTTTGCGCGAGACTGTATTTGAATTGACGAAGAACCGCCGCAGGCTGCCCAGGCGTTGTTCCTGGTCCTCGAAACGCTCCTGGAGACGGCTGTAGCGCTCGTTGACCAGCAGTTGAAAGCGCTGGCGCATCTGCTGCTGGTAAAGCTCGGACGCGGCCCAGGCGACGACAATCGTCAGCGCGATACCGGCCAGCAACACCACCACCGCCACCAGCCACGCCGACACCTGCTCACTGATAAAGCCTAGGATTTTCGGGCGGACGGCATGCAGCGGCATAGACAAGACTCGGAACGCCAGCGTGCGGGTGCGTCACTTTGGCCAGGTCCTAAGTTATAGCCACAGGACTTGCGTTTGACCAGCGCAAAAAAAAGCCGCAAGGCCGGAATGATCCGGGCCTGCGGCTTCAGAACGCAGTGATCAGCGCGCGGTGATTTTCCACGCCCGATGGATCTTGGCGTTACGCGCAAAATCCGGGTCGATGGTCTTGTCGCTGATCTCTTCGACGGCATACCGCTCGACGAGGTTGTCTTCCAGTTGGAACTTGCGGAAGTTGTTCGAGAAGTACAACACGCCGCCCGGTGCCAGGCGCGCCATGGCCAGGTCCAGCAACTGCACGTGGTCGCGTTGCACGTCGAAGATGCCTTCCATGCGCTTGGAGTTGGAGAAGGTCGGCGGGTCGATGAAGATCATGTCGAACTCATCGCGGCTGGCTTCCAGCCAGGCCATCACGTCGCCCTGCTCCAGGCGGTTCTTGTCGGAGAAACCGTTGAGGGAGAAGTTGCGGCGCGCCCAGTCCAGGTAGGTCTTCGACAGGTCGACGCTGGTGGTGCTGCGCGCGCCACCCTTGGCGGCGTGCACACTGGCGGTGGCGGTGTAGCAATACAGGTTGAGGAAGCGTTTGCCGGCCGCCTCTTTCTGGATGCGCATGCGCATTGGACGGTGGTCGAGGAACAGGCCGGTGTCCAGGTAATCGGTCAGGTTGACCAGCAACTTGACGCCGCCTTCGCTGACCTCGGTGAACTTGCCCTGGGCGCTCTGGCGCTCGTACTGCTTGGTGCCGCTCTGGCGTTCGCGACGCTTGACCACCACACGGTTCTTGTCGATGCCCAGCGCCTGGGGAATGGCCGCCAGGGCATCGAACATGCGTGCCGAAGCTTTTTCCGGGTCAATCGACTTCGGCGCCACGTATTCCTGGACGTGGACCCAGTCGTGGTACAGGTCGATGGCCATGGAGTATTCCGGCATGTCGGCATCGTACACACGGTAGCAATCGACGCCTTCGCGCTTGGCCCACTTGCCCAGCAGTTTCAGGTTCTTTTGCAGGCGGTTGGCAAACATCTGCCCGCCTTCGCTCAAGCGCGCCTGCTCGACCACTGGGGCCGGGGCGGGTTTGATCGGATTCCCGTTCTTGTTGTACTGGCGCTCTTGCGGCTCGGTCGGCGCCTGGTCGTAGGCCGCTTGCTCGCGCTCGGCCTGGCGTTGTTCCGGGGTGCGACGCTCGCCGGTGACGAACTGGTCCGGGGTGACCTTGATCAGCAGCAATTTGCACGGCAAGGCGCCGTTCCAGAACGAATACTGTTTGTGGCTGCGGATGCCCATGCGCTTGCCCAGGTCCGGAGCACCGGTGAACACCGCCGCTTCCCAGCCCAGGCACGCCTGGCGCAGACGCTCGCCGAGGTTCTGATAGAGGTACAACAGGCTGGCTTCATCACCCAGACGCTCGCCATACGGCGGGTTGCAGATCACCAGGCCTTTCTGGTTCTGGTCCGGACGCGGCTCGAAGGTACCGACTTCGCCCTGGTAGATCTTGATCCAGTGGCTAAGGCCTGCGCGTTCGATGTTGTTACGGGCGGGCTGGATCAGGCGAGGATCCGCCTCGTAACCACGAATCCACAGCGGTGGCTTGGCCATGCCGATGGCGGCACGTTCGCTGGCCTCTGTGTGAAGTTTTTTCCACAGCGCCGGAACGTGGCCAAGCCAGGCGGTGAAACCCCACAGCTCACGGTTCAGGTTGGGCGCCATGTCGGCGGCGATCATCGCGCCTTCCACCAGGAAGGTACCGACGCCGCACATCGGGTCCGTCAGCGCGCCGCCTTCGGCAGCGATGCGCGGCCAGCCGGAGCGAATCAGGATCGCCGCCGCCAGGTTCTCTTTCAACGGTGCCGCGCCCTGCTGCAGGCGGTAGCCGCGCTGGTGCAGGCTGTGGCCGGACAAATCAAGGGAAAGGATCGCTTCGCCACGGTCCAGGCGCAGGTGGATGCGCAGGTCCGGGTTGATCTTGTCGATGGATGGACGTTCGCCGGTCGGGGTGCGCAGCTTGTCGACAATCGCATCCTTGACCTTCAGCGCGCCGAAGTGGGTGTTGTCGATGCCAGAGCCATGGCCGCTGAATTCAACGGCCAGGGTGCCGTCGGCGAGCATGTGGTCTTCCCACTCGATGTCCAGCACCCCGTGGTACAGGTCTTCGGCGTCCTTCATCGGGAAGCGCTTGAGCACCAGCAACACGCGGTTGGCCAGGCGCGACCAGAGGCACAGGCGGTAGGCGGTCTCCATGTCGGCCATGCCGCGCACGGCCGAGGTGTGCTCGCGGGCTTCCTCAAGGCCAAGCCCCACGGCTTCCTCGATCAGCAGGCCTTCGAGGCCCTTGGGGCAAGTGAGGAAGAGTTCAAAACGGTCCGACATGGGGCATTCCAGGCTTTTCAGCAATAAGTGAACGGGCGACGCATCGCGCGTTCGGTTTTCAATCAAGCGCTTTTCTTGAAGAACGCTCGTGTGGCACGAATGTGCCGTTCCACCCCGGCTACCGGCCTTTCGGGCCTTTATCGACGGGGCAGTTCAAGTATTTGAAGCAACAAGAAGAAACATTCCGACCCTTCGTCGAATAATAACCGCCTGCAACAGGCGGACATTCTCACTAAAGGATTAAACCCGTCCTCTTTGAAGGGCACATCATAGCTGGGTTTGCCCAACAAAAGGGGCGAAAAGCCATCCCAGCTTATGGCTATAGCATCATTATCGTTACGTGCTTATGACAAAACGATCATTGAATCCATGTGACCTATTGGTTAGAACTCAACACAGGTTGGCGCCGTAACGACGCCGACACATAGCTCGCCACGCCGGCAGCGAGCGCACCAACGGCAGAAAAACTCTGCCCGGCCTCGGACGAGGCCGAAGGATATCAAGACAGTCAACAAGTGAGGGAAACACCCTATGAGAAGACTTAAGCGTGATCCGTTGGAAAGAGCATTTTTACGCGGATATCAATATGGCGTTCATGGCAAATCCCGTGAGCTTTGCCCATTTACTCTACCGTCGGTACGCCAAGCCTGGATCAACGGCTGGCGAGAAGGACGCGGCGACAACTGGGACGGTATGACTGGCACTGCGGGAATCCACAGACTCAACGAACTTCACGCCGTCGGCTAATCAAGGGCATTTAATTCCGACACCAGCACGAATACGCAACCACTTAACCACGCACGCCCCATCCGGGCGGCGGGCTTCGGCCCAGGGGCTCCTTCAAGGAGCCCTTTTTATTGCCTGTTGTCAGCCGCGCGGCAATGCCGCAATCGCATCCACCGCCTGGCGAATCAACGCCGGGCCCTTGTAGATAAAGCCGGAGTACAACTGCACCAGGCTCGCGCCGGCGGCGATTTTCTCGGCCGCGTGCTTGCCCTCGGTGATGCCACCCACGGCAATGATCGGCAAGCGCCCTGCCAACTCGGCCGCCAGCACCTTGACGATGTGGGTGCTCTGGTCGCGTACCGGCGCACCGGACAAGCCGCCCGCTTCGTCACCATACGCCAGGCCTTCGACACCGACGCGGCTCAGGGTGGTGTTGGTGGCGATCACCGCATCCATGCCCGAATCCACCAGGGCCTGGGCCACCAGTACGGTCTCTTCGTCGTTCATGTCCGGGGCAATCTTGATTGCCAGGGGCACACGCTTGCCGTGGCGCACAGCCAAATCTTCCTGGCGCTGACGCAAGGCTTCGAGCAGTTGCTTGAGGGAGTCGCCAAACTGCAGGCTGCGCAGGCCCGGGGTGTTAGGCGAGCTGACGTTGACCGTGACGTAGCTGGCGTGGGCGTAGACCTTGTCCAGGCAAATCAGATAGTCATCCACCGCACGCTCCACCGGCGTGTCGAAGTTTTTGCCGATATTGATCCCGAGGATACCGGTGTACTTCGCCGCCTGAACCCGTGACAGCAGGTTATCCACACCCAGGTTGTTGAAGCCCATGCGATTGATGATCGCCTCGGCTTCCGGCAGGCGGAAGATCCGCGGCTTCGGGTTGCCCGGCTGCGGCCGTGGGGTCACGGTGCCGATTTCGACAAAGCCAAAACCCAGCTGCGCAAAACCGTCGATGGCCGCGCCGTTTTTGTCCAAACCCGCAGCCAGGCCTACCGGGTTGGGGAAATCGAGCCCCATCACCGACACCGGCATTTTCGCCGGGGCCTTGCACACCAGGCCATTGAGCCCCAGGCGGCCACCGGCACCGATCAAGTCCAGGGACAGATCGTGGGAAGTTTCCGGAGAGAGTTTGAACAACAGCTGGCGGGCCAGGGTATACATGGGCGGGCTTGACTCGGATGGCGGCGAAAGGTGGCGGCGATTATAGCCGGGGTGACGGGCTGCATGCGAGGCGTGCCGTCCAATCGTCAGTTACGGTGCGTCATCAGTTCCTCATAGCGGGCCCAGATTTTTTGCGCATAGCGAAGACGCAGGGCCTCACGCTGAGGCCCGGGCCCGCCGCCCACATTGTAGGAACCGATCGCTGTCCAGTTGTAGCCGAACTGTTTGACGAAGTCGGCAAGGATCGACGCCCCCACCTCCACCGACAGGCAAGGCTCATCCAGCAAGCGCTGCTCGGTAATGCCCTCCTTGAGCAGGCGCGGCAGGTGAATGCTGTTGATCTGCATCAGCCCGATATCACGGGTGCCGTTGTTGTTGGCGTAATTCATGGCCTTGGCGCGGTAGCCCGACTCCACCGCGGCGATGGCCTGCAACAATTCCGGCTCCATGCCGTATCGGCTGGCAGCCTCGGCCCAGCAATACGCCCGGGCTTCATTGCCGAAGCCGAGCGTGAGCATCAGCAGCAGCGCCCCCTTGCACCGGGCGCTGCTCATGCCTGCCCCCGACCGCAGGTGGAACAGACAGCGCCCACCGTCAGGCTGGTCATCCTGACCGCACAGGTCACCCGGTACCCTTTGCCGTATACCGTCTTGATCAGACCCTTGCCGCCCTTCAAATATTTGCGCAGCGAACAGATGCAACGGGTCAGGGACTCTTCCGTGGCCTCGTTATGGGGCCATGCCTGTTCCAGCAAGTGGTCCTTGGTCACCAGCACTCCGGCCGAGGACAGCAACAGGCGCAACACCTGCCACTCCTTGGGCGGCAGTTGAATATCCGAGTCTTCACTGGTCAATCTACCGTCACCGTGCAACGTCCAGCGCTCAAAGACCATGGGGGTAGCCAGTACCCCATCGTTCACCACGGCCATTCGTACCTCCGCACCCAACTCACCTTCCAACACTGGTTTCCTGAAGGTCGCGACTATAAAAAGCCCACTCGCTGTATAGGAGAGGAAAAAACCCCATAGGCACTGATTTTTTCAGACTGGGCACGTAGGACCTTTCGACGATGCCCGCCCAGGGGCGCCACCAACGTTCTTATCCTTCGGTCACCCGGGTAAATGCCCGCTTCACCTGCTCATGCTGGGAGCGCGTCAACGGCGGCGCCTGCCCCGGCTCGGCAGCGGTATGCAGCACACTTGCGACCGCCGTCGCCTGAATCACAAACAATCGCACACTGTTGGCCATGGGCCCGTTGTAGCGTCCGAGCAAGGCTGTGCCGGTATCGCGCTGAAAATTCCCCACCAGCAATCGCCTGCCCGGAGCCACACGCACCACCGTGTTGATCCCCATCCGCTCCACCCCCGCCGAGGGTTTGTCGCGACTGGCAGCCTTGCCCATCTGGCGGCCATCCTCGACGGTGAGCAGCATCTCGATTTCATTCGCCTCGGCAAAGCGCGGCAGAACACTGACCTGCGTACCAAAGACCACCGGTTGCCATTCGTCGTGGTCTTCACCCGGCCGGGGCAGATAGAACGTCTGGTTGTCGTTGAAAACCGCGGGCACATTCTCCTGGGTGAGAATCACCGGCAACGTCGTGACCCTCGCTCGCCTGCGCAACTCCAAGGCGGTGATCCGCTGCATGAATGCTTCGTCCTCGATGGGTGCCATGACCCGGGTAGCTGAAGGCTTGTCCGCCCCCTTGTGCATGGTCGCGCCGATCTTCTTGAGCTCATCGCGGTCCACATCCACCAGCCACATCGAAACCTCCACCGCGCGCTTCGGTACGTCCAGTTCTGCCACCAGACCTTCGATAAAGCTCACCTGCGCGGGCTTGCCCTTGATCAGCAGGCTGTTGGTGTCCGGGTACGCCAGCACCGAGATATTCTTGTCGGCCAGTAATCCGGGTTGCCGCGGGGACGCACTCTCCTGCTCGACGGCCAGCAGTTTTTCGATCATGGATGCCATGCCCGGCACCGTGACGGTTCTGTCGCCCATGTTGTACTCGCGGTCTGCAACGTGGGTGTTGAGCACCTGCACCACCCCGATCCGCTGCGGCCCCAGGCGCAGTTCCGCACGCTGGCGGTCCATCAGTTGGGCCAGGCGCAGCACATGGTCGACATAGTTCGGCGGCCCGGACACGTAGAAAACCCGCGCCCCACTCGCACGCAGCGGGTAGCGCGCCTCTTCGAGCCCCGAACGGCGCATGAACCCACGCAGGAGGTCGACCGAGATATGCCGCAGGGTCACTACCGAGCTTTTCGCCTCGTCGGCGTCATAGAGGTAAAGCACCTGGCCATCGGTGTACCAGATCAGGCCTTGCTGCTGGGCGACCGACTCCAGCAGCGGTTGGGGCGAGTCGAAATCGAACGCCCCGCTGATGCGCTTGCGAGCTGCCGCCTGACTGACAACGATCGGCTGCCCCAGCGGCAGGGACAACGCGGTAAAAAAAGTGTGCAGGCTTTCATCACGGGCCTGGTAGGAGCCCCCGAACGCGCCGGGGCTGCCCAGCAGCAGCAGGCCGAAAAGCAGCGTCGAGAAACGGTGAAGGTGGCTGAACATGCCTGCATGGCCCGGGCTGAAAGAGCGGCCATACTGCGAGGCAGGCCGATTTCAATCCTGATGGAAAGCTGACGCCCAACCCATCCTGTGCGCATCGTGGCATGTGCCTTGCTTTGCCTTGTCTATCGCAGCTCGCGCCAACGGCGGAACGGGCTCAAGGACACAGACGTCGTTACCCCGGGCTCTTCTTCTGAGTACCCGACGGAACGGCGTTTTTTTATGAAAGGTACGTATTGATGAGTGATCCCCTGGCTTGGGTCAACGGCAGCGATGCCCCGGAAAAGAGCAGCCTCAACCTGGGTTTCATGGCCCTGAGCGATTGCGCCTCGGTGGTGGTCGCCGCCACCCAGGGCTTCGCCCAGCCCTATGGCCTGACCTTGAATCTCAGGCGCCAGTCATCATGGGCCAGCCTGCGGGACAACCTGGTCAGCGGCGAACTGGACGCCGCCCACAGCCTGTACGGCCTGATCTACGCCGTGCACCTGGGCATCGGCGGCGTGGCACCCACCGATATGGCGGTGCTGATGGGCCTGAACCAGAACGGCCAGAGCATCAACCTGTCCCGTGGCTTGCAACAGCTGGGGGTGACCAGTCCTGAGGCACTGGACCGCCACGTGCACCAAAGCCGAACAAAACTCACCTTCGCCCAGACCTTTCCCACAGGTACCCACGCCATGTGGTTGTATTACTGGCTGGCCAGCCAGGGCATTCATCCCCTGCAGGATGTGGACAGTGTGGTGGTGCCGCCGCCGCAGATGGTTGCGCACCTGCAAGCCGGGCGCATCGACGGCTTTTGTGTGGGCGAGCCCTGGTGCGCCAGTGCGGTGAAGCAGAACCAGGGCTTTACCCTGGCCACCACCCAGGCACTGTGGCCGGACCATCCGGAAAAAGTCCTCGGCTGCACCCAGGCATTTGTCGAGCAATACCCCAATACCGCCCGGGTACTGGTGATGGCGATCCTGCAGGCCAGCCGTTTTATCGAACAGAGCACGGAAAACCGCCGCTCCACTGCACAGTTGCTGAGCGCCCCGCAGTACCTCGACGCCCCGCTCGATTGCATCGAACCGCGCCTGCTCGGCGACTACGATGACGGCCTCGGCAACCACTGGCAGGATCCCCACGCGCTGCGTTTTTATGGCGACGGCGAGGTGAACCTGCCCTACCTGTCTGATGGCATGTGGTTCATGACCCAGTTCCGCCGCTGGGGCCTGCTGCGGGAGGACCCGGACTACCTCGGCGTTGCCCGGCGTGTGCAACAACTGGACATCTATCGCCAGGCGGCCAGCGCCGTGGGCGTGCCTGCCGGTGGCGAGGCCATGCGCAGCAGCCAGTTGATCGACGGAAAAATCTGGGACGGTTCGGACCCGGCCGGGTATGCCCGCAGCTTTCGCCTGCATGCCATGGCAGATGTTGCCAGCCGCCAGGCCTTGCGCTGACAGGAGGAACCCATGCTACGAATCCTGTTGATCAATGACACACCGCGCAAGGTCGGTCGGCTCAAGGCTGCGTTGACCGAGGCCGGGTTTGAGGTGATCGATGAATCGGGGTTGACGATCGACTTGCCGGCGCGGGTCGAAGCGGTGCGCCCGGACGTGATTTTGATCGATACCGAGTCGCCGGGACGCGATGTGATGGAGCAGGTGGTGCTGGTGAGTCGCGACCAGCCACGGCCGATTGTGATGTTTACCGATGAGCATGATCCGGGGGTGATGCGTCAGGCGATCAAGTCCGGGGTGAGTGCCTACATTGTCGAGGGGATTCAGGCGCAGCGGTTGCAGCCGATTCTGGATGTGGCGATGGCGCGGTTCGAGAGTGACCAGGCGCTACGCGCGCAGTTGCAGGCGCGGGATCAGCAGTTGGCCGAACGCAAGCGGATCGAAACGGCCAAGGGGTTGTTGATGAAAATGAAGGGGTGTAATGAGGAAGAGGCCTACACGCTGATGCGGCGTCAGGCGATGAGTCGGCAGCAGAAGCTGATTCAGGTGGCGGAGCAGATTATTGCGATGAGTGAGTTGTTGGGGTGAGAGGGGGGGGCGGGGTGTATATCCGTTATTTAGGTAACGGCCGCTATTGGTACCGCCCTTACGGCGGCTCACTTTTGAACAGCGCAAAAGTAAGCAAAACGCTCTTGCCCCACCACTCGGCACCTCGCCTAGGCTCGGTGTGCCCTCACTCCGGCTTTGGACCGTGGGCCGCCGTCATGGGCCATCCCTGGCCCAGGACGGCTAACCTGGCGTCCTGCCAGGTTACCCACGCTCCAAAGCCTGCGTTCGGCCAGCGTGGTTTAACGGGGCGCCTGAGATCAAGATCAAGATCAAAAGCAAGAGCACAGCGGCCTCCCGGCCGGCTTGAGTGTTGAAGAGCAAAAGCCAAATCAAAATCTAAAGCGGGCACGGTCAAAAATGTGGGAGCGGGCTTGCTCGCGAAGGTCGTTAACGATGACGCGGGCATTCTGGATAAACGCGGCGCTCTCAGGTTTTTCGCGAGCAAGCCCGCTCCCACAGAAAAGCAGATCTGTTTTCGCTCTGGTCTTTGCTTTTAACACTCAAGCCGGCCGGTAGGCCGCTGTGCTCTTGCTTTTGATTTTGATCTGCGGGCCCCGTTAACCACGATGGCCGCAAGTAGGCACGGTGGAGCGGGTAAATCGGCAGGGATGCCGATTTAGCCGCGCCGGGCCATGGATGGCCCGTCGCGGCGGCCCGCGGAACCGTGCCGGAGTGCGGGCATGCCGAGCCTAAGCGAGGCACCGAGTGGTGGGGCAAAGACCTTTTGGTTACTTTTGGGGCGTTTGCCAAAAGTGACCCGCTGTAAGAGCGGAACCCTAAGCCGCCGTTACCGCAGCAACGGATATGTACACCACACCACACCACACCACACCACAACGCCCCCACCCCCTGTTGGCCCACCTCTTGCTAAAGAATCCCCACAGGTAGCCAACGGCGGTTGCCCCCTCCACGACAAAGACGTCGCACACCCGGTTTGCCCCAGCGAACCCGGTGGCGGCGTTTTTTCGTTTTGGCCCCATAGCCCGGGGCCGATGGGGCGGCCACAGCCGTTCCATCACCAGGCCTTCTCATAAGACCCCTTACCGCTGAGGTGCGTGATGAAATCAAGCTTCTGGAAATCCGGTCACACCCCGACCCTGTTCGCCGCGTTCCTGTATTTCGACCTGAGCTTCATGGTCTGGTACCTGTTGGGCCCATTGGCGGTACAAATCGCCGCCGACCTGCACCTCACCACCCAACAACGCGGCCTGGTGGTCGCCACCCCCATCCTGGCCGGCGCAGTGCTGCGGTTCCTGATGGGCATGCTCGCCGACAAACTCTCCCCCAAGACCGCCGGCCTGATCGGCCAGGTGATTGTCATCGGCGCCTTGTTCGTCGCCTGGAAACTCGGAATCCACAGCTACGAGCAAGCCCTGCTGCTGGGCATGTTCCTCGGCATGGCGGGAGCCTCGTTCGCCGTCGCCCTGCCCCTGGCCTCCCAGTGGTACCCCGCCGAGCACCAGGGCAAGGCCATGGGCATCGCCGGCGCCGGCAACTCCGGGACGGTGTTCGCGGCCCTGCTGGCACCGGTACTCGCCGCCGCGTTTGGCTGGAGCAATGTGTTCGGCTTCGCACTGATCCCGCTGATCCTGACGCTGATCGTCTTCGCCTGGCTCGCCCGCAACGCCCCGCAACGACCCAAGGCCAAGTCCATGGCCGACTACTTCAAAGCCCTGGGCGACCGCGACAGTTGGTGGTTCATGTTCTTCTACAGTGTGACCTTCGGTGGTTTCATCGGCCTGGCCAGCGCCCTGCCCGGCTATTTCAACGACCAATACGGCCTGAGCCCGGTCACCGCCGGCTACTACACCGCCGCCTGCGTATTCGGCGGCAGCCTGATGCGGCCTTTGGGCGGCGCCCTGGCCGACCGTTTCGGCGGGATTCGCACCCTGCTCGGCATGTACGGCGTGGCAGCGATCTGCATCGCGGCGGTGGGGTTCAACCTGCCAAGCTCCTACGCAGCACTGGCGCTTTTTGTGTGCACCATGCTCGGTTTGGGTGCCGGTAACGGTGCAGTCTTCCAACTGGTGCCCCAACGCTTTCACCGCGAGATTGGTGTGATGACCGGCCTGATCGGCATGGCCGGCGGCATCGGCGGTTTCGCCCTGGCGGCGGGCATGGGCGCGATCAAGCAAAGCACCGGCAGCTATCAGTTGGCGCTGTGGCTGTTCGCCAGCCTGGGCGTGCTGGCCTGGTTCGGCCTGTACGGCGTCAAGCGTCGCTGGAGAACCACCTGGGGCTCGGCTGCGGTGACGGCTGCACGGGTCTGATGAGCCTGCAACTGAGCTTCGCCCAAGCCAGCGCCACCGGCCCACGGCAGGAAAACCAGGACGCCTTGCGCCTGGTCACTCCCGCCCCGGAGCTGGCCGCCAGCAAAGGCTACTTGTGTGCCATCGCCGATGGCGTCAGCCAATGCGCCGATGGCGGACTGGCTGCACGCTCGACCTTGCAAGCCCTGGCCCTGGACTATTACGCCACGCCGCAAACCTGGGGCGTGGCCCAGGCCCTGGAACGCTTGCTGGTGGCCCAGAATCGCTGGCTGCAAGCCAATGGCGGCGGCCAGCCGTTGCTGACCACCCTCAGCGCCCTGGTGTTTCGCGGCCAGCGTTTCACCCTGGCCCATGTGGGTGATTGCCGGGTGTACCGCTGGCTCGATGGCCAGTTGCAGCGCCTGAGCCAGGAGCATGTGTGGGAGCAACCGGGCATGCAGCATGTGCTCAAGCGCGCCATGGGCCTGGATCAGCATCTGGTGCTGGATTTCCTCGACGGCGAGTTGCGGGCAGGCGAGTGTTTCCTGCTGCTCAGCGACGGCGTGTGGGCGACCCTGGATGACAACAACATCAGCGCAATCCTGCGGGAACAGTCGGACCTGGACCTCGCGGTAAACACCCTGGTCAGCGCCGCGCACCTGGCCGGTAGCCAGGACAACGCCAGCGCCCTGCTGGTCCGCGTCGACCAGCTTGGCGCCGCCACCCTCGGCGATGCGCTGGTGCAGTTGCAGCAATGGCCCCTGCCGCCCCCCCTGAAACCCGGCCAGCGCTTCGAAGGCTGGCACGTAGAGTCGCTGTTGGGGCAAAGCCGCCAATCCTTGCTCTATCGGGTGCGCGATGCCCATCAACAGGCGTGGCTGCTGAAGACCTTGCCGCTCAGCCACGACGATGACGTGTTCGCCGCCCAGGCATTGCTGTCAGAGGAATGGTTCCTGCGCCGGGTCGCCGGCCGCGCGTTTCCTGAAGTCCATCCAGCCAGTGGCCGTCAGCATTTGTACTACGTGATGCGTGAATACTCCGGCCAAACCCTGGCCGAACTGTTCAAGCACCAGGGCCCATTGCCCCTGGCGCAGTGGCAAACCCTGGCCGAGCGCCTGTTGCGTGCCGTCGGGCTGCTGCACCGCCGGCAGATCCTGCACCGCGACATCAAGCCGGAAAACCTGCTGCTGGGAGAGGATGGCGACTTGCGTGTGCTGGACTTCGGCCTGGCCTACTGCCCCGGGCTTTCGGAGGATCGCGCGCACCTGTTGCCTGGCACGCCAAGCTTTATCGCCCCGGAAGCCTTCAACGGCGAACGCCCTACCCCGCAACAGGACTTGTATAGCGTCGGTGTGACCTTGTATTACCTGCTCACCGGGCATTACCCCTACGGCGAAATCGAAGCTTTCCAGCGTCCTAGGTTCACTACGCTTGTCGGCGCCAGCCGCTACCGCCCCGACCTGCCCGACTGGCTGCAACAGAGCCTGGAGCGCGCAGTCGCCGCGCAACCCGAGCAACGTTATGAAACTGCCGAGGAATGGTTGCTGGTACTGGAGCAGGCGGATCGCCGCGAGTTGAGCACGCGACCAAAACCGCTGCTGGAGCGCGAACCGCTGAAGGTCTGGCAAACGTTGGCCGTGCTGTCGCTGCTGATCAATCTGGTGCTGTTGTACTGGCTGTTGCACCACTAAGAGGCGAAATTTCTTGATACATCACCGCCTCACTTAGCAAAACCAGCCAAAATCCTACTTGGCACAACCGCTGCATTAGCTTTCCCATCAACACACATATAGCCGCACCTTCAACGTCGAAGGTCGGGCTTCCCGAGAGAACGGGACCAGGACAAAGGCGTCCTCGCTACTTACGTAGCGGGGACGCCTTTTTTTGTTGCGCACGATTTGTCGAGCCACTGCGGAGAACGACATGAAGAAACTCAAACTGGTGATGATCGGCAACGGCATGGCCGGGGTTCGCACCCTTGAAGAATTGCTCAAGCTGAGCACCGACCTGTACGACATCACCGTTTTCGGCGCCGAGCCCCACACCAATTACAACCGCATTTTGCTGTCGCCGGTGCTGGCCGGTGAGCAGACCTTCGAAGAGATCGTGCTCAATGACCTGAGTTGGTACCTCGATAACAACATCAAGCTGTTGCTTAACCGCAAAGTGGTGCAGATCGACCGGGTCAAACGCAAAGTCATCGCCGAAGACGGCAGCGAGGCCGAGTACGATCGCCTGCTGATCGCCACCGGCTCCACGCCGTTTATCCTGCCGATCCCGGGCAATACGTTGCAGGGTGTGATCGGCTACCGCGACATCGCCGACACCCAGGCCATGATCGACACCGCCAAGACCCACAAGCACGCGGTCGTCATCGGCGGCGGCCTGCTGGGCCTGGAGGCCGCCAACGGCCTGATGCTGCGTGGCATGCACGTGACCGTGGTGCATATCGGCGAGTGGCTGCTGGAACGGCAATTGGACAAGACCAGCGGCCAGTTGCTGCAAACCGAACTGGAAAGCCGTGGCCTGGTGTTTCGCTTGAAGGAGCAGACCGAGGCGCTGCATGACGCTGGCAACGGCCGCGTCGGCTCGGTGCAATTCAAGAATGGCGATGTGATCCCCGCCGACCTGGTGGTGATGGCTGCGGGCATCCGCCCCAACACCGAACTCGCGGAAAAATCCGGCATCCCGTGCAACCGTGGGATTCTGGTCAACGACACCCTGCAAACCTACGACCCGCGCATCTATGCCATCGGCGAATGCGCCAGCCATCGCGGGATTGCCTACGGCCTGGTGGCACCGCTGTTCGAGCAGGCCAAGGTCTGCGCCAACCACCTCGCCCAACTGGGTTTCGCGCGCTATCAAGGCTCGGTGACTTCGACCAAATTGAAAGTTACCGGCATCGACCTGTTCTCCGCCGGGGACTTCATGGGCGGCGAAGGCACGGAGACCATCACGCTTTCCGACCCGATTGGCGGTGTGTACAAGAAGCTGGTGATCAAGGACGACATCCTCGTCGGCGCCTGCCTGTACGGCGATACGGCTGACGGCGGCTGGTATTTCCGGCAGATCCGTGAGAACCATGCCATTGGCGAGATCCGCGATCACCTGATGTTCGGTGAAAATGCTTTGGGCGATGTAGGCCACCAAGGCCAGGACAAAGCCATGAGCATGGCCGACACCGCCGAAGTCTGCGGCTGCAACGGCGTGTGCAAGGGCACCATCGTCAAGGCGATTCAGGAACACGGTCTGTTCAGCGTCGACGACGTGAAGAAGCACACCAAGGCTGCCAGTTCCTGCGGTTCCTGCGCCGGGCTGGTGGAACAGATCCTGATCAACACCGTGGGCGGCGCGGCGGACGTCAAACCGAAAAGCGAAAAAGCCATCTGCGGCTGCAGCGACCTCAACCACGGGCAAATCCGCCAGGCCATCCGCGACCAGCACCTGCTGACCATCGCCGGCACCATGAGCTACTTGAACTGGCGCACCCCGAACGGCTGTGCCACCTGCCGCCCGGCACTCAACTACTACCTGATCTCCACTTGGCCCGGCGAGGCAAAAGACGATCCGCAATCGCGCCTGATCAACGAACGCGCCCACGCCAATATTCAGAAAGACGGCACCTACTCGGTAGTCCCAAGGATGTGGGGTGGTGTGACCAATCCGTCGGAACTGCGGCGCATCGCTGATGTGGCCGACAAGTACAACGTGCCGATGGTCAAGGTCACCGGCGGGCAGCGCATCGATTTGCTCGGCATCAAGAAGCAGGACTTGCCCGGCGTATGGAAAGACCTCGATATGCCATCCGGCCACGCCTACGGCAAATCCATCCGCACCGTGAAGACCTGCGTCGGCAGCGAGTTCTGCCGCTTTGGTACGCAGAACTCGACGCAACTGGGGATTGAGCTGGAACATGACCTGTTCAATATGTGGTCGCCCCACAAGGTCAAGCTGGCAGTGTCCGGCTGCCCGCGCAACTGCTCGGAAGCGGGGATCAAGGACGTGGGAATCATCGGCGTCGATTCCGGCTGGGAGATGTACATCGGCGGTAACGGCGGGATCAAGACCGAGGTCGCCGA
This sequence comes from Pseudomonas sp. Colony2, assembly GCF_019382755.1. NCBI lineage: Bacteria > Pseudomonadati > Pseudomonadota > Gammaproteobacteria > Pseudomonadales > Pseudomonadaceae > Pseudomonas > Pseudomonas sp. Colony2. The sequence continues at coordinate 1,773,718 of NZ_CP080030.1, read as the reverse complement.
GTTCTTCGTCAAGCTGAAAACCGCCGAAGAAGTGCGCGAATACAACGGCGCTTTCCTACAGCTCTACCGGGAAGAAGCCTTCTACCTGGAGCGCACCGTGCACTACCTGCAACGGGTCGGCATGGAGCACATCAAGAAGGCTGTACTGGAAGACCCCGCGCGGCGCCAGGCGCTGAATGAACGCCTGCAATTTTCCCTGTCGTTCGAGCAGGACCCGTGGAAAGAACGCCTGGAACAGCCGCTGCTGAAAAAGGAATTCGACACCATCCCCGTCAAACTGCTGGAGGTGCCGGCATGAACTGGCTGGATATCTGCGCCCTCGAAGAAATCAACGCCCTGGGCTCGCGCATCATCAGCGGGCCAAAAGGCGACATCGCGATTTTTCGTACCAGTGACGACGAGGTTTTCGCCCTCGACGACCGCTGCCCGCACAAGGGTGGCCCGCTGTCCCAAGGCTTGATCTACGGCAAGCGCGTGGCCTGCCCGCTGCACAACTGGCAGATCGACCTGGAGTCCGGGGAGGCCCAGGCACCGGACGTCGGCTGCGCCCATCACCACCCGGCCCGTGTGGAAAACGGCCGGGTGATGTTGGCGCTGCGGGACGCCGGTTGATGAACCGCCAGACCACCGCGTCCACCTGCTGCTACTGCGGGGTCGGTTGCGGCGTACTGATCGAGCATGATGGCTCGCAGATCCTCGGCGTCAGTGGCGATCCGAGTCATCCGGCCAACTTCGGAAAATTGTGCAGCAAGGGCTCCAGCCTGCACCTCACCGGAGACCTCGCGGCCCGCGCGTTGTACCCGGAACTGCGGCTGGGCAAAGGCCTGGCCCGCAGCCGCACCGACTGGGATACCGCCCTGGAGCACGCGGCGAACGTGTTTGTCGAAACCATCGCTGAACACGGGCCGGACAGCGTCGCGTTCTATATTTCCGGGCAGTTGCTGACCGAGGATTACTACAGCTTCAACAAACTGGCGCGGGCGCTGGTGGGCACCAACAACATCGACAGCAACTCGCGGCTGTGCATGTCTTCGGCGGTGGTCGGCTACAAGCGCAGCCTGGGGGCCGACGCGCCACCGTGCAGCTACGAGGACCTGGAGTCGAGCGACTGCGTGATGATCGTCGGCAGTAACATGGCCTACGCGCATCCGGTGTTGTTCCGACGCCTGGAGGAAGCCAAGGCCCGCCGGCCACAGATGAAAATGCTGGTAATTGATCCCCGGCGCACCGACACCTGCGACTTGGCGGACCTGCATCTGGCGATTTTGCCGGGTACGGATGTCGCATTGTTCCATGGGATCCTGCACTTGCTGTTGTGGGAAGACTGGATCGACCGCGACTTTATCCAGGCCCATACCGACGGCCTGGTCGAACTCAAACGCCTGGTTCACGACTACACACCGCAAATGGTCACGCAGTTGTGCGGGATCAGTGTCGAGCAACTGCGCCTGTGTGCGGAATGGGTCGGCACCTCGGCGAGTTTTCTGTCGTTGTGGTGCATGGGGCTCAATCAGTCCACCGCCGGCAGCGCGAAGAACAGCGCCTTGATTAACCTGCATTTGGCGACCGGCACCATCGGCCGCCCTGGCTGCGGACCTTTCTCCCTGACGGGTCAGCCGAATGCCATGGGTGGGCGGGAAACCGGCAGTTTGTCGAATTTACTGCCTGGCCATCGTGAGGCTGCCAACCCCGAACATCGGGCAGAAGTAGCCGCGTATTGGGGGGTCGACCAACTGCCGGCCAGCACCGGGCTGACCGCCATCGAATTGTTTGAACAGATGCAGGCCGGCAAGATCAAGGCCTTGTGGATCGCGTGCACCAACCCCGCCCAATCCCTGCCCGATCAGAACACCGTGCGCCAGGCCCTGGAAGCGTGTCCGTTCGTGGTGCTACAGGAAGCCTTTCGTACAACCGAAACGGCGCGTTACGCCGACCTGTTGCTGCCAGCCGCGAGCTGGGGCGAGAAGGAAGGCACAGTGACCAACTCTGAGCGGCGCATTTCCCACGTTCGCCGAGCCATCGCCCCACCCGGGGAAGCGCGGCCGGACTGGGCAATCACCGTGGATTTTGCCCAACGCCTGGAGCAGCGTCTTTGTCCCGGAAAACCGGGGCTTTTTGCCTTTGAGCAACCGGCACAGATCTTTGATGAATACAAGCTGCTGACCCGTGGCCGGGACCTGGACCTGTCGGGTATCAGCCACGCGCTGCTGGACCGGATAGGCCCGCAGCAATGGCCATTCCCGGCCGATGCGGTGGGCGGAACACCAAGGCTGTACACCGACGGATTTTTCCCTACGGAGACTGGCCGCGCGCACTTTGTCGCCGACCCTTATCGCGCCGCCAAGGAGCAGCGTGACGCGCGCTTCCCACTCACCCTGATCACCGGCCGCCTGCGGGACCAATGGCATGGCATGAGCCGCACCGGCACCGCTGCGCATCTGTTCGGCCATGTCAGTGAAGCAGTGCTCAGCCTGCACCCGGACGAACTGCGTCGCCATCGCTTGAAGGAAGGGGATCTGGTCAGCCTGAAAAGCCGGCGCGGCAGCGTGATTGTGGCCGTCGGCAGCGATGACAGCGTGCGTCCCGGCCAGGCTTTCCTGCCGATGCACTGGGGCGACCGTTTTCTTAAAGGCGGCGTAAATGCGCTGACCCAGCCGGCATTCGACCCGCTGTCCAAACAGCCGGAACTCAAGCACAGCGGCGTGCGCCTGGAGGCGGTGCGGCTGCCCTGGCACTTGTTTGCGCTGATTGAAGGCGATGTGCAGCAACACTTCGAAGCGTTGCGACCGCTGTGTGACGGCTTTGCCTACGTCAGCCTGAGCCTGACCGGACGCGAGCGGCCTGCCCTGCTGATTCGTGCGGCGCATCACGAGGCGCCCGCCCTTGAACTGCTCAAGCAGATCGACCAACTGCTGGGCCTCAACGACGGCCCCGTGATGGCGTACGACGACCCGCGGCGCTCCATTGGCAAGCGGGTAAAGATTGAAAAAGGCCGTATCACCGCGATCCGCCTGGCTGGCGAAACCCTGGCTCGCCACTGGCTGCAAAGCCTGTGGCTGGAAGGTCGCACCGATGAGCAGTTACGCCGCTGGTTGTTGGCGCCATTGAGTGCGCCACCGGGGGGCGGCTCAAGCAGCAACAAGACGCTGTGCAACTGCAAGAACGTCAGCGAAAGCGCGGTCTGCGCCGGCATTGCCCGGGGCCTGGACCTGAACGGGCTGAAGCAGGAACTGGGTTGCGGCACGCAATGCGGCTCCTGTGTGCCGGAAATCAAACGGTTATTGGCGAGTGGCAAGCAGCCAATCGCGATCAGAGTGTGAGGCAAGCATATGAGCGCAAAAGTCTGGCTGGTGGGCGCAGGCCCCGGCGATCCGGAACTGCTGACACTCAAGGCGGTGAGAGCCCTGCGGGAAGCCGATGTGGTGCTGATCGATGATCTGGTCAACCCGGCGCTGCTGGAGCATTGCCCCGCTGCACGGCTGATCACCGTGGGCAAACGCGGTGGCTGCCGTTCCACCCCACAGGCGTTTATCCATCGCCTGATGTTGCGTTATGCCCGGCAGGGTAAATGCGTGGTGCGGCTCAAGGGCGGAGACCCGTGCATTTTTGGTCGCGGCGGCGAAGAGGCGGCGTGGCTCAGGCAGCAAGGGGTGGAAGTGGAGTTGGTCAACGGCATTACGGCAGGGCTGGCCGGGGCAACGAACTGCGATATCTCGCTAACGTTGCGCGGTGTCAGCCGTGGCGTCACGTTGGTCACGGCCCATACCCAGGACGACAGCAGCCTCAATTGGCGGGCCCTGGCCGAGGGCGGCACGACGCTGGTGATCTATATGGGGGTGGCGAAACTGGGGGAAATCCGCCGGCAATTGCTGGAAGGTGGCATGAGCGATGACATGCCGGTGGCGATGATTGAAAACGCTTCACTGCCACAACAGCGCGAATGCCGCAGCAGCCTCGCCCGGATGCAGGATGATGCGCACGAATTCGCGCTCAAGAGCCCGGCTATCCTGGTGATTGGCCGGGTTGCGCAAGCGACGCAGGCGCTTGCGGCCCTGGCCAGCGCCACGGCCTGAGGCAAATTACAGGCGAAAAAAAGCCCGGCCTAAGCCGGGCTTTTTTCTACAACTCAGTAATTACTGAGCTGCTTGTGCTTCTACCGAGGCTTCTACGCGACGGTTGATAGCACGGCCAGCTTCAGTTGCGTTGTCAGCAACTGGGCGGGATTTGCCATAACCAACCGAGCTTACACGGTTAGGAGCGATACCGTCTTTGACCAGGACTTGCTTAACAGCGTCAGCACGACGCTGGGACAGCTTCTGGTTGTAAGCGTCAGGACCGACGGAGTCAGTGTGACCTTCAACAACGGTGGTGGTTTGTGGGTACTGTTTCATGAAGTCAGCGAGGTTTTTCACGTCGCCGTAGCTGTTAGGCTTAACAACCGACTTGTCGAAGTCGAACTTCACGTCCAGCTCAACACGAACAACCTGAGCAACCGGAGCTTCTGGCTCTGGGGTTGGCTCTGGAGCTGGTGCTGGGGTAGGAGCTGGAGCAGTTTTGCCAGCGTTGCCGCCGAAGTTTACGCCCAGGCCAACCAGTGCGGAATAGTCCCACTTGCCGTTGTCGATAGCGTAGTCAGCTTCAACACCAGCACGTGCGAACAGGTTGTCGGTGAAGTAGTACTTCACACCAGCGCCAGCGATAGCCAGGGTCGATTGATCGCGACCTTTGTGACCATCAGCTTCAACGTTGGTACGGCTCTGGTGGCCGAAACCGCCCTCTACGTATGGACGCAGGGAGTCGACGCCAGCTTGACCGAAGTGGTACTGGGCAGTAACGCTGCCGGTATCACCTTTGATCTTCTGGTTGCCAGTACCGTCGTTCGAACGGGTGTGGTTGGTAGTGTCGTAGTTCAGGTTGATCGACACGTCGTCGGTCAGGAAGTAACCGATGCTGGCGCCAGGATTGAAGCCGTCTTCGATATGTTTGACGCTATCGTTGAACTGCTTTTTGTAAAACAGCTGGCCTTCAACTGCGCCTTGGCCTTGTGCCAGAGCGCCGACAGAAGTGGCAGCAATAAGAGTACCAATGGCCAAGCCCAAGGTGTTTTTCAGTTTCATCCGTTAAATCCCCATCTGGTGATTGTAAAGCAGTCCCACATACCGGGGGACAACTCGGCGACAAGTCTAACAGAACTTGCCTACACGTAAGAGATATTTGCCACGCACTAAGTTTCAGTGCTGCCCGCAAATTTCTCACGTAATTTATCAAGAGCGCGTTTGTAACGCATTTTTGTAGCACTCAAACCCATATGCATGATGTCAGCGATCTCCTGAAACTCCAGCTCTGCGACAAATCGTAGCACCAGAATTTCCCGATCAATCGGATTCACATGCACCAACCAGCGATCGAGTCCGCCCTTTTCTTCCGGGGTAGGCGCCTTTTCCTCAGACGCTTCCTCAAGGGGGTCCAGACTCAAAGCATCCATCAAGCGACGCTTTCGCCGTTCCTTCCGATACTGCGTGATGCACTCGTTGTACGTGATGCTATAGAGCCATGTCTTGAACTTCGATTTTCCCTCGAAGTTCTTCAGGCCGTATAGCACCTTGAGCATCACTTCCTGACAGACATCATCCGCATCTCTATCGTTCCCTAAATACCTTGAACAAACGTTGAACAGAGTGCGTTGATACCTGCGCATCAATTCTTCGTACGCGCGTGTTACGTGAAACAGCTCCGTGTGCGCGCGCGCGACCAACTCCTCATCAGAGAGCTCACGGGGGTCATAGCGCGTGGACAGCGTTTGGGCTTTATTCAAAACAAGTCGTGCCGACAGTCAGGTCAATGTCCGCCATGGCCTGGATACCCAGGTTTGCGGCGGCGTACATTAGCAGGATTCGCCGGGTTAGCGGCTAGTCACATGCTGTTCCAGCAGGATCCGGTTCGAAAGCGAAACCAGTTCGCCATCGTCCGTCAGCACTGTCGTCTTGACCGTGCCGATCTCCTCGATCTGCCCTTCGACCTCGCCCACACGCACTTGTTGCCCAACCTGATATAGCTCACGCACATAGATTCCCGCAAGAATCTGCCCGGCAATTTCCCGGCTTCCCAGTCCCATGGCCAGCGCAACGGCCAGACCAACGGTAATCAAAACAATCACAATCACATGGTTCAGCAGGTCAGTCTTGACCTCCAGCTGGCTGATCGCGACCGAAATACTGATGATAATCACCAGACCCTGGGCAATTCGCCCCAGGCCGCTGGCGTAATCCAGACCCACGCCTTCAGCCGCGCCACGCACCAGGCCATTGGCCAGTTGCGCCAGCAAAACCCCTACCAGCAACACCAGCGCGCCACCGAATACTTTCGGCAAATACAGCGCCAGCATGTCGAGCGTAGCTGAAACTCGCTCAAGTCCAAGGGATTCAGCCGCAGAAACCAGAAAAATCAGCAAAACAAACCAATAAACGATCTTGCCGATCAGGGTCGAGATCGGCACTTGCAACCCGGCACGCCCCAAAATCTTGGTCAGGCCGGTGCCACCCATCAATCGATCAAGACCCAGCTTAGCCAGCAACTTGGAAAGCAGGGTGTCAAGCAGCTTGGCCACGACAAAACCCAGCAGTACCACCACCAGTGCACCAAACAGGTTGGGAATGAAATTCGCCACCTTGGTCCACAACGCAGTCATTGCAGTTACCAGACTCTGGGTCCAGAGATCGAGTTCCATATTCATTCAGCCTTATCAGCAGTGCGAGCAAGAGGTTTACGACGGGAAACCGGTGAGACATGGGCCGAACCATTGTTCAAGGCCATCATCAACGCCGGCAACCAGCGGCCAAGCAGACCGAACAGATCCCCCGCCCCGACCTGGCGGTTGGCGGTTTTCAAGACGCGACCCAGGCAAGCATCGTCGTCCCGGTTGGACGGCGAGGCATTGAGCATGTCACGCAAAGACTGTTCGAACGGATCGTGCATAAAAAACCTCTCGCAAGTGATTTAAAAGACGAGGGTAAAATTCTTCGGGTCACATGACCTCTTTCCACGTTCAGGTCACATTCAGCTCAAACCCAACGTAACCGTCGAAACAACCACCATTGCCCGACCGCCACCGTGACCATCATCAGGCAGGCAATCAGGAACCCGTAAGGGCTGGAAGAGAACGGAATTCCGCCTACATTGATGCCCAGCAAACCGGTCAGGAAACTCATCGGCAGGAAGATCCCGGTGATGATCCCGAAGCGGTACATGGTGCGGTTCATGCGCAGGCTCAAACGCCGGTCTTCGGTCTCCAGCACAAGCCCCACGCGCTCCCGGGCCAGCTCAAGCTCTTCCAGGTAGCGGGTCAGGCTGTTGTTCAATTCGTTCCAGTAGTCAGCATCGTCGTCACAGAACCAGGGCAATTTGATCCGGGTCAACTGCGCGAAAATATCCCGCTGCGGCGACAGGAAACGTTTAAGCCCGGCGGCGCGCCGACGGATCTGCAAAACGCTGCCGTGCTCCGGAGTATACCGTTCGTCGGCATCCAGTTTTTCTTCTTCGATATCGACGATTTCGGACAAGTCGCTGACCAGATCCTGAACCTTGTTGGTCAGGTACTGCGCCATATACAGGACCAGCTCCGAGGAAGTCTTCGGCCCTTTGCCGTCTGCCAGTTGCACCAGCAACTCGTCGGTGGCGCGCAATGGGCGCAAACGCAGGGAAATCACCCGCGCTGCCGAGGCAAAGATCCGCACCGAGACCATGTCTTCCGGTTCGGCGCCGGGATTGAGGTTGACCCCGCGCAAAAACAGCAGCAGTTCGGCATCCGGCAGCGGCAACAGGCGTGGGCGAGTGTTCTCCTCCAGCAGCAGGTCACAGGCGAATTCGCTGAGGCCGCTGGATTTGCGCAACCAGGTCTGGGTCTGGGGATGGCTGCGGTCCCAATGCAGCCACAGGCTTTCCTGAGGCTGCAGTTGCAGCTCATCAAGCTCTGTCCGGGCAATCGAACGCGCACCACCTTTACCGTCCAGCACCAGGGCATGCACCAGCCCCCACTGCGCGTTTTCTTCCTCGAACATCCTCACCCCTGTCGGCTACTGCTGTTTATTCAGGCATCTTCAGCGGGCTGGGGGAGACGATCACGCCGTTATTGTCGGCGTACACGTACTCACCCGGGCGGAAGGTCACGCCGGCGAATGTCACCGCCACGTTCAAATCGCCAATACCGCGCTTGTCAGTCTTCATCGGGTGGCTGGCCAGGGCCTGCACGCCCAGGTCGGTCTGGGCGATCACGTCGACATCGCGGATGCAGCCGTAGATCACCAGCCCTTCCCAGCCGTTTTTCGCGGCTTTCTCGGCGATCATGTCGCCCAGCAACGCGCGGCGCAGGGAACCTCCACCATCGACCACCAGCACCTTGCCGGCCCCATTGAGCTCGGCTTGTTCCTTGACCAGGGAATTGTCTTCAAAGCACTTGATGGTCACGATCTCGCCACCAAAGGAGTCCCGGCCGCCGAAATTGCTGAACATCGGCTCAACCACCTGCACCAGCTCCGGATAGGCGTCACACAGGTCGGGGGTAAGGTAATGGTTCATCGAGAAACTCCTGTAGGTGAAAGAAGGTGTCAAACATCCCACTGTTTACTTACATCTGGAAACGCTTTGCCATGAAGGTTCTTTAATCCGGGCCGAATAGTCAGGCCCATCGGATAGCAACGCAAGACCCACTGCGCGACTGAATATGACCAGAACCACCCAACGCGTCATATCTTAGCCTCTACGGCAAACAAGCGAAACGCCCCTGATAGAGCCTTGCGCTCAAACCGCTGCCAGTTCCTGCGCCTGCGCCCCCAGCAAAGGTGTAAGCGGATTTTTCAACCAGCGCGTCACCAGCGGCCACACTTCAGCCTGGGCGGCCTTGCTGACGAGCATCTCGACATGCCCGAAATTCCCGCTGAACCCTTGCTGGCGCCCCAGGCACAGGTATTGGCGATGCTCGGAGCCGACCTGCTCAAAGAGCTTGCGACAGGCCCAGTCCGGGTCCTGGTGATCGCCGGCGGCGCTCACCGCCAACAGCGGCACGTCAACCTCGGCCAGGCCTTTCCACCAATCCTGCTTACCTTCGCCAAAGCGGCCGAACAGCCCATTCCAGCGCATGGCTTCAATCAATACGCCCGCCGGCTCGTCCTCCGGGCCGCGTTTCCACCGAGCGCCGGACAATTGGCCGAAACGTTTCAAGAGCAGGCGACCGGTCCACTCCACCGGTGGCAACTTCAACGGCCAATGCGTGCGACTGACCTGGCAGCCAAACAGCGCCACCGAGGCCACTGCCGGCGCGCCAAGGTGCTGCCCACCCAGGGCCGCAGCCAGGGTTGTGCCACCCAGGGAATGCCCGATCCAGTGGGGAATCTGCCCGCTTTGCTCACGCACGAAGGCGGCAATGGCCGGCAAGTCGTAGCGAGCATAGTCGGCGACACGATTCCTGGCGTAGTCCTGATTGCGCCGGGACAGCCCGTGACCGCGCATTTCCGGGATCCAGACGTCAAACCCTTCGCGCGCCAGGTAGGCGCCCAGGCCGATCCCCTTGGGCGAGTACCAGAAGCGGCGGTTGGAAAAACTGCCATGCAACAAAACCACCGGCACGCCCCGGTTTTCCGGGACGTCAGCCAGGCCCAGGCGGGTCACGGCCAGCTCGACGGTACCGTCAGGGCTGTTGCCGGGTTTCAGCCGATACACATCTTCACTCAGGTCGCCACGACGCTCAGCGCTGATCAAGGCGACGGGAAACAGGTTGCTGCTGCTTTGCATAATGCTCTTGCACAAAAAAGGGCGGCGTCCGGAAGGAGTTCCGCCCTGTACAGAATGAGAAATGCCGGCCAACCGCAAGGTTGACCGGCACTTTTGGGTGTTGCGTGTTACGCCTGGGCTTGACCTTCAGCCAGGAAGAACCAGGTTTCCAGTACGGAATCGGGGTTCAGCGAGACGCTTTCGATGCCCTGCTCCATCAGCCACTTGGCCAGGTCCGGGTGATCGGAAGGGCCTTGGCCGCAGATCCCGATGTACTTGCCGGCCTTGTTGCACGCCTGGATGGCGTTGGCCAGCAGCTTCTTGACCGCAGGGTTACGCTCGTCGAACAGGTGGGCGATGATCCCGGAGTCGCGGTCCAGGCCCAGGGTCAGCTGAGTCAGGTCGTTGGAACCGATGGAGAAGCCGTCGAAGAACTCCAGGAATTCTTCAGCCAGGATGGCATTGGATGGCAGCTCGCACATCATGATGACGCGCAGGCCGTTCTCGCCACGGGACAGGCCGTTTTCAGCCAGCAGGTCCACCACCTGGCTCGCTTCACCCAGGGTGCGCACGAACGGCACCATGATTTCGACGTTGGTCAGGCCCATCTCGTTGCGCACGCGCTTGAGGGCACGGCATTCCAGCTCGAAGCAGTCGCGGAAGGCTTCGCTGATGTAGCGCGAGGCGCCACGGAAGCCCAGCATCGGGTTTTCTTCTTCCGGCTCGTAAAGCTTGCCGCCGATCAGGTTGGCGTACTCGTTGGACTTGAAGTCCGACAGGCGCACGATGACCTTTTTCGGGTAGAACGCCGCTGCCAGGGTGCTGATGCCTTCCACCAGCTTCTCGACGTAAAAGCCCACCGGGTCGTTGTAGCCGGCGATGCGCTTGTCGACGCTTTCCTTGATGTCCGGCGGCAGGCCGTCGTAGTTCAGCAGGGCCTTGGGGTGCACACCGATCATGCGGTTGATGATGAACTCCAGGCGGGCCAGGCCCACACCGGCGTTCGGCAATTGCGCGAAATCGAAGGCGCGGTCCGGGTTGCCGACGTTCATCATGATCTTGAACGGCAGGTCGGGCATGGCGTCGATGGAGTTTTGCTTGATATCGAAGCCCAGCTCACCTTCGAAGATGAAGCCGGTGTCGCCTTCAGCGCAGGACACGGTCACGCCCTGGCCGTCTTTCAACAGTTGGGTGGCGTTACCGCAACCGACCACTGCCGGAATCCCCAGCTCGCGGGCGATGATCGCCGCGTGGCAGGTACGCCCGCCACGGTTGGTGACGATGGCGCTGGCGCGCTTCATCACCGGTTCCCAGTCCGGGTCGGTCATGTCGGAGACCAGCACGTCGCCTGGCTGGACCTTGTCCATCTCGGACACGTCCTTGATGATCCGCACCTTGCCGGCGCCGATGCGCTGGCCGATGGCACGGCCCTCCACCAGCACGGTGCCGGTTTCTTTCAACAGGTAGCGTTCCATGACGTTGGCCGAGGTGCGGCTCTTCACGGTCTCAGGGCGGGCCTGGACGATGTAAAGCTTGCCGTCGTCGCCGTCCTTGGCCCATTCGATGTCCATCGGGCACTTGTAGTGCTTCTCGATGATCATCGCTTGTTTGGCCAGTTCGCTGACTTCGGCGTCGGTCAGGCAGAAACGCGCGCGTTCGGCCTTGTCGACATCAACGGTTTTCACCGAGCGACCGGCCTTGGCCTCGTCGCCGTAGATCATCTTGATCGCCTTGCTGCCCAGGTTGCGGCGCAGGATGGCCGGGCGGCCGGCTTCAAGGGTGTGTTTGTGGACGTAGAATTCGTCCGGGTTCACCGCGCCTTGTACGACGGTTTCGCCGAGGCCGTAGGCGCCGGTGATGAACACCACGTCGCGGAAGCCCGATTCGGTGTCCAGGGTGAACATCACGCCGGCGGTGCCGGTTTCCGAACGCACCATGCGCTGCACACCGGCAGACAGGGCCACCAGCTTGTGGTCGAAACCCTGGTGTACGCGGTAGGAAATAGCACGGTCGTTAAAGAGGGAGGCAAACACTTCCTTGGCTGCGCGGATCACGTTTTCCACGCCGCGGATGTTCAGGAAGGTTTCTTGCTGGCCGGCAAAGGAGGCGTCCGGCAGGTCTTCGGCGGTGGCCGAGGAGCGCACGGCGACAGCCATGTCGGGGTTACCGGCCGACAGCGTGGCAAACGCGGTGCGGATCTCGGCGTTGAGCTTCTCGGGGAATTCGGCTTCCATGATCCATTGACGGATCTGGGCGCCAGTCTTGGCCAGGGCGTTGACGTCATCGACGTCCAGCGCATCGAGGGCGGCATGGATCTGATCGTTGAGGCCGCTCAACTCGAGGAAATCACGGTAAGCCTGGGCAGTGGTGGCAAAACCACCTGGCACCGATACACCGGCACCCGCAAGATTACTGATCATCTCGCCCAGGGATGCGTTCTTGCCCCCTACGTGCTCTACATCATGGACGCCGAGCTTATCGAGGGAAACTACGTACTCTACCAAGGTGATCTCTCCACTTTCTGTGTTGGAAAAGCTCAGGACGCCGGCGGCTCAGTAGGAGCGGTTACCGGCGTTTGTGGCCTGGACCTGGAAAATAAGTGAGAATGCGGCCCACTGCGGGACGGCAAAATCGCGCCTATCATATCCAAGATTCGTCATCAGCTTAAGGCCCAAGGCTCAAATGAAACGATCTGCTTTCTTTATCTCCGACGGCACCGGCATTACAGCCGAAACCCTGGGTCAAAGCCTGCTGGCGCAGTTCGAAAACATTACCTTCAGCAAATTCACGCGACCCTATATCGATAGCGTGGATAAAGCGCGAGCCATGGTACAACAAATCAATCTGGCGGCCGAAAAAGACGGATTTCGTCCGATCATTTTCGACACCATCGTCAATCAGGACATTCGTGAGATCCTCGCCACCTCCAATGGTTTCATGATCGACATCTTCTCTACCTTCCTGGCGCCGCTGGAACAAGAGTTAAGTGAACATTCGTCATACTCTGTCGGAAAATCTCACTCCATTGGCCATAACTCCAACTATATGGAGCGGATCGAGGCGGTGAACTTCGCCCTCGACAACGACGACGGCGCCCGCACCCACTACTACGACAAGGCTGATTTGATCCTGGTGGGCGTGTCCCGCTGCGGCAAGACGCCGACCTGCCTTTATATGGCCATGCAGTTCGGGATTCGCGCGGCCAACTACCCGCTGACCGAAGACGACATGGAGCACCTGACGCTGCCGAGCGCCCTGCGCGCGCACCAGCACAAGCTGTTCGGGCTGACCATCGACCCGGACCGCCTGACGGCGATTCGCAACGAGCGCAAGCCCAATAGCCGTTACTCCAGCTATGCGCAGTGCGAATTTGAAGTGCGGGAGGTGGAAAATCTGTTCCGCCGGGAAAATATTGCGCACATCAATTCCACGCATTTTTCGGTGGAAGAGATTTCGGCGAAGATTCTGGTGGAGAAAGGGGTGGAGCGGCGGTTCAAGTAACTCCGCGCTCTGGCCAACGTGCTTGTGTGGCGAGGCAGCTTGCTCCCGCTCGACTGCGCAGCAGTCGCAAACCAGACGACTGGTATTTAGTGAATGGCTTTGGGGCTGCTTCGCAGCCCAGCGGGAGCAAGCTCCCTCGCCACAGGGGCCATGTTCACAACAAGCTGTTGGTTCACAGATGAAACCGCCCCCCACCCTGCCCCAGCGCCGTCGCCAGCGCATCGAACCCATCCAGCAGCAACTGATCATCCCCCGACGTATTGCAGATGCTCGCCCGAATGAATTGCGGCACCGCCGTCTGCCCCACCGCGAACGCTTCGGCTGTCGCAATCAGGTAATTGTTCTGCTTTAACTCCGCTTCGATTTCCGACGCGCGCCATGGCTCCGGGACTTCGATCCAGAAGTGCGGGCTGTTCAGGTGAGTGCGGTACTCCAGCCCGATCAACAAACCTTCCACCAGTGCCTTGCGGCGGCTGATTTCCTGGATCTGCTGGTGCAACAGGTGTTCCGCCGTGCCGTTTTCGATCCACTGGGTCGCCAGTTCCAGGGTGACCGGCGTGGCCATCCAGCAGGTGGAACGCAGGGCCGCAGAAATCCGGCTGACCAGCGCCGGCGGTGCATGCACGTACCCAACGCGCAAGCCTGCCGATACCGCCTTGCTCAGGCTGCTGATCAGAATCGTACGCTCCGGAGCAAAATGACTCAGGGGCGGCGGACGGTCTTCCACCAGCACACCGTGGGCCTCGTCCTCAAGAATCAGCAGGTTGTGTTCCCGACAGACCTTCACCAATGCCTCACGGCGCGCGACCGACAGCACCGCCGTCGTAGGATTCTGGATGGTCGGCGTGCAGTACAACGCCGACACCCGGTGATTGCGGCAGACTTCATCCAGCGCCCCCGGCAGCAGCCCTTCTTCATCCATTTCCAGGCCGATCAGGCGAATGCCCAGCATGCGCGCGGCGGTGATCAACCCCGGATAGGTCAACTGTTCGGTCACCACCGTATCGCCGGCTCGCAACAGCGCCATCATTGCGCAGAGCAACCCATGTTGGCCGCCGTTCACGCAAATCACCTGCTCGGGAATCGGGTGGAAATCCCGCTGCACCAGCCACTGCGCACCCGCCGCCCGGTAACGCGGCAGCCCGGCATCCGGGGTGTAGGCACTGATGTCCTGCAAGAACTTGGCGTTGTTCGCCAGCGTCTGGAAGCTCTGGGCCAGAAACGTGGTCTCCTGCCCGGGGATGTGCATGTTGCGGCTCATATCAAAGTATTGTCGCGGCTCGTCGCTGAAGTTGCGAAAGCCTTCATCCCGCTGGCGCTCCATCCCACGCTTGCGTACGAAAGTGCCGTCGCCCACCCGCGCAACTACCAGCCCCAGGCGTTCCAGCTCACCGTAGGCGCGGCTGATGGTGCCAATGGTGACCCCCAGATTGTCGGAAAGCACCCGATGAGGCGGCAGTTTTCTTCCCGGTTCAATCAAGCCTTCAAGGATGCCTCGCTCCATGACATCGGACAGGCGCTTGTACTTCACGCCCTGCCCGTTGGAGAGTCCTTCTCGCATAATTGACACCATGTCAATATTTGTTTTGACAGCCATCATTCGCCCTAATAGTGTGCTTTTACGGGTTCAATCACCGAATCATGGCACTCAATATAGAGGTCAATTCGGTCTCATGGAAGCAATGTCACGATGCCAATGTCCGCCGTTCTCGAAAATGCTGGAAAAACAAAAACTCACAAGCAGTGGTTGGCCGGGCTGATTACCAGTGTGATGTTCCTGATCGTGTGTCTCAGCTGGGGCACTACCTGGCTGGGCATCAAGATCGCCGTGGAAAGCGTGCCACCGCTGACCTCCGCCGGGCTGCGGTTCCTGATCGCGTTTCCGCTGTTCCTGTGTTTCGCCTGGGTGCGCCGCGAGCCGATCCTGTTTCCCCGGGAAAGCCGCTGGTTCTTCGTGTTTGTGACGCTGTCCTACTTCAGCGTTCCGTATTACCTGCTCAACTACGGCGAAATGCATGTCTCGTCCGGCCTCACCGCGCTGCTGTTCAGCTGCATGCCGGTGTTTATCCTGATTTTCTCCGCGCTGTTCCTGCGCGAGCGCATCTACTTTTCCCAGGTGATCGGTATCGCCATCGGGTTCGGCAGCCTGTACATGATCATCAAGAGCCAGGGCCTGCACCTGGACCACGCCGAGTTCTTCGGCGTGCTGGCGATCCTGGCTGCGGCGATCATGCATGCCTTGTGCTACGTGATTACCAAGAAACAAGGCAGTGCCATCAGCGTGATCACCTACAACACCCTGCCCATCGGCATCGCCGGGTTGATGCTGTTTGTCGCCGGGCTGTGGTTTGAAACCCCGACCTTTGAAGACATCACCCTGCGGTCCTGGAGTGCGCTGTTCTACCTCGGGCTGGTGGCCTCGGTGGGCGGTTTTATCGTGTATTTCATGCTGCTAAAGCGCCTGAGCCCGATCATTTTGTCCTTCGTGTTCATCATCTTCCCGGTGTTCGCGGTGATCATCGGGGCCTGGTACGAGGGCGTGCAGATTTCCAGGGACCTGATGATGTATTCGGCGATCCTGCTGGCCGGCTTTGCCATCACCAAGCTGCCCATCGAAAAGCTCCTGGCGAAGAAAAACTGAGATGAAGGTCCTGAGCCCAAGCGCACTGGAGCAGATCTACGCCCACGCCGACCGCAGCTACCCCGAGGAATGCTGCGGTTTCGTTTTCGCCGATGGCAGCGTGTACCTGGGCAGCAACATCCAGAACGAGCTGCACAGCAAGAACCCGGATATGTATTCACGCAGCGCCGCCAACGGCTACACCTTTTCGGTGGCCGACACGCTGATGATGAACAAGGCGTTTCGCAGTGATAACCCGGTGGTGGTGATCTACCACTCCCACCCTGACGTCGGCGCGTATTTCAGCGACGAAGACCAGGACAAGGCCCTTTTCATGGGCGAGCCGATCTACCCCGTAAGCTACCTGGTGGTGGATGTTCGCCAGGGCAAGACCCAAGGTTCCAAGCTGTTTGCCTGGGATGGCAAACACTTCGCCCAAAAACCCTTCAACGACCTGCAAACGGAGTTGTGCATGAACGCTGTCTCTTTCCCCGACATCCTGGTCCGCGTGGCCAAGCTGCCAGCATCGACCCTCGAGGGTGCCGGATCGACATTGCGCGAAGTCATTGAAAACCTCTGCATCGAGCACCCGCAATTGCGGGCGCACCTGCTCTACGAGAACAACCAGCTCAAGGAACACTTCCTGTTCACCGCCGAAGAGGAACTGATCGACGCCAACGACCGGTTGCCCGAAAAAGCCAAAATCGAAGTGTTGCTGGCCACTTCCGGCGGCATGGACGTCGACCAACTGAGCAACGAAGAAGTGCAGCGCTATGTGCGCCACATCACCCTGCCCGGCGTCGGCCGCGAAGGCCAGTTGAACCTGAAGAAAGCCCGCGTGCTGATCATCGGCACCGGCGGCCTCGGTTCGCCCATTAGCCTGTACCTGGCGGCAGCCGGCATCGGCACCCTGGGGCTGGTGGATTTCGACGTGGTGGAAAGCAGCAACCTGCAACGCCAGATCGTCCACGGCAACAGCACCTTGGGCCTGCCCAAGGTCGAGTCCGCCAAGCAGCGCTTGCAGGACCTCAACAGCCACATCCAGATCAACACCTACGACACCGCCTTCAACACCGACAACGCCCTGGAACTGGTGGGCGCCTATGACCTGGTGATCGACGGCACCGACAATTTCGAAACCCGCTACCTGGTCAACGACGCTTGCGTGCAGTTGGGCAAGCCGTTGGTGTACGGCGCCATCTACCGCTTCGACGGGCAGATCAGCGTGCTCAACTATAAAGGCGGGCCGTGCTATCGCTGCCTGTTTCCCCAGGCACCACCGGCGGAACTGGCGCCCAACTGCAGCGCCGGCGGGGTCATCGGCGTATTACCCGGGGTGGTCGGGATGATCCAGGCCACCGAGGCGATCAAGCTGCTGATCGGCATTGGCGAACCACTCTCGGGCCGGCTGATGCGCTTTGATGCGCTGGCGATGAAGTTCAGCGAGATCCGCTTCAAGCGCCGCGCCGACTGCCCTTGCTGCTCGGAACTGCGCCACAGCCAAACCATCGCCCCCGCCGTCTGCGCCGACGCCCTGCCAAGCCAACCTTCCCTGGCCGAAGAACGCTACATCAAGCCGCGGGTGCTCAAGCAACTGCTCGAGCAACACAGCAAGGCCGACGTACTGCTGGATGTGCGGGACGCCAGCGAGCTGGAAGTGTGCAAGTTGCCGGGGGTGGTGCACATCCCGCTGGCCGAGCTCGACGGGCAACTCGCCAACCTCAGCCGCGACAACACCCACTACCTCATCTGCTACGCCGGGACCCGCGCGGAGCAAGCCGCCAGTACCTTGCTGGCCGCCGGATTCGCCAACACCAAAGTACTGCAAGGTGGCATGAAACACTGGGTTCGCGACGTCGAACCCGACATGCCTTTGTACTGATCAGCGGCCATGGGCTCTTACTTGATGTTGCATAACTCGATACTCGACGCCATTGGCCAAACGCCCATCGTGCGCCTGGAACAGTTTTCCGAAGACCTCGGCATCGAGGTCTACGCCAAGCTGGAATCCCTCAACCCCGGCGGTAGCCACAAGGCACGCATCGCCCTGGGCATGATCCTCGACGCCGAGCGCCGGGGCATTCTGATTCGTGGCTCAGGCCAGACCATCATCGAGCCCAGCGGTGGCAACACCGGCATCGGCCTGGTGATGGCCGGTAACGTGCTGGGCTACAAAGTGGTGCTGGTGATCCCCGACAACTACAGCCCCGAGAAGCAGAAACTGCTGCGCCTGTACGGCGCCAGGGTGGTGCTGTCGGACAGCCGCCTGGGCAACAATTCCCACGGCGAAAAGTGCATGGAGCTGCAGCTGGAAAACCCCAGCTACGTGATGCTCAACCAGCAGCGCAACGGCGCCAACCCGCAGACCCACCGTGACACCACCGCCCGGGAAATCATCCGCGCCTTCGGCGAGCTGCGTGTGGACTACTTCGTCAGCGGCATCGGCACCGGGGGCCATATCACCGGCATCGGCGAAACCCTCAAGAGCACCTGGCCGGCGATCCGCGTGATGGGGGTGGAGCCGGAAGAGTGCGACCTGCTCAGCGACCGCCATGCGCCGCACCATATCCAGGGCCTGTCGATCGGCTTGATCCCGAGCATTCTCAACGTCGCGATCATTGACGGAATGCTCAAGGTGTCGCGCCAGGAATGCCTCGACATGATCAAACGCATCATGCGCACCGACGCCATCAGCCTCGGGCTGTCGTCGGCCGCCAACATGGTAGCCATCGCCAAGCTGGCGCCGGAGCTGCCCACCGACACCGTCGTGCTGACCATGGTCTACGACAGTGCCGACAGCTATCTGCCCTGTTTTGAATAACAACTATTGCGGGGGTGCCTCCATGGGGGGCTTTATCGACATGCAACAACTGCACGATGAGTTGCTCACCCACCTCATCACCACGCTTACGCCTGCGCAGTTGAAGCAGCTGGAGGCGCATCTCGCGCCGCTGATCCAGGCGGCGGCCCAGGCGGTGGCCGAAGACCTGATCGCCTATGCCTGGCGCGACCCGGCGTCCCGTGGGCGCGGAGAGCTGATCCTGGAGTCCTACGCCTCGTTCAAGGCCGTGCTGTATTACCGCCTGGCCCACCTGGTGTGGAATTTCCCGGACAAGAACAACGGCGTGTTTTCCGCCATCGCCCTGAAGCTGAGCAACCAGGGCAAGATCCTGTCCGGCGCCGAAATTCACCCCGCGGCGCGGATCGGCCGGCGCTTTGTGCTGGACCACGGTTACGGCACGGTCATCGGTGAAACCTGCGAGATCGGCAACGACTGCTACATCCTCTGCGGCGTGACCCTCGGCGCCCGGGGCATCGCCAACAACCCGGACGGCAAGCGCCACCCGCGGCTGGGCAACAACGTGGAAGTCGGCTCCGGCGCGCGGGTGCTCGGTTACGTGCTGATCGGTGACAACGTGTTCATCAGCCCGTCCTGCGTGATCACCCAGGACGTGCCGGCCGGCACCAAGGTCAAGGTGGTCAACCAGATCCAGTTGCAGAAAAACGATGAGTCGGACCACAGCAATTACCTCGGCGCGTTTGCCCTCGACGAACGCCTGCACGTGGTGGGCGAAGTCAACGCCAGCCACAAGGTGACGGTATTGGACGCTGACTTTCATCCCCTGCCCGGCCTGCTGCTGGAGCCGACAGTCAAGGAACGTCATCACCTGCAATTCCGCCTGCGGCACATCGAAACCAACGCCTACCCGCCGCGCCTGCCGCTGAACCTGAAAGTGACCGGGCCCGAATTTGAAATCACCCTGCTATCTCCTCCTGGCTTGAGCGCGATGGTTCGTCGCCTGCTGCAAGCCAGCCCACTGATCGTCGGAGGTTGAACATGTCCGTGCACACCATGGAAACCCTCGCGCTGTTCGACAGCGCGCCTTACCAGAATGCCTTCAGTGCGCGGGTGATTGCCGTCAGCGAACAGGGAATCGCCCTGGAGCACACGCTGTTCTACCCCACCGGCGGCGGCCAACCGGGGGACACCGGCCATTTCATCCTGCCCGACGGCAGCCGCGTCGACATCACCGGCACCGTGCGTGACCCGGTGCTGCGCTCGATCATCTGGCACCAGGTAGAACACTGCCCCGAGCAACTGGCCGCCGGGATGCAGGTAGACGCCAGCCTGGACTGGGAACGTCGCTACCAGCACATGAAAATGCACACCTGCCTGCACCTCCTGTGCTCGATCATCGACGCTCCGGTGACCGGTTGCAGCATCGGCGCCGACAAGGGCCGCCTGGATTTCGACCTGCCGGAAATGACCCTCGACAAAGAGACCATCACCCGTGACCTCAATGCCTTGATCGAACAGGCTCATGGGGTGAAAACCCTGTCCATGCCCGCCTCGGAGTATTCAACCCTGCTGCAGATCACTCGCACCCAGGCGGTGGCGCCACCGGTCATCCAGGGGGCAGTACGGGTGATTGAAATCGCCGGGATCGATATCCAGCCCTGCGGCGGCACCCATGTGACCAATACCGAGGAAATCGGCCGGGTGTTCTGCGAAAAAATCGAGAAGAAGAGCAAACACAATCGCAGGGTGATCCTGCGGTTTGAATAACCGCCGAGCGACGACCGGGGCGCCGACGCCCTAGTCGCCGTTCGTACAGGAAACTGACAGCAAATTTATGCGCTTGTAACATTCAGAAACGTACAATCCCGCCAGCAACGCCTCGTTGCCCCTGACTCGCGAAAACAGCGCCCGCCCTTCTCGGTGGGTCATTCGTGCAGCAGCTAAGCTCACTCCCATCACGCCCCTGAACCTGAACGCTGCAGGAATGACTGCCTATGAAAAGAGTGTTCCGTCACTACATCCCTGCATCCACATTGCGCTTGCTACCCAACCGCTGGGATTTGGTCGCCCTGCCCCTGGTGATCGGCTTTTTACTGTTTTTCTCCATCACTGCGCGGGAAACCTGGGCGCCTATCGCCACCCTGCAGAGTGAAGTGATCTCGCTGGACCCGGCCAACCTGCCGGAATACGCGATGCGCACCACGATGCGCATGCTGGCGGCGATGGTTGCAGCGCTGGTGTTCACCCTGTTGTACGGCACCCTGGCCGCCAAAAGCCGGCGCGCCGAGAAACTGCTGGTGCCCGTGCTCGACATCCTGCAATCGGTACCGGTACTGGGTTACATCTCGTTCACAGTGACGTTCTTCCTGCTGCTGTTCCCCGGGCGTGTGCTCGGCGCGGAGTTCGCGGCCATCTTTGCGATTTTCACCAGCCAGGCCTGGAACATGACGTTCAGCTTCTACCAGTCGCTGCGCATGCTGCCCCATGACCTGGTGGAAGTGTCGACCAACCTGCGACTTTCCGGTTGGCAGCGGTTCTGGAAGCTCGACGTGCCCTTCGCCATGCCCGGGCTGGTGTGGAACATGATGATGAGCATGTCCGGCGGCTGGTTTTTCGTGGTCGCCTCCGAGGCCATTACCGTCGGCGACAAGACCATCACCTTGCCGGGCGTGGGCTCATACCTGGCCCTGGCGATTGCCCAGAAAGACCTGCACGCCGTGGGCTACGTGATCCTGGCGATGATTGTGGTCATCCTGATGTACGACCAGTTCCTGTTCCGCCCACTGGTGGCCTGGGCCGACAAGTTCCGCATGGAGACCACCGCCTCCCAGGGTGCCGCGCCGCAATCCTGGCTGCTGAACCTGATCCAGCGCACGCGCATCGTCCAGCGCATCCTGCGGCCTGTCACCCGCGCCATCAGCCGCATTGGCAACAAGCGCTTCAGCCTGGCGGGCGGTGCACTCAAGGCGCTGCCGGCAGAAACCCCGAAAGCGTCAAAAGTGATCGACTGGGTATGGGGCGCACTCATCGCGCTGCTGGCCGCTTATGCGCTGTACCACATCGTGCAGTACGTCGGCACCGAAGTGACCCTGGCCGAAGTCGGCCACGTATTTGTGCTGGGCTTCATCACGCTGCTGCGTGTGGCTGGCCTGATCCTGATCGCCTCGCTGATCTGGGTGCCGCTGGGCGTGATGATCGGCTTGCGCCCTGCGCTTGCGGAAAAAATCCAGCCGCTGGCGCAGTTCCTTGCGGCCTTCCCGGCGAACCTGCTGTTCCCGGTGTTCGTCATCGTGATCCTGCACTACAACCTCAACCCGGATATCTGGCTGAGCCCGCTGATTGTGCTGGGCACCCAGTGGTACATCCTGTTCAACGTGATCGCCGGAGCCAGCGCGTTCCCGAATGACTTCAAGGAAGCCGCCGCCAACTTCCGCATTCGCGGCTGGTTGTGGTGGCGCAAGGTGATGCTACCGGGGATTTTCCCGTACTACGTCACCGGCGCGATTACCGCCTCGGGGGGTGCCTGGAACGCCAGTATCGTGTCCGAGTACGTGTCCTGGGGCCACGACAACGTGGTCGCACACGGGCTGGGCGCCTACATCGCCCAGACCACCGCGGCCGGCGACTTCCCGAAGATCGCCCTGGGCGTGGTGGTGATGTCGATCTTCGTGGTGGCGTTCAACCGCGCTGTGTGGCGGCCGATGTACGCCATGGCTGAAAACAAACTTCGTCTGAATTGATGGGACTCGCTGTGATGACTACCTATACCGAGCATGCCGCCGACACTCCGGAAATCTACTCGTTGAAAAACGTGAACCGGGTGTTCGGCAAAGGTAAAGACGAGCTGCAAGTCCTCAGCGGCGTGAACTTGAGCCTGCACGAAGGCGAGATTGTCGGCATGCTCGGCCGGTCCGGCTCGGGCAAGTCGACCTTGCTGCGCATCATCGCCGGGCTGATTCAGCCGTCGTCGGGCGAAGTGCGCTACAACGGCGCGCCGCTCAACGGCCCGGCCGAAGGCGTGGCCATGGTGTTCCAGACCTTCGCGCTGTTCCCGTGGCTGACCGTGCTGGAAAACGTCGAGGCCGGCCTGCAAGCCTTGCAGGTCGAGCGCAAGGAATCCCGCAGGCGCGCCCTGGCGGCCATCGACCTGATCGGCCTGGACGGTTTTGAAAACGCCTACCCGCGCGAACTGTCCGGCGGCATGCGCCAACGCGTAGGTTTCGCCCGCGGGCTGGTGGTGAACCCGACCCTGCTGCTGATGGACGAACCGTTCTCGGCGCTGGACGTACTCACCGCCGAAACCCTGCGCACCGACCTGCTGGATCTGTGGAGCGGCAAGCAACTGCCGATCAAGTCGATCCTGATCGTGACCCACAACATCGAAGAAGCCGTGCTGATGTGCGACCGCATCCTGGTGCTGTCGTCCAACCCTGGCCGGGTGGTGGCCGAGATCAAGGTGCCGTTTGCCCACCCGCGCAACCGCCTGGACCCGACCTTCCGGCAAATGGTCGACGACATCTACGCCCTGATGACCGACCGCCGCAGCGCCGACGCGAGCAGAGGTTTGCCTGAGCTGAAAATGGGCAGCCTGTTGCCGGAAGTCTCCACCAACCTGATGGCTGGCCTGATCGAAACCCTGGCCGCCGAGCCCTACAATGGCCACGCCGGCCTGCCGACCGTGGCTGAACGGCGTTTGCTGGAAGTCGACGATCTGTTCCCGGTGGCGGAGATGCTTGAGCATCTGGGCTTCGCCGAACTCAAGGGTGCCGATATCACCCTGACCGATGCCGGCAAACTGTTCGCCGACTACGGCACCCAGGAGCGTAAAACCCTGTTCGCCGAACACTTGATCCGCCACGTGCCATTGGCCGCGCGCATTCACCAGGTGTTGCTTGAGCGCAGCGGCCACCGGGCGCCACGGGTGCGCTTCGAGCAGGAACTGGAAGACTCGATGACGGAAGCCTTTGTGGAGAAAACCCTGGAAAGCGTGGTGGCCTGGGGGCGGTATGCGGAGATCTTTTCCTATGACGACCATACCGAGACGTTCAGCCTGGATGATGTGGAAGGCAGCATGTAGGTTTAATGTGGGAGCGGGCTTGCTCGCGAATGCGGAGTGTCAGCCAATGCATATATGGCTGATCCACCGCATTCGCGAGCAAGCCCGCTCCCACATTTGACCAGTGGTGTTCTTCAGATGACGAACAGGTCCACAAACCGGTTTACCGCAGTGGCCTCAAGCCGTGCCTGATCCTTGCACAGCGCAAAAATCTCGGCACTGCGCTGCGCGGTAAACCGGGTCGCCAGGTTGGCCTTGAACTTGTCTTCCAGCAACGGAATGCCATCCACCCGACGGCGACGGTGGCCAATCGGGTATTCCACTGCCACCTGTTCGGTGCTGGAACCATCCTTGAAGAACACCTGCACCGCATTGGCGATGGAGCGCTTGTCGGCCTCCAGGTATTCGCGGCTGTAGCGCGGCTCCTCGACGATGACCATCTTTTCGCGCAGCTCATCGATGATCGGATGGGCCGCGTGGAATTCATCTTCGTATTGCTCGGCCACCAGATTGCCAAACGCCAGCGGTACGGCGGTCATGTACTGCAGGCAATGGTCGCGGTCCGCCGCGTTGGCCAACTGCCCGACCTTGGAGATGATCCGGATCGCCGATTCGTGGGTGGTGATCACAATCCTGTCGATCTCATGCAGGCGGTGCTTCACCTGTGGGTGCAGGGTGACTGCTGCCTCGCAGGCGGTTTGTGCGTGGAACTCGGCGGGGAAGCTGATCTTGAACAGCACGTTCTCCATCACATACGTGCCGTAGGGCTGCGACAGGCTGAAGGCGCGCTTGTCTTCGGGCTTGAGCGCCAGGTCCTTGTTGGTGTGGCTGAACAGCACGTCATAGAAGCCCCACTGCGGCGCGCTCAACACACCGGGAATGCCCATCTCGCCGCGCATGGCGATATCCGCCAGGCGCACCCCGCGACTCGACGCATCCCCCGCCGCCCACGACTTGCGCGAGCCGGCGTTCGGCGCATGACGATAAGTACGCAATGCCTGGCCATCGACAAACGCCTGAGACAGGGCCGACAGCAGTTGCTCACGGTTGGCGCCCATCAGCTTGGCGGTGACGGCGGTGGAGGCGACTTTCACCAGCAGCACGTGGTCAAGGCCGACACGGTTGAAGGAGTTTTCCAGGGCAATCACACCCTGGATTTCGTGGGCCATGATCATCGCCTCAAGCACTGCCCGCACGGTCAGCGGTGCTTCGCCGTTGGCCAGGCGTTTTTGCGAGAGATGGTCGGCGACCGCGAGGATGCCACCGAGGTTATCGGAAGGGTGACCCCATTCGGCGGCAAGCCAGGTGTCGTTGTAGTCGAGCCAGCGCACGATGCAGCCGATGTCCCATGCGGCCTTGACCGGGTCCAGGCGGAACGAGGTGCCCGGCACCCGTGCGCCGAACGGCACCACCGTGCCTTCGACGATCGGCCCCAGGTGCTTGGTGCACTCCGGGAAACGCAGGGCCAGCAGGCCGCAACCGAGGGTGTCCATCAGGCAGTTGCGGGCGGTGTCGAGGGCATCGCGGGATTCGATCCTGAAACTCAGTACGTAGTCGGCGATGTCCTGCAGGACCTGGTCGTAGTCGGGGCGGTTGTTCTGGTCGACGTTGGCGCTCATGGCAGTACTCCAAAGTGGGTTAGGTGTGGTCCATCCTCAGGGTCAGGGTGTTCGTTCCCACGCTCTGCGTGGGAATGCCGCCTTGGACGCTTCGCGTCCCGTACGGCGCAAGGGTGACGCAGAGCGTCACGGGATGCATTCCCACGCAGAGCGTGGGAACGATCGGTTAGAAAGAGTCGCCGGGGACGCGTACGAACCCTTCCATCAACACTCGCGCACTGCGGCTCATGATGGCTTTTTTTACGACCCATTCACCGTCGACCTGGCTGGCCTCGGCGCCTACGCGCAACGTCCCGGAGGGATGCCCGAACCGCACCGCATTGCGCTCCACGCCGCCCGCCGCCAAATTCACCAGCGTGCCGGAAATCGCCGCCGCCGTGCCAATCGCCACCGCCGCCGTGCCCATCATCGCGTGGTGCAACTTGCCCATGGACAGCGCCCGCACCAGCAGGTCGACATCACCCGCCCTGATCGCCTTGCCGCTGGACGCCACGTAGTCCGCAGGCCGCGCCACAAACGCCACCTTCGGCGTGTGCTGACGCTGGGCCGCTTCGTCCAGGTGTTTGATCAAGCCCATGCGCAGCGCACCATGGGCGCGGATGGTTTCAAACATCGCCAGGGCCTTGGGGTCGCCATTGATCGCGCCCTGCAACTCGGTGCCGGTGTAGCCCAGGTCCTGGGCGTTGATGAAGATGGTGGGGATCCCGGCATTGATCAGGGTCGCCTTGAACGTGCCGACACCCGGCACTTCCAGGTCATCCACCAGGTTGCCGGTAGGGAACATCGAGCCACCGCCGCCCTCTTCTTCCGCCGCCGGGTCCATGAATTCCAGCTGCACCTCGGCGGCCGGGAAGGTCACGCCGTCGAGTTCGAAGTCGCCGGTTTCCTGCACCGCGCCGTCGGTGATCGGTACGTGAGCGATGATGGTCTTGGCGATATTCGCCTGCCACACCCGCACCACGGCCACGCCGTTGTGCGGAATGCGCGCGGCATCTACCAGGCCGGCGCTGATGGCGAACGAACCCACCGCCGCCGACAGGTTGCCGCAGTTGCCGCTCCAGTCCACGAACGGTTTGTCGATGGACACCTGGCCGAACAGGTAATCCACGTCGTGATCGGCGCGGGTACTTTTGGCCAGGATCACGGTTTTGCTGGTGCTGGACGTCGCGCCGCCCATGCCGTCGATTTGCTTGTCATACGGGTCGGGGCTGCCGATCACCCGCAACAACAACGCATCCCGCGCCGCGCCCGGCACCTGGGCCGACTCGGGCAAATCCTTGAGGCTGAAAAACACGCCTTTACTGGTGCCGCCACGCATGTAGGTGGCGGGAATCTTGATCTGCGGTACGTGTGCCATGGTGGTCCTCATGGGCCGGGGCGTTGGCCCCGGCCGCAGTTGTCAGGCAGTTACAGCCGATTCCAGGAAGTCCTGGGCAAAACGTTGCAACACGCCGCCCGCCTCGTAGATCGACACTTCTTCAGCCGTGTCCAGCCGGCAGGTCACCGGCACCTCGACACGCTCGCCGTTCTTGCGGTTGATCAGCAACGTCAGTTGCGCGCGCGGGGTGCGTTCGCCGATCACGTCGTAGGTTTCAGTGCCGTCGATCTTCAGGGTCTTGCGGTCGGTGCCCGGCAGGAACTCCAGCGGCAGCACGCCCATGCCCACCAGGTTGGTGCGGTGGATGCGCTCGAAACCTTCGGCGGCAATCGCTTCAACACCGGCCAGGCGTACGCCCTTGGCCGCCCAGTCCCGGGACGAACCCTGGCCGTAGTCGGCGCCGGCAATGATGATCAGCGGCTGCTTGCGCTCCATGTAGGTTTCGATGGCTTCCCACATGCGCGTGACCTTGCCTTCCGGCTCCAGGCGCGCCAGCGAACCCTGTTTGACCTTGCCGTCTTCAACCACCATTTCATTGAACAGTTTCGGGTTGGCGAAGGTGGCGCGCTGCGCGGTCAAGTGGTCGCCACGATGGGTCGCGTAAGAGTTGAAGTCGACTTCCGGCAGGCCCATTTTCGCCAGGTATTCGCCCGCGGCGCTGCCCGGCATGATCGCGTTGGACGGCGACAGGTGATCGGTGGTGATGTTGTCCGGCAGCACCGCCAGCGGGCGCATGCCCTTGAGCGGACGTGCACCGGCCAGGGCACCTTCCCAGTACGGCGGGCGACGGATGTAGGTGCTCTGCGGGCGCCAGTCGTACAGCGGCGTGACCTTCGGGCCGGTGTCTTCGTGGATCGCGAACATCGGGATGTACACCTGGCGAAACTGCTCCGGCTTGACCGACGCCTTGACCACCGCGTCGATTTCTTCGTCGCTTGGCCAGATGTCCTTGAGGCGGATTTCCTTGCCGTTGGCGTCCAGGCCCAGCACGTCTTTTTCGATGTCGAAACGGATGGTGCCGGCAATCGCATAGGCCACCACCAGCGGCGGCGACGCGAGGAACGCTTGCTTGGCGTACGGGTGGATACGGCCGTCGAAGTTGCGGTTACCCGAAAGCACGGCGGTGGCGTACAGGTCGCGGTCGATGATCTCTTGCTGGATCACCGGGTCGAGTGCGCCGGACATGCCGTTGCAGGTGGTGCAGGCGAACGCCACGACACCAAAACCGAGTTGCTCCAGTTCGGTGGTCAGCCCGGCTTCGTCGAGGTACATCGCGACGGTTTTCGAACCCGGTGCCAGGGACGACTTGACCCACGGCTTGCGGGCCAGGCCGAGCTTGTTGGCATTGCGTGCCAGCAGGCCGGCGGCAATCACGTTGCGCGGGTTGCTGGTGTTGGTGCAACTGGTGATGGCCGCGATGATCACCGCGCCGTCGGGCATTTGCCCCGGCACGTCATCCCACTGGCCGGAGATGCCCTTGGCCGCCAGGTCGCTGGTGGCGACGCGGGCGTGGGGGTTGCTCGGGCCGGCCATGTTGCGCACCACCGAGGACAAATCGAAGCTCAGGCCACGCTCGTATTGCGCGCCCTTGAGGTCGTCCGCCCACAGGCCGGTGTGGCGAGCGTACTGCTCCACCAGGGTGACTTGCTCGTCTTCACGACCGGTGAGTTTCAGGTAGGCGATGGTCTGTTGGTCGATGTAAAACATCGCGGCGGTGGCGCCRTATTCCGGGGCCATGTTGGMGATGGTGGCGCGGTCGCCCAGAGTCAGCGCCGAAGCACCTTCACCGAAGAACTCCAGCCACGCACCGACGACCTTCTGCTTGCGCAGGAACTCGGTCAGCGCCAGCACCATGTCGGTGGCGGTGATGCCCGGTTGCAGCTTGCCCGTCAGCTCCACGCCAACACTTTCCGGCAGGCGCATCCACGAGGCGCGGCCGAGCATCACGCTCTCTGCTTCAAGGCCGCCAACGCCGATGGCGATCACGCCCAAGGCATCAACGTGAGGCGTGTGGCTGTCGGTGCCGACGCAGGTATCCGGGAAGGCCACGCCGTCACGTACCTGGATCACCGGAGACATTTTCTCCAGGTTGATCTGGTGCATGATGCCGTTGCCCGGCGGGATCACGTCGACGTTCTTGAAGGCCTTTTTGGTCCATTCGATAAAGTGGAAACGGTCTTCGTTGCGACGGTCTTCGATGGCGCGGTTTTTCTCGAACGCCTGCGGGTCAAAACCACCGGCTTCGACGGCCAGGGAGTGGTCGACGATCAGTTGGGTCGGCACCACCGGGTTGACCTGGGCCGGGTCACCGCCTTGCAGGGCGATGGCGTCGCGCAGGCCGGCAAGGTCCACCAGGGCGGTCTGGCCGAGGATGTCGTGGCACACCACGCGGGCCGGGAACCATGGGAAATCGAGGTCGCGCTTGCGTTCGATCAGTTGGCTCAAGGAGGCATTGAGGGTTGCGGGGTCGCAGCGACGCACCAGGTTCTCCGCGAGTACGCGGGAGGTGTACGGCAGTGTGGCGTAGGCGCCGGGGGTGATTGCATCGACTGCCGCGCGGGCGTCAAAGAAATCGAGGCGGCTGCCGGGGAGCGGTTTGCGGTGTTCAGTGTTCATCGTCAGGACTCGGTCACAGTAGTTGCAAAAGGAAGAACCGGTGCTGATCCAAGGTGGAATGCGATCAAAATGTGGGAGCGGGCTTGCTCGCGAAGGCGGTGTGTCATTCAACACACATGGCGACTGTCACACCGCCTTCGCGAGCAAGCCCGCTCCCACCTTTTTGATCCGGTTTCACCCCAAGATCAGCGGTTTCTCCACTCAGCGACGTTCGATTGGCACGAACTTGCGCTGCTCAACGCCGATGTACTCGGCGCTCGGACGGATGATGCGGTTGTTGGCTCGCTGCTCGAACACGTGAGCTGCCCATCCTGTCAGCCGCGAGCAGACGAAAATCGGGGTGAACAGCTTGGTCGGGATGCCCATGAAGTGGTACGCCGAGGCATGGTAGAAGTCGGCGTTGGGGAACAGTTTCTTCTGCTCCCACATGGTCTTGTCGATGGCTTCAGAAACCGGGAACAGCACGGTGTCGCCCACTTCGTCGGCGAGTTTTTTCGACCAGGCCTTGATCACTTCATTACGCGGGTCGCTGTCTTTATAGATCGCGTGGCCAAAGCCCATGATCTTGTCCTTGCGCGCCAGCATGCCGAGGGTGCCTTCCACCGCTTCCTGGGCGGAAGAGAAACGCTCGATCATCTCCATCGCCGCTTCATTGGCGCCGCCGTGCAGCGGGCCACGCAGGGAGCCGATGGCGGCAGTCACGCAGGAATACAGGTCCGACAGGGTCGACGCACACACGCGGGCGGTGAAGGTCGAGGCGTTGAATTCGTGCTCGGCGTAGAGAATCAGCGACACGTTCATCACCTTGACGTGCAAGTCGCTGGGCTTCTTGTCGTGCAGCAGGTGCAGGAAGTGCCCGCCGATGCTCGGCTCGTCGGTCACGCAGTTGATGCGCTGGCCGTCGTGGCTGAAGCGGTACCAGTAGCACATGATCGCCGGGAACGCGGCCAGCAGGCGGTCGGTCACGTCGCGCTGCACGCTGAAGTCTCTCTCCGGCTCGATGTTGCCCAGGAACGAGCAACCGGTGCGCATCACGTCCATCGGGTGCGCGTCGGCGGGGATGCGTTCCAGCACTTCTTTCAGCGCCTGGGGCAGGTCGCGCAGTTTGCCGAGCTTGGCGGTGTAGGCAGCCAGTTCGGCTTTGGTCGGCAGTTCGCCGTAGAGCAGCAGGTAGGCGACTTCTTCAAACTGGGCATCGGCGGCGAGTTCGCGCACGTCGTAGCCGCGATAGGTCAAGCCGGCACCGGCCTGGCCCACGGTGGACAGTGCGGTCTGCCCGGCAACCTGGCCACGCAGGCCAGCTCCACTGAGTACTTTTGCTTCGGCCATGGTTATCTCCAATCTTTTAGTTATTAGTGAGGCGCTCGCGTTACTTCTTGGCGGCGAACAGCGCGTCGAGCTTCTGCTCGAAGGTGTGGTAGTCGATGCGATCGTAAAGCTCCATACGGGTTTGCATGGTGTCGATCACGTTCTGCTGGGTGCCGTCGCGACGGATCGCGGTGTAGACGTTCTCGGCGGCCTTGTTCATGGCGCGGAAGGCCGAGAGCGGGTACAGGACGATGGAAACATCCGCAGATTTCAGTTGATCGACGGTATAGAGAGGTGTCGCACCGAATTCGGTGATGTTGGCCAGGATCGGCGCTTTCACGCGAGAGGCGAACAGCTTGTACATCTCAAGCTCAGTGATGGCTTCCGGGAACACCATGTCGGCGCCGGCCTCAATGCAGGCGGCCGCACGTTCCAGGGCGGATTCCAAACCTTCCACGGCCAGTGCGTCGGTGCGGGCCATGATCACGAAGCTGTCATCGGTACGCGCATCCACCGCAGCCTTGATGCGGTCGACCATTTCCTGCTGGGACACGATTTCTTTGTTCGGGCGATGGCCGCAACGCTTGGCGCCCACCTGGTCTTCGATATGGATCGCCGCCGCGCCGAACTTGATCATCGACTTGACGGTGCGCGCCACGTTGAACGCGGAGGAGCCGAAACCGGTGTCCACGTCCACCAGCAGCGGCAGGTCGCACACGTCGGTGATGCGGCGCACGTCCGTCAGCACGTCATCCAGGCCGGTGATGCCCAGGTCCGGCACACCGAGGGAGCCGGCAGCCACCCCGCCACCCGACAGGTAGATCGCCTTGAAGCCGGCGCGCTTGGCCAGCAGCGCATGGTTGGCGTTGATCGCGCCGACTACCTGCAACGGGTGCTCGCTGGCAACCGCGTCACGGAAACGCTGGCCTGGAGTGGTGTTGTTATTGGAACTCATGACTCACCTCGTGATTGGGGAGCGCCGTCCGGGAAGTGACGGGCAATGTTGCGTTTGGAGGCACCGATATGCCGGCGCATCAACAACTCGGCCAGTTCACCGTCGCGATCGGCAATCGCGTCAAGAATGCGGTGATGCTCGGCAAAGGCCTGGCGTGGACGATTGGGGGTGGCGGAGAACTGGATGCGGTACATGCGCACCAACTGATACAGCTCGCCGCACAACATTTGGGTCAGGGTGCGATTACCGGCGCCTTGAATTATCCGGTAATGAAAATCGAAGTCGCCTTCCTGCTGGTAGTAGCCGACACCGGCCTGGAAGGCCGCATCGCGCTCGTGGGTGTGCAACACCTGGCGCAGCTCTTCGATCTCGGCGTCGGTCATGCGCTCGGCGGCCAGGCGGCAGGCCATGCCTTCCAGGGATTCGCGGATTTCGTAGAGTTCGATCAGTTCTTCATGGCTCAACGAGACCACTCGCGCGCCCACATGGGGGATGCGCACCAGCAGGCGCTGGCCTTCCAGGCGATGAATCGCCTCGCGCAGCGGGCCACGGCTGATGCCATAGGTGCGCGCCAGTTCCGGCTCGGAGATCTTGCTGCCGGGGGCGATTTCGCCCTTGACGATGGCGGCCTGGATACGCCGGAAGACGTTCTCGGACATGGTCTGGGAATCGTCTTGGGCCATCACTGGGGTTTCCAGTTGATCCAGCATATTGTCGACACCTTTAAAAGCAGTGCCGCAAAAACTAGCCAATCAGCCCCGGATAGTCAAAGAATAAATACACATTGTCGACAATCGTCTAATAACCCGCCTTGCACTCTATCGGGGCATGGCCGGCTGCCAGCGCTGGCGCCAGAAAACCTTCATGTTAGAATGCCGGCCACTTTTGCCTCACATCCCTGGATGAAAAGGCGCACGAGGGAGCTTGCGCAGCAATGCCAGTCGCCTTGAATTGAACATCGCACTGCACCGCGTCAGGATTTATGAGACTCAAGCCCTTCCCCCTTTTGCTTCTACTGTTTATCCCGGGCCTTGGCGTTGCTGCCGAGAAGACCGTGTATGGACTCAATGAATACGCCAAGTTGGCCGGCATTGACCTGGAAGTGGCCGCCAAGCTCGACACCGGCGCCAAGACCGCGTCCTTGAGCGCCCGTGACATCAAGCGTTTCAAGCGCAACGGCGAGTCCTGGGTGCGCTTCTACCTGGCCATCGACACCGCACACTCCCACCCCATCGAGCGTCCCCTGGCCCGCGTGAGCAAGATCAAGCGCCGCGCCGGTGACTACGACCCCGATGAAGACAAGAACTACACCGCCCGTCCAGTCATCGCCCTGGACATCTGCATGGGCACCGCTTTACGCAGTATCGAAGTGAACTTGACTGACCGCAGCGCCTTCCAATACCCGCTGCTGATCGGCTCCGAAGCGCTGAAACGCTTTGATGCGCTGGTCGACCCCAGTCTTAAATACGCGGCGGGCAAACCTGCCTGCGCCTCCGACGCTCATACCGCTGAGTAATTTGAATGCGCTCTCTTAATCTGCACCTGAAAATCCTGATTGCCGTTTTGGTGGTCTTGGGCATTTCGGTCACCGCCTATCAGATTTTCGTGCTGGGGATTCCCGTCACCGAGGACGCCACCGACGACCTGTGGAACATCGACGCCAAGGTCGAGTTCGTCGCCAGCGCCAAGGACCCGGTGAAAATCCAGATGTTCGTGCCGCCACTGAGCCGCGACTTCGTCAGCCTGAATGAAAGCTTTATCTCGAATAACTACGGCGTCAGCGTCAATCGCCTCGACGGCAACCGCAAGGTCACCTGGTCGGCACGCCGGGCC
Source organism: Pseudomonas sp. Colony2 (assembly GCF_019382755.1). NCBI lineage: Bacteria > Pseudomonadati > Pseudomonadota > Gammaproteobacteria > Pseudomonadales > Pseudomonadaceae > Pseudomonas > Pseudomonas sp. Colony2. The sequence goes on along the minus strand of NZ_CP080030.1, from coordinate 1,740,267 downwards.
AAGGGCAACCAGACCCTCTACTACCGCCTGGTGCTGACCAAGCGTTACAGCGGTGAAAAGGTCAAGGTCAAGGGCCCGACCTTCCGCGACAGCATCGCCGTCGAAGGCCCGGAAAAAATCGCCGCCGAAGCCCTGCTGGCGCCGATCCGCCAGCACTCGGCCGACGTCGAGACCTTTATCAGCGAAGCCATCAAGCGCACCAACAACCTCAACGACGACAACGTGAAGCTGCTGCTGGCGGGCGATCCGTCGACGCCGCACAAGGCCAAGATCGTCGAGTTGCTGCTGTCCATCGCCCACGTGCCGGTGGAAAAGGTCCACACCATCCGCCTGGTGGCCGACCAGCCGCAAACCCCGGAACTCTGGCTGCGCAGTTTCAATGGCAACGACTGGCTGTACTTCAACCCCGACACCGGCGAGCAAGGCCTGCCGGCCGACCGCCTGCTGTGGTGGACCGGTGATGAAAACCTGATCACCGTCGACGGCGGCAAGAAGGCCATGGTGACCTTCAGCCTCAACAACAGCGAAATGAACGCGATTCGCCTGGCCAAGCTGACGGACGAAAACACCGACGCCAACTTCCTCGAATACTCGCTGTACGGCCTGCCGCTGCAAACCCAGCAGACCTTCATGATCATGGTGATGATCCCGATTGGCGTGCTGGTGATCCTGATCCTGCGCAACCTGATCGGCCTGCAGACCCTCGGCACGTTTACGCCGGTGCTGATTGCCCTGGCGTTCCGCGAGACGCAGCTGGGCTTCGGGATTGTGCTGTTCACCATTATTACGGCGCTGGGGCTGTCGCTTCGGTCTTACCTGGAACACTTGAAGCTGCAGATGCTGCCGAGGCTCTCGGTGGTGCTGACCTTCGTGGTGGTGCTGATCGCCGCCATCAGTCTGTTCAGCCACAAGCTCGGCCTGGAACGCGGGCTGTCGGTGGCATTGTTCCCGATGGTGATCCTGACCATGACCATCGAACGCCTGTCGATTACCTGGGAAGAACGCGGTGGCGGCCATGCGATGAAAGTCGCGATCGGCACGCTGTTCGCCGCTTCCCTGGCGCACATCATCATGAGCGTGCCGGAACTGATCTACTTCGTGTTCACCTTCCCGGCGATCCTGTTGATCCTGGTGGGCTTCATGCTGGCCATGGGTCGTTATCGCGGCTACCGCCTGACCGAACTGGTGCGTTTCAAGGCCTTCCTCAAGGCTGACTCGTAATGTTCGGCTTCTGGAAGACCTGGAAGGCCCTGGAAGCGCGGGGGATCATGGGCATCAACCGGCGAAATGCCGACTACGTGCTCAAGTACAACAAGCGCAGCCTGTATCCGATCGTCGATGACAAGATCATCACCAAGGAACGGGCCATGGCCGCCGGCATCCACGTGCCGGAAATGTACGGGGTCATTTCCACCGAGAAGGAAATCGACAAGCTCGACGAGATCATCGGCGGGCGCAGCGACTTCGTGATCAAGCCGGCCCAGGGCGCCGGTGGTGACGGTATCCTGGTGATCGCCGACCGTTTTGAAGGGCGCTACCGGACCGTCTCCGGCAAGATCATCAGCCATGAAGAAATCGAGCATCAGATTTCCAGCATCCTCACCGGCCTGTATTCCCTCGGCGGCCACCGGGACCGGGCACTGATCGAATACCGGGTGGTGCCCGACCAGATCTTCAAGAGCATCAGCTACGAAGGCGTACCGGACATCCGCATCATTGTGCTGATGGGCTACCCGGTGATGGCCATGCTGCGCTTGCCCACCCGCCAGTCCGGCGGCAAGGCCAACCTGCACCAGGGCGCGATTGGCGTGGGTGTCGACCTCGCCACCGGCCTGACCCTGCGCGGCACCTGGCTGAACAACATCATCACCAAGCACCCCGACACCACCAATGCGGTGGACGGCGTGCAACTGCCCAACTGGGACGGTTTCATGAAGCTCGCCGCCGGCTGCTACGAGCTGTGCGGCCTGGGCTATATCGGCGTGGATATGGTGCTGGACCAGGAAAAGGGTCCGTTGATCCTGGAACTTAACGCTCGCCCGGGGCTGAACATCCAGATTGCCAACGACTGCGGCCTGACCTTGCGCACCCATGCCGTGGAGGCTCGACTGGAAGAGCTGAAGGCGGCGGGCGTAACGGAAACACCGGAGGAACGGGTTAAGTTTGTGCAGGAAATGTTTGGGCATATTCCGGCGGTCGAGGGATAAACCCAGTGACCTGCTCCGTACACCCGCTGCCCTACCGGGCCAACCCTGCCGAATACTTTGCAGCAATCCGCCATGCGCCCGGCGCGGTGCTGCTGGACAGTGGCCGACCGGCGGCCGAGCGCGGCCGTTATGACCTGCTGAGCGCCTGGCCCGAGACGACCCTGGCGGTACTGCCCGACGAAAGCGGCAGTGATTTCCTGCAGCGCCTGCGGGAAAACCTGACGTTGCTGGGTGAAGCCACGATCCCCGCGCCCTACGAACTGCCGTTTGCCGGCGGCCTCATCGGCTACCTGAGCTACGACTTCGGTCGTCATCTTGAGCACCTGCCGCACCTGGCGGTGGACGACCTGCACCTGCCGGATGCACGCTTTGGCCTGTACGCCTGGGCCTTGATCAGCGATCACCAGGCGCAGACCAGCCAACTGGTGTTCCACCCCAAACTGGCGGAAAGCGAACGGCAACGCCTGATTACCTTGTTCGGTCAGCCGACCATCAGCGCATCGGCCACCTTCAAGCTGCAAGGCCCAATGGCCCCGGACGTGACAGCCGACACCTACCAGCACGCCCTCGCCCGTATCCAGGACTACATCCAGGCCGGTGACTGCTACCAGGTCAACTTTGCCCAACGTTTCCGTGCTCCGTGCAGTGGCGATCCGTGGGTGGCCTACTGCGCCTTGCGCGAAGCCTGCCCGACGCCGTTTTCCGGGTTCCAGAGCCTGCCGGACGACGGCGCAGTGTTGAGCTTGTCGCCGGAACGCTTCGTCAAAATCAGCCAGCGCCAGGTGGAAACCCGCCCGATCAAGGGCACCCGGCCAAGGGGTGCGACGCCTGAGGAAGATGCAGCCAACGCCGCTGAATTGCTGGCCAGCCCCAAGGATCGTGCCGAAAACCTGATGATCGTCGACCTGCTGCGCAACGACCTGGGCCGCACCTGCCGTACCGGCTCGGTGAAAGTGCCGGAGTTGTTCAGCCTGGAAAGCTATCCCAACGTGCATCATCTGGTGAGCAGCGTCACCGGTGAGCTGGCGGACGATAAAGACGCCCTCGACCTGATCGCCGGCAGCTTCCCCGGCGGCTCCATCACCGGCGCACCGAAGATTCGCGCGATGCAGATCATCGACGAGCTGGAGCCGACCCGGCGCGGGTTGTATTGCGGTTCGCTGGTGTATCTGGACGTGCGCGGCGAGATGGACAGCTCCATCGCCATTCGCAGCCTGTTGGTCAAGGATGGTCAGGTGTGCTGCTGGGGCGGCGGCGGGATTGTCGCGGACTCGGAGTGGCAGGCGGAGTATCAGGAGTCGATGACCAAGGTGCGGGTGTTGTTACAAACCTTGGAAAGCCTGTAGCACCCAGCCCCTTCCTGGCTCGCTGACGTAGAGCCACGCAGCAGAAAAGACCTGAATCAGTACCGAAGTAGACGGGGTCGAAGCCGGAGGATAGCGTCCGGTTTCAACCGTCCACCAGCCGTCTGTGAAGGATCACATGAAACGACTGCCTACTTGTCAGGAAAGATTTCCGAGATTGCGCATTCCTTATGAGAGTTTGCTGGCAGGGGTCTAGGCTGTGCAGTGGCCATACCGGCCCCATCGCGGGCAAGCCCGGCTCCCACAGGGGAGCGCGGTCAACATGTGGGAGCTGGCTTGCCTGCGATGAAGGCGTCAGCCACGCCAAAGAACTTACAGGCTCAACGAACGATTCGACGCCTTGATGAACTCCTTCTTCAAATCCTCAAACGTATGCACCGCCGGGAACTGCGGGAACTCGCGAATCACGTTCTCCGGCGCGTGGAACAGAATCCCGCGATCCGCTTCACCGAGCATGGTGGTGTCGTTGTAGGAATCACCGGCGGCAATCACTCGGTAGTACAAGGTCTTGAAGGCCAGCACCGACTGACGCTTGGGATCTTTCTGACGCAGTTGGTAGCTCACCACCCGGTCACTCTCGTCGGTGATCAACCGGTGGCACAGCAAGGTCGGGAAACCCAGTTGGCGCATCAGCGGCTGGGAGAACTCATAGAAGGTGTCAGACAGGATCACCACCTGGAAGCGCTCGCGCAGCCAATTGACGAACTCGATGGCGCCGTCCAGCGGCTTGAGGGTGGCGATCACTTCCTGGATGTCCGAGAGCTTCAGCCCATGCTCATCAAGAATGCGCAGGCGCTGTTTCATCAGCACGTCGTAGTCGGGGATGTCCCGGGTGGTGGCCCGCAAGGATTCAATACCGGTTTTTTCGGCGAAGGCGATCCAGATTTCCGGAACCAGCACCCCTTCCAGGTCGAGACAGGCAATTTCCACAAGACACTCCCATTTAAAGTTATTGAGTTGAGCGAGCAAAAGGACTGCCGAACTCTAGCGATTCACGCTGGCCGCCGCAACGCAGGCGGGATTTTGTTACCATCGCCCCCCTATAGAGCGCTCAGCGCCACTGACCTGTAGGAACCGTCCTGATGAACCAAGCCTTCGACGTCGCTGAACTCGCCGCGACTTACGCCAACAAATCCGCCCAGGACATTCTCAAGCTGGCCTTCAGCCAGTTTGGCGACGACCTGTGGATCTCTTTCAGCGGTGCCGAGGACGTGGTGCTGGTAGACATGGCCTGGAAGCTGAACAAGAACGTCAAGGTGTTCAGCCTCGACACCGGTCGCCTGCACCCGGAGACCTACCGGTTTATCGAGCAGGTGCGTGAGTTCTACAAGATCGACATCGAACTGATCTCGCCGGACCAGAGCAAGCTGGAACCCTTCGTCAAGGAAAAGGGCCTGTTCAGTTTCTACAAGGACGGCCATGGCGAGTGCTGTGGCGTGCGCAAGATCGAACCGCTGCGCCGCAAGCTGTCCGGTGTAAGCGCCTGGGCCACCGGCCAGCGCCGCGACCAGAGCCCCGGCACCCGCAGCCAGGTGGCCGCGCTGGAAATCGATACGGCTTTTTCCACCCCGGAACGCACCCTGTACAAGTTCAACCCGCTGGCGCAGATGACCAGTGAGGAAGTATGGGGTTACATCCGCATGCTGGAGTTGCCGTACAACAGCCTGCACGAGCGCGGTTTTATCAGCATCGGCTGTGAGCCGTGCACCCGTCCGGTACTGCCGAACCAGCACGAACGCGAAGGCCGTTGGTGGTGGGAAGAAGCAACCCAAAAAGAATGCGGGTTGCACGCCGGGAACATCATCAGCAAGGCATAACGCCTGAGCCAGAATCCTGTACACAGAAATGTCACCATCGGTGCCATTTTTGTGTGCACTTATAAGATCCTGCACCGAAAAGTTACATCCTCCCTCGTCACACCTCTTCTAAAATCCCCGCCCCTCTCTGCGCTACAAAATAAATAGCTGTTCAAACGGTCAATTTATATCGCTTCAAATTCAGCCGGTTATTTCCAATCACGCTAAAAACCAAATCGCCGTGTATTTCACCCGGCGAAAATCTGGCACGCATGTGGCTTAACGCAAAACACACTTTGTATACAATTAATAAAAAAGATACATACACTTTGACATCAGCCGCTCTCCTGCTGATGTCCAGGAGCCTGCCGGAATGCGTACAAGTCTCTCCAATAACATCGCACTGGATCTGCCCTCCTCCACCCTGAACCCCGAGGCCACGAGCCCCGGCCCGTTGGTCCTCAGCCCGCGCCTGCACAACAAGGACCTGGCGCCTACCAAGGCCGAAGGCCGGCGCTGGGGCCGCTACAGCATCTTTGCCTTGTGGACCAACGATGTGCACAACATCGCCAACTACTCCTTCGCCATCGGCCTGTATGCGCTGGGCCTGGGTGGCTGGCAGATTCTGCTGTCCCTGGGGATCGGCGCGGCGCTGGTGTACTTCTTCATGAACCTGTCGGGCTATATGGGGCAGAAAACCGGCGTACCGTTTCCAGTGATCAGCCGCATCAGTTTTGGCATCCATGGTGCGCAGATCCCGGCACTGATTCGTGCGGTGATCGCGATTGCCTGGTTCGGGATACAGACCTACCTGGCCTCGGTGGTTTTCCGCGTGCTGCTGACGGCTGTTCATCCAGGTTTTGCCGACTACGACCACAACTCGATCCTCGGCCTGTCCACCCTGGGCTGGGCGTGTTTTGTGGCGATCTGGTTTGTGCAGCTCGCCATCCTCGCCTATGGGATGGAGATGGTGCGCCGCTATGAAGCCTTCGCCGGGCCGGTGATTCTGCTGACAGTAGCGTCCCTGGCCGGCTGGATGTATTTCCAGGCGGACGGCCACATTGCCTGGGCCATTCGCGAGCCGCTGACCGGTGGTGAGATGTGGCGCAATATCTTTGCCGGCGGCGCGCTGTGGCTGGCGATCTACGGCACGCTGATCCTGAATTTCTGCGACTTCGCCCGCTCCTCGCCGTGCCGCAAGACCATCAAGGTCGGCAACTTCTGGGGCCTGCCGGTGAATATCCTGGTGTTCGCGGCCATCACCGTGCTGCTGTGCGGCGGGCAGTTCCACCTCAATGGCCGGGTGATTGAGAGCCCTACGGAAATCATTGCGGCGATACCCAACACATTCTTCCTGGTGCTGGGCTGCCTGGCGTTCCTGATTGTGACCGTGGCGGTGAACATCATGGCCAACTTCGTCGCGCCGGCCTTTGTGCTGAGCAACCTGGCGCCCAAGTACCTGAACTTCCGCCGCGCCGGGCTGATCAGCGCCACCGTGGCGGTGTTGATCCTGCCGTGGAACCTCTACAACAGCCCGCTGGTGATCGTGTATTTCCTCTCGGGGCTGGGCGCACTGCTGGGGCCGTTGTACGGGGTGATCATGGTCGACTACTGGTTGATCCGCAAAAGCCAGGTGGACGTGCCGCAGCTGTATAGCGAAGACCCGAATGGCGCTTATTACTACAGCTGCGGGATCAATTTGCGGGCGGTGGCGGCGTTTATTCCTGCGGCGGTGATCGCCATTCTCCTGGCCCTGCTGCCCGGGTTCGCCCTCGTCTCGCCCTTCTCCTGGCTGATTGGCGCCGGTATTGCAGGGCTGCTGTACCTGCTGTTCGCCAAGCGCCAGCCGTACTACGCCGATGTGAGCGGCGAAAGCATTGCAGTCGATAACATCAGTCATTAAGTAAGGACATTCCATGCGCATCCTTGTGGTCAACGTCAACACCACCGAGTCCATCACCGAGGCCATCGCCAAACAGGCACGGGCGGTGGCGTCCCCCGGCACCGAGATCGTCGGCCTGACTCCGTTTTTCGGTGCCGAATCGGTGGAAGGCAATTTCGAAAGCTACCTGGCGGCCATCGCGGTGATGGACCGGGTGATGGCTTACGACCAGCCGTTCGATGCGGTAATCCAGGCCGGCTACGGCGAACATGGCCGCGAAGGCTTGCAGGAGTTGCTCAACGTGCCGGTGGTGGACATCACCGAAGCGGCCGCCAGCACCGCGATGTTCCTCGGACATGCCTACTCCGTGGTGACGACTCTGGACCGCACCGTGCCGCTGATCGAGGACCGGCTGAAACTGGCCGGCTTATATCAGCGGTGCGCGTCGGTACGGGCCAGCGGCATGGCGGTATTGGAACTGGAGGAAGACCCGCTGCGGGCCATGGAGGCCATCGTGCGCCAGGCTGAATTGGCGATCAGCGAAGACAAGGCCGAAGTGATCTGCCTGGGCTGCGGCGGCATGGCCGGGCTGGATGAGCAGATTCGCTACCGCACGGGTGTGCCGGTGGTGGACGGTGTGACCTCGGCTGTCACGATTGCCGAAGGCTTGGTGCGGTTGGGACTGTCGACCTCGAAGATCCGCACGTATGCGACGCCGAGGCCGAAGAAAGTGATCGGCTGGCCCGGAAAGTTCGGACATTGAAGATCCAAAATGTGGGAGCGGGCTTGCTCGCGAAAGCGGTGGATCAGTCGATGCATGTGGTGACTGTCACACCGCCTTCACGAGCAAGCCCGCTCCCACACTTTGATCCCCACAAGGATCAAATGGCGCTGAACCGCCGCCCCAACTCGCGTTCGACAAACTGCTCCAGGATGAAATCCACAAACGCCCGGGTCTTGCCGGGCAGCAGCTTGTGTTCGGCGTAGTACAGCGAGATGTTGCCGTCGTCGACATACCAGTCGGGCAGCACTCGCACCAGTTGGCCGCTGTCCAGATACGGCACCGCCATCGGCATGCTGACCAGCGCAATCCCCAGGCCCTGGGCACTGGCGCAGCAGGCAGCGCCCGAGTCGCTCATGGTCATGCGCGGCTTGAGCACCAGCGGGCGTTGTTCGCGCGTGCGGTGGGTGAGTTGCCACGAACGCACGCGCCCGGTTTGCGGTGAGCGGATCAGGATGCCGTTGCACACAGACAAGTCCTCGGGCACGACCACCGGCTTGCGTTTGGCGAGGTATTCCGGTGAGGCCAGCAGGATCCGGTGCGCCGGCGCCAGCTTGCGCGCGACCACGCCCTGGGGCAGCTCAAAACCACCGCCGATCGCGGCATCGAAGCCCTGCCCGATCAGGTCCACCTGGCGGTTATCAAAATGCCAGTCGGGGTTGATATCAGGAAAGCGCTTTAGAAACTCCCCCAGCAACGGCACCACATAACGGTTGCCGAACACCGTGCCCATGCTCACTTTCAGCGTGCCCACTGGCCGCCCTTCGGCACTGGCCAGGTTAGCCACGGCGTTTTGAATGGTGGTGAGGCTGCCGCTGACTTCTTCGAGGAAGAGCTTGCCGGCCTCAGTCAGCGTCAGGCGCCGGGTACTGCGCTGGAACAGCCTTACACCCAGGCGCGCCTCCAGCTTGGCCACACTTTTGCCCACGGCCGCCGGGGTCAGGCTCAGGTGCCGGGCAGCTTCGGCAAAACTGCCGCCTTCGGCGCTGCGCACGAAGCATTCGATACTGCCAAAGCTTTCCATATCGCCCCACTCTAAACTTTTGGTTTACACAGACTATAGCAATCACGGTCTACCGGGCGCGCCGGGTGAGGTCGATACTCGACTCCAACCTCAACACACCTTTTGGAGATCGACATGACCACACAGAACCTCAGCGGCAAAGTCGCCTTGATCCAGGGCGGTTCTCGCGGTATCGGCGCCGCCATCGTCAAGCGCCTGGCCGCCCAAGGCGCAGCCGTCGCGTTCACCTATGTCAGCTCGGCCGCCAAGGCCGAAGCATTGCAGAACAGCGTGATCAGCGAAGGCGGCAAAGCCCTGGCGATCCACGCTGACAGCGCCGACGCAGCCGCCATCCGCAGCGCCGTCAACGCCACCGTCGAAGCGTTCGGGCGCCTGGATATCCTGGTCAACAACGCAGGCGTGCTGGCCGTCGGCCCGCTGGAAGATTTCAAGCTGGAAGACTTCGACCGCACCCTCGCCATCAACGTACGCAGCGTATTTGTCGCCACCCAGGAAGCCGCGCGGCACATGGGCGAAGGTGGCCGCATCATCAACATCGGCAGCACCAATGCCGATCGCATGCCGTTTGCCGGTGGCGGCCCGTACGCCATGAGCAAATCGGCGCTGGTCGGCCTGACCAAAGGCCTGGCCCGCGACCTGGGCCCACGGGGCATCACCATCAATAACGTGCAGCCAGGCCCGGTGGACACCGACATGAACCCGGCAAGCGGTGATTTCGCCGAAAGCCTGATCGGCTTCATGGCCGTGGGCCGTTATGGCCATGTAGAAGAGATCGCCAGTTTCGTCGCTTATCTGGCAGGCCCTGAGGCCGGCTACATCACCGGCGCCAGCCTGACCATCGACGGCGGTTTCGGCGCCTGAACCAACGCTGCGACATCACACCACGCTCCGACCTTGGTCGACACTGACTAACGCCAAGCATCATGCGAGACTGTTCGCCCGGGCCGGGAATGCCCGGGCGTTCTTATGTCTGGAGTTCTCATGACGCTGTCCAGCGGGCTGATCGCCGCCGTTGCCCTGGCCTATATGGCCATTATGTTTGCCATCGCCTTTTACGGTGACCGTCGCCATGCGCCACTGCCGCCGCGGATGCGTGCCTGGGTGTATAGCCTGTCGCTGGCGGTGTATTGCACCAGTTGGACATTCTTTGGTGCTGTAGGCCAGGCAGCCGAACAGTTGTGGGCGTTTTTACCGATTTACCTGGGACCGGTGCTGCTGTTGGTGCTCGCGCCGTGGGTCCTGCAGAAGATGGTGCTGATCAGCAAGCAGGAAAACATCACCTCCATCGCCGACTTTATCGCCGCCCGTTACGGCAAATCCCAATCCCTCGCGGTGGTGGTGGCGCTGATCTGCCTGGTGGGCGTCCTGCCTTATATAGCCTTGCAACTCAAAGGCATCGTGCTGGGGGTGAACCTGCTGATCGGCGCCAGCGCCGACACCACCGGCACCCGCTCCCAGGACACGGCGCTGATCGTGTCGCTGGTATTGGCGTTGTTCACCATTGTGTTCGGTACCCGCAACCTCGACGCCACGGAACACCACCGCGGCATGGTGCTGGCGATTGCCTTTGAATCGTTGGTCAAGCTGTTCGCGTTTCTCGCCGTCGGTGCGTTTGTGACCTACGGCCTGTACGACGGTTTCGACGATTTGTTCAGCCAGGCGATGCTCGCGCCACGGCTGGAGGAATACTGGAAAGAGACCGTCAACTGGCCCTCGATGGTGGTGCAGACCGGCGTCGCGATGATGGCGATCATCTGCCTGCCCCGGCAGTTCCATGTCACCGTGGTGGAAAATATCGATCCCCAGGACCTGCGCCTGGCCAAGTGGGTGTTCCCGGCCTATCTGATCCTGGCCGCCCTGTTTGTGATCCCGATTGCCCTCGGCGGGAAGATGCTGCTGCCGGGCTCGGTATTACCGGACTCCTACGTGATCAGCCTACCGTTGGCCGAAGCCCATCCGGCGCTCGCCGTGCTGGCGTTTATCGGCGGCGCCTCGGCGGCTACGGGCATGGTGATCGTCGCGAGCATCGCCCTGTCGACCATGGTCTCCAACGACATGCTGCTGCCCTGGCTGCTGCGCCGTTCCAGTGCCGAGCGGCCGTTCGAAGTGTTCCGTCACTGGATGCTGTCGGTACGCCGGGTGAGCATTGTCATCATCCTGCTGCTGGCTTACGTCAGTTACCGGCTGCTGGGGTCCTCCGCCAGCCTTGCAACCATTGGCCAGATTGCGTTCGCCGCCGTGACCCAGCTGGCACCGGCGATGCTGGGTGCGCTGTACTGGAAACAGGCCAACCGGCGCGGCGTGTTTGCCGGATTGGCGGCGGGTACGTTCCTGTGGTTCTACACCTTGGTCCTGCCGGTCACCGCGAAAAGTCTGGGCTGGTCGTTCAGCCTTTTCCCGGGCATGACGTGGCTGCATTCGCACCCGCTGGGCTTGTCTGTAACTTCTCTGACGCTGGGCACCGTATTTTCCCTGGCGGGTAACTTCACGTTGTTCGTGTGGGTCTCGATGCTGTCCCGCACGCGGGTGTCGGAGCATTGGCAGGCCGGGCGTTTTATTGGCCAGGAAATCAGCCAGCGGGCCAACGCCCGCTCAATGCTTTCGGTGCAGATCAATGATTTGCTCAGCCTCGCAGCGCGGTTTGTCGGTGAAGAACGGGCTCACCAGAGTTTTGTGCGCTTCGCCTATCGCCAAGGCAAAGGGTTTAACCCCAACCAGAACGCCGACAATGACTGGATTGCCCACACCGAACGCCTGTTGGCCGGCGTGCTCGGTGCGTCGTCGACCCGGGCGGTGGTGAAAGCCGCCATTGAAGGCCGGGAAATGCAGTTGGAGGACGTAGTTCGCATCGCCGACGAAGCGTCGGAAGTACTGCAGTTCAACCGGGCACTGCTGCAAGGCGCCATCGAAAACATCACCCAGGGCATCAGCGTGGTCGACCAGTCCCTGCGGCTGGTGGCGTGGAACCGGCGGTACCTGGAGCTGTTCAATTACCCCGAAGGCCTGATCAGTGTGGGCCGGCCGATAGCCGACATCATTCGCTACAACGCCGAGCGCGGGCTGTGCGGCCCGGGCGAGGCCGAAGTGCACGTGGCGCGCCGCCTGCACTGGATGCGCCAGGGCCGTGCGCATACCTCCGAGCGGCTGTTTCCCAATGGCCGGGTGATCGAACTGATCGGCAACCCGATGCCGGGTGGCGGGTTTGTGATGAGCTTCACCGACATCACCGCGTTCCGCGAAGCCGAGCAGGCGTTGACCGAGGCCAATGAAGGCCTGGAACAGCGGGTGACCGAGCGAACCCACGAACTATCGCAACTCAACGTCGCGCTGACCGATGCCAAGGGCGTGGCCGAGACCGCCAGCCAGTCGAAAACCCGGTTCCTCGCAGCGGTCAGTCACGACTTGATGCAACCGTTGAACGCCGCAAGGCTGTTCTCTGCCGCCCTCTCCCACCAGAACGACGGCATGTCGCCGGATGCCCGGCAGTTGGTGCAGCATCTGGACAGCTCGTTGCGTTCGGCGGAAGACCTGATCAGCGACCTGCTGGATATTTCGCGCCTGGAAAACGGCAAGATCAATCCGCAGCGCCAGCCCTTCGTGCTCAATGAACTGTTCGATACGCTGGGCGCCGAGTTCAAGGCTCTGGCTCAGGAGCAGGGTTTGCGCTTCCGCCTGCGGGGCAGCCGTTTGCGGGTCGACAGCGACATCAAGTTGCTGCGGCGGGTGTTGCAGAATTTCCTCACCAACGCATTCCGGTACGCCGACGGGCCGGTGCTATTGGGTGCGCGGCGCCGTCGCGGCGAGTTGTGCCTGGAAGTATGGGACCGTGGTCCCGGGATTCCCCAGGACAAGCAAAAAGTCATCTTCGAGGAATTCAAACGCCTGGACAGTCACCAGACCCGTGCCGAGAAAGGCCTGGGACTGGGCCTGGCGATTGCCGATGGCCTGTGCCGCGTGCTCGGGCACCGCTTGAGCGTGCGTTCATGGCCGGGCAAGGGCAGCGTGTTCAGCGTGCGTGTGCCGTTGGCGCGCACTCAGGTCAGCGCGCCTGCCAAGCCGGCGCAGGAAAGCGGCCAGCCGTTGAGCGGTGCGCAGGTGCTGTGTGTGGATAACGAAGAAAGCATCCTGATCGGCATGCGCAGCTTGCTCACGCGCTGGGGCTGTGAAGTCTGGACCGCCCGCGACCAGGCGCAATGTGCCGCGTTGCTGGCCGAGGGTGTGCGGCCGCAACTGGCCCTGGTGGATTACCACCTCGACCACGGGGAAACGGGCACCGAGTTGATGGGCTGGCTACGGGCACAACTGGCAGAGCCGATTCCGGGTGTGGTGATCAGTGCCGACGGGCGGCCGGAGATGGTGGCCCAGGTGCATGCGGCAGGGTTGGATTACCTGGCCAAGCCGGTAAAGCCCGCGGCGTTGCGGGCCTTGTTGAGCCGGCACCTGCCGCTTTAGCCCATGTGGGAGCTGGCTTGCCTGCGATGGCATCGCCTCGGTGTATCTGGAGGAACGAGGTGTCTGCATCGCAGGCAAGCCAGCTCCCACAGAGACCGGTGACTATTCTGGCAACTGCGCCACGCCGTCTTCATCGGTCATCGCCCGTTCCAGCAGGTCGGCCGGCAGGCTTTTGCTGGCGCGGGCGCCGAGCAGCTTCAGTTGCTCGGTACGGCTCACCAGGTTTCCGCGTCCGTCGGTCAGCTTGTTGCGCGCTGCACTGTAGGCTTTATCCAGCTGCTGCAGGCGGTTGCCTACCTCGTCCAGGTCCTGGATAAACAGCACGAACTTGTCGTACAGCCAACCGGCGCGCTCGGCAATTTCCCGGGCGTTCTGGCTTTGCCGTTCCTGTTTCCACAGGCTGTCGATCACCCGCAAGGTGGCCAACAACGTGGTCGGGCTGACAATCACGATGTTGCGGTCGAAGGCTTCCTGGAACAGGTTCGGCTCGGCTTGAAGCGCCGCCGAAAATGCGGCTTCAATGGGCACGAACAGCAGCACGAAATCCAGGCTGTGCAGGCCTTCCAGACGTTTGTAGTCCTTGCCGGCCAGGCCTTTGACGTGGTTGCGCAAGGACAGTACGTGCTGCTTGAGGGCTGCCTGGCCGATCGCCTGGTCGTCCTCGGCGACGTACTGTTGATAGGCGGTCAGGCTGACCTTGGAGTCCACCACTACCTGCTTGTCCCCCGGCAGCATGATCAACACGTCGGGCTGGAAGCGTTCGCCGTCCGGGCCTTTGAGGTTGACCTGGGTCTGGTACTCGCGGCCCTTTTCCAGACCGGCATGTTCCAGCACCCGCTCCAGGATCAGCTCGCCCCAGTTGCCCTGGGTTTTCTGGCCCTTGAGGGCGCGGGTCAGGTTGGTGGCTTCATCAGACAGGCGCAGGTTCAGCTGTTGCAGGCGCTCCAGCTCCTTGGCCAGGGAAAACCGCTCGCGGGCTTCGCTCTGGTAGCTTTCTTCGACGCGCTTTTCGAACGACTGGATGCGCTCCTTGAGCGGGTCGAGCAATTGGCCGAGGCGCTGTTGGCTGGTTTCGGCGAAGCGTTGCTCGCGCTCGTCGAAGATCTTCCCGGCGAGTTCAGCGAACTGCGCCCGCAGCTCATCACGGGAACCTTGCAGGTCGCTGAGGCGTTGCTGATGGCTTTCCTGTTGCTCGCGAAGTTCGGCGCGCAGGGACGCGGACAAGGCATCCAGGCGGCGCAGTTCGGCTTCCTTGGCGGAACGGTCGAGGTTCCAGGCGTGGGCGGCGTCGCGGGCGTTGTCACGGTCGATCTGCAGCAGTTCGACTTCCCGGCGCACGGCGGCCAAATCAGCCTGTTTGGCAGCGTTGGCCTGGCTCAGGTCGCTGATTTCGTCACGGCTGGCGTCCAACTGCGCGGCGAGCCCTTCCTGGGCCAGTTGTGCGGTGGCCAAGCGCTCTTCGAGCAATTCCCAGCCGGCCATTCGCGCGCTCAGTCGGCGCTGAATCTGCCAGCACAGCCCCAACAGCGGCAACCCAGCAGCGGCGAGACCCAGCACAACACTGGTCCAGTCAAAAGCCATAGCGATTCCTGCCGTCACCCGAAAAGAAGAAGGTTAACCAAGCCAGCGCATTGAGGACAGCTCAGTCTTCGATCTGGCCCAGTTCACGCTGGGCGATGCGGTCACCGGCGCGGGCGGCCTGGCGCAGCAGTTCGTGGCCGATACGGCGGTCGCGGGCATTGCCGCACTCGCGGCACATCAACTGGCCCAGACGGCTTTGCGCCACCACCACGCCAGCACGAGCCGGTTGCTTGAGCAAATGCCCTGCAAAATGTTTGACGTTGGGGCTGTGGCCCAGGCGCGGGCTGTCGAGCAACCACAAGGCAACTTTCAGGGAAAAACGCTTGGGTGCGGTAACAACCTGAGGGCTGTCGGTAACAGAAGGTGATACTGAGCGAAACTTCATAAAGCACTGTGGGACAGAACGGAAGGCGCGCCACTCTACTCTTTTTTTCGTACAGGTAAAGCTGAAAAAAGCCTGCACGCCCGTTCTAGAGCAAGCGCTTGGGACAATCCACAGAAGCTGTGGATAACTCAGTGGACAACCGTTCTGTAAGTCCCGCAAAGGCCCATGGAACGGGGGCCGCAGTCAAACTGACGATTTTTTCACCAATAAAAAAAAGCTCGATTTTTCATTGACTTAAATTTTAGTTGCAGGCACCCGGGCGCTTTGCGGGGCGTATGTCAGTTCAGTTACACAGGGCGCCACCAATGTGCACAACTACCCACTCGCCGGTTATATCAACCGCGTTTTTTGCTCAGGCAGCGGCTAAGGAATGTTACCGCAGGCCCAGGACCCGAAAAGTTTTTTGCCTATCACACTTCCTTTCATCGTTTCAATCCGTTACTATCCGCGGCGTTAGTACCAAGCTGAAAGTCAATTCTGGTCGAACAACTCCCTCACGGCACCGCCGACAAAAAGGGATCGACCACCTCGATGGTTTCCAGGTATCACTTGCGACGACACGGCCTTTGAACAATGCAAAGGGTGTCGCGAAGTTTCCATACTCTGAAAGAACCAACCTGCAAATTGATCAGGATCTTCACCCCGGGCCCAGAACCTTTGCCCCTGTTGTGTTGCCTGCCCTCCTAAGTACCTACCTGCCAGCCCAAGCGCGCCAACTTAATAGCGCTTCAAACTGGCTGCTTTGTTCCAGTCGGGTTCTTCGTTCGATCAATGGTGATCAACGTCACTGGAACGTTTTAACGTTGCACGGTTCTTAACCGTGTCATTTGTAGGAACACCAATAATATGTCCACTCAAATCCACACTCAGGATGCCATTCGCACCCTCACCAACGCTTTTGCACCAATGAACTGCCTGATCATGGCCGCTCGCAAAGGCTGCTTCAGCTTTACCCTGGTCAACGAACACGGCATCGCTCGTCACAGCGAACGCCTGTACCCCGATCAATACTCCAGCGCAGAACCGCTGCAGGCCGTGATCGATCGTACTCGCCAGGCACTGGTTGCCTGATCGACCCGAATCGCTGAAACACAAAAACCCCGGTTAAAACCCGGGGTTTTTTATTGCCTGAAATTCAGGCGCGCTAAGTTTAAATTGATATAAACGATATAACTAAATGATGAAAATATTTTAAAAACAGTCCTTTACATCGTAAATATGACACTACACTTCAACTCAAGCGGCATGATCCGCTTCCGGCGGACCTGAGATCCGATTCACCGCTGCCAAGCCCTCGCTCAGGTATCGCCGACTAATTTCATGGATTGAGGCATTTATGGGCATCGCCGCCAGCGAATTGTGTCGTTATGTGATCCGGCCCACCCTGCTTTACCTGGGTCGCCATAACCAGACGGCTGAATCCCTGCTGCTGGGCATCGCCGCCAGCCAGTCGGCGCTCGGCTCAGCCCTGCACGACCGCCGCGGCCATGGCCTCTACAGCATCACCGAGCCGCGCCATCGCGCGCTGTGGGATAACTATCTGGCGCTGGACCCCGAGCGCGCCAGCCTGGTACGCGGACTCGCCAGCCAGCATGCCTTCCTCAGCGGGCCGCAGCTTGAGCTGACGGTCAACCTGCGTTACGCCACCGCCATCGCCTGGCTGCTGGTGGAACAACACCGCCCAAACCTGCCACCGGCCGACGACGTATTGGCGATGGCACGTATCTGGAAAGAAATATTTCACCCTCAAGGCCGGCTCCGGGATTTCACCCAGGCCTGGCAAACCTGTGTTTCACCCATGAATCACGTCGCCTGTTGACCGGGCGATTTGCAAGATTCGGCTAAAAACGTTGATTTTGGTCGGATTGTCCTACAAAACCGCTCTATCTCCTGTGTTTGAGCCTATAGCGCAAACATAAATTTATTGTTACTTTCCGCAGCGGTGATCACCACGGAGTTCTAATAATGAAAAAAGTAATGCTCAAGACGACACTTAGCCTCGCCGTTGCAATGGCATCCTCCCACGTGTTCGCGAGCGGCTTCGCCCTCAACGAACAAGACGTTGCCGGGATGGGTACCGGTTTTGCGGGACGTTCTTCATCTGCCGATAACGCAAGCACTGTTTATGGCAACCCTGCCGGTATGGCTCGCCTTGAAGGCCAGCAAATCACGGGTGGTGTTGCAGCCATCGATGCCTCGACCGACATCAAAGATGCCGGCGGCCGTTCCAGGGGCACCAACAAAGGCGACATGGTGCCCTTCACCGGCGTACCGTTCGGCTTCTACACCAACAAACTCAACGATCAGTGGGCTGTCGGCTTTGGTGTTTACGCACCGTTCGGCCTGGTGACTGATTACGAACGCGGCTTCCAGGGCAGCGGGTTCGGCAGCTACAGCAAAGTATCTGTAATCACTCTGCAGCCAACGGTCAGCTACGCATTCAACGACCGGGTTTCCATCGGTTTCGGTCCTACCATCAACCGGATCTCCGGCAAGCTGGAGTCCGAACTGACCCTGAACCCTGCCGTGCCTTCGACCAACGTCACGATCAAGGGCGACGATACCGCCATTGGTTTCAACGTCGGCGTACTGGTACAGGCCACCGATACCACGCGCGTCGGCCTGACCTACCACTCCAAGGTCAGCTACAAGCTTGACGGCCACACCGAGGTGACAGCGCCTGCCCCGACTGCCGGTGCCATTGGCAGTGGCCGCTACGACGCCTCGCTGAGCATCGACACGCCAGAGTCTTACGACCTGTCGGTAACCCAGGACCTGACTGACGCCTGGAAACTCTATGGCGGTGCTACCTGGACTCGCTGGAGCCGCCTGAAAGACATCACTGTCAAGAACCAGGGTGTAACGGGCGCCAACGGCTTCCTCGCACCGTCGGTCATCGGCACTATCACTGAACCTCAGAACTGGCACGACACCTGGGCCTACGCCCTTGGTACTTCGTACCAGGTCACCAAGCAAGTGGTACTGCGTACCGGCCTGACTTTCGACCAGTCGCCAACCAACAACACTGACCGTTCCCCACGTATTCCTACTGGCGACCGGACCATCTTCAGTGTGGGCCTGGGTTATGCCGTGATGGATAACATGACTGTTGACCTGGCTTATTCCTACCTGAAGGAAGAGCCGGTAAAAGTTAACAAGTCCAACGCACTGGGTTCCTACAGCGCCAAGTACGAAAACAGCGCCAACGGTTTCGGCCTGGGCGTGACGTACAAGTTCTGATGTAAAGCGGCACAAAAAAGCCCCGCACTCTTGCAAAAGAGGCGGGGCTTTTTAGTGGGTGCCCATCAGGGTTTCGAAGCCAGCGCCTCTTCCACTGCCTTGATCAGGTCCGGACTATCCGGCTTGGTCAGGCTGGAGAAGTTGGCGATCACCTTGCCCTGGCGGTCCACCACGTACTTGTAGAAATTCCACTTCGGCGCACTGCTCTGCTGCGCCAGGATCTTGAACAGATGCACCGCGTCCGGGCCCTTGACCTTCTGTGGTTCGGTCATGGTGAAGGTCACGCCGTAATTAACGTAACAAACCTTGGCAGTTTCCTCCCCGGTCTTGGCTTCCTGCTTGAAGTCATCGGACGGCACGCCAATCACTTCCAGCCCCTGGCCCTTGTAGCGCTGGTACAACGCTTCAAGCCCTTTGAACTGCGGCGCAAACCCGCAGAAGCTGGCGGTGTTGACGATCAGCAGCGGCTTGCCGGCAAAGCGCTGGCACAGGTCGATGGATTCCTTGGCGCGCAGCTTGGGCAACTGGCCTTCAAGCAACGGCGGGCAATCGGCAGCCATGGCGACACCGCCAAAAGCCACCATCAGAGCGGGTACTGCGAACCAGCGCATCTGCATGTGAGGTGTCCTTGAAAAGTCTCAGACACAGAACTTAACAGATCGCCATGCCCAACTGCATCAATGCCAGGCCGCCCTGTTGCCAGCCCCACCACGCCAGCAGCAGCAAGAGTCCTGCTCCTGCTGCGCCGAGCCAATGCCAGGTCGAATTCATGCCACCCCCATTTTCGCCTGCAAACGTGCCACCGGGCGCTCGCGCACCGGCCAGTTCAGCGCCGCTGCCACCAGGCTCAGGACGATTGCCACCTGCCAGATCAAATCGTAGCTGCCGGTTCGATCATAGACCACCCCGCCCAACCAGCCGCCGAGGAACGAGCCCAGTTGATGGAACAGGAACACGATCCCACCTAGCATGGAAAGGTTTCTGACACCAAACAAGGTCGCGACCGTGCCGTTGGTCAGTGGCACCGTGGACAGCCACAGGAAGCCCATCGCCATGCCGAACAGGTAGGCGCTGGTCTGCGTCACCGGCGCCCACAGGAAGATCACAATCACCACCGCCCGCAGCAGGTACAAACCGGTCAACAAACGGGGTTTGGACATGCGCCCGCCGAGCCATCCGGCGGTATAGGTGCCAAAGATATTGAACAGGCCGATCAATGCCAGCACGGTCGTCCCCACCGAGGCCGGCAAGTGCTGGTCCACCAGGTACGACGGCAAGTGCACGCCGATAAACACCACCTGGAAACCGCAGACAAAAAAGCCGAACGCCAGCAGCCAGAACCCTGAATGGGAGCAGGCCTCACCCAAGGCTTCGCGCAAGGTCTGCTGGCCAGCCACCGCAGGCAACGGTCGATCCTTGAGCATGGTCACCAACGGCACGATCAGCGCCACCATCAGGCCCAGCACCAGCAACGCGGCGGACCAGCCAAGCCAGCCGATCAAACCGAGGGTGCCCGGCAACATGGCGAACTGGCCGAACGAGCCGGCGGCGCTGGCGATACCCATGGCCATGCTGCGTTTTTCCGGCGCCACGGCACGCCCCACCACCCCGAGGATCACCGAGAACGAAGTACCCGACAGGCCAATGCCGATCAGCAACCCGGCACTCAGGGACAGCGACCACGCCGAATCCGAAAGGCCCATGAACACCAGGCCCAGCGCGTAAAGCACACCACCGATCATCACCACCTTGGCGGCGCCGAAGCGGTCGGCCAGGGCGCCGGTAAACGGCTGTGCCAGGCCCCAGATCAGGTTTTGCAGGGCGATGGCAAAGGCAAAGGTCTCACGGCCCCAGCCGAATTCGGCACTCATGGGCGCCAGGAACAGGCCGAAGCCATGTCGCACGCCGAGGGACAACGCGAGGATCAGCGCACTCCCCACAAGAATCCAGCCGCTGGTGCGCCACATCGAGGTCATTTCTTATTCTCCGTTCGCGGGTATATACCCGCTTATCATCGAACAAACTCGCGTCAAGCGAGTTCATCCAGCAAGGCCAACAGGGTTTCGCGCTTTTCGGCGCCCAACTTATCAATCAATTTCTGCTGCGCCGCTTCCCAGGCCGGCAATGCGGCGGCGAGCCGTTCGATACCCGCCTCGGTCAGCAAGACCAGGCGGTTGCGCAAGTCATCGCCCTCCACCAACTGCACCAGGCCCTCGCCTTCCAGCACCCGCAGGTTGCGCCCCAGCGTGCTGCGATCCAGGCCCATGGCGTCGGCCAGGCTGGAAATGCTCGGTTGATCGAGGCGCTGCAGATTACACAGCAAAGAATACTGGGCAACGTTGATCCCGAAGCCGTCGAGAGCGCCGTCGTAATGCCTGCTGACGCCACGAGCGGCGCGACGCAGGTTTGTGCATAAACATTGGGAGGCAAGCATGGAGCGTGTATATACCCGGGATTAATGAAATGCAAGAAAGTGTTACAGCACCAGACTGATCAACACCGCCACTTCCAGCAGCTCCAACAGCGCGCCGGCGGTGTCGCCGGTGGTGCCGCCGAGGCGATTGACCATCAATTGGCGCAAGCCGATAAAACAAAGGGCAGCCACCAGCACGGCAATCCCGCCACTGAAACCGCCGATCAAGATACACGCCAGGCCGCTGAGGATCAGCACCTGTTGGCCGACGATCCGTGGCAAATGATCCGCCAGGGCCTGCCCCAGACCACCGGCGCGCACATAGCGCGTGGTGAGAAACAGCGCCAGCATTGAAGCGCGGCCAATCAACGGTGCGAGAATCAGCGCGGCGCCGTTGTGCTGCTCGATCAATGCCACCAGCGCGGTGAATTTGAGCAGCAACACCAGGCCCAGGGTGACCACCGCGATCGGGCCGCTGCGCGGGTCTTTCATGATGGTCAGGGTGCGCTCGCGGTCACCGAAGCCACCGAGCCAGGCGTCGGCGCTGTCGGCCAGGCCGTCCAGGTGCAGGCCGCCACTGAGCAGCACCCATGCGGTCAACAGCAGCGCGGCGTGCAGCAGCAATGGCGCGCCCATCAACACGGCGTTCAAGCCCCACAGCAGTAGCCCGAACAGCAGCCCCACCACCGGATAAAACAGCAACGAACGCCCCAGTTCCTGGGGCTGCGGCATGCCCGGCAAGCGAATCGGCAGGCTGCTGAGAAACTGCAAGGCGATCCAGAACGGCAACATGCTCAGCGTCCTTCCCTTAATACGCCATCCGCCTCGACCTGCAGGCTGAACAGGCCACCATGGCCGACTTCGACATTCAACAGTTGCTCACGCGGCAGACCACGTGCCTGGGCCAGCAGCAAACGCATGACTCCACCATGGCTGATCAGCAGCACTCGCTGGCCGGCATAAGCTTGATACAAGCGGCCGACAGCCCCCAAAACACGCGCGGAAAACTGTGAAACCGGCTCGCCCTGCGGCGGCGTGAAACTGTAGGGATCAGCCCAGAACAGGCCCAGCGCGTCGGCGTCGGTTTCCATCAAGGCTGCAGCGCTCTGCCCTTCCCAGGCGCCGAAGTGCAGTTCCTGCAGATCCTTTTCGAGGGTGACCGGCAGGTTCAGGCGCGTGCCCAACTCCTCGGCAAACCGCGCACAACGTTGCAGCGGCGAACTGACCAGACGCTCCCATGGGCCCTGCGCCACCACCGCCTCACGCATCTGCTCCCAGCCCTTGGCCGTGAGCGCATCGTCCAGGCTGCCGCGCAAGCCGCCGCCCAGTTCGGTTTCGCCGTGGCGCAGCAGGTCCAGGCGCAAAGTCATGCCGGGCGATCCGCTACGGCTGCTTCGGCGAAGGTCGCCATCTGCCCGTGCAGCGCGCAGGCCAGGCGCAGCAACGGCACAGCGAGCGCGGCGCCACTGCCTTCACCCAGGCGCAGCCCGAGTTCCAGCAAAGGCTCGGCGTTGAGGCTTTGCAGCACGTGACGATGGCCGGGCTCGGCACCGCGGTGGCCGAACAGCAGCCATTCACGACAGCCGGGGTTCAGGCGCGTCGCGACCAAGGCGGCGACGGTGCATATAAAACCGTCCACCAGCACCACGACACCTTCTTGGGCACAGGCCAGATAGGCACCGACCAGTGCGGCAATCTCAAAGCCGCCGAGGTTGAACAGGGTTTTCAGTGCGTCGTCGCGATCGCCCGCGTGCAGTGCAAGGGCTCGCTCGATGACGGCGACCTTGTGGCTGACACCCTGGGCGTTCAGGCCGGTGCCGGGGCCGGTCAGGTCGCTGACCTGGCAATCCAGCAGCGCGCAGGCCAGGGCACTGGCGGCGGTGGTGTTGCCGATGCCCATTTCGCCACCGATAAACAGTTGCGCACCGCTGGTGATAGCGCGGTGCACGCTGTCGCGGCCGGCTTGCAGGGCAAGTTGGCCCTGGGCTTCGGTCATTGCCGGGCCGTTGACGAAGTTGGCGGTGCCGAGACCGATATTCAGGTGGCGGACGCCCGGCAGGTTCAACGTCGGGGTGATGGTGCCGAGGTCGACCACTTCCAGCTTGGCGTCGAGTTGGCGCGCAAGCACGCTGATGGCGGCGCCACCGGTGACGAAGTTGTGAAGCATCTGGCCAGTGACTTCCTGGGGGAAGGCGGAGACACCTTCGGCGACGACGCCGTGGTCGCCGGCAAAGATCGCGATCCACAGGTGGTCGACGCTGGGTTTGACCTGGCCCTGGAGGCCGGCCAGTTGGACGGCCACGGCTTCCAGCCGGCCGAGGGAGCCGGCGGGCTTGGTCAGTTGCTGCTGGCGGGCCAGGGCTTGTTCGTGGGCTTGGGTGTCGATCGTTTTGCAGGGGTTGAGCCACCAGGTGTCGGTCATAACGCAGTACCTTTCAAAGTCAGGGGCAGGCCGGCGACGGTCAGGACAACGCGCTGACAACGTTCGGCCAAGGCTTGATGCAGCCAACCGGCTTCATCGACATAGCGGCGAGTCAATTCGCCCAGCGGGACGACACCCATTCCGGTCTCGTTGCTGACAAAAATGATTTCTCCTGGGAGGGTGGCCAGGGTTTGGAGCAAGGCCTCACGCTCTTCTTTGAGACGGTCGGGGTCTTCGAGCATCAGCAGGTTGGTGAGCCATAGGGTCAGGCAGTCAACCAGCAGGCAATGGTTCGGGGTGGCGTTTTCCTTGAGGACACGGGCCAGTTCGATGGGCTCTTCGATCAGGCCCCATTCGGTCGGGCGCCGCTCGCGGTGGTGGGCGACGCGTGCGGTCATTTCGCCGTCCAGGGGTTGGCTGGTCGCTATGTAGGTGACGCTTAGGCCGCTGTCGGTGGCGAGTTTTTCAGCCAGGCGGCTTTTGCCGGAGCGGGCGCCGCCGAGGATCAACTGGAGCATGGGTTGTGCCTCTGTTTTTGACTGTGTGTATATCCGTTATTTAGGTAACGGCGACTATTGGTTCCGCTCTTACAGCGGCTCACTTTTGAAGAGCGCAAAAGTAAGCAAAACGCTCTTGCCCCACCACTCGGCACCTCGCTTAGGCTCGGTGTGCCCTCACTCCGGCTTTGGACCGTGGGCCGCCGCGATGGGCCATCCTTGGCCCAGCGCGGCTAACCCGGCGTCCTGCCGGGTTACCCACGCTCCAAAGCCTGCGTTCGGCCAGCGTGGTTTAACGGGGCGCCTAAGATCAAGATCAARATCAAGATCAAAAGCAASAGCACAGCGGCCTACCGGCCGGCTTGAGTGTGGTGAAGCAACAGCAACAGCAAGATCAGAATCGGGCACGGTCAAATGTGGGAGCTGGCTTGCCTGCGATRGCATCAACTGGRWGTACCTGATGYACCGAGTTGTCTGCATCGCCGGCAAGCCAGCTCCTACAGAAAAGCAGAGCCACACCGCCCGTAGCAGYTGTCGAGCGCCAGCGAGGCTGCGTGCTTTTGATCTTGATCTGCTTTTGATTTTGATCTGCGGGCCCCGTCAACCACGATGGCCGCAAGCAGGCACGGTGGAGCGGGTAAACCGGCAAGGATGCCGGTTTAGCCGCGCCGGGCCATGGATGGCCCGTCGCGGCGGCCCGCGGAACCGGGCCGGAGTGCGGGCATGCCGAGCCTAAGCGAGGCACCGAGTGGTGGGGCAAAGACCTTTTGGTTACTTTTGGGGCGTTTGCCAAAAGTGACCCGCTGTAAGAGCGGAACCATAAGCGGCCGTTACCGCAGCAACGGATATGTACACGGTCCATTACAAACAACTCAAACCCCACACAACGAACGCAGTAACCCAGTATCCAAATGC
Organism: Pseudomonas sp. Colony2; assembly: GCF_019382755.1. Taxonomy (NCBI): domain Bacteria; kingdom Pseudomonadati; phylum Pseudomonadota; class Gammaproteobacteria; order Pseudomonadales; family Pseudomonadaceae; genus Pseudomonas; species Pseudomonas sp. Colony2. The sequence goes on along the minus strand of NZ_CP080030.1, from coordinate 1,715,308 downwards.
CGCTCTACCAGATCCGCCAACCGCTCAATATCCCGCTCCCGCAACCCGTGATAATCCACCTCCTGCACATCCTCCAACCCCGCCCACCGCAACAACGCACTACACGCAGCCGGCGTCTCAAACACCCCATGCAGATAGGTCCCGAGAACCTGCCCATCCTCACTCTGAGCCCCATCCAGGCGCCCATCGTCCAACTGCACCGCAGCCCGCACCAAGCCAGCGCCACTGGTTACACCCGCGTGGATCTCATACCCACTCACCTCGGCCTCCTCCAGCAACAACCGCCCCCGCACGTTACGCAGCTGCTTCTCCTCCTCCAGGGTCGTACTGAACGCCAACAACCCCAGCCCAGCGCTAGAACCACAAGGCCCTTCCAACCCCAGCGGGTCGTGCACCTGCTCGCCGAGCATCTGCAACCCACCACAAATCCCCAGCACCTTCCCGCCATAACGCAGGTGCCGCGCCACCGCCGTATCCCACCCGTTGGCCCGCAAATACGCCAAATCACTGCGCACACTCTTCGAGCCCGGCAAAATAATCAGGTCCGCCGCAGGAATCGCCTGCCCCGGCCCCACAAACTGCAAATCCACCTGCGGATGCAACCGCAACGGATCAAAATCCGTGTGATTACTGATCCGCGGCAATACCGGCACCACCACCTTGAGCACTTGCGCCGCCTTGTCGATCTGGCGCTGGTCGATACCGTCCTCAGCCTCCAGATGCAGATCCATCACATACGGCAACACCCCCACCACCGGCTTGCCCGTGCGCGCTTCCAGCCAATCCAGCCCCGGCTGCAATAGCGCGATATCGCCGCGAAAGCGATTGATGATGAAGCCTTTGACCCGCGCCTGTTCGGTGGGTGACAACAATTCCAGAGTGCCCACAAGGTGCGCAAACACCCCGCCGCGATTGATGTCGGCAATCAGCAGCACCGGGCAGTCCACCGCTTCGGCAAAGCCCATGTTGGCAATGTCGTTCGCCCGCAGATTGATCTCGGCCGGCGAACCCGCACCCTCGACCATCACCACCGGGTAAGCCGCACTCAACCGCGCATGAGAGGCCAGCACCGCTTGCATCGCGATGGCTTTGTAATCGTGATAAGCCACGGCATTCATGGTGGTCACGGCGCGCCCGTGGATGATCACTTGGGAGCCCGTGTCGCTGTTGGGTTTGAGCAGCACCGGGTTCATGTCGGTGTGGGGCGCCAGGTTCGCCGCCTGGGCCTGCACCGCCTGCGCTCGGCCGATTTCGCCGCCTTCGGGAGTCACGGCGCTGTTGAGTGCCATGTTCTGCGGTTTGAAGGGCACCACCGGGATGCCCTGGCGCACCAGCCAGCGGCAGAGTGCGGTCACCAGCGTGCTTTTGCCGGCGTCAGAGGTGGTGCCCTGCACCATCAAGGTACTCATGAGGCTTCCTTGTAGGCCTTCAGTGCCTGTTCCAGCCGCAACCAGTCGGCCTCGGTATCCGGCAGGCCGAAACGCAGGCTGCTGTTGTCGACAAACAAGCGCAGCAGAATGCCGCGCTGGGCCATGAATTCATGCAGCTGCTCAGCCCGGTCCGTGATCATCCACTGGAACAACGCGCAGCCGCCCTGAGGCCGCAAGTCGTGGCGTTCAAGCACATCAAACAGGCGCTGGCTGGCCGATTCGCAACGCAGCCGCTGTTGCGCATGGCCGGTCGTATCGCGCAGGCATACTTGCCCAAGCACCCGCGTCGGCCCGCTGACGGCCCACGGCCCCACCTGTTCGGCGAGCAGCTTGAGCAGCTTGCGCTCGGCCAGCACGAACCCCAGCCGCACTCCGGCCAGGCCGAAGAATTTGCCGAACGAGCGCAGCACGATCAGGCCGACTTGATGGGCCTGGCCCGCCAGGCTCAGTTGCGGGGTGATGTCCATGAAGGCTTCATCCACCACCAGCCAGCCGCCGCGTTGGGCCAGGCGAGCATGCCAGTCCAGCAGGCGTTGCGGCGTCAGGCTCAGGCCGGTGGGGTTGTTGGGGTTGACCACCACCAGCACGTCGAGGCTGTCGAGGAAGAAGTCGACTTCCTGCTCCAGCACTTCGCGCACGATGTAGCCGGCGCGACGCCAGGCTTCAGCGTGTTCGGCGTAACACGGCGACAGCACACCGACCTTGCCGGCCCGGCGCAGGCGCGGCAATAACTGGATCGCGGCCTGGGAGCCGGCCACCGGCAATACATGGGGCGTGCCGTAATATTCACAGGCAGCCTGCTCCAGGCCGTCGTCGTTTTCAGGCAGGCGTGCCCAGGCCCGCAGCGGGATTTCCGGAATCGGGAACGGCCACGGCGCCAGGCCGCTGGACAGGTCCAGCCAGTCTGCTTCTGGAATGCCGTACTGCATCGCCGCCTTGCGCAAGCGGCCACCGTGCTCAAGCATAAAACTCAGCCCCCACACACAGGATCAGCAACCACAGCCACACGCCGCGTTGCACCAGTTGCCAGCCACGCTCGATGGAATCCGCATCCGCCGGCGGGCCTTCGCCCAGTGGCGGGCGCTGGTGCAGCTCACCGTGATAAATCGCTGCACCGCCCAACTCCACGCCAAGGGCACCGGCACCCGCAGCCATCACCGGGCCGGCGTTGGGGCTGTCCCAGGTCGGGCCCTGGGTGCGCCAGCATTTGAGAGCCAGGCGGGTTTTGCCCAGCAGCGCATAGGTCAACGCCACCAGGCGCGCCGGAATGTAGTTGAGCACGTCATCGATCTTTGCTGCGGCCCAGCCGAAACGCTCAAAGCGTTCATTGCGATAGCCCCACATGGCATCCAGGGTGTTGCTCAGGCGATAGAGCACCACGCCGGGCACGCCAGCGACCACAAACCAGAACAAGGCGGCAAATACCGCGTCGCTGCCGTTTTCCAGCACCGATTCGGTGGCTGCACGGGCGACTTCGGTGCGATCCAGCTCGCTGGTCTGGCGGCTCACCAGATAGCTGACACGCTTGCGGGCCTCGTCCAGATCATCACTGCGTAACGCTTGCGCCACCGGCAGCACGTGTTCGCCGAGGCTGCGCATGCCGAGGGCGCAATACAGCGCGAGGATTTCCAGGACCCAACCGATGTAAGGCGCCCACGAGAGGGCCGTGGCCAGCAGGGTCAGCGGCACCACCGCAATCACCCAGGCGGTAACGCCATGGCTGCGCCAGCCACGGCCGCCGGAGTTGAATCGTTGCTCGATGCGCCCGGCAAAATTGCCGAACGCCACCAGCGGATGCCAGCGCCTGGGCTCGCCCAGCAGCGCATCCAGCGCCACGGCAGCGACACTCAGCAAGGCCACACTCATTGACTCACTCCCCAAACATTCTCGTACAACATGTCACTCAGCGGCCGTGGTTCGGTCCAGCCTTCGAGCTGCAACATCGGTGCCGGGTAGAACTCGGCCACCGGGCCCAGGCACAACACGGCCAACGGCTTGGCACCGGGCGGCAGGCCCAGCAGATCGGCCAGGGCCTGGGGCTCGAACAGCGAGACCCAGCCCATGCCCAGCCCTTCGACACGAGCCGCCAGCCATAGATTCTGAATCGCACAGGACAACGATGCCATGTCCATTTCCGGCAAGGTGCGGCGCCCGAAGATATGCCGCTCGCGGTCGTCCATCAAGGCAGCCACCAGCACTTCGGCGCAGTCGTTGATGCCTTCGACCTTGAGCTTCATGAACTGGTCGGAGCGCTCGCCGAGAGCCTCGGCGGTGCGTACGCGTTCTTCTTCCACTAGCTGCTGGATCTGGCCGCGCAGGTTGCGGTCGCTGATGCGGATAAAACGCCAGGGCTGCATCAAGCCGACGCTCGGCGCCTGGTGCGCGGCTTGCAGCAGGCGATGGAGCAATTGCGGCGCCACGCTGCCACCGCTGAAGTGCCGCATGTCGCGGCGTTCGGCGATAGCGCGGTAGACGGCTTCGCGGTCGGCTTCCGGAAAGGCGTTGTCAGTCATGGCCTCATCGCGGGCAAGCCCGCTCCCACAGTAGATTGCGTTTCAACTCGGTCAACTGTGGGAGCGGGCTTGCCTGCGATGGCGGTCTCAAGGCTTGGCGCAAACAAGGCAGCCACCGCCATCGGGTTGGACGGGAAATAAAAGTGCACGTAGGAAGCCGTCATCCGGCCCTGACGATAAACCGCCTCGGCACCGCGCCCGCCATTCGGGCTCAGGCCCCGGGCAATCGGCTGCCACTCGGTGCTGGTCAGCGAGTGATGGTAGGTGTGACCGCGCAAGAGGCCTTCGGGCAGTTCGACGTTTTGCAGGGCCAGTGCCGCCAGACGCTTTTGCATCACGGCGTCGCCCTGGAGCAGGCCGACCAGTTCGGCACGGGTGCCGTCGACATCGGTGAGCGAGTCCAGCAGATAGAGCATGCCGCCGCATTCGGCCAGCAGTGGCTTGCCAGCAGCGTGGTGGGCGCGGATAGCGTCGAGCATCGCGGTATTTTCCGACAGCGCCTGGTGATGCAATTCCGGATAACCGCCGGGCAGGTAGAGGCTGTCAGCTTCGGGCAATGCGCGGTCACGAATCGGCGAAAAGAAGCGCAGCTCGGCGCCCATCGCTCGCAACAGGTCGAGGCTGGCGCCGTAGGTAAACGCGAAGGCTTCGTCGCGGGCCACGGCGATGCGCACGCCGGCCAGCAACGGTTGGGCCTCGATCACCTCGGGCGCAGCGAATTCCACCGGCGGTGGCAGCGCTACCTCACAGCTGCTGCCCAGGGCCTGGGCGGCGGCGTCGAGGCGCAGGTCGAGGTCGTTCAATTCGCTGGCCTGCACCAGGCCAAGGTGGCGGCTGGGCAATTCGATCCCGGTTTCCCGGGACAGTGCGCCGTACCAACGCAGGCCTTCGGTCAGGCTGCCTTCAAGCAGTTGCGCATGGCGCAGCGTGCCGACGCGGTTGGCCAGCACGCCGGCAAACGGCAGGTCCGCCTGGTAACGCGCCAAGCCCAATGCCAGGGCACCGAACGTCTGGGCCATGGCCGTGCCATCGATGACCGCCAGTACCGGCACGCCAAAATGCCGCGCCAGGTCGGCGCTGGACGGCGTGCCGTCGAACAGGCCCATCACGCCTTCGATCAGGATCAGGTCGGCTTCCCCCGCCGCTTCCCACAGCAATCGGCGACTTTCCTGCTCGCCGACCATCCACATGTCCAATTGATAGACCGGCGCACCACTGGCGCGCTCGTGGATCATCGGGTCGAGAAAGTCCGGGCCGCATTTGAACACTCGCACCTTGCGCCCCAGGTTGCGGTGCAAACGGGCGAGCGCGGCGGTGACGGTGGTTTTGCCCTGGCCGGACGCCGGTGCGGCGATCAGCACAGCAGGACAGTGACGGGGCTGATTCAAAGTTCGATGCCTTTCTGCGCCTTGATACCGGCCTGGAACGCATGCTTGAGCATGCCCATTTCAGTTACGGTGTCGGCCATTTCGATCAATTCGGGTTTCGCGCCACGGCCGGTGACCAGCACGTGTTGCATCGGCGGGCGCGCCTGCAGGTCGCTGAGTACCTGGTCCAGGTCGAGGTAGCCGTGCTTGAGGGCGATGTTCAGTTCATCCAGCACCACCAGGCCGATGGCCGGGTTCTGCAGCATTTCCCGGGAGACCGCCCAGGCGGCTTCGGCGGCCACGATGTCGCGGGCGCGGTCCTGGGTTTCCCAGGTAAAACCTTCGCCCATCACGTGGAAGCGCACCTGCTCGGGGAAACGGCGGAAGAACAGTTCTTCGCCAGTGCTGTTGCGGCCCTTGATGAACTGCACCACGCCACACTGCATGCCGTGGCCCATGGCCCGGGCGAGCATGCCAAAGGCCGAGCTGCTCTTGCCTTTGCCATTGCCGGTAAGCACCAGCAGCAACCCGCACTCGTTCGGTGAATTGGCAATGCGCTCGTCAATCACGGCTTTTTTGCGCAGCATGCGCGCCAGGTGGCGTTCGTCACGATCGGGGGATTCAGTCATGGCAGCTCTCCGTTGGGGCTGGACAAAAACGGCGGGCAGGAAAAAGACACATACAGACAGCCAAGCATCGCCCACCGTGATGCTGTTGGATGGATCAGGCCGGTCTCCGGGCTCATGAGTGGCATTGGATGCCGAAGGTGCGCCTTCCCATATCGCGGGCGATACAGTGGCTTAAGGCACCGTCTTGACTCATTTACCGTTGCGGGGGCAGCGCCGGGATCGTGGCAGCACTGTAGAAAAATGCGCTCACTCACCGGCTTCCCTGTTTCACTCAGTCGGCGCGTACGCCACAGAGCACCTGAAACAAGCCGCGAAGGTTAGTGGGTTGGGGGTGGAGCGTCAATTAAAGCCGGACATGCGCGTGAACCATCGGGCCGCTGCGTGCCTCTACCGCTACAGGTATTAAGGAGAAAACCATGCACAAGACCCGACTTGCCCTACTGATCATGCTCGCCGGCACCCTCGCCGCCTGCGGCGAAAGCTCTACCCTGCAAGTGTCCGACGGCACCGGGCCCTCGCCCAAACTGCCGGAACCGAATAAAACCCTGATCCCCACGGTGAATATCGCCCCGGCCATCGGCTGGCCCGAAGGCACCAAGCCAACGGCGGCGGCAGGCACTCAAGTAGCGGCGTTTGCCGAAGGCCTGGACCATCCGCGCTGGCTGTATGTGCTGCCCAATGGCGATGTGCTGGTGGCAGAAACCAATGCGCCACCCAAGCCGGACGATTCCAAGGGTATTCGTGGCTGGGTGATGGAGAAAGTCATGGGCCGCGCCGGGGCCGCCGTGCCGAGCCCCAACCGCATCACCCTGCTGCGGGACGCCGACCACGACGGCATAGCCGAAACCCGCACGGTGTTCCTGGAGAACCTGAACTCGCCGTTCGGCATGACACTGGTGGGCAGCGACCTGTATGTGGCCGATTCGGACAAGCTGCTGCGCTTCCCCTATCAGCCAGGCGAAACCTCGATCAAGGAAGCCGGCACCACGGTGACCGACTTGCCGGGCGGCAGCATCAACCATCACTGGACCAAGAACGTGGTCGCGAGCCAGGACGGCAGCAAGTTGTACGTCAGCGTGGGCTCCAACAGCAACGTCGCGGAAAACGGCCTGGAAGCCGAACAAGGCCGCGCCGCGATCTGGGAAGTGGACCGTGCTACCGGCCAGCACCGTATCTTCGCCTCCGGCCTGCGCAACCCCAACGGCATGGCTTGGGAACCGCAAAGCGGCAGGCTGTGGACGGCGGTGAATGAGCGCGATGAAATCGGCAGCGACCTGGTGCCGGACTACATCACCTCGGTCAAGGATGGCGCGTTCTATGGCTGGCCCTTCAGTTACTACGGGCAGCACGTGGATGTGCGGGTGAGTCCGCAGAACCCGGAACTGGTAGCCAAGGCGATTGCCCCGGACTACGCGGTGGGCCCGCACACAGCCTCCTTGGGACTGACCTTTGCCGACGGCAGCAAGCTACCGGCGCAATTCAGCAATGGCGCGTTTATCGGCCAGCATGGTTCGTGGAACCGCAAGCCACACAGTGGCTACAAGGTGATCTTCGTGCCGTTTGAAGGCGGCAAACCCAAAGGCCAGCCGGTGGATGTGCTGACCGGGTTCCTCGACAGCGACGAGAAAGCCATGGGCCGCCCGGTCGGCGTGGTGATCGACAAGCAGGGGGATTTGCTGGTGGCGGATGACGTGGGGAACAAGGTGTGGCGAGTGTCGGCGGCTAAATAGCCAGCTTCGCAAACACCGCAAAACAAATGTGGGAGCGGGCTTGCTCGCGAATGCAGTGTGTCAGTCAGCTTGTTGTCGACTGATCCACCGCATTCGCGAGCAAGCCCGCTCCCACATTTGGTTTCGTGTTTTCCTAGGGGTTTCGTGCCAGGTGCTCGGCTGGCAACACACGCTTGGCGCTCAGGTAGGCGTTTTGCCAATAGGCTTTGGACAGCGTGTCCAGCTTCACCGTACCGCCGGTTTGCGGCGCATGCACAAAGCGCCCTTCTCCCACGTAGATCCCGGCGTGGCTGACCTGCGAGCCGCCACCCGTGGCGAAGAAGATCAGGTCACCGGTCTGCAGGTTGTTTTCGCTCACGTCCTGGGCGCGCATCACGATCAGCTCGCGAGTGGTACGTGGCAAGGAGATGCCCGCCGCGTCACGGTAGACGAAACCGATCAAGCCACTGCAATCAAACCCCGAGTCCGGCGTGTTGCCGCCCCAGCGATAAGGCGTGCCAACCAGGCCCAGCGCACGAAAAAGCACGTCTTCGGCCGCAGGCGAGAAACTTTGGGTGGCATAGGTGTTGAACACCGGCTTGGGCTTGACGGCCACGGGAGCAGGCGGAGGACGACTTGCGCAGGCGCTGAGCAGCGCGGCGCAAACGAGAAGAATTAGGCGGGCCGAGGTCGACATGGGCAGAACAATCCTGATCTGGATGCGGCTTTCGCTGCCGAACGTTGAAAAACAGAACGCGCAAGCAAAGCTCGCGCGATCAATTTACAACAATGTCCAGGGATTCTAGCGCTTACACGTCAAACTTCAAGTATCACTTTAACTTTACTTGCTAGCGGTAACGGTAGTCGGGGCCATCGCCAGGGCGCGCTTGGCTTCGATGAAGGTTTTGCTCCAGTAGCTGTCACCCAGGTTGTCGACTCGCACACCACCGCTGCGGCGGCTGCTGGAGTGGATAAACTGGTTGTCGCCCAGGTAGATACCGGCGTGGCTGACACGACCACGGCCAGCCGTACTAAAGAAAAGCAGATCACCGGGCTTGAGGTTGTTCCGCGCGACCAACGGTGCATCCACGTTGATCATTTCGCGGGTGGAACGCGGCAGGTTCATGCCGGCTTCTTCGCGGAACAGGTAGCCGATGAAACCGCTGCAGTCGAAACCGGCTTCAGAGGTACCGCCGAAACGGTAACGGGTACCGATCAGGGACATGCCGCGTTCGAGAATGCTGTCGGCCAGAACGGGAAGCTGGTAAGGCTTGGCGCCGGCGAAGTCGGCGAGTTCTTTTTCAGTTGCGATCTCTTCCTGATAAACAGTGGAAGACTGCGACGCAACGAATTTTGCCTGGGACTGCTGTACTGGTTTTTGCTGCTCAGCCACGTTTTGAGTGTGGGTGGCGCAACCAAACAACAGGGTAACGAGTGCGAGAGGCACGAGGGGTGCGAAGCGATTTAGCATGGGCACGACCGTGGCTGATGTGTAAAGAAGCCGAGACTATGCCTTCTATCACATCGATTTGCAAATTCAATCGTGATCTATGTGACTTCTTGTTTGGACTATGACATCTAAGCCCTTAACACCCTATGCCAGCCATTTGCGTGGCCAAAACGGCCCAAACGCAGGTTTTCTGGCGCCTGTAATTTGCCGAAAGCCCCGGTTTTAAAGGGCTGCCTACCAGCCCAGGGTTTCTTTGAGGAAGGGAATAGTCAGCTTGCGCTGGGCTTGCAAGGAAGCCTGGTCGAGCTGTTCGAGCAAGTCGAACAGTGCGCTCATGCTGCGTGTACCGCGAGTGAGAATAAAATGCCCGACTTCATCGGTCAGGTGCAACCCGCGGCGCGAAGCACGCAGTTGCAGGGCCCGCAGTTTGTCTTCGTCGGACAACGGGCGCATCTGGAAAATCAGCGCCAGGGTCAGCCGCGACTTCAAGTCCGCCAGCTTCACCGGCAGCTCACGTGGCGAGGTGGAGGCGGCAATCAACAAGCGCCGGCCGCTGTCACGCAAGCGGTTGAACAGATGGAACAGTGCCTCTTCCCAATCTGCCCGCCCCGCCACTGCCTGCAAATCGTCCAGGCAGACCAGTTCGTATTGTTCAAGGTTGTCGAGGATCTCGATACCGCGGTCCAGCAGCTCCGCCAGCGGCAGGTACACCGCCGGTTCACCCATCTGTTCGAAGCGCAGGCAAGCGGCCTGTAACAAGTGGGTACGCCCCACGCCGTGCTTGCCCCAGAGGTAGATCAAGCTTTCGGTCCACCCGGCGTCGGCTTCGCAGAGCCGCTCGACATAGCCGAGTGCAGCGGCATTGGCGCCTGGGTAGTAATTGATAAAGGTGGCGTCGTCACGCAGACGCACACCTAGGGGCAGCTGAATCGGTTTCATGCTGACTGAACGGTTCCAATCGAACCGTTAGTGACCTCTGTGTAAAGTTTGCAAAGTTTATACCCGTGACGCCGGGCGCACAATGCAGCAGACCACAAGCAAAATCAAAGGTTTGCGTTAACTTGTTGGATTTGGTGAGGAATGTTTGACGCAATGGCGAAACGCCAGAGCCGATAAATGACAAACCCGGCCTTGAGCCGGGTTTGTGATGCTGCGGTTATAACTCCGGTTCGTCGGTTCCGGCGTACATGTCCGAGTCCTTGTACAAGTCGTGCACATGGCGCACCAGCACCATGATCACCGCCGCCACCGGCAGCGCCAGCAGGATGCCGGTAAAGCCGAACAGCTCGCCGCCCGCCAGGATCGCAAAGATCACCGCCACCGGATGCAGGCCGATCCGGTCGCCCACCAGCAACGGCGTCAGCACCATGCCTTCCAGGGCCTGGCCGACCATGAACACCGCGACGATCCCGAGCATCGGGTACAGGTCGCCGTGGAACTGGAACAACCCGGCCACCAGCGCCGCACCGATACCAATCACGAAGCCCATATAAGGCACGATGGCTGCCAGGCCGGCGATCAGGCCGATCAACAGCCCCAGTTCCAGGCCGATCGCCATCAACCCCGCCGCGTAGATGATCCCCAGCGCCAGCATCACCAGCAACTGGCCACGGACGAAGGCGCCGAGCACCTCATGACACTCCTCGGCCAGGGAGACAATGCGCTCCTCACGGTCGCGCGGCAGCAGGCCGCGGATCTTGGCCATCATGATGTCCCAGTCCCGCAGCAGGTAGAACGCCACGACCGGGATCAGCACCAGGTTGGTCAGCCAGCCAATCAGCGCCAGGCTCGACGCCGTCGCCTGGCTCAGCACCACGCCGACAATGTCGGTGGTCTGGCCCATGTGCTCGCTGATGGCCGCCTTGACCTTGTCGAACTTCCAGAAGCCGTCTGCCAGCCCCAGCTTGGCCTGCGCCCACGGCATGGCCGTGTGTTGCAGCCAGTCGAGCATCTGCGGCGCCAGCTCATAGAGCTTGAACAGCTGCTTGGCCAACATCGGCACCAGCACCAGGACCAGCGCCGTGATGATCAAGGTGAACAACGCAAACACCGCCACCACGCCCCAGGTACGTGACAAGCCGATCTTTTCCAGGCGATCCACCACCGGATCGAACAGGTAGGCCAGCAGTAACGCGACCAGGAACGGCGTCAGGATCGAATGCAGCAGGAACACAAAAACGCACAGCAGGACAATCCCGCCAAGCCACACCCAACGACGCGTATCCGCCATAAACCACTCCCTCTGTTATTTGCTTCCTGCTTCTATATAAGAAGGAAGAACACTTACCAATGAAAACGTAGCTGCGGCGTCGGCTCGACCGGTGCCGGTTGCGCGCCTTCTACCACCGGCTGCGGAGCCGGAGCTTCACCTGCCGGGATTTCCTGCAACTTGGCCAGGCTCAACTGGGTGCGCAATTGCTCGGCGCTGCCATTCACCCGATAAACGATGCGAGTGCCGTCCACGCGCACCGGCTGGGCACCGAACGGTTCCAGCAGATGGCCGAGGGCGGCGTAATGCTCGAGATTCATGCCCTGCACTTCCAGCAACTGATCACTGGTGGCAGCGCCGGCCTTGACCGCAAAGCGTGGTGCCAGGCGTTCGCTGACGGCCAGCAGCACGGCGTCGGCCAATGCGGCAGTATCAGTGCCGGTGGCGGTGCCCTGCTCGCTTTTATCCCCCAGCCACAGGCGCCATTTGGCCGACCATTGGCCGCCGTCTTCGCGAGCATGCACCGCCAGCAAGGCATCGGCACCATAACGCTCGGACGCGGCGCGCAGCGGTGTGGCGTCAGGGCTTTCAAGATTCGGGGCGGTGGCGACGATCTGTTCGTCCAGGTCACCCAATGGCAGACGCAGCGGCAAACCACGGTGCTGGGCCGCGCGGCGCAGCGGCTGGGCGACAGCCTGGCCATCACCGACCAGGCTGCTGCCTTCCACGGAGTCGTTCAGCCACCAACCGAGGATCGATGGCCGATTGCTGCCCCACAGCGCCAGGCCCGCGCCACGCAACGCGCGGTCGGTGCTGACCGGGTCGAAATCCACCTGCAGGCTTTCCGGCGGGCCGGCGTCGTAGCCATACTGACTGATGATTTGTTGCGGGTCTTTGCGGATCGCCGCCAGGCCCGGGCCATCGGCGGCCTTGGCGTCGCCGGTCAGGCGGATCACCAGGGTTTGCAGGGCACGCTGGGTCGCCTGGTCGCGCTCCTGGGGAGACTGACTGCTGACCGGCTCCAGCACTTGATAGAGACCATTGAGGGTTTCGGCATGACTCGCCAGGCTGACCAACGACAAGCAGCCCACAAAAAAATATTTACTCAGACCCATGAAAGAAGATTCCCGAACGGCAAATAAGCGGTTGGAACAGACCGCGTGAACACTGTTGAGCAAGGCTGTGACCACAGCGACCGGCAAAACATTCACAGGGTCTCGGCAAGTTTTTGTACTGTCATAACGATAGCGAGTTAAAGGCTATACCTTAATAGGGCCTGTGACCGACTCGATTAGCGATTTTTTTAACAGCTATTGCCCCTGCCCGTCGGCCCGAGGATGGCCGCTGCCCCTCAAGCCTGATAAAATTGCGCGCCTTCGCAGACCGTCAATGGCAGGCCGTGCTGAAACTTCAGGTTTCGGTACACCCGCCGCATTCGGTCGTTACCCCTGAATCCCCCCTAAAGGCCTGGATCATGAGCAAGCAACCCTCCCTGAGCTACAAGGACGCCGGTGTAGACATCGACGCCGGTGAAGCATTGGTCGAACGCATCAAGAGCGTCGCCAAGCGCACTGCGCGCCCCGAAGTCATGGGCGGCCTGGGCGGTTTTGGCGCCCTCTGCGAGATCCCGGCCGGCTACAAGCAGCCTGTATTGGTCTCCGGCACCGACGGTGTGGGCACCAAGCTGCGCCTGGCACTGAACCTGAACAAGCACGACAGCATCGGCATCGACCTGGTTGCCATGTGCGTGAACGACCTGGTGGTGTGCGGCGCCGAGCCGCTGTTCTTCCTTGACTACTACGCCACCGGCAAGCTCAACGTCGAGACCGCTACCCAGGTGGTCACCGGCATTGGCGCTGGCTGCGAACTGTCCGGCTGCTCCCTGGTCGGCGGCGAAACCGCTGAAATGCCAGGCATGTACGAAGGCGAAGACTACGACCTGGCCGGTTTCTGCGTCGGCGTTGTCGAAAAATCCGAAATCATCGACGGTTCCAAGGTGGCTGCCGGTGACGCCCTTCTGGCCCTGCCATCGTCCGGCCCGCACTCCAACGGCTACTCGCTGATCCGCAAGATCATCGAAGTGTCCGGCGCCGACATCGAAACCATCCAGCTCGACGGCAAGCCCTTGACCGACCTGCTGATGGCCCCGACCCGCATCTACGTGAAGCCGTTGCTCAAGCTGATCAAGGACACCGGCGCGGTCAAGGCCATGGCTCACATCACCGGTGGCGGCCTGCTGGACAACATCCCGCGCGTACTGCCTGAAGGCGCCCAGGCGATTGTCGACGTGGCCAGCTGGCAGCGCCCGGCAGTCTTCGACTGGCTGCAAGAGAAAGGCAACGTCAACGAAACCGAAATGCACCGCGTGCTGAACTGCGGCGTGGGCATGGTCATCTGCGTGGCTCAAGAGCACGTTGAAAGCGCGCTGAACGTATTGCGTGAAGCCGGCGAACAGCCTTGGGTCATCGGCCAGATCGCTACCGCCCCTGAAGGCGCGGCTCAGGTTGAACTGAAGAACCTTAAGGCGCACTGATGCCTGCAACCTGTGATGTCGTGGTGCTGCTCTCCGGCACCGGCAGTAACTTGCAGGCCCTGATCGACAGCACGCGCGCCGGCGACAGCCCGGTGCGCATCGCTGCGGTGATTTCCAACCGCAGCGACGCCTACGGCCTGCAACGCGCCAGGGACGCAGGTATCGACACCCGCTCCCTGGATCACAAGGCTTTCGAAGGCCGCGAGGCCTTCGACAGCGCCTTGATCGAACTGATCGACGCCTTCAACCCCAAACTCGTGGTACTGGCCGGCTTCATGCGCATTCTCAGCGCTGACTTCGTGCGTCACTACAACGGGCGTCTGCTGAATATCCACCCGTCCCTGCTGCCAAAATACAAAGGGTTACACACCCACCAGCGTGCCCTGGAGGCCGGCGACACCGAGCACGGCTGCAGCGTGCACTTTGTCACCGAGGAACTCGATGGCGGGCCTCTGGTCGTACAGGCAGTAGTTCCGGTAGAGTCTGCCGACTCTGCGCAGACGCTTGCGCAACGGGTTCACGCCCAGGAACACAGGATTTACCCGCTGGCTGTTCGCTGGTTCGCTGAGGGACGGTTGATTCTTGGCGACCACGGTGCATTATTGGACGGTCAGTTACTTGCGGCCAGCGGCCACTTGATTCGAACCTAGGAGACTTTATGCGTCGCGCCCTGCTCTTCGCTTTTGCGCTGTTCGCCTTGCCTGCCGTGCAAGCGGCAGACCTTCACCCTTTCTCCGCCAGCTACACCGCCGACTGGAAACAGTTGCCCATGAGTGGTTCGGCAGAACGCAGCCTGACCAAGAATGACAACGGCAGCTGGACCTTGAATTTCAAGGCTTCCATGATGATCGCCAGCCTGACTGAAACCAGCGTGATCCGCTTCGACAAAGACGCCCTGCAACCGGTGAGCTACACCTTCGAACGCGGTGGCCTGGGCAAGACGAAGAAGATCAACCTCGACTTCGATCAGACGGCCAAGAAAGTCACCGGCTTTGAAAACAAGGACCCGGTCAACGTGGCCCTTCAAAGCGGCATGCTCGACAAGTCGACCTACCAGTTGGCATTGCAGCGCGATGTGGCAGCCGGCAAGAAAAGCATGAGCTACAACGTCGTCGAAGGCACTGATGTCGATACCTACGACTTCCGCGTGATCGGCCCGGAAAAGGTCCAGACCAAAGCCGGCTCCATCGATGCGATCAAGGTCGAGCGCGTGCGTGACCCGACTCAAAGCAAGCGCATTACCCAAATGTGGTTTGCCAAGGACTGGGGCGGCATCCTGGTTGCCCTGCGCCAGGTCGAGACTGACGGCAAGGAATACAACATCATGCTGCAAGACGGTACCGTTGACGGCAAGGCTGTCAAAGGCAGCTGATCCTCTGCGCAATGAAAGAGCCTCGCGTACGCGGGGCTTTTTTTCGCCTGTCGCCTGACGCCAACATGAAACTTTTGTCATAAAACTCAGCGCCCTGCGACGCAATGTCGCGGTTTCCGTGGGCTCGCGGGATTACTCCAGTTTCTGTAAAGGTGTGTTGCAATTCCTGGTTATTTACTTAGCAAGCTAACAAATCATATAACAAAGGCCTGCGACGCCTTGCCGCAGATCAACCAGAGATTGGAGCAAGCAGATGACTGTAAAAGTAACTGAACGCGACGATGAACATATGTCCCATGAAGCAGTAGCCCACGGGATTCACATCTGGGATGTACACCAGCAAGACCTGCTGGTCGGCATGTTTCACGACGAGACCGAAGCTCATAATTATAAAAACGAGCTCGAGACCCTTGAGATGAAACGCCAGGCGCAAAGCTCCTGAAACTCTGAAATCCTGTAGATAACCAGCCCCACGCAGCTGGAGTGTCTATAAACACAAACCCCGCCTTTTGAGCGGGGTTTGTGTTTTTTTGGGTTTAGGATTGGGATTGGGATTGGGATTGGGATTGGGATTGGGATTTTGGGGGCGCTTCGCGCCCCAGCGGGAGCAAGCTCCCTCGCCACARCAAGCTCCCTCGCCACAACAAGCCGTCTCGCCACAATGTGTGTTTCTAACGCATTACCACATCAGGTCGTCAGGGATCTGGTAGGCGGCGTACGGATCATCCTCATCCGGCACCTGGCTTTCGGTCAGCACGTTCATCTGGACGATGCGCTCTGGCGCCCGCTCCTGGATCTTCAGCGCGGCTTCGCGCGGGATCACCTCGTAACCGCCACCGTGATGCACGATCGCCAGGGAGCCGTTGCTCAGCTTGTTACGCATCAGCGTGTTGACCGACAGGCGCTTGACCTTCTTGTCATCCACGAAGTTGTAGTAGTCCTCGGTGGTCAGCTTGGGCAGGCGCGAGGTTTCGATCAATTGCTTGACCTGCGCAACGCGGGCCTTAGCCTCGGCTTTTTCCTGCTGCTGACGGTTCAGCTCCTGGTCGCGCTTGACCTTTTCGGCATGCGCCTGGATGGCCAGGCGCGCCTGGCTGTCGTCCGCTTCGGCCTGGCCTTTATGCACCAGGCGCTGCTGTTTCTGTTTCTCTTTGCCGACCTGCTTGGCCTGCTTTTGGTTGACCAGACCTGCTTTGAGCAACTGGTCGCGAAGGGAAATGCTCATGGTGCTTACTCACTTGGGCAACGGCTCAGCCGCAGCTGGACAGATTTTTTTCCTGGCGTTTGGCTTCGCCCCACAGGGCGTCCAACTCTTCGAGGGTGCAATCTTCTATGGGACGGTGGGTCTCGCGCAATGCCTGTTCGATAAATCGGAAACGTCGTTCGAATTTAGCGTTGGCTAAACGCAAGGCTGCTTCCGGGTCGACCTGGAGGTGACGGGCCAGGTTGACCGCCGCAAACAGCAGGTCACCTACTTCATCGGCGATGGCTGCCGGGTCGTTATCGGCCATGGCTTCGAGCACTTCATCCAGCTCTTCGCGCACGTTATCCACCACGGGCAACGCGGCCGGCCAGTCGAAACCCACCTGCCCGGCACGCTTTTGCAATTTGGCGGCGCGGGAAAGCGCCGGCAAGGCCGTGGGCACATCATCCAGCAGGGATAACTGCTGTGGGACGTCGGATTTTTCCGCACGCTCCTCGGCCTTTATTTCTTCCCAACGCTGCTTGACCTGCTCTTCGCTCAGCTGCGGAATATCCAGCGGCGCGTACAAGTCTCCCGTGGGAAACACATGCGGGTGACGGCGAATCAACTTGCGGGTAATGCTGTCGATCACTCCGGCGAATTCGAAGCGCCCTTCTTCCCGCGCCAGCTGGCTGTAATACACCACCTGGAACAACAGGTCGCCCAACTCACCTTGCAGGTGATCAAAATCCCCGCGCTCGATCGCATCGGCGACTTCGTAGGCTTCTTCCAGGGTGTGGGGGACGATGGTGGCGTAGGTTTGCTTGATGTCCCACGGGCAACCGTATTGCGGGTCGCGCAGGCGGTTCATCAGGTGCAGCAGGTCTTCAAGTGAATACATCAGTCTCTTTCCGCAGAAGTGGGAACGCTGAGGATCAAATGTGGGAGCGGGCTTGCTCGCGAAGGCGTCGTGTCAGTTGCCTGATATTTGACAGACACATCGCCTTCGCGAGCAAGCCCGCTCCCACATTTCAGTCCGCGCTCATCCAGCTACTCATGGCGTGCGATTACGCCGGGTCTCAATGATGTTCGGCAACTGGGAAATACGCCCCAGCAACCGACCCAACGCGTCCAGCCCCGGAATCTCGATGGTCAGGGACATCAGCGCCGTGTTGTCCTCTTTGTTCGAGCGGGTGTTGACCGCCAGCACGTTGATCCGCTCATTGAGCAGCACCTGCGACACATCACGCAGCAGCCCGGAACGGTCGTAGGCACGAATGATGATGTCCACCGGATAGGTCAACACCGGCACCGGGCCCCAACTGACCTGGATGATCCGCTCCGGCTCGCGCCCGCCCAGTTGCAACACCGAGGCACAGTCCTGGCGGTGAATGCTCACCCCGCGGCCCTGAGTGATGTAACCGACGATGGCGTCGCCCGGCAATGGCTGGCAGCAGCCGGCCATTTGCGTCATCAGGTTGCCGACGCCCTGGATCTGGATATCGCCGCGCTTGCCCGGCTTGTAGCCGGTGGCCTTGCGTGGAATCAGTTCCAGCTGCTCGCTGCCCCGCTCCGGCTCAACCAGTTGCTGGGCCAGGTTGACCAACTGCGCCAGGCGCAGATCGCCGGCACCGAGGGCGGCGAACATGTCTTCGGCGATCTTCATGTTGGCCTTTTCGGCCAGCTTGTCGAAGTCCACCTGCGGCAGGCCCAGGCGTGCCAATTCGCGCTCGAGCAAGGTCTTGCCGGCGGCGACGTTCTGGTCGCGCGCCTGCAATTTGAACCAGTGGACGATCTTCGCCCGCGCCCTGGACGTGGTGATGTAGCCCAGGTTCGGGTTCAGCCAGTCGCGGCTCGGCGTACCGTGCTTGCTGGTAATGATCTCGACCTGTTCACCGGTCTGCAGGCTGTAGTTGAGCGGCACGATGCGCCCGTTGATCTTGGCGCCACGGCAGTTGTGGCCGATCTCGGTGTGCACCCGGTACGCAAAATCCAGCGGTGTGGCGCCCTTGGGCAGGTCGATCGCGTGACCGTCGGGGGTGAAGATGTAGACCCGGTCAGGTTCGATATCTACCCGCAGCTGGTCGGCCAAACCGCCGATGTCGCCCAGCTCTTCGTGCCACTCCAGCACCTGGCGCAACCAGGAGATTTTCTCTTCGTACTGGTTCGACCCGGCCTTGACGTCGGTGCCCTTGTAGCGCCAGTGAGCGCATACGCCCAGCTCCGCCTCTTCGTGCATCGCGTGGGTGCGGATCTGTACTTCCAGCACCTTGCCCTCGGGGCCGATCACTGCCGTGTGCAATGAGCGGTAACCGTTTTCCTTGGGGTTGGCGATGTAGTCGTCGAATTCCTTGGGGATGTGCCGCCACAGCGTGTGCACGATACCCAGCGCGGTGTAGCAGTCGCGCATTTCCGGCACCAGCACACGCACGGCGCGCACGTCGTAGATCTGGCTGAAGGCCAGACCCTTGCGCTGCATTTTGCGCCAGATGGAATAGATGTGTTTGGCCCGGCCGCTGATGTCGGCTTCAACGCCGGTGGCCTGCAATTCCGTGCGTAACTGGCTCATCACGTCGGCGATAAAGCGCTCACGGTCCAGCCGCCGCTCATGGAGCAGCGTGGCAATCTGTTTGTATTGATCGGGTTCGAGGTAACGGAAGGACAAGTCCTCCAGTTCCCACTTGATATGGCCGATGCCCAGGCGGTGGGCGAGCGGCGCGTAGATGTCGAACACCTCGCGGGCGACGCGGTTGCGCTTTTCGTCGTCGGCGGTTTTCACCGCCCGAATCGCGCAGGTACGCTCGGCCAGCTTGATCAAGGCGACGCGCACGTCGTCGACCATCGCCACCAGCATCTTGCGCAGGTTTTCCACCTGGCCCTGGGTGCCCAGCACCATCGACTGGCGCGGGCTGAGGCTGGCACTGATCGCCGCCATGCGCAGCACGCCGTCGATCAGCTTGGCCACCACGGTGCCGAAACGCTGGCTGATGGTGGGCAGCTGAATGTGCCCTTCGCGCACGCCGCGATACAGCACCGCCGCGATCAGCGAATCCTGATCGAGCTTGAGATCGGCGAGGATCTCGGCGATTTCCAACCCGGTGCGAAAGCTTGAAGTGCCTTCGGCCCACAGGTTCTTCGCCGCATTGTCTTGCTGTTCAGACTCACGAGCGAACTCGCAGGCTGCTTTCAAGGCTTCACGGTCCAGTGCCGGGTCGACACTGATGGCATGATCCAGCCATGCCTCGAGATTGATACTGCCGTCGGTGTTGATCGGCTGGTGTGCTCTCACCTGTACCATCTTGCTTACCTTCCCTACGACGCACCTTTTAGTGCGTCAAAATCATCGCTGACCTGCTTTACAAAAAAAGCTTGTGCACGCTCCCTGGCAGGTCACAGGCCCAGGAGATGCAGGCCAGTCGGATTAAACGGGCATCCTAGCCCGCTTCAAATAACGCCATGGCCTCGACATGGGCCGTCTGGGGAAACATGTCGAGGATCCCGGCACGTTTTAGCCGGTAGCCTTGCTTGACCAACTCGACCGTGTCCCGCGCCAGCGTTGCCGGATTGCAGGACACATACACCAGGCGATCAGCCCCCAGGGTAGCGAGCTTGCGCACAACCTCCAGGGCACCATCGCGGGGTGGGTCCAAGAGTACCGCAGAAAAGCCCTGTTTGGCCCATTCCGCGTCGGTCAAAGGCTGGGACAAATCGGCCTGAAAAAACTGAACATTATGCAAATTATTGCTGACGGCATTCTGTGCCGCCCGGTCCACCATGGCCTGCACCCCTTCCACCGCCACCACTTCCCGCACTTGGCGGGCCAGCGGCAAGGCGAAGTTGCCCAAGCCACAAAACAAATCCAGCACCCGCTCGTCGGGCTTCGGCGCCAGCCAATCCAGCGCCTGGGCGACCATCGCCTGGTTGACCCCGGCGTTGACCTGCACAAAGTCTCCCGGGCGGTACGCCAACTGCAAATCCCACGGTTCCAGACGATAGCCCAAGGCCTGGTCTGGTTCGACCGGTTGCGGCTGGCCCTCGCCATGCAGCCACAGTTGGGCTTCATGGAACGTGCAAAATTCCTGCAGGATCGTCAGGTCCGCTTCGGACAAGGGCGCCATGTGTCGCAACAACACGGCAATCGACGAACCACTGAATAATTCCACATGCCCCAATGCCTGAGGCTTGCTCAAGCGCCGCAGCATGTTGGGCAAACGCTGCATGATCGGTTGCAAGGCCTGTACCAGCACCGGGCAATCGTCGATGGCGACGATGTCCTGGCTGGCCACGGCACGAAAGCCGACTTCAAGTTTCTTCGCCTTGGCATCCCAGCGCACGGCCACGCGGGCGCGGCGACGATAGCCGAATTCCGGCCCGCTCAAAGACGCGGCCCACTCCTGGGGTTCGACACCGGCCACACGGGATAATTGCTCGGCGAGCATGCGCTGTTTCAGGGCGAGTTGTTCGTCATGGGGCAAGTGTTGCAGGCTGCAACCGCCACAGCGGCCGGCGTGCACACAGGGTGCCGGACGGCGCAGTTCGCTGGCGGTAAATACGCGCTCGGTGCGCGCCTCGACCACTTTGCCGTGGGCGCCCAACACCCGCGCTTCCACCTCTTCACCGGCCAGCGCACCCACGACAAACCAGGTGCGGCCTTCAAAGAACACAATGCCACGGCCGTCGTTGGCCAGGCGCTCGATGGTCAGGCGCTGCTTCTTGCCTACAGGAATCTGTGGGGCCCGGCTGCCGCCCGTCGGTTGGAAGCGCAGGCCTCTCTCGTGCTTGGCCATCAGTTGGGCGCGTCGAAAATGCCGGTCGACAGGTAACGGTCGCCACGGTCACAGATGATCGCGACGATCACCGCGTTTTCCAACTCATGGGACAAGCGCAACATCCCGGCCACCGCGCCACCGGACGACACGCCGCAGAAGATGCCTTCTTCACGGGCCAGGCGGCGGGTGGTGTCTTCGGCTTCACGCTGAGCCATGTCGATGATGCGATCGACGCGAGCCGCGTTGTAGATCTTCGGCAAGTACTCTTCGGGCCAACGACGGATCCCCGGGATCGCTGCGCCTTCCATCGGTTGCAGGCCGACGATCTGGATCTCGGGATTCTGCTCCTTGAGGTAGCGCGAGTTGCCCATGATGGTGCCGGTGGTGCCCATCGAACTCACGAAGTGAGTGATGGTGCCCTGGGTCTGGCGCCAGATTTCCGGGCCAGTGGTGGTGTAGTGCGCCTCAGGGTTGTCGCCGTTGGCGAACTGGTCCAGCACCAGGCCACGGCCTTCGGCAGCCATACGCTCGGCGAGGTCGCGGGCGCCTTCCATGCCTTCTTCCTGGGTGACCAGGATCAACTCGGCGCCGTAGGCGGTCATCGCCGCCTTGCGCTCGGCGCTGCCGTTGTCGGGCATGATCAGGACCATCTTGTAGCCCTTGATCGCCGCGGCCATGGCCAGGGCAATCCCGGTGTTACCGGAGGTGGCTTCGATCAGGGTGTCGCCGGGCTTGATCTGCCCACGCAACTCGGCGCGGGTGATCATCGACAACGCCGGGCGGTCCTTGACCGAGCCGGCCGGGTTGTTCCCTTCGAGCTTGAGCAACAAGGTATTGCTGGTGTTGCCCGGCAGGCGCTGCAAGCGGACCAGCGGGGTGTTGCCGACGCAATCGGCGATGGTGGGGTACTGCAAGGTCATGGCGTATTCGCAATCCAGACTGCGGGGGCGACTATCATACCGGGAAAGGCTGGCGGGCCATATCACGCAAAGTGTGGTGCTTATCGCTTAATGGAATAAGTCAGGCGGGGCCGTGGTTTCTCTGGAACACTTCATCGCCCATCGCGGCAATCTGTCCTTCGATCAATGCCTCGAACGGTTTCAGCAGCGGCTCAAATGAGGTGGGCGCTTCAAGCACCTGCAACGCCTGCACGATGGCCTCCACCGTCGACAACGCCCCGGGCCCCGGTGCCTTGCGCAGCCGATAACGGGACACGGCGCCTTCCGCCAGCGTCACCCGAGGCAGCGCCGCCAATAAAGGATTGAGGTGCAGCAACTTGCGCGCCTTGCGCCAGGTACCGTCCGGCACCACCAACAGCAACGGTTCGTCGGATGGCGTATAGGCCTGCAAGGGTTGGGCATTTTCGTCCGGAAACAACAGACGCGCCTGATAACCCGGCGGATTCAACAACGCCTGCAAATCCTCAAACACCTCCCCCACCACCAACTGCGCATTCACCAAGCCCAGCGCCGCCAACCGCGCGGTATTCAAGGCGTGATTGACCTCACTCGGATGCTGCAACAGCAACACCCGGGTTCGGCTATCCAGCCGGGGAATCAGCGCGCACAGGCAGTGAGTGGTGGGCCGCAGGCAGCGGGAGCATTGGGGTCTGGACATGGGTTTTCAGGCCTGGTTGAGCTGGGCTTTGAGTAAATCGCGGAAGGTCTGGATCAGGGGTTCGCGGCTGCGGCCCCGGCGCATGATCATCGAGAACGGCGCCTGGTAACCAAAGGTTGCCGGCAGCAGTACCCGCAAATCCCCTTTGTCGGCCCAGGCCTGGGCGTAGTGCTCCGGGAGGTAGCCGATGTAGGCGCCGGACAGCACCAGGATCAATTGCGCCTCCATACTTTCCACCGTGGCGGCGCTGTGCTTGAAGCCGTGACGCGCCAGTTCGGCCTGGCTCCAGTAACCACGACCGACCATGCGTTGCTGGGTGATGACTTGTTCGGGAATGCGCCGCTCGTTGAACAATGGGTGACGGGTGCTGCAATACAGCCAGTGCTGTTCGCGGTACAGCGGCATATAGATCAGCCCGCTCATCCGGTTGGAAAACGCACCGATGGCCAGGTCCAGGCGATTGTCCTGGACGCCGAGTTGCAACTCGTAAGGACTCATCACCGACAGGTGCAAATGCACCGCCGGGTGTTCCTGACTGTAGGCGCCGATCACTTCGGCAAACGGCAAGGCCTTGTCGCTGACGGTGGAGTCGAGTACGCCGAGTTTCAGGGTGCCGCGCAGTTCGCCTTTGAGCGCGGCGGCGTATTGCTCGAAGCCTTCCAGCTCGCCCAGCAGGCGCAGGGTTTCCTGATGGAACAACTCGCCCTTGCTGGTGAGGCTGAACCCGCCCCGCCCGCGATGGCACAGCACCAGGCCCAACGCGGCTTCCAGCTGGCTCATGTAAGTGCTGATGGCCGAGGTCGACAGGTTGAGTTCGTGCTGGGCATTGGCGAAACCCTGGTGCCGCACGACGCTGACGAAGATGCGCAGGAGTTTCAGGTCGGGCAAGGCGTTGGCCATGGGCTCTCCAGAGGCAAACATAAAACCTGTGGGAGCGGGCTTGCTCGCGAATGCGGTGGATCAATCGAACCCTCCGTGACTGACACACCGTATTCGCGAGCAAGCCCGCTCCCACATTTGAACCGAGTTTACCTCAGGCATTAGTTTAGAAAAATCTGAACTAAGTATTTGCCCCTGCCGATTCTTCCCTTCCCATGCATTTCGCAGAATCGGCTTCTAATAAACAAAACGATGAGGCAATCCCGTGGACAAGATTTTCCACCAACCACTGGGCGGCAACGAAATGCCGCGCTTCGCCGGCATCGCCACCATGATGCGTCTTCCCCATCTGCAATCGGCCAAGGGCCTGGATGCCGCCTTCGTCGGCGTGCCCCTGGACATCGGCACCTCCCTGCGTGCCGGCACCCGTTTCGGGCCGCGGGAAATTCGCGCCGAATCGGTGATGATCCGCCCTTACAACATGGCCACCGGCGCCGCGCCGTTTGACTCGCTGTCGGTTGCCGACATCGGCGACGTGGCGATCAACACCTTCAACCTGCTGGACGCCGTGCGCATCATCGAAGAAGCCTACGACGAGATCCTCGAACACAATGTGATCCCGATGACCCTGGGCGGTGACCACACCATCACCCTGCCGATCCTGCGGGCGATCCACAAGAAACACGGCAAGGTCGGGCTGGTGCACATCGATGCCCACGCCGACGTCAACGACCACATGTTCGGCGAGAAAATCGCCCACGGCACCACCTTCCGCCGCGCGGTGGAAGAAGGCTTGCTGGATTGCGACCGCGTGGTGCAAATCGGCCTGCGCGCCCAGGGCTACACCGCCGAAGACTTCAACTGGAGCCGCAAACAGGGCTTCCGTGTGGTCCAGGCCGAAGAATGCTGGCATCACTCGCTGGCGCCCCTGATGGCTGAAGTGCGCGAGAAAGTCGGCGGTGGCCCGGTGTACCTGAGCTTCGATATCGACGGCATCGACCCAGCCTGGGCGCCCGGCACCGGCACCCCGGAAATCGGTGGCTTGACCACGATCCAGGCGATTGAAATCATCCGCGGCTGCCAAGGCCTGGATCTGATTGGTTGCGACCTGGTAGAAGTTTCGCCGCCGTACGACACCACCGGCAACACCTCGCTGCTGGGCGCCAACCTGCTGTACGAAATGCTCTGCGTATTGCCGGGCGTGGCGCACCGCTGATGAGCGCCCAGGCCGAGGTATTAAAAGCCGCGGCCGACCTGGTGTCGGCCTTCGCCCGCAATGATCGCGACGCCTACTTCGGTGCGTTCAGTGCCGATGCCAGCTTCGTGTTCTACACCCTCCCCCAGCCGCTGCTGAGTCGCGATGCCTACCAGGTGTTGTGGGACAGCTGGCGCCGGGACGAGGGATTTGAGGTGCTTTCCTGCACCTCAAGCAACGCTTTCGTCAGCCTGCACGGTGACGTCGCGGTATTTGTGCATGACGTGGCCACCGAGCTGCGCATGAACGGGGAGCAATTCTTTAGCCAGGAACGCGAGACCATTGTCTTCAAGCGGCAAGGGGTTCGCACACAACAAAAAGAAGGCCTGTGGCTGGCCTGTCACGAACATTTGTCCGCTATGCCGGAAGGGCTGCCGCCCCATTAGCCAATGTGATCGGAGCAGATCATGAATAATAAAAACAACGAAAACAGTATTCGCAACATAGAAACCAACGGCGTCGAACAGATCCCGGACCACGAACGTACCGCCGGGCCGAAGGATTTGTTTCGCCTGATTTTCGGCGGTGCCAACACCTTCGCCACCGCCGTGCTGGGGAGCTTTCCGGTGCTGTTTGGCTTGTCGTTCCAGGCCGGCGTCTGGGCGATTGTGCTGGGCGTGCTGGTGGGTGCGGTGATCCTCGCCCCCATGGGTCTGTTCGGTCCGATCAATGGCACCAACAACGCCGTGTCTTCCGGTGCGCACTTTGGTGTGCACGGGCGGATTGTCGGCTCGTTCCTGTCGCTGCTGACCGCTATTGCGTTCTTCTCACTGTCGGTGTGGAGTTCAGGCGATGCGCTGGTGGGCGGTGCGAAACGTCTGGTGGGCTTGCCGGAAACCGACCTGACCCTGGGCCTGGCCTACGGCGTCTTCGCCATTCTCGTGCTGACGGTGTGCATCTACGGCTTTCGCTTCATGCTGTGGGTCAACCGCATCGCAGTGTGGGCGGCGAGCCTGCTGTTCCTGCTGGGGATCTTCGCCTTCGCGCCGGCCTTCGACAGCCACTTCGCCGGCACCGTTGCCCTCGGCCAGACCGGCTTCTGGGCGGCGTTTATCGGTGCAGCACTGGTGGCCATGAGCAACCCGATTTCCTTCGGCGCGTTCCTCGGTGACTGGTCGCGCTACATCCCGCGGGAAACCTCGAAGATGCGGATCATGCTGGCGGTGGTGTTTGCGCAGATCGCCACGTTGATCCCGTTCCTGTTCGGCCTGGCCACCGCGACCATCGTGGCAGTCAAGGCACCGGACTATATCGCGGCCAACAACTATGTCGGCGGCCTGCTGGCGGTGGCACCGAGCTGGTTCTTCCTGCCAGTGTGCCTGATCGCGGTGATCGGCGGCATGTCCACCGGCACCACCTCGCTGTATGGCACCGGCCTGGACATGTCCAGCGTGTTCCCGCGCCTGCTGTCCCGGGTCAAGGCGACGCTGCTGATCGGGGTGATGTCGATTGCCTTCATCTTTATCGGACGTTTCGCCGCCAACCTGGTGCAGAGCGTGTCGACCTTCGCCGTGCTGATCATCACCTGCACCACGCCGTGGATGGTGATGATGATCATCGGCCTGATCGTGCGCCGGGGTTACTACTGCCCGGATGACCTGCAGGTGTTCACTCGCGGCGAAACCGGCGGGCGCTACTGGTTCAGCCATGGCTGGAACTGGCGCGGCCTGGGGGCCTGGATCCCGAGTGCGCTGGTGGGCCTGTGCTTCGTCAACCTGCCGGGGCAGTTTGTCGGGCCGCTGGGCAACCTCGCCGACGGCATCGACATCAGCTTGCCGGTGACCCTGGGCCTGGCCTCGCTGGTGTACCTGACACTGCTTCGCGTGTTCCCTGAACCGGCTGCCGTCTACGGACCGACTGTGGCGAGGGAGCCTGCTCCCGTTCGACTGCGCAGCAGTCGCGAGGCTGCCTGATGAATTGCGTGGAATGGATTGGGGCTGCAATGCAGCCCAGCGGGAGCACGCTCCCTCGCCACACAGCCCCCTTTAGCCCCACATAAAAAAGATAATCGGAGACTCGCCGTCATGGCCTTAGATCTATTCGTCGTCCTCATCTACGCCGCCGGCATGCTGGTGCTCGGCTACTATGGCATGCGCCGCGCCAAGACCCATGAAGACTACCTGGTGGCCGGCCGCAACCTCGGCCCGACGCTGTACATGGGCACCATGGCTGCCACGGTGCTGGGCGGTGCGTCCACCGTCGGCACCGTGCGCCTGGGCTATGTACATGGTATTTCCGGTTTCTGGCTGTGCGCCGCGCTGGGCGCGGGGATCATTGCGCTGAACCTGTTCCTGGCCAAGCCGCTGCTGAAGCTGAAAATCTTCACCGTGACCCAGGTCCTGGAGAAACGCTACAACCCCATGGCCCGCCAGGCCAGTGCGGTGATCATGCTGGCCTACGCGCTGATGATCGGCGTGACCTCGATCCTGGCCATCGGCACCGTGCTGCAAGTGTTGTTCGACCTGCCCTTCTGGATGTCGGTATTGGTAGGCGGTGGCGTGGTGGTGGTGTACTCGACAATTGGCGGCATGTGGTCGCTGACCCTGACCGACATCGTGCAGTTCGTGATCAAGACGGTCGGCCTGATGTTTATCCTGCTGCCAATCTGTCTGTACCGCGTCGGCGGTTGGGATGAATTGGTGGCCAAGCTGCCCGCGTCGAATTTCAGCTTCACTGAAATCGGCTGGGACACCATCATCACCTACTTCATGATCTACTTCTTCGGCATCCTGATCGGCCAGGACATCTGGCAACGGGTGTTCACCGCCCGCGACGAAAAGGTCGCCCAGTACGCAGGCACCTTCGCCGGTTTCTACTGCATCCTCTACGGCCTGGCCTGTGCGCTGATCGGCATGGCCGCCCACGTACTGATCCCGGACCTGGACAACGTCAACAATGCGTTCGCCGCCATCGTCAAAGCCTCGCTGCCCGACGGTATCCGCGGCCTGGTGATCGCCGCTGCACTGGCCGCGATGATGTCCACCGCCAGCGCCGGCTTGCTCGCCGCTTCCACCGTATTGACCGAAGACCTGCTGCCGCGCCTGCGTGGTGGCAAGCAGTCGAGCTTGAAGATCAACCGTCTGTTTACCTTGCTGACCGGTATCGCCGTGTTGGGTATCGCGCTGGTGGTGAGTGATGTGATCAGCGCACTGACCCTGGCATACAACCTGTTGGTGGGCGGCATGTTGATCCCGCTGATCGGGGCGATTTTCTGGAAGCGTGCGACAACTTCCGGGGCGATCACCTCCATGACTCTGGGTTTTGTGACCGCGCTGGTGTTCATGATCAAGGATGGTTTGGACGCCAATACGCCGATCTACTACAGCCTGGGTGTGGGCCTGGTGAGTTTTGTGCTGGTGAGTTTGCTGTCCCGTCGTCCGGAGGCTGTTGCGGCTCGGGCGATCTGAACGAATAGTTGAAAGTAGCTTTCTTCAGCGGGTGCGACGTCGGATGTCGCACCCGTTTTTTTATTCCCACACTGCCGAAACCCCCGGCGCTCTGGCCTGGATGACTTCCTGGACCAAAGACGCCCATACCAATCCCTGCGTGGTGCCCCCGGCATAAGTTGCCCCCGCGACAATGCGGTTGTAGGCGGACCAATGCACGATTGAAAGTCCATCTGCGGTGCCGGGCCTGGCACATTCGATTTGTTGCAAGTCGCCACGTTCGATTGCGCGGCTGCAGGACTTTGGAAAGTGTCGAGAAACGGCAGCCAGGCACGCCGCCCGTATCTGTTCCTTGTACTGCGGCGTCGAATCGGGCGGCACCTGCCCGGCGGAGACAAGGATGCAGTTCCCGTCCAGGCGGCAATTCATGACGCCGATTGGCAGGTCGTACTGCAGCTTGAGTCCGCGCATGTCGACACCTTCATCATCAACGGCGCGCAGCTTGAAAAACCAGCCAATGATCGGGATGACCTCTGGCTCGTCCACCCCCATGGCCGTGACGACAAAGTGCTCTCTACTCAGATCGGCAATTTGGACCGGACTCAGGTGCCGTGGCAGGAACTCAACCCCTGAGCGCTGCAAAAGCGTCACCATCTCATCCATTAAATGGATAAATTCCAGATCGTAGCCCGACACCTCAATCGCCCGCCCGACCTCGGGAACTCCATACATTGCCTGGAATTGCAGCTGACTGATCTCTGCAAGCTCTCGCCCCGGCTTGCCACTCGGCCAAGGCCTGTTTTCAATATCCCATTGCTCGCGGATCGCGGCCTCCGTGCCACTGGAGTCGTCCACATAGGCTCGTACAATTCGCGATCGTGCAAATCGTGCCAGCGATGGGTTGTCGGCCAGGAATTTTTCAAACAGCTCGATGCCTGCGCGATTGCACTCAATGGCCAGGTACTGATTTGCGGGAGTCAGGTAATCGTTAGGCAGCGGTTTTGCAGTCGTCTCCGTTGCTGACAGATGACGCATGTTCACCTGCTTGTGACTGGCACCATCGCGCTGCTGATTTCCTCCGTAAACCGTGACCTGATAATTTGCCAGGCGGAACATCACGGCTTGGAGCAGCCCGTTGATACCTCTGCCGATGATCGACACACGCGGCGCACCGGCATCGGCTTGCCGAGAGGGGATCGCCAATGAGTGTGCAAGCTTGCGCCGGACAAGGCCGCGCAAGGCCATCAAGCTCAGTTGCACCGAGACCGCATAGTCGAGGTCGCAATGGCAGGCTTCGGTGGTGGCCGCCTGTGTCGTCAGTGTCGCCGGCTTGTACCACGTGGAGACACTGCAGCCGAGCGCTTGTGTGCGCACCCGAAACGCATCCAGTGTCCTGGGGCCGTAGTCCAATATGAGCTGGATGTCTTCGGAGATTGCCAGGGTCTGCAACGCATCGTCGCTAAAGACATCCGGCTTGGCGACACAGACAAGGCGAGCCTTTCTGTGCAGGCACTGAATGAGGGTCCGATCAATGCGATAAATGGATTCATCATTCAGGGATAAGCATAGGGCGACTGCATTGGCCCCCTCGAGCGCCTCAAGCCAGTCGTCAACCAATGAAACCCTACAATCGGAAGAGGCTTTCCCGAAACTGTCCGACACTCGATCGCGTCGATCCAACACCTTAATCCGAACATCCGGATCTCGAGCAAGCAACAACTTAACAAGCTCTTTCCCTACATTGCCGTATCCCAGTACACAGATGTCACGGGGCAAGGAGCCATCGGCCAGCGTCAGCCAGTGCGCAATATAGGCAGCAACATGCGGCGCATTGACCCCTGGCGTGTTAATCACTCGAACATTGTTGCGCTCGCACAGATCCAATCGGATCTTATCCAGACTTGTACCTCTACGGACCAAATAGAGTTCGCCAAATGGGTGGGATATACGCCATTGGTTGATGACGTCGGCATCAATAACCTGGTCTGCGACAATGATCGTTGATGGGCGCAGCAGTGCAATCTGTATAAGCAGAGCCTGCTTGGTTAACGTCGGCGGGAAAAACACCACGTTGCTGGGTGCATCAGCTTTCCAGCCACGCGATGCAGGGGCGATATGCAAGATGTTTTCGGTGGTGGCAATAAGTGACGCGGCGACTGGCGGAACGGAAAAGAACATCATGGTTTTGTCTCCAACAGTTCTGACTGGCTCATACTCCGGAGAGCGCAACTCAATGAAGTTGGGGGCTTGTAAGAACTGCAAACGATACAAATCTTTTCGTGATGAAACTCAACCTACGCCTATCCTAATAATCAAATAAGCCCGTCGACTCTGACAAACAGGTAGTCCAATTCCGATACTTAATGGCAAAACTCGACTGACGCGCACACGTCCGGACTACCAATCGGTATTACCGTGGCATTGTTAAATTAAATATTTGAAGGATTATTCCGAAAGCAGGTGTCTTGAGAAAATCACCAAACCCCGGAAATGAAAACGTCCGGCCAAAGCCAGACGAAGAATTGAAGTACACAGCAACGGGTCATGATCAATCATGACTCCAATACATAGGCAAACCTCCTGGCCGCGCCCAAACAAACATGCTTGAGCGCTTTCCAGGACTTACCTGCGACGCGGGCGACGCTGCTCGTCATCGGTGCGGATTGGCACCGGTTGCAGCGGTGGCTCGATCAAGCCGAGTGCGACGCCGAGGTCGTGCAGCCAGTTTTGCAGTTTCTCTTTCATGGTGCCCCCTTGGGGTAATGCCGAGCGGCTGGAATTCTGTGGCCGCTTCCTACAGATAGTAGTCTTAAGTCTTACGTATTGCTTGAACGAAACCACAACGAACTATTACTGAATTGATCAAAATCCTGACGGATCGTTCAAGCAATCGCTCGGGTTTCGGTTTCCGGTAGCACCTTGCCCTCCTGCTGCAGGTCAATCCACGCATTGAGGTTAGCGCCGAGCATGCCCTTGCGCCACATCAACCAGGTGGTGGCGCTGGCAAAAGGCTCGGCCAGCGGATGAATGGACACGCTGTCCTTGCCCGGCAGGCTGTCGAGCATCGATTCCGACATCAACGCCACGCCGGAACCGGCGATTACACAGGCCAGCATGCCCTGGTAGGACTCGATCTCGATGGCCCGGCCCATGGCCACGCGATCGTGGGAAAACCAGGCTTCCAGGCGCGCCCGATAAGAACAACTGCGTCGGAAAGTGAACACCGAACGGCCGGCAACATCCTGCGGCCCACGCACCGGCGGATGATCCGCCTCGCAGATTAGCAGCAGGCGCTCTTCGCACAGCGGCACGCCGTCGAGGGTGGCCAGGGTCAACGGCCCATCCACCAATGCGGCGTCCAGGCGCCCGGTGATCAAGCCTTCCAGCAGTTCACCGCTGGGAGCTGACTGCACCTGCAGGTTCACCATCGGATACGCCTTGTGGTAACGCGCCAGCAGCTTGGGCAAATGAATCGCCGCCGTGCTGTACATGCTGCCGAGCACAAAGTCTCCAGCCGGTTGCCCGCCCTGCACCGCGCCATGGGCTTCGTCATGCAGGGCCAGCAGGCGCGCACTGTAGTCCAGCAGCACTTTGCCTGCAGGAGAAAGCTGCAAGCGCTGGCGCTCGCGCACGAACAGTTCGACGCCCAGTTGTTCTTCCATCTGTTTAAGCCGGGTCGACAGGTTGGACGGCACCCGGTGCAAGCGCTCAGCGGCACGGGTAATGGAGCCTTCCTCGGCCACGGCCTGGAAAATCCGTAATTGACTGAACTCCATCACCATTCTCCAAAACTGAACAAGTTACTCACTATTATTCATTTTTAAAGAAAGTCAATCCGCTTTAGCCTGATGGTCACTCGCTGCTCCCAGGAAGAACCACCATGTCACCGCTGATCCGCTTACTCGCCAGCTTTATCGCCCTGATGATGGCCATGGGCATAGGTCGATTCGCACTCACCCCGCAAATGCCGCATTTGCTCAGTGAAGGGCAGATCGACCTGACCGGCGCCGGCCTGATTGCGGCGGCCAACTACCTGGGTTATTTCGTCGGCGCGGTGGATTCGATCTTTGCCCGCAGCCATCACCATGTACGCGGGCGTTTGTACGGCGGGCTGTGGCTGTGTGTGCTGCTGACCCTGGCGTCGTACTGGGCCCACGGGTTCTGGCCGCATCTGTTGTTGCGCTTTGGCACCGGTGTAGCCAGTGCCTGGGCGCTGGTGATGATTACCAGCCTGAGCCAGCCACTGGCCATTGCGGCCGGGCGCCCACGCCTGGGTGCGCTGGTATTTGCGGGGCCGGGGCTGGGGATTCTGTTGACCGGGTTGCTGGCGCTGGGCTCCAACCTGTTGGGGCAAGACTCTGCAACCTTGTGGATGGTGTATGGGGTAGTCGCCCTGGTCATGCTGCTGGCAATCCTGCCGTTCCTGCCCAAGCCTTCTGCTGCCGACTCGCCCGCTGCCAGCCACACCGACGTGGCCAGCAACGGCAGCATCACACACCTGTGCTGGATCTACGTGTTGTATGGCCTTGGCTACATCATCCCGGCGACATTCTTGTCACAGATGGCCAGCGCGCAATTCAAGGGCGCATGGCAAGCAGACCTGTTCTGGCCCTGCTTTGGCCTGGCTGCCGCGATTGGCGTGGTGGCGGCAAGTTTGCGCCGCAAGGACCCGGACACTACCCGTCGCTGGCTGATGACAACCCTTTGGCTGCAAGCGGCCGGCGTGTTTGCCTGCCTGCTGGGCAACGGTTGGGGGCTGGCGCTGGGGGTGTTGCTGTGCGGTGGGCCATTCCTGGCGTGCATGCAACTGGTAATGGCGCGCTTGCGTGAGGTCGCCCCCCACGGCTACCAGCGCAGCACCGGGTTGCTGACCGCCAGCTTTGCGATCGGCCAATTGAGCGGTCCGTTGCTGGCGTCGGTGAGCAGCCACCTCAGCGGTGGCCTGCAACCGGCGCTGGTGGTAGCAGGCGCCGGTTTGTTGGTGGCCGGATCGGTGCTGGTCAGCCGGCAACCATCGACACAGGCGCGCGAACCTGTTCACGCCGCGCCAACACCAGGAAAAACAGCCCACCCAGGAAGCAGCCGGTAAACCAGGCGAAATTGGCCATGCCCTGCAGCACCGGGGTGAAGGTGATCGCGACGCCTACCAGCGTCGCGGGCACCAGTGCCTTGACCGCCGTCCAGTTCACGCCGCCGTCAAAGTAGTAGCGCCCGCTCGGGCTGTCATCGAACAACGCATCCACGTCGATCTTCTGTTTTTTGATCAGGTAGAAATCCACCAGCAGAATCCCGAACAACGGCCCGATAAACGCGGCGAGGATATCGAGGGTGTAGTGGATCATCAGCGGGTTGTTGAACAGGTTCCATGGGGTGATGAAGATCGAGGCCACCGCCGCAATCATTCCACCGGCACGCCAGCTGATTTTGCTCGGTGCCACGTTGGCGAAGTCAAAGGCCGGCGAGACGAAGTTGGCGACGATGTTGATGCCGATAGTCGCAGTGACAAAGGCGAACGCCCCCAGCAACACAGCCATGTCATTGTCGATGCGCGAAACGGTGGCAATCGGGTCGTGGAGCATTTCGCCGAACACCGGCAAGGTGCCCGAGACGATCACCACGGTGACCAGGGAGAACGCCAGGAAATTCACCGGCAGGCCCCAGAAATTTCCGCGACGCACGTCTTTCATCGTGCGGCAGTAGCGGCTGAAATCACCGAAGTTCAAGGTCGGCCCGGAAAAGTACGACACCACCAACGCGGTTGCCACGATGATTTGGCCAAACGCCTGCCAGCCTGATAGGGATTTTTCCGCCAGGGTGAAGCTGATATTGGCCCAGCCAGCCTTCCAGACGATCCAGCCTGCCAGGGCAAACATCACCGCATAGACCACAGGCCCCGCCCAGTCGATGAAACGACGGATGGACTCCATGCCCGCCCAGAACACCAGCGCCTGGAGCGTCCACAGGCTGAGGAAACCGAACCAGCCCAGGTACGACAGGCCGGCAAAGTGCGGTTCTGCGTATACCGCCATCTGTGGGAAAAAGCGCAGCACCACGATGATCAATGCACTGGACGCCAGGTATGTCTGGATCCCGTACCAAGCCACTGCGATCAACCCACGAATCACCGCCGGGATATTCGCCCCGAATACCCCAAAGGCCAACCGGCAGATTACCGGGTACGGCACTGCCGCCTGCTGGCTCGGCTTGGCCACCAGGTTGGCGATCAATTGCACAATGCAAATCCCGGCGAGCAAGGCGATCAATACCTGCCAACTGGCCAGCCCCAGGGCGAACAGGCTGGCGGCGAATACGTAGCCGCCGACGCTGTGCACGTCGCTCATCCAGAAGGCGAAGATGTTGTACCAGTTCCATTTTTGCGGCAGCGGTCCCAGG
This sequence comes from Pseudomonas sp. Colony2, assembly GCF_019382755.1. Taxonomy (NCBI): domain Bacteria; kingdom Pseudomonadati; phylum Pseudomonadota; class Gammaproteobacteria; order Pseudomonadales; family Pseudomonadaceae; genus Pseudomonas; species Pseudomonas sp. Colony2. The sequence goes on along the minus strand of NZ_CP080030.1, from coordinate 1,680,614 downwards.
TCCTGGTTGTACAGGCGCGGGCTGTAGCCTTTGGGCAATTGTTCGGTCATCGCAGGGCTCCTCGTAAATACCGGCCTGCCACCCGCGACGGGAGTGCGTACGGGAGGCGGCATTGTTTGTATACGAGTTGATGAGCAGAATGCGTGCCAATGCAATAAAACTCGGCACAATCCCCCGCGGAGCTTGGCTCTTCAGGCGGCGTAGAGACGATTGAACGGCGGTGATTCGCTCAGGGATGGTGCAGGGCAATCCTGTACACAATCAATTGTGCACCCTGCGCGCACATTGATAGCCCACGGTGCAGCAAACGGCAGTCAGGAAGGTGCCCCAGGCGATGTCCATGAAGGCCAAACCGGCCGACCAGCCCTGCAGGGTTGCCCAATTGCTCAGGTCATAGGTGCCGTAGGCTACCAATCCCAGGAGTGCACCAAGCCGCGCGGCACGCTGCCAGCCGCCGCTCGCCAACGCAGGCAGGACGACAAGCACCACACAACCGAATACATAGAGGAGATAGAACGCCACGGCTGGGAACAGGCGCGGCTGCTCAAGCATCAACGGGCCGAGCAGCGCTTTGTAGGTCGGGCCCATGAGGACACCGAGCCACAGGCCGTCAAGAATCAGAAAGGCAAGCAACGTACCGAGGTAGGCGAAAAGCGTTTTTCTGGACATTGAGGCGGCCTTCTGCAGGAGCAAGCGTGCTCCTACAGAAGAGCAAACCGCGATCAGCTTAGTTCAATGCGATCCGCGTGGATCACAATCTGACCCTGCTTGTAGAGGGCGCCGATGGCCTTCTTGAAGTTGCCTTTGCTGACACCGAACAAACTGCTGATCAGTGCCGGGTCGCTTTTATCGCTGACCGGCAAGGTGCCGTTGTTGTCGCGCAACTTGGCGAGGATCTTCGAGTTCAGGCTGGAGGCCGCTTCTTCACCCACAGGCTGCAGACTCAGGCTGATATTGCCGTCGGCGCGAATTTCCTTGATGAAGCCTTTCTCTTCCTTGCCCGGGCGCAGGAACTTGAACACTTCGTTCTTGTGGATCAGGCCCCAGTGCTTGTTGTTGATGATGGCCTTGAAGCCCATGTCGGTGGCTTCGGCCACCAGCAAGTCAACTTCCTGGCCGACCTTGTAGGTGGCCGGAGTCTTGTCCAGGTAGCGGTCAAGGCGCGCGGTGGCAGTGATGCGCTTGGTGTGTTTGTCGAGGTAGACGTGTACCACGCAATACTCACCGGCGGTCAGCTGGCGCTTTTCTTCGGAATAAGGCAGCAGCAGGTCCTTGGGCAGGCCCCAATCGAGGAATACACCGATACTGTTGACTTCAACCACTTTCAGACTGGCAAATTCACCCACCTGTACTTTTGGTTTTTCGGTGGTCGCGATAAGTTTGTCATCGCTGTCCAGATAAATGAAAACGTTGAGCCAGTCTTCATCTTCACTGGGAATATCTTTGGGGATATATCGGTTGGGCAAGAGGATTTCGCCCTCTTGATCACCATCCAGGTACAAACCAAAGTTAGTGTGTTTAACCACTTGCAAGCTGTTGTAGCGCCCGACTAAAGCCATCTCAAATACCCTCATTGCGTGGGCGGCATTCTACCCGAGTTGACGACGGCGGTCCCGCGTACCGGCGTACAGGCCTGAAAAATCATGGGTTTGCCGAGAAGCGCCCCGCTCGTCAGGTCATCGGGCTGAATCCGGCCAGTACCCACGGCCGGATTTCCTCGAGGGATTCGAGTTAAAACAGCAAGTTAGGTGAGTATTTCACTTAATAATCCAGGCGATTCATAAACCCTGCGTATATTTCAGGGGGATATTTGCCAAGCAATTGTCAAGCATTTCATGTACGATGCATGGCCAAGTTAATTTTCTACAGGTTAGTGGCCGCCATGCGCGTAAAAGCATCCAACAGCAAAGCAAAGCCAGCTCCCGCCGTTGAAACCAGCGAATCGATCAACAGCCAAATTGCTGCATTCCTCAAGCAGGGCGGCGAAATCCAGCAGATTGCCAAAGGCGTAAGCGGCCAGACTTTCGGCCCGTCCAAGCAGATCACCCTGGGTAAAAAGTAAGACTCGCGCATTACACCTGGTCCCTATGCGCTTTGCCTTTCAAGGCGCTAGGACTAGAGCCCGCACTACCCCCTGATACACCCCTTTATTACGCCAATCGACGAACGGGCCTCATCTGCGAACCATCGCCGGTATGCTTGCACACGTCTAGATCGGGCATTTGCCTGATATTTCCCGTTACTGCTCCTCGCTTTTCATGGAGTGAAGCATGCTCAAATCCTGCATATTCCTGGCCGGTGCCCTGTTGGCCAGCCCCCTCGCCGAAGCGCAGGTTTTCCAGCGTGAATTGGGGGATTTCGACCTGAAATTGGGCACGACACCCAGCCGAAGCATGGCTCAAGGCCTGGTAAAGCCCACGGCACCCGGGAGCGACTCGTTCCATGGCGGCCTGGACCTGAGCCACGGCAGCGGCCTGTACCTCGGCCAATTCTCACCGAGCATGGGCATTTCCCCTACCAGCAACCTGGAAGTCGACTCCTACCTTGGTTTCAAACGCCCCTTCGACCAGACCCTGGGTTATGAACTGGGGATGATTCACTACAGCTATCCCAAGCTGAGCCCCCTCGACAGCCAGGAGTTCTACGGCGGCCTGACCTTGCTGGGCAATCGCTTCGGCGCCTCCTTCAGCAACGACCCGGACCGGCAGGACAGCACCCTGTTCGCCGACCTCGGCGGCACCAAGCCGTTCGGCATCGGCGTCAGCATGAAATACACCACCCACCAGCTCGGCACCCCGGTCTCGGTGGCCGATGGCAGCTCGATCCGCAGCTTCAGCGACTGGTCGGTACAATTTTCCAGGCCATGGATGGGCGTCGACCTGAACCTGATCTACAGCGACTCCAGCCTCAGCGGCGGCGATTGCTCGGCCTACTCCGGACACAACTCGCAATGCGACGGGCTGTTGACCCTGAAGGCCGAGCGGGCGTTTTATTGATGGGCTGAACTGTCGCTGCCCTGACGGGTTCAGATGCAATACTCTCGTCTGCGCAAGGACTCGCTCATGCTGCGTCGGTTAAAATTTCTGGTGATCTTGCTGACCCTCAGCCTGGTGCTTGCCGGCTGCAATCGGGTGGGCCTGGCCTATCGCAATCTGGATGTGATCATCCCCTGGACCCTCAGCGACTACCTGGAAATGAACGCCGGGCAGAAGAGCTGGTTCAACGACACACTCAAGGAACACCTGGCCTGGCATTGCACCACACAATTGCCGGGCTACCTGGACTGGCTCGATCGCCTGCAACAGATGGTCGACACCAACCAGGTGACCGACGCCGCCCTGCAAACCCGTACCGCCGAAGCCAAACAAGCCATTGCCGAGAGCGCCCGGGCGATCACGCCGTCCGCCGTCGAGCTACTGCAGGGGCTGGACGACCAGCAAGTACAGGATATGGAGCAAGCGTTCGCCAAGGACCTGCGCAAGCGTCAGGACGAATACCTGAAACCGCCCCTCGAGCAGCAGATCAAGGAACGCGCCGAGCGCATGAACAAGCGCCTCGATGCGTGGCTCGGGCCGTTAAGTGCCAGCCAGCAGAATCGCGTCACCGCCTGGTCGATCGCCTTGGGTGAGCAGAACCAACAATGGATTGGCAACCGCGCCCACTGGCAAACACTATTTATCGCAGCCGTCAAAGACCGCCACAGCAGCGATTTCCCACAGAAGATCGAGCAACTGCTGGTGAACCGCGAAAGCCTGTGGACGCCGGAATATCGCCAGGCCTACGCCCAGACCGAAGCCGCTGCCCGCAGCCTGATCGTCGACCTGATGGCGGAAAGCACCGTGCAACAACGCCAGAAGCTGACACAAAAGATCGACAAGGTGCGCAGCGACTTCAAGGCCCTTAAATGCCTGAAGGCTGGCACCCCATAGTCATCAGGCAATCTGTGGTTTGGAAGCCAGTTCATCAAACGTCGCCGGATCCAGCGCATCCGCCTGCTCGTCCAGCACCTGACGCGGGTGATTATCACCGGGGATACAGCTGTCGATCAGGCTCAGCAACTGTGAGCCGCGCTGGGTCAATTTGAAGTTCTCACCATTGCCGCACTCTTCCTCTGACCGCGACTCAATAAAGCCGTGCTTGAACAACAACGCCTCGTAATCCGCCGCGAGCTTTTTAAACTCATCGAGATTACCGATGGGCTCTCCGGCGGCGGCCCTTTTAGTCGCTTCTTCCTCGGCGTATTTGCGTGGGGCGAAGCTGGCGCCACCGTTCTGTACCTCATGCAACAGTCGTTCGATCAAATCCCAATCGTAAGTCGTCATCCTGATTCCTCCTGAAGGCACACGAAATAGGCCCTTCAAAGGTGTGACATGCCGGACCATCGTCCGTTCAGCCTAGCGTACGGACGCGATTTCGCTGAACTTTTCAGTGCTCACGGCCCTCAACCGTTCATCACCGCCATGGAGGTCCGAATCATGAAAACCCTGCTGAATATGGCCGTCGCCGCCACGCTGCTTGCCGCCCTGCCCGCCTGGGCCTGCACGCTCGAAGAAGCCACCGCCAAACGTGAACAACTGGCCAAGGAAGTGACCAAGCTCACCCAACAGAACCCGGAGAAGGCCAAGGAGATCAACGAAGAATTGCAGAACATGAAGTTGGAAACCGCCAGCGCGGACCTGCCCGACAAGTGCCAACTGATCGACCAGCGCCTCAAGGAAATGGACGAAGCAGCGGCCAAGGCCAAAAACTGAGGCGAAAAAAAACCGGACATTGTCCGGTTTTTTTATGGCTCAAGCCTTACTCGGCAGCCGGTGCTTCCGGCTTGCGGCGCTTCAGAGGCGCCATGCCGTCCTTGCTGACCAACGACAGGTTGTCGGTCTTTGGACGGTTGGCAATCTTGCGCTTGGTCGGCGACTTGGCACCGGCCTTCTTCTTGTCGCCCTTGGCGTCGACCTTTTTCTTCTTCACGCCAACGGCCTTGCCCGATGCCTTGACCTTCTTCGGCCCGCCGTAGGTGCCTTTGACTTCCTTGATGGTGCGGCGCTCGAACGACTGCTTCAAGTAGCGCTCGATGCTCGACATCAGGTTCCAGTCGCCATGGCAGATCAGCGAGATCGCCAGGCCATCGTTGCCGGCACGCCCGGTACGACCGATACGGTGTACGTATTCGTCGCCGCTGCGGGGCATATCAAAGTTGATCACCATGTCCAGGCCATCCACGTCCAGGCCGCGGGCGGCAACGTCGGTGGCGACCAGGATCTTCACGCCGCCTTGCTTGAGGCGGTCGATGGCCAGCTTGCGGTCCTTCTGGTCTTTCTCACCGTGCAGGACGAACGCCTTGTACTCCTGAGCCACCAGGCGACCGTAGATGCGGTCGGCCATGGCCCGGGTGTTGGTGAACACGATAGCCTTCTGATAGGTCTCGTTGGCCAGCAACCAGTTGAGGATCTGCTCTTTGTGCACGTTGTGGTCAGCAGTGATGATCTGCTGACGGGTGGTCGAGTTCAGGTCGCTGACGTTGTTGACCTGCAGGTGCTCAGGGTTGTTCAGGACCTTGGCGACCATGTCGCGCAGGGTCGAACCACCGGTGGTGGCCGAGAACAGCATGGTCTGCTGGCGGTTCACGCACTCTTGCACCAGGCGCTGCACGTCGTCGGCAAAACCCATGTCGAGCATGCGGTCGGCTTCGTCGAGCACCAGCACTTCAACTTCCTTGAGGTCAAGGTTGCCGGCGTTCAGTTGTTCGATCATCCGGCCCGGGGTGCCGATCAGGATGTCCGGCACCTTGCGCAGCATGGCGGCCTGGACCTTGAAGTCTTCGCCGCCGGTGATCAGGCCGGACTTGATGAAAGTGAACTGCGAGAAGCGCTCCACTTCCTTCAAGGTCTGCTGGGCCAGTTCGCGGGTCGGCAGCAGGATCAGGGTCTTGATGCTGACACGGACTTTCGCCGGGCCGATCAGACGGTTAAGGATCGGCAGGACGAAAGCGGCAGTCTTGCCACTCCCGGTTTGAGCCGTCACCCGCAGGTCACGCCCTTCGAGCGCGGCCGGGATGGCCGCTGCTTGCACAGGCGTTGGCTCGACAAATTTAAGCTCGGCCACGGCTTTGAGCAGGCGTTCGTGCAGGGCGAATTGGGAAAACACGGGTGCTACCTCGAAGAAATACAAAAAAACAGCTGCATAGGGTAACGGTTTCGGGCGCCGAGGCCGAGTTTCTTTACGCGAACTGCGTTAATCAGGCGCTTTTTTGTCAGGGGATTTGTCCACAACCACAACTTTGACGTACTTAAATGCTCTAATCGGCCCGTCACGTCTTACAGAAGAATCGCGTTTACCCATGGATATCAAACAGCTCTGGCTCAACGTCAAAGACCTTTGGGGCACCCTCGACGAACACCCGCTGCTGCATTCCAGCCTCGCGCTGATGGTGTTGCTGGTAGTGGCATTGCTGCTCGGACGAGTGGCCCGCTACCTCATCCTGCACGCCGTCAAGCTGCTGGGCCGGCAACCCGCGCTGCACTGGCTCAATGACCTGCGGCACAACAAAGTCTTCCATCGCCTGGCACAGATGACGCCGTCACTGGTGATCCAGTTCGGCCTGTACCTGGTGCCGGACCTGAGCAAGACCGCCACCCTGTTCATCGGCAATGTCGCCCTGGCGTTCACCATTCTGTTCATGGTGCTGGCGATCAGTGCACTGCTCAACGCCCTGCTGGACATCTATGCCCGCACCGAACACGCCCGCACCCGCTCGATCAAGGGCTACGTGCAGTTGGCGAAAATGGTGCTGTTCGTGTTTGGCGCCATCATCATCGTCGCCACGTTGATCGACCGCTCGCCACTGCTGCTGCTTTCCGGTCTGGGTGCAATGTCGGCGGTGATTCTGTTGGTCTACAAGGACACCCTGCTGTCGTTCGTCGCCAGCGTGCAATTGACCAGCAACGACATGCTGCGGGTCGGCGACTGGATCGAAATGCCCCAGGTCGGCGCCGACGGTGACGTGGTCGACATCACCCTGCACACCGTCAAAGTGCAGAACTTCGACAAGACCATCGTCTCGATTCCCACCTGGCGCCTGATGTCCGAGTCGTTCAAGAACTGGCGCGGCATGCAGGCCTCCGGTGGCCGGCGGATCAAGCGCAGCCTGTATATCGACGCCAGCGGCGTGCGTTTCATCCGCGACGACGAAGAGCTGAAGCTCACCCAGGTACACCTGCTGACCGACTACATGAGCCGCAAGAAGGCCGAGCTCAAGGCCTGGAACGAAGCCCAGGGCAATGTCGCGGCGATGTCCGCCAACCGCCGACGCATGACCAATATCGGCACCTTCCGCGCGTATGCCTTGGCCTATCTGAAAAGCCATCCGGAGATCCAGCCGAACATGACCTGCATGGTGCGGCAGATGCAGACCACCGCCCAGGGCATTCCGCTGGAGATCTACTGCTTCACCCGCACCACCGCGTGGGCCGACTACGAGCGGATCCAGGGCGATATCTTCGACTACCTGCTGGCGGTGCTGCCGGAATTTGGTTTGAGCCTGTACCAGCAGCCCAGCGGCGGTGACTTGCGGGCGGGGATGTTGCCGGCGGTGCTGGGGGCCAGTCACCTGCCCCCGGCGGAAAAGGCAGTGATGTAACAACAAAAAACGGCACAACCCGAGTTGTGCCGTTTTTTTTGCGTTGGACCTTACTTGACCTGACGCTGCGGCGCGCCGTGAACCATGGTGTAGGCGTAATCCACGCCCATGCCGTAAGCGCCGCTGTGCTCCTGTACCAGGCCCATCACCGCGTCGTAAGTCTCTTTGTGAGCCCAGTCACGTTGGTATTCCAGCAGCACTTGCTGCCAGGTGACCGGTACCGCACCGGCCTGGATCATCCGCTGCACCGACATGTCGTGCGCTTCTTTGCTGGTGCCGCCGGAAGCGTCGGTGACGATGTACACCTCGTAGCCTTCGGCCAGGGCCTCAAGCGCCGGGAAATTCAGGCAAACCTCGGTCCACAGGGCCGCCATGATCAGCTTCTTGCGCCCGGTGGCCTTCACCGCGGCCACCAGCGCCTTGTCTTCCCAGGAGTTCATCGAGGTGCGCTCGATCGGCTGCTGGTCCGGGAACACGTCCAGCAGTTCCGGCCAGATGTAGCCGCTGAAGCTCTTGGTCTCAACCGAGGTCAGGATGGTCGGCACGTTGAAGATCCTGGCCGCCTTGGCCAGCGCCACGGTGTTGTTCTTCAGGGTCTGGCGATCGATCGACTGCACGCCAAAGGCCATCTGCGGCTGGTGGTCGATCAGGATCAGGGTGGAGTTGGTTGGGTTGAGCAATTCGCGAATAGACATGGTGACTTCCTTTTAATGGTTTCGATTCGGTAAGGGGTGCGTTCAGCGCCGCTGTGAAGCTTGGCTGGCGGCTTGGAAGTAACTTTATGGGATGGATAAAATCGAGACAATTACCTAAAATCGAGAATAATTGATTCTAAAAAAGGGACAATCATGGATCGTATCGAATGCATGCGGGCGTTTGTCGTCACGGTCGGCGAGAACGGCTTCGCGGCCGCCGCGCGAGCCATGGACGTACCGCGCTCAAAAGTCAGCAAACAGATTCAGGCGCTGGAAGAAGCCATAGGCGTGCAACTGCTTCAGCGCACCACCCGCAGCCTGCATTTGACGGAGGCCGGGGCCGAGTATTTTGAAGCGGCGCGTGAAGTACTGGCCGCCCTGGACGAGGCCGAACAGCGAGCCAGAGACGGCATCGGGGAGTTACGGGGCGTGTTGCGGGTCAATGCGCCGATGTCGTTCGGACTGCATCGCCTGGGAAGATTGATTCCGCTGTTCCATGAACAGCATCCGCATATCGAGCTGCAACTGGTGCTCAGCGACCAACAGGTCGACCCGGTACGCGGCGGGTTCGACGTGACCATCCGCATCGCCAGCATGCCCGACTCAACGATGATCGCCCGCCAGTTGGCACCTGCGCCACGGATCATGGTGGCTGCGCCAGCCTACCTGGCACGCGCGGGCACACCGCAGACCCCGCAAGACCTGCGCCACCACCAATGCCTCAATTATGGGTATCTGCAAAGCGGCGTCAGCCTGCAATTGAGCAAGGGCCAGGAAACCCAGCGGGTCAACGTTACCGGCCCTCTGCACGCCAACAACGGCGACCTGCTGGCCCAGGCGGCAGAGGCCGGGATGGGCATCGCGCTGTTGCCGGACTTTATCGTCGAAGACGCCCTGAGCGCCGGGCGCCTGGTGCCGGTGCTCTGCGAATGGCAGGCGCCGGCAATCACCATCAATGCGGTTTATTCGTCAGCGCGACGCGTGCCGCAAAAGACCCGCGCATTCATTGATTTTTTGCTGACGCAATTGGCGCCGACGACCGCAGGCCCAGCCGGCTGATCCACACCGCCCCGAGAATCACCAACCCGCCCAGCAGCAACCTGCCCAACGGTTCATGCTGATTCCAGATCAGCAAGTTCAGCAACAACCCCACCGGCACATGCAGGTTGTTCATCACCGCCAATGTGCCACCGTTGACCAGGCAAGCGCCCTTGTTCCACCAGTACATGCCCAGTGCCGTGCTGACCAGCCCGAGGAATACCAGCACGCCCCATTGCAACGGCGCTTCCGGCAGGTAGTTGGCCTTGCCGAACATCAGGAACGCCGGCAACGCCACCGCCAACGCACCGAGGTAGAAGTAGCCAAAGCGCCGGTAATGCGGCAGATCACTTGGATGACGGGCCACCAGATGCTTATAAAGCACCTGCCCGGCGGCGTAGGTGAAGTTGGCCAGTTGCAGTAGCAGGAAACCCATGAAGAAGTTCGGGGTGATCTGGTCGAAGCGAATCACAGCTGCCCCCGCCACCGCCACCAGTGCGGCCACCAGCGCCCACGGGTTGAAGCGGCGGTTCAGGGCGTCTTCGATCAGGGTCACGTGCAACGGTGTCAGGATGGTGAACAGCAACACCTCCGGCACCGTCAGTACGCGAAAGCTCAGGTACAGGCACACGTAGGTCACGCCGAACTGCAGTGCGCCGATCAACAGCATGCCGCGCATGAACGCCGGCTCCACCGAGCGCCAGCGGGTCAGCGGGATAAACACCAGCCCGGCCAACAGTACACGCACCAGCACCGCGAAATAACTGTCGACGTGACCGGCCAGGTATTCGCCGATCAAACTGAAGGAAAACGCCTGGATCAGCGTCACAACAAGTAGATAGCCCATGCTCGCCTCATTTTGAATGGGCGCGACATTAGCGGTTTTCCGCGCGTTACGAAACTCAAGGCAAAAAAAACCCGACCTCGCTAAAAGCGTCAGTCGGGCGGGAGCACTCAGGAGCAAAAAGTGCAAAGGGAGGTTCGATACGCGTACTTGAAGGGTTGCGTGGAGCTATCTAAACAGCGGGCGATTATCTGACGATTAACATCTCACGCCACTTGGGCCAACAACGCCTTGGCCTGGTTCAAACCCTTCTCCTGGAAATCACCGCCCAGGTTCACCCCTTCGGCATGAATGAACGTGACGTCATGGATGCCGATAAAGCCCATGACCTGACGCAGGTACGGTTCCTGGTGGTCGGTGCTGCCACCGGCGTGAATGCCGCCGCGGGCGGTCAGCACAAAGGCGCGCTTGTCGGTCAGCAGGCCCTGGGGGCCGGTGGCGGTGTACTTGAAGGTCACACCGGCACGCAGCACATGGTCGAGCCAGGCTTTGAGGGTGCTGGGAATCGCGAAGTTGTACATCGGCGCGGCCATCACCAACACATCGGCGGCCAGCAACTCATCGGTCAGTTCGTTGGAGCGGTCCAGGGAGGCCTGTTCAACCGTGCTGCGCTGCTCGGCAGGTTTCATCCAGCCGCCCAACAGATTGGCATCCAGGTGCGGAACCGGGTTGATGGCGAGGTCTCGTACGGTGATCTGATCAGCCGGATGGGCGACTTTCCATTGGCTGATGAATTGTTGGGTCAGCTGCCGGGAGATTGAATCCTGCTGACGGGCACTGCTTTCGATGATCAGAACACGGGCCATGATTATGTAAGCTCCATCGGTGAATGCTGTAAGGCGATGGAGTGAAGGTTAGACAGAGCCCGTTCGATTAAAAAGCGTAAAAAACTGCTATAACCCATCTAGAAATTTGTTTATAAGCGGAGTATTGCTGTACGCAAGCTCCGCTTTTGCCTTATTTCGGTGCGCAGGTCAGCTGGATACGCATCTTGATGATGGCACGGCTGAAATTGGCCGTGGTGTTGGTGGTTTTCCCTGCCGCGACCGTGACCTTGCGCGTACGCGGGGCTTCCGGACCATTGGTAAAGCGTACCTTGCACTCCGCGTCATTGGGGCCGTAGTTGGTGAGTTGGATCGAACTGATATTGCTGTCGACGTCTGACGCGCTGTAATCGATCTTCACGCCCTGAATGTCTTTCGTCACATCGGTACTGAATGCAAACGCACTCAACGGCAGCAACGCCAGCAGCACACAACAGAATTTTCTCATTCGGCAGTCTCCAATAAGGACCGCCAGCTTAGGACAAGAGGAGCTCATCTTGAAAGCGCCCCGCGTTACCCTTGATCAATGGCGCACCTTGCAAGCCGTGGTCGACCATGGCGGCTTCGCCCAGGCGGCCGAAGCGCTGCACCGCTCGCAATCCTCGGTGAGCTACACCGTGGCCCGCATGCAGGATCAGCTCGGCGTGCCGCTGCTGCGCATTGACGGGCGCAAGGCCGTGCTCACCGAAGCCGGTGAAGTGCTGCTGCGCCGCTCCCGGCAACTGGTGAAAAACGCCAGCCAACTGGAAGACCTGGCCCACCATATGGAACAAGGCTGGGAAGCCGAGGTGCGGCTGGTGGTCGATGCCGCTTACCCCAACGCCCGCCTGGTGCGCGCCCTCACTGCCTTTATGCCGCAAAGCCGTGGCTGCCGGGTGCGCTTGCGCGAAGAGGTGTTGTCCGGTGTCGAAGAGCTGTTGATGGACGGCATGGCCGACCTCGCCATCAGCGGGTTCATCATTCCCGGTTACCTCGGTACGGAAATGAGCGACGTCGAATTTGTCGCCGTGGCCCACCCCGAACATCCGCTGCATCAATTGCACCGCGAACTGAGCTTCCAGGATCTGGAAAGCCACATGCAGGTGGTGATCCGCGACTCCGGCCGCCAGCAGCCACGGGACGTCGGCTGGCTCGGCGCCGAGCAGCGCTGGACCGTCGGCAGCCTGCCCACCGCCGCCACCTTCGTCAGCAGCGGCCTGGGCTTCGCCTGGCTGCCGCGACACCTGATCGAACGCGAACTCAAGGAAGGCCTGCTCAAGCTACTGCCCCTGGAACGGGGTGGCAGCCGCAACCCGACCTTCTATCTTTACTCGAACAAGGACAAACCCCTGGGCCCGGCCACGCAGATTCTCGTCGAGTTGCTGCGCACCTTCGACACTGCACCACTGGACGCGCCATTCGCCGCACCGCAGCAAGCCTGAACAAGGAGTTCACGTGGCCTATTTCGAACATGAAGGTTGCACCCTGCATTACGAGGAATATGGCCACGGCGCGCCGCTGATCCTGATCCACGGCCTGGGCTCCAGTTGCCTGGACTGGGAACTGCAAGTGCCCGTGCTGTCCCAACACTATCGCCTGGTGGTGGTGGATGTGCGCGGTCACGGCCGCTCCGACAAACCCCGTGAGCGCTACAGCATCGCCGGCTTCACCGCCGACCTGGTGGCCTTGATCGAACACCTGCAGCTACCGCCGGCCCACGTGGTCGGCCTGTCCATGGGCGGCATGATCGCCTTTCAACTGGCAGTGGATGAGCCGCAAATGCTCAAGAGCCTGTGCATCGTCAACAGTGCGCCCCAGGTCAAGGTTCGCAGCGCCAGCGACTATTGGCAGTGGGCCAAGCGCTGGAGCCTGGCGCGCATCCTCAGCCTGAACACTATCGGCAAGGCCCTGGGCAGCCTGCTGTTTCCCAAGCCCGAACAGGCCGAACTGCGGCGCAAGATGGCCGAACGCTGGGCAAAAAACGACAAACGTGCTTACCTCGCCAGCTTCGATGCGATTGTTGGCTGGGGCGTACAGGAACAACTTTCGAAAATCTCCTGTCCAACCCTCGTCATCAGCGCCGACCACGACTACACCCCCGTGGCGCAGAAAGAAATCTATGTAAAACTGCTGCCCGATGCGCGGCTGGTGGTGATCGAGGATTCCCGCCATGCCACGCCGCTGGACCAACCCGAACGCTTCAACAACACCCTGCTCGATTTTCTCAAGACAGTCGAAACCACAACCCAGGATCACTGACCCATGCTGAAAAAAATCGCCTTCTTTGCCGGTTCCGTACTGTTCGCTGCCAACCTGATGGCGGCCGAACCCGCCAAGGCACCCCACGTCTTGATCACCACCACCAATGGCGACATCGAGATCGAACTGGACCCGGTCAAAGCCCCGATCAGTACCAAGAACTTCCTGGCCTATGTCGACAAGGGCTTCTACACCAACACCATTTTTCACCGGGTAATCCCGGGCTTCATGGTGCAGGGCGGTGGTTTTACCCAGCAAATGTCGCAAAAGCCGACCGAAGCACCGATCAAGAACGAAGCCAGCAACGGCCTGCATAACGTGCGCGGCACCCTGTCGATGGCGCGTACCAACGACCCGAACTCCGCCACCAGCCAATTCTTCATCAACGTTGCGGACAATGCCTTCCTCGACCCGGGCCGTGATGCCGGTTACGCGGTGTTCGCCAAAGTGGTCAAGGGCATGGACGTGGTCGACATCATCGTCAACTCGCAGACCACCACCAAACAGGGCATGCAGAACGTGCCAATCGATCCTGTCCTGATCAAGTCGGCCAAGCGCATCGACTGAAGGCTACAGGGAGTTTCGCGCGGGGCCCGCAAGGCGTCGCGCGCATTTGAACAGGAGAGCCCGCCGCGCGGGCGTCAGACCTAATGCTCTATCGTCGTTTTGAACAACTGATCGACATCTTCCGCGAACCTCCCAGCGCGGCCCCTCCAGACAAAGTCCTACCCTTCTACGTCTATTACCTGCGCCAGGTATGGCCAAGCTTTGCCGCCTTGCTGGTGGTGGGCCTGATCGGCGCGCTGATCGAAGTGGCGCTGTTCAGCTACCTGAGCCGCATCATCGACCTGGCCCAGGGCACGCCGCCCGCCAACTTCTTCCAGATCCACGCCACCGAGCTGATCTGGATGGCCGTGGTCGCCCTGCTGTTGCGCCCGATCTTCGGCGCCCTGCATGACCTGCTGGTGCACCAGACCATCAGCCCCGGCATGACCAGCCTGATCCGCTGGCAAAACCACAGCTATGTGCTCAAACAGAGCCTGAACTTCTTCCAGAACGATTTCGCCGGGCGCATTGCCCAGCGCATCATGCAAACCGGCAACTCCCTGCGCGACTCCGCAGTGGCCGCCGTGGACGCGATCTGGCACGTGGCGATCTACGCCATCAGCGCCCTGGTGCTGTTCGCCGAAGCCGACTGGCGCCTGATGATCCCGCTGATCACCTGGATCGTCGCCTACAGCCTGGCCCTGCGGTACTTCGTGCCACGGGTCAAGGAGCGCTCGGTCATCTCCTCCGAGGCACGCTCAAAACTGATGGGGCGGATCGTCGACGGCTACACCAACATCACCACCTTGAAGCTGTTCGCTCATACCAATTTCGAGCAGAACTACGCCAGGGAAGCGATCGTCGAGCAGACCGAGAAAACCCAGCTGGCCAGCCGCGTCGTGACCAGCATGGACATCGTGATTACCACCATGAACGGCCTGCTGATTGTCACCACCACCGGCCTTGCCCTGTGGCTGTGGACCCAATCCCTGATTTCGGTGGGCGCCATCGCCCTGGCCACCGGCCTGGTGATTCGTATCGTCAACATGTCCGGCTGGATCATGTGGGTGGTCAACGGCATTTTCGAAAACATCGGCATGGTCCAGGACGGCCTGAAAACCATCGCCCAGCCGCTGGCAGTGACCGACCGGGAAAATGCCCCGCGCCTGGAAGTGCCCCATGGCGAGGTGCGGTTCGATCAGGTGGATTTCCACTACGGCAAGAAGAGCGGGATCATCAGCGGCTTGAACCTGGCGATTGAACCGGGTGAAAAGATCGGCCTGATCGGTCCGTCCGGCGCGGGTAAATCCACCCTGGTCAACCTGCTGTTGCGCCTGTACGACCTGCAAGGCGGCCGTATCCTGATCGACGGCCAGAACATCGCCGACGTCGCCCAGGAAACCTTGCGCGAACAGATCGGCATGATCACCCAGGACACCTCGCTGCTGCACCGTTCGATCCGCGACAACTTGCTGTATGGCAAGCCGGACGCCACCGACGAAGAGCTTTGGGCCGCCGTGCACAAGGCCCGCGCCGACGAGTTCATCCCATTGCTGTCGGACGCCGAGGGCCGCACCGGCCTCGACGCCCACGTCGGCGAACGCGGGGTGAAACTCTCCGGCGGGCAACGCCAGCGCATCGCCATCGCGCGAGTGCTGCTCAAGGATGCGCCAATCCTGATCATGGACGAAGCCACCTCCGCGCTGGATTCGGAAGTCGAAGCGGCGATCCAGGAAAGCCTGGAAACCCTGATGCAGGGCAAGACAGTGATCGCCATCGCCCACCGGCTGTCCACCATTGCCAGAATGGACAGGCTGGTGGTGCTGGAAAAAGGCCAGATCGCCGAGACCGGCAGCCATGCCGAATTGCTCGCACACGGCGGTTTGTATGCGCGATTGTGGCAACACCAGACCGGTGGCTTCGTCGGAATAGACTGATTCCGTTGGTTAACCGCGACCTCAATTCCGAACAATTCTGACAGTTTTCTCTATCCCGCTGGTCTTGCGACACAATCCTGCTGTACTCCAATCAGGCCCCAGGAGGGCCCTGATTTAAGGCAGCAGGGATGCATCACAGACCCGTTAATCAGATAGAGCAATCTATTAAGGATGTGTTCATGTCACTGTTCAAACGTTCCGTTACGGAAGGACTGGGTACGTTTTGGCTGGTGTTGGGTGGCTGCGGCAGTGCGGTACTGGCCGCATCGTCCCCGGTCGGGATCGGTGTGCTCGGTGTGGCCCTGGCGTTCGGGCTCACGGTGCTGACCATGGCATTTGCCATCGGGCACATCAGCGGTTGTCACCTGAACCCTGCAGTGTCGGTGGGGCTGGTAGTGGGCGGAAGATTTCCGGCCAGGGAGTTACCGGCGTACATCGTGTCCCAGGTAATCGGCGGCGTCGTTGCCGCTGCATTGTTGTACTTCATAGCCAGCGGCAAGCCGGGGTTCGAACTGGCTTCGGGCCTGGCCAGCAACGGCTACGGCGAGCATTCGCCTGGTGGTTATTCGATGGCAGCGGGGTTTGTGTGCGAGCTGGTGATGACGGCGATGTTCGTGCTGATCATCCTCGGCGCCACCGACCGTCGTGTGCCGACGGGCTTCGCGCCCATTGCCATTGGCCTGGCGCTGACGCTGATCCACCTGATCTCGATCCCGGTCACCAACACCTCGGTCAACCCGGCCCGCAGTACCGGCCCGGCGCTGATTGTCGGCGGTTGGGCGCTCCAGCAGTTGTGGATGTTCTGGCTGGCGCCGATCCTCGGTGCAGTGGTCGGCGGCATTACCTATCGATGGCTGGGCGCGGAAAAAACCGCCTGAGCCAGACAGGTTCAGCCCTGCCGATAAGGCAGGGCTGCCCTCGCCAGTGCTCTATCAGCCTTGATGTGCCTGCATATACTGGCGCAGCAACTGATTGATGCGCGTCTGATAGCCAGTCCCTTGCCCCTTGAACCACTCAAGAACGTCAGCATCCAGACGGATAGTAACTGCCTGCTTGACCGGCACACGCAATTCGGCACGACGGAAGAAGTCTTCTCCCAACTCGGGGATGTCGCTGGTATCGATCTCCCGATCGTCCATCTTAGCCAGGCGCTCCCAGTCAGTTTTCGATGCTTTCGACATAGTATTTGGCCTCCTGTTTGGTTGCTTTTCGGGCGGAAATAATGCGAATTACGTCACCCCGCCTCTCGGTGTATACAACTACACCTACAAGTAATTTTATCCAGCCAATGCTGACCCAGCGTTCTTCGTCATAATCCGTTCGAGTATCACGTTGTGACAATATTGGATGTTGAAAAATATCCGATACGTCGTTGAAGTCTATGCCGTGCTTGCGGATGTTTATTTGGTTTTTTGGATTCATCCCACTCAAAACGCATGGTGCATCCTGTATTTACTTTTGTACATACACTATAGCGAAGTGCTCCCGCCCTCGGCACCTGTCAACCGATCAGTGGTTCAGCCCTGCCGATAAGGCAGGGCTGCCCTCGCCTCCTCGGCATATGCCAGGATCCCCACGCTTTCGCGCTCCAGGAAATCCGCCACGGCGGTCTTCAATCCCGGGTGCCGCAGGTAATGCCAGGAGTGCGTGATCACCGGCTCAAACCCGCGAATCAACTTGTGCTCGCCCTGGGCGCCGGCGTCGAAACGCTGCAGGCCATGGGCAATCGCGTAATCCATGCCTTGGTAGAAGCAAGTCTCGAAATGCAGCCGGTCGAACTCGGCCAGGCAGCCCCAGTAACGCCCATAAAAACTGTTGCCGCCGATCAGGCTGAAGGCCATGGCCACCGGCCGTGAGCCTTGCTTGGCCAGCACCACGCGAATCGCCTCGGGCATGCGCTCGGCCAGCAGACTGAAAAACGCCCGGGTCAGGTACGGCGATTGTCGGCGTATGGCGTAGGTATTGGCGTAACAGGCGTAGACAAAATCCCACTGCGCCTCGCTCAACTCATGGCCTTGCAGCCACTCGAAATCGATGCCCTGCCCCGCCACTTGCTCGCGCTCCTTGCGCATCTGTTTACGCTTGCGCGAACTCAGGGCGTCGAGAAAGTCCTGGAAGTCGCGGTAGCCGCGGTTTTGCCAATGAAACTGGCAGCCCAGGCGTTGCAGCCAGCCCGGCTGCCGGGCCAGTGCGGTGTCTGCGAGGGCGTCGGTAAAGTTGATATGGGCGCTGGAAAGGCCTTCGATTTCCAGGTAACCGGGCAGGCTTTTAAGCAATTCGAAACCGTCCTCGGCGCTGGCGGCCAACAGGCGCGGGCCGCTGACCGGGCTGAAGGGCACGGCCGTCAGCAATTTCGGGTAGTAGTCGATGCCCGCCCGCTCGCAGGCATCGGCCCAACCGTGGTCGAACACGTACTCGCCATAGGAATGCCATTTGCGATAGCTGGGCAACGCGGCAATCAGCCGTCCACCTTCATAGTGCAGCAAATGCTCGGGCTGCCAGCCGGAGTGCGGGCCGATGCTGGCGCTGTCTTCCAGGGCACTGAGGAACGCATGGCGCAGAAACGGCTGATCGACGGGGACCAACGCGTTCCATTCATCGGGCGCAATCTCGGACAGGTTATTCAAACGTTGTAACGGCATCCCATTCCCCGACGGTCACGGCTTTGTGTAGGAGCGAGCGTGCTCGCGATGATCGTTAACGACAACGCGACCATTCTGACAGAACGCGGTGATCTCGGGTTCTTCGCGAGCAAGCTCGCGCCTACAGGACACGGCGCAAAAAAAAGCCCCGCCAAACGGCGGGGCAAACCAAATGAGGAGCGCTTTGACGGATGAAGAAAGAGCGCTTTGGAGAGGTATTACAGGTTGCCTAGAACACGTATTGCACGCGGGCCACGATGGCGTCGCCGCTGTCGTCGCCATTGGCGTTCTGGATCTTGTCAGTGCTGACCTTGAGGTAGTTGGCAGACACCTTCACCGCTTCGTTGGCGTACCAGTTGACACCGATGGTGTTCAGGCTTGCCTTGGCGTCACCCACTTCACGGGTCGCGCTGTTACGCACCACGTTTTTGTCGTCAACGCTGATGTTGTCGTAGCGGTAGAACACTTCCCACGCACCGAACTGCTTGTTCTGCGGCTTGATGGTGTCGAACTTGGCGCCGTCGAGCTTGTAGACCCGGGACTCGCCGGTCAGCGTGTAGGCCACCTGGCCGTAGAAACCCGTGGCCTTCACATCCTGATAAGCGCTGCTGTCGGCCTTCATCTTGCGGTTCAGGTATTCGGCCTGCAGGGACAGCGGACCGCGGGCGAAGGCAAATTCGCCGCCGAACACCGTGTCGGTGTCGTAGGCGTCGTTCGCGGTCAGGTTGCCGGAGTCCAGCCCTACACCGCCGCCGAAGGTCGCACGGTTGCCGTTGGCCCCGGCATCGTTACCGCCGTTGGTGGCAACGCCACGAGCGTCCAGGCGAGGACGGATCCGCGAGTCGAACGAGGTGTCCTTCAGGTCACGCACCGCCACGTCCACACCCAGGTGCAAAACGTTGCCGCTGTCGTGCATCGGCGCAAACACGGCACGGCCGTTGAACTGCTTCACGCCTTTGCCGTCCTTGTCGTTGATGTCCTTGGACGACACGCTGGAGGACAGGTAGGCCATGTCAGCCACCACGGCGCTGACCTGCAGGCCCATGCCGTTCTCGTGGGAGTTGATCCAGTCGGCGACTTCATAACCGAGGTTACGCTCGATGGCGGTCACCCACTTGGAACTGGTGGCTTTTTCCAGGCCGAAGTCCTGGTCGAAACGACCCGCGCGGATCACCACTGGCTTGAAGCCTACGTACGAGAAGGACGCTTCGTCGAAGTAGCCATCATCGGCATTGCCGGAGTTGTGGGAAAAGTCGTAGTTGATCTGGTATTTCCAGTCCTTGTACACCGTGCCGCCCAATTCGAGGTAGGCACGTCGGAAGTATGTGGCGTCAGCCGAGTTGCCATTCTTGGTGTAAAAGCCATCAAACGTGCCGTAATCGGCCTGCAAACGACCACCCAGCTTGAAGCTGAAATTCTGGTCGGTGGTTGCAACCTCAAGGCCGCCCTTGGTTTTGACAACGATATCGGCACCGTCAGTAGTGACAGTACCGGCGAAAGCCTGGGCGGTAACGGCCAGGGCCAAGGCGCTGGCCGCGAAACCGGCGAAGTGCTTGCGGATCATCGAAGAATTCCCCTAATTGATGGTCTTGTGCATTGGTAAAACGCGCGGTTTAGAGCCGCTGGTGTTGGGGGGCGATCTTGGCGAGGGGATATTTCAGCTGGGTTGCCGGAACATAAAGATTTTGTTACTCGGGAACTTTTTAATAGCCATTCGAAATAAGCCAGAGCCTACGGAAATCAAGGCTCCAGCCCTGAAAACTGGTGAAAATGGCAGATGATACAAAATGTAAAAACACCTGATAAAAATGAAATATTTTTCATCTTGGTTGTTTTTTGAGCAAAAAAAAGCCCGCATCTTTTGTCGATGCGGGCTTCGTTTCAGTGTGAAAAGTGATGGATATTATTGGTCGCGGAAGCGCTCGGCGGCCAGGCGTTCGGCCAACGCATCAACATCGGCGATAGGCGGCTCGGGCAGGATCTTCAGCGTCGCCTGCATCAAGCGCATCTGCCGGATAAAGCGCCGGCAGTTGGGGCAGAACATCAGGTGATGGCGCACCAGCAGGCGCTCGCGAAAGGTCAGTTGCCCATCGAGATAGTCACTGGAACGTGCCACTTGTTCCTTACAGGTCAACATTCGCCGGTTTCCTCAAAATGCTCCACCGTGGCGAAGACTTTAAGCCGTGCTCGATGCAACAGCACACGAACATTGGAGAGCGATAGCGTCAGAAGATTACAAATCTCCTCCAACTCCAGCCCCTGACGTTCGCGCAGCAGCAGTACGCTGCTTTGCAGTTCGGAAAGACTGGCCAGCGTGTGCTCCAGGCAATTACGCAGTTCGTCTTCGGTAAGCAGCGCTTCGGGAGTGTCCTGATGCCAGGCAAACGGCGCGACCGCCCAGTGGCCATCGTCGGGCACAAAGCGATCATCACCGATGGTGCCATGGGGCGCCGGCAAGTCATCGAGCAGTACTTCCCGGCGGTTTTGCTTGTAGCGGCCCTTTGCCGAGTTGGCAGTAATGGTCAGCAGCCAGGTCTTGAGGCTGGAACGCCCCTCGAATTTCGCCAGGTTGCGCACCACCGAGAGCCAGGCGTCCTGCACCACCTCGTCGGCATGGCGCTGGCCAACAATGGCATAGGCCACCGCGCGCATAGCGCTCTGGTAAGTGGTGACCAACTCCTTGTAGGCCCGCTGCTCACCCTTGAGCAATCGTTCAAGCAGGTGCGCGTCGTCCGCTGCTGCCATTCAAGACCTCGATTTCAAAACATGATCAGCGTTTGCGCAGGATCACGCTACCAATCGAATACCCTGCGCCAAACGAGCTAAGCACAGCCACAGCGCCCTTGGGCAAGTCGTCCTGGTAGGTGTGGAACGCAATCACCGAACCCGCCGAACTGGTGTTGGCGTAAGTATCGAGGATCACCGGCGCCTCTTCCACAGAAGCCTCGCGGCCCAGCAGTTTCTTCACGATCAGATGATTCATGCTGAGGTTGGCCTGGTGCAGCCAGAAACGCTTCACATCGCCAACATTCAGCTGGTTTTCCGACAGGTGCTTGCCGATCAACTCGGCGACCATCGGGCAGACATCACGGAAGACCTTGCGGCCTTCCTGCACGAACAGCTTGTCCGGGGCACCAATCCCCTCTTCCGCCGCGCGGTTGAGGAAGCCGAAGTTATTGCGGATGTTGTTGGAGAACTTGGTCAGCAACTTGGTGCTCACCACGTCGAACTGATGCTCGGAAGTGGCCAGGTCGGCCCGCTCCAGGATCACGGCGGTGGCCGCATCGCCAAAGATGAAATGGCTGTCGCGGTCGCGGAAATTCAGGTGGCCGGTGCAGATCTCCGGGTTGACCATCAGGATCGCCCGCGCCTGGCCCAGCTGGATGCTGTTGGCGGCGTTCTGGATACCGAAGGTCGCCGAGGAACACGCCACGTTCATGTCAAAGCCAAAACCCTGGATACCCAGCGCTTCCTGGACTTCGATGGCAATCGCCGGGTACGCCCGCTGCAGGTTGGAACAGGCGACGATCACACCGTCGATATCGGCGGCGGTCTTGCCGGCGCGCTGCAACGCTTGCTCGGCAGCACTGACGGCCATCTGGCAGAGGATCGACCATTCGTCGTTGGAGCGCTCGGGCAGGCGTGGCGCCATGCGTTGCGGGTCGAGAATGCCGGCCTTGTCCATGACAAAGCGGCTCTTGATGCCCGAGGCCTTCTCGATAAAGGCGGCGCTGGATTCGGTCAGGGCCTCCACGTCACCGCGTTCAATGGCGGCGGCGTTATCCAGGTTGAACTGTTGCACGTAAGCATTGAAAGACTGCACCAGCTCTTCGTTGGAGATGCTGTTGGCCGGGGTGTACAGGCCTGTGCCGCTGATGACGACGTTATGCACGGTCGTTCCTCTAAATCTGTTCAGGCAGAAGGGTATTGGTACCGTCGTACCAAACCGTAAGTAGTTTTATGCCGCCCAGCGGCCTTCAAACTGGAAACGCTTTATTCCATCGCGCCACGGCTGCACCAGCCCAACTCGACGATCCCGGCATTTATAACCGCGAAGTTTGCCACAACATCGGACACTTGGCGCCTATCCCGCGCAAACACCTTCCCTGTGGCGAGCGAGCTTGCTCGCGCTGGATCGCGAAGCGGCCCCAATAAAGTGACCCGGGTGTTTCAGAGAGACCTTATGGGGCTGCTTCGCAGCCCAGCGCGAGCAAGCTCGCTCGCCACCGTTGCTTGCCGCACGTCGGTCACGCTTCGACCAGGCTCCATTGCTTGCTCAGGCGCTTGTCGGAAATCGGTACCTTGGTGCCCAACTGCTGGGCAAACAGCGAAACCCGGTATTCCTCCAGCCACCAGCGATACAGCTCCAGCTGAGGGTCGCGCTTGCCTTCCTGGGCGTGTTTGTTCAGGCGGTTCTGATACTGGCTCCACAAACCGCCCAACTCGGTACTCCAGACCCGGTCCTTCTGCACCTGGCTTGGCAATTTCTCCAGGCGCAGCTCGATGGCCTTGAGGAAGCGCGGCAGTTCCTTGAACCATTGCGCCGGGGTTTCCCGTACGAAACCGGGGTACACCAGATTGCTCAGTTGCTGCTTGATATCATTCAGCGCCACCGCCTGGGCCAGGTCAATCTTGCCCTTGAAGCGTTTTTGCAGGCCATGCCACAGTTTCAAAATTTCGAGGGTCAGGCGCGCCTGGCGCTCGGCGTGCTCGGTCCAACTGCCACGCTTGCGCTCGGCCAGGGCGGCCAGGCCGGCGCCGTCCCGCGGCAGGCTGGCTTCGCCTTCCAGCACGCAACTGTCGAGGCTGGCCAACAGAATGTCTTCCACCAGGGCTTCGATACGCCCCAGCTCGCGGTACATCAACCCCAACTCGGTCAGGCCCGGCAATTTGCCCCGCAGGAACTTTGCCGGCTCGGCCAGTTGTTGCAGCAGCAGGCGCTGCAAGGCTCGACGGTGCTGGAACTCAGCCTCGGCAGCGGTAGAGAAACGCCCTTCCTTGACCGTGCCGTTTTCTTCGACCAAGGCCGGATACACCGTCATCGAAAGCCCGGCTATGTTTTGCTGGGTTTTCTCGGCCACCGCCGCGAACACCTTGGCCTCCACCGGCTGCTGGCTCTTCGCAGTCTGCGGCACCGCCAACGCAGCTTGGCTGGCCTCGGCGAAACGCGCGGTCAACTCGGGCAGGTCGCGGCCCTCACCGAGGAACTTGCCCTGGCCGTCGACCACTTCCAGGTTCATCTTCAGGTGGCTCTCCACCTGCTGCGCAGCCTCGGCCCAGGCCTCATCGCTGACCCGTGCCCCGGTCATGCGCAGCAACTCGCGCCCCAAGGCCTGAGGCAACGAGCCCTGGCCAAACTCGATACGTTGCAACGCCGCCTTGACGAAATCCGGCACCGGCACGAAGTTCTTGCGCAGGGCCTTGGGCAGGTTGCGCACCAGGGCAATGCACTTGGCCTCGATCACACCCGGCACCAGCCATTCCAGGCGCTCGGGCGGCAAGGCCGGCAACAACGGCGCCGGTACGCGCAGGGTCACACCGTCCCGTGGATGGTTGGGTTCGAAGTGATAACTCAAGGCCAGGGCCAGGTCGCCCAGGTGCAAGGTGTCGGGGTAATGTGCGGCGGTGACTTCACTGGCCTCGCGGGCCAGCACGTCTTCTTCGCGCATGATCAACAGCTGCGGGTCTTTCTGGCTGTTGACCTTGTACCAACTGTCGAAGGTCGCGGTCTGGTGAATCTCCGCCGGCAGGCGCGCGTCGTAGAAGGCGTACAGGGTTTCTTCGTCCGCCAGGATGTCGCGCCGGCGGGCCTTGGCTTCCAGTTCGTCGAGCTGCTCCAGCAATTGCTGGTTGGCCGTCAGGCAGCGGGCCCGGGACTGGATCTCGCCGCGCACCAGGCCTTCGCGGATAAACAGCTCGCGAGACGTCACCGGATCAATCGGCCCGTAATGCACCGGCCGGCGCCCGACGATGATCAACCCGAACAGGGTGATCTGCTCAAACGCCACCACCTGGCCGCGCTTCTTTTCCCAATGGGGTTCGAAGTGGTTTTTCTTGATCAGGTGCCCGGCCAACGGCTCGATCCAGTCGGCGTCGATCTTGGCCACCATCCGCGCGTACAGCTTGGTGGTTTCCACCAGCTCGGCGGTCATCAGCCATTGCGGACGCTTCTTGCCAATACCCGACGACGGGTGAATCCAGAAACGCCGCTGACGCGCGCCGAGGTAATCGCCCTCTTCGGTCTTCTGGCCAATCTGGCTGAGCAGGCCGGACAGCACCGCCTTGTGCAGTTTGGGGAAGTCCGCCGGTTCTTTATTGACGGTCAACTGCATGTCGCGACAGATCAGGCTCAACTGGCGGTGGGAGTCACGCCATTCCCGCAGGCGCAGGTAGTTCAGGAAATTCTTGCGGCACCAATTGCGCAGCGGGCTGGCGGTCAATTCCTGGCGCTGCTCTTCAAAACCACGCCACAGGTTCACCAACCCGGCGAAGTCCGAATCCGCGTCCTTCCATTGTGCGTGAGCCTGGTCGGCGGCTTGCTGGCGCTCCGGCGGACGCTCGCGCGGGTCCTGGATCGACATGGCGCTGGCGACGATCAGCACTTCCTGCAAGCTGCCAAGCTTGGCCGCCTCCAGCAACATGCGGCCCATGCGTGGGTCCACCGGCAGACGCGCCAACTGGCGGCCCATCGGTGTCAGCTGGCTGTTGCGGTCAACGGCGGACAACTCTTGCAGCAGGTTGAAACCGTCGCTGATGGCCTTGCCGTCCGGCGGCTCGATAAACGGGAAATCGGTGATCTCGCCCAGGCGCAGGTGCAGCATCTGCAGGATTACGGCCGCGAGGTTTGTGCGAAGAATCTCGGGGTCGGTAAATTCCGGGCGCCCGATAAAATCCTCTTCGCTGTACAAGCGCACGCAGATACCGGGTTCGACCCGCCCGCACCGGCCTTTACGCTGGTTGGCACTGGCCTGGGAAATCGCCTCGATCGGCAGTCGCTGCACCTTGGCCCGGTAGCTGTAGCGGCTGATGCGCGCGGTGCCGCTGTCGATCACATAACGAATGCCTGGCACGGTCAGCGAGGTTTCCGCGACGTTGGTCGCCAGCACCACACGCCGGCCCGGGTGCGACTGGAAGATCCGCTGCTGCTCCGCCGGCGACAGGCGCGCATACAGCGGCAGGATTTCAGTGTGCTTGAGCTGGGCCTTGCGCAGCATGTCGGCGGCGTCGCGAATCTCGCGCTCGCCGGGCAGGAACACCAGCACATCGCCGGGGCTCTTGCGCTCGCTGCGCTCGAAGGCGGCGATCTCATCGAGGGTGGCGAGAATCGCCTGGTCGACGGTCAGGTCGTCCTCGACGCGGTTGCCCTCCTCGTCCTGCTCCAGGGTCAGCGGGCGGTACCAGGTTTCCACCGGGAAGGTGCGGCCCGACACCTCGACAATCGGCGCATCGTCGAAGTGCTTGGAAAAGCGCTCCAGGTCGATGGTGGCCGAGGTGATGATGACCTTGAGATCCGGGCGACGCGGCAGCAGGGTTTTCAGATAACCCAGCAGGAAGTCGATGTTCAGGCTGCGTTCGTGGGCTTCGTCGACGATGATCGTGTCGTAGCGTTCGAGGTAGCGGTCGTTCTGGGTTTCGGCCAGCAGGATACCGTCGGTCATCAGCTTGATCAGGGTGTTGGAATCACTCTGGTCTTCAAACCGCACCTGATAACCCACCAGGGAACCCAGCGGCGTCGCCAACTCTTCCGCGACCCGGCTCGCCACGCTGCGCGCCGCAATCCGCCGCGGCTGGGTGTGGCCGATCAGGCCGTATTGGCCGCGGCCGATTTCCAGGCAGATTTTCGGCAACTGGGTGGTTTTACCCGAACCGGTCTCACCGGCAATGATCAGCACCTGATGCTTGAGCAACGCTTCCTTGATCTCGTCACGCTTGGCGGCGATCGGCAGGCTGTCGTCATAGCGAATCACCGGCAGGCTGGCGCGCCGCGCCGTCACCTGGGCGCAGGAGGCCTGCATCCGCGTCACCCACTGCGCAAGTTTTTCCTCATCGGGTTTCTTGCGCAGCTCAAGCAGCTGCCGCCGCAAGCGGTGGCGGTCGGCGAGCATGGCGTGATCGAGGTTTTTCAGCAGTTGGTCGATAGCGGGCGCTTGGTCAGTCATCAGGTACGCAAAGGTCGTCTATGTAGGCAGGGGGCGGATTGTCGCAGAAAAGCGCCGCCGCGCGCTCCCCTCATTCATTGTCCAGGCCCTTGCGCCGGTAAGGAAACACATCGATTACCTTGCCGGCGCGAATCGCCTCTTGCAGGCCTTTCCAGTAGTCGGCGTTGTACAACTCGCCGTGCAGTTCGTCGAACAGGCGGCGCTGGCCGGAATCAGCAAACAGGAATGGCGGGAACTCCTCGGGGAACACGTCCAGCGGACCGATGGAATACCAGGGCTCGGAGGCCATTTCATCTTCCGGGGTACGCGGCGCCGGGATGTGGCGGAAGTTGGCCTCGGTCAGGAAACAGATTTCGTCATAGTCGTAGAACACCACGCGACCGTGGCGGGTGACGCCAAAATTCTTCAGCAGCATGTCGCCCGGGAAAATATTCGCCGCCGCCAGTTGCTTGATCGCCAGGCCGTAGTCTTCCAGGGCTTCGCGCACCTGGGCTTCGTTGGCGTTTTCCAGGTAGAGGTTCAGCGGGGTCATGCGCCGCTCGGTCCAGCAGTGGCGGATCAGTACCGTATCGCCTTCGACTTCGACGGTACCGGCGGCGACTTCCAGCAGTTCGGCCAGGCATTCAGGCTCGAATTTGCTCAACGGAAAACGGAAGTCGGCGAACTCCTGGGTGTCGGCCATGCGCCCTACCCGGTCGACACTTTTCACCAACCGGTACTTCTCGATCACGGTGGCGCGGTTGACGTTTTTCGACGGTGAAAACCGGTCCTTGATGATCTTGAACACGGTGTTGAAGCCCGGCAGGGTAAACACGCTCATGACCATGCCGCGCACGCCCGGCGCCATGATGAACTGGTCATCGGTGGTGGCAAGGTGGTTGATCAGCGCCCGGTAGAATTCGGATTTGCCGTGTTTGTAGAAGCCGATGGAGGTGTACAACTCGGCGATGTGCTTGCCCGGCAGGATGCGCTTGAGGAAGCCGATAAACTCCGCCGGCACCGGCACGTCCACCATGAAATAGGAGCGGGTGAACGAGAAGATGATCGACACATCGGCCTCGTCGGTGATCAGCGCGTCGATCTGGATGCCGCGCCCTTCCCGATGCAGCAGCGGGATCACCAGCGGCCACTGTTCGTCGCGGGTGTAGATGCGTCCGACGAGGTACGCGCCTTTGTTGCGGTACAGCACCGAGGAAAACAGTTCGACGTTGAGGTCCGGGTCCTTGCACACCCAGTCCGGCAGGTTTTCGCGCAATTGCGCCTCCAGGCGGCGCAGGTCGGCGGGCAAGTCGGCGTAGGGTTCGCTGAAACTGTAGTCGGCGAAAATCTGCTCCAGCATGCCCGCCAGCTTGCCGCCCGGCTTGTAGGTGCGGGTTTGCGCCGCCCGGGCGCGGCGCAGGCTGGGCCGGGTGGTGTGGATGAACATGCAGCCATCGCTGATCAGGTCATGGCTGAACAGGCCGCAAAACGTCGAGTTGTACCAGGTCTCGGACAGCTCATCGTCAAACCGCAGGTCGATCAGGCTGATGTAGGCACTTTTCACCAGCGGCCAGTCGGCAATGTCGAGCAACACGGCTTCATCGAAAGCCGCGCGCAGCCGCGCCGTGACTTCGCTGACCTTCTCTTCGTAAAGATTGATGCGCGCAGCCGATGCAGCCTGCCCTTGCTGCCACTGCGCCTTTTCAAAACGCTCCCGGGCGCCGTCGGTGATCTGGCGGAAGTGCTCGCGGTAGTCGTCGAAGCCGTCGAGGATCATCTGCGCAATGTCGAGGGCGGGCGTTGGCTGCGGCATTCGGGAAACCTCTGCGGGCATTTGGAGTGAGCTGAGCTTAGCCAGTGTGCGGGAACAGGAGAAGGATCATTTTTCATTCAGACTTGTACAAGATTGTTCATTTCGTACATTTATTTACTCTTTATTTAATTCGACTAACTGGTCAACAAAAAACCCGCGCGTCACGCTCCCGGCATTAAACGTTTCATCTACAGGCCTTATGTGACGTGGCCTGCCTGTGCGAGCCGGGGTAAATAAGAGTCTTTGCTCTACTGCTCCGTTATTGGTGGCTTCTCGACCATTGGATCCAACGTAAGGGAAACCCTGACTACCCTAGATAGTGGCACTTTGCTATATAGCGCGCCCTCTCCCACCTAACAAGGTCAGAAGACCGATCCGGGAACAGGTTCTAACCGCCAAAGGAGCATTGAGATGTCATTGAGGAATATGGGGATCGGCCTGCGCGCCAGTCTGAGCTTTGCGGTACTGGCCGGCTTGCTGGTAGTGGTGGGTCTGTTTGGCTTGGGGCAAATGGCCAAGCTGCGGGAAAGCGCAACCGTGATTGAGGATTCCTGGATGCCGAGCATCGAGACGGTCCACGACAGCGCGGCCTTTATCGCCAGCATCCGCCTGGAAGCACTGCGCCTGTTGACCACCGACGAATCCAGGGTGCGCGACAACAGCAAGAGCCTGATCAGCAAGGAACAGGCAGACCTGCAGGAAAGCTTCAAGCAATACGAAACACTGGTGGTCAACGAGCAGGACGCCGAGATGCTCAACCAGCTGAAAAGTACCGTATCGACGTACATGAGCATCATGGGCCAGATGATTCAGCTGGTGGACCAGGATCAACAGCAGCAGGCCATGGACCTGCTCAACAGCCGCCTCGCGCCCCAGGGCCTGGTGCTCAACAAGAGCCTGGAAGACCTGATCACCTTCAACCAGAAAGGCGTCCAGGAAGCCGCAGAGTCAGCGGCGCAGATGTACTACAGCGCCCAATGGATCGTAGGCCTGATCATCATCACCGCCCTGCTGGCCACCTTGTTGCTGGCCTGGCTGCTGACCCGCAGCATCACCGCGCCCATTGGCCAGGCACTGACAGTGGCCCGCACCATCGCCTCCGGCGATCTGAGCCGGCCGATCGTCGTGGAGGGCAAGGATGAGCCGGCGCAACTGCTCACCGCGCTGGCCACCATGCAGGCCAACCTGCAGGAAACCATCCGTGGCATCAGCGAATCGTCGCAGCAGTTGGCCTCGGCGGCGGAAGAGATGAGTTCGGTAATGGAGCAGAGCACCCGCGGCCTGCAAGCGCAGAACGACGAGATCGAACAGGCTGCCACCGCCGTGACGCAGATGAGCGCAGCAGTCGATGAAGTGGCGGGCAATGCGGTTTCCAGCGCCGAAGCCTCCAAGGCCTCCGACGAAGACAGCAAGCACGGTCACTACCAGATCAGCGAAACCATCAGCTCGATCCAGAACCTGGTGGACGAAGTCCTCGGTGCCTCGACCAAGGCCGAGGGCCTGGCGGCACAGGCCCAGGACATCAGCAAGGTGCTTGAAGTGATTCGCGGGATTGCCGGGCAGACCAACCTGCTGGCACTCAACGCGGCGATTGAGGCGGCCCGCGCGGGCGAGGCCGGTCGTGGTTTTGCCGTGGTGGCTGACGAAGTGCGCTCCCTGGCACAACGCACCCAGGACTCCACCGAAGAAATCGAGCAGATGATCAACGGTATCCAGCAAGGCACCCAGGACACCGTCGGCGCCCTGAACAGCAGCGCCGAACACGCCGGCCAGACCTTGCAGCGAGCCAACAGCGCCGGCAGTGCACTGGAGAAAATCACGGCGGCGATCTCGCAGATCAGCCAGCGCAACCTGGTGATCGCCAGCGCCGCCGAGCAGCAAGCGTTGGTGGCTCGTGAGGTGGACCGCAGCCTGGTGAACATCCGGGACCTGTCGACGCAAACCGCCGCCGGTGCCACCCAGACCTCGGCGGCCAGCCAGGAACTGTCGCGGCTGGCGGTGGACCTCAATGGCTTGGTGACGCGTTTCGTGCTGTAAAACATGTATTAGCGATTGTGTCAGACAGGTCGGTGGGCAACACTTCCGCCCTTATCAAACTGGAGTTCCTCCGTGAGACCTGTCGACACCCTGCACCTGTTGGTGCTGGCCGCTATCTGGGGCGCGAGCTTTTTGTTCATGCGAATTATCGCGCCG
Organism: Pseudomonas sp. Colony2; assembly: GCF_019382755.1. Lineage (NCBI taxonomy): Bacteria > Pseudomonadati > Pseudomonadota > Gammaproteobacteria > Pseudomonadales > Pseudomonadaceae > Pseudomonas > Pseudomonas sp. Colony2. The sequence goes on along the minus strand of NZ_CP080030.1, from coordinate 1,650,070 downwards.
GAAATCGGCACCCTTCCTACCGCGTTTTTCCGGGTGTCGATTGCCGCCACCGGCCTGCTGGTGATCCTCGCCATGATGCGGGTGAGTTGGGATTTCCAGGGCAAGTTCAAGACGGTCCTGTTGCTCGGGGTGATCAACTCGGGCATTCCCGCGACCATGTATTCAGTGGCGGCCCAAGTGCTGCCGGCCGGTTACTCGGCGATCTTCAATGCCACGACGCCACTGATGGGCGTGCTGATTGGCGGGTTGTTCTTCAGTGAGCGCCTCACGCCGTCGAAAATCGCCGGGGTATGCCTGGGCCTGTTCGGCGTTGGCATCCTGACCCGCGCCGGGCCGGTGGCCTTCGACATGGAATTGTTGATGGGTGCGCTGGCATGCCTGTTGGCGACCACCTGCTATGGCTTTGCCGGCTTTTTGGCACGCCGCTGGCTCGATCAACAGGGCGGGCTGGACAGTCGCCTGGCGGCTCTGGGCAGCATGCTCGGGGCCACGCTGTTCCTGCTGCCGCTGTTTGCCTGGAGTGCCATCAGCCATCCACCGGTCAGCTGGGGTGGCTGGCCTGTATGGTTGTCGCTGCTGGGGTTGGGGCTGGTATGCACAGCGTTTGCCTACATCCTGTACTTCCGCTTGCTGACGTCCATCGGCCCGGTGAAGTCGATGACCGTGACCTTCATGATTCCGCCATTCGGGGTGTTGTGGGGCGCGTTGCTGCTGGATGAGCCGTTGTCCATGGCGCATCTGTATGGCGGGTTGTTGATTGCGGGGGCGTTGTGGCTGGTGCTTCGGCCGGGGAAATTGGCCCGCAAGCTGTAGGAGCTTTTTGGCTCCTACAGCATTGGGTTTATCAGCCCTTACGGAACACAAAAGCCAATCCGACGATGATCAAGCCCATCCCCAGCAAGCTCAACATTGCCAGCTTGTTGCCGAAGATCAGGTAATCCATCACCGCCGTCACCGCGGGCACCAGATAGAACAAGCTGGTGACATTCACCAGGTTGCCCTGGGCAATCAGCCGGTACAGCAACAGCGTCGCCAGCAACGACACCACCAGCCCCATCCACAGCACCGGCACGAAAAAGCCGGTGTTGTGTTCAAAGTGGAACGGCTGGAACGGCACAAACACTGAGCACAACAGCAAGCCAGCCAGGTATTGCACAGGCAGCGTGCCCAACGGGTTATCGGTGATGCGCTTCTGCATGATCGAACCAAAGGTCATGCTGGCCAGGGCCAACAGGCCAAAAAGCATGCCTGCCAGGGACATGCCGGACATCCCGATGCCCTGGTACACCACCATGATCAACCCCGCCAATCCCAGCGCGAGGCCGAACATCCGGCTCCAGGAGCGCCGGCGCTCCATCAACACCACGGTCAGGATCGGCTGCACGCCCATGATGGTTGCCATCATGCCGGGCGTGACTTTGAGGTCCAGGGCCAGCAGATAGAAAATCTGGTAGGCCCCCAACAGCACCAGCCCGGTAGCCGCCGCGTAAAGCATCGGCTTGCCGGGACGCGGCAACTTCAGCTTGAGGATCGGTACCAGTATCACCAACCCCGCCAGGGCGATGGCGAAACGGATCAGCAGAAACGCAAAGGGTGAAGCGTGGGCCAGGCCCCATTTGGAGAAAATCGCCCCGCTGCTCCACAGCAAGACAAACAGGCTCGTCGAGGCCGCCGCGGCCACGGATTGTTTCGAAAGAACAGACATGGATACCACCTGTGATCAGGCAAAAAGCCAACTCAGCAACAGCTGAAATTCAGTAGGTTTTTTCAGGCGGGCACAGGGGAACAGCCATCAGCTGATCAGCCCGAAATGCCAACACCCGGCGGTGATACGACTGCGTACACCGGCGTGCTACTGACAGGTGGCGGGTAGTGACTGATCTGCGCAGGCTGCTGGCTCCCGCACGGCACGACCGCAGCGTTGACCGCTGAATCGACTACCGCTATGCGCAGGGAAGCTGGCATGTGCTGATCTTTTATGAAGGGATGAACAAGGTGTCTGGAAACACCTGCGGCCGACTATAACCAGCAGGGGACATGCTTTGCAATAACTTCGCCCGCACAAATCCAGCGCATAAAAAAACCGCTCATCGGAGCGGTTTTTTCCAGCCTGCAAACGCCTTAACCAAACAACCAATACCCCAGCGCCGTCAGCACCACCACCGCCAGCACTGGCCGCAGGATGCGATAAGCCTTCGGATGCTTGCGCTTCCACTGCTTGACCACGCCACTGAAGCTGTCGCTGAAGCGCTTGCTCCAGGCATACGCCTGGTTGATCCCGCCAACGCGTTCGTCATCCAGGTTCTGCGGTGCGGTGGCGCGCCCCAGTTGCGCGCTGACCCAACGGTTGATGCGGGTCATCAGGCGGTTGCTCAGCGGGCGTTCGATGTCGCAGAACAGGATCACCCGGGTGTGCTCGGTTTCGTTCTTTACCCAGTGCACGTAGGTCTCGTCGAACATTACATCTTCACCGTCGCGCCAGGCGTACACCTGGCCGTCGACGAAAATACGGCAGTCGTCGGAGTTCGGCGTGGACAGCCCCAGGTGATAACGCAGCGAACCGGCAAACGGGTCGCGATGCGGGTTGAGGTGGCTGCCACCTGGCAACAGGGCGAACATCGCGCCCTTGACGTTGGGAATACTGCTGACCAGGGCCACGGTTTTCGGGCACAGCAGTTCAGCCGACGGCAACGGTTTGTCGTACCACTTGAGGTAGAAACGCTTCCAGCCCTTCTTGAAGAACGAGCCGAAACCGGCGTCGTTGTTCTTCTCCGCGGCGCGGATGTAGCCCTCGTCGAACAGGTGCATGGCCTCTTCGCGAATCACTTCCCAGTTGTCCTTGAGCACGTCCAGCTCCGGGAACTTGCTGCGGTCCAGGTACGGCTTGGACGGCACGGCGGAGAAGATGTACATCAAGGCGTTGTACGGGGCGAACAGCGCTGAATGGTTGACGAACTGACGCAACATCGGCAAACGGGCCTTGCCACGCAAATGCACATACAGCGTGCTGCCGATAAACAGCAGCAACACCGACAGTTTGGCGGCCAAAGAAAAGGTCATGCAGCAACTCCTGGAAATAGGCGTCTGGCCATTAGCCTCCCGTTAAGGGGAAACCAGACGTAGCAGCCGGCCATGATAAACACTCCGGGCCTCGGGAAAAACCCGCGCACTCCAACAATCAGCATCTAGCGGTGCGCGATAACGGGCCAATTATGCATAAGGGCCACGCCATCGCGCTGATTTGAATCAAGCCTGGTTTTCCTGATCGGTGAACAAATCGGCGAACAGCATGCTCGACAGGTAGCGTTCACCGGAGTCCGGCAGCACCACGACGATGGTCTTGCCCTGCATTTCCGGCTTTTCCGCCAGTCGCACCGCCACGGCCATCGCCGCGCCGCAGGAGATACCACACAGAATCCCCTCCTCCTGCATCAGGCGCAACGCCATGGCCTTGGATTCTTCGTCGCTGACCAGTTCGACCCGGTCGACCATCGACAGGTCGAGGTTCTTCGGCACAAAACCGGCGCCGATACCCTGGATCTTGTGGGGGCTGGGCTTGATCTCTTCACCGGCCAGCGCCTGGGTAATCACCGGCGAACTGATCGGCTCGACCGCCACCGACAGGATCGGCTTGCCCTGGATGTTCTTGATATAGCGCGACACCCCGGTGATGGTGCCGCCAGTGCCCACGCCCGCTACCAGCACGTCCACCGCGCCATCAGTGTCATTCCAGATTTCCGGACCGGTGGTTTTCTCGTGGATCGCCGGGTTGGCCGGGTTTTCGAACTGGGCCGGCATAAAGTACTTGGCCGGGTCGCTGGCAAGGATTTCGCCGGCTTTTTCAATCGCGCCCTTCATGCCCTTGGCCGGCTCGGTCAACACCAGTTCGGCGCCGAGGGCCTTGAGCACCTTGCGGCGCTCGATGCTCATGGAGGCGGGCATGGTCAGCAACAGCTTGTAACCACGGGCGGCGGCAACAAATGCCAGGCCGATCCCGGTGTTGCCGGAAGTCGGCTCGACAATGGTCATGCCCGGCTTGAGTTTGCCGCTGCCTTCGGCATCCCAGATCATGTTTGCGCCAATCCGGCACTTCACCGAATACCCCGGGTTACGCCCTTCGATCTTGGCCAGGATAGTCACGCCACGCGGCGCGATACGGTTGATCTGAACCAGGGGCGTGTTACCGATGGAGTGCGCGTTGTCTGCAAAAATGCGGCTCATGACGGGTCCTTAAGGCAATTTCAGGAAGGCCCCAAGGGTATGCCTCGTGCTGCAAGGCGTCCAGTCAAGCGAACGTCCGGCGGCGCCAGCAGTCAATCGCCTACACGGATGGAGAATTTTCCTATGAAACGTCGCTACAGTTGGCCGCTCTGGACCCTCGTCGGGGTCGTGGTACTGCTGGTCGTCCTGGATATCGCCCTGCCCTATCTGGTGCGCAATTACCTGAATGACAAACTCGCCGACATGGGCGATTACCGCGGCCAGGTCACCGATGTCGACCTCGCACTGTGGCGCGGCGCCTATCGGATCAACGGCTTGCAGATCGTCAAGGTCGACGGCAAGGTGCCGGTACCGTTCGTCAAGGCGCCGGTGATCGACCTGTCGGTCAGCTGGCATTCGCTGTGGTACGACCACGCAGTGGTGGCCGAGGCACAGTTCATCAAGCCGGAGCTGAACTTCGTCGACGGCGGCACCAACAAACAGGCGTCCCAGACCGGTCAGGGCACCGACTGGCGGGCCCAACTGAGCAAACTGTTGCCGATCACCCTCAATGAGGTGCGCATCAACGACGGCAAGATCGCGTTCCATAACTTCAGTTCGAAACCGCCGGTCAATATGTACGCGACCCAGGTCAACGCCAGCTTCTACAACCTGACCAACGTGGTGGATGTCAAAGGCCAGCGCGACGCGCGCTTCGACGGCAAGGCGCTGTTCCTGGGCCAGGCACCGCTGGAAGCCACCGCCACGTTCGACCCCTTGAGCAATTTCGAAAACTTCGAATTCCGCTTCCGGGCCCGGGATATCGAACTCAAGCGCATGAATGACTTCGCCTCGGCCTACGGCAAGTTCGACTTCAATGCCGGCAACGGCGACCTGGTGGTTGAAGCCCAGGCCGAAAAAGGCCAGTTGACCGGCTACATCAAGCCTTTGCTGCGCAATGTCGAAGTGTTCAACTGGCAGCAGGATGTCGAGAACAAGGACAAGGGCATCTTTCGGTCGATCTGGGAGGCGGTGGTTGGCGCCAGCGAAACCGTGCTGAAGAACCAGCAGAAAAACCAGTTCGCCACCCGCGTGGAGCTCAGCGGCAACGTGCACCAGCAAGATATCAGCGCGTTCCAGGCGTTTTTGCAGATTTTGCGCAATGGTTTTGTCCAGGCCTTCAACGCCCGCTATGAACAACCCAAGCCCTCGACAGATTGATCTTCAACGTGACTGCCCATTCAGAGACTGAATAGCCCGTCTGCGTTCACAGTCGCCGGGGCTGCGCGGTATAGTCGGGCCAAGCTGATTACTCGCCCGCTTCGGTCCTGCACCGTTCGGCGTCACGTTCGAGGATTGATAGATGAAGTTCGAAGGCACCCAGGCCTACGTTGCCACCGATGACCTGAAACTGGCCGTCAACGCCGCCATCACATTGGAGCGGCCACTGCTGGTCAAGGGCGAACCGGGCACCGGCAAGACCATGCTCGCCGAGCAACTGGCCGAATCCTTTGGCGCCAAGCTGATCACCTGGCACATCAAGTCCACCACCAAGGCGCACCAGGGCCTGTACGAGTACGACGCGGTGAGCCGCCTGCGGGACTCGCAGCTGGGCGTGGACAAGGTGCACGACGTACGCAACTACCTGAAAAAGGGCAAGCTCTGGGAAGCCTTCGAGTCCGAGGAGCGGGTCATCCTGCTGATCGACGAAATCGACAAGGCCGACATCGAGTTCCCCAACGACCTGCTGCAAGAACTCGACAAGATGGAGTTCTACGTCTACGAAATCGACGAGACCATCGAGGCCAAGAAGCGCCCGATCATCATCATTACCTCCAACAACGAAAAAGAGCTGCCGGACGCGTTCCTGCGCCGCTGCTTCTTCCACTACATCGCCTTCCCGGACCGCACCACCCTGCAAAAGATCGTCGACGTACACTACCCGGACATCAAGAAAGACCTGGTCAGCGAAGCCCTCGACGTATTCTTTGACGTGCGCAAAGTACCGGGCCTGAAGAAAAAACCGTCCACCTCCGAACTGGTGGACTGGCTGAAACTGCTGATGGCCGACAACATCGGCGAAGCGGTACTGCGCGAGCGCGACCCCACCAAGGCCATCCCGCCCCTGGCCGGTGCCCTGGTGAAGAACGAGCAGGACGTGCAGTTGCTGGAACGCCTGGCGTTCATGAGCCGTCGCGGTAACCGATAAGGGCGATTGCCATGCTGCTCAACCTGTTCAATGAAATGCGTGCAGCCAAGGTGCCGGTGTCGGTGCGTGAGCTGCTGGACCTGATCAACGCGCTGAAACAGCGCGTGACCTTCGCCGACATGGACGAGTTCTACTACCTGGCCCGGGCGATCCTGGTGAAGGACGAACGGCATTTCGACAAGTTCGACCGGGCCTTCGGCGCCTACTTCAACGGCCTGGAAAAACTCGACGATCACCTGCAGGCGCTGATCCCCGAAGACTGGCTGCGCAAGGAATTCGAACGCTCGCTGACCGACGAAGAGCGCGCACAGATCCAGTCCCTCGGCGGGCTGGACAAGCTGATCGAAGAATTCAAGAAACGTCTGGAAGAACAGAAAGAACGCCACGCCGGCGGCAACAAGTGGATCGGCACCGGCGGTACCAGCCCGTTCGGCTCCGGCGGCTTCAACCCCGAAGGCATACGCGTGGGGGATGCCGGCAAGCGCCAGGGCAAGGCGGTCAAGGTCTGGGACCAGCGCGAGTACAAGAACCTCGATGATTCGGTGGAACTGGGCACCCGCAACATCAAGATCGCCCTGCGCCGCCTGCGCAAGTTCGCACGCCAGGGTGCGGCGGAAGAGCTCGACATTGACGGCACCATCGACCATACGGCCCGCGATGCCGGGCTGCTGAATATCCAGATGCGCCCGGAGCGGCGTAACACCATCAAGCTGTTGCTGCTGTTCGACATCGGCGGCTCGATGGATGCCCATGTGAAGACTTGCGAAGAGTTGTTCTCGGCGTGCAAGACCGAGTTCAAGCACCTGGAGTATTTCTACTTCCACAATTTCATTTATGAATCGGTGTGGAAGAACAACATGCGCCGGGGCTCGGAACGCACCTCGACCCAGGATTTGCTGCACAAGTACGGTGCCGACTACAAAGTGATCTTTATCGGCGATGCGGCCATGGCGCCGTATGAAATCACCCAGGCCGGCGGCAGCGTCGAGCACTGGAATGAAGAGCCCGGGTATGTGTGGATGCAGCGGTTCATGGAGAAGTACAAGAAGCTGATCTGGATTAATCCGTACCCGAAAGATACCTGGGGCTATACGGCGTCCACCGGGATTGTGCGGGATTTGATCGAGGACCAGATGTTTCCGTTGACGTTGCGCGGGCTTGAGGAAGGGATGCGCTTTTTGTCGAAGTAAGTTGTTTCCCAGACAACCACGATCAAATGTGGGAGCGGGCTTGCTCGCGAAAGCGCAGTGTCAGTCACCGAATATATTGGCTGATATACCGCCTTCGCGAGCAAGCCCGCTCCCACATTTTGTCCTGCGGCGGTCTTTAGTTTCTGGCAAGGTACTGCAAATACTCCACTTGCTGGCGATGCGCCGTTTCCTGCACCACCGGCGCCAACCTCACCTTCTCCCCCGGCAAGCACTGCGCCAGCCGCGCCAACGCCAATGGCGTCAACGCGCCCAATCGTGGGTAGCCGCCAATGGTCTGCCGGTCATTGAGCAACACAATCGGCTGCCCGTCCGGCGGCACCTGGATCGCCCCCAGCGGGATGCCTTCCGAGATCAGCGACGGCCCCTGATACTCCAGCGGCGTGCCAAGCAAGCGCATGCCCATGCGGTCGGCACGGCTGTCGAGGGTCCACTCGCTGTTGAACACATCAAACAGACTCTGCCCGCCAAACTGACCGATCTGCGCCCCGAGGATCACCTCAAGTGGCGCCTTGGAATCCAGCTTCGGCAATTGCCCGGCGGACAACACCTGCATCGCACCGCCCACGCCCGAATAGGTCAATTGCGCACCTTCGGCCAGTGACCGGCCAAAGCCATCCAGCCCGCCCAGTTCTTCACGTCCCACCGTGGCGCAGCTGCCCAGCACCTGCGGCGCATCAAACCCGCCCGGCGCTGCCAGGTAAGCCCGCGCACCGCTGAAAGGCTGGGTAAAACGCAAGCGCTGGCCCTTTTGCAGAATAAAGCTGCGCCCCGGGCTGATCGCGCGCTCGTCGACATACGCGCCCAAGTCCGCTCCGGCCAGCGCCAGCAGGCAATAGTCCTCGGCCTGCACGGTGAAGCCACCCAAGGTGATTTCCACCACCGGCGCATCCAGGGCATTGCCCAGCAACCAATTGGCCCACGACATCGACACCCAATCCAGCGCGCCGCCCTGGGTCACGCCCAAATGCCTGACGCCAAAACGTCCGGCGTCCTGCAACAGGCACAGCGGCGTGCTGGCCTCGATCAGCAAGCGGCTCATGCCTGCGCCTCCAACGGCGTGTCATCGCCGCCCAGGTTGATGAATTCGCGATGGCTGATCGCTTCGTAGCGCACGGTATCCCCCGGCTGCATCAGGCTGTAGCCCTCGCGTTCACGGTCAAACAGCTTGGCCGGCGTGCGGCCAATCAGGTTCCAGCCGCCTGGCGAGACCACCGGATAAGCCGCCGTCTGCCGCTCGGCGATGCCCACGCTGCCCGCCGTCACCCGCTTGCGCGGGGTGTTGAGCCGCGGTGTCGCGAGCTGTTCATCCACCAGCCCCATAAAGGCAAACCCCGGGGCGAAGCCCAAGGCGAATACCTGGTACTCATGCTGGCTGTGACGGCGAATCACCTCCTCCACTGCCAGGCCACTGCGCTGCGCCAGCAACGCCAACTCCGGGCCGACACTCAGGTCATACCAGACCGGCAACACATGGCATTGCCCGCTGCCCTTGGGTTCGGGCTGCAATTCCTTGAGCGCCTGGTCGATCAACGCCCGTGCCTGGCCAGGGTCGAGCGCCAGCAGGTCGTAGTGCACCATCAGGGTCGTGTAGGACGGCACCAGGTCCACCAGCGCCGGGCCAAAACCTTCGCGCAAACGGCGGGTGGCGGCGAGCATCCAGGGCATGTTGTCTTCGGCGATCACCTCAAACAGGCGCACCATCAGGCAGTCGATGGCCACCACTTCAATCCGTGGCTTCATGCTGGGGTCAACGCCTCGCGGATGCGCTGCACGGCAGCCACTGAGCTGGCGTTATCGCCATGCACGCACAAGGTATTGGCTTGCAGGTGCAACGGACTGCCATCACTGGCGACCAACTGTTCTCCCCGGGCGATGATCAAGGCCTGCTGGATGATCTTTTCCGGGTCATGATGCACCGCGCCCGGCAACTGGCGGGAGACCAGATGGCCGGCGCTGTCGTAGGCACGGTCGGCAAAGGCTTCGAACCACAGGGTCACGCCATATTCGTCACCCAGGGCCTGCGCGGCGCTGTTGTCGCGGGTGGCCATCAGCATCAATGGCAGGCTGGCGTCGTAGGCCGCCACGGCCTGGATCACCGCACGCAATTGCGCAGGCTTGGCCATCATGTCGTTGTACATCGCGCCATGGGGTTTGACGTAGCTGACCCGCCCGCCCTGGGCCCGGCAAATACCGTCGAGGGCGCCGACCTGGTAGTGCAACAGGTCCTGGATTTCCTGCGGGGTGTAGGCCATGGAGCGGCGGCCGAAACCCTGCAGGTCCTGGTACGCCGGGTGCGCGCCCACCTGCACGCCATGCTCGAAGGCCAGGCTGACGGTCTTGCGCATGATGCTCGGGTCGCCGGCGTGGAAACCGCAGGCTACGTTGGCGCAATCAATGAACGGCATGACTTCGGCGTCCAGACCCAAGGTCCAGTTGCCAAAGCTTTCGCCGATGTCGCAGTTCAATAGCAGGCGGCTCACGGTAGGGCTCCTGTAGGCTTTATTTTTTTGTAGTGTGGGATCTTTTACCAAGATCTCGCAACGATGTTGTCCCGAGCCCCAACGACGCTTATCGTGAGACAGCTCGATTTTTGGCGGTTGCGGCACGCTGCGTCCAACTAATAAAAAACAATCCATGCATAAGAAAAGTTGATCCCATGAATTTGAAGTTCCTCGAAACCTTCGTCTGGGTGGCCAAGCTCAAGAGCTTTCGCCTCACGGCAGAGAAGCTGTTCACCACCCAGGCCTCGATCTCCAGCCGTATCGCCGTGCTGGAAAGCGAGTTGGGGGTGAAGCTGTTCCTGCGCGATTCCCGAGGTGTGAGCCTGACGCCGGAAGGCTTGAAGGTGCTCGATTATGCCGAGCAGATGATGGCGACCATGCAAGGGCTCAAGCAGTCCCTGGAAACCACCAGCAGCAAGGTCGGGCGTATCCGCATCGGAGTGATGGACACGGTGATCCACACTTGGCTGAGCGCGCTGGTGGCAGAACTGACGGACAACTTTCCGCGGGTAGAAATCGAGTTGGTCGCCGATACCGCGCTGAACCTCAGCGATCAGTTGCAAAAAGGCTTTCTCGACCTGATCCTGCAAACCGACCTGCTGCGCCAGGAAACCTTGCGCAGCCTGGAACTGGCCAGCCACCCCATGGGCTGGATCGTCGCCAGCCACTCGATCTACAACCGCGACTACGCGTCCCTCGCCGAACTGGCCCAGGAGCGCATCATCACCTACTCGAAAAACTCCTGTCCGCACCAGGACGTGCTCAGCCTGATGCAGGCTAACGGCGTATCCGCCCCACGGATGAACTGTGTGAACTCGGTGTCAGCGATCACCCGCCTGCTGCGGGACGGGTTCGGGATTGGTGCATTCCCGCCCGTATTGGTCAGTGAAGAGCTGGCACGAGGTGAATTGACCATGCTGCCCATGGAACAACGGCCGCCGAACCTGCAGGTGGTGGTGTCGTGGCGAGTGGGCGTGGAGTTGGTGGAGGAGATTGTGGCGCTGTGCCAGAGCGTGGTGCAGCAGTACGCGCAGAAGGTGGGCGAGGACTTGATGGTGTTGAGCAAACCCATGCCACTGAAGGAACCGATTTAAAACTGTGGGAGCGGGCTTGCGCGCGAATGCGGTGTGCCAGCCACCCCATATGTCACTGACGCACCGCATTCGCGAGCAAGCCCGCTCCCACAATTTGACCGCGTCAGCCTTTAAAGCCCCTTGAGGTCCCGCTCTTCAATCGGTCGGCTCTGGCGCAGGCGCTTGCCGCCCAACACCACCCAGTCGATCAGGCGGAACAGGCACTCGATGCCGAACGACAACAACATCGCCCCGCCCAGGCCCCAGCCCATGGCTTCCGGGGTCAGCAACAGCATGTAGCTGTAGCCGTTCCAGGTTTCCTGGCGAATCGCCGGGTCGGCGGCCACCGCCACTTGCAGCGCGCGGATGTACCACGGGCCCTGCATCGCCTGGAACTGCTTATCCAGCGCTACCTGGCGGTCGAGCAAGGTGCCCAGGCTGTTGGCATCGCTGCGAAACACCGGGTCGTCACTGGCACGGTAATGGGCCACCAGCGCCTGCAAGTCACCGTTGAAGAACTGTTGCGCCGTGGCATCGAAGCCGCGCAAGCCGGTCTGGGCTTCGATCAAGTGGGCTTCGACGCGCTTGGCGTAGTCGCTGATAAACCCCGGCACCTGCACACCGACCAACAGACCCACGGCAAACAACACCAGTCGCAAATAGCTGAGCAACATATTCGACGTCCTTATTCCGTTTTACCTTGGCTGACACATTCGCCGCGTCGCCACAGGCTCCACTGGCCCGGTTCGTAGCGGGTCCAGGTCTCGTTTTCGGTCAGGGGTTCGGTGGCAATTACCGTCACCACGTCATTGGGGGTGGTTTCGGCCTGAAAATCGACGATCACGTCGACATCTTTCAACCGTGCAGGGCCAAATGGCGCACGCCGGGTGATCTGTGCCAGCTTGGTCGAGCAATAGCAGAACAGCCAGTCACCGTCGCTGAGCAGGCAGTTGAACACGCCCTTGCTGCGGTATTCGCTGCAGGCGGCGATCAGGTCCGGCAGCACCTGTTCGATGTCCACCGGTTCCGGGAACGCTTCACGGACTCGGTTGAGCAAATCGCAGAACGCCGCTTCGCTGTCGGTATCGCCCACCGGGCGGTAGAACGTGGCGCGGGGGTTGAAGTCCGCCAGTTGACCGTTATGGGCAAAGCACCAGTTGCGGCCCCACAGTTCACGGACGAACGGATGGGTATTGGACAGGCACACCTTGCCCACATTGGCCTGGCGGATATGGCCAATCACCACTTCACTCTTGATGGGATAACGCTGCACCAGCAGCGCGACTTCCGATTCGCTGCTGGCCGCCGGGTCCTGGAACAACCGCAGGCCACGGCCCTCGTAGAAGGCGATGCCCCAACCGTCGCGGTGGGGCCCGGTACGTCCGCCGCGCTGCATCAGCCCGGTGAAGCTGAAGACGATATCGGTCGGTACGTTGGCACTCATGCCCAATAATTCACACATGCCAGGCTTCTCGATACAGGGCGTACAACGTTAAAGGCGCGGTTCGACCCGCATACCGCTGACAGGTGCCGGGCGACCGTAACGCTCATCGGCGAAGGGTTCGTCGTCATCCTCCGGCTCGGCGGCAGCGGCTGCCGCAGCGGCGGCCTTCTGCTCACGACGAACCCTGGCGGCACGCTCGATGGGCCAGCGGATCAGCACGAACACCAGGTACACGCCGAACGCGATCATGCAATACATGAACAGATCGGAAATCGCCCGCCAGGCGTTGTTGCCGACCTTGAGCACCAGGTCCAGGGCGGTGATGGCCACGGCCGGGGCGAACTGGGTCTTCACCGGGTCGACGATGGTCGGGCTGAACAGCAGCACCGCCACCAGCAGCCGCAGTGGCTCGCGCAGCCAGCGCCACATCCAGCGGGTCATGGCAAACCACACCAACAGGCAACCCAGGGCTGCGAAGGCGTAGAGGCCCCAAGCGATCAGATAGTCGTTCTCGGTCATGGTGTCCATGGCAAGGTAGGCAAACAGGCCGCTATGATAACGGCTTTTCAGTGCCGAGGCTGCAATGCCGTCGGCCAACCGCCAGACAGAGAGTGATCCATGCCCCCATCGACCCACATCACTGCCGCCCCGATCGCCCGCAAGGCCCCAGGCACCGACCCGTATGCCTGGCTGCAAGCGCGTGACAGCGCCGAGGTGCTCGATTACCTCAAGGCGGAAAATGCCTGGCAAGAAGCACAACTGTCCGACCAGCAGGCGCTGCGCGAGACCCTGTTCGAGGAGATCAAGGGCCGCATTCTCGAAACCGACCTGTCCCTGCCCTCGCCCTGGGGCCCGTACCTGTATTACACCCGCACCACCGCCGGCGACGAATACGCCCGCCACTACCGCTGCCCGCGCCCGGCGGACGACAGCCAACAGGTCGACGAAAGCGCGGAAGAGCTGCTGCTGGACCCGAACGTACTGGCCAATGGCGGCTTTTTCTCCCTCGGCGCCTTCAGCATCAGCCCGGACCACCAGCGCCTGGCCTACAGCCTGGATACCAGCGGCGAAGAGATCTACACCCTCTACGTGAAGGAATTGGCCACCGGCAAGGTCAGCGAACTGGAGTTTGAAGACTGCGATGGCAGCATGACCTGGGCCAACGACAGCCTGACCCTGTTCTTCACCGAACTGGACGACACCCATCGCCCGCACAAGCTGTATCGCTATCGCCTGGACGGCACTGCCGCCGAAGAAGTGTTCCACGAGCCTGACGGACGTTTCTTCCTGCACTGCTACCGCTCCAGCTCCGAGCGTCAGTTGCTGCTGGCCCTGGGCAGCAAGACCACCAGCGAGATCTGGGCCCTGGACGCCGAAAAGCCGCAGCAGGCGTTTACCTGCATGGCGCCACGGGTCGAAGGCCATGAATATGACGTCGACCACGGCAAGCTGGACGACCAGTGGACCTGGTTTATCCGCAGCAACCGTGACGGCATCAACTTTGCGCTGTTCCAGGCGGCCGACACCGGCAGTGTGCCGACCCAGGACGACTGGCTGAACCTGATCCTCCACGACGACGCGGTAATGCTCGATGGCGTAAGCCTCAATGCCCGGGCCATGACCCTGAGCCTGCGGATCGGCGGCCTGCCGATCATCGAAGTGCACCCACAGGGGCAAGCCGCTTATCGCGTGGAGTTACCGGACGCGGCCTACAGCCTCTATGTGCAAAACAGCCTGGAATTTGCCAGCGACAAGATCCGCCTGCGCTATGAGGCCCTGAACCGCCCGGCCCAGGTTCGTCAGCTGGAACTGGCCGGCGGCGCACAACAAGTGCTCAAGGAAACCCCGGTGCTGGGTGTGTTCAACGCCGACGACTACGTCAGCCAACGCCTGTGGGCAACGTCGGCCGATGGCACTCAGGTGCCGATCAGTCTTGTCGTCCGACGCGATCAGTTGGGTAAGCCGACGCCCCTGTATCTGTACGGCTACGGCGCCTACGGCCACAGCCTCGACCCGTGGTTCTCCCACGCCCGCCTGAGCCTGCTGGACCGTGGCGTGGCCTTCGCCATTGCCCATGTACGCGGCGGCGGCGAACTGGGTGAGGCCTGGTATCGCGGCGGCAAGCAGGAGCACAAGCAAAACACCTTCAGCGACTTTATCGCGTGCGCCGAACACTTGATCGCCCAGGGCCTGACCACCTCCAAGCAACTGGCCATCAGCGGCGGCAGCGCCGGTGGCCTGTTGATCGGCGCGGTGCTCAATCAACGCCCGGAGCTGTTCCAGGCGGCGATTGCCGAAGTGCCGTTCGTCGATGTGCTCAACACCATGCTCGACCCCGAGTTGCCGCTGACCATCACCGAGTACGACGAATGGGGCAACCCGCAGGAGCCCGAGGTGTATGAGCGGATCAAGGCGTACGCACCGTACGAAAACGTCAGCGCCCAGGCCTATCCGGCCACGCTGGTGATCGCCGGCTACAACGACAGCCGCGTGCAGTATTGGGAAGCGGCGAAGTGGGTGGCCAAGCTGCGCGACACCAGGACCGACGACAACCTGTTGCTGCTCAAGACCGAGCTGGGCGCCGGCCACGGCGGCATGAGTGGTCGTTACCAGGGATTACGTGACGTAGCACTCGAATATGCATTTGTTTTCAAGGCGCTGGGGCTGATTTAAGGAACTCCGCCTGGCGGGCCGGTCTGAACACTTGACCGCCGGGCGCGCCCTGCACGATTTATGGACAAAGACTGTAAGCCTCATGCCAGAACCGACCTTACTCAATAACGAAATCCGCGACATGCTGATGGATTGCGGCCTGTTCGACCCGTTGCTGCCGGAAGACTTCCACGTAGCGGCGGGCTATTTCAACATCAGCAGCATCGCCCGCGATGAGGTGATTTTCCTCGAGGGCGACGCGGGCACCTTCATGTGCATCATTCACTCAGGCCAGGTGGCGGTGCAGAAGACCAACCATGCAGGCCAGCGCCTGACTATCGCCACCTTGCGCAGCGGACGGACCTTTGGCGAGATGGCTGTGCTGGACGGCGAGCGCCGCTCCGCCAGCTGTGTGGCGGCCAGCGATTGCGTGCTATTGAACCTGGGCAAGGATTCCCTGGAAAAGATGCTCAACGATGCACCGAAAATCGCGGCCAAGATCATTCGTGCGATTGCTATCGCCCTGTCCAGGCGCCTGCGCATGGCGGACGGGCAATTGCTGTCCCAGCAGTTTTAGCCGCCCGGGGTCTTGGGCTTGATGTCGTTTTGCTGCAAGCCGGGGATCGTCTGGTCCTTCGGCGGCGCGGGCAGCACGATCGGCGCCAACAATGGCTCACCGCTGCCGGCCGCCTTTGGCGTTGCCGGTGGCGTGACTTGCGGATAAGGCGTGGGCGTTGCAGTACCCGGTGAACCCGCCGTAGGCGCGGGGGTAATCGGCACGGTTTGCGACTCCTGAGCCTGGGCCACACCGCCAAGGGCGAGCGCGCTCCACACAATGACCGTTAGAATGCTGCACTTCATCGATGGCTCCATGGCCTGACCGTAAAGTCGTAAGGCTACTCCCAACCGCGCAAGAATGCCCTTCCCAATGAGATTTCCATGAAACGTTTCGTTCTGCTGGACACCACTCCGATCCCCGACAACGGCGGTGCCTTGTGCCTGTTCGAATACGGTGAGGATTTTGTCATCAAGATTCAGGGCGGTGACGGTGGCCAGTTGATGAACACGCGCATGCACGGTTCCGAGGATGCGCTGGCGGAGATTCCGTGCCGCAAAGTCGCCGGTCGGCCCGGCTCCAGGGTGTTGATTGGCGGCCTGGGCATGGGTTTTACCCTGGCGGCAGCGCTCAAGCATTTGGGCAAGACTGCCGAAGTGGTGGTTGCCGAGCTGGTGCCCGGCGTGGTCGAGTGGAATCGCGGGCCACTGGGGGAAAAGTCCGGCCGCCCGCTGCTGGACCCGCGCACCGTGATCCGTCTGGAAGACGTGGCCAAGGTGCTGCAGGCCGAGCCCCAGGGGTTTGACGCGATCATGCTGGACGTCGACAACGGCCCCGAAGGCCTGACGCAAAAAGCCAACAGCTGGCTGTATTCCGCCGGTGGCCTAAGCGCCTGCGCCAAGGCGCTACGGCCCAAGGGCGTGCTGGCGGTATGGTCGGCCAGCGCCGACAAGCAGTTCAGCGACAAACTGCGCAAGGCCGGCTTCAAGGCCGAGGAAGTGCAGGTGTTTGCCCATGGCAACAAGGGCACGCGGCATACCATCTGGATTGCTGAAAAGCTCAAGGGCTAAGCATTAACTGCGTGGGTTGAAGTCAGATCGACCGGCGCAGTCGATTCAAATGCCTCAAGCCTTCCAGCACCAACACCACCACCGCCAGCCAGATCGGCAGGTAGGTCATCCATTGGCCCGGTTTGAGGGCGTCTCCCAGCATCAGCGACACAGCCACCAGCAGCACCGGCTCTGCGTAACTGAGCAAACCGAACAGGCTGAACGGCAACAGCCGGCTGGCCAGGATGTAGGAATAACCCGCCGCCGCGCTGACCAACCCCATGAGTGGCACCAGCCAATAGAGCGCCGGGCGCTGCGCCAGGGTCTCGTTGATGGGCTCACTACCGAGGACGAACCACAGCGCGACCGGAATCATCAGCATCATGTCCAGCCACAGCCCGCCGAGGTTGTCGGTGCCACAACGCCTGCGCAGCACGAAATACAGCGGATAACCGACGCACACCACCAGGGTGGTCCAGGAGAACCCGCCCGTGCGATACAGCTCGTTGGCCACGCCCACCGCCGCCAGCGCAGCGGCAATTTTTTGCAGATGGGAAAGGCGTTCGCCGTAAACGATGCGCCCGGTGATGACCATGGTCAGCGGTAACAGGAAATAGCCCAGCGACACATCCAGGCCGTGGCCATTGAGGGGCGCCCACATGAAGATCCACAACTGCACACCCACCAGGGCACTGGTGAGCACGACACAGGGCAGCAACGCGGGTTTCTCCCGCAGACGCTTGTAGATCAACGGCACCCACTTCCAGTCTCCGGACAGGCACAGCAGCAACGTCATGAAGGGCAAGGAGATGAGCATTCGCCAGCCAAATATCTGCTGGCCATTCAAGGGTTCAAGAAGGGAGGTAAAGAAATACAGCACACCAAACAGGAAGGAAGCGGAAACCGCCAGAACAACGCCTTTAGACACAACAGCCTCTACAAAAAATTGCATGCATTCAATTGAAGCAGGCCGTTGCATTCACGCAGTGTGAATGTCAGTGAGATGAACATCAGAAGTTTATTAACGGGCACCATAAACTTACAACTTGCACAGGACACCTATCCCGAATCTTCAAGTTATAACAACAGGGTAACGCGTTGATTTTTTATTATTTGCACGACGATCATTAGACACTTCAACCACCCGACTTCGGTTATTGGAAGCAGTACGCTCTGGATGAGCGCTTCTGATTTGAAACGCCACAACGTCAACCACGGCGGTTGATATCGTGAAAGGAAAGCCCGGCTTGCGGGAAACTGACAGTCGCCAGGAAAGACCTGACGTATTGACTACCTGACGCCACCACAGAACACACTAACGGCAGTAGGCCAAGAGGCGCCACATTAAACAAACTGGCAAAGTTAGTCCAACACTTTATCACCCTGAAGCCAATTAAATGCCCCACGGCATTTAAATCGATATTTGCCGGATCTTTACTGTATATTAAGCCGTTATACGCCCGACAGAAACAGCACAAGGCCGCCCCTGCCGGTTCGTCACTTAGTTACTTCTACTGTCGATAACGTAGGGCACTTTCTTCTTGAACGTATCGTTCAGTTCTTTGCGGTCAAGTGACGTGAAGCCGCCCAACTGCCGGGCGCTGAAGCCGCTGTCCCCTACCGGTGCCTCGGGCGCCAGGCTGACCATGCGCTTGGCTACCGCCTCGATTGCCTTTTCATACCCGCCTTGCTTGTTCAGGTTGAACGCGCCGAGGTCAATCTGCGTGCGCAACCACCCTCCCCAGTAAAACTCCAGGAATTCCGGCACCACCTCACCAGAGGTCGGCTTGCCGTAGGACGCCTTGCGGGAGAAGTAAACCAGGCTGCGGAACATATCGTCGCCGAGGTCCTTGAAGCCCAGGTGTGCCGGAATTTGCTCAGGTGTGATGGTCTTGCCCTGGCCGTCCTTGAGCCAGACCTTGCGGCCCTGCTCCATGCGTTTCCAGAAAGTCGCCAGGTCGGGACTGTCGCTGAAGTTATCGGTGACCCGCACCCACATCTTCAGTTTGGCGCCGGCACCTGGCTGCTCCCACAAGGTACTGAACGAGTGGTGGCCGTCGGTGAGGTACAACTGGCCAGCGGGACCGACCACCACGGTTTTCATATCCGCCGGGTGAGCGCCTACCGGGTCTTTGCAGGTGAAGCTGCCCGGCTTATGCAGATCGGCATCTTCAGACACCTTGTCGACACCGCCCTGGCCGTTGGTTTCACAGTATTCGTCGAACACTTTTTTGGGCGACTCGGCAAATACCCCCAGCTTGTAATGGATCTGATCAAAACCGATGACGGCCTGGGTCGGGTGGAGCTGCTCCAGCGCCACATCGATCACCTCGCCTGGCTGGGGCGTGGAAAACGCCTGGACCTGAACACTGACGGCGCACAACAGCAGCGCCCACAACCATGAATGCATCCGCATGAGTACCGCTCCTTATGAATTCAGTTCGTCGATACTACAAACAATCCCCCTCACCGGCATGACCGCGCCTGAAAAAGCCGGAGGTTTATTAGCCAGCAAGCAGCTAGAATCAACGCTATCCGTGATCCACTAAAAGACAGGAGCCATGATGAGCTCGACCAACCCGCCCTCCCACACCGCGAAGCTGGACCGCATCCTCGCCGATGCCCAGCGCGACCGGGAAATGGGCTACCGCGACAAAGCCCTGAAGATGTACCCCCACGTGTGTGGCCGCTGCGCCCGTGAATTCGCCGGCAAGCGCCTGAGCGAACTGACCGTGCACCACCGCAACCACAACCATGACGACAACCCCCAGGACGGCTCCAACTGGGAGTTGCTGTGCCTGTATTGCCACGACAACGAACACTCGCGTTATACCGACCAGCAGTATTTCGGCGAAGGCTCCACCAGCAGCCCGACGATCGCCAAGGCGACGCACAACCCGTTTGCGGCGTTGGCCGGGTTGATGAAGAAAGACGACTGAG
>NZ_CP080030.1:1590819-1630112 GCF_019382755.1 Pseudomonas sp. Colony2 | reverse complement strand
GCCGTATAATCGCGGTTTTTCTCGAAGGCACCCTCTCCCGTGGGCAATAAACGCTACAGCTGCATCGGTCTGTACAACCCCAAATCCCCCGAAAACGTCGGCTCGGTGATGCGCGCCGCCGGCTGCTACGGCGTGGCCTCGGTGTTCTACACCGGCAAGCGCTATGAGCGGGCCCGGGACTTTATTACCGACACCAAGAAGGTCCACCACGACATTCCGCTGATCGGTATCGACGACCTGAAAAAGATCCTGCCCCTGGGCTGCATCCCCGTCGCCGTCGAGCTGGTGGAAGGCGCCCGCCCTCTCCCCGAATACACCCATCCGGACCGTGCGCTGTATATCTTCGGTCCGGAAGACGGCTCCCTCGACAAAGAGATTCGCGACTGGTGTGAAGACGTGATCTACATCCCGACCACCGGTTGCATGAACCTCGCCGCCACCGTCAACGTGGTGCTTTACGACCGTCTGGCCAAGGGCAACAACACCCGTTCGGGCCCCAAATACTGATTTTTTGGGAACATCCGCGGCCTGTGTGCAGTCAGCTGCATATCAATCAGCCCTTGTTGGAGACAGATCATGAGCGACAGCAAAACCCTGCGACCCGTTATCCGGTCCACCCCGTTCGAGCCCCAACCCACGCAAAACGTCCAGGGCTGGGAACGCATCGGCTCCCTGGCTGGCGGTGTGGTGATGATGGGCAAAGGCCTGCGCCGTGGCGGCTTTTTCGGTTTGATCCAGGTGGCGATTGGCGGCGTAGCGCTGGCACGCGGGATCAGCGGGCATAGCTCGGCGAAAGAGTTGCTGGAGCGCAGCCGCCAGGAAATGAACAGCGTGCGAACCAAGATCGAACGCGCCGGTGAGGAACTGAAAAACCTCAAGACCAAGGCTGAAGTGGCGGCTGAAAACGCCAGCAAAACTGTGGGTTAACCCCGATCAAAAGTGGGAGCGGGCTTGCTCGCGAAAGCGGAGTGTCAGTCACTGACTGTGTTTCTGATRCACCGCTTTCGCGAGCAAGCCCGCTCCCACCTTGGTTTCAGTGCAGCAGTTTGGTATCGAGTACTACCGACGACTCGCCAATAATGCTCTCCCCCAGCTGCACAAATTCCTTTGTGCTGATGCTGTTCAGGCGCATCACCGCCTGGGTCAAATCATCCAGCGAACGCTTGTTGTGGGTTTTCACACGAATCTCGCGGTCCAGCTCCTGCAACAACACCACCGCTCGTGAGACGGTCGCGCTATTGGCGTGCTCGACCCGCAGGGTGGTCACGTCCTTGCCTTCGTTGGCCAGCCGGGCCTGCAGGGCGGCATAACGATCGTCGCTGATCCCCCCTGCGCGGCGCATCAGCTCAATGGCGTAGTACTGCGCCAAGCCCTCGCTGATCCAATCGCTGCCCTGGTGGTCGTTGAAGCGGCCGATAGCCTGCACCACTTCACGGATCAACGGGCTGCTGCCGTTCTCGCTGACCAACGGCGTACGGCTGTTGAGGTAAATCGAGTCCCGCGCCGAATACGCACCGCGCCGCATCGGGTCACTGGCGCCCACCACCAGCAATTTCGCCGGGTGCCGTGGGAATGCCGCTTGCACTTGCGGCCAGACAAACGTCAGCAAGGTCAGCACATCCATGCGATGCATGCCTTGCCCTTTGGGCGACGCCACGGTGATTTCGGTTTCCCCCAGGCGCATCCTGCGACTGCCCAGCGTACCCGCGAGCATCCAGCCGGTGGGCCGGTCAAACAGGCGGGAAACGTTATCGATGCGGAATTTGTTCTTGCCGATGCGCGGCCAGGACGTCTCGACGCTTTTCCAGCCGACAGGCAGTTCAAACACCAGACGCGACACCAGTTCAATGCCGTCCTGTTGATCCAGACGTGCAGTGGGCACCAGATCCTCGCCGCGAAACAGCGCCCAACTCGGGGTCATCCGCGCTTCATAGACGCCTTTCTTGCGCGCGTGGGTGAGGCGTACACGGTAGGTCAGGCTGGCCTTGTCGGCACTCGGTTGCCACAGGCCGCGGCTGTCACCCGGGGTATTGCCCGGCAACACTTGCCACTGGCCATCGGCCTTGAAGTCGCTGTAGTCGCCGTCGCGGCCCAGGTCGAAGTTGAGGCTGCGCACCGCCGAGCCCTGGGACAGGCTCAGGCGCACTTCTGCCTGATCACTTTGGGGCAATAGCTTGACGTGATAGTCCAGGTCAACTTTCTTCGCCGCCCACGCCGGCGCACTCAATACCAACAACAGCAGGCTCGCCGCCAGCCTGGCTCCAACCGTCATACACACTCCTTCTCAGCCTGCACGAAAAATCAGGTAATCCTCCCAGTCATCCTCGGGCACGCTGCCTTCGCTGAGCATGCGCCCGGACTGGGAAATGCGTTCCTGGTGCACAGCGTCGCGATCGCCGCAGACCAGATGGTGCCACAGCGGCAAATCCTTGCGCTCGCTGACCAGCCGGTAACCGCAGGTGGGCGGCAGCCATTTGAACTGGTCGGCCTGGCCCGGAGTGAGCTGGATGCAATCGGGCACCGAGGCCCGACGGTTGGGGTAATCGGTGCACTGGCAGGTTTTCAGGTCCAGCAGTTTGCAGGCGATGCGCGTGTAGTAGACGCTGTTGTCGTCTTCATCCTCGAGCTTTTGCAGGCAGCACAGGCCGCAGCCGTCGCACAACGACTCCCACTCATCCTGGTCGAGTTGTTCGAGGGTTTTGCGGATCCAGAAAGGTTCGACTTTGGCGGCCATGGCTCTACATCAATATCGGTATGTTAAAAGGCCGCCAGTCTAGTGCCCATGGCCCCCGGGGCCAAGCGCTTACGACTGTCGGTAGAACAAGACTTGTCAGCCACCCGGCGGCGAAGTAATTTTGAACCCCGGTTTTTCATCAGGATCAGCCCAATGAGCAGCAACCCACGCGTCGCCGACTATCCGATCCACCCACAATTCACCGACCGCTGGTCGCCGCGCGCCTTCACCGGCGAAAGCATCCCGGTGGACACCCTGTTGAGCTTCTTCGAAGCCGCGCGCTGGTCACCTTCGGCCTACAACTCGCAGCCATGGCGTTTTCTCTATGCGCGCCGCGACACGCCGAACTGGGAACGTTTCCTGGGCCTGCTGAACGAATTCAACCGTGGCTGGGCGCAGCATGCCTCGGCCCTGGTGATCGTCGCGTCGAAGACGACCTTTGCCGTGCCTGGTGCCGCCGAAGAAACCCCGGCCCTGTGGCACACCTTTGACACCGGCTCGGCCTGGGGCCACCTGGCG
Source organism: Pseudomonas sp. Colony2 (assembly GCF_019382755.1). Classification (NCBI taxonomy): domain Bacteria; kingdom Pseudomonadati; phylum Pseudomonadota; class Gammaproteobacteria; order Pseudomonadales; family Pseudomonadaceae; genus Pseudomonas; species Pseudomonas sp. Colony2. The sequence goes on along the minus strand of NZ_CP080030.1, from coordinate 1,626,859 downwards.
CTGCAAGCCAGCCTCAGCGGCTGGCACACCCACGGCATGGCCGGTTTCGACCAGGAACTGACCCGCAAGGAACTGAAGATTCCTGAAGGTTACGCCCTGCACGCTGCGGTGGCGATTGGCAAGCTCGGCGACAAATCGACCCTGGCCGACTACCTGCAAGCCCGGGAAACCCCGAGCCCGCGTCGTCCATTGAACGAGCTGGTGTCCGAAGGCGACTTCAACCACCAGGACTGAACACGCTCTGGCAGTCGTTGACGGTCACGTCAAAACCCTGCTGCTGCGATCACAGCAGGGTACACCCGCCACAAGTGCAGCTACGCCTTGGCGATCAGCGCGTAATAGGCCCTGCGCAGCTCGTCTCGATCACGCTTGTACATACTGGCGAGAAACGGTGTCATGTCTTCAAGACCGTTTGCGTTCAAGTCCACTGGATAGATTTTATTATCCCTCGCTGAATACAGGAAATTACTTAACTGCAGATCGTTGTGGTAAAGATTTTTCTGTTCCATGCGCCGAAATGCGTCATCCAGTAAAAGCCTGGCCTCTGGGGGCAAACTTCCCCTTGCCAGGGTATTTACATCCACCCCGTCCAGCTTGCCCATTTTCAAATAACGGCGACCATTTTCAAATATCGTGGTTGCAAAGCCGTCACCGTAATAGCTGTTCAGGCACAGGGTCTCGTTATCGACAAAGTCGTCGGCAGAAGTCATGGATGAAGGGCCATAGTCCTTATAGACACTTTTCCCGTCGAGACTGTCGTAGATCGTCCCCTCACCGCCCCCGCCAATTTCCGGCCCCAGGTCTGATGCCACAGAAGGCGGGTTACCGCCGCGTGCCCCCAGGCGCTGCCATTGGTCCCCCTGAAGGTGCTGCACCAGCAGCGGCGTTTGCCGGTTGTTGTGATAAATCTGCGCCTGTACGGCACCGTCGGCGGTGCGAGTCACTTGCCGCACTTCGTAGACCGCAGTGTTGCCGGCAGTATCGGTATGGCGGATGTGGGACAAGTGACCGTCCGCCGCCACATAGATCCCCTGACTGTTGCGCGCAAGCCCGGCTATTTTCGATTCGGCCACGCTGTAGTCGCCAAGCAACCGGTTGTTCAGGGCGCTGCCCGGCTCGGCAGGCGTGGTGATGATCGCCCCATCCATCGCACTCGTTTTTGCGGTGAAGCCTTCAAGAGGGCTGCCGTAAGGCCGCATCCTGTCCACATCAAACGCATACCATCGACCGTTCTGGAGTACCGCGCCTCCATCAACGCTTTGCCCGGCGACCTTGAAGGTACCCGTCGCTGCTGCGTCATAGTGTTTACTGGCAGCCTTCAACAGGTCATAGCTGCCGCTCGCGCCCCTGAGCTTGTTGACCACCTCTGCACCCGTGGCGCGTACAAAGTTGGCGCCTTTGCCCAGCAATCGGGCACCGCCCGCGACCAGTTCGCTGAAGCCATCCAATGGGTTGAATGCTTGAATGGCAGCCACACCGATGACTTTTGCCACTTGAATGGCCTTGGCGGCGGCGCTCGCGACCTTGGCTCCCGCCTTCGTGACTTTCGCCGCCACACCCGCGCCCGCCGTGACAAAACCAAAGACATCCAGCGCCAGGTCACTGGCCCCTTCCAGGTGGTTGCCCCTGGAAAAATTCACGATGGCTGACCTGAGCGGAATCAGGTCAAGAAAAAAGTGGGTGACGTTCCACTCGGTTGCCATTTGTTTATCGAACGAGGTGACACCCCGGGCATAGGTTTTTATGTCATCACTGTCGAGATCAAGATGCTCAACAAAAGCATCGGCGATGTGCAGGGTTCGCGCACTGGAAAAACTGGGGGGCGGCGTTGACAAGCCGTCCTGGCTCTTTTGGCCAAGGGCAGCCTCGCTCACGGTCTTGGGCTTGAAGGGCTCCGTCTTGAACTCCTTGTTGGCCTGCCGCTCGCGTTTTGTTGTTAACTCCGAGGTCGGCACCGACTTGATTGCACCTGCGTTCAAATCAATTTCATAAACAGTGTTGCCATTCCTTCCGGTGGCCTTGACCCACAGTTTGTTTTCCGCGCCCTGTCGTTTTTTAGAGGTGAAGTCGAGGCCCAGTTCATAAGTGTTTTTCTGAAAAAACTCGAGCTTTGCAAACTCCAGGTTTTCCCGGTCGACCAAGGGCAGTGTTGCGACAAGGTGCCTGATGACGCGGCGAACCCCTTGCTGGCGAGAAGTGATTGCTTGTTCAAATTCTTCGTTGAAGATTTTGTTCACGCTGAAATCCAGGCTCTTGCCTTTGATTGCCTCGGCAATGCTCGAGTCCCTGGTTTCCCATGGGTATTGGCCAAGTCCGCTCATGGCGATGTCCAACAACGAGAAAAGCCCGCCGGGCGCCCGGTTCGGATCATAAAGTGGTTGGGCTGACGGTTGTTTCGAGTCAACGACCTTCAGTCGTTTCTCTTCAAAAGGTACGTGTTCGCCAAACCGCTCCTTCAAATGGGCCAACGCAATGTCTTTACGGCTTGGAATCTCGGCTTCCAACAAACCGGTAGCCGCAAGCGTCGACTTCAGTTGTGCGTTGAATGCCGTCCTTGCACGGTCTATCTCATCGTCGCTGTAACGATCACCTGGCTGGCATGTGACGATCCCGTTGACCACGGCCCAGTCCACCAATGCCGCCTTTTGTGCATGTTCGGCGGCGGCTCGATTCGTCAGGATCGCGTTTTCCGCGCTGGACATGACTTGGGCAAAGGTCATGTGCGCCACCTTTCCGGGGAACTGCGCCTCTATGGCCGCCGCTGCGACCGCGAGGCTTACCCAGGCAGGGCTGCCGTAGGTCACGCGGTCGGGGATGTCCTTGATCAAAAACTCGGGCGCCTTTCGTGCCAGTAACAAATAGGCGCCGGCCTTGGCCATCTCGGGACTGGTCTTGTGATTTTCGTGCAGGTAAGTGCTCAGGCGCTCGAGCACTGTCGAAGCCGGCTTGCCCCAGTGGGCCTGTTGCGCGAGGTCGAAACCTGCCACACGGTTTCGGTGCGGCGCCGTAATGGACTCGGGATCCAGCAGCAGGTGGATTGCGCTCAGTGCGTATTCGTTCACGCTGGTCTCGGAGGCGGCGCCCCCAAGCTGGTCTTGTATGGCTTGCCCCAGTGCCTGCCCGCGGGTGGAGCTGACGAGGGTTTCGAGTGCCTTGGCAGGATCAGCCAATGCCTCGCCCGACAACGGCTGGTTCGCGTTCAGATATTCCAGTACACCCACGCTTGCGCCGATGTGCGGTGCATTGGGGTTCTGGCTGCCATGGTCGGTAGCCGCCGCCAGTACCCTGCGTTGTTCAGCGGCGCTCATGGGAACAGGCCAGGACAACCCGCCGCCAAAATTGCCGAGCGGATGCTCCAGTGCCCTGTCACTCAACGCGTGGGCATGACCGGTAAGCTGAAAATGATTGGTGGGCAACCCCAAGCCGATACTTCTGAGAAAGGTCTCTACCGTCGCCGCTTTACCCGCCTGGGTCGGGTAGGACGAGTCGGGGTGTATTTGCATCGGTGTCGTTTGCAGCGCGGCCAGCACCGCTTGAGGGCTGGCATTCACGCCAAGACGGCTGGCGATTTCGTTGAGCTTCTGGCCGAGTGTCCGCAGATTCTCGCGTTCGCCCAACGCCGCGGTGAGACCGGATTGCCGGGGGACTGGGGCGAGGGCCTGCGTATTGCGATCGGCCGTAGCACCCAGAGCAGAGGGCAATAGAGGGAGCGCCGCCGGCTCGGTAGAAAGCAGGGAAAGTTGCGGAGTTACCCGTGGAGGGAGAGACACAGTGCCAGCATTCAACATGAGAATGTACCCATCTGGAGAGGGGTACGAGCCTCACATACGGCCTGCGAAACGAACATCTGATTAGTGTTTGCAGAAATTTGTAAGCGCCCGGCAACACGCGTTGCCGAGCCTTCGCGCTGTCAGTAACCGCGCTCGAAACTCACTTCGCCGCGCAACGTTTCCTGCGCCTGGTACGCGCGCAAATTCTCGACAAATAATTGCACCATCATCCCCGGCGAAGTCGGCGCCGAGCTGTGCCCGGTCAGCAGCAACCCCCAGGCGGTCCAGAACGGATGGCGCTGGGGCAATGGTTCCTGACGGCAAACGTCAATCACCGCGCCGGCCAGATGGCCTTCCTTCAACGCTTCCACCAGGTCTGCATCGACCACCGCCACGCCGCGCCCGACGTTGATGAACAACCCGGTCGGCTTGAATTGCTTGAACAGCGCCGCATTGTACAAATCGTGGGTGTTTGGTGTGTTAGGCAGCAGGTTGACCACGTAGTCCACCTCACCCACCAGGCGCGGCAACGCGTCGAGCCCGGCAACTTCGACAAACGGCGCCTGCTCACGGGCCTCACTGGCAATGCCGTACAGCTCAACGCCAAACGGCTGCAGGAATTGCGCAACGCTGCGGCCGATATCACCGGTACCGACGATCAGCACTTTGCGCCCCGCCAGGCTCTGGCCCATGCGGTTATCCCACTTGCGCTCGACCTGGCTGACCAGCCGCGCCAGCACTTCACGCTCATGGCCAAGCATGTAAGTCAGCACGTATTCGGCCATCACCTGGCCAAAAATGCCCACGGCGCGGGTCAGGCGGTAATCCCGCGGCAGGCCGTCGGCCAGCAGCGGCGTAATGCCGGCCCAGGTGGATTGCAGCCATTGTGGCTGGTGCCCCTGGCGCAGCAAGGTGGCCAGAAGATCCGGCTGGCCCAGCCACACCGGGCAATCGGCCGCCAGGCGCGACAATTCGGCGGAGTCGCCGCTGGTCATGACCTCAAGGTCCGGCGCCGCTTCGCGCAGCAGCCGGGCGTACAGCGGGTGATCGTGTTCAGCAATCAGAACGCGCATGGTTCAAACCTTTCAAAAACACTGCAGGCGGCCGCCGGTCCAGTTCACTGTACCGTGCGGCCGCCGCCAAAAATTGAATTCCATAGATGAATGTGCCCCGGACGGGGCACTGACCGATCACATCGGGTCATTGCGTCGCAGCAGCTCTTCGGGCAAGTGTTCGATGTACTCGTCCTCGGCCGGCGGCATTTGCAGGTGGTAACCCTGCTTTTCGAGGTTCTCCAGAACCACGGTGATGTCCTCGCGGGACAGCTTGCGCTCCGGGCTCAGCACCAGGTCGAAGGCGTGGTGCGGCTTGCCGAAGGCGGCCAGCAGACTTTCCGGCACGCGCTCCAGTGCATCGCTTTTCAGCACGTAGAGGTACATCTCGTTTCGTTTGAGGCTGCGATAGATGGAGCAAATACGTTTCAAGGCTGTTCTCCGGCAGTGGCCAGGCTGTCCAGCAGCGCCTGGCCCATCAGTTCGCGGCGCCAGCCACGCAGCGAATCTGGCAATTGGTAAGGCCCCTCGGGGTAGCCGCTCTTGACCAGGGCTTCAAGGGTTTTCTTGCGCAGCATCAGTTCCGGCGCCATGTCCAGGCGTTCGGCCTCGGCCTGGCCCAGGGCGCGCAGTTGCTTGATCAGCGTGGCGGCGTCCACCGGCAATGGCTCGGCAACCGCCGGTGGCCACTGGTCCATGGGCACGCTGCCGGCGCGCTTGATCAGGCCCAGCAGGAACTCGCCGTCCTGGCGCACGGTGCGCGGGTGCATGTCTTCGATCTTGCCCAGCGCGGCGAGGTTATCCGGCTGGGATTTGGCCAGGGGCCATAACGAGTGCTCACGGATGATCCGGTTGCGCGGCAGGTCACGGGCACGGGCTTGCTGTTCGCGCCAGGCGCACAGTTCGCGCAATACGGCGAGCTGGGCACGGGAGAGTTTCCAGGCGAGCTTGGCGTCGCGATAAACCTCGTACGGGTCGACTTCGCGGCGCAGGTTGGCCACCAGTTCGGCACCGTCTTCCAGGACCCAGGCGTATTTGTCGTCGGAAAGCTTCGGGCGCAGGCGTGTGTAGACTTCTGCCAGGTGCACCGCGTCTTCGGCGGCGTAGCTGATTTGCGTCTCGGACAATGGCCGCTGCAACCAGTCGGAGCGGGTCTCGCCCTTGGGCAACTCGATATCGAGGACGGCTTGCACCAACCGCGAATAGCCCATGGAGAAACCGAGGTTCAGGTAGGCCGCCGCCAGTTGCGTGTCGAACAACGGCACCGGCAGGCTGCCGGTCAGGCGCAGCAACACTTCCAGGTCTTCGCTGCACGCGTGTACCACCTTGATCACCGCCGGGTTCTCCAGCAAGGCGGCCAGGGGTTGCCAGTTGTCGATGGTCAGGGGGTCGATCAGGTAAGCGCGCACGCCATCACCGATCTGGATCAGCCCGGCAATGGGATAAAAAGTGTCGACCCGCATGAATTCGGTGTCGAGGGCGACGAATGGCAACTGCTGCCATTCGGCGCAGTGCTGGCCGAGGCTATCGTTGTCGCAGATCCAGTGAATATCGATGGCCACACGGCTCTCCCTTGAAGAATGGCGCGCAGTATATATCGCGAAAGGGAGTTGCGAGCATTCGCAGTACAGCATCCGCCATGAAAACCCTTATAGGAGCTGAAGAATAGTCCGACAGTCGGTACTTATCCTCTCTTACGCAGGACATACACCCGCCACATGGCTGAGCCGGGCATGAACTCCTGTTGACCGAGGACCTTGAAACCCGCCAGGCGAAACTCCGCCTCCACTTGCGCCCGGTGGCTGGCAACTGCCGCCGGGCCAGGCTGCAACGCCCGGTAGCCGCTGTCGCTGTTGACCGAAACAATTACCGTGTCGCGGCTTACCCGATGAAACTCACCGAGCAGGGCCAGGCGCCCTTCTGCCGTTGGCACATGGCGAAACAACTCCAGGCAAAAAATGCAGTCCACCGCGTTGGCCGAAAGGCCGATGGAAAATGCCGAGCCCTGGAAGGTCTTGATCCGCTTGAGCAAGCCCGGCGCGTGATGGGTACGGGCGTGGTCGAGCATGTCCTGGGAGTTGTCCGACGCCAGGATCACCCGGTTGCTGTGCTCGGCCAGCACCGGCCAAAAGCGCCCGGAGCCGCACGCCAGGTCGAGAATCAGCCCTGGCTCGCCGGCGATCTTCAGTGCACGGCGCACCAATTGCTCATCGCGCCACAACCCCAGGCGCCGCAACAGCCCCGGCGGACGCGTGTCGGCGCAGACCAGGGCATGCTGCTGGCCAGCGCGTTCGGCAAATTCAATCTCGATGGAAGACGGCGGTTGCGACGGCATCACACGACTCTGTTAATGGATCAGACATTCGCAGCTTAACCACCGTCTCGTGAAAAAAAGGTCGAAGGATTGTTCGCCGTTAATGCAGATCCAGTATCCAGCCCGCTGCCTGTCTGTTAACTGTCTGTGATCAGCGCCTTCATCTTCAGGCCTGGTGCAGATACCAGCGCCAATCCTGCTCGCCCACCTCGCCCATGAACTGACGGTATTCGGCCCGCTTGACCGCCAGGTATACGCCGAGGAATTCGCCGCCGAACGCCTCCCGCGCCCAAACCGAGCCTTCAAGCGCACGCAAGGTGGTCAGCCAATCGGTGGGCAGCAACTCCTTGGCCTGGGCATAACCGTTGCCTTCCACCGGCGCGCCGGGGTCGCGCTGTTCGCGGATGCCCCGGTGGATACCGGCCAGAATCGCGGCCGCCGCGAGGTACGGGTTGGCGTCGGCGCCGCAGATACGGTGTTCGATATGCCGGGAAAACGCCGGTCCGCCGGGCACCCGCAGTGTGACGGTGCGGTTGTCCACGCCCCAGGTCGCGGCCAGCGGCGCGTAGCTGTTGGTCTGGAAGCGTCGATAGGAGTTGGCGTTGGGGCAGAACATCAGCAACGAGTCGAGCAAGGTGCTGAGCATGCCGCCCACCGCGTGGCGCAACAGCGGCGTGCCGTCGGGTGCTTCGCTGGCAAACAGGTTATTGCCGTCGCGGTCCGCCAGGCTGACGTGCATGTGCATGCCGGTGCCGGCCAGATCGTCGAACGGCTTGGCCATGAAACACGCGGTCATCCCGTGCTTGTGGGCTACGCCCTTGACCAGGCGCTTGTAACACACCGCCTCGTCCATGGCTTGCAGGGCATCGCTGCGATGTTCCAGGGTGATTTCCACCTGGCCCGGGGCGTATTCGGAAATCGCCGTGCGCGCCGGGATGCCCTGGAGTTTGCAGGCGCTGTAGAGGTCGGCGAGGAACGGTTCGATCTGCTCCAGCTCCCGCAGGCCGTAGACCTGGGTCGAGCGCGGGCGCCCGCCGTCGACATCCCGCGCCGGTTGCGGGCGGCCGTTGCTGTCGGGTTTCTGGTCGAGCAAATAGAACTCCAGCTCCGCCGCCATCACCGGGTAATAGCCGTCGGCCTTGAGGTCGTCAATCACCCTGGCCAGCAGGTGCCGGGGATCGGCCACGGTAGCGGGCATGCCTTCGGTGGGGTGCATGCTGACTTGCACTGCTGCCGTCGGGATCAGGCGCCACGGCATGCGCTGCAAACTGCCGCTGACCGGGTAGGCACGGCAGTCGATATCACCGACTTCCCAGACCAGCCCTGAGTTCTCCACGTCGTCGCCATTGATGGTCAGGCCGAGGATGGTACTCGGCAGCGGCCGGCCACTTTCATAGACCGCCAGCAGTTCATCGCGGTGCAGCAGTTTGCCGCGAGGCACACCGTTGTTGTCGAGGATGAACAGCTCGAACATCTCGATATCCGGGTTCTGCTCAAGAAAGGACTGGGCTTCGTGCAGGGTGGCAAAGGGCGTGCTCATGGGCATTCTCATACGTTCGCGTCAGGCAGGCGCGCGGGCGCTGCCGGGCAGATGCGCGGGGCATCCATTCGGGCAAATCAACGTAGGAGAAAGGTGTCCGGTGGGCGCGCGTGGCGGCAGTGCCAGAGCGCCCAGAAGGCGAGTTCGGAAGGGAGGGCATCAGCGGTGACTCGACGACCATCCGGACGGCTGGACGCGGTGGCGCCTGGCGATGTCTCAGGGTGTGTGTCGGGGGAACCGTCCATGCGGGATTCACAGTAAAGAGATGCCGGGCAGCCTCACACGCGAGGTTAAGCCGTTAAATCCAGTCTTGATGGAGTTTGGTTGTGCCGTGGCTAAACATTTGCAAATAATGGCGGCCCTCCCCATGCCCAAGGACCCGACCGCATGAAAGCATTGCTGACCCTTTCCCTGCTGGCCGGCCTGTCTGCCCAGGCCCTGGCCGACAGCCCTGCGTCGCGCCTGGATGAAGTGCTCCAGCGCGGCGAAATGAGCGTCTGTACCACCGGCGACTACAAGCCCTACAGCTATTTACGCCCGGACGGCAGCTACGAAGGCATCGACATTTCGATGGCCCAGTCCCTGGCCAAGAGCCTTGGGGTGCAGGTGAAGTGGGTGCCGACCACCTGGAAAACCCTGATGCCGGACTTCCTGGCCCAGCGCTGTGATATTGCGGTGGGTGGTATTTCAGTGTCCCTGGAGCGGCAGAAAAAGGCGTTTTTCAGCCAGCCATTGGGCGTCGACGGCAAGATCCCGCTGGTGCGTTGCGCCGATGTGCAGCGCTATCAGACGGTGGAGCAGATCAACCAGCCGCAGGTACGCGTGATCGAGCCTGCGGGCGGCACCAATGAAGTATTTGCGCGGGCGCATTTGGGCAAGGCACAACTGACGCTGTTCCCGGATAACGTGACGATTTTCGAGGAACTGCTGGCGAACAAGGCGGACGTGATGATCACCGACGCCAGCGAGGCGCGGTATCAGCAGAAGCTCAAGCCGGGACTGTGCGCGGTGAATCCCGAGCGGTACATGCAGTACAGCGAAAAAGCGTTCCTGCTGCCCCGCGATGATGTCGCATGGAAGAGTTACGTGGACCAGTGGCTGCACTTGAGCACGGTGACCGGCGTGTATGACGGCATCATCAATCAGTGGCTGGCTGCGCCCTGACCAGCTCGACAAACGCCCTGCACGCCGCACTGCGATAGCCTCCCTTGCGGCTGAGCAACGCCGCCGTGCGTTGCGGCAACGGCGGGCTTAGCGGCACCGCCTGCAACCCCGGCTGCACCTGGGCAATCGCGCTGGGCAGGATGGTCGCCAACTGCGTATTTCGTACGATTTCGATAATCGCGCTGATGGAATTGGCCTCCATGGTGATCAGCGGTTTCACCGCCTGGCTGCGAAAATACTCATCGATATAGCGACGCGTGGCGAAGCCGGCATTCAGCAGCACCAACGGCTGCTGGAGCCACGACTGTCGATCAATGCCGGGATGACCAGCGCTCACCACTACGCTCAACGCCTCGACAAACACCCCTTCACACTCGATATCCGGCAAATGCTCGCCGGTAAAACCGATGCCGATATCCAGCAAATCCTCCGTCAGTGCCGCCTCCATGCGGTCCTGGGTCAGCTCCTCGACACTCACTGTAATCCCCGGATACAGCCCGTTAAATCGCGCCAGCAGCGGCCCGATCAGGTAGGCGGTAAATGTCGGCGTCATCGCCAGGCGCAAGCTGCCACGGCTCAGGTCCTGCACGTCATGCATGGCGCGGGTGCCGGCCTGCAGATCCTGCAAGGCCAGGCGCGCAAACCGCACATAGGCCTCGCCTGCATCGGTCAGGCTGACGCTTCTGCCGGAACGGTCCAGCAGTGGCGCACCGAGAGTGTCTTCCAGTTGCCGGATTTGCTGCGACAAGGTCGGCTGCGACACATGCAGCGCCTCCGCCGCCCGGGTGAAATTACGGTGCTCGGCAACGGCCAGCAGGTAGCGGATATGACGCAGCAACATGGAAGGCGCTCCAACTATAGGCATGACTTATAGAAACCATAATAAGCCGGTCTTGGACGCTATAACTGAAAACTTCCATCCTTGCCCCATCAGCGACGCAAGGAGAACCACCATGCAAGATCTCATCGACGGCTTCCGCAAGTTCCAGGGTGAAGCCTTCACCCAACGCAGCGACCTGTTCAAACACCTGGCTACCACGCAAAACCCCGGCACGTTGTTCGTGTCTTGTTCCGACAGCCGCGTAGTCCCGGAACTGCTGACCCAGCAGGAACCCGGTGACCTGTTTGTGATCCGTAACGCCGGCAACATCGTCCCGTCCTACGGGCCGGAGCCTGGCGGCGTGTCGGCCACCGTCGAATACGCAGTGGCCGTTCTCGGCGTCAGCGACATCGTGATCTGCGGCCACTCCGACTGCGGTGCCATGACCGCGATCTCCACCTGCAAATGCCTCGACCACTTACCCGCCGTGGCCAACTGGCTGCGCCACGCCGAGTCGGCCAAGGTGATCAACGCCGCCCGCACTCACGCATCGGATGCCGACCGGCTGAACTCGCTGGTACGGGAAAACGTGGTCGCCCAACTGGCCAACCTCAAGACCCACCCTTCCGTGGCCCTGGCCCTGGAACAAGGCCGGCTGAGCCTGCACGGCTGGGTCTACGACATCGAAAGCGGCGCCATCGACGCCCTGGATGGCCGCAGCGGGCGCTTCGTGTCGCTGCTCGACCACCCGGCCACCCGTGCCTACGCCGCCTGAACCTTATTCAAACCCAAGAGGACATCACCATGCTGCAATCCCAATTCGCCCAATCCCCACGCCTGGCCCTGGCCGACACCGTCATCGACATCAAGGCGCGCAAGAACCTGTCATGGCAGGACCTCACCGACGGCACCGGCCTGAGCCTGGCGTTCGTTACCGCCGCCCTGCTCGGCCAGCATCCGCTGCCCAAGGACGCTGCCGATGTGGTCTGCGACAAGCTTGGCCTCGACCAGGACGCCAGCCGCCTGCTGCAAACCGTGCCCCTGCGCGGCAGCTTTCCGGGCGGCGTGCCGACGGACCCAACCATGTACCGTTTCTATGAAATGCTGCAGGTCTACGGTTCGACCCTCAAGGCCCTGGTGCACGAACAATTTGGCGACGGCATCATCAGCGCGATCAACTTCAAGCTGGACATCAAGAAGGTCGAAGACCCGGACGGCGGCTCCCGCGCGGTGATCACCCTGGATGGCAAATACCTGCCGACCAAACCGTTCTGATTTGCCGGCAAACCGTCTACGCTCTTGGCACACCAACAAGATCGAGGGACGGGTAATGAAGGCAATGCTCCGAGCCACCTGGCTGCTGCTGTTATGTGTTGGCCAGGTGCACGCCGCCACCGCTGAGGAGGCGGATGCCCAAGCCGCCAAGGCCTTGCTGGAAAAGGCCTTGGCGTATTACCAGACGAATGGTGACAAGGCTTTTGCGGCGTTCAGCCGCCAGGGTGAATTCGTCGATCAGGACCGTTACGTGTTCGTGGTCAACACCAAGGGCGTGCTGCTGGCGAGTGGCGGGCCCTCTTCTGCGTTGATCGGGCGCGATGTTTCCGAGGTACTGGGGCCGGATTTGAACAAGTCGTTCAAGGAGGCGTTGACGGTGCCGGAAGGCAGTGGCATCCAGCAGGCCGATTACCGGTGGCAGAACTGGAATGACGGCAAGGTGGAACGCAAACATGTGTATTACCAGCGCGTCGGGCAGCGGATTTTGGCCGTTGGCTACTACCTGCCGCGGGCGACGCCGGAACATGCCAGAGCGCTGCGAAACAAAGCCGTCAAGGCGCTGGAGAAAGACCCGGCCGGGACGCTCAAGGCGATCAACGCCATGCAGGGTGGTTTTCTACAGGACGATTTGTATGTGTTTGTGGTTGACCTCGACACCCAGCGCTACGTGGCCCATGGCACGACTCCGCGGTTGGTGAATACGGATTTCAGCAAGATCAAGGATCCCGACGGGAAGCCGGTGGGTGAGCCGATCCTGGCGGTCATGGCCGAGCAGGATCAGGGGGAATACAAGTACCGCTGGAAAAATCCGGTGACCGGAAAGGTTGAGAACAAGCATGCGTATTTGCGCAAAACCGGACATTTCATGGTGGCTGTGGGGTATTACAGCCCGTGAAGGTCACCTATTTAAATGCTGGAACGCAATCGAATGTGGGAGCGGGCTTGCTCGCGAATGCGGTGTATCAGCCAACCTATTTATCARCTGACAGACCGCATTCGCGAGCAAGCCCGCTCCCACATTTAATCTTCATTGGTCCAACTATTTGGCCTTGTCTTCCCGCCCCCGCAACACCCGATTAGGCATGGCAATCGCCGCCGCCAACCCCAACAACGACACCCCGGCACTGACCATCAGCAAATGCCTGAAGGTAATCAACAACTCCCCCCGCAAGGCATCCTGCGCCGGCCCAGGCGCCGCATTCAAGCCATCCAGCAGCACATTCCCCGAACTCCCTTCCGCGACCAGCGCCCCACTGGCCAGGTGCGCAAAACTGGAGTCCTGCAACAACGCCAGCAACAGCGCCGACATGCATGCCACCCCAACCGCACCGCCCAGGGAACGGAACAGGTTGGTGGTGCTGGTCGCCACCCCGATATCCCGCTGCTCCACCGAGTTCTGCGTACCCACCAGGGAAGTCGGAAACTGCATCCCGGCGGCAATCCCGCACAGCAACATAAACAGACTGGTGACCGCCACCGCCTGAGGCGCACTCAACGCCATGCCGAAAATCGCGATCGGGCTCAGGAAGGCGCCAATCAGGATCATCGGTTTATAACGCCCGGTCACCGAGGTCATGCGCCCGGCAAAATACGCCCCCATCGGCAAACCCATCGCCAGCGGCAGCAAATGCAAGGCGGCACTGTCGGCACCGGAACCGGTGACGGTCTGGTAGCGCAGCGGCATCAGCACCGTCAGGGAAATCGCCTGGAAACTGGTAAAGAAAATCGTGCACCAGCACAACACCGCGCTGCGGTTGGCAAACAGGTGCATCGGCAACAAGGGCTCCCGCGCCCGACGCTCGTGCCACACAAACACCGTCAACGCCACCACGGCACAGACCAACAGCCCCAGCACTTCATCGTCGCGCAAATGATGGCCCTGGCCGATTTCGGTGATACCCAGCAACAGCGCCGTCAAACCGACGATCATCAGCACAGTGCCGAGGTAGTCGATCACCGGCTTGCGTTGCGGCACCGGCAGCCCCACCAGCGTGCGATGGGCCACCCACCAGGCGCCCGCGCCCAGCGGCAGGTTGATCAGGAACACCCAGCGCCACGACAGGTACTCGGTCATGTAGCCGCCCAACACCGGGCCGGCCACGCTCGCCACCGCGTACATGCTGCTGAAGTAACCCTGGTAGCGCCCGCGCTCACGGGGCGGAATAATGTCGCCGATAATCGCCTGGCTGACCGAAATCATCCCGCCAGCACCGATGCCCTGGAGGATCCGCGCCAGCACCAACTGCTCCATGCTCTGGGCCATGCCGCAGAACAGCGAAGCAAGGGTGAACAGGCCCATGCCGATCAGCATCATCGGCCGGCGCCCGTACAGGTCGCCGAGCTTGCCGTAGATCGGCACCGCCACGGTCATCGCCACCATGTAGCCGGAGATCACCCAGGCCAGCAGGTTGACGTCATGGAACTGCGCGGAAATGGCCGGCATGGAAACGGCGACGATGGTCTGGTCCAAAGCCCCGAGAAAGATCGCCATCATCAAGGCGACAAGGACACTGCGCACGGCGGGTGTGGCGGGCTGATTGAGGTTGGTCACGGCAGAACCTGCGAGCAAGGGCCCGCGGGAAAAGAAGGCCCACGGGAATGCTCGTCAGTGTACTAGATAGCTGACTATTCGATAGCCTCGTAAGGAAGTCCGACGTAATTTTCTGCAATGGTTTTACGCCCCGCCTCTGAGTCCACGAAATACTCCAATTCGCTCTGTGCAATGCGCTGGCTGAAGCCGTCCGCCTCAGGGAATTGGTGCAACATCGAGGTCATCCACCAGGAAAACCGTTCGGCCTTCCAGATCCGCCGCAGGCAAATCTGCGAGTACTTCTCCAGCAATTCCACTCGGCCCTCGCGATACACCTTGAGCAGGATATTGAACAAGGTACTGACATCGCTGGCCGCCAGGTTCAAACCCTTGGCGCCGGTGGGCGGCACAATGTGGGCGGCGTCGCCGAGCAGGAACAGGCGGCCGTACTGCATCGGCTCCACCACAAAACTGCGCAGCGGCGCGATGCTCTTTTCGATGGACGGGCCGGTCACCAGTTGCTCGGTGAGTGAGTTGGGCAAACGGGTTTTCAGTTCATCCCAGAAGCGCTCATCGGACCAGTCGTCCACCGACTCATCGGCCGGCACCTGCAGGTAATAACGGCTGCGGGTCGGTGAACGCATGCTGCACAGGGCAAAGCCACGTTCGTGTTTGGCGTACACCATTTCATCGTGGATCGGCGGGGTGTCGGCGAGGATGCCCAGCCAGCCAAACGGATAGACCCGTTCAAAGACTTTCAATGCCTCGGTGGGAATCGACTGACGCGCCACACCGTGAAAACCATCGCAGCCAGCGATGTAGTCGCAGTCCAGCCGGTAATGCTCGCCTTTATGTTCGAAGCTCAGCCACGGCTCCGGGCTTTTCAGATCATGGGGCTGCACGTTGCCGGCTTCATACAACGTTGTCGCGCCGCTGGCCTGGCGCGCGGCCATCAGGTCGCGGGTGACTTCGGTTTGCCCGTAGATCATCACCGTCTTGCCGCCGGTCAGCGTCTTGAGGTCGATATGGGTCAGTTGCCCATTCAGCGCCAGCTCAAAGCCCTCATGCACCAGGCCTTCGGCATCCATCCGCGCACTCACGCCGGCCTGGCGCAGCAGGTCGACCATGCCTTGTTCCAGCACCCCGGCACGTATGCGCCCTTGCACGTAATCCGGCGTCTGGCGCTCAAGAATCAGGGTTTCGATCCCGGCGTTGTGCAACAGTTGACCGAGCAGCAGCCCCGAGGGACCGGCGCCGATGATGGCGACTTGGGTTTTCAGCGTTTTCATTATTTTTATGGCCCGCAAGCTTCATCCGAACGTATCCGGTGAAAGAGTTGTCATTGAAGGTGTTGCTGGCATTTTTCACTTGAGTGCCCGGCATAAGAAGGTGAAAACTGAGCCCAAAGCTGCGCTTTTCGCCAATTGGGGCGATTACCGCACAACTCTCCCGAAGTATCGGATGAAGCCATGACCAAAACTGCCAGTGCCGCGATTCCAGTGTTCAAACTCTACGGTGAGAGCCAGCAATGGCCGACCCCGGATTTGTTGCACTGTGAAACCATCTCCCGGCGCAGCCGTGAGTACCAGTGGGAAATCCAGCCCCACCGGCATGCGGACCTGTGCCAGTTGCTTTACGTGCACAAAGGCCAGGCACAACTGGAAATCGAGGGGCAGCGCAGCACCCTGAATGAATCGACGCTGCAGGTGCTGCCGCCGTTATGCGTGCATGGCTTTCGCTTTTCCGAAGACGTCGAGGGGTTTGTGGTCACGCTGGCCGCGCCGCTGATGGCGCACCTGCAGGGGCAGCTGGGGGCTGCGCTGGATGGCCTGAACGCCTTGGGCAGCTACCCTGCCGGTAACGACAGTGACTACCTCAACAGCCTGTTTGCGCGCCTGCAGGAGGAGTACGCCAGCGACCAACCGGCGCGAGACATGATGATGCACGCCCTGGTCAGCGTGCTGCTGGTGTGGATCAGCCGCCAGGCCATCCAGCGCCGGCATCCACGGGCACCGCGGGGCCGCGAATACTTCCGCCGGTTCACCCAGCTGGTAGAGCAACATTATCGCGAGCACCCAAAAATCGAAGACCTGGCCCACAAGCTCGGGATCTCGGTCTCACACCTGAACGGTACGTGTCGGGAGTTGGGCGGGCAGCCTGCGTTGCAGATCATGCACGACCGCCAGTTGCTGGAAGCCAAGCGCCTGCTGACCTACACCAGCATGACCATCAATGAAATGTCGGAGGTGTTGGGCTTTTCCGACCCGACCAACTTCTCACGGCTGTTTCGCCGACGCGTCGGGTTCTCCCCGAAGGCGTTTCGGGAGCAGTTGAAAGCCGACCAGGACGCTAGCGAAGCGAACTGAAGGCAGCCATGTGGCCAACGCATTGACCGTGATTGCAGCTGGAGGCGAACCCCGGCTGCATGCGGGTCTGTTCGACGCGGTAGGCGGCAGTGCCATAGAGCGCGGTGGCGGCGGCGCACAGGGTGAAAATCATCAGGTACTTTCTTGTTTTGATCGACATGATGCTGACCTCTGATCCGATCAAGAAGGTGCTTTGATAAGCATAGTTCAGATGGGGCATGTCGCCATTATCGGGCGACATTCAACCTGTTTATGTCGGCTTAGAGACCGACGTCCCACACCGGCTCTTCCGGAAACCTCAATACCAGGAAATCCAGCAGGCTGCGAAGCGCCGCCGGCATATGCTTGCGCGAGGCGTACACCGCGTAGATGTTCATCTGCTGCGGCTCGGCCTCGGGCAACAAGCGGATCAACTCGCCACTGCGGATGTAGTCGCCCGCCTGATAACTCGGCAACCGCGACACCCCGGCCCCCGCCAGCGTCACCCGCAATAAGGTGCTCGCCTCATTCGCACTGATATTGCCCTGCACCGGCACCGATACCGGTTCGCCGTTTTCCACGAAGTGCCACAGGCTTTTGCCGAAGTAGGAGTGGGTCAGGCAATTGTGCCGGGCCAGGTCCTGTACCTGCCGCGGTTGCGGATGCTCCAGCAGGTAAGCGGGCGATGCGCAGATCACCGAACGGCACAGCGTGAGGCGGCGGGCGATCAGGTTGGGGTCCAGTTCGAAGCTGGTACGGATCGCCAGGTCGATGCGCTCATCCACCAGGTTCACCGTGCGATCAAGCATCTGCATATCGATGTTGACCAGCGGGTAGCGCTTGACGTATTCGGCCATGGCATCGGCCAGTTGCGCCTGGCCGAACGAGGTGCTGACACTCAGGCGCAGCAGGCCGCGAGGCGCTTCGTCGGGTTCGCTGACGGCGGCCTGCATGTCGCTGCACAACTCCAGCATCTGTCGGCAACGGGGCAGGGTTTCGCTGCCGGCGGCGGTCAGGCTGAGCTTGCGGGTGGTGCGGTGCATCAGGCGCGCGCCGACCCAGTCTTCCAGCTCCGCCAGGTAGCGCGACACCACCGGGCGCGACAGGTCCAGATGGTCGGCTGCCGCCGACTGGCTGCCCAAGTCCACCACCGCGACAAACACCCGCATTGCTTGAAGACGATCCATGATTTGCCCGCTTTTAGAAACAAACTATGTCCAAGCATCGCATTTTTTGTAGCGTTTGGTGCAACTAAGCTCTGTCCACACCTTACCGATGACTGGAGCTGCACATGTTTGGATTCTCCCCGCTCAAGCGCGTGGCCCTGGCCGCCGCCTCCCTGGCCTTCGCCGCGCACGCCATGGCGGCCGACTTGACTCTGGACGCCTACAACCCGGGCGAAACCGCGATGATGCCGGTCACCTCGGTACTGGTCAGCGGCGACAAAGATGCGATCCTGGTGGACGCCCAATTCGGCAAGACCCAGGCCGAGCAACTGGTGCAAAAAATCCGCGCCAGCGGCAAGCGCCTGACTACCATCTACATCAGCCACGGCGACCCGGACTACTACTTCGGCCTCGATACCCTGACCGCCGCCTTCCCCCAGGCCAAAGTCCTGGCACCGCAGCCGGTGGTGGACCATATCAAGGCCACCGTTGAACACAAACTGGCGTTCTGGGGCCCGAAACTGGGCGCGGACAAGCCTGGCAAAGCCGTCATTCCCCAGGTGCTTGAGGGCCACAGCCTGACCCTCGAAGGCAAGCAGTTGGAGGTGATCGGCCTCGACGGCGCACAACCGGACCGCACCTTTGTGTGGATCCCGTCGATCAAGGCGGTGGTCGGTGGTGTAGTCGTCGCGGAAAACATTCATGTGTGGATGGCCGATACGCAGACCGCGAAGTCCCACACCGATTGGCTGGCCACCCTGCAACGTATCCAGGACTTGAAACCGCGCACGGTGATTCCGGGTCACTACCTGGGCACGCCGTCGCTCAAATCCGTGGCGTTCACCGCCGACTACATCAAGGCCTTTGACGAAGAAACCGCCAAGGCCAAGGACTCCGCCGCCCTGATTGCGGCGATGCAAAAGCGTTACCCGAACCTGGGTGACGAGAGCACCCTGGAACTGGGCGCCAAAGTCGCCAAGGGCGAAATGCAGTGGTGAGTTGATTCAACCCTTAACCGTACTGGAGAACGTCATGAGCAAGATCGCAATCATTGGTGCCACCGGTCGTGCCGGTAGCCAACTGCTGGAAGAAGCGCTGCGTCGCGGGCACACCGTCACGGCCATCGCACGTAATACCGACAAGATCGGGGCGCGCCCTGGCGTCACCGCCAAGCAAGTCGATGCGCTGGATGCCCAGGCGCTGGAACAGGCCATCCGCGGCAACGACGTGGTGATCAGCGCGGCGCACTTCGCCACCCTGCCTGCGGAAGCGGTGATCAACCCGGTGAAAAAAGCCGGCGTGAAGCGCCTGCTGGTGGTCGGCGGTGCCGGTTCGCTGTTGTTGCCGGGCGGCAGCCGAGTGATCGACAGCCCGGGCTTCCCCGAGGAATACAAAGCCGAAGCCAACGCCGGCAGTGTTTTCCTCGATACCCTGCGCCAGGAAAAAGACCTGGACTGGACCTTCCTGTCACCTTCGGCGGAGTTCGTGGAGACCGCACGCACCGGCACATTCCGCCTGGGCCGGGATGAATTGCTGGTGAGCAGTGAAGGCCGCAGTTGGATCAGCTTTGCCGACTTCGCGATTGCGCTGATTGATGAAGTGGAAACACCGAAGCATTCACGCCAGCGGTTCACCGTCGGCTACTAAGGCTGACGCGCACTAAAAATGTGGGAGCGGGCTTGCTCGCGAATGCGGTGTGTCAGTCAACAGATGTATTGGCTGACCCGGCGCCTTCGCGAGCAAGCCCGCTCCCACATTTTGATCTTCATTGTGACGGCGACTGTGCCTGGCTCACCAGCCAATCCATAAGCTGCTCCAACCCCGCCGAGGGCTCAGTGCCCGGCGGGTACACCAGGTAATACCCCATCCCCGTCGGCACCCGTAGTTCAAACGGCGTCGCCAACCGCCCCGCCTTCAGGTCCTCGCCAATCAGCGCGCTGTCGCCAATCGCCACGCCCGAGCCTTGGGACGCCACCGTCATCGCCAGGTCCAGGGTTTCAAAATGATGCCCCTGGGCCAGATTGCTCAAGCGTGTATTCGCCGCTTTCAACCACAACGCCCAATCCCGCTCATCCCGCGCAGGGTGCAACAACACCTGTTGCTGCAAATCGGCGGGCGTGTGCAAGCCACCGAGCAAGGCCGGCGCGCACACCGGTGTCAGGCGCTCATCGAACAGATGCCGGGCCTGGGCCGACTGCTCGGCAATCGGCGCGTAGATCACCGCGGCATCGAACTGCTCGCGGCGAAAGTCGACGGTATAGGCCACGGTGGTGGTCAACTCCACCGGCACATCCGGGCGTTCCTGCTGCCACTGCATCAGGCGCGGCAACAGCCAGCGCATCACGCAGGTGGAGGCCTTGAGCTGCAAGGTCTCGCGGCGGGTGCCGATCTGCTCAACCGCCTCGCCGATCAGGCCGAACACCTGCTGCGCCCGCAGTGACCATTCGCGGCCCTCTTCGGTGAGGCTCAAGCCACGAGCCTGGCGCTGGAACAGCGCATAGCCCAGATGACTTTCCAGCCCGGCGATCTGCCGACTCACCGCGCCCTGGGTGATGTGCAATTGCTCGGCGGCTCGGGTGAAGTTGCAGCACTGGGCCGTGACCCAAAAGGTGTGCAGGGCCGGCAGCGGCGGAAGACGTTTCATAAGGGCGCAGCCATGACGTGAGGACATGGCTAGTATGACTTTTTATCGATTGTTGCCGCTACGGGCCAGCCGTTCCAATACGGGCCTTTATCAACAACAAGAGCGACGACAATGGCGACCTGCGGCGAAGTATTGGTCAACCTGCTGGAAGGCTACGGCGTGGACCAGGTGTTTGGCATCCCCGGCGTGCACACCGTGGAACTCTACCGGGGCCTGGCGCGCTCGAGCATCCGCCACGTCACCCCGCGCCACGAACAGGGCGCCGGTTTCATGGCCGACGGCTATGCGCGCACCAGCGGCAAGCCCGGCGTGTGCTTCATCATCACCGGCCCCGGCATGACCAACATCACCACCGCCATGGGCCAGGCCTACGCCGACTCGATCCCGATGCTGGTGATCTCCAGCGTGCAGTCCCGCAGCCAGCTGGGCGGCGGGCGCGGCAAGCTGCACGAGCTGCCGAACCAGAGCGCGATGATCGCGGGCGTGGCGGCGTTCTCCCATACCTTGATGTCGGCAGCCGAATTGCCCGGTGTACTGGCCCGGGCATTTGCGCTGTTCCAGGCCGGACGACCGCGCCCGGTGCACATCGAAATCCCGCTGGACGTGCTGGTGGAAAACGCCGACGTGTTGCTCGGCAGCGAACCGGTCAGCGTTTCCCGCGCTGGCGCTGCGCCGTCGGCGGTCAAGCAGATGAGCCAATTGCTGGCGGCGGCGAAACGTCCGCTGATCCTCGCCGGTGGCGGTGCCATCGACGCAGCACCCGAGTTGACGCAACTGGCCGAAGCCCTCGGCGCGCCGGTGGCGCTGACCATCAATGCCAAGGGCATGCTGGCCGCCAACCACCCGCTGCTGATCGGCTCGACCCAAACCCTGGTCGCCACCCGCGCGCTGGTGGCCGAGGCAGATGTGGTGCTGGCGATCGGCACCGAGCTGGCGGAAACCGACTACGACGTGACCTTCGCCGGCGGCTTCGACATTCCCGGTGCCCTGCTGCGCATCGACATCGATTCCGACCAGACCGTGCGCAATTACCCGCCGCAAGTCGCGCTGGTAGCCGACGCGCAAATCGCTGCGCAGGCACTGCTTGCCGAGCTGGGCAACAAACCCCTGGCCGCCCGCGACAGCAACTGGGGCGCCCACCGCGTCGCCCGCCTGTGGAGCGAACTGGAACCCACCTGGGACGCCGCCACCCGCGCGCAAACCCTGTTCCTCAACACCGTCCTGGACGAACTGCCCGACGCCGTACTGGTGGGCGACTCCACCCAACCGGTGTACACCGGCAACCTGACCCTGAACCTCGACCAGCCGCGCCGCTGGTTCAACTCCTCCACCGGCTACGGCACCCTCGGCTACGCCTTGCCGGCGGCCATCGGTGCGTGGCTGGGGCGCGGCAACGGTGCGCCGGTGGTGTGCCTGATCGGCGACGGCGGCCTGCAATTCACCCTGCCGGAACTGGCCAGCGCCGTGGAAGCGCGCACGCCGGTGATCGTGCTGCTGTGGAATAACCAGGGCTATGAGGAGATCAAGAAATACATGGTCAACCGCGCCATCGAACCGGTGGGCGTGGACATCTACACCCCGGACTTTATCGGCGTGGCCAAGGCCCTCGGCGCTGCTGCCCAGCGCGTCCAGGGTGTTGAGGAATTACGCAGCGCCTTGCGTGCCGCGACTGATCGCCAGGGCCCGACGCTGATTGAAATCGACCAGGGCCTTTGGATGAAGGAGGTGGCGGTATGAGCGCGGTATTGAATGGGCTGTTTATCAATGGCGCGTGGCGTGCCGGCCATGACGTGCTGGACGTGATCAACCCGGCCACCGAGGCCACCCTGGCCCAAGTGAGCGTGGGTGATGCAGGCGCGGTGACTGAGGCCATCGGCGCCGCCAGCGCGGCCTTCCCGGACTGGTCGAAAAGCACCGGCCGCGACCGCGCCGCACTGTTGCGCAAGATCGCCGAGGGTGTGAGCGCAGAGCGTGAACACCTGATGCAACTGCAATCGAGCAACAACGGCAAGCCGCTGTTTGAAGCCGGCATCGATGTGGATGACGTGATCGCCACCTTTGCCTATTACGCGAACCTGGCCGACGAAATGGACGCCACCCAGGACCGTCCGGTGGCGCTGCCCACCGAGGACTTCAGCGCCCGCGTACGCCGTGAACCCTGCGGCGTGGTGGGCCTGATCGTGCCGTGGAATTTCCCGATGGTGACCACCGCCTGGAAACTCGCCCCCGCGCTGGCGGCCGGTTGCTGCGTGGTGCTCAAGCCTTCGGAAGTGACGCCGCTGGCAGAGCTGGAACTGGCCCGGATCATCGCTTCGGTGGGCTTGCCTGTCGGTGTGTTCAACCTGGTCTGCGGCACTGGCCTGGCGGTGGGTGCGCCGATGGCGGCTGACCCACGGATCGCGAAAATTTCCTTCACCGGCAGCAATGCCGTGGGCGTGCAGGTGATGCAGCGCGCCGCCGAAACGGTGAAGGGTGTGAGCCTGGAACTGGGCGGCAAATCCGCGTTGCTGGTGCTGGCGGACGCCGACCTCGACCTGGCCGTGGAACTGGCCTGCGGCGGTGGTTTCTTCAACGCCGGGCAGATGTGTTCCGCCACCAGCCGGGTGTTGGTGGCCGACGAACTGGCGGACGAGTTTCTCACCCGCTTGCAGGCCAGGGCCGAGAGCATTCGCGTGGCGGACCCGTTTGCCGAAGACGTGGAAATGGGCGCATTGGTCAACCGTGCGCAGTACCAGCGGGTGCTGGGGCATATCGAACGTGGCCTGCAAGCCGGCGCGAAGCTGCTGTGTGGCGGCGGGCGCCCGGCGGATTTGCCTCATGGGTATTTCATTCGCCCGACGGTCTTCACTGAAGTGCCGTTGGACAGCGCGTTGTGGAACGAGGAGATCTTCGGCCCGGTGCTGTGCGTGCGCAGTTTTGCCAATGAGGCCGAGGCGGTGGCGCTGGCCAATGACAGTGAGTTTGGCCTGGTCGCGAGCGTGCTGAGCAGCAACGTGGAAGCGGCTGAGCGAGTGGCCAATGCTTTGCAGGTGGGTTTGGTGTGGATCAACGCGCCGCAGGTGATCTTCCCGCAAACGGCGTGGGGTGGTTACAAGCAGAGCAGTATTGGCCGGGAACTGGGGCCGTGGGGGTTGCAGGCGTTTCAGGAGATCAAGCATATGATCCGGGCGGTGTAGAAACACTCAAGAGCACCACTGTTCCCTGTGGGAGCTGGCTTGCCTGCGATTGCGGTCTATCAGACACAGATGTGTTGCCTGACCCACCGCTATCGCAGGCAAGCCAGCTCCTACCTGTTGATTTGTGCCGTGTCAGCAGATGCATTTTTTCAATAGCCCCAACGACTTTCTCATTTGCCGCCCTCCCCCACGCCCGGCCTAATACTGCCCTTGTCAGTTCAAGGCCTGCCCATGGAAAACGTCCGCGCAAAACCCGCCACCGCCGTTTGGCTGATGATCAGCGTTGTGCTGGTTGCCCTCAACCTGCGCCCGTCGATGGCCGCCGTCGGCCCGTTGTTGTCGTCGATTCGCGCTGATGTGGCCCTGAGTTTCAGCACAGCCTCGTTGCTGACCATGCTGCCGGTCATGGCCATGGGCCTGGCGATGTTTTTTGGCATGGCCGTGGCCAAACGCTTCGGCGAGCATCGCAGCATTGTGCTGTCGCTGGTGGTGATCGGCCTGGCCACCGTCTCCCGGTTGTTCCTGGACTCGGCGGTTGAGCTGATCCTCAGCGCCATTGCCGCCGGCGTAGGCATCGCGATGATCCAGGCGTTGATGCCAGCCTTGATCAAGTCGCGCTTCAGCGACAACGTTTCCCTGTTCATGGGCCTGTACGTCACCGCGATCATGGGCGGCGCGGCCCTCGCCGCTTCGTTCTCGCCGTTTATCCAGGTGCAAACCGGCAGCTGGCGCATCGGCCTGGCCATCTGGGCGGTTCTCGCGGTATTGGCGCTGGTGTTCTGGTACGCCCAACGCTCGGTGCTGCCGCCGCTGCCGCAAGCCGGCGCAGGCCCGCAGGCGTCATTCTTCGGCAATCGCCGGGCCTGGTTGCTGGCGATTTTCTTCGGCCTCGGTACCGCGTCCTACACCTGCGTGCTGGCCTGGCTGGCGCCGTACTACGTGGAACAAGGCTGGAGTGAACAGAACGCCGGCCTGTTGCTGGGCTTTTTGACGGCCATGGAAGTGGTCTCCGGCCTGATCACCCCGGCCATCGCCAATCGCCGGAGGGACAAGCGGGGTGTGGTCGCGGTGCTGCTGGTGCTGATCATCGCCGGCTTCTGCGGCCTGATCCTGAGCCCGCAATACCTGAGCCTGCTATGGCCGTGTTTACTGGGCCTTGGCATTGGCGGCTTGTTTCCGATGACCCTGATCCTGTCCCTCGACCACCTCGACAACCCGCGCCGCGCCGGTGGCCTGACGGCCTTTGTGCAGGGCATCGGCTACCTGATCGCCGGTTTGTCGCCGCTGATTGCCGGGATGATCCGCGACCAACTGGGCAGCTTCGAGTGGGCCTGGTGGTCACTGACGGCCGTAGTGGTGGTGATGCTGCTGATCGTACTGCGCTTCGATCCCCGGCATTACGCGCGGCATATTCGCTGAGGTCGTGTTGTAAACATTATTTGTCCCACCTCAAACAGAGAAAGGTCCGACAGAGCTTTCTATTGGTACGAGCGTTCCGTTAACATTTTGCATTGTCTTGTACCGAGTTCGGTACAAAGCGCTTGCGGACGGAACGGATGCTAAACAGCAACTTGCTTAGAAAGCTCGATATGCAGGACCTGATGGTGTTTGTCGCTGTTTACGACCAAAGCAGCGTCACCGAGGTTTCCGAGACCCTGTTCGTCAGCCAGTCCACCGTGAGCTACAGCCTGAAGAAGCTGCGCACGAGCTTCGAAGACGAGTTGTTTATCAACACCCGGGCGGGCATGCGTCCTACGTACAAAGCCGCCACCATGTACGGGCATGTGCAGAAAATCCTCGAAAGCATCAACCTGTGCCATGCCGGCAGCCAAACGTTCGACCCCACCCAGAAAACTGTGACCTTCAACGTCTGCGCCCCCGAATACTTCGAACAGTTGATCCTGCCGCGCCTGCTGAAAAACTTCGACCGCGCCGACCTGCCGGTGATCGTCAACGTGCAGAAGCTCGAAACCGAGGTCCCGGCCGACGCCTTGCGCGACGGGCGTCTGGACCTGGTGATTTGCTTCGGGCCGCACTTTCATCGCGAGCACAAGGACATCAAGACCCAGATGCTGCTGGAGGACGACCTGGTGTGCGTGTTCGACAAACACTCGGCGCCCCGGGAACCGGCGTTCAGCCTGCAATCCTTCGTCGCCCGGCGCCATGTGTTCCCCACGCCCTGGAGTTCCGACACCAACATGATCGACGGCTGGCTGGCGCGCCAGTCCCACAAACGCCAGGTGATCGCCCGCGCCAACAGCTACAGCGCGGCGCTGAAGATGATCACCGGCACTGACTTTATCGTCACCTTGCCCCGTCGAGTGCTGAAGCTGCTGGCAGACACGACCGTGTTCGGCCATTGCGAAGCGCCGAACGGTTTGCCGGGGTTTACCCTGGATATGCAGTGGAATGAACACAGCGCGCAGGACAGCGCCAACACGTGGTTCAGGGAGCAGGTGGTGAAGGTGTGTGCGGATCAGGGGTTATTATGACCCCCTGTGGCGAGGGAGCTTGCTCCCGCTGGGCTGCGYAGCGGCCCCAAGAWTTTTGGGAGCGCTTCGCACTGGAGCGCCAGCCCGGTCCAGCGGGAGCAAGCTCCCTCGCCTCAGAGTATTGCCCGTCAGCCGATGGTGACTTTGCTGTAGGACTCGCGATCCATATCGACCAGCAAGACACTGAGCTGCACCTGCAGGTCTGCAGGCCAATCGCCCAGGTCCTGCAGCGCCGCCAACAGGCTTTCCGACAATTGCTTCTTGACCTGCGGTGAACGCCCGCTGAGCAGCGACAGCTTGACCGCGATAAAAGCGCGCGGGCTGATGGACGTGCCAACCTGGAATGTCTCCACCTTCAGCGCGCGGCTTTTGATATCGAACTCGGAACCGAACTGCCCGGACGCCATCAGCACGTTGTTGAGCCGCAACAAGGTTTTCTCAACGGCCAGCTCTGTGAGATTGGCGGTGTATTCCAGATGCAGATGCGGCATGAAAGGCTCCGAGTTGTTGTAGGAAAAGAGTCATACATATAGCACGGGGCCGGGCGGAATCAGACCGCTTTCAGTGTGAAACTTCGGTCAGGCTGTGCAGCGAGCGATTTTCCCAGATCGCCACGATCACCAACACCGCCGACGTCAACGCCCCCAGTACCAACGCCGAAAACACCTGCTGCAATCCCAGCGGCAGCAATACCAGCAGCATCAGCAAGCCGCCCAGGTGCGAAAACGGTGGCAACGGCCGGTCGCTCATCACCCACTTGAACAGCGCACTGCCCAGCAGGAACAACCACGGGCCGGCGATGAACGCCACCACGCCCGCCTGGCTGGCATGCCCCGGATGCACCAGCACCAGTTCGTCGGCCACGGCGCTGACGATAATCCCGGCGACGATCAATACATGCAGGTAGGTGTAGGCGATCCGCGCCTGACGGCCCGGGTCGGCAGAGCTGGCAATGCGATGGTGGGCGCGCTCGGCGCCGCTGTCGAAATAGATCCACCACAGGGCGA
Organism: Pseudomonas sp. Colony2; assembly: GCF_019382755.1. Classification (NCBI taxonomy): domain Bacteria; kingdom Pseudomonadati; phylum Pseudomonadota; class Gammaproteobacteria; order Pseudomonadales; family Pseudomonadaceae; genus Pseudomonas; species Pseudomonas sp. Colony2. The sequence continues at coordinate 1,599,564 of NZ_CP080030.1, read as the reverse complement.
TGCTGCCCACCACTGCCACCAGGAATGCCGCCAGCCCGTCCACGCTCCAGGGCAGTTCGGCGAAGGTCGCGCCGGTCACCAGCAACGACTCACCGAGGGCGATGATCACAAACAGGCCGCAGCGTTCGGCCATGTGGTTGCCTTCCACATTCCAGTCCGCAAGCGTCGAGGGCCCAAGCCCGGGCACCCAGAAATACACCGACGGGGAAATCAACTCGATCAACAGCGCCAGGGCCCAGAAGGCTAAACGCTGCTCGCCTTCGAGCAGCGCACCGGTGATCCAGAACACCCCGGAAAACAGCATCCACGCCAGGATCCGCTGGAAATTGCGGGTCATGTTCAGCGACTCGCCGCGCACCGCCCACAACGCAAACAGCGTGCGTCCTACCTGCATGAACACATAGGCGCCGGCGAACAACAGCCCGCGATCGGTAAACGCCTTGGGGATCGACGAGGACAGCAACAGGCCCGCCACCATCAAACCGAACAGGCCGATGCGGATCGGGATTTTTTCCGGGTCCAGCCAGTTGGTGACCCACGAAGTGAAGATCCACACCCACCACACCGCGACCATCATCAACGCCACCTGCACGGCACCGCCGATGGACAAGTGGGCGAGCAGCGAATGGGACAACTGGGTCACGGCAAACACGAACACCAGGTCGAAAAACAGCTCGACCATGCCAACCTTGCCGCTGTCATGACTGCCGCGCCCACGCAGCAAGGAACGGGATAGGGCCATGCCTGGATCTCCCTGAAGGTTTTATCTCAAGATTTGGATGCGACCACCGGCAGCATGTCCCGCTCGCTCATGAACGCCTCCAGCCGCGAACGCATCCAGCGCTCCGCCGGATCGGTGTCAACGTGGCTGAGCCAGACCATCGACAAATCCAGGGTCGGGGTTTCGAACGGGAACGGTTCACAGAACAGATTGCCCCCGGCGGCCATGGCCTGGGCGGTGTAATCCGGCAGGCTGGCGATCATGTCGGTGCCGGCGAGCAGCGCCGGCAATGCGCTGTATTGCGGCACCGAGAGCACCACGTGGCGCTTGCGACCGATTTCCGCCAGCCACTCATCGGCAAACCCGGACACGTTGGCGGTGTGGGACACCAGCACATGGGGCCGTGCGCAATATTCGTCGAGGGTCAGGGGTTTGTCCGAGGCGTCCGCCCGCAGCAGGCACGGGCGGATATGCCGCAATAATTTGCGCTTGGCATTGGCCGGCAGGCCGCGGGTCTGGGTGATGCCGACGGTGATATCCCCGGAACCCAGCAGGTCCGGGATGCGCCAGTAATCCACATGCTGCACCACGAACACCACCTGCGGCGCTTCCTGGCGCAAGGCGCGCAGCAGCGGCGGCAGCAGGCCGAACTCGACGTCATCGGACAGGCCGATGCGAAAGGTCATGGTGCTGATGGACGGGTCGAAATCGTGGGTCAGGCTCAGGGCCGACGACAAGGAGTCGAGGGCCGGCGACAGGTGCTTGATGATTTCCTCGGCCCGCGCGGTAGGTTCCATCCGATGGCCGACACGAATGAACAGCGGGTCATTGAACAACGTACGCAGGCGGTTGAGGGCCGAACTGATTGTGGGTTGCCCGAGAAACAGCTTCTCCGCCACCCGGGTCACGTTGCGTTCGAGCATCAAGGTTTCAAAGACCACCATCAAATTGATGTCGGCCTTGCGTAATTCATTGCGATTCATCGGCGACCGCCCCACTGCCCTGGATAAGTCGCAGTTTAGAAACACCCGGGGCCCTGCGTCTATGCGCACACTGTTCAACACGGGCCTTTGGGACTATAAAGCAGCTTCCAAGGCTTGCGAGAACACCATCGTGCTGGTCATTTCTGCCTTGAGCGTCCTGGTTGCCGGGATTTTGCTCTGGGCCATCAAATTCATCGCTCATCCCACCGCCAGGACACTGTTACGGGTATTTGTCGGTTTGTGCCTGGCGGCAGTCGTGGCTTACCTGGTGCTGGCTTCGGGGTTTCCTACCTCGTTGCTGGTGTGACCGGGCTCCTGCTCCTGCCCCTGACGCAAACGCAAGGCGGCCAACGCGGCCACCACCAGCACCACGGCAATTACCTTCAAGCCATTCGTGGCATTGCCGGTGCTCATCTCGATCGCGCCCATCACCGACGGCCCGACAAACCCGCCGAGCAATCCGCAGGCATTGACGAAGCCCAGCCCGCCCGCCAGCGCCACGCCCTTGAGGCGCGAGGCCGGGTAGAGAAAGATGATCGACTGCACCACAAAGAACATCACCGCCGACACACAAAAGCCCAGCAGGCTGAACACCGGCCCCGACACCGAGGCAATCCCCAGCCCCAACGCCATGGTCAGCAAACCGGTAATCAACAGCCGCCGGGCACGGGTGGGCGTGGTCGCAAAGCGCGGCAGCAACACAGCGCCGGCCGCTGCGGCAATCCACGGCAATGAGGTCAGCAAGCCGACGCTCATGGTGCTCAATTCACCGTATTTGCTGATGATGCTCGGCAGGAAAAAGATCACGGTGTAGATGGTGATCTGATGGCAAAAATACACAAAGATCGCCAGCAGGATCTGCGGTGTCAGCCAGTTCTTCAGGGAATGCCCGCCCTCGCCTGCGCCCTCTTCGGTCTCCATCGCGATGCGCTGTTCAATCCCGCGCGCCTCTGCGGCCGAGAGCCATGGCGCCTTGCTCGGACGGTCCGGCAACTTGCACCACACCACCCAGGCAAACGCGACTGCCGGCAGCCCTTCGAGCAGGAACATCCACTGCCAGCCGTGCCAGCCGAGCAGCCCGTCCATGCGCATCAACGCCGCGCCCACCGGGCCACCGATGATGTTGGCAAAACACACGCCGAGCAGGAAATACCCGGTAGCCCGCGCCCGTTGCTCGCGGTTGAACCAGTAGGTGAGGTACAGCATCACCCCGGGAAACAGGCCGGCTTCGGCAATGCCCAGCAGCAGGCGCAGGATATAGAACGAGGTCTCACCCTGGACGAACGCCATGGCCGCCGAAATCAGGCCCCAGGTCACCATGATCCGGGCTATCCAGAACCGCGCGCCGACCTTGTGCATGATCAGGTTGCTGGGGATTTCCGACAGCGCATAGGTCAGGAAAAACAGCCCGGCGCCCAGGCCATAGGCCGCTGCTGAAATTCCCAGGTCAACGTCCAGATGGTGCTTGGCCAAGGCGATGTTGGTGCGGTCCAGGAAACTCAGCACGTAGGCGATGATCAGCAAGGGCATCAGCTTGACGAACATCAGTTTGTTCAACTCCCGTGGTTCACGGGCGGTGTTGGCAGTCTTCATCGGGCAATTCCTCTTGGCGCCCCGCCAGCGCAACGGCTGGGGGACGCATCGGTGTTGTTCTAGGGTTCGAGTTGCGCAACCAGCGCCGGCGGGCGATGGGAAAACAGTTGCAGCAGCGCCCCGCCCAGGGCACAGCCGGCCATCACGAAGAAGCACACCGTGTAGCCGTGCAAGGTGGTCCAGCCGCCGCCCATGGCAATCAGGCTGCCCATCAGCACCGGCGCCAAGCCGCCACCGATAAACATCGCGGTGGTGATGATGCCATTGGCGGTGGAGGTCGCCGACGGCTCGGCCGAGTCGCAGGCCACCGCGTAGTAGATCGGCCACACTGCGTTGGCCACCAGGCCGAACAGCAGTTGCACGACGATGATCAGGGTCAGGGTGTTGGCGAAGTAGAACGCACCGACACTGGCCGCCATCCACACCCCGCAGATGATCAGGGTGACGCGCCGGCCAATGATGTCCGACAGCGACGGCCACACCAGTTGCCCGAGAATCCCGGTCAAGGTGAACACCACGCTCATCCCCGCCGACTCGGCCAGGGACAGCCCGGCGATGTTGTACAGGTAGGCCGGCAGCACGATGTTGACGCCCATGTACACGACTTGGGTCAGCATCGTATTACCCGCCGTCAGGGCGATATTGCGGTTGCGCAACGTGGCGATAAAGGTGCGCCAGGCGTGGCCCTTCACTTGGCTGGCCGGTGCGTTGTCCGGCGGGGTCATGCCCTTGGCGGCGATGTCGACGTACAGCGCGGTGATGCGTTCGGCGGTGGAATAGCGCGCCCAGAAAATCATCAGCGGCAACGCCACCACAAACGCGAAGAAGAACACGTAGCGCCAGTTGTCTTCACCGAAGGTGCTGATGACAAAGCTGGCGACGATGCCACTGAGCATGGCGCCGATCGGGTAACCGGTGTGGTGCGCGCCAAGGGCAAAACCACGACGCTCCACCGGCCACCATTCGGCGGTGTTGCTCACGCCCACCGGCTCGCCCCAGCCTGCGCCGAGGTTGACGCCGACCCGCAGCGCGATAAAGGTCGCGAGGTTGCCGCTCAGGGCCTTGAACCCGGAGAGGAACGAAATAGCCGTGTAGCCCAGCACCAGCGGCACCTGGAACCGCGCACGTTTCCAGCCACCGCCGTAGCGGTCACTCCACATCGAGCCGGGAATATCCAGCAGGGCCAGGGCGAGCATGATCACCGTGGCCATGGTGCCCCACTGGTCGGCCGACAAATCGAAATGCTTGGAGATGGTCGGCCCCAGGCGCAGCACGATCTCACGGTCGTAGGCGTTGAGGATCCAGATCATCCAGCACACCAGCAGCGACACCCAGGAGTGCCGGTGAATACTGCGCAGCGAGGCTTTTTTCAAGGTTGCCATGGGTTTCTCCAGGCGCGCGAGGGCGCGCACTGACACAAGGTTGCGAAAGGAAAGTGCCTTGTTGAAAAAAACGCGCTAGCTGGCGAACCGTCGCTCGGCTATTCCTTGCACGCCCAGCCCGGTGATCGCAAAAAGCGCCCCGCGCTGCTGACCGTCGGCCGGGAAACGTGGCAACGGTGGCTTGGCCATGGAGGTGACAAACAGGGTGTCCAGGTTCGGCCCGCCAAAGGTCAGGCTGGTGACCTTTTTCACCGGCATCTGGATGATCCGGTCGACCTCGCCGTCGGGTGTGTAGCGCACCAGTTTTCCGGCGTAGACCAGCGCCTGCCACAGGCAGCCTTCGGCATCCACGGTGCAGCCGTCGGCAGCGCCACCGCCGCTGGTATCGACCTTGGCGAAGGTGCGTCGATTGCTCACCGCGCCGCTGGCTGGGTCGTAGTCATAGGCCCAGATCTCGCCGGACCAGGTGTCGCAAAAGTAGAACGTGTCACACGACGGGCTCCAGCACGGGCCGTTGGACACGATGATGCCTTCGTCCAGGGTGTGCAGGCTCAGGTCCGCGTCGAGGCGGTAGAGTTTGGCGCTGGCGCTGTCTTCGAGGGTGTCCATGGAGCCGAAGACAAAGCGCCCCTGGCGGTCGACCTTGCCGTCGTTGAGGCGGTTGTTGGGCAGTGCGGGTTCCGGGTCGATCACCAGGGCCAGTTCGCCGCTGCTGAGGTCGAGGAGGTGCACACCGTTTTGCAGGGCGACGATGGCTTGCTCGCCGCTATGGCGCAGGGCCATGGAGCCGATTTTCTGGCCAACATCCCAGGCACGCAGTTCGCGGCCATCCTCGGTGCAGCGCAGGATTCGGCCGTCGGCGCTGTCGATCCAGTACAACCGTTGTTGTTCGACGTCCCACACCGGGCCTTCGCCCAGGGTGGTCTTCACGTCCACAAGCACTTCGATACGCATGGTGTTATCCCCTTTTTTGTTGTTGTGCGGGATGGGCATGGCCGCGCCGTGACGCGCCCGGTTTATCACTTAGAAATTGACCTGGTCGCGCCCCTTGAGCCCGAGGATTTCCCGCGCTTCATCCGGCGTGGCGACCTGATGGCCGAGGGCTTCGATCACTGTGCGAATGCGCCGTACCTGGTCGGCGTTGGACGCGGCCAGTTTGCCCGGGCCATCCCACAGCGAATCCTCCAGGCCGACCCGGGCGTTGCTGCCCATGGACAGGCCCATGGTGGCCAGCGGAATCTGCCCACGGCCGGCGCCGAGGATCGACCACACGTAGTCGTCGCCAAACAGGCGGTCGGCGGTGCGGCGCATATGGGCCAGGTCTTCCGGGTGCCCGCCGATGCCGCCGCGCAAACCGAATACCGACTGGATAAACAACGGTGGTTTCAGCAGGCCGCGCTCCAGGAAATGGGCGGCGGTGTACAGGTGGCCGATGTCGTAGCACTCGATTTCAAAACGGGTGCGGTTCTCGGCGCAGGAATTGAGGATGTGGGTAATGTCGCGGAAGGTATTGCGAAAGATCCGGTCGTCGCTTTCTTCCAGGTACGGACGCTCCCAGTCATGCTTGAACTCGGTGAAGCGGTTGAGCATTTCGTACAGGCCGAAGTTCATCGAGCCCATGTTCAGCGAGGCCAGTTCCGGCTTGAACTGCATCACCGGTTGCAGGCGTTCTTCGACGCCCATGGTCGGTGCGCCGCCGGTGGTGATATTGATCACCACGTCGCTGGCGGCCTTGATGTGCGGCAGGAATTCGGCGAACAGCGCGGGGTCCTGGCTGGGACGGCCATCGATGGGATCACGGGCATGCAGGTGGACAATGGCGGCGCCGGCTTCGGCGGCACCGATGGCGGCGTCGGCAATTTCCTGCGCGGTGATCGGCAAGTGCGGCGACATCGACGGCGTATGGATGGCACCGGTGACGGCGCAGGTGATGATCACAGGACGATTTTTGGACATGACGATTCTCCGACTTTTATTCTTATGAAAAAAATCCCGGGTGTGGCTTGTGTGTTCTTCCCTGGCTTAACGCTGACGCGGCCTACAGGTACTCGACGTTACCGTCGACACTGATCGCCTGGCCGGTGACATTGCGGGCGGCGGGCGAGCAGAGAAATAAGGCCATGGCCGCGACGTCTTCGGCGGTGACCATGCGCTTGAGGGAGATCTTGTTCAGGTATTCCTGGCGCATCTCGGCTTCCGGCACACCGACCTGTTCGGCACGGGCGCGGATCACGCCGTCCATGCGCGGGCCTTCAACGATGCCGGGCAGCAAGGCGTTGACGCGGATGTCGCTTTCGCCCAGCTCCGAGGCCAGGGATTTCATCAGGCCGACGATGGCCCATTTGGTCGCCGCATACGGCGTGCGCCAGGCGTAGCCGAGGCGCCCGGCGACCGAGGCGATATGCAGCAGATGGCCGTGGGACGATTCCTTGAGCATCGGCACCGCGTGGTGGGCAAAGCGGTATTGCGCCGTCAGGTTGATATTGATCGTGGCTTGCCACTCGGCATCGCTGATGGCGTCGATGCCGCCGGTGGGCCCGGCAATCCCGGCGTTGTTGACCAGCACATCCAGCCCGCCGAATTGCTCGCGCTGCACCTGGAACACCGCCTCGATCTGCGCGGCATCGCTCACGTCGGCACGGGTGGCGACAGTGCCCGGGTACTTGTCGCGAAACGCCGCCAGGGCCGCTTCGCTGACATCACACACATGCACCTTGGCACCCGCCTCCAGATAGGCCGCCGCCAACACTTCACCGATGCCGGCAGCCCCGCCGGAAATCAACACACGTAACCCAGGATAGGGCTGCAGCCGCTGTAGGACACTCATGCACGTTTACCTCCTGAAACAGACGACCGCGAACGGTCGTTCTTGACGAGCAGGCGCGCCAGGGAATCGGCGGCCTGCATGATGTCATCGGTCACGGCCGCGCGGGCACCGGCGCCATCGCGGGCGGCCAGGGCTTCGACGATGCGCGTATGCGCCTCCATCGAGCGTTGCAAGTGAGCTTTATCGGGGGCGACCAGGGCAAAACACGGGCCCATGTGCAGCCAGAAGTTTTCCACGGCGGCCATGGTCAATTCGGCCTGGGCGACGGCATAGATCCGACGGTGAAAGGCGAAGTTGGTCCACAGGTAGCGGGAAACGTCGACTTCGTCGGCGGCCTGTTGCATCTGTTGGCAGAGGTCGGAGATTTCTTCGAGATCGGCTTTTTCCAGGAGCAATACGGCCTTTTCTGCCAGCAAACCTTCCAGGGCGACCCGCGCATCGCGGATTTCCCGCAGGCGTTCGACCGTCATCATGCGTACCCGCAGACGAGAGGTTTCGGTGACTTCAAAGGCGTTTTCGGCGCTGAGGCGCTGGAGGGCTTCGCGCACTGGCATGGGGCTGGAGCCGAGGGCTTCGGCGAGGCCGCGGATGGTGAGTTTCTGGCCGGGCTGGAAACGACCACTCATCAAGGCTTCGCGGATCTGGCGATAGACCTGGTCTTGCAAGGTATCGCGGGACACCTGGCGCAAGGTGGGAAGGAGAAGCGGGCCATCTGTCATGAGTCAAAACCTGTGTTGTCGTTCTTATGGCCCCAATATGTGATCACAAATCAAATATGTCAAATAGTTTCCCGTTGACGGTATGCACGACGCTGACTCTAATGAGCCCTTTCTCCAGCAAGGACCGCTGAACCATGAAATTTGCCTACACCATCGTCTACGTCCCGGACGTCGCTGCATCCCTGCAATTCTTCGAAAAAGCCTTCGGCTTCAGTCGCCGTTTCCTGCATGAATCGGGGACCTATGGCGAGTTGGATACCGGTGATACCACCCTCTCTTTTGCAGCGCATGAGTTGGGCGAGATGAACTTCAAGGGCGGGCATGTGGAGGCGCATGCTTCACAGCAACCGCTGGGGATGGAGTTGGGGTTTGTTACCGAGGATGTGTCAAAGGCTCATGCCAGAGCGCTGGCCGAGGGTGCGACAGAACTTGCTGCGCCGAGCACCAAGCCTTGGGGGCAGGTGGTGTCGTATGTGCGGTGCCCGGATGGGACGCTGGTGGAGTTGTGTACGCCGATTCA
>NZ_CP080030.1:1583443-1590693 GCF_019382755.1 Pseudomonas sp. Colony2 | reverse complement strand
CTCAAGGCCTGAGCGGGCGCTCCTGATCGCGCTCGGACAGCTCGGTGCCATCGTCCGGATGCTTCCAGGTCTGCGGCTTTTCTTCCTCGCGAAGCTTCCTCGCCCGCTCCTGCTCCAACTCTTCGCGCTGCTTCTGTTCGTTGCTCATACCCACCTCCCATCCGTAAGAATTGGACACACTGGGCAAGCATAGATGAGGGAGCGGTTTTGTGTGCATCCGGCAATTGATAACCACGACGCATCAATACATGTAAACAACTCACTTATCATTTCCAAATGTGTCAGCCACTATCCGCGGTCTTAAGCGAAACAAGCACTTTAAAAAGAACGCTGGAGACACAAGAAAATGCAAAACCCTTCACGGCCTGACTCTGCCCGCTCCAAAGTCGGCGCGGTCTTTCGCGTCACCTCCGGCAACTTTCTCGAACAGTTCGACTTCTTTCTGTTCGGTTTCTATGCCACCTATATCGCCGCCGCCTTCTTCCCTGCCGCTAATGAATTTGCGTCATTAATGATGACCTTCGCCGTGTTCGGCGCGGGCTTTTTGATGCGTCCGCTGGGGGCTATCATCCTCGGCGCGTACATCGATGATGTGGGCCGTCGCAAAGGCTTGATCGTGACCCTGGCGATCATGGCCAGTGGCACCCTGCTGATCGTGCTGGTGCCCGGCTATCACACCATTGGTTTGTGGGCACCGCTGCTGGTGCTGATGGGCCGGCTGTTGCAAGGTTTCTCGGCCGGTGCCGAACTGGGCGGCGTGTCGGTGTACCTGGCCGAAATGGCCACCCCGGGCCGCAAGGGTTTCTATACCAGTTGGCAATCGGGTAGCCAGCAGATCTCCATCGTGGTCGCGGCCGCCCTGGGTTATGGCCTGAACCAGTGGATGGAACCAGCCGTGGTTGCCGATTGGGGCTGGCGCATTCCGTTCGCCATCGGCTGCGTGATCATCCCGTTCATCTTCGTCCTGCGCCGCAACCTGCAGGAAACCGAAGAGTTCGCCAACCGCAAGCATCGCCCGACCATGCGCGAAGTGCTGGCCACCCTGGTGAAGAACTGGACCATCGTGATCGGCGGCATGATGATGGTGGCGATGACCACCACGGCCTTCTACCTGATCACCGTGTACGCACCCACCTTCGGCAAAACCGTACTCAACCTGACCACCGCCGACGCCCTGCTGGTGACCCTGCTGGTGGCCGTGTCGAACTTCATCTGGCTGCCCATCGGTGGCACCCTCAGTGACCGTTTTGGCCGCAAGCCGGTGCTGATCGCCATGACTGCTTTGACCGTGCTGACCGCGTACCCGGCACTTTCCTACGTGGTCAATGCGCCAAGCTTCGCGCACATGCTGGAAACCCTGCTGTGGTTCTCCTTCCTCTACGGCATGTACAACGGCGCCATGATCCCGGCCCTGACCGAAATCATGCCGGTGGAAGTGCGTGTGGCCGGCTTCTCCCTGGCCTATAGCCTGGCGACCGCGATCTTCGGCGGTTTTACCCCGGCGATTTCCACCTGGTTTATCCATGAGACAGGCGACAAGGCATCGCCCGCCTACTGGCTGATGTTCGCCGCGCTGTGCGCCCTGTGCGCGACGTTCGCGCTGTATCGCCGCGCCAGCGCCCGTCTGCAAGTTGCCTGAGGAGCCGCACTGATGAACCCCATGCTGAAAACACTGGCGGCACTGGCGATCGGTTCCCTGACGATGGTCGCCCACGCCGAAGAGCTGAAAGTCATGACCTCCGGCGGCTTCACCGCTGCCTACAAGGTGCTGGGTGCGCAATACGCCACCCAGAGCGGCGACACCCTCGACACCATCCTCGGCCCGTCGATGGGCAAGGCGCCGGAAGCGATTCCCAACCGCCTGGCCCGTGGCGAACACGCCGACGTGGTGATCATGGTCGGCTACGCATTGGATGAGCTGATCAAGCAAGGCAAGGTCGACAAGGCGTCCCGCGTTGAACTGGCGGACTCGCGCATCGGCCTGGTGGTCAAGGAAGGCGCGGCCAAGCCCTCGATTGCCACCGATGCCGAACTGAAGACGGTGCTGACCAACGCCAAATCCGTCGCGTACTCGGACAGCGCCAGCGGCGTCTACGTCGAAAAGGAACTGTTCAAGAAGCTCGGCATGCCGTCCAAGGGCACCATGATCGAACGCATCCCGGTGGCCTCACAGGTGGCCAAGGGTGATTACGAAGTGGGCTTGCAACAGGTGTCCGAACTGCTGCCGATTCCAGGCGTGACCTACGTCGGAAAGATCCCTGAAGACGTGCAGTCCGTCACCCGTTTTGCCGCCGGCATTCCGGTAAATGCGCAGCACCCGGCGCAGGCGAAAAAGCTCCTGCAATTCCTCGCCTCGCCCCAGGCGCAACCGGTGGTGCAATCCACCGGCCTGGATTCGGTCTCACACTGACCGGAACGGCATCTCCCGCGTCAACCGCTCCAGTTCCAGTGCCGCCGGCGTCAACGTACGCCCGCGGCGCTTGATCAACCCCACGTTGCGCACCACCTCCGGCTCCACCAGCGGCACGCTCGTCAGAATCGGATGTTCGCCGCCCGGCATCGCAATCGACGGCACCATCGCCACCCCAAGCCCCGCCTCCACCAGCCCGATCATGGTCGTCACGTGATGAGTTTCGCAGATGCTTGGTTTCTTCACCCGCACGCCGCGCAGGGCCTGGTCCAGCAGGAAGCGGTTGCCTGAGGTCTTGTCCACGGTGATGTAGTCGTGCTCGTACGCCTCGGCCCACGTCACACTGGCGCGGTCCGCCAGCGGATGCTCCCGGCGACAGGCCAGTACATAACGCTCCTGCAACAGCAGCTCGAACTCCACCCCGTCTGCCAGGCTGCCGCTGAAACTCACGCCGAAATCCGCCTCGCCACTTTCCACTGCCGCACACACCTCGCCCGCACTGGCGTCCAAGACCCGCAGGCGAATCTTCGGATAGAGTTTGTGGAATTCGGAGATCACGTGGGGCATGAAGTAGTACGCGGTGGAGGGCACACAGGCGATGGTGACATTGCCCATGCGGGTCGAGGCGACGTTGCTGATGCCCATCAGGGCGATGTCCAGGTCATCGAGCATGCGCTCGACTTGCGGCAGGAACGCGCGGCCGACCATGGTCAGGCTGACCCGGCGCGTGGTGCGCTCGAAGAGTTTGACGTCGAGGGCGGATTCGAGCTTCTCGATACGCCGGCTGAGGGCCGGCTGGGAGATACGGATGGCTTCGGCCGCCGCACGGAAACTGCCCTTGTCTACGACGGCGCGGAAGGCCTGGAGGTCGTTGAGGTCGAAGTTGATGATCATCGAGTGGGCCGTTGGGTAGTCGCGGGAGAAAAACGCTCAGATGCAAAAAACCCAGCTACAGGCTGGGTTTTTCCGGTATCTGCCGTATACAAAAATCCTGCCTCTGCTAACAGCTCAGTGAGCTGGGCTTGATCATAGGTCTCGGGTATTAGGGCGTCAATTGTCGCAAAACTGGCATCAAGCTTCACACGCTCGCTGGCACCGTCAAAACCCTTGATCAGCAGGTCTACGTGAATCTGCACACCGTATAAGCGTTTCAGTTCAATGACCTCTTGATGCTGTCCGGCTTCCTACGTGCAAGTCAGCTTCTTCCTGTTTTTCCTGAAGCAAAGACACCTCTGCCCAGTTTGCCTAGAATCGCGCGTTCGACTCGTTATGACTAAGGATTAAGCCATGACCGCCCCAATCTCCAAAAGCACACCGCTGACTTGGTATGTTGAAAATTTCCCTGCATTCAGCGGCATCGTTACTCTACTCGCCGTTGTGTGGCTGCTTTGTTTCATCTACCGACGCTCCGGCTCTCTGTTGTTTCTGCGCGACTGGATTTGGCGTTTTTTTGGTGGGCAGCCGCACTTCGAAACCGAACGTTTCGAACGCATGCGCAAGGACCTCCGTGAGCTGGAGTACTACCGCTATGAGTTCAACATTCCTGCAAACACCTTGCAGGATGCAGACTCGGCTGAAGAGTGGATGTACAACAATGGATTCACCCCACGCGATTTCGGTCGAGTGAAGCGCTACATTGACTGGAGCGACTTCACTGCCTTGAGCTTCATCACCAGAAGGTTCGCGCAGTGGAGGACCAATTGCTGTTTCTTGTTGGCCATCGTGCTGCTGGCAGGCGTAGCGATCACTCCACCTTTGATTGAATCCGGGTATTTGATGGTGTCACTGAAAAACTCTCCGGAGTCGCCATCATTCTACCTCTCCGAAGAAAACGTGAAGTTCGGGATATGGTCCGACGCAAGGCTCACTGTTGAGCAATGTCGGTCATCAGGGTCTCTGCAAGCCTTCATCCTTCCCGGTCTGCCAGAAGAAAAGCTCGACGTCATCTGCTCATTTTTTATCGATAAAAACTACAGTAAATACGTGCGCGACGGTTTGAGCGAACAGCGCGGGCTCCTGCTGTGGTTCGCCTTGCTCTCGATGGGCGGGATGATCTGGCTGGTTATCCTTATCGCGCGAATGGAAGTCGCCCGTAAGCTATACCGCCAGTGGCTTGCCAGAGGGATCAGGTGATTCCCAGAGACGTTTCAGGTGGGGCACGATATGCAGCCCTCTTGCAGGTGACCACGACAATTAATTTATATTCAGATCTTTTCTATTCACGACTACCTACCGGCAGCGCACTCAATGGATAACACAATAAAAAGGACTTCCAACCCAGCGCCTCTCTATCGCGCGCTTCTTCTGGGTCTGTGGCTACTGGGGTTGCTCTGCCTTGCCACCCTGGGCTTCTTCGCCTGGCAAAGTTTCTATCCGGTCAGCGCTGCCAATAACTGGAGTGTGCAAGTGATCCACCGCAATGTGGAAAAGGCTGCGTCGCTGATGCCAATGCTTGACGGTTCGCTGATGGTCAGCCAGGAATTGAGCAACAGCCTTGGCAGTATCGTGCGCATCTTGCCCGACGGAAAACGCGAACAGGTGGTAGGAAATTTATCCAAACCGGATGGGATGGTCGCCACTCAAGGCGGTTGGGTATTCAGCCAGGAAGTGGACGGCGCGCCGGTCAGTTTCCTCAAGGACGGCGTCGTTACCGAGCTGTTCAAGGGCGACAGCGTGCAAGGGCTGTGGGACGACGGCGAGTTCCTTTACGCCATCGAAGACCGCAAGGTAGCTGCCCGCATACTGCGCTATCGCTGGAGCGACAAGACCTTGAGCGTCGTGCGTGACCAACTCAGCGAAGGCGAGTCGATCGTTCGCTGTACCGATGGGCGCATGCTCTACACGGAAAAGAAGAAGGGTGTGGTCCGCGAATTAACCGAGGACGGTAGCGATCCAGTGGTACTGAGCCAATTGAACAAACCCACCTTCCTGATGTGCGATGAACGCGGGTTATGGATCAACGAGGATTCAACCCACCGTGCGCGTTTGTTGCTGATCGACAAGCACGGGCGCCAGCAGACGATCCTGTCTTTCCTGAAGGCGCCACAGTCGATTGTGCGTACGACGAAGGGAACGTACCTCGTGGCCGAAGGTGGCCGTGACCGTATCCTGGAACTGGTGCCATCCGTGGCACGAGTAGACCCCGTTACAGCTGAAACCGCGCCACCGCCTCATTGAGCGACACGGCCAAGCGCGCCAGCTCTTGGCTCGACCCGTTGATCTGCCCTGCTCCCGAAGATGATTGCGCGGACAGGTCACGAATGTTGACGATGTTGCGATCCACTTCCTTGGCCACTTGCGCCTGCTCCTCGGCGGCGCTGGCGATGACCAGGTTGCGCTGGTGAATCTGGTCGATGGAGTCGGTGATCTGGCTCAAGGCTCCACCGGCGCCTTCGGCCAGGATCAAGGTTTCGCTGGCCCGCTGGGTGCTCGATTGCATTGAGGTCAGTGCCTCGCTGGAGCCACTGCGCATCGCGGTGACCATCTGGTCGATTTCCAGGGTCGATTGCTGGGTGCGATGGGCCAGCGCACGCACTTCGTCGGCCACCACGGCAAAGCCACGCCCGGACTCACCGGCACGCGCCGCCTCGATGGCGGCGTTCAGGGCCAACAGGTTGGTCTGCTCGGCGATGGAGCGAATCACATCGAGCACCTTGCCGATGTCCCGCGATTGATCGGCGAGGTTTTGCACCAGGCTCGAGGTTTCACCGATGTTGGTACTCAACGCCTGAATCGCGCTGACCGTCTCGCCGACGCGCTGCTGGCCATCGCGGGCCGTTTCATTAGAGAGCCGGGTGGATTCGGAAGTGGAGACTGCATTACGTGCCACCTCATCGGCGGCCGAGGTCATCTCGTTGACCGCGGTGGCGGCTTGCTCGATTTCAGCGGTCTGCTTTTGCAGGCTGCGGCTGCTCTGGTCGGTGATGCCGTTGAGGTCGGTGGCCGACGCGGCCATCTGCCCGGCCGACTGGCGAATCAGCTGCAAGGTACTGCGCAGGCTGCCTTGCATGGTCTGCAACGCCACCAGCAGGCGCGTCACTTCGTCATCGCCGGTCACTTCAACGGTTTGCGTCAGGTCGCCTTGGGCGACGTTTTCTGCGGCACGCACCGCGTGGCTGAGCGGGCCGACAATGCTACGCGTCAGCAACCAGGCCAAGGCCACGGTGCTCAACGCCGCCAGCAGCACGAAGCCGAAGACCATCGTGCGCGAGCGGCTGTACTGCAACTCGGCCGTCTGGCCCTGCAGGTTTATCTGGGCGTTGTAATAGTCGGCCAGGGCATTGAGCTGATTGCCGGAACCGTCGACCACGGTCTTCATGTCCACCAGCAGCAACTTGTTCAGCTCGGCGGTCTGCTGCTTGTCGGCAAGGATGAACGACTGTGTGAGGCCTTGCTGGTATTGCCGCAGGGAGACCTGAAACTGGTCGTAGAGATTGCGTACCTCAGGTGTATCAAGCACCGCACTCAGGTCGGCCAGTTTCTTTGCCAGATCCTGGCTGCGGGTGTCCATCTGGCTGCGGTATTGCGAGAGGCTCGCGGGATTGGGATCAAGGGCCATGCGCAGGGAAATAGTGCGGATGCGCAGCATGATTTCGCGGATATCCGAGACCAGGCGCATTTTCGGCACCAGGCCACTTTCAACCTGCACGGCGCTTTCGCGGATGCTTGCCATGTTCGAGAGCGCAAAGAACCCCAACAGCGCCACGAGCAAGGCAATCAAGGCAAAACCGAGACCCGCACGGCGGGCGATGGACAGGCTGCGGAGCGACATGGCGATTGTTCTCATTATGGGCATACGACATCGTATGACAGAGTTTCGGCCAGTCGGGGCGGGACTTTA
>NZ_CP080030.1:1534812-1578424 GCF_019382755.1 Pseudomonas sp. Colony2 | reverse complement strand
GCCCGTCCACCATCATTCGTTCACAGGTTACTCCCGCAGTCTCAAACGAAGAGGTGTTCGAATGTCCAGGATATGGTTTATCACCGGCAGTTCCCGCGGCCTCGGCCGCTCGATTACCGTAGCCGCCCTGCGCGCCGGTGATCGTGTGGTTGCCACCGCGCGCAATCCCAAGCAGTTGGATGACCTGGTGGCCGAATACGGCGAGGCGATTTATCCGGTCGCGCTGGACGTGACCAATAACCAGCAGGTGCTGGAAGCGGTGGATGCCGCGGTGAAACATTTTGGTCGCCTGGATGTGGTGGTCAATAACGCCGGCTACGGTGACCTGGCGTCGGTGGAGGATGTGACGCTGGAGGATTTTTCCGCGCAGATCAACACCAACTTCTATGGTGTGGTGCACGTGAGCAAGGCGGTGGTGCCGGTGCTGCGCGCCCAGGGCCGTGGGCATATCTTCCAGGTATCGTCGTTGGGTGGCCGCATCGGCATGGCCGGCCTGGCCGCGTATCAGAGTGCGAAATGGGCAGTCGGTGGATTTTCCACAGTACTGGCACAGGAAGTCACGCCACTGGGCATCCAGGTGACCGTGCTGGAGCCGGGCGGCATGCGCACGGACTGGTCGGGCAGTTCCATGACGATTCCGGCCATCAGTGAGCCCTACCAACAAACGGTCGGCGCCCTGGTTGAATTGCTCAACTCCCCCGGCATCCTGCCGACGGGTCCGGACCGGGTTGCCGAAATCGTGCTGGAGCTGGCACTGAACAAAGACGCCCCGCTACGCTTGCTGATCGGCAGCGATGCCGTGCAATACGCCGCCCGGGCAGCAGCAGACTTGGCCGAGTCGGATAAAAAGTGGCATGACCTCAGCGTGTCGGCCTCGGATTAATCTCACGCTTTTGAAAAAGGTGCCGCATGCCTGACGTGACCCAACCCCGTTTCAACATACCGGATGTGTTCTGGCTGGCGCTGCAGAGCGTCGGGCTGGAGCCGTCGGTGGTGTTGCGTCAGGCACGCTTGCCCATGACCCTGCATATCCGCGAGCGGCGAGACCGGCGGCAGGTGACGACGCTGGAATTCTTTCGCTTGTGGGAGGCGGTGCGCACACTTAATCCTGATCCGGCTGTCGGGATATTACTGGTGACGCGGCTGGATATCACTGCGCTTCCACCCTCCAGCTTTGCCGCTTTTATCGCCCGGGATTATCGCGATGGCCTGCACCGCCTCGCCCGCTTCAAGCAATTGTGCACACCCGAGCGCCTGCTGGTTTGCGAGGATGGCCGTGCCTGTACGGTGACCATCGACTGGTTGCACACGCCAGAATTACCGCCTGCGCTGCTGGTGGATGCGGCGTTTGCGACGTTTGTTGAATTGGGGCGACGGGGAGCACGGACGCAGATCACTCCCCTGCAGGTCGAACTGGTTCGCCCGGACGATGGCAGCCGTGCACTGGCCGAGTTTTTCGGTTGCTCCGTGCGTTTTGGTGCCGGGCGCAACGCGCTGATACTGGACGCCGCCGATCTGGACCGACCTTTTCCGGGGTACAACCCGCAAATGCTCGAAATGCTGAACCCGGGCCTGGTGGCAGCGCTTGCGGAGGCCTCGACACCGGCCAGCATCAGCCATCAGGTCAAGATCACCCTCAAGCGCTTCCTGGCCAGTGGCCGCCCCGAGATGGTCGAGGTAGCGCGGGAGCTGGGCATGAGCGAACGCACGTTGCAACGGCGCATTACCGAGGCCGGCACCAGTTTCAGGCAACTGATGCTGGAAACCCGCCAGGAAGTGGTGCGGCATCTGCTCACCGAGCCGTCGATTGAGATAGACGAGATCGCGTGCCTGGTGGGCTATGAAGATACCAACTCGTTTTATCGTGCGTTTCGTTCCTGGGAGGGGACGACGCCGGCTCGGTGGCGGACGTTGCAGACGCCCTCATCGTCTCATTGACGCTATGCCGACAAAGCCTTCTCGGCACTGCGCGCCATGATCTGCAAATCCTCGAACGGGTTTCTGCCAATCAACATGAACGCATGGGACGGGCTGGACCAAAACACCACGTTCATGCCCCGGCGCTGTTCGGTGGCCATGGCCACCACACCTTTTTTCGCCGCCGTAATGCACAGCGCCAGCGGGCCGTGGCGCGCGTCGAGGTAGGTCAGTTGGCCGATCAGTACGCCGTCATAATCGAGGATTTGTGCGCGGCGAAATTCGGCGCCAGGCAGGTGTACTGCATCCGGGTTCAACGGCAGGCCGAGCTGGGTCCCGACCGAACTCAGCTGGGCGATATGGGAGTCGGGATCGGCGCTGAGGTTTTCCAGGGTCTGGGGCGTATACAGCGCCATGTATTCGGCCACCGAGGCACGCCAGCCCGAACCGGGCTCAGGCCGGGGCCAGGTAATGAACAATCGATCAGCGACCACACCGGCCACCGCAAAGCTTGCTGCTACCGCGAGAAATTTGCGTCGACTCAGGGTGGGTGTTTGTGCCGGCGGCAAGGCATCGAGCATCACCTGCAAACGCTCTGTAGGGGCTTGATCGAGAACCGAATCGAAGGCTGATTTGAACGGCAAGTGGCCGCGCTTGAGCAGCTCCAAGCGGGCCGTCACGGCAGGATCGATCCCCAGCAGGTTATCGATAACCTGACGCTGCTGAGGGTCTAACTCACCGTCCAGGTAAGCCACCAGCAGTTCATCCGACGGTGGTGTATTTTGAGTCATCGTCGTTCTCCGCTCGATTTATCCAACAAGCCGCTTGAGTGCGCAGTTTCAGCCAGCTTCATGCGTGCAGCGGCCAACCGGCTCATCACCGTTCCTACGGGAATATGCAGGACTTCGGCAATTTCCTTGTATGAGAGGCCTTCGACGTAGGCCAGAAAAACAGTCTCCCGCTGCGCTTCGGGCAATGCATTGACGCGCTTGATCACCTGTGCGGCAAGGACCTGGTCCTGAGCCAGGGCTTCACCGTCGAACGACAACGCCTGCTCGGCGTCGACAAACCCCTGCCCTTGCCGTACTCGCTGGGCGCGCAATTCGTTAAGCCAGATCGAATGCATGATCGTCAGCAACCAGCGGTCCAGCCGCGTGCCAGCCACGAACTGGCCTGCACGCTCCAACGCCCGCACGCAGGTGGCTTGCACCAGGTCATCAGCCACATGCTTTTGTCGCGACAGCACCAGCCCGTATCGCCATAAACGTGGCAACAGCTGGCTCAACTCTCGGCGCAACTCAGCGTCTGTGGTGATGGCAATCTCCCGACTGTTCGCTCACAGGTTCAAGCCTGAGGCGCGGCGGCGATGGCTTCAGCCAGGTCTTCGTACTCTTCGCAGGTGGTGCTGCACAACGCCTTGATCTTCACCAGTTGCTCCTGGGCCAGGTCCACACGGCCCTTGATGACGTAGGCTTCCCCCAGGTACTCACGGACTTGTGCATAGTTGGGGTCCAGTGCCACGGACTTCAGGTAGTAGCTGATGCCTTCATCGGTGCGCCCCAGTTTGCGGGTGGCGTAGCCGCGGTAGTTCAGGGCCTTGGCGGTGTTCGGGTTGTGCAGGGTGTCGAGCAGTGACAAGGCTTCTTCATAACGCCCGTCCTTGGCCAGGCGATAGGCGTAGTCGGTGCGGTCGGCGTCCGACGTGGCCTTGCTGGTTTGCAGCACGCACTTGCCGGTCTTGGTATCCCAGACCTGGCCTTTGGGGCAGTTGGGCTTGGGCGGCGCCGATTCGTCACCGGAGGCATGGGCCTGGCCGGCCAATAGCGCGGCGGCCATACAGGCGCCAAAGAACAAAGCGGTGCGGTAACCAACGGCGTGCTCGGGACGATTCTTCATGGCATTCATGCTCCGTAACGATAGGGAAAGTACAGCAGCAAACTCAGTAGGGAAGATCGCCACGAGGGGCCGGCAGCATGCGGCGCAACGTGCTGTCGCGCTGGATGTAGTGATGCCACAGCGCGGCGCAGGCATGCAGCCCGGCGAGTACGATGATCGCCCAGGCGACATTGTTGTGCAGGCCACCCAGGGTGCCTCGCAATTCGTGATCGATCACAAAAGGCGCTGGCACCGGGAACAGTCCGAAAAAGTTGAAGGGCTCGCCCTGGGCCCAGCGGAACAGGAAGCCCAGGGTCACCTGCGTCAGTAACAACAGGTATAGACAGCCGTGGGCGATTTTGGCGGCCACGTTAAGCGCAGGGTGATTGTCGGCCTTTGGGTGATTGCCGCCGAACACACGCCAGAGGATACGTGCAGCGATCAGCACCGCCATGGCGATGCCCAGGGAGATATGGACCGATTGCAGGCCCTTGCGCAGTGGCGTGCCTTTTTCCAGGTTTTCCCAGACGTGGGCGCTGGCGAACATGAAGATCACCAGGGCGGCGGTCAGCCAGTGGAAGGTGCGGGTCAGGCGGTCGTAGCGGTCGGCGGGATTGTTCATGGGCGTTTCCTGAGTGGTCTGTGTGGTGAACACCGCAGCAGGAAAACTTATTCAGAGGGATGGAAAATTTACAGATTAGACTTGTTTATTTTCCAACCCCGCATCCTTGGTCAAAATATGCGAACTAAATGCTAGAAACTCATCCAGGTGTTTTGTAATGATCGCTACAGTAATCGGCAATTGAAGCGTCTGGTACTCGTGAACAGCAATGTTACGGAACCCGACCATGTTCTTCAGGTTGGTCAGCAACGCAGGATTGACCCAACCGCCCTGACATAACAACTCAAACACGTCACGAGCTCCTTGTGGAACACCCAGGCGCTCACGACGAATCAAGTGTTGGCCCATGTCCAGCGCTGCCTCACAGGCACGCTGAATATTAAAAATCGCCGCATCCTGGCGCGTGAAATCTGTGGCGAAGCTGGTGGGATCTTTATCGTATTCCTGACGGGCGCGAGCAACGCACCGCTCAATGCTGGCTGCTTTATTGATGAGAACATCATCGACCATAAACTTTCCCTTCCTTCTGGATATCCGCCAACAACTCAGCCCTTGCCGTGTCCAGCGCGGTTTTTTCGCTCAGGACGTAGCTCTCGAATAGACCCGCCTGGACGTTCCCGGACCAGAGCCGACGCCCAGTGGTCAATACTTGGTATTGCATTACCGTTGAGGCTGCGCGCAAATCAAGCAAGTCGACGGGAACTCCAACGATATCCGCCAACTCCCCAGAAAGCTGCCATAGCAATAAAGGCTCGACCACTCCCGCAGAAAGGACCGCAACATCCAGATCACTCTCACTACCTGCCTCACCCGTCACTTGGCTACCGAACACATACACAGCCAATAGCTCGGGAACTTCAGCCTGCAAATGCGCCAGTACTTTTTTAAAATTCATGACCGATGTCCGAAGCGCCAATTAACGAAGACCGTAGCAGAATTCATTATGCAGTTTCTGACTGAAAGCAAAAAACCCCCGACAACATTGAAGTTATCGGGGGTTTTTCATTTTTCAATAATGGCGGAGAGATAGGGATTCGAACCCTAGGTACCGGTGAAGGTACAACGGATTTCGAATCCGTCCCATTCGGCCACTCTGGCATCTCTCCAACGGCGCGCATCATAACAGCCTGTTTCCTGGAAGCAAAGCGCAAAAGCGATTTTTTTCCGTGCTATCAGATGCTTGCGTCGATTACAGCGGTACGCCGAGACGGTTGGCGACTTCTTCGTAGGCTTCGATAACGTCACCGAGGCCCTGGCGGAAGCGGTCTTTGTCCATCTTCTTGCGAGTGTCTTTGTCCCACAGGCGGCAGCCGTCCGGGCTGAATTCGTCGCCCAGGACGATGGAGCCGTCGTGGAACACGCCGAATTCCAGTTTGAAGTCCACCAGCAGCAGGCCGGCGTCGTCGAACAGTTTGCTCAGGACGTCGTTGACCTTCAGCGACAGCTCCTTCATGCGAGCCAGTTGCTCAGCGGTGCCCCAACCAAATGCCACCACGTGGGATTCGTTGATGAACGGGTCACCCTTGGCGTCGTCTTTCAGGAACAGCTCGAAGGTGTAGGGGTTGAGCTTGAGGCCCTCCTCCACGCCCAAACGCTTCACCAGGCTGCCGGCCGCATAGTTACGCACGACGCACTCGACCGGGATCATGTCGAGTTTTTTCACCAGGCATTCGTTGTCGCCCAGCAGTTTGTCGAATTGGGTCGGAATGCCGGCCGCTTCGAGTTTCTGCATGATGAAGGCGTTGAACTTGTTGTTCACCATGCCTTTGCGGTCGAGCTGTTCGATGCGCTTGCCGTCGAACGCCGAGGTGTCGTTACGAAACAGCAGGATCAAGCGGTTGGCGTCGTCGGTCTTGTAAACCGATTTGGCTTTGCCGCGGTAGAGTTCTTCACGTTTTTCCATGATGGGCTCCGCTTGCTAAGTAGGTGGGCTAGGCGATGTGTCGCCAGTCGAGCCCTGAATCTTGATCGGCCAGTTGCAGCCAGTCCGGGTCGCACCCAAGGGTGTCGACAAAACATTGCCGGGCCAGCTGCGGCAGGTTGTTCTTGCTGCTCAGGTGGGCCAGGACCAGGTGTTGCAGGTCTTGCCAGCCCAACTCATACACCAGGTACGCCGCCTGGTGGTTGTTCAAATGTCCAAACTGCCCGCCGACCCGCTGCTTGAGAAAGGCCGGGTAGTGGCCACGCGCAAGCAGGTCACGGCAGTGGTTGGACTCGATCATCAATGCGTCGAGGTCCCGGTAACCGTCCAGCACCTTGGCGCAGTACGAACCCAGGTCAGTGAGCAGGCCAAAACGCCGTTCACCGTCACTGAATACGTATTGCGTCGGTTCCTGGGCATCGTGGGCCACTTCAATCACATCGATGCTCAAGGCACCGATCTGCAATTGTTCGCCACCGGCCAGCAAACCTGCGGGCTCAATCGGTTTGCGCATCCCGCGCAAGGTGCCGCGACTCAGGTACACCGGAAGATTGTAGCGCCGAGACAGCAAACCCACGCCATGCACGTGGTCGGCATGTTCGTGGGTCACCAGAATCGCGCTCAGCTGCGCGGGGTGAACCCCCAGGCGCAGCAGGCGCCGCTCGGTTTCCCGCAGGGAGAAACCACAATCCACCAGGACGTACGTGTCGTCATGGGCTACAAGCGTGCCGTTCCCTTGGCTACCGCTGCCGAGAACGGCAAAACGCATCGGATCAGCCCAGGTTGTCCTGAATCACGCCCAACACTTTGCGCGCCACTTCTGCCGGCGCCACGGTGTTGATGTTTTTCTCGACGGTGACTTGCACGCTTTCGCCTACCTTGCTCAAACGAACCTGGTAACGCTCGGCGCGGGTCTCGATCTCTTCCTTGGTCGGCTTGCTGCCGAACAACTTGCTGAAGAAACCTGGCTCGTCGTCTTTCTTCTCGGCTTTTTCGGCCAGGTTGATGTAGTACAGGCCCAGGCTGCGGTTGATGTCTTCAACGCGCCATTCGCCGTGCTCCAGCGCGCGGCCGACACTCGACCAGGCGCGGTCCAGGTCTTCACCCAGGTTGAGCACCACGTTGCCGCTGCCGTCTTCGCTGAGGCTGACGCGGCTAGGTGTGTCAAAGCTACCGGCGGCGAGCAGGGAGACGGAGCCGCCCTTCTCGGAAATACGGCTCATGCTGGCGAGCATTTCGTCGACCAGGGCAGCGTCCACGCCGGTGTTGACCGAGCGCGGGGTGAAGTCGACGTTGGCGGTGCTGCCGGCAGGACGCTCGGCGCTGACTACGTAGACTTCACTGGTGTTGCGTTGCACGCCTGGCTCGATACGCACGCGGATGCGGGCTTCGCTGTCATTGGCTACACCACCGGCCTGCAGGCGCTTGGCCATGGATGCCGACAGTTCGCTGGTGTGCTGCCACGCGGTGGTGAATTCACCGGTCTGCGGGCGTTGTTCGTCAAGGCGGAAACCGTTGTCCTGGAAGAACTGCACGGCCACCGGCCAGACTTCGGCAGGTGGGCGCTGGGCCATGACCCAACGGGTGTCGCCGCTCTTCTGCAGGCTGTAGTCGCTGGCATCGGCCACGGCCGACAACGGCTGTGGACGCGGCACTTCGTATTCACCCTTGACGGTGTCGTCGGCCACGTTGCGCGGAATCGGCAGCAACGGGTCAAGGCGCTTGGCGACATTGACGTCCGACGGCAATTTCATCGGGGCGGTTTGTTGGGCTTCCAGGTAATCGCTACCGCGGTCGCGGAAGTAGCCTTCCGGGCCCCAGATCCAACCGCAGCCACTGGTGCTGGAGATAATCAAGGCAAGTGCGGAAAGTCCGGCCAATCGCTTCATGCGTAGTGCTTCCTCAATTAAACCAGGACGCCGGACTGGCGCAGGGCCTGTCGCAGCGGTTCGTGACAGGCTTCGCTGAGCCAGGTGAGCGGCAGACGGATACCGTCCGGCATCAGGCCCATCTCATGCAGCGCCCATTTCACGGGGATAGGGTTGGATTCGATAAACAGGGTTTTGTTGAGCGGTGCCAATTGTTCGTGGATCGCCCGGGCCTTGACCGCATCACCGGCAATGGCTGCGGCACACAGCTCGCTCATGGCGCGCGGTGCGACGTTGGCAGTCACCGAGATGTTGCCTTTACCGCCCAGCAGGATCAGTTCGACGGCAGTGGCGTCGTCACCGGAATACACCAGGAAGTCGCTGCTGACGCCGGCCAGGATGTCCTTGGCGCGCTGCAGGTCACCGGTGGCTTCCTTGATACCGATGATGTTCGGTACGGTGGACAGGCGGATCACGGTCTCGGCCTTCATGTCGCAGGCGGTGCGACCGGGTACGTTGTAGAGGATCTGCGGGATATCGACCGCT
This sequence comes from Pseudomonas sp. Colony2, assembly GCF_019382755.1. Taxonomy (NCBI): domain Bacteria; kingdom Pseudomonadati; phylum Pseudomonadota; class Gammaproteobacteria; order Pseudomonadales; family Pseudomonadaceae; genus Pseudomonas; species Pseudomonas sp. Colony2. The sequence goes on along the minus strand of NZ_CP080030.1, from coordinate 1,569,675 downwards.
TCGGCAACGGCGCGAAAGTGCAGGTACAGGCCTTCCTGGGTCGGCTTGTTGTAGTACGGCGTCACCAGCAGGCAGGCATCGGCGCCGGCTTTCTTGGCGTTGCTGGTCAATTCGATCGCTTCGCGGGTCGAATTGGCGCCCGTGCCGGCGATGACAGCAATGCGCCCTGCAACGCGCTTGACCACGAACTCGATCACTTCGATGTGTTCTTCCACATCCAGTGTGGCCGACTCACCTGTGGTGCCGACCGCCACGATGGCGTTGGTGCCCTCTTGCAGGTGGAAGTCCACCAGTTTGCCCAGGCTGTCCCAGTCGAGATTACCTTGTGCATCCATGGGTGTGACCAGTGCCACCATACTGCCCGCAATCATGCAACCGCTCCTGCCGGAAAAAGAGAGCGGTAATGGTACTGGCGCCAAGATGCTTGTACAAGCGAAGTACCGCCTGAGGATGCGTTCTGGATCAACTTAGTTCGCGGCAGCGCCATCATTCTGCCAAAGCGGGGTTTGATGAAGCTGATTACGTAATGAAAACGCCACCTCCTAGCCCTTGGCGATGGTTTTCGCTACCCTTCATCCTTTGATTGATACCGCTTGCATCGTATCGACCGCTCATCGCTTTAGGAAGGCTGCATGTCCACCCCCACAGTCCGCGAACAATTCCTTGTCATCAGTGCCCTCGGCGCCAACCCCATGGAGCTGACTAACGTCCTGTGCCGCGCCAGCCATGAAAACCGCTGCGCCGTCGTGACCTCCCGCCTGACCCGCCATGGCGAGTGCAGTGCGCTGGTCCTGCAGATTTCCGGGACCTGGGATGCCCTGGCCCGCCTTGAAACCGGTTTACCGGGTTTGGCGAAGAAGCATGACTTCACGGTCAACGTGGTGCGCAGCGCCGCCCTGGAAAACCGTCCGCAGGCCCTGCCCTACGTGGCCTATGTCAGTTCGGCCTACCGCTCGGACATCGTCAACGAGCTGTGCCAGTTCTTTATCGACCACAACGTCGAGCTGGAAAACCTGACCTGCGACACCTATCAGGCTCCGCAGACCGGCGGCACCATGCTCAACGCCACCTTTACCGTGACCTTGCCGGCCGGCGTGCAGATCAGTTGGCTGCGCGACCAGTTCCTGGATTTCGCCGATGCCCTGAACCTCGACGCACTGATCGAGCCTTGGCGCCCACAGAACCCTATGTAAGGAAGTCTTCATGTCTGTAGTGATCGACCAACCGGTAGCCGACTTCGAAGCCCAGGCCACCAGCGGGCAAACCTTCAGCCTCGCCGGGCTCAAGGGCAAGCAAGTGGTGATCTACTTCTACCCGAAAGACAGCACCCCGGGCTGCACCACTGAAGGCCAGGGCTTCCGTGACCAGCATGCTGCGTTCAAGGCGGCCAACACCGAGGTGTTTGGCGTGTCCCGGGACAGCGTGAAGTCCCACGAGAATTTCAAGGCCAAGCAGGAATTCCCCTTTGAGCTGATCAGCGACAAGGACGAAGCGGTTTGCCAGCTGTTTGATGTGATCAAGCTGAAGAAGCTGTATGGCAAGGAATACCTGGGTGTTGATCGCAGCACCTTCCTGATCGACAAGAATGGCGTACTGCGCCAGGAATGGCGCGGTGTGAAAGTGCCGGGCCATGTGGATGCAGTGCTTGAAGCGGCGCAAGCGCTGAACCAGGCTTGATTCACCTGCTGGCTTTGAAATAGCTATCGCAGCCAAGCCAGCTCCCACCTGTGATCATTGTTCGACAGGACAACTCAGTCAATGTGGGAGCCGGGCTTGCCCGCGATGAGGCCTGCACCGGCACCACAAATATCAGAGTAACGGCGCCACCACCGGCTCCTGCCGAGGCCAGGCATCCAGCACCGCCTTGAACAGCGTCGCCAGGGGAATCGCAAAGAACACCCCCCAGAAGCCCCACAACCCGCCAAACAACAACACCGCACAGATGATCGCCACCGGATGCAGGTTCACCGCCTCGGAGAACAGCAGCGGCACCAGCACGTTGCCGTCCAGCACCTGGATGATGCCGTACACCGCCATCAGGTAGATGAATTGATCACTCCAGCCCCACTGGAACAGCGCGATCAACATCACCGGCACCGTCACCACCACCGCGCCAACGTATGGCACCACCACTGAAACACCCACCAGCAGCGCCAACAGGGCAGCGTAGTTAAGCCCCAGCGCGACAAAACCGATGTAAGTGACGCCACCGCAGATAAAAATCTCGATAACCTTGCCGCGGATGTAGTTGGCAATCTGCCGGTTCATTTCCTCGGCGACCCGGGTAATCAGCGCACGCTCACGGGGCAGATAGCCACGCACCCAGCGACCGATCATCTCGCGGTCCTTGAGGAAGAAAAACACCAGGATCGGCACCAGTACCAGGTAGATCATGATGTTGACCAGCAGCGGCAAGCTCGAAAGGGAAAAGGTCAGCGCCCATTGTCCGAACTTTCCGATTTCGCCGCGAGCCACCTCAATGGCCTGCAGGACCTGCTCGTCCGACACAAGGTGCGGATAGCGCTCAGGCAACAGCAGCAGCAATGACTGCCACTTGGCGAGCATGCCCGGTAGCTCGTTGAACAAGGTGATCAACTGGTGCCACAGCAAAGGCACCACGATCACGATAAATACCAGCAACAGCCCCATGAACAAGGCAAACACTAGACCCACCGCTGCCCCACCCGGTAAGCGCAGACGCTCCAGGATGGAGACCAGGCCTTGCATCAGGTACGCCAGCACCATCCCCGCCAGTACCGGCGCCAGCATGCCGCCCAAAGTGAGCACGGCCGTAAAGGCAAGAAACAGCAGGACGGCCAGCACCACGGCTTCTTCGTCGGAGAAGTAGCGCTGAATCCAGTCACGTAACACTTTGAACATCAATAAACCTCAGGCGATAAGGACAGCATATTCAAGCGATTCAGGCCTTGCGCAACCAGTAACGATAGACGCCCGCTTCGTCTTCTTCATGCAGCAGGGTGTGGCCGGCCAGCTTGGCAAACGTACGAAAGTCCCGCTGGGAGCCAGCGTCCGTGGCGATCACCTTGAGCACCGCGCCGCTGGCCAGCCGATTGAGCTCCAGCTTGGCCTTGAGCAAGGGCAGCGGGCAGTTAAGGCCACTGGCATCCAGTTCGGCATCGAAGGCTACAGCGTCGGTCATGGTCTAACTCCGGGTGGGCGTCGAGGGCGCTTAGAATATCTGGTCCGAAGCTCAGTGTCCGGCTACAGTAAGCTCTTTGTCGAAAGGCTTTGTGCATGACTTTTTTGCGCCCTACCCTGCTGACGCTGGCTTGCCTGCTTGCCTCTCCAGGCTTCGCCGACGACCTGCCGTCACTTGGCGACGCCAGTTCTGCCATTGTCTCGCCAAAACAGGAATACGATCTGGGTCGGGCATGGCTGGCCTACCTGCGTGGCCAGGTCTCGCAACTCAACGACCCGCAGCTCAAGGATTACGTCGAATCCAGCGTTTATAAGCTGGTGGAAACCAGCCAGGTCAATGACCGGCGCCTGGAATTCATTCTGATCAACAGCCCGCAGTTGAACGCCTTTGCCGCACCGGGCGGTATCGTCGGGGTCAACGGCGGCCTGTTCCTCAACGCCCAGACCGAAGGCGAATATGCCTCGGTACTGGCCCATGAACTGGCTCACTTGTCCCAGCGTCACTTCGCACGAGGCGTGGAAGCACAGCAGCGCATGCAGATCCCGATGATGGCTGCGCTGCTCGGCGGCATCATCGCTGCCGCCGCTGGCGCAGGCGATGCGGGCATTGCCGCGATCGCCGGCAGCCAGGCCGCCGCGATCCAGGAGCAACGGCGCTTTTCCCGGCAAAACGAGCAAGAGGCTGACCGCATCGGCATTCTCAACCTGGAGAAAGCCGGCTACGACCCACGGTCCATGCCAACCATGTTCGAGCGCTTGATGCGCCAGTACCGTTTCGATGCCAAGCCGCCTGAATTCCTGCTGACTCACCCGGTAACCGAATCGCGGATCGCCGACACCCGCAACCGTGCGGAGCAAGCCAAGCTGGGTGGCATTGAGGACAGCCTGCGCTATCAACTGATCCGTGCTCGAGTGCAACTGTATTACGAAGACACCCCGGGGCTGGCCGCCAAACGTTTCCAGGCCCAGCTGGATGAAAATCCGAAGAACGATATCGCGCGTTATGGCCTCGCCATCGCTCAGATCAAGGGTGCCCAGTTCAACCTGGCCCGGGAAAACCTCAAGCCGCTGCTGGCCAAGGCGCCCAACGACATCACCTACAACCTGGCGCAGATCGAGCTGGACATGACCAACAATCGCCTGCCGGATGCCCAGCAGCGTACGGACCGAATGTTGACGCAATATCCAGGCAACTATCCGCTGAACCAGGTTCGTGTGGATCTGCTGCTCAAGCAGAACCGCAACGCTGACGCGGAAAAAGCCCTGGAAGGATTGTTGAAGTCTCGCCCGGACGATCCGGACGTCTGGTACCAGGTTGCGGAAACCCGTGGTTTGTCGGGCAATATCATCGGCCTGCATCAGGCCCGGGCCGAGTACTTCGCGCTGGTGGGAGATTTCAAGCAGGCCATCCAGCAATTGGATTTCGCCAAGCGTCGCGCCGGCAGCAACTTCCCGCTTTCGTCACGTATCGACGCACGCCAGCGTGAACTGATCGACCAGGAACGCATGGTCAAAGACATGATGGGCTAAACCTTTCAGCCACAAAAAAGCCCCGCTCTCGAACATCGAGAGCGGGGCTTTTTATTGGACTAGCGGATTACTCGGCCAGTTTGAAGGTAATGAAGCTGGCACGCCCCTGACGCAGGACGCGCATCGACACCGAACGGTTCTTCGGCAGCGCCTTGGCGATGTCGGTGAACTCTTTGGTGGAGTTGATAGCCTGGTTGTTCAGGTGGGTGATGACATCACCTGGTTGCAGGCCGATCAGGGAGGCAGGACCGTCCTGGACTTCCTTGATCACTACACCGCTCTTGAGGTCGAAGCTCTTTTTCTGTTCGTCGGTCAACTCGACGACGGCAATGCCCAGGCGATTGCTGCTGCGCTCGGCACCTGGCTTGCTGTTGCCCAGCGCATCCAGCGCCGCGCCTTCTTCCGGGATCGCACCGACGGTCAGTTCGACGTTCTGGCGCTTGCCGTCACGAATCACTTCCAGCTTGGCCTTGCTGCCGGCCTTGAGCGCGCCCACCAGGTGTGGCAAGTCCGCAGACATGACGATCGGCTGGCCGTTCATGCTCAAGATCACGTCACCGACTTGCAGGCCACCTTTGGCAGCAGGGCCATCGTCCTGTATCTGCGCGACCAGGGCACCGGCCGGCTTGTCGAGACCGAAGGATTCAGCCAGGTCCTTGTTCACTTCCTGGATCACCACCCCCAGCCAGCCGCGGCTGACTTTGCCACCGGTTTTCAGCTGGTTCGAAACGTCCATGGCCACGTCGATCGGAATCGCGAATGAAACGCCCATGAAACCACCGGAGCGGGTGTAGATCTGCGAGTTGATGCCAACGACTTCACCCGCCAGGTTGAACAACGGACCGCCGGAGTTGCCCGGGTTGATCGGCACGTCGGTCTGGATGAACGGCACGTAGTTTTCGTTCGGCAGGCTGCGACCGATGGCGCTGACGATACCCTGGGTCACAGTATGGTCAAAACCAAACGGCGAACCGATGGCGACGACCCATTGGCCGGCTTTCAGGTCCTGGGATTTGCCCAGTTTCAGCACCGGCAGGTCCTTGCCTTCGATTTTCAGCAGGGCCACGTCGGAACGTGGGTCGGTGCCCACCAGCTTGGCTTTCAGCTCACTGCGGTCCGCCAGGCGCACCAGGATCTCGTCGGCGTCGGCAATCACGTGGTTGTTGGTGAGGATGTAGCCGTCAGGCGAGATGATGAAGCCCGAGCCCAGGGACTGGGCCTCACGCTGGCCGCCACCACCGCCACGCGGCGTGCGCGGCTGGGGCATGCCGCGTTCGAAGAACTCTCGCAGCATCGGCGGCAGGCCTTCCAGGTCGGGCATCTGCTGGTTGGAGACCTTACGATCCGGCAGCTTCTGCGTAGTACTGATGTTCACCACGGCAGGCGACGCCTGCTCCACCAGTTGGGTGAAGTCAGGCAGCTCGGCCGCTTGCGCGGTAACCGCCTGACCCAGCACCAGCACCGTGGCGACTATGGATAGGTAAGACTTCAAACGTGGTATCGACATACAGCTCCCGTTACGACGAGCAGGGTTGAGCGACAGGGTTCAATAAACGCCGAAAAACTGCGACCGACATTTTTGTTCCGCGAACAAAACAAGGCCAGGGCCGTTAAGCCCTGACCTATAAAAAACATAGGGGATATTAGCAAGTGAAAAAAATGATCCAGACATTTCATGCTCTCGGCAGAGGCAGGCATCGACTATCTCCTGCGCAACATTGAAATATCAGGATGAACATAGGATTAACAACTCAAGGCTTGGCGGGCACGGTGCCACTGCGTAGTGACAGCGCAATTCGCTCGGCGGTGCCAATCGGGATCTCGCCGACGACGGTCACCATCACCTCGCCTTCCAGGGTATTCAACCGCCGTGAAACGGCGACTGTCGGGCCCAACTGGGTGCGGGTCTCGTTTACGGTCGCACCGTTAAGCGGCTCCAGGAATACCGAAAAACGCGCCAGACCATCGTCATACATCAGACTGCTGACGGTTACCTTGGTGTGGGAGTCTTTATGGGCACTGCTGTTGACCAGCTGAAAGCCTGGTGGCAACCAGTCGAGGCGCCAATCCTGAGGGATCTCGACCTCCGGGGCCTTGGCGTTGGTCACCGCCACCGGCGTGCATTCGCCACTGGACTGCAAATCACGATCGTCAGGCACCGATGTATTGAGCTGGGTGAACTGGAAACGCTCCAGCAACTGGCCCTGGTCGTTAAGCAACAATGACTTCAATGGCAGCGCAGTTTCACGATCCAGATGCAGCTCAAAACCATAACGGTATTGATCGCGGGGGGTCACGGAGACGATCACCGCATTCCGACCGGCCACGCGCGATTTGCCGATGACGGCAAGATCGTAGAACGCTTTGAGTTTTTGCGGATCAAGGGTACGCGCAGAGGTATTGGGGGAGCCCCCAAGCCCGGCAACCAGCGTGCCGCTCACGCATTGGGTACGGCCATCGACGCGCAGGACTTCCTGGGCAGAACCATCGAGCTGCAAAAGCCGCTCACGGACCTGACCATTCTGGACACGATGCCAGATGTCATGGGTAGAAAAACTACCGTTACGCTCGTAGATGAAGGTGCCCTGAAAGCTTTGCTGCTGCTCCGCCCGCCCAAGACGCGTCAGCCAGTCTTGGGCTTCATCGGCATGGGCGGGGACTGCAAACCAGCCACTGAGCAAAAGCGCAAGGAGCGGTATGGCGCGCATAAAGCTCCTTGGCGGACTAGCGGTTTTCCAGGCTTGCAGCGCGGGCGTAAGGCAGAGCGCTTTCAGTGCCTTTCAAGGCCGATTCCTGTGCGTGTTGGCGCAGGTAGCCTGGAAGACGCTGATCCTGCCAGCCGGATTGCCCTTGAAGTACACCGTTGGCCATAGGCCCGGTGGTATCGGAGCTTTCCTTGTAGCCGGCCAGTACGGCTGGACCCTTGACCTGCGGGCCGGCCATGACCGGTTGCTGGGTCTGTTGGGCCAGTTCGGCACCGGCGATTTCGTCCTGGTTGTACAGGCGGACACCTGCCAATACAGCGACGGTCACCGAAGCAGCGACTGCCAGACGGCCCAGGCTACGCCAAGGACCGCGAGCAGCTTTTGCCGGAACGGCTTCATCAGCCAGTGCAGCAGAAACGGCCGCAGCAATATCCAGACGAGGGATTAGAAGATCCTTGTGCATCACCGCCCGAGCGACTTGGTAACGAGACCAGGTATCACGGGTTTCGGCATCATCAAATGCATTAAGCACTCGACGAAGTTCCAGTTCATCCGCTTCGTTATCCATCACTGCGGACAGCGATTCCTGCAGGGCATCACGACTCATGGCGGTTCCTCTCTTGGCTGTCGCCGCTGTCTCAGTTTTCCTGCAACAACGGCTGCAGGGCTTTATCGATGGCTTCCCGAGCCCGGAAGATCCGGGAGCGTACGGTACCCACCGGACATTGCATGACGCTCGCAATGTCTTCGTAACTCAGACCATCGAATTCACGTAAAGTTAACGCCGTACGCAAATCTTCTGGCAGTTGTTGAATAGTGCGATGGACGGTTCCTTCGATCTCGTCGCGCAGCAATGCACGCTCCGGCGACTCGAGATCCTTGAGGCCGTGATCACCATCATAAAATTCAGCATCTTCCGAACTAACATCACTATCCGGCGGGCGGCGACCGCGAGAAACCAGATAGTTCTTCGCCGTGTTAATGGCGATGCGATACAGCCACGTGTAAAACGCACTGTCACCGCGGAAATTACCGAGTGCACGGTACGCCTTGATAAAGGCTTCCTGTGCAACGTCCTGCGCTTCATGGGTGTCGTGCACAAACCGCACGATCAACCCGAGAATTTTGTGCTGGTATTTCAGCACTAGCAGATCAAATGCCCGCTTGTCGCCGCGTTGAACGCGCTCGACCAGCTGCTGATCCTCTTCCTGGGTTAGCATGAACACTCCTCGTTGTACTTGAAGGAGGCTTGCATAACTAATCGATCAGGCTTGCAAACATAGACTCGGACTTTTCGCAAAAGTTCTCCCCCTCCAAGCAAGTTTCCGGCGCGCACTGATTTGGCACACACGAAAAACGCAGCGCGGGCAATGCCGGCTGCGCGAATAATCTGTCGCCAGTTTCCTGACGCGCCTGACACAGACGCGGCTCAGCAAATCCAGCGTGTTCCCAGCTTTCGGGCATCCTGCTATTGAGTCGGGGCCTATGCAAAAAGTTCCCATCCCAATCGCTGTCCGTTTCATGAAAGCCGTGCAGTTCGTTGCCCGTAGTCTCACAATGCCACGAATGCCCGGCTATTGTGCCGCTCCCCCCCTCTATATACTAGTGGGCCGTGTCACCCTTTGATTCGCCGATCCAGGCGTCCTGTTTGCGCCCCCTACGGATCGCTTTTTGCGGAATCCTTCAAATGAGCCAACAGTTTCAACACGATGTCCTGGTGATTGGCAGCGGCGCCGCGGGCTTGAGCCTTGCACTGACCCTGCCGGGCCACCTGCGCATAGCCGTACTGAGCAAGGGCGACCTCGCCAATGGCTCGACGTTCTGGGCCCAGGGCGGTGTCGCCGCGGTGCTCGATGACACCGACACGGTGCAATCCCACGTCGAAGACACCCTGAATGCCGGCGGCGGCCTGTGCAATGAAGAAGCGGTGCGCTTCACCGTCGAGCATAGCCGCGAAGCCATCCAGTGGCTGATCGACCAGGGCGTGCCCTTCACCCGCGACGAACATTCCGGCACCGACGACGGCGGCTTCGAGTTCCACCTGACCCGCGAAGGCGGCCACAGCCATCGGCGGATCATCCATGCCGCCGACGCCACCGGCGCCGCGATCTTCAAGACCCTGCTCGCCCAGGCCCGGCAACGCCCCAACATCGAACTGCTGGAACAGCGGGTCGCCGTCGACCTGATCACCGAAAAGCGCCTTGGCCTGCCGGGCGAACGCTGCCTCGGCGCCTACGTGCTCAACCGGGCCAGCGGCGAAGTCGACACCTACGGCGCGCGCTTCACCATTCTCGCCTCGGGCGGCGCAGCGAAGGTCTACCTCTATACCAGCAACCCCGACGGCGCCTGCGGTGACGGCATTGCCATGGCCTGGCGTTCGGGCTGCCGGGTGGCGAACCTGGAATTCAACCAGTTCCACCCCACTTGCCTGTATCACCCGCAGGCCAAGAGCTTCCTGATCACCGAAGCCCTGCGCGGCGAAGGCGCACACCTGAAGCTGCCCAACGGCGAACGTTTCATGCAGCGCTTCGACCCACGAGCAGAACTGGCCCCGCGGGACATCGTCGCCCGGGCCACCGACCATGAAATGAAGCGCCTGGGCATCGACTGCGTCTACCTGGACATCAGCCACAAGCCCGAAGCCTTCATCAAGACCCATTTCCCGACGGTCTACGAGCGCTGCCTGGCGTTCAATATCGACATCACCAAGGGCCCGATCCCGGTCGTCCCGGCGGCGCACTACACCTGCGGCGGCGTGATGGTCGACCAGAACGGCCGCACCGACGTGCCCGGCCTGTACGCCATTGGCGAAACCAGCTTCACCGGCCTGCACGGCGCCAACCGCATGGCCAGCAATTCGTTGCTGGAGTGTTTCGTGTACGCCCGCTCCGCCGCCGCCGACATCCTTGAACAGCTGCCGCGCATCCCGGTGCCGGCCGCCCTGCCCCGCTGGGACGCCAGCCAGGTGACCGATTCGGACGAAGACGTGATCATCGCCCACAACTGGGACGAGTTGCGGCGCTTCATGTGGGACTACGTGGGCATCGTGCGCACCAACAAGCGCCTGGCGCGGGCGCAGCACCGGGTTCGACTGTTGCTGGATGAGATCGACGAGTTCTACAGCAACTATAAAGTCAGCCGCGACCTGATCGAGCTGCGCAACCTGGCCCAGGTGGCGGAACTGATGATCCGCTCGGCCATGGAGCGCAAGGAAAGCCGGGGATTGCATTACACCCTCGACTACCCGCAAATGCTGCCCGAAGCGCGCGACACTATTCTGGTGCCAACCACCTACGGCGGCTGAACTTCAAGCGCACCCGCAGGCGCCGATGCACATCGGTAGCCTGCGAATCCCGTGGCACGCAGATCGAACGCACCCGCCAGTCACCCTGCACCCGAAAGCGCAGCACCACGATCAACGGCAACGCCAGGCTGTCGGGGCGCAGTTGCACGCTGTGCCAGCCACGCGCGGCGCTCCACAACTGCCAGCCATCCTCGTCGCGACGCAGGCCACGGATCGACGAACGGTGAGTCAGCAGGATATGACGCGGCAATACCCAACCGGCATGGGCCAGGCACAACAAGGCGCCAAAGGCTCCGAACCATCGGGACACATCGAGAAACCACAGCGCACCCAGTGCGAACGCCTGGGCGAAAAGATAAGCCGCCAGCAACTGCCCGGAGGCGTGCCAGCGGCATTCGAACGTATTACTTGGGCTGGACACGATCCAGAATCATCCGAACCATGCGCTGCAGCTCCGGGTCTTCCGATTCGGCGCGTTCCATGAACCAGCCGAACATGTCCTGATCCTCGCATTCCAGCAGCTTGCGGTAGCAGTCGCGGTCGACGTCGTTGAGGTGCGGATAGACCTCCCTGACGAACGGTACCAGCAACACGTCCAGTTCAAGCATGCCGCGTCGGCTGTGCCAGTAGAGGCGATTGAGTTCTACATCTTCGACCATGGAGCGCTCCTCAAATAGAGCGCAAGTATACAGGCCGAAGCTGCCTGGAACAGTCGGCTTTGGTCGGCCATACGGAAACTATCCATTTGCCGGGCGCCCCTCTATGATGCACTCATGACTTTTTAACCTGCGATGACCCATGGCTGACTCTGCTTTTTTCTGCCCCCTGTCCCACGAAGGCGTTCTCGCCGTCCGCGGTGCCGACGCTGCCAAGTTCCTCCAGGGACAACTGACCTGCAACCTTAACTACCTGAGTGACACCCAGGCCAGCCTGGGCGCGCGCTGCACCCAGAAGGGGCGCATGCAGTCGAGCTTCCGCATCCTGCTGCAAGGCGATGGCGTGTTGCTGGCCATGGCCACCGAACTGCTGGAGCCACAACTGGCGGACCTGAAAAAGTACGCCGTGTTCTCCAAATCCAAACTCACCGACGAAAGCGCTGCCTGGGCGCGTTTCGGTGTGTCGGATGCCGATCAGGTACTGGCCGGCCTCGGCCTCCAACTACCCGCCGAGACCGACAGCGTGGTGCGCAGCGACGACCTGATCGCCATCCGCGTATCGCCGGGCCGTGCCGAACTCTGGGCCCCCGCCGCCCAAGCTCAAACCCTGCACAGCCAACTCGCCGCACAATTGCACGAAGGTGAACTGAACCAATGGCTGCTGGGCCAGATCCGTGCCGGTATCGGCCAGGTCATGCCCCAGACCCGCGAACTGTTCATCCCGCAGATGCTCAACCTGCAAGCCGTCGGCGGCGTCAGCTTCAAGAAAGGCTGCTACACCGGCCAGGAAATCGTCGCGCGCATGCAGTATTTGGGCAAACTCAAGCGTCGCCTGTATCGCCTGAGCCTGAATGCCGGCGAGCTGCCTGAGCCCGGCACCCCACTGTTTTCCCCGAATCACAACAGCGCCATCGGCGAGGTGGTGCTTGCCGCCCGTGCCGATCAGGCGATTGAACTTCTAGCGGTGCTGCAAGCCGAAGCAGCAGAGAGTGGCGATGTGCATGTAGGCACGCTGGAAGGCCCGGGCCTTCAGTTGCTCGACCTGCCCTACCAACTGGACCGGGATCGCGAGATCCAGCGCTGATCGTCGTACCTTTTTGCTACACCCTAGAGATCTTGAATGAACAAGCTGGCGGAAAAAGTCCAACAGGCGTTGGTTGTGGCCATCGATAACGATGACCTGGTTCTGCCAACGCTGCCTGAAGTGGCCCTGAACATTCGCCAGGCCGCCGAAGACCCGGACATCAGCATCAGCCACCTGAGCAAAGTGATCGGCCGTGACACTGCCTTGTCGGCACGGCTGATCAAAGTGGTCAACAGCCCGCTGTTGCGCGCGACCCAGGAAGTCACCGACCTGCACACCGCCATCACCCGCCTGGGCACCAACTACAGCAGCAACCTGGCGATCGGCCTGGTGATGGAACAGATCTTCCACGCCCGTTCCGAAGTGGTCGAACAGAAGATGCGCGATGTCTGGCGGCGCAGCCTGGAAGTGGCCGGCGTGAGCTATGCGTTGTGCCGCAACCACAGCCAGTTGAAGCCTGACCAGGCGGCGCTGGGTGGGCTGGTGCACCAGATTGGCGTGCTACCGATCCTGACCTTCGCCGAAGATCACTATGAACTGCTGTCCGATCCGGTCAGCCTCGATCACGTGATTGAAAGCATCCACCCGTTGCTGGGGGACAAGCTGCTGCGGCGCTGGGACTTCCCGGAAATGCTGGTGAACCTGCCGGCGCAGTACATGAACCTTGAGCGCGACTCCGAGCGCCTGGACTATATCGACCTGGTGCAGGTCGCCGTGTTGTATTGCCACCGCGACACTGACCACCCGCTGGCCAGCGTGCCGATATTGACGGTACCTGCGATCAAGAAGCTGCGACTCGACCCCTACAGCGACACCTTGCGCGCCGAGCTGGATGAAGCACGGTCGATGTTCTACTGATTACCCCGCGATAAAACTGACCCGCACTTTCAACCCCGCCAACTCTCCGTCATGCAAGCTGATCTGCGCCAGGTGTGCCCGGCAGATCTCGCCAACAATCGCCAACCCCAAGCCCGCCCCCAAGCCCTGCTGGCTGCGCCGATAGAAGCGCTCGAACACTCGGTCCCGCTCATCCAGCGGGATGCCCGGGCCGTCATCTTCCACCTCAAGTACCGCCGGCGCCGTGACCCGCAAGATCACGTTGCCGCCCGGGGGCGTGTGGGCCAGGGCGTTGTCCACCAGGTTGCTCAACAACTCGTTCAACAAGGTGGGCTCGCCCCGCAGCCACACCGGTTCATCCGCCTCCAGCGCCAGGGCCACGCCACGCGCATGGGCCAGCGGCGCCATGGCCATGCCCAGCTCGCGAGCCAACTGGCTCAGGTCCAGCAACTGGGCCCCGCCTTCGGCAATCGCCCGGGCGCCGTTTTCGATGCGCGCCAGCGAGAGCAATTGATTGGCCAGGTGAGTCAGGCGATCAGTGCCCTGGGCTGCGGTTTCCAGGGTGGTGCGCCAGGTAGCCGGATCTTCGGCACGCAGGCCAAGCTCCAAGCGTGCCTTGAGCGCTGCCAACGGAGTGCGCAGCTCATGGGCGGCATCGGCAATAAACTGTGCCTGGCGCTCGAACTGCCCGCGCAGGCGTTCGGTGAAATGGTTGAGCGCATGTACCAGCGGGCCCAATTCATGCTGCACCTCCACCAGCGGCAATGGCCGCAGGTCATCGGGCTGACGCTCTTCCACGGCCGTGCGCAAGCGCTCCAACGGCCGCAGCGCCGCACTCACGGCAAAGAACACCAACAACAAAGCACCGATGGCCAGCATCCCCAGGCGTAGCAAGGTATCGGCCATCAGGCTGCGCGCCATCGCCACCCGCGCCTCGTCGGTTTCGGCCACGCGGATTTCCGCCATGCCGTTCATGTTCGGTTCGGAGACTGCCTTGAGCAGGCTGACCACTCTCACGTTCTGGCCTTGATACCTGGCGTTATAAAAGCGCGCCAGCGCCGGATAGTCATCGGTGCGTGGAGTACCCGGCGGCGGGCCTGGCAGGTTTTCGTAGCCGGAAATCAGCTTCTGGTGAATATCGTTGACCTGGTAGTAGATTCGCCCGGCGCTGTCGTAGGCGAACGTATCCAGGGCGACGTAGGGCACATCGGCACTCAAGGTGCCGTCGCGGTGGGACAGGCCGGCCGCAATGGTCCGCGCCGAGGCCAACAGCGTGCGGTCGTAAGCCGTGTCCGCCGCCTCGCGCCCATTCCAGTAAGCGCTCAAGCCGCTGGCAATCATCAACACCACCAGCAACAGCGCCAGGTTCCACAGCAGGCGCCAGCGCAGGCTGCTGGGCTTATGCATCGCGGGCTTCCAGCAGGTACCCCAGGCCACGGAAAGTGACGATGGCCACAGGCTGGCCATCGAGTTTCTTGCGCAGGCGGTGCACGTAGATTTCGATGGCATCGGGGCTGGCCTCTTCATCCAGGCCAAACACCTGGGAGGCCAGTTGCTCCTTGCTCATCACCCGGCCAGGACGCGCGATCAGCGCCTCAAGCACCGCCTGCTCGCGGGAGGTCAACGTCAGCAATTCGCCGCCCAGGGTGAAGCGCCGCGTGTCCAGGTCGTAAATCAGCACACCACACGCCTGTTGCCGCTCACCGCCCAGCACGCTACGGCGCAGCAGCGCCTTGACCCGGGCTTCCAGCTCCGTCAGTTCGAACGGCTTGGCCAGGTAGTCATCCGCGCCCAGGTTGAGGCCATGCACGCGGTCCTTCACATCGCTGCGTGCGGTCAACATCAACACCGGCAGATTTTTTCCACGGGCCCGCAGGCGCGCCAACACTTCAAAACCGTCCATGCGCGGCAGGCCCACATCGAGAATCGCCACCGCGTATTCCTCGCTGCTCAAGGCCAGGTCCGCCGCCACTCCATCGTGCAACACGTCGACGGTCAAACCCGTGCTCTTGAGCGCCTGGGCGACACTTTCGGCTAGCTGCAAATGGTCTTCGACCAGAAGGACACGCATGGGTCTTTACCTCGTTTGGGGGTGGTCGGCGCCACGCTTTGCCGGGGAGTTTACAGGCGCGGCCTGCGCTGTGAAGCCCGAAAACATTGAAAGGCGACTGAAAGGTTAGTGAAAGCTTCGCCCTTTAGCATCCAGCCACGGTGGGTTTCGCCTGCCGAGCTATTTCACCCATAGCGCCCGAAAAACGCCTCGAAGCGTTTTCGCCAAAATAAGAACAATAACGGAGTACACCCACGATGCTGCGCACACAGCCGCCTGCTCGTTCTTCTCGTATCACCCAGACCGCCCTTGCCAGTGCCGCCGCCCTCGCCGGCTTTTCGCCCGCAGGCCAGGCCGCCTTTTTCGAGGACAGCACCGCCACCCTCGAAACCCGCAACATGTACTTCAACCGCGACTTTCGCGACGGCACCAGCGCACAACAATCCAAGCGCGACGAGTGGGCCCAGGGCTTCATGCTCAACCTGCAGTCGGGCTATACCGACGGTACCGTCGGCTTCGGCGTGGATGCGCTGGGCATGCTCGGGGTCAAGCTCGACTCCAGCCCCGACCGCACCGGCACCGGGCTGTTGCCGACCCACGACGACGGCCGCGCCGCCAACGAATATTCCAAACTCGGCCTGACCGGCAAAGTGAAGATCTCCGCCACCGAGCTGAAGATCGGCGCGCTGATCCCCGAATTGCCGATCCTCAAGCCCAACGACGGGCGCATCCTGCCGCAGACGTTTGAAGGCGGCCTGCTCAGTTCCAGGGAATTCAAGAACCTGGTGTTCACCGGCGGCCGCCTGAACAAGGCCAAGGACCGCGACGACACCAACTACGAAGACATCGGCCTCAACAACAAGAACAGCCGCTTCCTCAGCGGCGCCACCGGCAAGCATTTCGACTTCGGCGGCGTGGACTACAAGTTCGCCGACAAGATCACCGGTAGCTACCACTTCGCCCAACTCGACGACGTGTACCGCCAGCATTTCCTCGGCCTCGTGGCCTCGCGCCCGATGGGCCCCGGCACCTTCGGCGCCGACCTGCGCCTGGCCGTCAGTGACGACACCGGCGCGGCGCGCGGCGGCAAGATCGACAACACCTCCCTCAACGGCCTCTTCAGCTATGCCCTCAATGGCCATAAGCTCAGCGCCGGTTACCAGCACATGTCCGGCGACAGCGCCTTTCCCTACGTGGACGGTAGCGATCCTTACCTTGTCAACTTCGTGCAGATCAACGACTTTGCCGGCGCCGAAGAACGCTCCTGGCAGGCCCGCTACGACTACGACTTCGCCAAGCTGGGGATTCCCGGCCTGAGTTTCATGAGCCGTTACCTGTCGGGTGACAACATCAAGCTCAAGAACGGCGAGACCGGCAAGGAGTGGGAACGCAACAGCGAGATCCGCTACGTGGTGCAAAGCGGCACGTTCAAGGACGTGGCCGTGCGTCTGCGCAATGCCACCTACCGTTCCAACTATTCGGCCCGTGATGCGGATGAAGTGCGCCTGCTGGTGAGCTACAGCGTCGCACTCTGGTAACAGCAACCTCATAACAACAATGATGGAGATGAACATGACCCTTTCACTGCGTAAATTTGCCCTGACGGCCAGCTGCATGCTGTTCGCCAGCCAACTGCTGGCCGCCGAGCCCAAGCGCCCGGAATGCATCGCCCCGGCGTCCCCCGGCGGTGGTTTCGACCTGACCTGCAAACTGGCGCAGAGCGCGCTGGTCAACGAGAAACTGCTGAGCAAGCCGATGCGCGTGACCTACATGCCCGGCGGCGTGGGCGCGGTGGCCTACAACGCCGTCGTGGCGCAGCGTCCGGCCGACGCCGGCACGCTGGTGGCGTGGTCCAGCGGCTCGCTGTTGAACCTGGCCCAGGGCAAATTTGGCCGCTTCGATGAAAGCGCCGTGCGCTGGCTCGCGGCCGTCGGCACCAGCTACGGTGCCATCGCGGTGAAAAGCGATTCGCCCTACAAAAACCTCGACGATCTGGTCAAGGCCCTGAAGAAAGATCCGGGCAGCGTGGTCATCGGTTCCGGCGGCACCGTCGGCAGCCAGGACTGGATGCAAACCGCCCTGATCGCCAAGGCCGCCGGCATCAACCCGCGTGACCTGCGTTACGTGGCACTGGAAGGCGGCGGCGAGATCGCCACCGCCCTGCTCGGCGGCCATATCCAGGTAGGCAGTACCGACATCTCCGACTCCATGCCGCACATCCTCAGTGGTGACATGCGCCTGCTGGCGGTGTTCTCCGACGAACGCCTGGACGAGCCGGAAATGAAGAACATCCCGACCGCCAAGGAACAAGGCTACGACATCGTCTGGCCGGTGGTGCGTGGCTTCTACCTCGGGCCAAAAGTCAGCGACGAAGACTATGCCTGGTGGAAAGACGCCTTCGACAAACTGCTGGCTTCCGAAGAGTTCGCCAAGCTGCGTGACCAGCGCGAGCTGTTCCCGTTCGCCATGACCGGCCAGGAGCTGGACACCTACGTGAAGAAACAGGTGGCTGACTACAAAGTGCTGGCCAAAGAGTTCGGCCTGATCCAGTAATCGCCCCTCTGTGGGAGCGGGCTTGCTCGCGAAAAACTTCAACGATGACGCGTGCTGCCTGTATAAACGCGACGTCCTGGCGTTCTTCGTGAGCAAGCTCGCGCCTACAAGAGTCTCCAAGGAGTTTCCCATGCTCTTACAACGCATTTTCGCCTCAGTGATGTTGCTGGTCTGTGCCGGCCTCGCACTGATGGCCTGGCCATATCAGGCGTCGTTTTCCTACGAGCCGGTAGGGCCTCGGGCCTACCCGCTGCTGATGCTCGGGCTGATGGGCCTGGGCCTGATCTACATGCTGTTTCGTCCACAGCCCACCAAGCACACAGAAGAAGAGCCCGCGCTGGACCGCCAGACCCTGATCAAGATCGGCATCTGCGTCGGGTTGCTGCTGGTGTTTGCCGGCACCTTCGAACCCTTGGGTTTCATCCTCAGCAGCATGCTGATCGGCATTCCGATGGCGCGCCTGTATGGCGGCCGCTGGATGCCCAGCGTGGTGATCGTGACCTTGATGAGCATCGGTCTTTACCTGCTGTTCGACAAGGCCATGGATGTACCGCTGCCGCTCGGCCTGCTTGAAGTTCTGGAGAACTGATATGGATACGTTCAGCTATTTGGGCCAGGGCTTCGGCGTTGCACTGACCCCTTACAACCTGATCACCGCACTGTGCGGCACCTTGATCGGCACCGTGGTCGGCCTGTTGCCGGGCCTTGGGCCGATCAACGGCGTAGCGCTGTTGATCCCCATCGCATTTGCCCTGGGGCTGCCGCCTGAGTCGGCCTTGATCCTGTTGGCGGCCGTGTACCTGGGCTGCGAATACGGCGGGCGCATCAGCTCGATCCTGTTGAACATCCCGGGTGAAGCTTCCACCGTGATGACCACCCTCGACGGCTACCCGATGGCTCGCAAAGGCCTGGCGGGCGTGGCGTTGTCGCTGTCGGCGTGGAGTTCGTTCATCGGTGCGTTTATCGCCACCTGCGGCATGGTGCTGTTCGCCCCGCTGCTGGCCAAATGGGCGATTGCCTTCGGCCCGGCGGAATATTTCGTACTGATGGTGTTTGCCATCGTCTGCCTGGGCGGCATGGCCGGTGACAAGCCCCTGAAGACCTTTGTCGCGGCATTGATCGGCCTGTTTCTGTCAGCAGTGGGTATCGATGCCAACAGCGGCGTTTACCGCTTCACCGGCGATAACATCCACCTGACCGACGGCATCCAGTTCGTGGTGCTTGTATTGGGCCTGTTCTCCATCAGCGAGATCCTGTTGCTGCTGGAAAAAACCCACCGTGGCCAGGAAGCCGTGAAAGCCACCGGACGCATGATGTTCAACCTGAAGGAAGCTTCCGCGGTATTCGTTGTGAATATTCGCTGCGGCCTGCTGGGTTTCATCATGGGTGTATTGCCGGGCGCGGGTGCCACACTGGCCTCGGCCGTGGCCTACATGACCGAAAAACGCCTGGCCGGTGCCAGCGGTAAATTCGGCCAGGGCGACATGCGCGGCCTCGCGGCTCCGGAAACCGCGATCGGCGCTTCCGCCTGCGGCGCCCTGGTGCCGATGCTGACCCTCGGCGTACCCGGCTCGGGCACCACGGCGGTGATGATCGGCGCCCTGTCGCTGTACAACATCACCCCCGGCCCGCTGCTGTTCCAACAGCAACCGGACATCGTCTGGGGCCTGATCGCCTCGTTGTTTATCGCCAACATCATGCTGGTGATCCTTAACATCCCGATGATCCGCATCTTCACCCGCATCCTTGCCGTGCCGAACTGGGCACTGGTGCCGGTGATCGCCATCATCACTGCGATCGGTGTGTACGCGGTTCACGCCACCACCTTCGACCTGTTCCTGATGGTCGGCATCGGCATCTTCGGCTACATCCTGCGCAAGCTGGATTTCCCGCTCTCGCCGGTGCTGCTGGGCTTTATCCTCGGCGGGTTGATGGAGCAGAACCTGCGTCGTGCGCTGTCGATTTCCAACGGCGAATTGCAGATCCTCTGGTCGAGCCCGATCACCTTCGGCGTGTGGGTACTGACGGCCTTGATGCTGTTGTTCCCGCTCCTGCGCATCTGGCGCAAGCGTTCCCTGCAGCGTCGTGCCGTGGCCGATGTCTGAGGCCACGTTCAGAAACTGGTGGGCAACACCGCTGGTCGGTCTGCTGGGCGGGTATCTCGCCAGCCAGATCGGCTGGCCACTGCCGTACATGGTCGGCTCGTTGCTGGCGATCATCCTGGTGCGCTGCCTGACACCCTGGCAGCTCGCAGAAATTCCCGGCGGCCGCAAATGCGGCCAATGGGTGGTGGGCATCGGCATCGGCCTGCACTTCACCCCGGTGGTGATCGAGCAGGTGATGAGCCACTTCGGCCTGATCTTCTTCGGCGCGCTGGTCACCAGCCTCTCCAGCATCGTGGGTGTGTGGTTGATGCGCCGCAGCGGTGAAGACCGTGCCACAGCGTTTTTCTCGAGCATGCCGGGTGGGTCGGGGGAGATGGTCAACCTCGGCGCACGCAACGGCGCAGTACTCAGCCGCGTCGCGGCGGGCCAGAGTTTGCGGGTATTGGTGGTGGTGCTCTGTGTGCCGGCGGCGTTCAAGTATTTGCTGGGGGAAGGTGCCCCGCAGTTTCATCCGGCGACGGTGGATTGGACCTGGCTGGCGCTGCTGTTTCCCGTCGGCGCACTGGTGGCCTGGGGCTGGCAGCGCTTGCGTCAGCCAAACCCCTGGCTGTTCGGGCCGCTGCTGGTCAGTGCCGCCGCCAGCATTACCTGGGACTTGCACATCGGGCTGCCCGACGGCGGCAGCCAGATCGGCCAGTGGCTGATCGGCAGCGGCCTGGGCTGCCACTTCAACCGGCAGTTCTTCCGGCGCGCGCCGTTGTTCATGGGACGTACGTTGATCGGTACGGCGTTGACTATGTTGATTGCGACGCTGGCGGCTGTGGGCTTGAGTGCACTCACACATCTGGACCTGCGTTCGCTGACACTGGGCATGATGCCAGGCGGAATTGCGGAAATGAGCCTGACGGCGGAAACCCTGCAATTGTCGGTGCCGTTGGTGACGGCGATGCAGGTGATGCGTTTGTTGTTTGTGCTGTTTCTGGCGGAGCCTTTGTTTCGGCACTGGAACCGGCAGCCAGACAAAATCTGAAGCCCAAGAGACGTTCAATTGTAGGAGCTGTCGAGCTTTAGCGAGACAGCTCCTACATTGGAGCTATGTCAAACCGGCGGCAATCGCCACTCGATCGGCGTCTCGCCATTCTGCTCAAGAAACTTGTTGGTGCGGCTGAAATGCCCGCAGCCAATAAACCCTCTATAGGCCGACAACGGCGACGGATGCACCGACGTCAGTACCAGGTGCTTGGTGGCGTCGATCAGCTTCTGCTTGCCCTGCGCATGGGCGCCCCACAGCAAGAACACCAGGTGCGGCTGATGCTCGCTCACCACTTCAATAATCCGATCGGTAAAGAACTGCCAGCCCTTGCCCGCATGGGCGTTGGCATTCGCGCGCTCCACGGTCATGGTGGTGTTGATCATCAGCACGCCCTGGTCGGCCCAGCTTTGCAGGTAGCCGTGGTTGGGAATGTCGATGTTCAGGTCACGCTTGAGTTCTTTGTAGATATTGACCAGCGACGGCGGTGCCGGCACGCCCGGTTGCACCGAGAAGCACAAGCCGTGGGCCTGGCCCGGGCCGTGATACGGGTCCTGGCCGAGGATCACCACCTTGACCTTGTCCAGGGGCGTTGAGTTGAGTGCGTTGAAGATCATCGGGCCGGGTGGGTAGATCTCCTTGCCTGCCGCGTGCTCCTGGCGCAGGAATTCCCGCAACTGGGCCATGTACGGCTGGTCGAACTCGTCACGCAGGGCGTGTTTCCAGCTGGGTTCGAGTTTGATACGGTCGTCGGTGGTCATGGTTACGCTGTCTAGTCAAAAGAATGAGGCGAACCCTAGGAAAGCCGACCTTGCTTGTCAATTGATCTGACGCAGATACCGCACTTTCCTGCGAAGCGATCATACTGAACCTTCACTTTATCGATTGAGGTCATGATGAACCTGCACTTCGAAGAGCTGATTGGCACCGGCGGCGCCCGCGTTGGCATCGCCAGCCTGGACGCGGAAAAATCCCTCAATGCCTTGTCGTTGCCGATGATCCTGGCCCTGAGCGAACGCCTGGACGCGTGGGCCAAAGACCCGCAAATCGTCTGCGTGCTGCTGCGCGGCAATGGCCCCAAGGCTTTTTGCGCCGGTGGCGAAGTCCGCAGCCTGGCCCAGGCCTGCCGTGAACATCCCGGCGAAGTACCGGCGCTGGCCGCGCAATTTTTCGCCGCGGAGTACCGCCTCGACTACCGCCTGCACACCTATCCCAAACCGCTGATCTGCTGGGGCCACGGCTATGTGCTGGGCGGTGGCATGGGCTTGCTGCAAAGCGCCGCCGTGCGCATCGTCACTCCGAGCAGCCGCCTGGCCATGCCGGAAATCAGCATCGGCCTGTACCCGGACGTGGGCGCCAGTTGGTTCCTGTCTCGCCTGCCCGGCAAGTTGGGGTTGTTCCTCGGCCTGACCGGCGCCCATATGAATGGCCGCGACGCCCTGGACCTGGGCCTGGCCGACCGTTTCCTGCTGGATGAACAACAAGACGAACTGCTTGAAGGCCTGCTGCAACTGAACTGGCAGGAACAGACCGACATGCAGCTCAACAGCCTGCTCAAGGCCCTGGCCCAGGAAGCCGCCGTCCAGTTGCCCGAAGCCCAATGGCTGCCGCGCCGTGGGCAGATCGACGAGTGGCTGGACGTGGGGGATGTGCGCTGTGCGTGGCGAGCCTTGAGCCAGTTACGCGATCACACCGACCCGCTGCTCCGCCGCGCAGGCAAGACCCTGAACGAAGGCTGCCCGCTGACCGCGCACCTGGTGTGGGAACAGATCCAGCGCGCGCGGCACCTGTCCCTGGCCCAGGTGTTCCAGATGGAATACACCTTGAGCCTGAACTGCTGCCGTCACCCGGAATTCAGCGAAGGTGTGCGGGCGCGGTTGATCGACAAGGACCAGCAGCCACACTGGCACTGGCCGGACATCAACTTGATCCCCGAGGCCGTGGTGCAGGCGCACTTCCACAAGGTCTGGGAAGGGCGGCATCCGCTGGCGGACCTGTCTGACTATTGAGCGCCCGTCGGCGCTTTTTTGCCCTCGAACGTGAAGGCACAATTATCGGGTTGGTGGTCGTCGCACTGGAAAATCTGTTGCCCGAAAGCATCGGTGCCCGGTACCCAATGCGTGGTATCTGCCAGCGACATTGAGCCTCCGGCTTGAGCCGTGCCGTACCTCAGGGTGACTGTCTTACCCCTCAGGGTTTTATAAATGCACTTTTCCAGATAGCCATGCTTGCGCTCGTCCTGCTCGCTTGGAGTAAAAAGCGCGCCGACAAAGGTTTCCACGAATTCCCCGCCGCTCATTGCCTGGCTTATCCATGGCGAGTCGCTGTCAGTTCCCTGAAAGTGACCGTCAACGTACCGTACAGCACTCGGGTAAGGACAGGATTGCGCTGCTGCCAACGTACTGACGCCAAGAAAAGCAAAAAATAACAGGTAGAGCGGGCTGACGTTCATGTCATGGGTTCCATCAGTCGATGCTGGAAGCGATACGCCAAACAGGCGACTGCTCCCAATTAACTACAGGCGTAACCCACAGCATAGCTGTCAAATATGACAGTGCCGACCAACGGTAAACAAAAACGGCGCCTGAGCGCCGTTTTTCCAATTATTCCTATCAGCGATGACCGCCGCCACGGCCTCCACCCTGACCACCACCCTGGCCATGTCCGCCACCATTACCCCAGTGACTGTTGCCCCAACCCTGGTTTGGGTAAGGCCGATAACCCGCGCGCGGCCCCGCAGGATAATAGCGCGGCGCCGGCTGGTAATAACGCGGCGACGGGTAATAACGCTGCGGTGGCGGGTAGTAACCCTGGCGGTAATGGTAATACGGGCCGCCGCCGTAGTAATACGCCGGCGCGGGCGCCGTGTAGACCTCGGAACCGTAGTAGGCCTGGCCGCCACCGTAATAAGGCGCGCACGCAGAAAGGGTCAAGCCGAGCAAAGCGATGAGAAGCAGTCGACGATACATGGCGGCCTCCTGGACCGCGGAAGAGCACACCCAGCGACGCTGGGGGGCGGCAAACAGCTTTCACTGCCTGACGAAATATCTGACATCAAAAACGGAATCTGGTGCGATTTAGACATAGATTGATACATCTGCCGGTCGCCTCATTGCAGTGCAATCCCGCACCACCACGACGCATATTCACCGCACGTTGCGCCCCCCTCCTCGCGCCAACCCACGCCATTACTGCGCCCGTGCCACTTGGCACGACTCTCGCTTTACCTCTCCCGTGCAGGAGTCATCACAGGTTCGCGGCACCACAATTTGCAATGGCTGACTAGGGTTCCGGCTCGCTAAGGCGAGTGGCTGGTCCGAGAGTCGGCGACCTCCAGTTGAGGTTACACGGCGGGATAAAAGCCCGGGAGACAAGCCACCGTTCACGGTGCCGCGTTGCTCCTGCTCGCCCTTGATCAACTGGAGAAGCATCCATGCCCTCGATACGTTTACCCGCCCTGCTCGCCGCCGCCTTCGCCGCCGTGGTGAGTTTTTCCGCCCAAGCCGCCCCCAAAGACCATTTCAGCGTGTGCTGGACGATCTATGCCGGCTGGATGCCGTGGGAATACGCCGGCAGCCAAGGCATCCTCGACAAGTGGGCCAAGAAGTACGGCATCAAGATCGACATGGTGCAGCTCAATGACTACGTCGAATCCATCAACCAGTACACCGCCGGCCAGTTCGACGGCTGCACCATGACCAACATGGACGCCCTGACCATTCCCGCCGCCGGCGGCGTGGACAGCACCGCGCTGGTGGTCAGCGACTTCTCCAATGGCAACGATGGCGTGGTCATCAAAGGTGAAGGCAAGACCGTCGCCGACCTTAAGGGCATGAACGTCAACCTGGTGGAACTCTCCGTGTCCCACTATCTGCTGGCCCGCGCCCTGGAGTCGGCCAACCTCAGCGAAAAAGACCTGAAAGTGGTCAACACCTCCGACGCCGACATCGCCGCCGCCTTCAACACCGACCAGGTCAAGGCCGTCACCACCTGGAACCCGATGCTCTCGGAGATCAAGGCCAAGCCCGGTGTCACCGAAGTGTTCGACTCCAGCAAAGTGCCCGGCGAAATCATGGACATGATGGTGGTCAACACCCAGACCCTCAAGGACAACCCCAAGCTGGGCAAAGCGTTGACCGGCGCCTGGTTTGAAGTGGTGGCGCTGATGAACGCGAAAAACGCCGCCAGCACCGACGCCCTGGAGCACATGGCCAAGGCCTCCGGCACCGACCTCAAGGGCTTCCAGTCGCAACTGGACACCACCAAGCTGTTCGCCACGCCCAAGGAAGCCCTGGCCTTCGCCACCAGCGCGCAGTTGCCCGCCACCATGGGCAAAGTCGCCGAGTTCTCGTTTAAACACGGCCTGCTGGGTGAAGGTGCCAAGGACACCAACGCCGTGGGCATGAGCTTCGCCAATGGCGTGACCCGCGGCGACACCGCCAACCTCAAGCTGCATTTCGACCCCAGCTACGTACAGATGGCCGCCGACGGCACGCTGTAAGAGGACGCGGCCATGCGCCTGATCAACCGTCACCCGGAACGCTCCAGTCGCCTGCTGTTGGTGCTGCTGCCCTTCGCCCTGCTGCTGTTCGCCTACTTCGTGGGCTCGGCCGAGCGCCTGGCAGACAACCCCAACGACAAGCTGCTGCCCAGCGCCGCACAAATGGGCGACGCAGTGAAACGCCTGGCCTTCAGCGCCGACACTCGCACCGGTGAATACGTGCTGTGGCAAGACAGCGCCTCAAGCCTGCGCCGCCTGGCGATCGGCCTGGGCATCAGCGCCCTCGCCGGCCTGTGCCTGGGCATTGCAGCCGGCACCTTGCCGCTGTTTGGCGCACCGTTGTCCCCCTTGCTGACGGTGCTGTCGATGGTGCCGCCGCTGGCGATCCTGCCGATCCTGTTCATCGTGTTCGGGCTGGGGGAATTGTCGAAAGTGATGCTGATCGTGATCGGTATCACCCCGGCCCTGGCGCGGGACCTGGAACAGCGGGCACGGGAAATTCCCGTGGAGTTGCTGGTGAAGGCACAGACCCTCGGCGCCTCCACCTGGACCCTGATGCTGCGGGTGGTGCTGCCACAATTGCTGCCACGCTTGCTGATCTCCCTGCGCCTGATGCTCGGCTCGGCGTGGCTGTTCCTGATTGCAGCCGAAGCCATCGCCTCCACCGACGGTTTGGGTTACCGGATCTTCCTGGTGCGCCGCTACCTGGCGATGGACGTGATCCTGCCCTACGTGGTGTGGATCACCCTGCTGGCCTGGCTGATGGACTGGGGCCTCAAGGCCCTGACGCGGCGCGCGTTCCCCTGGTACGAAGGAGCGCGGGCATGAGTTTTATCAGCGTCAACAATGTGTGGCAGCGCTATGGCGACCAGGTGGTATTGGAGCGCCTGAACCTGCACGTGGCCGAAGGCGAATTCTGCACCCTGGTCGGCACCTCCGGTTGCGGCAAATCGACCTTCCTGCGCCTGCTGCTGGGGCAGGAAACCGCCAGCCATGGCGAGATCCTGCTGGACGGTAAACCGCTCGCCGCCGAACCCGATGCCAGCCGTGGCGTGGTGTTCCAGCGCTACTCGGTGTTCCCGCATCTGACGGTGCTGGACAACGTTGCGCTGGGCCTTGAGTTGCCGCGTTCAGCGTTGCTCGGCCGCCTGTTCGGCAGCGCGAAAAAACAGGCCCGGGAACAGGCCGCAGCGCTGCTGCATAAAGTCGGTTTGGGCCATGCCCTGGACAAGTACCCGGCGCAGCTTTCCGGCGGTATGCAGCAGCGGCTGGCCATCGCCCAGGCGCTGATCATGAAGCCCCGCGTGTTGCTGCTGGACGAACCCTTCGGCGCCCTCGACCCGGGCATTCGCAAAGACATGCACCTGCTGTTGCTGGAGCTGTGGCGCGAAACCAGGCTGACGGTGTTCATGGTCACCCACGACCTGAGTGAAGGCTTCAGCCTCGGCACCCGCTTGCTGGTATTCGACAAGGTGCGCCTCGACCCACACGCCCCCGGCGCCTACGGCGCCCGCATCACCTACGACATCCCTTTGAACAGCGAGCGCCGCAAGGCGATCGCCGCCGAACTTGGAGCCACTTCCAAATGACCGACTCAACTCAATTGTTCCCACCTTTTGCCGAGGAAATGCTCCCCGGCGGCGGCCACCGTTCCTTTGTGCTCAAGCGCGGCCAACTGCTGCGCCTCACCGACATTCGCGGCGGCGCCAACGTCAGCTTGACCCTGCTCAATGCCAATGAAAAAACCGAGCGCCTGAACCTGCCCGACAGCCTCAAATGCCAACACACCGCCAAGCTCACCAACGGCCATTGCCTGTACTCGGACATGGGCCGCGTGCTGGCTGCCATCACCGCCGACACCTGCGGCTGGAGTGACAGTATCGGCGGCGTGTCATGCGCCTCCGAGGTCGCGGAAAAATATGGCAAAGGCCGCTATCAAGAGCTGCGCAACGGCTTCTACCGCAACGGCACCGACAACCTGCTGGTGGAACTGGGCAAGTGGGGCCTGGGGCTGTCCGACCTGCTGATGACCCTCAACCTGTTCAGCAAAGTCACGGTAGATGAAGCTGGCAGCCTGCACTTTGTCCCCGGTCACTCCAAGGCCGGCGACTACATCGAACTCTACGCACCGATGGACACACTGGTGGTGCTCACCGCGCTGCAACATCCCATGGACCCCAACCCCGAGTACGCGCCGCAGCCGCTGAAACTCAGCTGGATGAACGCCGACCCAAGCGTCGCCGAACACTGCCGTGCCTCGCGCCCGGAAAACGAGCGCGGCTTTATCAACACCGACCGTCTGTTCGCCTGAGGACCTGCCATGTCTATCGCACTCGCCAAACAACCGGACGCGGCCCTGTACCGCGCGACCATTCCCGCCGGCGAACCCTGGCTGATGGAAGTCAAGGCCGGCCAGACCCTGCGCATCCTCGACCTTGAGGGCAACCAGGCGGTCGACACGCTGTTCTACAGCCTGAAAAACCCCAGGGAACGCTACGACGTGCAGCGCACCCTGCGTCGGCAAAACAGCGTGTACCTGAGCACCGGCAGCGTGCTGTATTCCAACCTCGGCCAGCCGATGCTGACCATCGTCGACGACACCTGCGGACGCCACGACACCCTTGGCGGCGCCTGCGCCCAAGAGAGCAACACCGTGCGCTACGCCCTGGAAAAACGCTACATGCACAGCTGCCGTGACAACTATCTGCGGGCCTGTGCCCACGATGGCCGGCTGGGTAAAAGCGACATCGGGCCGAACATCAATTTCTTCATGAACGTGCCGGTGACCGCCGATGGCGGGTTGACCTTCGAGGACGGGATTTCCGCCCCCGGCAAGTACGTCGACCTGCGGGCCGAGATGGACGTGATCGTACTGATCTCCAACTGCCCGCAACTGAACAACCCGTGCAACGGCTACAACCCAACCCCTGCGGAGTTACTGGTATGGAACTGAAGATCAAGCGGTTGCGCCGGTGGTTGTTCGCCCTGTGCCAGGCCCGCGCCGGGCAGTGCCTGCGAAAACGCTGAAGATCAACTGTGGAAGATGACCTGTAGGAGCTGGCTTGCCTGCGATAGCGGTGGATCAGCCGACATATGGGGTGACTGATCCACCGCCATCGCGGGCAAGCCCGGCTCCCACATTTGATCTCCATTGGTGTTGAAATTTGCGCTGCGGACGACCGCAGCGCCATCCACATTTGCGGGACGGCCCGCATCCCAGGACAAGGCCGAGCACTCATCGGCCTGCGGGGTTTTGCCATGTTCGAAAAACTGTTGATCGCCAACCGTGGCGCCATCGCCTGCCGCATCCTGCGCACCTTGCGTGAGCTTTCGGTCAAGGGCGTGGCGGTGTATTCCGAAGCCGATGCCGCGAGCCTGCATATCCAGCAAGCGGATGAGGCCTACAGCCTGGGCGAAGGCGCGGCGGCCGGCACCTATTTGTCGGTGGAGAAAATCCTCGCCACGGCCAAGGCGTGTGGCGCCACCGCGATTCATCCCGGCTATGGCTTTCTATCGGAAAACGCCGCCTTCGCCGAAGCCTGCGAAACAGCAGGCATCGCCTTCGTCGGCCCGACGCCGGAACAGCTGCGGGTATTCGGCCTCAAGCACACCGCGCGCGCGTTGGCCAGGCAGCACAACATCCCGCTGCTGGAAGGCACCGAGCTGCTCAACAGCCTCGACGCCGCACTACTGGCCGGGGAAACCGTGGGCTATCCGATCATGCTTAAAAGCACCGCCGGTGGTGGCGGGATCGGCATGCGCGTGTGCCACAGCGCCGATGAATTGCGCGACTGTTTCGAGGCGGTGAAACGCCTGGGCCAGAACAATTTCAGCGATGCCGGTGTGTTTATCGAGAAGTACATCCAGCACGCCCGGCACCTGGAAGTGCAGGTGTTTGGTGACGGCTGCGGCGAGGTGATCGCCCTCGGCGTGCGCGACTGTTCGGTGCAGCGGCGCAACCAGAAAGTGCTTGAAGAAACCCCGGCGCCGAACCTGCCCGACGGCATGGCGGATGAGCTGTGCCGTGCCGCCATCACCCTGGCCAAGGCAGTGGATTACCGCAGCGCCGGCACCGTGGAATTTATCTTTGATAGCGCCGATGGCCGCTTCTATTTTCTGGAAGTGAACACCCGGTTGCAGGTGGAGCATGGCGTCACCGAGCAAGTGTGGGGCGTGGACCTGGTGCGCTGGATGGTGCAATTGGCCGCCGGGGAAATGCCGCCATTGCGGGAACTGCAACTGAAGCCTCACGGCCACGCGATTCAGGCACGCCTGTACGCCGAAGATCCGGGCCGGGAGTTTCAGCCAAGCCCGGGGCTTTTGACGTATGTGGACTTCCCGGTCGCTGAAGGCCTGCGCATCGACACGTGGGTGGAGGCCGGTTGCGAGATTCCGCCCTACTTCGACCCGATGATCGCCAAGCTCATCACCTGGGCGCCGACCCGCGAACAGGCACGCCTGGATTTGCATCAAGCCCTGAGCAACAGCCAACTGTGCGGCGTGGAAACCAACCGCGATTATCTGCGCCAGATTCTGCTCGCTACACCGTTCGCCAGTGGCCATCCGTGGACGCGCTGCCTTGAAGATTTGGTGTACCACGCCAACACGTTTGAAGTGCTCAGCGCCGGCACGCAAACCAGTGTGCAGGACTATCCGGGGCGCCTCGGTTACTGGGCCGTAGGCGTGCCGCCGTCGGGGCCGATGGACAGTCGCGCGCTGCGCCTGGGCAATCGCCTGCTGGGCAATGCCGAGGGCACCGCTGCGCTGGAAATCACCATGAGCGGGCCGTTGCTGCGCTTCAATTGTGCGGCGGTGGTGGCGGTGACGGGTGCAGACATTGTGCTGCGCTTGAATGATGAAGCGGTACCGATGAACACCGCGTTGCTGATCCCGGCGGGCGCAACCTTGAGCCTGGGCACCATCGCCGGGGCCGGAGCTCGCAGCTACCTTTGCGTGCGCGGCGGGCTGCAGGTTCCGGATTATCTGGGAAGCAAAAGTACCTTCACCCTTGGCCAGTTTGGTGGGCATGGCGGGCGGGCTTTGCGGGCGGGTGATGTGTTGCACTTACTGCCGTTGGAGGATCTCAGTTGCGGCAATACGCTAGTGCCTGAACCGCTTGGCGAGGTGCGAACACTGCGGGTGATCTACGGCCCCCACGGCGCGCCGGAATACTTCAAGCCCGAGTACATCGAGACGTTCTTTGCCACCCAGTGGGAAGTGCATTTCAACTCCAGCCGCACGGGTGTGAGGTTGATCGGGCCGAAGCCTCTGTGGGCGCGTACGGATGGCGGTGAGGCGGGGTTGCATCCGTCGAATATTCACGACAATCCGTATGCGATAGGTGCGGTGGATTTTACCGGGGACATGCCGGTGATCCTCGGCCCCGACGGCCCGAGCCTGGGTGGGTTTGTATGCCCGGTGACGGTGATCGAGGCGGACTTGTGGCAGTTGGGCCAGCTCAAGGCGGGTGACAAAATCTGCTTCACCCCCGTCGACATCAAGACCGCCCGAGACCTCGCCTTGAACTGGGATCAAGTGTGGGAGCCGGGCTTGCTCGCGATGCAGGCAACTCGGTCCGACAGGCAAACCGAGGCGATGCTTTCGCGAGCAAGCCCGCTCCCACATTTGATTGAGTCGCCTGTTGTTCTGGACATCGGCCAGGCCGACACCCGCCTCGTCGCCCGCCTCGCCGGCGACACCCACCTGCTCCTGGAAATCGGCGCCCCGGAACTCGACCTGGTGCTGCGCTTTCGCGCCCACGCCCTGATGCAAGCCCTCGAAGCACAAGCCCTGCACGGCGTCATCGACCTGACACCCGGCATCCGCTCCCTGCAAATCCACTACCAGCCCGAACAACTTACCCTCGCCGACCTCCTGGCGCTGATCACCGCCGAATGGCACGCCGTCTGCGCCAGCCAAAACCTGCAGGTGCCGTCGCGCATCGTCCACCTGCCACTGTCCTGGGACGACCCGGCCTGCCAACTGGCGATCGAAAAATACATGACCACCGTGCGCAAGGATGCCCCGTGGTGCCCGAGCAACCTGGAGTTCATCCGCCGCATCAACGACCTGGCCAACCTCGACGAAGTGCGCCACACCGTGTTCGATGCCAGCTACCTGGTGATGGGCCTGGGCGACGTCTACCTCGGCGCGCCCGTGGCCACGCCGCTGGACCCGCGTCACCGCCTGGTCACCACCAAGTACAACCCGGCACGCACCTGGACCGCCGAAAACTCCGTGGGCATCGGTGGCGCCTACCTGTGCGTCTACGGCATGGAAGGCCCCGGCGGTTATCAGTTCGTCGGGCGTACCTTGCAGATGTGGAACCGCTACCGGGAAGTGGCCGCGTTCGATGGCAAACCGTGGTTGCTGCGCTTCTTCGACCAGATCCGCTTTTACCCGGTGAGCGCCGATGAGCTGGTGCAGATACGCCGGGATTTCCCCCTTGGGCGGTTTGAACTGAGCATCGAACACAGCCAGTTGAACCTGACGGATTACCAGGCCTTTCTCGCGCAGGAAGCCGAAAGCATCGGCGCGTTTCGCGGGCAACAGCAGCGCGCGTTCAACGCCGAACGCGAACGCTGGATCGCCAGCGGCCAGGCGCATTTCGACAGCGAGGAACTCGCCGCACCACAGGGCGCAGACACGCCCTTGCAGGCCAACGAATACAGCATCGACAGCCACATCGCCGGCAATCTCTGGCAAGTGCAGGTCAGCGCTGGCGAACGCGTGGCGGCGGGAGATGTGCTGGTGATCCTGGAGTCGATGAAAATGGAAATCCCGGTAGTCGCACCGTTCGCCGGTACCGTAAGGGAAATCCCCGTGCAACCGGGCAGCGGCATAGGTGCAGGCCAACGGGTGGTGGTGCTGGAGCGTGATTTGCAATAACGCGGCGGGGCTGTATCGTGCAAGGCACACCGGGTTTCACCGGGACCTTGTCCGATACAGCCTGAACCGACCGATGACCACGCCAACCCTCTGCCCCGCCTGCGGCGCCCGCAACGATTGCGTCCTGGCCGACCCGCGCACTGCCGACCAGGCGTGCTGGTGCTATTCCGTCAGCATCGACCCCGCAGTGCTCGAAGCCTTGCCGGCGGAACTGCGCAATAAAGCCTGCCTGTGCCCGCGTTGTGCTCAGGTGGACGAACAACTGCGCGGCAACGAGCGGTCGTAATGCGCGTAGATCGTTTCCTCAGCAACCTGCCCCGTTTCAACCGTAAACAGGTTCGCCTGTTGCTGGTGGAGCGGCGGATCAGCGTCGACGGCCAGGCCATCAGCGATCCGCACCACCCGGTAAGCGAGTTCAGCCGTGTGTTGCTGGATGACGAAGTGCTGCAAGCCGGCAAACCCGCGCGTTACTTCATGCTGCACAAACCCCAGGGCTGCGTCAGCGCCACGTCCGACCCGCAACACCCCACGGTGCTCGACCTGCTGGATGAACCGGACAAGCACGAACTGCACATCGCCGGTCGTCTGGATTTCAACACCACCGGCCTGATGCTGATCACCAACGACGGCCAGTGGTCGCGCCGCCTGACCCAGCCGCAAACCAAGTTGCCCAAGGTGTACTACGTCGAGACCGAGCAGGACATCGGCCCGCAATACACGGCCACTTTCGCCGCCGGCCTGTACTTCGCCTTTGAAGACCTCACCACCCAACCGGCGGAACTGGAACTATTGGGCCCCAGAACGGCGCGCCTGAGCATCATTGAAGGGCGTTATCACCAGGTGAAGCGCATGTTCGGGCACTTCGACAACAAAGTGATACGCCTGCACCGCGAACGCATGGGACCGCTGGAGTTGGACGCAGCCCTTGCGCCAGGCCATTACCGGGCGCTTACAGAGGCTGAAATCCAACAGGTCTGATGACCGTTCAGCCGATGATGGCAAAAACCCACGCCATCGACTGGCGAACTGGCATCCCTGATGCTTGAATCAACCCAGCCAGCCGCAATCTGACTGGCGAGTCACCCCTACCTACAAGAAACACTTTGCCCGTCCGCACGCTTGACCTGCGGGCCTCTCACGGCAAATTGCCCGCCATAACAACACCCGTCGGCCAGCCAGTACCGGATCGACATGGGCCCTCACTTCCAGGCGTATGCCTACCTGTCACAAAGCTCGTGCAGAGTGATCTGCGCGCATTACCCGCTTGCCAGGAGTCTTACGACATGAGGCCAGAAATCGCTGTGCTGGATATACAGGGTCAGTATCGGGTTTACACGGAGTTCTATCGCGCGGACGCAGCAGCCAAGACCATCATCCTGGTCAACGGCTCAATGGCCACCACTGCGTCTTTCGCCCAGACCGTGAAAAGCCTGCACCCGACGTTCAACGTGGTTTTGTATGACCAGCCCTACGCTGGCCGCTCCAAAATCC
Organism: Pseudomonas sp. Colony2; assembly: GCF_019382755.1. Lineage (NCBI taxonomy): Bacteria > Pseudomonadati > Pseudomonadota > Gammaproteobacteria > Pseudomonadales > Pseudomonadaceae > Pseudomonas > Pseudomonas sp. Colony2. The sequence continues at coordinate 1,535,782 of NZ_CP080030.1, read as the reverse complement.
ACAACCGCCACGAGCATATGCTGACGAAAGAAGTCGAGGGCCAGATCCTTCTGGAACTCATCGACCACTTCGCCGCCGAACACGTGCTGTCCTTTTCCTGGGGCGGCGCCGCGACCCTCGTCGCCCTCGCCCACCGCCCGCGCCGTGTGGAAAAGGCCGTGATCAGCTCGTTCTCCCCGGTGATCAACGCCCCGATGCGCGACTACCTGGAGCGCGGTGTCGACTACCTCGGCAACCTCGACCGCGACCGCGTGGGCCACCTGGTCAACAGCACCATCGGCAAACACCTGCCGTCGCTGTTCAAACGCTTCAATCACAAACACGTGAGCAGCCTGGCCGAGCACGAGTATGGGCAGATGCACTTTCACATCAGCCACGTGCTCAACAGCGACCGGCTGTGCTACCTCAAGGCCGCTAAGCAGATTGATATACCGGTGTTGTTCTTGAACGGCGAATGGGACGAGTACACCAGTGCCCAGGATGCCAAGCTGTTTGGGCAACATATTGCGAAAAGCAGCTTCGGCACGATTCAGGCAACCGGGCACTTTCTGGATATGGAGCACAAGGCCGCGTGCCGGGATAGCCGGGAGGCGTTGATGGGCTTTTTGAGACCGGAGCAGCAGCCAAGCCGGTTGCGGTACCACGCGTCACAGCCACAGCATGCGTTTGCCGTATGAGCGGTGGGGTTGTGGGCGGGCCGGATTTCCCAGGGGGGCCGCCTGCCCACGATCGACCGTTGGCACGTAAAACACAGAATTTTCGAAGAAAAACTTCAAATCCGCGAGCACATCTGGTACAAAGTCAGCCGCTCTGAGCGGGTATAGTTTAGTGGTAGAACGAAAGCTTCCCAAGCTTTAGATGAGGGTTCGATTCCCTCTACCCGCTCCACTCAGATTTTGCTCCTGCGTCAGGCTGGTTTTGACGGGGGATGTGTAAAAAAACCGGTCCTTGGTGACCGGTTTTTTTATGG
>NZ_CP080030.1:1530520-1530621 GCF_019382755.1 Pseudomonas sp. Colony2 | reverse complement strand
GGGCTACTAAACCCGACCGCTGATGGGCAGCGGCTGACGAACCTTAAAGAGGTCGTCCAAGGCGCACAACCGGGACGATTCTGATGGTTGTGTAGGCAAAG
>NZ_CP080030.1:1509239-1529369 GCF_019382755.1 Pseudomonas sp. Colony2 | reverse complement strand
CCCTCCAACTGCGCAAGATCCGCAAGCAACCCCGGCCCCACCGGTTCCCATCCCAACGTCTTGCGCGTGATCGCACTGGATGCAGGCATATCGTGAGCGGTAAACCTTGCCAACCAACCAAAAAACCCCTGAGCCTCTTGCGCCGAAATGGATTTAACCGGCAAACCAAGCCGCGTCCCCAACACCTCGGCAATCTCCCGCTGCGACACACCCTCCTCCGCCACCGCGTGATACCTCGTGCCCGGCTCGGCCTTTTCAATCGCCAGCCTGTAGAGCCGAGCCACATCCAGAATATGTGCCGCCGGCCAACGGTTTTTCCCGTCGGCGATGTAAGCGCAAACGCCCTTCTCGCGATACAACTCGATCACCGGGCTAACCAGCCCCTGCCTGACGGTGTCGTGTACTTGAGGCAAACGCATCACCGACACATTCACCCCCGTCGCGGCTACAGCGTTAGCCGCTTCTTCCGACGCTGCACGAGGAATTTGCGCTGAGGTAACCACCGCACCATCCTCCGTCGCCAACTGCCCCGGCACGGTGCTCGCAATTCCGACACCGGAGGTAATGATCAGCGGTCGATCCGACCCGGCAAGTGCCTCTCCCAGCGCCTGGATAACCCGGCGGTCGTCCTCGCAGTTCGCGACGAATTTCGAGAAATCGTGATTGAACGCCAGGTGAATCACTCCATCCGCCTGGGCAACACCAGACTTGAGGCTTCCCAGGTCCTCAAGCGACCCACGATGTACCTGAGCCCCGGCGGCCTCCAGCGCTGCCACCCTGTCATCCGAGCGACACAACCCCAGCACCTGATGGCCCGCCGAGATCAGTTCCTTGACGACAGCCGACCCGATAAATCCGCTGGCACCCGTTATAAATATGCGCATGAACCGTATCTCCGTGTGTATTCAGAGACTAATCTGTGCGCTTGCCCTATACGGGTAAAGTAGTGAAGTTATCAGGGTATAGAGGCTAACAGGCTATGAGCGCAAACCAGTTGGGCAGCTATCTGAAAGACCGACGTACCCGGCTTGATCCGGCGGCATTCGGCTTCTCATCGGCACGACGGCGTACGCCAGGTTTGCGCCGCGAAGAGGTGGCCCAACGCGCGAACATCAGCCCCACCTGGTACACCTGGCTCGAACAGGGCCGTGGCGGCGCGCCGTCGGTGGAAGTGCTGGAGCGGATTGCCCATGCGCTGATGTTGACCGATATCGAACGCGAGCATCTGTTCCTGCTGGCCTTCGGACGCCCACCCGAAGTGCGCTACCAGCAAAACGAAACGGTGACGCCACGCCTGCAACGGGTACTGGATGCCTTGAACCCCAGCGCCGCGATCCTGCGTACGGCGACCTGGGACGTGGTGGCCTGGAACCAGGCGGCGACGGTGATGTTGATGGACTACGGATCCCAGGCGCCGGAACAGCGAAATATCCTGCGGTTCATGTTCCTTGATCCCAATTCCCGCGCGGCCCAATACGACTGGGAAAGCGTGGCGCGGTTTGTGTTGGGGGCTTTCAGGATTGATACGGCGCGCTCAGGCGCGGCGGAGCAGGTGCAGCCGCTGGTGGATGAACTGTGTCGACGCAGTCCTGAGTTTAAGGCGATGTGGAGCGAAAACGATGTTCAGGGCGCCCATGGTGATCGCATCAAGCGGATACGCCATTCGGTGTTGGGGCCGATCGAATTTGAGTATTCGGTGTTTGCGGTCGATGGGCGCAAGGATCTGAATATGGTGGTGTACAACCCGGCGACGCCGGAGGATGCGCAGCGGATCGCGTCCTTGATGGATTAGGCGCCAGCAACTGCAAGAGACTTCGACACTGCAATCGCTCGCAACAAGAGACCATTTGAATCCTTAGCCTTACTCACATCATTCTCCTGCGCCTAACCGCGCCGCGCGCACGTGCTCATGCCTATTGCCAGCCAGTATCCATATGGATACAGTGAGAACCCGTGAACTATCATGTCCAGCAAACGCAGACCTTCATTACCTGGCATTCAGCAATACGTGATTTACGCGCAAAAATCGCCATCGCCCGGCGCATCGATTGCGCATCTGCTGGCAATCTGGGCGATATAAAGACGGTAGGCAATGGTGTCTCGGAAATGCGCGTAGATATCGGTCTGGGTTATCGAGTGTATTTCACGCAGCGAGGAAGAACCGTCATCGTCTTGCTGGCCGGTGGCGACAAATCCTCACAAGACGCCGACATCCGGCGAGCAAAAAAACTGGCAAAGGAAGTTTGATCATGAGCCAAACACTGACGACATTTGATATGGCGGCACTGCTCGACAGTGATGAAGCCATCAGCGAATACCTTTCTCAAGTTCTGGCCGACGGCGATAACGAGGAGTTCCTCAGGGCCGTCGGGTACGTGGCCAAAGCTCGCGGGATGGCGCGGGTCGCGACCGATACCGGCATGGGCCGTGAGAGTCTGTACAAGGCATTTGCCCCTGGAGCAAAGCCCCGCTTCGAAACGGTACTCAAGGTGCTTCACGCACTGGGTATCGATCTGCAAGCACAGCCGGGGCATGTCGCCAATCATTCGATTATTTGAGTGAGCAGCCCCGCTGCACCACCCACGCCAACGGCAACGTCAGCAACAACATCCCCGCCAGCACCATCACCGCCACCGGCACGCCCATCAAGTCCCCCAGCCCGCCAAACAGAACCGGCGCCAACGCGCCACCTCCGATGGTGCCGGTGTAGAACACGGCAAACGCCTGCTCTCGTTTACCTGCGCCAGCGAGATCCGGCACCGCGCCGTACAGCACCGAAGAGGTGCCATTCAACGCCAGCCCCAACACCGGCAATATCACCATCAACCCGCTCAACGGCAGGTACACCGCCGCGACGATCAACAGCGCCGTGACGGTTTCCGTCAGCCACACGGTTTTCATCATGCCGATGCGTGCGCCGAGGTAGCCGCAGAGCAATTTGCCGAAGGCGCCGCCGATAAACAGCATGGTCAGCGCGAGACCGATGCCCGCAGTGCCGGCGCCTTTAGCTTTCAGAAGAAAGGGCAGAAACGTGAGAAAGCCCATCCGCACGGCACTGTCGAGTGTGCCCGTGACGATCAGCGCACGCAGACCGCTGACCGAGCCACTTCCGATCAAGGTCTTGGCGGTTTTGCCGGAAGCAGACGCCGCTGCCTGCGTTGGGATCAGCCACCACAGCAACCCCGCCGCGGCCAATCCCAGCATTCCAAGAAGCGTGACGCTCGCGCGCCAGCTGATGACGGTCAGCAACAGGCCGACCAGCCCGGGAACCAGGGTTTTGCCAATGTCCCCGGAGAAGTTGTATTGAGACAGCGCTTCCTTGACCCCACCACCGCTCTCGTAGGTGTCGGTGATCATCGAAGAAGCCAGCGGATGCTGGGTACTCGCCCCCAGCCCGCCCAACAGCAGCGCCAGCAACAACATGCCCAACCCGATCGCCTGCCCCACCAACAGATAGGCAACACCGGCAAGCGCCGTGCCGCCCACCAGCATCGGCGTGCGTCCCCAGCGTTTGGCGGCGCGACTGGCCATCAGCTGAAACACCGCCATCATCCCGGAATAGGCACCGCGCAGCAGGCCGACCTGGGCGTAGGTCATGCCGAACTGCGCTTGCCAGATCGGCAGCAGCACGTAGATCACATCGGTCAGGCCATCGTGAATCGCGTGGGCGCTGCAGCCGGCGATCAACGAGCGGCGACGGGCGGAAGTCTCGGGTACCGGCAGGGCAACGGCATCGCTCATGAGGTCTTGCTCAGTTCAGGTTGGAGGGGCTTCCAGCCCGCCAGGGCGATCAGCAACGACAGTAGCTGGAAACCGATGATCAGCGCCACACACCCCACCCAACCCCAACGCCCCCAGATCAGCGCCGGGACGATGGCGCCGAAGCTGCCGCCCAGGTAATAGCAGGTGAGGTACAGGCCCACGGCACCGGCCTTGTTGTGGCGGGCGGTGGCGGTGGTGAAGGCGCTGGCGGCGGCCTGGGCGAGGAACACGCCCGTGGAGCTGAGGGCCAGTCCCAGCACGATGCACCACAGGGATGGCAGCAAGGTCAGGCCCGAGCCACAAACGCCAAGCACCGCAGCCGCCGTCAGCAGTTCGGATTGCGGGCGGGATTTGCTCAGGCGCCCGGCAACGGGAATGACCACCAGGGCCAGCAGGAACACCATATAGATCGTGCCCAGCGCCGCCGGGCCAAGGTCGAACGGGGCTTGGCTGAGGTAAAGGCCAGCGTAGGTAAACGTCGCCACTTGGGAGAACAGCACGCAAAATCCTACGGCGTAGGCTGCCAGCAGCGGCGTGCCGAGCACGTCGGCCCAGGTGGTTGAAGGTCGTGCGACTCGGGGCGGATTGCCCGGCAGCAGGAACTGGATAAATCCGCCCACCATCAGGCTCAACACTGCCAACAGTTCAAAGGCTTCGCGCCAGCCGACGTACTCGGTCATCACGCCGGTGACGAAGCGCCCGGCAAACCCGCCGAGCACGGTGCCGGCCACGTAGAGGCTGGTGACTTCGGTGACGGTGCCGCCGCGCCAGCGATCACCGATATAAGCCACGCTGGTAGCGAACACCACGGGGATCAGCATGCCTTCGATAAAGCGCCACACCAGCAGTTCGGCAAAGCTGCTGGCATAGGCAGTCATCAGCGCCGGCAACGCCAGCAACAGCGCAGCCGCCGAGATCACCGTGCGTAGCTCAAAACGCCCGGTCAGGCGGCTGACAAAGGGCGCGGTCAGCGCTACCGCCAAGGTGGTGACGGTAATGCTCCAACCGGCCGCCCTGGCGCTCACTTCAAAGTTGGCGGCAAGGGTCTGCAAAATGCTCTGGGTGGCGTAGAGGTTGAGAAACGCCGCGCAGCCACACAGGAACAGGGCAAGACGGGCACAATGCAGGCGCGGTTTCATGAAACCTCTCGTTTTATTATCTGAGGCCTTTATAGAATGACCCGCACACCCGAGACCAATACCGATTTCGAACCGATCAATACCCTGGGGCCAGGATGCTCGACCTACGCAAGCTGCGTTACTTTCTGACCGTCGCCGAAGAATTGCACTTCGGCCGAGCGGCCATTCGCCTGCACCTGGCCCAGCCGCCGTTGACCCGGCAGATTTCCGCGCTGGAGACTGAGCTGGGATTTCGCCTGTTCGACCGCACCAGTCGCACGGTTTCGCTCACTCCCCAGGGGCGCGCGTTCCTGCCCTACGCACGGGCGGTGCTGGAGCAGGTCGACCTCGCTGAAGTCATCGCGGGCAAACTGGCGGCGGGTGCCGCCGGGCAACTGGCGCTGGGTTACGTCAGCTCGATAGCCCTGTCGGACTTGTTCAGCCAGGCGATTCAAGCCTTCGCCCAACGCTTTCCCGATGTACAACTGACGCTGGTGGAATGCGCCTCCGGCAGCCTGGGCGCACAGGTGGCTGATGGCCGCCTGGATATCGGCTTGAGCCGGTTACTGCCCCAGGACGGTCAGACTGAGGTGCAAGCGTTGTCGTTGGGTGAGGAGCGGCTGGTGGCGGCGGTGTCCAGCGACAGCCCGTTGGCCAACCAGGCCGAGGTCAGCCTGGCGCAGTTGAGTGGGTACCCGTTGATTCTGTTCCCAGCCGATTATGGCTCGGGGCTTAACCAGTCCATTGAGCAGCTTTATCGGCACAAAGGTTTGCCACTGAGGGCCGGGCCGTCGGGACGGCAAATTACCTCGATCATTGCACTGGTGGCGGCGGGACAAGGTGTGGCGCTGGTGCCGGAATGTACGCAGAGTTTGATGAACAAGGGCGTGACGTATCGGCCGTTGGTGGACGCGGAAGCGTATGCACGGTTGCTCGTTCTTACGCGCAGCGGCGCAAGCAGCTTGATGGTCACGGCATTTCTCACGGTAATTGATGAGTTGCTGCAGGCTCGTCAGAAAGCCTGATTGTTCTCTCGAAAAACCTCGCAATACCTCCGCCGGGCACCGTCCCCATGCGCTCATACACTACATACGCGCCCTACAGAAACACCGGTCATCGACCGCTGGTAGGTAGAGTGTTGATAATTTATTTTTAGTGGTTATAGTCTCCACCAACACACACCACAAGGAGGTGCTGTGGACAGCCGATATTTGATAGGTCACATCGTTGCGGATGGCTGGTATCTGGTGCGAATCAGAGGCAGCCATCATCATTTCAAGCACCCGACAAAGCCGGGGCTGGTGACGATTCCCCATCCTAAAAAGGACCTGCTGGACAAGACCGCAAAGAGCATTTTGAAACAAGCTCTGCTCAGCTAACACGTTCGTGGAGGACAACAAACATGCTGTACCCAATCGCAATTTCAACCGGTGACGAGGACCATGCCTGGGGTGTGGAAGTCCCGGACATTCCCGGTTGCTTCTCAGCTGGAGATGATCTGGACGACGCCATGGCCATGGCTCGCGAAGCGATCGAAGGCCACTTCGAGATCCTCGCAGAAGACGGTGCGCCCATTCCTACAGCACAGAAAGTCACCCTCCATGCCGCCAACCCGCAATATGCCGGCTGCACGTGGGCGGTGGTGGATATTGATGTGACCAAGTACCTGGGCAAGGCACAGAAACTCAATATCACGCTGCCCGGCTATCTGCTGAACCGCATTGACGAATACGTCCTGCATCATCCGGAAGAAAAAAGCCGTTCGGGCTTTCTTGCGTCTGCTGCCCTCAAGGTATTGCAACAGGACCGGTAACAGCACTTCAAGGAACCGCGCAATGCTCCCTCCGTCACACCGCACGCCCAGCCCCGTACTGCGCAAGGTACTGGGCTGGGTGCTGATCGCTCCTCTGCTGCTTTCGTTCCTCAGGCTGCCCTTTGCGCTGGGACTCGTGTTGGTGCTGGCGTCCATCACGGCCTCCGTTTATGGCGCCCGGTTTGCCCAACTGCATGCCAGTCGGCGTGTAACCGTATTTGCCGTGATCATCACGCTGCTCAACATCGCTTCATTTTTTGTCATTGGCACGGCATCGGTACTCAAGGCGCTGTACTGGTTCTCGTGGTTTTATTGGTATCCGTATTACGCCGATTGGGTTTACTGGAACTTCTAAGTCGTTCGCGAATTCGACCGCAAGAAACGTAGTTCCACCCTGGGCCGGCCCATCTACAGTAGAGCCATATCCACTCAAGGAGCCCGACCATGTCCTACGAATACAAATACATGCCCTCCCCCGTCGGCCAACTGACCCTCGTGGCCCGTGACGGAAAACTCACCGCCATCCTCTGGGAAAAAGAGCGGCCCAATCGCGTTCGCCTGGGTGCCCTGCAAGAAGCCAGCAACAGCCCGGTACTGCTGGAGACCGAGCGACAGTTGAAGGAGTACTTCGCCGGTGCCCGCAATCGTTTCGAGCTGGAACTGGACTTCGCCGGCACCGACTTCCAGAAGAAAGTCTGGCAGGCGCTGTTGACCATCCCGTTCGGAGAGACCCGCAGCTACAGCCAGATCGCTGCGCAGATAGGCAACCCCAAGGCCGTGCGTGCCGTCGGCGCCGCCAACGGGCGCAATCCGATTTCGATTGTTGCGCCGTGCCATCGGGTGATCGGTGCGTCGGGTGGCTTGACCGGGTTCGCCGGCGGGCTTGAGGCCAAGCAGTATCTACTGGCGTTGGAGGATCACGGCTGACCCCCAGCAGGAAAACGTACAACTTTGTTCAGTTCCTCAATTGTAAAAAGAAATTTCAGAGCGCGCCTGCGGTCAGTATTTTCATCACCCACCCTTATAGGAAAACGGTCATGAAATTCTCCGCCATCTCACAATCCCTGTCCCGCTGGGCAGGCAGCGCCCGCACGTTCTACGCGGCGGTGGGATTGATCCTCCTGTGGAGTCTGAGCGGGCCCTATTTCCACTACAACGACACATGGCAACTGATCATCAACACCTCCACCACCATCATCACCTTCCTGATGGTGTTCCTGATCCAGAACACGCAAAACCGCGACAACGACATTTTGCATATCAAGATTGACGAGTTGCTGCGCGCCACCAAGGATGCACAAAACGCCGTATTGAGCCTGGACGGCCTGGACCGCAAGGAACTGGAGAAACTGCGCAAGGAGTACAAGACCATCGGCGACAGCGAAACCATCACTGTGACGACCCTGGTTACCGAAACAACGGATGACAATGGCCGGTCCAAGACAGACCTGAACCAGGCATAAAAAAACGGCGGCTGGATCACTCCAGCCGCCGTTTTTCATGGGGTACTCAAGGCAATCAACCGTCGCCCTGGTGACCCTTACCGTACGTCGACGCCAGCGCCCGGGCTTTCTCCAGGCGCTCTTCCAACTTGGGCAAGGTCTCATCCACGAGAGCCTTTATTTCCGGGATATCGGACTCGGCGCCCTCCTGCTTGAACAAGGCAATCGCGTCTTCGTTGGCCTTGATCTGCTGGGCGGTGTAGGCGGCGTCAAAGGAGTCGCCGTCCTTGAGCTCGGGCATCAGCGATTCGGCCTTGTCGACGATCTTGTCCCGAGGGGCCACCGGCAAGTCGAGCTTCTTGGCGATGGCCGCCAGGTGCTGATTGGCCAGAGTGCGTTCATTGATGACTTCGATGGTGTAGTCCTTGATCTCCTGGGACGAAGTCTTGGCGTGTGCCATGCGGCTGGTCTCGATATCGGCCATGCCCTTGGCCGAAGCCTGCTCGATGAAATCGGCAGGCGACTGGGCGAAAGCATTGCTGGCGCCGAGGCCCAGCAGCATCGCGAAACTGGCGGTGCGTAACCGGATAGCCATGCGGCTCATGATGGGTTCCTCCAGGTAATAAACAGGTGCAGGGAAACGAGCCCCGCGCTGAATCTGAATTTTCAGGGCGGCAAAGGTTTAGAAAAAACTTGCCAGTGCGACGAACGGTCGTCAGGTCTTACTGAGGAGCAGTCCTGACGAACGGGACACAAAGATGCAACGGTGACAATGTAGTATGTTGTATTACACATCACTACATCGAGGCACTTATGTCGGTCATGTCATTACGTCTACCTGAAGACATCTCCGAAACACTCGCCAGCCTTGCCAAGGCCACCGGGCGCAGCAAATCGTTCCTCGCCGTCGATGCGTTACGCGAATACCTGACGCGTGAAGCATGGCAAATCGAGGAAATTCAAAAGGCGTTGAAAGAAGCCGATGCGGGTGACTTTGCAACTGCCGCCGAAGTAGACGCAGTGGCAAACAAATGGCGTGCCAATGCGCGTTGAGTGGCTGAAGGCAGCACTCAAAAATCTTGATGATGAAGCAGCTTTCATCGCCCAGGAAAACCCCAAAGCGGCTTATGAGTTTGTTCAGGCCATCCGGACGGGGCTTGAGCATGTTGCTGAGTTTCCGGCGATGGGTCGAGAAGGACGCGTTCCTGGTACACGTGAGTGGGTGATGCCACGCTGGCCCTATCTCGTGCCATATCGTATTCGCGAGGGACGGTTACAGGTTCTTCGAATATTTCACACACGGCGCCAACCACCGAACAGTTGGTAACGCCGATCAACCCTGTATCACAACCTGCACCTGCCCATTCAACCACTGCAACGCCGCGTCCCCACCCCGCCGCGAATGCCACGCCAGCACAAACGCAAACGACGGAATGTGAAACGGCGGCGGCACCGCCAACAACTGTTCGTGATCAATGTTCAGCAGCCCGCGAGACGACACGGTAAGAATCAGGTCCGTGCCCTGGATCAACTGCGGCGCAACACCCCAATGAGGCAAGCTGATAGACACGTGCCGGCGCTCACGAATCGCCGTCAGCGCCCGTTCGATTTCCGGGGTGCCGCTGCCACGCATTTCCAGCAATACGTGGGGCCGTGCCAGATAGGTGGGCAGGTCGAGTACACCGCTCGCCGGCAGGCTGTCGCGGTCCACCAGGCACACGTAATGCTCTTCAAACAGCGGCGTGCTGCGCAGCTCGGCAGGCATGTCGGGAAACACCCCGGCCGCCAGGTCGATATCGCCATTGAGCACACCGTCAAGCATGCCTTCGCGGCTGGCCTGGATAATCTGCAAATCAATCCCCGGCGCTTCCCGGCGCAAGGTGCGCACCAGCCCCGGCAAGAAAATCGCCGCACTGTAGTCCGACATGGCGACCCGGAAGGTGCGCTTGGCCGACGCCGGATCAAAACGATTGGGCTCCAGCAGCGCCTGTACCTGGGCCAGCGCTTCCGCCAGCGGCATGGCCAGTTCCAGAGCACGAGCAGTGGGCACCAGCGAGCTGCCCTGGCGCACCAGCAACGCGTCTCCGAGCAAATCCCGCAACCGCGCCAGAGCGTGGCTCACCGCCGGCTGGCTCAGGTGCAGGCGCTCGGCGGCACGGGTCACGTGTTGCTCGCTGAGCAAGGCATCAAGGATCACCAGCAGGTTAAGGTCGATGCGTCGTAGATCATTCATCAGCTGCATGTTCTGCATAAGAACTTGGAATTTAAATTTGCGCGACGAATAGCCTAGAGTCCAGCAAAACCTCTGGGAGATTGATCATGACGACGTTGCATTGGGTAGGTTTGTTGCTGTTGGCCGCGTTCGCCGGGGCAGTGGTGCCGTTTCAAAGCGCGATCAACGCCAACCTGGGACGCGGCCTGGGGCATCCGCTGTGGGCCACCCTGGCCTCGCTGCTGGTGAGCATCATCGTGCTGCTGCCGGTGATCCTGGCCCTGCGCCTGCCGCTGCCCAACCTGGGTTTTATCACCAAGGCGCCACTGTGGATGTGGAGCGGCGGCGCGTTCGGCGTGTGCTTCATTTCGCTGGCGTTGATCCTGATGCCCAAGCTCGGCGCCTCGGGGTTTATCGCCCTGGCGATGGCCGGGCAAATCGTCGCCTCGTTGATGCTGGACCACTTCGGCTTGTTCGGGCTGGTGGAACGCCAATTGACCGCGCCCCGGTTGATCGGGGCGCTGATGTTGATTGGCGGTGTGGCCCTGATTCAATTCAGTGCCGCACCCACCCGCTCGCTGGTGACCGCCGGCTGATCAGCGCTTGTCGAGGGTGCGCAGCTTCTGAGGCAAGCCCCACAGCAACAGCGCCGCCGCCAGCAACGCACACACGCCGATGACATACAGCGCCGGCGTGGTGCTGCCGGTGAGGTCCTTGATCCGGCCGACCATCACCGGGCTGACGATGCCGCCGAACTGGCCCAACGTGTTGATCACGGCGATCCCGCCAGCAGCGCCCGCGCCGGCACCGGCCAACAACTTCGGCGGCAGCGTCCAGAACGTCGGGATCGAAGCGATGATCCCCGCGCCCAGCAAGCTCAGGGCGACGATCAGGAACGTGGTGTGATCGGCAAAGATCCCGGCACAGAAGAACCCCACCGCCCCCAGCGCCACCAGGCCGCTGACGAACTTGCGACGTTCGCCGGTGGCGTCGGACAAGCGTCCGATCACCACCATGCTGATGGCGCCGCAGACGTAGGGAATCGCCGTCAGCAAGCCGATCATCACCGGGCTCTGGGTGCCGGCGCTGCGGATCAGTTGCGGCGCCCAGAAGTTCAACCCGTAGGACGCCACCTGGATCAGGAAGTAGATAAAACCCAGCATCAGGAAGCCTGGGATACGCAATGCTGCCAGCAATGAGCCGCCGCTCTTGTGGGGTTCATGCACGGCAATGCGACTGGCCAGCAACGTCTTCTCCGCCGAGGTCAGCCAGTGGGCGTCCTCGATACGGTCCTTGAGCAGCTTGAGCACCAGGAACCCCAGGCCCACACAGGGCAAGCCACCGAGCAAGAACAACCAGTGCCAGCCGCGCATTTGTAGCACACCGTCGAGGTGTTCCAGCACCAGCCCGGAGAACGGCGCGCCCACCAGCCCGGCAAACGCCGACGCCAGGAACAGCATCGAGGTGATGCGCCCACGGTAGTGCTGCGGGAACCACAACGTCAGGTAATACAGCACGCCCGGGGCAAACCCGGCCTCCATCGCACCGATGATGAAACGCAGGCCGTAGAACTGCCATTCGGCCGTGACGAACACCATAGCGGCCGTCGCCAGCCCCCACGACATCATGATGCGAGCGATCCAGCGGCGGGCGCCGACCTTGTACAGCATCATGTTGCTCGGCACTTCAAAGATCACATAGCCCACCACAAACAGCCCGGCGCCGAGACCATAGGCGGTGTCACTCAGGCTCAGGTCGGTCTGTAGCTGGAACTTGGCGAAGCTGATGTTGATGCGGTCAAAAAACGCGAACAGGTAGCAGACCATGATCAGCGGCATCAGGCGCCAGGCGACCTTGCTGACCAGGGCTTTTTCGGCATCGTGTTCAGCGGCCGGGCGCACGCCGGCCTCCAACGTATTAAGGCTCATCGATTCTCTCCAGCGGACTGCTCGCAGGCGTCCGATTGTTTTTGTTGTCTGGTTACGGCTTACAAGGTGGCGATGTAGGCCGGTGGCGGATGCAGGTCGCAATTGCGCCCGGCCTTGGCCACCTGGCCCGGCAACTCATGGCCCAGCAAGGCCGGCAGTTGCCGCGACATTTTCAGCAGGTGCGGCAGGTCGATGCCGGTGTGGATCCCGACTTCATCACACAGGTTGACCAGGTCTTCAGTGCAGATATTGCCCGACGCGCCGGGCGCAAACGGGCAACCGCCGAGGCCGCCCAATGCCGCATCAAACCGTCGCGCACCGGCCTCGTAGGCGGCCAGCACATTGCACAAACCCAGGCCGCGGGTGTTGTGGAAATGCAGGGTCAGGTCGCTCGCCGGAACACGTTCGAGCACGCGCTTGACCAGGCGCTCGACCTGACGCGGATTGGCCATGCCGGTGGTGTCGGCCAGGCTGATGCCCTGGATGCCCAGCTCGCGGTAAGCGTCGACCAATTGCAGCACGCGGTCCTCATCGATCTTGCCCTCGAACGGGCAGCCGAAGGTGGTCGCGATGCTGCCGTTGAGGCGCACCGGGTGCTCGGCAGCAAAGCTCACGATATCGCCGAATGCGGCCAACGAAGCCTCGCAACGCATGCGCATATTCGCCAGGTTGTGGGTCTGGCTGGCGGACATCACCAGGTTCAACTCATCGGCCCGGGACTCGATAGCACGCTGGGCGCCCTTGAGGTTGGGGATCAACGCCACGTAGATAACCCCGGGATGACGGGTGATGCCCTGGAAAACCTGTTCACCATCGCGCAACGCAGGGATGGCCTTGGGCGACACGAACGAGCCGGCTTCGATCCGGGAAAACCCGGCCATGGACAGTTGATCGATCAACGCGATCTTGTCGACAGTCTCGACCCAGGTCGGCTCGATTTGCAGGCCGTCACGAGGCGAGACTTCCTGCACGACCAGCGCATCGGAATAGTTTTTCATTGCACCACTCCCGAGGTTTTCAGGCGTTGAATATCGGCGCCGCTCAGGCCCAGGTCGCCGAGGATTGAATCAGTGTGCTGGCCCAGGCTCGGGCCCTGCCAATTCACCGCGCCGGGGGTTTCCGACAGTTTGGGCACGATACCGGGCATCTTCACCGTGAGGCCGCCGGGCAGGTCGGCGCTGAGCAGCATGTCGCGGGCCTGGTAGTGCGGATCGGCGACGATATCGGCCACTGAATAGATGCGCCCCGCCGGTACTTCGGCGGCTTCCAGGGCACTGAGCACCTGGTCGATGGGCAGGCTGCTGGTCCAGTGGGTGATGGCGGCGTCCAGCAGGCCGCTCTTGGCAGCGCGGCCATCGTTGTGGGCAAACTCCGGCGCTTCGGCCAGGTCGGCGCGGCCGATGGCGAGCATCAGGCGCTTGTAGATCGGGTCGCTGTTGCCGGCGATCACCACATAGGCGCCATCGGCGGTCAGGTAGGTGTTGGACGGTGCGATGCCGGGCAAGGCGCCGCCGCTGCGTTCGCGCACATGGCCGAGCATGTCGTATTCCGGCACCAGGCTTTCCATCAGGTTGAACACGCTTTCGGCCAGGGACACGTCGACAATCTGGCCGTCGCCCTGGCCGGTCTTGACCCGCAGCAGCGACATCAGCGCGCCGATCACACCGTGCAGCGACGCCAGGGAATCACCGAGGCTCACGCCAACCCGCGCCGGTGGCGAATCCGGGTTGCCGGTGGTGTAGCGAATCCCGCCCATGGCCTCGCCGATGGCACCGAAGCCCGGGCGGTCGCGGTAAGGGCCGGTCTGGCCGTAGCCGGAGATGCGCACCAGGGTCAGCTTGGGGTTGAGGGCGTGCAGCACGTCCCAGCCCAGGCCGAGTTTTTCCAGGCCGCCGGGGCGCAGGTTTTCGATCAGCACGTCGGCATCGCCCAGCAATTGCTTGACCAGGTCCAGGCCTTCTGCCGACTTGAGGTCCAGGGCCAGGGACTTTTTGTTACGCGATTGCAGGTACCACCACAGCGACGTACCTTCGTGAAGCTTTCGCCATTTGCGAAGCGGATCGCCCTGCCCCATGGCTTCGATCTTGATCACCTCGGCGCCAAACTCGGCCATCAGCCGGGCGGCGAAGGGCGCGGCAATCAGGGTGCCGATCTCGATCACCTTGATACCGCTCAGGGGAGCCGTCATGGGGTGTACCTCTTGTTCTTGGAATGTGGGGCCAAGGCTAGAGGACGCAGGCAGTAGAAATCCAACCGTCAGTTGGCAACGAGCGTTCGCCATATGCGAACGCTTGAGTAAGGGCTGGTTGTGGCGAGGGCCCTCGCCACAGCGTTTGCTTACGCCTGCTCCCGCCGCAGGTAATCGAACAACAACCGGCTCACCGGCGACAGCTGCGCCTCGTCACGCACCACCAGGATCAGGCTGCGGTCCGACCAGGCATCCGTCAGCGGCACCGCGTGCAAGCCCAACGCGCGGCCAAACAGTTCATAGGCTTTTTGCGGCAGGATGCCGATGCCCATGTTGGCCTGGACCATCCGGCACATGGCATCGAAGCCCGGCACATGGATCCGCAAGCGCAGCACCTTGCCCGCCTCCCGCGCCGCCGCATGGGTGCGCATGTTGATCGAACTGGCGGAATGCAGCCCCACGTAGTCGCTGTCCAGCGTCTCGGCGAACGTCAGGGTCTTGCGCGAGGCCAACGGGTAATCCGCCGGCATCAGCACCACCAGTTTGTCCCGGCGATAGGTCACACCGGGCAGGCCGTTGGTATCGGTGTCGCTGGAACAGATGCCCAGGTCCGCAACGCCGTCAATCACACCCTGGACCACGCCATTGCTGGGCCGCTCTTCCAGGTCGGCCTTCACCTGTGGATGCAGCGCGGAAAAGTCGCGCAAGTCTTCGGGCAGGAACTGAATGATTGCCGAGAGGTTCGCCAGCATCCGCACATAACCGCGCACGCCGTGACTGTGTTCGCCCAGCTCCAGGCCCATCTTCTCGACATTGAACAGCATCTGCCGTGCATGGTGCAGCAAGGTCTCGCCGGCAGCCGTGAGCTGCATGCCCTTGGCCTGGCGCACAAACAGGCTGACGCCCAGCACCTGTTCCAGCTCCATCAAGCGCTTGCTGGCCGCCGAGACCGCGATAGCTTCACGGGCGGCGGCGCGGGTCAGCGTGCCTTCCTCATGCACTGCCACAAACAATTGCAGGGTGATCAGGTCAAGGCGGCGAACCAGGCTTTTGTGCAGCATCTAGGCGCGCTCGGTGGCCAGGCGATTGATATCGGCCTGCTCCACCACCGGCAGAGGTGCGCCGTGCCGGACGGCCGAGAGCATCGCGCGGCCAACGGTTTCCGTGCTCACCACCCAGGCCGGTCGCACATGGCGCAGCAGCGACAACAACGGGCCGACCACAGTGTAGATGGACTGGTAGAGCGGGGTTTTCGAGCGCACGCCGTGCAACGGCTGGATCACCCCGGGACGGAACAGGTACACCGCCTTGAACGGCAGGCGCAGCAACGCATTCTCGGTCTTGCCCTTGATCCGTGCCCACATGGTTTTGCCGGTTTCGCTGCTGTCGGTACCGGCGCCGGACACGTAGATAAAGGTCATCTGCGGGTTGAGCCGCGCCAGGGTGCTGGCGGCCACCAGCGTCAAGTCGTAGCTCAAATGGGTGTACTTGGCTTCATCCATGCCCACCGAGGACACGCCCAGGCAAAAGAAGCAGGCATCGAAACCTTGCAGCAGATGCTCCAGGGGCTGGAAATCGAACATGTCGGCATGCAGCACCTGGTGCAGCTTGCCGTGTTCCTGGGTCAGCGCGGTACGGCCGACGGCGACGACTTCCTGCACGTCACTGGCCAGCAGGCACTCGCGCAACACGCCTTGGCCGACCATGCCGGTGGCGCCGAATAATAGAACTCTCATAAGGTTGGTTCCTAAGCGACAAGCGGTTAGCTTCATGCTGCAAGGTAGAGACAAACCCACTGGCAACTTGTAGCTTGCGGCTTGCAGCTTACTGCTCAACAGGATCTTTTGCCCCTTGAAAAGCACCACGACCCTCACCATTGCCTGCAGCGCGGCCTTTTTGTCCCAGGTTGGCATCAGCAGTTATCTGCCCGCCGTGCCGGCGATTGCCTTGTCATTGACCGCTGCAGAGGACCAGGTGGCACTGGCCCTGGCGGTGTACTTGATCGGCATGGCGTTGCCGATGCTGCTCTGGGGCAGCCTCGGTGAGCGCCTGGGTAGAAAGCCGGTGTTGCTGGCAGCGTTGGCGTTGTATGCGCTGGCCAGTGCGGCGATTCCGTCCGCCTACAGCCTCGAATCGTTCCTCGGCCTGCGCCTGGTTCAAGGCCTCGGTGCGGGCGGTGTGTCGGTGATGGCGCGGGTGCTGGTTCGTGACAGCTTCAGCGGTGCCCTGTTGGCCAAAGGTTTGTCGTGGCTGGGCATGACGTTCGTGATCGCCCTGGGCATCGGGCAGTTTGTGGGCTCGCTGTTGCAAGTGGCGTTTGGTTGGGAGGCGATCTTTTATGGGCTGGCGGTCTCGGCTGTCGGCTTGATGATTGCGCTGCAACGGGTGGTGTTCCCAAGATTGGAAAAAGCCTCTGGACACGTCTCGGCCTGGCGCATCTACGGCACGATCCTGCGTCATCCGGCGTTCCTGCGGCCTGCGTTGGCGGGCGGTTTGGGTTACGGGGTGATCATCGCGTTCAACACCTGCGCACCGTTGATTTTGCAGGGCCATTTCGAGTGGAGCGCGGCGCAATATGGCTGGCTCGGCTGGCCAATCAGCGGGGCGTATCTGGCGGGGGCGTTGATGGTCAATCGCCTCGTCGCCCGCACCGGGCGCCTGTCGATGATGAGTTGGGGCGTGGCGTTGGTGATGTGCGGCAGCGCGACGATGTTGCTGGGCAGCCTGTTTGCCAATGGGCTGGCGATCCTGCTGTGGCTGCCGTATTGCCTGGCGGTGTTCGGCCAATCGATGAGTTATCCCATCAGCCTGTCGCTGGCCAATGATGAATCACCGGTGAGCGGCTCCTACGCCATGGCCTTGAGCGGCTTTATGCATCAGTTGATGGCAGCGGCGATCGGTGGCGTGGCCAGCCTGCTGGCGAGTCAGCAGGCCTGGCCGTTGGCGGTGTTATGCGTGACGCTGGCGGGCGGCGCACTGCTGTGCGTCGCCATGGCCAGGACTGATCAGAACGCGCTGCGGAAGATCTCTTCAATCTGACGCTGATCCGCCCGCCGTGGGTTGGTCAGGCCGCAGGCGTCCTTCAGGGCGTTGGACGCCAGCAGCGGGATGTCCTGCAACTTGGCGCCCAACTCCCGTAGCCCGGCAGGAATTTCCACATCCTGGGACAGGCTGCGAATCGCCGCGATGGCCGCCTGGGCGCCCTCTTCCACCGACGTACCCTTGATATCTGCGCCAAGGGCCCGTGCCACATGGCTCAGGCGCTCGGCGCTGACGCTGGCGTTGAAGCTTTGCACATGGGGCAACAGCACCGCATTGCACACGCCGTGGGGCAAGTCATACAGCCCGCCCAACTGGTGCGCCATGGCGTGCACGAACCCCAGGGACGCGTTGTTGAAGGCCATGCCGGCAAGGAACTGCGCGTAGGCCATGTTCTCCCGGGCGGCCAGGTCTTTACCGTCGCGCACCGCAATCCGCAGGTTGGCGCTGATCAGCTCGATGGCCTTGATCGCGCAGGCATCGGTGATCGGGTTGGCGGCGGTGGACACGTAGGCTTCGATTGCGTGGGTGAGCGCGTCCATGCCGGTGGCGGCAGTCAGGCCCTTGGGCATGCCGACCATCAGCGCCGGGTCGTTGACCGACAGCAGCGGCGTGACGTTACGGTCGACGATGGCCATTTTCACGTGGTGGGTTTCGTCGGTGATGATGCAGAAGCGGGTCATTTCGCTGGCCGTGCCGGCGGTGGTGTTGATGGCTACCAGCGGCAGTTGCGGTTTGGCCGACTGATCGACGCCTTCGTAGTCGCCGATGTGCCCGCCGTTGGTCGCACACAGGGCAATGCCCTTGGCACAGTCATGGGGTGAGCCACCGCCCAGTGACACCACGAAATCACAGGCACTCTGTTGCAGCAGCGCCAGGCCTTTTTCGACGTTCTCGACGTTCGGGTTGGGCTTGGCGCCGTCATAGATCACCGAGTCGATGTCTTGCATCGCAAGCTTCTCGGCGATCATGCTGGCCACACCTGCCTTGGCCATCCCGGCGTCAGTGACGATCAGCGCCTTGCGAAAACCGTAGTTGCGAATCGCGGTCATGGCTTCGTCGAGGCAGTCGAGGCCCATGATGTTGACGGCGGGAATGAAGAAGGTGCTGCTCATGGTGGCTAATCCTTTAAAGTCGTTATGCCTACAGCATCGACCTCGATTGCCTGCGGCATCTTGACCAGGATCAACGCCCGCTCGTGATAAAGTCACCGCCCAGCCGATTTCGAGTAGACCCGCCGCAATGAAGGATTCCCAGGATTTTGATGCCCACCTAGAAGACTGGAACGCCTTGCGCAGCAGTACCGCCATCAGCGGGATCCTGATCGGCAACGGCGCCAGCCGCGCAGTGTGGGAAGATTTTGCCTACGACTCACTGTTCGAAAACGCCCGCACCGTGGAAGAAAAACCCCTGAGCCAGTCCGAACTCAGCGTGTTTGACGCGATGCAGACCCGCAGCTTCGAGCAGGTGCTGGGTGCACTGAAAACCACCAGCCGGGTCAACAAGGCCCTGGCGGTCAGCTCGGCTGCGCCGCGTAATCGCTATTACGCGATCAAGGAAGCGCTGATCAATACGATCCACAGCGTGCATATTCCGTGGCGCCTGGTGAAGCCGTCGACACTGGCGACCCTCCATCAGGAGCTGGCGAGTTACCCGACGGTGTTCACCAGCAATTACGACCTGCTCAACTACTGGGCGATCCTGCATGCGCCGGGCATCGATGATCTGTTTCGCAGTGCCGATGCGAGCTTTGACCTGCGCAATACTGCCTGCGACACCACGCGCATTTTGTATCTGCATGGTGGCCTGCACCTGGTGCGTAACCTTGATGGTACGGCGCGTAAATTGCCGACCACTGACAGCACGTTGCTCAGCAGTTTTGCGATCAACAACACGATCAAGACGCTGGATGATGTGCCGTTGTTTGTCAGCGAGGGCAAGGTTGAGGAGAAGCTGAAGACCATTCGCAGTTCTGACTATTTGTCGTTCTGTTATGAGCAGTTGTTGGGCCATGAAGGTGGGCTATGCATCTTTGGGCATCACCTCGGCGCGCAGGATGTGCATCTGGTGCAGGCGATTCGACAGGCGAAGATCAGCACGTTGGCGATTTCGGTGTTTGGCCGCAGTGCGGGGTTTATCCAGCAGCAGAAGCGGCGTTTTGCGGAGTTGTTTGAGGGGATGGAGGTGGAGTTGCGGTTTTTTGATGCGCGTAGTCATGCGCTTGGGAATTCGGGGCTTTCGGTGCCCGTGGAGCGGTGATGGTAGTTGGGGTGAGGTGAGGTGRGGTGGGGTGTACATATCCGTTGCTGCGGTAACGGCCACTTATGGTTCCGCTCTTACAGCCGGTCACTTTTTTACAAACGCCTAAAAAAGTAACCAAAAAACGCTTTGCCCCACCACTCGGTGCCTCGCCTAGGCTCGGCATGCCCGCACTCCGGCACGCTTGCGCGGGTCGCCGCGATGGGCCATCCCTGGCCCAGCGCGGCTAAACCGGCGTCCTGCCGGTTTACCCGCTCCACCGTGCCTACTTGCGGCCATCGTGGTTAACGGGGCCCGCAGATCAAGATCAAAAGCAAGAGCACAGCGGCCTACCGGCCGGCTTGAGTGTTTAGAAGCCAGATCAAAAGC
>NZ_CP080030.1:1493889-1509031 GCF_019382755.1 Pseudomonas sp. Colony2 | reverse complement strand
TGATCTGCTTTTGATTTTGATCTTAGGCGCCCCGTTAAACCACGCTGGCCGAACGCAGGCTTTGGAGCGTGGGTAACCTGGCAGGACGCCAGGTTAGCCGTCCTGGGCCAAGGATGGCCCATGACGGCGGCCCACGGTCCAAAGCCGGAGTGAGGGCACTCCGAGCCTAAGCGAGGAGCCGAGTGGTGGGGCAAGAGCGTTTTGCTTACTTTTGCGCTSTTCAAAAGTGAGCCGCTGTAAGAGCGGAACCGATATMAGCCATCACCCAAATAACGGATATGC
The DNA here is from genome assembly GCF_019382755.1 of Pseudomonas sp. Colony2. Lineage (NCBI taxonomy): Bacteria > Pseudomonadati > Pseudomonadota > Gammaproteobacteria > Pseudomonadales > Pseudomonadaceae > Pseudomonas > Pseudomonas sp. Colony2. The sequence continues at coordinate 1,508,749 of NZ_CP080030.1, read as the reverse complement.
CCCACCCCCACCATCACCCCTCAGCACTATGCACCACCACCAAAAGCTGAGCCTGAACCTCCCCCACCGACCGAATCCGATGCGGCTTCTGCGCATTGAAATGCAACGCATCCCCCCGACTCAACACCACCCGCTCACTCATGAAATCCACCTCAACCTGACCTTCATGCACAAACAAAAACTCCTCCCCCAAATGTTCCTTGAAGGTCTTGTCGGTGAACTCCGCCGGCGGGTAAATGATGAACGGCAACAAACTACGCTCACTGACCTGATGCGCCAACACCGCGTAACCCGGTGACGCATCGGTGCCCGACAACGCCTGCCGTTCGTGGCTGCGCACCAGGCTATAGCTGTCGAGGCTGACATTGTCCTCGCTGAACAACTCTTCGACCTTCACATTCAACGCCTTGGCCAGTTTCAGCGCCGCCGCAATCGACGGCGTATTCAACCCGCGTTCGACTTTCGACAGGTAACTCTTGGTCATCCCGGATTTTTCCGCGAGCGACTCCAACGTCACACCAAGTTTTTTTCTCAATATTTTCAAACGGATAGACATGCGCAGCGGTTAATCCATTAAAGAGGCGATGATGAATACTTGCTAATGACACTTTGTGTCATATAGTCTCTTTAGTGTCATTTGCGACGAACAAGGACACTGATATGGCCAAGACATTAGCACTCCCGAAAGACCAGCTGGTCAAGCAGGCGCTGACCCAGATGCAAAACACCCTGGCGGATAATACGTGGACCGACCGGCAAAAGCTGGCGTTGACCTGCCGGATCCTGTTCGAAAACGGCCACGACTCCGGCCTCGCCGGGCAGATCACCGCACGCGGCCCGACGCCTGGCACCTACTACACCCAACAACTGGGCCTGGGTTTTGATGAGATCACCGCCAGCAACCTGTTGCTGGTCAACGAAGACCTGGAGGTGCTGGAAGGCCATGGCATGCCCAACCCGGCCAACCGTTTTCACAGCTGGGTGTACCGCGGTCGCCCGGACGTGAACTGCATCATCCACACTCACCCGACCCACATCGCTGCGTTGTCGATGCTGGAAGTGCCGTTGCAGGTGTCCCACATGGACCTCTGCCCGTTGTACGAAGATTGCGCATTCCTCGAAGCCTGGCCCGGGGTGCCGGTGGGCAACGAAGAAGGTGAAATCATCACCGCTGCCCTGGGGGATAAACGCGCGATTCTGCTTTCCCACCACGGCCAATTGTCCACTGGGGCGAGCATCGAGGAAGCCTGTGTGATCGCACAGTTGATCGAACGCGCGGCCAAGTTGCAGCTGCTGGCGATGGCCGCCGGCACGATCAAGCCGATCCTGCCGGAACTGGGCCGCGAAGCCCATGACTGGATTTCCAAGCCCAAGCGCCACGGCGCCGCGTTCAACTACTACGCTCGGCAGAACCTGCGCCAACACGCCGATTGCCTGAACTGAAACCCTTTTTCGACCGGAGACTTTTGCATGTCCAGCCCTTCTATTCACGGCATAATCGGCTACACCATCACCCCGTTCAGCGCGGACGGCCAGCGCATTGACCTCGACGCCCTGGGCCTTTCGATCGACCGCCTGATCGACAGCGGCGTGCACGCTGTCGCACCGTTGGGCAGCACCGGCGAAGGCGCCTATCTCAGTGATGCAGAGTGGGATGAAGTCGCCGCCTACAGCATCCAGAAGGTGGGCAAGCGTGTGCCGACCGTCGTCAGCGTCTCCGACCTGACCACCGCCAAGGCCGTGCGTCGTGCGCAGTTTGCCGAGGCCCACGGCGCGGACGTGGTAATGGTATTGCCGGCCTCGTACTGGAAACTCAGCGAGGCGGAAATCCTCGCCCACTATGCGGCCATTGGCGACAGCATCGGCGTGCCGATCATGCTCTACAACAACCCGGCCACCAGTGGCACCGACATGTCGGTGGACTTGATCCTGCGCATCGTCAACAGCGTCGACAACGTGACCATGGTCAAGGAAAGCACCGGGGATATTCAGCGCATGCACCAATTGCACCGGCGCAGCGAGGGCCAGGTGCCGTTCTACAACGGCTGCAACCCGCTGGCGCTGGAGGCGTTTGCGGCGGGCGCGAAAGGTTGGTGCACGGCGGCGCCGAATCTGATTCCTCAGCTCAACCTGGATTTGTATGAAGCCGTTTTGGCCAATGACCTGGAGAAAGCGCGGGAGCTGTTTTATCGCCAGTTGCCGTTGCTGGATTTCATCCTCAAAGGTGGCTTGCCGGCGACGATCAAGGCCGGTTTGCGGCTGACGGGCCTGGAGTCGGGGGATCCACGGCTGCCGGTGTTCCCGCTGGCTGAGGCAGGCCGTGTTCAGTTGCAAGAACTACTGACCCTGTTGCGCTGAAACGCAATCCAAATGTGGCAGCGGGCTTGCTCGCGAAGGCGGTGGGTCAGTCAATTAATAGGTCGACTGACTCACCGCATTCGCGAGCAAGCCCGCTCCCACATTTAGTCCGCATCCAACCTTGGATTTTCAATAGAGACAAATGACAATAATTCTCGATATCATTCACGACTTTTCCACGTCGTGCTTCGTCAAGAAGGATATCCATGTCTCGTCCCAAGCCCGACCCGCTGTCGGCCGATGCCTTTCGCGGGTTTTATGCAGATATCCTGCATTTCCTGCGTAAACGCACGGACAACGCCAGCGACGCGGCAGACATGACCCAGGATGTCTTCACCCAATGGCTGGACTACCGCGACCGGGCTCAGGTCGAGCAGCCACGGGCGTTTCTGTTCCAGATGGCGCGCAATCTGCTGCGCGATCACTGGCGCAAACAAAAGGTGCGGCACACCGTCCACCAGCAACAGGCCGAACTGGATGCCGAACCTGTCAGCGACTCGCGAGACGATCCCATGGCCGCCGCGCAACGCCTGCAACGCCTGGAACAGTTGAAAGAAGTCCTCTCTGAACTCTCGCCGAGAAGACGAGAAGCCCTTATGCTGCACCGCTTCGAAGGCCTGAGCCAGGCGCAGATCGCCGAGCACATGGGCGTTTCGGTCAGCATGGTGGAAAAGCACATCGCTTTTGCCTTGCTGCATTGCAAGCAGCGACTTCAACAAGAACAGGGCAAGGAGCAGCCAGAATGACCCGCCTGAGCGACATCGACACCTGTGACATCGAGGCCAGCGACTCCATCGATGCCCAGGCCGCCAGCTGGTTTGCGCGCAACCGCAATGACGCCGGTCGCGCCGACCGCAAGGCGTTTGCCGCCTGGCAGTCCGAACCGGCCAATGCCCGCGCCTACGCCGAATTCGAACAGCTGTGGGCCGACCTGGCGCAGTTGCAGCAACTGAACAAACCGACACCGCTGCCCGCGCGCAAGACACCCGCCTGGCGCCCGGCCCTGGCGGTGGCTGCCGCATTGGTGTGTGCCGTGCTGACGAGCAACATCGGCGCCCCACGCGAGCTGTTCCACGCCCAGGTCGCGGCCCATGCCAAAGGAATGCGCACCATGCATTTGCCCGACGGCAGCACCTTGTACGTCAACGCCAATACGCGCCTGCGGGTGGACTTCAACAGTCACCAGCGCATCGTGCATCTGGATCAGGGCCAGTTGTATATCGAGGTGGCGCCCGACAAGGAGCGTCCGCTGTTCGTGCAGGCCGGTGAAGCCAATGTGCGGGTGGTCGGCACCGGCTTCGATGTGCGGCGCAGCAAGCAGCAACTGGTGGTCAGCGTGGCCCATGGGCAAGTGGCGTTCGATCCGGATGCCAGGCTGCCGGCCACCCTGCTCGGCGCCGATCAGCGCGCTACGTTCAGTTATGCCAAAGGCACGCTGCAGCAGCAAACCCTCACTGCCGGCGAAGTCGCCGATTGGCGCGGCGGCCACGTGTCGTTTCGTAATCGCGAGCTGGCCAGCCTGATGGACGAGTTGAGCCTGTACCGGCCCCAGGCGCCGTTGCTGGTGGACAGCGCGGTGGCGCAACTGAAGGTCTCGGGCAATCTGGACGTGAATGATCCGGACGCCCTGCTCAACGCCCTGCCGGCGCTATTGCCGGTGAAAACCGTGGCCCTGGCCGACGGCAATATCAGGATCGAACCGCGCAAATAGCCCCGCGGAATTCTTATTTGAGAATATTTTGCATTCGCATGTGAGGATTATTTTTCCTGCCGCGTCTTCCTCGGGTCTGCGTTTGATACGCACACCTTTCTGGCCATTTGGCTACTCCGGGGGATTTCATGTTTCGCGCGCCTTGCCACGTTCAGCACCTGTTTCTTCGACCCACCGCCATTGCCACCTGCCTGGCCTTCAGCCTGAGTGCCCAGGCCGAGTCGTTCAAGCTGCAGCTGCCGGCCCAGTCCCTGGCCACGTCCCTGAGCCAGGTGGCGCAGCAGGCGAAAATCCAGCTGCTGTTCGATGAAGCGCTGCTGAAAAATATCCAGGCGCCAGCCCTCAATGGCGACTTCACACCGGAAGTGGCGATTCGCACCCTGCTCAAGGACGGCGAGTTCGTATTGCTCAAGGTCGGCAGCACTTACGTGGTACGCCCCGAAGAGGGCAAGACCACCAACAGCAGCGCAATCCAGCTCGACGCCCTGAGCGTGATCGGCACCGGCAACGAGGTCGACTCCACCACCGTCGGCCGTTCCACCCTGACCCAGGCCGACATCGACCGCTACCAGTCCAACAACATCCCCAGCCTGCTGCAAACCTTGCCCGGCATCAGCCAGGGCGGCTCGCTGAAGCCCGGTGGCCAGACCATCAACATCCGTGGTTTCGGCGACGCCGAAGACGTGCCGCTGACCGTCGATGGCGCCACCAAAAGCGGTTTTGAGCGCTATCAGCAGGGCACTGTGTTTATCGAGCCCGAGCTGATCAAGAGCATCGAAGTGGAGAAAGGCCCCAACTCGCCCTTCAGCGGCAACGGCGGCTTTGGCGGTACGGTCAACATGACCACCAAGGATGCCCCGGACCTGCTCAAGGACGGGCGCAACAGCGGTGCCATGCTCAAATACGGCTACTCCAGCAACGACCATGAGCAGGTCTACAGCAGTGCCGTTTACGGGCGTACCGATGACGGCCGCTTCGATGCGCTGGCCTACCTGACCCAGCGCGACGGCGGCGACATGAAGCTGGCCGCCACCCTGCCCAACGACAACAACCAGTACCCGATCAACCCCAAGCGCCTGCCCAACAGCGCCCAGAATGTGGACGGCAAACTGTTCAAGTTCAATGCTCACTTCACCGATGAGCAAAGCCTGGGTCTGTCGTATTCGCGCTCCAACAGCCAGCGCTGGACGCCCTTCTCTGCCGCCAGCTACCCGACGCCGCCGACCCAGGCCAACATCGACCGCTATGGCTACGAAGCCGCGCTGAAACGCTTCCTGGCCAACCGCAATACCGTCGACACCACCTGGTCCGGCAAGTACGAATACCAGCCGATGAATAACCCGCTGGTGGACTTGACCATCAAGTACTCCGAATCCAATACCGACCAGACCGACGAGCGCGACGCCACGGCGTTTTTCCAGTTGGCCACCGGCGGGCGCAAGATGGACACCTCCTATAACGACAAGAACCTCGACGTACGCAACGTCAGCCTGTTTTCCACCGGTGCGTTGCAGCACGCGGTGACCACCGGTGTGCAAATCCGCAAGCACACCCGGGAAACCGAAATGTGGATGCCCGGCGCCACCTACAACACCCCGAAATACAACTACGGGCACTTCCAGCCGGGCTTCATGCCCCATGGCAAGGTCGACACCAACAGCTTCTTTATCCAGGACGCGGTGACGCTGGGCGATGTGACCATTACCCCGTCGATGCGCTATGACCATGTGCGCAACCGCGGCGAGGCCAACGACGCGCCGTACTACAGCAACCCGGACCCGGCCATCGGCCATGACTACAGCGACCGCACTTACACCGGCTGGTCGCCACGCCTGGCGGCGTACTGGACCATCACCCCGAACGTGGCGATGTTCGCCAACTGGAGCCGCACCTGGCGTGCGCCAGTGATCGACGAGCAGTATGAAGTCCAGGGCCTGGGCAGCCGCACCGCCACCAGCCTGGACCTGGACCCGGAGCGCATCACCTCCATCACCCTGGGCAACGTCACCAGCTTCGCCGACGTGTTCGCCCACGGCGACAACCTGCAACTGCGTACCACGCTGTTCCACAACAAGGTCGAGGACGAAATCTTCAAGGCCACGGGCGTGGGCTGCCAGAACCAGGCGGTCAACGGCGGGACGATTTCCAGCGCCTGCCCGCCGGGCGCGATGTCCAACTACCGCAACATCGGCGGCATGACCATCAAGGGTTTCGAGGCCGAGAGTTTCTATGACTCCACCTACGTGTTCGGCTCGGTATCGTTCGCCTACACCACCGGTAAACATGAAGGCGCCTACACCAACCCATGGGGGCCGGACGTCTGGGCGCGGGACATTCCGCCAACCAAATGGGTGGTGGTGCTCGGCACCAAGATCCCGAGCCTGGATATGCGGGTAGGCTGGCAAGGGCAGTTCATCGGCGCCACCAGCCGCCTGCCGAGCGACAAGTATTCCGGCGGCCCGGGCACCAGCATCGGCGACCTGTTCTACGACCAGTACGGCAACAAGCGCTACAACACGCAAGGCCTGTTCGCCAGCTGGAAGCCGCAACAGGCTTACCTCAAGGGTACCGAGGTGAACTTCACCGTGGACAACCTGTTCAACAACAACTTCCGACCGGCCCTGAGCGGCGACCGCGCCTACACCAAGGGCCGGGATGCGAAGATCAGTGTGACGCGGTTCTTCTGACCCCACCTAATCAATGTGGGAGCGGGCTTGCTCGCGAAAGCGCTGGATCAGTCGGTACATGAGTTACCTGACACACCGCCTTCGCGAGCAAGCCCGCTCCCACATTCAGATCTTCTGCGCGCCATTTCTTGTATTCACAAGGCTGAGCTCTGGGGCGTGAACCCGCTGCTTGCTCAAATACCGCGTGCAACTCACCCGCAAGAACGAAGCAAAATTCACCACTTCGCCGCGGTAATCCATCACTTCTTCATACAGTTTGGCGATCAGTTGATTGGTGGTCATGCCATCCACCTCGGCGATCTCGCTGAGGATGTCCCAGAACTGGTTTTCCAGGCGCACGGTGGTCACCACGCCGCAGATGCGCAGGGAGCGCGAGCGGGATTCGTACAGAATCGGGTCGGCCTTGACGTACAGTTCGCACATGGCGATGACCTCCGCTTTACAGGGTGATTTTGGTGCCCAGCAGGCCGAGGAAACCCGCGAGCCAGCTTGGGTGCGCCGGCCACGCCGGGGCTGTTACCAGATTGCCTTGAACGTGGCTGTCGGTCACCGGGATATCGATGAACGTACCGCCCGCCAGTCGTACCTCCGGCCCGCACGCCGGGTAGGCGCTGCACTCGCGGCCTTCCAGGATCCCGGCAGCCGCCAGCAGTTGAGCGCCATGGCACACGGCAGCGATGGGTTTGCCAGCCTGATCGAAATCCTTGACCATTTGCAGGACTTTTTCGTTCAGCCGCAGGTACTCAGGGGCACGGCCACCGGGCACCAGCAGCGCGTCGTAGTCGGCAGCGTTCACCTTGGCAAAATCCGCATTCAGGGCGAACAGGTGCCCGGGCTTTTCGCTGTAGGTCTGGTCGCCTTCGAAGTCGTGGATCGCCGTGCGCACGGTCTGGCCGGCAGCCTTGTCCGGGCACACGGCGTGCACGGTATGCCCCACCATCAACAGCGCCTGGAACGGCACCATCACTTCATAGTCTTCGACGTAATCGCCGACCAGCATCAGGATTTTTTTCGCGGCCATGGGACATTCCTCCGGTTGAACGGTTGGGCAAACAGGAGTAGCCAAGATAGACCCGCAGGCTTGATCCGGGTAATGGCCCGCTACTACATCAGCACCCCGGCTTGTGTAGGAGCCGGGCTTGCGCGCGATGCAGACACCTCGGCCTGACAGGTAAACTGCGTTGATCCCATCGCAGCCTCGCCAAGGCTCGACAGCTCCCACATGAACCGGGTCGCCCGTTCAAAACTGTACGGATAAATCCGCACCCAGCTGTAGGCCCGCGTTTTCCGGGCTTTGTGGCTAGATGAACGTCCACTTCCGGCCCATTCGATTCTGGTTCCTTCCATGAGCTCCCGCGAAAATACCGGCATGGCCCTCGGCCTGCTGGGCGTCGTCATCTTCAGCCTCACCCTGCCCTTCACCCGTATCGTGGTGCAGGAAATCCACCCGTTGCTCAATGGCCTGGGCCGGGCGTTGTTCGCGGCGGTGCCGGCGGCGGCGTTGTTGCTGTGGCGCCGTGAGCGCTGGCCCACCTGGCGCCAGGTGCGCGGGCTGACGCTGGTGATTGCCGGGGTGATCCTGGGTTTCCCGGTGTTGTCGGCCTGGGCCATGCAAACCTTGCCCGCGTCCCATGGCGCGCTGGTCAACGGGTTGCAGCCGCTGTGCGTGGCGCTGTATGCGGCGTGGCTGTCCCATGAACGTCCGTCGAAGGCCTTCTGGGCCTGCGCGGCGCTGGGCAGTGCGCTGGTGCTGAGTTATGCGTTGATCACCGGAGCCGGCAGCATCCAGGCGGGCGACCTGTTGATGCTCGGGGCGATTGCCGTGGGTGGCCTGGGTTATGCCGAAGGCGGCCGGTTGGCCAAGGAGATGGGCGGCTGGCAGGTAATCTGCTGGGCGCTGGTGCTGTCGACGCCGGTATTGATCGGGCCGGTGGCCTACCTGGCGCTGCAACACGAAGGGCCGATCTCCATGCGCACCTGGTGGGCGTTTGGTTATGTCTCGTTGTTTTCGCAGTTCCTGGGGTTCTTTGCGTGGTACGCCGGGCTCGCCATGGGTGGCATCGCCCGGGTCAGCCAGATTCAGCTGTTGCAGATCTTTTTCACCATCGCGTTTTCGGCGCTGTTTTTTGGTGAACACATCGAGCCGATTACCTGGCTGTTTGCCTGCGGGGTGATTGTGACGGTGATGTTGGGGCGCAAGACCAGCGTGAAGCCTGCGCCAGCTCCCAAGGCTAGCGCGATCTAATGTGGGAGCGGGCTTGCTCGCGAATGCGGTGGGTCAGTTGATACATCAGGTGACTGACACACCGCTTTCGCGAGCAAGCCCGCTCCCACATTTTTGATTTGCGTCGTACTCAGGCGAGGTAACCGTCCGCCCGCAGCAGGGTTTCCAGGCAATGTTCGGTGATGTTGTAGAACGCCTTGAGCTCCTGGATTTTCTCCAGGAGTTGAGCGTTGTCCACCGGCTCGGCACGCTTCACGGCCAGGATCATCTTGTTCTTGTTGGTGTGCTCCAACGAGATGAACTCAAACACCTTGGTCTCATAGCCGCACGCTTCAAGGAACAACGCGCGCAAACTGTCGGTGACCATTTCCGCCTGCTGGCCCAGGTGCAGGCCGTATTGCAGCATCGGCTTGAGCAGCGCCGGGCTCTGGATCTGCAGCCGAATCTGCTTGTGGCAGCACGGCGAGCACATGATGATCGACGCACCGGAGCGGATGCCGGTGTGAATCGCGTAGTCGGTGGCGATGTCGCAGGCATGCAGGGCGATCATCACGTCCAGTTCGCTGGGCGCGACGCTGCGCACATCCCCGCACTTGAACACCAGCCCCGGGTGGTCCAGGCGGGCGGCGGCGTTGTTGCACAGGGTCACCATGTCTTCGCGCAGTTCCACGCCGGTGACTTCGCCCTCGGCGTTGAGGGTGTTGCGCAGGTAGTCGTGGATGGCAAACGTCAGGTAGCCCTTGCCCGAGCCAAAGTCCGCGACCCGCACCGGCTGGTCCAGCTTCAGCGGCGAGGTGGTCAGCGCATGGCTGAACACTTCGATGAACTTGTTGATCTGCTTCCACTTGCGCGACATCGCCGGGATCAGCTCGTGTTTGGCGTTGGTCACGCCAAGGTCGGCGAGAAAGGGCCGGGTCAGGTCCAGGAAGCGATTCTTCTCGCGGTTGTGCTCGGCAGACGGCGCTTCGCGCAGTTGCTGCGGCTTGCTTTTGAACAGTGAGCTTTTGTTTTTCTTGCTGTATTCCAGCTGGGCTTCGTCGGTCACCGACAGCAGGTGCGCATTCTTGAACGCCGCCGGCAACAACTCGGCAATTGCCGCCACGCCGTCGGCCAGGGAGAAGTTCTTGGTGATGTCGCGGGTCTTGTAGCGATAGACGAAGGACAGGCAAGGCTGATCCTTGACCGTCAGCTGCTTGATGATCAGCTTCTGAAGATCAGGCTCGGTGCCGACGTACTTAGCCAGCACCAGCTTGATAAAGGCGTTTTGCTCAAGGCTCGCGCTCAGCAGTTCGAGGAACTGCGCGTGATGATCCGGCGCGGGGCTGGCAGGTTTAGCGGTGGCAGACATGAACAAAAACGCCTCGGGCAGGGAATGCCGGGAATTTTACACTACTCCAACACCACCAACCGATTCGGCAGCTCATTGCGTGCGTGGGTCACCGGTACGTGCTCCCTGAGCAATTCCCCGCAAGCCTCAATACACGCCACAAACCCGGCCAACGTCTGGCCTTGCTTCACCTGGCGGGTGAAGTCCTTGACGATCGCATCCCAACTGCTGTCATCCAGGCGACTGGAAATCCCCTTGTCCACCAGGATTTCCACATACCGCTCGGCCTCACTGACAAAAATCAGCACCCCGGTGCTGCCCAGCGTGTGGTGCAGGTGCTGCTCGAGAAACTGCCGCCGTGCCAGGTTGGACGCGCGCCAATGGCGCACCGAGCGCGGGATCAGTCGCGTGGTGACCCTGGGCAAACGGAACACCAGGCACAGCACGACGAACGTGCCCCACTGCGCCAGCAGCAAGGTGTACATGGTCAACCAGCCCGACAGGTAGTGAATGATCCCCGGCACCACCAGCGCCAGCAGGCTGGCCCACAGCAGCGGGATGTAGGCGTAGTCGTCGGCGCGGGCCGCGAGCACGGTCACCAGTTCGGCGTCGGTCTGTTGCTCGACCCGGGCGATCGCCTCGGCGACCTGGCGTTGCTCGTGTTGACTCAGTAATGCCATGGTTGTTGATGCTCTCTCGTTATTGTCATTACCAGCCGCCCGAGGCGCCACCGCCGCCAAAACCACCGCCGCCGCCCCTGAAGCCACCACCGCCACTGCCTCCCCCGCCGCCACGACCGCTGCTGCTAAGAATCGCCAGCAGGATAGCGCCAACGGGCAGGCCCATGCGATTGCACAGCCACAACACTGCCAGCAACAGGATGAACAGGCCAATGGAAATGCCCGGGTTTTGCTTGGCGAAGTTGGCCTCGGACACATGCGCCGGTACGGCCAGCGGATCGCCGCCCACCACCTGCAGCATCGCCGCCACGCCGTCGCTGATGCCCTTGCTGTAGTTGCCCGCCTTGAACGCCGGGGCGATCACCTGGTTGATGATCACCCAGGACTGCGCATCCGTGAGCACGCCTTCCAGGCCATAACCCACTTCGATGCGAATCTTGTGCTCATCCCGGGCGACGATCAGCAGGGCGCCGTTGTCCTTGCCCTTCTGGCCGATGCCCCAGGCGCGGCCCAGTTGATAACCGAAGTCTTCAATGGGCACGCCTTGCAGGTCGGGCACGGTGACCACCACGATCTGGTCGCCGCTGGTCTGCTCCAGCGCCTGCAACTGCTGGGTCAGCTGCGCACGCACGGCCGGGTCGATCATCTGGGCGTTGTCCACCACCGGTCCGGTCAGGGCCGGGAAATTCAGGGCGGCCTGGGCGGTCAGGCTGAAGGCCAGCAGCACCGCCGCCATCAGCCAAGCGCGCTTGCCCATCAGAATTTCACTTGCGGCGCTTTATCGGCATCGGCACTCGTGGCCTCGAAGTTGGCGCGGACCGGCAAGTCGCTGTACATCACGCTGTGCCACAGGCGGCCAGGGAAGGTGCGGATCTCGGTGTTGTAGGCCTGCACTGCCTGGATAAAGTCGCGGCGGGCCACGGCGATGCGATTTTCGGTGCCTTCAAGCTGCGATTGCAGGGCCAGGAAGTTCTGGTTGGCCTTCAGGTCCGGGTAGCGCTCGGACACCACCATCAAACGGCTGAGGGCACCGCTCAAACCGTCCTGGGCTTGCTGGAACTGCTTGAGTTTCTCGGGATTGTCGAGGGTGCTGGCGTCCACCTGGATCGAGGTGGCCTTGGCCCGCGCTTCGATCACGGCCGTCAGGGTGTCCTGTTCATGGGCGGCGTAGCCCTTGACCACTTCCACCAGGTTGGGGATCAGGTCGGCGCGCCGCTGGTACTGGTTCTGCACCTGGGCCCACGCCGCCTTGGCCTGTTCGTCCAGGGTCGGGATCTTGTTGATGCCGCAACCGCTCAGCACGGTGCTCACCAGTATCAATGCCACGGCCTTCCAGCCCCAACGGTAACCTTGTGCTGCTTGCATGGTGTTTCTCCTGCCAAACCTATGAAATTTACCGACTGACGCGTTAGCCACGGGCTTAGGGCATAATCCGCCACCACCCACTGGATTGCATCGTGCCAATCAGCTAAAAGATGCCCAGCGCCAATAAGAGTTCAGAAGTGTGCGGTATTTATCTGAACAACACCCGAACAACAATAGACGCTCTCCGGTCCCAAGGCTGCGAGAAAGGATTTTCATGAAGAAGCTGTGTTTGCTGGGCCTTGTTGTCAGTTTGGCCACTCATTCCGTATTAGCCGAAACAAAGCCCGCAGTGCTCAAGGACAAGGACGCCTTCGTCAGTGACCTGCTCAAGCAGATGACCCTTGATGAGAAGATCGGCCAATTGCGCCTGATCAGCATCGGCCCCGAAATGCCCCGCGAACTGATCCGCAAGGAAATCGCCGCCGGCCGCATCGGTGGCACCTTCAATTCGATTACCCGCCCGGAAAACCGTCCGATGCAGGACGCGGCCATGCGCAGCCGGTTGAAGATCCCGATGTTCTTCGCCTATGACGTGATCCACGGCCACCGCACGATATTCCCCATCAGCCTGGCCCTGGCTTCCAGCTGGGACATGGACGCCATCGGCCACTCCGGGCGCATCGCCGCCCAGGAAGCTGCCGCCGACAGCCTCGACATCACCTTTGCGCCAATGGTCGACATCTCCCGCGACCCGCGCTGGGGCCGTACCTCCGAAGGCTTTGGCGAAGACACCTACCTGACCTCGCGCATTGCCGAAGTGATGGTCAAGGCCTTCCAGGGCAGCAGCCCGGCCAAGGCCGACAGCATCATGGCCAGCGTCAAGCACTTCGCCCTGTATGGCGCGGTGGAAGGCGGTCGCGACTACAACGTGGTCGACATGAGCCCGGTCAAGATGTACCAGGACTACCTGCCGCCCTACCACGCCGCCATCAAGGCCGGCGCCGGTGGCGTGATGGTTGCGCTGAACTCGATCAACGGCGTACCCGCCACCGCCAACACCTGGCTGATGAACGACCTGCTGCGCAAGGACTGGGGCTTCAAGGGCCTGGCCGTGAGCGACCACGGTGCGATCTTCGAGCTGATCAAGCACGGCGTGGCCAAGGACGGGCGTGAAGCCGCCAAGCTGGCGATCAAGGCCGGCATCGACATGAGCATGAACGACTCGCTCTACGGCAAGGAATTGCCAGGCCTGCTGAAGTCCGGCGAGATCGAACAGAGCGACATCGACAACGCCGTGCGCGAAGTGCTCGGCGCCAAGTACGACATGGGCCTGTTCGCCGACCCGTACCTGCGCATCGGCAAGGCCGAGGATGACCCGGCCGACACCTACGCCGAAAGCCGCCTGCATCGCGCCGACGCACGTGACGTGGCGCGCCGCAGCCAGGTGCTGCTGAAAAACCAGAACAACACCCTGCCGCTGAAAAAGGACGCGACCATCGCCCTGGTCGGCCCGCTGGCCAAGGCGCCGATCGACATGATGGGCAGCTGGGCCGCTGCCGGTAAACCCGCGCAATCGGTGACCCTGCTGGACGGCATGAACGCCGTGATCGGCGACAAGGGCAAGGTGATCTATGCCCGTGGCGCCAATATCACCAACGACAAGAAAGTCGTCGACTACCTCAACTTCCTGAACTTCGATGCCCCGGAAGTTGTGGATGACCCGCGCTCGTCCCAGGACATGATCGACGAAGCCGTCAAGGCCGCCAAAGGCGCCGATGTGGTCGTGGCCGCCGTGGGCGAGTCCCGTGGCATGTCCCACGAATCGTCGAGCCGCACCGACCTGAACATCCCGCAGAGCCAGCGCGACCTGATCAAGGCTTTGAAAGCCACCGGCAAACCGCTGGTGCTGGTGTTGATGAACGGCCGTCCGCTGTCGATTGTCGAGGAGAACGAACAGGCTGACGCAATCCTGGAAACCTGGTTCGCCGGCACCGAAGGCGGCAACGCTATCGCTGACGTGCTGTTCGGTGACTACAACCCGTCGGGCAAGCTGCCGATCACCTTCCCGCGTTCGGTGGGGCAGATTCCGACCTACTACAACCACCTGAGCATTGGCCGGCCGTTCACTCCGGGCAAGCCGGGCAACTACACCTCGCAGTACTTCGATGACACCACCGGGCCGCTGTTTCCGTTCGGTTACGGCTTGAGCTACACCAGTTTCAGCCTGTCGGACATGGCGCTGTCGTCCACCACCCTGAACAAGACCGGCAAGCTCGACGCCACCGTGGTGGTGAAAAACACCGGCAAGGTCGATGGCGAAACCGTGGTGCAGCTGTATATCCAGGACGTGGCCGGCTCGATGATCCGCCCGGTGAAGGAATTGAAGAACTTCCAGAAGATCATGCTCAAGGCGGGCGAAGAGCGCGCGGTGCACTTCACCATCACCGAGGAAGACTTGAAGTTCTACAACACCCAACTGAAGTTTGCGGCTGAGCCGGGCGAGTTCAATGTGCAGATCGGGTTGGATTCGCAGGATGTGAAGCAGCAGAGCTTCGAACTGCTCTAACG
>NZ_CP080030.1:1485379-1493802 GCF_019382755.1 Pseudomonas sp. Colony2 | reverse complement strand
GAGCAAGCCCGCTCCCACATTTGATTGGGGTGTTCTGGCTTATCCGCGGCGGTCCAGCAGGTTAACCACCAACCGATCAATCCACCCCCACACCCGCTGCTTCACCCGCCGCCACAATGGCCGCGACCGCCACGCCTCCAGGCTCACCGCCTGGCTCTGGGCAAAATCCCTCTCGAAACTCCCCGCCACCGCCAACGTCAGTTCCGGGTCCAGCGCCTCCAGATTTGCCTCCAGGTTGAAGCGCAGATTCCAGTGATCGAAGTTGCACGAGCCAATGCTCACCCAATCATCCACCAGCACCATTTTCAAGTGCAGGAAGCACGGCTGGTATTCAAAGATCTGCACCCCGGATTTGAGCAAACGCGGGTAGTAACGGTGCCCGGCATACCGCACCGACGGGTGATCGGTACGTGGCCCGGTCAACAGCAAACGCACATCCACCCCGCGCCCCGCCGCCCGGCGCAGGGCACGCCGTACGCTCCAGGTCGGCAGGAAATACGGCGTGGCCAGCCAGATACGCTGGTGGCCGCTGTTCAGCGCGCGGATCAGTGACTGCAAGATATCCCGATGCTGGCGGGCGTCGGCATAGGCCACACGCCCCAACCCCGGTCCTGTCGCTGGCACCTTGGGCAACCGTGGCAGGCCAAAATGCGTGGCCGGTTTCCAGGCTCTACGATCGTCGTTCGCCAGCCACTGACGGTCGAACAACGCCTGCCAATCCAGCACCAGCGGGCCACGAATCTGCACCATCACTTCGTGCCAGTCGGCGGTGTCTTCCCCGGGCGTCCAGAATTCATCCGTCACGCCGGTGCCGCCAACCACGGCGATGGTCTGGTCGATCAACAACAGCTTGCGGTGGTCCCGATAGAGGTTGCGCATCCAGCGGCGCCAGCTCAGGCGGTTGTAGAATCGCAGGTCCACCCCGGCATCGATCAACCGCCGACGCAGGCCCAGGGTAAACGCCAGGCTGCCGTAGTCATCGAACAGGCAACGTACGCGCACGCCACGTTCGGCGGCCGCCACCAGGGCCTGAACCATCGCCTCGGCACACGCGCCCGCCTCCACCAGATACAGCTCCAGCGCCACCTGTTGCTCAGCCTGGGCGATACCTTCCAGCATGCGTGGGAAGAAACTCGGGCCGTCGACCATCAGCTCGAAACGGTTGGCGCTGCGCCACGGGAACACTGCGCCGCTCATGTCAGCGCGCCGTGAAAATCAGTACCGCACCCACCGGCACCGACAGGCTGATCTGCGACAGCCCGGCGGCCTTGCGCAATGCGGCTACCCCCGGCAGCAAATCGAAATCCTCGGCGTGCACCACCAATGGCTCCAGGGTGACCACCTGGAAGCGTCGGTCATCCAGGCGGGTCGCCAGCAATTCGGTGCTGTAGGTCTGGGTCTTGCCGTGCAGGGTCACCGACAGCGGCAGGCGCAGCTCGTATTGCGCGCCGGGGGCCAGGTCGTTGATCGGTTGCAGGTTGATCTGCGCATTGATCACCGCGTCCGGGAAGGTCTTGATCTCGAACAGCTCATTGCGCATGCGCTCGTCGCGCAGCGGGATGCCGCTGTTGATCGACTCCAGTTCGACTTCCAGCTGCGCCGCGCCTTTGCTGTCGACCTTGCCATGCAGCACCAGGAAGCGCTGCACTTCAGCGATGTCGGTGTTCTTGGTGGTGACGAACGACAGGCGCGAGGACTCGTTGTCCAGGTACCAGTCGGCATGGGCAGGCACGGCGGCAGCGGCCAGCAGCAGGAAGGCCATGGGTTTGAACAGGGACATAAAGACTCTTGGGGCAAAAAACCTGGGCGAACAGTAACAAAGACCTCCTGTAGGAGCGAGCTTGCTCGCGAAGGTTGCCAACGATGACGCGGGCATTCTGAATGAACGCGGTGCCTGTGAGTTCTTCGCGAGCAAGCTCGCTCCTACGGGGGAACGGTGGTCAGGCCAACGCCTCCTGCACATCGCGAATCGTCGATTCCAGGCTGGCCAGGTGCAGGCTCAGCACCCGTTCCACCGGTGCCTGATCCATCGGCCAATGCAGCGCCATGCTGCCCACCAACCGGCCATTGGCCCGCACCGGCAAGGCCACCGCGCGAATCAGGAACGGCAGGCGCACCGGGTATTCCCAGTAGCCTTCGGTGCGTTGGCCAAACCCCTGGTGCTGGGATTGTTCACACGCCCGGTATTGATCGTCTTCCGCCACATGCTCACGACCGGCCAGGCGCTGCACTTCATCCGCCGACAATTGCGCCAGGCACGCCTTGCCCATGGCCGAGTGAAACAGGCTGGCGTGCTGGCCGACGATCTGGCAATTGTTCGGGTAGAGCTTGCGCAGCACCGTGGGGATCGCGCTTTCCATCACCTCCAGGCGTTCGCCGTCGAAGCTCGACAGGTCCACCACCAGGCCGGTGCGTTCGCTGAGGTCCAGCAGCCACGGCGCGGCGCTTTCCACCAGTTGGCGCTTGAAGCGTTGCTGGGTGTCGCCGAACAACCGTCTGGCCCGCAGGCGGTAACGCCGGTCGCTGAGGCCACGATAGATCCAGCCCTGTTCCTGCAAGGTCAGCAGCATCCGCGAGACCGTGGCCTTGGGCAGGTGAGTCAGGTAATGCAACTCTTCCAGCCCCAGCGCCTGATGCTCGCCGAGCAATTCGATGATCGCCAGTGCCCGCCCTACTGAGCGTACGGTTCCCGTCTCGGCGTCGCTGCCCATGTGTCGATCTCCTTGATGCCGATGGATGATCTGATTTCACAGCAAGATACAGGCCCGTCGCGGCTCAACCGGTCGGCGAGAGGCAAGCGGGCGGTCGCCGCTGCACCCAGCGGGTCAGTTGTTCGTGGGCGTACGCCAGTTGCAACACCGCCCTGTCCGCCTGGGCCGGGCCGATGATCTGCAGGCCCATGGGCAAGCCCCGGGGGTTGAAACCCACCGGCACGTTCATGCTCGGCAGGCCGGCCAGCGTGGGGCCGATCACCACTTCCATCCAGCGATGGTAGGTGTCCATCTCGCGCCCTGCGACGATGCGTGGCCAGGCTTGTTGTGCATCGAAAGGGAACACTTGGGCGGTGGGCAGCAACAGGAAATCGTAACGCTCGAACAGTTTGCCGAGGGCGCGGTACCAGTCGCTGCGGTTGATCGAAGCCTGGTAAACGTCCGCCGCACTCAGTTGCAATCCGCCCTGCACTTCCCATTGCGCCTCGGGCTTGAGCAGTGCACGTTTTTGCGGGTCGGCGTACGCCGCGCCGAGGGAGCCCTGGATCAGCCAATGGCGGTGCACCAGCCAGGTCTGCCACAGGCGCTCCAGAGAAAATTCCGGTTGGCAGTGCTCGACCTCGCAACCCAGCGCAGCGAAGTCCTTGAGGGCCGATTCGCACAGGCTCATCACGCCGTCTTCCATCGGCAAGTAACCGTTGTAATCCCCGAGCCAGCCCAAGCGTGCACCCTTGAAGTCGCGCTGCAATGGCTCACCCAACACCGCCGGATCCTCCTTGAGCGACAGCGGCACCCGAGGGTCATAGCCGGCCTGCACACTCAGCAGCCGCGCCACATCCGCCACGCTGCGACCCATCGGGCCTTCCGTGGCCAGTTGCTGGACGAACAGCTCCGGCGCCGGCCCGTGAGGCACCCGACCCTGGGACGGACGCAGGCCAAATACGTTATTGAACGCCCCCGGGTTTCGCAGCGAGCCCATCATGTCGCTGCCATCCGCTACCGGCAGCATGCGCAATGCCAGCGCCACCGCCGCGCCGCCGCTGCTGCCACCGGCCACCAGGCGCGGGTCATAGGCGTTGCCGGTGGTGCCGAACACGCTGTTGTAGGTCTGCGAGCCCAGGCCAAATTCCGGCACGTTGGTCTTGCCGATGATGATCGCGCCACTGGCCCGAACCCGCGCCACGCTGATCGCATCTTCTTGAGGAACATGCTCGGCGAACAGCGGCGAACCGAGGGTGGTGCGCAGGCCCTGGGTCGCCGCCAGGTCCTTGATGGCCTGGGGCATGCCGTGCATCCAGCCACGGGATTGGCCTTGGTCCAACTCGCGATCACGCTGCGCCGCTTCGGCCAGCACGTCCTCATGGGAGCGCAGCGAGACCAGCGCATTCACCGTCGGGTTGAAGCGTTCGACCTGGGCCAGATACGCCTGCATCACTTCATGGCAGGACACCTGCCGCGCATGGATCGCCCGAGACAGTTCGATGGCATCCAGTTCAACAATACTCAAGGTTTCACCTCGCTGGAAAACGGCGCCGGTCGTTTCGCCCGTGGCGCCTCATGCATGCAGTAAGTGCCCAGCAGCGTCAGGACGCAAGCGAACAGCACATAAAATGCCGGGGCTACCGGCGTGCCCAGCACCTTGCTGAGCCAGGTGACGATCAACGGCGCAAAGCCCCCGAATACCATCACCGCCACGTTGTAAGCCACCGACACCCCGGTGGAGCGTACTTCGATGGGAAACTGCTCGGCCAGGGCCGTCGGCGCCGGGCCGAAAAAGCCGCCGATGGCAGTGCACAACATCACCTGCATCACCAGCAAACGCTCTATGGACGGTGCCGCCGCGACCCACACATACAGCGGGTACACCATCACAAAAAACGCCAGGGTGAACGCCATCAATACCGGGCGCCGACCGAACCGATCCGACAGCAGGCCGGACAGCGGAATCACCACGGTCATCAGCGCCACCGCGAACATCTGCACCATCAACACCTGGTCCAGCGGCAGGCCGAGGTTCTTGTGGGCAAAGGTCGGCATGTTCACCAGCACCACGTAGAACGACACCGTTGCACCACAGGCCAGGCCCATCGAAACCAAGATGCTGCGGCGGTGGTCGCGGATGACGTCCATCAAGCTCGGCGCCGCACCCTTGGCCTGTTTGCGTGCCTCGATAAATTCCTCGGGGTCTTCCATGTGCCGGCGGATCCACAAGCCCACCGGGCCGATCAGCAAGCCGAAGATGAACGGCAGGCGCCAGCCCCAGACTTCAAGGGTTTGCGGCTCGAAGAAGTGCGTGACCAACGCCACCATCGCCGCGCCGCCGAACACCGCCAGGCACTGTCCCACCAACTGCCAGGAACCGTACAGGCCCTTGCGATGGGCCGGCGCGCTCTCCACCAGGAACGCCGTGGCACTGGCGTATTCACCGCCGGTGGCAAAGCCCTGGAGCATGCGCGCAACCACGATCAGCATCGGCGCGCCCATGCCGATGGCAGCATAGCTGGGGGCGAAAGCGATCAGGGCGATGGAGATGGTCATCAACCGGATGATCAGTTGCATCGCAGCCTTGCGGCCTTTGCGGTCCGAATACATGCCCAGCAGAATCCCGCCCACCGGGCGCATGAAGAAGCCGACGCCAAAGGTGGCCAGGGCCATCAGCAGCGAGGCGTATTCATCCTCCGAGGGGAAAAACTGCCGGGCGATAATGCTGGCGAGAAAGCCGTAGACGATGAAGTCATACCATTCCAGCGCATTGCCGATCACCGCCGCCACCACTTGGCGGGTGCGGGATACACCTTGTTTTGAAGCCTGCATGGGAACACTCCATTCAACCAGTCGGAAAAGGGTCCAGCGGCAGAAAAAAGAGGTCGTCAGGCGGGCTTGAGCCAGCTCTCGGCCAGCGCGCCCCAGTAGGCGGCGCCGGTCAACAGGATGTCGTCGTTGAAGTCATAGGCGGGGTTGTGGACCATCGGCCGCGACACGCCGTTGCCGATAAACAGGTAGCTGCCGGGGCAGCGTTGCAGCATCCAGGCGAAGTCTTCGCTGCCCATCAGCTTGGTGGTGTTGCCGTCGACGGCATCTTCACCCAGCAGGGCGACGCCGACCTGGCGGGCGAATTCGGTTTCTTCGGGATGGTTGACCAGCACCGGATAGGCCGGGCGATGTTCGATCTGCGCGGTGCAGCCGAAGCTCGCGGCCTGGGTCAGGATGATCGCCTTGACCCGCTCCAGCATCAGTTCACGCACGTTTGCATCCAGGGCACGCAGGCTCAAACGCAACAGTGCTTGCTGGGGAATCACGTTGGCCGCCTGGCCCGCTTGCAGGGCACCGACGGTCACCACGGCGGCTTCCTGGGCATTGATATTGCGCGCCACCACGGTCTGCAATGCCATGACCATACTGGCGGCGGCCACCAGCGGGTCGACCGTCAGGTGCGGCATGGAGCCATGGCCACCGACGCCTTCGAGGGTCACGGTGAGCAGGTCCTGGGAGGCCATCATCGGTCCAACGCGCAGGCCCAGATGGCCGGCGGGCAAGCCCGGCATGTTGTGCATGCCGAACAATGCGTCGCAGGGAAACCGCTCCAGCAAGCCGTCGGCGAGCATGGCTTCGGCGCCGCCCTGGCCTTCTTCGGCGGGCTGGAAAATCAGGTTCAGGGCGCCGTCGAATTGACGGGTCGCGGCCAGGTAACGCGCGGCGCCCAGCAGCATGGTGGTGTGGCCGTCATGACCGCAGGCATGCATGCAGCCGGCGTGTTGGCTGCTGTAGCTGGCGCCGGTGTTTTCGATGATCGGCAACGCGTCCATGTCGGCGCGGATACCGAGCTTGCGCGAGCTGCTGCCATTGCGCAGCACACCCACCACGCCGGTCTGGCCGATGCCGGTATGGACTTCGTAGCCCCAGTTACGCAGGGATTGCGCCACCAGGGCGGAGGTGCGGTTTTCTTCAAAACCCAGTTCGGGGTGGGCGTGAATGTCCTGACGCACGGCGTGCAGGTCGCTGGCGACATCGCTCAGCCAATCCAGGATGTGCTGGTGTGGACTCATGGTGATTCTCCTCGCAGGCGGGTGTTCCCGTTCTTTTTCGTTGCACACCGCCAGATAACCGCGATGTGCGCAGGAGGACAATCAAAGGTGGTTCCACCCTGTGGAACCTCAGCCCCACCTGTGGCTGCATTAGGGCAAGAGGCGGCAGCCCTCGCGTTGGCCCAGCCATTGGGCACTGTGGGCGCGGCCCAGGCCGCTGGCGGTCACGAGGTGTTTTTCAGGGTTGTCGGTGAAGGCGCTGGTGGGCACGTATTGCTTCACATAACCCAGGCAATAATCAGCGGGATTGCCTTCCACATATCGGCAGGAGCAGTACTCCTTGGCGGTGTAGGCCGCGATGATGTCGGGGAAGGCTTGCAGATTGACCCGCTCGTGCCAGACCCAGCCGAGCAACACGAGTAACAGCAGGATCAACAGGCTGACGAAGGGATGACGGCGGATCATGGTTGCACCGCTGCAAGGACGCGTTTGAGGAGTTCGTTGTGGCGATAGCTGCCGTCGCGGTCGTCGCCATAGCGCACGATGACCAGCTGTTTTTCGGGCATCACGTAGAGCGCCTGCCCCCAGTGGCCGAGGGCGGCGAAGGTGTCGGCGGGCGCGTCCGGCCAGGGTCTGGCGGCGCCCTGCACTTCGCGGTTGAGCCACCATTGGCCGCCCGGAACGGCTTCGTCCTGGCCCGCCTTGTACTTGTCGAACGGTTGGCGATTGAACGCGACCCACTCCTTGGGCAGCAACTGTTGCTCGCCCCAACGGCCGTCGCGCTGCATCAGCAGGCCGACACGGGCCAGGTCGCGGGCGGTGAGGTAGGCATATGAGGACGCGACGAAGGTTTCCTCGGCATCGCTTTCCCAGGTGGCGTTGCGGATGCCCAGTGGCTGGAACAGGGTGGTCCATGGGTAGTCGACGTAGGCCTTGTGGCCGAGCATGCCCTTGAGGGTGGCGGACAGGATATTGCTGTCGCCACTGGAATAGCGGAATGCCTGGCCGGGGGCGCTGGAGGTCGCGGTGTCGGCGGCGAACTCGGCCATGTCGTGGTGGCCGCGGGTGTAGAGCATGGCGACCACCGAGGATTTCAGCGGGGCGTATTCGTAGTCTTCCTGCCAGTCGAGGCCCGAGGCCCAGTGCAGCAGGTCGGCCATGGTCACGCCGGGGTGTTGTTTCATCGGCGGGTAAAAGCGCGCGGCGGGGTCGGTGAGTTTGAAGCGGTTTTCGCCGAAGGCCACGCCGAGCACGGTGGCCATCAGGCTTTTGCTGATGGACCAGGTCAAGTGCGGGGTGCTGGCCGTGGTGGGGGCGGCGTAGCGTTCGTAGATGATCTGGCCGTCGCGGATGACCAGCAAGGCGTCGGTGCGGACGCCTTTGCGGGTGGTGTCATCGCGGGGTGGGAAGGCGTAGTCGTCCAGGGCTTGGGCGGCCGGGCCGGTTAGCGGTTGGCCTTGGGACCAATCCTTCTGCGGCCAGGTTTCGGCGTGGGCCGTCAGGGTGAACAGCAGCGCGGCGTAGAGCAGGCCTTTGAACATGGATTGGGACTCGGGGGCGTTCGAGCCCGCGAGCCTAGCCTAGGGGAATGACGGTTTTGTTACGGACTCTGGAGGGGGTACATATCCGTTATTTGGGTGATGGCTGAGATTGGTTCCGCTCTTACAGCGGCTCACTTTTGAACAGC
>NZ_CP080030.1:1484888-1485221 GCF_019382755.1 Pseudomonas sp. Colony2 | reverse complement strand
TGATCTGGCTTCTAAACACTCAAGCCGGCCGGTAGGCCGCTGTGCTCTTGCTTTTGATCTTGATCTGCGGGCCCCGTTAACCACGATGGCCGCAAGTAGGCACGGTGGAGCGGGTAAATCGGCAAGGATGCCGATTTAGCCGCGCCGGGCCATGGATGGCCCGTCGCGGCGGCCCGCGGAACCGGGCCGGAGTGCGGGCATGCCGAGCCTAGGCGAGGCACCGAGTGGTGGGGCAAAGACCTTTTGGTTACTTTTGGGGCGTTTGCCAAAAGTGACCCGCTGTAAGAGCGGAACCCTAAGCAGCCGTTACCTAAATAACGGATATGTACTCAA
>NZ_CP080030.1:1442618-1484863 GCF_019382755.1 Pseudomonas sp. Colony2 | reverse complement strand
CCCTGTCATCTAAGCGTCACCGTAACTTCATGGAGATGACACCGGCCCTACATAGCCTGACATGGCACAAACAAGTCGACCGGCCGTAACCCTGGCCGGCACTCGGAGACTCGCCATGACTCAGATCGCCCGCATCAGCGACACCGGCAATGAACGCCGTCTGCAAGCCGAACGCCTGATCGGCGCCCAGGCTTTGCAGGAAGCCCAGGCCCTGCGGTTCAACGTGTTCAGCGGCGAATTCAACGCCAAGCTGAAAGGCGCTGAACTGGGCCTGGACATGGATGACTATGATGTTCACTGCAGCCACATCGGCGTGCGGGATTTGAACAGCGGTCGACTCGTCGCCACCACCCGTTTGCTCGACCACCAGGCCGCCACCACCCTGGGCCGCTTCTACAGCGAAGAAGAATTCAGCCTCCACGGCCTGCTGCACCTCAAAGGCCCCATCCTGGAAATCGGCCGCACCTGCGTCGACCCCGCCTACCGCAACGGCGGCACCATCGCCGTGTTGTGGGGCGAGCTGGCCGAAGTCCTCAACCAGGGCGGCTACAGCTACCTGATGGGCTGCGCAAGCATCCCGATGCACGACGGCGGCATCCAGGCCCACGCGATCATGCAGCGCCTGCGCGAACGCTACCTGTGCAACGAACACCTGCGGGCCGAGCCGAAAAAGCCGCTGCCGGCACTGGACCTGCCATCCAACGTCATCGCCGAAATGCCCCCCTTGCTCAAGGCCTACATGCGCCTGGGTGCAAAGATTTGCGGCGAACCCTGCTGGGACGAAGACTTCCAGGTGGCCGACGTGTTCATCCTGCTCAAGCGCGACGAGCTGTGCCCGCGGTATGCCCGCCACTTCAAGGCAGCCATGTGATGAGCCGCCTTCGGGTGTACGGGCGAATTGCCCGCGTGCTGGTGGTGGTGGCCCTGGGTTTGACCATGGCCAGTGTGTTTGGCGTGTTTGAACGTCTGGGCGTCGCCAACTCGATGGTGCGCCGGCAGCGCTGGTCGCGTTTTTTCATGGCACGGCTGACCAACGCCCTGCCCTTTCGCGTGACCGTTCACGGTGAGTTGCCGCAACAGTCGATGCTGTGGGTCAGCAACCACGTATCGTGGACCGATATACCGCTGCTGGGGATGGTGGCGCCGATGTCGTTCCTGTCCAAGGCCGAGGTGCGCACCTGGCCGGTGGCGGGCTGGTTGGCCGCCAAGGCAGGCAGCCTGTTCATCCGCCGAGGTTCGGGGGACAGCCAGTTGATTCGCAAACAGATGACGCGTCATCTGGAACAA
This sequence comes from Pseudomonas sp. Colony2, assembly GCF_019382755.1. Lineage (NCBI taxonomy): Bacteria > Pseudomonadati > Pseudomonadota > Gammaproteobacteria > Pseudomonadales > Pseudomonadaceae > Pseudomonas > Pseudomonas sp. Colony2. The sequence goes on along the minus strand of NZ_CP080030.1, from coordinate 1,483,576 downwards.
CAACACCCGCTGTTGATGTTCCCGGAAGGCACCACCACCGACGGCCGCGCCCTGCGTACGTTCCACGGGCGGTTACTGGCCAGTGCGATTGATGCCGATGTGTCGCTGCAACCGGTGGCGATTCGTTATCTGCGCGATGGCCACATCGACCCGCTGGCACCGTTTATTGGCGACGATGATTTGCTCTCGCACTTGATGCGTTTGTTCGGCAATGACCAGGGCGACGTGGAAATCCATCTGCTCAAGCCGATTGCCTGCGCCGGGCAGGAACGTGCGGCGCTGGCGTTCCAGGCGCAGCAGGCGGTGCAGAAGGCGTTGTTTGGCCCCCTTCCAGAAGCTGAGCAAATGCCAGCGCGGCCAGCATTCGCGGCCTGAAGCGAGCACGGTGAAAAATGTGGGAGCGGGCTTGCTCGCGAAGGCGGTGCATCAGTCAGCAGATTCATTAGCTGACCCACCGCTTTCGCGAGCAAGCCCGCTCCCACATTTATAGTTGTATTGCCAACTGGCTATTTGAGAACCGCTGCAATTCTGGGTAAAACACCCGAAAATCCTCGCTCAACGGCTCGTACAGCGCTCGTAATTCCTGCATGGCATGGCCCAGTTCTTCGGGCCGTGTCAGGCGTCGGCCAATTCCTCGAAGTACCTGTTCCATCACCGCAAATTCGCGGTACGAACCCAGCCAGTCATCCGCCGCCATGTACGGCGCAATCTGCGCCAGCCGCCCCGGCAATGCCGGTTCTTCGGCGAGCACCCGGTAAACCTCAGAGGTAAATCGCTCCAGCGGCTGATCGGCATATAACGCCCAGTCCCGCGCCAGGCAGTGGTCGAAAAACACATCGAGGACAATCCCGGCATAGCGGCGCCGGGTCAGGGTGAAGCGCGACAGCGCCTGCCCGATCAGCGGATGACTGTCGGTGTAGCGATCGATTGAGCGATGCAACTGAATCGCCGACTCGATTTGCGGGCTGAACTGGCCTTGCAGGCGACCTTTAACAAAGTCGCCATACAGGCTGCCAAGCAATTGAGCAGGAAGTTGGCCGCCGAGGTGCAGATGTGCGAGATAATTCATGGCGCGCAGTCTAGCACTGCCGTCAACGTATCGTTATAACCCGATATACCGATTCAATCTGGTTTAAGACCAAAATCATATTGGTATATCGGGATACAACGATTTAAAGTTCGCCTCATCGCGATATAACGTTTTACAAAACCGAGCATCACTGCCATGTCCATCGACCTCGACGAAATAATAAAAGCCCTGGCGCACCCAGTACGGCGAGACATCCTCAACTGGCTGAAAGACCCGAAAGTGCAATTCCCCGAGCAGCTGCACAACCACGAATACGGCATTTGCGCCGGGCAGATCGACCAGCGCTGCGGGCTGTCTCAGTCCACCGTGTCGGCGCACCTGGCGAACCTGCAACGGGCGGGGCTGATCAGCAGCCAGAAGGCCGGCCAATGGCACTTTTTCAAACGCAATGAGGACGTGATCCAAGCCTTCCTCAAAGCGCTCACCGAAGAACTCAGCGCACCGCTGTAACAAGGACCCATCAATGCCTCTCTCGCTACTCATCCTGGCCTTAAGCGCCTTCGCCATCGGTACGACCGAGTTCGTCATCATGGGCCTGTTGCCCGATGTGGCGGCCGACCTCGGTGTATCGATTCCCGGCGCCGGCTGGCTGGTGACCGGCTACGCCCTGGGCGTGGCCATCGGTGCCCCCTTCATGGCACTGGCCACCGCCAAGCTGCCGCGCAAGGCCGCCCTGGTAGCGTTGATGGGCATCTTCATCATCGGCAACCTGCTCTGCGCCCTGGCCAGTGACTACAACGTGCTGATGTTTGCCCGTGTGGTCACCGCGCTGTGCCACGGTGCCTTCTTCGGTATCGGTTCGGTGGTCGCCGCCAACCTGGTGCCGGCCAACAAGCGTGCTTCGGCCGTGGCGCTGATGTTCACCGGCCTGACCCTGGCCAACGTGCTCGGCGTACCGCTGGGCACCGCGCTGGGTCAGGAAGCCGGCTGGCGCTCGACCTTCTGGGCCGTGACGGTGATTGGGGTGATCGCCCTGATCGGTCTGATCCGCTTCCTGCCGGCCAAGCGTGACGAGGAAAAACTCGACATGCGCGCCGAGCTCAGAGCACTCAAAGGCGCCGGCATCTGGCTGTCGCTGAGCATGACCGCGCTGTTCGCTGCCTCGATGTTCACCCTCTTCACCTACGTCGCGCCGCTGCTGGGGGACGTCACCGGTGTTTCGCCCAAAGGCGTGACCTGGACCCTGCTGCTGATCGGCCTGGGCCTGACCGTCGGCAACATCATCGGCGGCAAGCTGGCAGACAAGCGCCTGGCTGCCACCCTGATCGGCGTGTTCATCAGCATGGCGGTGGTGTCCACCGTACTGACCTGGACCAGCGTCGCCGTGATCCCGACTGAAATCACCCTGTTCCTCTGGGCCACCGCCTCGTTTGCCGCCGTACCGGCACTGCAGATCAACGTGGTGACCTTCGGCAAGGCCGCACCGAACCTGGTGTCCACCTTGAACATCGGCGCCTTCAACATCGGCAACGCTCTCGGCGCCTGGGTGGGCGGCAGCGTGATTGCCCACGGTTTCGGCCTGACCAGCGTGCCCCTGGCCGCTGCTGCACTGGCCGTGCTCGCGCTGCTGGTGACCCTGATTACTTTCCGTCAGACCGGCGATGCCGACCTGGCCCCCGCGACTAACTGATCAACTAAAGAGAAGGGTGTTATCCCATGACGACTATTTTCGATCCGATCAAACTGGGCGACCTGGAACTGTCGAACCGCATCATCATGGCGCCGCTGACCCGCTGCCGTGCCGACGCCGGTCGCGTGCCCAATGCGCTGATGGCTGAGTACTACGTCCAACGCGCTTCCGCCGGGCTGATCCTCAGCGAAGCCACCTCCGTAACGCCAATGGGCGTGGGTTACCCGGACACCCCGGGCATCTGGTCCAACGACCAGGTTCGCGGCTGGGCCAATGTGACCAAGGCCGTGCACGGTGCAGGCGGCAAGATCTTCCTGCAACTGTGGCACGTGGGCCGGATCTCCCACGAGTCGTACCTGGACGGTGAAACCCCGGTCGCGCCAAGTGCCATCGCAGCCAAGGGCCACGTCAGCCTGGTACGTCCGCTGGCCGACTACCCTACCCCGCGCGCCCTGGAAGTCGCTGAAATCGCCGATATCGTCGACGCCTACCGCGTAGGTGCCGAGAATGCCAAGGCCGCCGGTTTTGACGGCGTGGAAGTCCACGGCGCGAACGGCTACCTGCTCGACCAGTTCCTGCAAAGCAGCACCAACCAGCGCACCGACAACTACGGCGGCTCCCTGGAAAACCGCGCACGCTTGCTGCTCGAAGTCACTGACGCCGTGATTGAAGTGTGGGGCGCCGGCCGTGTAGGCGTGCACCTGGCACCGCGCGCCGACTCCCACGACATGGGCGACGCCAACCTGTCGGAAACCTTCACCTACGTCGCCAAAGAGCTGGGCAAGCGTGGCATCGCGTTCATCTGCTCCCGTGAAAAGGAAGCGGGCGACAGCCTCGGCCCACAACTGAAAGCCGCCTTCGGTGGCCCGTACATCGCCAACGAACGCTTCACCAAGGACAGCGCCAACGCGTGGCTGGCTTCGGGCAAGGCTGACGCCGTGGCATTCGGCGTGCCGTTCATCGCCAACCCGGACCTGCCGGCTCGCCTGAAGGCCGATGCACCGCTGAACGAAGCACATCCAGAGACTTTCTACGCCAAAGGCCCGGTCGGCTACATCGACTACCCGACCCTGGCACTCTGATCTGCTGAAACGAAAAAGCCCCGACTTGCGAGAGCCGGGGCTTTTTTATGGGCCGCAGGAAACATTCCTTCACAGCCTTGCAACAATATTGCTACAAAATACTTAGCCAACTACCTATCAACCGCCCGCCAGCCCGTATATAACGTCACCCCACAAAATCAGGGAAAAGCCTGATTGACCAGCCCCGGTGTTTATTGTTGACACAACTGGTCGCAATTACGCATTTTGTCTTAATTGCGCAGGCCAGGGCTCAAGCGCAGCATGTCCAACGCGATATCGACCCAGCGCTCTGCGTCCTGGGCCAACTGGAAACTGTCGGGCACCAGCAGCCACTGGCCGAGAATTCCGTCGATATAGGCGTGCATGCACACCGCGGCACGTACGGTGTCGAGATTCTCCGGAAGCTGCCCGCGATGGACCGCGTTACGCAAGGTCAGCCCGATGCGCAGGTTGCATTCGAGGCTGGCGGTCTGGCGCTGACGGCGCAGATCACACATTTCATCGGTGAATTCGCACTTATGAAACAAAATCTCATTGATGCGCCGGGTCTTCGGGTCCAGGGCCACTTGATGGAACAGATGAATCAGCAGCTTGCGCATGCAACCCAGCGGATCGACCTCGTCCTCGCTCTCACTGGCCCTGGCCAATTCATCCAGCGGCTCGTGCAGCGTATCGAGCATCGCCTGCACCAGGTCGGCCTTGTTGCTGAAATGCCAGTAGATGGCACCACGTGTCACGCCTGCCAGCGCGGCAATATCCGCCAGCGTGGTACGCGCAACCCCGCGCTCGTAGAAGGCCTGCTCGGCCGCTTCAAGAATCTGGCTGCGCGTTTCCTGAGCTTCCTCTTTGGTACGACGAACCATGGCAGTAAAACCTCAATCAGGAGACTTGGGGTGATCGGTAACGCAGACTCAACCGCTGCTAACGACCATCTGAATAATTGTGGGACGACGCCGTCAAGGGCGCCGAACGTACTAGAATCGAGGCTTTGGACGCTGCTTTGTCAACATTCCGCGAAGCCTGTCAAGAGTTTACAAACAACCATGAACGTAAGTATATTGCGTAGCAAGCTACTTATCCACTCAGTGCCTGTTTTTTACCCTTCCACACTTCTTGTGCGCACTCTGCGCGCCTGACCCGAGGATCTTCATGCAACTTAAGCCAGCTGTTACCGCCCTGGTTACTGCCGTCGCCCTGGCATCGCTGCTCAGCGGATGTAAAAAGGAAGAAGCGGCTCCGCCCGCTCAAACCCCTCAGGTCGGCGTGGTCACTATTCAACCTCAAGCCTTTACCCTGACATCCGAGCTGCCAGGTCGCACCACGGCCTACCGCATTGCCGAGGTTCGCCCTCAGGTCAACGGCATCATTCTCAAGCGTCTGTTCAAGGAAGGGGGCGACGTCAAGGAAGGCCAGCAGCTCTATCAGATCGATCCGTCGGTGTATGACGCCTCGCTGAAAAGCGCTCAGGCCAACCTCGCCCAGACCAAATCGATTGCCGATCGCTACAAGCAGTTGGTCGATGAGCAGGCCGTCAGCCGCCAGGAATACGACACCGCCGTGTCCAACCGCATGACCTCTGAAGCCAACGTGCAAACGGCCCAGATCAACGTGCGCTACACCAAGGTGTTTGCCCCGATCTCCGGGCGTATCGGTCGCTCTTCGGTCACCGAAGGCGCGCTGGTCAGCAACGGCCAGACCGACGCCATGGCAGTGATCCAGCAACTGGACCCGATCTACGTCGACGTCACGCAGTCCTCTGCCGAGATGCTGAAACTGCGTCGCGACCTGGAAAGCGGCCAACTGGAAAAAGCCGGCGAAAACGCGGCCAAGGTCAAGCTGACCCTGGAAGACGGCACCGCCTACGGCGTGGAAGGCAAGCTGGAATTCTCCGAAGTCTCGGTCGACGAAACCACCGGTTCCGTGACCCTGCGGGCCGTGTTCCCGAACCCTGACCACACCCTGCTGCCGGGCATGTTCGTCCACGCGCAGTTGCAAGCCGGTGTGAACAGCAAGGCCATCCTGGCACCACAGCAAGGCGTGACCCGCGACCTGAAGGGCATCCCGACCGCGCTGGTGGTGAACAAGGACAACAAGGTCGAGCAACGTGTACTGGTGGCCAACCGCACTACCGGCGCCTACTGGCTGGTGGAAAAAGGCCTGAACGCCGGTGACCGTGTGATCACCGAAGGCCTGCAATTCATCAAGCCGGGCATCGAAGTCAAGGTCAAGGACGCTGATAACGCCAAACCCGCCGGTTCCGCTGCTGCTCCTGCTGCCGCTGCTGGTCAAGGGGAGTAATTCATGTCGAAATTTTTTATCGACCGTCCCATTTTCGCCTGGGTAATTGCCCTGGTGATCATGCTGGTCGGGGCACTGTCGATCCTGAAGTTGCCCATCAACCAGTACCCGGCCATCGCGCCAACCGCCATTGATATCCAGGTGACCTACCCGGGCGCGTCTGCACAAACCGTGCAGGACACCGTGGTGCAGGTCATCGAACAACAGCTCAACGGTATCGACAACCTGCGTTATGTCGCCTCGGACAGTAACTCCGACGGCAGCATGACCATCACCGCGACGTTCAACCAGGGTACCAACCCGGACATCGCCCAGGTTCAGGTACAGAACAAGCTCAACCTGGCGACCCCGCTGCTGCCACAAGAAGTACAGCAGCAGGGTATCCGCGTTACCAAGTCGGTGAAGAACTTCCTGATGGTGATCGGTCTGGTGTCGGAAGACGGCAGCATGACCAAGGATGACCTTTCCAACTACATCGTTTCCAACATCCAGGACCCGATTTCCCGGACCGCCGGTGTGGGCGACTTCCAGGTGTTCGGTTCCCAGTACGCCATGCGTATCTGGCTCGATCCGGCCAAGCTGAACAACTACCAGCTGACGCCAGTGGATGTCAGCAACGCCATCCAGGCGCAGAACGTCCAGGTGGCCACCGGCCAACTCGGCGGCCTGCCTGCCCTGCCCGGCACTCAGTTGAATGCCACCATCATCGGCAAGACGCGTCTGCAAACCACTGAAGCGTTCGGCAATATCCTGATGAAGGTCAATACCGACGGTTCCCAGGTTCGCCTGGGTGACGTTTCGCGTATCGAACTGGGCGGCCAGAACTACAGCATCAGCGCACAGTTCAACGGCAAGCCGGCTTCCGGTATGGCGATCAAGCTGGCAGCCGGTGCCAACGCACTGGACACCGCCAAGGCGATTCGCGAAACGGTTGCGTCCCTCGAACCGTTCTTCCCGCCTGGCATGAAGGCTGTGGTGCCGTATGACACCACGCCGGTTGTGACCGAATCGATCTCCGGTGTGGTTCACACCCTGGTCGAAGCGATCGTGCTGGTGTTCCTGGTGATGTTCCTGTTCCTGCAGAACTTCCGCGCCACCATCATCACCACCATGACCGTACCGGTGGTATTGCTGGGTACCTTCGGGATCCTCGCTGCGTTCGGCTTCACCATCAACACCCTGACCATGTTCGGCATGATCCTGGCCATCGGCTTGCTGGTGGACGATGCCATCGTTGTGGTGGAGAACGTCGAGCGGGTAATGGCCGAGGAGCACTTGTCGCCCAAGGAGGCGACGGTCAAGTCCATGGGCCAGATCCAGGGGGCCCTGGTGGGTATCGCCCTGGTGCTGTCGGCGGTATTGCTGCCAATGGCGTTCTTCGGTGGTTCCACCGGTGTGATCTACCGCCAGTTCTCCATCACTATCGTTTCGGCGATGGCGCTGTCGGTACTGGTTGCCCTGGTCTTCACCCCGGCCTTGTGCGCCACCATGCTCAAGCCGATTGACCCGGAAAAACACGGCCAACCCAAGCGCGGCTTCTTCGGCTGGTTCAACCGTACCTTCGACCGTGGCGTACTGAGCTACGAGCGCGGCGTCGGTAACATGATCAAGCACAAGTTCCCGGCATTCGTGGTCTATGCCCTGATCCTTGCCGGCATGATCTGGATGTTCACCCGCATTCCAAGCGCGTTCCTCCCAGAGGAAGACCAGGGCGTGATCTTTGCCCAGGTACAAACGCCGGTGGGTTCTTCGGCTGAACGTACGCAGAAAGTCATCGACGATATGCGCGCCTACCTGTTGAACGACAAGGAAGGCGAGCCAGGCGAAGGCAAGGCTGTCAAATCGGTGTTTACCGTGAACGGCTTCAACTTCGCCGGTCGTGGCCAGAGCTCGGGCCTCGCGTTCGTGATGCTCAAGCCGTGGGACGAGCGTGACTCGAGCCAGTCGGTATTTGAGGTTGCCAAGCGTGCCCAGGGTTACTTCTTCGGGGCCTTCAAGGACGCCATGGTATTTGCCGTGGTGCCACCGTCGGTACTCGAACTGGGTAACGCCACCGGTTTCGACGTGTTCCTGCAAGACCAGGGCGGCGTCGGCCACCAGAAGCTGATGGATGCGCGTAACCAGTTCCTGGGTGCCGCGGCACAAAGCAAGATCCTGGCGGGCGTGCGCCCCAACGGCGTGAACGATGAGCCGCAGTACGAGCTGACCGTTGACGACGAGAAGGCCAGTGCCCAGGGCATCAGCCTGGCAGACATCCAGCAGACCCTGGCAATCGCCTTGGGTGGCAGCTACATCAACGACTTCATCGACCGTGGTCGTGTGAAGAAGGTGTATGTACAGGGTGACGCCGCCAGCCGGATGTCTCCGGAAGACCTGAGCAAATGGTACGTGCGCAGCACGTCCGGGAAGATGGTGCCGCTGTCGGCCATCTCTTCGGGCAAGTGGATCTTCGGTTCGCCGAAACTCTCGCGCTATAACGGTGTAGCGGCGATGGAAATCCTCGGTACCCCGGCACCTGGCTACAGTACCGGTGATGCGATGGCGGAAGTCGAACGCATTGCCAAGGACCTGCCGGCTGGCGTTGGTTACTCCTGGACCGGTCTGTCGTATGAAGAACGTCTGTCCGGCTCCCAGGCACCTGCGCTGTACGCCCTGTCGCTGCTGGTGGTGTTCCTCTGCCTCGCGGCACTGTACGAAAGCTGGTCGATCCCGATTGCGGTGATTCTGGTTGTACCGCTGGGTGTGATCGGTGCGTTGATCGCCACCAGCCTGCGGGGACTGTCCAACGACGTGTTCTTCCAGGTGGGCCTGTTGGTGACGGTGGGTCTGGCAGCGAAAAACGCCATCCTGATCGTGGAGTTCGCCAAGGAGCTCCACGAGCAGGGCAAAGGCATTGTCGAGTCGGCCATCGAGGCATCCCGCATGCGTCTGCGACCGATCATCATGACGTCCATGGCGTTCATGCTCGGCGTACTGCCCCTGGCAATTTCCACCGGTGCCGGCTCAGGTAGCCAGCACGCCATCGGTACGGGCGTAATTGGCGGTATGATCACCGCCACGGTCCTCGCGATCTTCTGGGTACCCCTGTTCTTCGCAACCGTGTCCTCCGCTGGCGAGCGTAAAAAGACTGAACCCAAGCAAACTCCTAAAGAGGCTGGCCAATGAGCAAGTCGCTACTTTCCTTAGCTGTCACGGCATTCGTGCTCAGTGGCTGCTCGCTGATCCCGGACTACCAGCGCCCTGAAGCGCCGGTAGCCGCGCAGTTCCCGCAGGGGCCGGCGTATTCGTCGGCCCAGGCGCCGGGCCAGGCGGCTGCCGAGCAGGGCTGGAAGCAGTTTTTCCATGACCCTGCCCTGCAACAGCTGATCCAGACCGCCCTGGTGAACAACCGCGACCTGCGTGTCGCGGCCCTGAACATCGATGCGTATGCCGCGCAGTACCAGATCCAGCGCGCCGACCTGTTCCCGGCGGTTTCGGCCACGGGCAGCGGCAGCCGTACGCGCACCCCGGCCAAGCTGTCGCAGACCGGCGAAGCGGGCATCACCAGCCAATACTCGGCGGGCCTCGGGATCAGTTCTTATGAGCTGGACCTGTTCGGCCGCGTACGCAGCCTGAGCGAACAAGCGCTGCAACAATACTTCGCGACCGAAGAAGCGCGTCGCACCACCCAGATCAGCCTGGTGGCCAGCGTGGCCAACGCCTACCTGACCTGGCAGGCCGACAAGGAGCTGCTCAAGCTCACCCAGGACACCCTGGGCGCGTACGAGCAGAGCTTCAAACTGACCTCGCGCAGCAATGAAGTCGGCGTGGCTTCGGCCCTGGACCTGAGCCAGGCCCGTACCTCGGTGGAAAACGCCCGGGTTGCACTGGCGCGTTATACCCGCCAGGTGGCCCAGGACGAAAACAACCTGACCCTGCTGCTGGGTACCGGCCTGCCAGCGAACATCGTCAGCCGGCCATTGGCTGATGACCTGTTGAGCGAAGTACCGGCCGGCCTGCCATCGGACCTGCTGCAACGTCGTCCCGACATCCTGCAGGCCGAGTACAACCTCAAGGCGGCCAACGCCAACATCGGTGCGGCACGCGCTGCGTTCTTCCCGAGCATCACCCTGACCGCCAGCGCCGGCACCGCGAGCCCGACCCTGGGCGGCCTGTTCAAGGGCGGTTCGGGTACCTGGTCGTTTGCACCGCAGATCAACATCCCGATCTTCAACGCCGGCAGCCTGCGCGCCAGCCTGGATTACTCGAAAATCCAGAAAGAGATCAACGTCGCCAACTACGAGAAAGCCATCCAGACCGGCTTCCAGGAAGTCTCCGACGGCCTCGCCGCCCGCGAGACCTACAAGCAGCAACTGGACGCCCAACGTGGCTTCGTCGCGGCCAACCAGGATTACTACCGCCTGGCCGAGCGTCGCTACCGTATTGGTGTCGACAGCAACCTGACGTTCCTCGACGCCCAGCGCCAACTGTTCAGTGCCCAGCAATCGCTGATCACCGACCGCCTGGCGCAACTCAATAGCGAGGTCAACCTGTACAAGGCCCTCGGTGGTGGCTGGAACGAACAGACCGCGAAGAACGAACCGTTGAAAGAAGAAGCACCGCCCTTGAAGTTGTTCTGATAGTGGCGCAGTAAACAAAAACCGCTTCCCGCCCAGGAAGCGGTTTTTTTACGCCCATGACTTTGCGTTCGATCATCGCCCACAACCCGCTCTCCCCCACTTTCATCGCCCCCGCACCGCCCCGCACCATGGCCGCCACCTGCATAACCCCAATAACAACAGGTCTGACACCATGAGCACTTTCGACCCGCGCCGGCTTTTGCTGGCAACCGCTGTCGCCAGCATTGCCCTCCCCGTTGTCGCTGAAGAACACGGCTTCCTGGAAGACGCCAGCGCCAACCTAAACCTGCGTAATTTCTTCTTCAACCGCAACTACACCAACCCCAGCAAGACCCAGGGCGGCGCACAGGAGTGGACGCAAAGTTTCATCCTCGACGCCAAATCCGGCTTCACCCAGGGCACCGTCGGTTTCGGCGTGGATGTACTGGGCCTGTACTCATTGAAGCTCGATGGCGGACGCGGCACGGGTGGCACCCAGCTGTTGCCGCTGGACCACGATGGCCGCCCGGCGGATGAATTCGGGCGTCTGGGCGTGGCGTTCAAGGCACGGGTTTCAAAGACAGAAGTGAAAGTCGGCGAATGGATGCCGGTGCTGCCGATCCTGCGTTCGGACGATGGCCGCTCGCTCCCGCAAACCCTGCGCGGCGGGCAAATCACCTCCAAGGAAATCGACGGCCTGACCCTGTACGGCGGCCAGTTCCGCGCCAACAGCCCACGGGACGACAGCAGCATGACCGACATGTCCATGTTCGGGAAAACCGCGTTCACCTCCGACCGCTTCAACTTCCAGGGCGGCGAATATGCCTTCAACGACAAACGCACCCAGATCGGTGTGTGGAACGCCCAACTCAAGGACATCTACAGCCAGCAATACCTCAACCTGATCCACAGCCAACCGGTGGGCGACTGGACCCTGGGCGCCAACCTCGGGTTCTTCTACGGCAAGGACGACGGCAGCGCCCGCGCCGGAGACCTAGATAACAAGACCTGGTCCGGACTGTTCTCGGCCCGATACGGCGGCAACACGTTCTACGTCGGCCTGCAAAAACTCACCGGCAACAGCGCCTGGATGCGCGTCAACGGCGCCAGCGGCGGCACCCTGGCCAACGACAGCTACAACGCCAGCTACGACAACGCCCAGGAAAAATCCTGGCAGGTACGCCATGACTATAACTTCGCCGCCCTGGGTATTCCGGGCCTCACGCTGATGAACCGCTACATCAGCGGCAGCAACGTACACAGCGGCACGGTGACCGATGGCAAGGAATGGGGACGGGAAAGTGAAGTGGCCTACGTGGTGCAGAGCGGAGCGCTGAAGAATCTCAATGTGCGCTGGCGTAACTCCAGCATGCGCCGGGACTACAACAACAACGAGTTTGATGAAAACCGGTTGATCGTCAGTTACCCGATAAGCCTGCTGTAAAGCCTCGACAGTCTTGTTGTATGGTGCGCGCGTGTCATGGATGACCCGCCCCAGCAGCCAATGTCATTCGAGTCCGCCATGAAACACTTCGCCACCGTATCGGCCGCACTAGCCCTGGCCCTGAGCCTCAGCGGTTGCATCGGCCCGCCTCTGGCGCTGACACCGCAAACCGAACAACGCCTGAAAACCGAGGCGCCAATCCGTTTTTTGCTGACCTTCGATGACGGCCCCAGCGCCTCGGGCTTCATGAACCCCAGCCGTTCGGTGATGGCGGACCTGGCGAACAACCCGATACAGCCGGGGATCAAGGCGGTGTTCTTCCTGCAGACCGAGGCGCCCCGCTCCGGCGGCAACCCGCGGGGCTACAAGACCATGGAGCGCGAATACGCGGCCGGCCATATCCTGGGCTTCCACACCGCGACCCCGTGGCACAGCAACCATCGCTTGCAGAATCCGGCTGAACTGGAGCACTACCTCAGCCTGGGTTCATCGACCCTCACCTCCATCACCGGCCAACCGCCCACACTGGTACGCCCGCCGTTCTGGAACTACGACAAGCGCACCTTCGCCGCCTATCAGCAACACGGCATGCATGTGTTGCTGACCGACCTGAGTGCAAACGATGGGGTGATCTGGGTGTTCAACGGCAGCCCGCGTCGACGGGAAAACCTGATACGCCAACTCTCGGTGGTGCGTGAGCGCATCGCCAAAGGCGAATTACCGACGGTGGACGGCGTGATCCCGGTGGTGGTGACCTTCCACGATATCAACCGCTACACCGCCTGGCACTTGAAGGAATACCTGCAAATCCTGCTGGACAGCGCCCATATCAATGGCGTGCCCCTCGCCACACAGCCTTTCTACACCGACCGGGCAACCTTGCAGCGAGCCGCCATGGCCCGCACGGTAAAAAGCGCCGACGAAGTGGTGCACCTGCCCGGTGTGTGGAATTGGGTGTGGGACGCTGACTCGCACTAGACGCGCGACTCTACCCCCAACTCATCCCACACCGACTCGGCCAAGTGAAACGTCGCATTCGCCGCCGGGATCCCGCAATAGATCGCGCTCTGCATCAGCACTTCCTTGATCTCGGCGCGGGTCACACCGTTGCTCGCGGCGGCGCGCAGGTGCAGCTTCAGCTCTTCGCTGCGGTTCATGCCGATGAGCATGGCGATGGTGATCAGGCTGCGGGTATGCCGCGGCAGCCCCGGGCGGGTCCAGATATCACCCCAGGCATGGCGGGTGATCATTTCCTGGAACTCGCTGTTGAACTCGGTCAGGGCGTTGAGGCTGCGGTCGACGTGGGCGTCGCCCAGCACTTCGCGGCGCACTTGCAGGCCTTCGGCATAACGTTGTTTCTCGTCCACAAAACGCTCCTCATGCAACGGTGACGACAGGCACATACCTGTGGCGAGGGAGCTTGCTCCCGTTGGGTCGCGCAGCGGCCCCAGTGAGGCCGCTGCAGGGTTTTACAAATAGTTGGGTTGCGGCTGCTCAGGGGCTGCTACGCAGCCCAACGGGAGCAAGCTCCCTCGCCACAGGGTTCAGCGATACTCAGCGCGATAGCAGAAATTCCAGCACACGGTCGCTGAACGCCGCGCCGGCTTGCACGTTGGACAAGTGCGCGGCATAGAACTCGGCATACTCGGCGCCCTGCACATGCGCCTGGATAAAGTGCCCACCCGCCGGGGGCGTCACCGCATCTTCGCTGCCTGCGATCACCAGGGTCGGCACCTTGATCGACGCCAGTTGCTCGCGGAAATCCGCGTCGCGCACGGCCGCGCAGTTTGCGGCATAACCCTGGGGATCAGTCGCCGCCAGCATATCGGTGATCAGCTTGGCCTGGTCAGGATGAGCCTCGGCGAAGTCGGCGGTGAACCAGCGGGCAATTGACGCATCACGCAGGGCAACCATCGCGGCCGCACCGTCGCGCAGGACCATCTCGATCCGCGGGTTCCAGATCTCCGGCGTGCCGATCTTCGCGGCGGTGTTGCACACCACCAGCCGGCGCAAACGCTCACCCGCGTTGATCCCCAGCCACTGGCCGATCAGGCCGCCCATGGACAACCCGCAGAAATGCGCGCGCTCGATCTGCAACGCATCCAGCAGCGCCAACACGTCACGGCCCGACTGCTCGATGCTGTAGGGGCCTTCGGTGACCAGCGACTTGCCATGGCCGCGGGTGTCGAAACGCAGCACCCGGAAGTACTGGGTGAACGCCTCGATCTGGATGTCCCACATATGCAGGTCGGTGCCCAGGGAGTTGGACAGCACCAGTACCGGTGCATCTTCGGGGCCATCGAGTTGGTAGTTCAGTTCGCCATCGGCGAGTTGTACAAATCCCACAGCAGCCTCCTCAGGCAGTCAAAGCAAAATGTTCGGCCACGGCCCGGGTGACCCAGGTGTGCGCCTGGCCCAGGTAGTGCGCCGGGTCCAGCAGGCGATCGAGTTCGGCCGCCGAAAGCTCGGCAGTCACTTGGGGTTCATCCCCCAGCACCGCCCGCAGGTGGCGCCCGTCGGCGACGGCGCGTTTGCAGCATTGTTCCAGCAGATGGTGCGCGGTTTCGCGGCCCAGGCGCTGGGCGAGGACGATGCTGACCGCTTCGGCCAGTACCAGGCCCTGGGTCAGATCAAGGTTTTGGACCATGCGCCGGGGATCGACTTCCAGGCCTTCGCTGACCAGCAGCGCCTGATGCAATGCACCGGATACCAGCCGGCAAATCTCCGGCAGGGTTTCCCATTCGGCGTGCCACAGGCCCAGGCTGCGTTCGTGTTCCTGGGGCATCGCGCTGAACATCGTTGCCACCAGGCCGGGCACTCGCGTGGCAGCGCTGATCAGCACGGCAGCGCCCACCGGGTTGCGCTTGTGGGGCATGGTCGAAGAGCCGCCCTTGCCGGGGGCCGACGGCTCAAACACTTCCGCCGCTTCGGTCTGCATCAGCAGGCTGATGTCGCGACCCAGCTTGCCGAGGCTGCCGGCGATCAAACCGAGCACCGAGGCAAACTCCACCAGGCGGTCGCGCTGGGTGTGCCAGGGTTGCTCCGGCAGGCCCAACTGCAACTCGGCGGCCAGTGCTTGCGCCACCGGCATCGCCTGTTCGCCGAGGGCCGCCAGGGTTCCGGAAGCACCGCCAAATTGCAGCACCAGCAAACGCGGCTTCAGCTCACTGAGGCGCTGCCGGTTGCGGGTGACTGCGCCGAGCCAACCGGCGATCTTCATGCCCAGCGTGACCGGCGTTGCATGCTGCAGCCAGGTCCGGCCCGCCAAAGGAGTTGTCCCGTAACGCTGGGCCTGGGCGGCAAGAATGTCCCCCAACCGCGCCAGATCATGTTCGATCAGCTCGACTGCGCTGCGCAGTTGCAGCACCAGGCCGGTGTCCATCACATCCTGGCTGGTAGCGCCCAGATGCACATAACGTTCGGCGCCGGCATCTTCGCTGGCGATCAACTTGCCGAGGGCCTTGACCAACGGAATCGCAGAGTTGCCTGCGGTGGCGATGGCGTCGCCGAGGGCATCTACGTCGTAGAGAGAAGCCAGGCAGGCCTGGGCAATGGGCGCGACGGCCGCTTGCGGGATCAACCCGACCTGAGCCTCAGCCCGGGCCAGCGCCGCTTCGAAATCCAGCATGCCCTGCAAACGCCCCTGGTCGCAGAACACTTCGGCCATGCCGTTGGCGGTGAAGTAGGCGTCGAACAGTTGGTTGCTCGTGCGCATCGTCATAACACATCCCTAGGTGGCGCATACCCGGCAACGGGCATGCGCCAGCCGGTTACAGATCGTGGTGCAAATACGCCGCCTCTTTGGGCAGGCGCAAGCTGAACAGGAACGCCACCGCCATCATCGCCGTGACGTACCAGTAGAAGGTGTTCTCCATGCCCATGGACTTGAGCCCCAAGGCCACATATTCCGCCGAACCGCCGAAGATCGCGTTCGCCACCGCATACGCCAGGCCCACGCCCAGTGCGCGTACTTGTGGCGGGAACATTTCGGCTTTCACCAGGCCGCTGATGGAGGTGTAGAAGCTCACGATGGCCAGGGCCAGGGTGATCAGCACAAAAGCCAGGAACGGGCTGCTGACGGTTTTCAGGGTCAACAGGATTGGTACAGTGCACAGCGTGCCCAGGGCGCCGAACCACAGCATCGAGTTACGGCGGCCAATCTTGTCCGCCAGCATGCCGAACACCGGCTGCATGCACATGTAGAAGAACAGCGCGCCGGTCATGATGTAGCTGGCGGTCTTGGCGTGCATCCCGGCGGTGTTCACCAGGTACTTCTGCATGTAGGTGGTGAACGTGTAGAAAATCAGCGAGCCGCCGGCGGTGTAGCCGAGCACGGTGATAAACGCCGCCTTGTGATCGCGGAACAGCGCGGCAATGCTGCCGGCGTCCTTGTCTTCACGCATTTCCTTGCTGGTGGTTTCTTTCAGGGTGCGACGCAGCAACAGCGAGATCACCGCCGCAATGGCGCCGATCACGAACGGAATGCGCCAGCCCCAGGCCCGCAGTTCTTCTTCGGTGAGGATCTGTTGCAGGATCACCACCACCAACACCGCCAGCAGTTGCCCGCCGATCAGGGTCACGTACTGGAACGAGGCGAAGAACCCGCGCTGGCCCTTGAGGGCGACTTCACTCATGTAGGTGGCGGTGGTGCCGTATTCGCCGCCGACCGACAGGCCCTGGAACAACCGGGCGACCAACAGCAGGGCCGGGGCCCAGGCGCCGATGTCTTTGTAGGTGGGCAAAAAGGCGATGACCAGGGAACCGGCGCACATCATCAGCACCGAGATCATCATGGAATTCTTGCGACCGTGTTTATCCGCCACCCGGCCGAACAGCCAGCCGCCGATGGGGCGCATCAGGAAGCCGGCGGCGAACACGCCGGCGGTGTTCAGCAGTTGCACGGTGGGGTCGTCCGACGGGAAAAACGCCGGGGCGAAATAGATGGCGCAGAAGGCATAGACGTAGAAGTCGAACCATTCGACGAGGTTGCCGGAAGAGGCACCGACAATCGCAAAAATCCTTTTGCTGCGTTCTTCTCCGGTGTAGTGGCTGGTTTTTGTTGTCATGTTTTTTCACTCAGTGGGAACGGTTATAGCCTAGACATACTTTGCAACAACCATGTTCCGCAAGCAGACTTTTGGATATTTGTTGCCTGGGCCGGCCTCATCGCGGGCAAGCCCGGCTCCCACATTTGGAATGCATTCCCCTGTGGGAGCTGGCTTGCCTGCGATAGATCCGCAACCCACTCAATAATCGAAGAACACCGTCTCTTCGTCTGTGCCCTGCAAAATCACATTCCACTGATACACACCCGCAGCATCCGCCTTGGCGATCAACGTGCGGCGGCGCTCCTGCGGCACACACGCCAGCAGCGCGTCATCCCCATTCGCCGCTTCACCGTCAAAGTAAATCCGCGTCAGCAGGTGCTTCACCAGCCCACGGGCAAACACCAGCACCACCAGGTGCGGCGCCTGGGTCGTGCCCTTCAACCCCGGCACACTGCCCGGCTTGATGGTGGTAAAGCGAAAACGCCCTTCAGCGTCCACCGGCACCCGGCCGAAGCCTTCGAAGTTCGGGTCCACCGGTTTGTCCTGCTCATCCTCGGGATGGTCGTACTTGCCGGCCGCATTGGCCTGCCAGACTTCCAGCATGGCGTCGTTGACCACATCGCCATTGCCATCCACCACCTGCCCGGTGATCGCCACGCGCTCGCCGAGGGTGGCCGCAACGGTCAGGTCTTCGCGGTTCAGCCAGGTCAGGCCGATGTGGTAATACGGCCCGACGGTGTGGGAAGTAGTCGCGTTGAGGCTCATCTCATTTCTCCATCGGCGTGGCGTCGCGGCCGCGCAGGACGATGTCCCAGCGGTAGCCGAGGGCATAGTGCGGAATGGTTTTTTCCAGATCGAACGAGGCGATCAGGCGTTCCTTGGCGGACGTGTCCGGGACGCAGTTGTAGATCGGGTCATAGGCCAGCAGCGGGTCACCGGGGAAATACATCTGCGTCACCAACCGCGTCAGCACACTCGGGCCGAACAGCGAGAAGTGGATGTGCGCCGGGCGCCACGCGTTGTGGTGGTTGCCCCACGGGTATGCGCCGGGCTTGATGGTCTGGAACTGGTACCAGCCGTCGGCGTCGGTGACGGTACGCCCGGTGCCGGTGAAGTTCGGGTCCAGCGGTGCGTCGTGCTGGTCGCGCTTGTGGTTGTAGCGGCCGGCAGCGTTGGCCTGCCAGATTTCCACGAGGATGCCGGGAACGGGCAGGCCGTTTTCATCCAGCACGCGCCCGTGAATGATGATGCGTTCGCCCTGGGGCTCGCCTTCGTGCTGGGCGGTCAGGTCGTTGTCCTTCTCGTTGACGCGCTCGGCGCCGATGGTCGGGCCGGTGATTTCCGACAGGGAATGGGGCAGGAACACCAACGGCTTGGACGGCGAACGCAGGTTCGTCGACTGGTAGGCCGGGTGCAGGTAATCAGGCTGAGTACCCGCTTGCGGGCGCCGGTATCCGGGCTTGTCACTCATGGAGCAATCCTCTTTATTCTTGTGGGTCTCAAACGCGTTCGATCGCCAGGGCCAGGCCTTGGCCCACACCGACGCACATGGTCGCCAGGCCTTTGCTGCCACCGGTTTTTTCCAGCTGATGCAGCGCGGTCAGTACCAGGCGCGCACCGCTCATGCCCAGCGGATGGCCAAGGGCAATCGCGCCGCCGTTCGGGTTGACCTGCGGTGCGTCGTCGGCAATCCCCAGCTCGCGCAGCACGGCCAGGCCCTGGCTGGCGAAGGCTTCGTTGAGTTCGATCACATCGAAATCAGTTACCGCCAGGCCCAGGCGTTCCACCAGTTTGCGCACCGCCGGCACCGGGCCGATGCCCATCACACGCGGCGCCACACCGGCGCTGGCCATGCCCAGCACCCGGGCGCGGGCGGTCAGGCCGTGTTTTTTGACGGCTTCAGCAGAGGCCAGAATCAGCGCGGCGGCACCATCGTTCACACCAGAGGCGTTGCCTGCGGTGACGGTCTTGTCCGGACCATTGACCGGCTTGAGTTTGGCCAGGGCTTCCAGGGTGGTATCGGCCCGTGGATGCTCGTCGTGCTCGACCACGGTTTCGCCTTTTTTGTGGGCGACACGCACCGGTACGATTTCTTCGGCGAAGAAACCGGCGGCCTGTGCAGCGGCCGTACGTTGCTGGCTGCGCAGGGCGAAGGCGTCCTGGTCGGCGCGGGAGACTTTATAGTCGTCGGCCACGTTGTCAGCGGTTTGCGGCATCGGGTCGACGCCGTACTGGGCCTTCATCAACGGATTGATAAAGCGCCAGCCGATGGTGGTGTCTTCCAGCTTCATGTTGCGCGAGAACGCCGCATCGGCCTTGCCCATCACGAACGGCGCGCGGGACATCGACTCGACGCCACCGGCAATCGCCAGTTCCATCTCGCCGCTGGCGATGGCGCGGAAGGCCGTGCCGATCGCGTCCATGCCCGAAGCGCACAGGCGGTTCAGGGTGACGCCGGGAATGCTCTCCGGAAGGCCCGCCAACAATGCCGCCATGCGCGCCACGTTGCGGTTGTCTTCGCCGGCCTGGTTGGCGCAGCCGAGGAACACTTCGTCCACCGCGCTCCAGTCCACCGATGGGTTGCGTTCCATCAGCGCCTTGATCGGCAGTGCCGCCAGGTCATCGGCGCGCACGGTGGACAAGCCACCGCCAAAACGGCCGATAGGGGTACGAATGGCGTCACAGATAAATACGTCGCGCATCAGGCTTCTCCGGGGGCTTGGCCGTGGGCGGCAGCTGTGCGTGCCTCAAGGTCGCGCAGGGCAGTCAGTTCAATCTCGGTGGGTTCGGCGCTGGTGGTCACCTGGTCGGCAAAACGAATCGCCCAACCGGTGGCGGCCACTACTTGCTCACGGGTCACGCCGGGGTGCAGGGCGGTGACGACAAATTCGTGGCTGCCCTCCTCCGGCTCCATGATGCACAGGTCGGTAATAATCCCTACAGGACCGGCGCCTGGCAGACCCAGGCGTTTGCGCGAGTCACCGCCTTCGCCGTGGCCGACCGAGGTGATGAAGTCCAGCTTGTCGACAAACGAGCGGGCCGACTGCTTGAGGATGATCAGCACGCTCTTCGCGGAGCCGGCGATCTCCGGCGCGCCACCGGCACCTGGCAGGCGCACTTTGGGCTGGTGGTAGTCACCGACCACGGTGGTGTTGATATTGCCGAAACGGTCGACCTGGGCCGCGCCGAGGAAGCCGACGTCAATGCGCCCGCCCTGCAGCCAGTAGCGAAAAATCTCACCGGTCGGCACCACGGTGTCAGCGGTTTCAGCCAGCTCGCCATCACCGATGGACAGCGGCAGCACCGAAGGCTTGGCGCCAATCGGGCCGGACTCGTAAATCAGCACCACATCCGGCGACGATGTCAGGCGCGCCAGGTTGGCAGCCTTGGAGGGAAGGCCGATGCCGACGAAGCACACCGAACCGTTCTTCAGGCGGCGCGCGGCGGCGACGGTCATCATTTCGTTGGTCAAGTAAGCCATTATTTGGCCTCCTGCGCGGTGGCCAGCTTGGCCTGGAATTCACTGAAATTGGCGGTGCCGTGGATGTATTCGTTGATCCACGCAGTAAACGTCTCACGGTCCCGGGCGATGGGGTCCCAGGCCTGGTAGAAACGGTTGTCACGTTCGGTGTAACCGTGAGCGTAGGACGGATGCGCGCCACCCGGCACATGGCACACGGCAGTCAGGGCCCAGGTCGGCAGCACGCAGGCGTTCATCGGCGCGTTGAGGTCGTCGACGATTTCTTCAACGGTAACGATGCAGCGCTTGGCCGCCAGGGCCGCTTCCTTCTGCACCCCGAGGATGCCCCACAGCAGCACGTTGCCCTTGCGGTCAGCCTTTTGCGCGTGGATCACGGTGATGTCCGGGCGCACCGACGGCACGGCCGCCAGTACTTCACCGGTGAAGGGGCAGGTCACGGTCTTGATCAGCGGGTTGACCTTGGGCAGGTCGGAGCCGGCGTAGGCGCGCAACACCGCGAATGGCAGGCCGGAGGCACCGGCGACGTAGGCATTGGCCAGGTCGGCGTGGCTGTGCTCTTCGATCTCCAGCGGTTGCGGCCATTGCTTTTCAACGGCGTCCCGCAGGCGATGCAGTGAACCCACGCCCGGGTTGCCGCCCCAGGAGAAAATCAGCTTGCGTGCACAGCCGGCGCCGATCAACTGGTCGTAGATCAGGTCAGGCGTCATGCGCACCAGCGTCAGGTCTTTCTTGCCCTGACGAATGATTTCATGACCTGCCGCCGTAGGGATCAGGTGAGTAAAGCCTTCGAGTGCAACGGTGTCGCCGTGATTCACGAACTGCTTTACCGCATCAGCCAGCGAAAGGATTTCAGCCATGGGGTGGGCTCCCGGTATCGATCGAAAAAGGCGCTGGAGGCAGCGCCGAAGTGCTTGAAGATTAAGCCGGGGGTCGGGGCCAAACAATCCGATAATCGACTGAGTGTTCGATTATCGAACGGATTGTTGTCTTGCTATCGGTCCGTTTCAGGTAGCGTCGGCATGGCTGACCATGCCCTTGATCACCACCGCGGTGGTGGCCAATGCCGCCGGGATCACCAGGGCGGTCAGCACCTGTTCGAAGTTCCAGCCCAGGCCCAGCAAGGTCGCGCCCATCCACGCCCCGAGGATCGCGCCAAAGCGGCCGATGCCGAGCATCCACGACACGCCCGTGGCGCGGCCCTGGGTCGGGTAGAAACGTGCGGCCAGCGACGGCATCGCCGACTGCGCACCGTTGACACACATGCCGGCAATCAACACCAGAGTCGCCAGCAGCGTGATATTGCCCAGGCTCTGCCCCACCGCGTAGGCAAACACCCCGGCCAGCAGGTAGAAAGTGCCGATGACCTTGTGCGGATTGAACCGGTCCATCGCCCAGCCCACGCCGACCGCACTCAATACGCCGCCAAACTGGAACAACGCACCGATAAACGCGGCCTGTTCCATGCTGGCGCCGCTGTCGCGCATCAGGGTCGGCAGCCAACTGGTCAGCAGGTAAACAATCACCAGGCCCATGAAATACGTCAGCCACAACAGCAAGGTGCCGGCGCTGTAGGTGCCGGAGAAGATCACCGCGAACACGTTGCGCGCCTTGACGGTTTTCTGTTCGGGCACGCTGAAGCTCGAGGCCTGGGCGACGATGCCCGGCTCGATAGGCGCCAGGGTCTTGCGCACCTTGTCGGTGCCGCGATTGCGCACCACCAGGTAACGCGCCGACTCCGGCAGCCAGAACAGCAGCACCACCGCGAGGATCAGCGGCAACAGGCCGCCGATCATCAGCAGGCTGTGCCAGCCATACGCCGGGATCAGCTTGGCCGAGATAAACCCGCCACCGGCCATGCCCAGGTTGAAGCCGCAGAACATGCTGGTCACCAGCAGCGACTTATGGCGTTCCGGGGTGTATTCGGAGAGCAGTGTCGTGGCGTTCGGCATGCCGGCGCCCAGGCCGAGACCGGTGAGGAAGCGCAGGATCAGCAGTTGATCGACGTTGCTGCTGTAGGCCGAGGCCAGGCTGAAGGCCCCAAACACCAGCACCGCCCCCACCAGCACCACCTTGCGCCCGAAGCGGTCGGCGAGCGGGCCGGAGCCCAGGGCGCCAAAGACCATGCCGATCAACGCGGCGCTCATCACCGGGCCGAGGCTGGCGCGGTCGATACCCCAGTCCTGGGACAGCGCCGGGGCGATGAAGCCCATGGCGGCCGTGTCGAGGCCGTCGAGGAAGACGATGAGAAAACACAGGATCACCACTCGCCACTGATACCGCGACAGCGGCTGGGCGTTGATGAAGGACTGAACGTCCAAACAAGTACCGACAGCAGGTGAAGGCTGATTCATTATTTTTATTTCCACACCGATGGGCGGGCGAACGACCTTGAGTCGTCATTATTATTGGGGCGGCGCCTTGAAGCGCTGCCGCACATTAATAAGCCTTGGGAAACACCGTCAATTCATCCAGCCGGGATCTGTGCGGTCACCGAACAGCTTACGCAAACAGCTGCGCACTCAGCTCCTGGCTGGCACTGAGCATGCTCGGCAGGAAACGCTGCTCCAGCTCGCTGCGGCTGACCCGCCCGGCATGGGTGCTGACGTTCAGTGCCGCCAGGACCTGGCCCGAAGCGTCGTACACCGGCACGGCGATGGAACGCAGCCCTTGCTCCAGTTCCTGGTCGACAATGCACCAGCCCTGCTGCCGCACTTCCTGCAGGCATTCGAGCAAGGCTTGCGGGGTGGTGAGGGTGCGGCTGGTCTTGGTTTGCAGGTCGGCGTGGTCGAGGTAGTCCTGCAGCGAGGCGTCATCCAGCGCCGCCAGCAGGATACGGCCCATGGAGGTGCAGTAGGCCGGGAGACGGCCGCCCACGGAAAGGTCGACGGAAATCAGGCGTTGGGTGGTGGCGGAGCGGGCAATGTAGAGGATGTCATCACCTTCCAGGGTTGCCATGTTGCACGCCTCGTGGAGCTGCTCGCTCATGCGGTCCAGGTAAGGCTGCGCCGAAACGGCCAGGGGCGTGGACGACAGGTAAGCGTGGCCGAGGGTCAGCACCTTGGGCAACAGCGAATAGGTACGCCCGTCGGTGGTGGCGTAGCCGAGTTTGATCAGGGTATGCAGGCAACGGCGTACGGCAGCGCGGGGGATTTCCGTGCGGTGGCTGATCTGGGCGATGGTCAGGTGGCGCTTGCGCTCCTGGAATGCCTGCACCACGGCCAGGCCGCGGGCCAGGGAGGTCATGAAATCCGGATCACCGGTAAACGCCTGGATGCGCTTGGCCGGTGACGCAACGATCGGCGGCGCCACTGATGCGAAGGAGTTGCGCAATTGATCGTTCATTTGGGGTCCTTTCTCTTATTTTTAACCGCTGCGGGGGGGTGACCGCTATTACAAGCCGCCGTGCAATGGCTGCACAAGGCAGGGCAACCAACATTGGGCGATTATCGGACGGTCATTCGATTATCGCAATTTGTCACCGCCGACCGGTGCCGGAACCCCTCTACATCCATTTGAGTGCCTTTCAGAATCGACTGATGTACGAGAGAAGTTAAGGTTGATTAACGCCTGTAGAACATTGCATGATTTATGGCGCCAATAGTTCAGCAAATACCCCACACACCTGCGTAACAAAACCCTCACACAAAGTTGACGATTTTTAACTTGTTGGCGATAGTGTTATTCAAGCGCGTGGCTATAATGCATCCTGTGCAGGAGCCAGCCTCGCCTGACCCCGAGGATAGATTTCACCCAGTCGTGCACCGGCTGCGTGCAGGCTCCGCCGCAAGTACCTGACACACATTTCGAATGCCTGCCAACTGCTTGTGGCTGTGACAAGAAAACTGTTGCTACGACAACTGCTCTTCTCCGGTATCGTGGCCGCGTGCAATAAAGAAGTGGTTTTTCCTGTATACCTTTCCACGCTGATCTTCAGATTGACGGTATACCGGGGGCGACTTCCCGGCATCGCGTTTCGCCGGAATCAAACTCAACTCAATTAGGTAACAATGTGACGAAAGACGAACTGCGCGCGGAACTTGAGCGCCAGGAACAACGTTACAAGGATGTTTACGGCGGGGAAGTCACCACCTACGCCGCCCAGCCAGAACCTGAACGCAAGCCATGGCGCAAACGAGCCAGCCTGCTCGACCAGGCCTTTGCCCAGGAAATCCAAAAGATTGAACAGGACCTCAAGGCCGAAGAGCCATAAGCGTTTCGGGTTGAGCTTCCAAAGGTGCCATCTCTCTGCCAGTACCAAGCTGGTGGAGGGAAGCCCGTTATGTGGCCTTAGCGAAATTTCATACGATTGTTTCAGTTATTCCCTTCCGACGCTTTATCCCGCGAATTTGATGGATCCTCCATATAAATCAATCACTTGCCAAAGCCCCGAAAACACCGGGATGCACGCCTCCCCCCCATTTTTTTTCGTTGAAGAATGTTACCGATGAGCAGCTAGTGCATTGATTACCGATGTTTTCTGGCATAATCGCGCCCCCTTACGACCGGGTCAGAAAACCTTCATGATCGATTTATTCAGCGGACTGGATGCTTGGGTTCTAGTGAGCCTGTTGCTCGCCCTGGCCTTTGTCCTCGCCTTCGAGTTCATCAATGGCTTTCATGACACCGCTAACGCGGTTGCCACAGTCATCTATACCAAAGCCATGCCTCCGCATCTGGCCGTGTTCTTCTCCGGGGTGTTCAACTTCCTCGGCGTGTTGCTCGGTGGGGTCGGTGTTGCGTATGCCATCGTGCACTTGCTGCCGGTGGAGTTGCTGATCAATGTGAACACCGGCCACGGTCTGGCCATGGTCTTCTCATTATTGGCAGCGGCGATCACCTGGAACCTCGGCACCTGGTATTTCGGGATCCCGGCGTCCAGTTCCCACACCCTGATCGGTTCGATCCTCGGTGTCGGCCTGGCCAACGCCCTGATCAACGACATTCCCCTGGCTGACGGCGTCAACTGGCAGAAAGCGATCGATATCGGCGCTTCGCTGGTGTTCTCGCCGATGGCTGGTTTCGTGGTAGCCGCCCTGGTGCTGCTGGGCCTGAAATGGTGGCGCCCGCTGTCGAAGATGCACAAGACACCGGACCAGCGCCGCAAGCTCGACGACAAGAAGCACCCGCCGTTCTGGAACCGCCTGGTCCTGGTGATTTCGGCGATGGCCGTGAGCTTCGTGCACGGCTCCAACGACGGGCAGAAAGGTATTGGCCTGATCATGCTGGTACTGATCGGTATCGTGCCGGCGCAGTTCGTACTGGACCTGGGCAGCACCACTTACCAGATCGAGCGCACCCGCGACGCCACGCTGCACCTGAATCAGTTCTACCAGCGCAATCAAGAAACCCTCGGTGAGTTCCTGGCCCTGGGCAAAAGCGTGAAAGACGATTTGCCGGGCAAGTTCCAGTGCAATCCGCAGCAGACTGAACCGACGATCAACGCCCTGCTGGGGACCTTGAAAGGTGTCTCTGACTACCATTCGTTGACCGCCGAGCACCGGATTGAAGTGCGTCGTTATCTGTTGTGCCTGGATGACACCGCGAAGAAGGTGGGCAAGTTGCCAGGCCTGGATGCGCGTGAGAAGTCGGACCTGGACAAGTTGCGCAAGGACCTGACGGCGACCACCGAGTACGCGCCGTTCTGGGTGATCCTGGCGGTGGCACTGGCCTTGGGCCTGGGCACCATGGTGGGCTGGAAGCGTGTGGTGCTGACCATTGGTGAGAAGATCGGCAAGCAGGGCATGACGTATGCCCAGGGTATGTCGGCGCAGATCACCACGGCCAGCATGATTGGCTTGGCCAATATCTTCAGCTTGCCGGTTTCCACGACCCATGTGTTGTCTTCGGGTGTGGCGGGGACCATGGTGGCGAACAAGAGCGGGCTGCAAGGTGGCACCGTCAAGACCATTCTGATGGCTTGGGTGTTGACGCTGCCGGCGACTGTGGGCCTTTCGGCCGGGTTGTTCTGGTTGGCTTCCAAGGCTTTGGGTAGCTGACAGCTCTTGGGCTTGTGAAGAAGGTGCGACCTGTGAGGGTCGTGCCTTTTTTTATGGCTGGGGTTTGGGTGTATATCCGTTATTTAGGTAACGGCCACTTATGATTCCGCTCTTACAGCGGCTCACTTTTGAACAGCGCAAAAGTAAGCAAAACGCTCTTGCCCCACCACTCGGCTCCTCGCCTAGGCTCGGAGTGCCCTCACTCCGGCTTTGGACCGTGGGCCGCCGTCATGGGCCATCCTTGGCCCAGGACGGCTAACCCGGCGTCCTGCCGGGTTACCCACGCTCCAAAGCCTGCGTTCGGCCAGCGTGGTTTAACGGGGCGCCTAAGATCAAAATCAAGATCAAAAGCAAGAGCACAGCGGCCTCCCGGCCGGCTTGAGTGTTTAAAAGCCAAATCAAAAACTAAAGCGGGCACGGTCCACTGTAGGAGCTGGCTTGCCKGCGATGGCATCAACTGGGTGTACCTGATGYACCGAGGTGTCTGCATCGCCGGCAAGCCAGCTCCYACAGAAAAGCAGAGCCACMCCRCCCGTAGCAGCTGTCGAGCRCCAGCGAGGCTGMGTGCYTTTGATCTTGATCTGCTTTTGATTTTGATCTGCGGGCCCCGTCAACCACGATGGCCGCAAGTAGGCACGGTGGAGCGGGTAAATCGGCAAGGATGCCGATTTAGCCGCGCCGGGCCATGGATGGCCCGTCGCGGCGGCCCGCGGAGCCGTGCCGGAGTGCGGGCATGCCGAGCCTAAGCGAGGCACCGAGTGGTGGGGCAAAGCGTTTTTTGGTTACTTTTTTAGGCGTTTGTAAAAAAGTGACTCGCTGTAAGAGCGAAACCATAAGTAGCCGTTACCGCAGCAACGGATATGTACACAAATTAAAAAATCCAAAACAAAAAATCCAAAACAAAAAAAAGGCGACCGAAGTCGCCCAAAATGCCTTGCGTGCTCATGTATCCGAAAAGACCTAAGGCCTCTTACGCTTATTAGCGTCTTTCCAGATAAAAATTCCAAACCCTACAAAGAACATCACCATGAGGCCAACCGTCAGCACTCCGGCAAACACCACATTATCGAAAAACATGACCGGCCTCCTGCACTTGCCCTGTTGCGATAGGGCTAAGTTAACCAAGAAGACGAAAGAAGAAATTGACGAGGATCAATGTCGCCCGCGACGGAGCGTAAAGAAGGGAAATAACTGACCTGCATCAAACGATGCAGGCTATATCAACGCTTTTTCGGTTTGCTTTTCGGCTTTTTCTTGGGCTTCCCCAACGGCATCGCCTGTTCAAACGCCTGGCGCACTTCATTCAGTCGCTTGTCATTCAGATCATGAACACGTTTGGCCCGTTCGGCATTCAGGTCAATCAGCTTGTCATCGTCACTCATGGCTTGGCTTACGTAATGGCTTGGATGCCCCAATAATGCGTCCTGCGCCAATCCCGCGTAAACAAAATCGATGTCATCCCGCGCATTTGCCCGCAAAATCCCCCCATCCCACCCCTCACACAGAGCGTTCGACGTGGCACTGCACAAGGACCTTCCCCCACTCCTGGCCTTGCGCGCCTTTGAGGCCGTGGCCCGGCATTTGAGTTTTATCAAGGCCGCCGCCGAGCTGTCAGTGACCCAAAGCGCCCTCAGCCATCAAGTGCAGAAACTCGAACAGCACCTGGGCAAACCGCTGTTTATCCGACGCACCCGCGCCATCGATCTGACCGAAGACGGCCAACACTACTACGACCAGATCCGCCCCGCCCTCGACACCATCGCCGCCGCCACCCGCCAGCAGCAAACACCGCCCGCCACCAGCGTACTGCGCGTCGGCCTGCTCGCCTCGTTCGCCACTTTGTGGCTGGCACCGCGCCTGGCGGGGTTTCTTAGCCGCTACCCACACATCCAGGTGGAGTTGGTGCCGGCGATTCAGTTGGCAGATGTCGCCGCCGCCGAGGTCGACCTGGCGATTCGCTACGGCAAGGGCGACTGGACCGACGTGCAGGCCACGCGCCTGATGAGCGAAACACTGTCACCCGTCTGCAGCCCTGCGTTCAAGGCCAGCCAACTGGCCAATGGCCCGCTGCTGATGGCCACCTCGCACCGCCCTTTCGAGTGGACCGACTGGTCCCGGCATTATCAGGTGGATGTGGAGCACTACCCCAAGGCGCTGCTGCACGACTACAACATCGTGGTCGAAGCCGCCGTCGCCGGCCAGGGCATCGCCATGGGCCGCCACCGCCTGATCGAACGCAGGCTCAAGGAAGGCACATTGGTGGAGGCCTTCGACTGGCCGCCCTATCAAAGCGAGATCGGTTACTGGCTGATTGCCCCGCATGGCGAAACCAGCACGGCGGCCGCTTGTTTCAGTGAATGGCTGCGGGAAATCTGTGCCGACGCATGAGTTATTTCGATACGTCGAGTTAAATCTATCCGTTTGTCGGCGAAAATCGCCCCGCCCATGCTGAAGACTCTTTCCAAGAGGATTCACCATGAGCCACTCCATCTCACAACGCGTACAAGCCCTCGGCCTGAGCCTGCCGACACCCAGCCAGCCGATTGCCAACTACGTCAATTACGTGATCAGCCAGAACCAGCTGTTCATCTCCGGCCAAATCCCGCTGCTGGACGGCAAGCCGACTTACATCGGAAGACTCGGCGAATCCATCAGCGAAGACGAAGGCGCCAAGGCCGCCGAACTCGCGGCGTTGGGCCTGCTGGCACAATTAAGCGATGCCCTTGGCGATGACCTGTCGCGGCTGGTGCGCATCATTCGGTTGGGCGTATTTATCGCCAGCAGCGGTGATTTCCAGCGCCAGGGTGCAGTCGCCAATGGCGCTTCGAACTTGCTGGTCAACGCCCTCGGCGACAAAGGCCGGCATGCCCGTACGGCCGTGGGCGTCGCCAGCTTGCCGGGCGGCGTAGCCGTGGAGATCGACGCGATTTTCGAGTTGCAGCCGTGACTGCGCTATCCCTGACCGAGGTCCGGGAGCTGCGGGACGAAACGCCGGGCTGCCAGTCCGGCATCGTCCACTTCAACCACGCCGGGGCCTCCCTGCCCAGCCAAGGGACGCTCGATGCAATCATTGACCAGTTGCAGCGCGAAGCCCGCGACGGCCCGATGGAGGCCGGCGAACACGGCGCACTGCTGACAGAAAAAGCCCGTCGCGCCGCCGCGCAACTGCTCAATGCGCCCGTGTCATCGATTGCCTTCGCCAGCAGTGGCTCGACCGCCTGGAGCATGGCGTTCCAGGCGTTGGGCCCGTGGCAGCCAGGCGACCGCATTCTGGTGGGCCGCCACGAATGGGGCGGCAACCTGGCGAGCATGCAGACGGCCGTGCAATCGGGTGCACAAGTAGAAGTGATCCCCTGCGATGAAACCGGCGCGGTATCCATCGCCGGCCTGGAAGCCATGCTCGACGCCCGGGTGCGGTTGATCGACCTGACCTGGCTCCCCGCCAACAGCGGCTTGATCAACCCGGCCGAGGCCATCGGCGCGTTGGCCAGGCGTCATGGCATTGCCTATTTCATCGACGCCGGGCAAGCCATCGGTCAGGTGCCGGTGGATGTGCAAGCGCTGCACTGCGATGTGCTCAAGGGCGCCGGGCGCAAGCATCTGCGCGGCCCACGGGGGACCGCCCTGCTCTATGTGCGGCCGGATTTTCTCGAGCGCTTGAACCCGGCCCAACGCGATGTGTTTTCGGCGCCCTGGAGCCCTGCGGGATTTGACTTGCGCAACGACGCCCGGCGCTTTGAAACCAGCGAAGTGTCGTTCGCCTTGCTGGCAGGCCTGGGCAATGCGTTGCTGGAGGTCAATCGATTGGGGGTCGAGCGGGTACGCGAGACGGTCCGGCTGTTAAGCGACACAATCCGTGAAGAATTGCGCCGAATCGACGGGATTACCTTGCATGACCTGGGAACCAGCGCAAACCAGTCCGGCCTGATCGCGTTCAACCTGGCCGGCTGGGACGCCTTCGAGCTCAAGCGCCGCCTGGGCCTCAAGCGGATCAATATCGGTGCCAATGGCGTGCCCTACACTCCACTGGACATGCAGGCCCGCGAGCTGGACAGCGTGGCGCGAATCTCCGTGAGCTACCTCAATACGGCGCAAGACATCGAGCAACTGATCGCCGCCCTGCGCGAACTGCGGGATTAAACCTCGACGTCCACCCACAAGCCTTGCCGTGGTGCGTCTTCAATCAACGGCACCACCGGCACGGTGTTGTCGGCGTTGAGTACGTCACCGGGAACAGCCAGGTGCTCCTGCGAGTCTTCATCGGCTTCGCGGCGACGCTTTTGCTGTTCCTGCTGGCGACGCTGCTCCTCGCGCAGCAGCAAAGCCGCTTCCTCGGGATCGCGCTTTTGCAAGTCGATGGTACTTTCGTTGGAGCTTGGCTGAACCGGCGCCACGGGCGGGATATCCGGCTTCTGGCGCACCGGGTCAAGCTGCGACGTGACCGGCACAACACTCAAGGGCAGCATGGGTGGCAGCATATTATTAGTCTCCTGTTCAGCAGACTGTCGGCTGCGTGGGTGACGACTTGAGCGTCAAGCCGCCAACTTGTGAACCAATCGTCATCTATCCGACGAAGATACCGCCCTTTTTCTTGCCGCTTGTAGCTTAAAGCTCGAAGCTGCACCTATTCCTTTTGGTCTGGAAGCCGTGTTCCGTTAGAATAGTCGGCTTTTTCACGGCGGGAGTCAGGCAGCATGGCGCAGCAGTATCAACCGGGGCAACGCTGGATTAGTGACAGCGAAGCAGAGCTGGGGTTAGGCACCGTTCTGGCACAGGACGGCCGCTTGTTAACCGTGCTCTATCCGGCCACTGGCGACACTCGCCAGTATGCGCTACGGAATGCGCCCCTCACCCGCGTGAGGTTTTCGCCGGGTGACACCATCACCCATTTCGAAGGCTGGAAAATGACCGTGCAAGAAGTCGACGACGTCGACGGCCTGCTGGTCTACCACGGCCTCAATGGGCAAAACGAGCAGGTCACCCTGCCGGAAACCCAGCTCTCGAACTTCATCCAGTTCCGCCTGGCCAGCGACCGTCTGTTCGCCGGCCAGATCGACCCGCTGCCCTGGTTCTCCCTGCGCTACCACACCCTGGAACACACCAGCCGCCAGTTGCAGTCCTCGCTCTGGGGCCTGGGCGGCGTGCGTGCGCAACCGATCGCGCACCAATTGCACATCGCCCGTGAAGTCGCCGACCGTATCGCGCCGCGGGTTCTGCTGGCGGACGAAGTGGGSCTGGGCAAGACCATCGAAGCCGGCCTGGTGATCCATCGCCAGTTGCTGTCGGGTCGCGCCAACCGCGTGTTGATCCTGGTGCCGGAAAACCTCCAGCACCAGTGGCTGGTGGAAATGCGCCGCCGCTTTAACCTGCAGGTCGCACTGTTCGATGAAGAGCGCTTTATCGAAAGCGATGCCACCAACCCGTTCGAAGACACCCAGCTCGCGCTGGTGGCCCTGGAATGGCTGGTGGACGACGAGAAGGCCCAGGACGCGCTGTTCGCGGCCGGCTGGGACCTGCTGGTGGTCGACGAAGCGCACCACCTGGTCTGGCACGAAGAAAAAGCCAGCCCCGAGTACTCGCTGGTGGAACAACTGGCCGAAGTGATTCCGGGCGTGCTGCTGCTCACTGCAACCCCTGAGCAACTGGGCCAGGACAGCCACTTCGCGCGCCTGCGCCTGCTGGACCCGAACCGTTTCCACGACCTGCACGCCTTTCGCGCCGAGAGCGAAAACTATCGCCCGGTGGCCGAAGCCGTCCAGGAACTGCTGGACAAGGGCCGTCTCTCGCCCGCCGCCCACAAGACCATCCAGGGCTTCCTCGGCGACGAAGGCGAAGCGCTGCTGACCGCCGTCAACGATGGCGACGCCGAAGCCAGTGCCCGCCTGGTCCGCGAACTGCTGGACCGCCACGGCACCGGCCGCGTGCTGTTCCGCAACACCCGCGCCGCGGTGCAAGGTTTCCCGGAGCGCAAGCTGCACGCCTACCCGCTGCCGTGCCCGGACGAATACCTCGAGCTGCCCCTGGGCGAGCACGCCGAGCTGTACCCGGAAGTCAGCTTCCAGTCGCAGCCGGACGTCGATGAAGAACAACGCTGGTGGCGTTTCGACCCGCGCGTCGAATGGCTGATCGACCAGCTGAAGATGCTCAAGCGCACCAAAGTCCTGGTGATCTGCGCCCACGCCGAAACCGCCATGGACCTGGAAGACGCCCTGCGCGTGCGCTCCGGCATCCCGGCCACGGTGTTCCACGAGGGCATGAACATCCTCGAGCGCGACCGCGCTGCCGCCTACTTTGCGGACGAAGAATTCGGCGCCCAGGTGCTGATCTGCTCGGAAATCGGCAGTGAAGGCCGCAACTTCCAGTTCTCCCACCACCTGGTGCTGTTCGACCTGCCGTCCCACCCGGACTTGCTGGAACAGCGGATCGGCCGTCTGGACCGGATCGGCCAGAAACATGTAATCGAACTGCACGTGCCGTACCTGGAAACCAGCCCGCAAGAGCGCCTGTTCCAGTGGTACCACGAGGCGCTGAACGCGTTCCTCAACACCTGCCCGACCGGCAACGCCTTGCAGCACCAGTTCGGCCCGCGCCTGCTGCCGCTGCTGGAAAACGCCGACGACGGCGAGTGGCAAGGGCTGATCGACGAAGCCCGTGCCGAGCGCGAGCGCCTCGAAGCCGAACTGCACACCGGCCGCGACCGTTTGCTGGAGCTCAACTCCGGCGGTGCCGGTGAAGGTGATGCGCTGGTGGAAGCCATCCTTGAGCAAGACGACCAGTTCACCCTGCCGATCTACATGGAAACCCTGTTCGACGCCTTCGGCATCGACAGCGAAGACCATTCGGAAAACGCGCTGATCCTCAAGCCCAGCGAAAAAATGCTCGACGCCAGCTTCCCCTTGGGCGACGACGAAGGCGTGACCATCACCTACGACCGTAACCAGGCGCTGTCCCGCGAAGACATGCAGTTCATCACCTGGGAACACCCGATGGTGCAGGGCGGCATGGACCTGGTGCTGTCCGGTTCCATGGGCAACACCGCCGTGGCGCTGATCAAGAACAAGGCGCTCAAGCCGGGCACCGTGTTGCTGGAACTGCTCTACGTCAGCGAAGTGGTTGCTCCGCGTTCGCTGCAGTTGGGCCGTTACCTGCCACCGGCGGCACTGCGTTGCCTGCTGGATGCCAATGGCAATGACCTGTCGGGCCGCGTGTCGTTCCTGACCTTGAATGACCAGTTGGAAAGCGTGCCGCGGGCCAGCGCCAACAAGTTCGTGCAGGCCCAGCGCGACCAGCTGACGCCGCGGATCAACGCCGGTGAAGAGAAGATCGCCCCGCGTCACGCCGAGCGTGTGGCCGAGGCTCAACGGCGCCTGGCGGCGGATACCGACGAAGAACTGGCGCGC
The DNA here is from genome assembly GCF_019382755.1 of Pseudomonas sp. Colony2. Lineage (NCBI taxonomy): Bacteria > Pseudomonadati > Pseudomonadota > Gammaproteobacteria > Pseudomonadales > Pseudomonadaceae > Pseudomonas > Pseudomonas sp. Colony2. The sequence continues at coordinate 1,449,509 of NZ_CP080030.1, read as the reverse complement.
CTGACCGCGTTGCAAGCGGTCAACCCGACCGTGCGCGACAGCGAACTGGTTGCCCTGCGCCAACAGCGCGAGCAAGGCCTGGCCATGCTCGACAAGGCGGCGCTGCGACTGGAAGCGATTCGGGTGTTGGTCGCGGGCTAACTTCGCCGCCCTACCCTGCCAAACAAAAAGGCCCGCGCAATGCGGGCCTTTTTTATTCACTTGAGACATCGTTGTTATTGATGGCCTCTTCGCGAGCAAGCCCGCTCCCACATTTGACCGAGTTCCATCTTGAGAATGCGGTCTAATGTGGGAGCGGGCTTGCTCGCGAAGGCGTCACCTCGGTCTCAGGCAGTAACCGCCGTAGCCGGCACCTCCACCACCCCCAACCCATCCTTCATCCGCTGAGCATCGCGCACAAAACTGCGGGACGCCTGGAACAGAAACAGCATGGTCAAAAACAGCGCCACCGGAATCAGGTACATGGCGTCATGCAGTCCCACCGCCTTGTAAGCCTCGGTCATCTGCTGGGCACCGTCGGCATACATCGCCGAATGGGCAAAATGATCCGACAACCCGCCCACCACAATCGGCCCCATGCCCCCGCCCAGCAAATACAAGCCGGCGAAGAACAATGCCATCGCCGTCGCCCGCAGGCGCGGCTCGACCACGTCCTGGATCGCCGTGTACACGCAGGTGTAGAAGTTATAGGCAAACAGCCAGCCGACACTGAACAGCGCCACAAACACACCAATCTCGATCCGCCCCGCGTGCAACGCCCAGGCAGTGGTCACTGTAGAGATAATCAAACTGCACGCCGCGAACAGCAGCCGGCCGTTAGCGATGCGTTGATGGATCTTGTCGGCAATCCAGCCACCCAGGGTCAGGCCCACCAGGCCGGTAATACCGACGATGACACCGGTGGCGACTGCCGCATCCTGCAACGGCAGCAGGAAATAGCGCTGCAGCATCGGCACCAGGAACGAGTTGCAGGCATAGGTGGCGAAGTTGAAGCACAACCCGGCCAGCACCAGCCAGAGGAATGTCGGCACCGCCAGCACCCGGCGAATCGGCCGGTCGACTTTCTCCTGGGAGACTTGCACGGCTTCCGCCGCGCCGCGCTTGGGTTCCTTGATGTAGAACATGAACACCGCAAGGATCAGCCCCGGCACCGCGGCAATAAAGAACGGCGCACGCCAGCTGTCGAACGCCTTGACCATCGCACCAATGGTGAAGAAGGCCAGCAACAGGCCCAAGGGCAGGCCCAGCATGAAGATCCCCATGGCCCGGGCACGGCGGTGGGCCGGAAACAGGTCACCGATCAGCGAGTTGGCCGCCGGCGCATAACTGGCCTCGCCGATACCGATGCCCATGCGCACCAGCAAAAAGGTCCAGAAGCTGCCCACCAGACCATTGACCGCTGTCAGGCCACTCCACGCCGCCAGGCCCCAGCCCATGAGTTTGCTGCGCGAGCCGGTATCGGCCAGGCGCCCCAGCGGCAAGCCGGCAATTGCATAAACGATGGTGAACGCGGTACCGATGATCCCGAGCTGGAAGTCGCTGAGGTGCCACTCCATGCGGATCGGCTCGATGATGATCGCGGGAATGGTGCGGTCGAAAAAGTTGAACAGGTTGGCCAGGAACAGCAGGAACAGAATGCGCCAGGCATTCGCCGCTTGGGTCGAGTTCTGCATGGGTCCGTCTCTTTTATTGTTATGTGAGCCGCGATGCCAGACGCATCCTGAGCCCGGAACCTGCAATCTAGTCAGCCTCGTGGGGATTGTCTGTAATGATTCGTAAGTCTGATGTCACTCCATCGGGCGACCCGGCCGGTCATCCCTAATCATTTGGTTCTAGTTGTTTATAAACTCATCGCCAAATAATTAGAAGCAATCTGCCATCAATCCTTGTAACTCGCTCACGCTCTCTATACTGAAACACGCAGTCAGACTAAAACTCTGTGACGGGACATGCTATGGAATGGCTTGGTTTGCATTTTTTTACCGACCTTCCGGACAGTGGGCACTTATTACTCAATTGCAGTCATAACCCCTTTCTGGTGCTACTGGCGTATGTAGTGGCGTGTGCAGCGGGCTTCGGCACCCTGGACATGGCCGAGCGGGTCGGCCATGTCGACAACCCCAAGGCTCAACGGCACTGGCGCTGGGTAGGCGCGGGCTGCCTGGCAGGCGGCATCTGGTCGACCCACTTCATCAGCATGCTGGCCTTCCAGGCGCCTATCGCGATTCACTACGAATTGATCATGACGTTCGCCTCGCTGCTGATCGCCCTGATCGCGGCGCTGTTCGCCATGCAAACCCTCAGTCATCCAAGGCTGCGCGCCCACCAATATGTGCTGGCGTCGGTGTGGATGGGGCTGGGTATTGCGCTGATGCACTACGTGGGCATGTCGGCCATGCGCTCCGAGGCGGGCGTGTATTTCGAGACTGGCTTGTTCCTCGCCTCTGTGTTGATCGCGATCGGCGCCAGCCTGGCGGCTTTGCTGCTGTCGCTGTACCTGCGCAACGGCACCGGCATGTTCCATCAATTGCTCAAGTACGCGGCCAGCCTGGTGCTCGGCGCGGGCATTATCAGCATGCACTTCACCGGCATGGCGGCCATGCAGCTGCTGGTACCCGAAGACCTCGTACAGTCGGCACTGCCGGTGGACAACAACCCGGTCCAACTGGGGCTGCTGGTGGCGGTCATCGCCCTGCTGGTGATTGGCAGCAGCATCAGTGCTGCCCTCGCGGACAAGAAGCTGCAACACAAGGAAACCGACCTGCGCCGGGTCAACGCCCTGCTCACCGAACTGGACCAGGCCCGCGCCTCGCTGCAACAGGTGGCGCATTACGATGCCCTGACCACCCTGCTCAACCGCCGTGGTTTCAACCAGATCTTCGCCGAGAAACTCGCGGAAAAAACCGCCACCGACGGCATGCTGGCGGTGATCTTCCTGGATATCGACCACTTCAAGCGCATCAACGACAGCCTCGGCCATGACGCCGGCGACGAACTGCTGACGGTGCTGGCCGGCCATATCAAAAGCTCGGTGCGCAGCCATGACGACGTGGTCGCGCGGTTTGGCGGTGACGAATTCTGCATCCTGATCAGCATCCATCACCGCGATGAAGCGCGGCACATGGCCCAGCGCATCATGCAGAAAATGAAAGACCCCATCGAACTGGCCGGCCGGCGCATGGTGATGACCACCAGCATCGGCATCAGCCTGTTTCCCGAAGACGGCAAAACCAGCGAAGAGCTGCTGAAGACCGCTGACCTGGCGCTGTATCAGTCCAAGGATGCCGGGCGTAATAGCCTGAACTTCTTCAGCTCCAACCTGAAAACCCGGGCCTTCCTGGAACTGCAGCTGGAAGAGGAACTGCGCGCCGCACTGCGGGGCAAGAACGAGTTGGTGCTGTTTTACCAACCGATACTTGACCTGAAAAAAGGCAGGGTCACGCGCCTCGAAGCCCTGGTGCGCTGGCAACACCCCCAACATGGCCTGCTGACCCCGGACCGGTTCATCGGCATTGCCGAAAGCAACGGGCTGATTGCCGAACTGGATCACTGGGTACTGCGCCAGGCCTGCCACGACCTGAGCCTGCTGTCGGAGCAAGGCCACACTGAATTGGTCATGGCCGTGAACTGCTCGGCCCTCAACCTGACGCGTGACGAGTTGGCCGATGAGATCGAAAACGCCCTGCGCTTCGGCGGGATCGCGGCCAATCGCCTGGAACTGGAAGTAACCGAGAACGCGCTGATGGGCAATATCAGCAGCACCCTGGCATTGCTGCGGCAAATCCGCGCCCTGGGCGTGTCGCTGTCCATCGACGACTTCGGCACCGGCTACTCGTCCCTCGCCTACCTCAAGCGCCTGCCGTTGAACACCTTGAAAATCGACCGTTCATTTATCCAGGATATCCCCAAGTCGAACGCCGACATCGAGATCGTCCAGGCCATTATCGGCATGGCCCACACCCTGCACCTGCAGGTGGTGACAGAGGGCGTGGAAACCCTGCAACAATTTGAAGTGGTGCAAAAACACGGCTGTGATTTTGTTCAGGGTTACCTGCTCAGCGCTGCGGTGCCGTTGAGTGATATCAGCGCGGTGATCAACAGCCTGGACCAGAACAACATGTTCAGCCTGCTGGGCCTGACGGGGGGTGACCCCGCGCCGAAAGATCCGCCTTCGGGTCGTGCGGGCCCGGCGTCCATCGTTCGGCCAATTCGCTGACGCCGAAAATTTGGCAAATCGCCATCATTTCACTAAAGAACTCCGACGAACGGCCGATTCATCAGAGTCCGGCCAGGCTTTCCCCTTAAAACCCTAGGGTTAAACCCTATCGCCCAAGACCCGGACGCACTGTAAAGTCGCGATCTCTCATTCTGTGATGGCTATTTGATACTTACTCAGCCATCCGTCCAGGCACATGGCGCACAATGACTTCTAAAAATAACTCTGCCACTGCGGTATCCGACGTGTTGCTGACAGCCCCTGCGGAAAAACCCTCAGGTTCAAAGTCATTGAGCACCGCCCGCCCACTGGCCACCCAGCAGTACCTGTACTTTACCGAGACCAACACCGACCGCATCCTCGATAACCTCGACGGCCTGCGCGACATGGTGTTCCCGCGCGCACCGCACCTGGAAGTCGACGGTGAACTGCGCAATGAGCAGGAATTCCCCTCGGTGTGCCTGATCGGCCTGGGCCGCTGTGGCTCCAACATTGCCCTGGATGTGGCAGAGCTGGTGTACAACGCCCGCAAGTTCTACCTCAACGAATTCAGCAACGAAGACAAATCCACCGACAAGGGCTACCGCCCCGCCCAGTGGATTCGCAACAACCTGCGCCTGGGTTCGAACAAGGGCACCAAACCGGTGTTCCTGGTCGAGCCGCTGGTGATGCTGGGCGACCTGGACAAGGACATTGCCGGGCGCATCCGTTTCTCGCGCAAGGGTGAGAAAAGCGGTTTCCTGCGGGACTACAGCAAGATGAAAATCATGGACCTCTCGGAAGTCCATGCCGGCGGCGCCGGTAACGCGCCGATCCTCGGCCAGTACCTGGCCAAGATCATCCTCAACAAAGACACCCAGCGCTTCTCCAGCCCCGACTGGAAGATGATCCACTCGTACCTGATCGACTCCTGCGGCATCAAGGCCAACCAGTCGCGCCTGTACTTCTCGATCTTCAGTGCCGGCGGCGGTACCGGTTCAGGCATGGCCTCGGAGTTCGGCCTGGCCCAGCAGCACTCGTACATGAACAAGACGTTCGACACCAAGCCCGCCGATGAACATGACAGCAAAAGCGGTCACGCCTTCGTGTTCGAGCCGATCTTCACCAGCGGGATTTGTGTGCTGCCGAACATCTCCGATCACCGCAGCGAAATGTCCGAGGCGCTGCACATCAACGCCGGGCGGCTGTTGTGCAAATACCTATCGGAAGAATGGGACTTCTCGTACAACTTCGACAATGAAGACAGCAGCGAAGCCAGCGTGAAAGGCCGTATCCGACCGTGGAACGCAATGATGTTGATCTCCAACGACATCATGCGTTACGCCGAGGAAAGCGATGACGGCAACATCCAGAACATTGATGTCAATGCCATGGAAAAGCACGCCAACCAGTACATCTCGCAGCAGATCTTCAACATTCTGACGGCCCAGGCGGTTACCACCGACTACGACCAGAACTATTTCCGTCGCGCCGGGATCGACATTGGCGAGACCATCCGCCTGGATGCCAACGACCTGTTCATGAGCCTGGCCGGCCCGGTAGCGATTGCCTATGCCGAATCGGTGGTGCCGGAAACGCCGGCGCCTTCGAGCGACAAGTTCAAGGTGTTCGAAAAAGAGCCGCAGCGGCTGAACATCGACGACTTGTTTTTCCGTTCCATTGATCTGCCGCACTTCAACAAGGTGACCCAGGCGATCGAAGGCATCAGCCTGTTGCCGATTGAGTCCAAGCGGTACAAGGCCTCCCTGGAGCAGTACAAGAATTCCGGCTATGACGCGGCGGCGTTGCATGACTTGCACTTCTTCAAGAACTGCTCGTCGGTGGTGTCGATTGTGTCGTTGCCCAAGGATTACAAGCTGTCCTATATGGACCTGAATCGCCTCAAGACGCACCTCAACAGCCTGTTTCCCAATACGACGCTCAAACGGTATGCGCTGGTGATCGGGGCGTCGGCCAACTTGTCGCTCACGACCTTGATCGCTAAAAGCCCGTGCCTGTCGGATGATTTTTTGACGTTGATCGTGGCATTTATCAAGCGCTGTTTTGCGCGTAATCCGTATCGGTTTGATGACACCTTGGATAATTCGATCCTGGATTTCATCATCCATGAGGATTTTGATGAAGACCGGATTGATGAGCTGCTCAACGAGTTCGAGAACCCGGCGAAGATCCTGGATACCAACTGGTATGCGATCAAGCCGATGTACGAGAAGAAGTATCGTGAGTTGATCAACGACAAGGACAAGTTTGTGTCGATCAACGATATTCGTCTGTCGCGGGATTGTGTGAAGAAGGCGATCAAGTACCTGCGTGAGATTTATCGTCACCGGATTGGGAAGACCAAGGTTATTTCGCTGAATAACCATACCGGGAAGACGGCGTAGGCTTTGTTGCTGAGGTGGGGTGTATATCCGTTATTTGGGTGATGGCTTATATCGGTTCCGCTCTTACAGCGGCTCACTTTTGAACAGCGCAAAAGTAAGCAAAACGCTCTTGCCCCACCACTCGGCACCTCGCCTAGGCTCGGTGTGCCCTCACTCCGGCTTTGGACCGTGGGCCGCCGTCATGGGCCATCCTTGGCCCAGGACGGCTAACCCGGCGTCCTGCCGGGTTACCCACGCTCCAAAGCCTGCGTTCGGCCAGCGTGGTTTAACGGGGCGCTTAAGATCAAGATC
>NZ_CP080030.1:1425987-1442524 GCF_019382755.1 Pseudomonas sp. Colony2 | reverse complement strand
TGTGGGAGCGGGCTTGCTCGCGAAGGTCGTTAACGATGACGCGGGCATTCTGGATAAACGCGGCGCTCTCAGGTTTTTCGCGAGCAAGCCCGCTCCCACAGAAAAGCAGATCTGTTTTCGCTCTGGTCTTTGCTTTTTCTTTTTACACTCAAGCCGGCCGGGAGGCCGCTGTGCTCTGCTTTTGATTTTGATCTGCGGGCCCCGTTAACCACGATGGCCGCAAGTAGGCACGGTGGAGCGGGTAAATCGGCAGGGATGCCGATTTAGCCGCGCCGGGCCATGGATGGCCCGTCGCGGCGGCCCGCGGAACCGTGCCGGAGTGCGGGCATGCCGAGCCTAGGCGAGGCACCGAGTGGTGGGGCAAAGACCTTTTGGTTACTTTTGGCTGGGCCGGCATTCCGGGCGTTTGCCAAAAGTGACCCGCTGTAAGAGCGGAACCATAAGTAGCCGTTACCTAAATAACGGATATGTACACATACCCAGAAACAATTCCCCCCGCACTCCGCCGCTACCAAAACTGTTCCCATGACGCGCACGTAACCCCCGCCTGTGACCTTTCTCTACGGCAAGGTGCCATCACCGCAAATGCAGTTACCCGCCTACACACTTAAACTCGGAAAAATCACGCACCTTTTTCGCGCATGCATTTCCTACACTGCCCTTTCCTGGATCAGAATCCACGGCGAAACCACCACCGCCCACAAACTCGGGTCCCGCTCAACCAGGTCCAATGCCCGCGTCGCAGACACCTCGCCAAGACTCCCCGCAGCCAGCCAGGCAGCGACTTTCTCACGGTTGTCCTCAGCCATGCCCTCGGCGGCCTCGATCAAATCCAGCCCGGCGTCGACCCACAATAGGGCACCCTTGGCAAAGAACGGCTCAAGCTCCTTCCAGGAAATTTCGGCAGTTTCACCAAGCAGCTTGGCATAGAGGGTGCTAGGTTCTTGCGTCATGGGAGTTCACCTGAAGAAAAAATCGGCGCAATCATACCGTCGAGCCCCAGGCAGAAAAACCCAGTTGCAAATGAGGCACCGAACGAAAGTGTCAGGAAAGCCAAGGATTGCCCGAAACTCTGGCATCACCCCGCCGCAATTCTGTCTTTTTCTTTCATTTAAGCGACATACCCGGGTTTTGCCCCCAGCAGCCAGCTTTTCAAGCGATCAACCGGCGCTCTACACTGTACCGGTACAGTTGCCAGGCCGCTGCCGGGGGATATCCGAGATATCTGATCCGGTTCTGCAGCTCACAAGGCCGCTAGAACTATAAAAAATACAACAGTAAGAGTGGAGCACTATGAATAAGGCTACTAAGCAGATTTCCAAACTGTTTGCCGCTATGGTCCTGGCCGGGGTTGCCAGCCATTCGTTCGCAGCTGACACCATTAAGATCGGTATTGCCGGCCCTAAAACCGGCCCTGTGACCCAGTACGGCGACATGCAGTTCATGGGTGCCAAGCAGGCCATCGCCGACATCAACGCCAAGGGCGGCGTAGATGGCAAAATGCTCGAAGCCAAGGAATACGACGACGCTTGCGATCCAAAACAAGCCGTGGCCGTAGCCAACAAAGTGGTCAACGACGGCGTCAAGTTCGTGGTCGGTCACCTTTGCTCCAGCTCCACTCAGCCAGCATCCGACATCTACGAAGACGAAGGCGTGATCATGATCACCCCGGCTGCCACCAGCCCGGAAATCACGTCCCGTGGCTACAAGCTGGTCTTCCGCACCATCGGCCTGGACAGCGCCCAGGGCCCTGCCGCCGGTAACTACATCGCCGACCACGTGAAGCCGAAAGTCGTAGCCGTTATCCACGACAAACAGCAATACGGTGAAGGCATCGCCACCGCCGTTAAACAAACCCTCGAGAAGAAAGGCGTGAAAGTTGCCCTCTTCGAAGGCATCAACGCTGGCGACAAAGACTTCGGTTCGCTGATCCAGAAGCTCAAGCAAGCCAACGTCGACTTCGTCTACTACGGCGGCTACCACCCTGAGCTGGGCCTGATCCTGCGCCAAGCCAAGGAAAAAGGCGTGAACGCCAAGTTCATGGGCCCTGAAGGCGTCGGCAACGACTCCATCTCGCAAATCGCCCAGGGCGCTTCCGAAGGCCTGCTGGTTACCCTGCCGAAATCCTTCGACACCGATCCTGCCAACAAGGCAATCGTTGAAGAGTTCACCAAGAACAAGCAGGACCCAACCGGTCCGTTCGTGTTCCCGGCCTACTCGGCTGTTGAAGTGATCGCCGGCGGTATCGCTGCCGCGAAGAGCGAAGACACCGCCAAGGTGGCAGCGGCCATCCACGCCGGTACCTTCAAGACCCCGACCGGCGACCTGAGCTTCGACGCCAAGGGCGACCTGAAGGACTTCAAGTTCGTGGTCTACGAATGGCACTTCGGCAAACCAAAAACCGAAGTTTCCCCTCAGTAAGCCAGGCGTTACTGGTCAACAAGCCCACTGTGCAAGCAGTGGGCTTTGTTTTACGAGGTTTATGGGCCTGTCACCCGCGATCCGGGCGCTGGCTCACCTGAAAATCTTAAAACCGTCACCAGCGGTTCGCTGGCAAACGCTTTGTGCAACCTGATCACAGAACAGGGCACCGAGCCGGAAATTGACTCCACCAGTGAAATGCGTATCGGGTTTTTAGGAGCGCTGTAATGCCTGAGATCTATCATTTTTTCCAAACGCTGGTTAACGGCATGACCGTTGGCAGCACCTATGCCTTGATAGCCATTGGCTACACAATGGTTTACGGCATCATTGGAATGATTAACTTCGCCCATGGCGAGGTGTACATGATTGGTTCCTACGTGGCCTTCATCGCCCTTGCCGGGCTGGCCATGCTGGGTATCCATTCCCTGCCGCTGTTGATGACCGCTGCATTCCTGGCGTCCATCGTCGTAACCAGTGCCTATGGCTACAGTATCGAACGCGTTGCGTACCGCCCCTTGCGTGGCAGCAACCGCTTGATCCCGCTGATCTCCGCAATCGGCATGTCGATTTTCCTGCAGAACACCGTATTGCTGTCCCAGGACTCCAAGGACAAATCCATTCCCAACCTGATCCCGGGGAGCATCTCCTTCGGCCCAGGCGGCGCACAGGAAGTGCTGATTTCCTATATGCAGATCCTGGTCTTCGTCGTCACCCTGGTGGCGATGCTCGGCCTGACCCTGTTCATCTCCCGCTCCCGTCTGGGGCGCGCCTGCCGGGCCTGCGCCGAAGACATCAAGATGGCCAACCTGTTGGGCATCAACACCAACAACATCATCGCCCTGACCTTCGTCATCGGTGCCGCACTGGCGGCTATCGCTGCCGTGTTGCTGAGCATGCAGTACGGCGTGATCAACCCCAACGCTGGTTTCCTGGTGGGCCTCAAGGCCTTCACCGCAGCGGTATTGGGCGGCATCGGCAGCATTCCGGGTGCGATGCTCGGCGGGCTGGTGCTGGGGGTGGCTGAAGCCTTTGGCGCCGACGTATTCGGTGACCAGTACAAGGACGTGGTGGCATTCGGTCTATTGGTTCTGGTGCTGTTGTTCCGGCCGACCGGCATTCTGGGCCGTCCGGAGGTTGAGAAAGTATGAGCAGATATCTTAAATCGGCGTTTTTCAGCGCCTTGCTGGTCTGGGCCGTGGCCTTCCCGGTACTCGGGCTCAAGTTGAGCATTGTCGGGATCAACCTTGAAGTGCATGGCACCGGTCCCGTGACGTTGACCATCATTGCCCTGTGCTCGGTGTTGATGTTCCTGCGCGTGCTGTTCACTCAGCAGGTCGGGGCACTCCTCAAGTCCAACCGTGGCCCGTTGGTATCGCCCAAGGTCAGCCAGTTCCTGACCCTGCCGCGCACCCAGCGCTACATCATCATCGGCCTGATCGTGGCCGCGTTGATCTGGCCGTTCTTCGGCTCCCGTGGTGCGGTGGATATCGCGACGCTGATCCTGATCTACGTGTTGCTGGGCCTGGGCCTGAACATCGTGGTGGGTCTGGCCGGCTTGCTCGACCTGGGCTACGTGGGCTTCTACGCGGTGGGTGCCTACACCTACGCGCTGCTCTCGCATTACCTGGGCTGGGGCTTCTGGATCTGCCTGCCACTGGCCGGCATGGCGGCGGCCACATTTGGCTTCCTGCTGGGCTTCCCGGTACTGCGCTTGCGCGGTGACTACCTGGCGATCGTGACCCTGGGCTTCGGTGAAATCATCCGTCTGTTCCTGCGTAACCTCACCGATATCACCGGCGGGCCCAATGGCATCAGCAGCATTCCCAAGCCAACGTTCTTCGGGCTGACGTTCGACCGCACCGCGGCCGAAGGCATGCAGACGTTCCACGAGTACTTCGGGATCGACTACAACCCGGTGAGCAAAGTGGTGTTCCTGTACCTGGTGGCCCTGCTGCTGGCACTGGCGGCGCTGTTCGTGATCAACCGCCTGCTGCGCATGCCGATCGGTCGCGCGTGGGAAGCGTTGCGCGAAGATGAAATCGCCTGCCGTGCACTAGGCATGAACCCGACCGTCATCAAGCTTTCGGCATTCACCCTCGGGGCCACCTTCGCCGGTTTTGCCGGCAGCTTCTTCGCCGCGCGCCAAGGCCTGGTGACCCCGGAGTCGTTCACCTTCATCGAGTCGGCAATCATCCTCGCCATCGTGGTACTGGGCGGCATGGGCTCGCAGCTCGGCGTGATCCTCGCGGCGATCGTGATGATCCTGCTGCCGGAAATGATGCGTGAATTCAGCGAATACCGCATGTTGATGTTCGGCGCCATGATGGTGCTGATGATGATCTGGCGACCTCAAGGCCTGCTGCCCATGCAACGTCCCCACATGGAGCTGCGCAAATGAGCCGCGAGATCCTGAAAGTCGAAAACTTGAGCATGCGCTTCGGCGGTTTGCTGGCGGTCAACGGCGTGGCCCTGACCGTGCAAGAGAAACAAGTCGTGGCCCTGATCGGCCCCAACGGCGCCGGCAAGACCACGGTGTTCAACTGCCTGACCGGCTTCTACAAGCCGGCTGGCGGCACCATCCTGCTGGACGGCCAGCCGATCCAGGGCCTGGCCGGCCACGAGATCGCCCGCAAGGGCGTGGTGCGGACCTTCCAGAACGTGCGGTTGTTCAAGGACATGACGGCGGTCGAGAACCTGTTGATCGCCCAGCATCGCCACCTGAACACCAACTTCTTTGCCGGCCTGTTCAAGACGCCGTCGTTCCGCAAGAGCGAGCGCGAGGCCATGGAATATGCCGCGTACTGGCTGGACAAGGTCAACCTCACCGAGTTTGCCAACCGTCCTGCCGGCACCCTGGCCTACGGTCAGCAACGGCGCCTGGAAATCGCCCGCTGCATGATGACCCGCCCGCGGATCCTCATGCTCGACGAACCGGCCGCCGGCTTGAACCCGAAGGAAACAGAAGACCTCAAGGCGCTGATCAGTGTGCTGCGTGAAGAAAACAACGCCACCGTGCTGCTGATCGAACACGACATGAAACTGGTCATGAGCATTTCCGACCATATCGTCGTGATCAACCAGGGCACGCCACTGGCCGACGGTACGCCGGAGCAGATCCGCGACAACCCGGAAGTGATCAAAGCCTATTTGGGGGAAGCGTAAAATGCTGCAATTCGAAAACGTTTCCACTTTCTACGGCAAGATCCAGGCGCTGCACAGCGTCAACGTGGAAGTGCGCCAGGGCGAAATCGTTACCCTGATCGGCGCCAACGGTGCCGGTAAATCCACGCTGCTGATGACCCTGTGCGGTTCGCCCCAGGCTCACAGCGGCAGCATCCGCTACATGGGTGAGGAGCTGGTGGGCCAGGCCTCCTCCGAGATCATGCGCAAGAGCATTGCCGTGGTTCCGGAAGGCCGCCGGGTATTTGCCCGCCTGACCGTGGAAGAGAACCTCGCCATGGGCGGGTTCTTCACCGACAAGGGCGATTACCAGGAGCAGATGGACAAGGTGCTGCACCTGTTCCCGCGGCTCAAGGAACGCTTCAGCCAGCGCGGCGGCACCATGTCCGGCGGCGAACAGCAAATGCTCGCCATCGGCCGCGCGCTGATGAGCAAGCCCAAGCTGTTGTTGCTGGACGAACCGTCTCTGGGGTTGGCGCCGATTATCATCCAGCAGATCTTCGACATCATCGAACAGCTGCGCAAGGACGGTGTGACGGTGTTCCTGGTGGAGCAGAACGCCAACCAAGCGCTGAAGATTGCCGACCGCGCCTACGTACTGGAAAACGGCCGCGTGGTGATGCAGGGCAGCGGCGAACAACTGCTGACCGATCCGAAAGTACGTGAGGCTTATTTGGGCGGTTGATGCCCATCTGGTCAATGTATGAGCGGGCTTTTGTGGGAGCGGGCTTGCTCGCGAAGGCGGTGGATCAGCCAACTTGTTTGGTGACCGACCCACYGCCTTCGCGAGCAAGCCCGCTCCCACATTTGTTTGGTGTGAACCAAAGACTTTGGCGAAACCTGAAATTATTTTCCCCGGCTTTGTAACGAATCCCTTCCCCCTTTCTCTAGTGGTGTAAGCAGGCGAACATGCTTGCCAACTCAACCCACTGCTGGAGATACACCATGACTACCAAAACCCGCTCGCTGTCCGCCGCCACCCTCGTCCTGGCCCTGGGTTCGGCCCTGAGCCTGTCCGCCCTGACCACCACCGCCCACGCCGCCGATGACATGCAGAAATGCTTCGGTGTAGCCGAAGCCGGCAAGAACGATTGCGCTGCAGGCGCCGGCACTTCCTGCGCGGGCACCTCGAAGGTCAAGGATCAGGCCAACGCCTGGAAACTGGTCCCGGCCGGTACCTGCCTGAAAACCCCAAGCACCACCTCGCCAACCGGCTTCGGCCAGGAAGCTGCCTTCACCGCCAAGTCCTGAAACCCTGCACAGCCTGAGTACTGACGATGACGCTCTCATTCACCCACTCCATCTCCCAGGCTCAGGCGCCCGGCCTCCCCCGTCGGGCCGGGCTGGGGCTCAAGAACGAGCACTTCAGTGAAGTGCTTGAGACGTCCCCCGATATCGGTTTTTTTGAAGTCCACGCCGAAAACTACATGGTGGCCGGCGGGCCTTTCCATCACTACCTGGGCTTGATCCGCGAACAGTACCCGCTGTCGCTGCACGGTGTAGGCCTGTCCATTGGCGGCGAAGGTCCGCTGAACGACGAGCACCTGGCGCGCTTGGCCACGCTGATCGAACGCTATCAACCCCACTCCTTTTCCGAACACCTGGCCTGGTCCAGCCACGGCCCGGTGTTTCTCAATGATTTGCTGCCGCTGGCGTATGACGATGAAACCCTGAAGCGGGTGTGCGAACACATCGACCAGGTACAAACCCGCCTGCAGCGGACCATGCTGCTGGAGAACCCGTCGACCTATCTGCAATTCCAGTGTTCCACCCTGGAAGAGACCGACTTCATCAGCGAAGCGATTCGCCGCACCGGCTGCGGGCTGCTGCTGGACGTGAACAATGTGTATGTGTCGTGCATCAACCATCAGCAAGACCCGCTGAAGTACATCGAGGCCTTGCCGTTGCACGCCGTGGGCGAGATTCACCTGGCAGGGTTTGCCGAAGACACCGACAGCCTCGGCGACCGTTTGCTGATTGACGATCACGGCGCCCCCATCGACGACGCGGTATGGCAGCTCTACCAGCACGTGCTCAGCCGCACCGGGCCGGTCGCCACGCTGATCGAGCGCGACAACCAGGTGCCGGCGTTCAGCGTGCTGCACGCTGAAGCACGCGAGGCCGACCGGTTTCTGCTGGAGGTGCGTGCATGAGCCGCCAGGACGTCTTTAGCCGCGCCCTGCTGTCCCCCGAGGAAAACTGCCCGCAAGGCTTGTTCAGCCGCAACGGCGCCGATCCGGCCGGTCGTTTTGCGGTGTATCGCAACAATGTCCATAGCTCGCTGATCAACGCGCTGGCCGCCGGCTACCCGGTCACCCTGCAACTGGTGGGCGATGAGTTTTTTCGGGCGATGGCCGGTGTGTATGTCCAGGGTTTCCCGCCGACAAGCCCTCTGATCAATGAATACGGCAGCGACCTGGCGGACTTTATCCAGGGCTTCGCCCCCGCCGCCAGCGTGCCTTACCTGGCTGACGTGGCGCGCCTGGAGCGATTGCGGGTGAGGGCCTACCACGCGGCGGACGCACAGCCACTGGATCAACAGGAGGTCATCGCCACCCTGCAACAACAGTCGGACCTGGGCGAACTGCGCCTGCAACTGCATCCATCCCTGGCCACCCTGAACTCGGCCTACGCCGTGGTGGCTTTATGGGCGGCGCATCAGACCGGCGAATCCCTCGCCACCCTCGACCCCTTCCATGCCCAAAGCGCGCTGGTACTACGCAATGGCCTGCACGTGCAGGTATTTCACATCGACAGCGGCTCAGCGACGTTTATCAACAGCCTGAACAACGGTTGGCCATTGGAAATGGCCGTGGCCTACGCCCTCGATGCGGCCGCCGAATTTGACCTGCACCAATGCCTGGCCCTGCTGATCGGTCACGGCGCCATCACCCACTTGCACACAGAACCCAAGGTATCGCCATGAACACCACCGCTCCCGGGCTGATCCAACGGATCATCCAGTGCTTCGAGAAAATCCCCTACAGCCTGATCGCCTTTGTCGCACGCTTCTCTATCGCAGCGGTGTTCTGGAAATCCGGCCAGACCAAAGTGGAAGGCCTTGCCGTGGACCTGATCGGCGGGACCTTCCAACTGGGCTGGCCGCACTTGGCGCCGTCCACCCTGCCGCTGTTTCGCAGCGAATACCACGTGCCGCTGCTGTCTGCGGAAGTGGCGGCGCACATGGCTGCGTTCGCCGAGCATTTCTTCCCGGTGCTGATCCTCGTGGGGTTTGCCACGCGATTCTCGGCGCTGGCGCTGCTGGGCATGACCCTGACCATCCAGCTTTTCGTCTACCCGGACGCCTACCCGACCCACGGCACCTGGATCGCATTGCTGCTGCTGTTGATGGCCAAGGGGCCGGGCAGCTTCTCGATTGATCACCTGATTGCGCGACGCTACCGCTAAAGGCGATCGAGGGCTTCGCCGCTGCGCTTGAACCAGCCCACCAGATAATCTGCGAGTACCTGGGTGCGGCGCGGCAGGCCGCCCTGATACGGATGGACCAGGTACATCGGCATGCTGCGGGTCTGATAATCCCGCAGGAGCCAGCGCAGGCGACCGTCAGCCAATTCCGCGTGCAGCACGTAGGACGGCAAGCGCGCGATGCCCGCCCCCACCAGTGCAGCCTTCTTCAACAAGTTGTAATGGTTGGAGGCAAAGGTCCCGGATACCCGAACCCGCAGCAGCTCATGCTGTTGGTGATACAGCCACTCTTCACGACCACTGTAGTGGCTGTTCAGCAAGCAGTTGTGGCCCACCAGTTCCGCCGGCGTCAGCGGCTCGCCGTGCTGTTCCAGGTAAGCCGGGCTGGCGCAGGTCATCTCGTGCCAGGCGAGCAACGGCTTGGCGACCAGACGCTCGTCGTTGGCGACCTCCGAACGTACCGCCAAGTCGAAGCCATCCCGCGCCAGGTCCCGGTACTGGTTGTTGAGTTCCAACTCGATCTGCACCTGTGGGTACTCCCGGGAAAACTCCAGCAACAGACCGTCGAAGAAGGTTTCGCCCAGGGACACCGGAACCGTCATACGCACCGGGCCGACGAGATCATCCTTGAGCCTGGCCAATGCCTGACGTGCCCGCTCCACCTGGACCACCAACGCCTGGGCTTGCGGCAACAGCGCCGCACCCGCCGCCGTCAGGCTCAGGCGGCGGGTGGTGCGATGCAACAACACCACCGAAAACTGCGCTTCCAACTGGCTGATGCGCTTGGACAGTTGCCCTTTGCTGCAGCCCAGTTGCTGGGCCGCCAAGGTAAAGCTGCCGGCTTCGATCAACACGGCAAACGCGGCGAGGTCATCCATTTCGCTCATGGATTGTTTCCAATTGAAAACCAAAGGTTGCCTATTAGTGCACTTATCCGCGCAAAAAATCACTCTAGACTGAAACCTCACCTACACATCTGGAGGAAGGCACGATGAAAATCCTGTTGATTGGCGCAAGCGGTACCGTGGGTTCGGCGGTGAAGGCAGAACTGTCCCAACGGCATGAAGTGATCAGCATCGGTCGCAAAAGTGGCGACTTCCAGGTCGATATCAGCGACAGCGCCTCGATCCGCAAACTGTTCGAACAGACCGGCAAATTCGACGCACTGATCTGCGCCGCCGGCAGCGTCAACTTCGTGCCCCTGGGCGACATGAGCGAAACCGATTTTGACCTGGGCCTGCAAGACAAGCTGATGGGCCAGGTCAACCTGCTGCTGATTGGCCGCGAGTTCGCCAATGACGGCGCGTCGTTCACCTTCACCAGCGGCATTCTCAACCGCGATCCGATTCGCACCGGTGCTTCGGCTGCCCTGGTCAACGGCGCGCTGGATGCATTCGTGAAAGCCGCTGCGATCGAACTGCCCCGCGGCCTGCGCATCAACTCGGTCAGCCCTACCGTCCTGCTGGAAGCCATGGGCAGCTACGCGCCATACTTCCGTGGGTACAAACCGGCTCCGGGTGCAGAAGTGGCGTTGGCCTACGCGAAAAGCGTGGAAGGCTTGCAGACCGGGCAGACGTTTATCGTTGGTTGACCAGCCTGAAAAGCCGTCACCGTTGAACCCAGGGCATCCATTTACGGAGCATGTCCTGGGGGACGGAAAACTGTATTTCTCGTGTGTTCAGCACACCCATGACAGTGGCGCCATCACTCACGTTGTAGCCGTCTACGTATGTCGAAACCTGCTTGTTGTAAGCCAGTAAAGTAATTGCAGCCGTGCGGGCCCTGGCCTCCGGGCTCAGCGTGACATTGACCGAAATAAAGTCCGGGCTACTGTCAGGCGTCCTCTTCACGGTGATCGAGATCTCGGTAAAGTCAGTGGCAGAGGAGTACTCCAGCCGCGCCGGTTCACTGCCCAGTGCAGAACCCGTCACCAGTAACAGCCCCCACAGATTCCATCGAATAGT
This sequence comes from Pseudomonas sp. Colony2, assembly GCF_019382755.1. Lineage (NCBI taxonomy): Bacteria > Pseudomonadati > Pseudomonadota > Gammaproteobacteria > Pseudomonadales > Pseudomonadaceae > Pseudomonas > Pseudomonas sp. Colony2. The sequence goes on along the minus strand of NZ_CP080030.1, from coordinate 1,431,530 downwards.
CATCGCGGCTTTCCGAATAAAAGAGAAAGACGTTCCCATGACCGTTCACATCCCTCTATAGGAAAAGTCCCAGCAGGGATGATCGCCCCCGGCACACCTTATTCAACCTGTGTCCCGGGCTTGTGATGCACCGCCAGCCTGCGTAACGTGGCGGCACTTATCAGGAGACCCGATGATGCGTGCCGCCCGTACCCTAGCCTTGTTTGCCCTGCTGCCCCTGTTCGCCGCCTGCCAGATGTTCGATAACGAGCCGGCCAAGCCCTCTCTCGCCGGGATGACCCGCATGCAGGGCGAGTTGACGGCCCAGGGTGACAAACTGCTGTTCCAGCCCTGCAACGACAAACGCAACTACGTGGTCAACGACACCGGTGGCACCAGCATCCTGCAGGAGGCCGCCTCCCTGGCCGGCCAGCAAGGCGCACTGTTTGCCGACCTGCGTGGCAAGTTCTCCGGCGTCGCCAGCGGCACCCAGGGCACGGTGGACCTGCAACAGGTGTACCGTGTCGAGCGCTCGACCTCGGCCTGCGATGACCCGGACTTCAAGCGCATGATCCTGCGGGCCAACGGCCACAAGCCGGCCTGGGCGATGAACGTCACCGCCAAGGGCATGGTGCTGGAGCGTGAAGGCCAGCCACCATTGGCCGTGCCGTATGTGGAAGAGCAATCGGGCGACGGACGGTTCAACCTGATGACCGAAGCGAATAACCAGCACATCGAACTCTGGGTAGCCCCGCAACGCTGTGTCGACAGCGCCAGCGGCAGCCTGCAGCACATGTCCGCCGAGCTTCGGGTCAACGGCCAGGTGCAACGCGGTTGCGCGTCGTTCGGCGGTTCGCGAGACGACTGATTGCGCCCTGCGCTGTTTTAGCATGACGGGAAACCGCTGTTGGGGCTTATAATCGCCGGTTTGCAAAACAGCCGGCCTCTTTGCCCGCCGCCTACCGGATTCCTGTCATGTTACGAATCACCGAACTCAAGCTGCCCATCGACCATCCCGAAGAAGACCTGCGGCCTGCCATTGTGCAACGCCTGGGCATCGCCAGTGATGACCTGCTCGATTTCACCCTGTTCAAACGCAGCTACGACGCCCGCAAGAAATCGTCGGAGCTGTGCTTCATCTACACCATCGACCTGGAAGTCAAAGGCGAGGCGGCCCTGCTGCTCAAGTTCGCCGACGACCGCAACGTCAACCCGGCGCCGGACATCAGCTACAAGGTCGTGGGCCATGCGCCGGAAGGCCTGACCGAGCGGCCGATCGTCGTCGGTTTTGGCCCGTGCGGGATCTTCGCCGGGCTGTTGCTGGCACAGATGGGTTTCAAGCCGATCATCCTCGAGCGCGGCCGCGAAGTGCGCCAGCGCACCAAGGACACCTGGGGCCTGTGGCGCAAGAATGTGCTGAACCCGGAATCCAACGTGCAGTTCGGTGAAGGCGGCGCCGGGACCTTCTCCGACGGCAAGCTCTATAGCCAGATCAAGGACCCGAAATTCCACGGTCGCAAGGTGCTGCACGAGTTCGTCAAGGCCGGTGCGCCAGACGAAATCCTCTACGTCAGCAAGCCGCACATCGGTACGTTTCGCCTGACCGGCGTCGTGGAAAACATGCGCCAGCAGATCATCGCCCTGGGCGGTGAAGTGCGCTTCGAGCAGCGGGTCACCGACGTGCTGATCGAAGACGGCCAGTTGAATGGCGTGGTGGTGGATGGCGGCGAGCAGATCCTGTCCAAGCACGTAATCCTGGCCCTCGGCCACAGCGCCCGCGATACCTTCCGCATGCTGCATGGCCGTGGCGTGTACATGGAAGCCAAGCCGTTCTCGGTGGGTTTCCGTATCGAACACCCGCAGTCGCTGATCGACGCTGCACGCCTGGGCAAGTACGCCGGCCACCCGAAACTCGGGGCCGCCGATTACAAACTGGTGCACCACGCCAAGAACGGCCGTTCGGTGTACAGCTTCTGCATGTGCCCGGGCGGCACCGTGGTCGCGGCGACATCAGAGCCGAACCGCGTAGTAACCAACGGCATGAGCCAGTACTCCCGTAACGAACGCAACGCCAATTCCGGGATCGTGGTGGGCATCACCCCGGAAGTGGATTACCCGGGCGGCCCGCTGGCCGGGATCGAGTTGCAGGAACGCCTGGAATCCCACGCGTTCATCCTCGGCGGCAGCAACTACGAAGCACCGGCGCAGTTGGTGGGTGATTTCATCGCCGGCAAGCCGTCCACCGCCATCGGTACCGTGGAGCCATCCTACAAGCCCGGCGTAGCCCTGGGTGACCTGGCGCTGGCGTTGCCGGAGTTTGCCATCGAAGCCATCCGCGAAGCGTTGCCGGCGTTCGAGAAGCAGATCAAGGGCTACTCGCTGCACGACGCGGTCCTGACCGGGATCGAGACCCGCACCTCATCGCCGCTGCGGATTACCCGTAATGAGTCGATGCAGAGCCTGAACGTGAAAGGCCTGTTCCCGGCGGGCGAAGGTGCCGGTTATGCCGGTGGGATTTTGTCGGCGGGTGTCGACGGGATTCGGATTGCCGAGGCGCTGGCGCGGGATATGTTGGGTATCGAGGCTTAACCACTGCGCTGAAAACGCAGCAGATCAAATGTGGGAGCGGGCTTGCTCGCGAATGCGGTGGATCAGCCGAATCATGTATTGGCTGACACACCGCATTCGCGAGCAAGCCCGCTCCCACATTGGTAATGCGGTGTTTCAAATATTGGCGCGCAGGATGCTTTCCGGCAACGGTTGCCCCCGCTCGACACTCGCCGCAACGGCCGCAATCAAACCCTCCAACTCATACCCCTGCCCTGCCAGCCAGGCCTGATCGTAATAGGTCGTGGCATAGCGCTCACCGCCGTCGCACAAGATCGCCACGATCGAGCCCGACTCCCCTGCCGCCTTCATCTGCTGCGCCGCGATCAACGCACCGATCAGGTTGGTGCCACTTGAGCCGCCTACTCGCCGCCCCAAGCGCTGCGCCAGGTAATGCATGGCCGCCAGGGACAGCGCATCCGGCACCTTGACCATCGCATCAATCACTTTCGGCAGGAACGACGCCTCAACCCGTGGCCGGCCAATGCCTTCGATGCGCGAGCCACAGTCCAGGCGCAGGCTGGCGTCGCCGCTCAGGTAGTAGTCGAAAAACACCGAACGCTCCGCGTCCGCACACAACACTCGGGTGCAGTGCTGGCGATAACGCACATAACGCCCCAACGTCGCCGTGGTGCCACCCGTGCCGGGGCTGGAAATCAGCCAACTCGGCTCCGGATAACGCTCAAAGCGCAGTTGCTGGAAGATCGATTCAGCGATGTTGTTGTTGGCGCGCCAGTCAGTGGCACGTTCGGCATAGGTGAACTGGTCCATGAAATGACCACCGCTTTCCTGCGCCAGGCGCTCGGATTCGGCGTAGATCTGCGTCGGATCCTGCACCAGATGGCTCTTGCCCCCGTAGAACGCGATCTGCGCAATCTTTTCCTGGGAAGTGGTGGCCGGCATCACCGCAATAAACGGCAAGCCCAGCAGCCTGGCGAAGTACGCCTCGGAAATCGCCGTGGAACCGCTGGAGGCTTCGATCACCGGTGCACCGGGCTTGAGCCAGCCGTTGCACAACGCATAGAGGAACAACGAACGCGCCAACCGATGTTTCAGGCTGCCGGTGGGATGGCTGGACTCATCCTTGAAATACAACTCGATACCTGGCAAACCCTGCATTGGCAAGGGGATCAGGTGGGTGTCGGCGCTGCGCTGGAAGTCCGCTTCAATAATGCGAATGGCTTCGCGGGCCCATTGGCGGTTGTCGCTCATGATCGGTTTCTCTAAGGATTTCAGTCCTGATCTTAGGATGTTTCCTACACTCCACACAGATACAGTCATGACTCAATTGGACACACAATTTCCGGGGTCTGGCGCGCAAGTGATCAGACCGATCCCTTATAACAAATAAGAATATAACTTTTGTTTTAACAACTAACGGTACGGGTTAGGGTACCCACCTATTGAACTTTGATTGGAGAGCATCCCTTGCCTCTGCGTAGCACTTTCACCCGTTTCTTCCAGCTGGAAGCCGCCAGCGGTCTGCTCCTGATCGCTGCTGCCGCTTTGGCGCTGATCATCAACAACTCACCGCTGTCGCACCTCTACGCGAGTTTTCTCGACGTGCCGGTGGTCGCACAAATCGGCGCCCTGAAAATCGCCAAGCCGGCGCTGCTGTGGATCAACGACGGCCTGATGGCCCTGTTCTTCCTGCTGATCGGCCTTGAGGTCAAACGCGAGTTGCTCGACGGCCAACTGTCCAAGCCTTCGCAAGTAGTACTGCCGGGAGCGGCAGCCATCGGCGGCATGGTCGTGCCGGCGCTGATCTATTGGGCGCTGAACAAGGACAACCCGGCCGCCCTGGGTGGCTGGGCAATCCCCATGGCCACCGACATTGCCTTCGCCCTGGGCGTATTGGCCCTGCTGGGCAAGCGCGTGCCGGTTTCGCTGAAGTTGTTCCTGATGACCCTGGCCATCATCGACGACCTTGGCGCAATCATCGTGATCGCCATCTTCTACTCCACCGACCTGTCCGGGGCGTCATTGGCCGGCGCAGCGGCATGCCTGATCGCCTTGATAGCCATGAACCGGCTGGGTGTCGTCAAGCTGGGGCCCTACATGATTGTCGGGCTGATCCTGTGGGTCTGCGTGCTCAAGAGCGGCGTACACGCCACCCTGGCGGGCGTAACATTGGCGTTCTGCATCCCGCTGCGCACCAAAAACGCCGAGCCATCGCCGCTGCTGACCCTGGAACACGCCCTGCATCCCTGGGTGGCCTACGCGATCCTGCCGCTGTTTGCCTTTGCCAATGCCGGCGTCTCGCTGGTGGGCGTCAACCTGGAAAGCTTCACCCACCACGTGCCAATGGGCATCGCCGCCGGCCTGCTGCTGGGTAAGACCGTTGGCGTACTGGGTTTCACCTGGGTCATGGTAAAAACCGGCCTTGCCGCACTGCCCGCCGGCGCCAACTGGGGCCAGGTGCTCGGCGTGGCGGTCCTGTGCGGCATCGGCTTCACCATGAGCCTGTTTGTCGGCTCCCTGGCGTTTGTGCCGGGCAGCAGTGAATACGCGGGTATGGACCGGATGGGCATCCTGACCGGGTCGATATTGGCGGCGCTGATCGGGTATGCAGTGACGGCGATGGCCAGTCGCAAGCAGGCGCTCGTTCAGGCGTAACCGCTTTTGGAGCCGGCTCGCCGGCTCCAACCTCCTCTAGGCCCATTCGGCGCCATCTCACAGAACCGTCCTACATCCACCCTCCGCTGCTTGCCATAACGTCATGCTCCCGGCTCCAACGCTGGATGTCGTTAGGCAACACGCCAGGAGGGCACGATGGCAAACAACAAGGATATACCCCAAGTCTGGCGATGCTACGGGACCGGCACGGGCGGTTACCGACGGCTCGAGAACATGAACGAGCGCGAGTTGGCTGAGCGTGAGGCCAGGCAGCAAGCATATGAAGCCATGCTTGCCCGCCAGGAAGCCTACGAGGCCAGGCGTAAAGTGGAGCCGCCGCC
>NZ_CP080030.1:1425267-1425704 GCF_019382755.1 Pseudomonas sp. Colony2 | reverse complement strand
GGCCTGATGCTTGGGATTGCTGCACTTATCTGGCCCTCCAATTTGGGCGACAGCGCGCTTTACAGCGACCGTCAACTGCGCTCAATGCCACGCGCGCGAACACGAGTTCGCCTTCACGTCGAGCAACTTGCTGACGGCACTCTAAAGGGATACGCCTTTTACACAGGGAAAAATCGCGACTGGGAGATGGTTGATGTCGTGCAGTTTGGGCTGCGCGGCACGCGGCAGGTAGCGGACTTGGGCGACGGCGTCGAGCTGATATGGACGCCTGCCATCGATCCCGCTGACACCCTCGGTATTCCTGTACTGGAAGCTGCGCCGCAGGCACCGCGAATCTGGGTATACCCACCGACCGAGAAGGCCGCCAACATCATCGTTGACCCGATCTACCCGCCGCAATACAGGGATTTCATTCTGGTGTTTCCGGCGGATTCGGG
>NZ_CP080030.1:1424461-1424934 GCF_019382755.1 Pseudomonas sp. Colony2 | reverse complement strand
TATCACGACCCGTCTTTGAGTCACGATGAAGCTATCAGCTTCCTCACCACTAACGAGCTAAGCAAGGTCACAGAAGCGTTAATATCCATCGGCCTTAACGAGGCAGACGCTACGTGGGCACAAGAAACCTGCCTCCGGTACGTGAGTAATGACGACGAGGACATCGCGTCAGCTGCCATCATTGCGATAGGCCAGATCGCGCGGCGCTTCGGTCAGCTGGACATGGCGAAAATTTCGCCAGCACTGCAACAAGCAAAAACAAAATCACCGTTTCTGAGTGGTGCCGTACAAGACACCCTTGACGATATCCAGATGTTCACCTGACGTCCCGGATTTTCTCCAACAAAAAACCCCAACCGGTCACCCGGCTGGGGTTTTTCTTTGCCTGCAACCTTACCCTTAACGAGTAACGCGGCTTGTCCCGTTCACGGTCATGATGCGAACGCGGTCGCCAATGCGGAAGACTTCGTTCT
>NZ_CP080030.1:1423937-1424388 GCF_019382755.1 Pseudomonas sp. Colony2 | reverse complement strand
GGTCAGGCCTTCTTCAGCGGCCGAACCGAGCAAGCCACCGGCAACCGCACCGATAACGCCAGTGACGATACTGCCACGGCCACCGCCGATAGCGCTGCCGCCAACACCGCCAACCACTGCGCCAGCAACGCCGCCGATTGGGGTCTTGGTGCCTTCGATTTTTACCGGACGCAGGGATTCAATGGTGCCCATCCGAACGGTCTGCACGCGACGTGCTTCGTCACGGGAGTACGAGTCGCCGGTCAGACTCGAGGCGCAGCCACCCAGCAGCAACGACAAGGTGGTAAAGCAGGCAACCAGTAAAACAGACTTACGCATAGCATCAACTCCAAAGGACAGGTATCCATTAAACCGCTGTGGCTTGCTGCCTGTCACGGCATGCCGGGCAGAAAATTGTTTTCATTCAGCCTTAGTACAGAGAACCTGTACCGAAAAACTCGACGAACGGTAG
>NZ_CP080030.1:1377438-1423858 GCF_019382755.1 Pseudomonas sp. Colony2 | reverse complement strand
CATCCAAGACCTCTGACTAGAGACTTCGGCGTGCAGCGCTACATTCAGGCGAGGTGACGAAAGGTGGGCTCAGGGCGCCAGCCGCTCACGGGTCCAGTCGGCACCCTGCAAGCGGTAGTTCAGGCGGTCGTGCAAACGACTCGCGCGGCCTTGCCAGAACTCGATGCGCTCCGGCAGCAGGCGGTAACCACCCCAGTGTTCGGGGCAATCAGGCTGGGTATCGCTGAAGCGTTGTTCGGTGGCCTTGAGCAGCGCCTGCAACTCTTCGCGGTCCCTGATTACCCGGCTTTGCGGTGAAGCCCAGGCACCCAGGCGGCTACCCAGGGGACGGACCTGGAAGTAAGCATCCGACTCCTCGGGCGAGACCTTGACCACCCGACCTTCGATGCGCACCTGGCGCTCCAGGGTCGGCCAGAAGAAGGTCATGGCGGCAAACGGTCGCGCCGCGAGTTGTTCGCCCTTGGCGCTCTGATAATTGGTGAAGAAGGTAAAGCCCTGTGTATCCAGGCCTTTGAGCAGCAGGATCCGGCAGTGCGGGCGACCGTCCTGGTCCACCGTAGCCAGGGTCATGGCATTGGCCTCCACCGGTGGCTGTTCGGTTTTCACCGCGTCGGCGAACCACTGGTGGAACAAGGCAAACGGTTCATCCGGGGCCTGGGCCTCGCTCAAACCGTCCCGTGTGTAGTCACGGCGCATATCGGCCAGTGCCTGGGTCATGCGGCTTTATCCTTCTTGCTCAAATAATCAGTTCTTCGCCTGGTCGTTGGTAGCAGCTGGAGCGGCGGCCTTGGCAGGTGCTGGCTTTTTAGCAGCAGGCTTGGCCGGGGCCTTTTTGGCAGCCGGCTTGGCGGCAGCTTTCTTGGCGACGGTTTTTTTCGCCGGAGCGGCAGCTTTTTTGACCGGAGCAGCGGCTGGAGCAGGAACGTCCTGCACAGCGACCATTTCAGCCTTCGGCGGGTTGGCCGAGTTGTACTTGCTCAACAGGGCCAGCATGGTGGTGCGCTGGGTGAACATGATTTCCATGCGACGGTTCAGGGCGCGGCCCTGGTTGCTGTCGTTGGCGGCACGCGGCATCAGGTCACCCATGCCACGCAGCATCAGGCGGTCCTGCTTCAGGCCGCTGAGGCTGAAGATCGAAGCGATGGACTGTGCACGTTCCTTGGTCAGGGCCTGGCTCACCGGCTCGGCACCCGAGGTATCTACATGGCCCAGGACCAGTACGGCAGTTTTCGGATCGCCTTCAACGGCCTTGGCAACACGGGTGAACGGACCCAGGGTCACCGGCAGCAACATCGCCGGGCGTTTCGGGTTGTAGGAGCCGTCAACCGGAGCAATCACCACCAATACGTTGTCGCGGCGTTCCAGTTGCAGGTTGCTGTCCTTGATCGCGAGACGCAGGCGTGGCTCGTAGTCGTCCAGCCAGGCCTGGGTGATTTTTGGATCAGGCATCGGGATGTTGGCGACGTCGACCTTGGCCAATGGCTTTGGCTTGCTTTCGAACGGCCACCACCATTTGGTATCGGTATCCGTCTTGGCAACGGCAGGTGCAGCGGCCGGTGCATCAGCCGGGGCGCCGGAGGCAGGCGTTGCCGCCTTGAGGTCGGCCTTCAGGTCTGCCTTGGCGTCGTCGGCTTTCGACGAGAACGGCCACCAGTTGGAGCCGGTATCCGCCTTCGCAACCGGAGCAGGTGCAGGTGCAGCRGCGGGTGCTACCGGCGCTGGCGCCTTGGCCGCGACCGCCGGCTTGGCATCCGGCTTGGTGTCGGCCTGGCTCACTGCGTCCTTGGTAGCAGCCTTATCGGAGCCAAATGACCACCAATGCCCGCCCTCGGCATCATTTTGTGGGGTTTGTGCACAGCCAGTAATAGTGAGGCATAGCGCCAGTGCCAAGGACTTGTTCGATAACATGAGATATCCACAAAATGAGAAAAAACCAGGGGCCTGAATGACCCGTTAAACAGACGCTTTTGGAACATTAAAGTTACAACATTTTGCCTAGCGTCTTTTTGTATGTGCCTTTGTAACAAAAAAACGCAAGACAGCAAGCTATTTACAGACAACCGGCCAATATTCTTACCAACTTTTGCGCCCGCGGGTCCATAAGTACATAAGGGCCCAATGTATTGGTCACGAAACCAAAGGCTACATCATGTTCCGGATCGGCAAACCCCACCGAACCACCGGCCCCGGGATGCCCAAAGGCCCGTGGGCCAAGGCCGAACGTGGCGTTTGGCACGTGCGGTTGATCCAACATGCAACCCAGCCCGAACCGGGTTTGTGTCAATAAGGTTTTATCCGGGCCGATACTGTGTTCGCGGGTCAACTCTTCGAGCATATCGGCTTCCAGCAAACTACCGTCGAGCAGCCCACTATAAAAACCCGCCAGACTTCGCGCATTACCGTGACCATTTGCCGCTGGCTGCTGCATACGCCGCCATTCGGGTTTATTAGTGCTGGTCAGAATAGACGGTGGATTGGTAAATGCACGGGTAGTCATCGCCGTCGGCTCGCGCATCGTTACTTGAAGTAAACGTTGTGCCGCCTCATCGCCTACATTGCCCTTGCCTCGGGCTATATGGGCAACTCGATAAAACTCTTCGTCTGCCAGACCCACATGAAAGTCCAGGCCCAATGGCCGTGCAACCCGGGCCACGATGGACTCGCCCGGCCCACGACCGTCGGCGCGGCGCAGCAACTCGCCCACCAGCCAACCATAGGTAATCGCCGCATAACCGTGCCCTTCCCCGAGCTTCCACCATGGCGCTTCGGCGGCGAGGGCGTCGACCATCATCTGCCAGTCGTACAGGGCTTCGGCGGGCAGCGTTTCACGCAGGGCCGGCAACCCGGCCTGGTGACAGAGCAGATGGCGCAGGGTGATGGCTTCCTTGCCCGCGGCAGCAAACTCCGGCCAGTACTTGGCGACCGGCGCATCCAGCTGCAACTTGCCTTCGGCCACCAGTTGCAGCGCCGTGACGGCCGTAAAGGTCTTGGTGCAGGAGAACAGATTGGCAATGGTGTCGCTGTGCCAGGCCTCGGCACCGTCCTTGTCGGCGGTACCGGCCCACAAGTCGACGACGGTTTCGCCGCCAATCTGGATGCACAGCGCGGCACCACGTTCCTGAGGGTCGTCGAACAGCGCGGCGAAGGCTTCACGCACCGCTTCGAATTGAAGCTCGTAATGACCCTGAATCTGCACCTAAGCCCCCTTGGAAAAGTACTACAGAAAGTGGCCGACATTGTTCCAGCCATTGAGCGATTTGTGAACCCGCTCTCGTCGATCAGCCCCAATCAATGACCTTTGCCGGAATGCCCGCCGGAATGCTCTGCACCCGGCGCTGCTGCATTGCCTTCACGCCCGGGCTTGCCGCCCTCACCGGCGTGGACCGCTGCGGCAGCCTTGGCCTTTTCGGCCTCCTTGCCCAGCTGATCGACGGCAGCCAGGTTACTTTTGCGCACACTGTCGACAAACCCCTGGAACGGCACATCGGTGATGCCGACCAGGCCGAAGTGGCCGTTTTCGCCGTCAAGCAAACGGCCGGTAACCGGCTGGTCCAGGTACTGGAACCAATGCACGCCGACGATCGACGGCTCGGCCATGGCCTGCTTCAGGAAGTTGGCGTAGGCAACCCCACGATCCTCTTCCCGGGCCAACTGCGTCACGCCGCCCCAGAACGGGCCGCGGTCGGCCGAGCCGAAGTTGAATTCGGTGATCAGCACCGGCTTGTCCAACGTCCGCAGGGCCGCGAAGTCGTAGCCGTCCTGAGGCTTGAGGGTGTACATGTTGAAGCTCAGCACATCGCAATATTGCGCGCAGGACGCCACCGCTTCCGGCGTGCTGACCGCGTATCGGCCACCCAGCAACAGCTGGTTGGGCGCATGCCATTTCAATGCATCGGAGATGGTCTTGAAGTAGGCGTCGGCAAAGGTCTTCTGGAAGTACTTGAAGTCCGCTTCGATTTCCGGGTGCTCCGGGCTTGGCATTGGCGGCACAAAGCCCGGGTCTTCCATCAGTTCCCAGGCGGGCAGCTCGATGCCCCAGGCCCTGGAAAGCCCCTCCTGATTGCGGTACTTGTCGCGCAATTGCTTGAGAAACGCGCGCTTGGCCGGCACGTCGGTGGTCATGCGCAGGGTGCCGTAGGCCAGGGCGTAGCGGGATTTCGCATCATCACCGGGACCGGCCCAGGCCAGTTCGTTGTCGGCAAAGAAGCCGATCAGCCACGGGTCGTCGCGATGGTCACGGGCGGCAATTGCCACCGCACGCTCGGTGGCCATGGCGAAGCGCGGGTCGAACGGGTCGGGCATGCCGCCCCACCAATCGGTGCCGGTGCTGATGCTCGCGTAATCACCGACGATCGACAGTGGCAAGGTGTAAGGCACGCGGTCGGCGGTCGCCAGCTGCGGCGCACTCCAGTTGCCGACAGTATTGAAACCCCACGCCCGCAGGCGGTCGAGGGTGTGGCTGACCCAGCGTTTCTGGTCGAAACCTTCCGGAGCACAAGGTGCCGGCGGCACGCACGGCTGGCCATAGGTACGCTGCAGGTTGGCGCCATAGAAGTCGTACCAGCGGCCGACATTAAAGCTGCGCCCCTGATCGGCACCATTGCCGCTGCGGCTGTCACCGCTGCCGTAGTATTTGTCGAAAGGCTCGCCGGCCTTGGGCAGCGCGGCAAACATCCATTCGCGGCCCGCCACGTAGGTCTGGCTGTTGTCCGGGGCGACGGTGTTGACGCCCAGGGAGTAGAACGGATGGCCTTCCGGTGTCACCAGGTACCAGCGCCCGTCGCGCTTCTCGGTGCGGAAGAAGCCGCTGGCGTCAAAGGCCGGGCCCTTGTTCCAGCCGCCGAATTTGTCCAGGGAGGCCTTGTCGCGCTCGGCCAGCCAGCCCTTGAGCTGTTGCTGTTCCTTGACCGCTGCGGCCCTCAACTGCTCGTCGCTGCTGACTTTCTCCGGCCACCGGGCGCGGGTGGACTGCCCATAGGCGTCCACCAGATCGCTGTAGGTAGCCTTGAGTACCGGCGCGATGTCCTGCACGCCAAAGCGTTCGAGCAAGATGCTTTGGGCAACGTTCGGCTTGATCATCGACAGGGTCACCGACACGATCTGGCTGCGGTCGATCTCCCCTTCGCTGCTGGCCAGCAGCACGCGCTGGCCATCGACAGTGATCGGCATCGGCGGGCCGGCCTTCATCCCCTGGCTCAGGGGCGAGTTGGCTTGCAGCGGAATCAACAGCGTTTGCGCGGGACCGGCTGGCAGGTCGATACGGCTGAACAGCGTTCGGCCGTCATTGCTCTGCACCTTGACGTACAGGGTCAGCGCCCAGTCCATCGCACTTTGAATCCGCAGGCTCATGGCACCGGATTGCGACCAGTCCCAGGCGCCGGTCTGCGGGCTGAGCACCAGGCTCGGTTCGGCCGCCGGGTTGAAGGTGATACGGCGCAGCACTTCGCCTTCAGCGGTTTGTTCGGCGTTGTATTGCGGCAGGCTGGCGTCCTGGGTCGCCACCTTGACCACATCGGCGGGCCGTACAAAGTTGAACAAGGTTTGTTGCCCGGCAGGCGCAGCCAGCAATGGCGCGGCAAACAACAGGGCAAAAACAGCGGGCAGCGTGCGAATCATGTGAACAAGGTTCTCCCAAACGGCCGGTGACTGGCCTGATGACGTGAAGCGATGGTGAGATAGACCACAAAGTGGGCGAATTCGCCCACTGGGCCTTAAGAAATTTCCCGCCGAAACGGCGGTAAAGCATTCAGGATAGCTTTCCCATAGCGCTGGGTAACCAGACGCCGGTCAAGCAAGGTGATGGTGCCGCGATCTTCTTCGGTACGCAGCAGGCGGCCGCAGGCCTGGACCAGTTTCAAGGAAGCGTCCGGCACCGAGATCTCCATGAACGGATTGCCGCCCCGGGCTTCGATCCATTCGGCCAACGCGGCTTCCACCGGATCATCCGGCACCGAGAACGGGATCTTGGCGATCACCACGTGTTCGCAGTAGGCACCGGGCAAATCCACACCCTCGGCGAAACTCGCGAGGCCGAACAGCACGCTGGAATCGCCGCCATCTACCCGCGCCTTATGCTTGTTCAGGGTTTCCTGTTTCGACAGGTTGCCCTGGATAAACACCTGCTTGCGCCAGTCACGGTCGAGGCCGTCGAACACGTCCTGCATCTGTTTGCGGGACGAGAACAACACCAGCGTGCCCCGGGAACCCTCTACCAATGAGGGCAGGTCACGAATGATCGCTGCCGTATGGGCCGGCGCATCCCGTGGGTCGGCCTTGAGGTCCGGTACCCGCAGCACACCGGCGTCGGCGTGATGGAACGGGCTGGGCACCACGGCGGTGACGGCCTTCTTCGGCAGCCCGGCGCGCATGCGGAAGCGGTCGAAGGTGCCCAGGGCCGTCAGCGTGGCCGAGGTGACCAAGGCACCGTAGGCCACGTTCCACAGGTTGCGTCGGAGCATTTCCGCCGCCAGGATCGGGCTGGCGTTGACCTCGATATCGAACAGCGCACCGCTTTCCGACAGGGTCAGCCAACGGGCCATGGGCGGGTTGTCTTCCGGGTCTTCGACGGTAAAGGCGGTCCACAACTCCCAGTTGCCCTGGGAACGGGACAGCAGGCTGCCAAACAGCGGGTACCATTCTTCAGCCTGATTGCTGGCGATGCCGATATTGACCTCGCCATCCATGCCTTCCTTGAGCAAATCGGTGAGACGGGTGAACAAGTCGGTCAGGCGCGAAAAGCCCTTTTTCAGCTCGACGCCCATTTCGCGCATGTGCTCGGGGATCAGCCCGCCAACGAAACGATGGCGCGGCCGTTCGCGGCCTTCCACGTCTTCGCCGGGCTTGAAGTCTGCCACCTGTTCGCAGGCGCTGAACATGAATTGCTGCTGGGTCTTGATCTCCCGCGCCAGCTCCGGCACCTGCTCAATCAACTTGCCCAGGTCGCCCGGCAGCGGGTGCTGGGCGAGCAACTTGGTGAGGTTCTTGGCCGTGGTTTCCAGCCAGTCGGCGGTGGAGCGCAGCCGCGTGTAGTGAGCAAAGTGGCCGATGGCCTTGTCGGGCAGGTGATGGCCTTCGTCGAACACGTAGAGTGTGTCGCGCGGGTCGGGCAACACGGCGCCGCCCCCCAGGGCCAGGTCGGCGAGGACCATGTCATGGTTGGTGACAATAACGTCTACCTTGCCCATGCCTTCCCGGGCCTTGTAGAAGGCGCACTGGCCGAAGTTGGGGCAATGACGGTTGGTGCACTGGCTGTGATCGGTGGTCAGCCGTGCCCAGTCGGCGTCTTCCAGGGCATTGGGCCAGCTGTCGCGGTCGCCGTCCCATTTATTGCCCGCCAGTTTCTCGATCATGCTGGTAAACAGCTTCTGACTGACCTCATCGACTTCGATCTTGAAGCCTTCTTCTTCGAACAGCGAGGCAGTGGCGGTTTGCGCGTGGCCTTCCTGCAACAGCACGTCGAGCTTGGACAGGCACATATAGCGCCCACGGCCCTTGGCCAGAGCGAAGGTGAAATTCAGGCCGCTGTTGCGCATCAGGTCGGGCAGGTCTTTGTAGACAATCTGCTCTTGCAGGGCGACGGTGGCGGTGGCAATCACCAGGCGCTTGCCGGCGGCCTTGGCGGTGGGGATCGCCGCCAGGCTGTAGGCCACGGTTTTACCGGTACCGGTGCCGGCCTCGACGGCCACCACGGCGGGGTCGCCACTGCGCCGACCTTCGTCGTCGGTATCGATATCCCCGAGGACCTTGGCGACTTCGGCGATCATCAGGCGCTGGCCGTACCGCGGTTTCAAGCTCTTGGCTTCGAGAAAACGCGAGTAGGCGCCCTGGATCGTGGTTTTGAGTTCAGTGCTGATCATGGATAGTCGGGCGCAAAAAACGCTGGATAAATTTTCAGTGGTTCGGATCGGCCGCTATCATACCCCGCTAATTAATCCCGCGCAGAACGGAGTACCCCAATGACCGTCTTTAGCTTCGCTTACACCCTGCATGTACTGGCCGCCCTGATCTGGGTCGGCGGTATGTTTTTCGCCTGGATGATCCTGCGCCCCGCCGCCATGGCTGCGCTGGACGGGCCGGCCCGGCTGAAACTCTGGGTAAATGTGTTTCAACGTTTTTTCGTGTGGGTCTGGGTGGCGGTGCTGGTGTTGCCGATCAGCGGTGTCGGCCTGCTGCAACTGCGCTTCAGCGGGTTTGAGACCGCGCCGCGTTATGTACAGGTCATGATGGGGTTGTATGTGGTGATGACGGCGCTGTTTATCCGGATTCAGGCGCTGAAGTTGCCGGAGCTGCGTACGGCGGTGGCGGCTGAGGATTGGCCGGCCGGGGCGGCGGCGTTGGGGCAGATTCGTAAATTGGTGGGGATCAACTTGATTGTGGGGTTGGTGCTGGTGGCGATTGCTTCGGCACGGCCGATGTTCTGAGGAGCCTAGTAGACCGCTTTCGCGAGCAAGCCCGCTCCCACATTTGGAATGCATTTCAAATGTGGGAGCGGGCTTGCTCGCGAAAGCGTCAGGCCAGTCGCCTCAGAGCCTCTGAATGGTCACAGCACCCGCAGGCCCCGCTGGCCCCGGCTGCCCTTCCAACCCGGCCCGGCCTTTCTCGCCGCCATCCGCGCGGTACACCAGGCAACCCTTGGACTGCCCGCCTTTACCCGGCTTGCCCGCCGTGCCCGCCAAACCACCGGCTCCGCCGTCCACCCAGACCTTGATTTTCTCGCCCGGGAAGTCCTGCGGCAATTCCACACGGACCTGCGCGCCCGCCGCGCCCGGCAGCCCGTCGCCGCCGTTGTCGCCATTGGCACCGCGCCCGGCCGAACCCCAGGTGCAGCCAGGGTCTTCGCCGTTGGCACCATCCAGCCCGGCATAACCCTGGGCACCCGCGCCACCGCGGGCATCCACCGACAGCTCATCGGCCGTCAGCGAGTTAATCCGCAACACCAGGTCACGCCCCGCCTTGGCCGGGCGCTCATGGGTACCGGGAGCGCCGCGTGAGGTGATCTGGCTGCCCTGCTCCAGCTGCGCCTGACGCACCTGCAGTTGCAACGTGGTGCTACCAGGCACGATGGCGATTCGCGCGTCGCGGCCCAGGTGCAGTTCATCCACGGTCACCTGGGTGATATTGGCGGGAATCAGCAAGGTGCCGTAATCCGCCACGTCCAGTCGCTCCAGTTGCAACACACCACTGCTGTTGGGCAGGCGCATCAACGAGTTGGTCTCGACGCTGACGCTCTGGGCCAGGGCAATGGGGCTGACCAGCAGGGCCAACAGAAAAACCTTACGCATGATTGGCCTCCTTGTTTACATCATTAGTCGGTGTCGGCGTCGAAAAGCTCTGCACATGGAACATACCCACCAGCAGGATCTGCAAGCGGTCACGCCAGGGATGGGCACGGGTTTTCACACTGCCGTTGAACAACAGCAGTTCCAGAACATGGGTCAGCAACAACAGGCTGCCGGCCAGGTTGACCAACAGGTGGAACGGGTTGATCAGCGGTGTGATCAGGTTGACCACCACCACGCCCCAGAACAGCAACGTCAATAATTTACCCAGCCCCCAAAACACCTTCATCCCGCACGCTCCCCTTGCACATTATTCTTTGGGCGCACAGTAACGACTTCTACAGGCGTTGTGCCAGTGAAGGATTAAAAAATTGATGAAGGGGCCCCTGGGGATTCCACAGGGGCCTTGAGGCGGGGTCAGCGGTTGATCTGAATTTCCACGCGGCGGTTCAGCGCGCGGCCATCAGCGGTTTTGTTATCGGCTACGGGGTGGCTTTCGCCGGCGCCGGTCACGGAGACAAAACTGCTGCGCGGGATGCCGGAACTGACCAGGTAGTCGGTCACCGAATGAGCGCGTCGTTCAGAGAGTTTCTGGTTGTAGGCATCTTTACCGACACTGTCGGTATGCCCGCTGACGCGCAGCTGCGCACTCGGGGCCTCTTTTTTCAGGCGGGTGGCAATCACGTCGAGCTTGGTTTTGTCGGCAGCCGTGAGCTTCGCGGAGTCGAACTCGAAGTGCACGTCACGAATCACGATGGTTTCTTCCTTGACCACCACCACTTCCTCTTGAACCACCGCTACCGGCACCGGAGGGCAGCCATTGGCGTCGACCTGCACGCCTTTTGGCGTGCCAGGGCACTTGTCGCGGCTGTCCGGTACGCCATCGCCGTCCTCGTCACCGTCGCCATGCACCCAGCAATAGGCGCCAGCCATGCCGCCAATCAGCAGTGCGCCGTAGCCTGCATAGGACGAGCTTTGGGTCGCACCAATGGCAGCACCGGTCACACCGCCGACGGCGGCACAGGTGGGCCAGTCGGTTTTTTGCAAGCCTGCGCAACCTGTCAATACTCCGGTTAGCAGAACCAAGGGTAGAGCTGTCCGCATGATGCTCATCTGACTTTCTCCTGAGGGGATCGGCGGGGGCCGACGAGTGGAGTAAAGACGGCTCTTTTCATCTGCGCCAGCGTGTCACACCCCAGTATTCATTGGGCCGAGCGGTTTATTCTCGCCGCCCGCTCTAGGCCCGCACGCTCAGGCAGGCTAGTCTCTACGGTCCTGATGTGAGGATCTTCGATGACTGCCGGTATTTCTTCCCGTACACCCCAGCAAGCGCTCGCTGCGCTGCTTGATCTTCACGCGCCCAAACGCCTGTTGTTATTGGGCGCCAGCCAGTTCCCGGCGCTGGACGCCTTTAAGGAAGCACACCCGGATACCGTGGTGTCCTTCGCCGAGCCCGGCCCCTTGCCCACCGACCTCGCGGCCCAGCGTTTTGACCTGGCGCTGGTGGTCGATTGCCTGGAACACCTGTCAAAACCTGCGGGCCTGACCCTGCTGGGGGGCATCCGCAACCTCAATGCCAGTCGCATTGCGGTGCTGGTGGACCTGGAGGCCTGCCACTGGAAAGACACCGACTTCTTCTCCCTGGCCCTGCAAGCCAGCGAACGCTTCCAGCGCGACGGTCAGGTTTTGACGCTGTTTACCTATGATCTGCTTGACTATAAACAGGTGCCGGATTGGCTGAACGCCCGCTTCTGGGCCAACCCGCAAAACTTTGGAAAGTATTGGTGGTAACCCAATGAGTACATCCATTTGCCCCTGCGGCAGTGGCAACCTGCTGGATGCCTGCTGCGGTCATTATCACGCCGGCCACCCGGCCCCCTGCGCCGAAGCGCTGATGCGTTCGCGCTACAGCGCCTACGTGTTGGGACTGGTGGACTACCTGGTGGCAACCACCCTGCCTGCGCAGCAAGCCGGGCTGGACACGGCCGCCATCGGCGCCTGGAGCGCCCAAAGCACCTGGCTGGGCCTTTCAGTGGAAAGCTCCGAGGTGTTCGGCGGCCAGCCGGAACACGCCTTCGTGACCTTTACCGCTCGCTGGCATGACAGCACCGGCGAACACAGCCACCGCGAGCGCTCATCTTTCGTACAGAACAATGAGCACTGGTACTTTATCGACCCGACAGTGGACGTGAAGGCCGGGCGTAATGACGCCTGCGTGTGTGGCAGCGGGCAGAAATTCAAGAAGTGCTGTTCCGGCTACCTCTGACATTCATTGATACCCGACAGGCTCTCGCTTGCTATGCTGACTCTTCACACGGAGTAACGGCATGGTTTCTCAGGCGCGGGTATTCAGGACTTACAGCCTTCTGCTGGCATTGATGCTGGGGCTCTCCGGCTGCGCGTCGTGGTTCGCCGACGATACGCCCGCCCCCGAGGTGCGTCTGGTCAAGGTCGACCCCGTGCGGGTCAAGTTGCTGGAGCAGAAGTTCAAGCTGTATTTCCGCGTGGATAACCGTGACGACAACGACCTGACCGTACGCGGCCTGGTTTACAAGGTCAGCCTCGGCACGATGGTGCTGACCGAAGGCGAGTCCAACGAATGGCTGACCGTGCCACCCCACAGCCACGCTTTTTTCCGGGTATCGGTGCGCACCAACCTGTGGCCGCAGATCCGCGATGTGGTCGACATGCTGAAAAATCCGCGCGATCCCGTGCCCTATCGTCTTGAAGGCGAGTTGAAAACCGGTTTATTTATCGGGAACGACGTGCAGGTGTTGCGCAATGGCGAGATAATCCCCGGCGATTTTATTCCGGAGCGACATCGATGACTCAGCAACCCCATGTCCATGGTCCCGACTGCAACCACGATCACGATCATCATGATCACGACCACGGCCATGTCCACGGCCCGAACTGCGGCCACGCTCACCAGGAGCCGGTGCGCAATACGTTGAAGGACGTGGGTCGTAACGATCCTTGCCCGTGCGGCAGCGAGAAGAAATTCAAGAAGTGCCACGGGGCTTGAGTTAAGAAACCCGATTCTCGAAACACTGCACATCCAAATGTGGGAGCGGGCTTGCTCGCGAAAGCGCAGTGTCAGTCAACCTCTCTGTTACTGATACACCGCTTTCGCGAGCAAGCCCGCTCCCACATTTAGCCTGCATTTCAAGGCCAGGATTTGCGCTGAAACTCCAACACCACCTCCAATCCCCCACCCTCCCGATTGCTCAAGCCCAACCGCCCGTCATGGGCACTGGCGATCGTATGCGCGATACTCAGCCCCAGCCCGTAACCACCGGTTTCCACATTGCGTGAGCCTTCCACCCGGTAAAACGGCTCCATCACCTGTTCCAGTTGTTCCTGGGGAATCCCCGGCCCACGGTCGCTGATGACAATCTTCAAGCTGTCCGCCTTGTCCTCTACCCGCACCACCACCTCGGAGCCATAACGCACCGCGTTCTCCAGCAGGTTCTGCACACAACGCTTGAGACTGCGGGCATACCCCGGCAATGGCTGTTTGGCCCGCCCTTCTATCGTCACCGTCTCGCCCACGTCCTGCAGGTCCGCCTGCAAGCTTTGCAGCAAGGCGTTGATGTCGATGTTCTGGCGCTTCTCGTTGATTTCGCCGCTGCTGACGAAGTCCAGGGTGCTGGAAACCATGTGCTCCATTTCTTCCAGGTCACTGCGAAAACGTTCCTTGGTGCGGTTGTCGTCGAGCATTTCCGTACGTAACCGCAGGCGCGTAATGGGCGAGCGCAGGTCGTGGGAAATCGCCGCCAGGAAGCGCGTCCGCTCGGCGATGTTGGCGATCAGCCGCTGCTGCATGGCGTTGAACGCCTGGGCGGCACGGCGCACTTCGGTGGGCCCATCGAGGGCCAGCGGTGGCCGCTGGATGTCCCGGCCCAAGGCTTCGGCAGCCTTGGCCAGGGCGTTGAGCGGGCGAATGGCCAGGCGCACCGCCACCAGGGCAATGATCACCAGCACCAATACCCGCAGCAGATAAATGCGCATCACGTAATCGAACAGCAAGTCCATCGGCGAAGTACTGGTCCAGCCTTGTTCTTCGGTGGCCTGCACCTGCAGCCAGCGCCCGTCCGGCAAACGCAGGTCAATCAGGAATTGCCCCACCACAGGCCTGGAGCTGAGCAGAGTCGACAGCCCGGCATGCTGGCCCTCGGCATCCAGCAGCTTGAGGCTCAACAGATGCAGGTTCTGGGTGTAGCCGGTTTTCTCCGAGAGCACTTTATTCAGCAAGCGCTCGGTGGCCTGGTCGCTGTCGCTGATGCTGCTTGTCACATCACTGGCCTGGTCACTCAGGGTCAGGCGAAAGCGCGGCGTATCGAGCAGCTTGATCAGCACATCCGCCTGCGCCGGATCGCTGTGTACCAGCCGCACCACGTCCGCCAGCCGCGTGGCGATCAGCCGGCTGGGGATTTCCAGCACCTGGCCGTGGCGCATGTCGTACCAGATGCTGCTGGTCAGGGCCTGGGCCGCGAGCATGCCGCTGACCAGGATCAGCACCAGCCGGCCGAACAGCGAACGCGGCAGCAGTTTCACGATTGCAGCGCCACGTCGTCGGCGGTGAGCATGTAACCCTCGTTGCGCACGGTCTTGATCAACCCGGCCGGCAACTGCGAGCGCAGTCGGCTGACGCACACATCAATCGAGCGGTCGAACGGCGTGCTGTCTTTGTCGAACACGTGGTTGAGCAAAAAGTCGCGGCTCAGCGGCCGGTTGGGATGCTGCAACAACAGGCGCAACACCCGGTAATCGGAGTTGCCGAGGCTGACCACCACGCCTTCCGGCGAAAGCAATTGGCGGGCCCGGGTGTCCAGCTGCCAGCCGGCAAAGCTGATGCTCGGTGCTTCATCGAGCCGCGCCCGGTCCGGAAAACTCTGCACCCGGCGCAGCACCACCTTGATCCGCACCAGCAACTCCCGCGGGTCGAACGGCTTGGGCAGGTAATCGTCGGCGCCGATTTCCAGGCCGACGATCCGGTCGATCAGCGTGCCCTTGGCGGTGAGCATGATCACCGGCGTGTTGGAGCTGACGCGCAATTCGCGGCACAAACTCAGGCCGTCTTCGCCGGGCAACATCAGGTCGAGGACGATCAGGTCGATGACATTCAGCGCCAGGCGGCGGCGCATTTCCTTGCCGTCGCCGGCGGTGGACACCTGGAAGCCGGCGTCACTCAGGTAGTCGCACAGCAATTGGCGGATTTGCGGGTCGTCATCAACGATCAGCAGGTGGTCTTGCTTGGCCATGGGGCAATTCGTCCGAAACTCAAAAGGCAGGAGATAGCCGAAACTTCAGCCAGGAGTACGCGCAAATGTAATGGAATGTTGTGGGAAGCGGTAATCACGCATCCACATTACAAAGCCACGGCATGGCGGCCGGTATCGGTCTTTAGACTACCGAATCTAAATGAGATTAATTGTAATTTAGCCTAGGTCACTCCGAATGCCATTGCCTACCCCGCGCGCCCTGTCGCTGCAATCTACCCTTGCGCCGATGTTCGGCCTGCTTGCCGCCGGCAGCGTTTCTCCCACCGCCTGGGCCGATGCGCCGGTGGCGGCGTCGAATGATTCAGTGCTGAGCCTGCCGGAAATCAAGATCGACGGTGAAGCCACTTCCGCCTTTAAAGTCGACCGGGTGACCTCGGCAAAAATCAGCCAGCCGCTGCTTGATGCCCCGCAAAGCGTAACCATCGTCCCGCAGCAAGTGCTCAAGGAGCAAAACGCGCAGACCTTGCAGGAAGTGTTGCGCAACGTGCCGGGCATCACCTTCATGTCCGGCGAAGGCAACCTGGGCTGGGGCGACCTGTTTTCGATTCGCGGGTTTTCCTCGGAGCAGAGCCTGACCGTCGACGGTGTGCGCGATGCTGGCCAATCGACCCGCACCGACACCTTCAACCTGCAACAGGCAGAAGTGTTCAAGGGCACCGGCTCGATCGAATCCGGCGTTTCCGCGGTAGGCGGCAGCGTCAACCTGGTGAGTAAAGAGGCGCATCTGGGGGATGCCAACAAACTCTCGGCCGGCATCGGCACCGACAGCTACCGCCGCCTCACCGGCGATTTCAACCAACAACTGAATGACACCACCGCCCTGCGCATCAACCTGATGAAGCACTACAACCAGGTGGCCGAGCGTGACGACGTGGACTACGACCGCTGGGGCATCGCGACCTCCCTCGGCTTCGGCCTGGGCACCGACACCCGCCTGTTTATCGACACCTTCTACCAGAAGGACGACAACACGCCGGACGGCGGTGTGCCGATCCAGCGCGGCACCGACGGCGACCGCATGCCGGGAGTCAAGCGCTCCAACTGGTATGGCGACTCGCACCTGTACACCCAGCAGACCAAAACCACTTCGCTGACCACCCGCTTCGAGCATGATTTCGACTGGAACGAAGCGACCCTGAAGAACCAGACCAAGTGGGAGCGTACCGACAACTTCGCGGTGCTCTCGCCCGCGCGCTTCTTCGCCGCCAACGGCAATGGCCAAAAAACCTGCACCGGCACGCGCTGTGCGACCTTGGGCTACACCGGCGTAGGACCGATCAGCCAAGTGCCCGGCAGCACGGTAAATGCGTACCCGGGATACGCCAACAGCGGTAACACCGCCTACGGTATTTTGCGAGGGAGCGACTTCGGCCAGTCGACGCGCTACACCATCCTCGACAACCAGACCGACTTCGCCTTCAAGCTCAATACCGGCGGGCTGGAACACGCAGTGGTCAGCGGGCTTGAGTTCTATCACGAGACCTACGGCGGCCTGAAACGCAACGCCGAAGTGCCGGCCGGCGACCTGTTCTTCGACATGAACGACCCGAACCACAGCTTCGCCAGCACCGAAGTGACCAAGGGTGAAGGCCAGCCACGCTCAGTGATCGACAACGCCGGCATCTACCTGGGTGACACCATCACCCTGAATGAACAGTGGCAAGTGCTCGGCTCCCTGCGCTACGACAACTGGCAGGCCAAAACCACCCAGCGTGGCCAAGCGTCCATCGACAGCACCGACGGTGCCGTGAGCGGCCGGGTCGGCGCGGTGTACAAGCCGTTGCCTAACGGCAGCATCTACGTGTCCTACAGCGAAGCGGCACAACCGTCAGCCCTGGGCGCGTCGACCAACAACCAGATCTACGGCGCCGCGAGCACCAGCAACTACACCCCGGCCAAGTCGAAGACCTACGAGATCGGCACCAAGTGGGACATTGCCCACGACCTGCTGAACGTCACCGCCGCGATCTTCCGCACAGAACTGGACAACTCCTGGGAATACCAGGACGGCGAAAGCGCTCCGGTACGCGCCCTCCCCGCCAAGCGCGTAGACGGTGTGGAACTGGGCCTGCAAGGCAATATCAGCCCGCGCTGGACGGTGTACAGCGGGTTCTCCGCGCTGAAAAGCACCCAGACCAAAGGGGCCAACAAAGGCGAGGAAGCCAAGAACGTTCCCGACCTGACCGCCAACCTGTGGACCACCTACGCCGTCACCGACAACCTGAGCCTGAGTTACGGCGCGCAATACGTAGGACGCCGCCGCTACAGCGACAACAAATACGTCGGCGGCCTGAACAACAACAGCAGCTACGCCACCGGCCCGTCCGGCGTGTACGCGATCTACACCCGTGACCACGAAAAGGCCCCCGGCTACTGGCTCAACAACGTGGCTGCGCAATACAAAGTGACCAGGCAAACCACGGTCAACCTCAACCTGAACAACGTGTTTAACAAGTTCTACTACAGCCAGATCGGCGCGTCCCTGGACGGCTTCCAGCTCTACGGCATTCCGGGCGCCGGGCGCACGCTCACCGCCAGTGTCGACTATGAGTTTTAAGCCGTGCTGATCGAAATCCCCGGCCTGTTGAGTGCCGAAGAAGTCGCGGTGGCCGTCGCCACCCTGCTCGATCAACCGTGGGTCGACGGCAAGGTCACTGCCGGGCAACGCTCGGCCATGGCGAAAAACAACCGGCAGCTGTCGGAAGACGCGCCGGTAGCGATTCGCCTGGGTGAGCAGATTCTGTCGCGGCTGTCGGATAACGCGCTGTTCATGTCCGCCGCCCTGCCGAAGAAAATCTACCCGCCGCTGTTCAACCGCTACAGCGGCGGCGAAGCCTTCGACTGGCATATCGACAATGCGATTCGCGGCCTCAAGGGTGTGCGCGAACGGGTGCGCACCGACATCTCCGCCACCTTGTTCCTGGCTGATCCGGCCAGCTACGACGGCGGCGAACTGGTGATCCGCGACACCTTCGGCGAGCACGCGGTGAAGCTGCCCGCCGGGCACCTGCTGATTTATCCCGGCAGCAGTTTGCACAAGATCAACCCGGTCACCCGCGGCGAGCGCATCGCCAGTTTCTTCTGGGTCGAAAGCCTGGTGCGCGAAGACAGCCAGCGCCAACTGCTGCTGGACATGGACGTGGCGATTCAACGCCTCACCGCGCAACACGCCGACGACCACGCGCTGCTGCAACTGAGCGGCGCCTATCACAACCTTTTGCGGCGCTGGAGCGATGTCTGATGCGCCGCCTTCACCTGGAGTTCTCGCCATGCTGAAACCCCGCAACTTCCTCAAGCTGGGCGCGCTGTTTGCCGTGCTGATCCTCGGCCACGCCGAAACCGCCGCCGCCCATGAAGTCACCGACGTGCTGGGCCGCAAGGTCGAGGTGCCAGACCACGTGCAGCGCGTGGTGCTCGGCGAAGGCCGGCTGATTTCGGCCTTTGCCTTGCTGGACAAGGACGCGCCATTCCAACGGATTGTCGGCTGGCAGAATGACTTGAAACTGTTGGACGCCCACACCTATAACGCCTACGTGGCGAAATTTCCGACGGTAAAAGACATTCCGCTGATTGGCCAGGCGTCGGAGCAAAGCGTCAGCGCCGAGGAAATTCTTTCGCTGAAACCGGACCTGGCGGTGTTCAGCATTTCCGGCCATGGCCCGACTGAACACAGCCCGGTGGCGGACGTGTTGGCCAAGGCGGGCATTGCAGTGTTGTTCGTCGACTTCCGCATCAACCCGGTGCAAGGCACCCACGCCAGCATGACCGCCCTGGGCCAGGCCCTGGGCCGGGAAACCCAGGCCAAGGCGTTCCTCGACTTTTATGACCAGCACATCAAGGTGATCACCGACGCCGTCGCCACCTTGCCGGCCGGGCCGCGCCCGAGCGTGTTCCTGGAATTGCTGGCCGGCGCCTGGCAGGCACCGGGGCACACCACTGGCAAGAGCGGCATGGGTGAAGTGATCAAGCTGGTGGGCGGGCGCAACATCGCCGCCGACGTGGTGCCGGGGGCGCTGGGAGATATCAGTGTCGAGTACGCGCTGAAAGCTGACCCGGATGTGTATGTGGCCACCGGCAATCACAAGCCCGGGTTGATTCTGGGGGCTGGCGTGAGCAACGAAGACGCGCGTGCCGCGTTTGATACCGTGCTGGCCCGCCCTGAGTTTGTGAACCTTCGGGCGATTCGTGAGGGCAATTCCCACGGTCTGTGGCATGACTTCTACAACTCGCCGTACAACCTGCTGGCGATTGAAGCGCTGGCCAAGTGGGTGCATCCGGAATTGTTCGCCAAGCTGGATCCCAAGGCGACCATGGGAGCGATGAACCAACAGTTCCTCGGCATGCCGCTGCAGGGTGCTTACTGGATTGATGGCAAACCCAAGTAACTAAGGCTCACAACCCATTCCCTGCCTGGACACGGTTCCTGTGGGAGCTGGCTTGCCTGCGATAGCGRTGTTGGATTCACCRYCGCCATCGCAGGCAAGCCAGCTCCCACACTGACCGTGTACCGGCAGGGATTTTCGTCGTTTTCAAGGCTGCGAATCCAATGACCACTCAAACCCTCGACCTCGCCACCGCCAGCCAAGGCTATCGCCGCCTGCTGGCCCGCCGCTTCTGGCTGCTGGCCCTGCTGGGTGGCGCGCTGATGTGCGCGATCCTCGTGGACCTGGCCAGCGGCCCGTCGGGCATGGGCCTTGGCGCCCTGCTCGATGGCTTACTGCACCCGGCCCACCTGAGCGCCACCGACCAGGTGATCATCTGGAACGTGCGCCTGCCCTACGCCTTGATGGCGGTGTTGGTCGGTTGCGCGCTGTCGCTGGCGGGCGCCGAGATGCAGGCGATCCTTAACAACCCGCTCGCCAGTCCATTCACCCTGGGGGTTTCCTCGGCGGCGGCGTTGGGCGCGTCCCTGGTGATTGTGTTTCCGGTGACGACGCTGTGGGTGTCGGCCAATACGGCGATTTCCATTTCGGCCTTTGTGTTTGCCGCCGCCTCGGTCTTTTTGCTGCAAGCCATGTCGCGCCTGCGCGGTGCCGGGGTGGAAAGCCTGGTGCTGTTCGGGATTGCCCTGGTGTTCAGTTGCAACGCGGTGGTCGCCCTGTTGCAACTGGTCGCCACCGAAGATGTGCTGCAACAACTGGTGTTCTGGACCCTGGGCAGCGTGACCCGGGCCAACTGGGACAAGCTCGGCATCCTCGCGTTGGTGGTCGCCGTGGTCATGCCCTTTTCCTTCGCGGCCGCGCCACGCCTGACCCTGTTGCGCATGGGCGAAGACCGCGCGCAAAGCTTCGGTGTCGATGTGAAGCGCCTGCGGTTTTTCTCGTTGTTGCGTATCAGCCTGCTGTCGGCCACCGCCGTGGCGTTTGTGGGAACCATCGGATTTATCGGCCTGGTGGGTCCGCACATCGCGCGGATTCTGGTGGGTGAAGACCAGCGCTTCCTGCTGCCGGCCAGCGCGCTTGTCGGCGCGTTACTGTTGTCGCTGTCATCCATCGCCAGCAAGCTGATCATGCCCGGGGTGATCGTACCCGTGGGTATCGTCACCGCGCTGGTGGGCGTGCCGATTTTCGTGTTGCTGGTGTTCAAGCGCGGGAGGCAGTTATGAGCAGCGGGCTGTCGATTCAGAACGCCCAGGTCAGCTATGGCCGGCGCCAGATTGTGCATGACCTGAGTTTGCCAACCTTGGCCCACGGCAGCCTGACCGCGTTGATCGGGCCGAACGGTGCGGGCAAGTCGACGTTGCTGCGGGCGGTGGCGGGGCTGGAAAAGATGCAGGGCGTTGTCAGATTGGGTGACCTGGACCTGACGAAAATGTCCGTCGGTGACCGCGCCCGGCGTGTGACCTATATGCCGCAAAACCTTCCGCCGGGCTTGAGCCTGAGTGTGATGGAAAGCGTGATCGCGGCGCTGCGGGTGGCGAACGTCGAGGGCATTGCGCTTTCAAGCGACGCGTGCATGCGCGAGGCCTTTGATGCGTTGCAAAGGATTGGCATCGCTCATCTGGCGGATCAGCTATTGAGCACGTTATCCGGCGGCCAGCGGCAACTGGTCAGCCTGGCGCAACTGATTGCGCGTCGGCCACAGGTAATGCTGCTGGATGAACCCACCAGTGCGCTGGACTTGAACTACCAGTTGAAGGTCATGGATTGCGTGCGCGACCTGGTGCGGGAACACAACCTGATCGCCGTGGTGGTGCTGCACGACATCAACCTCGCGGCGCGCTATGCCGACCATATCGCGGTGCTGCGCCAGGGCCGGCTGTACGCCAGTGGCGCGGCGGATGACGTGCTGGATACGGCGCTGTTTGCCGAAGTCTATGGTGTGCGGGTACGCATCGAGCGATGCTCACAACAAACGTTGCAGGTGTTGGTGGACGGCACGGTGGCTTAGATCCTCTGTGGCGAGGGAGCTTGCTCCCGTTGGGCTGCGTAGCAGCCCCAAAATCTGTGCACGCGCGTCTTCAGGCGGACTGAGGTGAGGCACTCGGGAGCGCTTCGCACTGGAGCTCCAGCCTGGTCCAGCGGGAGCAAGCTCCCTCGCCACAACGGTCACTCCAGCAACTGTTTGGAGGAAATCACTGTGGCGTACTCGCCGTGCAGGTTGCCCAACGACATGGCATGTACCGCCTGCGCCGAATGCATCTGCCCGAAAAAGTCCGCCTTGTCGAAGGTGTAGCAGGCATCTTCGATAACCCACGTCTCAAACCCCAGGTTGCCGGCACTGCGGGCCGTGGCCTCCACCGAGTTATGGGTGGCCACGCCCACCAGCACCACTTGCCGAAGCCCGGCCTCACGCAACCTCGCTTCCAGCCCCGTCCCACAAAATGCGTCCGGCACCCGTTTCTGGATCAACTGCTCACCCGCCTGCGGAATAAACGCGTCCTGAAACTCCACCCCCGACTGCTGCGGCCAGAACACCGATTCCGGCAAATGGGACAGATGCTGCACATGAATCACCGGCCAGCCTTCGCGCCGCCAATGCGCCAGCAACGCCTGCATGCGCTCCTCGGCGTGCGGATTATTGCGCCGTCCCAGCCTGGGATGGTGAATGCCTTTTTGCTGGTCAATCAGAATCAACGCTGCGCCCGCACGAATTTCCATATCGATAGACCCAAATGTTTCATTGAATTTTCGTCACCCTAACATCACCTATACCTACAGGCATTCGCTCAAGCATCACCACCCTTGGAGAGCTTCATGATCGACCTGTATTACTGGACCACCCCCAACGGTCACAAAGTGTCGTTGTTCCTGGAAGAAGCCGGCCTGCCTTACGAGGTACACCCGATCAACATCGGCCAGGGCGATCAGTTCAAGCCCGACTTCCTGAAGATCGCCCCCAATAACCGCATCCCGGCCATCGTCGATCAGAACCCGACCGACGGCGGCGCGCCGATTTCCCTGTTCGAATCCGGTGCGATCCTGCTGTACCTCGCGGAAAAAACCGGCAAGTTCATTCCCCAGGACCTGCGTGGTCGTCAGGAAGCGCTGCAATGGCTGTTCTGGCAAATGGGTGGCCTGGGGCCGATGGCCGGCCAGAATCACCACTTCAGCCAGTTCGCCCCGGAAAAGATTCCCTACGCGATCAAACGCTATGTGGATGAGACCGCCCGCCTGTATGGCGTGCTGGACCGGCGCCTGGCCGACCGCACGTTCGTGGCCGGCGAGGAATACAGCATTGCCGACATGGCGATCTACCCGTGGATCGTTTCCCACAAGTGGCAGAGCCAGAAGCTGGAAGACTTCCCACATGTAGAACGCTGGTTCAACCACATCAAGCAACGCCCGGCGACGGTGCGTGCCTATGAGCTGGTGCAGAAGGTCAATCCGCCAAAATCCTGAAGGTCAACGGGATCAAAATGTGGGAGCGGGCTTGCTCGCGAATGCGGTGGATCAGCCACAACTCTTTTAGCTGATACACCGCCTTCGCGAGCAAGCCCGCTCCCACACTGATTTGTGCCCGACTGGAAACCTTACGCAAATCCTGAAATAAGCATCGCCTCCCGCTTGCGTCGTTTCGCCGCGCTCACTAACGTAGCGCCTTTACTGACGCTACCCCCCGCAGGAGCTTTGCCATGGCCTCGCCAGCCCTCTCACATTTTCTTCCCCGGTTCGGCGTTGCCGCGGCAATTGCCAGTGCCTTGGGCCTGGCCGGTTGCCAGTTACAGAGCACCCAAGACACCCTGCCTCCGGTTTCCGGCGTACAGCCGATCAAGGGCCTGGCGCAGAACGTTTCGGTGCGCCGCAACAGCCAGGGCATCCCGCTGATTGAAAGCAGCACCTTCCACGATGCGCTGTTCACCCTGGGCTACGTGCACGCCAGCGACCGCATCACCCAGATGGTCACCCTGCGCCTGCTGGCCCAGGGCCGCCTGGCGGAAATGTCCGGGCCGGATGTGCTGGATGTCGACCGTTTCATGCGGGCGGTCAACCTGCGCAAAAGCGCCGGCGAGCTGTATAACGCCTCGTCGCCACGCCTCAAGCGCTTCTTTGAAGTGTATGCGCGCGGGGTCAACGCCTACCTGTTCCGCTACCGCGACAAGCTGCCGCCAGACCTGGCCCAGACTGGCTACAAGCCTGAATACTGGAAGCCGGAAGATTCGGCGCTGCTGTTCTGCCTGCTGAATTTCAGCGAGTCGACCAACTTGCAGGAAGAGCTGTCGTCATTGGTGCTCGCGCAAAAAGTCGGTGCCGACAAACTCGCCTGGCTGACCCCGAGCTACCCGGATGAACCGCTGCCAGTGGCCGAGTCCGACAAGCTCAAGGGCATCAACCTGGGCCAGATCCCGGGCCTCGCTGCGCTGACCAGCCTCAGCGAACACCTCGGCACCCTCAACACCCTGGGCACGTCCAGCTCCAGCAACTGGGCGATCGGCCCGCAGCGCAGCCGCAGTAACAAGAGCCTGCTGGCCAATGACCTGTCGACCTCGATGCAGGCCCCGTCGCTGTGGAACTACGTGCAGATCCGCTCGCCGAAATACCAGGCCGCCGGTGTGTCCATCGCCGGTTTGCCAACCCTGCTTTCCGGCTTCAACGGCAAGGTGGCCTGGAGCATGAGCCAGGTCTCGGGTGACACCCAGGACGTATTCCTGGAGAAGGTCAAGCGCCAGGGCAACGCGCTGTACTACGAAAACAACGGCAAATGGCTGCCCGCCATCGTGCGCAATGAAACCTACTTCGCCAAGGGCCAGCGGCCGATTCGCGAAGCGGTGTACGAAACCCGCCACGGGCCGCTGCTCAACAGTGCCCAGTCGCTGACCAGCGGCTACGGCCTGGCGTTGCAAACCGCCGATTTCAAGGACGACAAGAGCCTGGACGCGTTCTTCGACCTGTCCCGTGCGCAAACCGCCGGTAAAGCGTCTGACGCCACCCGGGAAATTCGCGCAATTGCCTTGAACATGGTCTTCGCCGACGCCAGCAGCATTGGCTGGCAAGTGACCGGGCGGTTCCCCAACCGCCGTGAAGGCGAAGGCCTGGTGCCATCGCCGGGCTGGGACGGGCGTTTCGACTGGGATGGCTACGCCGACGCGATGCTGCACCCCTACGATCAGGACCCGGCCCAGGGTTGGATCGGCACGGCCAACCAGCGCACCATTCCCCGTGGCTACGGCATGCAACTGTCCAACTCGTGGGCCGCGCCGGAACGCGCCGAACGTATCGCGCAACTGGCCGGCAGCAGCAAGCATGACAGCCGCAGCATGATTGCCATGCAGTACGACCAGACCACCACGTTTGCCGCCAAGCTCAAGAGCATGTTCCAGGCGCCGGGCATGGTCCAGCCGCTGAAACAGGCGATCGATGGATTGCCGGTGGCAGACCAGGCCAAGGCGCGGGAAGCACTGGGCCGCCTGATGGCCTTCGACGGTCGGCTGGCATCCACCTCCGCCGACGCGGCGATTTATGAGTTGTTCCTGCAGGAAAGCGCCAAGCAGATTTTCCTCGACGAACTCGGTCCGGAAAACAGCGCCACCTGGAAAGCCTTTATCGGTAACGCCAACCTGTCGTACTCGGCGGTGGCCGACCACCTGCTGGGGCGCGAAGACAGCCCGTTCTGGAATGACGCCCGCACCGGGCAGAAAACCGACAAGCCGGCGATCCTCGCCCGCAGCCTGGCCGCCGCGATCACCGCAGGCGACAGCGCGCTGGGCGCCGATCACAAGGCCTGGCAGTGGGGCAAACTGCACAGCTACACCTGGAAGAACACCAGCGGCCAGGCCATTCGCGGCCCACTGCCCGCGGGCGGCGATCACAACACCCTGAACAGCGCACCGTATAGCTGGGGCCAGAGTTTCGACACGACCCAGGTGCCGGCGCTGCGGATGATTGTCGACTTCGGCCTGGCGGAACCGATGATGGGCCAAAGCGGCATCGGCCAATCCGGCAACCCGGCCAGCCCGAACTATGCCAATGGCATCGACCCGTGGCTGAAGGCGCAATACCTGAGCTTCCCGATGCAGCCACAGAACTTTGACGGGGTGTACGGGAAGACGCGGTTGACACTGGTGCCGGGCAAGTAACCCGGTTTCCCTGACTCAACCGGATCAAAATGTGGGAGCGGGCTTGCTCGCGAAAGCGGCGGATCAGTCACCAGATCTATTGACTGACACACCGCATTCGCGAGCAAGCCAGCTCCCACAGTTGATCGCATGCATTCCGATAGAACTTCTCCACCCGCCCCCGCCTCATAATTAACAAGCCCACCTCCACGGCACGCCCATGGACCTTGTTATCGCCCGGCCCGAAGGCCTCTACTGCCCCGCCGGGGATTTCTACATCGACCCCTGGCGCCCGGTGGAACGTTCGGTCATCACCCACGCCCACGGCGACCACGCCCGCACCGGCAACCAACACTACCTGGCCGCCGCCCCCGGCGAAGGCATCCTGCGCTCGCGCCTCGGCCAGGACATCAACCTGCAAACCCTGGCCTACGGCGAAAGCCTGCGCCACCACGGCGTCACCTTGAGTTTCCACCCCGCCGGCCATGTCCTCGGCTCCGCCCAGGTGCGCCTGGAATACCAGGGTGAAGTCTGGGTCGCCTCCGGCGACTATAAAGTCGAGCCCGACGGCACCTGCGCGCCGTTCGAACCGGTGCGCTGCCATACGTTTATCACCGAATCGACCTTCGGCCTGCCGATCTACCGCTGGCAGCCCCAGGCGCAGATTTTTGCCGGGATCAACGACTGGTGGCAGGCCAATATCGCCGCCGGCAAGGCCAGCGTGTTGTTCTGTTATTCCTTCGGCAAAGCCCAGCGGATTCTCCACGGCATCGACGCCAGCATCGGCCCGATCCTCAGCCATGGCGCGGTTGAACCCTTGAACCGGGTGTACCGCGAAGCTGGCATCTATATCCCTGAAACCCTCTACGCCGGCGACTTCAAAAAGTCCGACCCTTTGTTGCGCCAGGCCCTGATCATCGCCCCGCCCTCCGCCGGTGGCAGCACCTGGATGCGCCGCTTCGGCGACTACAGCGACGCCTTCGCCAGCGGCTGGATGCGCCTGCGCGGCACCCGGCGGCGGCGCGGGGTGGATCGCGGCTTTGTGCTCTCGGACCACGCCGATTGGCCCGGACTGTTATGGGCCATTGAGCAAACCGGTGCCGAGCGGGTAATGGTCACCCACGGTTCTGTGGGCGTATTGGTCAGGCACCTGCGGGAAAAGGGCCTGGATGCCCAGGGATTCACCACCGAATACGGCGATGACGAAGAGGAGGCCACGTCATGAAAGCCTTCGCCGAGCTGTACGCCAACCTCGACGCCACCACCTCCAGCAACGCCAAGCTCGCCGCCTTGCAGGCTTATTTCCTACAGGCGCCCGCGGAAGATGCTGCGTGGGCGGTGTACTTTTTATCCGGCGGCCGGCCCCGACAACTGGTGCCCACCCGGTTGCTGCGGGACATGGCCACCGAAGCCGCGAGCATTGAGCCGTGGCTGTTCGAAGAGAGTTATCAGTCGGTAGGCGACCTGGCGGAAACCATTTCCCTGCTGTTACCGGAATCGCCCCACACCTCGGACGATGGTCTGGCCGTGTGGCTGGAAGAAAAACTCCTGCCCTTGCGTGGCCTGCCGCCAGAAGAACTGGCAGAACGCCTGCCCGCGTTGTGGGCACAGCTGGATCAGCCGAGCCTGATGCTCTGCATCAAGCTGATCACCGGCAGCTTCCGGGTCGGTGTGTCGAAGTTGCTGGTCACCCGCGCCCTGGCCGCCATGGCCGGGCTGGACAGCAAACGCGTGGCCCAGCGGCTGGTGGGCTACACCGACCTGTCGAACCGTCCGACGGCCGAAGGCTACTTGAAGCTGATTGCCGCCGAATCGTCCGACGAACACGCCCAGCGTGGCGGGCAGCCTTATCCGTTTTTCCTGGCCCATGGCCTGGCCCAGCCGGTGGAGCAGTTCGATGCCTTGCTCGGCTCCCCTGCTGACTGGCAAGTGGAATGGAAGTGGGACGGTATCCGCGCACAACTGGTCAAGCGCGAAGGCCGCTTGTGGGTCTGGTCTCGGGGCGAAGAACTGGTCACCGAGCGCTTTCCGGAGCTTCATGACCTGGAAAACAGCCTGCCCGATGGCACAGTGATCGACGGCGAAATCGTGGTGTGGAAGGACTCGGTGCAACCCTTCGCCCTGCTGCAACAGCGTATCGGCCGCAAGACCCTGGGCAAGAAAATCCTCGAAGACGCGCCGGTCGCCGTGCTCGCTTATGACCTGCTGGAACACCACGGCGAAGACTGGCGCAACCACACCCAGGCCGAACGCCGGGCGCAACTGGAGCTGGTGGTCAGCGACTGCGACCAGCCAACGTTGCGCACGTCGCCAGTGCTGATCGGCGATAGCTGGCAAGACTTGGCAGAGCAGCGTGAGGCGTCCCGCAGCCTGGGCGTGGAAGGCATGATGCTCAAGGCCCGGGACGGGCTCTACGGCGTGGGCCGGACCAAGGACATGGGCGTGTGGTGGAAGTGGAAAGTCGACACGTTCAGTGTCGATGCCGTGCTGATCTACGCCCAGCGCGGCCATGGCCGGCGCGCCAGCCTGTACAGCGACTACACCTTTGCGGTGTGGGACGGCCCGCCCGGTACTGAGCGTACTTTAGTCCCGTTCGCCAAGGCGTATTCGGGGCTGACCGATGAGGAAATGCGCAAGGTCGACGCCATCGTGCGCAAGACCACCGTGGAGAAATTCGGCCCGGTCAGCAGCGTCACGCCGAGCATGGTGTTTGAACTGGGTTTTGAAGGGATTGCCCTGTCCAAGCGGCACAAGAGCGGAATTGCGGTGCGTTTCCCGAGGATGTTGCGCTGGCGCCAGGACAAGGCCGTCGAGGAAGCCGACAACCTGGCGACCCTGCAGGATTTACTGGCCTGACACGCCTCTCAAGAACGCCACCGATCAATGTGGGAGCGGGCTTGCTCGCGAAGGCGGTGTGTCAGTCAATACATGTACCGACTGATCCACCGCATTCGCGAGCAAGCCCGCTCCCACATTTGAAAACCTCACACGCCCCAAAATAATGCATAGATTTATCGATGCCCATTTTCGGGCATTTCCTACTGGCACAACTCCTTAATCTCACCTTTTAAAACGACCATTCGGAACTATGGTGCAGAAATTGCTACTTGAGTCCGGTCTGACACCGTTCAGTAACAGTCCTAACCGCGCCACAAGCGCTTATCTTGGTTTCCAGGGATTACATAATGAAAAAAGCATTGCTGACCCTTTCTGCACTGGCTCTGTGCATGGCCGCCGGTTCCGCGCTGGCCAAGGAATACAAGGAATTGCGTTTTGGTGTCGATCCGTCCTACGCGCCATTTGAGTCTAAAGCCGCTGACGGCAGCCTGGTGGGCTTCGATATCGACCTGGGCAATGCCATCTGTGCCGAGCTGAAGGTCAAGTGCAAGTGGGTCGAAAGTGATTTCGACGGCATGATTCCAGGCCTCAACGCCAACAAGTTTGACGGCGTGATTTCCTCGATGACCGTGACCGAAGCCCGTGAAAAGGCGATCGACTTCTCCAACGAGCTGTTCTCCGGCCCAACTTCCCTGGTGTTCAAAAAGGGCGCGAACTACTCCACGCCTGAGTCCCTCAAGGGCAAAAGCGTTGGCTACGAGCAAGGCACCATCCAGGAAGCCTACGCCAAGGCCGTACTGGACAAGGCCGGTGTCACCACCAAGGCCTACGCCAACCAGGACCAGGTGTACGCCGACCTGACTTCCGGCCGCCTGGACGCTTCCGTGCAGGACATGCTGCAAGCCGAACTGGGCTTTTTGAAGTCGCCAGCCGGTGCTGACTACGAAGTCAGCAAGGCCATCGACGATCCACTGCTGCCGTCCAAAACTGCGGTCGGTATCAAAAAAGGTAACAAAGACCTCAAGGCCTTGTTGGATAAAGGTATCAAAGCGTTACACGATGATGGCACCTACGCCACCATCCAGAAGAAACACTTTGGCGATCTGAACCTGTACAGCGGCAAATAATGCCTGGGGCGCCCTTCCTCTGGAGGGGCGCTTTTTTATCGCCATAGGTCCTGATTTATGTTCGAAGATCTTTTGCAAACCCTGGGGCTCAGTGCCTTCAGCTTGAAGGGTTTCGGCCCGCTGTTGCTGCAAGGCACCTGGATGACCGTCAAGTTGTCGGTGTTCTCCCTGGCCGTCAGCGTGTTGCTGGGCTTGCTCGGGGCTACTGCCAAACTGTCCAGCCTGCCGTTCCTGCGGATTCCCGCGCAGATCTACACCACCCTGATTCGCGGCGTGCCCGACCTGGTGCTGATGCTGCTGATTTTCTACAGCCTGCAAATCTGGCTGACCAGCTTTACCGACTTTATGGAATGGGACTACATCGAGATCGACCCATTCAGCGCCGGGGTGATCACCCTGGGCTTTATCTACGGTGCGTATTTCACCGAGACCTTTCGCGGCGCGATCCTCGCCGTGCCCCGTGGCCAGTTGGAGGCCGCCACCGCCTACGGGCTCACGCGTGGCCAGCGGTTTCGCTTCGTGACCTTCCCGCAGATGATGCGCTTCGCCCTGCCGGGCATCGGCAATAACTGGATGGTGATGCTCAAGGCCACGGCACTGGTGTCGATCATCGGCCTGGCCGACCTGGTCAAGGCCGCGCAGGATGCCGGCAAGAGTACTTATCAGCTGTTCTATTTCCTGGTGATCGCCGCGTTTATCTACCTGCTGATCACCAGCGCGTCCAACTTCGTCCTGCGCCGCCTCGAACGGCGCTACTCCGCAGGCTCCCGGGAGGCAGTGCGATGATCGAACTTATCCAGCAATACTGGCGCCCCTTCCTATATAGCGACGGCCAGCACATCACCGGGTTGGCCATGACGATGTGGCTGCTCAGCGCGTCGATCTTCATCGGCTTCCTGGTATCGATCCCGCTGTCCATTGCGCGGGTGTCGCGCAATCGCTGGSTGCGYTGGCCGGTGCARTKCTWCACCTACCTGTTTCGCGGCACGCCGCTGTATATCCAGTTGCTGATYTKYTAYACCGGGATCTACAGCATCGCGGCGGTTCGCGCGCAGCCGGTGCTTGACGCGTTCTTTCGTGATGCGATGAACTGCACGATTCTCGCCTTCGCCCTCAACACCTGCGCCTACACCACGGAGATTTTTGCCGGGGCGATCCGCAGCATGGCCCACGGCGAAGTCGAAGCGGCGAAAGCCTACGGCCTCAGCGGCTGGAAGCTGTATGCCTACGTGATCATGCCGTCGGCCCTGCGCCGCTCGCTGCCGTACTACAGTAATGAAGTGATCCTGATGCTGCACTCGACGACGGTGGCCTTCACCGCGACCATCCCGGATATCCTGAAAGTCGCCCGGGACGCCAACTCGGCCACCTACATGACCTTTCAATCATTCGGTATCGCTGCGCTGATCTACCTGACCGTGACCTTTGCCCTGGTCGGTCTGTTTCGTCTGGCGGAGCGTCGCTGGCTGGCCTTTCTCGGCCCCAGCCACTAAGGAGCCTTCATGCGTCATCAGATTCATCCACTTGTGGCGCCGGTGCCGGGCACGGAGCGACAAATCCACAGTTTCCACTTCGGGCCGGAGCAGGCCGAAGGCAAGGTCTACATCCAGTCGTCGCTGCACGCCGACGAATTGCCGGGCATGCTGGTGGCCTGGCACTTGAAGGCGCGCCTGGCGGAGCTGGCTGCGGCCGGCCGCCTGCGCAGCGAGATCGTACTGGTGCCGATCGCCAACCCGACCGGCCTGGAACAGGTGTTAATGGACATCCCCCTGGGCCGCTATGAGCTGGAAAGCGGGCAGAACTTCAATCGCCTGTTTGTCGACCTGTCCGGCGAGGTTGGCAACCAGGTCGAAGGCCTGCTGGGAGATGATCCTGCGCATAACGTCGAACTGATCCGCGATGCGCTGAGCATGGCCCTGGCGGCGCAAACGCCCGTCACACAACTGGAATCCCAACGCCTGGTGCTGCAACGCCTGGCGTGTGATGCCGACATGGTGCTGGACCTGCACTGCGACTTCGAAGCCGTTGCACACCTGTACACCACCCCCGAGGCGTGGCCGCAGGTGGAGCCGCTGGCGCGCTATATCGGTTCGGAAGCCAGCCTGTTGGCTACCGATTCCGGTGGGCAGTCGTTCGATGAGTGTTTCACGCTGGTGTGGTGGCAATTGCAACAACGGTTTGGCGAGCGCTTCCCGATTCCGATGGGCAGCTTTTCCGTCACCGTCGAGTTGCGCGGCCAGGGCGACGTCAACCACGGCCTGGCCAGCCTCGACTGCCAGGCGATCATCGATTACCTGATTCACTTCGGCGCAATCAGCGGCGAGCCGGCATCGCTGCCGGAATTGCCCTACCCCGCCACACCGCTGGCGGGCGTCGAGCCGGTGGCCACACCCGTGGGCGGCTTGCTGGTATTCAGCGCGCTGCCTGGGGAATACGTGGACGCCGGGCAACTGATCGCCGAAATCATCGACCCCATTTCCGACCGCGTAACGCCAGTGCATTGCCGCAATGCCGGGCTGCTTTACGCTCGTTCGCTGCGGCGCATGGCCACTGCCGGGATGGTCATTGCCCATGTCGCCGGCACTGAAGCCTATCGCAGCGGCTACCTACTTTCGCCTTGAGGATGCACGCCCCATGTACAAATTGACCGTTGAAGGCCTGCATAAAAGCTATGGCGACAATGAGGTGCTCAAAGGTGTCTCGCTCAAGGCCAGGACCGGTGATGTGATCAGCTTGATCGGCGCCAGTGGCTCGGGCAAGAGTACCTTTTTGCGGTGTATCAATTTTCTTGAACAGCCCAATGATGGCGCGATGACGCTGGATGGGCAGCAGATTCGCATGGTCAGTGACCGCCATGGGATGCGCGTGGC
Source organism: Pseudomonas sp. Colony2 (assembly GCF_019382755.1). Lineage (NCBI taxonomy): Bacteria > Pseudomonadati > Pseudomonadota > Gammaproteobacteria > Pseudomonadales > Pseudomonadaceae > Pseudomonas > Pseudomonas sp. Colony2. The sequence continues at coordinate 1,391,965 of NZ_CP080030.1, read as the reverse complement.
GGATGATGCTGAGTTGCAGCGCCTGCGTACGCGGTTGGCGATGGTGTTTCAGCATTTCAACCTGTGGAGCCACATGAGTGTGCTGGAGAACATCACCATGGCGCCGCGCCGGGTGCTGGGTTGCAGCAAGAAGGACGCCGAGGATCGCGCTCGCCGGTATCTGGACAAGGTGGGGTTGCCGGCGCGGGTGGCCGGTCAATATCCGGCGTTTTTGTCGGGTGGCCAGCAACAGCGGGTGGCGATTGCCCGGGCGCTGGCGATGGAGCCAGAGGTGATGCTGTTTGACGAGCCGACTTCGGCGCTGGACCCGGAGTTGGTGGGTGAGGTGTTGAAGGTGATCCAGGGTTTGGCTGAGGAAGGCCGGACGATGATCATGGTGACCCATGAGATGAGCTTTGCGCGCAAGGTGTCGAGCCAGGTGCTGTTTTTGCACAAGGGGTTGGTGGAGGAACAGGGTGCGCCGGAGGATGTGCTGGGTAATCCGAAGAGCGAGCGGTTGCAGCAGTTTTTGAGTGGGAATTTGAAGTAGCCCGCAGGGGTTGGGTGTATATCCGTTATTTAGGTAACGGCCACTTATGGTTCCGCTCTTACAGCGGCTCACTTTTGAACAGCGCAAAAGTAAGCAAAACGCTCTTGCCCCACCACTCGGCTCCTCGCTTAGGCTCGGAGTGCCCTCACTCCGGCTTTGGACCGTGGGCCGCCGTCATGGGCCATCCCTGGCCCAGGACGGCTAACCTGGCGTCCTGCCAGGTTACCCACGCTCCAAAGCCTGCGTTCGGCCAGCGTGGTTTAACGGGGCGCCTAAGATCAARATCAAGATCAAAAGCAAGAGCACAGCGGCCTMCCGGCCGGCTTGAGTGTTGAAGAGCAAAATCAAAAKCTAAAGCGGGCACGGTCAAATGTGGGAGCTGGCTTGCCTGCGATGGCATCAACTGGGTGTRCCTGATGYACCGAGKTGTCTGCATCGCAGGCAAGCCAGCTCCYACAGAAAAGCAGCTYTGTTTTCGCTCTGGTCTTTGCTTTTGCTTTTAACACTCAGGTCGGCTTTCAGGCCGCCGTGCTTTTGCTTTTGATTTTGATCTGCGAGCCCCGTCAACCACGATGGCCGCAAGTAGGCACGGTGGAGCGGGTAAATCGGCAAGGATGCCGATTTAGCCGCGCCGGGCCATGGATGGCCCGTCGCGGCGGCCCGCGGAATCGGGCCGGAGTGCGGGCATGCCGAGCCTAGGCGAGGCACCGAGTGGTGGGGCAAAGCGTTTTTTGGTTACTTTTTTAGGCGTTTGTAAAAAAGTGACCCGCTGTAAGAGCGGAACCATAGGCGGCCGTTACCTAAATAACGGATATACACCCCCCCCAAAAAAATCGCAGTTAAACCTTTCCCCCACCCCAAAGGTCTCTGAATTACCCCCCCAGAGCCCCAAGCATGGTCAAATCCCCCAACTTCGCCAAAGACTGGTTCACCGCCAAGGGCTGGAAACCGTTCGCCTTCCAAAAAGACGTATGGCACGCAGTCAAGGAAGGCCAGTCGGGACTGCTCCACGCCAGCACCGGCGCCGGGAAAACCTACGCCCTGTGGTTCGCCGCCCTCAACCGCTTCGCCATCACCGAAACCACGCCCCGCAAACGCAAAGCCCCCGCGGAACCGCTCGCCGTCCTGTGGATCACCCCAATGCGCGCCCTGGCCGCCGACACCGCCCGCGCCCTTGAGGCCCCGCTCGAGTCACTGAAAATCCCCTGGACCGTCGGCCTGCGCACCGGCGACACCAGCAGCAGCGAACGCGCCCGCCAAACCCGCCGTCTGCCCACCACCCTGATCACCACCCCGGAAAGCCTCACGCTGATGCTCGCCCGCGCCGATAGCCAGCCCAGCCTGTCGCACCTGCGCATGGTGGTAGTGGACGAATGGCACGAACTGATCGGCAACAAACGCGGCGTGCAATTGCAACTGGCCCTCGCCCGCCTGCGGCAATGGCACCCCGAGCTGATTGTGTGGGGCATTTCTGCAACCCTGGGTAATCAGGCCCACGCGTTGGAGGTGTTGATCCCACAAGGCGGCGGGATCAACGTCCAAGGCCAAACCACCAAACAGTTGCGAGTGGACACCCTGTTGCCACCGGTTATCGAGCGCTTTCCGTGGGCCGGCCATATCGGCCTGAAAATGCTCCCGCAAGTGGTGGCCGAAGTTGATGCCAGCAGCAGTTGCCTGGTGTTTACCAACACACGGGCACAATCGGAAATCTGGTACCAGGCCCTGCTCGACGCGCGCCCCGACTGGGCCGGAGTGATTGCCCTGCACCACGGCTCGCTGTCCCGGGAAACCCGGGACTGGGTGGAGCGAGCCCTGAAGGAGGGGCAACTGAAGGCCGTGGTGTGTACGTCGAGCCTGGACCTGGGGGTAGATTTCCTGCCGGTGGAACGGGTACTGCAGATTGGCTCCGCCAAGGGCGTAGCCCGGCTGATGCAGCGCGCAGGGCGCTCCGGCCACGCACCGGGCCGGCCTTCGCGGGTCACGCTGGTGCCAACCCACAGCCTGGAAATGGTGGAAGCCGCTGCCGCGCAGGACGCCATCGCTGAACGGCGCATAGAAGCGCGCCAGTCGCCTCACAAGCCGTTGGATGTGCTGGTGCAGCATCTGGTGAGCATGGCGCTGGGCGGCGGCTTTGTGCCGGATGAGCTGCTGGCGGAGGTGCGCACCGCGTGGGCCTATCGTGACCTGAGCGCAGCAGACTGGGCCTGGGCCCTGGGCTTCGTGCGCCATGGTGGCCTGTCGCTGACGGCCTACCCGGATTACCGCCGGGTCGAGCCGGACGAACACGGCATCTGGCGCGTCCCCGACGCACGCCTGGCGCGGCGCCATCGCATGAGCGTGGGTACGATCGTCAGCGATGCCAGCATCCAGCTGAAATTCTGGAGCAAAGGCGGCGGTGGCAAGACCCTGGGCAGTGTCGAGGAAGGCTTTATTGCACGACTGAAGCCAGGGGATGGTTTCCTGTTCGCCGGCCGCTTGCTGGAGTTGGTACGGGTGGAAAACATGACTGCTTATGTGAAGCGCAGCACCGCGAAAAAGGCTGCCGTGCCACGCTGGAACGGCGGGCGCATGCCTCTTTCCAACGAGCTGGCCCAGGCGGTGGTCGAGCGCTTTGATGCGGCTGCCCACGGTCACTATCTCGGCCCGGAGATGCAAGCGGTGCAACCCTTGCTGGAAACCCAGCTGCGCTGGTCCGGACTGCCGACCCGCGATCACTTGCTGGCCGAGGCCCTCAAGTCCCGGGAGGGCTGGCATCTGTTCCTGTATCCGTTTGCCGGGCGCCAGGTGCATCTGGGGCTGGCGAGCCTGCTGGCCTGGCGCGTCAGCCGGCGGCAGGCGGTGACGTTCTCGATTGCGGTCAATGACTATGGGCTGGAACTGCTGAGTGCCACCGAAGTGGATTGGCCTGAGTTATTGGGCGGCGAACTGCTGAGCGCGGATCATCTGCTGGATGACGTGGTAGCCAGCCTGAATGCCGGTGAGCTGGCCCTGCGACGTTTTCGCGAGATCGCGCGGATCGCCGGGCTGGTGTTCGCAGGCTATCCGGGCGCGCCGAAAAGTACGCGTCAGGTCCAGGCTTCCAGCGGTTTGTTCTTTGAGGTATTCAAGCAATATGACCCGCAGAACCTGCTGCTGACCCAGGCCGGGGAAGAAGTCCTGCGGGATGAGCTGGATATTCGTCGCCTGGAAGAGACCTTGCGCCACCTGTCTGGGTTGAAGCTGGACCTGCATCGCATCAAACGGCCTACGCCGTTGGCCTTTCCGCTGCTGGTGGAACGTTTTCGGGAAAGCCTGAGCTCGGAAAAACTCTCGGAGCGGATTGCGCGGATGGTCAAGGATCTGGAAAAAGTCGCCGATAACGGGAAGCCCTGATGCCCGCTCATTACCCGATACATCTGGCGGAAGAAGCGCTGTGGTTGCTCGCGGACAAGGCGGTGTACTGGCCTGCGAGAAAGTGCCTGCTGATCGCCGACGCGCATTTTGGCAAGGCGTCGGCCTATCGCAGCCTGGGCCAGCCAGTGCCACAGGGCACGACGACGGCCAACCTGCAGCGCCTGGACCGGTTGTTGGCGGCTTTCCCCGGCGCGCAGGTGATCTTTCTCGGCGACTTTCTCCACGGGCCCGGCTCTCACGCCAGCGGCACCCTGAACGCCCTGAGAGCCTGGCGTGAGCGTCATGCAGGCGTGGCGCTCACGCTGATTCGCGGCAACCACGACAAACGCGCTGGCGACCCGCCTGGCGATCTGAATATTGAGGTGGTGACCGAACCCTTGCTGATGGGCCCGTTTGCCTTGCAGCACGAGCCCGACGCCCATGCCAGCCACCATGTGCTGGCCGGGCACGTGCATCCGGTGTATCGCCTGCGGGGCAAGGGCCGGCAAAGCTTGCGCCTGCCGTGCTTCCTGATCGGCAACCAAGTCAGCCTGCTACCGGCGTTCGGCGCTTTTACCGGGGGTTATTCAGTGACGCAGGAAGAAGGCAGCCGGATCTTCGTGATCGGAGACCAGGAAGTATGGCCAGTGCGTTGAGCAACTGACCATTGGCGACACGTGCAGGAAATCAGGCCACAGGGGCGGGAGGCGGTTCGTCAGGGAGAGTGGGTTCGCCAGGCTCTTCAGGCTGGTTGGGCCAGGGATCATCGGGACCTGGCTGGCCGGGAATGCCGCCTGCGGCGGGATCGGCCATCAAGGACCAGGCCATCACACCAATCTGGTTGGGTTCAAGCCGGGCGAGTTCGGCGCTGATTCGCGGATCGAGCTTCATAGGGGACTCCTCAAGCGTGGCCCGGCGCGTTGTGCACGCGTCGGGGCAGTACACCCAATAGAGTGCATGCCCGCTGACAAATTCCCTTAGCCTGTAAGACGATTCGATCAAGTGCGTGGGAGAGTGACGCCGCGCTGGCCCTGATACTTGCCGCCACGGTCCTTATAGGACACTTCGCACTCTTCGTCGGATTCGAAGAACAGCATCTGCGCCACGCCTTCGTTGGCGTAGATTTTTGCCGGCAAGGTGGTGGTGTTGGAGAACTCCAGGGTGACGTGCCCTTCCCATTCCGGCTCCAGCGGCGTCACGTTGACGATGATGCCGCAGCGCGCGTAGGTGCTTTTGCCCAGGCAGATAGTCAGGACATTACGCGGGATACGGAAGAATTCGACGGTGCGCGCCAGGGCAAAGGAGTTTGGCGGGATGATGCAGACGTCGCTCTTGACGTCGACGAAGCTTTTTTCGTCGAAGTTTTTCGGATCGACGGTTGCCGAGTTGATGTTGGTGAACACCTTGAACTCATCGGCGCAGCGTACGTCGTAGCCGTAGCTGGAAACCCCGAACGAGATCAGCCGCTCAGCGCCTTCGCCACGCATCTGGCGCTCCACGAAGGGCTCGATCATGCCGTGCTCTTGCGCCATGCGGCGAATCCACTTGTCCGATTTGATGCTCATGGCGGGTGTCCTGAATAGCGAGGTGAAAAAATTCTGTTGGGCATCTTACCGGGGCTGGCCCCGTGGTTCAAAGGGGCGACTGTTTTTCTTGGCGCCGCGCAGCCCCTGCTGGGCGGGGCGCACCTTCAATTGTGGGGTGTTGGTGCGGTATCAGGGTGCCGCCAGTCACGAAAATAGAGAAACCTTCGGAAATACCATTGGCACGTTCCGGAAAAAGGGTTAAGGTGGCGCCACTGTGCTGCTTGTGTCACTGAGAATCTCTACACGATATGTTGAATTTCGATCCAACCATCTCCAAGAATTTTTCCTGCTCTTTGCACTCAGTCTCGGCCAGGGCTTTTCCTGAGTCGCAGTTAACTTTGTCCAAGGAGATACACCATGTCTAATCGCCAAACTGGTACCGTTAAGTGGTTCAACGATGAAAAAGGCTTCGGCTTCATCACTCCACAATCCGGTGACGACCTGTTCGTTCACTTCAAAGCTATCCAATCCGACGGCTTCAAAAGCCTGAAAGAAGGCCAACAGGTTTCTTTCATCGCTACCCGCGGTCAGAAAGGCATGCAAGCTGAAGAAGTTCAAGTTATCTAACTTGTACTGATTTAGTCGAAAAGCCCCGCCCTCAAAAGCGGGGCTTTTTTGTGCCCGCTCGTTCCTACGCTCTGCGTGGGAATGCCTCTTGTGACGCTCTGCGTCACGCCTTGGGACGCGGAGCGTCCTGGGCTGCGTTCCCACACAGAGCGTGGGAACGAGCAAAGCGGGGCTTTTTTTGCGCTCGGGATTTGCCAATCACACGATGTAATTCCATGCACAAAAAAATTTGGGAGCGGGCTTGCTCGCGAAAGCGGTGAATCAGTCGCCAGATAGGCTGACTGAAACACCGTATTCGCGAGCAAGCCCGCTCCCACATTTCATCCTGCGTCGCTTATTGAAACAACGACTCACTCGACAAGCCATTCTTCTCGAGGATCTCGCGCAAGCGCTTGAGGCCCTCGACCTGGATCTGCCGCACCCGCTCACGGGTCAAGCCAATCTCCAGGCCAACATCTTCCAGGGTGCTGCTTTCGTGGCCGCGCAGCCCGAAGCGGCGAATCACCACCTCACGCTGTTTGTCCGTCAGCTCCGAAAGCCACTGGTCGATGCTTTGCGACAGATCGTCGTCCTGCAGCAACTCACATGGGTCCGTAGGACGATCATCGGTCAGGGTGTCCAGCAGGGTTTTATCCGAATCCGGACCCAGCGAGACATCGACGGAAGACACCCGCTCATTGAGACCGAGCATGCGCTTGACCTCTCCCACCGGTTTTTCCAGCAGGTTGGCGATTTCTTCAGGCGAAGGTTCATGATCGAGTTTCTGTGTCAGCTCACGCGCCGCCCGCAGGTAGACGTTGAGCTCCTTGACCACATGGATCGGCAACCGGATCGTACGGGTCTGATTCATGATCGCCCGTTCGATGGTCTGACGAATCCACCAGGTGGCGTAGGTCGAAAAGCGGAAGCCCCGCTCAGGGTCGAACTTTTCCACCGCCCGGATCAGGCCGAGATTGCCTTCCTCGATCAAGTCCAACAGGGACAGCCCACGATTGACGTAGCGTCGGGCGATTTTCACCACCAGTCGCAGGTTGCTCTCAATCATGCGCTTGCGCCCAGCCGGATCGCCCTTTTGCGACAAGCGCGCAAAATGGACTTCTTCTTCGGGAGTGAGCAGAGGGGAAAAGCCGATTTCATTGAGGTACAACTGAGTCGCGTCGAGCGCCCGTGTGTAATCAATGTACTTGTGTTGCTTTAACGCGGTGGAGTTCTTGGATTTGGTGCGAACTGAAGGTACAGCAGGTCCCTCATTCGACATCGATTCCGTATCGATGACAGTCTCCATAAGGAGAACCTCATCGTCGATGTCAAACTCCGGCGCTTCTTTACTGAGAGCCATTGTTATAGTCCTTTGGTGAGTTCGACCTCAAGCTCAAGCGACGCCTTTATCCTTGGCAACGCTGGAGCCTGTTCCTACTACGTGAGGAACAGGCTGTGCAACACATCAACGACGGGGAAGGAATTGCAGCGGATCAACAGGCTTCCCTTGGCGGCGAATCTCAAAGTGCAGTTTCACCCGGTCTGTACCAGTTGACCCCATCTCGGCAATTGTCTGTCCGACTTTGACCTGCTGCCCCTCCCGAACCAACAGCCTGCGGTTGTGACCGTAGGCACTGACGTAGGTATCGCTGTGTTTGATGATGACCAGCTCGCCGTAGCCCCGTAAACCACTCCCGGCGTACACCACTGTCCCATCAGACGCAGCTAAAACAGGCTGTCCCAAATCTCCGGCGATATCAATGCCTTTATTCAAACTACCGTTTGAAGAGAATTTTCCAATAAGGATGCCATTTGAGGGCCATCCCCAGCCGGTCGGTGCGGGCCCCGCCGGCGGCATCGGCGCAGGTGCTGGCTTGCTCGCAACGCTAGGCGCGGCGGTGCCTGCAGGCCGGGTGATGATGGTGGTCTTGCTCGAAGACGACGGCGAAGAAGCCGTGTTTGTGACTACCGCGGTCGGTGTTGAACCGGTTCGTCCATCGAAACGAATGGTCTGACCTGGATGTATCGTGTATGGCACAGGGATGTTGTTACGGGCGGCGAGCGCCTTGTAATCCCAGCCATAACGAAAGGCGATCGAGAACATCGTATCGCCCTTGCGCACGACGTATTGGCCTGTGGTAACGGTAGGTTTCTGCGGTACCGCGTTATTGCGGTCGACCACCCGCGCACCACCGGATGGCGTGCTTGAACAAGCCGCCAGCAAGGAACTCAAGACAAGGCCAATCACCAGTCGCTGAAAGCTTGTTTGACTCATACGCTGTGCAATGACCGTGAGACTCACCCGCCGCTCCCTTTGTGGTGGCTGACTATGAACGCCTGTATCAGGCTTGAAATATGACGCAAGTATAACTGGCCGTTGGGTTTTTACTGGAAACACGATTCTAAAGAAAATTTCATCATGTTTAGCTCCTACGGCTGATCATGTGGACTCAACAGACCCCGCTGTAAGACACATACCCGGCAATAGAATTCAGTACGCAGGAATAATTGATCAGGCCAGCGGACCGTTGAGCAGCGGGACAAAACGCACGGCGCCGAGCACATGCCGGGAAAAGCCCTCTTCCTCGCGAATGATCAACATTAATTGTTGCACTTCGCCGGAGCCCACCGGAATCACCAGGCGCCCGCCGGGAGCCAGTTGATCGAGCAAGGCCTGGGGTACGTCGGTCGCCACCGCGGTGACGATAATGCCGTTGTATGGCGCCAGTGCCGGCCAGCCTTCCCAGCCATCGCCCCAACGGAACACCACGTTGCGCAGGTTCAACTCCACCAGGCGTTCCTTGGCCCGGTCTTGCAACACCTTGATGCGCTCCACGGAAAACACCCGCTCCACCAGCTGCGACAACACGGCCGTCTGGTAGCCGGAGCCGGTGCCGATTTCCAGCACCTTGTCCAGCGGGCCCGCCGCCAGCAGCAACTCACTCATCCGCGCCACCATATAGGGCTGGGAGATGGTCTGGTTGTGGCCGATGGGCAAGGCTGTGTCTTCATAGGCGCGGTGCGCCAGGGCTTCATCGACAAACAGATGCCGCGGGGTACGGCGGATGACTTCCAGCACCTGGGCATTGGACAGCCCTTCTTCATACAGGCGCTGGATCAATCGCTCGCGGGTGCGCTGGGAGGTCATCCCGATGCCCCGGCGCAGCAGGTCGTCTTGTTCACGAGCCATCAGCGCAGCCCCTCCAGCCAGCCATCGAGGCTACTGAAGGCATCACTGAAGGTGCGATCGAGTTGCAACGGGGTAATCGAGACATAACCTTGCATCACCGCATGAAAGTCCGTGCCCTCGCCACCGTCCTCGGCATCGCCGGCAGCGGCAATCCAGTACCCTTCCCTGCCACGCGGGTCGACCACCTTCAGCGGCGCTGCCGCACGGGCACGGTGGCCGAGGCGGGTCAGCTGGATACCGCGAATGTGGTCCAGGGGCAGATTGGGAATATTGACGTTGAGCACCGTGCGCGGCGGCAGGACCAGGGTGTCATGGGCCTCCACCAACTTGCGGGCGAAATACGCCGCAGTCGCCAGGTTGTCCAATTGACGGGACGCAAACGAAAAAGCGAACGAGGTCCGACCGAGGAAGCGCCCTTCAAGGGCTGCCGCCACCGTACCGGAATACAACACGTCGTCACCCAGGTTGGCGCCCAGGTTGATCCCGGAAACCACCAGGTCCGGCTCGCGGTCCAGCAGGCTGTTGATCGCCAGGTGCACGCAGTCGGTCGGCGTGCCATTCACGCTGATAAAGCCGTTGGGCAACGTCTGTGTATGCAACGGACGGTCGAGCGTCAGCGAGCTGCTGGCGCCGCTTTTGTCCTGGTCCGGGGCAACCACCACGCACTCGGCGTAATCCGCCAGCGCAGCATGAAGCGCGGCAAGGCCGGGTGCAGTGACCCCGTCGTCGTTAGATATCAGAATACGCATGGGCTGTCCGTCTGCCCCACCGGCACCAGATCTACAAGCTCGCGCACCAAGACAGTGGCGAAGCATCCAGCCGGCAGGACGAATTCCAATTGCAGAATGTCAGGTTCGGGATAATGCCACGTCAACCCGCCAATGGGCAGTCGAAGAATGCGACGTTCCTGGCTCATGCCGGCATTCACCAGCCAATCCCGCAGTTCGGCTTCACCGTCGGCAATCGCCTGTTCCAGCGCGAAGGTTGCTCCCGCCGCCGGCGAATCACCTTCGCCCCACTGCGGGCCGGTGGGATGCAGGTCGAGGATTGCCAGGCGCGGGTCGCTGCATTCAGCCTCCCCCGCCGGGAAAAAGCTGCGGCTGTCGGTAAACGCCAGCAAGTCACCGACCTGGGCGCGCTGCCAGGAACCGTCGGCCACCCGCGCCGCCAGCACTTTATTGAACAGGAAGCTGCGGGCCGTCGAGAGCAGGCGCGAACGCACATTGCGCTGCTCCGGCAAGGCCTTGCGCGCCGCCCAGTCACGGGCATCGACGACGTTGCCGCCGTTATGGCCGAAACGCTGGGCGCCGAAATAGTTGGGAATGCCTTGCCGGGCGATCAGTTGCAGGCGGGCGTCGATGGCCGCCGCATCCCCGGCAAACTGGGTCAGGCGCAAGGTAAAGCCGTTGGCCGAATGCGCGCCGCGCTGCAGCTTGCGCTTGTGACGGCCGGTCTTGAGGATCTTCAGGGTGTCGTTTTCAGCCGCGCTCAGGTCCGGGTCCGCCTTGCCCGGCAACTGCACGCTGAACCACTGGCGTGTCAGCGCCTGGCGGTCCTTGAGCCCGGCGTAGCTGACGGTACGCAACGGCACGCCCGCCGCCTTGGCAATCCGCCGCGCCGCCTCTTCGGTATTCAGGCCGCGCTTTTCCACCCACAACCACAGGTGTTCACCCTCGCCGGTCAGCGGGATATCCAGCACTTCATCCACCTGGAAGTCTTCAGCGGTGGCCTTCAGAACAGCGCTGCCCAAGGCCTCGCCATAGGCACGCGGGCCCAGCAGTTGCAGATCATTCATGCGCGCAGCAACAAGGCAACGGAGTGCACGGCAATGCCCTCTTCGCGACCGGTAAACCCGAGCTTTTCGGTGGTGGTGGCTTTTACGTTCACTTGATCCAACTCAACTTGAAGATCCGCGGCAATCAGCGCGCGCATCGTTTCGATATGCGGGGCCATCTTGGGCGCCTGGGCGACGATGGTGTTGTCGACGTTGCCGACCTTCCAGCCCTTGGCATGGATCAAGCCGACCACGTGACGCAACAGCACACGACTGTCCGCGCCCTTGAAGGTCGGGTCGGTATCCGGAAAGTGCTTGCCGATGTCGCCCAACGCGGCTGCGCCGAGCAAGGCATCGCTCAAGGCATGCAGCACCACGTCGCCGTCGGAATGAGCCAGCAACCCGTGGTGGTGCGCGATCCGAACGCCGCCCAGGGTGATGAAATCGCCTTCGGCGAAACGGTGCACATCATAGCCGTGGCCAATACGCATAAAAAAACGCCCCGATTTAATTCAGGGCGTGATTCTACCTACTTTTGCCTCACATTAACCGAGCAAAGCGCGCGCGTGATGGCGTAAGTGGTCTTCGATGAAGCTGGCGATAAAGAAGTAGCTGTGGTCATAGCCCGGTTGCAGGCGCAGCTCCAGCGGATGGTTCGCCGCCCTGGCCGCTTGTTGCAACGCTTCAGGCTTGAGCTGCACCGCGAGGAAATCGTCGCGGTCGCCCTGGTCCACCAGCAATGGCAGCTTTTCCGAGGCTTCGCTGATCAACACGCAGGCATCCCATTCGCGCCATTTCGAGCGCTCTTCGCCCAGGTAGCGGGAGAATGCCTTCTGGCCCCACGGGCAATCCATCGGGTTGTTGATCGGCGAGAACGCCGACACCGACTGATAACGCCCCGGGTTGCGCAAGGCACACACCAGCGCGCCGTGGCCGCCCATGGAGTGGCCGCTGATCCCGCGTTTGGCCGACGCCGGGAAATGCGCCTCGACCAATGCAGGCAACTCCTGCACCACGTAGTCATGCATCCGATAGTGCTGGGCCCAGGGCTCCTGGGTGGCGTTCAGGTAGAAACCGGCGCCCAGGCCAAAGTCCCAGGCGTTGTCCGGATCACCCGGCACACCGGGGCCGCGCGGGCTGGTGTCCGGCGCAACAATGATCAACCCCAGCTCGGCTGCCATGCGTTGCGCGCCGGCCTTCTGCATGAAGTTCTCATCGGTGCAGGTCAGGCCCGATAGCCAGTACAGCACCGGCAATTTGCCGCCCTGCTCCGCTTGCGGCGGCAGGTACACGGCGAAGGTCATGTCGCAACCCAGCACGTCGGAATGATGCTTGTAGCGTTTATGCCAGCCGCCGAAGCTTTTCTGGCACGACAGGTTTTCCAGACTCATGGCCGACCTCAGAAGTGAATGACGGTGCGGATGCTCTTGCCTTCATGCATCAGGTCAAACGCCTTGTTGATATCTTCCAGGCCCATGGTGTGGGTGATGAACGTATCCAGCGGGATTTCACCGGTCTGGGCCATTTCCACATAGCTTGGCAACTCGCTGCGACCGCGCACGCCGCCGAACGCCGAACCGCGCCAGACGCGGCCGGTGACCAGTTGGAACGGACGGGTCGCGATTTCCTGGCCGGCACCGGCCACACCGATGATCACCGACTCGCCCCAACCTTTGTGGCAGCACTCAAGGGCCGCACGCATCAGTTGGACATTGCCGATGCACTCGAAGGAAAAGTCGACGCCGCCGTCGGTCAAATCGACGATCACGTCCTGGATCGGGCGGTCGTAGTCTTTCGGGTTGATGCAGTCGGTGGCACCCAGCTGCCTGGCGATTTCAAACTTGGCCGGGTTGATGTCGATGGCAATGATGCGGCCGGCCTTGGCTTTCACCGCACCGATCACCGCCGACAGGCCGATGCCGCCCAGGCCGAAGATGGCCACGGTGTCGCCTGGCTTGACCTTGGCGGTGTTGATCACTGCACCGATACCGGTGGTGACGCCACAGCCCAGCAGGCAGACTTTTTCCAGCGGCGCTTCTTTGGGAATCTTCGCTACGGAGATTTCCGGCAGCACGGTGTATTCGGAGAAGGTCGAAGTGCCCATGTAGTGGAAAATCGGCTGGCCCTTGTAGGAAAAGCGCGAAGTACCGTCGGGCATCAGGCCTTTGCCCTGGGTGGCGCGAATCGCCTGGCAGAGGTTGGTCTTGCCCGACAGGCAGAATTTGCACTTGCCGCATTCCGGGGTGTACAGAGGGATCACGTGGTCGCCCACCGCCACCGAGGTCACGCCTTCGCCGATGGCTTCAACCACGGCGCCGCCTTCGTGGCCGAGGATCGACGGGAAAATGCCTTCCGGGTCCGCGCCCGACAGGGTGTAGGCATCGGTATGGCACACACCGGACGCCACCACCCGCAACAGCACCTCGCCCGCCTTGGGCATGGCCACATCCACTTCAACGATCTCGAGGGGTTTCTTGGCTTCGAAGGCTACGGCCGCGCGGGACTTGATCATCCGGTTTCTCCATCGGGTTAAAAACGTATGGCCGGCAGTGTAAAACATGCTCATCTGATTAATAATCCAGACAAAAGCAAAACATTATTGCTACGCAGGGATAATCAGCATGCTGGAAAACCGCTGGGAGGGCATCGACGAGTTCGTCGCCGTGGCCGAATGCAGCCAATTCACCGCGGCCGCCGAGCGCCTGGGCGTGTCGTCGTCCCATATCAGCCGCCAGGTCGCGCGACTGGAAGAGCGCCTGCAAACACGCTTGCTGTATCGCAGCACGCGCAAGGTGACACTGACCGAAGCCGGCCAGACCTTCCTGCAACATTGCCAGCGATTGCAGGACGGTCGCGAAGAAGCCTTGCGCGCCGTGGGCGACCTGGCCAGCGAGCCCAAGGGAATGTTGCGCATGACCTGCGCAGTGGCTTACGGCGAGCGTTTTATCGTGCCGCTGGTGACGCGGTTCATGGCGCTTTATCCGCAATTGCGCGTGGACGTGGAATTGACCAACCGCCAGCTGGACCTGGTGCACGAAGGCCTGGACCTGGCGATTCGCCTCGGGCGCCTGGCGGATTCGCGCATGGTTGCCAGCCGCCTCGCGCCGCGGCGTATGTACCTGTGCGCGTCACCGTCCTACCTGGCCAGGTACGGGCGGCCACATAGCTTGTCGGAGTTAAGCCGGCATAACTGCCTGATCGGCAGCTCGGATATTTGGCAACTGGCCCAGGACGGGCGCGAATTTTCCCAGCGGGTACAGGGAAACTGGCGCTGCAACAGCGGGCAAGCGGTGCTGGATGCGGCCCTGCAAGGTGTCGGTCTTTGCCAGTTGCCGGACTATTACGTGCTGGAGCATTTGCACAGCGGCGCACTGGTGTCGTTACTCGAAGCCCATCAACCGCCCAACACCGCGGTTTGGGCGCTGTACCCGCAACAACGCCACCTTTCGCCCAAGGTGCGAAAACTGGTGGACTTTCTCAAGGAGGGCCTGGGCAACCATCCCGTCTACCTGCGATAGACAGCTACCGCC
>NZ_CP080030.1:1297121-1377427 GCF_019382755.1 Pseudomonas sp. Colony2 | reverse complement strand
TCGTCAGGAAGACTGGAAAGTCCGACGCTGGCGCAGCCATTCAAGGTCTTCCGGGCGCGTGACCTTGAGGTTGTCGGAACGGCCTTCGATCAGGCGAGGCGCATGCCCGGCCCATTCCATGGCCGAGGCTTCGTCGGTGATGACCACGTCCGAGACCAGGCTGTCGGCCAAGGCCCGGTGCAGCGCGCCAAGGTGGAACATCTGCGGGGTGTAGGCCTGCCAGATCGGCGTGCGATCAACCGTTTCCAACACGCGCCCGTGCTTGTCGGCGCGCTTGAGGGTGTCCCGCGCCGGCACGGCCAGCAGCCCACCCACGCTGTCGTCGGCCAGTTCAAAGAGCAACTTGTCCAGGTCATCGCGGCTGAGGTTCGGCCGGGCGGCGTCATGCACCAGCACCCAATCGTCATCGCTCGCGCCCTGGCCGTGCAGGTAAAGCAAGGCATTGAGCACCGAACCCGAGCGCTCTTCGCCGCCGTCAACGCGCACAATGCGTGGGTCGGTGGCGCAAGCCAGGGTCGGCCAGTAAGGGTCATCCATCGCAACGCTGACCACCAGCCCCTTGAGGCCCGGATGATCGAGGAAACAGCCAAGGCTGTGTTCGAGAATAGTGCGCCCACCCAATTGCAAGTACTGCTTGGGACGGTCCGCGGCCATACGGGCACCCACGCCCGCGGCAGGAATCACGGCCCAGAAGGCCGGTGACGAAATGCTCATTGGGCCAACTGGTAGAGGGTTTCGCCCTCCTTGACCATGCCCAACTCATGGCGAGCCCGCTCTTCAACGGTCTCCATGCCTTTTTTCAATTCAAGTACTTCGGCATCGAGCACGCGATTGCGCTCCAGCAACACCTCGTTTTCGGCGTGCTGTGCGGCAATTTGCTGGGTCAGTTCGGTGACCTGCGCCAAGCTGCCATTCCCCACCCAAAGGCGGTACTGCAGGCCAGCCAGCAGCAAGAGCAAGACGAGGAACAACCAATTGGGACTGCGCATCGAATATCGGGTATCCAGTGAAAAAAGACAGCCATGCAAAACTTTTGCAGCAACTGATAGCACGAAGCCTGGAAAAACCAGGCTTGTGCTTGTTAGTCATGAGATTAGCGCCGAAATTCACGCTGCCGTGATTTTTCCGACGTAATCCGCTGACCTTTTACCATTTAACAATCAGCCGCGAAACTCGCTGCGACCGTTGTACTTGGCTTTGCCGCCCAGTTGCTCTTCGATACGCAGCAATTGGTTGTACTTGGAAACGCGGTCGGAACGGCACAGGGAACCGGTCTTGATCTGCCCAGCCGAAGTGCCCACGGCCAGGTCGGCAATGGTCGAGTCTTCGGTTTCGCCGGAGCGGTGGGAGATCACGGCGGTGTAGCCCGCAGCCTTGGCCATCTGGATGGCTTCCAGGGTTTCTGTCAGGGTGCCGATCTGGTTGAACTTGATCAGGATCGAGTTGGCGATCTTTTTGTCGATGCCTTCTTTCAGGATCTTGGTGTTGGTCACGAACAGGTCGTCGCCCACCAGTTGGATCTTCTCGCCGATCTTGTCGGTCAACACTTTCCAGCCAGCCCAGTCGGACTCGTCCAGGCCGTCTTCGATCGAGATGATCGGGTAGCGCTCGGTCAGGCCCTTGAGGTAGTCAGCAAAACCTTCCGAGGTGAAGACGTGGCCTTCGCCGGACAGGTTGTACTTGCCGTCTTCGTAGAATTCGCTGGCCGCGCAGTCCAAGGCCAGGGTCACGTCGGTGCCCAGCTTGTAGCCAGCGTTGGCCACGGCTTCGGAGATCACTTTCAGTGCGTCTTCGTTGGACGCCAGGTTCGGCGCGAAACCACCTTCGTCACCCACTGCAGTGCTCAGGCCACGGGCCTTCAGCACAGCCTTGAGGTGATGGAAAATCTCGGTGCCCATGCGCAGGCCTTCGGAGAAGGTCTTGGCGCCAACCGGCTGCACCATGAATTCCTGGATGTCGACGTTGTTATCAGCGTGCTCGCCACCGTTGATGATGTTCATCATCGGAACCGGCATCGAGTAGACACCCGGAGTGCCGTTCAGGTTGGCGATGTGGGCGTACAGCGGCAGGTCCTGGTCCTGTGCAGCGGCCTTGGCAGCGGCCAGGGACACGGCGAGGATGGCGTTGGCGCCCAGGCTGCCTTTGTTTTCGGTACCGTCGAGCTTGATCATCGCGTGATCGAGGGCTTTCTGGTCAAGTGGATCCTTGCCCAGCAGCAGGTCGCGGATCGGGCCATTGATGTTGGCCACCGCCTTGAGTACACCCTTGCCCAGGTAACGGCTCTTGTCGCCATCACGCAGTTCCAGTGCTTCGCGGGAACCTGTGGAAGCACCGGACGGCGCGCAGGCGCTGCCGATGATGCCGTTATCGAGAAGCACGTCGGCTTCGACGGTAGGGTTGCCACGGGAGTCGAGAACTTCACGACCTTTGATGTCGACGATTTTTGCCATTGTTGTAAACACTCCAAAGTTGACGAAAACGACGCAGCTGAAGGAAATCTTTTGACCGACCGCAAGGGTGGAACAACGGGCAGGCTTGCAGGCGACAAGGCTCAGGCCTGCGGGCCTGAGCGTAAAGCGAGGGAAAGTCTACCGGAGAAATGGCGCTTACGCGGTCTCTACCGTCGGAAAACTCTTGACCAGGTCGTCCAACTGCTTCAACTGGGCCAGGAATGGCTCCAGCTTGTCCAGGCGCAGGGCGCATGGGCCGTCGCACTTGGCGTTGTCCGGGTCCGGGTGGGCTTCCAGGAACAAACCTGCCAGGGACTGGCTGATGCCGGCCTTGGCCAGGTCCAGTACCTGGGCACGGCGCCCGCCAGCGGAATCGGCGCGACCACCGGGCATTTGCAGCGCGTGGGTCACGTCGAAGAACACTGGGTATTCGAACTGTTTCATGATGCCGAAACCGAGCATGTCCACCACGAGGTTGTTGTAGCCGAAGCTCGAACCACGCTCGCAGAGGATCAACTGGTCGTTACCCGCTTCCACGCACTTGTTCAGGATATGTTTCATTTCCTGAGGCGCGAGGAACTGGGCTTTCTTGATATTGATCACAGCGCCGGTCTTGGCCATCGCGACCACGAGGTCGGTCTGGCGCGACAGGAAGGCCGGCAACTGGATGATGTCGCACACCTCGGCAACCACGGCTGCCTGCTCAGGCTCGTGGACGTCGGTGATGATCGGCACGCCGAAGGCTTGCTTGATGTCCTGGAAGATCCGCATGCCTTCTTCAAGGCCCGGGCCGCGGTAGGAGGTCACGGACGAACGGTTGGCCTTGTCGAAGCTGGCCTTGAATACGTAGGGGATACCGAGTTTCTCGGTCACCTTCACGTACTCTTCACAGACCTGCATCGCCATGTCGCGGCTTTCCAGCACGTTCATGCCGCCGAACAGCACCATGGGCTTGTCGTTGGCAATCTCGATGTCGCCTACGCGAATGATCTTCTGGGCCATCAGGTTTACGCCTTCTTCTGATGTTGCGTCAGTGCTGCTTTAACGAAGCCGCTGAACAACGGGTGACCGTCGCGCGGGGTCGAGGTGAACTCCGGGTGGAACTGGCAAGCCACGAACCATGGATGATCCGGTGCTTCAACCACTTCAACCAGCGCGCCATCACCGGAACGACCGGAGATTTTCAGGCCGGCTTCCATGATTTTCGGCAGCAGGTTGTTGTTCACTTCGTAGCGGTGACGGTGACGCTCGACAATCACGTCCTTGCCGTAGCAATCGTGAACCAGGGACCCCGGCTCCAGCAGGCAATCCTGCGCGCCGAGGCGCATGGTGCCGCCCAGGTCGGAGGCTTCGGTACGGGTTTCGACGGCGCCGGTGGCATCTTCCCACTCGGTGATCAGGCCCACGACCGGATGGCCGCTGGTGCGATCGAACTCGGTGGAGTTGGCGTCTTTCCAGCCCATTACGTTACGGGCGAACTCGATGACCGCCACTTGCATGCCCAGGCAGATACCCAGGTACGGCACCTTGTTCTCACGAGCGTACTGGACGGCAGTGATCTTGCCTTCCACGCCACGCAGACCGAAGCCGCCCGGAACCAGGATGGCATCAACGCCTTCCAGCAGCGCGGTGCCCTGGTTCTCGATGTCTTCGGAGTCGATGTAGCGCAGGTTGACCTTGGTACGGTTGCTGATGCCCGCGTGGCTCATCGCTTCGATCAGCGACTTGTAGGCATCCAGCAGCTCCATGTACTTGCCGACCATGGCGATGGTGACTTCATGCTCAGGGTTGAGCTTGGCGTCGACCACGGCTTCCCACTCGGACAGATCGGCGCCGCCACATTGCAGGCCGAAGCGCTCGACGACAAAATCATCCAGGCCCTGGGAATGCAGGATGCCCGGGATCTTGTAGATGGTGTCGGCGTCTTCCAGGGCGATTACCGCACGTTCTTCAACGTTGGTGAACTGGGCGATCTTGCGACGGGACGCGATGTCGATCGCGTGGTCGGAGCGGCACACCAGCACGTCCGGCTGCAGGCCGATGGAACGCAGTTCCTTGACCGAGTGCTGGGTAGGCTTGGTTTTGGTTTCGCCGGCGGTGGCGATGTACGGCACCAGCGTCAGGTGCATCAGCATCGCGCGCTTGGCGCCGACTTCGAAACGCAACTGGCGGATGGCTTCGAGGAACGGTTGGGATTCGATGTCACCCACGGTGCCACCGATCTCGACCATCGCCACGTCGGCATCGCCTGCACCCTTGATGATGCGGCGCTTGATTTCGTCGGTGATGTGCGGGATCACCTGGATGGTTGCACCCAGGTAGTCACCACGGCGCTCCTTGCGCAGCACGTGCTCGTAGACACGGCCGGTGGTGAAGTTGTTGTTCTGGGTCATGGTCGTGCGGATGAACCGCTCGTAGTGGCCCAGGTCCAGGTCGGTCTCGGCGCCGTCGTGGGTGACGAACACTTCACCGTGCTGGAACGGGCTCATGGTGCCCGGGTCAACGTTGATGTACGGGTCCAGCTTGAGCATGGTGACCTTAAGTCCCCGCGCCTCCAGGATGGCCGCCAATGAAGCGGAGGCAATGCCTTTCCCCAATGAAGAAACAACACCGCCCGTGACGAATATGTAGCGCGTCATGAAAAACCCTAGAAGTCTGCGTTAAAGCGGTCCGAGCCGCCGGGGAAAGCGAAGGAAGGCCGAAGCCCCCGATCACCTGCATTAATCACAGTGCACCTTTCAAAAAAACCGCCGCGTTGTGACAGACCAGCAATGAAACACCGGTACGTTGATCGCTACACATTTTTTGGAATCGCCCAGCAAAGACTGCTTGGTAATCGGCAACTGCTGCGATTCAGGCGAATCCACAGAAGTTGTATCAAGAAGGGAGCGTAGTCTACCGGAAAGGCTCTATCAGCTCAAACCTTGATCGCAGGTTGGTGGCATCCAATGTAATTGCCAGCCGGTACCGCCACCCGCCGCAAGCCCCGGCAGGTTGGCCACAGCCAGCAATTGTTGACCCTGATACAGCAGCGGCAATCTGCCACGGATGAAGCCTGGTACCGCACTTTCGTTAAGCAAACGCTTCAGGTCGCGCCGGCCCCGGCCTGGCAATTCCATGATTTCACCGCCCTGGCGATAACGGATGCTCAGGGGGCCTTCGGGTGCACTGCCGCTGAAGCGCACTTGGCCGTTACCGGGTAACTGTAGTGGGTTTTGCGGGTGCGGCCAGCTCACCGATGCGTCAGAAAATTCCGACCAACTGGCAGGTAACCACCAGATAAGTCCACCACAACGGTGCAATTGACCGTCGGCCAGGCGCCACAGTGGCTGTGCATCGTGTTTGGCGTCGCGCAAGGTCGCCCAGCCGGTCCAGTGGTCGCTGTCGGGCAAGCGTGTCAGCGGTGTCAGCCAGTGCCTAAGTGCGTTGCGCTGGCGGGCCTCGGAGAGCGCGGCAAGCGGTTCAAGGGTCAGCGAAGGCAATGCCAGCCAGGGAAACACCGGGTGCTGGCTGGCGGCCAGCAGGTCCATCTGCGCCAGTTCGTCGAGCAAGCCGTGGGCTTCGCTCAGATGTTCGGCGCTGCGGGCCATGGTGCTGACGGCTTGGGGCCAACGTTCGGTCAGGCGTGGGAAAACATGGTGGCGCAGGTAATTGCGGGAGAAACGCGGATCAGCGTTCGACGGGTCTTCGATCCAGGTCAATTGATGTTCACGGGCGTAGGCTTCAAGCTCGGCGCGAGACACATCCAGCAAGGGTCGCACCAGATAGCCATCTGCCAAAGGGCGCTGCGCGGGCATTGCCGCCAGGCCACGCACGCCAGCCCCACGCAACAGCCGAAACAGTAAGGTTTCTGCCTGATCGTCACGGTGCTGGCCCGTGACCAGCAACTCCCCTGCCCCGGTGAGCTCGGCAAACGCCTGATACCGCGCTTCACGGGCCGCGCGCTCCAGGCTTGCACCTTGTTGCACTTGCACGCGGATCACCCGCAGAGGCACGCACAAGGCGTCGCACACGGACTGGCAATGGGCCGGCCACGCATCCGCCGCAGCTTGCAGCCCATGATGAACATGGATAGCGCTGAGTGGCGGGAGCTTGTCGATTTTGGCCAGCGTGGCCAGGAGGTGCAGCAGGACGGTGGAGTCGAGGCCGCCGGAGAAGGCGATGTGCCAGGCCGGGGCGTTGCGCCAGGGGGCGAGGATTTGCAGGAGCTTGGCGGTTAAGGTGGGCTTCATAGCAAAGTACGCCATCAATCTGGAATGCGATAACCAGCATACACAAAGCAAATGTGGGAGCGGGCTTGCTCGCGAATGCAGTGTGTCAGTCGCCAACTATATTGACTGAATCACCGCCTTCGCGAGCAAGCCCGCTCCCACACAAGCCAGCTCCCACATTTAGTAACGCGTCGGCTTAGAGACCGTAGCTCATCAGGCGCTCGTAACGACGGGCCAGCAGCGCCTCGTTGTCGAACTTCTTGAGCATCGCCAGCTGCGAGCTGAGTTCGGCACGAATGGTCGCGGCAGCGGCAGCCGGGTCACGGTGGGCGCCGCCCAATGGCTCGGCGATCACTTTATCCACGATACCCAGGCCTTTCAGGCGATCGGCAGTGATGCCCATGGCTTCCGCGGCATCCGGTGCCTTCTCGGCGGTTTTCCACAGGATCGAGGCGCAACCTTCCGGCGAGATCACCGCGTAGGTGGAATATTGCAGCATGTTCAGCTGGTCGCAGACGCCAATCGCCAATGCGCCGCCGGAACCGCCTTCGCCGATCACGGTAGCGATGATTGGCGTCTTCAGGCGCGCCATTACCCGCAGGTTCCAGGCAATCGCTTCGCTCTGGTTGCGCTCTTCAGCGTCGATACCCGGGTAGGCGCCCGGGGTGTCGATGAAGGTCAGGATCGGCATCTTGAAGCGCTCGGCCATTTCCATCAGGCGACAGGCCTTGCGATAGCCTTCAGGGCGCGGCATGCCGAAGTTGCGGCGGACTTTCTCGCGCACTTCACGGCCTTTCTGGTGACCGATGACCATCACTGGCTGGTCGTCCAGGCGAGCGATACCGCCCACGATGGCGGCGTCGTCGGAGAAGTGACGGTCGCCGTGCAGCTCATCGAACTCGGTAAAGATATGGTCGATGTAGTCCAGGGTGTACGGACGGCGCGGGTGGCGGGCCAGGCGCGCGATCTGCCAGCTGGTCAGCTTGCCGAAGATGTCTTCGGTAAGCGTGCTGCTCTTGTCTTGCAGGCGAGCGATTTCATCGCCGATATTCAGCGAATTGTCATTGCCGACCAGGCGCAGCTCTTCGATCTTGGCTTGCAGGTCAGCGATCGGCTGTTCGAAATCAAGAAAATTCGGGTTCATAAGCGTCCGTCTTGGGTCGACGGCCAAGGAGTGCCTGGCCAGCCGGTTGTCTATTCGCGCCCTACCTTAAGGGAGAGGCGCGGTTAGGTCGAGATTAAATGTTCGGTCGAGATCAGGCGATCTTCGTACTGCCTGACCGTCAACGGTATTGGAGGAAGACGTTGTCACGCCCGAACTGGTCACGCAATGCTTGAATCAAGCCATCGGCGGGGTCAATTCGCCACGTCTCACCAAACTGCAACATCGCCTTGGCGTCGTTGCCGGTGTACTCCATGGTCACCGGGCAGGCGCCACGGTGGCGTTTAAGCAAGTCACCCAACCAGCGTAGCTGATCACCTTTGAGCGCATCGGTCTTGACCTTCAGGCGCAGGCTTTCGGCCAGGTTGGTGCGGGCATCTTCCATGCTCATCACACGTTTGATCCGCAGGCGCAGGCCGCCGGAGAAGTCGTCGTTGCTGACCTCCCCTTCCACCACCACCATCGCGTCGGTCTGCAACAGCGACTGGGCGGAATGGAAGGCATCGGCAAACAGCGAGGCTTCGATCCGGCCCGAGCGGTCGTCTAGGGTGATGAAACCCATCTTGTCGCCCTTTTTATTCTTCATCACCCGCAGCGCGATGATCATGCCTGCGACGGTCTGGGTATCCCGCGCCGGCTTCAGGTCGATGATGCGCTGGCGGGCGAAACGCCGGATTTCACCTTCATATTCGTCAATCGGGTGACCGGTGAGGTACAGGCCCAGGGTGTCTTTCTCACCCTTGAGGCGCTCCTTGAGGGTCAGGTCCTTGGCCTTGCGATGGTTGGCGTAGACGTCGGCATCTTCTTCGACGAACAGCCCGCCAAACAGGTCGGCGTGGCCGCTGTCGTGGGTGCGCGCGGTCTGCTCGGCGGCCTTGATCGCTTCTTCCATGGCGGTCAGCAATACCGCGCGGTTGCGGTCGATATTGGCCTGGTACGCCTTCGGCTCATCATGGAAGTACGGGCCCAGGCGATCCAGGGCGCCGCTGCGGATCAAGCCATCCAGGGTACGTTTGTTGATGCGCTTGAGGTCGACCCGGGCGCAGAAATCGAACAGGTCCTTGAACGGCCCGTCCTGACGCGCTTCGGTAATCGCCTCCACCGGACCTTCGCCCACGCCCTTGATCGCGCCGAGGCCATAGATGATGCGGCCTTCGTCGTTCACCGTGAACTTGAACTCGGAAGTGTTCACGTCCGGCGCGTCGAGGCGCAGCTTCATGGTGCGCACTTCCTCGATCAAGGTCACGACCTTGTCGGTGTTGTGCATATCCGCAGACAGTACCGCCGCCATGAACGGCGCCGGGTAGTGAGCCTTCAGCCACGCAGTCTGGTAAGACACCAGGCCATAGGCGGCAGAGTGGGATTTGTTGAAGCCGTAACCGGCGAACTTTTCCACCAGGTCGAAGATGTTACCGGCCAGGTCGGCATCGATGTTGTTGGTGGCGCAACCTTCAATGAAGCCACCGCGCTGCTTGGCCATTTCCTCGGGCTTTTTCTTACCCATGGCTCGACGCAGCATGTCCGCACCGCCAAGGGTGTAGCCGGCCATGACCTGGGCAATCTGCATCACCTGTTCTTGATACAGGATGATGCCGTAGGTCGGTGCCAGTACCGGCTTGAGACCTTCGTACTGGTAGTCGGAGTGCGGGTAAGCCAGCTCGGCACGCCCGTGCTTACGATTGATGAAGTCATCCACCATGCCTGACTGCAGCGGGCCCGGACGGAACAGGGCCACCAGTGCGATCAAGTCTTCCAGGCAGTCGGGCTTGAGCTTTTTGATCAGCTCTTTCATGCCGCGGGATTCAAGCTGGAACACGGCCGTGGTTTCGGCTTTTTGCAGCAGGCTGTAGGTCGGCTTGTCATCCAGCGGGATAAACGCGATATCCAGCGGTGGCTCATTGACCTTGGCGCGGTCGCGGTTGATGGTCTTCAGCGCCCAGTCGATGATCGTCAGGGTACGCAGGCCGAGGAAGTCGAACTTCACCAGGCCGGCCGCCTCCACGTCGTCCTTGTCGAACTGGGTTACCAGGCCGTCGCCTTCTTCGTCGCAATAGATCGGCGAAAAGTCGGTCAGCTTGGTAGGCGCGATTACTACACCACCGGCGTGTTTACCGACGTTACGCACCACGCCTTCGAGCTTGCGCGCCATGTCCCAGATTTCAGCCGCTTCTTCATCGACCTTGATGAAGTCCCGCAGGATTTCTTCCTGCTCGTAGGCTTTTTCCAGGGTCATGCCGACTTCAAACGGAATCATCTTCGACAGGCGGTCAGCCAGGCCGTAGGACTTGCCCTGTACCCGGGCCACGTCGCGAATTACCGCTTTCGCCGCCATGGAACCGAAGGTGATGATCTGGCTTACTGCGTTGCGCCCGTATTTCTCGGCCACGTACTCAATAACCCGGTCGCGACCATCCATGCAGAAGTCGACGTCGAAGTCGGGCATCGATACCCGTTCCGGGTTAAGGAAACGTTCGAACAGCAGGTCGTATTCCAGCGGGTCGAGGTCGGTGATCTTCTGCACATAGGCCACCAGCGACCCAGCACCCGATCCACGGCCAGGCCCCACCGGCACGCCGTTGCTTTTGGCCCACTGGATAAAGTCCATTACGATCAGGAAGTAACCGGGGAACCCCATCTGGATAATGATATCCAGCTCGAAATTCAGGCGGTCGACGTAGACCTGGCGCTTGGCTTCATAATCTTCAGTGGTGTCCTTGGGCAGCAGGACGCTCAGGCGTTCCTCCAAACCGTCGAACGAGACCTTGCGGAAATACTCGTCGATGGTCATGCCATCGGGAATCGGGAAGTTGGGCAGGAAGTGCTTGCCCAGCTTCACTTCAATATTGCAGCGCTTGGCAATTTCGACGGAGTTTTCCAGGGCCTCGGGCAGGTCACTGAACAGCTCGGCCATTTCATCGGCGCTTTTGAGGTACTGCTCTTCGCTGTAGTTTTTCGAGCGGCGCGGATCGTCCAACGCCCGGCCTTCGCCGATGCATACGCGGGTTTCGTGGGCCTCGAAGTCTTCCTTCTTGATAAAGCGCACATCGTTGGTCGCCACCAGCGGCGCGCCAAGCTTTTCAGCCAGGGCCACAGCGGCGTGCAACTGCTCTTCATCGTTGGGGCGGTTGGTGCGCTGGATTTCCAGGTAGAAACGGTTGGGGAACACCTCCATCCACTCACGGGCGAGCACTTCAGCCTCATGAGGATTGCCGCCCAACAGCGCGATACCGATTTCACCCTCTTTGGCCGCCGAGAGCATGATCAGCCCTTCGCTGGCTTCGGCCACCCACTCGCGCTCGATGATGATCGAGCCATTGCGCTGGCCATCGATAAAGCCACGGGAAATCAGTTCGGTGAGGTTGCGATAACCCACGCCGTTCATCGCCAACAGGCTGATGCGGCTCAGTGGGTTATCCGGGTCCTTGTTCGACAGCCACAGGTCGGCACCGCAGATCGGCTTGATGCCGGCGCCCATGGCGGCCTTGTAGAACTTGACCAGGGAACACATGTTGTTCTGGTCGGTCACCGCCACGGCAGGCATGTTCATGCCCACCAGCGTTTTGACCAGGGGTTTGATCCGTACCAGGCCGTCGACCAGGGAGTATTCAGTGTGCAGGCGCAGGTGAACGAATGAAGCCGGCATAGTGATCCTGTACAAAACGTGGAGACAACAAGGCCCGGATTGTACCGGGCCTTGGCAAAAACATCAGCCTTGCTGCTAAACCTCGATCAGGCTTTCCCGAGCCTCGAAAGCCTGGCGAACCGGGGCAAACGAGCGGCGGTGGATCGGGGTCGGGCCCAGGCGAGCCAAAGCTTCCAGATGAACGGGCGTTGGATAGCCTTTGTGCCCGCCGATGCCGTAGCCGGGATAGATCAATTCGAAAGCCGCCATTTCACGGTCACGGCTGACCTTGGCCAGGATCGATGCAGCGGCAATCGCCGGCACTTTGCTATCACCCTTGACCACCGCTTCTGCGGGCATCGTCAGCTTCGGGCAGCGGTTGCCGTCGATCATCGCCATTTTTGGCGTGATATGCAGGCCTTCAATGGCGCGCTGCATGGCCAGCATGGTGGCGTGCAGGATGTTCAGTTTGTCGATCTCTTCGACTTCAGCGCGGGCGATGTGCCAACTCAGGGCTTTCTCGCAGATCTCGTCGTAGAGTTTTTCGCGACGGGCTTCGGTGAGTTTCTTCGAATCGTTGAGGCCAAGGATCGGACGGTTTGGATCGAGAATCACCGCGGCGGTGACGACTGCGCCGCACAGCGGGCCGCGTCCGACTTCGTCAACACCGGCAACCAGGTCAAGGGCATCGGCGACCAGGCTGAAATCCAGGCCCATTTGCGTCTTCATAGGGCTTCCTGCTTATGACCGATCAACGTCAGCACGGCATCCGCCGCCTGGTTCGACGCATCACGGCGCAAGGTGCGGTGAATTTCGTCGAAACCACGGGTCTGCTCTTCGCCACCGTCGATCAACGGGAAAAGGGTTTGCGCCAGGGCTTCAGGCGTCGCATCGTCCTGCAACAACTCGGGCACCAACAGACGCTGGGCCAGCAAATTCGGCAGGGAGATGTAGGGGCTTTTGACCATACGCTTGAGAATCCAGTAGGTCAGCGGCGCCAGGCGATAGGCAACGACCATTGGGCGCTTGTAGAGCAAGGCCTCAAGGGTCGCGGTGCCGGAGGCGATCAGCACCGCATCGCACGCCGCCAGTGCCAGGTGCGAGCCCCCGTCGAGCAGGGTCAACGGCAAGTTGCGCCCTACAAGCAATTCTTCAATTTGTGCACGGCGCTGAGGACTGGCGCATGGCAATACGAAGCGCACACCCGGCTTCAGCGCCTGCAGGCGTTCGGCTGCATCAAAAAACAGCGCGCCGAGACGACCGACTTCGCCGCCACGGCTCCCCGGCATCAAGGCCACCAGCGGACCTTCGGGCAAACCCAGTTCGGCACGCGCGGCAGCACGGTCGGCCTGCAGAGGAATGGTATCGGCCAGGGTGTGCCCGACAAACCGCACCGGCACGCCCTTCTCTTCGTAGAACCTGGCCTCGAAGGGCAGCAGGGTCAGCATCAAGTCGCAGCCTTCGCGAATCTTGAGCACGCGCTTTTGCCGCCACGCCCACACGGACGGGCTGACGTAATGCACGGTCTTGATCCCGGCCTGACGCAATTTGAGTTCGATATTGAGGGTGAAGTCCGGCGCGTCGATTCCGATAAAGACGTCGGGCTTTTCTTCGATCAGGGTCTGGATCAGCTTTTTGCGACGGGCCAGCAGCTCGCGCAAACGGCCCAGCACCTCCACCAGCCCCATGACCGACAAGCGTTCCATAGGGAAGTAGGACGTCAGGCCTTCAGCCTGCATCAACGGACCGCCGACACCGATGAATTCAACCGCCGGATGCTGGAGCTTGAGGGCCCGCATCAGGCCTGCACCGAGAATATCGCCGGAAGCTTCTCCGGCCACCAACGCTATACGCAGCCTGGCCATGATCAGCGGGTGATGCCGCGAGTCGACGACTGGATAGAGTCACGGAATATCGCGACTTCCGGAAACAATGCGGCTGGCTCCGTCAGTTCGATCAAGGCCTGGTCGACCGTCAGCCCCTGGCGGTAAACCACCTTGTAGGCGCGGCGCAGGGCGTGGATCGCGTCTTCGCTGAAGCCCCGACGGCGCATGCCTTCGAAGTTCATGCTGCGGGCCTCGGCCGGGTTGCCGAACACGGTGACGAACGCCGGAACGTCCTTGCCGATGGCGGTACCCATGCCGGAAAAGCTGTGGGCGCCGATATGGCAGTACTGATGCACCAGGGTAAAGCCGGACAGGATCGCCCAATCGTCAACGTGCACATGGCCGGCCAACGCAGTGTTGTTGACCAGGATGCAATGGTTGCCGATTACGCTGTCATGACCGATATGCGCATAAGCCATCACCAGGTTGTGGTCACCCAGGGTGGTCTCGGCACGGTCCTGGACAGTACCGCGGTGAATGGTCACGCCTTCACGGATGATGTTGTGATCACCGATTACCAGACGTGTTTCTTCACCCTTGTACTTCATGTCCGGGGTGTCTTCGCCTATCGATGAGAACTGATAGATACGATTGTGTTTGCCAATCCTCGTCGGGCCTTTGAGGATCACATGCGGCCCGATGACTGTCCCCTCGCCGATTTCCACACCTGCGCCGACGATCGACCAAGGGCCGACCTCAACGTCGGCGGCCAGTACGGCCGTCGGATCGATGATTGCGCGAGGGTCAATCAAACTCATAGTTTGCGTTCCGCACAGATGATTTCAGCCGAGCACACCGGCTTGCCGTCGACCGAGGCCTGGCATTCGAACTTCCAGATCTGGCGCTTGCAGCTGATGAACTTGGCTTCAAGGATCAACTGGTCACCCGGAGTTACCGGGTTGCGGAAGCGCAGTTTGTCAGAGCCCACGAAATAGTAGAGCGTGCCATCGGCAGGCTTCAGGTCGAGCATTTTGAAACCAAGGATACCGGCAGCCTGGGCCATCGCTTCGATGATCAATACGCCTGGCATGATGGGATGCGCAGGGAAGTGACCGTTGAAGAACGGTTCGTTGATGCTGACATTCTTGTAGGCACGAATGCGCTTTTCCTCAACATTGAGGTCCGTGACCCGGTCCACCAGCAGGAACGGGTAACGGTGAGGCAGGTATTCGCGAATCTCGTTGATGTCCATCATTTCGGGGGGAAGCCTGTAATAAAGATTGGGAGCGTGCGGACTAAGGCACGCCCCTCTAGCAAATCAAGGAGGCAGTCTAGCGGCTGTGCACACTTGATATGGAAATGGTATCAGCCATCTGATGAAGCATTACCGTCAGGGGTCACGTCCCCAACACGCTTTTCCAGATGTTTCAGGCGCCGAGCGATATCGTCGAGCTGCCTCAGACGCGCCGCGCTCTTGCGCCATTCGGCCGCAGGCTGCATGGCCGTACCGGATGAATAGGACCCAGGCTCGGTAATCGAATGGGTCACCATGGTCATGCCGGTGATGAATACGTTGTCGCACACTTCGATATGGCCCACCAGGCCAACACCCCCGGCGAGCATGCAATGCTTGCCGATCCTGGTGCTGCCGGAGATCCCCACGCAGGCGGCCATGGCGGTGTGATCGCCAATCTGCACGTTGTGGGCGATCTGAATCTGGTTATCCAGTTTCACGCCGTTACCAATGACGGTATCGGCCAGGGCCCCGCGGTCAACGGCAGTGTTGACGCCAATTTCAACGTCATCGCCGATCAACACGCCGCCCACTTGGGCAATCTTGTGCCAGACACCCTTCGAGTTGGCGAAGCCGAAGCCCTCGCCGCCAATCACGGCACCGGACTGAATCACCACACGCTCACCGATACGCACATCGTGGTACAGGGTCACACGCGGAGCCAGCCAGCCACCGGCACCAATCTCGCTGCGCGCGCCGATAAAACACTGGGCACCCAGCGTTACACCCGCCCCGATGCGTGCACCGCTTTCAATCACCACAAAAGCACCGATGCTCGCGGCAGGGTCAACCTGAGCGTCATCGGCGATCACCGCCGTCGGATGGATACCGGCGGGGGCCTTGGGTTTCGGATCGAACAGGTGCGACACCCGGGCATACGCCAGGTACGGATCGGCAACAACCAGCGCGTCCCCGGCAAAACCTTCGGCGTCAGCGGCCTTCAGCAGCACGGCTGCGGCGCGGCTTTCGCCCAGGTATTTACGGTATTGGGGGTTTGCCAGGAAGCTCAACTGAGCTGGGCCAGCCTCCTGCAAGGTGGCTAGCCCAGTGATTTCCTTCTCCGCGGAGCCACGCAAGGTGGCTCCCAGGAACTCGGCCAATTGGCCGAGCTTGATAGTCGCAGTCATGGCTTACTTCAGCTGATTCATGCGCTCGATCACCTGACGGGTGATGTCGTACTGAGGTTTAACGTCGATGACTGCACCGCGTTCGAATACCAGGTCAAAGGCACCTTTCTTGATGACTTCTTCCACAGCGCTGTCGAGTTTCGGCTTCAGCTGCTTGAGCATTTCGCGGTCGGCAACAGCCTTGGCTTCGTTCAGCTCCTTGGACTGGAACTGGTAGTCACGGGCCTTTTGCTTGAATTCAAGCTCCAGACGCTCGCGCTCGCCTTGCTGCATCTTGTCGCCACCGGCTACCAGACGATCCTGGATGCCCTTGGCGCTGCTTTCCAGCGTCTTGAGCTTGGTCAGTTGAGGACCGAATTTCTTCTCGGCATCTACGGCATATTTCTTGGCCGCATCGGATTCCAGCAGCGCCATCTGATAGTTCAGAACGGCAATTTTCATTTCGGCAAAGGCCGGGGTCGCTACCAGGACAGTCGCCAGGAGAACCAATTGAGTCAACTTACGCACGATGCACTCCTACAGAATCCGTTGTCGTTATCTTGGGTCAGACGCTTAGAACGTCTGGCCGAGGGAGAATTGGAAAATCTGGGTTTCAGCGTTATCCGGTTTCTTGACCGGCATGGCCAGAGCAAAGCTCAATGGGCCAAGCGCGGTAACCCAGGTCACACCGACACCGACAGAGCTTGCCAGGTTGCTGAAGCTCACGTCGTTGCACTGCGTGTTGGACTTCGAGCCATTCGGGTTGGTGACCTGTTCGCACTTGGAGTCGAATACGTTACCCACATCCCAGAAGACCGAAGTACGCAGGGAACGTTGATCTTTAACGAATGGCAGCGGGAACAGGATTTCCGCACCACCCTGGATCAGCACGTTACCACCGAACGGCAGCGGGTCGTTGTCCGAGTCAGGCTGGGTACCCTGGTTACCGGTCACACCCACGCCACGGCTTGGCGTACCACGAGGACCCAGGGTGCTGTCCTTGAAACCACGTACCGAGTTGAAACCACCCGCATAGTAGTTCTCATAGAACGGCAAGCCGCTGGTCGAACCGTAACCGTCGCCGTAACCCAGCTCGGTGTGCAGGCGCATGGTGTAGTTTTCGCTCAATGGCTGGAACAACTGGCCACGGTAGTCGAGTTTGAAGAACGACAGGTCGCTGCCCGGCGTGGTGGCTTCCAGAGTCAGGCTCTGGGAATGGCCACGGGTCGCCAGTACGCCTTTGTTCAGGGTCGATTCCGACCAACCGGCCGAAGCCTTGAAGTTCAGGAACTGGTCGCCTTCTTTACGCACGAAGTTGAAGATCTCATCCACGGTGTACACACCGGTCTTGATCTTGTCCTGCTGCGCGGTCAGGCCGAAGGTCAGACGCGAGGTCTCACTGATCGGGTAACCAATGTTGGCACCAACACCGAAGCTGTCGATTGCATAGCTTGCAACGTCAACGTCGAGGTCTTTGTAGTCGGTTGTGCGATAGAAGGCGTTGTAGCCCAGGCTCACGCCGTCAGCAGTCCAGTAGGGGTCGACATAACCGAAGTTATAGCGGCTCTGGTATTCGCTTCGGGTCAGGCCGATGGAAACCTTGTTACCGGTACCGAGGAAGTTGTTCTGGGTGATCGAACCACCGAGGATCAGGCCGGCACTCTGGGCGAAACCGACACTGGCGGTAATCGAACCGGAGGCTTGCTCTTCTACGGCGTAGTTCACGTCAACCTGGTCATCCACACCCGGTACAGCCGGGGTTTCAACGTTGACTTCCTTAAAGAAGCCCAGGCGCTCAAGGCGAACCTTGGACTGGTCGATCAGGTAAGTCGACGCCCAGCCACCTTCCATCTGACGCATTTCGCGGCGCAGCACTTCGTCGGCAGACTTGGTGTTGCCACGGAAGTTGATGCGGTTCACGTAGGCACGCTTGCCCGGGTCTACAACGAAGGTGATGTCCACGGTGTGGTCTTCGTCGTGCGGGGTCGGTACGCCGTTGACGTTGGCGAAGGTATAGCCTTCGTTACCCAGGCGGCGGGTGATCAGCTCGGAGGTGGTGGTCATCAGCTTGCGCGAGAACACCTGGTCCTTCTGCACCAGCAACAGGGACTTGACCTGGTCTTCAGGCACTTTCAAGTCGCCGCTGAGCTTGACGTCACGAACCTTGTACTTCTCGCCTTCGTTGACGTTGACGGTGATATAGACGTGCTTCTTGTCCGGGGTGATGGACACCTGGGTCGAAGCGATATCCATGTTGATATAGCCGCGGTCCAGGTAGTAGGAACGCAGGCGCTCCAGGTCACCGGAGAGTTTTTCACGGGCATACTTGTCATCGTTCTTGAAGAACGACAGCCAGTTGGTGGTCTTGAGTTCGAACAGGTCGATCAGGTCGTCATCAGCAAACTTGGTGTTACCCACCACGTTGATGTGCTGGATGGCCGCCACGGTGCCTTCGTTGATGTTGACCTTCAGGCCGACGCGGTTACGCGGTTGCGGCACCACTTCGGTCTCGACGGTAGCCGAGTAACGACCCTGGGCAACGTACTGGCGTTGCAGTTCGTTACGCACGCCTTCGAGGGTGGCACGCTGGAAGATCTCGCCTTCGGCAAGGCCGGATTGCTTGAGGCCTTTCATCAAGTCCTCAGTGGAGATCGCCTTGTTGCCTTCGATCTCGATACTGGCGACAGAAGGTCGCTCGACGACAGTGATGACGAGGACGTTACCTTCGCGACCCAGCTGGATATCTTGAAAGAACCCGGTTTTGAACAGCGCACGAGTGGATTCCACCAGGCGACGGTCATCAGCCTGTTCCCCGACGTTCAACGGCAAGGCACCAAAGACGCTACCCGCGGAAACCCGCTGGAGGCCGTTGACGCGAATATCGGAGATGGTGAAGGACTCGGCGTGAACTTCGGCGATCATCAATACGGTGAGAACCGCAGTTAGCAGCAGACGTTTCATGAAGTCCTTTCTTATTCCAACTGGCAATAAACAAACTGCCGCAAAATGCGGCAGATTCGCAATTCAGCGAAGCGTTACAGTCGTCCCAGATCGTTGACCAGGGCTAATAACATCACCCCGACCACCAAACTGATACCGATCTGTATCCCCCAACCCTGCACCCGATCCGACAAGGGGCGACCACGCGCCCACTCGACCAGATAAAACAACAGATGCCCCCCATCCAATACTGGAATGGGCAACAAATTCAGAACCCCAAGGCTAATACTCAGATAAGCCAGGAAATTCAGGAAATCTACAACGCCCGACTGGGCAGAAGCGCCCGCCACTTTAGCAATGGTTATCGGTCCACTCAAGTTTTTTACCGAGAGCTCGCCGAACAACATTTTCTTGAGGGAATCGAGGGTCAGCACACTCATGGTCCAGGTGCGTCTCGCACCCTCGCCAATCGCTGCCAACGGCCCGAAGCTGACCTCTCGAACCATCGAGGGTGGCCAATCGACACCTTTGACGCCGGCCCCCAGGTAACCCCCGGCTGCCTTGGCCTCCCCACGAACCGCCAGGGTCACAGGGACGTCGATTTGAGCACCATCGCGCTCAACTTTCAGCACAATTTTGGTATCAGGGCGTACACGCACCAGGTCGACCACCTGCTGCCAGTCACCCAGCGCCTGGCCATCGAGGGCCAGCAGGCGATCGCCGGTTTTCAGACCCGCGGCCTGGGCCGGCCCCTTCGGATCCAGCTCCGCCAGCACCGGCGGCAAGGCCGGACGCCATGGGCGAATGCCCAGGGATTTGATCGGGTCAGGCTCATCGGAGCCTTTCAGCCAGTGGTCCAGGGCCAGCTCGCGCGAGGTTTCGGTGGTGGAATCCTGATCGCGCACCACCAGTTTCACGATGCCGCTTTCACCCAGGCGACGCACCAACTGCAAATTGACGGCACCCCAGCCGGTGGTTGGCTCGCCATCAACTGCAACAATTTCTTGCCCGGCAGTCAGGCCGGCCTTCGCCGCCATGCTGTCGGCCTCGACGGCACCGATCACCGGACGCACCTGCTGGCTACCCAACATGGCCAGGACCCAGAAGAACACCATCGCCAACAGGAAATTCGCGATCGGGCCTGCCGCGACGATGGCGATGCGCTGACGAACGGTCTTGCGGTTGAAGGATTGATCCAACTGATCAGCCGGCACTTCGCCTTCGCGCTCGTCGAGCATCTTGACGTAGCCGCCCAATGGAATGGCCGCAATTACGAACTCGGTGCCACGACGGTCGTGCCAGCGCAGCAACGGCATGCCGAAGCCTACGGAAAAGCGCAGTACCTTGACGCCGCAACGACGCGCGACCCAGAAATGGCCGAACTCGTGGAAGGTAACCAGCACACCCAGAGCAACCAGGGTGCCGACAATCATGTAGAGCGCACTCATCTAATTTCTCCGCATTTCAATCCAGTGCCTGAAGGCTTGAACACACCCAGAGGCTAACGCGTATTGCGGCTCAACCACTGCTCGGTCAAGGCCCGGGCCTTTGCATCCGCTTCGAACACCGCGCCCAGATCATTCACCGGGACGACGGGCTCAAGACTCAAAACGTCCTCGATGATACCCGCGATCTGCGAAAAGCGGATGCGCCGGTCCAGAAACGCCGCCACAGCCACTTCATTGGCCGCATTCAGCATCGCCGGGGCACTGTTACCCGCCTCCGCAGCTTGCCGCGCAAGACGCAGGCAAGGGAAGCGTTGCTCGTCGGGCGCTTCGAAGTCCAGACGGGCAATGGCAAACAGATCCAGCGGCGCAACACCCGAGTCAATCCGCTCAGGCCATGCCAGGGCATTGGCGATCGGCGTACGCATGTCCGGATTGCCCAGTTGGGCCAATACCGAGCCATCCACATAGTCCACCAGGGAATGAATCACACTTTGCGGGTGGATCACCACCTCGACCTGGTCCGGCCGGGCATCGAACAACCAGCAGGCCTCAATCAGCTCCAGGCCCTTGTTCATCATGCTCGCTGAATCCACCGAGATCTTGCGCCCCATGGACCAGTTCGGGTGAGCGCACGCCTGATCGGGAGAAACATGCTCCAGATCGGCCAGCGGCGTCTGCCGGAACGGACCACCGGAGGCTGTCAGCAGAATCCGGCGCACGCCGACCTGGCTCAACCCGCGGGCGAAATCACCAGGCATGCATTGGAAAATCGCGTTGTGCTCGCTGTCGAGCGGCAACAGCACGGCGCCGCTCTTGCGCACAGCTTGCATGAAGAGTGCCCCGGACATCACCAGGGCTTCCTTGTTGGCCAGCAGAATCTTCTTGCCCGCATCAACGGCCGCCAGGGTCGGGCGCAAGCCGGCAGCGCCGACAATCGCCGCAACCACGGTGTCGACCTCAGGGTCTGCCGAAACCTGGCACAACCCCTCCTCCCCCACCAATACCTGAGTCGCCAGGCCCGCAGCGCGCAAGTCATCCTGCAAACCACGTGCAACTGCCGCTTCGGGCACTACTGCGTATTGCGGCGCGTGCCGCACACACAGTGCCAGCAGTTCACTCAGGCGACTGAAACCGGTCAAGGCGAATACTTGATAACGCTCGGGATGACGGG
This sequence comes from Pseudomonas sp. Colony2, assembly GCF_019382755.1. NCBI lineage: Bacteria > Pseudomonadati > Pseudomonadota > Gammaproteobacteria > Pseudomonadales > Pseudomonadaceae > Pseudomonas > Pseudomonas sp. Colony2. Next base: position 1,356,197 of record NZ_CP080030.1, on the reverse strand, counting down.
CAATCACATCCAGGGTGCTTAGCCCCACCGAGCCGGTAGCGCCCAGCACGGTTACCTGTTGCAGGCGGCTCACGAGGCAGCCATCCACAGCAGTACGGCAAAGATCGGGATCGCGGCAGTCAGGCTGTCGATACGGTCCAGCACGCCACCGTGACCCGGCAGCAGGTTACTGCTGTCCTTGATCCCGGCCTGGCGCTTGAACATGCTTTCGGTCAGGTCACCGACCACCGAGATGAACACCACCACGGCTGCGCCCACCAGGCCCAGTAGCATTTCCTTGATGGTCCAGTCACGCACCACACCGACCACCACGGTAATCACCAGGGTCAACGCCAGGCCGCCATACACGCCTTCCCAGCTTTTGCCCGGGCTGACAGCCGGCGCCAGCTTGCGCTTGCCGAAGGCACGCCCGGAGAAATAGGCGCCGATATCGGCACCCCACACCAGAACCATCACCGCCATGATCAGCCAGTTACCCAGTTGCATGTGCTTGATGTAGACCAGGCCTTGCCAGGCAGGCAACAGAATCAAAAGGCCAATCACCAGCTTGCAGGCGACACTGGACCAATGACTGCTGGTGCCCGGATAGGTCAGCACCAGATAGGTCGCCAACGCCCACCACAACACCGCCGCACCCAGCACCCAGGGCGCCACGTCCGGCAGGATGTACATCAGGAACATCAACAACGCCACGACAGCGGCATACACCACACGAGGCAACTGCGCGGCGAAACCCGCCAGGCGCGCCCATTCCCAGGCACCCAGGGTCACAACCAGGCCGATGAACAGCGCGAAGTTCGCACCTTCAAGCAGGAAAAACCCGCACAGGGCAATAGGCAGCAGGATCAGCGCCGTGATGATTCGTTGTTTAAGCATTAAACCCGGGCTCCAGCTTCGATCTGCTCGCTCGTTTTACCGAAGCGACGCTGACGGGAAGCGAAATCGGCCAGCGCATTGCGCATGGCATCGTGTTTGAAGTCCGGCCAGAACAGGTCGGAGAAGTACAGTTCGGTATAGGCCAACTGCCACAACAGGAAGTTGCTGATGCGATGGTCGCCACCGGTACGAATGCACAGGTCCGGCAACGGCAGGTCGCCGGTCACCAGGCAGGTTTGCAAGAGTTCGGGGGTAATGTCTTCCGGGCGCAGATGGCCGGCCTGCACTTCCCGCGCCAGACGCTGCGCGGCCTGGGCAATATCCCACTGGCCGCCGTAGTTGGCTGCGATCTGCAGCACAAAACGGTTGCTGCCGGCAGTGATCGCCTCGGCTTCGCGCATGGCCGCCTGCAGCTCCGGATGAAACCGCGAACGGTCACCGATGATACGCAGGCTGATGTTGTTCTCGTTCAGGCGCTTGGCCTCGCGGCGCAGGGCCTTGAAGAACAGGTCCATCAAGGCACTGACCTCCTCGGCCGGGCGCTGCCAGTTTTCACTGGAGAACGCGAACAGGGTCAATACTTCGACCTTGGCCTCGGCGCACACCTCGATCACGGCTCGTACAGCGTCGACACCCGCCTTATGCCCGGCAACGCCCGGCATAAAGCGCTTCTTCGCCCAGCGATTATTCCCGTCCATGATGATCGCGACATGGCGCGGCACCACGGAGGGCACAGTCTGCTTGGTCTTTTCCATGAAGGCGTCCTGACCCCTTATACGGCCATCAGGTCCTTTTCTTTATCTTCCGTGGCCTTGGTGATCTGGGCCTCGGCATCTTTAGTCAGCTTGTCGATATCAGCAACGGCACGGCGCTCTTCGTCTTCGCTGATTTCCTTGTCCTTGACCAGCTTCTTCAGGTCACCCAAGGCATCACGACGGATGTTGCGCACGGCAACACGTGCGTCTTCTGCTGCACTGCGCGCCTGCTTGGTGAAGCCCTTGCGGGTTTCTTCGGTCAGGGCAGGCATGGAGATCAGCAGCAATTCGCCAAGGTTGGTCGGATTGAGGTTCAAACCGGCGCTCTGGATGGCCTTGTCGACGGCGCCGAGCATGTTGCGCTCGAAAGCAACGACTTGCAGGGTGCGCGAATCTTTTACAGTGATGTTGGCCACTTGGGTGATCGAGGTATCAGCGCCGTAGTAAGGCACCATCACGCTGCCCAGGATGCTTGGGTGGGCCTTGCCGGTACGAATCTGGCCAAACGCATGGTTCAGGGATTCCAGGGATTTTTGCATGCGCTCTTGAGCGTCTTTTTTGATTTCGTTGATCATTGTTCGATTTCCTCGATCAGAGTCCCTTCCGCGCCGCCGTGTACGATGTTCAGCAGGGCGCCGGGCTTGTTCATGTTAAATACGCGCAGCGGCATCTTGTGGTCGCGGCACAAGCAAATTGCCGTCAGGTCCATCACGCCCAGCTTGCGATCCAGTACTTCATCATAAGTCAGATGATCGAACTTCTCGGCATGCGGGTCTTTGAATGGGTCTGCAGTGTAGACACCGTCAACCTTGGTGGCCTTGAGCACCACGTCCGCGTTGATCTCGATACCACGCAGGCAAGCTGCCGAATCGGTGGTAAAGAATGGGTTGCCGGTACCGGCCGCAAAAATCACGACTTCCTTGGCATCCAGGTGACGCATGGCCTTGCGACGATCATAGTGATCCGTTACGCCAACCATGGAAATAGCCGACATCACGATCGCGGTGATATTGGCGCGCTCCAGCGCATCACGCATGGCCAGGGCGTTCATCACAGTGGCCAGCATGCCCATGTGGTCGCCTGTCACCCGATCCATGCCGGCAGCGCTGAGTGCCGCGCCACGGAACAGGTTGCCGCCGCCGATCACCAGACCGACCTGGACACCGATACCGACCAGTTGGCCGACTTCCAGCGCCATGCGATCGAGTACTTTGGGATCGATCCCAAACTCTTCCGAGCCCATCAGGGCCTCGCCGCTAAGCTTGAGTAGAATGCGTTTATAGCGAGCCTGATGACCACTGCCCTGCTGAGCCATTGCGAATCTCTCCTGCGGCGTATTTTTTGAAAATTCTTGGCAAGCCGTTTACGGCCTGCGTTCACTCTAGCTTGACGCTGTCACAGCGCCATCGGAACACGGCTTTGTAAGCCAGTTCCAAAGGGAAACCAATAAAAATCGATCACCCCATTTGAAAAGAGGCTGCGCGCGTAAGCGGGCAGCCTCTTTTGGGCGACAGTTAAAAACTGTCTTACTTCTTGGTGGCAGCCAGCTGGGCAGCAACTTCTTCAGCGAAGTTGTCGACCGGCTTCTCGATGCCGTCGCCTACCTTGTAGTAGGTGAAGGAAACGATTTCAGCACCGGCTTTCTTGGCCAGTTCGCCAACCTTGATTTCAGGGTTCTTGACGAACGCCTGCTCAACCAGGGAAGCCTCAGCCAGGAACTTGCTGATACGGCCCTTGACCATGTTTTCAACGATGTTTTCAGGCTTGCCTTTGATTTTCTCTTCGTTCAGCTGCAGGAACACAGCTTTCTCGCGTTCGATGGCTTCAGCAGAAACTTCCGATGGCAGCAGGAATTCAGGGTTGCTGGCCGCTACGTGCATAGCGATGTCTTTGGCCAGTTCAACGTTGCCGCCTTTCAGGGCAACCACAACACCGATCTTGTTGCCGTGCAGGTAAGCACCCACAACGTCACCTTCAACGCGGGTCAGGCGACGAATGTTAACGTTCTCGCCCACTTTACCCACCAGAACCAGACGATCAGCTTCTTGAGCTTCGATCAGCGGAGCGGCGTCGGTCAGCTTGTCAGCGAATGCTTTTTCAACGCTGGCAGCGACGAAGTTCTTGAAGTCGTCTTGCAGGGCCAGGAAGTCGGTCTGCGAGTTAACTTCCAGGATAACGGCCGATTTGCCGTCTTCCTTGATTGCGATGGCGCCTTCAGCAGCGACGTTGCCTGCTTTCTTGGCAGCCTTGATGGCGCCCGAAGCACGCATGTCATCAATGGCTTTTTCGATGTCGCCGCCGGCCTTGGTCAAGGCCTTTTTGCAATCCATCATGCCTTCGCCGGTACGCTCACGCAGTTCTTTAACCAACGCTGCAGTAATCTCTGCCATTTTCAAAATCCTCTTGGATAGGTTTTCAACCATTCCACCCGATTGAACGGGCGATCAATTCTTCCCGAACCACCCTTGTAGGCCGCTGCACGTTACAAATGTTGTAGCTGCGCTGCCGACAAATGGTTTTCGAGGTGGCAAAAAGGGGGCCAAGCCCCCTTTTTGCTTACTGAGTCAACGCCAAGGCGTCAGTTACTCAGCTGCAGCTACCGGAGCTTCTTCAACGAACTGCTCGGTACCGCCAGCAACGTGGTTGCGACCACGGATTACAGCGTCAGCCATCGAACCCATGTACAGCTGGATAGCGCGGATTGCGTCATCGTTGCCTGGGATGATGTAGTCAACGCCTTCCGGGCTGCTGTTGGTATCGACTACGCCGATAACCGGGATGCCCAGCTTGTTGGCTTCGGTGATCGCGATGCGCTCGTGATCAACGTCGATAACGAACAGTGCGTCAGGCAGACCGCCCATGTCCTTGATACCACCCAGGGAACGATCGAGCTTTTCCAGGTCGCGAGTGCGCATCAGCGCCTCTTTCTTGGTCAGCTTGGCGAAAGTACCGTCTTCGGCTTGCACTTCAAGGTCACGCAGACGCTTGATGGAAGCACGGATGGTTTTGAAGTTGGTCAGCATGCCGCCCAACCAGCGGTGATCGACGTACGGCGAACCGCAACGTGCTGCTTCTTCAGCAACGATCTTGCCAGCGGAACGCTTGGTGCCGACGAACAGAATCTTGTTTTTGCCCTGGGCCAGGCGCTCTACGAAAGTCAGAGCTTCGTTGAACATTGGCAGGGTTTTTTCAAGGTTGATGATGTGGATCTTGTTACGCGCGCCGAAAATGTATTTACCCATTTTCGGGTTCCAGTAACGGGTCTGGTGACCGAAGTGCACACCGGCCTTCAGCATATCGCGCATGTTGACTTGGGACATGATAGTTCCTTAATAAGTCGGGTTTGGCCTCCACGTATCCCAATGACCAACCAGCGGCATTCGCCTCCGGCACCCAGGTCATCGTGTCGACACGTGTGTGGATTTAAGCTTTGCGGGGTATCCCCGGAAAGCGGCGCATTTTATACCACAGAGCTTGCAAAAACGAAACCCGCAATCACATTTGCCGTCAGTCGCTTTTGCCTAAGCCTTTGAATAGAGCCAGAATGCCCCCATCCTTATAGACAGAAGCGATCGCCAGACGCTCATGGTTTCACCCTTGCGTCTGCTAGAATCGCGTTTTTTGGGCTTGTGCGAATTCTGCAACCTTTTGTCGCACACCCGTAAACCGTATTGATTTCAGCGCGTCGCGCTAGAGAGAGCCTGTATGACCGTCACCCTCAAAACCGCCGAAGATATCGCTGGCATGCGTGTTGCCGGCAAACTGGCTGCCGACGTCCTGGAAATGATTGCCGAACACGTCAAGCCCGGCGTCACCACCGAAGCGCTGGACCGCATTTGCCACGACTATATCGTCGACGTGCAAAAGGCCATCCCTGCGCCGCTGAACTACAAGGGTTTCCCCAAGTCGATCTGCACCTCGATCAACCACGTGGTGTGCCACGGGATTCCCGGCGACAAGCCGCTGAAGGACGGCGACACCCTGAACATCGACGTCACCGTCATCAAGGACGGCTACCACGGCGACACCAGCCGCATGTTCCACGTCGGCACCGTGCCGGTCTGGGCCGAGCGCCTGTCGCAAGTCACCCAGGAATGCATGTACAAGGCCATTGAGATCGTCAAGCCTGGCTGCCGCCTGGGTGACATCGGTGAAATCATCCAGAAGCACGCTGAAAAGAACGGCTTCTCGGTGGTGCGCGAGTTCTGCGGCCACGGCATCGGCAAGGTGTTCCACGAAGAGCCACAGATCCTGCACTACGGCCGCGCCGGCACCGGCATGGAACTCAAGGCAGGCATGACCTTCACCATCGAGCCGATGATCAACCAGGGCAAGGCCGACACCAAGGTGCTGGGCGACGGCTGGACCGCCATCACCAAGGACCGCAAGCTCTCGGCGCAGTGGGAACACACCCTGCTGGTGACCGACACCGGCTACGAGATCTTCACCCTGCGTGCCGACGACACGATTCCCCGCGTTTCGGCGTAATGTTTGCACCGGTTTTCTAATAGCGACGCTGTGACCCATAGATAGAAAGGAAAACCGATCGATGCCCCAGGTGGATCCCGAACTCTTCGACCGTGGCCAGTTCCAGGCGGAACTGGCACTGAAGGCCAGCCCCATCGCCGCCTTCAAGAAGGCCATTCGTCAGGCCCGCGAGGTGCTCGACGGGCGCTTTCGTACCGGCCGCGATATCCGCCGGCTGATCGAGGACCGCGCCTGGTTCGTCGACAACATCCTGCAAAAGGCCTGGGAACAGTTCAGCTGGAGTGAAGACGCCGATATCGCCCTGGTGGCGGTCGGCGGCTACGGCCGTGGCGAACTGCACCCCTACTCCGACATCGACCTGCTGATCTTGCTGGACAGCGCCGATCACGAGATCTTTCGCGACTCCATCGAGCGTTTTCTGACGCTGTTGTGGGACATCGGCCTGGAAGTCGGCCAAAGCGTACGCTCGGTGGACGAGTGTGCCCAGGAAGCCCGCGCCGACCTGACGGTGATCACCAACCTGATGGAAAGCCGCACCATCGCCGGCCCCGAGCGCCTGCGCCAGCGCATGCTGGAAGTCACCAGCACCGCGCACATGTGGCCAAGCAAGGACTTCTTCCTGGCCAAGCGTGCCGAGCAGAAAGCCCGGCACCACAAGTACAACGACACCGAATACAACCTGGAACCCAACGTCAAAGGCTCCCCCGGCGGGCTGCGGGACATCCAGACGATTTTGTGGGTCGCCCGTCGCCAGTACGGCACCCTGAACCTGCGCGCCCTGGCCGGGGAAGGCTTCCTGGTGGAGAGCGAAAACGCCCTGCTGGCCTCCTCCCAGGAATTCCTCTGGAAAGTGCGCTACGCGCTGCACATGCTGGCCGGGCGCTCCGAAGACCGCCTGCTGTTCGACCACCAGCGCTCCATCGCCACCCTGTTGGGGTTTGAAGGCGAAGACGCGAAGACCAGCATCGAAAGTTTCATGCAGCAGTACTACCGCGTGGTAATGAGCATTGCCCAGCTCAGCGACCTGATCATCCAGCACTTCGAAGAAGTGATCCTGGCCCCGGAAGACGAAGCACCGCCGCAGCCGATCAACGCGCGCTTCCAGCTCCACGATGGTTATATCGAGGCACGCAACGACAACGTGTTCAAACGCACGCCGTTCGCCATGCTGGAAATCTTCGTGTTGATGGCCCAGCAGCCGGAAATCAAGGGTGTACGCGCCGACACCATTCGCCTTCTGCGTGAAAACCGTCACCTGATCGACGACGATTTCCGCCACGACATCCGCAATACCAGCCTGTTTATCGAGCTGTTCAAGTGCAAGATCGGCATCCACCGCAACCTGCGGCGCATGAACCGCTACGGGATCCTGGGGCGCTACCTGCCGGAGTTCGGCTTTATCGTCGGGCAGATGCAGCACGACCTGTTCCACATCTACACGGTGGACGCCCACACCCTGAACCTGATCAAGCACCTGCGTAAGTTGCAGTACACCCAGGTGTCAGAGAAATTCCCGCTGGCCAGCAAGCTCATGGCGCGTCTGCCCAAGCCGGAATTGATCTACCTCGCCGGCCTGTACCACGACATCGGCAAGGGCCGGCATGGTGATCACTCGGAAATTGGCGCAGTGGACGCCGAAGCGTTCTGCCAGCGTCACCAGTTGCCGCTGTGGGACAGCCGCCTGATTGTGTGGCTGGTGCAGAACCACCTGGTGATGTCCACCACCGCCCAGCGCAAGGACTTGTCCGACCCGCAGGTGATCCACGATTTTGCCCAGGCCGTCGGCGACGAAACCCGCCTCGACTACCTGTACGTGCTCACCGTGTCCGACATCAACGCCACCAACCCGACGCTGTGGAACTCCTGGCGCGCCAGCCTGTTGCGCCAGCTCTACACCGAGACCAAGCGCGCGCTGCGTCGCGGCCTGGAGAACCCGGTGGACCGCGAAGAACAGATCCGCCGCACCCAAAGCGCGGCCCTGGATATTCTGGTGCGTGGCGGCAATGACCCGGACGACGTCGAGCAACTCTGGTCGCAACTGGGAGACGACTACTTCCTGCGCCACACCGCCGGCGACGTGGCCTGGCACAGCGACGCGATCCTGCAGCAGCCGGCCGATGGCGGCCCACTGGTGCTGATCAAGGAAACCACCCAGCGCGAGTTCGAGGGTGGCACCCAGATCTTCATCTACGCGCCCGACCAGCACGACTTCTTCGCCGTGACCGTGGCGGCGATGGACCAGCTCAACCTGAACATTCACGACGCCCGGGTCATCACCTCCAGCAGCCAGTTCACCCTCGACACCTACATCGTGCTCGACACAGAAGGCGAGTCCATCGGCGACAACCCGGAGCGGGTGAAAAAGATCCGCAAAGGCCTGACCGACGCGCTGCGCAATCCTGACGACTACCCGACCATCATCCAGCGTCGGGTGCCGCGCCAGCTCAAGCACTTTGCTTTTGCCCCCGAGGTGACCATCCACAACGACGCCCAGCGCCCGGTGACGGTGCTGGAACTCAGCGCGCCGGACCGACCGGGCCTGCTGGCACGGATCGGCACGATATTCCTGGAGTTCGACCTGTCGTTGCAGAACGCCAAGATTGCGACCCTGGGCGAGCGGGTGGAAGACGTGTTCTTCATTACCGATGCCGACAACCAGCCGCTTTCCGACCCTGAACTGTGCCGACGCTTGCAGGAAGCCATCGTCCAGCAGTTGAGCGTCAATCAGGAGACCGGCGTCGAGATGTCACGCTTGAGCATCTGACCGACCGCCCATTTTCAGCTTCCAATGAATTGAACGAGATTTATCGATGAACAACGCCCTGAACCAGCTGCAGCCCTACCCGTTCGAGAAATTGCGCGTCCTGCTGGGCAGCGTCACGCCGAACCCGGACAAACGCCCCATCGCCCTGTCCATCGGTGAGCCGAAGCACAAATCCCCGCAGTTTGTCGCCGAGGCGCTGGCCAACAACCTGGACCAGATGGCGGTGTACCCCACCACCCTGGGCATTCCCGCCCTGCGCGAAGCCATTGGCGCCTGGTGTGAACGCCGTTTCAGCGTGCCCAAGGGCTGGCTTGACCCGGCGCGCAACATCCTGCCGGTGAACGGCACCCGTGAAGCGCTGTTCGCCTTCACCCAGACCGTGGTCAACCGCGGCGACGACGCGCTGGTGGTCAGCCCGAACCCGTTCTACCAGATCTACGAAGGGGCTGCGTTCCTCGCCGGGGCCAAGCCGCATTACCTGCCGTGCCTGGATGAAAACGGCTTCAACCCGGATTTCGACGCGGTATCGCCGGACATCTGGAAACGCTGCCAGATCCTGTTCCTGTGCTCGCCAGGCAACCCCACCGGTGCACTGATTCCCGTCGACACCCTGAAAAAGCTGATCGCCCTGGCTGACGAATACGACTTCGTGATCGCCGCCGACGAGTGCTACAGCGAGCTGTACTTCGACGAACAAACCCCGCCGCCAGGCCTGCTCAGCGCTTGCGTGGAACTGGGCCGCCAGGACTTCAAGCGTTGCGTGGTGTTCCACAGCCTGTCCAAGCGCTCCAACCTGCCGGGCCTGCGCTCGGGCTTTGTGGCCGGCGATGCCGAAATCCTCAAGGGCTTCCTGCTGTACCGCACCTACCACGGTTGCGCGATGCCGGTGCAAACCCAACTGGCGAGCATTGCTGCCTGGCAGGACGAAGCCCACGTGCAGGCCAACCGTGACCTGTACCGGGAGAAGTTCGATGCGGTGCTGGCGATCCTGAAGCCGGTGCTGGACGTGCAAAACCCGGACGGCGGCTTCTACCTGTGGCCGAATGTGAAGGGCGACGATGCGGCGTTCTGCCGGGACTTGTTCGTGGAAGAACACGTGACCGTGGTACCGGGCTCGTACCTGTCGCGGGAAGTGGACGGGGTCAACCCGGGCGCCGGGCGTGTACGCCTGGCGCTGGTCGCGCCGCTGGCGGAGTGCGTGGAAGCGGCGACACGGATTCGCGACTTTATTACCCGCAATAAATAACTGCGCTGAATGTGGCGAGGGGGCTTGCTGTGGCGAGGGAGCTTGCTCCCGCTGGAGTGCGCAGCGCTCCCGCTTTTTTGGGGCCGCTACGCAGCCCAGCGGGAGCAAGCTCCCTCGCCACAAGTAAGCACCGCAGTGTTATTTGATATGACCCAGATTCGCCTCGCTCATATCCAGATCCGCCAACACCTCCCGTAGCACATCATCACCAATCTGATGGTGACGGCTCAGGCTATACAGTTCCAGACGCTGCGCCCGCAGGGCCTTGAGCCGCAACTTGCGCTCCAGTTGATCCATCTGCAACGCCAGCGCCTGGGCTTCGGCCGAATCGTTGAACACTTCCAGTTGATGACGATACTCCGACATCAACCGCGCCTTGAGCTCGGTGGCCAAGGCTGCCTGGGCGGCATCCTGGGGTGCAGCTTCAGCGGGTTCTTCGGCTTCCAGGGCATGGATAGCAGCCACGGCGGTCTTCTTCCAGGCCTCGCGCACTTCATTGTGGCGTTTCTCATCCGGGCTCTTCTCGATGCCGCGCAACAGCAGCGGCAAAGCGATGCAGGCCGCGACGAGCGAAAGCAGGATCACACCGGCGGCGATGAAGATCAGCAGGTCGCGCTCGGGAAAATCCTGCCCCGGCGCAAGCAGTAACGGTACCGACATCACACCCGCCAGGGTCACGGCACCGCGTACGCCACCGACGGTCAGCAACCAGCAGGACCGCGCGGTGGGCACCAGCGTCAGCTCACTTTTCCCACGAATCCGGCGCAATAAACCCGACAGTCGCCAGATGCTTTGCACCCAGATAAACCGCAACACCACCAGCACCAGGAAAATCGCGATCACGTCCAGGCAGCGATACAACAAGGTCGGCCACAGCGTCGGCTCATGGCTGACCACCGCCTTGATGATGTCAGGCAGTTGCAGGCCCAGCAGCAGGAAGATCAAGCCGTTGAACGCAAACTCCAGCAGCGACCAGACGCTGCGGTTGAGCAACCGGGTGCTGGTCTGGCGCGGCAGCAGGTCGAGCCAGCTTTGCATCATGCCCGCAGCCACCGCCGACAGGATGCCCGAGGCGCCAAGGCGTTCGGCCAGCACGTAGGCGGCGAATGGCAGCAACAACATGAACACCACGTGCGTCGCCGGGTCGTCCCAGCCCCGGGCGATCATCCAGGCACGCAGGCGGCCGACCAGCCAGCTCAACGCCACACCGACCGCCAGCCCACCCACGGCCACCAGCACAAAGGTGAGGCTCGCATCCGCCAGCGAGAACACGCCGGTCAGCGCCGCCGCCAGGGCGAACTTGAAGGTCACCAGGCCCGAGGCATCATTCATCAACGCCTCGCCCTGGAGCATGTGCATCAGTGGCGTCGGCAACCGATTCTGGGAAATGGCTGACACCGCCACGGCATCCGTCGGCGATAACACGGCCGCGAGGGCGAAGGCCACCGGCAGGGGAATACTCGGCAACAACCAGTGAATGAAGTAACCGGCACCCACCACCGTAAACAGCACCAACCCCACCGCCAGCGTCAGGATCGGCCCGCGCAGGCGCCACAATTCACGCTTGGGCATGCGCCAGCCATCAGAGAACAGCAGCGGCGGCAGAAACAGGAAAAGAAACAACTCAGGGTCCAGGGCGACATGCAGCCCCAGGGTCGGCCAGGCCAGCAACGCACCGGCGGCGATCTGCACGAGTGGTAACGGCAGTGGGATCACACGCCCGACAAGGCGCGAAACGCTGACCAGCATCAGCAGGATAAGTACGGTGTAGGCGGTTTGCATAACGCGGGATTCCCAGACAATCAACTTGCAACAACACACATCAGGCAACAACTCGCCGTTGAAGTGCCATATTAGCCGCCTATGCTGCGCGATGGCCTTTGCACAAAAGTCGCACACGAGCAAAACGTAAGTGTGACGAGCGGCGCCGAAAGCCGCTGGCCATGGCATAATCCGTGACCTTTAATCTGCGTGAGCCCAAAGGGGGGCAATTCCTTGACCGCTTCAAGCAAAACGTTGCACCTTTTCGGCATCAAAGCCTGCGACACCATGAAAAAGGCGCGCACCTGGCTCGATGAGCACGCTATCCAGTATGAGTTTCATGACTACAAGACGGCCGGTATCGACCGCGAACACTTGACCCAATGGTGCAATGAGCACGGTTGGCAGGTGGTTTTGAACCGTGCGGGCACCACCTTTCGCAAACTCGAAGACGAACGCAAAGCCGATCTCGACCAAGCGAAAGCCATTGAATTGATGCTCGCGCAACCCTCGATGATCAAGCGCCCGGTGCTTGATCTCGGTGACAAAACCCTGATTGGCTTCAAGCCAGATAGCTATTCGGCGGCCCTCAAGTAGGCCAGCCCATTCCATTTTTGTAGAGGTAACAGCATGTCCAATTCCCTGTTCAGCCTGGGCTTCGGCGTCGGCACTCAGAACCGCCAAGGTGCTTGGCTGGAAGTGTTTTACGCACAACCGCTGCTCAATCCATCGGCTGAAATCATCGCGGCCATCGCGCCGATCCTCGGTTACACCGAAGGCAACCAGGCGATCACTTTCACCGTCACCCAGGCCCTGCAACTGGCTGACGCGCTCAAGGGCGTCGACGCTGCCCAAGCCGCCCTGTTGAGCCGCCTGGCTGAAAGCCACACGCCGCTGGTCGCCACCCTGCTGGCCGAAGACGCCGCACTGACCTCCACGCCTGAGGCCTACCTCAAGCTGCACCTGCTGTCCCATCGCCTGGTCAAGCCTCACGGCCTGAGCCTGGCCGGTGTGTTCCCGCAGTTGCCGAACGTGGCCTGGACCAGCCAGGGCGCAATCGACATCAATGAGCTGGCCGAGCGTCAACTGGAAGCGCGCCTGCGTGGCGACCTGCTGGAAGTGTTCTCGGTGGACAAGTTCCCGAAGATGACCGACTACGTGGTGCCGAGCGGCGTGCGTATCGCTGATGCCGCGCGGATCCGCCTGGGCGCCTACGTAGGCGAAGGCACCACCGTGATGCACGAAGGTTTCGTCAACTTCAACGCCGGTACCGAAGGCCCGGGCATGATCGAAGGCCGCGTGTCGGCTGGCGTGTTCGTCGGCAAGGGTTCGGACCTGGGCGGCGGTTGCTCCACCATGGGCACCCTGTCGGGTGGCGGCAACATCGTGATCAAGGTCGGCGAAGGCTGCCTGATCGGCGCCAACGCCGGTATCGGTATCCCGTTGGGCGACCGCAACACCGTGGAGTCGGGCCTGTACGTGACCGCCGGCACCAAGGTTGCGCTGCTGGACGAGCAGAACCAGCTGGTCAAGGTGGTCAAGGCCCGCGAGCTGGCCGGCCAACCGGACCTGCTGTTCCGCCGCAACTCCGAGACCGGTGCCGTGGAGTGCAAAACCCACAAATCGGCCATCGAACTGAACGCAGCGCTGCACGCTCACAACTAAGCAGCGACTCGATGCCACTAACGGCCCGCGCCTGACCGGTGCGGGCCGTTTATACGAGTCTTGATCACCATGCTTGTGCCCTCTCCCTGGCGCGCCGATTTTCCGGCCATCGCCACCCTGCAACGGCAAGACCAGACCTATCTGGACAACGCCGCCACCACGCAAAAACCTCAAGCCCTGCTGGACGCCATCAGCCATTACTACGCCAATGGCGCAGCCAATGTGCACCGTGCCCAGCACTTGCCGGGCGCCCATGCGACCCAGGCTTTCGAGGACAGTCGCAGCAAGGTGGCACAGTGGCTGAACGTCGGTGACGAGGGGCAAATCATCTTCACCCACGGCGCGACATCGGCGCTGAACCTCCTGGCTTATGGCCTTGAGCACCTATTCAACCCGGGCGACGAGATTGTCATCAGCGCCCTGGAGCACCACGCCAACCTGCTGCCGTGGCAGCAACTGGCCAAGCGTCGCGAGCTGGCGCTGGTGGTACTGCCGCTTGACGATGACGGCTTGATCGACCTGCAAGCCGCCGCCCAACTGATCGGCCCGCGCACCCGCCTGCTGGCGGTGAGCCAACTGTCCAACGTACTTGGCGCCTGGCAGCCGTTGCCGCAATTGCTGGCGCTGGCCAAGGCCCACGATGCACTGACGGTGGTCGATGGCGCCCAGGGCATCGTGCATGGTCGCCATGATATGCAGGCCCTGGGCTGCGACTTCTACGTGTTTTCCAGCCATAAACTCTATGGGCCGGACGGCGTCGGCGTGCTGTATGGCCGCACCGAAGCCCTGCATCACCTGCGCCACTGGCAGTTTGGGGGCGAGATGGTGCAGCAGGCTGATTATCAAAGCGCCAGTTTCCGCCCGGCGCCCCTCGGTTTCGAAGCCGGGACTCCGCCGATCGCCAGCGTGATCGGCCTGGGGGCAACCCTGGATTACCTGAGTTCCCTGGACCAGCAGGCGGTGACGGCTCACGAAGCCGCCCTGCACGACTACCTGTTGCGTGGCTTGCAAGCGCGCAATGGCGTGCGCTTGCTGGGGTCGCCGCACGTCGCCCTGGCCAGCTTCGTGGTGGAAGGCGTGCACAACGCCGACCTCGCCCACTTGCTGACCGAACAAGGGATTGCGGTGCGCGCCGGCCATCATTGTGCGATGCCGCTGCTCAAGCAGATGGGATTGTCGGGGGCGATTCGGGTGTCATTGGCGCTGTACAACGACTCCGATGACCTGGAGCGCTTTTTTGAAGCGCTGGATCAAGCCCTGGATATGTTGCGATGAGCTTGCCGACTGAGGCCGTTGTCGCGCTGGAAGCGTTCCAGGCGGTCGGCAGTTGGGAGCAACGAGCCCGCCTGCTGATGCAATGGGGCGAGCGGCTGCCCGCCTTGCCGGACGAAGACAAGGTAGACGTCAACCTGGTGCAGGGCTGTGAAAGCCTGGTGTGGCTGGTGGGGCGCTTGCAGGATGGGCATTGGCAGTTTGCCGCCAGCAGCGATGCACGGCTGATACGCGGGCTGGTGGCGTTGTTGCTGGCGCGGGTCAACGGTGTGTCTGCCGCCGAACTGCAAGCCGTCGACTTGCCCGGCTGGTTTGAGCAACTGGGCCTGTCGCGGCAGTTATCGCCGTCGCGCAGCAATGGGTTGAATGCGGTGTTGCAGCGCATGCGGCATCTGAGCCTCACACAAAACTAAATGTGGGAGCGGGCTTGCTCGCGAAAGCGGTGTATCAGTCGACCTGTCTGGTGACTGACACTCCGCCTTCGCGAGCAAGCCCGCTCCCACATTTTGATCTTCATTCCAGACTGAGATCTAAGGGGCCTGAACTCTGTCAGCAGGCCGGCGCACCCCGGCCACTATCTTGTCCACCGCCTTGGTCGCGGCCACCATGCCGAAGGTCGCAGTCACCATCATCACCGCGCCAAACCCGCCGGCGCAGTCCAGCTTCACGCCATCCCCGACAAAACTCTTCTGCAAACAGATGCTGCCGTCCGGCTTCGGGTAACGCAGCTGTTCGGTGGAGAACACGCAGGGCACGCTGTAATGGCGGGTCACAGTGCGGGAGAAGCCATAATCGCGACGCAACGTGGAGCGCACCTTCGACGCCAGCGGGTCATTGAACGTACGGTTCAAGTCACACACCTGAATCAACGTCGGATCAATCTGCCCGCCCGCGCCGCCGGTGGTGATGATCTGGATCTTGCGCCGCTTGCACCAGGCAATCAGTGCGGCCTTGGCGTTCACACTGTCGATGCAGTCGATCACGCAATCGATATTGGGCGTGATGTACTCGGCCATCGTCTCGCGAGTCACGAAGTCCGCCACCGCGTGCACGGTGCAATCCGGGTTGATGCCTTTCAGGCGCTCGGCCATGACCTCGACCTTGGCCTTGCCCACGGTGCTGTCCAGCGCATGCAGCTGGCGGTTGCTGTTGCTGACGCATACATCATCGAGGTCAAACAGCGAAATCTCGCCCACGCCACAGCGAGCGATGGCTTCCGCCGCCCACGAACCCACCCCGCCCACGCCGACGATGGCCACATGGGCCGCCTTCAGGCGCTCCAGGCCTTCAATGCCATACAAGCGGGCGACGCCGGCAAACCGTGGATCTTCTGTACTCATGACCATTACCCCAAAAACCGGCGCGCATTATAGGGCTACACAGCGACAAGTTTTAAACTACAAGCTACAAGTAAGAGAACTTACGACGAGTTGCACTGCCCAATGTCCGGTTTTTCCCGGCTTGCTGTACGGTCGGTGAAAGGCCAGTGTAGGATGCGCGCCGTTCGGCGCAGGCCGACACCTCTTTTCGTTCCACACCCTTTGGAACCCGAAATAGCCATGTCATCGCGTAAATTTGGACTCAACCTGGTGGTGGTGCTGGCAATCGCCGCGCTGTTCACCGGCTTCTGGGCGCTGATCAACCGCCCGGTCAATGCCCCTAACTGGCCCGAGCAGATCTCCGGTTTTTCGTACTCGCCGTTCCAGCAAGGCCAGTACCCACAGAAAGACCAGTATCCGACCGACGATCAAATGCGTCAGGACCTTGCGATCATGAGCAAGCTGACGGACAACATCCGTACCTACTCGGTCGACGGCACCCTGGGGGATATCCCCAAGCTGGCGGAAGAATTCGGCCTGCGGGTGACCCTGGGGATCTGGATCAGTCCGGACCTCGAGCGCAACGAGCGCGAGATCCAGCGCGCCATCGAAATCGCCAACAGCTCCCGCAGCGTAGTGCGGGTAGTGGTGGGCAACGAGGCGCTGTTCCGCGAGGAAATCACTCCGGAAGCGCTGATCGTGCTGCTGGATCGGGTACGGGCCGCCGTCAAGGTGCCCGTAACCACCTCCGAGCAATGGCACATCTGGGAACACAACCCGCAACTGGCCAAGCACGTCGACCTGATCGCCGCGCACATCCTGCCGTACTGGGAACATATCCCGGTGGACAAGGCCGGCCAGTTCGTCCTCGATCGCGCACGGGACCTGAAGAAGACCTTCCCGAAAAAGCCGCTGTTGCTGTCGGAGGTTGGCTGGCCGAGCAACGGACGGATGCGTGGCGGTGCTGACGCCTCCCCCGCCGACCAGGCGATTTACCTGCGCACGCTGGTTAACACGCTGAACCGCCAGGGCTACAACTACTTCGTGATCGAAGCGTTTGACCAGCCATGGAAAGCCAGCGACGAAGGCTCTGTAGGCGCCTATTGGGGCGTGTTCAACGCCGCACGCCAGCAGAAATTCAACTTTGATGGCCCGGTGGTCGCGATTCCGCAATGGCGAGTGCTGGCGATCGGCTCGGTGGTGCTTGCGCTGCTGTCCCTGACCCTGCTGATGATCGACGGCTCGGCCCTGCGCCAGCGCGGCCGTACGTTCCTGACCTTTATCGCGTTCCTGTGCGGGTCGGTATTGGTGTGGATCGGTTATGACTACAGTCAGCAATACAGCACTTGGTTCAGCTTGACGGTGGGCTTCCTGCTGGCACTCGGCGCCCTGGGCGTATTTATCGTGTTGCTGACCGAAGCCCATGAGCTGGCCGAAGCAGTCTGGACCCACAAACGCCGGCGTGAATTCCTGCCGGTTGAAGGGGATTCGGACTACCGCCCGAAAGTCTCGATCCACGTGCCGTGCTACAACGAGCCGCCGGAGATGGTCAAACAGACCCTCGACGCCCTGGCCGCCCTCGATTATCCGGACTACGAAGTCCTCATCATCGACAACAACACCAAGGACCCGGCCGTGTGGGAGCCGGTGCGCGACTACTGCGAAACCCTCGGCCCGCGCTTCAAGTTCTTCCACGTCTCGCCCCTGGCCGGTTTCAAGGGCGGCGCACTGAACTACCTGATCCCGCACACCGCCAAGGATGCCGAAGTGATCGCGGTGATCGACTCCGATTACTGCGTGTCGCCAAACTGGCTCAAGCACATGGTGCCGCACTTCGCCGACCCGAAAATCGCCGTGGTGCAGTCGCCACAGGATTATCGCGACCAGAACGAAAGCACCTTCAAGAAGCTCTGCTACGCGGAATACAAAGGCTTCTTCCATATCGGCATGGTCACCCGCAACGACCGTGACGCGATCATCCAGCACGGCACCATGACCATGACCCGTCGCTCGGTGCTGGAAGAGCTGGGCTGGGCCGACTGGTGCATCTGTGAGGATGCCGAGCTGGGCCTGCGGGTCTTCGAGAAGGGCCTGTCGGCGGCGTACTACCACGACAGCTACGGCAAGGGCCTGATGCCCGATACCTTTATCGACTTCAAGAAACAGCGTTTCCGCTGGGCCTACGGCGCGATCCAGATCATCAAGCGCCACACTGCGAGCCTCTTGCGCGGCAAGGACACCGAGCTGACCCGTGGCCAGCGCTACCACTTCCTCGCGGGGTGGTTGCCGTGGGTGGCCGACGGCATGAACATCTTCTTCACCGTGGGCGCCTTGTTGTGGTCGGCGGCGATGATTATCGTGCCGACGCGGGTTGACCCGCCGCTGCTGATTTTCGCGATCCCGCCACTGGCGTTGTTCGTGTTCAAGGTCGGCAAGATCATCTTCCTCTACCGTCGTGCGGTGGGTGTGAACCTGAAAGATGCGTTCTGCGCGGCACTGGCCGGGCTGGCGTTGTCGCACACCATCGCCAAGGCGGTGCTGTACGGGTTCTTCACCACCAGCATTCCGTTCTTCCGTACACCGAAGAACGCCGATAACCACGGTTTCTGGGTGGCGATCTCCGAAGCCCGGGAAGAGATGTTCATCATGCTGCTGTTGTGGGGTGCGGCACTGGGGATTTACCTGGTGCAGGGCCTGCCGAGCAATGACATGCGCTTCTGGGTGGTGATGTTGCTGGTGCAGTCGCTGCCGTATGTGGCGGCGCTGATCATGGCGTTCCTGTCGTCGCTGCCGAAACCGGCACCGAAGCAAGAGCCTGTGGCCGCTGCTTAAAATCCTGCGCAATGCACTAAACGGCGGCCTCTGGCCGCCGTTTTGCTATAAGATAACGGCCATTTTGTGAGACTTGGCCCAGGCCATTGCTTTGTGTGGGAGCGGGCTTGCTCGCGAATGCGCCGGGTCAGTTCATACATTGTTGACTGACACTCCGTATTCGCGAGCAAGCCCGCTCCCACACAAGCCCCCCTCCCACATAAGCCTTGCGCCCTGACATGCTTCTGGAGTTTTTACATGACGGCCCACGCCGACCTTTCGCCGACCCTCCAACTCGCTATCGACCTGATCCGCCGCCCGTCGGTGACGCCGGTCGACGCCGATTGCCAGAAGCTGATGATGCAGCGCCTGGGCGACGCCGGTTTTGCGCTTGAGCCGATGCGCATCGAGGATGTGGATAACTTCTGGGCCACCCACGGCAAACACGAAGGCCCGGTATTGTGCTTCGCCGGCCACACCGACGTGGTGCCGACCGGCCCGGTCAAGGCCTGGCAGAACGACCCGTTTGACGCGCTGATCGACGAAAACGGCATGCTCTGCGGCCGTGGCGCGGCCGACATGAAAGGCAGCCTGGCAGCGATGCTGGTCGCCTCCGAGCGCTTCGTGACGGACTACCCGGACCACAAGGGTTCGGTAGCATTCCTGATCACCAGTGACGAAGAAGGCCCGGCGCACCACGGCACCAAGGCGGTGATCGAACGCCTGGCAGCCCGCAAGGAGCGCCTGGACTGGTGCATCGTCGGCGAACCGTCGAGCACCACCCTGGTGGGCGACGTGGTCAAGAACGGCCGTCGCGGCTCCCTCGGCGCCACCCTGACCGTGCGCGGCGTGCAAGGCCATGTGGCCTACCCGCACCTGGCGAAGAACCCGATCCACCTGGCGGCTCCGGCCCTGGCCGAACTGGCCGCCGAGCACTGGGACGATGGCAACACCTTCTTCCCGCCTACCAGCTTCCAGATTTCCAACCTCAACTCCGGCACCGGCGCCACCAACGTGATCCCGGGCGACCTGACAGCGGTGTTCAACTTCCGCTTCTCCACCGAGTCCACCGTCGAAGGCCTGCGGCAGCGGGTCGCGGCGATTCTCGACAAGCATGGCCTGGACTGGCATGTGGAGTGGGCGCTGTCGGGCCTGCCGTTCCTCACCGAACCGGGCGCGTTGCTCGATGCGGTCTCCGCCAGCATCAAGGCCGTCACCGGTCGCGAGACCCAGGCGTCCACCAGCGGCGGCACCTCCGATGGGCGCTTCATCGCGACCCTCGGCACTCAGGTGGTGGAACTGGGCCCGGTCAACGCGACGATCCATCAGGTCAACGAGCGCATCCTCGCCAGCGACCTCGATGTGCTGACCGAAATCTACTACCAGACCCTGATCAAGTTGCTCGCCTGATGCTCGCTTGCCCCATTTGCAGCGCACCGCTACAGGAAGTGGACAACGGTGTAGCCTGCCCGGCCGGGCACCGTTTCGACCGGGCGCGCCAGGGTTACCTGAACCTGTTGCCGGTGCAGCACAAGAACAGTCGGGACCCGGGCGACAACCTGGCAATGGTGGAAGCGCGCCGCGACTTCCTCAACGCCGGGCACTACGCCCCGGTGGCCAGGCGCCTGGCCGAACTGGCTGCGGAACGCAAACCCCAGCGCTGGCTGGATATCGGCTGTGGCGAGGGTTACTACACCGCGCAAATCGCCGACACCCTGCTGCGCGCCGACGGCTACGCCCTGGATATTTCCAGGGAAGCGGTCAAGCGTGCCTGCAAGCGCAACCCCACGGTGACCTGGTTGATCGCCAGCATGGCCCGGGTGCCGTTGGCCGATGCCAGTTGCCAGTTCCTGGCCAGCGTGTTCAGCCCGCTGGACTGGCTGGAGGCCAAGCGCCTGCTCAGCCCGGGCGGTGGCTTGATGAAAGTCGGCCCCACCAGCGGCCACCTGATGGAACTGCGTGAGCGTTTGTACGACGAAGTGCGCGAGTACACCGACGACAAGCACCTGGCGCTGGTGCCGCAGGGCATGAGCCTGCAACACAGCGAAACCCTGGAGTTCAAGCTCAGCCTGGCCGATCCCAAGGATCGCGCCAACCTGCTGGCGATGACGCCCCACGGCTGGCGCGCGAGTGCCGAACGCCGGGCCCGGGTGATCGAAGCCGCCGAACCGCTGCTGGTCACTGTGTCGATGCGCTACGACTATTTCGTGCTTCAATAACCCATTATTTTTGTGGGCCTCGGGGCCCACACCGAATCCGCGAATGGATTTTCAAAATCCCGCAACGAGGAACATCCATGCGCCAACCTGATATCGAGATTTACCTCAAGGACGCCGACGTCGACCACAAGGCCATCGCCGCCTGGTTGGGCGCCGCCCTGGGCCCGTGCACCGACTGGGTCCAGCGCGGCCAGACCTACAAGTGCAAAGCCGGCAGCGTACCGGTCACCTGGCTGCCGAAAGCCGTAGGCAAATGGAACAGCCTGTACCTGGAAAGCGACCAGACCCCGTGGGAAGACGACATCGCCTGCGCCCGCGCAGCCTTTGCCGCGCTGAACGTCGAAGTGCGTTGCGCGCCGGGCAGCTGGGTAGAGGAAGAAGGTGAAGAAAGCGCGGATACCTGGATTCGTATCAGCGCAGACGGTGAAGAGCAGATCACCTGGAAAACAACCTGAGGGATCGTTCCCACGCTCTGCGTGGGAATGCAACCTGTGACGCTCCGCGTCACGATTAAAAGCAGACGCGGAGCGTCCAAAGAAGCATTCCCACGCAGAGCGTGGGAACGATCAACGATCACGCCAAGGTTACAGGCCCACCACATCCTCAGCCTGCAAGCCCTTCTCGCCCGTCACCACGGCGTACTCCACCTGCTGGCCTTCAGCCAATGAACGATGCCCTTCACCGCGAATGGCGCGGTAGTGCACAAACACATCCTTGCCATCTTCCCGCTGGATAAAGCCATAGCCCTTGGCGTCGTTGAACCACTTCACATTGCCGGTTTCGCGCGTTGCCATCTGTTTTGCTCCCACATGCTTTTTATAAGTACGTTTATTGTTGAGTCGTCGCAGTTGAACTGCCGAGTATAAGACAGGCTCAAAAAGCTTCAACTCAAGATTACTTCGCCGCTTTTTTGCCGATTTTCGGCTAATACTGCACACTAGCGCCCCGAGCACCTGCCCGGTTTTTTTCCCCACTCAAAGCAGAAGCCGTATGACCCGTTCTCCCTTTCGCCGTCTGGTATTTGGCACCTTGCGCCGGCTGTTGTACCTCTGGGTTCGCTCAGAGACGATCAACCAGTCGTCCCTTACCTTGAACCTCGACCGCAGTCGTCCGGTGTTTTACGTCCTGCAATCTCCATCCCTCACCGAATTGGCGGTGGTTGATACCGAATGTACCAAGGCCGGCCTGCCGCGCCCGGTGCTGCCGGTGTCGGTCGGCCCGCTGATGGAGCCGGCGGCCTTCTTCTACCTGACGCCCGACCCCGACTGGCTGGGGCGCCAGGACAAGCGTGGGGCCCCACCCACCCTGACCCGCCTGGTGGATGTGCTCACCGAACACGCCGAAGAGAATGCACAGATCATTCCAGTCAGCGTGTTCTGGGGCCAGTCGCCCGACAGCGAGTCCAGCCCCTGGAAACTGCTGTTCGCCGACAGCTGGGCCGTCACCGGCCGCCTGCGCCGGCTGCTGAGCATCCTGATCCTGGGCCGCAAGACCCGGGTGCAATTCTCCGCGCCCATCAACCTGCGTGAGTTGATCGAGCACAATAAAGGCCACGAACGCACCGTGCGCATGGCCCAGCGCATCCTGCGGGTGCACTTTCGCAACCTGAAAACCGCAGTGATCGGCCCCGACCTGTCCCACCGGCGCAACCTGGTGAAGGGCCTGGTGAACATGCCACTGGTACGCCAGGCGATCCTCGACGAGGCCGAACGCGAGAAAATCACCCCCGAGAAAGCCAAGGCCCAGGCTCTGCGCTATGGCAACGAGATCGCCTCGGACTACACCTACACCGCCATCCGTTTCCTCGAAGTGGTGCTGAGCTGGTTCTGGAACAAGATCTACGACGGCATCAAGGTCAACAACATCGAAGGTGTGCAAAAGGTCGCCCAGGGCTACGAGGTGATCTATGTACCGTGCCATCGCAGCCATATCGACTACCTGCTGCTCTCCTATCTCCTGTTCAAGAATGGCTTGACCCCGCCGCACATCGCCGCCGGGATCAACCTGAACATGCCGGTGATCGGCAGCCTGTTGCGCCGTGGCGGGGCGTTTTTCATGCGCCGTACTTTCAAGGGCAACCCGCTGTACACCTCGGTGTTCAACGAATACCTGCACACCTTGTTCACCAAGGGTTTCCCGGTGGAATACTTCGTCGAAGGCGGACGCTCGCGCACCGGGCGCATGCTGCAACCGAAGACCGGGATGCTGGCGATCACCCTGCGCAGCTTCCTGCGTTCCTCGCGCATGCCCATCGTGTTCGTGCCGGTGTACATCGGCTATGAGCGGGTGCTGGAAGGCCGCACTTACCTGGGCGAACTGCGCGGTGCGAGCAAGAAGAAAGAGTCGATTTTCGATATTTTCAAAGTGGTCGGCGCCCTCAAGCAGCGCTTTGGCCAGGTCGCCGTGAACTTCGGCGAACCGATCAAGCTGGCTGAATTCCTCGACAGCGAGCAGCCCGACTGGCGCTCCCAGGAGCTGGGCCCGAACTACAAGCCGGCGTGGCTCAACGAAACCACCAACCGCCTCGGCGAACGGGTGGCGCAACACTTGAACGAAGCGGCGGCGATCAATCCGGTGAACCTGGTGGCCCTCGCGCTGCTGTCCACCACCCGCCTGGCCCTGGACGAACAGGCGATGGCGCGCCAGCTGGATCTGTACCTGGCACTGCTGCGCAAGGTGCCCTACTCGCCCCACACCACCCTGCCGGAAGGCGACGGCCTGGCGCTGATCAAGCACGTCAAGGACATGCACCTGCTGTCGGAACAGAGCGATGCACTGGGCAAGATCCTCTACCTGGACGAGCAGAACGCCGTCCTGATGACCTACTACCGCAACAACGTGCTACACATCTTCGCCCTGCCGGCGCTGCTGGCAAGTTTCTTCCAGAGCAGCTCGCGGATGAGCCGCGAACAGATCCTACGCTATACCCGTGCGCTCTACCCGTACCTGCAATCGGAGCTGTTTATCCGCTGGTCCCTGGACGAGCTGGACGCGGTGGTCGACCAGTGGCTCGAAGCCTTCGTCGAACAAGGCCTGCTGCGTTTTGAAAACGACGTGTACCTGCGCCCGGCGCCGAGCTCACGGCAGTTTGTGCTGTTGACCCTGCTGTCCAAGAGCATCGCCCAGACCCTGCAACGCTTCTACATGGCGATCTCGCTGCTGCTCAACAGCGGCCAGAACAGCATCAGCGCCGAAGAGCTGGAAGACCTGTGCACGGTCATGGCCCAGCGCCTGTCGATCCTGCACGGCCTGAATGCCCCGGAGTTCTTCGACAAGAGCCTTTTCCGACATTTTATCCAGACCCTGCTGGAGCAAGATGTGCTGCGTCGCGACGAGGCCGGCAAACTGAGCTATCACCCGCTGCTGGGTGAGCTGGCCGAAGGTGCAGCCAAACGCGTATTGCCCGCGGAGATTCGCCTGTCGATTCGCCAGGTCGCACTGCATCGCAGCGAAGAGGCGCCAGACCAGCCTGTGGTACCCGAAGAAACACACTAGAGTGACCGAGGCGCCAGGGTGTTTCTGGCGCCGTTGACAAGGAGCTGCACCATGAAAAAAATCATCCTCCTGGGCCTGACCGCCCTGCTGGGAGCCTGCCAGACCATGAGCCCCGCGCCCAAAGCCAGCCTCGATGGCGAAGTGTTCTACCTGCAACGCATCGCCCTGCCGCCCGCCGCCACCTTGAGTGTGACCCTGCAGGATGTGTCCTTGATGGATGCCCCGGCCGTGACCCTGGCCGAGCAGAAAGGCCCGGTGAAAGGCCAGGTGCCGCTGCCCTTTCACCTGAGCTACGACCCGACCCAGGTCAAGCCTGGCCACAGTTACTCGGTAAGCGCTCGCATCGAACTGGAGGGCAAGCTACTGTTTATCACCACCGAACGGCACTCCGTGCAGTTGAACGGCCAGGACCCACAACCGCTGCGCCTGCGCGTGGATGCGGTTGCACACTGATTAAAATATCGAACATAAGGAAGCGCCCATGCTCCGTAACTCCCTTCGCCTCACTGCCCTGTGCGCCGGCTTGCTGCTCGGTGCCAACGCCATGGCCTTGTCCCTCGGCAGCCTGTCCCAGGGCGACGCCACCGGCGGCCTCAAGGATGCACTGACCCAAGGCGCACAGATTGCCGTGAAACAACTGGGTGTGCCCGGTGGTTTCAGCAACAACCCCGAAGTGAAGATCGGCCTGCCGGGCAAGTTGGGCAAAGTCGCTGACAAGTTGAAAATGTTCGGCATGGGTGACCAGGTCACGCAACTTGAAACCAGCATGAACAAGGCGGCCGAGTCTGCTGTCACCCAGGCCCAGCCGATCCTGGTAAACGCGGTGAAAAACATGAGCGTGACCGATGCCAAGGGCATCCTCACCGGCGGCCAGGACTCGGCCACCCAGTACCTGAACAAAAGCAGCCGTGACGAGATCCGGGCCAAGTTCCTGCCGATCGTCAAGGCCGCTACCGACAAGGTCGGCGTGGCCCAGCAGTACAACGCGCTCGCCGGCAAGGCCGCCACCTTTGGCGCCATTGATGCCAAGAGCGCCAATGTCGAAAGCTACGTGACCGAACAGGCGCTGGACGGGCTGTTCAAGATGATCGCCCAGCAGGAAGAAACCATTCGCAAGAACCCGGCGGCGGCTGCCACCAGCTTGGCCAAGAAGGTGTTCGGGGCGCTGTAGACCATACCCGGCAACTAAAAACGCCCTGAACTATTCAGGGCGTTTTTTTTAATAGCGGCACTTGCAAGGCAAATCACTACCCACGGCATTGCTGTTGCTGCTGTTGGTGGTGTTGTTTTCGGTTTTGATATTAATGTTGATCTCGGGCTGGCCATTGCCATTGGGCCGACCGAAATTCGGCCCTATTCCAAATACAGCCGCCAACAGGTGCAGTGGTGAAACCAGTATTGGAAAAATCATACACACTCCTCGATATCTATGGTCAAAAGCCCCCTCTGAGTGGCAAGGCAGCCCGAGTGGTTCCCGGGCTGCCTCGAGTCAGCGGCTATCGATGGATCGGAAAGAGTGCCGATGACCTCTGGTAGGGTTGGTGGGCCTCATGCACCGGCGCCTGGTGATACGGCTTGGGCCGCGCAGGCAAGACAGGCCCCGTTGGTCGGGAGTGATGGCCGTGGTTGAAACCGGGCCGTCCATGGCCGGGCTTGTGCGGTCGCGCCGTATCAGCTTCTTTATTGGAACCAGGCAACAGATTGCCCAGCAGTGACCCCAGGAAAGCACCTTTGAAAGCTGCCAGGGCAGACAAAATAAACATATGACACTCCATGAACTCATTGTTGTTCATCGGGACCGCAGGCTTGCGGCCCCGACAACGACGTCTGTCAATCAGACAATTCTGAGTGGAGCACCACGGGCAAACGTTCCGTCGCCCAGGGTCGTAGTTTGCGTCTATGTGTGAATGAGCAGAGGCATTTCCTTACAGGACACCCCTGCCACTCGCAGCCTTACACCGCCTCCTTGCGCACCCGAAACCACGCCGCATACAGCGCGGGCAGGAACAACAGGGTCAATGCCGTCGCAACAATCAAGCCGCCCATGATCGCCACGGCCATCGGCCCGAAGAACACGCTGCGGGACAGCGGGATCATCGCCAGTACGGCCGCCAGCGCCGTCAGCACAATCGGCCGGAAGCGCCGCACGGTCGCCTCGATAATCGCCTGCCAGGGAGCCAGGCCGGCCTTGATGTCCTGCTCGATCTGGTCCACCAGGATCACCGAGTTACGCATGATCATCCCCGACAGCGCGATGGTCCCCAGCATCGCCACGAACCCAAAGGGCTGGCGGAATACCAGCAGGAACAGTGTCACCCCGATCAGGCCCAAGGGCGCCGTGAGAAACACCATCGCGGTGCGGGAAAAGCTGCGCAATTGCAGCATCAGCAAGGTCAGCACCACCACGATAAACAGCGGCACACCGGCCTTGACCGAGTTCTGCCCACGGGCGGAATCCTCGACCGTGCCGCCAACTTCCAGCAGGTAGCCGTCCGGCAGTTCAGCGCGCACGCCTTCGAGGGTCGGCAGGATCTGCTGCACCAGGGTGGCCGGTTGTTCCTTGCCGTAAATATCGGCGCGAACGGTCACGGTCGGCAGGCGATTACGGTGCCAGATGATGCCTTCCTCAAAGCCGTATTCCAGGGTCGCGATCTGCGACAGCGCAACGCTCTTGCCGTTGTCGGTCGGCACCGCCAGGCTTGGCAGCAGCGACAGCTCGGTGCGCTCATGCACCGTGCCGCGCAGCAGGATTTCGATCAACTCGTTGTCTTCGCGGTACTGGCTGACGCTGGAGCCCGTGAGGGAACTCTGGAGGAATTTCGACAGGTTGGCGGTGCTCACGCCGAGGGCACGGGCGCGGTCCTGGTCAACGTTGAGGTAGACGATCTTGCTCGGCTCTTCCCAATCCAGGTGCACGTTGACCACGTGGGTATTTTCGCGAACCTTGGCCGCCACTTTCCGCGCCAGGGCCCGGACTTCTTCGATGTGCTCGCCCGTTACCCGGAACTGCACGGGGTAGCCAACCGGAGGGCCGTTTTCAAGCCGCGTAACCCGCGAACGCAGGTCCGGGAATTGTTCGTTGAGGGTTTCGATCAGCCAGGTGCGCAAGCTTTCGCGCTCCTCGATGGTCTTGGCCAACACCACAAACTGGGCAAAGCTGGCGGCCGGCAGTTGCTGGTCCAGCGGCAGGTAGAAACGTGGCGAACCGGTACCGACATAGGCCACATAATTTTCAATACCTGCATGTTCCTTGAGCAAGGCTTCAAGGCGTTTGACCTGGTCAGCCGTATTGCTCAGGGACGCGCCTTCAGCCAGTTTCAGGTCGACCATCAGTTCCAGTCGCCCGGAAGCCGGGAAGAACTGCTGGGGCACAAAGCGGAACAGCGCCACCGAGCCGATAAACAGCAGCAAGGTCAGGACGATCACCGTCTTGCGCCGACGCACGCACCATTCCACCAGGCGTCTTACGCGCTGATAGAAGGGTGTGCCGTAGGGATCCGGCCCGTCGGTGCCATGCTTGGCCGCATGAATCTTCGCCAGGTCCGGCAGGAGTTTTTCCCCCAGGTACGGCACGAACATCACTGCGGCGACCCACGAGGCCAGCAGCGCAATGGTCACCACCTGGAAGATCGAGCGGGTGTATTCACCGGTGCTCGATTGCGCCGTGGCAATCGGCAGGAAACCCGCGGCCGTGATCAGGGTGCCGGTGAGCATCGGGAAGGCTGTGCTGGTCCAGGCGAAACTGGCGGCCTTGAGCCGGTCGTACCCCTGCTCCATTTTGATCGCCATCATTTCCACGGCGATGATCGCATCGTCCACCAGCAAGCCCAGCGCCAGCACCAGCGCGCCGAGGGAGATTTTGTGCAGGCCGATGCCGAGGTAATACATGGTGGCAAACGTCATGGCCAACACCAGCGGAATCGCCAGGGCGACCACCATGCCGGTGCGCACGCCCAGAGAGAAAAAGCTCACCAGCAACACAATCGCCAGGGCCTCGGCGAGCACCTGGACGAATTCGCCGACACTGGTTTTTACCGCTGCCGGCTGGTCCGACACCTTGCGCAGTTCCATACCGGCAGGAAGGTTCTTCTGCAGGCGTGCGAATTCGCCTTCCAGGGCCTTGCCCAGCACCAGGATGTCGCCACCATCACGCATGGCCACGGCCAGCCCGATGGCGTCGGCGCCCATGTAGCGCATGCGCGGTGCCGGTGGATCGTTGAAGCCACGATGAATCTCGGCCACGTCACCGATACGGAACGTACGATCACCGACGCGGATCGGGAAGTCGCGAATCTCCTTAACGGTCTTGAAGTTGCCGGACACCCTTAACTGCACGCGCTCGCTCGGGGTTTCAAAGAAGCCGGCGGTGGACACCGCGTTCTGTTCCTGCAACGCCTGCTGCACGGCCGCCAGCGGCAGGCCGAGGGTGGCGAGCTTGAGGTTGGACATCTCGATCCAGATCTTCTCGTCCTGCAAGCCCAGCAGTTCGACCTTGCCGACATCCGGCACCCGTTGCAGCTGAATCTGGATGCGGTCGGCGTAGTCCTTGAGCACGGCGTAGTCAAAGCCATCGCCGGTCAGGGCGTAGATATTGCCGAAGGTGGTGCCGAATTCATCGTTGAAAAACGGGCCCTGGATATCCGGTGGCAGGGTCTGGCGAATATCGCTGATTTTCTTGCGCACCTGGTACCAGAGGTCCGGGATCTCTGCGGAGTGCATCGAGTCCCGGGCCATGAAGGTGACCTGGGATTCACCGGGCCGCGAGAAGGAGACGATGCGCTCGTAGTCGCCGGTCTCCATCAATTTCTTTTCAATACGCTCGGTGACCTGGCGCGACACTTCCTGGGCCGTAGCGCCTGGCCAGTTGGTCTTGATCACCATGGCCTTGAAGGTAAACGGCGGGTCTTCGCTTTGTCCCAGCTTGGTGTAGGACAAGGTGCCGACCACTGCCAGCAGGATCATCAGGAACAGTACGATCTGGCGATTACGCAACGCCCATTCGGAAAGATTGAAACCCATCGGGGACTACTCCTTGGCCGCCAGACTTACCACTCGATTGGCGCGATCCACCGGGCGCACTTGCTGGCCCTCATGGAGTACATGCACACCGGCGGCGATCACCCAATCAGTGGGGTTCAAGCCTTCCAGCACCGGCACGGTTTTCTCGCCAAAGGCGCCGATCCGCACCGGTGTGCGCTTGAGGGTATTGTCGGGCTGCACCACCCAGACGTAGGACGCGCCGTTCTCCGCACTCAGGGCAGACAGCGGTACCGCCAGGGGAATCACCCCGTCAGCCTGGATGAAGACGCGAGCGCTCTGCCCCAGTTCCGCAGGCACTTTGCCGCCGGTAAACGCGACGCGGGCGGCGAAGGTTCGCGACTTTGGATCGGCAGCCGGCGACAGTTCGCGGATGCGGCCGTTGAAGCGCTGGTCGGGCTGGCTCCACAGTTCCACGGACACCGGCTGGCCAATCTTGAAACGCCCGAAGCTTTGCTCCGGCAGGCTGATCAACACCTCCCGCTCGCCATCGGTGGCCAGGGTGAATACGGTCTGGCCGGCCGACACCACCTGGCCGACTTCCACTGCACGCTTGGCGACCACGCCATCCTGGGGTGCGCGCAACACGGCGTAACCGGCCTGGTTATTGGCCACGTCGAATTCGGCCTTGATCTGCTTGAGGCGTGCTTCACCGGAGCGGTAGAGGTTTTCGGAGTTGTCGTACTGGGAGCGGCTGACCATCTGACGGTCCATCAGGGTCTTGTAGCGGTCACGCTCGGCGCGTACCAGGCTCAGGTTGGCGTCGGCAGCGGCGACCTGGGCGCGGGTGGCTTCCAGTTGCAGGCGTACGTCCTGAGGGTCGAGTTCGGCCAGGGGCTGGTTGGCCTTGACGCGCTCGCCCTCCTCCACCAGTCGTCGGCTGACTTTGCCGCCAGTGCGAAAGGCCAGGTCGGGTTCATAGCGTGCACGCACCTCGCCCGGGTAGCTGTCGGAAGCCTGCGCCGAAGGCTCTGGCTGAACCACCATGGCCGGGCGGACGGTGGTTTGCGCCGCTTCTTCATGGCCACAGGCAGCCAACAGGAATAACAAGCTGGCAGGCAACGCGAGTGGCAGGAAATAGCTGCGCATGCTGAAGGACCTTTCGCTAATGGTGCTAGGAATAATTATACTGGCCAGTATGTTATTAATACCAAACTCACCAGTCCAGTAATAAAGTGAAAATGTCCGACAATCCTGTGAACACCAATAGCCCCGGGCGTCCCAAGGACATGGCAAAACGCCAGGCGATTCTTGATGCGGCGAAGATCCTGTTTTTGAGTAATGGGTATGCCAGTACCAGCATGGATGCCGTGGCAGTGGAGGCCGGGGTGTCGAAGCTGACGGTGTACAGCCATTTCACCGACAAGGAGACGCTGTTCTCGGCGGCGGTGGTTGCCAAGTGCGAAGAGCAGTTACCGGTGATGTATTTCGAGCTGCCCGAGGGTATGCCGGTGGAGAAGGTGCTGCTCAATATCGCCCGCGGGTTTCATGTGCTGATCAATAGCGAGGAGTCGGTGAACCTGCATCGGTTGATGATGACTTCCGGGAGTCAGGATCCGAAGTTGTCGCAGATCTTTTTCGAGGCCGGGCCGATGCGTATGTTGCAGGGGATGGAGCGGCTGCTCGGTAAGATCGACCAGAGTGGCGCATTGCGTATTGCCAAGCCGTTCACCGCGGCGGAGCATTTTTTCTGTTTGCTCAAGGGGACGGCGAATTTTTGTTTGTTGTATGGGTGCGGGGGGCAACTGAGCGCAGAGGCGGCCGAGGAGCATGTGCAGGAAGTGGTTGGGTTGTTCATGCGGGCTTATCGGGCTTTTTGAACTGAGTACATATCCGTTTTTTGGGTCAGGGCCGCTTATGGTTCCGCTCTTACAGCGGCTCACTTTTGAACAGCGCAAAAGTAAGCAAAACGCTCTTGCCCCACCACTCGGCACCTCGCCTAGGCTCGGTGTGCCCTCACTCCGGCTTTGGACCGTGGGCCGCCGTCATGGGCCATCCTTGGCCCAGGACGGCTAACCTGGCGTCCTGCCGGGTTACCCACGCTCCAAAGCCTGCGTTCGGCCAGCGTGGTTTAACGGGRCGCCTAAGATCAAGATCAAAAGCAGATCAACAGCACAGCGGCCTMCCGGCCGGCTTGAGTGTTACAAGCAAAAGCAAATACCAGAGCGAAAACAGCTCTGCTTTTCTGTGGGAGCGGGCTTGCTCGCGAAAAACCAGAGGACGCCGCGTTGAATCAGGATACCCACGTCATCGTTAACGACCTTCGCGAGCAAGCCCGCTCCCACATTTGGACCGTGCCCGCTTTAGCTTTTGATTTTGCTTTTAACACTCAAGCCGGCCGGGAGGCCGCTGTGCTCTGCTTTTGATCTGCGGGCCCCGTCAACCACGATGGCCGCAAGTAGGCACGGTGGAGCGGGTAAATCGGCAGGGATGCCGATTTAGCCGCGCCGGGCCATGGATGGCCCGTCGCGGCGGCCCGCGGAACCGTGCCGGAGTGCGGGCATGCCGAGCCTAAGCGAGGCACCGAGTGGTGGGGCAAAGACCTTTTGGTTACTTTTGGGGCGTTTGCCAAAAGTGACCCGCTGTAAGAGCGGAACCCTAAGTGGCCGTTACCTAAATAACGGATATGTACTCAACCCTCAGGACTTCAGCGCCTTCTTAGGATAAATGTCATACCGACTGGACTTCCCATCCAACGCATGACTCGGCTTAACCCCCTCAATACAAGGCGCCTTACGCGGCCGCTTGACCACCACCCGATGACTGGCCAAAGCCAACGCCGCCGCCAACAACGCCGGCGCATCCGGATCATCCCCCACCAGCGGCCGAAACAACCTCATCTCCTTCTTCACCAACGCCGTCTTCTCCCGATGCGGAAACATCGGATCCAGATAAATCACCTGAGGCGGCTCCCCCTCCCAATCGCGCATCACCTCAATGGAGTTGCCCTTGAGCAACCTCATCCGCGCCACAATCGGCGCCACCTCAAAATCTTCTGCACCTCGCGCCAAGCCATCTTCCAGCAACGCCCCAATCAACGGCTGGCGTTCAATCAGGCTCATCTCGCAACCCAGGCTGGCCAACACAAATGCATCCTTTCCCAACCCGGCGGTAGCATCCAGCACCCTGGGCCGCACGCCCTGCGCCACACCCACCGCCTTGGCAATCATTTGCCCGCTGCCGCCGCCATACAGACGCCGGTGCGCCGCCCCACCCTCCACAAAATCCACCCGCACCGGCCCCGGCGCCTCAGGCCCCAGCTGTTGCAACTGCAGCCCCTGCTCCCCCACCTGCAAGGCAAAGTCCGCCTCATCCAGTTGCAAAGGCAACCCCAGCTGCTCGGCCCAGTGCTGCGCACGCGCCTGAAAACCTTCGGCCAAGGCCTCGACCCGAATGCGGCTGGCCGCTGGTTGTTCGCTCATCGGTGACTACGCTCAAAAATATTAAGGATCGGCAAAAAGCGGCCGATAAAAAAAAGGATCCGGCATTTTGCCAGAGCTGAGCGACGATCGAGAGAAATGTCAGACATTCCTTCGCTATTCACCGGTGTACTGCCGACCCACAACCACTTCGGCCTGCGCAATACCCAAGCGCTGGCCGGCGTCAGTCATGTGTGGCAGGACTTCTTCGCCCAGGCGTTGGCCGAACAGCTCGGCGACACGCCGGGCGCGCTCGCCAAGTCGGTGGCGAAACCTGTGGACCCGGCGGTAGAACCCAGCGAAGGCAGTGACCTGCTGTCGCAGATCGTCACCCAGCGCGCCTGTGATGTGACAGACACCGAGATCGCCCCGCCCGAGCCGCTGTTCCTGCCCATCGCCGAATTCGAACTGGAACTGCTGCCACCGGCCCCGCCACCGTACCCGGCGGAAGAAGTGGTCGCCCAGCAAAAGCAGCAAAACTTCGAAAGCGCCTGGGTGCGCCCGATCGTCCTGACCGCCGGCCAACCGCTGCCCGAACCGGGTCCCGCGCCGCAACCACGCCCGCTGCATTTGCCTATCGCCGAATTCGAACTGGACCTGCTGCCACCACCACCGCCACCGTTCCCGGCAGAAGAGCTGGTTGAGCAACAGAAAGCCCTGGATTTCGACAGCCGCTGGGCGC
Organism: Pseudomonas sp. Colony2; assembly: GCF_019382755.1. Lineage (NCBI taxonomy): Bacteria > Pseudomonadati > Pseudomonadota > Gammaproteobacteria > Pseudomonadales > Pseudomonadaceae > Pseudomonas > Pseudomonas sp. Colony2. The sequence continues at coordinate 1,322,388 of NZ_CP080030.1, read as the reverse complement.
GTCCGCTGATCCTGCACAACCTGCGCCTGGCCGCCTGACCCTCAGCGACACACCCACCACCGACCCATGTCCAGATGAAAGTGATTACGGTGGGCGGCGTTGTAATCCGGGCTCAACACCACATTGAAATCCTTGCAGGCGCCGTCGCGCACTTGCTGCAGGAAGCGCGCACGCTCGCCGTCACCCGGCCAATCCTTGAGCACACTGATGGTGCGCCCGTCCGCCAGGCGAAACCCGGCGATATCCAACGCATTGGCCGACGCATGCTGGCTGAGTCGCCCGTTGGCGCGGTTGTAGATATTGCGACAGGCAAAGCTGCCCAGGTGATCGACCCGCGTCACTGCCTGGCCAAACACCGCCTGGGCCGCTGGTTGCAGGCTATGGCGCTCGAACAGGGCGAACGCCACGGCCAGCGGGCAACTGGCGAGAAAGCTGCTGCTCAAGCCGACATCAGCGCCTTGGACCCGCAATGTATTGCGCAGCGGGCAAGCCGCGTCGGCAGGGCTGTCCGCCTGATGGGCGACCCGCAGCCCGGAGGTCTTCAGCACTTGGTCACATAGGGCAGGATCATCCTGCAAACGCCCAAGCTTGAATCGGGTCAGCAGGTTCGGGCTTGCCCGCACGTCCAGCGGCGCCCACGGGTTCCACTCATCGGGCAGCGGCACCCAGCCCCGCCACACGCCAACCAACACACCACCTGCCAACACCAGCAGCACGCCCAGCACCTTGAAGAAACGCACGCCTCAGCCCTTGAACAGTTGATTGGCCTGGTTGAACGGCATCGAGCGCTCAGTGAAGGTAAACGTGCCCAACTCATGAACCTCCTGGGCCGCCCTGAAGAACTCGCCATAAGCCGCCAGGGCCATGGCCGAGCCGACGCTGATGCGCTTGACGCCCATCTCGCTCAACTGCGCCACGCTGAGTTTCAGGGCGCCTGACATCAAGATATTCACGGGCTTGGGTGCAACCGCCTTCACCACCGCCAATACTTCCTCGGCACTGCGCAGGGCCGGTGCATAGAGCACGTCGGCGCCAGCTTCGGCGTAGGCCTGCAGGCGGCGAATGGTGTCGGGCAAATCCAGCCGGCCATGCAGGAGGTTTTCCGCGCGGGCGGTCAGGGTGAAGGGGAATGGCAAACTGCGGGCAGCGGCGACTGCGGCTTCGACGCGCTCCACGGAAAGATCAAAGGGATAGATCGGGTCGACGGCAATTCCGGTGGCGTCTTCGATGGAGCCACCGACAATCCCAGTCGCTGCCGCCCGCAGGATAGTCTTGGCGCAGCCTTCAGGGGTGTCACTGAAGCAGTTTTCCAGGTCGGCGGCGACGGGCAGCGAGGTCGCCTGGACGATCGCCCCGGCATTGCCCAAGGTGTCTTCCAGGGACAACGCACCTTCGGCATCCGGGCGGCCGAGGCTGAAGGCAAAGCCGGCGCTGGTGGTGGCCAGGGCTTCAAACCCCAGGCTGGCGAGCATTTTTGCGGAGCCGGCATCCCATGGATTGGGCATCACGAACGCGCGGTCACGCTCATGCAGGGCCTTGAAGGTTTCGGCGCGAAGGGTTTGGGCATCCATGACTGACTCCTGTCGGGAAAAGGAGCCTTAGAGTAACCCCAGTTGCTCCGCTTCGGGTTCTCGATGAATCTGCGGTAAGGCCGGCAAGCCGGGCAAACGCAGCATCAATTTCTCATGAAAGCGCAAGGCAAGTTGGGCGGCCAGGCAGTTGTCGGAAGTGTGAAGAAACACGTAGGGCGTACGCCCCTCTTCGATCCAGCCGGCGACCTTTTCAATCCAGGGCACCAGGAACGGATCATTGGCTTCCAACTCCGGATGGCCGATAAAGCGCACTTGCGGAAACTGCGTCAGCGCCGCCGGGCGAGGCGGCACCTTGGGCTTTTTCGATTGGGCGTGCAGCACGGCTGCCGAGGTGGAGGTGCAACTGAACAACGCACGCGGGTCCAGGCAGATGCGCTCGACACCGCGGTCGCGCAGCAAGCGGTTGAGACTGCGCTCGGCGTCGCCCTTGGCGAAAAATTCCGAGTGACGCACCTCCACCGCCAACGGTCGCTCCAGCCCGTCGATAAACCCGGCCAACTCACCCAGGCGCTGCGGGGTAAAACTGGCCGGCAGCTGCAGCCACAACGGCGAAACGCGCTCGCCCAACGGGCTCATCAACCCCAGGAAACTTTCCGCCGCCGGCAACTGCTCGATCAGGTTGCCGCTGTGGCTAATATCCCCCGGAAACTTGGCCGTGAAGCGAAAATGCTCGGGCATGATTTCAGCCCAGCGCTGCACGGTAGCGACGGAAGGACGGGCGTAGAACGTGGTGTTGCCCTCGACGGCGTTGAAGACCTGGGAATACAGGGCAAGGTAATCGCTGGAGCGGGCGTCGGCGGGATACAGGTATTCGCGCCAGGCGTTTTCACTCCAGGACGGACAACCGAGGTAGTAAGGCAACAGCATCAGATATGGATATCGAGGCCCAGCACTTCCATATCCCATTCGACAAAGCCGGCAGTGGTCAGGTAGCTGGCCAGGGCATTGGCGACGTTTTTGCTCATGGAGCGCGGGAAGATCATGTCTTGCTGGCGGGCAGGAACGCCGCTGGTGCGTGCACCGCCGGAACCCTGGGAACGGGTTGAAACAGCAGTGTTGTCAGACTGGATTTCAACAAAATCGGGCGAGTCTTCGACGGAGTCGTCTACCGTCACGTTCGCCTTGCGAGGCTTGCGCTTGAGGGGGTAGGACTGTGATGAAAAGCCGTCTATGCGCATACATGCGAACTCGGTATCGGTGATGGCATTTTAGTGGCGCTTTCCATGGCGCGCAAATGCTCTGGTGATAACTAGAACACATAATTGGTAAAAGGTTTAAAAGCGCGGGCAAATTCTGACGATTGGCTATTTTTGTCTGAAATTGCCCGCACTTTTGACGTCAAATAATCCCGCGTTCAGCCTTGGTCTGCGCCACTTTATCCCGCAGGTACACGGGCGCCGCCTGGTCCGCCGGAATCGCCTCGCCTCGCTCCCAGGCAAAGCGTGCCAGGGCCAGCAGGTCTTCTGCGTGGGGCAGCATCCCCGCATCCTGGCCGGCAAGCGTCACGCCAATGCGCTCGCCGTAGCCCCAGCCGGTGCCGGCACCGAACCAGTCGCCGCTGGCATCAGCCGGCAAGGCCGCCGTTTCAGGCGACAGCACAGCTTCAGCCCCCACCAGGCGCATCTCGCCAGCGGTTTCGCGGTAGCAGCCCCAATACACTTCATCCATGCGCGCATCGATGGCCGCCGCGACCTGGTTGGCGCCGTGTTCGCGAAACGCGCGCTGCGCCAGCACCGCCAGGTTGGACACCGGCAACACCGGACGCTCCAGCGCAAATGCCAGGCCCTGGACCACACCAATAGCGATGCGCACACCGGTGAACGCACCCGGGCCGCGCCCGAATGCGATGGCGTCCACCGCCGACAAGGTGGTGCCCGCGTCCAGCAGCAATTGCTTGATCATCGGCAACAGCTTCTGCGCGTGCAGGCGCGGGATCACCTCGTAGTGGCTCGTAACCTTGCCATCGTGCAGCAGGGCAACGGAGCAAGCTTCAGTCGCGGTGTCCAGGGCCAGCAAGGTGCTCATCGGTGTATGCATCCACGTTGAAAAAAAGTGCGTCAGTATAAACAACAACGGCCCGCAAGCGGGCCGTTGTCAATCAAGCGGATGAACGATCAGATCAGCGCTTGCAGTACTTTGCCAGTGATGGCTTCAACCGAACCCACACCTTCGATGTGGCTGTACTTCGGCTTGCCCTGGGCGGCCGAGAGTTTCTGGTAGAAGTCCACCAGCGGCTTGGTCTGGGAATGGTAGACCGACAGGCGATGACGCACGGTCTCTTCGGTGTCGTCCTTACGCTGCACCAGGTCTTCGCCGGTGACATCGTCCTTGCCCGCGACTTTCGGCGGGTTGTAGACGATGTGGTAGACGCGGCCCGAGGCCTCGTGAACACGACGACCGGCAATACGCTGCACGATCTCTTCGTCTTCAACGGCGATTTCCACCACGTTGTCCAGCTCGACGCCTGCCTTCACCAGGGCTTCAGCCTGGGGAATGGTGCGCGGGAAGCCATCGAACAGGAAACCGTTCTTGCAGTCGTCCTGGCTGATGCGTTCCTTGACCAGGTTGATGATCAGGTCATCGGAGACCAGGCCGCCGCTGTCCATCACGCTCTTGGCGATCAGGCCCAGCTCGGTGCCGGCCTTGACGGCCGCACGCAGCATGTCGCCGGTGGAGATTTGTGGAATGCCGAATTTTTCAGTGATGAACTTTGCCTGAGTACCTTTACCGGCCCCGGGAGCTCCCAGCAGAATGACGCGCATCGATGTGCTCCTCAATTTTTTATAAAGATGACGCTCGGATTCGCCGCATGGGGCCAATCTCGGAAATTTTGGGTCCAGGCCGCACAAACGGCCAAAGGCTGATCAAGATACACAGCAGGCCCAAACCACACAAGCCGCCGAAAGTAGGAGAAACCCGCGCCGCGCTGGCTTTATAGGCAGGTACAACCCTGACAGCAAAACGCCGGTCGCCAATTTTACGGCGACCGGCGCGGGGTATCTGCAAGCTATTGAGAACACGCCATAAATGTCAGCCGGTGTTGCGCAAACCAGCGGCAATACCGGCCACAGACACCAGCAGCGCCTGTTCCAGAGGGCTGTCCTGTGCCGCTTCCTGTTGCCGCGATCGGGCCAGCAATTCGGCCTGCAGCAGGTGCAACGGGTCCAGGTAGGTGTTGCGCAGGCGGATGAACTCAAGCGTATCGGGGCTGTGGGCCAGCAGCTGAGACTGGCCAGTCAGGCCAAGCACCACACTGCACGCCTGCGACAATAGGTCGCGTAAGTGCGCGCCCAATGGCAGCAGATCGGGCTGCACCAATCGCTCGTCATACAGCCGGGCGATGTCGGCGTCGGCCTTGGCCAGCACCATTTCCAGCATATCGATGCGGGTACGAAAGAACGGCCACTGCTCGCGCATCTGCCCCAGCAACTCGCCTTCGCCACGCTCCAGGGCATTGTTCAACGCCGCTTCCCAGCCGAGCCAGGCGGGCAGCATCAGGCGGGTCTGGGTCCAGCCGAAGATCCACGGGATCGCCCGCAGGCTTTCAATGCCACCAGCCCGGCGCTTGGCCGGACGACTGCCCAGGGGCAAGCGACCCAGTTCCTGCTCCGGGGTCGACTGGCGGAAATACTCGACGAACTGCGGATTTTCCCGCACCACGGCGCGGTAAGCACTGACACCGTCGGCGGCCAATTCGTCCATCAAGTGGCGCCAGGCCGGCTCCGGTGGTGGCGGTGGCAGCAAGGTTGCCTCCAGCACCGCCGCCAGGTACAGGTTGAGGTTCTGCTCGGCGATGTCCGGCAGGCCGAACTTGAAGCGGATCATCTCGCCCTGCTCAGTGGTACGGAAACGCCCCGCCACCGACCCAGGAGGCTGCGACAGAATCGCCGCGTGAGCCGGGCCGCCGCCGCGGCCTACGGTGCCGCCACGACCGTGGAACAGCAGCAGTTCGACTTGTTGTTCGCGGCAGATTTCCACCAGCCGTTCCTGGGCCCGGTATTGCGCCCAGGCGGCGGCGGTAGTGCCCGCGTCCTTGGCCGAATCCGAGTAGCCGATCATCACTTCCTGCGGGCCTTGCAGACGGGCGCGATAACCCGGCAACAGCAGCAGTTTTTCGATCACCGGGCCTGCGTTGTCCAGGTCAGCCAGGGTCTCGAACAACGGCACTACCCGCATCGGCCGTTGTACGCCGGACTCCTTGAGCAGCAGTTGCACGGCCAATACATCCGACGCGGCGCCGGCCATGGAGATGACGTAGGAACCCAGGGATGCAGCAGGTGCGGCGGCGATTTCCTTGCAGGTGTTCAGCACTTCGGCGGTGTCTGCCGAGGGTTTGAAGTAACCCGGCAACAAGGGGCGACGGTTGGCCAGTTCCTTCATCAGGAAGCTGATGCGCGCCTCTTCGTCCCAATCCTCGTACCGGCCAAGGCCCAGGTAGTCGGTGATTTCGGTCATGGCCGCGCAGTGGCGGGTGGAGTCCTGGCGTACGTCGAGGCGCACCAGGAACAGCCCGAACGTGACCGCCCGACGCAAGCAATCCAGCAGCGGGCCGTCGGCAATCACGCCCATGCCGCAGCTATGCAGCGACTCGTAGCACAGTTGCAAAGGCTCGAGCAGGTCGCGGTTGTTTTGCAGCACGTCGGCAGGCGCCGGCGTGGTGCTGGTCAACGAGGTGTGGGCCCATTGGCGTGTGGCGCGCAGCCGCTCACGCAATTGCTTGAGCAACGCCCGGTAAGGTTCGACGCTGTCACCCACCTTGGACTGCAATGCCGGGCTGGCCTGTTGCATAGACAGTTCGGAGGCGAGGTGGTCGATGTCGCGCAAGTACAGGTCAGCGGCCATCCAGCGCGCCAGCAACAGCACTTCGCGGGTGACCGGGGCGGTGACGTTGGGGTTGCCGTCGCGGTCGCCGCCCATCCAGGAAGCGAAGCGAATCGGCGCGGCCTCCAGAGGCAGGCGCAGGCCGGTAGCCGCGTGCAAGGCGTGATCGGCCTTGCGCAAATAATTCGGGATGGCGTGCCACAACGAATGCTCGATCACCGCAAAGCCCCACTTGGCTTCGTCTACCGGCGTGGGCCGGGTGCGGCGGATTTCTTCGGTGTGCCAGGCTTCGGCGATCAGGCGTTGCAGGCGATTGCGGATCTGCTCGCGCTCGGCGGTGGTGAGGTCGCGGTGATCCTGCAGGGCCAGTTGTGCGGCGATGGCGTCGTATTTCTGGATCAGGGTGCGGCGGGCGACTTCGGTGGGGTGAGCGGTGAGCACCAGTTCGATTTCCAACCGGCCCAACTGGCGCGCCAGGGATTCGCTGCTGTGGCCTTCACTCTGCAGGCGCGCCAGCAGTTCCGGCAGCACCCGCGACTCGAACGGCGCCGGGGTTGATTCATCACGGCGGTGGATCAACTGATACTGTTCGGCGATATTGGCCAGGTTGAGAAACTGGTTGAAGGCCCGCGCCACCGGCAGCAGTTCGTCTTCCTTGAGTTGATTGAGGCTGGCGCTCAGCTCTTCGCCGGCCACCTGCTCCGAGGCTGCGCCACGGCGGTCGGCCTTGGCGCCTTTACGGATCTGCTCGATCTTGTCGAGGAATTCATCGCCGTACTGTTCTCGAATCGTGTTGCCCAACAGTTCACCCAGCAGGTGAACATCCTCACGCAAACGTGCATCGATATCGCTCATCAGCCAATCTCCAGCAGAAAATCCGGGACGCTTTGATCTTCAAGAGTGCCGCCCACGGCGACGTCTTACAAGGAACTTTAAACCTTGTGAGTTGCAGCTAGTCTCAACAGTAAGCCGCAGCGTTATCCGCGCTGGCCGGCTGGTCACTCATCATCGCCCGCGTACCGTGGGCTCCATTGAGGTTGCCATGAAAATCCGAGAACTGGCCCAGCATTGGGAAGAAAACGCCAAGGGTCGCCTGACCAAAACCGAATACGCCATCCATCTGGACGTGGAAGCCGCCGCCAGGCTGGCGGCGATCTCCGAGATGTACCCCAAACGCCATACCGAAGAACTGCTCGGCGAGTTGATTGGCGCAGCCCTCGAAGAGCTGGAAGCGAGCTTTCCCTACATCAAGGGCAAGCAGGTGATTGCCACCGATGAGGAAGGCGATCCGCTGTATGAGGATGTCGGCCCAACCCCACGTTTTCTCAGCCTGTCACGGCGTTACCTACACGATTTGTCAGCTCAGTCCGACAAGCAGAAACACTAGTAAACCTGCGCCTCAAAACCCTTAACCTCCCGTATTCAGGGCCTCCCACAGGCCCTGGATACCGCTGCGCCATGCAAAAGTTCCAACTTTTAAACGCTGACCGTTCAGTCAAATATTTTTTTAGGCAAATCGCCATCTTCGCTGAACTATTCAAAAAAGCCTCCGGTCACAGCCAGTAAGCCATCACTTGGAACAGCCGTTTGAATAGGCGTCCTGAGCTAACCGCCGGGCCCCGCAGACACTGCAAGCCGGAGATGGATTTGATGTTTTTCAGGAGTTACCTAATGGAGTTGAAGACGATGAAGACCAGCACTGCCAAAACCTCGTTTAACCACCTGCGCGGGCTTAAATTGGCCGCGCTGGCAATCGGCACCAGCTTCGTACTGGCTGGCTGCGCCGGCAACCCGCCGACCGAGCAATACGCTGTGACCCAATCTGCGGTGAACAGCGCTGTCAGCGCCGGCGGTACCGAGTTCGCAGCCGTGGAGATGAAGTCTGCCCAGGACAAACTGAAGCAAGCTGAAATCGCCATGCACGACAAGAACTACGACGAAGCCCGTCGCCTGGCCGAACAGTCCGAGTGGGACGCTCGCGTAGCAGAGCGTAAAGCCCAGGCTGCCAAGGCCGAACAGGCTGTGAAGGATTCCCAGAAAGCTGTTCAGGAGCTGCGTCAGGAAGGCATGCGCCCGGCTGTGATCCAGCCGCAACAATAAGCCGCCGCCCCTGATTGCATTGCACCCGAAACCGAATTGAAAGGACGACACGACTATGCGTAAACAATTGATGATCCCTGCCCTGCTGGCGATGAGCGTTGCTCTGGCGGCTTGCTCCACCCCGCCGAACCAGAACCTGGAAAATGCTCGGACCAACTTCTCGGCCCTGCAAGCCAACCCGCAAGCCACCAAGGTAGCGGCGCTGGAAACCAAAGATGCCAGCGACTGGCTGGACAAGGCTGACAAGGCCTACCGCGACAAGGAAGACCAGAAGAAGGTCGACCAACTGGCCTACCTGACCAACCAGCGCGTTGAAGTGGCCAAGGACACCATCGTCCTGCGTGAGTCCGAAGCCAAGCTGAAAAACGCCGGTGACGAACGTGCCCGCGCCCTGCTGCAGGCCCGTGACGCGCAGATCAAGCAACTGCAAGACAGCTTGAACGCCAAGCAGACTGATCGCGGCACACTGGTGACCTTTGGTGACGTGCTGTTCGCCACCAACAAGTCAGACCTCAAGTCCAGCGGCCTGGTGAACATCACCAAGCTGGCGCAGTTCCTGCGCGATAACCCGGACCGTAAAGTGATCGTCGAAGGCTACACCGACAGCACCGGTTCCGACTCGTACAACCAGAGCCTGTCCGAGCGCCGCGCCGCTTCCGTACAGCGCGCACTGGCCAACCAGGGTGTGGATATCTCGCGCATCGTGACCCAGGGCTATGGCAAGGAATACCCGGTTGCCGATAACGGCAGCGTTTCGGGCCGCGCCATGAACCGCCGCGTTGAAGTGACCATCTCCAACGACAACCAGCCGGTCAAGCCACGTTCTTCGATGGCCAACTGATCGATTGATGCTGGAAAAAAAACCCACGTTACTGTGGGTTTTTTTTGGGGTCGTCGTACCGGACAGGTCGGTTGGGATCCTCGGCTGGTAGCTCTATCTTCCCGCCGTAGCCATGTTCCGACAGCTTGTCGAGCAAGTGCTTGAGCTTATGATCCTCGGCGTCGAGCATTTCCAGCTTCTCGTGCCCCCTGAGCATGTTCACCATGTTGCTTATTGCAGCAATATCTATCGCCACCTTCTCGCCCCGACTCGTGTAAATCACATCGCTTCTGTGGTGCGTTACGCAATACGGTTCCAAATATTTCCATCATCAACTACGACTGCACTGGAGGGCCCTGCCCGCACACCACGCCGCCCGCTCCGTCGCTGAATGATCGTTTGAGGCCGCATGAAAAATCCCGCCAAATGGCGGGATTCTTTTATTTGCAGGCCAGGAATCAAGAGGTCCCAGTGCGCTTCAAGAGCATCGGGTCAGTAGCTTACTTGCGCCGAGTTATCCTGCTCCTGCCCTTTGAGTTGGGCCAGCTCCGCCTCGAGCCTCTTGAGCCTTTCCTCAAGGCTTTCTTCGCCCTGCGCGCCCTGTGCACCACCGCCTCCTTGGGCGATCTGGTTCTTCAACTTCTGAATCTCTTGTTCCAATTGCTGAAGTCGCGAATCACCTCCCCCCGCACCGGCAGTGAATGGGGAAGACGAGTTGTTTACGCGAGGAATGTCCATTCAAGTGACTCCAAATTAAGTATCCGAGATAACCGATCCAGCGCTGCTGGCCAGTACGGAATCTGTGGTAATCCACTTAAAATGGTTCCAGACCTTTCCCACTTGGCTCGCGCTACTGCTCCAATTGCGGCGTTTCCTGCCCCATGCAACGCACTGCCTGCTTCTTGCTGTTGACCAGTACGCCGGTCAGCCCTTTCTGTTCGGTATCAAACAGCACCAGCACGCCATCAACGCATTGCGCCACCTGGGCGGCCGGGGTCAGGGAGATTTTGTAGTCCTCGCCCGGCACGGTCTTGAGCATGGTGAAGTCGCTGAGCAGCAACGCATCCTCGGGCTTGGCGAAGTGCAAATAGCCGTAGTACCACAGGCAGCCAACGGTACCGATGATGGTGCCGATGCCGGTGAGGATCAGGGGGATCATGTTGCGTTCTTCGCTCATTGCGGGTTCTCTGCGTTGGAATTCGGGGCCGCCGGGTAATTGGGGATTTCACCCAGGCGGCGCAGCCCGTTGAAATGCTGGGGGTCGTCCAGGTAGCGCAGCATCACGGTTTGCCAGGTCTTGTCGGCAAAGGTTTGCACGTGGCCACCGCGGGTCAGTTGCAGCACCCGCGGTGGCGGCGCAGCCTGATACAGGCGAATGCCGTTGGAGAGCGGCACGATCGGGTCATCCAGGCTATGGAATAACAATTTCGGCACGCCGGTCAGTCGGGGCATGGCGTTGATCGCACTGTCGGCGTCCGGCACCAGCCACGACAACGGCACCTGGAACGGCCATGTTAGCCAGGAGGTGCTGAGGGCGAATTGTCCTACGTCACGATAACTGGCCGGCACACCGTCCAGTACCAGCGCCTTGAGCTGCGGCTGACGTTCGGGATGTTCCGCCAGGTAGTGCACCACTAACGCGCCGCCCAGGCTTTGGCCGAGCACGATCAACGGCTGGCCCTGGGTTTCGGGGGCGCTGTCGATCCACTTGAAGGCAGCGTCGATGTCCTGGTAAACCGCCGGCAGCGAAGGTTCGCCTTCGGACAGCCCGTAGCCGCGATAGTCCACCAACAGCACTTGATAGCCCTGCTCCGGCAGCCACCAGCTGCCGCCGAGGTGCCAGGCGAGATTGCCGCCATTGCCGTGCAGGTGCAGCACCGTGCCCTTGAGCGGCACGCCGGCCTTGGCCGGCAGCCACCAGGCGTGGAGCTTCAGGCCATCGGCGGTGGTCAATGTGACGTCACGGTATTGCAGACGAGCCTTTTCCGGGGTGAACGGCATGCCGCGCTCCGGATAGAACAATAAGGAGCTGCAGCCGTTAAGGGTCAGTAGCAGGCAAAGAATGCCGAGGATTCTCATCCGTTGAAGCCTCGTGAATGGGTTGGGAACGATCCTGAAGACCTATGGAGATCAAAGGTGGAGCGGGCTTGCTCGCGAATGCGGTGATTCAGTAACCACATCTGTTGCTGATACACCGCATTCGCGAGCAAGCCCGCTCCCACATTTTGACTGAGTTCCTTCAGAGATATCGTTAAAGGATATTGGAGTAATCCGCCTCGATCCGGTCCAGGCTCAAATGGTTGAGGAAGTTGGAGAAACACATCCACGCCGCCAACGCATTCATGTCGCGGAACTGATCCGGCAGGTATTTGGGTGGCACCACCAGGCCTTCGTCCACCAGTTGGCGCAGGGTACGCATGTCTTCCAGGGTGGTCTTGCCGCAGAACAACAACGGCACTTGCTCCAGCTTGCCTTTGCGCACGGCCAACTGAATGTAGTTGTAAACCATGATAAAGCCCTTGAGGTAGGACAAATCCTTGGTAAACGGCAGACCCGTAGGCGTCGACCCACGGAAAACCCGGCTGGCGTTGCCGTAGCTTTCCGCCATCTCAAAGCCCTGCTCACGGAAGAACTCGAACACCTGCAGGAAGTCGGCACCCTGCTCCACCATATGAATGGCGCGAGTGCGGTTGGTCAGCTTGCGCAGGCGGCTGGGGTAGGAGGCGAAGGTGATGATTTCCATCAGGATCGCCAGGCCTTCCTGGGTCACGGTCGACGAGGGCGGACCTTTGGACAGGAAGGTGCAGATCGGCTGGTTCTGCCCATTGAGGGTGGTGCCCACGTGCACCAGGCCTTCATGGACCTCCAGGGCGCGCACGTCGCGGTCGTTGAACATCGCGTCGGCGCGGATCTTGATGTAGTCGGCACCTGCCGCCGCGTCCGCCACGATACCGTCGGACTCGAACACCCGGATGGTTTCCTCGGCCTCGCCGAATACCTTGTTCAGGCGGCTCTGCAGCAGGTTGACGGCGTCCTTGGCGGTCAGGGTCTTGGCTTCGTCCTTGAGGTCGCCACGGCCATCGATATTGTTCAGGTAGTCCGACATCATCAGGCCGAGGTCGGCCAGGGTCGGGTCACCGGCATGGAACGCATCGGAAGCGGCGCCATACAGCTCCTGGGAGATCAGGCCGAAATCCTCGGTGCCCCGCGCTTCGAGCATGCGCACCACCATGCGGTACTCCTTGCACATGCGCCGCATGATCTGCCCGACCGGGTTGAACTGGCCAAGCTGGCGGGTGATGTCGCGCTCGATGTTCTGGAACTCCAGCTTCACCGCGCTGGAATCGAACGACAGCGGCCGGGTCAGGTAGTAGTCGCGGTCCACCGCCGGCATTTCCTTGCCCTTGGCCTTGAGGAATCCCTGGCGAATATTCTCGTCCCACTTCACGGCGTCGAGGACGCGAATCGGTGTTTGCGCCAGCACAATGCGATCGGACAAGGCGCGTATCGTCTGCTGGTAATCGTCCACCCGGTACTTCCTCTTTAAACGTTATTTGCCTGCACGCTGGTAGCGCACGGCTTCGACGAACACATCGGCATTGGCCGGATCATCCAGGTACGCAAATACCCGGGCCATGGAACTGTCGATCAACACACCGGCACCCTCGACGGTTTCGACGGTGCTGCCACTCAGGACCTTCTGGCCGACCGCCTGGTGGACCTGATCCAGGTCGAGGTTGTAGACCACCAGCTCGTGCTCATCATTCAATTCGAACCCGGCGAGGATGTAATGCCCGCCGAACCTGGCCGGCAATGGCGCCGACAGATACCAGCGGCTGCCATGCCGGGAAACCGTGAACAGGTATTCATCCCGCTGGCCCGGCTTGGCCTTAGGGTAGCTCACGGCTTTGTAGCGGTGCTCACCGACGCGGCTGATTTGCAGGTTGAGCGGCTCACCCCAGGCGTTTTTGCTGGCCCATTTGCCAAGCAGACCATCAGGCGCCGCCTCGCTGGCGGGCAACGGGTCCTTGAAGGTCACCAGGCAACCGCTGAGCAACAGGAACGACAAGGCGATCACGACGACGCGCCAGGCTTTCATTGGACAATCCCCTGTGTCAGACCGAAGCCAACACCAAATGCATGTAACGCTTGAGGATCTCAAGCATTTCTTCGCTGGTCAGAGGCTCTGCGCCGCCCAGCAGGCCCTGATATTCCATCCGACCGATAATCGCCGTCAACACTTTGGCATCCTGTTGCGGCTCGCGGGAACCCAATACCTGGAAAAACTGGCAAGTGCCCTGCAGCAGGATTTGCTGGTGGGAGCGCACCAGCTCGCCCAGGCGCGGGTTCAGCAGCGCTTCCTGGCGAAACGCCTGCTCGGCCATCAGGTGCTCACGGCGGTTGAGCAATTGGCGTTGCACGTAATCGGCGGTCAGGCGCGCGATGTCATCGGCCAGTTGCGAGCGCGACTGCGGGCTGCCGTCGCCATAAGCCACCATCTCGCGCAGCAGGCCTTCGTTACGCACCCACAACTTGCCCATGAACGCGGCGCTGCGCTCCACATATTGGGCGAAGGTGTCGGTGAGCAGGTCGTCGATGTCCTTGAAGTAATAGGTGGTGGCCGACAACGGCACACCGGCTTCCGCCGCCACCGCACGGTGACGCACGGCACGCACGCCTTCGCGTACCACGATGCGCATCGCTGCATCGAGAATGTCCTGCCTGCGCTGCTCACTGCCCCGGCGACTGGCCTTGCGGCCCTGGTACTGAACACTTTCAGCCACGGCAGCGGCAATGCCGGCGGCACCCTTTTGAGCCATTACGCGGTTCACGACGGATCTTCCTCCACAGTGTGACGCGGAGCGTCACGGGCTGCGTTCCCACGCGGAGCGTGGGAACGATCACCTGGCGCTGTTTACTTGACGCTTATAAACGCCACATAAAAAAGCCGCCTTATAAAAGGCGGCTTCGGATTTCGCTACGGTTACGCTTGTGGCCGCATGTGCGGGAACAAGATCACGTCACGGATCGACGGCGAGTTGGTCAACAACATCACCAACCGGTCGATGCCGATACCTTCACCGGCGGTAGGCGGCATGCCGTATTCCAGGGCGCGTACGAAGTCGGCGTCGTAGTGCATCGCCTCGTCGTCGCCAGCGTCCTTGTCGGCCACCTGGGCCATGAAGCGCTCGGCCTGGTCTTCGGCATCGTTCAGCTCGGAGTAGGCGTTGGCGATTTCACGGCCGCCGATGAACAGCTCGAAACGGTCGGTGACGTTCGGGTTGTCATCGTTGCGACGGGCCAGCGGCGACACTTCGAACGGGTACTGGGTAATGAAGTGCGGCTGCTCCAGCTTGTGCTCAACCAGCTCTTCGAAAATCATCACCTGCAATTTGCCCAGGCCTTCGAAGCCCAGCACCTTGGCGCCGGCTTTCTTGGCGATGGCGCGGGCCTTGTCGATGTCGTTCAGGTCATCGGCGGTCAGCTCAGGGTTGTACTTGAGGATCGAATCGAACACCGACAGGCGCACGAACGGCTCGCCGAAGTGGAACACCTTGTCGCCGTACGGCACGTCGGTGGTGCCCAGGACCAGTTGCGCCAGTTCGCGGAACAGTTCCTCGGTCAGGTCCATGTTGTCTTCGTAGTCGGCGTAGGCCTGGTAGAACTCCAACATGGTGAATTCAGGGTTGTGACGGGTCGAAACGCCTTCGTTACGGAAGTTGCGGTTGATCTCGAACACTTTTTCGAAGCCGCCAACAACAAGCCGCTTGAGGTACAGCTCAGGCGCAATACGCAGGAACATTTCCATGTCCAGCGCGTTGTGGTGGGTTTCGAATGGCTTGGCTGCGGCACCACCCGGGATGGTTTGCAGCATCGGCGTTTCAACTTCGAGGAAGTCGCGCTTCATCAGGAAGCTGCGGATGTGCGCAATAACCTGCGAACGCACGCGGAAGGTCTGGCGCACTTCTTCGTTGACGATCAGGTCAACGTAGCGCTGGCGATAGCGCTGCTCGGTGTCGGTCAGGCCGTGGTGCTTGTCCGGCAGCGGGCGCAGGGATTTGGTCAGCAGGCGCACGCTGGTCATTTCAACGTACAGGTCACCCTTGCCGGAACGGGCCAGGGTGCCTTCGGCGGCAATGATGTCGCCCATGTCCCAGGTTTTCACCGAGGCCAGGGTTTCTTCGGACAGGGTTTTACGGTTGACGTAGACCTGGATGCGACCGGTCATGTCCTGGATCACCATGAACGAGCCACGGTTGAGCATGATGCGACCGGCAACCTTGACCGGGATTGCAGCCTCTGCCAGCTCTTCCTTGGTCTTGTCCGCGTACTGTTTCTGCAAGGCATCGCAGTAGTTTTCGCGGCGGAAGTCGTTCGGGAAGGCATTGCCCTTGGCGCGCTCGGCAGCAAGCTTTTCCTTGCGCTGGGCGATCAGGGAGTTTTCTTCCTGTTGCAGGGCTTGCGGGTCGAGTTGTTGGTCGCTCATGTCTTTAAATTTTCCATCAGGTTCGTTGTCCCCGGCCTGCGGCCGGGGATCGCCGGCAAGCCGGCTCCTACAAAGGAGTTACAGGCCAGATTTCAGGCTGGCTTCCAGGTATTCGTCGATATCACCGTCGAGCACCTTGTCGCAGTCGCTGCGTTCGATGTTGGTACGCAGATCCTTGATCCGCGACGCGTCGAGCACATACGAGCGGATCTGGTGACCCCAGCCGATATCCGACTTGGTGTCTTCCAGCGCCTGGGACGCGGCGTTGCGTTTCTGCATTTCCTGCTCGTACAACTTGGCCCGCAGCATTTTCATGGCGGTGTCCTTGTTCGCGTGCTGGGAACGTTCGTTCTGGCAGCTCACCACGGTATTGGTCGGTACGTGGGTAATACGTACGGCCGAGTCGGTGGTGTTTACGTGCTGGCCACCGGCACCGGAGGAACGGTAGGTGTCGATCCGCAGGTCTGCCGGGTTGATCTCGATTTCCACCTTGTCGTCGATCTCTGGCGAGACGAAAACGGCGGAGAACGACGTGTGGCGACGGTTGCCGGAGTCGAACGGGCTCTTGCGCACCAGGCGGTGTACGCCGATCTCGGTCCGCAGCCAGCCAAAGGCGTATTCGCCCTTGATGTGCACGGTCGCGCCCTTGATGCCGGCGACCTCACCGGCCGACAGTTCCATGATGGTCGCGTCGAAACCGCGTTTGTCGGCCCAGCGCAGGTACATGCGCAACAGGATGTTGGCCCAGTCCTGGGCTTCGGTGCCGCCGGAACCGGCCTGGATGTCCAGGTAGGCGTTGTTCGGGTCCATTTCATGGCTGAACATGCGGCGGAATTCGAGTTTGGCGAGGTTTTCCTCGAGACGGGCCAGCTCGGCGACGACATCGCCCACTGCGCCTTCGTCGTTTTCTTCGACGGCCATGTCCAGCAGGTCGCGGCAATCGCCCAGACCGGTGTTCAATTCGTCGAGGGTGTCGACGATCTGCGCCAGCGCAGCGCGCTCGCGGCCCAGTTCCTGGGCATATTCAGGTTTGTTCCAGACAGCCGGATCTTCAAGCTCGCGATTGACTTCGGTCAGACGCTCATGCTTTTGATCGTAGTCAAAGATACCCCCGAATAGTTTCGGAGCGCTCGGACAGGTCCTTGATGGTGTTAAGGATCGGGTTGATTTCCATGGCGGGCAGCACTCGTTGGCGAACTTTTGAAAGCCGACGAGTATAACGACAAACGGCTGATAACGGCAGTCCGCTTGGCCGAAAAGGCGGGGATATGCACCATCCAGACAGCGATGAAGATCAAATGTGGGAGCGGGCTTGCTCGCGAATGCGGTGGTTCAGTCGCCAGATGCATTGACTGACACACCGCATTCGCGAGCAAGCCCGCTCCCACATTAGGTCTGCGACATCCCGCAGACCGTATTCCCTACTCGATCCCCACCTGATTGCGCCCATTGTGCTTGGCCAGGTACAGGCCCTTGTCCGCCGCCGAGATCAATTGCCGGCAATCGGTGCCCTGCACCGGGGTCATGGTCGCCAAGCCGATACTGATGGTCAGGCTCGCCCCTTCTGCCGGGGCAATGTGCGGGATTTTCAGGCTCGCCACCGCCTGGCGCAGCTTCTCGGCCACCAGCCGCGCACCGCCCGGCGAGGTATTGGGCAGCACCAGGGCAAACTCTTCACCGCCATAACGCGCCGGCAAATCCGAAGGACGGCTGCTGGCATCACGAATGGTCGCCGCCACCTTGCGCAACGCCTCGTCGCCTTCCAGGTGGCCGAAACCGTCGTTGTAGGTCTTGAAGAAGTCCACGTCGATCATCAGCAGCGACAGTTGGGTCTGGTCACGCATGGCGCGGCGCCATTCCAGTTCCAGGTATTCGTCGAAATGCCGGCGATTGGACAGCCCGGTCAGGCCGTCGGAGTTCATCAGCCGTTGCAGCACCAGGTTGGTGTCCAGCAACTGCTGTTGGCTGACCCGCAGCGCCCGGTAGGCCGCGTCCCGTTGCAACAGGGTCATGTAGGAGCGCGAGTGATAGCGGATGCGCGCCACCAGTTCGATGTTATCCGGCAGCTTGACCAGGTAATCGTTGGCCCCGGCAGCAAACGCCGCGCTCTTGATCAGCGGGTCTTCCTTGGTGGAAAGCACGATGATCGGGATGTTCTGCGTCGCCGGGTGATTGCGGTATTCGCGCACCAGGGTCAGGCCATCGAGACCCGGCATCACCAGGTCCTGCAGGATCACCGTCGGCTTGATACGGATCGCCTGGGCAATGGCCTGGTGCGGGTCGGCGCAAAAGTGGAAGTCGATATTGTCTTCATGGGCCAGGCCCCGGCGTACGGCCTCGCCGATCATCGCCTGGTCGTCGACGAGCAGCACCATGGCGGCGTTTTCGTCGGTCTTGAAGTCGTCGAGCTGCAAATCATTCATTTACGGTCACCTGAATTACTACCTGCAGGCCAGGACAGCGTGTGATATCGGTCATTTTGCGAATACCTCCAGCAATCGTGGCGCAATTCTGTCCAATGGGCGAATTTCAACAGCCGCGTCAATCGCCGCTGCCGCTTTGGGCATGCCGTAAACAGCACAGCTTTGCTGGTCCTGCGCGATGGTCAGGTAGCCTTGCTGACGCATCAACTTAAGTCCCTGGGCGCCATCACGCCCCATCCCCGTCAGCAGCACGCCAACGGCATCGCCATTCCAGTAGCTGGCGACGCTCTCGAAAAACACGTCGATAGACGGCCGATAAATCTCGTTCACAGGTTCGGCGGTATAGGCCAGCGTGCCGTTCTTCAGCAGGCGAATGTGATGGTTGGTGCCCGCCAGCAACACGACACCGCTTTGGGGCGGCTCGCCTTCCCGGGCCAGGCGCACCGGCAGGCCCGAGGCACTGCTCAGCCATTCAGCCATGCCGGCGGCGAACACCTGGTCCACATGCTGCACCAGCACAATGGCCGGCGAGAAGTCCCGGGGCAAGCCCTTGAGCAGGGATTCCAGGGCAGCCGGGCCGCCTGCGGACGAACCGATGGCCACCAGGCTCTGGCGTTTGCCCGTGGCCCGCTGGGGCGCAGGCTCGGCCCGCACGCGGCTGCCACGCTGGCCAATCAGCCAGCCGATATTGAGGATCTTGCGCAACAGCGGTGCCGCGGCGTCCTTCGGATTGCCCACGCCCAGTGCAGGGGTGTCAACCACGTCCAGGGCGCCATGGCCCATGGCTTCGAATACACGGCTGACGTTGGCCTGGCGGTCGACGGTGACAATCAGGATCGCACAAGGCGTCTCGGCCATGATCTGCCGGGTGGCCTCCACACCGTCCATCACCGGCATGATCAGGTCCATCAGAATCAGGTCGGGCGTGAACTCGGCGCAACGCTGCACTGCTTCCAGGCCGTTGCCCGCAACCCACACCACTTCGTGGGCCGGCTCTAGGCTCAACGCCCGGCGCAAGGCCTCCACGGCCATGGGCATGTCATTGACGATCGCAATCCTCATGCCCGTGCTCCTCCGATCAGCTCCACCACCGCGTCCAACAGCGCGTCGTCATGGAAGCTGGCCTTGGCTAGATAATAGTCGGCGCCGGCGTCCAGTCCACGACGACGGTCTTCTTCCCGATCCTTGTAGGAAACAACCATCACCGGCAGGGATTGCAGGCGAGTATCACGGCGCAAGAGTGTGACCAATTCAATACCGTCCATGCGAGGCATATCAATGTCCGTGATCAGCAGGTCGAAGTCTTCGGAGCGCAGCGCGTTCCAGCCATCCATGCCATCGACTGCCACGGCCACTTCATAACCGCGATTAAGTAACAATTTGCGTTGCAGCTCGCGCACGGTCAGCGAGTCATCCACCACCAGAATACGCTTGCGCGGTGCTTCGAGGGTTTGCTGGGTGCGTCGGGCGATGCGCTCCAGACGACCGGTATTCAGCAGTTTGTCCACCGATCGCAGCATGTCTTCGACGTCGACGATCAGCACCACCGAACCGTCATCGAGCAACGCTCCGGCGGAGATGTCCTGGACCTTGCCCAACCGGTCGTCCAGGGGTAATACCACCAGCGTGCGTTCGCCGATAAAACGCTCCACGGCAATCCCGTAGACCGCATCGCGCTCGCGGATCACCACGACCTTCAGGGTTTCCTGACTGCCCTGCCCCGGCGGGCGCTGCAGCAACTGGCTGGCGGCGACCAGGCCGACATGCCGGCCTTCGTGCCAGAAATGCTGGCGGCCTTCCAGTTGCACGATGTCGTCGGGCGCAAGATCGCACATGCGCTCGATGTGGGCCAGCGGGAAGGCGTAGGCCTCTTCGCCAACTTCCACCACCAGGCTGCGCACTACCGACAGGGTCAACGGCACCTCCAGGTGGAAGCGACTGCCCTGCCCCGCCGTCTGCTCCAGCACCACCGCGCCGCGCAACTGGCGCACCATATGCTGCACCGCATCCAGGCCGACCCCGCGCCCCGAGACCTCGGTGACCTTGTCCCGCAGGCTGAACCCCGGCAGGAACAGGAACGTGAGCAGTTCCTCTTCGCTCAGGCGCAGGGCGGTTTCCACCGGCGACAAATGCCGGTCGACGATGGTGCCGCGCAGGCGCTCCAGGTCGACACCGTTACCGTCGTCGCTCAATTCCAGCACCAGCAAGCCGGCCTGGTGAGACGCCCGCAGGCGGATCAGGCCTTCAGCCGGTTTGCCCGCCAGCAGGCGTTGCTCGGGCATTTCAATGCCGTGGTCAACAGCATTGCGCAGTAAATGGGTCAGCGGCGCTTCGAGTTTTTCCAGCACATCGCGGTCGACCTGGGTTTTCTCGCCTTCGATTTCCAGGCGTACCTGTTTACCAAGGCTGCGGCCCAGGTCACGCACCATGCGCACCTGCCCGGCCAGCACGTCGGCAAACGGCCGCATGCGGCACGCCAGCGCCGTGTCGTACAAGACTTGGGCGCGTTGCCCGGCCTGCCAGCCGAACTCGTCGATTTCGGCGGTTTTTTCCGCGAGCAGCGCCTGGGCTTCGCTCAACAGGCGGCGGGTATCAGCCAGCGCTTCCTGGGCTTCCAGGCTCAGGTCGACGGTCTTGAGGTGGCCGTCGAGGTTTTCCAGGGCGCGGGCGCTGTTGCTCTGGATGCGCTTGAGGCGTTGCAAGCTGGCGAGGTAAGGCTTGAGCCGCTGGGTTTCCACCAGGGACTTGCTGGACAGGTCCAACAGGCTGTTCAAGCGTTCGGCGGTCACCCGCAACACCCGCTCTCCGCCTTCGGTCATGCGCTTATTTTGGCGTGGCAGTTCGGCACTGACCGGCGGCGCGGGCTCGGGCTCCGGCGGCAGGGTCAGCAGCGCTTCCATCGACAATTCAGGTTCTGGCGCGGGTGTGGGCGGCGGCGCAG
This sequence comes from Pseudomonas sp. Colony2, assembly GCF_019382755.1. Taxonomy (NCBI): domain Bacteria; kingdom Pseudomonadati; phylum Pseudomonadota; class Gammaproteobacteria; order Pseudomonadales; family Pseudomonadaceae; genus Pseudomonas; species Pseudomonas sp. Colony2. The sequence continues at coordinate 1,301,204 of NZ_CP080030.1, read as the reverse complement.
GCTTTGGCGCAGCGGGCGGCGCAACTTTCTGCGACGGATCGAGCAACCGCTCCATCAATGCCACATAGGACTCGATGTCCGCCGGGCCCACGGTGTTGCCCGGCGTGGCAATGCGCATCAGCAAATCGGTGCCTTGCAGCAGTGCGTCGATATGTTCCGGCAGCAGGTACAAGCGGCTTTCCTGGGCGCTGACCAGGCAATCCTCCATCACGTGGGCCACGCTGACCCCCGCGTCCACCCCGACAATCCGCGCCGCGCCCTTCAGGGAATGGGCGGCGCGCATGCAGGCTTCGAGCTGGTCGGCCTGGGTCGGGTTGCGCTCCAGGGCCAGCAGGCCGGCGCTGAGCACCTGGGTCTGGGCGTCGGCTTCCAGGCTGAACAGCTCCAGCAGCGAGGCATCGCGCATCTGGTCGGGGGTCATGTGAGGCTCCGGGTCACGGCAGACAACAATTGCGCCTCGTCCAGCCAGCGCAGGCTGCGGCCTTTCCACTGCAACACCCCTTGGGTATAGCGGGCGCTGGCCTGGGTGCCGGAGGCAGACGCCGCGTTCAAGGTCCGTTCATCAATGGCATGGATACCGTCCACTTCGTCCACCGGCACCACCACCGGGCCGTCCTGCGCCGCGATGATCAGCATGCGCGGCATGATTCGTGCGCCACTGGGGCCGCTGCCGGTGCTGTCCAGCCCCAGCAATTCCACCAGGGACAGGCACGCCACCAGTGCGCCACGCACGTTGGCCACGCCCAGCAAGGCGCGGGAACGCTGATGGGGCAAGGAATGGATCGGCTGCAACGGCGCCACTTCCACCAGGCAGCGAGTGGCGATGCCCAGCCATTCTTCGCCGAGGCGGAACATCAGCAGCGAACGGGTGAGGACATCACCCTCGACTTCCGGCGTCGCGACGGGGCGGTGATCGTCCTGCTGCAAGGCATAACGGTCGAGCAGGCGCGTGGCGGCGGCGGAATACACCGAGCAATTGCGACAGTGAATGTGCTCGGCCAGCAACGGGCAGGACTTGTCACCGTGGATGCCGATGCGGTTCCAGCAGTCATCGATGGCCTGGGTATCGGCCAGGGTCAGGTTCAGCTCGGGATCCAGGGTCATGATTTACGCTCACTGTCAGCTCGCTCGCTGCGCGCGGCACGAGCCTGCAAACGCCGGGCGCCGGCGACATCGCCCTGGGACTCGAGCAACGCGGCCAGGTGCATCAAGGCCTGCGGGTGCTGGGGTTCCAGGTACAAGGCTTTTCTGTAATAACCCTGGGCTTCCAGGGCGCTGCCGGCCACATCGCTGAGCAGGCCCAGCCAATAAAACACCTGGGCCGCCGGCGGATGGCTCTGCAAATAACGCTCGCAGGCAGCACGGGCTTCCAGGCTCTTGCCTTCATTGGCCAGGGTCGCAATCTGACTGAGCAGATCGGCGGCGTCCGACTGCGGGGGCGGCGGCTTGATCGGTACCACTTGGGCACTGACGGTGCTGAACGGCCGGGGCTTGGTCGGGATAGGCGCGGCACTGCGCTGAGGAATCGGCGCGGGCATCGGCACAAATACCGGTTCAGGCGCGGGCTCCGCATGCCGGCTGAAGGCAAACGACTGCGGCACGCCAATCGAACGCATGCCCAGGCGCCCCAGCAGGCTGCCTTCGGCAGGCCCGATAAACAGCACGCCGTCGACGTGGGTCAGGCCCTTGAGCACTTCAAACACCTGCTTCTGGGTCGGCTGGTCGAAGTAGATCAGCAGGTTGCGGCAGAACACAAAATCGTAGGTGGGCTCGTTGGCCAGCAGCGTGGGGTCCAGCAGGTTGCCCACCTGCAGGCGCACTTGTTCGCGTACCCGGTCGGCAATCCGGTAGCCGTCGGTTTGCTCGGTGAAGTGGCGATCGCGGAACTCGAGGTCCTGGCCGCGAAACGAATTCTTGCCGTACACCCCACGGCGGGCGCGCTCCACCGACAGCGGGCTGACGTCCATGCCCTGCACCTTGAACTGATGCGGTGCCAGCCCGGCGTCGAGCAAGGCCATGGCAATCGAATAGGGTTCTTCGCCGGTGGAACACGGCAGGCTGAGGATCCGCAGGGCGCGCATCTGCTTGATTTCGGCCAGGCGGGCGACCGCCAGCCGGCCCAGGGTGGCGAAGGATTCGGGGTAACGGAAAAACCAGGTTTCGGGGACGATCACCGCTTCGATCAGCGCTTGCTGTTCGTCGGTGGAGGCCTGCAATTGCTGCCAGTATTGATCGGCGGTCTGCGCGCTGAGCGCCATGCTGCGCTGGCGTACGGCACGCTCGATGATCGCTTCGCCCACCGAGGCAACGTCCAGGCCAATGCGCTCCTTAAGGAAGTCGAAGAAGCGTTGATCACTGCTCATCAACCCTCCTCGCCCGCGGCAAACAGCAGCGCCTGCACGTCAGCCGTCAGCAGGTCCGCCACGCCGATCCACTGCATCAAGCCACGCTCGTCTTCGCGCACCGGGCCCAGGTAACGTGCCTGGCGGTTGTCCAGGCCGTAGGGCTGGAACTCCGCCGGGTCACAGCGCAGGGTATCGGTGGCCTGTTCGAGGATCAGCCCCAGCCAGCGTGCCGGAGTGAGTGCATCCGGCTGATAATTGACCAACACCAGGCGCGTGCTGGTGCGGGCCTGGGCCGGCGTACCGAAGGTCAAGGCACTGAGATCGATCACCGGCACCATCGCCCCGCGATGGGCAAAGATCCCGGCGACCCACGCAGGCGCATGGGCAATGGGCTTGAGCGGCAGGCGCGGCAGCACCTCGGCCACTTCCGTGGCCTTGAGGGCATACCGTTCATTACCGATGTGAAACACCAGGAACAGTGCTTTCTTCACTGCCGCAACGGCACCGCGTTTAGCCGCGAGGTCGTTCATCAGACTTTAAAACGCGACACGCCGCTGCGCAGGCCGACGGCGACCTGGCTCAGCTCGTCGATGGCAAAGCTGGCCTGACGCAGGGACTCCACGGTCTGGCTGCTGGCATCGCCCAACTGCACCAGCGCATGGTTGATCTGCTCGGCGCCGGTGGCCTGGGCCTGCATGCCTTCGTTGACCATCAACACCCGTGGCGCCAGGGCCTGCACCTGATGGATGATCTGCGACAACTGCTCGCCCACCTGCTGCACCTCGAACATGCCACGGCGCACTTCTTCAGAGAACTTGTCCATGCCCATCACCCCGGCCGACACCGCCGACTGGATCTCGCGCACCATCTGCTCGATGTCGTAGGTGGCCACGGCGGTCTGGTCGGCCAGGCGCCGCACTTCGGTGGCCACCACGGCAAACCCGCGACCGTACTCACCGGCCTTCTCGGCCTCGATGGCAGCGTTGAGGGACAACAGGTTGGTCTGGTCGGCGACCTTGACGATGGTCACCACCACCTGGTTGATGTTGCCGGCCTTCTCATTGAGGATCGCCAGCTTGGCGTTTACCAGGTCAGCTGCGCCCATCACCGAGTGCATGGTTTCTTCCATGCGCGCCAGGCCTTGCTGGCCGGAGCCGGCGGCCACCGAGGCCTGGTCGGCGGCGGTGGAGACTTCGGTCATGGTACGGACCAAGTCCTTGGAAGTAGCAGCGATCTCCCGCGAAGTAGCGCCGATCTCGGTGGTCGTCGCGGCGGTTTCAGTGGCCGTGGCCTGTTGTTGCTTGGAAGTCGCGGCAATCTCGGTGACCGAGGTAGTGACCTGTACCGAAGAGCGCTGTGCCTGGGACACCAGGGCGGTGAGCTCGGTCATCATGTCGTTGAAGCCGGTCTCTACTGCGCCGAATTCGTCCTTGCGTTCGAGGTTCAGGCGTTTGCTCAAGTCGCCGGTGCGCATGGTTTCGAGGATGTCGACGATGCGTTTCATCGGCGCCATGATCGCGCGCATCAGCAGCAGGCCGCAGAGGCCGGCGGCGAGGATCGCGAGGATCAGCGAGACGCCCATGCTGATTTTTGCAGCGGACACGGCGTCGTCGATAGCGTTGGTGGCGCGGTCCGCGACGTTTTTGTTTTCGGTGATGATGTCGTTGAGCTTCATGCGGCCTGCGGTCCAGGTCGGGGTCAGCTCGGCGTCGAACAGTTTGCGGGCGGCGGCCACGTC
>NZ_CP080030.1:1296232-1297088 GCF_019382755.1 Pseudomonas sp. Colony2 | reverse complement strand
AGCCTTGTTATAGGCCTGGTGCAGGGCTTCGAATTTATCGAATTCGGCCTGGTCCTCGCCGCCGTTGATGGTCGCCTTGTAATTGGCCATCTGGGTGAGGATACGGGTTTCGAAAGACTTGAAGTCGGTCTTGTCGGCGTCGGTGAGGCCCTTGTCTTCGCGCAGGCCAATGATATCGAGGGTTTGCAGGTAACTGTCGACCCAGGCACTGCGGATCATCGAACTCAGGTACACCCCCGGGACTGCGTCGTCACGGACTGATTCTTCGCTGAGTTCGATCTTCAACAGGCGTGAATACGAGACCACTACCATCAGCAGCATGATCGCGATGATGACCGCAAAGCTCGCCAAAATCCGTTGGCGCAAGGTCCAGTTCTTCACAGTAATTCCTCGAGGGCCATTCAAATGGAGAGGAGTATAGCTGAGCGGATGCCATCATTAATCAACGGGTTGTGGGATCTGGGTCACGCGCGGGGGAGGAAAGTTTTCTCGGGGGGGGGCATATCCGTTGCTGCGGTAACGGCTGCTATTGGTTCCGCTCTTACAGCGGCTCACTTTTGAAAAGCGCAAAAGTAAGCAAAACGCTCTTGCCCCACCACTCGGCACCTCGCCCAGGCTCGGTGTGCCCTCACTCCGGCTTTGGACCGTGGGCCGCCGTCATGGGCCATCCTTGGCCCAGGACGGCTAACCTGGCGTCCTGCCAGGTTACCCACGCTCCAAAGCCTGCGTTCGGCCAGCGTGGTTTAACGGGGCGCCTAAGATCAAGATCAAAAGCAGATCAACAGCACAGCGGCCTCCCGGCCGGCTTGAGTGTTGAAGAGCAAAAGCAAAAGCCAAATCAAAAGCGGGCACGGTC
>NZ_CP080030.1:1295713-1296187 GCF_019382755.1 Pseudomonas sp. Colony2 | reverse complement strand
CTGATACACCGAGGTATCTGCATCGCAGGCAAGCCAGCTCCCACAGAAAAGCAGCTCTGCTTTCGCTCTGGATCTTGCTTTGGCTTTTAACACTCAGGTCGGCTCTCAGGCCGCCGTGCTCTTGCTTTTGATCTTGATCTTGATCTGACTGCCCCAATAAGCCCGAGGCCGAACGCAGGTATTGCGGAGCGGGTAAACCGGCAGGACGCCGGTTTAGCCGCGCCGGGCCATGGATGGCCCGTCGCGGCGGCCCGCGGAGCAATGCCGGAGTGAGGGAACACCGAGCCTAGGCGAGGTGCCGACAGGCGGGGCAGAGCGCTTTGGTTACTTTGCCGCTTTTTGTACGGACCGGACACATGGTTGACGGGTGTACGGGGACATGGTGGACACTTTTCGGCGAGCTAACTACGCCGGAAAACCATCATGCCCTGGAATACGAGAGACGCCATGAGCCTGAAAAAAGAGTTCGTTGCC
>NZ_CP080030.1:1295179-1295688 GCF_019382755.1 Pseudomonas sp. Colony2 | reverse complement strand
ACGAGAACTGTGTCGACGGTTCGGTATCAGTCCCCAAACCGCGTACAAGTGGCTCGGTCGCTACGAAGAACAAGGCCAGCAAGGTCTGCTGGAGAAATCCCGCAGGCCAGCCACTAGCCCAAAACTTACCGAGCCCGCGCTGGAGACTGAAGTCTTGGCAATTAGGCGGGAGCATCCAGCCTGGGGCGGCCGCACGATCAGCAATCTGTTAGATAAGCGTATCGCTCCTAGCACTGTCACCAATGTCTTACATCGCCATGGTTTGGTTCAAACGGTCCCAAAAGAGTTACAGGCAGCAAGGTTGAGGTTTGAACACGACGCGCCCAATGATCTTTGGCAGATGGATTTCAAAGGGCATTTCCCAACGCAACAAGGCCGATGCCATCCGCTAACTGTTTTGGACGACCATTCTCGTTTCAACTTGGCAATCAAAGCCTGTGCCAACGAGCGCACAGCCACGGTACAGGAGCAGTTGATCGCGGTTTTTCGGCGCTACGGTTTACCAGCTC
>NZ_CP080030.1:1262268-1295172 GCF_019382755.1 Pseudomonas sp. Colony2 | reverse complement strand
CGTCGATAACGGGCCCCCATGGGGCTCTCCGCGTAATCCGGGGGAGATCACGGAACTGAGTATCTGGCTTGTTCGCCTAGGTATCAGAGTAAGTTTCAGTCGGCCTTTCCACCCTCAAACCAATGGAAAAATCGAACGATTTCATCGGTCACTCAAGGCTGAAGTGCTCAACGGCCGCCATTTTCGGACGCTTGCAGAAGCGCAAACAAATCTTGATCAATGGCGAGAGGTTTATAACCATCAACGCCCTCATCAAGCCCTGGATTACAAGGTTCCAATGGACCGATACCGAGAAAGCCCCTGGGCTTATCCGGAGACGCTTTTGGCGTTTGAGTACGGGCCGGACGATTTAAAGGCCAAGGTTTATCACAGCCGATTTAAGTTTCAGAAGCGCTATTTCAGGATCGCCAAAGGCCTGGCCGGACATCACATCGCACTACGTCCCAACACTGAGAGTGACGGGCTATTTGACGTCTATTTCTGCCATCATTTTTTGCGAACGATCGACGTGAAACAGCCTGATTACGGTTCATAATGTGTCAACCATGTCCCCGCACATGTGTCCACCATGTGTCCGGTCCGTACACGCTTTTGCAAAGTGACTCGCTGTAAGAGAGAAACCATAAGTAGCCGTTACCGCAGAAACGGATATGTACACAATCAAACCACCTCAGCCTGCCGCACCTGCTTCTCCAGTTCAGCCTTCAACCCCGGCTCCAACTTAAGCTGCCGCGCCAACTCATCGAGGTAAGCCTTCTCCATGAAGTTCTCCTCATCCACCAACATCACACTGGCGATATACATCTCGGCAGCCAACTCCGGAGTACTGGCAGCCCGAGCCACATCTGCCGGATCCAGCGGCTTGTTCAGCTCGGCATGCAACCACTGCTGCAACTCACGATCGTTATCCAGCTTCACAAACTCCCCTTCGATCAACGCCCGCTCACGCTCATCCACATGCCCGTCAGCCTTGGCCGCAGCCACCAGCGCCTTCAAAATCCCCTGGCTGTGCTGCTCGACCTGGGCCGGCGGCAACCGATCAATGGTCTGCGGCTCCCCTTGAGGCGCACTGGCCTGCTGCGCCTGCCAATTACCGTAGGCCTTGTAGGCAATCACCCCCAAAGCAGCCAACCCGCCATAGGTCAGCGCCTTGCCGCCAAACTTGCGGGCTTTCTTGTTGCCCAGCAACAGACCCATGGCGCCGGCCGCGAGGGCCCCACCACCGGCACCGCCAAGCAAGCTACCCAATCCGCCGCCACCCAGCAGTCCGCCAAGGGCACCCTTGTCATCTGACTTGCGCTGCCCGCCAGCCTTGTTCTGCAACATGTCCTGGCCGGATTTGAGCAGTTGATCGAGCAATCCACGGGTATTCATTCACAACCTCCAGAAACTCAAGTTCACAGGACCAATAGGCCCCCAGCGTAAAACTAAGTGCCAAAAACCCCCGATCTAGAGTGCTTCCAGATGTAACGCGCTTACCCCTCAATTAAAACGATATACACTCGAACAAATCTATAAAAACACCCCACTGGTAATTCCAGCATGATGACCTTGCGTCAGATCCGTCACTTCATCGCCGTGGCCGAGACCGGCTCGATCTCCGCCGCTGCCCAGACCGCCTTCATCTCCCAGTCCACCCTGACCCTGGCGATCCAGCAACTGGAACAGGAAATCGGCGTCAACCTGTTCAACCGCCACGCCAAGGGCATGACCCTGACCCACCAGGGCCACCAGTTCCTGCGCCAGGCGCACCTCATCCTCGCCACCGTCGACAACGCCAAGCGCAGCCTGCAACAGAGCACCGACCAGGTGGCCGGGCAGTTGATCATCGGCGTGACCAGCCTGGTCGCCGGCTACTACCTGGCGGACTTGCTTACCCGCTTCCAGCGCGCCTACCCCAATGTCGAAATCCGCGTGATGGAGGACGAACGCCCCTACATCGAACACCTGCTGGTCAGCGGTGAAATCGACGTCGGCGTGCTGATCCTCTCCAACCTCGAAGACCGCCACGCCCTGCAAACCGAAGTGCTCACCCACTCGCCCCACCGTTTATGGCTGCCCGCCCAGCACCCGCTGCTGGAACACGACAGCATTAACCTGGCGGATGTGGCGCGCGAGCCGCTGATTCAACTGAACGTCGACGAAATGGGCCACAACGCCCAACGCATGTGGACCGGCGCCGGGCTGCAACCTCGCGTCACCTTGCGCACCGCCTCGACGGAAGCCGTGCGAAGCCTGGTCGCCGCCGGCCTGGGCGTGTCGATCCAGCCGGACATGACCTACCGCCCCTGGTCCCTGGAAGGCGACATCATCGAGGCCCGGCCGATTGCCGACCTCAGCCAGACCCTCGACGTGGGCCTGGCCTGGCGCCGGGGCACGGCGCGCCCGGCGCTGGTGGACCCATTCCTGACGGTGGCCCGCGAACAGCCCCACCCACGCAAGCCATCTATTTAATCGAATGCTGCTTTCAGTATTTAGTATTTGTTGACCTCGCGCCTGACCTCTAGTCTCTGCTCATCCCATAAGAGAAGGTCAGGCGCCTCGCACGAGAACAGCCATGACCACACAAGAAAAGAGATCGCGAAAAATGTCTGGCGCGCCCACACCGCTGCTCACTGCGTTGCTGATCGACGGCGAACTGGTCCCGGGCCAGGGGTTTGTCGAGCCGATCATCAACCCGGCCACCGGTGAAATCCTCACCCATATCGCCGAAGCCAGTACCGAGCAGGTCGAAGCCGCAATCCTCGCCGCCCACCGGGCCTTTGCCGGTTGGTCGCGGACCACGCCCCAGCAGCGCTCGAACATCCTCCTGGGCATCGCCGAGACAATCGAAAAACAAGCAGACTACCTCGCCCGCCTGGAATCGCTGAATTGCGGCAAGCCGCTGCACCTGGCACGTCAGGACGATTTGAGCGCGACCGTCGATGTGTTCCGTTTCTTCGCCGGCGCCGTGCGCTGCCAGACCGGGCAACTGAGCGGTGAATACCTGCCGGGCTACACCAGCATGGTGCGTCGCGATCCGATTGGCGTGGTGGCCTCCATTGCGCCGTGGAATTACCCGCTGATGATGGCCGCCTGGAAAATCGCCCCGGCCCTGGCGGCCGGTAATACCCTGGTGTTCAAGCCGTCGGAACATACCCCGCTGTCGATCCTGGCCCTGGCGCCCGTACTGAGCCAGTTGTTGCCGCGCGGGGTGATCAACATCCTGTGTGGCGGCGGCGAAGGGGTCGGCAGCCATTTGGTCAGCCACCCGAAGGTGCGCATGGTCTCGTTGACCGGCGATATCGTCACCGGGCAGAAGATCCTCCAGGCCGCCTCCAAGACACTCAAGCGCACGCACCTGGAACTCGGCGGCAAGGCCCCGGTAATCGTGTGCAACGACGCCGACCTGCAAGCCGTGGTCGAAGGCGTGCGCGCCTACGGTTACTACAACGCCGGCCAGGACTGCACCGCCGCGTGCCGCATCTACGCCCAGGCCGGCATCCACGACAAATTGGTGGCCGAGCTCGGCGCCGCCGTCAGCAGCCTGCGGTTTGCCGGCAAGCGCGATGCCGACAACGAACTCGGCCCGCTGATCAGCACCCGCCAGCGCGACCGCGTCGCCAGTTTCGTCGAACGCGCCCTCGGCCAGCCGCATATCGAACGCATCACCGGCGCCGCCGTGCATTCCGGTGCTGGCTTCTTCTACCAGCCAACCTTGCTGGCCGGTTGTAAACAGAATGATGAAATCGTGCAGCGCGAAGTGTTCGGCCCGGTGGTCACCGTGACCCGCTTCGACGAGCTGGAACAGGCGGTGGACTGGGCCAACGACTCGGAATACGGCCTGGCCTCCTCCGTGTGGACCCAGAATCTGGACAAGGCGATGCAAGTGGCGTCGCGCCTGCAATACGGCTGCACCTGGATCAACAGTCATTTCATGCTGGTCAGCGAAATGCCCCACGGCGGCTTGAAGCGCTCGGGGTATGGCAAAGATCTGTCCAGCGATTCGCTACAGGACTACAGCGTGGTGCGGCACATCATGGCGCGCCACGGCCAGCATCTTTAAAACAACAACTACGCTCACGCACCACCTGCTGCAAAAACTGCCCCGACCATAATTAAAGAAGAGGGAACCCCCATGTCTGCGCACAAGACCGCACTGCTCAGTGCCCTGACCACCGCGCTGCTGGCCAGTGTCAGCATCCAGGCCGCCGAACCGCTGAAGGCGGTGGGTGCCGGTGAAGGCCAGTTGGATATCGTCGCCTGGCCCGGCTATATCGAACGTGGCGAAAGCGACAAGAACTACGACTGGGTCACCGGTTTCGAGAAAGAGACCGGCTGCAAGGTCAACGTCAAGACCGCCGCCACCTCCGACGAGATGGTGAGCTTGATGGCCAAGGGCGGCTACGACCTGGTCACCGCGTCGGGCGATGCCTCGCTGCGGTTGATCGTCGGCAAGCGCGTACAGCCGATCAACACCTCGCTGATTCCCAACTGGAAGAACATCGACCCGCGCCTGAAAGATGCGCCGTGGTACGTGGTCGGCCAGCAAACGTACGGCACGCCGTACCAGTGGGGCCCGAACGTGTTGATGTACAACACCAACGTGTTCAAGACCGCGCCCACCAGCTGGAACGTAGTGTTCGATGCGCAGAACCTGCCGGACGGCAAGCCGAACAAAGGCCGCGTGCAGGCCTATGACGGCCCGATCTACATCGCCGATGCGGCGCTGTACCTCAAGGCCACCAAGCCGGAACTGGACATCCAGAGCCCGTACGAGCTGACCGAAACCCAGTACAAGGCCGTGCTCGACCTGTTGCGCGCCCAGCAGCCGTTGATCCACCGCTACTGGCATGACACCACCGTGCAAATGAGCGACTTCAAGAACGAAGGCGTGGTGGCCTCCAGCGCATGGCCGTATCAGGTCAACGGCCTGGTGAACGAGAAGCAGCCGATTGCCTCGACCATTCCGAAGGAAGGCGCCACCGGCTGGGCGGATACCACCATGCTGCACACCGATGCCAAGCACCCGAACTGCGCCTACAAGTGGATGGACTGGTCGCTGCAGCCGAAGGTCCAGGGTGATGTGGCCTCGTGGTTCGGTTCGTTGCCGGCGGTTCCCGCGGCGTGCAAGGAAAGCGAACTGCTGGGCGCCGAGGGTTGCAAGACCAACGGTTTCGACCAGTTCGAGAAGATCGCCTTCTGGAAAACCCCGCAGGCTGAAGGCGGCAAGTTCGTGCCATACAGCCGCTGGACCCAGGATTACATCGCGATCATGGGCGGGCGCTAAGCACTCCCTAGTTGATCGTTCCCACGCTCCGCGTGGGAATGCCTCCTGTGACGCTCCGCGTCACGACTTTAAGGGCGGACGCGGAGCGTCCAGCGCTGCATTCCCACGCAGAGCGTGGGAACGATCACCTCTACCTCCGATTTAATTTTTACAAGACGCGCCTTTTTGGAGCACCGCACCATGACGCTTGCAGTCCAATTCACCCACGTTTCCCGTCAGTTCGGCGAAGTGAAAGCCGTTGACCGGGTTTCCATCGATATCCAGGACGGCGAGTTCTTTTCCATGCTCGGCCCTTCCGGCTCGGGCAAAACCACGTGCCTGCGCCTGATCGCCGGGTTCGAGCAACCCAGTGCCGGCTCCATCCGCATCCACGGTGAGGAAGCCGCCGGCTTGCCGCCGTATCAGCGCGACGTGAACACTGTGTTCCAGGATTACGCGCTGTTCCCACACATGAACGTGCGGGACAACGTGGCCTACGGCCTGAAAGTCAAAGGCGTAGGCAAGACCGAACGCCTCAACCGCGCCGAAGAAGCGCTCGGCATGGTCGCCCTCGGCGGTTACGGCGACCGCAAGCCGGTGCAACTCTCCGGCGGCCAGCGTCAACGTGTGGCCCTGGCCCGCGCACTGGTTAATCGTCCGCGCGTATTGCTGCTGGATGAGCCCCTCGGCGCTCTCGACCTGAAGCTGCGCGAACAGATGCAAAGCGAGCTGAAGAAACTGCAACGCCAACTTGGCATCACCTTCATCTTCGTCACCCACGACCAGACCGAAGCACTGTCGATGTCCGACCGTGTGGCCGTATTCAACAAGGGCCGCATCGAACAGGTCGACACCCCGCGCAACCTGTACATGAAGCCCGCCACCACCTTCGTCGCGGAATTCGTCGGCACCTCCAACGTGATTCGCGGCGAATTGGCGCAACGCTTGAGCGGTAACCCGAAGCCGTTCTCGATCCGCCCGGAACACGTGCGTTTCGCCGAAGGCCCGCTGGGCAGCGGCGAGGTGGAAGTCAGCGGCCTGCTGCATGACATCCAGTACCAGGGCAGCGCCACCCGCTACGAACTGAAACTGGAAAACGGCCAGGCCCTGAACATCAGCCAGGCCAACAACCAATGGCTGGACACCACCGCCGGGCATCAAGTCGGCCAGTCCATCACCGCGCGCTGGGCGCGGGAAGCCATGACGCCGTTGACCGACATCGCAGGCGAGGTGTGACATGAGCCTGGCCCTGTCCCAACCGCCGATGCGCAGGTTTTCCAACCTGCTGTACAAGAAGCCCAACCTGTACCTGTCGCTGCTGCTGGTGCCGCCGCTGATCTGGTTCGGCGCGATCTATTTGGGGTCGCTGCTGACCTTGCTGTGGCAAGGCTTCTATACGTTCGATGACTTCACCATGGCGGTCACCCCGGACCTGACCCTGGCCAACTTCGCCGCGCTGTTCCAGCCGTCGAACTTCGACATCATCGTGCGCACCTTGAGCATGGCGGTGGTGGTGTCCATCGCCAGTGCCATCGTCGCGTTCCCGATCGCCTACTACATGGCGCGCTACACCACCGGCAAGACCAAGGCGTTTTTCTACATCGCGGTGATGATGCCGATGTGGGCCAGCTACATCGTCAAGGCCTACGCCTGGACCCTGCTGCTGGCCAAGGGCGGCGTGGCGCAGTGGTTCGTGCAGCACCTGGGCCTGGAGCCGGCGCTGCAATTCATCATGGGCATTCCCGGCGTGGGCGGCAGCACCTTGAGCACCTCGCACCTGGGGCGGTTCATGGTGTTTGTGTACATCTGGCTGCCGTTCATGATTCTGCCGATCCAGGCCTCGCTGGAGCGTTTGCCGCCATCGTTGCTGCAGGCCTCGGCAGACCTCGGCGCGAAGCCGCGCCAGACCTTCATGCAGGTGATTCTGCCGCTGTCGGTGCCGGGGATCGCGGCGGGTTCGATCTTTACGTTCTCGCTGACCCTGGGCGACTTCATCGTGCCGCAACTGGTGGGCCCGCCGGGTTACTTCGTCGGCGGCATGGTGTACGCGCAACAAGGCGCTATCGGCAACATGCCCATGGCCGCGGCGTTCACCCTGGTGCCGATCGTGCTGATCGCGGTTTACCTGTCCATCGTCAAACGTCTGGGGGCCTTCGATGCACTCTGAAAAAGCCTCACTCAGTCTAAAAATCGCGGCCTGGGGCGGGTTGGTTTTCCTGCACTTCCCGATCCTGATCATCTTCCTCTACGCCTTCAACACCGAAGAGGCGGCGTTCAGCTTTCCACCCCAGGGCTTCACCCTGAAGTGGTTCAGCGTGGCCTTCTCGCGGCCGGACGTATTGGAAGCGATCAAGCTGTCGCTGCAAATCGCGGCCATCGCCACGCTGATTGCGATGGTGCTCGGCACCCTGGCCTCGGCGGCGTTGTATCGCCGGGAGTTCTTCGGCAAGCAAGGCATCTCGCTGATGCTGATCCTGCCGATTGCACTGCCGGGGATCATCACCGGTATCGCGTTGCTGGCGACCTTCAAGACCCTGGGGATTGAGCCGGGGATGTTCACCATCATCGTCGGCCACGCGACCTTCTGCGTGGTGATCGTCTACAACAACGTGATCGCCCGTTTGCGCCGCACTTCCCACAGCCTGATCGAAGCCTCGATGGACCTCGGCGCCGACGGCTGGCAGACCTTCCGCTACATCATCATGCCCAACCTCGGCTCGGCGTTGCTGGCCGGCGGCATGCTGGCGTTCGCGCTGTCGTTCGACGAAATCATCGTCACCACCTTCACCGCCGGCCACGAGCGCACCTTGCCGCTGTGGCTGCTCAACCAGTTGAGCCGGCCACGGGATGTGCCGGTGACCAACGTGGTGGCGATGCTGGTGATGATCGTGACGATGTTCCCGATCCTGGGTGCCTATTACCTGACCCGCGGCGGCGAAAGCGTGGCCGGTAGTGGCGGTAAATAACTGACAACACATTGCCACTGAAGGAATGAGATTCAAATGTGGGAGCGGGCTTGCTCGCTCCCATACTTGAACCGGTTTCGGCAGGGGAAACGATGCAGCTTTAAGAGGACTGAACCATGCAAACCAAACTGCTGATCAACGGCCATCTGGTCGAAGGCGAAGGCCCGGCGCAGCCGGTGTTCAACCCGGCGTTGGGTCGGGTACTGGTGGAAATCAAGGAAGCCAGCGAAGCCCAGGTCGACGCCGCGGTGCGTGCTGCCGACAGCGCTTTTGAAGGCTGGTCGCAAACGCCACCGAAGGATCGCTCGCTGCTGCTGCTCAAACTCGCCGACGCCATCGAAGCCCACGGCGCAGAGCTGGCCAAGCTTGAGTCGGACAACTGCGGCAAACCCTACAGCGCGGCGCTGAACGACGAGATCCCGGCGGTGGCCGATGTGTTCCGCTTCTTCGCCGGCGCCAGCCGCTGCATGAGCGGTTCGGCCGGCGGCGAGTACCTGCCGGGCCACACCTCGATGATCCGCCGTGACCCGGTGGGCGTAATTGCCTCCATCGCGCCGTGGAACTACCCGCTGATGATGGTCGCCTGGAAAATCGCCCCGGCCCTGGCCGCCGGTAATACCGTGGTGCTCAAGCCTTCGGAACAAACCCCGCTGACCGCGCTGCGCCTGGTGGAACTGGCCGCTGAAATTTTCCCGGCCGGTGTACTCAACCTGGTGTTTGGCCGTGGGCCAACCGTGGGCAGCCCGCTGGTGAATCACCCGAAAGTGCGCATGGTGTCGCTGACCGGTTCGATTGCCACCGGGGCCAATATTATTTCCAGCACTGCCGACAGCGTCAAACGCATGCACATGGAACTGGGCGGCAAGGCGCCGGTGATCATCTTCAACGACGCCGATATCGACGCGGCGGTGGAAGGCATTCGCACCTTCGGCTTCTACAACGCCGGGCAGGATTGCACCGCTGCGTGCCGGATTTATGCACAGGCCGATATCTACGACACGTTCGTCGAGAAGCTCGGCGCGGCGGTTGCCAGCATCAAATACGGTTTGCAGGATGACCCGGCCACCGAGCTGGGCCCGCTGATCACCGCACAGCACCGTGACCGTGTGGCCGGGTTTGTGGAGCGTGCCGTGGCGCAATCCCATATCCGCCTGATCACGGGTGGCAAGGCGGTGGAAGGCAACGGGTTCTTCTTTGAGCCGACCGTATTGGCCGACGCGCAGCAGGACGATGAAATCGTGCGCCGCGAAGTGTTCGGGCCGGTAGTGTCGGTAACCAAATTCAACGACGAGGCCCAGGTATTGGCCTGGGCCAACGATTCGGACTACGGCCTGGCCTCTTCCGTGTGGACCGCCGATGTCGGCCGCGCCCATCGCCTGGCTGCACGGTTGCAGTACGGCTGCACCTGGGTGAACACCCACTTCATGCTGGTCAGCGAAATGCCCCATGGCGGTCAGAAACTGTCCGGCTACGGCAAGGACATGTCCATGTACGGCCTGGAGGACTACACCACCGTTCGCCATGTGATGTTCAAGCACTGACCCCTTACCCCTGTCGAAGCGAGCTCACTGTGGCGAGGGAGCTTGCTCCCGCTGTAGTGCGAGGTGCTCCCAGGTTTTTTGGGGCCGCTACGCAGCCCAGCGGGAGCAAGCTCCCTCGCCACAACAGCCGGCTCCTGCAGGGATCTCATAACAATAAATAATTCGCAGGTTCCCATGGACATCACCCGCCGCGACTTCCTCAACGGCGTCGCTATCACGATTGCCGCCGGTATGACCCCGCTGCAAATCCTCCAGGCCGCTCCCGATGGGCGCTACTACCCGCCCGCCCTCACCGGCTTGCGCGGCAGCCATGTCGGCTCATTCGAAATTGCCCACCAGATGGGCTGGGAAAAGAAGGCCTTCGACACCGATAAACTGCCGATCACCGAAGACTACGACCTGGTGGTGGTCGGCGGTGGCTTGAGCGGTTTGTCGGCGGCGTGGTTCTACCGTGAGAAGCACCCGAAGGCGAAGATCCTGATCCTGGAGAACCACGACGACTTCGGCGGCCATGCCAAGCGCAATGAGTTCCAGGCCGGTGGCCGGCTGATCATCGGCTACGGCGGCAGCGAAGCGTTCCAGTCACCGAATCATCTTTACAGCAAGGAAGTAAACGGGCTGTTGAAAAAACTCGGGGTGAACATCAAGCGCTTCGAGACCGCCTTCGACCGCCAGTTCTACCCGGGCCTGGGTTTGTCCCGCGGGGTGTTCTTCGACAAGGAAAACTTTGGCGAAGACAAACTGGTGACCGGCGACCCGACGCCGATGGTCGCCGACGACATCGCCCCGGACCAGTTGCATGCGCGCTCCATCAGCGACTTCATCAATGATTTCCCGCTGCCGGAAACCGACCGTCAGGCGCTGATTGCCTTGCACGTCGCGCCCAAGGATTACCTGCCGGGCAAGACTGCCGAGGAAAAGGCCGAGTACCTCGCGACCACCAGCTACCGCGATTTCCTGCTCAAGAACGTAGGACTCTCGGAAGGCGCGGTGAAGTACTTCCAAAGCCGCACCAACGACTTCATGGCCTTGAGTATCGACGCGGTGGCGTCGGCTGATGCCTATAGCGTGGGTTTCCCTGGCTTCGGCGGAATGAACCTGGCACCGATCAGCGAAGAAGCCGCCGCAGAAATGGAAGAACCCTACATCTACCACTTCCCCGACGGCAACGCCTCGCTGGCACGCTTGCTGGTGCGCAGCCTGATTCCGGCAGTGGCACCGGGGCACACCATGGATGACATCGTGCTGGCGCCGTTTGACTACGCCAGGCTTGATCAGCCCAGGACGCCGGTGCGGGTGCGTTTGAACAGCACTGCGGTCAGTGTGCGTAACGTCGGTGACGGTGTGCACATCGGCTACAGCCGTGGCGGCCAACTCGCACAGGTACGCGGCAAACGCTGCATCCTGGCCTGCTACAACATGATGATCCCGTACCTGCTGCGCGATCTGCCGGCAGAACAAGCCCAGGCCCTGAGCCAGAACGTGAAGTACCCGCTGGTCTACACCAAAGTGGTGGTACGCAACTGGACGTCGTTCCAGAAGCTGGGGGTGCACGAGATTTATGCAGCGACCCAGCCTTACAGCCGGATCAAGCTGGATTACCCGGTGAGCATGGGCGGCTACGAGCACCCGCGCGACCCGACGCAGCCGATTGGTTTGCACATGGTGTACGTGCCCACCAGCCCCAACAGCGGCATGAACGGCCGCGACCAGGCCCGCGCCGGGCGGGGCAAGTTGTATGGGCAGACATTTGAACAACTGGAAGCGCAACTGCGGGATCAGCTGCAGCGCATGCTCGGCCCGGGTGGCTTCAACCACCAGACCGACATTCTGGCGATCACTGTCAACCGTTGGTCACACGGCTATGCGACCTTCTCCAACAGCTTGTTTGACGATGCCGATGAAAGCGAAAAACTGAAGGACCTGGCGCGCCAGCCGGTGGGACATGTGAGCATCGCCAACTCGGATGCCGCATGGAGCGCGTATGCCCATGCGGCGATTGATGAGGCGTATCGAGCGGTAGGCGAAGTGGGCTGATCCCGGCGTTCCTGAAGGAAGAGATTATTGTGGCGAGGGAGCTTGCTCCCGCTGGGCTGCGCAGCAGCCCCAAACCAGGCGATCGAGATATCCCTGAAGGATCTCGATCGCCTGAGCTGGGGTCGCTTCGCGCCCCAACGGGAGCAAGCTCCCTCACCACACGGTTTCCACAGAAACGTCTTGTTTCATATGCAGCGCCATCAACCCGCCATCAATCATTTTTCCTTGCGCACCGAACCGCTTAAGCTATTTGGTATCTGTTTAATGTCCGTTGCGTTTGGCCGAAGGCATGTCCGAACCGTTTCCCTTGATCCAGCACGTGCCAGGAACGGCGCGGGATTGTTCACGACAGGTTGTATTTATGCACCGCAGGAATTTGCTCAAAGCGTCCATGGCCATCGCGGCTTACACCGGTCTGTCGGCCAGTGGCCTGCTGGCCGCCCAGGCCTGGGCGGGCAACCGCGCCGCTGATGGCGAGGCCCAGGCCTTCGATTTCGAGGCCCTGAAGATCCAGGCCAAGCAGTTGGCAAGTAATCGCTACCAGGACACCAAGCAGGTATTGCCGCCGACCCTGGCGACCATGACCCCGCAGAATTTCAACGCCATCGGCTACGACGGCAAGCATTCGCTGTGGAAAGAATTGAACGGCCAACTGGACGTGCAGTTCTTCCACGTCGGCATGGGCTTCAAGACGCCGGTGCGCATGTACAGCGTCGACCCGAAAACCCGCCAGGCCCGCGAGGTGCACTTCCGCCCTTCGCTGTTCAACTATGAAAAAACCACGGTAGACACCAAGCAACTGACCGGCGACCTGGGTTTCTCCGGCTTCAAGCTGTTCAAGGCCCCGGAACTGGACCGCCACGACGTGCTGTCCTTCCTCGGCGCCAGCTACTTCCGTGCGGTGGATTCCACCGGCCAGTACGGCCTTTCCGCACGCGGCCTGGCCATCGACACCTACGCGAAAAAGCGCGAGGAATTCCCGGACTTCACCAAGTTCTGGTTCGAAACCCCGGACAAGGACAGCACCCGCTTCGTGGTCTACGCCCTGCTGGATTCGCCGAGCGCCACTGGTGCCTATCGCTTCGATATCGACTGCCAGGCCAACCAGGTGGTAATGGCCATCGACGCCCATATCAATGCGCGTACCGCCATCGAGCAACTGGGCATCGCACCGATGACCAGCATGTTCAGCTGCGGCACCGTTGAGCGGCGGATGTGCGACACCATTCACCCGCAAATCCACGACTCGGATCGCCTGGCCATGTGGCGCGGCAATGGCGAGTGGATCTGCCGCCCGCTGAACAACCCGGCTACCCTGCAATTCAACGCGTTTGCCGACACCGACCCGAAAGGCTTCGGCCTGGTGCAGACCGATCATGAGT
This sequence comes from Pseudomonas sp. Colony2, assembly GCF_019382755.1. Lineage (NCBI taxonomy): Bacteria > Pseudomonadati > Pseudomonadota > Gammaproteobacteria > Pseudomonadales > Pseudomonadaceae > Pseudomonas > Pseudomonas sp. Colony2. The sequence continues at coordinate 1,281,998 of NZ_CP080030.1, read as the reverse complement.
TCGCCAGCTATCAGGACACGGTGGACTGGTACAGCAAACGCCCAAGCCTGTGGGTAGAACCTACTACTGCGTGGGGTGAAGGCTCTATCGATCTGCTGGAAATTCCTACAACCGGCGAGACCCTGGACAACATCGTGGCCTTCTGGACCCCGAAGAAGCCCGTCGCTGCCGGCGAATCCCTGAACTACGGCTACAAGCTCTACTGGAGCGCCCTGCCGCCGGTCAGCACGCCACTGGCGCAGGTCAATGCCACCCGTTCGGGCATGGGCGGTTTCACCGAAGGTTGGGCGCCGGGCGAGCACTACCCCGATGTCTGGGCGCGGCGTTTTGCCGTGGACTTCAACGGCGGCGGGCTGGATCGTTTGCCTGAAGGCACCGGGATCGAGCCGGTGGTGACCTGCTCCCATGGTGAGGTCAAAGACTTCAGCGTGTTGGTACTGGATGCCATCAAGGGCTATCGAATTCTGTTTGACTGGTACCCGACCAGCGACAGCGTCGAGCCGGTTGAACTGCGGCTGTTCATCCGCACCCAGGACCGCACTTTGAGCGAAACCTGGCTGTACCAATACTTCCCACCTGCACCAGACAAGCGCAAGTACACCTGATACCGAACGTTCCCACGCTCGCGTGGGAACGCCCCTTCGGGATCTTCAGAACCGCGAAATACTCTTCATCGCCCCGATCAAGTACCGCATCGCCACCTGATCACTCTCGGTCAGGGCGCGGTACTGTTCCAGCAATTGCTCTTCGTCCGAACTCAGGCGCCGGCTGCGCAGCGACATCCTGCGGGCCAGAAAAGACGACAACACCCCCGCTACACCATAGGACTTGGCCATGGACTGTCTCCTCGTATCAATCAACTGCTCCTGGTTGCCCATAACCCCATCCCGCGATGCGACCTGCGAGGATCAACAAGCTGATTTCCTGGGCCAGAAATCATGCTTACCTTAAGCGTAGAAACTATCTTGCCGGGCGTGGGACTTTTTTAGAGTAATCACTTAAAAAAACGCTTGCAGGGCAATGACCTACAGCGTTATCCCACAAGCGGCCGGTACAGGTGGATGTCGTGCGGCTCCTGTTGAAACAGCTCGGGATCCGGCTGCTTGAGCAACCGGCAGCCGAGCCGCAGATAGAACTCCACCGTATTGCGCGATTCCGTGGCCGATACGTACAACGCCTCGGCCCCGGCTGCGCGGGCGTGTTCACAGGCCAGGGCAAACAGCTGGCCACCCAGGCCCAGGCCACGGGCCCCATGGCTCACATGCAGGAATTTGAGCTGGCGCATACGCAGGCCCTGGTTGAGGATAACCCGGTTGTCCACTACCACGGCCGCCAGCAGCTTTGCATCGTCAAACACACCGTGCAGCCACCCGCCGCGCTTCAGGCACGCCTGCAAGGCCACGGCATCCTGCTCGGCTTCGCCTTCGGGCCAGCCGCGCATGTCGTGGTGCTCGGGGTACAGCAGCAACTCCCCGTGCTCCACGCGATAGCACGCCTCGATCCGTTCGGTACGGTCAATCAGCGCCAGCAACGGCAGGTCCTTTTCGGTCAGGTCACACTTGATCAACATGCTGTGCTTCCAAGGGTTGATGGTGAACAAGGTTGAAGCCTTCCGCAGGTGTCGGTGCTTCGAAATAGCCGGTGATCAAGTCGAACTGGGCGTCACTGGTTTCGAACGCGTGGGTACCCTCCGCGTTGCGCGCACGCAGGCGTGCCTTGCAGACCTCGTCCGGCACATCCAGGTAGTGCAATTGATGGTCAGCGCCTGCGCCTTCGAACAATGAGCGCATCCAGCGGCGGCTGGCCAGGGTGTTGGCGGGAAAATCCAGCACCACCGAGACGCCGGCCTTGAGCAACGAGATGATATGGGCCGTCAACGCATCGCGCAGGTGGCCGGTGCAGCGCACGTAGTCGCCCAGAGCCTGGATCTGTCCGGGATAAAGGCGTGACAGCCACTCATCCTCGCTGATCAATACCGTCTGTGGGGCTTGCGACAACTGCTGGGTCAGGGTCGATTTACCGGATGCGATTTTGCCGCAGATCAGGTGCAACATGAGCTTCTCCTTGTGTCGCAGGGCTTGGCCGGTGATCGGCGGGCAATAAAAAACCCGCCGGATCAAGGGCGGGTTTTTCATGCTTTTCCAGCACGCGTCAGCCCACCCTCTCCTGGAGGGTGGGAATAATCGAGGCGTTCAGTAATAGAGTCATAGTTTCGACATTAGCTTCAGGCGTTTTCCTACGCAAGGTTAATCCCGCAAGTCCGACTCATGAATCGGCTGGTCGCGATGCGTAGCCCGCTGATACTGCGCCGGCCAGGTCGCTTTGCGCCCGCCCAGGTCATCGTCGGCATGCAGTGGCCAGTACGGGTCACGCAACAGTTCACGGGCGAGGAAAATGATATCGGCCTGACAGGTACGCAAGATGTGCTCGGCCTGGGCGGGCTCGGTAATCATGCCCACGGTGCCGGTGGCGATTCCCGACTCTTTGCGCACACGCTCGGCAAAGCGGGTCTGGTAGCCGGGCCCGGTAGGAATTTCCGCATTGGCCGCGGTGCCACCCGAGGAGACGTCGATCAGGTCGACGCCCAGGTCTTTCAGGCGGCGCGCCAGTTCGACGGTTTCATCCGGGTTCCAGCCGTCCTCGACCCAATCGGTGGCCGAGACCCGCACAAACAGCGGCAGCTCTTGCGGCCAGGCCTCACGCACCGCCGTGGTCACTTGCAGCACCAGGCGGATGCGGTTTTCGAACGAGCCGCCGTACTGGTCCTGACGCTGGTTGCTCAGCGGCGAAAGAAATTGATGCAACAGGTAGCCATGGGCGGCATGGATTTCCGCCACTTTGAAACCGGCGGTCAACGCGCGCTTGGCGGCAGCGACGAAGTCAGCGATCACTTGCTGGATCTGCCCTTCATCGAGTTGCTTGGGGGAAGTGTGCTGCGGATCGAAGGCAATCGGCGAGGGGCCCACCGGCACCCAGCCGCCATCTTCCGGCTTGACGCTGCCGTGCTTGCCGATCCATGGCCGGTGCGTGCTGGCTTTGCGCCCGGCGTGGGCCAGTTGAATGCCCGCCACCGCGCCCTGGGCATTGATAAAGCGCGTGATGCGTTGCAGCGGTTCGATCTGTTCGTCGTTCCACAGGCCCAGGTCCTGGGCGGTGATGCGGCCATCGGCAGTCACGGCGGTGGCTTCGGTAAAGATCAGCCCGGCGCCACCGACGGCACGGCTGCCGAGGTGCACCAGGTGCCAGTCATTGGCCAGACCATCGACGCTGGAATACTGGCACATTGGTGACACGGCGATGCGGTTGAGCAGGGTCAGTTGGCGCAGGGTATAGGGTTCAAGCAGCAGACTCATGGGGCACCTCTTTTATGCAGTGGGCAGGCTCCAGGGTTCTGTTTGAAAGGTCGACGAAAAACCCGTCCCCGGCGGGCTGAAATAAGACAAGGTCACAAGACCGATCACACAGTGCTTAGAGACTAGTCGACAACAGAGGATTGCACAGGGTTCAGCGCGGCTCGATATGCGCGATCATCAGTTGCACGGTTTCCTGGCCACGGAACTCGTTCACGTCGAGCTTGTAGGCCAGTTCCACCCAGCGAATGGTGGGATTGGGCCAGATCTCGCGGTCGATGCCGAAAGCAATGCCATCGAGCTTCACCGATCCACACTCGCTCTTGAGCACCACCTTCAGATGGCGCTCGCCGACGACGCGCTGCTCCACCAGTTGGAACACCCCGTGAAACAACGGCTCTGGGAAATGCTGGCCCCACGGCCCGGCGTTGCGCAGGGCGCGGGCCAGTTCCAGGTGAAACTCTTCAACCGCCAGGGTGCCGTCGGACAGCAGCCGGCCCGTCAGGTCTTCTTCGCGCAGTTGCCGACGCACTTCGGCGTCAAAGGCCTCGGCGAACAGTGGGAAGTTGGCCTCGGGCAAGGTAAGACCCGCCGCCATGGCGTGGCCGCCGTACTTGGCGATCAGCGTTGGGTGCTGGCTGGCCACCACGGCCAGCGCGTCACGAATATGAAAACCCGGCACGGAGCGCCCGGAGCCCTTGAGCAGGCCGTCACCGGCGTCGGCAAAGGCGATGGTCGGGCGGAAGTAACGCTCTTTCATGCGCGAGGCAAGGATGCCGATCACGCCCTGGTGCCATTCCGGGTCGAACAGGCACAAGCCATACGGCATCGACTCCACCGGCAAGTCCTTGAGCTGGGCCAGGGCCTCGCGCTGCATGCCTTGTTCGATGGACTTGCGGTCCTGGTTCATGCCGTCCAGTTGCGCGGCCATTTCCCGGGCGGCGGCGAAATCCGAGGTGAGCAGGCATTCGATGCCCAGGCTCATGTCATCCAGGCGCCCGGCGGCGTTCAGGCGCGGGCCGAGGATAAAACCAAGGTCGGTGGAGGTGATGCGGGCGTGATCGCGCTTGGCTACTTCGAGGATCGCCTTGATCCCCGGCCGGGCGCGACCGGCGCGAATGCGTTCCAGGCCCTGGTAGACCAGGATGCGATTGTTGGCGTCCAGCGGGACCACGTCGGCCACGCTGCCCAAGGCCACCAGGTCCAGCAGTTCGCCGATATTCGGCTGCGGCTTGTTCTCGTACCAACCCAAACTGCGCAAGCGCGCACGCAGGGCCATCAGCACGTAGAAGATCACGCCCACACCGGCCAGGGCCTTGCTGGGAAATTCACAGCCCGGCTGGTTCGGGTTGACGATGGCGTCGGCTGCGGGCAGTTCGTCGCCCGGCAAGTGGTGGTCGGTAACCAGCACCTTGAGCCCCGCCGCTTTCGCGGCCGCCACGCCTTCGACGCTGGAGATACCGTTGTCCACGGTGATCAGCAGCTGTGGCTGGCGCTGCAGGGCCACGGCGACGATTTCCGGGGTCAGGCCGTAGCCGTATTCGAAACGGTTGGGCACCAGGTAGTCGACATGGGCGGCGCCCAACAAGCGCAGGCCCAGGGTGCCCACGGTGCTGGCGGTGGCGCCGTCGGCGTCGAAGTCACCCACGATCAGGATCCGCTGGCGCTGCTCCAGGGCCGTCACCAGCAAGTCCACCGCGGCATCGATGCCCTTGAGCTGCTGATACGGGATCAGCCGCGCCAGGCTTTTATCCAGCTCGGCTTCCGATTGCACCCCGCGTGCGGCGTAGAGACGGGTCAACAACGGTGGCAATTCACCGAGGAATGGCAGGACGGCGGGCAACGGGCGAGGATCGATACGCATGGGGTGACGGAAGCTTCTCTTTAATGTTGAAAATTAGCGGTGATCCCTTGTAGGAGCTGTCGAGCCCCAGCGAGGCTGCGATGGGATCACCTCGTTGTACCTGTCAGACCGCAGCGCCTGCATCGCAGCCTCGCTGAAGCTCGACAGCTCCCACACTCGACCAGCGTCCAATCAGTTATCGACGTTTCAGCCGCGCTCGCCAGCCAGCCATTCCAGCTGGACTTCGTGCTGCCCACGGTCATCGGTCACGAAGATCGTGCCTTCGCTGATCATCACGTCCCACTTGATCACCCGGGGCATGTCCTTGGCCAGCACTTCCAGGATTTCCTGGGGTACGGCGGCGATGCTCACGTTTTTCAGGTTCTTCGCCACCGGCACCACTTTGCCTTCCCAGACGCGCAAGCTGCCGTAGGCCAGCAAGGTCGTGCGTTCGGTACGGCGGGAACACCAGGTCAGGCGGTCCGCGTCCGGCTGGCCGACTTCGATCCAGTGCAGGACGCGATCATCCAGGCTTTTTTCCCACAGCGCCGGCTCGTCTACATCTGACAGGCCACGACCGAAAGACAGCTGCTCGTTGTAGAAAAGCGCGTAGGCCAGCAAACGCACGGTCATGCGCTCTTCGGTTTCCGAAGGGTGGCGGGCGATGGTCTGCTTGACGCTCTCGTACACCGAACGGTCAAGGTCGGTGAGGTTGAGTTCAAACTTGTAGGTCGTGGACGGCTGGGCCATGAACGGACTTCTAGAGACAGGGAAAGGCGGCAAGTCTAACCGATGGCGAGGTGATTCAACGAATACTGCGCTGCATCATCCTTATCACTGCGCCACTCGCCTATGTTAAAAGGCTCACATCCCTGCCCTGCCCGAAAGGTTCCTCATGTCGTTTACCGCCAAACCACTTGCCGGCCTGAAAGTCATCGAACTTGGCACCTTGATCGCCGGCCCGTTTGCGTCGCGCATCTGCGCCGAGTTCGGCGCCGAGGTGATCAAGGTCGAATCCCCGGATGGCGGCGACCCGCTGCGCAAGTGGCGCAAGCTGTATGAAGGCACCTCGCTGTGGTGGTTTGTGCAGGCGCGCAACAAGAAATCCCTCACCCTGAACCTGAAACACCCGGACGGCCTGGCGATCCTCAAGCAACTGTTGGCGGATGCCGACATTTTGATTGAGAACTTTCGCCCTGGCGTGCTGGAAAAGCTCGGCCTGAGCTGGGAAACCTTGCACGCCCTGAACCCGAAACTGGTGATGGTGCGCCTCTCGGGCTTTGGCCAGACCGGGCCGATGAAGGACCAGCCTGGGTTTGGCGCGGTGGGCGAATCCATGGGGGGCCTGCGTTACATCACCGGTTTCGAGGACCGCCCGCCGGTGCGCACCGGGATTTCCATCGGGGACTCGATCGCGGCGTTGTGGGCCGTGATCGGGGCGCTGATGGCCCTGCGTCATCGTGAAGTGAATGGCGGGCTCGGCCAGGTGGTGGATGTGGCGCTGTATGAGGCGATCTTCGCGATGATGGAGAGCATGATCCCGGAGTTCGACGTGTTCGGCTTTATCCGCGAGCGCACCGGCAACATCATGCCCGGCATCACGCCCTCCTCGATCCACACCAGTGCCGACGGCAAACATGTGCAGATCGGCGCCAATGGCGACGCGATCTTCAAGCGCTTCATGTCAGCCATTGGTCGCGACGACCTGGCCAACGACCCGGCACTGGCCAGCAACGATGGCCGCGACAGCCGGCGCGATGAGTTGTACGGGGTGATTGATCGCTGGGTCAACTCGCTGCCGCTTGAGCAAGTGGTGGAACAGTTGAACAAGGCCGAAGTGCCCGCCAGCCGTATCTACAGCGCGCAAGACATGCTGGGAGACCCGCAATTTCTCGCCCGCGAGATGTTCCTCAAGGCGCAGCTCCCGGGCGGCAAGGACTTCAAGATGCCCGGCATCGTGCCCAAACTGTCGGACACACCGGGCAGTTGTGAATGGGTCGGACCGCAGTTGGGCGAGCACAACAGCGTGGTGCTCGCTGAATTGGGCTACGATGCGGCCGCCGTTACTCGCCTGCGTGAGAACGGCGCGATCTGATGGGCCGGCGCTTCATCATTCGACTCTGCCTCCTGGGTTCACTGCTCGGGACTTGGCCACTGTCGAGCCAGGCCCAGGAAACCTTGATCTGGCTGTTGCGTGACCTGCCGCCAGTGACGATTTTCGAAGGCCCGCAAAAAGGCCAGGGCGCCCTCGACCAACTGCTGCCGATACTCGCCGAACACATGCCGGAGTATCGACATCAGATCCTCCACGTGAACCGCGCGCGCGGCATGCAGATGCTCCGCGACCCCGGCACGCTTACCTGCGACCCGTCCCTGCTGTGGACGGCGGAGCGCGCTAAAACCATCGTGTTTTCCGCCCAGGCCTTCGCGGCCGTGAGCAACGGGGTGACGATCCGCCAGGGTCAGCGGGCGCTGCTGGCGCCGTTTGTGGTGGATGGACGGTTCGACCTGGAGGCATTTTTGAATGCACGGGATGCGCGCCTTGGCATCATCGCCGAACGCAGCTACGGCGCCATCATCGATGAAGCGCTGAAGCACACCAGTGCTCACAAACTGGCGCCGCATTACGGCAATGACGCCCTCGGCAGCCTGCTGCAGATGCAACGAAAGGGGCGGCTGGAAGCGGTGCTGGGTTACTGGACAGAAGTGCGCTACCAGGCGCTGCAACAAGGCATTGATCCACAAGAGCTGATCTTCTACCCCATCAAAGGCACCCCGCCCTATCAACTGACCCGGATTGCCTGCACGGATAACGCCTCAGGCCGCACGGCTATCGAGCGGATCAATCAGGTGCTGCGCGAGATCCCGCAGGAGCAACTGCGACAGTCCTACGCCTCATGGCTCGACCCGGTCATGCGTGAGCAATACCTGCAAGACCACCCGACGTTTTTCCAGGATGCCCCGAGCCCATGACAAATCGCAGGCAAAAAGAAACCCCGAGCAGTGGGGAGACAACTCGGGGTTAATAAGGGCCTAAAAAGACCAGTAACAACGAGCCACAAGCACCGGAGCACAATGCTTGATCTCGCTGTTACAAAATCTGACTCACCTTGCCGTAGGAAGGTTCCCAACAAAAATAAATCTTCATGCGCAGGCAATCGGCCGAGTCAGGGCCGCATTGCGCAGGGCCGCCATGACCGAGGGTTCCAGGCGTCCTTCGGCAATCATCAAGTCGCGGTGCAAACAGTCCACCACATCCACCAATGCACGCTTGTCGGTCAATTGTGCCTGGTCGACTTCTCGTTCGACCACGATGGCACCGGCCGGATTCTTTACGGTCACCAGGCATTCGCCCTGCACACCCGAGGTGGTCAGCGTGACCTGATAAGGGCTCAGTGCTTCACCGAGCAATAGGCTGATACTTTCCATCTCGATCACCACTCAATAGTTCGGAAACAATCGTGTAAACGGGAGCTGCATCTATCCTAAGTGACTATTTGCGTCGTAGGAAAGTTCGCTTTTTCGTCTTTCAAGGGTTGCCGGGGGATGACGTGTCCAGCATGCGCTTGCAACATGACAAGCAAAAAACGGCAGCACATAACTGCTTACTCAATGAGTTGCCGTTTTGGCGCTGATGCCGAGGGTGAATCCTATACTCGGTGAGCGCTGATCATGCCGGCACATCGATAAACAGCGCATACCAAAAGGCCCCGTTGCGAAGGACGAAGACCATGCTGGAACACGAAAAAGAGCAGGCAATACTAGAGAAGATTCACGCCGACATATCCAGAATTTATGCCGAGCAACGCAAGCTAAACGCAGAATCCCACAAGATAACCCGAGAGAATTTCTGGTATCCCGTTGGTATCGCCATCGGCTTCTTCACGGCTGTCGGAACCGTAATGGCAGTGGCGCAAAAACTACTCGCCTAAACGATCGCTCCGGCCGGGCCTGCCAGAAACGAAAAACGCCGCTGACCCACGGACGGGAACGCGGCGTTTTTTACACCTTTGTAGAACCCACCTTCAGAGCCTCTCCTGCGTTAACAGGCTAGAATCCCCAAATTACCCTGGGAGCCTGTATTGAACGAAACGTCTGACAAGCCATTGCGCATCGTCCTCGCCGACGACCACCCGATTTTCCTCATCGGTCTGCGGGCGGTCCTGGAACGTGACGAGAGGCTAACCATCGTCGGTGAAGCCAACTCACCCCTGGCCCTTGGCGAACTGCTGCAACGTTGTGCCTGCGACATTCTGGTGACCGACTTCATGATGCCCGCCGAGCCCCAGGCCGACGGCTTGCGCCTGATCGAACAACTGCGCCGGCATCACCCGGGCCTGCCCATCGTGGTGGTGACCATGCTGAACAACGCCGGCCTGTTCCACGCCATCCTGGAGTTGGGTGTCATGGGCCTGCTGAGCAAGGCCAGTCTCGCAGACGAATTGCCTGAAGCAATCCGTCAGGTGCGCCAGCAGCGACGTTATGTGGCCCAGACCATCAGTCAGTCACTGAACCTGGCCGGCGTCGAGCGTGTGCACTCCCAGGATCAACTCTCACCCCGTGAACTGGAAGTCATCCGCCTGCTGGCCGGCGGCCTGACGGTAGGCGAGATCGCCGCGAATCTTCATCGCAGCAAGCAAACCGTCAGTGCACAAAAGGTCAGCGCCATGCGCAAGCTGGGCCTGAGCAACGACGCCGCGCTGTTTATCTATGTGCAGGAACACGGGCTGGCCTAGCCTGAAACGCGATCCACTGCTTGAGCGCCTCGGCGTCCATGGGGCCGGCGATAAAGCAGCCTTGCAACCACGCAGCCCCCAGTTCACTCACCGCGTGATAGTCGGCGGCGCTTTCAACCCCGGTCACCACCACACCCACACCCAGTCGCCTCGCCATGCTCATGGCGCCGGCAACCACTGCCGCCTTGCGATCGTCCCTGGCCATGCCGCTGGCAAACGCCGGCGGGATCTTCAATTCGCTGAAGGGCAATTCCAGCAAGCGTTGCAGGCTGGTGCCGCCCACGCCGAAATCACCGATGGACAGCTTGCACCCCATCATCCGCAAACGCAGCAAGCCGGTGACGTGGGCGCTGTCGGTGTTCAGGCGCGAGGTTTCCACCAGTTCCAGGGTCAGGCCACGGGCGGGCACGCCGTGAAGTTGCAGCAAGCCTTGCAGCACTTGGGGAAAGTGCGGACGCTCCAGCATCCGCCCCGGGATATTCACCGCCACCGGCAGCACCTGCCCGGTTTCGCGCATGACGTGTGCCGCCTGGCCCAGCGCTTGTTCCAGCACGTGCCAGGTAAACGCCTCTTCCATTCCGGCAAACTCCAGCACCGGCAGAAACGCGTCAGGCAACAGCAACTCGCCGTCAGGAAGCTGCCAGCGGGCCAGCGCTTCAACACCTTGCAACGCGCCCGCCTGGCTGACAATGGGCTGATACCAGACCGTGCCGCAGCGGGCGATTGCGGCCTGGCTCAGATCCGCCGAAGGCGGCAACTGCTCGGATTCGCTCAAGTCCAGCAACTGGCGCACCCGCTCCCAGGACACCACCGGCGGGCCGGGCCGCAAGCGTTCCCGGCACGCCTCGAGGACTTTCCCGATCAGCGTTGCCGACGCCGGTTTGGGCAGGCAGCCGAGCACGTTGAGCCCCAACTGTCGGGCCATGTGCGCCACGCCTTCCAGCACATCCGGCTCGGCGTTGCTCAGCAGGATCAACACCTGAGCCTGGCGGCGCTCGGCCATTTCCCGAATCAGCTCAAGGCCATCACCCTGCTCCAGGTACAGATCGCAAATCGCGATGTCCACCGCGCCCTTGCTCTCCAGTGACTGGCGAGCGGCGTCGACCGTTTCGGCCGTGCGTACATTGAATACGCCGTTGGCGTTGAGCATCTGATGCAGGGCCATCAGTTGGAACGGGTTATCTTCGAGGATCAGGACGTTGAGGGAGCGCATGAAAAACGTTACCGGGGAGAAGCGAGGGTGCACAGACTAATAAAAACCCCGCGCCTTCCCCATAGGACATGTCTTATTCGGACGGGTCCAGATAAGCCTCAAGCTCGACCTGGAATTCGATCAATGCTTCGCGCAGCGCTAACCAATGCAGTTCAATCTCAGCGTTGCGCTGCTCCCGAATACACCCTTCCAGCGCCACACAGGCCTTGGCCAGCGGCAACGCATCCACCAGGCAGCATATGCCCTTCAGGCGGTGCAGCGAGGCGGCCAGCCGGACCTGGTCGTGTTCCGTCATGGCGGACGCCATCAGGTTATGCTCCTGCTCAAGGCTCCTCGCCAGCTCCTGCAGCATACGCTGCAAAACCGGTCCGTCGGCCTGGGTCATGGTGCGCAGGGTCTGGATGCTGAAAGAGCGTGCAGGCACGACGCGGGCGAGCACACGCGTCCAGTGCTCAAGGGTCACGGGCTTGACCAGCAGTTCATCCATTCCCGCCTCCCGGCAGCGCTGCTGTTCATCATCCAGGGCATTCGCCGTGCAACCCACCAGCGCCAGGCGTGGCCGTTGCTCCTGGGCTTCCAGCCGGCGGATGGCCTCACTCAAGGCGTAGCCGGACATGCCCGGCATATTGCAATCGGTGACCAGGACGTCAAACACCTCATGGTGCCAACGCTGCAAGGCCGCTTCGGCCGAGTCGACGGCCACTACTTGATGACCCAGGAACTGCAACTGCTGAACCAGCACCAGCCGATTGGCCGGCAGGTCATCCACCACCAACACCGACAGGTTGCGGCCGGCGACCAGCAGCGGTACACCGGCAGATGCCGGCACGTCGTCACTGATGACCCGATCCAGGTACAGGTCGATGCACACCACCGTGCCCTCTCCCACCACGCTGCTCAGGGTGATGCTGCCTCCCATCAATTCCACCAGTTGCTGGCAGATGCTCAAGCCCAGTCCTGTGCCGCCGTGCTCGGCAGCCGTCCGCGCGCTGACCTGGATAAACGGCTTGAACACTCGCGCCTGCTGCTCGACGCCAATGCCCGGCCCGCTGTCCTCCACACACAGGTGCAAATATTCGGCCCCCGCCGGGTCAAGCTTGCGCACAACACTGACCCGAACCTCGCCGCGCGAGGTGAACTTGAGCGCGTTGCCCAACAGGTTATGGATAACCTGACGCAGGCGCAGCGGGTCGAACCAGTAATACCCTTGCGCGCTCGGGTCGAATGCCAGGGTCAGGTGAAGGCCCTTTTTCTGCGCCATGGGTTCGAACAAGCGCTGTATGCCCTCGAAGAAACCTTTCAAGTCAGTGGCCTGCGGCGCCAGTTGCAGATGACCGGCTTCAATCTTGGCCAGGTCGAGGCTGTCACCCATCAGGGCAATCAACTCACGCGCCGAGCGATGGGCCACTCGCAGGGCTTCAGACACTGTCTTGCCTTCAGCCTGGGCACGCTCCTGCTCCAGCTCGAGCAGACCGATAATGGCGGTCATCGGCGTGCGAATCTCGTGGCTCAGGGTCGAGAGAAACGCGCTTTTTGCGTAGTTCGCTTCGTCAGCGGCCTGCCGCGCATCCATCAGCTGGAGCTCCAGGACCTTGCGCTCGTTGATATCGACCCAGCCACCGAGCAAACCCTGGAGCTGGCCCTTGGCGTCGAAGAACGGCACCGTCCACTGATACACATGAAACGCCCCGCCATTGAACTCCAGCTGCCGGTCGACGAACAGCGACTGCTGGCTCGCCAATTGCTCCATGTGGCCGGCATGCAGGCGCGCGGCCGTAGCGTCAGGCATCAGCCCGCTTTCCATCAGCGTCAGGCCCTGGATCTGCTCGCGCCGGGTGTTCAACTGTTGTTCATAGCTGGTGTTGCAGGTCACCAGGCGTCCTTCCAGATCACGCACAAATACCGGGTTGGGCATGCCGTCCAGCAGCGCGCGCTTGAACGCCAACTGGTCGTTGAGCCGCTGCTCGGCCTGGAGGCGCTGGCGAATCTGGCGCTTGAGCCGGCTGTTCCAGGCCAGGGACACCAGCACAAACAGCAGCGCCATGGCGACCGTCCAGTAGGCCCATGGCGGCACCCGCTGCCAGGCCGGCACCGGGACGGGTACGCTACCCAGCCAACGCAAACGCAGGGCGCTCAATTCCGCGACCGGCAGCGCTTCCAGCGCCTTGTTCAAAATGCTCAGCAGTTCCGGTTGATCCTTGCGCACCGACAGGCTGTTGGCCAACCACTTGCCCTCGACACTGCGGCCGATGCGCAACTCATCGGCCGGGTAACTCTGCACTTCCACTTCACTCTGGATAGTCGCCGCCGCGCGACCCTGCGTTACCAGCTCACGGGCCTGGACGTAGTTATCCACCGATTGCAGCTTGATCCCGGGGTGCTCGCGACGAATATATCCCTCCAGGACATGGCGTGCCGGCAGCGCCAGCACCTTGCCTGAAAGCTCGCTCAAACTGGCCACTGGCGGTGCGTCAGCGCGCTGGATAAACACCCATCCTGAGCCCCCGAACCCATGGCTGAAATCGAGAAAGGCCTTGCGCTCCTGATTTTCGGCCAGGGTGGTGTTCATGTCCGCCCTGCCCGTTTCCAGCAACCCCAGGGTCTGTGCCGTGGAGGACACTTCCTCCATCACGAACTGCAGGCCGGTCATGCGTGAAATGCGGTTGAGCAAGTCCACATTCAGCCCCACCCACTGGCCGTCCTTGTCCTTGAATACATAGGGAGACAGTTGCTGGGACGCCACCACCACATGCGGATGCTGAAGTACCCAGGCCCGCTCCGGGGCCGACAAGGCGATGCGCTCGGCGGCAATGCCCACCCCCAGTCCGGTGGTCCAGCGCGCAAGGATCTCCCGCCGCACAGACTCATCAATACTCGCCAGCGCCCGGTCCATCAGCGTCCCCAACAACGGGTCGGCCTCCCGCGTGGCAAAGGCAAAGCCGATGGGCGCCAGCCGGCTTTCCACCTTGATCTGCAAGCCCAGGTAGGGCCGCAAAGACTTGTAGGCGCGCACGATCACTTCGTTGCCGATAAACGCATCGGCATCACCTTGCTTCAGCGCTTCCAGGCCGCTGTAGAGATTCGGTGCCAGCATGATGTGGCTGCCGGGATATGCGAGATGGACGTTCTTGACGTTGGCGTAGCCGTCCAGCAACACCAGCTTCTTGTCCTTGAGGTCTTCGTTCTGGGTGGTGTCATCCCGGCGCACAACCACCACCGAACGATCCGGCATGTAGTCTTCGGTAAAGCGCAGCCCCGATACGTCGCGCTCATAACCGTTGGCACTGGTGAGAATATCGATGGTGCCGTTACGCAAGGCTTCCACCGCCTGCGCCCGCTCGGCAAAACCCAGGACTTGCATCGGTGCATGCAGACGCGCGCCGATCAGGCTCAGGTAATCGGCGCTGATGCCCTGGTAGCGATTGCGGTCGCGGGTGATATCGATCGGCTGATAGTCATCAATCGAAATGCCCACTCTCAGTGGCCGATGGGCCGCCAGCCATTGCTGCTCGCTGACCGTCAGGGGCATGGGCTCCAGGGCAATGAACGCCGGCACCAGCTTGAACGGCAGGCTGACAGCCGCGAGGCTTGCCGAACCATGGCCAAGCAGCAGCACACATGCCAGCCACGCGTGTGCTCGGGTCGATAAATACACCGGTTGGGTTTCCTTGATTATTCTTGTTGGTCGCCGCGCAAGTATGGCTCGCCAGAATGAAAAAGCCCGTCACGAAGACGGGCTTGATCCACCACGCAAAGCCGTTGGCTCAGAGTGGCTTGCCGCGATTGCCATGCTGGCTGACAAACGCCTGTACCGCTTTCAGGTCATTGGCCAATACCGTGCAACGCTCTTCACGCTCAAACAGGTCGGTGAGGTGCGGCGGCAATTCCAGCGCCTTGCCAACCCCGGCCTTCTCTACCGCTTCCGGGAATTTGACCGGGTGCGCGGTGCCGAGAATCACCATCGGGATGTCCAGGCTGCGGCGGCATTCGCGCGCGGCCTTGACGCCAATGGCGGTGTGCGGGTCCAGCAGCTCGCCGGTCTGGGCGTAGACTTCGGCGATGGTCTCGCAGGTTTCTGCGTCGTCCACCGCCAGGGAGTCGAACAGCTTGCGGGTTTCGGTCCAGCGCTCCTGCTCGACGCTGAAACCGCCACCTTGCTTGAAGCTGTCCATCAGGCCGGCCAGGGCAGCACCGTTGCGACCGTGCATGTCGAACAGCAGGCGTTCGAAGTTCGACGAGACCATGATGTCCATCGACGGCGACAGTGTGGCGTGCAGGGTTTCCTTGACATACTGGTTGCCGCTCATGAAGCGGTGCAGGATGTCGTTGCGGTTGGTGGCGACGATCAGCTGGTTGATCGGCAGGCCCATGTTGCGTGCCAGGTAACCGGCGAAGATGTCGCCGAAGTTGCCGGTTGGCACCGAGAACGACACCGAACGCGCCGGGCCGCCCAACTGCAGGGAAGCATGGAAGTAGTAGACGATCTGGGCCATGATCCGCGCCCAGTTGATCGAGTTCACCGCTACCAGGCGGGTGCCCTTGAGGAAGCTCTGGTCGGCGAAGCTGGCCTTGACCATTTCCTGGCAGTCATCGAAGTTGCCTTCGATGGCGATGTTGTGGATGTTCTCGCCGAAGATCGTGGTCATCTGCCGACGCTGCACTTCCGACACGCGGTTGTGCGGGTGTAGGATGAAGATGTCGACGTTTTCGCAGTGCTTGCAGCCTTCGATCGCCGCCGAGCCGGTATCACCGGAAGTAGCGCCGATGATCACCACGCGCTCACCGCGTTTTTCCAGCACATAGTCCAGCAGGCGACCCAGCAGTTGCAGGGCGAAATCCTTGAACGCCAGGGTCGGGCCGTGGAACAGCTCCAGGACCCATTCGTTGCCGTTCAGTTGGCGCAACGGGGCAATGGCGCTGTGGGAAAACACGCCGTAGGTTTCTTCCAGGATCTTCTTGAAATCCGCATCCGGGATGCTGCCGGTGACGAACGGGCGCATGACCCGGAACGCCAGCTCGTGGTACGGCAGGCCGGCCCACGAAGCGATTTCTTCCTGGGTGAAGCGTGGCAGGTTTTCCGGCACGTACAGGCCGCCGTCAGTGGCCAGACCGGCCAGCAGAACGTCTTCGAAATTCAGGGCCGGTGCCTGGCCGCGGGTGCTGATATAACGCATGACTGGCTCCTCTAGAGCATGCTTGAACAAGGGCCGCCGAACGCGTGGGGCCCTTGCCGCAAAACGATTAGTTCAGGTGTTCGACGCGAATCCGCACCACCGGCCCAACCACGCCCTGCAACGCTTCAAGCGCGGCAATGGCGTCGTTGATGTGCTGCTCCAGCACACGGTGGGTCAGCAGGATCATGGGCACCAGGCCGTCCTGTTCTTCGACTTCCTTCTGCATGATCGATTCAATGTTGATGCCGCGCTCCGACAGGATGCTGGCCACCTGGGCGAGCACGCCCGGATGATCCTTGGCCTGGATGCGCAGGTAGTAGGCACTTTCGCAGGCTTCGATCGGCAGGATCGGGTGGGCCGACAGCGAGTCCGGCTGGAAGGCCAGGTGCGGTACGCGGTTTTCCGGGTCGCTGGTCATGGCACGCACCACGTCCACCAGGTCGGCGATCACAGACGAAGCGGTCGGCTCCATGCCGGCGCCGGCGCCGTAGAACAGGGTGGAACCGGCAGCGTCACCGTTGACCATCACGGCGTTCATCACGCCATTGACGTTGGCGATCAGGCGGTCGGCCGGGATCAGTGTCGGGTGCACACGCAGCTCGATACCGGCCGGGGTGCTGCGCGCCACACCGAGGTGCTTGATGCGGTAGCCCAGGGCTTCGGCGTAGTTCACGTCGGCGGTGGTCAGCTTGGTGATGCCTTCGGTGTAGGCCTTGTCGAACTGCAGCGGGATACCAAAGGCGATGGACGCCAGGATGGTCAGCTTGTGGGCAGCGTCGATGCCTTCCACGTCGAAGGTCGGATCGGCTTCGGCGTAACCCAGGGCCTGGGCTTCGGCCAGCACGTCTTCGAAGGTACGGCCCTTCTCGCGCATTTCGGTGAGGATGAAGTTACCGGTGCCGTTGATGATGCCGGCCACCCAGTTGATACGGTTGGCGGACAGGCCTTCACGGATCGCCTTGATCACCGGGATGCCACCGGCCACGGCGGCTTCGAACGCCACGATCACGCCCTTCTCGCGGGCCTTGGCGAAGATTTCGTTACCGTGCACGGCAATCAGCGCCTTGTTGGCAGTGACCACATGCTTGCCGTTTTCGATGGCCTTGAGCACCAGCTCGCGGGCCACGGTGTAGCCGCCTACCAGCTCGATGACGATATCGATTTCAGGGTTGGTGGCGACTTCGAAGACATCGTTGGTAATCGCAATACCGGTCGTTTGGAACTGAGGCTTTGGCGTACGCGTGGCAATTTGTGCCACTTCAATCCCACGCCCTGCACGGCGGGAAATTTCTTCAGCGTTACGCTGAAGTACGTTGAAGGTGCCGCCACCGACGGTCCCTAACCCACAGATGCCTACTTTGACCGGTTTCACTGAAGAACTCCCCATGAAACGGCCGACTCAAGGTCGGCCGTGAAAACAGCCGCACAACTGCGGCTCTCTATTAATGACCCGCCGAACTGTCGGCGGATCATGATCGTCAAGGCTCGACGATAATGCTTACTTTGCGTTCAGTGCCAGTTTGGCAACTTGCGGCGCAGGCTGGTAGCCCGGAATCACCTGGCCGTCAGCCAAAACGATGGCCGGCGTACCGTTCACACCAATCGACTGGCCGAGGGCGAACTGCTTGGAAACCGGGTTGGCGCACTTGGCGGCCTTGATTTCCTTGCCATCGACCATCTTGTCCATGGCCGCTTTCTTGTCGGCCGAACACCAGACGGCTTGCAACTGCTCGTCACCCGGCGAACCCAGGCCCTGGCGCGGGAACGCCACGTAGCGCACTTCAACGCCGAGCTTGTTCAGCTCAGGCACTTCGGCATGCAGCTTGTGGCAGTACGGGCAGGTGGTGTCGGTGAACACGGTGATGTGGGTCTTGGTTTCGCCGATGGCCGGGTAAACCACGGTTTCAGCCACCGGAATACCGTTGATCAGCTTGGACACGCCCAGGCGCTCGGCTTTCTCGGTGAGGTTCACCGGCTTGCCGTCTTTGAGCTGGAACAGGTAGCCCTGGACGATGTACTGGCCATCGGCACTGGCGTACAGCACGCGGCTGCCCTTGAGCTTGACTTCGTACAGGCCGGCCATCGGGCTGGCGTTGATGCTTTCAATCGGGGTGTCGAGCTGGAGGGCTTCCAGGCTCTTGCGGATTGTCTTCTCTGCGGCGTCGTCGGCGACGGCAAAGGTTGAGACCAACGCAATGGCTGCGATGGCAAAAATCTGGGTCAAGCGCATGGGAACTCCTGAAGGCAGATGCAGGGACGGGAGCAGGAACACCGATCTTCAAACACGGGTTTGGGCCGTCCCCTTTGCGAACCGGCAAAGCCTACCACAGTTGGGCCGCAGGGCAGCCAGTCGCGGGGAAATTGGGCTTTTTCCGAAGTATTTTTCATCCACGGGGATGGTGCTTGGCGTGCATCTCCTGCAAACGTGCCCGCGCCACGTGGGTGTAGATCTGGGTGGTGGATAAGTCGCTGTGGCCCAGGAGCATTTGAACCACGCGCAAATCCGCGCCGTGGTTGAGCAAATGCGTGGCGAACGCGTGGCGCAGGGTGTGGGGCGACAGCGACTTGCCGATGCCGGCAACCTTGGCCTGGTGCTTGATGCGATGCCAGAAGGTCTGGCGGGTCATCTGTTCGCCGCGCTGGCTGGGAAACAGTACATCGCTGGGCCGACCGTTGAGCAACTCGGCTCGGGCGTCGCGCATGTAGCGTTCGATCCACACGATCGCCTCTTCGCCCATGGGCACCAGGCGCTCCTTGCTGCCCTTGCCCATTACGCGCAATACGCCCTGGCGCAGGTTGACCTGTTCCAGGGTCAGGCTGATCAGCTCGGTGACGCGCAGGCCGCAGGCATACAGCACTTCCAGCATGGCACGGTCGCGCTGGCCGATGGCTTCGCTCAGGTCGGGGGCTGCGAGCAGGGCTTCGACGTCGGCTTCCGACAGGGATTTGGGCAGTGGCCGGCCCAGCTGCGGCATGTCGATTTGCAGGGTTGGGTCGACAGCGATCAGCTTTTCCCGCAGCAGGTAGCGATAGAAGCCACGCACGCCTGAGAGAAAACGCGCAGTAGAGCGAGGCTTGTAGTTTTGCTCCAGGCGCCAGGCCAGGTGGTCGAGAATCAGCTCGCGACCGGCATCGAGCAGCTCGAGGTTTTTCTCCTGCAACCAGCCATTGAACAACGCGAGGTCACTGCGGTAAGCCTGGCGGGTGTTGTCCGACAGGCCTTTTTCCAGCCAGAGGGCGTCGAGGAAGCGATCTATCTGCGGGTGGTCGATGGCGGACATGAGGGCTCAAGCAGGGAAAATGGCGATGTCGGGTAGATCCTATCGCAGCACGGGCCGCTAAACATCAATGAAAGCGGGCAAATAATCTGTGGCAAGGGAGCTTGCTCCCGCTGGGGCGCGAAGCGGCCCTGAT
>NZ_CP080030.1:1254637-1262165 GCF_019382755.1 Pseudomonas sp. Colony2 | reverse complement strand
AAGGTCAGTACGACGCTGAATTTCTTCGAGGCGAGTAGTCATGAATAAGTACCGGGGAAATAGACAAATTTCAGGCAACAAAAAAGCAGCCCGTAGGCTGCTTTTTTCTGCATCGGGAAGCTGGACTTAAGCCAGTTTTTCCTTGATGCGAGCTGCTTTACCGGACAGGTCACGCAGGTAGTACAGCTTGGCTTTACGTACGTCACCGCGACGTTTAACGGCCATGCTGTCGATTTGCGGGCTGTAAGTCTGGAAAGTACGCTCTACGCCAACACCGTTGGAGATTTTACGAACAGTGAAAGCACTGTTCACACCACGGTTACGCTTGGCAATTACCACGCCTTCGAACGCTTGCAGACGCGAACGGTCGCCTTCCTTCACTTTCACCTGAACGACAATGGTGTCGCCCGGGGCAAAGGTAGGGATCTCTTTGGTCATCTGCTCTGCTTCGAGTGCAAGGATGATTTTGTTAGTCATGCTGTGCTCCTAAGGTAAGTCGTCGGACCTACCATCGATACGTTGTTAACTATCGTCCCGCGCGAGGATGTATTCCTCGAGCAGCTTCTTCTCTTCTCCAGAAAGCGAGCGGCTTTCCAGAAGATCGGCGCGTCGTTCATAGGTCCGCCCGAGGGACTGCTGTAAACGCCAACGCCGGATGTGTGCGTGATTGCCACTTAGCAATACGTCGGGAACACGCTGATCCGCATACACCTCCGGTCGGGTGTAGTGCGGGCAATCCAGCAAACCATCCGTGAAGGAATCTTCCTCCGCGGAGTCCGCATGCCCTAAAGCTCCAGGCAGCAGTCGTGTAACCGCATCTATCAGGACCATCGCCGGCAGCTCGCCGCCAGACAGGACATAGTCCCCAATCGACCACTCTTCATCGACATGAGCATCAATAAAACGCTCGTCAATGCCTTCATAGCGACCGGCAATCAGGATTAATGCTTCCAGATTCGCCAACTCGCGTACCGCCGACTGATTCAGCTGACGGCCTTGAGGGGACAGGTAAATTACCTTCGCCTTCTCCCCGGCGGCTGCCTTGGCCTGAACCAACGCATCTTCCAGGGGCTTGATCTTCATCACCATGCCCGGGCCACCGCCAAATGGGCGATCGTCCACAGTGTGATGTCGATCCGTCGTGTAGTCTCGCGGGTTCCAACAGGTGAGCTGCAAGAGCCCCTGTTTCACCGCCCGACTGGTGATGCCGTACTCGCTGATGGCGGAAAACATCTCGGGAAACAAACTGATCACTTCAACGCGCAGGTTAGCCACGTTAGAAGTCCGCGTCCCATTCCACCTTCATCTCGCCCGCTGCCAGGTCGACGGCCAACACGCATTGCTCGGTATAGGGCAACAGGCGTTCGCGATCATCCAGGCTGCCAGCGCAAGGCTTGACCACCATTACATCATTGGCGCCGGTTTCCAGAAGATGATCGATTTTCCCGAGCAATTGCCCAAGTTGATCAATAACCTTCAGACCTTCCAGCTGGTACCAGTAGTACTCGCCGTCGGTCAATTCAGGGAACAGGTTGCGCGGCACGCAGATCTCATAACCGGCCAGAAGACGAGCTTCTTCACGATCATCAAGACCCTTGAGCTTTGCGACCAGGAACTTGTCGCTCCCGCGTCCACTGACCAGCTCTACCTGTTTCACACTACCTTCGCGCTTGAGCGTCCAGGTCTTGTACTGCAACAGGTTTTCAGTCGGATCAGTAAAGGAATACACCTTCACTTCGCCGCGAACGCCATGAACAGAATAAATCTTGCCGATAACGATCAAATCATCAGCAACCGCTGGCGTCGCGTTCATATTGCTCAGGCCGCAGCCTTAGATGCATCCTTCAACAACTGAGCAACGCGCTCAGAAGGTTGTGCACCAACGCTCAGCCAGTAGGCTACGCGCTCTTGGTTCACGGACAGACGGACTTCTTGACCACGAGCGATCGGGTTGAAGAAGCCAACTTGTTCCTTGTGAGAGCCGTCACGTGGGTTGCGGCTGTCAGTTACGGTCAAGTGGTAAAACGGGCGCTTTTTGGAGCCGCCAAGGGCAAGACGGATTGTTAGCATGTGAACATCGTTCCTGTAGTCGGTGCTGCAAATCTAAATGCACAGCGGGCATAGGTGCCCGAAAGGCCGCATATTCTAAGGAATATCCGGACTTTTGCAAATGTCTTTTTCTGGCGCCTATCAGCGTGCCATTCAGATCTGCTATAGAGCCGTCGGTTAAAACGGCAAGTCAGCTCCCGCCAATGGCGGGTTTGCTGGAGATCCCGCATCCCTGCGGGTCGGAGCAGAAGCGAACTTCTGCTCGAATTCTTTACATTTTCGGCATGCCGCCGCCGGGCAACATACCGCCCATGCCGCGCATCATCTTGGCCATCCCGCCTTTTGCGGAGAATTTCTTCATCATCTTCTGCATCTGCTTGTGCTGCTTGATCAAGCGACCGATGTCCTGCACCTGGGTGCCGGAACCCATGGCGATCCGACGTTTGCGCGAACCGCTGATCAGCTCAGGGTCGCGGCGCTCGGCCGGGGTCATGGAATTGATGATGGCTTCCATCTGCTTGAATTGCTTCTCTGCCGCGCCCTGGGCATTGCCCATTTGCGCCAGGTTCACGCCGCCGATGTTCGGCAGCTTGTCCATCAGGCCGCCGAGGCCGCCCATGTTCTTCATCTGTTGCAGCTGGTCGCGGAAGTCTTCGAGGTCGAAGCCCTTGCCCTTCTTCAGCTTTTTAGCCAGCTTGTCGGCCTTGTCCTTGTCGAGGGTCGCTTCCGCTTGCTCGATCAGGCTGAGCACGTCGCCCATGCCGAGGATACGCGAGGCTATCCGCTCAGGGTGGAACGGCTCGAGCGCTTCGCTCTTCTCGCCCATACCGATGAACTTGATCGGCTTGCCGGTAATGGCGCGTACCGACAAGGCGGCACCGCCACGGGCATCGCCGTCGACCTTGGTCAGGATCACACCGGTCAGCGGCAGTGCATCACCAAAGGCCTTGGCGGTATTGGCCGCATCCTGGCCGGTCATGGCATCGACCACGAACAGGGTTTCTACCGGGTTGATCGCGGCATGCAGCGCCTTGATCTCGCCCATCATCTCTTCGTCGATGTGCAGGCGACCGGCGGTATCGACGATGACCACGTCGATGAATTTCAGCTTGGCTTCTTTAATAGCCGCCTGGGCGATATCGACCGGCTTCTGGCTCAGGTCGGACGGGAAGAAGGTCACGCCCACTTCGCCCGCGAGCATTTCCAGCTGTTTAATAGCCGCCGGACGGTAAACGTCGGCAGACACCACCATCACCGACTTCTTCTTGCGCTCTTTAAGGAAGCGCGCCAGTTTGCCGGCGGTGGTGGTCTTGCCCGCACCTTGCAGACCGGCCATCAGCACAACGGCTGGCGGCACGGCGCTGAGGTTCAAATCTTCGTTGGCCGCGCCCATCAGGCTTTCGAGTTCGGCCTGGACGATCTTCACAAAGGCCTGGCCCGGCGTCAGGCTGCGGGACACTTCGGTGCCGACCGCGCGCTCTTTGACCGAGTTGACGAAGTCCTTCACCACCGGCAAGGCGACGTCGGCTTCCAGCAACGCCATGCGCACTTCACGCAGGGTGTCTTTAATATTGTCCTCGGTCAGCTTGGCCTTGCCGGTGACATGGCGCAGCGTCTGCGAGAGACGGTCAGTCAGATTTTCAAACATGCGCGATCCTTTCAGGCCCTATTCATCGAAATGCATTGTTAGACCGAGGTAATGGCGGCCCAGGCTGTGGTAAGTCGCTATTAAAAACAGCGCTCGGCGAGCCTGCGGCGTGGGCAGGTCGCGGATTATAGCGAAGACTGTCGCCATGCACACCCGCTGTCTGGCCTGAGAGTCTTTCGTGTTACGCAGGTGTATGCCAAACTCAGCGCCTTTCGGGCCTGCTTAACAGGATTTATGCTCCCTTTGTCACCCAGTTTGCTACCCAGCCTCGCCGCCGCCATCTTGTATGCCGCTGCGACCCTCTATCAGGGCACTCGTCTGGCCCAAGGCGCCAAGGCCGACAAACGCCTGCTGGTAGGCCTTGGCGTCCTCGCCCTGCTGGCTCACGCCGCCAGCCTGTTCACGCACTTGATGACGCCGGTCGGCCTGGGCCTGGATTTCTTCAGCGCTGCCAGCCTGATTGCCGCCGCGGTGATCGCGCTGACCCTGATGGCCTGCTACCGGATCCCGGTGGAGAACCTGCTGGTGCTGTTGTTCCCGCTCGGGATGCTGACGGTGCTGCTGGCGCAATTCACACCGACCGGCACCGTGCAGGTCATTGATGAAGAGCCGGGCATCCTCGCCCACATCCTGCTGTCGATCCTCGCCTACGGCATGTTCACCATCGCGGTGTTCCAGGCCTTGCTGCTGCTGTTGCAAGACCACCAGCTCAAGCACAAGCACCCGTCGGGGCTGATCAAGAACTTCCCGCCGCTGCAAACCATGGAAAGCCTGCTGTTCGGCTTCCTCTGGGCCGGCTGGACGCTGCTGTCGCTGTCGCTGATCTCCGGCTGGCTGTTCGTCGAGAACCTGTTTGCCCAGCACCTTGTGCATAAAACCCTGCTGGCCTGCCTGGCCTGGGTGGTGTTCAGCGTGCTGCTGTGGGGCCGCAACCGTCTCGGCTGGCGCGGGCACAAGGCGATCCGCTGGACCCTGGCCGGTTTCTGCCTGCTGATGCTGGCCTATTTCGGCAGCAAGCTGGTTCGCGAATACATCCTGCATATCTGACGGGCAGCCGACATGGACAACTTGCCCTTGGGGCCGATGCTTGCGGTAGTAGCCTTGCTGGTTTTATGGTCGGCGCTGTTTACCGCCATCGAAGCCGCCCAGCAACATTTGCTGGCCCTGCGCCCCGGCACCCGCCAGGGTGACAAAGCCGCCACCCGCCTGAACTTCCCGCGCAACAGCCTGATCCTCTGCAACACCCTGTGCCGCGCCGTGGTGGTGATTCTCTGCACCCTGCTGGCGATCTACGCCTGGGCGCAAAACGGCCCGTGGCTCGGCTGGGTGATCTCCAGCGCGGTCCTGCTGGTGCTGGCCGACTATCTGCCGCGCGCCCTGGCCACTCGCCACCCGCAAACCATCCTTGGCTTCGGCAATACCTTGCTGAGCGTGCCGCTGAAAATCCTTTATCCGCTGGCCTGGCTGCTCAACGGTGTCAGCCTGTTGCTGCTGCGCCCGTTCACCCGCAAGCCCGGGCTGGTCAAGAAGAGCGACGAGCAGCAGCCGGACCAGGACGACGAGCCGGAAGCCGAAATCCCCAACACCCGCGCGCCGGGCATGCCGGGCATCCACGCCCTGGACAACATCACCGTCAACGACATCCTGGTGCCCCGCAGCGAAGTGGACGGCATCAACCTGGATGACCCGGTAGAGGAAATCATCGAGCAACTGCGGGTTTCCACCCGAACCCGGCTGCCGGTGTTCCACAGCGACATCAACCAGGTCGAGGCGGTGCTCAACACGCGGCAGATCCGCCACCTGCTGCCGGACGCCAGCCTGACCAAGGAAGCGCTGCTGGAGGCCTGCCACGAGCCCTACTTCGTTCCGGAAAGCACGCCGCTGCAACTGCAACTGCTGAATTTTCATAAGCAACAGCGCCGCCTGGGCATGGTTGTGGATGAGTACGGCGAAGTGCTGGGCATTGTGACCCTGGAAGACATTCTTGAAGAAATCGTCGGTGAGTTCGAAAACGAGCACCACCTCGACAACCCGCACATCCAGCCGCAACTGGATGGCCGCTACGTGATCGACGGCGCCGCCTCGATCCGCGACTTGAACAAAACCCTCGGCTGGCACCTGCCCAGCGACGGCCCCAAGACCCTCAACGGCCTGGTGACCGAAGCACTGGAGACCATTCCGGATTGCGCCGTGTGCCTGAAAATCGGCCGCTATCGCCTGGAAATCCTCGAGACCGAGGACAACCGCGTCGCCAAGGTGCTGATCTGGCACACCAGCACGGTGCCGGTCGCCGCTTAAGCCCCTTGTTGGATCCGCAAACCCCTTCCTATAATCGGGTGGCTTACCCAAGCCCCGCCCGACCGCGTGCTACCCGCACTGAGCGCGTCCAGGCACCGCTTTACCGTGTCTGACCGGTGTTTGCTCCCATCCCGAGCCGCCCCGCGCACAACCCTGATCCATGGGTGTTCGACCAATAATAATCCGCGTCCAAACGCGCAATGACCGTCAGGGATACCTCAATGAGCACCACCTATAACGAGACGGCGACCGCCGCCCCGACCAACTCGACGGCCCGGGTCGCCACCGCTAGCATCATCGGCACCGCCATCGAGTTCTACGACTTCTATATCTACGCGACTGCCGCAGCCCTGGTGATCGGCCCGGTGTTCTTCCCGCAAACCTCCGGCACGGCGCAGATGCTCGCCTCGTTCCTGACCTTCGGTATCGCGTTTATCGCGCGGCCACTGGGCTCGGCGCTGTTCGGCCACTTTGGTGACCGGATCGGTCGCAAGTCGACACTGGTCGCCTCTTTGCTGCTGATGGGCGTGTGCACCACGCTGATCGGCTTGCTGCCCGGTTATGACAGCATCGGGGCCTGGGCACCGATCCTGCTCTGCGTACTGCGCTTCGGCCAGGGCCTCGGGCTTGGCGGCGAATGGGGCGGCGCGGCGTTGCTGGCCACCGAGAACGCCCCGAAGGGCAAACGCGCCTGGTTCGGCATGTTCCCGCAGTTGGGCCCGTCGATTGGCTTTCTGGCGGCCAACGGGCTGTTCCTGATCCTGGCCATGAGCCTGAGCGACGAACAGTTCCGCAGCTGGGGCTGGCGCATTCCGTTCATTCTCAGCGCGGCGCTGGTGATGGTGGGGCTGTATGCGCGGCTCAAACTGCATGAAACGCCGGTGTTCGCGAACGCCGTGGCCAAGGAAGCGCCGGTGAAGGTGCCGCTGGTGGAACTGTTCAGCCAGCATTGGCTGCCGGTCCTGCTGGGTGCGGCCTCGATGGTGGTGTGTTATGCGCTGTTCTATATCACCACCGCGTTTTCCCTGAGCTACGGCGTGTCTACGCTGGGTTACAGCCGTGAAACCTTCCTCGGGCTGTTGTGCTTCGCGGTGCTGTTCATGGGCGCGGCGACGCCGCTGGCGGCGTGGGCCAGCGACCGTTACGGGCGTAAGCCGGTGCTGATTGTGGGGGCGATTCTGACCATCCTCTCCGGCTTCACCATGGAGCCGTTGCTGACCCACGGTTCAACCTGGGCCGTGGCACTGTTCCTGGCGCTGGAGCTGTTCCTGATGGGCGTGACGTTTGCCCCGATGGGCGCGATGTTGCCGGAACTGTTCCCGACCCGCGTGCGTTATACCGGTGCTTCGGCGGCGTATAACCTGGGTGGGATCGTGGGTGCGTCGGCGGCACCGTTCTTCGCGACCAAGCTGGTGGCGATGGGCGGTTTGAGTTATGTCGGCGGGTATGTGTCGGCGGCAGCGGTGATCAGCTTGATTGCTGTGCTGTGCCTGAAAGAGACGCGCAATAACGATTTGAACAAGGTCGCCTGAT
>NZ_CP080030.1:1252751-1254550 GCF_019382755.1 Pseudomonas sp. Colony2 | reverse complement strand
GCATTCCCACGCGGAGCGTGGGAACGATCGGNNNNGGGTTACAGCTCTACAACAACAGCCTTCGAAGCACGAGTGGCTTTAGCCCGCGCTGCCTCAATCGACTCATCCCGCGCCAGCGCCACGCCCATACGGCGCTGGCCATTCACTTCCGGCTTGCCGAACAGACGCAACGCCGTATCCGGCTCGCTCAAGGCTGCACCCAGGTTGGAAAACGCCGTCTGGGTCGACTTGCCTTCCACCAGGATCACTGCCGAAGCCGAAGGCCCGAACTGACGGATCAACGGGATCGGCAGGCCGAGAATTGCCCGCGCATGCAGGGCGAACTGAGACAAGTCCTGGGAAATCAGGGTCACCAGGCCAGTGTCATGGGGGCGCGGCGACACTTCGCTGAACCACACCTGATCGCCTTTGATAAACAGCTCGACGCCAAACAGACCACGACCACCCAACGCTTCGGTTACCGCCTTGGCAACGCGCTCGGATTCCGCCAGTGCAATCGGGCTCATGGCCTGTGGCTGCCAGGATTCCTGATAGTCGCCCTTCTCCTGACGGTGACCGACAGGCGCACAGAAGGTAGTGCCGCCAATGTGGCGCACGGTCAGCAGGGTGATTTCGTAGTCGAAGTCGATAAAGCCTTCGATGATCACGCGGCCCTTGCCGGCACGCCCGCCTTCCTGGGCGTAATCCCAGGCTTTCTGCACGTCATCGGCGCTGCGCAGCAGGCTCTGGCCCTTGCCCGACGAACTCATCACCGGCTTGACCACACACGGGAAGCCCAGGTCGGTGACGGCCTTGCTGTAGTCCTCGAAGGTGTCGGCGAAGTGGTACGGCGAGGTCGGCAGGTCCAGCTCTTCGGCGGCCAGGCGACGGATACCTTCGCGGTTCATGGTCAGCAACGTCGCGCGGGCGGTCGGGATCACGGTGAAGCCTTCGGCTTCCAGCTCCACGAGGGTGGCGGTGGCGATCGCTTCAATTTCCGGCACGATGAAGTGCGGCTTTTCGGCTTCGATCACGGCACGCAGCGCGGCACCGTCGAGCATGTTGATCACGTGGCTGCGGTGGGCAACCTGCATGGCCGGCGCGTTGGCGTAGCGATCCACGGCAATCACTTCAACGCCCAGGCGTTGCAGTTCGATTACCACTTCCTTGCCCAGCTCACCGCAGCCACACAGCATTACGCGGGTCGCGGTTGGCGACAATGGAGTTCCGATTCGGGTCATCTCAGGTCCTCAGGGGAGCGGATCGTGGGGAGAAAGGCCGGCATTTTACATGAACTGTAAGGATTGGCTTCAGTTGGCGACGCGCTGCCGGCGCAAACGCCAGGCCATGGCCAGCCACACCACGGTAACGCCGGCGAATTTCGACACCAGGGCAGTGCCGGCGACCGCGGGCGTCAAGGCGCCGATCAGGCCGAAAAAGATGAAGGTATCGAGGGGGATACTCAGCGCCGAACTTATCCACAGGCGGTCGTGGAGTGGGCGCTTGGTGATGCTGAACACCAGCCAGTCAATGCATTCGGACACCGCGAACGCCGTGGCGCTGGCCAGGGCGATGGACGGATCGGAGGTGATATAGGACAGCACCAGCGCCGCCAGCATGGCGATGATCGCGCCATGGCCGAAACGGGTTTGCACCATGTCCCGCAGGACAAATACCAGGCCGCCCCAGGCAGACCAGATGACATCCAGGTGCGGAGCGGTAGAAAAGGCGAAGTTGATCAGCACGACGCTGCTGATGTAGGCAATCAGGAAGAACATGGGGCGAGGGACCTGTGAACAAGGGGCACAGGGTACTTCACA
>NZ_CP080030.1:1200172-1252630 GCF_019382755.1 Pseudomonas sp. Colony2 | reverse complement strand
ATCAGGCGCCGGATTTACCGGGAATCATCCACACCAGCCCACTCGCCTTCGCCCGCTCATGGCACAACCCCAGCACTACCCGGCGCTCGGTATTGTCCATGCGACTCCAGCGGGTAATCTCTTCCACCGTGCGCTGGCATCCCGTGCAGATATCATCGTCATCCAGCGCACAAATGCTCACGCACGGCGAGGCGACGGGTCGTTCTACCGGGTTCATTCTTCCTGCTCAACCAGATCACGGGCATACCGCTGGGAGTTATGCACATAGTGCGCAGCGCTGGCCTCGAGCATTTTCTTCTGCACGTCGGTCAGTTCCCGCACCACCTTGCCCGGCGAGCCCATCACCAACGAACCATCGGGAATTTCCTTGCCCTCGCCGATCAGCGAATTGGCGCCGATGATGCAGTGCTTGCCGATCTTCGCCCCGTTAAGAATCACCGCATTGATGCCAATCAGGCTGTAATCGTCGACGGTGCAGCCATGCAACATGGCGTTATGGCCGATGGTCACGCCGGTGCCAAGGGTCAGCGGGTAACCCATGTCGGTGTGCATCACGCTGCCGTCCTGCACGTTGCTGTTCTTGCCGATCAGGATCAGCTCGTTGTCGCCGCGCAACACCGCGTTGAACCAGACGTTGGCGCCCTCCTCCAGCTTGACCTTGCCCACCAGCGTGGCATTGGGGGCCACCCAGCTGTTGGGATGGGTTTCGACTCGGGCGTCGCCCAGGCGGTATTTCATAGGTGGATCCTCACGGCAGGAACGATGGCCATCTGGCTCTTAGGTATTGATGAAGCTTTTCGGCGGTCGATGCAGGCTGATGTCGGCATCGTCATAGAGCAGATTGATCAGCTCGACGATCATGATCGCCGTCAGGCCCCAGATCTTGTATTCGCCAAACCGATAACTGGGCACATACCAACTGCGGCCCTGGTAATCGATACGGTGGGTGTGTTCGCGGGGATCCTGGCGAAAAAACTCCAGGGGCACGCTGAAAACAGCGGCGATCTCGGCGTCATTGGCCAGGTATTCGACGTAATCGGGGATAACGCCTACATAAGGCGTGACACGGATACCGTGCAGGGAAATCAGCGGGCTCAACGGGCCGATGACTTCCACCAGGCCCGGCGGCAGGCCGATTTCTTCTTCGGCTTCGCGCAGCGCGGTGAATATCAGGTCGGGATCTTCAGGGTCGCGGCGCCCGCCAGGGAACGCCACTTCGCCGCCATGGGTGGATAACCCGCTGGCGCGCAAGGTCAGGATCAGCTCGGGTTCGTCACTGCGGGTGATCGGCACCAGTACTGCCGCTTCCGGGAAACGACCGTCGGTCTCCAGCGTGTGGGGCGTATGATTGCTTACCCGGCGAAGTAGCTCGTCCAGCATGAGTCATCTCGGTCTGTTGGCTACCTTGCATCATGCACCAAACCTTGCGCACGCCCAACCCCAAAACCCTGGCCATGTCGCTAAACGACAACTTGCAGCCCATACCCGGTCACGCCAAGATAGGCGCACTCTCCAGGAACCCCAGCATGAACTTCTGCAGCCAGTGCGGTAAACCGGTCACCCAGCGCATTCCCGAAGGCGACGCACGCCTGCGTTATGTCTGCGATCACTGTCAGACCATTCACTACCAGAACCCCAATATCGTCGCGGGCACCGTACCGGTGTGGGGCGACCAGGTGCTGCTGTGCCGGCGCGCCATCGAGCCGCGCCTGGGTTTCTGGACCTTGCCCGCCGGCTTCATGGAGAACGGCGAGACCGTCGAGCAGGCCGCGATGCGCGAAACCCTCGAAGAAGCCTGCGCCCGGGTGCGCAACCTGAGCATCTACACCCTGATCGACGTGCCTCACATCAGCCAGGTGCACATCTTCTACCGGGCCGAACTGATCGACCTGGATTTTGCCGCCGGCCCCGAAAGCCTTGAAGTGCGCTTATTCGATGAAGCCGACATCCCTTGGTCCGAGCTGGCTTTCCGCACGGTCGGGCGTACCTTAGAATGCTTTTTTGCTGACCGCCGGCAACAGTCGTATCCGGTGCGCAGCGAATCGGTGCCGCCGCTGACCCAGTTGGCCAAATAACAATCCAGGCGGCACGTAGTCTTTTCAGGGGATACCGTTTCAATGCGTTGGTTGCTTGCTCTGATCTGCCTGTCGTTTGCCACGCTGTCGCCAGCCTCCACCCAAGTGATCCTGGGGGGCAAACCCGTCGAGAAAATCCTGGTGCTCAAGTCTGCCCATCAGTTGCAACTGATTAATGACGGCAAGCCCCTCAGGACCTACCGCATTTCCCTGGGGAAGAACCCCAAGGGCACCAAGCTGATGGAAGGCGACCGCCGCACCCCGGAAGGTTTCTACTGGATCGACTGGCGCAAGACCAGCGACCGCTTCAACCTGGCCATGCACATCTCCTACCCCAATATCAGCGATTCCGCGCGCGCCCGCCGCGAAGGGGTCAAGCCCGGCAGCATGATCATGATCCACGGCACCCCCGACGCCGAGGACTACCCCGAAGAGCTGTTCCACACCCTGGACTGGACCGACGGCTGCATCGGCATGCGCAATGTCGACATGCGCGAAGTCTGGAACCTGGTGAAAGACGGCACGATGATCGAGATTCGTCCGTAATTTCCTGCCCCTCGTAAAATAATTCAAAAAAAATTCCCGCCCCATGGGTGGCCTGCCGGTGAATACCAGTTCACCTCGGCAAGCTGCGCGCTTCTGCCTGAAATAAAGACCTCTCTAATACCACTTGAACTGGCGCACTATTAAGGCGCCCGCAAACGCTCGCCTGCACTGTTTTCGCTGCATTGACATGGTATTTAAGTGGTATTAGCTTGCGATCACTACCGGGCGACAACACTCCAATAACCGCATCGGAAACCGACACGATGAACCCCATCCTGGCCCTGCGCCCCGACGATAAACAATCGACGCCGCTGTACCTGCAACTGGCCCGCAACCTCGAAGCCGCGATTCATGCCGGCCAGTGGAAATCCGAGCAGGCTTTGCCGTCGGAACGTGCCCTCAGCGAGCAACTGAGCATTTCCCGGGTGACCGCCCGCAAGGCGCTGGAAGTGCTGTTCGAACAAGGTCTGATCCGTCGCAGCCAAGGCTCCGGAACCTTCATCACGCCACGCCTGGAACAACCGCTGTCGCGCCTCTCGGGCTTCAGCGAAATGCTCCGGCTCAAGGGCTTTGTGCCGACGTCCCAGTGGCTGGAGCGCGACATCACCCCGCCGACCCATGAAGAATTGATTCGCCTGGGCCTGTCACCCAGCGACAAAGTCGCGCGGCTCAAGCGTTTGCGTAAGGCCGACGACACGGTGATGGCGATTGAAATGACCGCCATGCCCGCCTCCGTCCTCCCCCACCCGCAGGCCATCGGCAACTCGCTCTACGAATACCTGGAAAGCATCGGCAAACCCATCGTGCGCGCCCTGCAACACATCCAGGCGATCAACGCCTCGGATGAGTTCGCAGCCCTGGTGGGCATCGCCCCCGGCACCGCCATGCTGCTGATGACCCGGGTGGGCTACACCGCCGACAACACCCCGATTGAAATCACCGACACCTACTGCCGCAACGACTACTACGACTTCGTCGCAGAACTGCGCCGCCACGACTATTCCGCTGAACTGCGAATTTAGAGAACTGCCCATGTCCGAAGACAATATCCTCACGCCACACGGCTGGATTCGCGGCCGCCTGGTGCACCAGCACGGCAAGGTCACTGCCGTAGAAGGCAGCCCGTGCAACCCGGCTGACAACGACCTGCCGTACCTGCTGCCAGGCTTTATCGACCTGCACGTGCACGGCGGTGGCGGCAAAGACATCATGGAAGGCACCGACGCCTTCCACACCATCACCCGCACCCACGTGCGGTTTGGCACCACCTCGCTGCTGGCCACCACCATGACCGCGCCAGTGGATGAGATTTCCCGCGTGCTCGGCGAAATCGGCACCTATTGCGAAAGCCGCCCGACCGGCACCGCTCGTGTCCTGGGCGTGCACCTGGAAGGTCCCTACATCAATCCGGGAAAACTCGGCGCACAACCGAACTTCGCCCACACCGCCTTGATGGCCGAAGTCGAAGAATACCTGCGCCTGGCGCCGATCCGGGTGATCACCATTGCTCCGGAAATCGCCGGCCATGACGGCCTGATCCGCGCCCTCAGCGAACGTGGCGTGCGCATGCAGATCGGCCACACCCTGGGCAGCTACGAAGAAGGCGTCGCCGCCCTCGCCGCCGGGGCCACCAGCTTTACCCACTTGTACAACGCCATGAGCCCGCTGCATCACCGCGAGCCCGGCATCGTCGGCGCGGCCCTGGCCCACGCCAAATACGCCGAGTTGATTCCCGACCTGCTGCACGTGCACCCCGGTGCCATGCGCGTGGCGCTGCGCTCGATCCCGTGCCTGTATTGCGTCACCGATTCCACCGCCGCTGCCGGCATGCCCGACGGCGAATACAAGCTGGGCAGCCACACCGTGACCAAGTGCCTGGGCGGCGTCCGCCTGGCCGATGGAACGCTGGCCGGCAGCACCCTGACCATGGACCAGGCGCTGCGCAACCTGGTGAAGATCGGCCTGCCGATCAGCGAAGCCTCACAACGCCTGTCGCAATTTCCTGCGGACTACCTGGGCCTCGAAGAACGCGGTCGCCTGCAACCCGGCAGCTTTGCCGACTGCGTGCGCCTGGACCGCTCCCTGCACCTCACCGACGTAATGGTCGAAGGAGAAACCATTGACTTCAAAAATGCTTGAAGAGGCCCTGGCCTCCTGCGAGGCCGTCGAGGCTCAACTGCAACGCCTGGACCCATTGCTGGAGGAAGTCGCCGGCCGCCTGCGTCGCCAGCCGCCGCAAGTGGCGATGACCATCGCCCGTGGCAGCTCGGACCACGCCGCCAGTTACTTCGCCTACCTGACCATGCAACACCTGGGGATTCCGGTGGCGTCGTTGCCGATGTCGGTGGTGACCATGCTGCAATCGCCGCTCAAGGTCAGCGGGCAAGTGGCGTTCGGTTTCTCCCAGTCGGGACAGAGCCCGGACCTGGTCAACAGCCTGCGCCTGTTGCGCAAGCGCGGTGCCTTGAGCATCTCGATGGTCAACGCCGAAGACTCGCCACTGGAAGCCGCCTGCGAATTCCATGTGCCGCTGTGCGCCGGGCCGGAACGCAGCGTCGCCGCCACCAAAAGCTTTATCGCCACCCTGAGCGCCAGCGCCCAGCTGATCGGCCACTGGAATCAGGAAGACGAGTTGCTGCAAGCCTGTAAGGCACTGCCCGAAGGTTTGCGTGAAGCCGCCAGGCAAGACTGGAGCCTGGCCATCGACGCCCTGCGCGACTGCCAGCAACTGATGGTGATCGGTCGTGGCGCCGGTTTTGCCATYGCCCAGGAAGCCGCGCTCAARCTCAAGGAAACCTCGGCGATCCAGGCCGAAGCCTTCAGCAGCGCCGAAGTGCGCCATGGCCCGATGGCCCTGATCGATGACAACTACCCGCTGCTGGTCTTCGCCCCACGCGGCGCCGAACAAGCCGGCCTGCTGAGCCTGGCCGCCGATATGCGCCAGCGCGGTGCCCGCGTGCTGCTGGCCGCTCCCGATGACATCGCCGAGCGCGACCTGACCCTGAGCCGCGCCGAACACCCGGCCCTGGACCCGATCCTGGCGATCCAGAGTTTCTACGTGATGGCCGCCGGTTTGGCAGAGGCCCGGGGCATGGACCCGGACCAACCGCGTCACTTGAGCAAAGTGACCCGCACCCACTGAGTTGATTGCAGCGTTTTCCTGATGAGTACCGTGCCCATGTCCCACAATAATAAAGACCTCACCCTCAGCGCTCCCCTCAGTGGGCCGGTGCTGACCCTGGGCGACGTTCCCGACGAAGTGTTCGCCAGTGGCGCCATGGGCGACGGCATTGCCATCGACCCGCTCAACGATTGCCTGCACGCGCCGTGTGATGGCGTGATCATCCACGTCGCCCGCACCGGGCATGCGCTGACCATTCGCGCCGATAACGGCGCTGAATTGCTGATGCACGTGGGCATCGACACGGTGGAATTGAATGGCGAAGGCTTTGCGCTGCTGGTCAAGCAAGGTGCGCGGGTCAGCAAGGGCCAGGCACTGGTCCAGTTTGACCTGGACCTGATTGCGCGCCAGTGCAAAAGCCTGGTCAGCCTGATCATCCTGACCAACAGCGAGCTGTTTGAGCTACGGCCGATCACCTTGAAAACAGTGAAGGTCGGCGAGCCGCTGCTGCATGTGGTTGCACGGTTGGCCGGTGCAGCGAAAGTGATTGATGAGTCGGTCACCGAAGCCAGCGCGACTATTCGCATCACCCATCGTGGCGGCCTGCACGCGCGCCCCGCTGCCTTGATCCGCAAGACCGCACAGGCATTCAGCAGCCAGTCGCAGCTGCATTTCGCTGGCAAGTCGGCTTCGTGCGACAGCCTGATCGGCTTGATGGGCCTGGGGATTGGTGAGCAGGACGAGGTGCAGGTCACCTGTCGTGGCAAGGATTGTGAAGCGGCGCTGCAAGCACTGATCGCTGCGCTGTCGGTGGAAGTTGGCGAAGCGCATCACGCTCCAGTGGCCGTCGCCCCACGCCGCGCGAATACCGAAGCCGGAGTACTGCAAGGCGTGTGTGCCGCGCCGGGGTTGGTCTGCGGCCCGTTGTTCCGCCTGAACGGAATCGAGCTGCTGGTGGACCCGGGCAACAACGTGCCGGATGAACAATTGCAGCACCTGGACAGCGCCCTGGAACAGGTGCGTAGCGAAATCCGCCACACCCTGGACCAGGCCCGTCAGCGCAAGGATGTGGAGGAAGAAGAGATCTTCGCCGCCCACCTGGCCCTGCTGGAAGACCCTACGTTGCTGGAGGCCGCCACCGCCGCCATCGAACAGGGCAGCGCCGCCACTCACGCCTGGCGTGATGCGATCCAGGCCCAATGCGCGGTGCTGCTGGCACTGGGTAAACCGCTGTTCGCCGAACGCGCCAACGACCTGCGCGACTTGCAGCAACGCGTGCTGCGGGCGTTGCTGGGCGAGGCCTGGAATTTTGATTTGCCGGCCGGCGCTATCGTCTCGGCCCATGAGCTGACCCCATCGGATCTGCTGCAACTGAGCAATCAACACGCCGCCGGTATCTGCATGGCCGAAGGCGGCGCGACGTCTCATGTGGCGATTCTGGCGCGGGGTAAAGGCTTGCCGTGCGTGGTTGCACTGGGCACTGAATTGCTTGATGTGCCCCAAGGCCAGCGCGTGGTGCTGGATGCCGCCAACGGCCGCCTGGAGCTGACGCCGGATGATGCACGCCACGCCCAGGTTCACCAGTTGCGCGATGCACAGAAACTGCGGCGCCAACAGCAGCACGCGCAGGCTCAAGGCACCGCCAGCACTCAGGATGGCGTGCGCATTGAAGTGGCCGCGAATGTCGCCTCCAGCGCCGAAGCCCAACTGGCCTTCGAGAATGGCGCCGATGGAGTCGGCCTGCTGCGCACAGAATTTCTCTTCGTCGACCGCCGCACTGCGCCCGACGAGCAAGAGCAGCGCCAGGCCTACCAAGCCGTGCTGGATGCCATGGGCGACAAATCCGTGATCATCCGCACCATCGACGTCGGCGGCGACAAGCAACTCGACTACCTGCCGCTGCCGTTCGAGACCAACCCGGTGCTGGGCCTGCGGGGCATTCGCATGGCGCAAGTGCGTCCGGAGGTGCTGGACCAGCAACTGCGTGCCCTTCTCCAGGTCAGCCCGCTGGAACGTTGCCGCATCCTGCTGCCAATGGTCAGCGAAGTCGACGAACTGCTGCACATTCGCCAGCGCCTCGATGAACTGTGCGCCGAGTTGGAACTGACCCAACGCCCGGAACTGGGCGTGATGATCGAAGTGCCCGCGGCGGCGCTGATGGCCGAACAACTGGCCGAGCACGCGGACTTTCTGTCCATCGGCACCAATGACCTGTCCCAGTACACCCTCGCCATGGACCGCGACCACGCCGGCCTCGCCGCCCGGGTCGATGCCATGCACCCGGCGCTGTTGCGGCTGATCGCCCAGACGTGCATCGGCGCAGCCAAGCATGGGCGCTGGGTCGGTGTGTGCGGGGCGCTGGCGTCCGACCCGCTGGCCACGCCGGTGCTGATCGGTCTGGGCATCAGCGAGCTGTCCGTCAGCCCGCCGCAAATCGGAGAAATCAAGGACCGTGTCCGTCACCTGGACGCAGCCCAATGCCGGCAACTGAGCCAAAGCCTGCTTAACCTGAGCAGCGCCAAAGCCGTTCGCCAAGCCTGTCAACACCACTGGCCGCTGAGCTGAAAACAACAAGAATAGGGAGACACGCCGTGTACCAATATTTTATCGAAGGGCTGCAACGCCTGGGCCGTGCACTGATGCTGCCGATCGCGATTTTGCCGATCGCCGGCCTCCTGCTGCGACTGGGCGACACTGACCTGCTGAACATCGCGGTGATGCACGACGCCGGGCAGGCGATCTTCGCCAACCTGGCGCTGATCTTTGCCATCGGCATTGCCGTGGGTTTTGCCCGCGACAACAACGGCACGGCGGGCCTGGCAGGCGCCATCGGTTACCTGGTGATGGTCTCCACCCTCAAGGTGATGGACGCCAGCATCAACATGGGCATGCTCGCGGGCATCGCCAGCGGCTTGATGGCCGGTGCGCTGTATAACCGCTTCAAGGACATCAAGCTGCCGGAGTACCTCGCATTCTTTGGTGGGCGACGGTTTGTGCCGATCGTCACCGGGTTCTCCGCGGTGGCGCTGGGGGTGATCTTTGGTTTGATCTGGCCACCCGTGCAGCAAGGCATCAACAGCTTCGGCGTGCTGCTGATGGAAAGCGGCAGTTTTGGTGCGTTCGTGTTTGGCGTGTTCAACCGCCTGCTGATCGTCACCGGCTTGCACCATATCCTCAACAACATGGCGTGGTTTGTGTTCGGCACCTTCACCGACCCGACGACCGGCGCGGTAGTGACCGGCGACCTGACTCGCTATTTTGCCGGCGACCCGAAAGGTGGGCAGTTCATGACCGGCATGTTCCCGGTAATGCTGTTCGGCCTGCCGGCGGCGTGCCTGGCGATGTACCGCAATGCACTGCCGGAGCGGCGCAAGATCATGGGCGGGATTTTCCTGTCGATGGCGCTGACCTCGTTCCTGACCGGGGTCACCGAGCCGATCGAATTCGCCTTCATGTTCCTCGCGCCGTTCCTGTACCTGGTGCATGCGCTGCTGACCGGGTTGTCGATGGCGATCACCAACATGCTCAACATTCACCTGGGCTTTACCTTCTCCGGTGGGTTTATCGACATGGTGCTGGGCTGGGGTAAATCCACCAACGGCTGGTTGGTATTCCCGGTTGGGCTGGCGTATGCGGTGATCTACTACAGCGTGTTCAACTACTGCATCCGTCGCTTCAATTTGAAGACGCCGGGGCGCGAGGATATTCAAGTCGCGCAGGCTGAGGCCATGACCGATAACCAGCGGGCCGGCGCTTACATTCGGGCGCTGGGTGGTGCAGAGAATCTGCTGAGTGTGGGTGCTTGCACGACGCGTCTGCGGCTGGACATGGTGGACCGCAACAAGGCGGTGGATGCCGAGTTGAAGGCGCTGGGTGCGATGGCCGTGGTTCGACCGGGTAATGGCGGGAGTTTGCAGGTGGTGGTCGGGCCGATGGCGGACAGCATTGCCGATGAGATTCGGTTGGCGATGCCTTCGTATGTTGGAGTCACTCCGGTCGCTGCTGCACCGGTTGAGAAGAGCACGCCGGTGAACGTGCATGAGGCCGAGAAATGGCTGAGTGCGCTGGGCGGTCGGGCCAATGTTTTGCAATTGGATGCGGTGGCGATGACGCGGCTGCGGGTGGAGTTGGGGGATGGTTCGGTGTTGTCGGAATCTCAACTGACGGCGCTGGGTTGCCAGGGTGTGAGCCAGCTTGAGAGTGGGGTTTGGCACTTGCTGATTGGTGACAAGGCTTCGGGGTTGGGTGAGGCGTTGGAGCGGTTGGTCAGTGGCCGTGAGGTTGGGGTAAAAGCCTGAATCTTTGCTGAGCATCAGGGCCTCTTCGCGAGCAAGCCCGCTCCCACATTTTGATCGGTGCCCGTCATGGCAACGCGGTCAAATGTGGGAGCGGGCTTGCTCGCGAATGGCCCTCACAGGCGCCGAATTACTCGGGCTCAGGCACCTCATACAAGTCCAGCATCCGATCCACCATCATTTGAATCCCCTCCAGCATCCGACAAATCCCCAGCGCCACATCACGGTGGGAACCGTCGACTTCAAACGCCAGATGAACCGTCAGCGCCTGCACTGAGGCAAGGTCCTGAGAGGCGTTGGCCAGCAGGGTTTCGCTATCCAGATTAGGTACAAGGGTGAATAACTGATCGGCAGGTTGACTCGTCGCCTGACGGGCTGCAGCTTGAAGCGAGGCTATGGAAGATGAAGTGTTTTCGTTGACCATCGTGAAGCTCCGAGAAGAATATGCTCCTAGTGATGTTTACGAGCTTGCAGTCCCGGTCACTGAATTGGCAGCGACTGGCGAAGGTTAGAGAGGCAGGTTCCGAGGGACAACCTGAAAGACTTGTCAGAAAAATCCGAGTCGCTCCGACAAGCCAGCTCCCACATTTGATCGCCACCAGACATGGCAACGCGGTCCAATGTGGGAGCCGGGCTTGCCCGCGATGAGGCCCTACAGGCAACAAAAAACCCGCTGACCAAACTGGCCCAGCGGGTTTCTTGTTTTTCAACCAGCGAATCAAAAATCCGCCAACTGCCACACCTCATACGCCGGTGTCTCGTACGGATGGCTAAGCTTCAACGCAGCCACCACAGCCACGATCAACTCATCCGCCACCACCAACTCAACCTTCCACTCTTCAACCACTTCAACCTGCCCCACCTGCCCGATAAACGGCTGGCTGCCGTCCATCGCGCGGAATTGGCCCTGGCCCAGTACCTGCCAGGCGCAGCTGTCGTAGTTGCCGATGCGCCCGCCGCCGGCTGCGAAGACGGCGGTTTTCACCGTCTCCACGTGGCTGTCGGGCACAAAGAAGCTGAGCTTGTACACCGACTTAGTTCACCCAGACGCGAGCGTTACGGAACATGCGCATCCACGCGCCGTCTTCGTTCCACTCTTCCGGGCGCCACGAGTTCTGCACGGCGCGGAACACACGCTCCGGGTGCGGCATCATGATGGTGACGCGACCGTCGCGGCTGGTCAGCCCGGTGATCCCGCGCGGCGAGCCGTTCGGGTTGGCCGGGTAGCCTTCGGTGACCTTGCCGTGGTTGTCGACAAAACGCAGGGCCACAGTACCGGACAGGTCGGCTTCCAGCAGTGCTTCTTCGCTGGCGAATTCCGCATGGCCTTCACCGTGGGCGATGGCGATTGGCATGCGCGAACCGGCCATGCCTTGCAGGAAGATCGAGTTGGATTCCTGTACTTGGACCATCGCAACCCGCGCTTCGAACTGCTCGGAGCGGTTACGCACAAAGTGCGGCCAGAACTCGCTGCCCGGGATCAGTTCGCTGAGGTTGGACATCATCTGGCAACCGTTGCACACACCCAGGGTGAAGCTGTCATTACGCTCGAAGAAGCCCTGGAACGCGTCACGGGCACGGCTGTTGAACAGGGCCGACTTGGCCCAGCCTTCACCGGCACCCAGTACGTCGCCGTAGGAGAAACCACCGCAGGCAACCAGGCCTTTGAACTCATTGAGGTCGACGCGACCGGCGAGGATGTCGCTCATGTGCACGTCGATCGCATTGAAGCCGGCACGGTCGAACGCCGCCGCCATTTCCACCTGGCCGTTGACGCCCTGCTCACGCAGTACGGCCACTTGTGGGCGGATGCCTTTCTTGATGTAAGGCGCGGCGATGTCCTGGTTGACGTCGAAGCTGAGCTTGGTGCTCAGGCCCGGGTTGTCTTCTTCCAGGATCACGTCGAATTCCTGCTCGGCGCAATCGGCGTTGTCGCGCAGGCGCTGGATCTGGTAGCTGGTCTCGGCCCACTGGCGTTGCAGCAGGCGGCGCTGGCCTTCAAACACGGTTTCGCCGTTGAAGACGATGTTGATTTCACCGTTGTTGATCGGCTGGCCAATCACGGCCACGCAGTCGCCCAGGCCAGCGGCGCTGAACTGTGCGAGTACGTCCGGGGTTGCGTCCTGGCGAACCTGGATAACGGCGCCCAGCTCTTCGTTGAACAGGATTGCTGCGATGTCAGCGGAAGTTTCTGCCAGGCCATCGAGGTTCAGGCTCAGGCCGCAGTGACCGGCGAAGGCCATTTCCACGGCGCTGGTCAGCAAACCACCGTCGGAACGGTCGTGGTAAGCCAGCAGGTGGCCGTCGGCGTTCAGGCCCTGGATCACGGCGAAGAAAGCTTTCAGGTCTTCGGCGTCGTCGACGTCCGGGGCCTGCTTGCCGAGCTTGCCGTGCACCTGGGCAAGGATCGAGGCGCCCATGCGGTTCTGACCGCGACCGAGGTCGATCAGGATCAGGTCGGTGGTGCCCTTGTCCATGCGCAGTTGCGGGGTCAGGGTCTGGCGAATGTCGGTGACTGGCGCAAAGCCGGTAACGATCAGCGACAGCGGCGAGGTGACGCTCTTGTCCACGCCTTCATCGTTCCAGCGGGTGGCCATGGACATGGAGTCCTTGCCCACCGGAATGGTGATGCCCAGCTCAGGGCACAGCTCCATGCCGACCGCTTTCACGGTGTCGTACAGGCGCGCATCTTCACCCGGGTGACCGGCAGCGGACATCCAGTTGGCCGACAGCTTGATGTCGGAGATCTTGGCGATACGCGAAGCCGCGATGTTGGTCAGGGTTTCGCCGATGGCCATGCGGCCCGACGCCGGAGCGTCCAGCAGCGCCAGCGGAGTGCGCTCGCCCATGGCCATGGCTTCACCGGTGTACACGTCGAAGCTGGTGGCGGTGACGGCAACGTCAGCCACCGGGACCTGCCACGGGCCGACCATTTGATCACGGGCAACCAGACCAGTGATGGTGCGGTCGCCGATGGTGATCAGGAAGCTTTTGCTGGCAACGGCCGGGTGGTGCAGGACGCGCTCCACGCAGTCGGCGATGGCCAGGGTCGATGGATCGAAATCGTCGCCCAGTTCGTTTTCACGCACGGCCGAACGGTGCATGCGCGGGGCTTTGCCCAGCAGCACTTCCAGCGGCATGTCCACCGGGCTGTTGCCGAAGTGGCTGTCGGTGACCGTCAGTTGCGGCTCGGCAGTGGCTTCGCCGACTACCGCAAACGGGCAGCGCTCGCGCTCGCAAATCGCCTGGAAGCGTTCGAAGTCTGCAGGACCTACCGCCAACACGTAGCGTTCCTGGGATTCGTTGCTCCAGATTTCGTGCGGAGCCATGCCCGGCTCGTCGTTTGGAATGTTGCGCAGTTCGAAACGGCCGCCACGATCGCCATCGTTGACCAGTTCCGGGAAGGCGTTGGACAAGCCACCTGCGCCGACGTCGTGGATGAAGCTGATGGGGTTCTTGTCACCCAGTTGCCAGCAACGGTCGATTACTTCCTGGCAACGGCGTTCCATCTCAGGGTTTTCACGCTGTACGGAAGCGAAGTCCAGGTCGGCCGAGCTGGTGCCGGTGGCCATGGAGGAAGCGGCGCCGCCGCCCAGGCCGATCAGCATCGCCGGGCCACCGAGGACGATCAGCTTGGAGCCGACCAGAATCTCGCCTTTCTGTACGTGTTCGGCGCGGATGTTGCCCATGCCGCCGGCCAACATGATTGGCTTGTGGTAACCGCGCACTTCATCGCCACGGGGGGTGGTGATGGATTGCTCGAAAGTACGGAAGTAACCGGTCAGGGCCGGACGCCCGAATTCGTTGTTGAACGCGGCGCCGCCCAGCGGGCCTTCGATCATGATGTCCAGCGCGGTGACGATGCGCTCAGGCTTGCCGTACGGCACTTCCCACGGCTGTTCGAAGCCCGGGATCTGCAGGTTGGACACGGTGAAGCCGGTGAGGCCAGCCTTTGGCTTGGCGCCACGACCGGTTGCACCTTCGTCGCGAATCTCGCCGCCGGAACCGGTGGCTGCGCCCGGGAACGGGGCAATCGCGGTCGGGTGGTTGTGGGTCTCGACTTTCATCAGGATGTGCACCGGCTCCTGCACCGCGCCGTACTGGCGGGTTTCAGGGTCCGGGAAGAAACGGCCGGCGACAGAGCCGACGATGACCGAGGCGTTGTCCTTATAAGCCGACAGAACGCCTTCGCTGTGCATCACGTAGGTGTTCTTGATCATGCCGAACAGGCTTTTTTCCTGGCTCTGGCCGTCGATGTCCCAACTGGCGTTGAAGATCTTGTGGCGGCAGTGCTCGGAGTTCGCCTGGGCGAACATCATCAGTTCGATGTCGTGGGGGTTGCGCTTC
This sequence comes from Pseudomonas sp. Colony2, assembly GCF_019382755.1. NCBI lineage: Bacteria > Pseudomonadati > Pseudomonadota > Gammaproteobacteria > Pseudomonadales > Pseudomonadaceae > Pseudomonas > Pseudomonas sp. Colony2. Next base: position 1,238,246 of record NZ_CP080030.1, on the reverse strand, counting down.
AGGCCGATGAAGGCGTTGACCAGGTAGTCAATTTCGTCTTCGGCCAGGGCCAGGCCCAGCTCGGTGTTGGCGGTTTCCAGGGCGGCACGGCCACCACCGAGCACGTCAATCGCGGTCAGCGGCTTGGGCTCGGCGTGGCTGAACAGACCGGCGGCCTGTTCCAGCTGGCTGACGATGATCTGGGTCATGCGGTCGTGCAGGCTGCTGGCGATCAGCTCGGCCTCGGCCTCGCTGAACTGGCCTGCTACATAGAAGGCAATCCCGCGTTCCAGGCGCTGGATTTTGTCCAGGCCGCAGTTGCGGGCGATGTCGCTGGCCTTGCTCGACCAGGGCGAGATGGTGCCGAACCGTGGCAGGACCAGGAACAAGCGGCCGTTAGGCTCTTGAACAGGAACGCTGGGACCGTACTTCAGAAGGCGCGCCAGCACTTGCTGTTCGTCGGCGGTCAAAACGCCAGTAACGTCGGCGAAGTGAGCAAATTCAGCATACAAGCCACTGACAGAAGGTACCTTCTGGCTCAGTTGCTCAAGGAGTTTGCTGTGGCGAAAGGCAGAAAGGGCAGGAGCGCCGCGCAGGATCAACATCTTCGGGACAGCCTCGGGAAGGGGGTGTGCTTTGAGGCCGTGCATTCTAGCGTAAACCGTCGCCAACGGCACCCGAAACGGCACCAGTGGCCGCAGCCGGACGTCAGTTGGCATAAATCGCACGATATCATATGGCCATACAGGCTATTCCGGGCAGTTATTTTAACCGTCACAATCGCCTGCCAAGCCCCGTTTCTGCGGGCTGCAGCCAAGGTTTACGGGCGCTAGCAGACAAGTGCCCCGCTGTCGAGATATGGCGCCGAGGGTCCTTTGCGTATACTGCGCAGATGTTCTCCCCTACTGCTTTACGCCCGCGATGCGCCAAATGGCTCTTCGTTACCGGACTCTTCCTGCTGCTCAGTGCGTGTGTGGATAAACCCAACACCCTCGAGCGAATCAAGGAGGATGGCGTATTGCGGGTGGTCACCCGAAACAGTCCGGCCACTTATTTCCAGGACCGTAACGGCGAAACCGGCTTCGAATACGAACTGGTGAAACGTTTTGCCGACGAGTTGGGGGTAAAGCTCGAGATCGAGGCGGCCGACAACCTGGATGACCTGTTCTCGCAGATCGGCAAACCCAACGGCCCGGTACTGGCCGCCGCCGGCCTGGTCAGCAGTGAGCAACGTCGCCAGCAAGTGCGTTTCTCCCACCCTTATCTGGAAGTCACCCCGCAGATCATCTACCGCAACGGCCAGTCCCGGCCGACCACCGCGGCAGACCTGGTGGGCAAGAAGATCATGGTGCTCAAGGGCAGCACCCACGCCGAGCAACTGGCGCAGCTGAAAAAACAGTTTCCCGGGATTGACTACGAAGAGTCCGACGCCGTTGAGGTGGTCGACCTGCTGCGCATGGTGGATGAGGGCCAGATCGACCTGACCCTGGTGGACTCCAACGAAGTGGCGATGAACCAGGTGTACTTCCCCAACGTGCGGGTGGCCTTTGACCTCGGTGACGCCAGCCATCAGGCCTGGGCGGTCGCCGCCGGTGAAGACAACAGCCTGCTCAACGAGGTCAACAACTACCTCGACAAGGTGGAAAAGAACGGCACGCTGCAACGCCTGAAAGATCGCTATTACGGGCACGTCGACGTACTCGGCTACATGGGCGCCTACACCTTCGCCCAGCATCTGCAGCAGCGCCTGCCCAAATACGAGAAACACTTCCGGGCCTATGCCAAGGAAGAAAAGGTCGACTGGCGCCTGCTGGCGGCCATCGGCTACCAGGAATCACTCTGGCAGCCGGCGGTGACCTCCAAGACCGGCGTGCGCGGCCTGATGATGCTGACCCAGAACACGGCGCAGGCCATGGGCGTGTCCAACCGCCTGGACGCCAAGCAGAGCATCATGGGCGGCGCCAAGTACCTGGCCAAGATCAAGGATGAGCTGGACGACAAGATTGCCGAGCCGGACCGCACCTGGTTTGCCCTGGCGGCGTACAACGTCGGCACCGGCCATTTGGACGACGCGCGCAAGCTGGCCGAAAAAGAAGGCCTGAACCCGAACAAGTGGCTGGACGTGAAGAAGATGCTGCCGCGCCTGTCGCAGAAGCAGTGGTACAGCAAGACGCGGTATGGCTATGCCCGTGGCGGTGAGCCCGTGCATTTTGTGGCGAACATCCGGCGTTACTACGACATCCTGACGTGGGTGACGCAGCCGCAGCTGGAAGGCAACCAGGTGGTCGAAGGCAACCTGCATGTCCCGGGTGTGGACAAGACCAAGCCGACGGAAGAAACCCCGCCGCTGTAATCCCCCGATTATCCAAACACCACAAAACCAATGTGGGAGCGGGCTTGCTCGCGAAGGCGGTGGTTCAGCCAGCAAATGGATTGACTGACACACCGCCTTCGCGAGCAAGCCCGCTCCCACATTTGATCTTCGTCGTCTTATAGAGCGGTGTTCAGGCCGGTAAGCAGGTGCACCACCCCACCCGCCAACACCATCACGCCCGGCACGCCTGCCGCCTTGAGCGCCTGTGCATCCAACCGCCCCGCATCCTGCAACTGCACCCGCACCCGGGTCAGTGCTACCCGCTGCTGCGACTTGAGATTCTCCGCGCCGCCCAGCGCATTCAGCACTGCCGGGGCCAACAGTGTTTCGCTCACTGGAGCTGCCTGCGGCGTTTCAAGCACCAGATCCGGCGTCAGGGCCTTCCAGAACGCCCGCTGAAATTTCTCGAACATGTCAGTTCTCCACAACCAATGAGGTTTCAACGGTAGCCGCGTGGTACAGGCGCAAGGCCTCGCGAACCTGCGCCGCTTCTTCCAGGCCGAGCACCTGGCGGGCGATGGATTGGCAGTCCGCCAGGTCCAGCTCGCGCACGGTAGCCTTGATGGTCGGGATCAGCGGCACGCTGACCGACAACTCATCCACCCCCAGCCCGATCAGCACCGGCACCGCCAGCGCTTCAGACGCCAACGCCCCACACACGCCGACCCACTTGCCATGGGCATGGGCCGCCTTGACGGTGGTGGCGATCAGGCGCAGCACCGCCGGGTGAAAGCTGTCGGCCTGGCTGGCGAGGCGCGGGTGATCGCGATCCATGGCCAGGGTGTATTGGGTCAGGTCGTTGGTGCCGATGGAGAAGAAATCCACCTCCGGCGCAAACAGATCGGCCATCAATGCCGCCGATGGCACTTCGATCATGATTCCCAGCTTCGGCAGTTCCGTCAGCCCCAGGGCCAGCGCTTCCTCTTCAAGAATCTGCCGCGCCAGGCGCAGCTCCGAGAGCAGGCTGACCATCGGCAACATGATGTGCAAACGGGCGAAACCGGCACTGGCGAGAATTGCACGGAATTGTTCACGCAACAGTTCCGGGCGCTCCAGGCACAGGCGAATCCCGCGCAGGCCAAGGAACGGGTTGGTCTCGCTGTCCATCGGCACATAGGCCAACGGCTTGTCGCCACCAACGTCGAGGGTGCGCACCACCAGATTGCGCTGCGGGCCCAATGCACGGGCGATGGCGCTGTAGGTGCCCGCCTGCTCCTCGGGGCTCGGCGCGCGGTTGCGGTCCAGGTAGAGGAACTCGGAACGCAGCAAACCAACGCCTTCGCCCCCCAGGGACAATGCCTGCTCCACCTCCTGCAACGATGCGACGTTGGCCGTCACTTCGACGTGATGACCGTCGCGGGTCGTAGCGGGCAACGACGCCTGCTCCACTTCCCGCTGGCGGCGCAGCACTTGTTGTTGGCGGCTGGCTTGCAAGTGTTCGATCTCGGCCAGGTCCGGGTCCAGGTGCAACTCGCCCTTGTCGGCATCCAGCAGCACTTGCTTGCCGTTGGCCAGTTCCAGCACCTGCGCCGGCACCCCGCAGATGGCCGGCAAGCCAAGGGCGCGGGCGAGAATGGCGACGTGGCTGGTAGCGCCGCCGCCCACCGTCACAAAACCCAGCACCTTGCGCGTGTCGAGGCTGGCGGTTTGCGAGGGAGTCAGTTGTTCGGCAATCAGGATTGCCTGCTCCGGCAAATCCCAGGCGCTGTCCTGAACCCCGAGGATCAATTTCAGCACCCGCTGGCCAACGTCTGCCAGGTCGGCAGCGCGCTCGGCAAGCAAGGCGTTGCCCAGGCCCTGGAAGAGCGTGGCGGTGGCCTCGGTGGCGCTGTTCCAGGCGAAGGCCGCGCTCTTGCCCTGGTCCAGCAGGTCGCGGGTTTGTTCCAGCAGGGCCGGATCGTCCAGCAACTCCTGATGGGCGCGGAAGATCTCGGACTGGGCAGTGCCGACGGCCTTTTCCTGCAGGGCTTGCAGCGCCTGATTGGCGTTGTTCAGGGCATGGGTCAGGGCCGCACGTTCCAGCGCTTCACCTTTGCCGGTCTCTACGAACGTCAGTGCCGGCTCCTTGACCTGCACCACTTGGCCAAACGCCGAACCGGGCGAGGCGCACACGCCGCGCAGCAAGGTCGCCGATGAATCAGGCGCCACGGGTGCAGCGTCAGGTTGAGGAGCCGCGACGGTTTCGCCGCAGCCTTCGGCCAGCAAGGTCACCAGCGCCTGGATCGCCGCTTCGGCATCCTCGCCGGCCGCGCTGACTTGCAAGGTGTCACCCTGCACCGTTTGCAACGCCATGATCCGTACCAGCGACTTGGCGTTGGCGCTCTCGGTTTGCTTGTGCAGGTAAATACTCGCCTTGAAGCCTTTGGCCGCCTGCGCCAGCACCGCCGCCGGGCGCGCATGCAGGCCGTTGGCGTTGGGCAAGGTCAGTGGCCTGGAGAACAGGGCGTCACCCTCCTCGTCTTTCACCTCGTCGGCAACGGCTTGCGGCGTGACTCGCAGCAGTGGCTGCCCCACGTCCACCAGGCCCTGCTCGGGCGTCAGCAGCTTGAAGGGCTCGCCACTGACCACCAGCATCAGGGTCAGCAAACTACGGGCATTGAGCGCCACGTAGTCGCCATCGAATTCAATCAGCGGTTGCCCGGCTTCCACCCGCTGGCCTTCCTCGACCAATCGGGTGAAACCCTTGCCCGCCAGGTTCACGGTGTCCAGGCCGATGTGCATCAGCACCTGGACGCCGTTGTCATCGGTGATGCTCACCGCATGACCACTGTCCTGGATATTGCTGATCACCCCGGCCAGTGGCGCGCAGAGGGTCTGCGAGGTCGGATCGATGCACAGGCCATCGCCGATCAGGCGACTGGAGAACACCGGATCAGGCACCTGGTCCAGGGCGAGCAGCACCCCGGACAATGGCGCCAGCAATTCCAGGGATTGGGTTGTGGTCATGACTTCACCTGCTGTTTGGTTCTGTAAAAATCATTGGGCATCGACGGCTTTATTTCCACCAGTACTCAACCTGCACACCAAAGTTGGAGCCATGCAACGCCGTGCCATAACTGCCGGTGTCGGACAACGCCGAACCTGCGGCCAGTTCATTGGCCGCACGCTTGGCCGCTTCGTTCCAGGTCGCGTAGGTGTAATACAAGCGCACTTCCGGTCGTGCCCAGAAATCCGGGCCTTTGGGCGACCAGGTCGGGGCGAACGTAAATTTGCTCAGCTTGCGCGTGCCACCGGTGGCCTCGACCTGATCATGACCGAGTTCGGTGACCAGCTTGAACTGTTCGGAAATCGCATAGGCCGGGCGCACGCCCAGCGACATCCAGGTCTGATCCTGGCTGCCCGGGCGAATATCTTTCTGGTACACGGCCTCGATCTGCCCGCCAAACCGTGGCGTCACTTGCCAGTCGAAGAACTCCACTGCGCGGTAGCTCTTGCTGCTTTTATCGAGGAAGGTATCGCCGGTGTAGCCGAGGCCGGTGCCGGGGCCTTCGCCGTACTGCAGGGCAAATTTGTTGCGCCCGCCGAGGAAGGGTTTCTGCACATGCTGGGCGGTAATGGCCCAGCCGCTGTTGGTGTCACGGCCACCGGCTTTTTCGATGTAGCTCAAGCCCAGTTCCAGCTCGCCGCCGGGATTGGTCTTGAAGCCGGCCACGTTAAAGTCGTGACGGGTGGCGTATTCCTTCTGGTACAGGTTGTCCTTGCGGGAAAGCGCGTAGCTGTATTTCAGGTCGCCGATTTTCACGTCCTCGATACCGCCGCCCGTGGCGCTCTGGTTCCAGTAGTAGAAGTCGGAGATATGGATGTCGTTTCGTTTGTAGTAGCGCCGGCCGGCCCACAGCGAACCGCCGTTGAGGCTGGGGATGTTCGACCACTGCGCATACATCTGCGGCATGCGTGCCGAGCCGTTGTCTTCGCCCTGGAACTTCAGCGCCCGGTCGTACTTGTTGTACAGCGAAGCCATGGCGTCGACGCTGAACACCGAGCCGTCGTCGAGGGTCAGCAGGTCCTGGCGCAATTCGAGTTCGGCGTACTGCTCGCACTCGTTGCCCAGGCGGTATTTGGATTGTGCACCCGGCAACTGGAAGCACTGCTGCTTGCCACTGCCGGTTGAAGTCCCCGCACCGCTACGCAAGTAGCCGGCAAATTCCAACGCCTGGGCTGCCATCGGCAAGGTCAGGCAGGATGCAACGAGGCCCAGCTTTATTGTTGTTTTCATGAAGCACTCCGATATTTTTATTATGTTTTTTTAAGCGCCCCGGCTCTCCCACGCCGGGGGAGGTAAAGCGGGTCTCAGTCCTTGAGATGCAACACAAACGATTCATACGGGCGCAGCGAGACCTGGCTCGAGCGCTGTGGGCAGTCGTCGTAGTTGCTGATCAGCAGGCGTTGCTCACTCGCCGCCGTCAGCAGGCCATCGGGCAGTTCGATCTGGCATGGCGTGCCGTAGAAGTTGTTCAGCACCAGCAGGCGTTCGCCGTGGCCTTCGCGCAGGTACGCCCAGACCTGGGTGTGCTGTGGCAGCAGTTGGCGGTAAACGCCTTCCTGAATCAGCGGCTCATGCCGACGCAGCTTGATCAGCGCACGGTAGTGATGCAGTACCGATTGCGGGTCATCCAGCTCGCTTTGCACGTTGATCTGCGCGGCGTTGGCCGGGATGCCGATCCACGGTTCGCCGCGACTGAAGCCAGCGTTTTGCTCGGCATTCCATTGCATCGGTGTGCGGCTGTTATCGCGGGACTTCTGCATGATCGCCGCCATGCTCGATGCCTCGGACTCACCGGCCTCACGCTTGAGCCGATAGATGTTCAGCGTCTCGACATCCCGGTATTGGTCGATGGTGTCGAAGCCCGGATTGGTCATCCCCAGCTCTTCGCCCTGGTACACGAAAGGCGTGCCCTGGAGGAAGTGCAGCGCGGTGGCGAGCATCTTCGCCGAGACCACGCGGTGCTCGCCGTCGTCACCAAAACGCGAGACCACCCGCGGCTGGTCGTGGTTACACCAGAACAGCGCATTCCAGCCGCCACCGGCCTGCATGCCGAGTTGCCAGTCGGACAGAATCTGCTTGAGTTGCAGGAAGTCGAAGTCGGCCGCGACCCACTTCTGCAGGTTCGGATAATCGACTTTCAGGTGGTGAAAGTTGAAGGTCATCGACAGCTCTTTCGACTGTGGATTCGAATAACGAATGCAGTGCTCAAGGCTGGTGGACGACATCTCGCCGACGTTGATCAGGTCATGCCCCTCGAACACTTCGCGGTGCATTTCCTTCAGGTATTCATGCACGTTCGGGCCGTCGGTGTAGAAGCGCCGACCGTCGCTGTTGTCTTCCGGAAAATCCGCCGGCTTGGAGATCAGGTTGATCACGTCCAGGCGGAAACCGCCCACGCCCTTGTCGCGCCAGAAGCGCATCAGCTTGAACACTTCGGCGCGCACCTTGGGGTTGTCCCAGTTCAGGTCGGCCTGGGTGTGGTCGAACAGGTGCAGGAAGTACTGGCCGGTCTGCGCCTCGTATTCCCAGGCCGAGCCGCCGAACTTGGATTCCCAGTTGTTCGGCTGGTCGCGCCAGATGTAGAAGTCGCGGTACGGGTTGTCGAGGCTGCTGCGGGCCTGCTGGAACCACTCGTGTTCGATGGAGGTGTGGTTGACCACGATGTCGAGCATCAGCGTGATGCCGCGCTTGGCGGCTTCGCTGATCAGCAGGTCGCAATCGGCCATGGTCCCGTAGCTCGGGTCGATGGCGTAGTAGTCACTGATGTCGTAGCCGTTGTCGCGCTGTGGCGAACGCAGGAACGGGGTGATCCACAGGCAGTCGACGCCCAGCCACTTCAGGTAATCGAGCTTGTCCACGATGCCCAGCAGGTCACCGGTGGCGTTACCCGCGTGGCTGTGGAAGCTTTTGGGGTAGATCTGGTAGATCACCGAATGTTGCCAGTTTTGCATGACGGGTTCCTTCAATCTGGAAATGCGATCAACTGTGGGAGCTGGCTTGCCTGCGATAGCGGTAGATCAGGCGACCCGGTATCCGGGCCGGACAATTTTCATGCTCAACACACAGGTCAAAACAAACGGCACGACAATCGCGACGACCATGCCGATGACAAAACTTGGGATGTACTGCGGGATGATCGAGATGAACCCGGGCAAGCCACCCACGCCAATCGCCGAGGCCTGGACCTTGTTCAATGACAGGAAAATACTGCCCAGCGCCGAGCCGGTCAGCGCCGCGTAGAACGGAAACTTGAAGCGCAGGTTGACCCCGAACATCGCCGGCTCGGTGATGCCGAAGTAGGCGGAAATCGCCGAGGTGGACGCCATGCTCTTGTCCCGCGCATTGCGGCTCATGTAGAACACGCCGAGCGCCGCGCTGCCCTGGGCCAGGTTGGACATGACGATCATCGGCCAGATAAAGGTGCCGCCTTGGGTGGAGATCAGTTGCAGGTCCACGGCGAGGAACATGTGGTGCATGCCGGTGATCACCAGCGGTGCATACAGCAGGCCGAAGATTGCGCCGCCGACCATCGGCGCCAGGTCAAACAGGGTGACCACGCCTTCGGTGATCAGGATGCCCAGGTGACGGGTCACCGGGCCGATGATCGCCAGCGCCAGTACGCCGGTGACGACGATGGTAGTGATCGGCACCACCAGCAACTGAATGGCATTCGGCACCCGTGCCCGCAGCCATTTCTCAATCACGCTCATCACGTAGGCGGCCAGCAGGATCGGCAGGATCTGGCCCTGGTAGCCGACCTTCTCGATCTTGAACCAGCCGAAAATATCGAAGTACGGCAGGCTCTGGCCGTCGAGGCCGGCGACCGCCTTGCCGTAGTTCCAGGCGTTGAGCAGATCGGGGTGCACCAGCATCAGGCCGAGGACAATGCCGAGGATTTCACTGCCACCAAAGCGCTTGGCCGCCGACCAGCCCACCAGTGCCGGCAGGAACACGAACGAGGTGTTGGCCATCAGGTTGATCAGGCTCCACAGGCCATCCAGGTTCGGATAGGCGTCGAGCAAGGTCTTGTCCGCGATGAACATGCCCTTGGCGCCCATCAGGTTGTTCACCCCCATGAGCAAACCGGCAATGATCAGCGCCGGCAAAATCGGCATGAACACATCGGAGAACACCCGCACCAGGCGCTGCATCGGGTTTATTTTGTCGGCGCTTTTCTGTTTCACGTCCGCGATGGTCGACGCGGCGAGGCCCGTTTGCTCACGCAGGGCGGCGTAGACTTTTTCCACTTCGCCGGGGCCGATCACGATCTGGAACAGACCGCCGGTGAAGAACGAACCCTTGACCAGGTCGACCTGGTTCAGCTCGCCGCTGTTGGCCAGGCTCGGGTCCTTGAGGGCTAGGCGCAAGCGGGTGACGCAGTGGGCAGCTTGCTCAAGGTTGTCGCTGCCGCCGAGGTTCTTGAGAATCTCGCGGGCAATATTCGGATAGTCGTGGCTCATGCTTGGTATCCACTCTGGTTTTTTTTATTGGGCGGTCATAGGCAGCACGCCGAAGCCAAAAGTACTCGTCTGTACGAGTTAAAGCAATAACTCGTATGTACGAGTTTGAAAATGATTAATTTTCTGTTTTTTGAGTCAGAAATTTCCGAGTTCTACAATGGGTTGCATGGACAAACCCCATCGCTGCCACTAAGGTTCCTGCCTTGAACGCCAACGTGGCACAGAGCCCTTCCCCATGAGTAAATACAACCAGATCTATACCGATCTGCTTGCCAGCATCACCACCGAACGCCTGCAACGCGGCACGCGCCTGCCCTCCGAAACCGAACTGATGGACGCCTACCAGGCCAGCCGTGGCACGGTACGCCGGGCGATCGAGCAATTGCAGGAGCGCGGCTTCGCGCAAAAGATCCACGGCAAGGGCACCTTCGTGTTGTCACCCAACCCCATCGAGTTCCAGCTCGGCGGTATCGTCAGCTTTCGCGAGACCCATGCCGCCCTCGGCGACGACGTCAGTACCGAAGTGGTGGAGTTCAGCCAATTCCCGCTGGAAGGCCCGTTGATGCAACACATTGAGGCCGAAGCTGGCAGCCTGATTACCCGGGTCAAACGGGTGCGGCGGATCGACGGCAAACGGGTGATCCTCGACATCAACCACTTCGTCGCCGACCTGATACCGGGGCTGGATCGGGAGATTGCCGAGCAGTCGATCTATGCGTTTATCGAACAGACCTTGCAGCTGCAGATCAGCTATGCCCAGCGCACCATCGAAGCGCTGCCGCGGGGGAAGGACGACCAGACACACCTGGACCTCGAAGGCCAGAGCCATGTGATCGTGGTGAGCAACCAGACGTTTTTGCAGGATGGACGGCAGTTCGAGTACACCGAGTCGCGGCATACGCTGGATAAGTTTTACTTTTCGGATATTGCGCGGCGGTAGACAAACTCCAGAAACACAAAACCCCGGCACCAGGCCGGGGTTTTGTTATTCAGCGCTCACCTGCTACCGCAGGTTCACTCCCACTCAATGGTCGCCGGCGGCTTGCTCGACACGTCATAAGTCACGCGCGAAATACCTTCGATCTCATTGATGATACGCCCGCTGACCGTCTCCAGCAGTTCGTACGGCAGGTGTGCCCAACGGGCGGTCATGAAGTCGATGGTTTCCACCGCACGCAGGGCCACAACCCAGGCGTAACGACGGCCATCGCCGACCACGCCAACCGACTTCACCGGCTGGAACACTACGAACGCCTGGCTGACCTTGTGGTACCAGTCGGCCTTGCGCAGTTCTTCGATGAAGATGTGGTCGGCGCGGCGCAGCAGGTCGGCGTATTCCTTCTTCACTTCACCGAGGATCCGCACGCCCAGGCCCGGGCCCGGGAATGGGTGGCGGTAGACCATGTCGTACGGCAGGCCGAGTTCGAGGCCCAGACGACGGACTTCGTCCTTGAACAGTTCGCGCAGTGGCTCTACCAGCTTGAGGTTCATTTCCTCAGGCAGGCCGCCCACGTTGTGGTGGGACTTGATCACGTGGGCCTTGCCGCTCTTGGCGCCGGCCGATTCGATCACGTCCGGGTAGATGGTGCCCTGGGCGAGGTACTTGATGTTGTCCAGTTTGTTGGACTGGGCATCGAATACGTCGATGAAGGTGCGACCGATGATCTTGCGCTTCTTCTCAGGGTCGGACTCGCCGGCCAGGTTGTTCAGGAACTGATCTTCAGCGTTGGCGCGGATCACCTTGACGCCCATGTTCTCGGCGAACATGGCCATCACTTGCTCGCCTTCGTGCAGGCGCAGCAGGCCGTTGTCGACGAAGACGCAGGTCAGTTGGTCGCCGATGGCCTTGTGCAGCAGCGCCGCAACCACGGAGGAGTCAACGCCGCCGGACAGGCCCAGCAGGACGTTGTCGGTGCCGACCTGGGCACGTACGTTGGCGATGGCGTCTTCAGCGATCTTCGACGGGGTCCACAGGGCTTCGCACTGGCAGATGTCGAGGATAAAGCGCGACAGGATGCGACCGCCTTGCTTGGTGTGGGTCACTTCCGGGTGGAACTGCACGCCGTAGTAGCCGCGCTCGTCGTTGAACATGCCGGCAATCGGGCAGCTCGGGGTGCTGGCCAGGATGTGGAAGTCTTCCGGCATCCGGGTGACCTTGTCACCGTGGCTCATCCATACGTCGAGGCCAAACAGGCCGTCGGCGTCGATGTGGTCTTCGATACCGTCCAGCAGGCGGCTCTTGCCGACCACGTCGACACGGGCGTAACCGAATTCACGCAGCTCGGAACCTTCAACCTTGCCGCCCAGTTGCTCGGCCATGGTCTGCATGCCGTAGCAGATACCGAAGACCGGCACGCCCAGGTCAAACACCGCCTGCGGGCAACGCGGGCTGTTGGCTTCGTGCACGGACTCGGGGCCGCCGGCGAGAATGACGCCTTTTGGAGCGAATTCGCGAATCGCTTCGTCGTCCATGTCGAACGGATGCAGTTCGCAGTACACGCCGATTTCACGCACGCGGCGGGCGATCAGCTGAGTGTACTGGGAACCGAAGTCGAGGATCAGGATGCGGTGGGCGTGAATGTCGAGGGCCATGAGATCAGTCTCGTCTAATGAATCAGAAACAACTCGGGGCTGAATAAGACAGCCCCGGTTACTTAACTATTTGCTGGAAGCATCAACCTACGCGGTAGTTTGGCGCTTCCTTGGTGATCTGTACGTCGTGGACGTGGGACTCGGCCATGCCGGCACCGGTGATCCGCACGAACTCAGGCTTGGTGCGCATTTCTTCGATGTCGGCGCTGCCGGTGTAGCCCATCGAGGAACGCAGGCCGCCCATCAGTTGATGGATGATGGCGCTCAGGGTGCCCTTGTACGGAACACGCCCTTCAATGCCTTCCGGTACCAGCTTCTCGGCGCCCGCGGAGGAGTCCTGGAAGTAGCGGTCGGAAGAGCCTTGAGCCTGGGACATGGCACCCAGGGAACCCATGCCACGGTAAGCCTTGTACGAACGACCCTGGAACAGTTCGATCTCGCCCGGCGCTTCTTCAGTACCGGCGAACATCGAGCCCATCATCACGCAGGAAGCACCGGCGACGATGGCCTTGGACAGGTCACCGGAGAAACGGATGCCGCCGTCGGCGATCAACGGTACGCCAGTGCCTTCAAGGGCCGCGGCGACGTTGGCGATGGCGCTGATTTGCGGTACGCCTACACCGGCCACGATACGGGTGGTGCAGATCGAGCCAGGGCCGATACCGACCTTGACCGCATCAGCACCGGCTTCGGCCAGGGCCTTGGCGGCAGCGCCGGTGGCAATGTTGCCGCCGATCACTTGCACGTCAGGGAAATTCTGTTTGACCCAGCGAACGCGGTCGATCACGCCTTTGGAGTGACCGTGGGCAGTGTCGACCACCACCACGTCAACACCGGCAGCCACCAGGGCCGCTACACGGTCACCGGTGTCTTTGCCGGTACCGACCGCAGCGCCTACGCGCAGACGACCTTGATCGTCCTTGCTGGCCAGCGGGTAAGCCTTGGCTTTTTCGATGTCGTTGACGGTCATCATGCCCTTGAGGGCGAATTTGTCGTCGACGATCAGTACGCGTTCGATGCGGTGCTTGTGCAGCAGCTCGCGCACATCGTTCTTGTCGGCGCCTTCCTTGACAGTAACGAGGCGCTCTTTAGGCGTCATCACTTCACGGACGGTGACTTCAAGGCGGTTCTCGAAACGCACGTCACGGGAAGTGACGATGCCGACCAGGTCGCCATCGTGCAGTACCGGAACGCCGGAGATGTTGTGCAGGCGGGTCAGGTCGAACAGGTCACGAACGGTGGCATCGGCCTCGATGGTGATCGGGTCCTTGACCACACCGGCTTCGTAACGCTTGACCTTGCGAACTTCGGCAGCTTGCTGCTCGATGGTCATGTTCTTGTGGATGATGCCGATGCCGCCTTCCTGAGCCATGGCGATTGCCAAACGGGCTTCAGTGACGGTGTCCATGGCAGCGGAAACCAGAGGAATATTCAGCTCGATGCCACGGGTTAGGCGGGTCTTGAGACTGACTTCGTTAGGAAGCACCTCGGAATAACCGGGCACTAGGAGAATGTCGTCGAATGTCAGAGCTTCTTGGCTGATACGCAGCATCGCGGGGGCTCCCGAGCGGGAAAATGGAAGCGCGCCATTATAGTCAGACACCCCCTCGGGTTCAATGTAAAACTCTGACAAACTTGGTAATACTGATAGATGGATGATTTTTGCAGCACTGAGCGTTCCCACGCTCTGCGTGGGAACGCTCACATCGGATTAAAGTTCGACTTTGACCCAACTCATCTTCTGGTCCAGCCAGTCGGCAAATTCGTCGATAAAACTCTGCTTGAACCCCGCCTCCGCCCAGTTATTGAAGATGAATCCCAGGTTGGAAAAGCCGCATTCCTGCAGGAACAGGAAACCGTTGATGTCGTCCTCATGCCCACACAGCGGGCAGGTGAAGTTATCGGTGTGGCCGGGCATCCAGTCTTCCAGGCTTTCGAACAGGGCTTCGCCGACTTCCTTGAGGCACTCGGGACAGCCGGCCTCTTCCAGGAAGCCTTTGGCCGGGGTGTAGATGCAGCGCTTGTAGATGATCTCCAGGCCGTTGATCGGCTCGTTGAACGGCAGCGCGTCGGGGTGCAGCACCACGGCGCGGGCACCGTCGGCCAGGGCATAGCCCATGCGGTTGCCGGTGCGCCCGCAGGTGGTGAGTTCTTCCTTGACGATGTTCTTGCGCACCAGCCAGCGCACGATCGCCCGGGCGCGGGGTTCGTGGACGGGTAGCGTGGAGATTTTCGGGACAAGGATGCTTTGGGAATTCATGGGAGTCCTGCGGCGTGGCTACTGGCGCCTTCGCGAGCAAGCCCGCTCCCACAGGGGGAATGCGTTCCAAATGTGGGAGCGGGCTTGCTCGCGAAGAGGCCCTGAAGGCTGGCAGCTTAATCCCTGAAACAATCAGGTCAAGTACTCAAGTAACGGGCAATCAAGGCAATGCCACTGGCCAGCACCAGCCAGGTCACCAACCGCACAAACGCCTCGCGGGACATGCGCAGGGTCAACCGCCGCCCCGCCCACAGCCCGAGCGCCATGGCCGGCAACAGGCACACCGCCAACATCAACAAGGGTAGCTCGGCATACACGCCCGCGATCAGAAACAGGCTCAGGCGCACCACCGTGCTGCAACTGATCAACGCACTCTGGGTCGCCCGCGCGCCATCCTTGGGCAATCGGCTGTTGAGGTAGATCGCATACAGAAAGCCGCCACTGCCAAACAACGCGCCAAACAGCCCGCCGACAACCCCCATGGGAATCGCCCAGCCGGCTGCCATCTGCGTGGGCTTGGCCTTCACCGCCAGGCTGTAGATCGCATAGGCGCTGATAAACAGCCCCATCAACAGCAGCAATAAATCGGAGTGCAAGTTGAGCAGGAAGATCACCCCAAGGGTGCAGCCAATCGCCATGCACGGCAGTAGCCTGAACAACTCCGGTTTCACCACATCCCGGCGCGATTGCAGAAGGTTGCCGAAGGCCGCGACAAAATCCAGCAGCACCAGCAAGGGGATGATCTTCGACAGCGGCATGAACAGAATCAGGATCGGCCCCGCCACCAATGCGGTACCAAAGCCTGCAATGCCGAACACGATATACGCCAGGGCAATCGCCACGCCTATCACCAGCCAGTCCACACCGCCAAACGACCAATGACTCAACAACTCGACCGGACTCATGACGTATTCCTTATTAGAGATGGCCATCACTTTAGCCATTGGCAAGCGTTGCGACTAATATCTTCAAAGCCCATCACTCATCTCGAAAAGGCATGACTTGTGATTTCCACCCGGCAATTGCGTTACTTCGTCGAAATCGCCGAGAGCGGCAGCTTCAGCGCAGCGGCCGAGCGGCTGTTTGTGGCGCAATCGGCACTGAGCCGGCAGATCAAGGAGCTGGAAAACCTGCTGCAAACGCCGCTGTTTGAACGCACTGCGCGCCAGCCACGGCTGACGGCTGCGGGCGAGGCTTTTTATCCGCGGGCACGCAACCTGCTGGGCGAACTGCTCAAGGCCAGTGAGATGGCGACGCAAGTGGGCAATGGACAGCTCGGCACGCTGCGGATGAGCCATTCGAGCACGGTGCCGATGAGTGGCCGCCTGCTGCGCGGCATCGGTGCCTGGCTGGAACGATGCCCGGGCGTATCGATGGACATCGCCAAACTGTCCTCCGAAGCCCAGTTGGAAGAAATCGCCGACGGCCGACTGGAGGTCGGGCTGTTGCGCTTACCGGTGTTGCGCCAGCGCGAAGGCGTGCGCATCGTGCCTTTATATAGCGAAAGGCTGTTGCTGGCCGTGCCGCCGAACCACCGGTTGGCCGGGCACACATCCGGTATCGATTTGGCGCAACTGAAGAACGAAGCGTTTATCTCGATCCCTCACCCCCAGCGCGGAGGGCTGAGTTACCTGTCAGCCGAGTTGTGCATGCGTGCAGGATTTTTCCCCAAGGCGGCGCGGGTGATGTCGCGCAAGACCACGCAGCTACAGCTGATCCAGGCCGGATTCGGGATCGCCTTGCTGCCGGAGTCGATGCAGGACATTGCGCCGGCCAACATCCATTTTTTACCCCTGGCCGATCCCGATTGCCAAAGCACCGTCGCCCTCGCCTGCCAGCAAACGCCGAACGCGCTGGTGGAGCAATTCTGTCAAACCCTGCACGAATGCCTATAAACTGCCGCCCATGATTAAAGATCCCTTTGCCCGTCTGGGCCTGGACCGCGAAGTCCTGACTGTCAGCCAGCTCAACGGCCGCGCGCGGGTGTTGCTGGAAGACGTGTTCACCAATATCTGGGTCGAAGGCGAGATCTCCAACCTCGCCCGCCCGGCCTCCGGCCACGTGTATTTCACCCTCAAGGACAGTGGCGCCCAGGTGCGTTGTGCGCTGTTCCGGCAGAACGCCGCACGGGTGCGCCAGGCGTTGAAAGACGGCCTGGCGGTGAAGGTGCGGGGCAAGGTCTCGCTGTTTGAGGGCCGTGGCGACTATCAGCTGATTCTCGACACGGTGGAGCCGGCCGGTGACGGCGCACTGCGCCTGGCCTTCGACGCGCTGAAAGAAAAACTCAGCGCCGAAGGCCTGTTCAGTGCCGAGCGCAAGGTGCCGCTGCCCGCACACCCACGGCGCATCGGGATTATCAGCTCGCCCACCGGTGCGGTGATTCGCGACATCATCAGCGTGTTCCGCCGCCGGGCGCCCAACGTGGAACTGACGTTGATCCCGACAGCCGTACAAGGTCGTGAAGCCGTGGCGCAGATCGTCCGCGCACTGAAGCTGGCCGACGCACGCGGCTTCGACGCGCTGATCCTGGCCCGTGGCGGCGGGTCGCTGGAAGACCTCTGGTGCTTCAACGAAGAAGCCGTGGCGCGTGCGGTGGACGCCTGCGTGACGCCCATCGTCAGCGCCGTTGGCCATGAGACCGATGTGTCGATCAGCGACTTTGTCGCCGACGTACGCGCCCCAACGCCTTCCGCCGCTGCCGAGCTGTTGGCGCCGGACTCCAGCCACCTGACTCGCCAGGTAGAGAACCTGCACCGCCGCCTGGTGATGCTGATGCGCAACCGCCTGACCCACGACCGCCTGCGCCTGGAAGGCATGGCTCGTCGCCTGCGTCACCCGGGCGAGCGCCTGCGCCAACAGGCCCAGCGCCTGGATGACCTGGACATGCGCCTGCGGCGTGCCTTCGAGCGCAGCCTCAACACCCGTCGCGAGCGTTTGATCCGCCTGGAAACCCGCCTCGCCGGCCAACACCCCGGCCGCCAACTGGCGCTGTTGCGCCAACGCCTGGACAGCCTTGCCGAACGCCTGCCCCGCGCCATGCGCGAAGGCCTCAAGGCCCGTCGCCTGCAACTGCAAAGCCAGGTGCAGACGCTGCACGTGGTCAGCCCGCTGGCGACGCTTGGACGCGGCTACAGCATCTTGCTCGACGAACGCGGCCAGGCGATTCGCAACGCCGCGCAAACCCACACCGGCCAGCGCCTGACCGCGCGCCTCGGTGAAGGCCAATTGCAGGTACGGGTGGAAGACAACCACCTGACGCCCGTCACCCTCTCGTTACTGGACTGATTGATGCCACGCTTTTTAAGTTTGTTGATGCTGCTGTGCCTGACCTTTAACGCCCATGCCGACAGCTACATCACCCGCCTGCTGAACAAGCCGGTGCCCGGTGGCGTGGCGGTGGTCGACCTCGGCACTTCGGCCACGGCGCCCAAAGCCACCTACATGAACCGCCCGGTGCTGGTGGTGAAGGAGCAAAACAACTGGCTGGCGATTGTGGGCATCCCGCTGACGGTCAAGCCCGGCACCCAACGCATCACCAGCGGCAGCCAGAACCTGCCGTTTGTCGTGGGCTTCAAGAAATACCCCGAGCAGCACATCACCCTGAAGAACAAGAGCCAGGTGAACCCGGACCCGGCGCAACTCAAGCGCATCGAAGGCGAGCTGGCAGTCCAGCTCAAGGCCTATCGCAGTTTCAGCCCGAACACGCCGAGCAACCTGCTGCTGGACAAGCCGGTGAACGGGCCGCTGTCGAGCAAGTTCGGCGTGCGACGTTTCTTCAATGGCGAGGAGCGGAATCCGCATTCCGGCCTGGACTTTGCCGTGGGCGCCGGCACGCCGATCAAGACCCCGGCAGCGGGCAAGGTGATCCTGACCGGCAACTACTTCTTCAACGGCAACACCGTGTTTGTCGACCATGGCCAGGGCTTTATCAGCATGTTCTGCCATATGTCGAAGATTGATGTGAGCGTGGGCCAGCAACTGGCTCGTGGTGCGGTGGTGGGCAAGGTCGGTTCCACCGGCCGGGCGACCGGGCCGCATATGCATTGGAACATCAGCCTGAACGACGCACGGGTGGATCCGGCGATCTTTATCGGCGCGTTTCAGCCCTGATGCTCAATTGCGCACCCGGCAACGGGTGCGCAAACAAAACAACCCCGCGCACAATTCTCAACCATAAAATCTCGTTTTCCTCAGCAATAGCAGAACTTCTCTCAATTTTTTCCGACTGCTTGCCATCTTTCACCCCGGCGGTTAGGGTTGGACCTATGAAAACCTCTCACACCCTCATTCAGCTCCGCCAGCACCGCAGCCTGTGCCTAGTCAGCGCACGACTGCCAGGCTGAATCGATCTGCCTCGTCTTCTGCTTTATCCCCAATAACAGTTTTACGGCAGGCCGCCTTTTCTCGGCCCCTAGACAAAGGATTTCCCGATGAGCATGCTCAAAGACCCGTCTTCGAAGTACCGCGCGTTCCCGACCATTGATATCCCGGACCGCACCTGGCCTTCGAAAACCATCACCACCGCGCCGATCTGGTGCAGTTCCGACCTGCGCGACGGCAACCAGTCGCTGATCGAACCGATGGACGCGGTGAAAAAGCTGCGTTTCTGGAAGACCCTGGTGGCCGTCGGTGTGAAGGAAATCGAAGCCTCCTTCCCGGCTGCGTCGCAAACCGATTTCGACTTCGTGCGCACCCTGATCGAAGACAATCACATCCCCGAGGACACCACCATCCAGGTGCTGACCCAGGGCCGTGAAGACTTGATCGCACGCACCTTCGAATCCCTGCGCGGGGCGAAGAAAGCCATCGTTCACTTGTACAACGCCACCTCGCCGTCGTTCCGCCGCATCGTGTTCAACCAGGACAAGGATGGCATCAAGGCGATCGCGGTCAACGCGGCCAAGCT
This sequence comes from Pseudomonas sp. Colony2, assembly GCF_019382755.1. NCBI lineage: Bacteria > Pseudomonadati > Pseudomonadota > Gammaproteobacteria > Pseudomonadales > Pseudomonadaceae > Pseudomonas > Pseudomonas sp. Colony2. Next base: position 1,218,689 of record NZ_CP080030.1, on the reverse strand, counting down.
GTTCGTCAAATACGCCGCCCAGCAGCCGGAAACCCAGTGGACCTTCGAATACTCGCCAGAGACGTTCAGCGCCACTGAGCTTGAGTTCGCCAAGGAAGTCTGTGACGCGGTGATCGAGGTCTGGAACCCGACGCCTGAGCACAAGGTGATCCTCAACCTGCCAGCCACCGTCGAGTGCGCCACCCCGAACATCTATGCCGACCAGATCGAGTGGTTCGGTCGTCATATCAACCGTCGCGACAGCGTGATCATCAGCCTGCACACCCACAACGACCGTGGCACCGGCGTAGCCGCCACCGAGTTGGGCCTGATGGCCGGCGCCGACCGTGTCGAAGGCTGCCTGTTCGGCAACGGCGAGCGTACCGGTAACGTCGACCTGGTCACCGTGGCCCTGAACATGTACACCCAGGGCCTCGACCCTCAGCTGGACTTCTCCGACATCGACGGCATCCGCAAAGTTGTCGAAGAGTGCAACCAGATCCCGGTTCACCCGCGTCACCCGTACGTCGGCGACCTGGTTCACACCGCCTTCTCCGGCTCCCACCAGGACGCGATCCGCAAGGGCTTCACCCAGCAGAAAGACGACGCCTTGTGGGAAGTGCCGTACTTGCCGATCGACCCGGCCGACATCGGCCGCAGCTACGAGGCGGTGATCCGCGTCAACAGCCAGTCGGGCAAAGGCGGCATCGCCTACCTGCTGGAGCAGGAATACGGCATCAGCTTGCCGCGCCGCATGCAGATCGAGTTCAGCCAGGTGGTACAGGCCGAAACCGACCGAGTGGGCCTGGAGATGACGGCCGCGCAGATCTACAGCTTGTTGCAGCGTGAATACCTGCAAGCCAACATTCCTTACGCGCTGGTCAGCCATCGCTTGCAGGAAGAGAACGGCAACAGCTCGGTGGAAGTTGAAGTCTCCGGCAAAGGCCAGGGCGAAACCAACCTGCGCTGGCACGGCAAGGGCAACGGCGCCCTGGAAGCGCTGGTGGCCGGGCTGCCGATTGGTGTGGAGATCATGGATTACAACGAACATGCGATTGGTGCCGGCACCAATGCCAAGGCAGCGGCCTACATCGAGCTGCGGGTGAACGGTGAGCGTCCGGTGCATGGCGTGGGCATTGATGAAAACATCACCACGGCGAGCTTCAAGGCGGTGTTCAGCGCGCTGAACCGCTCGTTGAGCCAGCTGGAAGCGAAAGCGGCGTAAGCACTGACCGCTGAAATGCGAAAGGCCCCGGGATGAGAATCCAGGGGCCTTTTTATTGGAATTTGTGGTGATTTTCAGGGCCTCTTCGCGAGCAAGCCCGCTCCCACATTTTGACCGCGTTCTTTCAGGTGGCGCAGGTCGAATGTGGGAGCGGGCTTGCTCGCGAAGGCAATCTATAAGGCGGCGAAAATCCTTCAGGTGAACTCGAAGCTGTCCGCATCCAGGTTCGCCGGGAAGCGTGTGCGGTACTCCGCCAATTCCGCTGCGTCCAGGCACACCTGGAACACCCCGTCCGCCTCCCCTGCGCTCAGCAGGCTTTCGCCCTGGAAGTCCACGACCTGGCTGTCGCCGGTGTAGGCAAAGCCCTTGCCGTCCGTGCCCACCCGATTCACCGCCGCCACGTAGCACAGGTTTTCAATGGCCCGTGCCGGCAGCAGACGGTTCCAGTGCTGGCGACGTGCGCCCGGCCAGTTGGCGGTGTACAGCAGCAAGTCAGTGTCCTGGGCGTCACGACTCCACACCGGGAATCGCAGGTCGTAGCAGATCAACGGACGAATCCGCCACCCCTTGAGTTCGAACTGCACCTGGCGCTCGCCGGGGGTGTAGTGGTCGTGTTCACCGGCCATACGGAACAGGTGACGCTTGTCGTAGTGCAACACCTCACCATCCGGTCGCGCCCACAGCAGGCGGTTGCGGTGACTGCGGTCGGCGGCCTGGATGATCACGCTGCCGGTGATCACCGCGTTGTACTTCTTCGCCTGGGCCTGCAGCCATTGATGGGTGGGGCCGTTTTCAGGCTCGGCGAGGGTTTCCGATTCCATCGAGAAACCGGTGGTGAACATCTCCGGTAGCACGATCAGGTCGGCACCCTTGGCCTGTTCCAGCAACAGTTCAAAATGCTCCAGGTTGGCCTGGCGGTCGTGCCAGGCCAGGGTGGTTTGCACCAGGGCGATGTTCAGGTTGGGCAGTGCACTCAGATCACGCATAGTTTCTCGGCTGCTTGACGCAGCGTCTCCTCGCGTTTGGCAAAGCACAGTCGCACCAGGCGCTGGCCTTGCGGTGGGTTCCGGTAGAACACCGAGACCGGGATGGTCGCAACGCCGTGTTCGCGGGTCATCCACAGCGACATGGCGACGTCATCCAGGTCCGGGCGAATCTGTGAGTAATCCACCAATTGAAAGTAGGTACCGGCCACCCGGGTAAAGCTGAAACGCGACGGTTCCAGCAGGTCGCAGAACAGGTCGCGCTTGGCTTGATAAAAAGCCGGCAGCTCCTCGACGTGTTCCGGGTGTTCGGCCATGAAGTCTGCCAAAGCGTACTGCAACGGGGTCACGCCGCAAAAGTTGACATATTGATGCACCTTGCGCAGCTCGGCGCTGAGGGCTGGCGGCGCGACTACGTAGCCGGTTTTCCAGCCGGTGACGTGGTAGGTCTTGCCGAACGAACTGACCACAAACGCACGCTGATACAGCTCTTCGTGGGCCAACACGCTGACGTGGGGCACACCGTCGAACACCAGGTGCTCGTAGACCTCGTCGCTGACCAGGTAGATGTCGCGGTCGCGGATCAACTCGGCCAACTGGTCCAGCTCGGCACGGCTGATCAGGGCACCGGTGGGGTTATGCGGGCTGTTGAGGATGATCATGCGGGTGCGCGGCGACAGCGCAGCGCGCAGTTGCTCGAAGTCCAGGGCGAAATCATCCAGGCCCAGTTGCACGTGTACGCAGCGACCGCCTGCCAGTTCCACAGAAGGCTCGTAGCTGTCGTAGGCCGGATCGAACACGATGACTTCATCACCGCTGCGGATCACCGCCTGGATCGCACAGAAGATCGCTTCAGTGGCGCCTGGGGTGATGGTCACTTCGCTGTCGGCATTCACCGTTGCGCCATAGCTGCGGGCGATCTTGGCCGCCACTTGCTGGCGCAGTACCGGCAGGCCGGTCATCGGGGCGTATTGGTTATGGCCCAGGGCAATGTGTCTGCCCACTCCATCGAGCAACTCCTGGGGCCCGTTAAAGTCGGGAAAGCCCTGGGACAGGTTGAGCGCACCGGTTTCGGCAGCGAGTTGCGACATGGTGGTGAAGATGGTGGTGCCGACATTCGGCAGCTTGCTGGTGATCATCGGTGCGCCCCTTGCGGTGAGCCCCAAGTTTTAAGCTGCATGCCGCGAAGGGTCAACCGCCAAGCACAAAAAAGGGCTCCGAAAGAGCCCTTTTTCAACCGATCAGGATCAGCGCTTGTCGCGGCGCTTTTTGTCGGCCTTCTTGTGGTGCGTCATCATCCGGCGCTTTTTGTTTACCTGGCGGTCGGTGAGGCTGTTCTTGTTACCTTCGTACGGGTTCTCGCCACCCTTGAACTCGATACGGATCGGCGTACCGACCAGTTTCAAGACGCGGCGGTAGGTATTTTCCAGGTAACGCACGTAGGACTTCGGCACCTTCTCCAGCTGGTTACCGTGAATCACGATAATCGGCGGGTTGGCACCACCCAAGTGAGCGTAGCGCAGCTTGATCCGACGGTTGTTGACCATCGGCGGCGCGTGCTCGCTGACCGCATCTTCAAGAATCTGGGTCAGGCGGTTGGTCGGCCAGCGGGTAACCGCGGACTTGAACGAGTTCTGCACCGAGGCGTAGAGGTTACCCACGCCGGTACCGTGCAGTGCCGATATAAAGTGGATATCGGCAAACTCGACGAAGAACAGGCGACGCTGCAGCTCGACCTTGACGTAGTCGCGCTCGCTCGGCGTCATGCCGTCCCACTTGTTGATCGCAATCACCAGGGCGCGACCGGCTTCCAGGGCAAAGCCCAGCAAGTTCAGGTCGTGGTCTACCACGCCTTCGCGGGCGTCCATGACGAAGATCACTACGTTGGCGTCTTTGATCGCCTGCAGGGTTTTCACCACGGAGAACTTTTCAACTTCTTCGTGGATCTTGCCGCGCTTGCGCACACCGGCAGTGTCGATCAGCGTGTACTTCTCGTCGTTACGCTCGAACGGGATGTAGATGCTGTCGCGAGTGGTGCCCGGCTCGTCATAGACGATTACCCGGTCTTCACCGAGCATGCGGTTGACCAGGGTCGACTTGCCGACGTTCGGACGGCCGATGATCGCGATCTTGATACCGTCTTTTTCGCTTGGGCCAGGAATGCGCTTGGCTTCCTCGCCTTCGGCAACGATTTCTTCTTCGCCTTCGACTTCATCCACGTCATCACGCGGGAAGTCGCGCAGGGCGATTTCCAGCATCTGGGTGATGCCGCGACCGTGGGCACCGGCGATCGGGATCGCATCGCCCAGGCCCATCGGGCTGAACTCGGCGCGGGCCATTTCAGGATCGATATTGTCGATCTTGTTGGCCACCACGTAGGAACGCTTGTTGCGCTTGCGCAGGTGCTCGCCAATCATCTGGTCTGCAGCGGTGTAGCCCGCGCGGGCGTCCACCAGGAACAACACGACATCAGCTTCTTCAATGGCCAGCAGCGACTGCTCGGCCATCTTTTCGTCCATGCCATGCTCGTCACCGGAGATACCACCGGTGTCGACAATAATGTAGGAGCGCCCTTGCCACTTTGCCTCACCGTATTGGCGATCACGGGTCAGACCGGACAAGTCGCCGACGATGGCGTCGCGAGTCCTGGTCAGGCGGTTGAACAAGGTGGACTTGCCGACGTTCGGTCGGCCCACCAGGGCGATTACGGGAACCATGCGGCTCTCCACTTCGTTATTTCAGAAAATACAAAAGCCGCTGCAAGGCAGCGGCTGGTGCTCGGGGCAGCGCTCGAAAGCGCCGCATGCCCTGCCGAAGCAGGGCCGCCTGGGAATTACCCCAAGCATAGTCAAACCATTACTTGATGGTCAGCGCTTCCAGTTTGCCGCTGTTGCCATACACGTAAAGCATGTTACCTACCACCAGCGGACGGGCACGCAGGCCGTCGCTGTCGATACGTTCGCGACCCACGAAGCGACCGTCCACCTGGCTCAGCAGGTGCAGGTAACCTTCAAAGTCGCCTACCGCTACGTAGCTGGAGAACACTTCCGGTGCCGACAACTGACGGCGGGCCAGGGAGTCGTTGCTCCACAATGCAGTGGTGGAACGCTCGTCGACACTTTCAACGGTGCCGGACGCCAGGCTTACGTAGACGCTGCCAAACCCTTGGGCGACACCGGCGTAGCTGGAAGCATCACGCTGCCAGTTGATCCGGCCGCTCTGCACGTCCAGCGCCGCAACACGGCCCTGATAAGTAGCGACGTAAAGGGTATCACCCGACAGCAGCAAGCCACCGTCGATGTCCACTACGCGGTCCAGTTCCGAACGACCTTGAGGAATCGCGACCCGGGTTTCCCAGGCCGGCACGCCGTTCTGGGTGTCCAGGGCGACCACTTTACCGGTCGACAGGCCTGCCAGTGCCAGGTTGCTGGTCACAACCGGACCGCTGGTACCGCGCAAGGTCAGGACCGCCGGCGTGCTGTCATACAACCAGCGCTGGTTACCGGTGGCGGCGTCGAGGCCGATCACACGGTCATCCTGGGTCTGCACGACAACCACGTCACCGTTGGTAGCCGGTGGCGAGAGCACTTCACTGGTCACGCGAGCGCGCCATTTCTCTTCACCGGTGCTCGAATCCAGTGCCACGACGTCGCCTTTCAGCGTGCCGAGCATCACCAGGCCAGAACCCACGCCAACGGCACCGGACACAGGCAGTTCGAGGTCTTTCTTCCACTTGACGTCGCCGTTCATGCGATCCATGGAGACCACAACACCGGTGGAATCAGCGGCGTAGATAGTGTCACCGTCGATCGCCGGGACCATCAGGTTGTACAGATCGCCCTGACCGTCACCAATGGAGCGGCTCCACTGCTTTTGCAGGACCACTTCTTCCTTGAAGCTGGTCAGCTCGGCCGGAGGCAGTTCTTTTTTGCTGTTGCTGCTGCAACCCGCGGCCAAAACGGCCAGAGCCAGCAATGCTGCATGTTTCCAACGGATCACGTCACGCATCCCCTTTGGCCAAGTCGTCGAGCTTGATTTGTAAGCCACCGACCGCCGCTTCATCAGACAGCGCCGCCTTGGCTTTTTGGTACGCAGCATTGGCTTCGTCGGTACGACCCAATTGGACCAGGAGGTCGCCCTTGAGCTCTTCACGAGTGGCCAGGAATGCCTTGTCAGCATCGCCGTCGAGCAGTTTCAGTGCTTCGTCGGCCTTGTTCTGTGCCGCCAGTACCTGAGCCAGACGCTGACGTGCGATTTCACCCAGTGTCGGGTTGGCCGGCTTGTCGGTGATGGCTTTCAGCTCGGAGGCGGCGTCATCCAGCTTGCCGTTGTCGACCGCAACTTTTGCGACGAACAGGCTGCCGTATTGCGCGTAGGTGCTACCGCCGAATTCGCTCTTCAGCTTGCCGGCCAGGTCTGCAACCTGGGCCAGGTCAGGCTTGCCGTTTGGCGTCAGCGTGGTTTCCAGCAGTTGCTGATAGATAATCGAGGCGCCTTGCGACTGGTTAGCCTGATACTTGTGCCAGGCTTGCCAGCCGAACACCACTACTAAAGCCAGCAAGCCGCCAGTGACCAGGGGCTTGCCGTTGCGCTGCCACCAGTCTTTGAACTCGGCCAGCTGGTCATCATCAGTACTCGACACCCCAATACTCCTTAATCGCTAAATCGGCTGTTTGACAGCTTCAACCCTGCACGATGCAGGTGGCCAGGTGCGCTGCAAGCGCATCAAAGGCAATGCTTTGTTGTTCACCCTGACCACGCAGGGGTTTGAAACTTACCACTTGCTGGGCCAACTCATCATCACCCAGGATCAGTGCATACAACGCACCGCTCTTGTCGGCTTTCTTGAACTGGCTTTTGAAGCTGCCGGCGCCGGCATTGACTTGCAGGCGCAGGTTCGGCAGTTGGTCGCGCAGTTTCTCGCTCAGGGCCAGGGCAGCCAGTTCGGCCGCCTCGCCAAAGGCACAGAAGTACACGTCCACCTGACGGGAGATTTCTTCGGGAACCTGCTCCAGGGTTTCCAGCAGCAGGATCAGCCGCTCGATGCCCATGGCAAAACCTACGCCGGTGGTCGGCTTGCCGCCCATCTGCTCGACCAGGCCGTCGTAACGACCACCGGCACACACCGTGCCCTGGGCGCCGAGCTTGTCGGTGACCCACTCGAACACGGTCTTGCTGTAGTAATCGAGGCCACGCACCAGTTTCGGGTTGATGACGTAAGGAATACCGGCTGCATCCAGGCGAGCCTTGAGGCCCTCGAAGTGGATACGGGACTCGTCGTCCAGGTAGTCGGCCATTTTCGGCGCGTCCACCAGTACGGCCTGGGTCTCGGCGTTCTTGGTGTCCAGTACCCGCAGCGGGTTGGTTTTCAGGCGACGCTGGCTGTCTTCGTCCAGCTTGTCCAGGTGGGCCGACAGGAATTCCACCAGGGCTTCGCGGTAGCGGCCCCGGGATTCGCTGGTGCCCAGGCTGTTGAGTTCAAGCTTGACCGCATCGCGGATGCCCAGCATGCCCCACAGGCGCCAGGTCAGCACGATCAGCTCGGCGTCGATGTCCGGACCGTCGAGGTTGAAGACTTCCAGGCCGATCTGGTGAAACTGGCGATAACGGCCTTTCTGCGGACGCTCGTGGCGGAACATCGGGCCGATGTACCAGAGCTTCTGCGGCTGGCCACCGCCGGTGAGGCCATGTTCGAGCACCGCACGCACACACGCGGCAGTACCTTCCGGACGCAGGGTCAGGGAGTCACCGTTGCGGTCTTCGAAGGTGTACATCTCTTTTTCGACGATGTCGGTCACTTCACCGATGGAGCGCTTGAACAGCTCGGTGAACTCGACGATCGGCATGCGGATCTGCTTGTAACCGTAGTTATCCAGCAGGCGCGCGACAGTGCCCTCGAAGTAGCGCCACAGGGGCGTCTGCTCAGGCAGGATGTCGTTCATGCCACGAATGGCTTGCAGAGACTTGCTCACATCAAATCCTTAAATTCGTTCGATCAGCCGCGCGCGATAACCGCTGCGTCAGCTTCGACCTTTTCGGCCGCTTTCTGGCGGATCAGCCGTTCCAGCTCATCCACCAGATTGTCATTCGTCAATTTCTGCGACGGCTTGCCGTCGATGTAAATCAGGTTTGGCGTACCACCGGTCAGGCCCACATGGGCCTCTTTGGCCTCACCCGGCCCGTTGACCACACAGCCGATCACCGCGACATCCAGCGGCACCAGCAGGTCTTCGAGGCGTACTTCCAGTTCGTTCATGGTTTTCACCACGTCGAAGTTCTGCCGCGAGCAGCTCGGGCAGGCAATGAAGTTGATGCCACGGGAACGCAAATGCAGGGATTTGAGAATGTCGTAACCGACTTTCACTTCCTCTACCGGGTCTGCCGCGAGGGAGATGCGAATAGTATCGCCAATCCCGTCGGCCAGCAGCATACCGAGACCCACCGCAGATTTCACTGTGCCTGAGCGTAAACCGCCGGCTTCGGTGATACCCAGGTGCAGCGGCTGGACGATTTCCTTGGCCAGCAGGCGGTACGCTTCTACCGCCATGAACACGTCGGAAGCCTTTACGCTGACCTTGAAGTCCTGGAAATTCAGGCGTTCAAGGTGTTCTACGTGGCGCAGCGCGGACTCGACCAGTGCGGCCGGCGTCGGCTCGCCGTACTTCTTTTGCAGGTCTTTTTCCAGCGAGCCGGCGTTGACGCCGATGCGAATTGGAATCCCGCGATCACGGGCGGCATCCACCACGGCGCGAACCCGGTCTTCACGACCGATGTTGCCCGGGTTGATCCGCAGGCAATCGACGCCCAACTCGGCCACGCGCAACGCGATCTTGTAGTCGAAGTGAATATCGGCGACCAGCGGCACCTTGACCAGTTGCTTGATGCGGCCAAAGGCTTCGGCAGCGTCCATATCCGGTACGGAAACCCGCACGATGTCGACGCCCGCCGCTTCCAGGCGGTTGATCTGGGCGACAGTGGCCGCCACATCATTGGTGTCGCTGTTGGTCATGCTTTGTACTGCGATGGGGGCATCGCCGCCCACCGGCACCGAGCCGACCCAGATCTTGCGCGATACGCGACGTTTGATTGGAGATTCGCCGTGCATGACTTTATTGTCCCAACTTGAGGCGAGCAGTCTCGCCACTGGTGAACGGCGCCACGTCCACAGGCTGGCCGTTGTAGGCCACTTGCGCGCCACGGGCAAAGCCCAGACGCAGCGTCAAAGGAGGCTTGCCGCCCTGGTCAAGTGTATCTCCCTTACGCTTCAGACCACTGAACAGCACCTTGCCGTTGCCATCGGAGACTTGCGTCCAGCAGTCAGCGACGTAGGTAATTTGTACTCGGCCATCACCGGCGATCAGTACCGGGGTGGTTGGCGCGGAAATCGCCGGGGCGACGGGAGCCGTTGTTGCCGGAGCCTGCGCCGGTACTGCTGGCGTTGCTGGCGTATGAGCTGGAGCAGCAGGCGTCACTGCAACCGCTGGAGCGGGTGCGACGGGTGCCACTGCGGCGGCAGTACCTGCTTCGGGCGCAGGCTGCTCGGCGCTTGGCTCTGCCTCAGGCGCCGCCTGACCCTGGGCCACGGCCTGGTCTTCCGGCTCATCCAACGGATGAATCTGGGTGGTGCCGTCGGCGCTTTCGACTTCGACGTGCTCCATGGCGTTGCTGGACAAGTCCTTGCCACGCTGGGCGGTCTGATCCTGCCACCATACAAAACCACCGCCGATCACGGCGATGAGCAGCAACAGGCTGACAATGCGCAAAATGGTGTGGGAAACCCGCACAGGCTCTTCAATGCGGCCAAGACCATGGACATTGCTGCCCTGGGAATCGGTACCGGTGATTTGGTCGAATTCCTGGACCAATGCAGCCTGGTCGATACCCAGCAACTTCGCGTAGGCGCGGATATAGCCGCGGGCAAAGGTATGCCCTGGCAGCTTGTCGAATGCGCCAGCTTCAAGGTTGCCCAATGAAGTCGTGGTCAAATTGAGCTTGAGGGCCACTTCTGCCAGCGACCAACCATTGCTTTCGCGGGCCTGACGCAAGGTCTCGCCTGGGTTTCCACGATTAGCTGCTACAACTTCCGGGTGCGCCGCTTTCATCATTGCTCCGACAGGTATTGCTGATATTCCGGCGTACCGGGATAGAGTCGTTCGAGTTGCTGGCCAAAACGTGCGGCCTTGTCGCGTTCTTCATGAACCGTCGCCAGGCGCACACCGAGCAATAGACTACGTGCATTTTGCCCGCTCAGCAGGCTAAAACGCTCGTAATAGTCACGTGCCGGCACATAATGCCTGTCTTCGAAGGACAACTCAGCCATTTCGAGCAAGGCCCGTGGCTGGCGCTGGTTCAGGTGCAGGGCTTTTTCCAGTTGCTGGCGTGCGGTGTCGCGCTGGCCGAGAAGCATTGAGGTCACCCCCAGGTTCTCGAAAACCCGCGAACGCTCAGGATAGAGGGTATCGGCCGCAGCCTGCTGGAAATATTCGGATGCCTGGGCATAACGTTTCTGCGCAAACAAAAAACTGCCGTAGTTATTCAGCAGTCTTGGGTCGCCAGGGCGTGTGGCCAGGGCCTTTTGGAAATATTGATCGGCCAATTCGGGCTCGGCCTGGGCCTGGAACACCAAGGCCAGCGCAGCATTGGCGTCGGCGTCGCTGCCATCCAGCTCGAGGGCTTTTTTCAGCGGCACCTTGGCCTGTTCGGTCATCCCTTGCTGCAAGTACCCCAAGCCCAGCTGCACATAGGCAGCTCGCGCTTCGTCACGGCCCTTGCCGGTTTGCAACGGGCTGTCATGGCCCGATGAAACACAGCCAGCCGCGAGGCTGGCAACAAGCAAAAGCAGCGCAAGGCGCAAGGGCATAGAGATCCTCTCTCAGGTTCGAGTCGCGGCGCTTTGCGGCATATCGTCGGCGGCACTCAATTCACGCACGGCGATATAACGTTCGCTGCGACGGGTGCGATCCAGCACCTGTCCTACCAATTGGCCACATGCCGCATCGATGTCTTCGCCGCGGGTGGTGCGCACGGTGACATTGAAGCCTGCATGGTGCAGTTGATCCTGGAAACGGCGGATGGCGTTGTTGCTCGGCCGCTCATAGCCAGAATGGGGAAACGGGTTAAACGGAATCAGGTTGATCTTGCACGGTACGTTCTTGAGCAACTCGATCATCTCGACCGCGTGCTCGACCTTGTCGTTGATGTCCTTGAGCATGGTGTACTCAATGGTCAACACACGCTTTTCGCCCAAGGTCGCCATGTAGCGCTGGCAAGATTCGAGCAACATCTTAAGCGGATACTTCTTGTTGATCGGCACCAATTGGTTACGCAATGCGTCATTCGGTGCGTGCAGCGACAACGCCAGGGAGACGTCGATGTGCTTGGCCAGCTCATCGATCATCGGTACCACGCCGGAGGTCGACAGGGTCACGCGGCGCTTGGAGATACCGTAGCCCAGGTCGTCCATCATCAGGTGCATGGCCGCGACAACGTTGTCGAAGTTCAGCAGCGGCTCGCCCATGCCCATCATCACCACGTTGGTGATGGCACGGTCGGCGGTCGCCGGGATGCTGCCGAACGATTTATTGGCAATCCACACCTGGCCGATGACTTCGGCGGCGGTGAGGTTGCTGTTGAAACCTTGCTTGCCGGTGGAGCAGAAACTGCAGTCCAGGGCACAGCCTGCCTGGGACGAAACGCACAGAGTGCCGCGTTTGCCCTGGGGAATGTACACGGTCTCGACGCAGCTGCCGGACGCCACGCGCACCACCCACTTACGGGTGCCGTCGGTGGAAATGTCCTCGCTGACCACTTCGGGGCCGCGAACTTCGGCAATGGCCTTGAGCTTGTCGCGCAGGGCCTTGCTGACGTTCGTCATGGCGTCGAAATCATCGACGCCAAGATGGTGAATCCACTTCATTACCTGAGCGGCACGAAAACGCTTCTCCCCGATTGAGTCGAAGAATTTTTCCATTTCCTGTTGAGTCAGACCCAGCAGGTTGGTTTTTGCAGTCAATGTAGTCATGGATTCACCTTCGCTCTTTTAAGCCAATGCTTAGCGAGCGGTTACTTCAGTAGCAGCGAAAAAGTACGAGATTTCGCGGGCAGCAGCGGCTTCGGAGTCCGAACCGTGAACGGCGTTGGCGTCGATCGATTCAGCGAAGTCAGCACGGATGGTGCCGGCAGCAGCTTCTTTAGGGTTGGTAGCGCCCATCAGCTCACGGTTCAGAGCGATAGCGTTTTCGCCTTCCAGAACCTGAACAACAACAGGGCCGGAGATCATGAAGGCAACCAGGTCGCCGAAGAAACCACGAGCGCTGTGCTCAGCGTAGAAGCCTTCAGCTTCAGCCTTGGACAGTTGCTTGAGTTTCGAAGCTACAACCTTCAGGCCGGCTTTTTCGAAACGAGTGGTGATCTCGCCGATGACGTTTTTTGCAACAGCGTCAGGCTTGATGATGGAGAAAGTACGTTGAACAGCCATGGTGTAACTCCAGAAACGGTAATTTGCGAAAAATTAAACCCGCGAATTATACGCGGGTTCTTGGGTATTGCCTAACTGCGTAAAAAGGCGATTCAGTCTGCTTCTTCGATCCACAGGCCTTGTATCGCCTCAAGAACCTTTTCGCCACCCCGATCCGGGATGTCGTCAAATTCCGGCAGCTGCATCACCAGGTTGCGCAACTTGACGAAGTTCACCGACAGAGGATCGACATCCGGGTGAGCTTCAGCAAGTTGTATAGCGATTTCTTGTACATCAACCCATTTCAGGCTCATGACATTTCCTTGAATCAATGCGGCGCTTCGGCGGCATGGTTGAGCGAATACTTCGGAATCTCGACGGTGAGGTCTTCTGTTCCCACTTTTGCCTGACAGCTCAATCGCGACGTCGGCTCAAGGCCCCACGCCCTATCAAGATAGTCCTCTTCCAGCTCATCAGCCTCTTCCAGGCTATTGAAACCTTCGCGGATGATGCAATGGCACGTGGTACAGGCGTTAACGCCGCCGCAGGCGCTTTCGATCTCGATGTGGTTATCGTGAGCGACTTCGAGAATGGACTTGCCGGTCTCAGCCTCCACAACCATACCGTCCGGGCAATGCTCGGCGTGTGGCAGAAAAATGATCTGCGGCATCAGTTAATCCTCAAGTTCATTCAAGTTGCGGCCCGCCAGGGCGGCTTTTACCGTCTGGTCCATACGACGGGCGGCAAAGGCATCGGTCACTTGCGACAGGCGCTTGGTCTGTTGCTCGATGGCGTAACCATCGGTGCCTTTCATCAATTCAGCCAGTTCCTGCATTTGCAGGTCGATGACCATGCGCTCTTCGGCATCCAGCAGACGTTCGCCGTCAGCTTCCAGGGCGCCCTGCACCGCTTCGAGCAGGCGCTGGGCGTCGACTTGCTGCTCACGCAGCACGCGGGCGACCTTGTCGTCACCGGCGTACTGGAACGAATCCTTGAGCATCTTGGCGATTTCACCGTCGGTCAGGCCGTAGGACGGCTTGACCTGGATGCTGGCTTCAACGCCGGAGGCCAGTTCGCGAGCGGCAACGCTGAGCAAGCCGTCGGCGTCGACCTGGAAGGTCACGCGAATCTTCGCCGCACCAGCCACCATCGCCGGAATGCCGCGCAATTCGAAGCGCGCCAGGGAACGGCAGTCGCTGATCAGCTCACGCTCGCCCTGCAGCACATGAATCATCATGGCCGTCTGACCATCTTTGTACGTGGTGAAGTCCTGGGCGCGGGCAACGGGGATGGTGGTGTTGCGTGGAATCACCTTCTCCATCAGGCCGCCCATGGTTTCCAGCCCCAGGGACAACGGGATCACGTCAAGCAGAAGCAGTTCGCCACCATCACGCTTGTTACCGGCGAGGGTATCGGCCTGGATCGCGGCACCGATAGCCACCACTTGATCCGGGTCGATTTCAGTCAGCGGCTGACGGCCGAAGGCTTCAGCGACCGCCTCACGAACACGCGGCACGCGGGTCGAACCACCCACCATGACCACGGCGACCACGTCTTCCAGCTCGACACCGGAATCACGCACGGCGCGGCGGCAGGCTTTCAGGCTGCGGGCGACCATCGGTTCGATCAACGAATCGAACGCTTCGCGGGTCAGTTGAGCCGACCAGCTACCGTAGGAAACTTCAACCGACGCAGCGTCAGTCAGCGCTTCTTTGGCGGCACAGGCAGTTTGCAGCAAATTACGTTGCGCACCCGGGTCCAGGTCGGCAGACAAGCCGGCGCTGGTGATGATCCAGCCAGCAATGGCGTGATCGAAGTCATCGCCACCCAGGGCGGTATCGCCACCGGTAGCCAGCACTTCGAAGACACCGCCGGTCAGGCGCAGGATCGAAATATCAAAGGTACCGCCGCCCAGGTCGTAAATAGCCACCAGGCCTTCGGCGTGCTGATCCAGGCCGTAAGCCACAGCGGCTGCGGTCGGCTCGTTGAGCAGGCGCAGCACGTTCAGGCCGGCAAGTTTCGCCGCATCCTTGGTGGCCTGGCGCTGAGCGTCATCGAAATATGCAGGAACAGTAATCACCGCACCTACCAGTTCGCCACCCAAGGTGGTCTCGGCGCGCTGGCGCAAGACCTTGAGGATATCGGCCGACACTTCCACCGGGCTTTTCGGGCCCTGGATCGTGTCGATGAACGGCATATGTGATTCGCCGCCGACAAAGCGGTATGGAAGCTGGTCGCCCAGCTGCTTGACGTCGGACAAACCACGACCCATCAAGCGCTTGACCGACAGCACGGTATTCAAAGGATCGGTAGACGCCGCCAGCTTGGCCGACTCGCCCACTTCGGTGCGGTCAGCGTGATAACGCACGGCAGACGGCAGGATGACCTGGCCATCCGCGTCGGGCAGCGGCTCGGAAAGACCGCTGCGCAATGCAGCGACCAGCGAATTGGTAGTGCCCAAGTCAATCCCGACCGCCAGACGACGCTGGTGCGGTTGAGGACTTTGACCGGGTTCGGCGATCTGCAGTAGGGCCATGGTAATCAGGACTTATCTGTATATCAGGCGTGCAACCTGGGCGGCACTGGGTTAATCGTCGAGGCGCTCTTCTAACTGGCGCACTTCGTAGGTGAGCTTGTCGAGGAACTGCATGCGCCGCATCAGGCGTTCGGCCTGTTCACGTTGCGCTGCATCATCCCAACAGGCTGCGAAGCTTTCGTTGAGTTCATCCTGGGCCACTTTCAGACGGCGCTTGAACACTGCGACTCCGGCCAGATCAGCCTCGTCCTGCAGTTCTTCAAGCTCCTCGCGCCATTGCATCTGCTGCATCAGGAAATCAGGGTCCTGGACCGTGACTTCAAGCGGCAGCTCGCGACCGCCCATCGCGAGCAGGTAGCGCGCGCGTTTGGGAGGGTTCTTGAGCGTCTGATAGGCTTCGTTGAGGCTGGCTGATTGCTCCAGCGCCAGGCGTTGCTCACGCTCGGAAGCGTCAGCGAAGCGGTCCGGATGCACCCCACGCGCCAATTCACGGTAGCGCGTGGCAAGCTGTTCAAGGTCCAGTCGAAAACTCGGCTGCAGCTCGAACAAAGCGAAATGACAAGGAGTACCCACGATCAGCCTCAGATGTTGAAGCTTTCGCCGCAGCCACATTCACCGCGTACGTTGGGGTTGTTGAACTTGAAGCCTTCGTTCAACCCTTCCTTGACGAAATCGAGTTCGGTGCCGTCCAGGTAGGTCAGGCTTTTCGGGTCGATGATCACTTTTTCGCCGTGACTCTCGAACACCTGATCTTCCTCGACCACCTCGTCGACAAACTCCAGCACGTAGGCAAGGCCGGAACAGCCCGTGGTGCGAACACCCAGACGAATCCCCTCACCTTTACCGCGCCCATTCAGGGAGCGGCGAATGTGCTGCGCAGCCGCTTCTGTCATGCTGATAGCCATCGTGACTCCTTACTCGTCGCCAAATTGCTTAGATCAAGCCTTTCTTCTGCTTGTAGTCGCGAACGGCCGCCTTGATAGCGTCTTCTGCGAGTACCGAGCAGTGGATTTTCACTGGCGGCAAGGCCAGTTCTTCGGCCAGCTGGGTGTTGCTGATAGTCACAGCCTCATCCAGGGTCTTGCCTTTCATCCATTCGGTCGCCAGGGAGCTGGAGGCGATGGCCGAACCGCAACCGTAGGTCTTGAACTTGGCGTCTTCGATAACGCCAGCTTCGTTGACCTTGATCTGCAGGCGCATAACGTCGCCGCACGCCGGAGCGCCGACCATGCCGGTGCCGACATCAGGGTCTTCCGCGTTCATCTTGCCGACGTTGCGCGGGTTTTCGTAGTGGTCGATGACCTTTTCGCTGTAAGCCATGGTACTGAATCCTCACTCATCAGGGCCGCTCTGGAACCCTGCAAATACGCCTGCGTTTTCCGCCACGTCTTTACAGAGCCTTTTGGGTGGCGGCTTCTATATTTAGTGTGCCGCCCACTCGATCTTGGAAATGTCGACACCGTCCTTGTACATGTCCCACAGCGGGGACAAGGTACGCAGCTTGGTGACGGCCTCGCAGACTTTCTGCGCGGCGTAGTCGACTTCTTCTTCGGTGGTGAAACGGCCGAATGTAAAGCGGATCGAGCTGTGAGCCAGTTCGTCGTTGCGGCCCAGGGCGCGCAGGACGTAAGACGGCTCAAGGGAAGCCGAGGTGCAGGCCGAACCGGACGAAACCGCCAGGTCCTTGAGCGCCATGATCAGCGACTCGCCTTCGACGTAGTTGAAGCTCAAATTCAGGTTGTGCGGTACACGGGCGGTCATGCTGCCGTTGATGTACAGCTCTTCAAGGTGCTCGACCTGCTTGTAGAAGCGATCGCTCAGGGCCTTGATGCGCACGTTTTCGGCAGCCATGTCTTCCTTGGCCACACGGAACGCTTCGCCGATGCCGACGATCTGGTGGGTCGCCAGGGTGCCCGAACGCATGCCGCGCTCGTGACCGCCGCCGTGCATGGTGGCTTCGATACGTACGCGAGGCTTGCGACTCACGTAGAGGGCGCCGATGCCTTTAGGGCCGTAGGTCTTGTGGGCAGAGAACGACATCAGGTCGACTTTCAGTTTCGACAGGTCGATATCGACCTTGCCGGTGGACTGAGCAGCGTCGACGTGCAGCAACACGCCCTTGGAGCGGGTCAGCTCGCCGATGGCGGCGATGTCGTTGATGGTGCCGATTTCGTTGTTCACGTGGATCACGGAAACCAGGATGGTGTCTTCACGCATCGCGGCTTCGATCATCGCAGGGGTCACGATACCGTCGGTGGTTGGCTCAAGGTAGGTAACCTCAAAACCTTCACGCTCCAGTTGGCGCATGGTGTCGAGGACAGCCTTGTGCTCAATCTTGGTGGTGATCAGGTGTTTGCCTTTGGTCGCGTAGAAATGCGCCGCACCCTTGATTGCCAGGTTGTCGGACTCGGTTGCACCGGAGGTCCAGACGATTTCACGTGGGTCGGCATTCACCAGGTCAGCGACCTGGCGACGAGCGTTTTCCACTGCCTCTTCAGCTTTCCAGCCGAAAACGTGGGAACGGGACGCCGGGTTACCGAAGTTTCCGTCAACCAGCAGGCATTCGCTCATCTTTTGCGCGACACGCGGATCAACCGGGGTGGTCGCTGAGTAATCAAGGTAAATCGGCAATTTCATGGACTTTCTCCTAAATCAGGCTGGCTGGCGCGCCGTTAGCTCTTCGGCTGTCACTCGACGGCGGACGCTTCAATCTTGTCCAGACGCGGCGCCTTGGTGTTGCAACGGCGCTGGTCCTGACGCTGGGCTACTTCTTGCACCTCACGGCGAGTCACAAGATCAGCCAAGCTGATACCACTCAAAAACTCATGGATCTGCAGGCTCAGGTCACACCACAAGTGGTGCGTAAGGCAGGTGTCGCCTGCGTGGCAATCACCCAGGCCCTGGCATTTGGTGGCATCGACGGATTCGTTCACCGCGTCGATCACCTGGGCGACCTGGATGCCCTGCATCTCGCGGGACAATTGATAGCCGCCGCCTGGACCACGAACGCTGGAAACCAGATTGCTGCGGCGCAACTTGGCGAACAACTGCTCGAGGTAGGACAGGGAAATGCCTTGGCGCTCGGAGATATCGGCCAGGGACACCGGCCCATTTTGCGCGTGCAAGGCCAGGTCAAGCATGGCGGTCACCGCGTATCGGCCTTTTGTAGTCAGTCTCATGGACAAGTACCAAGGTGTTTCAGAATGGGAGCAAGTATGCGATTCCCGAGTATTTAAGTCAACTATAAGACCTAGTACTTTAGTCAGGAATACCCGTAAAAAGGGCGCGCGAATCATAGCAGGGCGGGACGGGATGGACCAGCGGGAACAGGGCCAAGC
>NZ_CP080030.1:1188246-1200028 GCF_019382755.1 Pseudomonas sp. Colony2 | reverse complement strand
CCAGCCTTGGTGGCGCTTTCGTCCTTGATCTCGGCAAAGTCTTCCTTGCGCAGCTCAGGCAGATCCTTGGCGCAGTAGCTGCTGCCGAGGTCTTTCAGGGCGCCGCACATACCGTCCAGCTTGCCGTCCACCGCTTGCAGGTGATCCAGCAACTGACCGATGGCACGCGCTACCGGGTCAGGCATGTCTTCGCTGACGCCATAGGCATCGAAGCCGATCTTCTCGGCCATGGCCTTGCGCTTGGCTTCCTGCTCATCACCCACTTCCGGCTTGACGATGATCCGCCCGGGAATGCCGACAACCGTTGCGCCAGGCGGTACAGCCTTGGTCACCACAGCATTGGAGCCGACCTTGGCGCCCGCACCGACGGTAAACGGACCGAGCACCTTCGCGCCCGCCCCGACTACAACGCCATCTTCCAGCGTAGGGTGGCGCTTGCCTTTGTTCCAGGTTGTGCCGCCCAGGGTCACGCCCTGGTACAGGGTCACGTCATCACCAATCTCGGCGGTCTCGCCAATAACGATGCCCATGCCGTGGTCGATAAAGAAACGACGGCCGACCTTGGCGCCCGGATGAATCTCAATCCCGGTCAACCAACGGCCGAAGTTCGATACCAGCCGCGCCAGCCATTTCCAGCCCATGCCCCACAAGGCGCCGGACAGGCGATGGATCCAGATCGCATGCATGCCCGGGTAGCAGGTCAGCACTTCAAAGGCATTGCGCGCCGCCGGGTCACGGTGGAAAACACTCTGGATATCTTCTCGCAAACGCTCGAACATTTTTAATCCTTCCGCTTAAGAAGCTCGCCACGGGCCGCTTTCTGGGTTTCCGTGAGGATGCCACGCAATATATTCATTTCCGCTCGGCTGACCGAGCTGCGTCCGTATAGCCGGCGCAGACGCGCCATCAAGTGCCGCGGTTTTTCCGGATCGAGGAACTCGATGGCCACCAGGGTTTGCTCCAGGTGCTCATAGAATCGCTCCAGCTCGTCCATGGTGGCCAGCTCGCCACTCTTGGTCGATGCAACCTCGTCCTTTTCAACCTTGCTTGGCTGGCCTTCAGCGGCCAGCCAGGCCATGCGCACTTCATAGCTCAACACCTGCACCGCTGCCCCGAGGTTCAGCGAACTGAACTCAGGGTCTGATGGAATGTGCACGTGATAATGACATCGCTGCAGCTCTTCATTGGTCAGGCCGGAGTCTTCACGGCCGAATACCAAGGCGATTTCAGCGCCGCCGGCGGCCTCTTCCACGACTTTGGTCCCGCATTCGCGAGGATCCAGCAGCGGCCAGGGGATGCGACGGTCGCGAGCGCTGGTGCCGAGCACGAGGTTGCAGCCGACCAGAGCGTCTTCCAGGGTGGCAACGACCTGGGCTTTTTCGAGGATGTCATTGGCGCCGGACGCGCGCGCATCGGCCTCGTGGTGCGGGAACACCCGCGGCTCCACCAGCACCAGGCGCGTCAGCCCCATGTTCTTCATGGCTCGCGCCACGCCGCCGATATTGCCGGGATGACTGGTATTGACGAGGACGACACGGATGTTTTGCAGCAAGGGAGGCGCTCTCGGACACGGGAAAGGGGAGCAAATCTTACAGAACAGCCTAAGGTTATGCCATGAAAGGTAACGTCGTCCTTCACCTGAAGAAAGTTTCTGCTAGAATGCTCGGCTTTCTTTAACAACCTTAGGTGACACATCCATGCAGCCCATGCTGAATATCGCGCTGCGCGCCGCCCGCAGCGCCAGTGAATTGATCTTCCGCTCCATCGAGCGCCTGGATACCATCAAGGTCGACGAAAAAGACGCCAAGGATTACGTATCCGAGGTGGATCGCGCCGCCGAGCAGAAAATCATCGACGCGCTGCGCAAGGCCTACCCTACCCACGGCATCCTCGGTGAAGAAACCGGCCTGCACAAAGGTAGCGGCGAAGGCGAAGACTACCTGTGGATCATCGACCCACTGGATGGCACCACCAACTTCCTGCGCGGTATCCCGCACTTTGCCGTGAGCATTGCCTGCAAATACCGTGGCCGCCTGGAACACGCCGTTGTGCTGGACCCGGTTCGCCAGGAAGAATTCACCGCCAGCCGTGGCCGTGGCGCCCAGTTGAACGGTCGCCGCCTGCGCGTCAGCGGTCGCACCAGCCTCGACGGCGCCCTGCTGGGTACCGGCTTCCCATTCCGTGACGACCAGATGGACAACCTGGAAAACTACCTGGGCATGTTCCGCGCCCTGGTTGGCCAGACCGCCGGCATCCGTCGCGCCGGCGCAGCCAGCCTGGACCTGGCGTATGTCGCTGCCGGTCGTTTTGATGCGTTCTGGGAGTCGGGCCTGTCCGAGTGGGACATGGCTGCAGGCGCACTGCTGATTCAAGAAGCGGGCGGCCTGGTGAGCGACTTCACCGGTGGTCACGACTTCCTGGAGAAGGGTCACGTGGTTGCCGGCAACACCAAATGCTTCAAGGCAGTCCTGACGGCGATCCAGCCGCATCTGCCGGCTTCGCTGAAGCGCTAAGCGAGCGAGCACAAAAAAGCACCCCTCGGGGTGCTTTTTTTATACCTGGGATTACTGCTGCGGCTGGTTCTGACCGATAACCAGGCGCCCTTCCTTGTCGACGGGGATCTGGTTGCCTGGATCACGATCCATGCGCACGGAGCCTTCCTTGCCGTCCAGGGTGTAACGTACGTCGTACCCGACAACCTTGTCGCTGATGTCATTAACGGTATTACAACGAGTTTGCGTGGTGGTGTAGGTATCGCGGTTCTGCATGCCTTCCTGAACCTTGTTACCAGCGTAACCGCCACCGACCGCACCGGCCACGGTGGCCAGCTTCTTGCCATTACCGCCGCCGACCTGATTACCCAACAGGCCGCCCGCCAGCGCACCGACCACCGTACCGACGATCTGATGCTGATCCTGCACAGGTTTCTGCCGGGTTACGGCAACATCCTTGCAGACTTCACGCGGGGTTTTAATCTGGGTTTTCACCGGCTGCACCGCCAGCACTTGCGCATACTCAGGGCCGCTTTTTACCAGGCTGTAGGTGGCAACAGCACCCCCGGCAGTCACACCGACAGCACCCAATACCGCACCAACCAGTAACGACTTGTTCACGTGAACCTCCTGACCATCACAAACGGACCGAACGATCCGCGCTATACCCAGCCTTGGAGCAAAAAAAAAGGCGCGAGTTCAATACTCGCGCCTTATTTGTAACAGCAGATCAACAATCACCCATCAAGGGCGGTCGTCGACCTCCTTGCCGGTGCTGGCAGGAGGGATCAAGTCTTCGCTGTTGAGGTTCAGCCAGATCAGTACCACGTTGGCGATGTAGATCGACGAGTAGGTACCCGCCAGCACGCCGATGAACAGCGACAGCGAGAAGCCCCACAGGTTGTCGCCACCGAACACCATCAGTGCGGCAATCGCCAGCAAGGTGGAGATCGAAGTCGCCATGGTGCGCAGCAGGGTCTGGGTGGTGGAGATGTTGATGTTCTCGATCAACGTCGCCTTGCGCAGCACCCGGAAGTTCTCACGAACCCGGTCGAATACCACGATGGTGTCGTTGAGGGAGTAGCCAATGATTGCCAGCACCGCCGCCAATACCGTCAGATCGAAGGTGATCTGGAAGTAGGCCAGGATACCCACGGTCACGATCACGTCGTGGATCAGCGACACAATGGCGCCGACACCGAACTTCCACTGAAAGCGGAAAGCCAGGTAGATCATGATGCCGACCAGCGCCATCAGCATGCCGAGGCCGCCTTGGTCACGCAGTTCTTCACCTACCTGCGGGCCCACGAACTCGACGCGCTTGACCGACGCCGGGTTGTCGCCGCCGACCTTCTGCAAGGCCTCGGCTACCTGGTGACCCAGTTGCGGGTCTTCGCCCGGCATACGCACCAGCAGGTCAGTGGTTGCACCAAAGCTCTGGACGATGGCTTCGTGATAGCCGGCCTTGACCAGCTCGTTGCGCACCAGGCTAACGTCGGCCGGCTTCTCGTAGGTCAGCTCGATGAGCGTACCGCCGGTGAAGTCCAGACCGTAGTTCAGGCCCTTATGGAACCAGCTGAACAACGCCAGAACGGTAAGGAGCATGGTGAAGCCGAACGCAACGTTGCGAACGCCCATGAAGTTGATTGTACGTAACATGGCAGCCCCTTAAATCCACAACTTCTTGAAGTCACGTCCGCCAAAGATCAGGTTGACCATTGCGCGGGTCACCATGATGGCCGTGAACATCGAGGTAAAGATACCGAGGGACATGGTCACCGCAAAACCTTTGACCGGGCCGGTGCCCATGGCAAAGAGAATCCCGCCGACCAACAGGGTGGTCAGGTTGGAGTCGAGAATTGCAGTAAATGCCCGGCCGAAGCCTTCGTTGATTGCCCGTTGCACGGTCATGCCCGCAGCAATCTCTTCACGAATCCGCGAGAAGATCAGTACGTTGGCGTCAACCGCCATACCCATGGTGAGTACGATACCGGCGATACCTGGCAGGGTCAGCGTTGCACCCAGCAGCGACATCAGGGCCAGCAGCATCACCATGTTGCCCGCCAGCGCGACGGTGGCGATGACGCCGAAGAAGCGATAGATGGCGATGATGAACAGGGAGACGAACAGCATGCCCCACAGTGCAGCGTCGATACCCTTGGTGATGTTGTCAGCACCCAGGCTCGGGCCGATGGTACGTTCTTCAGCGAAGTACATCGGGGCGGCCAGGCCACCGGCACGCAGCAGCAGCGCCAGTTCGGATGACTCACCCTGGCCGTTCAGGCCGGTGATGCGGAATTGAGCACCCAGCGGCGACTGGATGGTCGCCAGGCTGATGATCTTCTTCTCTTCTTTAAAGGTCTGTACCGGTACGTCTTTCTCGACGCCGTCGAACACTTGCTTGGTGTAGGTGGTGACAGGACGCTGCTCGATGAAGATCACCGCCATGCTGCGACCGACGTTGCTGCGGGTTGCGCGGCTCATCAGTTCGCCGCCGTGGCCATCCAGGCGGATGTTCACTTCAGGCGTACCGTGCTCGCCGAAACCAGCCTTGGCGTCGGTCACCTGGTCACCCGTAATGATCAAGCCACGCTCGATCAGTGCAGGTGGACGATTGCCTTCACGGAACTCGAACTCTTCTGCAGTAGCACGGGTAGCACCCGGCTCAGCCGCCAGGCGGAATTCCAGGTTGGCTGTTTTACCCAGGATACGCTTGGCTTCAGCGGTGTCCTGCACGCCCGGCAGTTCAACCACGATGCGGTTGGCACCCTGGCGCTGAACGATCGGCTCGGCCACACCCAGCTCGTTGACGCGGTTACGTACCGTGGTCAAGTTCTGCTTGATCGAGTATTCACGGATTTCCGCCAGCTTGGCCGGGGTCATCGCCAGACGCAGTACCGCCTGACCATTGAGGTCGGCCGGAACAATGTCGAAATCGTTGAAGTTCTTGCGGATCAGCGCACGGGCCTGTTCGCGGGTTGCTTCGTCAGCAAAGCCCAGCTGGATGGCACCGTTGAGCTGCGGCAGGCTGCGATAACGCAGGCGCTCTTTACGCAGCAGGCTCTTCACATCGCCTTCGTAGACTTTCAGGCGAGCGTCGAGGGCCTTATCCATGTCCACTTCCAGCAGGAAGTGCACACCACCGGACAAGTCCAGACCCAGCTTCATCGGGTGTGCGCCGATCGCGCGCAGCCATTTTGGCGTGGTCTGTGCCAGGTTCAGTGCGACGACGTAGTCATCACCCATGACCTTGCGCACAACGTCTTTTGCCGGCAATTGGTCTTCTTGCTTGGTCAGGCGCAACAAGCCGCCCTTCGCATCAGCAGCCAAACTTGCCGCTTTAACCTGGATACCCGCGTCGGTGAGCGCTTTGCTCGCACGGTCCAGATCAGCCTGATTGACCTGCAGCGCAGTGCTGGCGCCAGTGATCTGGATAGCCGGGTCATCAGGATAGAGATTGGGAGCGGAATAAATAAAACCGATCGCCAGCACCGCCAGGATCAGTACGTATTTCCACAGAGGGTATTTGTTCAGCATCACGCCGCCCGCTTATAACGCGGGGCGCCTTGCGCGCCCCGTCGATTGGTAAAGGTTGTTACTTAGATCGCTTTGAGCGTGCCTTTTGGCAGCGTGGCAGCGATGGCGCCCTTCTGGAACTTCATTTCTACGGTGTCGGAGACTTCCAGAACCACGAAAGCGTCGGACACTTTAGTGATCTTGCCGGCGATGCCGCCAGTGGTCACGACTTCGTCGCCTTTCTGCAAGCTGCCCAGCAGGTTCTTCTGCTCTTTGGCGCGCTTGGCCTGTGGACGCCAGATCATCAGGTAGAAGATGACCAGGAAGCCGACCAGGAAAATCCACTCAAAACCACCGCCCATAGGACCGGCAGCGGCCGGTGCAGCGGCATCAGCCATGGCATCAGAGATAAAAAAGCTCATTTAGCACTCCAGTTGCAAATAGTGAATCTTAGGGTCGGAAAACTCAGTCCAAGGGCGGCACAGGCAGCCCGCGCTTGGCATAGAAGGCATCGACGAAGGCGGCCAATGTACCCTGTTGAATAGCCTCGCGCAAACCAGCCATCAGGACTTGGTAGTGACGCAAATTGTGGATGGTATTCAACATGCTACCCAGCATTTCCCCACACTTGTCCAGATGGTGCAGATAAGCGCGCGAGAAGTTCTGGCAGGTGTAGCAGTCACAGGTAGGATCCAGCGGCGATTCATCATGGCGATGGAACGCGTTACGGATCTTCAGCACGCCTGTATCGATGAACAGATGCCCATTGCGGGCATTACGGGTTGGCATCACGCAATCGAACATGTCCACACCGCGGCGCACACCCTCTACGAGATCCTCCGGTTTGCCAACGCCCATAAGGTAACGAGGTTTGTCAGCCGGCATCAGGCCCGGCAGGTAATCCAGCACCTTGATCATCTCGTGCTTGGGCTCGCCCACTGACAGGCCGCCGATGGCCAGGCCGTCGAAGCCGATCTTGTCCAGGCCTTCGAGCGAGCGCTTGCGCAAGCTTTCATGCATGCCGCCCTGCACAATACCGAACAGGGCAGCGGTGTTATCGCCATGGGCGTTTTTCGAGCGCTGGGCCCAACGCAACGACAGTTCCATGGAAATCCGCGCGACGTCTTCATCGGCCGGGTACGGCGTGCACTCGTCGAAAATCATCACGATGTCGGAGCCCAGGTCACGTTGCACCTGCATCGACTCTTCCGGGCCCATGAACACTTTGGCGCCGTCCACCGGGGAGGCGAAGGTCACGCCCTCCTCCTTGATCTTGCGCATGGCGCCCAGGCTGAACACTTGGAAACCACCGGAGTCAGTGAGGATCGGGCCTTGCCACTTCATGAAGTCATGCAGGTCGCCATGCTTCTTGATCACTTCGGTGCCCGGGCGCAGCCACAGGTGGAAGGTGTTGCCGAGGATGATCTCGGCGCCCGTGGCGACGATGTCACGCGGCAGCATGCCTTTTACCGTGCCGTAGGTACCGACCGGCATAAAAGCCGGGGTCTCGACGGTACCGCGAGGGAAAGTCAAACGGCCGCGGCGAGCTTTACCATCCGTGGCCAGCAATTCAAACGACATACGACTCATGATTGTTCCTCTGGGCCGCGCGGCGCCGGATTACGGGTGATAAACATCGCATCACCGTAGCTGAAAAAACGGTATCCGTTATCGATGGCGGCTTGATAAGCGGCCATGGTCTCGGGATAACCGGCAAATGCCGACACCAGCATCAACAGCGTGGATTCCGGCAAATGGAAATTGGTCACCAGGGCATCGACCACATGAAACGGCCGGCCCGGGTAGATAAAGATGTCTGTGTCGCCACTGAACGGCTTGAGCACGCCATCGCGCGCCGCGCTTTCCAGCGAGCGCACGCTGGTCGTACCGACCGCCACCACCCGCCCGCCGCGCGCCTTGCACGCTTCAACCGCATCCACGACGTCCTGGCTGACTTCCAGCCACTCGCTGTGCATATGGTGGTCTTCGATGTTATCCACACGCACCGGCTGAAACGTGCCGGCCCCCACGTGCAGGGTCACATAGGCCGTTTCAACGCCTTTGGCGGCAATCGCATCCAGCAGCGGCTGGTCGAAATGCAGCCCCGCCGTCGGTGCAGCCACCGCGCCCAGGCGCTGGGAATACACCGTCTGATAACGCTCGCGGTCCGAGTCTTCATCCGGGCGGTCTATATAAGGAGGCAACGGCATATGGCCGACGCGTTCCAGCAGCGGCAACACTTCCTCGGCAAACCCAAGCTCGAACAACGCATCATGACGGGCCAGCATTTCTGCTTCGCCACCGCCATCGATAAGGATCTTCGAACCCGGTTTCGGCGACTTGCTGGAGCGCACATGGGCCAGCACGCGATGGCTGTCCAGCACCCGCTCCACCAGGATTTCCAGCTTGCCGCCGGATGCTTTCTGGCCAAAAAGGCGAGCCGGAATCACCCGGGTATTGTTGAAAACCATCAAGTCGCCTGGGCGTAAATGCTCAAGCAAATCAGTGAATTGACGGTGTGCGAGGGCACCGCTGACCCCGTCCAGGGTCAGCAGTCGACTGGCGCGACGCTCGGCCAAAGGATGGCGAGCGATCAGCGAATCAGGGAGCTCAAAAGTAAAGTCAGCAACGCGCATGATGGGGTTCGTCTAGCAGGGCCGGGAAGTCTAGCGGAAATAGTGAAAATTGACCATGAAACGTGATTGACCAACGGTAATCTCATCTCTATACTTCGCCGCCATTGAGCCCTGATGGCGGAATTGGTAGACGCGGCGGATTCAAAATCCGTTTTCGAAAGGAGTGGGAGTTCGAGTCTCCCTCGGGGCACCATCTTAAAAAAAGACCTTGAAATTCAAGGTCTTTTTTTTCGCCTGCAGGAAAGTGATGATGGGCGGGCGAACGCGAGAAAAGAGGAACCTTGGCCATGGAACAGACGCTGGAAGCTGTAGCGCTTTTTGCGCTCAAGCTGGTGCATGAGACCGAAGGCGCGAGCCCGATTCTGCGGGACGACATGGTCATGGACGGCTATGAGCGGGAAGTGTTTGGCTTGCTGGTGCGCAAGGGCGATATCAACGCCATCCAGCATAAGATCGACGAGTGCCTGGCATTGGCCCTCGAATCCCTGGGCGGTGCACACACCGTGATGGGCCGCGAGCTGCAACGGCTTGCGGTGGATGCGCGCCAAGCGACGACACTCGAAGAACTCAATGCCCCGCTCAACGCACTCAAGGATTACCTGAAGGCGATTCTGTAATGCGCGACTTACCGCCTGCCTTCGACCGCCATGCGTACAGCCAGGCCCATCAGCACCGAGCCCATCAACCAGCGCTGTACGGTTTGCCAGACCGGTTTGCGGATGAAGAACCCCGCGATCGAGCCCGCCATCAGAGCGATCAGCCCGTTGACGCTCACGCTGATCATGATCTGCGTAAAGCCCAGTACCAGCGATTGCGACAGCACACTGGCGTGCCCGTTGGGGTCGATAAACTGGGGCAGCAACGACAGATACATCACTGCCACTTTGGGATTCAGCAGGTTGGTGACAAAGCCCATCATGAACAGCTTGCGCGGGCTGTCCTTGGGCAAGTCCCGCACCTGGAAGGGCGACCGGCCACCCGGCTTCACCGCCTGCCAGGCCAGGTAAACCAGATACAGCGCCCCGCCGAGCCGCAGCGCGTCGTAGGCATAGGGAACCGCCATCACCAACGCGGTGATACCCAATGCCGCGCAGAACATATAGACGACAAAACCCATCGCAACGCCGCCCAGGGAAATCAGCCCGGCCAATCGCCCCTGGCAGATCGACCGCGAAATGAGGTAAATCATGTTCGGGCCGGGCGTCAGTACCATGCCGAGCGAGATCAGGCCGTAGGCAAGCAGGCTGGAGAGTTCGGGCATGGTGTGGCTCCTTGACGACGTAAAACCTTGTAATGGCCGGCGGGTTGTTGGCGCCATGGTAGGTCGATAAAAGGAACGCCGTTAGATACAGATCCGCGAGCAAAACGTCATACACCGGTACCGGCGTCTGCTGCACCACTCACCCAAGGAAAGGCACATGATCGACTTCAACAACAAAGGCTTCTTCAAGCTCAAGCAGAACAACGAATACGCCGAGCGCGTTTCGTCATTGCTGCTGGATGATGAGCAGGTCATCGATTCCTATAAGGCCATGCGCGATGGGGTGGTGTTCACCACCAAGCGCATCATCGCCGTGAACGTGCAAGGGATTACCGGCAGCAAAAAAGACTTCACGTCCCTGCCGTACAAAAACATCGTCGCGTATTCGGTGGAAACCTCCGGGACGTTCGATCTGGATTCGGAGCTGGAGATTTACTTTTCGGCGGTGGGGAAAGTGAAGTTTGAGTTCACGGGGAAGACGTCGATTGTTGAGATATCGAGGGTGATTTCCAGGCATGTGCTTTGAACCGTTACGAAAACTCCGCTTTTAAGGATTTCCCACTATGGGCCCAAAAACCGCAGAGCTAATCGATGTGCTTGAGGAACTTGCCATCCTGCTGGAAAGTGATGGGGACAATCACTGGAGCCGATGGATGCGTAAGGCCAAAACCTTATTGCAAGCATCCGATTACTCCGGAATCACCTATTTGCGCTCTGCATACGGCGGAATGGGCTCGTTCAATGACCTCGTTCTTGGACAAAGCAGCGAAGGCGGCGTTTTTTTCTGGAAGCCTGGATACAAGGAGTTGAACGACCGGTTGGACGGGTTACGTAATAAAGCCGCGCAGTTGGGCGCGCAGATACAGCGCTCTCAGGCAGAGTAAACGTGCTTGAATCAATGTAGCGATTGCTAAAGTGACTTTTCCCACACCTCCCATCGAACAACGAGAATTTCAGGTTCTTCTCCGCTCTCATAGGCTCGCTTCCTTGCACAGGGAAGTGAGCAGCCATGACAGAGCGCGCGTATCCAATTACCGAAGAAGAGCAGCTGAAGCGGCGAATCCTGACGCCGCAGCCTAAGCAGATTCCGTATTCACCGTTCATTGATTTGTATGAAGCCCCTCCCGCGCCCACGCCTGAACCCGCGAGAATTCCAGGCCATGTATTCGCCAAGTCGTGCCAACTGCCCGACGGGATCATCAGCTACAACAACCCCACCGGTTATGTGCCGCTTGAGCTGATCAAGGATTACGGCCACTTCACGCTGTTAGGCGGACGGGAAGTGGACAGCCAAGGCGGCGTATCCCTCAGGAAAATCAGCGGTAGTGCCCTACCCGTTGGGCTTGGCCAGCTTGTGCTGCGTACATCCGCGTTGGAGTCCGCGGCTGCGGCGGTCGGTGCCGCCGCTGGGGGTTTGCTTGCAGGGCTGGTGGCGCTGGCCTGGCCGTCGGAGCTTGGCGACAGTGCGCTCTATAGCGAAGAGCAGCTTCGTCACCTGCAAAAAGCCCGTTCGCGGATGCGGTTGCATATCGAGCAACGCGCCGATGGGACGCTGAAGGGATATGGGTTTTACACCGGTAAAAATACCGACTGGCAGATGATCGATGTGGTGCAGTTTCAGAGTCGTGACAGTCAGTTCGTGGCGGATCTTGGCGAGGGTGTGGAGCTGATTTGGACGCCGGCCATTGATCCTGGCGACACCCTTGGCATACCGGCATTGGAGGCTGCACCACAAGCGCCGGTGATGTGGATTTATCCGCCGACGGAGGCTGCAAAGCAGATTCTGGTGAATCCGATTTATCCGCCGGAGTATCGGGATTTTATTCTGGTGTTTCCGGTGGAGTCGGGGGTTCGGCCGCTGTATGTGGTGGTTAACG
>NZ_CP080030.1:1173847-1187184 GCF_019382755.1 Pseudomonas sp. Colony2 | reverse complement strand
GCGCTAAAACTCAACCGCGCACACAACCCACCCACCTCCCGGTTATACAACTCCAACCGCCCCCCGATCTTCCCCACGATCATCTGCACAATCGCCAACCCCAACCCCGCCCCATTCGCATTCCCACGACTATAAAACCGCTCGAACAACCGCCCAATCTCCCCTTCATCAATCCCCGGCCCCGCATCCTCCACACACAGCTGCACCACGCCCGAATCCTCCTCCCGCACCACCACCCTCACCTCACTCCCCGCCGGCGAGAAATTCAGCGCATTGGTCACCAGGTTCTGCAGCGCAATCGCCAACGCCACGGGGTCCGTTTCAATCCAGCATTCCTCATCCCCTTCCAGCACCAACTCAACGCCTTTCTCCATCGCCAGGGGCGTCAGTTCCGCAAGTTCTTCGCGCACCAACTCCGTCAACGGCACACGCACTCGTACGGTGTTGTTCAACTGCGGCTCGATGCGCGCCATGGTCAGCAGTTGGCTGCCAATACGCGTCGCCCGGTCCACGCCATTCACCAGGAAGTCCAACGCCTCTCGCCGCTGCTCCTCGGTTTCCGCGCTCTGGGCGTTCTGCGCGTGAATGCGCAATATCGCCAACGGCGTGCGCAGTTCATGCGCCGCGTCCGCGATAAACCGACGCTCCCGCTCCAGCAGGTCATCCACCTGCACCAGCAGGCGGTTCAGCGCGGTTTGCATCGGTTCCAGGTCCGCCGGCAACGGTTCAAGTTGCAGCGGTCGCAACGTATTGCTGTCCCGCCCGCGAATGGCCTGGGCCATGGCGCGCAGGGGCTTGAGGCCCCAGCCGATGGTCAGCCAGATCAACAACGCCAGCAGCGGCACGCCAATCAGGATGGGCCAGAGGGTGTGGCGGATGATGCGCTGGATCACGTCCTGGCGAATGTCGTCGCGCTCGCCCACCCAGATCAGCAGGCCTTGTTGCATGTCGGCGAGCATGAACGCGCACCAGTCATTGCCGTTTTCCATCAGGTCGTGAGGCCCGAGGGTGGTGGGCGGTGCGTTGAGGATCGGCGCGCCGGTGGAGCGCACCAGCAGTTGACCGTCGGCGCGCCATACCTGGAAGGTCAGGCGGGTTTCGTAGGGGTGCGCGGCGCCGTCTTCGCCGACACGGCTCATGGCTTGATCGAAAGCCTGGTAGAGGCGGTCCCAGTCGGCATCGCCGGGATCGCGCTGGCGCAGTACGCCTTGCAGCAAACGGGCGCTTTGGGCGAGTTGGGCGTCGTAGACTTCTTCGATTTCGTGGTGGCTGTCCCGCAGCACGAGCCAACTGATCAGGCCATCACCCAGCAGGATCAGCACCAGTACCGGAATGAGGATGCGCGCGCGGACCGAATTCATGGTTTGAGTTCCACCATGTAGCCCACGCCACGCACGGTGCGGATCAGTTCGGTGGAGAGTTTTTTGCGCAGGTTGTGGATAAGGACTTCGAGGGTGTTGCTTTCGACGCGGTCCTGCCAGCCGTACAGCGCGCGGGACAACCGCTCGCGGGTGACGACTTTGCCGGGGCGCACCATCAGTTGGTGCAGCAGTTGGTATTCCATCGGCGTGACCACAACGTCCTCGCCTTGATAACTGACCTGTTGGGTCACCGGGTCCAGGCTCACGCCCGCATGTTCCAGCAATGGTTGCGCGCGGCCCTGGCTGCGGCGCAACAGGGCGCGCACACGGGCCTTGAACTCTTCGACGTCGAAGGGTTTGACCAGGTAGTCGTCGGCGCCGGCGTCCAGGCCGGCGATGCGCTCGGCGGTGCCGTCGCGGGCGGTAAGGATCAGCACCGGCAGGTCGTATTGCTCGGCGCGCAGGGTTTGCAGGAGTGTGAGGCCGTCAAGGCGCGGCAGGCCGAGGTCGAGCAGCAGCAGGTCGAAGCTTTCGGTGCGCAACGCGTGCAAGGCGCTGACGCCATCCTGCAACCAGTCCAGGGTGTAGCCTTCGGCGCCCAGGGCCACGCGGATCCCTTGGCCAAGGGCACGATCATCTTCGACAAGGAGCAGGCGCATAACTGATTCTCTGGAGTAACCGGCGGCATGATGCCGTGTAACCGTCGAGGCTATTTCGGGAAAGATGTTACGGGCCGTTGCCAACTAAGCTTTCGCTAAGGTTGGTTTTGCACAGTGAAATCTCCCACATCTGCTGAGAGTGCTTCCATGCGCAAAATTCTCTTGCTGTCGCTGATTATCGCCAGCCCCATGGCCTTCGCCGGCCCGCAATGCACCACTGCCGAGCGCTCGCAATGGCAGGACCAGAAGGCCTTTCAGGAGCAACTCAAGGCCCAGGGCTACGAGATCAGCAAGTTCAAGGTTACTGACGGCAACTGCTACGAGATCTATGGCTTTGACAAGGACAAGCGCAAGGTCGAGATCTACCACGATCCAGTCACCGGCAAGGCCGTGAAGACAGAGATCAAGGGCTGATGCCAGCAACCTCCCTGCGCCTCTGGGACCCGGTGGTGAGGGTGTTTCACCTCTCCATCGCCGGCGTCTTTGTGGCCAATTACTTCTTCAACGAAGCAGGCGACGACTGGCACGTATGGCTGGGCTATTACGCCATGGCCTGGTTGCTGGTGCGGTTGGTGTGGGGATTTGTCGGTCCGCGCAGCGCGCGCTGGGCGGACTTCTGGCCAACGCCGGAACGGCTCATGGGCCATGTGCGTTCACTGCTCAACCGCCGGCCGCAGCACCGCCTGGGCCATTCGCCCATTGGCGCGCTGGTGATGATTCTGATGTTGCTGGCGCTGCTGGCTATCGGTGCCAGTGGCTTTTTGATGCAGGAAGTCGACGCCCTGTGGGGCGCCGATTGGCCGCTGCTGTTGCACGAAACTGCCGCCAATGTACTGGCCGGCCTGGTAGGCGTGCATGTGCTGGCGGCGTTGTTTGAAAGTATCCAGGTGCGGGACAACCTGCCGTTATCCATGCTCACCGGCCGCAGGAGGCGCCTGCCGGATGACCGTGCGCAGTAATCCTTTTTCCCGACAGGTTCTCTATGCGCCCGCTTTTAATGATCTGCAGTCTGCTGGTGGTGTTTTTCGCTGCCTGGCAAAGTCATCCGCCCCACGTATTGGCGCCGTTTGCCCAAGGCCCCAAGGACAGCTCGCCAACAGAGGCCGCCCCGCAATACAGCAGCCGCTTTGTCTCCTCGCAGCTCAATGACTTTGTGCATTCCTCCTCGGTCACCGCCCTGCCCGGCGGCGACCTGATGGCCGTGTGGTTTGCCGGGTCCCGCGAGGGCGCCGCCGATGTGCAGGTGCGCACCGCGCGCTTTGACGCGAAAAGCGCCGAGTGGGGCCCGGAGCAAGTATTGGCCACCCGTGAAAGCACCCGCGACGGCACGCACCGCTACATCCGTAAACTGGGCAACCCGGTGATCGCCCTGGCACCGGACAATCGCCTGTGGATGTTCTACGTTTCGGTGTCGGTAGGCGGCTGGGCCACCAGCGCGATCAACGTGATGGTCTCGGATGACCTGGGGACGAACTGGTCGGCCCCTCGGCAACTGATCACCTCGCCTTTCTTCAATATCAGCACGCTGGTGCGCGCCGCACCGGTATTCCACGCTGACGGTTCCATCGGCCTGCCGGTGTACCACGAGTTCATGGGCAAATTCGCCGAGTACCTGTACTTGAGCCCCGACGGTGCGGTGGTCGACAAATTCCGTATCAGCCGTGGGAAGAACTCGCTGCAGCCGACCATCGTCCCGCAGGACGGCCAACGCGCCATCGCCATGCTGCGTTACGCCGGCGAAACCCATCACCGAGTCCTCGCCAGCCGCACCGAAGACGCCGGCCAAACCTGGAGCGAGCCTTACCCATTGGAACCGTCCAATCCCAATTCCTCGCTGGCAGCCGTCAGCACTGAAGGCGACGGTTTGCTGGTAGCCCTCAACGACCTGCAGGACGGCCGCTTCAAGCTCAGCCTGTACGGCACCGATGCCAAGCTCAATCAGTGGCGCACCGTGGTGGAACTGGATCAATCCCCCGACCCCTTGGGCCAACCGTTCTCCCCCGAGGCCTACAAGGAAATCATCGGCGAAGGCTTCCGCGCCTCCAGCGGCGCCCTGCGCCTGCCGCTGGAACAACGCTTTCTCAGCAACCTGGACTACCGGGTGTGCAAGCCCCGTGGCTGCGATTTCGAATACGAGTACCCGTACTTCAGCCGCAGCCCGGACGGCATGTACCACTTGGTGTACTCGTGGAATAACACCTTTATCAAACATGTCAGCTTCAACGAAGCCTGGCTGTCGGAGCGCCTGTGATGGTTTCTGTATGGCAAGCGCATTTGAGTTTTGTGCTGTTGGGTTTTGTGCTGCTCAGCCTGTTGCGCGTCACAACACCCTGGCGCCCCTGGCTGCTGCCGGTGTTGGTGGTGGTGAGTTTTATCCCGGTCAACGAACTGCCGTTGGCGGCGTATGTGCGCAGCTTCACCGATGACCTGGCCATCAGCACCCTGGTGTTGTTGGTGTGGGTCAGCCTGTGCCGGTTGGGCGTGGTGCAGCCGCTCCAGCGCCCGCAGAAGTTCCAGGTGCTGTTGCTGTTTGGCGCCCTGAGCCTGGTGCTGTACCCGGCGACGATGGGCCTGACGTATTTCGACCCCTACCGCTGGGGTTTCAACCCTCGGCCGATGATCGTGCTGATAGGCGCGGCAGCACTGTTGATGCTCTGGCTGCGTAATACGCTGGCGGTGTGGATGCTCGCGGCGGGCACCCTGGCGTTCGCGCTGCGGCTCAAGGCCTCGGAAAACTACTGGGACTATCTGATCGACCCACTGCTGACGGGCTACTGCCTGGTGGCCGGGTTGTGGATGCTGGCGATGGCTGCCTGGCGCCCTCTTTTAAAATTGCACAGAGGTCAATGATGGGATGGTTGCACTCGCGCCGCCTGCGCTACGGCGTGGGCGCGATCGGTTTGGTATTTGCGTTGCTGGCGGCACTGCGGCTGGTGTTTGTATGGGGATTTTCCGGGGTCGGCCTGAGGGAGCCCGCACTGCTGGAAACCGTGGGCATCGGCCTGCGTTTCGACCTGCGCCTGGCGGTGCTGATCCTGTTGCCCCTGGCACTGCTCGCCTGGCTGCCACGCTGGAACCTGGTGACTGTCCCCGCCCTGCGCTGGCTGGCACGGGGTTATCTGCTGCTGGCGCTGGCCATCGTCGGGCTGGTGTACATCATCGACTTCGGCCACTACGCCTACCTCGGTGTGCGCATCAACGCTACGGTGCTGCGTTACCTGGAAGACGCGCAGATTTCACAACAGATGGTGTGGGAAACCTACCCGGTGCTGTGGATAACCTTGAGCTGGCTTGCCGCCGTCGGCCTGTGGACCTACGCCCTGGTTCGCCTTGAACGCATCACCCTGGATGGCGAACGCAAACCCATTGGCAAGCTGGCCATCGCATCCGTGGCCACCGTCGGCGTGATCGCGGTATTGCTGGCCCTGCTCGGCCGCGTCGCCAACCTCAATATCGAAAACCCGGTGCCTCTGCGCTGGAGCGACGCGTTCTTTTCCGGCAACAACCAGATCGCCGCCGTGGGCCTCAACCCGGTGCTGTTTCTGTACGACACCCTCAAGGTCGGCCAGTCGCAATTCGATGAGGCGCGGGTACGAGAGCATTACCCGCAAGTCGCGAATTATCTGGGGGTCAGCCAGCCCGACCCCGAGCAGTTGAACTTCGCCCGTGAACAAGCCGTGCAGCCTTATCAGCTCAAGGGCGAGCGCCCGCCGAACGTGATCTTCGTGATGCTCGAGTCCCTCGGCACCAGCGCCGTGGGCGCCTATGGCAACCCGCTGAACCCCACGCCGAACCTCGACAAGCTGGCGAAGGAAAGCTGGTTCTTCAAACACTTCTACGTGCCCGTCACCGGCACCGCCAAAACCGTGTGGGCGAGCATCACCGGCGTGCCCGACGTTACCCGCCAGGAGACGGCGACCCGCAACCCGCTGATCACCCGGCAACACACCTTGATCAATGCGTTCGAGGACTACCAGAAGCTCTACATGATCGGCGGCAATGCCGGCTGGGCGAATATCAACGCCTTGATCCGCCAGAGCATCGACGGCGTGAAGCTGTATGACGAAAGCCACTGGCGCTCGCCACGGGTGGACGTGTGGGGCGTTTCGGATCTGGACCTGTTCAAGGAAGGCGACGAACTGCTGCGGGCCATCCCCAAGGACCAACCGTTCTTCGCCTACCTGCAAACCTCCGGCAATCACCGCCCGTTCACCATCCCCAAGACCAACGATGGCTTCAAGGTGCATGACCTCACCGTGGAACAAGTCCAGGCCGCAGGCAGCCGCAGCGTCGAGCAGTACAACGCCGTGCGCCTGCTGGACTTCAACATCGGCCGCCTGATGGAAATCGCCAAGGCTGGCGGTTACTACGACAACACCATCTTCGTGTTTTTCGGCGACCACAACACCCGAATCAGCCAGATTCCGCACATGGCGCCGGCATTCGAGCAGCTTGGGCTGGAAAGCAACAACGTGCCGATGATGATCCACGCGCCCGGCCTGCAACCCCGGGTGATCGAAGAAGCCGTCGGCCTGGCGGACCTGCTGCCGACCGTGGCCGGCATGGCGGGCATACCGTTCCGCAATGGCGCGATGGGCCGGGATATCCAGCAACCTGCGCCGGAAGGCGAGCGCGTGGTGCCGCTGGTATTGCGCGAGGGCACGTTCCCGCTGATCGGCGGCGTGACCAAGGACTTCCTGCTGCAAATGGAGCACGACGGCAGCTCGCCGACCCTGCATGACCTGGCGTCGCAAACGCCGAGGGACAATGTGGCTCAGCAGTATCCCGAGGAGTTTGAGCGGTTGCAGGGGCTGACCCGTGGCCTGCATGAGAGTGCGCGATTGATGTTGTTCCGGAACGTGCGCTGAAGTCACCTGACGGTTGGGCTGTACTATCGGCCCAGCCAATCCATCCCCACAATCTATCGATTTGAGGTCCACCTCACCCTCCCCGACTATGGCGGCACTTCCAATAACAAAAACCAGGAACCCGCCATGACTGCCCGCTTCCACAACCCGGTAGACACCCGCTTCGGCTGGGGCTGCCTGCAAGAACTCGCCGCTCTTACCGAAGGCCAGACCGTCGCCCTCGTGACCTTTCCCGAAGCCCGCGGGCTCGGTTTGGTAGACCGCATCCAGGACCTGCTGGGTGAGCGCCTGGTGTACGTCATTGAAGACCTACAGCCCAACCCTGACGTGGCCCAACTGCGCGACACCTACGAGCGTTTCTGGCTGCAGGCCGGTGACTGCCAGGTGGTGGTCGCCGTCGGCGGTGGCAGTGCAATTGATACGGCAAAGGCCTTGATCGTCGGCACAGATTCCGGGGATTTCGACGAGCTGCTGGCGTTGCTGGCCACCGGTAAACCTTTCGCGCCGGCCCGCCACAAGCTGTTGATTGCCGCACCGACCACCGCCGGCACCGGCAGCGAAGTCACGCCATGGGCGACGATCTGGGACTCCGCCAGCCTCAAGAAGTATTCGCTGCACCTGGACTGCACCTGGCCGACAGTGGCGATCATCGACCCGCAGTTGATGCTGACGGTGCCGGCCGGGGTCACGGTGTCCACCGGGCTGGATGCCTTGTCCCATGCGCTGGAATCGATCTGGAACGTCAACGCCAACCCGGTCTCGGACACCTTCGCCATCTCCGCCATCGAAGACATCCTGGAATGCCTGCCGCGCTTGCGGCGTGACCTCGGCAACCAGGAATTGCGCTCGCGCATGGCCTTGGCGGCGCTGAAAGCCGGCCTGGCTTTTTCCAACACCAAGACCGCCCTCGCCCACTCCATCTCTTATGAGATGACTCTGCACCACGGCCTGCCCCATGGCATCGCCTGTTCCTTCACTTTGCCGCTGGTACTGGGCCTGGCATGGGGGCACGACACCGCGCGGGACCGCACTCTGCAACGGGTATTCGGCACCGACCTGCAGCAGGCCCAGGCGCAGTTGCGCGACTTCCTCCACAGCCTGGACGTGAAGACCGAATTTGCCGACTACGGCGTGAATGCCACCGAGGCCGAGGCGATGATCCGCTTCGCCCTGCAAGGCGCACGCGGCAAGAATTTCATCGGCGCGCAAGCGGCCTAGACTCACCGTAATTCGGTCGTTTCCTGTTGCACCTATCAAGAGTGCCCCCCAGCGGCTGCGGTCGCCGGGGCGAATAACAATAAGGAAAACATCATGAATCGTGCACACGTGCTGCCTGTTCCTGCCGTCCGTACCTCATCGTTTCGCGTAGCCCAGTGGCGCATGCTGCTGGCGGCGATGTTTTGTTATCTGTTTTTCTACACCGGCCGCCAGACCTTCGGCTTTGCCATCCCCGGGATCCAGGCCGAGTTCGGCCTGACCAAGGAAACCCTCGGCTGGGCCTCCGCGGCGATGCTTTGGGCCTACGCGATTGGCCAGGCGATCAACGGCAACCTCGCCGACAAGTTCGGCGGCCGCCGCATCATGACCCTGGGCGCGGTGCTGTCCTGCGCGGCCAACTGGGTCACCAGTTTCGCCAGCGGCTTTGCCGGGCTGATCCTGCCGTGGGGCATCAACGGTTACTTCCAGGCCCTCGGCTGGGCACCCGGCAGCCGGTTGATTTCCAATTGGTGGAGCGCCGGCGAGCGCGGCAAGGTGTATGGCTTTTATGTGTTCGCCGCCGGGTGCGCCTCGGTCCTGTCGTACGTCACCTCCATCGTGGTGCTGGAAGTGTTCCAACTGGAATGGCGCTGGATCTTCCGCCTGCCGGTGCTGTTGATGTTGGCGGGCGGCATCATTTTCTACCTGGTGGCCCGCGAGCGGCCTCAAGACATGGGCTTCGAGCCCCTGGCCGATACCGGCGTGGCGAATGCCGAAGACAAGAATCATGAAGTGGCCCACGGCGAAGTCGAATCCTCGGCGCAGCGCTACAAGGCGGTGCTGAAAAATCCGCGGCTGATCATCGCCGCGATCTCCCTGGGTTTCCAGAACGCCGCCCGCTACGGCCTGATCGTCTGGGTGCCGGTGCACTTCCTCGGGGCCAACTGGAAAAGCGGCGACAGCATGATCGACCCCAAGTGGATCACCGTGGCCCTGCCGGTGGGCATGGCCATCGGCGCCCTGAGCAACGGCTGGGTCTCGGACAAGCTGTTCGGCTCCAAACGCTACCTGGCGATCATGCTCTACATGTTCCTCGGCGCCGCCACCAGCCTGTGGATGTGGAGTTTGCCGCCCCACAGCGCAATCGGCCTGGTAGCGTTGTTCCTCTGCGGGTTCTTCGTGTATGGCCCGGCGTCGAGTTTCTGGGCGCTGTGCCCGGACCTGGTCGGCGCCAAGCGTGCGGGTACGGCCACGGGCGTGATGAATTTCTCATCCTATCTGTTCGCCGGCCTGGCGGAACCGCTGATCGGCAGTATGCTCGACAGTACCGGCAATACCTCGCTGATCTTCATCGTCGTGACCTCGGCCTGCCTGTGCAGCGCAGCGGTGGCGTTGTTTATCCGACGTTAATGACCGGCCCGGCGGACCTCAGGAACAGGACTCGTTATGTACCAGTACCACAAGTGGCTGCGCTCGTTTCATGCGGTGGCGAAGACCGGCAGTTTCACCCTCGCCGCCGAATACCTGAGCGTCGGCCAGCCGACGGTCAGCGAGCAGGTCAACGGGCTGGAGAAGCAGTTCTCGGTGGAGCTGTTCCACCGTCGCGGGCGGTTTATCGAGATGAGTGCCGCCGGGCACGCCCTTTACGGGATCACCCAGGGGCTGTTCGGCCAGGAGGATGAAGCCATGCAACTGTTGCAGAGTTTCAAGCAGCGCAAGACCGGGCTGCTGCGCCTGGGCGCGGTGTCGCCGCCGATCGCGATGAACCTGACCTACGAGCTGATGCAGCGCCACCCGGACATCGAACTGGAAACCTCGTTTTCCCCGGAAAAGGAAACCCTGGACCGGCTCTTCAACTTCGATATCGACGTGGCGATCCTGGCCCTTTCGGAGTTCGACCAGCGCTTTGATACCCAGCTGTACCGGCGCTATCCGATTATTGCGGTGGTGCGCGATGACCACCCGTGGGCCCGGCAGAAAGAGGTGCACGTGGAACAGATCAGCCGCGAAAAGTGGGTGATGCGCGAGAAAAGCTCACGCACCCGGCAACTGGTGGAAGAAAGCTGCAAGCGCCAGGGCATCGCCGTGAACTGCGTGATGCAGCTGAACAGTCGCGAAGCCATTGTGCACGCGATCACCAAGGGCATCGGCATCGGCTTTGTGTCTGCCGTGGAATACGCCGAAACCCCGGGCACCACGCCGATCACCTTCGTCGACCATCCGTTTTTCATCGACTACCACTTGTGTTGCCTGGGCATCCGCCGCAACCGACCGATGATCGCCGAGCTATTCGAGGCCAGCCCAATCCCGGCCACCTGATCGTCTTGACCGTTTAAACCCTCACCAGGCGCTTACCTCTTCTTTGAGAGAGGGACGGCCTGCTCACACCTGAAAATGGAGACTTGCCATGCACTACCAACAACCTTCCAAGCTGCAAGCCGTGGTCCTGGACTGGGCCGGCACCGTCGTCGACT
This sequence comes from Pseudomonas sp. Colony2, assembly GCF_019382755.1. Taxonomy (NCBI): domain Bacteria; kingdom Pseudomonadati; phylum Pseudomonadota; class Gammaproteobacteria; order Pseudomonadales; family Pseudomonadaceae; genus Pseudomonas; species Pseudomonas sp. Colony2. Next base: position 1,176,625 of record NZ_CP080030.1, on the reverse strand, counting down.
TCGGTTCCTTCGCCCCCACGCAGATTTTTGTCGAGGCGTTCGGTGAGTTCGGCGTCGCCGTTTCCCTGGAGGAAGCCCGCGGCCCGATGGGCATGGGCAAGTGGGATCACATCCGCACCTTGTGCAACCTGCCACAGATTGCCGAGCGTTATCGGGCGGTATTTGATCGCTTGCCGACTGACGAGGATGTCACCGCACTGTATGAGCGCTTCATGCCGTTGCAGATCGAGAAAATCGCGCTGCATTCGGCGGTCATTCCCGGCGCCCTTGAGGCGATCAACACCCTGCGCGGGCAGGGCTTGAAGATTGGTTCCTGCTCCGGGTACCCGGCGGTGGTGATGGCCAAGGTGGTCGAACTGGCGCGACAGAACGGCTACGTCGCCGACCATGTGGTGGCGACCGACGAAGTGCCCAACGGGCGCCCGCATCCGGCGCAGGCACTGGCCAACGTGATTGCCTTGGGAGTCAGCGATGTGGCCGCGTGCGTAAAGGTCGACGACACCTGGCCGGGGATCCTGGAAGGCCGTAGCGCCGGCATGTGGACGGTGGCGCTGACCTGTTCCGGCAACGCACTGGGTTTGACCTACGAGCAATACCAGGCGCTGCCTGCTGCTGAGCTGGCGCTGGAGCGTGCGCGCATTACACAGATGTTCGAGGGCTCGCGGCCGCATTACCTGATCGACACCATCGTCGAACTGCCGGCGGTGATCGACGATATCAATGCGCGTTTGGCGCGCGGGGAGACACCACAGGGTTCTTGATGGGCCGATGGGGTCAGTGAGCTGACCCCACACTGCGGCCTATCGCCCTGCGACAAGCTGCTCGCTAAGTATCCACAGCCGCTGCGCCAACCCGGTATCCACCGCCCACGGCCTGACACCCAACTGCTCTTCCGATTCCGCACTCACTGCCGCCGCCACATCACAGTTCTCGCAATAGACCCCGCCCATTCCCGCCAACTGCCCACTCACCGCGCACCACACACTGGTGGCCGCGCCTTGCTCCGGGGTTTTCATGTTCCGCTCAGGGTCGATCACCGGTTTCCCGTGCTCGTCGACATAGCCTGATGCCTGCAAGACTTCAGGCTTCATGTGCCGCACCAGATCGGTAATGATTCCACCGGGATGCACCGCAAAAGCCCTTACCCCACTCGCCGCACCGAGCGTATCCAGATGCACGGCGAACAGCGCATTGGCAGTCTTGGACTGACCGTAGGCCCTCCATGGATCGTAGGCCTGGCGCTCGAAATTCCAGTCGTCAAAGTCGACGGCGCCGTGCACATGCCCCCGTGAGGACAGCGTCACCACCCGTGCACCTTCGGCGCGCTGCAAGGCCGGCCACAGGCGCTGGGTAAGTAGGAAATGCCCGAGATGGTTGGTCGCAAACTGAGATTCGTAGCCCTGGGCATTGCGGCTCAACGGCGGCGCCATGATGCCCGCGTTATTGATCAGCAGGTGCAGCGGGCAGCCTGTCGCCAGAAAGCGCTCGGCAAACTGTTCGATGGACTGGGCGTCCATCAAGTCCAGGGGTTCAAGTTGCAGCTGTGGGTAAGGTTTGAGTGCGGCGCGTGCCTTGGCCAGGTCACGGGCCGGGATGATCACGCGGGCGCCCGCGGCAGCCAGGGTACGGGCGGTGACCAGGCCAATGCCGGAGTAGCCGCCCGTGACAATCGCCACCTTGCCCGAGAGATCGACGCCCCGGATGACTTCGGCGGCGGTGGTTGCTGCTCCATAGCCGCTGTGGATCGGTTTTTGTACTGTGGGCATGACAGAGTCTCCATTGGACGTGTGGTTAACACGCTACCCCTCGAAAGCCGTACTCTGAATACTCGAACATCCCGTTTACATGCGTAAAAGTACGAATATGCCCAGCGACCCGTTTTCCGAGATTCTCACGTTCGTGAATGCCCAATCGGTGATGACCGGCGGCTTCAGCGCGGGCGGCGCCTGGGCCCTGCGTTTTCCCGCGCCGGACAAGATCAAGTTTTTCGGGGTGGTGAAGGGGCAGTGCTGGTTGTGGATGGATGGCGAACTGGCGCCGGTGTTGATTGAGGCGGGCGATGTGTTCCTGCTGTGTGCGCAACGCTCGTTTGTGCTTGCAGGCGATGTGTCGGTCGCGCCTTTGGAAGCGCGGCAATTATTCGCTGACGCCGGCCGCTTCCCGCAAATCGGTGACGGCCAGGGCTGTGTGCAAATCGGCGGCTACGTGCAACTGGACCCGGAGAGTGGCGGCCTGCTGGCCAACGCGCTGCCGCCCCTGATCCACGTGCGAGCCACGTCGCCGCAAGCGACAATCGTGCAATGGCTACTCGGCCAGTTGGCACATGAGGGGCAAGCCAATTTGCTCGGGGCAAGCTTGGCGTCGGCGCAACTGGCGCAGTTGATGTTTATCCAGATCCTGCGGGCCTATGTCGAGACCTCGGGCGTATTACCCGAAGGCTGGCTGCGCACGGTCAGCGACAAGCGCCTGGCCCCCGCGCTGCGCTTGATACACAGCGAGCCGGGGCGTGCCTGGACACTGGAAGACCTGGCTACGGCGGCTGCGATGTCGCGCACCACCTTTTCGCACTACTTCAACAGCGTTGCCGGGGTACCACCGTTGGCGTACCTGACCGAGTGGCGCATGCGCCTTGCGCAACGAGCGTTGCGCGAGGGGAATCTGTCAGTGGGTGTGTTAGCGCAGTCGTTGGGGTACGGTTCTGAAAGTGCGTTCAGCAACGCCTTCAAGCGAGTGACAGGAAAGGCCCCGAGGCATTATCGGGACGCGTGCCGTCAATCC
>NZ_CP080030.1:1173065-1173377 GCF_019382755.1 Pseudomonas sp. Colony2 | reverse complement strand
TTACTGCGCCTGGAACGTCGCAAGGTACGCCAGCAGGTTATCGATCTTCTCCTGGTCGCTGATCCCCCAGAAAATCATCCGGGTGCCGCTCACGACCTTTTTCGGTGCCTCGATGTAGGCGGCCAGCTTGTCCCGCGTCCAGACCACGCCTGAATTCTTCATCGCATCTGAATACTGGTAATCAGTGGTCGTGCCGGCCGGGCGGCCAATGATGCCGTTGAGCTGCGGCCCGAAACCGCCCCGGGCATTTTCGCCGACGCTATGGCAACCGCCGCAGGTTTTGCTGAATAACTTTCCACCGGCTTGGGCATC
>NZ_CP080030.1:1093954-1172525 GCF_019382755.1 Pseudomonas sp. Colony2 | reverse complement strand
CCTGCCATGACATGGCACAGCGACTGCCCGGCGCAAAACCGTGACGATACTCCTCGCGCAGAGCCTCTGCCAAACGATGATCCGGCGCCAGCGAATGTGCTTGCTCAAATCCCAGCCGCTGATAAAACGGGCTGTTCCAGGGCACGTCGCAAAATGTGGTCAAGGTGACTGCCCGCAACCGGCGCGAGCGAGCCTCATTCATCACGGCCTCAAGCAATTGCCGCCCTGCGCCACGGCCCTGCATAACCTGCGCCACCGACAGTTCATGGATGTGCAGGTCGTCATCAAACATCTGTGCACTGAGAAAACCCTGGACCTGGCCAGCAGCATCCACCGCCACCCAACACGTACCCCACGCGATCAACTGCAGATGACGTTCAACACTCATGACCTCGGCATCGGCCAGCCAGCTCAAGGATTCGATCGCACGAAAGGACTGGGCCGCACTGCGCTCTATTGCAGGTAAACACACTGCGTCGGGTGCAGCGGCAAGTCGAATAACAGTCAGCATGAGGCAACCCGGGATCGTTGAAGCACCTGAGATTAAAATCTGGAAACAGCCACTCAATTGATATCACCCCACCACTTTGCTTGCATGCCCGCTCCTCTCGGCACAGCGGTTCAGGAGACAAGCGATGAAAACCATGGTGGTCGGTGCAAGCAAAGGATTGGGCAGGGCCTTGATGGAAGGGCTGGGCGGGGTTGGGGATACGCTGATCGGGGTGTCCCGCAGTCGCCCTGATCCCTTGATGTGCAGCACTGGCGCCGAGGTGCGCTGGGTGGAAGCAGACCTTGGCGTGCCTGGCCAAGCGGCGCACGTCATCGAGCATGCGGTGGCGGCAGGCGGGCTGAACACACTGATCTATAACCTGGGCATCTGGGAGGCGCGGGCGTTTGATCCGGCGTACAGCTATCTCACCGACGAGGACACGCAACTGGAAGCCATCGTCAGTTGCAACATCACCGCACCGCTGTTGTTGATCAAGCGGCTGCTGCCGGTGTTATTGAAGAGCCCACAGCCGCGCATCATCCTCACAGGCTCGACCTCGGGACTGCCCCAGAGCGGCCGGCCCGAAGTGGCGTTCGGCGCCTCGAAATTCGCCTTGCGCGGCATCGCCGATGCGCTGCGTGAAGGCTATCGCCAGCAGCGCCTGGGCGTCACTTGCCTGAACCTGGGTTATCTGAATACCGAAGATTCCTTGAGCACCTCACGCACCCAGGCCGAACAGCGCGGTGAGGGCCAATTGATTCCGGTGCATGACGTGGTGCAGGTGGTGCGTATGGTCTTGAGCCTGTCCGGCGCCAGTTTCGTCAAGGAGCTGACGTTGCCGGCGCTGCTGGATGAACGCTTCTAGCAGGTTTCGCCGGTGGAGCGCCCTGCCCTGACGCAATTCAAAGACAACCAAATGACCACCCATCGCAAAAAAAACATCCAATCGAACCTAATCGACGGCGCCCCACTCCACCTTACTTAACCCGGATGGTGGAGTAAGGATCATGGCTCAGCCATCGATATTGGTGCTGGAAGACGACGAAATCATTCGCTCGTTGATGGTAGATGTACTGGAGGATTTCGGCGCGGTGGTGACCTCGTTCCCGTCCGCAGACGAAGGGATGATTTTTCTTGAACGGGCCAGTGATCCAGTAGACTTGATTGTCAGCGATATCCAGATGCCCGGCCTGCTCAATGGCTACGACTTGAGCAAGGTGGTCGCCCATCGCTGGCCGACGCTGCCGGTGGTGCTGACGTCGGGCAACACCGCAATGGCCTCGCAGTTGGGCAGCACCGTGCGGTTCCTGCCCAAGCCGTGGACCACCAAGCGCCTGATCGACTGCGTGCAGTCGGCCCTGGTGCAGGGTTCGCCCATGCACTGATAGCATCGCGATATCAGCCAAGGCGAACTTCACGGCGACTCCTGCGGTCAGTTATTAAGCAACCTTACATGGCCAGCAGGCCCCCAGTTCGAGTTTACTGAATGCATTCACAGGCCCATGACGTTGGTGCGCCCCGTGTACTTGAAGCCCTGCGCTCGGGTACCGCTTTACTGCACGTCGCCCTGGAAAAGCGCTTGCCGTTTTTCTCCCCGCAGCTGGATCACACTCGGTATAAACGCCTGCTCCAGGCCTATTACGGGTTCTACAACCCTCTGGAAACGACGCTGAACGACAGCGGCTTGATCCCCGTGGGGTTTGATCAGGTGCTGCGTCGCAAAACTCCCACCCTGCTGACGGATCTTCACGCCCTGGGCCTGGACGCCCGAGCCATCGCCGCCCTTCCCCATTGCCTGTCGCTACCGCTCCTCGACACGCCGGCCGCCTGCCTGGGCGCGCTGTATGTGTTGGAAGGTGCCACCCTGGGCGGGCAGATCCTGCGCCGGGAAATGGCCCAGCGCCTGGGACTGGATGCCGACAACGGCGGCGCGTTTCTCAACGTGTACGGCGCTGAAACCGGTCGGCGCTGGAAAGACTTTCTCGACTACCTGAGCCATGTGCCCCTCGATGCGCACGCCAAACTGCGCGCCGTGAACGCGGCTCGCTCGACATTCAGCTGCTTTGAGCAATGGCTCGACAGCCAGGAGGTACTGCTATGAAACCCGAAGATTTTGAAGAGCTGCTTGCCAACTGTGCAGACGAACCCATCCGGTTCCCGGGGGCCATCCAGCCCCACGGTGCGCTGCTGACCCTGTCCGAGCCAGAACTGCATATCGTGCAGGTGAGCGCCAACGTAGCCGAACTGTTCAACCACTCACCGGAATCCCTGCTGGGCCAGCCGCTGCACACATTGATCGGCATTGAACATGCCGAAGCCGTCCGGGCCATGGTCACGCAAAACAGCTTTTTCGACGCCGCACCGCTGCACATGACCCTCAACGGCGCCGAGTTCGAAGGCTTGCTGCACCGCCATCAGGATGTACTGGTGCTGGAGTTCGAACCACGGCTCAAGGACTTCCAGCCGCGGGCACTCAATGGCCGGACCAGCAACCTGGGCAAGATGCTGCAACGCCTGCAGGCGGCGAAATCCCTTCAAGCCTTGTATGAAATCAGCGTCAACGAAATCCAGGCCATGACCGGCTACGACCGGGTGCTGATTTATCGTTTCGAAGAGGAAGGCCACGGCCAGGTGATCGCCGAAGCGTCCGCCCCGTCGATGGAATTGTTCAACGGCCTGTTCTTCCCGGCGTCTGACATCCCCGAACAAGCCCGGGAGCTGTACCGCACCAATTGGCTGCGGATCATCCCCAATGCCGATTACGAGGCAGTGCCGCTGGTGCCCAGGTTGCGCCCGGACACCGGCCAGCCCCTGGACCTGAGCTTCGCCACCCTGCGCAGCGTGTCGCCGATTCACTGCCAGTACATGAAAAACATGGGGGTGCTGTCGTCCATGAGCATCTCCCTGATGGCCGGCGACAAACTCTGGGGCCTGATCAGTTGCGGCAACCGCCAGCCGCTGCTGGTGCCCAATGATTTGCGCACCGCGTGCCAGACTATCGGCCAGGTGCTGTCGTTGCAGATCAGCGCCATGGAGGCCGTGGACCTAAGCCGCCAGCGCGAAGAAAAAGTCGAGGCCCTGGCCTTGCTCAGCCAGGCCATGCAGGCCTCGCCCGCAAACGTCTTCGATGGCCTGGCGCAGCGTCCGCAATTGCTGATGGACCTGACCCTCGCAGGCGGTGTGGCGATCATCGAAGACAAGCAACTGCACCGTTACGGCAATTGCCCGGAACCTGCGCAGATTCGCGCCCTGCACAAGTGGCTGCAAGAGACCGGGCAGCCGGTGTTTGCCAGCCATAACCTGGCCTCGGTTTACCCGCCGGCGGCTGAATACCAGCACGTAGCCAGTGGCGTGCTGGCCATGAGCTTGCCCAAGCCGGTGGACAACGGCGTGTTGTGGTTTCGTCCCGAAGTGAAGGAAAACATCAACTGGAGCGGCGACCCGAACAAACCCCTGGACCTGGAAAGCACCGACGCGGGCCTGCACCTTCGCCCACGCACCTCGTTTGAAATCTGGAAGGTGGAGATGGCCGGCATTTCCACCAAATGGAGCCACGGTGACCGCTTCGCCGCCAACGACCTGCGCCGCTCGGCCCTGGAAAATGACCTGGCCCGCCAGGTGCTGCGTGAACAACAGGCGGTGCGCGCCCGGGATGAACTGGTGGCGGTGGTTTCCCACGACCTGCGCAACCCGATGACGGTGATCTCGATGCTCTGCGGCATGATGCAAAAGGCCTTCAGTTCCGATGGCCCACACACCTCGCGACGGATTTCCTCGGCCATCGATACCATGCAACAAGCCGCCGGGCGCATGAATGTGCTGCTGGAAGATTTGCTCGACACCTCGAAGATCGAAGCCGGGCGCTACACCGTCAAGCCGGTGGCCCTGGACGTGAGCCAGATGTTCGAGGAGGCCTATTCACTGCTCGCGCCCCTGGCGATGGAAAAGGGCATCGACCTGTCCTTCAATACCGAACCCGGGCTGCAAATCCATGCCGACCCGGAACGGTTGTTCCAGGTGCTGTCGAACCTGATCGGCAACGCCATCAAGTTCACCCCGCGCCAGGGCAATATCGGCATCAGTGCGTTGAGCAATGGCGAAGAGATCGTGTTTTCGGTACGTGACTCCGGCGAAGGGATCGCCCCTGATCAGTTGCTTCACGTGTTTGATCGCTACTGGACGCAAACCGAAAACAATCCCACCGGCAGCGGCCTGGGCTTGTACATCACCCAAGGCATCGTGCAGGCCCACGGCGGGCGGATCGAGGCTGAGAGTGAGTTGGGGCGAGGCAGCGAGTTTCGGTTTACGGTGCCCAAGCCGGCTTGAAACGGCGCCTCATCGAGACGGCGAAGCATATGGAAACCCAAAGGCCCGGAACGCCGGACCGGGCCAGGGCCACTGATCAGGACGCACTCAAAGGGAGGTGAATGCGCACACTTCACGTCCTTTCTAATGAGAGCCAAAATCTATGTCCTTTCCAATCATTGGCAGCGCTTTCCATATCCAATCCTTCAATGGGCCCACTCATTCGCCTCAAGCCACTCAACCCGTCCAACCTGTTCAGCCGGCCCCCAAACCAAACGATGAGCCCTCGCGTAGCAGTTCCAACCAGCAAATTTTTCAGTCGAATAGCGGTAATCTGACTGATCTGGGACCCAATTTGCCGTGACCGTTAAGCCTTCCTAAACCGGCAACACCACCACGGCGGCCAACCCGCCACACGGGCGATTCTCCAACGTCAGCGTTCCACCGTGTTCCAGGACAATCGCCCGTGCCGTGGAGAGTCCCAAACCGACACCCCCGGTACTTTTATTGCGTGAACCTTCCAGACGAAAGAACGGCAGGAACACCTGCTCATGCTGCTCCTGCGGGATGCCCGGGCCACGGTCCAGCACCCGCACCGTCACCCTTCCCGGGCTCTGTTGCAGCTCAATCTGCGGCGCCAGCCCGTAGTGGATCGCATTGTCCATCAGGTTGGTCATCACTCGCTTGAGCCCCAGCGGACGACCGAAATACACCAGCCGTGGCGGGCCATTGAAGCCGATGTCGATGGACTGGTCGCGGTAGTCGTCAATCAGCGTTTGCAGCAACTCCGCAAGGTCCAGTTGGGTGGCCTGTTCCAGGCGCGCATCGTCGCGAAAGAATTCCAGCGCGGTGTTGATCATCGCCTGCATCTCGTCGACATCCCGGAACAGGCGGTGCTGCTGGTCGGCATCTTCGATGAATTCCCCCCGCAGGCGCAGGCGGGTCAGCGGCGCACGCAGGTCATGGGAAATCGCGGCGAGCATCTGGGTGCGGTCCTGGATGAAGTGCTGCAACTGCGCCTGCATGCCGTTGAACGCGAGAATCGCCTGGCGGATTTCCTGGGGGCCGACCGGCTCGATAGGCGGCGCACGAAAGTCGGCGCCGAAACGTCGCACACCCTGGGCGAAATACTGCAGCGGCCGGGCCAGGCGCCGGGTGGCGATCAGCGTGACCAGCGCGGTGGAAATCAGTACCAGCATCAGCACGATCAGGCTTCGCGGGCCTTCCGCCAGGCCCCAGCTGCGCGACGGCGCGCTGAACATCAGCCAGGATTCATCCACCAGTTGCACCACCAGCGCATAGCGCCCGCCGGGGCCAGGCCAGTCGGACGGTTCGTAGGCTTCCATCCGCCGCTCCGGCCCCTTGAGCAGCTGCTTGAACACCTGGTCGGAGTGAAACCCCGGGTCTTCCAGAACCGGCACATCAATGCCTGTGCGGGTGGCCGACCAACTCACATTGAAGCTGTCATCGGCCACTGCCCGAGTCAGTTGCGCGCGCTGGGACGGCTCTGCCGCTTCGATCATCCGCACGATCACCGCGACCTTCTCCAACAGGCCGGTTTCACCCAACGGCGGCCTGGCCCAAACGCCAGCCAGTTGCACAAACAGCGCATTGAAGGCCAGCGCAGTGAGCATCGCAATCAGGATGGTCAGGGCAATCCAGCGGGCCACGGTGTCCCGGGGTTTGAAGCGGCTCATGAGCGGGTCACCGCGACGGTGAACTGGTAACCACCGTTGCGCACGGTACGAATCATCGCCGGGCGCTTGGTGTCGAACTCCAGCTTGCGTCGCAGGCGGCTGACCTGCACGTCGATGCTGCGGTCGAACGCGTCGTGGCTATGGCCCCGCGCCAGGTTCAGCAATTGCTCGCGGGTGAGCACGCGCTGCGGGTGTTCGACGAACACCAGCAGCAGGTCGAACTCCCCGGACGACAACGGGATCATCACCTGGTCCGGCGAGCGCAACTCACGGCGCGTCAGGTCCAGTTGCCAGCCGGCGAAACGAATCAGCGGGCGCGACACGTCGCCCAACGTCGGCCGATTTTCACCCGCCCGACGCAGTACGGCGCGCACCCGGGCAAGTAATTCACGGGCATCGAAAGGTTTGCTCAGGTAATCATCGGCGCCCATTTCCAGGCCCACCACGCGATCACTCAGTTCGCCCATGGCGGTCAGCATGATCACCGGTGTTGCGTATTGCTGGCGCAGGCGCTGGCACAGCAACAGGCCGTTATCCCCCGGCAGCATCAGGTCGAGGATGATCAGGTCGGCAGGTGTACGCTCCATGGCCGCCCACAGCTCGGCGCCATTGGCGGCGGTCTCGACCGTGTAGCCATGTTGCAGGAAGAATTTCTTCAGCAGGGCGAGGACCTCGAGGTCATCGTCCACGATTAAAAGATGGCTCACCGATGGGCATCACTTGGTCTTGTCGATGCACCATCTAAAACCATTCGACGCGGCCCGTCATATATTTCAATCGTGCAATAAAGCGTCAACGGCGCAATAAAGCAGACATCTTTGCGCAAGCTGCGGCTGCCAGCATCGGCTTCCTTTTCCCGGAGACTGACCCCATGCGCTCGCTGACGTACCCCCAGCACCTGGCTCGCCAGGCGGTGTTGTTGCTGACTGTGTCTTACCTCACAGGCTGCGCGAGCCCGGCCAACGTAACGAGTACCACACGCTGCGCACAGGTTTCCTACCCGGTGTATGACCCCGCCGAACCAGTCAACCGGGGCGTGTTCGCCTTCAACCGCGCGGTGGATGACTACGCCCTGGCGCCTGTAGCCCGAGGCTACCGATACATGCCGGAGTTTTTCCAGCAGGGTGTGCATAACTTCGCCAGCAACTTCAGCGAGCCCAAGGTCTTCATCAACGACCTGCTGCAAGGCAACCCACGGCGCTCGATCAACACCCTGGGACGTTTTGCGGTGAACACCACCGTGGGGATCGTCGGCTTGATTGATGTCTCGGACCCGCTGGGCATCCCTCGTCACACCGCCGACTTCGGCCAGACCTTTGGCGTGTGGGGGATTGGCAACGGGCCGATTGTCGAACTGCCGTTGCTGGGCACCGGCAACAGCCGCGATGCGGCGGGCAAGGTCCTGAACTTCCTGGTGGCGCCGCTGGGCGACAGCGATACCGTGCAAACCCTGGGCACCATCAGCCTGGTGGGTGGCACAGTGGACACGCGCGCCTCGTTGCTGCCGCTGACCGACAGCCTGCAAAAGCTGCCGGACTACTACAGTGCCTTGCGTAACGTGGTGGCCGAACACCGCGCGGCCTTTGTGCTGGAGGGCAAGCAGGGGGCGACGTCGCCTCAGGCCGATAATTGTGCACAGGGAGCCGGCGATGATTTCTGAATCAAGCTCACTGGTCCTGCAACGTCAGGTTCGTAAACGCGGGACCAGCGCCCTGCTCTGCCGGGAGACCCGCCTGAGCCTGTCGTCGGAGCAGGGCCGCCTGGTGCTGAGCCGCTATGTCGAACGGTACAGCCCGCAGGGTGTGCGCTGGGTCGAGCGCCAGCACAGTGTGGCCCTGGCCGAAGTGCTGCGCTGGATGATTGCCGAAGGCGAGACCTGCGCCACGCAGTCATGATTTGAGATGAAAGGTTTATAGCCCGGGCCAGTGGGCGCCGGGTAATTTGCGGCTCGCCCGGGTATCGCGCCTTAACAAAACGCTGACATTCAATGCGTTACCTTTTCGGCCCAACCTTGCCCAGAGCCGTTGCCTTGATGCCTCACCCCGACACACCTCCCGCTGTACTCGCCGGCCCGTTGCTGCGACGCCTGGAACCGCAGCGCCTGGTGATGTGGCTGGTGGGAAGTCGTCCCCTGGCATTGACCCTGAGGCTGCAAGTCGCCCAAGGCGCGGCGCTCGATATCGAGTTGGACGCCAGCCAATGCAAGGTGGTGCCCGTCGGGCGCCAGGCCTTTATCCACCTGATCGACGTACCGCTGGCGGAAGCCCTGCCCCAGGACGTGAGCATCGGCTACGACCTGCTGGTAAACCGTGCCGGTATCGCCGAGTGGGCGCCGCACCTGCTCTACCCGGGCGCACAAGGCCCGCATTTCGTCCTGCACAGCCGCATCCACCAATTGGTCCACGGTTCCTGCCGCAAGCCCCATCACAGCGCAGCCGACGGTTTGCTGTGTGTCGACCGGCTGCTGGCCGAATCGAACACCCTGGAGGAACGCCCGGCCTTGTTGATGATGAGTGGCGACCAGGTCTACGCCGACGATGTCGCGGGGCCGATGCTGCGGGCCATTCATGCGCTGATCACGCGCCTCGGCCTGTTCGATGAACACCTCGACGGTGCCGTCGTCGACAACAGCGCCGCGCTTTATGAGCATGCCGCCAGCTACTACCATCGAGCCGACCTGTTGCCCGCCCTGAAGAGCAACGAGACCCTGCGCGAGCGTTTTTTTGGCGGGGTGAAGAAGCCTATTTTCACCAGCAGCAGCGCCGACAACCACCTGGTGACTTTTGCCGAAGTCATGGCGATGTACCTGCTGGCGTGGTCGCCCGTACCGTGGCAGCTGATCACACCGCAAGCGCCGCAACTGCGCGCCGAAGGGCACGTACGCTATGGGCACGAGCAAGTGCAGATCGACACGTTCCGTGACGGCCTGGGTGGCGTGGCCAGGGTGTTCGCCCACCTCTCCTGCCTGATGATCTTCGACGATCACGACATCACCGACGACTGGAACCTCAGCGCCCAATGGGAAGAAACCGCCTACGGGCATCCGTTCTCCAAGCGCATCATCGGCAACGCACTGCTGGCCTACATGCTGTGCCAGGGCTGGGGCAATAACCCGGATGCGTTCGATACGGTGATCGGCAAAACCCTGGCGCTCACCACACAGGCCCACGACAACTACCTGCAGCCTGTCGCTCAAGATGAGCTGGTGGATGACCTGCTGAAGTTCCAGCAATGGCATTACGTGCTGCCCACCATCCCCGCACTGGTAGTGCTCGACACCCGTACCCGGCGCTGGCGCAGCGAGTTCAACCTCACGCAACCCTCCGGCCTGCTGGACTGGGAAGCACTGAGCGAACTGCAACAGGAGCTGCTGGATCACCCTTGCGCGATCATCGTTTCACCGGCGCCGATCTTCGGCGTCAAACTGATCGAAACCGTGCAGAAGGCCTTCAGCTGGTGCGGCTACCCGCTGCTGGTGGACGCGGAAAACTGGATGGCCCACCGGGGCGCGGCACAGGTGATCCTCAACATCTTTCGTCACTCCCGCACACCGGGCAACTACGTGATCCTCTCGGGAGACGTGCACTACTCGTTCGTCTATGAAGTGCTGATTCGCCACCGCAATGCCGGTCCAAAAATCTGGCAGATCACCAGCAGCGGCATCAAGAACGAATTCCCGCCGCGCTTGCTGGAATGGTTCGACCGTCTCAATCGATGGCTCTACTCACCGCGCTCACCGCTGAACTGGTTCACCCGTCGCCGACTCATGCAGGTAGTGCCGCATATTCCGGAACACGCTGAAGCGGGCGAACGGCTCTGGAATTCTGCCGGGATCGGGCAGGTGTTTTTTAACCGGCAGGGGCAGCCTGAGGCGATTTATCAGCACAATGCCAATGGGGCGCCCAGGACCAGGATGGCGGCGCCTGATCAGAAGCTGAACCCAAGCAAGTAGTGGCTTTTAGCCACATCCCCACTAGACCAAAGACCCCCTTCTAAGCGCCAAGGCGCCGTTGTACAGTACCGCCAGCCACGGAGTATCGGCATCAATTTTGGCTGGCCCCAGGAGCCAGTCCACGCAGGGAGTGCGCAATGGACGATACATCCGGCAGCGAACCGTCAAGGAAGGACTTTTGCGACCTTAACGCCGACATGCTGCATGCCATCATGGAGCTGGTCAGCGACGGGATCTGGGACTGGAACGCCAACACCGGGTTCGTCTACCGCAACCCCGGCTGGTACGAAATGCTCGGCTATGCCCATCACTCCCTGGAAAACAGCGTATTCACCTGGGAAAACGTGATTCATCCCGATGACTATCCCCAAGTGATGGTGCTGTTTGATAACTACATCAACCGCCGCACCACTCACTATCAAGCCGAATACCGCTGCCGCAAGAAAGACGGCTCCTACCTGTGGATCGAAGACCGCGGCTACGTGATCGCACGTAACGACGACGGCTCGGTGGCACGCATGGTCGGCGCCCACCGCAGTATCCAGGCGCGCAAACAGTCCATCGAACAGCTGGAGCGCCGCAATCAATCCCTTGAAGCCCTGGTGGCCGAGCGCACCCGCGAGCTGTCGCGGGTCAATCAACAACTGCAGTTGCAACTGGACGAGAATCGCTCCCTGGCCGAACGCGACGCCTTGACTCGCGTGGCCAATCGTTACCGCCTTGAACGCGTCCTGCTGGAAGAGTGCGCTCGCGCCCAACGGTTTCGCCTGCCGCTGTCGCTGATCGCCATGGACATTGACGACTTCAAGCCCATCAACGATCAGCACGGCCATGCCGTAGGCGATGAAACCCTGGTGCGCGTGGTGGAATGCCTGGAGGCCTGCATTCGCCACGGCGACTTGCTGGCCCGCTGGGGCGGCGATGAATTCATGGTCATCGTGCCCAAAAGCACGTTGGAGACCGCGCGGGAATTGGCCGAGCGGATGCGCTGTGCGCTCAAGGACTTGCCCGCCGTGGGCAGCTTCAAGGTGACGTTGAGCCTCGGCGTGGTAGAGCGACGCAACGATGAGTCACCCGCCTGCCTGATGGCCAGGGCCGATCAAGCGTTGTATCGCTCCAAGGCGGCGGGCAAGGACACGGTTTCTTCGTGAAACCTCAGCGAACCGGCGGCGCGTACTGGATCCCGCCGTTGCTCCACAGGGCATTAAGGCCGCGCTTGATCTTCAGCACGCTGCCCTGGCCGATGTTGCGCTCGAACACCTCGCTGTAGTTGCCCACTTGCTTGACGATCTGCACGACCCAGTCCTTGCGCAGTTTCAGGTCCTTGCCGTAGTCACCGTCTGCGCCGAGCAAACGGGCGACGTCCGGGTTCTTGCTGGACTTGGCTTGCTCTTCAACGTTCTGCGAAGTGATGCCCATTTCCTCGGCATTGAGCATGGCGAACAACGTCCACTTGACGATGCTGAACCACTCGTCGTCGCCCTTGCGCACCAGCGGGCCCAATGGCTCCTTGGAAATGACTTCAGGCAATACGACGAACTCATCCGGGTGAGCCATCTTGATCCGCTGGGCGTACAGCCCCGACTGGTCGGTGGTAAGCACGTCGCAGCGGCCCGCTTCGAGGCCCTTGGCACTTTCGTCAGCAGTGTCGAAGGTAATCGGCGTGTACTTCAGGCCGTTGGCGCGGAAGTAATCCGAGACGTTCAGCTCGGTGGTGGTGCCGGCCTGGATGCAGATGGTCGCGCCGTCCAGGTCCTTGGCGCTCTTCACACCGAGCTTGGTGTTCACCAGGAATCCGATGCCGTCGTAGTAGGTCACGCCGGTGAACACCATGCCCATGCCCGCGTCACGGGAACTGGTCCAGGTAGTGTTGCGGGAAATCAGGTCGATCTCGCCGGATTGCAACGCAGTGAAACGCTCCTTGGCGGTCAACTGGCTGAACTTCACTTTCGACGCGTCACCAAAGAGTGCTGCGGCGACGGCGTGGCACACGTCCACATCAATGCCGGTCATCTTGCCGTTGGCGTCCGGCACGCCAAAACCCGGCAACCCATCACTGACCCCACACTGGATAAAACCCTTCTTCTGGATCGCATCCAGGGTCGCCCCCGCGTGTGCGCTTGCGGCCAGCCCCAATAGTGCTGCGGCGGTGAATGCCGCCAACGTGGATTTCATGTGCTTCATGCAAGGCGCTCCCTGTCGGTCTTTATTATTCGGCGCCACAAACCCGCGCCGTTTATAGTGTTGCCGGTCAGTATCAACGGCTTTACACCTTGGCCACAAACGACGTTTAGGCAAAGGCTCCTTCCGATTTGGAATGAACTTCTCATGATCTCGAAACGCTTGACCCCCTCGATGACCGCCCTGCAGTGCTTCGAAGCTGCCGCCCGCCACCTGAGTTTCACCCGCGCTGCCGAAGAACTGCACCTGACCCAGAGCGCGGTGAGCAAGCAGGTGGCACAGCTCGAAGAGATGCTCTGCCACCCGCTGTTCCAGCGAGTACGCCAGCGCTTGTACCTGTCGCCGGCGGGCTCGCTGTACCTGGAGGAAGTACGCAAGATCCTCAACCAGGTAGATATTTCCAGCCGCTACATCCTCACCTACGGTGGCGAGACCGAAGTGCTGCGCATCGCCACCCAGCCGACCTTCGGTGACCGCTGGCTGGTGCCCAAACTCAAGGATTTTGCCGCGCGCCATCCCAATATCCACCTGGACGTGCGCAACGAACTGGAGCCGTTCGACGTGTTGCAGGCCAAGGCGGATATCGCGTTTTTCTTCGGCCAGGGAGCGTGGCCGGGGGCAACTTGCATCGAGTTGTTTCGCGAAGCCGTGGTGCCGGTCTGTGCCCCCGGGTTTGTTGCCGCTGGCAGCGACGCCTCGTCCCGCCACACCTTGCTGCAATGCACCTCGCGCCCGGAAGCCTGGCACGAGTGGTTTCTGGAACAGGGCCTGCACTCGCAAAACAGCTACCACGGGCCGCGTTTCGACACGTTCTACATGTGCATCCGCGCCGCGCAATCGGGGTACGGCGTGGCGTTGGTGCCGCAGTATCTGGTGGCCGAGGAATTGGCGAACGCCAGCCTGATGATCCCCTGGGATTACAGAATGCCGAGTGCCGGCGCGCACTTTATCGCCCATGCCGAGCATGCCGGGGAGATCCCGAAAGTGAAGGCGTTCCTGAACTGGATGGTGGATGTGGCGAGGGAGCTTGCTCCCTCGCCATAGCACATCCCGACTTTTAATAATGACCCGGCGACTTTATTTCGTTTGCGGGGCAAGGCGGCTCACGGCTTAGATAAAAGGACGCATCCTATTCTTGAGTCCCGGATCCATGAGCCGCGAAACCATCAGCCAGTCGATTTCCATCGTCCACCCCATCAGCCTCAGCCATGGCCGGAACGCCGAAGTCTGGGACACCACCGGCAAGCGCTTCATCGATTTCGTCGGCGGCATCGGCGTGCTCAACCTGGGCCACTGCCACCCGCGTGTGGTGGAGGCGATCCGCGACCAGGCCACCAGGCTCACCCACTACGCCTTCAATGCTGCGCCTCACGCGCCCTACATCGAACTGATGGACCGTCTTACCGCATTCATCCCGGTGGATTACCCAGTCAGTGGCATGCTCACCAACAGTGGCGCGGAAGCAGCGGAAAACGCCCTGAAAATTGTCCGCGGCGCCACTGGCCGCACCGCCGTCATCGCCTTTGACGGTGCGTTTCATGGGCGCACGCTGGCGACGCTCAATCTCAACGGCAAGGTCGCGCCATACAAGCAAAAAGTCGGCGTATTGCCGGGGCCGGTGTTCCACCTGCCCTACCCCAGCCGCGACAACGGCGTGACCTGCGGCGAAGCACTCAAGGCGATGGACCGCCTGTTCAGCGTGGAAATCGACGTCGACGACGTGGCCTGTTTCATCATCGAACCCGTGCAGGGCGAAGGTGGTTTCCTGGCGCTGGACGTGGAATTTGCCCAGGCCCTGCGACACTTCTGCGATGAGAAAAACATCCTGTTGATTGCCGATGAAATCCAGTCCGGCTTCGGCCGCACCGGCCAGCGCTTCGCCTTCTCACGCCTGGGCATCGAACCGGACCTGATCCTGCTGGGCAAAAGCATCGCCGGCGGTGTGCCGTTGGGTGCGGTGGTGGGTCGCAAGACATTGCTCGACAACCTGCCCAAAGGCGGCCTCGGCGGCACCTACTCCGGTAACCCGATTGCCTGCGCGGCGGCCTTGGCCACCCTGGATGAAATGACGGACGAGCACCTGCAAGGTTGGGGCACTCAGCAGGAAGAAGCGATCGTCAGTCGCTATGAATCATGGTGTTCGAAAAGGCTCTCCCCCTACCTCGGCCGCTTGACCGGCGTGGGCGCCATGCGTGGCATCGAACTGGCCAACGCCGACGGCAGCCCGGCGCCACAACAACTGGCCCAGCTGCTGGCACTGGCCCGCGAGGCGGGTTTGTTGCTGATGCCCAGCGGCAAATCGCGGCATATCATCCGCCTGCTGGCGCCGTTGACGATTGAAGCGGCGGTGCTGGAGGAAGGGCTGGATATTCTTGAAGAGTGTTTGGCGAAGTTGGCTTAAAAACCAGAAAGCCCGGCGGGAAGCCGGGCTTCGAACGGAAAACGTCAGTGGACGAGTCGGGCGACGCCAAAGGCGATGGCAGACAAGGCGCCACCTGTTCCGACAAACCATTTCAGCAGTCGGGTTTCCAACGATTGCATATCCGTTCTGAAATTGGCGATTGAGAGATCCAACCTGGAGGTTGCTTCGAGCAGGTCGATTTTGGTCTGCATCAGATCGGACTTGGTGGCCATGTGCTCCTGCATGCCATCCAGCTTCGTCTCGACGCGCTCCAATCTTGCCTCAACTTGTGAAATACGCTTTTCCAAATCGTTTTCTCCTCCGTTGCCCCCACCGCCTGCGCCGCCTTTGCGGTCGTAGCCTGATGACGAACCTTGACGGTACTCCTGGCGAAGATAGCTCACATTATCCTTGAGGTCATTCGCCATTTCAGGCCTCCTTCTTTTGGGTCAAAGCATTCAGTCCATCAGCTACACCTTCCATGCAGTCGATAAACTCATTCAGCTTCACCCATGCTTCATCTGCCGCCTGTTTTACATCCACGTCTTCACTATGTTTGAGCGCACCGGACAAGCTAATGATGCCGGAGCCGAGCCTAGCAATTGCACTGTGATACTGACCGAGAATAATGACTAGTTCCCCGGCTGTTACGGCCTTTGCCTCACCCACGTTGTCGTCGCCTTCCATGTCGACCCCCATCTGTTTTGGTGACGCAGATAACCACGCCCTCAAACACAAACCAACGCACAGATTGCTACCAAATCCGACGATCCAGCGCACTATTACCAAATCCGAAAGAATCCATCTTCCGTTTAGCCCTTTCTCTCCCCGCGCCAGGGCTTTATCCTTGTCAGCAACAAACTGAAACGTTTCATCATTCCACCAAACCATCGACCGCCCGTGTTCAACGCCCTTGTGCGAACGCGCCAGGCCGCTGTTTGCGTTTCAAAACCATAAAATATTAAGACCCCATTTTGCCTATGCCTGCTTTCCCCAACCTGCGCCTGTGCGCTGCGCTGTTACCGTTCGGCCTGATCAACTGTGCCCAGGCCGCACCTGCCTTTGACGCTGAATCACCGTGGATGCTGGGTGATTTCGGAGGCGCTCGGACAGCGCTGTCTCAACAAGGCTACGACTTCAAATTCGACTACACCGGCGAAATGGGCAGCAACCTGCACGGCGGCTCGGATCACGACCGCACTGCGCGCTACAGCGACCAATTCGGCCTGGGCACGCACCTGGATCTGCAGAAGATCCTCGGCTGGCACGACGCCGAGTTCCAGTTGACGGTAACCGAGCGCAGCGGCAACAACATCACCAATGACCGGGTCAACGATCCGCGTGTGGGCGGTTTTACCTCGTCCCAGGAAGTCTGGGGCCGTGGCCAGACCTGGCGCCTGACGCAGATGTGGTACCAGCAGAAATTCTTCGACCAAAAGCTCGACATCAAGGCCGGGCGCTTTGGCGAAGGTGAAGACTTCAACAGCTTCCCCTGCGACTTCCAGAACCTCGCATTCTGCGGCTCGCAGGTCGGTAACTGGGTTGGCAGCATCTGGTACAACTGGCCGGTGAGCCAGTGGGCGTTGCGGGTCAAATATCACCTGACGCCCGAGTTGTACGCCCAGGTCGGCGCCTACGAACAGAACCCGTCCAACCTCGATCGCGGCAACGGCTTCAAGCTCAGCGGCAGCGGCACCCAAGGCGCCCTGCTCCCGGTTGAGCTGGTGTGGACGCCTACGCTGAACGGCCTGCCCGGCGAATACCGCGCCGGCTACTACTACAGCAGCGCCAAGGCCAGCGATGTGTATAAAGACCGCAACGACCAGCCGGCAGCCCTCAGCGGCGAGGCCTATCGCAGCGCCTCCAGCAAGCACGGGGTGTGGCTGGGGGTGCAGCAGCAAGTCACCAGCCTGGCCAGCGACCATTCTCGGGGCTTGAACGTGTTCGCCAACGGCACGATGCACGACAAGAAAACCAACGCTGTGGATAACTACGTGCAAGCCGGCGTGGTCTACAAGGGCCTGTTCGACGCCCGCGCCAAGGACGATATCGGTTTCGCCGTGGCCCGGGTGCACGTCAACCCGGCCTACCGCAAGAATGCCGAGGCAAGCAACCAGGCCCACGCGGTATACGACTTCGATGACCCATCCTACCTGCCGATTCAACACACGGAATACAGCGCTGAGCTCTATTACGGCATCCATGTCACCCAGTGGCTGACGGTGCGCCCGAACCTGCAATACATCCGTCACCCCGGAGCCGTGGCCCAGGTGGATGACGCGCTCATCGGCGGGATCAAGCTGCAAAGCTCATTCTGACGTTGTAAGTAAATTCTGAAGAAAACGAATTAGCCCTGAACCAAGCCTGCGCCGGAACGTCATCTACAGTGAACTGTGCGCAATCAATTCAAAACGTAACGGAGAACCACACTATGAGCACTGATGGTGCTTCAAGTCCAAGTCGCCTGCTGCCCAGGCTGCTGGGGATCTTGCTGCTGATAATGGGCCTGGCCTTGTTGGCCGGGGGGATCAAGCTGAGCATGCTCGGCGGGTCGCTGTATTACCTGCTGGCCGGTCTCGGCATCACCGTCACAGGCCTGTTGCTGCTGGCAACACGCCGTGCGGCGCTGGGCTTGTACGCACTGGTGCTGTTTGCCAGCACCGTATGGGCGCTGTGGGAAGTCGGCCTGGACTGGTGGCAACTGGTACCGCGCCTGGCCCTGCTGTTTGCCCTCGGCATCGTCATGCTGCTCCCGTGGTTCCGCCGTCCGTTGCTGCGTGGCCAAGCCTCGCCGCTGGGCACTGGCGCGCTGAGCGTCGCGGTCGTACTGGCCGGCGCCGCTGCATTGGCCAGCCAATTCACCGACCCGGGCGCCATGGTCAAGAAAGGCCAGCTGGACCGCGATGCGGTACCGGGCATGGCCAGCACTGCGCCAGCCCAGGCTGATGGTGACTGGAACTCCTATGGCCGTTCGGCCTTCGGTGATCGTTACTCGCCACTCGCACAGATCACTCCGGAAAACGCCCACAAGCTGGTTCCAGCCTGGACCTTCCGTACTGGCGACATCCCTGGCCCAGGCGATCCCGGTGAAACCACCGCGGAAAACACCCCGCTGAAAGTCAACGGCATGCTCTACGTGTGCACGCCCCACAGCCAGGTGATTGCCCTGGACCCGGACACCGGCAAGGAAATCTGGCGTTTCGACCCGAAGATCAGCAGCGAAGGTGCTGCCAACTTCAAGGGTTGGGCGCACATGACCTGCCGTGGCGTGTCGTATCACGATGACGCGGTCTATGCCTCGGAACAGAGCCCGACTGGCAGCGCCAGCCCGGCCGCCGCGCCGAATGCCTGCCCGAAACGCATCTTCGTCCCTACCGCCGACACCCGTCTGATCGCCCTGAACGCCGACACCGGCAAGATGTGCGAAGACTTCGGTGACAAAGGCCAGATCGACTTGCGTGCCAACATCGGCACCTTCGCCCCGGGCGGTTACTACTCCACCTCGCCACCGGCCGTCACCAAGAACCTGGTGGTAATCGGCGGTCACGTGACCGACAACGTCTCCACCGACGAGCCTAGCGGCGTGATCCGTGCGTTCGACGTGCACACCGGCAAGCTGGTGTGGAATTGGGACAGCGGCAACCCGGACGACACCACCCCGTTGGCCGAGGGCAAGACTTACACCCGCAACTCGCCAAACATGTGGTCGATGTTCGCGGTGGACGAAAAACTCGGCATGCTCTACCTGCCGATGGGTAACCAGATGCCCGACCAGTACGGCGGCGACCGGACTCCGGACTCCGAGAAGTACAGCGCCGGCCTGACTGCCCTGGACATCGACAGCGGCCACGTGAAGTGGACCTTCCAGTTCACTCACCATGACCTGTGGGACATGGACGTGGGCGGCCAGCCTTCGCTGATCGACATCAAGACCGCTGACGGCGTGAAGCAAGCGGTGATGGCGTCGACCAAGCAAGGCAGCATCTACGTGATCGACCGCTCGAACGGTCAGCCTGTAGTGCCGATCAATGAAATCCCTGTACCGCAAGGCGCAGTGGCCGGCGATCACACCGCACCGACCCAACCGAAGTCCGACCTGAACTTCATGCCACCGCCCCTCAAGGAGCGTGACATGTGGGGCGTGACGCCGTTCGACCAGATGCTGTGCCGGATTGACTTCAAATCCATGCGCTACGACGGTCCGTTCACCCCGCCGTCGCTGCAGGGCTCGATCGTTTACCCAGGTAACTTCGGCGTGTTCGACTGGGGTGGCATTTCCGTCGACCCGGTTCGCCAGATCGCGTTCGTGAACCCAAGCTACATGGCGTTCAAATCGAAACTGATCCCGGCCGCCGACATTGCCAAGCAAGGCCCACGGGTCAGCGAAACCGAAGGCGTGCAGCCAAACAAAGGCGCGCCATACGGTGTGATCCTCGAAGCCATGCTGTCGCCACTGGGCCTGCCGTGCCAGGCGCCGGCGTGGGGTTATGTGGCCGCGGTCGACCTGACCAACCACCAGACCATCTGGATGCACAAGAACGGCACCGTGCGTGACAGCTCGCCGGTTCCGATTCCACTGACCATGGGCGTGCCAAGCCTGGGCGGGACTTTTACCACCGCCGGTGGCGTGTCCTTCCTCAGCGGTACCCTTGACCAGTACCTGCGTGCCTATGACGTGAAAAACGGCAAGCAGTTGTGGGAAGGCCGCCTGCCGGCAGGCGCGCAAACCACACCAATGACCTACACCGGCAAGGACGGCAAGCAGTACGTGCTGGTCATGGCCGGCGGTCATGGTTCCCTGGGCACCAAGCAGGGTGACTATGTGATGGCGTTCAAACTGCCGGATTAAGCAAAACCGGCAGTAAGAAAAAGGCGGCTACCTAAGTGGGTAGCCGCCTTTTTTTATGCGTGAAATAAAGCGATCCGATAGCGCCGATGTATTTAAAAGTTTACTCGGAAAAGTCCTATACCTCCCCAAAAGTCTTTCCCTCAACTTTGGCCCTGCGCCATCCGACGCTCACTGTCGCCAGTAAATCCCCAGCCAAACAAACGTTATCTATATGACGTGCTGTAACTAACATGGAGTTTTCATCATGACGGACCTCAACAGCGTTGAATCAATACCTGCAGTCCCGCATAGCCAGGCGCCCGGGATCCTGGCACTTGAGCAACTCGACACACTCAGCCTGGAAAAACTTATTCGCGGAGAAATACTTGCCATCCGGGTACCTGACTACGCGAATGAACAAACCAGCGAAGTACTAAATAAACATATCAACGAAACGGCGACGCTCCAGGAATATAACCACGAGACCTATGAGCACGGAAAAGTTGTCCAGCATTTCTATGGTGTCCATCGCTGGGGAACACCGTTCAACTCCACCTACGGCAAGGCCGCAGACAGCTATTCGCAACAGAAATACTACGCAGACGCCACCCACATGCGCTGCGTGATCGATGACCTCTGTGCCCCGCACAAACCACCCATCCATCTACTGATGGAGCATATCCGGCAGGTGTGGCCAGAAGGTGCGACAACCGCGGCGTTCCAGGGCCAGCCGATGTTCTGCGGCATTATCCGCGCCATGTTCCCGGAGACAGCCCACCTCTCCGAAACAGTCCCCCATGTCGATTGCCTGCCCTTGTCGATTGCCGAACTGGAACATCAATTCAGCGCGAATATTTACCTCGAAGTACCACCTTCGGGAGGTGAACTGGTCATTTGGGATACCGAGGCGTTTACCTACGACGAGGTCATCCGTTTCGAAGGGGCGGAACTGCCCGAAGATCGTTTGCAAAAACCGCTGCGCATCCAGCCGCAGAAAAACGAACTGGTGATTATCAATACTCGCCGTCCCCATGCCATTTGCGGTTTCGATTCAGGCAAGCGCATCAGCATCCAGTCGTTTATCGGCTATACCACTGGCCAGCCGTTTTACTTCTGGTGCTAACGCCTTTATTTCTCTTCCTGACGGACACCCTGATATGACACCTGAAGAATTCCGCCGACATGGCCACGCCATGATCGACCTGATTGCAGACTATCGACAAAACATCGAGCAACGCGGTGTGCAACCCACCACGGCCCCGGGCGAAATCAGGTCCGCATTGCCGGCCAGCCCGCCTGAGACAGCCGAACCGTTCGAACAGATCATGGGCGACGTCGAAACACTGATCATGCCCGGTCTGTTGCATTGGCAGCATCCAAGTTTCTTCGGGTTCTTCCCGTCGAATGTGGAACTGTCCTCCGTCCTCGGCGATTGCTTGAGTACCGGCCTGGGCGTAGTGGGATTGTCGTGGCAATCGAGCCCGGCCCTGACCGAAATCGAGGAAGTCACCACCGATTGGCTGCGCGACATGATCGGCCTGAGCGCCAACTGGAGCGGAGTGATCCAGGACTCGGCCTCGACCTCCACCCTGGTGGCGCTGATCAGCGCCCGCGAACGCAGCTCCCACTACGCGCTGATGCACGATGGCCTGCAAAACAGCGGCGCCCCCTTGATCGTCTACACCTCGGCCCACGCCCATAGTTCAGTGAACAAGGCCGCGATCCTGGCGGGGTTCGGCCAGAACAATATCCGTACCGTGGCAACCGACGAACACAATGCAATGTCACCGCATGCATTGGAGCGGGCAATCGAACAAGACCTGGCTGCCGGGAACAGACCCTGTGTGGTGATTGCGACCACCGGCACAACGGCAGCCATGGCCATCGACCCCCTGGAAGCCATCGGCGCCCTGACGCAACGCCACGGCCTGTGGTTGCATGTCGACTCAGCCATGGCCGGGGCCGCGATGATCCTCCCGGAATGCCGCGCGCTGTGGCACGGCATCGAGAACGCCGACTCGCTGGTCCTCAACCCTCACAAATGGCTGGGGGCGGCGTTTGATTGCTCGGTGTACTTTGTACGCGACCCCGAGCACTTGATTCGCATCATGACCACCAACCCCAGCTATCTACAGTCCAAGGCTGACGGCCAGGTCAGGAACTACCGCGACTGGCGGATCTCCCTGGGCAGCCGGTTCCGCGCGCTGAAGCTGTGGTTCCTGATCCGCGAGCAAGGCGTCAGCGGCCTGCAGGCCCGGCTGCGGCGTGACCTGGCGAATGCCCGCTGGCTGGCAGAACAGATTGAAGGCAGCAAACACTGGAAACTGGTAGCCGCCGTCACCCTGCAAACCTTGTGCATTCGCCACGAGCCACCAGGCCTTGATGGTGAGGCGCTGGATAACTACACCCGGGCCTGGGCGGAAAAGCTCAACCATTCAGGCAGCGCCTACGTCACTCCCGCCGTGCTCGACGAGCGCTGGATGGTACGCGTGTCCATTGGCGCGCTGGGGACGGAGCGCCACCACGTCGAAGGCTTGTGGGAACGGTTGCAAAGCCTGGTCGATGCAACGGTGGAACACTGAAAGACCGGCGTCGGTGCAGCCACCGACGCCCTAGACCGGCACGCGCTCGCGGCGCATCCACATCTCAAACGCCATGGCATTCAACGGCCGGCTGATCAGATAGCCCTGGGCCGTGTCGCACTTCCAGAGCTTGAGCAGCTTGAGGCTGGGCTCGAACTCCACCCCTTCGGCCACCACCTTGAGCCCCAGGTTGTGGCTCATTTCGATGGTCGAGCGCACGATCACGCCGTCGCCGGAAGTGCTGTCGAGGTTGCGCACAAACGATTGGTCGATCTTCAATTCCTGCACCGGCAGGCGTTGCAGTTGCGCCAGGGATGAATAGCCGGTGCCGAAGTCATCCACCGACAGGCTGATGCCACAAGCGCGCAGTTGCTCCAGCACGCTGAGGGCCTGGGCCGGGTTGTGCATGATCGCGCTTTCGGTGATTTCGAAAATCAGTTGCCGGGCCGATACCCGGTAGTGCGCCAGCAACTCGGTCACCCGCGGGGCCAGGCCGTCATCGGCGAGGTCATCCACCGAGATGTTCACCGACAACTGCACCTCCAACCCGCGCACCGCCCACTCGGCCAGTTGGCGAATGGCTTCTTCGATCACCCACTGGGTCAGGCTGCCCATGCTGCCGGTGCGCTCGGCCAGGGGAATGAACTCGGCCGGCGACACCAGGCCCAGGGTCGGGTGCTGCCAGCGCAACAGCGCTTCGGCCTGGCGCACATGGCCATGGTGCAGGTCGAGCTTGGGCTGGTAACACAGGTACAACTCGCCCTCCGTCGGCGCCCGGCGCAGGTCACGAATCAGGCTGATCTGGCGTTGATGGGCGAGGTCGCGGTCCTGCTGGTAGATCTGTAAGTAACCCGGGAACGCTGCCGCATCGTGGCGGGCAATCGCGGCGCGGCTGATCAGCTCTTCAACCTGCTGGCCGTCGGCCGGGTAGGCGGCGATGCCGATGCTCACTTCGTGGCGCAATTCATCGCCACCAATGCGCTGGGGTTCGGTGAGCAGCCCATACAAGCGGTCAGCCAGGGCCACCGCGCGGTCGATCGCGGTGTTTTCCAGCAGCAGCAAAAACTCGCTGCCGGTGATGCGCGCGGCGGTGTCGCTGGCCGACAGGCTCGACAGCAGGCAGCGGCTGGCTTCGCGGAGCATTTCTTCCACGCCTTCCGGGCCGTAGCCTTCGTTGATCACCCGGTAGTTTTCAATCCCCAAGTACAGCAACACCACCGGCCGGCCAGCGCTGATGGCGCTGCCCAGGCGCTCCATGGCCAGCGCGCGGTTAGGCAGGCCGGTGAGCGGGTCGTGCAAGGCGTTGTGGGCCAGTTGTCGCTCGCGTACCGCAATCCCGTTTTGCATGGCGTTGAAGGCCTGGGCCAGCAGGCCGAACTCATCGTGGCTGCGCACCTCTACCGGTGTGCGGTAGTCACCGGCCCCGATGCGTTCGGCCGCCTGCACCAACGCATTGAGTGGGCGTGAAACCCGCCGCGCCAGAAACAACGCACCCGCGAGCGACACCAGCAGCACCACCAGGGCGATCGCGAGAAATTGCCGGTCCAGCGGCGCGAAGGATTCAAGGGCGTGGTCCAGCGGGCTTTGCAGCAGCACCCGGACCTCGCCACCGTCTGCCGTGTTGCCCAACGGCAGCACCTGGCTGAGATAGCGCTGGCCGTGGAACAGGTTTAATTGCGCCACCGGAGTGATGTACGCGCCCTGCAGGTCGCTGGCAATCGACGCCTGTAGCGCCTCGGGCTGAGTACTGAACAATTCGCCGGGCTGACCATGCTGCGCGCTGATGAACGACACTTCCAGGTTGCTCATGGAGCGCAATTCACTGGCAAAGATTTCGTCCATCGGAAAGCCCATGGCGACACGGGCGATCGGCGCGGGGTCGACGACTTCCTGTTGCACCAGCAGGAAAGGCCGGCCATCCAGGGCCACGATCAACATTTGCAGGCCGCTGCGCCGGGCCTGGCGCAAGGCATCGTTATAGGGAAAGGCCTGGCCGGACGTCAGCGCCGGTAACGTGCTGACCATCACGCGGCCGTCGAGCCCCAGCACAAATACCTCGCTGGAACTCAGGCCGGTGCCATGCCGGCGCAGGGTCGCGAGAATCGCGTCGGGTTCGCCATCGGCGACAGCCTGGCGAAACGGCAGGTCCGCCGTCAGCCAGTTCAAGCCGTATTGCAGGCGCCGGCCACGCAGGTCGAGCAGGCGTTCGAACACCTGGCTGCCGGTTTCCAGCTGCACCTGAGCCTGGTTTTCCACGGCGCGATTGGTGGCGGTCTTCACCGCGAAATACACCGCCGCCACGACCACCAGCAACAGCAGCGCCAGCACCCCGGCAATCCGGGTTTGAAACGTATGGCGCCACCTCATTCTGTTGCCCTCTGGCAGCGCCTGCCCCCTCCAGCCGAAACGTCCCTTCGTCATACGCGTCCCTCGCGATAGCTGAACCGGCGTCAAATAAATATCCTTTTTACAGGGATATTTGAATTATCCAGATTAGCTGCGCAAGAGAAGAAGTGCACCCAATAAATACGGGAGTTTATATGTCATTAATTTGGCGACAGGCTGGCGTTACGACGTTCGCGCCCGCATGAAGTCCCCCCAACGCCGCACGAGATAGTTGTGCTCATCCATCACCGAGTTCCACACCGCGATATGCCCCATGCGCTGTTCATAGGAACCGCCGTCGCGCACGTCACCCACATCGATCAGCGGCAAGCCATCGCTGCCCAACAGCTCTTCCCGGGCGGGCAGCCCGGCGTACCAGTAGTCCCATTCGGCGCTGCTCAGGTGATCTCGGCTGCGAGCCGGGTTGCCGATGTAATAACCCTGGCGCGCCATCACCGCACCCGGCCAGCCGGACAGCCACCAGTTGAGGTAGGCATAGGCCGCATCCAGCACCGGGCCCTTGGCATGACGCGACAGCGACAACCCGCCGAACCAGGCGCGATAGCCTTCACGGGGCACCGCCAGGCGGTATTTGACCCCGGCCCGATGCAGGCGCATCAGGGTCGGTGACCACAGGCTCTGGATATCGATGCTCGGGCTGAGCATCAGTTGCGCGGCTTCCTCGTCATCGGACCAGAACGCCGCGAAGTGGCCTTCCTTCTGTTTACGCACCAGGATATCGGCCAGTACATCGATCTCTTCGATGCTCATGTTGCCGATGTCCTTGAAGCTCGCGAGGCCCGCGCCTTGCACGGCCAGCGCCGCGTCCAGGGCGCCGATGGCGGCGTCGCTCTGCAACGCAGTGCGTGCGCCCCAGGCCGGGTCCAGCAACCAGCCCCAACTCTCGTTGCCGCGGTTGAACCCTTCGGGCAAGCGCTCGGGGCGGTAGGCGAAACTGTCGGCGTTGTGGGTCAGGGGCAGCATGCTGATGCGTTCGGTGACGGTGCTGCCGAGGCTGCCGTCGTGCTGCACGAAGAGGCGCTCGCTGGGCACACTGCCGCTGCCCAGACGGTCGTTGGCGGACAAGCGTCCGCGCTTGGGCAGGTCGTTGATCTCGTGCCACAGCGCAATGCGCCGGGTGTCGATCGGCTGGATCGCCCGCGCCGGCCACACGAAGTCGACGTTGTGAAACCACTGGTCGTAGAGGTCGTAGCTGTCAGGCTGCATCACCGCAATGCGCTGAGCCTGCTCGACATCATGCACCTGGTACACCAGGCGAATGCCCAGCTCTTTTTCCGCTCGCACACGCAAGGTTTCGAGCAAGGTCACCGAGGTGCCGAGGACGCGAAGCGTGATCATGCGGCGAACCTTCTGGAGAACACTTCAAAGGAGCGCCGCAGCAGAGCCGGGTCGAGCCCGCGCAGGATAAACACCAGGCGCGATTGCCGATCGGTCCCCGGCCAGGCAGGCAGGTGAACCGGGGCATGCAGGCAATGCTGCACGCCATGAATGACGATGGGAGCGTTACTGGCGTTCACGTTGAGCAGTCCTTTGACGCGAAGAATACGTTCGCCGTGGCATCTTAACAGCATCGATAACCAGACCCCGAAACCGACCCAATCCAGCGGCTGATCGAAGGTCAGGCAACAGACTTGCGCAGCGCCGTGGTTGGCGGCGGTGGTTTGATGGAGTTTCCAGCGGCGGACTTCTGCAGCGGGCTCGGCACTGCGCAGGCCTTCGCCAAGCAGCAGTTGTTCACCGCTGTCGATATCGCAGGTATTGAGGATCGGCGTGCCGGCGTTCAGTGCCTGCAAGTGCAAGCGCAACGGGCCACAGTCTTCGACGAGGTCGGTCTTGCTCAACAGCAGGCGATCGGCAGCGGCCACTTGCGCCAGCCATTCCGGGTGCAGGCGCTCTTGCAAAGCGGCGTGGCTGGCGTCCACCAGCGTCACCACCAGGCCGATATGAAAGCGCCCGCGCAGTTGCACGTCGTTGTTCAAGGTCGCGAGGATTGGCGCCGGGTCGGCCAGGCCGGTGGTTTCCAGGATCACCCGCTTGAAAGCCGGAATCTCACCCCGCTCACGACGCTGCAACAGGCCGAGCAAGGCGTCTTTCAACTCGCCGCGAATCGAACAGCACACGCAGCCGCTGGGCAGCAGCACCGTGTCCGGCGCGACTTCCTCCACCAGCAGGTGGTCGATGCCGACGTCGCCGAACTCATTGATCAGCAACGCCGTGTCGCCCAGGCTTTCACCTTGCAGCAGGCGCTTGAGCAAGGTGGTCTTGCCGCTGCCGAGGAAGCCGGTGATGACGTTTAGCGCGATGCTCATAGTTCTACCTCAATGATGCCCCTGCAGGAGTCCGGCTTGCCGGCGATGGCGATATCAAGGACGCCATCGCCGACAAGCCGGGCTCCTACAGTTCCAGATGATCGAGCAGGCGCGGGTCCAACGGGTCCAGCGGTCGACCGAGCATGGTCTCTGCCGCCTGCCACAGTTGATCCAGGCCGCTGGCCAGTTCCTGTTTGCCGGTGGCGCCCAGCAGCAGATAGGACGCGCCCTGAAAGTCTTCGACCTTGAGCCGGAACACCGCCAGCACCTGGTTGATCGCCGCGATGCGGCGCAGGCGTTCACGTCGGCGCGGCAATTCATCGCCCAAAGGGTCGCTCCAGTGCAGGTCTTCGCCCAGCAGGCCGCAAAGTCCGCACATGCTTAGTACCCGCTCATGGCATGACGTCGCCGGAGTTCGGGCCAAGGGTCTGGCCGACGAACAGATTGCCGCCCGGCTCGCTGGCCAGCAGCACGGCAGTCGGCGCGACTTCGTCCGCCAGGCCGAAACGACCCAGGGGCAACTCGGCGGCCTTGGCGCGTTTCCAGGTGTCGCTGATGCCGCCTACCAATGGCGTTTCGATGGGCCCGGGTGCGATGGCGTTGACCAGTACGTTGTCCTTGGCCACTTCCAGGGCCAGGGATTTAGTGAAGCCGATCACGCCGGCCTTTGCCGCCGCATAGTGCGTCAACTCGGCGCCGCCCTTGATCCCCAGTTGCGAGGCGACGTTGATGATCCGGCCCCAGCGCTGCGCGATCATGTGAGGCAAGGCGCGCTGGCTGGCGACGAACACGCTGGTGAGGTCGACGCGCAGCATGTCGTTCCACATGTCCAGGGTCAGGTCGACGCAACGGGCCTGGGTCAGCATGCCGGCGTTGTTGACCAGGATGTCGATGCCGCCGTAGTGGGTGACGCAGGCATCGACGCTGGCCTGGGCGCCGTCGACGGTGCCGACATCGGCCACGCACTCGAGGACTTCGGCGCCGAGGTTGCGGCAGGTGATGGCGGTTTCGGCGAGGGTGGCGGCATCGCGGTCGGCCAGCAACAGACGCGCGCCTTCGACGGCGTAGGCGCGGGCGATGGCGGCGCCGATGCCGCTGCCGGCGCCGGTGATCACAGCACGGCGGTTAGCGAGTTGGGGCATGGTGAACTCCTCAAATAATCAAACGGCGAACGCGGTCAAMAATGTGGGAGCGGCGGTGCGACGATTCGACTTGCTCGCGAATGCGGTGGATCAGTTCCGCATGTATTGGCTGGCACTCCGCTTTCGCGAGCAAGCCCGCTCCCACATTTGGAGCGAGTCCGGCTTAAAACTGGGGGTTAGTCCGGCCAGCGCACGGTCAAGCCACCATCAATCACAATGCTCTGCCCGGTCAGGTAGCTCGACTCCTCACTGGTCAAAAACCGCACCAGGGACGCCACTTCATCCGCCCGCCCGACCCGGCCCAACGGAATCGCCCGCGCCGCTTTCGCCAGCCCTTCCGGCCCGAGGGAGTTCTTCGCGTCCAGCGACTGCGGCGTCTCGATCAACCCCGGAATCACCGCATTGCAACGAATCCCCAACGACGCCAATTCCACCGCCAGCGACCGACACAACCCCGGCACGCCGGCCTTGGCCGCCGCATAGTGCGCGTGCTCCTGCCAGCCATACACGCCACCGGCAATCGACGAAATCGCCACCAGCGCACCGCCTTCATGCATGTGCCGGGTTGCAGCCCGGAAGGTGCGCATCACCCCGGTCAGGTCGACGTTGAGCATCTCGTTCCACAGCTCGTCGGTCATCTCCAGCAGTGGCGCACGGCGTAACAAACCGGCGTTGGCCACCGCGTAATCGAGGCGACCGAAGTGCTGGACCGCCTGCGCCGCCAGGTTATCCACCGAGGTTGTATCGCCCACGTCCAGCGGCAACATCAGGCATTCACCGCCCGCCTCTTCCACCAGCGCAACCGTGTGATGCGGGTCATGGGGATCGGCCGGGTAATACCCACCCACCACCGCCACGCCGCTGCGGGCATACGCCACCGCGAGGGCCTGGCCGATGCCGCTGGCGGCACCGGTAATCAATGCAACTTTACGACTCATCGAATCAACTCCTTACTGGACGGTTTCCGGACGCACGTGGCGCGCGGCAAACATCAACGCACCGGAGAGGAAGCACGGCACTGCGCCAAACCACAGCGCAGCGGTCTGCCAGTCACTCCCGGCCGACAACACCTGGGTCGCGCCGAACCCGGCAACCACCGCACCAATCGGCCCCATGGCATGGATGATCGCGCCGCCGGTGGCACGGATGCTGGTGGGGAAACTTTCACTGATGAAAAACAGCGCCGCCGAGTACGGCCCGATCAGGAAGAACAGGCCCAGGCTGTACAGCCCCACCACCATCGCCATGTTGCTCGGGCCAAACAGCATCCCGGCAAACGACAGCCCGCCGAGCATCCAGCCCAGGCCGATGACATTGCGCCGGCCGATCTTGTCGCCCATCCAGCCGTGGCTGAGGTAGCCGCAGTAACCCACCAGGTTCGACAGCACGAGGATGATCAGCGAGTTCTCGAACGAGATGTGGTGCACGCTGACGATCACCGACGTACCCAGCACGCTGAACACCTGGATCGCCGCCCAGTTGAGCAGCAGCGCCGCACCGATCACCAGGGTTGCACGGCGGGCCGGGCCACGGAATGCGGCCTTGAGGCCGGCCTTGCTGTGTTCGTCATAGTCCACGCCGTAGGTCACGGCGACGTTTTGCGCTTCTTTCACCGCGCCGCTTTTACGCAGCTCGCTGATGCGCTGGTGAATCTGGAACTGCGGGCTTTCCTTGAGCTTGCGCGCCATGACCGCGATCACAATCGCCGGGATCGCCGCAAACACGAAGCACCCCTGCCAGCCAATCACCGGCAGCAGCAGCGCGGTCAAACCCGCCGCGATCAACGCGCCCACCGGCCAGCCGCCCTGCACCAGGCTGTAGATAAAGCCGCGACGCTTGGCCAGTTTTGGATCATCGGAAGCCGCGTACAGTTCGCTCAAGTAAGTCGCGTTGACGGTTTCCTCGGCATACCCCAGGCCGCCCAGCGAACGGATCAGGATCAGCGAAGACTTGCCCCACGCACCACCAATGGCGGTGAGCGCCGAGCAGATCGCCGAACCGGCCACGGTGAAAATAATCCCTTTGCGCCGACCCAGTTTGTCCACGATCGGACCGATGGCCAGCGCGACCACGGCGGTGCCTACCGCCACCCATGTCGCAATCTCCGCCTGCTCCACTTCACCCCAATTAAAGTGCCGCCCGATTTCCGGCAGCAAGGTGCCGAAAAGGATGAAGTCATACACCGCAAACACCCAGGCGAAAAACGCGATCCAGGTGGCGAAACGCACTTCCTTGGGCGTCAGTTGCCGGGGTTTCCAGCCAGTCAGATCAAGCTTGTTGTAGATAGACATGAATCGCGCCTCGGGAGGTTGGCCAGGGTTTAGGTACAGGTGTCAGGTACGTGGTTGGCGGCGGATAAAGTCATCGGCGATTTCGTCGAAGGTGACGAAGCGCACGCCGGCATGGCTCTGGATGTGTTCGATCAGCCGCTCAAGCATCAGCAGCACTTGCGGGCGGCCGGACACGTCGGGGTGGATAGTCATGGTGAACACCGCGTGTTCGTGCTCGCGGTAGACCCAGTCGAACTGGTCGCGCCACATTTCTTCGAGGTGACGCGGGTTGACGAAGCCATGGCTGTTCGGGGCTTTCTTGATGAACATCATCGGCGGCAGGTCGTCTAGGTACCAGTTGGCCGGGATCTCCACCAGGTCGGTTTCTTCGCCGCGCACAAGGGGTTTCATCCAGGTGTCGGGGTGCTGGCTGTAGTCGATCTTGGTCCAGGTGTCGCCCTTGCGCACGTAGTACGGGTGGAAGTCGTTGTGCATCAGGCTGTGGTCGTACTTGATGCCTTTTTTCAGCAGCAGTTCGTTGGTGACCTTGCTGAATTCCCACCACGGCGCGACGTAGCCGGTGGGGCGTTTGCCGGTGACCTGGGTGATCAGCTCGATGGACTTGTCGAGGACGATTTCTTCCTGCTCGGCCGTCATCGCAATCGGGTTTTCGTGGCTGTAGCCGTGCACACCGATTTCGTGACCGGCGTCGGCCACCGCCTTCATCTGCTCGGGGAAGGTTTCCATCGAGTGGCCGGGAATAAACCAGGTGGTGCGCAGGCCGTAGCGCTCGAACAATTTGAGCAGGCGTGGCGCACCGATTTCACCGGCGAACAGGCCGCGGGAAATGTCGTCCGGGGAATCTTCGCCGCCATAGGAACCGAGCCAGCCGGCGACCGCGTCGACGTCGACGCCAAATGCACAGAGGATGTCTTTAGCCATGATGTGTCTCCTTAAAAAGTGAGTGCGGTTTCTACTGACAGCGCGGCCCGAAGCAGGCGCGCGTCTTCGCCGCTGGGGGCGCTGAGCAACAGGCCGGTGGGCAGGCCCAGGGCATCACGGCCGCTGGGCAGGCTGACGCCGGGCATGTCCAGCAGGCTGCCGGGCATGGTCAGGCGCAGGGTGGCGAGGTTGGTGCTGACGAACAGTTCAAAGTCGACTTCCAACGGCGCCAGGGCCGGGGCCACATGGGCCACGGTGGGGGTGATGAGGATCGCGCCGTCGAGTTCGTCGACAAGCTGCTGTTGCAGGCGGCGACGGGCGTCGTACAGCGCCAGCAGTTGGCTGGCCGGCAGTGTGCGGGCCGCTTCAAGGCGACGGCGAACGCGGGGGTCGAGTTGCTCGGCATCAGGGCTGTCGAGCAGGGCTTCGTGGAGGGCGAAGGCTTCGAAGGCGCCGAGCCAGCCCTGGTGCAGGATCAGGTCGAGGGTGGCCTGGAAGGTCTTCGAGGGGCGCACGTCAATCAGCGCGCCATCTGCCTTCAATCGGTCCACACAACGTTGCAGGTTATCGCGCACCGCAGGTTCAACCCGTGCGTCTTCCAGCACACTTTGCTCGACCCAGAACCGCTGGCCATTGAGGCTGCGGGGCGGGCGTGGTGGGCGCTGGTCGCGACCATTGAGCAGGTCGTCGATGGCCAGTGCATCGCGCACGCTGCGGGTCAGCGGGCCGAGGCTGTCGAGGGTGTGAGCCAGCGGAAAAACGCCGTCGCGGCTGTAGCGCCGGCAACTGCTGCGATAACCGACCACGCCATTCAGCGCAGCCGGAATACGGATGGAGCCGGCGGTGTCGGTACCCATGGCGATCGGCACGATGCCGGCTGCCACGGCGACCGCCGAGCCCGACGACGAGCCGCCGGGAATCCGCGGTTGATCGACGCTGGCCGGGTTGTGCGGCGTGCCGAAATGCGGGTTCAGGCCCAGGCCGGAATAGGCCAGCTCGCTGAGGTTGGTCTTGCCGACGCTGACCATTCCGGCGCGGCACAACAGGCCCACACTTGGCGCGTCCAGCAAGGCGGCCGGCGCATTACGGCGATAGGCCGCGCCCGCCGTGGTAATGCTGCCGGCCACATCGAACAGATCTTTCCAGGCCAGTGGCACCCCGTCGAACACGCTCAACGGCTGGCCGGCACGCCAACGGGCGGCCGACGCTTCGGCCTCACGGCGAGCGCGCTCGGCGGTCAGGGAGATGAACACGCCGGGGGCCATGCTCGCGTGGGCAATTGCCTGTTCCAGGACCTGCACCGGGTCGCTGCGACCGCTGGCGAAATCCTCGGCCATTGAAGTGGCGTCTGACATGGGAACGACCTTTAAAAAATGTACATATTAATAAAATGTACATTTTACAAAGGCAGCTTTCGTGCCAGTCTTGTGGACAGCTCGGTTGCCACACCTGGCACTTTGGAGCAGATCCACGGGCTAGATGGGTTTCAGGCATTAAAAGAAATATCGGCTGGTGTTTAAGGCTCGCCAGGAATGAAATAATGTATCTTTTATTAATAAATACATTTTGGTGCAGAAAAGTAACATCAACCCTCTGAAGGCCCCAAAAAAGTGCCACCGACGTGGCGCAGAGTGACAGGCGCAACTATGAGAGAATCCCCGGCCACCGACCCGTTTGCTCCAGAGAGCCCGATGAAAGCAGTGTCAGCCTCGGCTTCCCGTTACGCGATGATTCACCAGGTTCTGCGCGACGCCATCACCCACGGCACCGCCCGCCATGGCCTGGTGTTGCTGGAAGCGCCGCTGGCCGAATTGTTCGGCACCAGCCGGGTGCCGGTGCGCAAGGCGCTGAACCTGTTGCATGACGAAGGGTTGATCTGCCGCTTCGATGGCCGGGGTTACCTGATCAACCCCGACGGCCTGGACATGGAGCCGCTGCGCCTGCCCCTGAGCCATGCGCACCTGGGCCTCAACGGTGAAGATGAATTGGTGGACACCCGGCCACTGGGGGAGCGCATCGTCGAGGAAATCGGCGCGGCGCTCTCGACCTGTATCGCCTTCGGGCATTATCGCCTCGATGAACAGGCCGCCGCCGAGCACTACAACGTCAGCCGCGCGGTGGTGCGTGAAGCGCTGATGCGCCTGCGGGACCGTGGCCTGGTGGAAAAGGAACCCTATTCCCAATGGCTGGCCGGGCCACTGACTGCCCGGGAAGTCACCGAAGACTACGAACTGCGCGCCTGCCTGGAGCCCGAAGCCCTGCGCCAGAGCGCGCCGAACCTCGACCGCGACCTGCTGCACGCCATGTTGCAGCGCGTGCTCGATGCGCAAAACAGCGCCCATTGCAGCCTGGAAGAGATCGAGCAGATCGAGGAAGACCTGCACCAGCACTGCCTCGCCGGCCTGCAAAATCGCAAGATCGCCGCGCTGATCCGCCAGGGGCAGAGCCCGATGATCATCAGCCGGATTTTCTACCGGCTGCTGGGCATCGGTGCCGATCCGGCGATGCTGGCCGAGCACCGGCTGATCCTTGAGCTGTTGCTGCATGGCGCCTTCGACGCCGCCGCACTGAACCTGCGCGAGCACCTGCAACGGGCCCGGCAGCGGATGTTGCAGCGTTTGAAGGTGCTGTCGGTGCTGCCTGAACAACCTTTACCGGCCTACTTGCACAAACTCAGCTGACGAAATGCAATCGAAAATGTGGGAGCGGGCTTGCTCGCGAAGGCGGCGCATCAGTCACAGATGCATCGACTGACAGACCGCCTTCGCGAGCAAGCCCGCTCCCACATTTGTTCAGCGGTGCTTTTGAAAATATTGTGCAATATGTTGCTATCTCACCCCCCCCATTGAAACCACTGCCGACCCGCCCCATCTAACTTGCATACTTCCCTATGCAGGTGCCCCATGAGCGACCAGCAAGAATTCCCGGACATCGACCTCAACGACTACGCCGACCCGGAAAACGCTGAACACACTTCCGCAAACACTGGCTTGGCCCTCCCAGGGCAAAACCTGCCCGACAAGGTCTACATCATCCCGATCCACAATCGGCCTTTCTTCCCGGCGCAAGTGTTGCCGGTGATCGTCAATGAAGAGCCGTGGGCCGAAACCCTGGAGCTGGTGAGCAAGTCCGACCACCACTCCCTTGCCCTGTTCTTCATGGAAACCCCGCCCGAAGATCCGCGCCACTTCGACACCTCCAGCCTGCCGCTGTACGGCACCCTGGTGAAGGTGCACCACGCCAGCCGCGAAAACGGCAAGCTGCAATTCGTCGCCCAGGGCCTGACCCGCGTGCGGATCAAGACCTGGCTCAAGCACCACCGCCCACCGTACCTGGTGGAAGTCGAATACCCGCACCAGCCGACCCAGCCGACCGACGAGGTCAAGGCCTACGGCATGGCGCTGATCAATGCGATCAAGGAACTGCTGCCGCTCAACCCGCTGTACAGCGAAGAACTGAAGAACTACCTCAACCGCTTCAGCCCCAACGACCCGTCGCCGCTGACCGACTTCGCCGCCGCCCTCACCTCGGCCACCGGCACTGAACTGCAGCAAGTGCTGGACTGCGTGCCCATGCTCAAGCGCATGGAAAAAGTCCTGCCGATGCTGCGCAAGGAAGTCGAAGTCGCGCGCCTGCAAAAAGAAATCTCCGCCGAAGTGAACCGCAAGATCGGCGAGCACCAGCGCGAGTTCTTCCTCAAGGAACAACTCAAGGTCATCCAGCAAGAGCTGGGGCTGACCAAGGACGATCGCAGCGCCGACGTCGAGCAATTCGAACAGCGCCTGGTGGACAAGGTCCTGCCGACCCAGGCGCAGAAACGCATCAGCGAAGAAATGAACAAGCTGTCGATCCTGGAAACCGGTTCGCCGGAGTACGCGGTCACCCGCAACTACCTGGACTGGGCCACCTCGGTGCCGTGGGGCGTGTATGGCGAGGACAAACTCGACCTCAAGCACGCCCGCAAGGTACTCGACAAACACCACGCCGGCCTGGATGACATCAAGAGTCGCATCCTCGAGTTCCTCGCCGTGGGCGCCTATAAGGGCGAAGTCGCCGGCTCCATCGTGTTGCTGGTGGGCCCGCCGGGCGTGGGCAAGACCAGTGTCGGCAAATCGATTGCCGAATCCCTCGGCCGGCCGTTCTACCGCTTCAGCGTCGGCGGCATGCGCGACGAGGCCGAGATCAAGGGCCATCGCCGCACCTACATCGGTG
Source organism: Pseudomonas sp. Colony2 (assembly GCF_019382755.1). Classification (NCBI taxonomy): domain Bacteria; kingdom Pseudomonadati; phylum Pseudomonadota; class Gammaproteobacteria; order Pseudomonadales; family Pseudomonadaceae; genus Pseudomonas; species Pseudomonas sp. Colony2. Next base: position 1,136,808 of record NZ_CP080030.1, on the reverse strand, counting down.
CGATGCCGGGCAAGCTGGTGCAAGCCCTCAAAGATGTGGAAGTGATGAACCCGGTGATCATGCTCGACGAGATCGACAAGATGGGCCAGAGCTACCAGGGCGACCCGGCCTCGGCCCTGCTCGAAACCCTCGACCCGGAACAGAACGTCGAATTCCTCGACCACTACCTGGACCTGCGCCTGGACCTGTCCAAAGTGCTGTTCGTGTGCACCGCCAACACCCTGGATTCGATCCCCGGCCCGTTGCTGGACCGGATGGAAGTGATTCGCCTGTCGGGCTACATCACCGAAGAAAAGGTCGCGATTGCCAAGCGTCACCTGTGGCCAAAGCAGCTGGAAAAAGCCGGCGTGTCGAAAAACAGCCTGTCCATCAGCGACGGCGCCCTGCGCGCCCTGATCGATGGTTACGCTCGCGAAGCCGGGGTGCGTCAGTTGGAGAAACAGCTGGGCAAACTGGTGCGCAAGGCGGTGGTCAAGCTGCTGGATGAGCCGGACTCGGTGATCAAGATCGGCAACAAGGACCTGGAAGCCTCCCTGGGCATGCCGGTGTTCCGTAACGAGCAAGTGCTGTCGGGCACCGGTGTGATCACCGGCCTGGCCTGGACCAGCATGGGCGGCGCGACCCTGCCGATCGAGGCGACGCGCATCCACACGCTGAACCGTGGCTTCAAGCTCACCGGGCAACTGGGTGAAGTGATGAAGGAGTCGGCCGAGATTGCCTACAGCTACATCAGCTCGAACCTGAAGTCGTTTGGCGGTGACCCGAAGTTCTTCGATGAAGCCTTCGTGCACCTGCACGTGCCGGAAGGCGCCACGCCGAAAGACGGCCCGAGCGCGGGCGTGACCATGGCCAGTGCGCTGCTGTCGCTGGCGCGTAACCAGCCGCCGAAAAAAGGCGTGGCCATGACCGGTGAACTGACGCTGACCGGGCATGTGCTGCCGATTGGCGGGGTGCGCGAGAAGGTGATTGCGGCGCGGCGCCAGAAGATTCACGAGTTGATCTTGCCGGAGCCTAACCGGGGGAGCTTTGAAGAGCTGCCGGAGTACCTGAAGGAAGGGATGACGGTGCACTTTGCCAAGCGCTTTGCGGATGTGGCGAAGGTGTTGTTCTGATAGTTATGTAGCGCCTGAGCTGGCCTCTTCGCGAGCAAGCCCGCTCCCACACTTGACCGAGTCCATGCTTTGGAATGCGGTCGAATGTGGGAGCGGGCTTGCTCGCGAAGAGGCCGGTGCAGCCAACACAACGCCATCTGTCACACCTTGTCTCATCTTCGGTTATGCTCGCCCTTCGTCGCCAAACAACGGAGCCCCCATGACCGCTGCCCGTCTGCTTCTCCCCCTGAGCCTTTGCCTGCTCGCCGCCTGCGCCAGTGCGCCGAAGCAAAACGTCACCGTGGAAAAACAGAGCGCCTGCCCGCTGCAACTCAAGACCGGGCAAAACCTGATCCTGACCCTGCCCAGCAATCCCACCACCGGTTACCGCTGGGCCATCCAGGACTCGGCCGGCGGCGTGCTGCGCAGCCTGAGCCCCGAGGTCTACAGCAACACCGACGACACCGGCGTGGTCGGCAGTGGCGGCCAATCCACCTGGCGCTTCCAGGCCTTCAACGCCGGCCAGGGCCGTTTGCGCCTCACCTCACAACAACCCTGGGAGCCGGAAGCTGAACCGGCCGAAACCTTCGACTGCGCCATTACGGTGAACTGATATGCCATGGATGATCCTTGCGTTGATGGGGGCGGTAACCTTTATCTACGGCCTGAGCACCCACGCCACCCTGCTCTGCCTGTTGGTAAAGCCATTGCCGGTACTGGCGCTGCTGGGCTGGCTGCATGATGCGCCGCCCACTGACTATCGACGCTGGATCAGCCTGGGGCTGATTTTTTCCCTGGTGGGCGACGTGCTGCTGGCCTGGCCCGGCGACCTGTTCATCTTCGGCCTCGGTGCGTTTTTGTTCGCACACCTGGCGTACCTGAAAGCCTACTTGAGCGACTGCCGCCGCCCGGCGATTTTGCCGCTGGTACTGGCGCTGGTGGTGGGCGCGATCTTGCTGAGCATTCTGATTTCCCATGGCCTGGGCCCATTGCTGGTGCCGGTGGTGGTGTATGCGCTGGTGATCAGCGCGATGCTGTGGCGAGCGCTTGCGCGGTTGGGCAGCGGCGTGCCCAAGCGCTCGGCATACCTGGCGGCCGCAGGTGCGGCGTCGTTCGTGTTTTCCGACACGCTGATCGGGATCAATCGGTTTGTGGTGGCGTTTGAAGCGGCGCCGTATTTGCTGATTGTCAGCTACTGGCTGGGGCAGTGGGGCATTACGGCCTCTTCCTTTCCTCAGAAAAAAACCGTCAACCTGTAGGAGCTGGCTTGCCAGCGAAAAAACCCACAGTTGCCGCGTTCATCCAGAAAGTCCGCGTCATCGTTAACGAACATCGCCGGCAAGCCAGCTCCTACGCTAAAATGCCCGGCTTTCCCCCTTCGTCGCCGGAACAGCCGTGAGCAAAGAACCCGATCGCCTATTCGCCCAGCCCCTGCCCCAGGTGCCGGACTTCGCCTTCAACGAAGACGTGGTGCGGGTTTTCCCGGACATGATCAAGCGCTCGGTGCCCGGCTACCCGACCATCGTCGAGAACCTCGGCGTACTCGCGGCGCAGTTTGCCCAGCCCAATAGTGTGCTCTACGACCTCGGTTCATCCCTCGGCGCGGTGACCCAGGCCCTGCGCCGTCACGTGCGCACCGACGGTTGCCGGGTGATCGCGGTGGATAACTCGGCGGCGATGGTCGAGCGTTGCCGCGAATACCTCAACGGCCAGGACTCGATGTTCCAGGAGTTGCTGCCGGTGGAGGTGATCGAGGGCGATATCCTCGCCCTGCAATTCCAGCCGGCTTCGGTAGTGGCGCTGAACTTCACCCTGCAATTTATCGCCCCCGAACAACGCCAGGCGTTGCTCTCGCGCATTCGCCAATCGCTGCTGCCGAGCGGCGCGCTGATCCTTTCGGAAAAGCTGCGCTTCAATGACCCGGAAGAACATGCGCTGCTCACCGATTTGCACATCGCCTTCAAGCGTGCCAACGGCTACAGCGAACTGGAAATCGCCCAGAAGCGCAGCGCCATCGAAAACGTCATGAAGCCCGACAGCCTCGAAGAACACCGCGAACGCCTGCTGGCGGCCGGGTTCTCGAAAGTCGTGCCGTGGTTCCAGTGTCTTAACTTTGCTTCGTTGATTGCCTTGCCATGATTGATCTGTCTCCCCTCGCCCGCCATCTGGTCGGCACTCCCCTGGCCGTATGGGCCCAGGGCCTGCAAGCGCAACTCGATGCAAAGATGGAAAAAGGCCATGGCGACCTGGAACGCTGGCAGAGCGCGCTGGATGCGCTGCCGAAGATCATGCCCAGTGAAATCGACCTGCTGAACGGCCTCGTGCTCGATACCGACTGCGACGACGACACCCGTGCGCAAATGCGTACTGCGCTGATGGGCCTTTGCCCGTGGCGCAAGGGGCCGTTCGATCTGTTCGGCGTGCACGTGGACACCGAATGGCGCTCGGACTGGAAGTGGTCACGGGTCGCGCCGCACCTGGACCTCAAGGGCAAACGCATCCTCGATGTGGGCTGCGGCAACGGCTATTACATGTGGCGCATGCTCGGCGCCGGCGCCGACAGTGTGATTGGCGTCGACCCGAACTGGTTGTTCTTCTGCCAGTTCCAGGCGGTGCAGCGTTATCTGCCGACGCCCAAGGCCTGGCACCTGCCGTTCCCGTTTGAAGACCTGCCGTCGAACATGGAAGGCTTCGACACGGTATTTTCCATGGGTGTGTTCTACCATCGCCGCTCGCCCATCGAGCATTTGCTGGCGCTGAAGGATTGCCTGGTCAAGGGTGGGGAGCTGGTGCTGGAGACGCTGGTGGTTGAAGGCGATCAGCAGCAAGTGCTGGTGCCGGAAGACCGCTACGCGCAGATGCGCAACGTTTGGTTCCTACCGTCGGTGCCGGCGCTGATGCTGTGGCTGCGGCGTGCGGGCTTCAGTGAGGTGCACTGTGTGGACGTGAGCGTGACCACGGTCGAGGAACAGCGCGGCACGGAGTGGATGAAGTATCAGTCCCTCAGCGACTTCCTGGACCCAGAAGATCACAGCAAGACCATCGAAGGGCTGCCGGCGCCGATGCGGGCGGTGATTGTCGCGAAGAAATAAGACTGCTGTTGTGTTGAAGAAATAAGACTGCTGTTGTGGCGAGGGAGCTTGCTCCCGCTGGAGTGCGCAGCGCTCCCCAGATTTTGGGGCCGCTACGCAGCCCAGCGGGAGCAAGCTCCCTCGCCACAGGGTATCGCGTCAGCCTTTGGCTCTTCGCGCCTTGAAGAACTCGCTCAACACCGTCCCGCACTCCTCGGCCAACACCCCGCCCTCATACAGCACCCGATGGTTGAGAAAGCCCTGGGTAAAAAACTGCCCCTGGCTTTGCACAATCCCGGCTTTGGGCTCCAGCGCGCCGTACACCACCCGGGCAATCCGTGAATGCACGATCAGCCCGGCGCACATGCTGCACGGCTCCAGCGTGACGTAGAGCGTGCTGCCCGGCAGCCGGTAATTGCTGACAGCCTGAGCAGCGGCCCGAATCGCGACCATCTCGGCATGCGCACTGGGGTCGTTGCCGCTGATGGGGCAGTTGAAGCCGCGCCCGATCACTTCGCCATCCTGCACCAGCACCGCGCCCACCGGCACTTCGCCCAGCGCGGCCCCCTGGGCAGCCAGGGCCAGCGCTTCACGCATGAAGTCCTGGTCGCGGCTGCGGTCGATAATCGCCGTGGGGCGAAACTGGCGCATCACGCCACCTCGATGGCGGCCATCAGGCCGGTTTCCATGTGGTCGATCACATGGCAGTGGAACATCCAGACACCCGGGTTATCCGCCACCAGCGCCACGCGGGCACGCTCGTTCTTGCCCAGCAGGTAGGTGTCGGTGAAGTACGGAATCACCTTGTGGCGGTTCGAGGCGATGACCTTGAAACTCATGCCGTGCAGGTGGATCGGGTGTTGGTACTGGGTCATGTTCTTCAATTCGAAAATGTAGCTCTTGCCCTTTGCAAGCTTGGCAATCGGGCGGTCGGCGCAGGTCTTGTCGGTGATGTCCCAGGCCTGGCCGTTGATCTGCCACAGGCTCGGTGGCTTATTGTCCACGTTCACCGAGACCGATCCAACCCATTCGAAATTGAAGTTGAGTTTCTCGGCATTGGCCAGGTCCGGCTCGGCAATCGGGTTCGCCGGCAACGCAGGCGGCCATTCGGTCGCCGTGTCGGTGCTGGCCACCGAGCGGAAGGTGCCCAGGCGTACCGGGCCGTTGCGGATCGACAATTCTTCACCGGCGGGCGGCGCCTTGATCGCCAGGCAGATGCGCATGCCAGGGCCGAGCCAGTATTCCTTGCCCAGCGGGCGCGGTTCGATGGGGTTGCCGTCCAGGGCATAGATCTGCGCTTCAACGTCGGGGATGTTGATGCGATAGGTCAGGGTGTTATCGAGGTTGAGCAGGCGCACACGGGTGATCTGCCCGGCCGGCAAATCAATCACCGCCTGGGACACGCCATTGATGGTCGACAGGCGTCCGGCGGTGCCGCCCCGGGCCGCTTCGCGGGGAATGCTGAAGGCGACAAAAGCGCCCTCTTCGTCCACGTGCCAGCTTTTCAGGCTCAGGGTGCGTTCGTGCTTGAAACCGGTGGGTTCGCGCTCCTCGATGATCAGCGGGCCCACCAGGCCACGGCCCAGTTCTTCGCTGCTGTTCACGTGGGGGTGATACCAATAGCTGCCGGCATCGGGCACGCGGAATTTGTAGTCGAAGTATTCGCCCGGCAGTACCGGCAATTGCGAGACATACGGCACGCCGTCCATTTCCAGCGGCAGGCGTATGCCATGCCAGTGGATGGTGGTGGCGACCGGCAGGTGGTTGATAAAGCGTACCCGCAGCCATTCACCCTGGCGCACTCGCAACTCGGTGCCCGGCGCCGAAGGGCCGAAGGCCCAGGCCTGGGTCTTGTGCCCCGGCACCAGCTCCACGTCCAGCGGCGCGGCGATCAGCTCGTAATCGTGCCCCGCCTCGGCCTCGGCCACCTTCCCGAGCCAGTAGCGATAGGCGCCACCGGCACCGACGCCCACCACCGCGAGACCGGCAAGACCACCCAGGATTTGTCGACGGGAAAACGATTGGGACACAACAACCTCACGTATCTGCCGCGGGTCCGAGACCCGCAAAGGGCAGATACCATACACCGGCATCACCTAAACAGTAAGGGTTCGCATTGCCACATGTGGGAGCGGGCTTGTGTGGGAGCGGGCTTGCTCGCGAAAGCGGCGTGTCAGACGATGCATGAGTAACAGACCCACCGCCTTCGCGAGCAAGCCCGCTCCCACATTGGATCTTCAGCGCTCTTTTAATGTTTGGCGGCGGCCAGAATCAAGGCTTTCATCTCGGCGACGGCGCCTTTGAAGCCGACGAACAGCGCATGAGCCACCAGTGCATGGCCGATGTTCAGCTCGTTGATGCCCTTGATCGCAGCCACGGCTTCGACGTTATGGTAGTGCAGGCCGTGGCCGGCGTTGACGATCAGGCCTTCGCCCAGGCCGCAGTTGACGCCGTCGATGATGCGCTGCAATTCGTCGGCAACTTCGGTCGGCGTGGTCGCGTCGGCATAACGGCCGGTGTGCAGTTCGATGGCCGGGGCACCGACACGGCGCGAAGCTTCGATCTGGCGCTCATCGGCATCAATGAACAGCGAGACTTCACTGCCGATCTTCGACAGGCGCTCCACGGCAGCCTTGATCCGCGCTTCCTGGCCAGCCACATCGAGGCCGCCTTCGGTGGTCAGTTCCTGGCGGGTTTCCGGCACCAGGCAGATATGCGCCGGGCGAATGCGCTCGGCGAACGCCATCATTTCCTCGGTGACGCCCATTTCGAAGTTCATGCGGGTTTGCAGCACGTCCTTGAGCAGCAGCACGTCGCGCTCCTGGATGTGGCGCCGGTCTTCGCGCAGGTGCACGGTGATGCCGTCGGCGCCCGCTTCTTCGGCGTCCAGCGCGGCCTTGACCGGGTCCGGGTAACGGGTGCCCCGGGCCTGGCGCAGGGTGGCTACGTGGTCGATGTTCACGCCGAGAAGAATGCGATTGCTGGTGGTCACGAAAAGCGCTCCTGAAGAGGGAAGGAATCGCTGCACAGCATACACGGGGATGTCAGGGCTTTCGAAACAACTCGCGGCTGACCAGTGGTCGACCGCCCAGATGCACGGCCAGGGCTTGGCGCATCAGGCGCTTGGCGGCGGACAGGGCGCCGGGGGCGGTCCAGTCGGCTTCGCTCATGGCGAGCAATTCGGTGCCCTGGAACAGGCCGGGTTGCAGCAGGTAGACCCGCTCCAGGCCTGCGTCCACTTGCAGGCGATACATGCCGTCGGCGGCGATGGGCTCGCCGTGCAGGTCGTTGCTCAGTTCGAAGCCGTAGCCCAAGTCATCCAGCAGGCGCCATTCGAATGCGCGCAGCAGCGGTTCCAGGGGACGGCCTTCGGCGAGGGCGAGCAAGGTGGCGGCATAATGATCGAAGACGCCGGGGTGCGGGTCTTCGGCGGGGAGCAGGCGGATCAGCAATTCGTTGAGGTAAAGGCCGCTGAACAGCGCCTCACCGTTGAGCCAGTTGGAGGCGCCGGCAGCTTCCATGCGGCCGACGTTCTTCAGCTCGCCGCGTCCACGAAACTCCACTTCCAGGGCCACGAAGGGCCGCGCCAGGGTGCCGGCCTTGCCGCGTGCACTGCGCAAGACCGCGCGCAGGCGGCCTTGGGGCGTGAGGAAGTCCACCAGGGCGCTGGTCTCGCGGTAGGCGCGGCTGTGCAAGACGTAGGCGGGTTGGCCGGTGGGTGGGGTTTGAGACATGGGGTTCTCGCTGCGGGAACACGGTCTGGAAAACAACGACTATCCAATGTGGGAGCGGGCTTGCTCGCGAATGCAGGGTGTCAGTCAACACATCTGGTGACTGACACCCTGCATTCGCGAGCAAGCCCGCTCCCACATTTGTCCTGCGGTGTTCCGGAGACCTGTTACAGGTCGCCGTAACCCAACGAACGCAACGCACGCTCATCATCGGACCAACCACCCTTAACCTTCACCCACAGGTTGAGCATGATCTTGGAATCAAACAGCAATTCCATGTCCTTGCGCGCTTCGGTGCCGATGCGCTTGATGCGCTCGCCCTTGTCGCCAATGATGATTTTCTTCTGGCCGTCACGCTCGACGAGGATCAACGCATGGATATGCAGGGTCTTGCCCTGCTGCTTGAACTCTTCGATTTCGACGGTGATCTGGTACGGCAGCTCGGCACCCATCTGGCGCATGATTTTCTCGCGTACCAGTTCGGCGGCGAGGAAACGGCTGCTGCGGTCGGTGATCTGGTCTTCCGGGAAGAAGTGTTCGTTCTCCGGCAGGTAGCCAGCAATCACACGTTCCAGGGCTTCAAGGTTGTGCCCGTGCTGGGCCGAGATCGGCATGATCTGGGCGTTCGGCAGTTGTTCCTGCAGCCAGCTCAGGTGCGGCATCAGCTCGGCCTTGTCTTCGATGCGGTCGGTCTTGTTCAACGCGACGATCAACGGGCCGGTGACATACTGCACGCGCTCCAGAACCATCTGGTCTTCGTCGGTCCACTTGGTACGGTCGACCACGAAGATCACCACGTCGACGTCTTTCAACGCGGCCGAAGCGGTTTTGTTCATGTAGCGGTTGAGGGCCTTTTCGCCGCCTTTGTGCATGCCCGGGGTATCAACGTAGACAGCCTGTACGGCGCCTTCGGTCTTGATGCCCAGCATGTTGTGGCGGGTGGTCTGGGGCTTGCGCGAGGTGATCGCCAGCTTCTGTCCCAGGATGTGGTTCAGCAACGTGGACTTGCCCACGTTCGGACGGCCGACGATGGCAACATAGCCACAGCGAGTTGCGGTTGAATCAGTCATGGCCATTCTCCACGCCCAGGGCAATCAGTGCTGCAGCGGCCGCTACCTGTTCGGCAATACGACGGCTCACACCCTGACCTCGGCTTTTTTCATTCAGTAAGGTGATTTCGCATTCGACGAAGAACACTCGGCAATGCGGCTCACCCTGGATATCCACCACTTCGTAACGCGGCAGGTCGCAACCACGGGACTGCAGGAATTCCTGCAGGCGGGTCTTTGGATCTTTGTTGGTGTCTACCAGCGTCAGGCTTTCGATTTCGGTCGACAGCCAGGCGACGACGCGCTCCTTGGCCGCTTCCATGCCCGCGTCGAGGTAGATCGCGCCGATCAGTGCCTCAAGGGCGTCGGCCAGGATCGACTCGCGACGGAAACCGCCGCTCTTCAGCTCGCCGGAGCCCAGGCGCAGGTAATCACCCAGGTCGAAACCACGGGCCAGTACAGCCAGGGTCTCGCCTTTCACCAGGCGCGCACGCAGGCGCGACAACTGGCCTTCGCGGGCCAGCGGGAAGCGATTGAACAGGGCTTCGCCGGCGACGAAATTGAGGATGGCATCACCGAGGAATTCCAGGCGCTCGTTGTTACGCCCGGCAAAACTGCGGTGTGTGAGGGCAAGGATCATCAATTCCTGATCCTTGAAGGTGTAGCCGAGCTGGCGCTCGAGACGGCTTAGAGAAACGCTCACGGTTTACCCACATTCAGTTCGAGGCACCGGTGGCCTGCGACGATTAACGCTGTGTTCAAATTCAAATCCTGGTGGTTGCTGCATGGAGCCTGGTTTTGTCCAAGCCCCAGAAAAGCATTCGGCGCTGTGTTCACAGCGCCGCATGGATTACTTGATCAGCCCGACCCGCGAGAAGTTCGGCAGGTGGCTGAGCTTGGGTTCCGGCCAACTCATCCAGACCGCGAAGGCCTTGCCGACGATATTCTGGTCGGGGACCATGCCCAGCAGGTCCTTGGGAATATTCGGGTCATCCCAGTAGCGGCTGTCGTTGGAGTTGTCGCGGTTGTCGCCCATCATGAAGTAGTGCCCGGCAGGCACTGTCCACTGGTTGTCAGGCGGCGAACGGTAGCGGCTCATCTCCTTGCGGATTTCGTGCTCTACCGCCCCGAGTTTTTCCTGGTACAGCTCGGCGCTGCCCAGGGTGTTCGGCTCGGAGCCGATCAGTTTTTCTGCCACCGACTCGCCGTTGACGAACAGGCGCTTGTCGCTGGTGTAGCGAATCACGTCGCCCGGCAGGCCCACTACACGCTTGATGTAGTTGACGTTCGGGTCGCTTGGGTAGCGAAACACCATCACATCGCCGCGCTGCGGGTCACCGATCTCGATCACTTTCTTGTCGATCACCGGCAAGCGGATCCCGTAGGAAAACTTGTTCACCAGGATGAAGTCGCCCACGTCCAGGGTAGGTTTCATCGAGCCCGAAGGGATCTGAAACGGTTCCACCAGGAACGAACGCAGCACCAGCACGATGAACAACACCGGGAAGAACGACTTGCCGTATTCAACCAGCATCGGCTCTTTGTTCAGTTTCTCGATCACCGCCACATCGGGCTGGCTGACGCTGCCCTGATAGGACGCGATGGCTGCCCGGCGACGCGGGGCGAAGAACACCAGATCGAGCAACGCCAATAGACCGCAAACGGCAACGGCGATGACCAGCAACAGCGGGAAATTTAGTGACATAGGACCTAACTATCCAACCTGAGCACCGCAAGGAAGGCTTCTTGTGGAATTTCCACGTTACCCACTTGCTTCATGCGTTTTTTACCGGCCTTTTGCTTCTCGAGCAGCTTGCGCTTACGGCTGACGTCGCCGCCATAGCATTTGGCCAGTACGTTCTTTCTGAGTGCCTTGACGGAAGTCCGTGCAATGATCTGCCCGCCGATGGCGGCCTGGATCGCGACGTCGAACATCTGGCGCGGAATCAGTTCTTTCATCTTTTCGGTCAACTGGCGACCTTTGTAGTGCGCGTTGTCCTTGTGCACGATCAGCGCCAGGGCATCCACCTTGTCGCCGTTGATCAGTACATCCAGCTTCACCAGATTAGCTGATTGGTAACGGTCAAAATGGTAATCCAGCGAAGCATAGCCGCGGCTGGTGGATTTGAGACGGTCGAAGAAGTCCAGGACCACTTCGTTCATCGGCAAATCGTAGGTCACTTGCACCTGGGTACCGAGGAACAGCATGTCGTGTTGTACGCCACGCTTTTCGATACACAGGGTAATGACGTTGCCCAGATGCTCTTGCGGCACAAGAATATTGGCCCGCACGATCGGTTCGCGCATGTCTTCGATGGAAGACAGATCCGGAAGCTTGGACGGGTTGTCGACGTAAATCGTTTCACCGGTTTTCAGCGCCAGTTCAAAAATAACCGTCGGCGCGGTGGTGATCAGGTCCAGGTCGTATTCGCGCTCGAGGCGCTCCTGGATGATTTCCATGTGCAGCATGCCCAGGAAACCGCAGCGGAAACCGAAGCCCAGGGCGTCGGAGCTTTCCGGGGTGTACTGCAACGACGAGTCGTTGAGGGTCAGCTTCTGCAGGGCTTCGCGGAAATCCTCGAAGTCGTCGGAGCTGACCGGGAACAGGCCGGCGTAAACCTGCGGCTGGATGCGTTTGAAGCCCGGCAGCACGTCGACGTCAGGGGTGGAGCTCAAGGTCAGGGTGTCACCTACCGGTGCACCGTGGATGTCCTTGATACCGGCGATGATGAAGCCTACTTCGCCGGCTTTCAGATCAGTGGTAGCCGTGTGCTTCGGGTTGAATACACCGACGCTGTCCACCAGGTGGATCTTGCCGGTGGACTTGACCAGGATCTTGTCGCCCTTCTTCACACGGCCGTGGCGTACGCGTACCAGGGAAACAACACCCAGGTAGTTGTCGAACCAGGAGTCGATGATCAACGCTTGCAGCGGATCTTCGTAGTTGCCGGTGGGGGCTGGAATGGTCTTGACCAGGCGCTCGAGCACCTCGTCGACGCCCAGGCCGGTCTTGGCGCTGCACTCGACGGCGTCGGTGGCGTCAATGCCGATGATCTTCTCGATCTCTTCCTTGACGCGGTCCGGATCGGCCTGTGGCAGGTCGATCTTGTTCAGCACCGGCATCACCTCCAGGCCTTGCTCGATGGCGGTGTAGCAGTTGGCCACGGACTGGGCTTCAACGCCCTGGCCCGCATCCACTACCAGCAACGCACCTTCGCAGGCCGCCAGGGAACGGCTGACTTCATAGGTGAAGTCGACGTGGCCCGGGGTGTCGATGAAGTTGAGCTGGTACTTGATACCGTCTTTGGCGGTGTAATACAGGGTTACGCTGTGGGCCTTGATGGTGATCCCGCGCTCGCGCTCGAGGTCCATGGAGTCCAGCACCTGGGCTTCCATTTCACGCTCGGCAAGGCCGCCGCACATCTGGATGAATCGATCGGCCAGCGTCGACTTGCCATGGTCAATGTGGGCGATGATGGAGAAATTGCGGATATGACTCAAATCACTCACGGATCAACACTCAAAAAGGCTGCAGGCAGACTGCCCGCTGAAAAATAGCCGGGAATTGTACCTGATGCGCAGACCAGACGTCATCCATGGCGACCAAGAACAAAAATGCCCCGGTCGTTCGAACGGGGCATTTTTTGTTCATAAGCGCGGGCTCAACCGGCCCGACGCAACAGCCAGAAGCCGGCCACGGCGCAGATGGCGGTCGGCACCAGCACCGCAAACAGCGGCGAGAAACCGAATACCAGGCTGGACGGCCCCAGCAGGTCCTGGGCGATACGGAAGGTGAAACCCACCAGTACGCCGGTAAACACGCGCTGGCCGAGGGTCACGGAACGCAACGGGCCAAAGATGAACGAGATCGCCATCAGCACCAGCGCAGCCGTCACCACCGGCTGCAACACCTTGACCCAAAACGCCAGCCAGTAACGGCCGTTGTTCAAGCCCTGGTCCTTGAGGTAATGGATATACCCCCACAGGCCGGAGATCGGCAGGCTTTCCGGGATCATCACCACGGTATTCAGCAATTCGGGCTTGAGGGAAATATCCCACTGCTCCGTCGGCACATTGATCACTTCGGTGGTCGATGCCGCACCCTTGCCGATATCACGGAAATAGGTGGTGGTCACATCGCTCAGTTGCCACTTTTCGTCGGCGTACTGCGCACGTTTGGCGAAGCTCGACGACAGCAGGTGACGTTCCTTGTCGAAGTGGTAGCGGGTGACACCCACCAGCAAGCCACCCGGCTGCACGGCGTTGATGTGGATAAACTCCTCACCCTGGCGGTGCCACAGGCCATGCTTGGAGCTCTGGGCATCGCCCGAACCCTGGGCCAGGGCACGATTGGCCTGGGCCGTGGACTCGGCTGGAGGCGCCACGTATTCACCGATCAGCACGCTGACCACCATCAGCAACAGCATGGGCTTCATGACCGCCCACACGATGCGACCGATGGAAACACCCGCCGCGCGCATGATGGTCAGCTCGCTGTTGCTGGCCAGGCTGCCCAGGCCGATCAGGCAGCCGATCAGCGCAGCCATCGGCATCATGTCGTACAGGCGACGGGGCGCCGTCAGCGCCACGTAGCTCAGGACGTCGGTGACGGTGTAGGTATCGCTGACGTTGCCGACTTCATCAATGAAGGCGAACAACGAGGCCAGCCCCAGAATAATGCCCAATACCGCAAGGATTGCGACCAGGACGCTGCTACCAATGTAGCGGTCGAGCTTAACCACGGGCCATCTCCTTCACGCTGCGACGACTCCGCATCTTCAACCGCATCGGTTCCCAATAAAGCAGCCCCAGGCCAATGGCCAGGAAGACCCCGTGGACCCACCACAACCCAAGGGCCGGCGGCAGTTTGCCCTTCTCCAGGGAGCCGCGGGCGGAAATCAGGATGGTCAGGTAAGCCATATAAAGCAGGATCGCCGGCAGCAGCTTGAGGAAGCGGCCCTGGCGCGGGTTGACCCGGGACAGCGGCACTGCCATCAAGGTCACGATAAACACCAGCAACGGCAGGGAAATCCGCCATTGCAGCTCGGCGATCGAACGCAGTTCCTTGCTGCCGATCAGGTCTGGGGTCGGGATCGCGTCGCGGTCGGTGACCTCATCGCTGACATCCGGCCGGGCCAGCATCACGCCATAGGTGTCGTACTTGATTGCGCGGTAATCGGCCTGACCGGGGCTGCCGTCATAGCGATAGCCATCTTCCAGGATCAGGTAACGGCTTCCATCCGGGCGCACTTCCTGGCGCCCCTTGTCGGCCACCAGAATCGAAATACCACGGTCTTTCTGGTTCTGGCCGAGGTTTTTCTGGGAGATGAACACCCCTCCCAGGTTGGCACGGTCATCCGACATTTGCTCGGTATAGGTCACCCGGGTGCCGTCGTTGAGCGCTTGGAAGCGGCCCGGCTCCAGGGTGTCGAATTCGGTCATGGCGTCCTGTTTGTTCAGCACCAGCTGGAACTGCATGGCGCCCTGGGGTGCCAGGCTCAAGCTCAGCCAGGCCACCACCAGCGCGATACCGGTGGCCGGAACCATGGTCATGGCCAGCAAACGTTGCTGGCTCATGCCGGTGGCCGACAACACGGTCATTTCGCTTTCAAGGTACAAGCGGCCGTAGGCCAGCAGAATCCCGAGAAACAGGCCCAATGGCAGGATCAACTGCAGGAAGCCCGGCAGGCGAAAGCCCATGATCAGGAACAGCGAACCCGGATCCAGGGCACCCGAGGCAGCCTGGGCGAGGTATTTGACGAAGCGACCACTCATGATGATGACCAGCAATACCGCACTCACGGCACTCAGGGTCAACAGGACTTCGCGGGATAGATAACGGAAGACGATCAAACCAGACACTCCAGGGTTGTCAGGCTAAGGCGGCCAAACAAGCAAGCATATCGAGTCGACCCATTGCTGCAGGCCGGCTAAAAAGATGGCGCATTATCCTGTGATTGACCGCACCTGTCACGGAGCTTGCTCATACGCGTGCACAAAGCTGCCCGCAAGGGTTGTCAGGCTCGGGCGGCGAGGTTCAAACTGCGGCCTTTGTCGCGGGCGGCCTACAGGCTGCCAAGCTTACAAGCCGGAGTACAGACTCCTGGCTCACTGACCTTTATAAGGGACCCGAAAATGGAACTGGTTGTAAAAAGCGTTAGCCCCGAAACGTTGAAAACCGCCACCCTCGTGGTCGCTGTCGGCGAAGGCCGCAAGCTGGGCGTTGCCGCCAAGCAACTGGACGAACTGAGCGGCGGCGCCATCAGCGCAGTCCTCAAGCGCGGTGACCTGGCCGGCAAGGTTGGCCAAAGCCTGCTGCTGCAAAGCCTGCCTAACCTTAAAGCCGACCGTGTATTGCTGGTGGGCGTTGGTAAAGACGCCGAACTGGGCGACCGTCCGTTCCGCAAGATCATCGCCGGCATCCTCAACACCCTCAAGGGCCTGGGCGGCACCGACGCGGCCCTGGCGCTGGACGAAGTCGTGGTCAAGGGCCGCGACAGCTACGGCAAGACCCGCCTGCTGGCCGAAAGCCTGCTGGACGGCGGCTACGTCTTCGACCAGTTCAAGAGCACCAAGGCCGAACCCCGCGCCCTGAAGAAAGTCACCCTGCTGACCATCAAGGCGGCCCAGGCTGAAGTCGAACGCGCCGTGACCCACGCCCAGGCCATCGCCGGCGGCATGGCGTTCACCCGTGACCTGGGCAACCTGCCACCGAACATCTGCCACCCAACCTACCTGGGCGAGCAAGCCAAGGCGCTGGGCAAGGAATTCAAGGGCCTGAAAGTCGAAGTCCTGGATGAGAAGAAGATCAAGGAACTGGGCATGGGCTCGTTCTATGCCGTGGGCCAGGGCAGCGACCAGCCGCCACGCCTGATCGTGATGCAATACAACGGCGGCAAGAAGTCCGAGAAGCCATTTGCCCTGGTCGGCAAAGGCATCACCTTCGACACCGGCGGCATCAGCCTCAAGCCGGGCCTGGGCATGGACGAGATGAAGTACGACATGGGCGGCGCCGCCAGCGTGTTCGGCACCCTGCGTGCCGTGCTGGAACTCAAGCTGCCGATCAACCTGGTGTGCATCCTGGCCTGCGCCGAGAACATGCCGAGCGGCGGCGCGACCCGTCCGGGCGATATCGTCACCACCCTCAGCGGCCAGACCGTGGAAATCCTCAACACCGACGCCGAAGGCCGCCTGGTGCTGTGCGACGCCCTGACCTACGCCGAGCGCTTCAAGCCGCAAGCCGTGATCGACATCGCCACCCTGACCGGTGCCTGCGTGGTTGCCCTGGGCGCCCACACGTCGGGCCTGCTGGGCAACAGCGACGAACTGATCGGCCAACTGCTCAGCGCCGGCCAGGCTGCCGACGACCGCGCCTGGCAACTGCCGCTGTTCGATGAGTATCAGGAACAGCTGGACAGCCCGTTCGCCGACATCGCCAACATTGGTGGCCCGAAAGCCGGCACCATCACTGCGGCGTGCTTCCTGTCGCGTTTCGCCAAGAACTTCAACTGGGCCCACCTGGACATCGCCGGCACCGCCTGGACCAGCGGCGGCAAGGACAAGGGCGCCACTGGCCGTCCGGTTCCATTGCTGACCCAGTACCTGCTGGACCGCGCCAAAGCCTGAAAATGAAGATCCCCGGGCGCCTGTAAAGCCGCCCGGGGCTCAGGAACCGCAATGACCCAAGTCGACTTCTATATATTGCCCAGCGCCGATCCTTCCGCGCGCCTGGACTTTGCCTGCAAGCTCACCGAAAAAGCCTGGCGCATGGGCCACCGTATCTACCTGCATTGCAGCGATGCCGCCCAGCGTGACGACCTCGACGCCCGCCTGTGGCGCTTCAAGGGCGAAAGCTTCGTGCCCCACGGTCCCGCCGAATCAGAACCGGAAGGCCTGGTGGTACTGGGTTTGGGCGACAGCTGCGGCGATCACACAGACCTGCTGGTCAACCTTGACCTGAAAGTACCGGCCTTCGCCAAGGGTTTCGCCCGCGTGGCGGAAGTGGTGGTGGAAGACCCGGCTATTCGTCAGGCCGCGCGGGAGAGTTTCCGTTTCTACCGCGAACAGGGCTATTCTCTGCAAGATCACCGGCTACAACGACTTTGAGCACACGATGGACACTCCAAACCCGCTAAAAGACTCTGACCACCTGCTGGACGACCTTGAGTCGATCCGCAAGCTGCTCGGTGATGATGACCTGCAACCGCCATTGCTGACCGATGCGGTCAACGGTGACGTACAAATTCCCCTGCTGTTCGATATGGTGGGTGGCAAGCCGGTTACGCCGGAACCTGTCGAAACGCCCGTGGTACAAGCTGCGCCGGCTGCGGCTGTTGCCGGACCGGCCGCCGAAAAAGCCCCCGACGCCCTGCTGCTGCACCTGGACAACGAACTGCGCGCCGCCGCGCAACTGATCATGCAAGACGTGATCGACGATTTTGCCCCGCATATCGAAACCGAGATCAAGCGCCGGCTGGATGCGCGCATGGAACGGTTGTTGAGCCAGTACCAGAACTAAGGCTGACACATATCCCCTGTGGGAGCGGGCTTGCTCGCGAAGGGCGTGAACGATAACGCGTACATCCTGAATGAACGCGCCGCCCTCAGGTTTTTCGCGAGCAAGCTCGCTCCTACCCCTCTCCCCTATCCCCCGTTATACTTGTTGGCTTTCCTGAATTAATGCCAACTAGGGTCCCGCCGCGCATGGATAAGACCTACCAGCCGCACGCTATTGAAACTTCCTGGTACCAGACCTGGGAGTCCGAGAATTATTTCGCTCCGCAAGGCGCGGGCGATGCCTACACCATCATGATTCCGCCACCGAACGTCACTGGCAGCCTGCACATGGGCCATGGCTTCAACAATGCGATCATGGATGCCCTGATTCGTTTCCGCCGCATGCAGGGTCGCAATACCCTATGGCAACCAGGTACAGACCACGCCGGTATCGCCACCCAGATGCTGGTGGAACGCCAACTGGAAGCCACCGGCCAGAACCGTCACGACCTGGGCCGCGAGAAATTCCTCGAGAAAATCTGGGAATGGAAGGATCAGTCCGGCGGCAATATCAGCCGTCAGATCCGTCGCCTGGGCTCCTCCGTCGACTGGAGCCGCGAGCGCTTCACCATGGACGACGGCCTGTCGGAAGCCGTGAAGGAAGCCTTCGTGCGCCTGCATGAAGACGGCCTGATCTACCGCGGCAAGCGCCTGGTCAACTGGGACACCAAGCTGCACACGGCGATTTCCGACCTTGAAGTGGAAAACCACGACGAGAAAGGTTTCCTGTGGAACCTCAAGTACCCGTTGGCTGACGGCGCCAAGACCGCCGAAGGCAATGATTACCTGATCGTCGCCACCACCCGTCCGGAAACCATGCTTGGTGATGCCGCCGTCGCGGTTAACCCGAACGACGAACGCTACCAGGCGCTGATCGGCAAGTTCGTCGAGCTGCCGCTGGTTGGCCGTCGCATCCCGATTATCGCGGATGACTACTGCGACCCTGAATTCGGCACCGGCTGCGTGAAAATCACCCCGGCCCACGATTTCAACGACTACGAAGTCGGCAAGCGCCACAACCTGCCGCTGCTGAACATCTTCGACAAAAACGCCGCTGTTCTGCCAGCCTGCCAGGTGTTCAACCTCGACGGCACGCTGAACGAGAGCATCGACGGCAAGATCCCGGCTGAATACGCCGGCCTCGACCGTTTTGAGGCGCGCAAGCAAATCGTTGCAGCCTTCGACGCCGCCGGCCTGCTGGTAAGCGTTGATGACCACGCCCTGAAGGTGCCGAAAGGCGACCGCTCCGGCACCATCATCGAGCCCTGGCTGACCGACCAGTGGTACGTGTCCACCAAGCCGCTGGCTGAGCCCGCGATCGCTGCCGTGGAAGACGGCCGCATCGCGTTCGTGCCGAAACAGTACGAAAACATGTACTTCTCGTGGATGCGTGACATCCAGGATTGGTGCATCAGCCGCCAGCTGTGGTGGGGCCACCGGATTCCGGCCTGGTACGACGAGTCCGGCAAGGTCTACGTGGGCCGCGACGAAGCCGAAGTCCGTGCCAAGCACAACCTTGGCGCGGACGTGGCGCTGCAACAGGACAACGACGTACTGGACACCTGGTTCAGCTCGGGGCTGTGGACGTTCTCCACCCTCGGCTGGCCGCAACAGACCGAATTCCTGAAGAAATTCCATTCCACCGACGTGCTGGTCACCGGCTTCGACATCATTTTCTTCTGGGTTGCCCGGATGATCATGCTCACCATGCACTTGGTGAAGAACGAAGACGGCACCCCGCAGGTACCGTTCAAGACCGTGTACGTGCACGGCCTGGTGCGTGATGGCCAGGGCCAGAAGATGTCCAAGTCCAAGGGCAACGTCCTGGACCCGCTGGACATCATCGACGGCATCGACCTGGAAACCCTGGTGCAGAAACGCACCTCGGGCCTGATGCAGCCGAAACTGGCGAAGAAGATCGAGAAGCAGACCCGCGACGAGTTCGCCGATGGCATCGCCAGCTACGGCACCGATGCCCTGCGCTTTACCTTCTGCTCGCTGGCGTCCACCGGTCGCGACATCAAGTTCGACATGGGCCGCGTCGAAGGCTATCGCAACTTCTGCAACAAGATCTGGAATGCCGCGCGCTACGTGCTGGATAAAGGCGAAGACTGCGGCCAGAACGGCGAGGCCATCGAGCTGACCCTGGCAGACCGCTGGATCATCTCCCAGCTGCAGCGCACCGAAGCCGAAGTGACCCGTCAACTCGACCAGTTCCGCTTCGACCTGGCGGCACAGGCCCTGTACGAGTTCATCTGGAACCAGTATTGCGACTGGTACCTGGAACTGTCCAAGCCCGTGCTGTGGGACGAGAACTCGCCGATCGAACGTCAGCGCGGCACCCGTCAAACCCTGGTGCGCGTACTGGAAGTGGCGTTGCGCCTGGCGCATCCGTTCATGCCGTTCATCACCGAAGAAATCTGGCAGCGCATCGCGCCGCTGGCGGGCAAAGACGGCAAGACCATCATGCTGCAACCTTGGCCGGTGGCCAACGAAGCCCGCATTGACGAGGCAGCCGAAAGCGATATCGAGTGGCTCAAGACCCTGATGATGGGTACGCGCAACATCCGCGCCGAGATGAATATCGGTCCGGGCAAGCCACTGGCCGTGTTCGTGAAGAACGCCAGCAGCGAAGACCTGCGTCGCCTCACCGAGAACGACGCGCTGCTCAAGAAGCTGGCGAAGCTGGAGTCGATCACCGTATTGGCCGCTGGCGAAGAAGCACCGCTGTCCGCCACTGCACTGGTGGGCGAGATGGAAGTGCTGGTGCCGATGGCCGGCCTGATCGACAAGGGTGCCGAACTGGCGCGCCTGGACAAGGAAATCCTGCGCCTGCAAGGCGAAGTGCAGCGGGTGGGCGGCAAGCTGTCCAACGCGGCGTTCGTCGACAAGGCTCCGGCTGAAGTGATCGAGAAAGAACGCGCCAAACTGGCTGAGGCTGAACAGGCTTTGGGCAAGCTGGCGGAGCAACACGCGCGGATTTCCAGCCTGTAAGGGGCTGCCCGTGCGGAAAAAGAGACCTTCGGGTCTCTTTTTTTTGCTTGGAAAAACACCGCTATTTCTCTTTGGAAACCCGATCAATGTGGGAGCTGGCTTGCCTGCGATGGCATCGCCTCGGTCTGGCAGATACACCGAGTCGCCTGCATCGCAGGCAAGCCAGCTCCCACATTTGACCGAGTTCGACCAAGGAATGTGTGACAATACCCGCCACTTTTGAAACAAACGCAGAATCGACGCAGCCCATGACCGCCCCCAGCACACCCAAAGCACCGCGCAAGAAGCCAAAATCCAGTACGCCGGCCAAGCCCGTCGTTCCGCGCAAAGAGGCCACCTTGCACCCGCGTAACCGCCACCAGGGCCGTTACGACTTCCAGGCGCTGATCAAGACCACGCCCGAACTGGCGCAATTCGTGATCATCAACCCGTACGGCAAGGAAAGCATCGACTTTGCCAGCCCAGACGCGGTGCGGGTGTTCAACCGGGCGTTGCTCAAGGCGTTCTACGGCATCAATCACTGGGATATCCCGGCTGACTACCTGTGCCCACCGGTACCGGGGCGTGCCGACTACGTGCACTTCCTCGCCGACCTGCTGGCGAGCGTCAACGAAGGCGTGATCCCCCGTGGCGCGCCGGTGAAGGTGCTGGACATCGGCATGGGCGCCAACTGCGTCTATCCGTTGATTGGCTACAGCGAGTACCGCTGGAATTTCCTCGGCTCGGAAGTCGACCCGACGGCCGTGGCCGCCGCCAAGGCGATCGTGCAGTCCAACGGGCTGAACAAGGCCATCCAGCTGCGCCAGCAAACCAACCCCAAGCAGATCCTGCTGGGCTTGCTGGAGCCAGGCGAGCGGTTTGACCTGACCATGTGCAACCCGCCCTTCCACGCGTCCATGGATGAAGCGACCAAGGGCAGCGAACGTAAATGGCGCGCACTGGGCAAGGCTGATCCGAAACGCAAGTTGCCGGTGCTGAACTTCGGTGGCCAGTCGGCGGAATTGTGGTGTGAAGGCGGTGAAGCGCGGTTCGTGACGCAACTGATCGCTGAAAGCGCGCATTTCCAGCACAAGGTGCTGTGGTTCAGCACGCTGGTGTCGAAAGCGTCGAACTTGCCGGCGATCCAGACAGCGCTGAAAAAGGCCGGTGTGCTGGAAAGCCAGGTAGTGGAGATGTCCCAGGGCCAGAAGCAGAGCCGCTTCGTCGCCTGGACGTTCCAGACCCCGAGCGAGCAACAGGTGTGGCGCCAGCGTTGGGCCCGTAAAGACTGATAAATCGCAGGCAACAAAAAACCGTGCCCGGATCGCTCCGGAGCACGGTTTTTTTTGCTGCGTCTTACTTGTTAACAGCGTCGGTCAGGCCTTTGGCCACAACCAGCTTGATAACTTTCTTGGCAGCGATTTCGATGGCAGCGCCAGTCGAAGGGTTACGGCCAGTACGGGCAGGACGCTCGGTCACTTTCAGTTTGCCAACGCCTGGCAGAGTGATTTCGCCGCCGTTTTCCAGCTGATCAGCAACGATCTGGCTCAGTTGGTCCAGCAGAGCACGCACGGTGGTTTTCGGTGCGTCTACAGCTTCAGCCAGATCAGCGATCAGTTGGTCTTTAGTAATAGCCATTGTGGTGTTCCTTCCCTATCAAATTCATTTGGATTGCAGAGTGCAGTGTCAGCCATCGAGCCCTGCCATCAAGGCCTGGCACCCAAGGGCTATAACCACGAAGATCGGGTTTATAGATACCTGAAACCGGGTTTGGTTCGACCTGACAAATGCTGAATGCACGCTTAACGCCCAGACTGCGCGTAAGACGGGGCAAAACTAGCACAGAGACGGGGAAATATCCGCCTCAACATACCCATTTGGTCAGCTTTATCGCTCTAAACCGTGAAAAAAAGGCATATGGCCCGTCGGATAGCGCTCAAAACGCCCTCCGAACAGCGCCATCCCCAGCGGGTGCGGTACACTGGCGACTTTTTCCGGGAGCCCCACCCCTCCCCTTCAACCAGCCGAGAAGCCCATGCCGATCCGTCATTGCATCGTCCACCTGATCGACAAAAAACCCGACGGCACACCCGCAGTTCTCCACGCCCGCGACTCCGAGCTTGCCGAGTCGGCCGCGATCGAGAACATGCTCGCCGACCTCAACGAGAGCTACAACGCCAAACAAGGCAAGGCCTGGGGCTTTTTCCATGCCGAGTCCGGCGCGCACCCGTTCAGCGGCTGGTTGAAGGAGTATTTCGACGGCGGCAAGGATTTCACCGCCTTCAGCCGCATTGCGGTGGAACACCTGCAGAAGCTGATGGAGGAGTCCAACCTCTCCACCGGCGGCCACGTACTGTTTGCCCACTATCAACAGGGCATGACCGATTACCTGGCGATCGCCCTGCTGCACCACAGTGAAGGCGTGGCCGTGACCGACCAGCTGGACGTGACGCCGTCGCGCCATCTGGATCTTGGCCAACTGCACCTCGCCGCGCGCATCAACGTGTCCGAGTGGCAGAACAACAAGCAATCCAAGCAGTACATCTCGTTTATCAAGGGCAAGAACGGCAAGAAGGTCTCGGAGTACTTCCGCGACTTTATCGGCTGCCAGGAAGGCGTCGACGGCCCAGGCGAGACCCGCACCCTGCTCAAGGCCTTCAGCGATTTCGTCGAGAGCGAAGACCTGCCGGACGAATCCGCCCGCGAGAAAACCAAGACCCTGGTGGACTACGCCAGCAGCCAGGCCAAGCTCGGCGAGCCGATGGGCCTGGAAGAGCTGTCCGGGTTAATCGATGAAGATCGGCCAAAAGCCTTCTACGATCACATCCGCAACAAGGACTACGGCCTGTCGCCGGAAATCCCGGCGGATAAACGCACCCTCAACCAGTTCCGCCGTTTCACCGGGCGTGCCGAAGGCTTGTCCATCAGCTTTGAAGCGCACCTGCTGGGCGACAAGATCGAATACGACGAAGCCGCCGGCACCTTGATCATCAAGGGCCTGCCGACCCAACTGACCGACCAGCTCAAGCGTCGCAACTGATGCTGGGCGGGGTTCTGAAGAAAGTCCTGCTGGTGTTGCTGGTGGTGGTGGTTTTCCAGAACTGGGGCAAGATCGAGCGGTTGTTCAACCCCTCCCAGGTGGTACCGGAGCAGACACGCGCGGCAGCGCGCGTGGTGCTGTATTCCACCGAGTGGTGCGGCTACTGCAAACAGATCCGGCGTTTTCTGGATTCCAAGGGGATTCCCTACCAGGCGTTCGATATCGAGAAGGACGCCCAGGCGCGCAAGGCGTACGAGGCGTTGGGGGGCGGCGGGATTCCGTTTGTGGACGTGAACGGCACGCTGATTCGCGACTACAACCCGGAAGCGATCATGGCGGCGCTGAAGTAACTCACTCTGTAAAATACCGCAGATCAAATGTGGGAGCGGGCTTGCTCGCGAATGCGCTGGTTCAGTCAATACATCTGGCGACTGATCCACCGCTTTCGCGAGCAAGCCCGCTCCCACATTGAGTTTGCGTACGCGTTAGAAATTGGCCTCCAGGGAAACCATCGCCGTACGCTCCTCACCTACGTTGTAATACGCCGAGCTGGCCGCCAGGCCATTCACCGGCGCCGAGTTGAACGACACGGTGCGCGCCGAGCTCAAGTATTCCTTATCAAACACATTGAGCATCGAGAAGCGCAGCGCGGCCGACTTGAAGACCTTCTTGTCCACCGGCAGGTAGATACCGGCGTTGAGATCAAACACGGTGCGCCCGGAGATTTTCTCGTTGTTGGTCAAATCACCGTAGAACGCCCCGACATACTTGCCGGCAATGTTGCCGTAGTAGCGCTTGTCGTCGTAACCAAACACCAGGTTGAGCATGTTTTCCGGCACGTTGGCCAACTGGTTGCCCTTGGTCGGCAACAACACGTTCTTGCTGACAAAGTCGTCCTGCTGCTCGGACTTGGTATAGGTGTACGACGCGTAGTAGTTGAAGTTGTACGGCAGCAGGCCGCTCCACTCCAACTCCAGGCCTTTGTTGGTCACGTCACCGACGTTGGCCATCACGTAGTCACCGTTCAAGTCGGTGGTCGACAGCTGACGGTCCTTGAAGGTGATGTAGAACAGGGTGGCGCTGAGGGCCATTTTCTCTTCGGTGTAGCGCCAGCCCAGTTCCTGGTTCCAGCTCAGCTCGGGGTTGAGGTTGAGGGAATCACCCTTGTTGTACAGCACGTAGTTCTGCGGTGTGCGCATGTTGCGAGTGACGTTGTAGAACGCCTGGTTGCTCTCGTCGACCTGGTACTTGGCGCTGAAGTTCGGCAGGAACTGATGGTAGCGGGCGTTACGCTTTTCCGGCTTGTCGTACAGGCTACCGAGGTTGTCGCCGTCACGTTCGACGTACTGGTACGCCAGCCCGCCGACAAAGCTCAGGTCTGGCGTGGCTTGCCAGCTGTCCTGCACCCACAGCTTCTGGGCCGGGGTCACGGTGTATTGATGACGCCCCTGAACGGTCTTGCCGTTCTTGTCGACCACCTGGCCGCCGCTGTTGTAATCGCCCCAGACGTCGTCCGGTGCACCTTCGCTGTTGATCCCGATATACGGCTGGGTCTGGCGCTGGCGAGCGCGCTCGTACCAGTAGCCGTAATCCAGGCTGTGTTCCTCGTTGATGTCCCATTTCATTTTGACCGTCACGCCAGGGCGCCAGGTTTCGGTCCACGAGGGGCGATAGTAGTTGGCCGACTTGAGGTTGCTCAGGTCGTAGTTGCCACTCTTGTCGGACTTCGGCCCCAGGTTGGTCGCGGTCTGGCCGCTGAAACTGCCGCCGTTGCCCCAGTAGTAGTAAGGCGCAACCGTCAGGGCCAGGTCATCACGCAGGCGCCAGCGCTGGGTGAAGGTGGTCATGACACTTTCAAATGGGTTGCGGTTGAGCTTGTAGGAAGACGACAGCAAGCCGTTTTTGTAGACCGGGGTTTCCGCGTAATCCAGGCGGCGGCCCTGTTGCTGGAACTGGCTCTTGCTCAGCGTGTTGTAGTTGTAGTTTTCCTGGGTGTTGTACTTCATGGTGAAGTTGCTGGTGTTGCCGTTGTCGTCTTCGAACAGCGTGCTCCACTCCACCTTGTCGCCCCGCAAGGTGCCCTTGCCGCGCCACTTGTCGCCCTCGGTGTGAGAGGCCGACACCCAGGTCTTGAAGCCGCCGAGGTCGCCGGTGTTGATACGGGCGAAGGACTTTGTCAGGTTGTTCGAACCCATGGATTGCTTGACGAACAGCCCCGGCTCCTTGGTCGGCCGAATGGTGATCATGCCGATGTTGCCGCCGCTGGAACCAATGTGCGGGCCGTCCGCTTCCGAGGAGCCCTGGGTGACAAATACTTCGCCGACGTTTTCCGGGTCGCCCAATTGGTTGGCGTAAACACCGTAGCTGCCGGAGTCGTTGATCGGCACGCCGTCCATGGAAACCCCGACCTGGTCGGAGTTCATGCCGCGCATGGTGAAGCTGGTGCCGCTCATGCCGCTGGCGTCGTCGTTGGAAACGTTGATGCCCGGGGTGTACTTGAGCTTGTCGATGGCGTTGGCCGTCGGGGACATTTCGTCCATGGCTTCCTTGGTCACCGTGGACCGGGCCTTGGCACTTTCTTCCTGAATCATGTGGCCGGTGCCCAGGGTACGTTCGCCGGCGACGTGCACCGAACCGACATCCTGGGAATCGTCTGCCAGAACCAGCGGCGCAAAGCCGCCCAGGCCCGATGCTAAAAGCAGGGCATAGAGTTTGTTGTAGGTCACGAGTAGATCCCTTACATGCATCTATCTGTTGTTATGGGGGAGGTATTGGCGATCTCGGCCGGGTGAACAGCGCCGCCAATCTTCCTGACCACCTGCTCAGGAATCCGAGGATCATCCGTGCATCACGTAACGATTTGGTTACAGGTTTTGGCGATTGCGATGAAGGTTAAATGAAAGGTCCACACACACGGATGTGCCAAGGCATGGGGATTTTCAAGGGAAGGTGGTGCAAGTAATGACAGCGCCACGCCATTGCGGCGTAGCGCTCTGTATCTAGCGCAATACGATCATCCGACCGAGCAGCGAGTGTTGTTCAAACCCCAAGACCGCCTGCAACGCATTGAGCACCGCCTGGGGGTCCTTGCTCGGGAAACTGCCGCTGACACGCCGGGCGCCGAGGTCTTCGTTGAGCAGCAGAATGCGCCCCGGATAGTAGCGGCCGAGGTCTTGCACCACATCGGCCAGCGGCGCCTTGTAGTAGTTGAGCCAACCATCGCGCCAGGCCAGGCGCGACTCGCTGTCGACCGCGTGCAGCTCATCGGCGACACCGTCGGCGTAGGCCACTTGCTGGCCGGCCGTCAGAATCTGTTGCTGAGCATACTTCGACGGCGTTACCCCAACCCGACCGGACAACACCGTCACCTGCGCACCTGCCGGTTGCAGGCGCACCTCAAACTGCGTGCCGAGCACCCGTGCTTCGCCGCTGCCGGCCTCGACCACAAAGGATTCGCCAGTGTGGGTCACACTGAAAAAACCGGCGCCACGGCGTAGCTGGATATGGCGCTCGCCATGCTTGAAATCCACTGCGATCGCACTGTCGGCGTCCAGGGTGACCTGGCTTTGATCGGCCAGGGTCACGGTCTTCACCTCACCCGGCGCGGTGACGTAATCCGCGCCGAAGTCATCGACCCAGCGTGACGGCTGCCAGCCGGCGCCCATCGAGATCATCACCAGCAGGCAGGCGGCCATGGCCAGGGCACCAGACCAGCGCCGCACGCTGGAGCGTTTCGAGGTATTCATCGCGTTCAAGTAACCCTGCAGCGCCAGGGCATCCTCATCCGCCAACGTTCTGGCCGGTACTTCACTCAATTCCCACAGCACCTGGGCCTGGGCGTAGGCTTCCACATGCGCAGGATCGGCCCGCAGCCAACGGCTGAACGTGGCCTGGTCGCCACTGCTGGGTTGGTCATGCAACAGGCTCAACCAGGCCAGTGCGGCCTGTTCCTGGTCGGGCGTCGGGGTGACGCGGGCAGTGGCGTTCACGGGGCTTTCCTTGGCGATGGTTCACGAAGGCTGGCCTTGCAGGCTTCGAGGGCACGCATCATATGTTTTTCCACGGCGCTTTGGGACAGGCCCATGGCCTTGGCGATTTCCGCGTACTTGCGGCCATGGATGCGGTTGAGCAGGAAAATCTGCCGGGTACGTTCCGGCAGGCTGCGCAAGGCTGCTTCAACGTGACGCAGATCATTGCCCGCCTCCAGCGCGGCCTGGGGTTCGCAGCCCTGGTTATCCTGTTGTTCCGGCAGCCAGCCTTCGCTGCTGCGCACCCGGGCGCCTTCGCTGCGCAGGTGGTCGATGGCGATATTGCCGGCGCAGCGCAGCAGGTAGGTGCTGAGTTCCTCGACCTGCACCAGCGGCCGGCGCCAGAAGCGCAGGAACAAATCCTGCACCAGGTCCGCCGCCGTCGCACGGCAGCCCACGCGGCGGCTGACCAGCGCTTCCATCTGCGAGCGCTGGGACAGGAACACCTGCAGGAAATGCGCCCGTCCGCCCGCCGCGTCTGCGTGCTGCTCTGGGTGTTCGGGGGGCGTGGTGATCATCAACGGTGGACTCAAAGGGTCGCGAAGGCCGCAACCGGGCTGGCCAGCAGGCCGAGGCCCGCCAGGATCAAGGCCAGCCTTGGCCGATACGGCAACAGCAACACCAGCAACAACCCGCTGAGCATCAAGACCGCGCACCACTCCACCAACCCCTGGCTCCACCCGGTCGCGAGCACCGCCGGCCAGATCGAGACAATCAACAGCAGCCAGCCGCCCACGCGCAAACCCAGGCGCCGACGAGGCGAAGGTTTACTGTGCAGCAGTTCGCCATGGTGCCGGTCCATGGACAGGCACAACGCGGTAAACCCTGCGTAACACAGCAATAGCGCCAGGAGCATTCAGTTCACCTCGCCCTTGAGGGTCAATGGCCGGGCACGTTCGGCCTTGGGCTGAGGGACGCGGCGGTGCTGCATTTTCCAGGCAGCCCAGGCGAGGAACACACCGCTGCCCAGGCACGTCAGGTCGAAGCCGGCCATGGCCCAGTCGCCGTTGGCCAGGGTCACACCCAAATGCTGGGTCGTGGTCAGCGCGTTGAGCACCGGCACGCCGATAAACAGCAGCGCGCCCACACTCAATTGCTCAACCCAGCCGCGGCGCCCCTGGCGAACAATCGCGTGCACGACGCTCAAGCCCCAGGCAATAAAGAAGGCTTGTACTTCCCAGTCCGAGCGCCCGGCAAAGCTGGCCGGCAACAGGCGGTTGGCCCAGAAGAATGCAGCGATGGCGATCATCAAGCCGGACATGCTGGCGATGTTCAGCACTTCCACCAGCCGCAGCTCAAAGGGCATCACACCGGTTTTGGTGTGCTTGAGCTGACGCTTGCCCAGCCACATCACCAGCCCGGTGCCGATCATTGCCGTGCCCGCGAGGCCGCAGATGAAATACAGCCAGCGCAATACCGGGCCGGCGAAATGGCCCATGTGCAAACCGTAGAAGCTGCCACCAATCGCCGCCGGCAGCGACTGCTCGCCGCTCACCCGCAACAGTTCGCCGGTAGTGCCGTTGAATGAGACGGTGCTGCCAAAGTCATGCACCACTCGATCCGACCCGGCGCGGAACACATTGACCGAGGCGTTTACATCGCTTGGATTATTCACCACCAGCCGTCCGACATGCCCGCCGGCCCATTGCTCGCGCGCCTGCTCGTACATCGGGCCCAGTGGCAGCAATTGCCCCGGCTGGCCGAGGGCCGGCGCATTGTCGGTGGCCGGAAACACATCGTTGAAGAACGCACGGGTGTCGTTGCCGTAGGAAGCGAGGATGCTCGCCGGCATCACCATGCTCATGAAAATCACCAGGCTGCTGTAGGTGATCATCAAGTGGAACGGCAACACCAGCACGCCCACGGCGTTGTGCCCGTCGAGCCAGGAACGCTGGCCCTTGCGCGGGCGGAAGGTGAAGAAGTCCTTGAAGATTTTCTTGTGGGTGATGATCCCGGTGATCAACGCCACGAACATCACCATCGCGGCGATGGTCGACAGCCAGCGCCCCCACGGATAGGGCATTTGCAGCTGGAAGTGGAAACGATAGAAGAATTCGCCGCCCATGCTTTCCCGGGCCTGGACCTGCTGGCCGCTGACGGGATCGAGGAGTTTTTCGACGAAATTGCCGCGTTTGCCCGGGTCGACCTTGTCTTGCCACATCACCGACAGGCCCGGCTCACGGTTGCTCGGCAAGGTGATAAACCAGCGCGCGGCATTGGGCGCCTGGTGTTGCAGATAGGTTTGGGCGGCGGCCAGGCTACGGGCGTCATCGACGGGATGCGCCTGCACTTCGAGCTGCATCCAGTGGGTAATTTCGTCCTTGAAATACGACAGGGTGCCCGTCAGGAAAATCGCAAACAGCAGCCAGCCAAAGATCAGCCCGGCCCAGGTGTGCAACCAGGCCATGGCCTGGCGGAAGCCCTCTTTCATGTGCGCGCCATCCAGTACGCCAACCCGGCGAACGTGGCCATTATCGCGCTGGGCAGCAACACGCCAAACCAGGCGCGCCAGGCCGTGCGGCAGGCGAAGCACCAGATGACCGCCAACAGGTAGAACACAAACGAACTCAGCATGCCGCTGATCACCGCATCGGCGCGGCTGGTGGGCAGCCACAGCGTCATGCACACGCTGGCCAGCGAGGCCAGCAGGTAACCGCCGACCACAGCCGCCAGCACCCGCGAAGTCACGGCAAGACGGTAGGAAACGGGAAGTGAGGTTTTGCGTTTCATGCACAAGGCGCCAGGTTCGTCAGTGCGCAATATTAATGATAAAGGTTCTCATAAGCAAAAGAGAACGCATCACTGGCAATTGCCGAACCCGCCTGCGCGCCCTACAATGCGAACAATTCTTGTTCTCTAAAGCATGCCCATGCTGCCGGAGTGTGCGCGTTGCAGCCGTCCAACACCGTCGAAGTCCTGTACCACGACCATCACCACTGGCTCACCGGCTGGTTGCGACGCAAGCTCGGCTGCCCGGAAAGCGCCGCCGACCTGGCCCAGGACACCTTCATCCGCGTGCTCACCGCACGGGAAACACCGACACTGATCGAACCTCGCGCCTTCCTCACCACCATCGCCAAGCGTGTGCTGTGCAACCATTACCGCCGCCAGGACCTGGAGCGCGCCTACCTCGACGCCCTGGCGCAAATGCCCGAACACGTGGCGCCGTCGGAGGAAGAGCGGGCAATCATCCTGCAAACCCTGATGGAGCTGGACCAGTTGCTGGATGGCCTGGCACCCCTGGTCAAACGCGCGTTCCTGCTGTCCCAGCTCGACGGCCTGACCTATGCGCAAATCGGCGCGGAACTGGGCATCTCCATCGCCACGGTCAAGCGCCATCTGAATAAAGCGGCGATGCGCTGCTACTTCGCCCTATGAGTTTCTCAACGCAAGTCGCCGAACAAGCGGTGCACTGGCTGATGGAAATGCAGCAGGGCCCGCTCAACCCACGCAAACAGGCGGCCTGGCAACAGTGGCTGGACGCCCACAGCGAACATCAGCGGGCCTGGGAGCACATCCAGCGAGTGAACCAGCGCTTGCGCGGGATGCCATCACCCCTGGCCCACGCCGCCTTGAATGCACCGAAATCCAACAGTCGTCGTCAGGCCCTGAAGTTGTTGCTGATACTCGGCGCCGGGTCGGCAGCGGCCTGGGGTTTGCGCCAGCAACATATATTGCCGCCGTTGAGTGCCGACTACCGCAGCCCCATCGGCCAACGGCGCAAGTTCCAGCTGGCGGATGGCAGCCAGTTGCAGCTCAACACCGGCAGTGCGGTGGATGTGCATTTTGAGGGTCAACAACGCTTGATCCGCCTGCTCGAAGGCGAAATCCTGCTGACCGCCAAACCCGGCAACGCCCCGCTGCGGGTCATCACTTCCCAGGGCCTGCTCAGCGCCCAGGCCGCGCGGCTGAACGTGCGGCAATTCAACGATCACACACAACTGGCGGTGTTTGATGGGCACGTTGACGTGATGCCCAACACCTATAGCGGTTTGCCGTTGTCGGTGGAGAAAGCCCATCAGGTCAATTTCACCCGCAAAGGCTGGGACACCGCCCGCCCCACCGACGCCGGCAGCGGCGCCTGGGCCGACGGCATGCTGGTGGCGGCCCACATGCGCCTGGAAGATTTCCTCGCCGAATTGAGCCGTTATCGCCGTGGCCAGCTCAATTGCGACCCGCAGGTGGCCAACCTGCTGATTTCCGGCAGCTACCCGCTGGACGACAGCGAACGAATCCTGGACCTGCTGCAAGTCAGCCTGCCGGTCAGGGTCCGGCGGTTTACCCGCTACTGGGTCACTGTCGAAGCCCGTGCCTGAAATATTTTCAAACCCCGTGAGCCGTTTTCCGCACCTCGCGTGACAGAGAAGGAAAGCCACCTTGATCCTACCTTCTCAGGACCGCACTTCATGCCCCAGCAATCGACTCGCCTGACGCCCCTCGCCCGCACCCTGCGCCACTTGTTGCTGGGGGCCAGCCTCAGTTTCAGCGCCGTGCCCTACGTGATGGCGGCCGATGCCAAACCCTATCGCATCGCCCCTACATCACTTGAAGCGGCGTTGAACCAGTTTGGCCGTGAAGCCGGCGTGCTGATTTCGTTTGGCTCCGACGTGACCGCCGGCGTGCAAAGCCAAGGCCTGTCGGGCAACTACACCGCTGAAGAAGGCTTGAATGCGTTGCTCAAAGGCACCGGCCTGCAAGCCCGCGCCGAGGGCAACAACGCCTTCAGCCTGCAACCGGCGAATGCTCCGGCCACCCTCGAATTGGGCACCTCCAACGTGGTCGGCGACTGGCTGGGGGACGCGGCGCAAACCAACGTCTTCGAACACCCGGGCGCGCGGGACGTGATCCGCCGCGAAGAATTCGAACGCCAGGGCGCCACCCAGGCTCGCGATGTGCTCAACCGCATTCCCGGGGTCAACGCCCCGGAAAACAACGGCACCGGCAGCCACGACATGGCGCTGAACTTCGGCATTCGCGGGCTCAACCCACGCCTGGCCTCACGCTCCACGGTATTGATGGACGGCATCCCGGTGCCGTTCGCACCGTATGGCCAGCCACAGTTGTCGTTCGCGCCCATCAGCATGGGCAACATGGATGCCGTGGACGTGGTACGCGGCGGCGGCGCAGTGCGTTATGGCCCGCAGAACGTCGGCGGCATCGTCAACTTCGTCACCCGCGCGATTCCCGATGCGCCAACGGTGAAAGGCGGCCTGCAAACCGAAACCAGCCCGTCTTCCAGCCACGATGGCTTCAAGACCACCGGCAACCTGCTGGCCGGCGGCACGGCGGACAACGGCCTGGGCGGCGCGATCCTGTATTCCGGCACCCGTGGTGGTGATTGGCGCGAGAACAGCGACACCCGCATCGACGACCTGATCCTCAAGGGCAAATACCAGCTGGACGACGCCAACAGCTTCAACGCCATGGCGCAGTACTACGAAGGCAAAGCCGATATGCCCGGTGGTTTGAGCACTGCGGCCTACAAGGCCGACCCGTATCAGTCCACCCGCCCCTACGACCAGTTCTGGGGCCGGCGTACCATGTTCAACGCGGGCTATCGCTACCAGGAAGATCGCCGGGAATTCACGGTCAACAGCTTCTTCACCACCACCCTGCGCAGCGGTTACCTGGACCAGGGCAACTTCCTCTCCCTGTCGCCCCGCGAGTATTGGGTACGCGGCCTGGAAACCCGTTTCGCCCAAGGCTTCGACCTCGGCCCAACCAGCCACGAAGTCGGCGTGGGCTACCGCTACATCAACGAGGCCGGCCACGAACTGCGCTACCGCACGCCGATTTCCGCCAATCAGCAACTGCCGACCACCGACAGCCGCAACGACCGCGACACCCGAGGCAGCACCGAAGCCAATGCGTTCTTCGTCGACGACCGGATAGATATCGGCAAGTGGACCATCACTCCGGGCATCCGCTACGAGATGATCGAGTCCCAGCAGACCAACAACCTCAGCAACGTCAAATACAAAGGCGACTACAACACCGCCCTGCCGGCGCTGAACGTGCTCTACCACCTGACCGACGACTGGAACCTCTACGCCAACACCGAAGGTTCGTTCGGCAGCGTGCAGTACAGCCAGATGCCCAACCGCGTGACCAGTGGCGAAGTGAAGCCGGAAAAAGCCCGCACCTGGGAACTCGGTACCCGTTACGACAATGGCACCCTGCGGGCCGAAATCGGCGCGTTCCTGATCAACTTCGACAACCAGTACGACAGCAACCAGACCAACGACACCGTGATCGCCCGCGGCGAAACCCGCCATCAGGGCATCGAGTCCAGCATCAACTACGCCCTCGACGGCTTGAGCCCGGCGCTCGCCGGTTTTGATGTGTACGCCACCTACGCCTACGTCGACGCCACCATCCGCGAAGACGGCCCGAACAAAGGCAACCGCGTACCCTTCTCCTCCAAGCACAAGGGCACCCTGGGTGTGGGTTACACCGAAGGTCGCTGGAAGTTGAACGTGGACAGCAGCTACCAGAGCAGCCAGTTTGCCGACAACGCCAACACTGAAGCAGAAAGTGCTGATGGCAGCACCGGACGCATTCCTGGCTACATGCTGTTCAGCAGCCGCGCGGCGTACGACTTTGGCCCGCAGCTGTCGGATTTGAACGTGGCGGTGGGTGTGAAAAACATCTTCAACAAACAGTACTACACCCGCTCGTTTGACGATAACAACAAGGGCAAATACGTCGGCGAGCCGCGCACGCTGTATGTGCAGACGTCCATCGCGTTCTGATCAACTGCCCGCCAGGCACGACGGTGTGCCGGCCACCAACGCGTCGATGGCGCACCGGGTCTTGGCCGGCATGTGCGTCGCCGTGGGCCAGATGACATGGATCGGCATCGGTTGCTCGCGGTGGCCCGGCAGCACCGCCTGCAATTGCCCGCGCAACACGTAGTGGGCGATCAGCCAACTGGGCAACCAGGCCAGGCCGACCCCGGCGATGGCGGCATCGGCCACGGCCTGCAGGTCATCGAGGATCAACGGCGAGGCGACTCGCTCGCGGTGCGGGGCATTGCTGCGATAGGCAATGCCCCGGTGCCCGGCCAGGTCGTCGATGGAGTCAATCCGAGGTGTGCGCTGCAAGTACGCGGGTGACGCCGCCAAGGCAATCGCCTGTTCGCCGAGGCGACGTGCACTCAAGCGGTCGGTGTCAGGCAATACGCCAATTCGCACCGCCAGGTCGAAGCCTTCCTGGACCAGGTCGATCAGTCGGTCGGAAAAGGAAATTTCAATCTCCAGTTGTGGAAAACGGTCCATCAGCCCCCACAACGCAGGCGCCGCATAGTGGTGGCCGAATGCCAAAGGCAGGCTCGCCCGTAACCGCCCTCGTGGCTGCTGGCGGCCACTTTCCAGCACGGATTCAGCCGCTTCCAGCTCTGCCAGTGCACGCAGGCAATGCTCGTAATAGGCCTGCCCGTCCTCGGTCAAACGCTGGCGCCGGGTGGAGCGTTGCAACAGCGACGTCCCCAACCGCGCCTCCAGCCGCGCCAGGCCTTTGCCCACCGCCGAGCGCGTGAGGTTCAGCCGTTCGGCGGCCTCCGTCAGATTGCCGCTCTCGACGATCTGCAAAAACAGTTCAACACCATCAAAACGCGGAGTGGCCATGATCGTTTGTCGCCCTATATTCCCTTATCACAGGAAGAAGTATCGCTAATAAAGAATCAGATTCCCGTGAAAATGACACCTTCCCCCATTGAAAGGAAGAGGCCATGCCACCCGACGCCGTTGTATCCGCCATCAACCCGCCACGTACCGCCCGGGACGGCCTTGCGCTCACCGCCGTGTGCCTGGTGGCGCTGATGTTCGGGCTGGAGATTTCCAGCGTGCCGGTCATCCTGCCCACCCTTGAGCAGCAACTGGGCACCGGCTTCCAGGACGCCCAATGGATCATGAACGCCTACACCCTGGCCTGCACCAGCGTGCTGATGGCCGCCGGCACATTGGCCGATCGTTTTGGCCGCCGACGCATGCTGGTGCTGTGCCTGTGGGTATTCGGGCTGGCTTCGCTGGCCTGCGGGCTGGCCAACGATGCGTCCACGCTGATCGCGGCGCGTTTTGTCCAGGGCGTGGGAGGCGGGGCGATGATGATCTGCCAGTTCGCGATCCTTTCGCACCAGTTCCGCGAGCCGGCGGCCCGGGCCCGGGCCTTTGCGGTGTGGGGCGTGATCGCCGGGGTGGGCCTGGGTTTCGGGCCGATGGTGGGGGCATTGATCCTGGCGGTGGCGGATTGGCGCTGGGTGTTCCTGGTGCATGTGCCGTTGACCTTGTTCACCCTGGTGTTGCTGCGCATCAGCGTGCAGGAATCCCGTGACCCGGCGGCCCATCGCCTCGATATAGCCGGTATGGCCACCCTCACCCTGGCAGTGTTCGCCCTGGTCTATTTCATCACCCAGGGCACCGAGAGCGGCTTTGCCACCCCGGCCATGCTCGGCTGGGCCGGGTTGTCGGTGGCCAGCCTGCTGTTGTTCGTGGTTGTCGAGCGGCGCAGCCCGCACCCGATGTTCGACTTCTCGGTGTTTCGCATCCCGCGCTTCAACGGCGCGCTGATGGGCTCGATCGGCATGAACTTCAGCTTCTGGCCCTTCATGATCTACCTGCCGCTGTATTTCCAGGCCGGCCTGGGCTACGACACCATGCTCACCGGGCTCGCCCTGCTCGCCTATACCCTGCCCACGTTGGTGGTGCCGCCGCTGGCTGAACGCCTGGCCCTGCGCTATGGCGCCGAACGCATCATTCCATTGGGCCTGGGCCTGATGGGCGTGGGATTTGTGACAATGGCGGCGATCAATCATAGCGGCCAGCCCAGTGTGGTATGGGTCCTGATCGCCTGTGGGATTGCCGGCAGCGGCTTGGCGTTTACCAACTCGCCCACCACCAACACCACTACCGGATCAGTTTCATCCGACCGCGCGGGCATGGCCTCGGGCATCGACTTCAGTGCACGGCTGATCACCCTGGCGCTGAATATCGCGTTGATGGGGTTGGTGTTGATACTCGGGATCGCTCATTACCTGGCTGGCATATTGCCTGGCACGGCACAGTTGGCCACCCTCAGTCAGGACATCGCCGCCGGCAAGCTGGACGTGTTGCCGCAGGGCCCACTGATCGCCCAGGCCGCGCTGCGCAACGGTGCGGGCTGGGCCATGTTGTATGCCGGCGTTGGAGCGTGCGCACTGGCGGCCTTGAGCGCCTGTTTTTTCCGGCGCAGCCCGCGCTGACCTTTTGCGCATAAAAAAACGGGCCTGCATCTGCAGGCCCGTTTTCAGTGGGGTTGAAAAAGTATCAGCTATCAGCCGTTAAGCGCAGCCTGTTCGTTTTCCAGGAATTCCTCTTCTAGCTCGGCCTCGTCGGCCTTGGTATTGGGCAGGCTTTGACCCGCGGCGCGTGGTTTGCCGCGCAGTTTGCCGTACAGATGCTCCAGGGCATGCTCCAGCTTGGTCGCTGCGCCATCGATCGCCTGTTCCAGCGTATCGGCTTTATGGAGGACCGAAAGCGGTTGATGGCCTTTTGGCCGTGCTTCCAGTCGGCAACTCAGATCGTGTGGGCCGGGCTTGTCACCGTTCTCGTCCCGCAGGTAAACCTCGACGCGGGTCAGATCTTCTTCGTAACGTTCGAGCGTGCTCTCAATGGTGGTACGTACCCACTCCTCCAGTCGGATGCTGCTTTCAATATGGTTATCGCTATTGACTTGGATTTGCATAGTTTTCCCTTATTTCAGCTAGCTCGCCGAAGGCCATTCCTGCTTCACCGGATGGGTGAAAACCATGACCTCCTGATTACACAATTGAGCAGACAGAGGAACATTTCAACCCCTTTGCAAAGATAAATCCCACATTACAAATTAACCCTGACTACAACCAAAAACGCTGTTAGGGTGGGGAGTTGGTTACATCTTCTTACCGCCAACTTCCTTACAATTGCCCCTCTCCCAACGGGTGCAATCCGCGAAAAATCTCCGCTTCCTCCACCAGCCAGTCATGCACCGCCCGCACGCCCGGATGGCTCAACGCACCCGGCGCGTACAGCAGCACATAGCGTTTGTGGTTGGGAACGGCGAGGCCGAATGGCACGATCAAGGTGCCGCGTTCCAGTTCGTCATTGAGCAAGGTTCGCCGGGCAATCGCCACGCCCATGCCCGCAATCGCCGCCTCGATGGTCAGGTGATTGCGGTTGAAGGTATGCCCGCGCCGTACGTCGGCGGCGTCATAGCCGATGGCGTTCAGGTAGAACTCCCACTCTGCGTACTCATAACTCCCACGCCAGGCAGTGATGTCGTGCAGCAGCGGGAAATGCACCAGGTCAGCGGGGCCATGCAGTGGCGGTCGCCCCCGCAGCAGGCTCGGTGCGCACACCGGGAAAATCTGCTCGTCCAGCAAGGCTGTGGATAACAAGCCGGGATAGCTGCCGTCGTTAAGGTCGATGGCCAGGTCGAAGTCGCCCTCGTGCAGGGCGACGCTGCTGTCTTCGGCAACCATGCGCAGCTGGATATCCGGGAAGCGCTGCTGCAAACGCGGCAAACGCGGGGTCAGCCATTTGCCGAGAAACGACGGGATCGAGCGCAGGCGCAAGGTGCCGCTGATCATCCCGGCGTCCAGCCGCTGCAACTCGGCATCGATGCTGCCATAGGCCTCGCCCACGGTGATCGCCAACCGCTGGCCCTCTGCGCTCAGCTCAACCCCGCGTGCGCGCCGATGGAACAGGCGAAAGCCCAGGCGCTCCTCCAACTGACGGATTTGCTGGCTGACCGCGCCCGGGGTGATGTGCAGTTCCTCGGCGCAACGGGTGAACGACAAATGCCGTGCCGCGCAGGAAAAAACGTGCAACCAGACGTAGGTCTGGCCATGAAGCGGGCGAGCCATAGGGTTTAGTCCTGCTAAAGGGTGTCTTAGGATAATTCGTTGGTCAGTGCCGATCCAGAGGCTCAGTATCGCGCCAATTCCGCTTGTCCTACAAAACATGGCAGCGATTCCTACTCCATTGCTTGTAAGGGTTTAGCATGGCTATC
Source organism: Pseudomonas sp. Colony2 (assembly GCF_019382755.1). Classification (NCBI taxonomy): domain Bacteria; kingdom Pseudomonadati; phylum Pseudomonadota; class Gammaproteobacteria; order Pseudomonadales; family Pseudomonadaceae; genus Pseudomonas; species Pseudomonas sp. Colony2. The sequence continues at coordinate 1,098,244 of NZ_CP080030.1, read as the reverse complement.
AGTGTTTTCGATCTATTCAAAGTGGGCATTGGTCCTTCCAGCTCCCATACCGTCGGCCCGATGCGGGCCGCGGCGACCTTCGTCCAAGCGCTTATCGACCAGCAATTGCTCGACGAAACCCGTCGCGTAGAGGTGCGTTTGTACGGCTCGCTGTCCGCCACCGGTGTCGGCCACGCCACCGACCGCGCCTGTGTGATGGGCCTGATGGGCGAATGGCCAGACAGCATCGACCCCACCAGCATCGGCCCACGCATCCAGCAACTGCGCGAGTCCGGCCAATTGCTGCTCGGCGGCCGCACGTCGATTGCCTTCAACTGGCAACACGACCTCCTGCTGCTGGACGAAAGCCTGCCCTACCACCCCAACGCCATGTCCCTGCATGCCTACGGCGAAAACGGCCCGTTGAGCGAGCAAACGTACTACTCGGTGGGCGGCGGTTTCATCATCGAAGCGGCAGAAGCCGAGTCCGGTATCGCGCCTACCAGCGAAGTGCAATTGCCCTACGACTTTTCGAGCGCCGTCGAACTGCTGGCCTTGTGCAACAAGCACGGCCTGCGGGTTTCCGAGCTGATGATGGCCAACGAGCGGGCCTGGCGCAGCGATGCCGAGATCCGCAGCGGCCTGCTGCATATCTGGTCGGTGATGCGTGAATGCGTCGAACAAGGCCTGCGCCACGAAGGCATCCTGCCCGGCGGTCTGGATGTGCCACGGCGCGCGGCGAAACTGCACCGCAGCCTACTGGAAATCGGCAAACCCAACGTCATCACCTCGACCTTGTCGGCCATGGAATGGGTCAACCTGTTCGCCCTCGCCGTCAACGAAGAAAACGCCGCCGGCGGGCGCATGGTCACCGCGCCGACCAATGGCGCGGCGGGAATCATCCCGGCGGTGCTGCACTACTACATGAAGTTCAACCCGGACGCGTCCGACGATGACGTGGTGAATTTCTTCCTGGCTGCCGCCGCCGTCGGCATCCTCTGCAAGAAAAACGCCTCGATCTCCGGCGCCGAAGTCGGCTGCCAGGGCGAAGTCGGTTCCGCCTGCGCCATGGCCGCTGCCGGCCTTGCAGACGTGCTCGGCGCATCCCCGGAGCAACTGGAAAACGCCGCCGAAATCGGCCTGGAACATAACCTGGGGTTGACCTGCGACCCGGTTGGCGGGTTGGTCCAGGTGCCGTGCATCGAGCGCAACGCCATCGCCGCGGTCAAGGCGATCAACGCCACGCAAATGGCCCTGCGCGGCGACGGCAAACACTTCATCTCCCTGGACCGGGTGATCCGCACCATGCGCGACACCGGCGCCGACATGCACGACAAATACAAAGAAACTTCACGGGGCGGCCTGGCCGTTAGCTGGGTGGAGTGCTGAGGAGCATTCCCTGATCGCCCCAACGTGAGCCCGCGCAAAAATAATAACGAGGCAATAACGATGACCGATGTACGTACACCTGCTGCCGAAAATCCCGCTGTAGACCTGACGCCGACCACCGTTACACAAGGCTGGAACAAACACGACACCACCTGGATGCTCGGCCTCTACGGCACCGCCATCGGTGCCGGCACCTTGTTCCTGCCGATCAACGCTGGCGTGGGCGGCTTCTGGCCGTTGATCGTGCTGGCGCTGCTGGCCTTCCCTATGACCTTCTTCGCCCACCGTGGGCTGACGCGCTTTGTGTTGTCGGGCAAATCCGGCGACATCACCGAAGTGGTGGAAGAACACTTCGGTATCGGCGCCGGCAAGCTGATCACCCTGCTGTACTTCTTCGCGATCTTCCCGATTTTACTGGTGTACAGCGTGGCGCTGACCAACACCCTGACCAGCTTTATGGAACACCAACTGCACCTGGCTGCACCGCCCCGGGCAATCCTGTCGCTGGTGCTGATCCTCGGCCTGATGGCCATTGTGCGCTGCGGCCAGGGCGTGATCGTCAAGGCCATGAGCGTGCTGGTGTACCCCTTCGTCGCCGCTCTGCTGCTATTGGCGGTGAGCCTGATCCCCAACTGGAACGGTGCGTTCTTCGCCTCCGCCAGCGAAGGCATGCCCCTGCCGGCCTTCTTCAAGACCCTGTGGCTGGCGATCCCGGTGATGGTGTTTTCCTTCAACCACTCGCCGATCATCTCCGCCTTCGCCGTCGACCAGAAACGCGTGTACGGCCCGCAAGCCGAACGCAAAAGCAGCGGCATCCTGGCCATGGCCCACAGCATGATGGTGCTGACGGTGATGTTCTTCTGCTTCAGCTGCGTGCTGGCCCTGTCGCCGGCTGACCTCGCCGCCGCCAAGGCGCAGAACATCTCGATCCTGTCGTACCTGGCGAACCACTTCCAGACCCCGGTCATCGCCTACGCCGCACCGTTGATCGCGCTGGTGGCGATCACCAAATCCTTCCTGGGCCACTACATCGGCGCCAGCGAAGGCTTCCAGGGCCTGATCGTCAAATCCCTGCGCGGGCGCAACCGCAGCATGTCGGCCAAGTGGCTGGAGCGCTGCACCGCGCTGTTCATGGTGCTCACCTGCTGGGCCGTGGCCACCTTCAACCCGAGCATCCTCGGCATGATCGAAACCATGGGCGGGCCGATCATCGCCTGCCTGTTGTTCTTGATGCCGATGTACGCCATCCGCCGAGTGCCATCCCTGCGCCAGTACTCGGGCCAGGCGTCCAACGTGTTTGTGGTGTTGATCGGTTTGATTGCGCTGTCTGCGATCGTTTTTTCGGTCATGCCCTGAAACGGATCACCGAACTCAAAAACACCACCCACCCACTGTGGGAGCGGGCTTGCTCGCGAAAGCGGTCGTTCAGCCGAGTAATCATTGGCTGACACACCGCATTCGCGAGCAAGCCCGCTCCCACAGTGGAAATTTGATGGCAGGCAGATTGCTGTACGGCACGCCCCTTGCTGTACAGCACTTGAGGAAAACGGACCTTGTGAAAACCTCAGCGAGCGAATGGCCGGTGGTCAGGAAACGCGAACTAATCCCGACACCGGTCGTCAATGACTGCATGTTCTTATCAGGCGGTAACGCACCATGGACAACCCTTTTCAGATCATCACCGACACCTTCGCCCCGAAATACCGGGTCAATTTAAGCATCCAGCGGCTGGACGGCAGCATCATGCTGACCCTGTCCGATGAAGACGGCGTCGTGGCCAAACGCATGATCAGCGCCGAACAACGCAACGACCCCCAGCGCCTGAAACGGCTGGTGCAGAGTGTGCAATTCGGGATTGCGATCGAGCAGGGGCACAGCGCGATGGAGATATTGGCGGTGATGACCGATGGGGACAGCCACCAGGTACTGCAGCGGCCGCCGGTCAGCAGGCCGCCGCTCAACGCAGGGTTCTAGAGCTCGCCCTTCTCTGTTTCAAGGCTCGCTTCACCCTTGCGGCGCGGGCCTTCGACCTTCACCGACGGAAATGCCGACGACGCATACCGCACCACCAGAATCGCGAACGCCAGCAGCAGAATCCCACCGCACAGGTAGATGATGCCGATGTCGGGCGGGTTGTGGTGGGACACGTTGGAAATCAGCAGACGGGTCAGCGCCGTGATCGCCACGTAGATCAGGAAACGCACCGGCATGTGGTTGGTCTTGAAATAAATCCCGACCATCGCCCCCAGTTCCAGGTAGATGAACAGCAGCAAGATGTCATCGATCTTGATGTGCCCCGTCTCCAGCATCCCCAGAAATTCCATCACCGCGGCATAGGCGGTCACCGCACCAATGGCGAACAACGCCAGGTAGTGGAACGTCTCGACGAACAGATTTCCCAAGGACTCGGCCAGTTGGTGCACGGTCTTGCGCAGGTTTTCAGCCCAGTTGATTTTCACGATGATGCTTCCTTAGGTCGGCTCGACCGGATAATGCGGGTTGGACGTGACGGTTTCTCTGCATGCAGAAAAAAGGCCAGGGAACAGGAAGTGAGATGGTGGCGGGGTGATATGAGGCACTTATCTTGCTGCTTGATGATCGTTCCCACGCTCTGCGTGGGAATGCCGCCCCGGACGCTCCGCGTCCCATGCCCTATGGTTTCGGGTAGGGGTGACGCGGAGCGTCACGGTATGCATTCCCACGCAGAGCGTGGGAACGATCCAGGTGACCGGGTGATTTAGGTCAGGTCGGGGCGACTTGATCCAACGCCTGATCGACCAATAACCCACTCATTTCGAGCAGTTGATGGATCGCCAGAAGCAAACTGCGCTGTGGGCCCTCAAGCTCAAAAGCCAGGCTGCTGGCCATTTCACGGGCACTGTTCAAGGTTTCGCTGGCGTTGGCGAGTAACGTTTCCGTGTC
>NZ_CP080030.1:1092475-1093718 GCF_019382755.1 Pseudomonas sp. Colony2 | reverse complement strand
CCAACTACATTAAAAAGCCACTACCCAAAGCCCATGGATTGGCTTATGCTTTTAGCTGTATATAAATACAGTAGTCGCAAAAACGCTTGGCGACACTCGAACCAAGGGCAACTCCCTTCAATACTGCACCGATGACGAGGCCGAAAAATGGCTGTTGAAACCCTGTATCGCAGTACCCGTGACCTGGAGACTACATTCGTGGATCGCAAACTTGCCGACGCACACGACCAGATGCTTGAACTGGCAGAGTCCCTGATGGAAGTGCTGTTGAAAAACGTCGAAGGCTTGAGCGAGAAGCAGGCTGAAGATGCCGGTATTTTCATGGCCAAGAACCGCGCGGCGTTTGCGGCGGCGTTCAAGAACAATGCGAGTGCATTGGCGGAGATTGGGCAGCCAGCGGCTGAGTGATGCATTGCCAGTAGTGGCGAAAGGGCTTGCTGTGGCCGAGGGAGCTTGCTTTGAGCAAGCTCCCTCGCCACAGGTTATGCGTTGATGCCTTTCACATGTGTCATGCCTGCCACAAGGTCTTGCCAAAGAACGTCAGCGTCCGGTCCCACGCCAGTTGCGACCAAGCGGCATCGTATTGCGTGTCCGCGATACGGCCATCACCAATCGCTGTCTCGTTGGCAAACGCATGGCGCGCCAGGTAGCGATGGAACGTCGCGTCCACACCCGCCGCATGCAGTTTCGACTCCAGCTCCGCCACGGTGTCGATGTTGAAGAAGGCATCCTGTGTGCCCCAGTGCCCAATCAGTGGCGCCTTGATCTTCGAAGCATCCAGGTATTCCAGCGGCGGGAAGCCGTACCACACCACGCCCGCCGCCACTTCCGGAATTGCGTTCAGCGCCAGCAACGTCAACGCCCCACCCATGCAATAACCGGTCACGCCGACTTTTTTCGAATCTGCCTGCAAGTACTGCACGGCGCCCTTGATGTCCTGAGAAACCGCATCACCAAAATCCAGGCCATCCATCAAGTGATGGGCTTCCTCCTCTTCTACCGTGGATGCACCGCGATAAAGGTCCGGCACCAGCACCCGGTAGCCGCATTCGGCCAGTCTATTGGCCACGCCCTTGATCTGGTCGTTAAGGCCCCACCACTCCTGGATCACCACAATTGCTGGCGCACCTTCGAGTACCGCCGAGCTGGCCAAGTAGCCGTTGACGTCAGCGCCATCCGGGCGTTTGAAGGTGATCATGCGCCCGCTGGAGCGCCCTGCTGTTTGTTTGGACATGCCAACCTC
>NZ_CP080030.1:1088941-1090953 GCF_019382755.1 Pseudomonas sp. Colony2 | reverse complement strand
TCAGCGGTACAGCAAGCGCTCCGCCAGCTCATCCGCTACCCGCGCGGGTGAGCGTTTTTCAGCCTGGGCATGGGCGAAGATTTCGGTCAGGCGCGTGCCGATGTTCGACAGGTGCGCGGTGATGGTTTCCAGCTCCGCGCCGCCGTGCTTGAGGGCCACGTAGATCAGCCCACCGGAGTTGATCACGTAGTCCGGCGCGTAAAGAATCCCACGCCCTTCCAACTGATCGGCCACTTGCAGGTTGGTCAGTTGCGCACTGGCGGAGCCGGCCACCGCTGCGCATCGCAACTGCGCGACCGTGTAGCGGTTGAACACCGCGCCCACACCGCAGGGCGCAAGGATATCGCACGGAGTGCTGAGCAAGGCTTCGTTGGCAATCGGGTGTGCGCCCAGCTGTTCCATGGCCAGTTGCACCTTGCCGTGGTCGATGTCGCTCACCAGCAATTCAGCCCCGGCGGCGTGCAGTTGCTCGGCCAGGGCATAACCGACGTTGCCCAGGCCCTGGATCGCCACGCGCAGACCTTCCAGATTATCGCTGCCCAGGCGAGCCATCGCGGTGGTGCGGATGCCGGCGAACACGCCCATCGCCGCGTGGGGCGAGGGATCGCCGGCCGCCGTGGTGCTGGTGACATAGCGGGTCTGCTGGGCGATGCAATCCATGTCGGCCACCGAGGTGCCGCTGTCGATGGCGGTGATGTAGCGGCCATCCAGCTGCTCGATGCAGCGGCCGAAGGCTTCAAACAATGCCGCGCGGCTTTCCACATGGGCGGGGCGGATGATCACCGCGTTGCCGCCACCCACCGGCAAACCGGCCAGCGCGGCCTTGTAGCTCATGCCCTGCGCCAGGCGCGCGGCATCCGCCACGGCACTTTCATCGTCGGGGTAAGAGAGGTAGCGGCAGCCTCCAAGGGCGGGACCCAGGCGGCTGTTGTGGATGGCAATGACCGCCTTCAACCCGGTGGCCGGGTCAACGCTCAGGTGCAGCGATTCAAGGCGGGTGCTGTGCATGAGCGCAAACATCGTCAAGCTCCCGAATCACTTCTGGTAGGCGCCAAGTATAGGACTGCCAGCGAAACCCTGCTGAAGCGCGCAGGAATAAGACCACCGGTTTTAAAGGGTTTGCGACATAAACAGGTAGGACCTGTCTTAAGGCACTGGACGAAAGTTCACAGCAAGGCTAAAACGAGACATCCGCCGGAGAACCCAATGAAGCCCCGCGACGCCTTTTTTGCCTGCCTGGAACGCTCACCGCCCGCGCTGTTTGAAGCCGCGCTGTGGATGGCGGCCGAGCACGACCCGGCGGTGGACCCCTTGGCCATCCTGCAGGACTTCAAGGTATTGCAGCAATTGGTCAGCCTCAGCATGCCGATGCTGCCGGCGGATGAACTCGGACAACCGTTGCTGCGGCGCATGAACGACCTGGGGTTCGCCCAGGATGACCACACCCCGCTGCGCCCCGCCGCCGCGCTGCTGGACAAGGTGTTGAAGCGTAAACGCGGGCAGCCGCTGGCTCTCGGGCTGATTGCCCTGGAGCTGGCGCGGCGCCTGGACATTCCGCTGGTGGGCGTCAACTTCCCGGGGCACTTCCTGTTGCGGGTGCCGGGCGCCGATCACCTGCTCGACCCCTGCGGCGGCCGACGCCTGTACCCCAACGATTGCCGCGACCTGCTGACCCGCCAGTACGGGCCCAATCTCAAGTTGCAGGCCGACCACCTGCACACCGCCGAGCCGCGATCGATCCTGCAACGGCTGTCGCGTAATCTGCGCCAGTTGCACCTGTCCAACGACGACCACCTGGCCGCTCTGGTGGATGCCGAACGCGTGCTGGAGCTGGGCAATGCCAGCGCCGCCGATTACCTGGCCCGGGCCAGTTTGTATCAGCGCCTGGATTGCCCGAACGCCGAGCGTTTTGACCTGGAACACGCATTGATGCTCAGCGAAGACCCGATCCAGCGTCTACGCCTGACCGAACGGCTGGGGCATTTGCCGCCGAACTCTGTGGTGCATTGACC
>NZ_CP080030.1:1074826-1088045 GCF_019382755.1 Pseudomonas sp. Colony2 | reverse complement strand
GGCGAGCGCACCTGGATAATCAACAACGCCGCTATCACCGCCGGAATCGCGCAGAAGAAGAAAATCTGCTGCACCGGTATGTGCATCGCCAGCAGCAGGCTGCCGAACAGCGGCCCCAGGATCGACCCGAACCGCCCGACACCCAGTGCCCAGCCTGTACCGGTGGCCCGCACGTGAGCCGGGTAGAAGTTACTGGCGAACGCGTTCAGGGTCAGTTGACCGCCGATGATGCAGAAGCCCGCAGCAAACACGCAGGCCACCAGATAGCGCGGATTGTCGTGATTCAGCCCCAGCAGGATGGTGCACACCGCAGCCGCTGCCAGCACGCCGGACAGTAGGCGCACTTTGCTTTTGAGCCGGTCGGCAAACCAGGCCATGCCGATGGCGCCCAGTGTCCCGGCGAACAGGAACATCGAGGTCACCAGATTGGCTTCGTTCAGGCCCAGGCCGCTTTCCAGCAACAGCGAAGGCAGCCAGCTGATCATGAAATACAGCAGGATCAGGCTGACAAAAAACGTCGCCCACAGCAGCAAGGTCGGGCGCGCATAACCATGGCGGAACAGCTCCACCACCGTCAGTTTGCTGCCTTGCTCCTGGCGGTTTTCAGCCTCGCTCGCTGGCGGCGGTTGCCAGCCTGGCAGCATTCGCGCGGTGACTTTTTGCAGGCGCGCATACGGCGGTGCATCACGCAGCAGGCGTGGCAGGGATTCGGGCAACATCCAGGCAAGAAACGGAAACAACAGCAATGGCGTCACACCACCGGCGAGGAACACCGCCTGCCAGCCGAAACTGTCGATAAACCCGGCCGCGACAAAACCACCGGCCGCACCGCCGAAAGAAAAGCCACAGGCGGCGAGCGTCACCATCAATGTTCGCAGGCGGGGTGGTGAGTATTCCGACATGAGGGCCATGGCGCTGGGCATTGCACCGCCCATGCCGATGCCGCAGATAAAGCGGGCGGCCATCAAGGTATTGAGAGAGTTGGCGAACACCATCAGCACCGTGAGGCTGGCGTAGATCAGCACGCAGCACAGCAGGATGCGCCGCACCCCGAAGCGATCCGCCAGCGGCGTGACGGCCAGGGAGCCCAGCGTCAGCCCCAGCAGGTTGGCGCTGAACACCGGGCCGAACGCGGCTTTTTCCAGGCCCCAGTCCTTGGCCAGCGCCGGTACTACGTAGCCCAGGACCTGGGCGTCGTAGCCATCGGTGACCAGCAACAGTGCCAGCAACAGGAGAATCAACCACTGATAGCGCGACACCGGACGGGCGTCGAGTGCCGCACGAAAGCTGGCAATCTGATTGTGCATCGCAAGGGACCTGTATTGTTTTTATATATTTTGGACACGCTGAAGATCACATGTGGGAGCGGGCTTGCTCGCGAAAGCGGTAGGCCAGTCAATACATCTGCTGACTGATACACCGTATTCGCGAGCAAGCCCGCTCCCACATTTGGCCGGTGTGAGCCTGGAGATTTATGGGGTATCGGGTTGGTTGGCGGGATGAGCCGCCATGAACGCCGGATGCTGCGCCGCCAACCCCGCCACCCGCTGAATGCGCGGGTATGCCGCCAGCGACACCTTGAACCGCTCGGCCGCATACAACTGAGGAATCAAGAACGTATCCGCCATCCCCGGCTGCTCGCCAAAGCAGTAACCCTGATCACCGATCAACTGCTCAACCGCCGCCAGCCCCTGGCTGATCCAGTGCCCGATCCACTCCAGCACCTGCGCTTCATCGTGCCCCCATTGCTTGAGCAGATTCTGGGTACTGGAGTTGTGCAGCGGGTGGATGTCGCAACCGATGATCGACGCCACCGCGCGCTCATGGGCGCGGGTTGCCAGATCCGTGGAGAGCAACGGCACCTGTGGATAACGTTCCTCCAGGTATTCGATGATTGCCGGCGACTGGATCAACACATCACCCTCATCGGTGCGCAAGGCCGGCACGCGACCTTGCGGGTTGATCGCCAGATACTCCGGCTGATGGTTGGCGCCGCCCTTGGGCACCAGCAGGTTGACCGGCACGGCGGTGAAGTCCAGGCCCTTGAGGGCCAGCACGATCCGCACCCGGTAGGACGAAGTGGAGCGGTAGTAGGTATAGAGTTCCATGGCCCTGCCCTCTCAGCGCGCCGCGACCACGGTACCCCGGCATTCGCCGAAGCCGATGGAGGCAAAACCGTCGCGGGTGCAGCGGGCACGCAGGATGATTTCGTCGCCATCTTCAAGGAATTTCCGCACCTCGCCGGAGGCCAGTTCGATCGGCTTTTTACCGCCCTCGGTGATTTCCAGCAGGCTGCCGAATTGTCCGGCTTCAGGCCCCGACAAGGTGCCCGAACCAAACAGGTCACCCGCCTGCAACTGGCAGCCGTTGACGCTGTGGTGCGCAACCATCTGCGCGACGGTCCAGTACATGTGTTGGGTATTGCTCAGGGTCAAGCGATGGGCCGGCAGGTTCTGCTCACGCATCGAGGCGGTGGTCAGCAGCACTTCCAGTTCGATATCAAAACCACCGGCAGCCTGGTCGCGCTTGTCCAGCAAGTATGGCAGTGGTTGCGGGTCGCCTTCAGGGCGTGCCGGTTGTGCCTTGCGGAACGGTTCCAGGGCTTCAGCCGTCACCACCCATGGCGAAATGCTGGTGATGAAACTCTTCGACAGGAACGGGCCCAGCGGCTGGTATTCCCAAGCCTGGATATCCCGCGCCGACCAGTCGTTGAGCAGGCAGAAACCGGCGATGTGATCAGCCGCGTCGCCGATGGCAATCGAGTCGCCCATGGCATTGCCCTGGCCGATCCAGATGCCCAGCTCCAGCTCGTAGTCCAGGCGAGCGCAAGGGCCGAAGGTCGGCTCGGTCTGGCCGGCTGGCAGGGTCTGGCCTTTCGGGCGGCGGACCTCGGTGCCCGACGGGCGAATCGTCGACGCGCGGCCGTGGTAACCGATCGGCACATACTTGTAGTTGGGCAGCAGCGGGTTGTCCGGGCGGAACAGCTTGCCGACGTTTTGCGCGTGCTCGATGCCCACGTAGAAGTCGGTGTAGTCGTTGATCCTGGCCGGCAGGTGCATCTGGCAATCCGCAGCCGGGTGCAGCGCAGCTTGCAGTTTGCCTTGCTGGTCGCTGCCTTCGGCCAACAGTTCCAGCAGGCGTTCGCGCAGGGCCACGCGCGGGCCACGGCCGAGTTCGAAAAATGCGTTCAGTTGGCCGCCAGCGGTGGCTTCAACGGCCCGGCGGGCTTCGCCTTCAAAGCATTCCAACGCGGCGTGCAGATCAAGAATCTGCTCGCCAATCGCCACGCCACTGCGCGGTGCCGAGCCATTAACGCTGAACACCCCCAACGGCAGGTTTTGCAGCGGGAAATCCCGGTGACCGTTGGCGGAAACCACCCAACTGCGGGTGAGATTAGGCTGCGTCATGGGTTATCTCCGATTCGGGTTGAAGGTTGCGGGCAGTGAGGCCCAGCAAGCGTCGTAGGAAGGTTGCAGCTGCGAGCATTCAAGGGCGAACTGGGTGGGACGCAGCACCTGGCTGGTCTCGAACATGAACGCCATGGTGTTATCAATCTTGTGGGGCTCAAGCGTCGCGTTGATGGCTTTGGTGCAGGTCTCGCCATCCGGGCCGTGGGCGCTCATGCAGCTGTGCAACGACGCGCCGCCGGGCACGAAGCCTTCGGCCTTGGCGTCGTAGGCACCCTGGATCAGGCCCATGTATTCGTTCATCAGGTTGCGGTGGAACCACGGTGGCCGGAAGGTGTTTTCGGCGACCATCCAGCGGGGCGGGAAGATCACGAAATCGAGGTTGGCCAGGCCGTGGACGCTGGTGGGCGAGGTCAATACGGTGAAGATCGACGGGTCCGGGTGATCGAAGCTCACGGTGCCGATGGTGTTGAAACGACGCAGGTCGTATTTGTACGGCACGTTGTTGCCGTGCCACGCCACCACGTTCAGCGGCGAATGGTCGAGCTGGCAGCCCCACAGTTCACCGAGGAATTTCTGCACCAGCGTGGTCGGTTGCTTGAGGTCTTCGTAATGGGCGACGGGCGTGAGGAAATCCCGTGGGTTGGCCAGGCCGTTGCTGCCGATAGGACCAAGGTCCGGCAGGCGCAGTGGCGCGCCATGGTTCTCGGCGACGTAACCGCGGGCCTGGGCATCCAGCAGTTCGACGCGGAATTTCAGGCCGCGGGGCAGCACGACGATTTCCAGTGGCTCGACTTCCAGCACACCCAGTTCGGTCGCAATGCGCAGGCGGCCCTGTTCGGGAACGACCAACAGTTCGCCGTCCGCGTTGAAGAACACGCGGTCCATCGAACGGTTGGCGCGGTAGTTGTAGATGCTGATGCCCGAGGGTTTTTCCGATCCGGAATTGGCGACCATGCCTACAAGGCCATCGACGAAATCTGTCGGCTCACCCGGAATATCCAGCGGGTTCCAGCGCAGGCGGTTGGGCGTCACAGCGCCCAGCGGTCCACCGGCCAATTGCCGTTCCAGCTTGACGAACGCCGGGTGATTGGCCGACGGCTGGATGCGGTACAACCAGGTGCGCCGGGCTTCGCTGCGGGCCATGGTGAAGGCGGTGCCGGAAAAGAGTTCGGTGTACAGCCCGTAGGGCGCTTTCTGCGGGGCGTTCTGGCCGACGGGCAATGCACCGGGCAAGGCTTCAGTAGCAAATTCATTGCCAAAACCCGATTGGTATTCGAGGGTCATGGATCATCCTCTGAGCGGAAGTTGTTTTTATCGTAATCCAATTACGCATAACGTAATTTGATACCTGTTGACCGTCAAGCTATAAAGACGCCCATTCGTCTTTCGGATTCATGCCCTCCATGGAAAAGCCGCCCGCCCCCCGCGACACCGGTAAACAGAAAGTCCGCTCGGCTGAAGTGGGCACCGACATCCTCAAGGCCCTGGCTGAACTGTCGCCGGCCACCTCGTTGTCGCGCCTGGCCGAGCACGTGCAAATGCCGGCGAGCAAGGTCCACCGCTATTTGCAGGCGCTGATTGCCTCGGGTTTTGCCGAACAGAACACCGCCACCAACCATTACGGCCTGGGCCGTGAAGCCTTGCGCGTGGGGCTGGCCGCGCTGGGCAGCATGGACGTGCTGAAAGTCGCCGCCCTGCCCCTGGCGGAACTGCGGGATGAGTTGAATGAAACCTGCTTCCTGGCCGTCTGGGGTAACCAGGGCGCGACGGTGGTGCATATCGAGCCGGCGGTGCGCGCGGTGACGGTGGTCACGCAATTGGGCTCGGTGTTGCCGTTGCTCAGTTCGTCCACCGGGCTGGTGTTCAGTGCGTTCCTGCCGTCGCGGGAAACCGTGGAGTTGCGCGAGCGGGAGATTCAGGCGGGCGTCGCCCATGCGTTGGCGGATGACCAGGAATACGCGACCACCTGTGAGCAGATCCGCCAGCGCGGCTTGCACTTTGTGCATGGTTTGCTGATGCCGGGTGTGGACGCGTTGTCGGCGCCGGTGTTCAACGCGGTCGGGCAAGTGGCGGCGGTGTTGACCGTGGTGGGGCCGACGTCGCTGTTCCATGCCGATGAAGACGGCCCGGCGGCGAAGCGTTTGCTGGCGGCGACCCAGGCGGTGAGTTGGCGCATGGGTTATCAGCCGTAACGCTCAGTATCAGGCACACAACAGAACAAAATGTGGGAGCGGGCTTGCTCGCGAATGCAGTCTGTCAGTTAAAGCATCAGTGACTGATACACCGCATTCGCGAGCAAGCCCGCTCCCACATTTGATCGTCATTGTTTGACGAATAGTGCATGGCTTCAAGCCATCAAGCCCAGCGTCTTGGCCTTGGCCACTGCCTGGGTACGCCGCTCCACCCCCAACTTGCTGTGAATCCTCCGCGCATGGGTTTTTACCGTGTGCAGCGAGATAAACAATTGGCTGGCAATTTCCAGATTGGAATTGCCCTGGGCAATCAGTTGCAGCACCTCAAGCTCGCGCTGGCTCAGGGGATTTTCCCCCGCCGCCGCCGGGCATTCCTGCGGTTCCAGCCCCAATGCACTCAACAACCCCGGTTGCCTGAGGCGCAGCTCGCGAATCGCCTGCTGTACCTGGCAACGCCCCGCCAGTTCCAATCCGGCTTCCAGCGAGCGCACGGCCAACGGGCGATCGCCGACTTCCCAGGCCACTTCCCCCAGAACCAAGTGCAACTCCGCTTCCAGGCACAGCATGCCCCGCTGACGGGCGGCCTCCAGTAACGCACTCAGGCGGGCGACAGGCTCTTCGGCGCGATGCAATTTCACTTCGGCCAGCACCTGCAAATATTCAAGCCTGGGGATCAACTCCAGGGTGGCCGGCGGTGCTTGTTTCGCCTTGGGGCCACGGTAGTGCCGCAGCACCCGGGTCACCGCCTCCAGGGTCAGTTCGGCGCGACCCTGTTGCAGCCAGAAATGCCCGCTGAGCAACAGCAATACGGCGCGATAGACGGTGTCGGGCACCTGGCGTTGCTGCATCAGGCGTTCAGCGTCGCGCAACTGGATAAACGCCTGGGCGTAATCGCCCTTGTTGGCGGCCAATAGCGCCAGTCCCAGGTAGCCGTAGAGCACGCGTTTGTCCTGGCTGTGCAGGCACATGCCCAGGCCGGATTCGAAGCATTCGGCGGCCACGGCGTCGTGGCCCTGGCGCAGCGCCAGGTGCCCACGTCGCAAGCAAATCCGTCCCATCAACGGCCCGGCTTTAAGCCGCTGTTGCACCAGCATGCGCTGCACATTCTCCAGCAGGCTTTGGGCCCGATACGGCGCGCCGCGCTGCTCCAGCAACTGCGCATGATCGAGCTCCAACAATGCCTCCAACAGCAGTGAGCCGTGGGAGCGCGCCAGGCACAACGCCTCGCGGTTCAGCGCCTGGGCCACGTCCAGCTCGCCACGCAGCAAGGCTTGCTGGGTCAGGCCCGACAGGCACATCAGGCGCGACGTCCAGGCGCTCTCGGGCAAGTCTTGCAGGGCTTCGAGAAAATGCTCCCGGGCCCGTGCGGCTTCGCCGCCCAGATGCAACAGCCAGCCCCATTGCGCCTGCCAGCGGGCCAGCAGATAACGCTGCAGGTGCGCGGTCGGTTGCGGAGTGAAACGCGCCAGTTGGTCAATGCACAACGCCGCCTGGTCGAAACGCCCGGCAAACAGCAACGCCGCCGTTACCAAGCCCACCAGTTGCGCCGAGCCCAGCATCAATTCATCGCCATGCTGCTCATGCAGGCGCAACAACAGCACCGCATTTTGCTGGCGGAACAGGTCTTCAAAACTGAAGTGCTGCAACAGGCTCACGGCAACTTCGTACTCTTCGGCCAGCAGCGCCTGCTCAAACGCGGCCTGCCAGTCCTCGGCGGCGGTAAACCATTGGCACGCGCGCCGGTGCCAGGAGCGCCTGGCTGGCCAGGGTTCGGCGCGCATCAGTTGGGCCAGTGGCGGGAAGACTTGCAGCCAGTCGGTGGACTCTTCCCAGGGCTCGATAAAGGCGCCCAGCGTCTGCAAGTCTCGCAGGTAGTCGCCACCGTCACCAAAGCCGAACAGGTGGTCACACAAGCTCGGATTGAAGCGTGGCAGGTGCGCGAGCACGCGCCAGGCCTCAGCCAATTCCGGCGCCAGGCCCGTGAACAGTTCGTGTTGCAGGTAGTCGAGCAAGGTTTTGTCCGGGTGCCCGTCGCCTTCAAGCAATCCGATACGCACTCCGGCGCACCAGCCGGCGCTGAACTGCAATACCTTGTCGGCGCTGGGCCCGGCCAAGTGCTGGATTTCGCTGGGGTCAAACGCCAACTCGGCAGCGCTGCATTCCCACAGTTCATCATCAAGCAACAGCCGGGGCCAGTTGCAGGCCGGCCGCCGCCGCGCGCCGATCCACCAGGTCAAGGCCGGGCTGCTGGCGGCCAGGATGCGGTCAAGCAACCCATCCAGTTCAGGCGCCGGCACGCGGCAGAAGTCATCGAGAAACAACCAGCCCGGCGCTTGCCAGCGGTTCAGGGCCAGCAGCAACGTGGGCTCATCAACAAAGTCGAGGCCAAGGCTTTGCGCCAGGCGCTGACACAAATCCGAGGCCACGCCATTCAGCGGCAACCAGTACACCTGGCACTGCGAAGGCGCCTGCAACGCGCACTCGGCGAGCAATGCACTCTTGCCACTGCCGGCCGGGGCGCAGAGCAACTTCACCCGCGCAGTGGCGTTGAGCAGCGGCACGGCCAGGCGCGGGCGCAACAGATGATGGGGAGACAAGCGTGGCATGAATCCAGGACGATCCAGACAACGGGTCATGGCGGTCATTACTGCGTCCCTGTTTTTTATTATTAGGCGGCGTGCGCCCTACCCTAGTCCTGTGGCTGGCGGTTGTTGAGGAGTATTCAGCAGGCTGATTGGCGGGCATAAAAAAGCCGGGAGCCAAAAGGCCACCCGGCACTCGTTCTAAAGGTGGAACACAGTAAATGTGGGAGCGGGCTTGCTCGCGAAGGCGGTGTATCAGTCACTGATGCTTTAACTGACAGACCGCTTTCGCGAGCAAGCCCGCTCCCACAGTTTGATCGCACTTCAATCAGGTTTTAGCGCACGCCTTCCGAGCGCAATGCTGCCGGCGTGTAGTCGGCCGCCTTGGCCGCAAAGCCGAACACAAAGCTGCTCTTCTCTTCGTTCTTCATGCCCAGGGCGATGTAGCGCCCGGCGATGATGTCGTACAGGGTTTCGACGGTGTAGGCCGGCACCTGATGGTCGTAGTAGAACTGCGCGTGACCTTCAGCAACACGCCACAGCTGGCCGCGGCCGTCGTAGTGGTCCACCAGCGCCACCTGCCAGCTGTCTTCGTCGATGTACATGTGGCGCTTGGCGTAGATGTGCCGCTCGCTCGGCTTGACCGTGCCGATCACTTCCCAGACCCGGTGCAGCTCGTAGCGGGTCAGGTCCTGGTTGATGTGGCCGGCCTTGATGATGTCATCGTACTTGAGGGTCGGCGAGTCGAGCTTGTAGCTGTTGTAGGGGATGTACATCTCCTTCTTGCCCACCAGCTTCCAGTCGTAGCGGTCGGGGGCGCCGGAGAACATGTCGAAGTTATCCGAGGTGCGCAGGCCGTCGGCCGCAGTGCCCGGCCCGTCGTAGGCCACTTGCGGCGCACGGCGTACCCGGCGCTGGCCGGCGTTGTAGACCCAGGCCAGGCGCGGTTCCTTCACCTGGTCGAGCGTCTCATGCACCAACAGTACGTTGCCGGCCAGGCGCGCCGGGGCGGTCACCGATTGTTTGAAGAAGGTCAGTACGTTGGCGCCCTTGACCGGGTCCATGTCCGGGATCAGTTGCGGCACGGCCACTTCTTCCTCGAAACGGATCGGCGTGTAGCTGCCGTTGGTTTGCGGCGTGGCCTGGGTGATGATGCGGCGCAGGTTGCCGCCGTGGTAACGGGTGATGTGGTTCCACAGCACTTCCACGCCATTTTTCGGAATCGGGAAGGCGTAGTAGCGGTTGCCGGTGAAATTTTCCAGGCCATTGCCGTCGTTGATCGCGTGTACGTTGAGCGCGCTGCGCTTGATCGACTCGTAGATCTCCGGCGGCAGGTTGACCGTGCGGTGGGTCGGGTACACCGGGATCTTGTAGGTTTGCGGGTAGCGCTTGAACATCGCCACCTGGCCTTCGGACAGTTTGTCCTTGTACTTGTCGACCGTAGCGGCGGTGATCACGAACAGCGGCTTTTCATTGGCGAACGGGTCAGCGAGGAAACCCTTGCTGTCCACCGCCCCGGCGTTTTTCGGGATACCACCGGTCCATGCCGGGATCGAACCATCGGCGTTACCGGCCTTCTCGGCGCCCACCGGGGTCAGGGTAGTGCCGAGCTTGGCCGCTTCTTCCGGCGACACTGCGGCCATCACGTTGGCGGCCAACAGGCTCAGGGCCAACACCCCGCATTGCAGAATCATTTTGCGCATAGTCTCTTGTCCTTACTTAAGCCAAATCAGAAGTTCACGCCAAAGCTGAGGGCGATGAAGTCGCGGTCGGTGAGGGTGTTGTAGTCACCGCCAAAAAAGTCGGTGTAGCTCAGGCTCGCGGTGTAGGTGTTGCGGTAGTCCGCATCCACGCCGACGCTGATGGCCTTGGCGCCTTCGTTGAACAGGCCGTTGGGGCCGTAGCCGCTGACGTCCTGGGACCACGACACGTTGGGCTTGAGGTTGACCCCGGCGAATACGTTGTTGTAATCGAGGATGGCCCGGGCGCGATAACCCCAGGAGTTGGCCGTGACAAACCCATCGGTGTCGCCGCCGAAACCGTATTGGCCGTAGACCGAGTCACGGCCATAACGCAGCTTGGATTTCGCCTCCAGCCCGCCGACGTGCACAAAGGCCGCCTCGCCCACCAGGGTCAGGCGTTCGGCGCCCAGTACCTGGTCGAAGAATTGGGTCATGGTGCTCTGGATCTGGGTGATTTCCTTGCGGCGGTAGCCGGCGTTGTCGGCACCGAAGGAACTGCTGATCGGTGAAGCGGCGTTGCCGGCAATCGGGTTGACCAGGGCCAGCGTCAGGTCGGTGGTGTTGAG
The DNA here is from genome assembly GCF_019382755.1 of Pseudomonas sp. Colony2. Taxonomy (NCBI): domain Bacteria; kingdom Pseudomonadati; phylum Pseudomonadota; class Gammaproteobacteria; order Pseudomonadales; family Pseudomonadaceae; genus Pseudomonas; species Pseudomonas sp. Colony2. Next base: position 1,077,553 of record NZ_CP080030.1, on the reverse strand, counting down.
TTGTACGGGAGCATTCGGGCGGTAGCTGATTTCGCCGGTCCAGGCGGTGCCGGTGGGCAAGGTGGTGGAGAAACTGGCACCGAACAGGCGGATGTTTTCCGGGTAGTCGAGGTAATACTGGCCGCGACCGAGCATCGTGCTTTGCGCCAGGCCGGCCCCGGTACCCGGGGCGATCCCGTTGGCCGCGTTGGCAATAGCGCCAATGGTTGCCAGGTTGGTGTTGGCGGTGATGGTACCGACGGTGGGCGTGCGGCTGTGATAGTTCATGAAGTACAGGCCGTACTCGGTGTCATCTCCCAGCCAGCGCAACGCCATGCCGAACTGGCCGCCATCGCGCGCCTCGCGGTCTTTTGCACGCTGCACCACTACGCCTTCTTTCGTAACCTGGAAGCCCTGGCCAAACGCCGCCGCTACCGGTTGCAATGGTGCAATCGCCGGGCTGCCGACGGTGTAGTTGCCGTTGCAGCCATGGGCCACCACGTCGTTACCGAAGAAGGTGCCGCAGTTGTCCACCACGGTGTTTTCCCAGTTCAACTGGTAGAAACCTTCCACGCTCAACTGGTTGGTGAGGCTTTGGGAGGCGAACACCATGTTGACCGGAATCAGGCCYTCCTTGATCTCGGCGCCAGGGCGGCGGAACGCGGAAACGTCGATGGGGTTGATGCTGTTGATGGAGTTGCCGATGAACGTACTTTCCCCCCAACTGACCACCTGTTTACCGACGCGCACGTTGCCCGGCAAATCGCCGATGGAATAGTTGTGATAGACAAATGCATCGAGTAATTCGTAGCCGGAAGAGCGCGCGCCTTCGTCGCGGTGGTTATTGCTGATCTGCTTGAATTCGCGGTCTTCGTCCTGCAGTTCGAAGTCGTACCAGTACTTGCCGCGCACGAACACGCCGCTGTCGCCGTACTTGAGTTCCAGGTCGTGGATGCCCTTGAAGATCTTGGAGAAGGTCTCACCCTTCTTGAAGTTCAGGCGACCATCATCGCCGGTGGAAGCCTGGCCCGTTCCGCCGTTGGGAATGCCCACCAGCTTCTTGTCGGCATCGCGCATGCCCCAGCTGGCACCGACCGACAGCGAGGAATCGAATTGCCCTTCGATCTCGCCGATGTTGAACGAAACAGCCTGCGCCTGGGCACAGCAACCCAAAGCAACCGCAGCGGCCAGCGCCTGTGGCCTGAAGATGGCGCGCATTGTTGTTTTTGTCATGCGTCTTCCCCGGTGGTGTGACAGAAGGCCCCACCCTACTGCCCGCGATCAGGAGCGATAAGCGCACCAAGGAGGTATTCGTGTTGTCGCTCGAAAGGATGAGAGGGCGCTCTGGCCGGGGTCCTGGAGAGGCCATGGACGAGATGGATGAAGGATTATCAGGAGGATGGATGAGGTGTTATTGCCACTGTTGCGGGTTTTGTAACAGTCCTTGTCTCGAATCGCTATTTTTCATTTTGTAACAAAAGCCTATTCTTGCCTGGCTTTCAGGGCAAACCGCCTGCTTCCAGAACCTGGAGGAACAGCCAGTTTTTTATGGATTGATCAATATTTTCAATCTGTTACCGGTGTTCACTGACGTTGATTTATTGCTCCTTGATCAAACGTCTTACTTCAGCCGCTGCCTTTGCAGCGGCTTTTTTTATGCCTGAAATAAAGCGGGGCGCCATGGCGCCCCGCTTGATTAAAACTTTTTCACGTAATGATCACAGGCTGTACTTCTGCAGGTTGGCCATCATCTCCTTCAAGGCCTCGATGTTGTCCTTGGGGTGAGCGGCCCCGTCGAAGTCACAGATTTGCTGCCAGTGGGCGGCGACATCATCCGGGGAGAACCCGGCTTCAGGATCAAACCCAACCCCCAGGCTGCGCTCCCAGCGGGTCTTGCCGATCCAGCCGCCGCCCACCTCAAACAGCCCGGAGGTTTCCTGACACGCCTCGCTGCCCAGGTACACCACCAGCGGGCTGATCAATTCCGGCTTGAGGCGTTCGAAGACTTGCGGCGGGATCAGGCCTTCGGTCATGCGTGTACCACCGGTGGGGGCGATGGCGTTGACCAGGATGTTGTTCTTGCGGCCTTCCAGCGCCAGGGTGCGGGTCAGGCCGTACAGGCCGAGCTTGGCCATGCCGTAGTTGGACTGGCCGAAGTTGCCGTAGATACCGGAAGTGGAGGCGGTGAAGATCACCCGGCCGTAGGCTTGTTCACGCAGATGGGGCCAGGCGGCGCGAGTGACTTTGTAGGCGCCTTCGACGTGTACGCGGTAGACCAGGTCCCAGTCGCTGTCTTCCATTTTGTGGAAGGTTTTGTCCCGCAGGATCCCGGCGTTGTTGACGACGACGTCGATGCGGCCGAAGGCGTCGAGGGCGTTCTGGACGATCTTGTCACCGTCGGTGACGGAGTCGTGGTTGGCCTCGGCGATGCCGCCGGCTTCGCGGATTTCGGCTACGACGCGGTCGGCCGCCGAGGCGTTGGCGCCTTCGCCCTGGGTTGAGCCGCCAAGATCGTTGACCAGCACTTTGGCGCCGTGTCTGGCGAACAGGAGTGCGTGGGCGCGGCCTAGCCCGCCGCCGGCACCGGTGACGATCACGACCTTGTCTTGGAACTGCACAGGCTCACTCATTGGGGACTCCAGGGGTGGTTAGGGGTGGATGGGTTGAGTGTCAGGCACGGGGCTTGTGGTCACAATAAATACGGTTGGGGGTGAATGGTGCGCGATAAGGCTGGGGGATGATTGGTGT
>NZ_CP080030.1:1074096-1074780 GCF_019382755.1 Pseudomonas sp. Colony2 | reverse complement strand
GGTTCCGCTCTTACAGCGGCTCACTTTTGAACAGCGCAAAAGTAAGCAAAACGCTCTTGCCCCACCACTCGGCACCTCGCTTAGGCTCGGTGTGCCCTCACTCCGGCTTTGGACCGTGGGCCGCCGTCATGGGCCATCCTTGGCCCAGGACGGCTAACCTGGCGTCCTGCCAGGTTACCCACGCTCCAAAGCCTGCGTTCGGCCAGCGTGGTTTAACGGGGCGCCCAAGATCAAGATCAAAAGCAAGAGCACAGCGGCCTACCGGCCGGCTTGAGTGTTGAAGAGCAAAAGCCAAATCAAAATCTAAAGCGGGCACGGTCAAAAATGTGGGAGCGGGCTTGCTCGCGAAGGTCGTTAACGATAACGCGGGCATTCTGGATGAACGCGGCGGTCTCAGGTTTTTCGCGAGCAAGCCCGCTCCCACAGAAAAGCAGCTCTGTTTTCGCTCTGGATCTTGCCTTTGCTTTTAACACTCAGGTCGGCTYTCAGGCCGCCGTGCTCTTGCTTTTGATCTTGMTCTGACTGCCCCAATAAGCCCGAGGCCGAACGCAGGTATTGCGGAGCGGGTAAACCGGCAGGACGCCGGTTTAGCCGCGCCGGGCCATGGATGGCCCGTCGCGGCGGCCCGCGGAGTAATGCCGGAGTGAGGGAACACCGAGCCTAGGCGAGGTGCCGACAGGCGGG
>NZ_CP080030.1:1073374-1074062 GCF_019382755.1 Pseudomonas sp. Colony2 | reverse complement strand
CGGACCGGACACATGGTTGACGGGTGTACGGGGACATGGTTGACACTTTTCGGCGAGCTAACTACGCCGGAAAACCATCATGCCCTGGAATACGAGAGACGCCATGAGCCTGAAAAAAGAGTTCGTTGCCTTAGCCCGGCAACCCGGCAGCAATAAACGAGAACTGTGTCGACGGTTCGGTATCAGTCCCCAAACCGCGTACAAGTGGCTCGGTCGCTACGAAGAACAAGGCCAGCAAGGTCTGCTGGAGAAATCCCGCAGGCCAGCCACTAGCCCAAAACTTACCGAGCCCGCGCTGGAGACTGAAGTCTTGGCAATTAGGCGGGAGCATCCAGCCTGGGGCGGCCGCACGATCAGCAATCTGTTAGATAAGCGTATCGCTCCTAGCACTGTCACCAATGTCTTACATCGCCATGGTTTGGTTCAAACGGTCCCGAAAGAGTTACAGGCAGCAAGGTTGAGGTTTGAACACGACGCGCCCAATGATCTTTGGCAGATGGATTTCAAAGGGCATTTCCCAACGCAACAAGGCCGATGCCATCCGCTAACTGTTTTGGACGACCATTCTCGTTTCAACTTGGCAATCAAAGCCTGTGCCAACGAGCGCACAGCCACGGTACAGGAGCAGTTGATCGCGGTTTTTCGGCGCTACGGTTTACCAGCTCGCATCAACGTCGATAACGGGCCC
>NZ_CP080030.1:1020165-1073352 GCF_019382755.1 Pseudomonas sp. Colony2 | reverse complement strand
GGGGAGATCACGGAACTGAGTATCTGGCTCGTTCGCCTAGGTATCAGAGTAAGTTTCAGTCGGCCTTTCCACCCTCAAACCAATGGGAAAATCGAACGATTTCATCGGTCACTCAAGGCTGAAGTGCTCAACGGCCGCCATTTTCGGACGCTTGCAGAAGCGCAAACAAATCTTGATCAATGGCGAGAGGTTTATAACCATCAACGCCCTCATCAAGCTCTGGGTTACAAGGTTCCAATGGACCGATACCGAGAAAGCCCCTGGGCTTATCCGGAGACGCTTTTGGCGTTTGAGTACGGGCCGGACGATTTAAAGGCCAAGGTTTATCACAGCCGATTTAAGTTTCAGAAGCGCTATTTCAGGATCGCCAAAGGCCTGGCCGGACATCACATCGCACTACGTCCCAACACTGAGAGTGACGGGCTATTTGACGTCTATTTCTGCCATCATTTTTTGCGAACGATCGACGTGAAACAGCCTGATTACGGTTCATAATGTGTCAACCATGTCCCCGCACATGTGTCCACCATGTGTCCGGTCCGTACACGCTTTTCAAAAGTGACCCGCTGTAAGAGCGGAACCATAAGCAGCCGTTACCGCAGAAACGGATATGTACTCCCCCCCAATCAAGAATAAGCCACCCGAGCAGCCCCAACCCCAAGCCCCTCCCGAAACGCCAAATAATGCTTCAACACCTGCACCGGCGCCTCAATCTGCGGGTAGTGCCCAATATTCGCCAGCAACACCGTATCCGCGTGCGGCACCAGCTCACGATAACGCTGAACCATATGCCCCCCGGAAATCGGATCAACCTCCCCATCGATCACCCGCAACGGCACCTCCCCCCGCTGCATGGCCGCCACCCAGCGATCCCGCTGCCGCCGACGCTGAGGAATATACGCAATCAACTTGTGCAAAATCCGCGGCCCATCCTGGCTCTCGATCAAGCTCCAGAAATCATCCAGCGCACTCTCACTGGGCCGAGTCGCCGGCCCGAAAATCTGCCCAAAACTGTTAGCAAGGGCATTACGCCCAAACGCCCGCCCGATCATCCAACCCAATGGGCTCAGCAACAGCTTCTGCACCAACGCCGGACGATGCGTCTCCGGAAACAACCCACCGTTGAGAAACACACAACTGCCCATCCGAAACCGGCCTTCGTAATGCCGCGCCAACAACTCCTGCGCAACACTGTCACCGTAATCATGGGCCAGCACATGCACCGGCTGCTGCACCCAAAGATGCTCCAGCAACGCCTGTTGCAAGTCCGCCTGCTCCAGCAGGCAATAGGTGTGGTCCAGCGGCTTGGCCGAATCGCCAAACCCCAGCATGTCGCAGGCAATCACTTGATAGCGCTGGGCCAACGGCTGCCAGAGGTAATGCCAATCCCAACTGGCCGTGGGAAAACCATGGATCAGCAGCAACGGCTCGCCCTGCCCCGCCACCCAGTACCGAATGGTGCGGCCGCGAAACTCAAAGCTCTGGGCACGCTGGCGCCAGATGCGCAGCGGGATCTCGGCGAGTGGCATCAGCTTTTATACCCGGGGTCGAGTGCATCGAGTTTGCGCAGCAACGCCGGCCACGCCAGCGCGCCGCCCATGCCCTGAGCGCTTTTGGTGACCCCAGCGATCATCGCCCGGGCACCGGCCAATATCTGCGGCGCAATGCTGATCAGTTCAGCGCCACCGTTCTGCGCCATCACCTGGATATCGCAGGTGCGCTGGAAGATGAACATCATCAGGAACGTATCGGCGATGCTGCCGCCACAGGTCAGCAGACCGTGGTTGTGCAGCATCAGGAAATTGTTTTCGCCAAGGTCGGCCTGCAAACGGGCCTTTTCCTCGTGGTTCAGCGCCACACCTTCGTAGGCGTGATAGGCCAGGCTGGACAGCACGAACAACGATTGCTGGCTGATGGGCAGCACGCCCTGTTTCTGCGCGGAGACGGCAATGCCGGAAGCGGTGTGGGTGTGCAGCACGCAGACCACATCGTGCCGTACTTCGTGCACCGCACTGTGGATGGTGTAGCCCGCCGGGTTGACCTCGTAGGGACTGTCCATCAGTTTGTTGCCGGCCTGGTCGACCTTCACCAGGCTCGACGCGGTGATCTCGTGGAACATCAGCCCGTAGGGGTTGATCAGGAAGTCTTCGGTGCCCGGCACCTTGGCCGAGATGTGGGTGAAAATCAGGTCGTCCCAACCATGCATCGCCACCAGGCGATAGCACGCGGCGAGGTCGACGCGGGCCTGCCATTCGGCCGCGCTGACCTGGTCTTTTACACTGTGTGTCGATTGAACAGTGGCTAGGCTCACGGCAATGACCTCCTTGGCGCGCTTATTATTGTTTTTTTGAGTGAAGAGGCAGTCTAGTCAGACCTCGAGGCCGCCGTAGTTGCATTGGCAGCCAGCTTGATGACCGAACGGGTCAGTCCTGAGGATAGTTCGATTTTGTTCTACGCGTGTCAGAGAAGCGACGCCAATAAAGGCGCGGCAAACAGGTTGAGCAACCCGGTCAGCACCATCACCAGCCCCGCCACGGAGCCTTCCTCGCCGCCCACCTCATGAGCCCGGCTGACACCCGCGCCATGAGCGCCCACACCAAACAATGCGCCACGAGCCAATGGCGTGCGCAACGGCAACCACTTGAGCAGTACGCCGCCGAGCATGGCGCCAAACACCCCGGTGAACATCACGAACACCGCCGTCAGTTCCGGCACGCCGCCCAGGTCGGAAGACACCGGCATCGCGAACGGGGTGGTGATCGAACGGGGCACCAACGACATCGTCACCGAGCTGTCGAGAGCGAGGGCCTTGGCCAGGCCATACGAAGTGGCGATTGACGCCGCGCTGCCCGCGACCATCCCCAGCAATAACGCTGACCAGTGGCGCATCAGCAATTGGCGCTGTTGCCAGATCGGAATCGCGAACGCCACGGTCACCGGGCCCAGCACCAGCATCAGCCAGTGGGTGTCGGTGGCGTATTCGGCATAGGCGGTTTTCATCGGCACGGCCACCGCCAGCAGCAGCGCCGGCACCAGGATCAGCGGCGACAGCAGGTAGCGCCCGGTGCGCCGGTAGATCCAGCGGCTGAAGCCGTAGGCACCGAGGGTCAGCGCCAGCCAGAACATCGGCATCAGCTCAAGCTTCATGGCGCAGCTTCCAGCGGCAGACGAATTCCACGGTAAACGCAGTCACCAGCATCACCGACAAGGTGCTGAAGCCGATCACCAACATGATCCGCCAGCCGTCGTGCTTTACCAGGCCACCGTAGTCCAAAAGGCTCATCAAGGCAGGAATAAAGAACAGCAGCATCTCCGCCATCAGCACACCGGCGCCCAGTTGCAGGGCCGCCGGCTTTACCAGGCCGGTGGCGAAGGTCAGCAACAACAGGCCCAGGCCGATCACACCACCGGGAATAGGCCAGCTCAGCCAGGCGGCCAATTGGCAGCCCAGAAAATATATGGCCAGCAGCACAATCAGTTCAGTCAATAACCGACCGACGACTTTGAAGGTGAAACGTTTCATGAGCTTTGGGTCCTCGCAGGGCTCCCATTTTAAAGAGGCCCCTGGCATCCCCACAGCGAATTGTTAGACTGCAAGCTATTCCAAACTGGAATCATGTCGATGGAATTTAAACAACTGCGCAGTTTTGTCGAAGTGATACACCGCGGCGGCTTTACCCAGGCCGGGAAAACCCTGCACATCAGCCAGTCCGCCGTCAGCAAGCAGGTGGCACAACTGGAGCAAAGCCTCGGCACGCCGCTGCTGGATCGCCTGGGTTCGCAGATTCGCCTGACGGCTGCCGGACAAGTGGTGCTGCAGCGGGCGGAGGCCATGCTGCGCCAGCAAACCGAGTTGCTCAGTGAGCTGGATGACTTGAATCAGTTGACCCGTGGCGAGTTGCGCATGGGCCTGCCGCAGTTGGGCGGCGACACGTTGTTCGCCGGACTGTTTGCCGAATACCGCCGGCGTTATCCGAACGTCACCATCCAGTTGCTGGAAGGCGGCAGCCGCAATATCGAGCAGGCGATCTTGAGCGGAGAGCTGGAAGTGGGCGGCAGCCTGATGCCCAGCGACCCGGCATTCGCCTGGCAGGCATTCTGCGATGAACCGCTGGACGCCCTGCTGCCGATGGACCATCCATTGGCCGATAACGCGCAGATCCGCCTGGAGGAGTTGGCTGACACGCCGTTCCTGATGTATCAGCGCAGTTTTGTGTTGAACGACCGCCTACTACAGGCCTGTCAGCAACTGGGCTTCACCCCGAAGGAAAGTGGTCGCAGCGGCCAGGCGGATTTCCTTGCGGCCCTGGTGGCCGCCGGCCAAGGCGTGGTGTTGCTGCCCAGCGTGGTGGCCCGGGGCCTGGTGCGGCCCGGGGTGGTGCGCCTGACACTCAAGGCGCCGGACTACCTGCGCTGGGACATTGCCTTTATCTGGCGTGAGGGTGCCTACCTGTCGAAAGCCGCCCAGGCCTGGCTGGCGTTGTTGCGCGAGTTCCCGGTCAACCGCGCAGTGCAGTGACCAACTCGGCCAGCCACGGCTCGGCGTCGGCTTCCGGGGTCACGCTTTCGCTGGCGTCCAGGCGCAGCATCGGCAGCACTTCGTGCACGCCCAACTCGGCAAACAGCTCGCGCATTTGCTCGCCGCCGCCGCAGAAGGTGTCGCCATAGCTGGCGTCGCCCAGGCCGATCACCGCGCCGGGCAAGCCTCGCCAGGCGGCCGGCAGTTGGTCGCGAATGGTCGAGTACAGCGGCTGCAGGTTGTCGGGCAATTCGCCCATGCCGGTGGTGGACGTCACGGCCAGGAAGGCTTCCGGAGCAAAGCCCTGTACATCGGCGAGGGTTGCCCGCGGGTTGTGCCAGGCGTCGAAGCCGGCAGCGCTGAGGATGCTTGCAGCATGACGGGCGACTTCTTCGGCCGTGCCGTACACCGAGCCGGAAAGGATGGCGACTTTCATCAATCTGATCCTGTAGCTGACTAAAAGCCTGGGATATTAACAGCTGGGGCCAGTGGACAGGCTGCCGGCATGTCTTAAACTTCGAATTCCCAAGACAAGCCATGGACCGCTCAATGATTAACGCCAAGCTGATGCAACTGGTGATCAACGCTTCCAACGACGGCATCGTTATCGCCGAGCGCGAAGGCAAGGATATGCCACTGATTTACGTAAACCCGGCGTTCGAGCGCATGACCGGCTACACCCTCGACGAAATCCTCTATCAGGATTGCCGCTTCCTGCAATCGGGTGACCGTGACCAGCCGGGCCTGATGGCGATTCGCGAAGCCCTGGAGAGTGGCGGCGCCTGCCGGGAAATCCTGCGCAATTACCGCAAGGACGGCACACATTTCTGGAACGAGCTGTCGTTATCGACGGTTTACAATTCGGCAGACAAGCAGACCTACATTGTCGGCGTGCAGAAGGATGTGACCGTTCAGGTCAAGGCCCAGCAGCGTGTCGCGCAACTGGAAGCCCAGTTGGCTGACCTCAAGGCGGAGCTTGCGGCACTCAAGGCGACGAGCGGATCTAACAAAAACTAGAAAACGCGGTCTTTAGAGAGATAATGGCGTTTTAATACCCCTCCCTTGAGCAAGATCAATGCAACGCGACGCGCTTTTGACGCAGGACGAGCTGGATTTTATTCAGACCATGCACCATAACCCGCAACTCAATGTGCGGGACGCGTCGTCGAGCCTGACGGTCAATGGCGGTGCGCAGATTCGTGATCTGCTCACCCGCCTGGCCGCCCATGACCATGTCACCCTCCAGGCCCAATTCGACAACCAGCAAATGACGTTTCCGCTGCAATTGGTGGAAGACGAGTTTCATGCCGTGCATCTGCGGCTGGGTGTACCGAGTATTTTCGAAGACGGGCCGATGATCCGCCCGTGGCGCCTGGCGCTCGAAGAGCCGGTGCCGCTGGAAAACATCAAGGGCCAGCCCGGTGCGCTGTGGGTGCATGAGGTGTCATTCAAGGGATTGCTGGTGGAAATTCGCGGGCGGATCAAGGCGCCAAGAACCTTTTCGCTGTGGTTCAGTCCGTCCGGGTACGAGCGCATTTCGGTGCGGGGCACGCTGGAACGGGAAACTGCCCGAGGATTGTTCGCCTACCGCCTGAGCCAGAACGATGTGGATGAGACCGAGCGCCTGCGCCAGTTTATCCTGCAGCAACATCGCCTTTTTCACCCCGAAGTCCACGCCTGAAGTCAGGTATCCAGGTTACCGCGCAGAAACTGCTGCAAGCGGCGCTGCATCAATCGCCCTTCGTTACCCAGGCAGCCGACGGATGAACCCGCCAGTTGTTTCTGCGCCAACTCCGCCGCATCGCCGGCCAGCAAAAGCGGGCAATCCAGGGTCAAGGCCAGCCGTTCAAGGCGCCGAGGCAAGCCATTGGCCGGCGAGTGATTGGAGAACACCACAAGGGCTTGTGGCCTGGTTTTTTCACAGACAAGGGTCAATTCATCCATCGGCTGGCCCACAGCCAGGACCTTGACCGCCAACTCGTCACCGCTCATCAACAGGCCTGCGACCAACAACTCCAGCTCTCGGCACTCCCCCGCAATGGCCGCCAGCAATACCCGCGGCGCCGCTGAGGCACAGCCTATCTGCAGGCGTTTCCAGGTTCGGCTGCGCAGAAATCCATCAAAAAACAGCCATTCACTGGTTTGGCCAAACAACCCCTGATGTCGCAACAGTTGCTGCCAGAGGGGCATCAGGATGTCCTGGAACACCACCGCGACCGGGTAGGCAGCGAAAATCTGGCCATACAACCGGTCCAGTTGCCGGTCGTCGAAGGCACCGACGGCCGTTCGCAACTGCGCCTGCCATTGGGCCCATTCATGCTCTGCACCTGCCGGCGAAGCAGCCGCCGCTTCGACTTGATGATCGTCGCGGGCGAGGATCTTGCCGACTTTGCTCACGGCCACGCCACGCTCGATCCAGTCAAGAATGCGATGAACGGTCTCGATATCGGTGCGCGAATACAGGCGGTGCCCACTTTCGGTGCGAACCGGGTGGATCAGCCCGTAACGCCGTTCCCAGGCACGCAAGGTGACAGGGTTGATGCCTGTCAATCTCGCGACTTCGCGAATCGGAAACAGCTCATCGGAATCGGCAGGGTTGCCAAGGGCCATGTCGGGACGTGGAGCAGTCATTACAGACATCAGGGCATCAATATACTGTCAGGAACTTGGATCCCATTTAACGCCCATACAGCTGTCCGATTCAAGGTCTTCGACAAGCCGACCAATGTCGCTGGTGTATTTCTGCAAAACAGGAATAATCCTTGCCTGTTTTTTCAACGTGCCTGCTTACCCCGCAGCTTCGTTCGTGCGCCGCCTACCCGGCCCAGTGCACCTGATCCTTATGGAGATACACAATGTCTACCTCCCCCGTCACCCTGATGGTTGCGCGCCGCGTGGCCAAGGGTCGCTATGAAGAGTTGATGGCCTGGCTGCGCGAAGGCGAGCAATTGGCCACGGACTTCCCCGGTTACCTGGGTTCAGGCGTGCTTGCACCGCCGCCCAACGATGACGAGTTCCAGATTATTTTCCGCTTCGCCGACGAAAAAAACCTGCATGCGTGGGAGTTTTCCGCCTCCCGTGGTGCATGGCTCGGGCGTGGCAGTGAGCTGTTTGCTGCGCCGTCGGAGCATCGCGTACGCGGTATCGACGGCTGGTTTGGCGCCGCCGCCGCACGTCCGCCGCGCTGGAAGCAGGCCGTGGCCATCTGGCTGGCATTTTTCCCGGTGTCGCTGCTGTTCAACTTCGGCCTTGAGCCGCTGCTCAGCGAGTTGGGGTTGTTGAGCCGTGTGCTGGTCAGCACCCTCGCGCTCACGCCATTGATGGTTTACTTCTTTATCCCGTTGTCGACCCACCTGCTGGCCGGCTGGCTGCATCCGGCGCCAGCCCGGGTAAAGGCCACCGAAGCCGCTGCTTGAGTACAAGGGAGGCCGCTCGCTGGTATAGTTTTAGCCTGCCAGCGATTCGAGCCTCCCATGTCTTCAACACCCGCCCCGATCCTGATCACCGGTGCCGGCCAGCGCGTCGGCCTGCATTGCGCCCAGCGCCTGCTGGACGAAGGGCAGCCAGTGATTTTCAGCTACCGCAGCGAACGTCCCGGCGTGCAAGCCTTGCGCGAACGCGGTGCGATCGGTGTGTTTGCCGACTTCTCCAACGAGACCGGTATTCTCGCCTTCATCGACGAACTGAAGACGCACACCCAAAGCCTGCGGGCGATCATTCATAATGCCTCGGCCTGGGTGGCGGAAGCGCCCGGCGACGAGAGCCGCGCCTTTACCGACATGTTCAGCGTGCACATGCTTGCGCCGTACCTGATCAACCTGCATTGTGCTTACCTGCTGCAACGCTCCACGCCTGCGGATATCGTGCACATCAGCGATGACGTGACCCGCAAGGGTAGCCGCCAGCACATTGCCTACTGCGCCACCAAGGCCGGGCTCGACAGCCTGACCTTGTCGTTTGCCGCGCAGCTTGCACCGGATATCAAGGTGAACGGCATTGCCCCGGCAATGGTGATGTTCAACGAGGGCGACGACGCGGCCTACCGCGCCAAGGTCCTGGCCAAGGCGGCACTGGGCATCGAGCCCGGCCCCGAGGTGATTTACCAGAGCGTGCGCTACCTGCTGGATAACCCTTATGTCACCGGTACCACCCTGACCGTCAACGGCGGGCGGCATATCAAGTAAGCCGTTTGCGAGGATGTTGTATGACTTTGTCCCTGCCCCACCACTACCGCGAGATCCTCAAGGGCCTGGGTGAAGACCCCGAGCGCGAGGGTTTGCTCGACACGCCAAAGCGTGCCGCCAAGGCCATGCAGTACCTGTGTCACGGCTACGAGCAGAACCTGGAAGAAATCGTCAACGGTGCGCTGTTTTCCTCCGACAACGACGAGATGGTGATCCTCAAGGACATCGAGCTGTATTCGCTGTGCGAGCATCACCTGCTGCCCTTTATCGGCAAGGCCCATGTGGCCTATATTCCGACCGGCAAGGTGCTCGGCCTGTCGAAGCTGGCGCGTATCGTCGACATGTTCGCCCGTCGCCTGCAGATCCAGGAAAACCTCACGCGCGAAATTGCCGACGCCATCCAGACGGTGACCCAGGCCGCCGGCGTGGCGGTGGTGATCGAAGCCAGGCACATGTGCATGATGATGCGCGGTGTCGAAAAACAGAATTCAACCATGAACACCTCGGTGATGCTCGGCGCCTTCCGCGAGTCGAACACCACGCGCATGGAGTTCCTGCAACTGATTGGACGGAGCAAGTAGCAATGCCACAACTTCAGCCAGGCATGGCGCGCATCCGGGTCAAGGACCTGTGCCTGCGCACGTTTATCGGGATCAACGAGGATGAAATCCTCAACAAGCAGGATGTGTTGATCAACCTGACCATCCTGTATGCCGCCCAGGAAGCCGTGCGCGACAACGACATCGACCACGCGCTGAACTACCGCACCATCACCAAGGCGATCATCGCCCATGTGGAAGGCAACCGCTTTGCCCTGCTGGAGCGCCTGACCCAGGAGATCCTCGACCTGGTGATGAGCAATACATCGGTGCTGTACGCCGAAGTCGAAGTCGACAAACCCCATGCGTTGCGTTTTGCCGAATCGGTGTCGATCACCCTGGCGGCCAGTCGCTAACCCTTACCTTTGCAGTGAGCATCATGAACGATCAACAACGCCTCGAACTCGAAGCCGCCGCCTTCCGCCGGCTGGTGGCCCACCTGGACAGCCGCAAGGATGTGCAGAACATCGACCTGATGAACCTCTCGGGCTTCTGTCGCAACTGCTTGTCCAAGTGGTACAAGGCCGAGGCCGACGAGCGCCAGATCGAGCTGAGCCTCGATGACGCCCGTGAAGTGGTGTACGGCATGCCGTACGCCGAGTGGAAAGCCCAATACCAGCAAGAAGCCAGTGCCGAACAGCAAGCGGCATTCGCCAAAGGAAAACCCCATGACTGACCTGAACACCCTGCGCGCCAGCCTCAACAGTGGCAAAAATGTTTTTGCCGATACGCTGGCCTTTGTAGCTGCCGGTTACGACTACCAGCCACAAGCGTTCATCAATGGCAGCGTGGAAAACGCCGCCGGGCAGAACGAAGGTTCGTGCAAGACCCTGGGCCTGGCGCTGCTGGAAGGCTTGAGCGACCAGGAAGCGCTGTTGGCGTTTGGCGAGCATTACCGTTCGGTGCTGGCCACGCCTGAAGGCAGTGACCATGGCAACATTCGTGCGCTGATCGAGCATGGGTTGGCGGGTGTGAAGTTTGCCGCACAGCCACTGACCCGCAAATCCTGAGTCAGACATAGATCAAAATGTGGGAGCGGGCTTGCTCGCGAAAGCAGAGTGTCAGTCAATACATCGGGTGACTGACACACCGCTTTCGCGAGCAAGCCCGCTCCCACATTTGGACTGCGGTGATCATCAAATCCCGTGCATAAAAAAACCGGCCTCGCAGCCGGTTTTTTTGTTTCTACGGTTTAGAACGAAGCGTCCTTCAAACCGTCGAGGTAACGCTCGGCATCCAGTGCCGCCATGCAACCGGCGCCGGCGGAGGTGATCGCCTGGCGGTACACGTGGTCGGCCACGTCACCGGCAGCGAAGATACCTTCGATGTTGGTGGCAGTCGCATTACCTTCACGGCCGCCCTGCACGATCAGGTAACCGTCTTTGGCATCCAGCACGCCTTCGAACAACGAGGTGTTCGGAGTGTGGCCGATGGCGATGAACACGCCGTCGACTTTCAGCTCGTCGAAGCTGCCGTCGTTGTTCTTCAGGCGAGCACCGGTCACGCCCATGTTGTCGCCCAGGACTTCATCCAGGGTGGCGTTGAGCTTGAGGATGATCTTGCCTTCGGCCACGCGGGCATGCAGCTTGTCGATCAGGATCTTCTCGGCGCGGAAGGTCTCGCGACGGTGAACCAGGGTCACGGTGCTGGCGATATTGGCCAGGTACAGCGCCTCTTCCACCGCGGTGTTGCCGCCACCGACCACAGCCACTGGCTTGTTGCGGTAGAAGAAACCGTCGCAGGTCGCGCAGGCGGAAACGCCCTTGCCCATGAACGCTTCTTCCGACGGCAGGCCCAGGTACCGAGCGCTGGCGCCGGTGGCGATGATCAGCGCGTCACAGGTGTACACGCCGCTGTCGCCGGTCAGGCTGTAAGGCTTCTTGGAGAAGTCGACCTTGTTGATGTGATCAAACACGATCTCGGTTTCGAAACGCTCGGCGTGCTCTTTCATGCGCTCCATCAGCACCGGGCCGGTCAGGCCGTGGACGTCGCCCGGCCAGTTGTCGACTTCAGTGGTGGTGGTCAACTGACCGCCCGCTTGCATGCCGGTGATCAGCAACGGCTTGAGGTTGGCCCGGGCAGCGTAGACGGCAGCGCTGTAACCGGCAGGGCCGGAACCGAGAATAATCACTCGCGAATGACGGGTATCAGACATGACTCACTCCTATCGACCGCCCGGACTACAGAACGGCTGGAATAAAAAAGGACCGCGAAGCACTTGGGGAAGGCTTGAACTCGCAGATCCTGAAAATAATGGGTGCAGCGTATAGAGGGAGGCAAGATTAAGGAAATACGGATTAACAATCCAGCTCATAGGTGGTCTCTATCCCATGCCCTCTATTAATCGACACCTTTGTTACCGTTAATGTCGCGATGCGGGCCGTGCTTTCCCGGTACTCCCAAAGCCGGTAAGGTCGGCGCGTTCGCCCCTATTGCCCGGAGTTATCCATGCCCGCCCCCGTTCTTTCAGGCCCACAGTACCTGCGCGAAGGTCTCAAACTGGTACTCAGCCCCGGCCTGCGGCTGTTTGTGCTGCTGCCGCTGGCAATCAACCTGATCCTGTTCGTCGGATTGATCTACTTCGCCGGCCATCAGTTCAGCCTGTGGGTCGACACACTCATGCCGACCCTGCCGAGCTGGCTGAGCTTCCTCAATTACCTGTTGTGGCCTTTGTTCGTGGTGCTGGTGGTGCTGATGGTGTTTTTCACCTTCACCATGCTTGCCAACATCATCGCCGCGCCGTTCAACGGCTTTCTGTCGGAAAAGGTTGAAGTGGTGGTGCGCGGCACCGATGATTTCCCGGCGTTCAGCTGGGGCGAACTGGCGGCCATGGTCCCCCGCACCCTGGCCCGGGAAATGCGCAAACTGGGTTACTTCCTGCCCCGGGCCATCGGCCTGTTTATCCTGTCGTTCATCCCGGTGGTCAATCTGGTGGCAGCACCGCTGTGGCTGCTGTTTGGTGTGTGGATGATGGCGATCCAGTACATCGACTACCCGGCCGACAACCACAAGCTGGGCTGGAACGAAATGCTCGCCTGGCTGCGCCAGAAGCGCTGGCAGAGCATGAGTTTTGGCGGCATCGTCTACCTGGTGTTGCTGGTGCCGGTGGTCAACCTGCTAATGATGCCGGCAGCGGTGGCCGGGGCGACGTTGTTCTGGGTGCGTGAGCAGGGCGCCGAGGCCATGGCCATTAAAAAGGCCTGAGCCGTCACAAATCCATCATCCAAAAGACACAATGACGACACGGCCCACGCCGACACTGTGGGTCATGACGACAGCTTCGCTCCACATCACCCTGATCACCGAAACCTTCCCGCCAGAGATCAACGGGGTGGCCAATACCCTTGGCCGCCTGTGTGACGGTTTGCGCGCGCGTGGGCATCAAGTCGAACTGGTTCGCCCGCGCCAGGGCAGCGACCAGAGCCGGCCCAGTGACGATGGCCTGATGCTTTGCCGCGGCTGGCCTTTGCCGGGTTATCCGGGGCTGCAATGGGGCCAGTCGTCGATGCACAAGCTGTTGCGGCGCTGGACCCGCCAGCGCCCGGATGTGTTGTATATCGCCACCGAAGGGCCGCTGGGTTTGTCGGCGTTGCGGGCGGCGCGGCGCCTGGGGATCAGCGTAGTGAGTGGCTTCCACACCAACTTCCAGCAGTATTCCAACCAGTACGGCCTGGGCATGCTGAGCCGGGTGCTGACCCACTATCTGCGCTGGTTCCATAACCGCTCGACCCTGACCCTGGTGCCCAGCGCCAGCCAGCGACTGGAGCTGGAGCGCCGCCATTTCGAGCGCCTGGGCATGCTCGCGCGCGGTGTCGACAGCCAGCTGTTTCACCCGGCCAAACGCGACAATGCGTTGCGTGAAAGCTGGGCACTGACCAGTGAGCAAACTGCCGTGCTGCATGTCGGCCGCCTGGCCCAGGAAAAAAACCTCGGGTTACTCAAGCGCTGTTTCGAGACGCTGCAGGACACGTATCCACTGCGCCAGATGAAACTGATCATCGTCGGCGATGGCCCGCAACGGGCGATGCTGGAAAAGGAACTGCCGGAGGCGATTTTCTGCGGCACCTTGCGCGGTGAGGAACTGGCCCGGCATTACGCGTCCGGGGATGTGTTCCTGTTTCCCAGCCTGACCGAAACCTTCGGCAACGTGGTGCTGGAGGCCATGGCTTCAGGGTTGGGCGTGGTGGCATACGACCAGGCGGCCGCAACCCAGCACATTCGCCATGGCTACAGCGGCGTGCTGGCGATGCCGGGGGATGAAGAAGCGTTTTGCGATGCGGCCAATTGGCTGCTGGAAGAGCGCGAGAGCTTGCGCCGGGTGCGGCTCAATGCCCGGCAACACGCCAGCCGTCAGGGTTGGCCGGCGATTATCGAGCAGTTTGAGCGCCAATTACGCGGGGTGTGCGAGGACGAGCAACCGGTGCCCGCCCTGTCGCCCCTTACACCAACGTCGTCAACGCCTCACGACTGAACGGCAGGATGTCGCCTTCACGGCCTTCGCGAACCTTCAGTGCCCAATCCGGATCCACCAGCAGCGCACGACCCACAGCGACCAGGTCGAACTCGTCGTTGTTCAGGCGCTCCAGCAGTTTTTCCAGGCTGGCGGGTTGCGCCACTTTGTCGGTGTTGACCATGAACTGCAGGAACTCGCCGTCCAGGCCGACGCTGCCCACGGTGATGGTCGGCTTGCCGGTGAGCTTGCGGGTCCAGCCGGCCAGGTTCAGCTCGGAGCCTTCGAATTCCGGCTCCCAGAAACGGCGGGTGGAGCAGTGGAAAATATCCACGCCGGCGTCAGACAGCGGCTTGAGGAATTCACCCAAGGCTTCCGGGGTTTGCACCAGGCGCGCGGTGTAGTCCTGCTGCTTCCACTGGGAGAAACGCAGGATGATCGGGAAGTCCGGCCCAACGGCGGCGCGGACGGCCTGGATCAATTCGATGGCGAAACGCGAACGGTTGGCCAGGCTGCCGCCGTATTCGTCGGTGCGCTGGTTGGTGCCTTCCCAGAAGAACTGGTCCACCAGGTAGCCATGGGCGCCGTGGATTTCAACGCCGTCCATGCCGATGCTCTGGGCATCCTTGGCAGCCTGGGCGAACGCGGCGATCACGTCCTTGATGTCTTGCACGGTCATGCCGTGGACGACGACGTTGCCGTCCTTGAGTTTTTCGGTGGGGCCGTAAGCCGGCACGCTGGCATCCGGCTCGGTGCCGATGCGCCGTACGCTGCCCACATGCCACAGTTGCGGAACGATCTTGCCGCCTTCTGCATGTACCGCGTCGACTACTTTCTTCCAGCCGGCCAGGGCGGCTTCACCGTAGAAGTGCGGGACGTTCGGGTAGCCGTTGGAAGCCGGGTGGCCGACCACGGTGCCTTCGGTGATGATCAGGCCTACACCGGCGGCGGCGCGGCGGCGGTAGTACTCGATCACTTTGGAGTTGGGCACGCCACCCGGAGAAAAGGAACGGGTCATCGGTGCCATGACCACGCGACTCGGCAGTTGCAGTGCACCGAGCTGGAACGGTTTGAACAAAGCTTGGACAGGCATGGGAGCACTCCATCGGAAAGGAATTTATGATGTGGATAATATGGAGTGTGCAGCGTGTTGGATAGCACTATTGATTGGGGTGATTAAGGGGTAAAAGCGGGAGGGCATGGGGCTGCTTCGCAGCCCAACGGGAGCAAGCTCCCTCGCCACAGSAAGCTCCCTTGCCACAGAAACTCACTCGATAATGCTGAAAGTATCAGCTCAATGCTTTTTCGATCGCCTGAATAATGGAGGGGTCATCCGGCGGTGTACGCGGCGAGAAACGCGCCAGCACCCGGCCGTCCTTGCCCAACAGGAATTTCTCGAAGTTCCAGGTGATGTCCCCGGGAAATTCGGCGCCCTCGCCCGCCAGCAATCGATACAGCTGGTGGCGATCGTGGCCATTCACCTCAAGCTTGCTGCCCAGGGGAAAGGTCACGCCGTAGTTGAGGCTGCAGAATTCCTGGATTTCTTCTTCAGTACCCGGTTCCTGCCCGGCAAATTGATTGCACGGCAGCCCGAGTACGGTGAAACCCTGGTCTTTGTATTGCTGATAGAGGTTTTCCAGCGCGGCGTACTGTGGGGTCAACCCACATTTGGAGGCGACGTTGACCACCAGCACGACTTGCCCCTTGAAGGGCGCCAGAGGCAGCTCCTGACCATCCAGGGCTTTGAGTTTAAGGTCGTGGAAAGCACTCATGACGAACTCCAGATATCCCATGTTCTTCTTAACGGCCATTCGAGATTACAGCCGCCAAGTCGGCAAGAATAGCCGCCAAATGAAAAAGGCGCCCGAAGGCGCCTTTTTCCAACTGACAGAGCGGCGCTCAGTCAATTAATGGTGGTGACCACCTTCGCCGTGCACGTGGCCGTGGGCCACTTCTTCCTGGGAAGCGTCACGGATAGCGACGATCTTCACCTGGAAGTTCAGGCGCTGGCCAGCCAGCGGGTGGTTGCCGTCGACGGTCACGTCGTCGCCGTCCAGGTCACGGATGGTGACGATTTGCATCTGGCCGTCCGGAGCGGAAGCGTGGAACTGCATGCCCACTTCCAGCTCGTCGACACCTTCGAACATGCTGCGGCTCAGGGTGCTGACCAGTTCGGCAGCGTATTCGCCGTAGGCATCTTCAGGTTCTACGGCAACGGTCAGTTCGTCACCGACCTCTTTGCCTTCCAGGGCCTTTTCCAGGCCCGGGATGATGTTACCTGCACCTTGCAGGTAGACCAGCGGCGCGCCGCCGGCAGAACTGTCGATGACCTCACCAGCGTCGTTGGTCAGGGTATAGTCAATGGAGACAGCCTTATTGGCGGCGATCGGCATGGGGCGAGACCTTTTGCAGAAGAATGAAGAACGGACAAGTCTAAACAAGGATTTGCCCGAAAGCGAACACAACCCGGACGGACGGGGTCGAACAACTGACCCGACGGTCGTCGGATTTCACCAGGACGAAGACCGGCACTGGGTCGTCGAGCTTTCCTGCGGCCACACCCAGCACCTGCGCCACCAGCCACCCTGGCAATCCCGGGCCTGGGTCACGGACCCGGCGCAACGCCTTGAAAAAATAGACAAGCCCTTTACGTGCGGCTGGTGTGCGCAAGGCTCAGATAAAGATAACCTTGGCACCTGATTCCCGGTAGGCAGCCAGCCATAGGCCGCCACCGAAGCCATGCACCTCCAGAGAATTCGCATGCAGACTTTTTTTATCGCGCCCACCGATTTTGGTGTGGGTCTGACCTCCATCAGCCTTGGGCTGGTGCGCACCCTTGAACGGGCCGGGCTGAAAGTCGGCTTCTTCAAACCGATTGCCCAGCCGCACCCCGGCGACACCGGCCCCGAGCGCTCTACCGAGCTGGTGGCCCGCACCCACGGCCTGAAACCGCCCCAGCCTCTGGGCCTGGCCCATGTCGAACGGATGCTCGGCGACGGCCAGCTCGACGAGCTGCTGGAAGAAATCATCACCCTTTACCAGCAAGCCGCCGTGGGCAAGGACGTGCTGATCGTCGAAGGCATGGTGCCGACCCGCAGTGCCAGCTATGCGGCCCGGGTCAACCTGCACCTGGCCAAGAGCCTGGACGCAGAGGTGATCCTGGTCTCGGCCCCGGAAAACGAAGTGCTGACCGAACTCTCCGGCCGCGTGGAATTGCAGGCCCAGCTGTTCGGCGGCCCGAAAGATCCAAAAGTGTTGGGCGTGATCCTCAACAAAGTGCGCACCGACGAAAGCATGGAGGCGTTCTCGGCACGGCTCAAAGAGCATTCGCCGTTGTTGCGCAGCGGCGATTTCCGCCTGTTGGGCTGCATCCCCTACCAGCCGGAACTCAACGCCCCGCGCACCCGCGACGTGGCCGACCTGATGGGCGCGCAGATCCTCAACGCCGGTGACTACGAAACCCGGCGCATGACCAAAATCATCATCTGCGCCCGCACCATGCGTAACACTGTGGAGCTGCTCAAGCCCGGCGTATTGGTGGTGACCCCCGGCGACCGCGACGACATCATCCTCGCTGTCAGCCTGGCCGCCATCAACGGCGTGCCGTTGGCCGGCCTGCTGCTGACCAGTGACACCCTGCCCGACCCACGGATCATGGACCTGTGCCGGGGCGCGTTCCAGGCCGGTTTGCCGGTGCTGTCGGTGAGCACTGGCTCCTACGACACCGCCAACCAGCTCAACAGCCTGAACAAGGAAATCCCGATTGATGACCGCGAACGTGCGGAGATCATCACCGATTTCGTCGCCAGCCACCTCGACGCCCGCTGGCTGCACCAGCGCTGCGGCACGCCGCGGGAGATGCGCCTGTCGCCGGCGGTGTTCCGCTATCAACTGATCCAGCGCGCCCAGGCCGCCAACAAGCGCATCGTGTTGCCCGAAGGCAGCGAGCCGCTGACCGTACAGGCTGCGGCCATCTGCCAGGCGCGCGGGATTGCCCGTTGCGTGCTGCTGGCCAAGCCAGCGGACGTGGAAGCGGTGGCCCGCGCCCATGGCATCGAGTTGCCCGAAGGCCTGGAGATTCTCGACCCGGACTTGATTCGCCAGCGCTACGTGGAGCCGATGGTGGCCCTGCGCAAAACCAAAAGCCTCAACGCGCCGATGGCCGAGCAGCAACTGGAAGACACCGTGGTGATCGCCACCATGATGCTCGCCCTGGATGAAGTGG
This sequence comes from Pseudomonas sp. Colony2, assembly GCF_019382755.1. NCBI lineage: Bacteria > Pseudomonadati > Pseudomonadota > Gammaproteobacteria > Pseudomonadales > Pseudomonadaceae > Pseudomonas > Pseudomonas sp. Colony2. The sequence continues at coordinate 1,055,375 of NZ_CP080030.1, read as the reverse complement.
ACGGCCTGGTCTCCGGCGTCATCCACTCCACTGCCAATACCATTCGCCCGGCCTTGCAACTGATCAAGACCGCGCCGGGCTGCACCCTGGTCTCGTCGGTGTTTTTCATGCTGTTCCCCGAGCAAGTGCTGGTATACGGCGACTGCGTGATGAACCCGCACCCCAGCGCGGCGGAGCTGGCGGAAATCGCCCTGCAAAGCGCCGACTCGGCCGCCGCATTCGGTATCACGCCACGGGTGGCGATGATCAGTTACTCCAGCGGTGATTCGGCCACGGGAGAAGAAGTCGAGAAGGTCCGCGAAGCCACCCTGCTGGCCCACGAAGCCCAAAGCTCGCTGCTGATCGACGGCCCGTTGCAGTACGACGCCGCCGCCAACGAAAGCGTGGCCCGGCAACTGGCGCCCAACAGCCTGGTGGCGGGCAAGGCCACGGTGTTCGTGTTCCCGGATCTCAACACCGGCAACACCACCCACAAGGCCGTGCAGCGCAGTGCCGATTGCGTCAGCCTGGGCCCAATGCTGCAAGGCCTGCGCAAACCGGTGAACGACCTGCCCCGCGGGGCGCAGGTGGACGACATCGTGTACACGATCGCATTGACCGCGATTCAAGCCGCCAACCGACCTATGGATGTCTAAATGCTGGATTTTCTACCTGCCGCCGTGCGCGGGGTGATCGCCTCGCTGTTGCTGGCGTTGAATACGATTTTGCTGTGCTCGTTCCTGTTTATCGTGGCGCTGTTCAAGGCGCTGCCGTTTGCCAAGCGCTTCAGTGAATGGTTGATGAACCAGACCCACGAGGCCTGGATCAGCAACAACAAGGCCTGGATGAACCTGGTGTGTCGCACCCGTTGGCACCTGAAGGGCCTGGAAGGCCTGGACTATGAACACTCATATCTGGTGACCAGTAACCACCAGAGCTGGGTCGATATCATGGTGCTGCAATACGTGCTCAACCGGCGCATTCGCCCGCTGAAGTTCTTCCTCAAGCAGGAGCTGATCTGGGTCCCGGTGATTGGCTTGGCGTGGTGGACACTGGGCTTCCCGTTCATGAAGCGCTACACCAAGGCGTACCTGGAAAAGCACCCGGAGAAGAAAGGCAAGGACCTGGAAACCACCCGCAAGACCTGCGCGAAGTTTCGCCACAACCCGGTGGGCATTTTCAACTTTGCCGAAGGCACGCGGTTTACCCCGGGCAAGCATGCACAGCAACAGTCACCGTTTCGCTACCTGCTCAAGCCCAAGGCCGGCGGCATTGCCTTTGTGCTGGATGCCATGGGTGAACAGCTGAAGTCGCTGGTGAACGTGACCATTCACTATCCTGGTGGGCGCCCCGGTTATTGGGATTTGCTGTGCGGGAATGTGAAGGACGTTGTCGTGCAGTTTGAAGAGGTGCAGATTCCGGCCGAGTTTATCGGCAAGAATTATGAGCAGGATGGGGAGTATCGGTTGGCGTTCCAGGGCTGGATCAACCGGTTGTGGGAAGAGAAGGATGTGTTGCTCGCCAAATTGCACACAGATTATCCCGCCAGTCACTGATCAAAATGTGGGAGCGGGCTTACTCGCGAATGCGGTGTGCCAGCCTATACATGTGGCGGCTGACACTCTGCTTTCGCGAGCAAGCCCGCTCCCCCATTTGACCGAGTTGTTTCCAAGGCCCCATAAAAAAAGCCCGCCAACATGGCGGGCTTTTTTGCGCGCGTGAAGCTTAGATCGCGCCGCGCTGGCGCAGAAGTTCCAGCACTTGCTTGACGCTGTCTTCCAGCGACAACGCCTGGGTGTCGATCACCAGGTCCGCATTCAACGGTACGTCATACGGGAACGACTCACCCGGGATGTTATCGCCGCCCGCCGCGTACAAACCTTGCGGATCACGCTCGGCACACACCAGCGGCGAAGCCTGCACGTACACGGTCAGCAAACGATCACCGCCGATCAGCGCCTTGGCCTGTTCACGCCCTTCAGCATCCGGGGCAACAAACGCCGCCAACGTCAGCAAGCCGGCTTCGTTGAACTGACGCGCCACGTGCGCGGCACGACGCCAGTTCTCGGTACGCCCGGCACGGTCCTGCGGCAAGCCCTTGTTCAGGTCGTGGCGCAGGTTCTGGCCGTCCAGCACAAACACCGCACGGCCCATGTCGAACAGCTTGCGTTCAACCGCGTAGGCCAGGGTGCTTTTGCCGGCGCCCGACAAGCCGCTGAACAACACGGTCGCCGGTTGCTGGCCGAAGCGCTGGGCGCGCTCTTCGGTGGCCACGTGAGCCAGTTTGCCGTGCTGCGCCGCGCTGCCATGGGTCACCGGCGGCGCGATGATCATGCCCGCAGCCACGGTGCCGTTGGTCAAACGGTCGATGACGATGAACGAACCGGTGGTGCGGTTGCTCGCGTAACCGTCCAGGGCGATGACCGTGTCGAGGCTGACCTTGACCCGGCCAATCTCGTTCAACTGCAAGGCGCTCGCCGGGCCTTCTTCCAGGGTGTTCACATCCACGCGATGCACAATGCTGGTGATAGAACCCGGCACGTAGCTGGTGGCGCGCTTGATGTCGTATTTCTTGCCCGGCAGCATCGGTTCTTCAGCCATCCACACCAGCATGGCGTCGAAAGCGTCGGTCACTTGCGGCACGTTGTCGGCATGCACCAGCAGGTCGCCACGGGAGATGTCGATTTCGTCTTCCATGGTCAGGGTCACGGCCTGGCCGGGACCTGCGTTTTCCAGTTCACCTTCAAAGGTGACGATGGATTTGACGCGGCTGCTCTTGCCCGACGGCAGCACCACGACTTCGTCGCCCTTGTGCACGATGCCGCTGGCCAGGGTGCCGGCAAAACCACGGAAGTTCAGGTTCGGACGGTTGACGTACTGCACCGGGAAACGCAGGTCGGTGTAGTTGCGGTCATTGGCGATCTCGACGGTCTCGAGGATCTCCATCAGCGACTGCCCGGTGTACCAGGGCGAACGCTCGCTCTTGTTCACCACGTTGTCGCCCTTGAGCGCCGACATCGGCACGAAGGCCAGGGTGCTCGGCTTGAACGCGATACCGTCGGCAAACTTCAGGTAATCAGCCTTGATCGACTCGAATACGCTTTGGTCAAAGCCATTGATGTCCATCTTGTTGACGGCCACCACGATGTGCTTGATGCCCAACAACGAGGCGATGAAGCTGTGGCGACGGGTCTGGGTCTGCACGCCGTAGCGGGCGTCGATCAGGATGATCGCCAGGTCACAGGTGGAGGCACCGGTGGCCATGTTGCGGGTGTACTGCTCATGGCCGGGGGTGTCGGCGATGATGAATTTGCGCTTGGCGGTGGAGAAGTAGCGGTAGGCAACGTCGATGGTGATGCCCTGCTCACGCTCGGCCTGCAGGCCGTCGACCAGCAACGCCAGGTCGATGTCGTCACCGGTGGTGCCGGATTTTTTCGAATCGCGGGTGATGGCTTCCAGGTGATCCTCGTAGATCATCTTGGAGTCGTGCAGCAGGCGCCCGATCAGGGTGCTCTTGCCGTCGTCGACGTTGCCACAGGTCAGGAAGCGCAACATTTCCTTGCGCTCGTGCTGGCCCAGGTAGGCGAGGATGTCCTCGCTGATCAAATCAGATTGATGCGACATGACAGCCCCTTAGAAATAGCCTTGACGTTTTTTATCTTCCATCGAGCCTGCACCATCGTGGTCGATGACACGGCCCTGGCGCTCGGAAGTTCGCGTCAGGAGCATTTCCTGAATGATGTCCGTCAGCGTCTCGGCTTCGGACTCCACCGCGCCCGTCAACGGGTAGCAGCCAAGGGTACGGAAACGTACTTTCTTTTTGACGATTCGGGCTTTGTCTTCGTCGGACAGGTGCTCGAGGATGCGGTCGTCGTCGATCATGATCAACGTGCCGTTCTTCTCGATCACGTCGCGTTCGGCGGCGAAGTACAGCGGGACGATCGGGATGCCTTCCAGGTAGATGTACTGCCAGATATCCAGCTCGGTCCAGTTGGACAGCGGGAACACACGGATCGACTCGCCTTTGTTGACGTTGCCGTTGTAGACGTTCCACAGCTCCGGGCGCTGGTTTTTCGGGTCCCAGCGGTGCTTGCTGTCGCGGAACGAGTACACGCGCTCTTTGGCACGGGATTTCTCTTCATCGCGACGGGCACCGCCGAATGCAGCGTCGAAACCATACTTGTCGAGCGCCTGTTTCAGGCCCTCGGTCTTCATGATGTCAGTGTGCTTGGCGCTGCCGTGGGTGAACGGGTTGATGCCCTGCGCCACACCGTCCGGGTTGACGTGAGTGATCAACTCAAGACCAAGCTCTTCGACCATCTTGTCGCGGAACTTGTACATCTCCTGGAATTTCCAGCGGGTGTCGACGTGCATCACCGGAAACGGCAGCTTGCCCGGAAAAAAAGCCTTGCGTGCCAGGTGCAGCATCACGGCGGAGTCTTTACCGATCGAGTAGAGCATCACCGGGTTATCGAACTCGGCGGCGACCTCGCGGATGATGTGGATGCTTTCCGCCTCCAGCTGTTTCAGATGCGTCAGTTTGTCGACCATGGTTACTCACGGAAAAACGATCTTATGGACGGCCAGCGGGCCGTGTTCGAGCGGGGCATGCTAGCACAGCGCCTGATTCTATTGAGGGGGCTGGCTAGATCGAAACGGTATATCAATATACCGCCCGGTTTGGCTCAACTCGATCAAATGTGGGAGCGGGCTTGCTCGCGAATGCGGTGTGTCAGTCAATGCATATGGCGACTGATGCACCGCATTCGCGAGCAAGCCCGCTCCCACATGTGTCCGGTGGTGTTCGTTAGATCGGGTTTGGGCAATCGATGAAGAGGTGTTCGAGGGCGAAACGTCGCGCCAGGTAATCACCCAACGCCTGTACACCATACCGTTCGGTGGCGTGATGCCCGGCCGCTATGAAGCTGATGTCGTTTTCCCGGGCGCTGTGGAAGGTCTGCTCCGAGGCTTCGCCGCTCAGGTACAGGTCAACCCCGGCGAGCACCGCCTGGTCGATATAGCCCTGGCCACCACCGGTGCACCAGCCCACGCGGCGGATCATCTCGCTGCCTTCGATCAGCAGCGGCTCGCGGCCCATGGCTTCCTGCACGCGGCGGGCAAAATCACGGGGCGACGCCGGCTCGGCCAGGGAACCCACCAGGCCGACGACCTTGAGGTTGTCCGGGTCCAGCGGGCCTTCGACGGTGATGTCCAGTTGCCGGGCCAGTTGCACGTTGTTGCCGACCTCAGGGTGCAGGTCCAGCGGCAAGTGATAGGCCAGCAGGCTGATGTCGTGCTTGAGCAGGGTTTTCAGGCGGCGCTGCTTCATGCCGGTGATGCACGGGCTTTCGCCTTTCCAGAAATAACCGTGGTGCACCAGCACCAGGTCGGCCTGGGCTTCGACCGCCGCGTCCAGCAATGCCTGGCTGGCGGTCACGCCGCTGACGATGCGCAGCACTTGCGGACGGCCCTCGACCTGCAGGCCGTTGGGGCAGTAATCGGCGATTTTGGCACTATTAAGGTAGCGGTCCGCTTCCTCGACTAAGGTGCTCAGGGCAACGGCCATAAAAGACTCCTAAATATCCCGTTCAGAGGCGCTCACGGCCTCGTATAATGCGCGACATTATGGGCGCTCTCCCGCCCCCTGCAACCTGTCAGGATTTTTCTTAATGCTCAAGGCACTGCGTTTTTTTGGATGGCCATTGTTGGCTGGCGTGCTGATCGCGATGCTGATTATTCAGCGTTATCCACAACTGGTCGGCCTGCCGACCCTTGATGTCAACCTGCAACAGGCACCGCAAACCAGCGCGGTGGTACAAGGCCCGGTGACTTACGCCGATGCGGTGGTGATCGCCGCCCCCGCCGTAGTCAACCTGTACACCACCAAGGTCATCAACAAACCGGCGCACCCGCTGTTTGAAGACCCACAGTTTCGTCGCTATTTCGGCGACAACTCGCCCAAGCAGCGGCGCATGGAGTCCAGCCTCGGCTCCGGCGTGATCATGAGCCCGGAAGGCTACATCCTCACCAACAACCACGTGACCACCGGCGCCGACCAGATTGTGGTGGCCCTGCGTGATGGCCGGGAAACCCTGGCCCGCGTGGTCGGCAGCGACCCGGAAACCGACCTCGCGGTGCTGAAAATCGATTTGAAAGGCCTGCCCTCGATCACCATCGGGCGCTCCGAAGGGCTGCGCGTAGGTGACGTGGCGCTGGCCATCGGCAACCCGTTCGGCGTCGGCCAGACCGTGACCATGGGCATCATCAGCGCCACCGGGCGTAACCAGTTGGGCCTCAACAGCTACGAAGACTTCATCCAGACCGACGCGGCGATCAACCCGGGCAACTCCGGCGGCGCGCTGGTGGATGCCAACGGCAACCTGACCGGCATCAACACCGCGATCTTCTCCAAGTCCGGCGGCTCCCAGGGCATCGGTTTCGCGATTCCGGTGAAGCTGGCCACTGAAGTGATGAAGTCGATCATCGAGCATGGCCAGGTGATTCGTGGCTGGCTGGGGATTGAAGTCCAGCCGCTGACCAAGGAACTGGCCGAGTCGTTTGGCCTGACCGGACGCCCTGGCATCGTGGTCGCCGGGATCTTCCGCGACGGCCCGGCGCAGAAAGCCGGCCTGCAACTGGGGGATGTGATCCTCAGCATCGACGGCGAGCCGGCCGGGGATGGTCGCAAGTCGATGAACCAGGTGGCGCGGATCAAACCCACCGACAAGGTGGCGATCCAGGTGATGCGCAATGGCAAGGAAATCAAGCTGTCGGCGGAAATCGGCCTGCGTCCGCCGCCTGCACCGGTGAAAGAAGAGGAATAACGGCTTCGGGAGCCCGTTCGCGGGCTCCTGTTACCTAATATTTCAAAAGAAATTCATTCTCATTAGTCATGTTATATTGTTTCAATATCGCTATTGGAACGCTCTATCATGCCGTCTCGAAGATTTGCCCCGCTGGCGGGAATCGCCCTGGGTTTGCTGGTGGACCCGGCCTACGCCGAAGACACCGCCCCCGTTGAACTGGAAGCCACCCGCATCACCAGCGAGGCGTACGAATCAGCCACCGGCCCGGTCAAGGGCTATCGCGCCACCCGCTCCGCCAGCGCCACAAAAACCGACACCGCCTTGCGGGATATCCCACAATCCATCAGCGTGATTCCCGCTTCGGTACTCAACGACCTGGGCAGCACCAACGTCGAGCGTGCCCTTGAGTTTGCCGGCGGCGTGTCCAAACAGAACAACTTCGGCGGCCTGACGCTCTACGAATACAGCGTTCGCGGCTTCACCACGTCAGAGTTTTACGTGGACGGTTTCAGCGCCAACCGCGGTTACCCGAGCACGCCGGACGCGGCGAATATCGAGCGCATCGAGGTGCTCAAGGGCCCCGCCGCCAGCCTGTATGGCCGTGGTGACCCAGGCGGCACGGTGAATATCGTCAGCAAAAAGCCGCAGCCCGAGGCCTTCACCACACTGCAGACCAGCGCCGGCAGTTGGGACCGCTATCGCACCGCGCTGGACGTGAACACGCCGCTGGACAGCGAGGGCAACGTGTTATCGCGGGTCAACCTGGCGGTGGAAGACAACCACAGCTTCCGCAACCACGTTGAGGCCAAACGGGTCTTCGTCGCGCCCTCCATCAGTTGGCAACTGGACCCGGACACACACCTGCTGGTGGAAAGTGAATTCGTGCGTCACCGCTCCACTTTCGACCGCGGCATCGTCGCGCCCAACAACCGCTGGAGCGGCGTCTCCCGCTCGACCTTTCTCGGCGAGCCCGACGACGGCGATATCCGCAACCACAACAACCGCCTGCAAGCCAGCCTCGAGCATCACCTCAACGATGCCTGGCAACTGCGCCTGGCCAGCCATTACAAACAAGGCAGCCTGTGGGGCAACGCCTCGGAAAACCGCGCGCTGGATGCCGATGGCCACACCCTCAGCCGCCGCTACCGCGAGCGCTCCACCGGTTGGCATGACAGCATCACCCAGCTCGAACTGCGCGGTCGGTTCGACATCGGCAGTTGGCAGCACGAATTGCTGATCGGCACCGAGTACGAGGACTACCGCAAGAAAGAACGGGTGACCGCCATCGCCGGCGGCGATTACGCCATCGACATCTATGACCCGGTCTATGGCCAGCCCAAACCGAACGGCAAGCGCTCCGGCACTGACTTTTTCGAACAGGTGAAAAGCCAGGCGCTGAACCTGCAGGACCAGATCATCTTCACCGACCGCCTGCGCGGGATGATCGGCGCGCGGTTCGAACACTTCGAGCAGCGCACCGACGACTTCAGCCGCAACCATGCCAAAAGCCGGCAGACCCACGACGCCCTGACCCAACGCGCCGGCCTGCTCTACCAACTGACGCCTGAAGTGGGCCTGTTCGCCAACGCCTCCACCTCGTTCAAACCCAACAATGGCCTGGACGCCGACGGCAAATCCTTCAAGCCGGAAGAAGGCGTGGGGTATGAAATCGGGATCAAGAGCGAGCTGTTCGACGACCGCCTGAGCACCACCCTCGCCGCCTTCCATATCGAGAAAGAAAATGTCCTGGCCCTGGACCCGGCTACCGACACACAGCGCGCCATGGGCAAGGCCCGCAGCCAGGGTTTTGACCTGCAACTGACCGGCCAGGTGACTGACGCCGTACGGGTGATCGGCGCCTTTGCCTACATCGACGCCGAAGTGACCAAAGGCGACAAAGCCATCCCCACTGGCAGCCGGATTCTCGGCGTAGCCAAACGCAGCGCCAGCTTGCTCGGAGTGTATGAATTCCAGGACGGCTTGCTGCGCGGCTCCGACCTCGGCGCGGCCTTTACCTACGTCGGCGATCGCTCCGGTGAAGCCGGCAAAAGCTTTGAATTACCGGCCTACCACACCGTCGATTTACTGGCCCATTACAAGGCCAGCGACAACGTCACCGTGGGCCTGAACCTCAACAACCTGTTCGATGAAAAGTACTACGAGCGCTCCTACAGCAATTACTGGGTCAATCCCGGCGAGCCGCGCAAATTCACCGTCAGCCTGACCCTCAACCTGTAAAAGGACGTCTCCATGCAAGCCTTCAAATCCCTGGCCGTGCTCGGCCTGCTGTTTGCCACCCAAGTCTCGGCCCACGGACTGTGGACCGAACAACGGCGCGGCAATATCGAAGTGATCTACGGCCACGGCGCCGAAGACAACGCGTTCAAGGCGCAGAAAATCAGCGGCGCCTGGGCCTACGACGCCAGCGGCAAAATGATCCCGGTGACCGTGGAACGTCTGCCCGACCATGCGCGCCTGAAGCCGCTCAAATCGCCGGCTGTACTGGCGGTCGCCCTGGATAACGGGATGTGGTCACAGACGCCTGACAAGAAGTGGATCAACGAGGGCCGCAGCAAGGTGCCGGGGGCGATTGAGTCGACCCAGACCCTCAAGTACAGCCTGGCGATCTACCAGCCGGGGGCGAAGTTGCCGAAGCTGGATCAGATCAAGCTACTGATCTTGCCGGAAGTTGATCCGCTGACGGTCGGCCCGGGTAAATCACTGCCGGTACGGGTGCTGCTGGATGGCAAGCCGGCGGCTGGGGTCAAGCTGATCGGAGACTATCGCAACGCACCGAACACCCTGAGCACCGAGACCGATAAAGACGGTCGCGCCCAGGTGCTGGTGAGAAATGAAGGATTGAATGTGATTGCGGCGCAGGTGGAAATCCCGCTCAAAGACAATGCTGATGTCGCGACTCGCGGACTGTTCAGTTCCCTGACTTTCCTGGGCGAGCCGCATCACGAGTAACCCCGCAAATCCAAAGTGGGCACAGTCAATGTGGGAGCGGGCTTGCTCGCGAAAGCGGTGTTTCAGTCGCTATCTTCATTAACTGACCCACCGTCTTCGCGAGCAAGCCCGCTCCCACATTTAGTCCTCACTCGGCATGATTACAGCGCGACCGGCGCTCTTTCCAGTTCCCTGAGCTTTCAGGGCGAGCCGCATCACGAGTAACCCCGCAAATCCAGAGTGGGCACAGTCAATGTGGGAGCGGGCTTGCTCGCGAAAGCGGTGTTTCAGTCGCTATCTTCATTAACTGACCCACCGTCTTCGCGAGCAAGCCCGCTCCCACATTTAGTCCTCACTCGGCTTGATTACAGTGCAACCGGCGCTCTTTCCAGTTCCCTGACCTTCCTGGGCGAGCCGCATCACGAGTAACCCCGCAAATCCAAAGTGGGCACAGTCAATGTGGGAGCGGGCTTGCTCGCGAAGGCGGTGTGTCAGTCGCCATCTTCATTAACTGACCCACCGCCTTCGCGAGCAAGCCCGCTCCCACATTCAGGCCTCACCCGGCTTGACTACAGCGCGACCGGCGCTCTTTCACACAGGGTATTGAGCGCCGCCGCCCACTGCGGGTCATCGTTCAGGCACGGCACCAACACCAACTCTTCGCCCCCCGCTTCGCGGAATTGCTCCAGGCCGCGATCACCAATTTCCTCCAGTGTCTCGATGCAGTCCGCAACAAACGCCGGGCACATCACCAGCAGCTTCTTCACGCCCTGTTGAGCCAACGCTTCAAGGCGTGCCTCGGTGTACGGTTCGATCCACTTGGCCCGGCCCAGCCGCGACTGGAACGCCACCGACCATTTGCCATCCGGCAAGCCAAGGCGCTCGGCAAAATCCCGCGCAACGCTGAAACACTGCGCGCGATAGCACGTGGCAAGCACCTCGGGAGAGGCGTTCTGGCAGCAGTTGGCGTCCTTGAAGCAGTGTTGCCCGGTAGGGTCGAGCTTTTTCAGGTGGCGCTCGGGCAACCCATGAAAGCTCAGCAGGAGGTGATCGAAATCCGTTTCCACATAGGCTCTGGCGCTGTTGGCCAAGGCGTCCAGGTACTCCGGTTCATCGTAGAACGGCTGCAGAATCGAAAACTCGATCGCCAGCTTTTTGTGCCGCACCACGCGCCGGGCCTCTTCGATTACCGTGGTCACGGTGCTGTCGGCAAACTGCGGGTACAACGGCGCCAGGGTCACTTTCTTGATGCCTTGGGACGCCAGCCGGGTCAGTACGCTTTCAATCGACGGCTCGCCATAGCGCATGGCCAACTCCACCGGCCCCTGGGTCCACTGTGCAGTCATCTGTTGTTGCAAGCGACGGCTAAGAACTACCAGCGGCGAGCCTTCGTCCCACCAGATCGAGGCGTAGGCATGGGCCGATTGCTCCGGGCGCTTGATCAGGATCAGCGACACCAGCAAACGCCGAACCGGCCATGGCAGGTCAATGACGTAAGGGTCCATCAGGAACTGATTGAGGTAGCTGCGCACATCCGCCACCGAAGTGGACGCCGGTGAACCCAGGTTGACCAGTAACAACGCGTGATCCGTCATGCAACATCCTATCTCTAGAGGCGGCTGGACAAGTCGTCCAGGGCCGCATGCAACTCAGTGAACTGGAAAGTGAAACCGGCCGCCAACAGCCGCTGCGGCAAAGCCCGCTGGCCACCCAGCAACAAACCGGACAACTCGCCCAGGCCGATACGCAAGGCAAACGCCGGCATGGGCATGAACGCCGGGCGGTGCAGCACCTTGCCCAGGGTCTTGGCGAACTCCAGGTTGCGTACCGGGTGTGGCGCGCAGGCATTATAAGGACCGCTGGCATCGGTCTTGTGCAGAAGAAAATCAATCAGGGCGATTTGATCCTTTATATGGACCCATGGCATCCACTGCCGACCATTGCCGATAGGCCCGCCCAGCGCCAGTTTGAACGGCAGCAACAGCCGCGACAAAAAGCCGCCCTCCGCCGCCAGCACCAGCCCGGTACGCACCAGCACCACGCGGATGCCCAATGCCTCGGCACGCTGGGCGGTTTCTTCCCAGGCAATGGATAACTGGCTGCCGAAATCGTCCTGCACCGGGCCGCTGTCTTCGGTCAGCTCGCGCTCACCACCGTCGCCGTACCAGCCCACCGCGGAACCGGAGATCAACACCGCCGGTTTGTGTTCAAGGCCCTCAAGCCAGGCCAGCAGCGTTTCGGTGAGGCCGATACGGCTGCTCCACAACAGCGCCTTGCGTTTATGCGTCCAGGGCCGGTCGGCAATCGGCGCGCCGGCCAGGTTGACCACCGCGTCCACCGCCTCGTTTATGTCCTGCAGGCGGGCGACGCCACGCACCTGGGCGCCGCACAATTTAGCCACTTGTTCGGGATGGCGGCTCCAGACCGTGAGGCGATGGCCCTGGGCAAGCCAGTATTGGCAAAGTTGACGGCCGATCAAACCGGTACCGCCGGTCAGCAAAATGTGCATGAGTTGTTCCTCGTGTAACGTTCGCCGACCACCGTTAGTCTATTTTATAAACAGGGATGTTTTAATCGGGCGCAACGCTGGTTAAACCTTCAGGTTTAACCATAGGTCACGCCAAACGATCAGGTACGCCAAAACTTATACCAAAAAACAATATTGTACAGCTATTGGTGTCGGCGTAGTCTGTACCCAACGGTAAAACGAGGCCTCCCATGACTGTTCCCATCGCGATCATTGGCACCGGCATCGCCGGTCTCTCCGCCGCCCGAGCGTTGAAAGACGCGGGGCACGTTGTACAACTCTTCGATAAAAGCCGCGGCAGTGGCGGTCGCATGTCCAGCAAGCGCAGCGATGCGGGCTCGCTGGACATGGGCGCACAGTACTTCACCGCCCGCGACCGGCGCTTCGTCAACGAGGTGCAACGCTGGCAGGCCAATGGTTGCGCCGAGCAATGGAAGCCACAGCTGTACAACTTCAAGTCCGGCCAACTGACGCCCTCCCCCGATGAACAGATCCGCTGGGTCGGCACGCCGCGCATGAGTGCGATCACCCGCGCCCTGCTCGATGACTTGCCGGTGCAGTTCGGTTGCCGCATCACCGAAGTGTTCCAGGGTAAACATCACTGGAACCTGCTGGACGCCGACGGCGAAAGCCACGGCCCGTTCAGCCACGTGATCATCGCCACCCCGGCGCCCCAGGCCACTGCCTTGCTGGCCGCTGCGCCCAAGCTGGCGAGTGTCGCCGCCGGGGTCAAGATGGACCCGACCTGGGCCATTGCCCTGGCCTTCGACAAGCCGCTGGATACGCCCATGGAAGGCTGCTTCGTCCAGGACAGCCCGCTGGACTGGCTGGCGCGCAACCGCAGCAAACCGGGGCGCGACACCACCCTCGACACCTGGGTTTTGCACGCCACCAGCACCTGGAGCAAGCAACACCTGGACCTGTCCAAGGAAGCCGTGATCGAACACCTGCACGGCGCCTTCGCCGAACTGCTGCACAGCGCCATGCCGGCGCCTTCCTTCACCCTCGCCCACCGCTGGCTGTACGCGCGGCCGTCCACCAGCCATGAATTTGGCGTGCTGGCCGACGCCGACCTGGGCCTGTATGTATGTGGCGACTGGTGCCTGTCAGGCCGCGTGGAAGGTGCGTGGCTCAGCGGCCAGGAGGCGGCGCGGCGGTTGATCGAGCACCTGCGATGAACCGCATCAATCCCGCCAAGTTGCTGCTGTCGAAGTGGACAGCAGCCCGCCCCCAGTACAAGGAAAAACATTTTCTGGTGACCAAACTGCTGCGTGATGACGAAGGCGATGTGCAGGAAATCGAGCTGGAAGCCGTGATGAGCCATCGCGTGCAGCGCCTGGCCTGGCAAACCCTGCAAAACGCCGAAGACTGGAAAATCGGCTGGAAATAGCCATTCCGCAAATACCTGTACAAATTATTTGACTTGTACAGCTTCAAACCTATGATGAGATTAAGTTGTACAGAAATTTAACTCTGTACAGGAATTTCATCGAGGTTTGGCCATGTCCAGCACCCTGCCCGCCACCGGCAAACCGAAAATCGCCATCAGCGCCTGCCTGTTGGGCGAGAACGTGCGCTTCAACGGCGGGCATAAACAATCCCAGCTGTGTAGCCAGACCCTGGCCGATTATTTCGACTTCGTGCCGCTGTGTCCTGAAGTCGCCATTGGCCTGGGCATCCCCCGCGAGCCGATTCGCCTGGTGGGCGACCCGCTCAATCCCCAGGCCGTTGGCACCGTAAACCGCGAACTTAACGTGACCCAGCCGCTGGACGATTACGGCCAGCAAATGGCTGCTGAACACACCGACCTCTGCGGTTACATCTTCATGCAGAAATCCCCGTCCTGCGGCCTGGAGCGGGTCAAGGTCTATCAGGACAACGGCATGCCCATCGACGGCGGCGGGCGCGGCATCTACGCCCAGGCGTTTTGTGCGCGCCACCCCAACCTGCCGGTGGAAGAAGACGGTCGGCTGAATGACCCGGTGCTGCGGGAAAACTTCCTGACCCGGGTGTTCGTCTACGCCACCTGGCAGCAACTGCTCGCCGAAGGCCTGACCCGTCACCGCCTGCTGGAATTTCACTCGCGCTACAAATACCTGCTGATGGCCCACAGCCCGGTGCATTACAAAAGCCTCGGCAACCTGCTGGGCAGCATGCCCAGGGACGTCGACCTGGGCGCCTTGGCCGCCGGCTACTTCAGCGAACTGATGAGCGCCCTGTCCCAGTGCGCCACACGCGGCACCCACACCAACGTGCTGCAACACATCAGCGGCTACCTCAAGCAAGCCATCAGCGCCGAAGACAAACAGGAAATGCAGACCATCATCAGCCAATACCGCCAGGGCATCGTGCCGCTGGTGGTACCGCTGACGCTGCTCAAGCACCACTTTCGCCAGCATCCGGACCGCTATATCGCGCAGCAGGCCTACCTGCAACCGCACCCGGAAAACCTCAGCCTGCGTAATGCGATTTAACCTATGACTTTTCCCCTGCAAGAACCTGGCGAAGACATCGCCGAGGCCATCGAACAAGGCTGGCTGCCGATCCGCGAAGTGGCGCGCCAGACCGGCGTCAACGCCGTGACCTTGCGCGCCTGGGAGCGGCGCTACGGGCTGATCGTGCCCCAGCGCACGCCCAAGGGGCACCGCCTGTTCAGTGCCGAGCACGTGCAACGCATCCATACCATCCTGACCTGGCTCAACCGCGGTGTGCCGGTCAGCCAGGTCAAGAGCCTGATCGACACCGCGCAAGCCACCAGCGAACCGCGGGTGGAAAACGAATGGCACAACCGCCGCCAGCACCTGGTGCAGGCCATCAGCGAACTGGCCGAGCGCCGGGTGGATGATGCCTTCAACCAGGCCATGGCGCTGTACCCGCCGCGCACCTTGTGCGAGCAACTGTTATTGCCGTTGCTCAAGGAGCTCGAACTGCGCTGGCAAGGCCAGTTCGGCGCGCAAATGGAACGGGTATTTTTCTATTCCTGGCTGCGCAGCAAATTCGGTGCGCGGATGTATCACAACAACCGCCAGCTCAACGGCGCCCCCCTGCTGCTGATCAACCATTCCGACCTGCCGCTGGAGCCGCACCTGTGGCTCACCGCCTGGCTCGCCAGCAGCGCCGATTGCCCGGTGGAAGTTTTCGACTGGCCATTGCCGGTGGGCGAACTGGCCCTGGCCGTCGAGCATCTGCAACCCCGCGCGGTACTGCTGTATTCGAGCAAGGCACTCCATACCTCGGTGCTGGGCAAACTGTTGAGCGGCTTCAGTTGCCCAAAACTGATAACCGGACCAACGGTATGCATCCACCAGGCGGAGCTGTCCGTATTAACCCAAGAGATTCCTGAATTGCTCCTGGCCGAAGACCCGCTGTCGGCCCATCAGGTACTGATCCAGCGTGGACTTATTTAAATGCACTTGATCTGGCTGCGCACCGACCTGCGCCTACATGACAACACCGCCCTCGCCGCCGCCGCACAGCGTGGCCCGACAGCGGCCGTCTACCTGATCAGCCCCGGGCAATGGCTGGCCCACGATGACGCGCCGTGCAAGGTCGATTTCTGGCTGCGCAACCTGCAGCGCTTGAGCTCGGCACTGAGCGAGTTGAACATTCCGTTATTGATCCGCCATGCCGACACTTGGGATCAAGCACCTGAAGTTTTGGCAGGCCTGTGCCAGGAACTGTCGGTGGAGTCGGTGCACGTCAATGACGAATACGGCATCCACGAAGAGCGCCGCGACGCCGCCGTGGCCAAGGCCCTCGAAGCTCAAGGCATCACGTTCCACACCTATCTGGACCAGTTGTTTTTCCAGCCCGGCAGCGTGCTGACCAAGACCGGCACCTACTTCCAGGTGTTCAGCCAGTTCCGCAAGGTCTGCTACAGCCGCCTGCATGGCGCCTTGCCGCGTTTGGTCGCCACTCCCAAGGCGCAGGCGCCGCTCACACTCAAAAGCGACGAGGTTCCGGATCACGTCGAGGGCTTCGCTACCCCGAGCGAAGCCTTGCGCGCCCTGTGGCCTGCCGGCGAAGCCGAAGCCCGGCGCCGTCTCGACCAGTTCGCCGACGCACAAATCAGCTACTACAAGGACGAACGCGACTTCCCGGCCAAACCCGGTACCAGCCAGCTTTCGGCCTACCTTGCAGCGGGCGTGGTTTCACCGCGCCAGTGCCTGCATGCCGCGCTGCAAAGCAACCAGGGTGAATTCGAAAGCGGCGACATCGGCGCGATTACCTGGATCAACGAGCTGCTGTGGCGCGAGTTCTACAAACATATTCTGGTGGGCTACCCACGGGTCTCGCGCCACCGCGCATTCCGCCCGGAGACCGAAGCTGTGGCCTGGCGCAACAGCCCGGAAGACTTGAAAGCGTGGCAGGAAGCACGCACCGGCCTGCCGATCATCGACGCCGCCATGCGCCAGCTGCTGGAAACCGGCTGGATGCACAATCGCCTGCGCATGGTGGTGGCGATGTTCCTGACCAAAAACCTGCTGATCGACTGGCGCGAAGGCGAGCGCTTTTTCATGCGTCACCTGATCGACGGCGACCTGGCAGCCAACAACGGTGGCTGGCAGTGGAGCTCGTCCACCGGCACCGACTCGGCCCCGTACTTCCGGATTTTCAGCCCCTTGAGCCAATCGGAAAAATTCGACGGCGAAGGTGTATTTATCAAGCACTGGCTGCCGCAACTGGCGGCGCTGAACAAAAAGGAAGTGCACAACCCCGACGCCGTGGGCGGCCTGTTTGGTGTGGCCGACTATCCTCGTCCTATCGTCGATTTGAAAAAATCCCGCGAGCGCGCCCTCGCCGCTTTCCGCAGCCTGCCTTCACGCCAGGCGGTCGGAGGTGCTTATGAGTGATTTCCTGCGCCGCTTCGCCCAGGTGTTCGCCAGTGTGGACAAGCACAACCTGCACCTGCTCGACGGCCTGTACAGCCAGGACATCAGTTTCACCGACCCACTGCACGAGGTGCACGGGCTACCGGCGTTGCACCGCTACTTCGCCGAGCTGTACGACAACGTGACCCAATTGCGCTTTGACTTCCATGGCTTTGATCAAGTAGCGGAAGGCGAAGGCTACCTGCGCTGGACAATGAGCTTCTGCCACCCGCGCCTGGCCAAGGGCGAAGTGATTCGTGTGGAAGGCTGCTCGCACCTGCTGTGGCGCGACAAGGTGTATCGCCACCGGGATTATTTTGACGCTGGACAGTTGCTGTATGAACACGTGCCGGTCCTTGGCGGTGTGGTCAGCTGGCTGAAAAGGAGAATGGGATGAGCGTTAACCTTCCACGTCGTTACTGGTTGACCGGTGCCAGCAGTGGCATCGGTGCCGAACTGGCGAAGACGCTGCTCGAAAGCGGTGCCCATGTGGCCCTCAGTTCCCGCTCCAAGGCGCCCCTGGAACAGCTTGCCCAGCAATACCCCGGGCAAGTGCTGGTGGTGGCCGGCGACCTGACCAACAGCCAGACCGTGCGCGAGATCGGTGAACACATCGCAGTGGCCTGGGGTTCGCTGGATACGGTGATCCTGAATGCCGGCACCTGCGAATACGTGGATGCCAGGCAGTTCGACGCCTCGATCATCGAGCACGTGGTGCGCACCAACCTGCTGGCCAGCAGTTACTGCATCGAGGCCGCGCTGCCGCTGTTGCGTGCCGGTCATACACCGCACCTGGTCGGTGTGGCCAGTGCGGTGACCTACCTGCCGATGCCCAGGGCGGAAGCCTATGGTGCGTCGAAGGCAGGCCTGCGTTACCTGTTCGAGTCCCTGCGTATCGACCTGTCACCTGAAGGGATCGACGTCACCGTGGTCAGCCCGGGGTTTGTCGACACGCCTCTGACCGCCCGCAATGATTTCCCGATGCCCCTGAGCTGGCCGGCGGACAAGGCCGCGCGACATATCTTCGCCAAGCTGCAAAACCGCCCATTGGAAATTGCCTTCCCTGCCCTGTTTATTGCCGCCTTGTGGCCACTGTCGAAACTGCCGAACCGCGTCCAGTTGATCATTGGCAAACGCATGCTGCGCAGCCCGCCGCCGAGAAAGGACGACCTGTGAAGATCGCCATTATCGGCAGCGGCATTGCCGGGCTGACCAGCGCCTACCTGCTCAGTCGCCGCCACGACATCACCCTGTTCGAAGCGGGCGACCGCATCGGCGGGCACACTCACACGGTGAATGTCACAGTGGAAGGCAAAAGCCATGCGGTGGACACCGGCTTTATCGTGTTCAACGACTGGACCTATCCCAACTTCATCAAGCTGCTGGGGCAGATTGGCGTGACGTACAAACCCACCGAGATGAGCTTTTCGGTGTGCGACCCGAACGCCGGGTTCGAGTACAACGGCAACAATCTCAACAGCCTGTTTGCCCAGCGCCGGAATATTCTGTCGCCGGGGTTCTGGGGCATGTTGCGCGATATCCTGCGCTTCAACCGCCAGGCGCCCCTGGACCTGCAAGAGCAACGCATCAGCGCCGAGATGACCCTGGGCGAGTACCTGCAAGCGGGCGGCTACGGCCAGCGATTTATCCAGCACTACATCGTGCCGATGGGCGCGGCGATCTGGTCGATGTCCCTGGCTGACATGCTCGGGTTTCCCCTGCAATTCTTCGTGCGGTTCTTCAAGAACCATGGCTTGTTGTCGGTGAGCAACCGGCCGCAGTGGTGCGTGATCGAAGGCGGTTCCAGCCGCTATATCGAGCCGCTGACCCAGTCCTTCCGCGAAAATATCCGCCTCAATTGCCCGGTCACCCGGGTTGAGCGCTCAGCCATCGGCGCAGTTATCCACAGCGCCGCCGGCAGCGAGGCATTCGACAAGGTGGTGTTCGCCTGCCACAGCGACCAGGCCCTGGCGTTGCTGGGGGATGCGAGCCTGGCCGAGCAACAGATCCTTGGCGCCCTGCCCTACGCCGACAATGACGTCGTCCTGCACACCGATACCCGTCTGCTGCCCGAGCGCAAACTGGCCTGGGCCAGCTGGAATTACCGCCTGGATGGCCGCGCGCAAAAACAGGCGGCGGTGACCTACGACATGAACATCCTGCAAGGCATCGACAGCACCACCACCTTTTGCGTGAGCCTCAATCAAACGGCGCTGATCAACCCGCTCAAAGTCCTCGCCCGCTACACCTACGCCCACCCGCAATACAGCCTGGCCGCCGTGGCCGCCCAAGCGCGCTGGGAAGAATTGCACGGCACGCAGCACACCTATTACTGCGGCGCCTACTGGGCCAACGGCTTTCACGAAGACGGTGTGGTCAGCGCGTTGCGCGTGGCCAAAGCGTTTGGGGAAGCGCTGTGAACAGCGCACTGTATAGCGGCTGGATTGCCCATCGGCGATTTACGCCCAAGGGCCACGCCTTCCGTTATCGGATTGGCCTGCTGTACCTGGACCTCAGCGAACAGGACGAAGTGTTCGGCTTGTCGCCATTGGCGGGCGAGCGCTGGGCGCCGTTCGCGTTTCGCCAGCAGGATTACCTGCGTGAATTTACCCGTCACGGCATGAGCTTGACCGATGCCGTACGCCAAGAAGTCGGCAAGGCCCTGGGGCGCATCCCCTCGGGCGTTATCTGCCTGCTGACCCAGGCCCGCAGTTGGGGCCTGGCCTTTAACCCGGTGAGTTTCTTCTACTGCTTCGAGGCCGACGGAACGCTGGCCGCGATCCTTTGTGAAGTGACCAACACCCCGTGGCGCGAGCGCTATCACTACGTGCTGCCAGCCCAGGCGCTGCCTGCCGGTGAGCATCAGCACTTCGCCGTGGCCAAGGCGTTTCATGTCTCGCCGTTCTTGCCCCGGGACCTGGAATACCGCATGAGCTTCAGCCCGCCCGCCGCCAGGCTCGGCGTGCACATGGCCGACTGGCAGGGCGAACTGAAAGTCTTTGACGCCACCTTGAGCCTGCAACGCGAAGCGCTGAACCGCGCCAGCCTGCACCGCTACCTGTGGCGCTTCCCGTGGATGACCGCCAAGACCTGCCTGGCCATTTATTGGCAGGCCTTGCGCCTCTTGCTTAAACGCACGCCGATTTTTTCCCATCACGCCGCCGAAGGCGCTTCTCGCACCGCAGTCGGTTACACCAAGGATCGCCGCCATGAAATCCCCTAGCTTATCGGTCAAATCCAACCGCTTGAACGTCAACGGCATGACCGCCGCGCTGCTGCGCAAAGCCGTGCTGCGCCAGCTCGGCCAACTGCGCCACGGCCAGTTGGTGGTGATCGAGGACGGCGAACGGCAAGTCTTCGGCGCACGGGAAGCGCACCTGCTGGGGGAGATCCAGATCCTCGATTCAGCCGTGTGGGGGCTGGTGGCGGCCAACGGCTCCATCGGCGCCGGCGAGGCATTTATCCATGGTTACTGGAGCAGCCCGGACCTGACCGCCGTGGTACGGGTGATGGTCAGCAACCTCGACGTGCTGGATGCGCTGGAAGGTGGGCTGGCCAAAGTGGCGCGGCCCTTCACCCAGGGCCTGCACTGGCTCAACCGCAATACGCGCAAGGGCTCGCAGAAAAACATCGCCGCCCACTACGACCTGGGCAACGACCTGTTCGAGGAATTCCTCGATCCGACCATGATGTATTCGGCCGCGCAGTTCCTCACCGCCGATGACACACTGGAACAGGCACAACTGAACAAGCTGGAACGCATCTGCCAAAAGCTCGCGCTGAAACCGTCCGACCACCTGCTGGAAATCGGCACCGGCTGGGGCAGCATGGCGATTTATGCCGCGCAGCAGTACGGCTGCAAGGTCACCACCACGACCCTGTCCAAAGAGCAGTTTGCCTACACTGAAAAACGCATCGAGGCCCTGGGTTTGCAGAATCAGGTGACGTTGCTGCTGGAGGACTACCGCGACCTGACCGGGCAGTACGACAAGCTGGTGTCGATCGAGATGATCGAAGCCGTGGGCCACCGCTTCCTGCCGACCTATTTCAAACAGTGCGCGCAGTTGCTCAAGAGCAACGGCCTGATGTTGCTGCAAGCCATCACCATTCG
The DNA here is from genome assembly GCF_019382755.1 of Pseudomonas sp. Colony2. NCBI lineage: Bacteria > Pseudomonadati > Pseudomonadota > Gammaproteobacteria > Pseudomonadales > Pseudomonadaceae > Pseudomonas > Pseudomonas sp. Colony2. Next base: position 1,034,132 of record NZ_CP080030.1, on the reverse strand, counting down.
CGAGCAGCGCTACGAACAAGCCAAGAGCAGCGTGGATTTTATCCAGCGCTATATCTTCCCCGGCGGCGCCCTGCCCTGTGTACAGAAGATGCTGGAGGTCGTCAGCCGCGACACTGACATGAACCTGCTGCACATGGAGGACTTCGGCCTGCACTACGCGCGAACCCTGCGCCTGTGGCATGAGAACTTTCGCCGCGCCCACAGCCGCCTGACGGAAATGGGCTACGACGAATACTTCCTGCGGCTGTGGGAGTTTTACCTGTGCTACTGCGAAGGCGGCTTTATGGAGCGCACCATCGGCACCGCGCAGATGCTGCTGGCCAAGCCGGCGGCGCTGACCCAGCCACTGCTCGGGCGCTTTGATGCTTAAACCACTGGCAAATGCCGTGCTGTTCCAGTGCGGCTGGTTTGCCTGTGTGCTGGGCGGCGACAGTCTGTGGCTGTTGGTGGGGTTGGCGGTGCTGGTAATCCACCTGCTGTGGATAAGTTCGTGGTCAGCGGAAGGCCAGGTGATTCTTGCCGTCACCTTGTTGGGCACCGTGATCGACACCGTGCTACGAGCATTCGGCGTGTTTCATTTCAGCCTGCCCGGACCGTTGGCACCATTGTGGCTGATCCTGTTGTGGGCATTGCTAGCGACCACGCTACGCCATTGCCTGGCCTGGAGCGCGCAGCCCTGGTGGCTTGCGAGTTTGTTGGGGGCGGTGGGTGGGCCGCTGTCCTATTACGCGGGCAGCCAACTGGCGGGGGTGAGTTTCGGCTATGGCACCGTGCCGACCGTCATCGGCCTGGCGTTACTCTGGGGGATGATTTTTCCGTTGTTGCATTGGGTCGCCAGGCAGTTGGCACATTGACGTCCGTCAGGCCTTTCACACACCTATGAGCCGCTTGCCTTACACTGCGCGCCTATGACCAACATCCCCCATACCCAAATCGCCGAACCTGCCGTCACCTGCTCCACCTGCGCCGCGTGCTGCTGCCAGCTGGAAGTCATGCTGATCACTGATACCGGCGTGCCCGATCGCTTTATCGATACCGACGATTGGGGCGGCGAAGTCATGCTGCGCCTGGATGACGGCTGGTGCGCGGCGCTGGATCGCGACACGATGATGTGCACGATTTACGAGAAGCGGCCGCTGATCTGCCGGGAATTCGAGATGGGCGCGCCGGAGTGCATCGATGAGCGCCAGGGGATTGCGACGGTGTATCGCTGATTTCGGAACCAATGAGTAGCCAATGTGGGAGCGGGCTTGCTCGCGAAAGCGGTGTGTCAGTCAACTGATTCGTGGCTGATATACCGCTTTCGCGAGCAAGCCCGCTCCCACAATGGTTTTGCAGTGTTCTTAAAAAACTACAGTGGCAGCGTGTAGTGCAGCGAATAACTCTCTACACCATCGTTATTGCTGCTGATCCCGGCATTGGAGTAATGGGTGGCCCGAATGCCCACTTCACTGCCACCGACAAAGCGCAAGCCAAAGCCCAGCCGGTCTTCAAACTGGAAAGCCTGGCCGATATTGTTGTCTTCAACCCGCGTGCGGGAGAACACGGCCACACCCACGCCGGCCTCGATGTACGGCTTCACCCTCTCCCCGGCAAACTCATACACAAACACGGGCGAGAACGACAGGCTGCTGACACTGGCGCGCTTGTCACCGTCCCAGTAGGTGTAGGCGCCGCTCCAGTACCCGGTCACGCGCCCCGTATCGGTCTGCCACCAGCTTTTATCCCAGTCCGAGGTCAGCCCCAACCGATAGGTCATGGTCGAATCGCTCGTACTTCCCACCCCAAGTTCCAGGCCTGCCGCCTGTGCGGAAAAAGAGTGCCCCAACATTGCGGCCGCAATCGCAGCCAAACAGAACAAGCGCTTCATAGAGAAACATCCCTTCCGAACGAAGTTGTATGATTTTGTACCGGCTAACTTGCTATAGAAGCTGCCGTATAGCCAGAAGTTCAGCGGATAAAGGCGTTATTTCACGTTTTTTTCACACGCCAAAACTACGCACAACTCCGGGAGATTTCCATAGGGTCGGTAGGATATTTCTTAGATGCTGCGGATCGCCGCTGGTCCAGAACTGTACAGGCGGCGGACTGCCAGTGGCCAGCAGTTCGCGATCACTCAAAAGACGTTGCAATTGACGCGCTACTGCCGCCCCGGTGTCGATCAAAATGATCGTCGGCGGGAGCATCTCGGCGAGCAGGGGCTTGAGGAACGGGTAGTGGGTGCAGCCAAGGATGATGGTGTCGCAACCGGCCGCAATCAGCGGCTCCACGTAGCCTTGCAACAGCAGGCGCAGGGCCGGGCTGTCCAGGTCGCCGGTTTCGATCAGCTCCACCAGCCCCGGGCAGGGTTGGGTGATCACCCGCACATCGGTGGCGAAGCGGTCGAGCAAGGCGGCGAACTTGGCGCTTTGCAGGGTGCCGGTGGTCGCCAGCACGCCGACGACGCCACTGCGGGTCGCGGCAGCCGCGGGTTTGACTGCCGGTTCCATGCCCACCAATGGCCAGTCGGGATAGTCCTGGCGCAAATCGGCAACCGCCGCAACGGTCGCCGTGTTGCAGGCAATCACAAACGCTTTGGCGCCCTTCTCACGGAAGAACGCCGCCACCTGTCGCGAACGATCGAGGATGAACGCCGGGGTTTTCTCGCCGTAGGGGATATTCCCGCCATCCGCCACGTACAGCAGCGACTCATGGGGCAGCAGACGCTGGATTTCGTCCAGCACCGACAGACCGCCGACACCGGAGTCGAACACACCAATCGGCGCATCCTTAACCATGTTGGCTACCGCAGACGCTGCAACCGGGATCGCGCTTGACCCACAACTCGCGAAAACGCGTGGTCAGGGCGTCGATCAACAACAGCCGCCCCACCAGCGGCTCGCCGAAACCGGCCAGCAATTTCAAGGCTTCCAGGGCTTGCAGGCTGCCGACCAAACCCACCAGCGGGCCGATGACACCGGCTTCGCTGCAGGTCAGTTCGGCGTCGCTGCCGTGCCCGTATAAACAGTGGTAGCAGGGGCTTTCGGCGCGACGAGGGTCGAACACCGACAGCTGGCCTTCGAGGCGAATCGCCGCACCGCTCACCAAAGGCTTGCCGGCAGCGACACACACAGCGTTGACCGCTTCGCGGGTGGAGAAGTTGTCGCTGCAGTCCAGTACCACATCGACCGCCGCCACGGCGGCCGCGAGGGAATCCTCATCCAGCGCGCTGCGATGGGCAACCAGCTGTATTTCAGGATTGATCGCGCTCAGGCGGCGAATCGCCGAGTCGACCTTGCTCAGGCCGACGCTATCAGTGTCGTGAATGATCTGGCGTTGCAGGTTGGTCAGGTCGACAGTGTCGAAATCCGCCAAATGCAGCTCACCCACACCCGCCGCCGCCAGGTACAGCGCCACCGGCGAACCGAGGCCACCCAGGCCGACGATCAGCGCGCGGCTGTTTTTCAGGCGCAACTGGCCTTCGATGTCGACATGCTGCAACAGAATCTGCCGGCTATAGCGCAACAGCTCCTGGTCGTTCATCACGGGCGGCGTCCCAACGTGATGCGTTCGTGGCCGCCCAGGTCGATGCGACTGTGGACTTCTTCAAAGCCTTCCCCCAGCAGCAGGTCGCGCACGGCGGGCGCCTGGTCGTAACCGTGTTCCAGCAGCAACCAACCCGCGGCGTCGAGGTGCGCAGGCGCCTGGGCGATGATCAGCCGCAGGTCGTCCAGGCCGTCATGCCCGGATACCAGCGCGCTGGCCGGTTCAAAGCGCACGTCACCGGCCACCAGGTGCGGGTCGGTGTCGGCTATATAAGGTGGGTTGCTGATGATCAGGTTGTAAGTGTGGCCTTCGAGGGCACTGAACCAATGGCTGTTCAGCACCGTGGCGTTGTTCAGGTGCAGGCGCTGGCGGTTGCGTTCGGCCAGGGCCACGGCTTCCAGCACGCGGTCGACCGCCGTGACTTGCCAGGCCGGGCGTTCGCTGGCCAGGGCCAGGGCAATCGCGCCGCTGCCGGTGCCCAGGTCCAGGACCTTGGCCGGTGTGGCAGGCAGCAATTCCAGGGCGGCTTCCACCAGCATCTCGGTTTCCGGACGCGGGATCAGCGTGTGCGGTGCCACTTCCAGGTCGAGCTTCCAGAAGCCTTGCTGGCCGAGGATGTAGGCCACGGGCTCGCCGGCACGACGGCGTTGCAGGTAGTCGGCAAAGGTCAGCGCGTGTTCACTGCTGACGATTTTTTCCGGCCAGGTGTGCAGGTAGCTGCGGGACTTGCCCAAGGCGGCGGCCAGCAACAATTCCACGTCCAGGCGCGCAGTCGGCGAGTCCGGCAGGTCGGCGGCGCGTAACAAACTGGCAATAATGGTCATTTATTCACCTATCGCCGCAAGCTGGTCGGCCTGGTATTCAGCCAACAATGGCTCGATTACCGCATCGACGCCACCGGCGAGGATTTCATCCAGGGAGTACAGCGTCAGGTTGACGCGGTGGTCGGTGACCCGGCCCTGGGCAAAGTTGTAGGTACGAATGCGCTCGGAACGGTCGCCCGAGCCCACCAGCAGCTTACGTTCGCTGGCAATCGCATTGGCGGCGGCGCTGGTCTGCTGGTCATTCAGCTTGGCCGACAGCCAGGACATGGCCCGCGCACGGTTCTTGTGCTGGGAACGTTCTTCCTGGCACTCCACCACGATGCCCGAAGGCAAGTGAGTGATACGGATCGCCGAGTCGGTCTTGTTGACGTGCTGGCCACCGGCGCCCGATGAGCGGTAGGTGTCGACCCGCAGGTCTGCCGGGTTGATCTCGATGGCTTCCTGCTCGTCGGGCTCGGGCAACACGGCCACGGTGCACGCCGAGGTGTGGATACGGCCCTGGGATTCCGTGGCCGGCACACGCTGCACGCGGTGCACGCCGGATTCGAACTTCAGTTTGCCGTAGACATTCTCGCCCTCAACCCGGGCGATGACTTCTTTATAGCCGCCGTGTTCGCCTTCGTTCTCGGACAGGATCTCCACACGCCAGCCGCGACGCTCGGCATAGCGCGAATACATGCGGAACAGGTCGCCGGAGAAAATCGCCGCTTCGTCACCGCCGGTGCCGGCGCGGATTTCAAGGAACACGTTGCGCCCATCGTTCGGGTCCTTGGGCAACAGCATGCGTTGCAGGTCGCCTTCCAGTTCGATCAGCTTGTCCTTGGCCTCTCGCACTTCTTCAACGGCCATTTCGCGCATGTCCGGGTCGCTGTCCTTGAGCAGCGCCTGGGCGCCTTCGAGGTCAGCCTGAACCTTGAGCAACTGTTTATAGGTGCCCACGATCGGTTCAACTTCCGCGTATTCCTTGGAATAGGTGCGGAACTTGGTCTGATCGGAGATGACCTCGCCATCGCCGAGCAAGGCGGTCAGTTCTTCGAAACGGTCCTGAAGGACGTCCAGTTTATTGAGCAGTGACGCTTTCATTGCGGTTTTTTATCCGAAGAGCTTTCTGTCGCGCCCTCACCGAGGGCAAAGAGTTCCTGGGCCATGGCCAGCGCATCGAGGCGGCCTTCGGCGGTAAGCTTTTTCAACTGGACACTGGGAGCGTGCAACAACTTGTTGGTCAGGCCGCGCGCCAACTGCATCAGCACGTCTTCGGCGCTGCTGCCGTTGGCGAGCATACGCTGGGCCTTGATCAATTCCTCGTCCCGCAGGCGTTCGCCTTGCTGACGGTAGGCCTTGAGCACGTCCACTGCCGCCAGTTCACGCAGGCGCACCATGAAATCGTCGGCACCGGTGCTGACCATTTCCTCGGCAGCCTGGGCAGCGCCCTGGCGACTCTTGAGGTTTTCGGCGACCACTTCGTGCAGGTCGTCGACGCTGTAGAGGTAAACGTCGTCCAACTCGCCGACTTCAGGCTCGATATCCCGGGGAACGGCGATATCCACCATGAAGATCGGCTTGTGCTTGCGCAGTTTCAGGGCGCTTTCCACCGCGCCCTTGCCGAGGATCGGCAACTGGCTGGCAGTAGAGCTGATGACGATGTCGCTGCGCACCAGCTCGGCCGGGATGTCGGAAAGCAACACCGCGTGGGCACCGAACTGCTCGGCCAGGATGCTGGCGCGTTCCAGGGTACGGTTGGCGACGACAATGCGCTTTACGCCCAGTTCGTGCAGGTGGCGGGCGACCAGGGTGATGGTCTCGCCGGCGCCGATCAGCAGGGCCTGGCTGCGCTGCAAGTCACTGAAAATCTGTTTGGCCAGGCTGACGGCGGCAAACGCCACGGACACCGGGTTTTCACCGATGGCGGTGTCGGTGCGCACCTGCTTGGCGGAGTTGAAGGTGGCCTGGAACAGGCGCCCCAGCAGCGGGCCGATGGTGCCGGCCTCGCGGGCCACGGCGTAGGCGGACTTCATCTGGCCGAGAATCTGCGGTTCGCCCAACACCAGCGAATCCAGCCCGGAGGCGACGCGCATCATGTGACGAACTGCCGCATCTTCTTCGTGCACATATGAGCTTTGGCGCAGCTCATCGAGGCTCAAATGGTGGTAATCGGCCAGCCAGCGCAGCACCACATCCGCTGAAAGATGTTCCTGCTCTATATAGAGCTCGCTGCGATTACAGGTCGAAAGGATCGCAGCTTCGCGACTGTCGGTGAGCCGGCAGAGCTGCTGCAAGGCCTCAACCAACTGCTCGGGAGTAAAAGCCACGCGCTCGCGGACGTCTACAGAAGCAGTCTTGTGGTTAATACCGAGTGCAAGGAAGGCCATTCAATATCGCTGATGATGTCGGGAAGCCGACAATTGTCCTACTTCGAATGATTCAGAACAACCACCGTAGGCTATTGTCCTAGTAGCTTACGCCTATAAAGGCCATCTGTAGGAGCGAGCTTGCTCGCGATGGTCGTTAACGATAACGCTGGCTTACGGGATAAAACGCGTTGTCCTCTGGTTCTTCGCGAGCAAGCTCGCTCCTACACGGTTATGTTTGGCCGAAGGCTTGTGTCATGATGATCCGACCGCAGGTTAGTCGTCCTCTTCCTATATGAATAGATCTTCCGCGTTGCTCCTTGCTTTTGTCTTTCTCAGCGGCTGCCAGGCCATGGCACCCGTGTCGCCGGACGGTACGCCGCCGGTAGAAGACAGCACCCCCGCCCCTGAAAAGCCCAAGGTTTATTCCTCGTTCAGTGAAGAGACGATCTTCAGCCTGCTGAGCGCGGAGCTGGCCGGCCAGCGCAATCGTTTCGACATTGCCCTGGATAACTACGTGACCCAGGCCATCAATACTCAGGATCCGGGGATTTCGGAGCGGGCGTTTCGCATCGCCGAGTACCTGGGCGCCGATCAGGCGGCCCTGGACTCCTCGCTGATCTGGGCGAAAAACGCCCCGGACGATCTCGAGGCACAACGGGCAGCGGCCATTCAACTGGCCCGCGCCGGGCGCTATGACGACTCCATGGTGTATATGGAGAAGGTCCTGCAGGGCAAGGGCGACACGCATTTCGACTTCCTCGCGCTGTCGGCCGCCGACACCGATCAGGACACCCGCAACGGCCTGATGAAGAGTTTCGACCGCCTGCTGCAAAAACACCCGAACAACAGCCAGCTGATTTTCGGCAAGGCGCTGTTGTTGCAACAGGATGATGAGCCCGAGGCTGCGCTGAAGCTGCTGGAGCAACACCCGCCGGAAGAGGGCGAGATCGCGCCGATCCTGCTGCGCGCCCGCCTGCTGCAAAACCTCAACCGCGGCAAGGAAGCGATTCCGCTGCTGGAAAAAAGCATCAAGAAGTACCCGGGCGACAAGCGCCTGCTGCTGACCTATGCCCGCATGCTGGTTGAACAGGACCGCATGGAAGACGCCAAGGTGCAGTTCGCCAACCTCGTGCAGCAATACCCGGACGATGACGAATTGCGCTACTCCCTGGCGCTGGTGTGCCTGGAAGCCAAGGCCTGGGATGAGGCCAAGGGTTACCTGGAAGACCTGATCGCCCGCGAGAGCCACGTGGATTCGGCGCACCTGAACCTGGGCCGCATCGCTGAAGAGCGTAACGACCCGCAGGCTGCATTGCTTGAATACGCTCAGGTCGGCGCCGGCAATGACTACCTGCCGGCGCAACTGCGCCAGGCCGATATCCTGATGAACAACGGCCGCACCGACGAGGCGGAAAAACGCCTGGCTGCCGCACGGGATGCCGAACCGGACTACGCGATCCAGCTGTACCTGATCCAGGCCGAGACCCTGTCGGCCAACAAGCAGGGCGATCGCGCCTGGAAAATCCTCCAGCAAGCCTTGCTGCAATATCCGGACGACTTGAACCTGCTGTACACCCGCGCCATGCAGGCGGAAAAACGCAATGACCTGGCGCAGATGGAAAAAGACCTGCGCCTGATCATCAAGCGCGACCCGGACAATGCCATGGCACTGAACGCCCTGGGTTACACCTTGTCCGACCGTACAACGCGCTACGCCGAAGCCAAGGAGCTGATTGAAAAGGCTCACCAGCTCAACCCGGAAGACCCGGCCGTACTCGACAGCCTCGGCTGGGTGAATTACCGCCTGGGCAACCTGGACGAAGCCGAACGCTTGCTGCGCCAGGCGCTGGAGCGCTTCCCCGACCAGGAAGTCGCCGCACACCTGGGCGAAGTGCTCTGGGCCAATGGCAAGCAGCGTGAAGCGCGACAAATCTGGGAGAAGTTCCTCAAGGAACAGCCCGAAAGCCCAATCCTGCGCAGCACCATCAAGCGCCTGACCGGATCCGAGACCCTTTAATTTTATGTTTTTGCGCCACGTTATCGTTTTCAGCTTTATTGCCCTGCTTGCCGGCTGTTCCGGTCTTGGCACCCGTGAATCTGTCGAAGGCCCGGGCAACCCGGCGCAGTGGCAGCAGCACAAGGATCAACTGAGCAGCCTTGATGGCTGGCAGATCGAGGGCAAGGTGGGCATTCGCGCCCCGAAAGATTCGGGCAGCGGCACCTTGTTCTGGCTGCAACGCCAGGACTATTACGACATTCGCCTGTCTGGCCCGCTGGGCCGCGGTGCGGCACGCCTGACCGGCCGGCCGGGGCAAGTCAGCCTGGAAGTGGCCAATCAGGGCCGCTATGAAGCGCCAACGCCGGAAGCCCTGCTGGAAGAACAGATGGGCTGGAAACTCCCCGTATCGCACCTGGTGTGGTGGGTACGCGGTCTTCCTGCGCCAGACAGCAAGAGCCGCCTGAGCCTCAATGGCGACAGCCGCCTGGCTTCGCTGGAACAGGATGGCTGGCAGGTCGAATACCTGAGCTATGTGCAACAGAACGGTTACTGGCTGCCCGAGCGCATCAAGCTGCATGGCACCGACCTTGACGTCACGCTGGTGATCAAGGACTGGCAACCGCGCAAGCTGGGGCAGTGAGATGAACGAGCAACGCCTGACCCTGCCCTCCCCGGCCAAACTGAATTTGATGCTGCACATTCTCGGTCGCCGTGAAGACGGCTATCACGAGTTGCAGACGATTTTTCAATTTCTCGACTACGGCGATGAGCTGACCTTCGCCGTTCGCGATGACGGCGTGATCCAGTTGCACACCGAATTCGACGGCGTGCCTCACGACAGCAACCTGATTGTGAAGGCCGCGAAAAAACTCCAGGAACAATCCGGTTGCCCACTGGGCATCGACATCTGGATCGAAAAAATCCTGCCCATGGGCGGCGGCATCGGTGGCGGCAGCTCAAATGCCGCAACGACATTGCTCGGCCTGAATCACTTGTGGCAACTGGGTTGGGACCACGATCGCCTGGCGGCGCTGGGCCTGACACTGGGCGCGGACGTCCCGGTTTTCGTGCGTGGGCACGCCGCTTTTGCCGAAGGCGTGGGGGAGAAACTCACCCCTGTAGACCCCGAAGAGCCGTGGTATGTCGTGCTTGTTCCGCAAGTATCTGTAAGTACAGCAGAAATTTTTTCAGATCCACTGTTGACACGTAACTCTCCTCCCATTAAAGTGCGCCCCGTTCCCAAGGGAAACAGTCGAAATGACTGCTTACCGGTTGTAGCAAGGCGTTATCCAGATGTACGTAACGCTTTGAATTTGTTAGGTAATTTTACCGAAGCAAAATTAACCGGAACTGGAAGTTGTGTGTTTGGGGGCTTCCCAAGCAAAGCTGAAGCTGATAAAGTCTCGGCCCTTCTTACAGAGACCCTTACAGGGTTTGTAGCAAAGGGAAGCAACGTTTCGATGTTGCATCGCAAGCTGCAAAGTCTGCTCTAAAGGAACCGAGTACTGGGTACTCGTTGCAACAGATACAGGGGCGTCGCCAAGCGGTAAGGCAGCAGGTTTTGATCCTGCCATGCGTTGGTTCGAATCCAGCCGCCCCTGCCATTTTCTATACTCATCCAGGTTACCCTCAGCCTCTAGGTACTGCGCGTGTCCAAGATGATGGTCTTTACGGGGAATGCTAACCCCGATCTGGCTCGGCGTGTTGTACGTCAGCTGCATATCCCTCTCGGTGACATCTCTGTCGGTAAATTCTCCGACGGCGAAATTACAGCCGAGATCAATGAAAACGTCCGCGGTAAAGATGTCTTCATTATTCAGCCGACTTGCGCTCCGACCAACGATAACCTGATGGAACTCGTCGTGATGGCTGATGCCTTCCGCCGCTCCTCAGCGACTCGAATCACAGCTGTAATCCCTTACTTTGGTTATGCCCGTCAGGATCGCCGTCCGCGTTCCGCACGTGTGGCTATCAGCGCGAAAGTCGTTGCTGACATGCTGACCGTGGTAGGTATCGACCGTGTTCTCACGGTTGACCTGCACGCTGACCAAATCCAGGGGTTCTTCGATATTCCGGTAGATAACATCTACGGCTCCCCCGTCCTGGTGGATGACATCGAAGACCAGCGCTTTGAAAACCTGATGATCGTGTCCCCGGACATTGGTGGCGTCGTGCGTGCACGGGCTGTTGCCAAATCCCTGGGCGTGGATCTCGGGATCATCGACAAACGCCGCGAGAAAGCCAATCACTCTGAAGTGATGCATATCATCGGTGATGTCGAAGGGCGTACCTGTATTCTGGTTGATGACATGGTCGACACCGCCGGCACCCTGTGCCACGCGGCGAAAGCCTTGAAAGAGCACGGTGCAGCAAAAGTCTTCGCCTACTGCACACACCCTGTGCTGTCGGGCCGAGCGATCGAGAACATCGAGAACTCAATGCTGGACGAACTGGTGGTGACTAACACCATCCCGTTGTCCGCTGCCGCTCAAGCCTGTTCGCGTATCCGTCAACTGGATATCGCACCGGTAGTTGCCGAAGCGGTTCGCCGCATCAGCAACGAAGAATCGATCAGCGCGATGTTCCGTTAAGGGTCAAACCTTAGCAGCATCAACCTGACGAAAAGCGCCCCGCCCCAGCATTCTGTTGGGGCGGGGCTTTTTTGCCCATATCGCCTTTAGCGCTGGTCGCAAACGCTAGGGCGAATGTGGTTATTTTGGAGATACAACATGAACGATTTTACTTTGAATGCTGAACTGCGTTCCGACCTGGGGAAAGGTGCGAGCCGCCGCCTGCGTCGTCTCGCAAGCCTGGTTCCAGCTGTAGTTTACGGTGGCGAAAAAGCCCCTGAATCCATCAGCATGCTGGCTAAAGAAATCGCCAAACTGCTCGAAAACGACGCGGCTTACAGCCACATCATCGAGCTGAACGTTGGCGGCACCAAGCAGAACGTCATCATCAAGGCACTGCAACGTCACCCAGCTAAAGGCCACGTGCTGCACGCTGACTTCGTACGCGTAGTAGCTGGTCAGAAACTGACCGCTATCGTGCCTGTGCACTTCGTTGGTGAAGAAGCTCCGGTCAAGAAAGGCGGCGAAGTTTCGCACGTTATCGCCGAGATCGAAGTGACCTGCCTGCCGAAAGACCTGCCTGAGTTCATCGAAGTCGACCTGTCGGCTCTGGAAATCGGCGCAATCGTTCACCTGTCCGACCTCAAGGCTCCTAAAGGCGTTGAGTTCGTTGCACTGGCTCACGGTGACGATAAAGCTGTTGCAAACGTACACGCTCCACGCGTTGCACCAGAAGCTGAAGAAGGCGCTGCAGAGTAATTCACTCTGTAATGCCGGAGCTTGAGGAAACATCGCGGACCGGAACGTAGCGAGAAAGCGGGCGAGAATGCGAAGTTGGCCTCTAACGGTTAATGAGTTTTTGTCGTCCACTTTCGCCGCACCAACGGCGATGTTATCCACAACTCCAAAGGAAGGGCCCCTGTCGTGACTGCCATTAAACTGATCGTTGGCCTGGGAAATCCAGGCGCCGAATACGAACAGACCCGGCATAACGCGGGGGCCCTTTTTGTTGAGCGCATCGCCCACGCCCAAGGCGTCAATCTTGTGGCCGATCGCAAATATTTCGGCCTGACCGGACGCTTTTCGCATCAGGGTCAGGATGTTCGTCTGTTGATTCCCACCACCTACATGAACCGCAGCGGCCAGGCTGTCGCGGCGCTTGCGGGCTTCTTCCGGATCAAACCCGAAGAAATCCTGGTGGCCCATGACGAACTAGACCTGCCACCCGGCGTTGCCAAGCTCAAGCAAGGCGGCGGCCATGGCGGGCATAATGGCCTGCGCGACATCATCGCGCAGTTGGGCAATCAGAATACGTTCTACCGCTTGCGGCTTGGCATTGGCCACCCGGGCGTTGCCAGTATGGTTTCAAATTTCGTCCTGGGTCGTGCGCCACGCGCCGAACAGGAAAAACTCGATGCCAGCATCGATTTTGCCCTCGGCGTGCTGCCGGATATCTTCGCCGGTGAATGGAACCGTGCGATGAAAAACCTGCACAGCCAGAAGGCCTGACTCTTTACCCGAGGGGAAACACCATGGGATTCAATTGCGGCATCGTCGGCCTACCTAACGTCGGCAAGTCCACCCTGTTCAACGCCCTGACCAAATCCGGTATTGCGGCGGAGAACTTCCCCTTCTGCACCATCGAACCGAACACCGGTATCGTGCCGATGCCCGATTCACGCCTGGACGCCCTGGCGGCCATCGTGAATCCAAAGCGCATCCTGCCGACCACCATGGAGTTCGTCGACATCGCGGGCCTGGTAGCCGGCGCTTCGAAAGGTGAAGGCCTTGGCAACAAGTTCCTCGCCAACATCCGCGAGACCGATGCCATCGCCCACGTGGTCCGCTGCTTCGAGGATGAGAACGTGATTCACGTCTCCAACAGCGTCGACCCGAAACGCGACATCGAGATCATCGACCTGGAACTGATCTTCGCCGACCTCGACAGCTGCGAGAAGCAACTGCAAAAGGTCACGCGTAACGCCAAGGGCGGCGACAAGGACGCAGTGGTCCAGAAAGCCTTGCTGGAGCAGTTGATTGCCCACTTCACCCTGGGCAAGCCGGCACGCAGCCTGATGAAGAGCATGAGCGCCGACGAGAAAGCTGTGATCAAGGGCTTCCACCTGCTGACCACCAAGCCGGTGATGTACATCGCCAACGTGGCTGAAGACGGTTTCGAGAACAACCCGCTGCTCGACGTGGTCCTGGCCATTGCCGAAGAAGAAGGCGCGATGGTTGTTCCGGTGTGCAACAAGATCGAAGCGGAAATCGCCGAGCTGGAAGACGGCGAAGAGAAAGACATGTTCCTCGAGGCCCTGGGCCTGGAAGAGCCTGGCCTGAACCGCGTGATCCGTGCCGGCTACGAAATGCTGCACCTGCAGACCTACTTCACCGCCGGTGTTGAAGAAGTACGCGCCTGGACCGTCAAGGTCGGTGCCACTGCCCCGCAAGCGGCTGGCGTGATCCACACCGACTTCGAAAAAGGCTTTATCCGCGCCGAAGTCATCGCCTACAACGACTTCATCCAGTTCAAGGGTGAAGCCGGTGCCAAGGAAGCCGGTAAATGGCGCCTGGAAGGCAAGGAATACATCGTCAAGGATGGCGACGTGATGCACTTCCGCTTCAACGTATAAGCTTTACCTGCGGCCTATGCCGCAAAACAAAAAGCCGATGCACTGCATCGGCTTTTTTGTGGGCG
>NZ_CP080030.1:1017813-1019498 GCF_019382755.1 Pseudomonas sp. Colony2 | reverse complement strand
TACACCGCCGACGCCATGGACATCCCCATTGGCACCGTGCGCTCACGTTTGTCCCGGGCGCGCGAACACCTGAAGCGGGCCACCTACAACCCGCTGTAGGCGTAAATCAGGGCACCGGCGCAACGCCGACACCCTTTGCAGGAGCAGTTGATTTACCCGTTTGACGCAAGCGTTGGGCAGCAGGGATATCTGCCCGACTCGATTGACCTGGTATCAGGCCTTTTTGGTACGCGGCAACAGAATCGCCAACACCCCGAACAGCGGCAGGAACGAGCACAGCGTGTACACGTACTCGATGCCGTGGATGTCTGCCAGGTGCCCCAGCAGCGCCGCACCGATCCCGCCAAAACCGAACATCAAACCGAAGAACACCCCGGCGATCATCCCCACATTGCCCGGCACCAACTCTTGCGCGTACACCACAATCGCCGAGAACGCCGAAGCCAGGATAAAGCCGATCACCACGCTCAGGATGCTGGTCCAGAACAGGTCCACATGGGGCAGAATCAGGGTGAACGGCGCCACGCCGAGGATCGAAAACCAGATCACTGCCTTACGGCCGATCTTGTCGCCAATCGGCCCGCCAAAGAACGTGCCCGCCGCCACCGCGCCGAGGAACAGGAACAGATGCAGCTGGGAACTGGCCACCGACAGGTCGAACTTCTCGATCAGGTAGAAGGTGAAGTAACTGGTGAAACTGGCCATGTAGAAGTACTTGGAAAACACCAGCAGCCCCAGCACCACCAGCGCGCTCAGCACCCGGCCCTTGGACAGGCCGTGAGTGGCCGCCTGGCCTTGTTTGAGCTTGAACAGGTTCAAGTGGTGGGCGTACCAGCGGCTGATCGCATACAGCACAAACAACGCAAACACCGCGAACAGGCCGAACCAGGCCACATTGCCCTGGCCGAACGGAATGATGATCGCCGCCGCCAGCAACGGGCCGAAGGCCGAGCCGGCATTACCGCCCACCTGGAACGTCGACTGCGCCAAACCATAACGCCCGCCCGAGGCCAGGCGCGCCACGCGGGAGGCTTCCGGGTGGAAGGTGGACGAGCCGATGCCGATCAGCCCCGCCGCCAGCAGGATCAGGGGGAAGCTGCCCACCTGGGACATCATCAGGATGCCCACCAGCGTGCAGATCATTCCGCAGGGCAACAGGTACGGCTTGGGATGGCGGTCGGTGTAATAACCCACCCACGGTTGCAGCAGGGACGCGGTGAGCTGGAACGTGAGGGTGATCAGGCCGACCTGGGTGAACGTCAGCCCGTAATTGGCCTTGAGCATCGGGTAGATCGAGGGCAGTACCGACTGGATCAAGTCATTGATCAAATGCGCCAGCGCCACCGCGCCGATTACACGCATCACCAACGGGCTGGTTTGCCCGGCGGCAGGCGCCGTAGCCACGGAGGGCTGGGAATTGCTCAGAGCCATGGGAGGTTTTCCGTACAGCAGATGGATGCACAGGTGCAGGTGCGACAATGTGCCACTTTTGGGTGCAGGAAGGCTATCCCGTTAGCAGGCTAACGAGTAGATCAATCGATGCAGCGGTCATGGTTTGTAAAGGGCCAGCAAGATGAATCCCTTTAATTTGCGGGACGTTTCCTAGAGAATCTTTCGGCCTTGTGCCTGGGGGAGTCGGTGGCTAGTCTTCGGTCCGTCGCTGGTTTTCAGTGATCGGGTTTAGC
>NZ_CP080030.1:1015853-1017596 GCF_019382755.1 Pseudomonas sp. Colony2 | reverse complement strand
GCCGTGTGGCACCTGCTGGAAATCGCCAAGGCCATGGTCGACCGCTCGATAGAGTGCCTGCACCCGCGCAAAACCTGACGCGCGAACGCCAGAACACCGCAGATCAAATGTGGGAGCGGGCTTGCTCGCGAAGGCGGTGGACCAGCCAATACCTCTGCTGACTGACACACCGCATTCGCGAGCAAGCCCGCTCCCACCTTTTGATCTTCGCTGCCTTGGGACCTGCGCAAACCCCAACCGCTCGTCACCAAACCCGGTGTTTCCCGTTAAACAGTTGATAGCGTAGATAAATTTTCAAAAAAAGCGCTTGACGCATTCCCGTTCTCCGCGAATAATGCGCGCCACTTGGCTACATAGCTCAGTTGGTTAGAGCATAGCATTCATAATGCTGGGGTCCGGGGTTCAAGTCCCTGTGTAGCCACCAAGTACTAAAAACGGCTTACCGAAAGGTAGGCCGTTTTTTTATGCCTGAAGAAAAGCACACCGCCCTATTGCCCTAGAAAAGTCAGTGTTTATGCCGATGGTGTACATCGGGAAAATGCGCATGACTATGCTGAATCGGTGCGTGCTCATGGGCATGACTATGTGGCTCGGTACCGTCCCACTCAAAGTTATGCACATGCTGGTGGTGCTCATCGTGTGTATGGCGATGACCGTGCATGAGGGGATCGTGCTGATGCTCGTGCGCATGATGTTCCATCAGATGAATCCACACCCCGATGGCCATCAAGGCGGCCGCGAGCAAGAACATCAGCGAAACCGACTCGCCCAGGATCAGGATCGAGATGACCGCGCCCAGGAAGGGAGCCGTGGAAAAATAGGCGCCGGTGCGCGCACTGCCAAGCCCGCGCAGAGCGAGCACAAACAGCACCAGACTCACGCCATACCCAAGCAGCCCAACCACCATGGTTGACCCGAGCGTGGCCACCGCTGGCAGTTGCGACCCGATGGCCAACGCCAGACAGCAATTGGCCACACCCGCCGCCAAGCCTTTGCTGCCGGCGATAAACAGCGCATCCGAGGCAGAGACCTTACGGGTCAGGTTATTGTCGATGGCCCAACAAAAACAGGCGAAAGCCACGGCCAGCGGCCCCGTCCAATCATGTGCCGTCGCCGTCCCTTGCGGCCATGACAAAACGATCCCGCCCAGAACAATAGCGATCATGCCGATCACGATGCGGCGATCTGCGTTCTCTTTGAACACGACCCACGCCAGCACGGCCGTGAGCACCGACTCAAGATTGAGCATCAGCGATGCGGTGGCGCCCGCGGTACGGGTGAGGCCATACATGAGCGCCACAGGCGCAAGCACGCCCCCAAAGACAATGGCGCCCACCAACCAGGGCCACTCTCCGGCTGCAAGCCCGGGCCGTTTCCAGCCGTGGTCGCGAGCAAACCGAACGATGGCCAGGCCCAGGCCGCTGCCCAGATAGAGCAGCCCGGCCAACAGGATGGGCGGCGTATCCACCCCCAGGAGCTTGGCAAGCGGAGTGCTGGCGCCGAACAACGCCGCCGCCGCCAACGCGTAGAGAATGCTCACATTCATAATGGGTCGCCCTGTCAGGCTTATTGCATAAGGACGAGCATCATAGCCGTGCCCGGGTAAGAATTATGTGAACGTCAGCCTGGCTGGATTCTGTACGACTGAAGCGGCAGGATAGCCCGGCTGGCGAACCACAAGAAGGTGACGCATAACATTCCCCGCTACCGGCATCAGCACTGAGCGCCTCTTACTGCTGGGCG
>NZ_CP080030.1:1007661-1011305 GCF_019382755.1 Pseudomonas sp. Colony2 | reverse complement strand
GTCAAACCCCTTGCCGCACAAAACACTGCTCCACCACAGACTTGCCCCACTGCTGCCCCTCCTGTTCCGACTCCAGCACAAAGCCCGCGTTTTCATAGAGCTTGCGCGCCACATCCAGGCCCTTGAACGTCCACAGCCGCACCGCCGGAAACCGGTGCCCGTCACAGAAATCCAGCGCCTCTTGCAACAACCGTTTACCCAAGCCCTGGCCGTGGGCAGACGGGTCGAGGATGAAGCAGCGCAGGGTCGCCTCGCCGTTTTCGCCCTCGCCATCAATCGCGATCGAACCGACGATCTGCTCTGCGTCCAGCACTGCCCAGACTTGGTTGCGCGGGTTGGCCAGGCGCCCCATCAACTCGGCCATGTCCGCCGCCACCAGGCTTTCAAACGGCTGGCCAAAATTCGCATGCTGGGCGTAGTACTCGGCGTGCATCTGCGCGATACGCCCGATGATGCCTGGCTGGTAGCCATGGGCAATGCGGTAGTGCCTCGGCTGCCGGGCGCCAGTACGTTGGGTTTGCAGGGCTGCGGCGTACTGATCGAGCCCACGGCTGACGGCCTGTTGCTGTTCGCTGGACAAGTCGCCAATCGCCTCGCCCACCTGGCGCCGGGCAAACGTTTCGATGTCGCGTAACGTCTTCTGGCCTCGTGTGGTGAGGCGCAGCTTTTTCGAACGGGCATCGTCCTCGTTGGCAAACTCTTCCAGCTCGCCCGCCTCGACCAGCTTGCGCACCATGCGGCTCACCGACGACTTTTCCAGCCCCAGCAACATGACCAGTTCAGCCGCTGTCAGCGCGCCACGCTCGCCGATTTCAACAATCGTGTGCACCGATGACGGTGGGTAACTGCTGGCCGCCAACTTCGGCTGCATGAAGCCCAGCTCTCGCACCATAAGACGCGAGGCACAGCGGATCTGATCGATAAGGTCTGGCTTGGAACGGTTCACGGGGGAAACCTCTTGCCCGAATGACGAAGGACATAGTTGTACCGCACAACTAAATACAGATCAATCTCCCAACCTGCAAACCACTGAGGTACATTCCCTCCCCACGGACAACAGATCATTCTCAAATGAACGGAGTCATCGCGTGTTTTCGATTTTTCACCGCCAACGCCTTTTCACCCTCTCGCTGATCACCGCCGCCCTCACCCTCGCCGCCTGCCACAGCGCCACCGCGCCGGAACTGCCGCCCGCCCCGGAGCTCGGCTCGGGCTATCGCACCGACATGAGCCCCCGCCACGCCGAGCGCCACATGGCCGCCGCCGCCAACCCGCTGGCCGCCGAAGCCGGGCGCGAGATATTGCGCAAGGGCGGCTCGGCCATCGACGCAGCGATTGCCATGCAGGCCGTGCTGACCCTGGTGGAGCCGCAGTCCTCCGGGATCGGCGGCGGCGCGTTCATCATGCTGTGGGACGGCAAGCAGGTGCACGCCTACGACGGTCGCGAAACCGCACCAGCGGGCGCTACCGAGCGGTTGTTCCTCAACGCCGATGGCACGCCGATGTCGTTCCCGCAGGCGCAGATTGGCGGGCGTTCGGTGGCCACCCCGGGGGTGTTACGTGCCCTGGAAATGGCCCATAAAAAGACCGGCCACCTGCAATGGGCCAAACTGTTTGAGCCGGCCATTCGCCTGGCCGAAGAGGGTTTCCCGATCTCTGCGCGCCTGCACAGCCTGATTGCCGCTGACCGCTACATCAGCCGCTCGCCGGAAATGACCGCGTACTTCCTGAATGCCGACGGCAGCCCGAAGGCCACCGGTACGCTGCTGAAAAACCCGGCGCTGGCCAACGTGTTCAAGCGCATCGCCAAGGAAGGGCCGGACGCGCTGTACTACGGCCCGATTGCCGACGAAATCACCCGCAAGGTGCAAGGCAACAGCAACGCCGGCAGCCTGACGCTGACCGACCTCAAGGGCTACAGCGCAGTTGAGCGGGCGCCGTTGTGCACCGACTACAAACGCTGGAAAGTCTGCGGCATGCCGCCGCCGTCGTCGGGCGGGATCGCCATTGCGCAGATCCTCGGCACGTTGAAGGCCCTGGAAACCCGCGACCCGCGTATGACGCTTGGGCTGTTGAAGCCGGTGAAGAACGATTCCCCGGCCGGCCTGGAACCGGTGCCTGAAGCGGTGCATCTGATCGCCGAGGCCGACCGCCTGGCCTATGCCGACCGCGCCCAGTACGTGGCGGATTCCGACTACGTGCCGGTGCCGGTGGCCGGGCTGGTCGCGCCGGACTATCTGGCCGGCCGTGCCGCATTGATTGGTGAGCGCAGCATGGGCGTCGCCAAGCCGGGCAAGCCTGCGGGAATTGAAGTGGCCTACGCGCCGGATCGCTCGCCGTTGCGCATTTCCACCTCGCAAGTGGTGGCGGTGGATGACGTGGGTGGCGCGGTGTCGATGACCACCACGGTGGAGTCCGCATTCGGTTCCCATGTAATGGTCCAGGGCTTTTTGCTGAATAACCAGATGACTGACTTCTCCTTCATCCCCGAAGAGAACGGCCAGCCGGTGGCCAACCGGATCGAGCCGGGCAAGCGCCCGCGTTCGTCGATGGCACCGACCCTGGTGTTTGATCGCCAGAGCGGTGAGTGGGTGGCCACGGTGGGTTCGCCGGGCGGTTCGCAAATCATCGAATATGTGAGCAAATCCCTGGTGGCCATGCTCGACTGGAACCTCGACCCGCAAGCGGCCGTCGGCCTGCCCAACTTCGGCAGCCGCAACGGCGCGACCGAGCTGGAAGCCGGGCTGTTCAGTGCTCAGCTGAAACAGGCACTCAAGGACAAGGGCCACGCCCTGAGCGAAATCGACATGACCAGCGGCGCCCAGGCGATCGTCAGGGTGCGCGATGCGCAGGGCAAAGCGTCGTTGATCGGCGGGGCTGATCCACGCCGTGAAGGCGAAGCGTTGGGGGATTGAATTGACTCACTGGAGAGCTGCGCGTGCACAAGGCAAATAACCTCGGCGCCCTGGCTGGCGTCGACCATGGGTTTTGTACGATTGACGATCCATTGCGGCCCGACGAGGTGTTCATCTGCAAGCAGGTGCACAGCGCCACGACCATTGAATGGCACCCGGAGCTCGCCGCCAACACGGTGGAGGCTGACGGGGTTTTCAGCCGGGATGTGCAGCCGATTGCGGTGATCACCGCCGATTGCCTACCGTTGCTGATGGCCTCGGAGAGCGGGGATTTTGTCGCGGCGATTCATGGCGGCTGGAAGGGGCTGCAAGGCGGGATCATCGCCAATGCCATGCAACGGTTTGCCGCCGAGGGAGTGGCGTTGGACCAGTTGCGGATTGCGATCGGGCCGTCGATCAAGCCGTGTTGTTATGAGGTGAGTGGCGAGTTTGTGGCGCAGTTGCAGGCGAGCCAGGGGCATTTGTGGCGGGATGGAAATGCGCCGTGGACGTTTGAGCAGCCGGGGCCGTTGTTGGCACCGGAAATTCAGCCGCCAGAACCCAGGCAGGCGTTGAGTGCGTGGTTTGATTTGGGCCGGTATGCGCTGATCTTGCTGGAGGCGGCAGGGATAAAACCTGAGCAGGTTGAGGTGAGCGAGGTGTGTACGTATTGCACCTCGCCTGCATTTGCGAGTTACCGCCGAAGGACCCATGACAGTACGGAGCGCAAGACGTTGTTGTATTCGTGGG
>NZ_CP080030.1:1005198-1006849 GCF_019382755.1 Pseudomonas sp. Colony2 | reverse complement strand
TACCGGCTGATCTTCAACCCCTTACGCCCCGCATGCCGCTCCAGCGCCAGCTCGATCAACCGGCTCACCAGCTCGCTGTAGCTCATGCCTGCCGCCTGCCACAGCTTCGGATACATGCTGATGCGCGTAAAGCCCGGCAACGAGTTGATCTCGTTGATCAGCACCTCCCCCTCATCCGTCAGAAACACATCCACCCGCGCCAGCCCGGCACAGCCCAGGGTTTCAAACGCTTCGATAGCCAACGCACGAATGCGCTCGCTGGCTTCAACGCTGATATCCGCCGGCACCACCACCTGGGCCGCCTGGTCATCGATGTATTTGCTGTCGTAGGAGTAGAAACCGTCCCGTACCACGATCTCGCCGCAACCACTGGCGATGGGATTCTCGTTGCCCAACACGGCGCATTCGATTTCCCGGCCTTTGACCGCCGACTCCACCAGCACCTTTTCATCAAACCCGAGGGCCAGTTCTACGGCGGCATGATATTCAGCCTCGCTGCCCACCTTGCTCACACCCACGGACGAACCCTGGTTCGCCGGTTTCACGAACATCGGCACTCCGAGTTTCTGCCGGGCTTGTTCGAAGGTGGTTCGCGCCGCCGTGCGACGGTTGAGGGTAATGAACGGCGTCACGGCAATCCCGGCATCGCGCAGCAGGCGTTTGCTGATGTCCTTGTCCATGCACACGGCCGAGCCCAGCACGTCGGAGCCGACAAACGGCAAGTCGGCCATGCGCAGCAGGCCTTGCAGGCAGCCGTCTTCGCCGAGGGTGCCGTGGACGATCGGGAAGATCACATCGACATGTTCCAACGAGGCCTGGCTGGCGGTTTCCACCAGTTGCTGGCTGGCCTTGCCCGGCACCACGGCCAGTTCACGATTGGATTGATTGAGGGCGATCAGCGCCGGATTTTCTTCGTTGAGCAGAAAGCCCGAGGTGTCGTTGAGGTGCCAGTGGCCGGCCTTGTCAATGCCGATCAGGATCGGCTCAAAGCGCGAACGGTCCAGTGCATCGACGATGTTGCGCGCCGATTGCAGCGACACTTCGTGCTCGGCCGAACGGCCACCAAAAATAATCCCTACCCGCAGCTTGCTCATGATCGGCCTCACGTTTGAAAGTAAGGCTTCTTACCATGAGCCGTCAGCGATTCGCTACCAGCGTGGCCCCGAACAGCACATAACAACCACCGGCAAACCGGTCCAGCCACTTGCGCGAGCGGGCATAGACGTTGGCCATCCGCTCACTGGAAAACACCAGCGCCACGCAGGAGTACCAACTGAATGACAAGGTCGCCATGGTGATCACGGCCAGGGTCAGCAGCGTCGGCGACGGTGATTGGGGCATGGTGGATGCAAAGATCGTCGCGACGAACAGCGCCGCCTTGGGGTTGGACAGGTTGCCCAGCAAACCCAGGCGCCAGGCGGAGAACAGTGAACGCCGAGGTTCGTCGGGCAACAGGTTCTGGGCCATCGACGGTGCCGAGCGCCGGAACAGTTTCAACCCCAGGTAAATCAGGTAGCAGCCGCCGATGATCTTGAACGCCAGGTACAACATGGGCGCTGCGGTGAACAGCGACTTGATCCCCAAACCGCCTGCCAGTCCCCACATCACGGTGCCGGTGGCCACGCCAGCCGACGCCACCACGCCATGGCGA
>NZ_CP080030.1:882015-1004036 GCF_019382755.1 Pseudomonas sp. Colony2 | reverse complement strand
TCGACTGGCTGCACCGCGCGCCCCACGCCAGTGGCCTGGAGCGCATCGAGGCGTATTTTGCCGGGTTTGGCTTCGACCCCCATCGCCACGACACCTATGCCATCGGCCGTACCCTGTTCGGTGTGCAGAGCTTTCACTATCGCGGCGGCATGACCCACAGCCTGCCGGGGCGGACCATGGTGATCCATCCCGATGAAGTGCATGACGGCTGGGCCGGCAGCGAGGAAGGTTTCAAATACCGGATGATTTACGTGGAGCCGGCGCTGATCCAGCAGGTGCTCGGCGGCAAGCCGTTACCGTTCATCCCCGGCGGATTGTCCAGCGACCCGTGGCTGTACCGCGCCAGTGAAGTGTTGCTGCAAAGCCTGGATTGCCCGATTGACCCGCTGCAGGAACAGGACGCGATGTTTGACTTGGCCCAGGCGCTGAATAACGCGTCGGGCATCACGGTCAATCGCAAGACCTTCGACTACCGGGCCGCCGAGCGCGCACGGGAATTTATCCACAGCGCCCTGGGCCGCCCGATTACCCTCGATGAAATGGCGGAATACGCCAACCGCGACCGCTGGGCGCTGTCGCGGGATTTTCGTTTGTTGTTCGGCACCAGCCCCTATCGCTACCTGACCATGCGCCGCCTGGACCTGGTGCGCAGCCTGCTGGGCCAGGGCCAGTCACTGGTGGATGCGGCACTGACCGCCGGCTTCACCGACCAGAGCCACATGACCCGCCAGTTCCGCAGCACTTTCGGCATGCCGCCGTCGCGCTGGGTGAAGATGCTCGGGCGCTGAAATCCCGCCTTGAAATGCGATCAACCTGTAGGAGCTGGCTTGCCTGCGATAGCGGTGGATCAGTTAATAAATTGTTGGCTGACACTCCGCTATCGCAGGCAAGCCAGCTCCCACATTTGAACTATGTCGCTGCCGAAATCGTATTCGACGCTGGCGCTCGTTCTTTAAGGGCCAACGCCAGCACCGCCCCCGCCAGGGCAATCGCCGCGCTCCACCACAACGCCAGCTCAATCCCGCCCGCCTGCGCCGCGCCCGTCGACCCACCGGCGTTCGCCAACGACACCAGCAACGCCAGCCCCAACGCACCGCCAATCTGCTGGCTGGTGGACGCCATGCCTGCCGCCACGCCCTGCTCGCCCGGCCGGATGCCCAGCCCCGCAGCCACCCACATCGCCGTCCAGGTCATGCCCTGGCCAATACTCAGGATGAAAATCCCCGGCAGCAACGACCAGAACCCCGCCCCCGTCGGCAACGCCACACATACCAAAGCGATACCCACCGCGCCCGCCAACTGGCCGCTGACCAGGGTGTTGCGCAACCCCAGCCGCGCCAATGAACGCTCCGCCAGCCAGATACCCGCGGTGCACACCAGCGTCGCCGGCAAAAACGCCAACCCCGCCTGCAACACGCTGTAGCCGTAGACCTGCTGGTAGTACACCGCCAGAAAGTAGTACTGCACGCCAAAGCTGCTCATGAACACCGCCGTCAACACCATGGCCATGCGCAACTCGCGGTAGCCCAACAAGCGTAGCGGCATCAACGGATCACGGCCCCGGTGTTCGACCCACCCAAACAACCCGAGCAGCACCAACGCCAGGACCATGCAGCCCAGGGTCGACGGCGCCGCCCAGCCCCACACCGGCCCCTGCACCAGGGAGAACACCAGCAAGGTGCCGCCCAGCGTCACGGTCAACGCACCACTGATATCAAAGTTGCGCCCGCGGGCCCGCTCGCCATCGGCGGGAATCCAGTAGCGCGCCGCCAGGGCACAGGCACCGGCCAATGGCACGTTCACCAGGAACACCGCTTCCCAGCCCCAGGCCTGGGTCAGCACGCCGCCGAGCAACGCGCCCAATGCCAGGCCCGCCGCAGACGCCGCGCTCCACACGGCAAACGCCCGATGACGCGCGGGCCCTTCGGCGTAGTGGGTGTTGATCAGCGCCAGCGTGGCCGGGAACAACAGCGCCCCACCCACACCCTGCACCGCCCGCGCCAGCACCAGCAGCAAGGCGCTGCCACCGAGCACCGCCGCCAGGGAAGACAGCGCATACAGCGACTGGCCAAGCATGTACAAGCGCCGCTTGCCCAACAGGTCCGCCGCCCGACCGCCCAGCAACAGGAAGCCACCAAACGCCACGCTGTAGGCACTGACCACCCACTGCAATTGCTGGGCAGAAAACCCCAGGTGGCTGCCGATTTGCGGCAGCGCGACAAACACAATGGTCGCGTCGAGGGCGATGATCAGTTGCGCGGTTGCCAGCAGCAACAGCATCCAGCCAGAGGGTCGAGAAGAAGACATCACAGCGTCCTGCCTGAAAATGAGAGGCGCCAGTTTCTTTCATGCCCAACAGATGATAAATACCCCTATCACTCTTTCAGTAATGACTTTAATCATGGATCTGAATGCTGTTCGCCTGCTGGTGCGCGTCGCCGAAACCCGCAGTTTCACTCGCGCCGCCGGAGACCTGGGGCTGACCCAATCGGGCTTGTCCCGGGCCATTTCCCGGCTGGAAAACCAGCTGGGTGTGCGCCTGCTGCAACGCAACACCCGCAGCGTCAGCCTCACGCCCGACGGGCAGATGCTGTATGAACGCAGCGCGCCGCTGCTGGCGGAACTGGCCGAAGCCGAGCGGCAAATGCTAGACCGCCGTGCCTCACCGTCCGGTTTGCTGAAGATCAGCACGCCCTCGTTGTTTGGCCGCAAGGTGGTGATGCCGGTGATCGGCGAGCTGACCCTGCAATACCCCGATCTGCGCATTGAAGCGGTAATGACCGACCGCCTGGTGGACATCGTCGACGAAGGCTTTGACGCCTTGCTGCGCACCGGCGACATCCAGGACCAACGCCTGATCGCCCGGGCACTGCCACCGCTGCGGTGGGTCACCGTCGCCTCCCCGGCTTATCTCGCGCGTTTTGGTACGCCGCAAACCGTCGATGAACTCCAGGACCACAATTGCCTGACCGTACGTAACCTGCGCACCAGCCGGCTGGTGGACTGGCAGTTCATGCTCGATGGCAGGGTGCAGGACGTGAGTGTCGAGGGGCGGTTGATCTTTGATATCGGCGATGCGCTGGTGGACGGCGCGCTGGGCGGATTCGGCATCGCCCAGGTGATGGACTTTGCGGTGCGGGAAGATCTGGCGGCCGGGCGCCTTGTGCCCTTGCTGGAGGAATTTGCCGGGCGCAGTCGGGCGATATCGCTGGTGTATCCGCCATCGCGGCAGTACTCGCCGAAGTTGATGGCGTTTGCCGAGGCACTCAGCAAAGCCCAGTGGTAACACAACCTTTGTGGCGAGGGAGCTTGCTCCCGCTCGGCTGCGCAGCAGTCGTATATCTACCGACCAAGTGTATTGGCAGGAAACAATGGGACCGCTTCGCGCTCCAGCGGGAGCAAGCTCCCTCGCCACAAAACCAGGCTGTACCGGAAGAATTGGCACTGGGCTTAAAGCTGTCGCCCATCAATCGGCTCACCAATCGTCAGGAAATGCCCGCCCGCCACATGGTGCAAGGTACGCAGCGCATCCTGCCCTTCGAAATGCCAGCGACCGTCGCTGAATACGCGCTCATCAGCCTGGGCGGCCACCACTTCGGCGAGGAACAGATCGTAGGTCTGCTGGTTATGCGGTTCCGGCAGCAAGCGGCATTCCAGCCACGCCACGCAGCCTTCAAGCATCGGCGCTTCGGTGTGTTCGCCGCTGAACGTCTGCAAGTCATATGCGGCGAACTTGTCGGTCTCGCTGCCGGTGGTGTTGCCCACGGTCTGCACGATATCGGCCTGGGCCGCACACGGTACGTTGAGCACGAAAGTGCCGGCGCCTTCGAGCAGTTGCCGGGTCCAGGTGGCCTTATCCAGCACGACGGCGACTTTGGGCGGCTCGAAATCCAGCGGCATCGCCCATGCCGCGGCCATGATGTTGCGCTGGCCGTTGTGCGCGGCGCTGACCAGTACGGTCGGGCCGTGGTTGAGCAAGCGGTAGGCCTTGGACAGCGGAACGGGACGGCGATGGTTAGGGCTCATGGACGAAAGGCTCGGAAAAAAAACCTACGATACCTCAAGCATGAGCCCGGGTGACTAGCTGCTCAGTTGATTGGCGAATTGCCCTACAGCGCTGACCACTTTCTGGGCGCCGTCCTGGATCTCGACGATCACTGTGCCCGCCTCGGCCGCCAATGCCAGCCCTTGCTCGGCCTGCAGGCGGCCATCGGTCATCAGCGCCACTGCATCGCGGGCCATGTCCTGGTTCTGGCGCACCACGCCGACGATTTCCTCGGTGGCCTTGCTGGTACGCGACGCCAGTTGCCGAACCTCATCGGCCACCACCGCAAAACCACGGCCTTGCTCACCGGCACGGGCGGCTTCGATGGCGGCGTTGAGCGCCAGCAGGTTGGTCTGCTCGGCGATGCCGCTGATGGTCTTGACGATGCTGCCAATCACCTGGGACTGGGCGTTCAGCGCTTCAATGCCCTCACCCGCCTGCTCCATGTGCTTGGCCAGGTCGCGCATCACCTCCACCGCCTGGGTGACCACGGTGGTGCCGCGCTGGGCGCTGCTGTCGGTGTGCAGCGAGGTGCTGTAGGCGATGTTGGCCGCGTCGGCCACGGCCTGTTCCTGGTTGACCTGGTCGGTGATCACCGTGGCGAACTTGACCACTTTGTACAGCCGCTCGTTGGCGTCAAGCACCGGGTTATACGAAGCCTCCAGCCACACTACACGCCCGTGGCTGTCCACCCGCTTGAAGCGCCCCGCGACGAATTCACCGGCGTTCAGGCGCTTCCAGAACTGCTGGTACTCGACGCTGCCGGCATCCTGCGGCTCACAGAATATCCGGTGATGTTTGCCCTGGATCTGCGCCAGGCTGTAACCCATGCCGTTGAGGAAACGGTCGTTGGCCGTCAGTACATTACCGTTGAGGTCGAACTCGATCACTGCCGTGGAACGCACCAGCGCGGTGATCAGGTTTTCGTGCTCGCGGGACGCCTCGATGGTGCGGGTCAGGTCGCTGGAGTACATCGAAATATGCTTGATACGCCCGTCACTGCCACGCACCGGTTGCACGATGGAGCGCAGCCACGCCTCATTGCCGTTGCCGCGCATCAGGCGTACGGAACCGGCGAAGTGTTCGCCACGCACCAGGGCGTTCGTGAAGCGCAGTTGAAAGGTGTCGTGCTTGACGTGAGCCGGCACCAGATCCTCGATCAGGCGGCCTTGCAGCTGGCTTGCCTGGTAAGCCATCTCTTGAAGGAAGATGGCATTGACGGACTCGATGCGCCCTTCGGGATCCAGGGTCAGGGCCATCATTTCGCTTTCCAGGCTCTCCTTGACCTGCTGCAAACTGGATAATTCTTCGCGAAGAGCAGACAGCTCCTGCTTGAGACGGGTGTTGAACATGGAGGCACCGGTGGGCAAATGAGGGCGGGATCTGACCTGCATCGGCGCTGCCGGCATTTTCTTAAGAGAGCTTTAGCCCATTGCCCAACTATATTTTTTCGGCCCCTCAACTGCCGTTGTTACGGCAGATGCCCATCACTTGGTAGTGGAGCGTGTTGAGCTTGCCGGTGGAGTCTTCGTAGGTCATGCGTGACGGCACCGCGCTGCACGAGCGGATCGGCGGCGTGACATTCACCACCTTGGCAATGTCCAGCTTCATGCCGTAGCGATACACCTGCACCTCGGGCGCAGGCTTGCCCTTTCTGGCGGCGTAGGCGGCCATGGCTTGCTCATTGTTTTGCATCAATTGGGCGAAGGTGCGGTCGCCTCCACCTTCGGCCATCGCGCTGGCGGAAACGATCAGGGCCAATGCAGCGACAGTGGTTTTCAGGGTATTCATGAGGGCGTCCTCGTCTGACTTATTGAATTAAAAGTTCAGAGCAAGAATAACTAACCAAGCCTGTCGCAAAGTTCACCGAAAGATTACTTATCCGTTATGTTTTATTGAAATTCCAAAATTGTAATCTGTGCGCCACCTCGCCGTTATCTCGTGTTTGCAACTATCTGCCCGGGCACCATCACAACAAGAATGCCCCATCGATAAGAAGCTGATAGCTGCCACTACCGAGGAGCGCTACATGAGCACTAACCGCACATTTTCACTCTCCATGATTGCCGCCCTGGCGGGGCTCACCCCGCTGTCAGGCATGGCCGTGGAAGAAAAACCCGAAGGGTTTATCGAAGGCAGCACCTTGAACGTGCTGGCCCGCAACTTCTACTTCAACCGCGATGACCGCAAGGGCCAGTCGAGCCCCACCGGCAATGGCTATTCCGAAGCCTGGGCCCAGGGTTTTATCGGCAAGTTCGAATCCGGATTCACTCAGGGTCCGGTGGGTTTCGGCCTCGATGCGTTTGCGATGTATGGCCTGAAACTCGACTCCGGCACCGGTCGCAGCGGCGGCAAGGGCTCGTTCGGCGTACTGCCGGTAGACAGCGACAACCACCCCGAGGACGGCTACAGCAAGCTCGGCGGCGCGGTAAAAGTGCGCCTGCTGGATACCGTGATCAAGGCCGGTGACGTGTTCCCGCTGACCCCGGTGGTGGCCTACGGCGACTCGCGGGTGTTGCCGGAAAGCTTCCGTGGCGTCACCGCGCAAAACACCAGCATTGACGGCTTGAGCTTGCAGGCCGGGCACTTGAGCGGCATGAGCCAGCCCACCCAAAGCGGCATGGATAAAGGCTTCGCGACCTTTTATGCGGGCAAGGTGGATTCACCCTGGATCGGCTATGCCGGCGGCGACTACCAGGTGAACAAACACCTCAGCGTCAGCCTGTACACCAGCCGCCTGAAGGATGCCTGGGACCAGTACTACTTCGGCAGCGCCGCCAGCTACCCGCTGAACGATGACGTGTCGCTGTTTGGCGACTTCAACTACTACAAGGCCGTGGACGAGGGCAAGAAACGCCTTGGCGAGTTCGATAACAACATCTGGAGCGCCAGGCTCGGGGTCAAGGTCGGCGCCCACAGCCTGGCCCTGTCGCACCAGCGCAACAACGGCGATGACGACTTTGACTATCTGCGCATGTCGGACTCGATCTTCCTCAACAACTCGATCCAGTACAGCGACTTCAACTCGCCCAGGGAACGCTCGTGGATGCTCGCCTATAACCTCGACATGCAGGCCTTCGGCATTCCTGGCCTGACCTTCATGACCCGCTATGGCAAAGGTACCGGCGCCGACTACAGCAACGCCAACAGCGTGTACATGCGCCGTGACGCGGCCGGCGACCCGCTGACCGATCAACGCCGCTGGGAGCGGGATATCGAGGCGAAGTACGTGGTGCAGGGCGGTAACTTCAAAGACCTGTCGCTGCGTTTGCGCCAGGCGACCGTTCGCTCAAGTGCCTTTGAGTCGGACTTGGAAGAAGTTCGGTTGATTGTCGAATACCCATTGGCAATTCTGTAAATGAACACAACGGCAAATGCTTACATTCATTTGCCGTTGACTAACATCTGTTCACAAATTGAAGCCTGTCAGAACTGTAATATGCGCCTCACCTTCTCGTTAAGTTGCGCTTCATATACTGGTCACAACTAACGGCACACGCCTTATTTGGAGACACGTCATGAAGCCATCCCACCTGTTATTGATCAGTTTTCTCGGCGCCACTTCCACCCTCGCATTCGCCGACGACGGCGCCGACCGCTCCCGGCAGTTCCTCGCCGAGTTCCGCCAGCAACAGCAGCAGGTCCACGGTGAACAGTCCGTGGCCGAGACCGCGCCCGCCGACGCACAGAAGCAGTCGATCTGAACGGCGCACACCGAGCACATTCATCTCTGAAGCTTTTGTGTAGCTCCTTTGGAAAGAGATGAATTTTTAACGCCCCGGATGGGGCGTTTTTTTTGCCCGCCCGTTCTGCAACGCAACAACCAGTCACAAACTGGCTGATTGACCCTGTAGCTACTTCAGCCTTCAGGCTTCGGAAAATTCGAATTTCAGTCTCTCTCTATCAGTAAAAGGTAAATCCCCATGCGTATCCTTGTGGTTGAGGACGAGCAAAAAACCGCCGCCTACCTGC
The DNA here is from genome assembly GCF_019382755.1 of Pseudomonas sp. Colony2. Lineage (NCBI taxonomy): Bacteria > Pseudomonadati > Pseudomonadota > Gammaproteobacteria > Pseudomonadales > Pseudomonadaceae > Pseudomonas > Pseudomonas sp. Colony2. The sequence goes on along the minus strand of NZ_CP080030.1, from coordinate 996,019 downwards.
AGCAGGGCCTGACCGAAAGCGGTTACGTGGTCGACTGCGCCGCCAGCGGCGTGGACGGCCTGCACCTGGCCGGGCAACACGCTTATGAACTGGTGATTCTCGATGTAAACCTGCCGGCCAAGGACGGCTGGGAAGTGCTGGAGCAACTGCGCCGCGACAGCAACCAACGGGTGATGATGCTCACAGCCCGTGGCCGGCTGACTGACAAGATCAAGGGCCTGGACATGGGCGCCGATGATTACCTGGTCAAACCCTTCGAATTCCCCGAATTGCTGGCCCGGGTGCGTACGCTGTTGCGCCGCAGCGAGCACATACCGGTGCCGGAAGTCTTCCGCGTGTCGGACCTTGAACTGGACCCGCGCCGCCACCGCGCCTATCGCGGCACCCGGCGCATTGACCTGACCACCAAGGAGTTCGCGCTGCTGCATGTGCTGATGCGTCAGTCCGGCGAAGTGCTGACCCGCACGCAGATTATTTCCCTGGTGTGGGACATGAATTTCGACTGCGACACCAACGTGGTGGAGGTCTCCATCAGCCGCCTGCGGGCCAAGGTCGATGACCAGAGTGACGTCAAGCTGATCCATACCATTCGCGGCGTGGGCTATGTGCTGGAGGCCCGCCAATGAAAGCCAGCAGCCTGTCGATGCGCCTAGGGCTGACGGTGAGCCTGATGGGCGCGGGCCTGGTGGTGCTGCTCGCGACACTGGCCTACCTGGCGCTGACCCACGAGCTTGAGAAGCTGGCGCGCAAGGGCCTGGAAAGCAAGATGGAGCAGATCCAGCACAGCCTCGCCCTCGGCCTGGACACCCGCGACATAAAAGCCCGCCCGCATTCGCTGATGGACCTGGTGATGGGGCATGACAATTTCTACCTGACCATCGTCGGCACCGCACCCGATGAAGCGGTGCTGCTGAGCGTCGGTGCCAAGCCACAGGAACCGTTGCTGACCGACTTCGCACCACGCCAGACCCTCGGTTACCTGAACTGGGACGACAGCAACGGCAATCAGGTGCTCAGCGCCTCCAGCCTGATGCGCCTGTCCAGCGGCGAACGCGTGCGGGTGCTGCTGTCCCTGGACCGCAGGGACGATCAGGCATTGCTCAGTGCTTACCTGCGTTCCACGGTGATCGCCCTGCCGCTGCTGTTGCTGCTGATCGGCATTGGCGCGTGGTGGGTGGTGCAACGCGGGCTCGCACCGCTGCAACAGTTCAGCCGCGTCGCGGCCAAGGTCACCACACAGGATCTGACCCACCGCCTGGCTGTGGATAACTTGCCCAACGAGTTGGGCGAGTTGGCGCAGGGCATCAATTTCATGCTGCAGCGCCTGGATGGCGGTGTGCAGCAGCTGTCGCAGTTCTCCGATGACCTGGCCCATGAACTGCGCGCGCCACTGACCAACTTGATGGGCAAGGCCCAGGTGACGTTGTCCCGGGAGCGACCTCCCGAGGAGTACAAGGCGGTGCTGGAATCCAGCACCGAAGAAATGGAGCGGCTGGCGCGGATCGTTTCCGACATGCTGTTCCTGGCACAGGTCAGCCACCCGGCGGCGCGGGTTTCGTTTGCGCCCGTGTCCCTGGCCGCTGAAGCACGCCGGGTGATGGAACTGTTTGCGTTGAGTGCCGAAGACAAGCAACTGAGCCTGAGCCTTCACGGTGATGCCTCGGTGCATGGCGACCGCCTGATGATTCAGCGGGCGATTTCCAACTTGTTGTCCAATGCCATCCGTCATACGCCACACGCTTCCACGGTGTCGTTGCAGGTGGAAACCCACGGGCAGCAGGTGTCGCTCTCGGTGGGCAACCCGGGGCCGGGGATTGAAGCGCACCACCTGCCGAACCTGTTCGAGCGTTTCTACCGCGTCGACAGCAGCCGCGCCCGCTCCGAAGGGGGGACCGGGCTGGGGCTGGCCATCGTGCGGTCGATCATGACCCTGCATCAAGGCCGGGCAGAAGTCAGCAGCGAGCCCGGAGATTTCACTGTGTTTCGGTTGGTGTTTCCCCTTCATACCAACGCTATCTGCCAATAACCCATTGTGGTGAGGGAGCTTGCTCCCTCACCACAGGTTATTGGTCAGGCATCAGGCGGTCTTCCTGTTCTTCACGCCGGTGCGCCCAGTGATACAGCGCCGGCAATACCAGCAGGGTCAGCAGCGTCGACGAAATAATCCCGCCAATCACCACCGTCGCCAACGGGCGCTGCACTTCGGCGCCGGTGCCGGTGGCCAGGGCCATGGGGATAAACCCCAGCGACGCCACCAACGCCGTCATCAACACCGGGCGCAAGCGCGTCAGGGCGCCTTCGTTGATGGCCACCGACAATGAGCGCCCCTCTTCCCGCAGGTTGCGAATGAACGCAATCATCACCAACCCGTTCAGCACCGCCACCCCCGACAGCGCGATAAAACCCACGCCCGCCGAGATCGACAACGGAATGTCCCGCAGCCACAGCGCCATGATCCCGCCGGTCAACGCGAAGGGAATCCCGGTGAACACCAGCAGCCCGTCCTTGAGGTTGTTGAACATCATGAACAGCAACCCGAACACCAGCAGCAACGCCACCGGCACCACGATGCGCAAGCGCTCGGAAGCTTCCTTCAACTGCTCGAACTGACCGCCCCAGCTGGTCCAGTAGCCCGCGGGGATTTTCACCTGGGTGCCGATGGCCGTCCCGGCTTCCTCGACAAACGAGCCGATATCGCGCCCACGCACGTTGGCGCTGACGATCACCAGGCGCTTGCCGTTTTCGCGGCTGATCTGGTTGGGGCCGAGCACCAGGTCCAGGCTGGCGACTTCCGACAGCGCGATAAAACCCAACTGCCCCGCCGCGTTATTCGCCAGCGCCGGGATCGGAATCAACAGCCGCGACAGGCCTTCGATATCGGTGCGCAGCGCGTCCGACAAACGCACGACCATGTCAAAACGCCGGTCGCCTTCGTACATCGTCCCGGCCTGGCGCCCACCCACGGCGACGGCGATCGTGTCTTGCACATCGCCCACGTTCAGGCCGAAACGCGCGGCCTTGTCGCGGTCGATATTGATGGTCAGCACCGGCAGGCCGGAGGTCTGTTCCACCTTCACTTCCGAGGCGCCCTTGAGGGTTTGCAAGGTCTCGGCGATTTCCCCGGCGGTCTTGTTGAGCACCGCCATGTCGTCACCAAACACCTTCACCGCCACGTCACTGCGCACGCCGGAAATCAGTTCGTTGAAGCGCAGCTGGATCGGTTGCGACAGTTCATACACGCTGCCCGGCACAATCGCACTGGCGCGCTGGATGTCGGCGATGATTGCCTCGCGGGACTTCTTCGGGTCGGGCCACTGGTCCTTGGGCTTGAGCATCACGTAGCTGTCGGAGATGTTCGGCGGCATCGGGTCGGAGGCGATTTCCGCGGTGCCGGTGCGGGCGAATACCCGCTCGATTTCCGGCACCTCGGCCATCAAGGTCTTTTCCAGTTGCTGCTGCATCTGTACCGACTGCGTCAGGCTGGTGCCCGGCACCCGCAACGCTTGTTGAGCGAAATCACCCTCGCTGAGGCTGGGGATAAATTCGCTGCCCATGCGACTGGCCACCAGGCCCGACGCAACGATGGCCAGCACCGCCAGGCCGAACACCAGCGGCCGGCGCGCCATCACCCAATCCAGCACCGGCGCGTAGACACGGCGTGCGCTACGCATCACCAGGTTTTCCTCTTCCTTGACCTTGCCGGTGACGAACAGCGCAATGGCCGCCGGCACGAAGGTCACGGACAGAATCATCGCCCCCAGCAGCGCGATCACCACGGTGAACGCCATCGGGTGGAACATCTTCCCGGCGACCCCGGTGAGGGCGAAGATCGGCAGGTACACCACCATGATGATCAGTTGCCCGAAGATCAGCGCGCGCCGCGCTTCCTTGGCCGCCGCAAACACTTCATGCAGGCGCTCGCTGCGGGTCAGCAATCGCCCGTGGCGCTGCTGGGCGTGGGCCAGGCGGCGGATGGCGTTTTCGACGATCACCACCGCGCCATCCACGATAATCCCGAAATCCAGCGCGCCGAGGCTCATCAGGTTGGCGCTGACCTTGTTGGTAAACATCCCGGTAAAGGTGAACAACATGGCCAGGGGAATCACCATCGCGGTGATCAGCGCAGCGCGGATATTGCCGAGGAACAGGAACAGCACTGCCACCACCAGCAGCGCCCCTTCGAAGAGGTTTTTCTTCACGGTGCTGATGGCTTTTTCCACCAGGTTGGTGCGGTCGTAGACGGTGACGGCCACCACACCTTCAGGCAGCGAACGGTTGATCTCTTCGAGTTTTTTCGCGACCGCCTGGGACACCGTGCGGCTGTTTTCGCCGATCAACATGAACACCGTGCCCAGCACCACTTCGCGGCCATTTTCCGTGGCGGCACCGGTACGCAGCTCGCGGCCAATGTCGACCTGGGCGACGTTGCGTACCCGAATCGGCGTACCGTCGGAAGTGGTGATGACGATGTTGGCAATGTCGTCGATGGACGCGACTTGCCCCGGCGCACGGATCAGCAATTGCTCGCCGCTGCGCTCGATGTAGCCGGCGCCGACGTTGGCGTTGTTGCGCTCCAGCGCCGTGACCAGGTCGCCCAAGGTCAGGTTGTAGGCCGCCAGGCGCTTGGGGTCCGGGGCGATCTGGTATTCCTTGGCAAAGCCGCCGATGGTGTTGATCTCGGCCACCCCCGGCACGTTGCGCAGTTGCGGCTTGATGATCCAGTCCTGGATCACCCGCAGGTCGGTCGGCGTATAGGCTGAGCCGTCCTCCTTGCGCGCGCCGTCTTTCGCCTCCACGGTCCACAGGAAGATTTCCCCGAGCCCGGTGGAGATCGGCCCCATCATGCTTTCGATGCCATCGGGCAGTTGCTCGCGAGCCACCTGCAAGCGTTCGTTGACCAGCTGGCGGGCGAAGAACAGGTCGGTGCCGTCCTTGAAAATCACCGTGACCTGGGACAAGCCCGAGCGCGACAGCGAGCGGGTCTGCTGCAAGCCCGGCAGCCCGGCCATGGCGGTCTCGATGGGAAAGGTGATGCGCTGCTCGGTTTCCAGCGGCGAAAAACCCGCCGCCGCCGAGTTGATCTGCACCTGGACGTTGGTGATATCCGGCACGGCGTCGATGGGCAATTTCTGATAGCTGGCGATACCGACACCGGCCATCAACAGCACCGCCAGCAGCACGATGATGCGCTGCTCGATGGCGAATTGGATAAGGCGCTCAAACATGGGAAATCACTCGCAGGATCAATGGGCGTGCTCGGCCGAGGCCTTGCCCAACTCGGACTTGAGGATGAAGCTGCCGACGGTGGCCACCTGCGCGCCGGCGTCGAGGCCCTGGCGCACTTCGACGAAACCGTTTTCGCTGACGCCCAGTTCGATATGCCGGGTCATGAAGCCGTCGCTGGTGCGCACGAACACCGAGGGTTTGTCCTCGACGGTCTGGATCGCTTCCTGGGGGACGGTGACCTTGGCCGGGTAGGTGTCGGTGGCGACCTGCACGGAAACGAACAGCCCTGGACGCCACGAAGCGTCGGGGTTCGGCACCGTGACGCGCACGGTGGCCGTGCGGGTCTGCTCCCCCAGCAAGTTGCCGACATAGGCCACGGTGCCGAGTACTTCGGTGCCCATTTCCGAGGACGTGACCTTCACCGGTTTGCCGACCCGGACCTTGTTCAAATCCTTGGGGAACACGCCGAAGGTGACCCACACCTGGGACAGGTCCGACAGGGTGAAGGCGTTGCTGGTCTCGCTCACCACTTCGCCGACACCCAGGTGTTTTTCCACTACTACGCCGTCGAACGGCGCCCGCAGTTCGTAGCGATTGCCGCCGACCAATACGGCGCTGCCGCTCAGGGCGTTCATCTTTTGCCGGGCATTGTTCAGGGCGATTTCGGCCTCTTGCAGCGCCTGGCGCGCCAGCAGGTAATCCTGTTCGGCGGAGATCCTGTCCTGCCACAACTGGCGCTCGCGCTGGAAGGTGGTGCGGGCCAGTACCACCCGGCGCTCACTGGCCGCCAGTTCACTGCGCTGATCGGAAATCTGCTGGCTGGCGATCACCGCGAGCAGCTCGCCCTTCTTCACCGATTGGCCGAGGTTGACCTTCACCGACTCCACCACGCCGGCAGCACGCGGCACGATGTGGGAGGTGCGGTCTTCGTCGAAACGCACCTCGCCCGGCAGCGAAAGCACAGTGCTGATCTGCCGGGATTGCGCCGGGGCCAGTTGAATACCGGCGGCCTGGACCTGCTGTTCGGTCAGCTCGATCTTGCCTTCTTCTTCCGCCTCTGCCGCACCGCTGATGGCCGGCCACGCCAGCATCAGCGCAACGGCCAGCGCCATCCTGTGTTTGTTGTTCATGGAACGCTCCTGAAAAAATCAAAACCGGGCGAGGTCGCCGTAAATCCGTTCGATGCGCACCCAGGCTTCGGTGGCCTGGGCGGTCGCCGCGAGGTATTGGGTGCGGGCCGCAATCAAGGTGCGCTGGGCGTCGAGTACGTCGAGGAAGTTGAACTTGCCCATCTCGAAACCGCGGGTGGCGCTGTCCACCGCGCTTTGGGCGGCGGGCAGGATCTGTTGGTTGAACGAGCGCACTTCGGTATTCGCGGTTTGCCAAAGGTCCAGGGCCTGGCGGGTTTCGGTGCGCAGGCGCAGTTCGGTAGCGTTGCGCAGGTCGCGGGCCTGGTCGGCACGGCGACTCGCGGCCAGCACGTTGCCCTGGTTGCGGTTGAACAGCGGGATCGGCATCGACACGCCCACCACGTTGACCCGCTCGCGCACGCTGGCGTCGTATTGGCTGCCGATGGACACGTCGAGGTCGGGAATGCGCTGGGCTTTTTCCAGGCCCAGGGCCGCTTCGCCCTGGACGATTTGCAGTTCGGCCAGGCGCAGTTCGGCGGTCTGTTCCAGGCGCGCCAGCAGCTGCGCGGGCGACGGTAATGCCGGGGCGGCCTGGGCTTGGGTGGCGACGGCCTGGAAATCGGTGCTGGCCGCGCCAGTACTGGCGGCGAGACGCCGGTAGGCATCGGTCAGGCCCATCTGCGCGCGGTTGAATTCCAGGCGGATTTCCGAGAGTTGCACCTGGGCCCGGGTGGCTTCCACCGGGGACGTTTTGCCGGCGGTGACGCGACCATTGGCCACCACCAGGCCGCGCTCGGCCAATGCCAATGAGCGCTGGGCCAGGTCGAGGCGTTCCTGGGCGCGAAGTGCGCCGTAGTAACCGTCGATGACCTCCGCACGCAGCCCGTTGCGACGCTGTTCCAGGGTGAGTGCGGCCGCCTCCTGGGCACGGGTGGCGACATCAATCCGGGCGCCGCGCTTGCCACCCAGTTCCAGGGTTTGGCTCAGTTTTACGGTGGTGGTGCGCGAGTTGCGGCGGGTGTCTTCGGCATCCCAGGAGGCCACCGGATTCGGAATCAAACCGGCCTGCTGGCGACCGCCTTGGGCGATGTCGATTTCCCACTGCGCAGCGGCCATGTCGGGGTTGTTGGCGAAGGCGGTTTGCAGGGCCGATTCGAGGGTCAGGGTTTGCGCGTTTGCGCCCTGGACCGTCATCAGCAACAGCACCGAAGCGCCGATAAACGTGCGGACAAAAGTTGGCATAACAAGAGTTCCATGCCCATGAATTAACAGGTGGGCAATGTAACTTTCGGTACTTATCAGAGGAGTGGCCAGAACATTACAAATCCGTTAGCAACGGCTCTGGCGCGGGCTTTTGCTTTAAGCTCAGGGCAACTTTTCCACTGCCCAGCGGGATCCTCGACATGCGTATTCTGGTTATCGAAGACGAACCTAAAACCGCCGATTATCTACATCAGGGATTGAGCGAAAGTGGCTATATCGTCGACTGTGCCGCCACCGGCGCCGACGGCCTGCATTTGTCTCGCCAGCACGCCTACGACCTGGTGATGCTCGACGTGAATTTGCCGTTGATGGATGGCTGGGACGTGCTGCAACGCATCCGCCAGAACAGCAGCACCCGCATCATGATGCTGACCGCCCAGGGCCGCCTCGCCGACCGGATCAAGGGCCTGGACCTGGGCGCCGATGATTACCTGGTCAAGCCGTTTGAGTTCCCCGAATTACTCGCGCGGGTGCGCACCTTGATGCGCCGCAGCGTGCATTCGCCGGTGCCGGATGTGTTGCGGGTGGCCGACCTGGAATTGGATCAGGGCCGCCACCGGGCGTTTCGCGGTTTGCAGCGCATCGACCTGACCACCAAGGAGTTCGCCCTGCTGCACCTGCTGATGCGCCAGAGCGGCGTGGTGCTGTCGCGCACGCAAATTATCTCGTTCGTTTGGGACATGAACTTTGATTGCGACACCAATGTGGTGGAAGTGTCGATCCGCCGCCTGCGGGCGAAGATCGACGACCCGTTCGAGCGCAAGTTGATCCATACCTTGCGCGGCGTGGGTTATGTGCTGGAAGACCGTGAGTGACGGTCAGGCGTGCACCTCGTCGTGCTCGTCATGCTGAAAACCTTCGCCCTCGATCTGGATCGTGGCGTGGGAAATATCGAATTGTTCATGCAGTAACTCCGTCACCTGGCTGAGGATCTGTTGCTCGCTGCCTTGAGCAGAATCCGCCACCAAGTGAGTGCTCAGCACGTTCTTGCCGCTGGTGAGGGCCCAGATATGCAGGTCGTGCACGTCCTTGACCCCGGGAACGCCGCGAATTGCCTGTTCCACCTTGTCGATATCGATGCCATCCGGCACACCTTGCAGCAGCACGTTCATGCTTTCCTTGAGCAGCGTCCAGGTGCGGGGCAATACCCAGAAGCCAATCGCCGCCGCCACCACCGAATCCACCCAGCCCCAGCCGGTGTACATGATCACCAGCGCCGCGATGATCACGCCGATGGAGCCGAGCATGTCGCTCCAGACCTCCAGGTAAGCGCCCTTCACATTCAGGCTTTCGCCGCTGGCCGCACTCAGCAATCGCATGGAAATCAGGTTGACGATCAGCCCCAGCACCGCGATCACCAGCATGCCGGTGGACTGGATCTCGGCGGGCGCCTGCAAGCGTTGATACGCCTCATACAGGATGTAGAACGCAACGCCGAACAGCAGCAGCGCATTAAACGCTGCCGCCAGGATCTCGAAACGCGCATAGCCGAAGGTGCGCTTGCGGTCGGCGGCGCGCTTGGCGACCTGGATCGCCACCAGGGAAATCCCTAGCGCCAGGGCGTCGGTCATCATGTGCGCGGCATCGGACAACAGCGCCAGGCTGCCGGTGATAAAGGCGCCGATCACCTCGGCGATCATAAAGCTGCCGGTCAGTGCCAATGCGATCCATAACAGCCGTTCGTGGCCGGCGCGTACCTGGGCGTGGCTGTGTCCTGCGCTCATGAAATATCCTCGTGGGTGGTCGTCCGGTTGATCATAGAGCTATAGGCCAAAACCACCGGCACGAGTTGCAAAATTGTCATCTCGCCGTCAGCTGGGCGTTAAGCCATGCGCACCAAAATTGAACATGAACGCTCTGGAACCGTTGTATCAGGTATGCTTTTCGAGCAGGAAACAAAAAGAAACACATTAGCCAACCTGTTCGATAAGGAGTCCCGTTTTGGAGTTATCGACTGCCGCGTGGATGGTTCACGACACCCGCCTCATGTTCTGCGTATTACTGGCCATCGCCAGCATCATTGTGTTGATCAGCGCGACCAAGCTGCCGCCCTTCCTGTCGATCCTGATCGGTACGTTTATCGCCGGTGTCGGCGCGGGCTTGCCGCCGGAAGAAGTGGCCAAGGCCTTCAGCAAAGGCGCCGGGGCGATTCTCGGTGAAGCCGGGATCATCATTGCCCTGGGCTCGATGCTCGGCGCGTTGATGGCCGAATCCGGGGCTGCCGACCGTATCGCCACCACCCTGCTGGGGTTGGGTAAAGGCAAGTCATTGCCGTGGGTGATGGCGCTGGTGGCGATGGTGATTGGCCTGCCGCTGTTCTTCGAAGTGGGCCTGGTGATGATGGTGCCGATCATCTTCGTGATGGCCAAGCGTTCGAACCAGCCGCTGCTGAAAATCGCAATTCCGGCGCTGGCGGGGATGACCACCCTGCACGCCTTGATGCCACCGCATCCGGGGCCGCTGATTGCGGTCAGCGCGTTGCACGCCGACCTGGGCCTGACCATGTTGCTGGGCTTTTGCCTGGCAGTGCCGGCCGTGATTCTGGCCGGCCCGTTGTACGGCAACTGGCTGTCCAAGCGCATGCACGTGGATGAGCCGGCCGACATTGGCGCGCTGTTCAGTGCTCCGCCCAAGGCGCCGCGCCAGCCGAGTTTTGGTGTGTCGCTGCTGATCATCCTGTTGCCGGTGATCCTGATGCTCGGCAGCACCCTGGCCAAGGTTGCCATGTCGCCGGAAAGCCCGGTGGCACTGACCTTGAAGTTCCTCGGTGAGCCGTTGATCGCGCTGGGCCTGGCGGTGATTGCCGCGGTGATTTGCCTGGGCTGGGCCAGCGGCATGCCGCGGGCCGATGTCGGCAACACCCTGCGCAAGGCGCTGGCGCCGATCGCGGTGCTGCTGCTGACCATCGGCGCCGGTGGCGGGTTGAAGCAAACCCTGCTGGATGCCGGCGTGAGCCAGACCATCAGCAAGGTGGCCGAAGGCGCGCACATGCCGTATCTGTTGCTGGCCTGGTTGATTGCGGTGGCGCTGCGTCAGGCCACGGGGTCGGCGACCGTCGCCACCACGACAACGGCGGGCATCCTCGCGCCGATGATGGCGGGATTGGCGGCGACGCAAAGCTCACTGGTCGCCCTGGCGATTGGTGCCGGCTCGGTGTTCTTCTGCCACGTCAACGATGCCGGCTTCTGGATGGTGCGCGAATACTTCGGCTTGCAACTGAAGCAGACGATCTGGGTGTGGTCGGTGTTGCAGACCATTGTGTCGGTGGTGGGCCTGGTGGGCACATTGCTGATGTGGCACTTCCTGACGTAATGATCGTTCCCACGCTCCGCGTGGGAATGCATCCGTGACGCTCCGCGTCACACAAGCGGACGCGGAGCGTCCAGGGAGTCGTTCCCACGCAGAGCGTGGGAACGATCAGGTAGGTTGGCGCTTGCCAAAATGCGCCGCACTCACTGCGCCCACCGCGCCCATCGCCACGCAATACCCCACGCAGATCCACGGGCTGGTCGGCATCAACGCGATCAACATCAGCGGCGTGGTACTCGCCCACAGCGCATAGGCAATGTTGTAGGTGAAGGAAATCCCCGACACCCGCACCTGCGCCGGGAACAGGTTGACCATCACCGACGGCACCGCGCCCACCACCCCGCAACTCAAGCCGGCAATTGCATACGCTGCGCCCAGCCACACGCCACCGGCAATCAGGCTCGCATAGAGCACGGCAATCCCCACCGGCAGCAGCAGGCTATAGACCAACACCGCACGCCAGGCGCCGATGCGGTCCACCAGGAGCCCGGCCAACACGCAACCGATATTCAGGAACACGATGCCCAACGCGCTCAGGGCGAAGGTGTGGCTGGGGCTCATGCCGAAGGTTTTCTGCATCATGGTCGGGGTGATCACCACCAGTACGACGACGGCCGAGGTGAGCACGCAGGTGAGGATCATCGCCGGCAGCAGCGCGCTGCGATGTTCCCGCAGGACGGTACGCAGCGGCAGTTCGGCGCCGGCCTGGCGACGGGCCTGCATTTGCAGGAACACCGGGGTTTCGCTGAGCCAGCGCCGCAGCCAGACACCGATCACGCCGAACACGCCGCCGAGCAGGAACGGGAAGCGCCAGGCGTAGTCGAGGATTTCGGCCGGGGTGAAGACTTGCGCCAGCAGCGTCGCCGTCAGCGCGCCGAGCAGGTAGCCGAAGGTCAGCCCGGCCTGGAGGAAGCCCAGGGCATAACCACGATGGTTGTCCGGAGCGTGTTCGGCGACAAACACCCAGGCGCTGGGCACTTCCCCGCCCACTGCCGCACCCTGGAGGATGCGCAGCGCCAGCAGGATCAACGGTGCGAAATAACCGATTTGTGCGTAGGTGGGCATGATGCCGATCAGCAGGCACGGCAGCGCCATCATCAGGATGCTCAGGCTGAACACCCGTTTGCGCCCCAGGTGATCGGCGAAGTGCGCCATCAGGATTCCGCCCAGCGGGCGTGCCAGGTAGCCCGTGACGAAGATGCCGAAGCTTTGCAGCAGGCGCAGCCACTCGGGCATTTCCGGCGGGAAAAACAGCTGGCTGAGGGTGAGCGCGAAAAATACGAAGATGATGAAGTCGTAGATTTCCAGGGCCCCGCCCAGGGCGGCCAGGCCCAGGGTTTTGTAGTCGGAGCGGGAGAAACGCTGCGCCTGTGGATAAGAGGTGGCAGTCATGGAAAAGCTCGGCAGGCAAACGAAATGGACTGCAGGTTATGAGCTGAGCCCGGTGATGGCAATCTCGCCGGATATATTTGCTTTACTCATTGATCAATGAAGATAACTACATTCCCAAATGAATAGCCGTAGAGGAACATGCAGCAAAACTGCCGCCCCCATAATAAATACAAATAGAGGTACTGAACGTGGCCGATGCTATCGAAGACAGCCGCTACGCCCGATTCGCCCTGCGTTGTTCAAACTTCGCCGAGCGCTGGTTCCCTGACTCCTGGGTGTTTGCCGCCCTCGCCGTGATCATTGTCGCCGTGGCGACCCTGGGCATGGGCGCCGCGCCGACCGAGGCCGCCAAGGCGTTTGGTGACGGTTTCTGGAGTTTGATCCCGTTCACCATGCAAATGGCCTTTGTGGTGATTGGCGGTTACGTGGTCGCCAGCTCCCCGCCCGCCGTAAAGTTGATCGACCGCCTGGCGCGCATCCCGAAGAACGGCCGTTCTGCCGTGGCCTGGGTGGCGCTGATTTCGATGGTCGCCTCGTTGCTCAACTGGGGCCTGTCCCTGGTGTTCGGTGGTTTGCTGGTGCGTGCGCTGGCCCGGCGTACGGATTTGCGCATGGATTACCGCGCGGCCGGTGCTGCGGCCTACCTCGGCCTGGGTGCCGTTTGGGCGCTGGGGCTGTCGTCGTCGGCGGCGCAGTTGCAGGCCAACCCGGCCAGTTTGCCGCCGTCGATCCTGTCGATCACCGGGATGATCCCGTTCACCGACACCATCTTTCTGTGGCAGTCCGGCGTGCTGTTGCTGGCGCTGATCGTGGTGTCGCTGATCATCGCCTACGCCACCGCGCCCGGGCCGAACTCCGCCCGTGACGCCAAGGCTTGCGGTATCGACCCGGCCTTCAACATGCCCAAGCCGCAACCGCCGACCCGTCCGGGCGAGTGGCTGGAGCACAGCCCGTTGCTGACCATCCTGCTGGCGTTGCTGGCCGCCGGTTGGTTGTTCCATGAATTCTCGACCAAGCCGGCGATCAGCGCGATCTCAGGGCTGAACACCTATAACTTCCTGTTCCTGATGGTCGGTGCCCTACTGCACTGGCGTCCGCGCAGTTTTCTCGATGCGGTGGCCCGTGCGGTACCCACCACCACCGGGGTGCTGATCCAGTTCCCGCTATATGGCTCGATTGCCGCGCTGATGACCGTGGTGAAAGGCAGTGACGGCGCGACCCTGGCGCACCACATCTCGACCTTCTTCACCTCGATCGCGTCCCACGACACCTACGCGCTGTTGATGGGCGTGTACTCGGCGGTGCTGGGCTTCTTTATCCCGTCGGGCGGCGGCAAGTGGATCATCGAGGCGCCGTACGTGATGCAGGTCGCCAACGACCTGGAATATCACCTGGGCTGGGCGGTGCAGATCTACAACGCCGCCGAAGCGCTGCCGAACCTGATCAACCCGTTCTATATGCTGCCGCTGCTGGGCGTGCTGGGGTTGAAGGCGCGGGACTTGATCGGTTTTTCGTTTGTGCAGCTGCTGGTGCATACGCCGCTGGTGTTGTTCCTGCTGTGGGCGTTGGGCACGACGCTTAAATATTTGCCGCCGGTGATGCCTTAATTATCTGAAGCTGCACCCGCTCTTCAGGCGGGTGCGGCTGGCAGGTTGTTCAGCAGCTCAGGTAGCGCGTGCTGAACCGTGTCCCATACCACTTCAAGATTTATGTCGAAGTAACCATGGGCAATCCGGTTGCGCATCCCGCGCATACTGCGTCAAGGCACCTGCGGTTGGGCGGCTGCAAACTCTGGATGTTGATCCATTATTTTGGTCGACGCTTCGCCGATGATGATCAAACTCATGATCACGGCTTGTTGGGTACGCTTGTCTTCAAAAAACTCAGGTTGCTCACCCCTTCGACAAAGGTGATCGCGTCGGACGATGCCTGGCGCATGTGCTCCAGGTAGTCGCCAATCCGATTTGAGATCATACGGGCCGGGCCTCAGCCAAGACTTGAGCACGAAACTTCAGAGGCAGATCGCCAGGCGTCAGCAAATCGACGTTTACCCCGAGCAAGTCTTCCAACTCCACCTGCAGCCCACCAAGGTCAAAAAGGGTCGCTCCCGGTAGCGCATCAACCAGTAAATCGAGATCACTGCCGTCTTTATCAGTCCCCAACAAAACGGACCCAAACACCCTTGGGTTGGAGGTATGGAAACGTCCTACTACTTCACGCACGGCAGCCCTCTTGAGATCCAGGGCAGTTGAAGGTTTCATGGGGCACCTCTGCGGTATGCAATATCGGGCCAGTCTAGCAGTGCTTGGGATCAGGAAGCATGCCCACATGATCACACCGCTGTCTTCGTTCCGTCACATTCCATTGCTACCGTTCCGGCGAAACATATTGCAACAACTAACCTGCATGGACTCCCCGCAATGAGCGACGAGCACAAAGACCGCCCTTCCCAAGACATTGAAGCCAAACCGCCAGTCGACACCAGCCGGCGGCGCTTCCTGGGAGGCGCGGCCGTGCTGGGCGTGGGTGCGACCCTGAGTGCCTGCGGCAATACCAGCGAGGCACCCGGCAAGCCGGTGGATCGCCCGCTGACGCCGCAAGAGCTGGACAAGGCCTTGCACGAACAGGTTAAAACCGTGGTGGTGATCTACGCCGAAAACCGCAGCTTCAACAACCTGTTTGCGGATTTCCCCGGGGTCGAGAAACCATTGTCGGCCCTCGCCCCTGCGGACTATCAGCAGCGCGACCGCGACGGCAGCCTGCTGAGCACCCTGCCCCCGACATGGGGCGGCGTGTTGCAAGTTGGCCCGCAGACCGTGGATGGCGTCACGTACCCCAGCGAAGTGCAATACCAGGAAAACCTGCCCAACGCTCCGTTCGCCCTCAAAGGCCCGAATGGCGAAGACCAGCCCCTGAGCCTGGTGACCCGGGATTTGTGGCACGTGTTCTATCAGAACCAAATGCAGATCAATGGCGGTAAAAACGATGCGTTCGTCGCCTGGGGCGACTCCGGCGGCCTGCTGATGGGCCATTACGCCCAGAGCCGTTACGCCCTGCGCTTGTGGGACGTGGCGAAGGAGTTTGTGCTCTGCGATAACTTCTTCCAGGGCGCGTTTGGCGGCTCGTTCCTCAACCACCAATACCTGATCAGTGCCACCCCGCCGGTGTACCCAAACGCTGCGCAATCGGTGGCCAAGGCACAGATCGCCACGCTGCAAAGCGACGACCCGACCGACCCGCGCCTCAAGCCTCTGGACAAGTCCCCGGCCAGCGCCATGACCGGCCCGCCGCAATTCGGCCCCAGCGCACTGACCCCGGACGGTTTCGGCGTGAACACCCTGGCCCCGCCTTACTGGCCGACCTGGATTCGCGACCCCGAGCGCCCGGATTACTCCAAGCCCGACTTGCCTAACGTGCTGGTGCCACAAACCCACGAGCACATCGGCGACAAACTGTCGAAAAAGAACGTCGACTGGGCCTGGTACGCCGGTGCGTGGCAAGCAACGCTGGATCAGTTCAAGGACTCGGGCGGCATTCCGAAGATTCCGAACTTCCAGTACCACCACCAGCCCTTCAACTACTTCAAGCAGCAAGGCCCGGAAAACCCGGCTGAGCGCAATAAACGCCTGCGCGATGGCGGCCTGGGGGATGACGCCAGCACCAACAAGTTCTTCGCCGATGCCCAGGCCGGCAAGCTGCCTGCGGTGACCTTCTACAAACCCCAGGGCAACCTGAATATGCACGCCGGTTACGCCGACGTCGCTTCGGGCGACCGGCATATCACCCGCGCCTTGAAGGTGCTGCAGGAAAGCCCGCAGTGGAAGAACATGGTGGTGATCGTCACCGTCGATGAAAACGGCGGCTGGTGGGACCACGTTGCACCGCCAAAAGGCGATCGTTGGGGCCCGGGCACGCGGATTCCGGCACTGGTGGTCTCGCCGTTCGCGCGCAAGGGCACGGTGGACCATACCGTCTACGACACCGCGTCGATCCTGCGTCTGATCACCCGGGTGTTCCAGCTGGAAACCCTCGACGGGCTCAAGCAGCGTGACGACGCCATGACCGCGCGCGGCCAAAAGCCCATGGGGGATTTGAGCAACGCCCTGCACTTCCCGGTGTAGACGCATTTGCTTAAAAGCGACAAGCGCGCAGTTTTTCTACGCGCTTTTCCCGGTCAACCGCTACTGTGTGAGGGTGGGCATTCACCCCGCGCAGACGGGCTTTCGCTGACAGGGAACCATCCATGTTCAAACTCTCCAGGTTGTCCTTCACCCTGGCCGCACTGACCTTGAGTGCGGTCGTACAGGCTGATATCACCGTACCGCTGGGTACCCCGCAACGGGTCACCCAGTTGTTCGCGTACCCGAACAATTGCAGCGTCATCTGTTTTCGTCCCTGGACGCTGGAACAGACCGTCGAGCACTACCTGAACCAGAGCCTGCAACGCGACGGTTACAGCCGGGGCAAAGTCAGCGTCAAAACCGAGCATGACCAGGTGCTGGCCACGTTCAGCGGTGTGCCAGACGGTTATGGCCAGCCGTTGACCACCTTGCTCGATACCGCCGACCTGGCTTACCAGGGCGCCAGCAAACTCAATGGCGATGGCAAGTGGCAGTTCAACTGGTACCTGTTCCTGCCGCTGGGCATGGCCCTGGAAAACCGCAAGAGCATCGAGCTGCTGCACTTCCCGCCGGATTATTCCCTGACCCACTTCCAGGACTACCTGGAGTCGGCCACCACCGACCGCTGGGCGACCTTGCTCACGGCCAACGGCATCCCGGCGACCCAGACGCCGGAATACCAGACCATCATCGACATCGCCCCGATCGCCGCCCCTGCCACGGCGGGCAAGGACCTGGAAGGCGTCTACGGTTACTTCACCGACTACCAGACCCGGATGGTCAAGGAGCTGAGCCAGCACGCGGGCGGCGCGTTGCCGATGGTGGCCTTCGGCGCGCCGGTGCGCAGCTGGATCAAGCAGCAATACGGGCAAACCGTTGCCGTACTGGGCCTGGCGCAAATCAGCCCGGCCGTCGGGAGCCAGGTCGCCGTACTGGGCGCCAATCACCCGAGCTACATCTGGTATGCCGCCAACCCCGACACCTATGACGGTGACGAGCAAAAGGCCGACGAGGCCGGTTTGAAGGTGATGGGCCAGGACTTGAGCGCCGCCTGCTGGCAGGCCTCGATGGGCCAGAAGCCCGCCAGCGATCCGAATGTGCAGCTCAAAGGCTGCATGAACACCTGGCAGGTAACGCGCAAGGAGCAGACCTGCGAACTGTTCTACACCTCTATCCGCGAGCTGACGCCCGATCAAGCGAACGCCAAGTGTGCCCAGCCGGCGATCAAGACCCAGCTGAGGCAATTGAAAAGCGCCGTGCCAGAACCGGCGATTGAAGCACCGGCGCTCTGAAGCAGGCTGCAAGAAGGGCGTTTTCCTACATAAAAGATAGCCAATTTCTACTGTCAGATTTGACAGTAGAAATTGGTTCCCACTTAAGCGAGTCTTGAGCCGCGCCCATCCGCTGCAAGACTGGCAGTCAAGACACCACCGGCAGGTCGATGCAGCCCCTCCTGGAGAGTCATGAAAACTCAAGCCATGGACAAGGCTAAAACCGCTGTGAGCAAGTGTCTTTACCCGTTCGCGACCGCCCTCGCCGAACACGGCTACCCCCGCGCTCGCGACTATGAAGTGGTGCGTACCCGAGACGGTTCAGGCGACGGAATCAAGACCCGCGTCGCCTTTGACAGCCGCCTGTGTATCGCCAGGGTGTCCGGCTACGCATTGAATGAGCGGCGCCTGCATACGGTGCAGATGTCCTCGCGTATCCACTTGTACGACCCGTGGTTCAGCGGTTTGCTTTCGCACTCGTGCAACCCGAACGCGTTTCTCGACATGACGTACCTGGAACTGTGGTCCGTTCAGCCCATTCCCGCTGGCGCCCTGCTGACCATGGATTACGCCCACACCGAGGACGTATTGTTCCGACAGTTTCGCTGCCAGTGCGGCGAGCTCAACTGTCGGGGCTGGATCACCGGCATGAAGGAGCCGTTGAATCCCGAGGGTCAGCAATTCATGGAGCAGTGGCGCGAACGCAAAAGCCCTTAGACCGCACCCAGCGGGCGCAGGCGGTATTGCGGCGGCAGTTGCTCGAAGCCACTGATGGTGGTGTTCAGGCTTTTCCAGCGGCCGTCCTTGATCCCGTAAATGCAGCCATGAACCGACAGGCTCTGCCCGCGGTGCCAAGCGTTCTGCACGATGCTGGTGTGGCCGACGTTGGCCACCTGCTGGATCACGTTCAGTTCGCACAGGCGGTCTACGCGTTCCTCTTCCGTGGGCAACTGGGCCAGCACGTCGCGGTTTTCGTAGTACAGGTCACGGATGGTGCGCAGCCAGCCGTCGATCAGGCCCAACTGGTTGTCCTGCATCGAGGCGCGTACGCCACCGCAGCCATAGTGGCCGGTCACCAGGATGTGTTTGACCTTGAGCACGTCGACTGCGTACTGGATCACCGACAGGCAATTGAGGTCGGTGTGCAATACCACGTTGGCCACGTTGCGGTGCACAAACAGGTCGCCAGGCAGCATGCCGACGATCTCGTTGGCCGGCACGCGGGCGTCGGAACAGCCGATCCACAGGTATTCCGGGGTTTGCTGGCGGGCGAGCTTGGCGAAGAATTCGGGATCTTCCTGTTTGATCGCATCCGCCCAGCGTTCGTTGTTATCAAGCAAGTCTTGTAGTTCGTTCATCAGGGAAAGCCTCAGGAATGATGCGCAGTTTTGACACTCGACCGCCCGTCCGGGTCACGCCAACAATAAAGATAGCCGGCGGCAATTTCTTGAATCTTGGGGAGCCATGCCTGTCCACACACTATAAGCCCCACAGTATGAGGAATCGCCATGACTGAATCACGACGTCCCTACGGCGCTACACAGCCGGAACCGATTGATGACAACGAAGATCGCATGGGCGAAATGCGCGAGCTGGATTTTGACAAGGAGGAACCGACTGCGGAAATCGGCGACGAGATTCCGCCTCGGGAGCGTGAGCACCTGATGCCCGACGAACGGGTGCGCGAAGCCGGGATGACCGGTGCTTCCACTGACGATCATGACTCAACCGATGATGACATGAGCCCGGAAACGCTGATCCATGAGGATGGCGCGCGGGATGCGCAGGAAGCAGGTGAAGACCATCCGGCGGATTACGATTTGAGTATCGTCGATGAAGACGAGATCGGCGGCGGCAATGGCCTGGATGAGGCCGAGTTGGCCGATATCGATCCAGTAGACGGCAACCGCTGACACCCTGCCGAACTGAATGTGGGAGCGGGCTTGCTCGCTCCCACCAAGCCCGCTCCCACATTGGGCCCTGTGTTTAGTCGACCAGGGTGCAGGCCATCACGACCGCATCTTCGCGGCCACCGACGGCGGGGTAATAATCCCGCCGACGGCCAATTTCGTTGAAACCATAACGCTCGTACAGCCGGAACGCGCCGGTGTTGCTGTCGCGCACTTCCAGGAAACATTCCCGCGCCTTGGCCTCGTAGGCCCGGGACATCAGGTGCTCCAGCAAGCTCAAGCCCAGGCCACGGCCCTGGTTTTCCGGCTTGACGGTGATGTTCAGCAAATGCGCTTCATCGAGGATGATCTGCACCACCCCGTGGCCCACCTGCTGCTCACCTTCAAACATCAGCCAGATCTGGTACTTGCCCAGCCCGTCGAGAAAAATCCCGCGGGTCCAGGGGTGGCTGAACGCTGCGTATTCGATCTTCAGTACAGCGTCGAGGTCCGCCTCGGTCATCGGGCGGAAGGATAAAGCTTCACTCATCGGTACTTTTCCAGCGCGCCATCAGCCGGCGCATGGCTTGCCAGACATCAGCCTTACGCTGTGGCTCTTCCATTAATAGTTCCAGGCCCGGCAGGGCCCAAACGGAGCCCAGGCCTTCGACCTGCAGTTCGCGGTACCAGGCCTCGGCATTCGCTTCGCCGGCAAAACGCACGGCGGGCAGGCCGATCAGCCACAGGCACACGCAGGGTTCGTCTTCCAGGCGCGCCGAGACAAAACCTTGCACAAAATCCCGTGCAGCTTCCGGGCCCTGGTCCATGGTGCCCCGGGCCAGCAGCGGCCAGCGCACCGGCTCGCCAACGATTTGCGGACTGTCGGGCAGGCCGGCGGCGCGCAACATGTCCTTGAGCAGCAGATAGGCCGGGTCGCGGGCCTGGAAGCGCTCGCCTGTGGGTAACTCCACCAGCAGCAGGCATCGCCCGGCCCGCAGCAGTTGCAGGGCAAAGCGTGGCGGCGGTACGACCGGAGCCTTGACCACGGCAGGCGCCTCTTCGGCGACGACCGGCTTGGCCACCGGCGACGGGCGCGGCACTTCGACCTTTGGCCGGACCACCGGGGTTTCTGCCACAGGCTTGACCAGCGGCACCGGCGCAGCCGCCTCCTCACCCGAAGGCTCGAAAGCCTCGAACGGTTCCGGGGCCTCCAGCAGCTCGGGCCGCGAAGGGGCGGCGAACGGTAATTCAGTGCGCGGCAGCCAGTTGACCACCTGCATGGCGGTCAAGTAAGCGCGACGTCGGGACTCGATAAGCAAAGGTCGGCCACTTGTGGATAACTAAAGAACAGGGATTCTACCGCCCTTCGACGAAGATCGCCCGCAGTTGATCGTTCCGGTGAGCGCCTCACGACCGGCTGTGGATAAATCCAGGCACCGATGCAGTACAATCGCTGCTTTTAATCGCTAACCAGCCGGCCATTCCGATGATCGAACCCAAGCGCGTCTTGCGCGCCCTCGCCGAACACTGGGCCCTGCTTGAGCCACTGTGCGAACACTTCGACCAAGGCACCCTGAGCCTCAGCGAACTGCGCGCCCAGCTGGCCGCCCAACAACTGGACAGCACGCCACAGGACATCACCAGCCTGCTGGACGTGTGGATTCGCCTGGATATCCTGGTGCCTGTCGCCAAGAGCCCGAACCGTTTCGAGCTCAACGCACAGATCCACGACTTCCTGGCGTATCTTCGCAAGGAGCACCGGCTAGGCCTGTGCCTGGAAATCGAAGCCTACCTGCGCCACCTTGAGCGCCTGGCGGGTTATATCCAGGACGCCTTCGACATCCGCGACGGCCATGACCTGGCGCGCCAACTGCGCCTGCTGGACATGCGCGTGCGCGACGTGCTGAAAAAACTCGCCAACGATGAACAGGCCCTCGCTGCCGTGGCCGATCGCGCCAAGACCAGTGACCGGCAGATCCCGTTGCGCCAGCGCTACGCCGAAGTACTGGCGACCTGGGACGAATACGTCGAGCCGATGATTCAACTGGTGAACGCCGACGGCGCCTTCGAACAGGGCGTGCGCAAGGTGGAAAACGTACTGTTGCGCATGCTTACCGAGCAGCAGCGCCTCGGCCACCTGGTGGATGACGACATGCTGCTGCGCACCCACGCGCGCATCCTCGAAATGCAGACCAGCGCCCAACTGACCTTGCGTCACGCCCGGGAACTGCTGCTGCCGTTGCGGGAAGAAGCACGCCGGCACAACGCCGTGACCCGTGGCGCGGCGCTGGCCTTGTCGGCGATTCGCCGCAAGGGCCTGGACGCGGTGCCGCAAGCGGCGATGCCGATGTTCACCCGGCCGCAAAGCACATTTCTTGGCAGTGCCAGCCAGGTCGAAGCCTACGTGTACGCCCTGGCCAACTTCGAACCGAAGCCGGCGCGTTTCCCCAAGGCGCATAAATCCCACAAGGGCGAAGCCCCTCGCGCACCGCGCACGGTCAAGGAAATGCTCGAGCGCTGTGAAGACGCGCTGCCGATGCCGGACCTGATGACCTGGCTGCTGGAGCAGGAACCGGACGGCGCAACCGACGAGTTGCTGTACTGGTTCTCACGCCTGTCGCGGGAAAAACGCTTCAAGCGTGAACGTCTGGAACGACGGGATTACCACACTCACGAGCACCAGGTCAGCCTGCGCTCATTCGCCCTGCTTCCAGCCAGTATTGATACGGCCGGGAATTCTGCGAGCACCCCTCATGCATCTTGATCTATCCGAACTGTCCCAGCTGGCGCCGATCTTTCGCGAGCTGTTCAAGGGTTACCACGTCAGCCGCCGCGACCCGGAGCTGTACGCCCAACTGTCGAACTTCCAGGACCAGTACCGCACGTTGTTCAAGGCCCTGGGCTTTGAGTTGGTGTGCGACACGCGGGGTTTCTACTACTTCGTGCCGGACTCGGCCGTGGCCGCCGCGCAGGTCAACAAGACCGCCCAGCGCCTGGCGTTGTTCACCTTCATCATCGTCGAGCACCTGGCCGACCAGGGCCGCGACCCGATCGCCGTGCTCGACGGTGGCAGCCTGGGCCGTGACGAACTGCCGTCGTTGCTGGAAAAGTACCGCGACCTGTTTATCCAGGCCGAAGTGCAGACCGTCGAGGAACTGGAAGAAAAAATCATGCGCCGCATGACCCAGCTGGGTTTTGCCGGTGAAGAGAACGGCATCTACCGCTTCCTGCCGCCGATGCACCGCTTCCTCGATGTGTGCCTCTCGGTCCAGCAAGACCGCGACCTGGCCGCGAGCATCCACAGCGTATTGCCGTTGCCGGCCCCGGTGATCATCGACGAAGACAGCGATGAAAAACTGCTGAAGACCGATGACCCGCTGGACTTGAGTGACTTTGCAGAAGAAAGCGAAGAAGACGCCCTGGCCCGCGCCATTGCCGAAGAACAGGAGACCGACGCATGAGCAAGGAACGCTACGGCATTCGCCGCTTCGCCCTTTTGAACACCGCCGGTTACAGCCTGGGTTTGTTCCCGCTGGAAGAACCGCTGTCGGTGTACGGCGCGAACAACCTCGGCAAATCGGCGTCGATCAACGCCTTGCAGTTCCCGATTCTGGCGCGCATGTCGGACATGAGTTTCGGCAAGTACACCCTGGAGCAATCCCGGCGTTTCTACTTTGCCACCGACACCAGCTACATCCTCGTGGAAGTCTCGCTTCCCCATGGCCCGCACGTGATCGGCGTGGTCGGTCGCGGCCCGGGCGGTGGTTTCGGTCACCAGTTCTTTGCCTACGCCGGCAAGCTGGACCTGGCGCACTACCAGAAGAACGACACCTGCCTGCGCCAGAAAGAGCTGTTCACCAACCTTGAGCGCGAAGGCCTGAAAGCCTATGAGCTCAAGCCCGATGAGCTGCGGCGTTTGCTGGTGGGCGGCCATACGTCGATCCCGCTGGACCTGACCCTGATTCCGCTGCGCTCCACCAGCGAGCAGAGCCTGAAGACCTTCCGCGCGCTGTTTATCAATTTGCTGCACATGCGGGAAATCACCGCGGCCAAGTTGAAGCAGCTGTTTCTGGATGCGTTCGAACACAGCCTGCGTTCCGGCAGTGTCGATTACATCGCGGCGTGCGAAGAAGCCTTCCGCGATGTACGACGCATGGAGCAGGACTACAACTCGCTGGTGGCTGCCGGCCCTCTGGTAGAAGCCTTGGCCAACGGCGTGAAGCAGCGGGACATTCTGCGGGGCAAGCTGCATCGCCTGTCACCGCTGCTGGATTCGTTGCTGGGCACCTGGTCGGACTACGCCAGTGCGCGCAAGGAAGAACTGACGATCCAGGCCGAGCATTACCGCAACGAGCAGGATTCGCTGCAGAACGACCAGCGCGGCGGCACTCAGGAGCTGATGCGCCTGGAGCGGGAAATCAGCGGGATTCAGCGCTGGCTGGGTGAGCTGTCGGTGCTCAAGCACCGCTTCGCGCTGGTGGATGACGTCAAGGTGCTGGAGCAGCAACTGCTGGCCGCCAAGGATGCTCACGATGAACTGGCCGGGGCCTTGGCGCAGTCGCGTCAGTTCAGCGCCGAGGATCTGGACGAACGTCTGCGGGACCTGGAAAAACGCCTGAAGTCGGTGAAGCAGCAACTCGATCACGCCGACAACAACAGCTACGCCAAGCTGCGGGAAGAATTCTCGCAGCAGGATGTCGAGCGTCTGATGCGCCTGTTCAACAGTTCGCTGTTCAGCTTGCCGCTGGGTGAGCATGGCATCACGCTGGACGAGGACGGCCTGTGGGTGAAATCCCTGGAGCAGATCCTTGATGGCTTCAAGGGCGAGCGTTTTGAAGTGCCGGGGCTGGCCATCGACATCTCGCACATTGAACCACCAGCGTTGCAGGCACTGGCTGACCGCGCCGCGTTGCGCGACCAGAAAGAGCGTCTGGAAAAAGAACTCAAGCAACTGAAAACCCAGCAAGCCGTGGCGGCCGACCGCGCGGCGAGCAAGACCCAGACTGAAGCGCTGTACCAACAGGTACTGGACGCGCAGAAGGCGCTGGAAGATTTCCGCCGTGCACAAACCCTGAGCGCCGAGGAAGGCGAGAAGCTGGAAAGCCTGGCGCAGATGGAAGCGGCCCAGGACGAATTGAAACGCTCCAGCGATGCGTTTACCGAGCGCGTCCAGCAACTGTCGGCCAAGCTGCAATTGGTAGGCAGGCAGATTGGTGATATGGAAGCCAAGCAGCGCACCCTGGATGACGCATTGCGTCGTCGCCAGTTGCTGCCGGCAGACTTGCCGTTTGGTACGCCGTTCATGGACCCGGTCGACGATTCCATGGACAACCTGCTGCCGCTGCTCAATGACTACCAGGACAGCTGGCAAGGCCTGCTGCGCGCTGATGGCCAGATCGACGCGCTGTACGCACAGGTGCGCCTCAAGGGCGTGGCCAAGTTCGACAGTGAAGACGATATGGAGCGCCGCCTGCATCTGTTGATCAACGCTTATGCGCACCGTACCGATGAAGCGCTGACGCTGGGCAAGGCCCGGCGTGCGGCGGTCACGGATATCGCACGCACCTTGCGCAATATCCGCAGCGACTACGACAGCCTTGAGCACCAGTTGGCGTTGTTCAACCGTGAGATCAACAAGCGCCAGGTGTCCAACCTGCAGAGCTTCCGCATCGTGCTCGCGCCGAACAAGGAAGCCCTCAAGCATATCGACCAGATCATCCACAGTGCCGGTCAGTATGAAGAAGGCGAAACCCTGTCGGTGTTCGATCTGAGCCAGAGCGCCGAGCAAGACAACAAGAACGAGGAAGCCAAGGAATACCTGGCGCGCCTGGTAGCGGCCAACCATAACCAGTTGGGCCTCAAGGACTTGTTCGAACTGGCGTTCGAGATCACCAAGGTCAACGGCCAGCCGATCATTCACACCGACATCGATGGCGCCGCCTCCAACGGCACCACCATGACCATCAAGGCGCTGACCAACATGTATTTGTTGCTGCACTTGATGGACCGCGAGCAGGCCGGTCGTGTGCGCCTGCCGTACTATCTCGATGAGGCCGCGGACATCGATGAGAAGAACCAGGCGGCGTTGCTGGAGACAAGCTTGCAGCTGGGCTTCGTGCCGATTCTGGCGAGTGTGAAGCCGCAGGTTTCCGCCCAGGTGGCGATCGACCTGGAAGGCGGCAGCGGGCCGAACGGGATCTACATTGATGAGGCGGACTGGAAGTACATCCGTCGTCACGATGTGGTGAAGGCAACGGTGAATGTGCAGGCGGATGAGCCGGAGCTGGATGAGGTTTAATCAGTTGCGCTGAAATGCAAAAAGGCCGCGATCTTCTGGATCGCGGCCTTTTTTTGGTGTTCTTGAGGGCCTCTTCGCGAGCAAGCCCGCTCCCACATTCAATCGGGTTCCTTCAATGGGAACTGGGTCAAATGTGGGAGCGGGCTTGCTCGCGAAGGCCGCGCCTCGATCTATTTGCCGAGCGGGATTTTAGGCGCCCAGGTCAGCCATTCGTCTTCAAACTTGTCGAACAGCGGGAAGGTCTGCTGGGGCCGAGCAGCGTTGCCCATGCGCTCGCCATCCGGCGTGGCAAAGGCGATGCCGCCGGCGACCAGGGTCTCCAGGGACTCAGTGCGAACGGTCGCGCCCTTGAACAAGCCGAAGTCGAGCCCGAAGCCGCTGGTGTTCCAGAACCGACTGCCACTGCGCACCAGAGGCGCGTACTTGGGCTCGATCAGGATGTGAACCAGCACACGGTCGGCGGTCTGGCCCAGCTCGTAGCCGGTAACTTTGCCTACGGTGACTTCGCGGTAAGTGACCGGAACGCCTTCCTTCAACGAGCCACGGCGTGCGGCGCTGAGTACCAGGCTCAAGCCCTCCTCCTGATGAACGGCTTCTGGCGGCTTGTCCAGCGCGACGAAACTCTTCTGTGGGCCGATGCTTTTGGTCGCTGGCTGTACTTCAATGTACTGGCCGGTCACCAGGGTTTCCAGGTTCGACGTTTTCATCAGGCCCAGTTCAGGCTTGACCACCCAGAACTGACTGCCGGCCCGTGCGATGCGGTCGGCCACTTGGGTGATACGCGCGCTGAGCAGCACCGATTGCATGTCGGCGCTCAGGTCGACACTTTCGATCTTGCCTACGTCCAGGCCCTTGAAGCGCACTGGCGTACCCGGGCGCAGGCCATCGGCGCGGTCGACCTTGATGGTCACCAACGTACCGTGCTGGTTGGCGGCTTCGCGATCCGGGAACAGACGGAAACGCGGGATGCGCTTTTTCAGCGGCACATTCGGCTCCGGGGTTTCGAAGGCGATACCGCCCGCCATCAGGCTGGCCAGGGATTCGCTTTTCACCTGGATGCCGCCGGTAAGCCCACCGGTCAGGGTCACGCCGCTGGCATTCCAGAAACGGGTCGAACCATTGACCAGGCCTTCGTATTCTTTCTCGATATGGACGCCGATCACCAGTTGCTTGTTCTTGCGGGAGAACTGGTAGCTCTGCACGGAACCGACCTTGACCTGCTTGTAGAGGATCGGGCTGCCGACATCAAGGGAACCGAGGTTGTCGGTGAAGAGCACCATGTGCAGGCCGGGGGAACGCAGGTCCAGTGGCGGCGCCTTGGCGCGGGCGACGTACTCCCGTTGTGGCGCGGTGCCCTTGTCGCCGGGACGGATGGCGATGTAGTTACCTTTGACCAACGCTTCCAGCCCGGTGATGCCCGCCAGGGAGATAGACGGCTTGACCACCCAGAATTGGGTGTCCTGGACGAGGTAGTCTTCGGCCAGTGGGTCGAGGGTCAACTCGGCATTGGCGCTGGACAGGTCCGGATCGATCTTCAGGGTTTTCAGGCTGCCGACCTGGATGCCTTTGTACATCACCGGGGTGCGGCCCGCCTGGAGGCCTTCGAAGTCGGTGAGTTTGACTTTGACCTTGATGCCCGCCGCGGCTGCATCGAAATCTTCGTACAGGCGGAACGGCAGGCTCGGGTCCGTCGGTGGGCTGTCCTTGCGGTTCTCCGGCGTGGCGAAGGCGATACCGCCGGCAACGATGCTGGCCAGGGATTCACTGCGGACTTTTACGCCGGAAAGGTTGGCGTCGATGCTGATGCCGCTGGCGTTCCAGAAACGCGTGTGTTTGCGCACCAGGCTGGCGTAGGTCGGCTCGATGTAGACCTTGATTTCAACGGTGGTCTGGTCTTCGGAGAGCAGGTAGCTTTTGACCTGGCCGACCTGGATCTGCTTGTAGAACACCGGGCTGCCACGGTTCAGCGAGCCGAGTCGATCAGCTTTGATCGTCAGGTGCAGGCCGGGCTTGGCGTCGGATAAAGGCGGTTCTTCGGACAGGGCCTTGAACTTGCGCGTCGGCTCACCATCGCCTGGGCTGGCGGCGATGTAGTTACCCGAGACCAGGGTTTCCAGGCCGGTGATCCCGGCCAGGCTGACACTTGGCTTTACCAGCCAGAAGCGGGTGTTGGTCTTGAGGTATTGCTCCACATCCTTGTTCATCTCGATGGTAGCAATCACCCCGCGATTGTTACCTTCGTCATCCAGGGCCAGGGTTTTGACCTTACCCACGGACATGCCTTTGTAGACCACTTCGGTCTTGTTGGCCTGGATGCCTTCGCCGCTTTCAAAGCGAACCTGAATCTCGATGCCTTGCTGGTTGTAGGCGCGCCACCCCAACCAGCCGCCGATGATCAGGGCAATCAGGGGCAGCACCCAAATGGCCGACCAGTTGGAAGCTGGGCGGGTTTTAGCCTTAGGCAAATCACTCATGGTCGTCGTCCGACTCCGTGTTATCCCAAATCAGTCGGGGATCAAAAGTTACTGCGGCAAGCATCGTCAAGATCACCACACTGGCGAACGCTACGGCACCGAGATTGGCCTCGACACTGGCAAGTCGCCCAAAGTTTACGACTGCCACCAGGATGGCAATCACGAAGATATCCAGCATGGACCAGCGGCCAATGAACTCGATAAAGCGGTACATGATAATGCGTTGTTGCGCGGAAAGTGGCTGGTGACGCTGCACCGAGAACAGTAACAAGCCGATGCCCACCAGCTTGAAGGTGGGCACCAGAATGCTGGCGATGAACACTACAGCGGCGATCGGGAACATGCCGTGCTGCATCAACTGGATCACGCCGGACATGATGGTGCTCGGATCGCCTTGGCCCAGGGAGCTTACGGTCATGATCGGCAACAAATTGGCCGGGATGTACAAGATGGCTGCCGTGATCAGCAGCGCCCAGGTGCGCGTCAGGCTGTTCGGACGACGGGCGTGGACCAGCGCGCCGCAACGGGTGCAGGTTTGCTCGTCGGTGTCCGGGTCTTGTTTGTTTAGTTCGTGGCATTCGGTACAGATCAGAATGCCCGCATCAATCGCCCGCATGAGCATCCTCTCCTGACAGCGCTTCCCAGATCTGGTGAGGTGACATGACCACCTCCAGCAGTATCTGGACCATTAACAGACTTACGAAGCAGGCCAGGCCCAGCCCAACGGTGATGGTGGCCATGTCGGCCAGCTTTACGATCGCCACCAGCACGCCCATCAGGTAGACCTCGAGCATCCCCCAGTCTTTCAGATGATGGTAGATGCGATAAAACAGCAGACCGTAGCTACGGCCGATGTTCCAGCGGATGCTCAGCAATACCGCCAGTTGGCACAGGAGCTTGAGCAATGGAATGCCCATGCTGCAGAGGAACACCACCACGGCGACGCCCTGCATGCCGGTGTCGAACAGGCCGACCACGCCGGTCCATACGGTGTCCTGCGAGGACTGCCCGAGTAGATTGAGCTGCATGATGGGTAAAAAGTTCGCGGGGACGTACAACAGCAGCGCGGCAATCACTAACGCCAGGCTTCGTTCAACGACGTTGTGGCGGTGAGCGTACAGCTCGTAGCCGCAGCGTGGGCATTGGGCCTTTTCACCGCGGGCAAGCTCCGGCTTGCGCATCAGCAGGTCGCACTCATGGCATGCCACCAGTTCGTCCAGCGGTAAGTCTGACACCTCAAGGGTATCAACCGGGTCGGGCATATAGGGCTCGGACTCTAAAAAAGATTAGGTGCCTATTCTAGTGTTCTGGTTCAGAAATAACTGTGCAAATTTGTCGGGGGATTCAGTAGCGTTTGTGCGCGCGAGGGGGGATTGGGACGAGGGGATTTAGACCAATGCGTGGCATCAGGTAGCCCGCGTTACCGTTGGAGTTTTTCGCCAGCAAGCTCGCCATACTTTCCGACCGCGCAAAACAAAACCCCTGACTGCATAAGCAATCAGGGGTTCTGGAATTTAATCTTGACGATGACCTACTCTCACATGGGGAAACCCCACACTACCATCGGCGATGCATCGTTTCACTGCTGAGTTCGGGATGGGATCAGGTGGTTCCAATGCTCTATGGTCGTCAAGAAATTCGGGTACTGAGTCGCGGCCAGCTGGCCTCGCTTCAGCAAATTGGGTATGTGATAGCTTTCGGTGTTTTGCAAGATCTCGAACTTTCGGTTCGTTTCGTCTTCACACACCGCAATCTGGTCTCTTCGACGCAAATTGCTTGGGTGTTATATGGTCAAGCCTCACGGGCAATTAGTATTGGTTAGCTCAACGCCTCACAGCGCTTACACACCCAACCTATCAACGTCGTAGTCTTCGACGGCCCTTCAGGGAACTCAAGGTTCCAGTGAGATCTCATCTTGAGGCTAGTTTCCCGCTTAGATGCTTTCAGCGGTTATCTATTCCGAACATAGCTACCCGGCAATGCCACTGGCGTGACAACCGGAACACCAGAGGTTCGTCCACTCCGGTCCTCTCGTACTAGGAGCAGCCCCTCTCAAATCTCAAACGTCCACGGCAGATAGGGACCGAACTGTCTCACGACGTTCTAAACCCAGCTCGCGTACCACTTTAAATGGCGAACAGCCATACCCTTGGGACCGGCTTCAGCCCCAGGATGTGATGAGCCGACATCGAGGTGCCAAACACCGCCGTCGATATGAACTCTTGGGCGGTATCAGCCTGTTATCCCCGGAGTACCTTTTATCCGTTGAGCGATGGCCCTTCCATACAGAACCACCGGATCACTAAGACCTACTTTCGTACCTGCTCGACGTGTCTGTCTCGCAGTCAAGCGCGCTTTTGCCTTTATACTCTACGACCGATTTCCGACCGGTCTGAGCGCACCTTCGTACTCCTCCGTTACTCTTTAGGAGGAGACCGCCCCAGTCAAACTACCCACCATACACTGTCCTCGATCCGGATAACGGACCTGAGTTAGAACCTCAAAGTTGCCAGGGTGGTATTTCAAGGTTGGCTCCACGCGAACTGGCGTCCACGCTTCAAAGCCTCCCACCTATCCTACACAAGCAAATTCAAAGTCCAGTGCAAAGCTATAGTAAAGGTTCACGGGGTCTTTCCGTCTAGCCGCGGATACACTGCATCTTCACAGCGATTTCAATTTCACTGAGTCTCGGGTGGAGACAGCGCCGCCATCGTTACGCCATTCGTGCAGGTCGGAACTTACCCGACAAGGAATTTCGCTACCTTAGGACCGTTATAGTTACGGCCGCCGTTTACCGGGGCTTCGATCAAGAGCTTCGCGTTAGCTAACCCCATCAATTAACCTTCCGGCACCGGGCAGGCGTCACACCCTATACGTCCACTTTCGTGTTTGCAGAGTGCTGTGTTTTTAATAAACAGTCGCAGCGGCCTGGTATCTTCGACCGGCATGAGCTTACGGAGCAAGTCCTTCACCCTCACCGGCGCACCTTCTCCCGAAGTTACGGTGCCATTTTGCCTAGTTCCTTCACCCGAGTTCTCTCAAGCGCCTTGGTATTCTCTACCCAACCACCTGTGTCGGTTTGGGGTACGGTTCCTGGTTACCTGAAGCTTAGAAGCTTTTCTTGGAAGCATGGCATCAACCACTTCGTCATCTAAAAGATAACTCGTCATCAGCTCTCGGCCTTAGAATCCCGGATTTACCTAAGATTCCAGCCTACCACCTTAAACTTGGACAACCAACGCCAAGCTGGCCTAGCCTTCTCCGTCCCTCCATCGCAATAACCAGAAGTACAGGAATATTAACCTGTTTTCCATCGACTACGCTTTTCAGCCTCGCCTTAGGGACCGACTAACCCTGCGTCGATTAACGTTGCGCAGGAAACCTTGGTCTTTCGGCGTGGGTGTTTTTCACACCCATTATCGTTACTCATGTCAGCATTCGCACTTCTGATACCTCCAGCAAGCTTCTCAACTCACCTTCACAGGCTTACAGAACGCTCCTCTACCGCATCACCCGAAGGTGATACCCGTAGCTTCGGTGTATGGTTTGAGCCCCGTTACATCTTCCGCGCAGGCCGACTCGACTAGTGAGCTATTACGCTTTCTTTAAAGGGTGGCTGCTTCTAAGCCAACCTCCTAGCTGTCTAAGCCTTCCCACATCGTTTCCCACTTAACCATAACTTTGGGACCTTAGCTGACGGTCTGGGTTGTTTCCCTTTTCACGACGGACGTTAGCACCCGCCGTGTGTCTCCCATGCTCGGCACTTGTAGGTATTCGGAGTTTGCATCGGTTTGGTAAGTCGGGATGACCCCCTAGCCGAAACAGTGCTCTACCCCCTACAGTGATACATGAGGCGCTACCTAAATAGCTTTCGAGGAGAACCAGCTATCTCCGAGCTTGATTAGCCTTTCACTCCGATCCACAGGTCATCCGCTAACTTTTCAACGGTAGTCGGTTCGGTCCTCCAGTTAGTGTTACCCAACCTTCAACCTGCCCATGGATAGATCGCCCGGTTTCGGGTCTATTCCCAGCGACTAGACGCCCTATTAAGACTCGCTTTCGCTACGCCTCCCCTATTCGGTTAAGCTCGCCACTGAAAATAAGTCGCTGACCCATTATACAAAAGGTACGCAGTCACAGAACAAAGTCTGCTCCCACTGCTTGTACGCATACGGTTTCAGGATCTATTTCACTCCCCTCTCCGGGGTTCTTTTCGCCTTTCCCTCACGGTACTAGTTCACTATCGGTCAGTCAGTAGTATTTAGCCTTGGAGGATGGTCCCCCCATATTCAGACAAAGTTTCTCGTGCTCCGTCCTACTCGATTTCATGACTAAGAGATTTTCGCGTACAGGGCTATCACCCACTATGGCCGCACTTTCCAGAGCGTTCCGCTAATCTCAAAGCCACTTAAGGGCTAGTCCCCGTTCGCTCGCCACTACTAAGGGAATCTCGGTTGATTTCTTTTCCTCAGGGTACTTAGATGTTTCAGTTCCCCTGGTTCGCTCCATACACCTATGTATTCAGTGTAAGGTAACCATCTTATGATGGCTGGGTTCCCCCATTCAGACATCTCCGGATCAAAGTCTGTTTGCCGACTCCCCGAAGCTTTTCGCAGGCTACCACGTCTTTCATCGCCTCTGACTGCCAAGGCATCCACCGTATGCGCTTCTTCACTTGACCATATAACCCCAAGCAATCTGGTTATACTGTGAAGACGACATTCGCCGAAAATTCGCAATTACTTACAAATTTTACCTTAGCCTGATCCGTTACCAGTGAAAGTAACGTTCAGTCTATCTTTCTATCACATACCCAAATTTTTAAAGAACGATCTAATCAAAGACTAGAAATCAATATTCATTGGCG
This sequence comes from Pseudomonas sp. Colony2, assembly GCF_019382755.1. Lineage (NCBI taxonomy): Bacteria > Pseudomonadati > Pseudomonadota > Gammaproteobacteria > Pseudomonadales > Pseudomonadaceae > Pseudomonas > Pseudomonas sp. Colony2. The sequence goes on along the minus strand of NZ_CP080030.1, from coordinate 962,779 downwards.
AATATTCATTTCTAAACTCTAACAGTAGAAACAGTTAATGGTGGAGCCAAACGGGATCGAACCGTTGACCTCCTGCGTGCAAGGCAGGCGCTCTCCCAGCTGAGCTATGGCCCCATAACAAAATTGGTGGGTCTGGGCAGATTCGAACTGCCGACCTCACCCTTATCAGGGGTGCGCTCTAACCAACTGAGCTACAGACCCAATTTCGAGCGCGTAACTGATTAGCTAAGAGCTATCAGCTTGGAGCTTAAAGCTGCTTCTATCGTCTTCTTCAATGAATCAAGCAATTCGTGTGGGAACTTATGGAGCAGCTGATGTCGTCGATTAAGGAGGTGATCCAGCCGCAGGTTCCCCTACGGCTACCTTGTTACGACTTCACCCCAGTCATGAATCACACCGTGGTAACCGTCCCCCCGAAGGTTAGACTAGCTACTTCTGGTGCAACCCACTCCCATGGTGTGACGGGCGGTGTGTACAAGGCCCGGGAACGTATTCACCGCGACATTCTGATTCGCGATTACTAGCGATTCCGACTTCACGCAGTCGAGTTGCAGACTGCGATCCGGACTACGATCGGTTTTCTGGGATTAGCTCCACCTCGCGGCTTGGCAACCCTCTGTACCGACCATTGTAGCACGTGTGTAGCCCAGGCCGTAAGGGCCATGATGACTTGACGTCATCCCCACCTTCCTCCGGTTTGTCACCGGCAGTCTCCTTAGAGTGCCCACCATAACGTGCTGGTAACTAAGGACAAGGGTTGCGCTCGTTACGGGACTTAACCCAACATCTCACGACACGAGCTGACGACAGCCATGCAGCACCTGTCTCAATGTTCCCGAAGGCACCAATCTATCTCTAGAAAGTTCATTGGATGTCAAGGCCTGGTAAGGTTCTTCGCGTTGCTTCGAATTAAACCACATGCTCCACCGCTTGTGCGGGCCCCGTCAATTCATTTGAGTTTTAACCTTGCGGCCGTACTCCCCAGGCGGTCAACTTAATGCGTTAGCTGCGCCACTAAGAGCTCAAGGCTCCCAACGGCTAGTTGACATCGTTTACGGCGTGGACTACCAGGGTATCTAATCCTGTTTGCTCCCCACGCTTTCGCACCTCAGTGTCAGTATCAGTCCAGGTGGTCGCCTTCGCCACTGGTGTTCCTTCCTATATCTACGCATTTCACCGCTACACAGGAAATTCCACCACCCTCTACCATACTCTAGCTCGTCAGTTTTGAATGCAGTTCCCAGGTTGAGCCCGGGGATTTCACATCCAACTTAACGAACCACCTACGCGCGCTTTACGCCCAGTAATTCCGATTAACGCTTGCACCCTCTGTATTACCGCGGCTGCTGGCACAGAGTTAGCCGGTGCTTATTCTGTCGGTAACGTCAAAACAGCAAAGTATTAATTTACTGCCCTTCCTCCCAACTTAAAGTGCTTTACAATCCGAAGACCTTCTTCACACACGCGGCATGGCTGGATCAGGCTTTCGCCCATTGTCCAATATTCCCCACTGCTGCCTCCCGTAGGAGTCTGGACCGTGTCTCAGTTCCAGTGTGACTGATCATCCTCTCAGACCAGTTACGGATCGTCGCCTTGGTGAGCCATTACCCCACCAACTAGCTAATCCGACCTAGGCTCATCTGATAGCGCAAGGCCCGAAGGTCCCCTGCTTTCTCCCGTAGGACGTATGCGGTATTAGCGTCCGTTTCCGGACGTTATCCCCCACTACCAGGCAGATTCCTAGGCATTACTCACCCGTCCGCCGCTCTCAAGAGAAGCAAGCTTCTCTCTACCGCTCGACTTGCATGTGTTAGGCCTGCCGCCAGCGTTCAATCTGAGCCATGATCAAACTCTTCAGTTCAAACATCTTTGGGTTTTTAAGAAACCCTAAACTTGGCTCAGCAATCGTTGGTTACATCTTTGATTTCTCGCGGAGTAACTTGTGATGCTGATAATCTTGTTGACTATCAGTCTGACTCCACAAGCACCCACACGAATTGCTTGATTCAGTTGTTAAAGAGCGGTTGGCTAAGATCTTTCGTCTCAACCGAGGCGCGCATTCTACAGCAGCCTCATTTGCTGTCAAGTGATTATTTTCAGAAGTTTTCAAAGTTTCCTTTGTAACTTCAACCACTTGCGCTTCCGATCTCTCGTTAGCGGGAGGCGAATTCTACAGCGTTACACGCTGCTGTCAACACCTCTTTTTCTCCGCTTTCGACCGAGAAGATCGAAACGTTAATAGGGCCAAACAACACTGCCTTACTAACTCCTTCTGGGCTTCGATAATCTGAAGCAACTCGCTGTCGAAACCTACATAACTCTTTGTTTACCAAGGAGTTTTCCGTTTCGACTGCGCCGGAAGTGGGGCGAATTATAGACTTCCAGAATCTGCCGTCAAGGGTTAATTACGCTTTTGTTGCAGAAGATGGTTTTTTAGCAATAAGACGGGGAATTCGGCGCGTCACCGGTGGTATACGCAGGACCAGAAGCACCACCCCTATAGATGCATAGATAGCCCACTCCTTCAGATCTGCCCGCACGATCCACAACATATGCAGCAAACCAAGCCCGAGAATCACGTAAACCAAACGATGCAGTTTCTTCCAGCGCGCACCAAGGCGACGCTGACTGTATCGGTTGGAGGTGACTGCCAGCACCAATAGAGAAAGGAATCCCAACGTACCCACAATAATGTAAGGCCGCTTCCGTAGCTCAACCCCCAACTGCGACCAATCCAACCCAAGGATAAACACGCAGTAAGCAGCGAGATGCAAAACCACATAGGCAAAGCACCACAATCCCAGTTGCCGTCGCACGGCGACCCACCCCGCCCAACCACTGAGCTTCTGCAACGGTGTCATACCCAGGGTTATTAACAACAGAATCAAGGTGCCAAGCCCGAGCCGATCCATCAGCACCTTGCCCGGATCAGGTCCCAGCGCAAAGCTCCAGGCCTCGTACAGCCAGAACAGCGGCCACACCGCCGCTGCTATAAAGACGCCGATGCGCCAGATCGGATAGCGCATCAATAGTTCTTCCGCAGATCGAGGCCCGTATAAAGAGAGGCGACTTCATCGGCGTAGCCGTTGAACATTTGTGTCTCACGCACATTGGGACTGAACAGCCCGCTGGGCAACCGCCGCTCCCGCGCCTGGGTCCAACGCGGATGGTCGACGGTAGGATTCACATTTGCGTAAAACCCATACTCACTCGCGGCAATACTTTGCCAGGTGGTTTTCGGCTGCTCGCTGACCAGGCTGATGCGCACGATCGACTTGACGCTCTTGAATCCGTACTTCCACGGCACCACCAACCGCAACGGCGCGCCGTTCTGGTTCGGCAGCTCCCGCCCATACATGCCCACCGCAAGGATCGCCAGGGGATTCATCGCCTCATCCAATCGCAGCCCTTCTACATAAGGCCAGTCGATCAAGGCGAAGTTGGACCGCTGCCCCGGCATGCTCTTGGGGTCCTGCAGGGTTTCAAAACGAATGTACTTGGCGTTCGAGGTCGGCTCGACGTGCTTGAGCAGTTCCGATATAGGGAACCCTATCCACGGAATGACCATCGACCAGGCCTCTACACAGCGCAGTCGATAGATTCGCTCTTCCAACTGATAGGGCTTCATGAAGTCTTCAAGCGCATAGCGCCCAGGTTTGGCGACCTCACCATCTATCACCACACTCCACGGCTCAGTCTTCAGAGATCCGGCATTGGCTGCAGGGTCGCCCTTATCCGTACCGAACTCATAGAAGTTGTTGTAGTGGGTTGCGTCCTTGAAAGGGGTGATGGCCTCGTCCTTGACGGTAATCGCCTGCCATTTGGTACCCGGCAGCTTTTCGGCAAACCAGCCAGGTGCATTGCCCGGCTCGACATCGGCATAACGTGCCGCATCATCCGCACTGGCCCAACGCGGCAGGCTGCTGGCAGCCAGGCCGGCAAGCGCACCACCGAGCAAGCTGCGGCGAGAGAAATAGAGGGATTCAGGCGTGACATCCGATTCTTGGCAATCAGACGCTTTGGGAAACTTGATTAACATGGCAACTCCGCAGCTTTGGAGGACAGATGCACCAATAGACTGCGGAGTATGGGGGAAATTACATTAAGGCAACGTTTTGCGCTGACGAAGATGCAGAAGGTACTGCACCGGGCCGGACGCGGCATACACAAGGAAAGCCAGCAGCAGGATTCGCGGCGGATCACTGAAGACCACGGCAAACACCAGCACCACTGCCAGGATAGCCACAAACGGCACACGCCCTTTGAGATCCAGCTCCTTGAAGCTGTTGTACTTGATATTGCTGACCATCAGCATGCCGGCCGCCGCAACCATCAAGGCCACCAGGAACGACATCTTGGAACCCTGGATACCGTAGTCGCTGAATGCCCAGACAATACCGGCTACCACACCCGCCGCAGCCGGACTGGCCAGGCCAATGAAGTAGCGCTTGTCGGCAGTCCCCACCTGGGTATTGAACCGCGCCAGACGCAATGCCGCGCCCGCCACATAGATGAAGGCAACCATCCAGCCAACCTTGCCCATATCACCCAGCGCCCAGGCAAATGCGAGCAACGCCGGCGCCACACCAAAGGCAACCATGTCCGACAGCGAGTCATACTCGGCGCCGAAGGCACTCTGGGTGTTGGTCATCCGCGCAACCCGGCCATCCAGGCCATCAAGGACCATGGCGACGAAGATCGCTATCGCGGCAAAACCAAAGTACTTGCTGGCCCCGGCCGCATCGCCGGCCGCCAACGCACTCTGGGCACTCATGGAATTGATGATGGAGTAGAACCCCGCGAACAGGTTCGCAGTGGTGAACAGATTGGGCAGAAGATAGATGCCACGATGCCGGACTTTACGGCCTTCAGCATCGTGCCCTTCTTCGACATGTTCATCGATCGGTAGCAGGCTTTCGGCGTCAGAGGCCTGGTTTGGCTCTTCGGGACGTTCGCTCATGGACTTTACCTTGCAACGGTGTGAAAAATTTCGACAGAAACTTGCGGCGAGTGTTCGCCCGCAAACGATGCAGCTTTATACCAGAACCTGCCCCGCAAACGAAAAAACGCGGCCTAAGCCGCGTTTTCCCTTGATCCGTACGACTTAGTTTTTGGCTTTGTCGACGATCTTGTTGGCACCGATCCACGGCATCATGGAGCGCAGTTGCTCGCCGATGATCTCGATACCGTGAGCGGCGTTGTTACGACGCTTGGCGGTCATCGAAGGGTAGCCGGTTGCACCTTCGCTGATGAACATTTTGGCGTATTCGCCGTCCTGAATACGTTTCAGGGCGTTGCGCATGGCCTGACGGGACTCGGCGTTGATCACTTCCGGGCCAGTCACGTACTCGCCGTATTCGGCGTTGTTGGAGATCGAGTAGTTCATGTTGGCGATACCGCCTTCGTACATGAGGTCAACGATCAGCTTCAGTTCGTGCAGGCATTCGAAATAAGCCATTTCCGGCGCGTAGCCAGCTTCAACCAGGGTTTCGAAACCGGCCTTGACCAGCTCAACGGTACCGCCGCACAGAACGGCTTGTTCGCCGAACAGGTCGGTTTCAGTCTCGTCCTTGAAGGTGGTTTCGATGATGCCGGTACGACCGCCACCCACGCCAGCAGCGTAGGACAGTGCGACGTTCTTGGCGTTGCCCGAGGCGTCCTGGTAGATCGCGATCAGGTCAGGGATACCGCCGCCTTTGACGAACTCGGAGCGCACGGTGTGGCCCGGTGCTTTCGGCGCGATCATGATCACGTCGAGGTCGGCGCGCGGCACAACCTGGTTGTAGTGGATCGCGAAGCCGTGGGAGAAGGCCAGGGTGGCGCCCTTCTTGATGTTCGGCTCGATTTCGTTCTTGTACAGCGCGGACTGGAACTCGTCCGGGGTCAGGATCATGACCAGGTCGGCAGCAGCAACAGCAGAAGCAACGTCAGTCACTTTCAGGCCGTGGGCTTCAGCCTTGGCAACAGTGGCCGAGCCTTTGCGCAGGCCAACGGTCACGTCAACGCCGGAATCTTTCAGGTTGCACGCTTGGGCGTGGCCCTGGGAACCGTAGCCGATGATGGCGACTTTTTTGCCCTGGATGATCGACAGGTCACAATCTTTATCGTAATAAACTTTCATGAGGTTCCTCTATATATCCAGGCCGTTTAAGGCCATTCGCTAAATTTGAGTTAGATGCTGAGTACTTTGTCGCCACGAGCAATCCCGGTGACGCCACTGCGTACAGTTTCCAGAATCGAGGCCGTCCCGATCGACTGGATGAAGCTGTCCAGCTTTTCGCTTGTACCGGTCAGTTGAACGGTATAAACGCTGGCGCTCACATCGACGATCTGCCCGCGATAAATGTCGGTAGTGCGCTTGATCTCGGCCCGTTGTGCACCCGTAGCCTTGACCTTGACCAGCATCAGCTCACGCTCGATGTGGGCACTCTCCGACAAGTCGACCAGCTTGACCACTTCGATCAGCTTGTTGAGGTTCTTGGTGATCTGCTCGATCACCTCATCATGGCCAACGGTGGTCAACGTCAGACGCGACAAGGTCGGGTCTTCGGTCGGCGCCACCGTAAGGCTTTCGATGTTGTAGTTGCGTTGCGAAAACAGTCCGACCACACGTGACAGAGCGCCCGGTTCGTTCTCCAGAAGCAGGGAGATAATGTGCCGCATGATTAGGTACGCTCCGTCTTGTTCAGCCACATATCGCGCATGGAGCCGTCTTTGATCTGCATCGGGTAGACGTGCTCGCTGGTGTCGACCTGAATATCGAGGAACACCAGGCGGTCCTTCATGGCGAACGCCTCTTCCATCATCGGCTTCAAATCCTTCAGATCGGTGATGCGCATGCCGACATGGCCATAGGCTTCAACCAATTTGACGAAGTCAGGCAGAGACTCCATGTAGGAATGGGAGTGACGGCTGCCGTAGCTCATGTCCTGCCACTGGCGAACCATGCCCAGTACACCGTTGTTCAGGCAGACGATCTTCACCGGCAAGCCATATTGCAGGCAGGTCGACAGTTCCTGGATGTTCATCTGGATACTGCCTTCGCCGGTGACGCACGCAACGTCAGTATCCGGAAAGCTCAGCTTCACACCCATGGCTGCAGGGAAACCAAAGCCCATCGTGCCCAGGCCACCGGAGTTGATCCAGCGGTTAGGCTTGTCGAACTTGTAGTACTGCGCCGCGAACATCTGGTGCTGGCCCACATCGGAGGTCACAAAAGCATCGCCTTTGGTCACTTCGCACAGGGTTTCGATCACGGTCTGTGGCTTGATGACGCTGCCATCACCCTTGTCGTAAGGGAACAGGCCGCGATCACCGCGCCACTCGTCGATCTGCTTCCACCAGCTGGCAACGGAATCCTTGTTCGGGGCTTCGCCGATTTCCTTCAGCGCAGCGACCATTTCGGTCAGCACGCTTTCCACAGGACCTACGATAGGCACGTCGGCCTTGATGGTCTTGGAGATGGATGCCGGGTCGATATCGATGTGGATGATCTTGGCATTCGGGCAGAACTTGCTCGCGCCATTGATCACCCGGTCATCGAACCGCGCACCGACGGCGAGGATCACGTCAGCATGGTGCATGGCCAGGTTGGCGGTGTAGCTGCCGTGCATGCCGAGCATGCCGACGAACTGACGGTCCGACCCTGGGAACGCGCCGAGGCCCATCAACGTATTGGTGACTGGCAGGTTGAGCAGCTTGGCCAGTTCGGTCAGCGGCGCGGAACCGCCGCCCAGAATCACCCCACCACCCGAGTAGAGCACCGGACGCTTGGCCGCCAACAGCATTTCTGCTGCTTTACGGATTTGCCCCGAGTGCCCGCGAACGGCCGGGCTGTAGGAACGCAGCTTGGCTTTCTTCGGGAAGATGTATTCGAATTTTTCCGCCGGGTTGGTCATGTCTTTCGGGATATCGACCACCACAGGACCCGGGCGACCGGACTGTGCGAGGTAGAACGCCTTCTTCATGACTTCCGGGATTTCCGAGGCATGCTTGATCATGAAGCTGTGTTTCACGATCGGCCGGGAAATACCGATCATGTCGGTTTCCTGGAATGCATCGGTACCGACCATGGTGCTCGCCACCTGGCCGGAAATGATCACCATCGGGATGGAGTCCATATAGGCCGTCGCGATGCCGGTAATGGCATTGGTCGCGCCAGGGCCGGAAGTCACCAGTACCACACCGGCTTTACCGGTGGCACGGGCGTAACCGTCAGCCATATGGGTAGCAGCTTGTTCGTGGCGAACCAGGATGTGGGTAACAGCCGGTTCCTTGAACAGTGCGTCGTAGACATGCAGCAGAGCACCACCTGGGTACCCGTAGATATAGTCGACGCCTTCGTCACGCAAAAAGCGGACGAGCATCTCACCGCCAGATAAAAGCTCCACGTTGTTCACCTCTAAAACGCCAGAATACCGTCCGTTAAAAACCGACGGGTCTTAATAGGTTTACTTCTCAGCAGAGCATGAGCGACGGTGGTCGCCGACTACGTCAGCACTGACTGAGCAAGTATTGGGAGCGTCCCAAGTGTTGCGGGATTTTCCCACCCAGCGCGAGGTAACGCGTTGCGGGTGTAACAGGTCGGCGCGGGTATGCGCCTCATGATCTGCTGAGTGGGTCTGCTTCTGGCAGTCCCTCTACAGCGGACTTTGGATTCTTCTGTTTCAGCCCCTCCAAGTCAAGCAATAATTGCGCTTTTTTCCAACTAAGCGCATGAGAACGTAGAAGAAAGGGGCTTGAGGAGGGATAAAACTCGCCTGAATGGCGCAAAGCGGTAGAAATATGCGCAAGACTGCCGGAAAAACCGGCAGCCAGGCAATTAACGAGCGTCGACGATCAGTTGATCGAACTTTTTCAGCGCAGTCCGCAGGCCAAGGCTCTCAAGTGGCCGATCGGCGTAAACCATCTCGGCCATCTCCAGAATCCCCGACGCATTGGGCAATGGCAGGTCCTGTTCGAGGATTTGCTTCATCCGTGTCAGGAAAATCCATTGCAGCCACTGGTGAAAGTCCAGTGTGTCGACGGAAAACGGCTCAACACTGCTCAAGGCTTCAGCACTGGGGGACACTTCGTCCCACCAGCCCTGCAAGCGCAGTTCGCGCTCGATCAACAACAACTGTTCGGCAATCGCCGGAAAGCGTGCATCCATCAGAGGCTTACCTTGGCTTTTTGCCGAGCCTGGGCGGCGCCGGCAGCATCGCCTTGCTTCTCGCGGGCATCACCGATCAAGCTCCACAGGCTGGCCTGCAGGTCTGGACGGCCATTGGCCAGGGTCAGGCCGCGGCGGGCAAATTGTTCAGCTTGTGGGGCATCGCCCTGGGCCATGCGAACCTGAGCCAGGCGGTATAGCACTTGCGGTTCACGCGGTGCCACGCGCTGGGCGCGCTCGAGGCTCGACGATGCGCCGTTCAAATCGCCACCCGACTGCTGCTGTTGGGCAGTGGTGAGCAACGCCAACACAGGGCCATCCAACTGCTCATCGGCTGACAGACCGCCGGCACTGCTGGCGGAAGGAATTCCACTCGGCGTCGACGGCATGTTGTAGGTGCCCTGGTTGACCGGTGCCGTTTGAATCGGCGTGGCGTCGATCGGGCCCGATGTACTTGGGCCTGGGGTCCACGGCTGAGTACTGATCGGAGCCGAGGTGGCAGCACCGCCACCCGGGATCATCACCACTACACCAGAGTCCTGAGGCACGGCTTGCGCCTGGGGCCGGGCCTGGGCAGGACGGTTGGTAACGGTTTGGCGGAAGCCGCCGTTGGCCGAGATCCGGTCGTTGTTGGACACCGTTGTACTGGAGTCCACCACCGGAATAGAGCCCCGCTCCACGCTGGCGCAACCACCGAGCAATGCCAAAACTGTAATAGCTGGAATCAACAACTTGTTCACGTGAAACCCTCTTTGCTTAATTCATCCAGCCCTTGACCCAATCCATCACCGATTCAGCACTGGCGGGCGCACTGGCTCCGCAGGCTGCACCGGGTGGTGGCTCGCTGCCGCGAATATACGGCATCTGCACCGCGCCCGGACAGTTGGCATCGGAACCCTGGCCGGTGTGCGGATCGATCCAGGCCTGGACGATATTGTCCGGCTGCGGCATGTTCAGCGGCAGTGGATCGGCCTTTTTCATGAAACTGGTCCATACCTGCAACGCGCCGGTGGCACCGGTAAACGGCGTCTTGCCGTTGTCATCACGCCCCAGCCAAACCACTGCCAGCAGGTCCTGGCTGAACCCTGCGAACCAGCTGTCCCGCGAATCGTTACTGGTACCGCTCTTGCCAGCCAGTGTCAGGTTGGCCGGCAGCACGTTGTAGGCCGAGCGCCCGGTACCTTCGCGCATCACGCGCTGCATGGCGTTCTGGATCAGGTAGATCGAGGCCGGGTCAAAGCGTTGCTGAATCTGGAACGGATAACGCTTGAGCGGTTCGCCTTCGGCCGTCAACACGCTCCGGATCCCACGCATCGGCGTATTGAAACCACCGTTGGCCAGGGTCTGGTACATGGTCGCCACTTCCATCGGGCTCATCGCGCCCGCACCCAACAGCATCGATGGAAACGCCGGGAACTCCCGAGTGATGCCCAACCGGCCGAGCGTCTTGAGCACGTTCGGCACGCCCAGCTCAAGGCCGAGACGGGAAGTCGAGATGTTGTAGGAATGCGCCAAGCCCTGGTACAGGAAAATCGTACCGTGGGAGCGACGATCAAAGTTATGCGGCGTCCACATCTGGCCATCAGCTCCTTTGACCGACAGCGGGTCATCGGACAGCCAACTGGTCAGCGTGTACTTGCTCGGTTTTTCCAGCGCGGTCAGGTACACCGCCGGCTTGACCAGCGAGCCAATCGGCCGCACCGCGTCCAGCGCCCGGTTGAACCCGGCAAAGCTGGCCTGGCGACTGCCGATCATGGCCTGGACTTCGCCGGTTTCCGGGTTGGTCACCACCATCGCAGCCTCGACGTCGTCAGAGCCTTTACGACCTGTCAGGCGTTTGAAGGTGTCATTGACCGACGCTTCGGCCTTCATCTGCAGGATCGGGTCGAAACTGGTGAAGATCCGCAGGCCTTCTTCGGTCAAGTCTTCGTCGCGGTAGTCTTCACGCAGTTGGCGTTTGACCAGGTCGATAAAGCCCGGGAAGGAGCTGTCGGCGAGCTTGCCGCGGGTGGTTACACCCAGTGGCATTTTCTTCGCGGCGGCCACTTGTTCAGGGGTGGCGACACCTTGCTGCTCAAGTACATCCAGCACCAGGTTACGGCGCTCCAGCGCCCGCTCCGGGTTGCGACGCGGGTTGTAGTAGGACGGCCCCTTGACCATGCCCACCAGCAGCGCCACCTGGTGCAACTTCAGCTCGGACAACGGCTGGCCGAAGAAGAACTGGCTGGCCAGACCAAAACCGTGGACGGCACGCTGACCGTCCTGGCCAACGAACACTTCATTGAGGTACGCCTCAAGAATTTCCTGCTTGCTGTAGTGCAGCTCCAGCAGCATCGCCATCATGGCTTCGGTCAGCTTGCGGGTCAGGCTGCGCTCGTTGGTCAGGTAGAAGTTCTTGACCAATTGCTGTGTCAGCGTACTGCCGCCCTGGGTCATCTTGCCGCCGGAGGTGTTGACCCAGATGGCGCGCGCGATGGACTTCGGTGATACGCCCCAGTGGCTGTAGAAATCCCGGTCTTCGACGGCGATCAGGGTATCCAGCAGGTAAGGCGGCACCTGATCGATCTTGATCAGGATGCGGTCTTCCAGGTTTTTCGGATAAATCCCACCGATCATTAAGGGTTCCAGGCGCACCACCGGCAACTTCGAGCCGTTGAGCGAGGACAGTTCGGCTACGTAGTCGCCAGAGAAGCGCACGCGCACCGGCTGGGGTTTTTCCAGGCCTTCATAGAACTGGAAGCCGCGGGTGTTCAAGTCAACCGTGTTGCCGCTGACGGCAGCGGCGCCGGGGCCATTGCTCACGGGTTCGCGGCGATAGCCCAGGGCATCGAGCTCGGTGAGGAAGTCATCCTTGCTCAGCTTCTGGCCGCTGAACAGTTCCAGCGGGCGCGCGTAGACCTTGGCCGGAATGGTCCAGCGCTTGCCGGAGAACTTCTCCTGGACCACGGCATCGAGGTAAACCGCGAAGCCGGCGATCACGACAAGCCCTACCAGGCTGAGCTTAAGCGCCCAGCCCAGCCAAGGGCGCAGGCCGCGGGAAGGAGGTTTTTTACGGGAACGGGGAGATCGGGTACGAGTCATGGCGGCGGATTATACGCACTTTATTGATGACCAACATGAGCCGGACAGCGGTTTGCACGACCGCCTGTAGGAGCCATAATGCCCGCCATGAATTTTCCCAGACTCTGAAGGATCGCCCGTGAGCCAGTCCCTGATTGCTGCCCTGCAAAACCCGGCCCTGTTTCCCCATCCGGTGGATCAGTTCCAAGTCATCGAGACCCATATTTCCTGGGTCCTGCTCACTGGGCCCTATGCTTACAAGATGAAGAAGCCGGTGAATTTCGGCTTCCTCGATTTCACCACCCTGCAAGCCCGCGGCCACTTCTGCAATGAAGAGCTGCGCCTCAACCAGCGCCTGACCGATGATTTGTATCTTGAAGTGTTGCCGATCACCGGCAGCGCCGAGGCACCGCAGTTGGGCGGCGACGGTCCGGTGGTCGACTACATGCTGAAAATGCGCCAGTTCCCGCAAAGCCAACTGCTCAGCACTCTGCAGGCCAACGGCGAACTGACCAGCGCGCACATCGACGAAATGGCCAGGCAGATCGCGCATTTTCACCTGAATGCCCCGAAAGTGCCGGCCACTAACTCTGCTGGCACGCCGCACGATGTCATGGCACCGGTGCTGCAGAACTTCGAGCAGATCCGTCCGTTCCTCAGCGACAAGGCCGACCTGGCACAACTGGACGCCTTGCAGGCCTGGGCCGAAAGCAGCTTCGAGCGCCTCAAGCCACTGTTCGAACAACGCAAGCTCAATGGCTTCACCCGTGAATGCCACGGTGATATCCACCTGGGCAACGCCACGATGATTGATGGCCACGTGGTGATCTTCGACTGCATCGAGTTCAACGAGCCGTTCCGCTTCACCGACGTGTATGCCGACACCGGCTTCCTGGCGATGGACCTGGAAGACCGCGGCCTCAAGAGCCTGGCACGACGCTTCATCAGCCAATACCTGGAGCTGACCGGCGACTATCAAGGCCTGGAAGTACTGAACTTCTATAAAGCCTACCGCGCTCTGGTACGCGCGAAGATCGCGCTGTTCAGCATGCCTTCCGAGGCGGACGCGGTGCAGCGCGCTACCACCCTGCGCCAGTACCGCAACTACGCCAACCTGGCAGAAAGCTACAGCACCATCCCGTCGCGCTTCCTGGCCATCACCCATGGGGTATCGGCCGTTGGCAAAAGCCATGTATCCATGCGCCTCGTAGAAGCATTGGGGGCGATTCGCCTGCGTTCGGACGTAGAGCGCAAGCGCCTGTTCGGCGAGCAGAAGGTCGAGAACACGCCGCAGGCCGGGATCTACGCCGCAGACGCCAGCGCCGCGACCTACGCGCGCCTGAACGAAATCGCCGACACCGTACTGCGCGCCGGTTTCCCGGTGGTATTGGACGCGACCTTCCTCAAGCGAGAACAACGCGACGCGGCGGCCAAGATCGCCGAGGCCACCGGCGCGCCATTCCTGATCCTTGACTGCAATGCGCCACAGGCGGTAATCGCCGCTTGGCTGGCACAACGTCAGGCGGACAAGAACGACCCTTCCGACGCCACCCTGGCCATCATCGAAGAACAGCAGGCCACCCGTGACCCGCTCAGCGCCGAGGAGTTGCTGCTCAGCAAGCGCGTGGAGACCAATGAAAGCGGGACCCTGGACGCATTGGTGGCACATATTCGCCAGCGCCTGCCGGGGCTGTAAGAAATATTTCTTGGTCGTGAAGCCTTCCGGGGCTCACGGCCGAGAAATAGTGGCACTATAATGGCGCCATAATTCCAACACGGGAGTCGCCATTGTGAGCCAGCCGAAGCTACTTGATACCCCGCTGTACGCGCTTCTGCATAAAGATGATATCCGCGGCTTCAACCAGGAGCGTCCGAAAGACGGCACCATCGATATGCGCGGTGGCGACTTTCGCGGCCTGGACCTGCGCGACCTGAATGCCGAGGGCGTGGATTTCACCGACGCTTATTTCCGCTCCGCCGACTTGCGCGGCCTGGATTTGCGTGACTGCCCACTGGAAGGCGCGAGCCTGGCGCACGCCCAGATCTCCGGCACTTATTTCCCCCCTGAGTTAAGCGCCGACGAGATCCTGATGTCCGTCAATTTCGGCACACGCCTGCGCTACCGCACACGCTAAACCGCTGCATCGGCTCCCGGCTACGCACAAGGTACCGGGGGCTTCACCCTTTCCTACGCTAACCCCCCCCCCGCCTGCCTTAGAAGCTTTTAGGTCGTTGCCGACCAAAGAACTACGCTTTTCCTACTGAGCGCTACACTCCTTTCAGGCTTGCCTGGTCACGATACCCACCGAACCATTCGGCCGTCGCAAGGAGGCTTGATGAATGATGAGCTGCAACACCTGAAAAACCTTGGCAAGACGTCGGCGCAATGGCTGCATGCGGTGGGCATCCACAGTGCGTCCGACCTACGCCGCCTGGGGGCAGTCGACGCGTACCGTGCCGTACGCACCCGCGGTTTCAGGGCATCCAAAGTGTTGTTGTATGCCATTGAAGGCGCGCTGATGGATGTGCACTGGAATGACATTCCCGTTGAACGCAAGGAAGCTTTAAATCGTCAGCTGGACGCTCTGACGGCACGCCAAAAGAATTGAGACGCCAACTTGCACCCGCGTTTACGGGGATTCCAAACAGAAGTTTGAGGAAATTCGAAGAGACCGCAAAAACAAATGTTGACTCTCAAATGAGAATCGTTATGATTATCACAACTGGTCGCGAGATCAGCCGATAACTGAAAGACCATTGGTTCGGACTCTCAGATTATCTCCTCATCAGGCTAATCACGGTTATTTGACCCGGCTCTTGCCGGGTCTTTTTTTGCCCATAAAAAACTGCGGCGATTTTCAGCGGGCAATGATCAACGGATGGCCGCGCTCCGGATGCGGCTGCACCAACACATCCAGCCCGAATACCGCCTTCAGCGGCTCAGGCCGCAACACCTGTGCCGGTGTGTCCAACGCATGGGGCCGGCCATCCTCCAGCAACAGGATGCGATCACAGTAGCGCGCCGCTAGGTTCAGGTCGTGAAGGATCACCAGCACCGCCGCGCCACGGTCGGCAAAGCGGCGGATCGCCTGCAAGGTGGTGTGCTGGTGCAGCGGGTCAAGCATTGACGTCGGCTCATCCAGCAACAAGGTCTGCCCCGCTTCACCCGGCCATAGCTGCGCCAGCACCCGTGCGAGGTGCACACGCTGCCGCTCGCCGCCCGACAACGCCAGATAGCTGCGCCCGCTCAAATGGCTAACGTCGGCAGCCTGCAAGGCAGCATTGATGATTTCATCGTCACGCACCCGGCCCGTCTGATGAGGCAAGCGCCCCATGCCCACCACCTCTTCGACGCGAAAGGCAAAGTCCAGGGTCGAGGTCTGCGGCAACACCGCCAGCCGCTGGGCACGCTGCGCTCCGCCCCAGTCTTTCAACTCACGCTGATCCAGCCACACAAGGCCTTGGTCGGGCTGCAACTCGCCGCATAACGCACCGAGCAATGTACTTTTTCCCGCACCGTTGGGGCCCAATACGCCGAGCACTTCTCCTGGCAACAGGTCCAGGGTGATGTCCGCCAGCACAGTTTTGCGCCCACGGCAGATCTGCAGGTCTTCTACTCGCAGCATCAGGCGCGCCCTCGTAACAACAGGTAGAGGAAAAACGGCGCACCGATAAACGCGGTAACAATGCCGATCGGTAATTCCGCCGGCGCCAAGGCCAGGCGCGCCACCAGATCGGCAAACAACAGCAAACTCGCCCCCGCCAGCACCGAGGCTGGCAGCAGCACCCGATGATCCGGCCCCGCCAGCAGGCGTACCAGATGCGGCACCACCAGCCCGACAAAGCCGATCATCCCCGCAGCCGCCACGGCCGCGCCCACGCCCAGCGCGGTGCAGAACACCAGTTCGCGCTTGAGGCCTTCAACATCAATGCCCAAGTGACTGGCTTCCGACTCACCCAGCAGGAGTGCATTCAGCGCCTTGGCCCGGCGCGGCAGCCAAAGTGCTACGCCGGCGCTGACCAGCAGCAGCGGCCATAAGCGCGAGTAGCTGGCGCCATTCAGGCTGCCCAGGTTCCAGAACGTCAGGGTGCGCAAGGTAGCGTCATCTGCCAGGTAGGTGAACAGGCCCACCGCCGAACTGGCGAGCGCCGTCAGGGCGATACCCGCCAGCAACATGGTCGCGACGTTGGTTTGGCCGTTGCGCCGCCCCAGGCGATAGACCAGCGCTGTTACCCCCAAACCGCCGAGGAAGGCACACAACGACAGCAGATAAGGCCCGAGTGCATCCGGCAAACCGCCAAAAAACGAACCACCGACAATCGCAATCGCCGCGCCCAACGCTGCACCGCTGGAAACCCCGACCAACCCGGGATCAGCCAATGGATTGCGAAACAGCCCCTGCATTGCAACGCCTGAAAGTGCCAGAACCCCACCGACGGCCAAGCCCAGCAACGTACGCGGCAGGCGAATCTGCCCGAGGATCAACTCCGCCTGCTCCAGGCCTTGGGCCTCGATTGGCACACCCATCAAGCGTAAGGCTGCCCGCAGTGTGTCCATTAACGGCAAACTCACCGGTCCAAGGGCCAATGACAACCAGATAGCCAATACACACAGCAGACTCAAGCCGATAAAAAGGGTTCGCGGTTTAACCAGAGTGGTCATGGGGCGGTATTAGCCTGAGACGGATAGAACCCGGCAGACAGCCTCACCAGGCTTTGCGGCAAGCGTGGCCCAAGCCCACCCACCAGCAGCGTCGGGTCCAGTTCATAGACGCGTCCATTCTTGGCCGCTGGCGTCGAAGCCAGGATCGGGTTTTCCTTGAACAACGCGGCGCGGGCCGCATCCCCGGTCAAAGCGCGATCGGCAAACACCAGCACCTCAGGATTGAGCCCCGCCAGCGACTCTACGGAAAACGGCTTGTAACCATCGTGGGTCGCCAGGTTATGGCCGCCGGCCTGCTGCAACATCCAGTCAGCCGCCGTGTCTTTGCCCGCAATCAGCGGTTTGCCGCCGGCATGTCCCAGCAGCAACAGCACTCCAGGCGCCTTTTGAGTGGCCTGGGCCTTGGCCACCCAGTTCTTTTGGTGGTCAAGTTGTTGCTGATAGTCACTGAACAGTTCTGCAGCCTTCGCTTCGTTACCCAGCAGCTTGCCCAAATGCTGAAGGTTGCCCTGCAGCGTCGGCAGATCCGGCTCGGCTGAAAACAGCTCCACTTTCACACCGGCATTGCGGATTTGCGCCAACACCGGTGGCGGCCCCATTTCCTCGGTGCCCACCAGGATTTGCGGGCGCAGGCTCAGAATGCCTTCCGCCGACAACTGACGCTGGTAACCAATGCTCGGCAACGCCTTGAGGGATTCCGGATGCTGGCTGGTGGTATCCACGCCCACCAGCTTTGACTCACCGCCCAGGGCCGTCACCCATTCCGACAACGCACCACCGGCGCTGACCCAGCGTTGTGGCAGTTCAGAGGCCTGGGCCCCAGCGTTGACCAGCAGTCCGACAACGAGCGCGATAGCACTGGCACTCAGGCGCATAAAAGGGTTTCCTTCCAAGGGGTGAGCCCGCTGAAACGCTCGCAATGTGACAGATCAAGGCTGCCCGACATCGTACAGAGCGCCCAGTCAGCTTACGGGCGAAGCCGGCATTTGATAATTGTTTGCATTTGCACGTCAAGCACCGGGCTCTGCGGCAAAAACCAGGATAGCCTTGCAGCCCGCAAACGGCGGCACTTAAGGATCGATATGAAGTTTCTCTGCGCCTCCAGCGAACTCACACCCAACGCCAGCCTCGGTTTCGATATCGACGGCCGCAAGCTGTTTGCCGTGCGCCGCGAAGGCATTGCCTACTTCTATATCAACCGCTGCCCGCATCGCGGGGTGCCGCTGGAATGGCAGCCGCACCAGTTTCTCGACCCCAGCGCCAGCCTGATCCAGTGCGCCACCCATGGCGCGCTGTTCCTGATCGAAAGCGGTGAGTGCGTCGCCGGCCCTTGCGCCGGCCAGAGCCTGACAGCCCTGCCCGGCCGCGAGGACGAACAAGGCCTGTGGGTACAACTCTAGTCGCCGAGCAATACTTCCAGCCGGCGATCGACGCAGATTTCCTCTGACGTCACTCGCACGCCATAGGCCAGCACCTCGACGCCCGCCGCCTTGGCCTCACGCAACGCTGCCGCATAACCGGCATCAATTTCTTCGGCAGGACGCACCGCATCGATCCCCGAGAGGTTGACGCAGTACAACTGCACTGCCCGTACACCCTCACGCGCCAGATGCGCCAGCTCACGCAGATGCTTGGCACCGCGCTGGGTCACGGCATCGGGAAACGCCGCCGTCGAGGTCCCGTCAAACCCGAGGGTGACGCTTTTGACTTCGACATACGCCGCGCCCGCCGGGTAGTCCAGGCGGAAATCGATCCGGCTGTTTTCCTGGCCGTAGGCGACTTCGCGTTTCAAGGCAGTAAAGCCATTGAGCTCGGTGATAACCCCCGCGCGCAGCGCTTCTTCAACCAACTGATTGGCCCGCGCCGTGTTCACACACGCCAGGCGCCCTTGTGGGGTTTCGCTGATTTCCCAGGTGCCTGGCAGCTTGCGCTTGGGGTCATTGGAGCGGCTGAACCAGACCTGGCCACCTTCCACCATGCAGTTGAACATCGAGCCGGTGTTCGGGCAGTGAATGGTCAACAACTCGCCGGTAACGGTTTCGATATCGGCGAGAAAACGCTTGTAGCGGCGGATCAGCCGGCCTTCTTCAAGGGGAGGATTAAAGCGCATCAGCCTTGCCAACTCCGCAGGCCGCGGGCAATCCGTTCAACGGCTTGCTGTAGGCGATCAAGGTTTTGCGTGTAGGCAAAACGCACATGGTGACCGGCTTGATAACGGCCGAAATCCAGGCCCGGCGTGAACGCAACGTGCTCGGTTTCGAGGAAGTGCCGGCAGAACGCGAAGGCATCGCCGCCGAATGCGCTGATATCGGCATACAGGTAGAACGCGCCTTCCGGCTCCACGGCAATACCGAAACCCAACTCGCGCAACGCTGGCAGCAGGAAGTCGCGACGCCGGCCAAACTCGGCCCGGCGATCTTCAAGAATGTTCAATGTTTGCGGGGTGAAGCAGGCCAGGGCCGCATGCTGGGCCATGCTCGGCGCGCTGATGTAGAGATTCTGCGCCAGTTTCTCCAGCTCACCCACCGCAGCAGGCGGCGCCACCAGCCAGCCCAGGCGCCAGCCGGTCATTCCGAAATACTTCGAAAAACTATTTAGAACGAAGGCTTCATCGTCAACTTCCAGCACGCTGGCGGCATCGGTGCCGTAGGTCAGGCCGTGGTAGATCTCATCCACCACCAAATGCCCATTGCGCGCCTTGATGGCGCTCGACAACCCCGCCAACTCGTCCCGCGTCAGGATGGTGCCGGTAGGGTTGGCAGGCGACGCGACCAACGCGCCCACGCTGTCCTGATCCCAATGGCGCGCCACCAGGTCGGCGGTCAGTTGATAACGCACCTCGGGGCCGACCGGGACCAGTTGGGCCGCGCCCTCCACCAGCCGCAGGAAGTGGCGGTTGCAGGGGTAGCCTGGGTCTGCCAGCAGCCAGTGCTTGCCAGGATCCACCAGCAGGCTGCTCGCCAGCAACAAGGCTCCCGAGCCGCCGGGAGTAATCAGAATTCGCTCGGGATCGATGCTCAACCCGTAGCGCTGCTGGTAGAAACCGCTGATGGCTTGCCGCAACTCCGGCAGCCCGCGGGCCGCGGTATAGCGGGTCTTGCCATTGGCCAGCGCCGCCTGCCCGGCCTTGATGATGGGCTCGGCGGTGGTGAAGTCCGGCTCGCCGATTTCCAGGTGAATCACGTCGTGACCGGCGGCCTGCAATTCATTGGCCCGCGCCAGCAACGCCATGACATGGAAAGGTTCGATAGCGCGGCTGCGCGCACTGTAGGGCTGAGCCATTAGCCTTCCTTAACTCTGAGGACAAACCCCGATTCTACCCAACCCGCCGCGCAAAACCTGCTCTATTGCCCCAAGACATGTAGCAAGCACGGCAAGCAACTACCTGCAAAACAGCTAAAATCAACATTCGAGACCATACAAGCCCGCCCTGCTGGGGCCTGCGGCGGTTTGCAAGCCTCAGGAGACGGTGCCTCGACAACCGGGAGTGGCGCACCCCGAATCTATCTGGTAAGTTCGCCCGCTTGCAGCCGCAGGGCCGGCAGGTGTCGGTGATGTTGCAATCCTGCGCAATGGATTAGAAGAGTGAGAGGCGGTCCATTCATGCCCACCCAAGCAAAGCAACAGAGCATCAGCGGCTTCCAACCCTACGTCGAGGCGAAGGGTGAGGAATACATGGGCAAGCCCATGCGCGAACACTTCTCCAAGATCCTGAAGCAGTGGAAACAGGACTTGATGCAAGAGGTTGACCGTACCGTTGACCATATGAAGGACGAAGCGGCCAACTTCCCGGACCCGGCAGACCGTGCCAGCCAGGAAGAAGAGTTCGCCCTTGAACTGCGCGCCCGTGATCGCGAGCGCAAGCTGATCAAGAAGATCGACAAGACCCTGCAACTCATCGAAGACGAAGAGTACGGCTGGTGCGAGTCCTGCGGCGTCGAGATCGGTATTCGCCGCCTGGAAGCGCGTCCTACCGCCGACCTGTGCGTGGACTGCAAGACCTTGGCTGAAATCAAGGAAAAACAGGTCGGCAAGTAATCACTGCCGGGCTGGACAAATGGGGCGTGCGAACGCCCCATTTTTGTTTCTGGCGTTTGCTGGTTTTCCAGTAATATCCGGCCCATGACAGCCTCCTCCTATATCGGGCGTTTCGCCCCCACGCCCAGCGGACACCTGCACTTCGGTTCCCTGGTCGCCGCCCTCGCCTCCTACCTCGACGCCCGTGCCAATCAAGGCCGCTGGCTGATGCGCATGGAAGACCTCGATCCGCCACGGGAAGAACCCGGCGCCCAGGCCGCAATCCTGAATGCCCTTGAACGCTACGGCTTCGAATGGGACGGGGAGTTGGTCCGACAAAGCGAGCGGCACGATGCCTACGCCGAAGTGCTCAACCGCCTGTTCAATCATGGCCTGGCCTACGCCTGCACCTGCTCGCGCAAGCAACTGGAGCCCTATAACGGGATTTATCCGGGACTGTGCCGCAATGCCGGGCATGACCAGCAAGATGCCGCCATCCGCCTGCGAGTGCCGGAGTTGGAGTACCACTTTACCGACCGCGTACAAGGCAAATTCCGACAGCATCTGGGTCGCGACGTAGGCGACTTCATCATCCGCCGTCGCGACGGCCTGTATGCCTACCAACTGGCGGTAGTCCTCGATGATGCCTGGCAAGGTGTGACCGACATCGTGCGTGGCGCCGACCTGCTCGACTCCACGCCGCGCCAACTGTATCTGCAAGAACTGCTGGGCCTGCGCCAACCGCGTTACCTGCATGTGCCGTTGATCATCCAGCCGGACGGTAACAAGCTGGGCAAATCCTACCGCTCACCGCCCTTGACCACTGACCAGGCCACGCCTTTGCTGTTAAGAGCACTGCGCGCCCTGGGCCAGCCGGCGGGCGACGAACTGCACCACGCCAGCCCACGGGAACTGCTGGATTGGGGCATTGAACACTGGGATGCCACACAGATCCCGCGCACACTCACGCTGGCCGAAGCGCAATTGCGCTGAAGGCGCTTGCAGCTTGCGAGCCATCCGTTACCATCGCCGCAGTTTTTCAATCAGAGGCCAACATGTACATCTATCGATTGGTCCTGCTGCTGGTCGTCGGGATCTACCTGTTTTCTCCCGCCATCATGGATTGGTGGATCGACGCCACAGGCGCCTGGTACCGGCCCTATCTGCTTTGGCTGATTCTGATCGTCGTGACTTTCATCCTGCAGAGCCAAAAAGATGCCGATGAGCTTTAGCCTGACCGAGATGCTGCTGATCAGCGCCGCCTACCTGGCCGCGTTGTTCGGGGTAGCCTGGATCAGTGAACGCGGGATGATTCCGCGGGCGATCATTCGCCATCCGTTGACCTACACCTTGTCCTTGGGCGTGTACGCGAGTGCCTGGGCGTTTTATGGCACCGTGGGCCTGGCCTATCAGTACGGTTACGGCTTTCTGTCCAGTTATCTTGGGGTGTCCGGCGCGTTTTTGCTGGCGCCGGTGCTGTTGTATCCGATCCTGAAAATCACCCGCACCTATCAGTTGTCGTCCCTGGCCGACCTGTTTGCGTTCCGTTTTCGCAGTACCTGGGCCGGTGCGCTGACCACGATTTTCATGCTGATCGGCGTGCTGCCGTTGCTGGCATTGCAGATCCAGGCCGTGGCCGACTCCATCAGCATCCTCACCCGCGAACCGGTGCAACACCGCGTGGCATTGAGCTTCTGCGCACTGATCACTCTGTTCACGATTTTCTTCGGCTCACGGCATATCGCCACCCGTGAAAAACATGAAGGACTGGTGTTTGCGATCGCGTTTGAATCGGTGATCAAGCTGATCGCCATCGGCGGCGTCGGTCTGTACGCGTTGTATGGCGTATTCGACGGCCCGCAACAGCTGGAACTGTGGCTGCTGCAAAACCAGACCGCCCTGGCCGCACTGCACACGCCGTTGCAGGAAGGCCCATGGCGCACGCTGCTTTTGGTGTTCTTCGCCTCGGCGATTGTGATGCCGCACATGTACCACATGACCTTCACCGAAAACCTCAACCCGCGCTCGCTGGTCAGCGCCAGCTGGGGCTTGCCGCTGTTCCTGCTGTTGATGAGCCTGGCGGTGCCGCTGATCCTGTGGGCCGGCCTGAAACTTGGCGCCACCACCAATCCCGAATACTTCACGCTGGGCGTGGGCATTGCAGCCAACAGCAAATCCCTCGCATTGCTGGCCTATGTCGGCGGATTATCGGCCTCCAGCGGGCTGATCATCGTCAGTACCCTGGCGCTGTCGGGGATGGCGCTGAATCACCTGGTGCTGCCGCTCTACCAGCCGCCGGCCGAAGGCAATATCTACCGCTGGCTGAAATGGACCCGCCGGGCCCTGATCGTCGCGATCATCATGGCCGGCTATGGCTTCTACCTGTTGCTGGGTGCAGAACAGGACCTGGCCAACCTGGGCATCGTTGCCTTCGTTGCCACCTTGCAGTTCCTGCCGGGCGTGCTGTCGGTGCTGTACTGGCCGACCGCCAACCGCCGAGGCTTTATCGCCGGTTTGCTCGCCGGGATCCTGGTATGGACCGTGACCATGCTGCTGCCGCTGGTGGGCAACCTGCAGGGCTTCTACATCCCGCTGCTGAACATGATCTACGTGCTGGATGACACCAGTTGGCACATGGCGGCAATTGCCTCGCTGGCGGCCAACGTGCTGATGTTCACCCTGATCTCGCTGTTCACCAACGCCAGCCCCGAAGAAACCAGCGCTGCCGAAGCCTGCGCAGTGGACAACGTCCGTCGCCCGCAACGCCGCGAACTGCACGCGGCCTCACCCCAGGAATTCGCCACGCAACTGGCCAAGCCGCTGGGCGCCAAGGCCGCACAAAAGGAAGTCGAGCAGGCCCTGCGCGATCTCTACTTGCCGTTCGACGAGCGCCGGCCTTATGCCCTGCGCCGCCTGCGGGACCGTATCGAAGCCAACCTCTCCGGCCTGATGGGCCCGAGCGTGTCCCAGGACATGGTCGAGACCTTCCTGCCCTACAAGGCCGGCGGCGAAAACTACGTGACCGAAGACATCCACTTCATCGAGAGCCGGCTGGAGGATTACCACTCCCGCCTCACCGGCCTTGCCGCCGAACTCGACGCCCTGCGCCGCTATCACCGCCAGACGTTGCAGGAACTGCCGATGGGCGTCTGCTCCCTGGCCAAGGATCAAGAGATCCTGATGTGGAACAAGGCCATGGAAGAGCTTACCGGCATCGCCGCCCAACGTGTGGTGGGCTCGCGCCTGAACACCATTGGCGACCCGTGGAAAGAATTGCTCCAGGGCTTCATCAACCTGCCCGACGAACACTTGCACAAACAGCACCTGGCGCTGGATGGCCAGACCCGCTGGCTCAACCTGCACAAGGCCGCCATCGACGAGCCACTGGCGCCCGGCAACAGCGGCCTGGTGCTGCTGGTGGAAGACCTGACCGAAACCCAGATGCTCGAAGACAAGCTGGTGCACTCCGAGCGCCTGGCCAGCATCGGGCGCCTGGCCGCGGGTGTGGCCCATGAAATCGGCAATCCGATCACCGGTATCGCCTGCCTCGCGCAAAACCTGCGGGAAGAGCGCGAAGAAGACGGCGAAATCATCGAAATCAGCGGGCAGATTCTCGAGCAGACCAAGCGTGTTTCGCGCATCGTGCAGTCGCTGATGAGCTTTGCCCACGCGGGCGCCCATCAGAATCACGACGAAGCGGTGTGCCTGGCCGAAGTGGCCCAGGATGCCATTGGGCTGCTGGCCTTGAACCGGCGCAATTTCGAAGTACAGTTCTTTAACCTGTGCGACCCGGAACACTGGGTCGACGGTGATCCACAACGCCTGGCCCAAGTGCTGATCAACCTGCTGTCCAACGCCCGCGACGCATCGCCGGCCGGCAGCGCAGTACGGGTCAAGAGCGAGGCTTTCGAGCACACGGTCGATCTGATCGTCGAGGACGAAGGCAGCGGCATTC
The DNA here is from genome assembly GCF_019382755.1 of Pseudomonas sp. Colony2. Classification (NCBI taxonomy): domain Bacteria; kingdom Pseudomonadati; phylum Pseudomonadota; class Gammaproteobacteria; order Pseudomonadales; family Pseudomonadaceae; genus Pseudomonas; species Pseudomonas sp. Colony2. The sequence goes on along the minus strand of NZ_CP080030.1, from coordinate 937,933 downwards.
CACAGAACATCATGGATCGATTGTTCGAACCCTTCTTCACCACCAAGGATCCGGGTGAAGGTACCGGTCTGGGCCTTGCACTGGTCTATTCCATCGTTGAAGAGCATTATGGACAAATCACCATCGACAGCCCGGCTGACACCGAAAGCCAACGCGGCACCCGTATTCGGGTGACCTTGCCGCGTCATGTCGAAGCGACGTCCGCTGTGAACTGAGACCGTCGAGAGAGTTGAATCAATGCCGCACATTTTGATCGTCGAAGACGAAACCATTATCCGCTCTGCCTTGCGTCGCCTGCTTGAACGTAATCAGTACCAGGTCAGCGAAGCCGGCTCGGTGCAGGAAGCCCAAGAGCGTTTCAGCATTCCCACGTTCGACCTGATCGTCAGTGACCTGCGTTTGCCAGGCGCCCCCGGCACCGAGCTGATCAAGCTCGGCCAAGGCACTCCGGTGCTGATCATGACCAGCTACGCCAGCCTGCGCTCGGCCGTGGACTCCATGAAGATGGGCGCGGTGGACTACATTGCCAAGCCCTTCGACCACGACGAAATGCTCCAGGCCGTAGCGCGCATCCTGCGTGACCGTCAATCGGCCAGCAGCGCACCGGCTGAACGCCCGGCAGCGGGCAAGGCCGCCAATGGTTCTGAAAAACCCGGTATTGATAACAGTAACGGCGAAATCGGCATCATCGGCTCCTGCCCACCCATGCAGGACCTTTACAGCAAGATCCGCAAAGTAGCGCCAACCGACTCCAATGTACTGATCCAGGGCGAGTCCGGTACCGGTAAAGAACTGGTGGCCCGTGCCCTGCACAACCTGTCCAAGCGCGCCAAGGCACCGATGATCTCGGTGAACTGCGCGGCGATCCCCGAATCCCTGATCGAATCCGAATTGTTCGGCCATGAAAAAGGCGCCTTTACCGGCGCCAGTGCTGGCCGTGCGGGTTTGGTTGAAGCCGCCGACGGCGGCACGCTGTTCCTCGACGAGATTGGCGAACTGCCGCTGGAAGCCCAGGCACGCTTGCTGCGGGTACTCCAGGAAGGCGAAATACGTCGCGTCGGTTCGGTACAGTCGCAAAAGGTCGACGTACGACTGATTGCGGCCACTCACCGTGACCTGAAGAGCCTGGCCAAGATTGGCCAGTTCCGTGAAGACCTTTATTACCGTCTGCACGTGATCGCACTCAAACTGCCGGCCCTGCGTGAGCGCGGCGCTGACGTCAACGAAATCGCCACGGCCTTCCTGGCGCGCCAGAGTGCGCGCATCAACCGTACCGACCTGAAGTTTGCTGCCGATGCCGAGCAGGCGATTCGTCACTACTCCTGGCCGGGTAACGTGCGGGAGCTGGAAAACGCGGTAGAGCGTGCGGTGATTCTGTCGGAGAGCCCGGAAATTTCCGCCGAGCTGCTGGGGATCGATATCGAGCTCAGCGACCTGGATGATGATGACTTCATCGGTTTGCCACCGCAGCAAGGTGGCGGCAGTAACAACAGCCACGAGCCGACAGAAGATTTGTCACTGGAAGATTACTTCCAGCATTTCGTGCTGGAGCACCAGGACCACATGACCGAGACCGAACTGGCGCGCAAACTGGGCGTCAGCCGTAAATGCCTGTGGGAACGGCGCCAGCGCCTGGGTATCCCGCGGCGCAAGACCGGGGTTGCCAGCGAAAGCTGAGTGGGTCGCCCCCACAGGTAACACCCGCAGATGTGAAAAAACTGTTACCGCTGATTTTTCACGTAACAAAAGCCGGGGCTTACGGTAACGAAGCCCCGGCTTTTTTTCGCCTACAAAAAACCCGAAAACGCCCCAAACCCCTTATTTTGCTGGGCCTCGCAAAAGTTGGCACGCACCCTGCTATATGCTTAGTACAAAAACAATAACAAGCAAATGTACAAGACAATAAAAATAAGACGAATCGACTCACGCATAACAAAAACAACACGGCGGAGGCGCAGCTAACTGATTCTTTTGGAGAGGCGTTGCATTTGGGGCTTGCCCCGCAACCAGGCCGAGAACAACAAAAACTGCCCTAAGGCAGAGCCTGAACTGGTTGGATCGTAGATCAGCAACACAGCGACCAAAGCAATCCGTTTGCTCTTGGCTCCCGATTGGGAGTGTCATGAAGGTGAAGCTTCATGGCGAGGGCGATCAACAAAAACAAGAAGCCCGAAACCAATAATAAAAACAGAGCACGCAACTACTTCTGGGGGAGCTTCGGCTCCCCTTGTAGTTTCCGCGATTTGGCACCTGCCACCCTTCTTTTAAGCTTCTGGCTCAAGCCTTGCAGCTAGTTCCTACACCATCCCCTGACTAAATGCTAGAATCCCGGCCCATCATGCGGTCATTCTTCGTTATGGCCGAACATTCCTTCAAACAGTGCATCCCATGCTGAAGAAGTTGTTCCAGTCATTCCGTTCTCCCTTGCGTCGTACGCAACACAAACGCAGCACGCCTGAAGTGCTCAATAGCAGCCAGCATTCGCTGCAACGCGCCCAGTTCAGCCGTTATGCGGTGAACATCGTCGAACGTTTGCAGAACGCCGGCTACCAGGCCTACCTGGTTGGCGGTTGCGTGCGCGACATGTTGCTCAATATCACTCCCAAGGATTTCGACGTCGCCACCAGCGCCACGCCGGAACAAGTGCGTGCCGAATTCCGCAATGCGCGGATCATCGGCCGGCGCTTCAAGTTGGTGCACATCCACTTTGGTCGCGAGATCATCGAGGTCGCGACCTTCCGCGCCAACCATCCGCAAAACGATGAAGAAGAAGACACTAACCAGTCTTCCCGCAACGAAAGCGGGCGCATCCTGCGGGACAACGTCTACGGCACCCTGGAAGAAGACGCGCAGCGCCGCGACTTCACCATCAATGCCCTGTATTACGATCCGGTCAGCGAGCGCATCCTCGATTACGCCAATGGCGTACACGACATCCGCAACAACCTGCTGCGCCTGATCGGCGACCCGACGCAACGCTACCAGGAAGACCCGGTGCGCATGCTGCGGGCCGTGCGTTTCGCCGCCAAGCTGAACTTCGGCATCGAGAAGCACACGGCCGCGCCGATTCGCGACCTGGCGCCGATGCTGCGGGAAATCCCCTCGGCCCGGTTGTTCGAAGAGGTGCTCAAGCTGTTCCTCTCCGGCTATGCTGCCGACACCTTCGAAATGCTGGTAGACCTGCAGTTGTTCGACCCACTGTTCCCGGCCAGCGCCGAAGCACTGGAGTACAACCCGACCTACACCCACACGCTGATCAGCGAAGCCTTGATCAACACCGACCTGCGCATCAAGCAGAACAAACCGGTAACCCCGGCGTTCCTGTTTGCCGCCCTGTTGTGGCCAGCGCTTCCAAAACGCGTCATGCGCTTGCAAGACCGTGGCATGCCGGCAATTCCGGCCATGCAGGAAGCCGCTCACGAGCTGATCGCCGAGCAATGCCAGCGCATCGCCATCCCGAAACGCTTCACCATGCCGATCCGCGAGATCTGGGACATGCAGGAGCGCCTGCCACGCCGCAGCGGCAAACGCGCCGACCTGCTGCTGGACAACCCGCGCTTCCGTGCCGGCTATGACTTCCTGCTGCTGCGCGAAAGCGCCGGCGAGCAGACCGACGGCCTGGGCGAATGGTGGACCGACTACCAGGACGCCAACGACAGCCAGCGCCGCGAGATGATCAAAGAGCTCAGCAGCAAAGGCGAAGCCACCGGCGATGGCCCGAAAAAACGTCGCCGCAGCAGTGGCAGCAAGCGCAAACGCAGCGCTGGCGATTCATCGAGCGCGTCGGGCGAGTAAGCACGTGGAACGTATCTACGTCGGCATGGGCAGCAACCTGGCTGCCCCTGAACAACAATTGCGCGACGCCATCGAGGCCCTCGCGCAATTGCCGGACACCACGCTGGCGGGCGTCTCCGCCTTCTATCAAAGTGATTCCCTGCTCCCGGGCCAGCCGCGCTATACCAATGCGGTCGCGGCCCTGGACAGCGCCCTGGCACCACTGGAACTGCTCGATGCGCTGCAAGCCATCGAGAATGACCAGGGCCGCGAGCGTCTTGAGCGTTGGGGCCCGCGCACCCTGGACCTGGATATCCTGGTGTTTGGCGACCGGCTGATCGACGAGCCACGCCTGAAGGTGCCGCACTATCAAATGCACCTGCGGGCGTTCGTGCTTTACCCGCTGGCAGAACTGGCCCCGGCCAGCCTGCAACTGGCCGATGGCCGCCTGCTCGGCGACCTGCTGGATGCCTGCCCGTTTGTCGGCCTGGAACGCCTGCCTTCAAACCTGTAGGAGCGAGCTTGCTCGCGAAAAACCTGAGAACACCGCTGGGCGCCAGGCTTCCCGCGTCATCATTGACGACCTTCGCGAGCAAGCTCGCTCCTGCATTTACTACGCATCATTTACTGCTGAATCGCATCAGTAACAGCGGTAACACCACCGCCGTAACAATGCGGTAACACATCCAATTGACTTCCAGAGTCCTCCTCACGACTATAGGCGTCCCGCTGCCGCCTACCCGGCGCTAAAGGGCGCAATCCAGGCCTTATAAGCACTGATCCTTAAGAAAGTGCGCCTGTATAAACGAAGACTCACGCGCGTTACTCGCTGTTTCCAAGCGCCTGAATGAGGACCCTTTTCATGCCAAACGTTACCCTGAGCACCTTGCAGAGCCTCAAGCTCAAAGGTGAAAAGATCACCATGCTGACCTGCTACGACGCCACTTTTGCCCAGGCCAGCAGCCAGGCAGGAGTTGAAGTGTTGCTGGTGGGGGACTCCCTGGGCATGGTTCTACAAGGGAATGACAGCACCCTGCCCGTCACCAACGATGAAATCGCTTACCACACGGCCTGCGTCAAGCGCGGCAACGAAGGCGCCTTCATCATTGCCGACCTGCCCTTCATGGCCGATGCCACCATCGAACAGACCCTGACCAACAGTGCTCAACTGATGCGTGCCGGTGCACACATGATCAAGGTTGAAGGTGCCGCCTGGCTCGCCGAGTCAATTCGTTTGCTGGCTGAACGCGGCGTGCCGGTTTGCGCGCACATGGGCCTGACGCCACAGTCGGTGAATATCCTCGGCGGCTACAAGGTACAAGGCCGCGGCGAAGCCCAGGCGCGCCAGATGCGGGCCGATGCCATCGCCCTTGAACAGGCCGGTGCGTGCATGATTCTGCTCGAATGCGTGCCAAGCGAGCTGGCAGCGGAAATCACCCAGGCCGTTAAAGTACCGGTGATCGGTATCGGCGCCGGTTCTGCCACAGACGGCCAGGTATTGGTACTGCATGACATGCTGGGCCTGTCCCTTACCGGCCGCGTACCCAAGTTCGTGAAGAACTTCATGGCGGGCCAGGACAGCATCCAATCAGCCCTCGCCGCCTATGTCAGCGAAGTCAAAGCCATCACCTTCCCGGGCGCCGAACACGGATTCTCCGCATGAACACCGTCAAGACCGTGCGCGAACTGCGCGCCGCCGTCACCCATGCCCGCAGCGCGGGCAAACGCATCGGCTTCGTGCCCACCATGGGCAACCTGCACAGCGGCCATGCCACGCTGGTCACCAAGGCTGCGCAACAAGCCGACTTCGTGGTGGCGAGCATTTTCGTCAACCCGCTGCAATTTGGCGCCGGCGAAGACCTGGACAAATACCCGCGCACCCTGGCGGCCGACCAGGAGAAGCTCTTGCAAGCCGGTTGCAACCTGCTGTTCGCCCCGACCGTCGACGAAATGTACCCCGACGGCATGGCCGGCCAGACTCGCGTCAGCGTGCCGCAACTGTCCGAAGGCCTGTGCGGCGCCAGCCGGCCCGGGCATTTTGAAGGCGTGGCCACGGTGGTCAGCAAGCTGTTCAACATGGTCCAGCCGGACCTGGCGATCTTTGGCCAGAAGGACTACCAGCAACTGGCGGTGATTCGCGCCATGGTCCATGACCTGAACATGCCGATCCAGATTATCGGCGAGCCGACCGTGCGCGCCGACGACGGCCTCGCGCTGTCGTCGCGCAATGGTTACCTCACCGACGAGCAGCGCGCGATCGCACCGGTGCTGTACCGCAGCCTCAGCCAGATCGCCGCCGCCATTGAAGCGGGCGACCGCGACTTCGCCAAACTGCGTGCCGCACAGGTCCAGCAGATCGAAGCGGCAGGTTTTCGCATGGACTACCTGGAGGTTCGCCAGGGCCTGCACCTGCGTCCGGCCACCGCCGAAGACAAAGACCTGGTGATCCTGGTCGCCGCCTACCTGGGCGCCACCCGGCTGATCGACAACCTGCATCTGCACCTGAACTGACCCCGCCGCACACCCCGCCTGTTGCACTGCCTGATCGGCCGGTATAAAAAAGTACCGGCCACAGCGCAGACAAAGCCAAGACAGATCGACACGCTAGGTTTAATGTATTCGCCCTACGCTCTTCGTTGGCGTTGACCGGAGCCTGTCATCTTCACAAAGACAGGACATTCCCGGCTTTCAAGTGTCCTAAAAGCAGTCCCAGCAATAAAAAGGAAACCCGCAGCGATGGCGTACTACCGCACTCCTCATGACGTTACCGCTCTGCCCGCCTGGCAAGCGCTCAATCAACATCGCCAAGCCATGCAGGATTTCAGCATGCGCGAAGCCTTTAATGCCGATCCCCAGCGCTTTACCCAGTTCACCTTGAGCAGCTGCGGACTTTTCCTCGATTACTCGAAAAACCTGATCACCAGCGAAACCCGCGACCTGCTGGTAGGCCTGGCCAAGGAAGTCGACCTTCAGGGCGCGATCAAGTCGCTGTTCAACGGCGAGCCGGTCAACTCTTCCGAAGGCCGCCCGGCGCTGCACACCGCACTGCGCCGCCCAGTGGGTGACAAACTGTCGGTCAACGGCGTGAACATCATGCCGGACGTGCACAAGGTGCTGAACCAGATCACTGACCTGGTCGGCCGCATCCACGACGGCCTGTGGCGTGGCTACACCGAGAAGCCGATCACCGACGTGGTGAACATCGGTATCGGTGGCTCGTTCCTCGGCCCGGAGCTGGTGTCTGAAGCGCTGTTGTCCTACGCCCACAAAGGCGTGCGCTGCCATTACCTGGCGAACATCGACGGCAGTGAGTTCCACGAGCTGACCATGAAGCTGCGCGCCGAGACCACGCTGTTCATCGTCTCGTCGAAATCCTTCAACACCCTCGAAACCCTGAAAAACGCCCAGGCCGCCCGCGCCTGGTACCTGGCCCAGGGTGGCTCGGAAGCCGAGCTGTATCGCCACTTCATCGCCGTATCGAGCAACAACGCGGCGGCCGTGGCCTTCGGTATCCGCGAAGAGAACATTTTCCCGATGTGGGACTGGGTGGGCGGTCGTTACTCGCTGTGGTCGGCCATCGGCCTGCCCATCGCGCTGGCCATCGGCATGTCCAACTTCAAGGAACTGCTGTCCGGCGCCTACACCATGGACCAGCATTTCCAGACCGCTCCATTCGAGGCGAACATGCCGGTGCTGCTCGGCCTGCTGGGCGTGTGGTACGGCAACTTCTGGGGCGCGCAGAGCCACGCAATCCTGCCGTACGATCACTACCTGCGTAACATCACCAAGCACCTGCAACAGCTGGACATGGAATCCAACGGCAAGAGCGTGCGCCAGGACGGTACGCCGGTTTCCACCGACACCGGCCCGGTTATCTGGGGCGGCGTAGGCTGCAACGGCCAGCATGCTTACCACCAGCTGCTGCACCAGGGCACCCAACTGATCCCGGCCGACTTCATCGTACCGATCGTCAGCTTCAACCCGGTTTCCGACCACCATCAGTGGCTGTACGCCAACTGCCTGTCCCAGAGCCAGGCCCTGATGCTCGGCAAGACCCGCGCCGAGGCTGAAGCCGAGCTGCGCGACAAGGGCATGGACGAAGCCGAAGTGCAGAAGCTGGCACCGCACAAGGTGATCCCGGGCAACCGTCCGAGCAACACCATTGTGGTTGAACGCATCAGCCCTCGCCGTCTTGGCGCACTGGTGGCGATGTATGAACACAAAGTGTTCGTGCAAAGCGTCATCTGGGGCATCAACGCGTTCGACCAGTGGGGCGTGGAGTTGGGCAAGGAGCTGGGCAAAGGCGTCTACAACCGCCTGACCGGCACTGAAGAACAGCCTGCGGACGACGCGTCCACCCAGGGGTTGATCAACTACTTCCGCGGCCGTCACCGCGGTTGATGGTATCAGCACTACAATGAGGGTCTGAACCTGCGGGAGCGGACCCTTGTAGGAGCTGGCTTGCCAGCGATGCAAACACCTCGGTGAAACTCAATACCGAAGTGATGCAATCGCTGGCAAGCCAGCTCCTACGAGGGTCGCAAAGCTCCCCTCTTGTCGCAAAAAACAAGAATAAGGATCCCTCATGTTCGATATCAGCACGTTCCCCACCGCCGATGCCGTCCGCCGGGCTGCGCAACTCAGTCAAGAGGACTACCAGCGCCTCTACCGCCAATCCGTCGAGCAACCCGATACGTTCTGGGCCGAACAGGCCAAGCGCTTTCTCGACTGGTCCACGCCTTGGCAGACCGTTCAGAAATCCGACATCAAGACCGGCGCCGCCCAATGGTTTGCCGGTGGCCAACTGAACGTCAGTTACAACTGCATCGACCGTCACCTGGCGCAACGTGCCGACCAGCCGGCCTTCATCTGGGAAGGCGATGATCCTGCAAAGTCTTCCAAAATCACCTACCGCCAACTCCACCAAAACGTCAGCCGCCTGGCCAACGTGCTGAAAAGCCGTGGCGTAAAGAAAGGCGACCGCGTGTGTATCTACATGCCGATGATTCCCGAGGCGGCCTACGCGATGCTGGCCTGTACGCGGATTGGTGCGGTGCATTCGGTGGTGTTTGGCGGATTCTCGCCGGACGCCCTGCGCGACCGCATTCTCGACGCCGATTGCCGCACGGTGATCACCGCCGATGAAGGCGTGCGCGGCGGCAAGCCGGTGGCGCTGAAACAGAATGTCGACAAGGCTCTGGCCAGTTGCCCGGGTGTCAGCACGGTACTGGTGGTGCAGCGCACTGGCGCGGCAGTCAATTGGACTGAAGGGCGCGACCTCAAGTATCAACAGGCCCTGGATGCAGCCAGCGACGACTGCCCGCCCGAGCCGATGGATGCGGAAGACCCGCTGTTTATCCTCTACACCTCCGGCAGCACCGGCAAACCCAAAGGTGTGTTGCACACCACCGGCGGTTACCTGCTGCAGGCTGCGATGACCTTCAAGTACGTGCTCGATTACCGCGAAGGCGAAGTGTTCTGGTGCACCGCCGATGTCGGCTGGGTCACCGGCCACAGCTATATCGTGTACGGGCCACTGGCCAATGGTGCGACCTCGCTGATGTTCGAAGGCGTGCCGAGCTACCCGGACAGCTCGCGGTTCTGGCAGGTGATCGACAAACACAAGGTCAACATCTTCTACACAGCGCCGACCGCGTTACGCGCGCTGATGCGGGAAGGCCACGGCCCACTGGAAAACACTTCCCGCGCCAGCCTGCGCCTGCTGGGCAGTGTCGGCGAGCCAATCAACCCGGAAGCCTGGGACTGGTACTTCAATGCCGTGGGCGAACAACGCTGCCCGATTGTCGACACCTGGTGGCAGACCGAAACCGGCGGCATCATGCTCAGCCCGCTGGTCAGCGCCCAGCGGATCAAGCCCGGCTGCGCCACCCAGCCGATGTTTGGCGTGGTGCCGGTGCTGCTCGACGAGCAAGGCAAGGAAATCAGTGGCGCCGGCAGCGGCGTGCTGGCGATCAAATCCAGCTGGCCAGGGCAGATCCGCAGCGTGTACGGCGACCCTCAGCGGATGATCGACACCTATTTCAAACCCTACCCCGGCTACTACTTTACCGGCGACGGCGCGCGGCGCGACGAGGATGGTGACTACTGGATCACCGGCCGCATCGACGATGTGATCAATGTTTCCGGGCACCGCATCGGCACCGCCGAAGTCGAAAGCGCCCTGGTGCTGCATGATCAGGTCGCAGAAGCCGCGGTGGTCGGTTATCCACACGACGTAAAAGGCCAGGGCATCTATGCCTTCGTCACGCCCATGAATGGCGTCGAGCCCGACGACGCGCTGAAAAAGCACCTGCTGGACCTGGTCAGCAAGGAAATCGGCAGCTTCGCCAAGCCCGAGCTGATTCAATGGGCGCCGGCCTTGCCGAAAACCCGCTCAGGCAAGATCATGCGGCGGATCCTGCGCAAGATTGCCTGCAACGAGCTGGACAGCCTGGGAGATACATCCACACTGGCCGACCCGAGCGTGGTGGACGGCCTGATCGACAAGCGCCTCAACCGCTAGGAACCCATGGAATTCATTCGCAGCCGCATCGAAAACCAGCTGATGAGCCTGACCGGCTTGTCGCTGGGCCAACTCGACCTGGAGAACCCCAAGGGCGATCCGGGTCTCTTTGGGCCGAACTCGGTGAGCTGGAAGGTCCATGGCGACTTCAGCAGCATGTTGATCGGCGGCATCAGCGCGTTGATGTTGCAGGCATTGCACCCGCTGGCGTTGGCCGGCGTGTGGGACCACTCGAACTTTCGGCAGGACATGCTGGGGCGGTTACGACGCACCTCGCAGTTCATTTCCGGCACCACGTTTGGTTCGCGGCGTGACGCCGAATGGCTGATCGAGAAAGTGCGCACCATTCACCTGCAAGTGGTCGGCCATGCACCGGACGGCCGACCGTATGCCGCCAGTGATCCCGAGTTGCTGACCTGGGTGCATGTGGCGGAGGTCAGCAACTTTCTCGCGGCCCACCTGCGTTATCGCAACCCGGATTTATCTGCGAGGGATCAAGACCGGTACTACAGCGAAATCGCCCTGGTGGCCGAGCAATTGGGCGCGCGCCATGTGCCGCGTTCGCGCCAGGAAATTTCCGATTACCTTGAGCGTATCCGTCCGCAACTGCTGTGTGACCAGCGCAGCCACGAAGTCCTGCGCCTGCTGCTCAATGCGCCGTCTCCCAGCACCCTGGCCAAGCCGTTTGGCTCGCTGATGATGCAGGCCGGTATCGACCTGCTGCCGGACTGGGCCAGCGACATGCTCGGGCAGAAGCAAAGCCCGATCCAGCGCCAGATGATTCGTGCCGGGGTCAGGCGCAGCGCGCCGTTGTTGCGCTGGGCCATGCGCAATGGTTCGGTGCAGCGGGCCCACAGGCGAATGGGCCTGCTGGAGCCATAACTGTTAAACTCCCGCGCCCCAATTACTCTGCAAGGCGCGCACTATGTCTTCCTTGAATCAGGCGCTGCGCGCCGCCCTCGATCATCGCCAGGACCTGCTCGCCGAGCTGCATGCGCAAGGTACCGATTGCTATCGCCTGTTCCACGGCAGCCAGGAAGGCGCCGGTGGCCTGACGATCGACCGCTACGGCCCGCAACTGCTGGTGCAGAGTTTTCACCAGTCGCTGGAAAGCGACGACCTGTTGCACCTGCATCAAGCAATCAACCAGCACCTGGGGCTTGAACTGCTGCTGGTCTACAACGACCGCTCCCGGGGCAACTCGCGCATCGACCGTGAAGACACGGTGTACCGCGCCGAGCCCGCAGCCCTGGAAGACCTGGTCGGCCACGAATGGGGCCTCAATTACCGCGTGCGCGGCCGCCATGCCGGGCAAGACCCGCTGTTGTTCCTGGACCTGCGCAACACCCGCGGCTGGGTCAAGGCACACAGCGCCGGCGAAAGCGTGCTGAACCTGTTTGCCTACACCTGCGGCGTAGGCCTGAGTGCTGCTGCCGGTGGCGCTCGTGAGGTGTGCAACCTGGACTTTGCCGAGGGCAACCTGGCGGTCGGTCGCGAAAACGGTCAACTCAACCCGCAATTGCCGACGATGGAATTCATCCAGTCCGACTACTTCCCGGCAATCCGCCAGCTGGCCGGCCTGCCCATCAGCCAGCGTCGGGGGCAGAAGCTGCCGAGTTACCCGCGCCTGGAGCAGCGTCAATACGATCTGGTACTGCTCGACCCGCCCGCCTGGGCCAAGAGCGCCTTCGGCACGGTCGACCTGCTGCGCGACTACCAGAGCCTGCTCAAGCCGGCGCTGCTGGCCACGGCCGACAACGGCGTGCTGATCTGCTGCAACAACCTGGCGAAAGTCGGCATGGACGACTGGCGTGACCAGGTCCTGCGCTGCGCGGAAAAGGCCGGGCGCCCGGTGCGCGACTGGCAGGTCATGACACCCGGCGCAGACTTCCCGTCCCACGACCAGCAACCACCGCTGAAGACCCTGATCCTGCAACTGTAGGACTTGTCCCAAAAGGGCCAGGGCGCAGTAATAAAGGCCCGGCTCTTCGGAACCGTAAACCCGTGCCATACTCCAAGGCACTCTTGATTGACATAGATGGCGTCACATATGCCCAAAGGATTGATTCGCGCCGCTGGCGCCTTGCTGACCGCCCTTGCCCTGTACAGCTTGCTGGGCTTCCTGATTCTCCCCGGTATTGCCCTTCGCGTGGCCAACCAACAGTTGGCCAACTACGCCACGGTGCCGGCGCGTGTCGAGCGTATCGAGCTCAACCCGTTCAGCCTCGAACTGACCGTGTGGGGCCTGAATATCGGTGAGCCGGGCAAGGAGCAAGTGGCCTTTGAACGCCTCTATGCCAACCTGCAGATCGACAGCCTGTGGACCCGCGCCCTGCACCTGGCCGACGTACAACTCGACAAGCCCAAGACCGAGCTGCTGTTCGACAAATCCGGCCAGCTCAACCTGGCGCAGCTGTTCAAACTCCCGGCCAGCGAACCGACACCAACCGATCCGAACGCCAAGCCATTCCCGCTGCGCATCGATAACATCAAGCTGGCAGGCGGCTATGTGCACTTCCAGGATTTGCGCCCGAGCGAGCCGATCGAGTTTCTCTACGACAAACTCGATTTCGAGCTGAAAAACCTCAGCACGCTGCCCGATGACAACGCCGACATGACCCTGGTGGCAGCCGGCCCTGAAGGCGGCCAGATCGACTGGACCGGCAACTTCAGCCTGATCCCGATCGCCTCCGAGGGCAAACTCAAGGTTACCGACGGCAAGATGAAAGTCTGGTGGCCGTATGTACGTGACGCGGTGCCGCTGGTTCTGGAAGACGGCATCCTCAACTTCAGCACCGACTACAAGCTGAGCCTGGCCAAGGAAACCGAGCTGAACCTGACCAACGTTGCCCTGAGTGTCGCGCCGTTTGCGATCAAGGCCCCGGATGGCCGGCCGCTCGCGCGCCTGCAGAAGCTGGACGTCAGCGAAACCACCGTGGACCTGGCCAAACAGCAAGTGATCGTCGGCAAGATCCGCAGTAATAAACTCGAAACCTGGGCCGCCCTTGAAGCCGACGGCCAGCTGGACTGGCAGAAGCTGTTTGCCAGCCAACCGAGCAAACCTGCAACTGCACCCGCAGCCGAGCCAGCCACCGCACCCGCTACCGCCGACTCGCCAAAACCTGCACCGGCAGCGCCGAGCAAGCCTTGGCAAGTGCTGCTCAAGGACGTGCAACTGCGCGACTATCAAGTGCATCTGGCTGACCGCTCGGCCAAACCGGCAGTCGCCCTGGAAGTCGGGCCGCTGAACCTTGACCTGCAGGGTTTCGACAGCCTTAACCAGAGCCCTTTTACCCTCAAGCTCGATACCGGCGTAGGCAAACAAGGCAAGCTCGAGGCGACCGGCCAGGTCAACCTGAGCCCGGTCAGCGCCAAGCTGAAAGTGGATACCAAGGACATCGACCTGCGCGTCGCCCAGTCCTATATCAGCCCATTTATCCGCCTGGAACTGCGTAGCGGCATGCTCGGCAGCAACCTCGACGTGAACCTGAAAAGCACCGACCCCCTGGCATTCCAGGTGACCGGCCGGGCCCAGGTCGACCAGTTGCACACCCTGGACACCATGAAGACCCGCGACTTCCTCAAGTGGCAGCGCCTGGTGCTGGAAGGCGTGAATTATCAACATGGCGACAGCCTGTCGATCGACAAGGTCAACCTGTTGCAGCCCTATGCGCGCTTCATGATCAACGATGACCGCACCACCAACATCGATGACCTGCTGATCCCGCAGCCGGCCAACAGCCCCGGCAAGTCCGCGGCGAAACCTGCGGCCAGCAAAGAGAAGCCCCTGGGCATTCATATTGGTCAAATTGCGATCAACGACGGCTCGGCCAACTTCGCCGACTTCAGCCTGACCCCGAACTTCGCCACGGCCATCCAGCAGCTCAACGGCCAGATCGGCACCATTGACAGTCGCCAGGCCAAACCGGCGAGCGTCGACGTCAAGGGCAAGGTTGACCGTTATGCACCGGTCACCATCAAGGGCAGCGTGAATCCGTTTGACCCGATGGCCGCACTGGATATCGCCACCAGCTTCAAACGCGTCGAACTGACCACCCTGACGCCATACTCGGGCAAGTTTGCCGGGTTCCGCATCCGCAAGGGTCGGCTCAACCTTGACCTGCATTACGTCATCACCAAGGGCCAGTTGAAGGCCGAAAACAAGGTGGTGGTCGAGCAACTGCAACTGGGTGAGAAGGTCGACAGCGCCGACGCCGTGGACCTGCCGATTCGCCTGGCGATAGCCCTGCTCAAGGACTCCGACGGCAAGATCTCGATCGAACTGCCGGTGACCGGCGACTTGAACAACCCGCAGTTCAGCGTCATGCCGATTGTCTGGCAGACCCTGCGCAACCTGGTAGTGCGTGCGGCCACGGCGCCATTCAAGTTCATTGGTGGCCTGATCAGCGGTGGTGGTGCTCAAGACCTTGGCAACGTGTCGTTTGCCGCAGGCTCGAGCGAGCTGAGCAAGGATTCCCAGTCGGCCCTCGACAGCCTGGCCAAAGCCCTCAAGGAGCGCCCTGCGCTGCGCCTGGAGATCGAAGGCACCGCCGCTGCCAGCAGTGACGGCCCGCTTTTGGCCGCACAACGGCTGGAACGCGAATACCAGTACAACTACTACAAGATCCTCCAGCGCCGTGGCGACAAGGTGCCGGCCCAGGCGTCGTTGCTTGAAGTACCGGAAAAGGAAAAGGCGCCGCTGCTGGAAGGCATCTACCGCACCCGCCTGAAACAACAGCCTCCGGCCGAATGGAAAGACCTGAGCAATGACGAGCGCACCGCCAAGCTGCGGGACGGTGTGATCAAGTTCTGGAGTGGCAGTGACGTGTTGCTGCGCCAACTGGGCCAGGACCGCGCCAGCGCGATCAAGGACTACCTGGTAGACAAGGCGCAGCTGGAAGATGAGCGGGTTTACTTTATCGATGCAAACCTTGGGGAAGCGGAGAAAGATGGTCGGGTGGTAACACCGATGCATCTGGATGCCGAATAAACCGGCACCCGCTGAGTACCTGTGGCGAGGGGGCTTGTCCCCCGTTGGGCTGCGTAGCGGCCCCAATGAGGGCGTCGCGGTCATTCAGGCGGATCACCGTCGTCATACCAAGGGGCCGCTACGCAGCCCAACGGGGGCAAGCCCCCTCGCCACAAGAGCCTCGCTGACCTCCCCACTTTTCTACCCACAATAGAACAGGCCCCGACACAAGTGCCGGGGCCTGTAATGACCACATCCGTGTGGTCGGTCGCATGAACCTGTGAGGTGCATTGAGCGGATATCTAACTCGCTCGTGGCCGCCTCCGCCTAGCTCAGGCGATTCGTTAAGCGTTACTCTGCTTTCAGGCCGTCGGCCGATACAGCTTTAACGCCTTTGATTTTCTTGGTGATGTTCACCGCGGTAGTTTTCTGCGCTTCAGTCACTGCGACGGTCGACGACAGGGAAACTACACCTTTGTTGGTTTCGACTTTGATGTCGGTGCCAGGAATACCTTTCTCGGTTACCAGGTCAGCTTTCACTTTGGTGGTGATCCAAGTGTCCGAGGTGGACTCTTTGGCACCAGCAGCTGCGCTTTTGGTTTTGTCGACGTTATCAGCCTTGGTAGCGCCGCCAGCCATCAGGCCGTCAGCCGAAACTGCGGTTACGC
Source organism: Pseudomonas sp. Colony2 (assembly GCF_019382755.1). NCBI lineage: Bacteria > Pseudomonadati > Pseudomonadota > Gammaproteobacteria > Pseudomonadales > Pseudomonadaceae > Pseudomonas > Pseudomonas sp. Colony2. The sequence goes on along the minus strand of NZ_CP080030.1, from coordinate 921,999 downwards.
CTTTGATTTTCTTGGTGATCGCTACAGCAGTAGCTTTCTGAGCGTCAGAGATAGCAACTGTCGAGGACAGGGAAACCACACCTTTGTTGGTCTCAACCTTAATGTCCGAACCAGGAATACCTTTCTCGGTCAGCAGGTCAGCTTTGACTTTGGTGGTGATCCAGGTATCCGAAGTGGACTCTTTAGCCTTGGTGACTTCACCGGCCGCCAGCGTCATAGGGGCTTGGGAAGTCTGAGCAAAGGCTACGTTAGCACCCATGGCCAGGGTCAGAGCGGTAGCAGTAGCGAGAGCGAACTTCTTCATACGAGTAACTCCTGTTTTATTAAAAGTCTGCAGTACGTAAACCTTGATGCTGCAGCGTTAACAGGGATATTGCAGACAGTGTGCCAACTCGACGCGGCCAATTAAATCCTTATAAAACAATACGTTATGAAAACAGGTGATTTTCGGAATCGTGCAACTTGCATGAAGACGAACGTGCCTGCATGCAAGTTGCGGCTTTTGGGGTATGGCTAAACGCCTGATTTCGCGACACTTTCCCGCAGGCATAAAAAAAGGACTCCGAAGAGTCCTTTTTCAGCTTGCAGCGACGGGGTGATTAAACGCCCGAAGCCTTGGCTGCTGCTACGTCCTTGATGGACAGCTTGATACGGCCGCGGTTGTCCACGTCCAGTACCAGCACTTCCACTTCCTGGCCTTCTTTCAGGATGTCGGTCACTTTCTCAACGCGAGCATCGCTCAGCATGGAGATGTGAACCAGACCGTCCTTGCCCGGCAGGATGTTGACGAATGCGCCGAAGTCGACGATGCGCTCAACCTTACCGACGTAGATCTTGCCGATCTCGGCTTCAGCAGTGATACCCAGGACGCGCTGACGTGCCGCTTCAGCCGCTTCCTTGGTTTCGCCGAAGATCTTGATCGAGCCGTCGTCTTCGATGTCGATCGAAGCCTTGGTCTCTTCACAGATCGCACGAATGGTCGCGCCGCCTTTACCGATAACATCACGGATTTTGTCGGTGTCGATTTTCATCGCGATCATGGTCGGAGCATTTTCCGACAGTTCGGTACGGGACTGGCCAATGATCTGGTTCATCTGACCGAGGATGTTCAGGCGCGCTTCCAGGGCTTGGCCCAGAGCGATTTCCATGATTTCTTCGGTGATGCCCTTGATCTTGATGTCCATCTGCAGCGCGGTAACACCTTTGGCGGTACCGGCTACTTTGAAGTCCATGTCGCCCAGGTGGTCTTCGTCGCCCAGGATGTCGGTCAGGATGGCGAACTTTTCGCCTTCTTTAACCAGGCCCATGGCGATACCGGCAACCGGTGCCTTCATCGGAACGCCGGCATCCATCAGAGCCAGGGAAGCGCCGCAGACCGAAGCCATGGAGCTGGAACCGTTGGACTCGGTGATTTCCGACACAACGCGAATGGTGTACGGGAACACGTCGGCGGCAGGCAACATGGCTGCAATCGAACGACGGGCCAGACGGCCGTGACCGATTTCGCGACGACCAGCGCCACCCATGCGACCACACTCACCTACCGAGAACGGAGGGAAGTTGTAGTGCAGCATGAACGGGTCTTTTTTCTCGCCTTCCAGGGTGTCCAGCAGCTGTGCGTCACGGGCAGTACCCAGTGTTGCAACAACCAGGGCCTGGGTTTCACCGCGGGTGAACAGGGCCGAACCGTGGGTTTTTGGCAGAACGCCGACTTCGATGTTCAGCGGACGTACGGTGCGGGTGTCGCGGCCGTCGATACGTGGCTTGCCGTTAACGATGTTTTCGCGAACGGTGCGGTATTCGATTTCGCCGAAGGCTGCTTTGACTTCGCTGGAAGAAGGCTGGCCTTCTTCACCGGACAGCTTGGCAACAACCTGGTCCTTCAGCTCACCCAGGCGAGCGTAACGGTCGGCCTTGATGGTGATGGTGTAGGCGTCGGAGATAGCGGTGCCGAACTCGGAGCGGATAGCGCCCAGCAGTGCAGTAGCTTCTGGCTGAGGAGCCCAGGTCCAGGTTGGCTTGGCAGCTTCAGCGGCCAGTTCCTTGACAGCGTTGATCACAACCTGGAACTCGTCGTGAGCAAACAGTACAGCGCCCAGCATCTGGTCTTCGGTCAGCTCTTTGGCTTCCGATTCAACCATCAACACGGCTTCCGAAGTACCGGCAACGACCATGTCCAGGCTCGAAGCTTTCTGTTGTTCGTAAGTCGGGTTCAGCAGGTAGCCGGTGCTTTCGTGGAATGCAACACGGGCAGCGCCGATCGGACCATCGAAAGGAATACCGGAGATGGCCAGGGCCGCCGAGGTACCGATCATCGCAGCGATGTCCGGATCGGTCTTCTTGCTGGTGGAAACGACGGTGCAGACAACCTGCACTTCGTTCATGAAGCCTTCTGGGAACAGCGGACGGATCGGACGGTCGATCAGTCGGGAAGTCAGGGTTTCTTTCTCGGAAGGACGGCCTTCACGCTTGAAGAAACCACCAGGGATCTTACCGGCAGCGTAAGTCTTTTCCTGGTAGTGAACGGAAAGAGGGAAGAAGCCTTTGCTTGGGTCAGCGGTCTTTGCGCCTACAACGGTCACCAATACGGTGACGTCGTCGTCAACGGTGACCAGCACTGCGCCGGAGGCTTGACGGGCGATACGGCCTGTCTCGAGGGTAACGGTCGACTGACCGAACTGGAATTTTTTGATAACCGGGTTCACGGTGTCCTACCTTCTTTGTGGCTCTTGGGGAACTTGTCTTCTTGCGAAATTCTTGGGCAATGTCGGGAATCGGCCCAACGCCTGTCCAGGGTAAAACGTGTATCCAGATAAAACTTGAGGCTGGAAGCCTGCCATGGGCCAGCGGGAAACCCACTGACACACGACAGCCAACCAACCTCTAGCGCAATCGCTTATTAGCGACGCAGACCCAGGCGACCGATCAGAGTCTGATAACGACCCAGATCCTTGCCTTTCAGGTAGTCCAGCAGCTTACGGCGCTGGTTTACCATGCGGATCAGACCACGACGGGAGTGGTGATCTTTACCGTTGGCCTTGAAGTGACCTTGCAGCTTGTTGATGTTGTGGGTCAGCAGTGCAACTTGCACTTCTGGCGAACCAGTGTCACCAACAGCTTGCTGATAGTCAGCAACGATTTGTGCTTTTTCTTGAACGTCGAGAGCCATGAGGCAATCCTTTTTTCAGGAAACCACCCAAAGGGCAGTTTCAACAGGCCAGGGACAAATCCCTGTATCTAAAAATGAGTAGTGACCATGCCTGCTAACAGCCACCCTCGTTCCAGTTTGAGTAAAAGCTACTGCGCTTTTACCACAAACTGGTTTCGGTCATTCTGACCGAATCAGTCGACGCGGCGCGATGCGCCCGTCTTCGCTCACTTCACCGATACCGATAAAGCGACCGTTGTGATCTTGTACCCGCACCATGCCGAACTTCGGGGCATCCGGTGCACGTACCGGCTGGCCGTTAAGCCAGTAGAACGCGCTGTGCTCCGAGAAGTGCAGCAATGGCCAATCCAGTAAACCGCTGTCCGATGGCATCAGGAAGCGATCAACCGCTTCGTTGCCGCCTTCGGCATGCACTGCCTCCAGCTCTTCCAGCGTGACCGTCTGGGCCAGGGTGAAAGGGCCTGCCTGGGTGCGTCGCAGTTCTGCAACGTATGCGCCACAGCCTAGTTGCTCACCGATATCTTCCACGAGGGTACGGATATAGGTGCCTTTGCTGCAGTCCACCGCCAACCGGGCAGTGTCGCCTTCAGCAGCGAGCAATTCCAAGCGCGCAATAGTAACAGAACGCGGTTCGCGCTCCACCACTTCCCCTGCACGTGCCAGCTTGTAAAGAGGCTGGCCATCACGCTTGAGAGCCGAGTACATCGGCGGTATCTGACTGATTTGCCCACGAAAAGCAGGTAAGGCAGCTTCGATATCAGCACGACCGACGGTCACCTCGCGAACCTGCAAAACATCACCTTCGGCGTCTGCCGTGGTGGTGGTCTTGCCCAGTTGCATCAGGGTCTCGTAGCCCTTGTCGGAATCGAGCAGGTATTGCGAAAACTTGGTGGCCTCGCCGAAGCACAACGGCAACACGCCGGTGGCCAAGGGGTCGAGGCTGCCGGTGTGCCCTGCCTTCTCGGCATTGAGCAGCCAGCGAACCTTCTGCAACGCCGCATTGGAGGTAAAACCAATGGGCTTGTCGAGCAGAATGATGCCGCTGACATTACGACGGATACGTTTGACCTGAGCCACCGATTACTCCTTGGCGTCTTCAGGCGTGGCGGATTCCGGGTGCTGATTGTCTTCAGCCACGGCCCGCTCGATCAGTGCCGACAGGTGCGCGCCACGCACGACACTTTCGTCGTAGTGGAAGTGCAACTGAGGAACGCTGCGCAGCTTCATTTCGCGGGCCAACTGCATACGCAGGAAACCTGCGGCGGAGTTGAGCACCTTGATGCTTTGCGCGATTTCTTCGCTGTTGTCCTGGCCCATCACGGTGATGAAGATCTTGGCGTGACCAACGTCACGGCTGACTTCAACGGCGGTGATGGTGACCAGGCCAACACGTGGGTCTTTTACTTCACGACGGATCAGCTGTGCCAGCTCACGCTGCATCTGATCGCCGATACGTTGGGTACGGCTGTATTCTTTTGCCATGTCTTGTTACCTGTTGCTGCCACACGGTGAAACCCGTGGGGTCTGAAAGCGGCAAACGCCCGGCCTGACAAAAGCCAGACCGGGCGTTGCGTTTAGAGTCCGGACACAGCGCCAGGCATTTGCATGCCCGGGCGCTGCGTGGCCCTTGAAGTACGCGAGTTAGAGGCTGCGAGCAACCTGGACCTTCTCGTAGACTTCGATCTTGTCACCCGCCTTGACGTCGTTGTAGCTCTTGACGCCAATACCGCATTCCATGCCGGCACGTACTTCGGAAGCGTCATCCTTGAAGCGGCGCAGGGATTCCAGCTCGCCTTCGAAGATAACGATGTCTTCACGCAGTACACGGATTGGACGGTTACGGTGCACAACACCTTCGATAACCATGCAACCGGCGATCGCGCCGAATTTCGGCGAGCGGAACACGTCACGCACCTCGGCCACACCCAGGATGTTCTCCCGGACGTCGCTGCCAAGCATGCCGGTGAGGGCTTTCTTGACGTCTTCGATGATGTCGTAGATGACGTTGTAGTAACGCATGTCCAGGCCTTCCTGCTCGACGATCTTCCGTGCGCCAGCATCGGCACGCACGTTGAAGCCGAACAGTACAGCGTTGGAGGCCAGCGCCAGGTTGGCATCGGATTCGGTGATACCACCGACACCGCCACCGACCACACGCACTTGCACTTCGTCGTTACCCAGGCCATTCAAGGCGCCGTTCAACGCTTCGAGGGAACCACGAACGTCAGATTTGAGGACGATGTTAAGCGTCTTCTTCTCTGCCTGGCCCATGTTCTCGAAGATGTTTTCCAGCTTGCCGGCGTGAGCACGGGCCAGCTTGACTTCGCGGAACTTGCCTTGACGGAACAGAGCCACTTCACGGGCTTTCTTCTCGTCCGACAGCACGCTCATCTCGTCGCCAGCGTCCGGGGTACCGTCCAGGCCGAGGATCTCGACAGGGATGGAAGGACCGGCTTCCTTGATTGGCTTGCCGTTCTCGTCGAGCATGGCACGTACACGGCCATAGTTCGAACCGACCAGTACCATGTCGCCTTGGCGCAGGGTACCGTCTTGAACCAGAACGGTTGCAACCGGGCCACGACCCTTGTCGAGACGCGATTCAACCACAACACCACGACCCGGGGCCGATGGAGTTGCTTTCAGTTCAAGAACTTCGGCTTGCAGCAGGACAGCTTCGAGCAGTTCGTCTACACCGGTACCGACTTTCGCCGAAACCGAAACGAATGGCGTATCACCGCCCCACTCTTCGGAAGTCACGCCGTGAACCGACAGTTCGCTACGGATGCGATCGAGATCGGCGCCCGGCTTGTCGATTTTGTTCACTGCAACAACCAGAGGAACACCAGCGGCTTTAGCGTGCTGGACAGCTTCAATGGTCTGCGGCATTACGCCGTCGTCCGCTGCAACTACCAGGATCACGATGTCAGTCGCCTTGGCACCACGGGCACGCATGGCGGTAAACGCGGCGTGACCAGGGGTGTCGAGGAAGGTGACCATGCCGCGCTCGGTTTCAACGTGGTATGCACCGATGTGCTGGGTGATGCCGCCGGCTTCGCCTGCAGCTACCTTGGCACGACGGATATAGTCGAGCAGCGAGGTCTTACCATGGTCAACGTGGCCCATTACGGTCACGACTGGCGCACGGGAGAACGTCTCGCCTTCAAACTTCAGGGACTCGGCCAGGGAATCTTCCAGGGCGGTGTCGCTGACCAGGGTCACTTTGTGGCCCAGCTCTTCAGCAACCAGTTGGGCAGTTTCCTGGTCCAGTACCTGGTTGATGGTCGCTGGGGTACCCAGTTTGAACATGAACTTGATGATTTCAGCAGCCTTGACCGACATCTGATTGGCGAGGTCGCCAACAGTGATGGTCTCGCCGATCTGCACGTCACGCACGACAGGGCCGGTTGGGCTCTGGAAACCGTGGGCGTTGCGCTTCTTCAGCTTGGCCTTGCCGCGACCACCGCGACGGAAGCTGTCGCTTTCTTCGTCGGTAGTACGTGGGGCAACGCGTGGCGCTGGCGCCTTCTCTTTGACCGAAGCACGATGTGGAGCGTTTTTGCGCTCACCATCGCCACTGCCACGACGATTGTTATCGTCGGCACGTGGTTTGTCCGGGCGGCGAGGTTCTTCGCGTTTGCGAGCGTCGGCTGCAGGAGCTGGCGCGGCGGCAACCGGAGCGGCCTCACGAACAGCTTCAACAGGCGCGCTAGGCGCAGCAACGGCCTCAGTGTTAGCAGGTTGCGCAGCAGCAGGCTGGCGACGCGCTTCTTCTTCGGCGCGACGCTTGGCTTCTTCTTCAGCCTTCTGACGAGCAGCATTTTCTACTGCGCGACGTTCTTCCAGTTCGCGTTTGCGCTCGGCTTCGATTTCTTCCGGGCTGCGCTGTACGAAGACTTTCTTCTTGCGTACTTCAACGCTGATGCTCTTGCTGCCAGCAACACGCAGGGTGCTGGTGGTTTTGCGCTGCAATGTAATCTTGCGCGGTTCTTCCACTTTCGCCTTGTGGCTGCTCTTCAAGTGAGTCAGCAAAGACTGCTTCTCACTATCGCTCACACCTTCGTCGGCGGCGGTGTGCGGCAGACCTGCCTCACGCATCTGCTGCAACAGGCGCTCTACCGGTGTTTTGACCTCATCGGCCAGTTGTTTCACCGTGACTTGCGTCATGCACTTCTCTCCTCAGGCCGCGCCTAATTACTCGAACCAATGGGCTCGGGCGGCCATGATCAACTTGCCGGCACGATCATCGTCAATGCCGTCGATGTCGAGCAGGTCGTCAATAGACTGCTCGGCCAGGTCTTCGCGGGTAATTACGCCGCGCACCGCCAGTTCCATCGCCAAATCCTTGTCCATACCCTCAAGCGAGAGCAGGTCTTCGGCCGGATGGGCGTCTGCCAGCTTTTCCTCAGTAGCGATGGCTTTAGTCAACAAACGATCCTTGGCCCGAGCGCGAAGCTCGTTGACGGTGTCTTCGTCAAAGCCGTCGATGTTGAGCATTTCTTCCAACGGTACGTAGGCAATCTCTTCCAGGCTGGTGAAGCCTTCATCTACCAGCACCTGTGCCAGGTCTTCGTCGACTTCCAGCTCGTCGATGAAGTTGCGCAGGATGTCACCGGTTTCTGCTTGCTGCTTAGCCTGGATGTCCGATTCGGTCATCACGTTCAGGGTCCAGCCGGTCAACTGGCTGGCCAAACGTACGTTCTGACCACCGCGACCGATGGCCTGAGCCAGATTGTCTGCGCCAACGGCGATGTCCATTGCATGGGCATCCTCGTCAACGATAATTGCCGCCACTTCAGCAGGCGACATTGCGTTGATCACGAACTGCGCAGGGTTATCGTCCCACAGGACGATGTCCACACGCTCACCGCCCAATTCGCCCGACACTGCCTGGACGCGCGAACCGCGCATACCAATGCAAGCGCCTTGCGGGTCGATGCGTTTGTCCTTGGAGCGGACCGCGATCTTGGCGCGTGAACCCGGATCGCGGGACGCAGCCATGACTTCGATCAGGCCTTCGGCAATTTCCGGCACTTCGATGCGGAACAGCTCGATCAGCATTTCCGGCGCGGTACGCGACAGGATCAACTGAGGGCCGCGGTTCTCGGTGCGGATTTCCTTGAGCAGCGCACGCAAGCGCACGCCAACCCGGAAAGTTTCGCGGGAAATGATGTCTTCGCGGGCCAGCAACGCTTCAGCGTTGTTACCCAGGTCGACGATCACGTTGTCGCGGGTGACTTTTTTCACGGTGCCGGAGATGATTTCCCCCAGGCGCTCGCGATAAGCGTCAACGACTTGAGCGCGCTCGGCTTCGCGGACCTTCTGCACGATGACTTGCTTGGCAGTCTGTGCAGCGATGCGGCCGAACTCGATGGATTCGATCTTTTCTTCGACGACATCACCGACCTGGGCGCCCGGATGCGTTTCAGCAACCTTGCTCGGCCAGGTTTCGATGGCCGGATCATCAAGATCGGCTTCTTCGACGACCGTCCAGCGACGGAAAGTCTCGTAGGCACCGGTGTGGCGGTTGATTTCCACACGCAGATCAACTTCGTCTTCAAAACGCTTTTTGGTAGCAGTGGCCAGGGCCAGCTCCAGCGCTTCAAAAATCACGTTTGCCGGTACGCCCTTTTCATTGGATACCGACTCAACAACCAGCAGTACTTCTTTGCTCATCGTACGCCTCGCCTTTCGCAAGCCATTGGATCCGCGGGATCCGCGTCTCAGTCAAAACTGGGAATAATGTTGGCCTTGTCGATCATATCGATCGGCAACAGGAACTCATGGTCTTCTACCTGCACCACGACGTCCTGCTCTTCTACACCGCGCAGAAGGCCCTGAAAGTTGCGTCGCCCTTCAAAGGGAGAGCGCAGCTTGATCTTCACTTGTTCACCGGCAAATTTTGCAAACTGATCAATAGTGAACAGTGGGCGTTCCATGCCAGGCGAGGAAACTTCGAGGGTGTATTCAACGGAGATCGGATCTTCAACATCCAGGACACCGCTGATCTGACGGCTGACAATGGCACAATCGTCCACCAGCACGCCGCCCTCTTTATCGATATAAACGCGCAACATTGAGTGGCGACCTTGAGCCGAAAACTCAATACCCCAGCATTCATAGCCTAGGGCCACGACCACCGGGGCCAACAAGGCCTGCAACTCTTCTAGCTTGCTCGACACCTGAACCCCCTCGTGCATGTATGTGCATGCTGTGCAAAATAAAAAAATGGGCGAAACGCCCATCCTTGAAACGCCGTCGAACAGCGGCGTTGAAAGTGTCCAGCTAACAAAAAGCCCCTTAAAAGGGGCTCCGCTAAAACTGGTTGCGGGGGCCGGATTTGAACCGACGACCTTCGGGTTATGAGCCCGACGAGCTACCAGACTGCTCCACCCCGCGACAAAGCTGGGGCGGAAGTATACGACCGATCCCTTACAGGGTCAATGTAACCTTCCACCTACAAGAAAGCCCGCAACAGCGGGCTCTCCTGATAATTGGTACCGAGAAGGGGACTCGAACCCCTACACCCTATGGGCACAACCACCTCAAGGTTGCGTGTCTACCAATTCCACCACCTCGGCAATACAGCGTTTACAACCTTCTTACTTCTGCTCTTGAGCTGGAGGTACGTCAGTCGCTGGAGTAGCCGACTTTTGCTCTTGAAGCACCGGGACATCATCAGAAGCCGGTTTTGCTTTTGGTACTTCCAACACTGCTGGGTTTGGGAGACCTACTTGAGTCAGCACATGAGCTTTCTCTTTAGCAAAGTAACCTAACCCCAAGCTGGTTATGAAGAAACCGGCGGCAAGTATAGCAGTAAACTTACTAAGAAAGGTAGAGGAACCTTGGCTTCCGAACACAGTATTTGAAGCACCTGCCCCGAAAGACGCACCAGCGTCCGCACCTTTACCCTGCTGCAGCAAAACCAGAGCAACTACGCCCAGTGCACCCAGCAGATGAAAAACAACGATGACTGTTTCCAGCATTTTTTCAGTTTCCCGCGGCGCGACAAATCGCACCGAACTCATCTGCATTCAGGGAAGCTCCACCAATGAGCCCCCCATCGATATCCGGCATGCCGAACAGTTCGACCGCATTGGCCGCCTTCACGCTGCCGCCGTATAGAAGCCGCACACCTCGTGCGACCTCAGAATTCTCTGCCGCCAACTGCGCGCGGATGGCTGCGTGCACATCCTGCGCCTGTTGCGGCGAAGCAGTCAGCCCGGTGCCAATGGCCCAGACCGGCTCGTAAGCAATTACTGCATTTGCAAAGGCACCGACTCCCAGCTCCTCGATGATGCTGCCCAGCTGACGCCCGACAACCTCAAGAGTTTTACCGGACTCACGCTGCTCAAGGGTCTCCCCTATGCACAACACCGGAACCAAGCCGCAAGCCTGTGCCGCCGCGAATTTGCGATTGAGTGTCCCATCACGCTCGCCCATGATCTGGCGGCGCTCGGAGTGCCCAACAAGCACCAGGGAGCAACCCGCATCAACCAGCTGACTCGGTGCAATCTCACCGGTCAACGCACCTTGCATGGATTCCACCGCAGAGTTCTGCGCGCCGACCTGGATCGACTTGCCTTTCAAGCCATCAATCACTTGATTGATATACAAGCAAGGCGGGAATACCGCGACATCAACACCGCTAGGCAAGGCCAAATGACGAAGGCCATTGATCAGCTCAGCGACACTGGCGCGGGTACCGTGCATCTTCCAGTTACCAGCTACCATAGTGCGACGCATGCTGTACCTCGTCGGTCAAAGTGGGCGCAGATGTTACCCAACCACATCATCACTGGCAAGCCGAATTCAGGCGCAAACTTCAGTTACCAGTTTTGCCAGCTCTTCGGCATAGCCGCGAACCTGTGTTTCGTCCTCGCCCTCGACCATTACACGCACCAAAGGCTCGGTACCCGACTTGCGCAGCAAGACCCGGCCACGCCCCGCCATGGCGGCAGTCACGCGCTCACTGGCCTCTTTGACAGCCGGATGCTCGATAGGGTTGTCACCGCCTGCAAAGCGCACGTTGAGCAGCACTTGCGGGCACTTGCGCAACGCCTGCCGCGCCTGGGCCAGGCTTTCTTCACGGCGACGCAGCGCCAGCAGCACCTGCAGCGCCGCAATGATCGCATCCCCGGTAGTCGTGTGCTGGAAGCAGACGATATGACCGGAATTTTCGCCACCCACCTGCCAATTACGCTCCAGCAGGTCGGCAATCACGTAGCGGTCACCGACATTGGCGCGCACAAACGGGATCCCCAGATCTGCCAGGGCCAGCTCCAGGCCAAGATTGCTCATCAAGGTACCGACGACGCCGCCTTGCAGCTTGTTACGCTCATGCAGGTCACGGGCGATGATGAACAACAGGTCGTCGCCATCGACGATCGCGCCAGTGTGGTCGACCATCAATACGCGGTCGCCATCACCATCGAACGCGATGCCCAAGTCGGCATGCTCAGCCAGGACAGCCGCCTGCAACTGCCCCATGTGGGTTGAGCCGCAGTTGTCGTTGATGTTCAGGCCGTTCGGCTGCGCCGACAGTACAGTAACGTCTGCGCCAAGCTCCTTGAACACACTCGGTGCGACTTTGTAAGTCGCGCCGTGGGCGCAGTCGATGACGACCTTCAACCCGGCAAAATTGGTGCTGCTAGGCACGCTGCTTTTGCAAAACTCGATGTAACGGCCGGAAGCGTCGTTAATCCGCGAAACCTTGCCCAGCTTGCTCGATTCGACGACGGTCATCGGCGCATCCAGCAACTCTTCGATCATGTGCTCGATCTCATCCGGCAGCTTGGTGCCCTGGCCTGAGAAGAACTTGATGCCGTTGTCATCGTGGGGATTGTGCGAAGCGCTGATCACGATACCGGCTTCAGCATGAAAGGTACGCGTCAGGTAAGCGATCGCCGGCGTAGGCATCGGCCCCAACAGCATCACATCAGCGCCGGCAGCAGACAGACCTGCCTCCAGCGCAGACTCAAACATATAACCCGAGATACGCGTGTCCTTACCCACCAGGATACGGCAGGCCCCCATGCTGCGGAACGCCATGCCGGCGGCCCAGCCCAGCTTGAGCATGAAATCGGGAGTAATCGGGAATTCGCCGACCCGACCGCGAATGCCATCGGTGCCAAAATACTTTTTAGTCATAAGTGCTCCATCATTCTTATTCGGCTGATTCAACCGCTGCGATCATCCGCACTACATCTATCGTCTCGGCCACGTCATGCACGCGCAAGATGCGCGCACCCTTGACCACGGCAAGTGCCGCAAGTGCCAGGCCGCCATGCAGCCGCTCACCCACGGGACGATTCAACGCCAGACCTATCATGCTCTTGCGCGAAACCCCGACCAACAAGGGGCGACCAAGGGCATGCAGGGATTCCATATGCTTGAACAGGCTTAAATTGTGCTGCAAGGTCTTGGCAAAGCCAAATCCCGGGTCGAGGATTATCCGCTCGGGAGCAATCCCCGCCGCCGCGCATTGAGCCATGCGCTCAGCAAGGAAGCCTTTCACTTCACCGACCAGATTGTCGTAATGCGGGTCGTCCTGCATCGTGCCCGGCTCGCCAAGCATATGCATCAGACAAACCGGCAGCCCCGTCGCGGCGGCCGCATCCAGAGCGCCATCGCGCTGCAAAGAGCGCACATCGTTGATCAACCCTGCACCCAGCCGCGCAGTTTCGCGCATAACGGCAGGGGTCGAGGTGTCGACAGAGATGATGACGTCCAGCTCTTGATGGATGCGCTCGACAATCGGAGCAACCCGTTCCAGTTCCTCCAGGGGAGAAACTGCGCGCGCGCCGGGCCGGGTTGATTCGCCACCGACGTCAATCAGAGTCGCACCGGCAGCCACCATCGCTTCCGCATGGCGCAACGCAGCATCAAGCTGACTGAAGCGACCACCATCGGAAAAGGAATCAGGGGTTACATTAAGAATGCCCATGACGTGTGTATGGGCCAAATCAAGAACCCGGCTGCCGCAAGGCAACCGGGTCGAGGACAACGCAGAAGTCATTTCAAACCTTAATGGTCAGCAGCCGGGCCGCCGATCGGGGCTTCAGGACGTTCGTTCTGTACCACTGGCGGAGTGCCGGAAGTACCCGAACCACCTTCCCAATCGCGAGGCTCGCGAGGCGTACGACCGGCCATGATGTCGTCAATCTGCTCGGCATCAATGGTCTCGTACTTCATCAGGGCATCAGCCATGGCGTCGAGCTTGTCGCGGTTGTCGGTGAGGATCTGCTTGGCCGTGCCGTAGCACTGGTCAATGATGCTGCGCACCTCGGAGTCGATCAGCTTGGCTGTCTCGCCGGAGAAGCTGGCAGCTTGACCACCACCACCGCGACCCAGGAATACTTCGCCTTCTTCCTCGGCATACATCAAAGGACCGAGTTTCTCCGACAGACCCCACTTGGTCACCATGTTCCGTGCAATCTGGCTGGCACGCATGATGTCGTTGGAGGCACCGGTGGTAACACCATCGAAGCCCAGGGTCATCTCTTCGGCGATCCGGCCGCCATACAGCGAGCAGATCTGGCTGATCAAGGCACGCTTGGAGAGGCTGTAGCGATCCTCTTCCGGCAGGAACATGGTGACGCCCAGCGCCCGGCCACGAGGAATGATCGATACCTTGTAGACTGGGTCATGCTCAGGCACAACGCGGCCAACAATGGCGTGACCGGCTTCATGATAAGCGGTGTTCTGCTTCTCTTTCTCGGACATGACCATGGATTTGCGCTCGGCGCCCATCATGATCTTGTCTTTCGCCAGCTCGAACTCTTTCATTTCAACGATGCGCTTGCCGGTACGGGCGGCAAACAGCGACGCCTCGTTCACCAGGTTGGCAAGGTCGGCACCGGAGAAGCCTGGAGTACCACGGGCAATCACGGCCGGAGCCACGTCGTCGCCCATTGGCACTTTGCGCATGTGCACTTTCAGGATCTGCTCACGACCACGGATGTCTGGCAACCCGACAACGACCTGACGGTCAAAACGGCCCGGACGCAGCAACGCGGGGTCGAGTACGTCTGGACGGTTGGTTGCGGCGATCACGATGATGCCGTCGTTCATTTCAAAGCCGTCCATCTCAACCAGCAACTGGTTAAGCGTCTGCTCACGCTCATCATGACCGCCGCCCATGCCGGCGCCACGATGGCGACCAACGGCGTCGATTTCATCGATGAAGATGATGCACGGAGCGTGCTTCTTGGCCTGTTCGAACATATCGCGAACACGGCTGGCACCTACACCGACGAACATTTCGACGAAGTCGGAACCGGAAATGGTGAAGAAAGGTACTTTGGCTTCGCCGGCAATGGCCTTGGCCAACAGGGTTTTACCGGTACCTGGCGGGCCAACCATCAGCACACCGCGAGGAATACGGCCACCCAGGCGCTGGAACTTGCCCGGATCGCGCAGGAATTCAACCAGTTCGCCCACTTCTTCCTTGGCTTCGTCGCAGCCCGCAACGTCAGCCAGGGTGGTTTTCACCTGATCTTCGGAAAGCAGGCGCGCCTTGCTCTTGCCGAAGCTCATCGGCCCGCCCTTGCCTCCCGCACCACCTTGCATCTGGCGCATGAAGAACATGAACACGGCGATAATCACCAGTATCGGGAAGCTGGCCACCAGGAGTTGGGTCCAGATGCTCTGCTGCTCAGGCTGCTTGCCTTCGACAACCACGTGGTTATCCACCAGGTCGCCGATCAGGCCATTGTCCTGGATTGCCGGACGGATGGTCTTGAAGCTGTCGCCATCGTTGCGCTTGCCGGTAATCACGTAGCCATCAACCGCTACGCGCTCGACCTTGCCATCCTTAACTTGCTGGATGAAGTCGGAATAGTTGAGGGTCTGCGGCTCGTTAGGGCTGGAGAAGTTGTTCATCACCGTCACGAGGACAGCCGCGATGATCAACCACAGGATCAGATTCTTTGCCATATCGTTCAATTAACTACCCTCTGAAGCAAGCTCCGCTACTGGCGCGTGCTTCGCATGATATTCACCGGCCTAACTTACTACATTACCTACAACTCTGGCAGGCGCCGTCTGTAACCCTTTGTGAAACTTTGACTACACAATATTCGTAAAGCTTCGTGACGAAAGCGATATAAAAAAACCTATCGCCTCCGTCAAATTTCTCAAAAGCGCTCTTCACTGGCAGCGCCTTCAATGCCACGGAAGCCACGACCCAGCAAATACTGCTCGCGAGACCTGTCCCGGGAAGAGTCAGGCTTGCGTGTCTGTACCTTGTCGAACAGTTTGCGGATGTTCTTGTGATACTCGTCGAAGCCTTCACCCTGGAAGACCTTGACCAGGAAGTCACCACCCGGACGCAGTACCCGTCCTGCCAGGTCCAGTGCCAATTCGCACAGGAACATGGCTCGCGGCATATCAACAGCCGGTAATCCACTCATATTGGGGGCCATATCGGAAATCACAAGGTCTACCTGCGAATTTCCGACGGCCTCAAGGATCTGTGCCAGCACTTCATCCTGGGTAAAATCGCCGTGAACAAAGGTCACGTCAGGGATGCTGTCCATTTCCAGGATGTCGGAAGCGATCAAACGACCTTGTCCACCAATCAGACGACTGGTCACCTGGGACCAGCCACCCGGGGCGGCACCCAGGTCGATAACGCTCATGCCAGGACGGATCAACTTGTCCTTTTCCTGGATCTCCAGCAGTTTGTAGCTGGCCCGGGAACGGTAGCCATCCTTTTGCGCCATTTTGACGTAAGGGTCGTTGAAATGCTCTTGCAGCCACTTAAGGCTAGTTTTGGAACGGGCCACGGGCCACCTCGAAAATAAAACGGGTCGTGATTAACTGGGCGGTCCCGGACTCGCTCGGGTAAACTGGCCGCCGCTTTTTACAAGATCAGACGCAGGGGTCAGATTATGCCGCTCACTCAAGAGCAGAAGAAACAGTACAAATCCATTGGCCACCATCTGAAACCAGTTTTGATTGTGGCTGACAACGGTTTGACTGAAGGTGTGTTAGCCGAACTTGAACGCGCATTGGGCGATCACGAGCTAATCAAGATCAAGGTCAGCATCCTTGATCGCGAGGCGCGCCTGGCAGCTATTGCAGAACTGTGCAAGGCTGGCAAAGCGGACCTGGTTCAGGTCATCGGCAAGATGGCGCTGCTGTATCGCAAGAACTTCAGCGCCAACAAGCAACTGTCGAACGTACACCGCTTCAAGTGAAACAAGGGTCACGGGCGTGCTTCGCACGCCCTGCCACTCCATCCTGGCGCCGGCTGTACAACCAGCACCAACCCGGAAAACCCTAGCACAAGATAGCTGAACAGCTGCCAGCGCAACGCCTCCGGCAGAAAGATACGCACCACGCAAAACATTGCGCACGCATACAGCGCCATCAACAGCAGTTGCCCGCGAATATCCCGCCACAGACTCCCCAAGCCTTCGGCCTTGATCAGCACCAGCGCCTGAAGCGTCACGCACGCTGCTGCAAAACCTACCAGCAACGCGCTTAATAATCCGCTGACCTCATCGATCAGCAACGGTGCCAGGCCAATCAGGCCCAGCGCCGGCAGCACACCAATATGTAACAGCCATAGGCCGCCAACCCAAAGCATCTGGGCAAACTGCCAAAGCATGGCGCCCGCACGAAGCGGGCGCCGTCTTTCAGATGTGACGAACTTCGACAATCTCGTACTCGATCACGCCACCAGGCGTCTTGACGGCCACCACGTCACCCTCTTCCTTGGCAATCAAGGCGCGGGCCAGCGGCGAACCGACGGAGATCTTGCCGAGTTTGAAGTCGGCCTCGTCTTCACCCACGATGTGGTAAACCACGCTTTCGTCAGTCTCGACGTTGGCGATTTCCACGGTGGTGCCGAAAATCACCTTGCCGGTATGCGGGATGGTCGTGACGTCGATAACCACCGAATTCTGCAGGCGGCCTTCGATGTCACGGATCCGCGCCTCGACCATACCTTGCTGCTCGCGGGCAGCATGGTATTCAGCGTTTTCCTTCAGGTCACCCAATTCCCGGGCCGTACCGATGTCCTGGCTCAGCTTTGGACGGACGACCTTGGTCAGGTGGGCGTGCTCTTCTTCCAGGGCTTTTGCGCCCTGGACGGTCATTGGGTATTTGATCATGCCTTCAATCCTGCGTGTAGATCCTGCAAGCGACGCACAGTTTTTTCAGGACCGAACTTCAGCGCTTCGCAGATAGCTTCGCCAGCAGCAATGGTGGTGGTGCAGTAGATCTTGTGCTGCAAGGCGTTACGACGAATGGAGTAGGAGTCCGCGATCGACTGGCGACCTTCGGTGGTGTTGATGATCAGGGTGACTTCGTCATTCTTGATCATGTCGACCACGTGTGGACGGCCTTCCGTTACCTTGTTCACGCGACGCACTTTCAGGCCGGCAGCCTCGATCAGCTTGGCGGTCCCGGCAGTGGCCACGACTTCGAAGCCCAAGTTGATCAGATCACGGGCCACGCCTGCAACCAGCGGCTTGTCATCATCGCGTACGCTGATGAACGCAGTACCGCCGGTAGGCAACACTTCGCTGGCGCCCATCTGGGCTTTGGCGAACGCTTCACCGAAGGTATCGCCCACGCCCATCACTTCACCGGTGGACTTCATCTCCGGGCCCAGGATCGGGTCCACACCAGGGAATTTGGCGAATGGGAACACCGCCTCTTTCACACTGTAGAAGTTCGGAATGATTTCCTTGGTGAAGCCGATTTCCTTCAAGGTCTTACCGGCCATCACACGGGCAGCAATCATTGCCAGGGAAACACCGATGCACTTGGAAACAAACGGCACGGTACGCGAGGCGCGCGGGTTGACTTCGATGACGTAGATGTCTTCGCCTTGCAGCGCCAACTGTACGTTCATCAGGCCGACCACGCCCAGCTCCAGGGCCATTTTCTTGACCTGTTCGCGCATCTCGTCCTGGATGTGTGCAGGCAGCGAGTATGGCGGCAGCGAGCAAGCGGAGTCACCGGAGTGAACGCCAGCCTGTTCGATGTGCTGCATGATCGCGCCGATCACCACGTCGGTGCCGTCGCAGACCGCATCCACGTCCATCTCGATAGCGCAGTTGAGGAAGTGGTCCAGCAGCACCGGGCTGTCGTTGGACACTTTCACCGCATCACGCAGGTAACGCTTGAGTTCGTCTTCTTCGTAGACGATTTCCATCGCCCGGCCACCCAGTACGTAGGACGGACGCACCACCAGCGGGTAACCAATCTTGCTGGCCGCGCGGATCGCTTCGTCTTCGCTGCGCACAGTGGCGTTTGGCGGCTGACGCAGGTTCAGGCGCTCAACCATCTGCTGGAAGCGCTCACGGTCTTCGGCACGGTCGATAGCGTCAGGGCTGGTACCGATGATCGGCACGCCAGCAGCTTCAAGTGCGCGAGCCAGTTTCAACGGGGTTTGGCCGCCGTACTGGACGATCACGCCTTTTGGCTTCTCGACACGGCAGATTTCCAGTACGTCTTCCAGGGTTACCGGCTCGAAGTACAGACGGTCGGAAGTGTCGTAGTCAGTAGAAACAGTTTCCGGGTTGCAGTTGACCATGATGGTCTCGTACCCGTCTTCGCGCAGGGCGAGAGCGGCGTGTACGCAGCAATAATCGAACTCGATGCCTTGGCCGATACGGTTTGGACCGCCGCCCAGGATCATGATCTTGTCGCGGCCCGACGGCGCGGCTTCGCACTCTTCCTCGTAGGTGGAGTACATGTATGCAGTGTCGGTGGCGAACTCGGCCGCACAGGTATCAACGCGCTTGTAGACCGGGAAGATGTCCAGCTTGTGGCGATGGGTGCGCAGGTTCTTCTCGGTCACGCCCAGCAGCTTGGCCAGACGCATGTCGGAGAAACCTTTGCGCTTGAGGCGGAACATCAGGTCGCGGTCGATGGAGGACAGACCGAGGGTCTTGACCTTCTCTTCTTCCTTGATCAGATCTTCGATCTGCACCAGGAACCACGGGTCGATCATGTTCATGCCGAAGATGTCTTCGACGGTCATGCCGGCGCGGAAAGCATCGGCCACGTACCAGATACGCTCGGCACCCGGCACGGTCAGCTCGCGCTTGAGCACGCTCATGCTTTCCGGGTTGCTCAGGTCGAGCTTCTCGTCCAGGCCGCAAACGCCCACTTCCAGGCCGCGCAGGGCTTTCTGCAGGGACTCCTGGAAGGTCCGGCCGATGGCCATGACTTCACCAACCGACTTCATCTGAGTGGTCAGGCGGGCGTCGGCTTTCGGGAATTTCTCGAAAGCGAAGCGTGGCAGCTTGGTGACGACGTAATCGATCGACGGCTCGAAGGAAGCCGGTGTTGCGCCGCCGGTGATTTCGTTCTGCAGCTCGTCCAGGGTGTAACCGATCGCCAGCTTGGCGGCGATGCGCGCAATCGGGAAGCCGGTAGCTTTCGATGCCAGCGCCGAAGAACGCGATACACGCGGGTTCATCTCGATCACAACCATGCGGCCAGTGTCCGGGCAGATGCCGAACTGGACGTTGGAGCCACCGGTTTCCACGCCGATCTCACGCAATACCGCCAACGAGGCGTTACGCATGATCTGGTATTCCTTGTCCGTCAGGGTCTGTGCTGGCGCAACAGTGATCGAGTCACCGGTGTGCACGCCCATCGGGTCGAAGTTTTCGATCGAGCAGACGATGATGCAGTTGTCCTTCTTATCGCGGACAACCTCCATCTCATATTCTTTCCAGCCGATCAGGGATTCGTCGATCAGCAGCTCTTTGGTCGGAGACAGGTCCAGGCCGCGGGCGCAGATTTCTTCGAACTCTTCACGGTTGTAAGCGATACCGCCGCCGGTGCCGCCCATGGTGAAAGACGGACGGATGATGCACGGGAAGCCCAGGCGCTCAAGGACCGCGTTGGCCTCTTCCATGCTGTGGGCGATACCGGAACGCGGGCAATCAAGGCCGATGGACTTCATGGCCTTGTCGAAACGCGAACGGTCTTCAGCCTTGTCGATGGTGTCGGCATTGGCGCCGATCATCTCTACGCCGAACTTCTCCAGGACGCCTTCGCGCTCCAGGTCCAGTGCGCAGTTCAGGGCGGTCTGGCCACCCATGGTTGGCAGCAGGGCGTCCGGACGCTCTTTCTCGATGATCTTGGCAACGGTCTGCCACTTGATCGGCTCGATGTAGGTGGCGTCGGCCATGTCCGGGTCGGTCATGATGGTGGCCGGGTTGGAGTTCACCAGGATGACGCGGTAGCCCTCTTCGCGCAGGGCCTTACAGGCCTGGGCGCCGGAGTAGTCGAATTCGCAGGCCTGGCCGATCACGATCGGGCCAGCGCCGAGAATCAGGATGCTTTTTATGTCTGTACGTTTTGGCATGGGTTTGTCACTCAAATCCGCAGGTCAGTCGGCAAGCCGTCTTGAACAATCTTTGAAGAGCCCGAGGGGGCCGCCGGTTTCCCGGGCCGCCCTCAGGCCGCTCAGTTAGCGTCGCTTGGCCATCTCATTGATGAAACGGTCGAACAGCGGCGCTACGTCGTTCGGGCCCGGGCTTGCTTCAGGGTGGCCCTGGAAGCTGAACGCGCTCTTGTCGGTGCGCTCAATACCTTGCAGGGAACCGTCGAACAGCGACTTGTGAATCGCCCGGACGTTGCCCGGAAGCGTCGCTTCATCTACCGCAAAACCGTGGTTCTGGCTGGTGATCATCACGACGCCGGTGTCCAGGTCCTGCACCGGGTGGTTGGCACCGTGGTGGCCGTGACCCATTTTCAGGGTCTTGGCGCCGGAAGCCAGGGCCAGCAGCTGGTGGCCGAGGCAGATGCCGAACACCGGGATCTCGGTTTCCAGCACTTCCTTGATCGCCTTGATGGCGTAGTCGCAAGGCTCCGGGTCACCCGGGCCGTTGGACAGGAACACGCCGTCCGGCTGCAGGGCCAGTACGTCGTTGGCCGGGGTCTGCGCAGGCACCACGGTCACGCGGCAACCGCGCTCGACCAGCATGCGCAGGATGTTGTGCTTGATACCGTAGTCGTAGGCCACGACGTGGTACGGCAGTTCGGAAGCTTCGATGGTCGCGTGGCTGTCGGTCTTCAAGTCCCAGACGGTGGAGCGCCACTCGTACGTTTCCTTGGTGCTGACGACTTTCGCCAGATCCATGCCTTTCAGGCCAGGGAAACCTTGGGCCGCTGCAATCGCTGCTTCTTCGGAGATGTTGTCACCGGCCATGATGCAGCCGTTCTGCGAGCCTTTTTCACGCAGGATGCGTGTCAGGCGACGCGTATCGATACCGGCGATCGCCACAACGTTGTTGGCTTTCAGGTAATCGGACAGGGACATCGTGTTACGCCAGTTGCTCGCTACCAGTGGCAGGTCACGAATGACCAGGCCAGCCGACCAGACACGATCAGACTCGGCGTCTTCCGGTGTAGTACCGGTGTTGCCGATGTGCGGATAGGTCAGGGTAACGATCTGTTGGGCGTAGGAAGGATCAGTAAGGATTTCCTGATAGCCGGTCATGGCGGTGTTGAACACCACCTCTCCAACGGTCTGACCGTCGGCTCCAATGGCTTCGCCGCGAAAAATGCTGCCATCAGCAAGGGCGAGTATGGCTGGCTTAGTCAAGAAGACCTCCCGTAAATAAAGCCTGAAAGGGCGATCGCAGGTTGTAAAAAAGCGGAGTGACGTATGGACACGTCACCCCGCTTCTTCACTGAATTATTCTGCGCGCTTTTAGTGGACACACTAAAGCTGTAGCTTACAGAAAAAGGCTTTTTTGGTCCACCGCTAATGAGCCTTAAAGGCAGGGGAATGCGACAGGACGTCGCCTAGCGGGTAAAAACGGGGCCTCAGCATATTCCTGAGACCCCGTTTTAGCTACTTCTTAATGCAGGTCCAGCACGTCGCGCATGTCGTACAGGGCCGGCGCACGACCCTCAAGCCACAGCGCCGCACGTACAGCACCCTTGGCGAACGTCATACGGCTAGACGCCTTGTGGGTGATCTCAAGACGCTCACCCTCGGTTGCGAACAGCACGGTGTGATCGCCCACCACATCACCGCCGCGAACGGTGGCAAAACCGATGGTGTCGTGGGCGCGGGCACCGGTATGGCCTTCGCGGCCATACACCGCCACCTTCGACAGGTCACGACCCAGGGCATCGGCAATCGCCTCGCCCATACGCAATGCCGTACCGGACGGCGCATCGATCTTGTGCCGGTGATGAGTCTCGATGATCTCGATGTCAGCCTCATCACCCATCACCCGCGCCGCCATGTCGAGCAGCTTCAGCGACAGATTGACGCCGACGCTGAAATTGGCCGCGAACACGATTGGAATATCCTTGCCCGCCTCCACCAGCAGCTGCTTTTGCTCGGCGCTCAGGCCCGTTGTGCCGATCACCATGGCCTTGCCCGCCTTGCGGCAGAACGCCAGGTTTTTCAGCATCACGTCCGGCAGGGTGAAATCGATCAGCACGTCGAACTCGTCGGCAACCTGCTCCAGATTGCCGGACAACGAAACGCCGATCCGCCCCAGGGACGCCAACTCACCCGCGTCCGCACCTATCAAGGTGCTGCCGGGACGAACAATCGCCGCCGTCAGCCCGGAGGCCGGCGAGCGTGCCTGCACGGCCTCGACCAGGGTCTTGCCCATGCGCCCGGCAGCGCCCATCACCGCGATACGTCGCATACTCACTTCCTTACAGGTCGCCGAAGAAGCGCTTCACGCCTTCGAACCAGCCGGTGGTTTTTGGCGAATGTGTGTCATCGCCGGCCAGGGAGCTGCGGAACTCTTCCAACAGTTCGCGCTGACGACGCCCCAGGTTCACCGGCGTCTCTACCGCCACACGGCACATCAGGTCGCCAGCACCGCCACCGCGCACCGGCGCAACGCCTTTGCCACGGATACGGAACTGCTTGCCGGTCTGCGTACCCTCAGGGATCTTCAGCTTGACCCGACCGTCCAGCGTCGGAATCTCAAGCTCGCCACCCAGGGCCGCATCGACAAAGCTGATCGGCACTTCACAGAACAAATGCTTGCCGTCGCGCTGGAAGATCGAGTGCTCGCGCACATTGATCACCACGTACAGGTCGCCCGTCGGGCCGCCCTGAGTGCCCGCCTCGCCTTCGCCCGACAGACGAATGCGGTCGCCGGTGTCAACACCCGCCGGCACTTTCACCGAGAGGGTCTTGTACTCTTCGACACGCCCCTCGCCGTGGCACGAGTCGCACGGATCGGAAATGATCTTGCCCTGGCCGTGGCAGCGCGGGCAGGTTTGCTGCACCGAGAAGAAGCCTTGCTGCATGCGTACCTGGCCGATACCGCCGCAAGTCGGGCAAGTGATCGGCGAGGAGCCTTTCTTGGCGCCCGAACCGTCGCACGGCTTGCAATTGACCAGCGTCGGAACACGGATATTGACGCTGGTGCCACGCACCGCTTCTTCCAGGTTCAGTTCCAGGGTGTAGCGCAGGTCGCTGCCACGCTGGGCACCGCCACGCTGGCCACCGCGGCCGCCGCCAAAGAAGTCGCTGAACACGTCGCCGAAAATATCGGAGAAGTTCTGCCCGCCGAAACCGGCACCGCCGCCACCCATGCTTGGGTCGACACCGGCATGGCCATACTGATCGTAAGCGGCGCGCTTGTTCGGATCACACAGGCATTCGTAGGCTTCATTGGCCTCTTTGAACAGCTCTTCGGATTCTTTGCTATCCGGATTACGGTCCGGGTGGTGCTTCATCGCCAGGCGACGGTAAGCCTTTTTCAGGTCCGCCTCGCTGGAGCCGCGCTCCACACCCAACACTTCGTAATAGTCACGCTTTGCCATAAGTCTTTGCACTCTTAAGGACGTCCGGCAAAACCCTCCTGAGCCTTGCCAAACTCGTTGAGCCCCAATACAGGCCCGGACCCAACTCACGTCAATTCAACGATCCTGGTCGTTACTGCTTTCAACCGGAAACCGGCCAAAAACGCGGTGACTGTCGTCCGGAAAGCAGGAGCATTCCCGATCACACCGCCAGCATCCGAGCGTTGTCGCATGCTGTAAAAATTCGCGTACCCCAGACACGCCAACGCGGGAGCAAGCTCCCGCGCGGCGACATCCTACCAGTCACCGCTTGTGAGCGGTCAACCGGGCGACCAAGTTACTTCTGGTCTTTGACTTCTTCGAACTCGGCATCGACAACATCGTCGTGCTTGGCTTCAGGTTCTGCCTGGTGTGCAGCACCGTCAGCCGGTTGGCCTTGTTCGGCGTACATTTTCTGAGCCACTGGCGCAGAGACTTTCGACAGCTCTTCAACCTTGGCTTCGATAGCAGCCTTGTCGTCGCCTTTAACGGCGGCTTCCAGGGCAACTACTGCGGCTTCGATTGCAGTTTTCTCTTCGGCAGTCACTTTGTCGCCAGCGTCAGCGATCATTTTGCGAGTCGAGTGAACCAGTGCATCACCCTGGTTACGGGCAGCGGCCAGCTCTTCGAACTTGCGGTCTTCGTCAGCATTGGCTTCAGCATCACGGATCATCTGCTGGATTTCTTCCTCGGACAGACCCGAGTTAGCCTTGATCACGATCGACTGAGTCTTGCCGGTGGCCTTGTCTTTGGCGCCTACGTGCAGAATGCCGTTGGCGTCGATGTCGAAGGTCACTTCAATTTGCGGCACGCCACGTGGTGCTGGTGGAATCTCGGCCAGGTCGAATTTGCCCAGGGACTTGTTCTGACCGGCTTGCTTACGCTCACCTTGCAGCACGTGAATGGTCACGGCGCCCTGGTTGTCGTCGGCAGTCGAGAACACTTGCGATTTCTTGGTAGGAATCGTGGTGTTTTTCTCGATCAGCGCAGTCATCACGCCACCCATGGTTTCGATACCCAGGGTCAGCGGGCTTACGTCCAGCAGCAGAACGTCTTTCACGTCGCCGGCCAATACCGCACCCTGGATGGCAGCACCCATGGCAACTGCTTCGTCCGGGTTCACGTCTTTACGCGCTTCTTTACCGAAGAACTCGGTAACCAGCTTCTGAACCAGTGGCATACGGGTCTGACCGCCCACCAGGATCACGTCGTTGATCGCGCCAACATCGATACCCGAGTCTTTCAGCGCAATGCGGCAAGGCTCGATGGTGCGTTGAACCAGGTCTTCTACCAGCGCTTCCAGCTTGGCGCGGGAGATTTTCACGTTCAAGTGCTTAGGACCGGTAGCGTCTGCAGTGATGTACGGCAGGTTCACGTCGGTCGAATTGCTCGAAGACAGTTCGATCTTGGCTTTCTCAGCGGCTTCTTTCAGGCGCTGCATGGCCAGCGGGTCACCCTTGAGGTTCATGCCGCTTTCTTTCTTGAATTCGTCAACGAGGTAGTCGATCAGACGAATGTCAAAGTCTTCGCCGCCCAGGAACGTGTCACCGTTGGTGGCCAACACTTCGAACTGGTGCTCGCCATCGACTTCAGCGATTTCGATCACGGAAACGTCGAAGGTACCGCCACCCAGGTCGTAAACGATCACAGTGTGGTCGCCCTTGGCCTTGTCCATACCGTAGGCCAGAGCGGCTGCGGTTGGTTCGTTGATGATACGTTTCACGTCCAGGCCAGCAATACGGCCGGCGTCTTTGGTCGCCTGGCGCTGGCTGTCGTTGAAGTAGGCCGGAACGGTGATCACCGCTTCAGTCACGGCTTCACCGAGGTAGTCTTCGGCGGTTTTCTTCATCTTTTTCAAGATTTCAGCCGAGATTTGTGGCGGCGACATTTTCTGGCCGTTCACTTCAACCCAGGCGTCACCGTTGTCAGCCTTGGCGATTTTGTACGGGACCATCTTGATGTCTTTCTGTACGACTTCTTCGTCGAACTTACGACCGATCAGACGCTTCACCGCGTACAGGGTGTTATGCGGATTGGTCACAGCTTGACGCTTGGCGGACTGGCCCACCAGGATTTCGCCGTCGTTGGCATAAGCCACGATGGACGGAGTGGTGCGTGCGCCTTCAGCGTTTTCAATAACTTTGGATACGCCGTTTTCCAGCACGGAAACGCAGGAGTTGGTAGTCCCCAGGTCGATACCGATAATTTTGCCCATGATTTACTCTCCCGAAACTTAGATTTTTTTGCCGCAGCAGTGGTGGCTAACTGCGGCAGTACTTAAACGCTTGACTTATAGATGGGGCCGTTACGACTTATTTCAAGCCTGCTCATCAATAGAAGGTGCAACCGGTGCAGGAGCCTTGCTCACCACAACCATTGCCGGGCGCAGCAAGCGACCATTGAGCTGGTAACCCTTCTGGAACACCTTCAATACGCTGTTCGGCTCAAGATCAGCGTTTTCCTGCATCGCCATTGCCTGGTGATGCTCGGCATTGAACGGCTCGCCGCCTTGCGGATCGATAGCTTCCAGCTGATAACGCTTCAGGGTGTCCTGGAACATTTTCAGGGTCAGTTCGATCCCTTCGCGCATTGGGCGGATGTTTTCGTCGTCCGGGTTGGACAGCTCAAGGCCACGCTCCAGGCTGTCGATGATCGGCAACAGATCACCGGCAAATTTTTCCAGGGCGAATTTGTGAGCTTTTTCTACATCCTGCTCGGCGCGGCGGCGGACGTTCTGCAGATCGGCGGCAACACGCAACGATTGATCCTGTGCGCCTGCCAATTGCTCTTCGAGCACTTGCACACGAGCGGCCAGGTCTTCACCTGCGGCCTGGTTGGCGTCTGGATTTTGCGTATCCTGCGTCTGTTCGTCAGCCATAGATTTCTCCTTTCAAAATCATGCGCGAACTCGACTCGCGCTTCTGTTCCGGTATATGGGGCCACAATTTTCAGGTTCAAGGGTCGAGGCGTTACCAAAAGTCTTTCACTTGTCCTGGATCAATTCTTATCAATCATTCCCTGTTGCGCTTAAAAAGCGATTTATTCAAGCAAATCGGACTAAGCATCAGGATTGTCACCTCCAAACAAAACACTGTATAAATAACCAGACCTAAAGCCTGGGAGCGGCCGTCATGCTGGTGCACCTGTCCGTACATAACTACGCCATCGTTGAACACCTGGATCTTGAACTGGATCGCGGGATGAGCGTAATCACAGGCGAAACCGGCGCCGGCAAGTCGATCATGCTCGACGCCCTGGGCCTGACCCTGGGTGATCGCGCCGACAGCGGGGTGGTACGCCCGGGCGCCGACAAGGCCGACATCCTCGCCACCTTTGACCTGGCCGATATCCCGGAAGCCGAGGCCTGGCTTGCCGAGCGCGACCTTAACAATGAAGGCCCGTGCATCCTGCGCCGGGTGATCACGGCCGAAGGGCGCTCCCGCGGCTATATAAATGGCACGCCCTGCCCGCTCGGCGATTTGAAAGCCCTGGGCGAACTGCTGATCGATATCCACAGCCAGCATGAACACCAGTCCCTGCTGAAAACCGACACCCATCGCCGACTCCTCGACGAATACGCCGGTGCCACCGATCTTGCGCGCCAGGTGCAATTGGCTGCGCAGCGCTGGCGCCAGACCCGCCAGGAGCTGGAGCGCCTTTCCAACTCCGGCGATGAGCAGCGTGCCCGCCACCAATTGCTCAGCTACCAACTGGAAGAGCTGGAAAGCCTGGGGCTCGGCGAAACGGAACTGGAGCAACTGGAACAGGAACACAAGAACCTCACCAACGCCGAAACCCTGCTGGGCATCTGCCGGCAAGTGGTGGAGCAGTGCAGCGAAAGTGATTCAGGCAATGTGCTCAACGCCCTGACTGCAAGCCTGAACCGACTATCCAGCGTGAATAACGCATCAGGCTCGCTGAACGAAGCCACCACCTTGCTGACCAGCGCGCAAATCCAGGTAGAAGAAGCCGTGGGCGAGCTGAACCGCTTCCTCGATCACTTCGATGCCGACCCAGCCCGCCTGCAGGATATAGAAGAGCGCCTGGACACCATCTACACCCTGGCGCGCAAACACCGGATCCAGCCGACCGAAGTCGCAACCATGCAGCAAAAGCTGCTGGATGAAATTGAAACCCTGAACGCCAACGACGAATCCATCGAGCGACTGGGTGAAGAGCTGGCGTCCTTTGCTCGTCATTATCACGAGAAAGCCCGAGAGCTCAGCGACCTGCGCCATCAGGCAGCGACCGGCCTGGCCAGTGCGGTAGAGCAGGAAATCCAGCGCCTGGGCATGCCCGGCGGGCGCTTCACCATCGAGTTGCACACCAACACCAGCAATGAACTGCTGCCCAACGGCCTTGAACAGGTAGAACTGCTGGTCAGCGCGAACCCGGGCCAGCCACTCAAGGCACTGGCAAAGGTAGCTTCCGGCGGCGAGCTGTCGCGGATCAGCCTGGCGATTCAGGTGATCACCGCCCAGACCTCTCGCGTGCCAACACTGGTATTCGATGAAGTGGACGTAGGGATCGGCGGCCCGACTGCCGAGATCGTGGGCCAGTTGCTGCGCCGGCTGGGCGATCGCGGCCAAGTACTGACCGTCACCCACTTGCCACAAGTAGCCGCCCAAGGGCATCAGCACTTGTTCGTGCACAAGGTGCGAGGCAGCGATGCGACCCATACCGCCGTGTCCAAGCTGAACAAGACCGAACGGGTAGAAGAAGTGGCGCGGATGCTCGGCGGCATCGACCTGACCAAGGAGTCCTTGGCTCACGCGAAGAAAATGGTGGTAACCGCGAAGGTCTGAAGCCTGGCTTACTGAGTATTTTCTTTCTATAGAAAGCACGAAGGCGACCCTAGGGTCGCCTTCGATCGTTTCGCAGAGCGAATCTGCGTAGCTTTCTTACTTTTTCTTACGTATGTAGAGAACCAGATTGTGGTCCACCAAATCGAATCCATGCTGCTCAGCGATCATGTGCTGGAGCTTCTCGATTTCCGGACTGGTGAACTCGATAACCTCATTGGTATCCAGGTCAACCATGTGGTCGTGATGACCGCCGTCGGCCAGTTCGAACACTGCATGACCGCCGTCGAAATTATGACGAACCACCAGTCCTGCTGCTTCAAACTGGGTCAGAACACGGTAAACCGTGGCCAGGCCGACGTCCTCGTTAGACTCCATCAGCGCCTTGTATACATCCTCGGCACTCATGTGGCGCTGCTCAGCAGAATCGAGCATTTGTAGAATCTTGACTCGTGGCAGAGTCACTTTAAGACCGGCTTTGCGTAGTTCGCTATTTTCAACCATGGTTAGCTTTCTCGCGGATGCTGCTTCGCAGCTTCTCTTAATACGGGTATGATCGGCGTTTACGTTGTCCCAGCCAAGATAGTGGAAGTCGCCCACCGATGCAAAACACCAAGCTCTTGCTAACCAGTTTCACCTTTGTGGGACTGCTCGCACTCGCCGGTTGTTCATTCCCCGGGGTTTACAAAATCGACATCCAGCAGGGCAATGTCGTCACGCAGGACATGATAGACCAGTTACGCCCGGGAATGACCCGACGGCAAGTACGGTTTATCATGGGCAATCCCCTGCTGACCGACACATTCCATGCCGATCGCTGGGATTATCTCTATAGCATCCAACCTGGTGGCGGTGAACGCCAGCAGGAGCGGGTCAGTGTCATCTTCAATGGCAATGACCAGCTCGTCAGCCTGTCGGGGGACTTCAAACCGGGCGTAAGCCGCGATGAAGCCTTGCTGGGCAAGGACAACGGCACCACCGCTCCTGCGCCCGCGCAGAACGAGGAGAAGCCCAAGTCCGAGGTACCGGCCAAGCCCGGCTCCTTGCTGGACGAGATCCAGAAAGGCGTCGACGGAGTACAAACCGTTCCGGTGCCGACTCCAGAACCCCTGGATGCCAGCCCGCAATAAGTTTGCAGCGCTCGATAAAAAGCCCGGCATGCCGGGCTTTTTGTTGCCTGCTGTTTCGCAAGCTATGAATTCTGCTGTTTTGCCTTGGCGGCCTTGGCCGCACGCAAGCGACGTATCTCCATCGGATCTGCGAGCAATGGCCGATAGATCTCGATTCGGTCTCCAGCCTGCACCACACGCACGTCAGCGTCTGCCACCACCTTGCCGAAAATCCCCAAGGGGCAATCCTGCAGATTCAGCTCCGGAAATTGCGCAGCCATTCCCGAGCCCAACACTGCAGCCCTGAGGGTTGAGCCCGGCGCTACTGCCAGGCTCATCAACACCTGGCGATCCACCGCGGCGTACACCACCTCGATTTCAACCAATGGCTCAGCCATGCATTTGCTTGGCGCGCTGGCAAAACGCGTCCACCAGAGTATTGGCCGCCTGATTGAACAGTGGCCCCAGGGTGGCACGCACGATAGGGCCGGCATAGTCGAACGACAGGTCCAGGCTGATCTTGCAGGCTTTCTCGTTCAACGCCTTGAACACCCACACACCGTGCAACTGAGTGAACGGACCTTCTTCGAGATTCATCTCGATGGACTGCCCGGGCACCAGCGTGTTGCGCGTGACAAAGTGCTGGCTCAAGCCGCCCTTTGCCACACCCACGCTGGCAACCATGTGCTCATCACTGCTCTCCAACACCTCGGCAGTCGAACACCAAGGCAGGAACTCCGGGTAACGCGCCACGTCGTTGACCAGGTCATAGAGCGCCTGTGCCGGATAAGGCAGCAGGGCCGAACGTTGAATATGCGTCGTCATGTGAGCGTTATTTCCACAGCTGAGCGGCAAACATCGCGAAAGGACAACAGGATTCGCGAAAGAAAAAAATCAAAAACCAGCCTGCATTGTCCGGGATTCATTCAACACGCTCAAGCACGCAGGTTGACCGTAGCCGACGCGCTCGCAACTCCCTATAATGCCGCCCCTATGGCTAAACAAAAGAAACACCCAACAGGGACCATCGCGCAAAATAAAAAGGCGCGACACGATTACTTCATCGAACATCGTTTCGAGGCTGGTCTGGTCCTGGCCGGCTGGGAAGTAAAAAGTCTGCGTGCCAGCAAGCTGCAGCTGGTCGACAGTTATGTGCTGCTCAAAGACGGCGAGGCATGGCTGCTCGGCAGTCATATCACGCCGCTGATGACCGCCAGCACCCACGTGATCGCCGACCCGGTGCGCACGCGCAAGCTGTTGCTCAATGCCCGCGAGCTTGAAAAGCTCCACGCCGCCGTGCAGCAAAAGGGCTACGCCTGTGTCTGCCTGTCGTGGTACTGGAGCAAGCACCTGGTCAAGTGCGAGATCGCACTGGGCAAGGGCAAGAAGGAATACGACAAGCGTGATACCGAGCGCGAGCGCGATTCCAACCGGGAATTGCAGCGTGCCGTGCGCAACAAGGGCAAGGAAGACTGACTTTCTTGTGACTTGATGTGGATGACGGAGCCCGCTCCCTCATCCACAGCATTTGCTACATCCCTTTGCGCCGTTCCGCCCGGGCCATGCGCTGAACCTCCTGCCGCACTTCCTCCAGCACTTCCTGCACATACAGCAGGTGACGTGTTGAGACTTCCCGTGCCTGCTCGGCACGCCCCTCGATAATCGCCAGGTACAGGTCCCGGTGCTGATTGATCAGCATGTCGCGGGTCTCCGTACGCTGCTGGTACATGCCGCCAATATTGGTCACCACATTACGCTTGAGCAGGTCGAACAGGCCGCGAATGGTGTGCAGCAATACCGCGTTATGGCTGGCCTCGGCGATGGCCAGGTGAAACCTCGCATCCGCCGCGCCCTCTTCCGCCCGGCTCACTTCATCCGACCGCGTGTAGCAATCCTGCAACTCCTCGAACGCTGCCGTTAGCCGCTCGCGGTCCACCTCAGTGGCACGCAACGCTGCGTAATACGCGCACGAGGCCTCCAGGGTCTGACGAAACTCCAGAAGATCACGCTGAGCCTCCGGATTATTTTCCAGCAGATGCAGCAGCGGATCACTGAAGGTTGAACCCAGCGACTCCACCACATAATTGCCACCACCCTGGCGACTGATCAGCAAACCTTTTGCCACCAGCTTCTGGATCGCCTCACGCAACGACGGACGCGACACCCCGAACTGCTCGGCCAGTGCGCGCTCGGCCGGCAAGCGCTCGCCCGACTTCAGCGTGCCCTCAAGGATCATGCCCTCAAGCTGCTCGACGATGTCGTCAGACAAACGGCGCTGACGCACCTGATCAAACCCCATAGCTCACTCTCCACCATCCCGACCACTCGCCGGGGCCCCTATTCTGGCCTATCGCCGCGCATCCGGCACCTATCAGAACGCCCTCGTTTAAGCCAATCAGCACCCACCAACCCCGACCTACAACCAAAGATTCACAAGCGGCAAATTGACACATCCCCCAGAAGGCTTTTAACCTAGCCAACGGTGATTGTAAATTGGTAATACCAATTACCCAAATCATCCAAGCAGTGCCTGACCAACAACAATTAGGGGCCACCCCATATGCAAACCTGGCAACAGCTCTACAGCCCGCTCGGCAGCCTCGGCCTGTCCGCACTGGCCGCCGTCATTCCTATCGTATTTTTCTTCCTGGCCCTGGCGGTGTTTCGCCTCAAAGGCCACGTTGCGGGCAGCATCACCCTGGCACTGTCGATCCTGGTGGCGATATTTGCCTTCCAGATGCCGGTCGACATGGCGCTCGCCGCCGCCGGTTATGGCTTCGCCTACGGCCTGTGGCCAATCGCCTGGATCATCGTCGCCGCCGTATTCCTGTACAAACTGACGGTCAAGAGCGGCCAGTTCGAAATCATCCGCAGCTCCGTGCTGTCGATTACCGACGACCAGCGCCTGCAAGTGCTGCTGATCGGCTTCTGCTTCGGCGCGTTCCTGGAAGGCGCCGCCGGTTTCGGCGCACCGGTGGCGATTACTGCCGCACTGCTGGTAGGCCTGGGTTTCAACCCGCTGTATGCCGCCGGCCTGTGCCTGATTGCCAACACCGCCCCCGTTGCGTTCGGCGCACTGGGGATTCCGATCATCGTGGCCGGGCAGGTGACCGGGATCGACGCGTTCAAGATCGGCGCCATGGCCGGTCGCCAGTTGCCGCTGCTGTCACTGTTCGTGCCGTTCTGGCTGGTGTTCATGATGGACGGCCTGCGCGGCGTCAAGGAAACCTGGCCAGCCGCACTGGTTGCAGGCCTGAGCTTCGCCGTTACCCAGTTCTTCACCTCGAACTACATCGGCCCGGAACTGCCGGACATCACCTCGGCCCTGGCCAGCCTGATTTCCCTGACCCTGTTCCTGAAAGTCTGGCAGCCCAAGCGCAGTGCCGGCGCGCAAATCGTTGGCGCAACGTCCGGCACTGCCGTCACTGCCAGCGCCGGTGGCTTTGGCCTGCCGCGCAACACCCTGGCTTCGCCTTACAGCCTGGGGGAAATTTTCAAGGCCTGGTCGCCGTTCCTGATCCTGACCGTGCTGGTCACCATCTGGACCCTCAAGCCGTTCAAGGCGATGTTCGCCGCCGGCGGCGCGATGTACAGCTCGGTATTCAACTTTGCGATCCCGCACCTGGATCAACTGGTGATCAAGGTTGCGCCCATCGTTGCCACCCCGACGGCCATCCCGGCGGTATTCAAGCTTGATCCGATTTCCGCGACCGGCACGGCGATTTTCTTCTCCGCCCTGGTATCGATGCTGGTGCTGAAGATTGATTTCAAAACTGGTCTGACCACCTTGAAAGAAACCTTTTATGAGCTGCGCTGGCCGATCCTTTCCATCGGCATGGTGCTGGCCTTTGCCTTCGTCACCAACTATTCGGGCATGTCATCAACCATGGCCCTGGTGCTGGCGGCTACCGGCGCGGCATTCCCGTTCTTCTCGCCATTCCTCGGCTGGCTCGGGGTATTCCTGACGGGTTCTGATACTTCATCCAACGCACTGTTCAGCTCGCTGCAAGCCACCACCGCGCACCAAATCGGCGTCAACGACACCTTGTTGGTAGCGGCGAACACCAGCGGCGGCGTGACCGGCAAGATGATCTCGCCGCAGTCGATTGCCGTGGCATGCGCCGCCACTGGCCTGGTGGGCAAGGAATCCGACCTGTTCCGCTTTACCCTCAAGCACAGCCTGTTTTTCGCGACGATCGTCGGGCTGATCACCTTGGCCCAGGCTTACTGGTTCACCGGTATGCTGGTGCACTAAGACCTGCACGCGATAGGGTAAGAACCGACGCCGGGCAGCGATTCCGGCGTCTGCTATTTCTGGAGGACCGATGAGCCTGCCTGCTGCTTTTCTGAGCGACGCCGCACAACTGATCCCGAAAGATCGTCGTTTCGACGATCCACTTTCCACACTCGCCTTCGGCACCGACGCCAGTTTTTACCGACTGATCCCACAACTGGTGATCCGGGTTGAATCGGAAGATGAAGTGGTGGCGCTGCTGCAACTGGCCCAACGCGATCGCGTGCCGGTGACCTTTCGTGCGGCGGGCACCAGCCTTTCGGGACAGGCCATCAGCGACTCGGTACTGATCGTGCTGGGGGACAATTGGAACGGGCGCGAGATTCGCGGCCAGGGCACACAAATTCGTCTGCAGCCCGGCGTGATCGGGGCGCAGGCCAACGCCTGGCTGGCACCGTTCGGGCGCAAGATCGGCCCGGACCCGGCGTCGATCAATGCCTGCAAGATTGGCGGCATCGTCGCCAACAATGCCAGCGGCATGTGCTGCGGCACGGCGCAGAATACCTATCACACCCTGGCGGGCATTCGCCTGGTGCTGGCCGATGGTAGCCGCCTGGACACGGAAGATCCGGCCAGTGTTGCGGCCTTTCGCCAACGTCACGGCGACCTGCTTGAACGCCTGGCAACCCTGGGTCGCGAAACCCGGGCAAACGCTGAGCTGGCTGCAAAAATCCGCCACAAATACCGTCTGAAAAACACCACCGGCTTGTCACTCAACGCCCTGGTGGATTTCGACGAGCCACTGGATATCCTCAGCCATTTGCTGGTCGGCTCCGAAGGCACCCTGGGCTTTATCAGCGCAGTGACCTACGACACGGTGATCGACCACCCGAACAAAGCCTCGGCCCTGATCGTGTTCCCGGATGTGGAAACCTGCTGCAACGCGGTGACCGTACTCAAAACCCAACCTGTTTCAGCGGTTGAACTACTGGACCGCCGCAGCATGCGTTCGGTGCAGGACAAACCCGGCATGCCGGCTTTCGTACAGCAGCTATCGGAAAATGCCTGCGCCCTGCTGATCGAATCCCGCGCCGCCTCGCCCTCGCTGCTGCATGAGCAACTGGCGCTGATCATGGCTTCCCTGGCCAGCTTCCCAGTGGAGAAACAAGTCGACTTCACCGAAGACCCGGTGGAAAACGCCCGCCTGTGGGCAATCCGCAAAGACACCTTCCCCGCCGTGGGCGCCGTGCGTAAAACCGGCACCACCGTGATTATCGAAGACGTGACCTTCCCGGTGGAACAACTGGCCATTGGCGTCAATCGCCTGATCGAGCTGTTCGACAAACATCACTACGACGAAGCGATCCTTTTCGGACACGCCCTGGAAGGCAATCTGCACTTCGTCTTCACCCAAGGCTTCAACAGCGCGGAAGAAGTCGCACGCTACCAGGCGTTCATGGACGACGTCGCCCAGTTGGTGGCCGTGGAGTTTGGCGGCTCGCTGAAGGCCGAGCACGGTACCGGTCGCAACATGGCGCCCTTTGTCGAACTGGAATGGGGCAGCGATGCCTACCAATTGATGTGGCAGCTCAAGCGCCTGCTTGACCCCAACGGCATTCTCAACCCGGACGTGGTGCTCAGCGAAGACCCGCAAATCCACCTCAAGCACCTCAAGCCACTGCCCGCCGCCGACGAGCTTGTGGATAAGTGCATCGAGTGCGGTTTCTGCGAACCGGTGTGCCCGTCTAAGGGGCTGACCCTGAGCCCGCGCCAGCGCATTGTGATCTGGCGTGATATCCAGGCCAGGAAACGCGCCGGTATCGACACCACTGAACTGGAAGCGGCCTATCAATACCAGGGCATCGACACCTGCGCGGCGACCGGGCTTTGTGCTCAGCGTTGCCCCGTGGGAATCAATACCGGCGACCTGGTGAAAAAGCTGCGCAGCCGCGACGCCGACCGTACGAAAACCGCCGAATGGCTGTCGGCGCACTTCGCCACGGCACTGCAAGGTGCGCGCTTCACCCTGCACGTAGCCAACGGCGCGCGCATGCTGCTGGGCGCGCCGCGACTGGCGAAGCTCTCGGCCACGGTAACCCGGCTGTCCAAGGGGCAAATCCCGCAGTGGACCAACGCCATGCCGCAACCGGAAAAGGC
This sequence comes from Pseudomonas sp. Colony2, assembly GCF_019382755.1. Taxonomy (NCBI): domain Bacteria; kingdom Pseudomonadati; phylum Pseudomonadota; class Gammaproteobacteria; order Pseudomonadales; family Pseudomonadaceae; genus Pseudomonas; species Pseudomonas sp. Colony2. Next base: position 885,732 of record NZ_CP080030.1, on the reverse strand, counting down.
CATTCGCTTCAGCCCCGCCGTGAGCGATGAGCGACCCCGCGTGGTGTACCTCGCCGCTTGCGTCTCACGCGCGATGGGCCCAGCAGCCGGCGACCACGAACAGATGTCGCTGTACGACAAAACCCGCGGCCTGCTGGAAAAAGCCGGTTACCAGGTAGTCTTCCCCGACAATCAGGACAACCTCTGCTGCGGCCAACCATTCGCATCCAAGGGCTACGCCGAACAAGCCGAACACAAACGCCAGGAACTGATCGGCGCCCTGCTCCAAGCCAGCCGTGGCGGCCTCGACCCGATCTACTGCGACACCAGCCCGTGCACCCTGCGCCTGGTCCAGGACCTGGCCGAAACCCGTCTCGACCTCTACGACCCCGTGCGTTTTATTCGCACCCACCTGATGGACCGCCTCGACTTCACCCCCCAGGAAGCCCCGATCGCCGTGCACGTCACCTGCAGCACCCAACACCTGGGAGAGAGCCAGGCGCTGATCGACCTGGCCAGGCAGTGCAGCAAAAACGTGGTGATCCCCGAAGGCATTCATTGCTGCGGGTTTGCCGGCGACAAAGGCTTCACCACGCCCGAACTGAATGCCCACTCGCTACGCAGCCTGAAGGACGCGGTGCAGTATTGCAGCGAAGGCATCTCCACCAGCCGTACGTGTGAGATTGGTCTGACGCAACACGGTGGAATTGACTACCACGGCCTGGTCTACCTCGTGGACCGAGTAACCCAGGCGCGCGCCCATTAGAGCCGCCCCTTTTTGGTGCCAAACCTAATGATTTCGGGGTTTTTCGACTAATCCAGCGACAAAACAGAACCCCTGCGCGCCGGCGTAGTCATCTGCATAGGCCTCGACAAACGAGGCTCATCAGTGACCTCGCTGGCTGCACGGAAAACCGGCAGCATCGAGCCCTATTTGCACAAGGAGATACCCATGAAGCGTTCCGCTCTTGCTGGTTTGTTCATTACCGCTGCGATGCTGGCGTCCCCCGCGTTTGCGGCCGGAACAAAAGACGATCTGTGCCAAATCAACCTGGACAAAATCAACAACGGTAAAGCGTTGCTCGCCACCGACACCAGCGGCAAATCTGGCGAAATCGACACCGCCGTTTCCCAAGCCAAGGCAGCCCATGCGGCAGGCGATGACAAGAAATGCATCGAGATCACCTCCAAGGCCCTGCAAAGCCTGCAAGACTCGGACAAAGGCGGCAATCAGTAACTCGCTGATTGCCCGAGGCCAACCTTCGGGTTGGCCTTCTGTGATCGATTGACGTACACTGCACAGGCTTGTCACTCACTAAGAAACAACGAGTTACGAGCACGGGGCCGTTTAGGATTCGACGCCGGTTGCGAAACTTTAGGTGCATGCCGAGTTGGTAACAGAACTCGTAAATCCACTGTTGCAACTTCTTATAGTTGCCAATGACGAAACCTACGGGGAATACGCTCTCGCTGCGTAAGCAGCCTTAGCCCTTCCCTCCTGGTACCTTCGGGTCCAGCAATCATCAGGGGATGTCTGTAAACCCAAAGTGATTGTCATATAGAACAGAATCGCCGTGCAGTACGTTGTGGACGAAGCGGCTAAAACTTACACAACTCGCCCAAAGCACCCTGCCCTTCGGGTCGCTGAGGGTTAACTTAATAGAAACGGCTACGCATGTAGTACCGACAGCGGAGTACTGGCGGACGGGGGTTCAAATCCCCCCGGCTCCACCACTTGATCATCTAAAGACGTCCACGGACGTCTTTTTTTGTGCCTGAAATCCAGTGAATACGGGGGTTTCAGCGCTTATGGAGGCTTTGCACGGTTTCTGAGTTCCAGGCGCTTTGGTATCCCAGGTGGTATCCCGGACTACCAAATGCTATTTTCAGGATACCAAAACGGTGCTGGAGGTAGCCCCATGCCTACTAACGCAACCCGCCTCTCCGATCGCCAGCTCAAGGCAGTCAAGGCAACTGGTAAAGACTTCGTCCTCAGCGACGGCGATGGCTTGCAGCTTCGAGTACGCGCCAGCGGCTCGATGATGTGGAATTTCAATTACCGCGAGCCGTTGACCAGAAGCCGTATCAACATGGCGCTTGGTCCATACCCCGACCTCTCGCTAGCCAACGCCCGAAAGAAAGCCGCAGAGGCGCGTGAGTTGCTCGCTTTGGGCATTGATCCCAAAACCCAGCGTGATGAGGTAAGACAAGCCAAACTTGCTGAGAGTGAACACACTTTCGAGAAGGTGGCCACGGCCTGGTTCGAGCTGAAGAAAGACTCCGTAACCAAAGCCTACGCCGAAGACATTTGGAGATCGCTGACGCTTCATGTTTTCCCAAGCATGAAAACAACGCCGCTCTCTCAAATCACTGCTCCGATGGTTATCAAGATCCTTCGTCCAATCGAGGCCAAAGGGAGCCTCGAAACCGTGAAACGATTGAGCCAACGACTGAACGAGATCATGACCTACGGGGTCAACTCCGGGCTGATATTCGCGAACCCCCTCAATGGAATTCGGGCGGTATTCAAGAAACCCAAGAAAGAGAACATGGCTGCGCTACCACCTGAGGAGCTTCCCGAGCTCATGATGGAAATCGCGAACGCCAGCATCAAGCGCACGACCCGCTGCCTGATCGAATGGCAACTGCACACGATGACCCGCCCTGCCGAAGCGGCCACCACACGATGGGCAGATATCGACTTCGACAAGCGCATTTGGACCATTCCGCCAGAGCGCATGAAAAAGCGTCGGCCGCACACAATCCCTCTTACCGATCAGGCACTTTCGTTACTGGAGACGCTCAAGCAACTCAGCGGTAACAGAGAGTACGTGTTCCCCTCAGATAGAAATCCCCGCACCCATGCCAATAGCCAGACCGCCAACATGGCGTTGAAGCGCATGGGCTTTCAGGACCGTCTGGTCAGCCACGGCTTGCGCTCGATGGCGAGCACCATCCTGAATGAGCATGGCTGGGATCCGGAGCTGATAGAGGTCGCGCTGGCGCATGTCGACAAGGACGAAGTTCGTAGCGCCTACAACCGGGCGGATTACATCGAACGCCGGCGTCCGATGATGGCCTGGTGGAGTGAACATATCCAGAAGGCGGCCACCGGCAGCCTGTCGGCATCGGCCATCAATCAAACCAGAGATCGCAACGTCGTACCGATTCGCTGAACATCCAAAAGGTACGCGCCACCGGTTACGATCCGTGTCCTGTAGTAGAGCGAAAGGAGTGACGACAGTTGCCAGATCTCTGGTATGCCTGCGCTTCTTCAGCCAAGCCCCTGAGTATGGGAAGGCTCCGCATTCCCATACTCAGGGGCTCATGCTTAAAGGTCTATCAGGCAACCACGACTTTTGCCTTTCTACGGCGGATCAACCCTGCTGTTAACTCGTAGTAGTAGACGGTAGCTGGAGCTGAGCATCGCAAATAGTGCTCCAGAAACCATCTCACGTGCTTTTCTCTCCAGGACCAGGGAGTCGCGCAACCCCAGCGTTCACGAATCACCTCGTGCATCCTTTCTGCTTGCCTGATGTGCCGCTGCTGCGTGGCATGCGCACCTTTGAGCATGGGGCGCAGGAACAACGCTATGTCGAACTCGGCCGTCATCGCCGGCCTCCGATGTAGGCACTCACCACATCGATGCGGTTATGTCCCAACTCATGGCTGATCTGCTTACGGGCTCGCTGATCGAGTGCTCGATCCTCTCGATGAACACGTCCACCATTAACGGGT
>NZ_CP080030.1:881841-881999 GCF_019382755.1 Pseudomonas sp. Colony2 | reverse complement strand
GTTGCTCATAGCGCTCACAGGCGTAAGCCGCCCGCAGCTCATGAAAACCTTTCAATCCATGCTCATGCAGGATGTCCCGTGCCGGTCGCACAACTGCCTGCATAAAGTCTTTGTAGCTTTCGTCGGGCGCCAACAAATTCCGACTGCCATTGGGTGAA
>NZ_CP080030.1:881562-881794 GCF_019382755.1 Pseudomonas sp. Colony2 | reverse complement strand
GATCCAGCGCGGTGCCGAGGCCCCTGATCGACCACCTTTGGTGCCATCCTGGATGTTGATCTTGCCCAGTTGCCGAACCTCACGTTGCAGTCGGGGCAGATCGGCCAGGATCGCTTCGCGCAGGCGCATACCAGTCTCACGGGCGAGGAGCACAATTGCGGCCACTCGTTGCTGACCTCGCTCTGACAGCGCGCGTGCGATCAACTCGATCTGAGCACGATCTTGGCCTTGC
>NZ_CP080030.1:879900-881507 GCF_019382755.1 Pseudomonas sp. Colony2 | reverse complement strand
AGATTTTGACGTACTGATCACCGCGCAGCGCGGCCATCGTTCGGTTCACGCTGGACAGTCGGTTCTGCGCGGTGGCAATGCCGACGTTGCCCTGATCAACCTGCTCCCGCACGTGGACGGCGTACCGCATGAGGATCTCGCGGTCGATCTGGCGCGCGTCGTTGACCCTCGGTCCTTCATCGGATCGACACCAATGCACGAACGCCTGCCAGCGATCGCTATGGGCTTTGACGGTAGCAAAATGGCCGTCGCCAAACAGGTCTTTCAGTGCTTGCCGTCCAGCATAGCTAAGCTGGCGACCGAAACCGAAATTGCGCCCCGCTCGCTTACCGACCCGTGCCATTTTTCTGTTCCTGATCGACTGCCGCGAGATCATGCAAAAGGGCTCGCCAGTGCGCACTTACAATCGCGAACTGAGCCCAATCAGTCGGGCGAAAACACAGCGTGTTGTCGGTGACGTAAAGATGCGCACCCTCCTCTTTCAACCATTGAATAATGGCTGTCGTAGAGGCGATAGCTTTATGGGTGGTGGCGACACTGGCGACAGCGGCGACAACCCTTGTCCTGCCTGGTTTTGAGCGTGGCGACAAAGTGGCGACAGTAGCGGCGACAAATCGCGCTTTGGGCTCCTTTTGACGCTGAGCCAGATGGTTGCGCAGCGCTTCATCAAGATTAAACATGGCGCACCTCGAAGGTGTGGCCATCGGTGATCAACCACTGATGATCAATCAACTCGACCAGCAGCTTGGCGGCATGACGACTGCTCTTGCGGGCAAAGCGGGGACCGTTGCGATTCAATTCACGAATACTGAAACGCTTCCAATCTTTGACCTGCAGCCAGCGCAACAGCCGGTCCGCCTCCTCCTTAACTCGACACACTGGCTCCTGCTCAGTGAGACGCTGTATCTCGGTGAGGTAGTAGCCGACTAAAGCGGAGGCCCGTTGGATATGGTCGACCTCCACGACGCTGCTCTCCTCCACAACTGCAAGAATGCCGGCGACGCGCAGCAGGTTATCGGCGGCCTTTGATCCGCTGGGCCGTACGCTGGCCAGCTCGCCAAACTCCCCCAACTGAGCTTCGATAGCATCATGCAAATCAATCCAGCGACGACGCGCCAGCGGGCTGAGGCTCAGCTTTAACAGCTGCAAGGCTCCGTCAGCGGAAAGTGACCAAGGCTGATAAAACAGAGCCGAAAGGCGGTGATGGTAGCGCTTGAGTGCGACATCTTTGGACAAATCGACAGCCTGGTAGCTACGTTGCCCGGCTAGACTGGTGGGCCAGGTCATCAAGCAGCGCCCTAGAATGCCTTGCCCCTGCAGCAACGGGTCACTGAGTAACTGCATGGCCAAATACGGTTGCAGCATCAGGTGCAGGCTCAGGCGTCGGTCATAGGCTCGTAGGCTTTCGCCTGCCATAGAGCGAGCACGATCAATCGGGCTACCGTCCCAGAGTGACGACAAGGTTGTGACCGCTTTCAAACGGTTATCCCGACTCATGGTGCTGCTACCTAGGAATTGCCCACCTTCGTCACAGAACAGGCCCATGCTCGGTAAGTCACGACAGAGACCTTTGATCACGGCCTCGATAGTTGGGTCCGTAGTGATCA
>NZ_CP080030.1:878911-879850 GCF_019382755.1 Pseudomonas sp. Colony2 | reverse complement strand
GGGTCGGCAGGATTGATACGCTGCGCCTGTCGCTGTGCGGAGCGGTACCGGGAGAGCTGTTCACGATAGTGTTGCCACTGTTCACGCTCCCATTGGCGTGCTGGCAGCAATGCAGATCGGTCTGCCGCGGTCTTGCGATCACCGGACGCGGCCACCGTGATCAGGTACAGCGACAGGGGATAACTTCTCCCGTCGAGTTGTAAGCCCGCATGGCATTGGGTGGCCAGGGCCGAGGCGGCCAACACAGATTGCGCGGCCAGTGCTTGGGGCACGCCGATGACCTCGGCCATGCGCTCAACCGCGGGCCCAAGAATTCCACCCAACGCCTTAACTGGATAAGGCTCGGCCACCGTGCTCGACTCGATTAGCGGTCGAGGGGATCGTGGTAGTTCAAGCTTCGGATCTAACTGCTGCATGGGTCCTCTCCTCGGTAGTTACTGACTGCCCTCACATACTCCCGCCACGCTTGTTGAGTGTTATCAGGGATCAAGGCCCCTGCGACCTGTGAGGTGTTCACTGACGCGGAACGACGGCTCCTTACGACCGGAAGCGAGGGCATGAACCCATGAATCTGGCCTCCTTAGACGCATCCGAAAATGCGGGCGGGTAGAGGCTGTGCCGACTGACGAGTTCGACACCTGGAGATCCTGAGTGGGAGAAGGCAACAACATCGACACCTGGGGCATACCTGACTGTCAGTCAGGTGCAGCCTTTCCATAGGCTGCGGCACCCGTGCCTGTGTCGTTGCGGATGGCGACGAATCGGATTTGTCAGGCCGATTGTCACGAGGAGAGTTGCGGCAATGCCCTGTACGACGGGGCTTGCAGCAGTGGTACGAGCACCCGTCTCTTTCCAGGAGAAAGAGACGGGCACAGATTGGCGCAGCTAAGTGTGCCGAGAGATGAAGTTGCTGCAGTGCAGCGAGGAAGGTCTATCGTC
>NZ_CP080030.1:878609-878761 GCF_019382755.1 Pseudomonas sp. Colony2 | reverse complement strand
GACAGCGATCCGTGCGCCAATTTTTATACCCACTCGAAATGGCGGTCAAGCTTCACGGCCAACGCTTGCAAAAAGTGGCGACTGTCGCACATTTGTCGCCAGGCCCCAGACTCCGTTCTACCTGGGTTGTCGCCGCTGTCGCCGCTGTCGCC
>NZ_CP080030.1:878390-878470 GCF_019382755.1 Pseudomonas sp. Colony2 | reverse complement strand
GGCTTCGAGAAAAGCGAGTGAACCCTCCAATCGGCGCGATCAAAGATCGCTTGATCCGAGGGTTTGGCGGGAAAAGCAAC
>NZ_CP080030.1:847169-862855 GCF_019382755.1 Pseudomonas sp. Colony2 | reverse complement strand
TCCAGACACTGATCAGCAGCGATCCTTTACGCTGGCACCTACTGGCCGTCGTCCGCTCCCTCGCCCTCCCCGACTGCTGGATCGGCGCCGGCTTCGTACGTAACGCCGTATGGGATCACCTCCACGGTCGCCCACTATCTCCACTGACCGGTGACGTCGACGTACTGTGGTTCGACGCCACCTGCACCCGCCCCGACGAAGACCGCCGCCTCGAAGCCCTCTTACACGCAGCAGAACCCTCCATCGACTGGTCCGTCAAAAACCAGGCCCGCATGCACCTGCGCAACGGCGATGCGCCCTATCGCAACGCCAGCGACGCCATGCGCTTCTGGCCCGAGACCGCCACCGCAGTAGCCGTCAGGAGAACCGCAGAAGACCTATGCGAAGTTTCAGCCCCTCTCGGCCTGGAGGACCTGTTCAATCTCCAACTCAAACCCACGCCTCGCTTCACCCAGGAAAAACACGCCATCTACCAACAACGCATCACCTCCAAAGGCTGGCTAACCCAATGGCCACTGCTGAAACAATCCTGACCCCACAAAAACCTCACATTCATTCACGAATTATTAAGAATCGCCCTCGTATACTCACCGATCGCCCGGACTGTTCCCCCGAACGGCCCCCTGCCCCGGTAGCCAGAATCCATGACGCGTTCCGCTCCTCTGCTGCTCCTGCTCGCTGCGCTGTTGTTTTTCTTTGCCCTCGGCAATCACGAGCTGCAAGGCTCGACCGAGGCCCGTGTGGCCGGGATCGCCATGGCCATGCATCTGGATAACGATTGGGTGGTGCCGCGATTGTTTCGTGAACCGTTCCTGGAGAAACCGCCGCTGAGCCTGTGGCTCGACGCCGGGGCGATCCGGCTGTTTGGCGGTACCACTTGGGCAGTGCGTCTGGCGTCCGCATTTGCCGGGCTGTTCAGCGTGATGCTGCTGTACGGGATGCTGCGCAAGTTTGGCCGGCCCAAAACGCTGGCGTTTGTCGCGGCGCTGATGCTGGCGACCATGGCCAGTTACTGGAGCAATGTGCGGGGCGTCGGTGAAGATTCGCTGCTCACCCTCGGGGTCACCATGGCCCTGCTGGCGTTTTATCAGGCCAACCGCCCAGAATCGGAGCGCGACCGCTCCAACCTGGGCACCTGGTTGCTGTTCACCTTTGGGATGGTCATCGCCACCTTGAGCAAAGGGGTTCTGGGCCTGGCCATGCCGGGTGTGGTGATCTTCGTCTATCTGGCCAGCACCAGCCTGATGGACAAACAATTCAAGCTGGGCGACTGGATCAAGCCCGGGCTGTTCACGCTGCTGGCGCTAGTGCCGCTGATGATCTGGCTGGGTTTCCTGTACCAGCGCGACGGGTTGCAGGGGGTACGTGAAGTGCTGCTGACCAACAGCGTCGGGCGCTTCAGCGGTTCGTTTGTCGAAGCCGGTCACTACGAGCCGTTCTATTACTACATCGTCAAACTGCCCGAAGCCTTTTTGCCGTGGAACATCCTGGTGTACCTGGGGCTGTGGCACTTCCGCAAAAGCCTGGTGCGTAACCGCTACCGCCTGTTTTTCAGCGTGTGGCTGGTGGCGCAGTTCACCCTGCTGACGTTTGCCTCCAGCAAGCGCACGGTTTATCTGATGGCCTTGACGCCCGCCGCAGCAGTGCTGGCCGCCGAGTATGGCGGCGTGCTGCTGGGCTGGCTGAAAAGTCGTGGGCAGGTTTCACACGTTGCCGAACACGTTTATGAAAACCGGCGGGGTCTGGTAGGTGGCTTCTTCACCGTGGTGGTGGCCTGCTACCTGATTGCGGCTTTCTGGTTCGCGCCCAAGGCCGATGTGCGCCAGTCGTTTGTGCCGGTGATCAGCCAGATCCAGGCGATGCAGGCGCAGGGCAAGGAAGTGGTGCTGTATCAGGCCAACGAGCGAATCGCCGGCGCCGGGGTGTTCTACATGCAGGGTTACTTGACGATCCTGCAGACGCCGGAGGAGCTCAAAAGTTACCTCGCGGCCAAGCCCGGCAACGTGGCCCTGGTGGACAATACTGACCGGCTGAACGTCCCGGTGAGGGTGGTCAAGGAGATGGCGATCAACCGTCAGCCGTACTATTTCGTCGAGCAGTAGGGCCTGTCACCACAGCGCCAGGTCGTACGTGAGGTAGACCCGATAGTTGTCACGATCGCTCGCATAGGTCGAGCGATACGTGGCCTTGCGCAACTCGATGCCCACACCTTTGAAGGTGCTGTCCTGGATCACGTAGCGCAGGTTGGTGTCCGACTCCCACTCGCGGGCTTCGCGCCCTTTGAAGTCACCGTTCTGGCCCTTGTAGTAGCGGGTCATGAAACTCAGGCCCGGCAGCACGGCGGCAAAGTCGTAGTCATAGCGCAGCATCCAGGTTTGCTCACCGGCCTGGATGAATTTGCCGACACCTGCGTTGCTGAAGGAATACACCGTCGACACGCTGGCGTAGGGCAACGCGGTATTGCCAGTGACTTTCTGATAACCCACGCCCAGCGCCTGCGGCCCTAGCCGGTAGGTGAACAACCCGCTGAACATGTCGCTGTCGACCTTGCCATTGCGTGCCTCGCCCGCTTCGTTGCTGATGAAGTAACGCAAGTCGCTGGTGAGGCTGCCGGCATCCACTGGCTGTTTATGCACCAGGCCAAAGAACTGCTGGCGATAGAATTCACGCATTTCGCCGTAGTACCAGCTACCGCTCAGCTTGGGCGTGAAGGCATAGGTGGCGCCGGCGAAATCAAAGTCGCTGCCCTTTTTGCCGCTGTAGCCCTGGGGATATATATCCACGCTGTCGGTAGAGTTTCGCAGCTTGAACTTGTCCAGATGCCCGGCGTGCACGTACAGGTTACGGACGCCGCTGTACTCGACTTGAGTGCCCTGGAATGTTTGTGGCAACAGCCGGCCATCGTTGTACACCAGCACTGGAATCTTCGGCAGCAGCGTGCCGGTTTTCACCACGGCTTCGCCGATGCGCATCTTGGCGGTCACGCCCAGGCTTGAGAATTCGCTGGCCGCGCGGCCATCGTCGTGCACCGGCAACAGCCCGGTGCCGGCATGGGCGCGGCTGGAGTCGAGCCTGATCCCCGACAACCCCAGCGCATCCAGGCCGAAACCCACGGTGCCTTCGGTATAACCCGATTGCAGGTTGAGCAAAAAGCCCTGGGCCCACTCCTTGCGGTCCTCGCCGCCGTCGCGGTAACCGTCGTTGAAATAGTAATTGCGCAAGGTCAATTTGCCGTGGGAATCCTCCCAGAAACCCTGGGCCATCAGTGCCGGTGACAGGCTCGCCAGCAAGCCCGTGCACACCACTGCTCCCCTCGTGAAAAGCTCACGCATAACCGTCTCCCGAATGCCGTATTGTGATTTTTTATGGGCAGTTGCTGCCTGCGATACGCTGGACGACGCGTCGCATTGCGGCGGACACTAACGGCTCCTCGAACGCCCGGCAACGTTATGCGAGAAGCGCATCAGGCTATGCGCAAAGCCCTCAAACCACAGGAAAATCACGGTGAATCTCAAGCAGCTCGAAGCCTTCAAGGCGATCATGTCCACCGGTTCGACCATCGGTGCGGCGACCCGCATGGGCCTGTCGCAATCCGCGGTCAGCCGGTTGTTGAGCCAGCTGGAAGAGGCATTGGGTTTCGCGTTGTTCCTGCGCAAAAAGGGCCGCTTGATGGCGACCCCGGAGGCTGAAGAACTGCTCGCCGAAGTGGCCGGCCTGGTCGACGGCATGCAGCGTATCCAGCGCCTGGCAGATGAGATGCGCGTGGGCCGTTCGCGCAAGAGCCTGATCAAGGTCGGGGTGCCCACCAGCATGACCCAGGAGCTGCTGCCGCGGATCGTCGCCGAGTTTCTCAAGGGCCGGGAAGACATCGTGGTCGAGCTGCTGACCGGTTCCTACGACATGATCGAACGGGCCGTGCTCGACCGTTCCGCCGACCTAGGTTTTGTGCGCTTGCCTACCGAGATTCCCGACTTCGAGATTGAACCGGTGCTGGAAACCGAAGGCGTGTGCGTGATGCCCGCTGACCATCCGCTGACCCGCCACGCCTGCATCGAAGTGCAGCACTTGCGGGACGTGCCGCTGGTAATGCTGGGCCGGCAACGGGCCCTGCGGGCGGAGTTGAACCAGGTGTTTCGCGCAGCCAACCTGACGCCCCAGGTACGGGTGGAAGTGCACTCGGTGGGCGCCGCGTGCAGCTTTGTCGCCGAGGGGTTGGGGGTGTCGATCGTCAATGGTTTGCTGGCCAGCCACTTCATGCATTTGCCGATTGTGGTCCGTCCGTTTCGACCGGCATTGCCCTATGCATTCGGCCTGGCGTTTCGCGCGGATGAACCCAGGTCCAAGGTGGTGACGGCGTTTGCCGAGCACCTCAAGCACCGCCTGGCCGCACAAAACGCATAGCCCAACCCAGCCCGCGCATAACGTTGTCGCCGTTAAAACTTTGCCCTAGTGTCCGCTCCACAAGTGTCACCCGACACAACAATAACAGCGCACACCGGGGCAACCAGCATGACCGAACCGCAGATCGTCCGTACCCACTCGCCCACTGATACGCCGGTGGAAAAACCCGCGCAGCGCAAGCAGGTCAACCCGGCCATCATTCTGCTGAGCATCGTGCTGCTGGCTGTCGCCTTCACCTACGCGGTGAACTCGGGCAAGTTCCAGCGCCAGAACGGCCTGGTGGTTCCGGGCTCCTATCAGGTGCTGGAAAAGCACGACTCCCTGGGCCAACTGTTCTCCGTCGAACCGCGCAAGGCCAGCGATACGGTCGCTCGGCCGGTATCGTTGGTCGAGGGCTTCATGGCTATTCCCCAAGGCATCGAAAAACGCGCCGCGCTGATTTTCATGGTGCTGTTCATCGGTGGGATGTTCGGCGTGTTGAACAAGGCCGGTGTGATTGATGCCGGTCTTGAACGCCTGCTGGGGCTGACCCGGGGCAATATCTACGTGCTGGTGCCCAGCCTGATGCTGGTGTTTTCCGCCGGCAGCACCTTCATGGGCCTGGCCAAGGAATTCATCCTGATCGTGCCGTTGATGGTGGCCATGGCCAACCGCTTGGGGCTGTCGAACCTGATCGGCCTGGCCATCGTGGCCATCTCGGTGAAGATCGGCTACCTGGCCTCCATCTCCAACCCGGTAGCGCTGTCCGTGGCGCAGCCGATGGTGGGGCTGCCGATTTTCAGCGGCCTGAGCATGCGCGTCCTGGCCTACTGCACGTTCCTGCTGGTGGGCATCGCGTTCGTACTGTGGAGTATCCGCAAGCACGGGTTTGATGCCAGCGCGCAGATCACCTTCGAACGCAAACCGCTGCCCCTGCGCCACCTGCTGAACCTGATCGTGCTGGGGGCCGGTATTGGTTTCCTGGTATACGCCTCGAACCGCTGGGAGTGGAAATACCACGAGCTGTCGGCGTTCTACCTGCTGCTGACCGTGGCGTTCAGCGTCATCGCCGGCCTGGGTGCCAGCACCGCCGCCAGCGCCTTTGTCGACGGCATGAAAAAGGTGCTGATCGCCGGTGTGTTGATCGGCCTGGCGACCGCCGTGGAAATCATCCTCAGCACCGGCCAGGTGCTCGACACCATCGTCAACAGCCTCGCCAATCTGGTGGGCGATCATGGCCCGGTGGTCTCGGCCTACGGCATGTTCTTCGCACAACTGGGGCTGGATGTACTGATCCCGTCCACCTCGGGGCAGGCGGCGGTGACCATGCCGATCTTCGGGCCGTTGGGGCAACTCTCCGGTGTCAGCCCGCAAACCACAGTGTTCGCGTTTTTGATGGGCAACGGCCTGACCAACATGATCACCCCGACCTCCAGCGGCCTGTTGGTATTGCTGGCCACCGCCAACGTCGGCTGGGGCCAGTGGGCACGCTACATCCTGCCGCTGTTTCTGATCTATGCGGTGCTGGCGATGGTGTTGTTGGCCATTGCCGTAGGCACCGGGTACTGACCCCATGAGTGTTTTCCCCATGCAGACGTTGCACAACCAGATGATCGCCATGCGCGACGGCATCCACCTGGCCACCGATATCTACTTGCCCCACGGTCCAGGCCCTTTTCCGGTGGTGATCGAACGCACCCCGTACGACAAGAGCAAACCATCGCGCTCGGAAATCCAGCTCGACGGCCAGCATATTTCCCGCGAGCAAATGGCCGCGCGGTTCACGGCCCAGGGCTTTGTCGCGATCTTCCAGGATTGCCGCGGGCGCTATGCCTCCGAAGGCGTGTTTACCAAATACACCGCCGAGGGCGAAGACGGTTGCGACACCCTGGCCTGGATCGTCGAGCAGCCGTGGTGCAACGGCAAGATTGGCAGCATGGGCCTGTCCTACGCCGCCCACACGCAACTGGCGATGGCCTGCCTGCATCCGCCGGGCCTCGCCAGCATGGTGCTGGACAGCGGCGGCTTCGCCAACGCCTACCAATGCGGGATTCGCCAGGGCGGCGCGCTGGAGCTCAAGCAGGCCACCTGGGCGTTTCGCCAGGCCAAGGAAAGCCCGGCGGCACTGGCGGATCCGAAGATCCTCGAAGCCCTGGAACAGGAAGACATCCACCAGTGGTTCAAGCGCATGCCGTGGCACGCCGGCCAATCGCCCCTGCGGCATGTGCCGGAGTACGAAGCCTATCTGCTGGAGCAGTGGGCCCAGGGCGACTTCGGCCCGTACTGGCAAGCGCCGGGCATCTACGCCGAAGGGCATTACCACGATCTGCCGGATATCCCGGTGCTGTTCATGTCCAGTTGGTACGACGCTTATGTCAGTTCGACCCTCGCCAACTACGCGGCGTTTTGCGCCGGCAGTACGGCGCAGCATCAGTTGATCATGGGCCCCTGGCTGCATGGTGATCGCAATATCACTCACAGTGGCGATGCGCAATTTGGTGCACCAGCGGCTTTCGACGGGCAGGTGGCGAAAGACTGGTTGAGCTGCCGCCTGGACTGGTTTGAACGCACCCTCAAGGGATCGCCGCTGCCTGAGCCCGCGGCGGTGAAGGTGTTCTTGATGGGCGGTGGCACCGGCGAGCGCGATCAACAGGGGCGCTTGCAACATGGCGGGCACTGGATCGACAGTCATCAATGGCCGCTACCGGATAGCCGGCAACTCACCCTGCACCTCACCGCACAACGCCAACTGCAACCTGAACCGCCGACCACCGAGGGCCAGCTCAGCTACTGCGCCGACCCGGCCGATCCGGTGCCGACCATCGGTGGCGCCCTGACCTCCGGCGCGCCGATTTTTGTCGGCGGCGCTTTCGACCAACGCGAGCGGGCGGACTTCTTCGGTACCCGTGGCGACCAGCGCCCCCTGGCCGAGCGCAGCGATGTCTTAAGCTTCCAGACCGAGCCACTCAGCCACGACCTGATCGTCGCAGGCCCGCTGCGCGTGGAACTGTGGATCGACAGCGATGCGCCCGACACCGACTTCACCGCCAAACTGGTCGACGTCTACCCGGACGGCTACGCCATGAACATCACCGACGGCATCCTGCGGGCCCGCTACCGAAACACCTGGGAGCACCCCACCCTGCTGACCCCGGGTGAGCGGGTCAAGGTGGTGATCGAACCCTTCGCCACCTGCAATCTGTTCCAGCGCGGCCACCGGTTGCGCCTGGACATCGCCAGCAGCAACTTCCCGCGCTTTGACGTCAACCCCAACAGCGGCGAAGCACCCGGCCAGGCAGAACATCCCAGGGTGGCGCGCAACACGCTACACCTGAGTACCGATTGCCCGTCACGCCTGATACTGACCGTGGTCGAGGCCTTGAGTAACTAACTACCGCCATCCACACGCCGAGACTGCGCACCCTCAGGGACCATTGACTCCCTGAGGACCGGCCATGCCCGCCCAGCCCCCGAACACATCACCACTTACCCCGGAACAACTGAACGGCTACCTGCTGCAAATCGGTCATCGTCTACAGATTTTCCCCAACGGCCACGCACCGGCAGCGCAGTCTTCTACCGAGTTGCTGGAGGTGCAGGCATTGCACACCGCCCTGGCAGAAGAAAGCCGCTGGAGCCTGCAGAACGCACAGGTGCATTACACCGTCCCCGGCGACTGGGTGATCCAGGGCGAACCCGGCCGGTTGAACCGCACGCGCATCAGCCAGGCATTGCACAAGAAGTTGGCCGCCCTGGAAATAGAACGCCGGCCCAACGGCCATTTACGCAAGAACTGGATACTCGACAGCCACCAGCCGATGCTGGAGGCCGAGGCCAGGCTGAAGGTCAAGGATCGCCTGCTCAGCCCTGCCGACCAGCTGCTGGTGACGAATATCGTCAGCGGCCCCGAGCTGCGCCCGGGTATCCATCGCCTGACGTTTCGCTACCGCCAGCAGACCATCGAGTTCGCCGGGGCGTTCGTCCTCACGCGCAGCCAGACACCGGCCACCCACCTGGAAATCGAGGACGGTGATGTGTTGCTGTTCACCCCGTCCAGAGGCCTGGAGGCTTTCACCTCGCTCAAACACCTGGATCGCACGCTGCAAGAGCGCATGAAGCAGTCGGCCTGGCGTCAGGAACTGCTGCAACACTTGCCGCGCCGTTACCAGCACTTGCGCGCGGCAAGTATCTGGCCGCTGGTGCCAGAGCCTATCGACAGCCTCCCGCTGAACGAACACACCTACAACGCCCTGCAGGACAAACAACATCAGGACATCGCGTTTGCCCTTGGCCTGGACGGCCATCCAGCGCCGACAGACGTCGCCAGAATGACCCTCGAACTCGACCAGGCGCTGCGCTGCTCGCCTTGGGACCTGGCCTCGCGCCTGGAACTGCGCGCGCAACAGTTACTGGAAAAACTGCTCCACGAATCCGCCCCCGACTGGTACCGCAGCGCCAATGAGTCTCAGCGCAAAACCCTCGCCGAGCATCTGCGCACTTACGAACACCTCAGCCTGCAAGTGCTGGCGCTACTCGGCCCGGCGGCCTCGCCCGAGGCCATGGCACGCCTGCAATTGCTTGAGCATCTGGATGACGACCTGGATATCCAGGGCCTGATCCCCGAGCAACTGCAGATCAGCACCGAGCGCACCCTCAAGTCAGGCAACTCGTACAACCAGCACAACAACCTGGTGCAACTGGCGGTACGTGGCTTGCACCGTGGCGATGAACACGCCGGTTCCGAGTTTCTCAAGCACACCCAACTGACCTACGCCCAGCAGCCATTGCCGCCCGAGTTCCAGGACGTCACCCCGGCTTACCTGGCCGAGCTGCTGGCCAAGGTTCAACCAAGCCTGGTCTTCGCCGAAGAACAAAAGCGCGCCCACAGTTTGCCCGCCGTACAGGAAGCCATGCAGCAGATGCTCGACAGCCGCCTGCACGCGCTGGCCTACAGTGCATCGTTGCAAAACCATATCAGCACTGACGACTACGCACTGCTGCAAACCCTCAGTGAAGGCCCCTCGCCCACACTCACCGCCTGCTGCCTGTTCCTGCACAAGGCTCCGCTCAAAGACCTGTGGGTGCTGCGCCAGACCGATGCAACGGGCGCGGTCAAACGCTTGCTGCTGTGCACGCCTCACGCGCCACGCGCCGAACAGTTCCAGGCCTTTGGCAGCGAGCGGGAATTGCAGGCGCATATCCTCGGCTGGAGCCAGGAGGTAGCGTCCGCTCCCGGTTCGCGCAGCATGAAAGCCTACCTGCTTGAACAGTTGGTCAGCCGGATCCGGCCCAAATACAGCGCGATGCTTTCCGCCCTGGGTTTTGCCCCGGCCAGCCTTGAGTATTTGATGATCAGTTTCGGCGCGCCCTCCACCTATGAAGCCTGCCTGGTGGAAATGAGTACCACGACGCTGGCCATGCAGGCCGATGAATACCTGCATCAGATGCCCAAGTGGCTGAGCCAGGCATCGGCAGCCGACCGACAGAAACTCGCCGATCTCAAGGAACAGGCACTGGGCGCGGCAAAGGCCTACGCCGCAAGCCCGGGTAGCCCACAACAGTTTCCCGACTTCGACAGTTACTTGCACAAGGCGGCAAAAACCGCCCTCAACCAACTGCTCGGCAACCCGATCCCGGCGGTAGACCCAAATCTCGTGGGCGTGATCACCCCGCGCGAACGCGTCAGCTACACCACGCTGTACCGCAATGGCTACGACGCCAGCCTGGGCTTTATCAACCCCGACGCCAGCACCACCGCGCAGTTCAAGGGACCGCCCGGCGTCGACCTGAGTCGACTCACCGCGCAAACGGTGAGCAACTCGGTCAGAGGCACCTGGATCGGTGACCGCTATGTCGCCGAGGTCGAGAAAACCCTGTTGGACCCGCAAGGCCCCCACTATGCATGGCGCCGCAACATGGCCCTGGAGGTTGCCCAACTGCACATGCACGTCGCTGCGCTTGAGTGCTGCCTGCAAGGCTGCCTGGCAACAAGCGACCTGGCCTGGCTGGAAAAAAGCATCGACAGCCTGGCCGATAACAGCGATGCCGTGCGCAATCGGTATCGGCTCTATCCCCTGCACATCAGCGGCCAAGTGATCGATGGCTGCTACCTGTTCCACCACGCCAACGACCTGCCCCTGCTCTACACCCCGCACGCACCGGATGGCATCGCCTTCAGGCCGCAACGGGAATTCAACGAACGCCTGAAAAACCTTGAAGGCATGGACACCTACTACATCAGCCGGGTCGCCAGCGTTGAGCGCGCGGCGTTCGAGCCGAGGTTGCATGCGTTGGTGGCCGGCCTGCCGGCACAGCTCAAGGGGGTGTATTCCAAGCCGGTGTTCGACGAAGTGCCTCGCACCGCACTGCCGCTGAAGAACCTGCATTACCATACCTACGACAAAAAGCTGCGTCACCGTATCGACGAAGTCAAAAGCACCACCACCGGGCGCTTGCAGATGATCATGGAGCTGGTCAGCGTGATCGGCGAAATCACCATTGCCGTGCTGACTGCGCCCTTCCCGGCACTGAGCCTGGCCTTGGGCGGCTTGCTGGTGTTCAAGGATTCGATGCTCGCCCTGCATGCCTACAGCCGCAACGACACCGCCGCCGCGCTGGGACACTATCTGGGTGCGCTGCTCAATGCCGGCGGGACGTTGTTGACCGACCTGCGGCCCCTGCTGTTCGCCCCCGTCAAGCTCGCCCGTCCGCCGTTACGCCATATTGCCCGGGTGACCAAGGACCAACAGGCCATGACCTTGATCAAGCAACTGCAACCGCAGCCCCCATTGCCCCAGGGCATGCAGCCTGTGCTGTTTGCCGGCGACAGCCTGTGGGCCTCGCACACCCCGGACAGCCTGGGGCGATTCCTGTTGTTTCGCTACGACAACACCAGCGGGCAATTGCGCTCCACCGGCAAGCTGGTGAACCAGACGGTGGACGGCCAGTGGCAGCGCTCCGGTGTCATCGGTGGCATGCCTGGCCCTGAAAGGCTCGGGCAGCCCTATGAGTTGTCGGAAAAGTTTCGCCGGGACGTAGCGGCCGTCATCGCACCCGAGGACCGGTCGGCGCTGTTCCTGCAAATCGCCTACCTGGATCGAGACCTCAATACCCACAGCATCTGGATCTCGCGTCGGCAACTCGCCCCGGCACTCAAACAGCACCTGGACAACGTCAGGGCCCTGACGGATGACGCCGACGCGTTTTTTGCACGGTTGCCCGCCGTGGTTCCCCGGGCCGAAACCCTGAACCCGGCGCCAGACATTGCCCTGCGTGACTTGCTCAAGCTGCTGATCGATGACGCGCACAACCTGGTGGTAGGCGAGGCACCGTTTTCCACCGCGGCTAAACAGGTGCTGATCGAAAACATGCAGTACCTGCGCGAACTGAACGTGACGGTTCTCTATATCGAGCCGCTGTGGCGCGACATTCATCACCTGAAAACCCACTCACGGTTTTCCAGTGGTTTCTCCAAACGGGCCGAGGGCCAGCTCAAATCCATCGACAAGGAAAATTACCGCGACCCCGACGGGTTGCACGGCCACTGGATGCTGGTAAACACCGCGCAACAGCACGGGATTGAGGTTCGGCCGTTGAACGCCTCAAGCTCCTACGACCTGGAAAACACCCTGTGCCTGTTTGATTCACGCCCGGCCCCGATTCGCGCCAACCGGCTGACCAACTTTTACTCCCACACCCTCATCAACGACGACCAGGCGAAAAAACCGGGCGAGCGCTGGATAGCGTTGGTTGATCAAAAACGCATGAGTACCTATCGCGGCACGCCGGGCCTGGCCGACCTGCAAAAGAGCATTGCCCTGCGGGTCGACGACGCCTTCGACCAACCCACCCGAGTCATCGCGGATGTGGCCGGCGGCATTCCCGGCGATGCCCTGGCCAAGGGCGACCTGAAGCTGTCGCTGCACACGGCACGCCAACCGGCGCCGCACCCGGGGCCCTCGGTGGAGCGCTCACACGCGCTACGGCCAACGCGCCCTCTGCCTGTTGAGGCGCCGCGCCACTTCAGCACCTTTGACCTGCCCCATGAACACCTGGGCCTGATCAGCGAGGAAATCACCTTGCCGATAGGCACGCGTGAAGCGCTCTTCGCCACCGCCTACAGGGAGACCGCCAGCAGCCGTCGCGCGGCGCAAACCACGTTCGACCAGACCCGCAAAAAACTTCAGGATCAGGCCCAGGCGTTTTTTACCGAACACACACCGCCTGCTCGAGGAGCACTGCCTGCGGTCGACCCGGCCCTGGATGAGGCGAAATTTATCGATCAACTGCTGGACACCGCCGATGGCCTGGTAGTCGGCGAAGCCCACGCCGGTACGTCGAGCAAAGGCTTCCTCAGCCGGCACATGGAATACCTGAAGGGCCCGCGAGAAGTAAAAACCCTGTACATGGAGCAACTCACCACCGAGCTGCATCAGGCCGACCTGGATATCGTCCACAGCCTGGGCTTTATGCCAGATGAACTGTGGAGCTACCTCAACGCATTGGACAAAGGCCACGGCGTACCGGCCGACAGCCCCTACGGTTTTGTCAGCCTGGTGCAGGTGGCGATGAAGCATAACGTGCGGATCCGCGCACTCGACTGTGTCGCCAGCTTGCGGGTGGACGGCATGCCCGGCTCCAGGACATCAATGTTCAACTACTTTGCAACCCAGGTGATCCGCGCCGATCAGCTTCAACAGGGGCCGCACAAGTGGGTCGCGCTGGTGGGCGAAACGCACGCCAATACCCATCGCGGCGTACCGGGCATTGCCGAGCTCAACAACGGCATCAGTCTGCTGCTGGACGATGTGCCTCCGGGGTCGGCCAGCGGCTTTGTGCGTGAGCCCGCCAGCGTCCAGGCGCTGCCGCGCGAGCAGCAATGGCCATTGGTGCGCTACGACTTCAAGAAAAACATCGAAGTCGCCGGTGCGCCATTGCCGCTACCTGCCACGCCCGCACCACCCCTCAGCCTCGAACAACGCCTGCGGCGCAAAGGCGACTATCTGCTTCAGCGCACCCTGGACGATGGGTTGGAGATGGTCCATAAAAACCGCGACGGCGTACTGGTCCACACCGCGTTGCAGCAGGATGCCAGGGGGCACTTCGTCAATCGCTGGAACCTGGATGACCGCCGTTTCAGCAGCAGGGAAGCGTTGATCGACATCATCACCACCAGCAAAAGAATGCGCCAAGTCCACTGATCCTCGCACCGCCCTCTGCATGAGGGCGGTGCGACCGCTCGTCGCTCACGTTCCATAAATCCTGCCCTCACGAAAAAACCGTTTCAGCTCTCGCCAGGGCTGCCGATACCTCCTGACTACCCATCGGCTGGTCGCTACTTCCAGCAACCGGATGTACCCTCAAATCTGTTCCTGGAGGAATGCGATGAATAGTTGGTTCGGCAACATCAGCGTCAATATGAAACTGGGCCTGGGCTTCGGCCTGGTACTGGTCCTCACCTCGATCCTCGCGCTCACCGGCTGGACCAGCCTGGGCGGCCTGATCGACCGCAGCAACTGGATGAGCGACATCACCCAGCTCAACGCTTCGCTGACCAAACTGCGCATCGTGCGCCTGCAATACATGTTGGCCAACGGCGACGAAGCCGTGGCGCAAAACGTGCAGACCAACCTCGACGGTTTTGTGGCCCAGCAACAGAAGCTGCTGGACAGCTTCAAGAGCCCGGACAACCTCAAGCTGCTCAATGAGCAAAAAGCGATCATCACCGCTTACCAGCAGTCCTTGAACAAAATGCGCGAGGCCTATCGCAACGGTAACGCCGCGCGCCAGGTCATGGGCGACAAGGCTGACATCGCCAATGCGCAGATCAGTGCCCTGGACGCCAGCGTGCGCCAGATGCCCGAGAGCACCGAGCGCTTTGCCCAGTTCGAGGCCGTGACCAGCGCCAAGGAACAGTTCCAGTTGGCCCGCTACGAAGTGCGCGGCTACACCGGTAACGTCAACGCCGAGACTGAAGCCCGCGCCGCCGCGCAGATCGAGAAAGCCATCGACGGTCTGAAAGGCCTGCACGCAGCGTTTGGCGCCAGCCAACAGCCTGCACTGACCGCCCTGGAAACCGCCCTCGGCGCCTATCGCAGCGCGGTGCAGAACTACAAGGCGGCCAACGCCAACATCGTCTCGGCCCGGGCAGAAATGACCACCCAGGGCACCGACATTGTCACCATCAGCGACAAGCTGTACGACATCCAGCTGCAACGCCGCGACGCCGAAAGCGCCCAGGCCCGCAGCCTGCAACTGATCAGCACATTGCTGGCCTTGCTGGTGGGCATCGTGGCGGCCGTGATCATCACCCGCCAGATCACCCGCCCACTGCGCGAGACCCTCGCCGTGGTGGAGCGCATCGCTTCCGGCGACCTGAGCCACAACATCCAGGTGACCCGCCGCGACGAACTCGGCGTGTTGCAACAGGGCATCCAGCGCATGGGCACTACCCTGCGTGAACTGATCAGCGGCATCCGTGACGGCGTGACCCAGATCGCCAGCGCCGCCGAAGAGCTGTCAGCCGTGACCGAACAGACCAGTGCCGGGGTCAACAGCCAGAAGATCGAGACCGATCAAGTGGCCACCGCCATGCACGAAATGACTGCCACCGTGCAGGAAGTCGCACGCAACGCCGAACAAGCGTCCCAGGCTGCCTCGGCCGCCGACGGTGAAGCCCGTGCCGGTGACAAGGTGGTGGCCGAAGCCATCGCCCAGATCGAGCGCCTGGCAGCTGAAGTGGCGCGCTCCACCGACGCCATGACGCACCTGCAACAAGAGAGCAACAAGATCGGCAGCGTGATGGACGTGATCAAGGCCGTGGCCGAGCAGACCAACCTGCTGGCGCTCAACGCCGCCATCGAAGCCGCCCGTGCCGGTGAAGCCGGTCGCGGTTTTGCGGTGGTCGCCGACGAGGTGCGCGGCCTGGCCCAGCGCACCCAGAAATCCACCGAAGAAATCGAAGGCCTGGTGGCCGGTTTGCAGAACGGCACCCAGCAAGTGGCCGCCGTGATGAACAACAGCCGCAGCCTCACCGACAGCAGCGTCGAACTGACGCGCAAGGCCGGTGTGTCACTGGAAAACATCACCCGTACGGTGTCGAATATCCAGTCGATGAACCAGCAGATCGCCGCAGCCGCCGAGCAGCAGAGTGCCGTGGCGGAAGAGATCAGCCGCAGCATTGTGAATGTGCGGGACGTGTCGGAGCAGACGGCGGCGGCCAGTGACGAGACGGCCAAGTCGAGTGTGGAACTGGCGCGTTTGGGCGGGCAGTTGCAGCAGATGGTCAGCCATTTCCGGGTGTAAAT
>NZ_CP080030.1:835561-846514 GCF_019382755.1 Pseudomonas sp. Colony2 | reverse complement strand
GCTGACTTCTTCAACAAACACCAACCGGTTCCCCGACGGGTCGCTGATGCTCATCTCGCGGCTGCCCCACGGCGTGTCTTCAATACCGGGCTTGGCGTTGCGGTAATTCCTGGCCAGCAATTGTTGCTGGTACGCTTCCAACCCTTGAGCCTGAATCCGCACCGCCGCACCTGGCGTGCAATCGCCATGGTGCTCGGACAGGTGCAGCACACATTCCCCCAGCGACACCTGCAAGTACAGCGGAAAGTTGTCTTCAAACCGGTGCTGCCAATCGACCTTGAACCCCAGGAAATCGACGTAGAACTCCAGGGTTTTGGCCTCGTCGAAACTGCGCAAGATGGGGGTGACTTTTCCTAAGTGCATGGCGATTGCTCCGTGTTTGAGAGCCGCCACTATAGATTGGCAAAACCCTTTCGCAAATCCCCGCTGCGCGCCAGGAATCGTCCGGGACGCTGCCCGTTGGCTTGACCGTCGCTGTAGCTGAGCACGCCGTTGACCCACACACCGTCAATCCCTTCCGCCGCGCGCTGCGGCTCTTTGAAGTCCGCCACATCCCGCACCCGCAACGGATCAAACAGCACCAGGTCGGCCCAATGCCCTTCACGGATCTCACCGCGCCCGGCCAGGCCAAAGCGCGCCGCCGACAGTCCGGTCATCTTGTGCACGGCGGTGTGCAGCGGGAACAAGCCAAGGTCCCGGCTGAAATGCCCCAGTACCCGGGGAAACGCGCCCCACAGACGTGGATGAGGAAACGGATCTTCCGGCAAACCATCCGAGCCAATCATCGACAGCGGATGCGCCAGGATGCGCTGCACGTCGGTCTCGTCCATCCCGTAATACACTGCCCCGGCGGGTTGCAGGCGGCGTGCGGCGTCCATCAGCGGCACCGCCCACTCGGCGGCGATATCCTGCAGATCCCGCCCGCCCATTTCCGGATGCGGCGTAGACCAGGTGATGGTGATGCGAAAGGCATCGGTGACTTGCTTGAGGTCCAGGGTCGAAGAGCTGGCCGCATACGGGTAGCAATCGCAGCCCACCGGGTGGGTCTTCGCCGCGTGTTCCAGCGAGGCCAACAACTGCGGACTGCGCCCCCAGTTACCGGCGCCCGCGCACTTGAGGTGGGAAATGATCACCGGCGCCTTGGCATGCCGGCCGATCAGAAAAGCCTCGTCCATCGCCTCCAGCACCGGTTCGAATTCGCTGCGCAAATGGGTGGTGTACACCGCGCCATACGCCGTCAGTTCTTCACTCAACTGCAGCACTTCATCGGTCTCGGCGTTGAAGGCGCTCGCGTATGCAAGCCCGGTGGATAAACCCAGGGCACCGTCCGCCAGACTCTCCTGCAACTGCACGCGCATCGCGGTGATTTCACCCGGCGTGGCGGTACGGTGCAGGTCGTCCATATGGTTGCTGCGCAGCGCGGTGTGGCCGATCAGCGCCGCCACATTGACGGCCGGGTGGGCGTTTTCCACCGCCGCCCGGTAATCGCTGAACCGTGGGTAGGCAAAGGCCTCGGCGGTGCCCAGCAGGTTCATCGGGTCCGGCGGATCAGCCTGCAAGCTCACGGGCGAGGCGCTGATGCCGCAGTTGCCGACAATCACCGTGGTCACCCCCTGGCTCAGCTTGGGCAGCATCTGCGGGTGACGGATCACCACCGTGTCGTCGTGGGTGTGCACGTCGATAAACCCCGGCGCCAATACGCGCCCGGCAGCGTCGATTTCATGCTCGGCGCTGTCCCGGGACAGGTCGCCGATCTTCTCGATACGGCCCTCGTGCACTGCCACATCGGCGACATAGCCGGGGGTGTTGCTGCCATCAATGATCAGCGCCTGGCGGATCAGCGTGTGGTACTTCATCTCAATCTCCAAGCGGCAGGCTGTCAGGGCCGCCGCGATAATCGTCCAGGGCCAGCTTGATCCGTCGCAGGCGTTCCTGGTTGTCGTCCGGCATGGCCAAGGCCAGCTCGGTAGCGAGCACGTCGATGGCCAACAGCATTCCGTAGCGCGCCGCCGTTGGCTTGTAGATAAAACTGGTTTCGGCCGGTTGCAGCGGCAGCAGCACGTCGGCCAACTGCGCCAGCGGGGAGTCCGGCAGGGTGATGGCGATGATTTTTGCGCCGTAGTTGCGTGCCAGCGCCACCACGCCCAATACCTCCGGGGTGATGCCGGTCAGCGAGCAGACGATCAGCGCATGCTCCGGGCCCAGGGTGGCGGCGGTCACGCGCATCATCACCGGGTCGTGGCAGGCGTTGATCGAGTAGCCCAGGCGCACCAGGCGCACTTGCAACTCGTCGCTGCACAGGCTCGACGGCCCGCCCATGCCGAACGCGTGGATCATCCGCGCATTGCCCAGCAGGCTCACGGCGTCGACAAAACTGCGCTGGTTGAAACCGGACAGGTGCCGGCGCAACGTCGCCTCGATATCGCTGAGAATCTGCCGGTGAAACGCCGACTGCTCCGGCAGGCCCGCCGGGTCGAGGAAACGGCTGCCGACACCGCTGGCCTGGGCCAGTTGCAGGCGCAGGTCACGCAGGTCGCGGCAGCCGACGCTGCGGGCAAAACGCGACAAGGTGGCGGTGCTGACCTCGGCCCGTTGGGACAACTCTTCCAGGCTGGCGGACGCTGCGAAACCGACGTCATCAAGCATCAACTTGGCGATACGCCCTTCGCCGGCGCTGAAGGAATCCTGGCGGGCGCGGATCTGGTAGAGGATGTCCATCGGTTCGGCTCCGGGTTACAAGATGCAGGACAAACCATAAGTCAGACCGAAGGCGACCACCGAAATCAGGGTCTCCAGCACGGTCCAGGTCTTGAAGGTCTGGATCACCGTCATATTGAAGTATTCCTTGATCAGCCAGAAGCCGCCGTCGTTCACGTGGGAAAAGATTACCGAACCCGCGCCGGTGGCCAGCACCAGCAATTCCGGGTGTGGATAACCCAGGCCCATCGCAACCGGTGCGACCACGCCTGAGGCCGTGGTCATGGCCACGGTGGCCGAGCCGGTGGCGATGCGCATCAGCGCGGCGAACAGCCAGCCCATCACCAAAGGCGACAGGTTGAAGGCGTGGGCCAGGCCGAGGATTTCATTGGTGACCCCGGCGTCCACCAGAATTCGGTTCAAACCACCGCCCGCGCCCACCAGCAAGGTGATGCTGGCGGTCGGTGCCAGGCATTCGTTGGTGAACTTGAGGATCGACTCGCGGTTGAAGCCCTGGGCCAGGCCCAGCGTCCAGAAGCTCACCAGGGTCGCCACCAGCAGCGCAATCACCGAGTTACCGATAAACAACAGGAACTGGTTAAAGGCGGTGCCCGGCGTGGAAATCAGGTTGGCCCAGCCGCCGATCATCATCAGCACCACCGGTAACAGGATGGTGCCCATGGTCAGGGCGAAACTCGGCAGGCGGGTGCGCGGCTCGCGGTCGATGAACTGGCGCTCCAGCGGGTTTTCCGCGGGCAGGTGAATGTGCGGCACGATAAATTTGGCGTACAGCGGGCCGGCAATGATCGCGGTGGGTATGCCGATCAAAATTGCATACAGCACCGTCTGCCCGACCGAGGCGTTATAGGCCAGCACCGCCATCATCGCCGCCGGATGCGGCGGCACCAGCGCATGCACCACCGACAAGCCCGCCACCATCGGCAGGCCGACCATCAGGATCGACACGCCCACCCGCCGCGCCACGGTAAACGCGATCGGCACCAGCAACACAAAACCGACCTCGAAAAACAGCGGCAGCCCCACCAGGAACGCGATACACACCATTGCCCAGTGCGCGTTACGCTCGCCGAACCGGTTGATCAGCGTGCGCGCCACCTGCTCGGCGCCACCGGACTCGGCCATCATCTTGCCGAGCATGGTGCCCAGCGCGACCACCAGCGCAATATGCCCCAGCGTCTTGCCGACGCCCGCCTCGTAGGAGCCCATGATCGTATCCGCCGGCATCCCGGCCAATAGCGCCAGGCCGATGGACACCAGGGTGATGACGATAAACGGGTTGAGCCGGTAACGCGCGATCAATACGATCAATGCAATGATGGCGATGGCGGCGTAGATCAACAGCCAATACCCCGGTGATGCGGCCATGCGGTACTCCTCGGAAAGGGTCACGTCGAATAGTTTGTGAAAGTCATAAATCATTAACGAGGTGGATTTTCAATTTTTATGAAAGTAATTTTCGCCCACAGACACGCCCTGTCGCACAGGGATATGCCCTGGGTCAGTGGATGAAAATTCGGGGGGCGTTCTTACATGAAGATCGCCGGGGCTGGAAACTCAACTGCGCAGGCCGAGTCTTAGACTGCACACCGACTCATGACCAGGAAAACCCAGAATGAATCGTAACCCCCTGCTTGTTCCTTTCGCCGCCGGCGCACTGTTGCTGGCCTTGTGCGGCACGGCCTCGGCCGATGAGAACCCGGCACTGAAAAAATGCATGGATGGCGCCAACACCACCGCCGACATGGTCGATTGCAACGCCAAGGAAACCAAGGTGCAGGACGCGCGCCTGAATACCGCCTACAAAACCGCGATGACCGCGATGGAAGGCAACCGCAAGCAGCAGCTGCAGGACGTACAACGCCAGTGGCTCAAGTTTCGCGATGCCAATTGCGGCTTCATCGGCTCGGCCACCGGCGGCACCATTGATCAGGTCAACGGCTCCGGCTGCGTGCTGGACATGACCCAGACCCGCGCCCAGGAACTGGAAAACCTGGTCGGGCCATGATCGTTCCCACGCTCTGCGTGGGAATGCATCCTGTGACGCTCCGCGTCACGATTTTAAGAGCGGACGCGGAGCGTCCAAAGCGGCGTTCCCACGCAGAGCGTGGGAACGATCATCGCACTTCAACAACGGTCAGTCGTGCTGCACCCGGGCGCGCTTGAGCAGTTTGCGGCAGCGCTCGGACAGGTGCAGCACCCGCAAATGCTTGCCGGCCTTGGCGTAGCGCTCGCGCAGGGTCATCAACGCAGCAATCGCTGAATAGTCGACGAAGCTCAAGTGACGGCAATCCAGCGTCACCTGGGCCGGGTCGTTGGCCGGATCGAAGCGATTCAAAAACGGCGTGGTCGAGGCAAAAAACAGCGTGCCGTGCACCCGATAGAGTTTGCTGCCGTCCGCTTCCATGTGTTCATCCGCGTACAACTCGCGCGCCTGCTGCCAGGCGAAGTTCAGCGCCGCAATCACAATCCCGCACAGCACCGCCGTCGCCAGGTCGGTGAACACGGTAATCACCGTCACCGCCATGATCACCAGCACGTCGTTGAGCGGCACCTTGTTGATCACCCGTAGGGACGCCCAGGCAAACGTCTGCTGGGACACCACAAACATCACCCCCACCAGCGCCGCCAGCGGAATGCGCTCGATCAGCGGTGACAGAAACAGAATGAACAGCAGGATCATCACCCCGGCAAATACCCCGGAGAAGCGCCCTCGCCCGCCGGAGCTGAGGTTGATCACGGTTTGTCCGATCATCGCGCAGCCGCCCATGCCGCCGAACAGGCCCGAGACCATGTTGGCGGCACCCAAGGCCACGCTTTCGCGGTCCGGGTAGCCGCGGGTTTCGGTGATTTCGTCGGTGAGGTTGAGGGTCAGCAGGGTTTCCAGCAGGCCGACCATGGCCATCAGGATCGCGTAGGGCGCGATGATGTGAAGGGTTTCGAGGGTCCAGGGAATCTGTGGCAGCGCGAAGGTCGGCAGGCCGCCGGCGATGTGGGCCATGTCGCCCAGGGTGCGGGTCGGCAGGCCGAGCAGGTACACCGCCAAGCCAACGCCGAGGATCGCCACCAGGGCTGGCGGTACGGCGCGGGTCAGGCGCGGCAGCAGGTAGACGATGGCCATGGTGGCCGCGACCAGCCCAGTCATTACGTACAGAGGCGTGCCGCTGAGCCAGGTGTCACCGCTCTTGAAATGCTCCAGCTGCGCCAAGGCAATGATGATCGCCAGGCCGTTGACGAACCCGAGCATCACCGGGTGCGGCACCATGCGCACCAGCTTGCCCAGGCGCAACAGGCCGAAGGCGACCATGATCAACCCGCCCAGCAACACCGTGGCCAGCAGGTACTGCACGCCGTGCTGCACCACCAGCGCGACGATCACCACCGCCATCGAGCCGGCGGCCCCGGAGACCATGCCAGGCCGGCCGCCGAACAGCGCGGTGAGGGTGCAGATGATGAATGCGCCGTAGAGGCCCATCAGCGGGTTGAGATGAGCCACCAGGGCAAAGGCGATGCATTCGGGCAGCAAGGCAAAAGACGTGGTGAGTCCGGCCAGGGCGTCGGCGCGCAGACGGGTGAGGTTCATTGAAGTACCGGGGAGTTGCGGGGGATAAGGCTGGGGATGGTACGGAATTGGGCGGGGTGGGGCTAGTGTTGGGTAAGACCGTTGGACCGAGTCGCCCCTTTCGCGAGCAAGCCCGCTCCCACATTTGACCGCATTCCAAAGTTGGAACTCGGTTAAGTGTGGGAGCGGGCTTGCTCGCGAAGAGCTCGCCTCGGTCTCAAGCGAACATCACACCATCTCGTTGCGAATCCACTCCACTACGGAGGTCCGCTTCGGCGCCCATCCCAGCAATTCCCGGGCATGCTTGCCGCGAACCCGGCTGTTGGAGCCCAGGCCATAGTTGGCCATTTCATAACCCCACTCGGCCTCGGCATCCGCCAATGGCCAGTCCTGTGGTTTACCCAGCTTCAGCGCTTCGGCAATCGCGGTGGTCATGTCGACAAACGCCGCCTCGCCACTCTCCACAAAGTAGAAAGTGCCCGGCACATTCTTTTCCAACGCCAGGAGGTACAACGCAACCACGTCTTCAATGTGCACGTTGGACCAGATGTTCTGCCCGGTGCCCACATGCCGCACTACACCGCTTTTGCGTGCCTGCTTGAGCAAGCGTGGCAACTGCACGCTGTCGCGCTTGACGCCCAGGCTGTGACCGTAGATCAGGGTGTTGCAGATCACTGCCGAGTTCACGCCATCTTTGGCTGCAGCCAGGATCAGGTTGTCGATGGCCACGCGAGCAGCCTTGTCGACAGTCGGCGCCGGCAGGTTGTCTTCAAAGTAGATGACATCGCTGGACTTACCGCCCGACGCATCGCCGACGATGCTCGAACCGCTGGTGTGCAGGAAGGTTTTGTTGGAACCGCGCAGCGCGGCCAGCAAGGTTTCCACGGCGCCGCGATGGTCGCTGCTGGCGGCGTTGATCACCGCGTCAGCTTTCTTCGCCTGCTCGGTCAACAGCGCGCTGTCATCCAGCGTACCGATCACCGGCGTGATACCCAGTGCCGTCATTTCCGCAGCCTGTTCGGTGCTGCGCACCAGGCCGGTGACGTTATGGCCGGCCTTGACCAGGCCAGTGGCGATGGAACCGCCGATAAAACCGGCAGCGCCGGTAATGAATACGTTCATGGAGGTGTCTCCCTGCGTGAGTAATTGATGGCGTCAGTATTGCGGACCTATCCATTCCGAATAAGTCCGTATTGCCCAATTCAATCTTGCGCAGAGGTCACGAATCAGCTGGCGTAGCTGGCCAGCTTGCCCTGGATAAAGTCCAGGAAGCACTGGATGCGCAAGGCCAATTGCGAGTTGCGGTAGTACACCGCATTGATCGGTTGACGATAGCCGCTGTTGAACTCGGCCAGCACCGGTATCAGGCGCCCGGTCTTGATGTCCTGGGCGGTCATGAAGTCCGATAAACAGGTGATGCCCTGCCCTTCCAGCGCCAGCTGGCGCAAGGTTTCACCGCTGGAAGCGGCGACACCGGGCTGGATTTGCCAGCGATCGCCGTGCACATGGCGCAACGGCCAGTGGTTGAGGGTTTCGGTCTGGGTGAAGCCGAGCAACGTGTGTTCGGCCAGTTCGGCAACGGTGGTGGGCGTGCCGTGCTGTTCCAGGTACGCCGGGCTGGCGAGGATATGCAGCGGGCTGCACCCCAGTGAGCGGGCGTGCAACGTCGAGTCGGCCAGGGCACCGATACGGATCGCGATGTCGGTGCTCTGTTCCAGCAGGTCGATGATCAGGTCGTTGCTGTTCAGTTCCAGCTGGATATCCGGGTACAGGCCACGAAACTCGGCGATGTACGGCACGATCGCATGCAGCATGAACGGCGACGCCGCGTTGATCCGCAGGCGCCCCGACGGGGTTTGCTGGCGCGACGACAGGCGTTCTTCCAGGTCGTCCATCTGCTCGAGGATCACCTTGGCCCGCTCGAAGAAATACTTGCCCTCTTCGGTCAGGTCCATGCGCCGGGTGGTGCGATTGATCAGGGTGGTGTCGAGCTTGGCTTCCAGGCGCGACAAGGTGCGGCTGACCGCCGACGGCGTCTGCCCGACCTGCTCGGCTGCGGCGGAAATCGACCCGCATTCAATCACGCAGACGAAGATCTGTAGCTCATCGGATCGGGCTTTCAACGTGAATCCTCTTTATAGCGGCTGCACGGATACTAGCCGCATTACAGACTCAGGTTAAACACCTGTGCCAGATGCTGTTCATAACGCGCCACGTCGGCTTCGATGGCCGGGCGTTTCATCACGTCCACGCACAGGAAGGTCGGCAGGCCGGTCATGCCAAGGAACTCGTTGGCCTTGTGGAACGGGAAATACACCGCGTCCACGCCCTTGGCTTCGAAGAAGTCGGTGGGGTCGTCGAACGCTTGCTGGGGAGCGTTCCAGGTCAGGGACAGCATGTATTGCTTGCCCTGGATCAGGCCGCCGCTGCCGTATTTCTGCGACGAGTCGGAGCGGGTGCGGCCGTCGCTGGCGTACAGGCTGCCGTGGCCTTCGGTGAAGACTTCATCAATGTACTTCTTGACGATCCACGGAGCGCCCATCCACCAGCCGGGCATCTGGTAGATGATCACGTCGGCCCAGAGGAATTTGGCGACTTCTTCGGCCACGTCGTAGCCGGCGTCGATGTGGGTTTCCTTGACGTCGATGCCGCCACGGTCCAGTACCGCCAGGGCGGCTTCATGCAGGGTGCTGTTGTAGCGACCGTCGGAATGGGCGAATTTCTTACCGCCGTTGAGCAGGAGTACTTTTTTCATAGGGGGTGCCTAAAGATTAAAAATGTCTGAAGGCAGGGTAACGGGGTCGGTGCTTTGGAATAAGCGTCCCGGCGGCAAAATACATTTGACCAAGGCGCACGAATCAACGGCATATTGTTAACCACTGATCAGCAGATGACCTCCCAGCGCGGCCATGCCGATAAAGAACACCCGCTTGAACAGCACGGCACTGATGCGCTGGCGCAGGGCCTGGCCCAGCCACATCCCGAGCAGCGCGGGAACCAGCGCCAGCAACGAGGCGTTCAATTCGCCGCCGCCCAGGCTGCCACGCCAGAACAGCCCGGCTGCCAGCGCCAGGGTCGACACGGTGAACGACAGCCCCAACGCCTGCACCAGCTGATCGCGGTTCAAGCCCAACGCTTGCAGATACGGCACCGCCGGTATCACGAACACCCCAGTGGCCGAGGTGATGACCCCGGTCAGCACGCCGCACAGCGGGCCCAGCCAGCGCTCGGTGGCCGGGCTTACCTTGAACGTCGGCAGCAACAGCCCGCTCAAGGCATACACCAGCAGCGCGCCGCCCAACGCCCGCACCACCCAATGCCCGCCATCCATGCCCAGCCACACCGAGCCCAGCCCGGTGCCGAGGAAAATCAGCAGGAGCATCGGCCACAGGCGTTTGATCAACGCGCTCAGGTGACCGCCGAAGGCCAGTTGCCAGAGGTTGGTGACGGTGGACGGGATGATCAGCAACGCCGCAGCCTGCGCCGGTAACATAGCCAGGCCGAGCATGCCCATGGCGACGGTGGGCAGGCCCAGGCCGATGACGCCCTTGACCGTACCGGCCAGCAGGAAGGTGCCGATCACCAGCAATGTCAGGGCCGGGCCGAGGTTTTGGTAGAACGCGAGTAAGGTATTCATGGGTCGATTTTGCAGGTTTGGGTGATGTCTGAAAATTCGCCATATACTGAGGCAGCCTCTTGTTTTGCATGAGGCAGATGGCCTCTTCGCGAGCAAGCCCGCTCCCACATTTAGATCTGTGAACCCTTTCAAAATGTGGGAGCGGGCTTGCTCGCGAAGAGGCCCGTACAGACACTGAGATCCCCAGCACATGCACTTTGACCTGATCGACCTGCGCCTGTACCTGCACATCCTCGACACCGGCAATATCACCGCCGGCGCCGGCCGCAGCCATTTGTCCCTGGCGGCGGCCAGTGCGCGGATCCGGGCGATGGAAGCCTCGCTGGGCATTGAGTTCCTGGAACGTGGCCGCCGTGGCGTCACCCCGACTGCTGCGGGTAAAGCCCTCGCCCGTCACGCCCGCCTGCTGTTGCAGCAAGCCGATCACCTGCAGCAAGACCTCGCGGAATACGCCAACGGCGTCAAGGGCCAGGTGCGCCTGCTGTGCAACACCACCGCCCTGAGCGAATACCTGCCGGAACTGTTGGCGGACTTTCTGCACGAGCACCCCAACCTCGACATCGACCTGCAGGAACTGCCGAGCCTGCGCATCACCCACGCCTTGCGCCAGGGCGCGGCAGACCTGGGGATTATTTCCGACGCAGTAGACACCCACGGCCTGCAAACCCTGCCCTTTCGCGACGACCCGCTGGTGCTGATCATGCCGCTGGATCACCCGCTGACCGGGCGCACCGTGAGTTTTATCGACAGCTTGCAGCACGACTACGTGGGCCTGGCCGCCGACAGCGCGCTGGCGGTGTACCTGGAGGAACAGGCATTGCACGCAGGCTTTCGCTTGCAGACACGCATCCGCGCTGATGGGTTTGACGGGCTGATTCGCATGGTCGCCCGGGGCGCCGGGCTGGGGATCGTGCCCCTGGCCGCGCTGGAACGCTGGCCGTTGGAGCGGCGCTTCAAGGCCCAACCCCTGAGCGAGGATTGGGCCTGTCGCAAACTGCTGTTATGCGCCCGCGAGTTCGAGCAATTGCCGGGTTATGCC
>NZ_CP080030.1:820098-835422 GCF_019382755.1 Pseudomonas sp. Colony2 | reverse complement strand
CCCTTGCGGAAAAATACGTAGTACACCGCCGAAAGAATCAGCAGGAACGGCACCCCGAACACCAGCGTCATCTTGAATGCATCGGTGAAGAACGTGGTGATCATCACCGCGCCCATCAGCACCAGGCCCAGCAGCGTGCTGTAGGGAAACAGCGCCAGCTGGAACGACAGCTTCGCCCCGCCGTGACGCTTGCGGTAGCGGCGGAAAAACAGGTGCGTGAGGAAGATCATGAACCAGGTGAAGATCGCGCCAAACATCGAGATCGCCATCATCAGGGTGAACGAGCTTTCCGGGTACACCACGTTCAGCAGGGTCGCCAGGGCAATGCCCGAGCTGGACAGCAACAAGGCGTTCAACGGGATCCCGCTCTTGCTCAAGGCGCCCATGGACTTGGGCGCAAAACCGGCGCGGGACAGGCTGAACATCATGCGGGTGGTGATGTAGAGCTGGCTGTTCATCGCCGACAACGCAGCGATCAGGATCACGAAGTTCATCACCCCGGTGGCGCCGGGAATGCCGATGGTCTGCATCACCGTGACGAACGGGCTCTGGGCGTGGCCGGCCTGGTTCCACGGCACGATGGCCAACATCAGCGCCAGGGTCAGCAGGTAGAACACCACCAGGCGCACGATGGTCGCGCGGAAGGCTTTTTTCACCGCCTGCTCCGGGTCGGCCGCTTCACCGGCGGCCACCGCGATCATTTCCACGCTCAGGTAACTGAAGATCGAGACGATCACCGCGATCCACATGCCGCTCAACCCGTTCGGGAAAAAGCCGCCGTGGGCCGCGTAGTTCTGCACACCGTAATCCGGGTTGCCGGAGCCGAACACCACGTACACCGCGAGGATGATGAAGCCGACAATCGCGCTGATCTTGATCGTGGAAAACCAGTACTCGAAGTTGCCGAAGGTCTTGACGCTGATGGCGTTGAGTACGATCAGCACGCTGGAAAACGAGACGATCCACACCCATTCAGGCACGTTGGCAAACCAGTACTTCATGTACATCGCCACCGCCGTGACCTCGGCGCCCACCGCCAGCACAATCGCCGCCCAGTACGCATAGCGCACCAGGAAACCGGCCAGCGGGCTGACGTAAAATTCGGCATACGCGCCGAAGGAGCCCGAGGTGGAATGCGCCACGGTCATCTCCGCCAGGCAGCCCATCAACAGCAAAGTGATCAGCGCACCGATGGCATAGCTGACCAGCACGCTGGGCCCGGCATAGCCGATGGCGTAGGCGCTGCCCATGAACAGCCCGGTGCCGATGGCGCCACCGATGGCGATCATGCTCATCTGGCCGGAAGTGAGCTGGCGCCTGAGGCCCAGTTCGCGATTGGTGATTTCGGCAAAGCCTTGGTCTGGCGTGGTCACGTGGCGTGCCCCTTTATTATTGTGATTGCACTGCTTTTCTGGTTGAAACACTGTCCCCTGTGGGAGCGGGCTTGCTCGCGAATGCGGTGTGCCAGTCAATACATCAGAGACTGATAGACCGCATTCGCGAGCAAGCCCGCTCCCACATTTTTTGCTCTGCGTTTACTCAGGTGACGCTGTGGCGAACCTTGAACTGCGGCTGGTCCCAGGTTCTCTGATCGAGAATCTCACCCAGGATTTCCACCGCATCCCACACTTCAGCAAAGCTGGTGTACAGCGGGGTAAACCCGAACCGCATGATCCGCGGCTCGCGATAATCACCAATCACGCCACGAGCGATCAAGGCCTGGATAACCGCGTAGCCTTCCGGGTGTTCGAAGCTGACGTGGCTGCCCCGTCGGGCATGCTCACGCGGGGTGATCAGGGTCAGGTCGTGGGCGGCGCAACGGCTTTCCACCAACTCGATGAACAGGTCGGTCAACGCCAGGGATTTAGAGCGCAAGCTGGCCATATCGGTCTGGGCGAAAATATCCAGGCCACACTCCACCATCGCCAGCGAGGTAATCGGCTGGGTGCCGCACAGGTAGCGGGCGATGCCCTGGCTCGGGGCATAACGCGATTCCATGGCGAACTGTCGGGTATGCCCGAACCAGCCCGACAGCGGCTGCGTAACCACATCCACCAGCGCCGGGTTGACCCACACAAACGCCTGGGAGCCGGGCCCGCCGTTGAGGTATTTGTAAGTGCAACCAATCGCATAATCGGCACCGGCCTGATGCAGGTCGATCGGCACCGCGCCCGCCGAATGCGCCAGGTCCCAGATCGCCAGCGCGCCACATTCATGGCTCAAGGCAGTCTGGGCCTGCATGTCGTACATGTAGCCGGTCTTGTAGTTGACGTGGGTGAGCATCACCACGGCCGTGTCCTGGTCGATGGCTTTCGGCAGTTCGTCCGGGCTGTTGACCAAGCGCAGGGAGTAGCCCTGTTGCAGCAGTTCGGTGAGGCCTTCGGCGATGTACAGGTCGGTGGGGAAATTGCTCGCTTCGCTGACGATCACCTTGCGGCTTGGCGCGCGTTCGCGTTGCACGGTCAGCGCGGCGCTGAGCACTTTGAACAGGTTGATGGAGGTGGTATCGGTGATCACCACTTCACCGTCGCGGGCACCGATCAGCGGTGCCAGGCGATTGCCCAGGCGCTGGGACAGGTCGGCCCAGCCGGCACTGTTCCAGCTGCGAATCAGCCCATTGCCCCACTCCTCGGCGATCACCGCTTGCGCCCGCTCCAGTGCCGCTACCGGGCGCGCACCGAGGGAGTTGCCGTCGAGGTAGATGACCCCGGCCGGCAAGGCGAATTGGTTGCGCAATGGCGCCAGCGGATCCTGGGCGTCGAGGGTCAGGCAATGGGTGCGGGTGGTCATGGTCAGTCCTGTTGTTGTAGTAACAATGAGCCAAATAATGAACGAAGCTTTAGAGAATTTTCGTGCAAAGTGGTGGGCAACAGGCTAATTAAGCTGTAGGAAATTCGAATTTAACCCCCAAATACGCGGATTTATTCTAACCATGATTCTCGACGCCACCGACCTGCGCCTTCTGCATTTCCTGCAACAGGATGGCCGTATCAGTAACCAGGAACTGGCGGAGAAAGTCGCCCTGTCGCCGTCGGCCTGCCTGCGGCGTTTGCGCCTGCTGGAAAGCGAGGGAATCATCAGTGGTTATCGGGCGGTGTTGAACGCCGAGCAGCTGGGGATCGAGCTGGAGGCCATCGTCCACTTGTCGTTACGCCAGGATGTGGAGGATTGGCACGAGACGTTTATCAAGAAGGTGCAGGGGTGGCCGGAGGTGGCCAGTGCGTATGTGATTACCGGGGCGAGCAATTATGTGCTGCGGGTGCAGGCGCGCAACCTCAAGCATTTTTCGGATTTCATTGTGAACCACCTGAACCGCACGGCGGGGGTGATGGACATTCGCTCGGAGATCGTGCTGCAGAAGATCAAGGATCGGGATGATCTGCTCGATCTGGTTGTTCGCAAATAGGCCAAACGATACAGAGCCAATGTGGGAGCGGGCTTGCTCGCGAATGCGGAGTGTCAGTCACCGGAAATATTGACTGATCCACCGCATTCGCGAGCAAGCCCGCTCCCACATTTTTTTACCGCGTTCAGTCTTCGAGGGCGCGCACTCGCTGCATGCGCTTTTGTTCTACCGGCGCCGCCGCAGGCTGCAACTCAAAGTCAAAATCAATCTGCGCAAACTGCCCTTCCACACCAAATTCCTTTGCCAGGTTTGCGTCCTCGCTGAAGCGAATTTCGGCGATCAACTCATCCCGCGTCGCATAGGCAAAATCATCATGCAGGTACGGGTCATCCGACAGGTTGATCTGCGTGGTCAGGTGCCGATGGCCCGGCGCCGAGATGAAGAAGTGGATATGCGCCGGCCGCTGGCCATGGCGCCCCAACTGGTCCAGCAACTGCTGGGTCGGGCCGGTCGGCGGGCAGCCATACCCCGACGGCACGATGCTGCGAAAACGGTAGTTGCCCTGGGCATCGGTCTCGATTCGCCGACGCAGGTTGAACTCCGACTGTGTGCTGTCAAACCACGAATACGTACCACCGGTATTGGCCTGCCATACATCGACAATCGCCCCCGCCAACGGCTTGCCATTGGTGTCGCGCACCTGGCCCTGCATGAACAGCGGCACGCCCGGGTCCTGCCCGTCGTCCAGCCGCGCCTCGAACTTGGACAGCGGCGCACCGGCCACATACAGCGGGCCTTCGATGGTGCGCGGGGTGCCGCCGGATTTGCCGGCTTCCTCGTCCGCCGCGTCCATCAGCATGTCCAGGTAATGCTCCAGGCCCAGGCCTGCCGCGAGCAAGCCGGCTTCCTGGTTCTTGCCCAGTTCGTTGAGGTAGTTGACCGCCTTCCAGAACTCTTCCGGAGTCACTTCCAGGTCTTCGATGATGTTCACCGTGTCCCGCAGGATCCGGTAGATCAGCGCCTTGGCCCGTGGGTTGCCGCCGTCGTTAAGGTTGCCGCTGGCTTCTTCGAGAAACTGTTGGGCGTGAGCAGTCTGGGAAAGTCGGATGGACATGGTGCAATCCTCATCTTGTAATTATTAGGTGAAAAAACAGACTCAGCGATCATCCTCACGGATCGACGATGGATGCCGGCACAGGGCATTCACTTCGATGGCCATGTAAGGATAAAGCGGCAGTTGCATCAGCAGGTCATGCAGTTCCTGCACGCTGTCGACATCGAACACGCTGTAGTTGGCGTACAGCCCGGCGATGCGCCACAGGTGGCGCCATTTGCCTTGCTCCTGCAGCCGCTGGGAGAAGGCTTTTTCTTCAGCCTTGAGGCCGGCAGCGCGCTCGGGGTTCATGTCGACGGGCAGGTTCACGGTCATTTTTACGTGGAACAACATCGCAGGTGTCCTCTTGTTAGTTATCGCGACGGAAGAACGCCAGGCGCTCTTCATCGATGGCCAGGCCCAGGCCCGGTGCGGTGGAGATATGCAGGTGGAAATCGCGGTACACCAGCGGCTCGGCGAGGATGTCTTCGGTGAGCAGCAGCGGGCCGAACAGCTCGGTGTCCCACGCCAGTTTGTTCAAGGTGAGGAACGCGTGGGCCGAAGCCAGGGTACCGATACCGCCTTCGAGCATGGTGCCGCCGTACAGGCCGATACCCGCCGCTTCGGCAATCGCTGCGGTGCGCAATACCGCACGCGGCCCGCCATTTTTGGCGATCTTCAGGGCGAACACCGAGGCCGCGCCTTCGCGGGCCAGGTTGAAGGCATCTTCCACGCATTCGATGGATTCGTCGGCCATGATCGGCGCCGGGCTCGACAGGTTGAGCCGCACCATGCCGCCGCGGTTGTTGCGCGAGATCGGTTGTTCGATCAGGTCGATACCGTTGTCCCCCAGCACCTTGCAGGCGCGCAGGGCCACGGCTTCGTCCCAGGCCTGGTTGACGTCGACCCGCACACTGGCGCGGTCGCCCAGGGCTTTTTTGATCGCGATGACGTGGGCCAGGTCCTGGCTGACTTCACCGGCGCCGATCTTCAATTTGAAAATGCGGTGGCGGCGCAGGTCGAGCATCTTCTCGGCCTCGGCGATGTCTTTTTCGGTGTTGCCGCTGGCCAGGGTCCAGGCCACCGGCAAGGCGTCCCGCACACGGCCGCCGAGCAATTCGCTGACCGGCAGGTTCAGGCGTTTGCCGAGGGCGTCGAGCAAGGCGCTTTCGATACCCGACTTGGCAAAGGTGTTGCCCCGGATGCTGCGCTCCAGGCGCAACATGGCGGCATTGATGTTGCTCGC
Source organism: Pseudomonas sp. Colony2 (assembly GCF_019382755.1). Lineage (NCBI taxonomy): Bacteria > Pseudomonadati > Pseudomonadota > Gammaproteobacteria > Pseudomonadales > Pseudomonadaceae > Pseudomonas > Pseudomonas sp. Colony2. Next base: position 829,737 of record NZ_CP080030.1, on the reverse strand, counting down.
GTCCTGGCCGAGCAGCAGCGGCGCGAAGTGCCGGTCGATGTTGATCTTGATGCTGTCGGGGCTTTCATTGCCGTAGCTCAGGCCGCCGATGGTGGTGGATTCACCAATGCCTTCGATACCGTCGGCGCAGCGCACGCGGATGATCACCAGGGTCTGGTTCTGCATCGTGTGCATCGCCAGTTTGTGCGGGCGGATGGTAGGGAGATCGACGATGATGGTCTCGATCGACTCGATGGCGCAAATCGGCATGGCAATACCCGTTGGGTTCTTTATAGATTTGGCCTGATTCTGTTCCGGATCTCTGCTGGCTTCCAATATAGAATGAGTCTCGAACAATACCCTTAAGGTATGAATGGAGTCTTTATGGAACTGCGCCATCTGCGTTACTTCCAGGTGCTGGGGGAAACCCTCAACTTCACCCGCGCCGCCGAACGCCTGCACATTGCCCAGCCGCCGCTGAGCCGGCAGATCCAGCAACTGGAGGACGAACTGGGTGTGGTCCTGCTGGAGCGTGGGCGCCCGTTGCGCCTGACCGAAGCCGGGCGGTTTTTCTATGAGCACGCCAATGTGCTGCTGGAGCAACTGGGCAAGGTGTGTGACAACACCCGGCGCATCGGCCTTGGGCAGAAAACCTGGCTGGGCATCGGTTTTGCGCCGTCGACGCTGTACGGCGTGCTGCCGGAGTTGATTCGCCGGCTGCGCAGCCACGATGGCCTGGAGCTGGAGTTGGGCCTGTCGGAGATGACCACGCTGCAACAGGTCGAAGCCCTCAAGGCCGGGCGGATTGACGTAGGCTTCGGGCGGATTCGCATCGACGACCCGGCCATTGTGCAGCGGGTGTTGGTGGAGGACCGGTTGGTGGCGGTGTTGCCCGCCGGACATCCCCTGCTGGGCGCCCCGGCCACCCTGGCGCAATTGGCCGCTGAACCCTTCGTGCTGTATCCCGGCAACCCGCGCCCGAGCTACGCCGACCATGTGATCGCGCTGTTCGATGCCCATGGCTTGAGCCTGAAGGTTTCGCAGTGGACCAACGAATTGCAGACCGCCATTGGTCTGGTCGGCGCAGGCATGGGCGTGACCCTGGTACCCGCCTCGGTGCAGGTGCTGCACCGCGCAGACATTGGCTACACGCCGGTGGTGGAGGCCACCGCCACGTCGCCGATCATTCTCAGCCGGCGGATCAATGACCAGTCGCCGGGGCTCAGTCATTGCCTGCAGCTGGTGGAAGAGTTGATTTAAAAGAACACCACACATCCAATGTGGGAGCGGGCTTGCTCGCGAATGCGCAGTGTCAGTCACCGAATGAGTTGGCTGATGCACCGCATTCGCGAGCAAGCCCGCTCCCACAGTTGATCTCCGTTGTTTTTGCGTAAGGTGTTCATCCACGCATGCGCCGGGCGTCGTTGCGTTGCAGGGTCTGGCTGGGGGATTCGTCGAACAGCTTGCGGTATTCGGCCGAGAATCGCCCCAGGTGAGTAAAGCCCCAGCCCAGGGCGATTTCGGAGATGGTGCGCGTGGAGCCATGTTCGAGGATTTGCTGGCGCACGGCACCCAGGCGGTATTTCTTCAGATAGGCCATGGGCGACAGGGCGAAGTATTTGCGGAAGGCATCGAACAGCTTGAAGCGCGACACGCCCGCCGCCGCCTCCAGATCCTCCAGGTGCACCGCTTCCCGGGCGTTGTCGTGGATGTACTGTCGGGCACGAATCAAATAGTGCGGCAGCTTCACCCCCAGCACGTCCCGCAGTTCTTCGGAATAGTTGTTCGGCTGGGCCAGGATCAGGCCCTTGATCAGCGAGCTTTCCAGGTCCCGGGTAAACGCCACCTGGTCATACAGCTCGCTGCTGCGCTCCAGTTCGGCGATGAAATACCGCGCCATGCGCCACCACGACGCGGAAGCGCCGTCCACCGCGTCCATCGCCGATTCGAAGCGCAGCGGCTCTTCAATCGGCCGCTGCAGCAGGCCTTCCAGGGATTCGCTCATCGCCGCGCGGGTGATCACCACCTGCAACTTGCGGCAGTCGCCCGAGATCTCCAGCACCTGATGTTCGTTGGGCGAGATGATCACGCCCTGGTCACGGTTGGAGCTGAGCCGCACGCCGTTCTTGCTCAGTTCCTGCTCGCCCACCAGCGGCAAGGTCAGGCTGTAGCTGCTGAAGTGCTCGGCGTCTTCAATGTCGATGGTGACATCGGTGCCGTATTCGATAATCCCCAGCGTCGTGGCGCGGGACTTGAACACATTGGCGCTGTGGTGAAAGCGGATGCGCTCCGGCGTCGCGGTTTGCAGGCGGTGCGGCCCGCAAATGCCGGACATCCAGCTGCAGGCGCCTTCAAGGTCGAAGCGCTCGATACGTATATCGCGTGTATTGCTACTCATCACGGGGCACCCACGGCAATTGTGGCCGGCGCGCTCTGACGGCGCGTCCTGGTAGATCGACAGCAAGTTTTGCGCCACGCCAGCGGGATCGCCACTGGGTGGATAGCAACCGTCGACTAAGTGGATAACAAGCAGACTTTTCCGACAATCGCCTTGCAAGACAGTAGCGCATTCCGCCACCGCCCTGCACCGCCGTGGGTATTTCGTGCCCAACTAAGTGGCCCACCTTCCCCCATTAACCGGATAGCCCGGTGCCCCGCCGCAGCCTCTTAATGGCTTACCCGTCTAGCCATTATCAAAAAGGTGCCTCCCATGAGTGGTGCAAGAAGCGTCGAGCAGTGGAAAAGCTTTATCGAAGGCTGCCTGGACTTCCGTCCGGTGGATGAGGTGTTCCGCATCGCCCGGGACATGTTCACCGAGCCGGAGTTGTTCGACCTGGAGATGGAACTGATCTTCGAAAAAAACTGGATCTATGCCTGTCACGAGAGCGAACTGGCCAACAAGCACGACTTCGTGACGATGCGCGCCGGGCGCCAGCCGATGATCATCACCCGCGACGGCGAAGGCCAGCTCAACGCGCTGATCAACGCCTGCCAGCACCGGGGCACCACCCTGACCCGAGTCGGCAAGGGCAACCAGTCCACCTTCACCTGCCCGTTCCATGCCTGGTGCTACAAGAGCGATGGCCGGCTGGTGAAGGTCAAGGCGCCGGGGGAATACCCGGAAGGCTTCGACAAGGCCACTCGCGGCCTGAAAAAAGCGCGGATCGAGAGCTACAAGGGTTTCGTCTTCATCAGCCTCGACGTGAACGGCACCAACAGCCTGGAAGATTTCCTCGGCGACGCCAAAGTGTTCTTCGACATGATGGTCGCCCAATCGGCCACCGGTGAGCTGGAAGTGCTGCCGGGCAAGTCCGCCTACACCTACGACGGTAACTGGAAACTGCAAAACGAGAACGGCCTGGACGGTTATCACGTCAGCACCGTGCACTACAACTACGTGGCCACGGTGCAGCATCGCCAGCAGGTCAATACGGAAAACGGCACCGGCTCGGGCACGACACTGGACTACAGCAAACTCGGCGCCGGCGACGCGAACACCGATGACGGCTGGTTCGCCTTCAACAATGGCCACAGCCTGTTGTTCAGCGACATGCCCAACCCCACCGTGCGTTCGGGCTACGCCACCATCATGCCGCGCCTGATCGAAGAACACGGCCAGCAAAAAGCCGAATGGATGATGCACCGCCTGCGCAACCTGAACATCTACCCAAGCCTGTTCTTCCTCGACCAGATCAGCTCGCAGTTGCGGATCATCCGGCCCATCGCGTGGAACAAGACCGAAATCATCAGCCAGTGCCTGGGGGTGAAGAACGAGTCTGACGCCGACCGAGAAAACCGCATTCGCCAGTTCGAGGATTTCTTCAACGTCTCGGGCATGGGCACGCCGGATGACCTGGTGGAGTTCCGCGAAGCCCAGCGCGGCTTCCAGGGCCGCCTGGAACGCTGGAGCGATATCTCCCGCGGCAGCCATCGCTGGGAAACCGGGCCGACACCCAATAGCGAATCCATCGGTATCCAGCCGGCGATGACCGGCACCGAATTCACCCACGAAGGGCTGTACGTCAACCAGCACCGCAACTGGCAGAAATTCCTGCTGGACGGACTCGACCAGCAAGCCCTGAAACTGCGGGAGGTGGAATGATGAATGCGCAATTGCAGTACCGGATCGAGCAGTTTTTTTATCGTAAATCCGAGCTGTGCGATGCCCAGGACTGGGACGCCTACGTGCAGCTGTTCGACCCGCAGAGTGAATTCCACCTGCCGCAGTGGGATTCGGAACATGTCTACACCCGCGACCCGAAGCGCGAAATGTCGTTGATCTACTACGCCAACCGCTCGGGGCTGGAGGATCGGGTGTTTCGCCTGCGTACGGGCAAGGCTGCGTCGGCCACGCCGATGCCAAGGACGCTGCATTTGATCAACAACGTGCGGATTGCCGAGCAACCGGACGGGCTGCTGGAGGTGAAGTTGAACTGGCATACGTTGTTCTATCGGCTGGCGACGTCGGAGCAGTTCTACGGCAGCGCCACTTACAGCCTCAAGCCCGATGGCGACAGTTGGTTGATCACCCGCAAGCATGCGCTGCTGCTCAACGACACCATCAACTCGGTGCTGGATTTCTATCACCTGTGACCTGATGCATTACACCTGTGGCGAGGGAGCTTGCTCCCGCTGGACCGGGTTGGCGCTCCAGTGCGTAGCGCTCCCGGCTTTTTGGGGCTGCTGCGCAGCCCAGCGGGAGCAAGCTCCCTCGCCACAGGTAAATCGCAGGCATAGAAAATCAAACTCGCGGAGTTCTGCGAATGAATCACAAAGTGGCCTTCAGTTTTGCCGACGGCAAGACCCTGTTTTTCCCGGTGGGCGCCAATGAGATCCTGTTGGATGCGGCGTTGCGCAACGGCATCAAGATCCCGCTCGACTGCCGCGAAGGCGTATGCGGCACCTGCCAGGGCCGCTGCGAGTCCGGCGACTACAGCCAGGATTACGTGGACGAGGAAGCCCTCTCCAGCCTCGACCTGCAACAACGCAAAATGCTCAGCTGCCAGACCCGGGTCCAATCCGATGCGGCGTTTTATTTCGATTTTGATTCCAGCCTGTGCAACGCGCCGGGGCCGGTCCAGATCCGCAGCACGGTGAGCAATGTGCAGCAGGTGTCGCCCAGCACGGCGATCCTGCACCTGCAGCTTGAAGCACCATTGGACTTTTTGCCGGGCCAATATGCCCGTCTGTCGATTCCCGGCACCGACAGTTGGCGCTCCTACTCTTTCGCCAACCGCCCGGGCAATCAGTTGCAGTTCCTGATCCGCCTGCTGCCCGATGGCGTGATGAGCAACTACATTCGCGAACGCTGCCAGGTCGGTGATGAGTTGCTGCTGGAAGCGCCACTGGGCGCTTTCTACCTCAGGCACGTCACCCAACCGCTGGTGCTGGTTGCCGGCGGCACCGGCCTATCGGCGCTGCTGGGCATGCTCGATGACCTGGCCGCCAGCACCTGCCAACAGCCGGTGCACCTGTATTACGGCGTGCGGGGTGCGGCCGATTTATGCGAGGCAACACGCATAAAAGCCTACGCCGATACAATCCCGGGGTTTCGCTACACCGAGGTACTCAGCGACCCACCTTCGGACTGGGCCGGCAAACGCGGCTACCTCACCGAGCATTTCGACCTGGCCGAATTGCGGGATCAATCGGCAGATATGTACGTCTGCGGCCCCCCTCCGATGGTCGAATCCATCAAACAATGGCTGCTGGATCAGGCACTTGATGGCGTTCAGCTGTATTACGAAAAGTTTACCGAGAGTAATATCTGACCCCTCAGCGGTATAAGGGGCTGGCTCGGTGTGCGATCAACCCTGAAAAAAACAAGTAGAAGGGAATGTTAATGGCGGATGACATGGTTAACCCGGTGGGCCTCAAGCGTGGCCTGAAGAACCGGCATATTCAGCTGATTGCCTTGGGAGGGGCGATCGGGACCGGGCTGTTCCTCGGCTCGGCGGGCGTGCTCAAGTCGGCGGGGCCGTCGATGATCCTGGGCTATGCGGTAGCCGGGTTCATCGCGTTCCTGATCATGCGCCAGCTGGGCGAAATGATCGTCGAGGAACCGGTGGCCGGCTCCTTCAGCCACTTCGCCCACAAGTACTGGGGCGGTTACGCAGGCTTCCTCGCCGGCTGGAACTACTGGGTACTCTACGTGCTGGTGGGCATGGCCGAGCTGACAGCGGTGGGCAAGTACATCCAGTTCTGGTGGCCGGAAATTCCGACCTGGGTCAGTGCGGTGGTGTTCTTTGTGCTGGTCAACCTGATCAACACCCTCAACGTGAAGTTCTTCGGTGAGACCGAGTTCTGGTTCGCGATCATCAAGGTGGTGGCGATTGTCGGCATGATCGTGCTCGGCTGCTACCTGCTGTTCAGCGGCACCGGCGGCCCGCAAGCCTCGGTGAGCAACCTGTGGAGCCACGGCGGGTTCTTCCCGAATGGCGGCATGGGGCTGTTGATGTCCATGGCGTTCATCATGTTCTCGTTCGGCGGCCTGGAGCTGGTGGGTATTACCGCCGCCGAAGCCAGCGAACCCCGCAAGGTGATCCCGAAGGCGATCAACCAGGTGGTGTACCGGATCCTGATTTTCTACGTCGGCGCCCTTACCGTGCTGCTGTCGTTGTACCCATGGGATCAACTGCTGCAAACCCTCGGCGCGTCGGGCGATGCCTACAGCGGCAGTCCGTTCGTGCAGATCTTTTCCTTGATCGGTAACGACACCGCCGCCCACATCCTCAACTTCGTGGTCCTGACCGCGGCACTGTCGGTGTACAACAGCGGCGTGTACTGCAACAGCCGCATGCTGTTCGGCCTGGCCGAGCAAGGCGACGCGCCGAAAGCGCTGATGAAGTTGAACAAGCAAGGCGTGCCGCTGCGTGCCCTGGGCATCTCGGCCCTGGTGACGCTGCTATGTGTGGTGATCAACTACGTGGCGCCGCATGACGCACTGGAGCTGTTGTTTGCGCTGGTGGTTGCCTCGCTGATGATCAACTGGGCGCTGATCAGCCTGACCCACATCAAGTTCCGCAAGGCCATGGGCGAGCAAGGCGTGGTGCCGTCGTTCAAGACCTTCTGGTTCCCGTTCAGCAACTACCTGTGCCTGGCGTTCATGCTGATGATCATCTGCGTGATGCTGGCGATTCCGGGTGTACGGGCGTCGGTGTATGCGATTCCGGTCTGGGTCGGGATTATCTATGTGGCGTACCGGTTGCGGTTGAACAACGCGAAGGCAGTAACAGCGCAATAACCCATGTGGGAGCGGGCTTGTGTGGGAGCGGGCTTGCTCGCGAAGGCGTCGTGTCAGTCACCTGATGTATTGACTGACACACCGCTTTCGCGAGCAAGCCCGCTCCCACATTTTGATCGTATTCCAAATGAAAAGCCCCGGTACTGATGAGTACCGGGGCTTTTTGTTGGGCCTTGATTACAGCGTGGAACGCACTCGCCACAGCTCGGGGAACAATACGGTGTCGAGCATCTTGCGCAGGTAACCCACGCCTTCGGTGCCGCCCGTACCAGGCTGGAAGCCAATGATCCGCTCCACCGTGGTGACATGGCGGAAGCGCCATTGGCGGAACGAATCCTCCAGGTCGATAAACTTTTCGGCCAATTGGTACAGGTCCCAATACCGGCTCGGATCGCGATAAACCTCGCGCCACGCCGCCTCCACGGAATCATCGTGAACCGTTGGCGCCGTCGGGTCGCGTTCGGCGCGCTTGGGGTCGATCGCCAGCCCGGCCTTGGTCATCAGGTTGATCGCTTCGTCATACAGCGACGGCGTGGCAATCGCCACCTGCAGCTCCTTCAACAACTCCGGCCGGTGGGCGTGAGGCCGCAACAGCGCCGCGCTTTTATTGCCGAGGATGAATTCGATTTCCCGGTACTGGAACGACTGGAAACCCGACGACTGCCCCAGGTACGGGCGGATCGACTTGTACTCCGACGGCGTCATGGTCGCCAGTACCGCCCAGGCGTGCACCAGTTGGTCAAAGATCCGCGACACCCGCGCCAGCATCTTGAACGCCGGCGGCAGCTCACCCAGGCGCACGTGTTCGCGGGCGGCCTTGAGTTCGTGGAGCATCAACTTCATCCACAGCTCCGAGGTCTGGTGCTGGATGATGAACAGCATCTCGTTGTGGTCCGGCGACAGCGGGTGCTGGGCGCTGAGCACTTTGCCCAGGTCCAGGTAGTCGCCGTAGCTCATGGACTCGGAAAAATTCAGCTCGGCGTTATGCCATTCTTCCGGCGGCTGGTAGTCAGGGGAGAAAGGACACTGGCTCATCGCGTGGGCTCCTTGAGCGGGCGGAGAATGGCTCGTACCGGGCTGGCATCGAGGTTGGCAAAACGCAGCGGCAGCGCGATCAACTCGTAATCGCCCTCCGGCACGTCGTCGAGGACGATGCCTTCGAGAATCGCCATGCCATGCCGGGCGACGGCGTTGTGGGAGTCCATGGTCTTGGACTGCTGCGGGTCCAGGGACGGTGTGTCGATACCGATCAGGCGCACACCGAGGCTGAACAGCAACTCGACCGTTTGCGGGGCGACGGCGGCGAAATTCGAATCCCAGGCATCCACCGGCGCCTGTTGATAAGTGCGCAACAGTACACGCTCCGGCAGGTTTTCCAGGCGGCCTTCCAACTGATGCGGCTGCACCAGCGCGCCGCTGCCCAGGCAATGCAGCACCCGGCACGGGCCCATGTACACATCCAGAGACACTTCGCCAATCGGCGCGCCGTCCGCGCTGTAGTGCAACGGCGCGTCCACATGGGCGCCGGTGTGGGGCGACAGGGTGATGCGTCCGACATTCACCGGGCACTCGGGGCCGAACTGCCAGACCCGCTCTTCCTGAAACGGCGTATCACCCGGCCAGGTCGGGGTCGCGGTGCTCAAGGGCGGGCTGATGTCCCACCACGTTTTTATTGGATTCATTTCAAGGCTCTCGGTCGTTACTGGGGTGAATGATACGAGGGCCGGCTGTAAATATTCTTGCGAATTCCAGCGCAAAGCGGGAAATCTTTCGCACTTACTGCGAGGAAATGGCTGATTGGCGCACAGATATTTCGTACCGACTCAATCCTTCACACAACAAATATCCCCTGTGGGAGCCGGGCTTGCCCGCGATGAGGTCGGCACAGCGTGCCCTTCCATCGCCTGACACTCCGCCATCGCGGGCAAGCCCGGCTCCCACAGGGGTTGGCGGTGATTCACGGATGTGCAAATGACTGCGCTTCTGGGCATCCCGATGTCGAGTCCAGACCACTGGCGGGCCGCCCAAGGCGATAGGGTTCGGACTTCCCTTCCACTGCCTCGGAATCATCATGTCCAAGCCAATCACCGTACTGCGCGACACCCATCCACTGCCGGTGCTGGACGCCTGCAAATGGGAAAAACTCGAAGGCGACCCGCACACCGTCAACCTCAACGCCTACACCAGCGAGGACGGCAGCAAGATCATGGGCACCTGGATCTGCACCCCGGGCAAATGGCGGGTGGAGTATGTGAAGTGGGAATACTGTCACTTCCAGGAAGGCTACTGCGTGATCACCCCGGACGGCCTGGAGCCGATCCATTTGCGGGCTGGGGATATCTTTGTGGTGGAGCCGGGGATGAAGGGGACGTGGGAGGTGGTGGAGACAGTGCGCAAGTACTTCGTATTTGCCTGAC
>NZ_CP080030.1:787956-804052 GCF_019382755.1 Pseudomonas sp. Colony2 | reverse complement strand
GGTTTTCGATAGCTGTTGATGATCGCCGAGAAGTCCTTGCCCCCTTCCCCACGTTGGCTCATCGATTGATACAACTGCTGCGCCACTGCGCCGAGGATCACCGGCTGGTGTGCCTGGCGGGCCGCTTCAGTGGCCAGTCCCAGATCCTTGAGCATCAGTTCTGCACCAAACCCACCGGTATAACCCCGGGACGACGGCGCCGTCTCGATAATCCCGGGCCATGGGTTATAGGTGTCCGAACTCCAGCAGCGCCCGGTGGAGCTGTTGATGATTCCCGCCAACACTTGGGTGTCGATGCCCAGCGCGTCGCCCAGGGCCATGGCTTCGCTGACGCCGACCATGGTGATACCCAGCAGCAGGTTGTTGCAGATCTTGGCGATTTGCCCAGTGCCGACTTCGCCGCAATGGACGATGTTACGGCCCATCTGCGCCAATACCGGTTGCAGGGTGGCGAACAGTTCCGGGGTGGCGCCGACCATGAAGGTCAACGTCCCGGCCTGGGCACCGCCGGTGCCGCCGGACACTGGAGCATCCGCCATCACCACGCCTTGTTTCGCTGCCGCCGCCGCTACATCGCGGGCGGTCTGCGGGTCGATGGTGCTGCAATCCACCGCCGGCACGCCTTTGCCGATGCCGGCGAGCACGCCGTCTTCACCGAGCCACACACTGCGCACATGGGCCGCAGCCGGGAGCATGGTCACCACCAACTCGGCGCCTTCGGCTGCCGCGCGCGGTGAAGCGCTGATGGTGCCGCCCAGTTCCGCCAGTTCCTTGAGCACGGTCTGGTTCAGGTCGAACAGGTTCAGCGCATGGCCAGCCTTGATCAGGTTGCGCGCCATCGGCGCGCCCATGTTGCCCAGGCCGATAAATGCAATCTTCATGGTCGTCTCCTCGATCAGCGCAGGTTGATGGTGGTGTTGACGCCATCGTTGACGCTGTCGTCGTCGAACCAGCGGCTGGTGACGGTTTTGGTCTGGGTGTAGAACTGCACCACTTGCTTGCCGTACGGGCCCAGGTCGCCGAGTTTCGAACCACGGGAACCGGTGAAGCTGAAGAACGGAACCGGCACGGGGATCGGGATGTTGATGCCGACCTGGCCCACATCGATTTCGCTCTGGAATTTACGCGCCGCCGCGCCGCTCTGGGTGAACAGGCCGGTGCCGTTGCCGAACGGGTTGGCGTTGACCAGGGCGATGGCTTGGTCGAGGGTGTCGACTTCCAGCACCACCAGCACCGGGCCGAAGATTTCCTGGGTGTAGATCTGCATGTCGGTGGTCACGCCGGAGAACAACGTCGGGCCGACGAAATTGCCGTCCTCGAAACCCGGCACCTTGATGCCGCGGCCATCCAGCTCCAGCTTGGCACCTTCTTTTACGCCGCTTTCGATCAGGTCGAGAATGCGTGCCTTGGCGCGCTTGGAGATAACCGGACCCACATCGGTACCGGCTTCGCTGCCGGCGTTCACCTTGAGCTTTTGCGCCAGGGCCTTGAGGTCCGGCAGCCATTGCTTGGCCGCGCCTACCAGCACCACCACGGAAGTTGCCATGCAACGCTGACCCGCCGCACCGAAACCGGCGCCGACCAGGGCGTTCAGGGTTTGTTCGCGATTGGCATCCGGCAGCACCACGGCGTGGTTCTTGGCGCCCATCATGGATTGCACGCGCTTGCCGTGTTTACCGGCGAGGTCGTAGACGTGAGTCCCCACGGCGGTCGAACCGACGAAGGACACGGCCTTGATATCTTTGTGGGTGCACAGCGCATCCACCACGTCCTTGCCGCCGTGAACCACGTTCAGCACACCGGCTGGCACCCCGGCTTCCAGCGCCAGTTCAACCAGCAGCAGGGTCGACAGCGGGTCCTGTTCCGATGGCTTGAGTACGAACGTGTTACCGCAGGCAATGGCCATCGGGAACATCCACAGCGGAATCATCGCCGGGAAGTTGAACGGGGTGATGCCGGCGCACACGCCGATCGGCTGGCGCAGGGTGTAGGTATCCACACCGCCGGCGACGTTTTCAGCGAATTCGCCCATCTGCAGGGTGCCGATGGAGCACGCGTGCTCGACCACTTCCAGGCCACGGAAAATGTCGCCTTCAGCGTCGGCAATGGTCTTGCCCTGCTCGGCACTCAGGACCACGGCGATGCGCTTGGAGTGCTCGCGGATCAAGGCTTGCAGCTTGAGCATGATGCGCATGCGCGCACCGATCGGCGTCAGCTTCCAGGTCTGGAAGGCGCGATGGGCGGCGTCGATGGCAGCGTTGACTTCTTCAGGGGTGGAAAACGGTACGCGGGCCAGCACTTGCTGGGTAGCGGGGTTGACGATGTCTTGCCATTCGGTGGTCCTGGATTCGACCCACTCGCCGTTGATCAGCAGCTTGACCTGTTTTACGGAAATATCGGCAGATGCGTTCATGTGGTCTCCAATTCTTGTAGGTATGCAGAGAACCAAGGCGTTGAATCGCCTTGAGGATGAGGCGTTCGGACTGTTTTTGGAGTATAGATGTGCAAACTTCTAATAAGAACGCACATAAAAGCCGGTCCAATATGCAAAAAAACATCACGTCACTGGGCTCCCTGAACTGGGATGACCTGAAGTTTTTCCTCGAAGTCGCGCGTACCCGCAAGGCCAGCGTCGCTGCCAAGCGCCTGGCGGTGGACTACACCACGGTGTCGCGGCGCATCAGTTCCCTTGAAGGATCGTTGGGCACTCTCCTGTTTGAAAAGTCCCGGACCAACGGCTTCGTATTGACCACCGAAGGCCAGCGCCTGCTGGGTTACGCCGAGTCCATCGAAAGCACGTTGCACATGGCCTGCGAACAGGTTTCCGGCTCCGGCGTGGCGCTGTCCGGCCACGTGCGCATGGGCTGCACCGAAGGGTTCGGCAGCTTCTTCGTCACCCCGCAACTGAGCCACTTCGTCGACACCTACCCGGCGATCTCGGTGGACATCCTGCCCCTGCCCCACTTCATCAGCCTGTCCAAGCGCGAGGCGGATATCGTCATCGCCCTGGAGCGACCGGAACACGGGCCGTACGTGTGCTGCAAGCTGTGCGACTACAAGCTGCAGCTGTACGCGACGCAGGAATACCTGGACCAGCACCCGCCCATCCGCCGGGCGGCGGACCTGGCCGAGCATCCGTTTATCAGCTACGTGGATGATTTAGCGTTCAGTTCGGAGCTGCTGTATCTGGCCAATGTAGTGCCCGGCGCCAGCGCCAGTTTGCGCAGCACCAGCGTGATTGCGCAGTACGTGGCGGCGCAGCAAGGGCGCTCGCTGGCGATCCTGCCGTGCTTTTTGGCGGCACAGGACCCGCGATTGCTGCCGGTGCTGGGCAAGGAGATCAATATCACGCGGCAGTTCTGGATGTACTGCCGCGAGGACTTGAGGAAGTTGAAACGGATCACCCTGCTGTGGGATTACATCCGTGAGGTGACGGAGCAGAATCAGCCGTTGTTGATGGGGGAAACGCGGGAGATGGTGTTTGCCGATTAAATAAAATGTGGGAGCCGGGCTTGCCCGCGATAGCAGTGTGTCAGTCACCCAATACATCAACTGATACACCGCCATCGCGGGCAAGCCCGGCTCCCACATTGACTGCATTCCAACTCGAAGTGCCCGAAAGCCAGACTAGTCCGCAATCACCACAATCGACACCCGGCGATTCTCGGTGCGCCCGGCCGCTGTCGCGTTGGACGCCACCGGCTCGCTGCTGCCCAGCCCGCGCAGTTGTACGTTTTCTTCTTTCATCCCAACGCCTGCCAACACGTGCGCGACGCTTTTGGCTCGGCGCAGGGACAGTTGCTGGTTGTAGGTTTCCTTGCCCGAGGCGTCGGTGTGGCCGTCGACCCGCACGCGTTCAATGCCCACGCCCAGCAGCGCCTTGCCGATGCGCTGGACGATCTCGGTGCTGGGGGCATTCAGACTTTCGACGTCGCTGCCAAACAGCACCTTGCCCGAGAGGCCGAAGGCCCAGCCTTCGTCAGTCAGTTCAAAACCCTGCTGTTTGAGCACGGCGATTTGCGCCGGTGTGAGGCCTTTGGGCGGCGGGGTCTGGCAGCCGCTCAGGGCGAGCAGAGCCACGAGCAAGGTGATGAATAAAAAGCGTGCGGTCGAGAACAAGGGATCAACTCCTGTGTTGAACGTCGGCGGCGGGGGACTCCGATTCCGCCGTTTGCTGGCCACCCTGGGAAAGCCGTTTGGCCTGGTACATCGCCGCATCGGCGGCGTTGAGCAGGTTACCGGGGGTGGCGCCATGATCGGGGTAGACGGCGATGCCGATACTGAGTGAGGTCAATACGTGGGCGTCGCCGGGCAGCGCAATGGGCGCGTCCATGCTGGCGATGATTTTTTCGGCAATGCGCTGGGCGTCCTCAAGTCGGTGCAGAGGCGACAGCAAGACGGCGAATTCATCGCCGCCCAGGCGTGCCACCAGGTCGTCTTCACGCAGTTGCGCACGAATGCGCGTAGCCACTGCCACCAATACCGCATCGCCGGCGGCGTGGCCGAAGTTGTCGTTGATGTCTTTAAAGCGGTCGCTGTCGAGGAACAAGACCGCTACTTTTTCATTGAGCTTGGCGGCGCTGCGCAGGGCGCGGATCAGCCGACCTTCGAAGAACGCACGGTTGGGCAGCCCGGTCAGGCTGTCGTGGCTGGCCTGGTGGGCGAGGGTTTCGTTTTCGCTTTGCAGGTGGGTCTGCCAGGCCTCCAGTTCGTCGAGCAGGGCATTGAAGTCATTGCCCAGGCTGTCGAGTTCGGCGATTTTCGCCGGCGGTACGCGTCGGTCAAAGGCCCGCTCGCTTCGGGCGGCGTGGGCCACCGAGGCCAGGCTGTGCAACGGTCCGGTGATGCCGCGTAACAAACGCCGCGCCAGGTACAGTGCAACCCAGGCGCTGAGGGCGGTGCACACCAGAATTCCGGCAAGGCCGCTGAGCAGGAAGCGCAACAGGCTGCCGCCGTGGCCGGTCAGGTGCACGCTGCCAATGACCTGGCCCTGGTGCAGGATCGGCTGGGTGATGGGTTGTTCGAGCAGGGCATGCGCCAACTGCAGCTCAATCATCGACAGCATCCCGGTTTCAGGGCGCTCCCAATGGGCCAGTTGCTTGCCGTCGACGTTGAAGACTTCCGCCTCGGCCACTTCTTCCTCCGAGGCGATCACGCCCAACGCCTCGGTGGCCGCCGCGCTGTCGTTGAACACCACGGCCGCTTCCACGGTGTAGTTGATGGAGCGGGCGATCAGGTGCAGGTTGTGGTCGGCATACACCCGCAGCGCGAGCACGCCGAGCAGGGTCAGGGAAATACTGGCCATGCTGACGGCCATCAGCGCCAGGCTCAGGTGCCCGCGCCCGATCACTGAACGCAAGGTTGGACGCACTGGCGCCTTATCGACACTCATGACCCCGGCGCTCGACGTCGGGACAGCTGCAGCACACTCGGATGAATGCGCACACCGCTACGGGCAACGGAATCCAGGTTGACCTCGAACGACACCTGTTCGTCGGCTACCCGCAGGCAGAACAGGCTGCCCACGGTGCATTGGTCGCCGCCTTCGCTGATGCTGAGCACCGGATGGCCGATCAATGCCGCGAACAGGCGGCTGCGCTCGTCGCTGGTCAATTGGCCGATGTACACGGCATCGCAGGCATTGGCGATGTCTGGATGGTCGGCCAGCAAACGCTGCACCACTACCGGACGGCCGGTAGCCTGGGTGGTGCCTTTGACCAGGTCATCGGTGTATTGGGTTGGCCCGACGATGCACAAACGCAATTGCGCGGGCTCTACCGGCCAGCGGGCGTAACTGAGAATTCCCAGGACCACTTGGGTGACGGCCTTGGCCCGCTGATCGGCCATGCCGGCAGGCGGCTGGGCAAAAACGAGGGGCGTGAACACGCACAGAAGCGCCAACAGCAGCATTCGTCTCCAGCTCAAACTTCGCTCTGTGGGAGAGACAGCCACGTTCATGCAGCGATTCTCTTTGATCTTCTCGGGATGATGCCGCAACGATAGCACAACGGCGGAACCCCCCCGAGGCGACACCCAGGAGGATTCCGACATTTTATTAAGAAAAATCACACATTTGGATCAGAAAATTTAGATGACTCATTGGTCAGCTTCTTTGACGATCAAGTGCCCAGTTCCAGCATCAGCCCACTCAAGCGTTTCACCTTGCGGCTCACCGCCTCTTCGAATACGCCACCCCGCGGTTCGATCAGGCTGAACCAGTCCTTGGCGCGGGTGATGCCGGTGTAGATCAGCTCTTTGGTGAGCACCGGGTTCAAGGCGTCCGGCAGAATCAGTGCGGTGTGGGTGAATTCAGAGCCCTGAGATTTGTGCACCGTCATCGCATAGACGGTTTCGACGTCGTTGAGCCGGCTGGGCAACACAAACCGTACGCCGCCCTGGCCATCGTTGCGCGGGAACGCGACGCGCAGAACCTGCGGCCCGCCGTCGCTTTCGGGCAGCTTGAGGGCGATACCGATATCGCCGTTCATCAGGCCCAGGCCGTAATCGTTGCGAGTCATCAACACCGGGCGTCCTTCGTACCATTGCTGGTCGCTGTCGATCAGCCGGGCCTTGAGCAGCGCGGCGGTGATGCGCAGGTTCAGGCCCTCCACGCCCCATGGGCCCTTGCGTACGGCGCAGAGCAGCTGGAAGGCGTCGAAGGCTTTCAACAGCTTCTGCGCCCACAGAGTCCAGGCCTCGTCATCCCGTGGCGTCTCCAGGGACGGACGCGCGGTCTGCAGCAGTTTCAGGTAATAGCGATAACCGTGGGCACCGTCACCGTGGCCATCCAGCACCAGGCGCTCCAGGGCATGGTCGTGCTCGCCCTTGAGGCCGACGCAAAACAGGTCGGCATGGCTGCGGGCAGCCAGCAGTTTGCGGGCCTGCTCAGGGTTTTGCTGGTTGACCCAGCGGGCCAGTTGGCCAATGCCGCTGCCTTCGCCGAAACGCCGCGAGTAACGCAGCATCACCACTTGTTGCGCCAAGGGGTGGCTACCGTCGAGGTCTTCCTGCAGGCCACTGGCGCCGAGGTCTTCGCCGCTGACCTGTTGCAGCCACTGGCGGGTTTGCGGGCTGTAGAAACCGGCTTCGGCGTCGCGGCACAAATCCCCCAGCACCGCCCCGGCTTCAACCGAGGCCAACTGGTCCTTGTCACCCAGCAGCACCAGGCGAGCATGGGGTGGCAAGGCGTCCAGCAGGTTGGCCATCATTTCCAGGTCGATCATCGAGGCTTCGTCTACCACCAGCACGTCCAGGGGCAACGGATTGCCGATGTGATGCCGGAAGTGTCGGGTGCCGGGACGGCTGCCGAGCAAACGGTGAACGGTGGTGACCTGGGTCGGGATTTTTTCCTTCACCGCATCAGGCACTTTCAGCGACAGCACTTGCTGGCTGATGGACTCGGTCAAGCGCGCGGCCGCCTTGCCGGTGGGCGCCGCCAGACGGATGCGCAACGCGCTGCCCGCTTCCACGGCGGGGGCCTGCAACAGCGCAAGCAAACGCACTACCGTGGTGGTCTTGCCGGTACCCGGCCCGCCGGTGACGATGCTGAATGCACCGCGGGTGGCCAAGGCGCAGGCGAGCTTTTGCCAGTCGACAACACCGTCTGGCGGGGCCTGGTCGAACAGGTGATTCAGGCGTTCGGGCAGATCGGCGGCAACGCTTTCCCGGGTGGCGAGTCGCAGGCGCAAAGCGCTGTCGATACGCCGTTCGTAGGTCCAGTAGCGGCGCAAGTACAGGCGTTTGCCCGACAGCACCAGTGGCCGGCTTTGCGCCTCCTCGCTGCCGTCGACGGCCAGTGCCACCAGACGGCTGGCGGCCAGGGCATGGCACCAATGGGCGCCGTCCAGGCCGTCGAGCAACTGTGATGGCAGCAGCATGACGCCGGTTTGCACATCGCCTTCGGGTGGCAGCGACAGAGCGAAATCCGGGGCCTTGAGGGTTTCGAACAGGTCCAGGCACACATGGCCATGGCCCAGTTGGTGGCTGGTCAGGGCCGCGGCCAGCAGGACTAAAGGGTCAGCCTGCGGATCGAGTTCGTGGAGGAAGCCGACAAAGGCCTTGTCCAGCGCGCGCAACCAGCCGCGCTGCACCCAGAGATCGAGCAGTTGCACCAGGTCGGCGGCGCGGCTGAGGGGCGTCAGCTCCTCAAGCGGTAACGGCGACAGGCTCATAGCAGCTCTCCTTGTTCCCAGGCGGGCTCGGCCTTGGGTGGTAGCGGTTTGCCCTGGAACAGCAGGTCCAGGCTTTCGATCAATTCCCGGGGTGGTCGGGTGAAATACGCGCCCTGGCTCGCGGAATGGGTGCCTCGCAGGAACAGGTACAACGCGCCGCCGACGTGACGGTCGTAGTCGTAATCCGGCAGCCGCGCCTTCAGCTGGCGATGCAGGGCCAGCAGGTAAAGTACATATTGCAGGTCGTAACGATGGTCGAGGATCGACAGTTCCATGGCCTGCTGCGTGTAGGCCGAATCATCGGGACCAAGCCAATTGGATTTGTAGTCGGCCACGTAGTAGCGGCCTTCGTGTTCAAAGGTCAGGTCGATAAAACCCTTGAACATGCCGTTGAGCAGCACCGGTTCGGCGGCCACGCGGGATACGCCATTGTGAGTGTGCTGGCACACCAGTTTGTCGAGTGCGAGGACGTCGACCTTGTGGCTGGCAAACCAGAATTCCATTTCGATCTGGTACTGCCGCAACTCGCTAAGGGCCACCTGCCCGTTGCCCAGCGGCAACCGGGCTTGCAACAGATGCCCGAGCCAACCGCCGAGTGTGCCGATCCAGCCTTCCCAGCCGCGTCGGTTGCAGCGGCGGGCGACCGCATCTTCGATGGCCTCCGGGGTAACATTGAAGCCTTCGCCGCCCGCCCATTCCAGCAGGCCATGGAGAAAGGTGCCGGGATTCGGCCCGCGTGGGAAACGGTGAATATCGCCACCGGAAGCCGGCACTTCGCGTGGGGCATCCGGGTCGAGGCGTTCGTCATCGAACAGCTTCTGCGCTTGTGGGCTTTCCGGCGCTTCGAGGCTCGCCGCACTCATGCTCTCGCCGATACGCAGCGCACTGTAGGAAGCGATCCACCAGTTTTCTGCCGCCTTGCGCTTGGGCAGCAGCGGCGCGAGCAAGGTGGCTTCGTTACGCGGCGGGTGGAATACGACCGCATCGGCCTCGGGCATTTCTGCGTAATGCAGTGCCGGGCAACCTTCCTGCAGGTCAAGCAACCAGCGGGCCAGGCCGCCGGACTCGCCAAGTGAAGCGCCGCCGCCGAGCAAGTAGCCCAGGGCCGACAGGTGCAGCACCGAGCTGTTGTTATTGCCACGCTTGAGGTCGGCGATGCCCAGCCAGCAGGCGTGTTTGGCGCGGGTCAGCGCCACGTAAAACAGACGCAAGTCTTCGGCCAGCCGTTCATCGTCGGCTTGGGCGATCAACTCGGCGGTGGGCCTGAGGCTGACCTGGGATTTGCCGTTTGCGTCGTGGTAATGCAACGGCAGGCGGCTGCCATCCACCGGTTTTGCCGAGCAAATGAACGGCAGGAAAACCAAGTCGTATTCCAGCCCCTTGGATTTGTGGATCGTTACCACTTTGACCAGTTGTTCATCACTTTCCAGGCGCAGGATCTGCTCTTCACCGGCCTGGCCGGAAAGCGCGAGATGTTCGGCCAGATGGCGAATCAGCGCTTGTTCACCGTCCAGCTCTGCGGCCGCCTGTTGCAGCAATTCCGAGAGGTGCAACAGGTTGGTCAATACCCGCTCGCCATCGCTGCGCGTGATCAGGGTTTGCGGCAATTTGAAGTCGTGCAACAGGCGCCGCAGCATCGGCAGCACGCCTTGGGTGCGCCAGATCGTACGGTAATCGCGGAACTGCATTACGCGTTGTTCCCACGCCAGTTCGTCCTGGTTCAGACGCTCCAGTTCGGGCAGCGACAGGTTCAAGGTGACGCAAGCCAGGGCGGCGCGCAGTGGGCGCTCGACGTCCGGCTCGGCACAGGCCTTGAGCCAGGCCAGCAGGTCGTGGGCTTCCTGGGCGGCGAACACGGAATCCTTATCGGAAAGGTAAACGCTGCGCACGCCACGGGCAGCCAGTTCACCGCGCACGGCCTGGGCTTCCTTGCCGTCGCGCACGAGGATGGCGATGTCTGACGGCAGCACGCCTTTGAAGCTAGCGTCTTTGCCGAGGAATCCGGCAGTTCCCTGCTGGCCGCCATTGAGTAACGCGACGATTTGACTGGCGCAGGACGCGGCCAACTGTTGGCGGTAGAGCACGCCGGAGATCGGCTGGTCGGTGGGTAGATGCCAGAGATTCAGCGCAGGCAACGTCTGACCGTTGACCTGCAGTTGTTCCTTACGGCCTTGGGACAATACCGACTGGAACGGCACCGGATTCGTACCGTCGGGTTCACGGAACAGGAACGCTCCACGGCCTTTTTCTGCGCGCTGGAATACGTGGTTTACCGCCTCGACCATGGCGTGGCTCGAACGGAAGTTGGTGCCCAGGGTGTGATGGCGGCCGGTGGTGGACTGGCGCGCGCGCAGGTAGGTGTAGATGTCGGCGCCACGAAAGGCGTAGATCGCCTGCTTTGGATCGCCGATCAGGAACAGGCCGCTGTCGAGGTGATTTTCTTCGATGCGGTAGATGCTGTCGAAGATGCTGTATTGCACCGGGTCGGTGTCCTGGAATTCGTCGATCAGGGCGACCGGGAATTGCTCGCGGATCACGCTGGCCAAACGCTCGCCGCCGTCGGCTTGCAGGGCGGCGTTGAGGCGGATCAGCATGTCGTCGAAGCCCATTTCGGCGCGACGGCGCTTTTCTTCTTCGAAGCGTTTCCCCACCCAGCCGGCGGCGTGTTGCAGCACAGCAGCATCGGGCGTTGGCAGGGCGTCGAGGCTGGCCTTGAGACTGGCCATGGCGTCGATACCCGGATGGCGTGGTGGTTCGCCTTTCCAGGCTTCGGCCATGCCGTCGGGGGTCAGGCGGGTGAAACCGGTGCCGATGTCCAGTTGTTCGAGAGACTCGTCAGCTGCCCAGGCGCTGATTTTTTCGAACCAGGGTTCGAAGTAACGGGCTTGCATCTTGCGACCATCGACGGCTTTGGCGGCGACGGCCTGCAGGCAAATGTTGCGCAATTCTTCTGCCCATTGTTGCCAGGGTGCCTTGAGCGCGACGAGGGCTTGGCGGCGCTCTTGCAGGCATTCGTTGATCAGCTCGGCGGGGTCGCGCGTTTCATCCGTGGGCCGCTCGCTGCCGAACAGCGCGCGTACCCGTGGCATCAGGGCCGCCGGGCCGCCCCAATTGTTGCGCACCCAGTTCAGCGCATCGTCGTGCATCGGGTAGCAGAACAGCCGCCAGTAGTCGCGCAGCACTTCGCCGAGCAGGTCGCTGTGGTCGGTCTCCAGGGTCTGGGTGAACAGGCTCCCGCTGTCGAAGGCGTGCTCGCGCAGCATGCGCTGGCACCAGCTGTGAATGGTCGAGACGGCGGCTTCATCCATCCACTGGGCGGCGATGTCCAGGCGATTGGCGCAGCCGGGCCATTGTGCGGGGCTGTATTGGTCGCGCAGTTCGGCGATCAACGCGTCGGGTTCTTCGATTTCTTCGCGGAAAAAACGCGCGGCTTCTGCCAGGCGGATTCGGATGCGTTCACGCAGCTCTTTGGTGGCGGCATCAGTAAAGGTCACGACGAGAATTTGCGGCGGCAGCAACTCGCGGCCGAAACCCGATTCGTCCCCTCCGTGGCCGAGTACCAGCCGCAGGTAGAGCGCTGAGATAGTGAATGTCTTGCCTGTGCCGGCACTGGCTTCGATCAGTTGGCTGCCCTTGAGCGGGAAGGCCAGGGCCAGGGGTTTTGTACCGCTCATGCGCTGGCCTCCGCGCTGGTGAGTGATCGCCAGGGAGCGTTGATCAACGGCCGATAGAGGGTTTCGCACCAGCCTTCGAACTCTTCGCTGGCCATCAAGGCGGCGTAGTCGGGGAACTGTCGGATGAGCGCAGGGCTTTCACGGCGCTCGCCGTCGCTGGTTTGGCCGTCGCCTTCGTAGGCTTTGCTGGCGGCGGCTTGCGCTTTGGCCGGGTCGGTTTGACCGAGCCAGGCGAATGCGGTTTTAACGGCGACCGGCAGTGGTTCGCTCATGCCGGTTTTCCAGGCGAGCAGCAGGTTGCCGAGGAGCTCCCGGGCTGTGGCTTGCTCAAGTGGGGCCAATAGCAGTGTGTCGTCGCTGGCGACCAGGCCGGTACTTAACGGAAGGCCGCAGGCACAGGCCACCAGGTGGTTGACCCATGGGCGAATCAGGCGATGCCACTTACGGGTCTTGATCGAGCCGATGCTGTTGGGGATGGCGGTGACGCTTAGAAAGCCGCCATCGCTGCGTTGATGCAGGCCACTGATCCAACCTTCCAGCTGGATGCCTTGATGCTCAAAACTGATCGGTTCGGCGCTGGTGTGCGCAGTGGGCCAGAGTGCCAGGAGTTGCTGGTAACGCTGCAACAGGTCGGGCAGAGGCTCGATCAGTTCTTTGCGCAGGCATTCGCCGAAACCAACCATCGGCAACAAGCCACTGCCTTGCAGACGCAGGGCCTGGGCGTTGAGGGCTTCGTCGAGGTTGTCGGGGCGGGTGAGTGCCGCCGTGAGCAAACTGTCGCTCAGGCTATAGCGCTGCAGTGCATCGAGGACGAAGGGTTCTTCATCTTCCAGCGGGACTTCGGCGGCTTCGAAAAACACTTTCAGGCGCTGGCTGAAAAAGTGTTTGACCGGGTTGCGCAGGAAGTCTTGCAGTTGGCCAAGGCTCAGCGGTTCTTCCTGGGTGTAGGGTGCGAGGCTGCCGGTATCGGGCAGGCTGTCCGGGATTGCGTGGAGCAACTGCCATTCGCGGGCGTAGCTGAACAGCTCGTCACCTTCATGGAAGTAGCGGGCGCTGAAGGGCTGGAGCGGGTGTTCCTGGGTGGTGGCTTCCAGGAGTGGTTCGCCACTGGTGGTGTGCCAGCCGCTGGCAATGTGGTCGCGCAACTGCCCGATCAGGACCGATGCCGGGCGGTCACTGTTGTCGCGGATACTGCGGCCGACCCAACTGATGTAGAGCTGGTCGCGGGCGGAGAGCAGGGCTTCGAGCAACAGGTAGCGGTCGTCTTCGCGACGTGACCGATCGCCTGGGCGGTAGTCGCTGCCCATCAGGTCGAAGTCCAGCGGCGGTTGCGCGCGTGGGTAGTCGCCATCGTTCATGCCGAGTAGGCAAACCAGCTTGAATGGGATTGCACGCATAGGCATCAGGGTACAAAAATTGACAGCTCCCGCAAGGAAGCGCTGGGACAGTCGGCCTTGGTCGAGGCCTGCCAGCCAGGCCTCGCGGACTACGGTGAGGGGTAACTCGTCGTGCAGGCTGACGGACTCGCAGGTCTCCAGCCAGGTCTCTCTCAGTTGCTCGAGTTGACCCAACAGGTAGTCGTCGTGCTCGTTGCTCGGGAGGAAAAACAACTGCATCAGGTTTTGCAGGCGCTCGCCCCACTCTGTCGGCGCGGCAGGTTGCGAAAGTGCCTGGTGGGCATCGTGCAGCGCATCGAGCAGTGCGACCAGCGGGCCGATCAAGGCAGCATCGAGGCCGCCGATTTCATCGTACGGCTCGATGCCGTCGCAAGCAGAGCCCGTACCGACGGCGTAGCCCAGGAGCATGCGACGCAGGCCGAACCGCCAGCTGTTTTGCTCCAGCTCCTGGGGTAAGCCGAGGCCGGCGCGTTGTTCGGCGTTGAGGCCCCAACGGATACCGGCGCCTTCGATCCAGCGGTGCAGGGTCGGCAGGTCGCGCTCCTTGATGGCGAAGCGTTCCCGCAGGGCCGGGACGTCGAGCAGGTCGAGGATTTCGCTGACCGGAAAGCGGCTGTCCGGGAGCTTGAGCAGGTGTTCGACGGCGATCAGTAATGGATCGCGACCGCGCTGACCCTGGTCTGTAAGCGTGAACGGAATGAAGCGTAGGTCGCTTCTTTCAAGCTGGCCGAATACGGCGCGAATATGCGGCGCGTAGCTGTCGACGTCGGGGACCATGACGATGATGTCCCGTGGGCGCAGCGTGGGGTCGGCGCTGAAGCGCTGCAGTAACTGGTCGTGAAGAACTTCAACTTCGCGTTGGGCACTGTGGGCGATGTGGAAGCGAATGGAAGTGTCGCGCGCCAGGTCGACGCTTGGCCAGAGTTCACGGGTTTCGTTGAGGGGGCGCAGTTCGAGGATGTCGTCCTGGAGTTGGTTGAGCAAGGTGGTGGGCTCGCTCTCGCTGAACAGGTCGATACGACCGTCACGGAATGCCGAGCGGTAACTGTTGGGGTCGTCGTAGCTGTCCAACAGGTTGATGTAGTCGCGACCTTGCTTACCCCAGGCAGCGAGCAGCGGGTGGGCGTGCTGATGCAGGGTTTGCGGGTCGATGGTGACCGGCATTCCGGCCTTGCGTGCCTGGCGCTTGTATTCGTTTCGGAGCAGGTCTTTGTCGGCGACGATGTCGGACCAGTGATGGCGACAAGGGTTGTGCACACACAGCAGCACCTGGCTGAAACGGGCGAGGCCGGCAAGGGCTTCCAGCGCTTGGGCTGGCAAGGAGGAAATGCCGAAGACGATCACGCGGGAGGGCAGGCCTATCGGTGCCTGCTCCAGGCTATTGATGCGCTCGATAAAGCGTTGGTGAACTCCGGCGCGACTTTGAGCCATGCCCTCCTCTCCTACGTCCAACAGCAGGGCGCGCCACAGTTCGGCTTGCCAGCAGTTGGCCGGGCTCAAGGGTTTGGATTCGCCACGGCCATTGCGCAGTTGATGGCGACCGGCAGCCCAATCTTCCAGCCAGTCGGCACGGTAGACCTGGTATTGGTCGAACAGGTCGGCGAGGCGTTCCGCGAGTTGGTAGCGTTTGCGCAGATCCGTATCGTGGGTCAGGAAGCGTTGCAGGGGTTCGAAATGGGGCTGATCGATCAGCTCCGGCAACAGGCGCATGAGACGCCAGGTCAGTGGGGCTTTATCCAGCAGGGACTTGGGCGGGATTTCGTCTTTGCCCAGGACCATGCGATAGAGCTGCCACATGAAGCTACCGGGAAGCTGCACATCAATAGCGGCAGCGATGCCGCAACCGCCCATGTCGTCGTCTTCAGGGTCTTCAGCCAGCGCCAGTTTCAGCCACTGGGCAATGCCGTTGCTTTGTACCAGGGCGATTTCGTTTTCCAGGGGAGCCAGCGGGTAACGGCGCATCCAGCTGACAACCAGGCTGCGCAGCTCATCCAGGCGGTTGCCGTGAACCACCATGAATCCAGCACTGAGGGACGTCGCATCCGGCATAACGGCTTCCTTGGGAAAAGCAAAATCGAGGGATGGACTTTAGCATTGAAGACAATCGTAGGCTGCAAGTGAGGAACACTTGGAGACGCTCGCCATACTTTCCGACCGCGCAAAACAAAACCCCTGACTGCGTAAGCAATCAGGGGTTCTGGAATTTAATCTTGACGATGACCTACTCTCACATGGGGAAACCCCACACTACCATCGGCGATGCATCGTTTCACTGCTGAGTTCGGGATGGGATCAGGTGGTTCCAATGCTCTATGGTCGTCAAGAAATTCGGGTACTGAGTCGTGGCCAGCTGGCCTCGCTTCAGCAAATTGGGTATGTGATAGCTAGGTGTTTGTAAGATCTCGAACTTTCGGTTCGTTTCGTCTTCACACACCGCAATCTGGTCTCTTCGACGCAAATTGCTTGGGTGTTATATGGTCAAGCCTCACGGGCAATTAGTATTGGTTAGCTCAACGCCTCACAGCGCTTACACACCCAACCTATCAACGTCGTAGTCTTCGACGGCCCTTCAGGGAACTCAAGGTTCCAGTGAGATCTCATCTTGAGGCTAGTTTCCCGCTTAGATGCTTTCAGCGGTTATCTATTCCGAACATAGCTACCCGGCAATGCCACTGGCGTGACAACCGGAACACCAGAGGTTCGTCCACTCCGGTCCTCTCGTACTAGGAGCAGCCCCTCTCAAATCTCAAACGTCCACGGCAGATAGGGACCGAACTGTCTCACGACGTTCTAAACCCAGCTCGCGTACCACTTTAAATGGCGAACAGCCATACCCTTGGGACCGGCTTCAGCC
>NZ_CP080030.1:786313-787167 GCF_019382755.1 Pseudomonas sp. Colony2 | reverse complement strand
AGCAAGTCCTTCACCCTCACCGGCGCACCTTCTCCCGAAGTTACGGTGCCATTTTGCCTAGTTCCTTCACCCGAGTTCTCTCAAGCGCCTTGGTATTCTCTACCCAACCACCTGTGTCGGTTTGGGGTACGGTTCCTGGTTACCTGAAGCTTAGAAGCTTTTCTTGGAAGCATGGCATCAACCACTTCGTCATCTAAAAGATAACTCGTCATCAGCTCTCGGCCTTAGAATCCCGGATTTACCTAAGATTCCAGC
This sequence comes from Pseudomonas sp. Colony2, assembly GCF_019382755.1. Classification (NCBI taxonomy): domain Bacteria; kingdom Pseudomonadati; phylum Pseudomonadota; class Gammaproteobacteria; order Pseudomonadales; family Pseudomonadaceae; genus Pseudomonas; species Pseudomonas sp. Colony2. Next base: position 786,912 of record NZ_CP080030.1, on the reverse strand, counting down.
CTACCACCTTAAACTTGGACAACCAACGCCAAGCTGGCCTAGCCTTCTCCGTCCCTCCATCGCAATAACCAGAAGTACAGGAATATTAACCTGTTTTCCATCGACTACGCTTTTCAGCCTCGCCTTAGGGACCGACTAACCCTGCGTCGATTAACGTTGCGCAGGAAACCTTGGTCTTTCGGCGTGGGTGTTTTTCACACCCATTATCGTTACTCATGTCAGCATTCGCACTTCTGATACCTCCAGCAAGCTTCTCAACTCACCTTCACAGGCTTACAGAACGCTCCTCTACCGCATCACCCGAAGGTGATACCCGTAGCTTCGGTGTATGGTTTGAGCCCCGTTACATCTTCCGCGCAGGCCGACTCGACTAGTGAGCTATTACGCTTTCTTTAAAGGGTGGCTGCTTCTAAGCCAACCTCCTAGCTGTCTAAGCCTTCCCACATCGTTTCCCACTTAACCATAACTTTGGGACCTTAGCTGACGGTCTGGGTTGTTTCCCTTTTCACGACGGACGTTAGCACCCGCCGTGTGTCTCCCATGCTCGGCACTTGTAGGTATTCGGAGTTTGCATCGGTTTGGTAAGTCGGGATGACCCC
>NZ_CP080030.1:764733-782233 GCF_019382755.1 Pseudomonas sp. Colony2 | reverse complement strand
CAATCCACACGTGGTGCCCGCACCAATCTTCAGCGCCTTGATCTGCGGCACCAGCTTGGCGACCAATGCGTCAGCCACCTGGTCGCCGACACACACGGCAACAGAGATCGCCATGCAACGCTCACCGCACGAACCATACGCCGCGCCCATCAAGGCACTGACAGCGTTATCGAGATCCGCATCCGGCATCAGCACCGCATGGTTCTTCGCCCCGCCCAACGCCTGTACACGCTTGCCGCGCTTGGTGGCTTCGGAATAGATGTACTCGGCGATCGGCGTCGAGCCGACAAAGCTCAACGCCTTGACTTCCGGCGCTTCGATCAGCGCATCCACCGCGCCTTTATCGCCATGCACCACACTCAGCACGCCTTTAGGCAAGCCAGCTTCCTGCAACAACTGTGCAATCAGCAGCGTCGAGCTTGGATCACGCTCCGACGGCTTGAGGATGAAGCAGTTACCACAGACGATCGCCAGCGGATACATCCACAACGGCACCATCGCCGGGAAGTTGAACGGCGTAATACCGGCCACCACACCCAACGGCTGGAAGTCAGACCAGGCATCGATATTCGGGCCAACGTTACGGCTGTACTCGCCCTTGAGGATTTCCGGCGCCGAGCACGCGTACTCCACGTTCTCGATCCCGCGCTTGAGCTCACCGGCCGCATCTTCCAGGGTCTTGCCATGCTCTTCGCTGATCAGCTGGGAGATACGCGCTTCGTTCTGCTCAAGCAATTGCTTGAAACGAAACATCACCTGGGCACGCTTGGCCGGTGGCGTGTTACGCCAGGCCGGGAAAGCTGCCTTGGCCGAATCGATGGCGCTTTGAATGGTTTCACGGCTGGCCAACGGCACCTGGTGAATCACCTGGCCGGTCGACGGGTTGTACACGTCGGCAGTGCGACCGTTTTCGGTGACCAATTGGCCGTTGATCAAATGCTGGATGAGGCTCATGCAGGGCTCCTGAAAAGTTGTTCTATATAGAAGGAGAAATCAGTCGATCTTGTTCAGCACTTCGCCGACCGCATCGAACAAGCGATCCAGGTCCTGCGGCTTGCTGTTGAAGGTTGGGCCGAACTGCAGGGTGTCGCCGCCAAAGCGCACGTAGAAGCCGGCTTTCCACAAGGCCATGCCCGCTTCGAACGGACGCACGATGGCATCACCATCACGCGGGGCAATCTGGATCGCACCGGCCAGGCCATAGTTACGAATGTCGATCACGTTCTTGCTGCCCTTCAGGCCGTGCAGCGCATTCTCGAAATGCGGTGCGACTTCGGCCACGCTCTGCACCAGGTTTTCCTTCTGCAGCAGGTCGAGTGCCGCCAAACCAGCCGCGCAGGCAACCGGGTGGGCCGAGTAGGTGTAGCCGTGCGGGAACTCCACCGCGTACTCAGGCGTCGCCTGATTCATGAAAGTCTGATAAATCTCGGTGCTGGCAATCACCGCGCCCATCGGGATCGCGCCGTTGGTGACTTGCTTGGCAATGCACATCAGGTCCGGGGTCACGCCGAAGCTGTCAGCACCAAACATCGAACCGGTACGACCGAAGCCGGTGATCACTTCGTCGAACACCAACAGGATGTTGTGCTGATCGCAGATCTCACGCAGACGCTTCAGGTAACCCTGCGGCGGAACCAGCACGCCGGCAGAGCCCGCCATCGGCTCAACAAACACCGCGGCGATGTTCGACGCATCGTGCAACTCGATCAGCTTGAGCAGCTCGTCCGCCAAGGCAATCCCGCCCAGCTCCGGCATGCCACGGGAGAACGCGTTGCTCGCCAGCAGGGTGTGAGGCAGATGGTCAACATCCATCAGCCCCTGACCAAAAATCTTACGGTTACCGTTCACGCCGCCCAGGCTGGTGCCGGCGATGTTCACGCCGTGATAACCACGGGCACGGCCGATCATCTTGGTCTTGGTCGCCTGGCCTTTCAGGCGCCAGTACGCACGCACCATCTTCACCGCGGTATCGGCACACTCGGAGCCGGAGTCGGTGAAGAACACATGGTTCAGGTTGCCCGGGGTCAGGTCGGTAATCTTTTCTGCCAGCTGGAACGACAACGGATGACCGTATTGGAAGCCCGGCGAGTAGTCCAACGTACCCAGTTGCTTGGAGACCGCTTCCTGGATTTCCTTGCGGGTGTGCCCGGCGCCGCAGGTCCACAGACCCGACAGCGAGTCATACACCTTGCGCCCCTTGTCATCGGTCAACCAGCTGCCTTCGGCTGCCACGATCAGGCGTGGGTCACGATGAAAGTTGCGGTTGGCGGTGTACGGCATCCAGTGCGCGTCCAGCTTCAGTTGGCTGGCCAGGGTGGACGGAGCGTTTTCGGGCATGTTCATGAGCAAAACCTCGCAAGGCAAAAGGCAGAGTCGGGATTGAAAAGCGTTGTTGCAGCTAAATTGCCACGGGGATAAAGTCGGTGAAATCCAACTCTTCTAACCTTCAGTCAGGCCTTCACTAAACTATGAGCAGCCGTCGACCCGACCCTCTGGCCCAAGTCAGCGACTTCGATATCCGCCTGTTGCGCATCTTTCGCAGCGTGGTGGAGTGCGGTGGCTTCTCGGCGGCGGAAACCGTACTGGGGATTGGCCGCTCGGCCATCAGCCAGCAAATGAGTGATCTTGAACAGCGCCTTGGCCTGCGCCTGTGCCAACGCGGGCGGGCGGGTTTTTCCCTGACCGAAGAAGGACGCGAGGTGTACCAGTCGGCGTTGCAGCTGCTCAGCGCCCTGGAAAGTTTTCGCACCGAGGTCAACGGCCTGCACCAACACTTGCGCGGCGAACTGATCATCGGCCTGACCGACAACCTGGTCACCCTGCCCCACATGCGCATCACCCACGCCCTGGCACAGTTGAAGGAACGCGGCCCGGACGTACAGATCCAGATCCGCATGATCGCCCCCAATGAAGTCGAACAAGGGGTGCTCGACGGTCGCCTGCATGTCGGTGTAGTCCCCCAGGCCAGCGCCTTGTCGGGACTTGAATACCAGCCGCTGTACAGCGAACGCTCGCTGCTCTATTGCGCAGTGGGCCACCCGCTGTTTTACGCCGACGACAAGCAACTGGACGACGACCGCGTCAATAGCCAGGACGCCATCGCCCCAACCTTCCGCCTGCCCGCGGATATCCAGGCGCACTACCAGGCACTCAATTGCACCGCCAGCGCCTCGGACCGCGAGGGCATGGCCTTCCTGATCCTCACCGGCCGCTACATCGGCTACCTGCCCGACCACTACGCCAGCCTGTGGGTACAACAAGGCCGACTGCGCGCGCTGAAACTGGCAACACGTTTTTACGATTTGAGCCTCGCTTCGGTCACGCGCAAGGGCCGTCGCCCTCATTTGGTGCTGGAAAGCTTCCTCGAAAGTCTGGCCGCAACGCGCTAACACGGGCCTTACAGAAAAACCTGAGCAACTGGACAGCTTTTTGCAAGACAAGGGGATCTCGAACCGTCAGCCATGAGTTCCCCGCCATGCCGCCAGAATCCAACACCTCCAGCGACCTGATCTACGGCCTCAACGATAGGCCCAAACCTTTGCCTGCATTGCTTGCCGCGTTGCAGCATGTGTTGGCTGCCTTCGTCGGCATCATCACCCCGCCGCTGATCATCGGCTCTACCCTGGGCCTGACCGCCCACCTGCCCTACCTGATCAGCATGGCATTGATGGTTTCCGGTGTGGGCACCTTCATCCAGGCGCGCAGGCCGTTTGGCATTGGCGCCGGGATGATCTGCCTGCAGGGCACCAGCTTCGCGTTTCTCGGCGCCGTATTGTCGGCCGGGTTTCTGGTCAAGCAACGCGGCGGCAGCCCGGAAGACATCCTGGCGATGATTTTCGGTATCTGCTTCTTCGGCGCCGCAGTGCAGGTCGTGTTGAGCCGTTTCATCGGTCAGCTCAAAAGGGTAATCACGCCGCTGGTGACCGGCATCGTCATCACACTGATCGGCATCAGCCTGATCAAGGTCGGCATCACTGACCTTGGAGGCGGCTTCAATGCCCCGGACTTCGGCGCGCCAACCAACCTGGCACTCGGCCTGTTCGTGGTACTGACCATCATCCTGCTGAACCGCTCGAACACGCCATGGATACGGCTCTCCGCCATTATCATCGGCCTCGCACTGGGCAGCCTCGCCGCCTGGTTCAGCGGCAAGTTGGTGCCCCAAGCCTTGCCTGACTTGCCATTGATCAGCCTGCCTACACCGTTCCACTTCGGTTTCAATTTCGATTGGAGCGCTTTCCTGCCGGTAGCACTGATTTATCTGATCAGCACCATCGAAACCGTCGGCGACCTCACTGCCAATTGCATGATCGCCCGCCAGCCCATCAGCGGCCCGTCCTATATAAGCCGACTCAAGGGTGGCGTACTGGGAGATGGCATCAGTTGCATGATCGCCGCCACCTTCAGTGCCTTTCCCAACACCACATTCGCCCAGAACAACGGCGTGATCCAGCTGACCGGCGTGGCCAGCCGTTACGTCGGCTTGTACATCGGCGCGGTACTGTTTTGCCTCGGGCTGTTTCCGTTGATTGGTGCGGTGCTGCAGCAAATCCCCAAGCCGGTGCTGGGCGGCGCAACCCTGGTGATGTTCGGCAGCGTAGCGGCGGCCGGCGTGCGCATTCTCGCCCAGGCCCCGCTGGATCGGCGCAGCATGCTGATCATCGCCACCTCGTTCGGCGTCGGCCTGGGGATCGCGGCGCAACCGAACCTGCTGCACCTGATGCCAACCCTGGTGCAGAACCTGTTCGACTCGGCCATCACCAGCGGCGGCCTGACCGCCATCGTATTGTGCCTGCTGCTACCTGAAGCCAAGGCTCCCGTGGATGCCGCAAACCGGACCCTGGAAAGCGACACTCTGGAGCCGCTTTAAGGGTTTTATCGTATCGGGACTTGTCTGGGGCTTGAGGGTGGGTTATCTGTGCACACGTCGCCTTCATCGATCTGCACGGAAACCTCCATGAGCCTCGAAGTTCCTGCCCACAGCAACCACGCCGGAAAACCTGCAAGCCGCATTCGCCAAAAGAACGAACAAGCGATTTTGCAGGCCGCCGAAGACGAGTTCGCCCGTCATGGCTACAAAGGCACCAGCATGAACACCATCGCGGCGAGTGCCGGGTTGCCGAAAGCCAACTTGCACTACTACTTCACCAACAAGCTGGGCCTGTACATCGCGGTGCTCAGCAACATCCTCGAATTGTGGGACAGCACCTTCAACACCCTGACCGCCGAGGATGACCCGGCGGCCGCCCTGACCCGCTATATCCGCACCAAGATGGAATTCTCCCGGCGCCAGCCACAAGCCTCGCGGATCTTCGCGATGGAGATCATCAGCGGCGGTGAGTGCCTGACCGAATATTTCAGCCAGGACTACCGCGCCTGGTTCAGCGGCCGTGCGGCGGTATTCCAGGCCTGGATCGACGCCGGCAAGATGGACCCTATCGACCCGGTGCACCTGATCTTCCTGCTGTGGGGCAGCACCCAGCATTACGCCGACTTTGCCACCCAGATCTGCCGCGTGACCGGGCGCACCAAGCTGACCAAGCAGGACATGGAAGACGCCGGCACCAACCTGATTCACATCATTCTCAAAGGCTGTGGCATCAAGCCGGCCCTCTAAACGAAGTTACCCATGCCTTTCACGCTTACCGGCCTTTGCGAGTTTCGCGAAGAAATTCGCAAAAGCCGCTTCATTACCCTCGCCGCCCCGATCAGCAGCCCCCAGGACGCCCAGGCCTTCATCGACCAGCACAGCGACCTGAACGCCACGCACAACTGCTGGGCCTGGAAACTCGGCGATCAATACCGCAGCAACGACGACGGCGAACCCGGCGGCACGGCCGGGCGCCCGATCCTGGCCGCGATCGAAGCGCAGGATTGCGACCAGGTCGTGGTGCTGGTGATCCGCTGGTACGGCGGCATCCAACTGGGCACCGGCGGCCTGGCCCGCGCCTATGGCGGCGGCGCGAACAAATGCCTGCAAGCCGCCGAACGCGTCGAGCTGATCAAACGAGTGCCGCTGAGTTGCTCCTGTGGTTTTGCCGAGCTGCAGTTGGTGAAGCTGCGAGTGGCCGAACTGGGTGGGCTGGTGATGGAAGAAACCTTCACCGCCAATGGCGTCGACCTGCAGTTGGCCCTCGGCGAGGCACATATCGACACCCTGCAAGCGCAGCTCGCCGACCTGAGTCGCGGGCGCATTCTGCTGGAGCGCAGAAACTGCCCACATCTACTGTGCACCTGCCTGTGGATAACCTGAGCACACTCGCCTGTAACCCTTCTGTCATCAGGGTTTCAGGCGGTTGTACAGTTTTTGTTCAAGGCACTGCACGAAAGTATTAATCCAGCTCAAAAACAGTCAGTTAGGCGGGTTATGTCCTTTAGAACAAAGGGCCACAGCGCTTATATCCACTGGTCACGCTTGCGCACAATTACTGTGGAGCAACCTGTGGATAACCCGTGCAAGAGTGACCCCGCAGCAGAGCCTGCAACGTTCCGGCACAACTGAGCATTTTTTGATCAATTTGTTACTCGGCGCACCGGTATCAACTGAGCCACCGCCCACAGCACTTCAAAGACCACGACAATCACCAATACAGTACTGGCACCATGGGCCAGCGCGTAGATCTGCCAGGTGGCAAACAGCACTCGGCCGGCGGCGTCGTAGCGGCCAAAGATCGCTTGTGGGTCGCGGATTCGTAGCACCGACCACACGCAGACAATCGAGCCCATCAGGTTCGCCATCAACATATGCACAGGCGCGAACGGCGGCAGCTCGCCGGGCAGGTTCAACGCCACCAGGGCGTTATGCAGCAGGACAAACGTCCAGGGTGTGACCAGTGCGGCGGTGACGATCAGGTCGTACCAACCGCTGGCCCGAACCAGTCGACGGTATTGGTGTGCGGTCCACATAGCCGTAAGCTCCTTAAATTCAAGAAGCCAGCAGGCTAAAGCCTGGAGTATGCTCCAGGGTCAAGCCCCCTTGAGCCCTCTACATGCGTATCGGCGAATTAGCCCAGGCCAGCCAGGTCAGTCGCGACACCCTGCGTTTCTACGAGCAACGCGGGCTGATTGCCGCGCAACGCAGTGCCAACGGTTACCGTGACTACCCCGCCGACATGGTGCAACTGGTGCTGTACATCAAGACCGCCCAGCGCCTGGGCTTCAGCCTGGGTGAGATCGGCAACAGCGTCGGCGCATTATGGCAAGCTCCAGACCCCGACAGCGCCGTGACCCAGCTCCTGCAAGACAAGCTCAACCTGATCGAAACCCGCATCGCCGAACTCGACCAACTGCGCCAGGAGTTGCAGCAAAGGCTCGGCCAGCGTTGTCCACTGAACCCGTGAACCTCCACCGTCAAAGGAAGCCATTCATGTCCACTTCAAAAACCGCACTGATTATCGGCGCCTCCCGGGGCCTAGGCCTTGGCCTGGCCAAGCAACTGCTGGCGGACGGCTGGGACGTGACCGCCACCGTGCGCGACCCGCAAAAGGCCGATGCCTTGAAGGCCTTGGGCGATGTGCAGATCGAAAAGCTCGACATGGATGACCAGCAGGCGGTAATCGCCCTCAGCCAGCGCCTCAAGGAAAAAACCTTCGACCTGCTGTTCGTCAACGCAGGTGTCAAAGGCCCGGCCAACCAGGAACCGGGCCACGCCACCCTGGCTGAAGTCGGCCAACTGTTTTTCACCAACGCCGTGGCGCCGATCAACCTGGCCCAGCGTTTTGTCGGGCAGATCCGCCCAGGCACCGGCGTGCTGGCCTTCATGAGTTCGATCCTGGGCAGTGTCACCATTCCCGACGGCTCGGATCTGGCGCTGTACAAGGCCAGCAAGGCCGCCCTCAACTCCATGACCAACAGCTTCGTCACCCAATTGGGCGATCAGAAACTGACCGTTCTGTCGTTGCACCCGGGCTGGGTGAAAACCGACATGGGTGGCGAAAACGCCCACATCGACGTGCCCACCAGCGTGCGCGGCCTGGTTGACCAGGTGAATGCCTACACCGGCAAGGGCGGCCATCACTTTGTGGACTACAAGGGCGACACCATCGCCTGGTAAAAAACCGGGATCGTTATCGGCCGATTGCCGTCGATAACGATCCACACGTAAACTGCGCACCTCGCCCTCCCCGGCGACCCTGGATCAGCAGACAGGGCAACACTGAGCTGGCAAACCTGAACCCATCATTCAGAGGAGCCGGCCAATGCCTGCGACCCGTATCTGGTTAAAAAACCCCCTCGCGATTTTCACTGCCAATGGCCTCGACGCCCGTGGCGGCCTGGTGCTGCAAGACGGTGTGATCACCGAAGTGCTGGGCTGGGGCCAAGAACCCTCCGTGCCCTGTGGGCAAGTCTTTGATGCCCGCGAGCATGTGGTGCTTCCGGGGCTGATCAACACCCACCATCACTTCTATCAAACCCTGACCCGCGCCTGGGCGCCGGTGGTCAACCAGCCGCTGTTTCCCTGGCTGAAAACCCTGTATCCGGTCTGGGCCCGACTCACCCCGGAAAAACTCGCGCTGGCGAGCAAAGTGGCCCTGGCCGAACTGCTGCTCTCGGGCTGCACCACGGCGGCAGACCACCACTACCTGTTCCCGGACGGCCTGGAACAGGCGATCGACGTGCAGGTCGACAGCGTGCGCGAACTGGGAATGCGCGCCATGCTCACCCGCGGCTCCATGAGCCTGGGCGAGGCCGACGGCGGGCTGCCACCGCAACAAACCGTGCAGCAAGGCGAAGTGATTCTGGAAGACAGCCGCCGCCTGATCCGCCAGTACCACGAGCGCGGTGACGGCGCACAAATCCAGATCGCCCTGGCGCCCTGCTCGCCGTTTTCCGTCACCCCGGAAATCATGGAAGCCAGCGCCGAGCTGGCCAACCACCTCGACGTGCGCCTGCATACCCACCTGGCGGAAACCCTCGACGAAGAAGACTTCTGCCTGCAGCGTTTCGGCCTGCGCACCGTGGATTACCTCGACAGCGTCGGCTGGCTAGGCCCGCGCACGTGGCTGGCCCACGGGATTCACTTCAACCCTGAAGAAATCGCACGCCTCGGAGCTGCCGGTACCGGCATCTGCCATTGCCCGAGCTCGAACATGCGCCTGGCTTCCGGGATATGCCCAACGCTGGACCTGCTGGCCGCCGGCGCACCGATTGGCCTGGGGGTGGACGGTTCGGCGTCCAATGATGCGTCGAACATGATCCTCGAAACGCGCCAGGCCCTGTACATCCAGCGCCTGCGTTACGGGGCAGAGAAGATCACCCCGGAACTGGTGTTGGGTTGGGCGACAAAAGGTTCGGCGCAGTTACTCGGTCGCAGCGACATCGGCGAACTGGCCGTAGGCAAACAGGCCGACCTGGCGTTGTTCAAGCTCGATGAACTGCGCTTCTCCGGCAGCCATGACCCGATCTCGGCGCTGCTGCTGTGTGGCGCCGACCGAGCGGACCGGGTGATGGTCGGCGGCAAATGGCGGGTGATCGACGGGCAGGTCGAGGGCCTGGACCTGAAAGGCTTGATTGCCGATCACAGCCAGGCGGCACGGGAACTGATCAACCGGACTTAACTGAAGAAACACTTTTCAAATGTGGGAGCGGGCTTGCTCGCGAATGCGTTGGGTCAGTCAACATATCTGGCGACTGACACTCCGTATTCGCGAGCAAGCCCGCTCCCACACAAGCCCGGTTTCCACAATTATTTCTGCGGTGTTTTCAGGATTGGTTACAGTCCAAGCAGCGACAGCATGATAAACGTCGCAAACAACACAAAATGGGTCATCCCTTCGATGGCGTTGGTTTCGCCATCGTTGAGGTTGATCGCGCTGACAATCAACGTGATAAACACCATCACGGTCTGCACCGGCGTCATCGCCATCTGAAACGGCTGACCGGTGTACAAGGCCATGGCTTCCATCACCGGCACGGTCAAAATCACCGTCGACAGAGAAGCCCCCAGCGCGATGTTCACCACCGACTGCATGCGGTTGGCCAGCGCTGCGCGCAACGCGGTCAAAATCTCCGGGGCGGCGGAAATCGCGGCCACGATGATCGCCGTGATTACCGGTGGAGCCCCCGTGCCTTCCAGGCCTAGGTCGAGGGTCTTGGACATCACCTCGGCCAACGCGCCAATCACGATCACGCCAAACACCAACGTCCCGATGGAAAACGCCAGGTTGATCGGCGGCGACTCTTCTTCCGGCTGTTTCTTGCGGCGTTTTTCCGGGTAGCTGTAGCTGAAGAAATAACTGTGGGGCCCCACCTGCATCCGCAGGAACAACGTGTAGAGCACTACCATCGCGCCGATGGTGAAGGCCGAGTAAATTTTCCAGTCGGCCTCGGGGATAAATTCCGGCACCACCATCGACACACCCATGGCGGTAAGGATCATCACGCTGTAGGTGCGCGCCGAATCGTCGTTGTAGGACTGTTCACCATGCTTGATGCCGCCCATCAGTGCAGCCAGGCCGAGGATGCCGTTGATGTCGAGCATCACCGCCGAATAAATGGTGTCGCGCACCAGGGTCGGCGAGGGCTCGTTGCTCATCATGATCGCCAGGATCACCACTTCCACCAGCACGGCGGCGAGGGTCAGGATCATGGTGCCGTAGGGGTCGCCGACCTTTTCCGCCAGTTGCTCGGCGTGATGGGCCACGCGCATCGAGGCCACGACGATAAAGCCGATCAGCGCTATGCCAGCCAACAGCGCCACCATCTGCCCGCTGTGCAGCATCCAGTGCTCCAGCGGGTAGGCAGCGATGGCGGCAATCAGCGCCAGCAGCATGAATTTTTCTTGCTTGATAGATGTGAGCATTGCAGGCCTTTTGAACGCGGCGAATCCGTCATTGATGGGGTACAGACTGCACCGCGCCGCTAACGTTTCGTTACACCTTAGTTCATGCACTGCTTGCACGGTGCCTGTGGATGCTCACCGCTTGGTCAGGTTTTGCCGATTATTTCGGCGTGCGCCTGTAGAATGCCGCCATTGCACCTGATGAGAATTTATAAATGTACGATTGGCTCAACGCCCTGCCCAAGGCTGAATTGCACCTGCACCTGGAAGGCTCGCTGGAGCCTGAGCTGCTGTTCGCCCTGGCCGAACGCAACAAGATCGCGCTGCCGTGGAACGACGTCGAAACCCTGCGCAAGGCCTACGCCTTCAACAACCTGCAAGAGTTTCTCGACCTCTACTACAAGGGCGCCGATGTACTGCGCACTTCCCAGGATTTCTACGACCTGACCTGGGCCTACCTGCTGCGCTGCAAGGCGCAGAACGTGATCCACACCGAACCGTTCTTCGACCCACAGACCCACACCGACCGTGGCGTACCGTTCGAAGTGGTGCTCAACGGCATTGCCGCCGCCTTGAAAGACGGCGAGCAACAACTGGGCATCACCAGCGGTTTGATCTTGAGCTTCCTGCGCCACTTGAGCGAAGAAGAGGCCGAAAAAACCCTCGACCAGGCACTGCCATTCCGTGATGCGTTTGTTGCCGTGGGCCTGGACAGCTCGGAAATGGGCCACCCACCGAGCAAGTTCCAGCGCGTGTTTGATCGTGCCCGTCACGAAGGTTTCCTGACCGTCGCCCACGCCGGTGAAGAAGGCCCGCCGGAGTACATCTGGGAAGCCATCGACCTGCTGAAGATCCAGCGTATCGACCATGGCGTACGCGCCATTGAAGACGAGCGCCTGATGCAGCGGATCATCGACGAACAGATCCCGCTGACGGTGTGCCCGTTGTCCAACACCAAGCTCTGCGTGTTCGACGACATGTCCCAGCACAACATCCTCGACATGCTTGAGCGTGGGGTGAAAGTGACGGTGAACTCGGACGATCCGGCGTACTTCGGCGGTTATGTCACCGAGAACTTCCATGCGCTGTACACCTCGCTGGGCATGACCCAGGACCAGGCCAAGCGCCTGGCGCAAAACAGCCTGGATTCACGGTTGGTCAAGCCTTAATCAGCGACCGGTCTGGCGAGCCGGGCAATTTCCAGTTGCCCGGCTTCACTGACCTGCAACGCCTGGGACTCATTGATCACGCTGACCCAGTTCGACTGCAGGCACAACTGCAACAACGCGGCCCCCAACGCACCGCCCAGGTGTGGCTGCTGTTCGCTCCAATCAAAACAATCGCACACGATCGGCTGAGCCAGTGCCTGGGTAAAAATCCCCAGCGCTGCGAGTTTGCGCGCACCTGACGGCGTCACGTCCGTACGCTGTTCCGCGCGCTCGATCCACCCGGCCGCCATCATCCGTTGATACAAACCCGCTGCCAGCTCGCCCCCCAGGTGACCATGGCACAGCCGCGCTCGCCGTAAAGCCGCAGGCGCAGTCAATGACCGCGAATGAATGGGCGTGCTGCGGGCGACACTGGCCATCGTGGTGCAGGCCAATGCATCCACGGCGGCCCCCACATCGGCGGCGGCCACCCGGAAAAAGCGTTTGCCGCTGCGGGCTTCGACACGCAGCAGGCCACCGGCCGTCAATCGCGTCAGATGCGCATTCGCCGAGGCCGATGACAGCCCGGCAAGTGCCGCCAACTCATCGGAGGGTTTGGCCGAGCCGTCCATCAATGCCCACACCATCGCGGTGCGTTTCGGGTCGGCCAGCAAGGTGGCGATCTGACTGATGCAAGGTGCCTGTTCCATGTGCTCATTCACTCCCTGTTGAATCATTTGTCTGCTGCGTCTGGCGGAAAAGTATAAGCGTGAAAACGCCGGGTTCCGTGCCGTCTTACAGCGCAACCAAGGACAGAAGCTGAAGGAAATTTCCCGATATCCCCGGGGTTATGGTGTAGAGGCTGATCGCTCCGGCAATTGCGCAGTCAATGTCGCACAACGGGCAACGAGCATTTCCCGCAGAAGATTGATCGGCTTGCTCAGTTGCGCGCGATGGGCACACAACAGATTGAGCGGCGTACGTTCGCCCCGCAGCTCCGGCAGGATCAGCCGCAGGCGCCCCGCCAGCACATCCGAGCTGACATCCAGCCAGGACTTGTAGGCGATACCCACCCCCGCCACCGCCCAGCGTCGCACCACATCGGCATCATCACTGAAGCGGTCACCGGTCACCGTCAGGCCGACATCACGCTTGCCATCGTTAAACCCCCAATGGTCATGCACCCGGCTGCCGAGCATGTACAGCAGGCAATTGTGCTGGGTCAGTTGCTCCAGGTGGCGCGGCTCGCCGTGCCGCGCCAGATAGCTGGGAGCAGCGCAGAGCACGCGGCAGTTGTCCGGGGCGATGGGCAACGCGATCAGGCTGGAGTCTTCGGGTTCGCCGTAGCGCAGGGCGATATCCACCGGCTGGCGGAACAGGTCGGCAATCCGGTCGCCCAACAACAGGCGTACGCTCAGGTCGGGGTATTCGCGCTGGAACTCATCGAGCCAGGGCAACAACTGGTTACGGCCAAAGTCCGACGGCGCCGAGAGTTGCAGCACCCCGCTGACCTGATCCTGGCCGCTGGCCAACAACCGCCGGCCTTCATCCAGGCTGCTCAAGGCGGCCCGGGCGTACTCCAGGAAGCCTTCGCCCTCGGCCGTGAGGCGCAGGCTGCGGGTGGAACGCGCCAACAACCGTGCGCCCAACTGCTGCTCGATGCGCTTCAACGCCGCGCTGGCCACCGCCGCCGACATGTCCATCACCCGTGCTGCCGCCGAAAGGCTGCCCAGGTCTGCCGCACGCACAAACAACTGCAAGTCATCAAAACGCAGCACGCCGACCGCCCATTATCAAAAAAGCATTGAAAGAGACTGCTCTTTTAGCGGGTTTTATCTTCCAGAGAAATAGCCAATCATCTGTCCATCCCGTTCATCACGTGTCTGGAGTCGAATATGTCTGCTGCCTTTAACGTCATCGCCACGCTGATCGCCAAACCCGGCCAACAGGCCACCCTGGAAACCCTGCTGCGCGAGCTGCTGGAACCGACCCGCATCGAAGCCGGCTGCCAGCAGTACGACCTGCACCAGGACCTGCAACACCCCGAGACCTTCTACATGCTCGAACGCTGGAGTGACGACGCCGCGCTGGCCGACCACGACCAGAGCGCGCATATCCAGAATTTCCGCACCAAGGCTGCCGACGTGCTTGAGCATTTCGAACTCAAGCGCCTGAAGTTTATTGCCTGATCAACCGCCCCCTTTTTTGGAAACCATCATGAAAGCCATCGCCTACTACGCCGCACTGCCGATCAACGATCCAAAATCCCTGCAAGACATCGAACTGCCCGAACCGGTCGCCGGCCCCCGCGACCTGCTGGTGGAAGTCAAAGCCATCTCGGTGAACCCGGTGGACACCAAGGTGCGCCAGAACGTCGCCCCGGAAAACGGCGCGGCCAAAGTGCTGGGCTGGGACGTGGCCGGTGTGGTCAAGGCCGTGGGCAGCGAAGTCAGCCTGTTCAAGGTCGGCGACAAGGTGTTCTACGCCGGCTCCCTGGTACGCCCCGGCGGCAACAGCGAACTGCACACTGTCGATGAGCGCATCGTCGGCCATATGCCGAAAACCCTGGGTTTTGCCGACGCTGCTGCACTGCCGCTGACCGCCATCACCGCCTGGGAATTGCTCTTCGAACGCCTGCAAGTGCGTGAAGGCAAGGCCGATGAAGGCCAGAGCCTGCTGATTGTCGGTGCTTCGGGTGGTGTGGGATCGATCCTGACCCAACTGGCGAAACAGCTCACCGGCCTGAAAGTCATCGGCACCGCCTCCCGTCCTGAAACCCAGGCATGGGCCAAGGACCTGGGCGCCGACCTGGTGATCGACCACAGCAAACCGTTGAGCGAAGAGCTGAAAAAAGCCGGCCATCCGCAGGTGAACTACGTCGCCAGCCTGACCCAGACCGACCAGCACCTGGACCAACTGGTGGAAGCGCTGATTCCCCAGGGCAAACTGGCGCTGATCGTCGATCCCAAGGCATTGGACGTAAGCAAGCTCAAGCGCAAGAGCCTGTCGCTGCATTGGGAGTTCATGTACACCCGTTCGATGTTCGAGACCAGCGACATGATCGAGCAGCACAACCTGCTCAATCGCGTCGCCGAACTGATCGACGCCGGTACTCTGAAAACCACCGTGGGCGAGCACTTTGGCGTGATCAACGCGGCTAACCTGCGCCGCGCCCACGAACTGCTGGAAAGCGGCAAGGCCAAGGGCAAGATCGTGCTGGAAGGGTTCTAACGAAAGGTTCTGTCAGTGTCGTCTGTTATTCATGTGAGTAATGGACGACACCGCTAGTCAGAGACTTGATCCTTGTCATATTTGTGAGCGTATTCGGGTTTATATTGGCCGCCTTTGCCACGCAATTTACGTGAGGAAGTCAGCAATGAAGATCCTGATAAAAGCGCTAGCAAGATCCGAAGGCAACAAATGGCAGGTCCGTCTCGACCAGAACGCCTTTACCTTCCGCAGTGAGGCCGAGGCCCGCGCGTTTGCCGACACCCTGCAAACCCGTATCCAGGCGCCTCACCGATTCCCCGAAAGCCAGCAGCGCTCTGCTGGCTGATCCTGATCAGTCCGCCGCTTGCAGTGCCCGTTGGCGCTGCAGGCGCCGGGTCAGCATCGCGAACGTTACGGCCAATACGCCACACAAGCTGATGACCATTGCCATCGGCATCGCCGTGCCGTCGTGCAGCACGCCGACCAACGACGCTGCGCCTGCGGCCACACCAAACTGAATGCAGCCGAGCAACGCCGACGCGCTGCCCGCCCGAGCGCCCTGCCCGCTCATGGCGCAGGCCGAGGTATTGGGCAAAATGCAGCCCAGGCTGGCGATGCAGATAAACAGCGGTACCAGCAGTGGCCACAAAGCGTCCGTACGCAGCGCAGTAATTGCCAGCAACGACAGACCCGCCGCCAGGTAAACCCACACCGTGCGCGACAGCAGAAACGCCGGCCCGCGCGAGGCCAGCAGGCGCGCATTGACCTGTGCCACCAGGATAAAGCCGGCGGCGTTGGAGCCGAAGACCCAGCCATAGTGCTCGGCGGGCACGCCATAGAGCTTGATAAAGACGAAGGGCGAGCCCGCGATGTAGGCAAACATACCGGCAATCGAGATGCCGCCGGTCAAGGCATAGCCCAGGTACACCCGGTCCGACAGCAACCGGCCGTACTGGCGCAGTGCGCCTGACAGCGGCTGGCGCGGTTGATGGGCCGGGAAGCTTTCCGGCAGCCCGACTGCTACCGCAATGGCCGCCATCACACTGAACGCCGTGAGCGCCAGAAAGATCGACTGCCAGCCCCAGACGCCAACCATCACCCCGCCCGCCAGCGGCGCGAGGATCGGCGCCAGCCCGGTGACCAGCATCAGTTGGGAAAACACCTTGGCCGAGCCCACCGCGTCGCATTTATCGCTGACCACCGCCCGCGAGATCACCATGCCCGCGCAGCCGCCCAGGGCCTGGACGAAACGCGCGCCGATCAGCCATTCCAGGGACGGCGCGTACGCACAGGCGAAGGAGGCCAGGGTAAACAGGGTGACGCCGCTGAGCAGCGGCCCGCGCCGGCCAAAACGGTCTGCCAGCGGTCCATAGATCAACTGGCCGATCGCCAGGCCCGTGAAGTACACGGCCAAGGTCAGCTGAATATGTTTTTCGTCGGTGCCGAATGCCACGGCCATGGCCGGGAAACCCGGCAGGTAGAAGTCGATGGCCAGCGGCGCGAACGCGCTCAAGGCCCCCAAGATCAGGATTATACGAAGGTTCATCAGGCACCCAGGTGAGTCGGCAGCCCAACAGTCTAGCCGGGCTCGGGTGCCTTGAACATTAAGTTAGCTCGCTAACTATTCAAAAAGTCAGGCGAGCTTGGCGCTGTAGCCTTCTTCACTGATCAGGTTGATCACCTCTGCCGGCGACAGCAGGCTGCTTTCCACGCCGACTTCCTTTGTCGCGAGGTCGACGCGCACGCTGGCCGCCGGGTCCTTATCCTGCACCGCCTGGGTTACCGAGCGGACACAGTGGCCGCAGGTCATTCCTTCAACGCTGAATACTTGCATGACATGACTCCTTTAATGAGGTTGCCCGCAGTGTTGACCTTGCCACGATGGCAAGGTCAAGTTCTGAAAACATCGGCCGGGCTGGCATTCATTCGCGCCCTCGGCCAAGCTGCACTTATCCACGATGTGAACCTCGGAGAATTCGCCATGCGCTGGTCATTTTTTGGCCTTGTCAGCCTGATGGGCTTGTTTGCTACTGTGCCACCGGCCAGCGCAGATGAAGATTATGCGGTGCTGATCATTTCCCGGGAGCGCCTGGAAGTGCCGACCAACTGCGAGATTGGCTTGTACATCCAGGACCAGTTGGCCGGGCGGCTGTTCCAGGAGCAAGCCACCTCGTTCAACTTGCCGGCCGGAAACGTGTCGTTGCGCCTGAAATTGTTGCCGGGCCAGTCCCAGGGCTGCTTGCCGGGCATGCTCGCACCACCGGCGCAAAACATCACGTTGAAGGCGGGTGACGTGCGCAAGTTGCGTATCGCGCAAGGTCCGGACGGCATGTACCTGAAACCGGCCGCACTGGAATACTAA
>NZ_CP080030.1:740083-764613 GCF_019382755.1 Pseudomonas sp. Colony2 | reverse complement strand
CGCCTTGACCTTCCCCACAGGTCAAGGTTGATCCTAGGGGCAATCTCTCCTGGAGTACTGCCCATGAACGGATCCACCACCTTCGACCTGCCGATCAGCGGCATGACCTGCGCCAGCTGCGCCGGGCGGGTTGAACGGGCACTGGGCAAAGTGCCCGGGGTGCAAAGTGTCAGCGTCAACCTGGCCAACGAACGCGCCCACATTGAAGTGCTCGGCCAGATAGACCCCGGCGTCCTGATCGCCGCCGTCGACAAGGCCGGCTACACCGCCACCCTGCCCCAAAGCGAAACCGCCACCCAGGCCAGCCAGGAACAACGCCTGAGCCATGAACGCTGGTCGCTGCTGCTGGCAATCCTGCTCGCCGCGCCGTTGGTGCTGCCGATGCTGGTGCAACCGTTCGGGCTGCACTGGATGCTCCCGGCCTGGGTGCAATTTGCCCTGGCCACCCCGGTGCAATTCATCTTCGGTGCGCGCTTCTATATCGCGGCCTGGAAAGCCGTGCGCGCCGGAGCGGGCAATATGGACCTGCTGGTCGCCATCGGCACCAGCGCCGGTTACGGCCTGAGTATCTATGAATGGCTCACGGCGTCCGCCGGCACAATGCCCCACCTGTATTTCGAAGCCTCGGCGGTGGTGATCGCCCTGGTGCTGCTGGGCAAATATTTGGAAAGCCGCGCCAAGCGCCAGACCGCCAGTGCCATCCGCGCTCTGGAAGCCTTGCGTCCGGAACGGGCGATTCAGGTGGTCGACGGCCGCGAGCAGGACGTCGCCATCACCGCCCTCAAGCTGAATGACCTGGTGCTGGTCAAACCCGGCGAACGCTTCCCGGTGGACGGCGAAGTGGTCGAAGGCCAAAGCCACGCCGACGAAGCCTTGATCAGCGGTGAAAGCCTGCCGGTGCCGAAGCAGCCTGGCGACGCAGTCACCGGCGGCGCCATCAACGGCGAAGGCCGGCTGCTGGTGCGTACCCTGGCCCTCGGCGCGGAAAGCGTGCTGGCGCGGATCATCCGCCTGGTGGAAGACGCCCAGGCCGCCAAGGCACCGATCCAGAAACTGGTGGATAAAGTCAGCCAGGTGTTCGTGCCGGTGGTGCTGGTGCTGGCCTTGGCCACGCTGGTCGGCTGGTGGCTGTATGGCGCACCGCTGGAGGTCGCGCTGATCAATGCGGTGACCGTATTGGTGATCGCCTGCCCTTGCGCCCTTGGCCTGGCCACACCTACCGCCATCATGGCCGGTACCGGCGTTGCCGCCCGCCACGGCATCCTGATCAAGGACGCCGAAGCCCTGGAGCGCGCCCATGAAGTCAGCGCCGTGGTGTTCGACAAGACCGGCACCCTGACCTCCGGCGCACCAAAAATTGCGCACCTGGCCGCCATTGACGGCAATCAAGGGGCGCTGCTGCAACAGGCCGGCGCGCTGCAGCGCGGCAGTGAACACCCATTGGCCAAGGCGGTGCTGGATGCCTGTGCCGAACAAGGTTTGAACGTCGCGGATGTCAGCGCCAGCCAGTCCCTTACCGGGCGTGGCATTGCAGGCACCCTAGATGGCCGGCAACTGGCGCTGGGCAACCGTCGCCTGCTGGAAGAAACCGGCTTGAGCACCGGTGATCTCGCCGACTCGGCCAGTGCGTGGGAGGCCGAAGGCCGCACCTTGTCCTGGCTGATCGAGCAAGGCCCGCAGCCCCGCGTGCTGGGTTTGTTTGCCTTCGGTGACACGCTTAAACCGGGCGCCCTGCAGGCGATACAGGCACTCAAGGCTCGGCATATCAGCAGCCACCTGCTGACCGGCGATAACCGTGGCAGCGCCCGCGTGGTCGCCGAAGCCCTGGGCATCGATGACGTGCACGCCGAGGTGTTGCCTGCGGACAAGGCGGCTACCGTCGCCGAGCTGAAAAAGACCGGCGTGGTGGCAATGGTCGGCGACGGCATCAACGACGCACCGGCCCTGGCCGCGGCCGACATCGGCATCGCCATGGGCGGCGGCACCGACGTGGCGATGCACGCGGCAGGCATTACCCTGATGCGCGGCGACCCACGGCTGGTGCCGGCAGCCCTGGAAATAAGCCGCAAGACCTATGCGAAAATTCGACAGAATCTGTTCTGGGCCTTTGTGTATAACTTGATCGGCATTCCGCTGGCGGCGTTCGGCCTGCTCAACCCGGTGATGGCTGGCGCGGCCATGGCCCTGTCCAGTGTCAGCGTGGTAAGCAACGCACTGCTGTTGAAAACCTGGAAACCCAAGGACCTGGAGGACGAGCGTCCATGAACATCGGCCAAGCAGCACGCCAAAGCGGCCTGAGCGCGAAGATGATTCGTTACTACGAGTCCATCGGCTTGCTGAAAGCCGCCCATCGCACCGACAGCGGCTACCGCATTTATGGCGCCGATGACTTGCACACCCTGGCGTTTATCAAGCGCTCGCGGGACCTGGGGTTTTCCCTGGAGGAAGTCGGCAAGYTRCTGACSCTSTGGCAGGACCGGGGMCGYGCGAGTGCCGACSTSAAGGCGCTGGCCCGCMAGCATATCGATGAGCTGAACCAGAAGATCCKCGAGYTGGGGCARTTGCGCGAYACGTTGCAGGACCTGGTGGAACACTGCCAGGGCGATCAYCGGCCGGATTGCCCGATTCTCAAGGAGTTGGCGTCGGGCAGTTGTTGCACCTGAGCAAGTTTAACCAGGCATGCACGGAACCTAATGTGGGAGCGGGCTTGCTCGCGAATGCGGAGTGTCAGTCAATACATCAGTTGACTGAACCAGCGCTTTCGCGAGCAAGCCCGCTCCCACATTTGGATATCCACTCGCCGTTGRATCACTGCATCCARGGCGGCGGTGGCGGCTCTTCCGACGCTTTGCTCGGTGGCGCATCGTCTGCCGCGCGAATCGCCTGGCGACGCTCTTCATCGAGCCGCGCCGCTTCGATCTCGCGGATAACACCGCCCACGTCAGCCAGCTCTTCCGGTTCGTCGAACTCGCCGGTCAACACACTGGCCGGGTGCAGAGTGCCGGCTTCATACAGCGCCCACATCTCCTTGGCGTACTTGGTCTTCTTCAATTCCGGGGCAAAGCGCCCGAAGTAGGAAGCCATGTTGCCCACATCCCGTTCCAGCATGCTGAACGCGTGGTTGTTGCCCGCTGCATCCACCGCCTGAGGCAGGTCGATGATCACCGGGCCCGTCGGCGTCAGCAGCACGTTGAACTCGGAAAGGTCACCGTGCACCAGGCCGGTACACAACATCAGCACGATCTGGGTAATCAGGAAGGCGTGGTATTCGCGGGCCTGGTCCGGCTCCAGCGTCACGTCGTTCAAACGTGGCGCCGCGTCGCCGTATTCATCGGCCACCAGCTCCATCAGCAGCACGCCTTCGAGGAAGTCGTACGGCTTGGGCACGCGAACACCCGCACCGGCCAGGCGAAACAGCGCCGCTACCTCAGCGTTCTGCCAGGCGTCTTCGGTTTCTTTCTTGCCGAACTTGGAGCCCTTGGCCATGGCCCGGGCCTGACGGCTGTTGCGGACCTTGCGGCCTTCCTGGTATTCGGACGCCTGACGAAAACTTCGTTTATTCGCCTCCTTGTAAACCTTGGCGCAACGTAACTCGTTGCCGCAGCGCACCACGTAAACAGCTGCTTCTTTACCACTCATGAGTGGGCGCAGCACCTCGTCGACCAGACCGTCCTCGATCAGGGGTTCAATGCGTTTAGGAGTCTTCATCAGCTTTTATTGTGGGTCCTTTATTACCAAACACGCGTATGGCACTCGTTATACGGCAATCCTCTCGCCGCGGGGAGAGGGTACCGACCTTTGACCGCTTAAGAATGCATCCAATATGCCAAATTGACCGGCGGCCCGATCATAGCCGAGATCAGCGCTCAATAATCGCGGTGACGCCCTGGCCCCCGGCGGCGCAGATCGAGATCAGGCCCCGGCCCTTGCCGGCTGCGTCCAGCAGCTTGGCCAGGTTGGCGACGATACGCCCACCCGTGGCAGCAAACGGATGGCCGGCGGCCAATGAGCTGCCCTTGACGTTCAAGCGGCTGCGGTCGATAGAGCCCAGCGGTGCATCCAGCCCCAGGCGGGTCTTGCAGTAATCCGGATCTTCCCAGGCTTTCAGTGTGCACAACACTTGGGCAGCGAAGGCTTCGTGAATCTCGTAGTAATCGAAGTCCTGCAGGGTCAGGCCATTCCTCGCCAGCAGGCGCGGCACGGCGTACACCGGCGCCATCAGCAGGCCTTCGGCGCCGTTGACGAAATCCACCGCCGCCGCTTCGCCATCGCGCAGGTAGGCGAGAATCGGCAAGCCGCGCTCCTTGGCCCAGGCTTCACTGCCCAGCAGCACCAACGAGGCGCCATCGGTCAGCGGCGTCGAGTTACCGGCGGTGAGGGTGCCCTTTTCACTGCGCTCGAAGGCGGGCTTGAGGCTGGCGAGTTTTTCCAGGGTCAGGTCGGGGCGCAGGTTGTTGTCGCGGGTCAGGCCAAGAAAGGGCGTGAGCAAATCGTTTTGCCAGCCTTCGGCGTAGGACGCGGCCATTTTCTGATGGCTTTCCAGCGCCAACTGATCCTGCTCGGCGCGGGGGATCTGCCAGGTCTGCGCCATCAACTCGCAATGCTGGCCCATGGACAACCCGGTGCGCGGTTCGCCGTTGCGCGGCAGCTCCGGCTTGAGGTGATGGGGACGAAGTTGTAACAAGACTTTAAGTTTATCCGCCATGGATTTGCTGCGATTGGCTTGCAGCAGGATTTTGCGCAGGCCCTCATTCACCCCGATAGGCGCGTCGGACGTGGTGTCGACGCCGCCGGCAATCCCGCTTTCGATCTGCCCCAGCGCAATCTTGTTCGCCACCAGCAACGCGGCTTCCAACCCCGTGCCACAGGCCTGCTGAATATCGTAGGCCGGGGTTTGCGGCGACAGGCGCGAGCCCAGCACGCACTCGCGGGTCAGGTTGAAGTCGCGGGAATGCTTGAGCACCGCCCCGGCGGCCACCTCGCCAATACGCAGGCCGTGCAGGTTGTAGCGTTCGATCAGGCCTTCGAGGGCGGCGGTCAACATCGCCTGGTTGCTCGCCGTGGCGTAAGGGCCGTTGGAGCGGGCGAAGGGGATGCGGTTACCGCCAATGATCGCTACACGGCGCAATTGAGTCATGGAAAGCTCCCTTGAGGTTATGGGGTGAATCTCTGAGCCTAGCCTAGGCTCAATCGAACGACTTTCACCTATTGATGGTCCACCGTTTGAACCCCAGCACTCGGAGAGCGTTCCATGTCTGACCGTTATATCGACTTCGCCAACTCCAGCCTCGGCCATCGCCTGGTCGCCGCCATTGGCCTGCCGTCACCGGTACGCCTGGAACGCTGGCAGGCCGGACGCCTGCGTCCGGTGGAGGGTGCGCTGCTGATCGGCGGCGGCCCGCTGGCGACAAAAATCCTGCCGTTCGCCAACAAGCTGACCGACGCTATCTATAGCTACGGCACCGAACCGTCGACGGCAACCACCTGGATTCCCGGCCACGGGCCCAAGCTCAAGGCCGTGGTATTTGACGCCAGCCAGTTGCAGCACACCGATCAACTCAAGCAGTTGCGGGAATTCTTTCAGCCGTTGATGAAGAACCTCGACCACAGCGCGCACCTGGTGATCCTTGGCCGCGCCCCGGAAAGCCTCGGCGACCCGTTTGCCGCCAGTGCCCAACGGGCCCTTGAAGGCTTCAGCCGGTCGCTGGCCAAAGAGCTGCGCAGCGGCGGCGTCCTGCAATTACTGTACGTGGGCGGCGGGGCCGAGGATCAATTGGAGGGTGCGTTGCGGTTCTTCCTCTCGCCGAAAAGTGCCTATATCTCCGGCCAGGTCATTCGCCTGAACCCTTGCGCGACCCAGGTCGCGGACTGGACGCGCCCGCTCGCCGGGCACAAGGCCCTGGTGACCGGCGCCGCCCGCGGCATCGGTGCCTCGATCGCCGAAACCTTGGCCCGCGACGGTGCCGAGGTGATCCTGCTGGACGTGCCACAAGCCAAGGCCGACCTCGATGCCCTGGCCGCGCGCCTGGGCGCCCGCAGCATCGCCCTGGATATCTGCGCCGAAGACGCCGCCACCCAGCTGATCGAACACCTGCCGGACGGCATCGACGTCGTGGTGCACAACGCCGGCATCACCCGCGATAAAACCCTGGCCAACATGACGCCGGAATATTGGGACGCAGTCTTGGCGGTCAATCTCAACGCGCCGCAAGTGCTGACCAAGGCGCTGCTGGACAGCGGCACCCTGCACGACAACGGTCGCGTGGTGCTGCTGGCATCCATCAGCGGCATCGCCGGCAACCGCGGGCAAACCAACTACGCCGCGAGCAAGGCCGGGCTGATTGGCCTGGCCCAGGCCTGGGCGCCGTTGCTCGGTGAGCGCGGGATCAGCATCAATGCCGTGGCCCCAGGCTTTATCGAAACCCAGATGACCGCACACATTCCCTTCGCCCTGCGTGAGGCCGGGCGCCGCATGAGTTCGCTGGGCCAGGGCGGCTTGCCCCAGGACGTCGCCGAGGCGGTGGCCTGGCTCGGCCAGCCGGGCTCGGGCGCGGTCAGCGGGCAGGCACTTCGGGTGTGCGGGCAAAGTCTATTGGGAGCGTAAGCATGGAGTGGCACACATTAGGCAGCACCCCGTTCCTGCCGCCGCTGTATTGGCGCGCGGCACTCAAGCGCAAGATCACCGGTACCACGTTGCCGCAACAAGGGCTGCGCTGCCGGGTCAGCGTTAACCCCAAGGATGTGGACGCCTATCGCAAGGTCTGCGGGTTTGCCGAGGGCCCGGTACTGCCGGCCACTTATCCCCATATCCTGGCGTTCGGCCTGCAGATGCAACTGCTCACCGACAAGGCGTTTCCATTCCCGCTGCTGGGATTGATCCACCTGAGCAACCGGATCCGCATCCTGCGCCCGTTGGGCGGTGTGAGTGACTTGACGGTCGGCGTTTACGCGCAGAATTTGCAGCCCCATGCCAAGGGCGCGACATTCGATATTGTGACCACGGTCGAAGATTCACTGGGGCTACTGTGGGAAGCGCAAAGCCGGATGCTCTGTCGCGGTGTGAAACTCGATGGCGCAGCAACGGACAACCCGCTGCAACACCCTGCCGCTGTCGCCGAACTGACCCGCTGGAAAGCCCCCGCCGATGTTGGCCGCCGCTACGCCCGGGTGTCCGGCGACTACAACCCGATTCATTTGAGCGCCCTCACTGCCAGGTTATTCGGCTTTCCCCAGGCCATCGCCCATGGGCTGTGGAACAAGGCCCGCACACTGGCGGCACTGAGTGAGCATTTGCCAGCCGCCAATCTCGAGATAGATGTCGAGTTTAAAAAGCCGGTGCGTTTGCCCAGTGAGGTAACGTTGTTCACGAGCGCCCCCGGCTCCAGCGGTGAGCTGCAACTTAAAGGCGCCGGGGACATTGAACACATGGTCGGCCGCTGGCGGCCCATCGCCTGATAAATTGTATATATACATCCTAAGTTATAGCGAGCTATCGATAGCTCGCTACTCTTATCAACTCATTGATTTTAATAAACCTACAACTTAAACACCGCCGCCTTCTACACCCTTGGTATTAGTCGTTAAGCAAACTAACTCTTCGTGTATATAAATCGTTAATACCAAGTTGAGCGTTGCGAGAGTGCGCACCCGGGACTGTTATAGCCATAACGGACGAATGTATCGCTGCCCCTAGAAACAGCGAACTTCGAAAACAACAAAGGCTGTACCAGGTGCAAGGAACTCAATCATGAAAACTCAAGTCGTGTTGTGGAAAGCAAGTACCGCGCTGGCCCTGATTCTGGCAGTAAGCCTCGGAGGCTGCAGCAGCGGTGGTGGTGGTCATCACAGTAGCGTCGCAGCCTCCTCTCCGGATGCTGGCGGCGGTACTGGCGGTGGAACAGGTGGAGGCACCGGCGGCGGTACCGGTGGTGGCACYGGCGGCGGYACTGRTGGAGGTACCGGTGGTGGCACCGGCGGCGGCACTGGTGGAGGTACCGGTGGWGGYACCGGYGGCGGCACYGGYGGMGGTACYGGYGGAGGTACCGGTGGTGGCACCGGCGGAGGCACCGGCGGAGGTACTGGTGGAGGTACYGGTGGWGGYACYGGYGGMGGTACCGGTGGTGGCACCGGCGGCGGCACTGGTGGAGGTACCGGCGGTGGTACCGGCGGTGGTACTGGCGGCGGCACCGGCTCGACCACTCCCCTGGTCACCGGCCAGGTAGTAGGCGCCGTGGGCGGTGTCGTCGGTAATGTCGGCACCACGGTAGGTAACCTGGGCACAACCCTGACCACGGTTCCCATTGTCGGCACCACTGCCGGCGGGCTGGTCACCGCGACAGGCACCGCCGTCAACAGTATCGGCGGCGGCTTGAGCAACGGCCTGGGCACGCTGGGTACCAATAGCAACTCCGTGGGCACAACCGTTGCCGGTGTGGCCGATGGCGTTGCCGACCTGGGCACCGGCGTTTCCAACACCGGCAAATCCCTGGGCACCACCCTCGGCGGCATTCCCGTCGTCGGCGGCTTGACCGGTGGCGTGGGCGGTGTGGCAGGTGGCGTGGTTGATCAGGTCGGCCAGGCCGTCACCATGCTCGGCGATACCTTGAGCACTGCCAGCACCACCGGGCCATTGGGCAGCGTGACCAATACGGTGGGTAAAAGCGTATTGGTACCGGTGGTCTCCCTGGTGGAAAACACCACCGGCAACCTGGGCAATAAAACAGGCCTGGGCAACCCGGTCGGCGGCGTACTGGATAAAGTCGGCTCCACTGTCACCGGCCTTGGCGGCCAGGTGGCCAGCGCCGGCGGCGCAGGCAACCCTGTCGGGACGCTCGTCGGTGGCGTGTTGACGGGTGTTGGCACCACCCTTGATAAGTCGAGCGGTTACGTCAACCCGGCCACCACGACCCCTCAATCGGGCCTGCCTGAACTCGTCGGCGGTCTTGTCGCCAACGTCGGCAACGGCCTGAATGCCGGCAACACCAACGGCACTGTCAGTGCAGCCGGTGTGACCGGTGGCCAAGTGGGTAACACCGTCGCGTCCCTCGGCACCCTGATCGGTGGCAATGGCGTGGCCAACACTGCAGCCACGGCTCCCGTTGCAGGCTTGGCGACCAATGTCGGCACCGCACTGAACCCAGTGACCTCGGGTGTTGCCAACCTGACGCAAAACATCGGCACCAGCACCGGTATCGGCGCACCGGTGAATGGTCTGGTTACCCAGGTCGGCGGCGCAGTCAGCAGCCTGGGCACCAACCTGACGGCGGCGAATGCCAATCCGGTGACTAACGCTGTGGGCGGTACCCTGAATGCCGTCGGCAATACCGTCGGCTCGGTGGGTGGCCTGGTAACCGGCGGCACCAGCAGTAACGGTGGCGGTCTGCTCGGTGGCTTGAACGTGGGTGCCGGTGCCACCGCTACGGGCACTGCCAATGCAAATGCAAACACAGGCGGCGGCCTGGGAGGTCTGCTCGGTGGGCTGACCGGCAAAAAATAGAATTGCACCTGGCCATTAGACGGCCTCCCCTACAGCGCCTACGCTTGGTTGAGACGAGAGATTCCAACGAGTCTCTCGTCTTTTTTATTGGCCAATGAATGGCTTTGCGAACCGTGTCCCAGAACCCGGCGGGCCTAGCGAAAACGCTGCAGCAGTTTTGACCATGGAGTGTCCTATGCGCGCCTTGACGCCTTTGTTTCTGCTCACCCTCATTGCTGCCAGCGTCCATGCCGAGACCCTGCCCAGCTACCTCAACAGCAACGACACCATTCGTAACCTGCCGGTACCCAACCTCCCCGCCGATGCCTATCGCCCGGTCACCCCACAGACCCAACTGCCCGAGCCGGCGGCAACCCAGGGCCAGCCATTGTTGATGGACACCAAAGTGACCATCCGCAAGCTGCAAATCGACGGTGGGACGATCTACCCGCTCCAGGATGTGGCCAAGGTTTTCGAACCGCTGATTGGCCATGAAACCAACCTGGCACAACTGATCGAAGCCACCCGCGGCATCACCCGCCGCTACCAGCAGGACGGCTATCTGTTGTCCTACGCGTACCTGCCCGACCAGCGCTTCGAAAACGGCCTGGTGCGCGTGGTGCTGGTGGAGGGCTACATCAAGGATTACAACGTGCAGGGCGACATTGGCTCGGTCTCGGCCTACGTCGACAAACTGGCGGCCAAGCTGCTGGCCGAGCGCCCGCTGACCCGCAAGACCTTCGAACGCTACACCACCTTGATGGGCCGCATTCCAGGTGTAACGCTGCAGGCGCAAGTACCGCCGCCGGGCACCACCGATGGCGGCACGCGCATGCAGATCCAGGCCTCGCGCAAACCCTTCACCAGCAGCATGAGCATGACGGACGACAGCCGTGGCGGCCTGCAAGCCCTGATCACCGGCACCAGCAATTCCCAGACATCCATGGGCGAACAACTGAGCGTCAGCGGCCTGTTCCCGCCCGGCGAGGACAAGGAGCACTACTACCGCCTGGGCTACAGCCAGTTCGTGAATGCCGAGGGCACTCAACTGGTGGTCAACGCCGAGCGCTACCGCGCCGACCCGCGCAGCAACGTGCAGCTGGACGGCGGTTTTGAACTCAAGCCACACCAGGAGGTTGACCGCTACTCCGTCGGCCTCAGCCATCCGCTGATTGCCTCCCCTACCGAGTCATTGACCCTGGGCACGCGACTCTATGCCGTGGACCAGACCACCCGTTATCAACTGGTGGGTTTCCCGCAACGTTTCGACCTGGAAACCAACCTGCGCGCCCTGGCGTTCGAAGGTGACTGGCGCAAATCCGACACGCGCCAACTGCGCATTCTCAGCGCCGGCCTGTACCAGGGCATCGACGGCCTGGGCGCCAGCACCCGGAGTGACTTCGAGGGTATAAAACCCGACATCGACTTCTTCCGCCTGCGCGTCTCGGGCGTACAGAGCGACAAGTTCTTCGACAACTGGCAAGGCGTGGCATCGGGTGCGTTCTACTGGAGCAACGACACCCTGCCCGACAGCGAACGCGCGACGTTCGGCGGGCAGAATTTCGGGCGTGGCTACCCGGATGACCAGGGCTCGGGCGACAAGGGCTGGGGCGTGGCGTATGAGGTCAACTACAGCTTCAACCGCAGCGGTGAGTGGGTAAAAATCCTGCAGCCGTACGTGGTGCTCGACAAGGCCAAGACCTGGTTCAACGAACTGCCGGCCAAGGGCAACAACATGTCATCGGCAGCGGTGGGCCTGCGCTTCGGGGATAACAAGTACTACAACATCGCGCTGGAAGCGGCCAAGCCAATGTCGGATATCGCCCTGGACAGCTTCAATCGGCGGCCACGGTATACCCTGAGTTTCAGCTACCAACTCTGAACCCTGTGGGAGCGAGCTTGCTCGCGAAGAACGTCCAGACAACGCGGGGAACCAGACTGCCCGCGTTATCGTTGACGTTTTTCGCGAGCAAGCCCGCTCCCACACAAGCTCGCTCCTACATCAATCTGGTCTTGGGGATGGGGAAGAGGTTGTTGAGGGTATCGATCAAGCGCACCAGGTAGATCGGCTTGCGGAACAGGTCAAGCACCTGCAGGCGCAGCATGTCACTGACATCATCCATCTCGGCGTGGCCGGACATGACGATCACCGGCAAGTGCTGGCGAGCGGTGTGTTCGCGCAGACGCTTGATCAAGGAAATACCGCTTTCCTCGGGCATGCGCAGGTCGGTAATCACCAGTGCGATATCGGGGTGCAGGGTCAGCTCTTGTAAAGCAAAGGTGACCGAGGTCGCGGTAAAACAGACAAAGCCTTCATTCTCCAGCGACTCAGCCAGTTCAATAAGGGCGTCCTCTTCGTCATCCACCAAAAGGATTTGTTGCCGGGGAGGCGAAGAGGAGTTCATGTGGAAATGCCTGATACGCAATAGATCATTCAGCGGAACCTGCACGTGTTTGCGCGAGTACCTGGGTCAGGTATGAATGGCGCCTTGTATCGAAGTAAATACGTTGGTTACCGCCGTCTTGATGGGTGTAATAAAGGCAGCCAGCGCCACGGCAACCATCGCCGCAACCAGTGCGTACTCGATACCCGATGCGCCCTCTTTGGAATAGAAAAAAATCTGGACTTTGATGAAACCCATGCGAATAAGATCAAGGAACATAATGACTTCTCCTTTGCGCCCACGGCGCTGGTATCGCGGCATCACAAAAATGATTTCGGTGTGCCACTAGAGCATTGTCAACAAACCCCAGACCAACAACTGTAAGAACTGATTAATCACAAAGTATTAGTCGGCCGGCTGACGCCAAAAATCCCACTTTCGCAGAGGTTTCTGGAGATATTTTTCGCCCGGTAATGGCGTTTTGTCTTAGCTGAACTACCTTCAAATAGCGAAATAGTTAGAAGCTTGAAGCGATCCGGATACGCAAGCATTAGTGGGAACAGCAGTGGATGCAGCAGGAAAGGGAGAGCCTTCATGAACAGTCGAATTAGCTTGATCCTCGCCGGGCTGCTGTTGGTAGGTGCACTGATTGCAGGCTACTGGGGCCTGGTACTCAGCCGCCCTGCCCCTGTCGCACCGCCCGTGCCTCAATCACCTGAAGTCGTGCAACCCGTAGCCGAAGACCAGACCCGCCAACCCGTGGTGGTGCTGGCCCATGACGTTGCACCTTTTGTTGCGCTCACCGCCGCCGACCTGACCCTGGAAAAACTGCGCACGGTTCCCGCCGGCAGCCTCACCAGCCTCGACCAGGCCGTGGGCAAGATCCCGTGGCGGCCGCTGTCGGCCGGGACCTGGCTGACCGAGGAGAGCTTTAACTCCGGCGGCACCCTGGCGCGAATGATCCGCCCTAACGAACGCGCGCTTGCCGTCGCCGTGGATGAAGTGATCGGCGCCAGCGGGCAACTCTCCCCGGGGGACTATGTGGACGTCCTGCTCTTCCTGCGCCAGGAAGCCAGCAACCCGCAGCAGTCCGCACAAATCGTGGTGCCCGCCTTGCGCCTGCTGGGCGTCGGCGATCAGCTGGGGCTGACCAACGACGGCACGCCCGGCTCCGTACCACCGACCACCCCCGACGAAAAACTCAAGGCGCAGCAAAGTCGCGCCAGCGCACGTACGGTACTCCTCGCGGTACCGGAGGAGCTCCTGAGCCGGCTGATGCTCGCAGCCCAGTCCGGCGTATTGCGCCTGGCTGTGCGCAGTGCCGACGAACAACTGCTGAGCCAATACTGGGCCGGTGAAACGGAGTCCGCGACCCACCTGGAAAACACCCGGCGCGAGCTCTACCAGTTCAACCAGCTGGCCTTCAGCACAGCGCCCGTCAACGGCCTGAGTCCCGCTGGCAATGGTGCGCCAAGGCGTTCAGGCGTCGAAGTAATACGTGGCAATCAGGTTACCCAACAAACGCCCTGAAAGAGCTAAGGATGCCTTGAATGAGCAGTCGTTTCGTGTGGTCTTTTTCGCGAATTTTCTGGGCACTTCTCACCCTGAGCCTGCCCGTCGGCGTTGCACTGGCAGCACCCGGCAACTGCACGGGCCTGGGCCAGCTGCCGGCGGTGCTGGAGGTGGGTGAAGGCGCTCAACAGGCTATCCAGTCGCCGGTGCCGATTACGCGGCTGGCCATTGGCGATCCGAAAGTGGCCGATGTGCAGGTCAACGGCAACCAGGCGTTCCTGCTCACCGGCATCGCCTCGGGCACCACCAGCCTGATGGTCTGGACGGCCTGCTCCAGCAGCCCGCGCCAAAGCATGGTGTTCGTCAAGGGCAAGGCCACGTCGGCCCTGACCAGCCTGGCCCTGGCGCCGTCCGATGACCCGACGCTGCCCAGCCAGGTGCAAACCGACATCCGCTTTGTGGAAGTGAGCCGCACCAAACTCAAGGAGGCCAGCACCTCGATCTTTGGCCGGGGCGGCAACTTTCTGTTCGGCGCCCCGAACAATGTTGCCAACGCGGCGGCCACAGGATTCCGTGGGCTCCCGGTGAACAACGACACCTTCAACATTGGCTTTGGCGGCGGGCGTGTCTCGGCCATGATCAACGCCCTGGAAAGCAGCGGTTTTGCCTACACCCTGGCCCGGCCGAGCCTGGTGGCGCTCAGTGGCCAAAGTGCGACCTTCCTCGCCGGTGGTGAAGTACCGATCCCGGTGCCCAGCAGCGGCAGCAACAGCATCTCCATCGAATACAAAGAGTTCGGTATTCGCCTGACCCTGACCCCGACCGTCATCGACCATGGGCGGATTTCCCTGAAGGTCGCGCCAGAGGTCAGTGAGCTGGACTACAGCAACGCGGTCACCATCCAGGGCATCTCCGTGCCGGCCCTGACCATCCGGCGCACCGACACCAGCATCTCCCTGGCCGACGGCGAAAGCTTCGTGATCAGCGGCCTGATCAGCACCAACAACAGCTCCAACGTGAGCAAATTCCCGGGGCTGGGCGACATCCCGGTCCTCGGTGCGT
This sequence comes from Pseudomonas sp. Colony2, assembly GCF_019382755.1. Lineage (NCBI taxonomy): Bacteria > Pseudomonadati > Pseudomonadota > Gammaproteobacteria > Pseudomonadales > Pseudomonadaceae > Pseudomonas > Pseudomonas sp. Colony2. Next base: position 750,180 of record NZ_CP080030.1, on the reverse strand, counting down.
TCTTTCGCGACTCCAGCATCAACCGCCAGGAAAAAGAGCTGCTGATGATCGTCACCCCGCACCTGGTACAGCCGCTGGCCGCCAACGCCCAGTTGCCCTCGTTGCCTGGGGAAAAACTGCGCAATTACGACCCGAACTGGTACCGCCTGTACTTCCTCGAAAACGGCAATTTCGACCGCCGCAGTGGACTGTCCGAATGAGTGAGAGCCTGAGCCAGACCTTTTTGGCAATTACCCGCAACACCACGGATCTGGAATGGCTTCAGGGCGCGCTCGCGCCCCTGGGGCAAGTGGTCAGCGCCGGTGCCGGCAGCCTCGACGAACTGTTGGCACTGATAGACGTGACGTTCGCCAACCTGGTGTTCATCGGCCTGGACCGGGAACACGTCACCACCCAGTGCGCCCTGATCGAAGGTGCCCTGGAAGCCAAGCCGATGCTTGCCATCGTGGCCTTGGGCGATGGCATGGACAACCAGCTTGTACTGAACGCGATGCGCGCCGGCGCACGGGATTTCGTGGCCTACGGCTCGCGCTCCAGTGAGGTTGCCGGCCTGGTTCGGCGCCTGAGCAAACGCTTGCCGGCGGTCACCCCGAATACCCATTTGGGCGGGCTGACCGTGCTCTACGGCACCCAAGGCAATGCCGACGGCGCGCTGATCGCCAGCCACCTGGCGCTGGTGGTGCAAAAAAGCGGGCAGCAAACGCTGTTGCTCGACCTGGGCCTGCCACTCGCTGACAGCCTCGCACTGTTGGGGCTGGAGAGTTCTTTTCATTTCGGCGACGCCCTGCGTCACTTGCGGCGCCTGGACTCAACCCTGATCAACAGCGCCTTCACCACCGCCGAAGCCGGTCTGCGCATCCTCGCCTACCACAACAACGACGAGCCCCTGGAACGGACCAGCGCGGCCGAGCTGTACATGTTGCTCAGCGCCCTGCGCCAGCACTTCCAGCACATCGTGGTGAACCTGACCGGCCAACCCGACAGCGAAGCCTTGCGCACCTTTGTCAGCCATTGCGACAAACTGCTGTGGTGCACCGACCAAAGCGTGCCGGACTGCCGCCGCAACCTGGCCGTACTCAACCTGTGGCGGGAAAAAGGCATGAAACTCGACCATGCCCGCCTGCTGGTAGACCGCTACCTAAAGGGGGCCGCCCCGGACTCGGAGGCACTGGGCAATAGCTTCGGGCTGGAGGTAATCGCCGTCCTGCCCTGGAGCCCGGAAGTGCGCCTGAGTGCCAAGAACCAGGCCCAGACCCTGTTCTCCCTGGCCCCACGGGAAGCCCTGACACAGACGTTGCGCGGCTTGGGTGAGCGCCTGGCAAAACGCTCCGAGGGCCTGGAAAAACCCTCCACCAATTGGCTCAACCGCCTTCTGAGGACCAAATGAACGGCGAGAAGCTGTTTGGCGTCGCCCCGCGCGGCAGCGTCGGCAACACCGATCACGACGGCCTGAAGCTGGTGCTGCATCGCTACATCATCGATGCCATCGAGGATTCGGGAAAAAATCTGCTGGAAGGCACACGCCAGTCCCTGGCGCAGTTTGTGATCGACAAGGTGGCCGAATACATCACACGTATGCACCTGGCGATTTCCCGCTATGAGATGGAGCGCCTGGCCGAAGAGATCGTCGATGAGCTGACCGGTTTCGGCCCGCTGGAAGTGCTGCTGCGCGACCCGACCGTCACCGAGATCCTGGTCAACGGCCCGCACCGGGTATTCGTCGAACGCGATGGCCTGCTGCAACAAAGTGACTTGCGCTTCATTGACGACCACCATGTCGAGCGGGTCATGCAGCGCATCCTCGCACCCCTGGGACGCCGGCTGGATGAGTCGTCGCCGATGGTCGATGCGCGCCTGCCCGATGGCAGCCGGGTCAATGCGATCATTCCGCCGATTGCCCTGGACGGGCCGTGCCTGTCGATTCGAAAGTTTCGCAAGGACATGCTTAAAAGCAGCGACCTGGTGGCCATGCAAACCATCGACCAGGCCATTTTCGACTTTTTCAAGGAAGCCGTCGGCAAGCGCTGCAACATCCTGATCAGCGGCGGTACCGGCACCGGTAAAACCACACTGCTGAACATTCTCAGCCAGTTGATCAACCCCCGCGAGCGCCTGGTCACCATCGAAGACGTGGCCGAGTTGCAACTGGGCCATCCCCACGTTGTGCGCCTGGAAACCCGCCCGCCCAATGCCGAGGGGCATGGGGAAGTGAAGGCCAGTGACTTGATCCGCAACGCCCTGCGGATGCGCCCCGACCGAATCATCCTCGGCGAGATCCGGGGCGTGGAAGTCATCGATGTGTTGACCGCCATGAACACCGGCCACGACGGCTCGATGAGTACCGTGCACGCCAACAACGCCCAGGACGCCTTGCTGCGCCTGGAAACCCTGGTGGGCTTGACCGGCCGGGTCGTCGCGGAAAAAACCCTGCGGCAAATGATCTGCGCGGCGCTGGATGTGGTGATCCAGCTGACGCGCCTGCCCGATGGCCGCCGCTGTGTCAGCGAAGTGGTGGAAGTGGTGGGCATCCGCGAAGACGTGTACGTCACCAACACCCTGTTTCGCCACGACAAGCGCACCGGCTTTGGCTTCCTGCGCGAAGCGGTCAACCCGGCCGGTGACAAGTTGCGTCACGAAGGTCACCTGCCGGTGTAGGAGGCAACCCGATGATCGGTCCGATTCTGCTCGCCCTGCTCGCCGTGGCCCTTCTGGTGCTGGGGATAGGCCTGATGCGCAACGGTTTGCGCAAGGCCCAGACCGACCGGGTATTGGAACGCCTGGCCGAAGGGCAACCCCAGGCCATGAAAGACAACGCGGTGACCACCAGCCTGGAACGCACGTTTATCCGTGCAGGCCTCGGCCGGCCAACCGAGCGCCTCGGCCTGTGGCTGACCCTGTGGGCCTTTGGCGCCCTGCTGGGGGGGCTCGTGGGCCAGTGGATAGGCTTGTTTGTGATGGTGGCGGCACCGCCCTTGGCACTGCGCCTGTACCTCGCCGTACGCTACCAGCGGCGGCTGCGCCGGATGATCGAACAACTCCCGCAATTGCTCGATCACGCCGTACGCAGCCTGAAATCCGGACGCACCCTGGCGGACGCCATCCTGAGCGGAATCGATGCCAGTGACGACCCGTTGAAAAAGTCCATGGGCCGTATCAAGCGCAATGTGCAATTGGGTGTCAGCCTGCCGGAGGCCGCTCATGACTATGCCGAGTTTTATGAACAGGATGAATTGCGCCTGTTTGCCCTGGGCCTCAAGGTCAACCACCGCTACGGCGGCAACGCCAGTGAGCTGCTGGAAAACCTGATCAAGATGATCCGCGAGCGCGACCAGGGCGCACGGCAATTACGCGCCATGACCGGTGAAACCCGGGTGACCGCGCTGGTGCTGGCGGTACTGCCGGTGAGTGTCGCGGGCTACTTCCTGCTCGTTAATCCGACGTACCTGATGGCCATGTGGGATGACCACAGCGGCCAACGCCTGATGCTCGGTGCGTTCGCCTTGCAAGTCATCGGATGCGTGGCGCTGTGGCGCATGTTGCGGAGTATCTGAGATGGCGATACTGATCAGTGCCGTATTGTTTCTTGCCGCGTTATCACTGCTGCTGGCGAATATCCTGAGCAGTCGTCGTCAACAACGCGTGGTCGCCCAGCGGCTGCAGGGCGAGCCAGGCCGTAATGACAAAATGAGTGAGTGGTTGCACCAGTTGGGCAGCACCCGGATCGGCCAGCGCACCATCAGCCTCGATAACGAAACCCAAATCCTGCTCAACCGCATGGGCTGGAGAAAAACCAGCCAACGCTCGATGTTCGCCGCTTGCCAGATCGGTTCACCGATAGTTTTGCTGGGCCTGACCGCGATGACACTTGAGCTGTTCTTTCCCGGCACCGAGCATGGGTGGGTGATCTCCCTGCTGGGCCTGATCATTGGCTACTTGCTGCCCAAGCGAATACTGGTGGCACTCGCCAAAAGGCGCCAGGGGGAAATCTCCCGGGAAGTGGCGACCTTCATCCCCCTGGTGCGCATTCTGTTTGAGTCAGGCATGGCCGTGGAGCAAGCGCTGCGGGTCATGGCCTACGACGCGCAAAAGTTGCTGCCGGTACTGACCGCCGAACTGCGCCTGGTGCTGGCACGCGTCGATTCCGGGCTGGAGCTGGGGGAGGAATTGAACAAGGCCAGCCAGATGCTGGACGTGGATGAACTCAGCGACACGTGCCTGATCCTCCAGCAACTTCTGCATCAGGGCGGCGGGGCGATGAAGTCGCTGCAATCGCTCAAGCAGTTGCTGGATGACCGGCGCCTGACCCGCCTGCAGGAATACATTTCCAAGATGTCCGCCAAAATGTCCGTGGTGATGATGCTGTTCCTGTTTCCCGCATTACTGATCGTATTGGCCGGCCCTGGCTTTATCGCCATCGCCAAAGCCTTCGTGCCTTGAGAGGACATGCAATGAAGACATTGATGGTCGCCTGCAGCCTGTTGTTGTTAAGTGGTTGCGCCAGTAACGGGCAACTGCCGTGGGCGGGTTTCAGCGCGCAGGGCAGTTGTGCCAAGCCCAACTCCAATCAGGAGTTATCGCTGAACCTGGCCGACGACATGGCCAACGAGGGCAAGCTGCACGCCAGCCTGGCCAACCTGCAAAACCTGCCGGACAACCTGCCCCAGGTGCGCCAGCGCCAGGCCAAGGTGTACCGCCTGCTGGGCCGCAGCGAAGCCGAACCGTTGTACCGCAGCCTGCTCGGCACCTGCATGGCTGCCGAAGGCGAGCACGGGCTCGGCCAGCTGGCAGCGGCCAGGGGAGACAACGGCCAGGCCATGGCGCACTTGCAACGCGCGGCCAGGATGTCGCCCACCGACGAGAAAATCCGCAACGACCTGGGCGTGGTGTACCTCAATCAACGGCGCGTGGAAGATGCACGCTTCGAATTCCTCACGGCCATGGAGCTCACGCAGAGCGACCAACTGGCGGCGATCAATCTGGTGACGCTGATGATCTACCAGGACAACTGGGAACAAGCCGCACAAGTGGCCAGCCGCATGGGCCTGAGCCCGGAACAAGTGACGCAAGCCCAGGCCCGGGCGCAGCAACTCAAGGCGCCCGTCTCACCGACGACAGCGCCAAAAGATCAGGTCGCAACCGTAGGCGACGTGCTGCAAGCGCCGGTCAAATAGGTCTCTAAAGGGAGTACACACGATGAAATTCACACTGCTCGCCACGCTGCTGTTCGCCAGCCTGCCGCTGACGGTGCTGGCTATTGAGCCGGGGCCTTCTTCGCCACAGCAAAAACAGACCGAAGGCTGGCTGCAACTGCAGGTCAGTGGCGAACGCGCATCTCCAATCCGGCAGAAGGCCACGCCCGCTGAACGCGACCTGGCCATGCAACGCCTGCTGGACAGTTACAAACACACTATTCCTGAGTACTACGACCAGAAACTGGGCGGCAACACCCCAAGCGGCAGCAACTAATGCGCAGTGACGCGCTGGCGCGCCGCAGAATTGTTCGGCGATAACGCCAGCGCCAACTGGGTTCGGTTGTGCATATGGGTCAGGCGCAGCACCTGGGACACGTAGAGTTTCACGGTGTTTTCAGTGATGCCCAGCTCACAGGCAATCTGGTAGTTGGTCTGGCCCTTGCCTACCAGCCTTGCAACATCCAGTTGGCGGGGCGACAACTGATTGAAGATCGCCGGTATTTCAACCCGGTCAGTGTCGCTGACTTCACCCTCGGCTTCAGTCGACAGGCCGGATTGCGGACTGCTGCGCACCTTGTCGAGGTCATGATAAAGGTCATCGATGGACGCCGAGAGAAACTGCAGCTTCTGGTTCAGGTGCCCCAGGTCGAGATCTTTCTGCCGGTCCTGCAGCGCGACCACCTGGCGTTGCAACCCTTCGAGCAGCTCGCCCAAATTGATCGGCTTCTGGTAGTAATCGGCAATCCCGGCGCGCAAGGCCTTGATCACGTCCTGCTTGTCTGCACGCCCGGTCAGCATGATGGCCTCAAAGACCCGTTGCTTGCCGGCCAGGTGTTGCAGGGCCTGGACCAGTTCGATGCCATCCATCTCGGGCATATGCAGATCGCACAGCACCAGGCCGATCTCGGCATCGTCGCGAAAACGCTCGATGGCTTCCTGGCTGGATGCGCAAGGGACGCAACGGTAACCATTGCTTTCAAGAAATTCGCAAAGCTCTTCCACGATCAAAGGCTGATCGTCCACCACGAGCACTTTCACTTGAGAGGTAAGCTTGTTCACGCGCTACTCCATGCCTGGCAAGCAAAAGGACCGATGTATCCATTCCGACCATTTTTCCTATACAACTTACCCATAAACGTAGACGTACTTTCCTACTATGTACATAGCGATACCCTACGTGGCGACTAATGGGATCCAAAACCAGGACAGGCAAAAACCGATCAGTAAAAACGGCACGAACGGCTGCCTGGCCGAATGTGCCGGATCAAGGTACTGCAAGGTATTCCTAAGCCCTTGATTCATCAGCGGCCACACCCTGGGCGCCAGCAACAGCCAGGCTGCGCTCGCGAGGCCGGCGCCGATAAAAGTGCCCAGTACGTAGAGGTAGTCGGTTGCCAGCCCCAATGCCGCGATCAGCTTCACGTCACCGGCGCCCAGGCGGCCCAGCGCGTACCCCGGCAGGGTGAACAACAACGCCAGGACAAAGGCCACGCCGCCCTCGACAGCCGGCGCACCGAGCCAGGTCGTACCGCTCCAGAACAGGTAACCCAACGCCAGCAAGGCTGCGCCGAGGGTCAAACGGTTGGAGACCTGACGTAGACGGATATCTTGCACAGCGCACAGCGCGAGCCAAACGACCAGGACGAGGCTTTGAATCACGTAAAAAAAATCCCTTTTTGCTGAATGATTCTATGCTGATATCAGGTAGTAGTAGTCAGGGTAGACGAGTCATGAAAAAAGGCCTCGCTAAAAAGCAAAAAGGTGCCGCCGCGCTGGAGTTCGCGATGGTCTTCATGATTTTTTTTGCCATTTTTTATGGCCTGGTCAGCTACAGCTTGCCGTTATTGCTGATGCAGTCCTTTACCCAGGCCGCCGCCGAAGGCGTAAGACGTAGCGTCGCGCTGGACCCCGCCACGCCTGGCTACGTCACGGCACTGCCGCTGCAGGCCGTCAGTGCGGCGCAGGCACAACTGGCGTGGATCCCCTCCCAGTTCAAATTCCTTCCCGGGTACGTGACGGCCGTCTACAACTCGTCAGGCGTGTTGACGGTGTACATCAACTACCCGACGTCCAGCCTCCAAAGTGTGCTGCCGTTCCTGGTACTGCCAGGCATCGGTACCGTCCCCGCCCTGCCTCCCATGCTGTCTGCCCAGTCGAGCATGCAGTTTTGACCTCAGGCGATAAACTCTTCGGCCGCCTGCTCGGACGTGGCAACCAGCTGCCTGCTGACGCACCGGCAGCGATCCCGGCAACCGCCGCGTTGTTGTTCTACCTGGACGCCCAGGGCCGCGTAATGGATGTCCATGGCCCGCTTCGCCATCGACTCGAACACCCCGCTGCGCAACAGCAACAGGCACCCTCGCTGCTCGACTACCTCACTGCGGCGAGCCGCCTGGTGATCGAGGGCACGCCCAGCGACTGGCAGGGGCAAAGCCTGGACCTGGAGCTCAAGGGGCTCGCCGGGCAAACCCTGCATACCCGTGGCTGGGTTCAACCCGAAGGCAAGGGCTGGCTCCTGCAATTGCTGGACATTGGCGACCTGATTGCCCATCGCCAACTCACCCAGGTGCGCGAACACAATCAACGGGTGAGCGACCAGATCAGCGAGCAACTGCGGGTCTGCAGCCTGGTGCGCCTGCCCGAAGTACTGCAAGACACTCTGCAGGCTATTTCCCAGCACTGGCACATCCCCTGCGTCGCCATCGCCTTGCTGGATGAGCAGGGCCAGGCGTGGTGCATCGAGGGCTGTTACACCGCCCACGATGCGCCGGTACTCTGGAGCAACGGCCAAGCCCTGGGCTCCAGCCTCGACAGCCTGGGCGGCACGGCGCCAGTGAGCCTGGAGGTAAACCGTGGCCACAGCGAACACCCACGCCTGCAAGGCCTGTTTGGCAATACCGATGGTTTTCTGGTGCCCTACCGCGACGGCCTGGGCGTGGGCGCATGGCTGCTGTGCGGGGTGTATCACCGCCAGGAACACACCAGCGACCGTGACTGGTTGCAACTGACCGCCGCCCTCGCGGCACCGCTGCTCGGCCGCCTGCGCGAACTGCGCCATCAACAGCAACTGGAACGCCTCGACGCGCTGCAAGGATTGCTCGGCACCGGCTGGTGGGAGCTGTCCCCACACACTGAAGACCTCGAACTCGCCCCACCGCTGCTGCACACCCTGAGCCAAGGCGAGGCCATCACACAGCTGTCGCTACCCATGTGGCTCAAGCTGATTCACCCTGCCGACCGGGAAGAACTCGCCAGCCGCCTGCAAGACCTGAAGACCCTGGGCAAACCGCTGTCCACCAGCGTGCGCCTGCAACGTGCCGACGCGGCGCTTAACCCCATCTGGTATCGCGTGCAGGGGCAAGCGTTGGGCTCGGGTGAGCATCGCCGCCTGGTGGGCTTCATGCTCGACATCAGCGACATAAAAAACCAGGAGCAACAGGCCGCCGCCGCCCACGCACGCCTGGATAACCTGATCGCCAGTTCCCCGGCTGTGATCTATGTGCAGCGCTACGTCGAGGGCACGCTGCAACCGGTGTTCTTCAGCGACAGCTTGCTGCCGCTGCTTGGCCGCACCCTGGCCGACTTCACCCCGGCGACGCTGAACCAGTGGATCCACCCCGAAGACCGCGACCTCTACTTCGACCGTACCCGCCAACTGCTGCGCGAAGGCAGCGTGCGCAGTCGCTACCGGGTGCTCGACACACAGGGCAATTACCACTGGCTGCTGGATGAAGCCCGGCTGCTGCGCGACGACCTCGGGTTGCCCGTGGAAGCCGTGGGCCTGTGGCTGGATGTGACCGAGACGACCCTGGCGGCGCAACGGGTCAAGGAAAGCGAGGAGCGCTATCGAATCCTCGTGGAAGACTCCCCGGCCATGATCTGCCGCTACCTTCCGGACCTGACCCTGACCTTCGGCAACACGCCCCTGGCCAACTACATGGAATGCCTGCCTGGACAGCTGCCGGGCATGAACCTCAGCCAATGGTTGTCGGACGAACAACACGAGGCGTTTGTACTGCGCATCCGCCAGCTCACCCCGGAATTCCCGGTGAGCACCGCCGAAATCAGCCTGCAACTGCCGGGGCGCACACATGCCTGGTGGGTGTGGTCGGACCGGGGCGTGTTCGACGAACAGGGCCAGTTGCAGGAAGTGCAGGCCGTGGGCCGCGACAACACCGAAGTGCGCCGCTCCCAGCAGCAACTGACCCAAAGCGCCAAAATGGCCACCCTCGGCGAAATGGCCACAGGCCTGGCCCATGAGATCAACCAGCCGTTGAATGTGATGCGCATGGCCATCGTCAACGTGCTCAAGCGCTTGAGCAACGGTGATGCACAAATCGACTACCTGACGGAAAAACTCCAGCGTATCGACTCCCAGGTCCAGCGCGCAGCCCGCGTGGTAGACCACATGCGGGTGTTCGGCCGCCGTTCGGAAGTCGAACAGCAGCCCTTCAACCCGGCGCAGGCGGTGGAAGGCACCCTGTCGCTGCTCAGTGAAGGCATGCGCGGCAAAGGCGTGGACCTGCGCGTGGCACAGCTAGACGTGACGGTGCAGGTCAAAGGCTATGTCGACCAGCTGGAGCAGGTGCTGATCAACCTGATGGTCAACGCCCGCGATGCCCTGCTGAGCAAACGCGAACACGACCGCGACCTGCAACCGTGGATCTCGGTGCAGATCGAGCAGGACAGCCGCCACGTACGCATCTGGGTCGAGGACAACGGCGGCGGGATTGACCCGCGGCTGCTGGAGCGGATTTTCGAGCCGTTCTTCACCACCAAGCCGATTGGCGTGGGCACCGGCCTGGGGTTATCAGTGAGCTACGGCATTGTCGAGAACATGGGCGGCCGCTTGAGCGTCGCCAACAGTGAACATGGGGCGAAGTTTTGTGTGGAGTTGCCGGTGGT
>NZ_CP080030.1:715325-738143 GCF_019382755.1 Pseudomonas sp. Colony2 | reverse complement strand
TGCCCAGGGTCAGGGCCGCCATCAGGCCAATCGCACCGCGTTGCCTTGCAGGTCCGCCCTGGCGACCGGAACGAAGTCGAAGAGACATCGAGCACTCCTTTGCCGGCACACTGCCGAGCGCTTACTCTCCTGTGTTGCTTGGGAGTGTAGTCAAGAGCGGCGGGGGCTGCAGGCCAGTCGCCATAGATCGACGACTGGCGGAGGGCTGATCAGGCGATCAATGCGGCGGGTAGTTGGAAAGCACCTTGGTCACCGTCGCGCGAATAGCTGCGCTGCGGTCTTGTGGCTCGGGGGAACTGGCGAGGATCTGCTCATCGCTGCCACGCCACACCAGCTTGCCGTCCTTGCCGTCGAGCAAGTCAATCTGGATGGTCGCGACCTTGTAGGTGATGTTGCGGGTTTCGTTATACATCGGCGCGCCCCAATAACCATTCCACGGGCCGCCCCAGGCGCCGCCGTAATTGGTGGTGACTTGTTGCTGGCGGTCCTCGACGATCAGGTAGGTCTGCACATTCAGGTCAGCCTTGGTGCCCGGCGCCGCAGGACGCAGGCCACGCTGGTCGAGCTGTTCGCCCACGGCCTGGCGGATGCGTTGTTCGGTGAGGTCACTCTTGATCCGCGGGTCATCCGGGCGGTATTGCAGCGCGGGTTCTTTCCAGCTCCAGCTGCGGTAGGCGCCAAAGTCCCGGCTGGCGTCGAAATCATGGTTGACCTGACTGGTCTGGCAACCGCCCAGCAACACAACAACAGCAAGTGCAGCAATACGACGAAGCATGGTTTTTCTCCAAAAGACAATCCGGGCCTGAGATGAGAATAGCTGCTAACTGGGTGGGTAGGCAGTCATTGCCTTTTGCATCGCCTCACGCAGCGAGTCGGCGCGCTCGCTGAGGCTGCCCTGGCTCGTGGTTTCGGCGCTGGTGCTCCATACCGGTTGGCGAGTGCGCGCATCGAACAGGCTGATGCGTGCCACGGCCACCGTCACTTCATAAGTGCGTACCACCGGCACCGTGTTGTACATGCCGTAGCCGTTGCCATAGCGGTTATAACCGCCGTAACCATAGCCATAGTCGTCCTGGACCTGGCGCAGGCGTTTTTCCAGGCGCACGTCGGCGCTTACCAGCAGGTCGGGGGCGCGGTTGTCATGCAAGGGGCGCAGGCCGCGCTGGTCGAGGGCGCCGCTGACGGCCTCGGCAATCTGCGCCGAATCCGCCCAGGCCGAGCCCGCCGGCAGCTGGTTGTTGAGCCAGGCCCAACTGCGGTACGCGCCGTAGTCGCGCACCGGCGCCGGGTAGGCGCTGGCATCAAAGGTGTTGGCCGCCTGGGCAGGCGCCGGCGGCATCGGGGCAGACGCCGCCACATACGGGTTGGGGCTTTGGCAACCCGCCAGGCCCAGGCCCAGCAGGATCAGTCCAAGACAGCGCTTCATTTCGACCTCCGCAGACTGGGCCGCTTAAACCGGACGGCAGATCCAGTGCAAATAACGCCCAAGTCCGGCAAAGCTTGGGTGACGACGGTGTGCGAGCTCCATCTCCAACAAATCCAGCAACTCGGCGCGGGCCTGGAATTCCACCGGCATATAGTCGTGGAACACCCGCACGCCACTTTGGGTTTCGACCTGCCACAGGCCCTCTAGTTGCGTCGCCAACTCCCGTGGGTCCAGGGGTTGTTGCGGCGTAAGGCTCTGCTTTTCGCCGGCCATATCGTTCTTGCGCATTTTGCGGAAGTGGCCTTTGAGCAGGTTGCGGTAAATCAAGGCGTCGCGGTTATAGAAGGCCAGCGACAGCCAGCCACCGGGCGCGGTCAACTGGTGCAGCACCGGCAGGATCGCATGGGGTTCGGCCAGCCATTCCAGCACGGCGTGGCACAGCACCAGGTCATAGGGTTCGGTGAGCTGGCCCAGCAGGTCCTGCCAGGGTGCCTGAATGAAGGTGGCGGTCTGCCCGGCTTCGGCGAAACGCTGGCGGGCGCCTTCGAGCATCGGCTCGGCGGGTTCGGCCAGCGTTACATCATGGCCGCGCTCGGCCAGCCACAGCGACATATGGCCCAGCCCCGCGCCGATATCCAGTACCCGCAGCGGGCGTTCCGGCAGCGCTTCAATCAGGTCGGCCTGCAGCACCGCCAGGCGAATCGCGCCCTTGGCACCGCCATAGATCTTCTCGGCGAAACGGGTGGCCAACTGGTCGAAATGACGGTCGCTCATTTGGCAAACCGCCGTTCGCTGTCGGCCAGCTTGTCCTGTACCACCTGATCCATGTCCAACCCCAACTCACTGCACAACAGCAGCAGGTACAGCACGATGTCACCGACTTCCTGGCCGGCATGGGCGAGTTTGTCGGCGGGCAACTGGCGCGACTGGTCTTCGCTCAACCACTGGAATATCTCCACCAGCTCGGCCATTTCAACGCTGGCGGCCATGGCCAGGTTCTTGGGGCTGTGGAACTGCTTCCAGTCGTTGGTATCGCGGATGCGGTGCAGGCGTTCGGTGAGGTGATCGAGGTTCATGGGGGGCTCCTGAAGGTGTATAGCTTCGGGCGCAAGCCGCGCGAAGGCAAGTGAATCCCTGCGGCCCGTAAACCTCTATGCTAGAAGGGAACTAGCTTGGGCCAATAACGAACAAAGGCTCAGGTTCGGCAGCTACGCCCACCGTCTTATCAGGACACACACATGCAAACAGACTTTTTCGGATGGCTGGGTCTCAAGATCGGCCAGATCATCCACTTTATCGTCGAGTTGTTCAGCGGGCTGTTCAATACCCTGTCCCACGCGGGCGGCGACTTTGTCGACGGGCTGTCCAGATCCTTGGGGATGGACACCTCGATCATCAGCATCCTCATGCTGATTATCGGCTTGATGCTGTTGTACTCGGCGGTGCGCGCGTTTATGCGGGCTTCGATCATCATGGGGATTATCTGGTTGATGCTCGGGCTGTGGGTGCTCAGTTGGGTGGTGCATTAATAAAGGGCCAGCAGGGTAAATCCCTTTAATTTGAGGGACGTTTCCGAGACAATCTTTCGGCCTTGTGCCTGTTGGGATGGGTGGCTAGTCTTCGGCCCTTCACTGCATATCAGTGATCGGGTTTAGTCGCCCGGAATTAGTGAGCGCAAGTTGTCGCCATGCTTCATGGCGGCTGTGCGCAGGGCACCTTCGGGTGCGCCGGGTTCCACTAGCCGGTCGACTAACCTGCGTACAGCCGCCACCCTCGTTTAGTCGCGCGGGTGTCAGCTCCTTACCTTCTAGTGGAGTTACACCATGCATAAGCTCGTCCCCGATCCACCCAGCGACCTCCTCAACGACCGCGCCGCCTTCAATCGCGCCCTCGAACATTACCTGCCATCCCAAGGCTTCCACACCATCAACGAAGACCTGAGCTTCGAAGATTCCCTGCTCTACACCGCCAGCCTGCTCAGCAGCGCCTCGGCGACTGCGCTTGATTGCGGCGAGCTGCTGGAAAGCCCGCAGCGGGCGAAGATCCTGGCGGTTTGGCACTTGCTGGAAATTGCCAAGACCACCGTCGACCGCTCCATCGAATGCCTGCACCCGCGCAAAACCTGACACTACGCGGTCAAAAATGTGGGAGCGGGCTTGCTCGCGAAAGCGGTGGATCAGCCAATACATCCGGCGACTGACACACCGCTTTCGCGAGCAAGCCCGCTCCCACATTGGCCCTGCGGCGCAGCTAATGGACAGTTACACTACCGCTCCCCAAAGGAGCCCGCATGACTTCCCTGCTAACCGACTGGCGCGACCGCCCCACCCACCGCCGCGTGTGGGCCCTCGCCGCGCCGATGATTTTGTCGAACATCTCCGTACCACTGGTGGCGCTGGTGGACAGCATGGTCATCGGCCACCTGCCCCACGCCCACCAACTCGGCGCCGTGGCCGTTGGCGCCAGCCTGTACACCTTCCTCGCCTGGGCCATGGGTTTCCTGCGCATGGGCTCCACCGGCTTTGCCGCCCAGGCCGCCGGGCGCGGTGACGGGGCCGCGCTGCGGCAGATTCTGTTGCAGGGGCTGTTGCTGGCGCTGGGCCTGGCCATAGTGCTCGGCAGCATCGGCATTCCGTTAAGCGGCCTGGTGCTGGACTGGATGCAGCCCTCGCCCGAGCTGAACCAACTGACCCGCGAATTCTTCCACACCCGCCTCTTCGGCCTGCCCGCCGCTCTGGCCAGCTACGCGCTGGTGGGCTGGTTCCTCGGCACCCAGAACGCCCGCGCACCGCTGGCGATTCTGCTGACCACCAACCTCGTCAACATCGCCCTCAACCTGTGGTTCGTGCTGGGCCTGGATTGGGGCGTGGTCGGCTCCGCCCGCGCCTCGGTGATCGCCGAATGGACCGGCGCCCTGCTCGGCCTAGCCCTCACCCAAAAAGCCCTGCGCGCCTACCCTGGCCATATCGCCTGGGCGGCACTCAAGCTGTGGCAAAGCTGGCACCCGCTGCTGGCGGTGAACCGCGATATCTTCATCCGCAGCCTGGCCCTGCAATCGGTGTTTTTCATGATCACCGTACAGGGCGCTCGCTTGGGGGATGCCACGGTGGCGGCGAACGCGCTGCTGCTCAATGGTCTGTTGCTGACGGCCCACGCCCTGGACGGACTGGCCCACGCCGTGGAAGCCTTGTGCGGCCACGCCATTGGCGCCCACGACCGCCAGGCCTTGCGCCGCTCGCTGGTGGTGGCCTGTGGTTGGTCGTTGCTGGCGAGTATCGGCTTCGCGATCCTGTTCGCCGTGTTCGGCCACCTGTTTATCGCCATGCAAACCGATATTCCGAGCGTGCGCGAAACCGCCGACATCTACCTGCCCTACCTCGCCGTACTGCCGTTGATCGCCGTGTGGAGCTACCTGCTGGACGGCCTGTTCATCGGCGCCACCCGCGCCCGGGAAATGCGCAACGGCATGCTGCTGACGGTGGTGATTGTGCTGCCCTTCGCCTGGGCCTTGCAGGGCCTGGGCAACCACGGCTTGTGGATAACCTTCCTGTTGTTCATGGCCCTGCGCAGCCTGACGCTGTGGGCAATTGCCTGGCGCCTGAACAAGCAGGACCGCTGGCTTACTGGCCCGGCGTGAACGTGATAAACGCCGTGACCCGGTCCAGCACGGGCGCCAGCCAGCGCAGCGGCAGGGACATCGACGCCACCAATGTGGCGTGGTTGGTCTTGGTGAAGTAGAACTCCTCCACCGGCACACCCGCCGCTCGCAGCTTTTTCGCCAACCCGCCGGTGTTGCGCTTGGGGTTGACCAGATTGTCGTCCACCGAAGCAATCAACAGGCTGGGGGGTGCGCTTTGGCTCACGTGGTTGATGGGTTGGGAATCGGGCGGCGAGTCCGGGTAGAAGAACACCGGGCGCACATCGCGGTTTTCAATCGGCAGGAAATCATACGGCCCGGCGAGGCCGATCCATCCCTTGAAGACTGACGGCGACAGGCCAACCCCGGCCAGCCACTGCGGGTCCAGCGCCAGCATTGCGGCGTTGTACGCACCGGAACTGTGGCCCATCACATACAGCTTGCGGGGATCGCCGCCGTATTCGGCACTGTGCTGATACGCCCACGCGACTGCTTGGGCGCCGTCCTGCAAAAACAGTGGGTAGCGCACTTGCGGGTAAAGCCGGTAATCGGCGATCACCACCACGATGCCGCGCGAGGCCAGGGCTTCGCCGACGAAACCGTAGTCATCCTTGGAGCCGCTGTTCCAGCTGCCGCCATAGAAAAACACCACGACGGGCGCGTCGGGCAAGGCGGTGACGGGGCGGTAGATATCGAGTTTCTGGCGGGGGTCATCGCCGTAGGCGAGGGAGGAGGTTTTGGTGAAGGTGCTGGTGGGGGTGAGTGCGTTGAGCACTTTGATCGGGGAGCAGGCTGCGAGCAGCGTCGCGATGGCCAGGGTGAACACTTGCAGGAGCTTTTTCGACATTATTCAGGCCCTATAAAAACTGCAGGACTTGCGGCGATCCAAATGTGGGAGCGGGCTTGCTCGCGAAGGCGGTGTATCAGTCTGCACATGTATTGACTGACACACCGCCTTCGCGAGCAAGCCCGCTCCCACACTGGATCTCTGTCACATTGAGATCTTTGTCAGCCTGGAAGCGGTGTCCTTACGAGGACAGGTACGACGAACGCGTCAAACCAAGACGCAACGCATCCAGGAACTGAGTCCGCTCCGCCGCCGTGATCTTCGCGCTGGCGCACTTGTCACGGTAGTGAGTCATCAACTCCTCCGGCGACAAGTGCACGTAGCGCAGCATGTCTTCGATGGTGTCGTGGGTCTCGATCCCGGCGCTGTACACCGACCCGTCGTCACGCTGGTAGATGTTCACCGAGTCGGTGTCACCGAACAGGTTGTGCATGTCGCCGAGAATTTCCTGGTAGGCACCCACCAGGAAGATCCCCAGCAGGTAGTCCTCGCCTTCTTTCACAGCGTGCACCGGCAAGCTGGTCTCGATGCTTTGCTCATCCACGTACTGCTTGATCTTGCCGTCGGAGTCGCAGGTCAAATCCTGCAGCACCGCACGGCGCAGCGGCTCTTCGTCGAGGCGATGCAGCGGCAATATCGGCAGCACCTGGCCGATGGCCCAGGTGTCCGGCAGGCTCTGGAAGACCGAGAAGTTGCAGATGTACTTGTCGGCCAGCTTGTCGTTGAGCTCGTCCAGCACCTGACGGTGGGAACGCTGGCGGGCTTTCAGCGAGTCGTGCAGGCGGCGGCAGACGGCGAAGTAGCACTGCTCGGCCAGGGCTTTCTCGGCCAGGGTGATCTTGCCGTCAGCGTACTGGGTTGCCACGTCGCTCATGTAGTGAGTGGCGCGCCAGTAGGTTTCGGTGACCATTTCAATGTCGGTCGGGCCCAGCAGGTCCACCAGCCATTGCACGGTTTCCGGCAGGCTTTCCTTGTTTTCGATCAGCGGCACGTCGTCGTTGTGTTTCTCGACGTCGGTAACTTGCACCACCAGCATGGCGTGGTGGGCGGTCAGGGAACGGCCGCTCTCGGAGAAGATGTTCGGGTGCGGCAGGCTCTGCGCGTCGCAGAATTCCTTGAGCATGCCCACAACCACGCCGGCGTAGTCGTCCATGTCGTAGTTGATCGAGCTGGCGTTACGCGAGTGGGTACCGTCGTAGTCCACGCCCAGGCCGCCGCCCACGTCGATGTGGTCTACCGGCAGGCCGAGGTTGCGCAGTTCGCCGTAGTAACGAATGGCTTCCTTGAACCCGTGCTGGTAGTCGGCCAGGTTGGCGATCTGCGAACCCATGTGGAAGTGCAGCAGGCGGATGCCCTGGTCCAGGCCCGCCGCGCGGAAGCGCTCGACCACCGACAACAATTGCGCCGCCGACAGACCGAATTTGGATTTCTCGCCACCGGTGTCTGCCCACTTGCTCGACGCCAGGGACGACAGGCGCACCCGCAGGCCCACCTGTGGCTTGACCTTGAGGTTGGCGGCTTCTTCGATCACCAGGCCGACTTCGGATTCTTTCTCGATCACGATGAACACGTTGTGGCCCAGCTTCTGGCCCATCAGCGCGAGGCGGATGAACTCACGGTCCTTGTAACCGTTGCAGACGATGGTGCCGCCTTTCGGGGCCAGCGCCAGCACGGCCAGCAGCTCGGGCTTGGAGCCGGCTTCCAGGCCAATGGACACGTCCTGGGTGGCGATGATGTTCTCGATCACCGCTTCCTGCTGGTTCACCTTGATCGGGTACAGCGCGGTGTATTTGCTCTGGTATTCCAGGCGCTCGATATTGGAGTCGAACGCGCCGGTCAGCTGGCGCACGCGGTCTTGCAGGATGTCGGGGAAGCGCACCAGCAACGGCAGGGACAGGCCGCTTTTGCGCAGCTCGTCGACTTGCTCGTACAGGTCCACAGGCGTGCTGTTCGGGCCGTTCGGACGGACTTCAACGCGACCGGCATCATTGATCGCGAAATACCCGGCCCCCCAATGGCGAATCCCGTAAACACTGCGGCTGTCCGCAACTGTCCATTGGCTGCCATCGTCTTTGCGTGTGCGTCGTACGGACATCGAAGTCCCCTATAAATGAAGTCGAAGTGCACCGGCCTGATCAGAGGCTGGCGCAGTCTAAAGAATGAAAATGACGATTTGCCTGTGAGAGGGGTAGACCCCACTTGCAGGACAGAGTTTAGACACCGGTCAGGAACAGGCTCTGTGAAAACCATGGAGACGACAGTTCGCGTTCAGCCAGCGGGCTATCGGGGTGGTTTTCACAGAGGCTGCTAGCCGCCGGATTTCTTCGCCTTGTAACCCAGCTTGATCAGCTCGGCCAACAGCAACTCGACGTGGTCGCCCTGGATCTCGATCACGCCGTCTTTCAGGGCGCCACCGGTGCCACAGCGCTTTTTCAGCGTGGTGGCCAGTTCCTTCAAGGCTTCTTCGGCCAGGGGCACGCCAGTGATGGTGGTCACTGTCTTGCCGCCACGGCCCTTGCTCTCGCGACGAACGCGGGCAATACCATCGCCTTCGGGAATCAGGGTTGTTTTGCAGGTACAAGCGTCCACGGGCTGGCGACAGTCCGGGCAGTGTCGACCTGCGTCGGTGGAAAATACCAGGCCACCAAGGGCGGCGAAGGATGCGGCTTTTTTGGCCACCGGCAATCCTCTTGGGAGGACAAAGACTGATCGATGGGATCATCGACCGCGAAGCCCCACTCAGGCAGGGGCAGCGCTACTGAGCCGCCGATGTTCAAACCACTGTAGGAGCGAGCTTGCTCGCGAAGGTCGTCAACGATAACGCGGGCCTTCAGACAGCACGCGTCGTGCTTACGTTTTTCGCGAGCAAGCTCGCTCCTACAGGGTGGAACAACAGCGGTTCAGCCTGAAAAGTCGCGCAGTGTAACGGCAAAAACGCCCCTTGCTAAGAGCCAAATGGCGCCAATTTATGCAACTTTAGCGACGCAGGGCCAAATAACGACGCAACCCTTCCTGGGCATCCGGGCAATAGGGCTTTTGCTCGGCCTCCTGAAGCACCGTCGCCAGGGGCAGAAAGCGCGCTTCCATGACTTCTTCCGGCTGGATTCGCAGCGGCCCGTCCCACACGGCCGAGAACGAGGTGCACCAGAGCCGGCTGTCGCCGTCTTCGAAGTAGAAGTGATCGTGGGCGGTCAGTTCGACGCCGCTGACGCCCAACTCTTCTTCCAGCTCACGGGCCGCCGACTCGGCATAGGACTCGTGGGCCGCCACCATTCCGCCCGCCGCCGTGTCCCAGAAACCCGGGTACATGGCTTTGCTCAGGGTGCGCCGGTGCACACACAGCTCACCGGCCGAGTTGAACAGGAAAATAAAGGTGCAGCGCCCGATCAGCCCGCGCCGGCGCAGATCGGAACGTACGAGGCTGCCGAGCAGGTTGTCCTGCTCGTCGACCCAGGCAATCAGTTCGGCGTCGGAGGCGGCGCGGTGCGCTGCCTCCCTGGTGGAAGCGTCCATCATCAACCCTGGTTCAGGAGCTGACGCAGGTCGATCACTGCAGCGTTGGCCCGGGAAATATAGTTGGCCATGACCAGCGAATGGTTGGCCAGGATGCCAAAGCCACTGCCGTTGAGAATCATCGGGCTCCATACCGGCTCTTGCGAAGCTTCCAGCTCACGAATGATCTGGCGCACGCTGACGGTGGCGTTCTTCTTGGCCAGCACATCGGCAAAGTCGACTTCGATAGCGCGCAGCAGGTGGGACAGGGCCCAGGCCTGGCCGCGGGCTTCGTAGAACACGTTGTCGATCTGCATCCATGGGGTTTCCACCACTTCTTCGTCGAGCTGCGGCACTTCACCCGGCGCCAGCGCTTCGGTTTTCAGCGCGGTGTTGAGCTTGACCCGGCCCACGCTGGCCGACAGGCGTTGCGACAGCGAACCCAGGCGGGTCGCCACATCACCCAGCCAGTTGTTGAGGTTGTCGGCACGGGCATAGAACAGCGCGCCGCGCTGATTCGGGTCGGACAAGCGTGCTTCGTAGCGGCTCAGGGAATTGATGCCTTCCTGGTATTCCGACTCGCTGGACGGCAGCACCCAGCTTTTGTTGTCGAAGTTGAAGCGCGGTTCGGCCTTGGCCAGGTCCGCGTCTTCCGCCGACTGCGACTGGGAACGGGCGAAGTCCTTGCGCAGGGCACGGGTCAGGTCACGCACCTGCACCAGCACGCCGTATTCCCAGCTCGGCATGTTGTCCATCCACAGGCCCGGCGGGAAACGGTCGTTGGAAATATAGCCACCCGGCTTGTTCAGCAAGGTGCCGGCCACGGTCTTGAGGGTTTCGACGGTGGTGAAGCCCACCACCATTTGCTTGCCTTCCTTCTCGGCCGCAATCTGCGCGTTTTGCTGGACCGGGAACAACGCGGGCTCTTCACTCCAGTACCAACCCAGGGCACCGGTGACCAACAGATACAACGCAACCAGCGAGAGCAACGCACGGCTCATCAGCAAATTACGGAAATAGCTGCGGGGGGCCGACTTGGTTTCAGGGGCCGGGCCCTTTGCACTGCCTGCGCGGTTTTTCCAGTCCAGCATGGCGATATCCTTTCAATCACTTGAGTTCAATAGCTACGACCACAACCCTACCCCATCGTGCCGAGCATTGCGGCGCTTTTAGTCGGGGTGGCGCAAGTGCGCGGCTCGACTATAAAGGATGCACGATGTTTACGCCCGCGCGACTGCATGGTCGGTAAATGAATATCCAGGACCTTGCAGTTAATTGACGTATGACACTCGTGCAACGGAAAAGAGGTGCTAGCATAGAGCCATCAGTTCGACCTCAGCATGCAGCCTAACTAGTAGTCAGGATATGACCGAGCCAGAAGACCCCAGCCGTGAGCGTCTCAAGCACCATTTTGCCCAGCGGGTAATTCATCAGGCACGTCAAATTCTTGAGATCTGGCAGCGCCTGCAACGCAGCGAATGGTCGACCGCCGACTTGACCGAACTCGGCGAGGCCAACCTGCGCCTGCTGCGCTTTGCCGAGCGCTTCGAGCAGCCGGAACACGGCCAGCTGGCGCACCAGATCGGCGCTTCACTCAAGGCGGTGGACGACAACCGCGGCCGCCTGAGCAGCCACCTGATCACCGAACTCAACCGTTTGATGCAGCGCCTGTCGCGCACCGGGCTGCGCCAGGGCGACCAGCTGGAACAAACCCTGCTGCCGCCGATGCGCAAGCCGATCTACGTGATGCTGGCCGATCACGACCGCGCCGACCGCCTGGCCAAGCAGCTGGAATTTTTCGGCTTGAGCGCCCAGTCCCTCGACAGCGTGGCGGCGTTTCGCTCATCCATGGCCGAGCGCTTGCCGGCGGCCATTGTGATGGATGTGGATTTCTGCGGCGCCGGCCTCGGCCTGAAGCTCGCCGCCGAAGCCCAGGAAGGCCTGGAGCAAAAGCTGCCTCTGCTGTTTTTCAGCCTGCACGAAACCGACACCCCCACCCGCCTGGCCGCCGTGCGCGCCGGCGGCCAGGAGTTCCTCACCGGCACCCTGGAGGCGTCGAGCCTGCTGGAAAAAATCGAAGTGCTGACCTGCGTCGCCCAGTACGAACCTTATAAAGTGCTGATCATCGACGACTCGCGGGCCCAGGCGATGCACACCGAGCGCCTGCTCAACGGCGCCGGCATCGTCACACGAACCCTGATCGAACCGATCCAGGCCATGGCCGAGCTGGCGGACTTCCAGCCCGACCTGATCATCCTCGACATGTATATGCCGGCCTGCACCGGTACCGAGCTGGCCAAGGTGATCCGTCACAATGACCGCTACGTCAGCGTGCCGATCATCTACCTCTCGGCAGAAGACGACCTGGACAAGCAACTGGACGCCATGAGCGAAGGCGGCGACGACTTCCTCACCAAGCCGATCAAGCCCCGGCACCTGATCACCACCGTACGCAACCGCGCCGCGCGGGCACGCAACCTCAAGGCGCGGATGGTGCGCGACAGCCTCACCGGGCTGTACAACCACACCCACATCCTGCAACTGCTCGAAGACTGCAGCTTCCGCGCGCGCCGCGAGAGCAAGCCGCTGAGTTTTGCGATGCTCGACATCGACCACTTCAAGCGGGTCAACGACAGCCACGGCCACCCCATGGGCGACCGGGTGATCAAGAGCCTCGCGCTGTTTCTCAAGCAGCGCCTGCGCAAGACCGACTATATAGGCCGTTACGGCGGCGAAGAATTTGCCATCGTGATGCCCGACACTGACCTCGACAGGGCTTGCCAAGTACTTGACGAGATTCGCGGGCGCTTTGCCGAGATTCACTATCCCGCCCAGCCCCAGGATTTGTGGTGCACGTTCAGTGCCGGCGTGGTGGAGCTCTGCGACGGCTCCGACAGCCTGATGATGGCGGCCCAGGCCGACGAGGCGCTGTACCGCGCCAAGGATGCCGGGCGTAACCGGGTGATGTCGGCGCGCGCATCAAAGCAAAGTGCCACCTTTTCACCGGAATCCACCGAATCCGTCATAACTCTGTAATGGAAACGCAATAACTTCAGGCACTTACTTCTGCTGTCGGTTGAAACCACGCATGCGCCTGAAGCTGCTGACGAATCTGAACACCCTCCTTCTGGTCGCCGTTTGCCTGGCCCTGGGCGCTACGCTCTGGTGGTCGCAACGTGCCCTGGAACGGCCTTACCTGCTGATGGAGCGCTACCTTGGCCTGTCGCAGACGTTCCAGAACCAGGCCGCGCGCAATATCGACGATTACCTCGCCAGCGGCGACGCCCTGCGCCTGAGCAGCGCCAGCCAGAGCCTGGAAAACCTGTTGCAGCAGCTGGATGAGTTACCCGCAGAGCTGGCGCAAAACCTGCGTCCCAGCCTTGCCGACCTGGACACCTTCGGCAAGACCGACCTGCTGGCCGCCGGTAAGCTGGCCGGCGACCCGCAAGCCCTGTTGCTGCAAGCCGAACGCGAACTCGGTGCCAACCTGGAGCAACTGAACCAGTACGCCAGCGGCGTCAATACGCCCGAGGCGGCGCGCTATCTGCCGCCGTTGCTCGCTGCGTCCCAGCACCTGGCGAAACTCTCCCTGGCCCGGGACAAGCTGGTGAGCAGCGGGCGCAGCGAACTGGCTGACGATGTGGAGCGCGAAGTTAGTAATATCCGCAGCCAGGCTGACGTGCTGGGGCAGCTGCCATTACTGGGGGTGACCGCCAGCAGCGAGTCCAGTACCGACGATTTCTCGGCCATGATGGGCCTGGAAAACACTGAAAAAACCGTGGCCCAGGACACCGGCGTCGACCTCAAGCGCGAACTCAACAGCCTGCTGACCCGCTACCCCGCCGAGCTGAAACGCACCCGCGAACAAATCCAGCAACGCACCGAACTGGCCACCGCCACCCACCTGAAAATCAACGCCGTGCAGCAAGCCATCGCCGGGCTGGAGCCTGTGGTGCGCGCCCAGCACGCGCAGATCCAGGGCGAAGTGCGGCTGATGCAAGGCGTCATGATCGGCCTGATTTTGTTGATCGCGCTGTTGATCGACACCTTGCAACGGCGCCTGGCGCGGGTGCTGACCAACCTGGCGCCCGCCTTGTCCACCTGGGCCGAAGGCGACTTCAGCCAGCACATTGCCTTGGGCAAGACCAACCGCGAACTGCACGATATCGAGGAGTCCCTGAATCGCCTGCGTGCTTATCTGGTGGACCTGGTGGGCACCATCCGCGGCAACGCCGAGCAAGTGGCCGGCAGCAGCAGCGCCCTGGCGGAATTGAGCAGCGGCATGCACGACGGTGCCGAGCGCCAGGCCGGTGACACCGCGCAGATTCGCGATTCCCTGGGCGAACTGGAAGCGACTATCCAGCAGGTTGCCGGCGACGCCAGCCAGGCTGCCGAGGCCAGCCGCAGCGCGGGCCAGGCCGTCGAGCAGGGCCAACGGGTGATCGGCCTGAGCCTGACCGGGTTGCACGCATTGGTCGGCGAAGTGCAGATAAATGCGCAGATGATCGAGAAACTCGCCGAAGAGTCCGCGACCATCGGCGGCGTTCTCACGGTGATTCGCTCGATTGCCGACCAGACCAACCTGCTGGCGCTGAACGCCGCCATCGAAGCCGCCCGGGCCGGTGAAGCTGGGCGCGGGTTCGCCGTGGTGGCCGATGAGGTGCGCTCCCTGGCCCAGCGCACCGCTGGCGCCACCGCCGAAATCCAGCACCTGATCGCCGGCCTGCAAACCGCCGCCCGGCAATCGGTGGAAGGCATGCGTGCCCAGGTCGAACACGCCGAGGCCACTGCCGAACAAGCCCAGGCGGCTGACGGCGCGCTGGATGAAATCGTCGGGGCGATCCAGACCATTTCCGACACCGCCGTGCGAATCGCCGATGTGACGGCCCAGCAAAGTGGCGCCGTGAGTGAAATCCGCGATAACAGTGAGCGGATTCACCAGCTGGGCGAGGACAACTTGCTGCGAATTGGCCAGGGACGCCGCCAGGGCGAGCACTTATTGGTACTAGGCGGGCAACTCAACACCGCCGTGCAGGCATTCCGCGTCTGACCGGCTCTCCCGTCTTGTGAAGATCAAAATGTGGGAGCGGGCTTGCTCGCGAAGGCGGCGCACCCGTCAACGCATGTGGCGGCTGAACCACCGCCATCGCAGGCAAGCCAGCTCCCACACTGACCGGATTCAGCCTTGCGGTCACATATTTTGCGCAATCCTCGCTAATCGTGCTGCCTACTGCATAGAACTGGACAGTCACAAAGCCTTTGCGGCATAGTCGCCGGGTTCTACCGTGCCCACATCAATAACAAGGAACAGCCGATGGCGACCTTACTGGTTCTTCACGGACCCAACCTGAACCTGCTCGGCACCCGCGAACCGGGCGTCTACGGGGCAGTGACCCTCGAACAGATCAACCTCGATCTGGAACGACGGGCACGTGATGCCGGCCACCATTTGCTCTACCTGCAAAGCAATGCCGAGTACGAACTGATTGATCGCATCCATGCCGCGCGCAGCGAAGGCGTGGACTTTATCCTGATCAATCCCGCCGCTTTTACGCACACAAGCGTTGCATTACGTGACGCGCTGCTGGCGGTGAGCATCCCATTCATCGAAGTGCATTTATCGAACGTGCACAAACGCGAACCTTTCCGCCATCACTCTTACTTCTCCGACGTTGCGGTAGGAGTGATCTGCGGCCTTGGCGCCAGCGGTTACCGACTGGCCCTGGAGGCCGCCCTGGAACAGCTTGAAGACACGGCCAAGCGCCCCTGACCGACCCTTTGGGAGTTGATGATTCATGGATATCCGTAAAGTTAAGAAACTGATCGAACTGCTGGAAGAATCCGGTATCGACGAGCTGGAGATCAAGGAAGGCGAGGAATCCGTACGGATCAGCCGTCACAGCAAGACCCCGGCCCAACAGTTCTACGCACCACAGATGCAAGCGCCGGCTCCGGCCGCTGCACCCGTGGCGGCTGCTCCGGTCGCGGCTGCTGCCGAAGCCCCGGCGGCTCCAAAACTGAACGGTTTCGTAGTCAAGTCGCCAATGGTCGGTACCTTCTACCGCACCCCGGCACCGACCTCGCCAGCCTTCGTTGAAGTCGGCGCAACCGTGAAAGTGGGCGACACCATCTGCATCGTTGAAGCGATGAAGATGATGAACCACATCACGGCGGAAAAAGCCGGCGTCATCGAATCCATCCTGGTAGAAAACGGTCAGCCGGTTGAGTACGACCAGCCGCTGTTCACCATCGTTTGAACCGCGGAGCGCCTTCGATGTTGAAACCTGCGAAGAAACTGCAAAAAGTCCTGATCGCCAACCGCGGCGAGATCGCGCTGCGTATCCTGCGCGCCTGTAAGGAAGAGGGCATCAAGACCGTCGCTGTTTACTCGACGGCCGATACCGAATTGATGCACGTGAAACTGGCGGACGAAAGCATCTGCATCGGCCCGCCACTGGCCACGAACTCGTACCTGAAAGTCTCGAACATCATCGCCGCCGCTGAAGTGACCGGCGCTGATGGCATCCACCCCGGCTACGGCTTCCTCGCGGAAAACGCCGATTTCGCCGAACAGGTGGAGAAATCCGGGTTTGCCTTCATCGGCCCGAAAGCCGAAACCATTCGCCTGATGGGCGACAAGGTATCGGCCAAGGACGCCATGATCGCGGCCGGCGTACCTACCGTTCCAGGTTCCGACGGCCCACTGCCTGAAGACGAGGCAACCGCCCTGCGCATTGGTCGCGAAGTCGGTTACCCGGTGATCATCAAGGCCGCCGGTGGCGGTGGTGGTCGCGGCATGCGCGTGGTGCACAAGGAAGAAGAACTGATCGAAGCCGCCAAGCAGACTCGCTCGGAAGCTGCCGCCTGGTTCGGCAACCCGATGGTCTACCTGGAAAAGTACCTGACCAACCCACGTCACGTGGAAGTGCAGGTACTGTCCGACGGCCAGGGCCACGCCATCCACCTGGGCGACCGCGATTGCTCGCTGCAACGTCGTCACCAGAAGGTGCTGGAAGAAGCGCCGGCACCGGGCCTGGACGAAACAGCTCGCCAGGAAGTACTGGCTCGCTGCGTCAAGGCGTGCATCGACATCAACTACCGTGGCGCGGGCACTTTCGAGTTCCTGTACGAGAACGGCCGTTTCTACTTCATCGAGATGAACACTCGTGTGCAGGTAGAGCATCCGGTTTCGGAGATGGTCACCGGTATCGACATCGTCAAGGAGATGCTGAGCATCGCCGCTGGCAACAAGCTGTCGTTTACCCAGGATGATGTGAAGATCCACGGCCACTCCCTGGAGTGCCGGATCAACGCCGAAGACCCGAAAACCTTTATCCCAAGCCCTGGCCTGGTCAAGCATTTCCACGCGCCCGGCGGCAACGGCGTACGTGTGGATTCGCACCTGTACAGCGGCTACAAGGTTCCGTCCAACTACGACTCGCTGATCGGCAAGCTGATCACCTGGGGCGCCACCCGCGACGAGGCCATGGCCCGTATGCGTAATGCCCTGGACGAAATCGTGGTAGACGGCATCAAGACCAACATCCCGCTGCATCGGGACCTGGTTCGCGATGAAGGCTTCTGCGAAGGTGGTGTGAACATTCACTACCTGGAACACAAGCTGGCTAATCAGTAAGCGAAGTGCTCCACCCAACAAAGCCGCCTTCGGGCGGTTTTGTTGTTTCTGCCCACCCGATTTTCCTGGATGGATACATTCCCCTTGTGGGAGCGGGCTTGCTCGCGAATGCGGTGTGCCAGTCAACACATCCATTACTGACACACCGCATTCGCGAGCAAGCCCGCTCCCACATTTTGTTCTGTGTACACCAGCAGTACAGTCGTCTTCTGCTGTTCGCTCGCGTAAACTTGCGCGTCTTTCGCAGCCCTACCCCGCTGCACACTCATTTTTTCAAAGGTGCCCGCCATGCCTTGGCTGCAAGTCCGTCTCGCCATCAGCCCAGAACAAGCCGAAACCTACGAAGACGCGTTCCTCGAAGTGGGCGCCGTGTCGGTGACCTTCATGGACGCCGAAGACCAGCCGATCTTCGAACCCGAGCTCAACACCACCCCGCTGTGGTCCCACACCCATCTGCTGGCCCTGTTCGAAGACGGCACCGATGCCGCCAGCGTCCTGGCCCACATGGAACTGCTCACCGGCGGCCCGCTGCCGGAGCATCACAGCGAAATCATCGAAGACCAGGACTGGGAACGCAGCTGGATGGACAACTTCCAGCCAATGCGTTTTGGCCAGCGCCTGTGGATCGTGCCGAGCTGGCATGCCGCCCCCGAGCCAGACGCCGTGAACCTGCTGCTGGACCCGGGCCTGGCGTTCGGCACCGGCACCCACCCCACCACCGCGCTGTGCCTGGAATGGCTCGATGGCCAGGACCTGAAAGACTGCAACGTGCTGGACTTCGGCTGCGGTTCGGGGATCCTGGCGATCGCCGCCCTGCTGCTGGGCGCCAAGGAAGCGGTCGGTACCGATATCGACGTGCAAGCCCTGGAAGCCTCCCGCGATAACGCCGGGCGCAATAACATCGCTGAAGAGAAATTCCCGCTGTACCTGCCGGAGCAATTGCCCCAGGTGCAGGCCGACGTGCTGGTGGCCAATATCCTCGCCGGGCCACTGGTTTCCCTGGCGCCGCAGCTGTCGAGCCTGGTCAAGCCGGGCGGCCGCCTGGCGCTGTCGGGCATCCTCGCCGAACAGGGCGAAGATGTTGCCGCCGCCTACGCCCAGGATTTTGAGCTGGATCCGATCGCCAACCGCGATGGCTGGGTACGCATCAGTGGTCGTCGGCGCTAGAATGAGCGCCTGCATGAATCGGATGGCCGCATGACCGACAGTTTCGTCACCCAGTGCCCACACTGCCAAGCACGCTTTCGCGTCAACCACGCTCAATTGAGCGTGGCCCGTGGCGTGGTGCGCTGTGGGTCGTGCCTGCAGGTGTTCAATGCCGCTCGCCAACTGCTGGAGCAGCGCGCCAACGCGCCCGCGCCCCAGGCACCACCTGCGGCAGAGCCGCCGGCAGCCGTAGAACCGCCACCCCAAGCGCCGCGAGCCATCAGCCAGAAGCAATGGACCGCCGAAGAGCTGGACCTGGATAACCTGGACCTCGACGTAGAACTGGCCAAGCTGGAGCGTCGCGAGATCCAGCACACCCAACCCGTGGGTGCCGACCGTCGCCAGCCCGGCGCCGATCGTCGGCAAAAGGAAGATGCCCTCAGCGCCAGCCGTGACACGGCCAAGGCCGAGGAAGAGCAATGGGCCTCCAGCCTGTTCAGCGAACCCCGGGATGAACGGGCCCAAGCCCCGCAAACGGCCGACGACGAACCGCAACCGGCCAAGGCAAGCCCAGGCAAACCCAAGCGCACCGAACCGTCGATGTCGTTTGAAGCAGTCGAGCCGGACGACGAACCACCGCTGCACACAAGCACCACCGATGACGAACTCGACCCACCGGTAACCGCCGTAGCGGACGAGCCGGAACCCGAACAACCGGAACGCCCGCAGCCCAAACGCAAGCGCCCTCGCCCCGAGGCCGGCGCCCACGACGACCTGCTTTCGGACCTGGAAGACGACCCGCTGCACCTGTATTCCCAGAAGCGTTCCTCCGGCTGGGGCCGCCGTCTGTTCTGGGGCTTGCTGGTGCTGCTGGCCGCCGCCGGCCTGGCGGGACAATACGTCGCCTACCAATTCGACGACCTGGCACGCCAGGACGCCTACCGCCCATGGTTCCAGGAACTGTGCCCGAAACTGGGCTGCACCGTGCCATCCCGGGTCGATATCGCCCACATCAAGAGCAGCAACCTGGTGGTGCGCAGCCACCCGGAGTTTGCCGGTGCCCTGGTGGTGGACGCGATCATCTATAACCGCGCGACATTCTCCCAACCGTTCCCGCTGCTGGAGCTACGCTTTGCCGACATGAACGGGAATATGATCGCCAGTCGTCGCTTCAAACCTGCCGAATACCTCAGCGGCGAGTTGGCAGGCGTGACCGAGATGCCCTCCCAGACGCCGATCCACATTGCCCTGGACATCCTCGACCCGGGCAACAAAGCGGTGAATTACAGCCTGAGCTTCCACTCCCCCGAGTGAAACGGCTGCCTGGCCGGTGCTTGACGGCAGATTATTGACTGCATCGCCTTTGACCAAACCTGCGGCGATAAGAAAATAACTGCTCAGATTTTATCCAATTCAGCCTTTATCCAGTCATCGAGAGCGGGTATCATGCCAACCCTTTTTCGAACTCTAATGATCCGGCCCCACAACAGGGAAGTCCTATGTCGGCGGTACGCATCGGCCCATACACATTGCACAACGGCTTGATCCTCGCCCCGATGGCGGGCGTCACCGACCAGCCCTTTCGTCAGCTTTGCAAGCGTTTGGGCGCAGGGCTTGTAGTCTCGGAAATGGTCACCAGCGACATGAGCCTGTGGAACACCCGCAAATCGCGGATGCGCATGATCCACGAAGGTGATCCCGAGCCCCGCTCGGTACAGATCGCCGGCGGTGATGCGCAGATGCTGGCGGATGCGGCCCGGGCCAACGTGGAGTTGGGGGCGCAGATTATTGATATCAACATGGGTTGCCCGGCCAAGAAGGTCTGCAACAAGGCCGCAGGTTCTGCCCTGTTGAAGGATGAGCAGTTGGTGAGCGAGATCCTGCATGCCGTTGTCGCTGCAGTGGATGTGCCGGTCACCCTGAAGATCCGCACCGGTTGGGACCGGGACAACAAGAATGGCCTGACGGTGGCGAAGATCGCCGAGCAGGCGGGCATTACAGCGCTGGCGGTGCATGGCCGCACCCGCGCCGACCTTTACACCGGTGAAGCCGAGTACGACACCATTGCCGCGATCAAGCAGGCGGTGTCGATTCCCGTCTTTGCCAACGGCGACATCGACTCAGCCGAGAAAGCCCGGCGCGTGCTGCACGCGACCGGCGCCGATGGCCTGTTGATTGGCCGGGCTGCCCAGGGGCGGCCGTGGATTTTTCGTGAGATCGAGCATTTTCTGCGTACCGGCGAAACCTTGCCGGCACCGGAGCTGATCGAGGTGGAACGTATTCTGCTAGAGCATCTGGCCGCCCTGCACGCCTTCTACGGAGACGTGATGGGAGTACGCATTGCTCGCAAGCATGTGGGCTGGTATCTCGCAACCTTGCCGGGCGCCAGGGAGTTTCGCGCCCACTTCAATCGTTTGGATGATACGGAAGCACAGTGCGCCAACGTTCGTGAGTTCTTCTCCGAGCGTTACAAGAGCCTGGTGACAGGGGACGGAGAAGGGGTGGCCGCATGACGATGATGACCGAGACTTTAGTGAGTGGAACAACACCCGTGAGCGACAACGTCAATTTGAAACAGCACCTCAACACGCCGAGCGAAGAAGGCCAGACCCTTCGCGGGAGTGTCGAGAAGGCGCTGCACAATTATTTCGCCCACCTTGAGGGCGCTGCCGTCACGGACGTGTACAACCTGGTGCTCTCCGAAGTCGAAGCGCCGTTGCTCGAAAGCGTGATGAACTACGTCAAGGGCAACCAGACCAAGGCCAGTGAGCTGCTCGGTCTGAACCGTGGCACGCTGCGCAAGAAACTCAAGCAGTACGATTTGCTGTAAGCATTCAATCAAACCAGAAAGGCGCCCGCGTAAAAACGGACGCCTTTTTTGCTGACTCCTTTGCTTTTGATGGAAATTGAAATGACCGACCAGACTACCCGCCTGCCGATCCGCCGTGCCTTGATCAGTGTCTCCGACAAGACCGGGATCCTCGAATTTGCCCGGGAGCTGGAAGCCCTGGGCGTGGAGATTCTCTCCACCGGCGGGACCTTCAAACTGCTGCAGGACAACGGCGTGGCCGCAGTGGAAGTGGCGGACTACACCGGTTTCGCAGAGATGATGGACGGTCGGGTCAAGACCCTGCACCCGAAAATCCACGGCGGGATCCTCGGTCGTCGCGGTATCGACGACGCCATCATGAGCGAGCACGGCATCAAGCCGATCGACCTGGTGGCCGTTAACCTGTACCCGTTCGAAGCCACCATCAACAAGCCAGGCTGCGACCTGCCGACCGCCATCGAAAACATCGATATCGGCGGCCCGACCATGGTTCGCTCGGCAGCCAAGAACCACAAAGACGTGGCCATCGTGGTGAACGCCAGCGACTACGCCAACGTACTGGAAAGCCTGAAAGCCGGCGGCCTGACCTACGCCCAGCGCTTCGACCTGATGCTCAAGGCCTTCGAACACACCGCTGCCTACGACGGCATGATCGCCAACTACATGGGCACCGTGAACCAGGCCGCTGAAACCCTCAGCACAGAAGGTCGCAGCCAGTTCCCGCGCACCTTCAACAGCCAGTTCATCAAGGCCCAGGAAATGCGCTACGGCGAGAACCCGCACCAGAGCGCGGCGTTCTACGTTGAGGCCAAGCCTGCTGAAGTCGGCATCGCCACCGCGACCCAACTGCAAGGCAAAGAGCTGTCGTACAACAACGTGGCCGACACCGACGCCGCGCTGGAATGTGTGAAGAGCTTCGTCAAGCCAGCCTGCGTGATCGTCAAGCACGCCAACCCGTGCGGCGTGGCCGTGAGCCCGGACGCTGAAGGCGGTATCCGCCAGGCCTACGAACTGGCCTACGCCACCGACACCGAGTCGGCCTTCGGCGGCATCATCGCCTTCAACCGTGAGCTGGACGCCGAGACCGCCAAGGCGATCGTCGAGCGTCAGTTCGTTGAAGTGATCATCGCGCCATCCGTCAGTGAAGAGGCTCGCGCCATCGTTGCCGCCAAGGCCAATGTGCGCCTGCTGGCGTGCGGCGAGTGGTCGGCCGAGCGTGCCGCTGCCTGGGACTACAAGCGCGTCAACGGCGGCTTGCTGGTACAGAGCCGCGACATCGGCATGATCGGCAGCGCCGATCTGAAAGTGGTGACCAAGCGCGCCCCGACCGAACAGGAAATCAACGACCTGATCTTCGCCTGGAAAGTCGCCAAGTACGTTAAATCCAACGCCATCGTCTACGCCAAGAACCGCCAGACCATCGGTGTCGGCGCGGGCCAGATGAGCCGCGTGAATTCGGCACGCATCGCTGCGATCAAGGCGGAACATGCCGGCTTGCAGGTGCAGGGTTCGGTGATGGCGTCCGACGCATTCTTCCCGTTCCGTGATGGCCTGGACAACGCCGCGAAAGCCGGTGTTACCGCCGTGATCCAACCGGGCGGCTCGATGCGTGACGCAGAAGTGATTGCAGCGGCTGATGAAGCCGGCATTGCCATGGTCTTCACCGGCATGCGCCACTTCCGTCACTGANTGCTCGTTCCCACGCTCYGCGTGGGAAYGCAGSCCGGGACGCTCCGCGTCCCAAAGCKTGACGCARAGCGTCACAAGAGGCRTTCCCACGCGGAGCRTGGGAACGATCAGAATT
>NZ_CP080030.1:711163-715314 GCF_019382755.1 Pseudomonas sp. Colony2 | reverse complement strand
GAGGTTTTTGAAATGAATGTTTTGATCATTGGCAGCGGTGGCCGTGAACACGCCCTGGCCTGGAAAGTTGCCCAGGACCCACGTGTCCAGAAAGTTTTCGTCGCCCCCGGCAACGCCGGTACCGCCATTGAAGCCAAGTGCGAAAACGTCGCCATCGACGTGTTGGCCCTTGAGCAACTGGCGGACTTTGCCGAGAAAAACGTTTCCCTGACCATCGTCGGCCCGGAAGTGCCCTTGGTAGCTGGCGTTGTGGACCTGTTCCGCAGCCGCGGCCTGGACTGCTTCGGCCCAACCGCCGGCGCTGCCCAGCTGGAAGGCTCGAAAGCCTTCACCAAGGATTTCCTGGCGCGCCACAAGATCCCGACCGCCGACTACCAGAACTTCACCGAGATCGAGCCGGCCCTGGCCTACCTGCGTGAAGTCGGTGCACCGATCGTGATCAAGGCCGACGGCCTGGCCGCCGGTAAAGGCGTGATCGTCGCAATGACCCTGGCTGAAGCCGAAGACGCCGTGCGCGACATGCTCGCCGGCAACGCTTTCGGTGAAGCCGGTTCGCGCGTGGTGATCGAAGAGTTCCTCGACGGCGAAGAAGCCAGCTTCATCGTGATGGTCGACGGCAAGAACGTACTGCCGATGGCCACCAGCCAGGACCACAAACGTGTGGGTGACGGCGACAGCGGCCCGAACACCGGCGGCATGGGCGCTTACTCCCCTGCTCCGGTAGTGACTGCCGAAGTGCACAAGCGCGTGATGGACCTGGTCATCTGGCCAACCGTGCGCGGCATGGCCGATGAAGGCAATGTATACACCGGTTTCCTGTACGCCGGCTTGATGATCGACAAGGCCGGTAACCCGAAAGTCATCGAGTTCAACTGCCGCTTCGGCGACCCGGAAACCCAACCGGTGATGCTGCGCCTGCAATCGAGCCTGGTGCTGTTGGTTGAAGCTGCGCTGGCCCAGGCCCTGGACAAGGTCGAAGCCCAGTGGGACCCGCGCCCGAGCGTCGGCATCGTGCTGGCCGCCGGCGGCTACCCGGCCGACTACGCCAAGGGCGATGTGATTGAAGGTCTGGACGCGGCTGCTACGCTGGAAGGCAAGGTGTTCCACGCGGGCACCGCGCTCAAGGATGGCAAGGTCGTCACCGCCGGTGGTCGCGTACTGTGCGCAACCGCCATGGGCAGCAGCGTAGATGCCGCCCAGCAACAGGCTTACAAGCTGGCGGCGAAGATCGACTGGAAAGGCTGCTTCTACCGCACCGACATTGGCTACCGCGCCATTGCCCGTGAGCGTGGCGAAAGTCAGTAAACAGCTATCCGTTCGGTTAGGCAGGGGCCTCTGGCCCTTGCCCTACGCTTGTGGCCCCGCGCATAGTTATACCCATGCATCAACCTACGAAGGGATTTCGCCGTGCGCTGGCTCAGGATCGCCATAGGTTTCACTGTCAGTCTGCTGACCTTGCTCTGCTTGCTCCCGGCCCAGGCCGCCGCACAAGGCAGTGGCTGGGCAGTATTGCTTGATGAACAGGCCGATCTGCAACTGAGCGATATCCGCTCGCCCCGCTACATCAATCAATTCAGCCCCATCGAACTGGACCGGATTACCGCCGCGCAACCGGACGGTGCGTTGTGGGTACGCTTCAGGCTGCAACCCGGCAAACACGAGCAAGTGCTGCGGGTATTCGCCCCTGACCTGTCACACCTGAACCTGTATGTACTCGACGGCGACACCCTGGTGGAGCAGGAAGCTACCGGCACCCGCCAGCCCCAGGCCGAGCGCCCGCTGCCCAGCAGCGACTTCATGCTGCCGATGCCGCAAAGCCAGAAGCCGCTGGACGTGTACCTGCGCATGGTCTCGGAACACGAGCTGCGCCCCTACATCACCCTTGAGCCGGCCGTGCTGGCTGCGGCCAACCAGAACCAGACGCTGATCTACGGGCTGCTGTTCGGTTGCCTGGTGATGCTGATCCTGCACAACCTCACCCGCTACGCCTACCATCGCTCCCGCAGCAGCCTGTGGCTCGCCGCCTGCGAATTGCTGTTGCTGCTCAGCCTTGCGCTGCTGCTCAACGTGCTGGGCCCGTGGTTGCCGAACTGGCACGCGGTACAAACCCCCGGTGCCTACCTCGCCCTGCTGCTGACCGCGCCGTGCGGGCTGATGTTTGCCTACCGCTTCTTTGCGCCACTGGGCCCGCATCCGCTGAACAAGCTGTTGATGGCCGATATCCTGCTGATCGTCCTGACCGGCCTGTTGCTGCTGTTCGTCAACACCTTGCCCCTGAACATCATCACCTACGCCCTGGTGGCGCTGGCCGGCCTGAGCATGTTGTTCGTCTCGGCCTATCACTGGCAAAAAGGCTACCGCCCGGCGCGCCTGTTCATGCTGGCGATGGTGATCTTCAACATCGGCACGCTGATTATTCTCCCGGCCTTGCTGGGCCTGACGCTGGTGCCGCCACAAGGCTTGATCATCACCCTGCTCGGCTTTATCTGCCTCAGTGGCCTGTTGATGAGCCTGGCCCTGGGCGAACGCCAGCGCGCCATCACCGAAGACAACTTCAGCCTCAGCCGCGACCTGGCGGCCAGCAACGCCGAAATCGCCGCCAAGGCCGAATTCCTGGCGAAGATCAGCCACGAAATTCGCACGCCCATGAACGGCGTGCTGGGCATGACCGAGCTGCTGCTGGGCACCCCGCTTTCAGTCAAGCAACGCGACTACGTGCAAACCATCCACAGCGCCGGCAACGAACTGCTCACCCTGATCAACGAGATTCTCGACATCTCCAAGCTGGAATCAGGGCAGATCGAATTGGACGATGTGCAGTTCGACCTCAACGCGCTGATCGAAGACTGCCTGAGTATTTTCCGCGCCAAGGCCGAGCAGCAGAACGTCGAGCTGATCAGCTTTATCCAGCCCCAGGTACCCCGGGTGATCAGCGGCGACCCGACGCGGCTGCGCCAGGCACTGTTGAGCCTGCTGGAAAATGCCCTGCAAAAAACCGATGAAGGCGAAGTACTGATCGTCGTCGCACTGGACGAGCGCAGCAGCAAACCGCGCCTGCGCATTGCCGTGCAAGACAGCGGCCTGCCGATGGAACCCGCCGAGCGCGACGCCCTGCTGCACAGCGAGTTGCACAGCAAGAACTTCCTCTCTGCCACCCGCCTGAGCGGCCATCTGGGCCTGGTCATTGCCCGCCAGTTGATCCTGTTGATGAACGGCGAATTCGGCATCAAGAGTGGCAGCCAGCAAGGCAGCACCCTGTGGCTGACCTTGCCGCTGGACCCGGAACGCCTGGAGCACCCGACCTCCGACCTCGACGGCCCGCTCAAGGGCGCGCGCGTGCTGGTGGTGGACGACAACGACACTTGCCGCAAAGTGCTGGTGCAGCAATGCACGGCCTGGGGCCTGAACGTGAGTGCCGTGCCTTCGGGCAAGGAAGCCCTGGCGCTGCTGCGCACCAAGGCGCACCTGCGGGACTATTTCGACGTGGTGCTGCTGGACCAGAACATGCCCGGCATGACCGGCATGCAACTGGCGGCGAAGATCAAGGAAGACCCGAGCCTGAACCACGACATCCTGCTGATCATGCTCACCGGCATCAGCAATGCGCCGAGCAAGATCATCGCGCGCAACTGCGGGATCAAGCGCATCCTCGCCAAACCCGTGGCCGGCTATACCCTCAAGACCACCCTTGCCGATGAGTTGACCCAGCGCAGCAAGGGCTCCGTGCAACCACGCCAGCCGGCGATCAGCGCGCCGGCCCCGGTGACCGTGCCGAGTGACTTCCGGATCCTGGTGGCGGAGGACAACAGCATCTCCACCAAGGTGATTCGCGGCATGCTCGGCAAGCTCAACCTGCAGCCCGACACCGCCAGCAACGGCGAAGAAGCCCTGCAGGCAATGAAGGCCCAGCGCTACGACCTGGTGTTGATGGACTGTGAAATGCCGATCCTCGACGGCTTCTCCGCCACCCAGCAACTGCGGGCGTGGGAAGTCAGCAACCAGCGGATTCGTACGCCGGTGGTGGCGCTGACGGCGCACATTCTTT
Organism: Pseudomonas sp. Colony2; assembly: GCF_019382755.1. NCBI lineage: Bacteria > Pseudomonadati > Pseudomonadota > Gammaproteobacteria > Pseudomonadales > Pseudomonadaceae > Pseudomonas > Pseudomonas sp. Colony2. Next base: position 711,269 of record NZ_CP080030.1, on the reverse strand, counting down.
CGGAGCACAAAGAGCGTGCACGCCAGGCCGGGATGGACGGCCACATGGCCAAGCCGGTGGAGTTGTCACAGTTGCGCGAGCTGGTGGAGTACTGGGTAGCACAGCG
>NZ_CP080030.1:703004-710997 GCF_019382755.1 Pseudomonas sp. Colony2 | reverse complement strand
GTCACAGGCCTGATAAACTCCCGCTCGCCCTCCTTCGCTGCGAGCTCCCACCATGCTCCACGTGCTATTCAGCGTTTACCTGAAGATGCTGGTGCTCTACAGCCCCTTCTTCGTGCTCTCCTGCTTTATCAGCCTGACTCGCGGTTACTCCAGCAAGGAGCGGCGGCGCCTGGCCTGGAAAGTGGCCCTCGCCACCCTGGTATCGAGCGTGTTGCTCTACCTGTTCGGCCGGGTGATTTTCAGTGTGTTCGGCATCACCGTCGACGCCTTCCGCATCGGCGCCGGCAGTGTGCTGTTCATCTCGGCCCTGGGCATGGCCCAGGGCAAGTCGGCGGTGCAGACCGACAACGTGCAGCAGGACGTGACCATCGTGCCGCTGACCATTCCCCTGACCGTCGGCCCCGGCACCATCGGTGCGCTGCTGGTGATGGGCGTCAGCCAGCCGCACTGGGACGACAAGATCACCGCGATCCTCAGTATCGCCCTGGCCAGCCTGACGGTGGGCGTGGTGCTGTACCTGTCCAACCGTATCGAACGCATCCTCGGCGACCAGGGCTTGCAGATTGTCAGCCGGTTGATGGGGCTGTTCGTGTGCGCCCTGGCCGCGCAAATCATCTTCACCGGTGTACGCGGTTACCTGGTGCCGTAGATCAAATCCTGTAGTTGGCGATAGCCAGGCGGACCTTGTCCCCTGCGCTGTCCCGCAGCAGTTGAATCGTGTCTTCGTTGACCACCGAGCTGTTCAGCACCAGGCACGTGCGGCCACTGAAGGCCTCGACGGATGCACTGTCCCACTCCAGAAACGGTATGCCCAGTTGCTTGCTGACGCCGTGGGAGCTGTACGTCACCAGCACCATCGAAACTTCCCCGGCGATTTCCGAGCAGGACGCCAAACCGAAATCGCCACCGTCACGCGTGGTGGTATTTCGCTTGAATAACTCAAATGAAGCCGGGAGCTGCTTCAAGGCTTCAACCGCCTCCGCCACCCGTTTGGGCAATACACTGATCAGCGGCCCCGACAGAAACGTCGAGGCCACGGTGGCCGCCATCAGGTTCAGCGCCGCCAGCTGTACCGACAGCCCCTTGCGAGAGGTGTACACCCGCTCGAAACTGCTCCTGACCGGCATCCAGCCGAGGCTGCTCATGACCTTGATGAATTCGTTGTACCAGGCCTCTGTGCCCCGGGCGACCCGCAGCACATCGCTGACGTAGCTGCTCGCCAGCAAATAGCTTTTGCGGGTGTACTCCTTGTTGAGGCTGGTCATGCCTTGCACAAACGACATGACGCTGTTGTTCACCACCGCCGCGTCCAGCTCATCATCCGCCTCGGGCTTCACCGGCGCGCTCAACCCCGACGCCAGGCCGGGCGCGCCCGGAAGCCGGTAAGCGGCAATCAGCTTCCTCCTTTTTGCGCTGTTGATCCGTTTGTTGTTTCGCTCCATAGCCATTTCTCCATAACCCCCAACATGGGGCTCAACGCCAACACTAGTCGACTTGCCGGGGATTTTGAGCTGCTGGAAATTGACCACGGGACGCGCCGCGACCCGCAGGAAAAATCACTGCAGGCGGCGCAGCTGAGTAAACGCTGGGGATGAGGCGGCGGCACACAAAAGCGCCGTGCTTTTCTTCAAGCCGTAGAGAAAGGTATGACTTGAGCCGATGCAAAAAAAACTCGGCAAGCAGACCTTTCCGGCATCAATGACTGACGTTTCAAGGCGGCCCCATGGCGGGGCCGCCGTTGTTTTCAGGAGGCGGGTTTCTCGCCGTACCAACGTGGCGTGTAGACCCACTCGCCACCACCTGCCCGCGCAAAGACGCAGGTGGTGGACGAACCGATCAGCACCATGGTGCGCATGTCCACCTGCTCCGGCGTCAGTTGCCCCAGGGTGGTGACTCGCAGGGTCTGGCCCGGGCGACCGATGTCACGGCCCAATACCACCGGTGTTTCAGGCGTGCGGTGCTGCGCGACGATTTCCAGGGCGCGTCCCAACTGCCAGGGCCGCGCACGGGAAATCGGGTTATAGAACGCCAGCGCCAGGTCGGCCTGGGACGCCAGGTTCAGGCGCTTCTCGATGATCGACCAGGGTTTGAGGTTGTCCGACAGTGACATCACACAGAAGTCATGCCCCAGCGGGGCACCTGCCTGGGCCGCCGTGGCGAGGGATGCCGATACGCCCGGCAAAATCTCCAGGTCGACCTGATGCCAGGCCGGGTCGCTGGACTCGTGCAAGGCTTCGATCACCGCGGCGGCCATGGCGAATACACCCGGGTCACCCGAGGAAACCACCACCACCGAACGCCCCTGCGCCGCCAGCTCAAAGGCATGACGCGCGCGCTGCATCTCTTCGCGATTGTCGGTGCAATGCTGGATCTGGTCCGCGCGGAACGGCCCGGCCATGCGCACATAGGTTTCGTAACCCAGCACGTCGGTGCAGCGGGCCAGCTCGGCTTTTACTGCCGGTACCATCAGTTCGGCAGCGCCGGGGCCCAAACCGATCACCGCGAGGCGGCCACGGGGACGACCGATCAGGGACAGGTCCAGAGGGGCCTCGGCCACCGTGATCGCGATGTCCGCCTGAGGCGCCAGATCGGCGAAGCGCAATGGCACGCCCAGCTCCAACGCCGCTTCGTGCAATGACGAATCGGCCATCTCCGTTTCAGCCGCCAGCAGGCAAGCCAGGGACTGCACGGCGAGCCCGGCATCCTGCAACGCCGCACGAATTCGCCCGGCCAGTTGCGGCCCCGGCTGGCAGGTAACCAGCACCGTCTTCGGATAAATCAGCAACTCATTGGCCGCAGGTGTGCGCTCGGCACTGCCGACGTGAATCGCCAGGCGCGCCTGTTGATCCTGGGGCAAGTTGGCCTGATCCAGCCACGGCGCCGCGCCTTCAATGCGTACTGATTCGCCAGCCAGCAAATCCGAGACAAAGCGTTTGCCCAGTTCCAGATCCCCCAGCTGATAACCATGGGGCGGGTTAAGCAGGCAGGTACCAAAACGCAGCTCGCCACTGGTGGTGATCGCGGCGGCAACGTCCAGGGCAGCGGCGATTTCCCGCGCCATCACGTTTACGCCACCGAGGCCACCGAGCAACGGCACCACCGCGCTGCCGTCTTCGGCGACGGCCAGCACAGCAGGCTCGACGCCTTTCTCCAGCAGCAGCGGCGCCAGGGTGCGGATCACAATCCCGGCGGCACACAGGGCGATGATCGGCGTGCCCTGTTGATACAACTGGCGCACTGTGGCGCCGAATTCGTTATAGGCCTGATCTGCGCCCTCGACCCGCCCGGCCAGGCCGTGGATCAGTGCGTCGGGATACACCTGCTGGATAGCTCGGGCCGTGGCGAGGCTGCCCTGCCCCAGGATGACAATCGCGGGAGCCGTCATCAGCCTTGCCACCTTTCACCAGGAACGATGATCAACGAGAAATACGGCGAGGACGTCGGATCGACCTGATCCAGGGCGACGATTTTCTGATTGGCCATGGTCGCGCGCTCGACGTACAACGCCCGGCTCGCCAATCCCAATTCTTCCAGTACCTGACGCACCTTGGTGAAGTTGCGCCCCAGCTTCATGATCACCGCCGCGTCGGCATCCGCCAGGCGACGCTTGAGTTCGTCATGGGGCAGCACGCCGGAAAGCACCGACAGGCTCTGGTTGCGGTACACCAACGGTGCGCCCAGTACAGAGGCGCCACCGAGCATCGAGCACACACCCGGGATCACCTGGGCTTCGTAGCGCTCGGCCAGGCGGTCGTGCAAATACATGTAGGAGCCGTAGAAGAACGGGTCGCCTTCACAGATCACCGCCACATCGCGCCCCGCGTCCAGGTGTGCCGCAACGTCGACACTGGCGGTGTCGTAGAAATCGCTGATCACTTGCTCGTAGGACAGCGGCGCCGGCAACACTTCAGTGGTCACCGGGTACACCAGCGGCATCAGGGTTTGCTGGGGCACCAAATGGTCTTCGATGATGCCGAAGGCGTTGCCCTTCTTGCCCTTGGCCACGAAGTACGCCACCACCGGCGATTCGCGCAGCAGGCGCAGGGCTTTGAGGGTAATCAGTTCCGGATCGCCGGGGCCTACGCCCAGGCCAATCAAACGTCCGCGTGCCGGCATTATTCGACCTCCGTGGCCAAGGCGTTGACCGCGGCGGCGGCCATCGCACTGCCGCCCAGGCGGCCCTGCATGATCACGAACGGTACGCCGCGGCTGTCTGCCGCCAGCATCGCCTTGGATTCGGCGGCGCCGACAAAACCCACCGGGAACCCGAGGATCAGTGCAGGTTTTGGCGCGCCGGCGTCGAGCATTTCCAGCAGGTAAAACAGCGCTGTCGGCGCATTGCCGATCACCACCACACTGCCTTCCAGGTGCGGGCGCCACAGCTCCAGGGCGGCGGCGGAACGGGTGTTGCCCAGCTCGCGGGCCAACTCCGGCACGCTGTCGTCGCGCAGGGTGCAGATCACCTGATTGTTGGCCGGCAGGCGCGTACGGGTCACGCCTTCGGAGACCATCCGCGCATCACACAGGATCGGCGCGCCAGCGGCCAGGGCTTCGCGCCCGGCCTTGCCGGCACCTTCGGAAAATTGCAGGCCGTCGATGGCGTCGACCATGCCGCAGGCATGAATCACCCGCACCGCGAGTTTTTCCAGGTCGGCAGGGATGCGATCAAGCCGGGCTTCTGCGCGAATGATCGCGAAGGAGTTGCGATAGATCTCCTGACCGTCGCGGATGTAATCAATCATCGGTGTTGCTCCGTGGGTGAGCGCGCAACAAGGCGCCCGCCGCTTCAATAGAAAGAGTGCGCGCGTGCAGGCGGCCGAAACCGGGCAGGCCTGCGTCGCGAAAATAGAGGTCGTAGTGGCCGGGACTTACCGCCAGCAGGGTGACCGGCGCGGTGTGTGCGGCCGCGCAGGAACGCGGGCAGCCGGACAGGTGCACGCTGTGGCCGGGCGCTAGCGCGGCCAGTTGCACGGCGTCGGCCTTGGTGTCGGACAGGCCTTTGGCGCAACCGCCGGCGCCGGTGCAGGCGATCATCCGTGCGAGGGGTTGGTCCACCGAACACAAAAAGCCAAGCTGTTCGAGGCGTTCGGTGACAGCCGCCGCATCCTGGATATTGGGCAGCAGCAGGCCTTGCCATGGCGTGACACGCAAGGTGGCGTCGCCATGGTCGACGGCCAACTGCGCTGCGCCCCTGAGCATCGCCGAATCCAGGCGGCCCAAGGGTGCGACGGCGGCGACGTAGACCTGGTTTTTTTGGCGCTGTGGATAACTTCCCAGGTGCAGCGGCGCGGAGTTGGAGTGCCTTGAAAAGCCATCAACCGGCTGCAATGGCATATTCAGCTGCCGCAAAAAGTTATCCACAGCGGTTTCAGCCAGCAGATGGCGCATACGGGTCTGATCAGGCCGGGCCAGTTCAAGGAACCGTTCCAGCACCGCCACCACCAGTGCATGCCCTTGCGCCAAAGGTACCGCCGCCAAGGGCGCATCCCGCGCCGGGCAGCCTGCCAGGCCGAATGCCAACAGCGTGTTGCCATTGGCATCGAAGGCTGACAGCCACAGGTCGTGATGATGCTCGAGCATCGCCAGGGCTTCACCGCCGTCCAGTTGCACGGCGAACTTGGCCGACAGCTCATGGAAACGCGGGTGGGTTTCCAGGGTGGTGAGGATCTGGTCGGCCAACGGTCGGGTATCGAACAGCATCTCGCGGTCAATGCCGGCACTGGGGCTGAGCATCAGGTTGCGCACATCATCACCGGCGGCACGCTTGGGGCCCAGGTCGGCGGCCAGCAAGGCGGCGATCAATGCATCCTGTTCGGCGCCGATCCCGCGAATTTGCAGGTTGGCGCGGTTGGTCGCCTCGATCACCCCGCCGGCATGGGCCTGGGCGGCGTCGGCCACGGCAAACGCCTGCTCGGCGCGGATCGAACCGCCCGCCAGTTTGATCCGGCAAATCCCGCCATCCAACGCCTGGACAATACGCAGCAACCCCGGACAGGCCGAGGGGCGCAAGGTATTGGACGGTGGTATTGGTTTCACGGGGCTACCGGTTCACGGGTAAAGGCGCGGTATTATGCCTGCTTTGTCCGGCGGCATGAAAAGCCTGCCCGTCGGATGTCGTTCAAGGAATTCATATGTCGCCCTGGCTGACGGTAGTAGGCATCGGTGAAGACGGCTTCAAGGGCCTGGGCAGAAACGCCCGGCACGCCCTGTTGCGCGCCTCGCGCATTATTGGCGGGCAACGCCAGCTGGACTTGTTGCCGGTGTGCATCCGTGGCGAACGCCAGGTGTGGCCCAGCCCGTTTTCCCTGGAGCCGGTGCTGGCCAGGCGTGGTGAAGCGGTGTGCGTGCTGGCCAGCGGCGATCCGATGTTCTATGGCGTGGGTGCGAGCCTGGCGCGGCAGGTGCCGGCCGATGAGCTGCTGATTCTGCCGGCGCCCTCTTCCGTGTCCCTGGCGGCGGCGCGCCTGGGCTGGCCGTTGCAAGAGGTAGTGACGCTGTCGGTGGTTGCCCGGCCGATGGCGGCGCTGAATGCGCATCTGGCCAACGGCGTGCGTTTGCTGGTGCTGAGCAATGACGGCCAGAGCCCGGCGGCGATTGCCACACAATTGGCCGAGCGCGGGTTTGGCGCAAGTCGCCTGAGTGTGTTTGAACACCTCGGCGGGCCGGATGAGCGGCGCATCGACGGCATCGCCCGGGATTGGCCTGGCGAACCGATTGCCGCGTTGAATCTGCTGGCCATCGACTGCGTGGCCGACGCCAACACAGCGCGCCTGTCACGCCTGGCAGGGCTGCCGGACTCGGCCTTCAGGCACGACGGCCAACTGACCAAGCGCGACGTGCGCGCCATGACCCTCGCCCGCCTCGCGCCGATGCCCGGCGAACTGCTGTGGGACGTGGGCGCGGGCAGCGGCTCCATCGGGATCGAATGGATGCGCACCCACCCCAGCTGCCGCGCCCTGGCCATCGAGGCCGATGAAGGCCGGCAACTGTTGATCGAACATAACCGTGATGCCCTTGGCGTCCCAGGCCTGCAGTTGATTCGCGGCACCGCGCCCCACGCACTCGCTGGCCTGGAAGCGCCCGACGCCATCTTCATCGGCGGCGGCGTCACCCGCGACGGCGTGCTCGACACTTGCTGGCAACACCTGCGCCCGGGCGGCCGGCTGGTGGCCAACGCCGTGACCCTGCAAAGTGAAATGACCCTGATGGCCTGGCGCGAACAACACGGCGGCGAGCTGACCCGCATTCATGTGGCCCAGGCCCAGCCACTGGGGGGCTTTGATACCTGGCGCCAGGCGCTGCCGATCACCCTGCTGGAAGTGATCAAGCCGCTATGAAACGCATCCTGCTGTTGGGCGGCGTGACGGAAGCCCTGGCCATCGCCCGCACACTGGGGCCCGAACATATCTACAGCCTGGCGGGTGTTGGCCGCGTTCCCACCGACCTTACGTGCCAGGTGCGCGTCGGTGGCTATGGCGGCGCGGAAGGTTTGGCGCAGTTCATTCGCGATGAAGGTATCGAGCTGGTGCTGGACGCGACCCATCCGTATGCCGCACAGATCAGCGCCAACGCCGCCCGTGCTGCGGGTGTGTGTGGCATTCCCTGCTGGGCCCTGCGCCGCCCGGCTTGGCAGCCACAGGCGGATGATGACTGGCGCGAAGTCGGTGACTGGGCGGAGTTGATTGAAGCTCTGAAACCCTTCAAGCGACCACTGTTCACGCTAGGCCGTGAACCGTTGCAACACCTCGACGAAATCCCCGCCGAGCAGTTCTGGACGCTGCGCGCACTGGATGTGTACCCCGGCAATGAACGCTGCGAAGTGATCGGCGCCCGTGGGCCGTTTTTGATCGAGGATGAGCGGGCATTGTTTGAGCGACGGCAGATTGATGTGCTGATCAGCAAGAACAGCGGCAGCACGGCTACCGAGCCGAAGCTGGAAGTGGCACGGGAGCGGGGGGTGCCGGTGTTGGTGTTGAGGCGGCCGGTGTTGGCG
>NZ_CP080030.1:702158-702790 GCF_019382755.1 Pseudomonas sp. Colony2 | reverse complement strand
ATCGTGCACCCGATCAGCCAGTAACTCCGCCAGCTCGATCAACTGAGCGACGCCCAACAACTCCTCTCGCTTCGATCCTTCCAGGCTAAACGCCAAGTCGCAACTCAGCGCATTGGCCGAGGCGAGTGTTTCAATGAGGTTGACCAATAGGTCTTCGGTGCTGATTCCGTCGGCTACGGTGAACAGCCGAAAGGGGGGATTGGGGGTAGGTTTAATCATTGTGAAGCTCCGGAGATGTACAAAGGAGCTGCCACTGATCGCCGCGACGCGATGGGGGTGGCAGCTGTGCGCAGGTTCGCGGACCGGCTCTCCAGAACACCGGCATACCCGAAGGTATCCCGCGCACAGCCACCATAGCGCCGCACAGTAGACGATAAAAAAGCGTCAACTGAAAGCAGACGATGGCGCTTTTGCGCCTGAAGAAATCCGGGCCGCGACGCCCGAACACTGAGTTTGCAGTGGTGTTCGGAGACTAGAGATTGAGTTTCCCAAGGACAACCGCCAATCACTGTCGGAAATTTCTGTGGAGGGCCTCCACATTCGAATCGAACACAATCCAAACTGTGGGAGCTGGCTTGCCTGCGATAGCATCACCTCGTTCCAGCAGGAAGACCGAGTCGCCTGTATCGCAA
>NZ_CP080030.1:690504-701333 GCF_019382755.1 Pseudomonas sp. Colony2 | reverse complement strand
TAGCACTGCGACACCAAACCACACCGCCCCTTTTTACTTATCCTCCCCGATCAGGCTAAATACCCACCTGATCGCTTAACCCTACGGATTGTCCGCCATGGCCCGTCAACGCTTTGCAATTGCCTGGATCGCCTGCTTTGCAGTGCTGTTCAATGCGTTTGCCATGCCGCTGGCGGGTGCGATGCAGCAGGCGGATGACCCGGTCAAGCAACTGCTGTGGGGCAGTTTCTGCTCCTCCAATGCCAACAAGCTGACGGCCATTGCCCTGGGCAAGCTGGAGATTCCGGCGCCGCAGCAAGACGATCACTCCACCATGCAGCATTGCTGGTGCTGCTCGGGCTCGGCGCCATTAGTGGCGCTGCCGGGGCATTCACCAACACTGTATTTCGCACGATTCGACGCGGTGCAAGACCTGCCGCCGCCGTCATTGCAATCCCCCACCCCGCGCCAGCAATGGCCGAGCCTTAACCCCCGCGCCTCTCCAACGGTCTGATTTCTTCGCAAGTGAACTGCGTTTAGAACCGTTCTGGAGAACTGCCATGCTCAAATCTTCCCTGCTTCTGGCTGCGTTGTTGCTGCCGGTGTGTGCTGCTGCCAATGCCGAAGACTTCAAGGTCGGCGAACTGGTGGTCAGCGAACCCTGGTCCCAGGAACTGCCGCCCAATGCGCCGACCGTCGCGGCGTATTTCGTGATTCATAACCAGGGCGAGCATGCGGATCGCTTGCTCAGCGTCGACACGCCCGTGGCCGCCAAGGCCGAACTGCATGAGCATGTGATGCAGGGCGATCTGATGAAGATGCAGCAGGTGACCAGCGTCGCGGTGCCGGCCAAAGGTGACCTGACGTTCGCGCCCATGGCCTACCACGTGATGCTGCTGGACCTGAAGGACCGCAGCGTTTTGCGCGACGGCCAGCATTTTCCGCTGACCCTGAACTTTGAAAAGGCCGGGCCAGTGAAGGTGGAAGTGTCAGTGCAGAAGCAGCCGCCCATGGCCGGCCACGAACACATGCACGCCCAATAGATAAACCTCGATGGGCGCCCCACGCGCCAGGTTGTCCCCGCACCGCCGTAAGCCTGTAGGCCTTATGCGCGGCAGCTGGATCAGCCTGTTCGCCATGCTGATGATCTTTATCGGTCCGCTGATTTCCCAAGCGATGCCGATGGATCATCACGCCGGCATGTCGATGGAAATGTCCATGGACGCGCCGAGCTGCCATGGCGACGCCAAGCCTGCGACCGATCACCACAAAGCACCCGACGAACACCACGTGCTCTGGGAAAAGTGCGGCTATTGCAGCCTGCTCTTCAGTTGCCCGGCGCTGCCTGGCAGCGTGTCGTTTGTCACCCTCGGCAGCCCGCCGCCCGCCAACGCCCTGACCCCCGCCCCACGCCTGGGCCATGCCCGGCAAACCGTGTTCCCCGGCGCCCGCAGCCGCGCCCCGCCCATCATCGCGTAAGCACTTCACACCGTTACTTCACCCCGGCCGACTTTAGACAGACAGCCGCAGGCTGCTGGCCGTGTTGTTTACGAATGAATGATGGAATTTTTCATGTCCAGGTTTTCTGCTGACACCCGTTTGGGATGTACTCCCGTTTTCGCCGTTCTGTGTGGCGCGCTGCTGGTTCCTCAGGTCCACGCCGACGAGCCTGCCGACCAGAACGAACTGAGCCCGACGGTGATCACCGCCATTGCCCCCAGCTCACCACTGACCGTCGTCACCAACCCGAAAGACCCGCGCCAACCGGTGCCCGCCAGCGATGGCGGCGACTACCTCAAGACCATCCCCGGCTTCGCCCTGGTGCGCAACGGCGGCACCAACGGCGACCCGGTGCTGCGGGGCATGTTCGGCTCACGCCTGAACATCCTCACCAACGGCAGCATGATGCTCGGCGCCTGCCCCGGCCGGATGGATGCGCCCACCTCCTATATCTCACCGGAAACCTACGACAAGCTCACCGTGATCAAAGGCCCGCAAACCGTGCTCTGGGGCCCGGGCGCTTCAGCCGGCACGGTCCTGTTCGAGCGCGAGCCCGAGCAATTCGGCGAGCTGGGCACGCGGGTCAACGCCAGCATCCTGGCGGGCTCCAACGGGCGTTTCGACAAAGTCGTCGACGCAGCAGCCGGCGGGCCGCTGGGTTATGTGCGGGTGATCGGCAACCAGGCCCACGCCGATGACTACAAGGACGGCAACAACGACACCGTCGCCTCGCGCTACGACAAGTGGAACGGCGACGTGGCCGTGGGCTGGACCCCGGACGCCGACACCCTGCTGGAACTCACCGCCGGCCGTGGCGATGGCGAAGCCCGCTACGCCGGGCGTGGCATGGACGGTTCGCAGTTTTTGCGCGAGAGCCTCGGATTGCGCTTCGAGAAATCGAACATCGGCGAGGTGCTGGATAAGGTCGAAGCGCAGGTCTACTACAACTACGCCGACCACGTGATGGACAACTACACCCTGCGCGTCCCGTCGGGCACCGGGATGATGGCCGGTCCCATGGCGGCCAACGTCGACCGCCGCACCCTCGGCGCCCGTATCAAGGCCACGTGGCGCTGGGCCGACGTGCAGTTGATCAGCGGCATTGATGCACAAACCAACGAACACCGCGAACGCAGCGCCATGGGCGTCGACACCTACAAGGACCTGCCCCGCAGCAAGGACGCCAACTTCCACAACTACGGGGTGTTCGGCGAACTGACCTGGTATGCCGCCGACCGCGACCGCCTGATCACCGGCGCCCGCGTCGACCGCGCCTCGGCCAAGGATTTCCGGCAAACCATCAGCTCCGGGATGATGAGCAGCCCCAACCCCACCGCCGGTAAAACCCGCGCCGATACGCTGCCGTCCGGCTTTGTGCGCTACGAGCACGATCTGGCGGACAGCCCTGCCACCCTGTACGCAGGGCTTGGGCATTCGGAGCGTTTCCCTGATTACTGGGAGCTGTTTTCTCCCGACACCGGGTCGGTCGGTTCCGTGAATGCCTTCGACGGTGTGAAGCCTGAAAAAACCACCCAGCTGGATTTTGGCCTGCAATACAAATCCGCCGATCTCGATGCCTGGGCCTCGGGCTACGTCGGCCAGGTGCGTGATTTCATCCTGTTCGACTACCAGCCGGGAATGATGGGCACCACCTCCCAGGCGCGCAATGTGGACGCGCGAATCATAGGCGGTGAATTGGGCGCAGCCTACAAGCTGACCGCCAACTGGAAGGCCGATGCCACCTTCGCCTACGCCTGGGGCAAGAACACCAGCGACGGCAAACCGCTACCGCAGATCCCACCGCTGGATGCGCGCTTCGGGCTCACCTACAGCCAGGACGACTGGAGCGCCGGCGCCTTGTGGCGGGTGGTCGCGGCGCAAAACCGCATCGACCAGAACAAGGGCAACGTGGTGGGCAAGGACTTCGACAAAAGCTCGGGGTTTGGCGTGTTCTCGCTGAACGCGGCGTATCGCATCAACAAGAATTTCAAGGTCAGCACCGGCGTCGACAACCTGTTCGGCAAGGCGTACGCCGAGCACCTGAACCTGGCCGGCAACGCCGGGTTCGGCTACCCGGCCAATGACCCGCAAGCCATCAAGGAACCGGGGCGCACGCTCTGGACCAAGGTGGACATGAGCTTCTAAGCGCATCACAGGCAAGCCCGCTCCCACAGTTGCAATGCATTCCCCTGTGGGAGCGGGCTTGCCCGCGATGGCGTCCTCGATAACACAAAAAATCCAAGCCTTTGCGGAGCACCCTGATGAACCCACCGAAGATTTCCTTCTACAACCTGGCCTGGCGCTGGCATTTCTACGCCGGGCTGTTTGTCGCGCCGTTCATGGTGCTGCTGGCCCTGACCGGCATCATCTACCTGTTCAAACCCCAACTCGACCCGCTGATGTATGGCAACCTGCTGACCGTGCAAAGCGCCGAACACGCGCTGAGTGCCGACGAGCAACTGCAACGTGCCCAGGCTGCCTATCCACAAGGCAAGATCAGCAAGTACCTGCCACCTGCCGACGCCACCAGCAGCGCGCAATTCGTGATGCACAACGACGGGCGCGAAGTGACGGTATTCGTCGACCCGTATCGCGGCACCGTGCTCGGCGAACAGGACGCCAAGTACAACCTGCAAGCCATCGCCCGCGCGCTGCATGGCGAGTTGATGATCGGCACCGTCGGCGATCGCCTGGTGGAACTGGCCGCCGGCTGGGGTGTGATGCTGGTGATTTCGGGCGTGTATCTGTGGTGGCCGCGAGGCAAGTCGGCGGCGGGCATTCTGTGGCCGCGGCTGGGCAGCCGCGGTCGCTTGTTCTGGCGCGATTTGCACGCGGTCGCCGGTTTCTGGGGCGCGGCGTTTCTGCTGGTGATGCTGCTCAGCGGCATGACCTGGACCGGCTTCTGGGGCAAGCAATACGCCGACCTGTGGAATAAATTCCCGGCGGCCATGTGGAACAACGTGCCGCAGTCCGACCAGCAGGCCCGCAGCCTCAACACCGCGAGCCAACAAACCGTGCCGTGGGCCATGGAAAACACGCCGATGCCGATGTCTGGCGAGCATGCCGAGCACATGAAGCACGCCGGCATGAGCCAGGGCCCGGCAGCCCCGAGTATCCGCCTGCAACAGGTGGTCGACCTCGCCAACTCACGCAAGGTCGAGCCCGGCTACAGCATCACCTTCCCCACCACTGCCGAAGGCGTGTTCACCCTCGCGGTGTTCGCCAACGACCCGCGCAATGACGCCACCCTGCATGTGGACCAATACTCCGGCAAGGTCCTGGCCGATGTGCGCTGGGAGCACTACAACAGCGTGGCGCGGGTTACCGAATCGGGCGTGATGCTGCACGAAGGCAAGATGTTTGGCGTGGTCAATCAGATCATCGTGCTGCTGATTTGCCTGATGATCCTGCTCAGCGCCGTCAGCGGTGTGGTGATCTGGTGGAAGCGTCGGCCACAGGGCAGCCTGGGGGTTCCACCGTTGCGCCATGACCTGCCGAAATGGAAAACCGCGATGGTAATCATGCTCGGGCTGGCGATTGTCTTTCCGCTGGTGGGCGCCTCGCTGATCGTGGTCTGGGCACTGGATCGCCTGGTGCTTTCACGGTGGTTTGGCCAACGTGAATCTGCCTCAGGTTCAGCGTGAAACTGACGAGATGCCCTACCTAGAGGCGTTATGTAGTGTTACGCGGGCTTTCGCCCACGCCGCACAAAGTGTTATGTTGTAACACTTGATGTGTTCTCCCACTCGCCGCGCCCTGCGGCGAGTACCGTCTCGAAGAAGCGATTTATCGTCCGATGAACAAGTACCTTGCGTCCGGCCTGTGCCTGCTCGCCCTTCAAAACACTGCCCAGGCCCTGACGCTTCCCGCCAGTGCCGTCTCAGCCCCCGCCGTCGACGACGAGCGCGTCGACCTGAACACCCCGACCACGGCAGGTTCACGCCTGAACCTCACGGCCCTGCAAACCCCGGGCAGCGTTGAAAGCCAGACCGGCGAGCAGATTCGCGCACGGGGCGATGCCACGGTGCAGGACGCGATTTCCCGGGCCACCGGCATCAGCCGCACCGGCACGCCGGGCGACGGCGGTACCTCGTTGTCGGCACGCGGGTTCACCGGCCAGAGCTCGGTGCTGCAGTTGTACGACGGCGCGCGCATGTTCGATGGCGCGGGCACTTCCACCTTCCCGGTGGACACCTGGTCCGTTGAGCGGGTGGACGTACTGCGCGGCCCGGCCTCGGTGATGTACGGCCAGGGCGCCACCGGCGCGGTGATCAACACCATCGCGAAGAAACCCTTCGAGGGCGAGATCGAAAACCATATCCGCCTGGGCTACGGTTCTTATGACCGCCAGCAGCAAGCCCTCGACAGCGGCGGCTCGCTGACCGACACCCTGAGCTATCGCCTGAACATCAACCGCCTGCGCAGCAACGGTTTCATCGACCGCGGCGAGTCCGGCAGCGACTTCGTCAGCGGTGCCCTGCGCTGGCAGGCGGCGGATAACCTGAGCTTCACCCTGGCCTCCGACTACGGCGACCAGACCCCGCAAAACGACTACGGCACACCGCTGATCAACGGCCAGTTGCACAAGGGCCTGCGGGACAAGAACTACAACGTCAGCAACGATATCCAGCACTACAACGACCAGTGGACGCGCCTGACCAGCGAGTGGCAGATCAACGACAACGTCACCGCCACCAACGAACTGTCCTACCTGAAAAACCAGCGGCGCTGGCAGAACGCCGAGAGCTACAACTACGTCGACGGCGGCCTGGTGCGCCAGAGCTACCTGGGCATCAAGCACAACCAGGAACAGGTGGGCGACCGCCAGACCTTCACCTTCAAACACACGCTGTTCGGCCTCGACAGCCAGACGGTGACGGGGGTGGAGTACAACCGCATTCGCTTCCGCCTGGCCAGCAACTCGCCGTTCGATGACCCGACGAACGCCGGCCAACCGGTGGACATCAACCACCCGGTACCGCAGCCGTTTGAAAGCGCCAGCCCCTTCGTCCCGCAGTCCGTCAGCACCACCAAACAGCTGGCTGCGTTCGCCGAAAACCGCCTGCAACTGACCGATAAACTGTCGCTGATCACCGGCGTGCGCCGCGATTACCTGCACATCGACAGTGACTCCCTCGTGTATGGCAGCGACTCCAACAAGACCTTTACCGGCAACAACTGGAAAGCCGGCCTGGTCTACGCGATCACCCCGGACACCTCGGTCTACGGCCAATACGCCACCAGCACTGACGGCGTTGGCAGCCTGATCACCCTGAGCCCGAGCCAGCAGCAGTTCGGCCTGTCCACCGCCAAGCAAACCGAGATCGGCCTCAAGCAGGCGTTCTGGGATTCCCGTGGTGAATGGACCCTGGCGGCCTACCACATCGTCAAAAAGAAACTGTTGGTGAGCGTTCCAGGCACCACCCTCAAGGAACAAGTCGGCCAGCAATCCTCCAACGGCCTGGAAGCCAGCCTCGACCTGCAACTGCCCAATGCCTGGCAACTGCAAGCCAACGCTGCGATCGTGCGGGCGCAGTACGACGACTTCTCCGAAGTGGTCAACGGCCAGTCCGTGTCCCGCGACGGCAACCGCCCCACCGACGTGCCGCGTCGCACCGCCAACCTGTGGCTGAGCAAGGCCATCACTGACGACGTGCGTGCCGGTGCGGGTGTGCGTTATGTAGACTCGCGTTTCGCCAACACCGCCAACACCAGCGAAGTGCCGAGCTACACCGTGGTCGACGCCAGCGTTTCATGGAAAGCCATGCGCAACACGACATTGGGCCTGCAATTGAATAACCTGTTCGACCGCACTTACGCCGTCAGCCAATACAACGACGGCCAGCAATGGATCCTGGGCGAGCCGCGCTCGTTCTTCGTGACGGCGGACTACACCTTCTAACTGAACGCAACACTGTCCAAATGTGGGAGCGGGCTTGCTCGCGAATGCGGTGTGTTAGGCACTGTATCTGTTACTGATCCACCGCTTTCGCGAGTAAGCCCGCCCCCACATTTGTCCTGTGTTGGACCTGAGAGTAAAGATGACCTCACTCAACCTCACCGCCCTCGCCTGGACCCCACCAGGCCACGAGCACTGTCATCACCAGTTCCAACTGCGTGACGCCAGCCTGCACGTGAACGCCGGTGAGTTCGTCGGGCTGATCGGGCCCAACGGCAGCGGCAAGACCAGCCTGCTGCGCTGCGCCTATCGGTTCAGCAAACCGGCTGACGGTGAGGTGCTGCTGGAACACCAGAACGTCTGGAAGCAATCCTCGAAGTGGTGCGCGCAACGCATTGCCGTGGTGCTCCAGGAGTTTCCCGACGCCTTCGGCCTGCGGGTGGATGAAGTGGTCGCCATGGGCCGCACACCGCACAAGGGCCTGTTCGACAGCGATACCCTTGAAGACCAGAACCTGATCCGCCAGGCCCTCGAATCCGTCGGCCTGCTGGGCTTTGAAGACCACGCCTTCGCCACCCTCTCGGGCGGTGAAAAGCAGCGGGTTATCCTGGCCCGCGCCCTGGCCCAGCAACCGCAACTGCTGATCCTCGACGAGCCGACCAACCACCTCGACCCACGCTACCAGCTGCAATTGCTACAACTGGTCAAGCGCCTGAACATCGGCACCCTGGCCAGCATTCATGACCTGAACCTGGCCGCGGCGTTCTGCGATCGGCTGTACGTGATCAACCACGGGCGCATCGTCGCCAGCGGCACACCTCACGAAGTGCTGACCGCCGAATTGCTGCGCGAAGTGTTCGGCGTTGAAGCATTGATCGATACTCACCCCTTGTCCGGCTACCCCCGAATTACCTGGATAACCCAACCATGATCCTGCGCTCCCTGCTGTCTCTCGCGTTGCTGCTCGGCACTGCTCAAGCGTTCGCCGAAGCGACCCATTACCCGCTGAAAATCCAGAGCTGCAACCGCGAAGTGACCTTGGCCGAGGCACCAAAACACGCGGTCAGCCACGACATCAACATGACCCAGATGATGCTCGCCCTGGGCCTCAAGTCGCACATGGCCGGCTACAGCGGCGTGACCGGCTGGAAGTCGGTCACCCCGGAAATGGCGCAGATTCTCGACGGCCTGCCGGAACTGGCGAGCAAATACCCGTCGGTGGAAACCCTGCTCAATGCCAACGTCGACTTTTTCTTCGCCGGCTGGGACTACGGCATGCGCGTCGGTGGCGACCTCACCCCGCAAACCCTGCAACCGTTGGGCATCAACGTGTATGAGCTGACCGAGTCCTGTGCCTTCGTGATGAAGCGCCCGGCGGCCACCCTGGAAGACACCTATAACGACCTGCGCAACCTGGGCAAGATCTTCGATGTGCAGGACCGCGCGAATGCCTTGATCGCACAGATGCAGGCACAGGTCGCCCAAGTGCAGGAAAACCTGCCGGCCGACAAGCCCCGCGTGTTCCTCTACGACAGCGGCGAAGACCGCGCCATGACCTCCGGCCGCCTGGGCATGCCCCAGGCGCTGATCGACGCCGCCGGTGGGCGCAACATTCTCGATGACGTGGACGCCAGCTGGACCCGGGTCAACTGGGAAACCGTGGTGGAGCGCAACCCGCAGGTCATCGTGATCGTCGACTACAGCGAAATCACCGCCGAGCAAAAAGAGCAGTTCCTGCTGAACAACCCGGCGCTGCAATCGGTGGACGCGATCAAGAACCAGCGCTTTATCGTGATCCCCTACGTGCAAGCCACGCCGGGCATCGACAACGTGCTGGCGGTTGAAACCCTGGCCAAGGGGTTTCACGGCGAATGATCACCCGTCGCTATGCCCTGCTGCTGAGCGCCCTCGGCGCGTTGTTGCTGATCTCGTGCGTGGTCTCGCTGGGGTTCGGCTCGGCGCGGGTACCGGTGGACGTGGTGTGGCGGATCCTGCTGCATAAAGCCTTCGGCGTTGGCGAGGTGGACTGGAGCGCGGGGCAGGAACATATCGTGTGGCTGATCCGCGTGCCGCGCATGTTGCTCGGTGCCCTGGTGGGCGCCGGGCTGGCGTTGATCGGTGCGGTGTTGCAGGCGGTAACGCGCAACCCGCTGGCGGATCCGCACCTGCTGGGCGTGACTTCCGGCGCCACCCTCGGCGCGGTGATCGTGGTGCTGCATGTGGGTGAAGTGATCGGCTTGCTGACCCTGCCCATCGCGGCGTTCATCGGCGCGTTGCTGAGCATGATCGTGGTGCTGGCGGTGGCCAGTCGCAATGGTCGGCTGGAGAGTGACCGCCTGCTGTTGTGCGGGGTGGCGGTGTCATTCGTGATGATGGCGGTGGCGAATTTGCTGCTGTTCATGGGCGACCATCGCGCGGCCTCGGCGGTGATGTTCTGGATGCTCGGCGGCCTCGGGTTGGCGCGCTGGGAACTGCTGGCAATTCCCTTCGCCACCGTGCTGCTGGGGCTGGTGTTGCTGCTGGGGATGGCTCGCCCGTTGAACGCGCTGATGGCCGGCGAACAGACCGCCGTAACCCTGGGCCTGAACGCGCGCAATGTGCGGCTCAAGGTGTTCCTGATCGCCTCGCTGATGACCGGCGTGCTGGTGTCCATCAGCGGCTCCATCGGCTTTGTCGGGCTGATGGTGCCGCACATTGCCCGGCGCCTTGTAGGCGCCGAGCATCGCCGTTTACTGCCCGTGTGTGTGCTGCTGGGCAGTGTGTTCCTGGTGTGGGTCGATGTGGCCGCACGCACCCTGATCGCCCCGGAGGACCTGCCCATCGGGGTGGCCACAGCAGCTATTGGCGGCCTGTTTTTTATCGGGTTGATGCGCCGGCGTTAAACGCTCTGGTCGGCCTCCTTGAACTCATGCAGCATGCGCCGCGCAACCTGACTGCGAGGTTGCCAGAAACGGTCGGTTTCAAGGATCGTCAGTTTGCCCGAGGTCGCCAGCCGACGGATCACCTCGCTGGGCTTTACCTTTACCTCACCTGTGGCTTCGTCAATCCAGTCATCGCGCAGCAACTGGCTTTCATCCTCGTGATAGCTGGGCTCGTAGACAATCAGCGCGCCCTGCACCGGAGTGAAGTAATAACGGGCTCCCGCAATCCGGTCCTGGCGGAGCATTTCAACGAATCCGCGAATTTCTTTCTGGGCAATGAAGTTATGGGCCAGGCCCTCTTCGTAGCGATCGCTCATGCGCTGGCGTTCACCGCTGAGCTTGAACAACTGCTGCACGCCCATGACCGTGTAACCGGCGGGGTATCGGGTCGATGTGCCGGGGTAGCCCAAGTTCATCACGCCTTTGAACAAGGCGCTGTAGGCCGGTGTGTCGGGGCGCAACCCCACCGCTACCGAGGGGCCCGGATCCGCCACCGGCTGCACGGCAATAAAAGTGTCGCTGTCGCCATT
>NZ_CP080030.1:689779-689853 GCF_019382755.1 Pseudomonas sp. Colony2 | reverse complement strand
TTGATGCCCATGGCGGGCAGCATCGTCGGCATGCTTGAACACCGGGCCCATCGCCCGATCCGCCACGGCATGGA
>NZ_CP080030.1:689376-689499 GCF_019382755.1 Pseudomonas sp. Colony2 | reverse complement strand
CTCGGTATCCTGGGTACTGAAACCGATCAGCGAACCGTCCGGCGTCAGCAGATATTCGTGGGTCCACAGGTGGCCGGACTTCAGGGCCGTCTCCAGGGTCTTGGTGGAGAACAGGTTTTGATA
>NZ_CP080030.1:689060-689311 GCF_019382755.1 Pseudomonas sp. Colony2 | reverse complement strand
CGACCACTTTCCAGCCGGGTGTCAGCAGCGCCTGGCTGACGTCCATCACGGGCAAGATCACGTTCGGGTCGAAGTCTTCACTCAGCACAGAGATGGCCAAGGTCGCGACAAACTTGCCGTTGCGTTGCAGCACCAGGCCGCCGTACAGCGTGTCGCGTTGCGTGCCTAATTGTTGATGGACGTAACGCACGGCATCCGCCTGGCTGCTGAACAGGGGGCTCAATCCTCGGCGCATAAAACTGGCGAAGGCG
>NZ_CP080030.1:688632-688805 GCF_019382755.1 Pseudomonas sp. Colony2 | reverse complement strand
GTCAGGTCGCCTGTCTCGCGCTGGCGCTTGGCCTGGAGGGTGGCACTGGCCAAATCCGCCGCCGAGATAAAATGCTCTGCCAGCCACTGCTCTGAAGTGCTCAGGCCTTGTGGCATCCAGTTGCGCCGGTAGTACAGGGCATGCAGTTGATAGCCCGCCGGGTAAATAAACTC
>NZ_CP080030.1:687824-687890 GCF_019382755.1 Pseudomonas sp. Colony2 | reverse complement strand
GGCTCTGTCGCCACGTATTGGCCGTCCGGGCGTTGCAGGATATAGCCGCAGTATTCGCGCTCACGC
>NZ_CP080030.1:674674-684914 GCF_019382755.1 Pseudomonas sp. Colony2 | reverse complement strand
GGCACAGCCTTTGCAATCACTCCCTCATCACATCATTGAGTCATGGAGATTGCACAATGAAGCGTCGCAGCTTGATCAAGGCTTTCACACTGTCGGCATCCATCGCCGCGATGGGCATGACCTGGACGGTGCAGGCCGCCGAGACCATCAAGGTCGGCATCCTGCACTCTCTGTCCGGGACCATGGCGATCTCCGAGACCTCGCTCAAAGACATGGCGCTGATGACCATCGACGAGATCAACGCCAAGGGCGGCGTGAACGGCAAGATGCTTGAACCGGTAGTGGTGGACCCGGCTTCCAACTGGCCGCTGTTCGCTGAAAAAGGCCGCCAGTTGCTGACCCAGGACAAGGTCGCCGTGGTATTCGGTTGCTGGACCTCGGTGTCGCGCAAATCGGTATTGCCGGTGTTCGAAGAACTCAATGGCCTACTGTTCTACCCGGTGCAATACGAAGGCGAAGAGATGTCGCCGAACGTGTTCTATACCGGTGCGGCGCCGAACCAGCAGGCGATCCCGGCGGTGGAATACCTGATGAGCGAAGAAGGCGGCGGCGCCAAGCGCTTCTTCCTGCTGGGCACCGACTACGTGTACCCGCGCACCACCAACAAGATTCTGCGTTCGTTCCTGCACTCCAAAGGCGTAGCGGATAAAGACATCGAAGAGGTCTACACCCCGTTCGGCCACAGCGATTACCAGACCATCGTGGCCAACATCAAAAAATTCTCGGCCGGTGGCAAGACCGCAGTGATCTCCACCGTGAACGGCGACTCCAACGTGCCGTTCTACAAAGAGCTGGCCAACCAGGGCCTGAAGGCTACCGACGTACCGGTCGTCGCCTTCTCCGTGGGTGAAGAAGAGCTGCGCGGCATCGACACCAAGCCGCTGGTGGGCAACCTCGCCGCCTGGAACTACTTCCAGTCGGTGGAGAACCCGGTGAACAAGAAATTCGTCGCTGACTGGAAAGCCTACGCCAAGGCCCACAACCTGCCGGGCGCGGATAAAGCCGTGACCAACGACCCGATGGAAGCCACCTACGTGGGCATCCACATGTGGGCGCAGGCGGTGGAGAAAGCCAAGTCCACCGACGTCGACAAAGTGCGTGAAGCCATGGCCGGGCAGACCTTTGCCGCGCCGTCCGGTTTCACCCTGACCATGGACAAGACCAACCACCACCTGCACAAGCCGGTGATGATCGGTGAGATCCAGTCTGACGGGCAGTTCTCGGTGGTGTGGCAGACCCAGGAGCCGATTCGTGCCCAGCCGTGGAGCCCGTATATCCCTGGCAATGACAAGAAGCCGGATTACGCCGTCAAGAGCAACTAAGACCGACTCGGTCTAAATGTGGGAGCGGGCTTGCTCGCGAAAGCGGTGTGTCAGTCGACGCATCCGAAACTGAGCCAGCGCTTTCGCGAGCAAGCCCGCTCCCACATTGTCCGTGCATGATCAGGACATTTTGTATGCCCACTGCCCTATACCGCTTCATCCTCGCCGCCCTGCTGTTGCTGCCCCTCGCCGCACACGCCAGCGACGCCGAAGACTTCATCAACGCCAACCCGATGCAACAAGCCAAGCTGCTCCAGGACTGGGCCGCCCAGCCCGACCCGGCGCGCATCGAGCTGGTGGACGCCCTGCAACAAGGCCAGATCAGCGTCAACGGGGAAACCAAGACCGTACGCCTGAACAACCGCCTGCGCGGCCTGATCGACAACGTGCAAGCCAGCCAGGAATTGCTCGCTGCCGACCCCAAGGTGCGCCTTGCCGCCGCCCAGACTCTGCAAAAAAGTGCACAACCTGCGCAGCTGAAATTCCTCGACCAGCAACTCGCCGGCGAAACCAATGATGACGTACACACAGCCCTCAGTCTCGCCCTGGCCAACCTGCAACTGGTAGACCCCGACCCGGCCGTGCGCCTGGCCGCCGTGCGCTTGCTCGGCGGCACCGGCGACCCGCTGGCCCGCACTCGCCTGGAAGCCCTGCTCGCTCCCGGCGTCGAAGCCGACGCCACGGTGCACACCGCCGCCGAGACCAGCCTGGCCCAGGTCAAACGCAAACTGATGGTGGGCGAGATTCTCGGCCAGGCCTTCAGCGGCATGTCCCTGGGCTCGATCCTGCTGCTGGCGGCGCTCGGCCTGGCGATCACCTTCGGCCTGCTCGGGGTGATCAACATGGCCCACGGCGAGATGCTGATGCTCGGCGCCTACTCCACCTATGTGGTGCAGTTGCTGATGCAGCGCTACGTGCCCCAGGCCATCGAGTTCTACCCGCTGATCGCGCTGCCGGTGGCGTTTTTTGTCACCGCCGCCATCGGCATGGCCCTGGAGCGCACAGTGATTCGTCACCTCTACGGCCGCCCGCTGGAAACCCTGCTCGCCACCTGGGGCATCAGCCTGATGCTGATCCAACTGGTGCGCCTGGTGTTCGGTGCGCAGAACGTTGAAGTGGCCAACCCCGAGTGGCTGTCCGGGGGAATCCAGGTGCTGCCCAACCTGGTGCTGCCGTACAACCGCATCGTGATCATCGCCTTCGCGCTGTTCGTGGTGGTGCTGACTTGGCTGCTGCTGAACAAGACGCGCCTGGGCCTCAACGTGCGGGCCGTCACCCAGAACCGCAACATGGCCGCCTGCTGCGGCGTGCCCACCGGACGCGTGGACATGCTCGCCTTTGGTCTCGGCTCCGGCATAGCGGGCCTCGGTGGCGTGGCCCTGAGCCAGATCGGCAACGTCGGCCCGGACCTCGGCCAGAGCTACATCATCGACTCGTTCCTGGTGGTGGTGCTCGGCGGCGTCGGTCAGTTGGCCGGCAGCGTCATGGCCGCCTTCGGCCTGGGGATAGCCAACAAGATTCTTGAGCCGCAGATCGGTGCCGTACTCGGCAAGATCCTGATCCTCGCGCTGATCATTCTGTTCATCCAGAAACGCCCGCAAGGACTCTTCGCACTGAAAGGACGGGTGATCGACTGATGAACCAGCCATTGATGCTTACGGCCGCGCAAAAGGCCGGCCCCAAGGTGACCGTCGCGGTCGGTGCAGTGGTGCTGATCCTGCTGCTGGCGCTGCCGTTGTTCTCGCTGTTGTCACCGGAAAATCCGCTGCACGTTTCCGCCTATACCCTGACGTTGGTGGGCAAGATTCTGTGCTATGCCATCGTCGCCCTGGCGCTGGATCTGGTGTGGGGTTATGCCGGGATGTTGTCCCTCGGCCACGGCCTGTTCTTTGCGCTGGGCGGTTATGCCATGGGCATGTACCTGATGCGCCAGGCGTCCGGCGATGAGCTGCCGGCGTTCATGACCTTTTTGTCGTGGACCGAGTTGCCGTGGTACTGGACCGGCACCAGCCACTTCCTCTGGGCAATGTGCCTGGTGGTGTTGGCGCCGGGATTGCTGGCACTGGTGTTCGGGTTCTTCGCCTTCCGCTCACGGATCAAGGGCGTGTACTTCTCGATCATGACCCAGGCCCTGACCTTCGCCGGGATGCTGTTGTTCTTCCGCAACGAGACCGGGTTTGGCGGCAATAACGGCTTTACCAATTTCCGCAGCATCCTCGGGTTTGGCATCACCGAGCCGGGTACGCGAGCGGCGCTGTTTGTGGCCACCGTGGTGTTGTTGGTGGCGAGCCTGTTCATCGGCTGGCGCCTGGCCCAGAGCAAGTTCGGCCGGGTGCTGACAGCGCTGCGGGATGCGGAAAATCGCCTGATGTTCTGCGGCTACGACCCGCGTGGCTTCAAGCTGTTCGTGTGGGTGTTGAGCGCGGTGCTGTGTGGTTTGGCGGGCGCGTTGTATGTGCCGCAAGTGGGCATCATCAACCCCAGCGAAATGTCGCCGACCAACTCCATCGAGGCCGCTGTGTGGGTGGCCCTCGGCGGGCGTGGAACCTTGATCGGCCCGCTGCTGGGCGCCGGTGTGGTCAACGGCATGAAGAGCTGGTTCACCGTGGCGTTTCCTGAGTATTGGCTGTTCTTCCTCGGTGCGCTGTTCATCATCGTCACCCTGTATTTGCCCAAGGGTGTGATTGGCCTGCTGAAGAAGAGGGGCGACCAATGAGGATCACAGCGACGGCCGAATTTATGCTCGAACCTATCCTTGAACCCAATAAAGACCAAGGCAGCGCCCGCGATGCCATTGGCCTCGGCCAGGCTGCCGGCAAAGGCCTGAACACCCGCCACGGCACGATCCTGACCCTGGAAGACATCAGCGTCAGCTTCGACGGCTTCAAGGCGTTGAACGACTTGAACCTGTACATCGGCGTCGGCGAATTGCGCTGCATCATCGGCCCCAACGGCGCGGGCAAGACCACGCTGATGGACGTGATCACCGGCAAGACCCGGCCCAGCCACGGCAAGGCCTGGTTCGGCGAAACCCTCGACCTGACGAGCATGAGCGAAGTGCAGATCGCCCAGGCCGGCATCGGTCGCAAGTTCCAGAAGCCCACGGTATTCGAAGCCCTCAGCGTGTTTGAAAACCTGGAGCTGGCGCAGAAGACCGACAAATCGGTGTGGGCCAGCCTGCGGGCGCGCTTGAGTGGTGAGCAGAAAGACCGCATCAGCGAAGTGCTCGACACCATCCGACTCACCGCTTCAGTCAATCGCCCGGCCGGCTTGCTGTCCCACGGCCAGAAACAGTTCCTGGAAATCGGCATGTTGCTGATGCAGGACCCGCAACTGTTGCTGCTGGATGAACCGGTGGCGGGCATGACCGATGCCGAAACCGAGTTCACCGCCGAGCTGTTCAAGCGCCTGGCGGGCAAGCATTCGCTGATGGTGGTGGAACACGACATGGGCTTTGTCGGCTCGATTGCCGACCACGTGACGGTGTTGCACCAGGGCAGCGTGCTGGCCGAAGGGTCGCTGGAACAGGTGCAGGAAAATGAGCGGGTGATCGAGGTTTACCTCGGCCGCTGAACCTGATCGTTCCCACGCTCCGCGTGGGAATGCATCCGGTGACGCTCTGCGTCACACGGCGGACGCGGAGCGTCCATTGCGGCATTCCCACGCAGAGCGTGGGAACGATCATTAAGGGGAACTGAACATGCTGCAAGTCGACAAGCTGCACCAGTACTACGGCGGTAGCCACATCCTGCGCGGGCTTTCCTTTGAGGTAAAAGTCGGCGAAGTCACCTGCCTGCTGGGCCGCAACGGCGTGGGTAAGACCACCCTGCTCAAGTGCCTGATGGGTTTGCTGCCGGCCAAGGAAGGTGCGGTGAACTGGGAAGGCCGCGCCATTACCGGCTTCAAGCCGCACCAGCGGGTGCACGCCGGTATCGCTTACGTGCCCCAGGGCCGGGAGATTTTTGGCCGCCTGACAGTGGAAGAAAACCTGCTGATGGGCCTGTCACGCTTCCCCGGCTCCGAAGCCAAGGAAGTGCCCGCCTTCATCTACGAGCTGTTCCCGGTGCTGCTGCAAATGAAGCAACGCCGGGGTGGTGACTTGTCCGGCGGCCAGCAACAGCAGCTGGCTATCGGTCGGGCCCTGGCCAGCCGCCCGCGCCTGCTGATCCTCGATGAACCCACCGAAGGCATCCAGCCGTCGGTGATCAAGGAGATCGGCGCGGTGATCAAGAAGCTCGCGGCACGCGGCGACATGGCGATTCTGCTGGTGGAGCAGTTCTATGATTTTGCCGCGGAACTGGCCGACCAGTACCTGGTGATGTCCCGGGGCGAAATCGTCCAGCAGGGGCGTGGAGAAAATATGGAAAGCGAGGGTGTGCGCGGGCTCGTTACGATCTAATCTGTAGCGTCCTAACGATAAGCACTGACCATGACCCTACCTGCCCCCACCGCGCTGTTCACCCCAAGCTGGCACGCCGAGCTGGAACTCGGCTACGCGCGTTTCGGCGACACCACGCGCCCAGTGATGCGCCGCCACCTCGGCCCACTGCGGGTGCAAAAGCATCTGTACGCCGAAGGCCCCGAGGTGTGCCAGCACATCATCGTGCACCCGCCGGGCGGGATTGCCGGCGGTGATCGTCTCGATATCAGCGCCCATGTCGCCGAAGGTGCCTGGGCGCAACTGACCAGCCCCGGCGCGGCCAAGTGGTACCGCGCCGGCGGGCCGGCGTATCAGAAACTGGAGCTGACGATTGAGGCGGGCGCGACGCTGGAATGGCTGCCGCAGGAGACCATCGTGTTCAGCGCCGCCCAGGCCGAACTCACCACACGCATCGACCTGCAAGGCGATGCCCGGCTGTTTTACTGGGACGTGGTCGCCCTCGGGCGCCCCGCCAGCGGCGAGCGTTTCGACCTCGGGCACTTCCAGTCGCACCTGGATATCCGCCGCGACGGCCAGTTGATTTGGCATGAGCGCCAGCGCATTGTGGGCGCCGACGGTTTGCTCGACTCACCCATCGGGCTGGACGGGCAACCGGTGTTTGCGACCTTGCTGGTGACCGGCGAAATCGACCCTGAACTGCTCGAACAATGTCGCTCCCTGCCCCACCCGGTACGCGGCGACCTGACCCAATTGCCCGGCCTGCTGGTGGCCCGCTGCCTGGCCAGTGAAGCGCTGCTGGCGCGAGCCTGGCTGATCGCACTGTGGCGCCTGCTGCGCCCGGCCGTGCTGGGCCGCGAGGCTGTATCACCGAGAATCTGGAGCACATGAAGATTAAAAATGTGGGAGCGGGCTTGCTCGCGAATGCAGTGGGTCAGGCAAAGATGCATTCACTGACACACCGCATTCGCGAGCAAGCCCGCTCCCACATTGGATCTCCGGTGTTTTTACGAATGTATTTCATAGTGGACCTTGAACGATGGACCTGACCCCACGGGAAAAAGACAAACTGCTGATCTTCACCGCCGGCCTGGTAGCCGAGCGACGGTTGGCGCGCGGTGTGAAGCTCAACTACCCGGAAACCATCGCCTACATCTCCGCCGCGTTGATGGAAGGCGCCCGCGATGGCCGCACCGTGGCCGAGCTGATGCACTTCGGCACCACCCTGCTCACCCGCGAACAGGTGATGGAAGGCATCCCGGAAATGATCCCGGACATCCAGGTGGAAGCCACCTTCCCCGACGGCACCAAGCTGGTCACCGTCCACCAACCCATCGCCTGAGGCCCGACCATGTCCTTTTTGATTCGTGATGCGGTGCACGCCGATTTACCAGGGATTCGCGATATCTACAACGACGCGGTGCTCAACACCACGGCGATCTGGAACGAACAACCGGTAGACCTGGGCAACCGCCAGGCCTGGTTCAGCGCTCGTCAGTCACAGTTTTACCCGGTCCTGGTGGCCGTCGAAGACGAGCAGGTCATCGGCTATGCCTCGTTTGGCGACTGGCGGCCTTTTGAGGGTTTTCGCCATACCGTCGAACACTCGGTGTACGTGCGCAACGACCAGCGCGGCAAGGGCCTCGGCCCCCAGCTGATGCAGGTGCTGATCGAGCGGGCGAAAACCTGCGACAAACACGTGATGGTCGCCGCCATCGAAAGCGGCAACCAGGCCTCGATCCGCCTGCATGAGCGCCTGGGTTTCATCACCACCGGGCAGATGCCCCAGGTCGGCACCAAGTTCGGACGCTGGCTGGACCTGACCTTCATGCAACTGACGCTCAACCCAGGCGCTGTGCCGCCCAAGGAGTGACACCGATGAACGCCCAACTGCGTCGAGTCAATGCCGAAAGTTTTGCCCATTACCGCCCGGGTTTGATTGAGCTGTTGCTGGACGCCGTGAAGCACGGCGCATCGGTGGGCTTCATGGCCGACTTCGATGAAGCCCAGGCCGGCACTTATCTCAACGGCGTGCAGGCCAGTCTTAACGATGGCAGCCTGCTGCTGTGGGTGGTGGTGCGTGATGAACACGTCATCGCCAGCGTGCAATTGGCGCTGTGCATGAAAGCCAACGGCCTGAACCGCGCCGAAGTGCAGAAGCTGCTGGTGCACAGCGAGGCCCGGCGCCGTGGCCTTGGCCAGCAACTGATGAGCGCTCTGGAACTGAGCGCCCGCCAGTACAAACGCGGGCTGCTGTACCTGGACACCGAAGCCGGCTCCGGCGCCGAAGCCTTCTACCAGTCGCTGCGTTATACCAAGATCGGCGAATTGCCCAACTACTGCCAAAGCCCGGACGGGCGCTACACCCCGACCGCCATCTACTTCAAGACCCTGGGGCAACCTGCATGATTCCTGGCGAATTTCAGATCCAGCCTGGCGACATCGAACTCAACGTGGGCCGGCGCACCGCCACCCTGAGCGTGGCCAACAGCGGCGACCGGCCGATCCAGGTTGGTTCCCACTATCACTTTTTCGAGACCAACGACGCACTGACGTTCGACCGTGCTGCCAGCCGTGGCATGCGCCTGAACATCCCGGCCGGCACCGCCGTGCGCTTTGAGCCGGGGCAGAGTCGTGAAGTGGAACTGGTTGAGCTGAGTGGCAAACGCCGGGTGTTCGGGTTTGCCGGGCGCATCATGGGCGACCTGGATTAATGATCGTTCCCACGCTCTGCGTGGGCATGCATCCTGTGACGCTCCGCGTCACGACCTTCAAGAGCGGACGCAGAGCGTCCAGGGCGACATTCCCACGCAGAGCGTGGGAACGATCAGGAACTAAACACATGAAGATTTCCAGACAAGCCTACGCCGACATGTACGGCCCCACCGTTGGTGACAAGGTCCGCCTGGCCGACACCGAGCTGTTCGTCGAAGTCGAACAGGACTTCACCGTCTACGGCGAAGAAGTGAAGTTCGGCGGCGGCAAGGTGATCCGCGATGGCCAGGGCCAGAGCCAATTGCTCGCCCATGAGGTGGTCGACACCCTGATCACCAACGCGCTGATCATCGACCACTGGGGCATCGTCAAGGCCGACGTCGGCCTGAAGAACGGCCGCATCTTTGCCATCGGCAAGGCCGGCAACCCGGACATCCAGCCCGGCGTGACCATCTGTGTCGGCGCCAGCACCGAAGTGATCGCCGGTGAGGGCATGATCCTCACCGCCGGCGGCATCGATACCCACATCCACTTCATTTGCCCGCAGCAAATCGAAGAAGCACTGACCAGCGGCGTCACCACCATGATCGGCGGCGGCACCGGGCCGGCCACCGGCACCAACGCCACCACCTGCACCTCCGGCCCATGGCACCTGGCGCGCATGCTCCAGGCCTCCGACTCGTTCCCGATGAACATCGGCTTCACCGGCAAGGGCAACGCCAGCCTGCCGGAGCCGTTGATCGAACAAGTGAAGGCCGGTGCCATTGGCTTGAAGCTGCACGAGGACTGGGGCACCACGCCGGCGAGTATCGACAACTGCCTGAGCGTCGCCGACGAGTACGACGTGCAGGTGGCGATCCACAGCGACACCCTCAACGAATCCGGCTTTGTCGAAACCACCCTCGCCGCCTTCAAGGGCCGCACCATCCACACCTACCACACCGAAGGTGCCGGTGGCGGTCACGCGCCAGACATCATCAAGGCCTGTGGCTTCCCCAACGTGCTGCCCAGCTCCACCAACCCAACCCGGCCGTTCACCCGCAACACCATCGACGAACACCTGGACATGTTGATGGTGTGCCATCACCTGGACCCGAGCATTGCCGAAGACGTGGCCTTTGCCGAAAGCCGCATCCGTCGCGAGACGATTGCCGCCGAAGACATCCTTCATGACCTCGGCGCGTTCTCGATGATCAGCTCCGACAGCCAGGCCATGGGGCGGGTTGGCGAGGTGATCACACGTACCTGGCAGACCGCCGACAAGATGAAAAAACAGCGCGGGCGATTGCCTGGCGACGGCGAAGGCAATGACAACTTCCGCGCCAAACGCTACATCGCCAAGTACACCATCAACCCGGCGATTACCCACGGCATCAGCCACGAAGTGGGCTCGATTGAAGTGGGCAAGTGGGCCGACCTGGTGCTGTGGCGCCCGGCGTTTTTCGGGATCAAGCCAACCCTGATCCTCAAGGGCGGCGCGATTGCCTCAAGCCTGATGGGCGACGCCAACGCCTCGATCCCGACGCCGCAACCGGTGCACTACCGCCCGATGTTCGCCAGCTTCGGCAGCTCGCTGCACGCCACCAGCCTGACCTTTATCAGCCAGGCGGCGTTGGCGGCAGGCCTGCCGGAGCAGTTGGGGTTGAAGAAGCAGATCGCCGTGGTCAAGGGTTGCCGCGCGGTGCAGAAAACCGACTTGATCCACAACGATTACCTGCCGGATATCGAGGTTGACCCGCAGACCTACCAGGTCAAGGCCGATGGAGTATTGCTGTGGTGTGAGCCTGCGGATGTGTTGCCGATGGCGCAGCGGTACTTCTTGTTC
>NZ_CP080030.1:643590-672330 GCF_019382755.1 Pseudomonas sp. Colony2 | reverse complement strand
GCCAGCCAGGAAGGCGCTCCAGCGTGTTGAGCGCCAGCGCTTCGGTGTCGACATTGGCCAACTCGTCCAGATAAAGCCCTTCGTACGCCCGGGCCAGACGCAGATGCCCAAGTTGCCGGCGCGCTTGCTGCGCCAGCTCCAGGGGAATCTTGCGATTGTTGACCAGGCTCGCCCGCTGCGAGGGGCTGGCACCTTCCAGCAGTTCCTCGACCATGACCGGTGGCAGGCTTTTGAAGTCGCGCGCGAACAGTTGCAGTTCGGCGCTGCCAGGCGATGACCGCCCGAGGTAAAGGCTGTCGAACACCCGCCGCAGGGACTGTTTGGCATAGATCCCCAGCCGTTCCTGCAACGCCTGGCTACGCAGCGCGGCCCCGTAGGGCATATGCTGGCCGAGCAGGTTTTTAAGCTGCTCCTCGGGCAAACTCTCGACGATCAACGCCGGCAGCTTGCCGCCGAACAGGTCTATGCGGCTGATGCTGATCAGTTCCGTCCCGGGCGCATGAGGTTGGCCATACAACGCAGCTGTCCTGCTGGTGCCCTGGCCGTCAAATACTTCGATGGTCCTGCCGGGCGGCCAGCCGGTCATTTCCACCATCAACGACGCGGCGTAGCTACCCAGGTCCATCGACATCGACCCCGCAAGGATCTGCCCACTCAAGCTTTCGGCACGCCCGTAAGCCCGCATGCGCACCGCCGTATCGAGTGTGATGGCCGGAGTGGGCTCGCTTTCCACGTACAGCCGGCGCAGCACGCTTTCGTCGGTGTCACTGATCTTGCGCACCTGCTCCAACTGCGTATCGCTCAGGCCTTCCATTACATGGCTCAGTCGCCGCATCAGCGGAGCACCTTGCCACGTCAGGGGCTCATCGGCCTCATGGGTCCAGGCGCCAGAACCGTTGTTGACGATCTGAGGCTCATACGCCTCGGGCCTGCTGGGGTGCTGGACCCGGTACACGCCCGGTTCGTCTTGCGCGGTCACGGCGTAGCGATTGCCGTCCACCGACACCACCTGGCGCCCATTGACGGTATGTAGTCCCGCCTGGTCGGGAACCGAGCCTGCCGGCAGTCGGATGTCCTGCGCATAGGGCGCAAGGTCCGGCTTCCACAAGCGGGCCTTGCCCGACGGCAGCCTGACCGCCTTGAGTCCTTCGATAAACGGCGACAGGCTGATATGCAACGCAGCGCCGCCCACCGCCAGTTGCGCGAGATTTTCCAGCACGTCAGCGATATGCGCCCAGCCGGCCTCGCGGTCACCCTGACCGAGTTCAACCACGCCCTCCAGCACTTCGTACAGCAGTTGCCCGGCCGTGACCACCGCCATCAGTGCACCCAAGGGCGGAATGAACATCGACACCAGGTTCAAGGTGAACAGGCCGATGTTCATCAGATGCGCCATCCGCCGGTCGTGGCCAGCCGCGTCGGTGTGAGCGGTGGGTATCGCCATGCTCAACCCATCGTCGAGTGCGCGCTTGCGCATGTCGGCGTACAGCTCGTCCCAAGGGTCGACGTCGATCCACAGCCCCTTGATCGGGTGGGCGTTGAGGTTCAGGTTTGGCTGGTCCTGCGGCGTGCGGCTGATATGTCGCGGGGACTTTATGACGGCGTTGATCGCCTGGAGTTCGGTAAGGGATTTTCTTGCGTAGTACTGTCGCCACGCTGGATCAGGGCCCAGGGCCACGCGCCTTTGCGGTTCATCGACGCGTTTCTCGGTGAACCGCCCGTAGTAGTAAGCCAGGTATTTTTTCCCGATGAACCGTGAGAAAAACTGTTGGTGGGCCGTGACCTGAACCCCCCTGCTGTCCCAATAGTCCTCTGGCCTGTAAGCGGTCAGCTCACGGGTCGTTTCCTCTGCATAGTCGGCAAAGGTTTCGTAGCGCTTGACGGGGTGCTCGGGGTGGTCGGGGATGTAGACGATAAGCCAGGTGCCATAGCGGTGCTCCACGCTCGGGTCGATCATGAGGCAGCCGTGCATTTGCAGTTCCATGATACTGGGCCAGCGGTGCCAGACCTGCTTGCCGTCGTGCTTGATGCGTCGCTCGCCATTGGCGATGCGCAGCAGTAGCGCGTAGTCGTCGCTGCGAATATCACCTTTGAGCAACGCCACGTAGGCGGCGGCTCTGAAGGCGTCCTTTTGCCGGGTGATAAAGCGTTCACGCAGCAGGTTCCTGGACACGGTTTGCACGGGCAGCAGGTAGGTGGTGAGGTGTTCCTGGTACAGCCTGCCCAGGTCCAGGTCGCGGCATAACCGGGCGAAGGTCTCGATCGTCAGGGTCGTGGTATGGCGCTCGAAACGGCCATCCGCGCCGGGAGCGGTGATAAAGCCTGAAGCACTGTCGAAGAACCCGGCGCGGGTCTCGCGCGCTTCAAAATTGTTCAAGGCCGCTTGCAACAGGGACAAAGTCTTGGTCCGGTAGCCTGTCGCTAGACCTTCGACCGGTACATAGAGGCGCAGATGCACCTGGTTGACGTCCAGCTCAAACCCGGCGGCCTTCAACGCGGCTTCAAGCAATGGCCGGGCGAAGGCGTTGACCTCTTGCACCTTGCCGGTCGCTTGCTCCAGTGCAGTGTGAGACTTGATGCTCGCCTCCAACAGGTTTTGCAGCGCAGCCTTCTGTGCCGGGGTGGTGGCCGCATACCAGGCGGGGATCTCTGGCTTGGCCTGCGTGATGGCTGCACGCAGGGCAGGAGATGCGCTGACCAGGCTTTCGGGGATGGCGGCTTTGATCTGTGCATAGTGACGCCCTTCGCCGCCCGGCAGGAGCGAGGTGGAGGCTTGAGGTGCTGGCATAAACGAGTACCGATAGGGAAATTAAGGCAATGACCTTAATCAGTCGCCCCCGGCACTCGGCGGTAGCTATTTGAACGGATTGCCCCCCCTGGACGAACACTCAAAAAGCGCTGGCAGGCTTGATGCACACGGGGGGATTTCCATGAGGTAATTAAGTCGTCGATCCATAGGTAATCCGGGGCCGATGCGTTAACTATTGCGTGCTATCCAGCGGCTTTTCGACTTATTAATCCACAGCGGTTTTCAGTAGCCTTTTTCCTTTGCTTACCCAAAGGAATGCCCCCATGCAGGATGCCCCCTCCGTTACTCCCCTCTCATCTTCCGACGACAACAGTGCGTTCATTCGCCAGGCCATTCCGGACTGGCTGGTACAGGCGCCGGCCCACCGCATAGAAGCGTTGAAACAGGCCAGGCTCGAACAGGCGCAGTGGATGGACAGCTTGTCGCCGCTGCAGCGAAGAACCTTGAAGGCGTTCAATGAAACCAGTTTCAAATCCCAACACGCGGTGGATAAACACCTGGCCAACGTCCAGGCACTCAAGCCCTTCGCCATAGGCCTGCTCAACGGCGCGCTGAAAGAACAATTCAACCTCACCGTGGATGTCGAAGGCACCTCTCTTCGTTTGTATGAGCCGCTGAGGCTCGGCACCCTGGGGATCAAGGCCGGCGAATACAAAGTACTGGAGGTGTCGCTGGTGCAGGCTGCCCTGCATAACTTTGAAGCCAGTGAAGGTGAAGACGGCGCATTCGATCCTGCCTCCGGGTTCACCCAATACCCGGACCGGGAAGGCGCCTCTCCCAGGATCAGCCCGGCGCTGACCGTACCCGCCTTTATCAGGCTGTGCCGTACGCTGGACGTGGGTGCCCGCTACCAGGCGCACCTCAAGGAAACATTACTGCCCACCGACGAGACGGCCGCCACCCGGTTGCGCGACGCCGTGATCACCAGCCAGAAGGATGCCCTCAGGGCTGCGGCGTACCTGGCGCTGCTCAAGCAGGACATTCTCCCGGATGACTTCACCATGGTGCTCAAGGTGGTCGACGGCGAACGCAACCCGACGCTGGGCGGCAAGCCGGTGTGGTTCAGTTGCCTGAGCGTGATGGACCGCGCGCTCATGGGGAGCGTGGTGTTTACACCGGTGGAAAAATATCGCTATGCCACCGACTTCATCGTCTACCTGCCCCACGATCCGGAGCACCCGCTCAAGCGCTACAACAGCCTTGATGCGCTGAAAACCGAACTGAACCGCCAGTGGGTGGCGCGCGACAAAGCGCCAAGCGAATCCGGCAATAACAACCGCCCGACGCCCACGAGCTACCAGCATTTTTTCAGCCAGTTTCTCAATGAGCATGACAAGCCGGCGTTCTTCAACCGGTTTACCGAACCCGCTGCGGACTCCACCGCCGCCGTCGACGCAGTAGCGCGTTCGCCGGTGACCCAGACGATGCTGCAACTGGCCTTCCCGGTATTGACTACGACGGTCATGCCCCAGTCGCTTCCGCCCCCGAAAGCCGGCTGCAGGGTGGTGAAGACGGGCGCTCCCGACCTGTACCTGATGGTGGTCTCAAGACAGGGCCTGTGGGCTGACAACGTCGACCTGTGGGCCAACCTGTTTGAGCATGGCCGCGACAAGGCCCTCGGCGATGCGCGCGACCAGGCAGTGCCCACCGCCGATGTCGACGCCCGGGTGCGCGGGCAAAAAATCGCCCGTTGGCTGGAGGCCGGCGCTACCGTGCTCGGCCTGGGACTGGCGTTCGTCCCGGTGCTTGGCGAAATCATGCTGGCCGCCATGGCGGGCCAATTGCTCTACGAAACCTTCGAAGGCGTGATCGACTGGGGCGAAGGCGACCGTGACACGGCCAAGGCTCACTGGTTCGACGTCGCGCAAAACCTGGCCGCCATGGCGCTGCTGGCCGGCGCGGGGAAAGGCCTGCAAAAGCTCGCTGCGCCGCCTACACCCGCGTTGGTACAAGGGCTCAAGCCGGTGCGTTTGCCAGGTGGCGAGCAGCGGCTGTGGAAGCCGGACCTTACGCCTTATCGCAGCCCCGTCGTATTGCCCAAGGACGCCACGTTTGATGACCTGGGCTTGCACAGCCACGACCAGCAGCCGCTGCTGCCCCTCGACGATCACCTGTATGCCGTCAAACCCGAGCCCGACGGCGACACCTATCGCATACAACACCCCACACGCTCCGACGCTTATGCCCCGCAGGTGGCGCATAACGGCGCAGGTGCCTGGCTGCATGAAGGCGAAGAACCGCTGACCTGGGACGGCCCGGCGCTGATGCGCCGCCTGGGTTATCGCACACGGGGCTTGAGCGACGCACAACTGGAACAGGCACGCCTGGCCAGTGGCACTCGCGCCGATCAACTGCGCCAACTGCATGTGGACCTGCAACCGCCGCCCGCCCTGTTGAGTGACAGCCTGGCGCGCTTTGGCATCCATCAGCGGATCGAGACGTTTATCGAGAAGATGGGCAGTGACGACCCGCTGGATTATGCGCTGGCCGACCCGGCGATCACCGAGCGCGTGGTGGCGCACCGAGGCTTGACCTATCCGGCGGTCCTCGACCCGACTCCCCGGGTGCTGGACGAACAGACGATGCTGTGGCGCCGGGAAGTTGCCCAGGCCGCCCGGGACAGTCGGACCTCGCTGTTCGACGCGGATTACCGCGCCCATAACCTGACCCGCTCGCCCCCGGTACAGCAGCTCATGGACAGGTTTTCCGGCCTGCCGGCGGAGGTTGCCAGGCAGTTGCTGGAAACCGCTACGGACGCGGATTTAACTGCGCTGAGTGGCCATCAGCAGTTGTCACCAAGGCTCACCGCCCTGGCGCGCGAAAGCCAGCAGCAAGTGCGCATTGCGCGGGCCTATGAAGGCTTGTTCCTCGACACCCTGCAGAGCCAGGACAGCCTGCGCTTGGCCCTGCATACCCTGCCCAGCTTGCCGGGTTGGGACCCGAACCTGCGGGTGGAAATCCGCTTGGGCAGCGAACAGGGGCCACTGATCGACGCCGTCGGTCCAGAGGCCGACGCACCGCCGCTGATGCTGGCGATGGGTGAAGACGGGGCGTTCGGCGCCACCGACCTGTATGGCGCCGTTCTGGCACGTCTTGAACAGGGCCAGCGTCGAGCACTTGGCGAAGCCGCACGGGACGCCGGCACCTTGAAGCAACGGGTGCGGCAAACGCCATTGGCCCGGGACGAGCTGCGCTCGGTGCTGCTGGAATACCCGCTGCTGCGCAAACCCTTGGCAGGAGACCTGCGCCTGCGGGGCGGCTCCCCGCTGCACAAACTTACTCAAGTGCGCAGCACCCATACGCGGGTGCGCAAGCTGTATCCGGGGTTCAGCGACGAGCAGGCCACAGCCTTCATCGAGACCCTCGGGAGCGATGCGCGCACTGAGTTGACGCGCCGGGAAGACCAATACGCCGCCCTCAAACGCGCACTCAAGGACTGGGTGAAACGCAGTGCCCGAGAAGATACGAGCCGGCGTCCATTTGAGGTAAACCCGGGAGGCCGGGAGCAGTCAGTGGCCGATGCGTTAAGAGATTGCTGGCGCCGACAGACCGTGGATCGTGCCGGGGGATACACCGGGCGCCGACTGGAAATCAGCGCCCAGGTGAACCTGCCCAAACTCAACGCCGATTTTGCCCATGTCGAGGAGTTGGTTCTCGACTACGTGAGCTTCACCGACGGCCCCGGGCAGTTCCTTGGCAACTTCCCCAATCTGAAACGTTTGACCCTCAAACAAGTCGGCGGTATCGGACGCCACACACTGACCGAACTGCCCGAAGCTATTACGGCCATGAAGGCGCTGACGCACCTGGACCTGTCGAAAAATGCCATCCGCCTGAGCGAAATCAGCGCCGGCCAACTGGCCGGCCTGAGCCGCCTGGAAGAACTGTGCCTGAACGACAACCCCTTGGGCACCCTGCCGGATTTCAGCCCGCTGCTACGACTGCGCAAGCTGGAGCTGCGTGACACCCGGATCAATCAGTGGCCCACAGGCCTGCTGGAACTGCCGGAGCTGAGAGAAGTCGACCTGTCCGGCAATCACCTGAGCGCGGTGCCCGACAGCCTGCTCAACCCAGCCCCCGAAAACGTGGAAGCCAGCATCCGTCTCAACCGCATGACCCGCCTACGTGACAACCCATTCACCCCGCAAGCCAATCAGCAGATGCGGGCGTACATCGCTCGCCTGGCACAAACTCGCCCGGGCTGGCGCAACGGCGGCCAGCCTGGCGCCTTCGAAGTACCCTTGAGCCACACCGACGAAATGCGGCGGATAAGGGACTTGTTTCCCGGCTACAGCGAGGAGGAAAACGAGCAATTCGTATTGCACGCAGGCGACGGGGCGCCGGCTGAACTGACGCGCCTGGAAGGCGAGTGGCAAACCTTGAGCACCCAACTGAACGCCTGGGCCACACAACGGTTCCTGGTGGCTGCCGACAGCGAAAACCTGCGTGCAGGGGATGCCAACCATCGCCAGCAATTCGCTCGAGACCTCAAGGCGTGCTGGCGGCGCATGACTCCCAAAGTGCTGGCCCAAGATGGTTCTCCCGCCGGCTACACCCTTGAAGCACTCGGCTTGAGAGTCGGCGACTTGCCTGCGCTGGAAGCAGATTTCAGCCACGTTGGGTCAATCAAGCTTCAGGACATGCAATCCGTATACGGCCTGGATGAGTTTCTCGGCCACTTCAGTCACACCCGTTGGCTCGACCTGTCGTACGGAGAGTTGCGTTCAATCCCGCCCAGCGTTGCCCGGATGACTCGGCTTACCCGCCTGGACCTCAGGAGCAACCAACTTTCCCTGAGCGAGGCCGACGTGGATCTGCTGGAGGGGCTCACCTCACTCAAGATCATCAATCTGAGCCGCAACCCCCTGGCGCGTACCCCCAACTTCGCAACCCTGCCGAACCTGCGTAGGGTGAATTTGAAAGACACCGGGATCACCGAGTGGCCGCAGGGCTTGGGGCCACATCAGGCGTTGGACATCGTTAACCTGGCGCAGAACCGCATCACGCAGTTGCCCGAGTCCCTGGTCAACCCGCTGCCCGAGGAGGCCGAGGCATTCATCTACGTCAACAACGTCACCTTTATCGACGGCAACCCGCTGAGCACCGAAGCCCGCAGGCAGTTGGTCGAGTATTGGAGCAATGCAACCTTGCTCCACCGCGAGGCAGCAGCGGGCCGGCAGCCCGGCGCGATGCGTTATCGGGCGCCACAGCCCGCTACAGTCGAGGTTCACGCGCCTCAAGAACAGATCGTGGACGACACACCGGAGCCGGCATACCAGCACTGGATGGATGGTCTGTCACCCGAGGAAATCGACGTACGACGCAGCCTGTGGGAGTCGATTGCCGAGAAACCCGGTTCGCAGATCTTCCTCGACATCCTCGACAACCTCAAAGAATCGGCGGAGTACCGCAGCCGCTATACCGACCTGCAATCGCGCCTGTGGCAATTGCTCGATGCGGCCCGGGACGATGGCTTGCGTGAAGAGCTGTTCAACCTGGCGGGTGACCCGCGCTGCGGCGATCGGTCGGCCCTGGTGTTCAGTGACATGGAGACCAAGGTGCTGACGTGGCAAGCCACGCGCTATGCCGCCGATGGCGAGGCGGGACCGGCACTCTACACGTTGGCCAAAGGTCTTTTTCGCCTGGACGAGGTGGAAAAATTAGCCAGCGCAGACATTCGGGTTCGAGAAGGCATGATTCGCACGTCGACCATGACCCCTGAACAAAAAGTCGCCGCCCTGGAAAAACTGGAAGATATTGAAATTCGCCTGGCCTATCGCATGGGCCTGGCCCGCCGCCTCGGACTGCCCGGTCAGCCCAACGATGCCCGCTACCTCGCAACGGGACAGGTAGCGCCGCAGATCCTGAATAATGCCGCCATCACAATAGAAAAACTGGACAACTCCAAGAAGCTCGTACAGTCGCTGTTAGGCCGCGAATTCTGGCAGGCCTTTATTCGCAACCATTATGACGATGAGTTCAGAGTCCTGAGGGAGCCCCATGACGTGCGCTTGAATGCGTTATCCGAGGAACACGATGCGGGCGCCCTCAGTGATGAGGCATACGCAACCCAGGCTGAAAATGTGCAACTGCAACTGGCCGTGGACGAGGCGCAACTGATTCGCTCGCTGACCCTGCGCGACTGGGTGCCGTGCAAGGCGCGCTGCAGCATCACCTGATGGATTCAGGGCGTTTGCACCAACCGCCCCAGCCGTTGCTTGAGCATCTGGTTCTCGGCCCGCAGTTGCTGGACCTCTTCCAGCAGGTCGAGCGCCAGGGCGACGCCTTCCCATTCCAGCTCCAGGTCCTTTTGCAGCGCCGAGGCGCGCTTGGCCAGGGCCAGTTCGTAATCGGTGAAGCGCCAGGACTCGGGACTGGTCCCCACCGGTTCAACGATGCCGTGCTCGACGATTTCGATCACGTAGGCCACCGACAGGTCGGTGGCCTCACAGAATTCTGCCATGTTCACTTGAACCAAACGGGGACTGCTCATTGTTAGCTACTCCATGATTCTCTTGGATCGAAGGCGGCTTTTTGTGCCAGTTCCTGCCACAACGCCTTGACCTCGTCGTCGGTGTTTTTCGGCATCACCGCCTTGAGTTGCACAAACAGATAACCGCGCTGCCCGGCCTTGTTCAACAAGCCATGGCCCTTGGCGCGCATGCGCTGGCCGTTCTGGCTGCCGGCCGGCACCTTGAGGTTGATCTTGCCGGTGAGGGTCGGCACCGCCACTTCCGTGCCCAACGCCAGCTCCCACGGGGCCAGTGGCAGGGTGATGATCAGGTTCTCACCTTCCACATCGAATTTAGGGTGTGGCGCGAACTTGATGATCAAGTACAGATCACCATTGGCACCACCGCCAATCCCAGGCGCGCCCTGGCCCTTGAGGCGGATGCGCTCGCCGTCGGCCACACCGGCCGGGATCTTCACGTTCAGGCTCTTGGTGGTGTTGCTGACGTGCTGGCCGGCCGCGTTGTATTGCGGCACCTGGAAGTTGACCTGCTTGGACTCGTTGGACAGGGTCTCTTCGAGGAAGACCGGCAGTTCCATTTCCACATCTTGCCCTCGACGCCCGGCACTGCGGCCCTGGGCACCACCAAAACCATTGCCGCGCGAACCGAAGATCGAGCTGAAGAAGTCCGAGAAGTCGCCGGTGTCCTGGCCACCGCCGCCATAGCCACCACGGCTCTGCCAGCCTGGCGGGCCCTGGAACGGCTGGCCATGCTGGCCGTATTTGCGCAGATCGTCGTATTCGGCGCGCTTGTCGGCACTTTTCAGCGCTTCATAGGCTTCGGACGCGTCCTTGAACTTGGCTTCAGCGTCCTTTTCCTTGCTCACGTCCGGGTGATATTTGCGCGCCAGCTTGCGATAGGCGGCCTTGATCGTTTTGTCGTCGGCAGTCGGCTCGACGCCGAGAATCTTGTAATAGTCTTTGAAGTCCATCGGGAGTATCACCGTCCGTTATCGATATCGCACTGCCAGCGTCACAGCATGCGCCTGTTTGCGGCGTCTGGATTGACCGATCTCAATCTTGTGACCGAAGGGTGCGTCAGAAGTTTATCGGCGCTGCGGGCAGAATCCTGCAGCCACCAACCGTATGGGGAGGATTTGGGGGCAAAGGCCGGGCTTTCAAGGTAACAAGTGCGTTGTATTTAGCGGATAGTCGGCCTACGCATCTGCACGCGGGTGGCATACACTGCGCGGCCGTTTTTCAACCGGAACCCGATTGACATGAAAAACCCATCCCCAGCCCGTGCCTGCGGTATCGACTTCGGCACGTCCAACTCCACCGTCGGCTGGATTCGTCCCGGCATGGAAACGCTTATCGCGCTGGAGGACGACAAGATCACGCTGCCGTCGGTGGTGTTCTTCAACTTCGAAGAGCGCCGCCCGGTGTACGGTCGCCTGGCCCTGCACGAGTACCTGGAAAACTACGAAGGCCGGCTGATGCGCTCGCTCAAGAGCCTGCTGGGTTCCAAGCTGATCAAGCACGACACCAGTGTATTGGGCACGGCCATGCCGTTCACCGACCTGCTGGCGCTGTTTATCGGCCAACTCAAGAGCCGCGCCGAGACCACCGCCGGGCGTGAGTTCGACGAAGTGGTGCTGGGCCGTCCGGTATTTTTCGTCGACGACGACCCGATGGCCGACCAGGAAGCCGAGAACACCCTGGTGGACGTGGCCCGCAAGATCGGCTTCAAGGACATCTCGTTCCAGTACGAACCGATTGCCGCGGCCTTCGACTACGAGTCCACCATCGAGAAAGAAGAGCTGGTGCTGATTGTCGACATCGGCGGGGGTACCTCCGACTTCTCCCTGGTGCGCCTGTCGCCCGAGCGCCGCCAGATCGACAACCGCCACGACGACATCCTCGCCACCGGCGGTGTGCACATCGGCGGTACCGACTTCGACAAGCAGCTCTCGCTGGCCGGCATGATGCCGCTGTTCGGCTACGGCAGCCGCATGAAGAGCGGCGCTTATATGCCCACCAGCCACCACATGAACCTGGCGACCTGGCACACCATCAACTCGGTGTACTCGCAGAAATCCAAGCTGGCGCTGGGCAGCATGCGCTACGACATCGAGGACACGGGTGGCATCGACCGCCTGTTCAACCTGATCGAGCAGCGCGCCGGGCACTGGTTGGCGATGGAAGTGGAAGAAACCAAGATCCAGCTGACCCGGCAGGACAGCCGCCATGTGTTGCTGGACCGGGTCGAGCCTGGGTTGAGCGTGGAATTGAGCCGGGCGTTGTTCGAGTCGGCCATCGATGGCTTGCTGGAGCGGGTGCGCAATGCGGTGACGCAACTGCTCAACGACGCCTCGGTGGACGTGGCCCAGGTGGACACAGTGTTCTTTACCGGGGGTTCCAGCGGGATTCCGGCGCTGCGCCACAGCATCTCGGCGATGCTGCCGAATGCGCAGCATGTGGAAGGGAACATCTTTGGCAGTATTGGCAGTGGTCTGGCGATTGAGGCCAGCAAGCGCTACGGCTACTGAGTTTTAGCTGAAACCGTGGCGCGCCCTTCGCGAGCAAGCCCGCTCCCACATTCGGCTGCATTCCAAAGTTGGAACTCGGTCAAATGTGGGAGCGGGCTTGCTCGCGAAGGGGCCAGTCCAGGCAACATCAATGCCTAAACCATCCCCGCCAGCTTCAACTCACTCTTCAAGTACGCATAATAAATCGGCCCCGCCACCACCCCCGGCAGGCCGAAGGCGGCTTCGAACACCAGCATCGCCAGCAACAATTCCCACGACTTGGCACTGATCTGCCCGCCGACGATCCGCGCGTTGAGGAAGTACTCGACCTTGTGGATCACGATCAGGTAGCCCAACGCCGCCACCGCCACCCAGATCGACAGCGACAAGGCCACGATGGTGATCAGGGTGTTGGACATCAGGTTGCCGATCACCGGTAGCAGGCCCAGCAGGAACGTCAGCACGATCAACGTCTTGGTCAGCGGCAGGTGGATCCCGCACAACGGCAGCACCACCGCGAGGAAGATCGCGGTGAACGCGGTGTTCAGCGCGGCGATCTTGATCTGCGCGAAAACGATGTTGCGAAAGGCCTGGACCAGCAGGTGCAGGCGATCAAACAGCGCGGCCGCCAGGGGTTTGCGCTTGGTCAGGTCCGGCACCCGTTGCAGGGCGATGATCGCCCCCAGCACCATGCCGATCAACAAGGTCACGAACATGTGCGCGGCGTCTTTGCCCACCAGTTGCAGTTCGCTGAGGTGTTTGCTCAGCCATTCGCCGATGGCCACGCGGAACTCGGCGGCGCTGGCCGGCAGGTAGGCGTCGAGGAACGGCGGCAACTGGCCGCGGGCACGGTCGACCACGCCCATGAACTTATCCAGGGAGGCCCCGGGGTTTTCCGCTTCGTGCAGCAGGAAGCTGATGGCCCCGGCGAAGATCAGGGTCAGGATGCTGACGATCAAGGTTCCCAGCAAGGCTACCGCCAACCAGCGCGCACGCCGGCCTTCGATCAACCGCTGCAACTGCGGGGTGAGCATGTTGACCAGCTCATACACCAGCAGCCCGGCCAGCAGGCTCGGCAGCAACTTCAATGGCAAAACCAGCAGCAGCCCGCCAAAAATCAGCACGCAACTGACCAACAACAACACGTGACGCTGAGAAAACGTTGGCATACAGCCTCAAAACGAACGGCGTTAAAGGATGGGCAGTCTGCCAGCCTTGGGTGAATCAAGCGAGAAGTCTAAACGCGGTCCAATGTGGGAGCTGGCTTGCCTGCGATGGCGGTGGGTCAGCCAACAAAGGCATCGACTGCCAGGTCGCAATCTTAGGCAAGCCAGCGCCCACAGAGTTCTGCATCATTATTTCTTCAGGCAGGTGCTCATAAAGGTTTTACGCGCATCGCCGGTCAGCGCCTGGGTTTTCGCGGTGGCGTTGCAATCTTTCATCTTCTGTTGCTGGGGGGTCAGGGTCTTGGCGTCGTTGGCCGCCGGGGCCGCCTTGAGGCAGTTGCTCATGAACGCCTTGCGATCATCACCGGTCTTGCCACTGGTCTTGGCTTCGGCGTTGCAAGTAGTCATTTTTTGTTGCTGAGCCGTCTGTGCGGCAGTCGCGGCAAAGCCTTGGGAACACAGCAGCAGGCCCATCATCAACAG
Source organism: Pseudomonas sp. Colony2 (assembly GCF_019382755.1). Taxonomy (NCBI): domain Bacteria; kingdom Pseudomonadati; phylum Pseudomonadota; class Gammaproteobacteria; order Pseudomonadales; family Pseudomonadaceae; genus Pseudomonas; species Pseudomonas sp. Colony2. The sequence continues at coordinate 658,893 of NZ_CP080030.1, read as the reverse complement.
CGGAATACGCAGCATCTTCATGGAGTTTTCTCCCTGTTACCGTGCCGAGGGGCACGGCCTCCCCAGCAGTGTAGTCAAACCCTGTTACACCTTCCTGCCGCGTATATGGGTCCGGCGATACTGCTCCGGCGTGCAGCCGGCCTGGCGCTGGAACATCGCGATAAACGCCGAGGCTGTGCTGTAGCCCAGGTCAAACGCAACTTCCTGGACACTGCGCGCGCTGTCCAGCGCCTCGATCGACGCCAGGAACCGCAGGCGTTGGCGCCATTCGCCGAAGCTCATCCCCAGCTCACGCACAAATTGCCGCGCCAGGGTGCGCTCACTGACATGCACCTGCTGCGCCCACTGGGCCAGCGCGCGGTTATCGCCAGGGTCGGCCTGCATGCCCTCCAGCACACTGAGCAACCCGGGATGGCTGGCATACGGCAGGAAACAATCGTGCACCGGCGCCTGCCTGAGCTGGTCTACCAGCACCTGGGCCAGGCGCACGTCGGCTTCGTTCTCGGGAATGTTGACATCACGCTCGGCGAAATCACTGAGGATCGCCTTGAGGATATCGCTGATGGTCAGGGTGCACGGCTGCGCCGGCAATTGCTCGCACAAGGCGGGCGCCAGATATACGGAGCGGTAGACGATCGCCTGGGCGTTGTAGGAACTGTGCTGGGTGTTGGGTGGGATCCATACCGCATATTGCGGCGGCGACATAAAGCGACTGCCAGCCACTTCAAAGCGCATCACGCCACGGGCCGAGTAGTCCAGGGAACCCCAGGCATGCTGGTGCGCACTTGCATGGGTGTCAGCCTCGAATTCCGAATAACGGAAATACACCGGGGCCGGCAACTGGTCAAAATCGGGAAGGTTGATGTACTTCTTGAGCATGTTGTCTGGATACAAAGGTCGGATGGCTGGATCGAAGTATAGGCTTCGATCCAGACAAAGGATAATCACCGCTCATAGACGCAATTGGTTCTTTTCGATGCAATACGCTTATCCGTTACTGGCCATTTTTATCTGGGCCGGCAATACCGTGGTCAACAAACTCGCGGTGGGGACGATTTTCCCTGCCGAGATCGGTTTTTACCGCTGGCTGCTGGCCGGCCTGCTGTTTACCCCGTTCATGCTCAAACCCGTCATCGCCAACTGGCCGCTGATTCGTCCCAACCTGGGCAAGATCTTCATCCTCGGCGTGTTGGGCATGGCGGTGTACCAGAGCCTGGCGTATTACGCCGCGAACCTGACCTCGGCCACCAACATGGGCATTATCCTCTCGCTGATGCCACTGATGGCTCTTACCGCCGCAATCATCAGCCTTGGCCAGCGCCTGACCTTCGGCGCCCTGACCGGTGCCGTGCTGTCGTTTGCCGGCGTGGTAGTGGTGGTCTCCGCCGGTAGTCTCAGCGCCCTGCTGCAACACGGGCTGAATATGGGTGACGCGATGATGCTGGTGGCCACCCTCGCCTACGCGGTCTACAGCACCCTGCTGAAAAAATGGCAGCTGCGCTTGCCGCCACTGGTGTTGCTGTACCTGCAGGTGCTGGTGGCGGTGGTGGTGTTGTTTCCGCTGTTCCTGCTCTCCGACAAGGCCGGCCTTGGCTGGTCGAATATCCCGCTGGTGCTGTACGCCTGCCTGCTGGCCTCGATGCTCGCGCCGCTGGCCTGGATGCATTCGGTGAAGACCCTCGGCCCAAGCCGCACCACGCTGTTTTTCAACCTGCTGCCGCTGATCACCGCGTTGATTGCCGCAGTGGTGTTGAAAGAGCAGCTGGCGATGTATCACCTGGTGGGCGGCTTGCTGACCCTGGGCGGGGTGATTTTGTCGGAGCGCTGGACGACGCCGGTTCGCAGTAATGTCAGCGCGCAGGAAGCTACTTGAGCCCCACCACTCCGGCGACGATCAAGCCCACCGACACCAGCTTGATCAGCGTCAGGCTCTCCCCCAGCAATGCGAACCCGAGAAACACCGTGCCCAGTGAGCCAATGGCGGTCCAGATCGGGTAGGCCACGCTCACCGGCAACTCACGCATGGCCAGGGTCAGGAAGTAGATCCCGCCCACGGCCGCGACGACGGTGACCAGCGACGGCCACAGCCGGGTGAAGCCGTCGGCGTACTTCATGCCCATGGCGAAGGTCACCTCAAAGCCGGCGGCGATCAGCAGGAAAAGCCACGACACTTCAGAAGCTCCCGGCCAGGTCGCGCAGTTGCCCTTCGACTGCATCGCAGGAACGGCGGAAAACGCTCGGGTCGGACTCTTCGCCTTCTGCGGCGATCACCGTGACGTCTTCAATGCCGATGAACCCCAACGCGGTCCGCAGGTGCGGATCGGCGTGGTTCATCGCCTCGTTTTCCCCGCCCGGGCCAAAGCCGCTGCCGCCGCGACTGGTGATGATCAAGGCCTTTTTGCCCAACAATAACGGCTGGTACTGGGCGATGCCCTGGCTGTCCTGGGTGATGTCCACGGTATGGCCCATGCGCACGATCTGGTCGATCCAGGCCTTGAGGCCGCTGGGAATCCCGAAGTTGTACATCGGTACGGAAATCACCAGCAGTTCGTGCTCGACGAGCTCGGCTACCAGCTCATTGCTCAGTTGCAAATCGGCGTGCATGGACAACGGCATCGCCTGCGGCTCCGGGTGGAAGCTGGCGGCAATGAACGCTTCGCTGACATGGGGGGTAGACGCCCGGCCCACTTCGCGGCGGGTCAGCTGCGCGTCGGGATTGGCGGTGTGCCAGGCGGCCAGGAACACCTCGGCAAGGCGCCGGGAGTGGGAACGTTCGCCGCGGGGGCTGGAATGGATCGCAAGCATTTTTTTCATCTGTAGGCCTTCACACGCTAGACTCAGGCAACCTGAATGGCTGGCTCTGTTACGCATAAATCTAGAGCCGAGCGGCCTTACTCACAAATGAGCAATAGTTGTTTTGGATGAATTGAATTCATCCATGGAGCCTCACATGTTTGCCTCGCTGCCCCTGACCGCCCTGCGCGCCTTTGAATCGGCCTCGCGCCTGTTGAGCTTCAAGGCCGCCGCCCAGGAGTTGTCGGTCACGCCGACGGCGGTGTCCCATCAGATTCGCTCCCTGGAAACCTGGCTCGGCGTACCGCTGTTCGAGCGCCTGCCGCGCCAGGTGCGCCTGACGGAACGCGGCGAGCGCCTGTTCCACAGCCTGCACGGCGCCTTGCTGGACGTCGCGCAAAGCGTCGACACCCTGCGCCCGCAACGCAGCGCCAGCAATCTCACACTCTCCACTACTCCGGCGTTTGCCGCTCTGTGGCTGGTGCCGCGACTCGGGCGCTTCTATGCCGCCCATCCGGATATCAGCCTGCGCCTGGACACCAACTGCGCCGTGGTCGATTTACAGCAGGATGCCAGCGTCGACCTGGTGATCCGCTACAGCATCGACGACTACACGAACCTCTACGGTTTGTGCCTGTTCGACGAATGTTTCGCCGTGTATGGCTCCCCCGAACAAGTCGCCCTGGCGCGCGAGCGCACCCCGACCCTGATCAGCGTGCGCTGGCACAACTCCAGGCTGTACGCCCTGGGCTGGCAGGCATGGTGCGAAAAGGCCGGCGAAGACTGGTTGCAATCCGCTTCGCCGCTGCGCGAATACGACGAAGAACACTACGCCCTGCAAGCGGCCATCGCCGGCCAGGGCCTGGTGCTGGCGAGCAATATCCTGGTCTCGGAAAGCGTCGCCAGCGGGTTGCTGGTGCCTTACCGGCCACAGGTCCGCGTCAACGGCGCCGGCTACAGCGCCCTGTGCGTACCGGGACGGGAACGGCACCCGCCGGTCCGGGCGTTTTTTGAGTGGTTGCAGGAGGAAGCGCGGCTGTCGGGGCACGCTCTGTAAAATCCGATAAAACTTTTTGCGTTGCCTGGGACTCACAACTTGGAGCGATCACGCCGGCAGAGCGTGGCGCAAAACCGGATTAGTACCAGGAGAATGAGATGACTGACTCACATTTGTCTGACGTAGCCACTTTACGTGACCGCGCCCGCAAGAACGTCGAAAACGGTGCCGTGACCGAAGGTTATGACGCCGACCGCCAGGAAATCCTGCGTCTGCTCAACGAATCGCTGGCCACCGAGCTGGTGTGCGTGCTGCGCTACAAGCGCCACTACTTCATGGCCAATGGCGTCAAGGCGCATGTCGCCGCCGAGGAGTTCCTCGAGCACGCCACCCAGGAAGCCGAACACGCCGACAAATTGGCCGAGCGTATCGTGCAGTTGGGTGGCGAGCCGGAGTTCAACCCCGACCTGCTGTCGAAGAATTCCCACGCGCAGTACGTGGCCGGCAATACGCTGAAGGAGATGGTCTACGAAGACCTGGTGGCCGAGCGCATCGCGGTAGACAGCTATCGCGAAATCATCCAGTACATCGGTGACAAAGACCCGACCACTCGCCGCATCTTCGAAGACATCCTGGCCCAGGAAGAAGAACACGCCGACGACATGGCGGATATTCTGAAGGACCTGTAACTAACACAGCTAACACCGCAAAACCCATGTGGGAGCGGACTTGCTCGCGAAGGCGGTGGGTCAGTCGGAACATTCTTGACTGATCCACCGCCTTCGCGAGCAAGCCCGCTCCCACATTTGGTTCACGGTTTTGTCAGCTAGCCTTTCACTGTTTTAGGTGCCTTGCCTTCCTTCATCTGTTGCAGCAGCGGCGCACACTGGTTCGGCTCATCGCCGCTCGGTGCCACCAGCGCCAGCAAACCCGCCGCCGGGCCGGCAATCACACCCAAGGCAACCATGCCCGCACCACGCAGCATCAGCGGCACCGCCTTCACGCCAGCATTCGGTTTGATAAACGGCCCGTTGACGTACAACGGCGAGCGCAGGGAGAACAGGCGGAAGCCTTTGGACTCCGGGGTAATGGTCAGGTCAAGCTGCTCGCTGGCCATGTTCGCGGTGCCATCGATGTAGATGATCGCGTTCTCGGTATCGAACACAAACAGGCGAGTCGTCGCCAGGCCCGACTTGATGCCGAAGTCTGCGGCCGCACAGTTGATCTTCACTTCCTTGTCGCCAAACAGGCGGCCGACCACGTAGTTGCCGACGTTGAGCCCGGCGATTTCCATCAGTCCGCGGCTGATGGCGCCGTCGTTGATCAACATTTTCAGATCGCCATTCGACGTGCCAAGCAATGCCGCGACGGAGTTGCCGCGTCCGGAAATGTCCGCGTCGCCGTTGAGCTCACCGAAGCTGGTTTTCATCGGCTCGAAGGTCGGGAACAACTGCTTGAGCTTGAAGTTGCGCGCGGTGAGTCTGGCCTGGCCTTCCATCGGCGTGGTGCGCCCGTTGAGACGAATCTGCGCGTCGAGCTTGCCACCGGCCACGCCGAAACGCAGGGGCTCCAGGCTCAACTGCCCGTCGTTCAGCACCAGGTGAGTGTAGAGATCGGTGAACGGCAATTCGGCACTGTGGACGATGCGTTTGCCGGTGAATTCGACGTCGGCATCCATGTCGCGCCAGCGCTCGGTGCGGAACTCTTCCACCGGCAGCACCTTGGTCGCCGGCTGCTTGCTTTCGCCGCCACGGGCTTTTTGCTTGGCGTTGGAGTCGGCGCCGATCAGCGGCGCCAGGTCGGTCATCAACAGCTGGTTGGAGACCAGCGCCCCGGTGAGCTTGGGCCGCGGCTGGCTGGCGACGTAGCCGAGGTTGCCGTGGATGTCGCTGTTGCCGATCTTGCCGTTGAAGTTTTCATACTGGAACGACGCGCCACTGGCCTCATGCAACTTGGCGATCAGGTGGCCGTCGGTGGAATAGGCCGGCGAATCCGGCAAGGTCACGCCGGTCAGCGGGTACAGGTTGCCCAGGCTGCTGCCGGAGAGTTTGAGGCGCAGGTCGAGGGCGCCGAGGTTCATCGGGTCGGTCAGGGTGCCGGCCAGCGCGATGCTGGTGTCGCCGATCCTGGCCTGGGCTTGCAGCGGGAACGGCTTGGCCGCGTCCTGCAAGGCCAGCAGGCCACCGATCTTGCCGGTGCCATCGAGTTTCTGGCCGTGGTATTGGCCCTTGACCTTGAGGCCGAACGCGTAATCCTGCGGCGCCGAGCCTTTTTCCAGGGCTTTCCTGGCGTCGGCATCGCCGACGATCTCGCCGAAGGGGATCGGCTTGCCGAGCAGGTCGATCACGACGTCGAGCTGGGTCTTGAGAGTCTGGTCGTCGAGGGTCACATGGCCTTTGTCGAAGCCGATGGCGCCGATGTCCACCACCCAGTTGGACGGTTCGGCATTCGGGTCCTTGGGGTCGAACTTGAAGGTCCAGTTGGCGCGGCCATCGGCCAGGCGCTGCAACTGCGCACTCGGTTCGGTGAGGTCGATACGCGGGATCACCACGCGCTGGGCCAGCAACGCCAGGGGCGAGATACGCAACTCCACGCGCTTGAGGGTGACCATCTGCGGGGCTTTCGACCAGTCGGGATTGCCCAGGGTCAGGTCTTCGGCAATCACATGGGGCCACGGAATCCAGGCGCGCCAGCCACCTTCATCGGGCTCGCGCTGCCACACCACTGCCAGGTTGCCATTGATGGCAAACGGTCGATGCAACTCTTCGGAGACCTTGGCGTTGAGGGGCGGCTTGATCCGGTTCCAGTCAAAGAACACCAGGACCAACACCACAATGGCGATTAACAAAACGAAGCTGGCGCAGCTCCAGGCGAGAATTTTACGAGTGCGCGTCATTGCACAGGACTCCAGGTTACGACTGAGCGGGCGCTTTGCGGCGCGCGTTTTGACTACAGCTTATATGGCTACGACTGACAAACGGCGCGGGGGTTTAACCCCATTGATGAATTCCTCATAAAAACCGCCTTTCCTGACCAACCAGACAGTTTCAATCATCAACGACGCACCGTTGTTACCCACCATCGTGTCGAAAATACCCACCTCGGTGCAAAAGCGCGGGCTTGAGACGTGCGAGATAGAGCCTTCGCAGGGAACAATCAATTCTGTTGATTATTACCATTGTGTTTATGAACTTTTATATCGACTTATCAAGAGTAGCATTAGCCCTGTACCCAATTTATCGCCCTCCCAAGGAGCAACCCATCATGAAACGCCAAATACTCGCAAGCTTTGCACTTTCCCTCCTGGCCACCAGCGCATTTGCCCTGCCAGCTGCTGAACAGGCAACCCCACAAGTGAAAGCCGACGCTTCCCACTTCAGCCAAACCCTGGCTCGCAGCGGCGCTTCGGACAAGAACAACACCGACTACAACGGCAGCATCACTGAAAACGGTTCGGAACAAGCCAACAAACGTGCTTACACCGAAGGCGTTGCTGAAGGTGGCCGTGATCGTCTGGAACAGAAAGGCCTGGTTGAAGGTGGCGCTGATCGCCTGATGGAACGCAACGCTGTTGCCGAAGGCGGTCGTGATCGTCTGGAACAGAAAGGCCTGGTTGAAGATGGTTCGAGCCGCGCCAACAAACGCGCTTATGCTGACGGCGTAGTGGAAGGCGGTGCTGACCGTCTGGCAGAACTGCATCAAGCACAGAGCTAAGCCCGTGCTGGCCCTGGAAAAAAGCCCGATCAGCCGATCGGGCTTTGACTTTGTGTGAACCGCAACGCCCTTCTCCCTTTTGAAGTTCGACGCTGGCAAAGCTGATTTGCTAGAGTGCGTCGCTGTCCTTGTCCACAAAGCCCGCCTGCCAATGCTGCCCCGCGCCGAACAGAAGCAACAGACCCGACTCGCCCTGATGGACGCAGCCCGCCATCTGATGGAGTGTGGCCGTGGGTTCGGCAGCCTCAGCCTGCGTGAAGTGGCCAAGACCGCCGGCATCGTGCCCACCGGTTTCTACCGTCACTTTGCCGATATGGATCAGCTGGGCCTGGTATTGGTCAGCGAAGTCGGCCAGACCTTTCGCGCGACGATTCGCCTGGTGCGCCACAACGAATTCGTGATGGGCGGCATCATTGATGCCTCGGTACGGATTTTCCTGGATGTGGTCGCCGCCAACCGTTCGCAATTCCTGTTCCTGGCCCGCGAGCAATACGGTGGCAGCCTCGCCGTTCGCCAAGCCATTGGTGCCCTGCGTGAAGACATCGCCAGCGACCTCGCCGCCGACCTGACCCTGATGCCCAAGCTCCAGCACCTGGATGCCGACGGCCTGCACGTGATGGCCGACCTGATCGTCAAGAGCGTGTTCGCCACCCTGCCCGACATTATCGACCCGCCCGCCGAAGCGCTGCCTGCGCACCTCACGCCACAAGCCAAGATCACCCAGCAGCTGCGTTTCATCTTTATCGGCCTCAAGCATTGGCAAGGCCTGGGCAGCACCGAATAACTCAGCGCACGGTGTGAAAACGCTTGGCGGTGGTGTAGTTCCGGTTCCAATAGCTGTTGGCCAGTGAGTCGATGCGCACGCTTTTGCCCGTGCGCGGCGAGTGGATGAACTTGCCCTCTCCTATATAGAGACCAACGTGGCTGACCTGGCCGCGCCCATTGCCCCTGAAAAACACCGCATCACCCGGTTGCAACGCATTGCGCTTGACCGTGGCCGCGGTTGAGCGGTGCATCGCCGAGGTGGTGCGAGGCAGATGAATGTTGGCTTCGGTCTTGAACAGGTACACCAGGAAGCTGCTGCAATCGAAGCCCTGCTTCACCGAAGCGCCGCCCAATTTATAGGGCGTGCCCAACAGCTCGTGGGCGCGGTCGATCACGTTGTCGATAGTAGGTGGCGGCGCGAATGCCGGGGCACGCTGAAGATTGGCCGAAGCAGATGAAATGGCGAGCGACAAACTGACAATGAGTAAACAGAAAAATGACTTGTACATGGTGGAAACCGCTGAAGATTAAATACGGAGCGGAATCCTAATGAAACAGCGCGTAACGCAACGCACGGCAAATCCTGCAAGTGCGTAGGAAAAGTCCCAAGCAATCAAAACTCATAAAAGATGAAAGAAATTTCATGCACCAAGCAATGGAATTCAACGCCGAGCGCCCGGATCCGGTGCTATAAATCCAACCACGCACCAAAATGAAACATTTTGGAATAATTTCCTGCGCCATCAGGTGGCACAAGTCGCCTGCCTACAGGGAATTCCTACTCCCCGCGTGGTTGGCAAGACCCTTGCTCTAGCTTGCTCATCGCTCATAGCTGGAAGCTTTCTGATGCTGGTGATCCACCGCCGAATCGCCCCCCAACCCGTCTGGGCCGCAGAGTTGCTGCTGAATTTCGAAGCCCGCAGCAAAAGCCGCCTGCGCTGTTTCAGTGCCGACGGAGAAGACGTCGGCCTGTTTCTGGAGCGCGGCCAACCGCCGCTGCACGATGGCGAATTCCTACAGGCTGAAGACGGACGTGTCGTACGCGTGTGCGCCCGGCCTGAACAACTGCTGCACGTCACCTGCGGCAATGCCTTTGAACTGACCCGCGCCGCCTATCACCTGGGCAACCGCCACGTGGCGCTGCAAGTGGGTGACGGTTGGCTGCGCCTGCTCGATGACTACGTGCTCAAGGCCATGCTCGATCAGTTGGGCGCGACGACCGAGACCATCGAGGCCCCCTTCCAGCCGGAACACGGCGCCTATGGCGGCGGCCACCACCACTCCCGCCATGGCGACGAAGACTTCAACTACCCGCCCAAGCTGCACCAGTTCGGCGTACGCCTATGAACCCAGCCTGGGCGCTGTTGCGTCTGGCCAGTCCGCAGCTGCCGATTGGTGGCTACAGCTATTCCCAGGGCCTGGAAATGGCCGTGGAGCAAGCCCGCGTGACCGACCCGGCAAGTGCCGGGCGCTGGATCAGCGATCAACTGTTGCTCAACCTGGCGCGCTTCGAAGCGCCGCTGCTGCTTGCCCACTGCCAGGCCGCCGCCGAACAGGACTGGCCACGCCTCGCGCAGTTGTGCGAGGAACACCGCGCCAGCCGTGAAACCCGCGAGCTTTATCAGGAAAGCCGGCAGATGGGCTATTCCCTGCACCAGCTATTGAACGGTTTACCGGAGCTGGATGACGCCGCCCGAGAGTTCCTGGCACAGCGTTCCGAACCGCACCTGGCCCTGGGCTGGGCCCTGGCCGCCCGCGCCTGGCAGATCAGCCCGGATGACGCCCTGGCCGCCTGGCTGTGGAGTTGGCTGGAAAACCAATTGGCGGTGCTGATGAAGACGCTGCCTCTGGGCCAACAAGCCGCCCAGCGCCTGACCAGCGAACTGCTGCCGCTGCTGCAACGAGCCCAGCAGGACGCCAGCCAGCTTGACCCCAATCACTACGGCAGCGCCGCGTTTGGCCTGTCCCTGGCGTGCATGGCCCATGAGCGCCAGTACAGCCGCCTGTTCCGTTCCTAGGGCACTTTATCTTGGAGAATCACATGAACACCCAACCCCTGCGCGTCGGCATCGGCGGCCCGGTCGGCTCCGGCAAGACCGCCCTGACCCTGGCCCTGTGCCTGGCCCTGCGTGATCGCTACAACCTGGCGGTGGTCACCAACGATATCTACACCCGCGAAGACGCCGACTTCCTGGTGCGCAACCAGGCCCTGGCGCCCGAGCGCATCATCGGTGTGGAAACCGGCGGCTGCCCCCACACCGCGATTCGCGAAGACGCCTCGATCAACCTCGAAGCGGTCGACCAACTCAACCGTCGCTTTCCCGGTCTGGACCTGATCCTGGTGGAATCCGGCGGCGACAACCTGTCGGCCACCTTCAGCCCGGAACTGTCGGACCTGACCATCTACGTGATCGATGTGTCGGCCGGCGACAAGCTGCCGCGCAAAGGCGGGCCGGGAATCTGCAAATCCGACCTGCTGGTGATCAACAAGATCGACCTGGCGCCGCTGGTAGGCGCATCCCTGGAGCTGATGAACAGCGATACCCAGCGCATGCGCGGCGGTAAACCTTTCGTCTTCAGCAATCAGAAAACCGGCGTCGGCCTGGAAGAAATCGTCGCCTTCATCGAACGCCAGGGCTTGCTGACCGCAGCCTGATCAACCCCCACAAGGAGCCTGTCCATGCGCCTCAATACACTTCTCGCTGCCGCAGCCTTGCTGCTCACTCCCGCCCTCGCCTTCGCCCACCCCGGCCATGGCGACAACGGCCTGGTGGCCGGTATCAGCCACCCGCTGGGCGGCATCGACCACTTGCTGGCAATGGTCGCCGTGGGCCTGTGGGCCGCTCAACAAAAAGGCTCGGCGCGCTGGGCGCTGCCGTGCACGTTTGTCGGCACCATGCTGATCGGCGGGATGCTGGGCTTTGAAGGGCTGGAACTGCCGGCGCTGGAAAGCGGGATTGCCGCGTCGGTGCTGGCGCTGGGCCTGGCGGTAGCGCTGGCGGTGCGGCCGCCGTTGTTCGTGGCGGTGGCGGCGACGGCGCTGTTTGCACTGTTCCATGGCGTGGCCCATGGTTTGGAGCTGCCGGACATGTCCAGCCCGTGGGCGTATGCCATAGGGTTTGTGGGTGCGACGGCGGTTTTGCATGCTGCCGGTTATGCCGTGGTGCGTTTCCTGCCGGCGGCGGCTGCGCCGTTGGTGCGGGTGGCGGGTGCGGCTTCGGCGGCGACCGGGGTTTGGTTGCTCGCTGCCTGATTTTCGGTGCTCCTGAGGGTCTCTTCGCGAGCAAGCCCGCTCCCACAGTCGACTGCATTCCAACAATGGAACTCGATCGAATGTGGGAGCGGGCTTGCTCGCGAAGGCGGCAGTAAAGACAACACCGATCCCAAGCCTGATACCATGTCGCGCAAACACCCCTGCCGTGACGACGCCAGCCGATGCCCATCGCTCCAAGCTCCGCCCTCAAGCCTCAATTGACCGCCGTGTTGACGCACTTCCACGACCTGATCGTGCCGCTCTGGCAAGGCCCGGGCTGGAATGCCGACCTGGCGCTGCCCTATGAGGCCCTGGACGCCGATCATCGGCCTTTGCCCCCGCAACGCTATCGCGCCATGGCCTGCGCACGGCAGTTGTACCTGTTTGCCAGCCTGATCGGTGAACCCGGCGCAGCCTTTGCCGAGGAGCGCGCCGCCGCGTTGTTCCGTTCCCTGCAACGGCACTTCCACGACGCCGAGCACGGCGGCTGGTTCTACAGCATCGACGCCCACGGCAAGCCGCTGGATAAGCGCAAGGACCTCTACACCCACGCCTTCATCATCTTCGCCTGCGCCCACTATTGGGCCAAGGTACGTGAATCGCTGGTGGAATCGGTACTCGACGCCGCCCTGGAAGTGGTCGCCGAACGCTTCGCCACCGGCGACGGCCTGTACGAAGCGGTGCTGGGACGTAACTGGTCATCCCTCAAGTCTGGCCCTCTGCAAAACCCGCTGATGCACCTTGCCGAAGGTTTCCTCGCCACGTTGGCCGTGCGGGAGGACGCCGTCACCCAAGACGCGTTGCTGGACCTGGCCAACGCCATGCAGAAGCGCTTCATCGACCGCCAACACGGGGTGATGATGGAAAAACCGCTGGGCGCTGTGGATAACTGGTTTGAACCGGGGCATCAGTTCGAATGGTTCTTCCTGCTGGAATCTTCGGATTTGCTGCGGGGCACACCGCTGCACACATCACTGAGCAAAGCGTTCACCTATGCCGAGCAAAAGGGTGTGGATAACCTGACCGGTGCGGTCAGCGGCATGCTCGCCCTGGACGGCAGCGTGCGCGACGGCACCCAGCGCATCTGGGCCCAGGCCGAATACCTGCGGGCGCTGACCTTGCGGCCCGACAGTGAAGCCGTGCTACAACGCCAATTGCTGGCGCTGCAACAACGCTTCCTGCACGACAAAGGCTGGAATGAGTGCCTGGATGCCAAGGGGCACGTGAGCCGGCGGGACATGCCGTCGACCACGCCTTACCACTTGGCGACGTGCTACCTGGGCCTTACGCAATCCATTTGCGGTCCCCGGTAAAACTGATCGTCAGCCAGCGGGCCGCGTCGGGCTTGCCCAACCCTGTGGATATTTCTTCGCGCAGCCCGTCCAGGGTGGCGACGTTATCCACCGGGTAATCCGCCGGCAGCACCACATGAATCTCGATAAACCGCGCCCGCCCGTGCTTCTGCACGTAGGACACGTAATCATCGAAACCATGCCTGGCCTGGGCCGCCTCCATCACTTCGCGCACTTTGCCGTCCAGTTGGTCCGGCACAATCCCCAACACGTCGCGTAGCGCCGGGCGCAGGATCTTGAAGGCCGGCGCCAGCATGCTCAACGCCAGCAGGATCAGGATCAACGGGTCCACATATACCGCCCACTGCCCATAGCCCTGGGACTTGAGCAACAGCGCCGCCAGGAAGCTCACCAGCAGCCCCACCGACAGCATCGCGTCCACCAACCAACTGATGTTGTCGAACTGGATCAGCGACGACTTGAGCGTGCGATTGCGGTAACGCACGTAGAAGAAATAGGCGAACTCGACGACGGTAAACACCGCCGCATAGATGATCACCAGGCCCAACTCGATATCGCGCCCGCCATTGATAATGCCGAACACGCCGTTGAGAAACGCGTAGATGGCGATCAACAGCAAAAAGCTGCCCTCGATCAGCAGCACCATGGGCTCCAGGTGCCAGTAGCCGAACTGGAAACGTTCGTTGCTTTTCTTGGCGATCAGCTTGGCCGTGATCAGCATCAGCACCTTGATGGCGGTGGCGATCAGCGAGAAAAAGCCGTCGAATAAAATCGATTGGGCGCCCGACACCACCCCTGTGACAATCCCGGCGATCGCCACGGCGAACATCAGGATGGTCGATTGTTTGAGCAGCGACTGCTCACCTCGGTTACTCACATATCCTCCTGTCAAAACCTTTGAACCGCACAGCGCGGCGGGGTTTTCAGGGGTGGAGTGTACCTTATGTCCTGTTTTGGCCGATTTGCCGCATATTCAAGCCTGACAAAACCCTGTGGCGAGGGAGCTTGCTCCCTCGCCACAACAGCTCGACGAACTTAGGCCTTGGCGCCGCGCTCAATCGCAAACCCGGCCCAGGTCTGGCTCACTGGCATCAGCTCCAGGCGGTTGATGTTCACGTGTGCCGGGGTGTTAAGCACCCAGAAGATCGTATCCGCAATGTCCTGCGGCTGGATCGGCTCGGCACCGGCATAAGTCGCGTCATAACGCGCCTGGTCACCGGCAAAGCGCACCAGCGAGAACTCACTCTCACACAGGCCCGGCTCGATGTTGGTCACGCGCACGCCGGTGCCCTGCAGGTCGCAACGCAGGTTCAGCGAGAACTGTTTGACGAAGGCCTTGGTGCCGCCATACACGTGGCTGCCCGGGTACGGGTAGCTGCCGGCAATGGAACCGAGGTTGATGATGCCGGCGCCACGGCCGTGGGCGATCAAGCGCGGCAACAGCAGGCTGGTGGTGGTCAGCAGGCCCTTGATGTTGGTGTCGACCATGGTTTCCCAATCGTCGAGGCTGCACTTCGGCGCAGGGTCGGTGCCCACCGCCAGGCCGGCGTTGTTGATCAGCCCGCGCAGCGTGGCAAAGGACGGCGGCAGGTTGGCGATCGCCTCTTCCATGGCCTTGCGGTCACGCACGTCCACCACCAGGCCGAGCACTTCGGTCTGCTTGGAAAGCTCGGCGCACAGGGCGTTCAAGCGCTCTGCGCGGCGGCCGGTGAGCACCAGTTTCCAGCCGGCTTCGGCAAAACGGCGGGCACAGGCTTCGCCAAAACCGGAGGTCGCGCCAGTAATAAACAGCGTATCGGACATGGTGTTCTCCTTGCGGGGCTACGAGGTAAAAAATCAGCCAGCAGAATGCCCGGCTGCCGGGCTGGCGGCAACTGATACACGCTGTGGACACAGGTGAATGCCGCTCATGCTGTACGAAATTCAACCAATCGCCCGAAAGCCATACAGGCCGTGGCGTGCAGCCATGTGCGCGCACCTTATCCACAGCCCCGTCCACAGTCTTTGGGGGCAAGTACAAAAGCTGAAAGCCGCGCTACACAAGGCTTTCAGCGCGATTCAAAAAGTTTTTTGCTTGACCTTGCGCAGCCCGTATGTAGCCCGGTTCAAAACGGTGCAACTAGGACGATGGCTCCAGGCCAGTCATTCCGGCCTCTGCGGCACTCTTTCCAGAGTTTAGTCACAGACTTATCCACAGGCCGTAGTGACATATTCCGGTCATATACCTGTGTCTTTAAACAGGTTGACAAACCCCTCGGGTGGTCACGAAAAATTCACTGATCAATAAACAACCACCACGCTGCAAGCCGCGAAAACAAAGGCCTCCAGCCAGCTACTCCCACGTTACCCACAGCCGGTTCCACAGTGCTTGGGGACAAGTCAAAACTGTGACAAAACAGGGATTTGCGGCGGCTATATGTCGCGCTTTGGCAGGTGCCTGGATTTGTTGTCCACAATTTCAGGAAAGC
>NZ_CP080030.1:626214-643429 GCF_019382755.1 Pseudomonas sp. Colony2 | reverse complement strand
AATGCCCGCCGAGGTAGGCGTTACGCACCTCCTCATTCACCAGCAGCTCCTTGCCGGTGCCGGTAAGGCGAATCTCGCCGTTGACCATCACGTACGCCCGGTCCGACAGCCGCAACGCATGGTTGGCGTTCTGCTCCACCAGGAAGATGGTCATGCCGGTAGACGCCAGCTCCCGCAGCGTGGAAAAGATCTGCTTCACCACGATCGGCGCCAGCCCCAGGCTCGGCTCGTCCAGCAGCAACAGCTTGGGCCGGCTCATCAGTGCGCGGGCGATGGCAAGCATCTGCTGCTCACCACCGGACATGGTCATCGCCCGCTGGTTGCGCCGCTCCTTGAGCCGCGGGAACAGCTCGAACATGCGCTGCATGTCTTCGGTGGCGAACTTGTCGCCAATCGGGATGGTGCCCATCAGCAGGTTTTCCTCGACGGTCATGTCGGGGAACACCCGACGCCCTTCCGGCGACTGCGCAATGCCGTTGGAGGCGATGTAGTGGGACGACTTGTGGGTAATGTCGACGCCGCGGTAGATGATCTGCCCGGACTCGGCCCGTGGCTGGCCAAAGATCGACATCAGCAGCGTGGATTTACCCGCACCGTTGGAGCCGATCAGGCTCACGGTTTCGCCTTCGTTGATGTGCAGCGAAACTTTCTTCAGGGCCTGGATCGGGCCGTAGAACACGTCCAGGTCTTTCAGTTCGAGGATTGGCTCACTCATACCAGCTCCTCTTCGTCAGCGCCCAGATAAGCCGCGATCACCTTCGGATCATTGCGGATCGCTTCCGGCCCGCCCTCGGCAATCACGTTGCCGTGGTCCAGCACCACGATGTGGTCGGAAATACTCATCACCATGCCCATGTCGTGTTCGATCAGCACCACCGTCAGGTCGTGCTCGTCCCGCAGCAGGCGAATCATCGCGCTGAGGGCTTCGGTTTCCTGGGGGTTGAGGCCGGCGGCCGGTTCGTCGAGGCAAATAATCTGCGGCCGGGTGCACATGGCACGGGCGATTTCCAGGCGGCGCTGCTGGCCGTAGGACAGCTCGCCGGCCAGGCGGTTGGCGCAGTCCACCAGGTCCACCACTTCCAGCCAGTAGAACGCATGGTCGAGGGCGTCGCTTTCAGCCTTGCGGTAGCCCTTGGTATTGAGGATGCCCGCGAGCATGTTGCGGTTGACCCACATGTGCTGGGCCACCAGCAGGTTCTCCACCACCGACATTTCCTTGAACAGGCGAATGTTCTGGAAGGTGCGCGCCAAACCCGCCCGGTTCACCAGGTGAGTGCCGCCGAACATCTTGTAGAACACCCGGCTGACGAAGCTTTTCGGCGAGACAAAGTCGGTGGCCTTGAAGCGCTCGCCCAGCAGTTGGATCACGTTGGTCTGCTTGCCGCGCACATTGAGTTCGATCTTGCCGCCGGAGGCTTTGTAGAAACCGGTCAGGCAGTTGAACACGGTGGTCTTGCCGGCACCGTTGGGACCGATCAGGGCGAAGATCGAGTTGCGCTTGACCTTGAGACTTACGTCGCTCAAGGCCTTGATGCCACCAAAGTGCATCATCAGGTGTTCCACGGAAAGAACGACTTCCTTGCTCATGGCGCCACTCCTTTACGCGGGACAACACCGGTACGGCTGATACGAATCAGGCCTCGTGGTCGCCAGATCATCATCACCACCATCAACACGCCGAAGAGCAGCACGCGGTACTCGGAGAAGCTGCGCAGCAGCTCCGGCGCCACCGTCAGCACGAACGCGGCAATCACCACGCCGACGGTCGAGCCCATGCCGCCCAATACCACGATGGCGAGGATCAGCGCCGACTCGAAGAAGGTGAACGACGACGGGTTGACGAAGCCCTGGTAGCTGGCGAAAAACACCCCGGCCAGACCGGCAGTGGACGCGCCGATGGTGAACGCCGAGAGCTTCACCAGCACGTGGTTGAGGCCCATGGAACGGCAGGCGATTTCGTCTTCGCGCAAGGCTTCCCACGCGCGCCCAACCGGCATGCGGGTCAGGCGGTGCTTGATGTACAGCACCAGCAGCACCACCAGGAACAGCACGATGTAGATGAACAGGAATTTGATGTTGGGGTTGTAGTCGATGCCGAAGAACTCGTGGAACGGCACCCCGCCATCCTTCGCCTTGCGCACGAACTCCAGGCCGAAAAACGTCGGCGAGGGCACCGGCATGCCGTTCGGGCCACCGGTAAACGACAGCCAGTTATTCAGCACCAGGCGGATGATTTCACCGAAGCCCAGGGTCACGATCGCCAGGTAATCGCCGTGCATTCGCAGCACCGGAAACCCGAGTATGCACCCCGCCAGCGCCGCACAAATCGCCGCCAGCGGCAGCACCGACCAGAAGCCCAGGCCGAGGTACTGGTAACCCAGCGCCAGGCCATAGGCGCCGATGGCGTAGAACGCCACGTAACCCAGGTCGAGCAGCCCGGCCAGGCCGACCACGATGTTCAGGCCAAGGCCCAGCAACACGTAGATCAGCCCGAGGATCACCACGGTCAGCAGGTATTTGTTGGCAAAGAACGGGAATACGATGGCAATCACGATCAACGCCGGGATGATCCAGCGCAGGCGCGACTTGTAGTCCGGCTTGAGCACATGCACACCGGAGCCGGTGCTTTCAAACCCTTGCAGAATCCGCAGGCCCCTTGGGGTTTGCAGGAACAGGCTCATGGCGAACCGGCCGACCATCACGATGGCCACCAGGATGCCGACACGCGCCGGTTGCAGGTTGAAGCTGTAGCCGTCGAGGACCACGCCGACGATCGGACCGAACACGATCAGCGAAATCAGCCCGGCGAGTACCGCATCGACGACACTTTTCTTGATATCGATAGAGTAGGCAGCAGACATAGTTATACCTTCGCCACGAGTGGGCGACCGAGCAGGCCCTGGGGACGGAAAATCAGGATCACCACCAGCAGGGAGAAACTGAACACGTCTTTGTAGTCAGAGTTGATCAACCCCGAGAACAGCGACTCGGAAATACCCAGGATGATCCCGCCCAGCATGGCCCCAGGCAGGGAGCCGATGCCGCCGAGTACCGCTGCGGTAAATGCCTTGATGCCGATGATGAAGCCGGCATAGAAGTCGAACGTGCCGTAGTTCAGGGTGATCAGCACACCGGCCAGCGCGGCCATGGCGGCACCAATCACGAATACGTAGGAGATGACCCGGTCGGTGTTGATACCGAGGATCGACGCCATCTTGCGGTCTTGCTGGGTAGCGCGGCACATGCGGCCGAGCTTGGTGTACTTGATGATGTAGGTCAGCAGGCCCATGCCGACGAACGCGGCCACCAGGATGAACACCTTGGTGTAGGTCAATTGCACGAAGCCGGTGCCGATATCGACTCTCCAGGCGCCGGCCAGCAGCGTCGGGATGCCTTGTTGCTTGGCGCCCTGGGCGATCTGCGCGTAGTTCTGCAGGATCAGCGAAATACCGATGGCGCTGATCAGCGGTGCCAGTCGGGTGGAGTTGCGCAGCGGTTTGTAGGCGACACGCTCGATGACCCAGCCGTAGACGCCGGTGACGACGACGGTGAAGATCAGCGTGCCAAGAATGAGCAGCGGGAAGGATTCGATGCCGAAGTAAGCCAGCAGTGCCAGACTGATCGCCGCGAGGTAAGCGGAAATCATATAAACCTCGCCATGGGCGAAGTTGATCATGCCAATGATGCCATAGACCATTGTGTAGCCGATGGCGATCAAGCCATAGACCGACCCGAGGGTCAGCCCATTGACCAGTTGCTGCAGGAAAATACCATCCATAACGCAATCTCACGCAGTGAGAGCCTGCACACCTGTGGGTGTGCGGATCTTCTAGGAGGAAAAGACAGACACAAAAGGGGCTGGCAACCAAGTCCCCGTGTGGGAGCTGGCGTGTGTGGGCGCCGGGCTTGCCCGCGATAGCGACACCTCGGAATGTCAGTCAACCCGAGGTGACGCTATCGCAGGCAAGCCAGCTCCCACAAAAGCCCGGTTCCCACAGGGTCAAGTGGCGTCTAACCCATCGCGCTAACTATTACTTCTGCTTTTCCAGCTGGTGATACTTGCCGTCCTTGTCCCACTGGTAAACCACATAGTCGGAGATTTTCAGGTCGCCCTTGGCGTCCCAGTTCTTCTCGCCCATGACGGTTTTGACCGGGTGGGATTTCAGCCATTTGGCTGCGTCTTCGCCCTTGTCGGACTTGGCGCCATTGAAACCGGCGGCCAGGGCCTGGATCGAGGCGTAGGCGTACAGGGTGTAGCCTTCAGGCTCGGTGCCATTTTTGCGGAACTCTTCCACCACGGTCTTGCTGTCTGGCAGCAGGCGTGGGTCGGCGCCGAAGGTCATGTACACACCATCCACATACTGTGCACCACCGGCGGTGGCTACCAGTTCGTCGGTCACCACGCCGTCATCGGACATGAACTTGACGTCTTTCAGGCCGGCTTCACGAATCTGCCGAACCAGTGGGCCGGCTTCCGGGTGCAGGCCGCCGAAGTACACGACGTCAGCACCGGTGGAGCGGATCTTGGTGACCAGGGCGCTGAAATCTTTCTCGCCACGGGTCAGGCCTTCTTCCAGCACCGGCTTCACGCCGCGCTTGGTCAACTGCGCCGCAGTGGCGTCGGCCAGGCCTTTGCCGTAGGTGTCCTTGTCGTTGATAACGGCAACTTTCTTGCCCTTGAGCACGTCGACGATGTAGTCGCCGGCCACGATGCCTTGCTGATCGTCACGACCACACATGCGGAACACGGCCGACAGGCCACGCTCGGTAACCTGCGGGTTGGTGGAGCCCGGGGTGATCATGATCACGCCCGCATCGGCATACACCTCGGAGGCTGGGATAGTGTTCGACGAGCAGAAGTGCCCGACCACGCCAATCACTTTGTCCTGGTCAACCAGGCGGTTGGCCACGGCCACGGCCTGCTTGGGTTCGCAGGCGTCATCGCCGGCCACCAGCTTGATCTGCTCGCCGTTGATGCCGCCGGCCTTGTTGATGACATCGGCTGCCGCCTGGGCACCTTTCATGTACTGCTCACCAAATGCCGCGTTGGCGCCGGTCATCGGCCCCGCTACGCCAATCTTCACATCAGCTTGAGCAAACGCAGAAACACCCAGCGCCGCAGCAACGGCGAGGGCTAGAAAACCTTTCTTGTAAAACGTCTGGGACATGAGTGGTGCTCCGAGGTTTTTGTTGAATTGGCACTGCAGCTTCACTTCAAAAACTTTCGGAGAAAGCCCAGAGCAAGCGTCGTGCCATTACGTTTTTATTATTCAAAAAGACACGGTGTCATTGTTATTGCAGGTTTTTGGGCGCCTTTTGATTGGACGTGCAACCGTCTATCTCAACCAGGTGCAACCATTGGACCTATAAAGTGCAACCCGACCAATCAAGCACTGCAACCCGGCCACTAAACGGCCACCCTTAAACATGTAACAGCGTGCGTAACGGAAGTGCACATTTACAGTGCGTTACTGCTACGACTCGCACCAATACAGATTAGTAGCCGGCTAAGAAAATGCAGGCTTCTGAGGGGTATTTCGTTGATCAGATCACGATCCGCAGGCATTGGCCCGCGTGATACAGCGAGAATCCCGCCTCGTACAAACAGCTGCGCAGGCCCACACCGGCCAACGGCTGCATCGGCGCAAAGGGGATCGGCAGTGCCTGTGGATCCTGGTGACACAGATAATCCGCGAAGGCCTTGCCCACGACACTGCCGGTCGTCACCCCGCGCCCGTTGTAACCGGTGACCGCCACCAACCCGGGCGCCGGCTCGAACAGGCGCATCAAGTGGTCCGGGGTGAACGCGATGCAGCCGGTCCAGGTGCACTCCCACTGCACCGGTTTGAGGTACGGGAAGTAGTGCTGTTGCACCCGATCGGCCCAGGCCTTGAGGAACCACGCGGGTTTCTGGTTGCCGTTGCCCAGGCTGCCGAGCAGCAGGCGGCCTTCGGCGTCGCGGCGGATGCTGCTGAGTACCTGGCGAGTGTCCCAGGAGCCTTGGCCGCCCGGAAGGATTTGTTGGGCGGCGTCGTCGGTCAGAGGGGCCGACGCCACCTGATAGTAATAACCGGGGAAGAAGTTGCGGCGCAGTTCGGTCCACTCGCCTTCGGTGTAGGCGTTCGAAGCGATCACCACCTGTTCAGCCTGCACCGAGCCTTGGGCAGTCTGCACAGACCAGTGCTGGCCCTGGCGTTCCAGTTGGGTGACTGGGGAGTGATCGAACAACTGTCCGCCGAGCCCGACGGCGGCATTGGCCAAACCACTGGTGTAGGCCATCGGGTTCAAGGTGCCGGCCCGCCGGTCGAGCAAGGCGGCAGCAATCTTTTTGGTACCGGTGGCTTGTTCGCATGCAGCGCCGGTCAACAGCTCCACCGGTGCACCGCGACGCTTCCACTGTTCTTCACGACTGCGCAAATCCGCCTCGCCACGGGCGTTGTGCGCCATGTGCAAGGTGCCCTCGCGACGCAGTTGGCAGTCGATGTTGTATTTGTCGATCAGGCTGAACACCAGGGACGGTGCCGCGCCGAGCATGCGGTTGAGCTGGCTGCCCACCGCGGTACCAAAACCGGCTTCGATCTCGTCCGGGGGAATCCACATCCCTGCATTGACCAGCCCTACGTTGCGCCCCGAACCACCGTGGCCGGTGCGATGGGCCTCGAGTACGGCGACACTTTTTCCTTGTTCCAGCAAGTGTATGGCTGCCGACAAACCGGTGATGCCGGCGCCGATCACGCACACATCCACTTTTACCTCGCCCTTGAGCGCGGCACGATCCGGCCGGCCAGGAGTGAGTTGTTCCCACAAGCATGCTTCGCGTAATGCCATTGCCAGACTCCGATGAGACCTAACAAACCACTTTTCCGAATTGTAAATACGGTCAAATGTGGGAGCGGGCTTGCTCGCGAAAGCGGTGGATCAGATAAGCATTCGTTGACTGACACACCGCTTTCGCGAGCAAGCCCGCTCCCACATTGACCTCACTCCGACTTGAGGTATCAGTCGAAGGTAATGCCCTGGGCCAGCGGCAGTTCCAGCGAGTAGTTCACGGTATTGGTCTGGCGACGCATGTACCCGCGCCATGCATCCGAGCCCGACTCACGCCCGCCACCGGTCTCTTTCTCACCGCCAAACGCGCCACCAATCTCCGCGCCGCTCGGCCCGATGTTGACGTTGGCGATCCCGCAGTCACTGCCTACCGCCGACATGAACTGCTCGGCCTCGCGCACGTCAGTGGTAAAGATGCACGAAGACAGGCCTTGTGGCACCGCATTGTTCAGGCGCAGCGCTTCAGCGAAATCGGTATAGCCGACCACATACAGAATCGGCGCGAACGTCTCGGTGCACACCACATCACTCTGCTCCGGCATTTCCACGATGGCCGGCGACACGTAGTAAGCGTTGGGGAACGTGTCTTCCAACTGACGCTTGCCGCCAAACACCCGGCCGCCTTCGCTCAAGGCCTGCTCCAGGGCATCCTGCATGTTTTCGAAGCTGTGCTTGTCGATCAGCGGGCCGATCAGGTTGCCTTCCAGCGGATGGCCGATGCGCACTTTGGAATACGCAGCCTTGAGGCGGGTGACGATTTCCTCCTTCACCGACTCATGGGCGATCAAGCGGCGCAGGCTGGTGCAGCGCTGCCCGGCGGTACCGACGGCGCTGAACAGGATGGCGCGCACGGCCATGTCCAGGTCGGCGCTTGGGCCGAGGATCATCGCGTTGTTGCCGCCCAGTTCGAGAATGCTGCGGGCAAAACGTGCAGCGACTTTCGGCGCTACTTCGCGGCCCATGCGGGTGCTGCCGGTGGCGCTGATCAGCGCAACACGCGGGTCATCCACCAGTGCGGCGCCGGCATCGCGGCCACCGATGATCACCTGGCTGAGGTACGGCGGCGCATCGCTGAAGTTCTTCAGTACGCGCTCGAACAGTGCCTGGCAGGCCAGGGCGGTAAGCGGGGTTTTTTCCGACGGTTTCCAGATCACTGCGTTGCCGCACACCAGCGCCAGCGCGGTGTTCCACGCCCATACGGCGACCGGGAAGTTGAAGGCGCTGATCACGCCAACCACGCCCAGCGGGTGCCAGGTTTCACGCATGTGGTGGCCCGGACGCTCGGAGGCGATGGTCAAGCCGTACAGCTGGCGCGACAGGCCGACGGCGAAGTCGCAGATGTCGATCATTTCCTGCACTTCACCCAAACCTTCCTGGGTGATCTTGCCGGCTTCCCACGACACCAGTTCGCCGAGGTCGGCCTTGTACTCGCGCAACACGTCACCGAACTGGCGCACCAGCTCACCACGACGGGGGGCCGGCACCTTGCGCCAGGCCTCGAATGCATGCTCGGCGCGACTGACCTGCTGCTCCACCTCGGCGGCGCCTTCCCAGTGCACGCTGGCAATCCGGCTGCCATCAATGGGCGAATGCACGGGTTGTTTACCCGACTGGTACAGCGCCGGGTTTACCCCGAGACGATCAAGCAATGCGGCAACCATGGGTCACTCCTTCAATCTACAAACAGAAATTTGCGCCGCCAGCGGTCGCGGCGATCCAGACCTTATTTGTAGCTGGCCCAAGACTTGCCAACAAACGACGATTAGGCGAGATATCATTCCGTTTATTCATGCTAAGAACAAAAAGAGGCGTGCCGTGCTGAATAAAAGACATTTGCCCTCGATCACCGCCCTGCAGTGCTTCGAAGCGGTCACCCGCCACCTGAGTTTTACCCGCGCCGCCGAAGAGCTGAACCTCACCCAGAGCGCTGTCAGCAAACAGGTCGCGCAGCTGGAAGAACTGTTGCAGCACCTGCTGTTTCGCCGGGTGCGCCGCCGCTTGCAGATGACCCCGGCGGGCGATCTGTACCTGGTGGAAGTGCGCAAGATCCTCACCCAGGTGGAGATGTCCACCCATTACCTGCGCTCCTACGGCGGCGAGACTGAAGTGCTGCGGGTGTCCACGCCCTACACCTTCGGCGCCCGCTGGCTGGTGCCGCGCCTCAAGGGCTGGCGACTGCGCCATCCGCAGATTCACCTGGACCTGTGCAACGAACAGGAGCCCGACGAGCTGCTGCAAGGCAAGGCCGACCTGGCCTTCTACTTTGGCCAGGGCTCACGGCCCGGCACCGAGAGCCTCAAGCTGTTCAGCGAAGAACTGGTGCCCGTGTGCTCACCCGACAGCCTGCCCGCCCAAGCATTTACCGACCCCACGCAACTGAGCGAACTGGTGTTGCTGCAAAACGCCTCGCGCCCGCAAGGCTGGCATGACTGGTTCGCCGCCCAGGGTCATCACACCGAGCACAGCTACCATGGGCCGCGCTTCGAGACCTTTTATATGTGCATTCGCGCCGCACAGGTTGGCTGCGGTGTGGCGCTGCTGCCCAGGTTTCTGGTGGAAGAAGAGCTAGCAGAAGGCAAGCTGGTGATCCCCTGGCAGCATGCGATGCCGAGCCAGGATGCGTATTACCTGGCCTACCCCGAGCACTCGGCGGAAGTGCCCAAGGTGCGAGATTTTGTGAAGTGGATGATGGAGCAGGTTGAGTCTGATTGAGGCGCGTTGCCTGCAATACCGCCTTCGCGAGCAAGCCCGCTCCCACATTTGGAACGCATTTCAAATGTGGGAGCGGGCTTGCTCGCGAAGGCGTCAGGGGCCAAACAACCATGCCCAGCTGAAAAAACACTGGCAAAACAGCACAGGTCTATGCGCCACTAGCGCCATTCCTTAATTGTGCGTAAAGGCCGGCGCCCATCGCCGACCCGTCTGGAGATTCCCGTTATGAGCGAGAGTGTGTTTGCCGATCGCATCGTGCAGAACCTGCTCGACACCGACTTCTACAAGCTGACCATGATGCAGGCGGTGCTGCACAACTACCCGAACGTGGAAGTTGAATGGGAGTTTCGTTGCCGCAACAGTGAAGACCTGCGCCCGTACCTGGCGGAGATCCGCTACCAGATCGAGCGCCTCGCCGAGCTGAGCCTGAGCCCCGACCAACTGGGCTTCCTGGAACGCATCAGCTTCATGAAGCCGGATTTCCTGCGTTTCCTCGGGCTGTTTCGCTTCAACCTGCGCTACGTGCACACCGGTATCGAAAACGGTGAGCTGTTTATCCGCCTGCGCGGGCCATGGCTGCACGTGATCCTGTTTGAAGTGCCGATGCTGGCCATCGTCAGCGAAGTGCGTAACCGCTATCGCTACCAGAGCGTGATCCTCGAACAGGCCCGCGAGCAGCTGTATCGCAAGTTCGACTGGCTGACGGCCAACGCCAGCGTCGAAGAACTGTCCGAACTGCAGGTCGCGGATTTCGGCACGCGTCGACGCTTCTCCTACCGCGTGCAGGAAGAAGTGGTGAACGTGCTCAAGCACGACTTCCCCGGGCGTTTTGTCGGCACCAGCAACGTGAACCTGGCCCGCGAGCTGAACATGAAGCCGCTGGGCACCATGGCCCACGAATGGATCATGGCCCACCAGCAACTCGGCCCGCGCCTGATCGACAGCCAGATCGCCGCCCTCGACTGCTGGGTGCGCGAGTACCGAGGCCTGCTGGGCATCGCCCTGACCGATTGCATCACCACCGATGCGTTTCTCAGCGATTTCGACCTGTACTTCGCCAAGCTCTTCGACGGCCTGCGCCACGACTCCGGTGACCCGGTGCAATGGGCCGAAAAGGCGATCGCCCACTATCACAAGCTGGGGATCGAGCCCATGAGCAAGACCCTGGTGTTCTCCGACAGCCTGTCGCTGCCCAAGGCGCTGGAGATTTTCCGCGCGCTGCGTGGTCGGATCAATGTGAGCTTCGGCATCGGCACCAACCTGACCTGTGATATTCCAGGTGTGGAACCGATGAGCATCGTGCTTAAAATGACTGCCTGTAATGGCCAGCCCGTCGCGAAGATTTCCGATGAAGCGGGCAAGACCCACTGCACCGATCCGAACTTTGTCGCCTATTTGCGCCACGTTTTCAAAGTACCTGCCCTACCCAGCAAGGAGTGAATCATGCAAGCCGTACAGCGCGAGATTGCTGAACAGCTCAAGGTCCAACCACCGTTCAAGGACCAGGCCGCCCTTGAGGCGGAGGTCGCCCGGCGCGTTACCTTTATCCAGGATTGCCTGCTCAATTCAGGCCTCAAGACGTTGGTGCTGGGCATCAGCGGCGGCGTCGACTCCCTGACCGCCGGCCTGCTGGCCCAGCGTGCAATGCAAGAGTTGCGGGCTGCCAAGGGTGACGATGCGTACCGCTTTATCGCGGTGCGCCTGCCCTACGAAACCCAGTTCGACGAACACGACGCCCAGGCGTCCGTGGACTTTATCGAACCCGACGAACGCCACACGGTGAACATCGGCCCGGCGGTGAAATCCCTGGCCAATGAAGTGGCGGCGTTTGAAGGCAAGGCCGCGGTCTCCCGGGACTTCGTGCTGGGCAACACCAAGGCGCGCATGCGCATGGTGGCGCAGTACACCATCGCTGGCGCGGCCGGTGGTTTGGTGATCGGTACCGACCATGCGGCGGAAGCCGTGATGGGCTTTTTCACCAAGTTCGGTGACGGCGCCTGCGACCTGGCGCCGCTGAGCGGGCTGGTGAAGAACCAGGTGCGCGCGATTGCCCGGCACTTTGGTGCTCCGGAATCGCTGGTAGAGAAGATCCCGACGGCCGACCTGGAAGACCTGTCGCCGGGCAAGCCGGACGAAGCGTCCCATGGCGTGACCTATGCCGAGATCGACGCGTTCCTGCACGGCGAGCCGGTGCGCGAGGAAGCCTTCAAGATCATCTGCGACACCTATCGCAAGACCGAGCACAAGCGGGTGATGCCGTTTGCACCCTGATCTGACGTAGCGGCTCATTCTGGCAAAAGGGCTTGCTGTGGCGAGGGAGCTTGCTCCCGCTGGGGCGCGAAGCGGCCCCTGAAACCTGCTTACTGCTTTTTCTGATGCTACGCGGTGAGCTTATTGGGGCTGCTCCGCAGCCCAGCGGGAGCAAGCTCCCTCGCCACAAGAGCAGCCTGCCTACAGGCAAAAAAAACGCCCCGAAGGGCGCTTTTTTTTTGCCTGAAGATTGCTTACTTCAGGGTCACAGTGCCTTTCATCATCGAGATGTGGCCTGGGAACGAGCAGAAGAACGCGTAGTCAGTGCCTGCCGCCAGCTTCGACACATCGAAGGTCACCGAGTCTTTCTCGCCGGCACCGATGATCTTGGTGTGGGCGATGATGCGGGTGTCACCGTCTTTCAGGTAGTTCTTGTCGATGCCGGCAGCCATGCCGTCGCTGGCGATGCCAGGCATGTCGGCGGCGGAACTCAGCACCCAGTTATGGCCCATGACGTTTTTCGGCAAGCTGCCGGAGTGGGTCAACTCAACGGTGAACGTCTTGCAGCTCTTGTCGATTTCGATGGCCTTGGTGTTGAAGGACATCTGGTCAGTGGAGTCGACAGTGACCTTGCACTCTGCAGCAAGCAACTGGCCGCTAGCCAGAGTCAGCAGGGAAACAGCAACGAGTTTGGCAAACATGTGAATCTCCAGGGCAGGGTTTAAAAAACGCATATTGCGACAAGGGTGCCTGAGTCAGGCAGGACTTCATATGATCTGTATCAACAGATTGTATACAACTTTAGGCTATCAGACTCATCGACACAATCTACCGGCCAAAGTGCGGGTGCCGGCCTATGATCGGTCCATCACCCATCCGGAGTCCCAGCCATGCACCTCAATAGTCTGTTCCGCAGCCTGCTTGCCGCCTATGCCTGTGGTGCCAGCGGCACCTGCGAAACACCTCAACGCGAGGTTTAATCCTTTGAGAGACGCAAGCCAGCCTTTACTCTTTAGCCACAACTGAGTGGAGTCAGGTATGTCCTTGAAGTCTGTCTGTGTGTTTTGCGGTGCCAGCAGCGGCACCAACCCGGCCTACCGTGAAGCAGCCGTGGCCCTCGGGCGCGCGCTGGCCAAGCGCAAGCTGACCCTGGTGTACGGCGGCGGCGCCGTGGGCCTGATGGGTATCGTCGCCGATGCGGCGCTGGAAGCCGGCGGCGAGGTGATCGGAATTATTCCCGAAAGCCTGAAAAACCTCGAAATCGGCCACAAAGGCCTGACCCGCCTGGAGGTGGTCGACGGCATGCACGCCCGCAAGGCACGCATGGCCGAGCTGAGCGACGCCTTTATTGCGCTGCCGGGCGGCCTGGGCACCCTGGAAGAACTGTTCGAAGTCTGGACCTGGGGCCAGCTCGGCTACCACGGCAAACCGCTGGGTTTGCTCGAAGTGAACGGTTTTTACCGCAAGTTGACCGATTTTCTTGATCATATCGTCGGCGAAGGCTTCGTCCGGGCACCGCATCGTGCCATGCTGCAAATGAGCGAATCGCCGGCTGAGCTGCTTGACGTACTGGATGCCTGGCAACCGCTGGTCCTGCCCAAATGGGTGGACCAAAAACCCGATTAACCCTTGGGACGCGATTAAAGGCAGAATACGCGCCGCTCAACCTCACCTTCGACCCCAGAGGATCGCCCATGGCAAAACCTAATTACTCCTTCGCCAAACGTCAGAGAGACTTGGCCAAAGAGCAGAAGAAAGAGGAAAAGCTGCAGCGCAAGAAAATTGCAGCCGACGAAGAAGCCGGTGCACTGAACCCGGATGCTGAAGGTACAGTGGCTACAGACGAAACCGAAGCACCGAAAGACGCTGAATAGGTGATCGTTCCCACGCTCCGCGTGGGAATGCATCCTGGGGCGCTCCGCGTCCCGATTTGAGATATGTGCAGGGTGACGCAGAGCGTCACAACAGGCATTCCCACGCGGAGCGTGGGAACGATCTTGTGCATTACTCCAGCGGCATCACCGTCACCCGCACTTCCGGGTCATGGCTCCCTCCCCCCAGAATCACCCCCCGCAACGGCGAAACATCGGAAAAATCCCGGCCCCAGGCCAGGGTGATGTGTTCCAGTGCCGGCTGCACATTGTTGGTCGGGTCAAAATCCACCCAACCCGACACCGGGCAAAACACCGACACCCACGCGTGGGACGCATCCGCGCCGATCAACCGTGGTTGGCCGGGCGGTGGCTGGGTCAGCAGGTAACCGCTGATATACCGCGCCGCCAGGCCCCGGGAACGCAGGCATGCGAGCATCAGGTGGGCGAAGTCCTGGCACACGCCGCGCCGGCGCTCCAGCACTTCCACCAACGGCGTGGCGACCTGGGTGGCTTCGGCATCGAAAGTAAATTCGCTGAAGATCTTCTGCATCAGCGCCTGCACACCCAACAGCAACGGACGACCGGCCGGGAAACAGTCTTCGGAGAACTCGACGAAGCTTTTCTTCAAATGCACATAGGGCGATTCGAACCGATAGCGGCACGCCTCGATCACTTCGGCCGACAGCGGCTGGCTGCTGTAGGTCAGGCCGTTGCGGGTCTGGTCCCAGGCCGGCGACAGGCTGAAATCCAGCAGCGGCCGCGCCAACACCTCCACTGTCAGCCCGGCGTTCACCAGCAGTTCATCATGGGGCCGCTCGAATGCCAGCCGGGTGATCGGGTTACCGAACACATCCAGTTCATCCCGGCGCGAGGTCGGCTCGGGGCTGATCTCCAGTTGCTGCGAGCTGCAGCGCTGCCAGGCGCAAGGCCGCGGCCACAGGTGCGCCAGCTGCTGGGCCAGGGACACCGGGCTGTCGTAGTGGTAGTGGGTATCGTGGAAAATCTGGTAGCGGGCACTCATCACACAGACACCGTTTGCTGGCTGACATCGTCCACATGGGCAAAATGGCGCAAGGCCAGGCGGTCGGAGACTTGCCCACTTTCATCGGCCACCGCTTGCAGCAGGTCGGCCAGGCCGTCCAGCGCAGCGCGCACACTGGACTCGCCGAACAGCGGATTCTCCAGGCAGCCCAGGTCAAAGCGCGCCAGGCGCTCCACCAACGGCGCCAACCCGGTTTCCCGGGGCACGCTGAAATCGTCATTCAAGCGACGCAAGGTGCGGCTCACCAGTTTCAGCTGGAACAGCACTGCGTGGGGGTTTTGCTCATCCAGCAGCAACAGGTCCAGCACCGGAATCAGCTGCGGTACCGCGAGGTAGCGCGAACGATAGGTGATGCTGCTGTTGCCCAATTCCAGCAACCACTCCAGCCCGGCCTGATCGAACACCGCCACGCCGCGCAGGAACGCCGCCAGGCTGCTGCTGAGAAACTGCAGGCGCTCGATGCGCCGGCCCATCATCAGGAAGCGCCAGCCTTCGTCGCGGGTCATGTCGTCAAGGGCAAAGCCCGACAGCGCGGCCAGGGACATCACCAGGCGGTTGAGGAAATCCAGCAGTTCGCCGAAGTCCGGCTCTTCGCTTTCCAGTTCCAGGGCTTCGCGCTGCAACTCCACCAGCGCCTGCCAGTTTTCCCGGGACAGCTT
The DNA here is from genome assembly GCF_019382755.1 of Pseudomonas sp. Colony2. Lineage (NCBI taxonomy): Bacteria > Pseudomonadati > Pseudomonadota > Gammaproteobacteria > Pseudomonadales > Pseudomonadaceae > Pseudomonas > Pseudomonas sp. Colony2. Next base: position 628,064 of record NZ_CP080030.1, on the reverse strand, counting down.
GCCGCGCACCTGGGACGCCGCCCACTGCAAGCGCTGCAAGTTGGCCCGCAGGCTCGACGGCCAGTCGTCACCGAGCAACGCCGCCTGAAGCCGCTCAGGCAACTCGCCCTCCTCCGGCAACAGTCGCAGGTTCTCACCCAGTTCAACCGCCGCCTGCAGCGCCAGCGGGTCGTCTCCGTCGACATAGCGGGCGAGGACGATCCGCAACCAGCGCGCACTGTCATCACAGCGCTCGCAATAACGGCCAAACCAGAACAGGTTTTCCACCACCCGCGACGGCAGGTACGGATCACGCCGCACCAGGTCATGGGCGCCGATGGCCCGCTGGGCGCGCCATTGCTCGGTGCCATGGGCGCGTTCGCCGAGCACCCAGGTGTCCTTGCTCGCACCGCCGCGCTGCATCGACACCACTTCGGCATCGGCATCGGCGGCCACACGGGTCAGGCCACCGGGCAGTACCCGATAACCGTCGGCGCTGGCTACGGCGTACACACGCATGCCGATGGCGCGGTGCTGAAGGTGATCGTCAACGGTGTGCCAGACCGGCGCCTGGGACAACTGCGCAAGTTCCTGGGCGACATAGGCGTAAGGCCGCGCGCGCATGCGCTCAGCCAGGGCCTCGCGTTGTTCGTCGTTCAAGTCGCGGCCAAATACCGGGGTGAAGCTTTGCGACGGAAACGCCGGTTTGATCAGCAGTTCTGGCAGTTTCTCCAGGGCTTCGGCCAGCACCGGCGCCTCACCGCACCACCAGGTGGCGATGGACGGCAGGATCAGTTCTTCGCCAAACAGGAATTGATTGATCTTCGGCAGAAATCCCAACAGGCCAGGGGATTCCAGCACGCCACTGCCCAGGGCGTTGGCCACCAGCACATTGCCCTGACGCACGGCATCCAGCAGGCCGGGCACGCCGAGGGCCGAGTCGGTGCGCAGTTCCAGCGGGTCGCAGAAATCGTCGTCCAGGCGGCGCATGATCGCGTGCACCCGGCGCAGGCCGCTGAGGGTCTTGAGGTACACCGTGGCGTCGCGCACGGTCAGGTCGCCGCCTTCCACCAGCGGGTAGCCAAGCTGGCGGGCGAGGTACAGATGCTCGAAATAGCTTTCGTTGAAACGGCCCGGGGTCAGCAGCACGATCAGCGGTGGCTGGTCGTCGCTCGGCGCCTGGCGGGCCAGGGTTTCCTGCAGGGTGCGGAAGAACCCGGTGAGGTGCTGCACCTGCAAGTCGCGGTACAGGTCCGGGAAGGCGCGGGACACGATGGTGCGGTTTTCCAAAGCATAACCGGCGCCGGACGGGGCCTGGGTCCGGTCGGCGGTGACCCACCAGCGGCCATCCGGCGTACGCGCCAGGTCCACGGCGTACAGGTGCAGGAACGCGCCGTCGGGCGGCTGGATGCCCTGGCACGGCCACAGGAAATTGTTATGGCCGAACACCAGTTCTGCCGGCAGCAAGCCTTCGGCGATCAGGCGTTGCGGGCCGTAGAGGTCGGCCAGTACTGCATTCAGCAGGCGCGCACGCTGGGCGATGCCGGCGGCAAGTTGCTTCCATTCATCGGCGGCCAGCACGTGGGGCAGCAGGTCCAGCTCCCAGGGACGATCGGCGCCCTTGGGGTCGGCGTAGACGTTGTAGGTCACGCCGTTTTCCTGGATCTGCCGAGTCAGCAAGGCTTGGCGCTGGGCCAGTTGCGCCGGGGTGCTGCGTTGCAAGTGATCGAGCAGCCGCTGCCAATGGGCGCGAACCGCGCCGCTGTCGTCCAGCAGTTCGTGATAAGTGCCCGCGGTCAGCGGGTAACGGTCGAGCAAGTCGGGCATGGAACGCTCGGCAGAGGCAAGGGAAGTCGAATTAACTCACAAAC
>NZ_CP080030.1:622135-626141 GCF_019382755.1 Pseudomonas sp. Colony2 | reverse complement strand
GTTAAACCGAGGTGATGCTATCGCAGGCAAGCCAGCTCCCACACAAACCCTGCTCCCACATTTTGAATCGCATTTAGTCATTCTTATTGGGGAAGCGCCGCAAATCCAGGGTCATCGGCAATTCATCATTGATCACCACACTCGGCACCGGCAATTTCCCGGGGCTGTGTCCCAAGCGGAAAAACCGCGCCATCCGCCGGCTTTCAGCTTCATTGGCATTCACCGGCAGGCTGTCGTAATTGCGCCCGCCCGGATGGGCGACATGGTACTGGCAACCGCCCAGCGAGCGCTGCATCCATGTGTCCAAAAGATCGAACACCAGTGGCGCATGCACCGGGATGGTCGGCTGCAAACAGTTGGCCGGTTGCCAGGCGCGATAACGCACGCCAGCCACAAACTCGCCGACGCGCCCGGTGGGTTGCAGCGGCACCGGGATGCCATTGCAGGTCAGCAGGTAACGCTGGGGCGGCAGGCCACTCAACTTGACCTGCAGGCGCTCCAGGGACGAATCCACGTAACGCACCGTACCGCCCACCGCACCCTCTTCGCCCAGCACATGCCAGGGCTCAAGGGCCTGGCGCAATTCCAGTTCGATGCCGCTGACGGCGTAGTCACCGACCTTGGGAAAACGGAACTCCAGGTGCGCGGCAAACCATTCGGCCCGCAGCGGATAACCGGCAGCGTTCAGCTCGACGATCACGTCGGCAAAATCCTGCTCGATAAAGTGCGGCAGCAGGAAGCGGTCATGCAGCTCTGTGCCCCAGCGCGCCAGCTTCGGCGGCGCATAGGGTTCACGCCAGAACCGCGCGACCAGTGCCCGCAGCAGCAACTGCTGGGTCAGGCTCATGCGGGCGTGGGGCGGCATTTCAAAGGCACGCAATTCCAGCAGGCCCAGGCGGCCGGTGGCACCGTCCGGCGAGTAGAGCTTGTCGATGCAGAACTCGGCGCGGTGGGTATTGCCAGTGACGTCGATCAGCAGGTTGCGCAGCAGGCGGTCCACCAACCATGGCGGGCATTCTTCGCCCGCTTCGGGCATCTGCGCGAAGGCGATTTCCAGCTCATACAGCGCATCGTTGCGCGCTTCGTCGACCCGTGGTGCCTGGGAAGTCGGGCCGATGAACAGGCCGGAAAACAGGTAGGACAATGACGGATGGTTATGCCAATAGCTGATCAGGCTGCGCAGCAGATCGGGACGCCGCAGGAACGGCGAATCCTTGGGCGTAGCGCCACCGAGCACAAAGTGGTTACCGCCGCCGGTGCCGGTGTGGCGCCCGTCGATCATGAATTTTTCTGTGGTGAGGCGGGTTTGCCGGGCTTCTTCGTAGAGAAACTCGGTGCGTTCCACCAACTCGTCCCAGGTGGCGGACGGCTGCACGTTGACCTCGATCACACCCGGATCCGGCGTCACCCGGAAGTTGCTCAGGCGCGGGTCGCTCGGCGGCTCATAACCTTCCAGCAACACCGGGCAATGCAGTTCTTCGGCGGTGGCTTCGATGGCGGCCACCAGTTCCAGGTAATCCTCGACCCGTTCCAGCGGCGGCATGAACAGGTACAAGCGGCCGTCCCGTGCCTCGGCGCACAGGGCGGTGCGGGTCAGCCAGTCGGCAGACTCGTCGATCTTCGGGATACGGTCTTGGCTGGCAGCTGCCTCGCCATGGCTTTGCAGTTGCGAGGTGGTCGGCAGGTCTGCCAGGTCCTGATTGGGATCGGTGGGGTGCACGAACGGATAGTCCGCCGCCGTTACCCACGGTTGCGAGGCCAGTGGCAGGCGATAACCCAACGGTGAATCGCCCGGCACCAGGCGGCAATGGTTGTCCCGCAGGTACCAGCGCCCGCTCTGCCAGCGGTCATTGGCCGCCGTGCGCGCCAGCGGCAGCACCTGGCCGATGACTTTATCCAGGCCCTGGCTGAAGACCTTGCGCAGGCGCTCGCGCTCAAGCTTGTCCTCCAGGCGCGGATCTTCGGCGCTGACGTTCTGCGGCAAGGCGCCTTCGCGCCACAGGTAATAGAAATTGTCTTCGTAGGCCGGGAATACAAACTGCGCGGGCAGTTTCAGGCGCTCGGCAACGCTGGCCAGAAAACGCCCGGCCATCACGCCGTCGGCGCCATAGCTTTCCTGCTCATCGGCGATCAGCGCGCTGTTGTGCCAGATCGGCACGCCGTCGCGGCGCCAGTAGCAGTTGAGGGACCAGCGCGGCAGTTGCTCGCCGGGGTACCACTTGCCCTGGCCGAAATGCACCAGGCCCTTGGGTGCGTAGTGCTTGCGCATGCGCTGGAACAGCTCGGCGGACAGCCGGCGTTTGTCCGGGCCCAGGGCGGCGGTGTTCCATTCGGCGCCGTCGGGGTCGTCGATGGAAACGAAGGTGGGTTCGCCGCCCATGGTAAGGCGTACGTCGTCCTTGTGCAGGTCACCGTCGATCTGCCGGCCCAGGGCCTGGATCGCCAGCCACTGCTCTTCGGTGTAGGGCTTGGTAACCCTGGGGGCTTCCCAAATCCGTTCCACGGACATCTCGTGGGTAAATTCGCACTCGCAGGGTTCCACCAGGCCGCTGATGGGCGCCGCGGAAGAAGGATCAGGACTACAGGCCAACGGGATATGACCTTCACCGGCGAACAAACCGGAGGTGGCATCGAGGCCGATCCAGCCGGCGCCGGGCAAATACACTTCGCACCAGGCGTGCAGGTCGGTGAAATCTACCTCGGTGCCGGATGGGCCGTCGAGGGCTTTGACGTCGGCGGTCAGCTGGATCAGGTAGCCCGACACAAACCGTGCCGCCAACCCTAGGTTGCGCAGCAGTTGCACCAGCAACCACGCCGAATCCCGGCAGGAACCGGAGGCGTTTTCCAGGGTGAATTCCGGTGTTTGTACGCCCGGCTCCATGCGGATCAGGTAGCCGATGTCGGCGGCCAGACGCTGATTCAGGCCCACCAGGAAATCCACCGCCGGCAACGGCGTGCGGTCGATACCCGCCAGATACGCGGCGAATCTCGGGGTCAGCGGCAATGTTTCGAGGTACGGCGCCAGCTCGCGCTGCTCATCGGCGGCGTAGCTGAAAGGGATTTTTTCGGCGTAGGGTTCCAGGAAGAAATCGAACGGATTGAATACCGCCATCTCCGCGACCAAGTCGACTTCGATGCGCAGCTCGTCAGTTTTTTCCGGGAACACCAGACGCGCCAGGTAATTGCCCTGGGGATCTTGTTGCCAATTGATGAAGTGCTGTTCCGGCAGCACCTTCAGCGCGTAGGAAAGAATCCGCGTGCGGCTATGGGCCGCCGGACGCAGACGAACAATCTGTGGGCCGAGTTCGACCGCGCGGTCGTAGCGGTAATGCGTAACGTGGTGCAACGCGACATGAATCGACACGGCGGCCTCCTGCGAGCCAGGGCATGGAAACAAAGCGCGCAAGACTTATGCCAGAGCAGTGGTCATTGCGCTTTATCGTGGGACCCGGTGCAGTACAGCACCAAAACGGCGCGATGGCTGCCGTCGTGGTGCGAGGGTTGCACATATTTGTGGCGGGAGTGTGAGGGTGGGTGGTGAATCTACCCAGTCAACGGGCTTTTTGCCTGGCGATCACGGCTTCACGCAGGTGGCGAACTTCGACCAGTTTCTGGCGCATTTCGCGGTGGCGCTTGCTGTTAAGCACCAGCAGCGCCAGCAACGGCAACAGCACGCTCATGCCATAAATAAATGGATGCGGTCGGTACTCGATCGTAGGCAGCACACACACAAGACAAAGCCCCAGCAACGCCACCAGCGGCCACACCCATTGCGGGCGTCCGCGGGCGATCATGAAGTTGCAGTGCACGATGACCAACGTCAGAGCGATTCCGCCGAGAAAGGAGTACTTGGCGGTATCGGCCACAGAAAGATCCCGGAAATAGCTTTCAAAAAACAATGGCACCGCAAAGGCCAGGGAAAATACCGATGCCAATATCGCTCCCATGAAAACAGGAAAATACCGAGATAGAAAACCGCGAATGCTCGGTGCTTGGTTCATTGCTC
>NZ_CP080030.1:581430-621471 GCF_019382755.1 Pseudomonas sp. Colony2 | reverse complement strand
GCAATGTACTTCTGCGCCTCCCGCAGAATCACGCGCTTGGGCTTAATGCTGCAGAGGGGTTTGAATTCACGCAGGGTCACGATGTTGAAGTCGGCATCGATATACACCACACCCGCCCCCACGATGCCGGGGTCGGCGTCGATGGCGGCAAACAGGCGTGGCAGGTTGATCTGGCTTTCGATGCGCTGGCGGGCCATGAACTGGGAGCGGTTGGAGTCCATGCCGATGCCAAGCAGGGGGCTGCTCATGGGGGTGTTCTTCCTTGAAATGGGTGGTGTCTGAACTGGCGCTTTCGCGAGCAAGCCCGCTCCCACATTCGACCGCATTCTCATGCTGAAACCCGGTCACATGTGGGAGCTGGCTTGCCTGCGATGGCGCTCGAATGGGCGCCACCTTAACAAACAGGCTACCCACCCGCTAGAAAGCAAAACGCCAGCACGAGGCTGGCGTTTTGCGTTTCAGGCGGCGATCAACGCGGCACCACCGGCTTGCGGGCTGGCTTCTTGCCTTTGCCCTTGGCGGCGTCGGTGCGCTCCTTGGCGGCCTGCTTGTTGCGCGCCATGGCTGCGGCCTTGGCTTGCTCGCGCTTGTCCCAAGGGTTGCTGCCATCACTGCCTCGCGGCGGCAGGCCGGTGTGCTGGGTGAGGATCCTGGTGGTGGTTTCCTTCGCAACCTTGTGGCTGCCAGCCGGCGTCGAGTTTTTGCGACGGGCGCTCTGGTAGCTGTCGGTGGACGGTTGGTGCAACGGGATCAGTTGCTCCTTGCCCGGCCCGATCAGGTCTGCACGGCCCATGCGAGTCAATGCTTCACGCAGCATCGGCCAGCCCTTCGGGTCGTGGTAGCGCAGGAAGGCCTTGTGCAGGCGGCGCTGTTCTTCGCTCTTGACGATGGTCACCGCGTCGCTCTTGTAGGTGACCTTGCGCAGCGGGTTCTTGCCCGAGTGGTACATCGCTGTGGCGGTGGCCATTGGCGACGGGTAGAACGCCTGCACCTGGTCGGCGCGGAAGCCGTTGCCCTTGAGCCACAGGGCCAGGTTCATCATGTCTTCATCGGTGGTGCCCGGGTGGGCGGCGATGAAGTAAGGAATCAGGTACTGCTCCTTGCCCGCTTCCTTGGTGTACTTCTCGAACATGCGCTTGAACTTGTCATAGCTGCCGATGCCCGGTTTCATCATCTGGTTGAGCGGACCTTCCTCGGTGTGTTCCGGGGCGATCTTCAGGTAACCACCGACGTGGTGGGTCACCAGCTCCTTCACGTACTCCGGCGACTCGACCGCGAGGTCGTAGCGCAGGCCGGAAGCGATCAGGATCTTCTTCACACCCGGCAACGCACGGGCGCTGCGGTACAGCTGGATCAACGACGAGTGGTCGGTGTTCAGGTTCGGGCAGATGCCCGGGAACACGCAGGATGGCTTGCGGCACGCGGATTCGATTTCCGGGCTCTTGCAGGCAATGCGGTACATGTTCGCGGTCGGGCCGCCGAGGTCGGAAATGACGCCGGTGAAGCCTGGCACCTTGTCGCGGATCTCTTCGATTTCGCGAATGATCGACTCTTCGGAACGGTTCTGGATGATTCGGCCTTCGTGCTCGGTGATCGAGCAGAAGGTGCAGCCGCCGAAGCAGCCACGCATGATGTTCACCGAGAAGCGGATCATGTCGTAGGCCGGGATCTTTTCCTTGCCGTACGCCGGGTGTGGAACACGGGCGTAAGGCATGCCGAACACGTAGTCCATTTCTTCGGTAGTCATGGGAATGGGCGGCGGGTTGAACCACACATCCACTTCGCCGTGCTTCTGTACCAGCGCGCGGGCGTTGCCCGGGTTGGTTTCCAGGTGGAGCACGCGGTTGGCGTGGGCATACAGCACCGAGTCGCCACGGACTTTTTCCACGGACGGCAGACGGATCACGGTCTTGTCACGGGTCATGCGTGGGCTGGCCAGGATCTGTACCACCTTGGCCTCTTCCGGGTCTTCCACCGGGCCCTTTTCCTGCTCGATGGCGCAGGCCTGGGTGTCCTGGGTATTCACGTACGGGTTGATGATCTTGTCGATCTTGCCCGGACGGTCGATACGGGTGGAGTCCACCTCGTACCAGCCTTCAGGCGTGTCACGGCGAATGAACGCAGTGCCGCGCACGTCGGTGATGTCTTCGATCTTGTGGCCCCACGACAGGCGCTGGGCGACTTCGACGATGGCCCGCTCGGCGTTGCCGTACAGCAGGATATCGGCGCAGGCGTCGATCAGGATCGAGTTGCGTACACGGTCCTGCCAGTAGTCGTAGTGGGCGATGCGGCGCAGGGAGGCTTCGATGCCGCCGAGCACGATCGGCACGTGCTTGTAGGCTTCCTTGCAGCGCTGGCTGTAGACCAGGCTCGCGCGGTCCGGACGTTTGCCGGCCATGCCGCCTGGGGTGTAGGCGTCATCGGAGCGGATTTTCTTGTCGGCGGTGTAGCGGTTGATCATCGAGTCCATGTTGCCGGCCGCGACGCCGAAGAACAGGTTCGGCTCGCCGAGCTTCATGAAGTCGTCTTTGGACTGCCAGTTGGGCTGGGCAATGATCCCGACGCGAAAGCCCTGGGACTCCAGCAGCCGGCCGATGATTGCCATGCCGAACGACGGATGGTCCACGTACGCGTCACCGGTGACGATGATGATGTCGCATGAATCCCAGCCAAGCTGATCCATCTCCTCCCTGCTCATCGGCAGGAATGGCGCAGGACCGAAACATTCGGCCCAGTACTTGGGATAGTCAAATAACGGCTTGGCTGTTTGCATGACGGTGACCGGTGTTGAGATGAAAAATCGCGGGCGCGGAATATAGCACAAAATTTGACCAATTCCGACCTTTGCAGTCGGAATTGGCGGGCAGCGCTTTTACTCGTCTTCGAAGTTATAGCTGCCCGGCGCCAGGTTCTCGAAGCGGGTGTATTTACCGATGAAGGCCAGGCGCGTGGTGCCGATTGGCCCGTTACGCTGTTTACCGATAATGATTTCAGCGATGCCTTTATGCTCGGTCTCCGGGTGATACACCTCGTCCCGGTATACGAACATGATCACGTCAGCATCCTGCTCGATCGCTCCGGATTCCCGCAAGTCGGAGTTGATCGGGCGTTTGTTCGGACGCTGCTCAAGAGATCGGTTGAGCTGCGACAGGGCAACCACCGGGCAGTTGAATTCCTTGGCCAGGGCTTTCAACGAGCGGGAAATCTCGGAAATCTCGTTGGTCCGGCTGTCACCGCTGGAGCCCGGGATCTGCATCAACTGCAGGTAGTCGATCATGATCAGGGCAATATCGCCGTGCTCACGCACCAGGCGTCGGGTACGCGCGCGCATTTCCGACGGGCTGATGCCCGCGGTGTCATCGATAAACAGCTTGCGATCGTTTAGCAGGTTGACCGCCGAGGTCAGCCGCGGCCAGTCGTCGTCTTCCAGGCGGCCGGCACGCACCTTGGTCTGGTCGATGCGGCCCAGGGACGACAACATACGCATGATCAGCGATTCGCCTGGCATCTCCAGGGAGTAAACCAGTACGGCCTTGTCGCTGCGCAACACGGCGTTTTCCACCAGGTTCATGGCGAAGGTGGTTTTACCCATGGACGGACGGCCGGCGACGATGATCAAGTCGGCTGGCTGCAGGCCGCTGGTCATGCCGTCGAGGTCGGTGTAGCCGGTGGACAGGCCGGTGATGGCGTTGTCGGTGTTGAACAAGGTGTCGATACGGTCGATGGCCTTGGTCAGCAAGTCGTTGACGCTGACCGGGCCGCCGGTTTTCGGCCGGGCCTCGGCGATCTGGAAGATCTGCCGTTCGGCTTCGTCGAGAATCTCTTCGGCAGTGCGGCCTTCCGGGTTGAACGCGCTGTCGGCGATCTCGGTGGCGATGCCGATCAACTGGCGCAACGTGGCCCGCGCACGGACGATCTGCGCATACGCCTTGATGTTGGCGACCGATGGCGTGTTTTTCGCCAGCTCGCCCAGGTAACCCAGGCCGCCCACTTGGGACGTCTGGCCTTCCTTGTCCAACTGCTCGGCCAGGGTCACCACGTCGATCGGTGAGTTCTGGTCGGCCAGCTTGGCAATGGCGCGGAAGATCAGGCGGTGGTCATGACGGTAGAAATCGCCGTCCGAGACTTGATCCAGCACGCGTTCCCAGGCGTTGTTGTCCAGCATCAAGCCACCGAGCACGGCCTGTTCGGCCTCGATGGAATGCGGCGGCACCTTCAGGGCAGCGGTTTGCAGGTCATATTGCTCAGGAGCGGAGATATCGTTCATGGCCACTTGGAATAGTTGGAGAATCAGGAGCTACAGAAAAACAAAAGGCACGACCTGTGAACAGGATCGTGCCCGATGTTAACTGCCTGGCACGCGAGGTGCCAGTCAGTTAGGTGTTGCTTAAGCTGCTACCACAACAACGCGTACGGTTGCTTCGACTTCAGCGTGCAGGTGCACGGCTACATCGAATTCGCCAACATTGCGGATGGTGCCGTTCGGCAGACGAACTTCGCTCTTCTGCACTTCAACGCCGGAGGCGGTCAGTGCATCAGCGATGTCGTGGGTGCCGATCGAACCGAACAGCTTGCCTTCGTCACCGGCGGTGGCAGTGATAGTCACTTCCAGCTCAGCCAGTTGGGCAGCGCGAGTTTCGGCCGAAGCTTTTTTGTCTGCTGCTGCTTTTTCCAGCTCAGCACGACGCTCTTCAAACGCAGCCAGGTTGGCAGCGGTTGCAGCGGTGGCTTTGCCGTATGGCAGCAGGTAGTTACGACCGTAGCCGGCCTTAACGTTCACTTTGTCGCCCAGGTTGCCCAGGTTGGCGACTTTTTCCAGAAGGATCAGTTGCATGTGAAAATCCTCTAACTTTTAACCTTCACCGTTCGCGTTATCGGCGTCTTTCGGCGCCAGACGACCGCGAAAATCAATCAGGCCGTCGACAATGGCCAAGACCACGAGTAACGGATAGATCAGCTGCATGAACAGCAACAGCGTCACGTACAACCCCACCAGCCAGAATCTGCCCAGTCGCTTTTGCGCCACCAGCCCATGAATCAGGGACAGGCCGGCGAATACCAGCGGTACGCTGCACAACGGCACCAACAGCGCCAGGCCAAAAGTCGGCCCGACCACCATGAACGCCAGCAGCAACATCGCCGGTCCAGCGGGGATTCTGATACTGCGAAACTCGCGACCAAAACCACCCGGGTTATACAACAACGCCTGCCAGTAACGCCCCAGAATCAGGCTCAGCAAGCTGACAATCTGCAACAGTGCCGCTATCAGGCCGGTAAGCATCGGTGCAACCACTGACGCAAAGCGCGCTCGCTCCTCTACCGATAACTGCTGGTAGAGATCCCCGAGGGCCAGCGGCAGGATCTTGATGATCTCCTGCGCCAGCGCCTCGATTTGCGGGCGGAAAGCCGCGCCAAGCGCCAGTGAATACACCAACCCCAATGCCACGCTGACCAGCAGCGTACGGACCCAGGACTCACTTGCGCGCAAAACCAACGCAAGGGTCGATGAACCGAGCAGTACCAGAAGTACCCGTGGATCATCGAATTTCAACCACCAGACCAAGGCCGGCAGTATTCCCAGGGCAAGAACGCCAAGGGCGTCCTTCAAACCGCGCCGCAGAAGCACAAGGCAACCCGCGGCAGCACCCAACCAATACAACAACGGCAATGCTGCACATCCAGCCACTACCAGAGTGGCCTGCACACGACCGCGCATGATGAACTCAGCTAAGGCGCGCATGCATTCAATCCCTTACTACTTGTCGACTGCCCGGTCTCAGCGGCCGTGGCTGTCGGTGTAGGCCAGCAGGGCCAGGAAGCGGGCGCGCTTGATAGCGGTGGCCAGCTGACGCTGATAACGAGCTTTGGTACCGGTGATGCGGCTTGGAACAATTTTGCCGGTCTCGGATACGTAGGCTTTCAGAGTGTTGAGATCTTTGTAATCGATCTCCTTCACGTCTTCAGCGGTGAAGCGGCAGAATTTACGACGACGGAAGAAACGTGCCATTTGATAGGCTCCTTAAAAGGTCCGTGGATTACTCGTCAGCGTTATCGCTGTTGTCGCTGTCATCACTATCAGCGCTTTCAGCGCCTTCGTGCTCAGGACGGTCGCGACGCTCACGGCGCTCACTGCGGTTTTCTTCAGCCTTGAGCATCTCGGATTGGCCGGTAACGGCTTCTTCGCGACGGATGACCAGGTTACGGATCACTGCATCGTTGTAGCGGAAGTTGTCTTCCAGCTCGGCCAGGGCCTTGCCAGTGCACTCAACGTTCAGCATCACGTAGTGAGCCTTGTGAACATTGTTGATTGCGTAGGCCAGTTGACGACGGCCCCAATCTTCCAGACGGTGGATTTTGCCGCCGTCTTCTTCGATCAGCTTGGTGTAACGCTCTACCATGCCGCCGACTTGCTCGCTTTGATCCGGGTGGACCAAAAAGATGATTTCGTAATGACGCATGAATGCTCCTTACGGGTTGTAGCCTGCCGCTCAAAAACGGTCAGACAAGGAGTGAATGACACTTATGGATCTTGCCGAAGGGAGGCACATGCGTGCCTGCCATGAAGGCAAGGGGCGCAATTGTAGAGAAGGGGGAGAAAGGGTGCAAGGTGATTGGTGATTATTTGAACAGCCCCCATACACCACAAAAACAAATGTGGGAGGGGGCTTGCTCCCGAAAGCGATGTGCCAGTCACCAAATGCACTGACTGATACACCGTATTCGGGAGCAAGCCCCCTCCCACATTTTGACCTGCGCCAGACTTGGTTATTTCTTGGCTTTAGCCTTGGCGCCACGCTGGCGCTGGGCTTCGAACAGGCAGACGCCCGTTGCGACTGAAACGTTGAGGCTGCTGACGCTACCGGCCATCGGCAGGTGCACCAGGTAATCGCAATGCTCGCGGGTCAGGCGGCGCATGCCCTTGCCTTCGGCCCCCATGATCAGGATGGTCGGGCCGGTGAGGTCCTGGTCATAAATGCTGACCTCAGCCTCCCCCGCCGTACCCACGACCCACAGGCCGCGCTGCTGGAGTTTCTCCAGGGTGCGCGCCAGGTTGGTCACGGCCACCAACGGAATCACTTCCGCCGCACCGCAGGCGACTTTACGCACGACAGGCGTCAAGGTTGCCGACTTGTCTTTAGGCACGATCACCGCCAACGCACCGGCAGCATCCGCCGAACGCAGGCAGGCGCCGAGGTTGTGCGGATCGGTCACGCCGTCGAGCACCAGCAACAGCGGTGCGCCTTCGGTGCGGTCGAGCAGCTCGTCGAGCATCGCTTCGCCCCAGACCTGGCTTGGACTGACGTCGGCTACCACGCCCTGGTGAACGCCTTCGACCCAGACGTCCATCTCGCGCCGCTCGGCCTGGCCGATGGCAACTTTGTTCTGATTGGCCAGTTCGACCAGCGCTTGAACACGCGGCTCACTGCGGCCTTCTGCCAACCACACCTGCTTGACGCGTTTCGGGTGGTGACGCAGCAATGCTTCTACGGCGTGCACGCCGTAGATTTTTTCCAGACTCATGACTTGGCCTTAGGTTTGCGCGACCCGCCGCTTTTCGCGGGGGCCGAACCCGCTTTTGGCGGGCCTTTACGGTGTTTACTCGGCTTGCTCGACGGCTTTTCCGCCTCGCGGGACTTTCCCCCAGACGCCGCTTTACCACCGCTTTTGGCTTCGTTGAGCAACTGCTGCTTCAACTCGCGGCTCTTGCGCAGCTCGGCGTTTTTCGCCGCGGCATCGCTAGGGCGGTAGGCTTCGGGGGCCTTGTCCTTGGCAGACGAACGACGCGCAGGCTTGGCTGGCGCAGGCTCGGCGACCGCTGCTTTCGCAGGAGCGCCTTTGCCTTTGCTAGCCGGGGCTGCAGTTTCGCCGCCACGTTTTTTACGGCCAGTCGGTTCAGCCGGCTTGTCAGGCATACCGAAATCGATCTTGCGCTCGTCGAGGTCGACGCGCATGACCTGCACTTCCACGGTATCGCCCAGACGGAAGCTGCGACCGGTGCGCTCGCCCGCCAGGCGGTGATGCACAGGGTCGAAGTGGTAGTAGTCGCCCGGCAAGGCGGTGACATGCACCAGGCCCTCGACGTAGATGTCGGTCAGCTCGACGAACAAACCAAAACCGGTCACGGCAGTGATCACGCCCGGGAACGACTCGCCCACGCGGTCTTTCATGAACTCGCACTTGAGCCAGTTCACTACGTCGCGGGTGGCTTCGTCGGCACGGCGCTCGCTCATGGAGCACTGCTCGCCCAACTGTTCCAGCGCCGCTTCGTCGTACGGATAGATCCGTGCCTTCGGAATGGTCATGGCACCAGCACGCTTGACGTGCGGGGTGTTCTGCTTGGAATGGATCACGCTGCGGATCGCCCGGTGCGTGAGCAAGTCCGGGTAACGACGAATCGGCGAGGTGAAGTGGGTGTACGCTTCGTAATTCAGGCCAAAGTGGCCCTGGTTATCGGCGCTGTACACCGCCTGGCTCAGGGAGCGCAGCATGACGGTCTGGATCACGTGGTAATCCGGACGGTCCTTGATGCTCGCGAGCAGAGCCTGGTAGTCCTTCGGCGTCGGGCCGTCCTTGCCTTTGTGCAGGGACAGGCCGAGCTCACCGAGGAACGCGCGCAGCTTCTCCAGACGCTCCGGCGGCGGGCCGTCGTGCACCCGGTACAACGCAGGAATCTCGTGCTTTTTGAGGAACTCTGCGGTGGCCACGTTGGCCGCCAGCATGCATTCCTCGATCAGCTTGTGAGCATCGTTGCGCGTGGTCGGGGTGATTGCGGCGATCTTGCGCTCAGAACCGAAGACAATCCGGGTTTCCTGAGTTTCAAAGTCGATCGCGCCACGCACGTGACGAGCGCCCAACAGCACCTTGTACAGCGCGTAGAGCTGCTTGAGATGCGGCACGACATGCCCGTACTCACCGCGCAGGGCCTTGGCTTCGCTGGTTTTCGGCTGTTCCAGGATGGTGCTGACCTTGTTGTAGGTCAGGCGCGCCTGGGAGTGAATCACCGCTTCGTAGAACTGGTAGTCGGTCATTTCGCCGGTTTTCGAGATGGTCATCTCGCACACCATGGCCAAACGGTCGACTTTCGGGTTCAGGGAGCACAGGCCGTTGGACAGCTGCTCAGGCAGCATAGGGATGACGCGCTCGGGGAAGTACACCGAGTTGCCGCGCACCTGGGCTTCGTTGTCCAGGGCCGAACCGATCTTCACGTAGCTGGACACGTCGGCAATCGCGACGAACAACTTCCAGCCGCCGGAGAACAGGCGCAGTTTGCCAGGCTTGGCTTCGCAGTAGACCGCATCGTCGAAGTCGCGGGCATCTTCGCCGTCAATGGTGACGAACGGCAGATGACGCAGGTCGATGCGCTTCTCTTTGTCTTTTTCTTCGACTTCCGGCTTGAGCTTGGCGGCTTCTTTGAGCACAGCCTCAGGCCAGACGTGAGGGATATCGTAGGTGCGCAGCGCAACATCGATCTCCATGCCCGGCGCCATGTAGTTGCCGACCACTTCAACGATATCGCCCTGTGGCTGGAAGCGCGCAGTGGGCCAGTGGGTGATTTTCACCTCGACGAACTGGCCCACTTTCGCGGCGCCATTGCGCCCCGGAGTGATCAGCACTTCCTGCTGGACCTTGGGGTTATCCGGCACCACGAAGCCGATGCCGCCTTCTTCGAAGTAACGGCCGACGATGGACTCGTGGGCACGGGACACCACTTCGACGATCACGCCTTCACGGCGACCGCGACGGTCGAGGCCGGAAACGCGGGCCAGGGCACGGTCGCCATCGAACACCAGGCGCATTTGCGCAGGGCTCATGAACAGGTCGTCGCTGCCATCGTCCGGGATCAGGAAGCCGAAACCGTCACGGTGGCCGGCGATGCGGCCGAGGATCAGGTCGAGCTTGTCCACCGGCGCGTAGGTGCCGCGGCGGGTGTAGATCAACTGGGCATCGCGCTCCATGGCGCGCAGGCGACGACGCAGGGCCTCGAGTTGGTCTTCGGTGGTCAGACCGAATTCTTCAACCAGCTGCTCGCGGCTAGCAGGCGAACCCCGATCGGCGAGGTGCGCCAGGATCAGTTCGCGGCTAGGAATGGGGTTTTCATATTTTTCCGCTTCACGAGCGGCCTCGGGATCGAGGGACTGCCAATCGGCCATTAGAGAGTTTTCACCTTGTCTATATGCGGGTTAGTTTGGCATACGCGTATTGAAACGGGAAATTTCAGGTGTCAACAAGCCCGTAAAAGCACTTTGTAGCCCTTGGAATGCACCTTGCGCGACCGTCGGCGAAATATTCCAGACTTTTTTCATGGCAGGGCTTTACAGCTCAAAATAGCCTCCGTATAGTGCGCGCCATCGACGACGGCAACGTTGTTGATGCTGCCCAGGTGGTGAAATTGGTAGACACGCCAGCTTCAGGTGCTGGTGATCGCAAGGTCGTGGAAGTTCGAGTCTTCTCCTGGGCACCAATTTCAAACTCAAGGTTATGCCTTGAGTCTCCAAAAACCCGCGAAAGCGGGTTTTTGCGTTTCAGGCCTTTGATTTTTAACAAGAATCTTGATTTATATTTTTGAATCAGGGGTTTACAGATCAAAAAGCCCTCCGTATAGTTCGCTCCATCAACAGCGCAAGCGTTGATAATGCCCAGGTGGTGAAATTGGTAGACACGCCAGCTTCAGGTGCTGGTGATCGCAAGGTCGTGGAAGTTCGAGTCTTCTCCTGGGCACCAAATTCAGATCAAACCCGCGAAAGCGGGTTTTTTCGTTTCCGGGGTTTGAAAACCTGACCGGTGATTTCCCCCCTCGTCCGCACTTGAGAAGTTTTATCGTTTATCCTTGTAAGGATTTGTTGCACTCAAGTGAGGAAAACCCCGGATGATGATCCGCGATACCCGTCTCAAGACATCCCTTCTGCGTGGCCTGACCATCACTCTGCTCGGCCTGACCCTGCTCTCGCCCGCTGCCTATTCTGCCGACAAGGTTGCACTGACCTTGTACAACGGCCAACACAAGGAGGTCGGCGATGAACTTGCCAAGGCCTTCGAAGCCAAGACCGGCATCCACGTCAATGTGCGCAAGGGCAGCAGCAACCAGCTGGCCAGCCAGGTCGTCGAAGAAGGTGACCGCTCCCCTGCCGACGTGATCTACACCGAAGAATCGCCGCCGCTGAATAAACTCGGCGAGCAAGGCCTGCTGGCAACCATCGACGCCAGCACCCTCGACGTCCTGCCGAAGGAATACGTGGCCGCCAACGGCGCCTGGATGGGCGTGACCGCACGCACCCGCGTCGTGGCCTTCAACCCGAAGCTGATCGCCGAAAAAGACCTGCCCAAGTCGGTACTGGATTTCGCCGGGCCCGAGTGGCAAGGCAAGGTCGGTTTCGTGCCCACCAGCGGCGCGTTCCAGGAACAAGCCGTAGCGATCATCAAGCTGCACGGTCGCGAAGCGGCTGAAGAGTGGCTGACCGGCCTGCGCGCTTTCGGCAAGGTCTACAGCAACAACATGGTTGCGCTCAAGGCCGTGGAAAATGGCGAAGTCGCCACCGTGCTGGTGAACAACTACTACTGGTTCGCCCTGAAGAAAGAAAAAACCAACCTGGATTCGCAGCTGCACTACTTCACCAACGGCGATGCCGGTGGCCTGATCACCGTGTCTGCCGCGGCTGCACTGAAATCCAGCAAGCATCCAAAGGAAGCCCAGCAACTGCTGGCATTCATGGCCAGCGAAGAAGGCCAGCGGGTGATCACCAACACTTCCGCCGAATACCCGCTGCGCAAGGGCATGGAATCCAACCGCGGCCTCAAGCCTTTCAGCGAGCTGCAACCGCCGAAAGTCACCCCTGCCGACCTGGGCAACGCCGAAGAAGCCCTGGAACTGGAACGTGACGTTGGCTTGAACTGATGAACCCATCGCTCCCCGCCCCCGCCTTGCGCGGGGGTTTTACGCCGAGACGCAAACGCCCTTCGATCTGGTTGCTGCTACCAGTCCTGCTGCTGGTAGGCCTGAGCCTGTTGCCGCTGGCGTATGTCGGCCTCAAGGCCTGGCAGGCAGGATGGGCCGAAGCGGTGCATTTGCTGTGGCGGCCCTATGTATTCGGGTTGCTGCGCAACACCCTGGCGCTGATGGTCGGCGTCACCGTGGCCTGCGGCGTGATCGGCTTGTCCCTGGCCTGGCTGCTGGAACGCAGCAACCTGCCGGGGCGGCGGATCTGGGGAGTGATCCTGTGCCTGCCGTTCGCGGTGCCAGCGTTTGTCAGCAGCTTTACCTGGGTTTCGTTAAGCGCCAACTTTGAAGGGTTGGGCGGAGCGATCCTGGTGATGACCCTGTCCAAATACCCACTGGTGTTTCTGCCGGTGGCGGCAACCCTGCGCAATCTTGATCCATCCCTGGAAGAATCGGCCCGCACCCTTGGTCTGAATCGCTGGGGCGTGTTCTTTCGCATCACCTTGCCTTTACTGTGGCCGTCACTGCTGGCCGGGGCACTGTTGATTGCCCTGCATATGCTGGTGGAGTTCGGCGCCCTGTCGATCATCGGCTTGCAGACGTTTACCACCGCAATCTACCAGCAATTCGAGCTGGAGTTCAGCAACGCCAATGCGGCGATGCTTTCGGCGGTGCTGCTGGTGATGTGCCTGACGCTGCTCTGGCTGGAGCTGCGGGTGCGCGGCAAGGGCCGGCACGTGCGTACCGGCCAGGGCGCGGCGCGGCATGCCGAACAGGTTCGACTCGGCAAATGGGCGGCGCTGGGGCAGCTGTATTGCCTGCTCCTGGCGATCATCGGCAGCGGCATTCCACTGGGCATGCTCGGTTATTGGCTGGCAGTGGGCAGTTCGGCGGCATTTCCGATAGCCGAGATCAGCGAGGCGCTGCTTTCTTCGCTGGCGCTGTCCCTGGGTGGCGCCGCGCTTTGCCTGTTGTTTGCCGTGCCGGTGGGCTTGCTGGTGGTGCGCTACAAGGGCCAGCTCGCACTGTGGGCGGAACGCCTGCCGTACCTGCTGCACGCCCTGCCCGGCCTGGTGATTGCGCTGACACTGGTGTATTTCGCCCTGCATTACGTGCCGGCGCTGTATCAAACGTCGGCGTTGCTGCTGATCGCTTATGCGCTGCTGTTTTTGCCCCTGGCCCAGGCGCCGATCCGCACGGCGCTGAACAAGGCAGCACCACAGCTGGAAGAGGCGGCGAGAACGCTGGGCGCGTCTTCGTTCAGTGCGTTTTGCCGGGTGACGCTGCCGATTATTTTCCCGGCATTGGGGGCGGCGTTTGCGCTGGTGTTCCTGGATGCGATGAAGGAATTGACGGCGACGTTGCTGCTTAGCCCTACCGGGCTGAACACCTTGGCAACTGCCGTGTGGGCGCACACCTCGAATGTGGAATTCGCGGCAGCGGCGCCCTATGCGGCATTGTTGATTTTGGTGTCGGGACTGCCGGTGTATTTGCTTACGACGCGGATGTACCTGAGCCGCTGAAATAGCTTTCGCGAGCAAGCCCGCTCCCACATTTGCTCGCATTCCAGAAGTGGAACTCGGTCGAATGTGGGAGCGGGCTTGCTCGCGAAAGGGCCGCACCAGGCGACATCAAGCCCGGAACTGCCCCAAGCTCGCCTTCAACTGCGCAGCCAACCCATCCAGCACTTTGCCACTGGCTGTAGTCTCTACCACCGCCTGCGCCGCTCGCTCAGCCTGGGCATGAATGATCTCGACTCGCCCACGCACCGCATGCGCACCCTGCGCCTGATGCTCAGCCGCCCGCGTCGCCAGGCCAATCGCTGCATGCACCTGCTCCACCGAGGCCTGCACCGACTGCTGCAGGCGCACGCTGTCGCGTAATACCAGCAAACCTTCGCTGGCCTGGCGCCCGGCCTTGCCGATGGTTTCCACAGCCTCACGGGCGCCTTGCTGCAAGGCCACGATGTGGGCCTGGATGTCGCCGGTAGAACTCTGGGTTTTACTGGCCAGGGCGCGAACCTCGTCCGCCACGACCGCAAAGCCGCGCCCGGTCTCACCGGCTCGCGCCGCCTCAATAGCCGCGTTGAGCGCCAGCAGGTTGGTCTGCTCGGCAATCCCGTGGATCACCGTCAACACCACCTCGATCTGCTCGCTCTGCTGCGCCAGCCGCTCGATCACCTTGGAACCGGCCTGCACCTGCCCCGCCAACGCCTCGATCAAGCTGCCGACTTCGGCTGAAGTGCGGGAATTTTCATCAGTCGCCTGGCGAATATCCACCACCTGCTGCAAGGCCGCCTGCATCGCATGGCTTTCCGCCTGGGCCTCATCCGCCATTTGCGACAGCGCCCGCAGGCTTTCGGCAACCTCATCACGCTGCAAGCCGGCGGCCGCATCGGCACCCGCATTGCGCAGGGTCATCGCGCCGATTTCCACGCCGGTACGCTGGGCCACATCACCGGCTTCACGCACGATCGGCTGCAATTTATCCACAAAGCGATTGACCGCCGAGGCCATGTCGCCGATTTCGTCCCGGCTGTTGATCTGCACACGCTTGGTCAGGTCGCCCTCGCCTGCCGCCAAATCGTCCATCGCTGCAATCAGCAGCTTCAGGCGATTGACCACCCGACGGCCGAGCACTACAGCAATCAACAGCAATACACCAAAACCTACCACCGCCAGGCCCATGCCGATGCGCCAGCGCAAGGTGCCCGCCGCCTCTTGCACGGTGCTGGTGGTATTGGCGGTCATCTGGGTGGCGGTGGCTTGCGCCGACTGCAAACGCGCGCCCATGGCCGCCGCGCTGTCAGCCGCGGCACCCTTGAGGCTGTCGCCCACCAACTGGTCACCGCTGGCAATCAGTGCAGCAAAACGCTTGTCCAGCGCGGCCAGGTCAGCCTCGACCGAGGCAGTCGAAACCCCCATGCGGACCTTGCCGATCTCTACGCCATTGGGGCTGATGGACGCTTCGACGTAGAACACCGAGGGATCATTCTTCGCCGCATCCAGCACTTTATCCAGGGCACGTTCGCCCTTGCCCTTTTCCAGCAGCGCCTGGTTGATCGGGTTTTCACGATTGAGGTAACGGGTCAGGTGCTCACCAGCCGCGTCGTCATACACCACAAACAACACGTTGGGATTGCGCTGGGCTCTGCGGGCAAACTCAGACAGCGTCGGCACGTCGCTGTCCCACATGGCGCGCGGCGCCACCGAGGCGAGCAGTTGCGCCATGTCATTGGCAGAGTCCTGCAGGTCTTTTTCCAGGGTCGCACGCAGTTGCTTCTGCTCTTCCTGCAGGCGCGTGGACAGCCCCGCCGTCAGACGCTGGCGCGTGCTGGAAGACAGACTGTCCAGGCTGGATGTCACTTCCTTGCCGGCTTGCGCCAACTCGCCGGACAGTTTCTGGCTGTCGACGCCCAGGCGATTGCCCAAATCAGCTTCCAATGCAGTGACGGTGCTTCGCGTCAGGGCGACGGCCACCAGTACTTGCACCAAAAGAGCGATACCTAGGGTAACGAACACCGGCCGCAACAGCCGGCTTTGTAACAATGAGAGAACGGCAGACACTGGGAATCCCTCCACCACGGGTGCCATTAATTTGATAGCACCGCGAAAGAAAGAACCATAGCAAGGGTCGTGCCGTTTACCAGGCGGAAACGACAAAGGGCTCCCGAAGGAGCCCTTTGCTTTTTACATCAACAGCTTATTAAGCGAACGGGTGACGCAGAACGATGGTCTCGTTGCGGTCCGGGCCCGTCGAAATAATGTCGATCGGCGCACCGATCAGCTCTTCGACGCGCTTGATGTAAGCGCGGGCGTTGGCTGGCAGTTCTTCCAGGGTCTTGGCGCCCACGGTCGATTCGGTCCAGCCTGGCACTTCTTCGTACACAGGCTGCAGGCCTACGTAGCTGTCCGCGTCAGTCGGGGCAACGTCCTTGCCTTCCGCATCCTTGTAGCCGATGCAGATGTTGATGGTTTCCAGGCCGTCGAGTACGTCCAGCTTGGTCAGGCAGATGCCCGAGATGCTGTTCACATCGATAGCGCGACGCAGGATAACGGCGTCGAACCAGCCACAACGGCGGGCACGGCCGGTCGTCGCGCCGAACTCGTGGCCTTGTTTGGCCAGGTGCGCGCCGACGTCGTCGAACAGTTCAGTCGGGAATGGACCCGAACCTACACGCGTGGTGTATGCCTTGGTGATGCCGAGGATGTAGTCCAGGAACATCGGGCCAACGCCCGAACCCGTCGCAACGCCGCCAGCGGTGGTGTTGGAACTGGTGACGTACGGGTAGGTGCCGTGGTCGATGTCCAGCAACGAGCCCTGGGCGCCTTCGAACATGATGTCTTTGCCGGCGCGACGCAGGTCGTGCAGCTCGGCAGTCACGTCCAGCATCAGCGGCTTGAGCAGCTCGGCGTATTCCTTGCACTCGGCCAGGGTCTTTTCAAACTCGATGGCCGGCTCTTTGTAGTAACCCACCAGCATGAAGTTGTGGTAATCCACCAGTTCACGCAGCTTGTCTTCAAAGCGCGGCATGTTGAGCAGGTCGCCCACACGCAGGCCACGACGTGCAACCTTGTCTTCGTAGGCTGGGCCGATGCCGCGACCGGTCGTGCCGATCTTCAGCTCGCCACGGGCCTTTTCACGGGCCTGGTCCAGCGCAACGTGGAAGGACAGGATCAGCGGGCAGGAAGGGCTGATACGCAGGCGCTCGCGCACTGGCACGCCTTTCTCTTCCAGCTTGGTGATCTCGCGCAACAGGGCGTCAGGTGCAACCACCACGCCGTTGCCGATCAGGCACTGCACGCCTTCGCGCAGTACACCCGACGGGATCAGGTGCAAGACGGTTTTTTCGCCATCGATGACCAGGGTGTGGCCAGCGTTGTGGCCACCTTGGTAGCGCACTACGGCGGCAGCATGTTCGGTCAGCAGATCAACGATCTTGCCTTTGCCCTCATCACCCCATTGGGTGCCCAGGACTACGACATTCTTACCCATAACACTTGTCCTCATTCGCGCAAACTTGGTGCCGGCAGTGGCCGGCAGGAAAACTCAAGAAGCCAGTGGCGAAACTTGCCAAAGCCCGTTCTGCTGAATCAATTGCCGGTCGCAGTCCGCTTCACGGGCGGCGGCCAATGGCTGCCCAGGCAAGGCCTGGACCACACGCTGACCCTCACTGCGCAACTGGCAAACCTGCTGCCAGAGTGCTGCGTCCGTACTGTCGGGCATCCAGATACCGCCAGACGGCAGTTCGACCTCAGCACGCCCCAGGGTCACCAGGGTTTTCAAATCGGTGGAAAAACCGGTCGCCGGACGAGCGCGACCGAAGTCGGCGCCGATATCGTCGTAACGACCGCCCTGGGCGATGGCCTGGCCAACACCCGGGACAAACACCGCGAACACCACACCGGTGTGGTAGTGGTAGCCGCGCAACTCACCCAAATCAAAATACAGCGGCAACTGCGGGAAGCGCGCAGACAACTGCTCGGCAATCGCCAGCACATCGTCCAGGGCCGCCAATACATCAGCCGGCGCATTCGCCAGGCGATCACGGGCGGCGGTCAGTACTTCACGGCCGCCACACAGATCCACCAGCGCACGCAGCATGCCGGCCAGGTCGGCAGGCACGCCCGCCGTCAGGGCAATCACTTCATCGATGGCCTTGCGCTGCAAGGCATCGAACAACTGTTGTTCCACTTCACCCGACAAGCCGGCCGCACGGGCCAGGCCGCGGTAGATACCGACATGCCCAAGGTCCATGTGCACATCCGGCACATCGGCCAGCTGCAACATGGCCAGCATCAGGCTGATGACTTCCACGTCGCTGCTCGGGCTGGCATCACCGTACAACTCGGCGCCCAACTGGATCGGGCTGCGGGACGACGACAACGCACGCGGTTGCGCATGCAGCACGCTGCCGGCGTAGCACAGGCGGCTTGGCCCTTCGCGACGCAGGGTGTGCGCATCAATGCGCGCTACTTGCGGCGTGATGTCGGCACGAAAGCCCATTTGCCGGCCCGATTGCGGGTCGATGACCTTGAAGGTGCGCAGATCCAGGTCCTGGCCCGCGCCGGTCAGCAGGGATTCCAGGTACTCGATATGCGGAGTCACGACAAACTCGTAACCCCAGCTCTGGAACAGATCCAACACCTGGCGGCGCGCGATTTCAATGCGCGCAGCTTCTGGTGGCAGTACTTCTTCGATGCCATCTGGCAGCAGCCAGCGGTCTACCGTTGCCATTACGCCATTCCCCTATGATCCGGGCGGCCAGCCCTCGGGCGAGCCTTGAGTGAAGCAGAAAATACCCGGCCCCTGCATAAACCACGCGCAAGAGCGACGTGACGAACGACCAACAATCGGCCTCGTCGGGCACTTTCCTCGAAAAACCTGTGGCGCCTGCGGAGCAAAACCACAATCAAACATGCAGACGCAAAAAAGCCGGGAATTTCCCGGCTGCCGCATCATACACCCGTTTTCTGAAAGGATCACCCCGCCCGGAATTTTAGCCGCCCGACGGAGCGATTCTCAGACTACATGCGGGTTACTTGGATTTTTCCAAGTAGCGGAAGAAATCGCTACTTGGGTCCAGCACCATGACGTCGGTTTTGTTCGCAAAGCTTTCACGGTAGGCGCGCAGGCTACGGTAGAACGCGTAGAACTCCTGGTCCTGGCCATAGGCCTTGGCGTAGATCGAAGCGGCTTGAGCATCACCATCACCACGGGCCTCTTCAGACTCGCGATAGGCTTCAGCCAACAGTACGCGACGCTGACGGTCGGCATCCGCGCGGATCCCTTCTGCCAGTTCGTTACCCTTGGCGCGGTGCTCACGAGCCTCGCGCTCACGCTCGGTGCTCATACGCTCGAACACGCTGCGGTTCACTTCCTTCGGAAGGTCGATGGCCTTGACCCGAACATCGATCACCTCGATGCCCAGTTCTTTTTCCGCCATCGCATTCAACGAACGCGTGATGTCCGCCATCAGCGCGTCACGTTCACCGGATACCACCTCGTGCAGGGTGCGCTTACCAAACTGGTCACGCAGGCCCGATTCCAGACGGCGCGACAAACGCTCGTCAGCAATCTGCTTGAGGCCGGAGGTCGCGGTGTAGAAGCGCTCGGCATCCTTGACGCGCCACTTGGCGTAGGCGTCAACCATCACAGCTTTCTTTTCCAGGGTCAGGAAGCGTTGTGTCGGTGCATCCAGGGTCATCAGGCGGCCGTCGAACTTGCGCACCTGGTTGACGTAGGGGACTTTCACATGCAGGCCCGGCTGGACATCCGCCTGGACCACGCGACCGAATTGCAGCAACACCGCGCGCTCGGTCTGAGACACGATATAGAAGCAGTTCCAGGCAGCGATGACCACGACGACGCCCACAATCAGGGCGGTCAGCGATTTATTGCTCATCAACGACTCTCCCTGGTACGTGTTTGCTGTTGCAGCAGGTCAGCGGCCGCACGGGCGCTCGCTTCGTTGGCAGCAGCATTGGAACCGGTAGCCGGTGCGCTGGTGCTGCTACGACCACCTTCGATCATCTTGTCCAGCGGCAGGTACAGCAGATTGTTCTGCCCGCCCTTGCTGCCGGTCACGAGAACCTTGCTGGTGTTGCTGAAGACTTCCTGCATGGTGTCCAGGTACAGACGCTCACGAGTGACTTCCGGTGCCTTGCGGTACTCGGCCACCAGCTTGGTGAAACGATCTGCCTCACCCTTGGCGCGGGAGACCACTTCGTCGCGGTAACCGTTGGCATCCTCAAGGATGCGCTGGGCCTGGCCACGGGCTTCCGGCACCACGCCGTTGGCGTAGGTTTCAGCCTGGTTGCGCGAACGCTGCTCGTCTTCACGGGCACGGATCACGTCATCGAAGGCTTCCTGCACTTCACGCGGTGCCGCTGCGCTCTGTACGTTGACCTGGGTCACGGTGATACCGGTGCGGTACGTGTCGAGGAACCGTTGCAGGCGCTCCTTGATTTCGCTGGCCATCAATTCACGGCCTTCAGTCAGCACCTGGTCCATTGCGGTGGAACCCACCACATGGCGCAGGGCGCTTTCGGTCGCATGTTGCAGGCTGATTTCCGGCTGGTCGACGTTCAGCACGAAGTCCTGCAGGTTGCTGATCTTGTACTGCACGGTCAGCGGCACTTCGACGATGTTCTCGTCTTCGGTCAGCATCTGGCCCTGCTTGGTGTAGGCACGCTCACGCGTGACGTTTTCCATGTACTTCTTGTCGATCGGCGGGAAGTAGATGTTCAGGCCAGGGCCGACAGTCTCGTAGTACTTGCCGAAGCGCAGCACCACGGCTTGCTCCTGCTCGTCCACCACATAGACGGCGCTGTACAGCCAGACGGCCGCCAGCACGACGAGGCCGATGCCGAGCAGGCCGTAACCACCGCCCTTGCTCGTACGACCGCCTTCGTCACCACCACGTTTTTTTCCACCACCGAACAACCCATTCAGGCTTTCCTGCAGCTTTCGGAAGGCCTCGTCGAGATCTGGTGGCCCCTTGCGGTCGCCATTATTGCGGCGTTTACCACCCCAAGGATCCTGATTATTCGAGTTGCCACCCGGCTCATTCCAAGCCATAGCGCTCTCCATCTGATAAAGCAAAGACGCACCCACGGCGCGCCGACCAATGCTACAGAATGCCTGTCACAGCGGCACAACCGCTTTCTCAGGCTTTTATTGCAAAGTGTGTTGTTCGATGAACTCTGTCGGCACAACGCCTTCACGGCTGACCAGCCGATTCAGCTCCGAGCGCGGCAATCGAACGGCCAGCAAGCTGACACCTTCTTCGTCGTGTTCTTCTTTCTGTACCGCGCCCAGCTCGAAAAACTGTGCACGCAGTCGAGCAAAACGCTGCGGCAAGCGCAAGGTGCCGACGAACAAATCGCTGCCCAACAGCTCGGCAATGGCTTGTTCAAGCAATTCCAGGCCACTGCCATCACGCGCCGACAGCCAGACCCGCTGGGGTTTGCCGTTTTCGTCGCGCTGGATTTGTGGCTCAACGCCTTCAAGCAAATCGAGTTTGTTATAGACCTCGAGGATCGGCAAGTCCTGGGCACCAATCTCGCCCAGCACCACCATGACCTGTTCAATCTGCAACATGCGATCCGGTTCGGCCGCATCGATCACGTGCAACAGCAGGTCGGAATTGCTCGACTCTTCGAGCGTAGACCGAAATGCCTCGACCAGCTTGTGGGGCAAGTGACGAATGAAACCCACGGTATCGGCCAGGACAATCGGCCCCAGGTCGTCCAGTTCCAGACGGCGCAAGGTCGGGTCGAGGGTCGCGAACAGTTGGTCGGCCGCGTACACGTCCGATTTCGTCACGTTGTTGAAGAGTGTGGATTTGCCGGCGTTGGTATAGCCCACCAGGGAAACGGTCGGGATATCCGCACGCATACGGCCACGTCGCGATTGTTCGCGCTGGCTGCGCACCTTCTCCAGGCGGCCCTTGATCTGTCGCAGGCGCACCCGCAGCAGACGCCGGTCGGTTTCCAGCTGGGTTTCACCCGGGCCGCGCATGCCGATGCCGCCACCCTGGCGCTCAAGGTGAGTCCAGCCACGAACCAGCCGGGTGCTCATGTGGTCAAGCTGGGCCAGTTCTACCTGGAGCTTGCCTTCATGGGTACGGGCGCGTTGAGCGAAAATATCGAGAATCAGACCCGTGCGGTCGATCACGCGACACTCGAAAACTCGTTCGAGGTTACGTTCCTGACTGGGCGTGAGGATGTGATTGAAAATCACCAGATCGGCCTTTTCGGCGTGGACCAGGTCGCGCAGCTCCTCGACCTTGCCGCTGCCGATCAGGAATTTGGCGGTTGGCCGATGACGCGGCACGTTAAAAAACGCGACGGTCTCGGCGCCGGCCGAATTTGCCAACTCCTGAAACTCCTGCGGATCTTCGCGCGCCTCAGGGTCCTGTCCATCCAAGTGAACGAGGATTACTCGCTCACCACCACCGTGGCGCTCAAAGAACAAAGGAGACTCCTATCAGGCGTTACCTGGTGCAGGCTCGGCGTCACCCTGTTCTTCGGTTGCGCTAGGCAGACGAATTGGACGAACCGGCACTACGGTCGAGATAGCGTGCTTGTAAACCATTTGGCTTACGGTGTTTTTCAGCAGGATCACGAACTGGTCGAACGACTCGATCGTACCTTGCAGCTTGATACCGTTGACCAGATAGATGGAAACCCCAACTTTCTCTTTACGTAAAGTATTCAAGTAAGGGTCTTGTAGCGAATGCCCTTTTGACATGTGCCGCACTCCTTTAAGGATCAATAATAAAAATCGGAAAATAGATAGCTCATGGCCGTCACACCCCCAAGGATAGACGGCAATTGCAAGGACTCAGCTCAATATGGAGACCGTTCCCAAGTATTTCAAGGCGCGTGACAGATTGTCGCTGTCCAGGCTGTCCAGCCAGTGCAAATCGCTCCAACTGCGCAACCAGGTGAACTGACGCTTCGCCAATTGGCGCGTGGCAATGATGCCGCGCTCCTGCATTTCGGCTGACGTCAGCTTGCCATCCAGATGATCCCAGACTTGGCGGTAGCCTACAGCACGTATCGAAGGCAGCCCTGGATGCAGGTCACCTCTTGAACGCAGTGCTACGACCTCCTCCACAAACCCCTGTTCCAACATAATTGTGAATCTTTGTGCAATTCGTTCATGCAGCACCTGGCGATCCGTCGGAGCGATGGCCAGATTCGCCACAGTATAGGGCAATTGTGAGTGTCCCGAGGCGCCTGCTTCAGCACTTTGCGCAGTTTGTTTCAGCCTGTGTTCAGTCATGGTCTGGCCACTGACCCGCCAGACTTCCAACGCTCGCGTCAGGCGCTGGGGGTCATTGGGATGAATTCGCGCGGCGGAAACCGGATCCACAATGGCCAACTGATCGTGCAAGGCCTGCCAGCCAAGGCGCGCAGCCTCTTCTTCAAGTTCGGCGCGCACCTGTGGATCAGCTGGCGGCATATCAGCCAGACCTTCCTGCAAGGCCTTGTAGTAGAGCATCGTGCCGCCGACCAGCAGCGGAATCTTGCCCCGCGCGGTGATATCGGCCATGGCGGCCAGCGCATCGATGCGAAAATCCGCCGCCGAATAGCTCTCGCTGGGATCAATAATGTCGATCAACCGGTGCGGATACTGGGCCAGCAGCTCTTTTGAAGGTTTGGCAGTGCCGATGTCCATGTCCCGGTAAACCAGTGCAGAGTCGACACTGATCAACTCGCACGGCAAGACCTTGGTCAGCTCGATGGCCAGGTCGGTCTTGCCGGCGGCCGTGGGGCCCATCAGGAAGATTGCGGGGGGCAAGGCACTCATCAACGGCCGCGCAAGAACAGTTTGTCGAGGTCGTCCAGGCCCATCTGGGTCCAGGTCGGGCGGCCATGGTTGCACTGGCCGCTGCGCTCGGTGTTTTCCATGTCCCGCAGCAGGCCGTTCATTTCCGGCAAGGCCAGCCGGCGGTTGGCGCGGATGGCGCCGTGACAGGCCATGGTGCCGAGCAGTTCATTGATGTGGGCCTGGATCCGGTCACTGGTGCCGTATTCCATCAGGTCCGCCAGTACGTCGGCCACCAGCCGGTTGGCCTCTGCCTGCTTGAGCAAAGCCGGAATCTGGCGGATAGCCAGGGTTTCCGGCCCCAGGCGTTGCAGCTCAAAGCCCAGCTTCTGGAACACGCTGACGTGCTCTTCGGCGCAATCCGCTTCCCGCTGGCTGACCGCCAGGGATTCCGGCACCAGCAGCGGCTGACCGCTCAGGCCTTCGCTGGCCATGGCGATCTTCAGGCGCTCGTACATGATCCGCTCGTGGGCGGCGTGCATGTCCACCAGCACCAGGCCATGGGCGTTTTCCGCAAGAATATAAATACCCTTGAGCTGTGCCAGCGCGTAACCCAACGGCGGCACGTCGCCCTGGCCTTCCGGCAACGCGGCAGCACCTGGCTCGGCGCCGGGCAGCGGCGCGAAAAACTCGCGATAGGCCGCCTGGGCCTCGGCCACCGGCACCGCCGATTGCGGACGCGGGGTGTACTGGTATTGATAACCGGCGCCGGCGCCTGAACCAGGTGCGGTAAAGCTCGGCTGGGCTTGCGGCGATTGCAGCAGGTTGGCCGCCAGGCTCATTTCGCCCTGGGGCCCGAACTCGCCGGCTTCCGGCCCTGAAGGACGGACAACAGCCGTGACAATCGGCGCCGCCAGGTGATCATCCGGCCGCACATCGCCCAAGGCGCGGTGCAGGGTGCCGTAAAGAAAGTCGTGGACCATGCGACCGTCACGGAAGCGCACTTCGTGCTTGGTCGGGTGCACGTTGACGTCGACCACCGACGGGTCGACCTCGAAAAACAGCACAAACGTCGGATGCCGCCCGTTGAACAGCACGTCGCGATACGCCTGGCGCACCGCGTGGGCCACCAGCTTGTCGCGCACCGCCCGGCCATTCACGAAGAAATACTGCATGTCCGCCTGGCTACGGGAGAAAGTCGGCAAACCCACCCAGCCCCACAGTCGCAGGCCATTGCGCTCGATCTCGATCGGCAGCGCCTGCTCCAGGAACCCCGCGCCGCAGATGGCCGAGACACGCCGCGCACGGGCCGCATCATCATGGGCCTCGTGCAGGCTGAGGATGGTCTTGCCGTTGTGGCGCAGGTGGAAAGCCACATCAAACCGCGCCAGGGCCAGGCGCTTGATGACTTCCTGCAGATGATCGAATTCGGTTTTTTCGGCCTTGAGGAATTTACGCCGAGCCGGGGTGTTGAAGAACAGGTCGCGTACTTCCACCGAGGTGCCCACCGGATGTGCCGCCGGCTGGACCCGGGGCGCCATGTCGCGGCCTTCGGTTTCAACCTGCCAGGCCTGGTCGGCGTCGCGGGTGCGGGAAGTCAGGGTCAGGCGAGCCACGGAGCTGATGGAGGCCAGGGCCTCACCACGAAACCCGAGGCTCATCACCCGCTCCAGGTCTTCCAGGTCACGAATCTTGCTGGTGGCGTGACGGGCCAGGGCCAGCGGCAGGTCATCGGAGGAAATTCCGCTGCCGTCGTCGCGCACTCGCAGCAGCTTGACGCCGCCTTGCTCAACATCGACATCAATGCGCCTGGCGCCGGAGTCGATACTGTTTTCCAGCAACTCCTTGATCACCGACGCTGGCCGCTCGACCACCTCACCCGCCGCGATCTGGTTGGCGAGACGCGGGCTTAGCAGCTCGATGCGCGAGGTATTGCTCAAGACTGTTTCGCTCATTATTGCGCCGCCAGTTCAGTGCCCGGGATGGTCAATACCTGGCCGACCTTCAATTCATCGGTCTTGAGGTTGTTGGCACTGCGCAAGGTTGCCGCTGACACCTGGAAGCGCACCGCCAGCATCGCCAGGGTGTCGCCCGGCTGCACGCGATGGTCACGCGGGCCCTGGGCGATTTTCCCGGAGTCACGCAGCCAGGCTATATAAGTGCCCGGCGGCGGGTTCTGCTGGAAGAACTGGCGAACACCGGCGCTGATGGAGCGCGCCAACGCCTGCTGGTGGCTGGCCGAGGCCAGTTTCGAGGCTTCGTTGGAGTTGGAGATAAACCCGGTTTCCACCAGGATCGACGGAATATCCGGCGACTTGAGCACCATGAACCCGGCCTGTTCCACGCGCTGTTTGTGCAGCGAGGTGACGCGACCAATGTTGCTCAGGACTTTCTGCCCCACGTTCAGGCTAGAGGTCAGCGAGGCAGTCATCGACAGATCGAGCAATACGCCAGCGAGCATCTTGTCCTTGTCGTCGAGGGATACGTTGCCAGCCCCGCCGATCAAGTCGGAACGGTTTTCACTGTCCGCCAGCCAGCGGGCGGTCTCGGACGTAGCGCCGCGATCAGACAGGGCAAACACCGAGGCACCAAACGCCGCGGCCGAAGGTGCGGCGTCGGCGTGGATCGAGACGAACAGGTCGGCGCCCTTCTTGCGGGCGATTTCGGTACGGCCACGCAGCGGAATAAAGTAGTCGCCGGTACGGGTCAGCTCGGCGCGGTAGCCTTTCATGCCATTGATCTGGCGCTGCAGTTCGCGGGCGATGGCCAGTACTACGTCTTTTTCATGCTGGCCGCGCGAGCCCGAGGCACCCGGGTCTTCGCCGCCGTGACCGGCATCGATGACCACGATAATGTCACGCTTGCCCGCCGGAGCCGGTGGCAGCGGCGGCAATTTGACCTGGGGTTGCGACTGGTTGACCGGCACCGCAGGTATCGTCGCGACGCTTGGAGTTGGCGCAGGCGGCGGCGCGGCATCGGCGGCGTTGTCGAACAGGTCGACCACCAGCCGGTTGCCATACTGCGCGTTGGGCGCCAGCACGAAGCTTTTCGGGGTCACGGCCTTTTTCAGGTCGATGACCACCCGCAGGTCGGTCGGCGTACGCTGGGCCGAGCGCATCGCGGTAATCGGGGTATTGGCCATGGCGACCTTCAACGGCGCGGCCAGGGTCGCACCGTTGATATCAATCACCAGGCGATCAGGCGCCGTGAGGGTGAAGACGCTGTGCTGAACCGGGCCGGACAGGTCGAATACCAGTCGCGTGTTATCCGGTGCCCGCCACAGGCGAACACTTTTCACCTGTGAGGCCGCCAGTGCATTGAAAGTCATTGCCGCAAGCAACACCCCTACGACAGTAACCAACGCGCGAAAGCGCATACCTAACCCCATCAATTATTTGAATTCCAATGCCAAGGCGGCGCACCACGACTCGCCGCGCGCGCTCTGGGACAACAACTTCAGCTGACGTCCTTGCTTATGCGGGGTAATGGTAATGGTCAGGTCCGGCTTTGGCAAAAAGCCTGTGCCTTTATCTGGCCACTCGATCAGGCACAAGGCGTCCTCATCGAAGTAATCACGAATGCCCATGTATTCCAGTTCTTCCGGGTCCACCAGGCGATACAGGTCGAAGTGGAACGCTCGTACGTCACCGATTTCGTAGGGTTCTACCAAGGTGAACGTAGGGCTTTTCACAGCACCCGCGTGCCCCAACCCGCGAATGATGCCCCGGGACAAGGTGGTTTTTCCGGCGCCGAGATCGCCTTCCAGAAAGATCAGCCCTGAGCCTTGAGTGACCCGGGCAATACGGTTGCCCAAGGCGACCATGGCGTCTTCATCAGGCAGGAAAAGGACTACTTCAGACACGGCGATTGCTCCTCCAGCAACTGACGAATGGCAGGAATCAGGTCACTGGCGGCCAGCCCGCGACCGTAGGTACCCTGGCGATCTCCGGCAGTGGCATGCAGCCAGACCGCCAGGCAGGCGGCATCAAATGCCGGCATGCCTTGCGCCAGTAAAGCACCGACCAGGCCGGCCAACACATCGCCCAGGCCAGCGGTCGCCATCGCAGGATGGCCCTGATCGCAGCGGGCAACCCGACCGTCCGGGCTGGCGATCAAGCTGCCGGCGCCCTTGAGGATCGCCACCGCATTGAATTTCTGACTCA
This sequence comes from Pseudomonas sp. Colony2, assembly GCF_019382755.1. Lineage (NCBI taxonomy): Bacteria > Pseudomonadati > Pseudomonadota > Gammaproteobacteria > Pseudomonadales > Pseudomonadaceae > Pseudomonas > Pseudomonas sp. Colony2. Next base: position 594,096 of record NZ_CP080030.1, on the reverse strand, counting down.
AGGCGCGCGCCACGTTAAGGCGGTGGGCCTGAACCTCGGCTGTCGAAATACCCATCAAGCGGGCCGCTTCGCCAGGATGCGGAGTGATCACGCAATTGGCCGGCAGGCTGACGCTGCCCGCCGCCAGCAGGTTCAAGGCATCGGCGTCCCAGACTTGCGGCTGCCTGGCATTGGCCGCTACCGACAGCAGGCTTTTGCCCCAGGAGGCCTCGCCCAGGCCCGGGCCGATGACGATCACGGAAATCTTTTCCAGCAGGCCCATCAATTGATTGGCCGAGTGCACGCCCACCGTCATCACTTCCGGCAACCGCGCCAGCGCCGCACCGACGTGTTCGCTACGGGTCGCCAGGGAAACCATGCCGGCACCACTGCGCAGGGCACTTTCAGCACTGAGCAAGGCGGCGCCGCCAAAACCGCGGTCGCCGCCGATCAGCAATACATGGCCGAACTGGCCTTTATGGGCGTCCGGGGAACGCGCAGCGAGTTGCGGCAATTGGCCGGGCAACAGGTGCTGAACGTCGGGTATTTCGTGTTTTGTCTGCGGCATGCGTCTTCAAGCTCCGATGTCTGGCAGAATTATACGCATCTAACCTGCGGTTTCTCTTGTTCATGCCTGCTATTACCTACGACCTGCCCGCCCTCGCCCAATCGATCAAAGACTGGGGCCGCGAGCTGGGCTTTCAACAAGTGGGCATCAGCGGCCTCGACCTCGCCGAGCATGAACAGCACCTGCAACGCTGGCTCGACGCCGGCTACCACGGCGAAATGGACTACATGGGCGCCCACGGCAGCAAGCGCTCACACCCGGAGGAGCTGGTACCCGGCACCTTGCGCGTGGTCTCACTGCGCATGGACTACTTGCCGGGCGACACCCAAATGGCCCAACTGCTGGCCAAACCCGAAAAAGCCTACATCTCCCGCTACGCCTTGGGCCGCGACTACCACAAGCTGATCCGCAAGCGCGTGCAGCAACTGGCCGACCGCATCCAGGCGCAAATCGGCCCGTTCGGCTTCCGCGCCTTTGTCGACAGCGCCCCCGTGCTGGAAAAAGCCATCGCCGAGCAGGCCGGGCTGGGCTGGATCGGCAAGAACACCCTGGTACTCAATCGCAAGGCGGGCAGTTACTTCTTCCTGAGCGAGCTGTTTGTCGACCTGCCGTTGCCGGTCGACCCACCCCACGCCACCGAACATTGTGGCCGCTGCACCGCCTGCCTGGATATCTGCCCTACCAACGCCTTCGTCGGGCCCTACGTGCTGGACGCCCGGCGCTGCATTTCCTACCTGACCATCGAGCTGAAAAGCGCGATCCCCGAAGAACTGCGCCCACTGATCGGCAATCGGGTATTCGGCTGCGATGACTGTCAGATCGTTTGCCCGTGGAATCGTTTCGCGCGGCCTACCGACGAAGGCGATTTCAAGCCACGGCACAACCTGGATAACGCAGAGCTCGCCGAGTTGTTTATGTGGGACGAGGACAAATTCCTCAGCAGCACCGAAGGTTCTCCCCTGCGCCGCGCCGGCTATGAGCGCTGGCTGCGCAACCTGGCGGTGGGCCTGGGCAATGCGCCATCAAGCATTCCGGTGCTGGAAGCGCTGAAGGCGCGTCGGGAATACCCCTCGGAACTGGTGCGCGAACATGTGGAATGGGCGCTGAACCAGCACGCCGAACGTCAGTGCACGTCGTCGTTGTAGACGAACTTGGGCATTTCCCAGTGAAAACGGATCGCCAGCAGGCGCAATAGAAAGCCGCTGAACAGCGTCAGCAGGATCGATTGCTCACTTGGCAGCTCAAGGTAGATGCACAGCATGTAGAACCAGGCGGCCAGGAACGACACGCTGGCGTACAGCTCGCGGCGGAAGATCAACGGAATGTCGTTGCAGAAGATATCCCGCAGGATGCCGCCGAATACCCCGGTGATCACACCGCTGACTGACGCCACCAGCATGCCGTGGCCCATTTCCAGGGCGGTCATGCTGCCGATCAGGGTGAAGGCCACCAGGCCCACGGCGTCCAACGCGAGGAACAGCGAGCGCAGGTGGCGCATCAATGGAGCGATGAAGATGGTCACCAGGGCCGCGACGGAGGTCAGCACCAGGTACTCCGGGTGTTTGACCCAGGTCAGCGGGTAGTGGCCGAGCAACACGTCACGCACCGAACCGCCGCCCAGCGCCGTCACGCAGGCGATCAGCACCACACCGAACCAGTCCATCCCGCGCCGCCCGGCGGACAAGGCGCCCGTCATGGCTTCGGCGGTGATGGCGATGAGGTAGAGCATCAGCAGCATGGTGGCGATCCTTGCAAAGAGGCGCGCAGTCTAATCATTTGGTGATGGCACCAAAAGGGGGCGAGCGCTGAAGAGTTTAAAGCTCTTGCTGATGTGGCGAGAGAGCTTGCTCCCGTTGGACTGCGCAGCAGTCCCATTTTTCAGGGCCGCTTCGCAGCCCAGCGGGAGCAAGCTCCCTCGCCACAAAAACGCCTCACCACGACTCAAGTCAGAACTTGATGAAATGCTTGCGGTAATGCTGCAGCTCGGCAATCGACTCGCGAATATCGTCCAGCGCCAGGTGGGTGCTGCCCTTGTGGAAGCTGTCTTTGACTTCCGGCGCCCAGCGCGCGGCCAGCTCCTTCAAGGTCGACACGTCCAGGTTGCGGTAGTGGAAGTAGCTTTCCAGCGCCTTCATGTGGGTATAGAGAAAGCGGCGGTCCTGGCAAATGCTGTTGCCGCAGATTGGCGACTTGCCCTTGGGTACCCACTTTTCCAGGAAGGCGATGGTTTCCGCTTCAGCCTCGGCCATGCTCACGCGGCTGTCGCGCACACGCTGGGTCAGGCCCGAGTTGCCGTGGGTGCGGGTGTTCCACTCGTCCATGGTGGCCAGCACCGCGTCGCTGTGGTGAATGGCGATCACCGGACCTTCGGCCAAGGTGTTGAGGTTGCTGTCGGTGACAATGGTCGCCATCTCGATGATGACGTCGGTGTCAGGGTTCAGACCGGTCATTTCCAGATCGATCCAAATCAGGTTCTGTGGGTTTTGCATGTCGTGGTTCCTTGGCACCTTGGCGTAGCTGCGCAGTTTAGCAGGCAGGGCGTGCTAGACTCGCGACCGTTTCACCTAACCTTTGCATTATCGACACGGAACACCAATGGCCAAACGCCAGCTCAACCGTCGCCAAAACTGGCGCATCGAAAAGATTCAGGGCGAACGCGCTGCCCGCGCCGCCAAACGTGAATCCTCCGCCGTGGAAGCGCTTGAGGGCGGCGACCTGGGCCCCGAGCAAACGGGCCTGGTGATCGCGCACTTCGGTGTGCAGGTCGAAGTCGAGGCCACCGAAGGCGATCACGCCGGCCAGGTGTTCCGTTGCCACCTGCGCGCCAACCTGCCTGCGCTGGTGACCGGCGACAAGGTGGTATGGCGTGCCGGCAACCAGGGCATCGGCGTGATCGTCGCCCAGTTGCCGCGCACCACCGAACTGCGTCGCCCCGACAGCCGTGGCCAGCTCAAGCCGGTAGCGGCCAACGTCGACATGATCGTCATTGTCTTCGCGCCACTGCCCGAACCCCATGCCAACCTGATCGACCGCTACCTGGTAGCCGCCGAACACGCCGGCATTCGCCCGCTGTTGCTGCTGAACAAATTCGACCTGATCGACGAACAGAACGCCCCGGCGCTCAACGCGTTGCTGGCGGTGTACCGCACCCTCGGCTACCCGGTGCTGGAAGTCTCGGCGCATCACGGCAATGGCATGGAACAGTTACAGACTGAACTGGACGGGCGCATCAGCGTGTTCGTCGGCCAGTCGGGCGTGGGCAAGTCGTCCCTGGTCAACAGCCTGTTGCCGGAAGTCGACACCCGTGTTGGCCCGCTGTCGGAGCTGTCCGGCCAGGGCACCCACACCACCACCACCGCGCGATTGTTCCACTTTCCGGGCGGCGGCGAGTTGATCGACTCCCCGGGCATCCGTGAATTCGGCCTGGGCCATGTGAGCCGTGCCGATGTTGAAGCGGGCTTTATCGAGTTCAACGACTTGATCGGCACCTGCCGTTTCCGTGACTGCAAACATGACCGCGAGCCGGGTTGCGCCCTGCTCAAGGCACTGGAAGACGGCCGCGTGCAGCAGCAGCGAATGAACAGCTATCGCTCGATCATCGCCAGCTTGCCCGAGACCAGCTATTAACATGTAGGAGCGAGCTTGCTCGCGAAAAGCTTGAGGGCGCCGCGTGCATTCAGAGAGCACGCGTCATCGTTAACGTCCATCGCGAGCAAGCTCGCTCCTACAGGATGTAGCAGATACAAAAAGGCCGCGATCATCGCGGCCTTTTTGTACCTGCTTACGAGCCAGTGGCTGGTTGAGTCGGATCCTTCACACCGCCATCGTCAAACAGGTTCAGCTTCTGCCGCAGCTCATGGGCCGGCAACGGCTCCTGCTCCGGCGGCAGTGCGTTCGGGTCTGCCGGCACTTCGCCCGGCGCGCCTTCACCCTGGGTCGGTACCGGTGGCGTCGCAGGCGGGTCACCTTCAATTGCACGCTGGGCCTTTTTGGTCAGCACGACGATATCGATGCGTCGGTTGATCGGATTGAACGGATCCTTGGGATCAAACAGCTGCGAGGAAGCAAACCCCACCACCCGTGCCACTTGCGGGTCCGGATAGCTGCCGGCCACCAGTGCACGACGCGCGGCATTGGCCCGGTTGGCCGAGAGCTCCCAGTTGCCGAAGTCGCCCTGGCCTGCATACGGCTTGGCGTCGGTGTGGCCGCTGATGCTGATCTTGTTCGGCACCGCCTTGATGGTGTCGGCCATGGCCAGCAGGATGTCTTCAAAGTACGGCTTCAAGCGTGCACTGCCGGAATCGAACATCGGCCGGTTGGCGGCGTCCGTGATCTGGATGCGCAAGCCATCCGGGGTGATCTCGAAGGAAATCTGGTCCTTGAACTTCAGCAGTTGCGGGTTTTCCTCAACCTTGGTTTGCAGTTCCTGCAGCAGCAATTCCAGGCGTTCCTGCTCGACCTGTTCGGCCATGCTCTCGACGGTGTCGCGCTCGATCGGGATCTTTTCCTGGGGCGAGTCGGTCTTGATTTCCGGGTTGATGGTGCGCTCGGGCGCCAGTTGCGGCGAACCACCGAGGTCGATCACAAAAGGCGTGCCGCTCTCGGAGAAACCGATGGGGTCCTTGAAGTAACCGGCGATGGCGATCTTCTGTTCCGGCGTGGCGGTGGACATCAGCCACAGCACCAGGAAGAACGCCATCATCGCCGTCGCAAAGTCGGCGAAGGCGATTTTCCAGGCGCCGCCATGGTGCCCCGCAGCGAAGCGCTTGACGCGCTTGATGATGATCGGCTGGTTGTTTTCCATGGCTTAGCGACCGCGAACCGCTTGTTCCAGCTCAGCGAAGCTTGGACGGTGCTTCGGATACAGAACCTTGCGCCCGAACTCCACTGCCAACGATGGCGGCATGCCGGAAGCCGAAGCCACCAGACAGGCCTTGATGGCTTCGTACAGATTCACTTCTTCCTTGGCATCGTGGGCCAGGGACGTGGCCAGCGGGCCGAAGAAACCGTAGGCCGCGAGAATACCGAAGAAGGTACCTACCAGTGCCGCACCTACGTGCATGCCGATGGCTTTCTGGTCGCCTTCACCCAGGGAGGCCATGGTCACCACGATCCCGAGCACCGCGGCAACAATACCGAAACCGGGCATGCCGTCGGCGATGCCGGTCACGGCGTGGGATGGGTGCTCCAGCTCTTCCTTGAGGCTGAACAGTTCCATGTCGAACAGGCCTTCCAGCTCATGGGGCGCCATGTTGCCGGACGACATGATGCGCAGGTAATCACAGATGTAGGCGGTCATGCGCTCGTCTTTGAGCACGGCCGGGTACTTGGCGAAAATCGGGCTCGCCGCGGCGTCCTCGATGTCGCCTTCGATGGCCATCATGCCTTCGCGGCGGCTCTTGTTGAGGATCTCGTAGATCAGCCCCAGCACTTCCAGGTAGAAGGTGTGGGAGAAGCGCGAGCTGAACATGCCCAGCGACTTCTTGATCACGTGCATCGTCATGTAGCCGGGGTTGGCCTGCAGGAATGCGCCGAACGCCGCACCGCCGATAATCAGCACTTCGAAAGGCTGGATCAGCGCCGCAATCTTGCCGTGGGAAAGGACGTATCCGCCGAGCACGCTCGCGATGACGACGATGATGCCGATAATTTTAGCCATAGGGGATGAGTACTTGCGCCGTCGGGTTCAGGGTCATATTCGCAAGAGTTGAAAACTCTTGTTCTACTTATCGGCAAATCTGCGCCAGACTATAGCCCGTTATGGCGAAAAACCAGTTCGGCCCGTCCCGGGCGTGTTGACCGCAAGTGATGATCGCGCCCCAATCATGGCAAATGAAACGACAGTCCCAACTCAAAAACCCGCCACCCTCGCCGCTTGGATAAAGCGCCTGGACGATGTGCTGTTGCCTGTTCCACAGGCGAGCCACGACCGGGTTTGCAAGGCCATCGGCGACAACCGCAGTTCGTTGCGGGATATTGCAGAGCTGATGCAGAACAGCCCGGCGCTGGTGCTGAGCGTGATGCGCGAGGCCAACAACCAGGCCCACGGCAGCCTCGCGGAGCCGGCAGAAAACCTCGAAGTGGCGATCAATCGCCTCGGCCTCAAGCGCACCGAGGAGCTGCTGCGGCGCCTGCCTTCCGTGCCGCTGAATGAAATCCCCGTGGCCCTGCGCCAGCTGCAGATGATCAGCCAGCACGCGTCGCAACAAGCCAGCGGCCTGTTCGCCAGCCGCCTGGCGCGGTTGTGGCAAGACATTCACTGGGGCAGCCTGCTGTTCCTTTCGCCGCTGTGGCCGATGGCGATTGCCTATCCCAAGCTGCTGGAAGAATGGGAGCTGCGGGTGATTCACAAGGGCGAATCGGCCCGCACAGTCGAACAGGAGCTGTTCGGCGTACGCCTGCTGGACCTGTGCCTGGGGTTGACCAACACCTGGCGCCTGCCGATCTGGGTATCCCAGGGTTATACGTTGCTGCTGACGGAACAACGCTTGCTGGTCAAGGCGCTGAGCATTGCCCGTGAAGACGAGCCGTTGCGCCAACAGCAGTTGCTGGATGCCGATCCGAACCTGCGTCGCTGGCTGAACCAGCCGGCCAACACTGTGCTGTTGGCCAACGGCCTGGCGCTGGCGGCGCAGGAGTCCTGGACCTGCCCGCACACCCAGCGCTGGCAATACCTCACTGCGCTTTACCTGCAACAACCGTTGGCCGAAGTGCAGCAACAGTCCCACCAACACGCGGCGATCAGCGCCCGCAGTACCCTGATGCGCGACCTGTGGCACCCGGCGCTGTCGTTGATCTGGCCATGGGATGTGCAGCGCGTTCACCACGGCTTGCTGCCGGCACCGCCACCCACCGCCGAGTCCCTGGCGATCTGGCGCAAGCGCTGCACCGAATTGCTCGTAGAGCCGAGCCGCTTTGCCAATGCCATGCACCTGACCACCTGCGCCAAGGAAGCCCTCGTGGCCTGCGGCATGCAACGGGTGATGCTGCTGATGGCGGACAAAACCTTGAGCACGCTACGTGTGCATCAAGTCGACGGGCTGCCGAAGGACGCCGACCACATGAGCCTCGACGTGGCGCGAAGCACCCTGCTGCAACGCCTGCTGGCCAAGTCCGCCCAGGTGCGCCTCAACCCCGACAACCACGCCCAGTTCTCGGCACTGCTGCCGCCGGAACTGAGCCGCCTGTTCAAGGGCGAACACCTGCTGCTGCGCTCCCTGAGTTGCAATGGCCGGGTGGTGATGCTGATGGTGGCCGACCAGGGCGGCGGGCCGTTCTCGGAAACCACCGTGCAGGCCTTCGGCAAAACCGCCCAATGCATCGAAAAGGCCCTGCACAGCTTTACCAACCGCAGTGCCTGACGCTTGCGCTACAATCGCCCTCCCTTAGCGCCCAATTTTTATGCCCAGGAGACCTCACATGCCTGACTTCTCTGGCTTGCCGCTGGTCATCGAGGCCAGTGACCTGCTCGGTCGCCTCGATGCCGAACACCTGATCCTGGTGGACCTCACCAGCGCTGCGCGTTACGCCGAAGGGCATATCCCCGGCGCACGCTTCGTTGATCCAAAACGCACTCAACTGGGCCAGCCACCAGCGCCGGGCCTGCTGCCGGGCAAGGCCGATCTTGAGAAGCTGTTCGGCGAACTGGGCCACACCCCGGATGCCACTTACGTGGTGTATGACGACGAAGGCGGTGGCTGGGCCGGGCGATTCATCTGGATGCTCGACGTCATCGGCCACAAGAAATACCACTACCTCGACGGCGGCCTGCTGGCGTGGCTGGAAGAAAAACACCCCGTGTCCACCGAGGTACCGGCCAGCGCCGGCGGCCCGGTCAGCCTGACGTTGCATGAAGAACCCACCGCCACCCGCGAATACCTGCAAAGCCGTCTCGGCGCTGCCGACCTCGGCATCTGGGACGCCCGTGGCCCGCTGGAATACTCCGGCGAGAAAGTCCTCGCGGCCAAGGGTGGACACATCCCGGGCGCGGTGAACTTCGAATGGACCGCCGGCATGGACAAGGCACGCCAACTGCGCATCCGCCGCGACATGCCGCAGATCCTCGAAGACCTCGGGCTGACCCGCGACAAAGAAATCATCACCCACTGCCAGACTCACCACCGTTCTGGCTTCACCTACCTGGTGGCCAAGGCGCTCGGTTATCCGCGAGTCAAAGGTTATGCCGGTTCCTGGGGCGAATGGGGTAACCACCCCGACACCCCCGTTGAGATTTAAGGTTTAAGGACAGTTAATGAAAAAGCAGTTGTTCATCCTCAGCCAGTACTTGCTGCCCCACCACCTGCTGTCGCGTCTGGCCGGTTGCATTGCCGAATGCCGCGTGCGCTGGTTCAAGAATGCGTTCACCAGCTGGTTTGCCAAGCGTTATCAAGTGGACATGTCCCAGGCCCTGGTTGAAGACGTGACCGCTTACGAGCACTTCAACGCCTTCTTCACCCGCGCACTGAAAGACGGTGCACGCCCGCTGGATCAGACCCCAGGCGCGGTGTTGAGCCCGGCCGATGGCGCGGTCAGCCAGTTGGGCCCGATTGAACATGGCCGGGTGTTCCAGGCCAAGGGCCACAGCTTCAGCGTGCTGGAATTGCTGGGCGGCGATGCGGCGGTGGCTGCGCCGTTCATGGGCGGCGATTTCGCCACTGTTTACCTGTCGCCGAAGGACTACCACCGGGTGCATATGCCATTGGCCGGCACCCTGCGGGAAATGGTTTATATCCCTGGCCGAATCTTCTCGGTAAACCAGACCACCGCCGAAAATGTGCCGGAACTGTTTGCGCGTAACGAGCGTGTTGCCTGCATCTTCGACACCGAACGCGGCCCGATGGCCGTGGTGCTGGTTGGCGCGATGATCGTGGCATCGATTGAAACGGTTTGGGCAGGCTTGGTAACGCCGCCAAAACGCGAGCTGAAAACCTTCCGCTACGACGAAGCTGCCCGTGGGCCGATCCACCTGGAAAAAGGTGCGGAACTGGGGCGCTTCAAGCTGGGTTCGACGGCAATCGTGCTGTTTGGGCCGGACCAGGTGCAATGGTCGGAAGCACTGCAGGCGGGGACGCCGGTGCAGATGGGCCAGGGCATGGGTTTGCCGAAAGCCTGACCTAGCGATCATTCCCACACTCCGCGTGGGAATGCATCCCGGGACGCTCCGCGTCCCAACCTCAAAATCGGACGCGGAGCGTCCAGGGCGGCGTTCCCACGCAGAGCGTGGGAACGATCTTCAGAGCTGACCGTCGCGATCGCGAAAGCCCAACAGGTACAACACGCCATCCAGCCCTAAAGTCGAAATCGCCTGCTTGGCCGATTGCTTGACCAGCGGCTTGGCCCGGAACGCCACACCCAACCCGGCAATCGCCAGCATCGGCAAGTCATTTGCCCCGTCGCCGACCGCAATGGTCTGCTCCAGACGCAACCCTTCCTTGTGTGCCAATTCCCGCAACAGGTCAGCCTTACGCTGTGCGTCGACAATCGGGTCCACGGCCACGCCCGTCACCTTGCCGTCCACCACTTCCAGCTCGTTGGCGAACACATAGTCGATACCCAGCTTGGCCTGCAATTGCTTGGCGAAGTAAGTGAAACCGCCCGACAGGATCGCGGTCTTGTAGCCCAGGCGCTTGAGTTCGGCGAACAGGGTTTCGGCGCCTTCGGTCAGGCGCAGCGAGGCGCCGATGGAGTCCAGTACGCTCACATCCAGGCCCTTGAGCAGCGCCAGGCGCTCCTTGAAGCTGGCACGGAAATCCAGCTCACCGGCCATGGCACGCTCGGTGATTTCCGAGACTTGCTCACCTACACCGGCAGCCTTGGCCAATTCGTCGATGACTTCGGCTTCGATCAGCGTCGAGTCCATGTCGAACACCGCCAGGCGGCGATTGCGGCGGAACAGCGAGTCTTCCTGGAAGGCGATATCGACATTCAGCTCCTGGGCAACGCTCAGGAATTCGGCACGCAGGGCCTGAGGATCTGCCGGCTCACCGCGTACGGAGAACTCAATGCAGCCCTTGCCCTTGTCCGCCGGCGTGTCCAACGGCATACGACCCGACAGACGGTCAATGTGGTCGATATTCAAACCGTATTGAGCCGTGATCGAACTGACACGCTGCAATTGCTCGGCCGTCACCTTGCGAGTCAACAGCGTCACGATGTGGCGTTTTTTGCCCTGGCCGGCTACCCAGCTCTGGTAATCCTCTTCGGACACCGGGGTGAAACGCACCTGCTGATCGAGCTTATACGCCGTAAACAGTATGTCCTTGAGCACGGACGAGGCCTGCTCGGTGCTGGGAATTTCCACCAGGATGCCGAACGACAGCGTGTCGTGAATCACCGCCTGGCCGATGTCGAGAATGTTCACACCACCCTGGGCCAGAACACCGGTAATGGCTGCAGTGAGACCCGGACGGTCCTCACCTGTGATGTTAATCAGGACAATTTCGCGCAAAGCGCACCCCCGAGCTGGAAAAAAACCGCATTCTACCCACTTTCAGTGACCATCGGGCACAGCCAGCGCTTTGCCGGTCTTGGGCCTGTCGCTATACTGCGCGTCAACTTCACGGACTAAAGAGCCGAGCTTAAGTGAACCGGCCCACGCCAGTAAAAACCGATAACTTCTTCCTGCTGATCTTCCGGGCACTGCGCCACCGCCGTGTACCGATCGCATTACGCATCGCCAGCCATAACGTGATCCTGGTCGCCCTGGCCCTGGTCATCTACGCCTGCGTGATGGGTTTGCAGTTCAAGCAGGCCATGCACGAGCAAGCCGACGCTTTGGGCGAGAGCCTGACCACCCAGACCGCCACCTCGGCGACTGAGTTGTTGGTGTCCAACGACATCCTCAGCCTCAACGTGCTGCTCAACAACCTGACCAAGAACCCGCTGGTGGCCCACGCCGCTATCTATAGCGTGGACAACCGGATCATGGCCGAAGCCGGGCAACGCCCGAAAAACGGCCTGCTGGGTGAAGCCGAAGGCCTGTACCAGAGCAATATCACGTTTCAGGACGTGAAGGCCGGCCAACTGCGCATCAGCCTGGACATGCAACAGTTCCAGCAGCCGATGACCATCAGCCTGCAGAGCATGGGCATCCTGAGTGCGATCCTGCTGGCACTGTCCCTGGCCTTGAGCCTGCGCCTGGGCCGGCATATCTCCACGCCACTGATGCAACTGCGCATCTGGCTGCGGGATATCGATGAACACACCCCGGCCACCGACCGCCAGGACGAAATCGGCGACCTCGCCCGCCAACTGCACACCAGCTTCGCGCCGGAGCCCGTAGTGCCCGAGGTTGAACCCGAGCCCGAGTTCGACGACACCGACTACGAAGACGACGAGCCCGAGTTTGAAGTGCGCAACCTGCGGGACCCGAGCTTCGACGAGTCTGCGCCGGTAGCGGCCCAAAAGCCGGCGACCCGTCATGTGATCAAGGCAGAAGAAGACGAACTGGACGAAGAAGACCCGTTCGCCGATCTTCGCGATACTTCAGTGCCAACCGCTCCTGCTGTGCAGCCTGCTCCGGTGCGCAGCACCCAGCCCCAGCACAGCGCCGTATTGGCCGTGCAACTGGGCGCACAGGATCAACTGCGTCGCTTGCCGCGGGCACGCCTGACCGAGCTGCTGGAACGTTATCGTGACTGCCTCGACCAGGCGGCCTCGCTGTATCAGAGCGAACTGCACACCCTGAACGACGGCAGCACCTTGATGCTGTTCCACAGCGAAGACAGCGGCGAAGACTACCTGACCAACGCCATCTGCTGCGGTGAACTGCTGCGGGCCCTGGGCCATGCGCTGCAAATCGAAGTGGCCGACAGCGGCATCACCCTGCAACTGCAATTGGGCCTGACGGTGGGCGACGATCTGTATGGCATGAGCCAGATCGATCTGCTCCTGACCGAGATTGCCCAGGATGCGCTGGCCTTGTCGCAACACAGCCGCAACCTGCTGCTGGTGGAACGCAAGATCAGTGACGACGTGCTGATTCGCCAGCGTGCGCGGATCCGCCCGATTGCCAGCCCTGAAGGTGCGTGCTGTGTGGAGCGGTTGATGGAGCCTTACCCGTCGATGCTGGAGCGCCAGCTGGCGCGGATGCATGAGACGCGGGCGAAGAACTAAAGATC
>NZ_CP080030.1:577429-581368 GCF_019382755.1 Pseudomonas sp. Colony2 | reverse complement strand
TGACTGACACTCCGCTTTCGCGAGCAAGCCCGCTCCCACACTTGATCTGCGAACGACTCAAATCCCGCACAAACAAAAGGCCCGCTCATCAGCGGGCCTTTTTGTTGGTCTGTATTCAGGTCAGAACCTGAACACTTCCATATCGGTGCGAATCGGCACGGCCATCGGCATCTTCGGCTTCTCCGGTGCCGCAGCCTTGGGCTGCGCCGGGGCTTGTTTGCGTGGCGCTTCTGCCACCGCTGGCTGATTGGCCAATGGTTTGAGGGCCACCGACAGCTGGTCAGCCAAACGCTGCAATAACACACCCTGGGCCTGGACCTGGGACGCGGTGCTGCCGCTGTGCTCTTCCTGCAAGTGCACGATGCGGTTATCCCGCACCTGGCCACGACGGTCGATCAAGCGCCATTGCGCGTCGAGGATAGCGGGCTGCGACACGCCCGAGTCCAGTCGCGTAATGGTCAGCAGCACCTGTACGTCCGGGGCAAAACCCAACGGCGCCGGCGCCAATACCACACGCTGGCTGTCCAGGTGGCCAGCCACCTGGCGCAACATCAACTGATTGATGTCGGACGAAAGGCTACCGGCCCAGCGGCCATCGGTGGAACCTTGCAGGCTGCCGTCGTTCTGACGTTGCAGCAGGGTTTCACGTTGCAGATAGTCGGCCACTACAACAGGGCCAAGCAATACAGCCATGCCGGCACTTTGTGCAGGCTGAGCCGGACTTCCACTGTCCAGCTGATACAGCGACACCGGTTGGTGTGTGCTGCAACCCGCCAGGCCCAAAAGGCCAGCGAGCAACAAAAATAAAGGAAGGCGCGGAGCAGTCATCATCCCATCCAGGTGGCTGCCACAAGGCGAACCACAATGTAATACTCAAAAATAACCTGTACGCGCTCAGCCACGCCGGCGCTGGAAAGGCCATATCATCCGTGAATATGCGCCATGACTCCAGCGCGAAAGCGTCGATCTACGGGTTAAATCGTAGATCGGGCGCTCTATATCGCCTTAAACGGGCGTTTCCACCAGTAAAGCGTCCACTCGCTGGAAGCCGCGCGGCAGTTTATTGCCACGACGACCCCGCTCACCCTTGTAGTGCTCGAGGTCGTCAGGGCGCAGTGACAACGTGCGCTTGCCGGCCTGCAACACCAGGGTCGAGCCTTCCGGGATCACGGCGATGTCGGTCACGTACTCTTCGCGACTGGCCACCCGCTCCCCGGGAATACCAATGATCTTGTTGCCCTTGCCTTTGCCCAACTGCGGCAAATCGCTGATCTTGAACACCAGCAGGCGTCCTTCGGTCGTCACCGACGCCAGCCAGTTGCCTTCACGGTCTTCCACCGGACGCGGCAGGATCACCTTGGCGTTGTTCGGCAGGCTCAACAACGCCTTGCCCGCCTTGTTCTTGGCCTGCAGGTCTTCACCCTTGACCACGAACCCATAGCCCGCATCGGAAGCGATGACGTACAACGAGTCATCGTCCGGCAGCAGCACGCACTCAAAATTCGCACCCGGTGGCGGTGTCAGGCGTCCGGTCAATGGCTCGCCCTGCCCCCGCGCCGATGGCAAGGTGTGCGCCGGCACCGAGTAACTGCGACCGGTGGAGTCGATAAACACCGCAAACTGGTTGGAACGCCCCGCCGCCGCGGTTTTGAAACCGTCGCCAGCCTTGTAAGACAGGCCGGTGGCGTCAATATCATGCCCTTTGGCTGAGCGAACCCAACCCTTTTCCGACAGAACGACGGTAATTTTCTCGTTGGGCAGCAGCTCGGTTTCGGTCAGGGCCTTGGCTTCGGCGCGCTCGACAATCGGCGAGCGGCGGTCGTCGCCATAGGTTTCGGCGTCCTTGATCAGCTCGGTGCGCACCAGCTTCTTCAGCTTGGCCTCGCTGCCCAGCAGGGCCTGGAGCTTGGCTTGTTCCTTGAGCAGCGCGTCCTGTTCGTCCCGCAGCTTCATCTCTTCCAGTCGCGCCAACTGACGCAGACGGGTGTCGAGGATGTAGTCGGCCTGGATTTCGCTGAGTTCGAAGCGCGCGATCAGCTCGGCCTTCGGGTGCTCGGCGGTACGGATGATATGGATCACTTCATCCAGGTTGAGGTAAGCGATCAGCAAGCCGTCCAACAGGTGCAGGCGGCGTTCGACCTTGTCCAGGCGGAATTGCAGGCGGCGACGCACGGTCTGCACCCGGAATTCCAGCCATTCCACCAGCAAAGCCCGCAGGTTCTTCAACTGCGGCTTGCCGTCCAGGCCAATGATGTTGATGTTGACCCGATAGCTGGACTCCAGCTCGGTGCTGGCGAACAGATGCTGCATCAGCACTTCATGGTCGACCCGGCTGTTGGTCGGGATGATCACGATGCGGCACGGGTTTTCGTGGTCGGACTCGTCACGCAGGTCGGCGACTTGCGGCAGCTTCGACGGCTTGGCCTGCATCAGCGCGGCAATCTGCTCCAGCACCTTGGCCCCGGATACCTGATGCGGCAGCGCGGTGACGATGATGTCGCCGTCTTCGATGTGGTACACGGCGCGCATGCGCACCGAGCCTTTACCGGTCTGGTAGATTTTCAGCAGGTCGGCGCGAGGCGTGATGATTTCTGCTTCGGTCGGGTAATCCGGGCCCTGGATATGCTCGCAGAGCTGTTCGACCGTAGCCTTCGGCTCATCCAGCAGGCGCACGCAGGCGCTGGCCACTTCCCGCAGGTTGTGGGGCGGTACGTCAGTGGCCATGCCCACGGCGATACCCGTGGTGCCATTGAGCAGGATATTCGGCAAACGTGCCGGCAACACCAGCGGCTCGTCGAGGGTGCCGTCAAAGTTCGGGCCCCAGTTGGCCGTGCCCTGGCCCAGTTCGCTGAGCAGCACTTCCGAATACCGCGACAGACGCGCTTCGGTGTAACGCATGGCGGCGAAGGACTTCGGATCATCCGGCGCACCCCAGTTACCCTGGCCGTCCACCAACGTGTAGCGGTAGCTGAACGGCTGGGCCATCAGCACCATGGCTTCGTAGCACGCCGAGTCGCCGTGAGGGTGGAATTTACCGAGCACGTCACCGACGGTACGCGCCGACTTCTTGTGCTTGGAGTCAGCGTCCAGGCCCAACTCACTCATCGCATAGATAATGCGCCGCTGTACGGGCTTCAGGCCGTCGCCGATATGCGGCAAGGCACGGTCCATGATCACGTACATCGAGTAGTTGAGGTAGGCATTTTCGGTGAAGTCAGCCAGCGACCGGCGTTCAACGCCATCTAAGCTGTCTGCAAGGATGTCACTCATGCGGGCCTCATCATTGTTTGGTCTGGCGCAGCAGCAAAGTGCCGCTGCGCTGGGTAAATTCAAGTTGTTTCAATGCACTCATGCCCAGCAATACCTGTTCATCGCCCAAACCCGGTACCACGATGGCGCGCACGTCCCGAAGGACGATATCGCCCAGTTGCAGACGGCCCAACTCGGTCCGAAAGCCCTGGGTTCGTCCGTTGGCCGTACTCACGCCAACCGGCATGCCGCGTTCAAGCCCGAGACGGTCGGCCAATTCAGCCGGAACCGCCACGTCGGTGGCCCCGGTGTCGAGCATGAACTGCACCGGCTTGCCGTTGATCTGGCCAGTGGCGACAAAATGCCCTTGGCCGTTGCCCAGCAGTTTTACTTCGATATAACCCTCGTGC
Organism: Pseudomonas sp. Colony2; assembly: GCF_019382755.1. Taxonomy (NCBI): domain Bacteria; kingdom Pseudomonadati; phylum Pseudomonadota; class Gammaproteobacteria; order Pseudomonadales; family Pseudomonadaceae; genus Pseudomonas; species Pseudomonas sp. Colony2. Next base: position 577,709 of record NZ_CP080030.1, on the reverse strand, counting down.
TGCTCCGAGGTCACCACGGCATTGGGGTTTTCCTGTCGCGCTTCCCACTGCCCAAAAAATCGTGTCGCCAAAAACAGGCCGGCGCCCCACGCGACGAACATCAACACACGCCCGGCGCGCTTGCCGGGTGGTTGCGCACTCATGGCTTGGCGCTCCAGCCACCCGCAGGGGCGGCGAAACGATAGACCACCGGCCGCTTTTCGCCATCGGCGCGGGCACCGAAGTTGTTGTCGATGCCGATCCAGGCACCGTCAGCGTCCACCACCAAGGCTTCGGCCAG
>NZ_CP080030.1:577001-577163 GCF_019382755.1 Pseudomonas sp. Colony2 | reverse complement strand
GCTTGATGGAGATCAACCCGCGCCGCTCACGCTCTGCTGCGAGCCAGATTTGATTGCCTTCCGGGTTCACCACGATGCCTTCAAACAGCGCGTTGAAGTGCAGCAACATGCCACTGGCCCGAGCTTCGCGAACCATGCCCGGGGCGATCTTCAGCCACTCCG
>NZ_CP080030.1:576821-576975 GCF_019382755.1 Pseudomonas sp. Colony2 | reverse complement strand
ACCGCCGCGTGGGCTTCGCTGACAATGTAACGGTTACCCGCCGCATCGCAGCTGATGCCTTCAAAATCCAGATCACCACCGCGAATCAACGAAGCCGCCTTGGTGCGTGAGCGCAGGCCAAAGGGCAAACCCGACGCCGGCACCGGCGGCACGT
>NZ_CP080030.1:526589-576783 GCF_019382755.1 Pseudomonas sp. Colony2 | reverse complement strand
ATATCGAGCCGGTAGATCTGATCGTCATCGCGATCGGAGACTGTCCACAATTCGCTACCGCATAAGGCCAGGCCCGACAGGTTACCGCCGCGCATGCCTTCCACCGGGTGTTCCGCCAACAGCTTCAGCTCAGCCACGGGCGCCGCGACCACCGAGGTGGTCGCCAACCCGCTCAACAACAGAATCGCCAGGGCGAAACTGCTGCGCATCAGCCCAGAACCTCGGCCAGGTTGCCCTTGGACTCCAGCCAGTTCTTGCGATCCGGCGCGCGTTTCTTCGCCAGCAACATGTCCATCATTTCCGAGGTGGCGGCGAAATCTTCCAGGGTCAACTGCACCAGGCGCCGAGTGTTCGGGTCCATGGTGGTTTCCCGCAGCTGCGGCGGGTTCATCTCACCCAGGCCCTTGAATCGGGTGACCTGCGGCTTGCCGCGTTTCTTCTCGGCCACCAGGCGGTCGAGAATGCCATCGCGCTCGGCTTCGTCCAGGGCGTAGAAAATCTCTTTGCCCAGGTCGATGCGGTACAGCGGCGGCATGGCGACATAGACGTGACCGGCATCCACCAATGGGCGGAAGTGCTGGACGAACAGTGCACAGAGCAAGGTCGCAATGTGCAAGCCGTCGGAGTCGGCGTCGGCGAGGATGCAGATCTTGCCGTAGCGCAGCTGACTCATGTCCGCCGCGCCCGGGTCGACACCGATGGCCACGGCAATGTTGTGCACTTCCTGGCTGGCCAGTACTTCGCTGCCATCGACTTCCCAGGTGTTTAGGATCTTGCCGCGCAGGGGCAGGATCGCCTGGAATTCCTTGTCCCGCGCTTGCTTGGCGGAACCGCCGGCAGAATCACCTTCCACCAGGAACAGCTCGGAGCGCATCGGGTCTTGCCCGGCGCAGTCCGCCAGCTTGCCAGGCAGTGCCGGGCCCTGGGTAATGCGCTTGCGTTCGACTTTCTTGCTGGCCTTCAGGCGACGGCCGGCGTTGTTGATCGCCAGTTCCGCCAGGGCCAGGCCCAATTCAGGGTGTTCGTTGAGCCACAGGCTGAAGGCATCCTTGACCACCCCGGAGACAAACGCCGCTGCCTCACGGGACGACAGGCGCTCCTTGGTCTGGCCGGAGAATTGCGGCTCCTGCATTTTCATCGACAGGACGAACGCGATCCGCTCCCAGACGTCTTCCGGCGCCAGCTTCACGCCGCGCGGCAGCAGGCTGCGGTATTCGCAGAATTCGCGCATGGCATCCAGCAAGCCCTGGCGCAAACCGTTGACGTGGGTACCGCCCTGGGCTGTCGGGATCAGGTTGACGTAGCTTTCCTGGACGCTGTCGCCACCTTCCGGCAGCCACAACAAGGCCCAGTCCACGGCTTCTTTATTACCCGCCAGGCTGCCGCAGAACGGCTCGTTCGGCAGGCGCTCGAATTCGCTGACAGAGTCTTCCAGGTAGGAACGCAGGCCGTCTTCGTAATGCCACTCGACCTTTTCGCCGGTGCCTTTGTCTTCAAAGCTGACCAGCAGGCCCGGGCACAGCACAGCCTTGGCCTTGAGCACATGCTTGAGGCGGCTGATGGAGAATTTGGGTGAATCGAAGTATTTCGGGTCCGGCGCGAAGTACACGCTGGTGCCGGTATTGCGCTTGCCGACGGTGCCGATCACTTCCAGGTCGGTGGCCTTGTAGCCATCGGCGAAAGTCATCTGATACTCGTTGCCGTCGCGCTTGACCTTGACCCGTACGTGGTTCGACAGGGCGTTGACCACGGAAATACCCACACCGTGCAAGCCACCGGAGAACTGGTAGTTCTTGTTGGAGAACTTGCCGCCGGCGTGCAGCTTGGTGAGGATCAGCTCGACGCCCGACACACCCTCTTCCGGGTGAATGTCCACCGGCATGCCACGACCGTCGTCGGACACTTCCAGGGAATGGTCGGCGTGAAGGATGACTTGTACCGACTTGGCGTGCCCGGCCAAGGCTTCGTCGACGCTGTTGTCGATGACTTCCTGGGCAAGGTGGTTCGGCCGACTGGTGTCGGTGTACATGCCGGGGCGTTTGCGCACCGGGTCGAGGCCCGAGAGGACTTCGATGGCGTCGGCGTTATAAGAGCTAGCGCTGGGAGTGGCCATGGGGTCTCGTCGTGAGTCGTTCGATTAAAAAGTAACCTGCGGTTTCACAATGCGGTGAAATCGAAGGATTGGTACTGATCGGAGCCTATGCCGGCAAAACTCAACAGCGCCGGTAACTGTTGGGCGAAGCCCTGGTAACCGTGATCGCCACCGGCCTGGAGGCGCAAGGCACAGGCCCGGTAATACTGCTGGGCGAGGCGATAATCCAGTGTTTCATCGCCGGTCTGCAACCACACCTGATAACGCTGGGCGTCCTGGGGCGCCGGCACTTCCAGCTCGGCCAGGGCCGCGACGTGGTCGTGGGTCAGCTCCCAGGTCTCATCGGTGTAGAGGTTCTTCTGGGTGCCCAGGTAACCGTCGAACATCCGATGAGGGCTGACTGCCGGGTTGACCAGCAAGGCGTTGAGGCCATGGCGTTCGGCAAGATGGGTTGCATAGTAGCCGCCGAGTGAGCTGCCTACCAGCAGTGGCATTCCGAGGTCACGGATAGCCGCCTCCAACTGGGGGATCGCCTGGCGGGGGTGGTGATGCAGGGCCGGCACGCGCAGTTGGTCGGCCAGACCGAGGCTGTCCATCACGGTGATCAACTGGCTGGCCTTGTTGGAGGCTGGTGCGCTGTTGAAACCGTGGATATACAAGATCGATGCGGACATTCCGGGTCCTCTGTGGGTCTGCCAAAGAGGCGCAGTTTACAGGGAAATCTCAGTAGCCGTTGCTACCGTAATCCACCTGAAACGCGAAGCCCTGCACCCGCTCCACACCGGTTTCCAACCGCCCGTCGGCATGCAACCGCAGCCAGCGATACCCGGGTGCCTGCTCACTCACGCTGAAATCCTCACTCCCGGGAGCGAACTGAATACAGGTAGAAGGCGAAGCCAACAAACGCACCCCATTGCGCTCCCGGTCAATTTCCTGATGCACATGCCCCCAAAGCACCGCCCGCACCTGCGGAAACCGATCCAGCACCGCAAACAACGCCTCAGGATTGCGCAAACCGATGGGCTCCATCCAAGCGCACCCAATCGACACCGGATGATGGTGAAAACACACCAGATGATGCCGAGTCGGCGCCTCACTCAACGATTGCGCCAACAGTTGCAGTTGCTGGTCCTGCAAATACCCCGGCACCGAGCCCGGCACCGCCGAGTCCAGCAGGGTAATCCGCCAGTTACCCACATCCACCACCGGTTCCAGCAACGCACTGTTGATCGCCGCTTGCAGCATCACCTGCGGCTCATCGTGATTCCCCGGGATCCAGCGCGCCGGCGCCTGAATCTGCCGCGTCATGTCACGAAACGCCTGATACGACTCCAGCGTACCGTCCTGGGACAAATCCCCGGTGGCCAGCACCAGATCAATCTGCGGCTGCTGCACCAACACCGTGTCGATCACCCGTTGCAGGCTCTCGCGGGTATTCATGCCCAGCAGGCCGCCGTCCGCCTCGGCAAACAGGTGACTGTCGGACAACTGCACCAGCAACGCCGAAGCGTCAGGGTTCATGGCGGATACGCTCGGCAAGGCGTTCTCCCAGGGCGTGATCACAGGAATGGACATTTGAGGCGATTATGCTGGGGCAGGACACAAAGAGGAAACCCGTGAAGCGGACGCAGTTCACATCTATCGAACGACTTCGAACTCGTGGCCCAGGGCCAGGCAGTGACTCAACCATTCACCGAGGAACACATTGAGCTGTGCTTTCTCATCGGGTTGGTGCATGAACACGTTGGGGTAAGGATAGATGCTGCGAAAGCGTCGTGCATGTTCGGCGCTGATCACTTCGGCCATGCGTGCGTCGTGGTACACCTGCACTTCCAGCTGCGGCACCGGCAGCCACGGCAGGCTGTGCTCCTGACGCACCCGCAAAGTGGTGGTGTACGGGCAGTTCACGATCACTTCCAGGGTCAGCACGCCGAGCATCTGGTCGCCGTGGGTCACGGCAATGCGCCGCGCCTCGGGGGTGTGGCGCATGTCTGGCAGCAGCCGCATCAGCCGTGCATAGTTGGCCTCGCAGGCTGCTTGCAGCCCGATCAGGTCAACCCGATATCGCTCCCGTGCCTTTACTGCCATAACCCCCTCACTTCCGCGCGATTAAGCGCAAGCCATTGCAGGGCAATAATGCTCGCTGCGTTGGAAATTTTACCGTCACGTACCGCCTGCAGGGCGTCTTCAAAGGCCCAGACGGTGACGCGGATATCTTCGGCTTCCTCTTCCAGTCCATGGACGCCACCGGCCCCGGCGCTTTCGCAACGGCCCAGGAACAAGTGGACAAATTCGGTGCTGCCACCCGGCGACGGAAAGTACTTGGTGATCGGCCAGAGTGCGGAGAATGTAAGGCCAGCTTCCTCCTCGGCTTCGCGGTGTGCAACCTCCTCCGGTTGCTCATCCTTGTCGATCAGGCCAGCGACCATTTCGATCAGCCACGGGTTGTCGGTACGCCCCATGGCGCCGACGCGAAACTGCTCGATCAGCACCACTTCATCGCGCTGCGGGTCGTAGGGCAGTACACACACGGCGTCATGACGCACAAAGACTTCGCGATTGAGTTCACGGCTCATGCCGCCATCAAACTTCTCGTGCCGCAGTTTCAGCCGATCCAGTTTGTAGAAGCCCTTGTAGGCATTGTCGCGCTGAACAATCTCGACCTTGCTCGGCGTCGATTTCGCTGTGTCCGTCATATCAACCCTCGTTTATTGCCTTGCGGTGTCGAGGCGGCCTCGACATCGCGCCATCCTAACGCGCTCGTGCCCCTTGATGCAGCCCCTTTCCGGTTGCCGGGATAGACGGCGGGCGTCAAACTCACTCTAATCAGCTTAGTGGCGAACTGACTGCCTTGTCGGGAGTCGAAGCTCCACATTTTCACCTTTCCTCGATTTATGAAGGACACACATGTCGCTTTTAAAAATCGCCTCCGTGGCCTGTATCGCCTTGACCCTGGGTGCTTGCCAGAGCCTGTTCCAACCGGCCTATCTGAAGCCGCTGGACACCACCGCCGACGCCTCCGAGCAGATCAAACCCGGCTGCAGCAGTCCGGATTGCCCGCTGGTAAATATCGATACCGTGCACTTCCCGTCCGAGCCGCAGTTGGACCAGATCATCGAACAGCGCCTGCTGCAGATGGCCCGCACTTCACCTGGCCAGGCCATGCCCGCCACCCTGAACGCCTACCGCGACAAGTTCTTGCGTGAGTCCCCGGACCGCAACAGCATGTACTTGCAGGCCAAGGTACGTGAGCAGCATGACGGACTGGTGATCATCGAAGTGTCCAGCTACCTGGACACCGGCACCGCCCACGGCGAGCCGGGCCGCGGCTTCATCAACTATTCACGCCTGCTGCACAAAGAGCTGAGCCTGACCGACATGCTGTTGCCGGGCCAGGAAGATGCATTCTGGAAGACCGCGAAAGTCGCCCACAACAACTGGCTGATCAACTCGCAGATGGACCGTGACCCGGAGTTCGTGAAGAACTGGCCGTTCCAGAAAACCCCGAATGTGGCGCTGACCAGCAATGGCGTGGTGCTCAAGTACAACGTGACCACCATCGCGCCGTACGCATTGGGGCTGATCGAAATGACCATCCCCTATGCGCGCCTCACCGGCGTGATCAAGCCTGAGCTGGTGCCCGCACGCCACTGAAGGCCCGGCCCAGGATGAAGTGCAACAGCCCTGCCAGCACCAGCGCCGGCAGGGTCGCGCCGACATCAGGGTACAGATTCGCCAACAGGTGATAGGTGCTGATCCCTCCAAGCCACGCCAGCAGTGCCGGCCAGCGCAGGTTGGCGGCAACACCATGGCCACGACGGCGCAGGATGAAGTGATCCACCAGCACCACGCCGAACAGCGGCGCGAACACCGAGCCGATCAGCAGCAGGAAGTTCTGGTACTGCGCCAACGGTGCAAAGCAGGCGATCAGCGTGCAGATAACGCCAATGGCCAATGCCAGGTGCTCGACTTTCAAGCGCAACAGAATCCCGCTGGACACCGCCGCCGAGTGAATATCGGCGAACGCGTTTTCTGATTCATCCAACAGGATCAGCAGCAGAGGAATCCCCAGGCCGGCTCCGGCCAATGCCAGCAGCAACGCATTCACTTCACCGCTCGGCGCAAACGCCAGGGTGTAGGCCACGCCAAGGCTCATCAGCCAGAAGTTACCGATGAAGAAACCCAGTGCCGTGCCGCCGAACACGTTTTTCGCGCGTTTGCCGAAACGTGAGTAGTCGGCAATCAGTGGCAGCCAGGACAGCGGCATGGCAATCGCGATATCGAAGCCAACGGCAAACGGCATCGAACCGTCACCAGCCTGGGCCCAGAGAGTGGCCAGGTCGGCCTTGGCAAACAGGTTCCAGGTCAGCCACAGGCAGGCGGCCAGCAGCAGCCAGATGCCCCACTTGCGCAGGATCTGCCGCACGAAGGTCAGCGGACCGCTGACGGCAAGCAAGGTCGCGAGGGCACCGAATACCAGGGTCCAGAACAATGGGCTGGTCAGCAGGCTGCCTTCGCTGAACGCGCGGGCGCCCAACAGGCTGGCGGCGTCGCGCATCACGATGATTTCGAATGAGCCCCAGCCGATCAGCTGCAGCAGGTTCAGCAGCGCCGGCAGGCTTGCGCCCTTGGTGCCGAGGCTGAGTTTCAGGGCGGCCATGGATGACAGGCCGGTATCGCTGCCGATCACGCCGACGGCGGCCAGCAACAGCACGCCGACCAAAGTGCCGAGGAAAATTGCCAGTAAGGAACCGGAGAGGCCCAGGCCCGGCGCCAACAGTGCACCGGTTTGCAGGACCATCAGGCCGATGCCCAGGGAGAACCACAGGGAAAAGAGATCGCGGGCGCCGAAGACGCGTTTGTCCAAGGGGACTGCGATGTCTGGGGAATAGGTGCTGGGTTGAATGCTCAAGGGTGTTATCTCAGAGGGACATGATCGTTCCCACGCTCTGCGTGGGAATGCCGCTTTGGACGCTCTGCGTCCGCTTTTGTGACGCGGAGCGTCACGGGATGCATTCCCACGCGGAGCGTGGGAACGATCANNNGGTTCAGACCTTTTTGTACAGCTGGCTACCTTCCTGCTTGAACCGCTCCGCCTGCTCCGCCAGTCCCTTGGCCACGTCCACATCCACCGCTTCAATGCGCTGGTTGGCCGCGTACTCACGCACTTCCTGGGTGATCTTCATCGAGCAGAATTTCGGCCCGCACATCGAGCAGAAATGCGCGACCTTGGCCGAGTCCTTCGGCAAGGTTTCATCGTGGTAAGAACGCGCCGTGTCCGGGTCCAGGCCCAGGTTGAACTGGTCCTCCCAACGGAATTCAAAGCGCGCCTTGCTCAACGCGTTGTCACGAATCTGCGCCCCCGGATGCCCCTTGGCCAAGTCCGCCGCATGGGCCGCGATCTTGTAGGTGATGATCCCGGTCTTCACATCGTCCTTGTTCGGCAGGCCCAAATGCTCCTTCGGCGTGACGTAGCAGAGCATCGCGCAACCGAACCAGCCGATCATCGCCGCCCCGATGCCCGAGGTGATGTGGTCATAACCCGGGGCGATGTCGGTGGTCAGCGGACCGAGGGTGTAGAACGGCGCTTCGTCGCAGCACTCCAGCTGCTTGTCCATGTTCTCCTTGATCAACTGCATCGGCACGTGGCCCGGGCCTTCGATCATGGTTTGCACGTCGTGCTTCCAGGCAATCTTGGTCAACTCGCCGAGGGTTTCCAGCTCGCCGAATTGCGCGGCGTCGTTGGCGTCGGCAATCGAGCCCGGGCGCAGGCCGTCTCCCAGGGAGAAGCTGACGTCGTAGGCCTTCATGATTTCGCAGATTTCGTCGAAATGGGTGTAGGTGAAGTTCTCTTTGTGGTGCGCCAGGCACCACTTGGCCATGATCGAACCACCACGGGACACGATGCCGGTGACGCGCTTGGCGGTCAGCGGTACATAGCGCAGCAATACGCCGGCGTGGATGGTGAAGTAGTCGACGCCCTGCTCGGCCTGTTCGATCAGGGTGTCGCGGAACAGCTCCCAGGTCAGGTCTTCAGCGGCGCCGCCGACTTTTTCCAGGGCCTGGTAGATCGGCACGGTACCGATCGGCACCGGCGAGTTGCGGATGATCCACTCGCGGGTTTCATGGATGTGCTTGCCGGTGGACAGGTCCATCACCGTGTCCGAACCCCAGCGAATGCCCCAGGTCAGTTTCGCCACTTCTTCTTCGATGGACGAACCCAGGGCGCTGTTGCCGATGTTGCCGTTGATCTTCACCAGGAAGTTACGGCCGATGATCATCGGTTCCAGTTCGGTGTGGTTGATGTTGGCCGGGATGATCGCGCGGCCACGGGCGATTTCTTCGCGGACAAATTCCGGGGTGATGATTTTCGGCACGCTGGCGCCGAAGCTGTGGCCGGCGTGTTGCTGGTCCAGCAGGCCGGCGGCGCGGGCCTCTTCCAGCTTCATGTTTTCGCGGATGGCGACGTATTCCATCTCGGCGGTGATGATGCCTTTGCGGGCGTAGTGCATCTGGGTGACGTTGGCCCCGGCCTTGGCACGGCGCGGGTTTTTCACGTGGGCAAAACGCAGCGCGGTCAGCTCGGCATCGCTCAGGCGCTGTTGGCCGAAGTGCGAGCTCAAGCCCGACAGGCGCTCAGTGTCGCCGCGGGATTCGATCCACGGCGAGCGCACATCGCCCAGGCCTTTGCGCACGTCGATGATCACGTTCGGGTCGGTGTAGGGGCCTGAGGTGTCGTAGACCACTACGGGCGCATTGATTTCGCCGCCGAAGTCGGTGGGGGTCACGTCGAGACTGACTTCGCGCATCGGCACGCGGATATCCGGACGGGTGCCCTGAACGTAGATTTTTTGCGAGCGGGTAAACGGCTGCACGGAACCGGAGTCGACCTTGGCCGATTCACTCAAGTGCACGGTGTTTTTTGATTTTTGGCTTTTTAATTCGATGCTCATCACGGGCTCTCCAACTATCCAGGCGGTGGATTTTTGTCGGAGTGAACCTGTGACGGATGGACGCACTGTGACAGTGCTGTGCTTGGCGCACGGGCTGTTCGATTGTCGAACAACATCCCGGACGAAGCACAAGAGGACTCGCCGGGTGACGAGAAATCTTGTTCCCTACGCAGGCGCTAACCTGATCAGGTTCAACGGGATCCGGTATTTACCGATCTCAGCCTTCCAACAAGGCACCCCGACAAGAACGCGGCCAGTCTAGACCATGGAGCAGGCAAATTGCCAACGGCGGTGCATTCATCGTGATGAATGGCGTAATTACAGGATTGTTGTGCCGTGATAGCGCCACTACACTCGGTGACTGCCTGAGGTCTTGACGCCAGGAATGGGCCGCCTTAGCCTTGGGCACCAAATTATCGCCGTAATATTTAATCTAGGGATCGCCTCATGCTGCGCAAACTTTCACTGGCTCTCGCCGTGTCTTGTGCGACCAACGGACTGGTCTGGGCAGCTGAAGCGCCCCTGACGACCAAAACCGACCTGGTCAGCGTCTACCAGGAAGCGGTGGACAACAACGCCGACCTGGCCGCCGCCCGCGCCCAATACGGCGCGCAGAAAGAAGTGGTGCCCCAGGCCCGCGCCGGGTTGCTGCCGAACCTGTCGGCCGGTGCCGACATCAACAATGTGCGCACCCAGCTGGACCAGCCCGCCGCCACGGTCAACCGCGACGCCCATTCCTGGCGCGCGACCTTGAGCCAGCCGCTGTTCCGCGCTGATCGCTGGTTCCAGCTGCAAGCCGCTGAAGCCGTCAACGAGCAGGCCGCGCTGCAACTCTCGGCCACCGAACAGAACCTGATCCTGCAAAGCGCCGAAAACTACTTCGCCGTGCTGCGGGCCCAGGACAACCTGGCGTCCACCAAGGCCGAAGAAGCCGCGTTCAAGCGCCAGTTGGACCAGTCCAACGAACGCTTTGACGTCGGCCTGTCGGACAAGACCGACGTGCTGCAATCCCAGGCCAGCTACGACACCGCACGGGCCAACCGGATCCTGGCCCAGCGCCAGGTGGACGACGCCTTCGAAGCGCTGATCACCCTGACCAACCGCCAGTACAACTCGATCCAGGGCATCGTCCACACGCTGCCGGTGCTGCCGCCGGCGCCGAACGACGCCAAGGCCTGGGTCGAAACCGCCGGCCGCCAGAACCTGAACCTGCTGGCCAGCAACTATGCCGTCACCGCCGCCGAAGAAACCCTCAAGCAACGCAAGGCCGGCCACGCGCCCACACTGGATGCCGTGGCGCAATATGAAAAAGGTGACAACGACGCCCTGGGCTTCAGCAACCCGAGCGCCTTTGGCCAGCCGTATCACGGTGACGTGTCGCAACGCACCGTAGGCTTGCAGTTGAGCATCCCGCTGTACAGCGGCGGCCTGACCAGCTCGCAAGTGCGCGAATCCTATTCCCGCCTGGGCCAGACCGAGCAGCAACGCGAAGGCCTGCGTCGCCAGGTGGTGGAAAACACCCGCAACCTGCACCGCGCGGTGAACACCGATGTGGAGCAGGTACAGGCGCGCCGTCAGTCGATCATCTCCAACCAGAGCGCGGTGGAAGCCACGGAAATCGGTTACCAGGTGGGCACGCGCAATATCGTCGATGTGCTGGACGCCCAGCGCCAGCTGTACACCTCGGTGCGCAACTACAACAACAGCCGCTACGACTACATCCTCGACAACCTGCGCTTGAAGCAGGCGGCGGGCACGTTGAACCCGGGGGACTTGCAGGATCTGGCGCGTTACCTGAAGGCCGACTACAACCCGGACAAGGACTTCCTGCCGCCGGACCTGGCCAAGGCCGCCGCGGCGCAGCTGAAGGCTAACCCGGGTTACTAAGACTGCCCGTTAACCCAATGTGGGAGCGGGCTTGCTCGCGAAAGCGGTGTATCAGTCGACTTATTCGCTGACTGACACTGCGCATTCGCGAGCAAGCCCGCTCCCACATTTGATTTGTGTTGTTAGACGTTAAGCAGTCTGCCCAATCCGTCCAGCAAACGCTTCAATGCCCCCTGATTGGCGCGCATCACCGCCAGCCCCGCCTGCCCCATCTTTTGCGCGTCCTGCGGCAGCTCGAACAAACGCTGCACCGCCACCGCCAAACCCTCGGCATCGTCCACTTCCTGCAACGCGCCGGCGTCGCGCATCATTGCGCTGATTTCCAGGAAGTTGAACACGTGGGGCCCGCAGATCACCGGCTTGGCCAAGGCCGCCGGCTCCAACGGGTTATGCCCGCCCGTGGCAACCAGGCTACCGCCGACAAAAGCGCTGTCGGCCAGGGCATACAGAAACAGCAACTCGCCCATGGTGTCGCCCAGCAACACCGAGGTTTGCGCCGTCACCGCCTCGCCGCTGGAGCGACGCACCGTGGCGAAACCCTGTTGCTGGCACAGCTCGAACATCGGGTTGAAGCGCTCCTGATGGCGCGGCACCAGGATCAGCAACGCATTGGGATAACTGGCAAGCAACTGGCGATGGGCAGCGAGCACCACTTCGTCTTCGCCTTCGTGGGTGCTGGCGGCGATCCACACCGGGCGTTCACTGGCGTGCCACTGTTCACGCAACGCGGCGGCGCGCGCCAGCAGTTGCGGGTCGATGGTCAGGTCGAACTTGATCGAGCCGGTGACTTCGACAGTCTCGGGCCGTGCACCCAGGCTGCGAAAACGCTCGGCCTCGGTTTCGGTCTGGACCGCGAACAGACTCATTTCCGCCAGCATCGGCGCGGTCAGCCTGGCGAAACGCCCGTAGCCCTTGGCCGAGCGAGCCGACAGCCGCGCGTTGGCCAATGCCACGGGAATCCCGCGTTTGGCGCACTGGTGAATATGGTTGGGCCACAGTTCGGTCTCCATGATCACCGCCAGTTTCGGCTGCACGCGATCGAGAAACCGCTTGGCCGCACAAGGCAAATCGTACGGCAGGTAGCAGTGCTGGATGCGCGGCTCGTTGGCGAACAACGCCTGGATGCGCTCGGAGCCGGTGGGCGTCATGCAGGTGACGGTGATCGGCAGCTGTGGATAACGTTCCAGCAGCCCGCGAATCATCGGCGCAGCGGCGATGCTTTCGCCCACCGACACCGCATGCACCCAGATCCCGCCGGGTTGCATCACCGGCAAGCCCCAGGAGAAGCGTTCTCCCACGCGCTTCGCGTAAGCAGGCGCTTTGCGGGCTCGCAGCCACAGACGTAAAGCCACCAACGGCAGCGCCAGGTAAAACAGACAGCTGTAGAGAGTTCTATTCATGGCGGCGGAGTTTATCGGCTTTTTCAGTCGATCGCCTGCAAGCACTCGGCAAAACGTTCGGCGAGGAAACGCGCGGCCGGGCCGAGGGGCTCGTCGCGGCGCCAGACCAGCTCCACCACCAGCGCCGGCGGGGTCCATTCGCTGTTCAGTTCGACCATCTGGTTCTGATAGGCCGGATACTGCACCACATGCCGCGGCAACCAGGCCCAACCCAGGCCGCGCGCAAGCCATTCGGCCAGCACGTAGAAACTGTCAGCCCGCCACACTTGCGGGCTGGCGGCCTCGCTGCCGGGATACACACTGGTCTGGGTCGCCATCAGCAATTGGCGAAACTGTGCCAGGCGCTGGCAATCCACGAACTGTTCCTTGGCCATGGGATGCCCGATACCGCACACGGTCACCATCTCCACACTGCCCAGCACGCGGCGCTCCAACGCTTCGGGGATCTGATCGTGATAGAACAGCAGGCCCAGATCCGCCTTGCGCTCCACCAGCTTGCGCGCGACATCGCCTTGGGCGGCGCTGGACAACTGCACTTCCAGGCTGGGAAATTTTCCCGCCAGCGCTTCGAGGCTATCGAGCACCGGCTGATAGAGCATGGCTTCATCCTGGGCCAGGCGCAGGCGCGCCTCTTCACCGCGCATCAATGACAAGGCACGGCCATTCAGGCGCTCGCACTGGCGCAAGACTTCCCGCGCCTCCTCGAGCAGTGCCGTGCCCGCCTCGGTCAAACGGGGCTGGCGGCCGCTGCTGCGGTCAAACAGGGATACGCCCAGGTCCGCCTCCAACAGGGCAATCCCATTGCTGACCGCCGATTGCGCCCGACGCTGGTCCCGCGCCACCGCCGAAAATGAACGCTGCTCGGCGACGCTGACAAACAGGCGCATTTGCTCAAGACTCCACTGCACGCTCATGGCTCAACCCATCTTCAATTCGGATAGGTAATGACTTTACCGCATCTGACAAGTCTCTAAAATGCCAACCTTATCAAGCGACCCTGTACCGAGGATTTACCCCATGAACGCCGCCTACTATTACCTGGCCATTGCCATCTGCTCGGAAGTGATCGCCACCGTTTCCATGAAAGCGATCAAGGGTTTCAGCACGCCAATCCCGTTGTTGCTGGTGATCGTCGGCTACGGCGTGGCCTTCTGGATGCTCACGCTGGTGGTGCGCACCGTGCCGGTGGGTGTCGCGTATGCAGTGTGGGCCGGGATGGGCATCGTGATGGTCAGCATCGCCGCGCTGTTTATCTACGGGCAGAAACTGGATATCCCGGCGATGCTGGGCATGGGCCTGATTGTGCTGGGCGTGGTGGTGATTCAGTTGTTCTCGAAAACGGCCGGGCACTGAGCGTTCACGTGAGATTCAATTGAGGCCGAAACTCGCAGCCTCGTTCCACTCGACAGCTCCCGCGGTGCGTCTGTCATCAGGGAGCGTTGGGGCGAAGATTCACTTCATGAGCCTGTATACTGCGCAGCCTGTCTTGAACACTGAGGTCGCTGCATGCCATCCGTTATTTCCACCGACGTTCTGATTGTCGGCGCCGGGGTTGCCGGCCTCTGGCTCAATGCGCGCCTGCGCCGCCAGGGCTTTTCCACGGTATTGGTGGAAAGCGCCACCCTCGGTGGCGGGCAAAGCGTGAAGTCCCAGGGGATCATCCACGGCGGCGCCAAATATGCACTGCACGGCGCCCTGACCGGTGCCTCCGAAGCCATCGCCGACATGCCCCGCCGCTGGCGCGAAGCCCTGGCGGGCAACGGTGAACTGGATCTCTCCGGTGTGCGCCTGCTGTCCGAAGCCCACTATTTGTGGTCGCCGGGCACCATCGCCGGCAACCTCACCAGTTTCTTCGCGAGCAAGGCCGTGCGTGGCCGCGTGGATCAAGTGAAGGGCGATGACCTGCCACCGGCCCTGCAAGATCGCCGCTTCAAGGGCAAGGTCTATCGCCTGGCCGAACTGGTGATCGACGTCCCAAGCCTTATCGAACGCCTGGCGCAATTGGCCGGCGACGGTTTGCTCGCGGGTAAACAGATCGAACCCTTGCTGGAACAAGGCACACTGGTCGGCCTGAAGGTCGATGGCCGTGAGATCCGCGCCCAGCGTATCGTCGTCAGCGCCGGCGGCGGCACCGCTGACCTGCTCGGCGCCCTGGGCCTGAGCCAGCCCGCCATGCAACGCCGACCGCTGCACATGATCATCGCCAAGGGCCCCGGCCTGAAGCCGCTGTACGCCCACTGCCTGGGGGGCGGCACCAAGCCGCGCATCACCGTGACCACGCATCCCGCCGCCGACGGCAATTGGGTGTGGTACCTGGGCGGCGATATCGCCGAAGCCGAAGGTGTGGCCCGCACCCCGGAGCAACAGATCGCCACCGCCCAAAAAGAGCTGGGGCAGTTGCTGCCCTGGATCGACATGAGCCAGACCCAATGGGCCACCTTGCGCGTCGACCGCGCCGAACCATTGCAGTCAGGCCTGACCCGCCCGGACAACGCGTTCCTCGCCGAACAGGATCGCCTGTTGGTGGGCTGGCCGACCAAGCTGGCATTGGCACCGGATTTCGCCGATCGAGTGATCAACGCACTGAAACGTGACGGCATCAAGCCCGGAACTACCGAAAAACTGCCCGAGCTGCCGAAACCCGCCATCGCCCAACCCGCCTGGGAGCAACTGCTGCCATGACCCTGCCGACTCTGCACGACCTCCACCGCCCGCTGGGCAGCACCGGCCTGCTGGTCTCGCCGCTGGGCCTGGGCACCGTCAAGCTGGGCCGCGACCAAGGCGTGAAATACCCCAGTGGCTTCCAGATTCCCGATGACGATGCGGCGCGGATGCTGTTACGCCAGGCCCGGCAATTGGGCATCAACCTGATCGACACTGCGCCCGCCTATGGCCGCAGCGAAGAACGCCTGGGCCCGCTGTTGCGCGGCCAGCGCCAGGAATGGGTAATTGTCAGCAAGGTGGGCGAAGAATTTGCCGAAGGCGTATCCCATCACGACTTCAGCGCAGCCCACACCCGGCTTTCGGTGGAGCGCAGCCTGAAACGACTGGAAACGGATTTTATCGACCTGGTGCTGGTGCACTCCGACGGCAACGACCTGCATATTCTCAATGATTGCGAGGTTTACCAGACCCTGGAAGACCTCAAGCGCGAGGGCAAGATCCGTGGTTTCGGCTTCTCCGGCAAAACCGTCGAGGGCGGTGTAAAGGCTCTGGAACAAGGTGATTGCGCCATGGTCACCTACAATTTGAACGAACAGGCCGAGAAAGCCGTCATTGATTATGCCGCCGCACACGGCAAGGGCATCCTGGTGAAAAAGGCACTAGCCAGTGGCCATGTCTGCCTGGAATCCGGAGTGGATCCAATTCACGCCAGTTTCATGTTGTTGTTTGCGCAAACTGGCGTTGCCAGTGCTATTGTCGGGACCATTAATCCGCTGCACCTCGCCCACAACGTGGCGACCGCTGCCAAGGTCATTCGCCAACTCTGATGCCGCCGACGCGGCCGACCCCGACGCAAGAAGGAGCCGACATGCCGCGAACGCTCATAAGAAAGAACCCTAGCAACTTCAAGACACTGCCGCTGCACGTCGAAGCAACCCCCGAAGGCTTGAGCTACCAGAGCGTCGGCATGCCGCTCAACTTCGCCCAGACCCTGCAACGGCGCAAGCCGGTGGAGGTGAAAGACACCGAGCGTTTCGTGCTGGAGCTGGCCAACCTTGGGGTCTCGGTGCGCCTGACGCTGCACTGGCAGAACCGCGATTACTGGGTGCTGGTGCGCCAGCGCCGACAAGACCGTGGCGACGTCGTGCTCAAGCTGATCTCCGGCTATGTGCCGGCCCACGAACTGAACCTGCCACTGCACACCGCCATCCAGGAAATCGCCGAGGAATGCCTGCTGGAAACCCCGGAAGGCTGGCTGGGCGGTCGTTTCAATGACACCTGGCTGCCGGCGCCCTACTCGTCGGCCCTGCACTACCGCGAAGCGTTGCCGTTCCGCCTCTCACCGCTGTCCGGGGCCGCGCGCCCTGTGCGCTGCGCCACCATGCAATTGATTGAACGACCACGCGCCTACGTGCACCTGCCCACGGCTTCGTTGCAGTTGATTTATGACTTGCGCCTGGAAGTGCCCAAGGAGGCGAAGTCCCTGAGCCTGTTTCATGTGGACGAGCGCCTGGAGGGCGACCAATTGGTGGCCCGCCTGGACCGCCAGCGCCCGGACCTGTACCTGATGCCGCTGAAGGACGGGCAGCCGTGTGCGGAGCTGTATACCTTGAAGAAGGATCAGCTGTATCCGGCGAGTACGCGAGGGTTGTATCTGGCTGAAAGCTTTGCCCAGCAGGAAGGCTGGATCGTGCGGGATGAGCGGATCCGCTGGAAGGACTGGCTGCGCCAGCAAGGGCTGAGTGCGCCGGAGAAAGAATCGAAATTGAAGCGCTTGACGGGTAAGGCGCGGCAGATCTTGCGCAAGATCGTGCCGAAGAAAAAAGCCAACCGGTAACCGGACGTCAGGTCGCGGCAGTCAAATGTGGGAGCGGGCTTGCTCGCGAAGGCGGTGTATCAGTCACTGCATCTGCCAGCTGACCCACCGCTTTCGCGAGCAAGCCCGCTCCCACACAAGCCCGCTACCACCATCAGTTATTGCGGATCTTCTCGACAATCGCCGTGGTCGAGCTGTTTTCCACCAACCCCAGCACTTTGACCTTGCCACCGTAGGCACTGACGATATCGGCACCCACCACCTGGTCGACGGAATAATCACCGCCCTTGACCAGCACGTCCGGCTTGACCTGGGCCAGCAGGTTTTCCGGGGTCGCCTCGGCAAAGCTGATCACCCAGTCCACCGCACCCAAACCTGCCAGCACCGCCATGCGACGGTCGACACTGTTGATCGGCCGGCCTGGCCCCTTGAGGCGGCTGACCGACGCATCATCGTTGACTGCCACGATCAAGCGATCGCCCTGGGCCCGCGCCTGCTCCAGGTAGGTCACGTGACCGGCGTGGAGGATGTCGAAGCAACCGTTGGTGAAGACAATGCTCTCGTTATGGGCACGGGCATCGTCAATCGCCAGCAACAGTTGCTCAAGGCTCAACACGCCGCGCTCCGAGCCTTCAGATCGCTGGATGGCGCGGCGCAGCTCAGGGGCACTGATGGCCGCCGTACCGAGCTTGCCGACCACGATACCTGCTGCCAGGTTGGCCAGGGCCACCGCATGGGGAAGTTCCTCGCCCGCCGCAATTGCCGCGGCCAGGGTGGAAATCACGGTATCACCGGCACCGGTCACGTCGAACACTTCACGGGCCCGCGCCGGCAGGTGCATGGCCGGGTGATCGGGACGCAGCAAGGTCATGCCGTGTTCGCCACGGGTCACCAGCAAGGCACCCAGGTCGAGGTCGGCCATGAGTTGGGCGCCCTTGGTCACCAGCTCGTGCTCATCGACGCAACCGCCGACGATGGTTTCAAATTCGCTGAGGTTCGGCGTGATCAGGCTGGCGCCCCGATAAATCGAGAAGTCCTTGCCCTTGGGATCTGCCAGCACCGGAATGCCCCGGGCCTTGGCGGCCTGGATCAGTACCTGATGGTTTTTCAAGGCGCCTTTCCCGTAGTCGGACAGCACCAGCACCTTGATGCCTTCGAGCATCTCGTCGACCTGGGCGCTGAGCACCAGGGCATCGGTGGCGAAGGGTTCTTCAAAATCGATACGCAGCAATTGCTGGTGCCGACTCATGACCCGCAGCTTGACGATGGTCGGCTGGTGGGGAATGCGCTGGAACAGCGCACGCACACCCGCACCCTTCAGGCTGTTGGCCAGGCTGTCGGCAGCCTCGTCGTCGCCGGTCACACCCACGAGGGATGCCGGGGCGCCGAGGGCGGCAATATTGAGGGCAACGTTGGCAGCGCCACCTGGACGGTCTTCGATTTGCTCGACCTTGACTACCGGTACCGGTGCCTCAGGGGAAATCCGTGAGGTACCGCCATGCCAGTAACGGTCGAGCATGACATCGCCGACCACCAAGACAGGGGCTTGATCGAATCGCGGCATGGACAACTTCATGGAGCAACCCACATACAAAATGAACAGGGGCGCGATATTACCACAGGGTTGTCAAAGGCTTGTGCAATGTAGGAGCCGGCTTGCCGGCGATGCGGCCTCCGCGGTTTTTCAGTGCAACCGCGGTGGCCATCGCCGACAAGCCGGCTCCTGCAGATCAGGTGATGTCGGCCGGGATCGGCGCGTCCAGGCCCATGGCATGCAGTCGGGCGTAGTAACCGTTTTGCGCCAGCAATTCGCCGTGGGTACCGCGCTCGACTATCCGGCCATCGTCCATCACCAGGATCAGGTCGGCTTTCTCGATGGTCGACAGGCGGTGAGCGATCACCAGGGTCGTGCGGCCTTGCATGACCTTGTCCAGGGCGGCCTGGATATGGCGCTCCGATTCGGTGTCCAGCGCCGAGGTGGCCTCGTCGAGGATCAGCAATGGCGCGTTCTTGAGCAAGGCCCGGGCGATTGCCAGGCGCTGGCGCTGGCCGCCGGACAGCAGCACGCCGTTTTCGCCGACCTGGGTGTCGAAGCCCTTGGGCAACTGGTCGATGAAGTCCTTGGCATAGGCATCGGCCGCTGCCGCCTCGACATCGGCCCGCGGTGCGCCGGCCAGGTCACCGTAGGCGATGTTGTTGGTCACCGTGTCGCTGAACAGGGTCACATGCTGGGTCACCTGGGCGATGTGCCGACGCAGGTTGAGCAGGCGATAGTCTTCGATTTCCACGCCGTCGAGCAGGATCTCACCGCTCTCATGGTGGTAGAAACGCGGGATCAGGCTGGCCAGTGTCGACTTGCCGCTACCCGAACGCCCCACCAGGGCAACCATCTGCCCGGGCTCTGCGGTAAAGGTGATGTCCTTGAGCACGTGGCGCTCGGTGCCCGGGTAGGTGAAGTTCAGGTTGCGCACTTCCAGGCGGCCGCTGACCTTGTCGCGCTCGATGGTGCCGCGATCGATTTCCACGTCTTCGTCCAACTGCTCGAAAATACTTTCGGCACCGGCCACGCCTTTCTGGATGGTCGAGCTGACTTCGGACAGCTGGCGGATCGGCTTGGGCAACAGGCCGGCCAACGTGATGTAGGCCACCATGTCACCCGCCGACGCATCACCGCGAAGGTACAGGACCAGGAACATCAACACTGCCATGGCGCTGTAGATCACCAGTTGCAGCGCCGGCGTATAGATCGCGCCGGTGCGGGTCATGCGCAGTTGCTTGTTGGTGTTGCTAAGGCTCGCCTTGAGGAAGCGCTTCTGCTCATACACCTCACCGCCGAAGCTGCGCACCACGCGGTAGCCCTGGATGGTTTCCGAGGCAACGTGGGTCACATCACCCATCGCAACCTGGATCTTCTTACTCTGCTTGCGGAATTTCTTGCTTGCGGTGCTGACCATCACGGCAATCAACGGCAGGATGGCGATCATCACCAGGGTCAGCCGCCAGTTCATGAACAGCAGCGAGGCGAACAGGAAGATCACCGTCATGCCTTCGCGAATCACCACCTTGATGGCATCGGTCGCAGCACCGGTGACCATGGTCACGTTGAAGGTGATGCGGGAGATCAGGTGCCCGGAGTTGTGATTGTCGAAATAGCGGTTCGGCAGGGTCAGCAGGTTGTTGAACAACTGCACCCGCAGGTCGTGGACCAGGCCCAGGGAAACCTTGGCCAGCAGGTAGTTGCCCAGGAACGAACCGAGGCCCTGCCACGCGGCGATCAGGATGATCAGCAACGGCACGGCCTGCAGCAGTTGCAGGTCACGCAGGAAAGGCACCGTGGGGAACAACACCGCTTCAGGGTTGGACAGGCCATCGACAAAGTACTTGAGGATGTAGCCCAGCATCGGCTGGGTCGAAGCGAAAATCAGAAAGCCGACGATACTCAGCGCGAACAAGCCGGCATAGGGCTTAACGTAGCTGAGCAGGCGGAAGTATATTTTCAAGCTCGAAGGGCTTGCGCTCGGACTGGAGTCGGTCATATCACGCGGCGGTTTTGAAAAAGGAGGCTGACTTTAGCACAGCTTCTCTGTTGTACTTGCACGCGGCACAACCGCGGCCCCGTTGGATCCAACGGGCGACATTGTATAGCCACTACTTTAGTATGGTTGGCTTTCTTTATACTGGAACGGCTTTTCTGTATGCAATCCAAGCGCCTTACCTATGGCTCAAACCGCGTTTTCGACTTCCTCTGTCTGTGGATTCTGCCCATCGGCTTGTTGCTGCTCCTGAGTGCGCTGTTCTTCGTTACCAATCGAAATGTGCTGCACAGGTTTTACTACCTTCTATTCGCCGCGCCGACACTGTTGCTGCTGTGCCTGCGCCCGACGGAATTCAAGCAGGTATTGCGCGAGCCCCTGGCGATTGCCTTCCTGGTTTTCTCGGGCTGGGCGCTCACCAGCCTGCTCTGGAGCCCTGAGGCTACGACAGACTCCGACCTGTTCAAGCGGCCACCGAATACCTTCACGTTGTTTGCCGGTTTCGGACTGTTGCTGCATTACCGCAACGAACTGTTCAAGCCGATCTTCTTCTGCGCCGCGCTGATTGCGCTTGTATCGAGCGCCTGCAGCCTGGTGGCTTTTGCTCCCCATATCTCGGATGGCACGCGAATGATCGGCGGGCGTGGGGCACTTGATAATCCGCTGCTGAGCTCTCACGTATTCGGATTCTTCTGCATTTACTGGCTGTACATATGCATGACCACCAAGCGTGCGCACGTACTCTGGTTCAGCGTTCCGGCACTGGCAATCATGGCCGCGGCGGTGCTGGCCACCGGCTCGAGAACACCGATGGTTGCACTGGTCCTCGCCGTGCTCTGGATGAGTTTCATCAGTCGCAATCGGCGCTCGGCTCTGCTGATCGCCTGTATGGCGCTGGGCGCTGCGGCGCTGTTGCTGTTCTATCCCGAAATGATCACCAATCGTGGCAGCTCGTTCCGGTTCGAACTCTGGAGCATGTCGCTCGCGCGTATCGCCGAACACCCCTGGATCGGCCACAGCTACGACTCAGAGTTGTACCTGACGATTGCCGACGGCTATCAACTGCGCGAACCCCACAGCTTTGCCCTCGGCGTGCTGTATTACGTCGGCATCATCGGCTTCATCCCGTGGGCCTTCATGCTCGGCTGGGGCCTGTACAAAAGCCTCAAGGAACGTGCACAGCCATTGTTCATCCTGGCCTCCTCCTTGCTGGCCTATGGCATCGGTGCCGGCCTGACCGAAGGCGGCGGCATTCTCTCGCGGCCAAAAGAACACTGGTTCCTGCTGTGGATCCCGCTGGCACTGATCGCCGGCCTGAGCATCGCCCAGCGTCGCCGCAGCCTGCTGCGCATGCCGGTTCAACGCCTGAAATCGCAAGACTTCGAACAGCTGTGCGCCAACGCCCACGTGATCGAAGCCGATGGCCTCGGGCCCAAGGTCCTGCGCCTGGAGGATGGCAGCTTCCTCAAGCTGTTCCGCCCTCGTCGCTGGTACACCTCAGGCAGCTTCAATCCCTATTCAGAGCGCTTTGCCAGCAACAGCGAGCAACTGCGTGCATTGGGGATTCCATCACCGGTCATCCTCAATCTCTATCAATTAAAGGATGCGAGCAGCGCCGTACGTTATCAGCCGCTCCCCGGCCTGACCCTGCGCCAGGCCCTGCAAAGCCTGGACAGCAGCCTGCGGGAATCGCTGATCGAACGTTTCGGCCGGTTCATGGCCCAGCTCCACGAGCGCGGCGTGTACTTCCGCTCCCTGCACCTGGGCAACGTACTTTTGATGGATGATGGCGAGTTCGGCCTGATTGACGTGGCAGACATGCGCATCTACCCATCGCCGCTGCGTAACGCCCTGCGCCAGCGCAACCTGCGGCACATGCAGCGTTATCCCCAGGACCGCAACTGGTTGTTCGAAACCCACTTTGAACAACTCGCCGCTGGCTACGCTTCGGCAGCATCGCCAAGCGCCACGGCGAAGATCCGTGACCAGGTGTCCAGGCTCAATCGTCCGGTTGCGCAGGTAGCGAACCCGACCAAGTGATGGTTTGAAGCGCCGGGGTTGCAGGCCCCGGGCCATTGCGGTGAACGCAATGGCCCGGCCGAAGCCCTATGAGCTGCGCTGCGGCGCCAGGTACAGCCGCACCAACCCACGCAAGGTCTTGCGACCCCAGAACTTCAACGGAATCTGCTTGAGGATCTCCCGCGCCAGTGGGCGGTCACGGTCGGCGGTCTTGAGGAACATCGAGTTCAGGAAGTTGTAGCGAACCTGATCGTAGGCTGGATGATCGCTGAACAACCCGTAGGTCTTGAGGATGTTCTGGATCATGTAGCGGTGATTCTTGTAGGTGTTGGTCGCGTGCTGGCGATAGCGCGCCATCACCACGCTCAACACGTCGATGGTGTACCCGGCGTGGGTGATCTTCAATTCGATCAGCAAGTCTTCCAGCGGAATCAGCGGATCGAACCCTCCGACCTCTTCCAGCGCCTGCCGACGGATCATCAGCGTCGGTGCCGGCGGAAAGGGCTTGCGATCGAGGAACAGGTCATCGAAATCCAGGCTGCGAAACGGCAAGTCGCGGCGCTGCTTCTTCTCCGGGTATGGCTTGCCGTCCCCATCAATCAACTCGATATTGCCGGCGCAAATACCCACCTTCGGCTTGCCTTCCATGTAGGCAACCTGGGTGGCGATGCGCTCGGGCAGCATGATGTCATCGGAGCCGAATGGCGCGATCAGGCTGCCTTTGGCGCGAGCGATGGCACCGTTCAGGGTATTGGTCAGGCCCTGGTTCTGCTGCACCTGGAAATCAAACCCGTGTTCGGCCTGCAAGCGCTGGATGCGCTCCACGCTGTCATCCCTGGAGCCATCGTCTACCACCAGCAACTCGATGTTGGGGTAGGTCTGGCCGAGCACACTGAGAATGCTCTGCTCGATGTACGGCCCGTGGTTGTAGGAGGCGATGATCACAGTGACCAGGGGTTGCTGCAGACTCATGCTTTACCTACTTCACGCAGACCGGTTTCGATCAGGTTCAAATACTTGTGCCGGAACTCGTCCAAGGTGTGGTTTTCTTCCAGGTAGCGGAACACTTGCTCACCCTTGGCACGCAGCTCTTCGTCGCTCAGCGCCAGGTAAGTGTCCAGTGCTGCCGCCAACTGCTCGACATTGCCCGGATCATGGGAGAGGCCGCCGGCACCTTGCACCAACGGCAGCATCGCCGGGCCATTGGAGGCGATGACCGGCAGATGGCCGCTCATGCCTTCCAGCAGCGCCAGGCCCAGGCCTTCGAACAACGACGGCATGGTCCAGATGTCGAAACCGCGCACATACTTCATGCCATCTTCGCGAAAGCCCAGCAGGTGCGCACGGCCGGTCAGGCCCAGGCGCTCGATATCGGCGCGCAGGTCTGCTTCGGCGCGGCCGGAGCCGATGATCCCCACCTGGGCCTCAGGGTATTTGTCCTTGAGGGTGGCGAACGCTTGCAACAAATGGGTGTGGCCCTTGATCGGCACCAGGCGGCCCAGGGCGCCAATCATCCGTGCATCCAGCGGCAGGCCCAGGGCCTTGCGCGCTTCATCCCGTGGCAACTGCAAGGCTTCGGCCTGGGGGATGTCGATGGCATTGGTGACAAAGGTGGTGTTTTCGCGGGTGAACCCGCAGTTGAGGTCCACCAGGTAATCCCTGACCGCTGCCGACACCCCGACGAATCGCCACGCCGGGCTGACCCACTTCTGCGTCTGGCGCCGGCGGTAGCCCCGGGCGTACTCGCCAAAACCGTGGGAGATGCCGATGCACAGGGGGATCTTCAACCAGCGGTTGAGCGACAGCATCATGTTCACCGACTTGAAGCGGTTACAGATGACCACGTCGAATTTCTGCTCGCGGCAATATTTGTAGATCTGCCACATCGCGCCGAAACGAATGCCCTTGAGGGACTTTTCCGGCAACTCGAAATAATGGGAGTGCTCAGCCACGCTCAGGGGCTGGCCGGGCAGCGGGCGGCCGCTGAGGAACCCGGATGTGACCTCGAAACGTTCAGCCGGCAAGGCCTTGACGATCTGCTCGCCGAGGTCGGCGAAGTCGTGGGTCTTGACGTTGTAGTCCGGCTGTAACTGCAAAACCTTGAAACGAGGTTTCATAACTCTCCATGCTGCAATCTGGCTGCGGGCGCGCAGCCCGGCGAAAAGGGGCGGCAGGCGCTGCAAGCCTGCCTTCAATAAGGTCTCAATCCTGCTTCAACACCCAGAGCAACTCATGACGGCGCACCGCCTTGCGGAAGAACTCATTCTCTCCGTAAGGCGATGGACTACGGCCCGCCAATAATTGCTGCAACCACCTGCGCACGCGGCGCTTGAACGGCGCCCGCGGCTGCAAGTCGTGCATCATGCCCAGGGCCATGGCCTTGTCCTGCTGCTGGCTGAGCGTCAGCGGCATACTGCAAGGCACAAGTTCACGGGAGGCATCAAAACGCGGCGGCAAGGCCACGCCAGCGCCCGAATCACCCATGGGCCAACGATCGTTATCATGCAGGTGGTTGGCGTAGCCGAGCAACGTGCCCGGTTGCCACTCCAGGCCTTGCAAGGCTTCGAGAATCGCGGCGTGGGCGCAGATGTGATCCGGGTGCGGATCCAGCAACGGCGTCGGCAACACGATCACCTGCGGGCGCGCCTTGAGCAGCAATGCCCGCAGGTCGGCAATCAGGTTATTCCAGGTCGGGGCGCCGTCCACATCCCCGGGCAAGGCCAGGGCATTGAACTGGCGAAACAGCCGCGTATCGTCCAACTGAGCTTCCCGGGAAGCCTGGGGCTGATCCGGTGCGGCCTGCATCGCTGCAAGCTGCATGCAGAAGTACCCCAACTGCACGCACTGCGCTTCGGGAACGCCCGCCCAACGCGGCACGGTGACGCTGTCCCAGGCACGCAGGCGGCCTTTGAGTCGTGCGGCATCGGCCTTGGGCATGCCCATCTGCTGATAGTGATCGGCTTCGATTTCGCCCGCCGTCAGGGTGACGATCCAGCTCTCGTCGGCTTGGCTGTACAGGCTGAAAGCGGCCAATTCGGCATCGTCGGCATGGGGCGCGATGACCATCACCCGTTGGCGACGGTAGTCCGGCTGGCGGAACAACCAGAGCTTCGGCTGCCCCTTGATCCGGCAGAAGCGCCCGCGCAAGCGCAGCTTACCGCCGGCGAGTGCTTCGCCCATGCCCGTCAGGTTGAGGTAACGCCGGCCTGAAAGACCACGCTCGAAGACTTGCCGGTCGGGTGCATCCAGGCCCGACACGTCCACCGCCGGGTCGAGAAAACGCCCGAGCCAAGAGCTTTTGAGTTCAATCCCGACGATCAGGGTTTCATCGCCCACCAGAGGCGTGTCCAACAGCAGGCGCCCGGCTTCAAGACGCAGGCCCGTGCACTCGCTCCCTTCAGGAAACGCGTACTCATAGTCGTCTTTAGGCGAGTAGAACAGATGATCGGCAAACCAGGCCTCATGCGCGGCCCACAGCACCACGGCCAGCACCAGCGGCAACCACCAGGCCACCAGCACACCGACAGCCACCAACAGCAACAGGCCCACCACCAGCGCAATACGCTTGTTGCGCCGGTGCTGCTTGAGCAATTGCTGTTTGCGACTCATACGCTGAACACCGGCACCGGGTTGCACCAGCGCTCCTTGTATTCACGGTCGGAACGCCCGAAGGAGAAACGCAGCGGCTTGTCGCTCGCTCGCGCTTGCTCCCAGGCACTTTGGGTATTGAGGAAACTCAGCACGCTGCCGGGGCTGAACGCCTTGGTTTCAGGGTCGACACCGCCGTTGACGTATTCGGCGCTGACCCACTGCGGCGCCTGCACCTGATACACCAGTTGCACGGCAATCGCAGCATCATTGAGAAACAGCACCGAGCCGAACAGGAATTCCTTGAGCAACTCCAGCACCTCGGCCAAGCGCTCGGCTCCCGCCGCAGGGAAACCCCAACGCCGCTGGAACAGGTCGCAATAAATCGCCGCCAGTTCGCTGCTGGAAAACTCGCCGACCGCCCTTACCACGCCGCCCGCCTCTTCCAGCAAACGCAGTTCGCGGCGCTGGTTGTAGCGAAACTTCTTCGACAGCTCTTCCGGTGTGCGCGCCATGGCCAACTGCTCGGCCTGGGGCTTGAGGGTGCTTACGCGCCCCTCATTCAGTGCAGAGAGATAGCGCGCGCGATGGCGCAACGGCACCTGCGCATCGGCGGCAAGCGGCAGGATGATCTCGGCGTTACCCAGATCAAACAGGCCTTTTTTGCCTTTGCGCTTGAGCACGTCCTTGGACAGGGCCAGGTCGCGCCCCCAGGTAGCAATTGCGCCCTTCAGCTCACCGTCCTGCTCCCAGCCCAGGTAGCGCACCGGAATCTGCGCCAGGTGCGCCAGCCGCTCGACGATCTGCGGATGAGTCGCCACGCTGCCGCCAAAACGCTGCCAGGCCTGGGCGTAAACCTCGGCCTCGACAGGCGTCCAGCCACGTTCACGCCAGCCCTGGAAGCGGTTCAGCATTTAGACCACGGCGTCATAAGGGTCCACGCCGTCCTTGACCACGAGGATGTCTTCCATGATCAGGTACTGCAGGTCGGAACCGAAGAACATGTTCAGCGCGTCGGTCGGCGAGCAGATCATCGCTTCGCCACGACGGTTGAGCGAGGTGTTCAGCGACACACCATTGCCGGTCAGTACTTCCAGTTCTTTCATCATGTCGTAGTAGCGCGGGTTGTATTCGCGCTTGAGCACCTGGGCACGGGAGGTACCATCTTCATGGACCACTTCCGGCACGCGGGTTTTCCACTCTTCCGACACTTCAAAAGTGAAGGTCATGAACGGCGCCGGGTGATCGACCTTGATCATCTGTGGCGCAACGGTGTCGAGCATCGACGGGCAGAAAGGCCTCCAGCGCTCGCGGAACTTGATCTGGTGGTTGATCCGGTCAGCCACGCCGGTGGCGCTTGGGCAACCGATGATCGAACGACCGCCCAGGGCACGCGGGCCAAACTCCATGCGGCCCTGGAACCAGGCCACCGGGTTGCCGTCGACCATGATCCTGGCGATGCGCTTGGGCATGTTTTCAATCTTGCGCCAGACCGGCTTGCTCTCGTGCTTGGCGCACGCTGCGATCACGTCTTCGTTGCTGTAGGACGGGCCGAGATAGACGTGTTCCATCTTCTCCACCGGCACACCACGGGCGTGGGACACGTAGGCCGCCGCACCGACCGCGGTACCGGCATCGCCGGACGCCGGCTGCACGAACAGCTCCTTGACGTCGTCGCGGGCAATGATCTTCT
Source organism: Pseudomonas sp. Colony2 (assembly GCF_019382755.1). Lineage (NCBI taxonomy): Bacteria > Pseudomonadati > Pseudomonadota > Gammaproteobacteria > Pseudomonadales > Pseudomonadaceae > Pseudomonas > Pseudomonas sp. Colony2. The sequence goes on along the minus strand of NZ_CP080030.1, from coordinate 549,138 downwards.
GGTTCAGCTTGACGTTCAGCGCACAGCCGCCGGCGAAGGCCAGCTTGCCGGTGTCTTTGAGGATGTCGCCCAGGTAATGGTCGATCATCTGCAACGCCAGCTTCTCGAACAGCGCCTGCATGCTGGCCGCGTAGTGGATGTACGGCTCGTCGGCGATATCGCCTTCGCGCTTCGGACCCAGCCACTCGATCAGTTTTGGCGAGAAGTAGAAACCCTTGCCCTTCTCTTTGTAGCGGCGCAGGCCGATGACGTTGGCGTAGTCGGTGTTGATCACCAGCTCGCCGTTTTCAAAGGAGGCCAGGCGCGAGAAATCGTACTTGCTGGCATCGCCATACGGCGCCATGCCCATGACCTTGAACTCACCGTCGAGCATCTCGAAACCGAGGAACTCGGTGATCGCGCCATACAGGCCGCCGAGGGAGTCCGGATCGTAGAATTCCTTGATCTTGTGGATCTTGCCGTTTTCGCCGTAGCCGAAGAAGGTGGTGGCGTACTCGCCCTTGCCGTCGATCCCGAGGATCGCGGTCTTCTCCTGAAAGCCCGAGCAATGGTAGGCACTGGAGGCGTGGGCCAGGTGGTGTTCAACCGGTTCGATCTTGATTTTCTTCGGATCGAAGCCCAGTTGCTCCAGGCACCAGACGATCTTGTTGCGATAGCGCTTGTAGCGACGGTTGCCCATCAGGATCGCGTCGAGGGCGCGGTCCGGGGCGTACCAGTAACGCTTGGCGTAGTGCCAGCGGGCCTCGCCGAACAGGCTGATGGGGGCGAACGGAATCGCCACCACATCAACGTCGGAAGGCTTGATACCGGCTTGTTCCAGGCAGAACTTCGCCGATTCGTAGGGCATGCGGTTCTTTGCATGTTTGTCGCGCACGAAGCGCTCTTCTTCGGCGGCCGCGATCAGCTTGCCGTCGATGTACAAGGCTGCGGAAGGATCATGGCTAAGGGCGCCGGACAGGCCAAGAATCGTCAATGCCACAGGGGTCTAGCCTCTTTTAGTCTGCATGCAGGCGCGTCACGCCTGAAAAAAGTGTGCTCCCCGCCTGGGCGAGAAACAGCTAAAGGGCGGGATTATAGCGTAAACACGGCGCGGGATGATCTAGGGATTGTGGCGACCGGTTGTCACTGCAGGCCTAGCGGAAAATCTCGATGCTGCCGTCCCTGTTCTGGCGGTAGACCGTGTAGGGCAGCACGAGGGTGTCGAGCAAGCCGGAGGCCACGAGCTCGGCGGCGAAGATCGGCAGGGAGCCGGAGGCATCGCGCGTGTGCTCTTTGGTGGTGTCGGGGGCGCCGTTCAAGGTGCAGAAACCGTAGATCACCCCACTGTAGATACGCGGCACGTTTTCACAATAACTGCGCGATTCCTTGAGGTTCTGGCTGGCAACGGCGTCCGGGCGAAACACCGTGTTGATGGTGCCGCAACCGGTGGTGGATACCAGTACAGCGGCGAGAAGGACTCTGGTTGCAAGACTCACGGACAACTCCATTTGGCATAAGTGTGGGCATTCATCCCTGCCCCATACAACCTTGCCGGATCCGTTTATGAACCCGGGCGCCAATAGATACTGATGTTGCCATCGGTACCTTGCTTGTAGACCGTATAGGGCAGGACCACTGTATCAACAATGCCCGAGACCGTTATATCCAATAGAACGAATGGCATCAGCACGCCAGTGAGGTCCGGCGCGGCGTGCAGCAGGCAGAAATCAAAGGCAACCCCGCTGTAGACACGGGGAATCGACTGGCAGTAGGTTTTTTGCTTCCTGAGTTCACGTGCCGCCGCCGCGTCTTCACGCAACAGCGTATTGGCCGTTCCGCAGCCGCTCAACACAAGGATTCCAATGCTTAGCGCAGCAATCATTTTTAGCGTCATGGCAAGCCCTCTGAATGGCCAGCAACGCTAACATCGGCCCTGTTGGCGACCCAGACCCCACGCACCGCCGCGCCATGTAAGAAGATTCCGAAATGGCAAAAGCTGGCTGAATCGTTAAACTCGCGCACTTTTGTGCGCCATGGATGCTGGTTTACTCATGAAAGTTGTTGTACCCACTCGATTTGCGATGCTGCTTCCCGGACTGCTTGGCCTGTACAGCAGCGCCCAGGCCGATGAAGCGCCACTGGTCCTGGACCCCAGCGTGGTCACCGGTTCGCGCAGTGCCAGCCCGTCGTTTGACCTGCCGTATTCGGTGGACAGCATCAGCCGTGAGCAAATCAGCGATGGCCAACTGGGCATCAATGCTTCAGAGGCACTGTCCCGCGTGCCCGGCCTGGTGGTTCAAAATCGCCAGAACTACGCCCAGGACTTGCAGATTTCCTCCCGTGGCTTCGGTGCCCGCTCGGCATTTGGTGTGCGCGGTATCAAGCTGATCGCCGACGGCATACCCGCCAGCACCCCGGACGGTCAGGGCCAGGCGGCGACGTTCAACCTCGACACCGCCGAGCGCATCGAAGTCCTGCGCGGCCCGGCCGCCACGCTGTATGGCAGCAATGCCGGCGGCGTGATCCAGATGTTCTCCCGCAACGGCGAAGGCCCGCCGCGCATCGGTGCCGAGACGCTGGTGGGCAGTGACGGCCTGAGCAAGAACCACCTCACCGCCGAAGGCGCGGCAGACGGCGCAGGCTTCGTGCTGGACGCCTCGCGCATGGACACCGACGGTTATCGCGACCACAGCAGCGCCCGCCGCGACCAGACCTTTGCCAAGCTCAATTTCGAGCCCGATGAAGACAGCAAACTGGCGCTGATCTACAGCAGCCTGGAACAGAACGGCACGCAGGATCCGCTGGGGCAGGCGTGGGATGCGTACAAGGCCGACCCGCGCTCGGTCAGCAGCGCCGCCGAGCTGTACAACACCCGCAAAAGCATCGACCACCAGCAACTGGGGATGAATTACGAGCGGTATTTCGGTGACGCCACACTGCAGGTGAATGCCTATACCGGGCGACGGAGCGTGATTCAGTACCTGTCGATTCCCAAGGGAACGCCCGCCAACGAACGCGGCGGCGGCGTGGTGCAGTTCGACCGCAAGTTCTACGGCGGCTCCGTGCGCTGGATGCAACCGGTCGACAGCGTGCCGGGCGAGCTGATGATCATCACCGGCCTGGATTTCGACCAGAGCGAAGACAGCCGCCACGGCTACCAGAATTACAGCGGCAACACCCTTGGCGTAAAAGGCCAGTTGCGCCGGGATGAAATCGACACCGCCCGCAGCCTCGACCCCTACATCCAGGCCAACTGGGCCATCAATCGCTGGACCCTGCAAGCCGGGGTACGCCACAGCACCATGGAACTGGATGTCGACGACCAGTTCCTGAGCAACGGCGACTCCAGCGGCAACAAGACCTATCAGAAGAACACACCGTCCGTGAGCGTGATGTACGCCTTCACGCCCGACCTGCACGGCTACGTCAGTGCCGGCAAGGGGTTCGAGACGCCAACCCAGGCGGAACTGGCGTACGCGCCGGGCAACATCGAAGGGTTCAACTTCGGCCTGAAGCCGTCGGAAAGCACGCAGTATGAAGTGGGCTTGAAGGCACAGTTGAACGACACCCGGGTCAACGCCGCTGTCTTCCAGATCACCACCGAGGACGAGCTGGTGGTGGACCAATCGATCGGCGGCCGCACCAGCTACCAGAACGCCGGCCGCACCCTGCGCCGCGGCTTCGAATTGGGCATCGAAAGCCAGCTCAGCGAGCAGTGGAGCACCAACATCGCCTACACCCGCCTGCAAGCCACCTACGACAGCGACTTCATCGGTGGCGGCAAACCGGTGGACAAAGGCAACTACCTCCCCGGTGTGCCGCAAACCACACTATTCGCCGAGCTCAACTGGAAACCCCGGGACTGGGTCAGCACCGCCGTGGAAGGCATGTACCGCAGCAAGGTCTACGTCGAAGACACCAACCAGCAACACGCGGCACCGGGCTACAGCGTGTTCAACTGGCGTGCACGCTTTGAGCAGAAGGTGGAGCACTGGACGTTCCACCAGACCCTGCGCCTGGATAACTTGCTGGATCGCCAGTACGTAGGGTCGGTCATCGTCGGAGACGGCAACGGCCGCTATTACGAAGCAGCGCCGGGACGCTCGTGGTATGCAGGCGCAGGCGCCGAGTACACATTTTAGAAACTGACCATCGAACTTGTGGCGAGGGAGCTTGCTCCCGTTGGGCCGCGCAGCGGCCCTAAACCCCTAGCCCACTGCCTTTGGCAACCGCTGATCAATCACCCGATACAACGCACTGCTCTCAGGCCAGTTACGCATAAACCTTGCCCGATCCCTGGCATATGCCGGAGCGAAGCTGCTCAAGGACGTGTGCTGACACATCGAATCCAGGTCGATCAGCGCCCAGCGATCCGTGTGCCAGAACAGGTTATGCCCCTTGAAATCCCCATGGCTGATGCGCTCGCGGATCAACTCTGCGAACAAATTATCCAGGGCCTGCAATTCGGCCTCGGGTGCCTCGCCACTCTCAACATACGGCGCGAACCGCTCGATAATGTCCGGCCCCGGCAGGTACTCGGTCACCAGATACGCGCGGCTGCGCAGCCACAGGAAGCGCTTTTCCAGCAACGCCAGCGGCTTGGGCGTGGCGATGCCGAGGAACGCCAGGCGATTGCCTTCGCGCCACGAATGCCAGGCCCGGCTCGGGCGCCAGAAGCGCTTGAGCCAATGGGCAAAACCCTTGATGTTGTAGCGCTTGATCACGAGTGGTCGACCAGCCACCTCGACCTTGGCGACACTGGCCGCCCCGCCGGTTTTATACAGGTGGCCCTGGTCGAGCAGCGCATCGGCCTGCGCCAGCACCGGCAGCATCGCCGCTTCTTCCTCACGACGAGTCGCGCGCAGGGCGAACGGCCCGCGCACGACGCTGAACAGCGTGCACTCCCGGCCAACCTTGCTCAGGAAGTCCTTCAAGCGCCAGACGCTGACCTTGCGTACCTGCTTCTGCAACGCTTCGAGCGGCAACGCGTGTTCGCCATTGCTCAGCAGGTAATACACCAGCAACTCTTCGGTAAACGGCTCGAGGTTTTTCGGCAACTGCGCGAAAAACACCCCAAGGTTTTCCAGCACCCGGTTGCGCGACAGCGGTTTGCCCGCTTCTTCGACACAGATCCCGGCGCCGTCGATCAAATACAGTTTGCCGTCCTGACGCAGCAGGTTGTCCAGGTGCAGGTCTTCCTGCCACAGGCCCTTGGCGTGCATCTGCGCAATCGCACCCAGCGCTTCGGCGAGCACCGCTTGCTGATGGTCAGCCAGCGGCGGCAGGTGTTCAACAGCCTGCCAAGCATCAGCCAGGCTGTCGGCGCCTTCAAGAAACTCGAACAGCAGCCAACCACCCTCACCCTCTTGCAGACCATCGGCCAGCAACAGCGGTGTGGTCAGGCCTTGTTCGGCCAACAACCGCACGCCCTTGAGTTCACGCTGAAAATGCCGCGCCGCCTTGCTGCCCACCAACAATTTGGCCAGCACCGGGCGCCCGCGCCACACAGCTGCGCCGACATAACGCTGGCCCGGCAATACCCGCAGCAGGCTCAGCAGTTGCAACTGCCCAGGCCCGGCAGCGTCTGCCAGTTCGATGCTCAGGGGCAGGCTTGGCGTGCGGCCGGCATTTTTCAGTTCGGACAAACGCATCAGCGGTTCTCCTTGTGACTGCGCCGGGCCGCCAGGCGCTGGTGCCAGGTGGCAACCAATGCGCTGTCCTGCGGCTGGTCCAGGTAGGCCGCCAACAGCTGGCGAACCTGATCGTCAGACCATTGCGGCGCACGGCGCAGCAGCGGCTCCAGGTCCTTGACCCGGTCACGCCAGCCGAACAGCAGCGGGCGGGTTTTCTCCAGGTCGATCAACTGTGCCGCATACCCGTCGCCGGTGGCTTGCAGGAAAATATGCTTGGGATAAAAACAGCCATGCACCTGGCCCACGCTGTGCAACTGACGAGCAAGCTGACCGCAGGCCAGCAGGATTGCCCGCTGCTGCACGTCGCTCAACTCAGACCATTGCTCCAGCAATGAATCCAGGTCATTCCAACCATCCAGCGCCCGGGTCAGCAACATCGCCCGATGCTCTCCAGCCACTTTGCGCTCACCGAAAAACGCCGCCTGCAATGCCGGAATACCCAACTGCCGATAGCGGCTGATGTTACGAAACTCGCGGGCAAAACTCGGCTCGCCAAACGGGCGGTGCAAGGTGCGCGTCAGGTAGTTGCTCTGGCGCTTGAGGTAGTAGCCCTGGCCTTCGAGTTCGAGGCGAAACACGCTGCTCCAGCCGCCGCGGCTGGTATTGGGCTCGTCCACCGCATCCAGTTGCTTGGCCCACAGCGCGTCGAAAGTGCCGAGGCCGTTGCGCTCAAGCAATGCTCGATCTTCGGCCGCCAGGAAATCACTCATTCTCGCCCCTCGAAAAACTTCACCACGTGGCGAATTCGCTGTTTGTCCGCCGCGCTCAAGTGTTTGCGCTGACGGTATTGCATGTAGAAGCGCAGGCGCTGGGTGGCCGACAAGTGATACTTGGCAACCTTGTCCAGGCAGGCCAGGTCCTTGGTGATGCGGTATTTGAGCCAGAACCCGCGCCAGAAATCGCCGTTGGGGCAATCAATCAGGTACAGGGTTTGCTGGTCGTCCACCAACAAGTTGCGCCACTTCAAATCGTTGTGGGTAAACCGGTGGTCGTGCATGGTCCGCGTGTATTCAGCGAGCTGGCGACTGATCTTGTTGACCCACACCGGGTCTGACAGTTGCGGGTCATTGCGCTCGGCCAATGCCGACAAGTCTTCAGTCTTCGGCAGCTCGCGCGTGATCATCGCCCCGCGGTGATACGCCAGGCCTTTACGCTCCAGACCCCAGGCGATCACATCGGCGGTGGGTATGCCCCACTTGGCGAAGCGCTTGAGGTTCTGCCATTCGGACTTGACTCGTGGCTTGCCCAGATAGCGGCGCAACCCCTTGCCTGCACCGACGTAGCGCTTGACGTAATAGTTGACCCCGCCGCGCTCCACGCGAATCACTTCGGACAACGGATCGCGGGTCAGCCGCTCGCCTTGCAGGGCGAACACGGCTTCCAGGCTACCAAAGTCATCCGCCAGGGCGGCGTAAGCGGGTTCCAGGTTCCAACCCGCCATCAGAGCGCATCCCCGTATCGTTGCTTGCGTGCGTAAAGCTTGGCGGCCATGCGTTCCAACGCCGACAGCAGCGCGCTTTGCTCGCCCAGGATCTGGCGCAAAGGTTGCTGGAAGTACGCCTTGAGAAACCGCAGTTTGTCGCGCCGGGTCAAACCGATCTCCAGGGCGGAGTAGTAAAGCCCCGCCAGATCCTTGTCACGCCAGCGCCGGGGAATCTTCGAACGCACCTGGGCACGGTGCAGGTCGATCACCGAGAGCTTGATGTTGTGCACGGTAACCGGTTGGTCGGTGTGCAACAGGAAGTGGCACAGGTAGCAATCACGGTGGTTCACGCCACCCCGGTGCATCGTGCCCAGGGTGCGCGCCAGCTCAACGGTCAAGGCATGCCGAATCGCCGGCACGGGCGGCTGTTTGACCCAGTCCATGGTCAGGTCTTCAAGGCTGACGATAGGCGCCAGCTCTTCAGTGACGATGAACGAGTGCTGGTCGGCCGGGTTGCTGCCCTTTTCACCAAAGGCCACGCCCGTCATGGTGGGCACGCCGAGCTCCCGCAGACGCTGGATCGCGTCCCACTCCTGGCCCGCGCCCAAGACAGGCAACTTGGCCGTGATCAGGTTCTTGAGGATTTCACCCCAGCCAATTCCCCGGTGGATCTTTACAAAATAATGGCGGCCTTCCACTTCCGTACGCAGGGTACGGCGCGCGGCCAGCTCACGAAACACCTGGCCGTCCAGCTTCTCGACTTCGGCGAACGCATCGCGTCCGGCCCACAGGGTCTTGAACGGTTCGGCAAGAATCAACTTCATCGGTTTGGCTCCGCCAGAATCAGGTCCGCAGCGTACTGCGGCATGCTATAGAGGTCGGCCGTCTCAGCGAAGGCCAGACCATTGCGGCTCCAGGCCGCGCGCGCTTGTGGATCGTCGAGCATATCCACCAGGTACTGGTTGAGCTGGGCCTGCTCGAACGGTTCGTCCAACACCCGGCCACTCTGGGCCTTGTCGATATAAAACGCGTAGCCGCAGACCTTGCTCACCAGCACCGGGAGGCCGGCGACCACCGCTTCGATCAGCACCATGCCGGCCGCCTCGTTGTACGCGGGGTGGATCAACAGGTCGGCGCCCAGCAGAAAGCGCGGGATGTCGCTGCGGCCCTTGAAGAACTGCACCTGGTCGCCCAGGCCCAGCGCAGCACTCTGCAATTGGAATACTTTGGGGTCGTCCTGGCCGATTACAAATAGCCGGGTGCGTTTCTTCAGGCTCGACGGCAGCGCGGCCACGGCCTTGAGGCTGCGATCGACGCCCTTGGTCTTGAAGCCCGAGCCAATCTGCACCAGCAGCAAATCATCGTCGGCCAGGCCGAATTCGCGACGAAACTCGGCGCGGATCTCGGCAGCATTGGGCGGCGCGCGGCGGTCGCGGGCGATGCCCGGCGGCAACAAATGAAAACGCTCGGCCTGGGTCCCGTAATACTGGGTGAACAGCTGCTGCTGGTGTTCGGACAGCACCATGATCTGCGTCTTGGCGTCTTTGTCGAACACTGCACGCTCGTATTCGGCAAAGTGCTTGTACCGCCCGAACCAGCGATACATCGGGTTGCGCAGGTTCTGCGCCTTGTCTTCGAACACGCCGTCGGCGGCGAAGTACAGGTCCAGCCCCGGCATCTTGTTGAAGCCCACCACGCGGTCGACCGGGCGCTTGGCTAGGTCGGCCTGGATCCAGGCGTAGAGCTTTTCATTGCGCCGATGGTTGACCAGCGCCTTGACCGGCGCCACCAGTACTTCAAAGCCCGGCGGCACGTCACCCTCCCAGATCAGCGTATAGACGCGAATCTGATGCCCGCGCTGCTGGCACTCCAGGGCAATACGCATGAAGTCGCGCTGCAGGCCGCCAAAGGGGAAGTATTTGTAGAGGACAAAAGCCAGTTGCATCAGTGTTCCTCAGCCAATAACAACGTGCTTAATCGCGTTGCGACACGCTCAGGGTTCAGGCGAGTGAAGCACAGGGGCCACTCGCGCTTGAGATCGAACCGACGCTGGTCTTCGGCAGTCGGTTGATAAGTGCATTTCTTTTGCAGGCATGGCGCACACGGGAAGTCGCTGGCCAGGTGAATCTGCGCCTTGCCATAAGCCCCGGTCAGGCCAGGATTGGTAGGGCCGAACAGGGAAATCGTTGGCACATCCAGCGCTGCGGCCAAGTGGCCAAGGCCGGTGTCGACCGCGACACACGCCTTCGCACCCGCCAGCACCCGGGCCACGCCCGCGAGGTTCAGCCTGGGCAGCACTTCGGCGTTTTTCAGGCCCTGGGCCAGGCGTTCAGCCCGGGCTTTTTCGGCGGCATTGCCCCACGGCAACTTCACGTCCACGCCAAAGCGGTCCATGCGTTCGGCCAGGTCGCGCCAGTAGGCTTCCGGCCAGTGCTTGGTGTCCCAGGTGGTGCCGTGCAGCAGCAGTACAAACGGTTTTTTCGGCGGCAGGCCCAGCAGCTTGTCGACACTGAGGCCGTAGTCGCCCAGGCCTTTTGGCAGGTCATAACCGAGGGCGACGGCAAACAGCTGGCGCAAGCGCTCCACCGCGTGCTGCCCACGGGCCACGGCCAGGCGTCGGGAATAGAAGTGCGCCGCCAATGGCTCGCGAGCCGACTGTTTGTCGAAACCGGCCACCGGGGCACGTACGTAGCGGGTCAGCCAGGCACTTTTCAGCAGGCCCTGGGCGTCGATCACCAGGTCATATTTGGTCGACTGCACGCTCTTCTTGAAGCGCCGCCATTCGCCACTCTTGAAGGTCTGCCAGAGGTTCTTGCGCCAGCGGCGGATCGCCACCGGGATCACCTTGTCCACCGCCGGGTGCCAGGTGGGAATCTCGGCGAAGCCTTCTTCCACCACCCAGTCAAACCGGATGCCCGGGATCGCCCGCGCCGCGTCGGTCAACGCCGGCAAGGCATGAATCACATCGCCCAGGGATGAGGTCTTGATTACCAGAACCCGCAACTTAACGAACCTCGACCACAGTGCCCTGCAACCGCCGCAACGCGTCGCTGACAGGTTGCGGCAGCAACTGGCGCAGGCAGTTGTAGTGGCCGAAGCGGCAGGTGCGATCAAAACACGGGCTGCAATCCAGGCCCAGGCGCACCACTTCGACCTTGTCGGCCAGCGGTGGGGTAAACCCGGGAGACGTCGAGCCATACACTGCCACCAGCGGGCGGTTCAGCGCCGCGGCCACGTGCATCAGGCCGGAGTCGTTGGACACCACCGAGTCGGCACAGGACAGCAGGTCGATGGCCTCGGCCAGGGACGTGTCGCCGCTCAGGTTGACCGCCTCTTCGCGCAGCCCCGGGATCAAGCGCTGGCGAATATCCTCGCCCACCGAATGATCGTTTTTCGAGCCGAACAACCAGACTTGCCAGCCCTCGCGAATCTTCATCTCCGCAACCTTGGCGTAATGCTCCGAAGGCCAGCGCTTGGACTCGCCAAACTCGGCGCCAGGGCACAGCGCCAGCACCGGACGGTCCAGCTCCAGGCCGAACTTGGCTAGGGCGGCGTCGCGGGTGACCGGGTCGATTTGCAGGCTCGGGCGCGGATAAGGCGTCGGCAACTCGGCTCCCGGCGCGTAGGCCAGGGCCATGAAGCGCTCAATCATCAGCGGGTAACGGGCCTTGTCGAGCTTGCGCAAATCGTTGAGCAGGCCATAGCGAAACTCGCCACGCCAGCCGGTGCGCTTGGGAATACCGGCGAAGAACGGCACCAGTGCCGACTTCATCGAGTTGGGCAACAGGATCGCCTGATCGTACTGGCCGGCCAGGGACTTGCCGATACGTCGACGGGTCGCCAGCTCCAGCGCGCCGTGGCCGAGCGGGAAGCTCAAGGCCTGACGCACCTCGGGCATGCGCTCAAGGATCGGCCGGCTCCACTCGGGGGCGAGCACGTCGATTTGGCAGTCGGGATGACGTTGCTTGAGGCACTGGAACAGTGTCTGCGCCATCACCATGTCACCGACCCAACTGGGCCCAACGATCAGAATATTCATGTAGTTTCCACAAACGATACGGGGAGGCTCATGCCTCCCCGCCTTATATAGTGTTTCAGCTTAACCCCAGTTCATGCCAGATTCGCTGCACCTGGCGCCGTTCGTCAGCGAACTGGTCCCCGGCCACCGTACCGGCCTCGTTCTGCAGGGCCTGGCGGTGAGCGGCGGAACGGTAGGCTTTATACACCTCGCGCAGCAAATGGGCATCGGCGGCGGGCATCAGCCCGACCTGCTCCAGGCCTTCCAGAATGCGGATATTGTCGGTGTAGCGCAGCAACGATGGATGTTGCGCAGACCACGCCAGAGCCGCGTATTGCACCATAAATTCAATATCGACGATACCTCCGGCGTCCTGCTTGAGGTCGAACGACGCCGTGGGTTCGAAGGCATTCGCCGCCGTTCCCGCCGCCGTGGACTTGGTGCCGAGGTTGTCGCGCATCTTGGCGCGCATCTCGCTGACCTCCTGGCGCAGCTTGTCCAGGTCCTGCGCGCGGCCCAGCACTTGCGCCCGTACCTGCTCGAAAGCACGGCCCACATCCTGACTGCCTACCAGCACTCGCGCACGCACCAGCGCCTGGTGCTCCCAGGTCCAGGCTTCGTTTTCCTGATAACGCGCAAATGCGCCCAGGGAACTCACCAGCAAACCGGATGCGCCCGAAGGCCGCAGGCGCATGTCCACTTCATACAACTGGCCCGAGTTGGTCTGGGTGGTCAGCAGATGAATGATTCGCTGCCCCAGCCGGGTAAAGAACTGCGCGCCATCGATCGGCTTGGCACCGTCGGTTTCGGCCTGGGGGTCTCCGTCATGGATAAACACCAGGTCCAGGTCCGAACCATGCCCCAATTCGATGCCGCCGACTTTCCCATAACCGACAATGATGAAGCCAGGATCGCACAAGGTGCCGTCCACCCGTTGCGGCGAGCCGTAGCGGGCAACCGTCTGGCGCCAGGCCAGGGCCAGCACTTGTTCGAGGATGGCTTCGGCGAGCCAGGTCAGGTAGTCGCTGACTTTCATCAACGGCAGGCTGCCGGCGATTTCCGAGGCGGCCACGCGCAGGCGGTGGGCCAGCTTGAAGTGGCGCAGGGCCTCCATCTGCTGCTCAAGGTCATCTTCGGGGATGCGCGTCAGGCGCTCGCGCAATTCGGCGGCCAGTTCCGGCGCCAGCGGCGGCTTGAACAGGCGGCCTTCGTTGAGCAGTTCGTCCAGCAGCAGCGGGAAGCGAGTGATCTGCTCGGCAATCCACGGGCTGGCGGCGCACAGGGTCAGAAGGCGACGCAGGGCGTCGGGGTTTTCCGTCAGCAACACCAGATAAGCGGAACGCCGGGCGACGGCTTCGACCAAGGGCAGGACGCGCTCCAGCACCAGGTCCGGGTTGGCATGTTCGACGGCCTGGGCCAGCAAGCGCGGGATAAATGCATCCAGACGCTCGCGACCCAGGCGCTGCATGGCACGCAATTGCGGACTGCTGCGCAGGCCGGCCAGGGTTTTCAAGGCTTTGGGCGCGTCGGTAAAACCGCCTTCCTGCAACTGACGGCAGGCGGCTTCCTCGTCCTGGGACTCTTCCCACAACGGCAACCACTCACCGCCCACCACCAACTCGCTCTCTTCGCCCTCTTCTTCATCCGGATCGGCAATCACCTGGCGGAAATGCCAGTCCACCCGGCCACGCCAGTACATCAGGCGCTCATGAAACGCGGTCCAGTCCGGAAAGCCCAGCATGAAGGCAATCCGCGCCTGGTCTTCGGTGCCATCCGGGAGCATCTGCGTCTGGCGATCGGCGATCGCCTGAATCGCGTGCTCGGTGTAGCGCAGGAATTCATAGCCATCGCGCAGCTCGGCGACCACCGCCGGCGGCAGGTAACCCTGGCCTTCCAGGGTACCCAGCACTTTTAACAGTGGGCGCTGCTGCAGGCTCAGGTCACGGCCACCGTGGATCAGCTGGAACGCCTGGGCGATAAATTCGACTTCACGGATGCCGCCCGAGCCCAGCTTGATGTTCTCGGCCATGCCCTTGCGCCGCACTTCCTGCTGGATCAACTGCTTCATGGTGCGCAGCGCTTCGATGGCGGAAAAGTCCAGGTAACGCCGGTAGACAAACGGTCGCAGCATGTCGAGCAGTTGCGCACCGGCAACCTGGTCACCGGCCACCACCCGCGCCTTGATCATGGCGTAGCGTTCCCAGTCGCGGCCCTGGTCCTGGTAGTACTGCTCCAGCGCGTTGAAACTGAGCACCAGCGCCCCGGCTGAGCCGTAAGGTCGCAGGCGCATGTCGACCCGGAACACAAAGCCGTCGACGGTCATCGGGTCCAGGGCCTTGATCAGTTTTTGACCAAGGCGGATGAAGAACTCCTGGTTGTCCAGCGAGCGCTTCACGCCAACCGTGTCGCCGCCTTCGGGGTAGGCGAAGATCAGGTCGATGTCGGACGACAGGTTCAGCTCCACTGCGCCGAGCTTGCCCATGCCGAGGATGACCATGTGCTGTGGTTCGCCGCTGCGACGGCCCGTGGGGGTGCCGAACAATACGCAGTGGCGCTGGTACAACCACTGATAGGCCTGGTCGATGCTGGCGTCGGCCATGTCCGACAGGTCGCGGCAGGTTTGCACCAGGTCCGCCTGTCGGGTCAGGTCGCGCCAGATGATCCGCACCTGCTGGCGGGTGCGCTGGCGGCGCAGAACCCGGCCCAGTTCGTCTTCTGTCTCGGCTTGTTGCACGGCCGCCGCAATCTGTCCGCACAGCTCGCCGGGGGCAAAGCTGCGGTCCAGTTCGCCCCAGGCCACCAGCTCGAGCAACATCAAAGGGTCACGAACACTCTGTTCAATGACGAAATCACTGGCGGCGCACACACGGGCGAAGTCAGCCCAACGTTGCGGCGTCCACTCAGAAAGGCCATTATCGCCGTCCAATCCGGCCACGGCGTCACGAAATGACTGCTCGGCCCGCTTGGCAAATGGAAGCAGGATGGCCGGGAGTTCGGCCTGCATTGGAAGGCTCATGGTCTATCCTTGATCGGCGCGTAAAGGGCTTGTAGCTGTGAACGCAAGAACCACGCTCGGTGAAGGACTGTCGAACAAAGGTTAGAAATAGCTGAAAATTTTTCTTTTTTGGCAGTCAACATCAAATCTCTACCCTTTCTTGTTCGCAAAAGATCAACAATAACGATTATGCTCGCCAGCTAGACCGAGCAATCCGCTCAGTCTTGTGTAGTTTTACTACTCGTATATACATTCGAAAGGCTGAAATGGCCGACGATTTGTAGTAAAACTACAGGACGCCGAAGCAACCTTCGGCCATCCAAGAATTTATGTCGTCTGCCCACAAGGCCAGTCGCAAACTTCAGGCAACCGATTCTGGTAGCCTTTCCGCCCTGGAGCAAGCCATGCAAGACCTCGATCCCGTCGAAACCCAGGAATGGCTGGACGCCCTGGAATCGGTTCTCGACAAAGAAGGCGAAGACCGTGCTCACTACCTGATGACCCGTATGGGCGAACTCGCGACCCGCAGCGGCTCGCAACTGCCCTACGCCATCACCACGCCGTATCGCAACACCATCCCGGTAACCCACGAAGCACGCATGCCTGGCGACCTGTTCATGGAACGCCGCATTCGCTCGCTGGTACGCTGGAACGCCATGGCGATGGTAATGCGCACGAACTTGAAAGATTCTGACCTGGGCGGTCACATCTCCAGCTTCGCTTCCAGCGCAACCCTGTATGACATCGGCTTCAACTACTTCTTCCAGGCCCCGACCGAAGAACATGGCGGCGACCTGATCTACTTCCAGGGCCACACCTCGCCAGGCGTCTACGCCCGTGCGTTCATGGAAGGCCGCATCACCGAAGAACAAATGAACAACTTCCGCCAGGAAGTCGACGGCCAGGGCCTCTCGTCCTATCCGCACCCTTGGCTGATGCCTGATTTCTGGCAGTTCCCGACGGTATCCATGGGCCTGGGCCCGATCCAGGCGATCTACCAGGCACGCTTCATGAAGTACCTGGAAGCCCGTGGCTTCATCCCTGAAGGCAAGCAGAAAGTCTGGTGCTTCCTGGGCGACGGCGAGTGTGACGAGCCGGAATCCTTGGGCGCCATTTCCCTGGCTGGCCGCGAGAAGCTGGACAACCTGATCTTCGTCATCAACTGCAACCTGCAGCGCCTCGACGGCCCGGTTCGCGGCAACGGCAAGATCATCCAGGAACTCGAAGGCGTGTTCCGTGGTGCTCAGTGGAACGTGACCAAAGTCATCTGGGGCCGTTTCTGGGACCCACTGCTGGCCAAGGACGTCGACGGCATCCTGCAACGCCGCATGGACGAAGTCATCGACGGCGAGTACCAGAACTACAAAGCCAAAGACGGCGCGTTCGTACGTGAACACTTCTTCAACACGCCTGAACTCAAGGCAATGGTTGCAGACCTGTCCGACGACGAGATCTGGAAACTCAACCGTGGCGGCCACGACCCGTACAAGGTCTACGCGGCGTACCACGAAGCGGTCAACCACAAAGAACAACCGACCGTCATCCTGGCCAAGACCATCAAGGGTTATGGCACCGGTGCCGGCGAAGCGAAGAACACTGCGCACAACACCAAGAAAGTCGATGTCGACAGCCTGAAGTTGTTCCGCGACCGCTTCGACATCCCGGTCAAGGACGAAGAGCTGGAGAACCTGCCGTTCTTCAAGCCGGAGCCAAACAGCGCCGAAGCCCGCTACCTCAGCGAGCGTCGCACTGCACTGGGCGGTTTCGTGCCACAGCGCCGCGCCAAGAGCTTCAACATCCCGACTCCGCCACTGGATACCCTCAAGGCGATCCTGGACGGCTCGGGCGACCGTGAAATCTCCACCACCATGGCCTTCGTGCGGATCCTCGCGCAGCTGGTCAAGGACAAGGAAATCGGCTCGCGTATCGTGCCGATCATCCCGGACGAAGCCCGTACCTTCGGTATGGAAGGCATGTTCCGTCAGTTGGGCATCTACTCCTCCGTCGGCCAGCTCTACGAGCCAGTCGATAAAGACCAGGTGATGTTCTACAAGGAAGACAAGAAGGGCCAGATCCTCGAAGAAGGCATCAACGAAGCGGGCGCCATGAGCTCCTTCATCGCTGCCGGTACTTCGTACTCCAGCCACAACCAGCCGATGCTGCCGTTCTACATCTTCTACTCGATGTTCGGTTTCCAGCGTATTGGCGACCTGGCTTGGGCAGCAGGCGACAGCCGTACCCGTGGCTTCCTGATCGGCGGTACTGCCGGGCGGACCACGCTGAACGGCGAAGGCCTGCAACACGAAGACGGTCACAGCCACATCCTGGCGGGCACCATCCCGAACTGCCGCACCTTTGATCCAACCTACGGCTATGAGCTGGCGGTGATCATCCAGGACGGCATGAAGAAGATGACCGAAGAGCAGCAGGACGTTTTCTACTACATCACCGTGATGAACGAGTCCTACCAGCAGCCAGCCATGCCGGCCGGTGTCGAGGAAGGCATCATCAAGGGCATGTACCTGCTCGAAGAAGACACCAAGGAAGCCGCTCACCACGTGCAACTGATGGGCTCCGGCACCATCCTGCGCGAAGTGCGTGAAGCTGCAAAAATCCTGCGTGAAGAGTTCAACGTCGGTGCTGACGTATGGAGCGTTACCAGCTTCAACGAACTGCGTCGCGACGGCCTGGCCGTAGAGCGCAGCAACCGCCTGCACCCAGGCCAGAAGCCTGCGCGCACCTACGTCGAAGAGTGCCTGGCTGGCCGTAAGGGTCCGGTTATCGCCTCTACCGACTACATGAAGCTGTTTGCTGAACAAATTCGTCAGTGGGTACCGTCCAAGGAATTCAAAGTCCTGGGCACCGACGGTTTCGGCCGTAGTGACAGCCGCAAGAAGCTGCGTCACTTCTTCGAAGTCGACCGTCACTTCGTGGTGTTGGCAGCCCTGGAAGCCTTGGCTGACCGTGGTGAAATCGAACCCAAGGTGGTAGCAGACGCTATCGTCAAGTTCGGGATCAACCCGGAAAAACGCAACCCACTGGACTGCTGAGGAGACTTTCTGTGAGCGAACTCATTCGCGTACCTGACATCGGCAGCGGTGAAGGTGAAGTAATTGAACTGTTTGTGAAGGTCGGCGACACCGTCGAAGCCGACCAGAGCATCCTGACCCTGGAATCGGACAAGGCGAGCATGGAAATCCCTGCTCCCAAGGCCGGCGTGGTCAAAAGCCTGAAAGTGAAGCTGGGCGACCGCCTGAAAGAAGGCGACGAACTGCTTGAGCTGGAAATCGAAGGTGCCGCTGATGCGGCCCCTGCGGCGGCCGCTCCTGCTGCTGCCCCGGCTCCTGCCGCCGAGAAGCCTGCCGCTGCTGCCGAGGCCCCTGCGGCTCCGGCGGCTGCACCTGCCGCCGAAACAGTTCAGGACATTCATGTTCCGGACATCGGTTCGTCGGGCAAGGCCAAGATCATCGAGCTGCTGGTTAAAGTCGGCGACACCGTCGAAGCTGATCAATCGCTGATCACCCTGGAGTCCGACAAGGCCTCCATGGAAATCCCTTCGCCGGCAGCCGGCGTGGTGGAAAGCATTGCCGTGAAGCTGGAAGACGAAGTCGGCACTGGTGACTTCATCCTCAAGCTGAAAGTAGCGGGCGCTTCGGCTCCTGCTGCTGCCGCTCCAGCCGCCGCTGCTCCGGCCGCCAAGGCTGAAGCCGCACCGGCTGCCGCCGCGCCTGCACCTGCGCCTGCTGCAAAAGCCGAGGCCGCACCGGCTCCGGCGGCTGCACCTGCGCCAAACGGTGCCAAGGTTCATGCCGGCCCTGCCGTGCGCCAACTGGCCCGTGAATTCGGCGTCGAGTTGAGCGCGGTAACCGCCAGCGGTCCTCACGGTCGCGTGCTCAAGGAAGACGTGCAGGTTTACGTCAAATCCATGATGCAGAAGGCCAAGGAAGCTCCGGCTGCCGGCGCTGCCACCGGTGGCTCGGGCATTCCGCCTATCCGCACCGTCGACTTCAGCCGCTTCGGCGAAATCGAAGAAGTGCCGATGACCCGCCTGATGCAAATCGGCGCGGCCGGCCTGCACGCCAGCTGGCTGAACATCCCGCACGTGACCCAGTTCGACCAGGCCGACATCACCGACCTGGAAGCATTCCGCGTTGCGCAGAAAGCCGTGGCCGAGAAGGCCGGCGTGAAGCTGACCGTGCTGCCCCTGCTGCTCAAGGCTTGCGCACATTTGCTCAAGGAGCTGCCGGACTTCAACAGTTCGCTGGCGCCAAGCGGCAAGGCGATAATTCGCAAGAAGTACGTGCACATCGGCTTTGCCGTCGACACTCCGGATGGCCTGCTGGTACCGGTCATCAAGAACGTCGACCAGAAGAGCCTGCTGCAGCTTGCCGCTGAGGCTGCTGCACTGGCTGCCAAGGCCCGCGACAAGAAGCTCACCCCGGACGACATGCAGGGCGCGTGCTTCACCATCTCCAGCCTCGGGCACATTGGCGGCACTGGCTTCACGCCAATCGTCAACGCGCCGGAAGTGGCGATCCTGGGTGTTTCCAAGGCCACTATCCAGCCTGTGTGGGACGGTAAAGCGTTCCAGCCGAAGCTGATGCTGCCACTGTCGCTGTCCTACGATCACCGTGTGATCAACGGCGCGGCTGCCGCACGCTTCACCCAGCGCCTGAGCCAGTTGCTGAACGACATCCGCACCATCCTGCTTTAAGCAACAACAGGTCTTCTGCCCATGCAGAAGACCTGGCTTCAACGATTTCCGAGCGCCACGCTCGTACCTCAACCCCGCCAATTGGCGGGGCTTTTTTTGCCTGCTTTCCAGGGAAAACCTGGACACGGAAATCGAGGTTGTACACCGCCCATCACCCCGGTTGCAGAAAACCGCTCGCTGGCCGATAACCCACTTATAGCACTTAGCCTTCATCCTCTCTTGTCAGCCTGTGCTGCATGATGCAACCTTGCCGCAGGCAACAGTAAAGAGGGCGTGAGCCCGGCGCGATGCGCATTTTTCCAAGCGAGTTTCCCCATGAAAAGCCAACCCGATGTCGCCCGTACGGCGGCCGAGGTAGTGACGCAATTACCGGTGCCTTCGCGCCTCGGTATGCTGCGTTTCGAGCGGCTTAATGAGGCTAGCTGGGCCCTGCTGTACCTCGACCCCAATTGCGAACGCCAGTTCGGCCTGCCCGCGATGGAACTGTGCGCCCTGATCGGCTCGCCCTACGCCAGCCTGATGGAGCCCCAGGCGCGCTATCAGCTGCATGATGCGATCCAGGAACAGCTGACCATCAGCCCGCATTACCTGGTGCGCTACACCCTGCACACCAACGACGGCCCGTTGAGCCTGCTGGAACTGGGTGAAGCCTACAAACAACACAATCGTCACCTGCTGCGCGGCTACCTGATGGTGGTCGACGGCCTGTTCAGTGATCTCCCACCGGCCCCTGCGGCAGACCTGGAGAGCCAGAACAGCCGCTTGCAGATTGCCCTGGAACTCAACCAGCGCGCCCAGCAGGAACAACTGCAACACCTTGAGCGGGTACGCGCCCAGCAGGAATTGATCCTGCTGCTGGCCCGCCAGCGCTACAGCACCAACAACTCGCTGCAGGAAGCCGCCGAGCTGATCACCCGCAGTGCCTGCGATATCTACCAGATCGACTGCGCGAGCATCTGGAACCTCGAAAACCAGCATCTGGTGCCGATTTCCGCTTATCACCGCGCCGATCAGCAGCACCACCTGCCAGAGTCTATCGATGCCAGTGGCTTCCCGGATTACCTGGAAGCCCTGCAAACCAGCCGTGCGATCGACGCCACCAACGCCATGCGCGACCCACGCACGCGTGAGATGGCCGAGAGCCTGCGCCCGCGGGATATCCACGCCATGCTCGACGCCAGCATCCGCGTCGATGGCAACGTGGTCGGCGTGTTGTGCCTGGAGCAAAGTGGCAGCACCCGCGTCTGGCAGTCCGACGAGATCGCCTTTGCCGGCGAGCTGGCCGACCAGTTCGCCCAGGTGATCAACAACCACAACCGCCGCACCGCCACCAGTGCCCTGCACTTGTTCCAGCGAGCCGTGGAGCAAAGCGCCAATGCGTTCCTGCTGGTCAATTGCGACGGCGTGGTGGAATACGTCAACCCCAGCTTTACCGCGATCACCCAGTACAGCACCGAAGAAGTCCACGGCCACCAGCTGTCGGAACTGCCGGCACTGGAGAACCTCAGCGAGCTGCTGTTCGACGCGCCTTCAAGCCTGGCCAAGAGCAACAGTTGGCAAGGCGAGTTCAAGAGCCGGCGCAAGAACCTCGAACCCTACTGGGGCCAGTTGTCGATCTCCAAGGTTTATGGCGACAACCGTGAGCTGACCCATTACATCGGCATCTACGAAGACATCACCCAGACCAAGCTGGCCCAGCAGCGCATCGAGCGGCTGGCCTACACCGACAACCTGACCAACCTGGGCAACCGCCCGGCGTTCATCCGCAACCTGGACGAACGCTTTGCCCGGGACAGCGACAGCCCCATCAGCCTGCTGCTGGTGGACATCGACAACTTCAAGCGGATCAACGACAGCCTCGGCCACCAGACCGGCGACAAGCTGCTGATCAGCCTGGCCCGGCGCCTGCGCAACAGCCTGACCGCCAGTGGCAGCCTGGCGCGGTTTGCCAGTAACGAATTTGCCGTGCTGCTGGACGATACCGACCTTGAAACCGGCCAGCAGGTCGCCAGCCAGTTGCTGGCGACCCTCGACAAGCCGATGTTCGTCGACAACCAGCTGATCAGCGTCACCGGCTCCGTGGGCCTCGCCTGCGCGCCGCTGCATGGCCGCGACCCGCAGACCCTGATGCGCAACGCCGGCCTGGCGCTGCACAAGGCCAAGGCCAACGGCAAACACCAGGTGCAAGTATTTACCGAAGCGCTGAATGCCGAAGCCAGCTACAAACTGTTCGTGGAAAACAACCTGCGCCGCGCCCTGACCCAGAACGAACTGGACGTGTTCTACCAGCCCAAGCTGTGCCTGCGCAGCGGTCGTCTGCTGGGGATGGAAGCGTTGTTACGCTGGAACCATCCGGAAAAGGGCATGATCCGCCCCGATCAATTCATCAGCGTGGCTGAAGAGACCGGGCTGATCATCCCCATCGGCAAATGGATCGCCCGCCAGGCCTGCCGCATGAGCCGACAGCTGACAGCCGCCGGCATGGGCAACCTGCAAGTGGCGATCAACCTGTCGCCCAAGCAGTTTTCCGACCCGGACCTGGTGGCCTCGATTGCCACGATCCTCAAGGAAGAACAGTTGCCGGCCAACCTGCTGGAACTGGAGTTGACCGAAGGCCTGCTGCTGGAGGCCACCGAAGACACGCGCCTGCAACTGGACCAACTGAAGAGTTTCGGCTTGACCCTGGCGATGGATGACTTCGGTACCGGTTACTCGTCGCTGAGCTACCTGAAAAAATTCCCGATCGACATCATCAAGATTGATCGCAGCTTCATCCATGAAATCCCGGACAACCAGGACGACATGGAAATCACCTCGGCGGTGATCGCCATGGCCCACAACCTCAAGCTCAAGGTGGTGGCCGAGGGCATCGAGACCGCCGAGCAGCTGGCGTTCCTGCGCCGCCACCGTTGCGACGTCGGCCAGGGCTACCTGTTCGACCGGCCAATCCCGGGGGCCGAGCTGATGACGATGCTTAAACGCTATCCTCGCGGGCCAATCGCCTGACAGCGCGGTAACACTCGGGCACACTGGCAGTCTGAACTCTTACTTGTAACTCAATCTGACTGAGAGGACTGATCATGGTCTTGCGCTCGGAAATCCTGGTGAATAAAAACGTGCTTCCCACTCAAGAACAAGCTTTGCCTGGCCGTGAAACCCCGATGTCGCTGCCCGAGACGCACTTCGTCAACGGCAACCCGCTGCTGGGCCCCTTTGTCGACAACGTAGAGTTTGCGATCTTCGGCCTGGGTTGCTTCTGGGGTGCAGAGCGTCGTTTCTGGCAGCGCGACGGTGTGGTCAGCACGGTGGTGGGCTATGCCGGCGGCTACACGCCGAACCCGACGTATGAAGAAGTCTGCTCAGGCCTGACCGGCCACAGCGAAGTGGTGTTGGTGGTGTTTGACCAGGACAAGATCAGCTACGAAGAGCTGCTGAAAATGTTCTGGGAACTGCACAACCCGACCCAGGGCATGCGCCAGGGCAATGACATCGGCAGCCAGTATCGTTCGGTGATCTACGCGGTCAAGCCGGAGCACCTGGAGGCGGCGAAGGCCAGCGCAGAGGCTTATCAGGCGGAATTGACCAAGGCGGGCCTGGGCACCATCACCACCGAAATCGAAGAAGCGCCGACGGTGTATTTCGCCGAGGCGTACCACCAGCAGTACCTGGCGAAGAATCCGCAGGGTTACTGCGGAATCGGCGGCACCGGCGTGACCTGCCCGATCTG
>NZ_CP080030.1:503241-526507 GCF_019382755.1 Pseudomonas sp. Colony2 | reverse complement strand
CGTCACAGGATGCGTTCCCACGCAGAGCGTGGGAACGATCAGTTACTCGGCGATAAGCCAATCCATCTGCCAGCCACCCTGGGTTTGCCCAAGCTGCTTGGACAACCACGGCAGCAGCTCACGCAACTCCTCCTCCAGCCCCCACGGCGGATTGGCAATCGCCAGACCCGAACCGGTCAGGGTGTTGGGCGTGTCCAGCGGATGCACCAGCAATTCCACCCGCAGCAACTTCGGCGCACCGGTACCGGCCAGGTCCTGGTAGAAGCGGCGCAGCATGCGCTGGTCCTTCACCGGGTACCAGATCGCAGCCACCGTCTGGCGCATCCGGCTCACGGCTTCCTTGAGGGACGCGGCGCAGCGCTGCATCTCGTCGAGCTTCTCGAACGGCGGGTCTATCAACATCAACGCACGCTTTTCCGGCACCGGCAGCAATGCCCGCGGCACGTGCCAACCTTCGCCAAGGTGGACTTTCACCCGACGATCACCCTTCATGTTGTCCTTGAGCAGCAGGCCGTCTTCCGGGTGCTTTTCGTTGAGCAGCACGCGGTCCTGAGGACGAGTCAGGCGTCGCGCCAGCTCCGGCGAACCCGGGTAGTAGCGCAATTCGCCATCCGGGTTCATCTCGTGCAGCACACGCATGTAATCGGCGGTCAGCGGCGGCAGGTCGGCCTGGCCCCACAGGCGGGCGATGCCTTCCAGGTATTCACCGGTACGGTTCGCCTGGTCGCCCTGCAGGTCGTACAGACCAATGCCGGCGTGGGTGTCGAGATAGGCAAACGGCTGCTCCTTGCGCGACATCAGGGCGATGAGGCGGGTCAAGGTAAGGTGTTTGAAGACATCGGCGTGGTTGCCGGCGTGATAGGCGTGACGATAATTCATGGTTGCTCCTGCGCAGGGGGCGAAGTTTACCTTTTACGCAGGCAAAGGTGCAGGGCTGCGCGTCAGGTGGCGCTTATGCCGCAAACACAGGGGCGCTGCCGAAAATAGTCTAATTGGCGGTGCGAAAGCGGATTTATTGTGGCGAGCAATTATCCATGGAGGTCATAACAACTCATGAAAGACGCCACCATCGCTTTGCACCATGGCTTCAAGTCGGACCCGACTACCAAGGCTGTCGCCGTGCCGATCTACCAGAACGTCGCTTTCGAATTCGATAACGCCCAGCACGGCGCCGACCTGTTCAACCTCGACGTGCCCGGCAATATCTACACGCGCATCATGAACCCCACCAACGACGTGCTGGAGCAACGCATCGCAGCACTCGAAGGCGGCATCGCGGCCCTGGCGGTGTCGGCCGGCAGCGCGGCGATCCACTACGCGATCCAGACCCTGACCCGTGCCGGTGACAACATCGTCACCACCCCGCAACTGTACGGTGGCACCTACACCCTGTTCGCCCACTTACTGCCGAGCTTCGGCGTTGACGTGCGCTTCGCCCGTGACGACTCCGCCGAAGCCATCGCCGAGCTGATCGATGACAACACCAAACTGGTGTACTGCGAGAGCATCGGCAACCCGGCAGGCAATATCATCGATATCGAAGCCCTGGCCAACGTCGCCCACGCCCGTGGCGTGCCGCTGATGGTGGACAACACCGTGGCCACGCCAATCCTGTGCAAGCCGATCCAGTTCGGCGCAGACATCGTCGTGCATTCGGTGACCAAATACGTGGGCGGCCACGGCAACTCGCTGGGTGGCGTGATCGTCGACAGCGGCACCTTTCCCTGGACCCAGTACCCGGAGAAATTCCCCGGACTCAACCAGCCGGAGCCGGCCTATCACGGTGTGGTCTACACCGAAAAATTCGGCCCGGCGGCGTTCATTGCCCGCGCCCGTACCGTGCCGCTGCGCAACACCGGCGCGGCCCTGGCGCCGATGAATGCATTCCTGCTGCTGCAAGGCCTGGAAACCCTGGCCCTGCGCATGGAGCGCCACACCGAAAACGCCTTGAAGATTGCCCACTTCCTGCAAGACCACGCACTGGTGGAGTGGGTCAGCTACGCCGGCCTGCCGGATCACCCCCACCATCACCTGGCGCAGAAATACATGCAGGGCAAACCGTCGGCGATTCTGTCCTTCGGCCTGAAGGGTGGTTATGAGGCGGGCGTGCGTTTCTACGATTCGCTGCAGATCTTCAAGCGCCTGGTGAACATTGGCGATGCCAAGTCCCTGGCCTGCCACCCGGCGTCCACCACCCATCGCCAGATGAATGAACAGGAGCAGGCGAAGGCCGGGGTGAAGCCGGAGATGATTCGCCTGTCGGTGGGCATTGAGGCGATTGAAGACCTGATCGAGGACCTGCAGCAGTCGCTGGCCTCAATCCAGCTCTGAGGCCAGCCAGGCGGCCAGCGCCTGATGGCTGACATCCGGCCGGCGCACGAAGCAGGCGACCTTGTGCTTCAAGGTCGCCGGCACAAAGGCGCTGTACAGGTCCGGGCGCTGTTCTTCCAGCCACTGCAACAGGTTGTCCACCTGCGTAACGCTCGATTGCTCACCCAGGTGCTGGAGAACATGCGGCGGCACTTGCCACCATGGGCCGGGCTTTGCCGCTCCCGCTGCCGTAACCGCTACCTCATGCTGGCGACCATTGATCCAGTAGCGACTGAACACCGGGAGCAACTCCTTTGCCTGTGGCCCCAGCGCCTGCAACACAGGCAGGACATAAGCACCGTCCCAGAAGCGAAAGAACACCGCCGGCCCTTCCGGCAACAGTACCTTGGTCAGGCTGCGCAGATGCTCGACGACGGTGTGCAAGGAACAGGACGACACCGCCAGCCAACCCCAGTCGATACCTTCGCATTCGGCGGCCCATTTCAGAAAAGCGCTGTCCACGGCGACCACCGCGACGTAGGGCATGACCTCCTCCCACGCTGCATACTCGCTGCCTGCCCAGATGGGGCTAAGTGCACGTCCGTCGGTACGCCGCCACGCATCGAGCGGCTTGCAGTCGCTGGCATTGCCCATCACCACAAACAACTGCTCGCCCGCCTGCAACGGCGCAGCCTCAAGCCACTGCCCGGGAGAAATCATGGCGCACCCGCGGGCAGTGATGTATTGCGATGCAGGGGCGTATTGCACACGCCATTCCTGCAGCGCTCGCACTCTTCGCAAAAGGGTGCGCTGCGCTTCAGGCTTAACACCTGGACGGCACTCAACGGTGCAGGTATTACCGCCAGCAACTTTTCCTGCAGCCCCGGCGTCAGCGGCGCTCCCGCCGGTGCCGGGGAGCCGCCAAGCTGGATTTGCGTGCTGCTGAAAATCCCGCCCGCCGAAACGTTGATCCACTGCCCACCGGCCTGGAGGGTCACGCTGGCACCCGCATCAATAACGACGTTTTGCCCGGCACCGATGTGAATGGTCAACCCGGCACGTACCTGCTGGGAGCCCGCGACCATCAGGTGATCGTCCTGCTTGAGTTCGGTCAGGCGGTTGCCGTGGGTGGTGCGCTGTTCTTCGCCCTGAAGCTCGTGACGATCAAGGCCTTTGACGATCACATCGCGCTGGTTGTCGACCTGCACGTGCTGGTCGTGCAGTACATGCTGGGTCCAGTTGCGCTGGGCGCGCAGGTAGATTTCCTCGGCACCCTTGCGGTCCTCGATGCGCAGCTCGTTGTAGCCACCGCCGCCGGGGCTGGTCTGGCTACGGAAGATGCTGCGGGTCTTGTCGGCTGGCAGGTCCAGCGGCACCGGCGTGGCGGCATTGGCCAGGCAACCGACCACCAGCGGCGTGTCGGCGTCGCCGTCGACGAAACCCACCAGCACCTCCATGCCCACCCGCGGGATCAACACCGAGCCGTAGTGCTCATGGGCCCAGCCACTGGCCACCCGCAGCCAGCAACTGGAATGTTCGTCGTGCTCCCCGGCGCGATCCCAGGCCATCTGCACCTTGACCCGGCCATACTCGTCACAATGGATCTCGCTGCCTGCCGGCCCTGTAACCACGGCGTTTTGATAGCCAGACACCGGCGGTCGCGATACCAGCAGCGGTGTTCGAAACGGCACCTCCCATGGCGTTACGACAAAGTGATTGCTGTAGCCCTGAGCCGATTCATCACCTGAGGCGTCGATGGTCGACTCCTCCAGCACCTGAGGCTGGCGCCCTGCATGCGTCACCTGGGTGACCAGCCACAAATCATTCCATTCCTGGCGAGGATGCCCTCCCATCCTCAGGAACTGCCCGCTGACCAGGGACGGCTGGTCGCTATGGCCACTGGCCTGGCGAAAGTCACCGCGATGGCGCTCCAACCTACGTTGCGCCAGGTATTTACCATGAGCGCGATCCGTAAAATTCCCGGGATAACACTGTTCCTCCAGCATGGGACGCTGGCCGCCGGACGCCGTGCTTTCCAAGCTCAGGCGTGGCTTTCTGAAGTCGTAGTCCCGCAGATTCACATCGGTGGTACGGGTCTTCAACCGCAGGGTAAAACGCTTGATCACCGGCGTGTCGGCAACCATCCCCGAACCCGCCGCGTATTGAGTGGCTTGCTCAGGCTGGGCGAACACGCTCTGGTCATCGCCGAACACCAAAAGGTGGCGCTCGGGGTGATGCTGGAAGTGGTAGTGAATGCCCGACTCGGCGCACAAGCGCTGGATGAACGCCAGATCGGTTTCGCCAAACTGAACGCAGTACTCACGCTCGGGGTACACCCCGCTCAGTTGAAACGAGAAGGCATCCGCCTGGATACCCTGCCCTTCCAGCACCAGTGCAATGATCTGCGGCACCGTCCGGTTCTGGAAAATCCGCTGGTGAGCGCTGTGCTCAAGATAAGCCAACTGCGGAACCAGCGTGATCTGATAACGCGTCAGGCGCTTGCCCGAGTCGCCTTGCGCCACCCGATAGACCTGGCCATGAATACCATGGCCATGCGCATCAAACCCCAGGAACGCCTGGCGATGCATCAAGCTTTCCAGGTCAAGGTCGGGTTGCTCGCTGACCAGTTCAAGGTCAAAACGATAGGGCAGGCTGACGAATTCATCGCCCGTGAACTCACGTACCTTGAGATCACTGGGCACACCGTCGAGGGTCAGGCTAAAGGCACTTTGATTGGCAGGAGCGAACATCCGGTGTTTCTCTGCGAGTAGTGGGTGGCCGATTCTGCACCAGCTGTTTGCCGAGCTGAGTGCGCTGCAGGCAAATCAGTAAATCCCTACATCGCAGGCGCTTTAATCTTCATGTATCAGGCATCGAAGCCCTACCACCAGCGTGCTAGCGTATTCGTCCCCCGTCGCCCCATGACAATGGAAAAAACATGGCCACCCGCTACGCAAAAATCGTCCTGACCCTTGCCCTGGCAGCCTTCGCCACACTCGTGGCCTTCAGCAACATCACCGACTACGGCTCCAACTTTGCCTTCGTCAAACATGTGCTGAGCATGGACACCACCTTCCCCGGCAACGCCGCGATGTATCGCGCCATCACCACCCCATGGCTGTGGCACGGTGCATATTGGCTGATCATCGCCGGTGAAGCCCTGACGGCCGTGCTGCTGGCGCGTGGAGCACTGGCCTTGTGGCGGGCTCGTCGTGCCACAGGTATCGACTTCAATCGCGCCAAGAAAAGCGCAATCGTCGGGCTGACCCTGGGTTTTGTGGTGTGGTTCTTCGGCTTTATGGTAATCGGCGGCGAGTGGTTCCTGATGTGGCAATCCCATCAGTGGAACGGCCAGGAAGCGGCGTTCAAGTTTTATATGGCGATCCTGGGTGTGCTGATTTTTCTCAACCAGCCGGACACTGACCACGACTGAAAAACCACGAATTCAAAATCGGTGGATGCCCTTTCACAAACTACTGTCAGATAGCTGACGGTAGTTTTTAGCCCTTTTCCCAAAGTATAAAAACCGCCTCACATTCAACGCTCACAGCCACCAGGCGAGCCCTTAAATTGGCCGTTTACTTCAGTGATCATCTGAATCTGTGAAAACAACACTGCGAGATCTGGAAGGCAAAAAAAACGGCCCGTCATCCAAAAGATGCGGGCCGTTTTCACTTCAGCGGGCATTCAAGCCCCCGCCGATTACTTGTTGAGGTTGTAATCCGCCTCGGCTGCATCAAACCGCTGAAGCATGCCAGCCGTCGGAGCACCCAGCTTGCTCACAAAGTAGATCGCCAGGCTGGCGAAGATGAAGCCCGGGATGATTTCGTACAGGCCAAACAGGCTGAAGTGCTTCCACACGATCACGGTGATCGCACCCACCAGGATGCCGGCCAATGCGCCATTACGCGTCATGCCTTTCCACAGTACGGAGATCAGTACCACAGGACCGAATGCAGCACCGAAACCAGCCCAGGCGTAGCTCACCAGGCCCAGTACGCGGTTTTCCGGGTTGGCGGCCATGGCGATGGCGATCAGCGCCACCAACAGCACCATGGCGCGACCGACCCACACCAGCTCGACCTGGGAGGCGTTTTTACGCAGGAAGGTTTTGTAGAAGTCTTCGGTCAGGGCGCTGGAGCACACCAACAGCTGGCAGCTCAGGGTGCTCATCACGGCAGCCAGGATGGCCGACAGCAGCACACCGGCAATCCATGGGTTGAAGAGCAACTTGGCCAGCTCGATGAACACACGCTCGTGGTTCTCGGTCACGGGACCGGCGACTTCCGGGTGCGCCGAGAAGTAGGCGATACCGAAGAAGCCCACCGCCACGGTGCCGCCCAGGCACAGGATCATCCAGGTCATGGAGATGCGGCGCGCCTTGGCAATCGATTTCACCGAATCCGCCGCCATGAAGCGCGCGAGGATGTGCGGCTGGCCGAAGTAACCCAGGCCCCAGCCCATCAGCGAAATGATGCCGATGAAGGTGGTGTTTTTCAGCATGTTGAAGTTGTCAGGGTTCTGCGCTTCGATCGCCAGGAAGGTGGTGTCGACGCCACCGGTGGCCAGCAGCACGATGATCGGGGTCAGCAACAAGGCGAAGATCATCAGCGTGGCTTGCACGGTGTCGGTCCAACTCACGGCCAGGAAACCACCGACGAAGGTGTAGGCAATGGTCGCGGCAGCACCGGCCCACAGCGCGGTCTCGTAGGACATGCCGAAGGTGCTTTCAAACAGACGGGCGCCAGCCACGATGCCGGAAGCGCAGTAGATGGTGAAGAACACCAGGATCACCACCGCAGAGATGATTCGCAGCAGGCCGCTTTTATCTTCGAAACGGCTGGAGAAGTAATCCGGCAGGGTCAGGGCGTCGCCGTTGTGCTCGGTCTGCACCCGCAGGCGGCCGGCTACAAACAGCCAGTTCAGGTAGGCACCGACGATCAGGCCGATGGCGATCCAGCTTTCCGACAGGCCAGACATGTAGATCGCGCCGGGCAAGCCCATCAGCAACCAGCCGCTCATGTCCGAGGCACCGGCCGAGAGCGCGGTGACCACGCTGCCGAGGCTGCGACCGCCGAGGATGTAGTCGGAAAGGTTGTTGGTGGAGCGATAGGCCATAAAGCCGATCAGCACCATGGCAGCGATATAGATCACAAATGTGATCAGGGTAGGATTACTTACGCTCATTGAGTTACGCCCTGGCTTTGTTTTTATGTAGCGGCGGTCTGTCCGGACGGCCATCCACTTTGCTAGTGGATAGACGAAGCCTGGCGCCGCGCATTTATGACTGACGTTTCCCCAGGAAAGCCATCAGCCGATGAACCGTCAGTAAGAGGTTGCACCTTGGGCGCGAATGCTATTCAACAAAGCAAATAAGGTGCAACCAGTTTCTTGAGAATAAGTTGCACCTCGATGTTTTTTGTGGAAAACACCGTGTTTTTGCTCCTTTTCGGAGCAAGAGCAGCCAAAGTCAGAAGCAAATGCACCAAGGCGCAGCCGATTCGGCTGCAACGATAATTTTTCCCGATCAGCATCAAAAATTTCATGGATAAAAAGGGTTGCACCCGGTTGCACCTCTCTCGGCGCACAGCTAATCTTGCCGCCAGCTGATGCCACGCAGTAGTGGCACCCATGAGGATAAAAAGATGGCTACGACCACCCTTGGGGTCAAACTTGACGACCCGACCCGCGAGCGCCTGAAGGCGGCCGCGACCTCCATTGATCGCACGCCGCACTGGCTGATCAAGCAGGCGATTTTCAATTACCTGGAGAAACTCGAGGGTGGTGCAACCCTGGCCGAGCTCAACGGCCTGGGCAGCAAGGACGCGGAAGAAGCCGGCGAGGTCCAGACCGACCACGCCCACCAGTGCTTCCTGGAATTTGCCGAAAGCATCCTGCCGCAATCCGTACTGCGCGCCTCGATCACCGCCGCCTACCGTCGCCCGGAGCCGGAAGTGGTGCCGATGCTGATCGAGCAGGCTCGCTTGCCCGCGGCAATGGCCGAGGCCACCAACAAGCTCGCCTCTTCGATCGCCGAGAAACTGCGCAATCAGAAAAGCGCCGGCGGCCGTGCAGGCATCGTCCAGGGCCTGCTGCAGGAATTCTCCCTGTCGTCCCAGGAAGGCGTAGCGCTGATGTGCCTCGCCGAAGCGCTGCTGCGCATCCCGGACAAGGGCACCCGCGACGCACTGATCCGCGACAAGATCAGCACCGGCAACTGGCACCCTCACCTGGGCAACAGCCCGTCGCTGTTCGTCAACGCCGCCACCTGGGGCCTGTTGCTGACAGGCAAACTGGTCGCCACCCACAACGAAGCCGGCCTGACCTCGTCCCTGAGCCGCATCATCGGCAAGAGCGGCGAGCCGATGATCCGCAAGGGCGTCGACATGGCCATGCGCCTGATGGGCGAGCAGTTCGTCACCGGTGAAACCATCGCCGAAGCCCTGGCCAATGCGAGCAAGTTCGAAGCCAAGGGCTTCCGCTATTCCTACGACATGCTCGGTGAAGCCGCACTTACCGAACATGACGCCCAGAAATACCTGGCCTCGTACGAACAAGCCATCCACTCGATCGGCAAGGCGTCCCACGGTCGCGGGATTTATGAAGGCCCGGGCATTTCCATCAAGCTCTCGGCCCTGCACCCGCGTTACAGCCGTGCGCAGTACGAGCGCGTGATGGACGAGCTGTACCCGCGCCTGCTGTCGCTGACCCTGCTGGCCAAGCAGTACGACATCGGCCTGAACATCGACGCCGAAGAAGCCGACCGCCTGGAGCTGTCCCTCGACCTGCTGGAACGACTGTGCTTCGAGCCGCAACTGACGGGCTGGAACGGTATCGGTTTTGTGATCCAGGCTTACCAGAAGCGTTGCCCGTATGTGATCGACTACGTGATCGACCTGGCACGCCGCAGCCGCCACCGCCTGATGATCCGCCTGGTAAAAGGCGCGTACTGGGACAGCGAAATCAAGCGCGCCCAGGTCGAAGGCCTGGAAGGCTATCCGGTGTACACCCGCAAGGTGTACACCGACGTTTCCTACATTGCCTGCGCACGCAAACTGCTTTCGGTACCGGAAGTTATCTACCCGCAGTTCGCCACCCACAACGCTCACACCTTGTCGGCGATTTACCATATTGCCGGTCAGAACTATTACCCCGGCCAGTACGAGTTCCAATGCCTGCACGGCATGGGCGAGCCTCTGTACGAGCAGGTTGTAGGCAAGGTCTCCGAAGGCAAGCTGAACCGTCCGTGCCGCGTGTACGCACCCGTCGGCACCCACGAAACACTGCTGGCTTACCTGGTGCGTCGCTTGCTGGAAAACGGCGCCAACACCTCGTTCGTCAACCGTATTGCCGACCAATCCATCTCGATCCAGGAGCTGGTGGCCGATCCAGTGGCCAGCATCGAGCAGATGGCGACGCCGGAAGGCGGCTTCGGCCTGCCGCACCCGCGTATCCCGCTGCCGCGTGACCTGTATGGTGCCGAGCGCGCCAACTCCGCCGGTATCGACCTGGCCAACGAACACCGCCTGGCGTCGCTGTCCTGCGCCTTGCTGGCTACCGCGCATAACAACTGGAAAGCCGCGCCGATGCTCGGTTGCGCTTCCAGCAATGAAGCGGCTGCACCGGTGTTGAACCCGTCGGATCTGCGTGACGTGGTTGGCCACGTACAGGAAGCAACTGTCGAAGACGTCGACAACGCCATCCAGTGCGCCCTGAACGCTGCGCCAATCTGGCAGGCCACCCCGCCCGCCGAACGCGCCGCGATCCTGGAACGTGCCGCCGATTTGATGGAAGGCGAGATCCAGCCGCTGATGGGCCTGCTGGCCCGCGAAGCCGGCAAGACCTTCGCCAACGCCATCGCCGAAGTGCGTGAAGCCGTGGACTTCCTGCGTTACTACGCGGTGCAGGCTCGCAACGATTTCACCAACGACGCTCACCGCCCGCTGGGCCCCGTGGTGTGCATCAGCCCGTGGAACTTCCCGCTGGCGATCTTCAGTGGCCAGGTCGCCGCTGCACTGGCCGCCGGCAACCCGGTACTGGCCAAGCCTGCCGAGCAAACACCGCTGGTGGCCGCACAAGCCGTGCGCCTGCTGCTGGAAGCCGGGATTCCGGAAGGCGTGCTGCAACTGCTGCCGGGCCAGGGCGAAACCGTCGGTGCGCGCCTGGTGGGTGATGATCGCGTCAAGGGCGTGATGTTCACCGGTTCCACCGAGGTTGCGCGCTTGCTGCAACGCAGTGTCGCCGGCCGTCTGGATGCACAGGGTCGTCCGATTCCGCTGATCGCCGAAACCGGTGGCCAGAACGCAATGATCGTCGACTCCTCGGCACTCACCGAACAAGTGGTGATCGACGTAGTGTCGTCGGCCTTCGACAGTGCCGGTCAACGTTGCTCGGCCCTGCGCGTACTGTGCTTGCAGGAAGATTCCGCTGACCGCGTCATCGAAATGCTTAAAGGTGCCATGGCTGAATGCCGCCTCGGCAACCCGGAGCGCCTGTCGGTGGATATCGGCCCGGTGATCGACGCCGAAGCCAAGACTGGCATCGAGAAACATATCCAGGCCATGCGCGACAAAGGCCGCAACGTTTACCAGGTCGCGATTGCCGATAGCGAAGAGATCAAGCGCGGCACCTTCGTGATGCCAACCCTGATCGAACTGGAAAGCTTCGACGAACTGCAACGGGAGATCTTCGGCCCGGTGCTGCACGTGGTGCGCTACAAGCGCAAAGAGATCGACCAGCTTATCGGCCAGATCAATGCCTCCGGCTATGGCCTGACCCTGGGCGTGCACACCCGCATCGACGAGACCATCGCCAAGGTGATCGACAACGTCCATGCCGGTAACGTCTACGTTAACCGCAACATCGTGGGCGCCGTGGTCGGCGTGCAGCCGTTCGGTGGCGAAGGCTTGTCGGGCACTGGCCCGAAAGCTGGCGGCCCGCTGTATCTGTACCGTTTGCTGTCGACCCGTCCTACGGACGCCATCGAGCAATCCTTCGTCCGTGGTGATGCACTGGCCGCACCGGATGTTCGCCTGCGGGATGCCATGAGCAAGCCGCTGACCGCCCTGAAAGCCTGGGCCGACAGCAGCAAGCTGAGCGACTTGAGCGCCCTGTGCGTGCAGTTCGCCGCGCAATCCCAAAGCGGTATCACCCGCCAACTGGCCGGCCCGACCGGCGAGCGCAACAGCTATGCCATCCTGCCCCGCGAGCACGTGTTGTGCCTGGCGGAAGTGGAAGGCGACCTGCTGACGCAACTGGCGGCCGTGCTGGCAGTCGGCGGCTCGGCGGTATGGCCGGAAACTGAATTGACCAAGGCCGTGTTCGCACGTTTGCCGAAGGATATTCAGGCGAAGATCACGCGGGTGGCTGACTGGACCAAGGATGAAACCGTGTTTGATGCCGTGCTGCATCACGGTGATTCCGACCAACTGCGCGGGGTTTGCCAGCAAGTGGCCAAGCGTGGCGGGGCGATTGTCGGGGTTCACGGTTTGTCTTCGGGCGAAACCGGGATTGCCCTGGAGCGCCTGGTGATCGAACGGGCGTTGAGCGTCAACACTGCTGCGGCGGGCGGTAACGCCAGCCTGATGACCATCGGCTAACTGAAGAAACGCGGTAAAACTGTGGGAGCGGGCTTGCTCGCGAATGCGCAGTGTCAGTCACCGGAGGTACTGACTGATCCACCGCATTCGCGAGCAAGCCCGCTCCCACATTGACCGCGTTCCACCTTCGAGCCGCGTTTTGCCCCTCCATCACCCAGATCAATCTTGCTATCCAGCCTCTATTTGCGCACTTAGACTCAGGCCCATTCCCACACAGGTAAGCCGCCATGTCCGAGACGCTGCTCAGTTCCCGCAATCTGGCTTTCGAGCTGTACGAAGTCCTCGATGCCGAGGGCCTGACCCAGCGCGAGCGGTTTGCCGAACACAACCGTGAAACCTTCGACGCCGCCATCGGCACCGCCCGCAGCATTGCCGAGAAGTTCTTCGCCCCGCATAACCGCAAGGGCGACGAGAACGAGCCACGCTACGAAAACGGTCAGGCGATTCTGATTCCCGAGGTGAAACCGGCAGTAGATGCCTTCCTCGAAGCCGGTTTTCTCAACGCCGCCCGCAGCTTCGAAGCCGGTGGCATGCAACTGCCCACCCTGCTCTCCCAGGCGTGTTTCGCCCACTTCCAGTCGGCCAACGCCGCATCCACGTCCTACCCGTTCCTGACCATGGGCGCCGCCAACCTGATCGAGAGCTTCGGCACCGAGGAGCAGAAACAACGCTTCCTGCAACCTATGATCCAAGGCCGCTTCTTTGGCACCATGGCGCTGACCGAGCCCCATGCGGGCTCATCGCTGTCGGATATTCGTACCCGCGCAGAGCCGGCGGCTGATGGCAGCTATCGCCTCAAGGGCAACAAGATCTTCATCTCCGGCGGCGATCACCCGCTGTCGGAGAACATCGTGCACATGGTGCTGGCCAAGCTGCCGGACGCACCTGCCGGGGTGAAGGGCATTTCGCTGTTTATCGTGCCCAAGTTCCTGGTCAACGACGACGGCAGCCTGGGCAAGCGCAACGATGTGCTGCTGGCCGGGCTGTTTCACAAGATGGGCTGGCGTGGCACCACCTCGACCGCGTTGAATTTCGGCGATAACGGCGAGTGTGTCGGCTACCTGGTGGGCAAACCGCACCAAGGCCTGAGCTGCATGTTCCAGATGATGAACGAAGCGCGGATCGGCGTGGGCATGGGCGCGGTGATGCTGGGTTACGCCGGCTACCTGTACTCCCTGGAATATGCCCGTGAACGTCCCCAAGGCCGCTTGCCCGACAGCAAGGATCCCAACACCGCGCCGGTGTCGATCATCCAGCACGCCGATATCAAACGCATGCTGTTGACCCAAAAAGCCTACGTGGAAGGCGCCTTCGACCTTGGCTTGTACGCCGCACGGTTGTTCGATGACACCACTACTCTGCCCAACGAAGCCGAGCGCAAACAGGCCCACGAACTGCTGGACCTGCTGACGCCGATCGTCAAATCCTGGCCGTCGGAGTTTTGCCTTAAAGCCAACGAACTGGCGATCCAGATACTCGGCGGCCACGGCTATACCCGCGAATACCCAGTGGAGCAGTACTACCGCGACAACCGTCTGAACCCGATCCATGAAGGCACCCACGGCATTCAGTCGCTGGACTTGCTCGGGCGCAAGCTGGCGCAGAACGGCGGTGCGGGCTTGAAGCAACTGATCCGCCTGATCGCCGAGACCGGCGCACGGGCACAGGAGTATCCGTCGCTGAATGCCTTGCGGGAACCGCTGGAACAACTGGTGGCGCGCCTGCAAGAGGTCACCCTCGGCCTGTTGACGGATCTCGCCCAGGGCAAGGTCAACAGCAGCCTGGCGAATTCGGCGCTGTACCTGAAGGTGTTCGGGCATACGGTGATTGGCTGGCGCTGGCTGGAACAGGCAATTCGCGCCGAGGAAGGGCTGGCCAGGGGCAATGCTGCCGATGTCGCCTTCTATAAGGGCAAGCTCCAGGCCGCTCGGTACTTCCTGACGTGGGAAATACCGGGCTGCCATCATGAACTGGCGATTCTCGAGGCACGCGATGACACGTGCCTGGGGATGCAGGATGAGTGGTTCTAAGGCGTTCCGATTGCCTTGGAAATCACCTCGACCGTGGCGCTGACTTGCTCTTGGTAACGGTCGAGTTCCTGCTGATGGTGCTTTTGCATTTCGATCTGCTCGGCGCACAGGTTCAGCGCCGCCAGCACCAATAGCTTGTCACCGATCAGCGTCGGGTACTTTTTCTTGGTGGTGGCCAGGGATGCCTTGAGCATCGTCACGGCGCTCATCAGGGTGTTGTCTTCCCCCTCCGGTGCCTTGATCGAGTAATCCTCACCGAGAATCGAAACGACCTTTATCCCTTCATTCATGCGCTGACAGGACCTGCGCTCACACGCTCAACCAACGCCTGGATACGGGCAGCGGTGGCGCCCTGCTTTTCTTCCTGTTCCATCAGGTTCAGCTGCAAGCTGTCGTTTTCATCCTTGGCGCGAGCCAGTTCGGCCTTGAGGGATTCGTTGGTGCCCAGTAGATCCTGGTTCTGCTGTACCAGGTCGCTGACCAGTTGTTCCAATTGGCTGAGGGATGCTTCTAACATTTTGATTTCTCGGGCTTTTTCAAAGGGCGGTGACGATAAAGAAAATTCACCTCGGATGCCAGGGTTATCCCTGGCGCGGGGCCTTGATTTTACAGGGCAGGCCACGCTTTCGAGCCTTAGTGACTGCATTTATGGCATCTGGTTCCTGAATCCCGTCGGCCCGCCCCGATCTGCGACAAAAGCGCGCACCCCCTCAAGACTTTAGTCGTATGACCGATAGGTCATGGACACCCCGCTCAAACCCCGCATGGATCGCGCTTCTCCCCAGGATCACAACATGTCTCTTCGTAATATGAATATCGCGCCGCGGGCCTTTCTCGGCTTCGCGTTGATTGGCGCGCTGATGTTGTTTCTCGGTGTGTTCGCCCTGAACCAGATGAGCAAGATCCGTGCGGCGACGGAAGACATCACCCTTAGCAGCGTGCCGAGCATTCGCGCCCTGGACGAGTTCACTCAACTGACCCTGCGCCTGCGGGTGCTGTCGTATCGCCTGCTGACCAACCGCGAGCCTGACGTCCAGCAAAAGACCCTTGAGTCTTTTG
This sequence comes from Pseudomonas sp. Colony2, assembly GCF_019382755.1. Classification (NCBI taxonomy): domain Bacteria; kingdom Pseudomonadati; phylum Pseudomonadota; class Gammaproteobacteria; order Pseudomonadales; family Pseudomonadaceae; genus Pseudomonas; species Pseudomonas sp. Colony2. The sequence continues at coordinate 511,509 of NZ_CP080030.1, read as the reverse complement.
ACGTGCGCAATCAGCAGATTCGTACGGCCCAGGCGGTCTACGAGAAGTTGATCGACAGCAGCGAAGAACGTGCTGCCTACGATGAATACGTGCGTCTGCTGGCCCAGTACCATCAGATTGAAGAGCGCATGAAGAGCCTGTCACGGGCCAATCAGGTTGAAGAGCTGCGCACGCTGCTGAATACCGAGCTGCTGAACAACTCGGATCAGGTCAACGCCGTATTGAACCGCCTGCTGGACATCAACAACAAGATGGCGCTGGCCACCAACCAGCAAGCCGCCGACCAGTACGACATGGCGTTTGAGCTGGTGGTGATCCTGCTGATCCTCGCCACGGCGCTGACCATGCTGTTCGCCTGGTTGCTGACCCGCAGCATCACCCTGCCGATCGCCCAGGCCCTGGATGCCGCCGAGGAAATCGCCGAAGGCAACCTGACGCGCCCGATCAAGGTGGAAGGCAACGACGAAGCCGGCCGACTACTGTTGGCAATGGCCAAGATGCAGGACAAATTGAAGGACACCTTGCAGCGCATTTCCGGCTCGGCCACCCAATTGGCCTCCGCCGCGGAAGAGCTGAATGCCGTGACCGACGAAAGCGCCCGTGGCCTGACCCAGCAAAACAACGAAATCGAACAGGCCGCCACGGCGGTGAACGAGATGACCAGCGCGGTTGAAGAAGTGGCCCGCAACGCGGTCAGCACTTCCGAAGCCTCGAAGAACGCCACGTCGTCTGCGGGCGATGGACGTGATTTGGTGCAGGAAACCGTCAGCGCCATTGAACGCATGAGCAGCGACGTGCAAGCCACTGCCACCTTGATCGGCAACCTGGCGGAAGAGTCCCGGGACATCGGCAAGGTGCTGGACGTGATTCGTGGCTTGGCTGACCAGACCAACCTGCTGGCCCTGAACGCCGCGATTGAAGCGGCGCGTGCCGGTGAAGCCGGGCGTGGTTTTGCGGTGGTGGCGGATGAGGTGCGGGCCCTGGCCCATCGCACCCAACAGTCCACCAGCGAAATCGAGCGGATGATCGGCAGCATTCAGGCCGGTACCGAGCATGCAGTGGATTCGATGCGCAACAGCACCGAGCGGGCGGAATCGACGTTGAACATCGCCAAGGGTGCGGGGATGTCGCTGGACACCATCAACACTGCCATCGTTGAAATCAACGAGCGCAACCTGGTGATCGCCAGTGCCGCTGAAGAGCAGGCGCAGGTGGCGCGGGAAGTGGATCGCAACCTGGTGAATATTCGTGACTTGTCGGTGCAGTCGGCGACCGGCGCCAGCCAGACCAGTGCGGCGAGCAGTGAGCTGTCGCGGTTGGCGGTGGATTTGAACGGGATGGTGGGGCGGTTCAGGCTTTAACGGATACCGCAGGGCTAAAAATGTGGGAGCGGGCTTGCTCGCGAAWGCGGTGGATCAGCTACGCATAAGGCGACTGACACACCGCTTTCGCGAGCAAGCCCGCTCCCACATTGAATATGCGCCAGCCATTCAAAACCTTTTTGACAGCACAGCAATTCAACAGGTTAGAATCGCTGGCACGCAGACTGCATGGTCAGTTTGCGCCTCGTCTTTCCTGCTTATGGAGTACTGCCTTTGAATGCGACGACCATCAACAGCCTGTTCTTGATCGGCGCGTTGCTGGTAGGTGCGAGCATTCTGGTGAGTTCTCTTTCGTCCCGCCTGGGGATTCCGATCCTGGTGATCATCCTGGCCGTGGGCATGATCGCCGGCGTCGACGGCGGCGGCATCATCTTCGATAACTACCCGACTGCCTACCTCGTGGGCAACCTCGCCCTGGCCGTGATCCTGCTCGACGGCGGACTGCGAACGCGGGTAGCCAGTTTCCGTGTAGCCCTCTGGCCTGCGTTGTCCCTGGCGACGGTCGGGGTGCTGATCACCACCGGCCTCACCGGCATGGCAGCCGCCTGGCTGTTCAACCTCAACATCATTCAAGGCCTGCTGATCGGCGCCATCGTCGGCTCCACGGACGCCGCAGCGGTGTTCTCGCTGCTGGGCGGCAAAGGCCTGAACGAACGGGTCACCGCCAGCCTGGAAATCGAATCCGGCAGCAACGACCCGATGGCGGTGTTCCTCACCGTCACCCTGATCGACATGCTCGCCAGCGGCCAGACCGGCCTGCACTGGAGCCTGCTGGGCCACCTGATCCGCGAGTTCGGCATCGGCGGCATCATCGGCCTGGGCGGAGGCTGGTTGATGCTGCAGATGGTCAACCGGATCAACCTGGCCAACGGCCTGTACCCGATCCTGGTGATTTCCGGCGGCCTGGTGGTGTTCGCCCTGACCAACGCCTTGCACGGCAGCGGTTTCCTCGCCGTTTACCTGTGCGGCCTGGTGATCGGCAACCGCCCGGTGCGCAGCCGGCATGGCATTTTGCATATGCTCGACGGCATGGCCTGGCTGGCACAGATCGGCATGTTTCTGGTGCTGGGCCTGCTGGTCACGCCCCATGATTTGCTGCCCATCGCGCTGCCGGCCCTGGGCCTGGCGCTGTGGATGATTCTCTTCGCACGGCCGCTGTCGGTGATCGTCGGCCTCTTGCCGTTCAAGGCCTTCCATGGCCGAGAGAAAGCCTTTATCGCCTGGGTCGGCCTGCGCGGTGCGGTACCGATCATTCTGGCGGTGTTCCCGCTGATGGCCGGCCTGCCCCACGCGCAGCTGTACTTCAACCTGGCGTTCTTTATCGTGCTGGTGTCGTTGCTGGTGCAGGGTACGAGCCTGCCGTGGGTCGCCAAACTGTTGAAAGTGACGGTACCGCCAGAGCCGGCGCCGATTTCCCGGGCGGCCCTGGAAGTGCACGTCACCAGCGAGTGGGAGCTGTTCGTCTACCGCCTGGGCGCCGAAAAATGGTGCATCGGCGCCGCCCTGCGGGAGCTGAAAATGCCCGAAGGCACGCGGATCGCCGCGCTGTTTCGTGGCCAGCAACTGCTCCATCCGTCGGGTAGTACGGTGCTCGAAGTCGACGATCTGCTATGCGTAATCGGCCATGAACACAACTTGCCGGCCCTCGGCAAACTGTTCAGCCAGGCACCACAACGGGGCCTCGACCTGCGCTTCTTCGGTGACTTCGTCCTGGAAGGCGACGCTCAGCTGGGCGCGGTTTCGGCCCTGTACGGGCTCAAGCTCGAGGGCATCGACCCGGACATGCCACTGAGTCGTTTCATCACCCAGAAAGTCGGCGGTGCGCCCGTGGTCGGCGACCAGGTGGAATGGAACAACACCATTTGGACCGTCGCGGTCATGGACGGGAACAAGATCGGCAAAGTCGGCGTCAGATTCCCCGAAGGAAGTCGCCCGGGCCCCGGACTCTTCCTCTAAACTGCGGGGCGACGGCGCGCCAGTCGATGTCGGGACGCCCCCTATTTTTCACCTTGCTCGACCGGTCTCTATGACAACCCTGCGCACTTTTCTCGCCACTGCCCTGCTGGGCCTGACTCTCTGCGTCGGCACCGTACACGCGGCCGACCCGCCCAGCATCGATTCCGTCCAGCAAACCCTGGACAAGCTGCCGGACCGCAAACTGCCCGACGCCGACATGAAGGCGCTGCAAAGCATCCTGCAGCAAACGCTCACCTTCCTGGGCAACCAGCAGGACTACCAGCAGCGCCTGGTGGACCTCAAGCGCCAGCTCGAAGACGCGCCGCGCCAGACCGTCGACAACCAGCGCGAACTGACCCGCCTCAAGGCCACCAAGGTGATTCCGGTCGCCCAGCGCTACGCCACCTTGCCGGTGCCGCAACTTGAACAACTGCTGGTGCAGCGCACCACCCAGCAAGGCGACCTGCAAAAGGAACTGGCCGACGCCAACAGCCTGACCATCGCGGCCCAAACCCGTCCCGAGCGCGCCCAGACCGAAATCAGCAGCAGCCAGACACGTATCCAGCAGATCAACGCGACTCTCAAGGCAGGCAAGGACAACGGCAAGACCCTCAGCGGCGACCAGCGCAACCAGCTGAATGCCGAGTTGGCCGCCCTCAACGCCCTGATTCCCCTGCGCCGCCAGGAACTGGCCGGCAACAGCCAACTGCAAGACCTGGGCAACAGCCAGCACGACCTGGTGCTGGAAAAGACCGCGCGCCTGGAGCAGGAAATCCAGGACCTGCAAACCCTGATCAACCAGAAACGCCTGGCCCAGTCCCAGGAAACCGTGACCCAGCAGTCCATCGAAGCCCAGAAGGCCGGTGGCAGCAGCCTGCTCGCCACGGAAAGCGCGGCCAACCTGAAACTGTCCGACTACCTGCTCAAAAGCACTGACCGGCTCAACGAGCTGACCCAGAAAAACCTGCAAACCAAGCAGCAACTGGACAGCGTGACCCAAAGCGACTCGGCGCTGGACGAGCAGATCAACGTGCTCAAGGGCAGCCTGCTACTGTCCAAGATCCTCTACAAACAGAAGCAGGCCCTCCCGCGCCTGACGGTGGACCGCGACCTGGCGGATGACATCGCCAACATTCGCCTGTACCAGTTCGAGGTCAATCAACAGCGCGAACTGATCAGCACCCCGAGCACCTACGTCGACAGCTTGCTGGCCAACCAGCCGGCCGACCAGGTGACGCCACAACTGCGGCGCACCCTGCTGGAACTGGCGATCACCCGCAGCGACCTGCTGGAACGCTTGAGCCGGGAACTGAGCGCACTGCTCAACGAATCCATCACCCTGCAACTGAACCAGAAACAACTGCTGAGCACCGCCACCACCTTGCGGGCGACCCTCGACGAACAGATGTTCTGGATTCCCAGCAACAAGCCGCTGGATACCGAATGGCTGGAAACCGTACCGGCGCACCTGAGCAAACAGGTCAATACCCTGCCGTGGGCCTCCAGCGTCAGCGAGCTGTATGACGGCCTGACCCAGCGCCCGCTGCTGTTCCTGCCCCTGCTGTTGTTGATCGGCGCGCTGCTGTGGCGTCGCAGCTACCTGTATGCCCGGCTGAAAAAAATCCATATGGACATCGGCCACTTCAAACGCGACAGCCAGTGGCACACGCCGGTGGCGATCCTGGTGAATATCGCGCTGGCGATGCCGGTGGCCCTGGGCCTGGCACTCTGCGGCTATGCGTTGCAGATCGACGCCCGCGGGCAAAACGCCAACCTCGGCGCCGCCCTGCTGCAGATCGCCCAGGCGTGGCTGGTGTTCTACACCGCGTATCGGATCCTCGCGCCTGGCGGCGTCGCCGAATTGCACTTCCGCTGGGAAAAACCCCAGGTCGAATTCCTCCAGGGCTGGGTACGCAAGCTCGGGCTCGTGGTACTGGCGTTGGTGGCCGTGGTGGCCATCGCCGAACATCAGCCGGCAGCGCTGGCCGACGATGTGCTGGGCATCGGTGTGGTACTGACCTGCTACGCACTGATGGCGTGGCTGCTCGGGCGCCTGCTGCTCAACAGCCCGACCCACGAAAAAGCCTCGCTGTTTCGCAAGGCCGTGGGCCTGGTGTTTACGGCACTGCCGGTGGCGCTGTTTATCGCCGTATGTTTTGGCTACTACTACACCGCCCTCAAGCTCAGCGACCGGCTGATCAACACCTTGTACCTGCTGATGTTCTGGCTGGTGATCGAAGCCACCTTCGTACGTGGCCTGGGCGTTGCGGCACGGCGCCTGGCCTATGCGCGGGCCCTGGCCAAACGCCAGGCCGCCAAGGAAGCCGGTGATGGTGAAGCAGTGATCGAAGAGCCGACCCTGGACATCGAACAGGTCAACGAACAGTCGATGCGCCTGATTCGCCTGGCGCTGCTGGGCGGCTTTATCGCTGCGCTGTACTGGGTATGGTCCGACTTGATCTCGGTGTTTTCCTACCTGGACAACGTCACCCTCTACGAATACACCAGCGGCACCGGCGCCAATATCAGCATGGTGCCCATCAGCATCGGCGACTTGCTCGGCGCCCTGATCATCATCGGCATCACCTTCGCCCTGGCGCGCAACCTGCCCGGCCTCCTGGAAGTGTTGGTGCTGTCCAAGCTCGACCTGGCCCAGGGCAGCGCCTACGCCACCACCACCTTGCTGTCCTATGTGATTGCCGGCGTCGGGTTTGTCTCCACTCTGTCGACCCTCGGCGTGAGCTGGGACAAGTTGCAATGGCTGGTGGCCGCGCTGTCGGTGGGGTTGGGTTTCGGGATGCAGGAAATCTTCGCCAACTTCATCTCCGGCATCATGATCCTGTTCGAGCGGCCGGTACGGATCGGCGACACCATCACCATCGGCAACCTGTCGGGCACGGTGAGCAAGATCCGCATCCGTGCCACCACCATCACCGACTTCGACCGCAAGGACATCATTGTCCCGAACAAGACGTTCATCACCGGGCAACTGATCAACTGGTCGCTGACCGACACCATCACCCGGGTCACCCTGAAGCTGGGCGTGGACTACGGCTCGGACCTGGACCTGGTGAAGGAATTGCTGCTCAAGGCCGCCGCCGAAAACCCACGCGTGTTGAAGGACCCGGCGCCCCACGTGTACTTCCTCAACTTCGGTGAAAGCACCCTCGATCACGAACTGCGCATGCATGTACGGGACCTGGGCGACCGCAACCCGGTGATCGATGAGGTCAACCGCTTCATCAACCGCGAGTTCAAGAACCACCACATCAACATCTCGTTCCGGCAGATGGAGGTTTACCTGAAGAACCTGCATGGCCAGGAATACAAGCTGGTGCCGGTGGAAGAAGAAAACCGGACCATCCTGCCGCCCGCCCAGGACCAGGACCTGCCCGAGCCGCCGCCCGCCAAACTCGACTAAACGCGCTATCCCCAGCAGAATGGTCGGACATTCTGCTCAGGAGATGGCCGTTGAAAGCCCTCGACGAACTGACCTTCGACAACCGCTTCGCCCGCCTGGGCGACGGTTTCTCAACCCATGTGCTGCCCGAGCCCATCGACGAACCGCGTTTAGTGGTGGCGAGCGAGGCAGCCATGGCGCTGCTGGATCTCGACCCCGCCGTGGCCGAAACACCGGTATTTGCCGAGCTGTTCGGCGGGCACAAGCTGTGGGCCGAGGCCGAGCCGCGGGCGATGATCTATTCCGGGCATCAGTTTGGCTCGTACAACCCGCAACTGGGGGATGGCCGCGGATTGTTGCTGGGCGAGGTGTACAACCAGGCCGGCGAGCATTGGGACCTGCACCTCAAGGGTGCCGGGCAAACCCCGTACTCGCGCATGGGCGATGGTCGTGCGGTGTTGCGCTCGTCGATCCGGGAGTTTCTGGCGTCGGAAGCACTGCATGCGCTGGGCATTCCCAGCAGTCGTGCGCTGTGTGTGATCGGTTCCACCACGCCGGTGTGGCGCGAGAAACAGGAGCGCGCCGCCATGGTGCTGCGCCTGGCCCACAGCCACGTGCGCTTTGGGCATTTCGAATATTTCTACTACACCAAGAAGCCTGAATTGCAGAAGCAATTGGCGGAGCACGTGCTGTCCCTGCACTTCCCGGAATGCATGGAACAGCCCGAGCCGTACCTGGCGATGTTCCGCGAAATCGTCGAGCGTAATGCCGAGTTGATCGCCAAGTGGCAGGCCTATGGGTTCTGCCATGGAGTGATGAACACCGACAACATGTCGATCCTCGGCATCACCTTCGACTTCGGGCCGTTTGCGTTCCTGGACGATTTCGACGCGCAGTTCGTCTGCAACCACTCCGACCATGAAGGGCGTTATTCCTTCAGCAACCAGGTGCCGATCGGGCAGTGGAACCTGAGCGCACTGGCCCAGGCGTTGACGCCGTTTATCAGCGTCGAGGCGCTGCGGGAAACGCTGGGGCTGTATCTGCCGTTGTTCCAGGCCCACTACCTGGACCTGATGCGCCGCCGACTGGGCCTCACCACCGCCGAAGATGACGATCAGAAACTGGTGGAGCGCCTGCTGCAACTGATGCAGAACAGCAGCGTCGATTACACCCTGTTCTTCCGCCGGCTGGGGGATGAATCTGCCGCATTGGCCGTGGCGCGGTTGCGCGACGACTTTGTCGACCTCAAGGGGTTTGATGAGTGGGCGGATCTGTACAAGGCGCGTGCGGAGCGCGACGCCAGCGGCACAGAAGAACAGCGACGTGAGCGGATGCATGGGGTGAATCCGCTTTATATCCTGCGCAACTACCTGGCGCAGAACGCCATCCAGGCGGCGGAGCTTGGGGATTACAGCGAAGTGCGCCGGCTGCATGAAGTGCTGACCAAACCGTTTGAAGAGCAGCCGGGGATGGAACAATACGCCCAGCGGCCGCCGGATTGGGGGAAGCATTTGGAGATTAGTTGTTCTT
>NZ_CP080030.1:501640-502343 GCF_019382755.1 Pseudomonas sp. Colony2 | reverse complement strand
CGGCTCCAAATAGAACCCATTGGCCACTTTCACGGAGCCCAGCATGTCCGACTCTCTAGTAATCCCCTGCCCCCACTGCAACGGTCTTAACCGCATCCCCAATGAACGCCTGGGCGATGCGCCTAAATGCGGGCGCTGCAAGCAACCGGTGCTGTTAAGCAAACCCTTTGAGCTGAAACAGGGCGATTACGCCAGCCAGATCAAGGGCGACCTGCCGTTGCTGGTGGATGTGTGGGCCGAATGGTGCGGGCCGTGCAAGTCGTTTGCGCCGGTGTTTGAGCAGGCCGCCGGGCAGTTGGCCGGGAAGTGCCGATTGGCCAAGCTCGATAGCGAGGCCAATCAGCAGTTATCCGCTCAGTTGGGGATTCGCTCGATTCCCAGCCTGATCCTGTTCAAGAATGGCCGGGAAGTGGCGCGTCAGAGCGGTGCGTTTCCGTTACCGCAGTTGATGAGCTGGCTGCGCAGTCAGGGCGTTTGAGGTAGCGGGACGCCCCGGTCCAATCACCTGCCCCATCAGCAATACGCCCAATTCGCTCAACTGATGAATGGCCAACGCGACATCGCGCTGCTTGCCGGTGAGGTCGTCGGAAAGGTCGAGCAAGAGGGTGGTGACTGAGGAGAAGGTTTCGTAGGTATTGAGGATCAGGGTTTCGGTGGCTTGGCCGGGGCTGACTGTAAAAAGGTACGACGGGGGATTTGGAGT
>NZ_CP080030.1:501486-501582 GCF_019382755.1 Pseudomonas sp. Colony2 | reverse complement strand
ATTAGGGTGGCAGCTGTACGCAGGTTAGTAGACCGGGAAGTTTCAGAACCGGCGCGCCCGAAGACGCCCTGCGCACAGCTACCATTAGGCACAGAC
>NZ_CP080030.1:439958-501474 GCF_019382755.1 Pseudomonas sp. Colony2 | reverse complement strand
AGATGAAGCTTATGCACTTAACGACAAACACTCGGGCTACTAAACCCGATCACTGAGAATTCAGCGACCGAGCAACCTTAGAGACGCCCATCCAGACGCACAAGCCGGCGGATTCTGGCGTAACTGTAGGCAACGGCGCAAGACGACGATTTCCCTGTAGAAACAAAGACCAAATGTGGGAGCGGGCTTGCTCGCGAATGCGGTGAGTCAGTCAATAGAGAATTCGACTGATCCACCGCATTCGCGAGCAAGCCCGCTCCCACATGGGTGATGTGTTGCCTGCTAAATCACGCGTTTTCCAGCAGGTTATGCAATTCCACAAACTGCTGTGTCAGCTTGTGCCGTGGGTCCAGGTGGATCAGCGGCATGTTCGCCTGGTGCGATTCACGCATGCGCACCGAACTGGTGAGGTACACCGGCAGTACCGGCAAACCTTCGGCAATCAATTCATCCAGCATCTGCTGCGGCAGGCTCGCCCGGGCCTGGAACTGGTTGACCACGATGCCTTCCACTTCCAGCCCTTCGTTGTGGTCTTCCTTCAATTCTTCAATCTCTGCCAGCAGGCCATACAGCGCCTGGCGGGAGAAGCTGTCGCAATCGAAGGGGATCAGCACGCGATCAGCGGCAATCAGCGCTGAAACGGCATAAAAGTTCAACGCCGGCGGCGTATCCAGGTAGATCCGGTCGTAGTCCTCGCTCAATTCATCCAGCAGCTTTCGCAGCTTGTTGATCTTGTGCTTGGCCTCGAGCTTGGGCTGCAGGTCTGCCAGTTCCGCGGTGGCGGTGATGACGTGCAGGTTGTCGAACGGGGTTTCGTAGATATCCACCTGGTTTTTCTTCGAAAACGGCCCGGAAGACAGGGTTTGCTTGAAGAAGTCGGCGATTCCCATGGGGATATCGTCGCCGGTCAGCCCGGTGAGGTACTGGGTAGAGTTAGCCTGGGCATCGAGGTCCACCAACAGGGTTCGATAGCCTTCGCTGGCGCTGACCGCCGCCAGGTTGCAGGCAATGCTGGACTTGCCAACACCGCCTTTTTGGTTGAACACCACGCGCCGCATGGAAAAACCTCCGTGTATCAATGAATGACCCGAGTGTAGAGGGCAAAAGCGCCCGTTAGCTACCTCGTTTGTTCCTGTACTACAGCATCAGAGGCTCTATCTCGCATAACAATTTCCCGTCTGTCCGACAAAGCAGGAATTGCCTGACACCTGCTGCCCTACCTGCATGATGGACAATCGGTAATTCTTTCCAGCGAATTTGTAATCATCCGTGAACAATTCTTTACCAAAGTTTGCTAGAACCCCGCAGCACCGGGATAATGCGCGCCATTCGGCGATTGCACCCTGTCCCGGTATTCGGGGCCAATGGCTGCACAAGGAAGCCCGCAGGGGCGGGATAACTTCTCAGTGATCAATTTCAACATCGCCCAATGGCGCGCCTGGGCTCCCGGGCTCGAAAGCGCGGACGACTGGCGCACCTGGTGCCGGCAGCCGACATTGCTCGCCCGCAGCGACGCGGCACCCGACGTGTCCTTCCTGCCGGCCATGCAGCGCCGGCGCCTGAGCCGCCTGGCGCGCATGGCCTTCAGTGTGGGCTGGCCCCTGGCCGAAGGCTTGCAACAGTTGCCATTGGTGTTTGTCTCCCGTCACGGCGAAACCCCACGCACCCTCGATATTCTCAGCGACCTGGCCAACGACGAGCCCCTGTCGCCGACCCAGTTCAGCCTGTCGGTGCATAACGCGGTGATTGGCCTGTGGTCGATCCTGCGCAATGAAACCAGTGAAATGACCGCCCTCGCCGCCGCCGGCGATGGCCTGGAGCACGGCATGCTCGAAGCCGCTGCCCTGCTCAATGAAGGCGCACCGGCTGTATTGCTGATCATTACCGAGGAACAGCCCCCCGAAGCCTATGCGCGCTGGATCGAGGACGTGCCCTTCCCCTACGCCCTCGGCCTGCTGCTGACACCGGGCGACGAGTGGCAGCTGGAACTGAATACAGCCGCTGTCCAACCCACCACCAAAGCCCAGTGGCCCCACGCCCTGAACCTGCTGCGCACCCTGCTGAACGAAGAGGGCGCCTGCCAACATGCCTGGAAGAACCGAGTATGGAACTGGCAACGCAAGTCCTGACCGAAAAGCCTCGGAAGGCCTACTACTGGCGCCTGTTCGCCACTGCCACCGCCTTCGCCCTGTTTGGCCTCGGCGGCCTGTGCCTGCGTGTCCTGGTGTTTCCGCTGCTCAGTTGCCTGCCGGGTGATGCCAAACAGCATCAGCGACGCGCCCGCCACACCATCAGCTGCCTGTTCTGGTTGTTTATCCGCATGATGATGCGCCTGGGCATCCTGACCTACAGCGTCGAAGGCGCGGAAAAGCTCGGCCGCCCGGGCCAGATGATCATCGCCAACCACCCATCGCTGGTGGATGTGGTGTTCCTGATCGCCCAGATGCGCCAGACCAACTGCGTGGTCAAGCAGAGCCTGTGGCAGAACCCCTTCACCCGGGGCCCGGTGCGCGACGCCGGCTACATCAGCAACGACGGCAGCGCCGACATGCTCGACGCCGCCGCCGATGCTCTGCGGGACGGCCAGACCCTGATCATTTTCCCGGAAGGCACCCGCACCTCACCGGGCCAGGCGCCGACCTTTCATCGCGGCGCCGCCGCCATTGCCCTGCGTGGTGCGAGCATCATCACCCCGGTAGTGATCAAGGTCAGCCCCACCACCCTGACCAAGGCCGAACCCTGGTATCGCATCCCGAATCGCCGCTTTCACTTCAGTTTGCGCGTGGGTGCCGATATAGAACCACAGGCGTTTGCCGCACAAGGGCCCGCGCCCCAGGCATCACGCAAGCTCAACGATTACCTGCACCAGTATTTTATTAAGGAGCTCGCCGAAGATGAGCAACCCACATAGCCTTGAGCACGACATAAAAACGCTGATCATCGAGGCCCTGGGCCTGGAAGACATCAGCGAGAGCGACATCGGCAACGAGCAAACCCTGTTCGGCGAAGGCCTTGGCCTGGATTCAGTCGACGCCCTGGAATTGGGCCTGGCGATCCAGAAAAAGTACGGCATCAAGATCGATGCCGACGCCAAGGACACCCGTAATCACTTCACCAACGTGGCCAGCCTCGCGGCGTTCGTCACGGCCCGACAGGCAGCTTGAGACCGTACCATGCAAACTCGTGACGATATTTTCAACACCTTGCGCGACGCCCTGGTGGAACTGTTTGAACTGGAACCGGAACGCGTCACGCTCGACGCCAACCTGTACCAGGACCTGGAAATCGACAGCATTGATGCAGTGGACCTGATCGACCACATCAAGCGCCAGACCGGCAAGAAAATCGCCGCCGAAGAGTTCAAGGCTGTGCGTACCGTGAATGACGTGGTCGAGGCGGTCTACCGTCTGGTTCAACCGGCCGCATGAGCCGGCTGATCGGCCTTGGCCTGTTGCTGGCGGGGCTGCTGTACCCTTTTGCGGTGTATTACGGCACTGAGCATTTTGCCCCGTGGCAATTTGGCCTGCTGCTGGGCAGCCTGTGGCTGTTGCGCGCCCTGACCGGCGCCAGGCGCCCGGGCAGCCGCTGGATGGCGGCGGCGATCATTGTCTTTTGCCTGCTGCTCGCCTGGTTCGACAACCCGCAGATGCTGCGCTGGTACCCGAGCCTGGTCAGCGCCTTCATGCTGGCACTGTTCGGCCTGAGCCTGAAATACGGGCCGCCGATGGTCGAGCGCCTCGCGCGCATGACCGAGCCGCAACTGCCCGAAAAAGCGATTGTGTATACCCGCCAGGTCACCGTGGTGTGGAGTGTATTTTTCCTGTGTAACGGCCTGCTCGCCGCCGCCCTCACCCTGTGGGCGCCGCTGAGCTGGTGGACGTTGTACAACGGCATGATCGCCTACGGGCTGATGGGGCTGTTGTTTGCCGTGGAATGGCTGGTACGACAAAGGGTTCGAGGCCGCGTATGAATTGGTTGAATCTTGAGCACTTGCTGCTTGAGCCTGTGGAGCAGCGTTTGGTCACCACCGAACCTGCCCTGGATCACCCACACCTGTGGGAGAAGTCCCTGAGCCTGGCCGCCGGGTTGCAAGCCCGGGGCATCCAGCGCCTGGCGGTGTACCTGGAAGATGCCGGCTTGCTGGCGATCGCCCTGCTGGGCGCGTGGCGTGCAGGCGTCAGCGTGTTGTTGCCCGCTGACCTGCAACCGCAAACGCGCCAACGCTGGGACGATGCCGTCGACGCCTGGCTGACCGAAGCCGGCGACCTGGACGCGCTGTATCAAGCGCCATCAAGCGCCGCAGCCCTGGACCTGGATGCCTGCTGCCTGAGCCTGTGTACGTCCGGCTCCAGCGGCGAGCCCAAGCGCATCGACAAAACCCTGCGGCAGATGGCCAATGAAGTCCAGGCGCTGGAAACCCTGTGGGGCGCCGACCTCGGCGAGGCGTGCATCATCGGCAGCGTCGCCACCCAGCATATCTATGGCTTGCTGTTCCGGGTGCTGTGGCCGTTGTGTGCCGGGCGTACCTTTGTGCGCCAGCAGTTGGCATTCCCCGAGGACTTGCAGCGCGCCAGCCGCGAGCACGCGCAATTTGCCTGGGTCGCCAGCCCGGCGCTCCTCAAGCGCATGGGTGACAACCTCGACTGGCCAGCGCTTACACCGGTCAAACGGGTGTTTTCCTCCGGCGGCGCCTTGCCCCTTGAAGCCGCCGGCAGCCTGCATCAGCGTTTGCAGCAATGGCCGACGGAAATCCTCGGCAGCTCGGAAACCGGCGGCATCGCCTGGCGCCAGGGCGAACAACCGTGGCAGCCGTTTGCCGACGTGCAGCTGAGCCAGGACGCCGACGGCGCCTTGCGCATCGCCTCGCCATACTTGCCCGCCGGCCATGTCGAACAGACCGCCGACGCCGCCACCATCCACGCCGACGGCCGCTTCGAATTGCTCGGCCGCCTGGACCGCATCGTCAAGCTGGAAGAAAAACGCATCTCCCTGCCGATGCTGGAACAGGCGCTGATGGACCATGCCTGGGTCGCTGAAACGCGCCTGGGCGTGGTGCAGGAAAACCGCGCCTCCCTCGGCGCCCTCGTGGTGCTCAGCGCAGGCGGCTTGCATGCCCTGCGTAACCAGGGCCGGCGCACCGTCACCCAAACCCTGCGCCAGCACTTGAGCCAACACTGCGAAGCCCTGGCGCTGCCCCGCCGCTGGCGCCTGTTGCGCCAATTGCCGCTGAACACCCAAGGCAAGCTGCCCCAGGCCGACGTCGAAGCCCTGCTGCTGGCACCGCGCCCGAAAGCCCCGGAAGTACTGGAACAAGTCGAAGCCAACGGTGAATGGACCCTGCAACTGGCGATCCCGCCGGACCTCGCCTACTTCAGCGGCCACTTCCCGCAAACCCCGGTGCTACCGGGCGTGGTGCAAGTGGATTGGGCGCTGAGCCTGGGCCAGCAACTGCTCAAGCTGCCGGGGCCGTTCGCCGGGATGGAAGTGCTCAAGTTCCAGCAACTGGTACGCCCGGATGACCGGATCGAACTGCACCTGCGGTTCGACCAGGAGCGCGGCAAGTTGTACTTCGCCTACCGCAATGAGGCGGCCGCCTGCTCCAGTGGGCGGATCGTGCTGGGGAGGGTCAGTGATTAAGCTTTTGTGGCGAGGGAGCTTGCTCCCGCTGGAGTGCGCAGCACTCCCAACCCAGGCACTGTGGTTTATCAGGCAGGTCGGTGTCGCCTGTGTTGGGGCTGCTTCGCAGCCCAGCGGGAGCAAGCTCCCTCGCCACACGAAGTGCTTGTGCCAATGGGGTACCTGTTATGCATAAGCCCTGCGCCTTGATCCCGGTCTACAACCACGAGGCCGCCGTGCCCGCCGTGGTGCGCACCGTGCTGGACAGCGGCCTGCCATGCCTGCTGGTAGACGACGGCAGCAGCGCCGCCTGCGCCGCCGTGCTGGCGCAACTGGCAACCCTCGACAACGTCTCCCTGCTGACCCTGCCCGCCAACCAGGGCAAAGGCGCCGCCGTCATGGCCGGCTTTCGCGAAGTCGCACGCCTGGGCTTCACCCACGCCCTGCAAGTGGACGCCGACGGCCAGCACGACCTGCGGGAAGTCGGTACCTTCCTCGACGCCTCCCGCGCCCACCCGAATGCGTTGATCTGCGGCTACCCGGAATACGACGACAGCGTGCCCAAGGGCCGCCTTTACGCGCGCTACCTGACCCACGTGTGGGTGTGGATCAACACCTTGTCGCTGCAGATCCGCGACTCCATGTGCGGCTTTCGCGTGTACCCACTGCCACCGACCCTGGCCTTGATGGACTCGGCCAACATCGGCAAACGCATGGATTTCGACTCCGACATCCTGGTGCGCCTGGCCTGGCGCAACCAGCCGATGCGCTGGCTGCCGACCAAGGTGCACTACCCCGCCGACGGCCTGTCGCACTTTCGCCTGTTCCATGACAACGCGCTGATTTCCTCGATGCACACCCGGCTGTTCTTCGGCATGTTGGTGCGCGCGCCGATGATCCTCTGGCGCCGGTGGCAGGCATGAGCCAGGACACCAAGCACTGGGCCGACCGCGAGGAGCGCGGCAGCTTCTGGCTGATGAAATTCACCGCCTTCGCCGCCAAGGTCCTCGGGCGCCGGCTGCTGAGCCCGCTGCTCTACGGCATCGTTTTCTACTTCTTTCTGTTCGGCCGCACGGCCCGCCAAAGCGCCTGGCAATACCAGCAGCGCCTGGCCGACTGGAGCCGGCGCGACGACCTGCGCCCTACCCACAGAAGCGTCTTCGGCCAGTTCATGGCATTCGCCGACGCCCTGCTGGACAAGCTCGACGTATGGAACGGCAAGCTGCGCCTGGAGCAGATCGAAATCATCGACCCGGCCCAACTGCGCGGCCAGCTGCGCAGCGAACGCGGGCAGATGCTGGTGGGCGCGCACCTGGGCAACCTTGAAGTGTGCCGCGCCCTCGCCGAGCTTGGCGAAAAGGTCACCATGAACGTGCTGGTGCACACCAAGCACGCTGAACGTTTCAACCGGATTCTGGGCGAAGCCGGGGCGACCAATCTGCGCCTGATCCAGGTCAGCGAACTTGATCCGGCAGTGATGATGCTGCTCAGCCAGCGCCTCGACGACGGCGAGTGGCTGGCGATTGCCGGCGACCGCGTACCGCTGCATGGCGGGCGCACGGTACGCGTGGATTTCCTCGGCCATGACGCCGCCTTCCCCCAAGGCCCGTGGCTGTTGGCCGGTTTGCTGAAATGCCCGGTCAACCTGCTGATGTGCTTGAAGCATCAAGGCCGTTATCGCCTGATAATCGAGCCGTTCGCCCGGTTGATCGAATGGAAACGCAGCGACCGCCAGCAGGTGATTGCACAATGGACCGCCCGCTACGCCGAGCGCCTGGGCCAGTTCTGCCTGGAAGCGCCCCAACAATGGTTCAACTTTTACCCTTTCTGGAAGACCGATGACGACGCATCTTGAGCCGGTAACCTTCGGCGAAATTCCCCTGCGCATCGAAGACGTGCTGGCCCTGGCCAACCGTCAGGCGCCGACTCAACTGCAAGCCGATGCCAAGTACCGCCAGCGCATCGCCAAGGGCGCGCAGTTCCTGGATTCGTTGCTGGACAAGGAAGGCGTGATCTACGGCGTGACCACCGGCTACGGCGACTCGTGCGTGGTGGCGGTGCCGCTGGAGCACGTCGAAGCGCTGCCCCGCCACCTCTACACGTTCCACGGCTGCGGCCTGGGCAAGTTGCTGGATGCGCAAGCCACCCGCGCGGTGCTGGCGGCGCGGTTGCAGTCGCTGTGCCATGGCGTGTCGGGCGTGCGCGTGGAGTTGCTGGAGCGCCTGCACGCGTTCCTGGAATTCGACGTGCTGCCGCTGATTCCGGAAGAAGGCTCGGTAGGCGCCAGCGGTGACTTGACGCCGCTGTCCTACGTGGCCGCAACCTTGTCTGGTGAGCGCGAAGTGATGTTCCGTGGCGAACGCCGCCAGGCGTCGGAGGTGCACCGCGAGCTGGGCTGGGACCCGCTGGTACTGCGCCCGAAAGAGGCCCTGGCACTGATGAACGGCACCGCCGTGATGACCGGCCTCGCCTGCCTGGCCTTCGCCCGCGCCGACTACCTGCTGCAACTGGCCACGCGCATCACCGCGCTGAACGTGGTGGCGCTGCAAGGCAATCCGGAGCATTTCGACGAGCGCCTGTTCGCCGCCAAGCCACACCCGGGGCAGATGCAAGTCGCCGCCTGGCTGCGCAAGGATCTGGCCATCGACGCGCCGACCGCGCCGCTGCATCGCCTGCAAGACCGTTACTCCCTGCGCTGCGCGCCCCACGTCCTGGGCGTGCTGGCCGACAGCCTGAACTGGTTGCGCTCGTTCATCGAGATCGAACTCAACAGCGCCAACGACAACCCGATCATCGACGCCGAAGAAGAACGCGTGCTGCACGGCGGCCACTTCTACGGCGGCCACATCGCCTTCGCCATGGACAGCCTCAAGACCCTGGTGGCCAACGTCGCCGACCTGCTGGACCGCCAGCTCGCGCTGCTGGTGGACGTGCGTTACAACCACGGCTTGCCGAGCAATTTGTCGGGTGCGCCAGCCGAGCGGGCGATGATCAACCACGGCTTCAAGGCTGTGCAGATCGGCACCAGCGCCTGGACCGCCGAAGCGCTGAAAAACACCATGCCGGCCAGCGTGTTCTCGCGCTCCACCGAGTGCCACAACCAGGACAAAGTGAGCATGGGCACCATCGCCGCCCGCGATGCGATTCGTGTGCTGGAACTGACCGAACAAGTCGCCGCCGCCACCTTGCTCGCCGCCAACCAGGGCGTATGGCTGCGGGCCCAGGCTGAAGACGCACGCCCGCTGCCGCCGGCGCTGGCCGCCATGCAAATCGAGCTGGCCAAGGACTTCCCGCCGGTCATCGAAGACCGCGCACTGGAAGGCGAACTGCGCCTGTGCCTCAAGCGTATCGCCGAGCAACACTGGAGGCTGCATGCGTAGCCCCGGCGTGTTGCACTGCGACACTGAAATCCTCGTGCCGTTTTTCGACATCGACACCATGAACGTGGTGTGGCACGGGCACTACGTAAAGTACCTGGAAGTCGCCCGCTGCGCCTTGCTGGACAAGATCGGCCACAACTACACAGCGATGCTGCAAGCGGGCTACGCCTGGCCGGTGATCGACATGCAGCTGCGCTATGTGCGCGGAGCGACCTTCGGCCAGACCATCAACGTGCGCGCCAGCCTGGTGGAGTGGGAGAACCGCTTGAAGGTCAATTACCTGATCAGCGACAAGGCCACGGGCGAGCGCCTGACCCGCGCCAGCACCGTGCAAGTGGCGGTGGAGATTGCCAGCCGTGAAATGCAGTTGGCGTCGCCAAAAATATTCACTGACGCCATAGAGAGAGCCTTGAAATGAGATTCCCTGTGGGAGCGGGCTTGCTCGCGAAAATCGTCAACGATAACGCAGGCCGCCTGACACCCCGTGGCGCCCTCAGGTTCTTCGCGAGCAAGTCGAATCGTCGCACCGCCGCTCCCACAGGAATCGCCTTCATTCTGTTGTTGGGCATTCCAGGCCTGGCCCATGCTTTCGACCTGCAGCAACTCAGCGATCAGCTTGCAAAACCGTCGGTGATCCACGGCAACTTCATCCAGGAAAAACACCTGCGCGCCCTGCCGCAACCGCTGGTCAGCAAGGGCACCTTCGTCCTGGCCAAGGACCACGGCCTGCTGTGGCTGCTGAAAACCCCGCTGCAACAGGACTACCGCATCAGCGCCAACGGCATCGCCCGGCGTGACGCCAACGGCTGGCAATTGTTGCCGAACAAGAGCGCCGGCGCCGAGCAGAACCGTTTGTTCCTCGCCGTGTTGCAGGGCGACAGCAGTGGCTTGCAGCGTGACTTCGAGCTGCAACTGCAAGGCGAAGCCCAGCAGTGGAAACTCACGTTGATCCCGCGCTCGCTACTGCTCAAGCAGGTGTTCACCCAAATCAATATCGACGGCGGCGAACTGGTGCAGAAGATCGAGCTGCTGGAAACCCAGGGCGACAGCACCGTACTGCGCATGCAGGACAGCACCAGCAGCCAACCCTTGAGCGACGCGGAGCAACACGACTTTGCCGAGTGAACGCTGGTTGCCGCGCCTGTTCCTGATCCTGCTGGTGGCCGTGTTGGCCCTGGCGGGTTGGCAATGGCGCCATGGCGCACCGCTGTCGGCGAACCTGATGGAACTGGTGCCCGGCACCGCGCCGGATGCGCTGGAGCTGCGCGCCGAACAGCGCATGCAGGAACCGCTGAACCGCGAAATGCTGGTGCTGGTGGGGCATGCCGACCGGCAAAAAGCCGTGGCCATGGCGACGCAATTGGGCGAAGCCTGGCAAGCCAGCGGCCTGTTTGAAAAGGTCCAGTGGAACCTCCAAGCCGACCTGCCAGCCCTGCGTCAGCAGTTGCTGCAAGGCCGGCTGGCGATGCTCTCGGCCAAGGATCGCGAGCAACTGATCGACGAGCCCCAGGCGTTTATTCAGCAGCGGGTTCAGGCGCTGTTCGACCCGTTCACCGGCTTCAGCCTGGTGCCGAGCCAGGACGATTGGCTGGGCCTCACCGGGCGCATCCAGAACAGCCAGCCGCAACACGGTTCGGTGCAGCTGGATATCGGCAGCGGCGCGCTGATCGCCGATGCCGACGGCAAAAGCTGGGTACTGCTGCGGGCTCGCACCACCGGCAATGCCTTCGACATGAAACTGCCGCTGCAAGTGGCTGAACTGCTCAAGGCCAGCCGCGAGCAGGCCGACCAGCAAGGCGCGCAATTGCTCGCCGCCAGCGGCCTGCTGTATGCAGCCAATGGTCAGCAGCAGGCCACCCGGGAAATCACTTGGGTCGGCGGCGGCGCGACGGTAGGCATCCTGTTATTGCTGCTGCTTGCGTTCCGCCGCTGGCGGGTGTTGCTGGCGTTCGTGCCGGTGCTGGTGGGCATGCTGTTTGGTGCGGTGGCCTGTGTGGCGCTGTTCGGGCATATGCATGTGATCACGCTGGTGCTGGGCTCGAGCCTGATCGGCGTGGCGGTGGATTACCCGCTGCATTACCTGTCCAAGAGCTGGAGCATGAGCCCTTGGCGCAGTTGGCCGGCCTTGCGCCTGACCTTGCCGGGCCTGAGCCTGAGCCTGGCCACCAGTTGCATCGGTTACCTGGCCCTGGCGTGGACGCCGTTCCCGGCGCTGACGCAAATCGCGGTGTTCTCCGCTGCCGGTCTGGTGGGCGCTTACCTGTCGGCCGTGTGCCTGTTGCCGGCCTTGCTCAAAGGCGTCGAGCTGCGCCCGGCGCAATGGCCGCTGCGCATTGCCGAGTTCCTGCTGAGCGTGCGCGAGTCGCTGCTCAAGCGCCTGCCAAGCCCGGTGTTGTTGATACTGGTGTTGGTGTTTTGCGCCGGAGGGCTGTGGCACCTGAACAGCAAAAACGATATCCGCCAGTGGATCGGTGCGCCGCCGCAGTTGCTGCAGGAAGCCCAGGCCGTTGCGCGGATTACCGGGTTCCAGCCCACCAGCCAGTTCTTTCTGGTACGGGCGGACAATCAACCGCAATTGCTGGAGCGCCAGGCTGCGCTGAGTCAGCGTCTGGATCAGTTGGTGAACATGGACAAGCTCCAGGGCTACCTGGCGCTCAACCAGTTGGTCAGCGCGCCGGCGGAGCAACAGCAACTGCGCGAGGCCCTGAAACAGCTGCCGCACTACTGGCAGCCATTGCTGGACCTCGGCGTACCCGCCAGCGCGCTGCAAGCCGAGCTGACCCAGTTGCAGGCCTTGCCCACCGAGGACATCGACGCAGCACTGGTCGGCCCGCTGGCCGAGCCGTGGCGCACGCTGTGGCTGGGGAATGTCGACGGTGGCGTGGCGGCGATGGTGAGCCTGCAAGGCTTGAACAACCCGGCCTTGCTGCGGGTGCAGGCCCTGGATCTGCCCGGCGTGCAGTTGGTGGATCGCCTCGGCGACTTGAACCAGGTATTCGCTGCCACACAGATCAGCGCGGCGGAATTGAAATTGATGTCCTGCGTGTTGATCGTACTGCTGCTGATCCTGCCGTTCGGCTTCGGCGGTGCCCTGCGCATCGTCGCCCTGCCGCTGCTGGCGGCGCTGTGCAGCCTGGCCAGCCTGGGTTGGCTGGGGCAGCCGCTGACGTTGTTCAGCCTGTTCGGCCTGCTGTTGGTAACCGCCATCAGCGTCGACTACGCGATCCTGATGCGTGAACAAATTGGCGGCGCCGCGGTGAGCCTGTTGGGCACACTGTTGGCGGCCGTGACTACTTGGCTATCGTTCGGCCTGCTGGCCATTTCCAGCACGCCGGCGGTGAGTAATTTTGGGCTATCGGTGAGCTTGGGGCTGGCATTCAGCTTCATGCTGGCGCCGTGGGCCGCCCCGTCCGGGACAAGGAAGAAACGATGAGCAGCCAATACCTCAGCAAGAACTACGTCGAAGAAACCAAATTCGGCTTCTGGTTCCTGCGCAGCCACACCTGGCAGCACCATGTGCTGCGCGTGGCCATCAACGACCTGCGCAGCCTGTTCAGCGAACCGCTGCCGGTTGCTCCGGTGCTGCTGGACGCCGGCTGCGGCCAGGGCAAGTCGTTCCAGTATTTGCAGCAAGTGTTCGCCCCCGAGCGCCTGATCGGCCTGGATGCTGACCCACACAGCCTCGACCTGAGCCGCACCGAAGCCGCGCGCCAGGGCATCGCCATCGAGTTGATCGGCAGCGACTGCGCGACCCTCGACGTGGCCGACGCCAGTGTCGACGTGCTGTTCTGTCACCAGACCTTCCATCATCTGGTGGAACAGCATCGCGCCCTGAAAGAGTTCTACCGGGTGCTCAAGCCGGGCGGCTACCTGCTGTTTGCCGAATCCACCGAGGCCTATATCGACACCTGGGTCATTCGCTGGCTGTTTCGTCACCCGATGCATGTGCAGAAAAGCGCCGAGGAGTACCTTGAGATGATTCGCGAGCAGGGCTTTGAGTTCGGCCCGCAGAACGTCTCGTACCCGTACCTGTGGTGGAGCCGCGCCACCGACTTCGGCCTGCTTGAGCGCTGGGGCCTGCGCCAGCCAAAACCGGCCGGCCAGCGCGAAGAAACCCTGGTCAACGTGGTTGCCCGCAAACCTCTGGCGAGCGCTGAAACATGATCCGAATGCTGTTGATCGGCTGCCTGTTGCTGCTGAGCGCGTGCGCCAGCCAGCCGCCGTTGCCGTCGAAAAACCCGGTGCTGAGCCTGCCGTTGCAACTGCATGTGCAGCGCGAACAGGATGGCCAACGCCAGGACTGGTTGCTGGTGATGCAGCGCGAAGGCGGCGGGATTCGCTGGTCGATGATGGACCCGCTGGGCATTCCCCAGGCTCGGCAGATGCTGATCAATGGCGCCTGGCAGGCCGACGGTCTGCTGCCGCCCAATCCCCAGGCGCGTGAACTGTTTGCCGCGCTGTTGTTCGCCCTGACCTCGGCGGATGAAGTTTCCAGGCTGTACCCCGGGACCCAGGAAATGGACCTGATCCGCACCCTGCCGTCCCACTGGAAGATCACCTATCACTCCTCCCTGGTGTTTCGCGTGGACGTGATCGGGCAACACCTGACCTACCACATCTCGCCGCTAGGGGCTGCCCGATGAGCGCCTACCTCAATGCCCTCGGCGTGATCTGCGCCCTGGGCCGCGACAAGCGCGAAGTCAGCCGCAGCCTGTTTGCCGGCGACTGCTCCGGCATGCGCGCCGAAAGCGGCTGGGTGCCGGAGCGTGTGTTGCCGGTGGCCGCTGTGCACGGTGAACTGGCGGCGATACCGCCCGGGCTGGAATCCCATCGCAGCCGCAATAACCAGTTGCTGCTGGAAGCCGCGTTGCAGATTGACGACGAGATCCGGCAAGCGATCCAGACGTTCGGCGCGTCGCGCATTGGCATCGTGCTCGGCACCAGCACCTCGGGCATCGATGAAGCCAGCCGTGGCATCGCCCACTATCTGCGGGAAAACCAGTTCCCCGCCGACTACGACTATCAGCAACAGGCGCTTGGCGCCCCGGCCGATTTCCTCGCCGACTGGCTGCAACTGAGCGGCCCGGCCTACGTGATTTCCACCGCCTGCACCTCCAGCGCACGAGCGCTGATGAGTGCCCAACGCCTGTTGGACCTGGGCGTGTGCGATGCGGTGATCTGCGGTGGCGTCGACACGCTGTGCAAGCTGACCCTCAATGGTTTTTCGTCGCTGGAGGCGGTTTCGGCAGAGCGCTGCAATCCGTTTTCGCTGAACCGCAACGGCATCAATATCGGCGAAGCCGCCGTGCTGTTCCTGATGAGCAAAACCCCGGCGCCGTTCGCACTGCTGGGCAGTGGCGCCAGTTGCGACGCCCACCATATTTCCGCCCCCGAGCCTACCGGCAAGGGTGCGTTGCAAGCGATGCGCAAGGCCCTGGCCAGCGCACAACTGGCGCCCGGACAAATCGGTTACCTGAACCTGCACGGCACCGCTACCCAACATAACGATGCCATGGAAAGCCTGGCGGTCGCGGCCCTGTTCCCGGACGGCGTAGCCTGCTCCTCGACCAAACCCATGACCGGCCACACCCTGGGCGCCGCCGGCGCGCTGGAAGCGGCGTTCTGCTGGCTGAGCCTGGCAGAAGGCGTAGTGCCGCCGCATGTCTGGGATGGCCAGGCGGACCCCGACCTGCCCGTACTGAAGTGGGCGTCGCCCGGCGACGCCCTGGAAAAACGCTGCCTGATGAGCAACTCGTTTGCCTTCGGCGGCAACAACGTCAGCCTGATTATCGGAGACGCCCCATGACTGATTGGCCGCTCGCCGAACTGCTGCCCCACGCCGGTGACATGATCCTGATCGATCAGGTCCTGAGCTTTGATGAAGAACAGATCCAGACCCGCCTGACGGTCAAGCCCGGCGGTCTTTTCAACCGCGCCGATGGCAGCCTGCCCGCGTGGGTCGGCATTGAGTTGATGGCGCAAAGCGTCGCGGCCTACGCCGGTTGCCGCGCGCGCCAGAAAGGTGAAGCCGTGGAGTTGGGCTTCCTGCTGGGCACGCGCAAGTTCGAGTGCAACGTCGAGCACTTTCCCGCAGGCACCGAGCTGACCATCCACGGCCTGCGCTCCCTGGAAGACGACAACGGCATGGGTGTGTTCGAATGCCACCTCACCGGTCACGGCATCCAGGCCAGCGCGCGCTTGAACGTATTTCGACCGCCCCAGGCGGCCAACTATTTAGATGAATCGAAGGACACCACGCCATGACTGAATCCGTATTGGTGACCGGCTCCAGCCGTGGCATCGGCCGCGCTATCGCTGTGCGCCTGGCCCAGGCCGGGCACGACATCGTGCTGCACTGCCGCAGCGGGCGTGCCGAGGCGGATGCGGTGCAGGTCGAAATCGAAGCGCTGGGGCGCAAGGCCCGGGTGTTGCAATTCGATGTGGCGGACCGCGCCAGCTGCAAGGAGATCCTTGAAGCCGACGTGGAAGCCCATGGCGCGTATTACGGCGTGGTGCTCAATGCGGGCCTGACGCGCGACGGCGCGTTTCCAGCGCTGTCGGAAGACGATTGGGACGTGGTGATGCGCACCAACCTCGACGGTTTCTACAACGTGCTGCACCCGGTGATGATGCCGATGATTCGTCGTCGCGCCGCCGGGCGGATCGTGTGCATCACCTCGGTATCCGGGCTGATCGGCAACCGCGGCCAGGTCAACTACAGCGCGTCCAAGGCCGGCCTGATCGGCGCCGCCAAAGCCCTGGCCATCGAGCTGGGCAAGCGCAAGATCACCGTCAACTGCGTGGCCCCCGGGCTGATCGACACCGCGATGCTCGATGAAAACGTACCGGTGGAAGAGCTGATGAAAATGATCCCGGCCCAGCGCATGGGCACGCCGGAAGAAGTCGCCGGGGCGGTGAACTTCCTGATGTCGGCAGAAGCCGGCTACATCACCCGCCAAGTGCTGGCCGTGAATGGAGGCCTGTGCTGATGAAACGCGTGGTGGTCACCGGCATGGCCGGCGTTACGTCCCTGGGCAGCGATTGGGCAACCATCGCCGCCAACTTCCGCGCCAACCGCAGCGGCATCCGGCGCATGGATGAGTGGGACCGTTTCACCGAACTGAACACACGGCTGGCCGGGCCGATCGATGATTTCGTGGTACCCGCCCACTGGACCCGCAAGCAACTGCGCAGCATGGGCCGGGTTTCCCGGCTGGCGGTATGGGCAGCGGAGCAGGCGCTGAAAGATGCCGGCTTGCTGGGCGACGAGTCGATCAAGGACGGGCGCATGGGCGTGGCCTGTGGCTCGTCCACCGGCAGCACCGACGAGATCAAGGCCTTCGGCAATATGCTGCTGAACTCGGTGGCCGAGGGGCTGAACGCCAACTCCTACGTGCGGATGATGCCCCACACCACGGCAGCGAATATCAGCATTTTCTTCGGCCTCACCGGCCGGCTGATCCCCACGTCCAGCGCGTGCACCAGCGGCAGCCAGGGCATCGGCTACGCCTATGAGGCCATCAAGTTCGGCCGCCTGCCGCTGATGTTGGCAGGTGGTGCCGAAGAGCTGTGCCCTACCGAAGCCATGGTGTTCGATGCGCTGTACGCCACCAGCCTGAAAAACGATGCACCACAAACCAGCCCGCGTCCCTACGACAGTGGCCGCGACGGCCTGGTGATCGGCGAAGGCGGTGGCATCCTGGTGCTCGAAGAGCTGGAACATGCACTGGCCCGTGGCGCGCATATCCACGCGGAAATCGTCGGCTTCGGCAGCAACGCCGACGGCCAGCACACCACCCGCCCGGAACAGGCCACCATGCGCCGCGCCATGGAACTGGCATTGGAAGATGCGGGGCTTGCGCCCGACGCGATCGGCTATGTGAACGGCCATGGCACCGCCACCGACCAGGGCGACATCGCCGAAACCCTGGCCACCAGCAGCCTGTTCGGCAGCCGCATGCCCATCAGTTCGCAGAAGAGTTTCCTTGGGCATACCCTGGGCGCATGCGGCGCGCTGGAGTCGTGGTTCAGCATCGAGATGATGAACCGCAACCAATACGTGCACACCTTCAACCTCGACGAGGTCGACCCGCGCTGCGGCGAGCTGGACTACCTGCAAGGTGAGTTCCGCGAGCTGCACAGCGACTACGTGATGAACAACAATTTTGCCTTTGGCGGCGTCAACACTTCGCTGATTTTCCGCCGCTGGGTGTAGGTTTTTTTACTGACTGGAGAAATGGAATGTCTTCCCTGCTACGCGCAACACTGGTCGCTTTGGCCCTGCTCACCACCGCTGGCTGCACCAACAAACCGGTGCTCAACACCCAGCATGACTTGCCGGCGAACCCGCAGGTCAACGAAGAAAAAATGAAGCAGACCATTATCGCGGCCTTGAACAAACGCCAATGGGTGGTGCAGCGCCTGAGCCCGCAACTGGTGCAGGCCGAGATCAACGTGCGCAACCAGTTCCACGCTGAAATCGACATCCGCTACACCGCCACCAGCTACGCCATCACCTACCGCGACAGCCGCGACCTGGGCTACAAGGACGGCAAGATTCACCGCAACTACAACCGCTGGGTGAGCATGCTGGACCGTGACATCCTGGCGGCGTTGCGCACCAATGGTGTGAGTGACACGGCGCAGTTGCTCCAGCAGACCGGGACGTCGAAGCAGAACTGAAACACCCGCTTCCCTGTGGCGAGGGAGCTTGCTCCCGTTGGGGCGCGAAGCGCCCCTGAAACCTGCGATTGAGGGTTGCCTGGTAAAACTCAGTCGTCGGGTTTCGGGGCTGCTGCGCAGCCCAGCGGGAGCAAGCTCCCTCGCCACAGGTTATGCGTCGGTCATACCAATGCCTTGCGGGTCAGCAGCTCGACAAACGCCTTGGCCATCGGCGTCTGCTGACCCTTGCGCTGCACCAGCCACACCGCCGTCACCGCCTCCTGATCCAGCAACGTGCGATACACCACGCCATCAATGCGGATCCGCTGATACGACGCCGGTAACACCGAGACACCCAACCCCGCCGCCACCAGGCCAATGATGGTCATTGCCTCCCCGGCCTCCTGCGCGAAATGCGGGCTGAAGCCGGCATCACGCGCCAGGCTCATCAATTGGGCATACAGGCCGCTGCCGTAAGTCCGCGGGAAAAACACAAACGGCTCTTCGGCCAATTGCGCCAGGTGCAAACCACGCTCACTGCCCTCCACCAGCGGATGCCCGGCGTTCAGCACGGCCACCAAGGGCTCGCGCATCAGTTCCACGACGCTCAAGGAATCGGGCAACGGCAACGGTCGCATCAACCCCACCTGAATCGACTCATCCACCAGCGACTCGGCCACCTCCGTGCTGCTCATCTCCTGCAGATTCAAATGCACCGCCGGGAATGCCTGGCGAAACGCGAAGATCGCCTGTGGGATGCTGGAGTTGAACGGCGCAGAAGAGGTGAAGCCAATCTTCAACTCCCCCAGTTCCCCCAACTGCGCCCGACGCGCCACGTCCGCCGCTTTATCCACCTGCGCCAGCACCAACCGCGCCTCTTGCAGGAACAACCTGCCGGCCTCGCTCAGCTCGACCCGACGATTGGTACGCTCAAACAACCGCGCACCTATCTCCTGCTCCAGCGCCTGGATCTGCTGGCTCAGGGGCGGCTGGGAGATCCCCAGCACCTGCGCGGCGCGGCCAAAATGCAGCTCTTCAGCCACGGCGATGAAGTAACGCAGGTGGCGCAGTTCCATGAAAACCTCATTAGGTCGTAAAAGCTCTTAAACAGGTCGAACAATATATTGGAAAGAATCAATAGGGAGCTATATTCTTTTTTGCATTGCCAGCCCTGGCAGCCTTTCCTCCCCGAGGTCCCGCGTGAAATCTGCTGTCGCTCCGCTTGCTCAAGAAGTACCGCCCACCGCCCTCGATGAAGTGGTGGCACAGCTCAACGAGCAGTACATCGAAAAAGGCACCCCGATGTTCATGCGCACGGTGCTGGCGCTGTTCTCCGGCGGTTTCGCCACTTTCGCCCTGCTCTACTGCGTACAGCCGATGATGCCGGCGCTGTCCCACGAATTTTCCATCAATGCCGCGCAAAGCAGCCTGATTCTCTCGGTGGCCACCGGCATGCTCGCCATTGGCCTGCTGATCACCGGGCCGATTTCCGACACCCTGGGGCGCAAGCCGGTGATGGTTGCCGCGCTGTTCTGCGCCGCACTGTGCACCATCGCCAGCGGCCTGATGCCAAGCTGGGAAGGCATCCTGCTGATGCGCGCACTGGTGGGCCTGTCCCTCAGCGGCCTGGCAGCGGTGGCCATGACCTACCTGAGTGAAGAGATCCACCCGCAACACATCGGCTTGGCCATGGGCCTGTATATCGGCGGTAACGCCATTGGCGGCATGAGCGGCCGCTTGATCATCGGTGTGCTGATCGACTTCGTCAGTTGGCACACGGCGATGCTGATCATCGGCGCCCTGGCGCTGATCGCAGCCACGGTGTTCTGGAAGATCCTCCCCGAATCGCGCAACTTCCGCGCCAGCACCCTGCACCCGCGCAGCCTGATGGACGGCTTCACCATGCACTTCAAGGACGCCGGCCTGCCGTGGCTGTTCCTCGAAGCCTTCGTGCTGATGGGCGCCTTTGTGACGATGTTCAACTACATCGGCTACCGCTTGCTGGCGGACCCGTACGATTTGAGCCAGGCCGTGGTAGGCCTGCTGTCGCTGGTCTACCTCTCGGGTATCTACAGCTCGGCGAAAATCGGCTCCCTGGCCGACCGCCTGGGCCGTCGTCGCGTGCTCTGGGGCACCATCGTGCTGATGCTCGGCGGTATCGCCCTGACGCTGTTTACCCCGCTGTGGCTGGTAGTGCCCGGCATGTTGATCTTCACCTTCGGCTTCTTCGGCGCCCACTCGGTGGCCAGCAGCTGGATCGGCCGCCGCGCACTGAAAGCCAAGGGCCAGGCGTCTTCGCTGTACCTGTTCAGTTACTACGTGGGGTCGAGTATTGCGGGGACGGCGGGCGGTTTCTTCTGGCACTACGCCGGGTGGAACGGGATTGGCGGGTTTATCGTCGCGCTGTTGATCGTCGCGTTGCTGGTGGCGTTGAAGCTGGCGAAGTTACCGCCGTTGCAGGAAGCCAAGGCTTAACCAGCGCTTACAAAAAAGCCCGGCATCTGCCGGGCTTTTTCATTGCCGCGCGATCACTCGTGATACTGCGCCGACAACTCGTGCACCGCCCGCAGGAACGCGCCTGCGTGCTCCGGATCAACTTCCGGAGTAATGCCGTGGCCAAGGTTGAACACGTGACCACTGCCTTTGCCGTAGCTGGCGAGGATGCGGCCCACTTCAGTACGGATGGCTTCCGGCTTGGCGTACAGCACGGTCGGGTCCATGTTGCCTTGCAGCGCAACCTTGTTGCCCACGCGGCGACGGGCTTCGCCGAGGTCGCAGGTCCAGTCCAGGCCCAGCGCGTCGGCGCCGGCGTCGGCGATGCTTTCCAGCCACAGGCCGCCGCCCTTGGTGAACATGATCACCGGCACTTTGCGGCCTTCGTGTTCGCGGATCAGGCCGCTGACGATCTTGCGCATGTAGGCCAGGGAGAACTCCTGGTACGCCGCCGCCGACAGGTTGCCACCCCAGGTGTCGAAGATCTGCACCGCCTGGGCGCCGGCCATGATCTGGCCGTTGAGGTAGGAGGTGACCGACTGCGCCAGCTTGTCCAGCAGCAGGTGCATGGCTTGCGGGTTGTCGTACAGCATGGCCTTGGTCTTGCGGAAGTCTTTCGACGAGCCGCCTTCGACCATGTAGGTGGCCAGGGTCCACGGGCTGCCGGAGAAGCCGATCAGCGGCACGCGGCCGTTCAGCTCGCGGCGGATGGTGCTGACCGCATCCATGACGTAGCCCAGGTCCTTGTGGGGATCGGGGATCGGCAGGGCTTCGATGTCGGCCAGGGTGCTGACGACTTTCTTGAAACGCGGGCCTTCGCCGGTTTCGAAGTACAGGCCCTGGCCCATGGCGTCAGGGATGGTCAGGATATCGGAGAACAGGATGGCCGCATCCAGCTGTGGATAGCGGTCCAGCGGTTGCATGGTGACTTCGCAGGCGAACTCCGGGTTCATGCACAGGCTCATGAAGTCGCCGGCGTGGGCGCGACTGGCGCGGTATTCCGGCAGGTAGCGACCGGCCTGGCGCATCATCCACACAGGGGTGACGTCCACGGGTTGCTTGAGCAGGGCACGAAGGAAACGGTCGTTCTTGAGGGCAGTCATGTCGGCATCCGCAAAAAAAGTGCGGGCATTTTCTCAGAGCGCGACGCAAAAGGCACGGCAAGAGCCGTGCCTTTTGTCTATCGGGTCAATTTGTCGCGGATATGAAAGCGCCACAAAACAAATGTGGGAGCGGGCTTGCTCGCGAATGCGGTGGGTCAGCCAACACATCTGGTGACTGATATACCGCATTCGCGAGCAAGCCCGCTCCCACATTTTGATCCCATTTCAATCCGGGATCGGGGTCAGACCTGCAGGTAATCCAGGATCCCTTCGGCGGCGTTGCGGCCTTCGAAGATGGCCGTCACTACCAGGTCAGACCCGCGCACCATGTCGCCACCGGCGAAGATTTTCGGGTTGCTGGTCTGGTGTTTGTACTGGCCTTGTTCCGGGGCTACAACGCGGCCCTGGCTGTCGGTCTGGATTTCGAACTGCTCGAACCACGGCGCCGGGCTTGGGCGGAAACCGAAGGCGATGACCACGGCGTCTGCCGGGATGATCTCTTCGGAACCCGGGATCGGCTCGGGGCTGCGACGGCCACGGGCATCCGGTTCGCCGAGACGGGTCTCGACCACTTTCACGCCTTCGACACGGTCTTCACCGACGATAGCGATCGGCTGGCGGTTGTAGAGGAATTTTACGCCTTCTTCCTTGGCGTTCTTCACCTCTTTGCGCGAACCCGGCATGTTGGCTTCGTCACGACGGTAGGCACAGGTCACCGACTTGGCGCCCTGGCGAATCGAAGTGCGGTTGCAGTCCATCGCGGTATCACCACCGCCCAGCACCACGACCTTCTTGCCTTTCATGTCGACGAAATCTTCCGGCGACTTTTCAAAGCCCAGGTTGCGGTTGACGTTGGCGATCAGGAAGTCCAGAGCGTCGTACACGCCCGGCAGGTCTTCACCGGCGAAGCCACCCTTCATGTAGGTGTAGGTGCCCATGCCCATGAACACGGCATCGTATTCTTCGAGCAGTTGCTCCATGGTCACGTCCTTGCCGATTTCGGTATTGAGGCGGAACTCGATACCCATGCCGGTGAAGACTTCGCGACGATGGCTCAGTACGGTTTTTTCCAGCTTGAACTCGGGGATGCCGAAGGTCAGCAGGCCACCGATTTCCGGGTTCTTGTCGAACACCACCGGGGTCACGCCGCCACGTACCAGCACGTCGGCACAGCCCAGGCCCGCCGGGCCCGCGCCGATGATCGCGACGCGCTTGCCGGTCGGCTTGACCTTGGACATGTCCGGGCGCCAGCCCATGGCGAACGCGGTGTCGGTGATGTACTTCTCCACCGAACCGATGGTCACCGCGCCGAAGCCGTCGTTGAGGGTGCACGCACCCTCGCACAAACGGTCCTGCGGGCACACCCGGCCGCACACTTCCGGCAGGGTGTTGGTCTGGTGCGACAGCTCGGCGGCGGCGAGGATGTTGCCCTCGGCCACCAGCTTCAGCCAGTTCGGAATGAAGTTGTGCACCGGGCACTTCCATTCGCAATACGGGTTACCGCAACCCAGGCAGCGGTGGGCCTGGTCGGCCGAGTGCTGGGGTTTGAAGGGCTCGTAGATTTCCACGAACTCTTTCTTGCGTTGACGCAACAGTTTCTTCTTCGGATCTTTGCGCCCGACATCGATGAACTGGAAGTCGTTATTCAGACGTTCAGCCATGTTAAAACCTCATCAAACTCTTCAGGCGCATATC
This sequence comes from Pseudomonas sp. Colony2, assembly GCF_019382755.1. Taxonomy (NCBI): domain Bacteria; kingdom Pseudomonadati; phylum Pseudomonadota; class Gammaproteobacteria; order Pseudomonadales; family Pseudomonadaceae; genus Pseudomonas; species Pseudomonas sp. Colony2. The sequence goes on along the minus strand of NZ_CP080030.1, from coordinate 478,526 downwards.
ACTGCGGGTTGGCACGGATGCTGGAAAGCAACGATTTCAGGTTGGCAGCCTTGGGCTTGACCAGCCAGAAACGACGCAGGTAGTCATCGAGGTTTTCAGCGAGGTTGCGACCCCATTCGCTGTTGGTTTCCTCGACATATTCGTCCAGCACATGCTGCAAGTGGTTGCGATAGGATTCCATCGCTTCGCCGCTGATCCGCTGGATCTCCACCAACTCGTGGTTCACCTTGTCGACGAAGGTGTTGTCCTGGTCGAGCACGTAGGCGAAACCGCCGGTCATGCCCGAACCGAAGTTGTAGCCGGTCTTGCCCAGCACCGCGACAAAACCACCGGTCATGTACTCGCAGCAGTGATCGCCCGTGCCTTCAACCACGGTGTGGGCACCGGAGTTACGCACTGCGAAACGCTCACCGGCCGTGCCCGCGGCAAACAGCTTGCCGCCGGTTGCGCCGTACAGGCAGGTGTTGCCGATGATGGCACTGTCTTGAGTCTTGTAGACGCTGCCCACTGGCGGGACGATCACCAGCTTGCCGCCGGTCATGCCCTTGCCCACGTAGTCGTTGGCGTCGCCTTCGAGGTACATGTTCAAGCCACCGGCGTTCCATACGCCGAAGCTCTGGCCAGCGGTGCCCTTGAAGCGGAAGGTGATCGGCGCCTTGGCCATGCCCTGGTTGCCGTGCTTGCGCGCGATTTCGCCGGAGATGCGTGCGCCGATGGAACGGTCGCAGTTGCAGATATCCAGGGCGAATTCGCCGCCGCTTGCGTCGTTGATCGACGAAGTGGCCATCTCGACCATCTTCTCGGCCAGCAGGCCCTTGTCGAACGGCGGGTTGCGGTCAACCTGGCAGAACTGTGGCTTGTCGGCCGGGATGTGATCGCTGCCCAACAGCGGCGTCAGGTCCAGGTGCTGTTGCTTGGCGGTCTGGCCTTCGAGGATGTCCAGCAGGTCGGTACGGCCGATCAGCTCTTCCAGGGAACGCACGCCCAGCTTGGCCAGCCACTCACGGGTTTCTTCGGCGACGTAGGTGAAGAAATTCACCACCATGTCGACGGTACCGATGTAGTGGTCCTTGCGCAGCTTCTCGTTCTGAGTCGCCACGCCGGTGGCGCAGTTGTTCAGGTGGCAGATGCGCAGGTATTTGCAGCCCAGGGCGATCATTGGCGCGGTGCCGAAGCCGAAGCTTTCGGCGCCGAGGATTGCGGCCTTGATCACGTCGAGGCCGGTTTTCAGGCCACCGTCGGTCTGCACCCGGACCTTGCCGCGCAGGTCGTTGCCGCGCAGGGTCTGGTGGGTTTCAGCCAGGCCCAGTTCCCACGGTGCGCCGGCGTACTTGATGGAGGTCAGCGGCGAAGCGCCGGTGCCGCCGTCGTAGCCGGAGATGGTGATCAGGTCGGCATAGGCCTTGGCCACACCGGCGGCGATGGTGCCCACGCCGGCTTCCGCTACCAGTTTCACCGAGACCAGGGCCTGCGGGTTGACTTGTTTCAGGTCGAAAATCAGCTGCGACAAATCCTCGATCGAGTAGATGTCGTGGTGCGGCGGCGGTGAAATCAACGTCACGCCCGGCACTGCATAACGCAGCTTGGCGATCAGGCCGTTGACCTTGCCGCCTGGCAGTTGTCCGCCTTCACCCGGCTTGGCGCCCTGGGCAACCTTGATCTGCAGCACTTCGGCGTTGACCAGGTATTCCGGGGTCACACCAAAGCGGCCAGTGGCGACCTGCTTGATTTTCGAGCTCTTGATGGTGCCGTAGCGCGCCGGGTCTTCACCGCCTTCGCCGGAGTTGGAACGCGCACCCAGGCGGTTCATGGCTTCGGCCAGGGCTTCGTGAGCCTCAGGCGACAAGGCGCCCAGGGAAATACCGGCGGAGTCGAAACGCTTGAGGATCGATTCCAGTGGCTCGATCTCGCTGATGGCCAGCGGCGTGTCCAGGGTTTTCACCTTGAACAAATCGCGGATCATCGACACCGGGCGGTTATCCACCAGCGCGGTGTATTCCTTGAACTTGGCGTAGTCGCCTTGCTGCACGGCGGCTTGCAGGGTGTTGACCACGTCCGGGTTGTAGGCGTGGTATTCGCCACCGTGCACGAACTTCAGCAGGCCGCCTTGCTGGATCGGCTTGCGCGCGCTCCAGGCTTCGGCGGCCAGGGCTTTCTGCTCGGCTTCGATGTCGACGAAACGCGCACCCTTGATGCGGCTCGGCACGCCACGGAAGCTCATCTCGCAAACTTCTTCCGACAGGCCGATGGCTTCGAACAATTGCGCGCCACGGTAGGACGTGACGGTGGAGATGCCCATCTTCGACAGGATCTTCAGCAGGCCCTTGGTGATGCCCTTACGGTAGTTCTTGAACACCTCGTAGAGGTCGCCCAGGACTTCGCCGGTACGGATCAGGTCGCCGAGTACTTCGTAAGCCAGGAACGGATACACCGCAGAGGCGCCGAAGCCGATCAACACCGCAAAGTGATGCGGGTCGCGGGCGGTGGCGGTTTCAACCAGGATGTTGGAATCGCAACGCAGGCCCTTTTCGGTCAGGCGGTGGTGTACCGCGCCGGTGGCCAGGGAAGCGTGGATCGGCAGCTTGCCCGGGGCGATATGGCGGTCGGTCAGCACGATCTGGGTACGGCCGGCACGCACGGCTTCTTCAGCCTGATCGGCGACATTGCGCACCGCGGCTTCCAGGCCGAGGCTCTCGTCGTAGTTCAGGTCGATGATCTGCCGGTCGAAGCCTGGGCGATCCAGGGTCATCAACGAGCGCCACTTGGCCGGGGAAATGACCGGCGAGCTGAGGATCACGCGGGAAGCGTGCTCAGGCGATTCCTGGAAGATGTTGCGCTCGGCACCGAGGCACACTTCCAGGGACATCACGATGGCTTCGCGCAGCGGGTCGATCGGCGGGTTGGTCACCTGGGCGAACTGCTGGCGGAAATAGTCGTACGGCGTGCGCACGCGCTGGGACAGCACGGCCATTGGCGTGTCATCGCCCATGGAGCCAACGGCCTCATAGCCCTGCTCGCCCAGTGGGCGCAGCACCTGGTCACGTTCTTCGAAGGTGACCTGGTACATCTTCATGTACTGCTTGAGCTGGTCGACGTCGTAGAAGGCAGAACCGTGGTCGTTGTCTTCCATGGTTGCCTGGATGCGCAGGGCATTCTTGCGCAGCCATTGCTTGTACGGATGACGGGACTTCAAGCGGTTGTCGATGGCATCGGTGTCAAGGATCTGACCGGTCTCGGTGTCCACGGCGAGGATCTGGCCCGGGCCAACACGGCCCTTGGCGATCACGTCTTCCGGCTTGTAGTTCCACACGCCGATTTCCGACGCCAGGGTGATAAAGCCGTTGGTGGTGGTCACCCAACGCGCCGGGCGCAGGCCGTTACGGTCGAGCAGGCACACGGCGTAGCGACCGTCGGTCATTACCACGCCGGCCGGGCCGTCCCACGGTTCCATGTGCATCGAGTTGTACTCATAGAACGCCCGCAGGTCGGGGTCCATGGTCTCGACGTTCTGCCACGCTGGCGGAATGATCATGCGCACGCCACGGAACAGGTCGATGCCGCCAGTGACCATCAATTCGAGCATGTTGTCCATGCTGGAGGAGTCGGAACCCACGCGGTTGACCAGCGGGCCGAGCTCTTCCAGGTCCATCAGGTCGTTGGCGAACTTGGTGCGACGGGCCACGGCCCAGTTGCGGTTGCCGGTGATGGTGTTGATCTCGCCGTTGTGGGCGAGGAAGCGGAATGGCTGGGCCAGCGGCCATTTCGGCAGGGTGTTGGTGGAGAAGCGCTGGTGGAACACGCAGATTGCGGTTTGCAGGCGCTCATCGCTCAGGTCTGGATAGAAGGCGGTCAAGTCCGCCGGCATCATCAGGCCTTTATAAATGATGGTCTTGTGGGAAAAGCTGCAGATGTAGTGGTCGGTGTCGGCGGCATTGGCCACGGACGAGCGACGACGAGAGGTGAACAGCTTGATCGCCATGTCCTGGTCGCTCAGGCCGTCGCCTGCGATGAACACTTGTTCGATCTGCGGCAGGCGCTCCAGGGCCAGGCGGCCCAGTACGCTGGTGTCGATCGGCACTTTGCGCCAGCCGACGAGCTGCAGGCCAGCGGCCAGGATCTCGCGGTTCATGTTCTCGCGAGCAGCTTCGGCTTTTACCGGGTCCTGGTTGAAGAACACCATGCCCACAGCGTACTGCTTGGGCAAATCGGCGCCGAAATGTTCCTTGGCGACTGCGCGCAGGAACTGGTCGGGCTTTTGAATCAGCAAGCCGCAACCGTCACCGGTCTTGCCGTCGGCGTTGATCCCACCGCGGTGGGTCATGCAGGTCAGGGCCTCGATGGCCGTTTGCAAAAGGGTATGACTGGGCTCGCCCTGCATGTGGGCTATCAGGCCGAAACCGCAGTTATCCTTGAATTCATCGGGTTGGTACAGACCTGCTTTCATAGACACTTTCTCACCAGGCTGCCTCTTATTCCGAGGCAAATTTCTTTTCAATTCAACCGGTTACCTTCCACGCCGAACGTACGCCGGCTTAGCGGGGGCAAAAGGGAGGTCATTGTACACACCGACACAGACGCTCACAAATTTAGCGACGAAATGTCGCAAATCTATGTCGCATTTATGAAAGGTTTAAAGCGATATGCTGTGCTAGTCAAAACTTTTTTAATTTTGACCGCTACGACTCAAAAGCCACTGTGACGCAGACACCACAAAGCGCGCGGCCTTCAGGGCTGCACGCTGTGTTGTTTTTTTGAGGTGCCGAGAGGGCGGCCTGGGTAAGGCCGCCGGATCTTCAGCGAGTTGTTGCCAGTTCTTGTTGAACGCTGGCGACAGTGCGAGGCCAAGGTTTACCAGCCTGAACCTTCGCTGGCAAGGCCTTGATAGCGGATTCCGCTGCTGTACGGCTGGAGAAGTTGCCGTAAGTGATCACGTAGAGAGGCTTGCCGTTGAGCACTTTCTTGAAATAACGGTACTCGCCGCCCTGCTCTTTCACGAACGCCTGGGCGTTGGCTTCGGAGCTGGTACCGAGGATCTGCACCACGAAGTTACCGGTAGGCTGGCTGGCATACCAGCTGCTGCCGGCAGCGCCAGTCGCGGCCTTGGCCACGACGGCCGGTTTTTCGGCAGGCTTGGCGGCTGGAGCCGGYTTGGCCRCAGGCGCAGGCTTGGCGGTGGCGACCTGGGCTGGCGCTGGCGTCGGCTTGGCCGCTGGCTGACCGGCTGGCACGCCCGCAGGTGGCGCGGTGGTGGTCACGGTCGGCGGCGTGGCGCTGGAGCCTTCCACCGGCACCCCATCGTCGCCTTCGGAGATGCCGCCAGCTTCTTCGGCGAGCGGGCCGCGCATCACCGGTTGGCCGACCATTGGCAGGTTGGTGGGTTGGCCGGAGTTGGCAAACTCAACGTTCGGTGTTGGCTTGCCCAGTGGCAACTGCGCCTGTTCGGTTGGCGCGCCAGCGGTGGTCGGTGCCTTGTTGCGACCTGGAATCAACCAGGCGGCGGCGACGGCAACCACGACAACGGCAGAAATTGCCAATACGTGCTTCTTCGGCATAGTAAACCCCATCTTTGGACGCTTTACCGCTGAGCGGCTGGCAATCATGGCTTCGATCATGGCATCCCGGGCAACCTGGTTGATGGTGCCAGGCCAGCCGTCGGAGCTTTCGTGAATATCAGAGATCTGCGAAGCGGAGAAAAGTTCGATGCCCTGCCCTGCGCCTTCCAGCCGCTGGGCCAGGTATTCGCGGGTTTCTTCTTCTTCGTAAGGCTGCAGTTCGATGACGTGGAACAGCTCCTGCTCGCCGCTGATCTGTTCAAGTTCGGCGATCAGCGAAGACTCGCCAAACAGGAACACATGCGGGCGCCCTTCAGGCGTACCGGCCGCCAGGGCCAGCAACGCTTCCAGGGCAGATTCGTCGAGCTGCTCGGCGTCATCCACCAGCAGGTAGACTTCCTGGCCGGTCAGGCCCAGTTGCACCACTTGCTTGAGGATCGCATTCGGCTCGGCAGTGGACACGTCGAGGGCCTGGGCCACTTGACGCAACACGCCTGCCGCATCACCGGCACCACGGGCGGAAACCACCACGCTCTGTACCGATTGCTTGTTGGTGCTGGCCACCAGCGCCTGGCGCAGCAAGGTCTTGCCGCTGCCCAATGGGCCGGTGACCACCAGCAGCAACTGGCTGTAGCGCGCCAGGTGGTGCAGTTGTCCCAGCACCGGCTTGCGTTGCGCAGGGAAAAACTTGAAACCAGGCACCCGAGGAGCAAAAGGGTCGTGGCTTAACTGGTAATGGCCGAGGAACGCCTCGTCGGCATGCAAACTAGTCATCGGGATCTTATTAACCTTTAAGCTGGGCCAGGGCGCGGTAATCCGCTCCCAGCGTGGCCTGTAAAATCTCTTTCGGATAATCGTCGGTCACTACCGCTTCGCCCATTCGGCGCAACAGCACCAGTCGCAGTCGACCGTCGATCACTTTCTTGTCTATTGCCATATGTTCGAGAAAATCTGCCTCGGTCATCTCCTCGGGAGGAATGACCGGCAACCCGGCGCGCTGGAACAGGCGGATCCCGCGATCACGCTCCTGGGCGCTGATCCAGCCCAGGCGTTGCGACATCTCCAATGCCATCACTGTGCCAGCCGCTACGGCCTCTCCATGCAACCACACACCATAGCCCATGTGGGTCTCGATCGCATGGCCGAAGGTGTGGCCGAGGTTCAAGGTGGCGCGCACGCCGGACTCACGTTCGTCGGCATTCACCACCAGCGCCTTGGCGGCGCAGGAGCGGGAAATCGCTTCGGTGAGTGCCACCTGGTCGAGGGCGCGCAGGGCGTCGACGTGTTCTTCCAGCCAGGTCAGGAACGGCTCGTCGCAGATCAGCCCGTACTTGATGACTTCCGCCAGGCCCGCCGACAGCTCGCGGGGTGGCAGGGTATTGAGGGTGGCAGTGTCGATCAGCACCACATTCGGCTGATAGAACGCGCCGACCATGTTCTTGCCCAGGGGGTGGTTGATGCCGGTCTTGCCGCCCACCGACGAATCGACCTGGGACAGCAAGGTGGTCGGTACCTGGATAAAGTCCACGCCGCGCTGATAGCAGGCCGCCGCAAAGCCGGCCATGTCGCCGATCACACCGCCACCCAGCGCCACCACCGTGGTGCGCCGGTCATGACGGGCCGTCAGCAGGCCATCAAAGATCAGTTGCAGGGTTTCCCAGGTCTTGAAGGCCTCGCCGTCCGGCAGCACCACCGAGATCACCGAGTACGCCGCCAGGCTGCGGCTCAGACGCTCAAGATACAGCGGCGCGACCGTTTCATTGGAGATGATCGCCACTTGCCGCCCGGCAATATGCGGTGCGAGCAACTCGGGCTGGTCCAACAAACCTTCGCCAATATGGATCGGGTAGCTGCGCTCGCCAAGATCGACCTTAAGTGTCTGCATGTGTCCCCGCGTTGAAGATGAAAGCAGGCGTCCTGCCCTACATTAACGTTGTCGGCAACGTCGGGATCTGACGCTGCCTGATGGCTCTACGCCACAACTCGGACGGTCATGACGCGCCGCCGAGGATAGCGCATTTCGGCCCTGGCTTTAACGGGGTGGCAACTGTGCCAGGCGCTCGAGAATGTCGAGAACCACCATTCGTGGCGGCCGCTCATCGGTTTCCACCACCAGATCGGCGATTTCCCGATAAAGCGGGTCGCGCAGCGTCAGCAGGTCCCGCAGGGTTTTTGCCGGGTCGGCGGTGCGCAGCAATGGGCGATTGCGGTCGCGAGCGGTGCGGCCCACCTGCTGCTCGACAGACGCGTGCAGATAAACCACGCGACCGCCGGCGTGCAGCGCCCGGCGGTTCTCGTCGCGCATCACTGCGCCACCCCCGGTGGCCAATACCACGCCATCGCAGCCGCACAGTTCGGCAATCATCGCCTGCTCGCGGTCGCGAAAGCCCAGTTCGCCTTCCTTATCGAAGATCCACGGGATATTGGCGCCCGTGCGCAATTCAATTTCCTTATCGGAGTCTTTGAATGGCAGGCGCAGCTCTTTGGCCAGCAAACGGCCGATGGTGCTTTTTCCAGCCCCCATCGGTCCTACAAGAATCAAATTTCGCACAGAATCAACGACTCACAGCAATCGCCTGGTTATTCATAATACGCGGAGTCAGGAATACCAGCAGCTCGGATTTTTTCTCCGAAACCACATCCCGCCGGAAAAGGCGGCCAAGATACGGCACATCGCCCAAAAATGGCACTTTATCTACCACTTTGCTTTGAGTATTGGAGAAAACCCCGCCGATCACGATGGTCTCCCCGTCCTTGACCAGCACCTTGGCATTGACCTCGTTTTTCTTGATCGGCGGCACATCGTTGAGCCTGTTCAGGTAGTCGGGCTCATCCTTGGTGACCTTGACCTCCATGATCACCCAGCCGTCCGGGGTGATTTGCGGGGTCACTTCCAATGACAAGGAGGCCTCCTTGAACGACACCGAGGTCGCGCCGGTGGAGCTGGACTCCTGATAGGGAATCTCGGTGCCCTTGAGGATTCGCGCGGTTTCCTTGTCGGAGGTGACGACCTTGGGCTGCGAAACGATTTCACCATTGCCGGTTTTTTCCATGGCGGTCAGTTCCAGGTCCAGCAGCAGGTTGTCGGTGATAAACGCGACACCCAGGCCGGCGCTGCCGTTGACCGCCCCCAGGTCCACAAACGGCGAGCTGGGCGGGATTTCAGGCGGCTCGGTGCCTTCGGCCAGCGGTTTCCTGATCCCGCCAGCGCTCCAGTTACCCCGATTCAGTTGCCCGCCCCAGCGCACGCCAAGGCTTTTGTCGTAATCCACATTGGCCTCGACGATCCGCGCCTCGATCATCACCTGCCTTACCGGAATATCCAGTTGCGCCACAATCGTGCGCAGCTCCTCCAGCCGCTCCCGGGTCTGGTAGGCGATGATGTTGTTGGTGCGGTCATCCACCGCCACCGAGCCGCGCTCATCGGTGGCGCCTTCCAGGCCCACGGCCGACTGGAAGAGCTTGGCCAGGTCCGACGCCTTGGCGTAATTGACTTGCAGCAACTCGCGGCGCAGCGGTGCCAACTCAGTCATTTGCTTGCGCGACTCCATCGCCAGCAACTCGCGGGCGGCCAACTCCTCGGCCGGCGCGACCAGCAGCACATTGGCCGTCACACGCTTGTCCAGCCCCTTGGTTTGCAGCACCAGGTCCAGGGCCTGGTCCCAGGGCACGTCCTTGAGGCGCAGGGTGATCGAACCCTGCACGTCGTCGCTGGTCACCAGATTGAGGCCGGCAACGTCAGCAATCTGCTGCAGCACCGCGCGCAACTCGATGTTCTGGAAGTTGAGGGACAGCTTGTCCCCGGTGAATGCCACGCGTCCGGTACTCAGGGGCGCATTGCCAGGTGGCGGCAGGTGAATCAAGTCGATTCGATTGGGCACAGCCATGACCATCGGTGCCGTGAACGCTATCCATAGCGCCACACCGAAGGACGAAAAAGTCCTTTTCATTGTTTGTTTCCGTTATGAGTTCACGTTCAGGGCAAGGGTTTGCGAGCGTTCCAGCCACGCGCCCTGGCCATCCGGGAAAAGCTCGGCCAGTTCGACATGGGAGTCATGAATCGCCGTGATGCGCCCGTGGTCCGGGCCCAGGTAATCGCCGATTGCCAGGCGATGGACAGACGACGCTCCGCGCAGCAGGGCGAAGGTTTGAGCCCCCAGGGACAAGGTCCCGACCATTTCGAACTGCTCCACGGCGAAGCCTTCGAGGATTCCGCGAGGTCTGGCGAGATCAGGTCCGGCAGCCGGTCGCCCGGCGGGTCGAACCAGTTGGCGAGAGGGCGGCTGGAAAGGGTCGCGCAAGGCTGCAAAATCGTAGGCCACTTGCTGCGGCCCGGGCTCGGCGACAGCCTGTGCCGGCGGGTGCAAATCAACCTTCGGGTCATCGCCCGCCTGGCGGTTGTGACGATAGGTCCTGGCTACCAGACTGAGATGCAACTCCGAGGGATCGACAGGACTGAATGCCAAGTCATGCACCGTGACAATTCCTCGCAAGCTGGCCATGCCGTTGATGAACGCCGCCAGGTCGTGAAAAGTCCCGGTGACGCCAATCTGCATGGGCGATTCGATGTACAGGGCGCGAGGCTGGTCATCCCGAAGTTCGATGGCCTCCAGCACCAAGCCATTGGCGGCACTCAGGCGGCCAATATCTTCAAGCAGGCCGGGTACCTGGGTGTCGGCAGGCAGCCGCCGTAACAGGTTGGCGAAATGGCCTCGCATTGTTTCGAGTTCGCGGACCAGGGACTCCAGGCCGGCAGCCTGGATGGTTTTCAGCGCGACCTGCTGTTCAAGCGCCACTTCCTGCGACTCAAGCTGGCGCAGTTGCTCCCGCGCCCCACTCAAGTAGAAGGTATTGCCCACTGCCCACAGCAGGCAAACCACCGCGCCAGCCAGCAACGCCTTGCCCGGCAAGGGCCAGTTGGCGGCGTTCTGGCAGAGCTGGGTTATATCGGATTCCGTCAGCCCTGGCAGGCCTGACGCCCCTCTCATTGGCGCACCTCATCCGAGTGACCATGGCGAACCGTCAACTGGAAGCCATTGTCGTCGCCCTCCTGCGCGCCGCGAACCCGTTGAAGCCGGGGCGCTTCCAAGTCTTCGGCAGCTTCGAGGCCTCGCATGAACTGAGCAATGTCCCGGTTCGATCCGGCCGTGCCGCTGATGGAAACAGACCCGCCGTCGACGCTCACTTCGCGCAACTGCACCCCGTCCGGCACGGCGCGGGCCAACTGGTCCAGCAACTGAGCACCCGCCGCACGATCGTCCTGCAAACCCTGCACAACTTTCATCCGTTCCATCAACTGCTGGCGCTGCTCATGCAGTTCGTCGATGGCCTTGATGCGCGAGTCGAGCCCGGTGACACCCTGGCTCAACTGGTTATTGCGGGCCAACTGCCGATCGATTGCACGGTCGATCACCTGGTCTGCCAGCCAAACCGCAGCCAGCGCCACCGCTGCAGCCCCCGCCAAAAACACCAGAAAATATTTGCGCCGCCGCTCATTCCGTTCTGCGCGCCACGGCAACAGGTTGATTCGTGTCATCAGTCGAAACTCCTCAGGGCCAGCCCGCAGGCCACTCCCATTCCCTGGGCATCCACGGCCCATTGCGCGCCATCGACACGACGGCCCGGCATGATGCTGTCCGAAGCCTGCCTGCCCGCGCGAGCCAATGCAAATGCTTCGACATCCACTATCCGCGTCGTCAGCCCCGCAAGGGCCAAAACCGCCTCACGGGCCTCCACCTGTTCCTTGAGGCAGGCAACCAGCAGCACATCGACGCTTTGCGGGTCATGGGCCGACGGGCCCTGCACCTGGAAGTCGATAGCCACATCCTCCAGCGGATAAGGAATGTACTGGTCTGCTTCCCCATGGATTCGACGCACCATTTCAGCATCCGTCAGCCCCGTGTCCATCTCCAGCACGCGGGTAATCACCGAGGGCCCTGCCACGGCCACGGCGGCATGCCTGAGTGATGTATGCGCCTGTACCAGCGCCCGGGAAAGTGCCTGCGCGACGGCATCGAAATCAACCACGCTGCTGTCGACCACCGCATGGGCCGGCAACTGCTGCATGGCGTAGCCCCGCACGCTGTAGCCAGTGCCTGAAGCCTCCAGCTCCACCAGCCTGACGCCGGTGTCATTGATGTCGATACCCAGGACGGCATCGGCTTTTCGCCTGAAAAATCCCTTTCTCATAAAACTCCCCAAAACTTTCCCTGTCTTACGGACTGATTGCTGCCAGGCTTCCTGCATTCGGTCGGCTTGTATGAGCGGCGCGAATGACGCCCGAAGCCGAAAAATGCTTTAATGCCCAGCGTTTTTTCCCGCGTTTATCTGCTGGCCGGGTCGATCCACCACTTGCCGTGCATGCCCCGACGCCTAACCCATTCTTTTCCTTGGAAATCCAAAAGCCTTGATTCGTCTGCTGAAGTTTTTCGGGTACTCCATTGTCGCGATCGTCTGCGGGCTGATGCTCGTGCTCAGCGGGGCCTATCTCTACCTTAGTCCGGGTTTGCCCTCCGTAGAGGCCCTGAGAAGTATCCAGTTGCAGATTCCTTTGCGGGTCTACAGCAGCGATGAAAAACTGATCGCGGAGTTCGGCGAAATGCGCCGCACACCGATCCGTTTCGCCGACATTCCACCCAATTTCATCAACGCCCTGCTGTCGGCTGAAGACGATAACTTCGCCAATCACTATGGCGTCGACCCAAGCAGCCTGGTGCGGGCGGCCACGCAATTGGTCAAAAGCGGACACATTCAATCCGGTGGCAGCACCATCACCATGCAGGTGGCGAAAAACTTCTTCCTGACCAGCGAACGCAGCTTTTCCCGCAAAGCCACGGAAATCCTCCTGGCGTTGCAGATCGAACGTCAGCTGACCAAGGACGAGATCCTTGAGCTGTACGTCAACAAGATCTATCTGGGCAACCGCGCCTACGGCATCGAGGCGGCTTCACAGGTTTACTACGGCAAGTCGATTCGTGACGCCAGCCTGGCGCAGATGGCGATGATTGCCGGCCTGCCCAAGGCGCCTTCGCGCTTCAACCCGCTGGCCAACCCGGCGCGCAGCAAAGAGCGCCGCGACTGGATCCTGGGCCGCATGTACAAGCTGGGCAAGATCGACCAGGCCGCGTACGAAAGTGCGGTGGCCGAGCCGCTGAACGCCAGCTATCACGTGCCGACCCCGGAAGTGAATGCCCCGTATATCGCCGAAATGGCCCGTGCCGAGATGGTCGGCCGCTATGGCAGCGAGGCGTACACCGAAGGTTTCCGCGTGACCACGACGATTCCGAGCAACCTGCAGGAAATCGCCAACAAGTCGGTACACGATGGCCTGGTCGCCTATGACCAGCGCCATGGCTACCGCGGCCCTGAATCGCGCCTGCCGGGCAAGACCCTGAGCGCCTGGACCGTCGAGCTGGGCAAACAGCGCCCGATCAGCGGCCTTGAACCCGCCATCGTCACCCAGGTGAAGAAAGATGGCGTGCAGGTACTGACGCGCACCGGCGAAGAGCATGTGTCGTGGGACAGCATGAAATGGGCCCGCCCTTTCCTGAACACCAACAGCATGGGCCCGATGCCCAAGCAGCCGTCGGACGTGGCCCAGGTCGGTGACCTGGTTCGCGTGCAGCGCCAGAAGGACGACAGCCTGAAATTCAGCCAGGTGCCCGTGGCACAGGGCGCGCTGGTGTCGCTTGACCCGCAGAACGGTGCAATCCGTGCCCTGGTCGGCGGCTTTGCCTTCGAGCAGAGCAACTACAACCGCGCCACCCAGGCCAAGCGCCAGCCGGGTTCCAGCTTCAAGCCGTTCATCTACAGCGCTGCACTGGATAACGGCTACACCGCCGCCAGCCTGGTCAACGATGCACCGATCGTGTTCGTCGACGAGTACCTGGACAAGGTCTGGCGCCCGAAGAACGACACCAACACCTTCCTCGGCCCGATCCGCGTCCGCGAGGCGCTGTACAAGTCGCGTAACCTGGTGTCGATCCGCCTGCTGCAGGCGATGGGCGTAGGCAAGACCATCGACTACATCACCCGCTTCGGCTTCAACAAGTCGGACCTGCCGCCCAACCTGTCCCTGGCACTGGGTACCGCCACGCTGACGCCGATGGAAATCGCCACCGGCTGGAGCACCTTTGCCAACGGCGGCTACAAGATCACCCCGTACCTGATCGACAAGATCGAAAGCCGTAGCGGCGAAACCCTGTTCACCGCCAACCCACCACGGGTCCCGGGCGACGTGGTCAATGGCGTCGCGGCCACTGACGGCCAGGCAGCACCGGCCAACGGCGGCATCACCATCGAGCCGACGCCAGGCGAAGCCCCGGCAGCCGGTGCTCCCGCCGCACCACAAGCGCCGGCGGTAGCCGAACGCGTTGTGGATGGCCGTACCACCTACATCCTCAACAGCATCCTGGAAGACGTGATCAAGAAAGGTACGGGGCGTCGCGCCCTGGCCCTGGGCCGTGCCGATATCGCCGGCAAGACCGGTACCACCAACGACTCCAAGGATGCCTGGTTCTCCGGCTACAACGCCGACTACGTGACCACCGTATGGACTGGTTACGACCAGCCGGAAAGCCTCGGTCGCCGGGAGTTCGGCGGCACCGTCGCGCTGCCGATCTGGATGAGCTACATGGGCGCCGCGCTGAAGGATATGCCGCTGCATACCCAGCCGGAACCGGAAGGCATCCTGAGCCTGCGGATCGACCCGGTCAGCGGCCGTGCAGCAGCGCCGAGCACGCCGAATGCGTACTTCGAGCTGTTCAAGAGCGAGGACACGCCGCCGTCGGTCAACGAGCTGGGCAATGGTGTTGCACCGGGCAGCCCGCTGCCGGCGGACGAGGCGGCGCCGATCGATTTGTTCTAACACGCAGTTCCAATGTGGGAGCGGGCTTGCGAAAGCGGAGTATCAGGCTCAGATGGGCCGACTGACACACCGTCTTCGCGAGCAAGCCCGCTCCCACAGTTGGATCACCGCCAGGCTCGAGCCAATTGCCAGCCACAAAAAAAGCCCCGACTCGCAAGAGCCGGGGCTTTTTGGTGGTGCGCTACAACGGCTTAGCCGTTGAACACATCATCCACGCTTTGCAGCGGGTAGTTCTTCGGATACGGCAGGGTGGCCACACCCGTCTCGATTGCGGCTTTGGCCACGGCATCGGAGATCAGGGTGATCAGGCGCTTGTCCATTGGTTTCGGGATGATGTACTCACGACCGAATTCCAGCTTGATGCCGCCGTAGGCGTCGCACACTTCCTGAGGAACCGGCAGTTTGGCCAGTTCGCGCAGGGCGTTGGCGGCCGCGACTTTCATCTCTTCGTTGATGCGCTTGGCGCGAACGTCCAGGGCACCACGGAAGATGAACGGGAAGCCCAGTACGTTGTTGACCTGGTTCGGGTAGTCCGAACGGCCGGTGGCCATGATCACGTCGCTACGGGTGGCGTGGGCCAGCTCCGGGGAGATTTCCGGATCCGGGTTGGAGCACGCGAACACGATCGGGTTGGCCGCCATGGACTTGAGGCCTTCGGCGCTCAGCAGGTTCGGGCCGGACAGGCCAACGAACACGTCTGCACCGTCCAGGGCATCAGCCAGGGTACGCTTGGAGGACGGATGCGCGAACATCGCCTTGTACTGGTTCAGGTCGGTACGCTCGGACTGCACAACGCCCTTGCTGTCGACCATGTAGATGTTTTCCAGCTTGGCGCCCATGCTCACCAGCAACTTCATGCAGGAGATGGCCGCGGCGCCGGCGCCCAGGCAAACGATCTTGGCTTCGCCAAGGGTTTTGCCGGCGATTTCCAGGGCGTTGATCATGCCGGCCGCGGTAACGATCGCGGTGCCGTGCTGGTCATCGTGGAATACCGGGATGTCGCACTGTTCGATCAGGGCCTTTTCGATCTCGAAGCACTCAGGTGCCTTGATGTCTTCCAGGTTGATGCCACCGAAGGTGATGGAGATGCGCTTTACGGTGTCGATGAAAGCCTGCGGGCTCTCGGAATCGACTTCGATATCGAATACGTCAATGCCGGCGAAGCGCTTGAACAGCACGCCCTTACCTTCCATGACTGGCTTGGAAGCCAATGGGCCGAGGTTACCCAGGCCGAGGATCGCGGTGCCATCAGAGATCACTGCAACCAGGTTGCCTTTGCCGGTGTACTTGTAGGCCAGTTCAGGATCGCGGGCGATTTCACGTACGGGCTCGGCAACGCCAGGGCTGTAGGCCAGCGACAGGTCGCGGGCGGTGGCAGTGGCTTTGGTGAGCTCTACACTCAGCTTTCCTGGACGAGGATGGGCATGATATTCGAGAGCGGCAGTTTTCAAATCAGACATATCGGCATTCCGCTTTTACTGTTGGTCGACGGACCGCCGAGGATACGCGTGTCGCAAAGTCCCCACAAGACTGGGCAGTCACAGGTGTCAAGGGCCCTGCCCTACGACTTTTGGCCAAGAGCCACGGGATACAAGGGCTCAACTGTTCACAATCGACCTGAAAAATGTCTACAATTTTTTCTTACGGCGCCTGCTCGAGCATGCCGGGATCGGTCAGTGGCAACAGCCAGCGTGCCTGGCCCTTTTCCAGGCCGCCGCGTCGGGAGCGGTCCAGCACCCAGCCGCGGGCTTCGATGGACTGGCCCTGCAAACCCTTCAACAGTGCACTGTCGAATCGGCCCACCAGATTGGGTGCAATGCGCAGTACCAGTGAGCCCTGCAACTCAATCCAGACTCCGCCGCGATTGCGTTCGATTTTGTTCACTCGGCCGTGGACCACGGCAAAGCCCGAGCGCCGGATCTTCGCCGCATCGACCACCGGTGACTGGCGCCACACCCCCAGCCGGGCCTGCCGGGCGCTGCGTTCGGCGGCTTGCTGGCAGGCTACCAGTTCCACATTCGGCGCGACCGCCACCTGGAAGCCAAGGCCTTCGGCGAGCAACTGCGCTTCCAGATTTGCTCCATTGGCACCGTAGAGATGGGCCAGGGTGCGGCCGTAACGGTCCTTGCTCTCCCGTCCGGGCACCACGCCAACGCGCCCACCGCTCGCGTCCACCAGACTTTGCAGGCGCTCGCGAGCAGCCACGGCGAAGGGCTCGTCAGTGCGCCCCTGCTTGCCGGTTTCCGGGGCATTGACGCCGATCATGCGTATGCTGCGGCCATCCTTGAGGCGCACGGTGTCACCATCCACTACCCGCTGCACGTCGAAGGTCGCGACATCGCCGGGCGCCGGGCAGAATACCTCGGCCTGGGCGGGCGCCAGCCAAATCGCAGACACAAAAAAGGCGCCCACAAGGGACGCCTTTTTCATCAGCGAGGACAAGCCATACAGGCCATCCAAGCGGACCAGCCTTACTCGGCTTTAGGAGCAGCTTTAGCGCCGAAAGCACCGAAGCGGGTCTTGAAGCGGTCAACACGGCCGCCAACATCCAGAGTCTTCTGCTTACCGGTGTAGAACGGGTGGCACTCGTTGCACACGTCGATTGGCAGAGCTTTGCCGAAAGTCGAACGGGTTTCGAACTTGTTACCGCAGCTGCAGGTAACGTCGATGGCAACATAGTTTGGATGGATATCGGCTTTCATGGTGTATTCCTCAGGCTAGCGTGCCGCCAATCAACACTATTGTTGAATACCGCACGTAATTAGGCCGCGGATTCTACCAGACCTTTTTAAACGCGCAAGAAGCACAACGGCCCCTTTCATCAGAAAAGCGCGGCATACACAAGGCCCTGTGGGAGCCGGGCTTGCCCGCGATGCAGACGCGGCGGTGCCTCAGGTGCACCGTGTCGATACTATCGCGGGCAAGCCCGGCTCCCACATCCACCGCTGGTCTGCTAGGCTCCCGCCCTTCTTCGCCGCCCGCCATATGAGAACCCCCGCGTGCCCGACGCCATTTTGCGCCTCGCCCTGCCCTCGCCCCTGCGCCGCCTGTTCGATTATCGGGCCCCTGCCGGCGTATTGCGGTCGCAGTTGCAGCCCGGCATGCGCGTACGGGTACCGTTTGGCCGGCGGGAGATGATCGGCATCCTGGTGGAGGTCGCCGATCACAGCGAAGTGCCCGCCGAGAAGCTCAAGCCCGCCGTGGCCATCCTCGACAGCACGCCGCCGCTGCCGCCCGCGCTGTTCAAGCTGTGCCTGTGGACCTCGCAGTATTACCAGCACAGCCTCGGCGACACCTTGAGCTGGGCGCTGCCGGTGCTGTTGCGCCAGGGCGAACTGGCCGAGGCGCGCCAGGAGCGTTTCTGGTCGATGGTCCCGGGGGCGCGCATGGACGACCCGCGCATCGCCCGCGCCCCGCGCCAGCGTGAAGCCCTGGCAACCCTGGCCCAGCATCCCCACGGCGTCGCCCATCAGCTGTTAAGCAAGCTGATGCTGAGCAAGGACAGCCTGGATTTGCTACTCGCCAAAGGCCTGGTGCAGGTGGAAATCCGCAAGCACGCCCCCGGCGAGCGCCACGAACACTGGCTGGCCCAGCCGGAACTGCCGCTCAACCCCGAACAACGCGCCGCCTACGAGGCAATTCGCGCCGGCTTCGACAGCTTCCACGCGTTCCTGCTGGCCGGCGTCACCGGCAGCGGCAAGACCGAAGTCTATTTGCAACTGATCCGCGAAACCCTCGAAGCCGGCAAACAGGCACTGGTGCTGATCCCCGAGATCAACCTCGGCCCGCAAACCCTGGCGCGTTTCGAGCAGCGTTTCAACGCGCGCATCGCCCTGGTGCACTCGGCGGTCAACGACCGCGAGCGCCTGGAATCCTGGCTCGCCGCCCGGGACGGCGAGGCCGACATTATTATCGGCACCCGTTCGGCGCTGTTCACCCCGATGAAAAATCCCGGGCTGATCATCATCGACGAAGAACACGACGGCTCCTATAAACAGCAGGAAGGCCTGCGCTACCACGCCCGCGACCTGGCGCTGGTGCGTGCCCGCCAGGAAAACATCCCGATTGTGCTGGGCTCGGCCACGCCTTCCTTGGAAAGCCTGCACAACGCCTACACCGGGCGCTACGGCCTGCTGCGTCTCAATGAACGTGCCGGCGGTGCCAAGCAACCCCGCTTCCTGCGCCTGGATGTAAAAAGTCGCCCGCTGGACAGCGGCATTTCCGGGCCGATGCAGCAAGCCATCGGGCAAACCCTCGCGGCGGGCCAGCAAGTGCTGGTGTTCCTCAACCGCCGGGGTTTTGCGCCGACGCTGCTGTGCCACGACTGCGGCTGGATGTCCGAGTGCAATCGCTGCGATGCGCGAATGACCGTGCACCAGCGCTCCGGCGAGTTGCGCTGCCATCACTGCGGCCATGTGGAGCGGGTGCCGCGGCACTGCCCGCAGTGCGGCAAAGTCGACTTGCGACCGGTGGGCGCGGGCACCGAGCGCGCCGAAGAACGACTGGGCATCCTGTTCCCGGATTACCCGGTGCTGCGGGTCGACCGCGACAGCACCTCGCGCAAGGACGCGATGAATCAGTTGTTCGCCACGATCCAGAAGGGCCAGCCGTGCATTCTGGTGGGCACGCAGATGCTTGCCAAAGGGCATCACTTCCCACGGGTGACCCTGGTGTCGATCCTGGATGCCGACGGCGGGCTGTTCTCCGGGGATTTTCGCGCCAGCGAGCGCATGGCGCAGTTGATCGTGCAGGTCGCAGGCCGGGCCGGGCGGGCCGAAGAGCCGGGCAAAGTGATCATCCAGACGCACCTGGCCGACCACCCGCTGCTGATTCAACTGACAGAACAAGGCTACTTTGCCTTCGCCGAACAGGCCTTGAGCGAGCGACGCTCGGCAGGTTTGCCACCGTTTGCGCATCTGGCGCTGCTGCGGGCCGAAGCGCACAAGCCGGGGCAGGCCGAAGGTTTCCTGGATGAAGCGTGCAGCGAGGCTGAACGTTTGCTGGGGGAACTGGGTCTGACCGGCATCGAGCTATTGGGCCCGGTGCCAGCACCGATGGAACGCCGCGCCGGGCGCTACCGCGCCCAGCTACTCTTGCAAGCCAGTGCCCGAGCGCCGCTGCATCGTTTATTAAGCAGCTGGTTACTTGCGCTGGAGCAAATGCCCAGTGGTCGCCAGGTGAGATGGTCGCTGGACGTAGACCCGGTAGATTTGTACTAACCCCCTGTGGCGAGGGAGCTTGCTCCCGCTGGGCTGCGTAGCAGCCCCAAAAAAGCCGGGAGCGCTACGCACTCCAGCGGGAGCAAGCTCCCTCGCCACAGCAAGCTCCCTCGCCACAGGTTAATCGTCCGTCAAGGTCCCGCGAAGGTTGGCAAGCCCGCCCTCGCCACGGATAATGCCCAGTTTTTCCACCTGCGCATCGCGCGCCACCGCTTGCGGTCGAAAGAGAACACCATGAAAGACACCATTCGCCAGCTGATCCAACAAGCCCTCACCCAACTCGTCAACGAAGGTGTGTTGCCTGAAGGCCTGACGCCGGCGATCCAGGTGGAAAATACCCGCGACAAGACCCACGGTGATTTCGCCAGCAACATCGCGATGATGCTGGCCAAGCCGGCCGGCCTGAAGCCGCGCGACCTGGCGGAAAAAATCATCGCCGCGCTGCCGGCCGACCCGCAGGTGACCAAGGCTGAAATCGCCGGCCCAGGCTTCATCAACTTCTTCCAGAACACCCAGGCCCTGGCTTCGCGCCTGGACGCGGCCCTGGCCGACGCGAAAATCGGCGTGCGCAAGGCCGGCCCGGCACAGCGCGTGGCCATCGACCTGTCGGCACCGAACCTGGCCAAGGAAATGCACGTGGGCCACCTGCGCTCCACCATCATCGGTGACGGCGTGGCGCGGGTCCTGGAGTTCCTCGGCGATGACGTGATCCGCCAGAACCACGTGGGCGACTGGGGTACCCAGTTCGGCATGCTGATGGCCTATCTGCAGGAAAACCCGATCACCAGCAACGAGCTGTCGGACCTGGAGAATTTCTACCGCGCCGCCAAGAAGCGTTTCGACGAATCCGAAGAATTCGCCGACCGCGCCCGTGGCCTGGTGGTCAAGCTGCAAGCCGGCGATGCCGAATGCCTGAAACTGTGGGGCCGCTTCCGCGAGATCTCGCTGTCCCACTGCCAGGAAATCTACGAGCTGCTCAACGTCAAATTGACCATGGCCGACGTGATGGGCGAAAGCGCCTACAACGACGACCTGATCAACGTGGTCAACGACCTCAAGGCCAAGGGCCTGCTGGTTGAAAGCAACGGCGCGCAGTGCGTGTTCCTCGAAGAATTCAAGACCGCCGACGGCGACCCGCTGCCGGTGATCATCGTCAAGGCCGATGGCGGCTACCTCTACGCCACCACCGACCTCGCCGCCGTGCGCTACCGCAGCGGCGTGCTGAAAGCCGACCGTGCCCTGTATTTCGTTGACCAGCGCCAGGCCCTGCACTTCCAGCAAGTGTTCGAAGTGGCGCGCCGCGCCGGTTTCGTGACCCATCCGATGCAGATGGAGCACATGGGCTTCGGCACCATGAACGGCGCCGATGGCCGCCCGTTCAAGACCCGTGACGGCGGCACCGTGAAGCTGATCGACCTGCTGAACGAAGCCCAGGACCGCGCCTACAACCTGGTGAAGGAAAAGAACCCGGAGCTGGCCGAAGCCGACCTGCGCAACATCGCCCGCGTCGTGGGGATTGGTGCGGTGAAATACGCCGACCTGTCCAAGCACCGCACCAGCGACTACAGCTTCAACTTCGAATTGATGCTCAACTTCGAAGGCAACACCGCGCCGTACCTGCTGTATGCCTACACGCGGGTGGCCGGTGTGTTCCGCAAGCTGGGCAAGGACTTCAGCGAAGTCGAAGGCCAGATCAACCTTGAGGCGCCACACGAGCAGGAACTGGCCGCCAAACTGGCGCAATTCGGCGAAGTGCTGAACAGCGTCGGCGAAAAAGGCACACCGCACATCCTCTGCACCTATTTGTACGAAGTCGCCGGTTTGTTCTCCAGCTTCTACGAGAACTGCCCGATCCTGACCGCAGACGACGAAGCCCAAAAGCAGAGCCGCCTGCGCCTCGCCGCACTGGCAGGACGGACCCTCAAGCAAGGCCTGGAATTGTTGGGCCTGGAAACTCTGGAGCGTATGTAAGTTGGCTGCCAAGAAAAAACCTGCACCCAAGCGCGGCGCCAGCCGCTACCAGGCACCGGCGAAGAAGCCTATTCCGGGCTGGTTGTGGATGGCCATCGGCCTGACGGTCGGCGCGTTTGTGGTGTTCCTGATGAAGCTTGACCCGGGCAAGGGCGATGACGTCAAACGGGTCAAGCAAGAACAGCAGAAGGCCACGAAAATGGCCGAGGCGAACAAGACACCGCCTAGCCCGACTGCGCCGGTGAAGCCGAAGTACGACTTCTACACGCTGCTGCCGGAATCGGAAGTGATCGTGCCGCCGGACGCCGTGCCGGAGAAAACCCTGCCGACGCCGCAGCCGGTGCCGACTACGCCGGTTACCCCGGCGGAAGCAGCGAAGATCGACACGGCCCGGGCCCAGGCTGCGTTGGCCGGGATTACCCCGCCGCCACCGCCGCCGGTTGCCACCACCAAGGCCGCGCCGGTGACCAAGTTCTTCCTGCAGGCGGGCTCGTTCCCGAAACAGGCGGATGCGGACCGGGTACGCGCGCAGATTATTCTGTTGGGGCAGGCGGTGACGGTGGAGTCGGGCACTGTGAAGGACGCGACCTGGTATCGCGTACTGGTAGGGCCGTTCAGCAACCGTGAACAGCTGACCGTGGCTCAGAAACAACTGGCCGGCGCCGGGTTTAGCAACCTGTTGTTACAACAACGCCAGAGCCGCTGATTCCGGAAACAGCATCGGGTTAATGTGGGAGCGGGCTTGCTCGCGAATGCGCCAGATCAGTCAATATTTTAGGTGACTGACACACCGCATTCGCGAGCAAGCCCGCTCCCACATTTGATTTTCATCGGCCTCAGGACCGAGTCCGACACATAAACACCACTCGTCCGCCCTCCCGTCCTACAGTTGAAATCCCCCCCGCCACCCCCATATGAGTTCCATCAGGGCATTTTCGCCCCGCAGCGTGGAGACTCTCCCCTTGACCACCATCGTTTCAGTTCGCCGCCACGGCAAAGTCGTCATGGGCGGCGACGGCCAGGTTTCACTTGGCAATACCGTGATGAAAGGCAACGCGAAAAAAGTCCGTCGCCTGTACCACGGCCAGGTCCTCGCCGGTTTCGCCGGCGCCACCGCTGACGCCTTTACCCTGTTCGAGCGCTTTGAAGGCCAACTTGAGAAGCACCAGGGCCATCTGGTCCGTGCCGCCGTCGAACTCGCCAAAGAATGGCGCACCGACCGCTCCCTCAGCCGCCTGGAAGCCATGTTGGCCGTCGCCAACAAAGACGCCTCGCTGATCATCACCGGCAACGGCGACGTGGTTGAACCCGAAGAAGGCCTGATCGCCATGGGCTCCGGCGGCGGCTACGCACAAGCGGCGGCCAGCGCCCTGCTGAAGAAAACCGACCTGTCGGCCCGGGAAATCGTCGAGACGGCCCTGGGTATCGCTGGCGACATCTGTGTCTTCACCAACCACAACCTGACCATTGAGGAGCAGGACCTCGCCGAATAAGCCGCAGGCTTATTCCCGCTTGAGGACCGCCAATTACTATGTCCATGACTCCCCGCGAAATCGTCCATGAACTCAATCGCCATATCATCGGCCAGGACGATGCCAAGCGCGCCGTTGCCATCGCCCTGCGTAACCGCTGGCGCCGGATGCAACTGCCCGAAGAATTGCGCGTTGAAGTAACCCCCAAGAACATCCTGATGATCGGCCCGACCGGTGTCGGTAAAACCGAGATCGCCCGGCGCCTGGCCAAGCTGGCCAATGCTCCGTTCATCAAGGTCGAAGCCACCAAGTTCACCGAAGTGGGCTATGTGGGCCGTGACGTCGAGTCGATCATTCGTGACCTGGCCGACGCTGCCCTGAAGCTGCTGCGCGAACAGGAAATGACCAAGGTCAGCCATCGCGCCGAAGACGCCGCCGAAGAACGCATCCTCGACGCCCTGCTGCCACCGGCACGCATGGGCTTCAACGAAGACGCCGCACCGAGCTCGGATTCCAACACCCGCCAGCTGTTCCGCAAGCGCCTGCGTGAAGGCCAGCTGGACGACAAGGAAATCGAGATCGAAGTCGCCGAAGTGTCCGGCGTCGACATCTCCGCACCGCCTGGCATGGAAGAAATGACCAGCCAGTTGCAGAACCTGTTCGCCAACATGGGCAAGGGCAAGAAGAAAAGCCGCAAGCTCAAGGTGAAGGAAGCGCTGAAACTGGTGCGTGACGAAGAGGCCGGGCGCCTGGTCAATGAGGAAGAACTCAAGGCCAAGGCCCTGGAAGCAGTCGAGCAGCACGGCATCGTGTTTATCGACGAGATCGACAAGGTGGCCAAGCGCGGCAATTCCGGCGGCGTCGACGTGTCCCGCGAAGGCGTGCAGCGCGACCTGCTGCCGCTGATCGAAGGCTGCACCGTCAACACCAAGCTGGGCATGGTCAAGACCGACCACATCCTGTTTATCGCGTCCGGTGCGTTCCACCTGAGCAAGCCAAGTGACCTGGTGCCGGAGCTGCAAGGCCGTCTGCCGATTCGCGTTGAGCTGAAAGCGCTGACGCCGGGCGACTTCGAACGCATCCTCAGCGAGCCGCATGCGTCGCTGACCGAGCAATACCGCGAGCTGCTGAAAACCGAAGGCCTGGGGATTGAGTTCCTGCCGGACGGTATCAAGCGTCTGGCGGAGATTGCCTGGCAGGTCAACGAGAAGACCGAGAACATCGGTGCCCGTCGCTTGCACACCCTGCTTGAGCGCCTGCTGGAGGAAGTGTCCTTCAGTGCCGGCGACATGGCGGGCGCGCAGAATGGCGTGGCAATCAAGATCGACGCCGACTACGTCAACAACCACTTGGGCGAATTGGCGCAGAACGAAGATCTGTCTCGTTATATCCTGTAAGCCTCACGCAGGAACCGCTCTGCTTTAATGTGGGAGCGGGCTTGCTCGCGAATGCGGTGGGTCAGTCACAATTGCATGAACTGACCCACCGCATTCGCGAGCAAGCCCGCTCCCACAGTTTAAAGCCGGTTCCTTCAGGATCATCTCTGAGCGGTTCCCCAAATGACCAAACTGCCTACCGCCATCAACCTGCACAAAGCCTCCAGGACCCTGGGCCTCACCTACGGTCCTGACGAGGTGTATCAACTGCCCGCCGAATTCCTTCGCGTGCACTCCCCCTCCGCCGAGGTCCAGGGCCACGGCAAACCGATCCTGCAATTCGGCAAGCTCAATGTCGGCTTGACCAAGATCGAACCCGCCGGCCAATACGCACTGAAATTGACCTTCGACGATGGCCATGACAGCGGATTGTTCACCTGGGACTACCTCTATCAACTTGCCGTGCGTCAGGACGCGCTGTGGGCTGACTATCTTGCCGAGCTGAAAGCCGCCGGAAAAACCCGCGACCCGAGCCAGTCGGTCGTGCGGCTGATGCTCTAGCCCAGGCCTCTTGCTCATTAGTGGGCATTTTCTAATTCCATCTGCTTGAATGCCCCTCTGTCGTGGCCAACGATTGGCCCGCTTGCGAAAAAAATTAAACTCGGGTAACCAATGGAACTGGCAAGTTCCCTGCATTTGACGATGCGGTATTAACGGTCACCCGAGCAGTAGTACCAGGCTGTGCTGTGTGGCAAGTAGTGGTACACAGCGGTACCCGGTACTCGTCTGTCGGACAATGGAGCGTCGTAGATGAGTAACAAGAACAACGATGACTTGAAACGCCAGGCCTCGGAAAACACCCTGGGGCTGAACCCGATCATCGCGTTACGGAAAAAGGATTTACTGGCATCCGCTCGGATGGTGCTGACCCAGGCCATCAAACAACCGTTGCACAGCGTCAAGCATGTCGCCCATTTCGGCGTCGAATTGAAGAACGTGGTGTTCGGCAAATCACAGCTGACACCCGAGGCCGACGACCGTCGTTTCAACGACCCGGCGTGGACTCAGAACCCGCTCTACAAACGTTACCTGCAAACCTACCTGGCGTGGCGCAAGGAGCTGCACGACTGGATCGGTGACAGCAACCTGTCGGAACACGACATCAGCCGCGGCCACTTCGTCATCAACCTGATGACCGAGGCCATGGCGCCCACCAACAGCGCAGCCAACCCGGCGGCGGTCAAACGCTTCTTTGAAACCGGCGGCAAGAGCCTGCTGGATGGCCTGTCCCACCTGGCCAAGGACATGGTGCACAACGGCGGCATGCCGAGCCAGGTCAACATGGGCGCCTTTGAAGTGGGCAAGAGCCTGGGCACCACCGAAGGCGCCGTGGTGTTTCGCAACGATGTGCTGGAGCTGATCCAATACCGGCCGATCACCGAGCAGGTGCACGAACGTCCGCTGCTGGTGGTGCCGCCGCAGATCAACAAGTTCTATGTATTCGACCTGAGCCCGGACAAGAGCCTGGCGCGCTTCTGCCTGCGCAATAACCAGCAGACGTTTATCGTCAGTTGGCGCAACCCGACCAAGGCCCAGCGCGAGTGGGGCCTGTCGACCTACATCGAGGCGCTGAAAGAAGCGGTCGATGTGGTGAGCGCGATCACCGGCAGCAAAGACATCAACATGCTCGGCGCCTGCTCCGGCGGCATCACCTGCACCGCCCTGCTGGGCCACTACGCGGCGCTGGGCGAGAAGAAGGTCAACGCCCTGACCCTGCTGGTGAGCGTGCTGGACACCACCCTGGACACCCAGGTGGCGTTGTTCGTCGACGAACAGACCCTGGAAGCAGCCAAGCGCCATTCCTACCAGGCCGGTGTGCTGGAAGGCCGCGACATGGCCAAGGTGTTTGCCTGGATGCGCCCCAATGACCTGATCTGGAACTACTGGGTCAACAACTACCTGCTGGGCAACGAGCCACCGGTGTTCGACATCCTGTTCTGGAACAACGACACCACCCGCTTGCCGGCCGCGTTCCATGGCGACCTGATCGAACTGTTCAAGAACAATCCCTTGGTGCGGGCCAATGCCCTGGAAGTGTGCGGCACGCCGATCGACCTGAAGCAGGTCACTGCCGATATTTATTCTTTGGCCGGCACCAACGACCACATCACACCGTGGCAGTCCTGCTACAAGTCGGCGCAGCTGTTTGGCGGCAAGGTGGAGTTTGTGCTGTCCAGCAGCGGGCATATCCAGAGCATTCTGAACCCGCCGGGCAATCCCAAGTCGCGTTACCAGACCAGCGATACGATGCCGGGCAAGGCCCTGGACTGGCAGGAGAACGCCACCAAGCACACCGATTCGTGGTGGTTGCATTGGCAGGCGTGGCAGGCGGAGCGGTCGGGCAAGTTGAAGAAGGCGCCTGCGAACCTGGGCAACAAGACTTATGCAGCGGCGGAAGCGGCGCCGGGCACTTATGTACATGAACGATAAAGCACACACACTTTTGTGACTGGAACGGTATCAACTGTGGGAGCGGGCTTGCTCGCGAAGGGGGTGTGTCAGTTGATGCATCTAGAGACGGATTCACCGCCTTCGCGAGCAAGTCGAATCGTCGCACCGCCGCTCCCACACTGACCGAGTTCCGACAGGGAATAGCGCGCCACTTTGCAGGGTAAGCCCATGCCGCAACCGTTCATCTTCCGTACCATCGACCTGGATGGCCAAGCTATCCGCACGGCGGTACGCCCGGGCAAGCCTCACTTGACGCCGCTGCTGATTTTCAATGGCATCGGCGCCAACCTTGAGCTGGTGTTTCCGTTCGTCCAGGCCCTGGACCCGGACCTGGAAGTGATTGCCTTTGATGTGCCAGGCGTCGGCGGCTCGTCGACCCCCAGCCGGCCTTATCGCTTTCCCGGCCTGGCCAAACTCACCGCGCGCATGCTCGATTACCTGGACTATGGCCAGGTCAACGCGGTGGGCGTTTCCTGGGGCGGCGCGCTGGCGCAGCAGTTCGCCTATGACTATCCGGAACGCTGCAAGAAGCTGATTCTGGCCGCCACCGCCGCCGGTGCCTTCATGGTGCCGGGCAAGCCGAAAGTCTTGTGGCTGATGGCCAGCCCCCGGCGTTATATCCAACCGTCCCACGTGGTGCGCATTGCACCGATGATCTACGGCGGCTCCTTCCGTCGGGATTCGAAACTGGCCGCCGAACACGCGAGCAAAGTGCGTTCGGCGGGCAAGCTGGGTTACTACTGGCAACTGTTCGCCGGGCTTGGCTGGACCAGCATCCACTGGCTGCACAAGATCAAGCAACCGACCCTGGTGCTGGCCGGCGACGACGACCCGCTGATCCCGCTGATCAACATGCGCATGCTGGCCTGGCGCATTCCCAACGCCCAACTGCACATCATCGACGACGGCCATCTGTTCCTGATTACCCGGGCCGAGGCCGTGGCGCCGATCATCATGAAGTTTCTCCAGGAGGAACGCCTGAGGGCGGTGATTCACCCGCAACCCGCACTTTAGACGGCGGCGGTCAGGACGACCGCGCCGCGCAACTTGGCCAGAACCGACTATGGTTCTGAATTGGCGTGCTTGTTGATGGCTTGACGAAGGAGTGTTGGCGCATGCGAGAAAGACCCGTATCGAACCCGGTGCCCACACCCGCCGCGTTCATCAATATTGAAAGTGCGATCACCGGCCTGCGCGGCCGGGATTTGCTCTCGACCCTGCGCAGCGTCGCCGCACACGGCTTGCGCAATCCGGTGCACACCGCCCGCCACGCCTTGAAGTTGGGCGGGCAATTGGGCCGCGTGCTGCTCGGGGAAACGGTGCACGAGCCGAACCCGAAGGACAGCCGCTTCGCCGACCCGACCTGGCAGCTCAACCCGTTTTATCGGCGCAGCCTGCAAGCCTACCTGAGCTGGCAAAAACAGACCCGCCACTGGATCGACGACAGCAACCTCAGCGCCGACGACCGGGCGCGGGCGCACTTTGCCTTTGCCCTGCTCAACGATGCGGTGTCGCCATCCAACACCCTGCTCAACCCGCTGGCGATCAAGGAGCTGCTCAACTCCGGCGGCAACAGCGTGGTGCGTGGCGTCAGCAACCTGTTCGACGACCTGCTGCACAACAACGGCTTGCCGCGCCAGGTCACCAAGCAGGCCTTTGAAGTCGGCAAGACGGTGGCCACCACACCCGGTTCGGTGGTGTTTCGCAATGAACTGCTGGAGCTGATCCAGTACAAGCCCATGAGCGAAAAACAGTACGCCAAGCCGCTGCTGGTGGTGCCGCCGCAAATCAACAAGTACTACATTTTCGACCTGAGCCCGAACAACAGCTTCGTCCAGTTCGCCCTGAAAAATGGCCTGCAAGTGTTTATGGTCAGCTGGCGCAACCCGGATGTACGCCACCGCGAATGGGGCTTGTCCACCTACGTCGCGGCTTTGGAAGAAGCGCTGAACGTAACCCGCGCAATCACCGGCGCCCGCGAGGTCAACCTGATGGGCGCCTGCGCCGGTGGCCTGACCATCGCCGCGCTGCAAGGCCATCTGCAGGCCAAGCGCCAGCTGCGCCGCATCTCCAGCGCCAGCTACCTGGTGAGCCTGCTGGACAGCCAGATCGACAGCCCCGCCACCCTGTTCGCCGACGAACAGACGCTGGAAGCCGCCAAGCGCCGCTCTTACCAGCAAGGCGTACTCGACGGCCGGGACATGGCCAAGGTATTCGCCTGGATGCGTCCCAACGACCTGATCTGGAACTACTGGATCAACAACTACCTGCTGGGCAAGGAACCGCCGGCCTTCGACATCCTGTACTGGAACAACGACAACACCCGCCTGCCCGCCGCGCTGCATGGCGACTTGCTGGACTTCTTCAAGCACAACCCGCTGAGCCATCCCGGCGGCCTGGAGGTGTGCGGCACGCCTGTCGACTTGCAGAAGGTCACGGTGGACAGCTTCAGCGTGGGCGGCATCAACGACCACATCACGCCGTGGGACGCGGTGTACCGCTCCACCCAGCTGCTGGGCGGCGACAAGCGCTTCATTCTGTCCAACAGCGGGCATGTCCAGAGCATCCTCAACCCGCCAGGCAACCCCAAGGCCAACTACGTCGAGAACCTCAAGCTGAGCAGCGACCCGCGCGCCTGGTACTACGACGCCAATCATGTCGAGGGCAGCTGGTGGCCCAACTGGCTGGCGTGGATCCAGCAGCGCTCCGGTGTGCAGCGCGAAACACTGACCGCCCTGGGCAACCAGAATTACCCACCGATGGAAGCGGCGCCGGGCACCTATGTGCGAGTCCGCTGAGCCCCACGACGACTTTAAGAAGACTGGATGAAGACCCGCGACCGTATCCTTGAATGTGCCTTGCAGTTGTTCAACCACAAGGGCGAGCCGAACGTGTCGACCATGGAGGTGGCCAATGAAATGGGGATCAGCCCCGGCAATCTCTATTACCACTTCCATGGCAAGGAACCGTTGGTGCTCGGTCTGTTCGAGCGCTTTCAAAACGAATTGGCGCCGTTGCTCGATCCGCCGGAAGACGCACAACTGGCGGCCGAGGATTACTGGCTGTTCCTGCACCTGATCGTGGAGCGCATGGCGCACTATCGGTTTCTGTTCCAGGACCTGTCGAACCTGGCGGGCCGCTTGCCGAAACTGGCCAAGGGCATCCGCAACCTGCTGACGGCGCTCAAGCGCACGCTGGCCTCGTTGCTGGCCCGCCTCAAGACGGATGGGCAACTGGTCAGTGAAACCCAGGCGCTGGGGCAGTTGGTGGAACAGATCACCATGACCTTGCTGTTTTCCCTGGACTACCAGCGGATTCTCGACCGAGAAGGTGAAGTGCGGGTGGTGGTGTACCAGATCATGATGCTGGTGGCCCCGCATCTGCTGATGCCGGCGAGGCTGGCGACAGAGAGGTTGGCGCTGCGCTACCTGGACGACGCGGACTAAAATGTGGGAGCGGGCTTGCTCGCGAAAGCGGAGTGTCAGTCAGCACATGTGTGACTGATCCACCGCTTTCGCGAGCAAGCCCGCTCCTACAGTGGATTTGTGTTGTTCTGTAGATTCCATAAAAAACGCCCGACCTTCGCAGGCCGGGCGTTTTTATGTGTCCCGTAAAAATCAGGACTGACTGGTAGGCGTCGGGGTTGCCGGCGTTGCAGTCGGGGTAGCAGCAGGCGTCGGTGGCGTGACCGAGTTGGTCGCCGGCGCTGCAGTTGCAGGCTTGGCCGCTACCGCTGGCTTCGGCGCTGCTGGCTTTTTGGCTACGGCAGGCTTCTTCGCCGCAGCCGGTTTTGCAGCTGGCTTGGCCGCTGCAGGTTTTGCAGCCGCAGGCTTGGCGGCGGGTTTGGCAGCAACCGGCTTGGCTGCAGGTTTCGCAGCGGCTGGCTTGGCAGCAGGCTTGGCAGCAGCAGGTTTGGCGGCAGCGGTTTTCGCCGCTGGCTTGGCTGCTGCTTTTGCTGCCGGCTTGGCTGCAGGTTTCGCCGCAGGTTTTGCAGCTGCTTTAGCGGCCACTGGTTTAGCGGCAGGCTTGGCGGCCGGTTTAGCCGCTGCGGTTTTCGCCGCAGGCTTGGCAGCCGGTTTTGCAGCAGCTTTGGCCGGCGCCTTGGCGGCTGGCTTGGCTGCCGGTTTGGCGGCGGCCTTGACCAGCGGTTTAGCGGCGGTTTTAGCAGCAGGCTTGGCCGCGGCAGTTTTTGCGGCAGGCTTGGCAGCCGGTTTAGCCGCTGCAGTTTTAGCCGCAACTGGCGCAGCTTTAAGGCCAGTGAGTTTTTCGATTTGCCTGGTCAAGGTATCGACCTTGCTGTGCAGCGCTTTCACTTCAGTACGGCTAGGTACGCCCAGTCGCGAAATGGCACTGTTCAGGCGCTTGTCAAAAGCCCCTTCCAGTTCGCCCCACTTGTCGCTGATACGTGATTTGGCAGAACCGGCGGAAGCCTTTGCCGCATCGACTTGTTTACCCACTGTGCTCTTGGTCAACTTCTCGGCCTTCTCGCCGTCCTTAACCAAGGTCTCGAAGTATTTACCGCCGTCACTGCTCACCTTCGAGTACACGCCTAAACCGGCCAGCCAGATCTTGCGGGAGTATTTTTCAACTTCCCCGATCCACGAGCTGCCTTCTTTATCAGTAGTCTTTTTACCAGCCATCCCGTTGTCTCCTTAGTGTTTACGCGCGACACGTTCGAGCAATGCCGTCAGCTCATCGAGCTTAGCAGAGAGTGTCTCCACGTCATGTTTAGACGGAATGCCGATCCGATTCAAGGCACTTCCAACACGACTATCAAAAGCGCTTTCAACTTTATCCAGTTGCACTTCGACTCGACCTTTGACGCCGAAGACTTCGCTCTTGACTTGATCAATCTGACTGTTGGCTGCATCAAGTTGTTCAATCACAACTTTTTTGCCTTTAGTTTCAACATGTTGACCAGTCTTAACCAGCTCTTTGAAGTACTCGGCGCCCTCGCTTCCGACCTTGGCGTAAGCCCCCAAACCGGCCAGCCAGATCTTGCGGGCATAGGATTTAACGTCAGTCAGGGCGTTAGTTCCGGTAGCAATTTTTTTCTTCAAAATAACTTTGGCCATGGTGCACCTCACGCATAAAGGGGGGAGGAACTGCCCACAGAAGTTGGGGGCTTGGGCACAAAGTAGGCAGAAAAATTAGAATCGGCACCCTAAGAAGGTCGCAAATCAGGCCAGGGCTTTATCCAGTGCCTTCTCGATTTCGGACTTGATGGTGCCACTCATGGCCGACATCAACAGGCCCAGTTCGACTTCAATCCGCAGGGAATCTTCCGCCACTTTCACGGTGCCTTTAACGCCCGAACGTTTGAGGTTCAGTGTGTCGCCGGCCCAGGAAGACTCCAGGCCATATTGCTCCTTGAGTTTGCTCGCCAACTTGTCGGCTTTTTCTCGGGCAGCGTCTTTGCCCAGTGTGTGGGCACGTTCAACCTGTATACGGGCCATTTGAATGACTCCTCGTTATAGAGACTTGTCGACCCGCCATGCGGCAAAAGGTCTCGGTGACCACCTATCTTACCTTCAGCCTTGCCAAGACAAAGCATGCCTTGGGGATTAGAATGCCCCCATTCTCTTTTGGTGACAGCGATATGACTGATCAGCGCAAAGGCAGCGATGCCGAACCCACCACTCACTT
Organism: Pseudomonas sp. Colony2; assembly: GCF_019382755.1. Lineage (NCBI taxonomy): Bacteria > Pseudomonadati > Pseudomonadota > Gammaproteobacteria > Pseudomonadales > Pseudomonadaceae > Pseudomonas > Pseudomonas sp. Colony2. Next base: position 445,913 of record NZ_CP080030.1, on the reverse strand, counting down.
CGGCTTCAAGAACGTCCCGGAAAGCCAGAAAGCGGAAAAAGTCGCCGAGGTGTTCCACTCGGTCGCCGCCAAGTACGACTTGATGAACGACGTGCTCTCCGGCGGCATGCACCGCCTGTGGAAGCGCTTCACCATTGAGTTGTCGGGTGTACGCACCGGCAACCGTGTGCTGGATATCGCAGGCGGCACGGGCGACCTGGCCGCCAAGTTCTCCAAGCTGGTGGGCCCCACCGGGCAGGTGGTACTGGCCGACATCAACGGCTCGATGCTTAAGGTCGGTCGTGATCGCCTGCTGGACAAAGGTGTGGCGGGCAATATCGAGTTCGTCCAGGCCGACGCTGAAAAGCTGCCGTTCCCGGACAACCACTTCGACTGCGTGACCATCGCCTTCGGCCTGCGTAACGTGACCCACAAGGAAGACGCACTGCGCTCGATGCTGCGCGTACTCAAGCCCGGCGGTCGCCTGCTGGTGCTGGAGTTCTCCAAGCCGACCAACGCACTGATGTCCAAGGTCTACGACACCTACTCGTTCGCCTTCATGCCGTTGATGGGCAAGCTGATCACCAATGACGCCGAAAGCTACCGCTACCTGGCCGAATCGATCCGCATGCACCCGAACCAGGAAACCCTGAAGTCGATGATGGTAGAGGCCGGTTTCGACCGCGTGACCTACCACAACATGACCTCGGGCATCGTCGCCCTGCACCGCGGCATCAAGCCCTGATGCTGTTCGCAGGCCTTCTCGCCAGCGTCGAACACGGCCTCAACCGTGTACTGCGCCTGGACAGCACCGCCCTGGCACGGCTGGCGCACCTGAACGGCAGGATCATCGCCGTCGACTGCACCAGCCCCGCCTTGCAGCTGTTTATCCTGCCCAGCGATGAAGGCCTGTTGCTGGCGTCCCACTGGGCCGCCGACGCCGACTGCACCCTGCGTGCTTCCGGCTCAAGCCTGCTGCGCCTGGCCCTGAGCCGGGACAAGACGGCGATCCTCCACGGCCCGGACGTGGAACTTGAAGGCGACAGCGCGGTGCTGATGGACCTGGCCGCCGTGCTGCAAGACCTGGAACTGGACTGGGAATACGAGCTGTCACGTTGGCTCGGCCCGGTGGCCACCCAACTGATCAGCGGTCATCTGCGCAGCCGCACGCGCTGGTACCAGCAGGGTTTCGCCAGCCTGAACCAGAACCTCGCCGAATACCTGAGCGAAGAATCGCGCACCCTGGTCGGACAACGGGAAGCGGAAGCGCGCTTTCGCGAACTCGACCAGGCCAAACTCGACCTGGAACGACTTGAGGCGCGCTTCGAGCGCCTGAGCCGCTCCCTTGATTCAAGCGATAACGCATGAAGCTGCTCGCCGTCCGCCGTTTGTTTCGTATCCAGCGCGTCGTAATCCGCTACCGCCTCGATGACCTGCTGTTCGCCCTGCCGCTGCCGTGGTTTCTGCTGGCGGTGCGCTATGTGCTGCCGTGGCGCTGGTTCCCGCGCAAAACCCTCGAGCTGAGCCGTGGCGCGCGCCTGCGCCTGGCGTTGCAGGACCTGGGGCCGATCTTCATCAAGTTCGGGCAGATCCTCTCGACCCGCCGCGACCTGTTGCCCGAAGACATCGCCGACGAACTGATGCTGTTGCAGGACCGCGTGCCGCCGTTCGACTCGCAACTGGCGGTCACGCTGATTGAAGAGCAACTGGGCAAGAAGATCAGCGAAGTCTTCAGCCGCTTCGACATCGCGCCGCTGGCCTCGGCCTCGGTGGCCCAGGTGCATGCCGCGCAACTGAAAAGCGGCGAAGAAGTGGTGGTGAAGGTGATCCGCCCGGGCCTCAAGCCGATCATCGGCCAGGACCTGGCGTGGCTGTTCATCCTTGCCCGCGCCGCCGAGCGCTTTTCTGCCGATGCACGCCTGCTGCACCCGGTGGACGTGGTGCTGGACTACGAAAAAACCATCTACGACGAACTCGACCTGCTGCGCGAAGCGGCCAATGCCAGCCAGCTCAAGCGCAACTTCGAAGGCTCGCAGCTGCTGTACGTGCCGCAAGTCTATTGGGACTGGTGCCGCCCGAAAGTGCTGGTGATGGAACGCATCTACGGCGTGCAGGTCACCGACGTGGCGACCCTGGCCGACCAGCGCACCGACATGAAGATGCTTGCCGAGCGCGGCGTGGAAATTTTCTTCACCCAGGTGTTCCGCGACAGCTTCTTCCACGCCGACATGCACCCCGGCAACATTTTCGTCAGCACCGTGAACCCGTGGAGCCCGCAGTACATTGCGATCGACTGCGGCATCGTCGGCAGCCTGACCCCGGAAGACCAGGATTACCTGGCGCGCAACCTGTTCGCTTTCTTCAAGCGTGACTACCGCCGCGTGGCGCAGTTGCACATCGATTCGGGCTGGGTGCCGGCCGAAACCAAGCTCAACGAATTCGAAGCGGCGATCCGCACTGTGTGCGAGCCGATCTTTGAAAAACCGTTAAAGGATATTTCCTTCGGTCAGGTGCTGATGCGTCTGTTCCAGACGGCGCGGCGCTTCAATATGGAAGTGCAGCCGCAGTTGGTACTGTTGCAAAAGACCCTGCTGAACATCGAAGGCCTGGGCCGCCAGCTGTACCCGGACCTCGACCTGTGGAACACCGCCCAGCCGTTCCTCGAGCGCTGGATGCGGGACCGTATCAGCCCGAAAACCCTGCTGGGCAACCTGCAAAGCCAGGTCGAGCAACTGCCGCACCTGGCCAACATGACCCGCGACCTGCTGGAGCGCATGTCCCAGCCCCACGCCCAGGACCCGGCACCGCCGTGGCACAAGCGCAAGGACGACTGGTTCCTGCGCCTGCTGGGTGCCGCGCACCTGGTGGGCGGTACGATACTGGCCGCCGGCGGGCCGCTGAACGAACTGGGCCACTGGCCGGCCGGCATCATGGTCGCGGTGGGCGTGTATCTGATCGTGCGTCGATAGCCAATCCGGTTATACACTGTCGCAAATTGCCGGAGCCGAAAATGAAAGACTGGCTGGACGAGATCAAGTGGGACAGTGACGGCCTGGTGCCGGCCATTGCCCAGGACTACAAGACCGGGCGCGTGCTGATGATGGCCTGGATGAACCGCGAGGCCCTGAGCCTGACCGCCGCCGAGAACCGCGCCATCTACTGGTCACGTTCCCGTGGCAAACTGTGGCGCAAGGGCGAAGAGTCCGGGCACGTGCAAACCCTGCATGAGATGCGCATCGACTGCGATGCCGATGTGGTGATCCTCAAGGTCGAGCAGATCGGCGATATCGCCTGTCACACCGGCCGTCACAGCTGCTTCTACCGCGTGTTCCAGAACGGCGAGTGGAAGACCGTCGAGCCCGTGCTCAAAGACCCGCACGCTATCTATTCGCCAGGACACTGAACATGAGCGATACCCTCAACCGTGTGGCCCAGGTGCTGGAAGACCGCAAAGGCGCGGACGCCGACAGCTCCTACGTCGCCAGCCTGTACCACAAGGGTCTGAACAAGATCCTGGAAAAACTCGGCGAAGAAGCCGTCGAGACGATTATTGCGGCCAAGGACGCGCAAATCAGCGGCGACTGCAGCGACGTGATCTACGAAACTGCCGACTTGTGGTTCCACAGTCTGGTCATGCTCGCCCAACTGGGGCAGCATCCACAGGCAGTGCTTGATGAACTGGACCGTCGCTTCGGCTTGTCCGGGCATGCCGAAAAGGCCTCGCGCCCGTCCGTCTGACCAACTTTTACAGAGGAATTGCAGCATGGGCATTTTTGACTGGAAACACTGGATCGTCATTCTKGTGGTSGTYGTRYTGGTKTTCGGCACCAAGAAACTSAARAMCCTSGGYACCGAYGTCGGTGARTCGATCAAGGGSTTTCGCAARGCCATGAACGACGACGAAAAGCCTGCCGACCCGGCCGTCAATCCGGTGCCACCGGCGCAGCCTGTACACCCGCAGGCCACTCAGCCGATCACTGAACGTCGCACCTTCGACGTGCAGGCCGAGCACGTCAAAGAGCAGAACCAAAAAGACTCGTGAGTACTGAATAATGTTTGGTATCAGCTTCTCTGAACTGCTGCTCGTCGGCCTCGTGGCCCTGCTGGTACTGGGGCCGGAACGCCTGCCCGGTGCCGCGCGCACGGCCGGCCTGTGGATCGGGCGCCTGAAACGCAGTTTCAACGCCATCAAACAGGAAGTTGAACGGGAAATCGGCGCCGACGAGATTCGCCGGCAACTGCACAACGAACACATTCTGTCGTTGGAGCAGGAGGCACGGAAGATTCTCTCGCCGGTGCAGGAAACGCCCAAGCCGGTCGAGCCTGTGGCCGAGCATTCGATTGCTCCGCCCGCCGCACCCGCGTCTGCACCGGTCGCTGAACCCGTGCACGCCGTCGGGCCTGCGCCCACTGCGCCCGTGACCCCGACCGAACCCGCGCCGACACCTGCCGTGTCGCCCGCGCCCCACGACCCTACATTGCCGCCGCGAGCCCCATGAGCGCTGATAAACCGGAAACCGACCAGCACATGCCACTGGTCTCGCACCTCACCGAGTTGCGCACCCGCCTGCTGCGCTGTGTCGCGGCGATCTTCATCATCTTTGCCGGGCTGTTTGCCTTCACCCAGCAGATCTACACCTTCGTCTCCACGCCGCTGCGCAATTACCTGCCGGCCGGCGCGACGATGATCGCCACCGACGTGTCATCGCCGTTCCTCACGCCGTTGAAGCTGACGATGATGGTTTCGCTGTTCCTGGCGATCCCGGTGATCCTGCATCAGATCTGGGGCTTTATCGCGCCGGGCCTGTACAAGCATGAAAAACGCATCGCCGTGCCGCTGCTGGTGTCGAGCATCCTGCTGTTCTACACCGGGATGGCTTTTGCCTACTTCCTGGTGTTCCCGCTGATCTTCAAGTTCTTCGCCGCCGCCACCCCGGCCGGCGTAGAGATGATGACCGACATCACCAGCTACCTCGACTTCGTGATGACGCTGTTCTTCGCCTTCGGCGTGGCGTTCGAAATCCCGGTGGCCGTGGTGCTGCTGGTGTGGATCGGCRTSGTMGACGTCAARTACMTGAAGAAGATYCGYCCGTACGTGRTCATMGGCTGCTTYGTGGTYGGCATGATCCTGACCCCGCCGGACATCTTCTCCCAGACCCTGCTGGCCGTACCCATGTGGATGCTGTTCGAGATTGGCATTCTGTTCGGCAGCCTGGTGAGCAAGCGTGGCGATCACCCGGATGACCAACCCGCCGACGACGACCAGCCGCCAGCGACCCAGCCGTGAACCTGCTGCTGCTTGAGGAGGCCGACTTTATCGCGGCCGACCGGGTGGTGCTGCGTGATCGGCGCCTGGTGCATATGCAGGAAGTCCACCGTGCCGCCGTAGGCGACAGCCTGCGGGTCGGACGGATTGGCGGCTTGATGGGCAACGCGCAGTTGCTGCGCCTGGAAGCCCGGGAAGCCGAGTTGGAAGTGACCTTCGACCAGCCGCCGCCGGCCAAACTGCCCCTGACCCTGCTGCTGGCCCTGCCCCGCCCGAAAATGCTCCGCCGGGTGCTGCAAACCGTGGCGTCCATGGGCGTGCCGCGGGTGGTGCTGGTGAACAGCTATCGCGTGGAAAAGAGCTTCTGGCAGACGCCGTTCCTGGAGCCGGAAGCGATTCGCGAGCAATTGATCCTCGGCCTGGAACAGGCCCGGGACACGGTGCTGCCCGAGATCGTGATCGAAAAGCGCTTCAAGCCATTCGTCGAAGACCGCCTGCCCGCCATGGCGCAAGGCACCCTCGGCCTGATTGGTCACCCTGGCGACTATCCGCCCTGCCCTCGCGGGCTGGATGAGCCGGTCACCCTGGCGATCGGGCCGGAAGGCGGCTGGATTCCCTACGAGGTGGACCTGCTGGCCAAGGCCGGGTTGCAGCCGGTGCAACTCGGCGCGCGCATCCTGAGAGTCGAAACCGCCGTCACCGCGCTGCTC
>NZ_CP080030.1:433936-439817 GCF_019382755.1 Pseudomonas sp. Colony2 | reverse complement strand
CTGCCGATACGCTCTGAATAAGTCCAAGCCTTGTTCCAGGGGAGTTCGCAGCATGTATCGTTGGTTAGCCGAGAAACTGGGGAATGTCAGCGTCAACCGCAAGCTGAGCATAGGCTTCGGCCTGGTATTGGTCCTGACCCTATTGATCACCTTCACCGGCTGGACCGGCCTCAGCGGCGTGATCAGCCGTGGCGACAAGCTGGGCTACATCTCCAGCCTCAACGGGCTGACCAAGGACCTGCGCCTGGCGCGACTGGACTTCGAAATGCGCCGTGGCGAACAAGGCACCAGCGCGGTCAACGACCTGATCACCCAGCTGGACAGTGGCCTGAAAACCGCCGCAGACCTGATCGAGCAACCCGACGACAAGCTCGTGGTAGAGCAGCAACAGGATGCCTTGGGCCAATACAAAAAAGCCTTCGGCGCCATGGTGCAGGCCGGCCTCAAGCGTGAAGGCGCCCGCAGCAAACTGGGCGATACCGCCGACAACGCCGTCGCAAAAATCAACGAAGTGGAAAAATCCCTGCTGCAAGGCGACAGCGTCACCCTGTTCAACAGCGTGGTCGACCTGAGCAAACTGATCCAGCAAGCGCGCTTCCAGGTGCGCGGCTACACCTACAGCGGCAAGGTCGAGGCCGAACAGCCGGCGCTGGATGCCATCGACAACGCCCTGAAGAAAATCACCGACCTCAACGACCCGTTGCCCGAGCAATACCGGGCCAACCTGCAAGAGGCCAGCGTTTCGCTGCAGGCCTACCGCGCCGCGGTGAGCCAGTACCGCGACTCCCAGGTGGCCAGTGCCGCCGCGATGAAAATCATGGGCGAGCAGGGCGATATCCTGCTCGATCGCAGTAACAAACTCACCACTTCGCAAACCGTGGTGCGTGATACCGATGCCGCCCACGCCAAGAACCTGCTGTTACTGGCCACCGCCCTCGCGCTGGCGTTTGGTGTACTCGCCGCCTGGGCCATTACCCGGCAGATCGTGATTCCACTGAACCAGACCCTCAAAGTCGCCGAGCGCGTGGCGTCCGGCGACCTGAGCCACAACCTGATCTCCCAGCGCCAGGATGAACTGGGGCAACTGCAACGGTCGATGCAAAGCATGACCGTGGGCCTGCGGGAGCTGATTGGCGGTATCAGCGACGGCGTCACCCAGATCGCCAGTGCCGCCGAGCAGCTATCGGCCGTTACCGAGCAGACCAGCGCCGGGGTCAACAGCCAGAAGGTCGAGACCGACCAGGTCGCCACCGCCATGAACGAAATGGCCGCCACCGTGCAGGAAGTCGCCCGTAACGCTGAAGAAGCCTCGGAAGCCGCCGTAGCCGCCGACCAGCAGGCCCGTGAAGGCGACAAGGTGGTTGGTGAGGCCATCGCCCAGATCGAGCGCCTGGCCAGCGAGGTGGGCAACTCCACCGAAGCCATGGGCCATCTCAAGCGTGAGAGCGACAAGATCGGCAGTGTCCTGGACGTCATCAAGTCGGTGGCCCAGCAAACCAACCTGCTGGCCCTTAACGCAGCGATTGAAGCGGCGCGCGCCGGTGAAGCCGGACGCGGTTTTGCGGTGGTTGCCGATGAAGTGCGCAGCCTGGCCCAGCGGACGCAGAAGTCCACCGAGGAAATCGAAGAGTTGATCGTCGGCCTGCAAAGCGGCACCCAGCAGGTGGCAACCATCATGGACAACAGTCGCGGCCTGACCGACAGCAGCGTCGAGCTAACCCGTCGGGCCGGCAATGCCCTGGAGAACATCACCCGTACCGTCTCGGCGATCCAGGCGATGAACCAGCAGATCGCCACCGCCGCCGAGCAGCAAAGCGCCGTGGCCGAAGAAATCAACCGCAGCGTGCTCAACGTGCGGGACGTTTCCGAACAAACCTCGGCGGCCAGCGAAGAAACCGCGGCTTCCAGTGCCGAGCTGGCGCGCCTGGGGGTTTACCTGCAAAGCCTGGTAGGTCGCTTCAAGGTCTGACCCGCTTGCGGCGGCCATCAGGGCCGCCGCTCCGACAATATGTGAAATTTCCTACGCGTTTTTCAGGTCGTGGATCACACACCTGGCGCCGAATAAAAGTAGCGTTTCAACTCCCCTGACCATTGTTGGCCGGACGCTTGAGACGCTCCTTTTGATTCGTTGGAGGTTCACCATGTTTCGTCCACTGACCCGCCTGCTCGGAAACATCAGCATCAGCCTCAAACTTGCCCTGGGCTTTGGCCTGGTGCTCAGCCTCAGCCTGATCATCGCCTCTACCGGTTGGCAAGCCTTGAGCGCATCCCTCGAGCGCTCCCAAAAACTCACGCTGCTCTCGCAATTGGCAGTCGTCGGCGAAGAGTTGCGCGCTGATCGCATCGTCTATCGCACCCTGAACGACCCGGCCAGCCTGTCCAAAATAGAGCTGCATATGGACAAGATCGACCAGTTCCTGGTGGATCTTTCCCCGCGATTTACCGACCCGGTCAACCAACAACAGCTGCAGGAAAGCCGACGCTTCGTCACCAGTTTCAAGACCGCCTTAAGCGGCCTGGAGGGGCTGATCAAGCAACGTGAAAACGCCCGTGAACAGCTCAAGCGCAGCTCAGTCCAGAGCAGTGACAGCCTCTCTGAACTGTCGAGCAACCTGCCCAATCAAGACGATGAAAAGGCCCTCGATGCCGTGGAACAATTGCGCCAGGCCCTGGAACAAGCCGAAGACCGCGCCCAGAGCCCCGCCTGGGCCGCTGCGTCATTGGACGCCTATGCCAAGGGCGTGGGTGATGCGCTACTGGCCCTGGATGGCGCCCAGGCGGCGGTAGGCGCGCTGCCGGTTGACGCCAGCGCCCTGAAAAAAGTCCTGCTCGATTTTCGGACTCACCTGACACGCCTCAAGGACGCCCAACTCAGCGCCGAAACCACCCAGAACCAGCTTGAACAGTGGCTGGATCAATTGCTCACGGAAAGCGACCTGCTGAGCCAGGACCAGACCGCCAAGCGTGACAACGAAGCCAGCCTCGCCCGCACCCTGCTGCTCAACGTTACTGCAGCGGCGCTGTTGCTCGGCGTCGTGGCCGCCTGGTTGATCGCCGGCCAGATCGTCGCGCCGCTGCGCCAGGCCCTGTCCGTGGCCAACCGGATTGCCGAAGGTGACCTGAGCCACGACATCCAGGCCTCGCGCCAGGATGAACTGGGGCAGTTGCAGCGCAGCATCGGGCAAATGACCCTCAACCTGCGGGGCTTGATCAGCGGCATCGGCGACAGCGCCCAGCAGATCGCCAGCGCCGCCGAGCAACTCTCGGCGGTCACCGAGCAAACCCGCGACGGGGTCGACGGCCAGAAGCAGGAAACCGAACAGGTGGCCACCGCCATGAACGAGATGCTCGCCACCTCCCAGGAAGTTGCGCGCCATGCCGAGCAAGCGTCGCTGGCTGCTGCCGAGGCCGACCGGCAGGCGGGCCAGGGCGATCAGGTGGTGGCTGAGGCCATTACCCACATCGAGCACCTGGCTCAGGAGATGGCTCGTTCAAGCCAGGCCATGCAAGGCCTGCAACAGGAAAGCCGGAAGATCGGCAGCGTGCTGGAAGTGATCAAGTCGGTATCGGAACAGACCAACTTGCTGGCCCTCAACGCCGCGATTGAGGCGGCTCGCGCCGGCGAGGCTGGCAGAGGCTTTGCCGTGGTCGCCGATGAAGTGCGCAGCCTGGCGCAGCGTACCCAGCAGTCGGCCGAGGAAATCGAGGAGTTGATCAGCGGCCTGCACCGGGGCACGCAGCAGGTCGCGGACATTATGGACAACAGTCGCAGCCTCACCGACAACAGTGTGCAACTGACCCGCCGCGCAGGAGAGGCGCTGGCTGGCATCACCCGTACCGTGTCAGTGATTCAGGAGATGAACCCGCAAATTGCCGCTGCCGCCGAGGAACAAACCGCAGTCGCCGAGGAGATCAACCGCAGCGTGTTGAAGGTCAAGGATGTATCGGAACAGACCTGGGCCGCGAGTCAGGACACTGCGGCGGCCAGTGTCGAACTGGCCCGCCTGGGGGCGGATTTGCAGGTGTGGGTGGGCAAGTTCAAGGTCTGAAAGAACCCAACCTGTGGCGAGGGAGCTTGCTCCCGCTGGAGTGCGCAGCGCTCCTATCTTTTTTGGGAGCCGCTACGCAGCCCAGCGGGAGCAAGCTCCCTCGCCACAAGAAGCATTCCCACGCATTTAGAGAACCTGGCGCAGGAAGGCTTGGGCGCGAGGGTCCTTCGGCGCATCGAAGAATTGCGCCGGGGCGGCGTCCTCCAACAGTTTGCCGTGATCGAAGAACAGCACGCGATCAGCCACTTCCCGGGCAAAGCCCATTTCATGGGTGACGCAGACCATGGTCATGCCTTCCAGGGCCAGGGTCTTCATCACGTCCAGCACTTCGCCGACCATTTCCGGGTCCAGCGCCGAGGTGGGCTCGTCAAACAGCATCACCTTGGGCTCCATCGCCAGCGCGCGGGCAATCGCGACGCGTTGCTGCTGGCCACCGGAAAGCCGCGACGGGAACTCGTGGGCTTTCTGGGCAATGCCGACTTTCTCCAGGAGCGCCAGGGCCTTGGCCTCGCGCTCTTTCTTGCCGCGCTTGCGCACGACTTTTTGCGCCAGGCAGAGGTTTTCCAGCACGGTCATGTGGGGGAACAGGTTGAAGTGCTGGAACACCATGCCGACTTCACGGCGGTAGGCGTTCACGTCGGTCTTCGGGTCTGCCAGTTGCAGGCCGTCGATGCTTACCGAGCCGGAATCGAATTCCTCCAGGCCGTTAAGGCAGCGCAGGAACGTCGACTTGCCGGAACCGGACGGGCCGATCACCACCAGCACTTCACCCCTGGCCACTTGGGTGGTCACGTTGTCCACCGCGCGTACGACGTGGCCACGGGTGTCGAAGACTTTTACCAGATCGCGGACTTCAATCACTTTGCGCGAGCCTCCGCTCAAGCCGGCTGGCGATTTTCGACAGCGGCAGGTTGATCAGCAGGTACAGGCCTGCGACGCAGAACAGGATTTCGAATGGCGAGAACGAGGTGGTGATGACCTCGCGGCCGCTTTTGAGCAGCTCGGTAATCGCGATCACCGACACCAGGGATGTGTCCTTGACCAAGCTGATAAATTGCCCGGCCAGGGGCGGCAGCACGCGCTTGAAAGCTTGCGGCAACACCACGTGGCGCATCGACTGACCGGCACTGAGCCCCAGGGAACGTGCCGCCTCATTCTGCCCACGGGCAATCGACTGCACGCCGGCACGGATGATTTCCGCCACATACGCGCCGGTAAACAGTGACAGCGCGGCGATCCCGGCGAATTCCCGGGACAGGTTGAGCACCGTGCCGATAAAGAAATAGAAAATGAAGATCTGCACCAACAACGGCGTACCGCGTACCAGTTCGACGTAGATCGTCGACAGATCGCGTAAAGTCGGGTTGTTCGACAGGCGACACAATCCGGTCGCCAGGCCGATCAACAGTCCCAGCACCCCGGACACCACCGATAGCCACAACGTAGTCCACAAGCCCCACAGCAGAGGGCCCGCAGCCCAATGCCGGGTGACGCCGACCACATCGCCCTCGGCCACGTCATCGCCCTTGGCCACTTGCAGACTGTTCTCGGCCACGGTCAGGTGCTGTTCGTTGCCCTCGTCATTACGCAGGGTGACGTCAGCCACATCGCCCTTGCGTACCAACTCGCTGACGGTGGAAATGTCCGACGCACGCTGGGATTCTTCGGCCTGGTAGACGAAGTACTGCGGCACGCGGTTCCAGCGCCATTCGTAGGACATCAGCGAGGTGGCGTAATACAACGCGCCGGCCAGGCCGACCAGCACCAGCACCGTCAGCAGGTGCCAGGGCCATTGGGCTTTTTTCTGTTTCATTACGGGTTCCGGGATATGT
>NZ_CP080030.1:412223-433827 GCF_019382755.1 Pseudomonas sp. Colony2 | reverse complement strand
TTATTCCATGTCCTTGAGCCACTCAGAGCTCTTGAACCACTTGTCATGGATGCGATCGTAGGTGCCGTCGTTGCGGATCTGGTGCAGGAAGTTGTTGATGAAGTTGATGCTGTCGTAGTCGCCCTTCTTCAGGCCGAACGCCAGGGGTTCAAAGGTGAACGGCTGATCAAGGAACACCAGTTTGCCGGCGCCGACCTTGTTCACGGCCACCACGTTGTACGGGGCGTCATAGACGAAGGCGTCAGCCTTGCCGTTGACCACGTCCAGAACAGCTTCCTGCTCGTTGTCATAGCCGTGGTACTTGGCTTTGGAGATCAGCTTCTTGGCCACCATCTCGCCGGTGGTGCCGAGCTTGGAGGTCAGGCGGTATTTCTCGTCATTCAGGTCTTTGTAGGACTTGATGGTGCCCTCCAGCTCCTTGCGGATCAGCAGGGTCTGGCCGACCACGATGAACGGTTCGCTGAAGTTCAGGCGCAGGTTGCGTTCCTGAGTCAGGGTCATGCCGCTGCCGATCATGTCGAACTTGTCGGTCAACAGGGCCGGGATGATGCCGTCGTAACCGGTGGAAATCGGCTCGAACTTCACGCCCATCGACTTGGCCATGGCCTTGAGGATGTCGACTTCAAAGCCGATGATTTCACCGCGTTTGTTGGTCATCTGGAACGGCATGTAAGTCGGGTCCATGCCGACTTTCAGCGTACCGCGCTTGACCGCATCATCGATGGCGCCGGCATGTGCCGCGTTGACCGCCACCAGTGCGGTGACACCCAGCAGCAGCATCGAAAGATACTTTTTCATCATCAAGTCCCCTGAACTCATTTTCTTGTGAGGTCGGCGCGCAAAAGGGCTGCACCATTTCGGGGTGCGATCCTAACTCACTCACCGCCGGGTACAAAGGTTTCGCCGGGATTTGTTGCCAAGGTATGACAGAAAAGCCCCACAACCGTGCAGAGAAAGGCATGGCTAGACACCTCGACCCACGGCCCAGCCAATTGCTTGATGTGTAAGCAGTTATGACTACCAGCCCACTTCCGCCATCCAGCCCGAGTCCTTGAACCACTTGTCATGCAGCCGATCGTAGGTGCCGTCCTGGGCCACCTGGTTGAGGAAATGATTGATCCAGTTGAGGCTGTCGTAATCGCCCTTTTTCAAGCCGAACGCCAGGGGCTCGTAGGTGAAGGGTTGCTCCAGCGCCAACAGCGCACTGTTCTGGGGCTTGGTAATGGCGATCAGGTTATACGGCGCATCATGGATAAACGCATCGGCCTTGCCCTCCACCACCTGGCGCACGCCTTCTTCAGGTGTTGGAAAACTGCGCAGCCGTGCAGTGCCGAGAAACCTTTTCGCCGCCGCCTCGCCTGTGGTGCCTTCGGCGGCCACGATCCGGTAACCGGCCTCGTTCAAGTCCTCGATGCTCTGGACCTTGTCGGCCAACTGAGGGTTCAGCAGCACGGTCTGGCCGACGATGATGAACGAGTCGCTGAAATTGAGGGTCAGGTTGCGCTCCTGCGTGACAGTCATGCCGCTGCCGATCAGGTCGAACCGGCTGGCCAGCAGGCCGGGAATCAGGTCGATATACGGTACCGAAACCAGCTCCAGCTTGACCCCCAGCGCCTTGCTCATCTCCCGAAGCAGGTCAATTTCAAACCCGACGATCCGGCCTTTCTTGTCGGTCATCTCAAAGGGCACGTAGGCCGGATTGGTGCCGACTTTCAACACCCCCCTCCGAACGGCCTCATCTATGGCTCCGGCATGCGCCAGGTAACCGTGGGAAAATGTGACGATGCCGAGCAGCAGCATCGACAAATACCTTTTGATCATGAAAAAAGCCCCTGTTCCATTAAACACTCCCACACCCGGCCACGCGCAAGATCGCGTAAGCCGCAGGCTTCGAGTCAGATTTGGGGGGCGATGCTAACCCACTCGCAGGCACGGCAATATGCCTCGGAGAAGGGTCTTTTGTTTCGAAATAACAAGGAGTTAGCGCGATACAGCAGAAGGGAAAAACAACGTAGGACGGTTATCGCAAACGCCCCCGAGGTGGCACCTCGGGGGCGTCGGAATCAGGCCGGTTGAGCCTGGGACGACAGCGGCTTCAATGGCAGCAATGGCGCATGCGGATCGGCCTTGACCGATTCGCGCCAGGCGCTCAGCCACTCGGCGTGGCCTTCGCTCCAGACCTGCTCGTGCAAGCGTGCCAGGGCGACCGGGTCGCTGAGCAAGGCCAGGCGTTCACCGTTGTTGAGGCCGGCCGGGCCGACTTTCAACGCGTGGCGAACCCGGTCAACACGCAGCCACTCAATCGGCTCCGCCTGCCCGTGACGGGAAGTTGCCAAGGCGCACGCCAGGGCGTTCTGCTGCGGATCGACCACCGCCCGCACAAAACCGTCATTGAGCGCATGCCAACGGTTTTCGTGGGTGTACTTGTCGGTCGACAACAGCGCCTGGGGCGGATTGTATTCCTCGGGGATCAGGAACAGGCTCTCGTCGCGAGACTTGAGGCCCAATTTGACCCGGCTGGAAATCACCGACACCGGAATCGACAGCATCAGCGAACCGACGATCGGCACCAGCCACCACAGGAAGCTTGGGTTCAACCACACCACCAGCAGCGCCCAGAAGAAGCCGAGCAGGGTCTGCGGACCGTGGCGCTTGACTGCCTCGCTCCATGGCGTGGAGTCGTCGTCACGCTGTGGCGAGTTCCAGGTCGCCGCCCAGCCGAGGAACGCGGCCAGTACGAAACGGGTGTGGAAAATCATCCGCACCGGCGCCAGCAACATGGAGAACAGCATCTCCAGCAGCATCGACAGGGTCACCTTGAACTTGCCGCCGAACTCTTTCGCGCCCTTGGCCCAGATCAGGATGATGCTCAGCAATTTAGGCAGGAACAGCAGCACGATGGTGGTGGAGAACAGCGCCACCGCCTTGTCCGGATGCCATTGTGGCCACAACGGATACAACTGGCGCGGCGCCATGAAGTATTGCGGCTCCATCAGTGTGTTGACCGCCAGCAAAGCCGTGGACAGCACCAGGAAGAAGAACCACAACGGTGCCGACAGGTACGACATCACGCCGGTGAGGAACACCGCACGGTGCACCGGGTGCATGCCTTTTACCAAAAACAGGCGGAAGTTCATCAGGTTGCCGTGGCACCAGCGACGGTCACGCTTGAGTTCGTCCAGCAGGTTCGGCGGCAGCTCTTCGTAGCTGCCCGGCAAATCGTAGGCAATCCACACGCCCCAGCCGGCACGGCGCATCAGCGCAGCTTCAACGAAGTCGTGGGAAAGAATCGCACCGGCAAACGCACCTTTACCCGGCAACGGCGCCAGGGCGCAGTGCTCGATAAACGGCTTCATGCGGATGATCGCGTTGTGACCCCAGTAGTGGGATTCACCCAGCTGCCAGAAGTGCAGACCGGCGGTAAACAGCGGGCCGTACACCCGGGTGGCGAACTGCTGCATGCGCGCATACAGGGTATCCATGCCCGACGCACGTGGCGCGGTCTGGATAATCCCGGCATCCGGCGTGGCTTCCATCAGGCGCACCAGGCTGGTCAGGCATTCGCCGCTCATCACGCTGTCGGCGTCGAGCACCACCATGTACTTGTAGTCACCGCCCCAGCGACGGCAGAAGTCGTCGAGGTTGCCGCTCTTGCGTTTGACGCGACGGCGACGGCGGCGATAGAAGATCTTGCCGAAGCCACCGGCTTCGCGGCACACGTCGAGCCAGGCTTGCTGCTCGGCGATGCAGATGTCGGCCTCGTTGCTGTCGCTGAGGACGAAGAAGTCGAAACGGTCCAGGTCACCGGTGGCAGCCACCGATTCGAACGTCGCGCGCAGGCCGGCAAATACCCGGGGCACGTCTTCGTTGCAGATCGGCATGACCAGGGCGGTGCGGGCGTCTTTCGGAATCGGCTCGTCACCGGCACTTTTACCGGAGATACGGTATTTATCGTGACCGGTCAGCAGTTCCAGGAAGCCCATCAGCGCGGTCCAGAAACCGGCCGAGACCCAGCAGAACAGAATCCCGAACAGCACCAGGATGCTGGTTTGCAGGGCGTAAGGCAGTACCTGGGTCGCGGTTTGCAGCAGGGTCTGGTTGCGGATCTCGTCAAAGTCGACGAAGGACCAGCCCTGGTACGGCATGATGCCTTTCATGTACCAGCCGGCAACGATCGTCTGGCCGAGCATCAGCACCAGCAGGATATAGCGACGGATCGAACCGACGGTGCGCCAGCGGGCGGCCGGCAGTACGCGCTCATCCTTCGGCGGGGCCGGTGGATTGGTGCGGCCGGTCAGGCGGCGCCAGCCACGCACCAGGATATTGGTGCGCCACGGCTCAGGCACGACCTTGGTCCGACGGATCGGCGGCGTGGCCTTGAGACAAACCCGGCCGCTGGCGTCGAGCACCAGCATTTCGGCGTCTTGCAGCTCTTCGGCAGTGTTGAGGGTCAGCCGGGCGCCTACCGATGCCTGGGCAGCGTCGGCAGGTGCGTCGAACGTGGACGATGACAGGCGCTTGTGCAATTCACTGAAGGACTCGCAGCCCGCCAGTTCGGCGCGCTGCTCATCGGTCATCGGTAGATGCGCCAGGTACTCGGCAAGAGTCTCTGGCTGGACTTGAGAATTACTCATCGGCAGGCAACTGATAGCTCCAGGTTTCGGTCAGGACTTGCTCTGTCTTGGCCTGATCCTGGGTAGGGAGTGGTGTGGCTGGGGCAGCCGCTTCCGGCTGCTTGGCGTCCTTGTCCTTGGCGTCTTTCTTGGCCGCTTTCTCGTGCTGCTTGGCCAGGACCTTGTCGGCTTTCAACACTTGGGTCGAAACCTTCTCCGGTTCCGGCTGCACGATGTCCTGAACCAGAGCAGCGCGCATTTCAGTCGGCTTGCCTGCGTCCTTGATCTTCATGCGCAGGGTCAAGCGCCAGCCTTGGGTGTGCGGGTTGTAGCGCACGCTGTTTTCAACGATTTCTGCGTTGTCGCCCACGCTGACCTGGCTGCGAACCGGTGCGTCAGCTGGCAGTTTCTTCAGGGACGGGCCCTCGAAGTCCACCAGGTAAGCCACGCTGCCGTCTGGCTGACGGATCAGGTTGGATTGCTTGACGTCGCCGGTGGAACGCAGGGTCTGCTTGACCCAGGCGCTTTCCGGCGAATGGAACTCGGCGTCTTGCAATGTCCAGTGCAGGCGGTAGGCAACGTCCAGCGGCTTGCCTGGCTCCGGCAGTGTTTCCGGGCTCCAGAACGCAACGATGTTGTCGTTGGTTTCATCGGCGGTCGGAATCTCTACCAGGTCGACGGAGCCCTTGCCCCAATCGCCTTCAGGCTCGATCCAGGCGCTTGGGCGCTTGTCGTAGTTGTCGTCGAGGTCTTCGTAGTGGCTGAAGTTGCGGCCGCGTTGCAGCAGGCCGAAACCACGCGGGTTTTCCACGGTGAAGTTGCTGACCGACAGGTGTTTGGGGTTGTTCAGTGGGCGCCAGATCCACTCGCCGTTGCCGGCATGGATCGACAGGCCGCTGGAATCGTGCAGCTCGCGACGGTAGTTGAGGACCTTGGACGGCTGGTTGGCGCCGAACAGGAACATGCTGGTCAGCGGGGCGATGCCCAGCTTGGTGACCTTGTCACGCAGGTACATCTGGGATTTGACGTCGACGATGGTGTCGGTACCCGGGCGCAGGATCAGGCGATAAGCGCCGGTGGCCCGCGGCGAATCCAGCAGGGCGTAGATCACCAGCTGTTTCTCACCCGGTTTTGGACGTTCGATCCAGAACTCGGTGAAACGCGGGAATTCTTCGCCGGACGGCAACGCGGTGTCGATCGCCATGCCGCGGGCAGACAGGCCGTAGACCTGGTCCTTGCCCACGACGCGGAAATAGCTGGCGCCGAGCATGGTCATGATTTCGTCTTGCTTGTCACCCTTGTTGATCGGGTACAGCACACGGAAACCGGCATAACCCAGCTGTTCGGTGGATTTGGGATCAAACTTGACGTCGCCGAAATCGAAGCGGGACGGGTCGTACTTGATTTCCTGAACGCTGTCGGCGGTGACTTCGTTGATTTTCACCGGTGTATCGAAATGCATACCCTGGTGGTAGAAGGACAGCTTGAACGGGGTGTTCTGATCGGCCCACTCGGCTTTTTCGTTGCGGAAACGAATTTTCTGGTAATCAGCGAATTTCATTTCGCGGAATTCGTTCGGCAAATTGCTGCGCGGAGCTTCGTATTTCTGCCCGGCCAGCTCTTTTGCCTTGGCCGACACATCATCCAGACTGAATGCCCACAGTTGACCCGCGCCGAACAGGCAAAACAGGGCAGAGCCCGTCACCAGTACGTTTCGTAACCGTTTGGCAGACAATTTTGGTGCATTACAGGGACTAACAATCACGAGCAACCCTCGCCGAAAACAGATCAAAAAACCAACGGCCAGCTATCTATATGCCAGGTTGGCGAGCATTGTTCCGACTCCCATGGGGCTAAATGATTCCCCAATGGCTATCGGACAAGTCTCTACCTAAGTCAAAAATGGACCAATTAACGCTGATCCCCGTAGCGCGCGATTATCTAGTAGCCCGCGTAACAACGCATCAGGGTCAGCGAAGTATTTGTAGCGAAAACCCGGTTTTTTGGGCATCACAAGTCGTTTTCAGTACATTCACGTCTGTAACAGGAAGGTGACCGGCCCATCATTGACCAAATGCACCTGCATATCAGCGCCAAAACGCCCTGCCGCTACCGTGCCATGCAATTGTTGCGCTTGTAACAGCAGATAGTCGAAAAGCGCCTCGCCCAACGCCGGCGGTGCCGCCGTGGAGAAGCTCGGCCTCAGCCCACTCTTGGTGTCTGCCGCCAGGGTGAACTGCGACACCAGCAGCAAACCGCCGCCAATGTCTTTCAAGGACAGGTTCATCTTGCCCTCGTCGTCGCTGAACACCCGATAGTTAAGCAGCTTATGCAGCAGCTTGTCGGCGCTGGCTTGCGTATCCGAAGGCTCGACAGCCACCAGCACCAGCAAACCCTGGTCTATCGCCCCGACCACCTGCCCTTCTACCTCGACCCGGGCGCCGCGCACCCGTTGCAAAAGGCCCTTCATGCTTCTTCAGGCGGCAAATCAAGCAGGCGCCGTGCCATTTCACTCGCCGCACGCACCAGCGCATCGGTAATTCCGGGTTCGGAAGCCGCATGGCCGGCCTCGCGGATGATCTGCAACTCACTGTTGGGCCAGGCCTGATGCAGCTCCCAGGCATTGTCCAGCGGGCAGATCATATCGTAGCGGCCATGCACGATTACGCCAGGCAAGTGGGCGATCTTGTGCATGTCGCGGATCAGTTGGTCAGGTTCAAGGAACGAGTTATTGGTGAAGTAATGGCATTCGATACGGGCAATCGACAGGGCGCGCTGGGGTTCGGAGAAACGCTCGATCAATTGCGGGTTCGGGCACAGGCCCAACATGCGCCCTTCCCACGTGGACCAGGCCTTGGCGGCGTGCATCTGGGCGATCTGGTCGTTGCCGGTCAGGCGCTTGTGGTAGGCGCTGAGCAGGTCGTGCCGCTCCTCCGCCGGGATAGGCGCCAGGTAGTCCTGCCAGTAATCGGGGAACAGCCGGCTGGCGCCAGCCTGGTAGAACCACTGAATGTCCTGGGGGCGGGCCAGGAAAATGCCCCGCACGATCAGGCCGTGCACACGCTCCGGGTGGGTTTGCGCGTAGGCCAGGGCCAGGGTCGAGCCCCAGGAACCGCCGAACAGCACCCATTTTTCGATGCCCAGGTGTTCGCGAATCCGCTCAAGGTCGGCCACCAGGTCCCAGGTGGTGTTGTTTTCCAGGCTGGCCCGTGGGGTGGAGCGCCCGCAGCCACGCTGATCAAAAGTAACAATTCGGTACAGATTAGGATCGAAATAGCAGCGGCTATTGGCATCACACCCGGCGCCGGGGCCGCCATGGATGAACACAACGGGCAAGCCTTCCGGGGAACCGCTTTCGTCGACGTACAGGACGTGGGTTTCATCGACGGCCAGATCGTGCCGGGCGTAGGGTTTGATCTGCGGGTACAAAGTCTGCATTGCGCGCTCCGTAAGGGGTCGAGTTCATCCCTGGGGGGACGTCTATTATTTTGCCGTCTGGCATCATAAACCCGAATTGTGCAATGAGCATGTCCTCGTGGACCTAGACCTGTGTCAGCAGAACACCACGCAGGTAGTCCAGCAGATAAACGTACAGCCGGTCGACCTCCAACACCTGGCCCCGGGCCCGCAGGCAGCCGTGAACCAGGCCTTTGCCGGGATACAGCGTGGCCGCCACCCCGGCGCCTTGCAGGCGTTCGGCGTAGAGCATGCCGTCGTCCCGCAACGGGTCGAACTGGGCGACAGCGATCAAAGCCTGCGGCAACCCGCTGAAATCCACGGCCAGCAATGGCATGGCGTAGGGCGACGGCTTGCCCGGCCCACGCAGGTAAAGGGCGAGATAGCACTCGGTGTCGGCGGTACTGAGCAACGGCGCGTCGACGCAATCGCGGCGGGACGGCAGGTCGGCGGGGCCGCCCAGGCCGGGGTAGATCAGGACTTGCGCCAGGGGCTGCGGCTGATGGTCATCCCGCAGGCCCAGGCACAGGGCCGCCGCCAGGTTACCGCCGGCGCTGTCACCGGCCACCACCAGACGCTGAAGGTTGATCGGCTGGGGCGCTTCGCCCACCTGGATCGCCTGCCAGACCGCACGGCAATCCTCAAAGGCGGCCGGAAACGGGTGTTCGGGTGCCAGGCGGTAATCGATGGCGATGACCAGCACCTGCAGTGAGCCGGCCAGCTCAGCACACATGAAGTCATGGGAATCCAGGCCGCCGACCACCCAGCCGCCACCGTGCATATAAAGGATGCATGGCCAGCCGCTATCAGGGGTTGGCGTCGCCGGTTGATAAATGCGTACGCCCACGCCACCCAGGGAAACGTCTGACACCTGTAACCCTTCAGGCCGCGCCGGGGTGAACGCCTGGCACATGCGGTCATAGCCTCGGCGCAATCCGGCCAGCGATGTGTCGTCGCTGGTGAAGGATTCGGTTTTTTCGACGAAGGCGCACATCTGCGCGGAAATCGGGTAATGGGACATCGAAGGATCGTCCTGAAGATAAGGATTTAACAGCCGCCACGAATCCAATGTGGGAGCGGGCTTGCTCGCGAATGCGGTGTATCAGTCAATACTTGTGTGGCTGACCCACCGCATTCGCGAGCAAGCCCGCTCCCACATTTTGATCTTCATTTGCTCAGGGCTTGAGGCTGGCCTGCACCGCCGCCACGCCGTCTTTTCCATCCAGGGTCGTTACACCCGCCAGCCAGCGCTGCAAGTCCTCGGGATTGTCGCGCAACCACTGTCTGGCCACATCCTGCGGCGTCTTGCGGTCCATGATCGGCACCATCAACTGGCTTTCCTGGGCCGCGGTGTAGGTCAGGTTCTCCAGCAGGCGTGTCACATTGGGGCAACGCTCGGCGTAATCCGGCGCCGTCACCGTGGAGACCGTGGCCATGCCTTCGTTGGCACCGAACACATCTTCACTGCCGGTCAGGTACGCCATTTTCATGTTGATGTTCATCGGGTGCGGGGTCCAGCCGACAAACACCACGAACTCCTTGCGATTCACTGCCCGCTGCACCGCCGCCAGCATGCCTGCCTCGCCGGACGCCACCAGCTTGAAGCCGCCGAGGCCAAAGCGATTGCTGTCGATCATTTTCTGGATATCGGTATTGGCACCGCTGCCCGGCTCGATGCCATAGATCTTGCCGCCCAGTTTGTCCTTGAAGCGGGCAATGTCGGCAAAGGTTTTCAAGCCGGCGTCGGCAACGTACTGCGGCACCGCCAGCGTCGCTTGGGCGTCGGACAGGCTCGGCTTGTCGAACACCTTGACCTGCTTGGCCGCGAGGAATGGCGCGATGTTGTTGTCCATCGCCGGTTTCCAGTAGCCGAGGAAGATATCCAGGCGTTTGTCGCGGATGCCGGCAAAGATGATTTGCTGCACGGCGCTGGTTTGCTTGCTGTCATAGCCCAGGCCATTGAGCAGCACATCGGCCATGCCGCTGGTGGCGATCACGTCGGTCCAGCTGACCACGCCCATGCGCACGACCTTGCACGAGGCCGGGTCGGCAGCCATCGCGTTGGCGCTCAAGAGTGCGGCGCCGGTGAGAATCAACAGACAACGGTTGAACAGTCTTTTCATCGATGCGGTCTCACTCGGCAGTTTTTATTGTGGGAGTGGCGTCTGACGCGCCGTGCCCAACA
This sequence comes from Pseudomonas sp. Colony2, assembly GCF_019382755.1. Taxonomy (NCBI): domain Bacteria; kingdom Pseudomonadati; phylum Pseudomonadota; class Gammaproteobacteria; order Pseudomonadales; family Pseudomonadaceae; genus Pseudomonas; species Pseudomonas sp. Colony2. Next base: position 423,573 of record NZ_CP080030.1, on the reverse strand, counting down.
CCTTACCCAGCGAGACCTTGATCAAAGCGAACTGTGGCGACAGGGATTTGCACACAGACGACTTGGGAGGTGTGTTGCTGTTGAGGGCCTCTTCGCGAGCAAGCCCGCTCCCACATTCGACCGTGTTCCTCCTGAAGAAGCACGGTCGAATGTGGGAGCGGGCTTGCTCGCGAAGGCTATCTCAGCAGCGACGCCACTCAGGAGTAATGCCGCTTGCCCCACGCCAGGAACCTTTCCAGCAGTTCCTTCAACACCACCCGCGTCGGCTCGGCCAGGTCGGCGCGATAACGGAAGGGCTCAAACTCTTCCATGTAGGTGCACTGCCCCAACTCCAGCTGCACGGCGTGGATGTTCTCGGCCGGGTTGCCGTAGTGACGGGTGATATGCCCGCCCTTGAAGCGCCCGTTGAGCACATGGCTGTACTGCGGGTGGCCGGCACAGATGGCTTCCAGTTCGCTGGCCAGCTGCGGATCGCAGGCCGCGCCGTTGAAGGTGCCGAGGTTGAAGTCCGGCAGCTTGCCTTCGAACAGGTGCGGGATCACCGAGCGGATCGAGTGCGCATCAAACAGCAGCGCATAACCGAACTCGGCCTTGAGCCGGGCCAGTTCGTTTTGCAGAGTGCGGTGATACGGCGTCCACACCTGCTCCAGGTACGTGGCGCGCTCGGCCTTGGACGGTTCCAGGCCTTCGCGGAACAGCGGCACACCATCAAACAGTGTCGCCGGGTACAGGCCGGTGGTGGCGCCAACGTACAGCGGCTTGTCGTCTGAAGGCCGGTTCAGGTCGATGACAAAGCGCGAATACTCCGCCGCCAGGGTGCTGGCGCCCAGCGCTTCGGCGAAGTCGTACAGCGTGGGAATGTGCCAGTCGGTGTCCGGCAGGCTTTGCGCCTCGGGAATCAGCCCGGCTTGCACCGCCGGCGTCAGGCGCAGGCCCGCGTGGGGCATGCTGATCAGCAGCGGCACACGGCCTCGTTTGAAGTTCAGAACCTTATCCACAGCGGTACTCCTTAAACGGTGACTTCGACGCCGTGGCGCACGACGCGTTTATCCAGCTCGCCACCCAGCCAGTAGGCCAGGTCGGCGGGACGATCAATCTGCCAGGCGACAAAATCCGCGACCTTGCCCACTTCCAGCGAGCCATGGCTGTTGCCCAGGCCCAGGGCGGTGGCCGCGTGTTGCGTGGCGCCGGCCAGGGCTTCTTCCGGGGTCATGCGGAACAGGGTGCAGGCCATGTTCAGCATCAAGCGCACCGACAACGCCGGCGAGGTGCCCGGGTTGAGGTCGCTGGCGATCGCGATCTTCACGCCGTGCTTGCGCAGGGCATCCATCGGCGGCAACTGGGTTTCCCGCAGGAAGTAGAACGCGCCCGGCAGCAGCACCGCGACGGTGCCGGAAGCGGCCATGGCGATGGCGTCTTCCTCGGTCATGAATTCCAGGTGGTCCGCCGACAGCGCCTGGTGCCGCGCCGCCAGGCTGGAGCCATGCAGGGACGACAACTGTTCGGCGTGCAGTTTTACCGGCAAGCCAAGTTTCCGGGCGGCGATGAACACGCGCTCCACCTGCTCCGGTGAGAACGCCAGGTACTCACAGAAGGCGTCGACCGCGTCCACCAGGCCTTCCGCTGCCAGCGCCGGGAGCATTTCGGTGCAGATGTGATCGATGTAGGCATCGGCCCGGTCCACGTACTCCGGCGGCAACGCATGCGCCGCCAGGCAGGTGCTGCGCACACTGACCGGCAACTCGGCGCCGAGGCGACGGATCACCCGCAAAATCTTGCGCTCGCTGGCCAGGTCCAGGCCGTAGCCGGACTTGATCTCGACGGTGGTTACACCGTCGCGCAGCAAACTGCGCAGGCGCTTGTGGCCGCTGGCAAACAGTTCATCTTCGCTCGCCGCACGCGTGGCGCGCACGGTGCTGGCAATACCACCACCGGCCGCTGCGATCTCGGCGTAGCTCACGCCTTGCAGCCGCTGCTCGAACTCGCCGCTGCGATTGCCGCCGAACACCGTGTGGGTGTGGCAGTCGATCAGCCCGGGCGTGACCCACGCCCCTTGCAGGTCATGGGTGGTTGCGTAGTTCGCATCCGGCAGATCGGCGCGCGGGCCGATCCACTCGATGAGCGTGCCCGAGGTAACAATGGCGGCGTCCTCGATGATCGAGTAGTTGCCCTGGGCCATGGTTGCAACGTGGCAGTGTTGCCAAAGCGTTTTCATCAACGCCTCCATTAGGTTATCGATGAGACAAAGCCGGGTCGTAGTGGACCTTGGCCGTTTGCCCGGCGGCGGGCTTGACCCACAGCAGATAGGCGACGATCAGCAAGACGATCCACACGGCGCCGACCATAAGAGCGGCCTGGGTGTCCGGGAAGTAACCCAGCACGCCGAAGATGAACAGCATGAACACGATGGCGGCCGCTGGCGCGTAGGGCCAGAACGGCACCGGGAATTTCAGCTCGGCAATCTGTTCCCTGGTCATCGAGCGACGCATGGCCACCTGGGTGACCAGGATCATCAGCCATACCCACACCGTGGCGAAGGTCGCAATCGAGGCGATGACCAGGAACACGTTTTCCGGGATCAGGTAATTGAGCACCACACCGCCGAGCAACGCGGCGCCCATCACCACTACGGTCATCCACGGCACGCCCTGGCTCGACAGTTGGGCAAAACCCTTGGGCGCCTGCCCTTGCTGGGCCAGGCCATACATCATGCGACCGGCGCCGAAGATGTCGCTGTTGATGGCCGAGACGGCGGCCGAGATCACCACGATGTTAAGGATGGTCGCCGCCGAGCCCATCCCCAGGTTGCTGAAGATCTGCACGAACGGGCTGCCCTGGCTGCCGATCTGCGGCCACGGGTAGATCGCCATCAGCACAAACAACGTCAGCACGTAGAACAGCAGGATACGCAGCGGCACGGCGTTGATCGCCTTGGGGATCACCCGCTGCGGGTCCTTGGCTTCGCCGGCGGTGATGCCGATGATTTCGATGCCGCCAAACGCAAACATCACCACCGCGAAGGACGCGATCAAGCCACCCACGCCGTTAGGCATGAAGCCACCGTGGGCCCACAGGTTGCTGAGGCCGGTAGCGGGTGCTTCGCCCGCCGAGTGAATACCGAACAGCATGATGCCGAAGCCGCCGAGGATTATTGCGACAATGGCACCGACCTTGAGCAGCGACAGCCAGAACTCCATTTCGCCAAAGACTTTGACGTTGCACAGGTTCAGGCCGCCGATCAGCAACACGATGCCCAGCACCCAGACCCAGCGCGCGACTTCGGGAAACCAGAAGCCCATGTAGATGCCGAAGGCGGTGACGTCGGCGAGGCAGACGATGATCATTTCAAAGGCGTAGGTCCAGCCGAGGATAAAGCCGGCCATCGGGCCCAGGTAGGTACTGGCGTACTGGCCGAAGGAGCCGGACACCGGGTTATGCACGGCCATTTCGCCGAGGGCGCGCATGACCATGAACACCGCGGCGCCGCCGATCAGGTAGGCCAGGAGCACGGCCGGGCCGGCCATCTGGATGGCGGAGGCAGAGCCGTAGAACAGCCCGGTACCGATCGCGGAACCGAGGGCCATGAAGCGAATATGTCGGGCGGAGAGCCCGCGTTTTAACGTCTTTTCTTGCTGGTGCATTTCTCGTCCTTAATTATTTTTATCCTGAGAAAATTCGAATCTGTAGAAGATCAAATGTGGGAGCTGTCGAGCCCCAGCGAGGCTGCGATAGCGGTGGGTCAGGCTACGAAAGTGTTGCCTGTTCCGGCGCCATCGCAGCCTCGCCGGGGCTCGACAGCTCCCACACTGGATCGGTGTCGCTCTTACAAGCTCGGCAACAACTTCGCCGGCACCAGCTCGTTCAGGCAACGCGTTGCCAGCAGCTCACTGGCGGCATTGATGTCCGGCGCAAAGAAGCGGTCCTTCTCATAAAACGCGACTTTGCTGCGCAGGATCCCACGCGCCTTTTCCAGCGCCGGCGAAGTCTTCAAACCATTGCGCAGGTCCAGGCCCTGGCAAGCCGCCAACCATTCCACCGCCAGCACACCGCGGGTGTTCTCGGCCATTTCCCACAGGCGCTTGCCCGCCGCCGGGGCCATCGACACGTGGTCTTCCTGGTTGGCTGACGTCGGCAGGCTGTCGACGCTATGGGGATGCGCCAGTGCCTTGTTCTCGCTGGCCAATGCCGCCGCCGTCACCTGGGCGATCATGAAGCCGGAGTTCACACCGCCATTGCCCACCAGGAAAGGCGGCAGTTGCGACATGTGCTTGTCCATCATCAACGAGATGCGACGCTCGCTCAGGGAGCCGATTTCCGCGATGGCCAGCGCCATGTTGTCCGCCGCCATGGCCACCGGTTCGGCGTGGAAGTTGCCACCGGAAATCACGTCACCTTCAGCCGCAAACACCAGCGGGTTATCCGACACAGCGTTGGCTTCCACCACCAGCACTTCGGCCGCCTGGCGGAACTGGGTCAGGCAGGCGCCCATGACTTGTGGCTGGCAACGCAGGGAGTACGGGTCCTGGACCTTGTCGCAGTTTTCGTGGGATTGCGACACTTCGCTGCTTTCACCCAGCAGGGCGCGATACGCGGCCGCAGAGTCGATCTGGCCGCGTTGGCCCCGGGCAGCGTGAATGCGTGCGTCGAACGGCGAGCGCGAACCCAGCACGGCTTCCACCGTCAGGGCGCCACAGGCCAGGGCACCGGCGAACAGATCTTCGCCCTCGAACAGCCCACGCAATGCATAAGCGGTGGAAACCTGGGTGCCGTTGAGCAGCGCCAGGCCTTCCTTGGCCGCCAGGGTCAGCGGCGTCAGGCCGGCAACTTTCAGCGCTTCGGTAGCTTCCAGCCATTCGCCTTTGTAGCGAGCCTTGCCTTCGCCCAGCAGCACCAGCGACATGTGGGCCAATGGCGCCAGGTCACCGGAGGCGCCCACCGAACCTTTCAGCGGAATGTGCGGGTAGACCTCGGCATTGATCAGGGCGATCAGCGCGTCGATGACCTGCCGGCGAATCCCGGAAAAACCCCGGCTCAGGCTGTTGACCTTGAGCACCATGACCAGCCGTACCAGCGCATCGCTGATGGGCTCACCGACGCCGGCGGCGTGGGACAGCACCAGGGAACGCTGGAGGTTTTCCAGGTCTTCGCTGGCAATGCGGGTCGAGGCCAGCAGGCCGAAACCGGTGTTGATGCCGTAGGCGGTGCGGTTCTCGGCGAGAATCTGCTCCACACAGGCGACACTGGCTTCGATCTGGGCCGAGGCGCTGTCATCCAGACTGAGGGTTACCGGCTGCTGGTAGATGGCCCGCAGTTGAGCAAGGCTCAGTTGGCCTGGAATCAGGTTTAGCGCAGTCACATTCATGTTCCTTTTGAGAGTGTTGTTAACTACCAGTCGCTCCGGATGCTTCCGTTATCCGCCGCTGTGCTCTTTTAGAGGATCAGTCGGCTTGGCACGCTGGTTATTGTTGGGAAAAGGTCAGTGCAAATTCGGTAGCGTGCGTTGCAGTAAATCGGCGTCCTTGAGCAACGCGGCGGTGGCTGCGATGTCTGGCGCCAGCCAGCGGTCCTGGTCGTAGGCCGGGACGTGTTCGCGCAGCAAACGCCAGGCGGCATCGGTGCCGGCGCCGAAGCGTTGCTCCTGGAGGAACTCGAACGCCTGGGCCGCCAGCAAGTACTCGATGGCGAGGATCTGGGTGACGTTTTCCAGCACCGAATACAGCTTGAGCGCGGCGTTGGTGCCCATGCTCAGGTGGTCTTCCTGCAGGCCCGAGGTGACGAAGTTGTCGAGCACCGCGGGTTGCGCCAACTGGCGGTTTTGCCCGCACAGCGAGGCGGCGACGTACTGCACGATCATCATCCCGGAGTTGACCCCGGGGTTGCTCACCAGGAACGCCGGCAAACCACTGACGTGCGGGTTGATCAGACGGTCCAGGCGACGCTCGGCGATGGAGCCGATTTCGGCCATGGCGATGGCCAGCATGTCTGCCGCCAGGGCCACGGACTGCCCGTGGGGATTGGCCTGGGACACCACGCGGTAGTTGTCTGGCGTGCCGAGCACCAGCGGGTTATCGGTGGCGCCGTTGAGTTCGGTTTCGATCTGCCGGGTGGCGTGTTCCAGTTGGTCGCGGGCCGCGCCGTGCACCTGGGGAATCGAACGGATGCTCAGGGCGTCCTGGGTACGAATGCCTTTGCTGCTGGCGATCACTTCGCTGCCGTCCAGCAACGCGCGCAGGTTGATGCCCACTTGCTGCATGCCTGGGTGCGGCTTGAGCGCGATGATTTCTTCGTCGAAGGCGTCGATCTGGCCGCGCTGGCCTTCGAAGCTCATGGCACCGATCACATCGGCCCATTGCAGCAGGCGGTGCGCATCGGCCAGGGCCAGGCTGCTGAGGCCGGTCATGCACGGCGTGCCGTTGACCAGGCACAGCCCGTCCTTGGCACCGAGCACTACCGGCTGCAAACCTTCTTCAGCCAGCGCCTGGTGTGCGGGAACGATACGGCCCCGATAGCTGACGTCGCCGACGCCGAGCAAGGCGACGCCAATGTGCGCCATGTGGGTCAGGTAACCCACGGACCCCTGGGACGGCACTTGCGGCGTGATGCCATGGTTGAGCAGCCCCAGCAGCGAATGCACCACCTGCGGATGCAAGCCGGATTTGCCGTGGCTGTAGTTAATGATTGCCGCACAAATGATCGCGCGGGTTTGCTCCACACTCAGTGGCGCACCGACGCCGCAGGCATGGCTGAGCAGGGTATTGCGCGACAGCCGGCTCAGTTGTTCGTCCTTGAGCGACACGTTGCACAAGGCACCCAGGCCGGTGTTGATGCCGTAGGCGCGCTCGCCGCTGGTGACGATGCGCTGGACGATGGCCTGTGCATTGTCGATGCGAGCCCAGGCCTGGCCCGAGAGTTCGAGGATCGCACCGTGGCGAGCCACGGCGACCACGTCCTGCCAACGCATCGGGGCGTCGGCGATGATGATTTTTTCAGCCTGGGACATCGTTGACCTCTTCATGAAATTCGCAATTGTTGTGCAGCTTCACTGGCCTCATCGCAAGCGAGCCAGCTTCCACAGGGGAAACGCATTCCAAATGTGGGAGCTGGCTTGCCTGCGATAGCCTCAGCCAACCCACCACAAATATCGGATCAAACCACCGCCACCCGCCGCTGGACAAACCGGTTCACGTACTCATCCGCCGGTGAATGCAAAATCTCGCGGGGCGTGCCGACCTGGATCAGCTTGCCGTCCTTGAGGATCGCAATGCGGTTGCCGATGCGCACCGCCTCATCGAGGTCGTGGGTAATGAACACGATCGTCTTGTGCAGGGTCTTTTGCAGCTCCAATAACTGGTCTTGCATCTCGGCACGGATAAGCGGGTCGAGCGCACTGAACGCCTCGTCCATCAGGATGATGTCAGTGTCGGCCGCCAGCGCCCGGGCCAGGCCTACACGCTGACGCATGCCGCCGGAAAGTTGATGCGGGTATTTGTTTTCATAGCCCTTGAGGCCCACGGTTTCGATCCAGTGCAGCGCACGCTCGGCGCACACTTGCCTGGTTTCGCCACGCACTTTCAGGCCGTAGGCAACATTGTCCAGCACACTCTTGTGAGGCAGCAGGCCAAAGCTCTGGAACACCATGCTGATCTTGTGCCGGCGGAATTGGCGCAAGGCTTCCATGTCCAGTTGCAGGATGTCTTCACCGTCCACCAGGATCGCACCGCTGGTAGGGTCGATCAGCCGGTTGAAGTGACGCACCAGGGTCGACTTGCCGGAACCCGACAGCCCCATGATCACGAAGATTTCACCGGTGTCGACGCTCAGGGACAGGTCGTTCACACCCACCACGCAACCAGTCTCGGCCAGCACCTCGTCCTTGGTCTTGCCCTGGCCAATCAACGCCAGTGCATCCTTGGAGCGGTTGCCGAAAATCTTGAATACGTTTTTGACTTCAATTTTGCTGACAGTAGTCATTTGCTCGCCTCATGCCGTGGACGACCATAGGCTTGCGTAATGCGGTCGATGACCACGGCAAGAATCACGATCGCCAGACCGGCTTCAAGGCCGCGTCCAACGTTGAGGGTCTGGATGCCCACCAGTACATCTTCACCCAGGCCACGGGCGCCGATCATCGAGGCGATCACCACCATCGACAGGGCCATCATGGTGGTCTGGTTGATCCCGGCCATGATGCTCGGCAGGGCCAGCGGCAGTTGCACGCCGAACAGTTGCTGCCAGCGGTTGGCACCGAAGGCGTTGATCGCTTCCATGACTTCACCGTCCACCTGGCGAATGCCCAGGTCGGTGAGACGAATCAGCGGCGGTGCGGCGTAGATCACCGTGGCGAAAATCGCCGGGACCTTGCCCAGGCCGAACAGCATCAACACCGGGATCAGGTACACGAAGCTGGGCATGGTCTGCATGATGTCCAGCAGCGGCATCAGCACCGAACGCAGGCGGTTGCTGCGGGCCGACAGAATCCCCAGGGGAATGCCGATCAGCACCGAGATCACCGTGGCCACCATCATCAGCGCCAGGGTTTGCATCAGCTTGTCCCACAGCCCGACCGCGCCCACCAGAAACAGCAGGCCGACGATCACGACGGTGGTGAACCACTTGCGAGTGGCATGCCAGGCAATACCGCCGACAATCAGCAACATCAACCACCAGGGCGCTGCGCGCAGCAAACCTTCCAGGTTAACGATGGCCCACAGCAACGTATCGGAGATGTGCCGGAACACATCGCCGTAGTTGGTCACAAGCGCATCGACCCAACTGTTGACCCAGTCGGCGATGGAAAACGTAAAACTCTCAGGAAACATAGTGTGCTCTCGATCCAGTGGATTGTGGCCGGGCGCCCGGTTGCCTGTGGCGGCAACCGGAAACGCTCAACCTACAAGGCCGCGTCGATTTTCTTGGCTGCGTTGTCGCTCACCATGCGTGCCAGAGTTCAGGATGTCCCTTGAGGAAAGTTTTCGCCAGTTTTGCTGTTTCAATTCGCTGTTTGTCATGCGTACCGGGTTCTGGTTAAGCAGGTTGAGCAGCGGCGCCCTGCACATCGGGCAGCACGAGGCGCTCAGGAATCGGGCTGTGCCATTTTTTCGCAGCCCAGTAGTACAACGCCGCCGGCACCACCAGGCCGATGATCCACGAGATATCGGTGTCGCCCAGGCTCGCGACCAGTGGGCCGGTGTAGAAATGCGTCGAGATGAACGGCATCTGAATCAGCACGCCGAACACGTAGATGCTGATGCCCATCAGGTTCCAGCGACCGTAGCGACCGTTGGGGTTGGACAGGGCCGGGATGTCATAGCGCTCTTTGGTGATGCAGTAGAAGTCCACCAGGTTGATCGCACTCCAGGGCGTGAAAAACGCCAGCAGGAACAGGATGAACGCGGAGAAATCCTTGAGGAACGAGTCCTTGCCCAGCAACGCCAGCGCGGCGGCAATCGACACCATCACGAAGATGTACAACAGCCGCGTGCCACTGCCGATATGCCGGCTGCCACGGAAACCACTGATGATTGTCGCGATCGACATGAAGCTGCCGTAGGCGTTGAGGGTGGTGACGGTGACCTTGCCGAAGGCGATGCTGAAATACAGCAGCGCCGCGACGATCCCGGTGCCGCCCAGGCCGACGATAAACGACACTTCGTGGTGAGCGAATTGCGAGCCTGCCAGGGCTGCCGCAAACACACCGAACACCATCGAAGCCTGCGCGCCGATCACCGAACCGAGGCCCACGGCCCAGAAGGTTTTCGAGGCCTGCGTGCTGCGCGGCAAGTAGCGCGAGTAGTCCGCCACATACGGGCCGAACGCAATCTGCCAGGACGCCGAGAGGGAAATCGCCAGCAGGAAACTGCTGAGGGAAAAATGCTTGTTGCCCAGCAACGCACCGATGTCGTTACCGGCCAGCAGCCTGTAGAACAGGTACACGAAGGCAACCACCCCCAGCACGCTGGCGATGCGACCGATGCCGTGGATCACCCGGTAGCCGAAGATCGTAAACACCATGATCAGCCCCGCGAACAACACGATGCCGACCCAGTCTTCAACGTGAAGCAACTGCGCCACCGCCTGCCCCGCCAGCAATGAGCCGCTGGCGGAAAAACCGATGTACATCAGGCACACCAGCACCAGGGGAATCACTGCGCCATACACGCCGAACTGCACGCGGCTGGAGATCATCTGCGGCAAGCCCAGTTGCGGGCCTTGCGCCGCATGCAGGGCCATGACGCCACCGCCCAGCAGTTGACCGATCAACAGACCGATCAACGACCAGAACACATCACCGCCCAGCACCACGGCCAGGGCCCCGGTGACGATCGCAGTGATTTGCAGGTTGGCACCCAACCACAGGGTGAACTGACTCAATAGACGGCCGTGTCTTTCCGCTTCCGGGATGTAGTCGATCGAACGCCTTTCGATCAACGGGGTGGTGCTTGCACGAGCGTCTTTTACTGCCATTTATGTTCAACCTCTGATGGATTGTTTTTGGGTGAAACGCAGATCACATGTGGGAGCGGGCTTGCTCGCGAAAGCGATGGGTCAGCTAACGACTTCAGTGACTGATACACCGCATTCGCGAGCAAGCCCGCTCCCACATTAGTTATTTGATCATCGGGAGATTGAGGCCCTGCTCTTTGGCGCAATCGATAGCGATCTGGTAGCCCGCATCCGCATGACGCATCACGCCGGTCGCCGGGTCGTTGTGCAGCACGCGCGCGATACGCTCGGCGGCTTCGTCGGTACCGTCGCAGACAATCACCATGCCCGAGTGCTGGGAGAAGCCCATGCCGACGCCGCCGCCGTGGTGCAACGAAACCCAGGTCGCGCCGCTGGCGGTGTTGAGCAAGGCGTTGAGCAGTGGCCAGTCGGACACGGCGTCGGAACCGTCCTGCATCGATTCGGTTTCACGGTTGGGGCTGGCCACCGAGCCGGAGTCCAGGTGGTCGCGGCCGATCACGATGGGTGCCGACAGCTCGCCGCTGCGCACCATTTCGTTGAATGCCAGGCCGAGCTTGGCGCGCTGGCCCAGGCCAACCCAGCAGATACGCGCCGGCAGGCCCTGGAAGCTGATGCGCTCGCGGGCCATGTCCAGCCAGTTGTGCAGGTGCGCGTCGTCCGGGATCAGCTCTTTGACTTTGGCGTCGGTCTTGTAGATGTCTTGCGGGTCGCCCGACAGCGCAGCCCAACGGAACGGGCCGATGCCACGGCAGAACAGCGGACGGATGTAGGCCGGGACGAAACCCGGGAAGTCGAAGGCGTTTTCCACGCCCACTTCTTGCGCCATCTGACGGATGTTGTTGCCGTAGTCGAACGTCGGGATGCCTTGTTTCTGGAACTCGAGCAT
>NZ_CP080030.1:368658-412189 GCF_019382755.1 Pseudomonas sp. Colony2 | reverse complement strand
GCCTTGATCACTTCGGCCGGTTCGGTCTTGGCGCGGGCGCGGTATTCGTCCCAGGTCCAGCCGGCGGGCAGGTAGCCGTTGAGCGGGTCGTGGGCGCTGGTCTGGTCGGTGACCATGTCCGGGCGCACGCCACGCTTGACCAGTTCCGGAAGGATTTCAGCGGCGTTGCCCAGCAACGCGATGGAGATCGCCTGGCCGGCCTTGGTGTATTTGTCGATGCGCGCCAGGGCGTCGTCGAGGTCGGTGGCTTGTTCGTCGACGTAGCGGCTGCTCAGGCGGAAGTCGATGCTGACCTGCTGGCATTCGATGTTCAGCGAGCAGGCACCGGCCAGGGTCGCGGCCAGTGGCTGNGCGCCGCCCATGCCGCCGAGGCCGGCAGTCAGGACCCAACGGCCCTTGAGGTCATCGTTGTAGTGCTGGCGACCGGCTTCGACGAAGGTTTCGTAGGTGCCCTGCACGATGCCCTGGCTGCCGATGTAGATCCAGCTGCCGGCGGTCATCTGGCCGTACATGGCCAGGCCCTTGGCATCCAGTTCGTTGAAATGCTCCCAGCTCGCCCAGTGCGGCACCAGGTTGGAGTTGGCGATCAGCACGCGCGGGGCGTTGCTGTGGGTCTTGAACACGCCGACGGGTTTGCCGGATTGCACCAGCAGGGTTTCGTCGTCGTTGAGGTTGGTCAGGCTCTCTACGATCTTGTCGTAGCATTCCCAGTTACGTGCCGCACGGCCGATACCGCCGTACACCACCAGTTCTTTCGGATTTTCGGCAACCTGCGGGTCGAGGTTGTTCATCAACATGCGTAGCGGCGCTTCAGTCAGCCAGCTTTTGGCGGTCAGCGTGTTGCCGCGTGCGGCACGGATTTCAACGTCACGGTATTGGGTAGGCTTGGTCACAAAAAAATCCTCAACGATCAATGCGCGAACATTGATGGGTGCGAAGAGGATGTTCATGGACTCTTACGCACACATCTTTACTTGTACATACAAGCATATGCAATCAAGCGGCCAACTTTGCGCGCAAGGTTTGAAGATTTTTTCGGGACGAGGGTGGAAGCCTTGGAAAACAAGGCTTCGCAGCATGATGAATTTTCTTACGGGGGATTTTTACAGTGCGGGAGACTTGTCATCGAGGCAGGGCTTTGCGCCATGCTGGGGCGTTCGGTAACAAGTTGGTGCGGGAAGAGGGAAACAAAATGTGGGGGAAGAAACCCCCACCTGTTCAGGCGGCGGCAGTCAATTCGATAACGCAGCAACGGCCAGTCACGCTGACGTCCAGCAGGCCGGTGTTACCGTCCAGTTGCAGGCAGTCGTGACGGTTCAGCCGCTCACCGAGCACCTTCACTTCATCGGCCACGCTGAACACCAGCACGGTGTGCGCGGCACTGAAGAAACGCTGCGTGCCGTCCATCCATTGCAACCGCGCTTGATAGCGCTGCGGCGAATAGATGAGGTTGAAATCGCGGATCGGCCCGCCGATCAAGCGGCAGGACACCTGGCTGTCACCCTTGAACGGGAATGGCTGCAGCGGTAACAACCCGAGCTGTTCCTCGCCATCCACCGTCAGCACCATGCCCGAGCCTTGCAGCACGGTGATAATGCGCTGGTACCCGGCAAAGGTGGAGAACCCGCCCGACTCGGCGATATCGGCAATCGACAGGCGCCAGCCGAAACCGTCCAGGCCCTCCCCCGCGTCACGGGTGATTTCTTCAGTGCTGCCACCACCGTTTTTCCACGGCATGCGAATGTAATCGGTAGCGCGCCAGACTTTCATCGAACTCATTTACTGAAACGTCCTTCCAGGCTATGACGGGAACCGGGGTGGATCAAACGTGCGGCCGTGACCGGCTGGCGGCCAGACCAGGTGCGGCGGCGAATCAGCAGGCACGGCTCGCTGGTTTCGATTTGCAGCAGCTTGCATTCGTCGGCGTCGGCCAGGATCGCCTCGACCACGTGCTCGCCTTCGGTCAGCGGCGCCACCTGGTTGAGGTAGGCATAGGGCGTTTGCTGGGTGAAATCCTGCTGCAGGTATTCCGGTGCTACCAGGGCGTTGACGAAACGGTCTTCGATTTGCACCGGAATGTCGTTTTCGTAGTGCACGATCAACGAGTGGAACACCCGCCCGCCTTCGCGCATTTCCAGCGCGACGGCGCGCTCGGAGCCGGCGGCTTCTTCGCCGAGGGTAATGACCTTGCACGTATGGCGATGACCGCGGGAGGCGATCTCATCGGCAATGTTGTGCACTTCAAACAGCGCCGACTGGCTCTTGGGCTCGGCGACAAAGGTGCCCACACCTTGCATGCGTACCAGCAGGCCTTCGGCAGTCAACTCGCGCAGGGCGCGGTTGATGGTCATGCGACTGAAGCCCAACTGGTTGACCAGTTCGCTCTCCGAAGGCACGCGATAATGCGGCGGCCAGTTGCCGTTGAGAATCTGCTGGCTGATCATCTGTTTGACGCGGGCATACAAGGGCGCCGGACTTTCGTCCATGTGGGCAGCCAGTGGAGACTTGGCGGGCGGAGTCGACACAGGAAATCCTTGTAGGTGAAAAAGAAGCATAGCTTGCCGGAGTTTACCGAGCAGGCAAACGTCTGTATATGTATATACAAATAAACACACGACTGGGGTGCCTGAATCATGTCCGCTTTCTTTGCCGAACGCGCGCTGCTGCCTAATGGATGGGCCAACGATGTACGTCTTGAAGTCAGCGCCGATGGCCTGCTGACCAAGGTTGAGCCCAACGCCAGTGCAGACGGTGCCGAACGGCTCAGGGGCCCCGTGCTGGCGGGCATGCCGAACCTGCATTCCCACGCTTTCCAGCGCGCGATGGCCGGGCTGGCGGAAGTGGCCGGCAACCCGAATGACAGTTTCTGGACCTGGCGCGACCTGATGTATCGGATGGTCGGCAAGATCCGCCCCGACCAGTTGCAGGTCATCGCGCGCCAGTTGTATATCGAAATGCTCAAGGCCGGCTACACCTCGGTGGCCGAATTTCACTACGTGCACCACGACGTCAGCGGCCAGCCCTATGCCGACCCTGCGGAGCTGTCGCGGCAAATCAGCCAGGCCGCCGCCAGCAGCGGTATCGGCCTGACGTTGTTGCCGGTGCTCTACAGCCACTCCGGTTTCGGCGGCCAGGCACCCAATGAAGGCCAGCGCCGCTTTATCAACAGCACCGAAAATTACCTGAGCCTGCAATCACGCCTGCAACCGATTATGGCCGCGCAACCGGCACAACGGCTGGGCCTGTGTTTTCACTCGCTGCGCGCCGTCACACCGCAACAGATCAGCGAAGTGCTGGCCGCCAGCGACAAGGCGTGCCCGGTGCATATCCACATCGCCGAGCAGCAGAAGGAAGTCGACGACTGCCTGGCCTGGAGCGGCCAGCGCCCGCTGCAATGGTTGTATGACCATGTTGAAGTGGATCAGCGCTGGTGCCTGGTGCACGCCACCCACGCCAATCCGGAAGAAGTGACGTTGATGGCCAGGAGCCGGGCGATTGCCGGGTTGTGCCTGACCACTGAAGCCAACCTGGGCGACGGGATTTTCCCGGCGGTGGACTTCCTGGCCCAGGGCGGGCGCATGGGGATTGGTTCCGACAGCCATGTGTCACTGAGCGTGGTGGAAGAATTGCGCTGGCTGGAATATGGGCAGCGGCTGCGGGACCAGCGGCGCAACCGGCTGTATCGCAGCGATCAGCCGATGGTTGGGCGTACGCTGTTCGATGCCGCGCTGGACGGCGGTGCCGAAGCGTTGGGGCAGCCGATTGGGCGCCTGGAAGTTGGCAAGCGTGCGGACTGGCTGGTGCTGGACGGCAACGATCCGTACCTGGCGACAGCGAACGAAGACGGGATCCTCAATCGCTGGTTGTTTGCCGGTGGTGATCGCCAGGTGCGCGACGTGCTGGTCAACGGCCAGTGGGTGATTCGCGACGGGCATCACGCCGCCGAAGAAGACAGCAGCCGCGCGTTTACCCAGGTCTTGCGGGATTTGCTGGGCTGACAGACGACACATAACAAATGTGGGAGCGGGCTTGCTCGCGAAAGCAGTGGATCAGTCAATACATCTGGTGACTGTCACACCGCCTTCGCGAGCAAGCCCGCTCCCACATTGGATTGGCGCTGTTTCGTATTACTGCGAGGTCTTCGCCATCTGCTTGTCCGACGTACGCCAGATCAAACGTGTGGTGTCATACCCCTGCTGCCGCGCCCTGCTCAGCAGGTCTTCGCGGGTGTCGGCGCTGACCGTCGGCGTGCGCGACAGCAACCACATGTAGCGCCGGCTCGGGCTGCCGACAATGGCGGTCTTGTAGTCATCGCTGACGTACAGCACCCAGTAATCGCCCTTGGCCACGCCCGGCAACAGCGAGGTGAACCAGTTGTTGAATTCGACCCACAGTTTGTCGGTCTTGCCGGCGACCTGCGGCGTTGCGGTGCCCTTGGCTTCCTGCCACTTCCACTCAGGGGTCAGGCAGCGGTTGAACACCGACATGTTGCCATCGGGCAACAGCGTGTAGCGGGCTTCGGACTGCGCACAATTGCGCTGGAAGTACATCGGCAAACGGGCCAACTCATACCAGGTGCCCTGGTAACGCTTGAGGTTGACGCTGCCAACAGTCTTGGGTTGCAGATCATCGCCAGAATGGCTGGCGCAGCCCGCCAAAAACAGGCTGGCGCAGAGGTATAGAACGAAACGCATCATGTTGTTTTTCTCCCGCAGGCTTTCGCCCCGGTTTACTTCAGGCCTTGCCCGGAAAAAATCAGTACTTTGTCACCGGCATATTGCACGCTGATAAAGCTGTTTTTATCGCCCCAGGTGCAACTGGACATACCCAGCGCGCCAGAACAATCAGTCGGCTTGCCCAACAACGACTCCACCTCGGCCTTTGGCATGCCGGCCGACAGTTTTGCGTAATTTTCTTGAGTGACCTTGCTGCAAGCGGCCAGAAGCACGCAAAACGACAACAGGGCGAGACGGCGTAACGACATGGAAAAACTCCTGGAGAGACGAAGCAGCTTGGGGGTCTGCCAGAAGCTTAGAAGGGAAAAGAGGTGTCTGGTTCCCGACGAGCGAAAACAAAAAAGCCCCGAAAACGCTGAAACGTTTCGGGGCTTTTGCTTACCGCAAGGACTTACGCCTTGTGGTAGCCGGTCACACGCTCAACTTCTTCCTTCGAACCCAGGAACACCGCCACGCGCTGGTGCAGGCCTTCAGGCTGGATGTCGAGGATGCGCTGGTGGCCGTCGGTGGACGCACCGCCCGCCTGCTCAACCAGGAACGACATCGGGTTGGCTTCGTACATCAGGCGCAGCTTGCCTGGCTTGGACGGCTCGCGGCTGTCGCGTGGGTACATGAACAGGCCACCACGGGTCAGGATGCGGTGCACGTCGGCAACCATCGCAGCCACCCAGCGCATGTTGAAGTTCTTCTTCAACGGGCCTTCCTCGCCGGCCATCAACTCACCCACATAGCGGGTAACCGGCTCTTCCCAGTGACGCTGGTTGGACATGTTGATTGCAAATTCCTGGGTGGACGCAGGAATGGTGATGTCTTCGTGGGTGAGCACGAAGCTGCCCATTTCGCGGTCCAGGGTGAAGCCCTTGACGCCGTCGCCCAGGGTCAGCACCAGCATGGTCTGTGGGCCGTAGATCGCGTAACCGGCAGCTACCTGCTCGGTGCCCGGCTGCAGGAAGGCCTTTTCGTTCAGGGCTTCGTTCTGGCTCAGGTATTCGTTCGGGCAACGCAGTACCGAGAAGATCGTGCCGACTGGCGCGTTGATGTCGATGTTCGACGAACCGTCCAGTGGGTCGAATACCAGCAGGTACGCGCCTTTCGGGTATTTGCCCGGGATCTGGTAGGCATTGTCCATTTCTTCGGACGCCATGCCGGCCAGGTGACCGCCCCACTCGTTGGCTTCGAGCAGGATTTCGTTGGAGATCACGTCAAGCTTCTTCTGCACTTCGCCTTGTACGTTTTCAGTGCCCATGCTGCCCAGGACACCACCCAGCGCGCCTTTGGACACGGCGTGGCTGATTTCCTTGCAAGCACGCGCCACCACTTCGATAAGGAAGCGCAGATCGGCAGGCGTGTTGTTGCTGCGGGTCTGCTCGATCAAATAGCGACTCAGGGTAACGCGGGACATGGAAGGCTCCGGAAATGGGGGGCTAAAAACCCGCGCAGTTTAACGCGAGTCGGGGCGTATTTCCTCCTATCAGAGGATTTAAACCCAATAGAGTTCATGGACTTTATTTAACGTGCCACCGGTGGCTTGCGCAGCAAACTGTAGGCCATGGCGCCCAGGGCCGCCACACCGAGCAGCAGCACGGCCCAAAGACCGAGCTTTTTCCAGTTCGGCCCGGCATCAACCGGGGCCGCGACCGCAGCCGATGTGACCACTGCCTCGCCCGCCACTTTGGCCTGCCCAAGCCCCGCGAGACGTTCGGCGCTGTAGTCCGGAATCAGGGTCGACAGCGGCAAGTTCGCGCCTTTCACCGACGGATTGCCGAGCACAAGGGTGAACGGTGGCTCGCCCCGCGCCAGGAACACCAACTGCGTGGCCCGCACCGCAAAGCTCAAGGTCGGCGCCTCCACGCCCAGGCCACCCCCACGCTCGTCCACGTCGAGCTTGAGCTGCGCAACAGCCTGGCCCGGCAACTGCAGTTCGTTCTGTAAAACGTCCTGGCCATTTTGTGTCAACCGGTAGAGCAAACCGCTGCTCATGGGCTGCCAGGCCTGATTACTTTCCCGGCGGCCCGACAAGGTGACCGGCGCCAGGCTGTTGGGTTGGCTCAAGTCGATTCGCAAGCGTTCGACGTTCAGTGCGTTGGGTAACTGCCAGCTGTATTCCCCGGCCTTGAGCCGGCTGCCCGACAACGGCTGCGACCACACCAGCGGCAACGGCAGGTTGTGGGCGCTGACACTCTCCAACTGCGCCGACGTCAGCGCCGGTGCCGCCTGGCCTTTCCACAGCAGACGCAGATACCGCGCCGACTGCCCCGGCAAACTCACTTCATGCTGCTCGACGCGCTCATCGGCAAACGACAACCGCGCCACCTGCCCTTCGCCCCAGGCGCGCCAGTGCTGCAAGTCGTCGCTGGCTTCGATGCTGAAACGCTGGAAGCCGTCGCGCTCGCTCGTCCAGTCGAGGATCAGTTGCTGCAACGGGGCCTTGATCGCACTCGCATCAAGCAGCCAGCCGCGCAGCACTTCTTCGCCGGCCTCCAGTTGGCTCGGCGGCTGCACTTGCACCAGCGTGCCGGTGGACGTGGATTGCACACGCACGCTGGGCACGGCTTCGGAGGAGTCAGCCGCAGTGTACAACGGGAACCACTTCACGTTGGACAGGCTGCGGCTTTCGGTGCTTTGCGCCGACTGCCGCGCCAGTGCGTAAGCCTGGGGCTCGCCAGCGGCGTTGAACACCCGCACGTCACCCAGGTCGGCCTGACGGGCGCTCAATTGCACCGCCAGCGGCAGTTCCAGGCGGTACCACGGGCCTTCTCCACTGACCGTCAGCGGCACACGCGTGGTGAAATCGGCGGGCGTTTCCTGGGCCCAGGCCGATAACGTCGTGCACAACCCCAACAGCGCCACACTCAGCTTGCCCATCAAGAGGCCACTCCTTCAGTTTCAACCACCGGCTCGGGGCGCTTGGGCGGCAGCGGCGCGAAATAGCCCACCACCAGCAACAGCCCGCCCACACCGATAAACGATACGATCCGCGCCAGCCCGCCGCGGTTGCTCAATTCGACGAAGAACAATTTGGCCACCACCACGGCAATCAATGCCGCACCGATCAGCCACACCTCACGCCGGTGACGCAGATGGCCGCCGATCATCAGGCTCAGGGCAATCAGGGTCCACACGATCGACAGCCCGGCCTGCACCAGCATCGACTCCAGCAACGCATCCAGATGGAACGGCACGCCACCCCAGTGATGAGCCGTGCGCATCACCAGCGCAGTGAAGAAGGCGAACAACGAGACACCGGAGACCGCCTGGGCGACCAGTTCGGCGCGCGGCCCGCGTTGCGGTGCGGCACTGCGGGACCACAGGTACACACCCAACAGCGCGAATAGCAATCCAATATCCAGCGGGTTAAGCAGCGGCACATACGGCAGCGGCTCGGCGGTGCCGTCGCTGAAGATATTCGCCAGCCAGAACCAGCCGAGCATCAACACCGCCAGCGGCAACGCGGCATACAACCGGTACTCGCGCGGGTACGCCGACACCGGCCACGGCCAACTGCGTGGCGCGGCGGCCAGCACCAGGTATAGGCTCGGCAGGATCGCCCAGCCCAGCCAGCGCCAGGCGTTGTATTCCTCGGACAGCAGCAACAGGCCGTAGCGCAGCTCCAGCGCCAGCACGCCGATCAGCAGCCAGCAACCAAGCACATGCGCGGCGCTCAGGGCTTTCTCCGGAATGACCGAAGCCAGGCGTCGCAGCGACACGAAGTGCACCGCAAACACCGCTGCCCATGCCAGCCAGGCGAAGTTCGCCGCCGGGTGATAACGCGAGCCCCACGAGCCCAGCAACACCACGCCCGCCGCCGGCATCAACAGCGTGCACAGCAAGCCCAGCGACGCCCATTGCAGCCTCAGGGCCAATACCGCCCAGATCGCCACACTCACCGCCGCTACCGCCAACAGCCAGGTGCCTTGCAGCATCGACGGTGCAAAACGCAGCACTTCGCTGACCAACGCCAGCGTCCACCAACCCGCACCCCACACCAGCAGCACGTCGGACAGCCGCTGCAAGCTCAACGCCTCGAACACCGGCGCGTGAGGTCGACGCTGCAAGCGCCAGGCCCCGACCAGCGCTGCCAGCCCGAGCACCATTGGCGTCCAGAAGCCGCTATGACCCAAAGGACGCAAGCCTTCGCTGGTCAGCGGCCCGAGCAGGTCCGGCACCGCGATCAGGAACGAAGCGCCGCCGATCACTTGCAGCAACAACCCGAAGACAAAACTGACGCGCTGTTGCAGGTACAGGCTCAGCCAGATGATCAACAAACCACTGGCCGCCCACACGCCGCTGGCGGTCTCCCACGGCAGCACAAACAGCACCGCCAGGTTGATCAGCACCAACCCGGCGAGCAACACCACCGACAGGCCACGCAACAACCGCACATCGCTGCGCACCATGGTGTCCCGCGCGGCCAGCAGCATGCCGCCGATCAATGCCAGGCCAATCAGCGATGCGGTGAGCAAGCCGCTCCAGCCCGCACTGAACACCGCGCCTGAATCAGCACCCGCTTGCAGGCGCAGCAGGAACAGCGCACCACCCAGCAGTTGCACGGCAAACGCGGTGAAGAGGAACGTGCGCGAGCCGATGCGCAGGCCCACCAGCAAGGTCGCAAGACCGGCAAGCGCCCAACTGATGGCCGTGCCTTGGGTCCACAGCAGCAACGGTGCGAGCAGGTACAAGAAGCCCAGGCCCACACTGGCCAATACCGGCAAGCCTCGACGCTCCCACTGCGCCGCGTGCTCCACCGGCGCCTTGCGCAATTGGTCGAAACTGAACAGCAAGGCCGCCCCCAGCAACAACGCACCCAAGGGTGCACCGTCCAGCAGGCTGGTCTCGCCAATCCGCAATTCGCTGAGGAACGCCAGCGCCGAACCGACTTGCAACAGCAAGCCAAACGCCCGCGCCAAAGGCCGCTGCTGACGCAGGCCGAGCCAGAAAATCCCGGCGCCTTCCACGGCCCAGGCCGCCGCGGTCCAGCGTGCGTCGAGGCCCAACGGAATCGCCAGGCTGGCGAAGATCACACCCAGCGCCAGGCAAGTTTCCGCCAGCAGCAAGGCGCGCCCGCCACTCAGCAAACGAGCCAGGCCCATATAGATAATGCCCAGGGCCAGCGCGCTGAACGCAGCGGCAAACTCCAGGTGCTGCACCAGCGCAAACTGCAGACCGAAGCCCACCAGCGGCGGACCGAACAGCATGCTGCCGTCGACATAATCGCCCTTGGCCGCCGACCAGCGCAGCAACGCGCCACGGCTGTCATCGTCCGGCGCGTCGCGCATCTCCAGCAACTTGCGCCGGGCGAACAACAGGCCGATGCCCAGGTACATCAGGAAAAATAGAATCAGGAACGGCTCGGTGCTCCACAGCAGCTCCGGTGTATAGGAGCGCATGCCCCAGGCGAAGCCGATGCCGAAGGTGCCGACAAAACCGATCAAATTGAGCAGGCGCCAGGCCTTGAACCAGGCGATGGCGAGAATGCCTGTGTTTAGCAGGGCGAAATAGCTGAACAGCGCCACATGGTTGCCGGCGCCGGTGGACGTGAGGATCGGTGCCGCAAAACCGCCGAGTGCAGCGGCGCAGGCCAGGCCGAGGGCGTCCTGGGTAATCGCCAGGATCGCCGAGAAAACGGTGACCGCCACCAGCAAGCCGAGTGCCGCGCCGGGGTCGAGCAGCGGGTGCAGGCGCATCGCGGCGAACACCGTGAGGTACAACACCGCAATGCCGGTGCCCTGCAGCATCAACCCGTAATTACTGTTGCGCAGCCGCAGCCACCAACCCAGGCCCAGCAGTGCCAATGCGCAACCGGCGACACCTGCGTAACGCAACTCGATTGGCACCACCATGCCTTCAGTGGCATAGCGCAGCAGGAAGGCCAGGCCGAGGAACAACAACACCACGCCGACCCGCAGCACGGTGTTGCCACCGAACAGCCAGTTGCGGGCACCGCTGATTGCGCGCTCGATAAAGCTGGGGCCGCGAGGCACCGCAGGCGCGGCAGGTTGTTCAGGGATTTTCGCGCTCGGTTCGGCCCGCCACACATCAGCCGGCAATGGCTGGCTGGGTTCGGCCACCACACTTGAGTAGGCAGGTTCCAGTTCGGCGGGTAATTCCCAGACGAGTTCAGGCGGCGCCGCTACCGGCAGCGGCTCTTCGACAAACACAGGTCCGGCGGTTTCAACGGCGGCAGGCCTTTCCAGCAAGGCCAGGCGTTGCTCGACCACTTTCAGGGCGTTGCGGGCAGACTCCAGCTGACGGCCTTGTTCCTCCGTACGCGAGGCGAGCATCGACAGGCGAATCGCCTGGCCAATGCCCAAACCGAGCAGCGCACCAATGCCCGCATCACTGAACGACTCGTCGAGTGTCCAGCCGAGCACCAGGCCAATCAGCATGAAAATCCATTGCATGGTCGATATCCCTAAGCAGCCCGAAGCGGGCAAAGGCGATGCTCAGTATATCGACACGGACCCCATGTGGGAGCGGGCTTGCTCGCGAAGGCGGTGGATCAGTCACAAATTTGTCGACTGACGCTGCGCTTTCGCGAGCAAGCCCGCTCCCACATTTTTTATTGCAGTGTCTAATCCAACGCTTTCCAGATTTCCGTCGCGTATTCGCGGATGGTCCGGTCCGACGAGAACCAGCCCATGCGCGCGGTATTGAGCACCGCCGAACGCCACCATTCCTTGGAGTCGTGCCAATGGGCCTCGACCCGCGCCTGGGCATCCCAGTAGGAATCGAAGTCGGCACAGACCAGGAAGCGGTCGTAGTCGATCAGCGAATCCACCAACCCGGCATAACGGCCCGGATCATCCGGTGAGAACACCCCGCCACGAATCGCTTGCAGCACATCATTCAAGCGATGGGACGCGGCGATCTCTGGCCCGGCGTTGAACTCGCCCGCGTGTTTGCGCGCTTCCACCTGCTGGGCACTGAGGCCGAAGATGAACATGTGGTCGGCACCCACGCGCTCGTGCATCTCGACGTTGGCGCCGTCCATGGTGCCGATCGTCAGCGCGCCGTTGAGGCCGAATTTCATGTTGCTGGTGCCCGAGGCTTCAAAGCCAGCGGTGGAAATCTGCTCCGACAAGTCGGCCGCCGGAATGATGCTTTCCGCCAGGCTGACGTTGTAGTTGGGCAGGAATACCACCTTGAGCAACCCGCGCACGGTAGGGTCGTTGTTGACGGTACGGGCGATGTCGTTAGTCAGCTTGATGATCAGCTTGGCCTGGTGATAGCTGGCCGCGGCCTTGCCGGCGAAGATCTTCACCCGCGGCACCCAGTCGGTGCCCGGCTCGGCCCGGATCGCCTGGTACAGCGCGACGGTGTGCATCAGGTTCAGCAGCTGGCGCTTGTACTCGTGGATCCGCTTGACCTGCACATCGAACATCGCCGCCGGGTTGACCGAAATCCCCAGGCGCTCGTGAATGATGTCGGCCAGTGCCCGCTTACTGTGCAGCCGCTGTTCGGCGAAGGCCTTGCGAAAGGCTTGCTTCTCGGCAAACGGTTCCAGGTCTGCCAGGCGCTGTTCGGGGTTATCCAGCACGTCCGGGCCCAGTGCCTCCACCAGCATCGCCGTGAGCTTGGGGTTGGCCTGGTACAGCCAGCGGCGGAAGGTAATGCCGTTGGTTTTGTTGTTGATGCGGTCCGGGTAGAGCTTGTGCAGTTCGGAGAACACCGTGCTGCGCATCAGTTGAGTGTGCAGGCCGGATACGCCGTTGACACTGTGGGAGCCGAGGAACGCCAGGTTGCCCATGCGTACGCGGCGACCGTTGTCTTCTTCGATCAGCGAGACGGCACGCAGCACGTCGAAGTCATGGATGCCCTTGGCCCGCAGCGAGTCGATATGCTGGGCGTTGATCAGGTAGATGATCTGCATGTGCCGCGGCAGCATGCGCTCCATCAGGCCGACTGGCCAGGTTTCCAACGCCTCGGGGAGCAAGGTGTGGTTGGTGTACGAAAGGGTTTCGACGGTGACGTCCCAGGCGGCATCCCACGGGATGTCGTGCAGGTCCACCAACTGACGCATCAACTCGGCCACCGCGATCGAGGGGTGAGTGTCGTTGAGCTGGATGGCCGCGTGCTCGCCCAGGCTCAATACCGAGCCGTGCATGTTCTTGTGGCGACGCAGCAGATCCTGCAACGAGGCGGAGACGAAGAAGTACTCCTGGCGCAGGCGCAGCTCCTGCCCTGCTTCGGTGCTGTCGGCCGGGTAAAGCACTCGGGAGATGCTTTCGGCGCGGGCCACCTCGGCGACGGCGCCCAAGTGGTCACCGGCGTTGAAACGTTCCAGGTGCAGGTCTTCCACCGCACGGGCACGCCACAGGCGCAAGGTGTTGACGCTTGCGCCGCGCCAGCCGACGACCGGGGTGTCATACGCCACCGCACGTACGGTTTCATTCGGCGACCAGACCTGGATCGACTTGCCGGACGCGTCCAGCACGGTTTCCACACCACCGCCAAAGCCGATCGGGTAGATCACTTCGGCGCGCTCGAACTCCCAGGGGTTGCCGAAATCCAGCCAGCGTTCGGTTTGCTCCTGCTGCCAGCCATCGACAATCGCCTGGCGAAACAGCCCGTGCTCATACCGAATGCCATAGCCATGGCCGGCAATACCCAGGGTCGACATGCTTTCCATGAAGCAGGCCGCCAGGCGGCCAAGGCCACCGTTGCCCAGGGCCGCGTCGGGCTCCAGCAGGCGAATGCGCTCCATGTCCACACCCAACTCGCTCATGGCCTCACGGGCCACGTCCAGCAAGCCAAGGTTGCTCAGGCTGTCGTAGAGCAGACGGCCGATCAGGAATTCCAGCGAGAGGTAATAGACCCGCTTCTGTCCCTTGCGGTAGATGTGCCGCGTGTGGTCCATCCAGTGGTCGACCATGTGGTCGCGGGCGGCCAGTGCGATGGCTTCAAACCAATCGTGGTCGAAGGCGTGATCGGGGTCCTTGCCCACCGCATAGGTAAGTTTGGTCAAGACGGCATCGCGAAATGCGGCTACCTCTGCTTCTCGTACAAGCGGTTCCTGAGACATCGATGCGACCTCGGGCGAGATAGAAGGAGTTGCTAGAGCCTAGACGGTCTGACAGACGGTAGACGCTCTGGTTCGGCAGTTTTTTAACTCATTCACCTTTGCGGGAATTTGATGCAGGGGCCGTGCCCGTTTGTGGCCCGGCACAGCCTTCGAGCTGAAAGCTGGAAGATATTGTTCAAAAAACCACCAGTTCCGGTATGATCCCGCGCCGGATAACACCCCTCTTGGAAACCTGATGAAGCCTCAACTGATCGCCGCCGCGGAACTCGACCGTCTCGAGACCTGGCAGAAATACTCAAGCCATATGTGTGGCGGCTGTGTGTCGAGCTGCTGCACCCTGCCGGTTGAGGTGAAGATCAAGGACCTGATCCGCATCGGCATCGTCGATGAGTTCGAGCGTGGCGACCCGCCGAAGAACATCGCCAAGCGCTTGCAGAAGGAAGGCATCGTCGAGCGCTTCAACGCCAAATCCGAGATCTTCACCCTGCAGCGCATGAGCAACAACGATTGCCTGTACCTGGATCGTAAGAGCCGCTTCTGCACTATTTATGACAAGCGCCCGGATACTTGCCGCAATCACCCGAAAATCGGGCCGCGCCCGGGGTATTGCGCGTACAAGCCGAAGGAAGTGGTGCGCGAGACCAGGTTCAAGACCCTCGACAAGTTCTGATCCAGATTCTTATTACCTGAACTACCGCTTTCGCGAGCAAGCCCGCTCCCACACTTGACCTTACTCATCCTGAAAAAACGCGGTCGAATGTGGGAGCGGGCTTGCTCGCGAAGGGGCCCGCACAGTCACTACAGATATTGCAGGCATAAAAAAACGCCCCCGGCCTTTCGACCGGGGGCGTTTTTCATTCAGCCTGAGTTAACTCAGTTCTTGGCTTTCTTGGCAGCGCGGGTACGCTCGCCTTCGTCCAGGATCTTCTTACGCAGGCGGATCGACTTAGGCGTAACTTCGCACAGCTCGTCGTCCTGGATGAATTCCAGAGCCTGTTCCAGGGTGAAGCGAACAGGTGGAACCAGAGCGATGGTTTCGTCTTTACCCGAAGCACGCATGTTGTCGAGCTTCTTGCCTTTGGTTGGGTTGACGCCCATGTCGTTGTCACGGCTGTTCAGGCCAACGATCTGACCGTTGTAGATCTCTTGACCGTGTTCAACGAACAGCTTGCCACGCGCCTGGAGGGTTTCCAGGGAGTAGGTCAGCGCCTTGCCGGTTTCTACCGATACCAGAACACCGTTCTGACGACCGGACATGTCGCCGGACTTCATGGTGTCGTAGCGATCGAAGATCGAGGTCAGGATGCCAGCACCGTTGGTCAGGGTCAGGAACTGGTTACGGAAACCGATCAGACCACGAGCAGGGATGTTGTATTCCAGACGCACACGGCCTTTGCCATCCGGCACCATGTTGGTCAGGTCGCCCTTACGCAGGCCCATCTCTTCCATGACCTTGCCCTGGGATTCTTCAGGGGTGTCGATGGTGACGTTTTCAAACGGTTCCTGCTTCACGCCGTCAACCTGACGGATGATCACTTCAGGACGACCAACGCCCATTTCGAAGCCTTCGCGACGCATGGTTTCGATCAGTACCGAGAGGTGCAGCTCACCACGGCCGGAAACCTTGAACTTGTCAGCCGAGTCGCCTTCTTCAACGCGCAGAGCAACGTTGTACAGCAGCTCTTTGTCCAGACGTTCCTTGATGTTACGGGAAGTCACGAACTTGCCTTCTTTACCGCAGAAAGGCGAGTCGTTTACCTGGAAGGTCATGGAAACGGTTGGCTCGTCAACGGTCAGAGGCTTCATCGCCTCGACGTTGTCCGGCTGGCACAGGGTGTCGGAGATGAACAGCGAGTCCATACCGCTCACACACACGATGTCACCGGCAAACGCTTCTTCAACGTCGATGCGGTGCAGGCCGTGGTGACCCATCAGCTTCAGGATACGACCGTTGCGCTTCTTGCCGTCGGCGCCGATGGCGACCACCGGAGTGTTCGGCTTGACGCTACCACGAGCGATACGGCCAACACCGATAACACCCAGGAAGCTGTTGTAGTCCAGTGCCGAGATTTGCATCTGGAACGGGCCTTCACGGTCAACTTTCGGAGCCGGTACGTTGTCGACGATCGACTGGTACAGCGGGGTCATGTCTTCAGCCATGTCGGTGTGTTCCAGACCGGCAATGCCGTTCAGGGCCGAGGCGTAGACGACTTTGAAGTCCAGCTGTTCTTCGGTGGCACCCAGGTTGTCGAACAGGTCGAAGATCTGGTCCAGAACCCAGTCCGGACGCGCGCCTGGACGGTCAACCTTGTTGATGCACACGATCGGACGCAGGCCGGCTTCGAAAGCCTTCTTGGTCACGAAACGGGTTTGCGGCATAGGGCCGTCTTGAGCGTCAACCAGCAGCAGAACGGAGTCAACCATCGACATTACGCGTTCAACTTCGCCGCCGAAGTCGGCGTGGCCCGGGGTATCCACGATGTTGATGTGGTAGCCGTTCCAGTTGATGGCGGTGTTTTTCGCCAGAATGGTAATACCGCGCTCTTTCTCCTGGTCGTTGGAGTCCATCACGCGCTCGTCGTTGAGCTCGTTGCGCTCCAGGGTGCCGGATTGACGCAAGAGTTTGTCTACCAGGGTGGTCTTACCATGGTCAACGTGAGCAATGATGGCGATGTTGCGTAGATTTTCGATCACTTGTGTATCTCGATCAGAGGATTCGGTGTGCTGACAGGTCGTGGCAGCGATTAACAGTAGAGTCAGGCCTTGCCGTTACAGCTTGACGGCAGAGTCGGGGGGCCGGTGACGCAGGCCACAGGCAAACAGCCCCGGGCTCTTAGCTCGGTCGATAAACGCGCACATTGGCATGCCCCTCACTGAGCAAATGGTGGGCATGCAGGCGACTCATCACGCCTTTGTCGCAATACAACAGGTACTGACGGCTGTCATCCAGTTCCTTGAAACGCGCATTCAATGCATAGAACGGCAGCGTTTGTACGTCGATGCCAGCAATTTCCAGCGGCTCGTCTTCAGCGGCATCCGGGTGACGGATGTCGATGATGATCTGACCGGCCAGAGCCTCGCTGACTTCTTCGATCTGCAAATCCTGGCCCAATTCGTCGATAACCCGATCGATCGGCACCAGCTTGGCGTTCTCAAGCGCACGCTCGAGCACCGCCATATCGAACTGTTGTTCTTCGTACTCCACGCGGTTGCGCTTGGCGTGGGTCTTGGGGTTCACCGAGATGACCCCGCAATATTCCGGCATGTGCTTGGCGAAATCCGCCGTGCCGATCTGGGTCGCCAGGTCGATGATGTCTTGCTTGTGACTGGCGATCAGCGGGCGCAGTACCAGCTTCTCGGTCACAGAGTCGATCAACGACAGGTTCGGCAGGGTCTGGCTGGACACCTGGGAAATCGCTTCACCGGTGACCAGTGCGTCGATTTCCAGCCGATCCGCGATTCGGGACGCAGCGCGTAACATCATACGCTTCAATACTACGCCCATATGACTGTTATCGACTTTCCCGAGAATTTCTCCCAGGACTTCCTCGAACGGTACGCTTACAAACAGCACCCGTTGCGAGCTGCCGTACTTCTTCCAGATGTAATGCGCGACTTCCATCACGCCCAATTCGTGTGCACGCCCGCCCAGGTTGAAGAAGCAGAAGTGGCTCATCAGCCCGCGGCGCATGATCTGGTAGGCCGCGACAGTGGAATCGAAACCGCCGGACATCAATACCAGGGTCTGTTCCAGGGCACCCAGCGGGTAGCCGCCGATGCTGTCGTGCTGGCTGTGGATCACAAACAACCGTTGGTCGCGAATTTCCATCCGCACTTCAATTTGCGGCTCTTTCAGGGAAATTCCGGCAGCGCCGCACTCGCGACGCAGCTTGCTGCCCACGTATTTCTCGACATCCATGGAGCTGAACGGGTGCTTGCCGGCGCGTTTGCAACGCACTGAAAACACCTTGCCTGCCAGCACATCGCCGTAGTGCTGCTTGCACCTTTCGGTGATGTCGTCGAAGTCGCCCAGCGGGTACTCGTCGACCTGCAGGAAATGCGCGATGCCCGGTACGCAGCTCAGGCGCTCGGTCATGTCCTTCAGGGCCTTGGGGTCTGTGAGGCGGGTTTCCAGCTCGAGATTGTCCCACACACCATTCACCACCACAGCCGGGTCCAGATCGCGGAGCACGGCACGGATGTTCTTGGCCAATTGACGGATGAAACGCATCCGTACCGGTCGGCTCTTGATGGTGATCTCGGGGAAGACTTTAACGATTAATTTCATGAAAACAGCGCGCGCAGGCCCAGCCGAAAAAGGGGGGCGCGGATTATAGCGGAAATCGCTCAAGGTTTAACCAGTTAATATGCAACTGACCTTTCGCGCACCAAAACGGGTCATAAACCAAAATAAGCGCTACATTGCGGTGCGCAATTTCTTCCGTTTCAGCGGATTGCACCTTTATAGGGGCGTTTTTGTGGCAAAAAACCCATGTCGGGGCACTGGCATGCAATTTGCTCTCTTGTGAGGCAGGTTGCCTTGGTCGAGTATTCGCGCCGGCATCACCCACATTCTAAGGGCTACTCCACTACCCCAGCCCGAAGCCACCCGGAGGACACTATGTCGAAGTCGGTTCAACTCATCAAAGATCATGACGTCAAATGGATTGATCTGCGCTTCACGGACACCAAAGGCACTCAGCACCACGTGACCATGCCGGCTCGCGACGCGCTGGATGACGCCTTCTTCGAAGAAGGCAAAATGTTCGACGGCTCCTCCATTGCCGGCTGGAAAGGCATCGAAGCGTCCGACATGATCCTGATGCCGGACGACAGCACTGCCGTACTCGACCCGTTCACCGAAGACCCAACCTTGATCATCGTCTGCGACGTGATCGAGCCTTCGACCATGCAGGGCTACGACCGTGACCCACGTGCGATCGCCAAGCGTGCCGAGGAATACCTGAAGTCGACCGGTATCGGTGACACCGTATTCGTAGGTCCGGAACCAGAATTCTTCATCTTTGATTCGGTCAAGTTCAAGTCCGACATCTCTGGTTCCATGTTCAAAATCTTCTCCGAACAAGGTTCGTGGATGTCCGACCAGGACGTGGAAGGCGGCAACAAAGGCCACCGTCCAGGTGTCAAAGGCGGCTACTTCCCGGTTCCTCCGTTCGACCACGACCACGAAATCCGTACCTCCATGTGCAACGCCATGGAAGAGATGGGCCTGGTCATCGAAGTTCACCACCACGAAGTGGCGACTGCCGGCCAGAACGAAATCGGCGTGAAGTTCAACACCCTGGTTGCCAAGGCTGACGAAGTTCAGACCCTGAAGTACTGCGTACACAACGTGGCTGATGCCTACGGCCGTACCGCTACCTTCATGCCTAAGCCTCTGTACGGCGATAACGGTTCGGGTATGCACGTTCACCTGTCCATCGCCAAAGAAGGCAAGAACACCTTCGCTGGCGAAGGTTATGCCGGCCTGTCCGACACTGCCCTGTACTTCATCGGCGGTATCATCAAGCACGGTAAGGCCCTGAACGGCTTCACCAACCCATCGACCAACTCCTACAAGCGTCTGGTCCCAGGTTTCGAAGCTCCGGTAATGCTCGCCTACTCGGCTCGCAACCGTTCCGCTTCGATCCGTATTCCTTACGTGTCCAGCCCTCGCGCTCGCCGTATCGAAGCCCGTTTCCCGGATCCGGCAGCCAACCCGTACCTGGCCTTCGCTGCCCTGGTAATGGCCGGCCTGGACGGTATCCAGAACAAGATCCACCCTGGCGACGCCGCCGACAAAAACTTGTACGACCTGCCGCCTGAAGAGGCCAAAGAGATCCCACAAGTGTGCGGCAGCCTGAAAGAAGCCCTGGAAGAGCTGGACAAGGGCCGTGCGTTCCTGACCAAAGGCGGCGTGTTCAGCGACGACTTTATCGATGCCTACATCGCCCTGAAAAGCGAAGAAGAAATCAAGGTCCGCACCTTCGTACACCCACTGGAATACGAGCTGTACTACAGCTGCTGATCCGGTAGCGCTGCGTAACGCGGCGTGACGAAAAAGGCCTCCTTCGGGAGGTCTTTTTTTTGCCCGCAAAACCCTGTGGGAGCGGGCTTGCCCGCGAAAAATTCAAAGGCACCGCATTTCTTCAATACTTACGCGTTATCGTTAACGACCTTCGCGAGCAAGCTCGCTCCTACAGAAGAGGGATCTGCCTTGAAACTCAAAACTGGGTTCATCTTGCTGGCCATCAGCGCCAATGTATTCGCAGCACCACCCACTCTCGCCCCGCTGCTCGACAGCATTGCCGAACGCCTGGCGATTGCCGACCAGGTGGCCCTGAGCAAATGGGACAGCCACAAGCCCGTCGAAGACCGCCCACGGGAGCAGGACGTGATCGCCAGCGTCGTCGCCCAGGCGCCGAGCTACAAACTGGCACCGGCACAGGCCGAGCAGTTTTTCTCGGCCCAGATCGAGGCGAACAAACTGGTGCAGTACGCCCACCTTTCCGACTGGCAGCTGCAAGGCAAGGCGCCGAATGACCCACGCCCGGATCTGGTCGGCCAGATCCGCCCTAAACTGGACCTGCTGCAAAAACGCCTGCTGCAACAGCTGGCGGACTTCACCCCGGAGCGCACCAACCCGCAATGCCCGCAATGGCTGGCCCAGGCCAATCACGCACCTGCCAAAGACTCGCTGCACCAGCTGGCAATGATCCGCGCCACTGCCGAGCTGTGTATCTATAAAATCTAAAATTGCGAACCCCATCAAAATGTGGGAGCGGGCTTGCTCGCATGGCGGTGTGTCAGTTGATATATGCATGACTGACACGCCGCCTTCGCGAGCAAGCCCGCTCCCACAATTTAGATCCGACCCATTCAGCCAATCAGTCGCTGCCACCAGCTTCCTGAACAGACTTTTCAAAACCGCACTATATTGGTGCGATACGCTGCACCCTTCCCACTTACGCAACCCATTTTGGTTCGAAACTTCCCGTCCAAGCTGGCAGAACGCCACAGTTTCGCGCCTTAATCCCCCATTTCAGGGCTTTAACGCTTCTTTTCGGAGCTTTGGTTTGGTTTTTGCATTTTCCTTGTATCAGCGTGTGCCTCAAGCCCGCGCCTTGCTCCAAAAGAGGTCCTAATGACCATCAGCGACGCACTGCACCGCCTGTTACTCGACAACCTGACCACCGCGACCATTCTGCTCAATGACGAACTGCGCCTTGAGTACATGAACCCGGCGGCGGAGATGCTGCTGGCCATCAGCGGGCAGCGCAGCCATGGGCAATTCATCAGTGAGCTGTTCACTGAGTCGGCCGAGGCCTTGAGCTCGTTGCGCCAGGCCGTGGAGCAGGCGCACCCGTTCACCAAGCGCGAAGCGATGCTCACCGCCCTCACCGGCCAGACCCTCACCGTCGACTACGCGGTTACACCGATCCTCAGCCACGGCGCCACCTTGCTGCTGCTGGAGGTGCATCCCCGGGATCGCCTGCTGCGCATCACCAAGGAAGAGGCGCAGCTGTCCAAGCAGGAAACCAGCAAGATGCTGGTGCGCGGCCTGGCCCATGAGATCAAGAACCCCCTGGGCGGGATTCGCGGTGCCGCACAGCTGCTGGCCCGCGAGCTGCCGGACGAAAACCTCAAGGACTACACCAACGTCATCATCGAGGAAGCCGACCGCCTGCGTAACCTGGTAGACCGCATGCTCGGCTCCAACAAGCTGCCGTCTCTGGCAATGACCAACGTGCACGAAGTGCTGGAGCGGGTTTGCCAGTTGGTGGAGGCCGAAAGCCAGGGCTGCATCACCTTGGTGCGCGACTACGACCCGAGCATTCCCGACGTATTGATCGACCGCGAGCAGATGATCCAGGCGGTGCTCAATATCGTGCGCAACGCCATGCAGGCCATCAGCAGCCAGAACGAGCTGCGCCTGGGCCGCATCAGCCTGCGCACCCGTGCCCTGCGCCAGTTCACCATTGGCCACGTGCGCCATCGCCTGGTGACCAAGGTCGAGATCATCGACAACGGCCCCGGCATCCCTGCAGAACTGCAGGAAACCATCTTTTTCCCAATGGTCAGCGGCCGCCCGGACGGTACCGGGCTCGGCCTGGCCATTACCCAGAACATCATCAGCCAGCACCAGGGTTTGATCGAATGTGAGAGCCATCCCGGTCACACCACCTTCTCGATCTTTCTGCCACTGGAACAAGGAGCCCCATCGACATGAGCCGTAGTGAAACTGTCTGGATCGTCGATGACGACCGTTCTATCCGCTGGGTCCTGGAGAAAGCCTTGCAACAGGAAGGCATGACCACCCAGAGCTTCGACAGCGCCGACGGGGTGATGAGCCGCCTGGCTCGCCAGCAGCCCGATGTGATCATCTCCGACATCCGCATGCCCGGCGCCAGCGGCCTGGACTTGCTGGCGCGGATTCGCGAGCAGCACCCGCGCCTGCCGGTGATCATCATGACCGCGCACTCGGACCTGGACAGCGCTGTCGCGTCCTATCAGGGCGGCGCCTTTGAATACCTGCCAAAACCGTTCGACGTGGACGAAGCGGTGGCGCTGGTAAAACGCGCCAACCAGCACGCCCAGGAACAGCAGAACCAGGAAGCCCCGCCGGCCCTGACCCGTACCCCGGAAATCATCGGCGAAGCGCCGGCGATGCAGGAAGTGTTTCGCGCCATCGGGCGCTTGAGCCACTCCAACATCACCGTGCTGATCAATGGCGAGTCGGGTACCGGTAAAGAACTGGTGGCCCACGCCCTGCACCGTCACAGCCCACGGGCCGCGTCGCCGTTCATTGCGCTGAACATGGCGGCGATCCCGAAAGACTTGATGGAGTCGGAACTGTTCGGCCATGAAAAAGGCGCGTTCACCGGTGCAGCCAACCTGCGCCGTGGCCGTTTTGAACAGGCCGACGGCGGCACGCTGTTCCTCGATGAAATCGGCGACATGCCGGCCGACACCCAGACGCGCTTGCTGCGGGTCCTGGCCGACGGCGAGTTTTATCGGGTAGGCGGGCACACGCCGGTCAAGGTCGACGTACGTATCATCGCGGCGACGCACCAGAACCTGGAAACCCTGGTGCACGCCGGGAAATTCCGTGAAGACTTGTTCCACCGCCTGAACGTGATCCGCATCCACATCCCACGAATGTCGGACCGCCGCGAGGACATCCCGACCCTGGCCCGTCACTTCCTCAGCCGCGCCGCCCAGGAGCTGGCCGTCGAGCCGAAGCTGCTGAAAAGCGAGACCGAGGAATACCTGAAGAACCTGCCATGGCCGGGCAACGTGCGTCAGCTGGAGAACACCTGCCGCTGGATCACGGTGATGGCTTCGGGGCGCGAAGTGCATATCAGCGACCTGCCGCCTGAGCTGCTGAGCCTGCCGCAGGATTCGGCACCGGTGACCAACTGGGAGCAGGCGCTGCGCCAATGGGCCGACCAGGCCCTGGCACGTGGCCAGTCGAACCTGCTGGACAGCGCTGTGCCGGCTTTCGAGCGGATCATGATCGAAACCGCCCTCAAGCATACCGCTGGACGTCGTCGCGACGCCGCCGTGCTGCTGGGCTGGGGCCGCAATACGCTGACACGCAAGATCAAGGAGCTGGGGATGAAGGTTGACGGTGGGGATGATGATGAGGGCGATGAAGGCTGATTGATCCCTCAAGTACACCGAAGATCCAGTGTGGGAGCGGGCTCGCTCGCGAAGGCGATGGTTCAGTCAACATACGTATCGACTGACGCGCCGCCTTCGCGAGCAAGCCCGCTCCCACATTTGGATCTCCACAAGGTTTCAGCACTGTGCACCGCTTCAATGCACCACGAACCGGCATCGCGCACTTATCCAACGCCTGAAACCCATGCCTTGTTAAGAAAATATTAAAACCCAAAAAAGCCAAAGCCCCGTATTCCGGGGCTTTGCGCTTTCTGAAGAAATTTTTTGGCGCCACTTCGCAATTCTGGCACGCGCCCTGCAATAACCCTGTTACTACCCAGTTTCGGGGACCTTGGTACAGGCAGGCCGAGAATCCCCTCTTTAACACCCGGGGTGCTTGATGCGGATCGCGTCGCGCCCCACACCCGTTTCGGGAACCTCGGTACAGGCAGGCCGGGGATTCCCTCTTTAACACCGAAGCCTTTGGCTTCACCCCGTTTTGGGAGCCCTGGTACAGGCAGGCCGGGAACTCCCTTCTTTACACCCGGGGCTTATGAGGCAACGCGCCCATAGCCCCAGCCCGTTTTGGGAACCTTGGTACAGGCAGGCCGGGGATTCCCTCTTTTATTGCTCCTGGAGATGGATCTCCACCCGCCAGCGTCCATCGGCCTTCTCTCCCGACCACTCCCCGCGCAACGGCCGAGCCGCCACCAGGTTCAGCAGCAAGCCGCCATCGGTCTTGCGTACGCGCCAGTTCACATCCTTGTCATTGACCTTCAATTGGCCGCCCTGGGCCTTGCCAAGCGCATCGAACAGCAGCGCCACGGTGCCGTCGATATGCTCGCCGTGCAGCTTGGGTTCGCTGTTGAACCACACCACCAGGCCATCGGCGGCGGGCTCTACCTGTTGCAGCTCAACCGGGTCTGGCGTGGTCAGCCGGCCGATCATCAGGCCTACCATCAAGCCGACAATCGCCAACGAGCCTAAAACCCGTGGCAATAGCTTCGGCCTGGGGTCTTCATCAGGGGTAGAATGCAGCGCATCTTTGCCTTCGGAGCCGTGCATGTTTCACGTCATCCTTTTTCAACCAGAAATTCCGCCGAATACCGGCAACGTTATCAGGCTGTGCGCCAACAGTGGCTGCCACCTGCATTTGATCGAGCCCTTGGGTTTCGACATGGACGACAAGCGCCTGCGCCGCGCCGGGCTGGACTACCACGAGTACGCCACCCTGCAACGCCACGCCGACCTTGCCAGCTGCCTGGAAAGCCTGAACCACCCACGGTTGTTCGCGTTTACCACCAAGGGTTCGCGGCCGTTTCATGATGCCAGCTTTGCCGAAGGCGACGCCTTCCTGTTCGGCCCGGAAAGCCGCGGCCTGCCGGCAGACGTGCTGGACGCCCTGCCAGACGGCCACCGCCTGCGCCTGCCGATGCGCGAAGGCTGCCGCAGCCTGAACCTGTCCAATACCGTGGCCGTCGCGGTTTACGAAGGTTGGCGGCAACTGGGGTTCAAGTAACACTGCATAACGAATGTGGGAGCGGGCTTGCTCGCGAAAGCGGAGTGCCAGTCAACGAAGATATCGACTGAAGTACCGCATTCGCGAGCAAGCCCGCTCCCACATTGGATCGGCGTCGTTGCTCAGAACAGCTTACTGAACCGTTGGCGAGCCTTCCTGTTGCATGCGCTGCAGCTCTTGCGCATACAGGGCATCGAAGTTCACCGGAGCCAGCATCAGCGCCGGGAACGAGCCACGGGTGACCAGGCTGTCCAGGGTCTCACGGGCATACGGGAACAGGATGTTCGGGCAGAACGCGCCCAGGGTGTGGCTCATGGACGCTTCGTCCAGGCCCTGGATCAGGAAGATACCGGCCTGTTGCACTTCAGCAATGAAGGCCACTTCTTCGCCGTTCTTGACGGTGACCGACAGGGTCAGCACGACCTCGTGGAAGTCACCTTCCAGGGCCTTCTGACGGGTGTTCAGGTCCAGCGCAACGCTCGGGGTCCATTCCTGACGGAAGATGGCCGGGCTTTTCGGCGCTTCGAACGACAAGTCACGTACGTAAATACGCTGCAGGGAAAATTGTGGGCCTTGAGCTTCTTCTGCTGCCGCTTCGGTGTTCTGTTGGTCAGTCATCGCAGATCCTTCGTGATCTTGGGGTCTTTTAGGGGTTAGGAGTCAGACGTGAAGCAGCGCATCCAGTTTACCGGCGCGCTCGAGTGCGAACAGGTCATCGCAACCACCGACATGCTTGTCACCGATCCAGATCTGCGGCACGGACGTGCGTCCCGCTTTCTTGGTCATCTCGGCGCGCACCTGGGGCTTGCCATCAACCTTGATCTCTTCGAAGGCAATGCCCTTTTTCACAAGCAGGGCCTTGGCCCGCATGCAATAAGGGCAATAATCGCTGGAATAAACGACAACCTGGCTCATATCACTTCACCAGCGGCAGGTTATCGCCACGCCAGCTGGAAATACCACCCGACAGTTTGGCGGCGTTGAAGCCGGTTTTCAGCATCTCGCGGGCGTGGGTGCCGGAGTGCTGGCCCTGGGCGTCGACCAGGATAATGGTCTTGGCCTTGTGCTTTTCCAGCTCGGCCAGGCGCGAAATCAGTTTGTCCTGGGGAATGTTCAGCGCGCCGACAATGTGACCGGCGGCGAAATCCTTGGCGGGACGAATGTCCACCACTACGGCCTCATCCTTGTTGACCAGGGCGGTCAGCTCGGACGTGCTGAGGCTGCGGCCACCGCGGCTCAATTCGTGAGCGATCAGCAGCGCCAGCAGTACGACGAACGCACCAGCGAGCAAATAGTGGGTAGTGGCAAATGCAATCAGGTGATCAACCATCAAGGAGGTTCCAGGGCGTTAAAATGGCGGTAAGTATACACAGCCGTCATGGTCGGCCAACCCCCGTAAAGCGGTGACGTGGTCGGAACTTCGCTTTAAACTGCCACTCCCTTTTCTATTCCCTTCATTCATTACCGCCGCGAGAGGATCTATGACTACTACGCCTAAACCTTTGGTCCTGATAATTCTCGATGGCTTCGGACACAGTGAAAGCCACCACGACAACGCCGTGTACTCGGCCAGCAAGCCAGTACTGGACCGTCTGAGCGCTACCGTTCCGAACGGCCTGATCTCGGGCTCGGGCATGGATGTTGGCCTGCCGGACGGCCAAATGGGCAACTCGGAAGTCGGCCATATGAATCTCGGTGCCGGACGAGTGGTCTATCAAGACTTCACCCGCGTGACCAAAGCGATCCGCGACGGTGAGTTTTTCGAGAACCCAAACATCTGCGCGGCAGTGGATAAAGCGGTCAAGGCCGGCAAGGCCGTGCACTTCATGGGCCTGCTGTCGGACGGCGGCGTCCACAGCCACCAGGACCACCTGATCGCCATGGCCGAACTGGCCTTCAAGCGCGGCGCCGAGAAGATCTACCTGCACGCGTTCCTCGACGGCCGCGACACCCCGCCGAAAAGCGCCCAGTCCTCCATCGAACTGCTGGATGAAACCTTCAAGACCCTCGGCAAAGGCCGCATCGCCAGCCTGGTTGGCCGCTACTTCGCCATGGACCGCGACAACCGCTGGGACCGCGTGGCACAGGCCTACAACCTGATCGTCGACGGCCAGGCCGAATTCAACGCCGCCACCGCCCAGGAAGGCCTGGAAGCCGCCTACGCCCGTGGCGA
Organism: Pseudomonas sp. Colony2; assembly: GCF_019382755.1. Taxonomy (NCBI): domain Bacteria; kingdom Pseudomonadati; phylum Pseudomonadota; class Gammaproteobacteria; order Pseudomonadales; family Pseudomonadaceae; genus Pseudomonas; species Pseudomonas sp. Colony2. Next base: position 385,076 of record NZ_CP080030.1, on the reverse strand, counting down.
GAGTGACGAGTTCGTCAAGGCCACCACCATCGGCGAACCGGTCAAGGTCGAAGATGGCGACGCCGTGGTGCTCATGAACTTCCGCGCCGACCGTGCCCGCGAGCTGAGCCACGTATTCGTCGATGCCGGCTTCAAGGACTTCGAGCGCGCCCGCCAGCCGAAAGTCGAATTCGTGATGCTGACCCAATACGCCGCCAACATCCCGGCCCCGTCGGCATTCGCCCCGGGCAGCCTGGAAAACGTGCTGGGGGATTACCTGGCGAAAAACGGCAAGACCCAACTGCGCATTGCCGAAACCGAGAAATACGCCCACGTGACCTTCTTCTTCTCCGGCGGTCGTGAAGAACCGTTCCCGGGTGAAGAACGCATCCTGATTCCGTCGCCGAAAGTCGCCACCTACGACCTGCAGCCGGAGATGAGTGCCCCGGAAGTCACGGACAAGATCGTCGACGCCATCGAGCACCAGCGCTACGACGTGATCGTGGTCAACTACGCCAACGGTGACATGGTGGGCCACAGCGGCAACCTGGAAGCGGCGGTAAAAGCCGTGGAATGCCTGGACCTGTGCGTCGGCCGCATCGTCGACGCGCTGGACAAGGTGGGCGGCGAAGCGCTGATCACCGCTGACCACGGCAACTGCGAGCAAATGTCCGACGAATCCACCGGCCAGGCCCACACCGCCCACACCACTGAGCCGGTGCCATTCATCTACGTAGGCAAACGTGACTTTAAAGTACGTGATGGCGGCGTGCTGGCCGACGTGGCACCGACCATGTTGATGCTGATGGGGCTGGAGAAGCCGAAAGAGATGACTGGCACTTCGATTCTGGTCTGACACAGTTCAGGGGTTGCTCAAAACAGGCAGCCCGTCAATAATGGACTTGAGCGCGAAACCAGTTGCCTCCAGCGGCGATAACTGGCGTAGGAACCCCGCAGATGGCTGGATATCCGCGTAGGGTGAGACCTCCACACCCCTGCTTGAGGGTGTGTATATGAATATCAAGCAAGCACTACTTAGGGCAGTTCGAAAGAGCTGCCCTTTTCTTTGGGCGTCACAAAAGCTCGTAACGTTTGTAGAGCAACTCACCATGACGATGCTTGTTCAAGGCCTTGGCGTCTGTCTGCATGAAGTTCCACAGCACATTGCCAGCCTGAATATTGACCACCACCAGCATCTGCCTCCTGGATTCATAAGCCCCAATGAATGCTATACGGGCGGAGCAATCGCTATAAGCAACACGCCATATTTCCAGAGGCCCCGTCAATGTGTCCAAGGCGAACCTGACATAACGCTCTCTGGCGTCCTGCCGCTTTTCAACAATGTGCTGCAGACAGCTACGCCTGATCGCTATTTGCCCCAAAGGCGAGGCAACTTCCACTTCCGAACAGCTCGAATGGGCAATGCCAAAATGCATTGCGACTATATCGATGGCCGCTTCGACGTCATTGCCGGCGGCCACTTCCTCAAGTGGACGCGCTCGCAAGGCCCGATCCAGACTACGAAGATCGGGAAGCCCATAATCAAGCCACGTATGCTGGCCTTTTGACTCGTGAATACAAGGCATTACTGACTATGCCGACCGTCGGATTAACAGGGCCGAAGAGTCTATTCCGAGCGCAAATGCACCGTCAGGGTGGAGCATTTCAAGGCATTTCGCGAAGCACACAAAACAACTGCAGAATCACGACACGACGCTCTCTACCGCTCGTCGCCTTCAAAGGGCTATGGGACTTGCCCACAATTGCTTGCAGAATGCGGCCACTGGGCACCTAACTTGCCTGCCAAGCCGAATTGGGCGTTTTTTTTGCAGCGCTTGGCGGGCATACTAGGCCGTCCCTTTCCCTGGTGTCGCCCGCCTCTATGCTTCGCGCCTTGATTACCCTTGCTCTTGTCTGCCTGCTCCAACCGGCGTTTGCCGATGAGCGCGCACAAACCCAACAACAGTTGGACGCTACGCGTCAGGACATTACCGAGCTGAAGAAGCTGCTCGGCAAGCTCCAGGAAGAGAAGTCCGGCGTGCAGAAAGACCTGCGCGGCACGGAAACCGAGATGGGCAAGCTGGAGAAGCAGGTCCAGGAGCTCCAAAAAGAACTAAAGAAGAGCGAGTCGGAACTGGAGCGACTCGACGCTGAGAAAAAAAAACTCCAGAGCGCCCGCGTTGAACAGCAACGCCTGATCGCGATCCAGGCCCGCGCCGCTTACCAGAACGGCCGCCAGGAATACCTCAAGCTGCTGCTCAACCAGCAGAACCCGGAAAAATTCGCCCGCACCCTTACCTATTACGACTACCTGAGCAAGGCCCGCCTGGAGCAACTGAAAAGCTTCAACGAGACCCTGCGCCAGTTGGCCAACGTCGAGCAGGAAATCGCCAACCAGCAGTCGCAGCTGCTCGACCAGAAAACCGCCCTCGACAGCCAGCGCGACGAGCTGGACAAGGTCCGCAAGGAGCGCCAGCAGGCGCTGGCCAAGCTGAATGACGACGTGAAGGCCCGTGACGCCAAGCTCCAGGCCCGCGAGCAAGACCAGGCTGACCTCGGTAAAGTCCTGAAAACCATCGAGGAAACCCTCGCTCGCCAGGCCCGTGAGGCAGAGCAGGCGCGGCAAAAAGCGCTGCTTGCCCAGCAGGAAGCCGAAAAAAAGCGCGAGCGTGAAGCCGCCGAGGCAGTCGCCAGCGCCACTACCGACGCCCCGGCCCCGCGTAAACCGGCGCGTGCAGCGCCTGGCCCGCTGGTTTCCAGCGCCGGCGAATCCTTCGGCGGACCTTTTGCTTCAGCTCGGGGCAAACTTCCATGGCCAGTTGATGGTCGATTACTGGCACGCTTTGGTGAAACCCGTGGCGATGACACCCGCGCCAAGTGGGACGGTGTGATGATCAGTGCCGGTGCCGGCACCCAGGTCCACGCTATCCACGGCGGCCGCGTGGTATTCGCCGATTGGCTGCGTGGCGCAGGTTTGTTGGTGATTCTTGACCACGGTAATGGCTATTTGAGCCTTTACGGCCACAATCAAACTTTGCTTAAAGCGGCAGGTGATGTTGTAAAAGCCGGTGAATCCATCTCCACTGTCGGTAACAGTGGGGGCCAGGACACCCCGGCGCTGTACTTCGCTATTCGTCAGCAGGGCCGCCCGAGCGACCCGGCACAATGGTGCCGTACCCAAGGATAAGGGTCGCATCTACATTAGGAGTTCGTTCGACATGCTGCATTTGTCCCGCCTCACATCGCTGGCCCTGACGATCGCTCTGGTGATCGGCGCGCCTTTGGCATTCGCCGACCAGACCGCCCAGTCGGCCACGGCCGCGACCACCAAGGCCCCGCTGCCGCTGGACGAGTTGCGCACCTTTGCCGAGGTCATGGACCGGATCAAGGCCGCTTATGTCGAACCTGTGGACGACAAGACCCTGCTGGAAAATGCCATCAAGGGCATGCTCAGCAACCTTGACCCGCACTCCGCCTACCTGGGCCCGGAAGATTTCGCCGAGCTGCAGGAGAGCACCAGTGGTGAATTCGGTGGCCTGGGCATTGAAGTCGGCGCCGACGACGGCAACATCAAGGTCGTTTCGCCGATCGATGACACCCCTGCGTCCAAGGCCGGCATCCAGGCCGGTGACTTTATCGTCAAGATCAACGGCCAGCCGACCCGCGGCCAGACCATGACCGAAGCCGTCGACAAGATGCGCGGCAAGATCGGCCAGAAAATCACCCTGACCCTGGTGCGCGACGGCGGCACGCCGTTCGACGTGACCCTGACCCGCGCCACCATCACGGTCAAGAGCGTGAAGAGCCAGCTGCTGGAGTCGGGCTACGGCTACATCCGTATCACCCAGTTCCAGGTCAAGACCGGCGACGAAGTGGCCAAGGCCCTCGCCAAACTGCGCAAAGACAACGGCAAGAAACTCAGCGGCATCGTGCTCGACCTGCGCAACAACCCGGGCGGCGTGTTGCAGGCAGCGGTGGAAGTGGTCGACCACTTCATCACCAAGGGCCTGATCGTCTACACCAAGGGCCGTATCGCCAACTCCGAGCTGCGCTTCTCGGCCACCGGCAACGACCTCAGCGAAGGCGTGCCGATGGTTGTGCTGATCAACGGCGGCAGCGCCTCGGCTTCGGAAATCGTCGCCGGCGCCCTGCAAGACCAGAAACGCGGCGTGCTGATGGGCACCACCAGCTTCGGCAAAGGCTCGGTGCAAACCGTGCTGCCGCTGAACAACGAGCGTGCCTTGAAGATCACCACGGCGCTGTACTACACGCCGAACGGTCGCTCGATCCAGGCCCAGGGCATCGTGCCGGACATCGAAGTGCGCAAGGCCAAGATCACCAACGAAGCCGACAGCGAGTTCTACAAGGAAGCGGACCTGCAAGGCCACCTGGGCAATGGCAACGGCGGCGCCGACCAGCCGACCGGCAGCGGCTCGAAAGCCAAGCCGATGCCGCAGGACGACGATTATCAGTTGGCCCAGGCGCTGAGCCTGCTCAAGGGCCTGAGCATTACGCGCAGCCGTTGATATGCGCCGTGGACTGATCATCGCTTTGCTGTGCTGTCTGGCGGGTGTCGCCCAAGGCAACCCCGCCAGTGCAGCCCCCGCTGAACACAAAGCCTACCTGACCCTGATCATCGACGACCTCGGGCAAAACCTGCCCCGGGATCGTCGTGTGCTCGCCCTGCCCGGCCCGGTGACCACGGCGATCATGCCCGACACACCCCACGCCGCCGAATTCGCCCGCGAAGCCCACAAGGCCGGCAAGATCGTCATCCTGCACATGCCCATGGACCCGGCCACCGGCCCGTTCGCCTGGCACCCCGACCTGCCTATCGAAGAGCTGGGCAAACGCCTGGACGCGGCCTTCAAGGCCGTGCCCTACACCGCCGGCATCAACAACCACATGGGCAGCCGCATGACCGCCCAGCCGGAGGCCATGGCCTGGTTGATGGGTGAGCTGCAACGACGCCACAAGTTCTTCGTCGACAGCCGCACCAGCGCTAAAACCGTCGCCGCCGCCGAGGCGCAAAAGATTGGCCTGGCCAGCGTCTCGCGGGATGTGTTCCTCGACGACGAACGCACCGAAGCGGCCATCACCACCCAGCTGCAGACCGCGATCAAGCTGGCCCACAAACAGGGTTCGGCGGTGATGATCGGCCACCCTTATCCACAGACCCTGGCGGTACTCGAACGTGAGCTGCCCAAGCTCAAGGCCCAGGGCGTCGAGTGGATCGACATCAAGTTGATGATCAGCCTGCGCAGCAACCAGGCCATGGCCGGCCACGGAAAAAACGGCACTTACCGCTAGTGCTATATAGCTACCGCGCCTGACCGAGCGGACTCTTCGATAGTGGATCTTCGTATCCACTGGAGAGTCTGTAGATGAACTCACTGCAATACAAAGACCTGCTGATCAACTTCACCACCGAGTTCGTTCCTGTATGGAACGACAAAGGCACTCGCGCCGAGAAACCCGTGACCTTCTGGCGCCCGAGCACATCCTCCGACGCGCTGGGCAACTTCGTCCCGCTGGGTGATGTGGCGGTGGCGGGTTACCACAACATCAATCAACTGAACATCGTCGCTGTTGTCAGCGAAGTTGACCGGGAGAATGGCACCGCCTTGCGGCCCCCCGTCGACTTCGAGAGAGTCTGGGAACACTCGGGACCAAGGGCACGCGCCAATTTCTCAATCTGGCGGCCCACCGCTCCAGAAGGTTATGTGGCGATGGGGCTGGTCTGTGGCCTCGGTAACGACAAACCACCACGCAATACCATCCGCTGTGTCAGAGAAGACCTGGTGACTCAGGCCTATGTCGACCAGTTGATCTGGAGCGACCAAGGCAGCGGCGCCCACCGGGACTTCAGCGCCTGGGGTGTCTCCCCGTCGCAAGCAGCTCCTGGCCAAGCCTACCTGGCACCGGGCACCTTTACCGGCGCCGAGGGCTATGCCAAGCCAACCAGGCAACGCCCGGTGCACGCCCTGCGGCTGGACCTTGCGCTTCATTCCGAAGATTTGCCGCCACTTTCACCCGAAATGGCACCAGGACGCACGATGCCGGAGCAGGTAACAGAGGGCATTCATGTGTGCGAACTGCCCTGGTTTACCGTGAACGACCCGACCCTGACGCCCCTGGAAAAACTGCAAACGTGCCCGGTATATCGGTTGAAAAGAATCGACCAGTACAGCTTGGTAGCCAGCGGTCAAAACACCACGCCAGCAAGCCAAACCTTCAGTTGGGTATTCGCAAAAGGAGAGATCAGTGATTTCTCCTTGGGCCTGCGCTCCTTGACCGGCGTCGATATAAAGGCTGCCTGGGCACCCCGGCATCCGTTGAGTATCAGTGCCAACCTCAATCGCGACTTCACGCATACGGGCTTGACCGCACAAGGCTGGGAACGGGAGGGCGTGGCGGATGTGATGGCTTACATCCCGGCGAATAAATCCATCGCTGCCTACCTGGTCAAAAGCCGATACGAGCTATTGCGGGCTGACGGCAGCCAGCTCGGGCCAACCCTGACCTATGCCAGCGGAGATAACGTCTACTTCAGCGAGCTGCTGCAACCTGAAGCGGCGGTTACTGCTGTTGAGGAGCCAGAGGAAGTACCAGCAGCGGTGCCCGAGCCCACAGAAAACAACCTAGAGATAACGCCCCATGATTTCATCGACGACACCCTCCTGCCGTAACTGATCGAGGGCCGCCTGGAGTTTCGCCACTACGTCATCCGGCACGTTTTTGTTCAGCGCCAGGTACAGCTCCGCGCTGTTGAAACGCAACACAGTCTTGAGCCCGGTCACCCCGACCTGGCGTGCCAGATAACGGCCCGCCGGGTCCCCGGTGGCCCACAGGTCGATCTGGCCATCCACCAGCTTTTTCGCGTTGTCCTGATCCCGCAACACGATCACCGGCTTGAGCCCCTGCTTCTCCAGGCTATCGGCGATGGCGTCGCCCTTGTAGGCGCCGATCTTGTAGCGCCGCGCCTGCTCAAGGTCGCTCAGCTGGATCTTGCTGTCAGCCTTGGCCAGCAGCACCCAATCGTCCGGGCCGATGGGGCCGACCCATTTGAACAGCGCCTCACGGTCCGGCAAGCGCGCCATCACGAACACGCCGTAACCGGGTTTTTCCAGGGCGAGTTTGTAGATCCGGTCCCAAGGGAACCGCAGGGTCAGGTTGTAGGAAATACCGGCACGCTGGAACGTCTCGCGGACGATGTCCACGGCAATGCCTTCGATGTTCTCTTCCTTGGCGAAGTTCTTGCCGTTTTTCGCCATGTTGTACGGCGGGAAGTTTTCCGTCAGCAACACCAGGGAAGCGCCGTCGGACGGTTCATCAGCGTAAGCCGAACCCGTCAGCAGAACGGTGGTACTGGCGAGGGCGAGCAGCAGGTCTTTGAACATGAAAGTTACCGGAATCCATGGCAAGCCCAGAGAGTGCCGCGAGCCTGCCATGGTGTCCAGTGACGTTTAGCGTACGACGATACCGCGCGCCGCCATGTAGGCCTTGGCCTCAGGCACGGTGTATTCGCCAAAGTGGAAAATACTCGCCGCCAGCACTGCGCTGGCGTGGCCTTCGATCACGCCGTCGGCCAGGTGCTGCAGGTTGCCGACGCCGCCGGAAGCAATCACCGGGATGCCCAGCGCGTCGCTGATGGCGCGGGTCACGCCCAGGTCGAAGCCGTTTTTCATGCCGTCCTGGTCCATGCTGGTCAGCAGGATTTCACCGGCACCCAGGGCTTCCATCTTCATCGCCCACTGCACGGCATCCAGCCCGGTCGGCTTGCGCCCGCCGTGGGTGAAGATCTCCCAGCGCGGGGTTTCGCCCGGGCCGGAGACTTTCTTGGCGTCGATGGCAACCACGATGCATTGCGAACCGAAGTGCTGTGCGGCTTCGCCGACAAATTCCGGGTTGAACACCGCCGCGGTGTTGATCGAAACCTTGTCCGCGCCGGCATTCAGCAGGTTGCGAATGTCCTGCACGGTACGCACGCCACCGCCCACGGTCAGCGGGATAAACACCTGGCTGGCCATGCGCTCCACGGTATGCAGCGTGGTGTCGCGACCATCGACGCTGGCGGTGATGTCGAGAAAGGTAATCTCGTCGGCACCCTGTTCGTCGTAGCGACGGGCGATTTCCACCGGGTCGCCGGCGTCACGGATGTTCTCGAACTTGACGCCCTTGACCACGCGACCGTTGTCGACGTCCAGGCAAGGGATGATGCGTTTGGCCAGCGCCATGGTCAGTCCTCAGCCGTTGTAGGCGTCGCAGTAAGCCTGGGCTTCAGCGACGTCCAGGGTGCCTTCATAGATCGCCCGGCCGGTGATCGCGCCGATGATCCCCGGCGCCTTCGCGTCCAGCAGCGACTTGATGTCGCCGAGGTTGTGGATACCGCCGGAAGCGATCACCGGGATCTTGGTGGCCGCAGCCAGCGCAGCGGTGAACGGTACGTTGCAGCCCTGCATCATGCCGTCTTTGGCGATGTCGGTATAAACGATGGCGGAGACGCCGTCGGCTTCAAACTGCTTGGCGAGGTCGATCACCTGGACGGTGCTGATCTCGGCCCAGCCGTCGGTGGCGACGAAACCGTCCTTGGCGTCCAGGCCCACGATCACTTTGCCGGGGAACGCACGGCACGCTTCGGCGACGAAGGCCGGGTCTTTCACGGCCTTGGTGCCGATGATCACGTAGCTCACGCCTGCTTTCACGTAGTGTTCGATGGTTTCCAGGGAGCGGATGCCGCCGCCGATCTGGATCGGCAGGTTCGGATAGCGCTTGGCGATCGCCGTCACCACTTCACCGTTGACCGGCTGGCCTTCGAACGCACCGTTCAAGTCCACCAGATGCAGACGACGGCAACCGCCTTCCACCCACTTGGCAGCCATGCTCACCGGGTCATCGGAGAACACCGTGGAATCTTCCATGCGGCCCTGGCGCAGACGTACGCATGCGCCGTCCTTGAGATCGATTGCGGGAATAATCAGCATCTGGCAAACCTTATTCGATATTCAGCGTTGCTCGGGAAATCAGGGTTTCTCGAGCGCCCACAAGTCGCTTTCGATGCTTTCGAACCTTTCTTTAAGGTGCGTCTGCACATCGAAAATCGCCCTGTTGTAATAGTGCGGAGCAATTTCAGTGGTGAACAGTTCGAGGATTTCTGCGACCTCGAACGAGCCGAGCTTGAGCTCGAAGCGGTCTTCCATGAAACGCTTGATCTTGTCGGTGGCCTCACTCTCCTGCTGGGGAGTGAGGTTTAAGATCGGCGGCTTGACCTTCTTGGCCATTACCAGCGCCCGTCCCACGCGGCGAAGTTCTGCAGCAATTGCAGGCCATGGGTATGGCTCTTCTCCGGGTGGAACTGCACGGCAAAGCGCGAACCGTCGGCCAGGGCCGCGGCGAAGTCGACGCCATAGTGCCCGCCACCCACCACCTGGCGCGGGTTACCGGCGGCGATGTAATAGCTGTGCACGAAATAGAAACGCGCCAGGTCCGGCACTTCGTGCCACAGCGGGTGATCCACGGTCTGACGCACTTCGTTCCAGCCCATGTGCGGCACCTTCAGGTGCTCGCCGTCTTCGTGCAGGTCCTTGCCGAAAAACTTCACCTGGCCCGGAAACAGACCGATGCAATCGACGCCGTCGTTCTCTTCACTGCTGTCGAGCAAGGCTTGCATGCCCACGCAGATGCCGAGGAACGGCCGGTCCTGGCTGACTTCACGCACCAGGCTGTCGAAGCCCAGGCGACGAATCTCGGCCATGCAGTCGCGAATCGCGCCAACCCCCGGGAACACTACCCGGTCGGCTTCGCGAATCACGTCGGCATCGCTGGTGATCAGCACCTTGCCGGCACCTACGTGCTCGAGGGCCTTGGCCACCGAGTGCAGGTTACCCATGCCGTAGTCGATAACCGCGACCGTCTGCATTACAGGACGCCCTTGGTCGACGGCATTTGCCCGGCCATGCGGTCATCCAGCTCCACGGCCATGCGCAGGGCACGGCCGAAAGCCTTGAACACGGTCTCGATCTGGTGGTGGGTGTTGGTGCCACGCAGGTTGTCGATGTGCAGGCTGACCAGGGCGTGGTTGACGAAACCCTGGAAGAATTCCTGGAACAGGTCGACGTCGAAGCCGCCCACGGTGGCGCGGGTGTACGGCACGTGCATCTGCAGGCCCGGGCGGCCGGAGAAGTCGATGACCACACGCGACAGCGCTTCGTCCAGCGGGACATAGGCGTGACCGTAGCGACGGATGCCTTTCTTGTCGCCGATGGCTTTGGCAAATGCCTGGCCCAACGTGATACCGACGTCTTCCACCGTGTGGTGGTCGTCGATATGCAGGTCGCCCTTGCTGACGATATCCAGGTCGATCAGCCCGTGACGGGCGATCTGGTCCAGCATGTGCTCAAGAAAAGGTACACCGATATCAAATCGGGCCTTTCCGGTGCCATCCAGGTTGATCGAGGCTTTGATCTGGGTTTCCAGAGTGTCGCGCTCGACGGACGCCTTACGTTCGGCCATCACCAGCTCCGCAAAATCATTGGGCGAAAAAGGCAGCCATTATAGGGGCGCGGGCGCTAAACAGAAACATCGGAGGGGATAAGACTGATGGAGTGTCGGGGATAGACATGTCAGTACAAGTGTGGGGGCAGCTTTGCGTGGGAGCGGGCTTGCTCGCGAAAGCGGTGGGTCAGCCAATACATGTGCTGACTGATCCATCGCATTCGCGAGCAAGCCCGCTCCCACAAGGGTTACGCGGTGTTAGTGGAACAGGACTGCGGTTTTCTGCAGGGTGACCCACACGCCCCACGCCAACGGAATGCCCACCGCCAGCCAGGCGGCAACCGCCAATGGCACGCTGCCGGAGGAGGCTTTCCACTCCAGCACGGTGCTGGAATCGGCGCCCTTGTCATGGCCCAGCGCCTGCTCGGCAGCCAGTTCGGCGTCGGTCATGAAGTACTTGTCTGCCACCGGCCGTACCAGCAGGTTGCAGATAAAGCCCAGCACCAGCAGGCCGGCGAGGATGTACAAGGTGATGTCGTAGGCGGCAGCGCGTTCAACGCCGATGCTCAACTGATACTCACGCAGGTAGTTCACCAGCACCGGACCCAATACGCCCGCCGCTGCCCAAGCGGTCAGCAGGCGACCGTGGATCGCACCCACCATTTGCGTACCGAACAGGTCCGCCAGGTAAGCCGGCACCGTCGCAAAACCACCGCCGTACATCGACAGGATGATGCAGAACGCCGCCACGAAAAGCGCGACGTTACCCAGGTGACCCAGGTTCGGGATCAGCGCGTACAGGGCAAAGCCCAATGCGAAGAACACGAAGTAGGTGTTTTTACGGCCAAGGTAGTCGGAGAACGATGCCCAGAAGAACCGGCCACCGATGTTGAACAGGCTCAACAGACCGGTAAAGCCGGCTGCGATGGCCGCGATGGAAGCCAGTTGGCCGGCATCCAGTTGGCCAAATGCCAGGCCGTTACCCAGCAACTTGCCGCCGAACACTTCCTGCAGCAGCGGCGAAGCCATGCCGAGGATGCCGATGCCGGCAGACACGTTCAGGCACAGCACCAGCCACACCAGGCGGAATTGCGGGGTTTTCCAGGCCACGTTCACGTGCACGTGACGATGGGTGATCATCGCGTTGCTGGCTTTTTTCGCCGGGGCAGTCCAGCCCTCAGGCTTCCAGCCGGTAGGCGGAACGCGGTAGGACAAGGCGCCGCCGATCATGAACACGAAGTAGATCACGGCCATGACCACGAAGCTCTGCCACACGCCAACGCTGGTCGGCGAGGCAAAGTGGCCCATCAAGGCGGCTGCCAGCGGGGCACCCACCATCGCGCCGCCGCCGAAGCCCATGATCGCCATGCCGGTGGCCATGCCGCGCTTGTCCGGGAACCACTTGATCAGGGTCGAGACCGGCGAGATATAGCCCAGGCCCAGGCCGATACCGCCAATGACCCCGGAGCCGATCCACATCAGCCAGATCTGGTGGGTATAGATCCCCAGCGCGGAGATCAGCAGGCCGCCACACCAGCACAAGGCCGAAACGACACCAGCCTTGCGTGGCCCGGCGTGTTCCAGCCAGCCGCCCCAGATCGCCGCAGAGCAGCCGAGGAAGATGAAGAACAGGGTGTAGATCCAGCCCAGCATGGAGATGGGCCAGTCGCATTGCGACGAGAAGACCTGGCTGATGAAGCTCATGTCCGGCGCACAGGCGACCGGTGCGGTGATCCCCAGCGCCTTGGACAACGGCAGCCAGAACACCGAAAAACCGTAGGCCATGCCGATACACAGGTGGATTGCCAGGGCGGCCGGTGGTACCAGCCAACGGTTGAACCCGGGCTTGGCGATAATGCGTTCCTTGGACAGGAACGCAGGCTGTGCAGCAGTATTACCCGCCGCAGTGCTAGTGCTCATTGGTGTTTCCCCCAGTTATTAGTATGTGTCCGTCGGGCGCTCTCTCCCTCGGCCTTACACGCAAGGCGTGGCCGTTTTGTTGAGTAAAGCTCCTTTTAAACGCGACGTTTAGTCGCAGACGGCAGACGAACATGCGCAGATTAGCATCTGTGGATGACAGAAAAACCAAACTGATATCACCTTTCTGGAGTTATCTGATTTGTTTGACGCCATGTAACGATCCCTAAACAGCCATAGGGCTACGAGCGTTATACTCTTCGGCTAAATTTTAAAATCGACATACAAGGACTCGCCCATGAAAGCGTTCGGCAAAATCCTGGGTCTGGTACTTCTCGGGCTGTTGCTGATCATTGTGGCTCTAGGCTTTGCCCTGACCCATCTCTTCGATCCCAACGACTACAAAGACGAGATTCGCCAGATTGCCCGCGACAAGGCCCACATCGAGCTGACGCTCAATGGCGACATCGGCTGGAGCCTGTTCCCCTGGCTCGGTCTTGAATTGCACGAGGCCAGCGTTGCGACCCTGACCAATCCGAGCCAACCGTTTGCCGATCTGCAGATGCTCGGCCTGTCGGTGCGCGTGCTGCCGCTGCTGCGCCGTGAAGTGCAGATGAGCGATGTACGTGTCGAAGGCCTGAACCTGCGCCTGAACAAAGACGTGCATGGCCACGGCAACTGGGAAGACATCGGCAAGAATGTGCCGGACCCGGCTACCGCCGCCACCACGCCTGCCGTGGCTGAAGCGGCCACACCGCCCAAGCCTGAAAAGCCGCCGCAGCCGATCCGCCTGGACATCGACAGCCTGACCATCAACAACGCCCGCGTCGAATACAACGACGAGCAGACCGGCAAGCAGTTCAGCGCCGAAAGCATCCAGCTGAGCGCCGGCGCCGTGCACGAAGGTGCAAGCATCCCGGTCAAACTCACCGCGTTCTTCGGCACCAACCAGCCGCTGATGCGCGTCAAGACCGAGGTCAACGGCAACCTGCGCATTCAGCGCGCCCTCAAGCGCTACCAGTTCGAAGACATGAAGGTCACTGGTGAAGCCACCGGCGAGCCGCTGCAAGGCAAGACCGTGACCTTTTCGACCCAGGGCCAATTGCTGGTGGACCAGTCTGCGAATATCGCCGAATGGACCGGCATGAAGCTGTCGCTGAACCAACTGCGCGCCCTGGGCGAGCTGAAGGTCAACGACCTGGACAAGACTCCACAGTTCAGCGGCGCCCTGTCGATTGCCCAGTTTGACCTGGCCAAGTTCCTCGACAGCGTCGGCAACCCGCTGCCACCGATGGCCGCCGGCAGCCTGAGCAAGGTCGAACTGGTCAGCCGCCTCAAGGGCACGCCGACCAGCCTGGCGCTTGAAGACCTCAACCTGAAACTCGACGACAGCACCTTCACCGGTCGCGTGGCCGTGGATGATTTCGCCAGGCAATCCCTGCGGGTGCAGCTCAAGGCCGATACGTTCAACGCCGACAACTACCTGCCGGCCAAGTCCGAAGCCGCCAAGGGCGCTGCGGCCGCGCGCCAGGCTGAAGTGCAGAACAGCGAAGCCGGCGCCATGGCGGCCGGTGGCACCACACCGTTGCCGGACGCCCCGACCAAAGCCGCGTGGAGTACCGACAAGCTGCTGCCGCTGACCCGCCTGCGCACCCTGGACGTAAACGCCGACCTGTCCTTTGGCCAACTGACCCTGAGCAAGCTGCCGATCCAGAATGCCGCCCTGAAAGCCTCCGGCCTCGATGGCCAGCTCAAGCTCGATACCTTGAGCGGCGGCCTCTACAACGGCACCTTCCAGGCCAACGGCAACCTTGACGTGCGCCAGGACATCCCGCTGCTGGCGCTGCAAACCCGCATCAAGCAGGTACCGGTCGAACGCATCCTGCAAGCCCAGGGGCAGAACCCGCCGGTGAAGGGCCAGCTCACCCTCGACAGCAACCTCAACGGCCGCGGCAATAGCCAGAAAGCCCTGATCGACAGCCTCAACGGTACCGCCAGCTTCGCGATCAACAATGGCGTGCTGCTCAACGCCAACATCGAGCAACAGCTGTGCACCGGCATCGCCCTGCTCAACCGCAAGACCCTCAGCGGCGACCAGCGCGGCAAGGACACCCCGTTCCAGGAACTCAAGGGCAACCTGACCTTCCGCAATGGTGTGGCCAGCAACCCCGACCTGAAAGTGCGCATCCCGGGCCTGACCGTCAACGGCGACGGTGACGTCGACCTGCGCGTGCTGGGCATGGACTACCGCGTCGGCATCATCGTCGAAGGCGACCAGCGCGACGTGCCGGACCCGGCTTGCCAGGTGGGCTCCAACTTCCAGAACATCGAAGTCCCGCTGCGCTGCCGTGGCCCGCTGGAACTGGGCGCCAAGGCCTGCCGCCTGGACAAGGACGGCTTGAGCCAGGTCGCCATCAAGGCGGCAGGCAACAAGCTCGGCGAGAAGCTTGAACAGAAGCTCGACAAGGTCAATCCACAGCTGAAAGACGCGCTTAAAGGCCTGTTCAAACGATGAGAAACGAGCAGTTTTCAACGGCGGTGCTCGACTGGTACGACCGCCACGGTCGCCATGACCTGCCCTGGCAACAGGGCATCACGCCTTACCGGGTGTGGGTCTCGGAGATCATGTTGCAGCAGACCCAGGTCAGCACCGTGCTGAACTACTTCGACCGGTTCATGGCGTCCTTGCCAACGGTCGAAGCCCTGGCTGCCGCGCCGGAAGACGAAGTGCTGCACCTGTGGACCGGGCTGGGTTACTACACCCGGGCGCGCAACCTGCAAAAGACCGCGAAGATCGTCGTTGCCGAATATGGCGGCGAGTTTCCCCGTGACGTCGAAAAACTCACCGAACTGCCCGGCATTGGCCTGTCCACCGCGGGTGCGATTGCCAGCCTGAGCATGGGCCTGCGAGCGCCGATCCTCGATGGCAACGTCAAACGCGTGCTGGCGCGCTTTACCGCGCAAGAGGGTTACCCGGGCGAGCCGAAGGTCGCCAAACAGCTGTGGGCCACCGCAGAGCGCTTTACGCCCCATGACCGCGTCAACGCCTACACCCAGGCCATGATGGACATGGGCGCCACCCTCTGCACCCGCAGCAAGCCCAGCTGCCTGCTGTGCCCGCTGGAAAAGGGCTGCGAAGCGCACCTGCTCGGCCTGGAAACCCGCTACCCGATCCCCAAGCCACGCAAGACCGTGCCCCAGAAGCGCACGCTGATGCCGTTGCTGGCCAATGACGAGGGCGCGATCCTGCTTTACCGTCGCCCCTCCACGGGCCTGTGGGGCGGTTTGTGGAGCCTGCCGGAGCTGGATGACCTGGCCGACCTGGAACACCTGGCCAACCAGCACTCGCTGACGCTGGGCAAACACCAGGAGCTGCCGAGCCTGATCCACACCTTCAGCCACTTCCAACTGGCTATCGAACCCTGGCTGGTCCAGGTCCAGGAGTCTGCCCATCACGTGGCCGAGGCTGACTGGCTCTGGTATAACCTCGCCACCCCGCCGCGCCTGGGCCTTGCCGCCCCGGTGAAAAAACTGCTGAAGCGCGCGGCTGAAGTATTGAACGCAGGAGTTCCGTCATGACCCGCACCATCATCTGCCGCAAGTACCACGAAGAACTGCCCGCCCTCGAGCGCGCCCCGTTCCCTGGCGCCAAGGGCCAGGACATTTTCGACAACGTCTCCGCCAAGGCCTGGGCTGACTGGCAAAAGCACCAGACCCTGTTGATCAACGAAAAGCGCCTGAACATGATGAACGCCGAAGACCGCAAATACCTGCAGGGCGAGATGGACAAGTACTTTTCCGGCGAGGATTACGCCAAGGCCGACGGCTACGTGCCACCTGCTGAATAATTGATCAAAATTGGGGGTTGGCCCGTAAGCGACGGTAATAATTAAATATTTTTTGAAAACTTGCTTGACGACCCCCTGAAAAACCCGTTTAATGCGCCCCGTTGCCCAGATAGCTCAGTCGGTAGAGCAGGGGATTGAAAATCCCCGTGTCGGCGGTTCGATTCCGTCTCTGGGCACCAC
>NZ_CP080030.1:355880-359103 GCF_019382755.1 Pseudomonas sp. Colony2 | reverse complement strand
GTTCGATTCCGTCTCTGGCACCACTAATTAGTTTCAGGTGGTGCAAACGTCATCTGAAACACACAAAAAACCCGCCTGGTGCGGGTTTTTTGTTGCCTGCCGTTTTTGACTCCTTCAGCCCCCGCCCCGCATCAACGTCAACACCGCAACCCGCTCCTGCTCGGAGATGTGAAAACCACTCTCCTCCACGCGCGCAATCCAATCCTGCGCCGAGAGCGACTCGCCAAAACGCACCAGGCGTCCGTAGCGCCTGAACACAGCCTCCAGCACGCTGATCATCGAGGGGTAGCTGCAGCCTCCGTCAAAACAGATGCTGAGGCCGCCAAGCCAGGAACGGCCGATCACGTGGGCACTACCGACGCTCTCGGCACCGGCATACTCAAAATCCATTTTTACTGCTTCCATGTCGCACCCAAACTCATCACCACGAAAGTACCCAAGCCTAGCAGGCGCCTGTTTTGCGGCAGGCTGCAAAGCGCTCCAATCAGACCAACCGGTCATCCAGGCGGCGACCATACAGTAAGACGATCCAAAGCGCCGGTTATCAACACCTCATTCCGACCCCATTGATCCATCCTTAATTCCCCAGTGATCGCCACTCTTGTCGGCGTTACCACCGACAAGGATGTCAAGGCGACTGAGTCACTTCACCAGGAACACCAGCAGCGGGTTGTCATTCAACCGCCCATTGAACACCGGCGCCATGTGTTCCAGCGGCGTGCCGCTGAGCAATGCGGTTTGCTTGCGCTCCACAATCACCCAGGCGGGGCGCGGCAGCGTATCCACCAGCAAGGGTTGGTTGCGCCCGATGAACAGCGGCTGCTCGTCGTGATCCAGGTTCATGATGTAGCGAATCGCCCAGGTGTCCTTGGCCAGATCGACGAACACCAGGGTCCCGGGATTATCGGCACGCAGCTTTTCCACCGCGCTTACGAAGTTCCTGGTGTCGAATTGCAGGTCCTTGGCCGGTTCCACAACCTTCACCAGCACCAGCCATTGGGTGGCCAGCGCAATCAGGCTGAGCACCACTAGGCGCTGGCCGAGATTGCCCTGCAAACGGCGCCAGGCAATCACGGCTGCGAGTTGCAGCACGATCAGCACACCCACCAGCGCCGGCACTGAAACGTCCGGCCAGTAGCCGTGCTTGTGCCACAGATGCCGACAGACAAACACCACGACAATGCCCAGCACCGGCAGGACCGCCACCAGCCACTCATAGCCACGCCGCACGCCGAGCAACCAGCCCTGGGCCTGGAGCAAGCCATAGGCGGCCACCGCGGCAAACATCGGGACCATGGGGACGATGTAATAGGCGCGCTTGAAGTGCGGCACCGACAAGCCCAGCAAAATCATCAGTCCGCAGGCGGCCAAACGCAGCATCAACTGCACATCGGCATCGTCGTGGCGGGCCGACCATTTGTGGCGCAGGGCAATCATCGTCGCCAGGGCCAGCGGCACCACCGGGAAATAGCGGTACAGGCTCAGCTTGAAGTAGAAGTAGAACGCCTCACCGGTTTCATCAAGGCGCCCGGTGAATTGCATCCGCAGCACATCATCGACGAAAGCATCGCCCCCGCTGATCCGCGCCAGTTTCAACAGCGCCCACCAACAGCCGGCCAGCAGGATCAAACCGACCACGCCGTGGGCAATCACCTTTTTCAGCAGTGCAATCCGCTCTTGCCGCGTACGAGCGGTGCCCAGCGCCCAGTAGACACAGGCCACCCCGCACACCTCGATCAACCCCAGCGGCCCGCGAATGGCAAACGCCACCACGAACAACGGAAAGATCGCATATTGGCGCAGCCGCGAGCCCAGGCGCTCACCGGTATGCAGCAGGTAGAAACACCCCAGGCACAACAACGAGATCATCTGGTCCAGGCACACCGAGCGCGACTTCTCCAGCAACTGGGCAGTCAATGCGGTGAGCAGCACCGTCAGCAGCGCCCACGCTCGGCCCGACGGCACCAGCAAGCGGTAGATCAGCGCCATGACCCCGGCAGACGCCAGGGCGGTGGGCATCACGTTGGCCAGGTCGTTGGGCGCGCCGAACAAGCGGGCAAAGAGGTAGCTGAGGTAGGTCGCGGTGCCCGGATAGTCCGGGTAAGGCTCACCGTAGGTGGTAGGAAACAGGCTCGCGCCGTGGCGAAACATCTCTTGCATGAACACGGCCCAGCGGCCGTCGAAGCCCTGTGGCTGCTGGTCCCAGATGCCCAGGGTAAACAGCAGCAAGGCGATAAGGAAAATACCCAGCGATTCCATTCGAAAGCGATTGTGTTGATCCATTATTCAGCCTGTCAGGTGGGGTAAACCGGCTCATGTTGCCGAACGCCACCCTGAATAAGCCCTGAACGGAATCAAACATTCATCCGCCTAACGACGAGCGGGCCAGATCAGCAGCGGCAGCAGCCGGATGTAGAGTAGCTCCCCTACCAATTCCACCAGGGTTTGCGTGATCACTGCTGCAGCAGCGAGCCCACGGATCTCTTCGGGCAATGCCAGCGCCAGCGGCAGCACCACCAGGGAATTACGCGTGGAGGCGCTGAAGGTGACCGCCCGCGCCGTGGGCGCCGATAGCTTGAACAGGCGCGAAGCCAGCACCCCCATCAGCGGGGCCAGCAACAGGAAGCCGATATACACCGGGATCACCGGCGCCAGCAGGCCGATATCGCGGACCACGGCAGTGATCTGCGAACCGATCACCACCATCAGCACCAGCGCCATGGCCGGCACGGGCAGCCAGGCCCAGGCATCGCTCCAGGCACTGACGACCGGTGAGCGCCGGGACAGGGAAGTGGTCAGCACCGCCAGAATCATGGGGGCAACGATCAGCAGCAGGAAAGCCTCGACAAACGGCCCCACTGCAACCACCACCTGCGACTGCGCCCCCAGCATCAACCCCAGGTAGACCGGCAACAGCAGCAGTTGCAGCAACAATAGAATCGGGGTCGCCGCCAGCATCAACCGCGAGTCACCCTTGCCGATATGGGTAAACACCACCACGTAGTCGATACACGGCGTCAACAGCACCAGCAACGCACCCACCAGGATCGCCGGGTGTTCCACCAGGCCCCGAGTCAGCGCCCACACCAGCAGCGGAATCAGGATGAAGTTGGCCAGCAGCAACGCGGCCATGAAGCGTTTGTTGCCCAAGCCCTGGCGCAGGTCCAGAAAGGGGATTTGCAGAAACATCGCGTACATCAGCACAGCGATAGCGGGCGTGACC
>NZ_CP080030.1:354135-355489 GCF_019382755.1 Pseudomonas sp. Colony2 | reverse complement strand
GCCCCGTGGTGATCATCAACGCCGCCACCTCCGTACGCTGCCGCCACTATTCGCGTTTTGCCGATTACCTGTTTGCCAATGGCTTCGACGTCATCACCTACGACTACCGCGGCATCGGCGAATCCCGCAGCGGCTCGCTGAAGGGGTTCAAGGCCTCGTGGTCGGATTGGGGCGCGCTGGACTTCGAAGCGATCCTGCAGCGGGCCCAGCGGGAGTTTGCCGGCCAACCGATTGATGTGGTCGGGCACAGTTTTGGCGGATGTGCGGCGGGGCTCGGGGCTTCCGGCGCAGTGATTCGGCGCCTGGTGACGGTAGGCGCGCAGTTTGCCTACTGGCGCGACTACGAGGCGAGCGGGCGCTGGCGGATGCTTGCCAAATGGCATGTGGTGATGCCGCTGGTGACAGCGGTTTTTGGCTACTTCCCGGGCAAGCGCATAGGCTGGCTGGAGGATACCCCGGCGGGCGTGGTACGCGACTGGAGTACGCCGACGCCGAGTTATGAAAAACGTCCGAGTGGGCGAGCCTTGCCCGAGTTGCCGTTTTCGCGGGTGAAGGCACAGATATTGGCCATCAGCATTACCGACGATCCGTTTGGTACCGTCGCAGCAATCGAACGCCTGCTGGGTTACTTCGACGGCAGCGAGCGCACGCATCTGCGAATCGCGCCTGAAGATATCGGCGAAAAAGAGGTCGGACACTTCGCATTCTTTCGCAGCCAGTATCAAGATCGGTTGTGGCCGATTGCATTGGCTTGGCTGCAAAGGGGAGAGTTGGCCAACGGCACGCCGGGGCGCCAAGTGACGGATCGCACCTAGAAAGCCTTGGGATTTCTCCAGACCTGCGCTTCAATACCCCACCCCCAGATCCTGACACCAAGGACGTGAGCCCATGGCTTCGCCGAACAAGCAGCAAAAACGCGCCCACCGGGCAAAAGCCAAGGCCAAGCAGAATCGCACCCAACGCGCCGTCGCCACCAAGCCGGATGCCTTTGCCGGCGATGACAGCCGCATTGATCTTGAATCGGTGGATTTGACCGAGCTGTTCCTGGAGATGCGCACCGCTGGCGAAACCAGCCAGCAGGCGCTGTGTGCCGTGTTCCTGGCGCACCCGCTGCTGGCAGTGGTACTGGAGCAGGAAGGCGAAGAAGAAGCGACGGACTTTATCCTCGCGGCGCTGATCGAGTATCGCCAGTGGGCCACGGATACCGAGGATGAAGCGGCAGCGCTGGCGTGGATTGAATCGCCGGAATTCCAGGCCGATTACGTCGCGGCGTCACAGGCGCTGGTGAATTCCGAAGACTGATACAAAACGAAATATGGGATCGGGCTTGCCCGCGATGGCGGCGTGTCAGTCA
>NZ_CP080030.1:342383-354059 GCF_019382755.1 Pseudomonas sp. Colony2 | reverse complement strand
CATTCCATCAATTAAGCACCGCAGCCCCAACCTTCCGGCCCTTGCGCCGACGCGACACCATCAGCCCCGCCGCAACTACCAGCAAGCTCAGGATCCCGGTGGCAATGATCTCCACCTGATGCGCTTCCTGGAACAACATGATCGTCAGCACGCCCACGATGAACACGATCACCGCATACGTCAGGCCCGGGAACAGCCACATCTTGAAGGCAATCTTCTCGCCCGCTTCCGTGCGTTTCTGGCGCATGCGCAGTTGCGACACGGCGATCACCAGGTACACCAGCAGCGCGATGGCGCCGGAGCTGGCCAGCAGGAATTCAAACACCGCCGCCGGCGCCACGTAGTTGGCGAATACCGCCAGGAACGCCGCGCCGGTAGACAGCAACACCGCCCAGTAAGGCGTGCCGCTCTTGTTGGTGATCTTGGACACCGCCGGTGCATCACCGCGACGGCCCAGGGAGAACATCATGCGCGAAGCGGTGTACAGCGCCGAGTTCAGGCAACTGGTCACGGCCACCAGCACCACCAGGTCAACGATCAGCTTGGCATTCGGGATGCCCATGCGTTCCAGCACGGTCTGGTAGGAACCGACCGCTGCCAGCGCAGGATCATTCCACGGCACCAGGGCCACGACGATGAAGATCGACACCAGGTAGAACAAGCCGATCCGCCAGATCACCGAGTTGGTGGCCTTGGAAATCTGCTGGCCCGGGTTCTTCGATTCAGCGGCCGCGATGGTCACGATCTCGGTGCCCATGAACGAGAACATGGTGGTCAGGATCGCCGCCAATACCGCGCCCATGCCGTTGGGCAGGAAGCCCTGGGTGTCGAACAGGTGCGAAACGCCGCTGACCTGACTGCCCGGCAGGAAGCCGAAGATCGCCAGGATGCCGAGGATCACAAACCCGATGATCGCCACCACTTTGATCAGCGCAAACCAGAACTCGAACTCGCCGTAGTTCTTCACACTGAACAGGTTGGTCGCGGTCAGCAGCAAGGTAATGATCAGGGTGAAGGCCCAGATCGCCACGCCGGGGAACCAGGCGTGCAGGATGGTCGCGGCAGCGTTGGCTTCCAGCGGAATCACCAGCACCCAGAACCACCAGTACAACCAGCCGATGGTGAAACCGGCCCAGTGTCCGATCGCACGGTCGGCATAAGTAGAGAACGAACCCGTGTCCGGCGATGCCACGGCCATCTCGGCCAGCATGCGCATCACCAACACCACCAGCGTACCGGCGGCGGCATAAGCCAGCAGCACGGCCGGGCCTGCCGCAGCAATCGCGTGGCCGGAGCCCACAAACAACCCGGCACCGATAACGCCGGCAATCGACAGCATGGTGACGTGACGCGGTTTGAGCCCCTGTTCGAGGTCATTGGAGCTTTGCGTACTACTCATTGACACACCTTTGCGAGGAATTGCGAATATGGTCCACCCGGTCTGGCGTCTTTCTCGTGAAAAGAAACCAACGGGGCGTTCTTTATTTTTTACGCAAGATTTGCGCCAAAATGTTACAGAGCCGCGATTGACACGGGCTGTAGGGAAACTCAATAGCTCTCGTAAGTCACTGACACTAATGGCATTCCGCTATAGCGTTACTGTGCGACTCACTTGAAAGACGAATCAGTGCACCAAAAACACACACAATTTGTGCGTGACGCCCCATTAAAGGGCTGATAAGGACCGTTCGCCGGTTTAACCCTTCCAACACCCGGCCAAAGCTGGCACCATCGCGCCCTTTTTTACGCGAAACCTGTAGGAATACTGGTTCAAACGGCTGTTCGGTTGTTGATGGCGCGACACACTGCTGTGCCGATGCGACACCCTGCCGCAGACCGTCTGTTTACCGCCTGCAGGGCTGTTGGCTGTCATCCGGACGCTATGCTAGCTTGGCGCCTCGCCAGGAAGGCGGGCCAACAGCAGGAGCGCAATGAACACAATGAGGACCGCACATGGCTGAGGCCACGCCCGCGCTTGAAATCCGCAACTTGCATAAACGCTATGGTGAGCTGGAGGTGCTTAAAGGTATCTCGCTGACCGCCCGCGACGGCGATGTGATCTCGATCCTGGGTTCCTCCGGTTCCGGCAAGTCCACGTTCCTGCGCTGCATCAACCTGCTGGAAAACCCGCACCAGGGGCAAATCCTGGTGGCTGGTGAAGAGCTCAAGCTCAAGGCTGCGAAAAACGGCGAACTGGTGGCCGCCGACGGCAAACAGATCAACCGCCTGCGCAGCGAAATCGGTTTTGTGTTTCAAAACTTTAACCTGTGGCCGCACATGAGCGTCCTCGACAACATCATCGAGGCCCCGCGCCGCGTGCTCGGCCAGAGCAAGGCCGAAGCCACTGAAATCGCCGAAGCCTTGCTGGCCAAGGTTGGCATCAGTGACAAGCGTCATGCCTACCCCGCGCAACTGTCCGGCGGCCAGCAACAACGCGCCGCGATCGCACGCACCCTGGCCATGCAGCCCAAAGTCATCCTGTTCGACGAGCCCACATCGGCCCTTGACCCGGAAATGGTTCAGGAAGTACTTAATGTGATCCGCGCCCTGGCCGAAGAAGGCCGCACCATGCTGCTGGTCACCCATGAAATGGGCTTTGCCCGCCAGGTGTCCAGTGAAGTGGTGTTCCTGCACCAGGGCCTGGTCGAAGAGCAAGGATCGCCACAGCAGGTATTTGAAAACCCGCTTTCGGCGCGCTGCAAACAATTCATGTCCAGCAACCGCTAACGGAGCAACATGCATGCAGAACTATAAAAAATTCCTCTTGGCCGCCGCTGTTTCGATGGCGTTCAGCGCCACGGCGATGGCTGAAACCTTGAAAATGGGGATCGAAGCGGCCTACCCGCCGTTCAACAATAAAGATGCCAGCGGCAACGTCGTCGGCTTCGACAAGGACATCGGCGACGCCCTGTGCGCCAAGATGAAAGTCGAGAAGTGCGAAGTGTATGTCTCCGACTGGGACGGCATCATCCCGGCCCTGAATGCCAAGAAGTTCGACTTCCTGGTCTCCTCGCTGTCCATCACCGATGAACGCAAGCAGGCCGTCGACTTCACCGACCCGTACTACTCCAACAAGCTGCAGTTCATCGCGCCCAAAGCCAACAAAGACTTCAAGACCGACGCGGACTACCTGAAGGGCAAGATCATCGGTGCACAGCGCGCAACGCTGGCCGGTACCTACCTGGAAGACAAGCTGCCGGACACCACCGCCAAGCTCTACGACACCCAGGAAAACGCCTACCTCGACCTGACTTCCGGCCGCCTGGACGGGATGCTCGCCGACAAGTACGTGCAGTACGAGTGGCTGAAAAGCAAAGACGGTTCCGCCTACGAATTCAAGGGCGACCCGGTGGTCGAGAGCGACAAGATCGGTATCGCCGTACGCAAAGGCGACCCGCTGCGCGAGCGCTTGAACAAAGCCCTGGCTGAAATCAAGGCCGACGGCACCTACAAGAAGATCAACGACAAGTACTTCCCTTTCAGTATCGAGTGATCCTGAATGGCCTGCCCGGCGTGCTCGCTTGAGTGCGCCGGTCCTGAGCTTTGCCTTGCGAAACGACTAAACCATGAATTTCGACCTCTACGGATTCGGCCCGGCGCTCGCCGCCGGCGCGCTGATGACCGTCAAGCTGGCGCTCACCGCCCTGTGCCTCGGGCTGGTGCTCGGCCTGGCCGGCGCCCTGGCCAAGACTTCCCCGTACAAGCCGCTGCAATGGCTTGGCGGCAGCTACTCCACCCTGGTTCGCGGCATCCCGGAACTGCTGTGGGTCCTGCTGATCTACTTCGGCACGGTCAACCTGATGCGCTCCCTCGGGGAGTTTTTCGGCAACCCCGACCTTTCCCTCAGCGCTTTCGCCGCCGGGGTGATCGCCCTGGGCCTGTGCTTTGGCGCCTACGCCACGGAAGTCTTCCGCGGCGCGATCCTGGCCATTCCCAAGGGCCACCGTGAAGCCGGTGTCGCACTGGGCTTGTCGAAGGTCCGGATCTTCACCCGCTTGATCATGCCGCAGATGTGGCGCATCGCGCTGCCGGGCCTGGGCAACCTGTTCATGATTCTGATGAAGGACACCGCGCTGGTCTCGGTGATCGGCCTGGAAGAAATCATGCGCCACGCGCAGATCGGCGTGACCGTCACCAAGCAGCCCTTCACCTTCTTTATGGTCGCGGCCTTCATGTACCTGGGCCTCACTGTCCTGGCGATGACCGGCATGCACTTCCTGGAAAAACGTGCCGCGCGCGGCTTTGCGAGGAGCACGCAATGAGTGGCGACTACAGCTGGCTGTCGCATTTCGACCTGGGCCTGAACTGGGCCGTGATCATCAAATGGCTGCCGAAACTGGCCCAGGGCGCAACCCTGACCCTGGAGCTGGTGGCCATCGCCGTGATCGCCGGCCTGCTGCTGGCAATCCCGCTGGGCATCGCCCGCTCGTCACGCCTGTGGTACGTGCGCACCCTGCCCTACTGCTACATTTTCTTCTTCCGCGGCACGCCGCTGCTGGTGCAGCTGTTCCTGGTGTACTACGGCCTGGCACAGTTCGACGCCGTGCGTGAAAGCTTCATGTGGCCGTACCTGCGGGACCCGTTCTGGTGCGCCACCGCCACCATGACCCTGCACACCGCCGCCTATATCGCCGAGATCCTGCGTGGCGCGATCCAGGCCATCCCGCCGGGTGAAATCGAAGCCGCGCGGGCGCTGGGCATGTCCAGGCCCAAGGCGCTGTTCTACATCATCCTGCCGCGTGCCGCGCGCATCGGCCTGCCGGCCTACAGCAACGAAGTGATCCTGATGCTCAAGGCCAGCGCCCTGGCCAGTACCGTGACCCTGCTGGAACTGACCGGCATGGCCCGCACGATCATTGCCCGCACCTACCTGCCGGTGGAGATCTTCTTCGCTGCCGGCTTGTTCTACCTGCTGATGTCCTACGTCCTGGTGCGCTTCTTCAAGGTGCTGGAGCGCTGGTTGCGGGTCGATGCCTGCCAGGGCCGCTGACGCCTTGTTGACGGGTGAGCAACTGCTCGCCCGCTTCCAGGCGCTGGATACGTTCCTCACCGAACATCAAGGGCTGTGGCGACCACGGCCCTTTACTCACCTGCAATTGCCGTGGGAAACCCAGCATCCCGAACTGGCCCATTGGCTGCGCCAGCGCTCGCTGGCCGAAGCGGAAAGCAGCCATAACCAGCCTCACCACCTGCCGGCGCCTGCGCCTTTCCCTGAGCTGGCCATGCAGTCGCTGAATCTCAGTGCTGTGGATAACTTACCGTCCCGCCCGCTACCGGCCGCCCGTCATCGCTTAAACGTCGATGTACCCGGCCGCAAATGGCAGCAGATCGAAGCCTTCGGCGCCGCGCTGCAATTTCGCCAAACCCCCGAACACTGGCTCGACTGGTGTGCCGGCAAGGGCCACCTCGGCCGCCGCCTGTTGCAACCCGGGCAGCAACTGACCTGCCTGGAATACGACCCGGCCCTCATCGCCTCAGGGCAAGCCCTCAGCGAACACCATCAATTGCCCGTCACCCATCGCCTGCAAGACGTGATGGCCGACGTACAGATCAGCCGCGAACAAACCCCGGTGGCACTGCACGCCTGCGGCGACCTGCATGTGCGCCTGCTCCGGCTGGCCAGCGCCGCCGGCTGCCAGCAGTTGGCCGTGGCACCCTGCTGCTACAACCGCATCCGCGCCGAGCAGTACCAGCCGCTGTCGATTGCCGCCCAGGCGTCGTCACTGCATTTATCGGTGGAAGACCTCGGCCTGCCGCTGAGCGAAACCGTTACCGCAGGCGCGCGGGTGCGTCAGCAGCGCGATACGTCGATGGCCAGGCGCCTGGGTTTTGATGTTCTGCAGCGGCAACTGCGCAAGAGCGATGCTTACCTGCCCACTCCGTCCCTGCCCGCGAGTTGGCTGGCCAAGCCGTTCGCCGACTACTGCCGCGAACTGGCGGCCCTCAAGGGATTATCCACAGGGGAACAGGATTGGTCGGCACTGGAGGCCCAAGGCTGGCAGCGCTTGGCACAGGTGCGAAACCTGGAATTAGTGCGTGGTCTGTTTCGGCGCCCGCTGGAAATGTGGCTGGTGCTGGACCGGGCATTGTTTCTCGAAGAAAACGGTTACAGGGTTCAAGTCGGCAGCTTCTGCGAAACACCGCTCACCCCGCGCAACCTGATGCTGCTCGCCGAGCGCAATTAAAGGGCATTTTGTCGCAACGTGCCCTGTGGATAACTCTGTTGATGGAATTCTGGCAGAGGCCCTGCCGGCAAGCTTCGCGGCGCAAAATGCTGACTGGTCATTTTTTGTTCACAAAATAAAACGCACGCAAAACAGGCAGTTGCAGCGTGATGAGAACCGCTCCGCAAAATTGCGGTTTGATGACAGGTCGAACCAACCGATTGTGCATAAGCATCTGAGGTTAGCGGCATAACCCGGGCTTTTCAGCGGGCAACCAGCAGGCGACAAAGCGCATTGATATCGTCACAGGCCATGCTTGCGGCTTGGTTATCCAGCGGATCGCTGCCAAAAGCCAGGGCCTCGCTGATCGCCGGATCCCGATGCACCACCTCCAACAGGCTGTCACCCAGGCGCTTCCTGAACACCTCGACCATGTCCAGGCTAAAGCCCGAGGTCTCGTCGAGTTGGTTGATCACGAAATGGCAACGCAGCGCCGGCCGATCATCAAGGTGTGGCGCCAGCAACTGCTCCATCTGCTCCAGGGTGCCAAGGGAAGCCGCATCCGCCTGGGCGATGACCAGCACCACATCGGCCACGTTCAGTGCCTGATGCAGGTAGACGTTATTGCCCGCCGGGGTGTCGATGATCACCGTGTCCTGCTCACCCAAGCCCAGGGCCGACAAATGTTGCGCCAGCCAATGCGGCTCCTGTTTCAGCCAGCGCTGGAGGTCTTCCTGCTGACGGATATCGGTTTCGCCAAACGTGATCACCTGGCAACCGGCAAAGCCTGAATGAAGGATCTGGCTCCAGCGCTCGTTGTGCAGGCTGGTGCGCCCGATGCCGGGCAAGGTGTGGCTCAGGCCGAAGTGGTGATAGAGCGCGTTTTGCGGGTCCAGGTCCAGCGCCACCACTGGCTGTCCCAGGCGCTGCAAACCGCTGCTCAGCGCCGTGGCCAGGGTGCTGCGGCCGACGCCGCCATTGACCGAAACCAGCGCTACCACCTTCGCCCGGATGTTCGCGGCTTCGCGGGACTGCTCGTTGGCACAAGGGGAATGTCGGGAGAACGACGCGCCACTGCCCATATTGAGGCTGGCACTGTCGTCGACCGGCATGTCTTCGAAGAACTGCAGCATCGAATCCATCCCTTGAACATCACTGGCAGTCGTCTTATCGAACAACGAAAAAAGATCATCGGTACGGCTCATCGCCAACACTCCCTCACGACGCATCTTAAAGACGTGAAAGGTCAGCTGTACTGATGCTTACCGCAGGTCTTTTTGTGGGCGCCTTTGTGTACGCATTCTGTGACAAAGGAATGAAAGTGTCATTATTTTGGTGTTTCTGAAGAAATCTTTAAGACGAGCGGTAAATGGTCAATTTACTGACTAATCTTTATCGGGTCGTAAGGTGTTTGCAAATCCCGCTCCGGGATCTCCCAGATCAGCAGCTTGGGCGGCGTCTGCTTGAACGCCGGGCTGTCGAAATAAGCCTTGGCGGCGCCTGAAAATTCGCCGCCGTCCTTGCTGAAGTTACCCACCGGAGCGTTCAGGGCTTTTTGCAGGAAACCCACGAAATTCGAATTGCGCGAAAACGAGGTACCGATCAGCGCCACGTTCGGCAGGCCGGCGTCACCAAACAAATCGTCAGGGTTACTCGACGCCGCCGGGCCGTTCTCATGCGCGGTGCTGGCCGCAACCTGCTCGCCCACCGGCTGTAACTTCGGCGGCAACCAGTCGAGACCGGCCAGGCGCACCAGGTCACCCGGACGCGGTGCGAGCGGTGCCTGGGTAATGTCGAAGGCTTGCTCCGGCGTGGCCTGGATACCGCGCTGCTGGATGCGCAGGGCCACGGCGCGGGCGCCGGCATTCGAGCCGATTTCGCTCCAGTGCGTGTCGGTACGCAGATAGGCGTCCGGGCCGAGGGGTTTCAGGGTGTCGGTCAAATCCAGCACTTCAACGCCCGCCGCTTGCAACAGCGTGCTCCATTGCTGAATCCGGCCATCCAGCACGGCCGGACGATACAAGCCGCAACGCTGGGCAGCGGCGATGCGGGTTTTATCCGGCACCACCATCACTTGCAGATCAATACCGCGCTGGCCTAGCTGCTTTTTCAGGTCGATCACCGCGTCGGCCTTGGTGCGCGCATTGTCTTCGGCATGCCGGTTGAGCTTCAGTTCATCGCTGATAAACAGCCAGCCCGGGCAGCCCTGGCGCACCCGCGGCCCGGTGTCGCCGAACGCCAGCCAACTGGCGCCGCGCTCCAGGTTTGCCGCTTCGATGGCCATCGGTGCCTTGGACAGTTCCTTGGCAAACCGATGGGTCACTTCACCGTGCAGCAGCATGTCGCTGTCGACCTTGGGCGGCAGGAAACTCACCGGCCCCTTGACCATCAGCCAGACGCAAGACAACAGCCCCGCCGCCAGGAAAGGCACCAACACCCAGCCCGCCAGGGGGCTGGTGCGGACGGCCAATTCACTCGGTGGGGTCGGCGCGGTAGGGGCGGGCATCGTCAGGCTTCCTTAGAACTGAAAGTACAGAAACGGCACGGCATCGCGGCTGGCAATCAGCGCGAACGACAACACAAACCCGGCCAACGGCCACAGGGATGCGGCCACCACAAACCAGGGCTGCGTACCAAAACGCTGCTCGCAGCGGGTCTGCCAGATCGGCGCGATGATGCACACCAAACCGAGCAACGCGGCCATGCCATGAGCCGGGCGCATGGCCACGGCCAACGCATCACCCAAGGCCATGCCATGCATGCCGAATTGGCCGGCGTACATGGTCAGTGCCGAATGGAAGTCCGGTGCGCGGAACAGCGTCCAGGCCAGGCACACAAACAGCAGCGTCAAGATGTGCGACAGCACCGGCGGAATGCTCGGCAGGCTCGAGCGCGACCACGCCCGGTCAATGCACAACGCGATACCGTGGGCCGAACCCCACAACAGGTAGTTCCAACTGTCGCCGCCATGCCATAACCCGGCAATCGCCATGGTCAGGAACAGGTTGCGGTAGGTACGCCATACGCCATCGCGGTTACCGCCGAGGGCGATGTACAGGTAGTCCCGCAGCCAGCTGGACAGCGACAAATGCCAGCGCCGCCAGAAGTCCTGGATGCTGCTGGCGAGGTATGGCCGGTTGAAGTTTTCCGGGAAGTGGAAGCCCAGCATCAAGCCCAGGCCGATGGCCATGGCACTGTAGCCGGCGAAGTCGAAAAACAGTTGCAACGAGTACGCCAGGCAGCCGATCCAGGCATCCACCAGGCTCGGATTTTCCAGGTGGAAGGCGATGTCCACCAACGGCGACAAGGTGTCGGCCACCAGCACTTTCATGCCCATGCCGATCATGAAACGCCGGGCGCCAAGGCTGAAATTCGGCCAGTTGAAATAACGCTGGTTCAGCTCGCGCCGCACCCAGTCATAACGAATGATCGGGCCCGCAATCGAGTGGCCGAACATCGAGATATAGGTCGCGTAATTGATGAAGCTGCGCTCCACCGGCACGGTGTGCCGGTGCACATCCACCAGGTACGAAATCGCCTGCAGCACAATGAACGACAACCCGGCCGGCAACGCCACGCGCTGCCAATCCAGCGGCATCGCGCCGTACCAGGTGATTACCTCACTCACGGTGCCCGCGACGATGTTGGCGTACTTGTACCAACACAGCACCGCGGTGTTGAACACGATCAACGCGATCAACAGCCGCACCCGGCCCTTGCCGTCTTCACGGGAACGGTCCACCAGCAAACCGCCGACCCACGCCACCACGGTCAACACCATGTGCAGGAACAGGAACAGCGGGCTCAACCAGCCGTAGAACAGCCAGCTGCCGATCAACAGGATGACGTTGCGCCAGCCCGGACGGGCCAGCGCATAAATCAACAGGAAGGCCGGCAGGAACAGCGTGAGGAATTCCAGTGAGGCAAAGACCATGGTGGTGTCGGGCCCGATCAGTTAGCGAGCGTGTCGGAGGTAAACAGCAACCTCGAACCGGCGGCCGATGGCAGTGCGAACACGCTGTAGCGTTCGCCGGCCTTGAGGGTGAAGGTCAGCGGCTGGCCCACCGGCGCGTTGGCGCACTTGAGCTGCACCGACAGTTCCACCGGGTTGATCATGCGGCGCGAAATCGCGCCTTCGGCGACCTTCTTGAACAGCTCGGCTTTTTGCGCCACGGCTTCCAGGCTCGCGTCGGCGCAGGCGGCGTCGGCGTTGATAAAGGCCAGCGAGGCCTTCAGTGCGTTGAAGTCATCCGGCTGTTCGTGGATCACCAACTGGCGCGTGCCGCCCTTGGCGTCCGGCACGGCCACTACGGTGGCGAACTCGCCCGGCGCGACGGTCACGGCCAGCTCGGAATCCTTGCCGCCCTGGCTCAACACACCCTTGATCGGGGTCTGGCCGCCCGACACCGGCAGGTAGTCAGACACCAGTTTGTCGCCACCCAAGACCAGGCTGGCCTTGGAGCCCTGGGGCAGCAATTTCAGCTCGCCGTCGGTGCCGTTGGCCAGGCGCAGGAAGGCCGAATCCTTCTCCGGGCCGGTGGGGTAAAGCGGGATGTCGGCGCTGTAGGCGCTGACGCTGGCGAGCAAGGTCGCCAGGCCCAGGGTAATCCGTTTCATCATTGCGCTCCTTTGCCCACGGCGGCCGGTGGCAACTTCGCCAGGGAGTCGCCGATCGCCTTGGCCCACTTCTGGTAGCCGTCGATGGTGAAGTGCTGGCCGTCGGTGGTGATCCACTGGCCCGGCTTGGAGAAGGTCAGCGAGTCGACGTAGGTGCACGGCGCCACGTTGGTGGCGAGGAACTGCGACATCACCTTGGTGCGCGCATCATCCTTCTTGTACTGCGAACCGACCTTGCCCCACGCCGGCCCGACCCACACGCACTTGGTGCCGGTTTCGGTGATGGCCTTGGTCAGGGAAGTCACGCTTTTCCAGGCCCAGACTTTCGGGAACTGCGGCTCCGGGTACGAGGCCATGGTGTCGGCGATGATGATCACCACCAGGTCCGGCTTGTCCTTGGCGATCAGGTCTTTGATCGGGGTGGTGCTCATGGCGTTCTTGCCGAAAATCTCGGCCTTGCCAACCGGCAGGCGCTCGGCACCGCACTCGACTTTCTTCGGCACGATCCAGTCGGCTGCACCGGCGCCGCACGCGCCGATGGAGTGAACCTTGGCGCCCTGGGCGGTGAGGTTGTCCTGCAGCGGGTTGAGCAGTGAATCAGGAAAGCTCATGTGACTTTCGCCCAATACCAGCAGGGTCAGGCCGGCAATAGCAGAAGCGGAAACAGGCATGGATGACTCCTATCAATCAATTCGAATAAGGGGAACGGTACGGACTGACCGGCAAGGGCATAGGCCCGCTCAGGTCTTCAAACAAGTAGCGCAGGTAGGCGTTACCGACGTATTGGCGATAGTCTTGGGCGTTGTCGAGACCGACTTCGCCACCCAGGTAAAAGCGCGAGCTGAGGCGGTATTCGGCGGCGGCGTTGAAGCTGTAGCCGATGCCGGTCTTGCTG
>NZ_CP080030.1:341962-342341 GCF_019382755.1 Pseudomonas sp. Colony2 | reverse complement strand
AAATAATCGACCGCATCTTGCTCGATATGCTGGATGCCCACCGAACTTTTTATCTGGTAGCTGAACCGATCAAAACTCTGCGCCCAGCGCACCGGCACACCCAGGGAGAAGAAGCGCTGCGGGCTGAAGTAACCGCCCTGGCCGTAGGTGTAGTAACCCTGGTTTTCCTTGAAGCCCATGACCGTACCGCTGATGCCGAGGGTCAGGGTGTCGGTCGGGGTATTGCGCAGGTACCAGTAGATGCCGCTGCCCAGTTCCAGCCGGGTGTTGTCTTCGACGTTGTTGCCCAACAGCTCGTGCAACGAGGCGTAGCCATACACACCGAGCTTCTGGTTGTCGTAGCTCAGGTCGCCACGCCCGCCGTTGGCGGTCACGCCGC
>NZ_CP080030.1:330969-341654 GCF_019382755.1 Pseudomonas sp. Colony2 | reverse complement strand
CTCACATGCACCGGCGTCACGCGCAGCGCAACGTTCAGATCACCCACCGGCATCCGCGCTTCGAATGGCGCCTCGACGTCAGTGATTTTGCTCAAGCCGCTTTCGCCATTGTTGCTGCGAACGCTCAAGCCCTGCACCAGGTAACCGGTGCGATCCCGCAGGATCGTATCCAGCGCACGACGTGCCGGGCTGAGGTTGGCGGTGTCGAGTGCAGCAATGCTCGACGGTGGCTCGAACGGCTCGTTCCAGTTGTTCGACGCCGGACGCGCGGAGGCTGCCAGGGCATTGTCCGGCACGACATTGGTCGGTGCATCAATCGGCGGCGGCACGGCGCCGGCAACGGTCAGGTCGGTGACCTGGCGACGCTGGCCCGGCAAGCCGACGAAGGGGTTGTAAGGCACGCCCTGGGAGCCGGCCTGAGCCAATTGCGTCTGGCTCTTCTGGCTGTTCTCAATCGCCAACGCCTTGCGCAGCAGTGCAGCGGCTTCGTTGTTTTTGCCCAGCCCCTGATAGATGCGCGCAGCCGAGGTGAGGATCTCGGGGTTGCCCGGCTCCAGGGACAGCGCCTTTTCACTGGCGCTTTCCGCCAGGCCACGATCACGGCCCTGCAAGGCGATATCCGCCAGGCCCAGTTGCAGGCGAGCGTTGTTCGGGTTCTGCTGAATCAGCGGCGCATAAAGCTCCATGGCCTTTTTGCTATTGCCGCTGGCCGCGTACATCCGCGCCAGGGCACCTACCGCCATAGCGTCGTTGGGACGCTGGGCAAGCGCCGGCGACAGCATGTCGTAGGCCGCGACCAGGTCGTTTTTCTCACGCAGGGCATCAGCCTGTTTGACCCGGTACAGGTAGATCAAATCGTCGTAACGCTGGCGACCGGTTTCACTCAGCGGCTTGCCCTGCACTTCACGCAGGATGTCGCCCGCCTCGGTGTAATGGTTAGCCTTGAGCAGCACGTTGGCGTACAGCAGTTTCTGGTCGACGGTCGGGTTCGGATTGTTATCCAGAACCTTCTGCATGATATCCAGGCCCTGCTGCGTCGCGCCGACTTCCACATAAGCGGCCGCCAGCACCGCCAGGCGCTCAGGCTTCTGCCGGGTCATGGCTTCACTGCGGCCCAGCAGCGCGAGGGCTTCCGGGCGTTGGCCACGGCGGGCGGTCTCGATGGCGATGTCGGTCTGCTTGTGCAGCGCGATATCGATACCCAGCTCGTTCATGTCAGCGGTACGTTGCCCCGCAGGGATACGCGCCAGGGTCTCTTCAGCCTTTTTCCACTCACCCAGCTCCGCCGACAGCAGCGTGCTGGTGTACAGCGCGTCCGGCTGGTTCGGCTGCTTGGCCAGCAAGCCGTCGATCAAGGCACGGGCGTTGCGAATCTGGCCGTCGCGCAGGTAAATGCGCGCCAGGGCGAAGCGTGTCCACGGGTTTTCCGGGTCGGCATCAAGGGCTTGTTTGTAGGCGGCTTGCGCGGCTTTCAAATCGCCCCGCTGCTCGGCCAGCTTGCCCACCTGGGTAGCGCGCAACGCGGTGATTTTCACACTCGGCGCGAACTTCGCGCGCTCGGCGGGCGACACCGAGTCGATCAGCTTCAAGGCTTCTTCCGGCTGCCCGGATTGGGACAGCACGTTGATCAAGCCGCTCAGCGCGTCCGGGTCGCCAGGATGACGGGCGAGCACTTTGCGGTAGCCGGCTTCGGCGGTGTCGAACTGATTGTCCTGGGCCTGGAAACCCGCCAGTGCCACGGCAGCGCCGGGCTGGCCAGGGTTCAAGCGTTCGGCCTGGGCCACCAGGTCGCGGGCCTGGCTGCCGCGCCCGCCACGCTGGGCGTCACGGGCCTGGTTGAGCAGGTTCCAGTAGCGCACATCATTGAGCGCCGACTGCCATGCCGCGCCACCCGGCAAACGGGTGGCCTGAACCAGGTAGCTTTCAGCCTCGCTGAAGCGCTGCTGCTGTTGCCGCAGCACGCCCATGCCGCCGAGGGCATCGACGTCATTGGATTTTTCATTGAGGCGCGCCGCCAATAGCGGCTCGGCGGTTTTCAGGTCGCCATCATCCAGCGCCTTGAACGCCTTGGTCATCTGCGGATCACGCTGCCAACCGGCGCCGGTCTTGCCTTGGGCAATGCCCTTGTTCATCAGCGCACGGATTTCGCTGTCGTCCGGATGCGCAGCCAGAAACTGCTGGAACAACGGCACCTGGTCGCTCTTCGGCGGGCCGAGCCAGATCAGCGCAAAGCGCCAGGTTTCATCGGCGTTGCCGCCCACGTCGTTGTTCGGTGCCAGCTTGGCCAGGGCGCGGATGCCGTCGGCGCGGGTGGCCGGGTTACGCGCCAGATGCTTGGCCAGGAACAGCGCCACAATCGGGTCGTTCGGCCGCTCGCGGGACAAACGCTGCAAGCCGGCGATGGCCTCGTTCGTGCCCTTGGGCGTGAAGCCCAGGGTGTTGTAATACTCGCGGGCAAGCAGGCCCTGAGGCTGGCGCCCCTGGAAGATCTGGCGATACAGCGCCACCGCTTGTTCGCGCTCTTCTTCAGGCTCGCCGAGTTCACGGGCCTGTTCCAGCAACTTGGCGTTGGCCGGGATGTTGACGGTGATGTCCTGCTCCAGCAGCAAGGCCTGGCGCGGTACCGGGCTCAGCGCCTGCAGGCGGGCCAGGTACTTTTGCGCTTCGGCCGGACGCTGTTGTTGCACCTGGATCAAGCCGATGCCGTACAGCGCATCCGGCTGTTCGGGGCTCAGGCGCAGCAGTTTCTGCCAGGTCTCGAGGGCGCGTTCCGGGTTCTTTTTCGACTGCCAGTAATAGCCCTGCTCGATCAGCAGGCTTTGCGGGTCAGTGGTTTCGGCAAAGCTGGCGCTGGAAGCCAGGGCCGCCAGAATCGCAATGGCTAGCGTGTGACGGCGCATGCAGACTCCCAGGATAATTTCACCGTGCCGTCTTGTTCGAAACGGTACTTTTGATCAGCGAAGCCCTGGCCGAACAGGCTGAGCATGTAGTCGTAGTAAATCGGCTGGGCGCTGTCCGGGGCCGAAGGCGCGAGCGCCTTGGCGAGGGCGTCGTCGACTTTCTGCTTTTGCAATTGCGCCAGGGCGGTTTCGCCCCGGGCCTGGAAGAAGGCCATGGTGGAGGCCGAGAACCCCGTCGGCGTGTAGCCGTTGTTTTTCTCGACTTCACCGGTCAGCACGTGGACTTTCTCCGGCGGCAAACCGCTGACCGACGCAGCAGTGGCACGGGAAATCCCGCCCAAGGCCTTGAGCATCGGCGCGGCCAGCGGGTCGCTCTTGGCGGTCATGCCGGCCCAGAGGTAAGTGCGGATCGCGTCGTAGCTGCCCAAGTCATCGGAAAACGGGTCGACGATAAACAGCCCGGTGTTCGCGCTGGTGGCGCGATAACCGACCCAGTTGGCCGCCAGGCCATGGGGATTGCTCGGCAGGTCGGCGAGCATCTTCGCGTTGCTCTCGGCCACTTCGTTCCAGCCGGCGTTCGGGCGCTCTTTTGCAAAACGGCGCAGTTGCGGCAGTACTTGATAGCTGGGGTTGAAGCGCCACAGGCCACCCGCGTGTGCATAGCCTACCGGCCCCGGCAACAGCATCTTGCCCAGGCCCGGTACGCGCACGATCAGGTTGCGTTCAACGTTGGCCAACACCAGTTGCGCGTCGCTGCGGTACTGCGGTGCGTTCCACACACGCGCGGCTTCGAGCAACGCATAGGCCATCCACAAATCGGCGTCGCTGGCGGAGTTGCTGTCGATCGCGCCCCACTTGCCATCGTCACGCTTGCCCCACAGCCAGGCCGGCAGGTTCTGGCCGATGTCGGCGCCCGCCATGTTGGACTTGGTCCAGGTCCAGAGCTTGTCGAAGGTCGCCCGGTCGTTGCCCACCAGGGCAAAGAACATCGCGTACGACTGCCCTTCCGAGCTGCTTTCCGTCGGCTTCATGGACGAGTTCAACACCCGGCCATCGTCCTGGATAAAGCGCTTGGCATAGTTCTGCCACAGCGGCCAATCGCAGGTCTGTGCCTGGGCGGCACCGGCAAGCAATGTGCTGCCAATCACCGCCAGGATCGCGCTACGCAAAGGGTTCATGCCAACCGCCGTTTTGCACGGGCACGCAGTGCCAGGTAGATCAGGCAGGTCAGCACCAGCAGCCCCAGGAAGGTAATCGCCAGCATCCAGCCCAGGTTCTGGGACAGCTGCCATTGCATGAATTTGAAGTAGTTCAGGTCGCCGACGTAGTACTGCTGGTCCGCGACCAACGAGCTGATCTGCGTGCCCTGCACCACCGCCAGGCTGCCCTGGATCGAGTCTTTGTAGTCGTCACCGCCAATCAGCGCCGAGGTCGCTTCAAGCAGGCCCTGAGGCTGGTTGCTGGCGATCAGCACCACGCTGCGCCCGGCCTTGAGCGGCGATTGGAAGCCGGCGAACCAGGTGCTGTTGCTCAGGCCGCTGAAGGTGATGCCGGCATTGGCCGTATGCTGGTTGGCCGCGGCGTCCGGGCTGATCCAGCTGCGCACATAACGTGGCAGGTCAGACAACAGGAAGTGGTGCTGCAGGCCGTCACTGGTGGCCGGCAGGTATTGCTGCCATTGCTGCAGCAGCGGCTGGTTGCCGCCGGTGGCGAGCACCAGCAGGTCTTTGTCGGCAACGCTTTGCACGTCTTTGGCCTGCACCACTTTGACGGCGGTGGCCGGGTAGCCGGTGGACTCGCCGAAGCGGCCCATCACAGTCAGGTAGGCGCTCAATTCATCGGTGCCGACGTTGTCCGG
Organism: Pseudomonas sp. Colony2; assembly: GCF_019382755.1. Taxonomy (NCBI): domain Bacteria; kingdom Pseudomonadati; phylum Pseudomonadota; class Gammaproteobacteria; order Pseudomonadales; family Pseudomonadaceae; genus Pseudomonas; species Pseudomonas sp. Colony2. The sequence goes on along the minus strand of NZ_CP080030.1, from coordinate 336,896 downwards.
CATCACCACCGCCGACTCCGAAAGGTCAGCCAGACGAGTGAACGGGAAGCCGGAATCGTTGAACACGCCGAGGTTCGGCATGGCGATAAAGTGCTGGTAGCTGCTCAGGTCCAGGCTCGAGTCCGGGTCAATCGCACCGCGCATGTTGTCGACGATGATGTCCCGGCATTCGCCTTCCTTGATGTAGTCGTACATGAAGCGCAGTTGCAGCTTGGACTTGGGCGAAGCCGAGCTGATCGGCAACAGGGTCGTCACTTCACGGGGCAGGGTTTCGTCTTTCTTCAGCTGGTCCAGCAGGCTCTGCCCACCGCCCAGGTTGCTCACCGACGGCAACGCGACGGACTTCATGAACTGGTCGTTCAGACCGATCAGCAAGGAGGAGTTGGTGGACACCTGCTGCGGCGTGTAGCGGTATTTGACGTTGAGCGGCACGCCCTCTTCGCGCCAGTTGAACAGGTCGGGCGGCAGGCGCAGGTCGACGCTGATCGGGCCCGGGTTGTAGCCGGAGACGTTGAGTTTTTTCAGTTCTACCAGCTCGCCAAGGCGTACCGGACGGTTGCTGGGCAGCCAGTTCGGCGCGTCGTAAGGGCTGCGCGGGGCCAGGGTGTCGAGCCTGGTGATGACCACGCTGTTGCCGGTCAACACCGGGTTGCCCAGCACCACGGCGGTGGCGGCACGCTTGAGTTCAGCGCCATCACGGCCGGAGACGATCAGCAGCTTGCCATTCGGATCGTTGGGGTTGGTGATCAGGGTCAGGGTCGGCCCTTTAGGCTCAGGGACCGCCACACCGTGTACATCCACAGCCTGGGTACTTTGCACCAGCACGATGGCGTTGCCCTTGGCCGGAATCTCGCCAAGGGTGGTCGGGAACGTCGCACCCCGGTAGCTGGCCAAGCCGCCTACCCACGACGACAGCGCGCCGGCAGCTTCCAGCGCGGCGTTGTCCGGCGCGCTGGCAAACACGAACGGCAGGCTGACCTGGCGCGCATCACGCTTGTCGAAGAACGGCAGCGGCAGCACCGACAGGTCGTCTTTCAAGACGATCGGCTGCACCTGCACTTTCAGCTCACTGCTGTTGCTGATCTTGGCCCACAGGCTGCTGTGCAGCGGGTCTTCACAGGACATGGTGTAGTGGCCGATGAACTGCAGGCTCAAGCGGTTGAATTCGGTGATCAGGTGCGCCGGAATCTGCACCAGTTTTTCCTGCTGGATACCTGCGCCTTCCTTGGGCAGCGGCAGGCTGGCGGCGACTTCGTCGTTGACCAGCACGTTGATCTGCGACAGGTCCGCCAGCAGCGCCGGCGAGTAGCTGTACTTGAGCAACAGTTGCGCGCCCTTCACCACTTCATCGGCACGGATGTCGAAGTTGACGCTGTCGGACGCTTCCACGCCTTGCAGGTTCATGGTGTCGCGACGGCCCAGTTGCTTGAGGGTCAGGCTGTAGCCCTCGTCAGTGCTCTGCACCGCAACAGCGGGTGCAGCTGCCTGTGCCTGCGAGCCCAGGCCCAGCAGCGAAGCGATCATCAGCGCGAGCACGCCGCGCGACTGCGGGCGGGCAAATAGTGTGGAAGTCATGGCTTGTCCATCAGCGTATCGAGCGGTTGTGAGGGAGTGCGGCGCAGGGCCAGACGCAATTCATGCAGCGTGGCGCGCCCCAGGGTAAACAGGCCGCCGATGCCGATGGCACCGACTTCACGCAGGGCTGACAACGGTGTATCGGGCTGGCCGGCACCCCAACTCGCGGCCCAGGTGTCGGCGCGGGAAAACGTCAGGCGTACCAGTTCGCTTTGTTGGCGCAGGGACAGTGCATCGAATTGCGCGCCAATCTGCGCGCCCTTGCTGAACACCACCCGCGCCTGGAACAGGCTGTCTTGTCCGTTGCGCGACAGCACCAACTGCAACTGTTCGCCCCGGGCAATCTGGTGCCCGTCGGCGAGGATCAGGCCGAAGCCGTTCTGCGAGAAATCCTGGGTCGTGCCTTTGAGCACACGACCGTCGGCGCAGATCACACTGACCGGCAATTTCGCGCTGACCCGCGGCTCGGAGCGCACTTGCCGCGCTTCGGAAGCCACTGCCACTGCCGCGCTGGTGATGATCAGGTTGTAGAGGGTCCAGGTCAGGTTGATCGCCACGGTGACCGCGGTGGACTCGTCGCCCCAGATCAATTGATACAGACCGAAGCACAGCCCGACCAGGTTCACCGCCAGCAGTACCAGGTACGGCCGGGCGAGTTTCCAGTCGAAGAACTGCTTGTCGATGATCCCGCCCTTGTCGGTGACGTTGAAGCCGCCCGCCTTGGGGTTGACCAGCGCAACCAATACCGGCGGCAGGATGTACCAGGCCAGTACGGTCTCGTAGACCTCGTTCCAGAACGAGTGGCGGAAGCGCCCCTGGATCCGCGAGTTGGTCAGGCTCGAATGCACGAGGTGGGGCAACACGTAGGCGACAATCATCAGCGCCGAGGCATGGAAAATCTGCGCGCCGAAAATCAGGTAGGCCAGCGGCGCGGTGAGGAACACCAGCCGCGGCAAGCCATAGAAGAAGTGCAGCATCGCGTTGGCGTAGCAGATGCGCTGGCCCCACTTCAGGCCTTTGCCCAGCAGCGGATTGTCGGTGCGGAAAATCTGCGCCATGCCCCGCGCCCAACGGATGCGCTGGTTGATGTGGCGTGACAGGCTTTCGGTGGCCAGGCCCGCGGCTTGCGGGATCGCCAGGTAAGCGGTGTTGTAGCCCAGGCGGTTGAGCTTGAGCGCGGTGTGGGCGTCTTCGGTGACGGTCTCGACGGCCACGCCGCCGATTTCCAGCAAGGGCTTGCGGCGGATCACCGCACACGAGCCGCAGAAGAACGTCGCGTTCCACAGGTCGTTGCCGTCCTGCACCAGGCCGTAGAACAACTCGCCCTCATTGGGCACGGCGCGGAAGGTGTCGAGGTTCTTTTCAAACGGGTCGGGTGAAAAGAAGAAGTGCGGCGTTTGCAGCATCGCCAGCTTGGGGTCCTTGAGGAACCAGCCGAGGCTGACTTGCAGGAAGGAACGGGTCGGCACGTGGTCGGCGTCGAACAGCGCGATGTACTCGCCGTCGGTGACCTTCAACGCTTCATTGAGGTTGCCGGCCTTGGCGTGGAAATTGTTGTCGCGACGGATGTAGTTCACGCCGATCTTGCGGCAGAAATCGCGGAAGTCGTCGCGACGGCCATCGTCGAGCACGTGGACGCGCAACTTGTCCTTGGGCCAGTCCATCGCCTGGGCGGCGAAGATGGTCAGTTTGACGATGCTCAACGCCTCGTTGTAGGTCGGGATGAACACGTCGACCGTGGGCCACTCCGACGGCTCGGTCTTGAGCCACACCGGCTCGCGGCGCAGCGGCCAGGCGGTTTGCACGTAGCCGAAGATCAGCACCACCAGCGCGTACAGCTCGGCGAGCACCAGGCCGTAGCCGAACAGCATGTCGAGCCAGGTTTCAAAACCCAGGGTGGAAGTCAGCCGCCAGTACATGTAGCGCAGCGACGCCACCAGCGACAACACCACCAGCGCGAGGATCGCCATGCGCCCGGGAATCTTGCGCAGCACCAGCACCGCAAGGAAGCACACGGCGGCAAACAGGCATTGGCTGTAGAGGTCCAGCGGGGCGCTGACAATGCTCACCAACAGCAAGGTGCCGACCACACAACTGATCACCACCAGCACTTTGCGCAGCGTATCGGGCCAGCGATTGAAGCGCGAAATCGCGGCGTCCAGCCGCTGCTCGGCGCGCCCCGGAGTGTGGGGCGTAGAGGACGTAGTGTCGGTCATGGAAGGTCCGAATCGATTCGTTCGAGCAACGTGCGGCACAGGGCATGAATGTCCTGGCAGCCGAGACTGTTGACGGTAGGGTCGAGGGGGTCGCGGCCGCAGGCCTGGGCTTCGCTGAACACCGGGTCACGGTGGACCGTGCCCAGCAGTGCATCGCCGAGGCGGGCCTTGAACACTTCGGCCATGTCCAGGCTGAAGCGGTGGGCGCCGTCGAGTTGGTTGATCACGTAGTAACGCAGTGGCGGTTTTTCGCGCTCAAGGTACGGCGCCAGCACGCTGTCCATCTGGGCCAGGGTGCTGAATGAGGAAACATCCGCCTGCACCGCCACCAACACCACGTCTGCCAGGGCCATGGCCTGGTGCAGGTACACCGTGTTGCCGGCGGGCACGTCGATCACCACCGTGTCCTGGCCATTCAACTGCAAGCCGGCCAGGTGCCGGGGCAGCCATTGGGCGTCTTCGCCGAGCCAGCGATTGAGGTTTTTTTGCTGGTCGTTGTTGGTCTCACCGAAGGCCACCAGGCGGCAACCGGCAAAGCCACGCTCAGCCAGGCCTTCCCAAGACTCATTGCTCAAGCTCGTCGCGCCGATGCCGGGCAAATTCAGGCCCAGGCACAAGTGATGACGCAGGGCATTTTGCGGGTCCAGGTCCAGCGCCACGGCCGGGTGGCCTTGACGCTGCAAGCCGCTGGCAATGGCCGCGGTCAGCGTGCTGCGACCCACACCGCCCTTGAGCGAGACCACCACGATCACCTTGGGTGACGATTGATCCGAGTACACCTCACCGGTCGGCCCTTCGACCACTTCGGGAGGTTGCAGGTGATCGGCTTCGCCCTGGGTCAGCTCTTCGAGCAAGCGCAGCAATGGCGCCGACGGCGGCTCATCCAGCGCGACGGTGCAAGCGGTTTGGGCCGGGATGGGCACGGCGTCGAAAGGCTCGACCACCACGTCATCCTCAAGATAATCGTGGACGGCGTACATCTCCCGGTAGCCATTTGGATTGGCGCCCAGCTTATTGAATAGTTTTGAAATATCGTCTGCGCGACTCACCCACGGCCCTCCCCGGTTATTACGCTTTAAAGGCGTTAAAAAGGTCAGCCCGTTGGGCTGACCTTGGTTTTTCTAGTTATGTGTTGGCTGGCGGCATTCTGTGATATCAGATTGATGGTGTCAGTATTTTGATGCTTTGGGATTAATTATTTCCGACGAGCGGCTTAGTGCCGTATTTTTGACTTATTTGGCGAATTTTTATCAATTTCTTTCAGATCAGAAGCTTGCGGAGGCTTCTAACCATTTTTCTGGCCGCCTGGTCAGGAAAAATTGCTTAGCTGACGAATCAAATTACAACTTACTAATTAACCGCCAACGTTCCGTAAACCGGGTTAAACGATTCCGCTATTTATATGACGCTTAATATTTCGAAACAGAATACGGTAAGACTCACCTTATTCAAGGGAAAAACGATGACCGTTATGTCGAAAACATCTAAGAGAAAGACCATGAGGCACTAATGCCTCTAATGGATATGTTTCTGTATCAAGTTGTATGCAATCCCCTTCTCAACACATGCCGAGGCAAAACGCCGGGGTGCATGACACAGGCCGGATACCTCCCGGGCGCTCAATAGGCTCCAACGCAACACACACCCTATTGAACCTCAGAGGACACCACCATGAACCGCAACACCCTCATCGCCAGCAGCCTGTTTGCCTTGCTCAACGTTGCCGCCTTTTCGGCCCAGGCCAGCCCCAAGCTGGATGTACAGCAAGTACTGTCGACCGTGGACGATGGAGGCGCGGCGTGTGGCGTGGTGAATGCGCGGATGACCTACCTGGATTCCCATGGGCAGAAGCGGGTGTTTGAGTACAAGAAATTTGCCGATTCGTGTAATGAAGGCAGCTAAAAAGCTGAACGACAAAACCTGTGGCGAGGGAGCTTGCTCCCGCTGGAGTGCGCAGCGCTCCCACTGTTTTGGGCCTGCTGCGCAGCCCAGCGGGAGCAAGCTCCCTCGCCACAAAATTTCATCTGAAGTTAAAAGGCATTAACCGCGAATACGGTGCTCGGTGAACTCATAATCCTCCTGGCAATCGTCGGTCGGGTCCGCCGCCACACCAGGTGCCGTTCTCGGTTTGAATCG
>NZ_CP080030.1:330635-330914 GCF_019382755.1 Pseudomonas sp. Colony2 | reverse complement strand
GAGGTTGTTGTTCCAGGACAGGAACTGGCACTTGCCGCTTTCTGCACGCAGGCCTTTCCAGTGATCCAGCGCATGGGATTGGCGGGGCTGGGGTGGCTGAAACGAGGCCGCGCAGAGAAAACCCGGTCGCTTGCAAAAATAGTCAGAATTCAGGGGTTTACAGATGCTTGCCAATCGCTATAATCGTCGCCCTAACACGCCGGTATAGCTCAGTTGGTAGAGCAACTGACTTGTAATCAGTAGGTCCCGGGTTCGACTCCTGGTGCCGGCACCATACAA
>NZ_CP080030.1:323082-323157 GCF_019382755.1 Pseudomonas sp. Colony2 | reverse complement strand
TTTCGACTCCTGGTGCCGCACCATACAAAACGAAGCCCTCGCAGAAATGCGGGGGCTTTGTTGTTTCTGGGGTGT
>NZ_CP080030.1:294424-314666 GCF_019382755.1 Pseudomonas sp. Colony2 | reverse complement strand
ACAAAAAACGCCCCGAACGATCACTGTCCGGGGCGTTTTTCGTTCAACCGCTTCGCTTAGTGCCCAGCACTCTGCCCACCGTCCACATGCAGAATTTCCCCGGTCACAAACCCAGCCGATTCCAGGTACACAATCGCCTGCGCAATATCCCGCGCTTCACCCATGTGCCCCACCGGATGCAGGCTGCCCAACGCCGCATGCGTCTCTTCCCCATGCATCGGCGTTTTGATAATCCCTGGGCTCACCGCGTTCACGCGAATGCCGCGCTTGGCGTATTCAATCGCCAGCGATTTGGTCGCCGAGTTCAGCCCGCCTTTGGTCAGCGAGGCCAGCACCGACGGCACGCCATCAATCGCGTGGTCCACCAGGCTGGTGGTGATGTTGACGATGTGCCCGGCGCCCTGTTTCAGCATCTCGGTAATCGCCAGTTGGGTGATGTAGAAGAACCCGTTCAGGTTCACCGCCAACACGTTTACGTAGTCTTCGTGGGTGTAGCTGGTGAACGGTTTGGCGACGAAGATCCCGGCGTTGTTGATCAGGCTGTCGATGCGGCCAAAACGCGCTACGCCTTCGCGGATGACGCGCTCGGCGGTGGCCGGGTCGGCGATGTCGCCGGCCACGGTGAGGATGTCCGGATCCGTCGACGGTTTGATCGACCGGGAGGTGGCAACCACGCGGTAATCCAACTCGCGGTAAGCCTTCACTGCAGCAGCTCCCAGGCCTTGGGATGCACCGGTAATCACAACGACTTTTTTCGAATTGCTCATGATGAAACCTCTATATGGAAAATGGGATGGTTCAAGCAGCCGCGGCGGACATTTCCCGCAGCATCTGTTCGTAGTAACTGACGGATTGCGACCCGGAGACCAGCTGGCGGCCATTGAGGACCATGGCCGGTACGGAGTTGATGCCGTGCTCGCGGTAGAACGCTTCCAGCTCGCGCACTTCATTGGCGTAGGCGGTAGAGCCCAGCACCCGTCGTGCGCCTTCAATATCCAGCCCGGCTTCGGCGGCCAGACCCGCCAGGGTTTCGTGATCGCTGACGTTCTGGCCATCGCTGAAATACCCGCGCAACAGCGCCTTTTTCAGCTGGAGCTGGCGCCCTTGCTGCAACGCCCAGAACAGCAACCGATGGGCGTCGAAGGTGTTGTAGAAGTGGCTGCGTTTTTCCAGGTCGAAGGTGAAGCCGATGGCCGCACCCCGCTCCATCAACATCCTTTTGCCGCTGGCAACTTCTTCAGCGCTGCGCCCGTATTTGCGCATCATGTGGGCAACGGCGTTTTCGCCTTCGGCCGGCATGTCGGGGTTGAGTTCGAAGGGTTTGAAGGTCAGTTCAACCTTCACTTCGCCCGCAAGGTTGCCGATGGCTTGCTCCAGGGCGGTGGCGCCGAGGGCGCACCACGGGCACACCACGTCGGAGATGAAGTCGATGGTGACAGGCGTGCTCATGACGGATTTTCCGCGAGCTGTTTGCGGTACTGGGTGGTGGTGATGCCGGCGTAGCCCCAGTTATCGGTGTCGACTTCTTCGATGACGATGTGGGTCAGGTCGGGGCGTTTGTTGAGGACGCGTTCGAGGGTTTCGGTGATCTCGGCAATGACCTGGGCTTTCTGCTCCGAGGTAACGCCGTCGCGGGTGATACGTACGCTGACAAATGGCATGACAAGGCTCCAGTGACTTACCCATCGACATGGTGGGCAGGCAGTGAGGCCAATTTAAGAGGTTGCTTGAGGTGGATAAAGGTGGGTCGGAGTACTTCATTAGTGATGCTATGTAATCAATCGAGACGTCCGGCGCTGCGTTTTTTTTACTGCTCCCTGGAATAACCGCCCTCCCCGCGCGTCTTGCCTACAGGCTTAAGGCAGGCTGCAAACGCCTTGAGTGCTGGCCGATAACCCCTCACTTACGGACGTGCCCCACATGCTTAAATCCACATTCAAAACCCTGTTGCTGCCTACACTGATGGCCGCCGCGATGCTCACCGGCCAGGCCTATGCCGCCACCCCGGCGCTGTCGGACACCACCGTGGTGCTGGTGCACGGCGCCTTTGCCGATGGCTCCAGCTGGAACAAGGTGATTCCGTTGTTGCAGGCCAAAGGCTTGAAGGTGGTGGCGGTGCAAAACCCGCTGACGTCCCTGGCCGATGATGTGGCCGCCGCCCAGCGGGTGATTGATGCCCAGAGTGGGCGAGTGGTTCTGGTGGGCCATTCGTGGGCCGGCAGTGTGATCACACAGGGCGGCACCAGCGACAAGGTCAAGGCACTGGTTTATGTGGCCGCGTTCGCGCCGTCCGAGGGCCAGAGTTCTGCCGAGTCCGAGAAAGGCTACCCAACCCCGCCGGGTATCGAGACCATCAGTGCCGACGCTTCCGGCTACCTGTATTTGCCCGCCGCGTCCGTGGCGAAAAACTTCGCCCAGGACTTGCCTGCCGACCAGGCCAACCTGATTGCCGTGACCCAGGGGCCGATTCTGGGCAAGGCGTTCGACGATAAAATCACGGTCGCCGCCTGGAAAACCAAACCCAACTATTACATCGTCGCCGCCAAGGACCGCATGATCGACCCGGGCCTGGAGCAGGCCTACGCGAAGAAAATCAATGCCACCACCACCGTGGTGCAAACCAGCCATGTGCCGATGCTGTCGCAGCCGCAAAAGGTCGCAGATGTGATCATCGCAGCCGCCAGCAAGCGCTGATCGCAGGCATAAAAAAACCCCGAACCAGTCGGGGTTTTTTATCGCCTTGAATCAGGCGCGACGCCGAATCAATTAGAAAACGTTGATTGGGTAGTCGGCGAACAGGCGGATCTCGTTACCACCCACGTTGTAGTTGCTGGCGTTGTTGGAAACGCGCAACCACGACGCACGGGCACGCAGGCTCAGGTCTTTCGCCGGGCCGCTCTGTACTACGTATTTGAACTGGTTGAAGATTTCACGCTCGGTGCCACTGCCGCGGTTGGAACCGTCGTCAATGTTGGTGCCGCGCACGTAGGCGATGTTGTAGGTCAGGCCAGGCACGCCGAAGGCGCTGAAGTCCAGGCCGTAGCCTGCTTGCCAGGAGCGCTCGTCCTTGCCGTTGAAGTCAGACCAGTAGGAGTTGGCCAGCAGGATGGTGTTGCCACCGTCGCCGATCCCGCCTGCGTTGCGGTAGCCGCCGTACAGGTAACCGGTGTCACCGGTGCTGCGCTGGTGAGCCACGGTGAAGCTGTGCGGGCCAACGGCCCACGTGGCGCCCAGGCTCCAGATTTTGTTGTCGCGAGCGTCGGCGTCACCTTGGTTTTCCAGGGCGAAGCTACGGTCGAGCTTGGTCTTGTAGCCGTTGAAGTCGAAGGTCAACGATTGCTTCTCTGGCAGGGCCAGCACGTAGTTGACGTTGACGTATTGCTTCTTCAGCACGTCCTGCATGTTGGAAGCGTAGAGCGCTGCCGACAGGCTTTCGGTGAATTTGTAGCTACCGCCGATGTAGTCGATGCTTTTCAGCGCGCCACTGTCGGAACCCTCGGCGCTCTTGCGAGCTTCCTTGGTGAAGTGACCAGCGTCCAGTTGCAGGCCGGCGATTTCCTTGGAGACGATCGAGGTACCGGTATAGGTTTCGGACAACAGGCGGGAGTTGTCGTATTCCAGGACCGGCACGGCTGGCATCTGATCACCGTACTTGATCACGGTGTTGGAGATGCGTGCCTTGACGGCAGCGCCGCCCTTGGCCAGGTCGTTGGCCGCTTCGCCGCTGTCGCCTTGCTTGAAGAAGTCGATACCGCCAGCGCCGCTGCGACCTTTACCACCATCCAGGCGAATGGCGTATTGGCCGATCACGTCCACACCCACACCAACGGTGCCTTGGGTGAAACCGGATTCGAACTTGCCGATGAAGCCCTGGCCCCATTCGGCTTTGTCTTGCTTGCCGTTTTTGTAGTCGCGGCTGATGTACGCGTTGCGTGCCGCGATGTTCAGGTGGCTGTCTTCAACAAAACCCTTCGATTGGGATTGGTCGTCAGCCATTGCTTGCGTAGCGCTCAAAATCCCCAGAGCGATCAGCCCCATCCGTTGCTTCAACATTTTCTTATATTCCTTATTACTGGTTGAGTACGCGCTGTGACACCAGGCTCCGTGTTGCTTTTCTGGTGTCGACTTTCCCAGATAAAAAAAGGCCCGCGGACGACGTGAAATGCCGCGGGCCTTTTTTTATTGGGGAAGTCATGGCGGTTAGCCACAGGCGTTGGGGCGAATCCTATCCGCGCCCTTTACTGTGTGTCAATTTCGTGAATCTTCTGTATTTAGGCTAAAAAAGTCTAAGAAACATTAAATAGCCATCATCGCGCAAGGCTCTATCAAGCGCTTCTTGGATCTGCACACCCCTGCAGGCCACACATTGGTGCACTCGATTGGGTGGGTTGAATCGAAATTGCGACTCTTTGTCTCAGCCACTCAACGAAGGCTTCTGGCTTGCCCAACCAGGGGCTGATATCGAGCAATTGCAGTTGCCCATTCTGCTCCAGGGCCAGTGTGGGGAAGCCCTGGCCGCCGACTTTTGCCAGCCATTGGCGGCTGTCATTGATGTGCGCTTGAGTTGCTGCGCCAAGGATTTCACTGAAAGCGGCGGTGAAGGCTTGGGGATCCAAACCGATGGATTCGGCCAGGGTCAGCAGCACGTCCTTATCGGCAATTCGGCGACCTTCGACGTAGTGCGCCGTTTGCAAACGCGCCAATAATTCCAGCCCGCGACCGGCGATTTTTTCTGCGGCCAGCACGGCGCTGGTCGGCGGGGCTGAATCGAACACCGCACCGTGGTCCCGCAACAAACCTTCGAAATACGCTTCGCCAAACGGTTGCCCGGTGTACTCGGCGATGCGCCGGTCGTGGGGCATTACGTAGTCACGCAACTGCGGCGATACGGATTGGCGATTCGCGCCGGTCATCATGCCGCCGCCATGCAACTGGATCGATAACACGCTCCGGGCGGCGCTCAGCAGCGGCTCGGCGCCGTAACACCAGCCGCACAGCGGGTCGTAAATGTAGTGAAGTGTGGCTGCCGACATGACGGGCTCCGATGGATGTTGATGACCGGCAGATTAGTCTTACGCACAATTGGGAAAAACCCCGGATCGGCTTTCAGACTGTTTCGAGAATCGGTCGAATACCCTTGAAAAACATACGCCGTAACATTTTTCAGAAAGGTCCGCCTAGGAATAGATAACCTGCGCAAATAGTAAGCATTACCATTAACGCACTTTTATCCTGCCAACCTTTTTGGACACACCCCGATGCCTGCCCTTCGCCTGACGCCCATGACCCTTGGGCTCTCTGTTCTGCTGTCTGCCGGATTTACCTGCGCTGCCACTGTCCTGCCGGAAACCTCCGTGAGCGCCGAAGCTGACGAGGACGACCCGCGCGTCAAGGAAACCAGCACCGCCACCCGCACCGCCACACCCGTGCGTTATGTGCCCCAGGCCATCGACTCGGTAAAAACCGACAACCTGCGTTCCTACGGCACCAATGACCTGGGCCAGGCCTTGAGCGGTATACCCAACGTCAGCAGCGGCGCCGACACACGGTTCGACAGCCTGCGCATCCGCGGCTTTGACGCCAGCAACGATTTCTACCTGGACGGCGTTCGCGACGACAGCCAATACGTGCGCGACCTGCACAACATCGAACGCATCGAAGTACTCAAGGGCCCGGCAGCCGTGTTGTACGGCCGCGGCGGCCAGGGCGGCATCGTCAACCGTGTGAGCAAGCTGCCCCAGGCCGGTCGCGCCTCCAGCATCGAGGCCCAGGGCGGCAGCAATGATTTGCGCAGCCTGTACGCCGACCTCAGCACCGACCCCACCGACACCATCAGCCTGCGCCTGAACATGGGCAACCAGGACAACAACAGTTTCCGCGACGGCGTCAGCGGCAATCGCCAACTGTTTGCGCCGTCCATGAGCTGGCAACTGAGCCCCGACCTGAACTGGCTGGTGCAGTACGAATACAGCCGCTACAACCGCACGCCGGACCGGGGCATTCCCGGGGTCAATGGGCGGCCGGCGGATGTCAGCCGCGGCACCACTTATGGTGACAAGCGCGATTACATCGACGACACGTCCCAATCCCTGCGTTCGCGGCTTGCCTATGAGCTGAACGACAGTTGGCAACTGCGCCATACGTTGGGCGTGTTCACCCTAGACAGCGACTTCGATAACACTTACGCCGTCAGCTACGACCCAAAAACCGGCAAGGTCGGGCGCCAGCGCTGGCAGCAGGACTTGACCACCCGCAACATCCTCAACAACGTCGAACTGGAAGGCGGCTTCACCACCTTCGGCCTGGAGCATCGCTTGCTCACCGGAGTGGAATTGGGCAACCAGCGCCGTGACCCGAAACTCTATCGAGCGCCGCTCGCCGCTGTGCCGAGCGTGGATGTGTACAACCCCAACCCGGACCTGCGCCACTACGGTCGCCTGCCGGCATTCAGCAGCAGTCACACCGAAGCGCAAAGCCAGGGCGTGTATGTGCAGGACCAACTGCGCCTGAACGATCAATGGCAACTGCTCGCCGGTTTGCGCTATGACCGCTTTGATGTGGAGTCCACCAACAAACTGACCAACGCCTCGGAACAGGTCGTGAGCCACAGCACCAGCCCGCGCGTGGGCCTGGTCTGGACGCCGCTGGAACACCATTCGTTCTATGCCTCGTGGAGCAAGACGTTCTCGCCGACCGGCGGCGGCCTGATCGGCATCACGCCCAATGCCACGGGCAACGCCAACGACCTGAGCCCGGAGCTGACCAAACAGAAGGAAATCGGGGTCAAGAGCGACTGGCTCGACGACCGCCTGAGCACCACCCTGGCGGTGTATGAACTGGAGCTCTACAACCGCCGCACCCGCGACCCGCTGGACCCGACCATCACCCTGCTCAGCGGCGAGCAGCGTTCCCGTGGCGTGGAGTTGACCGCTACCGGCAAGATCATCGGCAACTGGTACGTGCGCGGTGGCGTCGGCCTGCAGGACGCCACGGTGGTGAAAGACAACAATGGCTTTGAAGGCAAGCGCATCAGCGACGTGGCCAAGCGCAACGCGAGCCTGTTCGTCACCTGGAAACCGGAGATGGGCTGGTACGCGGAAACCGGGCTGACGCTGGTGGGTGAGCGCTATGCGGATAACGCCAACACGGTATTGTTGCCGGGCTATGGGCGTTGGGACGCACTGGCCGGGTTTCGGCAGAAGGAATGGGATGTGCGGGCGGCGCTGAACAATATCAGCGACAAGACATACTACGCGTCAGCGACGAGTGCGGCGCAGATTCAGTTCGGCGACCCGCGCAGCCTGGTGGTGACCGGAACCTACAGTTTCTAACAGGCTTGCGTGGCGAGGGAGCTTGCTCCCGCTGGGGTGCGAAGCGCCCCCAAAATAGGCGACTGTGTTTTTTCAGATAGAACTCAATGATCTGTTTTGGGGCTGCTGCGCAGCCCAGCGAGAGCAAGCTCCCTCACCACAAGGTCCAGTGCAACATTGAAAACAACCGTCAGCCTTGCATCAATTCACACAACGCCTGCACCTCGTCCTCGCTGAACAGCCCCGCCGGGTACCGTTCGCTCATCAGCCGGCGCGGGTCGGGCGTCCTGATCTGCCGCGAACCGTTCGCCTTCAACCAGAGCGCCAGCGCGTGGATCGCGTCACCGTTCACCCGCAAAGGGTGGAACGTGCGCGTGTACATCAGGTTGATATCGGCATTCATTTCAGCGCTCTCTCCGACGGCATGAGCGGCTAACTTACTCAAGGTTTATGACAGAACCGCTTAGTCATACACCGTGCTGTGTGTCGCAACAGCGATACAAGAGCTATGCCAATGTGCCCGGTTTGTCGGCACTTGCACACAAAAAAGCCCGCGAACCTGACGGGCCGCGGGCTTGCTGTGAGCGCGCAAAACATGGCGCACTCGATTGCCGTTAAACCCGGCACCAGGCTGTTACAAGTGCACTCAGTTTTTGTGCGGCGCCGGCTGCTGTTGGGTCAGGCAGTGGATGTTACCGCCCCCCAGTAACAGTTCGCGGCCAGGCACCATCACCACTTCATGCTGCGGGAACAGGTTCTGCAGAATCTCCTTGGCGCGGCTGTCCAGCGGGTCGTCGAAGCTCGGCGCGATGATGCCACCGTTGACGATAAGGAAGTTGACGTAGGAACCGGCCAACCGCACGGTGGGATTGCGCTCCTGGGTGCCGTCTACCGGGTCCACGCCTGCGCATTCTTCCTCGGTGGCGTACAGCGGCCCCGGGATCGGCATTTTATGCACTGTGAACGAGCGGCCCTGGGCGTCGGTGCTGCTTTGCAGTACGTCCATGGCGGCATGGCAGCGCGCATAGTTCGGGTCTTGCGGGTCGTCGGTCCAGGCCAGCAACACTTCGCCCGGGCGTACGTAGCAGCAGAAGTTATCCACATGCCCATCGGTTTCGTCGTTGAACAGGCCATCCGGCAACCAGATGATCTTATCCACCGCCAGGTTGGCGCTGAGCACCGCTTCGATTTCCTCACGCTGCAGGTGCGGGTTGCGATTGCGGTTAAGCAGGCATTCTTCGGTGGTGATCAGGGTGCCTTCGCCGTCGACGTGGATCGAACCGCCTTCCAGCACAAACCCTTCGGTGCGATAACGCGGGCTGCGCTCGATCTCGAGGATCTTGCCGCCCACCTGGGAGTCGCGGTTCCACGGCGAGTACAAGCCACCATCAAAACCGCCCCAGGCGTTGAAGTCCCAGTTCACACCGCGCACTTCACCGCTGTTGTTGATCACGAAGGTCGGCCCGGTATCGCGGACCCAGGCGTCGTCGCTGGACATTTCCACCAGGCGAATATTCGGCACGTCCAGGCGCGCCCGGGCGTTTTCGTACTGGCCGGCCGAGACCGCCACGGTCACCGGTTCAAAACGTGCGATGGCCTTGGCCACCGCCACATGGGCGGCCTGCGCCGGCTTGCCGCCCAGGCGCCAGTTGTCCGGGCGCTCGGGCCAGATCATCCAGGTCTGGGTTTGTGGCGCCCATTCGGCAGGCATGTAGAAGCCGTCGGCGCGGGGGGTGCTGTGCAAAGTGGTCATGGCGATTCAGGACTCCAGGGAACCGTCGAGGGTTTTAAGCGCACCATACAGGTTCGGACGGCGGTCGCGGAACGAACCCCAGGCGCTGCGAATGTGTTCAAGTTCATCGAGATCGAAGCGGTGCACCAGGATGCCTTCTTCGGTTTCGTTGAGTTCTTCTACTTTCTCGCCGAACTGATTGGCAATGAAGGACGAGCCGTAGAAAGTGATGTCGTAGCCGTCTTGCTCCTCGTTACCGATGCGGTTGCTGGCGATCAGCGGCATCAGGTTGGCGCCGGCATGGCCTTGCTGTACCCGCTGCCAGTGGTCACGGGACGAAATTGTCTTGTCGTGGGGCTCGCTGCCGATGGCGGTCGGGTAGAACAGGATTTGCGCGCCTTGCATCGCCATGCTGCGGGCGGCTTCCGGGAACCACTGGTCCCAGCAGATGCCCACGCCGATCTTCGCGTAGCGGGTGTTCCACACCTTGAAGCCGGTGTCGCCGGGGTTGAAGTAATACTTTTCATGGTAGCCCGGGCCGTCCGGGATGTGGCTTTTCCGATAAATCCCGAGGTTGGAGCCGTCAGCGTCGATGATCGCAATGCTGTTGAAACGCGCGCGGCCGGCCAGTTCATAGAAACTGATGGGCAACACCACCTGCAGTTCCCGGGCGACCTTCTGGAAGTGCTTGATCGCGACGTTATCTTCAACCGTGGTCGCCAGTTGCAGGTAGTCCGGGTTCGGCTTCTGGCAGAAGTACGGGGCCTCGAACAGTTCCTGGATCAGGATGATCTGCGCGCCCTTGGCGGCGGCCTCAAGCACCAGCCTTTCAGCGGTTTCGAGATTGGCATCAAGGTCCCAGGAACAAGCCATCTGGGTCGCGGCAACGGTAACGATACGGCTCATGAATCATCTCCTCGGCGGCGGGCAAGTGGACGCCTTTATAGCGGATAAAAATCGGCTTTTGAAGCTAATAGATATCCGCTCATCGAAAAATGATCAAATTTTACCGATAACAATCGAGTTTATTGTTACAAGCCTTCCTCCAGAACCTTCGCCAGCATGTCGACGAAGAAATCCACACTGTGCCGTGAGGTGACCATCGGCGGCTTGATCTTGAGGATGTTCAGGTAGTCGCCGGTGGGCTGCATGAAGATCCCCAGCTCCCGCAGTCGGTCACACAGCAGCGCAGTCTCTTCGGTGGCCGGTTCCAGGGTCTGTCGATCGCGGACCAATTCCAGCCCCAGGTAAAACCCGGAACCATGCACCGCGCCCACCAATGGATACTGCTCGACCAGCGCCTCCAACCGCGCCTTGAAGTGTCCGCCCACCTCCTGGGCGTTTTCCCACAGCTTTTCTTCCTCCATCACATCCAGCACCGCCATGCCGATCCGGCAACTCACCGGACTGCCTCCCGATGAGGAGAAGAAGTAACCCTCGGCCTCCAGCGCCTCGGCGATTTCCCGGCGGGTGATCACCGCGCCCAACGGCTGGCCATTGCCCATGCCCTTGGCCATGGTGATGATGTCCGGCACCACGCCCTGCTCTTCAAAGCCCCAGAAGAAATGCCCCATGCGGCCGTAGCCCACCTGCACTTCGTCGGCGATGCACACGCCGCCCTGCTCACGAACCAGCGCGTACACCTGCTGCAAATAACCGGGCGGCAAGGAAATCCCGCCGGCATTGCCATACACCGGCTCGCAAATGAAACCCGCCAGCTGGCGATTCTGCGCGGCGATTTTCGCCAGGTTGTGTTCCACGCTGCGTACGTAGTCGGGGGCGCTGTCCTGCCCGCGAAACTCGCCGCGATAGGTATTCGGCGCGGTCACCGGGTGCACCCAGTCCGGGCGGCTGCTCAAGGCCTGGGGGTTGTCGGCAATCGAAGTCGACACCGCATCCGCCGCCACCGACCAGCCGTGGTACGCCTCCAGCACGCTGAGCATGTCGCGCCCGCCGCTGTAGGCCCAGGCCAGGCGAATCGCCAGGTCGTTGGCCTCGGTGCCGCTGTTGACCAGGAACACCCGGTCCATGGAGTCCGGCGCCAGCGCCAGCAAACGCTCGGAGAATTCGGCAATCGCCGCATAGTGGAAGCGCGAGTTGGTGTTGAGCAGCGACCATTGCCGCGCCGCCACCTCGGCCATGCGCGGATGACCGTGGCCGAGGACGGCGACGTTGTTGAGCATGTCGAGGTAGGAACGGCCCTGCATGTCGATCAAATGGTTGCGCCAGCCGCGCTCGATGCGCGGCGGGTCGACGTAATAGTGCTTCTGCGAGCGGGCGAAGCTGGCATCCCGACGCGCCAGCAGGGCTTCGGGGTCCAGCTCCGGCTCGGCGTCGCAGGCCAGTCCCAGCAAGGTGGCCGGGGATGGGCAGAGCGTTTGCCATGCCGCCGCCCGGGAAGGCGTGCAGAACAGCGGTGGCTCAAGCTCGGCGCGGCACAGTTGTACTGTCAGCGGCGCGACCACGTCGCCGATTACCTGGCCTTTGACCACTGCGGCGCCGTGCTTCAACAAGGCGTTCACGCCCCACAACCGAACACTCAACTGGGCGCTATGCAGGCTCAGCAGGCCTTCGGCGCCATAGCGCAAGGTGCCGGCGAACGGTGCTTCCACCGTGGCGCCCAAGGGCATGTGCAGTTCTACGTGAAGCGCGAAGGTGTCGGGCTCGACGGCACTGTCGGGTTGGGTGCGGGACAGACGGTATTGACCATAACGACTGGCTGCCAGGCCATGGACCACGGCCGCTTGTTCCAGCAATCGGCGATCAATGCCCTCCTGCTCCCAGTTACCGGCCTCGAAATGCGGGCTGAGCACGCCCAGATCGATCAACGCGAATTCACGCCCAACGAGCCCCGGCAACAAAGGCGCGAAGCCTTCACCGACAATCGGCGGCAATTCGGCACCGACGCAGTTCAGGATCGCCGCCTCCATCAATTCAAAGGGCACCGAGGTGGCTACGTGGAAAATTTCCCACTCATGCTCGGCATTCTTCAACAGGTAGGCGTTATCCGGGTCCAGGCGTTGCTGCTGTTCACTGCTCAGTACCAACACCGCGGCCCGCGCGACAATCAGCGGCCATAACACCTGCAACTCTTCGTGCTGCAACGGCGTTATCCGGTGGCACGCCTGGATCGCCGGCAGGATTGCGAACGGATCACCCTCGGCATGATGCAGCAGCGCCGCGCAGGTCACCGACAGGTCGGCAATGCGCCAGGTGCGCACCAGGTCGCCAAAATCGATCACGCCCTCAATCTGCCAATGCCGCTGGGCATCGCGCTGCCAGACCACGTTGTCATCGGTGATGTCCATGTGCACGGCTTGCCAGGGCAGGCGGTCGGCCAACGGCAGCAGACGCTGCCCTACCTGCTCCACCACGCGCTCCAGCCCGGCCCGATGCGGGAGGTTTTCGAGGGTCGACAGCAAATGAGTGATCAGCTCAAGGGCATGGCGTGGGTCCCATTGCAGGGTACGTTCCAGGCCCGGATGCTCGAAGTCGGCCAGCGCCTGGCTCATCCGCCCGCAGAGTTCGCCGAAGCCTGCGATCACCTCGCGCCCCAGATGGGGCAGATGGGTCAGCGGCTGGCCGTCGATGTAATCCAGCAACCGCAGGTGCACGGTTTGCCCGGCGACGGCCTCGGTCAGCAGTTCTTCGCCACCGAGCGACGAGATCACCTTGGGCACCCGTACATCCGAATGGCCCTGCAGATGCTTCAAAGCTGCGTGCTGGGCCTGCAACTCGACGGCGGCGTAGTCGCCCCGGCAG
This sequence comes from Pseudomonas sp. Colony2, assembly GCF_019382755.1. Lineage (NCBI taxonomy): Bacteria > Pseudomonadati > Pseudomonadota > Gammaproteobacteria > Pseudomonadales > Pseudomonadaceae > Pseudomonas > Pseudomonas sp. Colony2. The sequence goes on along the minus strand of NZ_CP080030.1, from coordinate 301,862 downwards.
ATTTTCAGCACAAAACGGCCACGCTCGCTGTCGATACGGTAGTTGAGGTCTTGCTGGCTGCCGAGGGACCGCAACGCCCCACCCAGGCCGTAATGCTGCTCAAGTAGCTGCGTCGCAGGCACAGGCCCGACTTGCGGGCATGGCAGGCTGGCGCGATGAATCAACGTGGCGAGCAACATGTGAAGACCCCTAGTGTTTTTATCAGGCGCCTATATCGCCATTGTTGAAGGGGGTTACGCAACCCCTGCAAATAAGGTGTTTCGGCACGCAAATTGCCATCGGGCCTTGCACCGTCTCGCGCCACAACTCAAGCTATGCTCCATTCGCTTAATGTCCGTCTAAGGAAAAGGGCTTCCGACATGCGCATTCTCATCACCGGCGGCGCCGGATTCATCGGTTCCGCTCTGATCCGGCACCTGATTCAACACACCGAGCACGAAGTGCTCAACCTGGACAAACTGACCTACGCAGGCAACCTCGAGTCGCTGACCAGCATCGCCAGCGATAGCCGTTATGAGTTCGTCCAGGCCGACATCATCGACCAGGCCACCGTCAGCGCCATACTGACGCGCTTTGAGCCCCACGCGATCATGCACCTGGCGGCCGAGTCCCATGTGGACCGTTCCATCGACGGCCCGTCGGATTTTATCCAGACCAATATCGTCGGCACCTACAGCTTGCTGGAGGCCGCACGCGGTTATTGGCAGAAGCTGGAAGAGCCGGCCAAGAGTGCCTTCCGCTTCCACCACATCTCCACCGATGAAGTGTATGGCGACCTGCACGGCGTCGATGACCTGTTCACCGAAACCACGCCCTACGCCCCAAGCTCGCCGTACTCGGCCAGCAAGGCCGCGTCCGATCACCTGGTACGCGCCTGGCAGCGCACTTACGGCCTGCCGGTGCTGTTGACCAACTGCTCGAACAACTACGGCCCGTTCCACTTCCCCGAGAAGCTGATCCCGCTGGTGATCCTCAACGCCCTGGCGGGCAAACCGTTGCCGGTGTACGGCGATGGCCTGCAAGTGCGCGACTGGCTGTTCGTCGAAGACCACGCCCGCGCGCTGTTCAAAGTGGTGACTGAAGGTGTGGTAGGCGAGACCTACAACATCGGCGGTCACAACGAGCAGAAGAATATCGATGTGGTGCGCAGCATCTGCGGCCTGCTGGAAGAGTTGGCGCCACAACGCCCGGCGGGCGTGGAGAAATTCACTGACCTGATCACCTTCGTCAAGGATCGCCCGGGCCACGACCAGCGCTACGCGATCGACGCCAGCAAGATCGAACGCGAGCTGGGCTGGGTGCCCGAAGAAACCTTTGAAACCGGCCTGCGCAAAACCGTGCAGTGGTACCTCGATAACCTGGAATGGTGCCGCAGGGTCCAGGACGGCAGTTATCAGGGTGAACGACTGGGCAACACTGACTTTAAGGATCTGATCGCATGATGAAGGGAATCGTATTGGCCGGTGGCTCCGGCACCCGTTTGCACCCCATTACACTGGGTGTTTCCAAGCAACTGCTGCCGGTGTATGACAAGCCGATGATCTACTACCCGATCTCGGTGCTGATGCTGGCCGGGATCAAGGAAATCCTCGTGATCTCAACCCCGGCAGACCTGCCGCAATACCGCAACCTGCTGGGCGATGGCAGCCAGTTTGGCGTGCGTTTTACCTACGCCGAACAACCGTCGCCGGACGGCCTGGCACAAGCGTTCTTGATTGGCGAAGAGTTCATCGGCGATGATCCGGTGTGCCTGATCCTGGGCGACAACATCTTCCACGGCCAGCATTTCGGCGACCAACTGCGCACTGCTGCAGAGCGCCCATCTGGTGCCACGGTGTTCGGTTACTGGGTGAAGGACCCGGAGCGTTTCGGCGTGATCGATTTCGACAGCGAAGGCCGCGCACTTTCCATTGAGGAAAAACCCGCCAAGCCAAAGTCGAGCTACGCGGTGACCGGCCTGTATTTCTACGACAACGACGTGATCAAGATCGCCAAGGCGGTCAAGCCATCGCCGCGCGGCGAATTGGAAATCACCGACGTCAACAACGCCTACCTCCAGCGCGGCGACCTGCACGTAGAACGCTTCGGCCGTGGCTTTGCCTGGCTGGACACCGGGACCCACGACAGCCTGCTGGAAGCCTCGACGTACGTTCAGACCATCGAACACCGCCAAGGCCTGAAAGTGGCGTGCCTGGAAGAAATCGCTTACGAGAACGGCTGGATCGACCGTGATCATTTACTGGAACGGGCCAAATATTTTGGCAAAACCGGCTATGGTCAGTACTTGTTCACTCTCGCTGGGGAAACTAAATGAATGTAACCGCCACTGAACTGCCCGGTGTATTGATCATCGAGCCGAAGGTTTTTGGCGATGAGCGCGGCTTTTTTTATGAAAGTTTCAACGCCCGGGCTTTCGCCCAGGCGACCGGTTTGCAACAAGAGTTTGTGCAGGACAACCATTCGCGCTCTCAAAAGGGTGTGCTGCGTGGCCTGCATTACCAAGTGGAACACGCTCAAGGCAAGCTGGTGCGTGTAACCGCCGGTGAAGTGCTGGACGTGGCGGTGGATATCCGTCGCGGCTCACCACTTTTCGGCAAATGGGCCAGCGTGCATTTATCCGCGGAGAATAATCGCCAGCTGTGGATTCCACCGGGATTTGCACATGGTTTTGTGGTGCTCAGCGACTACGCCGAGTTCCTCTACAAAACCACGGATTACTACACGCCCTCGGCAGAACGCTGCATTCGCTGGGACGATCCGGACCTCAACATCAACTGGCAACTGACCGGCACGCCAACCTTGTCCGCCAAGGACCAGAACGGTAAAAGCCTGAAAGAAGCCGACCTGTTCCCATGAACAGCCCGTTGAAAATCCTCATCAGCGGCCAACACGGCCAGGTCTCCCGGGAGCTGCAACAGCGCCTCCAGGGCCTGGGCGAGTTGGTCGTGTTGGGCCGCGACCAGCTTGACCTGACCCGTCCCGAGCAGGTCCGCGACCAAGTACGCGCCCATCGCCCGGGCCTGATCATCAACGCAGCCGCCCATACGGCCGTCGATCAAGCCGAGAGCGAGCCGGACGTGGCCTTCGCCATCAACGCCACCGCGCCCGGGATTTTCGCCGAGGAAGCCAAGGCACTGGGCATTCCGCTGATTCACTATTCCACCGACTACGTGTTCGACGGCAGCAAGGCCGCCCCCTACAACGAGGACGACGCAACCAACCCGCTGGGCGTCTATGGCGCAAGCAAGCTGGCGGGCGAACAGGCGATCGCGGCCGTCGGCGGTGAACACCTGATCCTGCGCACCAGCTGGGTCTACTCGACCCACGGCAAGAACTTCCTGCTGACCATGCAACGCCTGCTGCAGGAAAAACCGCTGATGCGCATCGTCGCCGACCAGATCGGCGCGCCAACCTGGGCCGGGACCATCGCCAACAGCACCCGCGCACTGATCGAGCGCTGGCAGGCGGGCCAGGCCGGGGACTGGGGTGTCTACCACCTGACGGCCCAGGGCGAGACCTCGTGGTTCGGCTTTGCCCAGGCCATCGGCGAGCAACTACGGGCCAACGGTCGTGCCTGCGCCGAGCTGGAAGCGATTCCCTCCAGCGCCTATCCAACGCCGGCCAGGCGCCCGCTGAACTCGCGCCTCGATTGCAGCCGCCTGCAACAGCAATGGCATGTCTCGCAACCGCAGTGGCATGACGCATTGCGCGAGTGTCTTGCCGAGCAGCACTAGGCATAATGCGCCTGTACCCACAGGCGCATGACTCCCATGACTCCACCCCTTCCGCGAAGACCCCGCTGGCGCAGCCTGGCATTGCTGGCGCTATGCCTGGCACCGCTGTTGTGGCCGCTGGAGCACTTGGCCGAGCGTTATTACCGCAACGAACTGGCCGGTCAGAACCGCCAGACGCTGGACCTGTACGTCGCCAACCTGCTGGGCACCCTGCACCGCTACGAAGTGTTGCCACAAATCCTCGGTGACCTGCCGGCCCTGCGCACCGCCATCGACGCGCCTCACGTCAGCACCAACCTGGTCAATGCCAACCATCTGCTCAAGGACGTTGCCGCCCAGGCCGGGGTGGAAGTGATGTACCTGATGGACACCACCGGCAAGACCCTCGCCGCGTCCAACTGGGACAAGCAGGACAGCTTCGTCGGGCGTAATTTTTCCTTTCGCCCCTACTTCAGCGAAGCCATGGCCGGGCGCCTCGGGCGCTTCTTCGGCCTGGGCACCACCTCGGCCAAACGCGGTTACTTCTTCGCCGCCGCTGTGCGAGATGGTGACAAGATCATCGGTGTGCTGGTGGTAAAGGTCGACCTGGACCACACCGAAAGCCTGTGGGGCAACACCCCCGAACAACTGCTGGTCACCGACCACAACGGCGTGGTGATCCTGACCTCGCGCCCGCAATGGCGCTTCCGTGCCACCCGGCCGCTGACGGATGAAGAACGCCGCGCCATCATCGCCATCCAGCCCTATCCGACCCGCGACCCGCAGCCGCTGAGCCTCAGCCCGACGGCGTGGGTGCGCCAATCCACCGACATCGCCGAAACCGGCTGGAAAGTCGAGATTCTCGCGCCGCGCACCTTGATCAGCCGCCCGGTGCGCACCGTGGTCGCGGTGGGTGGCGCCGCCTTGCTGGTGCTGATGCTGTTGCTCGGCCTGATGATGCAGCGCCGTCGTCACTACCTGGAACGCATCGCCTTCGAAGCCAAGGCCCGTCGCGAACTGGAGATGCGCGTGATCGAGCGGACCAGCGACCTGGAAGGCCTCAACCGGCGCCTGAAACAGGAAGTGCTGGAACGCGAACATGCCCAGCAGGAATTGGTGCGGGCTCAGGATGACCTGGTGCAGGCCGGCAAGTTGTCGGCGCTGGGCACCATGTCGGCGAGTATCAGCCATGAACTCAACCAGCCGTTGGCGGCGATTCGCAGCTACGCGGAAAACGCCGGGATTTTGCTCGACCATGAGCGCACCGACGACGCCCGTGGCAACCTCAAGCTGATCAGCGAGTTGACCGGGCGCATGGCTTCGATCATCGCCCACTTGCGCGCCTTCGCCCGGCGCGACCGGCATGCGCCGGAAAGCGTGGCCCTGCAACCGGCCCTGGACGATGCCCTGGCGCTGCTGGCCAAGCGGCGGCGGGCAATGGAAGTGGAACTGATCCGCGACCTGCCCGAGGCCACCTTGTGGGTGGCGGCCGGCGAAACCCGCCTGCGCCAGGTGCTGGGCAACCTGTTGGCCAACGCTCTGGACGCCCTGACCGAAAAAGGCCCGCCGCGCAAACTCTGGCTGAGTGCCCAAACCACCGAACAGGGCGTCAACCTGTACATTCGCGACAACGGCCCGGGTTTCTGCATGGAAGCCCTGGGCCGCGCCAGCGAGCCCTTCTACACCACCAAGACCCGCACCCAGGGCCTGGGGTTGGGCCTGGCGATCTGCGACACCCTGATGCGCGCCTTTGGCGGTGAACTGTTGTTCGCCAACCACAAGGAAGGCGGCGCACTGTTAACCTTGAAACTGCGCGCCGGAGCACCGGGTGTCAGTCTGCAACCGTCCGAGGACCGCAGTGTATGAGTATCGATAACCAGATTCAGGTGGTGTTGATCGACGATGATCCACACCTGCGTCAGGCCCTGTGCCAGACCCTGGACCTGGCCGGGCTGAAAGTCCTGACCCTCGGCGAAGCCCAGGGCCTGACCGCGCGCCTGTCCCGGGATTGGCCGGGGGTTGTGGTGAGCGACATCCGCATGCCCGGCATGGACGGCCTGGAACTGTTAAAGGAACTCCACGCCCAGGACCCGGAGCTGCCGGTACTGCTGATCACCGGCCACGGCGACGTGCCACTGGCGGTGCAGGCGATGCGCACCGGCGCCTATGACTTCCTGGAAAAACCCTTCGCCAGCGACGCCCTGCTCGACAGCGTGCGCCGCGCCCTGGCCCTGCGCCGTCTGGTGCTGGACAACCGCAGCCTGCGCCTGGCCCTGAGCGACCGTCAGCAATTGAGTACACGCCTGGTGGGCCACTCCCCGCAAATGCTGCGCCTGCGCGAGCAGATTGGCGCGCTGGCGGCGACCAAGGCTGATGTGCTGATCCTCGGTGAAACCGGTGCCGGCAAGGAAGTGGTAGCGCGTGCGCTGCACGATCTGTCGAACCGCCGCAGCGGCCCGTTTGTGGCGATCAACGCCGGCGCCCTGGCCGAGTCGGTGGTGGAAAGCGAGTTGTTCGGGCATGAGCCCGGTGCCTTTACCGGCGCCCAGAAGCGGCGCATCGGCAAATTCGAATTCGCCAACGGCGGCACGCTGTTTCTCGACGAAATCGAAAGCATGAGCCTGGATGTGCAGGTCAAGCTGCTGCGGCTGTTGCAGGAGCGTGTAGTGGAGCGTCTGGGGGGCAACCAACTGATCCCGCTGGATATCCGCATCATAGCCGCCACCAAGGAAGACCTGCGCCAGTCCGCCGACCAGGGGCGCTTCCGGGCGGACTTGTATTACCGCCTCAACGTTGCGCCGCTGCGCATTCCACCGCTGCGCGAACGGGGTGAGGATGCGTTGATGCTGTTCCAGCACTTTGCCGACGAAGCCAGCACGCGCCACGGGCTACCGATGAAAGAGCTGCAACCGGGCCAGCGCGCGCTGTTGTTGCGTCACAGCTGGCCGGGCAATGTCCGCGAGCTGCAAAACGCCGCCGAGCGTTTCGCCCTGGGCCTTGAACTGGCGCTGGACAGCACCCCGGACAGCCCCTCGCCGGGGATCCTCACCAGCACGCCCGGCGGCTTGAGCGAACAGGTCGAACAGTTTGAAAAAAGCCTGATCGCCGCCGAACTGGCGCGCACCCACAATTCCATGCGCAGCCTCGCCGAGGCATTGGGCGTGCCGCGTAAAACCCTGCACGACAAACTGCGCAAGCACGGGCTGAACTTCGCCGACAGCGGCAACAGTCACGCCGACGACGAATGACCCTTTTCCCCCTGCCACGAGGCCACCATGAGTCGCGATAGCCGTTACCTGGAATCGATCCTTCACCACGACATTCCCCTGACCCGGGAAATGGGCCTCAAGGTTATCGACTGGCAGAACCGGCAGCTGCAACTGCGCTTGCCGCTCGACGCCAACATCAACCACAAGAGCACCATGTTTGGCGGCAGCCTGTATTGCGGCGCCGTGCTGGCAGGTTGGGGCTGGCTGCATTTGCAGTTGCGTGAGGAAGGGATTGAAGACGGGCATATCGTGATTCAGGAAGGGCAGATCAGTTATCCGCTGCCGGTGACCACCGATGCGACGGCGATTTGCCAGGCACCTGATGACAAGGTGTGGAAGCGATTCGTCGCCACCTACAAGCGTTATGGCCGGGCGCGCTTGGCGCTGGAGACGTGGATCGTCAACGAGGGCAGTGAAGAGCGGGCCGTGGCCTTTACCGGGCAGTACGTCCTGCAC
>NZ_CP080030.1:281803-294307 GCF_019382755.1 Pseudomonas sp. Colony2 | reverse complement strand
GCTTAAGACCGAGCCAGGGTCAGCAACCGCTCACGCCACTCCGCTTTAGCCGGCAATGCCAGGAAGAACGGGTTCAACAACGACGCCCGCGCCGGGTAACTGAAAGGCTGCCCATCCAGCTCCAGCACTTCACCGCCCGCTCCTTCCAGCACACCCTGTGCCGCAGCGGTGTCCCACTGCGAGGTCGGCGCCAGACGCGGGTAGCAATCGGCGCTGCCTTCGGCCAACAGGCAAAACTTCAATGAACTGCCGATGTTCGCCAGCTTCAACTCACCCAACCCGGCGCTTAGGCCCGCGAGCAAGCGATCCTGTTCAGGGCTCGTATGGCGACGACTGGCAACCACAGTAAATGCTTCACCGCTCGCCGGGGTCTGGCGCACCTGGATTTGCTTGGGGGCAGCACCTACATCGGAACGCCAGGCACCCAGCCCGGCACCCCCGAAGTAGCACCGACCGCTGGTAGGCATCGACACCACACCGAACACCACGCGGCCTTTTTCGATCAGCGCGATGTTGACGGTGAACTCCTCGCTGCCGGAGATGAATTCCTTGGTGCCATCCAGCGGGTCCACCAGCCACCAGCGCTGCCAACCGGCGCGCACGCTCTGGTCAATGTCCGCGTCTTCCTCCGAGAGCACCGGAATGCTCGGGTCCAACGCAGTCAGCCCGGCGAGGATCAAGTGATGGGCAGCCAAGTCGGCGGCAGTGACCGGTGAATCATCGGTCTTGGTGGTGACGGCAACATCGGCGCGCCAATACGGCAGGATGACCTCGCCAGCCTGGCGGGCCAATTCGATCGCGGGGGCAATAAACGGGTGACCCAGGAACAGTTCGCTCATGGCTGGAACGCTCCACGTTGAGTCAACAGGTCGCGTACCAGGTACAGCGCGGCCAATGCACGGCCCTCGCTGAACTGCTCGTTCTGCGCCAACTGCGAGAGCTCCCGCAGGTTGACCCGGTCGACGCGCATCGGCTCCGGCTCGTCGCCTTCGAGGCGCTCTTCATACAGTTCGGTGGCCAGCACCACCTGGATTTTCTGGCTCATGTAGCCGGGGGACAGCGACAGCTCGGTGATGTGCTCCAACTGGCGGGCGCCGAAACCGGCTTCTTCCTTGAGCTCACGGTCGGCTGCCGCCAACACGTCTTCGCCCGGTTCGATCAGGCCCTTGGGCAGTGACAGTTCATACTCGTCGGTGCCGCCGCAATATTCTTCGATCAGCAACGCATGGTCCGAGTCGATCATCGCCACGATCATCACCGCGCCATATCCGGCCCCCCTGCCCACCAGGCGCTCGTAGGTCCGCTCCACGCCATTGGAAAAGCGCAATTGCACTTCCTCCACGCGGAACAAACGGCTACTGGCGACTATTTCGCGGGCGAGGACGGTGGGTTTCTGGCGCATGAGCGGCTCCTTGGCGTGATCGGGTTACTATACCGTGGCTTTTCCGATTGTCTGTGTCGGATATCTTTTCTTACATGAGTGTTCTTTATGCCTCCATTGCCCTGGCACGCCATCGACACCGTCCTGCTGGACATGGACGGCACCTTGCTCGACCTGCACTTCGACAACCATTTCTGGATGGAGCACCTGCCCCAGCGCTATGCCGAGTTGCATGGTGTGAGCCGGGCCATGGCCGAGATGGAGCTGCAGCCGCTGTTCGAGCGTAACGCCGGACAGTTGCAATGGTATTGCCTGGATTTCTGGAGCGCCGAACTCAAGATCCCGGTGCGCGAGCTCAAGCTGGAAACCGCGCACCTGATTGCCTTGCGCCCGGATGCCGACACCTTCCTGGCGGCGATCAAACAGGCGGGCAAGCGGGTGATCCTGATCACCAATGCCCATCGGGATTCGCTGTCGTTGAAGCTGGAACGCATCGAGTTGGCGCCTTATTTCGAGCGACTGATCAGCTCCCATGACTATGGTTTTGCCAAGGAAAACCCGCAGTTCTGGGACGCCCTGCACGCCGACATCGCCTTCGACCCGGCCCGCAGCCTGTTTATCGACGACACCTTGCCGATCCTGCGCAGCGCCCGGGATTTTGGCGTGGGGCACTTGCTGGCGGTGAAGGAACCGGACAGCCGGAAGGGGCCCAAGGACACGGCGGAGTTTGCAGCGGTTGGGGATTACCGGGACTTGATCGTAGGTTTGTAACAACACTGAAGGTCCAATGTGGGAGCGGGCTTGCTCGCGAATACGGTGTGTCAGCCACTGAATATATTGACTGACACACCGCATTCGCGAGCAAGCCCGCTCCCACATTTGGTCCGCGGATTACTCAGGAATACGCAGCGTCTGCCCTGGGTAGATTTTGTCCGGATGGGACAGCAGCGGCTTGTTGGCTTCGAAGATTTTGTTGTACTGGTTGGCGTTGCCATACACCGCCAGCGAAATCGCACTCAGGGTGTCGCCCTTTTTCACCACTACAAAGCGGGCCGCCGCGACAGCAGGACCGGAAACGGTGATCTGGTCATCAACACTCGCAACGCCGGCGATGTTGCCCAGCGCCAGCAATATCTTCTCTTTCTCTTCCTGGCTGGCGACTTCACCTGTCACGGTCACCTTGTCACCGTCGACGGTGGTTTGCACATTGGGGTTACCCAATCCAACCTTGGCCACGTGCTCTTTTAACTGCTCGCTCGCGTTGGCATTACCCGGTGTCAAAAGGTCAATCAACTTCTCGCCTGCTTCCTTAACAAAGCTTAAAAGACTCATGGTGCGCTCTCCTTGGGATTTAATTTCCAGATGCCAAAGACTAGACCAGTCCTACAGAATTGGGTTCCAGCCTGACCAAAGACCCAAACACGCTAGAATCCCACCGCATTGGAATAAGCCCGGAGCGAAGATGGACATCAAACAGCTGAAATTCCTCATCGCCCTCGACGAAACCCGTCACTTCGGCCAGGCGGCGGCGCGCTGCCATATCACCCAGCCGACCCTGTCGATGCGCCTGCGCAGCCTGGAGGAAGAGCTGCAGTTGCCGCTGGTCAATCGCGGGCAGCGCTTCGAAGGCTTTACCGCCCCCGGCGAACGCGTGCTGGCCTGGGCACGCACGGTGCTGGCGGCCTATGACGGCTTGCAGGCCGAGGCCGCTGCGTGTCGCGGCAACCTGGTAGGCACGTTGCGCCTGGGGGTGGTGCCGTTGTCGAGCTTCGATCCGCTGGCGTTGATGCAGAAGCTGCACAAGGAACACCCCAGCCTGCGCTTTGAGTTGTCCGCGTTAAGCTCCGAGCAAATCCTTGAACAGCTCGCCAGCAACCGCCTGGACCTCGGCGTGTCGTACCTCGAGCGCCTGGACGCTGAACGTTTCGACTCCCTGGCCCTGGGCGAAACCCGCATGGGCCTGCTGTACGACCAACGGTTCTTCAGCTTCGGCGACAAGCCCCTGAGTTGGGAGGCGCTGATCGAACTGCCCTTGGGCATGCTCACCAGCGGCATGCACTTTCGCCAGTCCATCGACCATAACTTCCACAGCCGTGGCCTCAACCCGCAGCCGCTGTTGCAGACCGATGCCGTCCATCAATTGTTACAAGCGGTGCACGGCGGCCTGTGTTGCGCGGTGATGCCACTGGACGGCGGCCTCGACGCCCTCACCGAGCACCTGCGCCTGCAACCCATTGAAGACGCTCACACTTTGGCTCGCCTGGGGTTGATCATGCGCCGCAGTGCACCCCGTTCGGCCTTGGCGGAAGCGTGTTTTGCGCTATACCAGAAATCGCTGATCGAGACTTGATCGACGGCATCTATCGGTAGATCAGTACTGACGATTAGACGCGACCCTTTGTCGCGCCTAGTCTTACAGCTGAATACTCCCGGTGGTAATGCCCAATGAACGCCCAGCGCCCAGTCTGCGCGGCGCCCGCCCTCGAAACGCCCGCGCCCGCCGCCAGCCAGAGCTACCAGTTTTGTAATCTCGAACACACCGAATCGGCCAGCACCGCGCTTGCCGAGGAAGTCGCGTTGGCGATTGCCTATAACGACATCAGCCAGGCGGTGATGCTGGTGACGCCGACCGACCTTAAAGACTTTATTGTCGGATTCAGCATCGGTAGCGGCATTATCGAAGACGTTAGCGACATTTATGACCTGAAAATCGGCGGTTCGGGCTCGACCCAATACGCTCAGGTGCAGATTTCCAGCCGCGCGTTCTGGAATATGAAGCAGCAGCGCCGGCAACTTGCAGGCACCAGTGGCTGTGGGCTGTGCGGCGTAGAAGCCGTGGAGCAGGCGCTGCCCAACCTCAAGGTGTTGCCCGGCGCGCCGTTGCCGCCTGCCGAATGGCTGGATGGCCTGCGCCAGCGCATCAGCGCGTTCCAACCGCTGGGCCAGTACAGCGGCGCGGTGCATGCGGCGGTGTTCATGAACAACCAGGGCGAATTGCTGCTGGGCCGTGAAGACATCGGCCGGCATAACGCCCTCGACAAGCTGATCGGTGCGCTGATCCGCCAAAAGATTCCGACCGACGGCGGCCTGGCGATTGTTACCAGTCGCTGCAGCCTCGAACTGATCCAGAAAGTCCTGCGTGCAGGCATCCAGACCCTGGTCAGCCTGTCGTCGCCCACCGGCCTGGCCCTGCAATGGGCTCGCCGGCACAACCTCAATCTCATCCACCTGCCGCAGAAAAGTGCGCCGCGGGTCTATAGCCCTGCGATGGAGAATCAAGCGTGAGTAATCATCATCAAGCCGACGACAAACCCACCCCGCGCTACAAGCCCTATAAAGGCCCGGCGGGTGGTTGGGGCGCACTGATCAGCGTGGCGCAAGCCTGGCTGACCAGCGACAACGCGCTGAAAAACATCCGCATGATGCTCAAGACCAACCAGAACGGCGGCTTCGACTGCCCGGGCTGCGCCTGGGGCGACTCGCCGGAAAGCGGCATGGTCAAGTTCTGCGAGAACGGCGCCAAGGCGGTCAACTGGGAAGCCACCAAGCGCCGGGTCGACGCGGCATTCTTCGCCAAGCACAGCGTCAGCGCGCTGCTGGAGCAGAGCGACTACTGGCTTGAGTATCAGGGCCGCCTGACCGAGCCGATGAGCTACGACGCCGAAACCGACCGTTACAAACCCATCAGCTGGGAATCGGCTTTCGACTTGATCGGCAAGCACCTCAATGCGCTGCCAAACCCGGACATGGCCGAGTTCTATACCTCGGGCCGGGCCAGCAACGAAGCGGCTTACCTGTATCAACTGTTTGTGCGCGCCTACGGCACCAACAACTTCCCGGACTGCTCGAACATGTGCCACGAAGCCAGCGGCGTCGCCCTGGCGCAAAGCGTGGGCGTGGGCAAAGGCACCGTGACCTTCGATGACTTCGAGCATGCGGACGCGATTTTCGTCTGGGGCCAGAACCCCGGCACCAACCACCCACGCATGCTGGAGCCACTGCGCGAAGCGGTAAAACGCGGCGCCCAGGTGGTGTGCATCAACCCGCTGAAAGAGCGTGGCCTGGAACGCTTCCAGCACCCGCAACACCCGCTGGAAATGCTCACCAACGGCGACAAGCCAACCAACACCGCCTACTTCCGCCCGGCGCTGGGAGGCGACATGGCCATCCTGCGGGGGATGGCCAAGTTCCTGCTGCTGTGGGAACGCCAGGCCCAGGCCGAAGGCAAGGAGGCCGTGTTCGACCACGACTTCCTCAACGAACACACCGCCAACGTGCTGGATTACCTGGGCAAGATCGACGACACCTCATGGGATGAAATCGTCGAGCAGTCCGGCCTGACCCTGGTGGAGATCGAGCAAGCGGCGCGCATGTACGCCAAAGGCAAGAACGTGATCATGTGCTGGGCGATGGGCATCACCCAGCATCGCCACTCGGTGCCGACCATCCAGGAAATCGCCAACCTGATGCTGCTGCGCGGCAACATCGGCCGCCCGGGCGCAGGCCTGTGCCCGGTGCGTGGCCACAGTAACGTGCAGGGCGACCGCACCATGGGCATCAACGAACGCCCGCCGGTGGCGTTCCTCGATTCCCTGGAGCGTCGTTTCCAGTTCCAGGTGCCGCGCGATAACGGCCACAACGTGGTGGAAGCGATTCACGCCATGCTCGAAGGCCGCTCCAAGGTATTTATCGGCCTGGGCGGCAACTTCGCCCAAGCCACGCCGGACAGCCCACGCACCTTTGAAGCACTGCGCAATTGCGACCTGACCGTACAGATCAGCACCAAGCTCAACCGCAGCCACCTGATGCATGGCAAGGACGCGCTGATCCTGCCATGCCTGGGCCGCACCGACATCGACATCCAGGCCGAAGGCCCGCAAGCCGTGACCGTTGAAGACTCGTTCAGCATGGTCCACGCCTCCAACGGCCAGCTGCAGCCGCTGTCGAAACAGATGAAATCCGAGCCTGCGATTCTGGCGGGCATTGCCGCCGCCACCCTGGGCAGCAAGCCGGTGGACTGGAACTGGCTGGTGGCCGATTACGACCGTATTCGCGACCTGATCGCCGACACCATTCCGGGCTTCAAGGACTTCAACGAGCGCCTGAAAAACCCGGGCGGTTTCTACCTGGGCAACTCGGCTGGCGCCCGTCGCTGGAACACCCCGTCGGGCCGCGCCAACTTCCGCCCGAACATCCTGCCCAAGGACCTGGTGCACGAACGCACCCGCAACACCGGGCAATTGCCGGACCTGATCATGCAGTCGATGCGCTCCCACGATCAGTACAACACCACCATCTATGGCCTGGACGACCGCTATCGCGGGGTCAAGGGCCAGCGGGATGTGTTGTTCGTCAACGAAGCCGACATCATCCGCCTGGGCTTCAAGCCGGGGCAGAAGGCTGACATCGTGTCGATCTGGGACGACGGCCGTGAGCGTCGGGTGAAGGGCTTTACCTTGCTGGCATTTGATATTCCGGCGGGGCAGGCTGCGGCTTATTACCCGGAAGTGAATCCGCTGGTGCCGCTGGAAAGCACGGGGGATGGCAGCCATACGCCAACGTCGAAGTTTGTAGCGATCCGCCTGGAAGCAGCGAGTGCAACCGGCTTGATCATGGCGAAGTCGGCCTAAGCGACACCTCGCCACAGACAGCACCCGAGTTTCTTACGGGCACAAAAAAGGCCGCTTTTGCATAAAAGCGGCCGTTCCGAAGTAACTAAAGACTCGCAAAACTCACTTAAGTTCCTCATACAAAACAGTAACTTAGAGAATTGTATACAACCCATACCACTGGTCGGGTTTCGATTGTCACCGTCTCGATACAACCTCAGGATCGCGCCGTCATCCTCTTGAGGTTCCTCTATGAAGTTCTCCTCGATTCTCTTGTTGTCCCTTGGCCTGGTCAGTGGCGCAGCCATGGCCGGTGGCACCACCGAAGCCGGTGTGGGCGGCGCATTGGGCGGGGTTCTAGGTTCTGTCGTAGGTCAGCAGCTGGGCGGTAACACTGGTTCAGCCATCGGTGCGGCTCTTGGCGGCGCAGGCGGCAGTGCGGTGGGCGCAGACAAGCGCAGCCGCGGTGAAGCAGCCATTGGCGGCGCATTGGGCGCGGCCGGCGGCAACGTGGTGGGTCGCAGTGTCGGCGGCAGCACCGGCAGCCTGATCGGCGCAGCAGCCGGCGGTGGCGCCGGTGGCGCACTGGGCAACTACATGGGCAACAAGAGCGATGACGATGATCGTCGTTACCGTGGGCGCGATAACCGCCGCTATGACCGCGACGACCATCGCGGGCGCGGCCATGCTTATGGGCATCGCAAAAACAAGCATCACTATCGCCACCACCGGTAACACGCGAATCGAAAGAACACAGCGGATTTAATGTGGGAGCGGGCTTGCTCGCGAAGGCGGTGGATCAGTCGCCGGATGTATTGGCTGATACAACGCCTTCGCGAGCAAGTCGAATCGTCGCACCGCCGCTCCCACATTTGACTTTCATTGCTTCGCAGATCGTATTCAGATCACCAATCGCTGTAACGCCTCGCGCAACATCCCCGGGATCGTCACCGGCTGGTTCGACGCCCGATCCACAAACACATGCACAAACCTCCCCGCAGCACAGGCATCTTCTTCTCCCGCCTTGAACACCGCCAACTCATACTGCACCGAACTGTTGCCCAACTTGCCCACCCGCAGGCCGATCTCGATGCGGTCCGGAAAGGCAATCGAGGCGAAGTAGTCGCACGCCGAACTCACCACAAACCCAACCACTTCGCCGTCATGAATATCCAACCCGCCCTGCTCGATCAGGTAGGTATTCACCGCGGTGTCGAAGAAGCTGTAGTAGGTGACGTTATTCACATGGCCATATACATCGTTGTCGTGCCAGCGCGTGATGATCGGCTGGAAGTGGCGGTAATCGGCGCGTTGTGGCATGACGTTGGTCATCGGTAAAACCCGGGCAGGAGGAGGCTCTCTTGATACTGGGTTCAAGCACTACCCGCAAGCCTAGGTTGGGCTTTGCTCAATCGTTTGCTGGACGCACGCCATACGCTTGAGCGCTTGATCCGTCTCGGCCGATTGCTGCAGGCACTGGCGATAGGCGGTGATATAGGTCTCGACTGCAGCGCTGGCCTGCTGCGGCGTGACCCGCGCCAGATACTCCACGAACGAACGCCGGCCGATCTGGAAGTGTTGGTAATCCAGCGGAAAATCCCAATAACCACCCCAGGTCAAAAAGCCGTGTTCGGCGAACAGGTCAATCACCTCTTCTGCCCGGCCAGGGCGCGCCGGCTTGCCGGGGCGGGCATCCAGGCGGTTAACGGCATTTGCGGTACTTGCCCTGGGCTCAACAGTGGCCTGGCCGGTGAATTCACCTCGCGGGTTACGCCCGAACAAAACGAATGGGTTTTGCAGAGGGTTAAGGTCAATTGCGGCGCCATAGGCGTGCAGCGACCACCCCGAAGCGCCACTGACCTGGCGTCCATTAAAACCACTGGTATTGTTGCGGGCCATCGAGACCTTGTCGTTGCCTCGATAGGTTTCCAGCCTGACCGCCTGATGCACCGGGAACCGACGTTGCAGCAACTGCCTGAAGATCTCCTCCACATGGGGTGCGATGGCATCCAGCACCACGAGCTGCCCGTTGTTATGCAGCACTCCGCCAAAGTCCACATAGCTGAACGTCACCCGCGCCAGGCGTGCGCAGGGCAATGGATTGGCGGCGGTGATAGTGTTGCGAAGCTGCATCTGCCGACAGTCATTCACGCTCAACGGGATGACCGAGGCCAGCGTGCCTTGTGCGACCAACAACCCGGCGAACAGCAAGACGCCGGGGACAACACCACGAGAAAAACCAAAAGCCATGGGCAATTCCTTTGCAGAAGAAGTGAAGCGTCAAACCTTCTCACCTGCGGGCACGGTCCGGCTGTCGGCGGCGTCTGCCACTGGAAGGGAAAGCGCGACCCTCCAGACCGGAAATCAGAGTGCCTCCAACCCTGCCTCCGCCCATTCACGAACCTCTGCATAGGGATACTCCTCCAGTACCGCGAAGCCTGGAATCCCTCGTGCCTTCAGCTTGGTAAACAACGGCACGCTGAGACCGCATAAAAACCGTGTCAGCCGCTCCGCGCTCGGCAAGTCGCCGCTGTATTCATGGTGGCTGTGGATAAATTCACCGCAAAGCGCGAGAAAGTTTTTATCCACAAGCGGCGGCAAGCTCGGCGGCGCCGGCAAGTGGGCGACGTTACCGTGGCACACCGAGCAGTGCCCGCACTGCCGGGGCGCGTTTTCATCGCCGAAATAGTGCGCCAGGCGGTAACCCAGGCACTCCTCTGTGGCGAACAGATCCAGCATGGCGTGAATTCGCGCCACCTCCGTCACCTCATGCTGCTTGAAGCCTGTGTATAACTCCGTGCTCAGCGCCTGTGGATCGAAGTCGGTATTCAGCAGGGCGTAAACCTCGGTCATCTGCCGGCTTTCCATCTCGATCAGGCCTTGTTCCTGAAAGTAATCCAGGGCCTTCACCACCCGGCTGCGCTCGGCCTGGTGCTGTTGATACAGCGCGTCGAAGTCCACCGTCGCCCAGGTTTTCGCCCGTTTGCAGACCTGGATAATCGCTGCGACAAACTGCTGCCGCTCGCCGGTAAAACGCGCCAGCAATGCCTCTGGTTCAATCAAATACTTGAAGCGGTATTCGGCATAAAACGCGTAGCGCGGCGCGATCACAGCCTTGAGTTCAAGCTGCACGAGCAAGGTCTTCAGCGGTAGTTCACGGATGTTGCTGTGGTCCGACAGTGAGCGGAGCATAAACTCCCACTGTCCATCGGCACGGACCGCCTGTATTTCCTCCAGGACTCGGCGAATACCTTCCTGTTCCGGCGTATCGCCGTACACAAAGTTTTCCAGGATATTCAGGCTGTCGCGGTTGGCCAGAACCAGACACTCAGACGGCTGCCCGTCACGCCCGGCGCGGCCGATTTCCTGGCTGTAGTTCTCGATGGATTTGGGCAGGTCGAAGTGCACCACGTTGCGGATATCGCTTTTGTCGATGCCCATGCCGAAGGCAATGGTGGCGACGATGCAGTTGGACTGCCCGCCCATGAATCGCTTCTGAATGGCCTCCCGCTTATCGTGAGCCAGGCCCGCGTGATAAGCCTCGGCCTGGATTCCATTGCGATTCAAATGCTCGGCAATCTGCTCCGCGGTTTTTTGCAGCGTGACGTAGACGATGCTTGGCTGATTGGCTCGCTCCTGCATCCACGTCACCAGCCGTCGTCGCTTGTCCTGGCCACTGACGGGCTCAACCAGCAGGTTGAGGTTGGAGCGGTAGAACCCGGTGGTGATCACATCGTCAGGTGCAATGGCGAACTTGGCCTGCATGTCAGCGATCACCTTGGGCGTCGCCGTGGCGGTCAGCAGCAGCGCCTGGGGGATGCGGAACTGGCGTTGGTAATCCGGCAGCTTCAGGTAGTCCGGGCGAAAGTTATGGCCCCATTCGGAAATGCAGTGAGCCTCATCCACCACCAGCAGCGAGATCGGCACGCTTTGCAGGAAGTTGCGAAAGCGCTCGTTCTTCAAGCGCTCCACGGAAA
Organism: Pseudomonas sp. Colony2; assembly: GCF_019382755.1. Classification (NCBI taxonomy): domain Bacteria; kingdom Pseudomonadati; phylum Pseudomonadota; class Gammaproteobacteria; order Pseudomonadales; family Pseudomonadaceae; genus Pseudomonas; species Pseudomonas sp. Colony2. The sequence goes on along the minus strand of NZ_CP080030.1, from coordinate 283,340 downwards.
CCATCAGAATCTTCAGCTCGCCCGAACGCGCCCGGGCCATGACGTCATTGGCATCATCGCGGCTCTGGGCCGAGTCGATGCTGCCCGCCGAGATACCGTGGCGCTGCAGGAAACCCAACTGGTCCTGCATCAGCGCCAGCAACGGCGACACCACCAGCGTCAGGTGCGGCAGCAACACGGCGGAAAGTTGATAACACAGGGACTTGCCGGAACCGGTGGGAAAAATCGCCGCCGCCGAACGGCCGGCCAGCACGGCACTGACCACCGCCTCCTGGCCCAAACGAAACTGTGGATAACCAAAGACCTGTTGGAGGGTGTTGTGCATAAGCTGTCACTCCATTGACCGCTGAACGAGCCCAAAACATAGACCAGCGCATTCAGCGAATCGAGAAAGGTCGCAAGGAAAAAAGAGTCTGGATGATACACAGCCTGGGAAGTGGAGTAGGCACCCGTAAGAATCGTTCCAACCTTACGCGGGACGCATCTCGAAACTCATTGCGCTACAATCAACCTTCGCACCGAGAGGACGCTGTCATGGCCGAACTGACGTTTGAGCAAAAGCAGGATCACTACGACAAGATCCGTCGTTCCAACTACCTGGCCAGCCTGCGCCTGGAAGGGTTCGACACCCAGCCCGCCGACGTCGACAAACCCCTGCCGACCCGCGAAGCCGTCCTCGCCAAGTACCGCAACACCCCACGCTGATGCTCGACAAATATGGCGTGGGCCAGGACCCGTACTGCTACCCCGGTAGCAGCGTCCTGCGTAACCGCCTCGATTTGTTCGACGAAGAACGCCTGCACCAGGCCGAGCGGGAACTGTCTGAAATCGCTGTCGGCAGCCTTCCGCTGTATCCCCCGCCCTACGACCTGGAACGCCTGCAACACATCCACCGCACCCTGTTCGCAGACATTTACGAATGGGCCGGGGAACTGCGTACGGTCAACATCCAGAAAGGCGACACGCTGTTCTGCACACCGGAGCGTATCCCGCCTGAGGCGAGCAAGATCATCCAGCACATGGCGCAGGCGAACTGGTTTGTCGGGGTGACGCAGGCGGAGTTGGTGACGCAAATTGCCGAGGCCTATGGCGACCTCAACGTGATCCACCCGTTTCGCGAAGGGAATGGCCGGGCGCAGCGGATTCTGTTCGAGCAGATCATCGTGAATGCCGGGTTTTCAGTGAACTGGTGGCTGGTGAAGAACGCAGCGTGGATACCGGCGAACATCGATGCGGTGGCGTGCGATTATCGGGGGTTGGAGGCGATTTTCGAGCGGTGTATCAGCACCCCGCGCTAGCCCCGATCGTTCCCTACGCTCCGCGTGGGAATGCCGCCAGGGACGCTCCGCGTCCCGTCATCCGCGCACGACCCAAGCCATGAACACTGGTGACGCGGAGCGTCACGGGATGCATTCCCACGCGGAGCGTGGGAACGATCAAATGTGGGAGCTGGCTTGCCTGCGATAGCGGTGTGTCAGAAAACACTTCTACCACTGACACACCGCCATCGCGGGCAAGCCCGGCTCCCACCTTTGAC
>NZ_CP080030.1:281384-281739 GCF_019382755.1 Pseudomonas sp. Colony2 | reverse complement strand
ACCACCATGAACCTGGCCCCCAACTTCCCCGAAGACCCCGCCATGCAGCATCTCCTGCAACTGCTGCACGACGAAATCGGCTTGCCCAAACACAAAACCATCCGCCTCGAAACCTCAATCAACCTGGACTTGGGCTGCGACGGCACCGAGGCCAAGCAATTCATGGAGGCGCTGGAACAGGATTTCGCCGTCGACTTGAAAGCCTACGACGCTTATCGTTACTTCCAGCCTCCGGTCTTCGATGTGTTCCTGAAACGCCGAGCCAAAGGCCGCGGCGATAAAATCCCGCTGACAATCGGTATGCTCTACCTGGCTATCAAGACTCAGCGCTGGGACACCCAAACCCTGGAAAACC
>NZ_CP080030.1:280467-281282 GCF_019382755.1 Pseudomonas sp. Colony2 | reverse complement strand
CAAGGACCTTACATGGACGTACTAATGGGCCTGCTGGCCGCCCTGCTCTGGGGCGGCACGGACTTCCTCGTGGGCCTCAACGCCCGAGCTGTCGGCGTCAAACGCGCGGTGTACTTCGGCCAGGCGCTGGGCTTCCTGATCATGACCCTGCTGCTGGTCATATTCCCGGCCTTCCTCGTCAAATCCCTCGCGGCGCCTTTGAGTGTGTGGCTCCTGGGAGCCGCAGCAGCCCTGCTGACCGTCTCCGGCGCCCTTGCGCTGTCCAAGGCCTTCTCGCTGGGCAAAGCGGCGATTGTCGCGCCGCTGGTGACGTCCTACGGTGTCGTGACTACTTTGCTGTCATGGGCCAGCGGCGAACACATCAGCCTGATCCAACTCGGCTGCATCGCTCTCTGCGTAATTGGCGTGATCCTGTCCAGCATTCACAAGGACAATGGCGTCCCTCACAACAGTTCCAGCCGCTCAATCGCCTACGCGATGCTCGCAGCGTTGCTCTACGGCACAAGCTTTTGGGTGCAGGGCCGCTACACCCTGCCGACGCTTGGCCCGGTCACGATGCTTTGGCTTGGGTATTTGGTTGGCCTGTGCGTCCTGGTGTTGATGGTGCTTAAGATCAAAGACGGCCTGAAAATCCCACCGCTGAAAAACTGCGCAACGCTGACCAGCGCGAGCCTGATGAACCTGGGTGGGTTCTCGGCGTTCTCGTGGGGCGCAATGGCGGGGTCGGTTTCCGTGGTGACGGTGATCAGCACCCTGTCCGGTGGGATCGCCGCGATTCTGGGGTTTGTGTTTTTCAAGGAGCGGGTGTCAGCGGT
>NZ_CP080030.1:235227-280349 GCF_019382755.1 Pseudomonas sp. Colony2 | reverse complement strand
TTACAACTTCGGACCCGCAGCCTTGATCGCATCGCTCACTTCAAACTTCTTGAAGTTCTCGATGAACAGACCCGCCAGCGCTTTCGCCGCTTCATCGTAGGCAGCCTTGTCAGCCCAGGTGTTACGTGGGTTCAACAGGCCAGTCTCGACGCCCGGTACGGCCAATGGCACGTCCAGGTTGATGGTATCCAGGTGCTCGGTCTCGGCACCAATCAACGCACCGCTCTGGATCGCTGCAATCACGCCACGGGTGGTCGGGATGTTGAAGCGCTTGCCAACGCCGTAGCCGCCGCCGGTCCAGCCGGTGTTGACCAGGTAGACCTTGGAGCCGAAGCCACGCACGCGCTTGATCAGCAGTTCTGCGTATTCACCAGCCGGGCGTGGGAAGAATGGCGCGCCGAAGCAGGTGGAGAAGGTCGACTTGATGCCGCCGCCCGAACCCATTTCGGTCGAGCCCACCAGAGCGGTGTAGCCGGACAGGAAGTGGTAGGCCGCTTGTTCTTCGCTGAGGATCGACACGGGCGGCAGTACGCCGGTCAGGTCGCAGGTCAGGAAGATCACAGCGTTTGGCTCGCCACCGAGGTTTTTCTCGGAACGCTTGGCCACGTGCTCCAGCGGGTAGGCGGCGCGGCTGTTCTGGGTCAGGCTGACGTTGGTGTAGTCGGCGTGCTTGGCATCGTCGATCACCACGTTTTCGAGCACGGTGCCGTGCTTGATGGCTTTCCAGATCACCGGCTCGTTCTTCTCGGACAGGTCGATGCACTTGGCATAGCAACCGCCTTCGATGTTGAACACCACACCTTCGCCCCAGCCGTGTTCGTCGTCGCCGATCAGGTAGCGGCTTTCGTCGGCGGACAGGGTGGTTTTACCGGTGCCCGACAGACCGAAGAACAGGGTCACGTCGCCGGCTTCGCCGATGTTGGCTGCGCAGTGCATCGGCAGCACGTCGGAGGCCGGCAGCAGGAAGTTCTGCACCGAGAACATGGCTTTTTTCATCTCACCGGCGTAACGCATGCCGGCGATCAGGACTTTTTTCTGGGCGAAGTTGAGGATCACGCAACCGTCGGAGTTGGTGCCGTCACGCTCTGGCACGCACTCGAAGTTGGCCACGTTGAGCACTTGCCACTCGTCACGACCGGCCGGGTTGTACTGGGCCGGGTTGATGAACAGGCAACGACCGAACAGGTTCTGCCAGGCAGTCTGGGTGGTCATTTTCACGGCCAGGTAGTGGTCTTCTGCAGCCCCTACGTGAACGTGGGAAACGAAATGCTCTTGCGCGTTGTTGAATGCCTCAACGCGAGCCCACAGGGCATCGAACTTGTCGGCCGGGAACTTGCGGTTGATCGGGCCCCAGGCAATGGCAGCCTGGGTGGAAGGCTCTTCAACGATGAAGCGGTCGACTGGCGAACGGCCGGTACGATGACCGGTTTCTACGACCAGCGCACCGGTATCGGCAAGCACGCCTTCACCGCGCTGCAGGGCTTCTTTGACCAGATCGTCAACACTCAGATCGGTGTATACGGCGTTATTGGCTTGCGTCATGAGGTTCCCCGTCGGCCAGTGGCCGAGTGCTCCAAACGTTTTGTAGTAGAAAGTTGCGCACTACTACCGCGAAAAAAGTGGGCCGGATTATGCCAGAAAAGCCCAAAAAGAGTAGGGCCCTCCGGTCAGAACGGCGGAAATCCGGCGTTTGTCAGGTGATTTACCTGTGCTTAAACGTTTTAGTGGCGGGTGCCTGAAGGGGTGTCTACGCCCGCGCCGGCGAATAATTGAGCAATATCGGCGGCGTCGAACAGGTAGCGCTGGTTACAGAACTGGCAGTCGATCTCGATGTTGCCACCGTGTTCCACCACCAGGTCCTGCGCATCTTCCAGGCCCAGGCTGACCAGGGCAGTGGCCGAGCGCTCGCGGGAGCAGCTGCAGTGGAAGCGCAGGGACTGCACGTCGAACAGGCGCACGGCCTCTTCGTGGTAGAGGCGGTGCAGGATGGTTTCGTTATCCAGGCCCAGCAACTCTTCGGCTTTCAGGGTGCCGGCCAGGGCGGTGATGTGGGCCCAGCTGTCGGCGCGGTCTTCTTCGTCCTTGATGCGGTCGGCCGGCAGTTGTTGCAGCAGCAGGCCACGGGCGCGCTTGCCGTCGGCGTTGAGCCAGAAGCGGGTGCCCACTTGCTGGGACATCACGAAATAATTGGTGAAGCAGTCGGACAGGGTTTCGCCGTCGAGGTCGACGATACCCTGGTAACGCCGGCCTACCGTCGGGTCGACGGTCAGGGCCAGCACGCCGTCTGGCATCAGGTCAGCCAGGGTCGCATCGGCGGCGATGCGGTCCGCGTCGTAGCGGGCCAGCCCACGGATTTCGCGCTCGCTGGAGCATTCGATCATCAGCAGCGGGATCGGGCCTTCGGAACGGGCCTGCAGGATCAGCAAACCATCGAATTTCAGGGTGCCCACCAGCAGCGAGGCAGCCGCCATCAGTTCGCCGAGCAATTGCGCGACCGGCTCCGGATAGGGGTGCTTGGCGAGGACTTCGGCATAGCTGCGCTCCAGGGCGACCAGTTCGCCGCGGGCGTCGCTGTCGTCGAAGATGAAGCGTTGGGTGAAGTCGGTATCCGGTAGATCAGTCATAGGTCTGGGTATCTGAATTGATGACAAAAAGATGACAAGGTTTATAGAATTACACGCTTTAGCACCGTTTTGGTGCGGCCTTCTGCGGGAAAACGAAGCGCTTTAAAGCAAAGAGGAAACAGTTTATGAACAATCCGGGTTTGTTCCAAGCCAGGTGGGACCTCGGGCGATTGGCCCTGTGCAATTTACTCGCTGTGGGGCTGTTGTGTTTCTGGCTCTGGCCGGCGGGCCAGGCGCTCTGCACGGTTTTCGACGAGTGGCTGTTTCATCTGCTCAATGACCCGCTGGCAAGCAGCTCGGCGTGGCTGCATGTGTGGGCGGTGGCCAGTTTGCGGCCGTTTGACGCGGTGGTCGGGGTGATTCTGCTGACGCTGTTGGTCCGTGGCGACTGGGTGTTCAAGGCGATTGAAGTGCGCCAGGCGTTTTTCGGCTTCCTGGGCATTCTGCTGCTGTTGCTGTTTATCCGCATGCTGTTTTCCAAGCTGGCGGCGCAAATGGGCTGGCAACACCATAGCCCGTCGATGGTGATCAGCGGCGCGATTCAGATGAGCGACTATTTCCCAGGCCTGGAGAAGACATGGGAGTTGAAGGACCGCTCCAGCCAGAGCTTCCCGGGGGATCATGCATCGGTATTGCTGATCTGGGGCATGTTCATGACCGTGTTTGCCAAGCGGATCGGGCAAGTGCTGGTGATCTGGGGCTTGGCGCTGCTGTTCATGATGCCGCGGCTGGTGGCCGGTGCGCATTGGGGGCAGGACGATTATATCGGTGGGGTGTTGCTGGCGCTGTTGGCGTTGGGCTGGGGTTACTACACGCCCTTTGCAGCGAAGGTTTCGCGGGGGCTGGTGCGAGTGACGGGCCCGGTGTTTGAGTTGTTTCGGCGAGTACCGCTGGTTAATCGCTTGAGCGTGATTCGCAGCGTTTGAGTTGAAATAGCAGGAGCCGACCTGGCTCCTGCGGTCTGCCGATTAATCATCATTGCCACTGCCGCGGAACTTGAACAGGTCGCGCCGCTGTTTCTTGCTTGGCTTGCCGTCGGTGGTCATGCCCAGGGACCCCGCCTTGCGCATGGCCGCCGCGTTTTCGCGTTTGGCGATGCTGGCTTCGGTCTCGGTATACAACGCCTGCGCCTCGGGAGCGCCCCTTCGCACAATTGAAAGGGCCTGGACTACGACGGTTCGCTCATCAAACCCGGCACGGATCTGAAACTCATCGCCGATGCGCGGCTCCTTGCCGGGCTTGCAACGCTCGCCGCGCCAATGCACCTTGCCACTCTCGATCGCCGCCTTGGCCAAGGCACGGGTCTTGAAGAAACGCGCCGCCCACAACCACTTGTCCAAACGGACTTTTTCTTCCTCTTCCTGCTTCTGAGCCACTTGAATTCCTCGCTCTGAAAAATGTCGCAACTTTACCGTTGAAACCCTTCAACGCATAAACCCTTGAGCTCACCTAAGATACGCCAGGTAGCATCCTGTTTTCGCGAGGTTAACGTGTGACCGACTTTCCCATTTCACTGACCTCGCCCAAACAAGCCTGTGCGGGCTGCCAGCAAAGTGAGCCGCTGGGCTTTGAGTTTGCCTTTGCGTATCAGCCTATCGTGGACCTGCGGGACCAGTCGATTTTTGCCCATGAAGCCTTGGTGCGCGGCGTGAATGGTGAGGGCGCGCTGTCGGTGCTGGATCAGGTCAACGACAGCAATCGCTACCGTTTCGACCAGCAATGCCGCACCCGCGCGATCGCCACCGCTTCGACACTCAACATGCAGACGCACCTTTCAATCAACTTCATGCCCAATGCGGTCTATCGACCAGAACTGTGCATCCGCAGCACCCTGGAGGCGGCCCGCGCGCATAATTTTCCGTTGGATCGGCTGATTTTCGAGACCCTGGAAAGCGAGCATGTAGATAACTATCGCCATTTGACGAATATTCTGCGTGAATACCGCGAATTCGGCTTCAAGACCGCCATCGACGATTTCGGGGCGGGCTATTCGGGGCTGAATCTGCTGGCCGATTTCCAACCTGACCTGATCAAACTCGACATGGCGCTGATCCGCGATGTCGACCGTGATCGTGTCCGTCAGGTGATCGTCCGGGGGATTGTCACAATCTGTGAGCAGTTGGGCGTTACTGTCATCGCCGAGGGCATCGAAAGTGCCGGCGAGCGGGACTTTCTCGCCGACTGTGGAATATTTCTGATGCAGGGCTACTGGTTCGCCAAGCCTGCATTCAAAGCCCTGGCCGAGGTATCACCCGCCGCCTGGGCGAATTAATTGCCGGTTATTCATATTGAAGACATTTGACCATTTGACCGTTGTGGGTCTGCGTGAGTGGGTGGCACTTCCCGACTTGGGAGTGGCAGGCCTGCGCGCCAAGATCGACACCGGCGCCAGTACCTCAAGCCTGCATGCCACCGAGATCGAGCCATTTGAGCGCGACGGTGCAAAGTGGGTGCGCTTCACCGCGCACCTGGGCAGCGTGGTGCAACTGCGTCACCGGCGCTGCGAAGCACCGCTGGTGGCGATGAAAACCATTAAAAGCTCCAACGGCCAGGCCCAGGTGCGGTATGTGATCAGCACCACCCTGGCCCTGGGCGATCGGGTATGGCGGGTGGAATTCACCCTCGCCTGCCGCAAGGCCATGCGTTACCGCCTGTTGCTGGGCTCCAAGGCCCTGATTGACGGCCAACTGGTGGTCAGTCCCGGCGTCAAATACGTTCAAGACAAGCCGGTGTTCCCGGTCTCTACTACCTCTGCCACAGGTGCTGCATGAAGATCGCTGTGCTGTCGCGTAACCCGCGTCTGTATTCCACCCGTCGCCTGGTCGAGGCCGGCACCGAACGTGGCCATGAGATGGTGGTGATCGATACGTTGCGCGCTTATATGAACATTGCCAGTCATAAGCCGCAGATCCACTACCGGGGCAAACCGCTGGAAGGCTTCGATGCGGTGATCCCGCGTATCGGTGCTTCGGTGACGTTCTATGGCTGCGCGGTACTGCGCCAGTTTGAAATGATGGGGGTGTCTCCCCTCAATGAATCGGTGGCTATCGCCCGTTCGCGGGACAAGCTGCGCTCGCTGCAGTTGCTGTCGCGCCGTGGCATTGGCTTGCCGGTCACCGGCTTTGCGCACTCCCCGGATGACATTCCCGACCTGATCGAGATGGTCAACGGCGCGCCGCTGGTGATCAAGGTGCTGGAAGGTACCCAGGGCATCGGCGTGGTGCTGTGTGAAACCGCGACTGCGGCCGAGTCGGTGATCGAGGCGTTCATGGGCCTCAAGCAGAACATCATGGTGCAGGAGTACATCAAGGAAGCCGGCGGTGCGGATATCCGCTGCTTCGTGGTGGGCGACAAGGTGATTGCCGCGATGAAGCGCCAGGCCAAGCCGGGTGAGTTTCGGTCCAACCTGCACCGTGGCGGCAGTGCCAGCCTGATCAAGATCACCCCGGAAGAACGCATGACCGCACTGCGGGCAGCCAAGGTCATGGGGTTGAGCGTGGCGGGTGTGGATATATTGCGCTCCAACCACGGGCCGCTGGTGATGGAGGTGAACTCGTCACCGGGCCTGGAAGGAATTGAGACCACCACCGGCAAGGATGTGGCGGGGATCATCATTCAGCATCTGGAGAAGAGTGGTGGGCCGAATATGACGCGCACCAAAGGCAAGGGCTGAATACACCCAACCTATAAAGCACCGCAAAACCAGTGTGGGAGCGGGCTTGCTCGCGAAGGCGGTGGATCAGTCGACATTTCTATGGACTGACCCACCGCCTTCGCGAGCAAGCCCGCTCCCACATTTAGACCGCGTCCCTGGGCAACATCAGCCCCAACGGCAAGCGCACTCGCGCTTCCAGGCCGCCATCCGGCCGGTTGCGCAATTCGACATTGCCGCCATGCATCGAAGCAATCCGCCGCACAATCGCCAGCCCCAGGCCCGTGCCTTTGCCACCCCGGGCACGGTCGCCGCGGGTGAACGGGTTGAAGATACCTTCCAGTTCCGCCGGATCGATGCCGGCCCCACGGTCCATGACACTCAGCACCACGTAAGGCGCACTGGTATCCCCGGAAACGTAGGCTGCCACTTCCACATCGGAACCAGCGTGATGCAGCGCGTTACCAATCAGGTTATTCAGCAGGCGCTTCATCGAAACCCGACGCAACGCGAACGGCTGGATCGGCTCCAGGCGCATGCGCACCTGCTCGCCATTCTGGTTGTAGGGCGCAACCACCTCGCGAACCAGGTCCGTCAGGTCGACCTCTTCCACCACCTCGTCCCGGCCATCGCGGATAAACGCCAGGAACTGGTCGAGAATCGCGTCCATGTCCTCGATGTCTCGAACCATGTCGTCGGTAAGGTCGGTGTGGTTACCCATCAGTTCCAGGGAAAGCCGCAGACGCGTCAGCGGCGTGCGCAGGTCATGGGACACCCCCGCCAGCATCAGCTCGCGCTCGCGCCCCGCCTGTTCGACATCCTCGGCCATCTGGTTGAACGCGCTGTACACCTCGGTCATTTCACTCGGCGTATCGCTGATGGGCAGGCGCACACTGCGGCCCTGGCCCAGCTGGCGTGCCGCAAACACCAGGCGCTTGAGCGGCTGGTTGAGCTGGCGCACGAAAATCCAGGCAGACGCGGTGGAAAGCAAGCCAATCGCCAGGAACCAGCCCAGCACGTTCCAGATCTTCTGCCCCCGCAACGGATGCGGATACAGCGGCACTTTCAGCCAGTCCTCCCCCAGGCTCGGCGCTCGCACCCACAGCGCCGGCGACACATGCATGCGCAGCCGCACCTCGGTGTCGTCACCCAGTTCGGCCTGCATCTGGCGCTGGTAGATTTCGCTGTAGGGCCAATGTTGCTCGCCCTCGGGCACGCCCGCGCCCGCGACCCGGACCAGGGTAGCGGCCTTGGCGATCTTCTCGCGGTTCTCGGGGTCTGCGGCCCAGTAGGCGCGCAAGGTCAGCGCGACACCGTGGCTGTACTGCCGGTCGACCAGCACGTCTTCGTTCATCAACAGATAAACCAGTGTCAGGGCCTTGGAAAACAGTACGACGATGAGCACCAGCCAAAGGGTGCGTGAGAAGAAACTCTGCGGGAACCACAACGGGGTTTTCATAAAAGACAGCTGGACACCTTGCAGGAGCGAGCGAGGCTCGCAGAATTGCAAACGCCGGGCAACCGGCTGACTCTTATCGAGTCATCACCGGCACGCCCGCCTCTGCAAATCATCGGTCACTTGGTTGCAGTGCCATCCGGCACAAACACGTAACCCACACCCCACACCGTCTGGATATAACGCGGCTTGGATGGATCGGGCTCGATCATCCGGCGCAGACGGGAGATCTGTACGTCGATGGAGCGCTCGAGGGCGTCCCACTCACGGCCACGGGCCAGGTTCATCAGCTTGTCGCGGGTCAGCGGCTGGCGAGCGTTCATCACCAGTGCCTTGAGCACGGCGAATTCGCCGGTGGTCAGCATGTGCACTTCATCGCCACGCTTGAGCTCACGGGTGGCCAGCGACAACTCGTAGTCGCCGAAGGTCACGCTTTCGTCTTCGCTGCCTGGAGCGCCCGGTACCGGGGCGGCCTGGCGACGCAGTACGGCCTTGACCCGTGCCATCAGCTCGTCCGGGTTGAACGGCTTGGCCAGGTAATCGTCGGCGCCCAGTTCCAGGCCCTTGATGCGGCTCAGCTCATCGCCCTTGGCGGTCAGCATGATGATCGGGATCTGATTGTTGGCGCCGCGCAGGCGTTTGCAGGCGGTCAGGCCGTCTTCGCCGGGCAGCATCAGGTCCAGCACCACCAGGTTGAAGACTTCACGTCCCAACAGGCGGTCCATCTGTTCGGTGTTTGGCACCGCGCGGGCACGGTAGCCCTTGGAGTTGAAGAAACGCTCCAGCAGGCTGCTCAGCCCCGGATCGTCATCAACGATGAGAATTTTTTCGCCTTCAGCAGTTTGTGCAGTGCTGCTCATTAGATGCTCCTCTTATCTCGGCGCGCATTATGGCGTAGCTGCCGTTATACGCACCGTGTGCATTGTTAGCAGATTTTTCCTCTACCGCCAGCGAACCCGCGCCCTACAACCTTGGCGGCAATCCCCCCAAGGGCAGAACGCTGGTTATAATGCGGCGCCTTTGTGCAGGGCAACGTCAGTTCGTTACCGTTTACTGCCAGGGGATTTTTTTCACCCGCTTGTAGTGATTTTTTCGATTTCGAGGGTCAATAGGCTGCCTCTTGACCCAGGCAGCGGCGCCAGACGGGCCGCTCAACCAGCCTCGCGAGCCTTGTTTTCCGGGCCTGCGAGCCTGCTTTCAGAATTTCAGGTGGTTTTATGGACAGCATCAACAGCCGCATCGCCGAGGAACTCGGCGTACGCCCACAACAGGTCGAAGCGGCCGTCGCTCTACTGGATGAAGGCTCCACAGTGCCCTTCATCGCCCGTTACCGTAAAGAAGTCACCGGCAGCCTCGATGATATCCAGTTGCGGCATCTGGAAGAGCGCCTGCGCTACCTGCGAGAACTCGACGAACGGCGTATCAGCATCCTCGCCAGCATTGAAGAACAAGGCAAGCTGACCCCGCAGCTGGAACGCGACATCAAGCTCGCCGACACCAAGACCCGCCTCGAAGACTTGTACCTCCCGTACAAGCAGAAGCGCCGCACCAAGGGCCAGATCGCCCTGGAAGCCGGCCTCGGCGAGCTGGCCGACGGTCTGTTCAACGACCCGTCCCTGGCCCCGGAAACCGAAGCTGCACGCTTTGTCGATGCCGAAAAAGGCGTGGCCGACGTCAAGGCCGCCCTCGAAGGCGCCAAGTACATCCTCATGGAGCGCTTCGCCGAAGACGCCAACCTGCTGGAAAAACTGCGCAACTACCTGAAGCAGGAAGCCACCCTGAGTGCCCGCGTGATCGCCGGCAAGGAAGAGGAAGGCGCCAAGTTCCGCGATTACTTCGAACACGACGAGCCGCTGAAAAGCATGCCGTCCCACCGTGCACTGGCGATTTTCCGCGGCCGCAACGAAGGCATCCTGAGCTCCGCGCTGAAAGTCGGCGACGAGCTGCCAGGCACCATGCACCCGTGCGAAGGCATGATCGGTCAACAGTTCGGCATCCAGAATCAGAATCGTCCTGCGGACAAGTGGCTCAGTGAGGTCGTGCGCTGGACCTGGAAGGTCAAGCTCTACACCCACCTCGAAACCGACCTGCTGGGCGAGTTGCGCGACGGCGCCGAAACCGAAGCCATCAGCGTATTCGCCCACAACCTGCACGACCTGCTGCTGGCCGCACCCGCCGGCCCACGCGCGACCCTGGGCCTCGACCCGGGCCTGCGCACCGGCTGCAAGGTTGCCGTGGTCGACGCCACCGGCAAGCTGCTGGATCACGCCACGGTTTACCCCCACGTGCCGCACAACAAGTGGGACCAGACCATCGCCATCCTGGCCGCCCTGTGCGCCAAGCACTCGGTGGACCTAATTGCCATCGGCAACGGCACCGCCAGCCGTGAAACCGACAAGCTGGCCGCCGAGCTGATCAAAAAATACCCAGGCATGCAGATGACCAAGGTGATGGTCTCCGAGGCCGGCGCTTCGGTGTACTCCGCGTCTGAACTGGCTTCCAAGGAATTCCCGGACCTCGACGTGTCGATCCGTGGCGCAGTGTCCATCGCTCGCCGCCTGCAGGACCCACTGGCCGAGCTGGTGAAGATCGATCCGAAATCCATCGGCGTCGGCCAGTACCAGCACGACGTATCGCAACTGAAACTGGCTCGCGGCCTGGATGCGGTAGTGGAAGACTGCGTGAACAAGGTCGGCGTGGACGTGAACACCGCCTCGGTTGCGCTGCTGGCCCGAATCTCCGGCCTCAACGCCACCCTGGCGCAGAACATCGTGACCCACCGCGACGAAAACGGTGCGTTCAAGACCCGTGCAGCACTGAAAAAAGTCGCACGCCTTGGCGAAAAAACCTTCGAGCAAGCCGCCGGCTTCCTGCGCGTCATGAACGGTGACAACCCGCTGGACTCCTCGGCTGTCCACCCGGAAGCCTACCCGCTGGTACAACGCATCGCCGCCGAAACCGACCGCGACATCCGCTCGCTGATCGGCGACGCCGCGTTCCTCAAGCGCCTGGACCCGAAGAAGTACACCGACGAAACCTTCGGCGTGCCGACCATCACCGACATCCTGCAAGAGCTGGAAAAACCTGGCCGCGACCCGCGTCCCGAGTTCAAGACCGCCGAGTTCCAGGAAGGCGTCGAAGACCTCAAGGACCTGCAACTGGGGATGATCCTCGAAGGCGTGGTGACCAACGTGACCAACTTCGGCGCGTTTGTGGATATCGGCGTGCATCAGGACGGTTTGGTGCACATCTCTGCGCTTTCGGAGAAGTTCATCAAGGACCCGCGTGAAGCGGTGAAAGCCGGTGATGTGGTCAAGGTCAAGGTCATGGAAGTCGACATCCCGCGCAAACGCGTCGGCCTGTCGATGCGCATGAGCGACACCCCGGGCGAGAAAATCGACGGTGCCCGCGGCGCACGCCCGGGCTCGGCGCCACGCCAGTCCCAAGGCGCCGCCCCCCGCAAGGAAACCGCTGCGCCAGCCCCGGCCAACAACGCCATGGCTTCGCTGTTCGCCAACGCCAAACAACTGAAGAAACGTTAATGGAACTGCCAGCCGGCTTGACCCACAGCGCGTTCAGCGAACTCATTGGCTGCCGCCTGCAGCGCCTGGAAACCGGTGTTGCCGAGGTGGCCTTGACCCTGGAACCGCAGTTGCGCAACCGCGCTGGCAAGCTCCATGGCGGGGCGATCTTCAGCCTGGTGGACATTGCCATGGGGCTGGCGTGTTCCAGCTCCCATGGTTTCGACCAGCAGAGCGCGACCATCGAATGCAAGATCAACTACATCCGCGCCGTTTCCGACGGCGATGTGCTGTGCACCGCCCGGGTGATTCACCCGGGTCGGCGCACGCTGGTGGTCGAGGCGGACGTGTACCAGGACGAAAAACTGGTCGCAAAAGCACAAGGCACCTTCGCTGTCCTATAGCTCCCTGTCATCGATTTGAGTTAATTTCGGCGCTTCGAAAGTTGCGCCGAACTTTTCCTCGTGCGCGATAGCCAGATTCAGGGACGAGGGCGGCTCTTTCAGAGTGGGTCAATCCGGCTCAAAAACCAGGCGATAACGCCAGTTTCCACTTCACCCTTGTAGACCGTCCTGACCACCCCCATATTGGGGCGACTGACGCGTGAAGGAATCCAACTTGAGCGAACTTCTCAACCGCCGCCTGGCCCTGCTCGGCAAGCACGAACACCTCTCTTTGCTCGAGCAATGCCTGCACGGCATCGAGCGCGAATGCCTGCGCGTCACCGGTGAAGGCCGACTGGCACAAACGCCGCATCCCGAGGCCCTGGGCGCTGCACTGACCCACGAACAGATCACCACCGACTATTCCGAGTCGCTGCTTGAATTCATCACGCCGGCGTTGCCCAACCCGGCCGATACCCTGAGCAGCCTCGACAAGATCCACCGTTTTGCCTACAGCAAGCTCGGCAGCGAGTACCTGTGGAGTCCATCGATGCCGTGCCCGTTGCCGGCCGAGGAAGATATTCCGATTGCCTACTACGGCACCTCCAACATCGGACAGCTCAAGTACGTGTATCGCAAGGGCCTGGCCCTGCGGTACGGCAAGACCATGCAGTGCATCGCCGGGATCCACTACAACTTTTCCCTGCCGGAAGACCTCTGGCCGTTGCTCAAGGAAGCCGAAGGCTTTGTGGGCACCGACCGGGATTACCAGTCCACGGCCTATATCGCGCTGATCCGTAACTTCCGCCGCTACAGCTGGCTGCTGATGTACCTGTTCGGCGCCTCGCCGGCCCTGGACGCGGGTTTCCTGCGCGGTCGCTCGCACCAGCTCGAAGTGCTGGACGCCGACACCCTGTACCTGCCGTACGCCACCAGCCTGCGCATGAGCGACCTGGGTTACCAGAGCAACGCCCAGGCCGGCCTGACGCCGTGCTACAACGACCTGGCGAGCTACACCGACAGCCTGCGCGAAGCTGTGGCAACACCCTACGCACCGTACGTCGAAGTCGGCACCCATAAGGACGGTGAGTGGGTTCAGCTCAACACCAACATCCTGCAGATCGAAAACGAGTACTACTCCAACATCCGGCCCAAGCGCGTGACCTACACCGGCGAACGGCCGATCCAGGCGCTGATGGCCCGTGGCATCCAGTACATTGAAGTGCGCTGCCTGGACATCAACCCGTTCCTGCCGATGGGCATCGACTTGCAAGAGTCGCGCTTCCTCGATGCGTTCCTGCTGTATTGCGCGCTGAATGACAGCCCGCTGTTCGCCGACAATGAGTGCGGCAACGCCACCTCCAACTTCCTCAGCGTGGTCAAGGAAGGCCGCCGTCCGGGCTTGCAATTGCAGCGCCGTGGCGAATCGGTGGACATGAAGGAATGGGCGGCAGAGCTGCTGGAGCAGATTGCTCCGCTGGCGGCGATGCTGGACCAGAGCCAGGGCATCAATGAACACAGCCAGGCGCTGGACGCGCAGCTGGCGAAGGTCAAGGATTCGTCCCTGACCCCGTCGGCCCAGGTGCTGGCGGCGATGAGCGAGCGTAAAGAGAGCTTTGCGCAGTTCTCGCTGCATCAGAGCCAGGTGCATGCGGAGTACTTCCGCAGCGAGCCGTTGAAGGCAGAGGAACAGGCACGTTTTGAGGAGCTGGCGCGCAGTTCGCTGGCGCAGCAGGCGGAGCTTGAGCAGAACGAAGTGGGTGATTTTGACGTGTTTGTCGGGTCGTACCAGGCGAGCATCCTCGCCATCAGCAACTAAAAGCCTGACACAGACCCCTGTGGGAGCGGGCTTGCTCGCGAAAGCGTTGTATCAGTCGATGTATTCGGTGACTGATTCACCGCTTTCGCGAGCAAGCCCGCTCCCACATTTGACCTATGCGCCTTCTAGCCTGGCGCGCGAGTTTCTCCTCATAAGCTAATTCGAAAATGTTATTTATTTTCGGATTCTTAGATCATTTAGTCTTCTCACACGCCGACCTCCGGCCGCCTGATGAGGACTTCCCCCTTGAAACTGCACTTCCCCCTTCGCCTCTTGGCGGCGTTGTCCCTGGCCGGTGCCAGCCTGTTTGCCCAGGCCGCCGACGTGACCATCGCTTACCAGACCACCGTTGACCCGGCGAAAGTCGCTCAGGCCGACGGCGCGTACGAAAAAGCCACCAACGCCAAGATCGACTGGCGCAAATTCGACAACGGTGCCGACATCATCGCCGCCATCGCTTCCGGTGACGTGCAGATCGGCTACCTCGGTTCCAGCCCGCTGACCGCTGCCGTGACCCGCAAGGTTCCGGTGGAAACCTTCCTGATCGCCACCCAGATCGGCGGGGCCGAGGCCCTGGTGGCCCGCAACGGTTCCGGGATCAACAGCCCGCAGGACCTGATCGGCAAGAAAGTCGCCGTGCCGTTCGTTTCCACCGGCCACTACAGCCTGCTGGCCGCGTTGAAGCACTGGAACATCGACCCGTCCAAAGTGACCATCCTCAACCTCGCCCCGCCGGCCATCATCGCCGCCTGGAAACGTGGTGATATCGACGCCACCTACGTGTGGGACCCAGCGCTTGGCGTAGCCAAGGAAAACGGCAAGGTGCTGATCACCTCCGGCGAACTGGCCAAGTTCGGCGCGCCGACCTTCGATGCCTGGATCGTGCGTAAGGATTTCGCCGAGAAGCACCCGGAAATCGTCACGGCTTTTGCCAAGGTCACCCTGGATGCCTATGCCGCTTACCGCAAAGACCCACAAGCCTGGCTGGCTGACAAAGGCAACGTCGACAAACTGGTGAAGCTCTCCGGGGCCAAGGCCAGCGACATTCCGCTGCTGCTGCAAGGCAACGTCTACCCGCTGGCGGCTGACCAGGTCACCCTGCTCGGCGCACCGACCACCAAGGCTGTCACCGATACCGCCGCGTTCCTCAAGGAACAAGGCAAGGTCGACGCCGTACTGCCGGACTACGCCCCGTACGTCAGCCCGAAGTTCATCACTAACTGATACCAGGAGTTAACCGCGATGGCCTTGCTACAACTGGAGCGCATCAGCGCACAGTACCCAGGCAGCCCGGAGCCAGTACTGGCAGATATTTCCCTGAGCCTTGGGCCCCAGCAATTGCTGGTGGCCCTCGGCCCTTCCGGCAGTGGCAAGACTTCGCTATTGAACCTGATTGCCGGCTTTGTCGAACCCAGCGCCGGGCGCATCACCCTTGACGGTGTGCCGGTAAAGGGGCCGAGCGCCGAACGCGGCGTGGTGTTCCAGGACGACGCCCTGCTGCCCTGGCAGGACGTGCTGGCCAACGTCGGCTTCGGCCTGGAGTTGGCAGGCGTGCCCAAGGACCAGCGGGAAATCCGCGCCCGGGAAATGCTCGCCCTGGTGGACCTCGCCGGTTTCGACCGCCGCCGTATCTGGCAACTCTCCGGTGGCCAGAAGCAACGTGTCGGACTGGCCCGTGCATTGGCTGCCGACCCCCGCGTACTGCTGATGGACGAACCCTTCGGCGCCCTTGATGCCTTCACCCGCGAACAGATGCAGGAGCTGTTGCTGCAAGTCTGGCGGCGCACGGCCAAACCGGTATTCCTGATTACCCACGACATCGAAGAAGCGGTGTTCCTCGCCACGGATTTGATTCTGCTGGCGCCCAACCCCGGCCAGATCGTCGAGCGCCTGAGCCTGGACTTCGGCCAGCGCTACGCCGCCGGTGAGTCGGCACGCGCGATCAAGTCCGACCCGCGCTTTATCGAAACCCGCGAACACGTGCTGGGCAAGGTGTTCTCGCAAAGGCAGGTGTCCGCATGAGCAGTTACGAATTACCGGCCACGGCCACCAAGCCGGCGAGCAAACCCGTCGTGCCCGTACGCCGCAGCCTGAGCACCCGCTGGATCAGCGTGCTGACCCTGGTGACCCTGGTTGCCATCTGGTGGGCCGTGACCGCCAGCGGGCTGATCGAGCCGCTGTTCCTGCCACCGCCTTCGGCCGTGCTGCAAAAAGGCTGGCTGCTGGCGACCACCGGCTATATGGATTCCACCCTGTGGCAGCACCTGGGCGCGAGCCTCAAGCGCATCGGCCTGGGCCTCGGCTTTGCCGTGCTGACCGCCGTGCCGGTGGGGATTGCCATCGGCTCCAACCGCATCGCCCGGGGCATTCTCGACCCGCTGATCGAGTTCTACCGGCCGATTCCACCACTGGCCTACCTGCCGCTGATCGTGATCTGGTGCGGCATCGGCGAGCTGTCCAAAGTACTGCTGATCTACCTGGCGATTTTTGCGCCGATTGCCATCGCGACCGCCACCGGCGTACGTACCGTCGACCCGGCCAAACTGCGCGCTGCGCAGTCGTTGGGCGCTACCCGGGCACAACTGATTCGCCATGTGATCCTGCCGAGCGCCCTGCCCGACATCCTCACCGGCGTGCGAATTGGCCTGGGCGTGGGTTGGTCGACCCTGGTAGCCGCAGAATTGATCGCGGCCACCAGCGGCCTGGGCTTCATGGTGCAGTCCGCCGCGCAATTCCTGGTCACCGACGTGGTGGTGCTGGGGATTCTGGTGATCGCGCTGATCGCCTTCGCCATGGAAATGGGCTTGCGTGCCCTGCAGCGCAAATTGGTGCCGTGGCATGGCCAGGCACACTGAAAAATTTTCGACGAGAATCCCATGAGCAGCCTGACCGTAACACCTCTCAGCACCGCCCTTGGCGCCCAGATCAGTGGCGTCGACATCACCCAACCGTTGAACATTGAAGACCGCGACGCCATCGAACAGGCGCTGCTCAAGCATTCGGTGCTGTTCTTCCGCAACCAGCCGATCAACCCGCAGCAACAGGCGCGGTTCGCGGCGAATTTCGGCGACCTGCACATTCACCCGATCTACCCCAACGTGCCGGAGCAGCCTGAAGTGCTGATCCTCGACACCGCCGTGACCGAYGTSCGCGACAACGCCATCTGGCACACCGATGTGACCTTCCTSCCGACCCCGGCCCTCGGTGCGGTACTGAGCGCCAAGCTGCTGCCGGAGTTTGGTGGCGATACGTTGTGGGCCAGCGGGATTGCCGCGTATGAGGCGTTGTCCGAGCCGTTCAAGAAGCTGTTGGACGGTTTGACGGCAACCCATGACTTCACCCGCTCCTTCCCGCTGGAGCGTTACGGCAACACGCCGGAAGATTTGGCGCGCTGGGAAGAAGCCCGGCGCAAGAACCCGCCGCTGTCTCACCCGGTGATTCGTACGCACCCGGTGAGCGGGCGTAAATCGCTGTTCGTCAGCGAGGGGTTCACCAGCAAGATCAACGAACTGGAGCCGGCGGAAAGCGACGTGGTGTTGAAGCTGCTGTTTGCCCATGCAACACGGCCGGAATTCACCATTCGCTGGCGTTGGCAGGAAAATGACGTGGCGTTCTGGGATAACCGCGTGACCCAGCATTACGCGGTGGATGATTACCGGCCGCAGCGGCGGGTGATGCATCGGGCGACGATTCTTGGAGATGTGCCGTTCTAGCAGGCACACCACAAATCAAATGTGGGAGCGGGCTTGCTCGCGAAAGCGGTGAATCAGTCGACATATCCAGTGACTGACACTCCGCTTTCGCGAGCAAGCCCGCTCCCACATTGGGTAGAGGTTGATGCAGGAATCGGGCTCTACTGCTTATTCAGCCGTAGACGGCTTCTCCCACAGGTTAATCCCGCCTTCCTGGGCAAACCGATCAATCTCCGCCAGTTCCTGCGCGCTGAAGCTCAGGTTCTGCAACGCACCGACGTTTTCAATGATCTGCTCCGGCCGGCTCGCGCCGATCAGGGCGCTGGTGACCCGTGGATCACGCAACGTCCACGCCAACGCCATCTGCGCCAGGCTCTGGCCACGGCGCTTGGCAATTTCATTCAGCGCGCGGGCGTGGGCGATGTTGGCCTCGGACAAGTGCTTGGCCTGCAACGAACCACCCCCCGGACGATTGACCCGCGCATCCGCCGGTACGCCGTTGAGGTATTTGTCGGTCAGCAGGCCCTGGGCCAATGGCGTGAACGCGATCACCCCGGCACCGAGTTCTTCGGTGACGTCCAGCAGGTCTTTTTCCACCCAGCGGTTGAGCAGGTTGTAGGCCGGCTGGTGGATCAGCAGCGGGACTTTCCACTCCTGGAGCAGCGCCGCAATTTCCCGGGTTTTCACGCCGGAGTAGGACGAGATCCCGATGTACAACGCCTTGCCCTGTTGCACGGCGGTGGCCAGTGCGCTGGCGGTTTCTTCCAGCGGGGTGTCGGCATCAAAACGGTGGGAGTAGAAGATGTCCACATAGTCGACGCCCAGGCGTTGCAGGCTCTGGTCGAGGCTCGCCAGCACGTACTTGCGCGAACCGCCGCCCTGGCCATAAGGGCCCGGCCACATGTCCCAGCCCGCCTTGCTGGAGATGATCAGTTCGTCGCGGTAATGCTTGAAGTCTTCCCGCAGCAAACGACCGAAGTTGATCTCGGCGCTGCCGTATGGAGGGCCGTAGTTGTTGGCCAGGTCGAAGTGGTTGATACCCAGGTCGAACGCGGTGCGCAGCAAGGCGCGCTGGGTATCGATCGGGGTGCTGTCGCCAAAGTTGTGCCACAGCCCCAGGGACAGTGCCGGCAGCACCAGTCCGCTGCGACCTACGCGGCGGTAAGGAATAGATTCATAGCGGTTTTCGGCAGCAATGTAAGTCATCGAATCCTCTCTTGGACTTGGGGCAAATAAGGCCCGGGAATAAGCATATTCCCGGGCCTTTTAAGCAGCTGAATCGCTTAAGTCTGCCTATCCCTTTTACAGCAAAGTCCTACCAGAGTGGAACGACGTAGCTTACATAGAAGCGGTTTTCATCTTGCACCGTGGCACCGGTGATATCCGGGCTGGCGTGGGCATTTCGCCAGGTTACGCCGAGGCCTTTGAGGGTGCCGGTGGGCACCTGGTAAGCCACGGTGACGTTACGTTCCCATTCACTGGTAGTGCCTTGGGTGGTGCGGATGTCATCGCCGTGTGCGTAGGACGTGGCGAAGGTCAGGCCGTTAAGGCCGAGTTTGCCGAAGTCATATTTGTACTGCGCCAGCCAGGTGCGCTCGCCGGCATGCTGGAATTTGTTCAGTTGCATGTTGGTGAGTGCCGGGGTGTCGGCGCCCGAGCCCGGGCCCTGGTTGCTGGCACCGCTGTTCAGGCCGGAATCCAGGTACGGGAAGTCGCTGTCGCCGCTGTTTTTCTGGATGCCCAGGCCGACGGTATGGCCGTCCAGGCTGTAGCTTTCCAACAGGCTGACGGTGGACTGGTTGATGCGGCCCTTGGAGGTGCCATCGCCGTAGAGACCCGCAGCCGAATAGTCTTTGTCGCCCGCGGCGTTTTCACCCACACCCAGGCTGCGGTACAGGCGCACGTCGGTGTCGATCGCGCCGACAGGCAAGGCGTCATGACGCTTGGCACCGAGGAAGAACTGCTGGTAGTAATCCTCAAGGTTGGAGTACCACAGGCTGACGGTGGTGTCCGGCAAACCTTTGTAGTCCGCGCCGCCGTAGAGGAAGCGATCGCTCTCTTTGGTGCCGCCGGCGGTGATCATGCCCTGGTCGCCGGTTTCGTTGCGGATCTTGGTCTTGAGGATGTCACCGGCGGTAAAGGTGAAGTCGGTCAAGTCCTTGGAAACCAACTGCACGCCGGTGTTGGTCTGCTGGTACAGGCGGCCGTCGGTGTTGGCCAGCACCGGGTTGTTGCCGTACAGCGTACCGACGCGCAATTCATCCTGGGCGAAGCGCATCTTGAAGGTCGGGCTGAGCACGCCGAACTGGTCGGCCGACTTGCCGTTATCCAGCGGGAACATGCTGCCGGGGTAGCGGCCCTGGTGATCCTTGTCATTGAGGTCGCCGCCGGAGTCCAGTTTCAAACCGTAGAACGCCTGCAGGTCCAGGCCAAAGCCCACCGGCCCATCGGTGTAGCCGGACTTGAAATTGAACTCAAAACCCTGGCCCCAATCACGGATGCTGTGGGCCTTGTTATTGCTGTTCACCACATCCCGCCCCTGCTGGTTGAGGTAGCGGTTGAGCAGGGTCACGTCGGCGTGGCTGTCATCGATAAAATCGGCGTGGGCGGACAGCATAAAGCTCGCCATGGCGGCACCCACCATGGGGCTTAATAACGTCTTCATTGGTACCGGTCTCCGTCACTGTTCTGAAATGAAAGCGTCAAACGCTTCACACAATTAGGCGATGGCCATGTGACAGTTCGGAGTCAAAACACCCTTTACCCGGATGAAATTAAATTTAAGAAACCCAGTAAAGACGCGGGTTAGCGGGCAGTGGCGAAGATTTCGGCGAGCCAATCGACGAACACTCGCACCCTCGGCGACATGTGTCGGTTTTGCGGGTAGAGCACCGAAACCGGCATGGGCGGCGGTGGTGTATCAATGAGGATTTCCTGCATCACGCCCTGGTTGATCAGCTCGGCGATGCGGTAGTGCGGGCACTGGATAATGCCCAGTCCGGCGACTGCGCTGGCGGAATAAATCTCTGCGCCGAACACCGACAGTGCCCCCTCGATCGTCACTTCCTGCACCTGGCCGTCGACCATGAACTCGAAGGGGAACAGCTTCGCGGTGGTGCGTGAAACATAGTTCACCGCACGGTGCTCGCCCAGGTCGGCGAGGCGCTTCGGCTCGCCGTATTTGCGCAGGTAGGCCGGGCTCCCGCAGGTCACCTGGCGCAGCGTCGCAACCCGGCGACCGATCAATGCCGAATCCCCCAGGGTGCCCGCCCGCAGCACACAATCCACGCCTTCGGCGATCAGGTCGACGAAGCGGTCCGCCTCGCTGATGGACAGCTCGATTTCCGGGTAGCGCGCCATGAATTGCGGCAGCGCCGGGATCACGAAGTACTTGGCCAGGGTGCCGTGCAAATCCACCCGCAGGCGGCCCTTGGGGGCCACCGAACGGAAGGCCAGTTCCGCCTCTTCCAGCTCCGCCAGCAGTTGCACACAGCGCAGGTAATAGGCCTCGCCATCGAGGGTCGGGCGGACGCGGCGGGTGCTGCGTTCCAGCAGGCGCGTGCCGAGCCAGGCCTCGAACTGGTTGAGGGTGTGGGTCAGGGTGGCGCGCGGCAGGTTCAGGTCATCGGCCGCCAGCGTGAAGCTGCTGCGTTCGTAAATCCTCACGAACACTTTCATCGCTTTGACCTGGTCCACGGCGCGTCTCCATTGTTGGCGATTCTTGAACAGTCAAGGCAACTCTGGCGCATTTATCGGCCTGGGTAAACATGTGAATCTGCCTCCACACCCAACCACTGCCCCAAGGAAACCAGATCATGACTACCCAAGTTGCTATCGTTACCGGCGCCTCTCGCGGCATCGGCGCCGTGGTTGCCAGACAACTGGCTGCCGACGGTTATGCCGTCGCCATCAACTACGCCAACAGCGCCACCGAAGCGTCAAGGCTGGTAGTGGAGTTGCGCCAGGCCGGCCACCAAGCCATAGCGATCCAGGGCGACGTGGCCAGCGCCGCCGACGTCAAGCGCCTGTTCGACGAGACCGAAGCCCAGCTGGGCAAGGTTGATGTGCTGATCAACAACGCCGGGATCCTCAAGGTGCTGCCGCTGGCCCAACACAGCGATGAGCTCTACAACCAGAACTTCGACATCCATACCCGCGGCACCTTCAACGCCCTGCGTGAAGCCGCCACCCGCCTGAACGACGGCGGGCGCATCGTCAATTTCTCCAGCAGCACCGTCGGCCTCAACTTCCCCGGTTATGCGGTGTACATCGCCAGCAAGGCAGCGGTGGAATCCCTGACCCAGGTGTTCGCCAAGGAAATGCGCGGCCGGCGCATCACCGTCAACGCCGTTGCCCCGGGGCCGGTGGCGACCGAACTGTTCCTGCATGGCAAAAGCGAAGAGCAGATTCAGGGCCTGGCCAAGATGGCACCGCTGGAACGCCTGGGCCAACCGGAAGATATCGCCAGCGTGGTGGCGTTCCTGGTGAGCCCGGCCGGTGGTTGGGTGAACGGGCAAATCCTGCGGGCCAATGGTGGTTTGGTCTGAAGGCCGGCAAACGCTCGTTCAACGGCAAACTACTATTGTGGCGAGGGAGCTTGCTCCCGCTGGAGTGCGCAGCGCTCCCATCTTTTTTGGGGCCGCTGCGCAGCCCAGCGGGAGCAAGCTCCCTCGCCACAGGTTTGCTGTCCATGGAAAATCAGCGGGTATCAGGAGACTTCAGATATGCACACCGCCCTCGTCATCACCTGCGGCCTGATCCTCCTCGCGCTGATGCTGTTCATCGGCCAAAAGCTGGGCGTCAGCCGGCACATTCTGGCCTACAGCTTTGTCGGGATCTGGCTGGTGGTGTCGGTGGTGAACGGCGCGGTAGGCGTGGTCACTGCCGGCCAGCACCTGGTCTCGGAGCTGGTGATCGGCAGCGGGGTATTCGGTGCGCCGTTGGTGGCACTGGCCCTGTTTATCAGGGCCTGAGCCTTAACGAACCAGGTGCAGGAACTGCATGTGCCGTTCGTACTGGTCGAGGATGTCGTTGATGATCTGCTCCTTGGTGTAGCCCACCAGATCGTAGTCCTGACTGCCCTCGCTCAAGTGCACTTCCGCCCGGTAGTAGCGGCGGTTGTTGAGCTGCTTGGAACCCATGCCGCCCCGTGCGAATGACGGGGTGAAATAGCCGCGCATCTGCACCTGATACACAAACGGGTGCTGCTCGCCGTGGCCGATCTCCAGGCTGACGCTGTCATTGGCCGGGTCAGGCTGGGTGACCACGTTGAGGCCTTTTTCGACAAACACCGCCGTCACTTCTTCGATGGCCGGGCGCACCGTGGTCTCGAGGAAACGGTACACCTCATCCCGTGACGGGAAATGCACCGCCTGGCTCAGGCGCTGGCGCCAACCGCCCGTGCCCTTGCGTGAGCCCGATACCGGCGCGAGGGAATGCATCTGCGCAATCTGCTTCTGCGACTCAAGGTAGAACGCCTTGTGCAGCCCCCACATCATCAGCAGCAGGATCATCGAGAACGGCAGCGAGGTCAGGACCACGGCCGACTTGAGCGAGTCGATGCTGCCGGCAAACAGCAGCGCGCTGGTCACCAACGCGGTCATCGCGCCCCAGAACACCCGCAGCCACTTCGGCCCGTCTTCATCGGCGTTGCCGCCTTTGGCCGACAAGGTCGAGAGCACCACCGTGCCGGAGTCGGCCGAGGTGACGAAGAACACGAAGCTGATAAACACCGTGACCGCGATCACCGTCTTGCTCCACGGGTAGGTTTCCAGCAGCAGGTAGAGGCTCATCGACGGGTCATCAATGGCCGACTGTCCCAGCGCCGTAAGGCCGTGGTTGAGCACCTGGTCGATGGCGCTGTTGCCGAAGATCGACATCCACGCCAGGGTGAAGCCCAGCGGGATCAACAGCACGCCGAACACGAATTCACGGATGGTACGACCGCGGGAAATGCGCGCGATAAACAGGCCTACGAACGGCGACCATGCGATCCACCAGGCCCAATAGAACACGGTCCAGCCGCCCAGCCAGTCGCTCGGTTTGTCGTAGGCGTAGAGGTCGAAACTCTTGGTCGGCAAGGCGCCGAGGTAGTCGCCGATGTTCTGGATCAGGGTGTTGAGCAAGTGTTGGGTAGGGCCGGCGAACAACACGAACAGCAGCAGCGCGCAGGCCAGCAGCATGTTGATGTCGGACATCACCCGCACGCCTTTATCGACACCGGAGACCGCCACCAGGATCGCCGCGCCCATCATCAAGGTGATGAGGCCGACCTGGATCCACTGGGTGTGGGCCACGCCGAACAGGTAATCGAGCCCTGAGTTGAGGTGCAACACGCCAAAGCCCATGTCGGCGCCGAGGCCGAACACCGTGGCGATGATGCCGAAGCCGTCCACCGCATAACCGATGGGGCCGTTGATGCGCTTGCCGATCAGCGGATACAGCGCCGAGCGCAACGCCAGCGGCAGGTTATGCCGGTAGGCGAAGTACGCCAGGGCCATGCCGACGAAGGCGAACACGCCCCAGCCATGCAGGCCCCAGTGCAGAAACAGGATCTGCATGGCCTGGCGCGCCGCGTCACCGTTCAGGGCCTCGCCCTGGGGCGGTTGCACCAGGTGAGTCAGGGGTTCGGACACGCAGAAGAAAAACAGCGTGATGCTGATCCCGGCGGCGAACAGCATGCCGGCCCAGGACAGGTAACTGAATTCGGGCTCGTCGTGGTCGGCACCGAGTTTGATCTTGCCGTAGCCCGATAACGCGGTGACCACCACGAAGACCAGATACAGGGTCATCGCCAGCATGTAGTACCAGCCGACCGTGTTGGCCGCCCAGTTTTGTGCGGCCAGCAGCCAGGCGCCGGCTTGTTCGGGAATCGCGATGACGGTCAGGCCGAACAGCAGGATGAAGCTCGCGGCGAAGTAAAACACCGGCGGGTTCATGCGGACCAGACCGCTGGAAGGTGTGGACGATGCACTCATGTAGGGCGCACCTCAAGGGTATGGGATGTGGCTGTAAAAAACGGACTCAGCAAAGGTAAGCCTCCTGTTGTGAGCGGGCAGCGAACCACCGATTTAACTTGAACGAACAGTCAAGTTAAACATGGATAGGGGTTTGAGGACTAATCGCAGGGCCGAGTGGTAGGTGTTTCCTACACTAGCTCAAGGAAAGGTATGACGTATGGGGATGACGAAACGTTCAGCGATTGCTGAGTGAAATACGGCTCGAATTTGAGTAGTGCGGCTCAAATTTGGAATGCAGACAAAATGTGCGAGCGGGCTTTCTCGCGAATGCGGCGTGTCAGCCAACACTTCTGGCGACTGATACACCGCATTCGCGAGCAAGCCCGCTCCCACATTGGATCTGTGTGATCGTTAGAGAGGGCGCTGCTCTATTTCTGCGTCCCATCATCATGCTGCAGATTCGCCTGGGTCAGGTTCGCCCCCGCCGGCACACTGCGCGTCAGCCACACATTGCCGCCAATGGTCGAGCCCTTGCCAATCGTAATCCGCC
Source organism: Pseudomonas sp. Colony2 (assembly GCF_019382755.1). Lineage (NCBI taxonomy): Bacteria > Pseudomonadati > Pseudomonadota > Gammaproteobacteria > Pseudomonadales > Pseudomonadaceae > Pseudomonas > Pseudomonas sp. Colony2. The sequence continues at coordinate 255,693 of NZ_CP080030.1, read as the reverse complement.
CCAGGATCGTCGCCCCGGCATAGATCACCACATCATCCTCGACAATCGGATGCCGCGGATGGCCTTTCTGCAATTGCCCATCCTCATCCGCCGGGAAACGCTTGGCGCCCAATGTCACGGCCTGGTAGATCCGTACCCGCTCGCCGATGATCGCCGTCTCGCCAATCACCACACCCGTCCCGTGGTCGATAAAGAAGCTCGGGCCGATCTGCGCGCCCGGGTGAATATCAATCCCGGTCGCCGAATGCGCGATTTCCGCGCTGATGCGCGCCAGCAACGGCAAGCCTGCCCGATACAAGTGGTGCGCCAGGCGATGGTGAATCACCGCCAAAATCCCCGGGTAGCACAACAGCACTTCGTCCACGCTGCGCGCCGCCGGGTCGCCGTGGTAGGCGGCGAGCACGTCGGTGTCCAACAGGCTGCGCAAGCCTGGCAACGCCAGGGCGAAATCCTGGATCAGGTGGATGGCATGGGCGTCGACTTCACTGTCATCCTGGCCACCTTGCCGCGCGGCATATCGCAGCTCCAGGCGCGCCTGGGCGAGCAATGCATTCAGCGCCACATCCAGGGTGTGGCCGACGTAGAAGTCTTCACTTTCTTCACGCAGGTCCACCGGCCCCAGACGCATGGGGAACAGCGCACCACACAACGCCTCGAGAATCTGCGCCACGGCTTCCCGTGAAGGCAGCTCGCGCCCGCCCTGCTCGCCGCTGACCCGGCCGTTGCGGGTGCGCCACTGGTCCCGGGCGCTGCGCAGCTGGCTGACGATGGTCTGTAATTGCCAATGACTGGAACGCTCACTCACGGTTTTCACTCCTGACGAAATGCCCATCACTTTACGGCAAGGAACCTGAGCGTCCTTAAGAACCAATAGTGCAATGCTAATAACCCGTCGACATAAGCGATTGGCGGTTGCCGACGCAAAAGTGCCTGCCTATAGTCCCAGCATCTCTGACCACCCGTGCGTAGCCATGATCAAACAACAGCTCGACCGCTTTAACCGTCTGGAACTGCTGGGCGGCGCCACCGCCCTGGAAAAACTCGAGCGGCTGTCGGCCTGGCTGGGGCGTGACGTCTACGTCAAACGCGACGACACCACGCCGCTGGCGATGGGCGGCAACAAGCTGCGCAAACTTGAATACCTCGCCGCCGATGCGCTGGCCCAGGGTGCCGACACCCTGGTGACCGCCGGCGCGATCCAGTCCAACCATGTACGCCAGACCGCTGCGCTGGCCGCCAAGCTGGGCCTGGGCTGCGTTGCCCTGCTGGAAAACCCGACGGGCACCGAAGACCCCAACTACCTGGCCAACGGCAACCGCCTGTTGCTGGAGCTGTTCGACGCCAAGGTCGAGTTGGTGGAGAACCTGGACAACGTCGACGACCAGCTCAACGCCCTCGCCGACCGCCTGCGCAGCAACGGCAAGAAGCCGTACCTGGTGCCCATCGGCGGCTCCAACGCCCTCGGCGCCCTGGGTTACGTGCGCGCCGGGCTGGAGCTGGCCGGGCAGATTGAAGACAGCGGCATCCCGTTCTCCACCGTGGTCCTGGCCTCCGGCAGCGCCGGCACCCACAGCGGCCTGGCCCTGGCCCTGGCCGAAGTGCTGCCCGACCTGCAAGTGATTGGCATCACGGTGTCCCGTACCGACGAAGCCCAGCGCCCCAAGGTGCAGGGCCTGGCCGAACGTACCGCCGAACTGCTCGGCGTGCCGCTGCCGGACGCGTTCAAGGTGATCCTGTGGGACGAGTACTTCGCCCCCCGTTATGGCGAGCCGAGTGCCGGCACGCTGGCGGCGATCAAGCTGGTGGCCAGCCAGGAAGGCCTGCTGCTGGACCCGGTCTACACGGGCAAGGCCATGGCCGGGTTGCTGGATGGCATTGGACGCCAGCGCTTTGAAGAGGGGCCGATCATCTTCCTGCACACGGGTGGCGCACCGGCGTTGTTTGCTTATGATTCGAGCTTTTGATATTCCATAAAGAAATATCAATCTGATTTTATATTATTTTCAAGTCTTAAAAACCGGCTTTATAGTCGCGCCGTAGGCGAGCTTGATGGCGATACGCATGACTGGGCAGATCCAAAACACCGAGTTGATGCAATCGCGGGCAAGCCCGGCTCCCACACACGGCGCTTTTAAGGCAGGATACGACTACCGCGTCACCTGCATCGCTCAACATAAAAAACACAGGGGCTTTTCATGACTATTTCCGTATTCCGTCGCACGTTACTGGTTGGCACATTGGGGCTGGCGCTTGGCGCCGGGTGGCTCGGTCAGGCAGTTGCTGGCGAGCAGTTGGACAACATCAAGAAAGCCGGCGAAATCAAGATTGGCCTGGAAGGCACCTACCCGCCGTTCAGCTTCGTCGACGAAAGCGGCAAGCTCAGCGGTTTCGAGGTCGAGTTGTCTGAAGCGCTGGCCAAGAAGCTGGGCGTCAAGGTCAAGCTGCAAGCCACGCCGTGGGATGGCATCCTCGCCGCCCTGGAATCCAAGCGTCTGGACGCGGTCGTCAACCAGGTGACCATCTCCGATGCGCGCAAGGAAAAGTATGACTTCTCCAAGCCTTACACCGTTTCCGGGATCCAGGCGCTGACCCTGGCGAAGAACGTCGACACCATCAAGACCGCCGACGACCTGGCCGGCAAGAAAATCGGTGTGGGCCTGGGCACCAACTACGAACAATGGCTCAAGGAAAACCAACCGAAAGCCATCGTCAAAACCTACAACGATGACCCAACCAAGTTCCAGGACCTGCGCATCGGCCGTGTCGACGCCATCCTGATCGACCGCCTCGCCGCGCTGGAATACGCCAAGAAAGCCAAGGACACCGCCGCTGCAGGTGCTGCGTTCTCCCGTCAGGAAGCCGGTATTGCCCTGCGCAAAGGCGAGCCTGAACTGCTGGCCGCGGTGAACAAGGCTCTGGACGAACTGCGCGCCGACGGTACCTTGAAGAAGCTGTCCGAGAAGTACTTCAACGCTGACGTTACTCAATAATGGAAGCAGGTTTCCAACTCGCGCTGGACTCCGCGCCCTTTCTGCTCAAGGGCGCGTACTTCACGGTCATCCTTAGCCTCGGCGGGATGTTTTTCGGCTTGCTGCTGGGCTTCGGCCTGGCCTTGATGCGCCTGTCGCGCTTCAAGCTGTTGAGCTGGACCGCCCGCGTCTACGTGTCGTTCTTTCGCGGCACGCCCTTGCTGGTACAGCTGTTCCTGATCTACTACGGCTTGCCGCAAGTGGGCATCGAGCTGGATCCGATCCCGGCGGCCATGATCGGCTTTTCGCTGAACATGGCTGCTTACGCCTGTGAAATCCTGCGTGCCGCCATCGGTTCCATCGAGCGCGGCCAGTGGGAAGCTGCGGCCAGTATCGGCATGACCCGTGCGCAGACCCTGCGCCGGGCCATCCTGCCGCAGGCCATGCGCACGGCCTTGCCGCCGCTGGGCAACAGCTTTATTTCCCTGGTCAAGGACACTGCCCTGGCCGCCACCATCCAGGTGCCGGAGCTGTTCCGCCAGGCGCAATTGGTCTCGGCCCGTACCTTCGAAATTTTCACCATGTATCTGTCCGCCGCCTTGATCTACTGGATTCTTGCCAGCGTCCTGGCACACGTGCAAAACCGCCTGGAAGCACGAGTCAACCGGCATGACCTGGAGTCTTGAAGCATGATCGTGGTTGAAAAACTGACCAAACAATTCAAGGGTCAGGTGGTGCTTAACGGGATCGACCTTGAGGTCAAGGAAGGCGAAGTCGTCGCCATCATCGGCCCCAGCGGTTCCGGCAAGACCACCTTGCTGCGCTGCCTGAATTTCCTCGAAGAACCCACCAGTGGCCGAATCAAGGTCGGTGACATCGAGATCGACAGCAGCCGCCCGCTCAACCAACAGCAAAGCCTGGTGCGGCGCCTGCGCCAGCACGTGGGTTTTGTGTTCCAGAACTTCAACCTGTTCCCGCACCGCACGGCCCTGGAGAACGTCATCGAAGGCCCGGTCGTGGTCAAGAAGATGCCCCGGGCCGCCGCAGATGCCCTGGGCCGCAAGCTATTGGCCCGGGTCGGCCTGGCAGGCAAGGAAGACGCCTACCCACGCCGCCTCTCCGGTGGGCAGCAGCAACGGGTGGCCATTGCCCGGGCCCTGGCGATGGAGCCGGAGGTGATCCTGTTCGATGAGCCGACTTCGGCCCTGGACCCGGAGCTGGTAGGCGAAGTACTGGCGACCATTCGCAGCCTCGCGGAAGAAAACCGCACCATGGTCATCGTGACCCACGAAATGAGTTTCGCCCGGGATGTGGCCAACCGGGTGATCTTCTTCGACAAGGGCGTCATTGTTGAACAAGGCGAAGCCAAGGCGCTGTTTGCCAACCCGAAAGAAGAACGTACCCGGCAGTTTCTCAGCAAGTTCATCAACAACTAACTTGCGCCGATTCATTGTAAGAAGCTTCGCTTTATAGAGTTGCCGAAAGGCAACTCGCCTCTTTAGTTTTTTTGGGGAAACACCCTTTATTCATTGGGTAAAAGTCACCCTGAAGCACGCACTTGCAGCGCCCTCCCGGTAAGACCCTTCTGAATATTCCATAACCCCCTGTTTGCCCCGCCCAGCCTCTTGACGCCAACTAACCAAGCCTCTTATCTAACGCCCAGAGGATTGGATCCATTCTGGTTTTTTATTAAATCGTTTCTTTCGGACTACGTCGCCTGCCCGCGCCTGATGTCCGGAACGATTGCTGCTGGCTGCACCAAGGAGATTATTTATGAAGCGTATTTCCACCCAGGCGCTGCTCACTGCCCCGACCTTGCCCCAGGCCCATCGAGAAGGCATCAATGCCCTCGCTGCGACAAACCTGCAGGTCGATATCGCGCCTTACTGCGGCATGGACGAGGGCGACCTGATCGAGTTGTTCTGGAACAACTGCTTTGCCGCCTCCCGGCGCATCACCGCCGGCAAGATCGGCATGCCCACCAGCCTGCGAGTGCCGGAGAGCTTTGTGCAAAATGGCCCGGCACGGATTCATTACCGGGTCATGCAGGTCGGCCACGGCCCGGCGCGCTCGGCCATCACCCGGGTGCAGGTCAAGACCGACTACCCCGGCGGCATGCCCTCGGCACTGAGCCTTGATGAAAACCAGAACCTGGCCGCCGTCAGCCTGCCCGAGACCATCCGTCGCCATGGCGTCAACAGCAGCCAGATCCGCCGTGGCGTGCCCCTGACCATCGAGCCGTACCTGAACATGGCGACCGATGACGAGATCACCCTGCGCTGGGGTGACGTGCGCCTGGACCTGCCGAGCATCCAGGCTGGCGATGTGGGCAAGGCGGTGCAGGTGTGGGTGCCGTCGGCCATCATTGTCGAGGCTGGGGACGACCATCGCCTCGAAGTGACCTACTGCATTCTCGACCGGGTCGGCAACAATTCAAGCTGGGCGCCAGCCCGCATCCTGCGCATCGCCGCGCTCGCTCCCCAGGCCCCGACCAGCCCCGCCAGGGCCCCGCTGGCCTACCAACCCCGTCGCCCCGGCTCGCCCTGTGAACCGGGGTGACAGACCTTCTATGCATATTCCTAAAAGTTAGTTTATTAAAAAATTTAACACGCTTAGGGTATATGCACCGGACCACCGGACATTCCTGATTTTTTTATCTTTTCAACGGATGTGAGGTAGGTATGGTCAAAATTACCCCGGTGCGTAACGCCAGGGCATTGCGTGCAGCCAAGGAGCGGCGCTGATGTCTAACTTGGCACAAACACCCCCCCAGAGTGATCTGGACGTTGCCCCGCTGTTGTTGCCCGCCAAAGTGCTGCGCAACGACGCCGAGGCCCTGAGCGCCGCCCACGAGCTGGCACAGGCCGCGCGCCTGCAAGCGGCCAGGCGCGATCAGCAACGCAAACTGCCCTGGGCTGAAATCGAACACTTCACCCGCAGCGGCCTGGGCAGTATTTCCATTCCCCGTGAGTACGGCGGCCCGCAGGTGTCCTTCGTGACCCTGGCCGAGGTGTTCGCGATCATCAGCGCGGCCGACCCGGCGCTGGGGCAAATCCCGCAGAACCATTTCGGCATCCTGCACGTGCTGCAAGGTGCGGCCAGCGAGCGCCAGAAAAAGCAGCTGTTCCAGAGCGTTCTGGACGGCTGGCGCATCGGCAACGGCGGCCCGGAACGCGGTACTAAAAACACCCTGGACCTCAAGTCACGCATCACCGCCGAAGGTGACGGCTACGTCGTCAGTGGCCAGAAGTTCTACTCCACTGGCGCGCTGTTCGCCCATTGGGTGGCGGTCAAGGCCTTGAACGATGACGGCAAAGTCGTCATGGCGTTCGTGCGCCGTGGCACCGAAGGCCTGCGCATCGTCGATGACTGGTCCGGCTTTGGCCAACGCACCACCGCCAGCGGCACAGTGCTGCTGGATCAAGTGGCGGTGGACGCCGAACTGGTGGTGGAAACCTGGCGACTCGGCGAAACACCGGGCATCCAGGGAGCAGTCTCGCAATTGATCCAGGCGGCCATCGATGCCGGCATCGCCCGTGGCGCGATCGACGACACCATCAGCTTTGTACGCGAACGCTCGCGGCCATGGATCGACGCCAAGGTCGAACGGGCCAGCGATGACCTGTATGTGATCGCCGATATCGGCAAGCTGAAGATCGAACTGCACGCCGCTGAAGCCCTGCTGCGCAAGGCCGGCCAGGTACTGGACCAAGTCAGCGCCGCGCCGATCACCGCGCAGTCCGCCGCACGCGCCTCGATTGCCGTGGCCGAAGCCAAGGTGCTGACCACCGAGATTTCCCTGCTCGCCAGCGAAAAGCTGTTCGAGCTGGCCGGCAGCCGCGCGACCCTCGCCGAATTCAACCTCGACCGCCACTGGCGCAACGCCCGGGTGCACACCCTGCACGACCCGGTCCGCTGGAAGTACCACGCGGTGGGCGCTTACCACCTCAACGGCACTTTGCCTGCCCGACATTCCTGGATTTAACCGACCAGACCTCTGGAGAAACGCATGACCCTTTCTCATCACGTCGCGGTTATTACCAGCGATGAACAAGCCCTCATTGTCGCCAGCGACCTGGCCGAAGACTTCCGCCGCGACAGCGCCTTGCGTGACCGTGAACGCCGCCTGCCCTTGCCTGAGCTGGACGTGTTTTCCCGCTCCGGCCTGTGGGGCATCAGCGTACCCAAGGAGTTCGGCGGTGCCGGCGTTTCCAACGTCACCCTGGCCAAGGTCACGGCACTGATTGCCCAGGCGGATGCGTCCCTGGGGCAGATCCCGCAAAACCATTTTTATGCCCTCGAAGTGCTGCGGGTGAACGGCAGCCCGGCGCAGAAAAAACGCCTGTACGCCGAAGTGCTCGCCGGCCAGCGCTTCGGCAATGCCCTGGCAGAACTGGGCACCAAGACCGCCCACGACCGCATCACCAAGATCACCCGCGACGGTGACGGTTTCCGTATCACCGGCCGCAAGTTCTACTCGACCGGCGCGATCTACGCCCAACGTATTCCCACGTCAGTGGTGGACGAAAACGGTGTGCAGCAACTGGCCTTTGTCACCCGTGACAGCGAGGGCCTGAGCGTGATCGACGACTGGAGCGGCTTCGGCCAGCGCACCACCGGCAGCGGTTCGGTGGTATTCGATAACGTGTGGGTCGCGGCCCAGGACGTGATCCCGTTCCAGAGTGCCTTCGAACGCCCGACTACTGTCGGCCCGCTGGCGCAGATCCTTCACGCCGCCATCGACACCGGCATTGCCCGCGCAGCCTATGAGGATGCGCTGCACTTCGTGCGCACCAAGACCCGGCCGTGGATCGATGCCACCAGCGACAAGGCCACCGAAGATCCGCTGACCCTGAAAAGCTTCGGCCACTTGAGCATCCGCCTGCACGCCACCGAAGCCCTGCTGGAACGCTCAGGCGAATTCCTCGACCGCGCCCAGGCCGACAGCAATGCCGGCACCGTCGCGGCCGCATCCATCGCGGTCGCCGAAGTGCGCGCCCTCAGCACCGAGATTTCCCTGGCGGCCGGCAGCACCCTGTTCGAACTCGCCGGCAGCCAGGCGACCCTCGCCGAACACGGCCTGGACCGCCACTGGCGCAACGCCCGGGTGCACACCCTGCACGACCCGGTGCGCTGGAAGTACTTTGCTGTGGGCAATTACTACCTCAACGATGAAAACCCGCCACTGCGGGGGACTATCTGATGGCGAAGAAAAAGATCCTGCTCAATGCCTTCAATATGAACTGCATCGGGCACATCAACCATGGCCTGTGGACCCATCCACGGGACAACTCGACCCAGTACAAAACCATCGAGTACTGGACCGAACTGGCGCAGTTGCTGGAACGCGGACTGTTCGACGGGCTGTTCATCGCCGACATCGTCGGCGTGTATGACGTCTACCAGAACTCGGTGGACGTGCCGCTCAAGGAAGCGATCCAGCTGCCGGTCAACGACCCGTTGCTGCTGGTCTCGGCCATGGCGGCGGTGACCAAAAACCTTGGCTTCGGCCTGACCGCCAACCTCACCTACGAACCGCCGTATCTGTTCGCCCGGCGCATGTCGACCCTCGACCACCTGAGCCGTGGCCGGGTGGGCTGGAACATCGTCACCGGCTACCTCGACAGCGCCGCCAAGGCCATGGGCCTGACCGAGCAGGTCGAGCACGACCGGCGCTACGACCAGGCCGACGAATACCTGGAGGTGCTCTACAAACTCTGGGAAGGCAGCTGGGAAAACGACGCGGTGATCAACGATCCGCAGGCGCGGGTGTATGCCCAGCCGGAGAAGGTGCACAAGGTCGAGCACAAGGGCGAGTTCTATCAGGTGGAGGGTTATCACCTGTGCGAGCCGTCGCCGCAACGCACGCCGGTGCTGTTCCAGGCGGGCAGCTCCGACCGTGGGCTGCTGTTTGCCGGGCGCCACGCCGAGTGCGTGTTCATCAGCGGGCAGAACAAGGCCTCGACCAAGATCCAGGTGGACAAGGTGCGCGCCAGCGCCGTGGAAGCCGGGCGCAACCCGGACGATATCAAGGTGTTCATGGGCCTGAACGTGATTGTCGGCGCCACCGAAGAAGCCGCATGGGCCAAGCACGCCGAGTACCTGAGCTACGCCAGTGCGGAAGCCGGCGTGGCGCATTTCTCGGCCTCTACGGCGATTGATTTTTCACAGTACGAAATCGACGAACCGATCCAGTACGTGAAGAGCAACGCCATCCAGTCCGCGACCAAGAACCTGCAGAACAATGACTGGACCCGGCGCAAGTTGCTTGAGCAGCACGCCCTGGGCGGGCGCTACATCACCCTGGTGGGTTCGCCGGCACAGGTGGCGGATGAACTTGAATCATGGATCAGCGAAACCGGCCTGGATGGCTTCAACCTGACGCGCATCGTCACCCCGGAAAGCTACGTCGACTTCATCGAACTGGTGGTGCCGGAGCTGCAGCGCCGGGGCTCGTACAAGACCGCGTATGAGACCGGGACGTTGCGGGAGAAAGTCTTCCACCACTCGGCGCACTTACCTGAACAACACACCGGCTCCACCTACCGCCACTGAACCAAAATGTGGGAGCGGGCTTGCTCGCGAAAGCGCTGTATCAGTCGCCGGATGCATTCACTGACACACCGCTTTCGCGAGCAAGCCCGCTCCCACAGTTGACCGAGTTGTTTGCACTCACACCTTATGACTGGAAATCCACTATGAAAAAAACATTGCTCAGCCACCCAGTCAAAGCACTGGCTCTCGCCCTCGGATTGTTCAGCTCGGCGGTATTCGCCGCTGACGCACCGTTGAAAGTCGGCACCACCGCCGCCTTCGCCATTCCCCTGGAAGCCGCCGTCGAAGAGGCCGGCAAACAGGGTTTGAAAGTCGAACTGGTGGAATTCACCGACTGGATCGCACCCAACGTCAGCCTGGCAGCCGGCGATATCGACGTGAACTACTTCCAGCACATCCCGTTTTTGGAAAACGCCAAGGCCGCTGCGGGCTTTGACCTGGTGCCGTACGCGCCGGGCATCATCAACAACGTCGGCCTGTATTCGAAGAAGTACAAGAGCATCAACGACCTGCCCCAGGGCGCAAGCGTGGCGATTGCCAACGACCCGATCAACAGTGGTCGCGGCCTGCAACTGCTGGCCAAGGCCGGCTTGATCACGTTCAAGCCGGGCGTGGGCTACAAGGCCACTGAAGAAGACATCGTCACCAACCCGAAGAAGATCAAGATCCTGCAAGTCGAAGCCGTGCAACTGGTGCGCGCTTATGACGACGCCGACCTGGTGCAGGGCTACCCGGCGTATATCCGCCTGTCCAAGACCTTCGATGCCGAGTCGGCGCTGCTGTTCGACGGCCTCGACCATCCGGAATACGTGATCCAGTTCGTGGTCCAGCCCAAGAGCAAAACCGACCCGCGGGTGATCAAGTTCGTCGACATCTACCAGCACTCGCCGGTGGTGCGCGCCGCGTTGGATAAATCCCTTGGCAAGCTCTACCAAGTGGGCTGGGAAGATAAAAAATGACCGCCGCCCACTCTCAACTGCGCGACCTGGGCTTGCCGCCCAGGGACGCCGAACAGACAGAACTGCACCCGGACCTGAACCGCGCGCACGTGCGCTTTATCAACCTGGGCAAGACCTATGACGGCCAATCCGTGCCCGCCCTGCAAGGCATCGACCTGGCGATCCAGCGCGGCGAAGTCTTCGGCATCATCGGCCGCAGCGGCGCCGGCAAGTCGTCGCTGATCCGCACCATCAACCGCCTGGAACAACCGAGCAGCGGCCGGGTATTGATTGACCAGGTGGACATCGGCGACTTCGACGAAGACCGCCTGGTCGCCCTGCGCCGACGCATCGGCATGATCTTCCAGCACTTCAACCTGATGTCGGCCAAGACCGTGTGGCAGAACGTCGAACTGCCGTTGAAAGTCGCAGGCGTGCCCAAGGAGCAGCGCGAGAAGAAGGTTCGTGAACTGCTGGAATTGGTCGGCTTGCAGGATAAGCACAAGGCTTACCCGGCGCAGCTGTCCGGCGGGCAGAAACAGCGGGTGGGCATCGCCCGCTCACTGGTGCATGACCCACAGATTCTGTTGTGCGATGAAGCCACTTCGGCGCTCGACCCTGAGACGACGCAATCCATCCTCGGCCTGCTGCGGGAGATCAACAAACGCCTGGGCCTGACCATCGTGCTGATCACCCACGAAATGGCCGTGATTCGCGAAATCTGCGACCGCGTGGTGGTGCTGGAACACGGCCATGTGGTCGAGCAAGGTCCGGTGTGGGAAGTGTTCGGCAACCCGCAGCATGAGGTCAGTAAAACCCTGCTGGCGCCACTGCAACATGGCCTGCCTGAAGAGTTGCAAAGCCGCCTGCAGGCCAATCCGACCTCAAAGGACGCCGCCGTGGTGCTGCGCTTGCAACTGACTGGCAGTGCCGAAGACGAACCCGATCTTGCTGCGTTGTTCAGCGCCCTCGGCGGGCGCGTGCGCTTGCTGCAAGGCGGTGTGGAACGCATCCAGGGCCACGCCTTGGGGCAATTGCTGCTGGCGGTGAGCGGCTCGTCCCTGACCGCCGAAGAACTGCGCAGCCGCGCCGGGCGCTGGGCACAACAGGTGGAGGTGCTGGGCTATGTGGTTTGATCGTTTATTGCAGGGCGCCATCGACACACTGTTGATGGTCGGAGTGTCGTCGTTGATTGCATTGCTGGTGGGGATTCCGCTGGCGGTGTTTCTGGTGACCAGCGACAAGGGCGGCATCTATCAGGCGCCTGCCTTGAATCGGGTGCTGGGGGCGTTCGTTAACCTGTTCCGCTCGATCCCGTTTTTGATTTTGATGGTGGCGCTGATTCCGTTCACCCGGTTGATCGTCGGCACCACCTATGGCGTGTGGGCGGCGGTGGTGCCGTTGACCATCGCGGCCACGCCGTTCTTTGCGCGGATCGCCGAAGTCAGCTTGCGCGAAGTCGATCACGGCTTGATCGAAGCGGCGCAAGCCATGGGTTGCCGGCGCTGGCATATCGTCTGGCATGTGCTGCTGCCGGAGGCGCTGCCGGGGATTGTCGGCGGGTTCACGATTACCCTGGTGACGATGATCAACTCCTCGGCCATGGCCGGCGCAATTGGCGCCGGTGGGCTGGGGGATATTGCCTATCGCTATGGCTATCAGCGTTTTGACACGCAGATCATGCTCACCGTGATTGTGCTGCTGGTGATCCTGGTAGCCGTGATTCAGTTGGGCGGCGATCGGTTGGCCAGGGTTCTGAACAAGAGGTGAGGTATAGTCGGGCCATCTCAGCGCCCGGTATAACCTGCCATGAAACTTGCCCCCGACGACCTCGACCAGATCACCTCCACCACCCTTGGCCACTACAACAAAGTGGCCGAGGATTTTCGTGAAGGCACCCGCGATCACGATGTGAGCCAGAACATTGATGCGTTGCTGCGGCATATCCAGGGCGACGCACCGTTTACCGTGCTGGATTTCGGCTGCGGGCCGGGGCGGGATTTGCAGACGTTTACCCGCATGGGCCACATCGCGGTGGGGCTCGATGGTTCGGAGCGCTTTGCACAGATGGCCCGGGAAGACAGCGGCTGTGAAGTGCTGCAACAGGACTTCCTGAAGCTGGGTTTGCCAGCCGGCCGTTTCGACGGGATCTTCGCCAATGCGGTGCTGTTTCATATTCCCAAGCAGGAACTGCCGCGCATTCTTGGGCAGTTGCATGGGGCGTTGAAGGTCGGTGGAGTGTTGTTCAGCTCAAACCCTCGGGGTGAAAACCAGGAGGGCTGGAATGGGCCACGGTATGGCTCGTATCACGACTTGCAGGCGTGGCAGGAATTGCTGACGGCTGCGGGGTTTGTGGAGCTGGAGCATTACTACCGGCCAGCGGGATTGCCTCGGGAACAACAGCCGTGGCTGGCGAGTGTGTGGCGCAAGCTGTAGGTCTTTGTTGTTTGGGCTTGCTCGCGAAGGACTCACAGCCGCCACTCATCCACCTGATACACCACAGCCTGGGCGCCAGGCACAAAAGCCGTAATACGCCCCTCAGCAAAATTCGCCACCAACCGCGTTTCATCGGCAAACGTGGTCTGCTGCACCTGTTTATCTTCCGTCAGCCAGCGAAAATCCGTCATGGCCTGAGTCGCCAACCGCTCATGCAGCGGCCGAAAGAACGCGTCCTGGCGCTGAATCACCGGCAAGCGCTGCTTCACCGTCGCCGCACTCAGGTGATACAGCGGCGGCACGTTGTAGAGCAGTTGCGTCAGCTCGTTTTCGGCCCGCACGTTGCTCAGTTTCAGGCTGTCGAACAGCCAATGGTGGGTGGTGATCACCGAGCCATGGAACACCGCCTGATACAGCGGCAGGCGCATCGTCGGGTCAAAGTAGACCGTGCGAAACGGCTCTTTCAACGGCACCGACTTGAAGAACACCGCCGGCTGTTCCGGCGGGTACCAAGCCCCGACGTAATACGGCGACTGCTTGTCCTTGGTCATCTCCCGATCACCCCAGCCCAGCACCGGCGTTTGCATGCCGTGGGCAAACAGGATGCCTCGGGCGGTGATCGCGTTGCCGTCCTCGGAACCTGCCGGCAACTTCAGCGCCGTATTGATCCAGCGGGCCGCATCGATATTGCCTTCGGCGTTTTGTGCCTGGGTCATGCTCGCACCCGTGCGATAGCTGTCGAACAACATGCTGGTGGCATAGGCGTCGAGGAACCAGGCGTTGAACCCGGACTTGGCCTGCACCGCCTTGATCCGCGCCTCCAGCAACGGCCGCACGCAGCGCGGGTCGGTGTAGTGGCCGGACTTCTGGAAGCCTGTCTTGAGCTGGCCGCCCTTCAACACGATCGCGCACTCGCCATAGGCCTTGCTGCCCAGGTGCGCGGTGGTCCAGTCGGGATTTTCAGTGGCAGACAGTGCCGTTTCATAAGAGTCGTAGGGCGCCATCAGGTAACCGGCTTCGACCCCGGTCTTCACCGCCTCAGGATGCCAGAGCCCGCCTTCCCAGCCTTCGCCCTGGGTCACCAACAAGCGTTTGAGGCCAGCGCCTTTCAATGCATTGGTGACCGACAAGGTATTGCCCCAGGTCTCGGGCGTTGCGCTCAAGGCACCGGCAAAAGCCACGGCCAACTCGCGACGCAGCGCACCATAGCCATCAGCGAGTTGGGTCATATTCGGCTCGGTGGAGGGCTGCCAGCTTTGCCGGGCCTTTGTGTTGATCGCCGCGTTCAGGCCGCGCAGCAGGACAGCCTGCTCATACGGTTGCTTGACCTGCCGAACCTGCGCAGCCTCTTTGTCCAGCAAGCCATTCAATTCAGCCGCCAAGCCTTTGCCGCTGCGTAGCAGCTTGAGCAGTTGCGGCCAGTCGCGCACATCCCCCGGAGCCAGCAGATCATTGCCCCACAGGTAGATATGGCTGGCGCCCAGCAGCTTTTCCGCTTCCGGGGTTTGCCGCAACTTGTCCGCCAACGGTTCAAACAGCCCCTGCTCCACCAGCCACTGGTGATAACGCTTGGCGCCGGCCAGCGGGTCGCTTTCGCCCAGGTGCAACAGAACGGTCATCGGTGCCGCGGGGTCCAGCGTGGTGAATTCATGGAAGGCGGACAACGCCAGTCCTTTGCCGTCGGCCTGCCAGTGCAGACGGTTGTTGTAAGGATTGGTCATCAGCCAGTTGAGGGTAAACGCGCCGTGATCCACGCCCCACAGCGGCAAGCTGAGGTCCTGGGTGGTGTTGACGTCGCCCTGTTCCAGCAGGAAGTCCTGCCACACACCATTGCCCGCCGGCACGTAATGCCCTTCGGCCAGGGGCCAGATCAGGCCCTTGCCCATGGCGCTGGCGGGTTGGCGCAGGATCGCCAACTCACCGGCATCACGGGCGGTAATCGTCAGGGCAAGATCCCGTTGCTCGAGGGTGGCGCTCAGGCGATAGGCGCCATCGTCCCATTGCCAACTGGCCTGACGGGTGCTTTGGGAGAGCTGGTTGACCCTGTGCGCAGGGCCTCCGCTTGAAGCCTGCACGGCGGTCTTGTCGCTGGGGATAACGTGGATCGCAAGGGTCGCCGGGTCGATCTCAACCCGCCACAGGGCGTTCTCCAGCACCGTGCCGGCAAGGGCCACGGGCGACAGTAACAAGCTACAAACCAGCAGGAAACAACGCATGGGGCAGGCCTTGGCAAAGGATCAGGCCCGGAGGGTAAAACAATTGATCGGGTGCGAAGGGCAAAAAAATGTTTCAGGGAACATTCCCACGTCCGTGTAGGAATGTCACCGCTGTGGCCGTCAGGCTTGTTCTTTCTTCGGCTCGCGAATCTTGTACCAGGCCACGTACAGCGCCGGCAGGAACAGCAGCGTGAGCAAGGTGGCGATGATGATCCCGCCGATCATCGCGTAGGCCATCGGGCCCCAGAACACTTCACGGGCGATAGGGATCATGCCCAGGCTGGCCGCTGCTGCGGTCAGCAGGATCGGCCGGCGCCGGTGTTCGGTGGCTTCCACCACCGCGTCCCACGGCGTGTAGCCGTCGCGCTCGTAGGCGTCGATCTGCGTCACCAGGATCACCGAGTTACGGATGATGATGCCGATCAGCGCAAGGATCCCCAGAATCGCCACAAAGCCCATGGGCGTGCCCGTGGGAATCAGCGCCAACACCACGCCAATCAGCCCCAGCGGCGCCACGCTGGCCACCAGGAACATCTTCTGCACGCTGTGCAGCTGGATCATCAGGAAGGTCGCCATCAGGAACAGCATCAACGGCACTACCTTGGCAATCGGGCCCTGGGCCTTGCCGCTTTCTTCCACGGTGCCGCCGGTGGCGACCTTGTAGCCCACCGGCAACCCAGCACTGAACTTGTCGATGTCCGGCTTGAGCTGTTTCACCAGGTCGGTCGGCTGCATGTCGTCGCGCACCGCCGCCTTGATGGTGATGGTCGGCTTGCGGTCGCGACGCCATACCAACGGCTGTTCCAGCTCATAACGCACGGTGGCGAACGCCAGCAGCGGAATCGAGGTGCCGTTGGGCGTGACGATCTGCAGGTTCTGCAAGGTTTCCGGCGTACCGCGTTCGGCATCTTCGGCGCGGCCGACCACGTTGATCAGGTAGATATCGTCATGCACCTGGGTCACCGACGCACCGCTGACCACGCTGTTCATCAACTGCGCCACGTCTTCCGACGACAGCCCCAGTTGCCGCGCCTTGTCCTGGGCGATGTCCACCCGCAGGACTTTGCCCGGCTCGTTCCAGTCGTAGATGATCTCGCCCATGTGGGTATTTTTATCGAGCATCGTCGCCAGTTCGATCGCGTGTTTGCGCACCTGGTCGATGTCCTTGCCAGACACCCGGTACTGGATCGGACGCCCCACCGGCGGGCCCATTTCCAGCGGCTGCACAAAGCTGCCCACGCCGACAAAATCTTCCCGCAGGCGTTTTTGCAGGCGCGCAATCAAGGCGCCGCGCTCTTCCAGGCCCTTGCTGACGATCACCAGTTGCGCGTAGTACGGGTTCTCCAGTTGCTGGTCCAGCGGCAGGTAGAAACGGATCGCGCCCTGGCCGATATAGGTGCTCCAGCGGGCGATGTCCGGGTCGTCCTTGATGATCGCCTCAAGACGGTCGACGGCCTTGCGGGTCTCGTTGATCGAGGCGTTTTGCGGCAGGTTGAGGTCGACGAGAATTTCCGGACGGTCCGAAGACGGGAAAAACTGGTTCTGCACAAACTGCATGGAAAACACCGACGCCACAAACAACAGCACGGTGATGCCGATGGCCCACCAGCGATTGCGCATGGCCCACAACATGCCACCATTGAACGCCCGGCCCACTCGGCCGGGCTCGGCATTGTGGGGTTTTACCTTGCTGCTGAGGATGTGCACGCCCAGCACCGGCGCGAACAATACCGCGACCACCCACGACACCAGCATCGCCACGGCAATCACCGCGAACAGCGTGAAGGTGTACTCCCCCGCCGAACTGGCGTTGAGGCCAATCGGCACAAACCCGGCGACGGTCACCAGCGTACCGGTCAACATCGGGAACGCGGTGGAGGTGTAGGCGAACGTCGCCGCCTGCTCCTTGGTCTCGCCTTTTTCCAGGCGCGTGATCATCATCTCCACGGTGATCATCGCGTCGTCCACCAACAGGCCGAGGGCGATGATCAACGCGCCCAGCGACACCCGCTGCATGGTGATGCCGCTGTATTCCATGAACACGAACACCAGCGCCAGCACCAGCGGGATCGAGCACGCCACCACCAACCCGGCACGCACGCCGAGGCTGATAAAGCTCACCACCAGCACGATGATCACCGCCTCGAACAACGCGCTGGTAAAGCCGCCGACGGCCTCCTCCACCACTTCGGCCTGGTCGGAAACCTTGTGCACGCCCACACCCACTGGCAGGTCGGCGGTCAGGTCGTCCATGCGTTTGTGCAGGGCCTTGCCGAAGTCCTGGATGTTGCCGCCCTTCTGCATGGCGATGGCCAAGCCGATGGCGGGCTTGCCGTTGAAGCGGAACATCGGCGTCGACGGGTCGACATAGCCACGGGTGATTTCCGCCACGTCGGCCAGCCGATAGAAACGGTCATTGAGCCGCAGGTTGACGTTGGCCAGGTCCTTCTCCGAGGCGAACTGCCCGGAAGTGCGCACCGAAATCCGCTCCGGCCCGGCCTCGATCACCCCAGCCGGGGTCACGGCGTTCTGCGATTGCAGGCTCTGCACCACCTGGCGCTGATCGATCCCCAGCGCTGCGAGTTTGCGAGTGGAGAAATTCAGGTAAATCACTTCGTCCTGCTGGCCGATCATCTCGACCTTGCCCAGCCCCGGTACCGAACGAATTTCGGCGCGCACTTGCTCCACGTAATCGCGCAGCTGGCGCATCGACAGGCCGTCGGCGGTAAACGCGTACACCGAGCCGAACACATCCCCGAACTCGTCGTTGAACGCCGGCCCCTGCAAGCCTTGGGGGAAGCTGCCGCGAATATCGTCGATCTTCTTGCGGACCTGGTACCAGATCTGCGGGATGTCCTTGGCGCTGGTGGTGTCCCGCAGGAACACGAACACCGTGGACTCGCCGGGCCGGGTGTAGCTCTTCACGTAGTCGAGGGAGTCCAGCTCTTCGAGTTTTTTCTCGATGCGGTCGGTGACCTGCTTGAGGGTTTCTTCCTGGGTCGCGCCCGGCCAGCGGGTCTGGATCACCATGGTCTTGATGGTGAACGACGGGTCTTCCTCGCGACCGAGGTTCATGTACGAGAACACGCCCATCAGCAGCGCGACGAACATCAGGTACCAGACGAAGGACTGATGCTTGAGGGCCCAGTCGGATAAGTTGAAGCTCCCTTTCATCGCGGGCTGTCCTCGTCGATTTTGACTTTTTGCCCGGGCTTCAGGCTGTTCACGCCGGCACTCACCACCCGCTCGCCGGGTTTGACGCCTGCGTTGAGCAAGGCGCTGTCGGCGTCGCGGCTGACGATGGTGACGTCTCGGGGCTGTACGGTCTGGCTTTGGGTGTCGATGACCCAGATGCGGGTCTTGCCGTCGGCTTCCTGCAAGGCGCTGAGGGGCAATTCGATACGCGGCGCGATGGCTGAACTCAGGGTCACGCTGATGGCGGTGCCAAGGCGGAACGCGGGCGGTGTTTCCGCCAGGGTCAGGCGGGCGCGACGGGTGCGCGTGGCGCTTTGGGCCTGGGGTTCGATCTCGCGCACGGTGGCGGTGGTGCTGACCGTGGGGTCCATCTGCCCGGCGACCAGGAACACCACATCCGGCGGCAGGCGCTCGGCGAGGCCGGCGGGCAAGTCGATGACGGCTTCCTTGATGTCCGGTCGTGCCAGGGTCACCACTTGCTGCCCGGCGCTGACCACCTGGCCGGCCTCGGCATTCCAGGCGGTGACGATGCCTGCATGGTCGGTGCGCAGTTCGGCGTAGTTGAGCTGGTCCTTGGCCTGGTTGACCGAGGCCCTGGCCTGATCCAGGGAAGCCTGGGTGGTTTTCAGGTTGGTCTGGGCGATGTCCAGCTGGGCCTGGGCGCCGACGCCACGGTTGAACAATTCCTGCTGGCGACGGGCATTGGCCTGGGCGTTGATCCACTGTGCCTGGACCCGGGCCAGGTCGCCCTGGGCGGCGCGCAACTGGTTCTGTTGATCGGTGGGGTCGAGCACGGCGAGCAACGCGCCCTGCTGCACTTCAGCGCCCACGTCGACCGCGCGCCGGGCGATACGGCCTGGCACACGAAAACCGAGATTGCTTTCGTAGCGGGCCTGGATCGTGCCGGCGAAGCGGCCGAGGTTTTCCTGGTCCTCGGCTTTCACTTCAATCGACAGCACCGGGCGCACCGGTTCCGGTGCCGGTTCTTCCTTGGAACACGCCATCAACAGCAGGCTGGCGGCGAGCACACACGTCAACTGCTTCATGGCTGCACTCCCTGGGCCTGGGCCTGATCCGGCGGCTGGGCGATTTCCACGATCATGCCGGGATGCAGCAATTGCCCGCCGGCCACCACGACTTTTTCGCCGCCCTTGAGGCCGTCGCTGATGATCACCTTGCCGGTGAGATAACGCGCGACCGTGACCTTGTGCAGTTGCGCCTTGCCGTCGTCGTCCACCAGCCAGACAGCCGGCGCACTGATGTCTTTGGTCAAGGCAGCCCACGGCAATTCGATGCTGGCCTTGGCCGGCCCGTTGGCGGTGGCGCTGACCACCGAGCCCAGTTGCATGCCCTTGGGCAGCGCGTCGAGGGCGATTTTGACTTGCACCGTGCCGGTATTGGCGGCAACGGCCGGGGTGACTTCGCGCACCTTGCCCACGGCGGTGATCTGCGGGTTTTCCAGCAGGCTGACGGTAATCGGCTTGTCCGGCGGCGGCTCCACCAGCAGCGATTCATAGACGTTGAACACCGCGTCGCGCTCGCCATCCCGGGCCAGGCTGAAAATCGGCACGGTGGCCTGCACCACCTGGCCCACCTCGGCCTGGCGGGCGGTGATGATGCCCGGCGCGTCGGCGACCAGCGAGGTGTAGCCCAACTGCTCGCGGGCATTGGCCAACTGCGCCTGGGCGGCGGTCAGCGCGCTCTGGCTGCTGCGCAACGCGGCCTGGGCAGAGTCGTATTCGCTGCGGCTGGTGTAGCCCTTGGGCAAGAGTTTTTCCTGGCGCACAAACGCGGCGGCGGTCTGTTTGACCCGCGCCTGCTCGGCGACCACCTGGGCCTGGGCGGAGTCGACATTGGTCTGCAAATCTTTCGGATCGAGCTTGGCCAGCACCTGCTTGGCGCTGACGCGGTCGCCGACATCCACCATGCGCTGGATGATCTTGCCGCCGACGCGGAACGACAGATCGGTCTGCACCCGGGCCTGGATATCGCCGGTCAAGGTCACGGCGGCGGCAAAGTCGGTGGACTTCACCGTCTGCACAAACACCCGGGAATGTTCCTTGGGTTCGGCTTTTTCCTGGCCGCAACCGCTCAGCAGCGCCAGCAGGCCAAGGCCGAGGATAAATGTGAGTTTGGGACCGCCCATGCAGGCTCCTT
>NZ_CP080030.1:199249-235077 GCF_019382755.1 Pseudomonas sp. Colony2 | reverse complement strand
TCTCATGCTCAAGACCCTCGCGGTGGCCAATTACCGCTCGATCAACAAATTGGTGGTGCCGCTGGATCGGTTGAACCTGATTACCGGCCCCAATGGCAGCGGCAAGTCCAACCTGTACCGCGCCCTGCGGCTGCTGGCGGAGACGGCCCAGGGCGGCGTGATCAACGCACTGGCCCGCGAGGGTGGGCTGGATTCAACCTTCTGGGCCGGGCCGGAAAGCATCAGCCGGCGCATGCTCAGTGGTGAAGTGGCGGTGGAGCCCATCGTGCGCCAGGGCGCCAAGCGCCTGCGCCTGGGGTTTGCCGCAGAGGATTTCAGCTATGCGATTTCCCTGGGGTTGCCCGAGAAGACCTTGTCCTATTTTTCCCTGGACCCGGAGATCAAGAAAGAATGCATCTGGGCCGGGCATGTATTTCGCCCGGCGAGCCTGCTGGTGCAGCGCTCCGGCCCGATGGTACGTGCCCGCGATGGCCGCGCCTGGGATGTACTGGCCCAGCACACGCCGAACTACCACAGCCTGTTCGATCAGGTCGGCAGCCTGCGGGGTTCGCCGGAGGTATTGCTGCTGCGCGAAAGCATTCGCGGCTGGCGCTTTTATGATCATTTTCGCAGCGACGTCGACGCCCCGGTGCGCCAGCCGCAACTGGGCACGCGCACGCCGGTGCTGCATCACGACGGTCGGGATTTGGCAGCGGCGTTGCAGACCATTCGCGAGATTGGCGACCCGGACGCCTTGCAGCGGGCGATCAGCGATGCGTTTCCGGGCGCGCGGTTGAATATCGAGCCGTTGCAGGGCGGACGCTTTGCCATCGAGTTTTATCAGGAAGGATTGCTGCGGCCCTTGTCGGCAGCAGAGTTGTCGGACGGCACCTTGCGCTACTTGCTGCTGGTGGCGGCGCTGCTGACGCCGAGGCCACCGACGATGATGGTATTGAACGAACCGGAAACCAGCTTGCACCCGGATCTTTTGCCGGCGTTGGCGCGGCTGATCATTCAGGTGTCGCAGCAGTGTCAGGTGTGGGTGGTGTCCCATGCCAGCCGCTTGATTGCGGCGTTGCAGCAGGATGAAGGGTGTAATTCGATCGTGCTGGAGAAGGTGATGGGGCAGACGCAGGTGGTGGGGCAGCGGGTGCTGGATGAGCCGGCGTGGCATTGGCCCAGTTAGGCGGTGCCTGTGAGGGCCTCTTCGCGAGCAAGCCCGCTCCCACATTTGTCCGCATTCCAAAGGTGGAACTCGGTCGAATGTGGGAGCGGGCTTGCTCGCGAAGACGGTAGATCAGTCACCCAACAGCTAACTGATCAACCCTGCCACTTCCCGCCTTCAACAATCACGCTTTCCGGCTTGGTGTCATCGCTCAGTTCCTTGCGAACATACTGGTCATACAGCTTGAGCAGATACTTCTCTTCGCCCAACTTTGCCAGCTCGGCATTCACCCAATCCCGCAATTCGATGTTGCCCTTCTTCACCGCCGGCGCAATCGGCGCTTCATCCCCCAGTTTCTGCTCCAGCACGCGATAGCCCGGGTTCTGCTTGGCCCAGCTGAACAGCACCAAGTTGTCCTGGGCATAGGCATCACCACGGCCCGCCGACAACGCTTGCAGCGACTCGGAATTTTTCTCGAACTTCAGCAGTTTCCAGTCCGGGTGGTTCTTGGTCAGCCAGATATCCGCGGTGGTGCCGGTGGTGACGATGGTGGTGCGGGTCGCCAGGTCGTCCAGGCTCTTCACCGAGCTGTCCTGCGGCACCAGGGCCTGCACCGCGACTTTCAGGTTCGGGTTGGTGAAGTCCACCGCTTCCTTGCGCTCCGGCGTCACCGTCATGTTGGCGAGGATCAGGTCGACCTTGTCGCTTTGCAGGAACGGAATGCGGCTCGCCGGCTCTACGGCGACGAATTCAACCTTGTTCTCGTCGCCCAGCAGGTCCTTGGCGAAACGGCGGCCGATGTCGGTATCGAAGCCGACATAACGGCCGGACTCATCCACGAAACCAAACGGCGGCTTGTCGGTGAATACGCCGACGATCAGCTTGTCCCGCGCCTTGATCTTGTCGATGTAGCTCACCGCAGCGGGTGCCGGGGTGGCAGCGGCAGCCGTCTTGGCGGGCTCTTCGGACTTATTGCAGCCGGCCAGCAAAGCGAGGCCGAACAGGGGGAATAACAACTTGGCAGTTTTCATGACAGCTCCAGTTCCTTGGTTCTTTTGGGCAGTGTTGAAACGAAGGAGAACTTCTCCAGGAACTGCTGCGCGCGTGCGGTTTGCGGGTTCGTAAAGAATGCCTCGGGGGTGTTTTGTTCGAGGATGCGGCCGGCCTCCATGAACACCACGCGGTCGGCGACGGCGCGGGCGAAGGCCATTTCATGGGTGACGATCAGCAGCGTCATGCCGTCCCGGGCCAGGCCCTGGATCACTTCCAGTACTTCCTTGACCATCTCCGGGTCGAGGGCGGCGGTGACTTCGTCAAACAGCATGACCTGCGGGTTCATGCACAACGAGCGGACGATGGCGATGCGTTGCTGCTGGCCGCCCGACAGCTGGCGCGGGTAGGCGTCGCGTTTGTCGGAGAGGCCCACCCGTTCCAGCAGTTTTTCAGCCTGGGCCCGGGCTTCGCGGGGTTCGCGTTTTTGCACTTTCAGCGGCCCGAGCAGGAGGTTGTCGAGCACGCTCATGTGCGGGAACAGGTGATAACTCTGGAACACCATGCCCACGTCCTGGCGCACCTGGCGCCAGTCGGTGGCCTTGTCCAGCAGCTCCTTGCCCGCAAAACGCAGGCTACCGCTGTGGGCCACTTCCAGGCCATTGAGGCACCGCAGCAAGGTGCTTTTGCCGCAACCGCTGGGGCCGAGGATCACCACCACTTCGCCGCTTTGCACACTCAGGTCGATGCCGTCGAGCACCTGCTGGTCGCCGAAAAACTTGTTGAAACCCTGGAACTCGATCAATGCGCTCATGCTTGGGCCCAGCGCCGTTCCAGCACCTTGGAGGCGGCCGACAACGGGTAGCAGATAAAGAAGAAAAACAGGAACAGCGCGCCGTAGATCAACACCGACTCGTAGGTGCGCTCGATGATTTGCTGGCCGACCTTGATCACGTCCACCACACCGATCAGCACCGCCAGGGAGCTGGTCTTGATGATGCGGGTGTAGACGTTGATGGTCGGCGGGGTCATGCGTTTCAGGGCCTGGGGCAACAGCACGTAGCCGTACAGTTGCGGGTCCGACAGGCCAATCGACAGGCCGGCTTCACGCTGGCCACGGGGCAACGAATGCAACGCACCGCGCACCACTTCGCCGACTTCACTGGCACCCCACAGCGACAACACCAGCACGGCGCACCAGAAGCTCGGAATGCTCAGGCCAAAGAAAATCGGCAGGCCGAAGAACAGCAAGTACAACCACACCAACACCGGAATGGCGCGGAACAGCTCCAGGTAAATCCGCAGCACCAGGTTGATCGCTTTCGAATTCAACGTGCGCAGTACGCCATACACCACGCCGCCGACGGTGCTGAAGGCGATGCTCAAGAACGAGATCGACAGGGTTTGCGCCGCGCCCTTGCCCAGTTGCGGCAAGGACACCCAGAGTAATTCAAGACCCGAACTGGCCATGCTGGAGCCTCCTTTCAAGGCGGCTGAGCAGCAGCGACAGCGGCAGGAATAACAGCACGCAGATCAACGTGAGCACCGCGAGCATTTCGTAGGTTTTGTAGTAGAGGGCGATATAGCTTTTGGTGGTGTAGAGAATCTCCGGCACCGCCACCGCCGACACGATCGTGGTTTCCTTGAGCAGGAAAATAAAGTTCGCAAACAGCGCCGGCAGGCTGAGGATCCCGGCCTGGGGCAGGATCACATGGCGCAGCAGTTGCCAGTGGGACAGCCCGATGGACTTGCCCGATTCGATCTGTGCCAGCGGCACCGCCTCGACACCGGCGCGCAACACTTCCGTGAGGTAGGCGCCGCCGAGAAAGGTCATGGTGATGATTGCCGCCCAGAACCCGGAGATATTCAGCCCCAGGGCCGGCAACGCGAAGTAGACGAAAAACAGTTGGATCAGCAGCGGTGTGTTGCGCGCCAACTCCACGTACAGCGCCACCAGGCGCCACACGTAGGGCGTGCGAAACACCAGCAGCGCGGCGTTGATCAAGGCCACCAGCATGGAGGTGCCAATGGCGATCAGGCCGACTTGCAGGGTAACGCCCACGGCCTTGAGAAACGCCGGCAGCGTGCTGAGGATAAATGCGTAATCGAAGGTCATCTGAAATCCCTGACGCCGCAGGGGTAAAGCGGCGTTGGTGCGGTCCGGTCCAGCGTGGGTAACGCCGGGTAGCGCCGACTTTAAAGGTATAAAAAGCAAAATTTAAATACCGAAATAGCATATTGATATCACCCAAATAGATAACCTGCGGATTCGCGGTGCAGATGGATGACAGGTACTGTTCCCGGGGAAGTAGGACGGGTCTTTTTATCGGAGTTGCACTTCAGGGATAGGCAGCGCGTGGCCAGACTGACGGCCAACCAACAGCGAGGGAATGAGCGATGAACGAGGCAAAACCGATTGATCCGCAGGAACTGGTGAAGTGGCTGGTGGCACTGCGCAGGGCCATCAATAGCCGGAATCTCTGAGCAGACACAGTCCCAAATGTGGGAGCGGGCTTGCTCGCTCCCACATTTCGATTGTGTTCCAGCCATAAAAAACGCCGACGCTGTAGAAGCCGTCGGCGTTTAAACCTTGAAGGAGGTTTTTGGGTTCGATCAGAACGCCGGCACGACCGCGCCGTTGTATTTCTTCTCGATGAAAGCTTTCACTTCAGGGCTGGTCAGGGCTTTGGCCAGCTTCTGGATCGCGTCGCTGTCCTTGTTGTCCGGGCGGGCAACCAGGAAGTTCACGTACGGCGACTTGGCGTCTTCGATGATCAACGCGTCCTTGGCCGGGTTCAGGCCGGCTTCCAGGGCGTAGTTGGTGTTGATCAGGTCCAGGTCAACCTGGTCCAGGACGCGTGGCAGCAGCGCCGATTCCAGCTCTTTGAATTTCAGGTTTTTCGGGTTGCTGGCGA
The DNA here is from genome assembly GCF_019382755.1 of Pseudomonas sp. Colony2. NCBI lineage: Bacteria > Pseudomonadati > Pseudomonadota > Gammaproteobacteria > Pseudomonadales > Pseudomonadaceae > Pseudomonas > Pseudomonas sp. Colony2. The sequence continues at coordinate 230,028 of NZ_CP080030.1, read as the reverse complement.
TGTCTTTCGGCGTGGCCAGGGCGTTGGTCGGGTCTTTCAGGGTGATCACGCCAGCCTTTTGCAGCAGCAGCAGGGCACGGCCGGAGTTGCTGCCTTCGTTCGGGATGGCCACGGTGGCGCCATCTTTGAGCTCAGAGATGTTTTTGATCTTTTTCGAGTAGCCGCCGAAGGGTTCAACGTGCACACCGACCACGGTGACCAGGTTGGTGCCTTTACCCTTGTTGAAGTTTTCCAGGTACGGCAGGGTCTGGAAGTAGTTGGCGTCCAGACGCTTCTCGGCCACCTGTACGTTCGGTTGTACGTAGTCGGTGAAGACTTTGATTTCCAGGTCCACGCCTTCTTTGGCCAGGGTCGGCTTGACCAGCTCAAGGATCTCGGCGTGCGGGATCGGGGTAGCGGCTACCACCAGTTTCTCGTTGGCCTGGGCGAAGCTTGCAGTCAGGGCAGCCGCCAGTGCGGTAAACAACAGAACCTTTTTCATGCAGTGTCCTTATCGAAAATCCGGGTCGTCTGGGACGGCCGCTTTTTTAGTGGATGCCAGCGAAGTGCTATCGCGGCGTGCAGCGGACAATACCGAGGTTTTTTATTCCAGAACAATACTTTTTATTCACTTTGATATTCCATTTTGTTCATGCAGGAGCCCGGCTTGCCGGCGATGGCGGTCTTGAGCCTTGCGATGCTCCTGAGGACGCCATCGCCGGCAAGCCGGGCTCCTACAAAACAACGTGTTCTTTCAAATAGCTTTTCAGGGCTTCAACCTCGGCGGCGCTGGCGTGGCCAAGAATTCGCCGCACCTGCTCCACAGGCGAACCCGCCACGGGCAGGTTCAAATGCTCAGGCAGAATCTCGTCGCCACTGCTGACCAGCAAGGCAAAGTGAATCACGTTCTCCAACTCCCGGGTGTTGCCCGGCCAGCTATGATGCTCCAGCACGCGCTGGGCTTCGTCGCTGATCAGCGGCACCGGCAGGTCGAGGCGCTGGCTGTAGATGCCGAGGAAATATTCGGCCAGTGACAGGATGTCGCCCACCCGCTCGCGCAGTGCGGGCAGCTCCAGTTGGCCTTCGCTGAGGTAATGGAACAGGCGCTCATGAAACTTGCCGGCCGCCACGGCCTGGGCGAGGTCGATGCTGGTGGCCGCCACCAGCCGCACATCCACCGGGCTTGGCTGATGGGCGCCGACGCGAGTGACTTCGTGGTTTTCCAGCGCCGCCAGCAGCTTGACCTGGATTGGCAGCGGCAAGTCGCCGATTTCATCCAGGTACAACGTGCCGCCGTTGGCCGAGCCAAACCAGCCGGCGCGGCTGCTGGCTGCGCCGCTGTGGCTGCCTGCGGCGTAGCCGAACAGTTCGGCGTCGGCGTATGTCGGGCTGATGGCGCCGCAATTCACCGAGACAAACAGGCCGGTGCGGTCGCTGCCACGGTGGATATGCCGGGCGAGCAACTCCTTGCCGCTGCCGGTTTCGCCGCGGATCAACACGGGCAAGGCACGGGGGGCGAGGTTTTCGAGGTCTTCGCGCAGTTGCCGCGAACGCGGGTCGACAAACACCAGCGCCTTGGCACGAATGCTCAGGGGGCTTTTTTCGGCGTCGGGGAAGGTCAGCAGGGGCTGACCGAAGGTTTCATGCAGGCTCATGGCAGGCTCCCGCCCCATCCACGAAGGGGAAGGGGCGTTTAAAAAATTTTATGCACGGCGCCGGGAGTGATGTTCCAGGCGATTTTGCAGGCGATAGAGGTAGGCGAAACCCTGTTCCCAGCGTTGATGGCCGGACTTCACGTTGATGTGCCCGGCGCCCGCGAGAATTCCCGCTTCGGCGCCCCAGTTACGTGCCAGTTCCAGGGCGCGGGTGGCGCTGACGGCGCTGTCGTTGTCGGAGCTGACGACCTGGCTTGGGAACGGCAGCAGGTGGCTGGGGATTGGCGCAAAGTTACGCAGGGCGGGTGCGCAGGCAGGGCGTTCGACATCGGCCGGGGCCACCAGCAGGGCGCCGCGTACCTGACGCAGGAACTGCACCGGTGCGGTGGCCGCCCAATGGGCGACGGTGATGCAGCCCAGGCTGTGGGCGATCAGAATCACCGGGGTGCTGTCGGCGGCGATGGCTTCGGCCAGGGCTGCCACCCAGTCTTCGCGGCGTGGGGTGAGCCAGTCGGCCTGCTCCACGCGCGCGCTGTTGGGCAGGCTGTTCTGCCAATGACTTTGCCAATGATCTTCTGGCGATCCTTGCCAGCCCGGCACGATCAGATAACGAATCGACTCGCTGTGCATGGGTGTGCCCTCCTGCAGCGTTTAACGTTGTGGGTCAGTATAGGCACGGGGTATATATTCGTTAAGGAATAAGAAGCTATTTATTAATAACCAAAATGTTTGTTGAGAGTGATGGGGGGTTTAGGGGGATGGGGGTACATATCCGTTTCTTCGGTTATGGCCGCTATTGGTTCCGCTCTTACAGCGGCTCACTTTTGAAGAGCGCAAAAGTAAGCAAAACGCTCTTGCCCCACCACTCGGCACCTCGCCTAGGCTCGGTGTGCCCTCACTCCGGCTTTGGACCGTGGGCCGCCGCGATGGGCCATCCTTGGCCCAGCGCGGCTAACCCGGCGTCCTGCCGGGTTACCCACGCTCCAAAGCCTGCGTTCGGCCAGCGTGGTTTAACGGGGCGCCTAAGATCAAGATCAAAAGCAACAGCACAGCGGCCTACCGGCCGGCTTGAGTGTGGTGAAGCAAAATCAAATCTAAAGCGGGCACGGTCAAATGTGGGAGCTGGCTTGCCTGCGATGGCATCGCCTCGGTGTATCTGAAAACCCGAGGTGTCTGCATCGCAGGCAAGCCAGCTCCCACAGAAAAGCAGATCTGCAACCGCTTCAGATTTGGCTTTCGCTCTGGATCTTGCCTTTGCTTTTAACACTCAAGCCGGCCGGTAGGCCGCTGTGCTCTGCTTTTGATCTGCTTTTGATTTTGATCTGCGGGCCCCGTTAACCACGATGGCCGCAAGTAGGCACGGTGGAGCGGGTAAACCGGCAGGACGCCGGTTTAGCCGCGCCGGGCCATGGATGGCCCGTCGCGGCGGCCCGCGGAACCGGGCCGGAGTGCGGGCATGCCGAGCCTGGGCGAGGCACCGAGTGGTGGGGCAAAGACCTTTTGGTTACTTTTGGGGCGTTTGCCAAAAGTGACCCGCTGTAAGAGCGGAACCATAAGCCGCCGTTACCTAAATAACGGATATGTACCCAGCCCCCCAAAACCACAGCCCAAAAAAAAGGCCGCACCCTGCCAAGGAGACGGCCAAAAAAATTGTCGAGGCATTTGAAACTAACGTGCAGTAATCACCGACAGCTTGGTAATCCCCGCCCGCTCGATCGACGCCATGGCTCGCGCCACTTCGCCGTAGTTCACGCCATCATCAGCCTGCAGTTGCACCCGCACCTCCGGGTCCTTGGCCTTGGCCGACTGCAAGTTGAACTCCAGCAAATCCGGCTGGATTTCATCCTTGTTGATAAACAGTTTCCCGGCCGCATCAATGCTCACCACCAGCGGGTCCTTCTGCTCCACCGGGGCCACGGCCTCGGTCTTGGGCAAGTTGATCGGAATCGCATTGGTCAACAACGGCGCCGTGACGATAAACACCACCAGCAGCACCAGCATCACGTCCACCAGCGGCGTAACGTTGATCTCGCTCAGCACCTCATCACTGTCTTGCGTAGAGAAGGCCATCTCAGGACGCCTCCTTCACTTTTTGCGCGCCACCCTGGGCACCGGCCTTGCTCAGCGTCGGATGCAGCAACACACGGAACGAGTTCTTCTGCGCCAGGCTGTAGAAGTCGTGGGCGAAGTCGTCCAGGTCAGCAGCCGTGAGCTTCAGGCGACGCAGGAAGTAGTTGTAGACCAGCACCGCCGGCACCGCGACGGCAATACCCACACCCGTGGCAACCAGTGCCGCACCGATCGGCCCGGCCACGGTTTCGAGGCTGGCGGAACCGGCGGCGCTGATGCCTTTCAGGGCTTCCATGATCCCCCACACAGTGCCGAACAGGCCGATAAACGGCGAGGTGCTGCCGATACTCGCAACCACGGCCAGGCCGGTTTCCAGGGAGCGGCGCTCACGCACGATCTGTTGGCGCAAAGCGCGTTCAAGACGGTCCTGATGGTTGATCGCCTGGCTCAGGTCAGCAGCATGTGGCGCTTCACCGACCTGGATCGCGGCGTAACCAGCCTGGGCCACACGAGCGGCGGCGCCGGGTTTGGTTTCAGCGAGTTCAGCGGCCGAGTCCAGGCTGGATGCCGCCCAAAACTGTTTGTGGAACTTGCGATCCTGGGACTTGAGGCGGCCGAACTGGACGCCCTTGAGCAGGGCCAGGCCCCAGGTAGCGACCGAAAAGACCACCAGCAGCCAGATCACCGCGCTTTCGATGGATTCAGTTGGAGATGCTAATGCCATGATGTTTTCCCTCTGTGCAGGTCGCGATGTGTCCAACACACCGCATCCAATAATTAATGAATCTTGAAATCGATCGGTACGCTGACCCAGCCGTCCTGGGCCACATCACCCTGCTTGGCCGGTACAAAACTCCAGCGCTTCACGGCAGCCAGTGCGGCTTCGTCGAGTTGCTGGCGACCACTGCTTTTCTGAATCTGGATCTCACCCGGCTTGCCGGTGGCCAATACATGCACCCGCAACAGCACCGTGCCTTCCCAACCCCGGCGCTGGGCCAGTGACGGGTATTCGGGCGCCGGGTTCTTCAGGTACGCGGCGTTGGCCGAGGCCGGTGTGACCGGCGCGGGCGCAGGCGGTGCCGGCGGTGCTGGAGCCGGTGGCGCGGGTACAGGCGGCGCGGGCGGCTGCTCGGCTACCGGTTTCGGTGCGGGCTTGGGCACAGGCTTTGGCACCGGCTTGGGTTTCGGAATCTTTTTCGGCGCCGGCTTGGCGGCCAATTCATCAACCACCGGCGGCGGTGGCTCGACAACCGGTGGCGGCGGCGGTGGCGGTACAGGCGGTGGCGGCTCCACGACCGGCGGTGCCGGCTGGGAAAATTCGATCGTCATCGGCGGGATTTCCGGCGGCACAATCGGCAGCACCGGGGTTGGCTTCTGGCTGACCCAATAGATCACCGCGCCATGCAAGGCCAGCGCGAGAATCCCCAACAGGATCGCTTCACGCCGACTCAACACACCCTTCGGGGTTTTCTGCGTACGCAACTGCCCCAACGGCGCGCGATGCGGCCGGCCAAGGTCGACCAACTCACCACCCGGTGCGTGGCGCCACTGCGCCTCTTGTGCACTGGCGGCGGTCTGGACATTGCCCATTGATTAACTCCCCTGCGGTCTTAAGCAAAAAAACCGACGGGCCTGCCTTGGCGGCCGTCGAGGGCTGAATCATCGGGGGCAGACGCTTATCTCTTAAAGTAATCTTTAAAGTTATAGATAGATCTAAATTGAATAACCGAAACATCCGGATACGCCGAAGCCACGTCCTGCGCGGCCTGGCGCCGTGGGGGAAAATCTCAATGCTTTTGAGGCATACAAAATATTCACTGAAGGCATGGCTCAGCGTGGATTACCGGCACATAAATCCTGCAATTGGCGTAGCAACGCCTGCCCGGCCGCACCAAGGCCGTTGCGTCCATACAGCGCCAGCCGCACGCCCTGCACCGCAGGCAAACCGCTGTCCGCGCCCAACACCACGTGCCCGGGCTGCACCACCCGCACCGGCAACAGGCTGATCCCCAGCCCCGCCGCCACCGCCGAACACACGCTGGCCAAGCTGGCGCTGGAATAACCGATGCGCCAGCGCCAGCCGCCCACCTCCAGGTGATGCAGCATTTCATTGCGGTACAGGCCGCCAGCGGGAAACGCCACCAACGGCAGCGGATCACGTCCCAGGGACGGCGAACTGCGGCTGTCGACCCAACACAACGGCTCCGGCCAGGACACCAGGCAGTCATCGCTGTCACCCATTTGCTTGACCAGCAGCACGTCGAATTCACCGCCGCGATAATCCCGCAACAACTCCGGCCCCAAGCCGCTGGTGACCTCCAGGCGCACCCGGGGATAAGCCTGCACAAACGCCGACAGCAGCGGCATCAGGCGCTCGGCCGCAAAGTCCTCGGGCACCGCCAGGCGCAACACGCCATCGCTCTGCTGATTGATCAGCACGTCGGCCGCCTCTTCGTGCAGCGCCAGGATGCGCCGCGCATATGCCAGCAAGCGTTCACCTTCCACCGTGGCCACCACGCGGCGCTGATCCCGGTCGAGCACCTGGCTACCCAGTGCATCTTCCAGGCGGCGGATCTGTTGGCTGACCGTGGACTGGGTCAAGTGCAGCCGCTCGGCCGCGCGGGTGAAATTGCCGCAATCGACGACGGCAACAAAGCTGCGCAACAACACGGGATCGAACATGGGCTCACCATTCCATTTGCCACTGATTGGCATGGTTATATTTAATTTCAGAATACCCCTGCGGCTACCCATACTTCACGCCTCATTGCGCACGAGGGGTTTTCCATGACTGACGATCAACAGCATCTGCATCACGCCGTGCAACTGGCCAAAGCCAACGTAGCCGCCGGTGGCCGCCCGTTTGGTGCCGTGCTGGTGCGCAACGGCGAGGTGCTGGTGGAGGCGGTCAACGAAATCCACTTGAGCCAGGACCCCACCGCCCACGCCGAGATGCTCGCCATCCGTGCCGCCAGCCAACAACTCGGCCCGCGCCTCGACGGTTGTGTGATCTACGCCAGCGGCCAGCCCTGCCCGATGTGCCTGAGTGCGATGCACCTGTGCGGCATATCCCGTGTGGTGTTCGCTGCCAGCAACGACGTGGCGGCGCCCTTTGGTTTGTCCACAGCAGCGATCTACCAGCAACTGGCGCTGCCGCTGGCGGAGCAAAAATTGCCCGTGCAGCACCTGCCGCAGGCAGCGATGCAAGCCCTCTACCGCGCGTGGCAGGCCCTGCATGACGCTGAATAATTCGTTCGCCGGCAAGCTCGCCGGTTGGGGTTTGTTGGTAGTACTGGGCCTGAACCTGCGGCCCATCCTCAGTTCCATCAGCCCGTTGCTGGGGGAAATCCGTCTGGCCACCGGCCTGAGTTTCCAGAGCAGCGCCCTGCTCACCAGCCTGCCGGTGATCTGCATGGGCCTGGTGGCGTTGGTGGGGGTGCGCCTGGATGCGAAGCTGGGGGAGCGTCGCGGAATCGCCCTGGGCTTGATGATGATTCTGCTGGCGTGCCTCGCGCGCTGGCTGTTTGGCCAGGCGCCGGCGCTGCTGGCCACGGCATTGTTCGGCGGTGCGGGTGTGGCGCTGATCCAGGCGCTGGTGCCGGCGATGATCAAGCGCCAGTTTCACCAGCGCGTGCCGTTGGCGATGGGGGTTTACTCGGCTTCGCTGATGGGCGGCGGTGGCTTGGCCGCGCTGCTCAGCCCGTTGGTGGCGGGGCATTTCCAGCAGTGGCAGGCGGGGCTCGGGATCTGGCTGCTACCGGCCCTGGGCGCACTATTGTTGTGGGCGTGGCTGCCATTGGGTGCGGCGAAAAACCCGCAGGTGACGGCGCCGTTCCAGGGCCTGCGCAACCGTCGGGCGTGGTTGCTGGCGCTGTATTTCGGCCTGGTGAATTGCGGCTACATGAGCATGGTCGCGTGGCTGCCGGCCTACTACCAGCAGTTGGGTTGGGGCGTACTGCCCAGTGGTTCGCTGCTGGCGTTCATGACGATCTTCCAGGTAATCGCCGCGCTGCTGATGCCCGCACTGGCGCAACGTGGCATTGATCGTCGACCGTTACTGAGCATCAGCCTGCTGGCCCAGACCGTGGGCTATATCGGCCTGCTGACGGCGCCGCTGGAATTCCCCCACCTGTGGGTGGCGTTGATCGGTTTCGGCCTGGGAGCGTGTTTCGCCCTGAGCCTGTTGCTGACCCTGGATCACCGCCGCGACCCTCGGGAGGCCGGCCAACTGGCGGCGTTCGTCCAGGGCGTGGGCTTTTTGATCAACGCCGTATCACCGTGGCTGACCGGCTGGCTGCGGGAATTGACTGGCAGTTTCGTCAGCGCCTGGATGGTGCTGACGCTGACGGTGGTGGCGATGCTGATACTCACCCGGGTGTTCAGCCCGGCCACCTACCGCACAGGCTCTATGGATATGCAATTTGAATCTAGATAAAACAATGAACATTCTTTTGCGGAATAAGCGAGGCGATTAGAATCGCGGTTTCCTTCAGGACGCCGGAAAACTCCATGGACCTTCGCCAACTGCGCTACTTCATTGCTCTGAACGAGTACCGCAGTTTTGTGCGCGCCGCCGACGCCATGGGCATTACCCAGCCGGCGTTCAGCCGCAGCATCCAAAGCCTGGAACAGGAGTTTGGCTGTGTGCTGGTGGACCGCGCCCACAAAGACCTGCGCCCCACTCCCGAGGGCCAGGTGGTGTTGCAACATGCCTTGTCGCTCGTTCAGGGGGCGGCGCGGCTGAGCCACGAAGTCACCCGCATGACCAAGCTCGACGCCGGCGAATTGCGCTTTGGCTGCGATGCCGTGGCGGCGGTGAACCTGGTGCCTGGAGCGATCGCACGGTTTGTCGGCGCTCATCCACGAGTACGCAGCGGTTTGCATGTGGATAACTGGGAAAAACTCGGACGCAGTTTGAGTCGCGAAGAGATCGAATTCTTCATCGCCGATGTGCGCCACTTCGAGGCCGATCCGAATTTCCAGACCCAGGCCCTGACACCCCGGCGCAATGTATTTTTCTGCCGCGCCGGGCACCCGTTACTGGCCAAGGACAGCCTCTCGACCAACGACTTGTTTGACTACCCGCTGGCCACACCGCTGATCGCTCCCGGGGTACGCAAGCTACTGGCCAACCTGAGCGGGCGTGTCGACTTTTCTCCCGCTATCGAACTGGAGCAGTTTGCGGCGCTGGCAGCCATCGTGCACCAGTCCAACGCGATTGGCCTGGGTGCCGAGGATGCGTTTGCCGAAGACTTTGCCCGTGGCGCACTGACGGTGTTGCACTGGCGCAACGTGCCTCACAGCCTCGACAGTTTGAACAACCGCTGCGGGATCATCAGCCGTACCGGGTTTCGCTTGTCGCCGGCGGCGAAGGCGATGATCGAAACCCTGATCACCGTGGATACCCCCTCTGCTGAAGCAAGCTTGCTCGCCCGCAATTAAAAACCAGGCTTGCGCGCGGCAGCCCATTCTCTTGATTTCAATGAAACTGTTATCGGCAATCAGCGGGTTTTTTCGCCTGCCGGGAACCGACACCATTGGCTCCAGAACAGAAAAACCTGGAGCCCTGCCATGTACTTGAAATACCCAATCAGTTGGACTGCCCTTGCCTTGGCAGCGGCCCTCACCGGCACCGCCGCCCAGGCTTCCATGCCGGCGAACCTGCCCGCCGATCAGAGCGTTGGCGCCATCGAGCAGGTGCACGCCTTCCACGATGCCATGCCCACCGGCGTGAGCGTTACCGAGACCGGACGCATCTTTGTCAACTTTCCTCGCTGGGGCGACGAGGTGCCGTTTACCGTCGCAGAATTGCGCGACGGCAAAGTCGTACCCTACCCTGACCAGGCGATAAATCAGGCCAACCCCAAAGACCCGGCCAAAGGGTTTATCAGCGTACAAAGCGTGGTGGCCGACGGGCGCGGACGCCTCTGGATACTGGACACCGCGGCGCCTGGCTTCTCGCCTCCACAGCCAGGTGGTGCCAAGCTCGTCGCAGTTGAGCTCGCCACCAACAAGGTGGTCAAGACCCTCGTATTCCCGAAAAACGTCATGCTGCCCGGCACCTACGTCAACGACATGCGCTTTGATTTTCGCGTGGGTGACCAAGGCGTGATCTATATCACCGACTCTTCACTTACCGGCCCGGGCGCGATCATCGTCATGGACATCGCCAGTGGCACGGCCATACGCCGGCTCAGTGGTGCACCCTCGACCTCGGTCGACCCGAACTTCGTACCCACGGTCGAAGGCCAGGTCCTGAAAGTGCGGGATGCCAAAGGCGGCACCCAGCCTTTTGCCGTGGCTTCGGACGGCATCGCCCTGTCGGCTGATGGGCAGACCTTGTATTTCTGCCCGCTGTCGAGTCGGCACCTGTACGCCATCCCCACGGCACTGCTGCGTGACGAGACAGTCAGCGAAGCACGGCTCGAAATGGCGGTCAAAGACCTCGGGGAAAAAGGCGCCTCGGACGGGCTTGAAGCCGACGCCTCGGGGGCCGTGTATGCCGGCGACTACGAAAACAACAGCGTGCGCAAACGGCTGGCGAACGGGCAATGGCAGACCATCGTCCATGATCCGCGTGTGCTTTGGCCCGACACACTGTCAATCGGTCCTGATGGCTACCTGTACTTCATCGCCAATCAGCTGCACCGCCAAAGCATCTTTCACGCAGGCAAAGACTTGCGCCAGAAACCCTACAGCCTGCTGCGCGTGAAGATCGATGCCGCGCCGGCGCCCACACACTAGCGGCGCCGAAGCATGAATATTGATGCGTTGAACCTGTTCATGCGATCAACAGAGCTGGGCAATATCACCGCAGCCGGCAGGGAGCTGGGACTCGCGCCCTCGGTGGCCAGCCACAAACTGGCGAAGCTTGAAGAATACCTGGGCATGCGCCTGCTGCATCGCACCACTCGCCAGGTCAGCCTGACCGAAGACGGTGCGCTGTTTCTGCCCCATGCAATCCGGGTGCTGGCAGCCGTGGACGAGGCCTATCTGGTCGCGGTGAAAGGCAAGGACGTGGCCAAACGGGTGTTAAGAGTATCCGCCCCCGGGTCCTTCGCGCGGATGTGCCTGATGCCGGCCATTACCCGGTTCCTGCACGCCAACCCGAAGCTGAAGATCGACCTGATACTGTCCGATCAAATGCAGGACCTGACCGAGATCGGGATTGATGTGGCAATCCGCATCGCCGCCCTGAAGGACTCATCCCTGGTGGCGCGCAAGCTCGGCTGCGACCGACGCATCCTGTGTGCGGCACCCGCCTACCTCCAGGCGCATGGCGAACCGACTTCACCTGCGGAGCTGGTCAATCATTCCTGCATCCTGCTGGGCGACGAGGACCATTGGCGTTTCGTGGGTGCCCATTCACACAAAGTCACGGCAATCAGTGGTTCGCTCAGAGTCAATTGCGGCGAAAGCGCACGGCTTGCCGCGGAGGGTGGGCTCGGCATCGTCTCTGTTTCACAGTGGAACGTCAGGCCCTCACTGGAAAGCGGCGCATTGGTGGAAATCATGCCGTCCTGTGTCCTGGAGCAAACCCGGGATATCTGGGCGATCTACCCCAGCGCGCGGTTGATCTCATCCAAGGCTCGGGCTTTCGTCGAGTTCATGATCGCCGAGTTCCAGGGCGATTTTTAGCATAGGGAAAAAATCATGGCGGTGACTCACCAAACTGCAGGCAAAACAAATCTCGCGAGCGGCCCACGCGTCGTTCGACTAGGGGTGACAGACTTGTCGTTCCATCGGGTTACCGCTGCGGTGGTAGCGCTGGTGTTGCAACGCATGGGCCTGACCGTTGAGCGCCACTATGCCCTGCACGAGGAAAACTTCGAGCAGTTGCGCAAAGGCTCGGTCGACATGCTGGTCTCCGCCTGGATTCCTTTCAGCCACGGGCTGTACAAGCAAGCGGTGGAGGCAGTGACGCCCACTCGCGAACTGGGCCTGCACTATCAGCCTTATGCCTTGTGGGGAGTGCCGGACTATGTCAGCGAGCATGACGTGGAATCCATCGAGGACCTGCTCAAGCCCGACGTCCGGGCCCGGATGAACCCGCTGATCCAGGGGATCGGCCCGGGTGCGGGCATTACCCGCTTCTCGCTGAAAATCATGGACGAATACGGGTTGAACGACGCCGGATATCGGTTCCGCACGGGCAGCCAGGACGATTGTATTAAGGCGTTCGAGGCGCTGTATCAGCAGCGGCGCTGGGGCATCGTGCCGCTGTGGCATCCTCAGTTCCTGCACCACCGTTATCGAATTCGCGACCTGAAAGACCCCAAGGGATTACTCGGCAGTGTTGATAGAGCGGTGCTGCTGGCGCGCGAGGATCGCTTGGTATTACTCACGGCTGCCGAGATCCAGGTACTGGACAATATCCGCCTCTCCAACCTCATCGTTGCCGAACTCGATGATGCGCTCAACCGTGGCGGGCAATCCGCGGATGACGCCGCGATCGATTGGCTGGCAAGGCATCCCGACACCCTGCGCGCCTGGCTCGCCCCCCTGGCCTGATTGGGCAACGAGGCCTTTTACGAATTCTGAATTCGCGGCGGGCTGGCTACAAGCGCCTGCTCACTGAGGCTAGTTTGGCGATGCAGATGTTCTGCAATCTCCCCAAACCGAGGATTCCAACATGCTCTACCTGGTTTTCAGCGGCACCATCAAAGAAGGCAAACAGGCCGAGTTCTATCGTGATGTAGCGGCCGTTTCACAAAAGCTCACCCACCAGCACGACAAGGCCGTGGTCTATCAATGGCATAAGGATGAAGAGAACCCCAACCGGTTCTTTCTCAACGAACAGTGGGAAAGCGTCGCGGACCTGCACGCGCATTTCGAAACGCTCTACAAAGCCTTCGGCCCGGCGAAACCCACCGAGCGCCTGCCGGCGAAAATCCTCGCGTACCTGGATGAAGCACAGGTGAACTTCTACCAGGCCATTCAGTAAATCGCACCCGGTCACCCCAGGGTGACCGGGACGCTTGCTCAGATCGCTGTCCTTTCCACCGGGTTGAGTTCGCTCAGCCGTCCATCCTGGCGCGCAAACCGATTGGCCCGGGCAAACGTGCCGAAATCGTTGAAGCGCACGCCCATCTCAGCCATCACCTTGTGCGCCGCCTTCACCGTCATCTGACGGATATAGAACGGCTCCTTGACCACAAAATGGTGAATCCCGTGGGTGCTGCCGAAGTTGAAGCAGAACGCTTGCAACGGCCACAGCCACCACGGGTTGAGTACCTGGGTTTGCTGGATCACGTTGCCCGGCTCGATGTCGCCGTAGTAGTGCATGTTGGAGCTGACAAAGTGCAGGCAGAAGGTGCGCAGTACATTGGGGCCGATGGTCACCACGGCGGCGATGTCGATGACGTGCATCACCGCCAGCGTGTTGGCCGACCAGTCGATCGGCGCGCCCAGCAGGCTGGCGATGCCATTGGCGGCATGAAAGCCGAGGAACACATACCACGCGCCCCAATGCAGCAGCGCCAGCGGTGCGTAGACCAGCGCCGTGCGCTTGAGAATGCCCAGCTTGTGCTTCCAGGACGGTGCCCGCAGCACCCGGATCAGTGCCGACATGATGTTGTCGCCGACCATCAGCAAACGTGCCAGGCCCCACGGTTCACCGTTGGTGATCGCGCGCTCTTCGATGTCGGTTTCGCTGCCGGAAACCTTGTGGTGATTGAGGTGGATATGGCGTCGTACCCAAGGGTTGATGGTGCTGGGCCGCGCCAGCCACACCAGGCCCATCATCAGGTTGTGGGGCAGGCGCTGCTTGCGAAAGTACATGCTGTGGATCAGGTCGTGTTCCAGTTCGTGGGTCAATGACGCGAGGAATGCGTTGAGCAGCAGGCACACCCACCACGCCATGTGCCCGGTGATATACAGCGCCGCCGAACCCAGCATGCCCACCAGGGCAAAGGCCAGGATGCCCGCGCCCAACGCATCCTGATGCAGCAGCCAGGGGTGGCGCTGGCGCAATAACAGCCCCTCGGCCAGCACCACTTCACGAATATGCGCTGAACGCTGTTGTGCGTTCATCTGCCGGGGGCTTGCAGAAGTACCGTCCATGCTTCCATCCTCTGTCTTATTGATGCGTACATCCTGCCCTATGCGATCTGGCGGGACGCTAGCCCCACACGCCAACCTGTTGACCGCAAGCGCCAATCAACATGACCGAACCGACCTCTCTCGCCAGCTGGACCCGCGCCCTGCGCAAGCAGCTCGACGCCCTGGGCCTCGACAGCGCCGCGCTGTGCGCCCAGGCCGGGCTCGACCCGCAGTTGATGGAAGATCCGAACGCGCGCTACCCGCTATCGGCCACCACGCGCCTGTGGGAACTGGCGGTACAGGCCAGCGGCGACCCGGCGATTGGCTTGCGGGTGTCGCGGTTTGTCAGCCCCACCACCTTTCACGCGCTGGGTTATGCGCTGGTGGCCAGCGGCAGCCTGCGGGAAGTGTTCGAGCGGATCGTGCGCTATCACCAGGTGGTCAGCGACGCCCTGAGCCTGGAGCTTAGCCGGGAGGGCGAACGTTACCGCTTTCGCCTGCAACAGCCCGCCGGTACACCCGCACCCGCGTTTGAGGCGATTGATGCGTTCGCCGCGATTTACGTGCGCACCTGCCGCAATCGCCTGGGCCGGGAGTACGCGCCGCTGGCGGTGTACCTGCGGCGGCCCGAGCCGGCTGATCCCAAGCCGTGGCACACGGTATTTCGCGCGCCGGTGTTTTTTGCCGCCGAGGAAGACCGTCTGGAATTTGCGGCCCGGGACTTTGACAGCCACCTGGACGATGCCAACCCCGAGTTGGCCGAGCACAATGAAACCGTGCTCAAGCGCACCCTGGCGCAACTGCGGCCGCTGACCTGGGAACGCAAGGTGCGTTCGGCCATTGAGGCGCAGTTGCCTGACGGTGAACCGAGTGCCGAGCGTATCGCCCAGGCGTTGCATTTGAGCTTGCGCAGCTTGCAGCGGCATCTGGCAGATGAGGGCTGCCGGTTTGATGCGCTGCTGAACGAATGTCGGGAGAACCTCGCGCTGCTGCATCTGCGGGACCCCGAGTGTTCGCTGGCGGAGATCAGTCATTTGCTGGGGTTTGCCGATACCAGCAGCTTCAACCGGGCGTTCAAGCGCTGGACCGGGATCACGCCGGGGCAGTTTCGGGATGGGTTGAGGTAGCTGGAGTTGCGGCGGCTGTGAGGGCCTCTTCGCGAGCAAGCCCGCTCCCACATTTGACCGCATTCCAATGGATGTACTCGGTCAAATGTGGGAGCGGGCTTGCTCGCGAAAGCGGTCGATCAAACACCCCAAAAGCCAGTGGCAGTCAGCGCCCCCGATCCCGCCGCAACACCTTCTTCACCCGCGCCACCAACGCCCGGGCCTCAAACGGCTTGAGCAAATAGTCATCCTCATGCAATTCCAGCCCACGCAGCCGATCTTCAATCCCGTCCGGCGTGGTCAAAAACAACATCGGCGTCTCACCCTTCAACCGGATCGCCTGCTGCAGCTTCCAGGCGTTCAGCCCCGGCAGCATCACATCCAGGATCACCAAGTCGTATTCGGTGCTTTCCACAAAGCGCAGGGCCGCCATGCCATTGGCCGCCACCTCCACCGTGTAGCTGGCCTCTTCAAGACTGCGGCCCATCGCCTCGGCCGCCTCTGACTCGTGTTCCACTAGCAGGACGCGCATAACACACCTCGAATAATCGTGAACGCAGGCTACCACCCTCAGGCATGCGCCGCCTCGCGCAAACGTTGCGGGTCGAGGATTTCGATCTCGCCATAGCCCAGGCGCACGATGCCCTGGCCTTGCAGGTCCTTGAGCAACGCATTGGTGGTCTGGCGCGACAGGCTCAGCATCGCGGCCAAGTCTTCCTGGGGCAGTTGCAGCACCTGCCGGGCCTGCTCGATGTCGCCATAGCCCTCGGCGATCATCAGCAGGCGGTGCGCCACCCGCACCGACGCCGGCATCAGGCTCAATTGCTCGATATTGATAAAGGTCAGGCGCAGCTTCTGGCTCATCAACAGGGCCATGTCGCGCCAGTAACGCGGAGTCTCTTCGAGGATCTGCAGCAACGCCGGTTGTGGCACCTGCAACAACGTACAAGGCCCGACCGCGCAGGCGTCGTGGGTGCGGGGCAACCCATCGAACAGGGAGATCTCGCCGAACCAGTACGGCAACTCCGCCAGGCTCAACACTGCCTCCTTGCCCTGCTCGTTCACCGCGCTGATGCGCAAGGAGCCTTCCAGCACTGCGTACAACCCACACGGCGGATCGCCGCGCTTGAACAGGTATTGCCCCGCCGTCAGCTGCCGCAACCGGGCGCTGGCCAGCAAGCTATTCTGTAGATCAGCAGGCAGATGGCTGTACCAGTGACCGGTGGCCAGCCGTGGGTGCCATTTCTCTACATCCATGCGAACTCCGAAGATTGTCGGCCAGTTGACAGTGTATCGCGGGCCTACAGGGCATGATCAAACATCCTACAGGAGGAACAACAATGAAAAGCCTCGTCGACCATCTCAGTCAATACGCCGCCTACCACCGCGACCCGCGCAATATCGCCAGCCACTTTATCGGCATCCCGCTGATTGTGGTGGCCGTGGCCGTGCTGCTGTCACGCCCCGAATGGACGGTGGCCGGGCTGTGGCTGTCGCCCGCGGTGGTAGTGGCGCTGCTTTCGGCATGGTTCTACCTGCGCCTGGAACTGGCGCTCGGCGTGCTGATGACGGTGCTGATGGGCCTGTCGGTGTGGGCCGGGCATGTGCTGGCGGCGCAAAGCACGCTGGTGTGGCTGAGCAGTGGCATCGGCATGTTCGTGGTGGGCTGGGTGATCCAGTTTGTGGGGCATTACTACGAGGGGCGCAAGCCGGCGTTTGTCGATGACGTGTCCGGGTTGATCGTGGGGCCGTTGTTCGTGGTGGCGGAGTTGGCGTTCCTGGTGGGGCTGCGGCATGACCTGAAGCGGCAGATTGAAGAGCGCTCAGGGCCCGTGGCCGTGCGGCACAAGAACGCCACGGCCTGAGCAACACTGGAGATCCAAATGTGGGAGCGGGCTTGCTCGCGAAAGCGGAGTGTCAGTCACCGGATGTACCGACTGAACCACCGCATTCGCGAGCAAGCCCGCTCCCACATGGGTTTTGCGGCGCTTTTAGGCTTTTTGCCAGACCTTGGGCTTGAAGAACAACGTCTCGCCCCGCGCCAGGCCGGTCAGGCTGTCGTGGTCTTTTACCACTTCGGCTTCGATCAGTTCGCTCTGGCCTTCGACCTTCAGGGTCACCCGGGTGGTCGCGCCAAGCGGGCGAATATCACGCACTTCAGCCGCGTGGTGGTCTTCCAGTTCATGGCGCGACAGCGACACTTCATGCGGGCGGAACAGCACGTGCTTGTCTTCACCCAAATGCAGGCGGTTGGAGTCGCCGAGGAAGTGATAAACAAAATCACTGGCCGGGTTTTCGTAGACTTCGCCCGGTGAGCCAATCTGCTCGATCACGCCCTTGTTCATCACCACGATGCGGTCCGCCACTTCCATGGCTTCTTCCTGGTCGTGGGTCACGAACACCGAGGTCAGGTTGATGTCTTCGTGCAGGCGCGCCAGCCAGCGGCGCAGTTCTTTACGGACCTTGGCATCGAGGGCGCCGAAAGGTTCATCCAGCAGCAGCACTTTCGGCTCTACCGCCAGGGCGCGCGCCAGGGCGATACGCTGGCGCTGGCCGCCGGAGAGTTGTTCCGGGTAGCGATCCGACAGCCAATCGAGCTGCACCATGTTCAGCAGCTCGTGGACTTTCACTGCGATCTGGCTTTCGGTGGGCCGCTGGTTTTTCGGTTTCATCCGCAGGCCGAACGCGACGTTGTCGAACACGGTCATGTGGCGGAACAGCGCGTAGTGCTGGAACACAAAGCCGACGTTGCGATCACGCACGTCGTGGCCGGAGACGTCTTCACCATGGAACACGATGTTGCCGGCATCCGGGGTTTCGAGACCGGCGATGATCCGCAGCAGGGTGGTCTTGCCGCAGCCGGACGGGCCCAGCAACGCCACCAGCTCGCCACTCTGGATGTCCAGATTGATGCTGTTCAGGGCCTTGAAGGCGTTGAAATTCTTGCTGACATTACGGACTTCGATCGACATGACTTATTCCTCACCAGCACTTTTGCGCAGGCGGTTGATACGGTTCTCGCTCCACTGCTTGAGCAGCAGGATGAAGAGCGCCAGGATCAGCAACAGGCTCGCGACGGCAAACGCGGCGACGTGGTTGTATTCGTTGTAGAGGATCTCGACGTGCAGCGGCAAGGTGTTGGTCACGCCGCGAATGTGGCCGGACACCACCGACACCGCACCGAACTCACCCATGGCCCGCGCGGTACACAGCACCACGCCGTAGATCAGGCCCCACTTGATGTTCGGCACGGTGACATGCCAGAACATCTGCCAACCATTGGCGCCCAGCAGGCGCGCGGCCTCTTCTTCCTGGGTGCCCTGCTCCTGCATCAGCGGGATCAGCTCACGGGCCACGAATGGCACGGTGACGAAGATGGTCGCCAGCACGATGCCCGGCAAGGCGAACACGATCTGGATGTCATGGTCTTGCAGCCACGGGCCAAAGAAGCCCTGGGCGCCGAACATCAACACATAGACCAGGCCGGCGATCACCGGCGATACCGAGAACGGCAGGTCGATCAGGGTCACCAGGATACTTTTGCCACGGAACGAGTACTTGCTCACGCACCAGGCGGCGCTGACGCCGAACACCACGTTGAGCGGTACCGAAATCACCACGGCGATCACCGTGAGTTTCAATGCCGACAGCGCGTCCGGCTCAAGGATCGCGGTGAAGAACGCACCCAGGCCATTCTTCAGGCCCTGGGACACCACGATAAACAGCGGCAGCAACAAAAACAGGAAGAACACCAGCCAGCCAAGGCTGATCAGGATGCGTCGGGACACCGCACTGCCACGACGGGCAGCGTTGGCCGAGGACGCGGCGGAAATAGACGATTGGGACATGTTCCGCGCCTCCTTATGGGTGTTCGATGCGCCGCTGCAGCAAGTTGATCAGCAGCAGCAGGACAAAGGAAACCACCAGCATCAGCACACCGATGGACGTGGCGCCGTGGTAGTCGTATTGGTCGAGCTTGACCATGATCAGCAGCGGCAGGATCTCGGTTTTCATCGGCATGTTGCCGGCGATGAAGATCACCGAACCGTACTCACCGACACCTCGTGCAAACGCCAAGGCGAAGCCGGTCAACCAGGCAGGCAGCAGCGCCGGTACCAGGATGTAGCGGAACACTTGCAGGGGCTTGGCGCCGAGACAGGCGGCGGCTTCTTCGATTTCCCGGGGGATATCGGCCAACACCGGCTGCACGGTACGCACCACGAATGGCAGCGTGACGAAGGTCAGCGCGAGAGTGATGCCCAGGGGGGTGTAGGCGATCTTGAAGCCCAGGTCGGCGGCGAACTGGCCTACCAGCCCGGTGGGCGTGTACAGCGCGGTGAGTGCAATACCGGCGACGGCGGTGGGCAGGGCGAACGGCAAGTCGATCATCGCATCGATGATCTTGCGCCCGGGGAAGGTGTAGCGCACCAGTACCCATGCCAGCAGGGTACCGATCACGCCGTTGATGATCGCGGCATACAACGCAGTGCCGAAGCTCAGTTTCAACGCCGCCAGCACACGCGGTGCGGAGATGATGTTCCAGAACTGATCCCAGGTGAGTTGAGCGGCATGTACAAACATCGCCGCAAGGGGGATGAGTACGATCAGGCTGAGGTACACCACGGTGTAGCCCAGCGTCAGCCCGAAGCCGGGTATGACGGGGGAGATACGACGCGACATAAGAGTCCTTGGTTAGCGGGTAGATACCACTGTAGGAGCGAGCTTCTGTGGGAGCTGGCTTGCCTGCGATGCCGGCACCTCGGTGTATCAGTTACACCGAGGTGATGCTATCGCGGGCAAGCCCGGCTCCCACAGAAAGCTGGCTCCTACAGTTTGATTTTGCTTACTGCGCCGAGTAGATCTGGTCGAACACGCCACCGTCATTGAAGAATTTCGGTTGGGCAGTTTTCCAGCCGCCGAAGTCTTTGTCGATAGTCACCAGGTCCAGTTTCGGGAACTGCTGGGCGTATTTGGCGGCGACTTTCTCATCGCGTGGGCGGTAGAAGTTCTTCGCCGCAATCTCCTGGCCAGCCGGGCTGTACAGGTGCTTGAGGTACTCGGTGGCGATCTCGGTATTGCCCTTTTTCTCAGCGTTCTTGTCGACCACGGCCACTGGCGGCTCGGCGAGGATCGACAGCGAAGGTACAACGATGTCGAACTTGTCGGCGCCGCCGTCTTCCTTCAGGGCCAGGAAGGCTTCGTTTTCCCAGGCCAGCAACACGTCACCCTGACCGTTGTTGACGAAGGTGATGGTCGAACCGCGCGCGCCGGTGTCGAGGATCGGCACGTGCTTGAACAGCTCTTTCACGTATTCCTGGGCCTTGGCTTCGCTGCCACCGGCTTTCAGGCCGTAGGCCCAGGCGGCTAGGAAGTTCCAGCGGGCGCCGCCGGAGGTTTTCGGGTTCGGGGTGATCACCGACACGTCTTTCTTGATCAGGTCGCCCCAATCCTTGATGCCTTTAGGGTTGCCCTTGCGTACCAGGAACACGATGGTCGAGGTGTACGGGGTGCTGGCGTCCGGCAGGCGGGTTTGCCAGTTTTCCGGCAGGGTCTTGCCCAGTTTTGCGATTTCGTCGATGTCGCCGGCCAGGGCCAGGGTCACGACGTCGGCGCGCAGGCCGTCGATTACCGCGCGGCCCTGCTTGCCCGAACCACCGTGGGATTGCTGGATCTTGACGTTGTCACCCGGGTGCGACTGCTTCCAGAAGCTGGTGAATTCAGCGTTGTAGTCCTGGTAGAGCTCGCGGGTGGGGTCGTAAGACACGTTGAGCAGTTCGTAATCCTTGGCAACAGCGGAACCGGCTAACACGGCACTGGCCAGTGCTGCCAGGGCATAACGGCGAATCGACGACATAGAAGGCTCCTGAAATTCTTGGGTGTTGGCTTTTTTCTTATAGTTGCGGGTCTTGCAATCGAATCGCCGGTGTTGCTCAGCTCGGTTTGTTGCCCGGGTTCTGCAAACGGAATTTCTCTTTGCGTTCGATTTGTACTACCTGGGCGTTGTGCACAGTGATTTCCACCGCGCCAAACCGCAGATCGCGCAGGGCGCTCTGGATCTCGCGCAAAATGGCTGCTTCGTCCTGGCCGTCAACGCTACGTAGAGATGCGCTCATGGTCGTGCTCCTGAAATGAGAAGTGCCTCGCAGTGGCGGCACTGCTTGCGGCGTGAGGGCGATAGTAGATAAGCGCGGATATTCTTAAAAATACTATTTAAGAATGTTTATATAACCAGAAAGAATTTTCTGATGGGACGTGGGGTTGCGAGTGGTTTGGCGGGACGACCCGTGAAATAAAGCCGTGTGGAGATCCAAATGTGGGAGCGGGCTTGCTCGCGAAGGCGGTGGGTCAGTGACAGATTTGCTGACTGACCCACCGCCTTCGCGAGCAAGCCCGCTCCCATATTTTGGCCCTGTTTGAAATCAGGACAGGCGGTGGTTAACGAATTGTCGGCGCCCTCGCCCAATCCAGCTCACTGGCCGGCATCGGCCGACCAAACCAGTACCCCTGGCCAAGGTCACAGCGCTGTTCCAATAGAAACCGCGCCTGCTCAACCTGCTCGATACCTTCGGCATGCACCTGCATGCCCATGCTCTGCGCCAACGCGATCACTACCCGCACGATCGCCGCATCGTCCTCATCCCATGGCAACCCGGCGACAAAACCCTGGTCGATCTTGAGCTTCTGCACCGGCAAGCGCTTGAGCCGCAGCAGCGATGAATAACCGGTGCCAAAGTCGTCGATAGCCAGGCGCAAGCCGAGCTCACGCAGGCGATGCATTTGCTCAAGGGCGACTTCCGGGTCTTCCATCACCGCGCTTTCGGTGACTTCCAGCTCTAAAAGCGCCGGATCCAGCCCCGTGTCGTGCAGCACCTTGGCTACTTGCTCATACAGCTCACGCCGGGCAAACAGGCGGCTGGACACATTCACCGCGAGAAACGTCAACGGTGCACCGTCTGCCAGCCACCGGCACATCTGGCGACAGGCCTGGTCCATGACCCAGGCGTCGATGTCGGCAATCAGCCCGGTGCGCTCGGCAATCGGGATGAATTCCCCCGGCGGCACCAGCCCGCGCTCCGGGTGCTGCCAGCGCACCAGGGCTTCGACGCCGATCATTCGGCTGTCTTGCAGGTCGTGCACTGGCTGGTAGTAAACCCGCAGCTCCTGCTGATCCAGCGCGCGGCGCAGTTCACCGGCCATTTCCACGCGGTGCTGGGCGTGGGCGGTAAGCTCTTCGGTGTACAAGGCATAGCCTTCGCGGCCGGCGCTCTTGGCCTTGAACAACGCGGAGTCGGCGTTGCGCAGCAGTTGCTCGGCGCTCAGCGCGTCGCTGGGGAACAGGCTGATCCCGATGCTCACGCTGATAAACAGTTGATGGCCGTCGAAGATGACCGGTTCTTTCATCGCGTCGAGAATACGTTGCGCCAGGGCGGCGGCCTGGCCCACCTGTGGACAACTTTCCGCCAGCACCGCGAACTCGTCACCGCCCAGGCGCGCCAGGGTCACGCCGGGGCCGAACAGGCCTTGCAGGCGCTCGCCGACGGCCTTGAGCAACTGGTCGCCGACGTTATGGCCGAGGCTGTCGTTGATGATCTTGAAATGGTCGAGGTCGAGCAGCAGCAAGGCACAGCCACGTTTATGGATCTGCGCGGAGGCCAGGGCCTGTTCGGCACGATCGGTGAACAGCAGGCGGTTGGGCAGGTCGGTCAGCGGGTCGTGATGGGCCAGGTGCGCCAACTCGCTCTCGGAGTGCTTGATGGCGCTGATATCGGAGAACACCGCGACGTAGTGGCTGATATGGCCCTGCTCATCACGGATCACCCGGATGGTCTGCCACTGTGGATAGATTTCGCCGCTTTTACGGCGGTTCCAGATTTCACCGCTCCATTCACCGTCACGTTCCAGCGTCTCGAACATCGCCTGGTAGAAACTGGCCGAGTGGCGCCCGGACTTGAACAGGCTCGGCTGGTGCCCCAGCACGTCTTCGCACTGGTAGCCGGTGATTTCGATAAAGGCCCGGTTGACGTGAACAATCAGCCCCAGAGCATCGGTGACCAGCACCCCTTCGCGGGTGCAATCGAACACGGCGGCGGCCTGGCGCAGGCGCTCGCGGTTTTCCTTCAGTGGCTGCTGGATCAGGTTCGCCCGGGCAAAGTGTGCGCAGAGCAGGTAGATCGCCAGGGCACTGAGGCTGACCCACAGGTAACCGCGTATCTGAAGCCAGCGGCCCAGCTCCACGGGTTCATCGATAAAGTTGATCAATACCTGATGGCTGAGCTGAATCCACACAATCGAAACCAGCAGGTACATCAGCCCGGCACGCAGGGCACCTCGGTATGAAAACAGCATATGTTCAGTAATCCTTACTAAAAAACCAGATTCGCCCTACAAAGGTTACGGATTATAGAATAAGAAACATCCAGTCACTCCTATCTGAAAGGGCGGCTGGTTTTATCTGTAGGCTTAGTGATAATGCGCAAGCTGGTTTTTTCTTTATCTGAGGGCCATACAGCCTATGTGGTACAACGGTTTTCTTGACTTGTCGGCCTGGCAACTGGTGGCAGTCACTCTGTTGATGACCCACGTGACCATTGTCGGGGTCACGGTCTATCTGCACCGCTATTCAGCCCACCGCTCCCTGGAGCTCAATGCTGGCCTGAAACACTTCTTCCGCTTCTGGCTGTGGCTCACCACGGCGCAGAACACCCGCGAGTGGACCGCTATCCACCGCAAACACCACGCCAAGTGCGAAACCGTCGACGATCCCCACAGCCCGGTGATCAAGGGCCTGTCCACCGTGCTGCGCAAAGGCGCCGAGCTGTATCGCGCCGAAGCCGAGAACCCCGAGACCCTGCGCATCTACGGCAAGAACTGCCCGGAAGACTGGATCGAGCGCAAGCTCTACACCCCGTACCCGCTGCTGGGCGTGGCGATCATGGGCGTGATCGACCTGCTGCTGTTCGGCACCATCGGCATCACCATCTGGGCCATCCAGATGATGTGGATCCCGTTCTGGGCTGCCGGCGTAATCAACGGCCTGGGTCATGCCATCGGCTACCGCAACTTCGAATGCCGCGACGCGGCGACCAACCTGATTCCCTGGGGCATCATCGTGGGTGGCGAAGAGCTGCATAACAACCACCACACCTACCCCAACTCCGCCAAGCTGTCGGTGAAGAAGTGGGAGTTCGACCTGGGCTGGGCCTGGATCAAAGTGTTCAGCTTCCTGCGCCTGGCCAAGGTGCAACGGGTCGCGCCGATCGCCCACCGGGTCGAAGGCAAGGGCAGCCTGGACATGGACACCGCGATGGCGATCCTCAACAACCGCTTCCAGATCATGGCCCAGTACCGCAAGTTGGTGATTGGCCCGCTGGTCAAGCAGGAACTGGAAAAGGTCGATCACTCGGTGCGCCATCAATTCCATCGCGCCAAGCGCCTGTTGTCGCGGGAGACCAGCCTGCTGGATGACCGCCACCACGTGCGCATCCAGAGCATGCTGGAACACAGCCAGGCCCTGAAAGTGATCTACGAGAAGCGCCTGGCGCTGCAA
Organism: Pseudomonas sp. Colony2; assembly: GCF_019382755.1. Lineage (NCBI taxonomy): Bacteria > Pseudomonadati > Pseudomonadota > Gammaproteobacteria > Pseudomonadales > Pseudomonadaceae > Pseudomonas > Pseudomonas sp. Colony2. The sequence continues at coordinate 205,630 of NZ_CP080030.1, read as the reverse complement.
CAGATCTGGCTGAAAACCAGCACCAACGGCCACGACATGCTGGCGGCGATCAAGGAATGGGTGCACGAGGCCGAGGCGAGCGGGATTCAATCCCTGCGGGACTTTGCCCATCAGCTGAAGACCTATTCGCTGCGGCCTGCCGCGGCCTGATACGGCTGTAGCGAGCCGATTTTTTGTGGCARGGGAGCTTCTGTGGCGAGGGAGCTTGCTCCCGCTGGAGTGCGCAGCGCTCCCAAGATTTTGGGGCCGCTACGCAGCCCAGCGGGAGCAAGCTCCCTCGCCACAACAAGCTCCCTCCCCATAGCAGCTCCTTCCCCACAGCAGCCCCCTCCCCACCGCAACTCCTTCCCCACAGCAAGCCCCTCCCCCCAACAAACTCGCTCCTACATGTTTCTGGCGCCATTTCTTGGTCGCCTCTAATCGGCGCTGATAACGGAACTTCGCAGCAAATTCCCCCTCTCAAACAACACTTCGCCATCCCGGCGGCCCTTGTTGTGACCGCTGCCCAACCCCGCGGCATGCCCAGAGAGAGTTGTGCCGATGGTCCCCGAACAGACCTTCACCGACACCCCCGTCCTCGAACAGCCACGACCGGCAGCCGCCGCTACGTTGCTGGCCCTGATGCATGCTCAGGGCGAAGTGGAACGGCTGAGTGAACGCGAGCAACTGCTGAGTTCGCTGTTGGTCAGTGTGAATGCCGTGCTCTGGGCAATCGAGTGGGACACTCGCCGCGTGCTGTACGTCAGCCCGGCCTATGAGCGGGTTTTCGGACGTACGGCGGGCATGTTGCTGACCGACTATCGGGAATGGCGCAACAGCATCCACCCCGAAGACCTCGACTACGCCGAGCACAGCCTGGCCCAGGTGCTGCACAGCGGCGCCGTGGAAGACCGCGAGTACCGCATCATCACCGCCGACGGGCAGATCCGCTGGCTCAGCGACAAGTGTTACATCAACCAGCAGGCCGAGCCCGGCCAGCCGGTGATCGTGGTAGGCATAGCCGAAGACATCACCGAAAAGAAGCAGCTGGAGCTCGAGCTGCACCGTCTGGCCACCACCGATGTACTGACCCGCAGCAGCAACCGCCGGCATTTCTTCGAGTGCGCCCACCACGAGTTTGAACGCGCCTGCCTGCAAGGCACGCCCCTGGCGTTCCTGTTGCTGGACATCGATGACTTCAAGGTGGTGAACGACACCTACGGCCACCTGGAAGGCGATCAGGTGTTGCAGCGTATCGCCGAGAGCGGTCGGGGAGTTCTGCGCCGTGGCGACCTGTTCGGGCGCATTGGCGGCGAAGAGTTCGCCGCCATACTGCCCGGTTGTGCCCCGGAGATGGCAATGCAGGTGGCCGAACGCCTGGGGCACGAGATTGCGCAGCTGAGTTTCAGCCACGACGGTGAGAGCTTCGCGATCACCGTCAGCCAGGGCCTGGCCAGCCTGACCGCCGAGGACGCCAATGTGGACAGCCTGTTTGCCCGCGCTGACGCGGCCATGTACGAGGCCAAGCGCCAGGGCAAAAACCGCGTGCTCCCCGGCTGACGCCACACGATGACCTGTGGGAGCCGGGCTTGCCCGCGATGCAGGCACCTCGGCGTGTTGGTTGTACCGGGATGATGCTATCGCAGGCAAGCCAGCTCCCACACTGGCACGCATCGCCTGCTAGGTTTTGCGCATACGCGTCAATTCCGGCAAACCCACCTTGAGCAAGCGTGCCGTCTTGCCTTTCGCCAATGCCTCGACGCCTTCATGCTCGGTCAGCCGCGCCAGTTGCGCCGCCAGGTTCATCACCAGCGCTTCGCGGGAATACACCCCGCCCTCCAGCGAATAAATCGCCGCGATCAACTGGCGCAACTCCAGCGGCAGGCGCCAGCGTGTGCGCAGTGCCGAACCATAGGCCGCACCGAAGGTGTAGAGGGACTCGCCAATCGCTTCGTCATCCAGTTCGCCACCGCCCAGCAGCCAGTCTTGCAGGCACCGCAGCAAGGCCAGGTCGCCAAGGCGATGGAGGATCCCGGCGCTGTAGCAGCGCTCGTGATCCAGGTCGAGCATGCGCGCCAGGCTGCGGGCGTAGTCAGCGGTGCGCTGGGACAGCTGCCAATGACGCTCGGCGTAATCCACAAGGCTCGGGTCGCTCAGTACCACGTTGTGCTTGAGGGCGAGCCCCAGGATCAGGTTCATGCTCTGCCCCGCCGCCAGCTTGTGCAGGGCCATGCCCAGGGTCTGCACCGGCGAACCGTGATGGCCGGCGCTGTTGGCGGCGGCGATCAACACGGCAGTAATCTGCGGGTCCATGCGCACCTGCTCTTCCAGGCGCTTGAGATCCAGGCCCTCCGGCTCCAGGCTATGTTGCACCGCAGCCTGCACGTCGACCCGCAGCGGCGCGCCGTCGGAGGCTTCCCGGCGGCGCTCCAGAAACACCGGCAAGGTCATGCCCGGCGCCAGGGCCGGGACTTCGCAATACACCGTCTCACCTTCGTTCAGCAGCAAGTCCTGCAGGCGCTGGGTCAGGCTTTCCATGTTCAGGGGTTTGGTCAGGTACGCGGTCGGTGCCAGGGGCAAGGCTTCGCGCACACTGGCGCTGTCGTTGCGGGTACTCAGCAGGATAAACGGCAACAGCGGCGTACGCCGTTGCAGGCGCACGCTGCGCAGCAGGCTCAGGCCATCGACGCCGGGCAGCTCCCAATCGGCAATGATCAGGTCATAGGGTTTGTCACGCAGCAACTCGGTGGCCCGCTGGCCATCGGCACACACATCCAGCCGTGCGTCACAGCGCACATTCAGCAACACCTGCTTGAGCAGATCTCGGGACCAAGGGTCGGTCTCGGCAATCAACACACGGGGTACAGCCGGTAAATCAACAGCAGTCATCCAGCACGCTCCATCGGCAATACCAGCACCTTAGACAAAGGAGCCGCCTGCGTACAATGAACAACGGCTGAATACCGTTCATCGGGCACAAAAAAACCCGCCTAAGCGGGTTTTTTGTCGATCAGGTCAACTTTTGATCACAGCTCGGAGAAGCACTCTTCGATGATCGCCAGGCCTTTGTCCAACTGCTCGTCCGGCGAAGTCAGCGGAACCAGCACGCGCAATACGTTGCCGTAGGTGCCGCAGGACAGCAGGATCAAGCCCTTGTCACGCGCCTTGGCAACCACGGAAGCGACAGCAGCGGCGTTCGGCTTGTGGCTGTCGCCATTTTCGAACAGCTCGACCGCAATCATCGCGCCCAGGGCACGCACTTCGCCGATCACCGGGTACTTGGCCTGGATAGCTTTCAGACCGGTCACCAGGCGCTCGCCGACAGCCTTGCAGCGGTCCAGCAGGTGCTCTTCTTCGAACACTTCCATCACGGCCAGGGCCGCAGCGCAAGCGATCGGGCTGCCGGCGTAGGTGCCGCCCAGGCCGCCCGGAGCGATGGCGTCCATGTATTCAGCCTTGCCGCACACACCGGCCAGCGGGAAGCCGCCTGCGATGGATTTGGCGAAGGTGGTCAGGTCGGCGGCAACGCCCATCTGTTCCATGGCGAAGAAAGTACCGGTACGGCCGGCACCGGTTTGCACTTCGTCGGCGATCAGCAGGATGCCGTGCTTGTCGCACAGTTCGCGCAGGCGCTTCATGAAGGATTTAGGCGCGACGTAGAAACCGCCTTCGCCCTGCACCGGCTCGATGATGATGGCAGCGATATCACGCGGCTCGGCATCGTTCTTGAAGATGCGTTCGATGCTGGCGATAGAGTCGTCATCGCTCACACCGTGCAGCTCGTTCGGGAACAGCGCGCGGAACACGCCGCCTGGCATCAGGCCCATGCCGGCCGAGTACGGCACGACTTTGCCGGTGAGGCCCAGGGTCATCATGGTGCGACCGTGGTAGGCGCCGGTGAACGCGATCACGCCGGCACGGCCAGTGGCGGCACGGGCAATCTTCACGGCGTTTTCTACCGCTTCGGAACCGGTGGTGACCAGCAGGGTTTTCTTGGCGAAATCACCCGGCACCTTGGCGTTAACTTTTTCGCACAGCTCAACGTACGGCTCGTAGGCCAGTACCTGGAAGCAGGTGTGAGTCAGCTTGTTCAGCTGTTCGGTCACGGCGGCGATGATTTTTGGGTGCACGTGGCCGGTGTTCAGCACGGCGATACCGCCGGCGAAGTCGATGAACTCGCGACCTTCAACGTCGGTCACGGTGGCGTTCTTCGCCGACTCGGCGAAGATCGGGTGAATCTGGCCAACACCGCGTGGTACAGCGGCTTCGCGGCGTTTCATCAGGGATGCGTTGGTCTTGCTCATAAAGTCCTCATTCGCCACTCATCGGGTGGCGTGGTCCAAGGAATACGTGGCGGGGAGGCAACTACGGCAGCATGCGATGATCGACTGCCACAGCTTTCCCGGCCACTACGAATAACGGGTGAAACACGCAAAGGGACAGCGCTCTCGTGCCCTTTGCGTTTGCAGCAACGCCTTGCCGGGCTTAGATGCCCAGGCAGAGGTATTTGATTTCCAGGTAGTCCTCGATCCCGTACTTGGAGCCTTCACGGCCCAGGCCCGAAGCCTTGATGCCGCCGAACGGCGCCACTTCGTTGGAGATCAACCCGGTGTTGACGCCGACCATGCCGTATTCCAGGGCTTCAGCCACACGGAACACACGGCCCAGGTCGCGGGCATAGAAGTAGGAAGCCAGGCCGAACTCGGTGTCGTTGGACATCGCGATCACTTCGGCTTCGTCTTTGAAGCGGAACAGCGGCGCCAGTGGGCCGAAGGTTTCTTCCTTGGCCACGGCAGCATCTTTCGGCACGTTGACCAGGATGGTCGGCTCGAAGAAGTTGCCTTCCATCACCTTGCCGCCAGCCAACAGGGTCGCGCCTTTGCTCAGGGCGTCAGCGATGTGCTCCTGCACCTTGGCCACGGCCTTCTCGTCGATCAGCGGGCCGGTGGTGGTACCTTCTTCCAGACCGTTGCCGATCTTCAGCTTGGCCACTGCCACTTTCAGTTTCTCGGCGAACGCGTCGTACACCGAATCCTGGATGTACAGGCGGTTGGCGCAGACGCAGGTCTGGCCGTTGTTGCGGTACTTGGAAATGATCGCGCCTTCGACGGCCTTATCCAGGTCTGCATCGTCGAACACGATGAACGGCGCGTTGCCGCCCAGTTCCAGGGAAACCTTCTTGATGTCCTTGGCGCATTCGGCCATCAGCTGGCGACCGATTTCGGTGGAGCCGGTGAAGGACAACTTACGCACGATCGGGTTGCTGGTCAGCTCGCTGCCGATATCGCCGGCGCTGCCGGAGACCACGCTGAACACGCCTTTCGGAATCCCGGCACGCTGGGCCAGTTCAGCCAGGGCGAACGCGGAGAACGGGGTTTGCGACGCAGGCTTGAGCACCATGGTGCAACCGGCAGCCAGGGCCGGGCCGGCTTTACGGGTGATCATCGCGGCCGGGAAGTTCCACGGCGTGATGGCAGCGGTAACGCCGATTGGTTGCTTGATCACGATCAGGCGCTTGTCCGGCTGGTGGCCGGGAATCACATCACCGTAGACGCGCTTGGCTTCTTCGGCGAACCACTCGATGAACGAAGCGGCGTAGACGATTTCGCCCTTGGCTTCGGCCAGCGGCTTGCCTTGTTCCAGGGTCATCAGGCGAGCCAGGTCATCCTGGTTCTCGATGATCAGCTCGAACCAGCGGCGCAGCTTGTTGGCGCGGTCCTTGGCGGTAAGTGCACGCCAGGCCGGCAGGGCCTTGTCAGCTGCTTCAATGGCGCGACGGGTTTCGGCGGCGCCCATTTTTGGCACGGTACCGAGGATTTCGCCGGTAGCGGGGTTGTTGACCTTGATCGTTTGACCGTTGTCCGCATCGACCCAAGCGCCATCAATAAAGGCTTGCTGGCGGAACAACTGGGTGTCTTTGAGCTGCATGTCGGCTTTCCTTAACAGCACCGCGCACGCGCGGAGCGAATTAGAGTTGTTGAAAGGCGCCTTGAGGGCTGCCGTCAGGGAAATCATTCACTGGGCGCAAGCACGTAAATAGCGCACGAAAGGACAAATGTGCGGTTCAGCACCCAGGCAGGAGCGTTTGAAATCTCAAACGAATCCTAGGATCAATGGGGGTGCAGGGCAATAGTCTGTTCGAAAAAAAGAACGAAAACGGCGCATTTGCTCGATTTTTCTGATCAGCGTGTTTCGGGCGAGTTCAACCGCAATTCGTCGAGATGCCCGGTACAGGGCTTCGGCAGCGCCTAATCCTACTGGCAGCAGGCCGAAAAGCGGCATGGACGCCCAAGGTCGACATGGGTATGATGTCGCCCGCACAAGCATCCGTAGCTCAGCTGGATAGAGTACTGCCCTCCGAAGGCAGGGGTCGTGGGTTCGAATCCCGCCGGGTGCACCAAA
>NZ_CP080030.1:193152-193472 GCF_019382755.1 Pseudomonas sp. Colony2 | reverse complement strand
CGGGGCACCATATACAGATGAAAAAGCCCCAGGTCGAAAGGCCTGGGGCTTTTTTGTGGGCGCAAGATAAGGAGGAAGATGCAAATAAAGTAACAGTTTTCTGGCTGACCATAAGTTCCTCGAACAGCAAAGTGAAAGCCCGAGTGACGCCACACATAGAAGGGCGGGCGCTTGCATCGATTTCAAGCTGGAGGGACTCGCACATGCCTAAAGTGATGCACCAATGATCCAGGGTTACCCTAAGCCTTGGCAGAGCTACCAGGACCAACTTGAGATATTGATAGCCCGCGGAATGATCGTTACAGAGCGATCTAAAGCCT
>NZ_CP080030.1:184697-192385 GCF_019382755.1 Pseudomonas sp. Colony2 | reverse complement strand
TTGATGAAGGTCATCAATGCGTCATCAAGCTGGGGACGACGGCTGAAAGCACTATTGGAGAATGACTTTCCAGACTTGTCCCACCTTGATCTGAATTTGGAGGGCATGGGAGTGGATCACCACTGGCAGGAGCGCGATTGGTAATCGAAAAAATCAAGGCAATAAAAAACCCCTGAGCAATTGCTGCACCGAAGCGCATCAACCGACAGGGGCCGTGTTGCCGATGATTATAAAGGCCGGAAGTCTCTCGTCAACCACCGGCTGGCGACCTCCACCTCAAGGATTTTTCAACGCCTCCAACCGCGCCGGCAGATCCTCCTTGGGAAAGCGCTTGTGCAACTCCAACAGCTTCTCATCCGCCGCCTTGGCCTCTCCCGCCTGCCGCAACCGCAGGATCTCCTGCAGCCCTTGCTCCAATGACGGCAGCACAACAGCCGCGCGCTTGCTCATCTTCGCCACCGGCTCATCCGCCAGCGAACCCGCGACTTCTGCCTGCACCTGAGGCGCACTGTCAGCCTGCGGAGCCACGGAGAATCGAGCCATCGGCGCGGCTGCCGGGGCTGGACGAGCCAGTTCCTGCGGGGCGGCCGCGTAAGTCCCTGTGGATAACTCCGGCTGCGGCACCGGCGAGCGCGTGACCAAACCAATCATCAGGGCCACACCCGCTACGGTAGCAAACGCCATCTGCCAGCGCGGCCGTTGGCAGGCCTGTAACCAACGCTGCCACAGGCCGGGTTGCCGCACCGGTGCTTCACGGTGGGCGGTGGCCAGGATGAAGGCGTCCAGGGAAGCCGGCGGCTCGCCGCTGGTGTGTTGACGGAAATGCTCGATCAGCAGCTCGTCGTTCGAGTCCTGGGTATGTCGGGGGTCAGTCATGCGGGTACCTCCTCGGCCAGCAGTCGGCGCAGTTTCTGCTGGGCGTAACGCAAGCGGCTTTTTACCGTTTCCAGTGGGGCGCCGGTGAGCGCGGCGATTTGTGGCACTTCCAGCTCGCCATGCAGGCGCAGCAGGAACACTTCGCGCTGATCTTCGGGCAAGTCTTGCAACGCGCTGTCCAGGCGCGCCTGGTCGCGGCTCAGGCTCAGCAGTTGCTCAGGCCCGGCGCTGTCGTCGGGCTGGCCGTGAAGCTGCTCATCGTAGCTGTCGTGCAGCGGGTTGTGGATGCCGTGCTTGCGCCAGTGGTCGATCAGGCGGTTGCGGGCAATCTGGAACAGCCAGGTGCGAAAACTCGCCCGCCCCTGTGGCTCGCTGGTGCTGCGGATCAGGCTGAGCCAGGTGTCCTGGAACACTTCCTCGGCCAGTTCGGCCTTGTTGCTCAAGGACACCAGAAAACGGTACAGGCCCTGTCGATGCCGCGCGTACAGGGCCTCGAACGCTGCACCGTCGCCGCTGCGGTAGCGGGACAGCAGGGCTTCGTCGCTGGGTGAATCCATCAGGTGGCGCACTCCTTTGAGGTGGATCAGTGTTTAGCCGGGGCCTGAAGGCTCTGGGCCAATTCGACCAGTTGCACAAATTCGCCGCGCAAACCAAAAGGGTCGTCGCCCCGTGCGGAACGGGCCAGTGCGGCCGTGTCCTTGAAACTCATGCTGCCAGTGTAGCGGCCATCACCCTTGAGTTGCTGGGCGAAGGCGGCCACGGCGGCAGAGAAGCGCAGGTCGTCGCTGGGTTTGCCGCTCTGCTGGTTGCTGATCGGGTGTTCGATCAGTCGGCTATCGCCGCCTTCCGCTGGTTTGTAGCGTACCCGCAACATCGCCAACTCATCAGTTTTCCCGTCAGCCTTGGCCGCCGATGCGTAGCGCAGGGGCTCCAGCCAACCCTGTTCACCCTTCGGGACAATCTCATACAACGCGGTCACCGTATGCCCTGCACCGATTTCGCCGGCGTCGACCTTGTCGTTGTTGAAATCCTCACGCTTCAGGGCGCGGTTTTCATAACCCAGCAATCGGTATTCACTGACCTGCGCCGGATTGAATTCCACTTGCAGTTTCACATCCCGGGCCACCACGGCGAGGGTTGAGCTGAGCTGGTCCACCAGCACTTTGCGGGCTTCGCGCAGGTTGTCGATATAGGCGTAGTTGCCATCACCGGCATCGGCCAGTTGTTCCATCAGGTGTTCGTTGTAGTTATCCACACCGAAGCCGAGGGTGGTCAGGGACACGCCGCTTTTGCGCTGGTCGACCGCCATTTGCTTGAGGCTGTCGAAGTCGCTCACGCCTACGTTGAAGTCACCGTCGGTGGCCAGCAGGATGCGGTTGATGCCTTTGTCGATAAACCCTTCGCGGGCCATTTGGTAGGCCATTTCGATCCCCGACGCGCCTGCGGTGGAGCCGCCGGCGGTAAGTTGGTCGATGGCATTGCGGATCGTGGTTTTGTCGCGGCCCGAGGTGGGCTTGAGCACCACCCGCGATTCGCCGGCGTAGACCACCAGCGAGACGCGGTCCTGGTCGCGCAGTTGGTCCACCAGCAATTTCAGGGTGCTCTTGACCAGCGGCAGGCCTTCGCGGCGATTCATCGAGCCGGATACGTCCACCAGGAACACCAGGTTGGCCGGTGCCAGGTCTGCCACGGCGCGGTCCGAGGCCTTGATGCCGATGCGCAATAGTCGGGTGTGAGGGTTCCAGGGTGACGGTGCCACTTCAGTGGTCACGCCAAAGGGCGAGCCGTCGGTGGGCAAGGCGTAGTCATAAGGGAAGTAATTGACCATCTCCTCAAGTCGCACAGCACCTTCGGGCGGCAGGCTGCCTTGATTGAGGAAGCGTCGTACGTTGGCATAGCTGCCGGTGTCGACATCGACGCTGAAGGTGGAGACCGGTGTTTCGGCAACGCTGCGAATCGGGTTGTCCGGGAGGTTCTGATAGTGCTCCCGAGGCTCGGTCTGGTATTGCATGGCGATCGAGTCGTTCATGACCAATCGCGACGCCATCGGTGCAGGCGCAACCATCCGCTTGACCATGGCCCCCTGGACGCTGGCGGGCTCACTTTGCACCTCCACGACAGGCGCCGACTCAGCGGGCTTGGCCACGTCACGGGATGAAGAGAGCCCACACCCGGCAAGCGCCACCAGCAGGGTCACGGTGAAGCCTTGGGCGGCAGGGCGTAACAGCAGAAGAGGACGGGACATGGGCTGAACCTCGTGAATGAATGATCCGTTCACAAGGTCAGACGCAAGGGGCTGGCGATTCGGGTTAAAGCAACTTAGAGCGACGGAATATTTCCTGTCGCCGCCACAGTCGCCACCGGGACACGCTCATTAGGCGCAGTTACGTCATACACATGCTGCTCACAGCCCTTCCCGATAATCACGAATTCCACCAGGTAAACCTTTTGCTTCTCAGGCTTGAAGGTCGAACTCATGGGGCCGCACTCATACACATAGGTTTTGACGAGGCCGACATAGTTGGCGTTGTAGACCCGTGACTCGCCGATCACTTCAAAGGGCTGCCCCGGGTCAGCCTGCACTTCCAACTGCGGGAAGCGTTTGGCGACGGCGCTGTTGCCCACTTCGTTCATCTTGGCGATCCAGCCGAATACCTTGCCACGGCCGGAATCCACCACCGTCCCGAGGATTTCCGGTCGCTGGTCTGCATCGGAACTACGGCGTACGGAGAACTGCACCGGATAGGTAAAACCGGTTGCCTTCATGATGACCTTGGCGTGTTCGGCGTCCACCTCGACCTTTTTCTGCTGCAACTGGACGCCGTCCGTCAGCAGGCTTGGCGAGGAGTTCCTGGCAGTGGAGTGGCAGCCGGCCAAGACCAGGGCGAGGATTAAGAGTGAGGTCTTTTTCATGGGTTACTTCCTTGAGCACATTTAAAAGTCTGGCTCGGGCTACGTGGGAGAACCGCAGCCCGACGCCGTTTTCTATCGGCCGTAATACTTAAAACGCGTACCGCGCCTTGAGCATGACCCCGTCGGCATCAAAACCACTGCGGGCCTGGCGGGTGTAGCTGGCACCCACGGTAAAGTCCGACACCTGGTAGTTCACGCCGACACTGGCTTCATAGCTGTCACGCGCCACCGAAGCGCCGGTGACGGTGAACGCAGAACCGCCGAGCACATAGCTGGAGGTTTGTGCGACGCGATCACCCATCAGGTCGTGATACGCCATCAAGGTTGCTTCCGGCTGCAAGCTACCGGCACCCATGGGCAAGTTGCCCGCCAAGCGCACACCAGCGCCCAGCTCGCCCACTTCATAGCGTTGCGACTGGGTGCTCAGCGCGGCCGAGGAGCCCTTCTCGTTGAAACCGTCCATGCGCACGTTGGCGTAACGCGCTGCCACGCGCGGCTCGATCACCACGGCCTGCGACGGCTTGAAGCTGTAGCCGCCGATCACACTGGCAGACAGCACATTGCTGTCGTAACTGCCCTTGGCTGTGGTGCCGGCGATATGGCGTTTGCTGTCGTTGTCGTTATGGCCATAGCTGAGGCTGCCGTCGACGAACCAGTTTTGCAGCGACCAGTTGCCGTACAGCGACAGCGCATGGCCCTCCACATCGGTCTTGTTGCCGAGGTCGGAATGGATGTTGGAGTTAAGGTAGCTGTAAGCCACGCCCAACGTGGTGGTGTCGTTCAAGCGCCCGTCCACACCCACGGCCATGCCGCTGCTGTTGGCCGAGTAGCCGTTGTTGCCGCCACGCCCGTCCTGGTCCATGTTGCTGCTCAGGCCCTGCACCCACACGCCGCCGGTTTGATGGCTTTCGCGCTGGTCGGTGAGGCGGTTGAAGATCGCGCCGTTGACCACGGTCTGGCCCGACAACGCCACGTCCAGGGCGCCGCGATTGACGTCCGGCTTGAGTTGTTCGCTGACCTGAGCAAGCTGCTGTGCTGTGCCGGCGTCAGCCAGGGTTTGGAACACTGGGTCGTTCTGATTGAGTCCGCTCAGTACGTCGTTTTTAAAGGTGTTCACCGCCGTCGCTGACGCAGCGCCGGCGCCCACCGCGGCGAGCTCCTGCTGCACTTGCTGGTTGTCTTTAACCGCCACCACGGCCTTGACCGTTTGCGCGTCGGCCGAGTAGCTCAGCACGTTCAGCAGAGAGGACGAGCTGGCCACAGACAGGCCATTGTCTTGCACGCTGGTGGCTTGCAACAGGGTGTACTGAGTGCCGTTGTTGGTGCTGGCGAAGTCGCCCGGCTTGGCGCTCACGGTCAGCTTCGAAGCCTGGGCGAAATTCGCTGCACCGTTGACAGTCAGGTACGGCGTGGTCGGCACTACGCTGTCGGCCAGGTGCATATCAATACCTGCGCCGCTAGCAACGTTGAGGTTGCCAGTGATCGCAGTACCGGGCGCCGACAGGTTCAGCGAGCCCGAGTTGACCGATACCGGCGCGATGATGCGGCTGCCGGTGAAATCGGCCTGGCCTGCGACATTCACCGCGCTCAAGTTGAGCAGGTCGCCGGTGATTTTGCCGCCGGTCCAATTCAGCGTGGCAAGGTTGGCGGCGTCGATGGCGATGCCGGCGTTACTGCGGATTTCGCCGGCTTGCTGGTTGATCTCGAACGCCGAGGTCTGGTCCGCGGCATCTACATGAATCGCTGTGCCATCGGCGCTGATCGTGCCGCGGTTAACGATGCCGCGCGCGCCGGTCGCGCTGTTCTGGGCAAAGGTTGCCCCGGCAAACTCGAAGGCATTGGCGTTGGTGCCCGTGGCCTCGACGGTGCCGGTGTTGAGGATGTAGTCGACCGTACCGTTTAGAAACATCACCGTCTTGGCGTCATTGCCGTTGGCAGAAAGCAGGCCGCTGTTTTCGATGCGCAGAGGGTTGGTGTCGGTTTCCACCTCGATGCCCCAGGCGCCCTCGCCCGTCGCCTTGAGCGTGCCGGCGTTGAGGATTTTGCCGCCGACGGTGGTCCCCAGATTGTTCTGGCGGTCGAGGATCAGGCCGATGGCGTAATCACCGTTCATGTCGATCACACCGGTGTTCGAGACGTCGCCGGCGATGGTGGTGCCATGCAGGTAAATGCCTTCACCGCCATCCACGTAGGAAGGTGAAGCCGGCGGGCTCAGGGGCAGCGTGGAACGGATGGTGCCGGAGTTGATGACACTTCCACCGATGGTCGTCGCGCCGATCTCAAGCCCCTCGTAACCCCCATTTTTCATAAGAATGTTGCCCGCCTGGACCACGTCCCCGGTGACAGTTCCCGGGCTCAGGTTCTGCGGGCCCGACCAGAACAGCGGGTCCAGGGCAATCGCACGGATGGCGGCGCCCTGGGAATCCAGAGTGATGTCGGCACGGTTGATCAACGAACCCTGGATAGTGGTGTTGGCCACACCCAGTCCGGCAGGGTTGGTGGTGGTCGGCACCACTACTTCGGAGAACGTCCCGTTGATAATCAATGACTCATTAAAGGTCTCGCCGACCCAAATGTTCTTGCCCTGCCCCAGGTCGAATTCCACCGCCAGCGCTTGCGTACTGATTGCGCCGACCATGAGTGCCAACAGGCTTTTCTGGAACTGCTTACGCTTCATTTCAAACTCCATGAACTACATTAAAAGCCGCCAATAGGCCCGGCGGCAGTAGGTGTACTAAGCGAGGGATCAATTGATCCGAATGCATTCCCCCAGGGTGCCTTCCTGAAACGCAGGCGCGCGCCTGTGCACCACAGCGGGCGGTGACAGAAAAGAGGCTTGGGGGGCGAGGTTCACATTAATCCTTAATGTCATTTGAAAACGCTGCAGTCCATGCAGCCCGACCGGTTGCGGGTGGGCGGGGTAAAGACAATGGGATATACAAAATGTTCAAGGTGCTCGGCGGGTTCTATCAAACTGCTCGCGTCAGGATCAGCCACCGCAAGCCACGCGGCGACCTCTCGCTGGTCTACTTGAGCTCCTTCACCAGATAACTCCCGGAGATCTGCGTGATACCCGTCAACGCGCGGCGCAACGCCTCAGGATCAGTGCGATAAGTGAGCGGCGTGTAGCCGTAGACATTCTGGCCATTGAACGGCGTGATCGACTCCACCGTGCGCCAGAGCATCTCGTCGCCACGGTCCATGCGCGCCACCACGGTGAGCGTCGGGTAGACCACGCTGCTGAAACCCTGGGTCAGGCGAAAGCCCCACTCGCCTACCGTCAGTTGAATCTGCGCATCGGCCGGCTCGTCGTCACCCACCACTTTGAGCGATGACGTCTTACCCAAGGCATCAATGAAGGCCTGCTTGAGCAACACACCCAAGTCGATATTTTCGACGTCCATCACCGTGAGAATCGCCGCAGGCGTCGACATCTCGGCCAGTTGCCCCGCCTTCATGCCGGCGGCAAACCCCGCGCCGCTCAAGGCTGCCGTGCCCAGCTTGGACGCGCCGCTGGCCATGCCGACGCCCGCGCCAAGCCCGGCACCCAAGGCCGCACCCCAGGCTTGTTCACGGCCCATGTAGACCATGTTCTTTTCCCATTTTACGGGCAGCACTTTGACCGTCTTGACCTGCGCACGATGCTCGGGCGTGAGGGGCTGGCTGACGCAGCCGCCGAGGATGAGGGTGGAGAGGAGAACCAGGAGAAGGTTTTTCACATCAGTCCTTTAATGTTGGTGGTGGGTGGATGCGTTTAATCAACGCCAGTGTGTCGGCAATGGGGGTGAAGACATGAGGCCTTGTGATTGGGCCAGTACTTTGCTGCCTTGCGTGGGTTTGGGTGCGGGCTTATAGTCCGGGCCGTCGCCCATATGGCGATTCAGGTTTGGCGACCTGAC
>NZ_CP080030.1:184529-184634 GCF_019382755.1 Pseudomonas sp. Colony2 | reverse complement strand
TATGACGGCTGTGCGCGGGAGACCTTAGGGTCTGCCGGTTTTCTCTACTGCCGGTTCGCCAACCTGCGTACAGCTGTCACCCATACGTTTGGCGACGTTTGAGTG
>NZ_CP080030.1:184251-184498 GCF_019382755.1 Pseudomonas sp. Colony2 | reverse complement strand
TGAACCAATATATGCCCCTAACGGGCCACGACTGCACCGTCCCCGCCCTGCTTATCGACACCCATGCGCCCCTCGATGTCCTCCACGACGCCGCCGTGTACCGGATTCGCGCCGTCACCCAACTGCTGGAAAACCTGGCCTTCCGTGAACAGCTCAGCAGCGATGCTGTGGTGCTTCAAGACTTCGCCCAATTGCTGGCGATTCCGCTGCGAGATGGGTGTGATTTGCTGGATGTCATCAGTCGCAG
>NZ_CP080030.1:183706-183770 GCF_019382755.1 Pseudomonas sp. Colony2 | reverse complement strand
CAAAGGGGACGGATTTATTTAATTGACCTAGCTGGAGTTTTTAAATCTAATATTTAAACAAATC
>NZ_CP080030.1:145315-178445 GCF_019382755.1 Pseudomonas sp. Colony2 | reverse complement strand
TTCATGTCATACAACGTATGCGTACTGTTCTGCGCCGCCAGCAAATTCAACTTATCCCCGCTATACAGATAAGCCTCATTCCCCGCACTGATCTTGCTCGCCACCAGCGTGGTGTCGCGCCCGGCCTGGCTCGTAAAGTCCCTGCCCGCCGTCAGCACACTGGCTAACTGCGTGGTCTGCTCATCCGCGGTCTTAATGCGTTTCTTGCCGTCTTTTTCCTTGCCTTCGACGTTGTGCACATCGCTGACAGACACCACGTTGAAATCGCGCCCGGCCTGAATGTTCAGGTCCTTACCCGCGGTGGCGTTGCTGCCGATGATGTTGACGTCTTGCCCCGCCACCATGCTCAGGTTGCCGCCGGCCGTGACCGTGGCCGCTTGGTTTTTCACGTCGGTGGTGATGGTGGATTTGTGCCCGCCGTCGCTGAAGGCGTGGATCTCGCTGGTGTCGCTGACGGCGATCAGGTTGAGGTCGCGCCCGGCTTTCAGGTCGGCATCGCCGCCGGCGGTGAGTGCACCGTGGTTGGTGAGGTCGCGGCCAGCGTCGATGGCCAGGTTTTCGCGGGCGGTGATGGTGCCGGCGCTGCTGTCGGTGAGGGTGCGCATGCCGGCACCCTGGCGCACCTGGATGGCGGTGTTGTCGTTGGTGATGTCGCCCTTCAGGGTGGTGAGGCTGACCTGGGTGCCGCGTATCTCGCCAGCCATGGAATTGCGGATGCTGTCCTGGGCCAGCAGGCTGAGGTTGTTGCCGGCCTCGATCAGGCCGCCGGTGTAGAGGCTGCCGCTGCTGGCCACTGAGAGGTTGTTGCTGGCGCGCAGGGTGCCGACGTTGATCAGGTCGCCGCCGGTCATCAGGTTGAGGTCGCGGCCCTGGATCAGGCTGTTGCCGCGCACGTTGCGGGAGTCGGCCTGGGCCAGGTAGAGCACCGGCACGAGCACGGTCTGGCCGTCGACCACGCGGTTTTCCATCCACACGATGTCGTGGGTCAGGGCGCCGACTTGCTGGTCAGTGAGGGATACGCCGACGCTCAGGCGCAAGGCGTCCTTGCTGGCCAGGGCGTTGTCCATCAGGTAGCGGAACTGGTCGTAGTCGCTGGTCAGGCCACCGGCGAGGAAGCGTTGCCCGGTTTGCGCCAGCACGGCATCGCGGATCAGCCGTGACTCGTATTGCCCGTCACCCAGGCGACGCCAGGCGTTGTCGGGGCTGTAGCCGAGCTTGCCGAGCATGTAGTCGGAGCTGAAGAAGCCCGCCACAGTGGTGAGGTTCGGGTTGGTCTCGATCAGGTAGTGGCTGGTGGGGTCGGCGTTTTTGATGAACAGGCCGTAGTCGCCCTTGGGCAACTGGAAGCCGGGCGCGGTGGTGGGGTCGACCGGGGTGAAGGACTCGCCGGTGTAGTCCACGGGTACGTAGCGGCCGTCGGGCGCGATGCTGGTCACCGGCAATACGCTGCTTGGCGCCTGGGCGGTGGCGTCGTTGACGTGCTTGCTCAGGTTGATGTTGATGCCGCCGACGGGGATGCCGGTCTGGTCGTCACCGAGGGTGCCGGTCAGTTGCTCCAGGGTGTTGGTGTGCAACGTGCCATTTTGCAAGGTGCGCGCAACGTTGAGGTTGACCGCGCCACCGGCCTGTATCGTCGCGGTGTAGCCCGGGCCGCCGTTGTCGGTCCAGGTGGTGACGTTGCTTTGTTCGGAGAAACGCCAGTCGCTCGACCGGGCCTTGAGCACCTCAAAGCGTGCTTCATCGAAATTACCCGCTGCCACTGCTGCGTTGAAGGCGGGCACGTCGATGTATTCCATCCGGTCCCACTCATCGGTGTCGATGCGCTGCGGGGTGCCGATGACGATGGTGTTCTGCCCGGTGCGAGTCGCGGCGCCCTGGTTGAGCAGGTCGTTGGCGGTGATGCTCAGGTTGCCATTCGCCGCCAGCAGGCTATAGCGGTTCTGGACGTTGTCGCCCTGGATCAGCAGGTCTTTGCCCGCCACCAGGCGCGCAGAGGCCGAGTCCTTGATCGCGGATTCAAGGTAGGTCTGGTTGATGGTGATTTGACCGCGCTTGAACGAGTCGTGCCCGCCGCAGTGCTGGCCGCACTGCCAATTGAGGCTGCCGGTGGTGACGGTCTGGCCCAACTCGAATTCAGCCTTGGCGTTTTCCACATTCCGCGCACTGATGCCGATATTGCCTTCGCTTTCAACCGTACCGGAAAGGTTGCTGAAGCCCGCCGCCATGCCGCCATCGAGCGCCGCGAAACTCAGGTTGCCCTTGCTGTAGACGTCGCCGTACAGGTTGCTGAAGCTGTTCCCGCGCAGGGTCAGATCGCCGCCGCTGAACAGCAGCGTGTCCGCGCTATTGCTGATGCCATTGCTGGCGCTGAGGTTGACGTTGCCTTGTGAACCGAGGGTGCCGCGGTTGTTGATCTGTGCGGCGGCAATGTCGAGTTGCTGGCGTGCGGTGAGGTAGCCGAGGTTATCCAGCGTACCGCCCAGGGTGATGCGGGTGGTGGTGCCGCCGGCCAAACGCCCGCCGTTCTGGCTGAGGTTGTTGGCGACCACGCTCAGTTTTTGCTGGGCCGAAAGGCGGCCACTGTTGGTCATGTCGCCGGTCAGGTTGACAGTCAGGTCACCGTCGCTGAGCAACTCGCCCGCGTTATCCAGGCTGGCGACATCCAGGATCAGCCCCTTGGCGCTGGCCAGGCGGTCGCCGGCCTTGAGGCTCAGGCCCTGGGTGCTGGTGTAGTGCAAGGCTTCATTGAGTTGCACACGGCCGAGGCCATCGACCCGGCCGAACGACCAGTCGGCGGTGCCCAGGCCATTGATGCTGCCCTGGCTGCCGCTGAGGCTGCTGGTATTGAGGCTGAACACGCCGGTGCCAGCGTGCTGCAGTTGCCCGGCCTGGTTATTCAGATGCCCGGCGCTGAGGCTGAAGGCCTGGCTGCCGAATTCAAGAATGCCGTTCTGGTTATTCAGTTGGTCGGTGACCGTCAGCGTGCTGCTGGCGCCTTCCATCGCCCGCAGTTGGCCACCCGCGCTGTTGTCGAGGTTGCCGCCATTGAAGGTCAGGCCCTGGTTGGACTCAATCAGGCCGCCTTGGTTGGTCAGTTGGGTACGCGAGGTCAGGCTGAGCTGATTGCCGCTGATCTGGCCGTTGGCGCTGTTGTCCAGGGTGGCGCCGGAGACGGTGACGTGCTCCTTGCCGAACAGTTTGCCGCCCCGGTTGGTCAAGGCCTCGACCGTCAGTTGCAGGTCGCTCTTCAAGGCGGTCAACGCGCCGGCCTTGGTGCCGTCTTGGCTGTTGTCGACGCTGTCGGCTGTCACCGTCAAGCTATCGCCCTGCACGGTGCCGCCCTGGTTGTTCAAGGTGCCCAGCGTCAGGTCGACCGCCGCGCCACCGCTGAGGATCATGCCCTGGCGATTGCTCAGGTCCTGACCGCGGTAGCTCACGCCCTGATTGCCGGCCAGGAGTTGGCCCTGGTCGTTGTCGAGGGTTTGCGCCGCGATATCCAGGCGCTTGCCCCGCAAGGTGCCGCCCTGGTTGTCGAGGGTGGTCAAGGCCTTGACCAGCACACTGCGTTCGGCGGCGTCGATCACACCGTTGGTGTTGGTCAGCAGGTTGCTGATGTTGAGGGTGATGTCGCCGTCATTGCTGACCAGCGCGCCCTTGCTGCTGTTGTCGAGGTCTTGCGCGGTGACAGTGAGGGCCTTGCCCAGCAGGATCCCGGCGCTGTTGCCCAGGCGCTTGCCGGTCAGCAGCAGGTCACCCTCACTTTGAATACGGCCCTGGGTGTTGAGCAATTGGTCGTTCAGCACCACGCTCACACCCGGCACACCACCGGCCAGCAACCCGGCACTGCGGTTGTCGAGGCTGCCGGCGCGGACGTCCAGTTGGTCACCGACGATACGCCCGGCGCGGTTGTCGATCTGCCCGCTTCGCGCATCCAGCAGCAACTGCTTGCCGATGATGGCGCCGCCCTGGTTATCCAGGCTCGCGGCGTGCAGTTCGATGTCGCCCTGGGCGGCCTGCAAGTGACCTTTGGCGTTGTTCAACTGTTGGGCGACGGTCAAGGTCAACTTGCCGGCATCCGCGCTGAGTACACCTGTGTCGTTGTTGCTGAGGCTGCCGACGGTAGCGGTGAGTTGCCCACCCACCAGCTTGCCGTCCTGGTTGGCGACGTCACCGGCGCGCAGGTTCAAGTCAGTGCCAGCCTGGGCATGACCCTGGCTGTTGTTGAAGGTGTTGGTGACGGTGAGGTTGAGCGCGCCTTTCTCGGCACTGATCAAGCCCTTGGCACTGTTGTCGAGGCGGGCGGCGTTGACCGTCACGGCGTCGGCAACCAGGAAACCGTTCTGGTTGTTGATCGTGTCCGCTGTCACACCGAGGTTGCCCGCGACAATCTGCCCGCCGGTGTTATTCAGCGTGCCGCTGTTGAGCGTCAAGCTGCCGCCCGCGACCTGGATATGGCCCTGGCGGTTATCCAGCGAATCGGTTTGCAGCGTTGCCGCCTGATCGGCACCGAAGCGAATCAGCCCGCCGAGGTTGACGATGGCCGGCGCGTTGATCGCCAGCGCTTGCTCGCCATACACCCGCGCGGTGGCGCCCTGGTTGGTCAGTCTGGCACTGTTCAGCGTGACGGTTTTACCCTGGATCACTGCGCCCTGGTTGTTCAGTTCCCGGGTGGCCGTGGCGCTCAGCGAGCGGCTGGCCAGGACGTTGCCGCTGGTGTTCAGGGTTTGCGTATTCACCACCACATCGCCGGTGGCATTGCGGCTGTTATCGGCCTGCACGCCTGCTTCGATGATGCCCGGGTTGGTGACGGTGGTGGCGTTGAGTTCGATGCGTTGGCCAGCGGCCAGGCTCTTCTGGTTGACCAGTTCTTCAGCACTGCTCACCTGCACATTGCCGGCGGCGTAGACCTTGTCGGTCAGGTTCACGTTCTGCGCGGTGACCTTGAGGTTACCGGTGGTCGCCGTCTGCGCCATGCTCAGGCGCCCGTTGGCATCCAGCTGGATATCGCCGCCACTGGCGGCCAGCGTACCGTCGAGTTTCACCCCTACGCCGGCCTCGGTGCCCACCAGTTTGATCGCACCGGCGTACATGCCGCCCAATGCCGAGGAATCGATGGCCAGCTCGGGCTTTGCGCTGCCGTCATCGGCGCGCGCGGTGGCTTTCAGGCTGTTGGCATCGACGTCGTTACGCCCGGCAATGACGGTCAATTCTCGTGCGTTGATCTGCGCATTGATCTTGGCCGAGCGGGTGATGATTTCGAAGCGGTCGACGTTGCTGGCATTCAAGCCTTCGCCGTCGATGGTCACGGCGCCGCCGTCAACCTGGTAGCGCTGCAACTGGCCGCTGGCGTCGAGCACCGGTTTGCCGGTGGTGAGGGTCACGTTGGGGGTGTTGATAAAGCCGCAACCGCTGCACGTGACGCCGTACGGGTTGGCGACGATGACCTTGGCCGACTGGCCCGCCACTTCGGTGTAGCCGCGCAGTTGGCTGGGGCTGCCGCCGTTGACTTCGTTGAGGATGACGCTGGCCGCGCCGCCCTTGAGGTTGGGGTTGCCGACGATGTAGCCACCCAGCTGGGTGTTCGTCATGGGGCCGTTGGCGTTGTTGAGGATCACGCCGTTGGGGCCGACGTTGTAGTCCTTGAATTGGTTATGGGACAAGCCACTGCCATTGGGGGTGGCGATGTTCACCACCGGTACGCCATTGCCGGCCTGGCCGACGGTGGTGCCCGGCGCACTGACCACAATGCCTCCGGCCTGAGCCAGCAGCGGCTGCCAGAACAGCGCGTTGGCCAGGATCAGCACCAAACCGCGCTTGGGCAGGCCGAAGAACGAGTCTCGCGGTTTCAGCGCAGCAGAAGGTTGGCGGGCCAGGAAGGCAAAGTGGCGAACATCCATTGTCATATTCTCGATGTAACGGGGCGTTGAATTACAGGAAGAAATCCATGCGGAAGTAGATCGGCGCTTCGCGCTCGCTCATCACTGCCGGGCGTTCCAGGGAATGGGCAAAGGTCACGCTGGTGCTGACGTATTTGCCACGGGCGAACAGCTCCAGCGAGTTGCTCGAGACCCGGCCGTGCACGTTGTCGTTGTAGCGGCCATTGCTGATCACACCCTGGTCGTAGCCGACGCTGGCGCCGTATTCGGCAAAGGCCGGGCGCATCCAGTCCCAGGTCACCGGGCGCGCCCAGCGCACGTCGTTGCGCCAGTAGCCGCCGCTGTCGCCGGTGAGCTGCTGGTCTTTGAAACCGCGCACCGAGGCCGAGCCGCCGAGGCTCATGCGCTGGGGGCTAAACAGAATGTCTTCACTGCGTTGGCCGGTGGCCAGGCTGGAGAAACTGAACGACTCACCCCATAGCGTGAACGGCTGCAAGTAGCTGACGGTGGCGGTGTATTTGCGGTAGCGCGCGTTGGGCAGGCGATTGCCGTACTGATCGCGCTCGTTTTCAGCTTGGGCATCGAAGGCGCCGATACCGTTCTGCATGCCCAGGTCGAGGTTGACGAAGGCATTGCCGATGCGGCGGCCGTGGTTGATGCCCAGTTGCAGTTCACTGAGGCGGTTGCTGCTGGGCTCGGTGCGCACGTCGAGGATGTAGTTGTTGGTGCGCAGGTGCGACAGGCCGACGTTCACCGAGGTCTTGCTCACGTCGTCACGATGGATCACCCGCTCGGCGCGCAGTTGGTGGTTTTCGTTGTCGCCGTTCTGCTTGAATTTAAAGTCGTTGGTTACGCCAAAGGTGCGGTAATCACTCTCGCTGTAGGTGTAGCTGAAGTTCCACCAGCCCCACGGCACGTTGTAATACAGCATGCTGTTTTTCGAGGTTTTCTGATGGTCGCTGACGCCATCGTGGCCACCGCGCAACACCAACTGGTCGGCCAGGCCCAGGGGGCTGTCCCACTCAAGGCCGGCGCCCCACTGCTGTTCGCCGGTACTTTTCTGCCCGTCGTTATTGCGCGACAGGCTGGCGCGCCAGGGCTTCTGCGGGACGTTCCTGACCTGCACTTCACTGCCGCCCACTTGGCTGCCGGGGGTCAGTTCCATTTGCGCCTGCTTGGACGGCAAGCGATTCAACTGGTCCACCAACTGCTCGATTTCCCGCAGGTTGAGCTGCTCGCCGACCTTGCCGGGGAAGGCCATGGCCAGCTCGCGCGGGGACAGGTTGCTGCCGTCGGCGCCCTTCAAGCCTTCGAGCTTGCCTTCCACCACCAACACCTGGAGGTGGCCGGTGGAAAGGTCCTGCTGCGGCAAGTAAGCACGGCTGGTAACCATGCCTTTGTCGATGTAGTAGTCGGTGATCGACTTGAGCACTTGGTTGAGCTGGGAGACGCCCAGGCACTGGCCGATATACGGCTTGAGCAGGCGCTCGCGGTCCGGTGCAGGCAGGCTGTCGGCACCCTTGAGTTCGATGTCTTTGATCGGGAAGCAACGGGTGTCGGCCGGGGTGGCAGGCGCTTCGGGCTTGGCTTCTTTGCCGGGCAGTTCCTTGAGGTCTTCAAGGCGCCGGCGCTGTTCTTCCAGCAGACGGTTTTGCCGGTCGCGGATCAGGTCCTGATCGCCAGGCGTGGGCGCAGCCGTCGCACTATTGAGTGCGAAGCAAGTCAGCAGGCAAACGCCCAGCAGCAGCCGAGTCCGTGGCAATAATAAAGACATGTTCGATCCGTCGAAAAAGCGGGGGCCGGCAAACTAACATCGAACTTCCGGTGGGCCAAGATTCTGGCTTAGTGGGAAGTTATGTTTAACAGGCATATAAGTTGCTGATTATTAACAATAAATAAATCATGCAACGTTTAATTGCTTGCAATTGGAATTTTTATTCCGACAAGCGGTAACAGTTTTGATACACATCCAATGGTGGCGCTTACAATTGCCATTACTTGGCCATCAATGCGGTATCAAGACTGGTTAGTAGCCAAAAGATGAGAAAAGTTCGCGGTTATTTTGTGAATTGGATCCCATTTTTCGATATCCCGGTTAACCAACCTCCTTGGTCCGCTCCTGCCCCGCCACCAACTTCAACCCTGGCCGCTCCACATGCCGGGACACATGGGCTGTCACTTCCTGCACACCCCCTTCGTGGTCGTTATGAATCACCAGCACACCCGGGCGGCGCAGTTGCTCCAGGTCACCTTCCCCCAGGCTGAAGCTGTCGCTCAAATGCTGGTCGCTCAAGGCCTTGGCCGCCGAGCGCCGCTGGGCAAAGTGCTTGCCACGTCGCTGCTGGTAGCGTGCCCAACTGATCAGTACCATCGCGTTGAAGACGGCAATCCACAGGTAGATCTGCAAGGTATCCAGCGCCGCGAAAATCGGCGCATCGATCCGCGGGCCGCCGTGGCTGTCGAGCATCGGCACCAGCCCGCGCACCAGCAGGATAATCAGCCCGGCCCAGGCCAGCAGGGTCAGGAATACGTCGATGGCCCACATCACCGGGCGCTGTTGGGTTCGGATCAGGTTCATGGTTGCACATCCGTAGTGGGGGCTTTGATTCCGCGATCCGGGCTGACCCAGCGCGCGCGTTTCTGGTGTTGGCGGAACAGCACTTTGGGGAAGCTGACCAGGGTGGTGAACAGGCTCACCAGCCAGAACACCAACGGGTACCAGACGGTCCAGAACAGGGTTTTCCACAGGCCCTTTTCATAGCGCCGGTCGATCATGATGCTCACCGCGAACTGCACCAGGCACACCACCGCCAGCAGCAGGCCGGTGAAGGCCGGCGGCATCAGCGAGTCGACGGCGATGGCGGCGGGCAGCGTCACCACTTTGCCCACGGCCCAGAAAATCACCGAGAGCAAAAAGGTGAAGGCCCAACCGGTGGACAGGCAGTACTCGAACAGCAGCGGCCACAGGTAGCGATGGCGCCATTGCCAGATGCCACGAATATTTTTGAACAGCACTTCAGCACCGCCCTGGGCCCAGCGCAGGCGTTGCTTCCACAGGCCGCCGAGGGTTTCCGGCATCAGGATCCAGCACAGCGCGCGGGGCTCGTAGAAGATGCTCCAGTGGTCCAGTTGCAGCTTCCAGCTCACGTCGATGTCTTCGGTGATCATGTCGGTGCTCCAGTAGTCGACCCGGTCCAGAGCCGCCCGCCGAAACGCCACCACCACGCCGGAGACGGTGAAGATCCGCCCGAAGACCCGCTGGGTGCGCTTGATCAAGCCGATGATCGAAGAGAACTCGCCCACCTGCACCCGGCCGATCAAGGTGGAGCGCGTGCGAATGCGCGGGTTGCCGGTGACGGCACCGAGGCGCGGGTTGTCGAGCATCGGCGCCACCAGGTACGCCGCGGTGTTCGGCGAGAGCAACGCATCGCCGTCGATGCACACCAGGTATTCGCTGCGCGCCGCCACTGCGCCCATGCGCAGCGCCACGGCCTTGCCCTGGTTTTGCGCCAGGTGCAGCACCCGCAGGCGCGGCTCTTTCAGGGCCAACGCATCGAGCACGGCGGCGGTGTTGTCGCTGGAGCCATCGTTGATCGCGATCACTTCGATGTTGCGGTATTGCTGGGCCAACGCGGCGCCGATGGTTTCGGCGGCGTTGTCGCCTTCGTTGTAGCAAGGGATCAGGATCGAGATCAGCGGCTCACCGGCGAGTACCGGCGCGGGGGTGTCATCCGCCCACGGCCAGTGGCGCTCCCAGTGCAGCCAGAAGTACAGGCCGCCGGCGATCCACAAGCCGGACATGAACAGTGGATAGAAGAAGACGAAGTCCATCAGGAACTGCCCGGTGACCAAAAAGATCAGCCCAAGGGGCACACCCAATACCAATGACAAGACGATAAGCGCGAGGATTCTGTCGAACATGAGTCAAGGATTCCACTGGTTGGAAAGGGCCGGACGCACGGTTTTCAGATCCGGCGAATTCTCCAGGAAGTTGTCGGGGTAGTAGCCAAAACTGGTCACGCCCTGACGCTTGAGCACGCCCATCCACTCGGCCATTTGTGCACCGTCCAGATCGGGGGCGGCCGAGGTGCGCCAGTCCTTGGCTTGCAACTCGAAGACTGTGCGTTGCAGCGCGCCGGGGCGGGCCTTGACGGTGGCCACGAGCTTTTCCAGCCAGGCGTTGGAGCCCTTGAGGTCCTGGCCTTCCATCAGCGGCATGGCCATCGGCGCAGTCCAGTCGTAGCTGGTGAGGAAGTCGTCAAGGTTCTGCGCGAACCAGGCTTCGCTGCCCGGGTTGAGCATCGGTTCGGCGAAGATATTGCGTGCGGTCTGCACCTGCGGGCCGCGCAGCTTGCGGACCTTGGCCGTCAGCTCATGGGTGAAGTCGATCAGGTAGCGGCTCTTGAAACGCGTCCAGCGCTGCATCACCGCAGGGTCGGCGCGCAGGGCTTCGATGGTGTCCGGCAGGCCATTGGCGGCGTAGGCCTTGAGCGCCAGCGGGCTGGCGTCTTCGAAGTCCGACAGCACCGCGTCGTCGTGGAACAGCACGCCGTCGATGGCACTGGTGCGGGCCAAGTCTTCGTAGATCTCACCGATGACCTGCCGCACTTTCGGATCGAACGGCGACAGGCGCTGGTACTGGTCCGGGTCGATGGCGACCTCGCCGGTTTGCGGGTCCCAACGGGTAACGCGGGGCAGCTTCGAATCGAGGGCGAAACTGAGCACCGGCATCCAGGCAAATACGTTCACGTGGGCCCGGGTGCGCAGTTGCCAGGTGACGCGGTTGAACAGGTCGGCGCGCACCGGCAAATGGCGGTTGGGGAAGTACAGCGAACGCACCAGGCCATCGCCCTTGGGGTCGGCGAACGCCTGCAGGAACACGGTGCTGGCACCCATGTCGACCACGCGCTGGATCAGTTTGTCGAGGTTGCGCACCTGCTGTTCCGGGTCCGGGTCGTAGACGTTGTCCAGGTCCACATGCAGCACCCGCAGCGGGGCTTCAGTCTGGGTCGCGACGATGGCGTTGGCGTAGTGTTCGCTGTCCGGGTCGGAGGCCACCAGGAAGCGCGGGCTGCTCATCAGGTTGCCGAGGCTGTCGAGACCGTCTTCCAGGGTCAGGGCCATCTGGTAACCCTGCTCGCCCACCACCGCCAGCGAGGTGCCATCGGCAGCGCCGTAAGGCCACACCCACACGCGCGGCGCCGTGCCGGTGACGGCGCGGATCTTGTTGGAGATCGCCGTCACGTCGGTGCGCATCCGCGCCTGGAACTGGGCTTCGGTTTCGTAGCGATGGGTCGCCGGGTCAAAGCGTCGGGTGGTGGCGGCCGGTTGCAGGTTGCCTTGTGGGTTGGCCAGCACGCCCTTGTGATTGGCGTCGGTGTGCGCGGCGATTTCCACCAGGCCGGACTGGGCGATTTCGCGCACCTGCTGCCAGGTCAGGAAGTCCGAACGCGGCCGAGGTGTACCGGCGAAATCCACCGGCTGGTTCAGCGGCGTATCCACCCACGAACCCACCGGCGCCAGCAGCGCGTGCCAGTTGTAGCTGCGCAGGATCGGCATCACACGGGTGTAGAAGCTCGCGTAGCCGTCATCGAAACTGAGCATAATCGCCTTCGCCGGCAACTCCGGGCCGCCGTTGCGGGCCGCCAAAATCTGGTCGACGGTGACGGGCTGGTAGCCGTTTTCCCGCAGCCACGCCAACTGCTCGATCAAACGTTCGGTGCGCACGGCCACGACAGCCTGATCGGGGTCGCGGTCCTCGATGTCGTGGTAGGCGATACCGAGGAAATGGTTCTTCGGCCACGCCGCTTCGCTGGCAGGCTTGAGCCGCTCGGCGGGTGGGGTGAAAGGTGCGGGTTGCTGGGCGCAAGCGCTGCTCAGCATTAACCCCAGGGCCAACAGGCAACGGGACAAGACAGGCATGATCGGACTCTTCTAGAAGCGGTAGGTGAGGTCGACGATCAGGCGCAGGTCGCTTTCGCGCTCACCGTCATAAGGTCGGCTGATCCAGCTGAGGTTGGCGCCGGTTTCGAGCACGTCGTTCCAGCGAAACCGCTGGCCGTAGCCCACCAGTGCAACGCCGCCGGTACCGTAGTCGCGCTGGCTGTAGGTGCCCGCCCCCACCTGGAACTGCTGGCTCCACTGGGTTTCGTAGCGGTGGTAGAGCACGTGGTTGACGGTGGCCGTGGGCAGCACGCTGAAGTCCGAGCGCGGGTTGAAGTACGGCGTGTCTTCCTTGGTGTTGCGGCTGGTGCCGACTTCCAGGCCCAGGTCGACTTGCACCCCCGGCGAGCTGTACACGCCCTGGCGACCGGTGAGCAGTGCTTCGAGACGGTTGTTGCCGTCGCTGAAATGGGACGGGCTCAGGGCCAGTTTCCATTCGCGGCTTTCGTTGGCGCGCCAGCGGATAAAACCGCTGCCGCCGTTGGCAGTAATGTCGGCATTCAGCGCCCGCAACGGAGTGCTGGCGGAGAGGTAGTCGAGGCTACCGCCGTACTGCCATTGGTCATTGATGTCCCGGGCAATCGCGATGCGTGCGCCCTGCTTGTCGCCAAAGCCGTAGGAGTGGTTGGAGACCTCGGCTTCGAGGGTCATGTCGCGGGTGCGCCGCTCTACACCGAGGCGCTGCCAACGGTGTTGGCCGGTGCCTTCTTCGAAATCGGCGGTGGCGTAGCCGGCCCCGCCGAACACGCGCCAGTCTTCATCGATGGGCGGGCTGTAGAGCAAGGTTTCGATGCCGAAATCGCGGCTGCCGGACACCGCGCCCGCGCCGTTATCGCCGCCGCCGTTGCTTTTGCCGGTGTAGGCCTCGACGCGCAATTCGGCCATGTCGTGCACATCCCGCAGGCGGCTGAGGCGCTGTACCTGGCGGTTGTCCGGGGCGCGGTCGACCACGTCATCGGTGAGTGCATCGAGCTGACGCCATTCCTGCAGATCGAGGGCAGTGTGGCCTTGGGAAACCTCCAGGCCGATGTCGCGCGGGGCCTGGGCTTCGGTTTCCTTGAGGGTGTTTTCGGCGCGCCGTGGCCAGTCGCGGGCACGGTACATATCGGCCTGGGCCAGGCGCAGGCCGATATTGCCCGGGGCCTGTTGCACCAGGGCTTCCAGGCCTTTTTCGCTGGCGGGCAGGTCGGCGCCATAGGTGCCGGCCTGGGCGGCCAATTGTTGGGCGTCCATCCAGGCGTCGTTGGGGTTGCCGATGGGCAAGCCCTTGAGCTCGACCCGGGGTTTCTGGGTGCTCGCCAGGTTGTCGGCGACTTCGCGGGCTTCCACCACTTGATCGTTTTCGAGCAGGGCGTAGAACAGCGCGGTGCTGTCTTCGACGTGATCGCCGGCGTCCGCATCGCTTGCCGCCAGTGCCTGGCGATACAGCGGCGCGGCCCTTTCCGGCTGGCGCTGGTCGAGGTAGGCGGCAGCGACCCAGCGCAGGGCGTAGGTCGGCAGTTGCACGCTTTCGCCCTTCAGCACTTCGTAGTCGCGGATCACCTCGGCGGTGCGCGCCCGGGCTTTCAGCGCGCCCAGACGGTCGATGCGCCAGCGCACCACGTCATCATGGGCGTTGGCATCCGGTGTCCAGGTGGTGAGCAGTTGGTCGTAATCCTTGAGGGCACGGTCGGCGATGACGTAGCGCTCTTTTTCACTGCGGGTCGCGAACTCGGCCATGCGCACGCGCTCGGCGGCCAGGTCGCCTTCGAGGCGGCGTTGGGTGACCGGGTCCAACAGGCCAGGGCGCCGGGCAGCGAGGCGCAGGGCCGGTTCCGGCAGGCGCGCACGTTGCAGGGCGACGATGTATTCGCGGGCGACTTCAGGTTTGTTGCCGGCACGCATGAACGCCTGGTCGAATTCGAACAGCGCGTCATAGGTAGAACCGGCACGGGTCAGTGCGTAACCCAGGGCCATGCGGCGGTCGGCGTCGTCGGGCTTGGCGGCCACCAGGGCGCGGGTGCGCTGCACCGCTTCAGCGGTCTGGCCGGCGTCCGCCTGGGTCAGGGCCAGGCCGAGTTGCAGGTCCGGGTTATTCGGCTCGCGCAGCAACGCCTGGCGATACACGGCAATTGCCGGTTCCCAACGCTGCTGGTTGCGATAGGTGCGGGCGACGGTGGCCAGCGCCTGGGTGGTGAGGGTGCGTGAGCGGCCCTGGGCCTCGTAGACCGTCAGCACCTCGGCGTCCTGGCGCGCCCAGCTGGCAATCAACAGGTGATCGCTGACCTGCCCCGGCGTCTGGCGCTCGGTGGGCATTTGGCGCAACAGGTTGAGGGCCGGACCATAGTTGCCACTGCGGGCCTGGTTGATCAGCGAATCATAGGCCGCATCGGCCGATGCCACGACGGGCCAGAGCAGTTGGCTGCACAGGGCCAGGCGGATAAACGGATGAATATTACGCGACATGTCGTCAGCTTCCTCACCAGGGAAAGCTGTAGCGATAAGTTCACCTGCACGACACTCCAGGCGGCCGGCATCTGATGACGCGGCCAAGCTTTCCCGGGGCGCAATATCCTTGAGGGGGGTACAAAAAAGGCCAATTCAGAACAATTGTTCAGAATTGGCCTACATCATTTTGAGCCGAGTCTTATTGAGCGCCGCTGACCGCGCCGAACTTGCCCAGCACAAAACCAATGAATTGCTCGACGGTCATTTTCTGGCCGTTGAAGGTCACTTCATTGTTGGCGTAGTGCAGCTTGGACACGATATCGGTACCCACCAGGGTCGCCAGTTGAGTACCCACGGCCATGCCGCTGATCATCTCGCTGGCCATCTGGGATTGCTGCTCGATGGCTTTCGGATCGGTCACACCACCGATCTGCGCCTGCAGGCCGGCAACGTCCTGGATCATCGGCTTGGACAGGGTCAGGTTGGCGTCCAGCAGCGCAACGATTTGCTTGCCCAGTTCAACCGGCGGCAGGTCCATGCTCGACGGCTTGGCGAAGTCCGCCACCAGGTTGAAGCGGCTCTCGCCATTGGTGGTTTTCAGCGACAGGTTTTCTACCGCCACTTGCGGCTTGGCAGCCAGCAGTTGGTCGACGTTGGCCTGGGCCAGGGTCTGCTCGGCTTCGGTCAGTTGCAGCTCAGGCACGGGCTGGCCAGCAGCGGCAGCGGCCTGGGCCGGCTGTACTTTTTCCTGGTAGAGCTTGGTCAGTACCAGCATCGACGGGATGTCGACGTTCTTCATGCTGACGGCCATGGCCGCCGAACCCACTGGCTTGCCCTGGTAACCGATCTCGTCGATCTTGTAGTCGACGCGGCCGGCCAGGTTGTTGTCCTTGGTTTCGCTGCTGTCTTTCTGCTCAAAGTTCTTGAGAGTCAGCACTGCTTGCTGCGGGCCGAAGGTGACCTTGGTGTTGGTCAGCTCGACGGTGTTTTGCCCGGTGTAGAAACCGAAGGTGGTTTTTTCCAGGTTGCTGGCGATGGTCAGGCCGCTCAGCTCCGCATCCAGCTTGGCGTTGTTGGCATCGACAACCGAGACCTTGAGGCTGTCCATGTAGCCGCTGGCCTTGACCTTCTTGCCTTCGGCGGTGGAGTCGAAGTCGAGGTTGGCGCCGGAGAAGCTCACGGCCGACTTGTCGTCCTTGAGTTCCAGGGGCAGCAGTTCAACGTTGCCGGTCACCGAGCGGTCATAGCCGATGTTGGCCACGCCTTTGAGGGGCGACACGTCCTTGCTGGCAGCGAACCATTTTTCGGTGGTGGGGTTTTTCTCGAGTTCGTAGTGACTGGTGGCCATGACCGGCAGCCACTTCAGCGACACCAGGCGCGAGAACGGCAGCGGGCCGTGTTCGATATGGTCGACGAACAGCAGTTCGGTGTCCTGATGATTTTCGCCGAACACCGCGCCCTGGGCCTTGAGGCGATAGTGGGCGGTGCTGCTGAACAGCTGACGGTCGAGGGAGACCAGTTCGAGGGTCACAGTGCCGTCGACACCGGCCATGGAGGTCTGCAGTTCCTTGTTGGCGTCCTGGATGGCGGTTTGCAGCACCGGCTCCAGTTGCTTGCCGGTGTACCAGGCACCGCCTGCGCTGATTGCACCAATGGCGACGACGATACCCAAGAGAACGACTGCTGGCTTATTCATGTAGTGACCTGATCAAATCCTGTGAAGTGGGCTGTCTTCCCTGAACCCCGAAGGGTGTCGGCTCAAGCCCGCCGAAATCCGGAGAAGATTAGCATTGGCTGGCGTATGCAGCCCAATTTTTCAATAGGCGCAGACTTCAGCGCTGAACGGTAAAGTGCCTTCGCGAGCAAGCCCGCTCCCACATTCGASTGMRTTCCAWMKWTGGAAYKCAGTCGAATGTGGGAGCGGGCTTGCTCGCGAAGGCGTCAGTACAGACACCACAGATTTCAGGAATACTCGGTTTCGATCTCATCGAGTTGATGGTCAAAGCTCTTCAGCCGTGCCGTCCACGTATACACCAGCACCTCAAACTCACGGTGAATCACCGCATTGCCCGGCGTATCCGACTTGGGATCATAAAAATCCAGCTGGTAACGCTCCCGCGCCATCGCAGTGGCCACGTCGGATAATTCCCGGGCGTTATTCAGCCAATGCCGTCCGTCGGCGACTTGCCGATCAAGCATCACGCATTGTTTTTTCAGGGCTTCGAGGCTTTTTTCCAGCGGTGTGCCGGTCAGTTCGCCCATGACTTCCTGGAACGTGCGCCCCGGCTGCCAGTAGCTGCCCCAGAAGTAGCGGTCGAACACCGTCTCGACCCGGCGCAGGGCAACCTTGGTATCCCAGATCGCCACGCGGGTCTTGCCTTGTTCGAGCAGTCTTCGCTTGATTCGCTGGCCCTGGTAGGAGGCCCAGGCCACCACGCCGATGGACAGCACCGCGATCAGCGCGCTGGCGCTGTCGAGGAACACCATGGCCTTGTCGATTTGATGGGCCAGCATGATGCCGTAGAAGTAAGTCGCCGATAGCAACACCAGTGCGAAGAACACGCACCAGAAAGCGGGAGCATAAGGGTTTTTCATTATTGGAATCCCCATGAGCAAACGCGAGCAGTGACCAGCGGACCATCACGTAAGTCCGCCTGTCAAAGCATAGCAATCAGCTCAGGGTTTGCTGGCTTGTGTGGCTTGCGTTCGTCCACTTTCCCAGCCGCCGCCCAGGGCCAGGAACAAATCGATCTGGCTCATGGCAACCTGGGTGTTCGCCGCGGCCAGTTGCGCCCGCACGTCGGTGTAGGTGCGGGTAGCTTGCAGGTCGGCCAGGAACGACGCGCGGCCGGCCTGGAAGAACCGGTGCGTCTGCTCCGCCGCCTCTTTGGCCGACGCGCCGGCATCCGCCAGGGCATCGCGGCGTTGCAGTTGCGCGGTGTATTGCGCCAGGCCGGTCTGGGTTTCACGGATAGCGTTGAGCACCACCCCGTCGAAGTGCGCCAGGGCGCCCTGGGTCGCGGCTTCGGCTTCGTGGATGCGGGCGCGGGCGCCGTTGGTCGGCAGCGTCCAGCTGATCAGCGGGCCAAAGCCCCAACGGTTGGTGGCCGGGGTGCCGAGGTCATCCAGGATGCCGACGGTGCCCACGGTGGCGCCGATGCTGATGTCCGGGTACAGCGCGCCGGTGGCCACACCGATGCGCGCGGTGGCCGCCGCCAGTTGGCGTTCGGCCTGGCGCACGTCAGGGCGACGCTTGAGCAGCGTGGCGCCATCGCCCACCGGCAACAACTGCGCGATGTGCGGCAGTTCGGCGCATTGGGCAGTGCCGGCCGGCAGTTGATCCAGCGGCCTGGCCAGCAACATCGACAGGCGGAACAGCCCGGCCTGGCGCAGTGCTTCATAGCGCGGCATTTCGGCGCGCAAGGATTTGTATTGGGTTTGCGAACGGGTGACCTGGGTTTCATCACCGCGCCCGGCATCCCGCAGGCGCTGGGTCAGGTGCGTGCTCTGGGCTTGCAGGTCGAGGGACTCGTTGGCGATCGCCAGCTCTTCGTTGGCCGCACACACCTGGGTGTAGGAGCGCACCACGTCCGCCACCAGGGTGATACGGGCGATATCGGACGCCGCCTGGGCCGCATCGGCAGTGGCCTGGGAGCTTTCAATGCCGCGCTGCAAGGTGCCGAACAAATCGAATTGATAGGAGGTGCTGATGCTCGCGCTGCCGATATTCGCCACCGGGACTTTTTCCGTCAGCAAATAGGCCTCACCCGACTCTTGCAGGCGCTGGGCTTCGGCCTTGGCGCCGGCACTCCAGCCGCCGGCCGATTCGGCTTGCTGCACCTGATAGCGCGAGCGCTGCAAGTTGGCCGCAGCCACCCGCAGGTCGGTGTTGGAGGCCATGGCCTGCTCCACCAGCTTATCCAGGCGCGGGTCCTGGTAGAGCTTCCACCAGTCCGCCGGTACCGGCGCCGACACCACATTGCTGCCCTCCCCGGCCAACTGGCCCTGAAGGTCACCGCGGTTCACGGCCGCCCTGTCCGGCAGCTTGTAATCGGGCCCCACCACTTGGCAGGCCGACAGCAACAACCCCAGCCCGGCGGTTGCTAAAAGCCGTTTC
This sequence comes from Pseudomonas sp. Colony2, assembly GCF_019382755.1. Taxonomy (NCBI): domain Bacteria; kingdom Pseudomonadati; phylum Pseudomonadota; class Gammaproteobacteria; order Pseudomonadales; family Pseudomonadaceae; genus Pseudomonas; species Pseudomonas sp. Colony2. The sequence continues at coordinate 160,082 of NZ_CP080030.1, read as the reverse complement.
ATGGCTTGTTCTCCGACTTGGGTTGGTCGTCGATGATCGACACGGTGGCGGTGCGCCCGGCAATCATGCGGAAGTCCGCCGGCACATCGTCAAAGGCGATGCGCACCGGAATCCGCTGGGCCAGGCGCACCCAGCTGAACGCCGGGTTGACGTTGGGCAGCAGGTTGGAGCCGCTGGTGCGGTCACGGTCTTCGATACCGGCGACGATGCTCTGCACATGCCCGCGCAGGCGAGCGTTGTCGCCGATCACGCGGATGTCGACGCTCTGGCCGACGTGAATGCCGTCGAGCTTGGTCTCTTCAAAGTAGCCGTCGATGTGGAAGGAGTTGCTGTCCACCACCGACAACACCGGACGCCCGGCGGTCACGAACTCCTGGTTACGCGGCGCACGGTCGTTGATGTAGCCGTCCACCGGGCTGCGGATCACCGAGCGGTCCAGGTTGAGTTGCGCGGCATCCACCGCCACTTGCGACTCGGCCAGGGCCGATTGGGCACGGGCGACGCGGGACTGGCTTTCTTCCAGTTGCTCGCTGGCCACCAGGTTGCCGAGGCCACGGTTACGCTTGTTCTCGCGCACGGCCTGGGCCAGGGTTTCCTGACGGTCGGCCACGGCGGCCTGGGCCTGGCGCAGGGCCAGCTTGAAGCGATCCTGGTCGACGGAGAACAGCACCTGGCCGCGCACCACCAACTGGTTGTCGCGCACGTCCACTTGCTGGATCAACCCGGACACGTCCGGGGCGATCTGCACGATGTCGGCACGGATGTGGCCGTCACGGGTCCACGGCGCGAACATGTAGTACATCACCATGCGCCACACCACGACGCAGGCGAAGGTCACCACCAGTAACGTCAGGACTACACGGCCAATGGTCAAAAAAGGTTTTTTCATGTCATGAGGTATCGACTGAGTGAATCCACTGCGCCCAGCAACAGAGCGTAGAGACCCACATTGAACAATGCCCGGTGCCAGACCAGGCGATAGAAGTGGACGCGGGTCAACAGCCCGTGCACCACCAGGTACAACACATACGTAATGCCCATCAGCACCAGCAACGTGGGCAGGAACACCCCGCTGATATCCAGATCACCGATCATAAAGGCGCTCCATCGGGTAACGGCGCTTCCATCTCTGTGCCGCCAAGAAATTCCACGCTGGGCAACAGCGCCAGGCGCAAGCCGCTGAGGGCGTGCAACAAATGCAGGCGGGTTTCGTCCTCGCCTTGCAGGCCCTGGCCGTTGAGGGCGCGGCGGGTACGGTCGAGGGTCATCAGCAGACCGCTGGGGGCCGGCAGACGTTCACCGGCCTTGAGGCAGGCCTTGAAGTAACCGCCGACGCCTTCCACCACCTGGTTCAACAACACACGCGGCACCCCGAGGATGCGCGGCGAGTACGCCAGCAGGTCCAGCAGGTTCAGCGCCACCCGCACTTCCCGCAGGGCGATGCCGGTGTCCTGGCCGGTCATGGCCAGGCGCGGCAGGTGTTGCATCAGGCGGTCGAGCATTTGCACGCCCATCTTGCGGTGTTCGGCCAGGGTCGCAGGCTCGGTCAGGGTGACGATGTCGCGCCAGCTGAAACGGGTCAGGCGCTTGGCCGCAAGCTCAGCGCCGAACGGCCGGGCAATCAGGGTCCAGACAAAGGCGAACAACAAGCCCACCGGGCCCGCCAGGTTGGAGTTGGCGAAGGCCAGGAAGTCCGCGTCGTAGGCACCCTGGATGCTGATGAACGACGAGGTGTTGACCAGCGTCAGCAGCATGCCGAGGTAGAAGCGCGGCTGTACCGTCAGCGTGCCGATGCAGATAAAGGGCACCGAAAACGCCAGCACCAGCATCGGGAAATCATGCAGGTTGGGCAGCACCAGAAACAGGTAGAGGCTGGCGAACAGCACCGACATCGCCGTCCAGAAAAAGAACCGGTAGATCTGCGGCGCCGGGTCGTCCATCGAAGCGAAGAAGCTGCAGGCCACCGCCGCCAGGATCACTGCACTGCCACCGTCGGTCCAGCCCAACAGGATCCACAGCACCGAGGCGACGATGATCGCGGTGACGGTGGAAAACGCCGAGTAGAACATCAGGCCACGGTCGAGGAACGGTGTCAGCCGGCCCAGGCGCCAGTGGCGGTAGACCGCGCGCCAGCTGTCCTGGCTTTCGCACTGGATGGCGGCTTGCAGGCTGCGGCAGTCTTGCCACAGATCCACCCACTCGCCGAGGCGATACAGGGCGTTGGAGAACAGCAACTGGTGGCGGTCATCCAGGGCGTCGGCATCGGGTTGCAGGGCTTCGATCTGGTCGCGCAGAACACGCCAGCGTTCGAGGGGCGCGTCCTTTTGCGTGCTGACCAGCCACTCGTTGGCGGCGGTCAGCAACGGTGTGAAGCGGTCGAGCAATTCCGGCGCGCGATGTTCCAAGGCGTACACGGCGTCGTCGAGGGCATCGATCACCGGCAGCAGGTGGATCATCCGCCCGCGCAGCTCCTTGGTGTTGCGCACCGTTTGCGGCCGCGAGCCCTCATGGGGCAACTGGCCGATCATCAATTCCAGGGTGTTGAAGGTGGCAACCATGCCGCCGCGCAGGGTGCTGATTTCTTCGGGCTGGACGTTGCGGCTGAGGAAGCGCCGGCTGTAGACCTGCGCGTCGGCAAACCACTTGCTTACCGAGTCATCGAACACCGGCGCCAGGCGTCGCGGCCAGAACATCGCACCGACCACGGCCGCCACGGCAATGCCAAGGAAGATTTCTTCAGTCCGCGCTTCGGCCACATCCCACACCGCCAGCGGGTTATCCACCACCGGCAGGGCGATCAGCGGCAAGGTGTAGCCGGCCAGCATCAGCGCATAGCTGTTGGCGGTGCGCAGGTGCAGGGACAGGAACAGCAGAATCCCGGTCCACAGCGCGATCACCACCACTAACACGTAAGGCGTCTGCACAAACATCGGCACAAAAAACACCGCAGCGGCGGCGCCCATGAAGGTACCGACCGCCCGGTACAGCGCCTTGGAACTGGTAGGGCCGACAAACGGGCTGGAAACGATATACACCGTGGCCATCGCCCAATACGGACGCGGCATTTGCATCAGCATGGCGATGTACAACGCGATCATTGAAGCGGCGAATGTCCTTACGCCGTAGAACCAATCCTTGGCCGGCGGCATGCCGGTAAAAAATCCGTTCAAGAACTCACAACCATGGGATGTTGATTGGCGCCTTCGAAGGCCCGCAGTACACGCAGCGCAGCTTCCAGGTCATCGGGATCGATCGTCGCCAGCACCTCGCGGCGCAGGCGCACCAACTGTTCCTCCACCGCCTGCACCAGCTCGCGGCCACGCTCGGTGAGGCTCAAGGCCTTGGCGCGGCGGTCGTGGATGTCTTCGGTGCGGCACACGTAGCCGGAATTGCACAGTTGGTCCAACAGACGCACCAGGGACGGGCTCTCCATCCCGGCGGCCTGGGCCACCTTGACCTGATGCACACCGTCGCCGAGGCGGCCGATCATCAGCAGCGGCACGGCGCAGGCTTCGGAGATGCCATAGCTGACGAGCGTGGTCTGGCAGATTTTGCGCCAGGTTCTGGCACCTACCACCATGCTACTGCTGATGTTCATCTGGAGTTGTTCGAGGGTCTGGGACACTGGATTATTCGCATACAGTTAGTTTGCTAACTATCAATATGGTCGATGGATCCAATGCAGTCAAGTTTTGATACAAATTTGCGGATGGGAGGATGGTCCGTGGGCTAAGTAAAGCTGGTTTGAGGAAAGGTGTTTCGCCGTCAGCAACCGTCAGTCGCCTCACTCAGCTCACATGCGTCGTCAGGTATGCACGTTGTATATACTTCGTACATACCAATCTAGAGCATTCACTTATGTCAAAACTAGCCGTTTTCACCTTGAAGCTTGAGTCGGAACTACGCGACCAATTCATGGCCGAGTGCGAGGCTACCCACCGTCCTGCATCGCAAATCGTGCGAGATATGATGCGTCAGTTTGTCCAGGCCCAGCAGGAATCACGGGAGTACGACGCGTTCTTGCAGCGTAAAATAGACGCCTCTCGCGCCTCGATACAGGCAGGCAGAGAGATTTCCAATGAGGATTTGGAAGCTGAGTTTTCTGCGAAACGTGCTCACGTAGATAATCAGGAATGAGGGTTGCCTGGACGCCGGAAGCGGCGCAGGACCGTAGGGATATCTGGGACTTTTTATTTGAGAAAAACCCACAAGCCGCAGCCGATATGGATCGACGCTTCAGCAGTGCAGTGCTGGGGTTGGCAAAACACCCAGAAATCGGCCCACTCGGCAGGATCACAGGCACACGCGAAGTCATTCCTCATCCAAGCTACCGCCTTGCTTACCAACTTGAGCCCGACGTAGTAGGGATCGTGGCGCTTGCGCACACCGCTCGCCAATGGCCACCAGAGAAAGCAACCGCCTCTTGACGGCCTAGACTCCTCGCCCCTCTCTCAACCGCAAATTCAACTCATCCACCACCTCCGCCCAATCCGCGTCCTCCAGAATCTCTTCACGCAAAAACGCCCGCTGAGCCGGCGTCCAGAAAAAAGCATCCGCCAGGTGCAGTTCGGGTTTGAGTGGGGAGTGGACCGCGATGAACCGCTCGATACTGACCGGGTCTTCCGGCAAACCGAGCTGTTTGAACAACGATGGCAAGTTGTGGACTGGGGATTCCATGAGGCGTTCCTGGAGAGTAGGTTCACCTGAGTCTAGCCCCCCAGGCGAACATGAACCTCTCGGGTGTTGCGCAGATTAATCACATCCCTCACGGTGCACGCCCGCTGGCGCGTTACACAGCACGAACAGCCGGGCCCGCGCGCCGCCGCCGTCCTGCTGGCTGAGCTGACGCCATCCGGCTGGCAACGGGGCAAACTCATCCGGCGGCTCCGCGGCGCTGATCAGCCATACACGCTGGATCTCGGCGGGTAACGCCGACAAGCGATCAAGGTAGATGCGCCCGCCATCCTGGTCCACCAGGGTGCCAAAACCATAGGCATTAGGCCGGGTGGACTTGCCGGCGGCGGTCGGCGGTGTGAAAAGCTGCAACTGGGCGTCGGTCTCGTCGTAATAGACGTAGGGCAGGTACCACAGCATGTCGCTGATGACGATGCGGTCATCTTCCTGGTAGTTGCGATTGACGAACTCCACCACCACGTTGAATTGATCATGCTCATCGACGGTGGAGTTGGTTTTCACGCCCACCAGCTCGACCCCGACAAACAACACGAAGACTGCCGCCGCTGCGAGCGGCAAGCGCGGCGACAGACGGTCGACGGCCAACGCCACGATGATCGGCAAACTCATCGCGTAGGCGGTGAGATAACGCTCGATAAACACCGGGGAAATAAACGAAACCCCATAGACCAGCAGCACCGGCAGCATGAAAAAAAGCCCCAGCAGCCAGCCAAAGCGAAAGCGGCTTTGATCGCGCCAGGCAGTCACACCGACCAGCGCCATCAGCAATAACGGAAACACCACAAAGAGCGGTCGCCACAAGTGGTCGCCCGGGTCCTGAATGAGGAACTGCCACACCATCGACGGCACGGAATACAGGTTGACCGGGTCTTCCCAGCCAATATCACCGCCCACCTTGAGTTCTTCGGTGTGCTGCACCAGGCCCAGCAGATTCGGGAGCCAGGGCAAGTACAGCAACACAATGGCAATGTTGGCCAACCACCAGCCCGCACGCGTGACCAGGCGCAGGCCGCCGGCCCGTGGCTGGCGCAGCAACAGCAGCCATGACCAATGCACCAGTACGCACAACGCGGTGAAATAGTGGGTGTAGAAGGCTGCCGTCATCAACAGCGCATAGGCCACCAGATAGCGCTTGCGCTCAGGCTGGCGGACCCAATACACCAATGCCAGGGTGGCGGCCAGCAGCCATACGCCCAGCAGCGAATACATCCGCACTTCCTGGCTGTAGCGCACTGCCGTGGGCAGCAACGCCAACAGAATCCCGGCCAGCACCGCCGCGCGACGGGTCGCGACCAGCCTTGTCAGCCAGATTCCCAGGCCGACTGCGACCACACCGGGGATCGCACTCATGCTGCGCAGGGAGAAAATGCTGTCGCCAAACACCTCGATCCAGCCGCGCAGCATGAAGAAATACAGCGGCGGGTGAACGTCATGTGCGGCGTGAAACCACAGGTCTTCCAGGGAATACTCGGCGAGCAGCAGGCTTGAACCTTCATCGCCCCAGATGGCGGAGGCGGTCAGGCCATAGAAACGCACGGCCATGGCCAACGCCACCAGCGGTACCCACCACAACCGAGCCAGCCAGCCGGCATTCTCCCAAAGGCCAGGATTGAGCACGGGCAATGCCCCGGCCTTGTTGTCTTGTTCCGCCACAGAGCGTCGCACCTCTACTTCCTCACCCACTACTGAACCTGCGCTTGCGCGAACACCCGCCACTCTAGGTCAAAAGGCCTTGATTCGCCCGCTGTTTTGCATGGATTCGACCAACCATCCGCCAATCGGACAAATCTGAATTTTGCGCAGGACGTCTCCGACGCTTTCATCGGATCACGCTATGATTGCTGCCTTCCATGGATTCAGGATCAAGGACATTTCATGCGCATCGGTCTTCTGTCACCCCTGGCACTGGCATTGCTCGCCACCCTTCCCCTCCAGGCCCACGCCAGCGGCGATGACTCTTGCTACCCGGATTGGCGGGTGTCGCGCAACAGCCTGGACGTGTGCAGCAACCTGCCCTTCCTGAGCCCCGGCAATGACAGCCGGGTCAACCTGCGGCTGTTGCTGGCGGACAAAAACGTCATGCCGCTGGCGCCGAATGCCTTGGGCGAGCAGGACGTGTCCGAAGGATTTGGCCCGGTGCCCTTTCCGGTGTATCGGCTTACGCCGGCTGCGGATGAGCCCGACAACAAACCCGACGACTCGCGCACCGCCGAACTGGATGCACTGCTCACCCCGCTGGGCATCACGCGCGACGACGCCAAGACCGCCGGTGAAGCCTTCCTTTCCGGCGAAGGCAGCCGTTGCCGCAGCAACGCCGATGACAGTGCCGCCGCGTTTATCAGCCAGGTGGTGAAGGTCGATGTACCGCAGGCCGAGCGCCAGTTACTGGCCAAGCTGCGGCTGCAGATGCTCGGCAGTTGTTCCTCGGACGGCGTAGCGGCAGGCGAGGCAGACCAAATCAAATCGGCAGACGGCCAGGCATTGCTCACCTACCTGAACGCCGCCGGGGACTTTTACAGCGGACGCTTCAGCGATGCGCAAAAAGGTTTTGCCGGGCTGACGAGCAGCTCGCTGCCCTGGCTGAAGGAAACAGCGCTGTACATGACCGCCCGCACCGCGCTGAACGACGCCCAGCAAAATGCCTTCGATGAATACGGCACGCCGTCGCTTGAGCATGTGGATAAGTCTGCCCTGCAACGGGCCGAAAGCGCTTTCAACGACTACCTGAAAACTTATCCACAGGGCGAATACGCCGCCTCCGCCCGTGGCCTGTTGCGCCGGGTGCACTGGCTGGCGCCCAACCCCGACAAACTGGCGGACGACTTTGCCTGGCAACTGACCCAGGCCACCGATGCCCAGCGCAACGTGTCGCTGGATGAACTGGTGCAGGAAGCCGACACCAAGCTGCTGACCAGCACCACGGCACCTGTGGGCAACCCGCTGATCCTGGCCCTCAACGACCTGATGTGGATGCGTGCCGGCGAGCCGCCGAAGCTCACGCGTGAAGCGCTCGATGCACAAAAAGCGGTGTTCGCGCAGGAGCCCGCGCTGTATGCCTACGTGCAGGCGGCGTTTGCCCTGAACGTCGAGCATCAGCCCGACCGTACCTTGAAGCTGCTGCCGCAAGACGTGCCGTCGAATCTCGACTACTTCGCTTTCAGCCAACAGACCCTGCGTGGCCTCGCGCTGGAAGCCAAGGAAGACTGGAAAGCCGCCGAAGCGCTGTGGCTGCAACTGCTGCCGCTGGCCAGGCAACCATTGCAACGAGACCAGCTGGAGCTGGCATTGGCGATGAACTACGAACGCAGCGGCCAACTGGCCAAGGTATTCGCCGCCGATTCGCCGATCAGTGCCAAGCAGGTGCGCTATATCCTGCTGCGCAACGTCGCCGGTCCCGACCTGCTGCGCCAACAGCTTGCCCATGCCGAAGACCCGGTAGAGCGCCAGACTGCGCAATTCACGCTGCTCTATAAAGACCTGCTGCGCGGCCAGTTCGAGACCTTTGCCGAGGACCTCAAGCAACTGCCCGCCTCGGTTCCCGATGACAAGCTCGGCACCAGCCTGGGCTACGTCTACAGCGGCGGCCAGTCGTTGAGACTGTTCCAGTGGAACGGTGACAAGGCCGAGTCCGGCTACACCTGCCCGAGCATCGCGCAAATCGCCAGCACCTTGCAGGCCGATCCGAAAAACCCGCAGGGCCTGAACTGCCTGGGGGAATTCGTCCTGCGTAACGGCCTGGACGGCATGCCCCTGGAACAAGCGCGCTCCGCCGGCAGCCTGGGCAGCACTGCCTCGCCCTTCAAGGGTGAAACCTTCTCGCGACTGGAGGGCTACAAGCGGGTGATCGGCAATCCCAAGGCACCCCGAAACGACAAGGCCTACGCGCTGTTTCGTGCCATCAACTGCTACGGACCTTCGGGCTACAACAGTTGCGGTGGCGAGGACGTCGACAAGAACGTGCGCAAAGGCTGGTTCCGCCAGTTGAAAACCGGGTTCGCCGACACCCAGTGGGGCAAGTCGCTGCAGTACTACTGGTAAGCCGTGAAGCGTTTCTGGCTGGCCCTGCTCCTGCTGGCAAGCCCGGCCTTCGGTGCGGTGGACGCCCGCGACCATGACGCGTTCTGGCTGTGGAGCGGCGTTGCGCCGCAGCCGGTGCTCAAGCAGGCGAAAACCCTGTACATCCTCCAGGGCCAGATCAACTCGACCCGCCGCGCGCCCCGGCGTGGCGTGCAATTCATCGCCCAGGGCATGAGTGTGCCGCGCATCACCCAGGGTGAAATCTGGGTGGTGTACCGCGCCCACACCCTGCACTGGCCCGAGTCGGTGTACAGCCAGATGCTCGGCCAGGTGCAACGCTGGCGGGATGCGGGCAACCCGGTGGTGGGCGTCCAGATCGACTTCGATGCGCGCACGCAATACCTCGACGAATACGCGGATTTCCTGCGCGACCTGCGCCAACGCTTGCCCAAGGATCTACGCCTGAGCATCACCGGGCTGATGGACTGGAGCAGCAACGCCGACCCGGCCGCCATCGCACAACTCAAGGGCGTGATTGATGAAGTGGTGGTGCAGACCTACCAGGGGCGCCACAGCATTCCGGACTACGCGGCGTATCTGCCACGGATGAACCGGTTGGGGGTGCCGTTCAAGATTGGGTTGATTCAGGGTGGAGAGTGGGAGGAGCCGGGGTATTTGAAGGGCAGTGAGTGGTTTCGAGGGTATGTGGTGTTTTTGCAGAATCCTTGAATGCCCACAGTCCCTGGACTGTGGGCACTGGTATTAACGCCCTGCCGTCTGTTCCGGATACACCGACTCCCAGCCCCCACCCAATGCCTTGTACAACCCGACCATGGCGAGGGACACACTGGTGGAGCTTTCCACCCACTGCTCCTGGGTCGCCAGCAACGCACTTTGCACGGTCAGTACGTTAACGAAATCCACCACGCCTTCGACGTATTGATGCTGCGCAGTAGCGAGGGCGATCTGGTTCTGCCGCACGGCTTCGGCGAGGCTGTCGCGCCGCAGTTGGCTGGCGTTGTAGCGGGTCAGTTGATCGTCGATTTCATGCCAGGCCCGCAGCACGGTCTGCTGGTAGGCCAGGGCCGCTTCCTGTTGCTGGGCTTCGCGCAGATCGAGCATGCCTTGCAACCGGCCACCGTTGAAAATCGGCAAGCTCAGTTGCGGGCCGAAGGCGAATGCACGCGAACTCCACGAGCCGAAATCCGCCAGTTGCAACGCCTGGGAGCCCACGCTGCCAGACAGGGTGATGCGCGGGTAGAAGTCGCCCTTGGCCACACCAATGGAGGCGGTGGCCGCATGCAAGCGAGCTTCGGCCTGGCGGATATCCGGGCGGCGCTCGGCCAGTTGCGACGGCAGGCCGATGGCGACCTGGCGTTGGGTTTGCGGCACCGCAGCGTCCTTGGACAATTCGGCGTACAAGGCTTGTGGCGGTTCACCCATCAGCAGGCTCAGGGCGTTGATCAACTGGTCCTGGCGTTGCTGCAAATCCGGCAGGCGCGCCTCGATGGCGGCCACTTGAGCAGCGGCTTCGGCTACGTCCAGGTCAGTGGCGACACCGTCGGCCAGGCGCAGTTGCGAGAGCTTCAGGCTGTGGCGCGCCACCTCGAGGTTTTGCTCGGTGACGGCGCGGGTGTTTTGCACGCCGCGCAGTTGGATGTAGTCCTGGGCGGTTTCCGCCAGCACCGACAACAGCACCGCGCGGCGGTCGTTTTCGGCGACTTGCAGGGTGGCGTCGGCGGCTTCGGTTTCGCGTTTTACGCGGCCCCAGAAGTCCAGTTCCCAGGCGGCGGAGAAACCCATGTCCCACTGGTTGAACGCCGAGCGGCCGTTCTTGCCCGAGGCATCGCTCAAGCCATCGGCGCTGTTGCGCTGACGCAGGTAATCGCCGGTGGCGTTGACGGTCGGGTAGCGCTCGGCGGTGATCACCTGGCGCGCCGCGCGGCTTTGTTGCAGGCGGCTGCTGGCGAGTTTCAGGTCAAGGTTATCGGTCAGCGCGCGATGGGTAAGCGCGGTGAGCTGCGCGTCGTGGAACACTTCCCACCAGCGCTCTTCCAGCGGGTCGTTGACCGCGTGGCTGGCGGCTTGCCGGCCATGGGGCTCGGTCCATTGGCCGACGGGATTCAGCGGGCGCTGGAAGTCCGGGCCGACGGTGCAGGCACTCAGGGTGAGCAGGCTCAAGGTTAACCAGGCAAGGCGTCTCATTGCTGCGCCACCTCACGTTGCTGGGCGGCGGCGTGGGTGTCGACGCTGGCTTCCACCGACATGCCGACCCGCAGGCGCTCGGTCAACGCCTGGCCGGGCTCCAGGATGATTTTTACCGGAATACGCTGCACCACCTTGGTGAAGTTGCCGGTGGCGTTGTCGGGTTTGACCGAGGCAAATGTCACGCCGGTAGCTGGCGCCAGGCTTTCGAGGTGGCCCTTGAGCACTTCGCCGTCGAGGCTGTCGACCTTCACGTCCACCGTTTGGCCAGCGTGCATGTGGGACAACTGGGTCTCCTGGAAGTTGGCCACCACGTAGGCCTCGGCCAGCGGTACCACGGCGAGGATCTTGCTGCCCGGCGTCACATAGGCGCCGACCCGCACCGCGCGCTCGCCGACCATGCCGTCCACCGGCGCGACGATGCGGGTGTACGACAGCTGATAGCTGGCCATTTCCAGTGCGGCCTGGGCACGTTTCAGGCCGCCCTCTGCCGCATCACGCTGGGCGCTGAGGATTTCCACCTGCTTGCGTTCAGCGGCCAGCACCGCCGTGGCATTCGCCAGGCGCGCGGTGGCCTGGTCAATACGCGTCTTGGCTTGCTGGGCGTTCTGTACGGTGCCGGCGCCTACACCCGCGAGGTGGTTGTAGCGGTTCAGTTCGTGTTCGGCAAACGCCACTTCGGCGCGATCTGCCGCCACAGTCGCCTGGGCCTGGGCGATCACCGAGCTTTGGCGCTCCAGGGTTGCCGTGGCATTTTTCAGCTGCGCCTGGGCCACCAGCGTATCGGCATCGGCCGCCTGGGCAGCGGCGCGGAAGTCACGGTCATCGATCAGCGCCAGCAACTGCCCGGCCTTGACCCGCTGGTTGTCTTCCACCAGCACTTCCTTGATGAAGCCGGCCACACGCGGCGCCACCAGGGTGTAGTCAGCGGCGACGAAGGCGTCGTTGGTGCTCTGGCGTTTGCTGCCGAACACACCCGGCGCCAGCAGGTAAACCAGCACACCTACGGCAAACACGGTGATGACGGTTACAGCGATTTTGTCTTTGCGTTTCATAACAATCCCTTTGGCTCAGTGAGCAATCAAGTCGGCGCGCGGGGCGGATAAATCCGCGTCGGCATCCAGAAAATCAGCAGGATCAACGCCGCCGCGACACCGGCCATGACGTAGTAGAGATCCGAAGAGGTGAGCACCACGGCCTGCTCGTGCAGCCGATGGGCAAGGCCGGCGGCATCGCTGTCGGCCAGGGGCGAGTTGCCCAGGCTGTCCACCAGCATGGTCGAGTGGAAATGCAGGCGGTGTGTGGTCAGGGCATCGAGCACGCCGGTGGCGACCACGGCGGCCAAGCCTTTGACGGTGTTGAACCACGCCGAGGCGAAAGGCCCGTCCTGGGGCGTGATGCTGCCGGTGGAGAGCATCAGCAGCGGCAACACCGCCATCGGTTGCCCGAAGATTTGCAGCAGTTGCAGCACGTAGAAATCATCGCGAATCCATGCCGACGTGAGTTGCGCCCCGCCCACGCAGGACAGGATCAACATGCTCAAGCCAATGCCCAATACCCAGCGGCAATCGACCCAGCGCAAGTTGCACAACGCCGCCACCAACGGCAGTGCGATCAACTGCGGCAGCGCCATGATCAGCATCACCGGTGCAGTTTGCAGCGGGCGGTAGCCTTGGACCTGGGCCAGGTAGCTGGACGGAATGATCGTCACCGCCAGCAGCACGATCAGCACCCCGGCGAGCACAATCAGCGCGAACGACAGGTTGCGTAGCCCAAGCATCTGCAACTTGAAAAACGGCATCGGGTGCGACCACTCGTTGATCATGAACAGCACCAGCAACACCAAGCCGCCGATCAACAATGAGGTAATCAGCGGCGACTCGAACCAGTCCAGCCGATTGCCCTGCAACAGGCCGATCACCAGCATGCAGATCGCCGGGAAGCCCAACAGCAGGCCGCGCCAGTTGAACTGCTTGAAGCGCTCCAGGCGCAGCGGGTCCTGGGGCAAGCCGTAGGCCACGGCCGCCATGGCCAGCAGGCACGGCCCGACAATCTGCCAGAACGCCCATTGCCAGCCGACGTATTCGGTCCACATGGCCGCCAGCGGTGTGCCGAGGCTAGGGCCGAAAGTGGCCGTGAGGGCATAGCCGGCCAGGCCGTACAGCTTGACGTTGGCCGGCAGGAACCGCAGGGCCACGGTCATCAGCATCGGCGGCAAGGCGCCACCGGCCAGGCCTTGCACGGTGCGCAGGATCAGCAGGCTTTCGTAGTTCGGTGCGAACGGGCACAGCACGCCAAGCACGGTGAACAGGCCGATGGCGCAGAGAGTGAAACGGCGCAGAGAGAACGTCACCGAACACCAGGGTGCAAAGGCCATCGCCGAGACAGAGGTGGCGGTGTAGGCAGCCACCAGCCAGGTGCCTTCGTCGAAGCCGATGTACATCGCACCGCGAATATCGGCGAGAGCGACTTTGGTCACCATCTCGTTGAGGCCGGACACCAGTACCGCAAGCAATACGCCCACGAGGCCGATGATGATGCGCGGGCCGAAAACGGGCGGGGTAATGGCGGTCGGTTTGGCTGCGGCCAGGGGTGCGGGAGCAGCGAGGGACGTCATGAACTACAACTCGGAATAGGAAATACCCGAGCAGTTTAATAAGGCTTAGACATGACAAAAAGTGACTTATAGGAAGCTTATAAGTGCACCAGACGCAATGATCAAAATGTAGGCGATCTCTGTGGGAGCCGGGCTTGCCCGCGATTGCACCACCTCGCTATGCCTGAAAAACCGTGTCGCCCGCATCGCAGGCAAGCCAGCTCCCACATTGGCCGAGCTCACTTGCGACTCACGTGGGCTGCGCTTCCTTCCACGTCGCCTCGCAGCATTCACGCATGGTCTCGCGCAGCCATCTATGGGCCGGGTCCTTGTCGAAACGCGGGTGCCAGGCTTGGGTCAGCACCAGGGTCGGCAGGGAAATTGGCAGGGTGAAGGCTCGCAACGGCAGCTTCAGGCGATTGGCGCTGTAGAGCGCTTCCTTGGGCACCGGCAGGATCAGGTCGGAGTCCGGCAGCATGAACATCGCGCCGTGAAACCCCGGGGCGATCATCGCGACTCGGCGTTCCAGCCCCTGGGCATTGAGCGCCGTGTCGATCGGCCCCCGGGCAATGCCGCGGCGGGAGATGCTGATATGCGAATAGCTGGCAAACCGTTCGGCGGTAATTTCTCCATCGAACAATGGGTGCCCTTCCCGTGCCAGGCCGACGAAGGTGGTGGTGAACAGGTTCTGCACCTTCACTTCCGGAGTGATCGGCATGGTGTTGCCCACCCGCAGGTCGAGACGGCCTTCACGCAGGGCCTCGTCATCGGTGTCGCCTTCCGGCACGAAGCGCAGTTCGCACAGCGGTGCCATGCGTTCCATGGTGTCGAACAGCCGACCGCCATACACTCCGACAAAAAAGTCATTGGCCCGCACGCTGAAGCGCCGACGCAGGGTGCGCAGGTCCACTTCGTCCGCCGAGCGGAACAGCAGCGCCGCCTGCTCCACCACGCTGCGCACCTGGCCTTGTAGCTCCAGGGCCTTCGGCGTCGGTACCAGGCCGCGACCGGCGCGCACCAGGATCGGATCGCCCACTGCCTCGCGGATACGCGTGAGGGTGCGACTCATGGCGGCCGGGCTCAGGTTCATCCGCCGCGCGGCGCCTACCACACTGCCCTCGTCCAGCAAGGCGTCGAGGGCGACCAGCAGGTTCATGTCCGGTAATTGCATGCCAAGCACTCGTGATGGGTTGGGAGTGAACTTGGCGCAATCGTAGCAGACTGTGGTGAGGGAGCTTGCTCCCTCGCCACAGG
>NZ_CP080030.1:126005-145299 GCF_019382755.1 Pseudomonas sp. Colony2 | reverse complement strand
GGGTTGGGTTTCAGTCAGCGTTGCATGCCCCAGCGCTTCACGGTGACCCGCTCCAGGGTGTCGAACACCAGGTTCTCCACCAGCAGCCCGATCAGGATCACCACCGCCAGGCCGGCAAACACTTTGTCGGTGTACAGCTCGTTGCGGTTCTGGAAGATGTACCAACCCAAACCGCCTTTGCCGCTGGTAGCACCGAACACCAACTCGGCAGCGATCAACGTGCGCCAAGCGAATGCCCAACCGATTTTCAGCCCGGCGAGAATCGACGGCAGCGCAGCCGGGATCAGGATGAACAACACGAAGCGCATACCCTTGAGGCCATAATTTCGACCGGCCATGCGCAGGGTTTCGGAGACACCGAGGAACCCTGAATAGGTGTTGAGCGCCAGCGCCCACAACACTGAATGCACCAGCACGAAGATCAGGCTGTTCTGCCCCAGGCCAAACCACAACAGCGCCAGCGGCAGCAGGGCAATCGCCGGCAACGGGTTGAACATCGAGGTCAGGGTGCTCAGCAGGTCACGCCCCAGTTGGGTCGACACCGCAAGCGTGGTCAGGGCAAACGCCAGCACAATGCCGATCAGGTAACCCTTGATCAGCACCACCAGCGAGATGCTGACCTTGCTCAACAACTCGCCACTGGCCATGCCGTCGTAGAACGCGCTCAGTGTCTGCAGGAAGCTCGGCAGCAGCAGGTCATTGTTCTGATAACGGGCAGCCGCTTCCCAGAGGATCGCAAGCACGATCAGGATCAGGCTTTTACGCAGCCAGCCTTGTTGCCACAGGCGCTGGCGCCACGGCAACTCGCGCTCTACGCGTACACCGGGCAACGGTTCGAGAGTGATTTCATATTCCTGGCGCATGGTGCAAACCCTTCAATAAGCGATGCGGATATCGGCGAAACCCAGTTCGGTTTCCACCTCGGGCGCTTCATCAAACAACAGCCGATGAATGCGCCGCGCCGAAGCCTGGAACTCCACACCGCCGAGGCTGTGCAGGTCGTATTGATGGCTGTGGATTTCCGCCCGCACTCGCCCCGGGTGCGGCGACAGCAACAGGATGCGGTTGCCCACCACCAGCGCTTCCTCGATGGAGTGGGTGACGAACAGCAGGGTGAAACGCACCTCTTCCCAGAGCAGCAATAGTTCTTCCTGCATCTTGCGCCGGGTCAGGGCGTCGAGGGCGGCGAAGGGTTCATCCATCAGCAGGATTTTCGGCTGCATGGCCAACGCCCGGGCGATTGCCACGCGGGCTTTCATGCCGCCGGACAGGGTGTGCGGGTAGGCATCGGCAAAGGCCGTAAGGCCGACTTTTTCCAGGTAGTACAGCGCCCGCTCTTCGGCCTCGCGACGCTTGAGGGTTTTGGACGCCAGCAGCGGGAACATGACGTTCTGCTTGACGGTTTTCCACGGCGGCAGTTGGTCGAACTCCTGGAACACCACGATACGGTCCGGCCCTGGCTGCTCGACTTTTTGCCCGAGCAGACGGATCTCGCCCTCACACGGCTTGATAAAGCCGGCGATGGATTTCAACAGTGTGGATTTGCCGCAGCCCGAAGGCCCCAGCAATACAAAGCGGTCTGCCGGATCGATCGCGAAGCTGACCTGGTGAGTGGCCCGCACCACCCGTTCGGGCGTGCGGTATTCAACGCTGACTTTATCCACCGAAAGCAGTGCTTCGGTGGTGGTCGGGTTGCTGGCCGTGTGGCCTTGCAAGGGCGCGTTCATGTCAGCTCCCTTGCAGCGGCTTGGCGTCCTGGAAGAAGTAATCCTTCCACGATTCGGGTTTGTTTTTGATCGCGCCGACGCGGTAGAGGAATTCCGCCAGCGGGTAGGTGTTTTTCGGTGTGACGCTGAATTCGAACTGCGGGTTTTCGATGATTTTCAGCAGCTCGGCGCGGTCGATCTTGGCCTTGGTCACGCGGATGTAGGTATCGGCTGCGGCGCCTTTGTCGTTCTGGGCGAACTGCGCCGCTTCGGTCAGTGCCTCGACGAACGCCTTGTAGGTTTTCGGGTTGTCGTTGCGGAATTTCTCGGTGGCGAACAGCACGGTCGGCGAGTTAGGCCCGAGGATGTCATAGGAGTTGAGCACCACATGCACGTTCGGGTTGGTCAGGGCCTGCTCCTGGAACGGCGGGTTGGAGAAGTGCCCGGTCAGCTCGGTGCCACCGGCAATCAGCGCAGCCGTGGCATCCGGGTGCGGGACGGCGACGGTGTACTTGTCGAGTCGATTGAACTCCTTGTCACCCCACTGCTTGGCAGCGGCGTATTGCAGGAAGCGCGACTGCACGGACACGCCCACTGCCGGTACGGCAATGCGGTCTTTTTCGGTGAAGTCGGCAATGGTCTTGACCTTGGGATTGTTGCTCACCAGGTAGTAGGGGAAGTTGCCCAGGGAGGCGACGGCTTTTACGTTTTGCTTGCCGTGGGTGCGGTCCCAGATAGTCAGCAGCGGGCCAACGCCGGCCCCGGCGATGTCGATGGAACCGGAGAGCAGCGCATCATTGACGGCTGCGCCGCCGGACAATTGTGTCCAGTCGACCTTGATGTCGATGCCTTCCTGCTTGCCGTATTTTTCGATCAGGTTCTGGTCGCGCACCACGTTGAGCAACAGGTAGACGATGCCAAACTGCTCGGCGATGCGAATCTCGCCTTCGGCCTGGGCGGCGGCAGGCGCCACAAGACTGCCGGCCAGCAGGCTGACGCCCAGGCCGACCGTCGCGGCCAGGCGCGCAAATGGGGTTTTCTTGGACATGGTCATGCTCCGGGTCAGAAAGGCGCGTCGCCCTGGATGGTGGTGCGGTACAGCTTGCGCCGCAGGTGGCTGGGGCAGCCGGCCGCCAGGTGGATCAGCGAGCGGTTGTCCCAGAACACCATGTCGTGGGGCTGCCACTGATGGCGGTAGATGTTTTCCGGCAGCACGCTGTGGGCGTACAGCTGGGCCAGCAGGTCGCGGCTTTCATCCTCAGGCAGGCCGACGATACGGGTGGTGAAGCCCTCGCTGACGAACAGCGCCTTGCGGCCGTTTTCCGGGTGGGTGCGCACAATCGGGTGTACCACTTCCGCCACTTGAGCGAGTTGCTCGGGCGTGAGGGTCGGGCGCCAATTGCCTTCGAATTTGGTTTCGCTGTAGCGTGCGGTGTAGGAATGCGCGGCGCTGCGGCCTTCGACCGCCTTGCGCAAGGGCTCGGGCAGGTTGTCCCAGGCTTTATGCATGTCGGCGAACAATGTGTCGCCACCCTCGGACGGCAGCTCCTGGGCATGGAGCATCGAGCCCAGGCTCGGCAGCTCCTTATAGGAGAGGTCCGAGTGCCAGAACTTGCCCGCGTCTCCCAGGCCGATGGATTGGCCGTTTTCGATGATGTTGGAGACGATCAGGATTTCCGGGTGGTTGGCCAGCAGGAATTGTTTGAGCACATGGATTTGCAGCACGCCGAAACGGCGGCTGAAGGCGATCTGTTGCTCGGGGGTGATACGTTGGTCGCGGAAGACCACGACGTGATGGTCCAGATGCGCGCGGTGAATGCGTGCGAAGTCCTGGTCGCTGACCGGGCGGGCCAGGTCCAGGCCTATGATTTCGGCGCCGACGCTGCCGGGAAATGGACGGATCTCGAAAGTTTGTGTGGTGTCGGTCGCTGTTGGAACAGTAGAGGTGGCAGACATGAGTTCACTCCCGTGCAGTCAGGAGAGTGACTTTATAGTCATAAGAACCGCATTTTAAATACCGTTAGTGAATATCGATATGCAGCAATACCGCTGTTGGCCCGACTCCCGGGAATAAAATGTGCACGACGGACCTTTAGCCTGTAAGACCTGACAAATGGGAGCTGTGGGCCCGAAGAACACGCTGTTGAGTCGCTTACAAGCCGAAACCTTGCCCGTTTGACAAGCTTGTGGACAATCTCTAGTGTGCATTGGATCCAATTAGCCACCTCACCTTGAAAAGGAGGATAGCGTAGTCGTGACGCAGAAGCCGAACCCTTTGAGCAGCATCCAGATCAGCGGGCCTATCCCCGCCCATCTCGCCCGCTCCGTGATTGAAGAAACATTGCGCAACGCCATCCTGGATGGCCGCTTGCCCTGTGGCACCGCCATGCGTCAACAGGAGCTGGCCAGCTTGTTCGGTGTCAGCCGGATGCCGGTGCGCGAGGCATTGCGTCAACTGGAAGCCCAATCGCTGCTGCATGTGGTCACCCACAAAGGCGCGGTGGTGGCGCCACTGATCGAGGACCACTCGGCGGAAACCTACGCCCTGCGCATACTCCTCGAATCCGAAGCGCTGCGCTTGTCGATTCCCCTGCTCACGCCCGATGACATCGCCCAGGCTGGCGCCTTTATCGACGCGCTGGAACGGGAAAGCGACTACACCGAAATCGGCCGCCTCAACCGCCTGTTCCACATGGCGCTATATGGCAAGGCGGGCAATCAGCGGTTGCTCAAGCTGGTTGAACACGGCTTGAACGAAGAGGAACGTTTCCTGCGCTTCAACCTCGAGGCCATGGGCCTGGGCAAGACGTCCCAGGAAGATCACCGCGAACTGCTCGACCTCGTGGCGCAAAAGAAGGTCGACGAAAGCATCCTGACCCTGCGTAACCACCTTACCCGCGGCATGGAGGTGATTACGGGTTACCTCAAAACTCTTGAAGAGACTGAACAGAACGCTGCGCTGTAAATTCGGCGTGGAACTGAAACGCCTCCCTCGACCACAAAGCGCTGCAAAGTGACGCTGGCCGACGGAGGCCAGTGCACCACCATTACTCCCGTTAAACCATTAAGCCCAAAGAAAACTTCACACACTCCGCAGAGCGATCCAACTACCGCAATATTCCAACTCGAAAAACTTATAAAACTAAAAACACCTGAATACTTAATCAGATTATTACCAACACTCCAATTCTCCCAATCGACAGCGTGAATCCATGCTCGGTGCGTCACTGCGCGTGGCGTTCCTTTAAATAAAGCCTTGGTATTTTGTCACAGCATGCTGCTTGCCAGTAACAGTGTCAGCCTCGTACAGGGCTGCCTGTTATCAAGGCACCCGCGCATCCGTGAAAACCAATGTTTATTTGTCGCTAAAGCACAACGCTTTTATCAGGGAAGAGACAACGACTTATAGGCATCAACATGTTCCAGCACTCACACCTGCTTAAACAAAAAAAGCAGAAGTTACATATCCATCCAATATTCAAATATATAAATACCCTTCCAAAGTTGCAGTACTTTATGGAAAACCACGTATTCGCCGTGTGGGACTTCATGACACTCACCAAACGCCTGCAACATGACCTCACCGGTATGCGCCTGCCCTGGTTACCGCCAACGGACCCGCAAGCGGCTCGCCTGATCAATGAGATCGTATTGGGCGAAGAGTCGGACGCGTATCCCGGCCATGGGCACGGCAGCCACTTCGAGTTGTACCTGGAAGCCATGCGTGAAGTCGGCGCGAGCACGGCGAACATCGAGCGGTTCGTCAGCCTGCAGCGTGACGGCAACGATGCAGAAACGGCCCTGCAAAAAATCGATATCCACCCGTCCGTGGCCCGGTTCGTCAGAAGTACCCTGCAGGTTGCCCTGGACGCCCCGACGCACTGCGTGGCGGCTGCCTTTCTCCACGGGCGCGAGAGCGTCATCCCGGCGATGTTCAAGCGCATCCTGGAGGAGTGCGAGGTGCTCCATCGCCAGGCGCCCACCTTCTGCTACTACCTCAAGCGCCACATGGAGATCGACGCCCAGGAGCATGGCCCGGCGGCAACGCAATTGCTGCAACGCCTTACCCTCGGCGACCCAAGCCGCGAGCAGCAAGCCGACAGTTGCGCCCTCGGCGCCGTGGAAAGCCGCCTGGCCTTATGGGATGGGTTGCATAGGTGCCTGCCGGAGATGAGCGCATGAACCCTGCCGACTACCGCTCATTTGCCGACGACTGGGAGCGCCGCGCGACCATCCGCACACGCCCGCGGCGGCGGCTGGAAAACGATCAGAAACTGATCTACCCCCTGAGCCGACAGCCCCTGGTGCTGAGCGCGACCTTTATCGACCAATGCCCGCAGTGCCGTGATTTTGTCTTGCTGCAGACGTTCTACAAGTTCATCAACGACGTGGTGATCTTTGAAACCGAGATCGTCGACAAGACCGCCCGCAGCATCGCCAAGAATCGCTTTTCGGTGCCCTTCCCGCTTGCCTGTCGCTACGACGCCATGACCGTGGTGGTAGACGAGGATTACCACGCCCTCGTCGCCCTCGATTTCATGCAACAGACCATCGAGATGACCGGGATCCCACCCCTTGAACTACCCGCGCAAATCGAGCTGAGCCGCGCCTTGCCTGCCGCACTGGCGCTGGCGCCCGAACACCTGCGCGATGCCGTGGAACTGATTGCCGTGGCCATCGCCGAGAACACCGTGACCCATGACGTGGCAGCGTTTTCCAAGGACGACAGTGTCAAGCAATCCATCCGTGGGTTGATGGCCGACCACTTGTTTGACGAGGGCCGCCACGCGCTTTTCTGGACGCGCCTGGTGCGTATTTATTGGCAGTCTGCAGACGCCGCGGACCGCGACTGTATCGCCCGGATCCTGCCGGTTTTTCTCCAGCATTACCTGACCCACGACCTGCAGAAAAATTTCGACCTGCACTTGATCGAGCACCTGGATGTCAGTGACGGCACGCGCTCTGCGCTGCGCACTGAAGTGCAGGCGATGGGCTTTCCCATTACCCGCCAGCACCCGTTGATCGGCAATATCATGGGCTTCCTGAACCACAGCGGCCTGCTGCAAACGCCGAGTGTGGTTCGGGCGCTGGATGCCTTTCTTGCGGCGCCAGGAGGGCACCCATGAGGCACCTGAAGATTGGGCTGGCGGGCTTCAGCGCGGCGCTGAATGAACTGGGTGAGACATTGGCGCAATACGGTCATGGGGTGGTGCGAGCACAGGATGTCACCCACCTAGACCTGCTGATTGATGACGGTAGCGAGGAGGTTCCGCCCGGCGTGACGTGCACAGCCTTGATGAGCCTGCGCGTGGGTATGGGAGCGTTGACCGACTGTGGATTGCCGGCCCTGCAGCTCAGGTGTTACGCCCACTCACGGCGACTCCTGACAACCCTGGAGGTTGCCGGAGAAGCCTGTGGCAATGGTCAACGGCTGCGTCAACACGCAGTAAGCAGCCTGGTGGAGTGGGTAGCCCAACAGGTGAGTGGGTTCTCCCGGGACCCGGGCTATTTCTCGCAGGCGGCCGTCGCCTCTGATGATCCGGAACACGGCCTGCAAGCGCTCGCATCCCTGGCGTACCTGCATCGTTTTAACCTGACGGCCGATTTGGTTCTGCAGCAGCTAGCCCAGGTACCCCTGATCGAACGATTGGAAAACAGTCTGCAAACCTTCGCCGACCGGCCGGCGTTGAACATCGCCGGCAGCGGGCTGACTTACCGGCAGTTGCATCGCCAGAGCCTGGCTATCCAGCACCGTCTGCGACCTCTGCTTGGGCCCCACGACACACCGCCGGTAATCGGCGTCTGCCTGGACAAATCCCTGGAGCTGTACGCCAGCATTCTCGCGGTACTCGCCTGCGGTGCGGTGTACCTGCCCCTGGAGCCGGGCCACCCGCTGCAACGCCAGCAAGCGATGCTGGAAAACGCCGGCGTCTCGGTGCTGCTGGATGATGGCAAGCATCCACTGCGGGACGGGTTTTGTGCATTGGATGTGAGTGCCGTCGACACTCCCGACACCTCGCTGCCAATGCCCCAGCGCCCCGCCATGGACGACCCTTGCATGGTGCTCCACACCTCGGGCACTACCGGCCAACCCAAGGGCGTGCTGCTCAGCCAGCACAACCTGGCCCATTTCAGCGCCTGGTTCGGGGGTCATGTGCAGCTGAGCGAACACAGCCGGGTCTTGCAGTTTTCGCCCTTGAGTTTTGACTCGTCCCTGATCGATATCTTCCCGAGCCTGATCGCGGGCGCCGAGCTGATCGTGCCCAGTGAGGACCAGCGACGCGACCCGCAGCAACTGGTGGAGTTGATCCGACAACAGCGCGTCACCCACGCCTTCCTGCCGCCGGCGCTGCTGAGCATCCTGCCGCTGGATCAACCCCTGGGCCTGGCGCACCTGATGAGCGGAGGCGACGTGTGCGAGCCCTATGTCATCGAGCAGTTGGCAGGCCAGTGTCGCCTGCACAATTTCTACGGGCCCACCGAAGCCACCGTGCTGGTGACCAGCCACACGTTGCAGCCGGGCGACAGCAATCGCAACCTCGGCACGCCCATCGCCAACAGCCAGGTACTGATCCTCGACGAGCACCTGCAACCGGTGGATGAGCAGGTGTTGGGCGAACTGTACATCGTCGGTCCCGGCGTCAGCCTGGGTTACCTCAACCAGCCGCGTCAGACCGCCGAGCATTTCGTCCCCCTGGAGTTGCCCGACGGCCAGACCTTGCGGGCCTACCGCACAGGCGACCTGGCGAAGTGGACCGCTGCCGGCATCGAGTTGGTCGGGCGCCGGGATCAGCAGGTGAAGATCCGTGGGTTCCGGGTCGAACCGCAAGAGATCGAACATTGCCTGCGCAGCAGTCAGCTGTTTCGCCAAGTGGCGGTGGTGATTGACCGTGAGCGGCGAATCCTGGCTTTTGTTGCTCAGCCCGAAACACAAGACGCCCTGCCTGCACTGACGCAGCATGCCCGGCAAACACTGCCGGACTATTTGCGGCCAACCCTGTGCACGGAACTTGCGAGCATGCCGTGCACCCCCAACGGAAAGGTCGACCGCCAGGCATTGCTGGCGTTACCGACTCCAACGCTGCCGGCCATCATTCACGGCGAACCGCACACGCCCATGCAAGTGCAGTTGCTCAACCTGTGGAGCGAGTTGCTGGGCATGCCGGTCACGCAGCTGTCGGCCGACGAGAGCTTCTTCAATCTTGGCGGCCATTCCATCCTGCTGTCGACGATGCTGCTGCGTATCCGCGAGCAGTTCGGGCGCAGCCTCTCCCTAAGCCGGTTTTTTGAAACCCCCACGGTTCGTACCCTCGCTACGCTGATGGGGGACGACGCACCACCCGAAGCACCGACCGGCCAGGCTACTCGGGATGCGCTGCGTGAGCTGCATGTGCAGACATTGCCGGCTGAACAGGCGGGCGAACGTCGCCGGGTGATCGTGACCGGGGCCAACAGTTTTCTCGGGGTGCATATCGTCGAGGCACTGTTGGCCGAGGGTGCACTTGAAGTGGCGTGCCTGGTGCGCGAACGGCCCGGACATTCGGCGACCGCGAGGTTTGCCGAGGCCCTGCGAGAGTACCGTCTGGAACACCTGGACCTGAGCCGGGTGCAGGTGTATGCCGCCGACATCAGCCAGCCGCGTCTTGGCCTGTCGAGTGAGGTGTATGACTACCTCGCCGGGGAGTTCGGCGTGTTGGTGCACAACGCCGCCCACGTCAATCATGTGATGGATTACGCCACCCTGGCCAAGGACAACGTCGAACCGGTGCTGGAATGCCTGCGCCTGTGTGAAACCCGGTGCAAGAAGGTCTTCAATTTTATCTCGACGCTGTCGGCCGCCAGCACTATCGACGCACATGGCCAGGTACTCGAAAACCCCGCCGCGGCCACCCCGCCGCTCTACATCCAGAATGGCTACAACCTGTCCAAATGGGTTGCCGAACGCTTGCTGGGACGCGCCGCAGCGCAAGGTGCCTGGGTCAATATCCATCGCCCGGGGAACATCAGCTTCAACAGCCGCAGCGGAGTCTGCGAGCCACAGAAGAATCGCCTGATGTTGATGCTCAAAGGTTCACTCCAACTGGGCCTGGTGCCGCACCTTGAGTTGAATTTCGACCTGATGCCGGTGGACTTTCTCGCCCGGTTTATTGCGTTCCACAGCAGCCGCTGCCGTGCTGGAGGGACGGTGTTCAACCTGCATAACCCGCAGCCCCTGAGCTGGGAAACCTACGTCGACGCCTTTCGCCAGGCAGGCCACGCATTCGAGCTGGTGAGCGTGGCTCACTGGCAACGTCACCTGCACACAGTGGACAGCCGCAATGCGCTGTTCGGCGTACTGGGCTTCTACCTCAACGGGGTGGGCGAGGACATCGGCGATACCTCGATGATCCGCCATGACAACGCACGACGCGGCGTCGAGCAGATGGGCGGACGCTACCCCGAAAAAAATCCGGCGCTGTTACGCAAGGGCTGCGAGTACCTGCGCAGCACCGGTTTCCTGTGACCAGGCTCTCAATTGAAGGAAGACCTTATGAAACCCGATACGTTGATTCGCAACCCTTGCGGCAAACCTGTGGTGTCCTCAGTTGTGGTTGCCTGTGACGCCGCCAGTGCGTGGGCGGTGGTCGGTGACTTTGGCGGATTTGATCGATTCATCCCCGCCTTGTCCCACATCGAAATCACTGGTGCGGGCGCGGGATCGCTGCGCAAGAAGTTCTTCCACGATGGACACCTGGTGGTGGAGCAACTCAACAGCCGCGACGAGCAGGCCATGCGCATGACCTGGACCACGATCTACAACACCTTGGGCGTAGCACGGTTGTGGGCCGCCATGGATGTCGAACCGTTGGGAGCAGGATCCTCACGGGTGACCTGGACGATCATCGCCGAGCCGGTTGAACCTGGCGCGGAGGGATTTGAGCCGTTTGTGCAGGCATTCGCCGACGGTGCGCTGGCGAATGTGCGAGCGATGTTTGACTAAAGGAGACAGGAGCGAGCAGGCTCGCTCCTGTGTGTTCATCGATCAGATTTTGAAACTGTCGACCAACTGCTTCAGGCGGTTGGCCTGTTGAGACAAGGCGTCGCAATCCTTCAAGGTTTCGTTGAGGTTGGCCACGCCCTGCTGGTTCAGCAGGTTGATCTGGTTGATGTCGACGTTGAGAGTTTCCACCACGGCGGTCTGTTCCTCGGTGGCGGCCGCTACCGACTGGTTCATCCCGTCGATCTCGACGATCCGCTGCGTCACGCTGACCAGGCGCTCACCGGCCTGGTTGGCGACCTCGACGCTTTCTTCACTCGAGGTCTGGCTGGCGTTCATCGTGGTCACGGCCTCACGCGAGCCAATCTGCAGCGAGGTGATCATTTTGTGGATCTCTTCTGCCGATTCCTGGGTGCGGTGCGCCAGGTTGCGTACTTCATCCGCCACCACGGCAAACCCACGACCGGCCTCACCGGCACGTGCCGCTTCAATCGCGGCGTTGAGGGCCAACAGGTTGGTTTGCTGGGAGATGCCTTTGATCACGTCCAGGATGTGGCCGATGTTGTCGGTGCTGGCGTTCAGGGTTTCAATCTGCGTGCAGGACAGGCTGATTTTTTGCGAAAGCTCCGACATCGCCAGGATGGTTTTCTCAACCACCTTGCGCCCATCATCGGCCTGCTCACTGGCACCGCTGGCGTGTTGCGAAGCATCAGCGGCGTTGCGCGCGATTTCCTGCGTGGCGGCCCCCAGTTCGTTGATCGCTGCGGCCACGCTGTTGGTGCGCGCGCTTTGTTCGTCGGAACCGATGATCGACGCATTGGACGAGGCCATTACTCGCTGGGACAGGTCGTGCACCTGGCGCGTCGCCGAGGAAACTTCGGAAATCGACGCGTGAATACGCTCGACGAATTGGTTGAAGGCACTGCCCAAGTCACCGAACTCGTCCTTGCTTTCCACTGTCAGGCGGCGGGTCAGGTCACCCTCGCCCTGGGCGATGTCCTGCATGGCGCGGCCCATGGTGGTCAGCGGGCGCATCAAGACCTGGATCAGGACGCTCAGGAACACGGCAATGGCGGCAACCGCAATGAACATGGCGATCAATGCCGAGGTGCGGAACTGACCCAGCGGTGCGTAGGCTTTGTCTTTGTCGATCGACAGGCCGATGTACCAGTCGGCATTCGGCAACCCGCTGATCGGGGTGAAGGACAAAATCCGTTCCTGGCCATTCAAGACCACTTCCTGGCTGAGCTTCTCGATGCGCACGTTAGTGCCGGGATAGATGTCCTTGAGGTTCTTCATCACCTGGTCCTGGTCCGGGCTGACGATCACCTGACCATCACCGCTGACCAGGAATGCATGGCCGATGCCACCGAAATCCACCGAGTTGATGATCTTCACCAGGGTTTGCAGGCTCAGGTCACCGCCGACCACGCCAAGCAGTTCGCCATTCTTTTTCACCGGCATCGCGATGGTCACGATCAGCCCGCCTACCGCAGCCATGTAGGGCGGTGTAAGCATGGTCTTGTCGGCTGCGACAGCTTGCTTGTACCAGGGACGCTGACGCGGATCGTAGCCATCGGGCATTTTGGCGTCGGGACGCTGGGTGAACACGCCGTTGGTGGAACCGACGTAGGTGAACTGGAAGTTGGAGGTAAATGCCGACTGGTCGACCAACCCCGGAAGATCGGCAGAGCTGCCTTGATGGGCCACGTTTTGCGCGAGGCTTTCCAGTACCAGCACCCGCCCGCTGAGCCAATTCTGCACGCTGCTGGCGGTGAGTTCACCGGATTGCTGAATGGACGACTCCAGGTTTTGCCGGATGGTATTGCGCTGCAAGTAGTCGTTGTAGAACGTGAATAACGCGAAGGCCAGAACCACTACGCCTGACGCGGCCAACAGAATTTTATGACTGAACTTGAGATTCATTTCATTGACTTCTTTTTGCCAAAAGGGGGTGAGCGTGCCGGATGCAACATTCCATGTAACGGTATAGGCAGACTCTGCGACTGCTCTATTTCGGTGCACGCATGGCTCGTCAGGCTTTCGGCCAAGGCAGGATAAATCTTAGGAATTTGTGAGAAGCATCTGCTTTTAATGTCAGAAACCGACCAGTGGTAGCGCTCTAACGTCAGGAGTTGCAAAATTTTTCAGGCTTGTCGACAATGCGAGTAATTATCATTTGTGACGCTTTGCCAGGCCGTGTGAATGCCCTCATCCGAGTACGCAGTACAGACGCTTTACAGCAACCATCATGGCTGGCTGAACACTTGGCTGCGCAGCCGTCTGGGTAACGCAGCGGATGCGGCGGACCTGGCCCAGGACACGTTCGTGCGGCTGCTGCAAAAAACCGAACGTTTCGAACTCAAGGCCCCTCGCGCTTTCCTGCGCACTATCGCGCGGGGCCTGGTGATCGATCATTGGCGTCGCGAAGAAATCGAGCGCGCCTACCTGGAGTCCATCGCGCATTTGCCCGAAGCCTTGGCGCCGAGTGCTGAAGAACGTGCGCTGATTCTGGAATTGCTGGAGTCCATCGCCCGGCTTCTGGACGGACTCAAGCCCAAGGTACGCAAGGCGTTTCTACTGGCTCAATGCGACGGCCTGACTTACAAGCAGATTGCGCAGCAGATGGGTGTATCACTGCGTTCGGTGGAACGCTATGTCGCCGAGGCGCTTTATCACTGTTATGTGCTGCGGTATGAGGCATGACCTCGATGGATAACACAGCGCGCGCAGGAATCGACCCGCAGGTGGTCAAGCAGGCCATCAGCTGGATGCTGCGCCTGCGTAACAATCGCGCCAATGTCCGCCTGAAGGCGCAGTGCGAGCACTGGCGCGAGGCTCATCATGAACACGAGTTGGCCTGGCAACGCGTGCAGGCACTGCAGCATGAATTAAGCAGCCAGTTGGCGGCGATTCCCGGGGCTCATGTGGCGCTGGAGAACAGTGCCCAGCGCCTTGGGCGCCGGCAGGCATTGAAGGTATTGTCCGGCGTGCTGTTGATGGGTTCGGCGGCCTGGGTCAGCCGAGACCTCACCGGCTGGCAGCGTTGGACCTCTGACCTGGCTACCACCACTGGCGAACGCCGTAGCGTGCAACTACCGGATGGCACGCGCCTGCAGCTCAATACCGATAGCGCAGTGGACCTCGACTTCAACCCGCAACAACGCTTGATCACATTGGTGCGTGGGGAAATCCTGGTGACCTGCGGCGCCGCGGCGACCGCCCCCCTGCTGGTTCGCACCCGCCATGGTTTGTTCGAAGGTATCGACGGGCGATTTGTGGTGCGCCAGGACAGCGATTGCACACGCCTGAGCGTCGCGTCAGGCAACGTGGCGATTCATTCACCGCATACCGCCGACGGGCTTTTCACTCAAGTGCATGCAGGAGAAAGCTACCTGGTGCGTCAGAATGCGGCCGCTCTGGCACCGCCTTCGGATATGGATACAGGGGCCTGGGCCGACGGATTGATCGTCACCCGCAACATGCGTCTTGCCGATTTCCTGGCGGAGGTGGGGCGCTATCGCCATGGTTATCTGGGCTGCTCGAGCGATATCGCAGATTTGCGCTTGTCTGGTGTTTTTCGCCTGGAGGACACCGAGAAACTATTGGCGATCCTTCCGCAGACGCTGCCTGTGCGCCTGCGCTATCGCACGCGCTGGTGGGTGAGCCTGGAGCGTCAGGCCTGATTATTTTTGGCGTGTCTGATTTATTTTTGGCGGCTTTTTTCCGTGAGTCCGGCTTAGACAGTAAGCAATTCAATCTGCCTTCAGCGACCTCTACGGATCTCGATAATGACTGTGCGTTTTTTCAGCAACTCTCCCTCTTCCTACCCTTTGCTCGGCAAAGCCGTACGCGCAGCATTGCTGTCGACCACGATGGGCATCGGCTTGCTGCCAGTGGCCGGTGTCGCGGCTGATAGCGGGGTCGAACGTATCAGCCAGCGCTATGACATCCCGGCAGGCGCGCTGAGCGATGTGCTCAATCAGTTTGCCCGTCAGGCAGGCATCACCCTTTCCAGCACGCCTGCGCAGACTCAGGGCCGCCAGTCTCCCGGGCTGCACGGGGAGTACTCGGCCGAACAGGGCCTGAGCCAATTGCTCAACGGCTCAGTCTTGCAGGCGCAGGCGCAGGACGACGTGAGTTTCGTGTTGCAGGTCCAGCCCGAGAGCGAGGCGCTGACCTTGCCGACCACCGACATCAAAGGCTTCGCCCTGGGTAATGCCCTGGGCAGCATGGAAGGCTACAACGCGACCCACAGCCAGATCGCCACCAAGACCAGTACCGCGCTGCTGGAAACGTCTCAGACGGTTTCAGTGGTGACCCGCGAGCAGATGGACGACCAAGGCTCGCAAACCGTTGCCCAAGCCATGCGTTACACCCCTGGCGTGCTGACCAACCCTTATGGCGCCACTCACCGCTATGACTATGTGGCGATGCGTGGTTTCAACGACGGTTCGGTGGATAACATCTACCTGGACGGTTTGAAATCCATGGGTGACAGCGGAACCTACAGCACCATGCAGGTGGACCCGTATTTCCTCGAGCGCGTAGATATCCTCAAAGGACCGTCATCGGTGCTCTACGGGCGCAGCTCGCCGGGTGGGCTGGTGGCGTTGACCAGCAAGAAGCCATTGTTTGAGCCATACCATCAGGTCCAGGCCACGATAGGTTCCCAAGGGCAGCGAGGCATGGGTTTCGACTTCAGCGGCCCGGTGGATGACGACAAGCGCATTGCTTACCGACTGACCGGTCTTGCAGACAAGTCCGACACGCAATTCGACCATGCCAAGGAAAAACGCTACGCGCTGGCACCCACCTTGAGCATCGACTTTACCGATGACACGTCCCTCACACTCCAGGCTTACCTGCAGCATGACCCCGACGGTGGCTACCACGGAGGCATGCCGGCAGATGGCGCGTTGCACCAGCGCAACGGCCAGCGGATCTCCAATCACTTCTTCGAAGGCGAGCCGGGCATTGATGGGTACAAGCGTGATCAACAGTCGTTCGGCTATCAGTTCGAGCATCGCTTCAATGATGTTTTCACGGCGCGGCAGAACTTTCGGTATCTGGACTCCAAGGTCCAGCTGGACCAGGTGTATGCCTATGGCTGGACTACGCCCACCAGTAATGAGCTGAATCGCTACTACTCAGGCGGTGACGAAAAGCTGCATGCGTTCATCATCGACAACATGCTGCAGGCTGAATTTTTTACCGGCGCGACCAAGCATACGGTGTTGATGGGGGCGGACTATCAGCGGCGCAAAACCGTCGTGGACTGGAGCAGCGGCTCTCTTGCGCCAATCAATGCGTTCAACCCGGTGTATGGCAATTCCGAGATCAGCTATTACAGCCCAACCAGTTATCTGCGCCGGCTCGAGCAGACCGGCGTTTACCTGCAAGACCTGATTGAGATGGACAAGTGGCGGTTCTCCCTCGGGCTGCGCCAGGACTGGGTTGAGACCTCCGATGAAAATCGCATTGCAGAAGCGGGACGACCGCTGGGCACAGAGATCAGTGATAAACGTACCAAACTGACCGGCCGGGCCGGAGCGCTCTACTTGTTCGATAACGGTCTCGCGCCCTACGTCAGCTATTCCGAATCCTTCAACCCGAACTCCTATTCGGACAGTGCCGGCAATCCCCTTGCACCTACCGACGGCACCCAGTGGGAAGTCGGCTTGAAGTATCAGCCGCCGGGTACCGACAATTTGTTCACGGCCTCGCTGTTCCGAATCGACCAGGAAAACCTGGCGACCAAACTGCCGCAGGAAAACTTCTATCGCGCGGTCGGCGCTGTGCGCTCCCAGGGCCTGGAGCTGGAGGCGCATATGCAGTTGACCGACCATCTCAAATTGTTGGGCAGCTATACCTTCACCGATATCGAGTATTCGAAGTCGATGGTCAGCACGCTGAGTACCGCAGACAACGTGATCGAGAACAAGGGGAACTCGCCGACGCAGGCGCCGCGTCATATGGCGTCGGTATGGGCTGACTACAAGTTCGATAGCGGCGCACTGGATGGCCTGCGACTCGGTGGTGGTGTTCGTTATGTCGGCTACAGCTGGGCAGATGCGGAGAACACCATGAAGGTGCCCGCCTACACGCTGTTTGACGCCTCGATGGGTTATGACCTTGGCAAGGTTGGACTGAAGGGTGTGGATGTACGCCTGAATGCCAACAACCTGACGAACGAGTCTTACGTGGCGTCGTGTGCCAGTTTGAACTTCTGCTACCTGGGTGAAGAGCGCAACGTCAGTGCGACGGTGAGCTACCAGTTCTGATCCCTCTCGATTCATACAAAGCCAGTTCCTGATTCCAGGCGCTGGCTTTGTCGTCTTTGCAGGAAATTTTTATGCGCGCATTGCTGGTTTTACTTCATCGCTACATCGGGTTGGCAACGGCGTTGTTTCTGATGATGGCGGGACTCACGGGCAGCCTTCTGGCGTTTAACCATGAGTTGGATGAATGGCTCAATCCCGGCTTTTATGGAGCAACGGCCAAAGGTTCGGCATTGCCGCCAGGTGAACTGGTGGACACGTTGCAGGGGCAGCATCCCAAACTGCAAGTCTGGTACATGGAGTATCCACAAGAGGCCGGTCATACCGCGATGCTGGCGGCAGTTGCGAGAAACGATCCGGCGACGGGCAAACCCTTTGAGGAGCCCAACCAGGTCTTTTACCTGGATCCGGTCAGCGGCGAAGAAATGGGCCGGCGTGTTTGGGGGGCTTGCTGCTTTCAGCGCGAGAACTTCATTCCGTTCATTCTGGAATTTCACTACAACCTGACACTGCCGGGTAATTGGGGTTTGTGGCTGATGGGACTGGTGGCGATCGCATGGGTGTTCGATTGTTTTATCGCGCTGTGGCTGACCCTGCCGAGAGGTAAACCGTTCTGGAAGAAGTGGTCCACGGCGTGGAAGATCAAGGGCGGCCACGCTTACCGGCTGAACTTCGACCTGCATCGTGCAGGCGGGTTATGGCTTTGGCTGTTGTTGCTGCCGATTGCAGTCAGCAGCGTCGCGATGAATTTGCCGAGCCAGGTGTTCAAGCCTGCTGTCTCGCTGTTCTCACCGGTTGAGCCTAGCGTCTATGAGGCCCGTGACGGGTTACCCGCCGAGCAATTGGGCGTGACACAACTGAGTTATCAACAGGCCTATGAGCGGGCGCTGGAGGAAGGCAAGCGGCTGGGACTGACGGCGGCGATTGGAGAGCTTTACTACAGCTTTGAGTACAACTTTTATGGGGCGGGTTTTGGACAACATGATACCGAGGCCCATGGGAAATCCTGGTTGTTTTTCCACGGGACGGATGGGCGTTTACTGGGGCAGGAAATAGCAGGGCAAGGTACGTTGGGAGAGCGCTTTTATCGGCTGCAACTGCCGATCCATGGGGGCAGGATCATCGGGGTGGCGGGTCAGGTGCTGATTGCGCTGCTGGGAGCTGTGATCGCGATGTTGTCTGCTACCGGGATCTATATATGGTGGCGCAAGTTAATAGCCAGGCGAAGCAGTAAGGCACGCAAAGGGTGAGTCGATTCTAGTTGTTTGCCCAGCCCTTAAACGACAAAACCCCTGTCTGCGCTAGCAGACAGGGGTTTCGGAATTCAATCTTGACGATGACCTACTCTCACATGGGGAAACCCCACACTACCATCGGCGATGCATCGTTTCACTGCTGAGTTCGGGATGGGATCAGGTGGTTCCAATGCTCTATGGTCGTCAAGAAATTCTGTGTACCAGACCGTTGCGTTCGCAACGTGCCGGTGAAAATCATGGACTTCTACATAAACAAAACCCCTGACTGCATAAGCAATCAGGGGTTCTGGAATTTAATCTTGACGATGACCTACTCTCACATGGGGAAACCCCACACTACCATCGGCGATGCATCGTTTCACTGCTGAGTTCGGGATGGGATCAGGTGGTTCCAATGCTCTATGGTCGTCAAGAAATTCGGGTACTGAGTCGCGGCCAGCTGGCCTCGCTTCAGCAAATTGGGTATGTGATAGCTTTCGGTGTTTTGCAAGATCTCGAACTTTCGGTTCGTTTCGTCTTCACACACCGCAATCTGGTCTCTTCGACGCAAATTGCTTGGGTGTTATATGGTCAAGCCTCACGGGCAATTAGTATTGGTTAGCTCAACGCCTCACAGCGCTTACACACCCAACCTATCAACGTCGTAGTCTTCGACGGCCCTTCAGGGAACTCAAGGTTCCAGTGAGATCTCATCTTGAGGCTAGTTTCCCGCTTAGATGCTTTCAGCGGTTATCTATTCCGAACATAGCTACCCGGCAATGCCACTGGCGTGACAACCGGAACACCAGAGGTTCGTCCACTCCGGTCCTCTCGTACTAGGAGCAGCCCTCTCAAATCTCAAACGTCCACGGCAGATAGGGACCGAACTGTCTCACGACGTTCTAAACCCAGCTCGCGTACCACTTTAAATGGCGAACAGCCATACCCTTGGGACCGGCTTCAGCCCCAGGATGTGATGAGCCGACATCGAGGTGCCAAACACCGCCGTCGATATGAACTCTTGGGCGGTATCAGCCTGTTATCCCCGGAGTACCTTTTATCCGTTGAGCGATGGCCCTTCCATACAGAACCACC
>NZ_CP080030.1:56005-121005 GCF_019382755.1 Pseudomonas sp. Colony2 | reverse complement strand
CAACTTCCCTCTATATAGAGAGCCTCAACAACCCTCTATATAGAAGAGAAGCTTCAGATGACCCCGGCCTCCCTCAAAGCTGACACATTCGCTGGCGTCAAACCCAGCACTTGCTGCAGCACCTGATGGGTATGCTCACCCAACAGCGGAGGTGCGCTGCGGTATTCAACAGGCGTCTTGGACAGGCGCATAGGACTTGCCACCTGGGGCACAGTACCAGCCAACGCATGAGGCAACTGCATCGCCAACCCGCGCGCTTTCACCTGAGGATCGGCAAACACCTGCGCCAGGTCATTGATCGGGCCGCAAGGCACACCTACTCGCTCCAGCTGAACTACCCATTCAGCCGTGCTCTTGAACACGGTAGCCTGACGGATCAACGGAATCAGCACCGCCCTGTTAGCCACTCGCAGCTTATTAGTAGCAAACCTAGGATCATCCGCCCACTGGGGCTGCCCAGCCACTTCGGCAAATTTGCGGAACTGCCCATCATTACCCACAGTAAGAATGAAGTCGCCATCCGCCGTAGGAAAATCCTGATAGGGAACGATATTCGGATGAGCGTTACCCAGGCGCTTTGGAGAGACGCCCGTCGTCAGGTAGTTCATCGCCTGATTAGCCAGACAAGCCACCTGCACATCCAGCAACGCCATATCGATATGCTGGCCACCACCATCATGATCCCGGTGAGCCATGGCCGCCAGGATCGCAACTGTCGAGTAAAGCCCCGTAAGAATATCCGTCAGCGCCACGCCAACCTTGACCGGCCCGGCGCCGTCTTCACCCTCCGGGCGGCCAGTCAGGCTCATCAGCCCGCCAAGCCCCTGGATCATGAAGTCGTAGCCCGCCCGCGTCGCATAGGGCCCGGTTTGACCAAACCCGGTAATCGAGCAGTAGATCAACTCCGGATTGATCTCCTTGAGCGACTCATAGTCCAACCCATAGGCCGCCAAGCCGCCTACCTTGAAGTTCTCGATCAGAATGTCGGACTTCGCCGCCAGGTCACGCACCAGCTTCTGGCCCTCCGGCCGCGTGAAGTCGATCGTCACCGATTCCTTGTTGCGATTGGCAGACAGGTAATACGCCGCCTCAGTGGTGTTTTCCCCATACGCATCCTTGAGGAAGGGTGGCCCCCAGGCACGAGTGTCGTCGCCATTCCCGGGCCGCTCGACCTTGATCACTTCAGCGCCAAGGTCTGCAAGTATCTGCCCGGCCCAAGGGCCCGCCAGCACTCGCGACAAATCCAGTACCCGCAGGTGCGAAAGCGCGCCCATGGTCGTTCTCCTATTAATAGAACGCCTGAATACCGGTTTGCGCTCGCCCCAGGATCAATGCATGCACGTCGTGAGTACCCTCATAGGTATTCACCACTTCAAGGTTGACCAGGTGGCGGGCAATGCCGAACTCATCCGAGATGCCGTTACCACCGAGCATGTCACGCGCCATCCGGGCAATGTCGAGCGACTTGCCACACGAGTTACGCTTCATGATCGAGGTGATTTCCACAGCCGCAGTGCCCTCATCCTTCATACGACCCAACCGCAGGCATCCTTGCAGCGCCAGGGTGATTTCAGTCTGCATGTCTGCGAGCTTCTTCTGGATCAGTTGAGTAGCCGCCAAAGGCCGCCCGAACTGCTGGCGATCAAGGGTGTACTGACGCGCGGTATGCCAGCAGAACTCCGCGGCCCCCAAGGCACCCCACGAGATCCCGTAGCGTGCCGAGTTAAGGCAAGTGAACGGTCCTTTCAGGCCACGCACATCCGGGAAGATGTTCTCTTCAGGAACAAACACGTTATCCATGACGATTTCACCGGTGATCGAGGCGCGCAATCCGACCTTGCCGTGGATCGCCGGAGCACTCAGGCCTTTCCAACCCTTTTCCAGCACGAAGCCGCGAATGTCGCCCGCATCGTCCTTGCCCCACACCACGAACACATCCGCAATCGGGCTGTTGGTAATCCACATCTTGCTGCCAGTGAGGCTGTAGCCGCCATCCACTTTGCGCGCGCGGGTAATCATCGCGCCCGGGTCGGAACCATGGTTAGGCTCGGTCAGGCCAAAGCAGCCAATCCATTCACCAGAGGCCAGCTTCGGCAGGTATTTCTGCTTTTGCGCTTCGGTACCGAATTCATTGATAGGCACCATCACCAGTGAGGACTGCACACTCATCATCGAACGGTAGCCAGAGTCCACACGCTCTACTTCACGAGCGATCAGGCCATAGCTGACGTAGTTCAATCCACTGCCACCGTACTGCTCTGGAATCATCGCCCCCAGCAGGCCGGTCTCACCCATTTCGCGGAAGATCGCAGGGTCAGTCTTTTCATGGCGGAAGGCTTCGAGAACACGGGGCGCCAGCTTGTCCTGGGCGAACTGTTGGGCACTGTCGCGCACCATGCGTTCTTCTTCGGTGAGCTGTGAATCCAGCAGCAGTGGATCGATCCAGTTGAAGCTTGCCTTACCGCCCATGAGTGAGTCCTCGCGAAGTAAATCAAAAGTCGTGCATGGAGCCTAGGCCGGGCAGGCGAGGAGGGCAAACGAGGATTTTGCATAGCCTTGTGCTAATTTCTCACTCCGTAACATTCAAAAGCGGCATAGATGCTCTTTACTTGTGAGGTCACGGTACATGCGAAGAAAAATTCCCAGCACCACGGCGTTGGTCAGTTTCGAGGCTGCAGCCCGCCACGAGAGCTTTACCAAGGCGGCACAGGAGCTTTCGATCACCCAGGGCGCAATCTGCCGACAAATCGCCAGTCTTGAGGAGTTTTTAAGTGTCGAGCTGTTTCGACGCTCGCGCCGGGGCGTGAAACTGACAGAAGCAGGGCTTTCCTACAGTCGCCGGGTGGCTACGCAACTTGACGCCGTGGAACGCGACACCCTTTCGATCATGGGACAGCAGGGCACCAACGTTATTGAACTGGCGGTGGTCCCGACGTTCGGCACCCAATGGCTGATCCCACGCCTCAAGGACTTTCAGCACCAGCATCCCGAAGTCACCGTCAACCTGACCAACCGCACACGGCCTTTCCTGTTCGCCGATACCGAATTCGACGCGGCAATCTACTTTGGCGATGCCGACTGGTCCGGTACCGAATCCCACAAACTGATGGGAGAAAACCCGCTCCCGGTATGCAGCCAGCGCTTGCTGGACGGTCGCACGCACTTCACTGCACACGAAATCGCCGAACTGCCCCTGCTGCAACAAACCACTCGACCCTATGCCTGGCGCCAGTGGTTCAACGCGCAACAGCTGGACATACCCCGCGACATGACAGGCCCGCGTTACGAGCTATTCTCCATGTTGTCCCAGGCAGCCATGCACGATATGGGCATTGCACTGATACCGCCGTTCCTTATTCAAAGGGAACTGAGCGATGGGCACTTGGTGATTGCCAGCCCTCAGGTACTGGCGAGCTCAAAGGCTTACTACCTGATGATTCCCGAGAGAAAGGTCGAATCAGCTTCTCTGCATGCGTTCAGAGACTGGCTGATTGATCAGTCGCATCGTTACAACCCCAATATCTAAAGGGTCTTCGTCAATTTATTAACTTTGTAGTCAACAAAATAAAATACCTACATATGTATATATATGTCGCAATTTAGAAGACCGCATCTTTTGACCCTGAAATGGCCTTTAAGCCATGTAGGTATTGGCCTGTAGCCATAAAATTGCAGCGATGCCCAAGCATTCACGTCGGCGATGGAGAAGCGCTGATATTTCGGTAAAAACTCTTTAATCTCCTGTATTTAAACGACTTTAATCTATCCATTGCGACAATCGGTCACGGGGTGACTTGTAGTTAATTTTTCGTCACCCGTCATAATCTCTTGAAGGCCGTAAAGTTCGCCTGCAAAATGCCGCGCCCCGCTGTATTTCAGCGGGATCGTGCTGATCGGCCGCCCAGATTCGCCTGTCGTGGCGCACTGGCCTTTTACAAAAATCAAAGCAAAAAGATCATGCAGGAGATTTGACGTGCACATTGGTGTTCCTCTCGAAACCCAGACCGGTGAAACGCGGGTGGCTGCCACCCCGGAAACCATCAAGAAGCTGATCGGCCAGGGCCACAAGGTCACTGTGCAAAGCGGGGCAGGCATCAATGCCAGTGTCGTCGACAGTGCCTATGAAGCGGCAGGCGCAACCATTGGCAACGCCAGTGATGCATTCGGCGCCGAGCTGATCCTCAAGGTAGTAGCCCCCAATGACAGCGAACTGACGCTGATCAAAAGCGGCGCAGTGCTGGTGGGCATGCTCAATCCGTTCAGCAACGAAACCATCACTCGACTGGCCGAGCATGGCATCACGGCCTTTGCCCTTGAGGCCGCGCCGCGCACCTCCCGCGCGCAGAGCCTGGATGTGCTTTCTTCCCAGGCAAACATTGCCGGCTACAAGGCTGTACTGCTCGCCGCCCATCACTACCCACGCTTCATGCCAATGCTGATGACCGCCGCCGGAACGGTGAAAGCCGCTCGCGTGCTGATTCTTGGAGCTGGTGTAGCAGGGCTGCAGGCGATCGCTACCGCGAAACGCCTGGGTGCGGTCATCGAAGCGTCCGACGTGCGTCCGGCGGTAAAGGAACAGATCGAATCCCTGGGCGCCAAGTTCGTCGACGTGCCATACGAAACTGATGAAGAACGTGAATGCGCGGTTGGCGTGGGCGGTTACGCGCGCCCAATGCCAACAAGCTGGATGCAGCGCCAGGCCCTGGCCGTGCATGAACGTGCCAAGCAAGCCGACATCGTCATCACCACCGCATTGATTCCGGGTCGCAAGGCACCGACCCTGCTCAGCGCCGAGACCGTCGCACAGATGAAGCCAGGCTCGGTGGTCATCGACCTCGCCGCAGCCCAGGGCGGCAACTGCCCGCTGACCGTGGCAGACCAGGTGGTCGTGGAAAACGGTGTGACCATCTGCGGCCCGACCAACCTGGCCGGCGCCGTCGCCGCCGATGCCTCGGCGCTGTACGCACGCAACCTGCTGGACTTCCTGAAGCTGGTCTTCACCAAGGAAGGGCAGTTTGAAATCAACCTCGAAGACGACATCGTCGCCGCGTGCCTGATGTGCCGCGACGGCCAAGTCATCCGCAAAAACGCCTAAGCAGGGATTCAGACGATGGAAGAGCTTATTTCCCCCGGTATCTACAACCTGATCATCTTCGTGCTGGCGATTTATGTCGGCTATCACGTGGTCTGGAACGTCACCCCGGCCCTGCACACCCCGCTGATGGCCGTGACCAACGCGATTTCGGCGATCGTGATCGTCGGCGCCATGCTGGCAGCCGCACTCACCGTGACACCACTGGGCAAGACCATGGGCACCCTGGCCGTAGCCCTCGCGGCGGTCAACGTGTTCGGTGGCTTCCTGGTTACCCGCAGGATGCTTGAGATGTTCAAGAAGAAAGCCCCGAAAGTAAAAGAAGAGGCGCCATCGTCATGAGCATGAATCTGGTCACGACGCTCTACCTGATCGCGTCGATCTGCTTTATCCAGGCACTTAAAGGCCTGTCACACCCGACGACGTCCCGGCGCGGCAACCTGTTCGGCATGCTCGGCATGGCGCTGGCAGTGCTCACCACCGTGGGCCTCATCTATAAGCTCGGCGCCGAGCTGGCCACTGCCGGAATTGGCTACGTCATCGTTGGCCTGCTGGTCGGCGGCACCGCCGGCTCGATCATGGCCAAGCGCGTGGAAATGACCAAGATGCCGGAGCTGGTGGCGTTCATGCACAGCATGATCGGCCTGGCTGCAGTGTTTATCGCCATCGCCGCAGTCGTGGAACCACAGTCGCTGGGTATCGTGAAACACCTGGGGGATTCGATCCCCGCCGGTAACCGCCTGGAGTTGTTCCTCGGTGCAGCCATCGGTGCAATTACGTTCTCCGGCTCGGTCATCGCCTTCGGCAAGCTGTCGGGTAAGTACAAGTTCCGCCTGTTTCAGGGCGCACCGGTACAGTTCGGCGGTCAGCACAAGCTGAACCTGGTGCTGGGGCTGTTGACGCTGGGCCTGGGCCTGGCCTTCATGTTCACCGGCAACCTCAGCGCCTTCGCATTGATGCTGGCCCTGGCGTTCGTGCTGGGCGTGCTGATCATTATCCCGATTGGCGGCGCCGACATGCCGGTGGTCGTCTCGATGCTCAACAGCTACTCCGGCTGGGCTGCGGCGGGGATCGGCTTCTCGCTGAACAACTCGATGCTGATCATCGCCGGTTCGCTGGTGGGTTCAAGCGGTGCGATCCTGTCGTACATCATGTGCAAGGCGATGAACCGCTCCTTCTTTAATGTACTGCTCGGCGGTTTCGGCAACACGGCAGACGCCGCCGGCCCGGCCGGCTCGAAAGAAGCGCGCCCGGTGAAATCCGGCTCGGCTGACGATGCAACCTTCCTGCTGACCAACGCCGACACCGTAATCATCGTACCGGGCTACGGCCTGGCGGTGGCACGGGCACAACATGCGCTGAAAGAGCTGACCGAGAAGCTGACCCACCGCGGCGTGACCGTGAAGTACGCGATCCACCCGGTTGCAGGCCGTATGCCTGGTCACATGAACGTATTGCTGGCCGAGGCAGAAGTGCCTTACGACCAGGTGTTCGAGATGGAAGACATCAACTCCGAGTTCGGCCAGGCCGACGTGGTGCTGGTGCTAGGCGCCAACGACGTGGTCAACCCGGCCGCCAAGAACGATCCCAAGTCTCCCATCGCGGGCATGCCGATCCTCGAAGCGTTCAAGGCCAAGACCATCATCGTCAACAAGCGCTCGATGGCCAGCGGCTATGCCGGCCTGGACAACGAACTGTTCTACCTGGACAAGACCATGATGGTCTTCGGCGACGCCAAGAAGGTCATCGAAGACATGGTCAAGGCCGTCGAATAAACACTGCGCCAGCGCAATACCCAAAACCCTGGCCTTTAGTAGGCTGGGGTTTTTTATTGCCGGTAAAAACCGACAAAAGGCTCTAAATCGCTGCCTGGCATTCGACCATGGTAGCGGGACGAAATTTTTTGAAATCACTAGACTGCGCATCTTGCTTCCGTAGCCCGAGATAACAATCCATGTACCGTGATCGTATCCGCTTGCCTTCGTTGTTGAACAAGGTCATGAGCGCGGCTGACGCTGCCGCACTGATCCAGGACGGCATGACCGTCGGCATGAGCGGCTTCACCCGCGCCGGTGAAGCCAAGGCCGTGCCCCACGCCTTGGCCGAACGCGCCAAGACATCACCGCTGAAAATTACCCTGATGACCGGCGCCAGCCTGGGCAACGACCTGGACAAGCAACTGACCGAGGCCGGTGTACTGTCGCGACGCATGCCATTCCAGGTGGATAGCACCCTGCGCAAGGCGATCAACGCCGGCGAGGTGATGTTTATCGACCAACATTTGTCGGAAACCGTCGAGCAGCTGCGCAACAATCAGCTCAAGCTACCGGACATCGCGGTGATCGAAGCCGTAGCGATCACCGAGCAAGGCCACATTGTGCCAACCACTTCCGTGGGCAACTCCGCCAGTTTCGCGATTTTCGCCAAGCAGGTGATCGTCGAGATCAACATGGCGCATAACCCGAACCTGGAAGGCCTGCACGACATCTATATCCCGAGCTATCGCCCGACCCGCACGCCAATTCCGCTGGTGGCCGTGGACGACCGTATCGGTAGCACCGCGATTCCGATTCCGCCGGAAAAGATCGTCGCGATCGTCATCACCAATCAGGCGGATTCGGCCTCCACCGTGACGCCGCCCGACAGCGACACCCAGTCGATCGCCAATCACCTGATCAACTTCCTTAAAGAAGAAGTCGACGCCGGACGCATGACCAACAAGCTCGGCCCGCTGCAGGCAGGCATCGGCAACATTGCCAATGCGGTGATGTGCGGTTTGATCGAGTCGCCCTTCGAAGACCTGACGATGTATTCGGAAGTCCTACAGGATTCCACATTCGACCTGATCGACGCAGGCAAGCTGAGCTTTGCCTCAGGCAGTTCGATCACATTGTCGGAACGGCGCAACGCCGACGTGTTCGGCAACCTGGAGCGCTACAAAGACAAATTGGTGCTGCGGCCCCAGGAAATCTCCAATCACCCGGAAGTGGTGCGGCGCCTGGGCATCATCGGCATTAACACCGCGCTGGAGTTCGACATCTATGGCAACGTCAACTCCACCCACGTCTGCGGCACCCGGATGATGAACGGAATTGGCGGCTCGGGCGACTTCGCGCGCAACGCGCACCTGGCGATCTTTGTCAGCAAGTCGATTGCCAAGGCCGGCGCGATTTCCAGCGTGGTGCCAATGGTCAGCCATGTGGACCATACCGAGCATGACGTCGACATCCTCGTGACCGAGGTCGGCCTGGCGGACCTGCGGGGCCTGGCGCCGCGGGAGCGGGCTCGGGTCATCATCGACAACTGTGTGCACCCGGCGTACCGCGATGCCCTGAACACCTACTTCACCCAAGCCTGTGTGCTGGGCGGGCACACCCCGCATATCCTGCGAGAAGCACTGAGTTGGCACATCAACCTGGAAGAAACTGGGCATATGCTGAAGGCGTGATTGATACAGATTCGGGCTGATGCAAACACAGTTTCATCAGCCCGAGCTTATGAGCCCAAGTTTTATAAAAAACTGTACTGCTGTACCGGTCATTTCCTACTGAAATATCCTATCTCGAACTCCATAAACGCCTAAAACGCACCATAAAAGTGCCGATAGGTACAGTTGCCCCAATTTCGTACAGTACAGCCCCTATAAACAGTTAACTGGCCCCTCACAATACAGGTGAACTGTATCTAGAGAGTCTTGCGCGGGAGGAGGATCATTGGCACCAGTTAAACCACTACCTAATCCCGCCACAAGCGGAAGGATGTCATCATGGAACGTACACTCAGTTCCGATCTGTTCTTCGAAGAAAAAGCTGTAAACACCCAGGCTTCCCTGCCTCTGCGCGTTCTCGCCAACCTGATGTTGTGGCAGCGCCGCATCTCCAGCCGCCATCAACTGGCTCGTCTGGATTCGCGTCTGCTGGCTGACGCCGGTATCAGCGAAGCACAACGCTACGAAGAGCTGAGCAAGCCGTTCTGGCGCTAATTAGCGTCCGCTGGCCCTGACCCACCGGGTCCACCGCCAGCACTCCGAATTGTTAAAGCAGAACCCGCCCCGGGTAACCGGCGGCGGGTTCTGCTGTTTCTGGGGTTTGGATTTTCAATGGCGAAAACAGTCGGCTTTCTACAGACCGATACAGTTTAAAAAATATAACAATTAAGCAGTACAATTTAACCCGC
The DNA here is from genome assembly GCF_019382755.1 of Pseudomonas sp. Colony2. Lineage (NCBI taxonomy): Bacteria > Pseudomonadati > Pseudomonadota > Gammaproteobacteria > Pseudomonadales > Pseudomonadaceae > Pseudomonas > Pseudomonas sp. Colony2. The sequence goes on along the minus strand of NZ_CP080030.1, from coordinate 111,737 downwards.
GTGTATCTGTACCGGTAGCACCCTCCAGCCCAAGATGGTGTTCCAGGACCTCATGAAAGGCGCGCGTCATGAATACCAAAAACCAGCAACACCCTCGGTTGATACAGCTACTCAAGCGCACCGCTGCAGCACTCGTCTGCTGGGGGCAACGGGCCCGCACACGCAGGCTGCTGGCTCAACTGGATCCGCGGGAATTGTCCGATGCGGGTATCAGTCACGGCGACCGGGCATCTGAGCTGGCCAAATCGTTCTGGCGCGAGTAATCACCGCAGGAAGCTATCCGAACAGATAAGCGGCGGCTAATATCCGGCTACCACGTGGCGAACCCTGTAGAACGGGCGTCTGATGCCCATGGTCTCGCTGCTCAAGCAGTAGCTTTGTGCCACCCTTTCGTTCATTTACAGGAGTCACCCCATGTCCCGTCTTCACCTGCTGAGCGCTGCAGCTCTGCTGGCCCTGGTTGCCAATGCCAACGCCTCCAGCCTGATCGTGACCACGGATTCGATCGTCGGCGCACTGAAAGCCACCTCAGACGCCACCTCCGATGCCACTTCCTCCCTGCGTGACAACAAGGTCGTACGTGCTGCCCGTGACGACGCCGCCAGCTTCGTTGCCAGCGAAGGCGCCATCCGTGGCGTAAAACTGGAAAGCGCCCTGGCCCAGATCCGCCAACAGGCTCCACAACTGAATACCGCGACTGACGCGCAGCTGGCCCAGGCGATCCTGGCCATCTGACCGCAGGTGGGTTAAAGGGGGCGCCAGGCGCTCCCCGAACCCTCCGCGCTGGCTCTCGCCCGGGCATTGCGCTAGCCTTGGCGCTCGTTTTCAGTTGTCGAGTCCCATGGCTTTTTCATACCGCCTGTTGATCGCTCCCGTAGTGTTTTGCACCTGCTGGTCCACGCAAGCTCCGGCCTTTGACCTGTCCACCCAGAGCCTCGTTGTCAGTGCGTATGCCACCAGCAAAGTGACCTCCGCACCGTTCGACCATAAACTGATACTGGCCGCCCAGGATGACGCTGCCGCTTTCATTGCCACTGACGGCCAATGGCGGGGAGCCCGACTGGAATCAGCGCTGGATTATCTGCGCCATACCCAGCCAAAACTTAACGCCAGTGACCTTGAACTGGCGCAAGCAATTCTCGTCCAATAATCATCTTTGTATTTCGGAGTCATTCCATGCGTAGCCCGCTGATCGCCGCCGCTCTCGGCCTGCTGTTGTTGGCCGGTGTTGCCCAGGCACAAACCCTGAAGGCCACCAGTAACATCATCGTCCGAGCCTCGGCCCGTACCATCGATTTCACCTCGGACACCACCACGTCCATCCGCGACTCCAAAGTCGTACGCGAAGCCCACGACGATGCCGCCAGTTTCGTTGCCAGCAATGGCGAGATTCGTGGCGCTCAACTGGAAGCCGCCTTCGACACCCTGCGAACCCGCGTGCCGGAAGCCCGCGACGCCAGCGACCAGGTCCTCGCCGAAGCTATCCTCTCTCTGTGAGGCGCATTGCCGCCTGGCTACTGGCCGGCACCTTGCTGCTGGGCGCCAGCGCGGCTCAGGCCGCCCTGCAACTGCGGCTCAAGACCGATGGCTTGAGCCCGGCCCAGCAGCAGGCGAGCCAGGCATTGCTGGATGAAGCGATGCAGGCGTTGCCGCCGCGCTTCATCGAGCAACTGGACCGGACCATCGACGTCGGCTGGACCGACAAGATGCCCGAGAACGCCTACGGCCAGGCTTCGCTGGTGTCCGAACTGGACCTCAACAGCAACTTGCTGGAAAGCCTTACCGACGGCAGTGCCGCGACGCAAAAAACCAATCGCCCCCACGGCACCGTGCGCCGGGAAATGCTCGCCACCGTGCTGCATGAACTGACCCACATCTATGACCGTGCCCGCCTGTGGTCCAGCGCCGACCGCAAGCTGATCCAGCGTTGCAGCCGCCAGAACAACATCACCGGCCTGATCGGCCTGCCCGATCAATGCCGGGGCCAGAACGACCGCCGCTTTACCCTCAGCGATGACCCACGCCTGCTGGACCTCGCCGGGTGGCCGCAATACGTCGGCCGTCGCGGCGAACGTGAACAGAACAACCATCAGGTCGCCCGCAGCCCGGACATCTACGAAACCACCAGCCCGCTGGAATTCGTCGCCGTCAACATGGAGTACTTCCTCCTCGACCCGAGCTATGCCTGCCGCCGGCCTTCGCTGTACCGCTATTACAAGGAACACTTTGGCTGGGCGCCGCCCGCCAAGGACACCTGTGCCAAAACCTACGCCTTCCTCAACGCCGGCAACGACTTCGCCAAGACTCCACTGGGCCAGGTCGACCCCGAGCGGGTCTACGAAATCGACTACCTGCTGGCCGAAGCCAACCAGAACCTCGTGAGTCGCTGGGGCCACAGCATGCTGCGCCTGGTGATCTGCGCCCCCGGCCGGCCACGGGGCCCGGACTGCCGCCTGGACCTGGACCAGCACCTGGTGTTGTCCTACCGCGCGTTTGTCGGTGACGTACAACTGTCGAGCTGGGACGGCCTGATCGGCAAATACCCGTCGCGGCTGTTCGTGCTGCCGCTGTCTCAGGTCATTGACGAGTACACCAAGACCGAGCTGCGCGGCCTGGCGTCGGTGCCGTTGAAGCTCACGCGCCAGGAGATCAACGATACCGTCGAACACGCCGCCGAAATGCACTGGAGCTACGACGGCAACTACTTCTTCATCTCCAACAACTGCGCAGTAGAGAGCCTGAAACTGTTACGCAGCGGCAGCGCCAACCCGCAGCTGACCGGCCTGGACAACATCACGCCCAATGGCCTGCTGGAAGTCCTCAAGGGCCGAGGCCTGGCCGATACCAGTGTGCTGGACGACAAAAAACGCGCGCTGCGCCTCGGCTATCACTTCGACTCCTTCCGCGAGCGCTACCAGGCGATGTTCGAGGTGTTGAAAAAGCGCCTGCCGATCAAACAGGCTGAAGTGGAGGATTGGTTGTCACTGAGTGCCGAAGAGCGCCGCCCATGGTTCGCCGAAGCCGACCTGCGCGCCAGCGCCGCCTTGTTGCTGCTGGAACAGGCGAGCTTCCGCAAGCAGCTCATGCTGGCCCAGGATGAAGTCAAGCAACGCTACCTTGGCGCCCGCGAGCTGAAGAACGGCGGCATGGAAAAGGCCAACGCGACGTTGCAGCAGATCCTTGCCAACAGTGGCTTCCTCAGTCGCCCGGCAGAGCTGCTGGGCACCAGCGGTTACGGCTTGCCACAACCAACAGAATCCAAACGCCTGGAATCAGAGAGCGCCGCGCGCCAGAAGCAGTTGCAGTCGCTGACCGGCGATCTGGACAAAGAGGTGAGGGCGCTGCTGGAACCGGCCCGCGCGGCGGAGATTGCCGCATGTGAAGCCAACCTCAAGCAGCTAGGCGAGCACTTGCGCGCACTGCACAAGGCCTCCGGCGGGTTCGAACTGCCCTAGAGCGCTTCTCCGGCTTCTTCCGGTAGTTGCTCATCCAGGTGTAACCACGGCAATCGGCTCTCTACCCAGATGTGCCGATCTGCCGGGGCCAGCTCCGGGTGATCCAGGGTTGCGATGGTCACATCGATACTCTCGGCACTCAGTTGCGTTACCAGCGCCAAATGCGCCCCACAGTTAGAACAGAAATACCGCACGCATGTCGGCGAAGATTCGTACTGCGCCGGCGTTCCCGCCACCCAGGCGAATGCGGAACGGGGCAGGGTGATCCAGGTCGTCACCAAGCCGCCGCTGACCCGCCGGCAAATCGAACAGTGGCAGTGGGCAATATCCACCAACGCCCCGCTGAACTGATAACGCACCCGCCCGCAATGGCAGCCGCCTTGGTGTTGCTCATGCATGCTCTGTCTCCCACATCCTTATTTCATACAGGACCAGTCGTCCATTCAACGTAGCCCGTTTCTCAAGCGAAAGCTGGCTGAAAGCTTCCGGGACTAGGATCGCCCACCACTACCGGCAACAGACCGGTTGTTAACAACAACAATGGTGATTCCCGATGTCCGCTCGTACCCGCCTGTTTGCCCCGACTCCACCCGTACGCCTCGTGCCTTTCGTTCTGCGCTGACCCAACCGGTTCGCCATTCCCTAGCCGCGCTACGCCTGGAGTACTCCTATGCTGACTTTCCTTGGCTTTGCCATGGTCATCACGTTCATGTTCCTGATCATGACCAAGCGCCTGTCTGCGCTGATCGCCCTGATCATCGTACCGATCCTGTTCGCGCTGTTCGGCGGCTTTGCCCCGCAGATCGGCCCGATGATGCTCGCGGGCATCACCAAGCTTGCGCCGACCGGCGTAATGCTGATGTTTGCCATCCTCTATTTCGCCTTGATGATCGACTCCGGCCTGTTCGACCCGGCCGTGCGCAAGATCCTCAAGCTGGTCAAGGGCGACCCGCTGAAGGTCTCGGTCGGCACCGCCGTGCTGGCCCTGGTGGTATCACTGGACGGAGACGGCGCCACCACCTACATGATCTGCGTGGCCGCCATGCTGCCGCTGTACCAGCGCATCGGCATGAGCCCGCGGATCATGGCCGGCCTGATCATCCTCGCCGGTGGGGTGATGAACATGACCCCATGGGGTGGCCCGACCGCCCGCGCCGCCAGTGCATTGCACGTGGACCCATCGGATATTTTCGTCCCGATGATTCCAGCCATGGCCGCCGGCGTCGTCGCCATCCTGGTGATTGCCTATATGTACGGCAAGCGCGAACGGGCACGCCTGGGCGAGCTGCACCTGCAAGGCGATGAAATCGACCACAGCGAAATCAGCGTCTCGCAATACCCGGACGCCCGCCGTCCGAAACTGATCTGGTTCAACGGCGCACTGACCTTCGCCCTGATGTGCACCTTGATCGCCGGCCTGTTGCCACTGCCGGTACTGTTCATGGTGGCCTTCAGTATCGCGATGATCGTCAACTACCCGTGCCTGCAGATGCAGAAAGACCGGATCGCGGCCCATGCCGGCAGCGTCCTGGCGGTCACCGGCCTGATCTTCGCCGCCGGTATCTTCACCGGCATCCTGTCCGGTACCGGCATGGTCGATGCCATGTCCAAGAGCCTGCTGGCCGTCATCCCTGACGCGCTGGGGCCTTATCTGGCCGTGATCACCGCGCTGGTGAGCATGCCGTTTACCTTCTTCATGTCCAACGATGCCTTCTACTACGGCGTTCTGCCGGTACTGGCCGAAGCCGCCAGCCACTACGGCATCACTGCCGTGGAAATGGCCCGCGCCTCAATCGTTGGCCAGCCCGTGCACTTGTTGAGCCCACTGGTTCCATCGACCTACTTGCTGGTAGCCCTGGCGGGTATCGAATTTGGCGATCACCAGCGCTTCACCCTCAAGTGGGCGGTGCTGGTGTGCCTGTGCATAATGGTCGCCGCTTTGCTGATGGGGATTTTTCCGCTGTTCAGCACTCTATAATCGTACAACTCACTGCGCCGGCTCTTAAGGCTGGCGCGGTCTAACACTCGCTCAAAGGAATACACATGGAATGGCTGACCAATCCGGAAATCTGGATTGCCTTCTTCACCCTGACGGCCCTCGAGATCGTCCTGGGCATCGATAACATCATCATGATTTCGATCCTGGTCAGCCGCATGCCCAAGCACATGCAGGCGCGTACCCGGATCTTCGGCCTGGCGCTGGCGATGGTCACGCGGATCCTGTTGCTGCTGTCGATCACTTGGGTCATGCGCCTCACCGACGATCTGTTCGTGGTGTTCGGCCAAGGCATTTCCGGCCGCGACCTGATCCTGTTCTTCGGTGGCCTGTTCCTGCTGTGGAAAAGCTCCCAGGAGATGTACCACGCCCTGGAAGGTGAAGACGAAACCCACGACGAGCCGAAGGGCGCCGGTGGCAAGTTCATCTACACCATCATCCAGATCGCGATCATCGACATCGTGTTCTCCCTGGACTCGGTGATTACCGCCGTCGGTATGGTTTCCCACGTACCGGTGATGGTGGCCGCGATCATCGTCGCCGTACTCGTGATGATGCTGGCCGCTGGCACCATCAGCGATTTCATCGACAAACACCCGTCGCTGAAGATGCTGGCGCTGTCGTTCCTGCTGGTGGTAGGTACTGTGCTGATCGCCGAAGCCTTCGACGTTCACGTGCCAAAAGGCTACGTTTACTTCGCCATGGCGTTCTCCCTGGCGGTTGAAGCGGTGAACATCAAGATGCGTACCGCCATCGCGAAAAAGAAGAAACAGCAGGACCCTGTGAAACTGCGCAAGGACATTCCGGGTCAATAACCTGGACCCGCTGCTGAAAAAGGGGCTTTAGAGCCCCTTTTTTTCATCTGCAAAAAGCTGATTTCATGACAGTTTTGTTTCAATCCCGACTTTAGCTATGCGATGCTGGCGCCGAGCCCATTCGCCAACTACAGCTTAAGTACAAGACGTAGAACGGCACGCGGCACTATTCACTTGCTCCGATTGGAGCACGACTCAACACAGGGGGCCCAGCATGCTGACCCTGCTCAATCTGCTTTCCGCGGTAACCCTGCTGATCTGGGGCACGCACATCGTCCGTACCGGCATCCTGCGGGTCTACGGCTCCAACTTGCGCCAGGTCATCGGGCAGAACATGTCCAAGCGCTGGCTGGCGTTTATCGCCGGCATCCTGGTGACGGCCATGGTGCAAAGCAGCAACGCCACGGCGATGCTGGTGACTTCGTTTGTCGGCCAGGGCCTGATGGGCCTGATGCCCGCCCTGGCGACCATGCTCGGTGCCGATGTCGGTACCGCGCTGATGGCCCGGGTGCTGACCTTTGACCTGTCGTGGCTGTCGCCGCTGTTGATTTTCCTCGGGGTGATTTTCTTCCTGTCGCGCAAACAGACACGCGCCGGGCAGATGGGCCGTGTCGGGATCGGCCTCGGGCTGATCATCCTTGCGCTGCAACTGATCGTCGAAGCCGCGGGCCCGATCACCCACGCGCAGGGCGTCAAGGTCCTGTTCGCCTCGCTGACCGGCGACATCTTGCTCGATGCCCTGGTCGGCGCACTGTTCGCGATGATTTCCTACTCCAGCCTGGCCGCCGTCCTGCTGACCGCGACCCTCGCCGGTGCCGGCGTGATCGGCCTGCACGTGGCCATCGGCCTGGTGATCGGCGCCAACATCGGCAGCGGCGTGCTGGCCTTCCTCAGCACCAGCATGCAGAACGCCGCCGGGCGCCAGGTGGCCCTGGGCAGCCTGCTGTACAAGCTGATCGGCTTGCTGCTGATCATCCCGGTACTCGACCCGCTGGTCGGCTGGATGGATAACCTGGACTACAGCGCCCAAGGCATGGTGATCACCTTCCACCTGCTCTATAACGTTATTCGCTGCCTGATCCTGCTGCCCACCATCGGCCCGATGTCCCGCTTGTGCGCCTGGTTGCTCCCGGAACGCGAAGAGGTCAACGGCCTGGCCAAGCCGCGCCACCTGGACCTGGCAGCACTCGCCACCCCAAGCCTGGCACTGGCCAACGCCGCCCGCGAAACCCTGCGTCTGGGCGACCTGATCGACAACATGCTGACCTCGATGCTGGAGGTGCTGCGCGGCAAGCAAACCGCCATCACCCAGGAAATGCGCAGCCTGAGCGACGATGTCGAGGCGCTCTACAGCGCGATCAAGCTCTACCTCGCGCAAATGCCCCGGGAAGACCTCAGCGAACAGGACAGCCGACGCTGGGCCGAGATCATCGAACTGTCGATCAACCTGAAACTGGCCGGCGACCTGATCGAACGCATGCTGCGCAAGGTCCAGCAGCAAAAGACCTCCCAGCGCCGCTCATTCTCCGAAGTCGGCCTGGAAGAACTCGCGGGCCTGCAAACCCAGCTGATCGCCAACCTGCGCCTGGGGCTCTCGGTGTTCCTCAGTGCCGACCCGGAAAGCGCCCGGCAACTGCTGCGGGAAAAGCGCCGCTTCCGCGCCCAGGAGCGTCGCCTGGCCCACGCCCACGTCAGCCGCTTGCAACGTAAAATCGTACAGAGCCTGGAGACCAGTTCCTTGCACCTGGAGCTGATTGCCGACATGAAGCGTCTCAACTCGCTGTTCTGCAGCAGCGCTTATGTGGTGCTGGAAACCACCGACACCGGTGCGCTCTCGGCGGACGATATTGCCGACATCACCCATTCGCCCTGAACGTACGACGGCGAGTGAAGTCAGTTAACAACGGACCTCACTCGCCAGGAAGCCTGTTATGCGTCGCCTGCTATTCGCCTGCCTGCTCATGGGTTCGGCACACACCTTTGCCTTTGACCGCCTGCAAGTCGAGGGCTACACCCTGCCCAACGGCCTGCAATTGCTGCTCAAGCCGGGCACCGAACGCGGCCACGTGGCAATCCGCCTGGTGGTGGGTGTGGGCCTGGATGACTTCAGTTGCGAAGACAAGGAACTGCCGCACCTGCTGGAGCATTTGCTGTTCAGCGGGATCGACGGTGGCGGCGAAGGTGAACTGGAAGAACGCATGCAAGCCCTCGGCGGCGACTGGAACGCCTACACCAGCAATGCCGACACCACTTTCGTCATCGAGGCTCCGGCGCAGAACCAGCGCAAGGTGCTCGACCTGCTGCTGGCCATCATCACCCGCACCCAATTGACCGACGCCAACATCAATGCCGCCAAACAGGTGGTGGAGCGCGAAGACGGCGGCCATTACTCACACCTGCAACGGCTGCTGGACCGCCAGGACCTCGGCCACAAGGCCAGCAGTCAGCTTGCCGTCGAACTGGGGCTCAAATGCGCCGAGCGGGCCGAAGTCGAGCACCTGACCCGCGACCAATTGGAAAAGCTGCGCAAGGCCTGGTACGCCCCCAACAACATGACCCTGATCATCGTCGGCGACCTCGACAAGCTGCTGCCGGCCTATCTCGAACGCACCTACGGCGCACTGGATCCGGTTGACCCCAGCGAACATCGCCCGTTGCCGGAGATTCAACACGCCGCCGCCGTCCGCCGCGACCTGATCCACGGCTGGGTCGGTGACAACGCCAAGCTGCACTGGTTATTCCCCGAGCCGGTGCTGGACGACCAGTACGATGAAACCTTCGACCTGCTCAAGGACTACCTGGATTGGGCGCTGTATCGTCAATTGCGCTTGCAGCACGGCTTGTCCTATGGCCCATGGAGCGAGCGCGAAGTGCTGGGCGGCGTCGGCTTCATGAGCCTCAACGCCGACCTTGAACGCGACAACCTGCCGGAAGCCGAGCACGTGCTGGAAACCCTCAGGGCCCAGTTGCTCAAGGACGGCCTCGACCCGGCCACCTTCGCCCGCCTGCAACAAGCCGCCATTGCCCGCCAGGCGTGGGCCGTTCAAGGCAACAGCGCGTTGGCCGACTATTACTGGAGTGCCTCGGGCGACTACGCCAAAGGGCATTTCAGCGACCCGGCCAAGCGCATCAAGGCTGTAAGCCTGGAGCAAGCCAACCAGGCCATGCGCGAGTTGCTCAAGCAGAACGGCTACTGGCGCATCGAGAAACCGTTGTTCAGCTACGATAGCCTCAACTGGATCGCCGCAGGCGCACTGGGGCTGATTGCGATTGTGTTACTAGGTGTGTGGCGTTATCGCAAAGGGATTGCGTAATCGGGCCCCGAGAAAACGGCTAAAACGTTATTCTGTCTGGGATTTTTCCTACAAAGACTGTGAACTGCCGAATGCCTATCCTGACCCACACCATCCAGCGCATCCTCGAGCTGATGAAGCGCTACCCAGGGGTGATTGCACTCGGCGGTTTCATCTCGGGTGTGGGCAGCTTCATCCTGGTGGATCGCCAGCAAGGCATGGCCAGCTGGATCGCGATCATCATGCTGGTGAGCTGGTTATGGCTGATGCTCGAAAACAGCCTCACCCAGCTGTTCAGCAAAGTCTTCAAACGGGAAATCCCCGAACCGCTGCTGCGCTACGCCACGCAGATGATCCATCAGGAAAGCCTGTTTTTTGTGCTGCCGTTCTTTTTTGTCACCACCACCTGGAACAGCGGCCAGTCGATCTTTACCGGCCTGCTGGGCGCGGCGGCGTTGGTCTCCATCACCGACCCGCTGTACTACAAGTGGCTGGCGCCCAAGCGCTCGCTGTTTCTCGCACTGCACACCCTGACCCTGTTTGCGGCCCTGCTGACCGCGCTGCCGATCATCCTGCACCTGACCACCGCCGAGAGTTACAAACTGGCCCTCGGCGTGGCGATGGCGCTCTCTATCCCGAGCCTGGCCGTGAGCCTGCCGCTGCGTAGCATCAAGGGCTGGGCGATGCTGTTGGGGGTTACCGCAGCGATTGGTTGCGCCGGCTGGTTCCTGCGCACTTGGGTGCCGCCCGCGACGCTGTGGATGACCGAAGTGGCCATCAGCACCCAATTGCAGGACCGCACGCCCGGCGATGACCTGAAAGAAGTCAGCGCCGCCCAACTGCGCAGCAGCGGGCTGTATGCCTACACCGCGATCAACGCGCCGCGCGGCCTGGATGAGCGGATCTACCATGTGTGGAAATTCAACGGCAAGGAAGTCGACCGCATCGCCCTGGACATCCATGGTGGGCGCAAGGAAGGCTATCGGGCCTGGACCCACAAGCAGAACTTCCCCCCCGACTCGGTAGGACGCTGGCAGGTACGGGTGCTGACCGAAGATGGCCAAGTGATCGGCGTGTTGCGCTTCAAGGTGACTGACCCCGGTCAGGGCGCTACAACGCCAGACGCGCCAAAGTAGGCAGGATCGTGCTATTACGTAGGAATTCTGGAATAGCCAAACAAGCTCGGAGCTTATGACCAGTAGCACAACGGCCGGTGCAGCCCATCTGGACACGTCCACCCAGCCTCCATTGCTGAGGATTACAGGGGATTGGACGCTTGCCCACTATGCCAACCTGAAGAAGCTGTCGGAAAAGCTCGACGGCCAGTACGACGCTGGTGCACGTATCGACCTTAACGGCCTCGGCGCTCTGGACACGGCCGGCGCCTCGCTGCTGGTGGAATTGCTCGGCCCAGAGCGCATCGAACAGTCCGCTGAACAGACCGACTGCAGCCTCTCGACCGCCGACCGCGCGTTACTGAAAACCGTCTACCGTTCTCTGAACGACTTCTGTGTGCCGGTCAAGGAACCGGAAGAAGCCGCCGGCATCATGTTGCTGGCGCGCATCGGCGGCGCGGTCTACACCGTCTGGCAAGACGGCATGAAACTGCTGGGCTTTATCGGCCTGATCCTCGAAACCTTCGCCCGTGGCGTATTCCGGCCCAAGCGCTGGCGCGTGACGCCAATGGTTGCGCATATCGAACAAACCGGCCTCGACGCGGCCCCCATCGTGGCCTTGCTGACCTTCCTGGTGGGCGCAGTGGTGGCGTTTCTCGGTGCCACGGTGCTGGCCAGTTTTGGCGCGAGCATTTTCACCGTGGACCTGGTGGCGTTCTCCTTCCTGCGGGAGTTCGGCGTGTTGCTCACCGCGATCCTGATGGCCGGCCGCACCGCCAGTGCCTTCACCGCACAGATCGGCTCGATGAAGGCCAACGAAGAGATCGATGCGATCCGCACCCTGGGCCTCGACCCGATGGAGTTGCTGGTGCTGCCCCGCGTACTGGCATTGCTGGTGGCGCTGCCGATGCTGACGTTCCTGGCAATGCTCTCGGGCATTATCGGCGGCGGTGTGGTGTGTGCCGTGGCCCTGGATATTTCGCCGGCAATGTTCCTGTCGCTGCTGCAATCGGACATTGGCGTGCAGCACTTCCTCGTCGGCATGGTCAAGGCGCCGATCTTCGCGTTCCTTATCGCGGCCATCGGCTGCCTCGAAGGTTTCAAGGTCAGCGGCAGCGCCGAGTCCGTCGGCGCCCACACCACCTCCAGTGTGGTGCAATCGATTTTCGTGGTGATCGTGCTGGATGCGGTCGCCGCACTGTTCTTCATGGAGATGGGCTGGTGAGTCGTTTACGCCGTGCGCCCACTGAGGCGGTGATCGAAGTCCGCGGGCTGTGCAACCGCTTTGGTTCGCAAAGCGTGCACGAGAACCTCGACCTGGACTTGTACAAGGGTGAAATCCTCGCCGTCGTCGGTGGCTCCGGCAGCGGCAAGTCGGTGCTGCTGCGCAGCATCATCGGTTTGCGCCAGCCCAGCGAAGGCCAGGTGCGGGTGTTCGGGCAGAACTTGCCGAGCCTGTCGGAACACGAGCGGTCACTGGTGGAGCGGCGCTTCGGCGTGCTGTTCCAGAAGGGCGCGCTGTTTTCCTCGCTGACGGTCACCGAGAACGTTGCGTTGCCACTGATAGAGCATGCCGGCCTCAGCCGTCCCGATGCCGAGCACCTGGCGGCAGTGAAACTGGCGTTGGCCGGGCTGCCGCTGTCGGCCGCCGACAAATACCCCTCGTCACTCTCCGGCGGCATGATCAAGCGCGCGGCCCTGGCCCGTGCCCTGGCGCTGGACCCGGACATCCTGTTTCTCGACGAACCCACCGCCGGCCTCGACCCGATCGGCGCCGCCGCCTTCGATCAACTGATCCTGACCCTGCGCGATGCGCTGGGCCTGAGCGTGTTCCTGGTCACCCACGACCTCGACACGCTGTACACCATCACCGACCGCGTAGCGGTGCTGGCGCAGAAAAAGGTACTGGTGGCGGATGCCATCGATGTCGTCTCGGAAACCGACGACGCCTGGATTCACGAATACTTCCATGGCCCAAGGGGCCGCGCGGCATTGGATGCCGCTCAACTGCTCAACGAGGTATGACATGGAAACCCGAGCCCATCATGTGATGATCGGTCTGTTCAGCGTGATCGTCGTGGTCGGCGCCATGCTGTTTGGCCTGTGGCTGGCCAAGTCCAGCGTCGACAGCGCATTCCAGGATTACGAAGTGGTGTTCAACGAGGCGGTCAGTGGGCTGTCCCAAGGCAGTGCCGTGCAGTACAGCGGGATCAAGGTGGGCGACGTCACCAGCCTGCGCCTCGACCCGAAAGACCCGCGCCGGGTGCTGGCGCGCATCCGCCTGGCCGGGCAGACGCCGATCAAGGAAGACACCCAGGCCAAGCTGGCCCTGACCGGCATTACTGGCACCTCGATCATCCAGCTCAGCGGCGGTACGCCCCAAAGCCCTGAGCTCAAGGGCAAGGACGGCAACCTGCCGGAAATCATTGCGTCGCCATCGCCGATCGCGCGACTGCTGAACAACAGCAACGACCTGATGACCAGCATCAACTTGCTGCTGCACAACGCCAATCACATGTTCTCCCGGGAGAACGTCGACCGCCTCAGCAATACCCTGGACAACCTGCAACAGACCACCGGCGCGATTGCCGATCAGCGCGGCGACATCAAGGTGGTGATGCAGCAATTGATGCAGGTGAGCAAACAGGCCAGCGCCACCCTGGAGCAAACCACCGCGCTGATGCGCAACGCCAACGGTTTGCTCAACGACCAGGGCAAGCAGGTTTTCGGCAGTGCTGAAAAGGCCATGCAGTCCCTTCAACAGAGCACGGCCACGATCGACACCTTGCTGACCAACAACAAGGATTCCCTGAACAGCGGCATGCAGGGTCTCAACGAACTGGCGCCAGCAGTGCGCGAGCTGCGCGAAACCCTGGGTTCGTTGCGCGCCATTTCCCGCCGCCTGGAAGCCAACCCCAGCGGTTACCTGCTGGGCAGCGACAAGAACAAGGAGTTCACGCCATGAAGCGTGCGTACCAAATGATCGCCCCCGTTGCGCTGGTATTGGTCAGTGCGTGTTCCATCCTGCCGAAGGCGGATCCCTCGGACGTGTACCGGTTGCCATCGGCGCAGGCCGCCACGCAGGCCAGCCCGGTGGCCTGGTCGCTGCGGGTGGCGAAGCCGCAGACCAGCGAATTCCTCGACAGCCCGCGGATTGCCGTGGTGCCTAACGGTGACTTGATCAGCAGCTATGCGAATTCCCGCTGGAGCGATCCAGCCCCCGTGCTGTTGCGTAACCGGTTGCTGGACGGGTTCCAGCGGGATGGGCGGGTGACGTTGCTCAGTACCGATGAGACCAATCTGCAGGCGGACTTTGAGTTGGGCGGGCAGTTGCAGGCGTTTCAGAGTGAGTATCGCGGCAGCGCAGTTGAAGTGGTGATACGGCTGGACGCACGGTTGGTGCGCGGCAGTGATCAACGGATTATTGCCAGCAAGCGGTTCGAGGTGAGGCAGCCGGTGGGGGATACCAAGGTGCCGGCGGTGGTGGCCGGGTTTGGTCAGGCTGGGGATGCGCTGAACAGGCAGGTGGTGGATTGGGCCGTCGGCCTGGGAAACCGCGCTTTTGTGGYGAGGGAGCTTGCTCCCGTTGGGCTGCGCAGCAGCCCCAAAACCAGTCAATGAGCTTTGACTGACACACCTGCGATAACTGACTGGGGCCGCTTCGCGGCCCAACGGGAGCAAGCTCCCTCGCCACAGGGATTCAGGTCTTAGCCGAAGAACCAGTAGCACACCGCAATCGCCGCCACCACACCAGCAAACTCCGCCAACAACGCACACCCCACCGCATGCCGTGCCCGCTGGATTCCCACCGAGCCAAAGTACACCGCCAACACATAGAACGTGGTCTCGGTGCTGCCCTGAATCGTCGCCGCCACCAGCGCCGGGAAGCTGTCCACGCCCTGGGTCTGCATGGTCTCAATCAACATCGCCCGCGCCGCACTGCCGGAGAACGGCTTGACCATCGCGGTCGGCAGCGCATCGACAAAGCGCGTGTCCATGCCGGTCCAGGCCACCACGTGGCGAATGCCTTCCAGGCCGAAATCCAGCGCGCCGGACGCCCGCAACACGCCCACTGCACACAGCATCGCCACCAGGTACGGCAGCAGGTTCTTGGCAACGTCGAAGCCCTCTTTGGCGCCTTCGACAAACGCCTCGTAGACCTTGACCTTGCGCAGCGCGCCGATCACCAGGAACAACATGATCAGCCCGAACAGCGTGAGGTTGCCGAGGATCGACGACAGGCCCGCCAGCGCCGTGGCTGAGAGCGTCGCCAGCAAGGCCATGAAGCCACCCAGTACCAGCGCACCCGGAATCAGATACGCCAGCACCACCGGGTCCCACAGCCGCAGGCGTTGCATCACCGCCACCGACAACAGGCCCACCAGGGTCGAGGCGCTGGTGGCCAGCAGGATCGGCAGGAACACCAGCGTCGGGTCCGCCGCACCTTGCTGGGCGCGGTACATGAAGATGGTGACCGGCAGCAGGGTCAGGGAAGACGCGTTGAGTACCAGGAACAGGATCTGCGCGTTGCTGGCGGTATTGGGGATAGGGTTGAGCTCTTGCAGCGCCTTCATGGCCTTGAGGCCGATGGGCGTAGCGGCGTTATCGAGGCCCAGGCCGTTGGCGGCGAAGTTGAGCGTGATCAAGCCGATGGCCGGGTGACCGGCAGGTACTTCCGGCATCAGGCGCCGGAACAGCGGCCCCAGGGCCTTGGCCAGCCAGTCGACGATCCCGGCTTTCTCGGCGATACGCAGGAAGCCCAGCCACAAGGTCAGGGTGCCGAACAGCAACACCATCACCTCGACCGACAGCTTGGCCATGGCGAAAATGCTTTCCACCATGGCCGCAAAGATCCCGGCATTCCCGCCGATCAGCCATTGCGCCAGCGCAGACACCATCGCCACGATAAAGAAGCCAAGCCACAGGCCATTGAGCATCAGTTGAATCCCCCGAAAGATGGGGCGAATGATAGCGGGGCTGGCAGAAACGACAAACCCCGGATTTTCCGGGGTTTGTGTAGGAGCCAGTCCTGGCGGTCAGCCGCGAGTGGTCTCGCCGGCCGGCAGTGCTTGCTTGGTGCGCCAGTGCGGCAGGGAGTTCCAGTAGCGCTCGCCCTTGGCATCGTCGTACATGCCTTCCCAACGGGAGATGACCAGTACGGCCAGGGCGTTACCGATCACGTTCAGTGCGGTACGGGCCATGTCCATGATGCGGTCGACACCGGCGATGAACGCCAGGCCTTCCAGCGGAATGCCCACGCTGCCCAGGGTCGCCAGCAGCACCACGAAGGACACGCCCGGCACGCCGGCGATGCCTTTGGAGGTGACCATCAGGGTCAGCACCAGCATCAGTTGCTGGCCAATCGACAGGTCGATGCCATACAGCTGGGCGATAAAGATCGCCGCGATGCTCTGGTACAGGGTCGAACCGTCGAGGTTGAACGAATAGCCGGTCGGTACCACGAAGCTGCAGATCGCCTTCGGCGCGCCGTAGGCTTCCATCTTCTCGATCACACGCGGCAGCACGGTTTCAGAGCTGGCAGTGGAGTAGGCCAGCACCAGCTCATCCTTGAAGATGCGCATCAGCTTGATCACCGAGAAACCGAACAGGCGGGCGATCAGGCCCAGCACCACAAAAGCAAAGAACAGGATGGCGACGTAAACCAGGATCACCAGCTTGGCCAGCGGCAGCAGCGAGGCGAAGCCGAAGTTGGCGACGGTCACCGCGATCAGGGCAAATACACCGATCGGGGCGTATTTCATGATCATGTGGGTGACTTTGAACATGCTCTCGGACACGCCCTGGAACATGGTCACCAGGGGCTCGCGCAATTCAGGCTTGAGGCTCGACAAGCCGAGGCCGAACAACACCGAGAAGAAGATGATCGGCAGCATGTCGCCACGGGCCACGGCGGCGAAGATATTCGACGGGATCAGGTTGAGGATCGTCTCGATGAACGCGTGCTCGTGCTGGACCTCGGCGGCAGTGGCCGTGTATTTGGAAATGTCGACGGTACCCAGGGTACTCATGTCGATGCCGGTACCCGGATGGAACAGGTTGGCCAGCAACAGGCCGACCACAATGGCAATGGTGGTGACCACTTCGAAGTAAAGGATGGTTTTAACGCCGATCCGGCCGAGCTTTTTCGCATCGCCAACACCGGCGATTCCGACAATCAGCGACGAAATCACGATCGGGATAACGATCATCTTGATCAGGCGGATAAAGATATCGCCAGCGGGCTGCAACACGTTGCTGATCCACCAGGCCTTTTCAGCACTGAAATGGTTAAGCACCGCACCGATTGCAATCCCCAGCACCAGACCGATGAGGATCTGCCAGGCGAGGCTTAGCTTTGCCTTCTTCATGTCATTACCCTTACTTCAAGTGGACTCAGGCAGATGCGCCAGCAGCTGGAACGCTCGAGAGCGAAAAAGTGTGTGCATCTGCCCCCGTAGAAGGTCACCGCAGTTGGCCGATATGGCTCACTGGCAGGCGAAAAAAGGCGCAACTATTCCGATGCAAGGAGGCGACGTCTAATGCCGTAAACGCCTACCCTATGCCGAATCGGCATGAGTTTTTTTGAGTTTTTCTGTCTGAACGGTCAGTTCGAATACGACATTTCGGCAGGCATAAATGCCGCGAACCGGCCATTTCAGGCTCGCGCAGGGTTTTTTGAAAATCTACGGTCGCAGTTGAAAACCCCTGAAAATTCCTACGCATACCATCGAAAAACTCGTCTGGCAGGAGACAAACTTTCTCGATAGATGGTCACGCGGAAACACCAAGAAATGGTTGGGCGGACGCAAAAAGGAGAATTGCCGCTATGGGCGGCATGACAGAAGCGGGCATAGGAGCCGCAAGCCCGTCGCAAGTTCCACAAACCATCGGCTTGGGAACTTGCGTCGCAGCTTTTCACCTGACCCGGCCCTTGCGCAGGCACTCCCTGTCCCCGTAGGTCACGCCGATCCAAACGATCAGAGCAACCCGGCCCCTTGGTCATGCACCACCCTTGTCGGGCGATGCAAACAGAAAGAAGCACGGCGCTTCTTTCTATGGACGTTAAGCCGGTAGACGACAGCGTCGTCAGACCGAACCTAGTACCAATTCGGATCTTTCTTGAGCTGTTCCATCAGCAGCTTTTGCATGCCTTCGTCCGGCTTGCCAAGAAAACGGTAGTCGGCGTGCCGCGTTGGCGATTTGTCCGCGGGCAAGCCCGCCGGGACTTCTACCAACATCGCGTAAGCATCTTCCTTGTCGAAGCTGAAAGCGACGATCAGGCGCTTGTTCAGGCATGTGTCTGCGGTTTCACAGAGCGGCCCGACCAAGTACTCGTCACCATCCTCTTCAACGGCATTCATCTGTTCAGCGCTACCCGACAGGTTCATCACCCATTCAGGCAGGCGCTCTTCCTTCTTGACCACGCTCTGCCAGGTCTCGCGGTACTGCGGGTCCGCACTCAGCAGTTCGTTGGCTCGGGACTGGCCATCATTGGCAGCCAGCACCAAGCCGCTGCCGCCCAACAACAGGGCGGCAGCCAGGACTTTAAGGGACGAGTTGAACATGCTTAGCCTCGACCACGACGGCCAAAGAAGAAGGAAGCGATGAACATCACCAGGAAGACCACAAACAGAATCTTGGCGATACCCGTGGCGGTGCCCGCGATACCACCGAAGCCCAGGACTGCAGCCACAATGGCGATGATCAGAAATGTGATTGCCCAACTCAACATGGTGATTCTCCTTACGCTTCTTTTAGGGGTAACAGCGGTAGTGCCTGCGGTCGCTCGATTCGAGGACCGTGTATTGCCTAGAACACCCAGCGTTCCTGCGATGGCAGGTCGCCGAGGGTGGAGTCCTGTTCAACCGCCGCCAATTGCGGGGTTGTCACATCGGCGGCAGTGCTGCCGACGGAGCGGAAATGGGTCTGGGTCATCATCGGACGTTCAAACTGCACGACTTGCTGCTGACTCTGCTGCCAATGCGCCAATTGCTGACCGCCAATCAAGGTCACCATCAGGGCCAGGCTGGCAAACAGCCCCTGTTGCAGGCGCAGTGGCGATACACGCAGTTGGGTCAGGCTTTGGCGAGTCATGCTGTATCTCTCCCGCATTCTGATTATTCGTAGATGAAACTCGTATGAGGTGTATTGCAGCCTGCGTGCCAGTTTTTTAACAAAATAAAAACCAATAAAATCAACCAGTTAAAAACAAAAGCGCTTTGACACCACGAGCATCCTGCACGATGCCCCTATCCTTGCCGTGCGAAATGCACGATGGTCACTGGTCGGATCAAGGGATAGGAAGGCAACGTTCGACTGCCGAAGTGGCAAGAGGGAGACAAAAACGCCTCTTGTGGGCGTCTTTGTAAGAAGAAGCGCAGATAGCTGCGCGGTGACGGCTTTAATCAATCAGAATAAACCATGCAACTTGCCCGATTATTCCGGGACTAAACAACATCATTCATTCTTAAGGGAGCGCGGGACAGATGGAATCAGCCAAGGAACTTCAAGGCCGCATTCTTTTAGTGGATGACGAATCCGCGATCCTTCGCACCTTCCGTTACTGCCTGGAAGATGAAGGCTACACCGTAGCCACCGCCAACAGCGCCGCCCAGGCCGATGCCTTGTTGCAACGCCAGGTGTTTGACCTGTGCTTCCTGGACCTGCGCCTGGGCGAAGACAACGGCCTGGATGTACTGGCGCAAATGCGTATCCAGGCGCCGTGGATGCGCGTGGTGATCGTCACGGCCCACTCGGCCGTCGACACCGCCGTGGATGCGATCCAGGCCGGCGCGGCCGACTACCTGGTAAAGCCTTGCAGCCCCGACCAATTGCGCCTGGCCACGGCCAAGCAGCTGGAAGTGCGCCAGCTCTCGGCACGCCTGGAAGCCCTGGAAGGCGCAGTGCGCCAGCCCAAGGACGGCCTCGACTCCCATAGCCCGGCGATGATGGTGGTGCTGGAAACCGCACGCCAGGTGGCGGGCACTGATGCCAACATCCTGATTCTCGGCGAGTCCGGCACCGGTAAAGGTGAACTGGCCCGGGCGATCCACGGTTGGAGCAAACGCGCGAAAAAATCCTGCGTCACCATCAACTGCCCGTCCCTGACGGCGGAACTGATGGAAAGCGAGTTGTTCGGTCATAGCCGTGGTGCGTTTACCGGCGCCAGCGAAAGCACCCTGGGCCGCGTCAACCAGGCCGATGGCGGCACCTTGTTTCTCGACGAGATCGGCGACTTTCCGCTTACTTTACAACCCAAGTTGCTGCGCTTTATCCAGGACAAGGAATACGAGCGCGTCGGCGACCCGGTGACGCGCCGTGCCGATGTGCGAATTCTCGCCGCTACCAACCTGAACCTGGAAGACATGGTTCGCGACGGCCGTTTCCGCGAGGACCTGCTGTATCGCCTGAATGTCATCACCTTGCACCTGCCGCCCCTGCGCGAACGCAGCGAAGACATCCTGACCCTGGCCGACCGCTTCCTGGCGCGCTTCGTGAAGGAATATGCGCGGCCGGCGCGCGGCTTCAGCGATGAAGCCCGTGAGGCACTGCTCAACTACCGCTGGCCGGGGAACATCCGTGAGCTGCGCAACGTGGTTGAGCGGGCCAGCATCATCTGCCCGCAGGAAAAAGTTGAGATCAGCCACCTCGGCATGGCCGAGCAGCCGACCAACAATGCCCCGCGTATCGGTGCGGCGTTGAGCCTGGATGAACTGGAAAAGGCGCATATCGGCGCCGTGCTGGCCACCAGCGACACCCTGGACCAGGCGGCCCGAACCCTTGGCATTGATGCGTCGACGCTGTACCGCAAACGCAAACAATACAACCTGTGAGCTGTAGCCTATGAAGCTTGCGATGACCCTGCGCACTCGGTTGTTCCTGAGTATTTCCGCGCTGATCACCGTCGCCCTGTTGGGGTTGCTGCTGGGGCTGGTGAGCGTCATGCAAATGGCCAAGACCCAGGAATCGTTGATTCGCAGCAACTTCATCACATTGGACCTGGGGCTCAAGCTTCGGCAGACCCTCGGCGACCAGTTGATGATCATGCTCAATGAACAGCCGAATACCGTTGCGCTGGAAGACTCCAAGCAACACTATTTCGCCCTGTTGCAGCAAGGTATCGACCACGAACAAAAGGATGCGGTAACCAGCGGTTTTACCCAGGCCAAGACCAATTACCTGAGCTTTCTCGAGGCGTTCGATGAAAAGGAGAATGCTCCGCCGCAACTGCGCAACAACGACGAGCTGACCAAACGCTTCAACATCCTGCGCAACGGCCTGATCACCGAGCACAAGAAAGCCCTGGATAACATCAACGATACCGAACACAAGTCCCGTGAACGTGCGCTGCTGATTGCCGGCCTGCTGGGCCTGGTCGGGCTGGCGGTGCTGATCATCGGTTTCGTTACCGCCCACGGTATCGCCCGACGCTTTGGCGGGCCGATCGAAGCGCTGGCCAAGGCTGCCGACAAGATCGGCCAGGGCAACTTCGAAGTCACGCTGCCCATTTCATCCGCAGCGGAAATGAACCTGCTGACCCGACGCTTCGGCATCATGGCCGAGGCGTTGCGCCAGCATCAGGCAACCAATGTCGACGAGCTACTCGCCGGGCAACAACGCCTGCAGGCGGTGCTCGACAGCATCGACGACGGCCTGCTGATGATCGACCGCCAGGGTCGCCTGGAACACCTTAACCCGGTGGCACAACGTCAACTCGGCTGGGACGAGAATCGCCTGGGCCAAGGCCTTGGCGACGCCCTGGGCCGCCCGGAACTGGATGAACAGCTGCAGCTGGTACTGCGCGGCGGCAACCTGGAGCGCGCACCTGAAGACCTGGAAGTAGAGGTTGAGGGTGAGCTGCGCCTGCTGACGTACAGCCTGACGCCGGTCAGCCATACCCAGGGGCACATTCTGGGCGCGGTGATGGTGCTGCATGACGTTACCGAACAGCGTGCCTTTGAACGAGTACGCAGTGAGTTTGTGTTGCGCGCGTCCCATGAATTACGCACGCCGGTGACGGGCATGCACATGGCCTTCGGCTTGTTCCGGGAACGGGCGAAGTTTCCTGCGGAGTCGCGCGAAGCGGACCTGCTGGATACGGTCAACGAGGAAATGCAGCGCCTGATGCAGTTGATCAACGACTTGCTCAACTTCTCGCGCTACCAGAATGGCTTGCAGAAACTCACCCTGGGCCCGTGTGACATCAGCGACCTGCTCGAACATGCCCGCGCCCGCTTCGCGGAGCAGGCGAATGCGCAGAACATCGAGCTGCTGGTTGAGGAACAATCCCCGCTACCGAGGTTGCATGCCGATCGAGCGCAGCTGGAAAGGGTGCTCGACAATTTGCTGGGCAATGCCCTGCGGCACACAGCCGACGGTGGGCAGATCCGCTTGCAGGCGCGTCGTCATGGCGAACGGGTGATTGTCAGCGTTGAAGACAACGGTGAAGGCATTGCCTACGGCCAGCAGGGACGAATCTTCGAACCGTTTGTGCAGGTAGGCCGCAAGAAAGGCGGCGCCGGGCTGGGCCTGGCGCTGTGCAAGGAGATCGTGCAATTGCACGGTGGCCGCATGGGGGTGTATTCGCGGCCGGGGCAGGGGACGCAGTTCTACATGGCGTTGCCCCTTTAGGACCAACGCGCCAACCGTTATTGGTGATTCAACGCCCGCAGGATCGCAGCACTTTCGGCATCCGGCGTCCCATCAAACAGCGACGCCCGGAAATGCATCTGGAACGCGGCCACCACATGCCGCGTCGCCACATCCAGTTCGCCCGTCTGCGGCGTCGGATAGCCCAGCTTCGCCAACTCTTCCTGGAACCAGGTAATGCTCGGCAGATCGGCTGCGTACTGCACCTGGTAACGGGCCACCGCCTTGGCGTCCGGCCACATGCCCAGCCCTTCATCCGCCAGGCGCTTCCAGGGGAACAACGGCCCCGGGTCCAGCTTGCGCAGCGGGGCAATGTCGCTATGGCCGATGATGTTTCGCGGGTCGATGCCGTTGCGTTTGGTGATGTCCTTGAGCAGCACCACCAGCGACTGCACCTGCGCTTCGGAATAGGGATACCAGACGCGGCCCGTCGGCAAATCCCGATAACCCGGGTTCACGATCTCGATCCCGATGGAGCTGGAGTTGAGCCAGGTGCGGCCCATCCATTCACTTTCTCCGGCATGCCAGGCGCGCTGGCTTTCATCCACGAGCTTATAGATGGTGGCCGAGGCGTTATCACCGATCAGGTAATGACTGCTGACCTGGCCATGGGTCAACAGCGCCAGGGAGCGCTCAAGGGACGCCGAGGTGTAGTGCACGACGACAAACTGCACACGATTGTCGTGGTTCACCGAAGGATGACTGGTGTCCAGGCGAGGGCCGCTCGCGCAACCGGCGAGCAGGAGAAACAGAAAGGCAGAACACAGAAGTTTCATGGCAGCAAATAGTACGCTTAAGACGATAATGCAACAGTGTAACGTACCGTTTGCTGCCAGGCGGCCAAATGCGATGTTTTAAACAAAATGGAACATTTCCGGTCAGGCCGCCTGCACCTGATTACGCCCCGCCGCCTTGGCACGATATAACGCCTCGTCAGCGCGCTTGAGCGCCAGGTCACTGCGTTCTCCCGGCTGAAACTGCGCCATGCCCATGGACACCGTAATCGTCACCGGCTCGCCCTTGAAGTGAAACGGGCAGGCTTGGATGGCTGCACGCAGGGTTTCACCCACCGCCAACGCATCGGACAGCGACGAGTTGGGCATCAGCAGTACAAACTCTTCACCGCCAAAACGCGCGATGAAGTCGTTCGGCCGCAGGCGTTTGCGAAGCACCGTGGCGATGATTTTCAGCACCTTGTCGCCCGCCAGATGACCATAGCCGTCGTTGATGCGCTTGAAGTGATCGAGGTCCAGCATGGCCAGTGACAGGTTATTTCCACGCTGGTGCCAGGCGTTGACCTCATGCTCCAGGCGCTCGCTCCAGGCCGCGCGGTTGGGTAGTCCGGTGAGCGGATCGATCAGGGCTTTCTGGCGCTGAACCTCAAGGTGTTCACGGTAGCCCTGAGCCTCTTGCTCCATATTGGCGACCCGTTCGGCCAGGCCCTTGAGCCGTGCAGCCACTTCCTGTTCGCGCTGGTCACGCTGGTGG
Organism: Pseudomonas sp. Colony2; assembly: GCF_019382755.1. Classification (NCBI taxonomy): domain Bacteria; kingdom Pseudomonadati; phylum Pseudomonadota; class Gammaproteobacteria; order Pseudomonadales; family Pseudomonadaceae; genus Pseudomonas; species Pseudomonas sp. Colony2. The sequence goes on along the minus strand of NZ_CP080030.1, from coordinate 87,926 downwards.
CGGTGTTCATCCATGGTGCCCAGCAACCCTTCGAGATGGCTCTCCAGCACGTGCTTGAGGCTGTCGAGGTCTGCGGCGTCCTGCATGCTGGTTTGCAAACCATCCACTTGTTCGCGGATCTGGGTATCCAGTTCCCTGGCCGCCGAGCGGCTGTCGGCGTGGCCGTCACTGGCGACCTGCAGGTGCCCCTGGAACGCCTCGAGACGATCGTTGAGTTGCTTGAGGTAGGCTTCAAACTCGTGCTGGCCGCTGTCGGTGATCGCCAGCATCAACACCGCCAGGTCATCGAGGATCGGCAGCAATTCGTACCAGTTCAATCCGTGGGCCAGGCGTTCACGCATGGCTTCGGCCTGGGGCCGATGGCGCTCGGGTAGCGAGAGGTCTTCCAGTAAGCCGAGCAGGGTATCTTCGATGTGCTTGGCCACCGAACTGTAAGACGGCTCGGGGGTGTCGGGCAGGGCGTAGGCTTGATCCGCTTGCAGCTCGTCTGGGTTCAGCTCTGCCTGCTCGGGCGATTCTTGCGGTTCATCGGCCAGGACCGGGGGCAGGGAAAGACTGCCGATCTCTGTCCGCTCCGGCTCACGGGCCTGCACCTCTGGCACCTCGACCATGGCGGCAAGAGCACTCTCGAGCTCAACCTCCGCTTCGATCGGTTGCTCGGGTTCTGGCGTTTCGATAATCGTAGCGGGTGCCTCGACGACGGACGGTGTGACCGCGACGGCCGGAACAACAGGCACCGCTTCGCTGACAGCGTCGGCAGCCTCTACTGGCGATACCGGCTCAGGGGGCGACTCGATGGGGGCCGGGACCTTCGGCTGCGGCGAAAAAGCCCGCAGCGCCTGGGCCAGTTCCGCCGATTGCGCCGGCGCTTCAACTTCATCCACCGGCCTGGGCTTTGGCGCAGCAGGCGCCGGAGAAGCCGGGCGGGATGGCGTGGGCGCTTCAACCTCCGGCGTGTCGATTGCGTCCTTGGTGCCAAACAGACGCTGCAACAGCCCCGGGCTCGAACGGCTGGTTTCGCCCTCCGGCTCCAGGTTACTCAGCGCCTGCCCCTGCAGGCCGCTCAGCTCGCTCAGCAACAGCGGGATCTCCCGCGCCTGGCCAACCCGACCGTCCAGCTGCTTGGCGAAAGCCTTCAGCGGGCGACTCACGTCCCGTGGCAAGGGCAGTTTCTGCAACTGAGTGACCAGGGCCGTCAACGCGCTGCCGATCTGGTCAACCCGGATTTCGCGGCGCTGCTCCGAATCCAGCACGGCCTTTTCCAGGCGCGGCAGCAATGCAGCGAGGGCGGCGTCCATGTCGTCGGTGCGCACCACATCGCGCATTTCCTTCATGCATTGGTCAACCGCTCGGTCGGTCCCTTCTGCCGCCAGGGTGCTGCGCACCAGCCCTCGGCGCAGCAGGTCGAGGCGGGCGGCCCAGCGACGCTCGAGCTTTTCTTGTTGCTCGACGCTTTTAAGGTATTTCTCTTTCCAACGCTGGGCGTCGTCGCTCATGCAAGGGGTCCGCGAGGGCCGGGGCTCAACGCGGGCAATGCATCAGCCGTGAGCGAACCCGGCAGACGAATCTCTACCGCGACGGGCAGGTGATCGGAGATGGGCTGCGCCAGTACCTGCACACTTTCGAGTGTCAGGGTCGGGCTGAGCAGGATGTGATCAAGACAACGTTGCGGTCGCCAGCTGGGAAAGGTGGCTTCGACTTGCGGCGCCAGCAACCCAAGGTCGCGCAACGGGGAATTCTTTAGCAGGTCGCTGGCGTGGGTGTTCATGTCCCCCATCAGCACCTGGTGTTTGTAGTTGCCAATCAACTCGCGGATGTAGGCCAACTGCAGGGTGCGGGTTCGTGCCCCCAACGCGAGGTGCATCATCACCACGACCAACGCTTCCGGCCCTTCGCCGAACCTCACGAGAATCGCCCCGCGGCCTTTTGGACCGGGTAACGGGTGATCCTCGATCGCCCACGGCTTCAGGCGGCTGAGCACACCATTGCTGTGCTGGCCGAGTTTGCCGAGGTTGCGATTGAGTTGCTGATACCAGTAGGGAAAGGCACCGAGTTGCGCAAGGTGTTCGACCTGGTTGATGTAGCCGGAACGCAGGCTGCCACCATCGGCCTCCTGCAGGGCTACCAGGTCGAAGTCACCCAGCAGGTCGCCGATCTTTTGCAGATTGCCAGCACGCCCATTGTGGGGCAGCAGGTGCTGCCAGCCACGGGTCAGGTAATGCCGGTATTTCTCGGTACTGATACCCACCTGGATATTGAAACTGAGCAGGCGCAACCGACTGTCAGCCGGCAGGCCCGTGGATTCCAGGTGATGTTCGTTGACCTTCGGATCATGCAGGCCAACGACACGTTCAGTACCCCAGCGACGCATGACGGGCCCCTTACTTGGCTGCGCGCTCTTTGGCGATCAATTGGTCGGCCACGTTCAGCGCCTGCTCTTCGCCGCCGGCACTGCCGATGTCAAAGCGGTATTTGCCGTTGACGATCAGCGTCGGTACGCCTTGCACGCCGTATTTCTGGGCCAGTTCCTTGTATTGGGCCATCTTGCCCTTCACAGCGAACGAGTTGAATGTCTCCAGGAACTTGGTTTTGTCGACGCCTTGGGTGGCGACGAAATCGGCCATGTCTTCAGGCTTCACAAGGCGCTTGCCTTCTTTCTGGATGGCATTGAAGACAGCCGCGTGAACCTTGTGTTCTACACCCATGGTGTCCAGGGTAATGAACAGCTGGCCGTGGGCGTCCCATGGGCCGCCGAACAGGGCAGGAATACGTTTGAAGTTCACGTCCTCAGGCAGCTTCTCGACCCACGGATTGATGACTGGCTCAAAAGCGTAGCAATGCGGGCAGCCATACCAGAACAGCTCCACCACTTCGATCTTGCCCGGTACGGAAACCGGCACAGGATTGGCCAGCTCAACGTAGGTTTTACCGGCTTCAAGCGGCACATTATCGGCAGCTTGTGCGGTCATGCCGAAAAGGCTGGCAGTGACGAGAGCGGCGCTGAGGATCAGATTACGCATGCTTTACTCCTGGACAAATAAAGTCGCCTCACGCGACCTTTGTTGTGACAGGTCTACGCGGGCATGAGTTCGTTAGTGTAACGGCACCGGCCACAAAAAAGGGCAGCCTGGGCCACCCTTTTTATGCTTGCATCGACGGATTAATCGAGCGTTAACGTAGCCGGGGCACTTAGTGCAGGCCCTGGATGTATTGGGACACGGCTTCGATGTCCTTGTTGCTGAGTTTCGCGGCGATGCTCTGCATGATCTTGGTATCGCCGTCGTTGGTGCGATTGCCTTCGCGGAAGTCCGTCAGCTGTTTGCCGATGTACTGGGCATGCTGGCCGCTCAAGTGCGGGAAGCCAGCGGCAGCAAGGCCTGCGCCGTTAGGCGAGTGGCAGCCGAGGCAGGAAGGCATGCCTTTTTCCAGGTTGCCGCCGCGGAACAATTCTTCACCGCGGGCCACCAGTTTCGGATCAGCAGCTCCCACACTGCCTTTCTGGCTGGCAAAATACGCCGCGATATCCGCCAGGTCCTGATCGCTGAGGTTGGTCAACAAGCCGGTCATTTCCAGGACCGTACGCTTGCCGTCCTTGATGTCGTGCATCTGCTTGGTCAGGTAACGCTCACCCTGGCCGGCCAGTTTTGGAAAGTTAGGCGCCGGGCTATTACCGTCCGGTCCATGGCAAGCACCACATACGGCGGCTTTCGCCTGGCCAGCAGTGGCGTCGCCTGCGGCATGGGCAACACCGGTGATGCCCAGGGTCAACAGCAGACTCACGATCAGTTTGTTCATCAGCTAATCCAACTACGGCTAAGGGTTAAAGAGTTATGGACCGGGTTCACTCACCATCAACTGAATGACGGCATGGTAATCCTCGGTACTGCAGTCCATGCACAAACCACGCGGCGGCATCGCCTTGAAACCCTGGGTCACGTGTTGCACCAGCGTGTCCATACCTTGAGCCAATCTTGGCTTCCAGGCTGCCTGGTCACCCCGTCCAGGGGCGTTGGGCAGCTGTCCGGCATGGCAGGCCCCGCAAAAGCGGTTGTACACGGCCTCCGGTTCCTGTGTAGCCTGCGCACTGTAAAGTGGCATCAAGAAACCGAAGGCCAGCAGCCACTTGGTCATACATCGACCTTTTCAGGGTTTGAGAGCGTTTTGCGTTCTAATGCGCAATAAAGGTCTATCGCTCCCGTGAACTTCATCCTTCGCTGGGACAAAGCACACACAAAATCTGCGGCATTATATACTGGCGCTACTGAAACGGAAACGACACCGCTTGCCGCACCTATTCCCGGCACCGCCCACATCGGAAAACTCATGCAACTCAAGAATCCCATCCTCGGCCTGTGCCAACAGTCCACCTTCATGCTCAGCGCCGCCAAAGTCGACCAATGCCCCGATGACGAAGGCTTCGAAGTCGCATTCGCCGGCCGCTCCAACGCCGGCAAGTCCAGCGCGCTGAACACCCTGACCCACGCCAGCCTGGCCCGTACCTCGAAAACCCCGGGGCGCACACAGCTCCTCAACTTCTTCAAGCTAGACGATGATCGGCGTCTGGTCGACCTGCCGGGCTACGGTTATGCAAAAGTACCTATCCCGCTGAAGCTGCACTGGCAGCGTCACCTCGAAGCGTATCTGGGTGGCCGGGAGAGTTTGAAGGGTTTGATTCTGATGATGGACATCCGTCATCCAATGACCGACTTCGACCTGTTGATGCTCGATTGGGCCGTCGCCAGCGGCATGCCGATGCACGTCTTGCTGACCAAGGCCGACAAATTGACCTACGGCGCAGCGAAAAACACCCTGCTCAAAGTGCAGGCAGAAATCCGTAAGGGTTGGGGTGATGCGGTGACTATCCAGTTGTTCTCGGCGCCAAAACGCATGGGCCTGGAAGACGCCTACACTGTGCTGGCAGGCTGGATGGAACTGGCTGACAAGGGTTCGGAAGCCGCCGAGTAAAAACTCGGGGCAAAAAAAACCCCGGACTTCGTATGGGGAGGGGAAGTTCGGGGTCCAAGTTCCGGACCGCTAGGGCGGGGTCCAGATATCTGCCAACACTTAACACAACATAGGAGCATTGAAGGGCTTCACCACCCATTCAGTAACTCTGAGTAGCAATTCACGGGTTAAGTTCCGGCACGTTCAAAAAACTATTGGAAATAACCCGCCGCGTTTTCCGATCTAAAGCGCTGCCGCGGCATGATGCCGCGGCCCAGGCCCCAGGTTTAGTGCGCTTCGTCCCAGTTGTCGCCCACGCCGACGTCTACCACCAGCGGCACATCCAGCTTTGCCGCCTCGCTCATGTGTTCACGAATCCTCGCGCTGACTTCAGCCACCAGGTCCTCACGTACCTCCAGCACCAATTCATCGTGCACTTGAAGGATGACCTTGGCGTCCAGGCCCGAGTCCGTCAGCCAGTTGTCGACCTTGACCATGGCCTTCTTGATGATATCGGCCGCAGTGCCCTGCATCGGCGCGTTGATTGCCGTACGCTCGGCGCCAGCACGCTCCTGAGGCTTGTTGGAATTGATCTCCGGCAGGTACAGGCGGCGCCCGAACAGGGTTTCCACATAACCCTGATCAGCCGCCTGGGCACGGGTGCGCTCCATGTACTCGCGCACCCCCGGGTAACGGGCGAAGTACACATCGATATAAGCCTTGGCGGTCTTGGTGTCGACGCCGATGTCCTTGCCCAGCTTCTGGGCGCCCATGCCGTAGATCAGGCCAAAGTTGATCGCCTTGGCACTGCGACGCTGATTGGACGTGACCTCAGCCAACTCAACCTTGAACACCTCGGCCGCCGTGGCGGTGTGCACGTCCAGGTCGTCGCGGAACGCATTCAGCAAGCCTTCGTCCTTCGATAAATGCGCCATGATGCGCAGCTCGATCTGCGAGTAGTCCGCCGCCAGCAGCTTGTAGCCCTTGGGCGCGACAAATGCCTGGCGGATACGCCGGCCTTCAGCGGTACGCACCGGAATGTTCTGCAGGTTTGGATCGCTGGAGGACAGGCGCCCGGTTGCTGCTACGGCCTGGTGATAGGAAGTGTGCACGCGACCGGTGCGCGGGTTGATCTGCTCCGGCAAACGGTCGGTGTAGGTGCTTTTCAACTTGCTCATGCTGCGGTACTGCATCAGCACTTTCGGCAGTGGGTAGTCATCTTCAGCCAATTTGGCCAAGACTTCCTCGGCCGTCGAGGCCTGGCCCTTGCCGGTCTTCTTCAACACCGGCAACCCGAGTTTCTCGTAGAGAATCGCACCCAACTGCTTGGGCGAGCCCAGGTTGAATTCCTCGCCGGCGATTTCATACGCCTGGCGCTCGAGGTCGACCATCTTGTTGCCCAGCTCGATGCTCTGGATGCCCAGCAAGGCGGCATCCACCAGGGCGCCCTGACGCTCAATGCGCGCCAGCACGGGCACCAGCGGCATCTCGATGTCGGACAATACGCTGGCCAGGGTAGGAATAGCGGCAAGCTGCTTGTGCAGTTCCTGGTGCAAACGCAGGGTCACATCCGCGTCTTCCGCCGCGTAAGGGCCGGCTTGCTCCAGGGCAATCTGGTCAAAGGTCAGCTGCTTGGCGCCTTTGCCGGCGATGTCCTGGAAGCTGACGGTGTCGTGGTCCAGGTACTTCTTCGCCAGGCTGTCCATGTCGTGGCGCGTCGCCACGGAGTTCAGCACATAGGATTCAAGCATGGTGTCGAAGGCAATGCCGCGCACGGTGATGCCGTGTGCCGGGTCACCACCGATGGCGCAGTTGGCCAGGATGTTCATGTCGAACTTGGCGTGCTGGCCGACCTTGAGTTTTTCCGGGTCTTCGAGCAACGGCTTCAGGGCCAGCAGCACGGTGTCCCGATCCAGCTGTTCCGGCGCGCCGATGTAGGAGTGGGTCAGCGGAATGTAGGCTGCTTCATGGGCCTGCACGGCAAACGACACACCCACCAGTTGCGCTTTCTGGGCGTCGATCCCGGTGGTCTCGGTATCAAAGGCGAACAGCTTGGCGTCGTTGAGCTTCTTCAGCCAGACATCGAACTGGGCCTGGGTGAGGATGGTTTCGTACACCGGCTCCACAGAAACCGGCGCGACCACCTCAACCGCTGCCTCGGCGACCGCGGCCGAAGGAGCAGCGCTCAACTCGACGCGCTTGGCATCGCGTTGAATCTCGTCAATCCAGCTCTTGAACTCCAGCAGCGTGTACAGCTCCAGCAGCTTCTCGCGATCCGGCTCGATCAGGTGCAAATCATCCAGGCCCACGTCCAGCGGCACGTCGATCTTGATCGTTGCCAGCTCGTAGGACAGGAACGCACTCGCCTTATGCTCTTCCAGTTTGGCAACCAGGGTCTTGGCACCACGAATCGGCAAGGTCGGCACGATATCGAGCTGCTCGTAGAGCTCCTTCAAGCCGCCGTTGACGCCTACCAACAGGCCGGAAGCCGTCTTCGGACCAATGCCCGGAACGCCCGGGATGTTGTCGGACGAATCGCCCATCAACGCCAGGTAATCGATGATCTGCTCGGGAGCGACACCGAATTTCTCCTTCACGCCCTCAACGTCCATGGCGCTACCGGTCATGGTGTTGACCAAGGTAATGTGCCCGTCGACCAGCTGCGCCATGTCCTTGTCGCCGGTGGAAATCACCACCGGACGGTCGGCGGCCGCGCTGCTGCGGGCCAGGGTGCCGATCACGTCGTCCGCTTCGACGCCTTCGACGCACAGCAGCGGGAAGCCCAGGGCGATCACGCTCTGGTGCAGCGGCTCGATCTGCACGCGCATGTCATCGGGCATGCTCGCGCGGTTGGCCTTGTATTCGGCGTACAGCTCATCGCGAAATGTCCCGCCCTTGGCGTCGAACACTACCGCGAACGGGCTGTTCGGGTATTGCCTGCGCAGGCTTTTGAGCATGTTCAACACGCCCTTGACCGCGCCGGTAGGCAGGCCTTTGGAAGTGGTGAGCGGCGGCAGCGCGTGAAAGGCGCGGTACAGGTAAGAAGAACCGTCCACCAGGACGAGGGGGGCTTGGCTCATGAGCAGGATCAACCTTTTCGGCGGGTCAGGCGCTAGAATAGCCGGACCAATGACGACAAAGGGACAAGGTTATCATGCGTACAGTAAATCGCCTGTTGTTGACCGGCTTGATTGCACTCACTCCGATGGTGGCCATAGCGGCAGATACTGCCCCTTCGGGCGACCCGGAAGTCACCATTCGCACGGAAGGCGACAAGACCATTCAGGAATACCGCCAGAATGGTTTCCTGTACGCGATCAAGGTGACCCAGAAAGGCTTTCCGCCTTACTTCCTGGTGCGCGCGGACGGAACCGATGCGAACTTCATCCGCTCTGACCAGCCGGATATGCTGATCCCGTCATGGAAGATCTTCGAATGGAAATGATTTCTTAACTTTAATCGGCGCTGCTCCCCGCAGCGCCCGTAACGGCAGTTTTAACCATGTCTGTGTTCACCCCCCTGGCTCGGCCCGAGCTGGAAACCTTTCTTGCCCCTTACGGGCTCGGCCGCCTGCTTGATTTCCAGGGGATTGCCGCTGGTAGTGAAAACACCAATTTCTTCATCAGCCTGGAACAGGGCGAATTTGTCCTGACCCTGGTCGAACGCGGCCCCGTGCAGGAAATGCCGTTCTTCATCGAACTGCTGGACGTGCTCCACGACGCTGATTTGCCAGTGCCTTACGCCCTGCGTACCAGCGACGGCGTGGCCTTGCGCGAGTTGGCGGGCAAACCGGCGCTGCTGCAACCGCGCCTGGCGGGCAAGCACATCAAGGACGCCAACGCCCAGCATTGCGTGCAAGTGGGCGAATTGCTCGGCCACCTGCACCTCGCCACCCAAGGCGAGAAGGTGCTGGAACGCAAGACCGATCGCGGGCTGGACTGGATGCTCAGCGAAGGCGCGCAACTGATTTCGCACCTCGACGCGGAACAACGCGGCCTGTTGCAAGCGGCGCTGGATGAGATCGAGGCGCACAAGGCGCAGATCCTCGCGCTGCCCCGGGCAAACATCCACGCCGACCTGTTTCGCGACAACGCGATGTTCGAAGGCACGCACCTGACCGGGCTGATCGACTTCTACAACGCCTGCTCGGGGCCGATGCTGTACGACGTGGCGATCGCCCTGAACGACTGGTGCTCGGACGCCGACGGCGTGATCGACGGCCAACGGGCGCGGGCGTTGCTGGGGGCTTATGCGGGCTTGCGACCGTTTACCGCCAAGGAAGCGGAGCTGTGGCCGACCATGCTGCGTGTGGCCTGTGTGCGGTTCTGGCTGTCACGCCTGATTGCGGCGGAATCGTTCGCCGGGCAGGACGTGCTGATTCACGACCCGCGCGAGTTTCAGGTGCGCCTGGCGCAACGCCAGCAGGTCAAGACCCCGCTACCGTTCGCGCTGTAAAGATCGTACGCGATCAAAATGTGGGAGCGGGCTTGCTCGCGAATGTGGAGTTTCAGTCACCAGATGCGCTGACTGATCCACCGCATTCGCGAGCAAGCCCGCTCCCACAGTGGTTATGCGGCGTCTATCAGAGCGACTCCAGGCACCCAGCCAGGTCATTCCCCAGCTTCTCCAGCACCTGCTCATACCCCTGGGCGGAGGCCGGCGTGTAGCCGCCCAACGCATCCAGCTCCGCCAGCTTCACCGGCAAACCCGCCACCAGCGTTTCCGCAAGGCGCGGGCGCAACGGCGGCTCGCTGAACACACAAGTCTTGCCCACTTCCTGCAAACGCGTACGCATCGCTGCCACATGCTGGGCACCCGGCTGCACTTCTGCGGCCACACTGAACACCCCGGTGTGCTTGAGGCCGTAGGCATCTTCGAAGTAATCGAAGGCTTCATGGAACACGAAGTACGGCTTGCCGGCGACGTCCGCCATACGTGCCTTCAAGCGCGCGTCCAGTGCATCCATACGGCCATCAAAGGCCTTCACGTTGCTCTGGTAACGCTCGGCGTTCGCCGGGTCGGCAGCGCTGAGATCCGCCGCCATGCGGTTCGCAATCACCCGGGCGTTGACCGTCGACAGCCACAAATGCGCATCCAGGCTGCCCGGGCGATGGTCATGATCATGTTCGTCGGCATCTTCAGCATGGGAGTGGCTATCTTCGGCGAACCGACGCAGTTTCATTCCCGGAAGGTCCTGCACCGCCACCGTCGGCAAGCTGCGGCCTTTCAAGACACGCGGCAGAAAGCTTTCCATGTCCGGGCCGATCCAATACAGCAGGTCCACCGACTGCACGCGCCGTACGTCGGAAGGGCGCAACGCATAGTTATGCGGCGAAGCGCCCGGCGGCAGCAATACCTCGGGAATCGCCACGCCATCCTGCACAGCAGCAGCAATCAGTTGTAACGGTTTGATACTGGTCAGCACCCGAACCTCCGCCTGAGCGGCACCGGCAAGCAGCAAACTGGTGACAAATACGACAAAAACGGGAAAAAGTCTGGACACGATGACCACTCAAGGAGGCAGGAACAGGTAACATAATAACGTCTCTCACAAATATCTGTCGCCGCTCATGCCTAAAACACCGCTTGCCAGCCGTCCCCATGACCACTCTCACTGCGTGCACAGCGCACTGTCAGAGGCCGACGCCTTGTGCGCGCGCCAAGGCCTGCGCCTGACCGCCCTGCGTCGCCGGGTGCTGGAGCTGGTGTGGCAAAGCCACAAGCCGCTGGGTGCCTACGACATCCTCGGCGTGCTCAGCGAGCAGGACGGCCGCCGCGCCGCGCCGCCCACGGTTTACCGCGCGCTGGACTTCCTGCTGGACAACGGCCTGGTGCACCGCATCTCATCGCTCAACGCCTTTGTCGGCTGCAACCACCCGGAACACGCGCACCAGGGCCAGTTCCTGATTTGCCGCGAGTGCCACGCCGCCATCGAACTTGAGCAAAAAAGCATCAGCGACAGCATCATCAAGAGCGCCGGCGACGTCGGCTTCAAGGTCGAAGGGCAAACCGTCGAAGTCGTCGGTGTGTGCTCGGGCTGCCAGGGGGCTTGATGAGCACTGCGTTAATCCGCCTGGAACAGGTCGGGGTCACGTTCGCCGGGCAAAACGTGCTGGACAACATCGCCCTGAGCGTCGAGCCAGGTCAGATCGTCACGCTGATCGGCCCCAACGGTGCCGGCAAGACCACCCTGGTGCGCGCCGTACTCGGCCTGCTCAAGCCCGACAGCGGCAGCGTGTGGCGCAAGCCGAGGCTGCGGGTCGGCTACATGCCGCAGAAGCTGCATGTGGACCCGACCTTGCCCCTCTCGGTGCTGCGCTTCCTGCGCCTGGTGCCCGGTGTCGACCGTGCCCGCGCACAGTCCGCCCTCAAGGAAGTGGGCGCCGAACAGGTGATCGACAGCCCGGTGCAAAGCATCTCCGGCGGCGAAATGCAGCGAGTGCTGCTGGCCCGCGCCCTGCTGCGCGAGCCGGAATTGCTGGTACTGGATGAACCCGTACAGGGCGTCGACGTCGCCGGCCAGGCCGAGCTGTACAGCCTGATCACCCGCCTGCGGGACCGCCATGGTTGCGGCGTGCTGATGGTCTCCCACGACCTGCACCTGGTGATGAGCACCACCGACCAGGTGGTGTGCCTCAATCGTCACGTGTGCTGTTCCGGCCACCCGGAACAGGTCAGCGGCGATCCGGCTTTTGTCGAGCTGTTCGGCAAGAACGCCCAGAGCCTGGCGATCTACCACCACCATCACGACCACGCCCATGACCTGCATGGCGCTGTAGTCGATGACTCCACCGCATCCCACACCCACGTTCATGGAGATAGCTGCAAGCATGGCTGATTTTCTGCTCTACGCCCTGCTGGCAGGCTTGGCTCTGGCGCTGGTGGCGGGCCCACTGGGCTCGTTCGTGGTCTGGCGGCGCATGGCCTATTTTGGCGACACCCTGTCCCACGCTGCGCTGCTGGGCGTGGCCATGGGATTTCTGCTGGATGTGAGCCCGACCATTGCCGTCACCGTCGGCTGCCTGCTGCTGGCTGTGCTGCTGGTGACCCTGCAACAGCGTCAGCCGCTGGCCTCCGATACCCTGCTGGGCATCCTGGCCCCAAGCACCTTGTCCCTGGGCCTGGTGGTGCTGAGCTTCATGCATGAAGTGCGTATCGACCTGATGGCCTACCTGTTCGGCGACCTGCTGGCTATCAGCCCCACCGACCTGGCGTGGATTCTAGGCGGCAGCGCGGCAGTGCTGGTGCTGCTGGTGACGCTGTGGCGCCCGCTGCTGGCGATCACCGTTCACGAAGAACTGGCCACCGTCGAAGGCTTGCCCGTGGCGGCGCTGCGCATGACCCTGATGCTGCTGATCGCCGTGGTGATCGCTGTCGCGATGAAGATTGTCGGCGTATTGTTGATCACATCGCTGCTGATCATCCCGGCTGCTGCGGCCCAGCGTCACGCCCGCTCGCCGGAGCAAATGGCGCTCGGCGCCAGCCTTCTGGGGATGCTCGCGGTGTGTGGTGGCCTGGCGCTGTCCTGGTTCAAGGACACCCCGGCCGGGCCGTCGATTGTGGTCACGGCGGCCGCCCTGTTTCTGCTGAGTTTTGTCCTGCCCCGTCGTGGGGTGTAGACTTGCTCGCTTTTTGCGCAATTAGAGAGTCGCAGGAATGAAGCTGTTCAACGCCCGTTATCTGCTCCTTGCCGCATTTTCCTTGCTGCTGGGCGCCTGCCAAAGCACCCCGCCCGCCGCCCCCCAGGCGCCGGACGCACGTGCTGCGGCCATCGCACAGCTGGAGCAAAACCTCGCCAGCAGTGAACTGGCCACCGCCGAAGACGAGCTGGCCGCCTTGCAGGCCCAGTCGCCCAACGACCCGGCGCTGGAGCCTTATCAGCGCCAACTGGCCGAAGCCTATTTGCAGCGCAGCCAGATCGTCCTGCAAAAGGGTGATGTCAACGCTGCCGCGACGGCCCTGAGCCGCGCACGGGCATTGATGCCCAAGGCTCCGGCGCTGACCGGTGGCGTCAACAGTGCGATCGCCCATGCCCGTAAAGTCGAGCTGGACAAAGCCGAAGCCGCCCTGAAAGCCGCCGAAGCCAAGCCGCCGGCCAAGGTCATCGACCCGGCAGCGCCAAGCACTACGGTTGCGCTGAACCTCACCGATATCGAGGCACTGCGCCATCAACTGGATGAGATCGCCACCGATGTGGTGAATTACCAGTGCGATGTGAGCATCCAGGCACCGCGCACCGAAGATTACCCATGGCTGGCCACGTTGCTGACCAAACGGGTGAAGCGCATCGATTCGGGGTATGACCTGAAGATTCACCGGCAGATCCTGAAGAAGGTTCCGGCGCAGGTCGTGCTGATTCCGCGTAAGACTGAATAACGCCATTCGCGAGCAAGCCCGCTCCCACATTTAACCGAGTTCCAACTTTGGAATGCGGTCAAATGTGGGAGCGGGCTTGCTCGCGAAGGCGATCTAACAAACGACCGATACCTTAAGCCGGAACAGCTTTAGCCTTCGGCTCCCGATCCCAGACCCGATGCTGGGCAATCGCCGCAAAGAACGCCTTAAACGCCTTCGCGTCGCCGCCCACAATCAAGCCCGCATCCGCCTCAAGCTTCAGCACATCCAGCAACTGCTTCGCCTCACCGGCCAGGGCAATTGCTTTCAAGTGCTTGTAGGCCTCCAGCAGGTAATGCAACGCCACACCATCAGCGCTCAACGCCTGAACCGACTTGGCGCCACCCGGCACAAACACCGCATCGAACGCCACCGAAGGCAAGCCTTCCATGGAAGCGTCCACCGGAAGGCTCTTGCCATCCGCCGTCGTTACCGGCGCCGAGGTAGGCCCCAGCAACTTCGCATGCGCACCTGCGGCCTCAAGCGCCTTCTTCAAGGCATCAATCGCCGCACCATCAACACCGTTCGCCGCCAGAATCGCCACCTTGCGGGTCTTGATATCACCCGACAGCAAATTGGCCTGGCTCAACGCTGGCGAGCGTTCCGGAGACGTCTTGCGCTCTGGCACCGTACCTTTAGTCGGTGCTGGCAAGCCCAGGTTCTGCGCCACACGCTTGGCCAGTTCCAAGTCGATGTTGGCGAGGATCTCGTTCACCTGGCGAGCGCGAATAAATTCACGCTCCACCTTGCCCAGTTCAAAGCTGTAGGCGGCGATGATGTGCTCCTGCTCGTGCTTGCTCATGCTGCGGAAAAAAAGGCGCGCCTGGGAGAAGTGATCACCGAACGACTCGCTGCGCTCACGGATCTTGTGGGCATCAATGCGCTCCGGATACGTCTCAAAACCACCGTCCTGCGCCGCAGGCGGAGTTTCTTTCGGCCAGCCGCCATCAATCGAGTTCGGCTCGTAGGACGCGCGGCCCTTGTCGATGGTGGTGCGGTGCATGGCATCGCGCTGGCCGTTATGGAACGGCGCTACCGGACGGTTGATCGGCAACTCGTGAAAGTTCGGCCCACCCAGTCGGCTGATCTGCGTATCGGTGTAGGAAAACAGACGGCCTTGCAGCAGCGGGTCATTGGAGAAGTCGATGCCCGGCACGATATGCCCCGGGCAGAACGCCACTTGCTCGGTCTCGGCAAAGTAGTTGTCCGGGTTGCGGTTGAGCACCATTTTGCCCAACGGCGTGATCGGCACCAGCTCTTCGGGGATCAGCTTGGTCGGGTCGAGAATATCGAAGTCGAACTTATGCTCGTCCTCTTCGGCGATGATCTGCACGCCCAATTCCCACTCCGGGTAATCGCCACTTTCAATGGATTCCCACAGGTCACGACGGTGGAAGTCCGTGTCTTTGCCCGCCAGCTTCTGCGCCTCGTCCCACACCAGGGAGCAGGTGCCGACGGTAGGCCGCCAGTGGAATTTGACGAAGTTGGATTTGCCCTCGGCATTCACCAGGCGGAAGGTGTGCACGCCAAACCCCTGCATGGTTCGCAGGCTTTTCGGGATCGCCCGGTCAGACATGGCCCAGATCACCATGTGCGCCGACTCCGGCTGCAGCGAAACAAAATCCCAGAACGTATCGTGGGCCGAGCCGCCGGTAGGAATCTCGTTGTGGGGCTCAGGTTTTACCGCATGCACGAAGTCAGGAAACTTGATCGCGTCCTGAATGAAAAACACCGGCATGTTGTTGCCCACCAGGTCGAAGTTGCCCTCATCGGTGAAGAACTTTACGGCAAACCCACGCACGTCACGCACGGTATCGCCGGAGCCGCGTGGGCCCTGAACCGTGGAAAAGCGCGCAAATACCGGGGTTTTATGTTCCGGGTTACGCAGGAATCCGGCCTTGGTCAGCGCCGAGTGGTTTTCGTAGGTCTGGAAATAACCATGGGCACCGGTACCCCGAGCATGAACGATACGTTCCGGGATCCGCTCATGGTCAAAGTGCGTGATTTTTTCACGCATGATGAAGTCTTCCAGCAGCGATGGGCCACGGGAGCCGACCTTCAAGCTGTTCTGGTTATCGGAAACCTTCACGCCCTGGTTGGTGCGCAGTGCCTGGCCCGTCGCGTCGGAGCGGAATGTTTCCAGGCTTTGCAGCTTGGCGTTGGTGTTGCCACGGTCCAGAGTGTCGGTGCCCGCAAGTTCGCTCTTGGGCGGGGTAACTGGCTTTTTAGTACTCATCAGACAAAAACTCCTCGTTTGCGTAGGCCAGAGCGATCCCCGGCTCTTCTTGAGCAAAACCCCAGGCACGGCACCTGGGAGTTTCGAGTTGCTTATGTAGTGACTGACACGGTTTTGTACCGTTCCTTTTTTATGACCTTTGATCGCGTTATTGCCAAATCGCTGGTCGGATGAGAAATAAATGCTAAGAAACGCTATACGGACAGGCTAAAATGCGCGCCCGGCTAACCGCTGATCCCTTTTTAATGCGCCCCACAAGGTTCGCTACGTGATCGAGTTTCATAACGTCCATAAAACCTACCGGGTCGCCGGTAAGGATATCCCCGCACTGCATCCCACCAACCTGCGCGTCGAAAATGGCCAGGTGTTTGGTCTGATCGGCCATTCCGGTGCGGGAAAAAGTACTTTGCTGCGTCTGATCAACCGCCTGGAGCAACCCAGCGGCGGCCAGATCAAGGTCGATGACGAAGAAGTCACCGCCCTCGACGCCAACGGCCTGCGCCGTTTCCGGCAACAGGTCGGGATGATCTTCCAGCACTTCAACCTGCTGGCATCCAAGACCGTTGCCGACAACGTGGCGCTGCCGCTGACCCTCGCGGGCGAACTTTCCCGCAAGGAAATCGACCTGCGCGTGGCCGAATTGCTGGCCCGGGTCGGCCTGTCCGACCACGCCAAGAAGTACCCGGCGCAGTTGTCGGGCGGCCAGAAGCAGCGCGTCGGCATCGCCCGCGCCCTGGCCACCAAGCCGAAAATCCTGCTGTGCGACGAAGCCACCAGCGCCCTCGACCCGCAGACCACGGCCTCGGTCCTGCAACTGCTGGCCGAGATCAACCGCGAGCTGAAGCTGACCATCGTGCTGATCACCCATGAAATGGACGTGATCCGCCGCGTGTGCGACCACGTGGCCGTGATGGATGCCGGCGTGATCGTCGAGCAAGGCACCGTCGCCGATGTATTCCTGCACCCCAAGCACCCGACCACCAAGCGCTTCGTGCAGGAATCCGAGCAAGTCGACGAAGGCGAACAGCGTGATGACTTCGCCCATGTACCGGGGCGCATCGTGCGCCTGACATTCCAGGGCGAAGCGACCTACGCGCCGCTGCTGGGTACCGTCGCCCGCGACACGGGTGTGGACTACAGCATCCTCGCCGGTCGTATCGACCGCATCAAAGACATTCCCTACGGGCAACTGACCCTCGCCGTCACCGGCGGTGACATGGAGGCCGCCTTCGCCGCCTTCACCGCGGCAGACGTCCATATGGAGGTGCTGCGCTAATGGAAATCCTCTTGAGCTTTTTCTCGAACATCGACTGGTCGGAAATCCTGCTCGCCACCGGCGACACCATGACCATGCTGTTCGGCTCGCTGCTGTTCACCGTATTGCTGGGCTTGCCGTTGGGCGTGCTGCTGTTCCTGTGCAGCCCGCGTCAGCTGTTCGAACAAAAGAATGTTTATGCGCTGTTGTCGCTGGTGGTGAACATCCTGCGTTCGCTGCCGTTCATTATCCTGTTGATCGTAATGATCCCGTTCACGGTGCTGATCACCGGCACCTCGCTGGGTGTTGCCGGTGCAATTCCACCGCTGGTGGTGGGTGCCACGCCGTTCTTTGCGCGCCTGGTGGAAACGGCGCTGCGTGAAGTGGACCGCGGGATTATCGAAGCGACCCAGGCCATGGGCGCGACCACTCGCCAGATCATTACCAACGCGTTGCTGCCCGAAGCCCGCCCCGGCATCTTCGCGGCGATTACGGTGACGGCGATTACACTGGTTTCCTACACGGCCATGGCCGGCGTAGTGGGTGCCGGTGGCCTGGGTGACTTGGCGATCCGCTTCGGTTATCAGCGCTTCCAGACCGACGTGATGGTGGTCACCGTGGTGCTGCTGCTGATCCTGGTACAAATTCTGCAAACCGTCGGCGACAAGCTGGTGGTGCACTTTTCTCGAAAATAACGGCTATTGCCGGCGTTAAGCCGGCCAATTCCCGAACAAGGAGCTTGTTGAATGAAAAAACTACTGGTTGCTTTCGCCGCCGTTGCCGCGTTCTCCGCCCACGCCGCCGAAACCCTCACCGTGGCCGCGTCCCCGGTGCCGCACGCTGAAATCCTCGAATTCGTGAAGCCGGCTCTGGCCAAGGAAGGCGTAGACCTGCAGGTCAAAGTCTTCACCGACTACGTTCAGCCAAACGTACAGGTAGCCGAAAAGCGCCTGGACGCCAACTTCTTCCAGCACCAGCCGTACCTGGATGAGTTCAACAAAGCCAAGGGCACTCATCTGGTGAGCGTTGGCGCTGTGCACCTGGAGCCTCTGGGCGCCTACTCCAGCAAGTACAAGAAGCTGGAAGACCTGCCAAGCGGCGCCAACGTCGTGATCCCGAACGACGCCACCAACGGCGGCCGTGCGCTGTTGCTGCTGGCCAAGCACAACCTGATCACCCTGAAGGACCCGACCAACATCCTGTCGACCATCAAGGACATCACTGAAAACCCGAAAGGCCTGAAATTCCGCGAACTGGAAGCCGCCACCCTGCCGCGCGTGCTGACCCAGGTCGACCTGGCGCTGATCAACACCAACTACGCCCTGGAAGCCAAGCTGGACCCCTCCAAGGACGCCCTGGTGATCGAAGGCAACGACTCGCCTTACGTGAACATCCTGGTGACCCGCGAAGACAACAAGGATTCGGATGCGGTGAAGAAGCTGGTTGCAGCCCTGCACACCCCGGAAGTGAAAGCGTTCATTCTTGAGAAGTACAAAGGCGCGATCCTGCCGGCGTTCTGATCCAAGGCCGAAACCCCGATCGAAAAAGCGGACGCAGAGCGTCCAGTGGGGCATTCCCACGCAGAGCGTGGGAACGATCCAAACCAATGTGGGAGCGGGCTTGCTCGCGAAGGCGGTGGTTCAGTCGATACATCTGTTGACTGACACACCGCCTTCGCGAGCAAGCCCGCTCCCACATTTGATTTGTGTCGCTCAGAAAATGGTCGGCAGGCTTATTTACGCTGCAACAACCCCGGGAACTGCGCTACCAGCTTCTGGTTGTTCAACGGCGCCCGGATAAACCCGCGTTGCGTTCCATCCGGCCCGATCAGCGCAAGGTTGCCGCTGTGGTCGACGGTGTAGTTGGGCTTGCTGGTGTCTGCCGGAATAAACGGAATGCTCACCGCATTCGAAACCTTCTGCACATCGTCCACATTCGCACCGGTCAAGCCCTCGAACTGTGGATCGAAGTAGCCCAGGTACTGCTTGAGCTGCGCCGGTGTATCGCGGTTCGGGTCAACGCTGACCAAAATCACCTGCAACTTATCCACAACGTCTTTGGGCAGCTCGCTCTTGATCTGCCGCAGCTGGGCGAGGGTGGTCGGACAGATGTCCGGGCAGAAGGTGTAGCCGAAGAACAGCACGCTCCACTTGCCTTTCAGCTCGTTGACCACCACCGGCTGGCCGTCCTGGTTGGTCATGGTCACCGGCGGCAACTGGCGGCTTTGCGGCAGCAGGATGATGCCGGCATCGATCAAGGCCGTCGGGTCGCCCTGGCCTTTGCCACTCAGGACTTTGTTGACGGTCAGGCCCATGATCAACGCGACAATGGCCACCAGAATGAAGACAGTTTTTTGAGTTCGAGTCATAGGTTCAACAATAGGTAATGGTCTACGAGCAGGGCGATAAACAGCGCGAACAAGTACCAGATAGAGTACTTGAAGGTGTTGATCGCCGCGTGCGGCCGACTGCCACGGTACAGCACCCAGGCCCATTGCAGAAAGCGCCCGCCCAGAACCAGTGCGCACACCAGGTACAGCATGCCGCTCATGTGGATGACATAGGGCATCAGGCTGACCGCCAGCAAGGCGAAGGTGTAGAGCAGGATATGCACCTTGGTGTAGTGCTCGCCGTGGGTCACGGGCAGCATCGGGATGTCGGCCTTGGCGTATTCCTCCTTGCGGTGAATCGCCAGGGCCCAGAAGTGCGGCGGGGTCCAGGCGAAGATGATCAGCACCAGCAGCAACGGCTCGGCGCTGACGTGGCCAGTGACGGCAACCCAACCCAGCAACGGCGGCGCGGCGCCAGCCAGCCCACCGATGACGATGTTCTGCGGCGTCGCACGCTTGAGAAAACCGGTGTAGATCACGGCGTAGCCCAACAGTGAAGCCAGGGTCAGCCAGGCGGCCAGCGGATTGGTAAACGCCAGCAACAGCGCCAGCCCGGCCACCGCCAGCACCATCGCAAAAACAAGCGCCGCCACAGGCGATACGCGCCCTTCCGCCAGCGGGCGCTTATGGGTACGCGCCATCAGCGCATCGATGCGCCGGTCCACCACATGGTTGACCGCCGCCGCGCCGCCGGCACACAGCGCGATCCCCAGGTTGCCGAAAATCAGCACCGGCCACGGTACCCCGGCGCGGGTGGCGAGGAACATGCCCACCAGCGAGGTGATGAGCATCAGCACCACCACTTTTGGCTTGGTCAGCTCCAGATAGTCACGCCAGATCGCCTGGCTGTGACGCTCGCTGATCAAGGTCGCCATGGCATCTCTCCTTTAATGGTTATGAGGCCCGACACGTGTTTACGCGGGCTGAAGCGCCAGCCGAACGGCAACTGATGTCGCACCCGAACCAGGCTGGTGCGGGCGTGGTAATTGACCAGCACCAGCGTCAGCAGCAACGCCGCGCCGCCGGCGTTATGCGCGACCGCAACCGGCAGCGGCAGGTGGAAGTACACGTTACTCAGGCCCAGGCAGAGTTGCGCCGTCAGGGCGATCAGCAACAGGCCCGCCAGGCGGGTCATGCCGACCACCTTGAGCTGCCAGGCCAGGCCCAGCAACACGACAGTGACCAGCAGCGCGCCAATCCGGTGGGTGAGGTGAATCGCCGTGCGCGCATCACTGTCCAGTTGCCCGCCGAGGTAATTGGGGCCGATATGCTGGGTCAGGTGAAAGCCATTGGCGAAATCCGCCGCCGGCCACCATTGCCCGTGACAGGTCGGCAGGTCGATACACGCCACGGCTGCGTAGTTGGAGCTGACCCATCCACCCAGCGCGATCTGGCCGATCACCAGCACCAGCCCGGCCGTGGCCCAATACTGCAAACGCCTGGGCACGATCAGCGCCGGCAATACGCCGGACAATCGCAGCGTCAGCAAGAACAGCAGGCTCAACGTCGCAAACCCGCCCAATAAATGCCCGGTGACCACTTGCGGCCAGAGCTTCAGCGTCACCGTCCACATGCCAAACGCTGCCTGGGCGAACACCACCGCCAACAGGAACAACGGCAGCTTCAACGGCTGGCCCGGATGATGCCGATGGGTCCAGGCGCGCGCCGCCAGCAGCACGATCAACAGCCCGAGGGTGCCGGCGAAGTAACGGTGGGTCATCTCGTTCCAGCCCTTGTCCGCCTCGACCGGCGTGTCCGGGTAATGCAGTTCGGCATGGGCCAGCTGGGCTTCGCTTTTCGGCACGCTGATAAAGCCATAGCAACCCGGCCAGTCCGGGCAACCGAGACCCGCGTGGGTAAGGCGGGTATAGGCGCCCAGCAGCACCACGATCAGGGCCAGCAGGGTGGCAAACAGCGCGAGGCGAAATCCAGGTTTGGCCATGACGGTGTCCTTATCCGATGTTCGACAGTTTCAGCAGCAGGCGCAGGTCGTTGAGCAGGTCCTTGCCCTTGACGCGGGCGTCGTAGCGCAGCACCAGGTTGCCGTGGGGGTCGACGATCCACAGCTGGGCATCGCCGCTGCCTTGGGCGGCGGCGTCTTTGTTGAAGGTCGACAGGTCCAGGGAATAGCGTTGCAGTTGCGGGTATTCGGCCTTGAGTTTGGCGTCATACGCGGTGCTGACCGGCTGCGCACTGGCCAGGGCGTGGCTGGCGCGGGAGGCATCACGGCCCAGGCCGATCTGGAGTTGGCGTGCGAGGTACACCAGTTGCTGGCAGTCGGCGGCGCAGGCGGTGGGCGCGGTGACCAGCAGTTGCCAGCGGTCTTCGTCAGCCTGCACGCCAATGTCGGCACGGGTCTGGCCATTGCCGATCATCTCGCCGTGGTAGCTGCGGCTGTCCGGCACCCAGAACTGCAATTTGTACATAAAGGTGGCGAGCACCATCGGGCCGACCACCATCAGCAGGATCAGGATCAGTTGCCAACGGCCCTTGCGCCGATTGGGCGCTGCCGGCGTGTCAGACATGTTGAGTGGATTCATGGCCGCTCCCATGGCGCTTCTCCTTTTTTGTGTTGTGCCATCCGAGGTAGAGGTAAAGGCCGAACAGCGCCACCGCCATGGCGAACCACTGCACGGCGTAGCCCAGGTGTTTTTCCGGGCCCATGGCGACCACGGGCCAGCTGGTTTCGTAGGTGGCCGGGCCCGCTTCAGCCCGCACTTCATAGGCGAATCCGCTGCGACCCAACTCGGTCCACAGCGCTGCGGGATGCAGCGCGGTCAACAATCGTGGCCACTGTGCGCCCGCCGGATCGGCATGCAACTGGAAGGTCTCACCAGGCGCCACATAGACCCAGGCGTCGAGATTCAACAGTTGTTCGGGAGTGGTGAAAACCGGCGGTGCACGGCGGTCCGGCCAGGGCAGCCAGCCACGATTGAGCAACAGCCACTCGCCGCTGGCCTGATCATGGAAAGGTTGCAGTAGCTCCACACCGACCTTGCCGTCGCGAAAGCGGTTATCCAGCAACACGCTGTGCTCGGCATCGAACTGCCCGCGCAAATGCACACGACGGAACGCCGGATCTTCGGTGGCCTGCAGTTGCGTACTGCTCATGGGCTCGGCAGCGCGGCGCTCGGCGTAAGTGTCCAGCAGCGCCTGTTTTTCGTGACCGCGAGACAGCTGCCAAAAGCCGAGAAATACCAGTAACGGCAGCAGCACGAGTACCACCAGCGTCGGCGCAATACCGGGGCGAAAGGGTTTCATGGCATTGCCGCAGAGGTCGGTGCTGCGCTGGCTATACTGAATCTCATTGCTCGCCCCCTCCAAAAAAGAGCCCCGGAGCCCACCATGCTCAAAGCAGCCATTGCCCTGATGCTGATTGCTACCGTCGTGAGCCTGTTCAGTGGCTTGTTCTTCCTGGTCAAGGACGAGGGCAACTCCAACCGCCTCGTCACTGCCTTGACCGTGCGTGTGGTGCTGGCCGTGATCACCCTGGGGTTGATCACCTGGGGTTTCTTCAGCGGCCAACTGGTATCTCATGCGCCTTGGTGAAACACCTCAAAGCACGTAAACGAAGAAAAACAGCCCGATCCACACCACGTCCACAAAGTGCCAATACCAACTGGCCGCCTCGAACCCGAACTGGTGTTCGTTGTTGAAATGCCCCTTCAGGATGCGCATCAGCATCACAAACAAAATGATCGTGCCGATGGTCACGTGGGCACCGTGGAAGCCGGTGAGCATGAAGAAGGTCGCGCCGTACACGCCGGAACCCAGGGTCAGGCCCAACTCCTTATAGGCATGGATGTATTCCTCGGCCTGGAACCCGAGAAACGCCCAACCCAGCAACACGGTGATCGCGAGCCAGATCTTCAGTGCGCCGCGATGGCCTTTGCGCAAGGCATGGTGGGCGATAGTGATGGTCACGCTGGAGCTGACCAGCAAGATCGTGTTGATCAGCGGCAAGCCCCACGGGCTGATGGTGCCCTTGGGCGCCGGAAACATTTTCGGGTCAGGATTGTTCAGCAGCGGCCAGGCAAATTCGAAGTTCGGCCACAGCATGTGCGCGATGCCCTTGTGGCCTTCGCCCGCCAGCCACGGCGCCGACATGTGCCGCACATAAAACAGCGCACCGAAAAACGCGATGAAGAACATCACTTCGGAAAAGATGAACCAGGTCATGCCCCAGCGAAAGGAGCGGTCCATCTGCGAACTGTACAAACCGGCGCGACTTTCCTTGATCACCGCGCCGAACCAGCCAAACATCATGTAGGCCAGCAGCAAGCCACCGACGAAAAAGATCAGCGGGCCGTGGGATTCCGGGCGTGCGGCCTTCAAATCGTTGAACCAGGTCGCCAATCCGAACACCGTGATCAGCATCCCCAACGTAGCAATTATTGGCCATTTGCTTTGCGCTGGTACGTAGTACGTATCATGAGTCGACATGTATTCGTTCTCCTAATCGAGCCCGCAAGCAACGCCTAGCCGCCGGTATGGACAGCCACGGGCGGTTGGCGCGCGGTGATATCGAACAGCGTGTACGCCAGGGTCAAATGCTTCACATCCTTGGGCATGTCGCGGTCGACAATGAAGCGCACCGGCATCTCTATGCGCTGACCTGGCTGTAGCACTTGCTGGGTGAAGCAAAAACACTCGGTCTTGTGGAAGTACATCGCCGCCTCGGCCGGCGAAATGCTCGGCACCGCCTGGGCGGTCATCGGCTTGTCGGTGGGGTTGTAGGCCACGAACAGCATCTCGGTGACTGCGCCGGGATTGACCACCACCTCGTCGGCCTTGGAGTGGAATTCCCAGACCATATCGATGGCATTGGTGGACAGGAACTGCACCCGCACCTGCCGCGTCGGGTCCACCACCTGCTCGCCTTCGTACTGCCCGGCGGTCTTGCCATTGATGCCGAACGCCTTGCACATCACGTCGTAGATCGGCACCAGGGCAAACCCGAAGGCGAACATCGCCACCACCAGGATCAGCAGGCGCGTGACCAGGCGCTTGATAGGCACGGACTCAAGCATGGCGGCCACCTGCGAATGAATGTTCTGCGAATGGCCTTTCTGTGGGAGCTGGCTTGCCTGCGATGCTGGCAACTCGGTCTTTCAGGTACACCGAAGTGATGCCATCGCAGGCAAGCCAGCTCCCACAGGATAGGGAGGTGTTCATTTGACCTCCGGTGGCGTGGTGAAGGTGTGGTACGGCGCGGGCGAAGGAATGCTCCACTCCAGCCCTTCGGCGCCATCCCACGGCTTGGCCGGCGCAGGCGGGCCGCCACGGATGCACTTGATGACGATGAACAGGAAGAAGATCTGCGTCGCGCCAAAGGTGAAGGCACCGATGGAGGAGACCATGTTGAAGTCGGCGAACTGCAGGTTGTAGTCCGGCACCCGACGCGGCATGCCGGCAAGCCCTACGAAGTGCATCGGGAAGAACGCCATGTTCATCCCCACGAACGACAGCCAGAAGTGCAGCTTGCCCAGGGTTTCGTCGTACATGTGGCCGGTCCATTTCGGCAGCCAGTAGTAGGCCGAGGCGAAGATCCCGAAGATCGCCCCAGGCACCAGTACGTAATGGAAGTGCGCCACCACGAAGTAGGTGTCGTGGTACTGGAAATCCGCCGGGGCGATGGCCAGCATCAGCCCGGAGAAACCGCCGATGGTGAACAGAATCACGAAGGCCACCGCGAACAGCATCGGCGTCTCGAAGGTCAGCGAGCCTTGCCACATGGTGCTGACCCAGTTGAACACTTTCACGCCCGTGGGCACCGCGATCAGCAGCGTGGCGTACATGAAGAACAGCTCGCCCACCAGCGGGATGCCCACCACGAACATGTGGTGCGCCCACACGATGAACGACAGGAACGCGATGCTCGCCGTGGCGTACACCATCGAGGTGTAGCCGAACAGCGGCTTGCGCGAGAAGGTCGGGATGATCGAGCTGACGGCACCGAACGCCGGCAGGATCATGATGTACACCTCGGGGTGGCCGAAGAACCAGAACACATGCTGGAACAACACCGGGTCACCGCCACCGGCGGCACTGAAGAAGCTGGTGCCGAAGTGGATGTCCATCAGCATCATGGTCACGCAGCCCGCCAGCACCGGCATCACCGCGATCAGCAGGAAGGCTGTGATCAGCCAGGTCCAGACGAACAGCGGCATTTTCATCAACGTCATGCCGGGAGCGCGCAGGTTGAGGATGGTGGCGATGACGTTGATCGCGCCCATGATCGAACTGATGCCCATCAAGTGGATGGCGAAGATGAAGAACGTCACGCTTTCCGGCGCGTAGGTGGTGGAGAGCGGGGCGTAGAAGGTCCAGCCGAAGTTCGGCCCGCCGCCGGGCATGAACAGGGTGGAAACCAGCATCAGGAACGCCGCCGGCAACAGCCAGAAACTGAAGTTGTTCATGCGCGGCAGGGCCATGTCGGGCGCGCCGATCATCAACGGAATCATCCAGTTGGCCAGGCCGACAAACGCTGGCATCACCGCACCGAACACCATCACCAGGCCGTGCATGGTGGTCATCTGATTGAAGAACGCCGGCTCGACGATCTGCAAACCCGGCTGGAACAGCTCGGCACGGATCACCATGGCAAACGAGCCACCAAGCAGGAACATGCAGAAGCTGAACCACAGGTACATCGTGCCGATGTCTTTGTGGTTGGTGGTCAGTACCCAACGCATCAGGCCCTTGGCGGGGCCGTGAGCGTGGTCACCGGCATGACCGTGGTCATCGATCACAGCGCTCATGGCCTTTCTCCTGCGAACGAGTGGGCGGGACGGTTCAGGGAATATGCAATGAAGGAAGTCATTTGCTTTCCGCCTGTTTCAGAGCCAGTACGTCTTTAGGTGTGACCATGTCGCCTTTGTTGTTGCCCCAGGCGTTACGTTCATAGGTCACGACCGCCGCGATATCGACTTCCGACAGTTGCTTGCCGAACGCCGCCATGGCGGTGCCGGGCTTGCCGAAGTACACGCGGTGCAGGTGGTCTTCCTTGGGCCCGGTGGCAATCGGCGAGCCCTTGAGCGCCGGGAACATCGGCGGCAGGCCCTGGCCTTCGGCCTGGTGACAGGCGACGCAGGTGGTGTGGTAGATCTTGTCGCCACGGGCCACCAGCTCATCCAGGGTCCATTCCTTGGAGGTCAGCTCCTTGAGCTTGGCGGCCTCTTCCTTACGCTCGCCGAGCCAGGTGTCGTAGTCGGCCTTGGATTTGACCTCCACCACGATCGGCATGAAGCCGTGGTCCTTGCCGCACAGTTCGGCGCACTGGCCGCGATAGATGCCGGGCTTTTCGATGCGGGTCCAGGCCTCGTTGACGAAGCCGGGAATCGCATCACGCTTCACCGCAAACGCCGGCACCCACCAGGAGTGGATCACGTCCGCAGCGGTCACCAGGAAACGCACCTTGGCACCCACCGGCAGCACCAGCGGCTGGTCGACTTCCAACAGGTAATGCTCGCCTTTGACGGCCTGGTTATGGATCTGCTCGGCGGGCGTGGCCAGGTTGCTGAAGAACTCGACATCCTGGCCCAGGTATTTGTAATGCCACTTCCACTGGTAGCCGGTGACCTGGATATCGATATCCGACTCAGTGCTGTCGTAGATGTTGATCAGCGTCTTGGTGGCCGGAATGGCCATCGCCACCAGGATCAGCAAGGGCACCACGGTCCAGAGAATCTCCACCGTCGTACTCTCGTGGAACTTGGCTGCCACCTGTCCCGTGGAGCGCCGGTGAACGATCATCGACCAGAACATCGCGCCAAACACGACGATGCCAATCGCCACACAAATCCAGAAAATGGTCATGTGCAGGTCAAACACGGCGTGACTGACTTCAGTGGCCCCTGGCGCCATATTCGTTGTCCAGGCGGCTTGCGCCTGGCCGAATACTGACCACAACAGGAGGCCCATCCAAACATGTGGATGTCGCGTCATTGCGGGTTCCCCTTATCATTCTTGTTATCCCGCCGGTTTGCACCTGCGGCCAAGGGAGCGGCTTCCATACTGCTTACAACCGCCAAGCCTTGCCTGCTCATGCAGTCGGGCGTCATCAGCTAATTGCGTACAAAATCGAGTATAGACAGCGACCGCCACCCCGCAATGTGATCGGGCAAATGAACGAAAATGAGGAAACGGACCACACAACAGGACCGGTGGCGCGCGTTATCCGACGAACGATGGCAATTTGA
The DNA here is from genome assembly GCF_019382755.1 of Pseudomonas sp. Colony2. Taxonomy (NCBI): domain Bacteria; kingdom Pseudomonadati; phylum Pseudomonadota; class Gammaproteobacteria; order Pseudomonadales; family Pseudomonadaceae; genus Pseudomonas; species Pseudomonas sp. Colony2. The sequence goes on along the minus strand of NZ_CP080030.1, from coordinate 60,507 downwards.
TATAACGCCAGCGCATAACCATGAAATAATTATGACAAATGCGTCTTAGGCTCTCGTATAAACGAGCTACCTTATGCTCTCCCTATTTCCTACGCCTGCATCACTGGAGCTTTCATGAACACCGCCGCATTGCGCGAGCAGATTTCCCGTGCCCATCAACACGAATCCAGCACTGGCCAGCTTGCTCAGCAGCTGGAAGTCCAGTTACCGCACCTGCACCCGGCGATTTCCGTGCCTGACGTCGACGCCAAGGGCGTGATGACGCGTTTTGTAAGCGCCTACATCGACCAGGTCCCCGATCTGCTGGACGCGGCCAACGATGTCGCCCGCGAAGCCGGTATTGAAAGCCAGATCAAACCGGTGCTGAAAATCGCCGAGCATTTCTTCCTGCAGCCGCCGGCGATCCTGGCCGGGCATGAAGGCCTGGACGGTTTGCTGGATGAGGCTTACCTGGCGCATCGCCTGGTGGAAGAGGTCAACGATCTGTATATCAAGCACTTCGGCCAGCCGTTGATTCCGCTGGATACCACCGTGGCGAACGTGATCGCCCACCAATTGATCGGCGAGACGTTTGCCAATCAGCTAGATGAGGCGGTGCACCACGCGGTGGATGAGATGCTTAACGAAGAGAGTTTTGCCCTGGAGTCGGTCGAGGCGTACCGCGACAAGCTCAAGAGCCCGGACACGGAAGCGGCGTGGAAGCGCTGGCCGTGCCTGTCGCGGCAGTTGGGCGTGGGTCTTGAGCTGGACCAGCCAGCTTAGATTTGCCGGCTTGCAAAGATCCAATGTGGGAGCGGGCTTGCTCGCGAAAGCGGTGTATCAGAAACACATTCRGTGACTGACACTGCGCCTTCGCGAGCAAGCCCGCTCCCACATTTTGATCCGGTTTCGTCAGCCAACAGACGGCGCCGAGCCTATTCCGGTCGTCGTTCTTACCCGTCCTTCCAACCTGCGCTTCAACCCCCGCGCCTCGATCATCAGCTTCGAGCCCTTGGCCGCATTGGCCCGACCCCATTCCTCCAATAGCTCAAGGCAGGAGTGGTCGATATAGCTCAGGTTACTGAGCGGCACATGCAAGGTGGTCCCGGCGGGTACCGTCGACAGCACCTGGGTCAATGCAGGCACTTTGAGAAAGGTCCCGGCCCCCGTCAATCGCAGCTCCATCTCGCCCTCCTGCGGCAGGTCGATCAGGCTTATCTTCAAGCGTGAGGCCTTGAACGCCAGCTTCACCAGCGTCAACCCGAAGCCCACCAACACACCCGTCAGCAGGTCGGTAAAGATGATCGCCAGCGCCGTCGCCGCGTAGGTAAACATCGGCATTCGCCCGTAGCGCGCCAGGCCACGAAACGCCTTCATGTCCACCAGCTTGATCCCGGTGTACACCAGCACACCCGCCAGGCTTGCCACCGGAATGCTTTGCAGCACACTGGACAGCAACAGCACGAACGCCAGCAGCCACAAGCCGTGGAACATTGCTGACAAACGCGTGGTAGCGCCGGCCTGGACGTTGGCCGAACTGCGCACGATCACACCGGTCATCGGCAGGGCGCCGACCAGGCCACACAGCATGTTGCCCACGCCTTGTGCCGACAATTCCTTGTCGAAGTCGGAACGCTGGCCACTGTGCATACGGTCGACTGCCGCCGCCGAAAGCAGCGTTTCAGCGCTGGCGATAAATGCCACGGCGAAGGCTGCGATCAACAGATTGGGATCCGCCAGGTTCAGCAGGTCGCTGGGGCGCAGCCAATCGATGGCATCCGCGAGGTTTTCCGGCACCTCCACCCGCTTGACCTGCAACGCCAGCACCAGGCTGGTGACTGTCGCCAGGCCCACGCCGAGCAGGGCGCCGGGGACGAAGCGCAGCTTTTGCGGGCGAAATTTGTCCCACAGCCACATCACCATAATCGTCGACAGCCCGAGCAAACCGGCCTGCCAGCCGAGCCCGCCGCCCAATGTGGGGATCGCCTGGATCAGTGCCGCAGGGAAGCCGGCGAGGTTATCCAGCCCCGAGGGCTTTGGCACACCGTCGAGCATCACGTGTACTTGCGACAGGACAATCAGCACCCCGATCCCCGCCAGCATCCCGTACACCACTGCAGGCGCAGTCACGCGGAACCAGCAGCCCAGGCGCAAACGCCCGGCTACCAATTGCAGGAAGCCCGCCAGCAACAGGATCGGCCCGAGCATGGCCATGCCATGCTGGCGAACCAGTTCGAACACCAACACCGCCAAACCTGCCGCCGGACCGCTGACTTGCAACGGCGACCCCGCCAGCCAACCGACCACCAGGCCACCGATGATCCCGGTGATCAAGCCTTTGGCCGGAGGCATTCCGGACGCGATGGCGATCCCCATGCACAGCGGCAGGGCGACCAGAAACACAACCACGGAAGCCAGCAGCTCCCGTGGCAGCACAGCTTTCAATTGAGCAGCACGCATAATGACTCTCCCGAGGCATTCGCCGGGCGTGGCAAGGCCTGGCTGCTCGAATGGCAGCCATCGCGTTACCCGACAGGGGATTGTTTTAGAAGCGCGCTTTAGGCGTCGCGGATGGAATCGGCTGGGTACCGTTCAAGGGCAGGAACGCTGCCTGATCCGCATCGTAGGCCCTGATTTCGCTGGTCTCGATGTCGTAGACCCAGCCATGGATAAACAAATGCCCGTTGGCCATGCGCGAGGCCACGGAGGGATGAGTGCGCAGGTGCTGCAGTTGGGCGATAACGTTTTCTTCGGTCAGCACGTGCATGCTTTCGTGTTCGTTGGCGCAATCGCAGTTGTCCTGGACCATGGTCTTGGCGACCTCGGCGTGGCGCAGCCAGGCCTTTACCGTGGGCATTTTTTCCAGGCTTTGGGGGTTGAGCACCGCGCGCATGGCGCCGCAGTCGGAGTGGCCGCAAATGATGATGTGCTGCACACCAAGGGCCAGTACCGCGTACTCGATAGCCGTTGAAACACCGCCGTTCATCTGCCCATAAGGGGGCACGACATTACCGACGTTACGGGTCACGAACAAATCCCCAGGGGAGCTTTGGGTGATCAGCTCGGGAACGATGCGCGAGTCGGCGCAGGTAATGAACATTGCCCGCGGGCTCTGGGCCGTGGCGAGTTTTTTGAAGAGCTCTTCCTGCTGGGGGAAGATCTCGTTATGGAAATGCAAAAAGCCTTCAACGATGTGCTGCAGCGCTGCATCGGCGGATTCCGCCTCGTGTGGGGCTGAAGCCGACGCAGCCAACGGCTGTTTATCCTTGTCACTCATAATTCATCCTCTTGGTTGGAGCAGGGGAGTTTTCCAGTGCGGCCGGCGCCCAAACTGAAGCACCGACTCATTAGTCACTCGATGAACAAGGTACCCGCCGAAACTTAACTCAAACTGAATGAACCGCTCTAGATCAGGGCTTTCAGTGATATCAAAACGCGACTATTCCTACAGAAAAGTACGCTTATCCAGCAGTTTACAATAATGCCATCTGTCTGCCCGGCGGACAAAACGCCGTGCAATCCAGATTAAACCCTTCCCGCCGGTTGAGCCCCAATCGTTTGATCGCCTTGGCGAAACGTTGCGCCAGCAAATCGGCAAACGGCCCTTCGCCACGCATGCGTACACCGAAGCGGCTGTCGTAGACCTCACCGCCGCGCACCTGCCGCACCAGGCTCATCACATGGGCCGCGCGCTGCGGGTAATGGGCCGCCAGCCATTCCTCAAACAGCGGCGCCACCTCCAGAGGCAAACGCAGCATCATGTACGCCGCGCTTTGTGCCCCCGCGGCATGAGCTTCGGCCAGCAGGCTTTCCAGCTCGCTGTCGTTGATCATCGGGATCATCGGCGAACACAGCACGCCCACCGGGATCCCCGCCTCACGCATCACCCGGATCGCCCGCAGCCGGGCCTTGGGTGCAGCCGTGCGCGGTTCGAGGATGCGCTTGAGTTCATCGTCCAGGCTGGTGAGGCTGATCATCACCGCCACCAGCCGCTGCTGCGCCAGCTCGGTCAGCAGGTCGAGGTCCCGCAGGATCAGCGAGCCCTTGGTAATAATCGTCACCGGATGACGGTAGCGCAGCAGCACTTCGAGGGTTTGCCGGGTGATCTTGTACTCGCGCTCGATGGGCTGGTACGGGTCGGTGTTGGAGCCCAGGTTGATCGGCGCGCAGGTGTAGCCCGGTTTCGACAGTTGCTGCTCCAGCACGTCGGCGGCGTTGGTCTTGGCGATCAGCTTGGTTTCGAAGTCCAGCCCCGGCGACAGGTCCCAATATGCGTGGCTGGGCCGCGCATAGCAGTAGATACAGCCATGCTCGCAGCCTCTGTACGGGTTGATCGCCCGGTCAAACGGGATATCCGGCGAGCTGTTGCGGGTAATGATGGTTTTCGCGGTTTCGATACGGACTTCGGTGCCCTGGGTCTGTGGCACTTCCTGATACCAGCCGTCGTCTTCCGCCACGCTGACAGTGGGCGCAAAACGGTTGTGCAGGTTGGTGGCCGTGCCGCGCCCGCGAGGCGGCAGAGG
>NZ_CP080030.1:0-55387 GCF_019382755.1 Pseudomonas sp. Colony2 | reverse complement strand
CCCTTATTACCCCAGCTGCCCCGAACGAAACTGACCACATCCGCCACTTCCTGATCCGACAGCCGCCAGGCGAACGCCGGCATGGTGAAGGTCGAAGGTGCCGTATGCGTCGCCGGCAACGTGCCGCCGTTCAACACGATGTTGATCAACGAGGTTGCATCCGCCGTCTGCAATACCGGGTTGCCCGCCAGCGCCGGGAACACGCGGGTGTAGCCGTGGCCGTCGGTACGGTGGCAGGCCGCGCAGTTGTCGATGTACACCGAGGCACCCGGCTTGCTGTCATCGCCCTTCCAGAGCGCGTCGGCGACCTGCTTGTCGTACTGATGCGGCTGGTCCTTGGGATCCACCGCCGGCAGGGTCTTGAGGTAACGGGCGATAGCCGTCAGGTCCTCTTCCGACATGTACTGCATGCTGTGGACCACAACGTCGCTCATGCCGCCAAACACCGCGCTGCGATCACTGCGCCCGGTCTTGAGGAATTGCACCAGTTGGTCTTCGCTCCAGCTACCCAGGCCGTCCTTGTGGTCGCCCCGCAGGCTTTTGGCAATCCAGCCTTCCAGCGGCGCACTGCCGGACAGGAAAGCGCTGCCATCCGACGCACTCAGGGATTTTTCCTGCATGGTCAGGGCCCGTGGTGTGTGGCAAGCGCCGCAGTGGCCGAGGCCTTCCACCAGATACGCGCCACGGCTGATCACCGGATCGGCGCCCGCCTGGGCCTTGTAGTCCTCGACCTTGGGCGCAAACATCCAGCGCCATCCGGCCAACGGCCAGCGCATGCTCAACGGCCAGGGAATGTCGCTGTCCTTGTTCACCTGCGCCACCGGCTCCACGCCCTTCATGAAGTACGCGTACAGCGCCTGCATGTCGCTTTCGCTGACCCGCGCGTAAGACGGGTAGGGCATCGCCGGGTAAAGCGTACTACCGTTCTTGGCGACGCCATGGCGCACGGCCTGGTCGAAGTCTTCGAAGCTGTAGTCGCCCAGGCCGGTTTTATCCGGGGTGATGTTGGTGGAGTAGATGGTGCCGATCGGGGTTTCCATCGGCAGGCCACCGGCGAACGGTTTGCCGCCCTTGGCGGTGTGGCAGGCCACACAGTCACCGGCGCGAGCCAGGTATTCACCCTGTTTGACCAGATCGGTTTCAGCCGCACTCACCGAGCAGCTGCTGAACAAAGCCAGGGACGCGATAACAAATGCTTTCATGGTCATCGCTCCTTATGCCTGAACCAGTGGGCCGGGGTTTTTCAGGTACTGCTCGCGAATTGCCCGCGCCGACCAGTAGGTCAGCGCCGCCACCAGGCCCGTAGGGTTGTAGCCCAAGCCTTGTGGGAACGCGGAAGCGCCCGGGACAAACACGTTGTGTACGTCCCAGCACTGCAGGTAGCGGTTCAAGGCACTGGTTTTCGGGTCGGTGCCCATGATCGCGCCACCGTTGAGGTGGGTGGTCTGGTAGGACGCGGTGTTGAAGTGCTCGCCCACCTTTTTGCCCAGCAAGGCAATCGCCTTGGGGTTCATCGCTTCGGCGATCTTGCTCATTTTTTCGACCATGAAGCGGTTCATCTTGATGTCGTTTTCCTGCCAGTCGAAGGTCATGCGCAGCAGCGGCAGGCCGTAGGCATCGCGGTAAACCGGGTCCAGGTCGAGGTAGTTGCCACGGTAGGATTGGTGGGCGCCATGGGCATCCATCGACACCTGATGGGTGTAGTAATCAGCCGTGGCGCGCTTCCACGCGCTGCCCCAGGCCGGCGTGCCCGGCGGGTTGGAGGTGCCCGCAATCGGCCGGCTGCCCGCCTGGTTGACCCACATCGGCGAGCCGCCCACAAAGCCGTGCGGCCCATGGTCGAAGTTGTCGGCGTTGAAGTCATCGACCGCCACGCCATTGCCGCCGGCACCGATGAAGTTGTTGGTGTGCACGTCCTTGTCGAAGAACGCCTTGATGGTGGCCATGTTCTGGTAGGCGAAGTTGCGGCCCACCACGCCCTCACCGGAGATCGGGTCGTAGGGTTTGCCGATGCCCGACAGCAGCATCAGGCGCACGTTGTTGAACTGGAAGGAACCGAGGATCACCAGGTCCGCCGGCTGCTCGCATTCCCGCCCCTGGGCGTCGACATACGTCACGCCGGTCGCCTTGCTCCTGGTGCTGTCGAGATTGACCTTCAGCACGTGGGAGTTGGGCCGCAGTTCGAACTTGGGTTCCTGGCGCAAGGCCGGCAGGATGTTCACGTTCGGCGAAGCCTTGGAATACATGTAGCAGACATAACCGCTGCAGAAGCCGCAGAAGTTGCACGGGCCCATCTGGGCGCCGTAAGGGTTGGTGTACGGCCCCGATGTATTCGCGGAAGGCAGGTTGTAGGGCTTGTACCCCACGGCCGTGGCGGCCTTCTGGAACAGCTGTGCGGAGACTGTGTTCTTCTGCGATTCCAGCGGGAAGTGATTGGAGCGATCCGGTGCGTAAGGGTTGCCGCCCTTACCTTCGCCCACCAACTGACCTTTCACCGTCCAGGCTTGCCCGGAGGTGCCGAAGACTTTCTCGGCATAGTCGAAAAATGGCTCCAGCTCTTCATAGCTGACGCCGAAATCCTGGATGGTCATGTCCTTGGGAATGAAGTTTTTCCCGTAGCGCTCTTCGTAATGGCTACGCATGCGCAACTCGATTGGGTCCACCCGAAAGTGCACGCCGGACCAGTGCAGGCCTGCACCGCCGACACCGTTGCCAGGCAGGAAAGCGCCCAGTTGGCGGTTGGGCATCGCCACGTCATTCACGCTATGGCGAATGGTCACGGTTTCCTTGGAGATGTCCTGGAAGAGCTTTTTACGCACGCTGTAGGTCAGTTCGTCGATGACCTGGGGATAGTTGCCGTCCGGGTAGGTGTCCTGCATCGGGCCGCGCTCCAGCGCTACCACGTTGAGGCCAGCTTCCGTCAGCTCCTTGGCCATGATCGCGCCGGTCCAGCCAAAGCCGACAATCACTGCATCCACTTTCTTCATGATGGTCGCCACGTTTACGCCCTCTCGCCACGGATCGAAACAGCCGGGAAGGGGTATTGCTCGTTGCGTTCAACCCAATCCATGAAATCGGCGCGGGCGCCGGGGAAGCCGATCATGGTCCAGCCGACCATGCCTTTGTTGCCACCGTGGACCGGGTCGCAAAAGAACCCTTCCTTGGTGTTTTGCAGCAACAGATTGAAGAAAATCTTCGGCGGGACGCTGTCGAACTGCGCGTCGCCGGCCTCCAGGCGCTGCAACAACTTTTCCTGGGTAGCGCTGTCTTGCTCGGCAAATAACTTACCGTTCATCGCTTTCGACCAGGCATCCATGGCAGCGATGCCCAGGCGGTAGATCTCCTTGGGCACCAATTTGCTCTGCCAGCCCATTTCAGGCGGCGCGTCGGCATTGAACGGGCCTTGCATGAACCACAGGGCACCCGCCGCGTACGGCGTGTTCATCTGACGGTCGATGTATTCCGGCGCGCCGGCTTCCAGGGCGCCTGGGCCCTGGTCGTCCGCCGGGATCAGGCGCGCAACGGCCGCGTTGATAAAGGCCCATTCCTCGGCAGTGAAATAGCTCGGCTCATAGGCCTTGCTGCTGACGGGCACCTTCTCCGGGCTGGCTTGAGCCGGTTCGGGAACCGCCATCAGCATCGAACCGCCCAGGCCCGTGCTGGCGACAGTGACCACGGGGATCAAGGTCAAGGATTTGCGTAAAAACTCACGCCGGGGGTTGTCTTGATCTTGATCAGACATGGTGGCACCTCATCATGTGGTCACGGATTTATCAGCCGCTTCGAGGAACGACTTATAGTTTTGGCAGTAAATGGGATCCAAAGGACCCAAGGGGATAGAACACAGCAGCAATCAATAGTTACAAAGGATAGCAGGCTAAGGATCGGGGAAAATCGATTCAGCGCGAAAAAACCTGCTCGGAGCCGGCTTATTCACGATTCTTTGACGAGCACCTCACGCGGCATTGACCCCCTGTAGGCGAATCTGGGCCCCATCAGCCCCTTCCCTATTCGGTTACATCGCGCATGTTCAAGAATCAATTGCTGCCTGCCCTCAGCCTCGTGTTCATGGCGTTGTTCACCACCGCACCGTCCCAGGCCGAAGAGCTCACGCCCATCCGTTCATCGGAATGGGCCCAGCCTGTGGGCAATCAATACAACCTGTATCAAATGACGCCCACGCTCTATCGCAGCGGGCTGCCGGATAGCGGTGCTGTTCCTGTATTGGAAAAGCTCAAGATCGGAACGGTGATCAACTTTCTGCCCGAGTCAGATGCCAACTGGCTGAAATCACCCGGCATCAACCAGGTGCAATTGTCCTATCGCACCAACCATGTCGATGACGCCGATGTGCTCGCAGCGTTGCGCGCGATTCAGGATGCCGAAGCCAACGGCCCGGTGCTGATGCACTGCAAACACGGCTCCGACCGCACGGGCCTGATGGCGGCGATGTATCGGGTGGTGATTCAGGGATGGAGCAAGGAAGACGCGCTGAACGAAATGACCTTGGGCGGCTTCGGCGCCAGTAGCGGCTTCAAGGACGGCGTTCGCTACATGATGAAGGCGGATGTCGACAAGTTACGCACTGCACTGGCCAACGGCGAATGCAGCACCAGCGCCTTTGCGCTGTGCTCGATGAAAAGCTGGCTGAATACCGCGGACAACGCCAAAGACCCGGCCGAGGAAAAAACCGCCTGGGTGGTCGCTCCCTGAGCCATCAACCCAGGGAGCGCTTCTCGGTCAGTCTTTTTTCAGCTTCGGATTAGGGAAGAACTGCACCGCCTGCACCTTGGGGTCCGGTGCTTTCAACGCCGACGTATTGACCCGCGTACCCAATTCCTTGGGCACTGACAGACCTTGTTCATTCAGCGTGTCGGAGTAGCCGCAAGCCACGCATTCGCGGTGCGGAATATCGTCCTCGCTCCACATCATCAACTTATCCGGCTCGCTGCACGCCGGGCAGACTGCCCCGGCGATAAAGCGTTTTTTGGTTTTCACAGGTGCTTCACTCATGCTGCCGCGTCCTCACTCAGGCCGCTGTGGCGCAAGAGTGCGTCAATCGACGGCGCCCGTCCGCGGAAATCGACGAACAGCACCATCGGTGCCTGGGAACCGCCACGGGCCAGGATCGCCTCGCGGAACGCCCGGCCAGTCTCGGCATTGAGCACGCCATCTTCTTCGAACTTGGAGAAGGCATCGGCCGACAGCACTTCCGCCCACTTGTAGCTGTAGTAACCCGCGGCGTAACCGCCAGCGAAGATATGCGCGAAGCTGTTGGGGAAGCGGTTGTAGGCGGGCGGACGCATCACCGACACCTCATCACGCACGCCTTCCAGCACCTGCAGCACACTGCGGCCATCGCCGTGGGTAGCGTGCAGCTCGAAGTCGAACAGCGAGAACTCCAACTGGCGAACCATCATCAGGCCGGACTGGAAGTTCTTCGCCGCGAGCATTTTTTCCAGCAGGTCCTGAGGCAGCGGCTCACCGGTTTCATAGTGACCGGAAATCAGCGCCAGGCCTTCCGGCTCCCAGCACCAGTTTTCCATGAACTGGCTCGGCAACTCCACCGCATCCCAGGCCACGCCGTTGATGCCGGACACGCCGGCGTGCTCGACACGGGTCAACAGGTGGTGCAGGCCGTGGCCGAATTCGTGGAACAGCGTGGTCACTTCATTGTGGGTCAGCAGGGCAGGCTTGCCGCTGTCGGCCGGGGTGAAGTTGCACACCAGGTTGGCCACCGGGCTTTGCAGCACGCCATCAACCGTGCGGCGACGGTCACGGGCGCCGTCCATCCAGGCACCCCCACGCTTGTTGGCGCGGGCATACAGGTCGAAGAAGAAGCGGCCGACGTGCTGGCCGTTTTCCTTGATTTCAAACAGGCGAACATCCGGGTGCCAGGTGTCGAAGCCTTTCTGCTCGGCGATCTCGATGCCATACAGGCGTTGCACGATGGCGAACAGGCCGCTGAGTACCTTGTCGATCGGGAAGTAGGCGCGCAGGGCTTCCTGGGAAACGCTGTAACGCTGCTCACGCAGTTTTTCGCCGTAGAAACCGCTGTCCCAGCTTTGCAGGTCCGCGCAGCCTTGTTCGGCGGCATAGGCCTTGAGCTGTTGCAGGTCCTGGGTGGCAAACGGCTTGCTGCGCTTGGCCAGGTCACGCAGGAAGCTCAGCACCTGGTCGCTGGACTCGGCCATTTTGGTGGCCAGGCTCAGCTCGGAGAACGAGGCGAAGCCCAGCAGTTGCGCCAGCTCCTGACGCAGGTCGAGGATCTGTTCCATGACCGGGCCGTTATCGTTCTGACCGGCATTCGGGCCTTGGTCCGACGCGCGGGTGCAGTAGGCTGCGTAGATTTCTTCACGCAGGGCGCGGTCGTGGGCGTAGGTCATCACCGCGTAGTAGCTTGGGAATTCCAGGGTGATCAGCCAGCCGTCGAGGCCCTTGGCCTGGGCAGTCGCAGCCATTTGCGCCTTGGAGGAATCGGTCAGGCCGGCGAGGGTTGCTTCGTCAGTGACGTGCTTGGTCCAGGCCTGGGTGGCATCGAGCAATTGGTTGGAGAACTTGCTGCCCAGTTCGGAGAGCTTGCTCTGCACTTCGGCATAACGCTTTTGCTGCTCAGGCGGCAAATCGATACCCGACAGACGGAAGTCCCGCAGGGAGTGTTCCAGGATGGTTTTTTGCGCCACGTCGAAGCCGGCGGCTTCCGGGCTGTTGGCCAGGGCGTCGAAGGCCTGGAACAACTCGCGGTTCTGGCCCATCTCGGTGGAGTAGGCGCTCAGTGCCGGCAGGCACGCCTCGTAGGCTTCCCGCAGTTCGGCGCTGTTGCACACGGCATTCAGGTGGCTGACCGGGCTCCAGGCGGCGCCCAGGCGGTCATTGAGTTCGTCCATGGCCAGGACCAGCCCGGCCCAGGTCGGATTTTTACCCTGGCTTTGCAGGATGCCTTCGATGGCGACGCGGTTGTCGGCGAGGATCTGTTCAATGGCCGGCTGTACGTGCTCGGCACGGATCGCCGAGAACGGCGGCAGGTCGTAGGACTGCAGAAGAGGGTTGTTCGCGCTCACGGTTGGCACCTTGGCTGAAGAAACATGTAAGAACAAAGATGGGGCCATCTTAATTACAATCAACGCCCACCGCAGCTATCAGCAGAAGAGAGAGAGCCTATCGTGACCCTTCGCACCTACCAGAATCACACGCCGGCCCTGGCCGCCGGGGCTTTCGTCGATGCATCGGCGGTGGTGATCGGCGACGTCGAAATCGGCACCGACAGCTCGGTATGGCCGCTGACGGTGATCCGCGGCGACATGCACCGCATCCGCATCGGTGCGCGCACCAGCGTGCAGGACGGCTGCGTGCTGCACATTACCCACGCAGGCCCCTTCAATCCTGATGGTTTCCCGCTGCTGATCGGCGACGATGTGACCATTGCCCACAAGGTCATGCTGCATGGCTGCACGGTAGGCAGCCGGATCCTGATCGGCATGGGCAGCATTGTGATGGACGGCGCCGTGGTGGAAGACGAGGTGATCATCGGCGCCGGCAGCCTGGTGCCGCCGGGCAAGAAACTTGAGAGCGGTTTTTTGTATGTTGGCAGCCCGGTTAAACAAATCCGCCCGCTGACTGACAAGGAACGGGCATTTTTCACCTACAGCGCCGCGAACTACGTAAAGCTCAAAGACCTGCACCTGGCCGAAGGCTTCGACCAATGACAAGGACACCCATGCATTACCAGACCGTTTTGTTCGACCTCGATGGCACCCTCACCGACCCGCGCGAAGGCATCACCCGCTCGATCCAGTACGCCCTCGCCAAACTGGGGATCGATGAGCCGGACCTGACCAAACTTGAGCACTTTATCGGCCCGCCGCTGCTGCAAGCGTTCATGCAGTTTTATGGCTTCGACGAAGCCAAGGCCTGGGAGGCGGTGAATTTCTACCGCGAGCGCTTCAAGGTCACCGGCCTGTACGAAAACCGCGTGTTCGACGGCGTGATGCCGCTGCTTGAGGAATTGAATGGCCAGGGCCGCCAGCTGTATGTAGCCACGTCCAAGCCTTGGGTATTTGCCCGGGAAATCGCCCGGCATTTTGATTTCGCCAAGCACTTCAAGGTGATCTACGGCAGCGAGCTGGACGGCACGCGCACCAACAAGGTCGAGTTGATCGCCCACCTGATGGCGCAAGAAAGCCTGGACCCGGCCAGCACCTTGATGATTGGCGACCGCAAGCACGACCTGATCGGGGCCCGCAGCAATGGGCTGGATTCGGCGGCAGTGGGTTATGGGTTTGGCAGCCGTGAAGAGCTGAGTGCCGAGGCGCCGACCTGGCATTTCGAAACGTTGGCCGAGATGCATCAGGCGTTTTTGCAACGGCCTTGAATGCGCTATCGCAGGCAAGCCAGCTCCCACATTTGATCACGGTCGGCCAAGACAACTCAGTCAAATGTGGGAGCCGGGCTTGCCCGCCATGAGGCCCTACCGGCCAACCACTTGCCCGGATCCCTCCAACGCCCTCAGGGCCGCCTTGCGCTGATCCACCGGCAACCCGCCCAGCTTCTCCACCGCCGCAAAGAACCTCGGCCAATCCCCGCCTTCCTGCCGGAACAACGCGACGAACGCCGGCACCCACTGGTCATACAGCCCAAACGGCAGCAACCTTGCGTTGTTCATCGGCAGGTTGACCCAGGCGTCATAACGCTTGTCGCCACCCCACTGGCTATCGCGCATGTGCCGGTAGTCACGGCGCAGGCGCTCGAATTCAGCGGCCTTGGCCTGGCGCATGGCATCTGCCGTCAGCGGCTGCGCATACAACTGCTCCAGGCGTTTGCGGGTATCGAGCACCAGCCGGGTGAACTGGTCGCGCTGTTTCAGCGCTGACTCGCTGGCAGGCGGCAAGCCTTGGGCGGCGCGCCATTGCCGGGTACCTTCCTGCTCGATGAAGGTGGCGTACGACTCGTTGAACTCGGTGTCGTCCTTCACATAAAACCGCTGGTGCGCCAGCTCATGAAAAATCAGCGTGGCCAGGCGCTCGTCCCCCCAGCTCATCATCGAACTCATGATCGGGTCGTTGAACCAGCCGAGGGTGGAATAGGCCTCCACGCCGCCAATCGACACATCCATCCCTTGCTGCTTCAACAAAGCCGCCTGGCCGCGTGCGGCGCCCTGGTTGTAGTAGCCGCGATAGGCCACGCAACCGGCAATCGGGAAGCAGTGGGTTTGCGGGGACAGGGAAAATTCAGGCGTGGCGAACACGTTCCAGACCACGTAAGGACGGCCGATATCGGCATACAGCCGGTAACTCTGGTTATCCGGCAGGTGCAGGTGTTCGCTGGCGAAGGTGCGGGCTTTCTGCGATTGCGCCAAGTGCTCGCGCAGCACCTGTGGCCGGGACGGGTCGGCGACGACCGCGGAGACCGGCTCCCGGGCACGCAGCAATTGCCATTGGCCGTCTGCCAGTTGGCTGTAATAACTGACGCTGGAACAGCCACTGAGCAACAGCAGCATCAAGCCGGGAAGCAAACGCCTGACCATTAAAACCTCTCGCCGGTAACCATCCCGCCAGACTATCTCGCCTGTGGAGAATTTTTCCATGGCGTGGCGTGTTTATACTCATAGGGAGCGTGCTGCCGAACGCAGCCGTTCAAAAAACCATTCCTACAGTTGAGTGCTTAACATGCGTCAGCTACTGCTTCCCGTCGCCGCGATTTTTCTCAGTGCCTGTGCGTCGACGCCACTACCGCCGGTTGATCCACATCAGGCCTGGGTCGACTTCGCTACCCCGACACCCGGCGCCAAGCTGGTAATGGCGCAACGCCTGGACGGGAAAAACCTGAACGACGGACGCTTCTTCCAGGTGCCGCCTGGCAGCCATGAGCTGATGGTACGTTTTGATTTCGAGGTGCCTACCGGCGGCAGTTTCGGCGGGTTTGGCCAAACCACTGACCGTACCTGCTTCATGACCCTGCAATACGACCGTTTCGAGGCAGGCCAGCGCTATCGCCTGGAAGGGCGCTCACTGGGCTACAACCCGAATATCCGGCTGTACAACAAAGCGGGTCAATTGCTGGCCGAAGAACGTAGCGTCAACTGCATCTGATCAGTCGTTGTTCTTCTGGTAGACGATGGCCTTGGTGCCATTCTCACAGCTGCCGACAACCATGGCGCTGTCGTGCTTGTCAGCTTCTTCCTTGGTGACGATTTCGAGGGTGTAGGACGGAACGGCATTCGCCTGGATTTTGACCTCGATCTCCTTCCTGAGCTCTTCACAATCTTTTGGCGCCGCCAGCGCCGACGTGGCCAGTGCACAGCAGATAACCGCCAAGGCAATACGTTTCATGTGTGAAGCTCCCTGAATGCACGCGCACGGGTGTGCGCTGAGTCTGCAATCGGCTATTCGACCACATTTGCACCTGCAGGGGCGAGCAAGCTCACCCCTGCAAGGGGGTTGCATCAACTAACCAGCGTGCCATCCAGGGTAATGGTTGCATTCAGCACCTTGGACACGGGGCATCCTTCCTTGGCCTTTTTGCTCAGCTCATCGAACTGCGCCTGGCTGGCGCCCGGGATCTTCGCCTTGAGGGTCAGGTGCACGGCAGTAATCGCAAAGCCACCGTCCACTTGGTCCAGGGTCACTTCGGCCTGGGTGTCGATGCTGTCGGCCTTGAGCCCGGCATCGCCGAGAATCATGGAAAACGCCATGGAGAAACAACCGGCATGGGCTGCGCCGATCAGTTCTTCAGGGTTGGTGCCCTTGCCACCTTCGAAACGGGCCTTGAAGCCGTAAGGCGCTTCACGCAGAACGCCGGTTTCGGTGGAAATGGAACCCAGGCCAGTCTTCAGGTCGCCTTCCCAATGCGCGGATGCTTTTTTAACAATACTCATAGCGGTCTCCTCGAACGGTGGTTTTGCGTCAGTAAGGGTTCTGAGGATAGACGCCACGGCAAAGTTCATCTTGTCGGAGAAACCTAGCGATTAAGTAGGAAATTTCACCATCGCTATTGAATCTCGGGTATATGCCCTCATTGCATAGGACATGCACATGAAGCGGCAGGTTTTGGTTCGTCTAAGAAGCCTGCGCCCCCATTGGAGAAGCAGGCTTATGAAATCGCTGTCCGACGTAAAGTTCTCGACCCTCGACCTCGTGCCCGTGCGCGCCAACGGCAGCCCGGCGCAGTCGCTGCGCAATTCCCTGGACCTGGCCCAGCACGTGGAAAAATTCGGCTACAACCGTTTCTGGGTCGCCGAACACCACAATATGGACGGCATCGCGAGCTCGGCGACCTCGGTATTGCTGGGTTACCTGGCCGGCGGCACCTCGACGATCCGTGTCGGTTCCGGTGGCGTGATGCTGCCCAACCACGCGCCGTTGGTGATCGCCGAGCAGTTCGGCACCCTGGAAAGCCTGTACCCGGGCCGCATCGACCTGGGCCTTGGCCGCGCACCAGGCTCCGACCAGATGACCGCCCGCGCGCTGCGCCGTGAACGCTCCGGCAGCGCCGATGATTTCCCGGAAGACGTGGCTGAACTGATGGCCTACCTCGGCCCGCGCACTCCGGACCAGCGAGTGATCGCCGTACCCGGCACCGGCACCAACGTCCCGGTATGGCTGCTGGGTTCAAGCCTGTTCAGTGCGCAACTGGCAGGCGAGCGCGGTTTGCCTTACGCCTTTGCCTCGCATTTCGCACCGCGCCTGATGCATGAAGCGATTCGCGTCTATCGCAACCACTTCAAGCCTTCGGCCGTGCTGGACAAGCCCTATGTGATGCTCGGCATCCCGCTGGTGGCCGCCGACACCGATGAGCAAGCCGACTACCTGGCCACCTCGGTGTACCAGCGAATTCTCGCTTTGATGCGTGGGCAAAGCCTGGTGCAGCGCCCGCCGGTCAAGACCATGGACGGGCTGTGGCTGCCCCATGAGAAAGACGCGGTCGGCAGTTTCCTCGGCCTGGCCATGGTGGGCAGCCCGCAGAAGATCCGCGCCAAGCTGGAAGTGCTGGTGGAGCAGACCGGCGCGGATGAGCTGATCTTCACCTGTGACCTGTACGAGCATGCCGACCGGATTCATTCCTACGAGCTGCTGGCGCAGGTCATGAAGGGCTGAATCCAGGAGTGAGGCGGGACGCAGAGCATCCCAGGCTTCATTCCCACGCGGAGCGAGGGATCGCAGGCATAAAAAAACCGACGCACTTGCGTCGGTTTTTTACGTCTGCAACACGGGATCACCCGCGCTTGTAGGCGATTTCCTTGGTACCGGCTTCACAGCTGCCGACAACCGTGTGGTCACTAGGTGCAGCACCTTTGTCCACGATTTCCAGGGAGTAGCCCGAAGCGCCTTTAGCGTCGATTTTCGCCGCAATCTCGCTTTTCAGCTCTTCACAAGGCTTGCCCGCCGCCAGGGCCGTGCCCGCAATGCTCAACAAACCTACCGCCAACAAAAAGTTCTTCATCCGTCACTTCCTTGGGTTGATCGAAAGGAAGCACGCCGACGCTCGTCACGTCGACGTGCCTAAAGGTTGTAGCGGAGTTTATGGCAATCGGCCAGCGCGCAAGTTCAACCGGCTCAATCAACTACTGGCAATTCGGAACCCCACCTTGAGGGTGACCTGGAAATGCGCAGCCTTGCCGTCCTTGATGTGGCCACGGGTTTCGGTCACTTCAAACCACTCCAAGTGCTTGATGCTCTTGCTGGCTTCAGCCAGGGCGTTGTTGATGGCTTCCTCGATGCTGGTCGCGGAAGAGCCCACCAGTTCGACTTTCTTGTAGGTGTGATGATCACTCATAAGTTTTTCTCCTGGGGTCGTTAATCAAGACTAGCAGTGAATTCTCGTACTGCTTCTGGCGGCTATTGCGATGTGAAAGTTCAGATTTACTGCACTTTCTGAAACCGCCGCAGTCGGAAACAACACACGCCACTCAATCACTCCAGGAGAGCCCACATGGCCAACACCTCTTTACGCAAAGCGTCATTGGAAAGCATGGAAGCCGAGATTTCGAGCCTGCTCAAATCTTTGGAAAGCCTCAAGGACGATGCGTCTGACGAGTCGCGCAAAACCCTGAAGGCCCTGAAAAGCAATGCCGAGAACGCTCTCAAGCATTCCCGCCACCTGATCAGCGATGCCTACGAAGAAAGCAAAGTCAAAATCCGCGAAACCGGTGTTGCAACACGGGACTACGCGCAAGAGCATCCATGGACTACCGCCGGTGTCGCCGTCGGCGCGCTGGGTTTGCTGGCGGCTTACTTGCTGTGCAAACGCGGCGACTAAACGTCCTGGCGCGCAAGCTCAGCCTTGAGCCACTGCGCCAGTTGCCCGGCGCGCCCATCTGCGGCGCGCTTGGGTAGCCACAACGCCAGTTGCGCCGGGGTTTCACTGAAACCCCACGGCGCAACCAGGCGACCCGCTCGCAGGTCCTCTGCCACCAGCGGCTCAGGCGCAATTGCTACCCCTAGCCCGGCCACCGCCGCCTCCAGCAAATAATACAAATGCTCAAACCCCTGACCGTACTTCAACGCGCCAGCATCGATCCCATGGTGCTGCGCCCAGCTGGGCCAGGCTTGCGGGCGTGAGGTAGTGTGCAACAGGGCCTCACTCAGCAGCGCCTCGGGAGGCGCCTGGCGCAATCGCTCGTAATGGGCAAAACGCGGGCTCATGACCGGGCCGATGCGTTCGCTGGCCAATTCGTACACCTGCATATCCGCCGGCCATGGAGGTTCGGCGAACACCAGCAGCGCGTCCAGGCCGGGGCGACGCGGGTCAAGATCGCCTTCACCCGCCGACAGATGCAGGCGCAAATCCGGCAACTCGGCGTTCAGGCGCCCCAGACGCGGAATAAACCAGCGCGCCAGCAGGCTGCCGGAGCAGCCGAGCACAAACGGCGCATCGGCACTGCTTTGCGTGAGCTCGGCGCAAGTGTCCCTCAGTCGCTCGAAGGCCTCGAAACTCGCATCCCGCAGACGAATGCCGGCATCTGTGAGTTTGAGGCCGCGCCCGTCCTTGGCGAACAGGCTGACGCCAAGGTGTTCTTCCAACACCTTGAGCTGCCGGCTGACCGCACCATGGGTCACGTGCAGTTGCTCAGCGGCCTGGCTAACGCTGTTCAGGCGCGCAGTCGCCTCAAAAGCGCGCAAGGCATTCAGCGGTGGGAGGTCTCGGCTCATCTGTGAGTTTTCCTGACAGGTTGTGGCGATCTTATCGGTTTTCACGTGGAAGCGTCAGGGGTAGAGTGACCGTCATTGCCTCTTACACATTTTCTACCTGGAGCGTCCCATGACTCAGACCCAGACCGATTTACGCAACGGCCCGGATGCCAATGGCCTGTTTGGTTCGTTCGGCGGCCGCTACGTGGCGGAAACCCTGATGCCGTTGATCCTTGACCTGGCCCGCGAATACGAAGCGGCCAAGATCGATCCGGCCTTCAACGAAGAACTGGCCTACTTCCAGCGCGACTACGTCGGACGCCCAAGCCCGCTGTACTTCGCCGAGCGCCTGACCGAGTTCTGCGGTGGCGCCAAGATCTACCTCAAACGCGAAGAGCTGAACCACACCGGCGCCCACAAGATCAACAACTGCATCGGCCAGATCCTGCTGGCGCGGCGCATGGGTAAAAAACGCATCATCGCCGAGACCGGCGCCGGCATGCACGGTGTGGCCACTGCCACCGTCGCCGCGCGTTTCGGCCTGCAATGCGTCATCTACATGGGCACCACCGACATCGAGCGCCAGCAGGCCAACGTATTTCGCATGAAGCTGCTGGGCGCTGAAGTGATCCCGGTAGTCGCCGGTACCGGCACCCTGAAAGACGCGATGAACGAAGCCCTGCGTGACTGGGTCACCAACGTCGACAGCACCTTCTACCTGATCGGCACCGTGGCCGGCCCGCACCCGTACCCGGCGATGGTTCGCGACTTCCAGGCCGTGATCGGCAAGGAAACCCGTACCCAGCTGCAGGCCCAGGAAGGCCGTCTGCCCGACAGCCTGGTGGCGTGCATCGGCGGCGGTTCCAATGCCATGGGCCTGTTCCATCCGTTCCTGGATGACACCAGCGTCGAAATCATCGGCGTTGAAGCGGCCGGCTACGGCATCGAGACCGGCAAACACGCGGCCAGCCTCAACGGCGGCGTACCGGGTGTGCTCCACGGCAACCGTACCTTCCTGTTGCAGGACGACGATGGCCAGATCATCGACGCCCACTCGATCTCCGCGGGCCTCGACTACCCGGGCATCGGCCCTGAACACGCCTGGTTGCACGACATCGGCCGCGTCCAGTACACCTCGGTGACCGACGACGAAGCCCTCGACGCCTTTCACAAATGCTGCCGCCTGGAAGGGATTATTCCTGCACTGGAAAGCGCCCACGCCTTGGCCGAAGTGTTCAAGCGCGCGCCGACCTTGCCGAAAGATCACCTGATGGTGGTCAACCTGTCCGGCCGTGGCGACAAAGACATGCAAACCGTGATGCACCACATGGAACAGTCCAAGCAGGAGAAACACTAAATGAGCCGCCTGCAAACACGTTTTGCGCAACTGAAAGAACAAAACCGCGCCGCCCTGGTGACCTTCGTCACCGCTGGCGACCCGGGGTATGACACCTCGCTGGCGATCCTCAAAGGGTTGCCGGCGGCCGGCGCCGATGTGATCGAACTGGGCATGCCGTTCACCGACCCGATGGCTGACGGCCCGGCCATTCAACTGGCCAACATCCGCGCGCTGACCGCCAAGCAGAACCTCACGAAAACCCTGCAAATGGTTCGCGAGTTCCGCGAGGGCAACAGCGACACGCCGCTGGTGCTGATGGGCTACTTCAACCCGATCCACATGTACGGCGTGCCACGCTTCATCAGCGATGCGAAAGAAGCCGGCGTCGACGGCCTGATCGTGGTCGACATGCCGCCGGAACATAACGGCGAGCTGTGCGACCCGGCCCAGGCTGCCGGTATCGACTTTATCCGCCTGACCACGCCGACCACCGACGACGCGCGCCTGCCGACCGTGCTCAACGGCAGCTCAGGGTTTGTGTACTACGTGTCGGTGGCCGGTGTGACCGGTGCCGGTGCCGCGACCCTGGAACACGTCGAAGAGGCCGTGACCCGTCTGCGTCGGCATACCGACCTGCCGATCAGCATCGGTTTCGGCATCCGCACCCCGGAGCAGGCCGCTGCAATCGCCCGCCTGGCAGACGGTGTGGTGGTGGGGTCGGCACTGATCGACCACATCGCCAACGCCAGCAATGATCAACAGGCCATCGACGGTGTATTGACCCTGTGCTCTGCGCTGTCGGAAGGTGTACGCAACGCCCGTAAGTAAGCGGCTCGTAAGCGGTAGGTAAAGTTCCTGATACAGAGGAATCATGCTGGCAAATCAGTACCTAAGCTAACAAGACCAAGGGATTTCGAACGTGGTTCGAGATCCCTTTTTTGTTCGTGCAGTACTGAGGAAACAGCCCCATGAAAATTCCCAAACGTTTGATTGCAGGTGTAGGCGTGCTGGTGCTTGGCGCCAGCGCCCTGGTCCAAGCTGCGCCCTATGATCAGGGTGGCGGACCTGACCGTGGTGGCCCACAGGGCCAGCACGATCAACGTGGCGATGACCATCGCGGGCCGCAGGACAACCACCGTGGCGGGCCTCCTCAGGACTTTGGTCCTGTGAGACAGGTCATCCGCGACAACCATGGCGACTTCCGCCGTGGCGCGCCGCCGCCTCCCGGCATCCACCTGGTGCGCGGCCAGCGCCTGCCGCCAAACTACTATGGTGAGCGTCTGGACCCACGGGCGCTGGGCCATCTGCCGCAATACCCTGGTTATGAATGGCGCCGTTCGGGTGGGGACATCGTATTGATCGCCGTTGGCACCAGCATCGTCTATCAGATTCTGGATGGCGCGCTGTACTAGAGCCGCACTGCTTTTGTGGTGAGGGAGCTTGCTGTGGCYRGGGAGYTGGTGTGGCKRGGGAGCTTGCTCCCGCTGGGCTGCGCAGCGGCCCCAAAATCCTGGGAGCGCTGCGCACTCCAGCGGGAGCAAGCTCCCTCGCCACACCAGCTCCCTCGCCACCGCAAGCTCCCTCGCCACCGCAAGCTCCCTCGCCACCGCAAGCTCCCTCGCCGCAGCAGTCGCCTAAATCTCGATACGCTCGACCTTGCCGACCAGCAAGATGTAGGACAACGCACCCAACAACGCCAGCACCGCGATGTACGTAATCGCCGGCGCAAACGAATCCCCGGTCGCCAGAAAGCCAATCACGATCGGCGTGGTAATCGCCGACAGATTGCCGATGAAGTTGAACATCCCTCCGGTCAGCCCCAGCAGCCTTGCCGGCGCCAGGGTCGACACCAGCGACCAGGTGATCGACGCCAGGCCATTGCCGAAAAACGCCACCGCCAGAAACGCAATCACCCACGCCGTGGAATCAACAAAGTTGGCGCCGATGATCGCCGTGGAAATCAACAGCCCGCCAATGATCGGCAACTTGCGCGCAAACCCCACGGACGCTCCCCGGCGAATCAGCCAATCGGAAAACAGCCCCGAACACAGCACCCCGACAAACGCCGCCAGAAACGGCAGCGACGCCAGCAGGCCGGACTTGATGAAGTCCATGCCGCGATATTTCACCAGGTAGGTGGGAAACCACGTCAGGAAAAACCACAACGTGGAATTCAGGCAGAACTGCCCCAGGTAGATCCCCCACAGCTTGCGCTTGCTCAACACGATGCCGAGGTCGACCCAGCTGAACGGCGCCTTGGCCGCCTGCGCCTGGATGTCCACCAACCCGCCGCCTTCGCGGATCAGCTCGATTTCCGCCGCATTCGCGCCTTTGAAATCCCGTGGCTCGCGGTACACCGCGTACCAGATCAACGCCCACACAATGCCCACGCCGCCGGTGGCGACAAACACCATGTGCCAGCCAAAGGTGTGTTGCAGCCAGGCCAACACCGGCGTGAGAAACGCCAGCCCGACAAATTGCCCGGAGGTATAAACGCCGATCGCCGTGGCCCGTTCACGCTCGGGGAACCAGGTGGTGACCACGCGGCTGTTGATCGGGTAGGCCGGGGCCTCCAGGGCGCCCACCGCCATGCGCAATACGAACAGCGCGATGAAGCTGGCGGCGAAACCGAGCATCACCGTGGCCACCGACCACAGCAGCAGGGCGACGCTGTAGAGAATGCGCGGCGGCACCCGGTCCACCAGCCAGCCGCCGGGAATCTGCATGGCCGCGTAGGTCCAGCCGAACGCGGAGAAGATCAGCCCGACATGCACCGGGTCGATCCCCAGCTCGCTGGTCAGGGCCGGAGCGGCAATCGACAGGTTGCTGCGGTCCAGGTAGTTGATCACCACGGTGATGAACAGCAGCACCATGATGAAGAAACGCTTTCGGCTGGGCGTGACTAAAGAAGCCTGCCCGGTGAAGGACTCGGATTGCATGGGGGTTGCCTCTTCTTATGGTTATTGAGGACAGGTCTTACTGACGAAACCGAATCAAATGTGGGAGCGGGCTTGCTCGCGAAAGCGGTCTACCAGCAGCGGATGTGTTGACTGACACTCCGCCTTCGCGAGCAAGCCCGCTCCCACACTGATCGGGTTTTCACCTCAAATTCGCGGTGTTTACCACTCCGCAAAACTGCCGTCGGCATGCCGCCAGATCGGATTGCGCCAGCGATGCCCGATGGCCGCGCGTTCGATCACGTATTCCTCGTTGATCTCGATGCCCAGGCCTGGCCCGTTGGGGATTTTCACAAAGCCCTGGTCGTAGTCGAAAACACCCGGATCGCGCACGTAATCCAGCAGGTCATTGCTCTCGTTGTAGTGAATGCCCAGGCTCTGTTCCTGGATGAACGCGTTGTAGCAAACCGCATCCAGCTGCAGGCACGCTGCCAGGGCAATCGGGCCGAGCGGGCAGTGCAGGGCAAGGGCCACGTCGTAAGCTTCGGCCATGTTGGCAATCTTGCGGGTTTCGGTGATACCGCCGGCGTGGGACGCATCCGGCTGGATGATGTCGACGTAGCCTTCGCTGAGCACGCGCTTGAAGTCCCAGCGCGAGAACAGGCGCTCGCCGAGGGCAATCGGGGTGCTGGTGAGCGGCGCCAGCTCTTTCAGCGCTTCGTAGTTTTCGCTGAGCACCGGCTCTTCGATAAACATCAGTTTGTAGGGGTCGAGTTCCTTCATCAGCACCTTGGCCATGGGTTTGTGCACCCGGCCATGGAAGTCGACGCCGATGCCGACGTTCGGACCGACCGCATCCCGCACGGCGGCGACGTTGGCCAGGGCCTGGTCGACTTTTTCGAAGCTGTCGAGAAATTGCAGCTCTTCGGTGCCGTTCATTTTCACCGCAGTAAAACCACGGGCCACGGCTTCCTTGGCGGCGCGGGCAGTGTCGGCCGGGCGGTCGCCACCAATCCATGAATACACGCGGATCTTGTCGCGCACCTGGCCACCCAGCAGGTCGCTGACCGACACGCCGAGGGCCTTGCCCTTGATGTCCCACAGCGCCTGGTCGATACCGGCGAGAGCGCTCATATGGATCGCGCCGCCACGGTAGAAACCGCCGCGATAGAGCACGGTCCAAATGTCTTCGATATTGCGTGGGTCCTTGCCGATCAAGTAGTCGGACAATTCCTCGACGGCGGCAGCCACGGTATGGGCGCGGCCCTCGACAACGGGCTCGCCCCAACCGGTCACGCCCTGGTCGGTTTCAACCTTGAGGAAGCACCAGCGCGGCGGGACGATGAAGGTGGTCAGTTTGGTGATTTTCATCTTCTTATCTCTCTTGTAGATGGAGAACGCTGATCAGCCCAAGGCGTGCCAGGCCGCGACGTAGGCCTGGGCGTTGCTCGCCACTTGGGCGACGCTCATGCCCGGCTTGAATAACCCGGAGCCCAGGCCGAAGCCTTTGACGCCCGCGTCGAAAAATACCTGCATGTTGTCCGGGGTGATGCCGCCCACCGGCAGCAGCACGGTGCCGGCGGGCAGTACCGCGAGCAAGGCCTTGACCACCGCCGGGCCCATTTGCTCGGCCGGGAACAGCTTCAGCACGTCGGCGCCTTCGGCCAGCGCGGCAAACGCTTCGGTGGGCGTGGCCACACCCGGCGACAGATACAGGCCCGCGGCCTTGGCGGCTCGCAGCACCTTGGCATCGCTATGGGGCATGACGATCACCTGGCCGCCGGCGGCTTTGACTTGATCGACCTGTTCCGGGGTCAGCACGGTGCCGGCGCCGATCAGGCAATCGGCGGGCAGGCTGTCCCGCAGGATGCGGATGCTGGAATAAGGATCCGGCGAGTTCAGCGGCACTTCGATCACCCTGAAGCCCGCCGTGTACAACACCTCGCCGATCGCCAGCGCCTCCTCCGGTCGCAGGCCGCGCAGGATCGCGATCAAACCGTTGTGTGTCAGTGCTTGCTTGAGCATGTCGGGCCTCTCGTCAGGTTGCAGGCAGCAGCCCCGCCGCCATGGCCAGCTGCCAAAGGCCACGCTCGGTAGCCTCCTGCGCCAGGGTCACGTGGGGGAAGCCACAGAGTTGGAGTGCACGCTGGTAGCGGGTGCAGAGTTGGGGTGTGCCGACCAGGACGATGTCGCGCTGCTGGCTGGGCTTGCGAGTGCGTAGGCCGGTCAGTTCGTGGCCGATCAACAGCCCGGACAGATAGTCCGGTTGCTCGTCAGGCGCCAGCTCGCCGGTCAATCCCAGGGAGCGTGCGCTGAACAAGTTCGACAACAGCCCCGTTTGGCCGTCTGCCGACAGCGCAACCTGAACACCGCGATCAAAAGCGGCCACCTGGAACTGTTCGGAAGGGCGCTGGGTGCGCCCCAGAATGCTGTGTTGACTGAGCACGGCGAACAACTCGCCGGTCATGAAAGTATCGAAGTGAGTGATGCAGCCTTCCACCACCTCCACCCACTTGGAATGGCTGCCCGGCAGGCCGATCAATACGTCGCGCCCGGTATGGGCAGACAGGCTTTGCAGCACGCCGAGCACCTGGGTTTCTTCACCGCGCATCACATTGGGCAACGCGCCGAGTTGAATCACACCGGGCACGATGTGCACCGCTGCGCCCCGCAGGCTGCGCACCACATGCAGCGCCTGGCCGAGGGTAGAAACGTCGGCCGGGGTGTCGCGGTAAGCCGCTTCGCCCCAGCCCTGGGCGCTGCCGACCATGCCGCAAGCGATAACGGGAAGGTCGGGCTGGGTGTCGAGCCAGTCACCGCAGGCTGCGTCGAATGCCAGCTCGAACCCGTTGCTGCAGCGAACACCGGCTATTTCCCGGGCTTCAATCGGCAGGTGCATGATCCCCGACGCCAAGGTGCGCCGTTCGATCACGACGCCTGCCGGGCCGAGCTTGTAAGCACGAAGGGAACTGGTTCCCCAATCGAGCGCGATCAATTGCGCCTGCATCGCTTCACCTGAGTGTTCTGAGCGGATGAGGCGAATATAAACCCAAGACCGGCAAAGTCTCAATATATAAATATCAGTCCCATATATAGGGAAATTAAAGACTTAAAATATTGACAGATCCAGCGTGCGCATCGCCCCCATCCAGATCGCGTGTTCGGTGTGGTCCTTGAGGTCATCACCGGTGGTCGGGTGCAGGAACACCACCAGGCCGTTGCGGTTGAGGGCCAGCCAAGGCAGCACGACGCCGATGTATTCAGGTTCGAATGCCAGCTGGCAGCTCCAGTCCGGGTGCGGGCCCACCGGGCGTTCATGCACGCGGCCCATGCGCAGCGGAAACAATTGCGCGGCGTCTTCGCAGAGTTTGCGCGCCTGGTCGATGGTGTTGGCGTCGAAATAGATATGGGCGTGGTAGCCCTTGATACGTTGCATGACAGGCTCCGGACTCATTGATCGGCAAATCCTAGACCGCAATGGACGGCAGGGCCAGACCGGTCAGCGATTGTGCGCTGCTGGCCTGTTCGGTCATCAGCCAGTCGACGAAACGCTCGATCAACTGGCTGCGGCGTTTGCGCTGGGGCAGCACCACGTAATAGCCGAAGCGCGAGATCACCGTGTCGCCAATCGGCCGGCACAGCCATTTTTGCTCCAGCAGGTTATCCACAAGGTGACGCCAGCCGATGGCCACGCCCTGGCCCGCGATCGCGGCCTGGATCAACAGCGTGTAATTGTCGAAACGCAGTTGGCCCGGGGTGGGCGCGGTGGTGATGCCCAGTTCGCGAAACACCCCGCTCCAGTCGAACCACTGGTTGTTGTTTTGCTGGCGCAGGTGCAGCAAGGGGAACTCCAGCAGGCTCTGCACCGACAGTGGCGCGACTCGGTCCTGGAGTAGCTGCGGGCTGCACACCGGGAACACTTCCTCGTTGAACAGCCAGAGGCTGTCGCCCTGTTTGAAGCGGCCGTCACCGAACAGCACCGCTACGTCGATATCGCTGCGCAACGTGGCGTGGTTACGCTCGCTGGTGACCAGGCTCACGTCCACCTGCGGGTTGGCTTCATGGAAACGATGCAGGCGTGGCATCAGCCAATACGCGGCGAAGGCAAAGTCGGTCGCCACCTGCAGGACTTCATGCTGGTCCTGCTCGGCAATCGCGCTCAGGCCCTGGTTGATGCTCTGCAAACCGGCCTGTACCTGCTCGAATAACAAGGCGCCCGCGTCGGTCAGCTCGATGCCACGGTAGATGCGATCAAACAGGCGCACCTTCAGCTGTTCTTCCAGGCGCTTGATCTGCTGGCTGATGGCCGGCTGAGTGGTGCCCAACTCCATCGCCGCTGCCGTAAAGCTGCGTTGGCGCGCTGCGGATTCAAAGGCACGCAGCAGGTCGAGTGACAGGTGACCGAGGGATTCATACATAAGCTGGGCTTATCCTAGACATTGCTTCTCATGGGCTTTACCACGATTTCCATGGCCTGCATGCTCATTCGCATAAACATCGACTATGGAATGCCGCGAAAACCATGAAGCGCAAGAACATTCTTTTTATCATGGCCGATCAAATGGCCGCGCCGATGCTTCCGTTCTACGGTCCTTCGCCTATCAAACTGCCAAACTTGAGTCGCCTCGCCGCTGAGGGCGTGGTGTTCGACGCCGCTTACTGCAACAGTCCGCTGTGTGCGCCATCGCGCTTTACCCTGGTGAGTGGGCAGTTGCCGAGCAAGATCGGCGCCTACGACAACGCGGCCGATTTCCCCGCCGACGTGCCGACCTATGCCCACTACCTGCGCCGCCTCGGCTACCGCACCGCGCTGTCGGGCAAGATGCATTTTTGCGGCCCCGACCAGCTCCACGGCTATGAAGAACGCCTGACCAGTGACATCTACCCGGCCGACTATGGCTGGGCCGTGAACTGGGATGAGCCGGACGTGCGCCCCTCCTGGTACCACAACATGGCGTCGGTGCTGCAGGCCGGGCCGTGCGTGCGCACCAACCAGCTGGATTTCGACGAAGAGGTAGTGTTCAAGGCCCAGCAGTACCTGTTCGACCATATCCGCGAAGATGGCGACCAGCCGTTCTGCCTGACCGTGTCGATGACGCACCCACACGACCCTTACACCATTCCCAAACCGTTCTGGGACCTGTACGACGACAACGACATCCCGCTGCCTGCAACACCGCCACAGGCTGACCTCGACCCTCACTCCCAGCGCCTGCTCAAGGTCTATGACCTGTGGGACAAGCCGCTGCCGCTGAACAAGATCCGCGATGCACGCCGCGCCTACTTCGGCGCGTGCAGCTACATTGACAGCAACGTCGGCAAGGTCCTGCAAACCCTGGAAGATACGGGCCTGGCCGATGACACCATCATCATCTTCTCCGGCGACCACGGCGACATGCTCGGCGAACGCGGGCTCTGGTACAAAATGCACTGGTTTGAAATGGCCGCCCGGGTGCCGCTGCTGATCAGCGCGCCGGGGCAGTTTGCGGCCGGCCGGGTGACCGCCGCCGTGTCCACCGCCGACCTGCTGCCTACCCTGGTGGAACTGGCCGGCGGCGAGCTGGACCCGAGGCTGGCGCTGGACGGCCGCTCGCTGGTGTCTCACCTGCAAGGGCAGGGCGGGCACGACGAAGTGTTCGGTGAGTACATGGCCGAGGGCACCATCAGCCCGCTGATGATGATCCGCCGTGGTGCCTACAAGTTCATCTACAGCGAGGACGATCCTTGCCTATTGTTCGATGTGCACAACGACCCGCACGAGCGGGAGGACCTCAGCCAGTCACCGGAACACCGGCCACTGTTCGAGGCGTTTTTGCGTGAGGCGCGGGCCAAATGGGACATCCCGGCGATCCACCAGCAGGTGCTCGCCAGCCAACGCCGTCGCCGCCTGGTGTTCGAGGCGCTGACCCAGGGCAAGCTGAAGAGCTGGGACCACCAGCCACTGGTAGACGCCAGTCAGCAATACATGCGCAACCACATCGACCTCGACGATCTGGAGCGCAAGGCACGTTTTCCACAACCCTGCCAAAACCAATAAAACTGAGGGGAAGGCCATGCAAAAGTTATCCACCGTGTTGAGCGTTGCGCTGCTGGCATTGAGCAGTGCCGGCGTCTACGCGGACACCAGCTGCGACACCGTGAAGATGGCCGATCCGGGCTGGAGCGATATCGCCGCCACCAATGCCATTACCGGTTTCCTGTTGAACGGCATGGGCTACAAGGCCAAGGTCGACACCCTTGCGGTGCCGATCACCTTTGGCGGGCTCAAGGACGGCCAGGTGGATGTGTTCCTGGGTAACTGGATGCCGGCGCAGCAAGGCTTCTACGACAAGTTCGTGGCCAATGGCGATGTGGTGCAACTGGCGAAGAACCTCGACGGTACCGAATTCACCCTGGCCGTGCCGGACTATGTCTGGGACGCCGGGGTGCATGACTTTGCCGACCTGAACAAGTTTGCCGACAAGTTCGACAAGAAGATCTACGGCATCGGTTCGGGTGCGCCAGCGAATCTCTCGTTGCAGGAAATCATCAAGAAGAACGACTTTGACTTGGGCCAGTGGAAGCTGATCGAGTCCAGTGAACAGGCGATGCTGGCCGAAGTGTCCCGGGCGGTGAAGAAGCAGAAGTTCGTGACCTTCCTCGGCTGGACGCCGCACCCGATGAACGTGCAGTTGAAGATGCATTACCTCAAGGGTGGGGAGAAGTACTTTGGTGACACCGGCAGCGTGTATACGTTGACCCGCAAGGGCTATGCACAAGCGTGCCCGAATGTGGGGAAATTGCTGACCAACCTGAGTTTCACCCAGGAGATGGAGAACGCCATCATGGCTGAGGTGGTGAACAAGAAGGTCAGTAATGCGGACGCGGCGAAGGCGTGGATCAAGGCGAACCCGGCGGTGCTGGACAAGTGGCTGGACGGGGTTAAAACCGTGGACGGCCAGGATGCACTGGCCGCTGTAAAAGCCAAACTCTGATGCACTGATCGTTCCCACGCTCTGCGTGGGAACGCATCCGGTGACGCTGCGCGTCAAGACTCAAGAGCGGACGCAGAGCGTCCAGGACGGCATTCCCATGCAGAGCGTGGGAACGATCATCATGAGCTTGATACTCTGATTCAAACCTCTTCAACCGAGTTTCCAATGCCCTGGCCCAACCGCCATACACTCTTCCCCTTCCTCAGCTGGCTCCCGCGCCAAACCCGCGCCAGCGTCGGAAGGGACGCGGTCGTCGGCCTGAGCGGTGCAGTCCTGGCATTACCCCAGTCCATTGCCTACGCGCTGATCGCCGGGCTTCCACCGGAGTATGGCCTGTACGCCGCGATCATCCCGGTATTGATCGCCTGCTTGTGGGGCTCTTCCTGGCACCTGATCTGCGGCCCCACGGCAGCCATATCTATCGTGCTGTACGCCAGCGTCAGCCCGCTGGCCGTGCCCGGCTCCCAGGACTACATCACACTCATCCTGTTGCTGACATTCCTGGCCGGCGTCTTCCAATGGCTGTTGGGCATGCTGCGCTTCGGCGCCCTGGTGAATTTCGTCTCGCATTCAGTGGTGCTCGGCTTCACCCTCGGCGCTGCGGTGGTGATCGCCCTGGGCCAACTGCCCAACCTGCTGGGGCTGGACCTGCCCAGCCAGGCCACGGCGATCAACAGTCTGCTGGCGCTGATCAACCATGCCGGGGAGTGGAATCGTCCTTCACTGGTGCTCGGGCTCGGCACCTTGCTGGTGGGGGTGCTGCTGAAACTCTGGGTACCGCGCTGGCCAACCCTGTTGATCGCGCTGGCCCTGGGCAGCCTCATCCCGTGGCTGTGGCCGACGATGTTCGGGGAGGTGGCGCGGGTCAGTTCATTTGTCGGCAAGCTGCCACCGTTCAGCCCGCTGCCGATGGACCTGGACATGGTCCTGCGCCTGCTGCCGAGTGCCGTGGCGGTGGGCATGCTGGGGCTGGTGACCAGCCTGTCGATTGCGCGCTCACTGTCGGCCCGCTCCCAACAATTGCTCGATGCAAATCAGGAAGTGCGCGCCCAGGGTTTATCCAACATCGTCGGCGGATTTTTCTCCGGGTATTTGTCGGCGGGTTCCTTCACACGGTCGGGCCTGAGTTATGAGGCAGGCGCCTGTTCGCCGCTGGCGGGGGTGTTTTCCGCATTGTGGGTGGCGTTGTTCGCGCTGTTCGGTGCGGCATTGATCGCGCATATCCCGATCCCGAGCATGGCCGCCAGCATCCTGCTGATTTGCTGGGGGTTGGTCGACCATCGCGGTATTCGGGCGCTGTTCCGGGTCAGCCGCGCAGAGTTCGTGGTGATGAGCCTGACCTGCATCGCCACGCTGTTGCTGGAGTTGCAAACGGCCATTTACGCCGGGGTGCTGGCGTCGCTGTTTTTCTACCTCAAGCGCACCTCGCAGCCGCGGGTCCAGCAATGGCGTGACGGAGAGGACGATGTGCTGCGGGTCGGCGGGTCGATCTTTTTCGGCGCCAGCCATTACCTGCAGGTGCGGCTGCAAAGCCTGCACGGCCAGCGGGTGGTGATCGAGGCGCAGCAGATCAACTTTATCGACTATTCCGGGGTGGAGATGCTGCACCAGGAAGCGCGCCGATTGAATGGAGTGGGGCGCAGCCTGGCGTTGCGCAAGGCCCGGCCGCAGGTGGTGGAAGAGCTGAAGAAACTGGAAGGGGCCGACCAATGCCCCATCCATTTCGAAGACTGAATGCGGTTAAAACTGTGGGAGCGGGCTTGCTCGCGAATGCGGTGTGACAGTCGCCGTATGTATCGACTGATCCACCGCATTCGCGAGCAAGCCCGCTCCCACATTTGGATTGCGTCAGGCCAGTTGGCTACGCAATTCAGCCAGCACCGGCGCCGAATCCGGGCGCACACCGCGCCACAGGAAGAACGCTTCCGCGGCCTGTTCCACCAGCATCCCCAGGCCATCCATTGCCACCGCCGCGCCCTGCTCACTGGCCCAGCGGCAGAAAGCCGTAGGCTCTTTGCCGTACATCATGTCGTAGCAAAAAGTCTTTCCGGGTTCGATCAGGCTGCCGGCAATCGGCGGTACATCGCCTGACAGGCTGGCGGACGTGGCATTGATGATCAGGTCCACCGGTTCACGCAGCCAGTCGAAACCGCTGGCGGACACCGGGCCGAGATCGTCGAACAGCTCGGCGAGCAATTCCGCTTTTTCCACGGTGCGATTGGCAATGATCAGCGCAGCCGGCTGCTCAGCCAGCAATGGCTCCAACGCGCCGCGCACCGCACCACCGGCGCCCAGCAGCAGGATGCGTTTGCCTTGCAGGCTGAACCCGGCATTCACCGTCAAATCCCGCACCAGGCCGGCGCCGTCGGTGTTGTCTCCCAACAGGCTGCCATCGCCGAGCTTGCTCAGGGTATTCACCGCGCCGGCCCGTTGGGCGCGTTCGGTCAGGGTATTGGCCAGGCGATAGGCCTCTTCCTTGAACGGTACGGTGACGTTGGCGCCACGGCCTTGTGCGAAAAATGCTTTTGCACAGCCGGTGAAATCCTCCAACGGCGCGAGCAAGGTGCTGTAGTCCAGTTGCTCGCCGGTCTGTTCGGCGAACAGACGGTGAATCAGCGGCGACTTGCTGTGGCCGATGGGGTTGCCGAAGACGACATAACGATCCATCAGACCGCCGCCTTGGGCAGCACACCCAGCCAGTCGCGGTCTTGCAGGAAGTAGTCGGTTAGGCGCGCTTCTTCGCTGTCGGGGGCGGCTTTCCAGTCATAGCTCCAGCGCACTTGGGGTGGCAGCGACATCAGGATCGACTCGGTACGCCCGCCCGATTGCAGGCCAAACAAAGTGCCGCGGTCGTAGACCAGGTTGAACTCGACGTAGCGGCCACGGCGGAATTCCTGGAATTCGCGCTGCTGCTCGGTATAGGCCATGGCCTTGCGGCGCTGGACGATCGGCAGGTAGGCGTCGATGTAGGCGTCGCCGATGGCGCGCATGAAGGCGAAGCTGGTGTCGAAGTCCCACTCGTTCAAATCATCGAAGAACAAACCGCCGATGCCCCGCGGTTCGTTGCGGTGCTTGATGTGGAAGTAGGTGTCGCACCAGGCCTTGTAGCGCGAATAAACGTCCGGGCCAAACGGCGCGCAGGCCTGTTCGGCGACGCGGTGCCAGTGGATGCAGTCTTCTTCGTTGCCGTAGTAGGGCGTCAGGTCGAAGCCGCCGCCAAACCACCACACCGGCTCTTCACCTTCTTTTTCAGCGATGAAAAAACGCACATTGGCGTGGGAAGTCGGCACATGCGGGTTGTGCGGGTGGATCACCAGCGACACGCCGAGGGCCTCAAAACCGCGACCGGCCAATTCCGGGCGATGGGCACTGGCGGACGGTGGGAGGCCGCTGCCAAACACGTGGGAAAAGTTAACGCCGCCTTTCTCGATTACCGAACCGTTTTCGATCACACGGGTGCGACCGCCGCCGCCGGCAGGCCGGGTCCAGGCGTCTTCGATGAAGCGACTGTCCGTCTCGAAGGTTTCCAGGGCGCTGCAAATGCGGTCTTGCAGGTCAAGCAGGTAGGCTTTGACAGCCTCGGTGCGGGTAGTCATGACATCACCTTGAATCGGGCAACGCTACACGAGGCCATTGGGCATCGGCGGCAAATGGGCGCACAGGATACCACTGCACCCACTGCTGCCACAGTTGACGAAGATCAAGCTTAGGAGTCCGATAGGGGGCTACGCGAAATGACTTAAGGAGAGTGCAGATGGCCAAACGTATCCAGTTCCGTGCCCATGGCGGCCCCGAAGTGCTTGAGTATGTGGACTACACCCCGGCAGAACCCGGCCCGCAGCAGGTTCGCGTGCAGAACAAGGCCATTGGCCTGAACTTCATCGACACCTATTTCCGCAGCGGCCTGTATGCACCACCGGCCTTGCCGTCGGGCCTGGGCGCAGAAGGTGCCGGCGTGGTTGATGCGGTGGGCAGCGAAGTCACTCAATTCAAGGTCGGCGATCGCGTGGCCTACGGCAGCGGCCCGCTGGGCGCCTACAGCGAATTGCATGTGTTGCCGGCTGCCAACCTGGTGCACCTGCCGGACGACATCAGCTTCGAACAGGCCGCCGGCGCGATGCTCAAGGGCCTGACGGTGCAGTACCTGTTGCGCCAGACCTATGAGTTGAAGGGCGGCGAAACCATTCTGTTCCACGCCGCTGCCGGTGGCGTCGGCTCCCTGGCTTGCCAATGGGCCAAGGCCTTGGGCGTGAAGCTGATCGGTACCGTGAGTTCGCCGGAAAAAGCGGCGCTGGCCAAATCCCTCGGCGCCTGGGAAACCATCGACTACAGCAAGGAAAATGTCGCACAACGCGTGCTGGAACTGACTGACGGCAAGAAGTGCCCAGTGGTGTACGACGGCGTAGGCAAGGACACCTGGCTCACCTCGCTGGACAGCGTCGCGCCACGCGGATTGGTGGTGAGTTTCGGTAATGCTTCGGGGGCGGTGGATGGGGTCAACCTGGGGATTCTGGCGGCCAAGGGCTCGCTGTATGTGACCCGGCCGACATTGGCGACCTATGCCAACAACCCGGAAAACCTGCAGGCGATGGCGGATGATCTGTTTTCGATGATCATCAGCGGGAAGCTGCAGATTGATATTAACCAACGGTTTTCGTTGGGGGATGCGGCGAAGGCGCAAATTGAGTTGTCGGCGCGGCGGACGACTGGGTCGACCATTCTGTTGCCTTAGGGCGTTGGATTTTCAGCGGGTTTGAAGGCCTCTTCGCGAGCAAGTCGAATCGTCGCACCGCCGCTCCCACATTTGACCGCGTTCCAAAAGTTGGACTCGGTCAAATGTGGGAGCGGGCTTGCTCGCGAATGCAGGCGACTCGGTCTCAGGAAGGCCGCACAACCTCACCCGTCGCCAGATCCCGAATCAGACTCGGGTTCTTGCGCCCCCCCAGATTCCCCCCCAATACCAGATCCACCTGCCCGCGGAAGTACTGCTCCACACGAATCCGCGTGCGCGCCGCCGGGCGGCCCTGCGGGTTGGCCGAGGTGGAAATCAGTGGCCCGACCAGCGAGCACAGATCCCGCACTTGCGGATGATCAGTCACCCGCAACGCCACCGTGTCATGCACCCCGGTAATCCACTCGGGCAGCAAGTCCTGATGGGGCACCAGCCACGTATTCGGGCCAGGCCAGGTACTGGCCATGCGGTCCATCCACTCATCGGGAAAGTCTTCGAAGAGAAAATCGAACTGACGGATATTGTCGGCAATCAGGATCAGCCCCTTATCCACAGACCGGCCCTTGATCGCCAGCAACCGATCCACCGCTTCTTCGTTCCAAGGGTCACAGCCCAGGCCCCAGACCGCCTCGGTTGGATAGGCAATCACTGCGCCTGCGCGAATTTCTCGTGCGGCTTCTCGCACACGCCACCTGTTGACCATTACTCACTCTCCGGACTAAAGCTCTGCGCAGTTTACCGATCTTCGTTACAAAACCTAGCTGCGCGCAAGCCAGCGCCCGCTTTCGCAGATCACTCGGCCTTCCAGTTCCAGCTCCGTCAGGCTGGCCAGCACCTCGGACAAGGCCCTGCCACTGGCAATCGCCAGGGCTTCACTGGTGTGGGGCGCCGCGTGCAACAGCGCCACCAGCGGATGATTGACCGCAATCGGCGCCGGGCGGGAGAGGGCCTGCCAGCCACGCAGGTTTTCGAGAATGTGCTCGATGGTTTCCACCAGCACCGCGCCATCGCGGATCAGTTGATGGCAGCCTTTGGCCCCAGGGTGATGGATGGAGCCGGGGATGGCGTATACCTCGCGCCCTTGCTCCGCCGCCAGCCGCGCGGTGATCAGCGAACCGCTGGCCATGCTGGCCTCCACCACCAGTACCCCAAGCGACAGGCCACTGATAATACGGTTGCGGCGCGGGAAGTTGCCGGCCTGGGGCGCGGCGTCCAACGGAAACTCGGAAACAACGGCGCTGCCTTGGGCAATCATCGCCTCGGCCAAGCGTCGATGGCGCTGTGGATAAAAATTTTCGAGCCCGGTGCCCAGCACGCCGATTGTATGTCCACCAACATCCAAAGCCGCCTGGTGAGCAGCACCGTCGATACCCAGGGCAAGGCCACTGGTGATGACAAAACCGGCACTCGCCAGGCTGCGGGAAAACGCGGCGGCGGTATCCATTCCTGGCCTGGAGGCGCGACGGCTGCCGACCATCGCCAGCTGCGGTTTCTCCAGAATCGCCGGGTTGCCGGCGACGAATAATAGCGGGGGTGCATCATCCAATTCTGCAAGCAATGCCGGGTAGTCGGGTTGGTCCCACATCAGCAAATGCTGGGCCGGACGCTCCAACCAGGCCAATGCCGCACTGGCACCATCACGTACTTCCTCGCAACGCCGGGCATCGGCGCTGGCCACCTTGAGCCCCAGGGAGCGCCAGGCACTGGCCGGTGCGCTGATGGCTTTTGACGCAGAACCAAAGGCCTCGATAAGTTTTTTAAAGCCCTTGGGACCCAGTTCCGGCAGCCTGTGCAAGCGTAGTCGGGCTTCCAGTTCTGCCGGGGAAATTTCACGGTCATTCGTCGGTAACATTTGATCGTCCTTGATCGGAACAAGCTGTGGATAACTCTGTTGGTAACTTATTTAGCAACCTAATTATTGTCTTCGTTCAGGCGCCTCAAAACGGTCCATTACCGCCAGCGAACGCGACGCGCTGAGCACCAGGCCGTAGCTGAGCTTTTCGTAGGTACGGAACACCAATAGCGTCCCGGCCGGCTCGTCGGGCATCTTCACCGGAGCACCGGTCACTCGGTCCCGAACGGTTTCCCCGGTTTTCACCACGGCCAGCAAATGGCCTTCCATCAGGCCGTCACGACGGCCCTTGTTCAGCGTCACCGCGTCCAGCACGCCGATCTGCGTCACGCCCCGTGGCACGTCGATGATGTGTCCGGCAGTGGCGCGAGCAGGCATCTGAATCACCAGGCTGGCCAGGTCGGTGGGCGCTTGCTGGCTGAGCAATCGGTCGCCGGGCCGCACTTCCTGGGTGACGCGCTGCACACCCAACGTGCTGACATCGCCCGCCGTCACAAAACGTGCGGTGCCAATGTCGTCGACGTTGATACCCAGCAATTCCTGGCTTTGCGGGTCGGTATAGGCCTTGCCGCGACGGAAGATCCCGTAGCTTTCGACTGCAGGGTCCAGGGCACCTCGCGCATAAATACGCTCGCCATCGGCGCCCAATACTCGTCCGGCATCTGCTGCAACAATATAGGGAGCGTGCTCCAGTTCCTGGGGGGTATCGAGAATGCGGTTGTGCAGTAAAAAGCGCTGGATGGCCTGCTGCGTATGAAGTGGCAACGGTTGGCCGGGCTGTGGATAGCTCTCGGGAACCTGGGCAATAACGGCCTGGGCCCACAGCAGCAAGACGAGTAGCGATTTCCTCATGGGGTGAATCTCCTTTATTATGTGCATTCGCGTGAAACGCCTTGGCCTTCGCGGCTTTCGGACGTTTTCCCACGGCACTTATCCCGGCACATCAAGGGTCCATCCCCGGCGCCGACTTGCCTTTACCTCACATGTGCAGCAATTACGCTTATGGCTATTTTGAACATCCTCGAATTTCCGGACTCACGCCTGCGCACCATCGCCAAGCCAGTGGCCGTAGTGGACGCCAAGGTTCGTCAGTTGGTCGATGACATGTTTGAAACAATGTATGAAGCCCCGGGTATCGGCCTCGCCGCGACCCAGGTCGACGTGCATCAGCGCGTCGTGGTCATGGACCTGTCCGAAGACCGCAGCGAGCCCCTGGTGTTTATCAACCCTGAGTTCGAAACCCTGACCGACGAGATGGGCCAGTACCAGGAAGGCTGCCTGTCGGTGCCCGACTTCTACGAGAACGTCGACCGTCCCCAGCGCGTCAAGATCAAGGCCCTGGACCGTGACGGCAAGCCGTTCGAGATGATTGCCGAAGGCCTGCTGGCGGTGTGCATCCAACACGAGTGCGACCACCTCAACGGCAAGCTGTTTGTCGATTACCTGTCCACGCTTAAACGCGACCGGATCAAGAAGAAGCTGGAAAAGAAGCATCGCCAGCAAGCTTGATTCCCTTCTTTCAAAGGCTTGCTCCGGCAAGCCTTTTTCTTTTGTGAGACGTTTCCCATGACCGAGCCACTGCGCATCGTTTTTGCCGGCACCCCCGAATTCGCCGCCGAACACCTCAAGGCCCTGCTCGCCAGCCCTTATGAAATCGTGGCGGTCTACACCCAGCCCGATCGCCCGGCCGGTCGTGGGCAAAAACTGATGCCCAGCCCGGTCAAGCAGCTGGCACTGGAAAACAACATTGTGGTGCTGCAGCCGCCGACCCTGCGCAACGCCGATGCCCAGGCCGAACTGGCTGCGCTGAAGCCAGACCTGCTGGTGGTGGTGGCCTACGGCTTGATCCTGCCCCAGGCTGTGCTGGATATCCCGCGCCTGGGCTGCATCAACAGCCACGCCTCGCTGCTGCCTCGCTGGCGTGGCGCGGCACCGATCCAGCGTGCCGTCGAAGCCGGTGATGCGCAAAGCGGGGTGACCGTGATGCGCATGGAAGCAGGCCTGGACACCGGGCCGATGCTGCTGAAAGTCACCACCCCGATCACCGGTCAAGACACCGGCGGCAGCCTGCATGATCGCCTCGCCGAAATGGGCCCGCCGGCTGTCGTCCAGGCCATCGTCGGCCTGGCTGCCGGCACCCTGCAAGGTGAAGTGCAGGACGACAGCCTCGCCACCTACGCCCACAAATTGAACAAGGATGAAGCCCGCATCGACTGGAGCCGCCCGGCCGTTGAGCTGGAGCGTCTGGTGCGTGCCTTCAACCCGTGGCCGATCTGCCACAGCACGCTCAATGGCGAGGCCTTGAAAGTACTGGCCGCCACCCTGGCCGAAGGCAAGGGCGCCCCCGGCGAGATCATCGGCGCCAGCAAGGACGGCCTGTTGGTAGCG
Source organism: Pseudomonas sp. Colony2 (assembly GCF_019382755.1). NCBI lineage: Bacteria > Pseudomonadati > Pseudomonadota > Gammaproteobacteria > Pseudomonadales > Pseudomonadaceae > Pseudomonas > Pseudomonas sp. Colony2. The sequence continues at coordinate 21,079 of NZ_CP080030.1, read as the reverse complement.
TGCGGTGAACAGGCGCTGTGTCTGACCCGTCTGCAATTGCCCGGCGGCAAGGCGCTGAACTTCAGCGACTTGTTCAACAGCCGCCGTGAGAAATTTGCCGTTGGCATCGTCCTCGGCCAAGCGGTGGACGCGCAATGAACCCACGTCTGGCCGCCGCCAAGGCCCTGGCCGCCGTGCTCAACGGCAAGGCTTCCCTCAATAGTTCGTTGCCGACCCAACTGGATAGAGTCGAAGACCGCGATCGCGGCTTTACCCAGGACCTGGCCTTCGGTACCGCCCGCTGGCAGCCACGTTTATCGGCGCTGGCGGCCAAGCTGCTGCAAAAGCCGTTCAAGGCGGCGGACGCCGATGTCGAGGCGCTGCTGCTGGTGGGCCTGTATCAACTGCTCTACACCCGCGTGCCGGCCCACGCGGCCATCGGCGAAACCGTCGGTTGCGCCGACAAGCTGAAAAAGCCTTGGGCCAAGGCCCTGCTCAACGCCGTGCTGCGCCGCGCCCAGCGCGAAAGCGAAGCGCTGCTGGCCGAGCTGGAACATGACCCGGTGGTGCGCACCGCCCACCCGCGCTGGCTGCAAAAATCCCTGAAGGCATTCTGGCCCGAGCAATGGGAAGCCATCTGCGCGGCCAACAACGCGCACCCGCCGATGATCCTGCGGGTCAATCGCCGTCATCACACCCGCGACGCTTATCTCACATTGCTTGGCGAAGCCGGTGTAGCGGCCACGGCCTGCGTCTACAGCCAGGACGGCATCGTTCTTACAGAACCGGGCGATGTACGTAACCTGCCCGGGTTCGCCGAAGGCTGGATCAGCGTGCAGGACGAAGCCGCTCAACTGGCCGCCGACCTGCTGGACCTGGCCCCGGGCCAACGCGTACTGGACGCCTGTTGCGCCCCCGGCGGCAAGACCTGCCACATCATGGAAGTGCAAGCAGACCTGGCCGGTGTCGTCGCCGTCGACCTGGAAGCCAAGCGCCTGGTGCGTGTGCGGGAAAACCTCGCCCGCCTGGGCCTCAGCGCCGAGCTGATCGCCGCTGACGGCCGCGACACCGCCACCTGGTGGGACGGCAAGCCGTTCCAGCGCATCCTGCTGGACGCACCGTGCTCCGCCACCGGCGTGATCCGCCGCCACCCGGACATAAAGCTGACCCGCCAACCCGACGACATCGCCGCCCTGGCCGTGCTGCAAGGCGAGTTGCTGGACGCGTTGTGGCCGACCCTCGAAGTAGGCGGCATCCTGCTGTACGCCACCTGCTCGACGCTGCCTACCGAAAACACTGAAGTCATCGAAGCCTTCCTTGCTCGCACCAGCGGCGCACGGGAACTGGACCTCGACATCCAGGCCGGGATCAAGCAGCCTCATGGCCGCCAGTTGCTGGCCCAGGAAGGCGGCCACGACGGGTTCTATTACGCCAAGCTGATCAAGATTGCCGCCGCTCGCGGCTGAATGGTTTTAAGGGAGTGACCGGATGAAAATCATCATCCTCGGCGCAGGGCAGGTTGGCGGTACGCTGGCCGAGCATTTGGCCAGCGAAGCCAACGATATCACCGTGGTCGACACCGACGCGGAGCGCCTGCGGGATTTGGGCGACCGTTTGGACATCCGTACCGTACAGGGCCGCGCCTCGTTTCCTACAGTGCTGCGCCAGGCCGGTGCCGACGATGCCGACATGCTGGTGGCAGTCACCAACAGTGACGAGACCAACATGGTTGCCTGCCAGGTCGCCCACACCCTGTTTCACACTCCGACCAAGATCGCCCGAGTGCGTGAGGCGGCCTACCTGACCCGCGCCGGACTGTTCGACAACGACGCGATCCCGGTCGATGTGCTGATCAGCCCGGAACAGGTGGTGACCCATTACATCAAGCGCCTGATCGAACACCCGGGCGCCTTGCAGGTGATCGACTTCGCCGAAGGCAAGGCACAGCTGGTGGCGGTCAAGGCCTACTACGGCGGACCGTTGGTGGGCCAGCAACTGCGCCAGCTACGCGAGCACATGCCCAACGTCGAGACGCGGGTGGCGGCGATCTTCCGTCGCGACCGGCCGATCCTGCCCCAGGGCGATACGGTGATCGAGGCTGACGACGAGGTGTTTTTCATCGCCGCCAAAGCGAACATTCGCGCGGTGATGAGCGAAATGCGCCGTCTGGATGAAACCTATAAACGCATCGTCATCGCCGGCGGCGGGCAGATCGGTGAGCGCTTGGCCGAGGCCATCGAAAGCCGCTACCAGGTGAAGATCATCGAGATGAATCCGGCACGCTGCCGGTATTTGTCCGACACCCTCGACAGCACCGTGGTCCTGCAGGGCAGCGCCTCGGATCGTGATCTGCTGCTGGAAGAAAACATCGCCGACGCCGACATCTTCCTGGCCCTGACCAACGATGACGAAGCCAACATCATGTCGTCGTTGCTGGCCAAGCGGCTGGGGGCGAAGAAGGTGATGACCATCATCAACAACCCGGCCTACGTCGACCTGATCCAGGGCGGCGATATCGACATCGCCATCAGCCCGCAACTGGCGACCATCGGCACCTTGCTGGCCCACGTGCGGCGCGGCGATATCGTCAGTGTGCACTCGTTGCGCCGGGGTGCGGCGGAAGCCATCGAGGCGATTGCCCATGGTGATTCAAAATCGAGCAAGGTGATTGGCAAGGCGATCCGCGATATCGGCCTGCCGCCGGGCACCACCATCGGCGCAATCATTCGCGATGAAGAAGTGATCATCGCCCACGACGACACGGTGATCGCCACGGGCGACCACGTGATTCTGTTCCTTGTGGATAAAAAACATATCCGCGATGTGGAGAAGCTGTTCCACGTGGGCCTGAGCTTTTTCTGATCAAACGGAGTGACCGACATGCTCGAATCCCTGGAAAAAATGCTCGCCAAGGGCGTGGATAACTCACTGCTGCGGTTTGGTTTGGGCAAGGGTTATCTTGATCTGAAGGACAACGCCAAGGCGGCCGAGCATTTGCAGAAATGCGTCGAGTTCGATCCGAAGTATTCGGCGGCGTGGAAGCTGTTGGGCAAGGCGCAGCTGGGGCAGGGTGATAACGCTGCAGCGCGGTTAGCTTGGGAGAAGGGTATTGAAGCGGCCCTGGCACATGGCGACAAGCAGGCCGAAAAGGAAATGACCGTATTCCTGAAGAAACTCGACCGCCAAGCTTAAGCAGAACCCAATGTGGGAGCGGGCTTGCTCGCGAAGGCGTCGTGTCAGTCACCGAATTTGTGTCTGATACACCGCCTTCGCGAGCAAGCCCGCTCCCACATTTTGTTTTGTGCCAACCTTGAGTCAGCCGTACATCAATACCACCGCGCCTCACCCGGCGGGCGTTTCTTGAAGCGTTTCATGCTCCACATGTACTGGCTCGGGTAAGCCCCCACATAGCGCTCCACCACCTTGCTCATCGCCGCACACGAAGTGGCTGTATCGGTGCTGTACATGTCTTCCGGCGCCGCTTCCAGGATCACTTTGTAGCCCGAGCCATCCGGCAGCCGCAGGGCATGCAGGAACACCCCGACCGCCTTGTGCCCCGCCAGCATGTTCGGCACGAACTTGCTGGTCAGCGCCTGGGTGGCGAAGAACGGCACGAAGATCCCGGCCGATTCCGCCGGCTCCGGATCCGCAGGAATCCCCACCTGGCCGCCTTTGCGCACTTCCTTGATGACGCTGAGGATGCCTTCCTTGGTGGACGCCGCCACGCGGTTACCCAGTTGCACCCGCTGTTTGCGCAGCAAGTCATCCACCGCCTTGAGCTTCGGCGGGCGGTAGAAAATGATCGGTTTACACTGGCTGCAATAGAAGTGGTTCAACACTTCCCAGTTGCCCAGGTGGCTGGTGATGCCGACCACGCCTTTGCCCGAAGCCAGGGCTTCGTGCAGCACTTCCAGGCCTTCGACCTCGCGCACCAGGTCGATGGAACGCTGGGCCGGCCAGATCCAGGCGCAGGCGCTTTCGGTCAGGGACTTGCCGATGTCCATCAGGCTGCGTCCAACGAGACGCTCGCGCTCGGCCGGATCCATGTCCGGGAAGCATTTGGACAGGTTGATCCGCACCGTCTCACGGGAACGGTTGGGGGTTTTCCACATGATCCAGCCAATTGCCGAACCGACCGCTTGCACCGCGCGCCAGGGCAGCAGGGCAAACAACCGAAGAGCGCCTACCAGCAAGGCGCCTTTAAACTTTTCCACAGGTCACTCCTGATCGTGTGTGGTGCGCAAAGCCGCCATTCTAACCGGCGTTGGCGAGGTCCGCGTAACGGTCGCAGTCCTGAGTGTGGTCCATGACCATGCCCGAGGCCTGCATGAACGCGTAGCAGATGGTCGGCCCGACGAAGGTGAAGCCGGCTTTTTTCAAGGCTTTGCTCATGGCCTCAGCCTCCGGCGTAATGGCCGGGACCTGGCTGCGGTCCTTGAAATGATTGACCTTGGGCACGCCGCCCACAAACGACCACAGAAACTCCACGGGGTCCTGCAGCGCCAGCCAGGCGGCGGCATTGCGCCGGGTGGCATTGAGTTTCAGGCGGTTACGCACGATGCCCGAATCGAGCATCAGCGCTTCGATCTCGGCATCGCTCAGTTGCGCCAGACGCTGCGCATCAAAGCCGAACAAGACCTTTCGATAATGCTCGCGTTTGCGTAAAACGGTGATCCAGGACAGGCCCGCCTGGAACCCTTCGAGCAAAAGCAACTCGAACAGTCCCTGCGCATCGCGCAGCGGCGTTCCCCACTCCTGATCGTGATAAGCCATGTACAGCGGATCTTCAGAACACCAAAAGCAGCGTGGCATAAGGCTCCAGGGGATGGTGGCGCGGCCGAATCGGGTATACTCCCGCTCTTTAAATCGCAGCCCAAGTAACAGGTGAATTTCGTGAGCCAGCCTACGCCAGCCGTGCGTACCTTCCAAGACTTGATCCTCGCCCTCCAGCAATACTGGGCCGAGCAAGGTTGTGTGGTACTTCAGCCCTACGATATGGAAGTAGGCGCCGGCACTTTCCACACCGCTACCTTCCTGCGGGCCATCGGCCCGGAAACCTGGAACGCCGCTTATGTGCAGCCCAGTCGTCGCCCGACTGACGGCCGCTACGGCGAAAACCCGAACCGCCTGCAGCACTACTACCAGTTCCAGGTGGTTCTGAAGCCAAACCCGGACAACTTCCAGGAGCTGTACCTGGGCTCGTTGAAACATGTCGGCCTGGACCCGCTGGTCCACGACATCCGTTTCGTCGAAGACAACTGGGAATCGCCAACCCTGGGCGCCTGGGGCCTGGGCTGGGAAGTCTGGCTCAACGGCATGGAAGTGACGCAGTTCACTTACTTCCAGCAAGCCGGCGGCATCGAGTGCTACCCGGTGACCGGCGAGATCACCTACGGTCTCGAGCGCCTGGCCATGTACCTGCAAGGCGTGGACTCGGTCTACGACCTGGTGTGGGCTGACGGCCCGTTCGGCAAGGTGACCTACGGCGACGTGTTCCACCAGAACGAAGTGGAGCAGTCGACCTACAACTTCGAACACGCGAACGTCGAGAAGCTGTTCGAACTGTTCGACTTCTATGAAAGCGAAGCCAAGCGCCTGATCGAACTGGATCAGCCGCTGCCGTTGCCAAGCTATGAAATGGTTCTGAAGGCATCCCACACCTTCAACCTGCTGGACGCCCGTCGTGCCATCTCGGTAACTGCGCGCCAGCAATACATCCTGCGTGTACGCACCCTGGCGCGTTCCGTCGCCCAAGCCTACCTGTTGGCTCGCGCCAAGCTGGGCTTCCCGATGGCCACCGCGGACCTGCGTGATGAAGTGTTGGCTAAGCTGGAGGCTGCACAATGAGTGCTCAAGATTTCCTGGTTGAACTGGGCACCGAAGAGCTGCCACCCAAGGCACTGAATACCCTGGCCGACGCATTCCTGGCCGGTATCGAAAAAGGCCTGCAAACCGCTGGCCTGAAGTTCGCCGCAAAAAAAGTCTACGCCGCGCCGCGCCGACTGGCTGTGTTGCTCACCGCACTGGAAACCCAGCAGCCGGACCGCAGCATCAACCTCGACGGCCCGCCACGCCAGGCCGCCTTCGATGCTGAAGGCAACCCGACTCAAGCCGCCCTTGGTTTTGCCAAGAAGTGTGGCGTCGAGCTGAGCGAAATCGACCAGAGTGGCCCGAAGCTGCGTTTCAGCCAGGTCATCACCGGCAAGCCGACCGCCAGCCTGTTGCCGACCATCGTTGAAGACTCGCTGAACGACCTGCCGATTCCCAAGCGCATGCGCTGGGGTGCCCGCAAGGAAGAGTTCGTGCGCCCGACCCAATGGCTGGTGATGCTGCTCGGTGACCAGGTCATCGACTGCACCATCCTCGCCCAGAAGGCCGGCCGTGATTCACGTGGCCACCGCTTCCACCATCCTGAAGCCGTGCGCATCACCGCGCCCGCCAACTACCTCAACGACCTGCGTGCAGCCTATGTGCTGGCGGATGCCAATGAGCGCCGCGAGCTGATCAGCAAGCGTACCGAAGAGCTGGCCCGCCTGCAGGAAGGCACCGCCATCGTGCCGCCAAGCCTGCTGGACGAAGTGACCGCTTTGGTTGAATGGCCAGTGCCGCTGGTGTGCTCGTTCGAGGAGCGTTTCCTCGACGTGCCGCAGGAAGCGCTGATCACCACCATGCAGGACAACCAGAAGTATTTCTGCCTGCTGGACGTCGACGGCAAGCTGCTGCCGCGCTTCATCACCGTGGCCAACATCGAAAGCAAGGACCCGCAGCAGATCATCGCCGGTAACGAAAAAGTCGTTCGCCCGCGCCTGACTGACGCCGAGTTCTTCTTCAAGCAAGACAAGAAGCAGAAGCTCGAAGACTTCAACCTGCGCCTGCAGAACGTGGTGTTCCAGGAAAAACTCGGCAGCGTATACGACAAGGCCGTACGGGTTTCCAAGCTGGCGGCCTACATCGCGCCACGCATTGGTGGCGATGCTGCCTGGGCTGCGCGTGCCGGCCTGCTGTCCAAGTGCGACCTGGCCACCGAGATGGTCGGCGAGTTCCCGGAGATGCAAGGTGTTGCCGGTTACTACTACGCCCTGAATGATGGCGAGCCGCAGGACGTCGCCCTCGCGCTGAACGAGCAGTACATGCCGCGCGGTGCCGGCGCCGAGCTGCCGACCACCCTCACCGGTGCGGCCGTGGCCATCGCTGACAAGCTGGATACCCTCGTCGGTATCTTCGGTATCGGCATGTTGCCTACCGGCAGCAAAGACCCGTATGCGCTGCGCCGTGCGGCCCTGGGCGTGCTGCGCATCCTGATCGACAAGAAGCTCGACCTCGACCTGACCCAGGCCGTGGTGTTTGCGGTTGGCCAGTTCGGTGCCAAGGTCAAGCAAGCCGGCCTGGCCGAGCAAGTGCTGGAGTTCGTGTTCGACCGTCTGCGTGCGCGTTACGAAGACGAAGGTGTGGACGTTTCGGTGTACCTGTCGGTACGTGCCCTGCAACCAGGTTCGGCGCTGGACTTCGACCAGCGTGTGCAGGCCGTACAGGCCTTCCGCAAGCTGCCGGAAGCCGGTGCCCTGGCCGCCGTGAACAAGCGTGTGTCGAACCTGCTGAGCAAGGCCGACAACCTCGGCAATGCCGAAGTCGACCCGGGCCTGTTTGCCGATGCCAAGGAGTTCTCGCTGAACTCGGCCATCGCCAAGGCAGAAAATGCAGTGAAGCCGCTGATCGCCGAACGCAACTACGCCGAAGCCTTGGCGCGCCTGGCCACGTTGCGTGAGCCGGTGGATGCGTTCTTCGAAGCGGTGATGATCAATGCCGAAGACGCGGGCGTGCGGAAAAACCGCTACGCCATGCTGGCGCGCCTGCGCGGCCTGTTCATCAATATCGCTGACATTTCCGTACTGAGCTGACCATGTTGAAACTGCTGATTCTCGATCGGGACGGAGTGATCAATTACGACTCCGACGCTTACATCAAATCGGTGGCGGAATGGATTCCACTGCCCGGCTCGATCGAGGCCATCGCGCAGTTGAGCAAAGCGGGCTGGACAGTGGCCATCGCCACCAACCAGTCCGGCATCGCTCGCGGCTACTACGACATCGCCACCCTCGACGCCATGCACGCGCGCCTGCGCACGCTGGTGGCCGAGCAGGGCGGTGAAGTAGGGCTGGTGGTGTATTGCCCGCACGGCCCGGATGAAGGCTGCGATTGCCGCAAGCCCAAACCGGGTATGCTTAAAACTATTGCTGAACATTACAACGTGCCGTTGGCTGGGCTATGGTTTGTCGGGGACAGCCTCGGTGACCTGGAAGCCGCCAAAGCCGTCGACTCTCAGCCAGTTTTGGTAAAAACCGGGAAAGGCGAAAAGACCCAGGCTAAAACCCTGCCGGTAGGTACTTTGATTTTTGACGATCTGGCGGCGGTTGCCGCAGAACTTATCAACAACTAGCAGCCCTTCTGACTTCCTGACCAAGGACTGTTCGGGAGCGCGCTTTTAACAGGCGGGCGTTGTCCCGCAACGGTAAATGCCGCCATGTCGATTTTGCAGGCCATCAGAACCTTCTTCTTTTACCTGCTGTTGGGCACCAGCTCTTTTCTCTGGTGCACCCTGAGCTTTTTTATCGCGCCTTTCCTGCCGTTCAAGGCGCGCTATCGTTTCATCAACGTCTTTTGGTGCAACTGCGCGCTGTGGTTGACCAAGGTGTTCCTGAACATTCGTTTCGAGATCAAGGGCGCCGAAAACGTCCCGGACCAGCCTTGTGTGATTCTGTCGAACCACCAGAGCACCTGGGAAACCTTTTTCCTGTCTGCGTATTTCTCGCCCCTGAGCCAGGTGCTCAAGCGTGAGCTGCTGTACGTGCCATTCTTCGGCTGGGCCATGGCCATGCTGCGACCGATCGCCATCGACCGCGACAACCCCAAGGCCGCACTCAAGCATGTGGCCAAGAAGGGCGATGAGCTGTTGAAGGATGGGGTTTGGGTGCTGATCTTCCCTGAAGGCACACGCGTGCCCTACGGCACTGTGGGCAAGTTCTCACGTGGCGGTACGGCCCTGGCGGTGAACGCCGGGCTGCCGGTGCTGCCGATTGCTCACAATGCCGGCAAGTTCTGGCCAAAGACCGGCTGGGCCAAGCGTGAAGGCACCATCACTGTAATCATTGGCGAGCCCATGTATGCCGAGGGCGAAGGCCCACGTGCCATTGCAGCGCTGAACGACCGTGCCCAGGCATGGAATGAAGCGCAACAACGGGCCATGGGTTCGTTGCCGCCGGAGCCGGTTGTGGTCGACACGCCGGTGATTTGAGTTTCTGTGGATAACCTGTGTACGGTTTGTTGGCGAATGGCTCTTTTTAGCTTATAGGCTGCTGATTTACTTACATATTTCCCAAGCTCATAAAACAGCGGAAAAGGTGCATAAGTTTTTCCCGCATTAAAAAACCGGTCCTTGAGACCGGTTTTTTATGCACAGGTGAAAAGCCGCGATTCAGTCTCGCCACAATGGCAGCTGAAGGATGAAGGTCGTACCTTTATCCACCTCGCTTTCGCAGCGAATTCTCCCACCGTGACGATCCACGACGGCCTTGACCATGGTCAGCCCCAACCCCAATCCTTCACTGCCCTGAGCCGAGGCGAAGCGCCGGTATTGAGCGAAGAGTTCGGGCAAATCCTGCGGGGAGATTCCTCGCCCCTGGTCGCTGATGCGGCACTCCAAAGCGTCTTCATGACTGGTCAGGCTTAACGTAACGGTGGTGCCCGATGGGCTGTATTTCACCGCATTTTCCAACAGGTTGAACAAGGCGCGGGTCAGCAGCGATTGATCCGCCCACACCATTTCTTCGCCGTCTTCATCCAGGTGATGGACCAGGCGAATGCCTTTCAACTGGGCGTGCACTGCGACTTGATCAAATGCGTCGAGTACCAACATGGCGAACAGGCTGGGCTGGAATTGGTAGCCATCGGATTCGGCTTTCGCCAACTGCACGAATGATTCGGTCAGGTTCAGGGCACGGCGGACTTGTTGTTCGATCTGCGCAAATATCGGCGCGGCGGAGTCCTGAACATCCAACAGGGCCAGGATCGCCGAATGCGGCGCACGCAGGTCATGGGACAGAAAGCGCAGCAGGGTCTCCCGTTGCTGCTGGGCATCACGCTCAATGCTCAGGTCTGTGAGGCTCAGCAGCCAGCCCAGGGCCACGTCACCGTCTGCAGGCAGCAGCGGCGCCAGGTCGAGGCGCAGGCTGCGGTCAAGGGTGTCGCGGAACTCGACAATATCCAGCGTCGACAGGGCAGGGCGAACACCGTCCTGCAGCGGTGGATAACCCAATGCGGCGAGCTGATCCAAGAGGTTTTCGGCCACCAGTTCATTGCCGAACACATCGCGGGCAATTCGATTGGCCAGCAGGACGTTGCCCTTGGGGTCGGTAATCAAGGTTGCTACAGGCAAACATTCCAGCCCATCGGCCATGAAGCGACGAGTGTCCCGGGTACGGCTGACCGCTTGTTCGAGGGCGAAGATTCGTCCCTGCAATACATCACCCTGGCTGGCGGGCGCTCGACGGCGCTCCGGGAGCACTTTGGGTTCGTTGTCCAGGCGTGCCAGTTCCCAGCCGAAGTAGGCCAGGATCACGCTCAGGCGCCGCCAGTTCCAGATCAGGTAGCTGAGCAGCATGCCAATCAGACTTGCTGCCGGCGACCACCAATGGCCCAGGCGCAACAGGCCCCATGAACCCAGAAGCGCAGCCACCATGCAACCGAGGGTCAGCCACAGTGCATAACGCGGGCGAAACAGCAGAAGGCCCAACAGCACCGCGACCATCGCGGTGGCCAGTAGCGTCGCCATCCACACGGGCAGATCGACAATACTGCGCCCTTGCAGCAAGCCATTGAGAATATTTGCCTGGATCTCCACGCCCGGGGTGGTGCCGACACTGGCCGAAAGCGGCGTGACATAACGGTCGCCCATGCCCGGTGCCGTAGCGCCAATCAGGATCAAGCGGTCGCGCAGCAACTCGGGTGGCACCTCCCCGCGCAAGACACTGATATACGGCACGCTGGGAAAGCCAGCATGACTGGCGATAAAAGGAATTCGAATGGCATTTTCCCGCTGCCAGCTGGAGCTTTCTGACGGACCAGGTGCGCCCGGCATTCCGGATGGCTGGCCGCTCAGTTCAAACGCCAGCCAGGCCAACTGCGGTGTCAAATTACCGGGTGGGCCTTCACGCAAATACAGGCTTCGAACGATACCGTCGCTGTCCGCTTCCACGTTGATATGGCCGACGCTACGGGCGCAATCACGCAAGGGCAACACAGGCAGGATTTGCGCCACAGGCTGGCCGTAGCGCGGCGAACCTTCACGAATCAAAGGCAACAGGACGTTGCCAGCGTTGCACATAGCCTCGGCCAGGCGCAGGTCATTGGCTGGCTCCCGGGCGGGCTCGCTGAAGATCACATCAAACAGGATGCCGGCAGGCTTGGCGGCGCTCAGCCGATCAAGCAGGTCGGCATGCACACGTCGGGACCACGGCCATTGGCCGAGCTCCTTCAGGCTTCGGTCGTCGATCGTTACCAGCAGGATGCGTGGATCCACCGATAAAGGCGCCAGCCGGCGGAGGCTGTCATACAGCAGGTTATTGAGGGCCAGGCCAGGGCTCAGGGACAGGAAGGCCGTGATGGGTAATAGCAACAGGCTGACCCACAGCCATTCGCGCACCAGGCCATTGAACAGCCGCTGAGCCTTAGTCGGTTGGCGCTTTTCAGCCCTGTGCCACAGCCTCACCGGCTCGCGTCCAGGGCACTACTGAACGCGGTTCGCGGGTGGGTAATAGAAAATGTCATAAACCCCGGTTTCTCCCTCAAGCCCGTGTTCATCATATGCCGACAAGCGAACGTGATAGAACGATGCTTTCAGCCCAGTGAAGCGCATTTGCGGCTTGTCGGAGAAGTTTTCCTGCTTGATGTTCAGAAACTCCTTATCGGTCGCGACCTGGGCCCGGTAGCGTTGGGCCCCGGCCAATGGCCGCAGGAACAGGGTCCAGACAGGCGCATCGCCCTTTTGGCCGTCCTGGCCGACCAACCGTGGCGCATCAAGCAGTTCCACGGGTTTGAGTTCGCCTTGTTTCTTGAACGCGAGGCCCTGCCGCGCACCAACCTTTACTTCACCAGAGACTGGACCGGTAATGGGCTTCTTCTTGATAGGGTGCGGGGTCGGTGGAGCGTCATCACGATTGACCGCCACTTGCCCGTTGAGTACTTCCACCAGCGATTGTTCGCCATCGTTACGCACACGGAAATGCGTGCCGCGTACCCCCAGAACGCCCACCGGGGTCATGATCTGGAAACGGTCATAGTCGCTGGCACGCTTGATCACGTAAGCCTCGACCTGACCTTCTTCAAGAATCACCTGGGGAATGGATTGCTCCTCGACCAGATGCAATCGGACCTGGGAGCTGGAGGGCAAGACAATCCGCGATCCGTCCCCCAGCAACAGGCTGACAAATGCGCCCGATGAGGTTTTTACGCTTTCTTGTTCATCAATGAACATGCCTTCTTCCAGGGCCGCGGACACACCCTTGGCATCCAGTTTCCAGGCTTCGCCCGTGAGGTGCTGCACCACCGCCGGAAGCGGTTGCGCGCGGCACATCCGGTTGTCGTCGATATAGGGTGCACGGGGAGGGGCAGGGCGTGCCAAGGCCGGAAGACTCACTACGCCAAGCGTAACGATCAGGCCCGAACTCAACAGCGTAGAAGCGGCAGAGCGGAATCGGCAAGGGAAAAAGGTCATGGCGCTCATCAAGATTCTAGTTCTAATGGGTCATCAGAAAGCACTTTCAGGCAGCGTCTTGCAGCGGGAAGACCTTGATTACCGTCTACGATACTCGATGAGGTATCCAGTCGATAGCCGAAATATCTGGGAGCGTGAGATCCATTGCAGAAGATGACACGTCCCTGTGTCGGAGCACTTCCGTCGCTCCAATCCGTGTGTCATCCAGCGAGAGCGAATTTACCTACAACATAGGTGCATCGGACCGATTCGCAACATTTGTTCAGATTTGCGGGTACTTAAAATACCCAACGTTGGGTCTGCTGCTGTTCGCTGAGTTGCTGAAACGGTGAACGGGCGAAGCCCATGCCATTGCCGGGCTCACTCAAAGTCTGCCGTTCCTCGAACGGCATAGGTATCGCCGGCTTATTGGCCCCGACCGTTTCCGTGCCCAGCGTAGCAACCATCACCACCAATACCAGTCTTCCCCATACATCAACCTTCCCCAGAACGGCCATACGTCTCGAAACAGCATAAAACCAGATTGCCATTGATCCTTTTCCTGAAGGTCTCGAGCCGGTATCTTCCCAGCTTGGGTGTTGACGATTTCCAATGGCTTGCGGCCATTTGATATCAGCGTACCGAGAGATTCAGAGGGCCTGAGAATCTGGCCATAATTGTTCAGATTCGATGCCCGCATTCTTCAATAAGAAAGGACCCTGCCATGCGTGTCGCAATATTGGATGACGAACCTGCTGAACTGCGGCGGGTGGAACAGACACTGCGACAAATCCCCAGCGCTGCGGATCAGCCATGGACCCTGCACTGCTTCGAGCGTGGAGAAGACCTGCTGCGACAACTGCGCCGCGAGACCTTCGACTTGCTGATCCTTGACTGGCAACTGCCCGACCTCAGTGGCCTGGCATTGCTGCGCTGGACCCGCGAGCACATGGAAGCGCCGCCAGCCGCCATCATGCTTACCAGCCGCGATGCCGAGAGCGATATCGTCCAGGCGCTGAACAGTGGTGCCGATGATTACGTCAGCAAGCCGTTTCGTCCCAATGAGCTTAAGGCTCGGGTGAATGCCGTTCTGCGTCGCCACGGGTTGCAGAAGTCTGCAGCCAGTGAGGTGCATACCTTCAATGACCTGACCTTTGATGATGCTGAACTCACGGTGAGCAGGGCGGGAAAACCCATCAGCCTGACGGAGCGCGAATACCGCCTGGCGCGGTGCCTGTTTGAGAACCTGGCGCGGCCGCTGTCTCGAGAGTACCTGTATGAACGGTTCTGGACCCATGAGGAGATGGTGTCGTCGCGGCCGCTGGATACGCATATTTATCGGCTGCGGAATAAGCTCGGGCTGACGGCGGATCGGGGTTGGCAGTTGCTGACGATCTATGGGTACGGATATCGGTTGGAGAGTGTGACGGCGGCTTCCGAGGACTGAGATGTTCCACGTGGAGCATTTATAAAATGCTCATATCCAGCCCATAAAAAAGGCCAACGCTAAGCGTTGGCCTTTTTTGTTTTTGCGCTGCAACCTGATCAGAAGTCCAGGTTGGAAACCGCCAGGGCATTGCTCTCAATGAAGTCACGACGAGGCTCGACCGCATCACCCATCAGGGTGTTGAAGATCTGGTCCGCGCCAATGGCGTCTTCGATGGTCACGCGCAGCATGCGACGCTGGGCTGGGTCCATGGTGGTTTCCCACAGTTGATCCGGGTTCATTTCGCCCAGACCTTTGTATCGCTGAATGGTATGGCGCTTGGTGCTTTCCGCCATCAACCAGTCCAGGGCTTCCTTGAACTCTTTGACCGCTTTCTTGCGCTCGCCACGCTGAATGTAAGCACCGTCGTCCAGCAGGGTGCTCAGTTGCGCGCCGAGGGTAACAACCGTCTTGTAGTCGTTGCTGCCGAAGAAGTCGCGGTTGAAGGTGACGTAGTTCGACAGGCCGTGGGAGATCAGTTCGACCTCTGGCAGCCAGACGTTACGTTCACGGTCTTCACGCAGGCTGGCTTTGTAGACCAGGCCGGATTTTTCAACGGTACGCAGGCGGACTTCGTACTGGGCCAACCAAGCCTGCATGTGGGCATGATCACCCAACTGCTCCAGGCTGACGGATGGCAGGTAGATGAAGTGCTCGGTCAGCTCCTGGGGGTACAGGCGCGACAAACGCTTGAGGGTCTTCATCACCATGCGGAAGTCGTTTACCAGGCGCTCCAACGCTTCACCGGAGATGCCCGGGGCTTCGTCGTTCAAGTGCAGGCTCGCATCTTCCAGGGCCGACTGCGTCATGTACTCTTCCATGGCGTCGTCGTCTTTGATGTATTGCTCTTGCTTGCCTTTTTTCACTTTGTACAACGGCGGCTGGGCGATGTAGATGTAGCCACGCTCGATCAACTCCGGCAACTGACGGAAGAAGAACGTCAGCAGCAGGGTGCGGATGTGCGAACCGTCAACGTCAGCATCGGTCATGATGATGATGTTGTGGTAGCGCAGCTTGTCGATGTTGTACTCATCGCGGCCGATGCCACAGCCCAGGGCGGTGATCAAGGTGCCGACTTCCTGCGAGGAAATCATCTTGTCGAAACGCGCCTTCTCGACGTTGAGGATCTTACCCTTCAACGGCAGGATGGCCTGGGTGCGACGGTTGCGACCCTGCTTGGCGGAACCGCCAGCAGAGTCACCTTCCACCAGGTACAGTTCGGAGAGGGCAGGGTCTTTCTCCTGGCAGTCAGCCAGTTTGCCCGGCAGGCCGGCGATATCCAGCGCACCTTTACGACGCGTCATCTCACGGGCTTTACGCGCCGCTTCACGAGCCCGTGCTGCGTCGATCATCTTGCCGACAACCAGCTTGGCTTCGTTCGGGTTTTCCAGCAGGAAGTCGGAGAAGTACTTGCCCATTTCCTGTTCGACCGCTGTCTTCACTTCGGAGGACACCAGCTTGTCTTTGGTCTGGGAGCTGAACTTCGGATCCGGAACCTTGACCGAGATAATGGCGGTCAGGCCTTCGCGGGCATCGTCACCGGTGGTGGCGACTTTGTGTTTCTTCGCCAAGCCTTCCGCTTCGATGTAGGTGTTCAGGTTACGCGTCAGTGCAGAACGGAAACCCACCAGGTGAGTACCGCCATCGCGCTGAGGAATGTTGTTGGTGAAGCACAACAGGTTCTCGTTGAAGCTGTCGTTCCACTGCAGGGCGATTTCTACGCCGATGCCGTCTTCACGCTGGATGTTGAAGTGGAACACCTGATTGACCGCGGTCTTGTTGGTGTTCAGGTATTCAACGAACGCACGCAGACCGCCTTCGTACTTGAACAGCTCTTCCTTGCCGCTGCGTTCGTCCTTGAGAACGATACCCACACCGGAGTTCAGGAAAGACAGTTCACGAATCCGCTTGGCCAGAATGTCCCAGCTGAAATGGATGTTCTTGAAGGTTTCAGCCGAAGGCTTGAAGTGAATCTGCGTACCAGTGCTTTCGCTGTCACCGACGATTTTCATCGGTTCCTGTGGAACACCATGAACGTAAGTCTGTTCCCAGATCTTGCCGCTACGACGTACAGTCAGGATCAGCTCTTCAGAAAGGGCGTTTACTACCGAAACACCTACACCGTGCAAACCGCCGGATACTTTATAGGAGTTATCGTCGAACTTACCGCCGGCGTGGAGCACGGTCATGATGACCTCTGCCGCCGAAACGCCTTCTTCTTTATGCACATCTACCGGAATGCCGCGACCGTTGTCGCGTACGGTGATGGATTCGTCCGGGTGGATGATGATGCTGATGTCGTCGCAGTGACCGGCCAAAGCTTCGTCGATCGAGTTATCGACCACCTCGAACACCATGTGGTGCAGACCGCTGCCATCATCGGTATCACCGATGTACATACCGGGACGTTTGCGTACGGCATCCAAACCTTTAAGCACTTTAATGCTGGTCGAGTCGTACGTATTCGTATTTTCTTCGCTCATGCCTTCACTCCCGATGGTCGTGGGTCTGGGTGATACGGCCTTGTTCCACGTGGAACAAAGCGACTGGCGTTTCCGTCTGCCAGCCTTCCCTCAATAATTCGTGGTCTACACAGGTGATAAACACCTGGCAGCGTAAGTCTTCCAACAAGCGGCATAACGCGCGGCGGTGCTGCTCGTCCAGTTCGGACGGCAAGTCATCCACCAGATAAATACATTGCCCGCGCCGGGCCTGGCTAACCAGATGCCCCTGGGCGATACGCAAAGCGCAGACCACCAACTTCTGCTGACCGCGGGACAAGATATCCGCAGCATTATGTGCGCCCAATCTAAGGCGCAAATCAGCCCGTTGTGGTCCGGCCTGGGTGTGACCAATTTGCTGATCCCGTTGCAAGGACGTCGCGAGCACTGCACTCAGTTCCCGGTCTTTGTCCCAACCACGGTAGTAGCTCAACGTCAGCCCCTCGAGTTCAAGTAACTCGCTCAAGGTCTGCTCAAAGACTGGTTTCAAGGCTTTGATATAGGCGCGGCGGTATTCATCTATTTCAGCGCTGGCCAGGCACAGTTCCCGGTCCCAAGCAGCTTGTGAAGCGGCGTCAAGTGTACCATGCCGCAGCCATGAGTTCCGCTGCCGCAGGGCCTTCTGCAGGCGCTGCCAAGTGGCCATGAAACGCGGTTCCACGTGGAACACTCCCCAATCGAGGAATTGCCTGCGGATTTTTGGCGCGCCTTCCAGCAAGCGGAAGCTGTCCGGGTTGATCAGTTGCAGTGGCAGGATTTCTGCCAGCTGCGCAGCACTGCGAGCATTCTGCCCATCGATGCGGATTTGAAACTCCCCCTGACGATCACGAGAAATCCCCAGGCTGCTATGACCGCCTTCGGCCAATTCGACTTGGCCAAATACTGTGCACGCCAGTTGTTCGTACTGAATCACCGGTAACAAGCGGGCACTGCGAAAGGAACGAGCGAGCCCCAGCAGGTGAATGGCTTCCAGCACGCTGGTTTTGCCACTGCCGTTGGCGCCGTGGAGGATATTGATGCGGGGGGAGGGGGAGAAGGTCACCGGGTGCAAATTGCGCACCGCGGTGACCGAGACGCGACTGAGGGACATCTAGCTTCTGCTGAACATGATTACAGGCGCATCGGCATGACAACGTAAGCCGAGTCATCGTTGTCGGATTCTTGTACCAGGGCGCTGCTGTTGGAGTCAGACAGAATCAGGCGAACCTGTTCAGTGGTCATCACGCCCAGCACGTCCAGCAGGTAGCTGACGTTGAAGCCGATTTCCAGGTTGCCGCCGTTGTAGTCGACGCCCACTTCTTCTTCCGCTTCTTCCTGCTCAGGGTTATTCGCCTGGATTTTCAGTTGGCCGTTGGCCAATTGCAGGCGGATACCACGGTATTTCTCGTTGGAAAGAATAGCGGTACGGCTGAACGCTTCACGCAGGGCCTGACGATCACCGATCACCAGCTTGTCGCCGCCTTTAGGCAGAACGCGCTCGTAATCCGGGAACTTGCCGTCAACCAGCTTGGAAGTGAAGGTGAACTCGCCAGTGGTCGCGCGGATGTGGTGCTGGCCCAGCACGATACTGACACTGCCATCCGGCTCAGTCAGCAGGCGCGCGAGCTCCAGAATACCTTTACGCGGCACGATCACCTGGTGGCGATCCGGCTGACCGATATCGGCTTTCATCGAGCACATGGCCAGTCGGTGACCGTCGGTGGCTACGGCGCGGATGATGCCTTCGGAGACTTCCAGCAGCATGCCGTTAAGGTAATAACGCACGTCCTGCTGGGCCATGGCGAAACTGGTGCGCTCGATCAAACGGCGCAGTCGGCTTTGTTCCAGGCTGCAGGTCAGCGAGCCTGGGCCTTCTTCCACGGTCGGGAAGTCGTTGGCCGGCAAGGTCGACAGGGTGAAACGGCTGCGACCGGCCTTGACCACCAGCTTTTGCTCATCAACCTTGATGTCGATCAGCGCGTCGTTGGGCAGGCTTTTGCAGATGTCCATCAGCTTGCGCGCCGGCACGGTGATCTCGCCGGGTTCGGCGGGCTCTTCGAGCTGGACGCGACCGACCAGCTCGACTTCCAGGTCGGTACCGGTCAAGGACAATTGCTGGCCTTCGACAACCAGCAATACGTTGGAAAGCACCGGCAAGGTCTGTCGGCGCTCGACGACGCCTGCGACCAGTTGCAGGGGTTTCAACAGGGCTTCGCGTTGAATGGTGAAATGCATGGTCTAGTCCCTTGCCTTAATAAGCTGCGCTGGTGTTCATCAAGTAGTCAGTGTACGCAGCAGGTTCTTGTAGTCCTCGCGAATATCCGCGTCGGATTCCTTAAGTTCGTTGATCTTGCGGCACGCGTGCAAGACCGTGGTGTGGTCGCGACCGCCAAACACATCACCAATTTCCGGCAGGCTGTGGTTGGTCAGCTCTTTGGAGAGCGCCATCGCTACCTGGCGGGGACGTGCTACCGAGCGCGAACGGCGCTTGGACAGCAGGTCGGAAATCTTGATCTTGTAATACTCGGCCACGGTGCGCTGGATGTTATCCACACTCACCAGCTTGTCTTGCAACGCCAGCAGGTCTTTCAGGGATTCGCGAATCAGCTCGATGGTGATGTCACGCCCCATGAAGTGCGAGTGAGCGATGACCCGCTTGAGTGCGCCTTCCAGTTCACGCACGTTGGAGCGAATGCGCTGGGCGATAAAGAACGCGGCGTCGTGCGGCAGGTCGACTTTGGCCTGGTCGGCCTTTTTCATCAGGATCGCGACGCGGGTTTCAAGCTCCGGCGGTTCTACCGCTACGGTCAGGCCCCAGCCGAAGCGCGACTTCAGGCGCTCTTCCAGGCCTTCGATTTCCTTCGGATAACGGTCACTGGTCAGGATGACCTGCTGGCCACCTTCGAGCAACGCGTTGAACGTGTGGAAAAACTCTTCCTGGGAACGTTCCTTGCGGGCGAAGAATTGAATGTCATCGATCAGCAAGGCATCAACGGAACGGTAGAACCGCTTGAACTCGTTGATGGCGTTGAGCTGCAACGCCTTGACCATATCGGCCACGAAGCGCTCCGAGTGCAGGTACACGACCTTGGCATTCGGGTTCTTCTTTAATAGGTGGTTACCCACGGCGTGCATCAAGTGAGTTTTACCCAAGCCAACGCCACCATAAAGGAAGAGCGGGTTGTAACCGTGCTTGGGATTGTCGGCGACCTGCCAGGCAGCCGCGCGGGCCAGCTGGTTGGATTTACCTTCGACAAAGTTCTCAAAGGTGAACGTGCGGTTCAGATAGCTGGTGTGCTTGAGCGCACCCTCTACCTGGACGGTGCGCTGTTCGGCACGAACCGGGGCCTGTTGTGAGCTGGCGCCGGCCATTGGGTCAAAGCTGTCGCGGGACGGCTCTTCATTTATAGGCGCGTTTTTCTGCGACGAGGATTTCGAAGGCGTCTGGGCGGCCGGGGCTGGCGAGTTATTAACAGGTGCCGCAGCGGCCTGAGCCTGGGAGGCACTGGCTGCCAACGGTGCATTCGGCGCAGCACGAGGTGCCGAGCTACGTTTGCTGCCTATTAATAAGGAGAGCACCGGAGCAAGCCCGTTGCCATGTTCATCGAGTAATTCGAGAACGCGGCTCAGGTATTTCTCGTTGACCCAGTCGAGAACAAAACGATTGGGTGCGTAGACACGCAACTCGTCGCCTTCGGCTTCGACCTGTAGCGGACGGATCCAGGTGTTGAATTGCTGGGCAGGCAGCTCATCGCGCAAAAGCTCCACGCACTGCTGCCAAAGTTCCACTGACACGGATATCCCCTAAGTTGAAAGCCGGTGAGGCAAAAACAGCCGCCATTGTAGCGGCCAGCCGCCCACTTATCCACATGTAGGTTGCTCACAGGGCGCCAAGAATCAATGCCTTAACCGTAAAAAAGGCGACAAATGGTCTGTGCATAAGCTCTGTGGATAAGCGCCCCTAAGCTCGTTGTACAAGTGGGGTCGAAAGTCTGTGGGTAACTGGCCTGTGGATAACTAGCCATTCCACACACAGCTTATCCGATAGCGCAGCACAGGCAGAGCACCGTTTCTCCCCCGTGTTGTCATTCTCTGTACAGCCCGTAGAATATGGCCTCAAGGCAGTTATCCACAGAAGATGGGGTGCCTAGCTTTTATAAGCTTTACAGAAAAGCTTTAAATAACTTCCTTCTTTATTTTTATATCTATGGCATTGCTCGTGAAAGGCGAATCGCCCGGATTCGGTCCGCAGGCCTCCAGATATCTAATTAAAGGAAAAGCTGGTTGGAAATTGACCTAGAGGCTTGCTTTCTCTAGAATCGCCGGTCTCTTAAAACGGGGGCCATTCCGGCCGTTGTGGACGAACCAGGTAACACGCCATGAAAC